>NZ_CP191850.1:1945000-7889737 GCF_050953795.1 Streptomyces kronopolitis
CGTGCGGAGTAGTTGATTGCGCCGCCTGCGGCCCACGCACAATAGCGCTGCCCGTCTCAAGCGGCTCGGGCCACGTTAGGCGGTTGGCGACGCGGAGTCAAGTAGCGGTGGACGTGCGGCGTCGGCGGGGGACGTGCGGGCGGTAGGGGCTGACCGTGGGGTCGTCGGCGATCCAGTAGCGCCACGGGTGGTCGGCCCCGTCTCCGCCGACTCCGGTGCGCGGGCCGCTGCGCACCAAGTCCGGGGCCGGCGGGCGGCCGTGCAGCAGGGAGAGGGGGGCGTCGCCGCCGGCGCACAGGTCGGTGCCGTCGAGACCGCGGTCGATGTCGAGGGCGGTGGCCAGGCGGGCGGGGCCCTTGGCCAGTTCTCTGGTGTTGCGGGCCTTGGGGCGGCGGCCGGCGGCCAGCTCCGCGCCCGTGAGGATCTCGCCGGCCCGCAGCAGCACTCCGCTCGCCTTGCCCTCGGGGCAGCAGACCGCGTTGAGGCTGAACCACATCCCGTAGATGAAGTAGACGTACGCATGGCCGGGCGGGCCGAACATGGTGGCGTTGCGCGCGGTGCGGCCGCGGTAGGCGTGCGAGCCGGGGTCGTTCTCGCCGTCGTAGGCCTCGGCCTCGGTCAGCCGGAGTTCGATCGGACCGTCCGGGGTGTTGCGGAGAAGGGTGCGGCCCAGCAGATCGGGGGCCACCTCCACGACGGGACGGGCGAAGAAGTCACGGGTGAGGGGCATTCGTTCCGGTACGTCGGCCATGCGGACCGAGAGTAGTGCAGCTGCTCGGGAAGGCGGCTGGCCATGGGGGCGTCGCAGTTGGGAAGGTGTGGCCGTGGAACCGGGTCGCCTGGTTCCACGTTCGTAGGAAGCGCACCGGGAGCACGGTGCGCGACAGAAGACAGGCGTTCCGCCTGGGGAGGACGAGCATGGGATTCAAGAAGCTGCTGGCGAGCCTGGGGGCCGGGGGCGCGTCGGTGGAGACGGTGCTCTTCGAGGAGAACGTGGTCCCCGGCGGGGTCGTGCAGGGCGAGGTGCGGATCCAGGGCGGGTCCGTGGCACAGCAGGTCGAGGGGCTCTCGGTCGGGCTGCAGGCGCGCGTCGAGATCGAGAGCGGCGACGAGGAGTACAAGCGGAACATCGAGTTCACCAAGGTGCAGCTGGGCGGTGCGTTCGAGGTGCAGCCCGGCGCGGCGCACACCGTGCCGTTCGGGCTGGAGATTCCGTGGGAGACCCCGGTCACCACGTTCCTGGGGACGCATCTGCACGGGATGAACGTCGGGGTGACGACGGAGCTGGCGATCGCCCGCGCCGTGGACTCCAGTGACCTCGACCCGGTGAACGTGCACCCGCTGCCGGCGCAGCAGGCGATCCTGGACGCGTTCGGGCAGCTCGGGTTCCGCTTCAAGTCGGCCGATCTGGAGAAGGGCCACATCCGGGGGACCCGGCAGCGGCTGCCCTTCTACCAGGAGATCGAGTTCCACGCGCCGCAGCAGTACCGCGGGCTGAACCAGGTCGAGCTGTCGTTCGTGGCGGACGACCGGGAGATGGACGTCATCCTGGAGATGGACAAGAAGCCGGGGCTGTTCACCGAGGGGTCGGACACCTACCGGTCGTTCACGGTGGGGCTGAACGACTTCGAGGGGACCGACTGGGCGGCTTACCTCAACCAGTGGCTGGCGGAGGTCGGCGGTAAGCGGAACTGGCTCTAACCTGGCCGGACAGGTATCAGCAAGCGATCAGGAGGTGTTGTGGTGTCCGAGCTGAAGCGGCGGCCGCTCCCGCACGATTTCCATCCGCCGGTGCCGTCGTTCACGGTGCTGAGCGAGGAGATGGAAGAGGGCGGGGCGCTCCGTGCCGAGCAGGTCTTCGCCGAGGGGAACCGTTCGCCGCAGCTGCGGTGGGAGGGTGCTCCCACGGGGACCAAGAGCTACGCCGTCACCTGCTACGACCCGGACGCGCCGACGGGCAGCGGCTTTTGGCACTGGACGCTGTTCGACATCCCGGCGTCGGTGACGGAGCTGCCGGCCGGTGCCGGGTCCGGTGAGATGAAGGGGCTGCCCGAGGGCGCCGTGCACGTCCGTAACGACTACGGGACGCGCGACTTCGGGGGCGCGGCCCCGCCGCCCGGGGACGGTCCGCACCGCTATGTGTTCACGGTGTACGCGGTGGACCAGGAGAAGCTCGGTCCGGACGCGGATGCCTCGCCCGCCGTGGTGGGCTTCAATCTGCGGTTCCACACGATCGGGCGGGCCCAGCTGATCGCGGAGCACGAGGTGCCCGCGGCGGGCTGAGCGCCGTAATTCCGTTGCGCCCCGGCGCTTCCCCCACGCACAGTGGTGTCCGTGCCGCCGCCCCTCACCGGGACGGCGGGCAGTCGGTACCGCAGTGGCGGGAGCGGCGGGGCGCAGGTGTGTCGTCCGCCTCCCCCGTGCCCCGGGCACGGGAGGTGTCTCCACCCTGAGCCCGCATCGAGCCGGGCGTCCTCGCCGGCTGCCGTTCGCTCCGGGTCCCGTATGTTCACGGGGGTGGGACCCGGGGCGTACTCATGTCGTGATGCGCGCGTCGCCGCGGCACCTCCTTTTCATCTGCTGATCGCTCTCCATTTCCCTTGTGGCACACGGAAATTGCGTTGTTCGGGGAATACCTGCCGCTGCACAGTGGAGCAACTTCGCCACGGGGGCGGAGCGGTCCGGAAGGTGGACGGGATGCGCGAGACGCTGGTGCTGAATGCGAGCTTCGAGCCGCTGTCGACGGTCTCGCTGCGGCGCGCGGTGGTGCTGGTCATGCAGGACAAGGCCGTCGTCGAGCACGCGCATCCGGGGCTGCGCATCCGGGCCGCCGCGGTGGACGTCCCGGTGCCGCAGGTGATCAGGCTCAGCAGGTACGTACGGGTGCCGTTCCGAAGACGGGCGCCGTGGTCGCGCCGGGGTGTGCTGGTGCGTGACCAGCACCGGTGCGCGTACTGCGGGCGCCGGGCGACGACGGTGGACCATCTCGTGCCGCGGTCGCACGGTGGTGGGGACACCTGGCTGAATACCGTCGCCTCGTGTGCGGAGGACAACCACCGCAAGGCGGACCGCACGCCGGAGCAGGCGGGGATGCAGCTGCTGCGGCGGCCGTTCGAGCCGACGCCGGCGGACGCGCTGCTGTCGACGCTGGGGGTGTCGGTGCGCGAAGGGCTGCCGGAGTGGCTGCCGCTGCCCGCGTAGCCGTGGTGAGCCGTCGCCCGACTCGCCTTATTTCAGGACGAGTTGGGCGATGGCCAGCAGCCCGACGATGACGATGACGGCGCGCAGGGCGGTGGGCGGCAGCAGGCGGCCCACCTTGGCGCCGAGCTGGCCGCCGAGGGTGGAGCCGACCGCGATCAACGCGACGGCGGTCCAGTCGAAGTGCGCGACGAAGAGGAAGAAGACCGCCGCGACGCCGTTGACGATCGCGGCGAGGACGTTCTTGAGGGCGTTGACGCGCTGCAGGTCCTCGCTGAGCAGCAGGCCCATCAGGGAGAGGTAGAGCACGCCCTGAGCGGCGCCGAAGTAGCCGCCGTAGGCGCTGGCGAGCAGCAGCCCGAGCAGCAGGGCCCAGCCGCCGTCGCGGGCGGCGGTGGTGCCGTTGCGCTCGCGGCGGGCGCGGAGTGCGGCGGCGAGCCGGGGTTGGGCGATGACGAGCACCAGCGCGACGGCGATCAGCACCGGGACGATCGTGTCGAAGGCCTTCGAGGGCAGGGCGAGCAGCAGGATGGCGCCGCCCAGCCCGCCGATCAGTGCGGTGAGGCCGAAGCGCAGCACGCGGCCGCGCTGGCCGACGAGTTCCCGGCGGTAGCCGAAGGCG
Source organism: Streptomyces kronopolitis (assembly GCF_050953795.1). GTDB lineage: Bacteria > Actinomycetota > Actinomycetes > Streptomycetales > Streptomycetaceae > Streptomyces > Streptomyces kronopolitis_A. The sequence continues at coordinate 1,948,821 of NZ_CP191850.1, forward strand.
CCGCTGAGTGAGCCGGGCACCAGGCCGAGGGTGTTGGAGACATTGGCCGTGACCGGGGGCAGGCCGAAGGCGAGCAGCACCGGGAAGGTGATCAAGGTGCCCGAGCCGACGATGGTGTTGATCGTGCCGGCGCCGAGTCCCGCGGCGAAAACGGCTACTGCTTCCCAGATGGTCACGCGGGGTCCCCCTGTGCACGAGCGGTCCGGTTTCCCGGCCGATCATGCACCAGGGGGCGCGGGGTCAGTCGATCGGGGGCGACTCGTGGTGCGGCGAGCTGGGCTTGGGGATGGAGCCGCCGCCGGTCGGCGGGGTGAAGTTGCCGAGGGCGCCGCCGAGGCCCTTGAGGGCGTCGCCGATCTCGCTGGGCACGATCCAGAGCTTGTTGGCGTCGCCTTCGGCGATCTTCGGGAGCATCTGGAGGTACTGGTAGGAGAGCAGCTTCTGGTCGGGGTCGCCCGCGTGGATGGACTCGAAGACCACCCGGATCGCCTGGGCCTCGCCCTCGGCGCGCAGGGCCGCGGCCTTGGCCTCACCCTCGGCGCGCAGGATCGAGGACTGCTTCTCACCTTCGGCGGTGAGGATCTGGGACTGCCGGACACCTTCGGCCTGGAGGATGGCGGCACGCTTGTCACGGTCGGCGCGCATCTGCTTCTCCATCGAGTCCTGGATGGAGGTCGGCGGCTCGATGGCCTTCAGCTCGACGCGGTTGACGCGGATGCCCCACTTGCCGGTGGCCTCGTCCAGGACGCCGCGCAGCGCCGCGTTGATCTCCTCACGGGAGGTCAGGGTCCGCTCCAGGTCCATGCCGCCGATGATGTTCCGCAGCGTGGTGACGGTGAGCTGCTCGATGGCCTGGATGTAGCTGGCGACCTCGTAGGTCGCGGCGCGGGCGTCGGTGACCTGGTAGTAGATCACCGTGTCGATGTTGACGACGAGGTTGTCCTGGGTGATCACCGGCTGCGGCGGGAACGGCACGACCTGCTCGCGGAGGTCGATGCGGTTGCGGATCGAGTCGATGAACGGGACGACGATGTTCAGTCCGGCGTTCAGCGTGCGGGTGTAGCGACCGAAGCGCTCCACGATGGCGGCGCTGGCCTGTGGGATGACCTGAATCGTTTTGATGAGTGCGATGAACACGAGCACCACCAGGATGATCAGGACGATGATGATCGGTTCCACAGCGGCTCCCGTGCCCTTCGTTGCTGGTCCGTGCCGGCCGGCGACCGGCTTGCCGTTGATCAGTCTTTCAGAGACGTGGCGCGTCGCGCAGCGCGTTGGGGTCAGATGACGACGGCGGTGGCGCCTTCGATCTCGACGACGTCGACCTGCTGGCCGGGCTCGTAGACCTGGTTGCCGTCGAGCGCGCGGGCCGACCAGACCTCGCCGGCGAGTTTGATGCGGCCGCCCGTCCCGCCGTCGACGCGCTCCAGGACCGTGGCACTCCGGCCCTTCAGCGCGTCGATTCCGGAGGCGAGGGCGGGACTCTGGCCGCGGTGGCGGTTGGCGAGGGGGCGCACGACGGCGATCAGGGCGACCGATACCGCCACGAACACGAGGAATTGCGGCACGAGGCCGCCACCGATGCCCGCGGTGACGGCACCGGCGACGGCACCGACCGCGAGCATCCCGAATTCGGGCATCGCGGTCACGACCAGCGGAATGCCCAGTCCTACGGCGGCGATCAGCCACCACACCCATGGATCCACGGCTTCATGGTAGATCCGTGCGGCGGCGCGGGACAGGGGACGATCGGTCAGCGACCGGTGACGCGCGCCGAGATGGGCCGCCGGGCGGCGTGCGTTGACGGCACGTCGGGGGGCGGCCGGGCCGGGGGGCCGGCTCAGGTCAGGGGCAGGCCCTGCGCCGTCCAGCGGTCGTTGCCGTTGCGCTCGACGATGAGCGGGAGGCCGAAGCAGTGGGAGAGGTTGCTGGAGGTCAGTTCCAGGTCGAGCGGGCCGGCGGCCAACACCTTGCCCTGACGGATCATCAGGACGTGGGTGAAGCCCGGGGCGATCTCCTCGACGTGGTGGGTCACCATGATCATCGAGGGGGCGTACGGGTCACGGGCGAGGCGGCCCAGACGGCGCACCAGGTCCTCGCGGCCGCCCAGGTCGAGGCCGGCGGCCGGCTCGTCCAGCAGCAGCAGCTCGGGGTCGGTCATCATCGCGCGGGCGATCAGGGTGCGCTTGCGCTCGCCCTCGGAGAGGGTGCCGAACTTCCGGTCGAGGTAGGCGGTCATGCCGAGACGGTCGAGGAAGGCGCGGGCGCGCTGCTCGTCGATCTCGTCGTAGTTCTCCTGCCAGCTCGCGGTCATGCCGTACGCGGCGGTGAGCACGGTCTGCAGCACGGTCTGGCTGCGCGGCAGCTTGTCGGCGAGCGCGATGCCGGCGACGCCGATGCGCGGGCGCAGGTCGAAGACGTCGACCCTGCCGAGCTGCTCGCCGAGGATCGACGCGCTGCCGGAGCTCGGGAAGAGGTAGCTGGAGGCGAGGTTCAGCAGGGTGGTCTTGCCGGCGCCGTTGGGGCCGAGGATCACCCAGCGCTCCCCCTCCTTCACCGACCAGGAGACCTGGTCCACCAGAGCCCGTCCGTCGCGGACCACGGATACGTCCACCAGCTCCAGCACATCGCTCATGAGCGCGATCTCTCCCATTACTTCTCGGTCGTCGTGTGCACCGGTAGGCGCAGCCCCCCTGCAAACCTACGCCACTCGTTGTCGGTGCTGTTCCCTAGGCTGGGGGGCATGCTCGATGAACCTCGTTCGGGACGGCTGGCGGCATGGGGAAATGCCCTCTTGGCCGGACTTGTCTCACCTGATGAAGCCGCGGACCGTATCGCGGACGACGATGCGGTGCACCGCGTGGAGGACCTGCCCGGGGAGGACCAGCCGGTCGGGCTGACCCTCGCGCTGGGGCGGCTGCGGGCCCTGGGTGCGGTCGGCCTGCGGGTGGCACTGCCGGTGTCCGGCCATCCCCTGGGGCTGTGCGGCCCGCCGGAATTCAACGCGCGGGCGCTGGAGGCCGAGGAGGCGGTGCTCGCCTCGGGCGCCGGGCTCGGGCTGATCCCGGAGACGTACGAGGCCGGGCCGGCGGGCGGCGCCGGGCCGGATGTGCATGTGGAGGTGGTCTGGCGCTGTCTTCCGGTGCGCGAGGCGCCGCCGGCCGACGTGCCGTCGCTGGGCGAGGCCGAGCGGGAGCTGGCGGAGGCGCTGCGGGAGGCGACCGAGCTGCTCTCGGCACTGGACGTGGCCGGGGCCGGCCCGGTGGCGCAGGCGGCGCTGGAGGCGTACCGGGCGCGGGCGGAGGCCGGCCGGCAGATGCTGGCGCCCGGCTATCCGCCGCGGGCGGTGCGGGTGCTGGAGCTGGCGCAGCGCGTCGGTGCGCTCATCGCCATCGCCCAGCAGGCCGGCGGGGAGCACGGCGGGGCGGTCAGTTCCTCCCAGATCGCGGCCCGCGCCGAGGCGCTGCGGCCGGTGGAGCGTACGGCCCGGCGGGCGCAGGTGGCGGCGTACAACTCCGCGGTCGAGGAGCGCGAGCGTCACCGGGGCTGAATAACGGGACGGGCCCCGCCGGACCATTGTGTGGTCCGGCGGGGCCCTTGCCGACCGGGGCCGAACGCCTCTGGGCAGGCGAAGCCGTTCGGCCCGGGTCGGACAACCTCAGTTGTTCGTGGTGACGTTCCCGAAGGCGGGGTTGAGCGCACCGATGACGTTGACCGTGTCGCCGCCGACGTTCACCGGGACGTGCACGGGGACCTGGACGAGGTTGCCCGAGCCGATGCCGGGGGACTGCGTCGCCGCACCGGCGGCCTGCGGGCCGCTGGTGGCGAAGGCGGAACCGGCTGCCGCACCGAGGGCGAGTCCGGTGGTGGCGAGAACGAGGGCGGCCTTCTTGGCGGTGATCATGGTTCGTGTTCCTCACGTGGTGGCACAGTGCCGGAAGGGCGGTGTCTGAGGGAGGGGACCGGCCGCGCGCCCACGGAGGGACGGGGCCGGTCCGGCGTGACCCGCGCGCCCGAAGGCGCCGGGCGGGTCAGGCGGATGCTGCGGACGTGCCTGCGCTCAGTTGTTCACGCAGGGGTTGCCGAAGGTGGGGTTGAGCGCACCGATGACGGTGGCGGTCACACCGCAGGCGTTCACGGGCACGTGCACCGGAACCTGGGCGGTGTTGCCGGAGACGATGCCCGGGGAGTGCACCGCGCCGCCGACGGCCTGCGGTCCGGACGCCGAGGCCACGCCGGCGCCCGCGAGGGCGAGACCGCTCGCCGCCATGGTGATGGCCGCTGCCCGCTTGATGTTCTTCACTTCTGTCTCCTCCTTGCCGTTGCCGTGGCCAGCCGCCACGACTGCACTGGACAACGGCCGGGCGCGGGAAGGGATGCGCCGAACGGGCTACAGCTACACGACAGTATGAATCTCGGATCTGAAGACGACATTCCGCTTGTCGTCCCTGTACGGGGGCACAGGTCGAGGCGGTGCCCCCGTACGGAGTTCAGGCCCCGATGCCGTGCCGTACGGCCCACAGGGCGGCCTGGGTGCGGTCGGCGAGGTCGAGCTTCATGAGGATGTTGGAGACATGCGTCTTCACGGTCTTCTCGGACAGCACCAGGGCGCGGGCGATCTCGCGGTTGGAGCGGCCGTCCGCGATCAGGGCGAGCACCTCGCGCTCCCGGTCGGTCAGTGAGGTCCCGCGCCCCTGGCTGCCGTTGTTGCCCACCTCCTGGGTGAGCAGCGCGCCGGCGACCTCGGGCTGGAGCAGGACGTGGCCCGCGTGGACCGAGCGGATGGCACCGGCCAGCGCGTCCGGGTCGATGTCCTTGTAGACGTAGCCGGCCGCGCCCGCGCGCAGCGCCGGGACGACGGTGCGCTGTTCGGTGAAGCTGGTCACCACCAGCACCCGGGCGGGGTTGGCCAGTTCGCGCAGCTTGCGGAGCGCCTCGATGCCGTCCATGCCGGGCATCTTGACGTCCATCAGGACGACGTCCGGGTGCAGTTCCCCGGCGGCGGCGATGCCCTCGGCACCGTCGGAGGCCTCCCCCACGACCTCGATGTCGTCCTGGACCTCCAGGAAGGTCCGCAGCCCGCGGCGGACGACCTGGTGATCGTCCACGAGCAGCACCCGGATCACCGGGCCCGCGGCCCGTGCCCGACCGCCGCCGCTCCCCGGGGGACGCGTCCCCGCACCGTCCCGTTCCCTGTCAGCCACCGGGCACCTCCATCTCGACAGCGGTGCCCTTGCCGGGCTCCGACTCCACCGTGAGCCTGCCGCCGACACCGCCGGCGCGGTCGTGCATCGAGACCAGGCCGAGATGCCGGCCGGCCCGGCGGACGAGGGCCGGGTCGAAGCCGCAGCCGTCGTCGGCGATCCGCAGCAGCGCGCCCGGTCCGCTGCGGGTGAGGGTCACCTCGACGCGCCCGGCTCCGGAGTGCCGCAGCGCGTTGTGCAGCGCCTCCTGGGCGACCCGGAGCACGGCCTCCTCCTGGGCGGCGGGCAGGGCCCGGACGCTGTGGGCCGTGAAGGTGACGTGCGCGGAGTGGGCGCGGTCGAGGACCTGGACCTGGGAGCGCAGGGTGGCGATCAGGCCGTCCTCGTCCAGGGCCGCGGGCCGCAGCTCGACGACGGCGGCGCGCAGTTCGTCGGCGGCCTCCGCGGCCAGCGCGGCGACCTGGTGCAGCTCGTCCTTGGCGCGGGCCGGGTCGCGGTCGACGAGGGCGGTGGCCGCCTGGGCGGTGAGACGGAGCGAGAAGAGCTTCTGGGCGACCGCGTCGTGCAGCTCGTGGGCGAGCCGGGCGCGCTCACCGGCGATGGTCAGCTCGCGGCTGCGCTCGTAGAGACGGGCGTTGGTCAGGGCGATGGCGGCGTGCTGGGCGAGTATGCCGAGCAGCCGCTCGTCGTCCTCGGTGAAGCGGCAGCCGCCCTCGCGGGCGGGGCCGGACTCGGGGCAGCGCTTGTTGGCCAGGAAGAGGGCGCCGAGGATCTCGTCGCCGTCGGCGACCGGCAGGCCGAGGAAGTCGGACATGTCGGGGTGGGCGGCCGGCCAGCCGCCGAAGCGGGGGTCCTCGCGGACGTCGGCGAGCCGCTCGGGGGTGGCGTTGTGCAGCATCGCGGCGAGGATGCCGTGCTGGCGGGGCAGCGGGCCGATGGCCTTCCACTGCTCGGCGCTCACGCCGTCCACCACGAACTGGGCGAAGCCACCGTGATCGTCGGGCACCCCGAGGGCGGCGTATTCGGCGTCCAGCAGCTCGCGGGCCGAGGCCACGATCGTCTTGAGGACGTCGCGCACCTCCAGATGCCGGCTCATCGCCAGGATCGCGGTGCTCACCGCGGGGATCCCCGCTCCCGGTCCGTTGGTCATGGGATCACGGTACCGGCGGGGCGAGCTGCCCGTATCGGTCCGGCGGCGGCCGCCCCCTACGCCGCCGGGCCTAGGCCGAACGCCCTGGCCACGGCCGGTCCGGCGGCCGACGTACCGGGGGCTGCCGCGTTCCTACCGTGAGGGCGAGGGCCGGTGCGGAACCGGCCGGACAAGGGGACGTGATCATGCCGGTGGCGATCATCACGGGGGCATCGAAGGGTCTGGGCCGGGCGCTCGCCGGGGCGCTGGCCCGGCGGGGCTGGGACCTGGTCGTGGACGCCAGGTCGGCCGGGCCGCTGGCGGAGGCGGCGCGGGAGCTGCGCGGGGCGGGGGCACGGGTGGCGGCGCTGCCCGGGGACGTGACGGACGGCGCGCACCGGAGGGCGCTGGTGGCGGCGGCCCGGGAGCTGGGCGGGCTCGATCTGCTGGTGAACAACGCCAGCGCGCTGGGGGCCGAGCCGCTGGTGCGGCTGGCGGACCAGTCGCTGGAGGGGCTGCGGAGGGCGCTGGAGGTCAATGTGGTGGCGCCGCTGGGGCTCGTCCAGGAAGCATTGTCGCTCTTGCGTAGTTCCTCCTATCTGCCCTCGTATGAAGAAGTCGCCCCTTATATAGGTGAGTCTCCTTATATAGGGGATGCAGGGAATGAGGATACGTACGATCCGTACCCTAATTCCGAGAATTCCCAAAACGCCAGATTGTCCGATTCGCCCACTTATGTAGCGGCGGGTGGTGCGGTGCTCACCATCAGCTCGGACGCCGCCGTCGAGGCCTACCCCACCTGGGGCGGCTACGGTGCGGCGAAGGCGGCGCTGGACCAGCAGTCGGCGGTCCTCGCGATCGAGGAGCCGGCACTGCGGGTGTGGTGGGTGGACCCGGGCGACATGCGGACCGACCTGTACGCGGCCGCCGTCCCGGACGACGACGCCTCCGGGCGGCCGCTGCCGGAGACGGTCGTCCCGGCGCTGCTGCGCCTGCTGGACCGCGGCGCCCCCAGCGGGCGGTACACGGCGGCCGCGGCCGTACCCGAGGGGGCGGATCCCCGGTGACCGTGGCACCGCACGTCCCGCAGGAGCTGTCGGCCCGGATACCCGCCGAGCAGCGGGGCCCCGGGCTGGACCGGGACGCCGTACGGCTGCTGGTCAGCCGGGGGAAGGCCGAGCCCGGCCATCACGGCTTCGGCGAACTGCCCGAGCTGCTGACGGCGGGCGACGTCCTGGTGGTGAACACCTCACGGACGCTGCCGGCGGCGGTGGACGGCCGGATCGGGGACGGCCGGGGGCACGGCGAGCCGGTGGTGGTGCACTTCTCGACCCGGGCGGACCGGTGGCACCCGGCGGGCCGCGCGGTGGCCGGGTGCTGGGCGGTGGAGCTGCGGACCCCGGACGGGCGGGGCAGCACCCGGCCACGGGCGGGCGGCCCGGCCGGCCTGGAGGTGCGGCTGCCGGACGGGGCCCGGCTGACGCTGAGGGCCCCGCTGGACGCCGGGAGTGCCCGGCTGTGGTGGGCGCGGGTGACGGGTACGGGCGCGGCGGAGCTGATGCGGCGCCACGGGCGCCCGATCCGCTACGGCTACACCCGGTGCGACCAGCCGCTGGACGCGTACCGGACGGTGTTCGCGCTGGACGGGCCCGGCGGCAGCGCGGAGATGCCGAGCGCGGCCCGGCCCTTCACCGCGCGGACCGTGGCGCGGCTGGTGAGCAAGGGGGTGCAGTTCGCGCCGGTCTCGCTGCACACGGGGGTGGCGTCCGCGGAGGCGTTCGAGCCCCCGTATCCGGAGCGGTTCGTGGTGCCGCCGACCACCGCATGGCTGGTGAACGCGGTACGGGCGCGGCGGACGGCCGCCGGGCGGCACCGTGCGGCGCGCGGCGGGCGGATCGTGGCGGTGGGGACCACGGCCGTACGGGCGCTGGAGTCGGCGGCCGGCCCGGACGGGCGGGTGCGGGCGACGGCCGGCTGGACGGACCTGGTGGTGACGCCACAGCGCGGGGTCCGGGCGGTGGACGGCCTGCTCACCGGGCTGCACGAGCCCACCGCCTCGCACCTGCTGATGCTGGAGGCGGTGGCGGACGCGGACGGGCTGCGGCGCGCGTACGCGGCGGCGCTGGAGCGGCGCTACCTGTGGCACGAGTTCGGCGATCTGCACCTCGTGCTGCCGGACTGAGAACCGGGGGGCCGAGAACCGGGGCGGGCCGGAGACCGGGCCTGCCGGTGCCGGGGCGGGAGACCCGTCCCGGCACCGGCACGTCTGGGGGGCGCGGCGGCCCGGATGAGCGGCCGGTCACCCCCGGGATTCCGGGCCCGTTCCGCTGCCACGGAATGCGAAGTGCCCGATTTGCACCGAACGCCCCTCGACCTGGGCATGGTTGGGGATTTCGGTACACCGACTGTGCGGTGGCAATTACTTCCGGCGAGATAAACCCTGCAGCATTGTGACGCCGAACATAGGACGCAGGTCACTTACGAGCCGGGTTAGTGGACCCGTGAATAGTTCGTGAGCTGGGAATCTCTTATTCGGGACGCAATATTCCCGCACCTGGTTCCACTAACTCGGATCGTACGTCACACCTTTGCCGTGGGAATTTCCGGCCGCTAAGAATGGCTCCCGTCGCTCGGCGCCGTGACCAGAACTCGGCGTTTGCCGCCGCTCACAGGCCCGTGCGATGTCCCCCCATCGGAAGAGGTCGTCCCCGCCATGCCCAAGCACGCCAATTCTGGTCTCCTTCGCCTGACCCGGACCCACAAGCTCTCCGTAGCCGGTATTGCCGCCGCCGGTGCCGCCGCGCTGGCCGTTTCCGTCGTGCCGGGTACCGGCGCCGACCACGGCAAGACCCAGGCCGCCGCCGTCGAGAACGTGAAGCCGGCCGCCTTCAGCGCCGTCGACACCGCCGCCCGCACCCAGCAGGCCACGATCGCCCGGCAGGCCGACACCTCCGCCGCCAAGGGGAAGGCCGAGGCCGCCGCGAAGAAGGTCGCCGAGCAGAAGGCGGCCGCCGCCAAGGCCGACAAGGTGAAGGCCGCCGCGAAGGCCAGGGCCGACAAGGCGCGCGCCGTGAAGGCCGCCGCGAGCCGGTCCGCCGTGCGCACCGCGATACCCGCCGCCGCCCCGAAGCCGGCCGCCAAGCCCGCCGTCAAGCCGGTCGCCAAGACCTACCCGAACAACCTGGACGGCTGGATCCGCGAGTCGCTGGACGTCATGGCCAAGAAGGGCATCCCGGGCTCGTACAACGGCATCTACCGCAACCTGATGCGGGAGTCGTCCGGCAACCCGAACGCGATCAACCTCTGGGACATCAACGCCCAGAACGGCATCCCGTCGAAGGGTCTGCTGCAGGTCATCGACCCGACCTTCAAGACATACCACGTCTCCGGCACCTCGTGGAACATCTACGACCCGGTCGCCAACATCACCGCCGCCTGCAACTACGCGGCCGACAAGTACGGCTCGATGGACAACGTCAACTCGGCCTACTGAGCCGCGGGGACGCACCCACCGCGCAGCCGCGCGCACACCGCCGAGGGGCGGCACCCGCTGTCGGGTGCCGCCCCTCGGGCGTGGCGGTGCGGGGGTGCGCCTACTTGCGCATGACCTCCGGCTCGTGGCGGCGCAGCAGGCGCGCGACGACGAAGGCGAGCCCGACGCCCAGGGTGATCAGGATGATCATGTCCATCACGTAGACGCCGGTCTGGTGCTTCCACAGCGGATCCGGGTTGCCCGGCTCCCACGGCAGCAGGGTGTTCATGTCGGCGGTCGCGCCCATCGCGGCGACGGCCCAGCGCGACGGCATCAGCCAGGCGAACTGGGCGACGCCCACGGTGTCGAAGAGCTGGAAGAGCACGCCGGTGAAGACGACCTGGACGATGGCGAACATGACCAGCAGCGGCATGGTCTTCTCGGCGGTCTTGACCAGCGCGGAGATGATCAGGCCGAACATCATCGAGGTGAAGCCGAGCGCGATGATCGCCAGCGCCATCTCGACCGCCGGGGCCTTCGCCACGATGAGGCCCTCGCTGGGCATGTTCCGGGTGGAGAAGCCGATCGCCGCGATGATCACGCCCTGGAAGGCCGTGACCACCCCGAGCACGATCACCTTGGACATCAGATACGCCGACCGCGACAGGCCGGTGGCCCGTTCGCGCTCGTAGATGACCCGCTCCTTGATCAGCTCACGGACCGAATTGGCGGCGCCGGAGAAGCACATGCCGACCGCGAGGATCAGCATGATCGTGCTCGCATCGCGATTGGTGCGGTGCTTTTCCAACGGGCCGTATCCGAGGCCGAAGTCGCTGGGAATCAGCATCGAGACCACACCGAGCACCGCGGGCAGAATCAGCATCAGCCCCAAAAAGCCCCGGTCGGAGGCGAGTACCGAGACATAGCGGCGCATCAGCGTCCAGAGCTGGGAGCCCCAGCTCTGGGATTTCTGTATCCGGGCCGGCGGCGCCTGGACATTGACCGACTGCGGGGCGACGGCGTCGAAGTCCGCCGCGTACATCTGGAAATGCGGGGAGCCGCGCCAGCGTCCCATCCAGTCGTAGTCGCGGTAGTTCTCGAACGCGGAGAACACATCCGCCCAGGTGTCGTACTGGAAGAAATTGAGCGCTTCCTCGGGCGGGCCGAAGTAGGCCACACCGCCGCCCGGGGCCATCACCAGCAGCTTGTCGCACAGGCCGAGTTCGGCCACCGAGTGGGTGACGACCAGGACCGTGCGGCCGTCGTCGGCAAGGCCGCGCAGCAGCTGCATGACATCGCGGTCCATGCCCGGGTCGAGGCCCGAGGTCGGCTCGTCCAGGAAGATCAGCGACGGCTTGGTCAGCAGCTCCAGGGCCACCGAGACCCGCTTGCGCTGGCCGCCGGAGAGCGAGGTGACCTTCTTGTCCTTGTGGACGTGGAGCTTGAGCTCGTGCAGCACCTCGTCGATCCGGGCCTCGCGCTCGGCCTCCGCGGTGTCGCCGGGGAAGCGGAGCTTGGCCGCGTACTTGAGGGCCTTCTGGACGGTCAGTTCCTTGTGCAGGATGTCGTCCTGCGGGACCAGGCCGATGCGCTGGCGCAGTTCGGCGAACTGCTTGTAGAGGTTCCGGTTGTCGTAGAGGACATCGCCCTGGTTGGCGGGGCGGTAGCCGGTCAGCGCCTTGAGGAGCGTCGACTTGCCGGAGCCGGAGGGGCCGATGACCGCGATCAGCGACTTCTCCGGGACGCCGAAGGAGACGTCCTTGAGGATCTGCTTGCCACCGTCGACGGTGACCGTGAGGTGGCGGGCCGAGAAGGAGACCTCGCCGGTGTCGACGAACTCCTCCAGGCGGTCGCCGACCAGCCGGAAGGTGGAGTGGCCGACGCCGATGATGTCGTTCGGGCCGATCACCTTGGTGCCGGACTTGGCGACCGGCTGGCCGTTGACATAGGTGCCGTTGTGGCTGCCCAGGTCGCGGATCTCGAAGCGGCCGTCGGGGGTGGCGCGGAACTCGGCGTGGTGGCGGGAGACCTGGAGGTCGGAGACGACCAGCTCGTTCTCCAGCGCACGGCCGATGCGCATCACCCGGCCCGTGTCGAGGCGGTGGAAGGTGGTCGGGCTGCGGTCGCCGCCGGCCGGGGCGCCGCCCGCCTGCGGCCCGCGGGCCTGCTGCGGGGGCACGCCCTGCTGCGGCTGCGGGGCCTGCTGGGCCTGCTGGGCCTGCTGGGGCGGGAGGTAGGGCGGCCGGTCGCCCTGCGGCGGGGCCTGCCAGCCCTGCTGCGCGGGCGGCTGCTGCTGCCCGGGCGGCGCCTGCCGGCCCTGCGCGGCCTGCTGCTGCGCCGCCGGGGCCGGCTGCGCGCCGAAGCCGTCGGCGGCAGATGCGGCGGACAGGGTCACCCGGGGGCCGTCGGTGGCGTTGCCCAGATGCACGGTCGAGCCGGCACCGACCTCCATCTGGTGGATCCGCCGGCCCTGGACATAGGTGCCGTTGGTGCTGCCCTGGTCTTCGATGATCCAGCTCTGGCCGGCCCACCGGACGGTGGCGTGCCGCCAGGAGACCCTGGCGTCGTCGAGCACCATGTCGCCCTGCGGATCACGTCCCACGTTGTAGGACCGGGACGGGTCGAGCGTCCAGGTCCTTCCGTTCAATTCGAGTACGAGTTCAGGCACTCCACGCCCCATTACATAGTCCCCCGAGTGACGCCCTGTATGGGAATCCAGGGATGGCGAACATCGTAGGAACTATTTCAGGCTGAGCCCACCGACCGGAAACCGGGACGCGGCGGGGCCGCACGGGCCTCGCCGGCGCGCCCGCCGAACACTCCCGGAGCACCGGAAGAGCCCCGGAAAGGCGGAGACCGCCCGATTCCGGATGTTCCGGGCGGGCCGGCTCCCGTCCGGGCGCGGGCCGCCCGCGCCGGGATGCCGTGCGGGTGCGGGGCGCAGGCGGCATGATGGAGGGGACGGACACCTCCCGGCCAGGCGGTCCGTCGCGACCGTGGGGTACCGCCCGGCCGAACGCGGCGGCCCGGCAGGGGCGTTGGCCCGCCGGGCCGGTCCCGTGGGCCGGGAGACCGGACACGAGTGCATAACGATCAACGGGGCGCCCGCTGCCAGGGGTGCCGGGCGCGGGCCGGGCGGCCCGGCGCCGCGCCGTTCCGAACCCCGGACAGGCGTACGGAAGCGGCCGCCCGGCGGTTACCGTAAGGGCACCATGAGCGCATCGCAGATCACGCCTGCCACCGCCGTACCGGGCGATGACGTACCGACCCTGCTCGTAAAGATCTTCGGGAAGGACCGTCCCGGCATCACCGCAGGTCTCTTCGACACCCTCGCCGCCTACTCCGTCGATGTCGTGGACATCGAGCAGGTCGTGACCCGGGGACGCATCACGTTGTGCGCGCTGGTCACCGCCCCCTCCCCCGCCGAGGGCTCCACCGGCTCCGCCGAGGGAGACCTGCGGGCCACCGTGCACAGCTGGGCCGAGTCGATGAGCCTCCAGGCGGAGATCATCTCCGGCCGGGGCGACAACCGTCCGCGCGGCACCGGGCGTTCGCACGTCACCGTGCTGGGGCATCCGCTCACCGCGGAGACCACGGCCGCGATCGCCGCGGCCATAACGGCCACCGGCGGCAACATCGACCGCATCTTCCGGCTGGCCAAGTATCCGGTGACGGCCGTCGAGTTCGCGGTCTCCGGTGCGCAGACCGCGACCCTGCGCAGCGTGCTGGCGCCCGAGGCCGCACAGCTCGGGGTGGACATCGCGGTGGTCGCGGCCGGACTGCAGCGCCGGGCCCAGCGGCTGGTCGTGATGGATGTCGACTCGACGCTGATCCAGGACGAGGTCATCGAGCTGTTCGCGGCGCACGCCGGCTGCGAGGCCGAGGTCGCCGAGGTCACCGCCGCCGCGATGCGCGGGGAGCTGGACTTCGAGCAGTCCCTGCACGCCCGGGTCGAGCTGCTCGGCGGGCTGGACGCGTCCGTGGTCGAGGCGGTGCGCAAGGAGGTGCGGCTCACCCCCGGCGCCCGCACCCTGGTGCGGACCCTCAAGCGGCTGGGCTACCAAGTCGGGGTCGTCTCGGGCGGTTTCACGCAGGTCACCGACGCCCTCCAGGAGGAGCTGGGGCTGGACTTCGCCTCCGCCAACACCCTGGAGATCGTCGACGGCAAGCTGACCGGCCGGGTCACCGGTGAGATCGTCGACCGGGCCGGCAAGGCCAGGCTGCTGCGCAGCTTCGCGCAGCAGGCCGGGGTGCCGCTGGATCAGACCGTGGCGATCGGTGACGGCGCCAACGATCTCGACATGCTCAACACCGCCGGGCTCGGGGTCGCCTTCAACGCCAAGCCGGTGGTGCGGGAGGCGGCGCACACCGCGGTGAACGTGCCGTTCCTGGACACCGTGCTGTATCTGCTGGGCATCACCCGCGAAGAGGTCGAGGCGGCGGAGACGCACGTCGGCTGAGCGGGGGCGGGACGGGCTCGCACGGGCCGGGACGCGAGGCGGCTCGGCGGGGCACAGGTAGCCGGACGGACTCCCCGCCAATGCGCACACACGAGGGCCCCGGCAGCGGGACAGCTGCCGGGGCCTCGTCGCGTCGTCCGGCCCGCGCCGCGCGCGCGGCGCGGGAGGGCGCTTCGGGATCAGTCCTGCGGGGTCCAGTACGCGACCAGCCGGGCCGTGCCGTGCTCCACCGACTTCCAGGAACCGTGGAAGCTGAGCACGGCCAGCGAGGCGGTCGGGAATCCGCTGCGGTTCATTCGCGGCAGCAGATTGCCCTCGGCCTCGCCCGAGAGCGCCTCGGCGAGGGCGTGCACACCCGGGTTGTGGCCGACCAGCATCAGGTCGGAGACGTCATCGGAGGTCTCGTTGAGCAGCGCGAGGAGCTCCCCGAGGGAGGCCTCGTAGATCCGCTCCTCATAGACGGTCTTGGGCCGCTGTGGCAGCTCGTGGACGGCGAGCTTCCATGTCTCACGGGTGCGGGCGGACGTCGAGCACAGGGTCAGATCGGGGGTGATCCCGGCTCCGGCCAGCCAGCGGCCGGCGACCGGGGCATCCTTGCGGCCGCGCTCGGCGAGCGGCCGCTCGTGGTCGCTGGACTCCGACCATTCGGCCTTGGCATGTCGGAGGAGGACAATCCGGCGTGGTGTATCGGCGCTCATGCGTCCCAGCTTCGCACGAAAGGCGGCGCGGGGCGCGGGGTGTTGAACTGCTGATTCCGCCTCTTGGCACGGTCCGCGGACGGTCATCCGGCACCACTGCGGACAATCCTGGCCAAGATCTCCAGCAGCGGGCCCAGGCTCTGCGGCACCTCGGCGGCGCCGGCCCGGGGGGCGCCGGCGACGAGCGCCAGCAGGACCGCGAAGGAGACCACCGGCAGGGCCGGCGCCCACCACGGCAGCCGCGGCCGCGGACGCGGGGGTATCGCGGCGGGAGACCGGCGGAAGGCGGCGGGCATGGTGATCGCCTCCGTGGCGGCGCGACGGGCGGCGCGGCCGCGGGTCACGGTGCGCCCACCGCGGGATGCGGTGTGCTTCGACGCTACGGTTCCGCGTCCGCCGTTCCCACCCGGGAAACCACCCACTCGTCCCTGACGCCGGCCCCCTAGGGGAGGGTGGGGCGGCCCCCACCCTCGCGTCCCGGCGAGCCCTACGGGGCGGCGAAGCTCGCGATGATCGCGACGAGAACGGTCACCCCGAGCATGGCACCCAGCACGAGGAGCAGCTTCTTGTGGCTGTTCTGCGGATTCGGTTCGAGCACTGGCATGGGCCCAGTGTCGCACTCAGGCCTCGTCCTCGATGCGGCGGTCCCGGCCGGCCAGCACCCCCACCACGATCTGCGGCACCATCAGCCCCGCCATCAGGGCGATCGGCAGCCCCCAGCCGCCGCTGTGCTGGTAGAGCGCGCCGACCAGCAGCGGTCCGGGGAGGGAGAGCAGATAGCCCACGCACTGCACGAAGGCCGACAGCTTGCCGACGCCGGCGGCGCTGGTCGCGCGCATCCCGATCATCGTCAGGGCCAGCGGGAAGGCGCAGTTGGAGACGCCCATCAGCAGCGCCCAGGCCCAGGCACCGGCGGCCGGGGCCAGCCACAGCCCCGCGTACCCGGCCAGGCCGCACAGGCCCAGCAGCACCACGACCGGACCCTGGTGCGGCATCCGGGACGCCAGCCGCGGCAGGACGAAGGAGAGCGGGACGCCCACCGCCATGGTGACCGCGAGCAGCACCCCGGCGGTGCCCGCCGAGACCCCCGCGTCGCGGAAGATCTGCGGCATCCAGCCCATCGTGATGTACGCGGCGGTGGCCTGCAGGCCGAAGAAGAGGGCCAGCCACCAAGCGGTCGGTGAGGAGGCGATCCGCAGGGGGGCCTCCTCGGTGCGCACCGCGGCGCCCGCGGACGGTCCGGCGGCGGCTCCGCGCTGCCGTGCCACCACGAGCCAGGGCAGTACGGCGACGGCGGACAGCACCGCCCACCCCGCCAGCCCGAACCGCCAACTGCCGCCCAGCGCCCCGGTCATGGGCACGGTCAGCGCCGCGGCGAGCGAGGTGCCCAGGGCCAGCGCCATGGAGTAGAGCCCGGTCATCGAGCCGACCCGGTCGGGGAACCAGGCCTTGATCACGACGGGTATCAGCACATTGCTGACCGCGATGCCGGCCAGGGCGACCGCGCTGGCGGCGACGAAGCCGCCGGTGCCGCCGGCGAAGGGGCGCACCGCGACGCCCAGGGTGATCGCGGCCAGCCCGGCGCAGACGACCGTGCCGGCCCCCCAGCGCCTGGCCAGCCGGGGCGCGGCGATCCCGAAGGCCGCGAAGCACAGGGCGGGCACGGAGGTCAGCAGCCCGGCGACGGTGCCGCTCATGCCGAGGCCGTCACGGACCTCCTCCATGAGCGCGCCGAGGCTGGTGATGGGCGGGCGGAGGGTGAGCGCGGCGAGGACGAGGCCGGCCGTCAGGATCCGCAGCAGCCAGCGGGCGGCCGGTACGCCCGCCGCCGTGCCCGGCGGTTCACCGGACGCCGAGCCGGGAGGTCTGCCCCGGACGGCGCCGGACTCACCGTGGCCCGGGCGGTCGGCCGGGCGGGCGGAGGGGTTGGTGGTCGGCTCGGCGCCGGTGCCGAGGGTCGCGGTGTCGTCGTGTGCCATACACCCATCATAGAATCATGGGATGAATTCCTGTCCAGTGGAAATCGATACCCTCTGCTGGCCCGCCGCGGCGCCGGGGACCAGCCGGTTCCCCCGCGCCGCACGGCGACCGTCCGACTCCCCTGCCACCCCGGAGCGCCGCCATGCCCCTGTCCTCGCCCCACCGGTCCGCGCTGGCCGACCAGGTGATCTCGCAGCTGCGGGCCCAGATCACCTCCGGCGAGTGGCCGGTGGGATCCCGCATCCCGACCGAGCCGGAGCTGGTCGAGCAGCTCGGGGTGGCCCGGAACACCGTCCGCGAGGCCGTCCGGGCGCTGGCCCACAACGGGCTGCTGGACATCCGGCAGGGCTCGGGCACGTACGTGGTGGCGACCAGCGAGCTGGCCGGGGTGATGAACCGGCGCTTCGCGGCCGCCGAGCCCCGTCACATCGCCGAGCTGCGCAGCGCCCTGGAGGCGTCCGCCGCCCGGCTCGCCGCCCGCCGTCGCACCGATCATGACCTGCGGCAGCTCGACACCCTGCTGGAGCGGCGCGAGCGGGCCTGGGAGTCCGGCGCGGCGGAGGCCTTCGTGGAGGCGGACGCGACCTTGCACATGGCGATCGTGGCGGCCGCGCACAACGAGGTGCTGGCCGAGATCTACGCCGACCTCGGGGGCGTCCTGCGCGACTTCCTGCGGGCGGACGTGGGTGAGGAGCTGCGGCCCGAGGGGCACATGGACCACTCCCGGCTGGTGGCGGCGATCCGTGCGGGCGACGGCGACCGGGCCGCCGCGGAGGCCGGTGCGCACCCCTTCGGCTGCCGGCTCGCCGGCCCGGAAACGGACTGACCACCGGCCGGGGCGGCGGCCCGATCACCGTGGCACCCCGGCCGGACCGTCCGCGCCGCCCGGCCCGGAACCACGTACCGCCCCGCCCGGAAACCTCGTACCGCCCGCCCCGGCGAACCGGGACGGGCGGTACGAGGACGTACGGAGGACGTACGGGCGGGCGTCAGGCGCCCATCATGTGCACACCGCCGTCGACGTGCACGATCTCGCCGGTCGTCCGCGGGAAGAAGTCGGACAGCATGCCGACGACGCCGCGGCCGGCCGGCTCCGGGTCGGCCAGGTCCCAGCCGATCGGGGCGCGGTGGTTCCACACGTCCGCCAGCTCCTCGAAGCCGGGGATGGACTTGGCGGCCATCGACTTGATCGGGCCCGCCGAGACCAGGTTGCAGCGGATGTTCTTGGCGCCGAGGTCACGCGCGAGGTAGCGGTTGGTGCTCTCCAGCGCCGCCTTGGCCACACCCATCCAGTCGTACTTCGGCCAGGCGATCTGCGCGTCGAAGGTGAGGCCGACGACCGCGCCGCCGTGCTCCATGAGCGGCAGGCAGGCCATCGTCAGCGACTTGTACGAGTACGCCGAGACCTGGACCGCGGTGCCCACGTCCGACCACTCCGCCTCCAGGAAGTTGAAGGCGCCCTGCGGGCCGAAGGCGATGGAGTGCACGATGCCGTCGAGACGGGCGCCCTCGCCCTGGTGCTCGCGGATCTTGTCGGCCAGCCCGTCCAGGTGCTCCTGGTTGGTGACGTCCAGCTCGATGACCGGCGCGGGCTTGGGCAGCCGCTTGGCGATCCGCTCGACGAGCGAGAGCCGGCCGAAGCCGGTGAGGATGACCTCGGCGCCCTCGTTCTGGGCGACCTTGGCCGCCTGGAACGCGATCGACGACTCGGTCAGGACTCCCGTGACCAGGATCCGCTTGCCTGCGAGGATTCCACTCATGCTGATCAGTGACCCATGCCCAATCCGCCGTCGACGGGAATGACGGCTCCGGTGATGTACGCGGCCTCGTCGGAGGCCAGGAAGCGGACCGAGGCGGCGATCTCCTCGGGCTGCGCGTACCGCGCGAGCGGTACCTGCTTGACGATGCCCTCCCGCTGCTCATCGGTGAGCACACGGGTCATGTCGGTGTCGACGAAGCCGGGGGCGACGACGTTGACGGTGATGTTGCGGCTGCCCAGCTCCCGGGCGAGCGAGCGGGCGAAGCCCACCAGCCCGGCCTTGGAGGCGGCGTAGTTCGCCTGGCCCGGGGCGCCCATCAGGCCCACCACGGACGAGATCAGCACGACCCGGCCCTTGCGGGCCCGCAGCATCGCGCGGTTGGCGCGCTTGACCACCCGGAACGTGCCGGTGAGGTTGGTCTCCACCACCGAGGTGAAGTCCTCCTCGGACATCCGCATCAGCAGCTGGTCACGGGTGACGCCGGCGTTGGCCACCAGCACCTCGACCGGACCCTGCTTCTCCTCGATCTCCTTGTACGCCTGCTCGACCTGCTCGCTGTCCGTGATGTCGCACTTCACGGCCAAAAACCCCGCGGGCGGCTCGCCCGAGCGGTAGGTGATGGCGACCTTGTCGCCTGCCTCGGCGAAGGCACGGGCAATGGCGAGGCCGATGCCGCGATTACCTCCGGTGACCAGAACCGAGCGGCTCAAGAGATCACCCTTTCCGTTTTCTGTCCGTCCTGCGTTCGATACGAAACTATCGGTCACGAGGCACTTCCGTGGAATCGAGCACGGACAGGCGCGTGCGCCGGTGACTGTCGGGATCCCACAGAACCACGCCCCGGGCACCGCGTTCGCGGACCCCGCCCGGCCGTGTCGTACCGACCCCGGAGCCGCCCCGTCCGGCCGACGCACCCGCGCCCCGCTCCGCCGCGCACTGGGCCGCGGGCCCGCCGCAGGGCATGATGCAGGCGCCGACCACGGGAGGACTCCTTGCCTGCACGCCATGCCCTCGACGACTCGTTCCTGGCGCTGCCGCTGCGCGCGCTGGCCGACGCCGCGCTGGCCCGGGCCCGCGCACTGGGCGCCGACCACGCGGACTTCCGTCTGGAGCGGATCCGCAGCGCCGCCTGGCGGCTGCGGGACGCGCGGACCTCCGGAACCTCCGACACCACAGACCTCGGGTACGCGGTGCGGGTGGTGCACGGCGGCGCCTGGGGCTTCGCGTCCGGGGTGGATCTGACGATGGACGCGGCGGCGCGGGTGGCCGCGCAGGCCGTGGCGATGGCGAAGCTGTCGGCGAAGGTGAGCCGCGCGGCGGGCTCCGACGAACGGGTCGAGCTGGCGGCGGAACCCGCGCATCCGGACCGCACCTGGGTCTCCTCGTACGAGATCAACCCGTTCGACGTGCCGGACGCCGAGAAGACCGCGCTGCTGGCCGACTGGAGCGCGCGGCTGCTGGCCGACAAGGGCGTGGCCCACGCGGACGCCTCGCTGCTGACCGTCCAGGAGAACAAGTTCTACGCCGACACCGCGGGCACCGGCACCACCCAGCAGCGGGTGCGGCTGCACCCCGAGCTGACGGCCGTCGCCGTGGACCCGGTGAGCGGCGACTTCGACTCGATGCGCACGCTCGCCCCGCCGGCCGGACGCGGCTGGGAGTACCTGACCGGCGGCCACCACGACTGGGACACCGAACTCGCCCGCCTCCCCGAGCACCTCGCCGAGAAGATGCGCGCACCCGGCGTCGAGGCCGGCACCTACGACCTGGTGGTGGATCCCTCCAACCTCTGGCTGACGATCCACGAGTCGGTCGGCCACGCCACCGAACTGGACCGCGCGCTGGGCTACGAGGCGGCGTACGCGGGCACCTCGTTCGCCACCTTCGACCGGCTCGGCACGCTGGCGTACGGCTCCGCGCTGATGAACGTGACCGGCGACCGGACCGCCGAGCACGGCCTCGCCACGATCGGCTACGACGACGAGGGGGTGGCCGCCCAGTCCTGGGACCTGATCAAGGACGGCACCCTGGTCGGCTACCAACTCGACCGCAGAATCGCCAGGTTGACCGGCTTCTCGCGCTCCAACGGATGCGCCTACGCGGACTCCCCGGACCATGTGCCGGTCCAGCGGATGGCGAACGTCTCCCTCCAGCCGGCCCCCGACGGACCGTCCACCGACGAACTGATCTCGGGCGTGGAGCGAGGCATCTACGTCGTCGGCGACCGCTCCTGGTCCATCGACATGCAGCGGTACAACTTCCAGTTCACCCAGCAACGCGCGTACGCGATCCGGAACGGGCGCCTGGCCGGCCAGCTGCGCGACGTGGCCTACCAGGCGACCACCACCGACTTCTGGGGCTCCATGACCGGCGTCGGCGGCCCACAGACGTACGTCCTCGGCGGCGCCTTCAACTGCGGAAAGGCCCAGCCCGGCCAGGTCGCCGCGGTCTCCCACGGCTGCCCGTCGGCACTGTTCCGGGACGTGAACATCCTGAACACGGCGGCGGAGTCGGGACGTTCCTGAGCGGGAGCTAACTGAATCGAGGCAGCGCGTGCGAATGCCCCGGACGCCCGCGCGGGGTCAACGGGCAGCCGGGGCAGGGCAGGCGCGGCTGCGGCAGCGGCAGCGGCAGCGGCAGCGGCAGCGGCTGGTCAGACGGTGCCGAAGTCTCCGGCCTTGACACCGGCCACGAACGAAGAAAACGAGCCGGACCGGAAGCTCAGAACCGGCCCGCACGTGTCCTTGGAGTCACGGACGGGGACGACGTCACGCGAGGCCACGAGGTTGGCGGCGACCTCGATGCAATCGCCGCCGTTGCTGCTGTAGGAAGACTTGAACCAGCGGGGGGAGTCGCTCGTCACGGGGTGCCCTTTCGCAACTGCTCGATCACGGCCACTGAAACGCTCGGGACTGGGTCAGACTGCGCCGAACTCCCCCGCCTTGACGCCCGCCACGAAGGAAGAGAACGAGTCGGACCGGAAGCTCAGAACCGGCCCGCACGTGTCCTTGGAGTCACGGACGGGGACCACGCCACGCGAGGCGACGAGATTGGCGGCGACCTCGATGCAGTTGCCGCCGTTGCTGCTGTAGGAGGACTTGAACCAGCGGGGGGAATCGGCGGATTCGGTCGTCACGGGATGCCCTTTCGCAACTGCTCGATCACGGACACTGAAGCGCTTGGGACAGGGTCAGACGGCGCCGAACTCCCCTGCCTTGACACCCGCCACGAACGAAGAAAACGAGCTGGAAGGGAAGCTCAGGACCGGCCCGCACGTGTCCTTGGAGTCACGGACAGGGACCACGCCACGCGAGGCGACGAGATTGGCGGCAACCTCGATGCAATCGCCGCCGTTGTTGCTGTAGGAAGACTTGAACCAGCGGGGGGATTCGCTCGTCACGGGATGCCCTTTCGTACCTGCTCGATCATGGCCACGGACGCCGTCTGGGACATAGCTTCGGCCTGTAGCTGATGGTAAGCCGTCAGCATGGGCACCACGGATGCAGTCTCTCGGTCCAGATTTCCTTGCGCTTGGGACTCGGCGTAGCAGACCACGGCCCGGTCTGGCAGCGTCAACAGGTTCACGGGCAGGTCAAACGTGCGCCGCTCTCCTATCTCGTACGGAGCCACCTGGAGGAGGGTGTTAGGCAACTTGGCGAAGTCGACCAAGTGAGCCAACTGGGCGTCCATGACCGAGGCCCCGCCTACAGGTCGACGGATACAGCTTTCATCCATGGTCACAAACACCATGGGTGGCCGCGACTGCACAAGCGCTGCCTGTCGCTCAGCCAGGAACGAGACACGCTTCTGCGCCTGCTCGGAAGTGATGGCGCCCCGCCGCACAGCACTCTCAGCCAACACCCGGGCGTACTCCGGTGTCTGCAACAGACCGGGGACGATCCCAATGTTGTACAGCCGGATCTCCACGGCCCGACCCTCGTACTTAACGTACTCCGGGAAACCCTCAAGCAAGCTGCCGTTCCGGATCTCACCCCACGCGCGCTCGAACGAGTCTGCCGTCCCGGTGAGCTCGAAGGCAGTGTCTAAGCTGCGCGAGAAACGGCGAGTTGGCGGTTTGCGGCCCGTTTCGACCGCTGAGATATGCCGCCCCGAGTATCCCACCTGCTCAGCCAACTCATCCTGCGTCCAGCCGCGCGCCTCTCGCGAGCTGCGCACGCGCGCACCGTAGGCCGCTTGCGGTGATGCGTCCGGGTTCAGCTCCTTCAGGTTTACCAATGTGCCCTCCGCTTCTGGAACGTTGAAGACAGCCCAACTCTAGGCCACGCTGAGCCCCCTTGGTAGTTGAATGACTACAGAGAGGAGCGAGCGTGGGCACGGAAGCGCACTCCCCCACAGCCCCGCACCGCTCGGTGAGCGGCGGGCGAGGGGAGGACGAGTGACCCCGACTCCCGAACGCGGTGAGCCCCCGAGCGACTGCGGGCACCCGGGGTGTCCGTTCGCGAAGAGCCCGGATGACGGCGTACAGCCGGAGCACGAGCGAGCCGGCGACAACGACAGTGAGGCGTTGACCCGCCTTCGCGCGCGGATGCACCAGGACTACGAACGACGCCAACGGTACGGACCCCTGGGGCGCTCGCTATGACCTGCTTCGAATGCCAGAAGCATCGACCCGAATCGTCGGAAGCCAAACGGACCGGCGGCCCATCGAAAGCCACTCACTGCCTGGTCATGCGGGCATACCGGTTGGCCGCCGCCTTTACGGGGCCGTTGCTCATCATCATGGTCAGCAGCTCATGTGGATTCGTCCTCGGAGCCACCTTCCGCCTCTAGGCTCCCGCCCCCTCCGACGCCAAAGACTCCGCCCCTGCCACATTGATGCGCTCTGCGGCAGAGGCGGGCTCCACCCCGATCGGTCGCCCGAGTGACGGTCGGCGACCAACCGGTTCTGCAAAAGCACCGAATGACCTGACAACGCAAGGAGGAATGCGCATGACCACCGCTACCGCGACGCCCGTCCCGTTCGGCGTCCGGCACCTGGTGCCACCGGCTCCGATGAACAACGAAGCGCCCGTCCCCCTCTGACGACCGGACGCATACGGCCCGACCGGCGTCTCCCCACTCACAGGGCTGCCGGACGGGGCCTTGTTCCGCTGACCGAGAGGTAATCGTGGACCACTGCAACCTGTCCGCCCGCGCGCCGTGGATCGGGCTGCTGTACACGCGCCGGAACGACGATGCTCCGCTCGCGGGGTTCCCCGACCCTGAGCACCCCTACGCACAGGTGGTCTGCGAGTTGGCCAAGGGGCACGGCGAGGCGCACGCCGACTTCCTGGAGGAGATGGACGCCGATTACCAGGTCTGGGTCCGCTGGGAGGGCGAGCACTTCACGTACGTCTGCGTCAGACCGTGCGAGATGGTCGATCCCACCGTTGACCCCGTGAAGCAGTCGGCCTGCATGCTGTACGTGGAGCACCCCTCGCACCATTCGTGGCAGCTCACGGACCTGCCGCACGACTAGTCACGTCTTGCGGACGACCCTCGGCCTTCGCCCCTGCCACCCACAAGCAGCGGACCGGCCGAGCCGCCTTGACCGTACGAATCCCCTACCGGCAGGAGAGGCCAGTAGGGGATTCGTCGGGGTGTCAGAGGCAGAGCATGAGGATGTTGCTTGCGGTGAGGAAGCCGCCGGGGACGGGGGTGGTTGCGGTGTAGCCGAGGCCGCTCTCGACGGGGGTGATGACGCCCTTGCAGGTGGCGTTGCCGTACATGTCGGCGACGGCGGTGCACAGCACGCGTCCGCCTGCTCCGCCGGAGTGAAAGGTGATCGCTGAGCCGGGGGTTGCGCCGGTGGCGGTGAGGGTGGCGGTGGCGTAGGACCAGGGCAGCGGGGGGAAGTTGAGCCGGTAGCAGGCCGGCAACGCCGTCAGGGTGCCGGAGCCCGACGGCTGGACGGTGACGGTGGCCGGAGCGGAAACCACGTTCGTGCAGGCGCAGGTGCTGCCGGTCGCGGTGACCGTGGCGGTGAGGGTGTTGGCGCCGGGGCTGGTGAAGGTGACGGTGCCGGTGGCCACTCCGGAGGCGTTGGTGGTGGCGGAGCCGAGGGGGGCGCCGTTGCTGGTGAAGGTCACCGTCGCGTTGGGGACGGGTGCCCCGTTGCAGGTGACGGTGGCGGAGACGGTGGTGGGCTGGCCGACGGTGACCGTCCCTGACGGAGGCGCCAGCACGATGCTGCACGTGGAGGCCTGCTGGACGGTGACGGTGACCGGCCCGGACGTGATGTTGGTGCAGGGGCAGGGGGCGCCGGCCGCGATGACCGTGGCGGTGACGGTGTTCGTCCCCGGGGTGGTGAAGGTGGCCGAACCGGTGGCCACTCCCGAGGCGTTGGTGATCGCGAAGCCGATGAGGGTGTGGTTGCTGTTGAAGGTCACCACCGCGTTGGGCACCGGCGCCCCGTTGCACGTCACCGTGGCGGACAGCGTCGTGGGCCGGCCCACGGTCACCGTCCCCGAGGGCGGGGTTACGGTGATGTCGCAGGTGGAGCCGGGCTGCACCGTCACCGCCACCGAACCCGACGACGCATCGAAGCACCCCTGACCGCCGTAGGCCGCGCTGATCGTGCCCGACACCAGCGTGACCGACTCGAAGCAGGCCCTGCCCGTCGCATCGAGCGCGACGGTGTGACTCAGCGATCCGGCGCCGGTGAAGACGACACTGCCCGTCGGGACACCCGCTCCGGGGGTGGTGGCGGTGACCTGCGCACACACCGTGACCGTCTGACCGGGGTCGGAGGGGTTGGGGGTCGCGGTCACCGTCGTCGAGGTCGCGGCAGCGGTCACCGTCACCGGCGCAAGCCCGGAACTGGAGCCCAGGTAGTTGCTGTCACCGTTGTAGACCGCCACCGCCTGATGCACACCGGCACTGAACGACGCCGGCACCACAACCGTCGCCTGCCCGGAGGCGTTGAGCGTCGCGGTCACCGGCGGCCCGTCACTGGAGACGACGAACGACACCGTCCCCGTCGGAGTCGGAGCACCCGGCACCGCCGGCGACGCGGCCACCTGCGCGGTCAAGGTCACCGGCTGACCACACACCACCGGACTCGACACCACCGACACCGACGTCGACGAGGGGCGCAGGGCGAGGATCACGGAGACGTTGTTTGAGTTGGTGTTGGTGACGTACGCATTGCCGTTGGGTGCCACCGCCACCGCTGTGGGGCTGGAGCCCACGGGTACCGTGCTGATGAGGGTGTTCGTGACGCTGTCGATCACCGTCACATCATTCGAGCCGCTATTGGCGACATACACGCGGCCATTGGCCGATACCGCCACAGCTTCCGGGCGGGTTCCCGCCGGGAGGGTGGTGATGAGGGTGTTCGTGACGCTGTCGATCACCGTCACATCATTCGAGCCGCTATTGGCGACGTACACGCGGCCATTGGCCGATACCGCCACGGCTTCCGGGCGGACTCCTACCGACAGAGTGGTGATGATGGTGTTGCTGGTGCTGTCGATCACCGTCACGTCGTTCGTGTCACGGTTGCCGACGTAGACGTTGCCGTTGGGTGCAGCCGCCACAGCAAAGGGATCCAGGCTGGAGGGGAGCACGATGGTGGTGATTTGCGTGTTGGTGGCGCTGTTGATCACGTCTACTTCGTCGGCCGTTTGCGAGACGGTGACGTAGACATTGCCGTTGGGCGCCACCGCCGCACGCTGCGGGAAATTGTGCCCGGAAAAGAAGCGGTTTACTTGGTTGGTGGCACTGTTGATCGACGCCTTTCCTCGGCCCGTGGTGTAGACGTTGCCGTTGGGTGAAACTGCGGCCACATACGTAGGGTCGTCCAAGACCTCCACGGTGGTGATGACGGCATTGGTAGCGCTGTCGATCACTGTGACGCGGCCCGTGGTGTCGCTTCCGACGTAGACGTTGCCATTGGGGGCCACCACCACGCTGTTCGGGTTGGCCCCCACGGGAATCGTGGCGATGACAGCGTTGCCCCCGCTGTCGATCACCGTGACATCGTTCGAGCCCTGATTGACCACATAGACGTTGCCGTTGGGCGCCACCGCCACGGCCAATGGCTTGGTACCAGCAGGCAGAGTGACGGTGGCGAGTAGGCCCATGTCCAGCTGTGCCGCTGCGGTGGGGGCGGAACTCAACGCTGCCGGTCCCGGAACTCGTTGCCCTTGGGCGAGAAGACCGGAGATATGTGGCGACATCCAGGCCTGCGGGTGTGTGGTCATGGTGAGGGAGCCTCTCGATCGCTCTGAGGGGGCTCCCCACGCGGCTCGTGGCACGGTCGGCGTCAGATGACGCCGACACCACAACGCCTTGCTCCCGGAGGACCGCAACACACAGCAACAACAAACCGAATGACCGCATGGTGGGCTGCCCATCCAGGAGGGATGGGCAGCCCACCGGTTCGTCCCCCATTAGGCCCCCGGAACGAAAGTCATCCAACCCTTCAGACGCGCATTCACCCGCCCGGCCCACCCCTCCCGCCCGGCTCACTCGCGAGTCTCGGCTCCGAGATCGTGATCGTCCGTTCGCGGATGCGGCGCCCCTGGGGGAATGGCACGGTGGTGGGAGAGGCCGCGCCCGGCCCACCGAACTCCCCCCGAAGTCACCGGACGTGGACCTCGGGACCTGACAGGAACCGGTGGCCGAGGCCGTTCCTCCCGGGCGTCCTCCTACCTGGCCCCCTCACCGTGGAGGCGTTGTCATGACCGATGTGTACAGGGAAAGGGAAACCGCCACCCTCACCGCGCCGCCGGTGAATCTGTGCGGGGATCCGAAGGACAGTGGCGAGTTTCTGTGGGACATGGCGCGGGACTGCCGGGAGCGGCAGATCAAGGCGTTCTGGCTGGTGTCCTTGGGGGTGAAGGGATATCTCCTGGTCGCCACCGACCGCATCAAGGGAATCGAGTGCCCGGATCTGGTGTCCGGCGCCTACGCCAACAACAATTACTGGCAGATCGCCTGGCAGCGCGGCTACGACTGGTTCGGTCAGCAGGCGTGGGGAACGATCGGGCTGGGGGTCAATGCGGCCCACCACCGCTCCCACGAGCAATTGCATCTCCACATTTCCAAGGCCCGTCAAGGGAACCCCGGGACGGTGCCGGGAGTGAAGGCCCAGCTCGACAAGGCCGCCAAAGCCGGTGAGATCGCCAAGGACTGGAAGAGCTGGCCCGCCCACGTGATCGCGGTCACCGGGGAGGACCAGAGCGGGAATCCGCAGAAGCGGAACTACCGCGCGGTCCATATCGACAGCTTCGCGAACCTCAACCTCTTCAAGGCCCTCTACGACAACGTGGTCGTCCCCGGCAAGACCGAGAAGATGGAAGACCAGACGATGATTGTCATCGAGGCGGGAACGGGCGCGGCCGACGGATTCTACGTGTTGAACAGCTCGGACAAACTGCCGCAGGGAATCGGCGTCTGCGACAGCCTCCTTCTCTGCAAGTGAGGGGGAGGGGCTCCCGCAACCGTGTCATCTCCGGGGGACACGCCGCCCGCCCGAGCGAGAGCGGGCGGGCGGCGTGTCATAGATGGGGGTGGAGCGGCCGCCGGGGCCCGTGGAAGGTGAGGTGGCCGAGGTGGCCGAGGCTTCGGAGGGTGGCGGGGGCGGGCGGAGTTCCGTCGAACTCGGGGGGTATCAGCAGGAGCTGAAGCGGACGCTGGGCTCGTTCCAGGTCTTCGCGATCTCGTTCGCCTTCATCTCGGTGGCGGTCGGCATCTTCGGGACGTACGACGACGTGCTGCAGAACGCCGGGCCGGTCGGGCTCTGGCTGTGGCCGGTCGCGGCGGTGGGGCAGACGCTGGTGGCGCTGGTGGTCGCGCAGCTCGCGGCCCGCATCCCGCTCAGCGGCTCGTCCTACCAATGGGCCTCGCGGCTGGCCAACCCGAAGGTCGGCTGGGGCTTCGGCTGGCTGACCTTCTGTTACCTGGCGATCGCCGTCGTGGCGGTCGACAACGCCCTCGCCAGCCAGGCGCTCATGCCGCTGGCCGGCCTGCGGCCCGACGAAGGGACCGCGCGCGTGATCACGCTCGCGGTGCTGCTCGTCCAGGCCGTGCTCGCGATCGCCTCGACGCGCCTCGTCAGCATGATCAACGCCAGCGCGGTGGGTCTGGAGCTGGTGCTCGTCGTGGCGGTGGGGATCGCGCTGCTCGTCGCCGTGGCGATCACGGGCCACGGCGATGCCGGGAACCTCGTCTCGCGCGGTGTCACCGAGAACGCCCACGGCTATTTCGACGTGGGCGGCGGGCTGATGGCCGCGATGATCATGGGCCTGGCCACGCTCGTCGGCTTCGACGCCGCGGCGAACCTGGCCGAGGAGGCCAAGGACCCCTTCCGCAGCGTGCCGCGCGCGATCGTGGGGTCGGTCGTGGCCGCCGGGCTGCTGGGGCTGCTGTTCCTGATCGCGCTCACCGTCGCGATCAAGGACATCCCGCGGATCACCGCCAGCGGCTCCCCGGTCGCGGCGATCATGCGGGACCAGTTCGGCCCGGCGATGGAGCGGGTGCTCCTGGTCGCGATCGCGTTCGCGTTCTTCGGCGCCGGGATGGTGGTGATGACCGCGTGCTCGCGGATCGTCTTCGCGATGTCGCGCGACGCGCGCTTCCCCGCCCACCGGCTGATGCGGCGGGTCAGCCCCCGCACCCACACCCCGGTCCCCGCGACGGTCCTGATCCTGGCCGTGGGCGTCGTCCTGATGGTCGCGCTGCCGGGGGCCGCCCTGCTGAAGCTGATCACGGCCTCGACGATCCTTCCGGCGATCATCTACGGCGCGACGATCGTCCTCTACCTGGTGGTGCGCCGGCGGCTGGGCCGCCAGGAGGGCGCCTTCCACCTCGGGCGCTTCGAGCTGCCGGTCACGATCTGCGCGCTGGTCTGGTCGGTGGCCTCGCTGTTCGTGCTGGTGGCGCCCGAGGAGGCGCTGGTCCCCGCCCTGATCGTGGTCGGTCTGCTGCTCGCCGGCGGGCTGTTCTTCCTCGCCCTGCTGCGCTTCAACCGGGCGGCGCTGACGACCGAGCCCGGCGACGTGAACGTCTTCACGCACTGAGCCGGACCGGCGGCGCCGGCGTCTCCACCCGCGCGTGGGCCGCCGATAAGCTCTGCTCCCGGGTCGACACCGCAGCACCGCCGGAGCCCGCGGAGCCCGGGCACACCGGCCGGGACCGGGAGTGAGGGGAAACCATGACGAGCCGTCTGCGCCGCATGAGCCGCACGGAGGGCGGGCAGCGGGGTACTCCCCCGGCTCCGGTGGCGGCGTTTCGGGCCGTGCACCGCGTGACCATGCCGCACACGACGCAGGAGGCCGGCCGATGAGCCGTCGTACCCGTACGCCGCACGAGATCGTCGAGCGGGCCCTGGAACTCTCCCGGGCCGACGGCTGTGTGGTCATCGCCGACGAGCACTCCAGCGCCAATCTGCGCTGGGCGGGCAACGCCCTCACCACCAACGGCGTCACCCGCGGCCGCACCCTCACCGTCGTGGCGACCGTCGACGGCGGGCAGGGCACCGCCTCCGGCGTGGTGACGCGCTCCGCGGTGACGGCCGACGAGCTGGAGCCGCTGGTCCGGGCCGCCGAGGCGGCCGCCCGGGAGGCCGGGCCGGCCGAGGACGCGCAGCCGCTGGTGGTCGGCGAGAAGACCTCCGCGGACTTCACCGAGGCGCCCGCCGAGACCTCCTCGGAGGTGTTCGCGGCGTTCGCCCCGGCGCTGGGCGAGGCCTTCCGGCAGGCTCGCTCCGGCGGCCGGGAGCTGTACGGCTTCGCCCACCACGGCGTCGCCACGTCGTATCTGGGCACCTCGGCCGGGCTGCGGCTGCGGCACGACCAGCCCACCGGGACGCTGGAGCTGAACGCCAAGTCGGCCGGCGGCACGGCGGAGCCCCGCTCGGCCTGGGCGGGCCGGGCGACCCGTGACTTCACCGACGTCGACCCGCGGGAGATGGACACCGAGCTGTCCCGGCGGCTCGACTGGGCGCGGCGGCGGATCGAGCTGCCCGCCGGGCGGTACGAGACGCTGCTGCCGCCGACCGCCGTCGCCGACCTGCTGATCTACCAGATGTGGTCGTCCGGGGCCCGCGACGCCACGGAGGGCCGGACGGTCTTCTCCCGGCCGGCCGGGAGCGACGGCGCGGACGCGGCCCGGCCCGGCGCGGGCACCCGGCTGGGCGAGCGGCTCAGCGCGCTGCCGCTGACGCTGCGCAGCGACCCCCGGGCGGCCGGCCTGGAGTGCGCCCCGTTCGTACTGGCGCACTCCTCCGGGGACGACGCCTCGGTCTTCGACAACGGGCTGCCGCTCGCGCCCACCGACTGGATCCGCGAGGGCGTCCTGCACCGGCTGCCGACCACCCGGCACAGCGCCGGGCTGACCGGCCTCCCGCTGGCGCCCGGCATCGACAACCTCCTCCTGGAGGGCGGCGGTTCACGCTCGCTGGACGAGATGGTGGCGGCCTCCGGGCACGACGGCCCCACCCTGCTGCTGACCTGCCTGTGGTACATCCGCGAGGTGGACCCGGCGACGCTGCTGCTGACCGGGCTGACCCGGGACGGCGTCTACCTGGTCGAGAACGGCGAGGTGACCGGCGAGGTCAACAACTTCCGCTTCAACGAGTCGCCGGTGGACCTGCTGTCCCGGGCGGTCGAGGCGGGCCGCACCGAGCGGACCCTGCCGCGCGAGTGGGGCGACTACTTCACCCGCGCCGCGATGCCGGCCCTGCGGGTGGCCGACTTCCACATGAGTTCGGTCAGCCAGGGGGTGTGAGGGGCCGGGCGCGCCGGGTCCCGGGCCCGGCGCGCGCAAACCCGTGTGTGGGGCCCACCGCGCTGGCCATAGACTTCAGCGGTGTCCCTGACGGGGCACCCTGTCCTCCCTCACGGGAAATACCGATCGATCAGGAACGCCATGACACGCCTCGGCGAATCCGTCGCCCGCGCCAGCACGCTGCTCTCCGCCGACCTCTCCTCGGACGCCACGGTCCAGGAGCTGCTCCGGGAGACGGGCGCGCGGCGCTATCTCGACCTGACGGACCTGCCCGCCAAGGAGCAGGCGGAGCTGATCGCGGCCCGTACGGTCGAGGTCCTGCCGGGCGTGGCGGCGCTGGCCGAGCGGATCGAGGAGCGCCGGGCGGCCGGCGAGGGCCTGCACATCAAGCTGGGCATCGACCCGACGGCGACCGATGTGCACCTCGGGCACGCCGTCCCGCTGATCGTGCTGAGCCGGTTCCAGCGGCTGGGCCACGACGTCACGCTGATCATCGGTGACTTCACCGCCAAGATCGGCGACCCGTCGGGCCGTACCGCCGAGCGCCCGCCGCTGACCGACGAGGACATCGCGCACAACCTCGCCACCTACCGCGAACAGGTGCGCCCCTTCTTCGACTTCGAGAAGGTCAGCTTCCGGCAGAACAGCGAGTGGCTGGCGCCGTACACCTTCCCGGAGCTGCTCTCGCTGCTCGCCCAGGTGCCGGCCTCGCAGCTGCTGCAGCGCGAGGACTTCCGCAACCGGCTGGCCGCCGGTTCCGGGCTGACCATGACGGAGCTGCTCTACCCCATCGCGCAGGGCCTGGACTCGGTGGCGCTGGAGTGCGATGTGGAGCTGGGCGGCTCCGACCAGCTGCTGAACCTGCAGATGGGCCGCAAGCTGATGGAGCTGCGCGGGCAGCGTCCGCAGCTGGTGGTGACCATGCCGCTGATCGAGGGCACGGACGGCACCGGCGCCAAGATGTCCAAGTCCAAGGGCAATTACGTCGGGCTGGGCGCGCCCGCCGACGATGTCTTCGGCAAGATCATGTCCGTGCCGGACCGGCTGATGGAGCCCTACCTCAAGGCCTGGACGGAGTGGACCGACGAGGAGATCGCTCTCGTCCTGGGCCGGATCGCGGACCGCGCGCTGCACCCGATGGACCTGAAGAAGGTCCTCGCGGGCGAGGTCGTGGCCGCGCTGTACGGCCTGGAGGCGGCGATGGCGGCGCGCGCCGGGTTCATCGCGCAGTTCTCCAAGAAGTCGTTCGCCGATGTGGAGTCGCTGCCGTCGGTCGAGGTCGCCGCGCACGCCGCCGAGACGGTGGCGGCGGTGCTGACGAGCGTGCTGGAGTTCACCCCGAGCGCCTCGGCGGCCCGGCGGCTGGCCAAGCAGAACGCGCTGCGGCTGGTCGTGGAAGGTGCGGACGGTCAGCAGACCGTGGTGCTCGCCGAGGCCGACGCCGTCCGCCCGCTCGGTGAGGTGCTGGCCGAGAAGCTGGCGGACACCGCCGGGGTGGCGTACCTGAAGGCCGGACGGAAGCTGGCGCAGCTCGACGGCCGCTGAGCCGGTGGAGCAGTGGGCGGCCGGTGCGCGCGGGTGCGCGCCGGCCGCCCCTGTCGTGCCACCGGGTGCGCCCGGCCGTCGGGGCCGGACGCACCCGTCGGTGGTCCTAGGTCGCGTGTTTCTTGTGGCTGCGCAGGGAGACCCACAGCCGGTCCCCGAGGGCGACGATGATGACGGCGCCGGCCAGTTGCAGCAGGTGCCGGATCCAGTCGATGCCCCGGGTGTCGGCGACCCCGAGGCCGGTGGCGGCCCAGTTGCCCAGGACGCTGCCCAGCATGCCGAAGATCACGGTCAGCCAGAGCGGGATCTGTTGCTTGCCCGGGATGATGGCCTTGGCGATCAGGCCCAGCACCAGGCCCACGATGATGGCCCACAACCACGTCATGACGCCTCCTCTTGCGGCACGGTGCGGATGCTCGCCCCTCAGTGTCGCCCGCCGTCGCCCGGGCCGCACCCCGGAGCCGGGCAGGACGGCGCCGGACGGGGCGGCGCCGGGGCCACGGGAGGACGCCCCGGTCTCGTCGGCGGCGGGACCGCGGCGTACCGTGGGATCCGACCGGATATCGGGGAGAATCCGGCACGACTGAGCAGGTGGTGGAACGTGATGCGGAAGCAGAGCAGCGGCCAGGCCTTCCGGATCACGGGGGCCCGGCAGGGGCTGTCCGACGACGTTCGCGGGCGGCAGCGCCGGTATGTGATCTCGATGATGGTGCGCACGCTGGCCGTGGTGCTGACCGTGGTGCTGTGGAACGTCGAGCGGCCGGTGG
The DNA here is from genome assembly GCF_050953795.1 of Streptomyces kronopolitis. GTDB lineage: Bacteria > Actinomycetota > Actinomycetes > Streptomycetales > Streptomycetaceae > Streptomyces > Streptomyces kronopolitis_A. Next base: position 1,982,568 of record NZ_CP191850.1, read on the forward strand.
CGATCGCGACGCTGGTGCTGGGTCTGGCGCTGCCCTATATCGCGGTGGTGATCGCCAACGCGGGCCGGGAGAACGCCACTTCACTGCCGAAGACCTTCATCGCGGCGCCGACCAGGCCGATGCTGCCGCGGGAGGGCTCCGACGCCCCCGCCCCGTCCGTTCCGAAGCGGCCGACGACGGGCACAACCGGCTCGCGGCCCGGTCCCGGCTGATCATCGAGCGGTCTGCAAAGCTCAAGAAAAGCTCAGATCAATCATGGAGTTCCGGTGCACCCGGCCCCCTACCCCGTGACATACTGCGTACGCGCTCCGCATCCCCCGTCGGAGCGACGGACCGACGCCGGGCGGCTCCCCCCGTGGCTGCCCGGCGTCGTCATGTCCGTGGCTCAGGAACGGCCACACGCAGGACGTAGGGTTGAGGCCGTGAACTCCCCGCATCCCCCGCACCCCGCCCCCCGGGACGACAGCGCCGTCATCTGCTCCGCCAAGGGCTGCCGCGCCGCCGCCGTGTGGGTGCTGGCCTGGAACAACCCGAAGCTGCACACTCCCGACCGGCGCAAGACCTGGCTGGCGTGCGAGGAGCACCGGGAACACCTGTCGCAGTTCCTCGGGGTGCGCGGCTTCCTGAAGGACGTGGTGACGCTGGCGGAGTGGGAGGCGGCGGCCGCCGGCCGCTGACCGCTCAGCCGCCGATCGCGGACATCGGGCGCTCGGGCTGCAGGAACGACGGGTCGTCCAGACCGGAGCCCGCCTTCTTCCCCCACATCGCGGTCGTCCACAGCCGGGCGATCTCGTCGTCGGGGGCCCCGGAGCGCAGCGCCGACCGCAGGTCCGTCTCCTCGGTGGCGAACAGGCAGGTGCGCACCTGGCCGTCGGCGGTGAGGCGGGTGCGGTCGCAGGCCCGGCAGAACGGGCGGGTCACCGAGGCGATCACGCCGACGCGGTGCGGTCCGCCGTCCACCAGCCAGCGCTCGGCGGGGGCGGAGCCGCGCTCCTCATTGCCCTCGGCGGTGAGCGTGAAGCGGGTGCGCAGCGAGGTGAGGATGTCACCGGCGGTGATCATGCCGTCGCGCTTCCAGCCGTGCTGGGCGTCCAGGGGCATCTGCTCGATGAAGCGGAGTTCGTAGTCGTGGGCGATCGCCCAGGCCAGGAGGTCGGGGGCCTCGTCGTCGTTGAGGCCCGGCATCAGGACGGTGTTGACCTTGACGGGGGTCAGCCCGGCGTCGCGGGCCGCCGCCAGACCGCGCAGTACGTCCTCGTGCCGCTTGCGGCGGGTCAGGGCCTGGAAGACGTCGGGCCGCAGGGTGTCCAGCGAGACATTGACCCGGTCGAGCCCGGCGTCGCGCAGCGCGGCGGCCGTGCGCTGGAGGCCTATGCCGTTGGTGGTCAGCGACATCTGCGGGCGCGGAGTGAGAGCGGCGACGCGCTCGATGATGCCCGGCAGGCCGGGGCGCAGCAGGGGTTCCCCGCCGGTGAAGCGGACCTCGTCGATCCCCAGGTCCCGCACGGCGAGCGTGATCAGCCGGACGATTTCGTCGTCGGTGAGCAGATCGGGCTTGGCGAGCCACTGCAGACCCTCTTCCGGCATGCAGTACGTGCACCGCAGATTGCAGCGGTCGGTGAGTGAAACGCGCAGGTCGGTGGCCACACGACCGTAGGTGTCGATGAGCACAGGGCCCCCTCCCCGAGAGATGTCGGCGCGAGAGTTCCGCCCGTGGCGGGCGGTCGCGTCGTCCGTGTCCTCTATGTGTTCTGCGTGGTGTCTCTTCTTCTCCGTCTTCGAGCCTACGCGATGGGTGTGACAGCGGAGCAGGGAGCGGAAGCACGAGGTGGGCGGGGTGGTGTCGTAGCTCTCTACGACACCACCCCGCCCACGCTCTGGAGGACGGCCCAGCGGTCCGGGTCAGTGCGCCCCGGTGCCGGTCAGCGACCGGACCTCCAGCTCGGCGTACTTCGCGGCGTCCGGCTCCTCCGCGGAGAGCACGGATCCCAGCCAGCCGAGGAGGAAGCCCAGCGGGATGGAGATCAGGCCGGGGTTCTCCAGCGGGAAGAAGGCGAAGTGGGCGCCGGGGAACATCGAGGTCTCCTTGCCGGAGACGACCGGGGAGAAGAGCACCAGCAGCACGGAGGAGGCGAGGCCGCCGTAGATGGACCAGAGCGCGCCGCGGGTGGTGAACCGCTTCCAGAAGAGGCTGTAGAGGAGGGTGGGGAGGTTGGCGGAGGCGGCGACCGCGAAGGCGAGCGCCACCAGACCGGCGACGTTCAGCCCGCGGGCGAAGACCCCCAGGACGATGGCGGCGCCGCCGATGCCGACGGTCGCCCAGCGGGCCGCGCCGAGCTCCTCCTTCTCGGTGGCCCGGCCCTTGCGCAGCACGTTCACGTACAGGTCGTGGGCGAAGGACGAGGAGGAGGCGAGGGTGAGTCCGGCGACCACGGCGAGGATGGTGGCGAAGGCCACCGCGGAGATCACGGCGAGCAGGACGGCGCCGCCGGTGGAGCCGGGGCCGCCGCCGATCGCCTCGGCGAGGAGCGGGGCGGCGGTGTTGCCCGCCTTGTTGGACGCGACGATCGCCCCGGGCTTCAGGAGCGCGGCGGCGCCGAAGCCGAGCGCGATGGTCATCAGGTAGAAGCCGCCGATGATGGCGATCGCCCAGTTCACGGACTTCCGGGCGGCCTTGGCGGTGGGCACCGTGTAGAAGCGGATGAGGATGTGCGGCAGGCCCGCGGTGCCCAGGACCAGGGCGAGGCCCAGCGAGATGAAGTCGATCTTCGAGGTGGCGGTGGCCCCGTATTTGAGGCCGGGCTCCAGGAAGGCGGAGCCCTTGCCACTGTTCTCGGCGGCGGCGCCGAGCAGCGCGGAGACGTTGAAGTGGAACTTCAGCGCCACCAGGAAGGTGATCAGCAGGGTGCCGGCGATCAACAGCACCGCCTTGACCATCTGGACCCAGGTCGTACCCTTCATCCCGCCGATGGTGACGTAGAGGATCATCATGACGCCGACCAGCACGACGACCAGGATCTTGCCCGCCTCGCTGGTGATGCCCAGGAGCAGGGTGACCAGGGCGCCCGCGCCCGCCATCTGGGCGAGCAGGTAGAAGATCGAGACGACGATGGTGGAGACGCCGGCGGCGGTGCGGACCGGGCGCCGGCGCATGCGGTAGGCGAGGACGTCGCCCATGGTGAACCGGCCGGAGTTGCGCAGCGGTTCGGCGACCAGCAGCAGGGCGACGAGCCAGGCGACCAGGAAGCCGATGGAGTAGAGGAAGCCGTCGTAGCCGAAGAGGGCGATGGCGCCGGCGATGCCGAGGAAGGACGCGGCGGACATGTAGTCGCCGGAAATGGCCAGGCCGTTCTGGAAGCCGGTGAACTGCCGGCCGCCGGCGTAGAAGTCCTCCGCGCCCTTGGTCTGCCGGCCGGCCCAGACCGTGAGGCCCAGGGTGGCGGCGACGAAGACCGCGAAGAGGGTGATGATCAGGCCGCGGTGCTCGCTCGCGCCGGCGGCCGCGAGCGGGAGGGCGAGCGCGTCGGGGGAAAGGTTCATACGTCGCCCTCCAGGCGGGACTTGATGGCCTCGGCCCGGGGGTCGAGTCGGGCGGCGGCGTGCCGGGAGTACCACCAGGCGATGAGGAAGGTCGTCGCGAACTGGGCGAGGCCGAGGACGAAGGCGACGTTCAGATGGCCGAGGACCTTGATGGCCATGAAGCCGCCGGCGTAGCTCGACAGCAGCACGTAGCCGAGGTACCAGGCGAGGAAGGCGACGGTGACCGGAAAGGCGAACGAGCGGTGTGCGCGGCGGAGTTCACCGAATTCCGCGCTCGACTGCACCAGTGGGTAGTCGGGCGGCTCGTGTGTCCCCGGGTCGAGGGTCGGTGCGGCGCTCACGGAGTCTCCTGACGCGAAGAGGCGGGTTCCCGGTGCCGGTCCGGCGGCACTCCACCCAGGGAGCCGGGACGGCGGTAAAGCTCAGGTAAGTGAGGTAGATCACGCATGGTAGAGGTGCGTCATACGATGCGACAGGGGTTCGTTGGTTGAATCGCAGAAGAATCCGCGCAATGGCCGCAGCGACCGCCACCGCGCACGGGGCGCTTCGTTGAGCCCGGTGTGAACCCGCCGCCACAGCAGGCCCCGCAGCCCCCCGCTCCCCGCCGGCGCCCCTACGGCAGTGTCCGGCTGCCGGCGCCGCTCCCCGTCGCGCCGCCGGAGCCGCACTCCGGCCCGAGCGCCGCCGCGCCCCGCTGGTTCGGCCCGCGGGTCACCCTGCCGCTGCTGAGCATCGCGGCCCTGCGGCGCGACGCCTGACCCGCCGGCGGGCGCCGTGGCGAAACCGTCGCGGTGCGGACTGACACCCCCTCAATTCGCCACTCCTGACAGGTTTTCTCCCCGTTCCATTGCTGTCGGCCGGTGATCGCCGATAACTTCACGTCTCATGTATCCGCCCGTGCGCAATCCGTGCACGGGCGGTCTCACGGATGATGTGGAGTACCCATGGCTCATCCCCGTTCCAGACGCATGCGGGCGCTGGCCGTTCCGCTCGGACTGGCCCTGACGGCGTCCCTCGGTTTCCTGCCGACCGCGGCCACCGCCGCGTCCGCGGACACCACCCCGGCCGCCGCCGCCTCGGACAGCGGCCCGCTGCTGTCGTACGTCGTGAACGCCACGCCCGGCCACACCATGGCCGGCCGGATCGCGAAGGCGATATCCAAGGCCGGCGGGAAGGTGGTCATCGCCCATGAGCGGATAGGCGTGACCGTCGTCCACTCGGCCAACCCGCAGTTCGCCACCGTGATGCGCGCGGTGCCGGGCGTGCAGTCGGCGGGCGCGACCCGCACCGCGCCGCTGAAGGCGCAGGGCACCACCGACATCGGCAAGCCGCAGAAGATCGACCTGTCGAAGTCGCAGCTCACGGCGGCCGGCAAGGCGGCGAAGGCGAACGGCGAGGAGCCGCTCGAACCGCTGCAGTGGGACCTGCCCGCCATCAAGGCCGACCAGGCCGCGAAGGTGAACCCCGGCAGCCGGAAGGTCACCGTCGGCATCATCGACACCGGGGTGGACGACACCCACCCCGATCTGAAGCCCAACTTCTCCGCGAAACAGTCCGCCAACTGCGTGGGCGGCGTGGCCGACACCTCCAAGGGCGCCTGGCGTCCCTGGAACCCGGACGAGGACTACCACGGCACCCATGTCGCGGGCACCATCGCCGCGGCCCGCAACGGTGTCGGCGTGGCGGGGGTCGCCCCGGGCGTGAAGATCGCCGCCCTGAAGGTCAGCGAGCCGGAGACCAGCCTCTTCTACGCCGAGAGCGTGGTGTGCGCCTTCGTCTTCGCCGCCGACCACGGCATCTCGGTCACGAACAACAGCTACTACGTCGACCCGTGGATGTTCAACTGCAAGGACGACGCCGACCAGGCCGCCATCATCGACGCGGTCGGCCGTGCGGCGAGCTACGCCCAGCGCAAGGGCGTGCTGAACATCGCCGCGGCGGGCAACTCCGGCCTCGACCTGGCGGCTCCCCAGCTGCCCGACGCCTCCAGCCCGAACGACTCCACCCCGGTCGAGCGCACCGTCAACCCCAAGACCTGCTGGGACGTGCCCACCCAGCTGCCGGGCACGGTGACGGTCGCGGCGACGGGTGTGCACCAGCTCAAGTCGTACTACTCGAACTACGGCCTGGGCCAGATCGATGTGGCCGCACCGGGCGGTGACTCCCGGCAGGTGCCGGAGCTGCCCGCCAAGAACGGCAACATCCTCTCCACCATGCCGGGCGGCGACTGGGCCTACCTGGCCGGCACGTCCATGGCGACCCCGCATGTCGCCGGCGTCGCGGCGCTGCTCAAGAGCGCCCACCCGAAGTCCAGCCCGCAGGAGATCCAGTGGCTCCTCAAGGAGCAGGCGGACAACCCCGGCTGCCCCACGGGTGACGCGACCTGCACCGGCACCAAGCATGTCAACAGCCACTTCGGCTACGGCATCGTGGATGCGCTGGACGCGGTGAAGAAGTAACTTCCGGGCCGGTCACGGCCGTTGCGGGAGGGGCCGGGTGGCGCGGGCGCCACCCGGCCCGCCGTTGCCGCGGGGCGCGCCGGGCCGCCGGTCAGGCCGGGTCGCGGCCGAGGAAGGCCGCCAGCCGGTCCGCCGCGCTCGCGCCGGGCGGGGCCGGCCGCTCCGGGGCGAACGAGCCGCCCGCGGTGCGCGGCGCGGCCCCGTACATCCGGCGCGCGGCCACCAGGGTCTCCTCGGCGACCTCCGGCGCCAGCGTGGTCGGCGCGCCCGTCGCCCGCGCCATGTCCCAGCCGTGTGCGAGGAGTTCGACCACGACCTGCTGGACGAGCATCGCGCCGGGGGCCTCGTAGGGGCCGAAGGTGCGGTGGAGCATCCCGCTGCCGGTGAACGTGGCGAGAGCGGCGCGGGCGGAGTCCTCGAAGGCGGCTCGGTGATCGTCGCCGAGGTGGTCGGCGGTGAGGTCCTCGCGCGGGGCGTCCTCGGCGATCGAGGCGGCCATCAGGTTCTCCCACACCATGTGGTCGAGCAGCTGCCGGACGGTCCACCCCGCACACGGTGTCGGCAGGTCGAGGTCCTCGGGCCGTACGGCGGCCACCACCGCGGACACGGCCCGGCTCACCTGCGCGTAGGCGTGCAGCACCCGGGCCGGGTCGGTGCCGTCGAACGCGGAGCGGTCCAGGCGGTACGGCCGGGGGTGGGCGCGCAGCGCGGCCGTGGTCCAGGTGCCGGCGGTGTCCCAGCGGGGCGGGGCGGGCCGGCCGGTGAGGGTGCACAGCAGCTGCCAGTAGCGCGCGACGGCCGGCTCGGCGGCGGTCTCCAGCTGCTCCAGCAGCCGCCCGCGGGCCCGCGGGCCGTCCTCGGCGGGCGGGTCGGGGGTGGCGGCCTGGGTGGGGAGCCAGGCGGCGATCAGCTCGGCGAGGACGTGCTCCGCGGCCGGGGAGTCGGGGGCGATGCCGGCCGCGACGGCCTCCTCACCGCGTACCCGCATCAGCTCCGCGACGCGCACGGCGGCCCGATCCTGCTCTGCCGGGTCCGTCTCCCCCACGGGCCGCTCCCCCGCCGCCGGTGCGGTGCGCGCGCTGTACTCGGCCAGCCGGCGCAGCGCCGCCCGTAGTTCCGGGTCACGGACCAGTTCGGCCAGTTCGATCCAGGCGCCGAGCTGTTCGGGGGTGGGGTCGTCGGGCAGGTCGGGGGTGGCGGCCAGCAGGCCGCTGCGGTAGGCGGGGGCGTCCACCCCGTCGAGGGCGTCCTCGACGAAGTCCGCGAGGATCCGGCGGCGTTCGCGGGCCGACAGGCGGGCCAGTTCGGTCATGTGCGGCAGCTCCTCTGCTGCGCTGCCCCGCGCGGCCACCGCACGCAGCACGGCGCGCTGCAGCCGGAGCGTACGGATCTGCGCGTCGAGCGCGTCCGCCCACCGGGCGGCCGTCTCGGCGACCGTGCGCTCGCGGTGCAGCACCGACCGGATCGCCGCCAGCCCGATGCCCAGGTCGCGCAGGCTGCGCACGACCTCCAGGCGGGCCGGGGCCTCCGGGCCGTAGAGCCGGTAGCCCGCGGGGGTGCGGGCGGCGGGCGGCAGCAGGTCCTGGTCGGACCAGTTCCTGATCGTCTTGACCGGAACGCCGGTCAGGCGCGCCAGCGCGCCGATGGTGAGCAGGCCCGTGCCGTCCTCGTACATGCCGTCCACTGTCGGGTCTCCCACGGGGGGAGACACAAGCGGCGACCGCTCCGGTTGCCGCGCGCCGGGCCGCTCCGGCCGGTGGTTCAGGGCTTGACCAGTACCTTCAGTGCCGTGCGGTCGTCCATGGCGCGGTAGCCGTCGGGGACGCCGGCGAGGTCGACGGTGAGGTCGAAGACCGGGGCGGGGTCGAGGGTGCCGTCCAGGATGTCGGGGAGCAGCTCGGGAATGTAGCTGCGGACCGGGGCGACGCCGCCGCGGACGGCGATGTTGTTGTTGAAGAGGGCGCGCATGTCCAGGCCGTTGCCGCTGCCGTGCGGGACGCCGACCCAGCCGATGGCGCCGCCGGGGCGGGTGATGCCGACCGCGGTGCTCATCGACTGCTCGGTGCCGACCGCCTCGATGACGGCGTGGGCGCCCTGGCCGCGGGTGAGTTCGCGGACCGCGGCGACGGCCGCCTCGCCCCGCTCGGCTACCACGTCGGTGGCGCCGAAGGTGCGGGCGATGTCGGTACGGGCCTGATGGCGGCCGAGGGCGATGATCCGCTCGGCGCCCAGCCGCCGGGCGGCCAGCACCGCGCACAGGCCGACCGCGCCGTCACCGACCACCGCGACCGTGGAGCCGGGCCGCACGCCCGCGCCGAGGGCGGCGTGGTGGCCGGTGCCCAGGACGTCGGTGAGCGCCAGCAGGCCGGTCAGCAGCCGGTCGTCGCCCGCGGCCTCGGCGGGCAGCTTGACGAGGGTGGCGTCGGCGTACGGCACCCGGACGGCCTCGCCCTGGCCGCCGTCGGAGCCGGGGTCGCCCCAGAAGCCGCCGTCCACGCACGAGGTGGTCAGGCCGTCGGCGCAGTACTCGCACTCGCCGTCGGACCACATGAAGGGGGCCACGACCAGGTCGCCCACCGACAGGCCGGTGACCTCGGCGCCGGTCTCGGCGATCACCCCGAGGAATTCGTGCCCGATGCGCTGGCCCTTCTCGCGCGCCGCCGAGCCGCGGTACGCCCACAGGTCGCTGCCGCAGATGCAGGCCCGCAGTACCTGGACGACGGCGTCGTGGGGCTTGCGGACTGCGGCATCGGGGACGTCGTCGACGCGTATGTCATGGGCGGCGTGGATGGTGGTGGCGCGCATGCGGGGCGTTCCTCGTATCGCTCGGGGTCGGTGGACGTACCCGGCGTACGCTACGCCGGTGCTACCGGACGCCTGCCCCCGGGAGCGCCGGGGCCGGCCGGGGTGCGGGCCGGCGGGCCGCGTCCGCGAGCTTGCGCAACACGCCCTCGGCCAGGGCCCACTGGGCCGCGGCGTAGGTGAACATGATCCAGAACTGGGGCAGCGGCAGCTGCGGCCAGTGAGCGATGCCACTGGCGATGAGGGTGTCGGAGAGCAGGAAGAGCAGTCCGCCGAGCGCGGCCGGCCAGCCGGCCCGCAGCGCCCCGAACGCCATCGCGGTGAGCAGCAGGCTGTAGCCGGCGACCGGGATCCGCAGCTCGGCCGGGAGGTCGGGCCACAGCAGGACGACGGTGACGACGAGCACGGCGCCGTACCCGGCGGCGAGCGCGGGCATGCGTCCGGGCCGGCCGCCGCCGGGCGCCGTCCCGTGCCGGACGAACAGCAGCAGGTAGCAGACGTGCCCGGCGGCGAAGGACCCCATGCCGACCAGGAAGGCGAGGTCCCCGCCGATCTGGAGGAAGGTGTCGCCGCCGCAGCCGAAGAGCAGGGCGCCGGCGAGCAGCGGCGGGCCGCCGCGGGCCAGCGCGTAGCCGGTGAGCACCGGCATCAGTGCGGGCTTGGTGAACTGGGCGACGGCGCTCACGCCGCAGAGCAGGGCGCCGAGGTGCACCAGGGCCAGCGCGGCGAAGAGCCACAGCAGGGGCCCGGCGGCCCGTGGCCGGCGTGCGGTCACGCGGCGGGCTCCTCGACGGAGGCGCGCGCCTGCGGGCCGGGGCCCGCGGCCGGTGCGCCCGCGGCGGTCCGCTCGGCCGGCTGCCAGCCCGGTCCGCCGAAGACCCGTCCGGCGCGCTCGCGCCAGCTGTCCGCGGCGCGCAGGTCGCGGGCGATGGCGGCGTACTCGTGGGTGGCCACCCGCAGCGGGTTGAAGCTCTCGACGTTCTTGGTGAGCCCGTACACCGGCCGCTCGGTCTCGGCGACGAACGAGCCGAACATCCGGTCCCAGATGATCAGGATCCCGCCATAGTTGCGGTCCAGGTAGCCGCCCTGTGAGGCGTGGTGGACCCGGTGGTGGGAGGGGGTGTTGAGGACGAACTCGATGGGGCGGGGCAGCTTGCCGACCCGTTCGGTGTGCACCCAGAACTGGTAGACGAGGTTGGCCCCGGAGGTGAAGGCGATCGCGGCCGGGTGCACGCCGAGGGCGATCATCGGGACGTAGAAGGGCCAGACGGTCCAGGTCGTCCAGGGCTGCCGCAGGGCGGTGCTGAGGTTGAACTTCTTGCTGGAGTGGTGGACCACGTGGCAGGCCCACAGGATGCGGATGACATGGTGACCGCGGTGCGACCAGTAGTAGAAGAAGTCCTGGGCGAGCAGCATCAGCGGCAGCGTCCACCACAGCACGGGTATCCGCAGCGGGGTGAGTTCGTAGACCGTGGCGTAGATCGCCACGATGGGGATCTTCCACAGCGCGTCGAAGACCAGGCTGCCCAGACCCATCCCGATGCTGGTGGCGGCGTCCTTGGCCTCGTAGCCCTCCGCCTCCTCGTCGGGATGCAGGCGGTAACTCACCATCTCGATCACGGCGAGCAGGACGAAGGCCGGGATGGACCACAACAGGACATCGGGCAGGTGCGGCATGCCCCGCACCATAAAGGCGTGGACGGCGGTGCCGCTAGGGGTTGTTACCGAGAAGTATGTGAGACGCATCGTCAGCTGCGGTGTGACGGCGCTCTCCCCCGCACCTCCACGACGTCCCGAATCGAGGTCCGATGCCCCCCACCCCCACCCCCGCCCTCGTCCTGCTCGGCGGCGGCTTCTCCCACGACTCCGACCCCCTGCTCGACGACTTCGTGCTGGCCGCCTCGGGGCGGGCGCGGCCGCGGATCTGCTTCCTGCCCACCGCGAGCGGCGATGCGCCCGGCTACGTCGAGAGGTTCCACACGGCGTTCGGCGGGCGGGACTGCGAGCCGAGTCATCTGGAGCTGTTCCACCGCACGGTGGGCGATCTGCGGGCATTCGTCCTGGCGCAGGACATCGTCTACGTCGGGGGCGGCAACACCGCCAACATGCTCGCCGTCTGGCGAGCGCACGGCCTCGACTCCGTCCTGCGCGAGGCCTGGGCGTCGGGGGTGCTGCTGTGCGGCATCAGCGCCGGGGCGTGCTGCTGGTTCGAGAGCGCGTTCTCCGACTCCTTCGGCCCGCCCGCGCCGCTCGCCGACGGGCTGGGGCTGCTGCCGGGCAGCCTGTGCCCGCACTACGACAGCGAGCCGGAGCGCCGTCCCGGCTATCTGGCGGCCGTCGGCAGCGGTGCGCTGCCCGGCGGCTGGGCGGTCGACGACGGCGCCGCCGCGCTGTTCGCCGGCGGCCGCCCGGTGGAGGTGGTCACCCGGAAACCGGGCGCCACCCTCCACCGGGTGAGCGCCGGCGCGGACGGCGCGGCACGGGAGGAGGCGCAGCCGGCCCGGGTGCTGCGGGATCGGGGCGGGGCGGGGGCGTGAGGCCGGGGCGCCGTCACCACACCCGTACCGACCCGCCGGGTGCGAACGCCGGGCTGGTGGCGTCCTCGGGGACCGTGTCCAACGGCTCGGCGATCTCGGCGACGGCCGGGCCGACGCGGGCGGCGAGCGGGGCGAGGAAGTCGAGGTCGAAGCCGTAGACCCGGGCGGCGTTGGTGCCGAGCAGGGCGGCGACCTCCTCGTACGGCAGGCCGGCGTAGGCCAGGCGCAGGGCCTCGCGGGTGTAGGGGTGGGTGCCCTCGTCGTGGGGGTAGTCGCTGCCCCACATGATCTTGTCAAGGCCGATCCGGTGGCGCAGCGGGACCTCGTGCGGGCGCATGAAGCTGGCGCCGACGAAGCAGTGCTCGCGCCACAGCTCCGCCGGGGTGTTGCCCATGGCCTCGGCCAGCCCGGCGCCGAACTTGGCCTCGGCGGTGGCGGCCCGGGACGCGGCCAGCCGGCCGTGGTAGTAGTCCAGCATGTCCAGCACGCCGGGGATCCAGCCGGAGCCCTGTTCGGTGAGGACGAGCCGGAGCCCGGGGTGGCGGCGGAAGGCACCGCCGAAGATCAGGTGCCACAGCGCGCGGTGCGAGAACCAGGTCGTCTCGACCATGAACACGGCACGGGCGGCGGGTTCGTCGCCGAGCGGCGGGGAGGCGGAGCCGCCGTGGTGGTTGACGGGGACCTCCAGTTCCGCGCAGACCGCCCAGAGGGGGTCGTAGACCTCGGAGTGGAGTTCGGGCAGGCCGGAGCCGGGCGGGGTCCCGGGGAGCAGGATGCCGCCGGTGAGACCGGCCTCCTTGGTGCGGCGGACCTCCCGTACGGCCTCGTCGACGTCGTGCAGGAGGATCTGGGCGACGCCGGCCCGCCGACCGGGCGCCCGGCCGCAGAAGTCGGCGAGCCAGCGGTTGTGGGCACGCAGGCCCGCCCAGCGCAGCGCCCGCTCCTCGCCGGTGGGCGCCGGGGCCACCAGGGACGCGGAGGGGAAGAACGGCGGGATGGTGTTGGGGAAGACGACCTCGGCGACGATGCCGTCGGCCTCGAGTTCGGCGAGCCGGCGCGCGGAGTTCCAGTTGCGGTCGGCGGTGTCGGCCAGCAGGTCCTCGTACGGATTGACGTAGGCCGCCGCCCAGGCGTCGAAGGCCTCGTGGTGCCGGGAGGCCAGATATGGCCGGTAGTCGAGGAGGTCGGCGCCGGCGTGGCAGTCGGCGGAGATGACGGTGTGGCGCTCCGCGGTCCGGCGCTCCTCGGTCATCGGTCGGCCCCCAGTACCGGGAAGTCGTGGTCGGTCAGCCAGTGGCGGCCCGTCTCGCGCGAGCGGGCCCACGAGGCCTCGACGGCCCGCTGGTCGGCGGACTGGCCGAGTCCGGCCGGGGTGGGGCCGATGCGGCCGGCCAGCGGGGCCAGGGCGGCGGTGTCGAAGCCGAAGACCTCGGCGGCGGACAGGCCGAGCATCCGCCGGGTCTCGGCCACCGGGATGTCGTGGAAGGTCTTCGTCAGCCAGCCGCGGGTGTCGGGCCAGGTGCCCTCGGGGTGCGGGAAGTCGCTGCCCCACAGGATGTTGTCGACGCCGATCTCGTAGCGCTGGGCGAGTTCGCGGCGCTTGGTGTTGGTGGCGCAGACGAAGACCTGCCGGTCGAGGTACTCGTGCGGCGGGCGGGTGAGGGCGGCGAACGGGGAGAGCTTCTTGCCGCCGTGGGCGCCCAGGTAGAGGCGGTCCATGAACCACAGGAGGTTGGGGAGCCACCAGCAGCCGGATTCGGCGATGCCGAACCGCAGACCCGGGTGGCGCTCGAAGACGCCGGACCACAGCAGGAACCACAGCGGGCGGGCCGGCCACCAGGTCACCTCGGAGACGAAGATCCCCAGGTGGTCCCCGTACTCGTGGCGGGGCGAGGACCCGGAGTGGGTCAGCACCGGCATCGCGCACTCGGCGGCCGCCGCCCACACCGGGTCGTAGCGGCGGTCGTGGTACGGCGCGTGGGCGCCCCACATGGCGGGGATCATCAGGGCGCCGAGCCCGGACTCCCGGGCCCGGTGGATCTCCTCGACGACGGTGCCGTCCTCGGCCGTGACCGGCAGCAGGGCGACGCCGCAGTGCCGTTCGGGGTGCGCGGAGACGAAGTCGGCGAGCCAGCGGTTGTGCGCCCGGGCGCCCGCCATGCCCAGATCCGGGTCCTGGTCGCCGGAGAGGCCCAGGCCCACGCCGAAGGGGGCGGCCGTCCCGCTGTCGACGGCGTCCGCGTCCGGGAAGACGACCTCCGCCGCCACCCCGTCACCGTCGAGCTCCTTGATCCGCTGCGCGGGATCCCAGCCGCCGCGCAGGCCCTCCTCGTGGTCACGGAACCAGCGCTCGGCGAAGGCGTCGTTGCGGATGCCCAGGCGGGTGGCCTCCGCGCGGCGGGCGTCGCGCTGCCCGAGGAACTCGTCGAAGGCGCGGTGGAATCGGGTCTCCAGATAGGGGCGGTACTCCTCGGTGGGGAGTCCGGCGTGGCAGTCGGAGGAGATGATCAGGTACGGCTCGTCCGGGCCTTGCCGCGCACCGGCGCGCGGGTGGGCCGGGCGCTGGCCCTGCCCGGCGTCCTGGCGCTGCCCGGGGAGCCGGCCCCGCTCGGGGAACGGCCGGTCCGGGGAACCCTGCGGGTCCGTCATGGCGGAACCTCCCTCAGTCGTCCGGGTCGAGGATGAAGTGCTCCAGATACGCCGGGGCGGAGCGGTCCAGCATCGAGGCGGACCGTGCCCTGATCTGCGCGTCGGTGTGTGCGGCGGGCGGCAGCAGCCAGAAGCGGCCGGCGCGGACGCCGTCCACGACCTGCTCCGCGACGTCCTCCAGGGGCGTGAAGGCGACCTCGCGGCCGGCCTCCTTCATCGCCGCCTCCCACTGCGCCAGGCTGCGGTAGGGGGTGCGGCGCGGCCGGGTCTTGGCGTAGCGCTCGGGCCGGTTGCGGTGCGACTCCCACAGGCCGGTGCGCAGCATGTGCGGGCCCGGGAAGAGCACCGAGGCGCCGACGGAGGCGCCCTCGGCCGTCAGATGCGCGTACAGCGACTCGGTCATGGTCACCACGGCCGCCTTGGTGACGGCGTAGACGGACGCGGTGGGCAGCGGCGCGACCCCGCCGTCGGTCGAGGAGGTGTTGACGACGTGACCGGGCTGCCCGCCCGCCAGCATCCGGGGCACGAAGCACTGCACGCCGTGGAAGACGCCCCAGATGTTGACCGCGAACGCCCATTCCCAGTCGCGCGGGTCGTGCTCCCACATCCGCCCCTCGGCGCCGGAGCCCACCCCCGCGTTGTTGCACAGCAGATGGACCGCGCCGAAGGCGTCGTACGCGGCGTCGGCGAGCGCCTCGACCTCGTCGCGGACACTGACGTCCACGGTGTGCGCCAGCACCCGGGCGCCCTGTGCCGCCAGTTCGTCGGCGGCGGCGCGCAGCGGCTCGCGCGCCACGTCCGCGAGGACGACGCTCAGCCCCTCCGCGGCGAAGCGGCGCGCCATGGCCAGACCGATCCCGCTCGCGGCGCCGGTGACGACCGCGACCTGTCCCGCCCGCAGTTCCATCAGGCGCTCCCCTCGGGCGGGCCGTCGAGCAGCTGCTGCGGATCGTCGTAGCGCTGGTGGACGTAGGGCAGCAGGTCCCGGGCGTCGACCCGCTCGACGACCCGGCCCCGCTGGTCGCTGGTCTTCTCGCCGAGGGTGAGCTCGACCAGGCTGCGGACGGGGAGGTCGGCGACGGGGTCGTAGCGCGACTCCCGCAGGACGACCTCACCGGTGACCTTCTCCAGGGTGCGCACCTTCTCGTGGCGCAGGCAGTGCACCAGCACCGGGTCGGCGTCGAACCCCGAACCGTCCACGCCGGGCAGGAACTTGAAGTAGAAGTCCGTCTTCGCGGCGGGCTCCGGCACCGGCAGCGGGCCGCTCACCTCGCCGCGTATCTCGACGAAGGCGATGCCGTGCCGGACGAGCGCGGCGCGCACCGCCCGGCCGTCGCGCTCGACGGTGACCTCGCCCAGCTTCTTCGGCTCGCCGAAGACCTCACGGCCGCCGGTCAGGGCCCGCTCGTGGGTCATCGGCATGACGAGCGGATACCAGCCGGCGGTGCCGCGGTGCGCGGCCGCGACGGCCACCGAGCCCGCGCCCAGGGGGTAGCCGGGCAGCTCGACCCGGCTGATGGTGGCCCGGACCAGGGGGCGTCCGGTGGGGACGAGCGGCGGCGGCAGCACGGCCGCGACCGCCTCCGGGTCGCTCTCCCATACGGCGACCACGCCGGTGGACCAGATGTCGGGAATCCGCGAGCCGGCGCTGCGCGCCGCGGTCATCTCCGCCTCGGTCCGCGCTCCGTAACGTACGCGTGCCATGAACTACCACCCTTCGCCGTCGTGACTTACGGGGGTCGTGCCAGGCGCCTGTAACACTGTTACACCGCGCCGCGCGAAGGGTAAAGAGGAAAGAAGGAAAGGGAGTTGGGGACATGACACGCAGCGCGCTGACCGGCGAGGAGGTGCTGACGGCCGCCGCCCGGCTGGTGCGGGCGCACGGGCCCGCGGCGCTGACCATGCGCCGGCTCGCCACGGAGCTGGGCACCGCCGTCACCTCCATCTACTGGCACGTCGGCAACCGCGAGTCGCTGCTGGACGCGCTCGTGGAGCGCACCGTGCGGGAGATGGGCGAGATCCACCCCACGGGACGCACCCCGCACGCGCGCGTCGTCTCGGTCGCCCGGGCGCTGTACACGGCGCTGCGCGAGCGCCCGCAGCTCATCGCGATGGTGCACGAACGCGGCCTGACGGAACGGATGTTCCTGCCCGCGCAGCAGGCGCTGGTCCACGAGATGCACGCCGCCGGACTGTGCGGCGAGACGGCCGCCGAGGCGGTGCGGGCCGTCCAGTTCCAGGTCGTCGGCTTCGTCCTGGTCGAGCGCAACCGGGAGCGCTCGCCGCAGCAGCACCCGAGCGAGGGCGAACTGTGGGACTCCCCCACCGCCGGCCACGATCCGGCACTGGCCCGCGCACTGGCCGGCCCGGTCGACACGGAGCGGCTGTTCGGCGTCGCACTGGAGGCCCTGGTGCGGTCGCTGCTACTCCGCCCCGGCGGAGGCTGAACGAGAGGTACCTGACGGTTCGCCGTAACCGGTGGCCGAGCATGGAGCGGCCCGCCGGATTGTGGGATTTCTTCCGCGGGGCCCCGTAGGTGGGGATTTCCTTCGGGCGGTGGGCGGGTGAGGAGCGCAGCCTCAGGCCTCCCAAGCCCGTCCCCCGGCCCCTGTCCGCCCCCTTCCGGCCCTCCGTCAACTCGTGCTCCCGTCCGGGATTTGTGGTGGTGTCGGGTGTGCGGTGGGGTGGTAGGGGTGATGGCGGTTCGGTGGCTGTCGGTGTCGGCCCGTATCCTCAGTGACCATGCTCGAAGACCGCATGGCAGCAGCCGACCCGATCGCGCCGAAGATCGGGCAGCAGCCGGGCCCGCAGACGCCGCCGGCTCACTGGCCGTCCGCGTATCCCCAGGGGTACGCGGTGGTCGACGTGGAGACCACGGGCCTGGCCCGGGACGACCGGATCATCTCCGCCGCCGTGTACCAACTCGACGCCCAGGGCGAGGTCCAGGACCACTGGTACACGCTCGTCAACCCGCAGCGGGATCCGGGGCCGGTCTGGATCCACGGGCTGACCAGCTCCGTGCTCGCCGACGCCCCGCTCTTCCCGGACATCGTCCCCGAGCTGTCCCAGCGGCTGGAGGACCGGGTGCTGGTCGCCCACAACGCCATGTTCGACTGGTCGATGATCGCCCGTGAGTACGCCCGCGCCGCGGCGACCGCCCCGGTGCGCCAGCGGCTGTGCACCATCGCCCTGTCGAAGGAGCTGCGGCTGCCGCTGCCCAATCACAAGCTGGAATCGCTCGCCTCCCATTACGGCGTGGTGCAGCAGCGCGCCCACCATGCGCTGGACGACGCCCGGGTGCTGGCCGAGGCGTTCCGGCCCAGTCTGCGGCGGGCCGCGCGGGAGAATCTGCGGCTGCCGCTGCTGACCTGCCAGCCGCTGACGGAATGGTCGGACGCCCCCGCGCCCCGGCAGCATCCCACCACCTCGTCGTACCGCCCCACGACCTGGCGGCCGTCCCGTAAGCGCCCGGCGTGCCCCTACCCCAACCCGGGGCGCTACGAGGAGGGCGGCCGGCTCGTCCAGGGGATGCGGGTCGCCTTCTCCGGCGACACCTCCGTGGACCGCGAGCTGCTGGAGGACCGGGCCGTCGAGGCGGGGCTGCATGTCGCCACGAGCGTGTCCCGGCTGACCAGCCTGCTGGTGACCAACGACCCCGACGCCCGGACGTCCAAGACCGCCAAGGCCGCCTCGTTCGGCACGGTCGTGATCGACGAGGCGGCCTTCATGCAACTGCTCCAGGACGTGGCACCGGCGCCCGCGTCCGGGTGAAGCCCGGTCAACACACCCGCCACCGCCTCGCCCGGCGCGAGTGACGCCCGCACCCTGTGGCGCATGGCACGTTGTGAGGTCTGCGGAAACGAATACGGCATGACGTTCGAGGTGCACGCGCAGGGCGCGGTGCATGTCTTCGACTGTTTCGCCTGCGCCATCCACCGCATGGCGCCGATCTGTGAGCACTGCCGATGCCAGATCATCGGCCAGGGCGTCGAGGCCGACCAGAAGTGGTACTGCGGCGCCCACTGCGCCCGCTCCGACGGGAGGGTGGGCATCGTCGACCGGGTGTGAGCCGGCGGAGCCGGGGGCCCGGTAAGCCCGCGGGCGGGGGCCGGCGGGACCGCCCGGCGGACCCGGCGGCCCCCGCCGCCCCGGGGCCGGGGCGCCCCAGGTACCGTCGGAGCCGTGTACCGCTTCCTGTTGTCCCGGCAGTGGGTGATCGTCACCCTCGTGGCTCTCGTGCTGATCCCCGTCATGATCAAGCTGGGCTTCTGGCAGCTCCACCGCCACCAGCACAAGGTGGCGCAGAACCAGCTCATCGCGAAGAGCCTGGCGGCCCGCCCGGTCCCGGTCACCGACCTGACCGCCCCCGGCCGGACCCTCCCGCGGCACGACATGTGGCGCACGGTCACCGCCACCGGCACCTTCGACACCGCGCACGAGGTCGTGGTCCGCCAGCGCACCGCCGCCGACGAGCAGAGCATCGGCTACTACGTCCTCAGCCCGCTGGTGCTGGGCGACGGCCGGGCCGTGCTGGTCAACCGCGGCTGGATCTCGGCGGGCGACGACCTCACCAAGTTCCCGGACGTCCCGGCCGCCCCCAGGGGCAAGGTCACCGTGACCGGCCGGATGATGGCCGACGAGACCACCGCGTTCAGCGGGATCAAGGACACCAAGGGCCTGCCCCCGCGCCAGATCATGCTGATCAACAGCGAGGAGCAGGCGAAGCGGGTCGGCCGGCCGACCCTCGGCGGCTACATCGAGCAGACCGGGCCCAAGCCGGCCGGCGGCTCTCCGGAGCTGGTCCCCGAGCCGGACCACGACTCCATCGGCCCGCACATGGCGTACGCGGTCCAGTGGTGGCTGTTCGCGGCGGCGGTCCCGGTCGGCTGGATCATCCTCGTCCGCCGTGAGCGCCAGGACCGCGCGGAGGCCGCGGCCAAGGAGGCGCGGGAGGCCGCCGAGCCCCGCGAGAGCGACGACGCCGGGAACGGCGCGGACGGCACGGACGGCAACGGCGAGGACGGCCGGACCGGCGCATCCGACGAGATCGGCGAGACCGCCGGGACCGCCGAGCGCACCGAGGCCGCCGCCACCGGCGAGGCCCCCGCCGCCGCCCGCGGGTAGCCCGGACAGCCGCCCCACCGCGTAGCGCGGGCGCCGGGCGGGAAGATCCGAGGCGTGCATCCACATATCGAGGACTACGCGCTCATCGGCGATCTGCAGACCGCCGCCCTCGTCGGCCGCGACGGCTCCATCGACTGGCTGTGCCTGCCCCGCTTCGACTCCGGCGCCTGCTTCGCGGCGCTCCTGGGCGGCAAGGGCAACGGCCACTGGCGGGTGGCCCCCCGGTCCGAGGAGGCGACCGCGCAGCGCTCCTACCGCGGTGACTCGCTGATCCTCGACACGGTGTGGGAGACCCCCACCGGCAGCGTCCGGGTGGTCGACTTCATGCCGCAGCGCGACCGCGCGCCCGATGTCGTACGGATCGTGGAGGGCCTGCGCGGCAGCGTCGAGATGCGCAGCGAGCTGCGGCTGCGTTTCGACTACGGGCGGGTGGTGCCCTGGGTGCGCGCCGCGGAGGGTGCCCGGGTCGCGGTCGCCGGGCCGGACTCCGTCTGGCTGCGCACCCCGCCGCAGAGCAGCACCTACGGCAAGGACTTCAGCACCCGCTCGGACCTCACCGTCGCCGAGGGCGAGCAGGCCGCGTTCGTGCTGACCTGGCACCCCTCCCACGAGCCGCGGCCGACCCCGATCGACCCGTACACGGCGCTCCAGGACACCCTGGACGACTGGCACGCCTGGTCGGGCCGCTGCCGCTACAACGGGCCCTACCGCGAGGCCGTGATGCGCTCGCTGATCACCCTCAAGGCGCTCACCTACGCGCCGACCGGCGGCATCGTGGCGGCCCCCACCACCTCGCTGCCCGAGGAGCTGGGCGGCGTGCGCAACTGGGACTACCGCTACTGCTGGCTGCGCGACGCCAGCCTCACCCTGAACTCCCTGCTGTCCGCCGGCTATCTGGAGGAGGCCGGAGCGTGGCGGGACTGGCTGCTGCGGGCGGTGGCCGGCGCCCCCGACGATCTGCAGATCATGTACGGGCTGGCCGGTGAGCGGCGGCTGCCGGAGGCCGAGCTGCCGTGGCTGACCGGGTACTGCGACTCCGCGCCGGTGCGGATCGGCAACGCCGCCGTCGAGCAGCGCCAGCTCGACGTCTACGGCGAGGTGCTCGACTCCTTCCACATCGCGCGGATGGCCGGACTGCCGTCGGAACCGCACGCCTGGAGCATCCAGCGCGCCCTGACGGAGTATCTGGAGTCCACCTGGCGCGACCCCGACGAGGGGCTGTGGGAGATCCGCGGGCCGCGCCGGCACTTCGTGCACTCCAAGGTCATGGCCTGGGTCGCGGCCGACCGGGCGGTGCGGGCGATCGAGGCGAATCCGAGGTACGGCGGGGACGCCGACCGCTGGCGGGCGATGCGCGAGGACGTCCACCGCGAGGTGTGCGAGCGTGGTTACGACGCCGAGCGCGGCACCTTCACCCAGTTCTACGGCTCGAAGGAGCTGGACGCCGCGACCCTGCTGATCCCCCGGGTCGGCTTTCTACCCGCGGACGACCCGCGGGTGCTGAGCACCATCGACACGGTGCGCCGGGAGCTGACGCACGACGGGCTGGTCCGCCGCTACAGCACCGAGGGCGGCTCGGTCGACGGGCTGCCGGGCGGCGAGGGCACCTTCCTGGTCTGCTCGTTCTGGCTCGCCGACGCGCTCCAGCTGAGCGGCCGGCGCGACGAGGCCCGGGAGATGTTCGAGCGGCTGCTGGACCTGCGCAACGACCTGGGGCTGCTCTCCGAGGAGTACGACCCGGCGGCCGGGCGCCAGCTGGGCAACTTCCCGCAGGCCTTCAGCCACATCGGCCTGGTGGGGACCGCCTTCGGGCTCCTCGACGGGGAGACGGCAGACTAGGGCCATGGATCTCGGACTCACTGACCGGACGTACCTGCTCACCGGGGCGACCCGCGGTCTCGGCTTCGCCACCGCCCGTGCGCTGGTCGCCGAAGGCGCCCGCGTGGTCGTCACCGGCCGCACCGAGGAGAGCGCGGCCGCGGCCGCCGCCGAGCTGGGCGAACGCGCCCTGGGGGTGGCGGCCGACAACGCCGACGCCGGTGCCGCCGACCGCCTGCTGGCGACGGCCCGCGAGCGCTTCGGCCGGCTGGACGGCGTGCTCATCAGCGTGGGCGGCCCGGCACCCGGCAGCGCCGCCGACACCACCGACGCCCAGTGGCAGTCGGCCTTCGACTCGGTGTTCCTCGGCGCGGTGCGGCTGGCCCGGGCGGCCGCCGCCGAGCTGCCGGAGGGCGGGGTGATCGGCATGGTGCTGTCCGGGTCGGTGCACGAGCCGATCAGCGGCCTGACCGTCTCCAACGGGCTCCGCCCGGGGCTGGCCGGCTTCGCCAAGTCGCTGGCCAACGAGGTGGGGCCGCGCGGCATCCGCGTCCTGGGGGTGCTGCCCGGCCGGATCGCCACCGACCGGATGACCCAGCTCGACGCGCTCTCCGGCGACCCGGAGGCCAGCCGCGCCCGCAACTGCGCGGCCATCCCGCTGGGCCGCTACGGCACTCCGGAGGAGTTCGGCCGGACCACGGCGTTCCTGCTGTCGCCGGCCGCCTCGTACGTCACCGGGGTGATGGTGCCGGTGGACGGCGGGGCCCGGCGCGGCTTCTGACGCGCCGCCGGGGGCCGGCGCCTTCGCCCGGCGCCCCGGGCAGGCCCTAACTGACCCGCTCGGGCCGGTGCTTGACCGCACGCAGCCGGACCTCGGCCGGCAGCTGTTCGAGCCCGGCCGACCGGCGGGCGTGCGCCATCGCCTCGTGGGACAGCCGCCGCAGGACGGTTTTGGGGTCGGCGTGCGGGGTCAGCGCAAGCAGCCCCCGCACCCGGGGCGCGGTCCGGCGGCCGGTCAGCACCACACCGGCCCGGTCGACGCCGTCCAGGGACTCCGTCTCGGCCGCGAGGGCCGCCGCCAGCGCCCGCCCGCGCAGGGCGGCGCCCTCGCCGTCGCCGCTGTCGACGAGGATCTCCTGCAGCCGGTGGCGCCGCAGCTGGGACAGCAGCCACCACAGCATCAGCAGCACGAAGACGGCCAGGGCGGCGATGACGACCGGCCACCACCAGCCCTGCTGCGTCCAGCGGGTGCGGTCGCGCGCGGGGAGCAGCACCGCGCCGGGACCGTGCCAGGGCCAGCCGGCGGGCAGGTGGAGATGCCACTTCGCGGGCAGGCCCAGGCCGCCGAACAGCACCGCGGCGCCGGTGCCGCACAGCACCGCTCCGGCCAGACCGAGCAGCACCCGGTTGATCGTTCCACGCACCCTGTGCATCCGTACTCACCCCTTCTTCGGGCGCCGGACGCGCACCGTCAGACGCAGCCGGCGTGCCAGCCCGAGCTGTCGCAGCCCCTCGCCGAGGGAGACATCGAGGTCGCCGCGGACCTCGTCCAGCTCGCGGAAGTGGGAGACGGCCCGCGCTTTGGCCTTGCGGCGGCCGACCTTCATCCGTACGGACTGGACGCCCGCGACCTCCATGGCCCGGTCGCGCAGCACCAGCGCGGCGGCGGCCCGGTCCAGCCCGGCCCGGACGTCCGGTACCGACCGCCGCATCGGCAGCACCTGACGCAGCCCGGGGGTGACGGCCAGCACGAACAGCCAGCTGCCGAGGACCACGGCGAGCGCCGCGGCGCCCAGCACCCAGGGGCTGTCGAGCGGGCGGGTGGCCAGTTCATGGGCGAGGCGCCGGCGCCAGACCATCGAGGAGTGGTGGGCGCGCACCGCGGCCACGTCGTAGAGCAGCAGACCGGCGGCGGCCAGCAGCAGCAGCGCGACCACGGCGGCCGGCACCCGGCGGGCCGACCAGAAGCGCCCGTCGCGGCCGTCGTCGCCGGTGTCCGTCGCGGTCTCGTCCGGACCGGTCCGCGCCGCGCCGTCCGCCGGGTCCGTGGTGTCCTCGGTCTTGTCGAGCGTGGGCAGCCGCCGGGTGTCCGCCGGCCGTGCCTCGTCGTCGCTCATCGCACCCTCCCGCGGTCGGTACGGTCCAGCTGCGGTGAGTGCAGCCGCTCGACCTCCACCGCGACCTCGGGCACCGTCATGTTCGCCAGCGTCTGCACCCGCTCGGTGACCTGACGGCGCACCACACGGCTGTGCGCACCGATGTCGCAGGGGTAGCCCAGCTCCATGGCGATGCGCACCCGTGCCTCGCCGAAGTACTGCCGCTCCTCGCGCCGGTGCACGGTCACGGTCGCATGGGCGTCGGTCCGGTCCCGCGGCGACTCGCGGCGCAGTGCCTCCCGGGCCGCCTGGGCGGCGATCTTCGCCACCACCCGGTCCGCGATCCTGGTCGAGCCCCGCTCACCCGCCGCCACCGCGCCGGGCGGGGACACCGTCGTCACCCCTCACCGCCGCCGGTCGTCGCGGTCGCTGCTGCGCGGACGGAAGAACTCGCCGGCCTCCAGATCCCCGTCGAGGAATCGGCCGACCACGAACCCGATGACGCCCAGCGCCGCCACCAGGACGAAGGCGCCGAAGCCGCCGAAGTATCCGGCGAAGCCCAGCGCCATGCCGGCCAACAGACCGGCCACGGCCATGCTCATCGTGCGCTCCTTCGCTGCCGCTTGGGACGGACCCGGCTACTGGAGCCGCGGCTCACCCTCGTCATCGTCGTCCGCCTCGTCGGGGAGCTTCACATCGCTGACCGCGATGTTGACCTCGACGACCTCCAGGCCCGTCATCCGCTCCACCGCCGCGATGACGTTCTCCCGCACCGACCGCGCGACATCCGCGATGGCGACGCCGTAATCGACCACGATCTCCAGGTCCAGCGCGGTCTGCACCTCGCCGACCTCGGCCTTGACCCCGCGGGTGGCGGTCGCCGAACGGCCGCCGCCGGGCACCCGGTCGCGGACCGCGCCGAGCGTGCGGGCCAGGCCGCTGCCCATGGCGTGCACCCCGAGGACGTCCCGGGCCGCGAGTCCGGCGATCTTCTCCACGACACCGTCGGCGATGGTGGTCCGCCCACGGGTGGCGGGGTCGCCGCCGCCCCGCTTGGTCGGGGTCCGGGGTGCCACGTCCTGCTGGCTCTCGCTCATCGCCGTATGTCCCTTTCCGCCGGGAGAAGCGGTCCGCCCGCTCCGCTGCCCACAGTAGGTCCGGTTTGTCCGGATCGCTCCGGGGATGCGGCAGCGGAGTGCTCCCCACGACGCCGTCGGCACACCGCACCGCCGCGGGGGCCGGTCTGCGGCAGTGTGGGACGTGGACCGGGACGTGCCCGGAAGAGGTCCGGGGACCTGCCGGGAGAAGGGGTGACGCGGTGGCCGCGAACCAGTGGGCGCAGGCGGTACGGGCACAGCTCGACATCGGCCGGGTGCTGCCGCTCGGCGGACCCGCCGACGGCTCGTGGATCACCGAGCGGGCCGCCGCCGGGGCCCTGCTCAGGGCCGCCGGGACACCGGCCGGGGTCCGCCCGGGGACGCTGCGGCTGTCGGTCGCCGACCCCGGCCGTGCGCCGCAGCCGGCGGTGCCGGCGCCGCCTAGCGGGCTGCCGCCGGGCCCGCTGCGGATCGAGGCGGACTTCGCCGCCGCCGGTGACCGGCCGCTGCCCGCGGTCGCCGACCAGGTACGGGCGGCGCTGCTGGAGGCGTCGGTCCGGGAGCTGGGGCTGGTGGTGGGCGTGGTGGACCTGCGGGTCAGCGGGCTGCTGGACGGGGCCTCCGCGGAAGAGGCAGCCGGGCCGCCCGAGACACCGCCCGAACCGGCGGAGGGCCCGACCGCCGCGCCGGTGAAGGAAGGACGCGGCGGCGCGACCCAGGACGGAGCGGCCGGGATCGCCGCGCTCGTGCTGGGTGTCGACGGCGTCGCCCGGCTGGCACCCGCGCTCGGCCCGTCGCGTCCGGTGGCCCTCACCGGCGGGCATGCGCTGATCCAGCTGGCGACCGCGCCCGGCCACCGGGCGCTGGATGTCGCGGCCGCCGTGCGACGGACGGTGGCGAGCGCCCCGCCCGCGGTGTCGACGGTCGCCGTGCTGGTCACGGCGGTGGAGCAGCAGAACTGAGCACGGCCGGCCGGGGCGCCCGCGGGCACCCCGGCCGGCCGTGTCCCGCGCTCTTCGCGCCGGGCGCTACTCCCCCACGCCCGCCAGGTCGCGCAGCCGGCGTGCCTGCGCGGCC
This sequence comes from Streptomyces kronopolitis, assembly GCF_050953795.1. Taxonomy (GTDB): domain Bacteria; phylum Actinomycetota; class Actinomycetes; order Streptomycetales; family Streptomycetaceae; genus Streptomyces; species Streptomyces kronopolitis_A. Next base: position 2,007,767 of record NZ_CP191850.1, read on the forward strand.
CGCTCGGCGGTGCGCTGCTCCTCGTAGCTGCGGCCCGCGGCACCGGCCAGCAGGGCTTTGGTCTCGATCACGGCGTCCCGCGGCGCGGCGGTGAGTGCGGCGGCCAGATCGGCCACCGCGCCGTCGAGCTCCTCGACGGGCACCACAAGATTGGCGAGGCCGATCCGCTCGGCCTCCTCGGCATGTACGAAGCGCCCGGTGGCGCAGATCTCCAGCGCCCGGGCATAGCCCACCAGCCCGACCAGCGGATGGGTGCCGGTCAGGTCCGGTACGAGGCCCAGGCTGGTCTCGCGCATGGCGAACTGGACGTCCGGCGCGACCACCCGCAGATCGCAGGCGAGCGCGAGCTGGAAGCCCGCACCGATGGCGTGCCCCTGCACGGCGGCGATGGACACCAGGTCGGTGCGCCGCCACCAGGTGAACGCCTCCTGGTACTCGGCGATGGTGTCGTCCAAGGCACTGTCCGTGCCGCGGGCGAGATCGATGAACGACGGCTCGCCGTCGAAGCCCTCGGGCGTGAACGCCTGACGGTCCAGACCCGCGGAGAAGGACTTGCCCTCACCGCGCAGCACCACGACCCGTACGTTTCCCGGCAGCAGCGAGCCCGCTTCGGCGAGCGCCCGCCACATGGCCGGAGACTGCGCATTGCGCTTGGCCGCGTTGGCGAGGGTCACCGTGGCGATGGCATCGTCCACGGTGAGTCGCACACCGTCCTTGTCGAGCAGGGTCATCAGCGCCTCCGAGTCAGCCAGCCGCACCTGCGTGCGTAAGTGACTGAACGGTAACCTCCCGGCCGGCGGCTTCACCGACCGGGGGGAGACCGTTGCACTCAAGGCGTGGCCGTCAGGCCGAAGCGGCCTTCTTGCCCCTCGTGGCACCGCCACGACCGCGCAGGACCACACCGGATTCGCTGAGCATCCGGTGCACGAATCCATAGGAGCGGCCGGTTTCCTCGGCCAGCGCCCGGATGCTCGCACCGGAGTCGTACTTCTTCTTCAGGTCTGCCGCGAGCTTCTCGCGCGCGGCGCCGGTTACCCGGCTGCCCTTCTTCAGAGTCTCGGCCACCCGTGCCTCCTCGTGGGAAGTGCGCTCTGGACTCTCATGATCACCCCTCCCCGGCTTCCTGGCCACCCATTCCGCAAGGTCTCTACGACATCCTTTGCCGTCGGACACCCCGCCGACCGGCCCGGAACGCCTGATTCCGACTGCCCGGAAGGCCCCCCGCGCCCGGATTTCCCCGAGAAGTGGCAGGTCAGGTGGTATGCGGCCGAAAAGGTGAGGGCCGGGCCCCATGGGCCCGGCCCTTCGCCGCAGGCTCGCCGGTGTACGAGCCGTTCTCACTCAGATGATGGATCACACATCGGCCGAATGATCCATACGGCATGATCCATCCGCCGCGGTCAGGCCAGCGCGACCAGATCCGCGTAGTCCTGGCCCCACAGGTCCTCGACGCCGTCGGGCAGCAGGATGATCCGCTCCGGCTCCAGCGCGTCCACGGCTCCCTCGTCGTGCGACACCAGGACCACCGCACCCGTGAAGGTGTGCAGCGCGCCGAGGATCTCCTCGCGGCTGGCCGGGTCGAGGTTGTTGGTGGGCTCGTCGAGCAGCAGGACGTTCGCGGAGGAGACGACCAGGGTCGCCAGGGCGAGCCGGGTCTTCTCGCCGCCCGAGAGCACCCCGGCGGGCTTGTCGACGTCGTCCCCGGAGAAGAGGAAGGAACCCAGCGTCTTGCGGATCGCGACCAGGTCCATGTCCGGGGCGGCGGAGCGCATGTTCTCCAGGACCGTGCGGTCGGGGTCCAGGGTCTCGTGCTCCTGGGCGTAGTAGCCGAGCTTGAGGCCGTGCCCGGGGCGGACCTCGCCGGTATCCGGGGTCTCGACGCCGGCCAGCAGCCGCAGCAGGGTGGTCTTGCCGGCACCGTTCAGACCGAGGATGACGACCCGGGAGCCCTTGTCGATGGCCAGGTCGACATCGGTGAAGATCTCCAGCGAACCGTAGGACTTCGACAGGCCCTCGGCGGTCAGCGGGGTCTTGCCGCAGGGCGCCGGGTCCGGGAAGCGCAGCTTGGCGACCTTGTCGGAGGCGCGCACCGCCTCCAGACCGGCCAGCAGCTTGTCGGCGCGCTTGGCCATGTTCTGCGCGGCGACGGTCTTGGTGGCCTTCGCCCGCATCTTGTCGGCCTGGGTGTTGAGCGCGGCGGCCTTCTTCTCGGCGTTCGCCCGCTCGCGCTTGCGGCGCTTCTCGTCGGCCTCGCGCTGCTGCTGGTAGAGCTTCCAGCCCATGTTGTAGATGTCGATCTGGGAGCGGTTGGCGTCCAGATAGAAGACCTTGTTGACGACGGTCTCGACCAGGTCGACATCGTGGGAGATCACGATGAAGCCGCCGCGGTAGGTCTTGAGGTAGTCGCGCAGCCAGACGATGGAGTCGGCGTCGAGGTGGTTGGTCGGCTCGTCGAGCAGCAGGGTGTCGGAGTCCGAGAACAGGATCCGGGCCAGCTCGACGCGGCGGCGCTGACCACCGGAGAGGGTGTGCAGCGGCTGGCCGAGGATCCGGTCGGGCAGGCCCAGGCTGGCGGCGATGGTCGCGGCCTCCGCCTCGGCGGCGTACCCGCCCTTGGTCAGGAACTCCGTCTCCAGGCGCTCGTACTTGCGCATGGCCTTCTCGCGGGTGGCGCCCTTGCCGTTCGCCATCCGGTCCTCGTTCTCGCGCATCTTGCGCAGCACGGAGTCCAGATCGCGGGCGGACAGGATGCGATCGCGGGCCAGCACGTCGAGATCGCCGGTGCGCGGGTCCTGCGGCAGATAGCCGACCTCGCCACCGCGGGTGACCGTGCCGGCGGCGGGGATGCCCTCCCCGGCCAGCACCTTGGTGAGGGTGGTCTTGCCGGCGCCGTTACGGCCCACCAGGCCGATGCGGTCGCCCTTGGCGATACGGAAGGAGGCGGACTCGATGAGAACGCGGGCGCCGGCACGCAGCTCAAGGCCGGAGGCGGTGATCACGGGAAAACTCCAGGGTCGGAAAGACGGCGGATTGGACGGACGGTCCGAGAGCGAGCTGCGCCGTCTAATGAACCCAAGGGAGAACTGCCATGGGAGGCAGTCTAACGAACCTCTGCAAGTGCTTTTCCTCCCACGTTTTTGTCTTTCCCGCCGCGGGTGGGGGTTTCTCGCCGTTTTGCCGGTCCGCTGCGCTTGGCCGGCTTCCCGCGTTGTCGGCCTTCCCGCCGTTGCGCCTGCCGGTCCGCTGCGCTTGGCCTCGGCCCCGTTTCTGCCCTTCCCGCCGTTGCGCCTGCGGCGGGCGGGTCCGCTGCGCGGGGCTGTTGGGTGCGGTGACGGACCTCCGGGGCCTGGTGTGTGGACTGCTTCGCTTTACGTCCACACACCAGGCCCCTCCGGCCCGCCCCCTCCCGTTGTGGGAGGGAAGGACGGCCGGTGGGGGTGAACGTAAGTGGTGCGGTGCACCTTGTCGGTCACGGTGAAACGGCCTGTGTACGCCCGCCCCCACCCACCGAAACTTCTCCCTCCCACGGGAGGGGACGGGCCGGAGGGGTCGGTGTGTGGGACGTAAAGCGAAGCAGTCCCACACACCGACCCCGGAGGTCCGTCACCGCACCCGACACCCACCGCCCGCCGCAGGCGCAACGGCGAGACGACACCACGGCGCCGCAGAAAACAACGTGGGAAGAACGGTCAAGCGCAGCGGACCGGCCCGCCGCAGGCGCAACGGCGACAAACCCCCACGGCGGGACAGCCGACAACGTGGGAAGACAGACAGCCGTCAAACCCCACCCGTGTGCACTTGGAAGGCCGCCCGTCGGACCGCCTTGGCCAGGGCCGGGTCGGGGTGGGCTGCGGCCAGGGCTACCAGTACCTGGACGGTGCGGGGGTGGCCCACGGCGCGGACCTCCTCCAGGAGGCGGGGGACGGAGCCCTGGACCGCCGAATCCAGGTGGCGGACCAGGAGTTGGGTCTCGCCGTGGTCGGCGACGGCCGCCGCCGTGTCGACCCAGAGCCAGGTCGACTCCTCGCGGGTGAGCACGTCGGGGGCGGTCTCCGGGTCGCCGCCCTCGTGCTCGACCAGCCACAGCAGGGCGTACGGGCGCAGGGCCGGCTCGTCGGCCGCGGCGCGGACGGCGGCCTCGGCCGGTGCGCCGACCGCCCGCAGCGCCTCGAAGGCCAGGCCGCGCAGCAGGGCGTCCTCGCCGCGGGCCACGGTCAGCAGTTCCTCGACGGCCGCGCCGACGGAGCGGGCGGCGAGCCAGGCGCGGTATTCGGTGCGGGCGGGTCCGGGGGTGAGGCGGGCGCAGCCCCGCAGCATGGCCTCGGCGGACTGTTCGATGTGGCCGGCCGGGCTCTGCGCGGCGACGCAGATCTGTTCCAGCTTGACCCACACCGACCAGTTGCCGAGCGGGGTCAGCTGCGCCTCGGACGCCTCGTGGACGGCCTCGTGGACGCCGTCCGGCGCCCCGCCCGGGGGCACCAGCGCGCCGACGATCCGCAGCGCGTCCAGCGCCCAGGCCAGCAGCTCGGCCAGCGACGCCCCCGCGGCGTCGTCGGCCGCGGCCGCGGCGTCGTCGGTGCCGCCGGGGGCGGGCTCCTGGCCGTAGGGGACCTCGCAGCGCTCGGTCCGCAGCTCGGCGACGCGCTGGTCCAGCATGTCCAGCAGCACCGGCAGCTGGACCGGCCCGGCCGACAGGTGCAGCAGGGACAGCAACTGGGGCAGCGCCTCGACGACTTCGGCGACCATCGCGGGGCCGGCTGCGGCCGGGGCGGGGCGGGCCAGCGACCAGGCGTCGAACAGTGCGACCCAGCCGCGCAGCACGGCGGTGTCGTCGCGGTCCCAGGCGCGCAGCCGCCAGCCGGGGCGGGCCAGGCCGTCGTGCAGTTCGACGAGTCCGGCGAGGCGGGCCCGGTCCCAGTCGACGCGGACCTGCCGCGGTGTCAGGCGCAGCGCCTCGGCGGCGCGTTCCACCGCCGCTTCCGGCAGTGCGCCGTCGGGGCCGGCGCGCAGGCTGCCGCCGGTGTTGCCGGCGCTGTCGGCCCACCGGGCGAGGCGGGCCGCGCCGGCCAGCACGGCGCGGGCCTGCCGGGCCAGCTCCGCCGGCGGCGGGGTGCCCTCGGGCGGGCGGGGCGCCGGGCGCTTGGTCCTGGTTGTCACCGCTCGGCGGGCGGCCGCAACCGGTTGACGGGGGACGAGTCGGAGCCGGGAGTCGCGCGGGGTACGGGACGTCACAGGAGCAGTGTTGCCGCTGGCGGCCCGAAAGCCCAATCGGAACCCCCTCGCGGCTCTCCCCGACCGTGCCATTGCACCGCCCCATCCCTGATGAGGGGAGTTGTCCCGCCGTATGCCCGGGCTTCACGCGGGCGGTGCCCGGCAGCGGGACCACGGGCTACATGAGAGGGGTGAGGAAGCGCCGCAGGGCCTCTTCGTAGTGCGAGGGGTCGGCGTTCCACATCGCGGCGTGCGGGGCATGCGGAACCGGCTGAAGCGTGATCAGGTCGCCACGGCGGGCGGCGAACGAGCGGGAGGCCGTCCAGGGGGCGATCCGGTCGTCGGGGCCGTGGAAGAGCAGGGTGGGGATGTCCAGCTCCGCCGGGTCGACGGCGTCGGCGGGCCGGTCCAGGGGTACCCCCGTGGAGCCCTCGGCGGCGCGCACCACCAGCGGCATCAGGGCGCGCGGGATCCGCCGGGCGCCGGCCAGCGCGCGGATCGTGGCGCCCCGGTCCAGGACCGGGGAGTCCAGCACGAGCCCGCTGATCCGGTCGCGCAGCGCGGAGCGGGTGGCGGCCCGCAGTGCCATGGTCGCGCCGGTGGACCAGCCGTGGAGGACGACGGCCTGGGCGCCGTAGCGGACGGCGTAGCGGATCGCCGCGTCCACGTCGCGCCATTCGGTGTCGCCGAGGTGGTGGATGCCGTCCGCGGTGCGCGGGGCACCGGGGTCGTTGCGGTAGGCCAGGTCGAGGACGGGCAGCCGGTGGCGGTGCAGGAACGGCATGACCACCATGGGGTGCTCGCGGGTGGTGCCGAGGCCGTGGACGGTGATCACCCAGGTGTCGCGGACGCCGGGCACGAACCACGCGGGGAGCGCGCCGAGTTCACCGGGGACGTCGACGTCGGCGTGGTCGAGGCCGAGGGCGTCCCGGGGGTTGCCGAGGTGCACCTGCGGGGTGAGCCGCATCCGGTGGCCCGGGCGCAGGGTGCCGTGGGTGACCCGCTCCAGGCGGCGGACGACCGCGTCGGCGGGGTGCGGGATGCCGTGGACGACCGAGCCGACGACCGCGTGGCAGCCGCTGCCGGTGAGTCCGTAGGTGCCGGGCCGCAGGGTCGCCAGGCTGCGGGTGAGGGCGATGCGGCTCTCGGTGGCGGAGTGCACGGTGAGCCGGGAGTCGCCCGGGAACGGCTGATCCGGCGAGGGTTTCAGGGCAGTGTCGCTGGCGTACCGGCCGACCGCCACGGCGGCCGCCCCGGCACCTATCACGGTGATGGCGGCCGCGGCCGCCGCAGTACCCAGGCGCACCTCACCAGTGTGCGCAGCGCCGCCGGGTGCGGCCACCCGGCGGCGGTCGTGCGGGTGAGGGGCCGGGCGGCCGGGCCGGCGGCGGTCAGTCCGTGCCGCGGCCTTGCTGCCCGTAGCCGCGCAGCCGGGCCGCGGCCGCGTCGAGCTGCCCGTCCGACAGCAGGCTCGGGGTGTGGCCCGGGACGGACTGGGCGGTGAGCCAGACGCGGCACATCCACTCCAGCTGGGCGGTGCGGTCCAGGGCCTCGCCGAGGCTGTCGCCGTAGGTCATGGTGCCGTGGTTCTGCAGCAGACAGCCGGTGCGGTCGCGGAGCGCGTCGAGCATGTGGGCGGCGAGTTCGTCGCTGCCGTAGAGGGCGTAGGGGGCGACGCGGACGGGGCCGCCGAGGGCCGCGGTCATGTAGTGGACGGGCGGGAGTTGGGGCACGAGGGTGGAGACGGCGGTGGCGTACGGGGCGTGGGTGTGGACGACGGCGGCGGCCGGGGTGCTGCGGTAGACCGCCAGGTGCATCGGGAGTTCGCTGGTCGGCCGGAGGGTGCCGATGATCTGGTGGCCTTCCAGGTCGACCGCGGTGAGGTCGCCGGGGCCGAGCCGGTCGTAGGGCACGCCGCTGGGGGTGACCAGGACCAGGTCCTTCAGGCGGCAGGAGACGTTGCCGGAGGTGCCGACGACCAGGCCGTCGGCGACGGTCCGGCGGGCGGTGGTGACGAGGTCGCTCCAGGCTGCGGCGAGGTGGTCGGGGTGGTCCGTCATGGGTCCTCCGGCGGCGGTGCGGCGAATACGGATGCGGCTGCGCGACACCGTACGAGCGGGCCGGGGCGTCGTGCACCGCGGCCCGCCGGACCGGGGTGCGCTCTCGCGGGTCACCGTGGCCTCGGCGGGGCGGTTGCCGCGTGCCCAACTGCGCGCGTGCACAGCATCCGCAGACCGCCAACGGGTGAGGCGGAAGTGACGGATGAGGTGCCTCCGCGTGAACAGTGCGGTGGTGTCATCACTCCGCCCGTCCCAGTTCACCTCCCGTTCACCCGATCTCCGTACGGTCCCAGCGACACTGACCTTCGAACTGATTGCCTGGGTGAATGGAACACATCACGCTTCTCATCGGGATCGTGATCGTCACGGCCTTGGTGTTCGACTTTACGAACGGCTTCCACGACACGGCCAACGCGATGGCCACCACCATCTCCACCGGGGCGTTGCGACCCAAGACCGCGGTGGCGATGTCGGCGGTGCTCAACCTCGTCGGTGCGTTCCTGTCCGTGGAGGTGGCCAAGACCATCTCCGGCGGGATCATCGACGAAGGCGCCGGCATCAGACCAGAAGTGATCTTCGCCGGACTCGTCGGCGCGATCGTCTGGAACCTGCTGACCTGGCTCGCGGGTCTGCCCTCCAGCTCCTCCCACGCCCTGTTCGGCGGTCTGATCGGCGCGACCCTGGTGTCCGTCGGCACCCACGGCGTGCACGGTGAGGCCGTGGTGATGAAGGTCCTGATCCCGGCGGTGGCCGCGCCGTTCGTGGCCGGTCTGGCCGCGATGGCGGCGACCCGGCTCACCTACCGGCTGACCCGCGACCGCGCCGAGGCGGACACCGCCAAGGGCTACCGCGCGGGCCAGATCGCCTCCGCCGCCCTGGTCTCCCTCGCCCACGGCACCAACGACGCCCAGAAGACGATGGGTGTGATCACGCTCGCGCTGATCACCGGCGGGGTCGTCGCCCCGCACGCCGACCCGCCGCTGTGGGTCATCGCCTCGGCCGGTCTGGCCATCGCGCTCGGCACGTACCTGGGCGGCTGGCGGATCATCCGCACGATGGGCAAGGGCATCACGGACATCCAGCCGCCGCAGGGCTTCGCCGCCCAGACCGGCGCCGCGGCCACCATCCTGGCCTCCTCCCACCTCGGCTTCGCGCTCTCCACCACCCAGGTCTGCTCCGGTGCCGTGATGGGCTCGGGCCTGGGCCGCAAGGGCGGCGTGGTGCGCTGGTCCACGGCCGGCCGGATGGTCGCCGCCTGGGGCCTGACGCTGCCGGCCGCCGGTGTGGTCGCGGCGGGCGCCGCGTTCCTCGCGGGGCAGGGCGACTGGGGCGTCGCGGCGGTGGCCGTGCTCGCGCTCGCCGTCTGCGGCGCGATCTGGTTCGCCTCCCGGCGCAAGCCGATCGACCACACCAACGTCAACGAGGGCACGGCGGCGGAGCCGGCCGGCGTGGTGACCACCGCGCTGCGCACGGTCTCCCCTCCCCCGGCAGGCCAGCCCGCATCGGCCGACGGCGCACCGGAGACCGCCGGGGTGCCCGACCGGGCGACCACCCCCGACGCCGCGGTGCCCGCCCAGCCGGCCGCCCCCGGCGCCACCTCCACCCCCGCTCCGCGCCGCAAGGCCGCGACGGTCCCCCGCTAGCCGTCCTCACCAAAGGAACCTCATGACCATCGATTGGGCAGCTCTCGGCCAGGTCTTCGGCGTCACCCTCGTGGTGACGGTCGGGATCGTGGGCCTGTTCACCGTCGGCATCGTCGGCGCGTCCCGCAGGCCGGCCCAGGAGGGCGTGGCGGTCGCGGTCGCCGCCCCGGGCGCCGGTGCGCGGGCAGGAGCGGTGACCGCCTTCGCCCTGTGCGCGGTGGCCGTGGCCTACGGCATCTATCTGATCGTCGCCGCCTGACGCAGCCGCCAGCGGCGGCACGAGGGCGGTCACGGACCCGGTGAGGCGTCCGGCGGGCACGGCATCAGCCGTCGTCCACCGGGCGCCTTTCCCGTGGGCTCCCGGCCGGCCGGCGGGTCATCGGCCTCGTGACGCCGGCCCGTGGCGTGGGCCACACCCCCGTCGCGGGGCAGCGTCGAAGGTCAAGGGTGAGTTGACGGGCATTCGCGGGGCGTGGTGGACTGCCGGGGCCATTCGGCGACAGCTGAGGAAGTCCGGTGCGAATCCGGCGCGGTCCCGCCACTGTCACCGGGGAGGGTTCCTCCAGCGAAGGCCACGGCCCCTCGCGCGCACGCCGGACGGCGGACGCGTCGGGGCGGGAAGGCCGGAGGACTCGCCGATCCGGGGAGCCAGGAGACTCATGTCGCCGTCACGTCGAGCCAGGGCGCGGACCCTGAGTGAGGACATACCGCCATGCCCGGCCGCCTGCCGAGATCCCCACTGCCCGCTGCCGCAGAGCCCGTTGGTGGGCACCCCGTAGCGACGGTGTGACCCGGTGCGCGGCGAACACGCGGGATATGCGTGCGGCGCGGTACTCGGCTTCCTCGGCGACCTCATCGCGGCGGATCCCCGGCGCGGCCATCCGGTGGCCGCCTTCGGCCGGGCCGCGGCCGCCGTCGAACGCTGCCTGTGGCGCGACCACCGCGGATCCGGTACGGCCCACGCCGTGCTGTGCGCGGGCGGTGCCGCCGCCGGTGCCGCACTGGCGCAGCGGGCCCTGCGCACCGCCGCCCCGGCCCCGTTGCGGGACGGCGCCCGGATCGCGCTGACCGCGGCCACGGTCTGGGCCGTACTGGGCGGCACCTCGCTCGGCCGGGAGGCGCGGGCCGTCGGCGGCGCGCTGGCGGCGGGCGATCTGGACGCGGCGCGGGAGCGGCTGCCCCATCTGTGCGGGCGCGATCCGCAGGCCCTGGACGGGCCGCAGATGGCCCGCGCGGTGGTGGAGTCGGTGGCCGAGAACACCTCGGACGCGGTGGTCGGTGCCCTGGTCTGGGGCGCGGTGGGCGGAGTGCCCGGACTGGTGGCGTTCCGGGCCGTGAACACCCTGGATGCAATGGTGGGGCACAAGTCGCCCCGGTACCGCCGGTTCGGCTGGGCCTCGGCCCGGCTCGACGATCTCGCCGGCTGGCCCGGCTCCCGGCTGACCGCCGCCCTCACCGTCCTCACCGGCCCCGGCCGGCGCGGTGCGCTGCGGGCCTGGCGGGCGGACGGCGGCGCGCACCCGAGCCCCAACGCGGGCCCCGTGGAGGCGTCGTTCGCGGGCGCTCTGGGGGTGCGGCTGGGCGGCACGCTGGCGTACGGCGGGCGGGTGGAACACCGTCCGGTGCTCAACGGCGGGGCGCGGAAGGTGGCGGTGGCCGACATCGAACGGGCCGTGCGGCTCTCGCGCCGGGTGAGTGCGCTGGCGCTGGCGGCGACCCTCGCGGCGCGGCCGGCGGCCGGCGCGGTGGTGCGGGCGGCGGTGCGGCGGCGTGCGGTGGGGCAGGGATGAGGCCTGCGGTGTGTCCGCCGGAGGGGCGGCGCGGGGGCCGGCACACGAGGAGGATCCGGTGACGTACGGGCAGCAGAAGGCGTCCGGCGGGGCGGTCGGCGGTGGCCTGTTGGTGGCCGGCACGACGTCCGACGCCGGCAAGAGCGTGGTGACGGCGGGGATCTGCCGCTGGCTGACCCGCCAGGGCGTGCGGGTGGCGCCGTTCAAGGCGCAGAACATGTCGCTGAATTCGTTCGTCACGCGCGAGGGCGCGGAGATCGGACGGGCCCAGGCGATGCAGGCCGCCGCGGCGCGGGTGGAGCCGACCGCGCTGATGAACCCGGTGCTGCTCAAGCCGGGCAGCGACCGCAGCAGCCAGGTGGTGCTGCTGGGCAAGCCGGTGGGTGAACTGAGCGCGCGGGGATACTTCGGGGAGGCCGGGGGGTCGTCCCCCGGGAACACGCCGTACGCGGGCCGCCGGGAGCAGTTGCTCGGCACGGTCACCGACTGCCTGGCGGAGCTGCGGCGCACCCATGACGCGGTGATCTGCGAGGGCGCCGGCAGCCCCGCGGAGATCAACCTGCGGCGCACCGACATCGTCAACATGGGCCTGGCCCGGGCCGCCCGGATCCCGGTGGTGGTGGTCGGCGACATCGACCGCGGCGGGGTCTTCGCCTCCTTCTTCGGCACCACGGCGCTGCTCTCCGCGGCGGACCAGGCGCTGGTCGCCGGGTATCTCGTCAACAAGTTCCGGGGCGACGTGACGCTGCTGGAGCCGGGCTTGGAGATGCTGCGCGGCCTCACCGGGCGGCAGACGCTGGGCGTACTGCCGTTCGCGCACGGCCTGGGCATCGACGAGGAGGACGGGCTGCGGGTGTCGCTGCGCGGCGCGGTGCGCGAGAGCGTGGTGGCGCCGCCGCACGGCAGCGAGGTGCTGCGGGTGGCGGTGTGCGCCGTACCGCTGATGTCGAACTTCACGGACGTGGACGCGCTGGCGGCGGAGCCGGGCGTGGTGGTGCGGTTCGTGGACCGGGCCGAGGAGCTGACCGACGCGGACCTGGTGGTGCTGCCGGGGACCCGGGGCACGGTCCGGGCCCTGGAGTGGCTGCGCGCCCGGGGGCTGGCGGACGCGGTCGCGCGGCGGGCCGCCGAGGGCCGGCCGGTGCTGGGCATCTGCGGCGGCTTCCAGATGCTGGGCGAACTCATCGAGGACGACGTCGAGTCGAAGGCGGGCACCGTCAAGGGCCTCGGGCTGCTGCCGGTGCGGGTGCGGTTCGCCGCGGAGAAGACCCTGGCGCGGCCGTCCGGCCGGGCGCTGGGCGAGCCGGTGGAGGGGTACGAGATCCACCACGGGGTCGCCGAGGTGACCGGCGGCGACGAGGCGTTCGTCGCCGACGAGCGGGGGCGCGCCCTGGACGGCTGCCGGTCCGGCTCCGTGTGGGGCACGCACTGGCACGGCTGCCTGGAGAGCGACGGCTTCCGCCGGGCCCTGCTGCGGCGGGTCGCCACGGACGCCGGCCGGGCGTTCGTGCCCGCCCCGGACACCTGTTTCGCCGCCCTGCGCGAGGAGCAGCTGGACCGGCTGGGCGATCTGATCGAGGAACACGCGGACACGGCCGCCCTGTTGCGGCTGATCGAGAAGGGGGTACCGGACGGGCTGCCGTTCGTGCCTCCCGGGGCGCCATGAGGGGTACCCGAGCGACGAATCCGGAGCCCGACGGCGACGTGGAGGACGACACAGCATGACAACCCCGCACGACACGACCCCGCAGTACCCCTTCACCGCGGTGGTGGGCATGGACGACCTGCGGCTGGCGCTGCTGTTGAACGCGGTGAGCCCCGCGGTCGGCGGTGTGCTGGTCCGCGGCGAGAAGGGCACCGCCAAGAGCACCGCGGTACGGGCGCTGTCGGCGCTGATGCCGGCCGTGGACGTGGTCGCCGGCTGCCGTTTCGCCTGCGCCCCGGCCGCGCCCGACCCCGGCTGTCCCGACGGTCCGCACGGCACGGGCGCCGCCGAGGAGCGCCCCACGCGGATGGTCGAACTGCCGGTCGGCGCCTCCGAGGACCGGCTGGTCGGCGCACTGGACATCGAGCGGGCCCTGTCCGAGGGCGTGAAGGCCTTCGAGCCCGGTCTGCTGGCGGACGCGCACCGCGGCATCCTCTACGTCGACGAGGTCAATCTGCTCCACGACCACCTGGTGGACCTGCTGCTGGACGCGGCCGCCATGGGTGCCTCGTACGTGGAGCGCGAGGGCGTCTCGGTCCGGCACGCGGCGCGCTTCCTGCTCGTCGGGACGATGAACCCCGAAGAGGGCGAGCTGCGGCCGCAGTTGCTGGACCGGTTCGGCCTCACGGTCGAGGTCGCCGCCTCCCGGGAGCCCGGTCTGCGGGTGGAGGTCGTGCGGCGCCGGCTGGCCTACGACGCCGATCCGGCCGGTTTCGCCGCGCGCTGGGCGGACGAGGAGGAGGCGCTGCGCCGCCGGATCGCCGTGGCCCGCGAGCTGCTGCCGGACGTGACGCTGGGGGACGCGCCGCTGCGCCAGATCGCCGCGACCTGCGCCGCGTTCGAGGTGGACGGGATGCGCGCGGACATCGTGATGGCGCGCACCGCCACCGCGCTGGCCGCGTGGGCGGGGCGGACCCGGGTCGAGGAGGAGGACGTCCGGCAGGCCGCGCTGCTGGCGCTGCCGCACCGCCGGCGCCGCAACCCGTTCGACGCGCCGGGCCTGGACGAGGACAAACTGGACCGCACCCTGGAGGAGTTCGGGGCGGATCAGGACACGGACGGGGACGACGATCCGGAGCCGGAGGGTCCGGACGACGGCCCCGGGGGCGGCGGGCCGGACGACGGCGGCCCGGACGGCGGCGGGTGCCCGCCGCGGGACGGCGGCCCGGAGGGGTCGGCCGCGGGCCCCGAACTCCCCCACCAGCAGGAGCGGGAGCCCCCCCGGGAACAGCCCGCGGCCCCCGAACAGGACGCGGAGGCGGGCCGGGCGCCGGAGCCGGCCGGGCAGAGCGCACCGGGCGCGGGCGGCGAGAGCGCCGCGGTCGGCGCCGCCGAGCCGTTCCGCACCCGGCGGCTGGACGTGCCGGGGCTGGGCGAGGGCGCGGACGGCCGCCGCTCGCGGGCGCGCACCGCGCACGGCCGGACCACCGGTGCCCGGCGCCCGCACGGCGCCCTCGGCAAGCTGCACCTGGCCGCGACCGTGCAGGCCGCGGCGCCGCACCAGCGGGTGCGCGGCCGCAGCGGGCCGGGCCTGGTGGTGCGCCGCGACGATCTGCGCGAGGCGGTGCGCGAGGGGCGGGAGGGCAATCTGGTCCTGTTCGTCGTCGACGCCTCCGGGTCGATGGCGGCCCGCAAGCGGATGAGCGCCGTCAAGGGCGCGGTGCTCTCGCTGCTGCTCGACGCCTACCAGCGGCGCGACAAGATCGGCATGATCACCTTCCGGGGCACCGGCGCCGAGCTGGCGCTGCCGCCGACGTCCTCGGTGGAGGCGGGCGCGGCGCGGCTGGAGCAGCTGCCGACGGGCGGCCGTACACCGCTGTCGGAGGGCCTGCTGCGGGCCCACGAGGTGCTGCGGGTGGAGCGGATGCGCGACGCCTCGCGGCGGCCGCTGGTGGTGGTCGTCACCGACGGGCGGGCCACCGGCGGACCCGAGCCGGTGGTGCGGGCCGCCCGCGCGGCCCGGCTGCTGGCCGGCGCGGGCACCGCCTCGGTGGTCGTGGACTGCGAGGCGGGACCGGTGCGGCTGGGGCTCGCCGGCGAGCTGGCCCGCGAGCTGCAGGGCAGTGCCATCACCCTCGACGAACTGCGCGCGGACAGCGTCTCCGCGCTCGTACGGACCGTGCAAGGCAACAGGAAGGCAGCGTAATGCCGCAGGGACAGCCGTCCGTCGTTCCCGACGACGGGCTCACCACCCGCCAGCGCCGCAACCGCCCGCTGGTGTTCGTCCACACCGGCCAGGGCAAGGGCAAGTCCACCGCCGCCTTCGGGCTGGCGCTGCGCGCCTGGAACCAGGGCTGGCCGGTCGGGGTGTTCCAGTTCGTGAAGTCGGCGAAGTGGAAGGTCGGCGAGGAGCGGGCGCTGAAGGTGCTCGGGGAGTCCGGCGAGGGCGGCACGGTCGCCTGGCACAAGATGGGCGAGGGCTGGTCGTGGGTGCAGCGTGACATCACCTCCAGCGAGGACGCGGCCCGCGAGGGCTGGGAGCAGGTCAAGCGCGATCTCGCCGCGGAGACCTACAAGCTGCTGGTGCTCGACGAGTTCGCCTATCCGCTGAAGTGGGGCTGGATCGACACCGACGAGGTGGTCTCGGCGCTGCGCGACCGCCCCGGCACCCAGCACGTCGTCATCACCGGCCGCGGCGCCCCGGAGGCGCTGCTGGACTTCGCCGACCTGGTGACGGACATGACCAAGGTCAAGCACCCGATGGACGCGGGCCAGAAGGGCCAGCGGGGGATCGAATGGTGACCTCGGCACACCGGGCGCGCACGGCATGAGCGGCGGCTCGATCCCCCGGCTGGTGATCGCCGCGCCGTCGTCGGGCGCGGGGAAGACGACCGTGGCGACGGGGCTGATGGCGGCGTTCACCGAGGCCGGGCTCACGGTCTCGCCGCACAAGGTCGGCCCCGACTACATCGATCCGGGCTACCACTCCCTGGCCACCGGCCGGCCCGGCCGCAATCTGGACGCGTTCCTGTGCGGCACGGACCGGATCGCGCCGCTGTTCCTGCACGGCGCGGCGGGCGCGGATCTGGCCCTGGTCGAGGGCGTGATGGGACTGTTCGACGGGGCCTCGGACCGGGGTGAGCTGTCCTCGACGGCGCAGGTCGCGAAGCTGCTGCGGGCGCCGGTGGTGCTGGTGGTGGACGCCTCCTCGCAGTCCCGGTCGGTGGCCGCGCTGGTGCACGGCTTCGCCTCGTGGGACCCGGAGGTGCGGCTGGCCGGGGTGATCCTCAACAAGGTCGGCTCGGACCGTCACGAACAGCTGCTGCGCGAGGCGATGGACTCCTCGGGGGTGCCGGTGCTCGGCGCGCTGCGCCGCGACGGACGGGCCGGCACACCCTCCCGGCATCTGGGCCTCGTACCGGTCGCCGAACGGCGGGCCGAGGCGGTGGAGTCGGTGGGCGAGCTCGCCGCACGGATCCGCGCGGGCTGCGACCTGCCGGCGCTGCTGGCGCTGGCGCACAGCGTGCCGGAGCTGCCGGACGTGCCGTGGGATCCGGCGGCGGAGCTGGCCCCCGCGGCGGGGACGGCCGCGCCCGCCGCGAGGCCGCTGATCGCGGTCGCCGGCGGCCCCGCGTTCACCTTCTCCTACGCCGAGCACGCCGAGCTGCTGGCCGTCGCGGGCGCCGACGTGGTGCCCTTCGACCCGCTGCACGACGAGGAACTGCCGCCCGGCACCCGGGGGCTGGTGATCGGCGGCGGCTTCCCCGAGGTCTACGCGCCGGACCTGTCGGCGAACGCGCCGCTGCGTGCGGCGGTGGCCGCGCTGGCCGCCTCGGGTGCGCCGGTGTCCGCCGAGTGCGCCGGGCTGCTCTATCTGTCCCGGTCGATCGACGGGAAGCCGATGTGCGGGGTGCTGCCCGCCGAGGCCCGGATGACCGAGCGGCTGACCCTCGGCTACCGCGAGGCGGTGGCGCTGGAGGACAACGCGCTGGCCGCGGCCGGGACCCGGGTGCGGGGCCACGAGTTCCACCGCACGGTGCTGGAGCCGGGGGCGGGCGCGGATCCCGCGTGGGGCCTGACCCATCCGGAGCGGCGGGTGGAGGGCTTCGTGACCGGCGGGGTGCACGCCTCGTATCTGCATGTGCACTGGGCCGCCGAACCGTCGCTGGCCGGGCGGCTGGTGGCGGGCGCCGCCCGGGTCGCCGCGGGCCGGGGATGAGCCTCCGGGCGGCGGGCGGGGCCGGCGCGGAGCCGCTCCGGCTCGCCGCCGGCGTCGGCGCCCGCCCCGGCGTCCCGGCCGGCGAGGTGCTGGAGCTGCTGGGGGCCGCGCTCGCCGCGGTGGGCGGCGGGGCCCGGGTCACCGCGCTGGCGACGGTGGTGGCCAGGGCGGCCGAGCCCGGTCTGCGCGCGGCGGCCCACCGGCTGGGCGTCCCGCTGCTCTCGTTCCCGGCGGCGGAGCTGGCGGCCGTACGGGTGCCGGAGCCGTCCGCCGTCACGGCGGCCGCGGTGGGGACGCCGAGCGTGGCCGAGGCCGCCGCGCTGCTGGCCGCGGGACCGGGCGCCGAACTCGTCGCCGGCAAGCGGAAGTCGGCGCCTCGGGGCCGACCGGCCGGGGCGACCTGTGCGCTCGCCGGGCCGGCGGTAACGGACAAGGGCGGACGTACCGCTGAGAGGGAGGGAGCGGCCGAAGCCCCCTCCCCGGCTGCGGATATCGTCATGACCTCGTCCCACCCGCCCCGTCCGTCCCGGCAGCAGCCGGCGGACGGCGGCCGTCGGCGGCCCGGCGCCCGACAGCACAACCACCGGCACCAAGGAGACCCAGTGACCACTCCTCCCGCACTGCTCATCGCCGGTCACGGCACCCGTGACGAAAGCGGCACCGAGGCCCTGCGCACCCTGGTGCGGGTACTCGGCGAGCGCCGGCCCGGCATCCCGGTCGCCTGCGGGTTCTTCGGCGCCGAGCAGGGACCACTGCCACTGGAGGAGGCCGTCGACGGGCTCGTGGCGCGCGGGGTGACCCGGCTCGCGGTGATACCGCTGCTGCTGGCCCCCACCGGGCCGGTGCCGGAGGCGCTGCCCGCGGTGCTGGAGCGGGCGGCGCAGCGCCACCCCGGCCTCGCGCACGCCTGCGACGCCCCGCTGGGGCCGCACCCCAAGCTGCTCGACGTGCTGGAGCGGCGGCTGGACGAGGCGCTGGGCGGCGGCGCCCGCAGGCCCGAGGACCGGGCGCGCACGACCGTGCTGCTGGTGGGGCGGGGCACCGCCGACGCGCAGGCCAACGCCGAGGTGGTGCGGGCCGCGCGGCTGCTGTGGGAGGGGCGCGGGTTCGCGGCCGTGGAGACCGCGTTCCTCTCCCGGACGGGCCCCGATGTGCCGGCCGGACTGGACCGGTGCCGGGTGCAGGGCGCCGCGGCGGGCGCCGGTACGGGCGGCCGGATCGTGGTGCTGCCCTACTTCTTCTTCCCCGGCGCGCTGTTGGAGCGGCTGCGGATGCAGACCGAGGGCTGGGCCGAGGCGCACCCGGGCACCGAGGTGCTCGGGGCGGGGGTGCTCGGCACGCCCGCCGAGCTGACCGAGGTCGTCATGGAGCGCTACCACGCGACGGTGGCGGGCGATCCGCTGCTGAGCGACGCCACGTGCGGGTGCCGGACGGCGGCGTCCGACGCCCCGCGGACCGGGGAGCGGTGACCGTGCCGACGCGCACCGGAGCCACCCGGCCCCCCTCCCCCGGCCCGGCCGCCCCGCCGCCCGAGCCCGACCTGCGCCATCACGGCGACGCCGAAGTGCGGGGCGCGGACGCCGCGCTGACGGATCTGGCGGTCAATGTCCGCACCGGCACTCCCCCGGCCTGGCTCAAGGCGCGGATCGCCGCGTCGCTGGACACCCTGGCCGCGTACCCGGACGGCCGGGCGGCCCGCCGGGCGGTCGCCGCACGGCACGGACTGCCCGTGGAGCGGGTGCTGCTGACGTCCGGGGCCGCGGAGGCGTTCGTCCTGCTCGCCCGGGCGGTGCGGGCCCGCCGGCCGGTCGTGGTGCATCCGCAGTTCACCGAGCCCGAGGCCGCGCTGCGCGACGCCGGGCACGCGGTCGGCCGGGTGTTGCTCGACGCCGGGGACGGCTTCCGGCTGGATCCGGCCGCGGTCCCCGAGGACGCCGATCTGGTCGTCGTCGGCAACCCCACCAACCCCACCTCGGTCCTGCACCCCGCCGGCGTGCTGGCCCGGCTGGCGCGGCCGGGGCGGACGCTGGTGGTGGACGAGGCGTTCATGGACGCGGTGCCCGGCGAGCGGGAGGCGCTGGCCGGCCGCACGGATCTGCCGGGGCTGGTGGTGCTGCGCAGCCTCACCAAGACGTGGGGGCTGGCCGGGCTGCGGATCGGCTATGTGCTGGCCGAACCGGACACCGTCGCCGCCCTGGAGCGGGCCCAGCCGCTGTGGCCGGTCTCCAGTCCCGCGCTGGCGGCGGCCGAGGCGTGCTCCGCGCCCGGGGCGCTCGCGGAGGCGGCGGAGGCGGCCGCGCGGATCGCCGCGGACCGGGACCATCTGCTGGCCCGGCTGGGCGCGTTCGGGCAGCTGCGGACCATCGCCCCGGCGGCCGGCCCGTTCGTGCTGCTGCGGCTGCCGGGCGCGGACGGGGTACGGGCCGCGCTGCGGGACCGCGGCTTCGCGGTCCGCCGGGGTGACACCTTCCCCGGCCTGGGCCCCGACTGGCTGCGGCTGGCGGTGCGGGACCGGGCCACGACGGACCGGTTCGCGGCGGCGCTGGGTGAGGTGCTGGCGTAGCGGGGCCGGGCCGCGGGCCGCTGCGGCAAGGCCCCGCCGGAACCCCGGCGGACCACGCGGCCACCAGGATCCCGGCGAGGGGTGAGGCGCGCCGTACGGGCCCGTACGGCGCGCCCCGGCCGTACCTCACACCGCTGCCCCCACAGCACCGGCGTGGTGTACGGGTCCGTCAGCCGCGGCCGCCCTGCGGGGCGGCGGCGCGGCGCCGGCGGGCGTAGCCGATCGAGCCGGCCCCGGCCGCGACCAGCAGGGCCGCGCCACCGGCGAGGTACGGCGTGGCCGAACTGCTGCCGGTCTCCGCGAGGTTCTCCTTGCCGGTCCGGGCCCCGGCCTGGTGCACCTCGGTGCCCCCGCCGGCCGGCTTGCTGCCCCCGCCGGACTGACCACCCGTCTGGCCACCGGACTGCCCGCCCGTCTGGCCACCGGTCTGGCCACCGGACTGCCCGCCCGTCTGACCTCCGGTCTGGCCGCCCGTCTGGCCACCGGACTGCCCGCCGCCGGTGCCGCCGTCGCCGGGGGCCTTGCCGCCCGGCGCGGTGCAGCCGGCCCGGACCAGCGTGACCCGGCCGTGCACCTCGGCGACGTTCAGCTGCAGCGGGTTGAGGGAGACCTTCAGCTCCAGCGCGGTGGCCGCGGCGCTCTTGGACGTGACGTGCTTCTGCGACAGGTCGAGTCGCACCTCGCCCACGCCCGGCACCTTGACGTCCGTCGTCCCGCCCGCCGTGAGCGTGACCTTCTTGCCGAGGACGCGGACGGGTCCGAGCACGTTCGACTCGGCGTGCGGCCGCCGCCCCGTCTCGCACACCGCTTTGGCGGTGACCTGCTGCGCCTCGATCAGGGGCCGCATCGGGGACAGCCCCGGCACCCGCACCGCGGCCCGCACCAGGTTGGCGTAGCCCTCGGTCCCGTGCCGGTCCGCGGTGCCCCGGGCGGTGGCGACATCGGCACGCAGCAGACTGAACGGCCTGCCGTGGTCGAGACGGTCGAGGCGGACGGTGAGCGCGGTCTTGGAGGCCGAGGCCGGGGCGTGGACCTCGTTGAGCACCGCGTTCAGCGGCACGTTGACCGTCTTGTGGAGCAGCCCGATGTCCAGGCCGGTGCGCAGCACGACCGCGTCGGCGGTGCCGCGGGCCGGGCCGTGGCTTCCGGTGGCATGGGCGGGCACGGCGCCGAGGAGGAGGGCGGGGCCGGCCGTGAGCGCGGTGGCAACGAAGGTCGCGGCGAGGCGTCGGGGCATGCCGGAGGAACGGGCGGGACTGGTGGACACGTGTGTGGAACCCTCACAGGAGAAATGGAGCCGCCGGCCGCGCCAATGGGGGACATCGCGCGGGCCGGCGACCTCGACCCGCACATCGTGTCGGCACCGGCGGTGAACAGGGAGCCACGCGCAGTCAGTTCACCCTATTAGGTGGTTTCCGCGCCTCTATTCGATTCGTTCGGCACGGGTGCCCGCCCCGCACCAGCCGTCACGGCGCCGGGGATCCGGTCCCGGTGGGGGCTCCGCTCCCGGTGCTCTCCGGGCTTCCCGGGGTCAGTACGCAGCGCCGGGTGTCCGTGGGACCGCCCGGCGCACGGCGCAGCCCCACTTCCACGTCACCGGTCGCCAGGCCGTCCGCCGCGCCCGCCGCGTCGGCGACCGTGCAGACCAGCTGGCGCAGCGCGGTGCGGCCGGTGCCCCATCCGGCGGGCACGAGGACGTCGACGGTGCCGCGCCGCTGCCCGGTGACGGTGGGCGCGGGGGCGCCGCGCGGCACGAAGGTGACCAGGCCGCGCGCCCGCTCGGCCTCGTCGGGGCCCTCCCGCAGGCGCTCCAGGGCGAGTTGCGGGGAGTCGGCGGGGCGGCCGAGGCGGGAGACGCGTTCGAGACCGAGGGGCGAGGAGAAGTAGACGTGCACGGCGTCCGCGGGGCGGACCGGGTCGCGCAGGCCGGTGGCCGGGGAGCCGGCCGGCGCCGGAGCGGTGTCGCCGATGCCGCAGCCGCCGAGCACCGCCAGCGCCGGCGCGAGCACGAGGAGGATCGCGGGACGGCGTCTCATGCCGGGTTCCTCGGCAGCGTCAGGGTGAACACCGTGCCCCCGCCGGGGGCGTGGGCGGCGGTGAGGGTGCCGCCGTGCAGCCGGGCGTTCTCGGCGGCGATGGCCAGGCCCAGTCCGCTGCCCTCGCTGCGGCTGCGGGCCGCGTCGCCCTTGGTGAAGCGGTCGAAGACATGCGGCAGCAGCTCCTCGGGGATGCCCGGGCCGCCGTCGGTGACGGTCAGCACCAGGGCGTCCTCGCCGGCCCGGGCCCGCAGCCGCACCGGCACCGAAGGGCCGCCGTGGCGCAGGGCGTTGCCGAGGAGGTTGGCCAGGACGACGTCGACGCGGCGCGGGTCGAGACGGGCCCGCAGGCCGTCCGGCACGGTGACCTCGACCCGGTCCTGCCAGTGGCGCAGCGCCAGGGTCTTGCCGACGAGTTCGCCGACGTCGATCTCGTCGAGGTGCAGCACGGCGGCACCGGCGTCGAACCGGGAGATCTCCATCAGGTCCTCGACCATGCGGGCCAGATGGCGGGTCTCGTCGGCGACCAGCGTCAGCGCCTCGGCGGTCTCCGGGTCCAGCCGGCCGGAGGCGGCGTCCTCGTCGAGCACCCCGGTCACGGCCGTCATCGCCGCGAGCGGGGTGCGCATCTCGTGCGAGACGTCGGCGGCGAACCGGCGGGCGCCGGCCTCCATGCGCCGCAGGGCGGTGGCATCGGCCTGCAGGGTCGCGGCCATGGTGTTGAAGGTGCGTCCCAGGTCGGCGAGTTCGTCGTCGCCGGTGACCGCGATGCGGGTGTCGAGCGCGCCTTCGGCCATCTTCTCCGTGGCGGAGCGCAGCTGCCGTACGGGGCGCAGCACCCGGCGGGCGGCGAGCAGCGCGGGCACCAGGGAGACCAGCACGACGGGCAGGACCCCGGCGCGGGCCGCGGCGACCAGCGAACTCACGTCGCGCTGTTCGGGAGCGAGCGAGAAGGAGGCGTAGACGACGAGTCCGGAGGGCCGCGCGGGGCGGTCGGCGGTGGCGACGGGCAGCGCGACGGCCAGCCGGGCCTGCCCGTCGCGGTGGAAGCGCTGCACGACGGCGCCGTCGGCCGAGGACGCAGCGCGGCGCAGCGCGGCGGGGACGGCGGGGGCCGGGGTGGTGGCGGCGACCGGCGGCCCGCCCCGGAAGGCGGCGGCGGTGCGCCAGTTGCGCGCGCCGCCGGCCCGGTCGAGCTGGAGGGTGAGGGCGCGCAGGTCCGGGTCGGTGGGCCGGGCGGGCAGGTCCGGGGCGAGGGAGCCGACCTGGTCGCGCAGGTCGTGCACGGCGCCGTCCTGGGCGCGGTCCAGGATCGCGGTGCGGGCCTGCTGGTAGGTGAGCGCGGCGGTGGTCAGGGCGCTGACCACGGAGACCAGGAGGAAGGCGACGACGAGCCGGGTGCGCAGGCCGCGGGGGATCGGGCGGCGCTTCACAGCGGGCCGAAGCGGTAGCCGAAGCCGCGCACGGTCTGGACGTAGCGCGGGCTGGGCGGATCGTCCTCGATCTTGGACCGCAGCCGCATCACACAGGCGTCGACCAGGCGGGCATCGCCGTAGTAGCTGTGTTCCCAGACCTGTTCGAGGAGTTGCTGGCGGCTGAAGGTCTGCTCCGGCGAGGCGGACAGGAACAGCAGCAGCTTGAGTTCCGAGGGCGCCAGCACCAGCTCCCGGCCGTCCTTGCGCACCCGCAGCCCGACCCTGTCGATGTCCAGGTCCCCGTAGGTCAGGCGCTGTTCGCGCGCCGGCGTTGCGGGCTGCGCGGGGGCCACCCGGCGCAGCACCGCGCGCATCCGGGCCTCGATCAGCTCACCGCTGGCGGGCTTGACGACGTAGTCGTCGGCGCCGGCCTCCAGGCCCACGACGACATCGATGTCGTCGCCGCGCGCGGAGAGGATCACCAGGGGCACCTGGCTGGTCTCGCGGATGCGCCGGCAGACCTCCAGGCCGCTCATGCCGGGCAGCATCAGGTCGAGCAGCACGATCTCCGGTGCGAAGGGCCCGAGCGCCTCCAGGCCGTCCTCGCCGGTGCCGACCGCCTCGGTCTCGTGGCCGCGGCGGCGCAGGCCCAGGGTGACGCCGCGGCGCACGGCCGGATCGTCCTCGATCAGCAGGACGCGTGTCATGTCCGTGCCCTCTCCTCTCCTGCGGTCGGCACCTCCGCCCCGGGTGGGACGGACGGTGGCACAGCTCTTTCTTCAGCGTGGTGCGGTGGCCGCCGGGACCGGGCGCACCGACGGCCGGGCCGGTCAGCGGCCGCCCGCGGGGACGGTGACGCCGGTCTCGTCGCAGGTCACCGCCCAGGAGTCCGCGGCGCCGGAGGGCAGCCCCGACTCGTGGACCCGTACGACCACGTCCACCGGCCGCTTCCCGCCCGGGATGCCCGGTGCCGCGGCGGCCGTGCACACCAGCTGGTGCACCGCGACCTGATCCAGCTCCGACACCAGCCAGGGCAGATAGAGATCGACCGCGCCTTGTGCCGCCTGGGCCCGGACCCGGTGTGTCCCGCCCGGCAGCGCCGTGACCAACCCGCGGGCCCGTTCGGCCGGGGTGGGACCGGCCAGCAGGGCGTTCAGCGCCGTCTGCGGTCCGGCGCCGGGCGGGGCGGGCCGGGTGACGGGCCAGGTGCCGTGCGCGGCGACGAAGTAGGCCCGCACGACCTTCCCGCCGGCCGTCCGCGCCCCGGCCGCGGGCGCACCGGCCGCCGAGGGCCCGGTGTCGGTGACCCCGCAGCCCGCGAGGGCCAGCACCGCGAGCAGCAGGGCAACCGGGACCGGCCACCCGCTCCCGCGACATGAGGTCCTGCGGCGGGTGTTCCGGTGGCGCGCGGCCCCGTGGTGCGCGGTACGCCTCAGCCGCATACCGCCACACCCCTTATGGTCTGCTTCTCCCGCATTCGCCCAGTCTCTCCCCGGTGCCGGGCCCGGCGGCCCGCGCCACCGCCTACGGCGACATCAGCCGCTGCACATCCACCGTTCCGGCCCCCGGCTGCGGCCGCGGCACGGCCGCCCACACCCCCACCGCCACGACGACCGCGGCGAGCAGCGCCACCAGCCCGCGGCGTCCGGTGGCCCACCGCGCCCGGAACCGCACCGGGTCCTCCACCAGCAGCTTCGACAGCACCGCGGCCACCAGCGACAGACCGATCGCCAGCACCGCACGCGCCCAGCCGCCCATGCCGAACACCTTCTGCGGCAGCAGCAGGAACACCGGCCAGTGCCACAGGTAGAGGCTGTACGACAGCTCCCCGAGCCGGCGCGGCACGGCGCTGCCCAGCGCCCGTCCGGTGGGCCCGCCCGGGGCCGCGGCGAGCAGCGCGATGAGCACGGCGGCGGCCAGCGAGTGCGCGAACAGCCCGCCCCGGAAGAGGCCGGGGGCGTTCTGGCCGCCGGTCAGCACCCAGGAGGCCACCAGCCCGCACACCAGCAGCGCGCACACCCCGTCGGCGACCGGGCGCGGGACGCGGGCGGCCAGCCGCCGCACGGGCGCGGTGGCCATCACGGCGCCGAGCAGCAGGGCGAAGGCCCGGGTGTCGGTGCCCTCGTACGCCCGCGTGGTGTCCACGGCGTTGCCGAACTGGAGCATGAGCGCCAGCGACCCGAGGGCGCCCGCACCGGCCAGCAGGGCGACCTGGCGCGGACCGCCCCGGCCGCGCCCGGCGACGGCGACCACCAGCGGCCACACCAGGTAGAACTGCCACTCGACGCCGATGCTCCACAGGTGGGAGAACAGGCGGGTGTCGGAGGCGTTGAAGTATCCGACCTGTTCGGCGATGAAGTGCCAGTTCACCACCTGTGCCGCGGCCCAGGGCGCGTCGTCGAGGGCGAAGCCGAGCAACGACGGCGGCCCGGCCGCCCAGGCCAGCAGCAGGGCCGCGGTGCCCATGACGGCCAGCGCCGGCAGCAGCCGCCGCGCCCGCCGGCCCCAGAAGGCGGGCAGGGCGATCCGGCCCCGCCGCTGCGCCTCCCCCAGCAGCAGCCCCGTGATCAGGAAGCCCGAGAGGACGAAGAACAGGTCGACGCCGAGGAAGCCGCCGCCCAGGTACCCGGCGTGGAACAGCAGCACGGCGGCGACGGCGAGACCGCGCAGCCCGTCGAGCGGGGCGAGGTGGGCCCGGCCGGGAGTGCGCCCCGGGCGCGGGCGGCGGTGCGCGGCGGGAGCGGGAGCGGTGGGCGCGGGAGGGGAGTGAGCCATGGCGGAGTCCTCGGCGGACCGGTGGCCGGTGCGGCCGCCCCGGCGGGTCCACCACGTCGGGAGGGGCGGGGAGACGGTGCGCCGGACACCGGCGCGGGGACCCGAGGGGGTCAGTCGCACTTGAGCTGCGCGTACCGCTTGTCCCCGGTCCAGGAGCCCTGCGCCCACTTGTCGGGCGCGGCCGGGGTGAAGCCGTACTGCTTGCCGAGCCGCTCGGTGAACCACTTGGCGAAGGCGGCCGAGCCCTGCTGGCAGGAGTGGATGCCGTCCGGGGAGCGCCGGGCCTGCTTCCCGGCGCGCTCGGTGCCCCACAGCGGCGTGGTGTCGACGAAGTGGACCTTGCCACCGCTCGCGTCGGCGACCGCCTTGGCCGCCTCCGGCGCGCTCTTGATCGCACCCTCGTACTTCTTGTAGAAGTCATCGATCTTGAACGGCGGGGCGGAGACGAGGTCCAGCTCGGCACCGGCGTCCCGTGCGGTCTTCGCGAGCTTCTCGTACGAGGCGCGCTGCTGCGCGGGGGTGCCCCAGTCGTAGCTGGTGAGCTGGTAGGCGATCACGTCCGGATGGAACGAGGCGAGGTTCTTCTTCAGGTCCTGCCACGTGCCCTGGGCCATCGGGCCGGCCATCTTGTCGCCCTCGACGACCGTGCCGCCGCCGTCGGAGGACATGTTCTTGAAGCGCTGGCCGCTCGCGGTGAGCGCCGCCTCCAGGGGCGGGGCCTCGGCGCCGGCGATGGAGTCACCCATCCACAGCACCTTCTTGCCGGCCTTCTGGTGCCCGGAAGCGTCCGCCGTCCCGCCGCCGGAGCCGCCGCAGCCGGCCAGGGCGGCACCGGCGGTCACGGTGACCAGGGCGAGGGCCGCGAGGGCGGCCGGGCGCCGGTGACGGGGAGGGGTGCGACGAGGTCTGGTTTCGGTGTCCATGCCCCCACGAAACCAGCGGAAATCGCCGGTCAGCGGGGTCGTCATCGGTTGCTCACACGACGGGGATCAGGCCGTCATGCGACCGGGTCCCGCCGGCCCGGGGGCGGGACCGCCCCGAATTCGGTGACGGTCCCGCCCCGGGCCGGGCCCTGCCTAGCCCACGACCTCGCCGCGCAGCACCACCCGGCGGGGCGCGGCCAGGACCCGTACGTCCTCGCGCGGGTCGCTCCCGTAGACCACCAGGTCCGCGGAGGCGCCCTCGGTGAGGCCGGGGCGGCCCAGCCAGTCCCGGGCGCCCCAGGTGGTGGCCGAGAGGGCCGCCACGGCGGGCAGACCGGCCCGGGTCAGCTCGGCGACCTCGTCGGCGACCAGGCCGTGGGCGAGCGCGCCGCCGGCGTCCGTGCCGGCGAAGACGGGCACCCCGGCGTCGTAGGCCGCCCGCACGGTGTCGTAGCGGCGTGCGTGCAGGCGCCTCATGTGGGCGGCCCAGCGCGGGAACTTCCCCTCGCCGCCGTCCGCGAGCCGCGGGAAGGTGGCGATGTTGACGAGCGTGGGGACGATGGCGACGCCGCGCTCCGCGAACAGCGGGATGGTGTCCTCGGTGAGCCCGGTGGCGTGCTCGATGCAGTCGATGCCGGCCTCGACGAGCGGGGCGAGCGAGTCCTCGGCGAAGCAGTGGGCGGTCACCCGGGCGCCGAGCCGGTGGGCCTCGGCGATGGCCGCCTCGACCGCGCCCCGGGGCCAGCAGGACTCCAGGTCGCCGGTGGAGCGGTCGATCCAGTCGCCGACGAGCTTGACCCAGCCGTCGCCGCGGCGGGCCTCCCGGGCGACGTAGGCGACCAGGTCCTCGGGCTCGATCTCGTGCGCGTAGTTGCGGATGTAGCGCTTGGTGCGGGCGATGTGGCGGCCGGCGCGGATGATCCGGGGCAGGTCCTCGCGGTCGTCGATCCAGCGGGTGTCGGAGGGTGACCCGGCGTCCCGGATCAGCAGGGTTCCCGCGTCACGGTCGGTGAGCGCCTGTTTCTCGCTGGTGGGGTCGTCCACCGGGCCGTGCGCGTCGAGGCCCACGTGGCAGTGCGCGTCGACCAGGCCGGGCAGCACCCAGCCCGTCACGGTGGTGGCATCCCGTGCCATGGCCGGCCGGTCGTAGGTGACCCGGCCACCGACGACCCACAGCTCGTCGCGGACCTCGTCCGGCCCGACGAGAACCCTCCCCTTGAGGTGCAGCACCGCACCTTCACTCATGGACGTCATACCGGCACTTTAGGCGCCGCGGGCGGGTGGGCCGAGGGCCCTGCCCCCACCGGCTTCCGGGACATTCGGGCCGCCGGTTCCCCCGGAACCCGGTAATTTCGCCGCGCCTTTGCTCCCGGGCTCTGCGTACAGGCTCCGTATACGTTCCGTGGCCGGATTCCCGAAAAGCTTCCCGCCCGTTCTCCACGGGCCGGGGACATGATCTCGCGCCGGATCTTCGGGGTCTTGTCACGAAGCCGTCACTCAGGTTTCGATGGGCCTTACGCCACATCTTCCGGCGGCGAATTCCCCATTCCCTCACGTACAGCTTCCCGTATTCTTCTGCCCGCTTTTCTGCACCTCAAACGCCATGATTTTGCACGCGCCAAGTACCGTAATTCGGACGCGTCTCGTCGGTGTTACGGAGCTGTGACCGACTACACACCGTGTCCGTTTCGCCCCGAACATCCCGGTCAAATCGTGACATCTTGCGGCGACATCGCGCACCCGGGCGCCCCCGCGCGATAACACACCTTCGCCGCTTCCGTAACCCCTGCCCGCGATGCAATTTCCTTTTTCCCTGGGTAAATTTAATTTCCATGACCGCCGCACAAGCAGACCATGCAGGTGCCCGAAGCGATTTCAGAGAATTTCCGGAGGGCTTCAAGCTCGACACCCCACGAGTGGAGGACGGAGCCGCGATCTGGCGCATCGCCCGCGACTCCAAGGCGCTGGACCTCAACTCCTCCTACAGCTACCTCTTGTGGTGTCGCGACTTCGCCGCCACCTCCGTCGTCGCCCGCGACGCGGAGGGCGAGCCGGCCGCCTTCGTCACCGGATACCTCCGCCCCGAGCGCCCGGAGACGCTCGTCGTCTGGCAGGTAGCCGTCGACGACGCGCACCGCGGACAGGGGCTGGCGGCCGCACTCCTGGACGGGCTCACCGCCCGTGCCATGGAAGAGCTGGGCGTGCGTTTCGTCGAGACCACCATCACCCCCGACAACGCCGCATCCAACCGGTTGTTCGCGTCCTTCGCCGAGCGGCACTCGGTGCCGATCGAGCGGGAGGTGCTCTTCGACGCAGGGCTGTTCCCCGAGCAGGGCCACGAGCCGGAGGTGCTGCACCTCATCGGCCCGTTCCCGCCACCGGCCCGCTCAGGGCGCTGACGAACCCCAGGACCGCTCGGCCCCGCGCCGCAGCGGCCCGTGCGGGATCCGGCACCACACCCCCACCACCCTGCCGGCACCGCCCAGCCCCACAGACTTCCCATCCTTCTCGCCACTCATCTCCCAGGAGCATGCTGTGACCATCACCCAGCCCGATCTGAGCGTCTTCGAGACCGTGGAGTCGGAGGTCCGCAGCTACTGCCGTAGCTGGCCCACCGTCTTCGACCGTGCGCAGGGCAGCCGCATGACCGACGAGGACGGCCACACCTACCTCGACTTCTTCGCCGGCGCCGGCTCGCTGAACTACGGCCACAACAACCCCGTACTCAAACGCGCTCTGATCGACTACATCGAGCGGGACGGGGTCACCCACGGCCTGGACATGTCCACCACGGCCAAGCGGGCGTTCCTGGAGTCCTTCCAGAACATCATCCTGCGGCCGCGCGACCTGCCCTACAAGGTCATGTTCCCGGGCCCGACGGGCGCCAACTCCGTCGAGGCCGCGCTGAAACTGGCGCGTAAGGTCAAGGGCCGCGAGTCGATCGTGTCCTTCACCAACGCCTTCCACGGCATGTCGCTGGGCGCCCTCGCCGTCACCGGTAACTCCATGAAGCGGGCCGGCGCCGGTATCCCGCTGGTGCACGGCACCCCGATGCCGTTCGACAACTACCTCGACGGCACCTACCCGGACTTCCTGTGGTTCGAGCGGCTGCTGGAGGACCAGGGCTCCGGCCTGAACCGGCCCGCCGCCGTGATCGTCGAGACGGTCCAGGGCGAGGGCGGCATCAACGTCGCACGCGCCGAGTGGCTGCGCGCCCTGTCGGAGCTGTGCGAGCGCTGGGACATGCTGCTCATCGTCGACGACATCCAGATGGGCTGCGGCCGTACGGGTGCCTTCTTCTCCTTCGAGGAGGCGGGCATCGTGCCGGACATCGTCACCGTCTCGAAGTCCATCAGCGGCTACGGCCTGCCGCTCGCGCTCACCCTGTTCAAGCCCGAGCTGGACATCTGGGAGCCCGGCGAGCACAACGGCACCTTCCGCGGCAACAACCCGGCCTTCGTCACCGCCGCCGCGACGCTGGACACCTACTGGGCCGACGGGCAGATGGAGAAGCAGACTCTCGCCCGCGGTGAGATCGTCGAAGCACACCTGAAGGCGATAGCCGAGGAGCACCCCGAAGCCATCGCCGAGTACCGCGGCCGCGGTCTGGTGTGGGGCCTGGAGTGCAACGACAAGCCCCTGGCCGACAAGATTGCCAAGCGCGCCTTCGAGCTGGGTCTGCTCATCGAGACCTCCGGCCCGGAGAGCGAGGTCGTCAAGCTGCTCCCGGCCCTGACGACCACCCCCGAGGAGCTGGACGAGGGTCTGCGCATCCTCGCCCGCGCGGTCCGCGACTGCGCCTGATCGGCCCAACGGCCCCAGAGATCCTTACCGTTCCACAGAAAGGCACCCCGCACCGTGATCGTCCGATCCCTCCAGGACATCGAAGGCACCGACCGCCACGTCAAGGCCAAGTCCGGCACGTGGGAGAGCAAGCGCATCGTGCTCGCCAAGGAGCGCGTCGGCTTCTCCCTGCACGAGACCACCCTGTACGCCGGTACGGAGACGTCGATGTGGTACGCGAACCACATCGAGGCCGTACTGTGCGTAGAGGGTGAGGCCGAGCTCACCAACGACGAGACCGGCGAGAAGCACACCATCACCCCGGGCACGATGTACCTGCTCGACGGACACGAGAAGCACACCATGCGGATCAAGAAGGACTTCCGCTGCGTCTGCGTCTTCAACCCGCCGGTCACCGGCCGTGAGGACCACGACGAGAACGGCGTCTACCCGCTGCTGACCGAGCCCGACCCGGAGCCCGAGACGGTCTGAGGCGTCACACCCCCGCCTGCCCCGTCCGGCAGATGAGGAAGGCCTGCACGACGTAAGCCAGAGCCCGTACGAGAGGAGAGGAAGGCAACACCATGACCACCGCACCCGAGCGCACCGCCGACCTGTACCCGACCCGTGGGACCGCAGAGGTCATCACCCCGCGGAAGGACCCGGTGGTGTGGTCGCAGCCCGGAGCGGCCGGCCCGTTCGCGCCGTCCGAGCTGAGCGACTTCGAACGCGACGGCTTTTTCGCCATCGGGGAACTGCTCACGGCGGAAGAAGTCGCGGTGTACCGCGCCGAACTGGACCGTCTCGTCCTCGACCCGACGATGCGCGCCGACCCGCGCTCCATCGTCGAGCCGAAGTCGGGCGACGTACGGACCGTGTTCGAGGTGCACAAGATCAGCGAGGTGTTCGCCAAGCTGGTCTCCGACCCGCGTGTGGTCGGTCGCGCCCGGCAGATCCTCGGCTCGGACGTCTACGTCCACCAGTCGCGGATCAATGTGAAGCCGGGCTTCGGTGCCACCGGCTTCTACTGGCACTCGGACTTCGAGACCTGGCACGCCGAGGACGGTCTGCCGAACATGCGCACCGTGTCGGTCTCGATCGCGCTGACGGAGAACTACGACACCAACGGCGGGCTGATGATCATGCCCGGGTCGCACCAGCACTTCGTGGGCTGTGAGGGCGCGACGCCGAAGGACAATTACAAGCGGTCGCTGCAGATGCAGGACGCGGGCATCCCGTCGGACGACGTGCTGACGAAGATGGCGGACAAGCACAGCATCCGCCTCTTCACGGGCAAGGCCGGCTCGGCGACCTGGTTCGACTGCAACGCCATGCACGGCTCGGGTGACAACATCACGCCGTACCCGCGCAGCAATGTCTTCATCGTCTTCAACAGCGTGGAGAACGCGGCGGTGGAGCCGTTCGCGGCGCCGGTCCGGCGCCCGGAGTACATCGGGGCCCGTGACTTCACCCCGGTGAGGTAGGCACGGTGGGGTAGGCACGGTGGGGTAGGCACGGTGGGGTAGGCACGGTGACACCGGTGGCGCGGCCGTCGCACAGCAGGGTCTGTGCGGCGGCCGCGCCGTGTGTGCGGTGCGCACCGGCCGCGCCTCAGCCCTCCAGCGTCGGGTAGTCGAGGTAGCCGGAGTCGTCGCCGCCGTAGAAACTCTCCCGGTCGGGGG
This sequence comes from Streptomyces kronopolitis, assembly GCF_050953795.1. Classification (GTDB taxonomy): domain Bacteria; phylum Actinomycetota; class Actinomycetes; order Streptomycetales; family Streptomycetaceae; genus Streptomyces; species Streptomyces kronopolitis_A. Next base: position 2,039,512 of record NZ_CP191850.1, read on the forward strand.
TGTTGAAGGGGCCGCCGCTCGCCAGGCGGCGGGGCAGGTCGGGGTTGGCGAGGAACAGCGCGCCGAAGGCGAGGAGGTCGGCCTCGCCCCGCTCGACGAGCGGCAGCTCCTCGGGGCCGGTGGGCCGGCCGTCGGTCGCCGGGTTGAGCAGGAACGTCCCGCCGAAGCGGGTGCGCAGCCGGCCCAGCAGCTCCGTGTCGGGCACGTCGCAGGTGTGCAGATAGGCCAGGCCCAGCGGGGCGATGGCGTCGATCAGCGTGGTGTACGTGGCCTCGGGCGCCGGCTCGTGGATGTCGTTGAAGGTGTTGCCGGGCGAGAGGCGCAGGCCGGTGCGGTGCGCGCCGACCGCGGCGGCGACGGCCGTGACGACCTCGATGGCGAACCGGGCGCGGGCCTCGTCGGAGCCGCCCCACTCGTCGGTCCGCAGGTTGGCGTTGGGCGCCAGGAACTGGTGGACCAGATAGCCGTTGGCTCCGTGGATCTCCACCCCGTCGAACCCGGCCGCCATCGCGTTGCGGGCGGCGTCCGCGAACCCGGCGATGGTCTCGGCGATCTCCTCGCCGGTCAGTTCGCGCGGGGTGACGAAGTCCTTGAGGCCCTCGTGGGTGAAGCCCTGGCCGGCCGCGGCGACCGCGGAGGGCGCCACCGGCAGCTGTCCGCCGGCCAGCAGCACCGGGTGGCCGATGCGGCCGCCGTGCCACAGCTGGGCGAAGATCCGGCCGCCCGCGGCGTGCACCGACTCGGTCACCTCGCGCCAGCCGTCGACCTGTGCGGCGGTGTGCAGCCCGGGGGTGAGCGGGTAGCCGCGGCCGATCGGCGCGGTCTGGGCGGCCTCGGTGATGATGAGGCCGGCGGAGGCCCGCTGGGTGTAGTAGCGGACCATGGACGGGGTGGGGACGCCGTCGGCGGTGGCGCGGTTGCGGGTCATCGGCGCCATGACGAGGCGATTGGCGAGCGGGATGCCCGCGAGGTCCACGGGGTCGAATGCGGTGGTCACTGAGAGCCTCTCAACTACTGCTCGGAACAGGTCCGTTGCCCATTACATCAGTATCGGCGTCCGAGTCCGCGGCCGGCAATCACCGGCCCCCGGTGGCAGGTGCCGAAGGCGCCGTCCCCGGGTCCCCCGCTCACTGGTGCCGGACCGGCGGGCAGTAGCCGGTCTTCTCGCCGATGCTGTTGATCTCGACGTTCGGGCGCGCGTCACCGGCGTAGTTGATCTGGTCGGTGCAGCTGGTCCCCGGCTTCTTGGGAGTGCCCGCGGGCTTGTCGCCCTTCTGCGGCGCCGGGCAGTGGCCGGTCCGCTCGCCGATGCCGTTGATCTCGGCGTTGGACCGCGTGTCGCCCGCGTAGTTGATCTTGTTGGTGCAGCTCGTCCCGGACTTTCCCGCGGTGCCCGTCGGCGCCCCCTTGGCGGAGTTCCCGGAGGTCTTGGCCCCGGAGGAGGACGAACCGCCGGTGGCCTGGTCGGAGCCCGCGGAGTGGGTCGCCCGGGCGGAGGAGGCGGGTGCGGAGGCGTCGTTGCCGCCGCCCTGGCAGGCGGTGAGCCCGAGCGCGGCGACGGTGAGCACCATGGCGGCTGCGGCCTTGCGGGCCTGGCGGAGGGTGGTGTGCGACATGTTCTTCCCGTTCTGTCCGGTACTGCGGGCTCGGCAGAACAAGACTGTCGGCAGCCGCTGATGATCCACCGCCGTCCGGCTGACGCCCCGCTGATGTCCGGGCCGGGGCCGCCGAGGACGCCCCTAGCCCAGCAGCGACAGCAACCGCTCCACGTCGTCCGTCGAGTTGTAGAGGTGGAAGGAGGCGCGGAGCAGTCCGCCGCGTACCGCGATCCGCACCCCCGCCTCGGTCAGCCGGTGTTCCGCGTCCGCGAGACCCGGCGTGGAGACGATCGCCGAGCCCGGTGCGGGCACCGGCGTCAGGCCCCGCTCGGCCAGCCCGGCGCGGTAGTGGGCGGCGAGTGCGGTGTTGTGGGCGTGGATGGCTTCGACGCCCAGCTCCTCGAGGAGGGCGAGGGACCGCGCGGCGCCGACGTAGGAGTAGTGGGCATGCGGCTCGTCGAAGCGCCGGGCGGTGGCGGCCGGTTGGATCGGGCCGTAGTTGGACGCGCCGGGGTCCTCGCCGGCGACCCAGCCCGCGTGCGGCGCGGCCGGCCACGGCGTGCCCGCCCCCAGCTCCCCGCCGAAGGCCATGAAGGTCGTGCCGCGCGGGCACAGCAGCCACTTGAAGGCGCCGGCGACGACGAAGTCGAAGTCCGCGGCGGGCAGCGGCAGCCAGCCGGCGGCCTGGGTGGCGTCGAGGTAGGTGCGCGCCCCGTGGGCCCGCGCGGCGTCGCGGATCGCCGCCAGGTCGGCGATCCGGCCGTCGACGGACTGCACGGCGCTGAAGGCGACCAGCGCGGTGCCGGGGCGCACGGCGTCGGCGAGCGCCGCCAGCGGCGCGGTGCGCAGCGTGAGGCCCGGGTGGGCGGCGAAGGGGTTGACCAGGGAGGAGAAGTCGCCCTCGGGCACCAGCACTTCGGCGCCCGCCGGGAGCGAGGCGGCGACGAACCCGGACTGCACCGCGACCGAGCTGCCGACCGCGACCCGCTCGGCGGGCACGCCCATCAGCCGGGCGAAGGCGGCCCGGGAGGCGGTGGCGGCGCCGAAGTAGTCGCGGCCCATGGTGCCGTAGGAGGCCGATTCGTCGAGGGCCGCACGCAGCGCGGCGGCGCTGCGTGCGGGCAGGAGCCCACTGGAGGCGGAGTTCAGAAAGGTCGTCTCGGGCGCGAATTCCGCCCCGCCGAGTGGCGCACGTCGCTGCATGCCCCCACTGTGCTCGGTGCGCACGGCCCCGTCCATGACGCGGGGCCCGTATCCCGCCACGGGGGCCTCCGGGGGCGGGAATACAGGTCAGAGCATGTTCGCCTTCTGCTGGCTTGCGCGCACCCCGCGTACCCCGCGTACCAGCAGCGTTCCGATGCGACGCTTGCCTTCACAAGGAGCAGGCAGGATCTCAGCCGTCACACTCTCGAAATCGTGTTCTTTCCACATCGCCGCCCACCTCTCCGGCGGATAGTCCCAGCGCTTCACCACTGCGGGATCCTCGTCCGGGCCGCGTGGGATGTAAGACGCCTGGCAGCCATAGCAGCCCTCGACTGCGGGATGTTGCGACATGGCGAACACACCGCCCGGGGCGAGCCTGTCGTGAACGGCAGGGAGCATCAGCCCGGGGTCGGTGAAGTAAGCAGCCCCGAAGACTGAGTAGACGGCGTCGAACATCACCGGCGAGTCTGCGAGGAAGGTCACTGCCTCGCCCTGGTGCAGTTCCATCCCGCTCACGTCGGACCAGCGTTCCCGAGCCTTGCCAAGCTGCGCGGGAGACAGGTCCACACCCACCGCTCGCATTCCCAACGTGGCAAGGTGGGCGAGGTTCCCGCCGGACCCGCATCCGAGGTCGAGCACCCGCTTACCGGCTGCCACGGCGAGCACCTCGGCGCCGGGACCGTGGTCGGCATGCTGAGTCCAGTTGAACCACGTCGTCTCGCCCTTGGCGTTCGTGGCGCGCCGCTGGGGCTTGGTCTGCGAGTAGGTGTCCCATGCAGCACTGCGGGTGTCTGACACTTGGCTCTCTCTGTCTCGTTTCACGGCGGCCGCCACCCGACGTGTCCGGCGGGCGGCGACCTCACGCACGGGATTACTTCTTCACTGGGCTGTCGGTGCATCCAGCGTGGCACTGCGAGCACTCCGCCGCGCCCATACCAGGCCAGAACTCGGCATCGACGGTGAATCCGAGTGCCGTGATCGCTGCTGTGGCAGCCGCCATCGCGCTCCTTCCCCCCTCGGGGTCTGCTCCGCCTTCGGAGTCGTCCGGGACGTGGTGGATGTAGTCCACGCCGAGCGCTCGGGAGAAGGCGAGGTACGGGACGCTACGCCTGAGGAACCGGTGCCAGAACAGATCCACGCGCAGCGAGGGTGTCAACGGTTCGTTGGTGGCTGTGCTGGTGGCGAGAAAGGCCACCAGCTGGCTCACGCCACGCTCGCCCATCTCGTCCGTGAGGTCGGGCCAGTCCTTCCGTACGTCCCTGATGAGCAGGGCACGCACGTCCGGGCTGATGAGGTTCAAGACCTCTGCCGGTTGGTCCTGGGTGATCGTCACGTCTGTTCCTTCCCATTCGGGTAGTGCGGGACCTGGAGGTGCGTCACAGGCGCTTGCTCGTCCTCCGTGCTCGGCTGCCTCGCGACGCCTAGATGTTGCTCTCGCGGGTGCGACACAGCGACGGCCGAAGAGACGTCACCTGGGCGTCACTCGGAGGGACGTCAGTGACGCCTCAGAGGGCGTCAATTGGGTGTCATTGGGCAGTGGTTCGGTCTAGCTTTGACGTCATGACGACGACCGCCGCGATGCCGAATGATGTGCTGCGGGCCGTACGTATCGGCCTGCGCATGAGCCAAGACGACTTTGCCAAGGCCATCCGCCGGGCAGGCGCAGAAGTAGGAGAGCCCAACGACGCATCCAAGCGTCTGGTACAGCGCTGGGAGGCGGGGACGAGCAAGACACCCCGGGGTGTGTACGCGAGGGCGTTAGAGCGGGTTACGGGGCGTCCGGTGGAGGCTTTGGGCTTCACCTTGCCGGTACCGATGGCGAGAGTCCACGCAGACAAGGCAGGAGGGCATGACATGGACGCTGGAACAGGCGGGATCGCCTCTGCCGCAACGAGCGCACAGAGGGGCGACGGGACGTTCTCCGGAGTGTGGATCAGTCGGTACGAGTTCTACTCGTCCAGCCGGGGCGAGACGTACGAGGGCAAGCACCATGTCGTGGTCGTCCAGCATGGCAACCGGCTGACCGCGCAGAGCCTGCCGGGCGCGTCCAGCAACCCGGACAGCCCGCTCACGCTGGACCTGACCGTTGACCGAAACGTGGTCACCGGGTCGTGGGTCGAGCAGACGGCAGCGGACGGCTACTACAACGGCGCCCGGTACCACGGAGCCATTCAGTTGCTTGCGGAGCCCACCGGGCGGCGCATGGCCGGGAAGTGGGTCGGGTTCGGGAAGGACTTCGACGTGAACACCGGGCCGTGGGAACTGCGCCTGGTCGACCGGTCCACCAGCAAGGCGACGTTGGAGCGGTACAGCAGTCCACCCGAGTGAGACCCCGGCCCGCATGACAGCTCCGTCATCTCAGGCGATGTCGGACCAGATTTCCACACGCATGGGACGGCTGACTTTCCTCGTGACGGATGTGCGTGGGGGAAAACCATCCGTGGCACGCCCCTATTCCGGGGGTAGCGTCCGGGCATGACCTCGCCACAGGGATTCCTCGGCTTCTGGGAGACGACCGGGTCCGCCAAGACCTTCACGCATCCCCTCGATCCGGCGCTGCTGGAGGAGTACGTGCCGCGCGACGCGCGGGTGCTGGACTACGGCTGCGGTTACGGGCGGCTGACCGCCGAGCTGGCCGGGCGGGGGTACCGGTCGGTGCGCGGGGTGGACGTGTCGGCGGCGCTGATCGCCCGGGGGCGGCGGGAGCATCCGGAGCTGGATCTGCTGCGGTGGGGCGGGTTTCCGCTGCCGTTCGAGGACGGGTCGTTCGACGCGGCACTGCTGTTCGCGGTGCTCACCTGCGTGCCCGGGGACGCGGACCGGAGCGCGATCGCCGGGGAGCTGGGGCGGCTGGTGCGGCCGGGTGGGGTGCTGTATCTGAGCGATGTGCCGTTGCAGGGCGACGCGTTCCACCAGGAGCGGTATCGGCTGTGTGCGGAGCGGTACGGGACGTACGGGGTGTTCGGGACGCCCGACGGCGGGGTGTTCCGCCACCATCCGCCGGAGCTGCTGCGGCAGACGGTGCGTGCGGCGGGCTTCGCGCTGCTGGCGGAGCGGCGGGGGCCGGTGCCCACCATGGACGGGCTGACGGCCGAGCGGGTCCAGCTCGTCGCCCGCAAGGAGCCGGCGGTGGCCGACACCCCCTAGGGCGCGTCCGCAAAGTCCCGCCTGGCTCGCGGCGCCTGGCACACACGCTCTCCCCCACGCCTGAACGGCGCGGGGGAAGAACCCCCACCGTTGTCGGGATCGTCCGCGTAGGCCCACTACGAGGACGACCCTCCGCCTTGCGAGCGCGCTCGGCACCCACCGGCTGAATGAGGAGCCGAGACGCAGCGAGCGCAGTGCACCGGACGCCGCGAGCCCCGCCCTCCGGGCGGACGGCGGGACTTTGCGGACACCCCCTAGACGCCCTGCGCGCCGCCGTCGACCCGGCGCGGGAGGCCGAGCGGGTTGTCCTCGCGGAGTTCGGGCGGCAGCAGGGCGGGCGGGGTGTCCTGGTAGGCGACGGGGCGCAGCCAGCGTTCGACGGCGGTGCCGCCGACGGAGGTGGCGGTGGAGGTGGTGGCCGGATAGGGGCCGCCGTGGTGCTGGGCGGGGGCGACCGCGACCCCGGTGGGCCAGCCGTTGACGACCACCCGGCCGGCGAGCGGGGTGACCGCGGCCAGCAGCCGGGCGCCGCGCCCCGTGCCGTCCGTGCCGGCGCTCTCCGCGTCACCCAGGTGGAGCGTGGCGGAGAGGTTGCCGGGGAGCCGGGCGAGGACAGCGGCGATCTCGGCCTCGTCCGCGTAGCGGGCGACGACGGTGACCGGGCCGAAGCACTCCTCCAGGAGGAGGTCGTGGGGCCCCTCGGTGGTGAGGCGGGCCGCCGGGACGGTGAGGAAGCCGGCGCTGACGGTGTGCTCACCACCGGCGCCCGGGGTCACCGGGGCCGCGACGTCCGCGAGCCCGGCGCGGCTGCCGATCCCGTCGAGGAACGCCTGGCGCATCCGGTGGTCGAGCAGCACCCCGGCCTCGCTGTTGCTGACCGCGGCGGTCAGCGCGGTCACCAGCCGCTCGCCCGCCGGCCCGGCGGGCACCAGGACCAGGCCGGGCTTGACGCAGAACTGGCCGACGCCGAGCGTCATGGATCCGGCGAGTCCGGCGCCGATCTCCTCGGCGCGCTCCCCGGCCGCGGCCTCGGTGATCACCACGGGGTTGAGGCTGCCGAGTTCGCCGTGGAAGGGGATGGGGTGCGGGCGGGCGGCGGCCGCGTCGTAGAGGGCACGGCCGCCGCGGACCGAGCCGGTGAAGCCGGCCGCGGTGATCAGCGGGTGGCGCACCAGGTCGATACCGGCCTGGAAGCCGTGCACCAGGTGCAGCACGCCCTCGGGCAGCCCGGCCTCGGCGGCGGCGCGGCGCAGCAGCGCGGCGCACAGCTCGGAGGTGGCCGGGTGGTCCGGGTGGGCCTTGACGACGACGGGGCAGCCGGCCGCCAGGGCGCTGGCGGTGTCGCCGCCCGGCACCGAGAAGGCGAGCGGGAAGTTGCTGGCGGAGTAGACGGCGATCGGGCCCAGCGGGATCTTGTAGCGGCGCAGGTCGGGCCGGGGCGGGGCGAGCGCGGGGTCGGCGTGGTCGATCCGTACGTCGAGGAACGCGCCCTCCTGCACGAGGTCGGCGAAGGCCCGCAACTGGTAGGTGGTGCGGGCGAGTTCACCGGTGAGCCGGCCGGGGCCGAGCGCGGTCTCGGCGTCGGCGGCCTCGATGACCGCCTCGCCCGCCTCGTCGAGCAGTGCGGCGGCACGGCGCAGCAAGGCGGCGCGCACGGCGCGGTCGGCGAGCGCGGCGCGGGCGGTGTGCGCTGCCCGCACGACGGTGTCCACCTCGTCGGCCGTGGCCTCCACCGCCACCTGTTCCCGCTGCTTCCCGGTACGGGGATCGACACTCCAGACCGGAGCTGCTGCTGCCACCGTGCTTTCCTCCCGGGCGATGCCGTGCCGAGTCGGTCGGAGACGTTCCGCTTTCGCTCAGCCCTCCGGACCGCGTTCGCTATGCTGAACAGCGTCCCGGATCATGAACAACTGGGACTCTATGGCGGCCGGAACAGGGGGGTCAAGGCCGATGTCAGCTGCCGATACCGGTGGATCACAGGTCAAATCCGCGGTGCGGACGGTGGAGTTGCTCGAATACTTCGCGGGCCGCCCCGGACTGCACAGCCTGACGACCGTCCAGGAAACCGTCGGCTATCCGAAGTCCAGCCTCTTCATGCTGCTGCGCACCCTCGTCGACCTGGGCTGGATCGAGACCGACGCGAGCGGCACCCGCTACGGCATCGGCGTCCGCGCGCTGCTGGTCGGCACGTCCTGCATCGACGGCGACGAGGTGGTGGCCGCGGCCCGTCCGGCGCTGGACCGGCTCGCCGAGGACACCGCCGAGACCCTCCACCTCGCCCGCCTCGACGGCACCCACGTCGTCACCCTGGCCACCCGCCCCTCGCCGCACCACCTGCGCCCCTTCACCCGCGTCGGCCGGCGGCTGCCCGCCCACTCCACCGCGCTGGGCAAGGCCCTGCTCGCCACGCACCCCGACGACCAGGTGCGGGCGCTGCTGCCGCCGGTCCTGCCCGGGCTGACCGAGCACACCCTCACCGACCGCGAGGAGCTGATCGCCGAGCTGCACACGGTCCGCGCGCAGGGCTACGCGGCCGACCACGAGGAGAACACCCTGGGCCTGCGCTGCTTCGGCGTCGCACTCCCCCACCGCGCACCGGCCCGGGACGCCCTCAGCTGCTCGGTGCCGGTGGCCCGCCTGACCCCGGCCCACGAACAACTGATCAAGACCGCCCTGTGCGACGCCCGCGATCGCCTGACCCCGACCCTCCGGCAGCGGTGAACCGCCGGGGGCGCTCTCGACGACGGACGGCCCTCCCCCGTGCGGCGGGGGCGGATCGTCCCCGGGGCCGAGGCGCACGGCTCGCGGCGGCGGAAGACTGACGGCCATGAGACTTCCGACCGGACGGGGCGCCGTACGCCGTATGCGGGGCCCCGCCGTGCGGACGATCGGGCGGCGCTGGGTCCATCTGGTCCTGGGCGGCGCGCTGTTGATGCCGTTCTTCCTGCTGGTCTCCGTCTTCCTGCCGCCGTTCGCGGAGGACAGGGGCCCGCTGGGCTCCGCCGGCCGGCAGTTCACCGACCTCGGCTGTGCGCTGCCGCTGGCCGCCCTGGCCGCGCTGCTCTTCCCGCTGGTACGGCCGCTGGAGGTGCACACCGTCCGGTCGCTGTGCGGGGTGCGCGCGGAGCTGCTGGCCGAGGGGCCGGCCCTCTCCTGGGCGGCCCGGCGGCGCACCGCACTGTGGTTCGTGGCGCATCTGCTGGCCGGCGTGATCGTCAGCGGGATGTCGCTGGCCGCGCCGCCGGCCGCCGCCCTGCTGCTGGCGCTGCCGTTCTCCCCCTCCTTGCAGCACACCGAACGGGGCTTCCCGGAAGCCCTTCACGGGGCGCTGGGCCCGCCGGCTGGGCTGGCGCTGCTGTCGCTGGCGGCCGGCACCACGTGGCTGGCCGGGATGCTGCTGGCACGCGCGGCCCCGGTGCTGCTGGGTCCCACGCCCGCCGACCGGCTGGCCGCCGCCGAGCACCGGACGGCCGACCTGGCGTCCCGCAACCGGCTGGCCCGCGAACTGCACGACGCGGTCGGGCACGCCCTGAGCGCGGTAACCCTCCAGGCCGGCGCGGCCCGACGCGTCCTGGAATCGGACCCGGAGTTCGCCCGGCGGGCGCTGTCCGCCATCGAGGAGACCTCACGCACGGCGGTCGCCGAGCTGGACGCCGTCCTGGGCCTGCTGCGCGAGGAGGACGGCGATGACCCGGCCGCGCCCGCGCCCACCCTGAACAGCCTGGAGGCGCTGCTCGGCCGGACCCGGGCGGGCGGCGTCCCCGTCGAGGCGACGGTCGAGGAACGGTGTACGGGGCTGCCGCCGGTGGTCTCGCGGGAGGCCTACCGGATCGTGCAGGAAGGGCTCAGCAACGCCCTGCGGCACGCCGGGCCGGTACCGGTCCGGCTGTCCGTGGGGGTGGCGGACGCACAGGTGACGATACGGATGGCGAACCCACTGCCCGGGGCACCACCGGAGGCGTCCGGGCCGCCGGCCGGCCGCACCGCCGGGGCGGCCCGTACGGGCGGCGGCCGCGGGCTGCGGGGCATCGCCGAACGCGCCCGGCTGCTCGGCGGCAGGGCGAGTGCCGCCGCCGAGGACGGCGTCTGGCGGCTGACGGTCCGGCTCCCGCTGACGGACGCCGGGCCGGGGACACACGCATGAGGAGCCGGCCAACGGACGGCCGGGAACAGGGGGAACGGGGCATGACCACCGCGCGGAACGACGGACGGCCGGCCGGTGACGGGGAGCCGCCCCGCCCGCTGCGCATCGTCCTCGCCGACGACGAACAGCTGGTCCGCGGGGCGCTGCGCGCGATCCTGGGCGCCGAGGACGGCATGGAGGTCGTGGGCGAGGCGGCGACCGGCGCCGAGGCGGTGCCGCTGATCCGGGAACTGCGCCCGGATCTCGTGCTGATGGACGTCCGGATGCCGGAGATCGACGGGATCCGGGCGACCGAGCAGGTGCTCGCCTCGATGTCCGCACCGCCGCGCATCATCGTCTTGACGACCTTCGAGAACGACGCCAGTGTCTACGCGGCCCTGCGGGCCGGTGCCGGCGGCTTCCTCCTCAAGCGCTCCGGCGCCGAGGAACTGGTCCAGGCCGTACGGCTGGTGGCGCGCAGCGACTCGCTGCTGTTCCCGGCGGCGGTGCGCCGGCTGGCCGCCCGGCACACCGGGGAGCGGGCGGCCGACGAGGCGGTGCACACACCACCGGACCGGCTGTCCGGGCGGGAGCGTGCGGTGCTGCGGCTGATGACCGCGGGCCTGACGAACGCGGAGATCGCCGAGCGGCTGGGGGTGGGGCCGGCCACGGTCAAGACCCATGTGGCGGGCGTGCTGGCCAAGCTCGGGGTGCGGGACCGGACGCAGGCGGTGATCGCCGCGTACGAGTGCGGGTTCGTCCGGCCGGGGTGAGGACGGTCCGGCGAGCGAGCCCCACCGGGCGGCCCTCCCCCGCACCTGACCTGCTCACGTGCCCCCCGCCACGTCGCGGAACCCCTGCCGCCCGGGTGGCGTCCTGATCTGTGTACCAACCCCTCCGCGCAGGAACGAGGAACGCATCATGGGCATCGTCAGCTGGCTCGTACTCGGGCTGATCGCCGGCATCATCGCCAAGGTCCTGCTGCCGGGCCGGGACCCGGGCGGGATCGTGGGGACGACCCTGATCGGCATCGTGGGTTCCTTCCTCGGCGGCTGGCTCTCCACCAAGTTCCTGCACCGCCCGATACCCAAGGACTTCGGCGAACCCTCCATGTGGATCGCCTCGGTCGCCGGTGCCCTGGTCCTGCTGATCGCCTACCGGCTGCTGTTCGGCAACTCCCGCGCCCGCAGGTGACCGCCGACGGCCGATCGGCCGCAGGTAATGGAACCGCAAAGGCGGGCCGATCGTTGAGCCCGGCATGACCGCTATGACTCCTGGCTCGAACCTCCCGCTCAGCGCCGCGCGGGTGGCGGTGGACGTCACCGCCCCCGTGCGGCTGGACGTGTCGGGACTGCTGCTGGCCGCCGACGGCAAGGTCCGCTCCGACGACGACTTCGTGTTCTACAACCAGCCCTCCGCGCCGGGTGTGACGCACTCCGCGGCGGCCGGCGGCGGTGACACCATCACGGTCGACACCGCAGCGGTGCCCGAGGGCATCGAGAAGATCGTCGTGACCGCGAGCCTGGACACCCCCGGCGCCACCTTCGCCGGCACCGAGCCCACCGGCACGGTCCGCAGCGCGGACGACGGCGGTGTCCTGGCCTCCTTCACCCCGCCGCGGCTGGGCACCGAGACCGCGCTGGTGCTCGTCGAGATCTACCGCCGGGGCGGCGGGTGGAAGGTCCGCGCGGTCGGCCAGGGGTACGCCAACGGCCTGGCGGGGATCGCCACCGACTTCGGCGTCAGCGTGGAGGAGCCGGCCGCGCCCGCCACCCCGCAAGCACCCGCCGCCCCGCAGGCGCCGCCCGCGCCGCCGGCCCCCGCCGCCGGGTGGGGCCCGCCGACCGGCGCCCCGGCCCCGGTCGCCCCGCCGCCCGCCGCCGCGCCGGCGGCCCCGGCTCCCGCGCCGTCCGCCCCGGCCGCGGCTCCCGGCACCGGCAAGATCAACCTCGACAAGGGCCGGGTCAGCCTGCAGAAGAACCAGACCGTCTCGCTGGTCAAGGGCGGCCGTCCGATGCTCAGCTCGGTCCGGATGGGCCTGGGCTGGGAGCCCGCCTTCCGCGGCAAGAGCATCGACCTGGACGCCTCCGTCATCGCCTACGGCCCGGACCGCAAGAAGGTCGACAACTGCTTCTTCGGCAAGCTGATGATCCTGGGCGGCGCGATCCAGCACTCCGGCGACAACCTCACGGGCGAGGGCGCCGGCGACGACGAGTCGATCACCGTCCACCTCGGCGGGCTGCCCCCCGAGGTGACCGGCCTGGTCTTCGTCGTGAACTCCTTCTCCGGCCAGAAGTTCTCCGACGTCGCCAAGGCGTACTGCCGCCTGCTGGACGCCCAGAGCGGGGAGGAGCTGGTCCGTTTCGACCTCACCCATGCCGAGCCGCGCACGGGCGTCATGATGGCCAAGCTCGTTCGGCAGTATTCGGGTGAGTGGGACATGACCGCGCTGGGCGAGTTCGTCGACGCCCGCACGGTCCGCGGCATGACCAAGCCGGCCGCCCAGGCGCTGTGAGGCGGGGGCCGTCCGGTGCGCGGACGGCCCCGCCCCGCAAGGTCTCCCGCCCCGCGCCCCGGGGCGGGACCGTCCGCGGCGGCGATGCGGCATGACGACCCGTCAGGGTCCGTGCCCGCGGCGCGCCTTCCCCGGTGCCGGAGCGCTCCGGGCCGAGAATCGTGCCGTCCGTATCCGTACCGCCGGGCGCCACCGCATCCGGTCCGCCGTCCGCCGCGCCCCGGGATCGCGCCCTCCCCCGCCCCGTCCCCGCACGGCACGCACGAGGAGCGTTCGATGACACAGCAGCCGTCCGCCGGTCCCCCGGACCTGCCCGACCGGGTCGTGGAGGTCTACGGCGCACTCGACCTCAGCACCGTCCCCGCCTTCGCCGGCGGCTTCATCAACTTCGGCTACTGGGCGGACCTGACCGGGCCCGCGGACCGGCCGCTGACCGAGGCCGACCGGGTCCGCAGCGAGCAGGACCTCTACCGCCTGGTGCTTCGCACCTTCGCACCGGCGCGGGGCCGCACCGCGCTGGAGGTCGGCTGCGGGCGCGGGCTGGGCTGTGCGCTGGCGCTGCGGGAGTTCGGCCTGGGCACGGTCATCGGGCTGGACGCGCACCCCGACCAGATCGCCCGGGCCAGGGAGGCGAACGCGGAGCTGCTCGCCGCCTCCCCGGACTCCGCCGGCCGGCTGGAGTTCCGCCGGGGCGCGGCGCAGGACCTCCCGCTCCCCGACGACAGCGTGGACTGCCTCTTCTCCGTCGAGGCCGCGCAGCACTTCCGCGATCTGCCCGCCTTCGCCCGGGAGTCGGCGCGGGTGCTGCGCGCGGGGGGCCGGCTGGCGCTGACGACGTTCTTCGCCCGCACCCCGGCCGCCGCCCGCGCGCTGCCCGAGCTGCTGCCCCCGTACGCCGACGGCCTGGACGTGCCGCACGTGGTCGACGAGGTCGCAGCAGAGCTGTCCGCCGCGGGCCTGCGCCAGGTCGGCGTCCGGCCGATCGGCGAGGGGGTCTGGGAGCACTACGACCGTTACATGGCCCAGCAGCCGCAGCTGCGCGACGAGTGGCCGCGCCGCTATCTGACGGCCTACGAGACCGGTCTGCTGGACTACTACGTCCTCACCGCGACCGCCGGCTGAGGCCCGCCGCCCGCTGCGGACAGGGGCCTCGCCGTCCGGTCGCGCACGGGTCGGCTACCGCTGCCGGCGGTGCCGCTTCCACGGGCCGGTGATGGCCAGCATGATGCCGGGCTCCTGGATGTTGGCGAACAGCGTCCGCCCGTCCGGGGAGAACACCGGGCCGGTGAACTCGCTGAACTCCGGCTTGTCCGCGGTGCCGATGTTCAGCTCGTTGCGGGCGACGGGGTAGGTCCGGCCGTCGTCGGTGGCGCCGAAGAGGTGCTGCACGCCCTCGCCGTCCTCGGCGATGATCAGGCCGCCGTAGGGCGAGACGGTGATGTTGTCGGGGCCGTCCAGCGCGCCGTCCCGCTCCGGGTCCGGGTTGACACCCAGCAGCACCTTCAGGGTCAGGGTCCGGCGCCGCGGGTCGTAGAACCACACCTGCCCGTCGTGCGCCACCGGGCTCTCGGCACGGGCGTAGGACGACACGACGTAGGCGCCGCCGTCCGCCCACCACAGGCCCTCCAGCTTGCGGGCGCGGGTGATCTCACCGTCCTTGAACTGCTTGCGGACCGACACGGTCCGGGCGTCGCGGTCGGGCACCTCGACCCAGTCGACGCCGTAGACGGTGCCGGCCTTGGTGGCGCGCGAGAGGTCGTCGACGAACCGGCCGCCGGAGTCGAAGCACTTGAAGGCCTCCAGCACGCCCGCGCCGGCGGCGAGGGTGCGCAGCCGGCCGGGGCCGTGCCGGAAGCCGTGCGGCGGGGTCCAGCGGTAGAAGAGGCCGTTGGGGTCGGCGGCGTCCTCGGTCAGGAAGAGGTGGCCGCGCTTGGGGTCGACGACGACGGCCTCGTGGGCGTACCGGCCCAGCGCCTTGATCGGCCGGGGATGCCGGCCGGCCACGAGGTCGTGCGGGTCGACCTCGAAGACGTAGCCGTGGTCCTTGGTCATGCCGTGCTCGCCGGCCTTGTCCTCGGTCTCCTCGCAGGTGAGCCAGGTGCCCCAAGGGGTGGTGCCGCCCGCGCAGTTGGTGGAGGTACCGGCGATGCCGACCCGCTCGCCGACCGGGCTGCCGTCCTTGGCGACCTCGACGACGGTGCAGCCGCCGGCCGCCGCCGGGTCGTAGACCAGCCCCTCGGTCAGCGGCACCGGGTGCGGCCAGTCGGCGCGCGGGCCCTTCAGCTCGTGGTTGTTGACGAGCAGGGTGGTGCCGCGGTGGCCGGCGAAGGTGCCGGTGCCGTCGTGGTTCGAGGGGGTGGACTCCCCGCTGTCGAGCGTGGTGACGCCGGTGCGGGTGATGATCCGGTACGAGAACCCGGCGGGCAGGGCGAGGATGCCCTCGGGGTCGGGGACCAGCGGGCCGTAGCCGGCGCCGTGCCCCTGCGGCGTGCCGTCACAGTCGGCGTCCGGCAGTTCCTCGGCGAGGGCGCCGGGCGCGCTGGCCAGTACCCCGGCGCTGCCTGCCAGCGCGACTCCCGCACCGGCGAGGGCGGAACGCGTGGCGAAGTCTCTTCGAGTGAGCGGCATTGTCATCTCCACGATGGCCGGAATCGTCTCCCCTGGGACCTGCGCCGCACACGTTTCCGCGCGCCGTCGAACTCCAGTTGAACGCCGCGCGACATCCAGGAAGCAGTTGGGGCCGGTCCGGCGGACCGGGGCCGGGCGGGCCCTGATCCGCCGGACCGGCCCCCGCGGTGCGTCACGCACCGCCCGGCCGTCCGGCGCTCGTCAGTCCGACTGCCGCGAGCGCGCCTTGAACGCGGCCTTGCGGGCCTCCTTGGCGGCCTTCTTGTCCGGGTGCAGCCGGCCCATGGCCTCCAGGACGTCGGCGGTGGCCGGGTGGTCCACCCGCCAGGCCGTCTCGAAGAAGCCGCTGTGCTGGTCGGTCAGGCCCTGGATCAGCTCGCGCAGCTCGTCGGCGGCCTCCTCGTCGGCGCTGTCGAGCTGCGCCGCGATGGTGTCCACCGTCAGCCAGAAGATCATCTCCTGGGACGGCTCGGGGATGCCGGGCAGCGCCCGCTCGGCGAGCCAGACCCGGGCCAGGCCGCCCAGCTGCCGGTCGTCGAGCACCGCGCGCAGCGCCTCCTCGGCGTCCGGGGAGACCAGCGAGAGGGTCTGCTGGGTGGCGAGCCGGCGGCGCGGGGCGTCCTCGTCGTCGCCCCGGGCCGCGTCGAGCAGGTCCCGCGCGGCGTCCAGCGGCGCCCGGGCGGCCAGCCACCGCTCGGACTCGGCCTGGGCGAGCGGCTCGGGGTAGTCGGGCAGCGCCGCCAGGAGGACGTCGGCGCCCTTGTCGGTGAGGTCACCGACGGCCGGGGCGTCCACCCCCGCGTCCAGCATCCGGGCGCGGACGGCGTAGACGCCGAGCGGGGTGAGGCGGACCAGGCCGTAGCGGGAGACGTCCTCGTCGGTCAGCTGCCCGTCGCCGGGGGTGGCCGGCGCGGCGTCCGGCCGGACCGTCTCGCCGTCCTCGTCGAGCTCCTCGATGAGCGCCTCGTCGACGGGCTGGTAGGCGACCAGGCCGATCGGCTCCAGCACCCGGAACTGGTCGTCCAGGCGCATCATCGCCTCGGAGACCTCTTCGAGGATGTCGTCGGTGGGCTCGTCCATGTCCTCCGGGACGATCATGGAGGCGGCCAGCGCGGGGAGCGGAACCGCCTGACCGGGGTCCTCGCTGAGGGCCGTGAGCAGGTAGAGGTTCCCGAGGATGCCGTCCAGCAGCTCGGCCTCCTCCTCCGGGTTCCAGTCGATCGCGTCCAGGTCCAGCTCGCCGCCCTGGGTGAGCTGGTCGGCGAGGTCGGACAGGTCGGGGGCGGCCGCGTCGGCGAGCACGGTCTCCATGCCGCCGAGCCAGATGTCGAGGACGTCCTGCGGGCTGCCGGAGGTGAGCAGGTTCAGCTCCTCGCCGGGGGTGGCGGTGCCGGCCGCGGCATTGTCGGGCAGGTCGGTGCCGTCCTCGCCGTCGGGGGCCTCCTCGATCTCCACGAGTCCGGTGTCCACGGCCAGCTGCCAGGCCTCGGCGGTGTACGCCGGGCCGTCCTCGTCGCCGGCCAGGCCGAGGTGCTCGGTGGCGGCGGCCAGCGGCTC
This sequence comes from Streptomyces kronopolitis, assembly GCF_050953795.1. Lineage (GTDB taxonomy): Bacteria > Actinomycetota > Actinomycetes > Streptomycetales > Streptomycetaceae > Streptomyces > Streptomyces kronopolitis_A. The sequence continues at coordinate 2,056,283 of NZ_CP191850.1, forward strand.
CTGGAGGATCTCGCCGCCCACCCCGACCGGGACGCCCCGCTCGGCCCAGCGGGCGAGCTGTGCGGCGCGGGCCATCAGCGGGGCGCTGAGTGCGTCCCGGGCCAGCTCCGCTTCGGAGTGCAGCCGCACCGGCGGCAGGGTGGGACGGTCTGCGGACATCGGGTGCTCAGCTCCTCGGACGGACTACGGCTGGGGGTGCTCCTCCAGCTACCGCTCGGGGGACCCCCACCCAGCGGCGGCTGGGGTGTGCGCCGCCCAAGCGTAGACGGAATTCTCCGGATCTCGGACGGTTCACCCCCGCGACCCCCACCGGTCACCGGAAGAGGCTTGACAACTCCCGTGCGCACACAAGAGATTGACGCGCGTAGCGCGCCGGTTACCGCTCCGTAGGCCCGCTGCACCGACCACCCCCCATCACCCCTCGGAGGCATGCATGCCGTCCCGTCGTTCGCTCCGCAGGCCCCTCGCCCTCAGCGCGGTGGCCTGTGCCGCCCTGGCCGGCGGACTGCTCACCACCACGCAGTCCGCCTCCGCGGCCGGCACCCGGATCCACGACATCCAAGGCAGCACCCGGATATCCCCGCTGGCCGGGCAGGAGGTCAGCGAGGTGCCGGGCACCGTCACCGCGATCCGCTCGTTCGGCTCCGCCCGCGGCTTCTGGGTGCAGGACCCGCACCCGGACAAGAACCCCGCCACCAGCGAGGCGGTCTTCGTCTTCACCGGCAAGGAGACGCCGAAGGTCGCCGTCGGCGACTCGATCACGTTCTCCGGCACGGTCAGCGAGTACTACCCGGGCGGCAAGGACGCCGGTCTGCAGTCCGTCACCGAGATCACCGGTGCGAGCTGGAAGACGGTCTCCTCCGACGCCCCGCTGCCGGCCGCCTTCAAGCTCAACGCCGCCTCGGTGCCGAATCGTTACGCCCCGTCCGCCGGCAGCGACAAGAGCATCGAGTCGCTGAAGCTGCGCCCCACCTCGTACGCCCTGGACCGCTACGAGTCGCTGGAGGGCATGCGGGTCGCGGTCTCGGGCGCCCCGGTCGTCGGCCCGACCAACAGCTACCACGAGCTGTGGGTGACCGCCGAGCCCCGCCACAACCGCACCACCCGCGGCGGGACGCTCTACCGCTCGTACGCGGACCCCAACGGCGGCCGGCTCAAGGTGACGTCGCTGATCCCGTTCTCGCAGCAGCCGTTCCCGGTGGCCGACGTCGGCCAGGCGCTGACCGGCACCACCGCCGGCCCGCTGGACTACGACAACTTCGGCGGCTACTCCCTCCAGGCCACCGAGCTGGGCAAGGTCACCGACCACGGCCCGGCGCCGGAGACCACCCGCAAGCAGAAGTCCGACGAGCTGGCGGTGGCCACGTACAACGTCGAGAACCTCTCCCCCGCCACCCCGCAGGCCAAGTTCGACCGGCTGGCCAAGGCGCTGGTGACCAACCTGTCCGCCCCCGACGTCGTGGCGCTGGAGGAGGTCCAGGACGACAGCGGCCCCAAGGACAACGGGGTGGTGACCGCCGGGGAGACCCTCAAGAAGCTGACCGACGCCATCAAGGCGGCCGGCGGCCCGGCGTACGAGTCGCGGCAGATCGACCCGGTCAACGACAAGGACGGCGGCCAGCCCGGCGGCAACATCCGCACGGCGTTCCTGTTCAACCCCGACCGGGTGTCGTTCACCGACGTCAAGGGCGGCGACGCCACGACCCCGGTGAAGGTGGTCGGCGACCACGCCAAGACCACGCTGTCCGCGTCCCCCGGCCGGATCGCCCCGGCCGACGAGGCGTGGAAGGACAGCCGCAAGCCCCTCGTCGGCCAGTTCTCGCTGAAGAGCCGTCCGGGCAGCCGCGTCTTCGTGATCGCCAACCACTTCAACTCCAAGGGTGGCGACCAGGGGCTGGACAGCCGATTCCAGCCGCCGACGCGGAGTTCGGAGACCCAGCGCACCGGCCAGGCCAAGCTGGTCAACGGCTTCGTCAAGGAGCTGCTGGCCAAGGACCCGAAGGCCGGCGTCGTGGTGGCCGGTGACCTCAACGACTACCAGTTCTCGCCGGCCCTGAAGGACCTCACCGCCGGCGGGGTGCTCACCGACCAGGTCAAGCGACTGCCGGCCGCCGAGCGGTACGGCTACGTCTACAGCGGCAACTCCCAGGTGCTGGACCACATGCTCACCACCCGCCCGCTGACCAGGGCCGACTACGACATCGTGCACATCAACGCCGAGTACGCCGACCAGGCCAGCGACCACGACCCGCAGGTGCTGCGCATCCGCCCCTGACCCCTGCGGCAGGTCACCCCGCGTCATCCTCCCGTCACCCGTCCGGCTCACGTCCGGGGGCCGACCGCCGCGGGGGGTGCGGTACTGGGCACGTAAGAACAATTCGGCGAGACATAGGGAGTCACCATGCCGAAGTCCCAGAACCGAAAGTCGGGCAACAAGGACCGTGCCGCCGAGCGGCGCGCCGACCAGCGGAAGCCGAAGTCGTCGGAGGAGTCCGCTTCCGAGCGGACCCAGGACCTGAAGCGTTCGCGGAATGGCCTGACTGACGCGTGATGGGCCTGTGATGCCCGAGCGGCCGTCGCACCGAAGGTGCGGCGGCCGTTCCGCGTTCCCGGCCGCCGCCGGAAACCTCGCAGCATTGCTTAACGAATTACCCAGAACAACTCACTGGACGTGAAATATGAGGCGCCCCCAGACTCCTGGCATGACCCCCCTCACCCACCCCCTCACCCCCCGTGCGGCCGCGCCGCCCTTCGGCCGCACGGCGACCGCCATGGTCACTCCGTTCACCGCCGACGGGGAACTCGACACCGACGGCGCACAGCGGCTCGCCACCCACCTCGTCGACGACGGCGGCTGCGACGCCCTGGTGCTGAGCGGCACCACCGGGGAGTCCCCGACGACGACGGACGCCGAGAAGGAGAGCCTGCTGCGGGCCGTCGTCGAGGCCGTCGGGGACCGTGCGAAGATCACCGCCGGGGTGGGCACCAGCGACACCCGGCACACCGTCGCACTGGCCCGCAGCGCCGAACGGGCGGGCGCGCACGGCCTGTTGGTGGTCACGCCCTACTACTCACGGCCCACCCAGGAGGCCGTCACCCAGCATCTGCGGACGGTCGCGGACGCCACCGGGCTGCCGGTGATGCTCTACGACATCCCGGGCCGCACCGGCACCGCGCTGAGCGCCGCCACCCTGCTGCGGCTGGCCGCCCACCCGCGGATCGCGGCGGTCAAGGACTGCGGCAACGACCTGCTGAAGTCGGCGAAGGTGCTGGCCGCGACGGGCCTGGCCTACTACGCGGGCTGCGACGAGCAGATCCTTCCGCTGCGCGCCCTCGGCGGCGCCGGGTGCGTCAGCACCGCCGGCAACGCCGCGCCGCGGGCGGTGTGCGCCGTCCTGGACGCCTATGACGCCGGGGACACCGCCGCGGCGGCCCGCCGGCAGCTCGCCCTGGTTCCGCTCATCGAGGCGGTGACCGGCGGCGAGACACCCGGCACGGTCACCGCGAAGGCGCTGCTGAACCACCTCGGCCTGCCCGCTGGACCGGTCCGCGGACCGCTGCTGCCCGCGGACGCCGCGCTCACCGACCGGCTGGTGGACGCCCTGCGGACGACTCTGGACCGGACGGCGGATACGGATACCGCGGTGCCTGCGGCTGTCCCTGGTTAGGCGGGAAGGGCGCAGGCGCCGGCCCGAAGCCGCCCCGCGCACCCGGCTGCCCGGGCGCGCCGCCGTACGGTGCGCCGGGGCCCTGCTGCCCGGAGGGCGCGCCGGCCGCGGACCGGCCGTGGGGCGGGTCCCCGGCCCGGTCGGGGCCGGCCGCGGGCTCGTCGCGGTCCGGGGCCGGCTCAGTGCCGTCCGGCACCAGGTCCCGCACCAGCAGCGTCGCCCCGGCCACCGCGCCCGGCATCAGCACCACCGCGACGAAGGGGATCAGGAACAGCAGGACGACGGGGGTGCCGAAGCCGACGGCGAGCCCCTTGCGCCCGCGCAGCAGCCGCAGCCGCTCGCGCACCGGGACCTCACGGCGCTGCATCGCCACCGAGGTCAGCTCGACGGCGAGGAAGAAGCCGGAGACACAGAAGCCGATGGCGGGGATCACGGTCTGTCCGAGGAACGGCACGAAGCCGAGGAAGAACAGCAGGACGCCGAAGCCGGCGGCCCGCAGCAGCACATGCACGCTGTCACGCAGCGCGATCCAGATCTCCTGCCACAGCGGCCGGTCCGGGTCCGGCGGACAGTGCCCCTCGGACTCCTCGACGGCCCGGGACAGCGACTCGTAGAAGGGGTCCCCGATCAGGAGGGTGACGGCGGTGAACGTCAGCACCGACAACGTCAGTCCGCCGGCGAACAGCAGCGCCACGAACACCCCGCGCAGCAGCCCCTGCCAGGGCTCGCCCCAGCCGTCGGCGAACGGCGTCGCCCAGGCCGCGAGGTCGCCGGACCACAGGGCGAGCGCGGTGAGCACCCCCGCGTACAGCACCAGGGCGATCAGCGCCGGGATCAGTCCGAAGCCCCACCAGCGGCCGTGCTGGGCGACCCAGCGCTGGCCCCTGCCCAGATACCGTATCCCCGCTACAAGATCACGCATGGCGCACAGCCTATCGGCGCCCGTCCGGGAGCGGGACGGCGGTGGACGGCGGCGCGGACCGCGACGGGCCGCGGGCGGCGGCGCCGACGGCCCGGCGGGGAGTCCGCCGGGCCGTCGGGGAGTCCGCCGGGCCGTCGGGGCGTGGTCCGCGCTCAGTTGTGGCTGTGCAGGACCTCGTTGAGGCCGCCCCAGGTCGCCTTGTTCGGGCGGGCCTCGACGGCGCCGGTGGTGGAGTTGCGGCGGAAGAGGATGTTGTCCGCGCCGGACAGCTCCAGGGCCTTGACGATCTGGCCGTCGGGCAGGGTGACCCGGGTGCCCGCGGTCACGTACAGACCGGCCTCGACCACGCACTCGTCGCCCAGCGCGATCCCGATGCCCGACTCGGCGCCGAGCAGGCAGCGCTCGCCGACCGAGATGATCTGCTTGCCGCCGCCGGAGAGGGTGCCCATGGTGGACGCGCCGCCGCCGATGTCGGAGCCGTCGCCGATGACCACACCCGCGCTGATCCGGCCCTCGACCATGGAGGTGCCCAGCGTCCCGGCGTTGAAGTTGACGAAGCCCTCGTGCATGACGGTGGTGCCGGCCGCGAGGTGGGCGCCCAGGCGCACCCGGTCGGCGTCCGCGATCCGCACCCCGGCGGGCGCGACGTAGTCGGTCATCCGCGGGAACTTGTCGATGCTGGTGACCATCAGGTGCAGGCCCTCGGCGCGGGCGTTGAGGCGCACGGTCTCCACCTGGTCGACGGCCACCGGGCCCAGCGAGGTCCAGGCGGCGTTGGCCAGCAGGCCGAACACGCCCTCCAGGTTCTGCCCGTGCGGCTTGACCAGCCGGTGGCTGAGCAGGTGGAGACGCAGGTAGGCGTCGTGCGCGTCCAGCGGCTTGTCGTCGAGGGAGGCGATGACCGTACGGACGGCGACGACCTCGACCTGGCGGACCGGGTCGGGACCGATCGCCTTGAGCACGGTGGCGCCCAGCAGTTCGGTGGCGCGCGCGTCGTCGAGGCGCTCGGTGCCGGCCGGGCCGAGGTCCGCGGCGGACGCGGCGACCAGCTCGGGCGCCGGGAACCAGGTGTCGAGAACGGTGCCGTCGGGGGTGACGGTGGCGAGCCCGGCGGCCACGGCGCCGGTCGTACGGGAAGAAGCAGCGGAAACAGCAGCATCGGTCATGCTCGAAACCTAACCGGAGGGCGCCCACCGAGGCGAACCGGTCTCACCGAACGGCCCGGCGCCCCACCGGCCCCACGGACCGCACGGGCACCGGCCGCCCGCCCGCCGCACCCGGTCACCTCGCCGGCGGTCCGGTCAGCTCAGCACCCCGGCCAGCCCGTCCCGCACCACGGCGGGCTCGAAGGGCGCCCCGGTCAGCAGATGCTGCAACAGCAGCCCGTCGGCGAAGGCCACCACGGCGCGCGCGGTCCGCTCGTCCCCGATCCGCCGGCCGAGCAGCCGCACCATCTCCTCCAGGCACTCGGCGGCGATCGGCCGCACCGCCGCGTGCCGCAGCGCGGCCAGATACAGCTCGTACTCCAGCTCCACCCGCGAGCGGTCGCCGGCCAGGGTGTCCGCCACCAGCCGCGCGACCTCCTCGGCCAGCGGCACCGCCGGATCGAGCCGGTCCACCCAGCGCGCGAAGTCGGCCAGCCACTCGCCGTTGACCTGCCGCAGCGCGGCGCTCAGCAGCTCGTCCAGGGTCGCGAAGTGGTATGTGGTCGAGCCGAGCGGCACATCCGCCGCGGCGGCCACCGACCGGTGGCTGAGCCCGGCGATCCCGCGCTCCCCGACCACGGCGATCGCCGCGTCGATGATCCGCTGCCGCCGGCCGGGGTCGTGGCGCCTCGGCATCAGTGCGCCCCGCCCAGATTCAGCACCACGACGCCGGCGATGACCAGCAGCACCCCGAGGATCTTGAGCGCACTCGTGCTCTCCCCCAGGAACACCATCCCGATCGCGGCGATCAGCGCCGTGCCGGCCCCGGCCCAGATGGCGTACGCCGTCCCGACGCTCATCGACTTCAGCGCCTGCGCCAGCAGCACGAAGGCGAAGACATACCCCACCCCCGTGCACACCGACGGCCACAGCTTGCTGAAGCCGTCGCTGTACTTCATCGCGGTGGTCGCGAGCACCTCGGACAAAATCGCGCCGGCAAGCGTCAGATAGGCCATGCGTACGAGCGTACACAACGTTGCGTACGGGCGTACACATCCCGCGCCATCCACCCCGAAGACAGCACGACGGCCGTGTCCGCCGGTGGTGACCGGCGGACACGGCCGTCGTGCTCGGGGGATCCCGTCAGACGTTGAAGCCCAGCGCGCGGAGCTGCTCGCGGCCGTCGTCGGTGATCTTGTCCGGGCCCCACGGGGGCATCCAGACCCAGTTGATCTTCAGTTCGCTGACGATGCCGTCCGTGGCGGACCTCGCCTGGTCCTCGATGACGTCGGTCAGCGGGCAGGCCGCGGAGGTCAGCGTCATGTCGATGGTGGCGATGTTGGCGTCGTCGATGTGGATGCCGTAGATCAGCCCCAGGTTGACGACATCGATGCCCAGCTCGGGGTCCACGACGTCGTACAGCGCCTCGCGGACCTCTTCCTCCGAGGCCGGCTTGGTGGTGGTCGGGGTGTCGGTCATGCGGTCTTCGCCTCCTCGGAGAGGGCCTTGGCCGTGGCGTCCTTCCAGGCCATCCAGCTGAGCAGGGCGCACTTCACGCGCGCCGGGTATTTGGAGACACCGGCGAACGCCACCGCGTCCTCCAGGATCTCCTCCATCGCGTCATCCGGCTCCACCTGGCCCTTGGACTGCATCAGCTCCAGGAAGGTCTCCTGGATCTTCTGCGCGTCTCCGAGGGGCTTGCCCACCAGGAGCTCGTTGAGCACCGAGGCGCTGGCCTGGCTGATGGAGCAGCCCTGCCCCTCGTAGGACACGTCCGCGATCGTCGCGCCGTCGAGCCGCACGCGCAGCGTGATCTCGTCACCGCAGGTGGGGTTGACATGGTGCACCTCGGCGTCGCCGTCCCGAAGACCGCGCCCGTGCGGGTGCTTGTAGTGGTCCAGGATGACGTCCTGGTACATGGAATCCAGCTTCACGGCTCAGTCAGTCCTCGTCCTCATCCGCTGTGCTTGGTAACCGGCTGTCTCTGTCTAACCGAAGAAGTTGCGGACGTGCTCCAGGCCCTCGACCAGGGTGTCGACCTCGGCCGGGGTGGAGTACAGATAGAACGACGCTCGCGTGGTCGCAGGAATTCCGTAGCGCAGGCAGACCGGCCGTGCGCAGTGGTGGCCCACCCGCACCGCGATGCCCTGCTCGTCCAGCACCTGGCCCACGTCGTGCGGATGGATGTCGCCGAGCGTGAAGGAGAGCGTCGCCCCGCGGTCCTCGGCCGTGCTCGGGCCGATGATGCGCAGGTCGGGGACCTCCAGCAGCCGCTTGACGGCGTACTCGGTGATCGCGTGCTCATGCGCGGCGATGTTGTCCATGCCGATCGAGGTGAGGTAGTCCACGGCCGCGCCGAGGCCGACGGCCTGGGCGATCGGGGGCGTACCGGCCTCGAACTTGTGCGGCGCGGGCGCGTACGTCGAGGAGTGCATCGAGACGGTCTCGATCATCTCGCCGCCGCCGAGGAACGGCGGGAGGTCCTCCAGCAGCTCCTGGCGGCCCCACAGGACGCCGATGCCGGTCGGGCCGCACATCTTGTGGCCGGTGAAGGCCACGAAGTCGGCCTGCAGCGCCTGGACGTCCAGCACCATGTGCGGGGCGGCCTGCGAGGCGTCGATGCAGACCAGCGCGCCGACCTCCTGGGCCCGGCGGATGATCGTCTCGACCGGGTTGACGGTGCCCATGATGTTGGAGACCAGCGTGAAGGAGACGATCTTCGTCTGCTCGGTGATGATCTCGTCGATGTTGGACAGGTCGAGACGGCCGTCGTCGGTGATGCCGAACCACTTCAGCTTCGCGCCGGTGCGCTGCGCGAGCAGCTGCCACGGCACGATGTTGGAGTGGTGCTCCATCTCCGTGATGACGATCTCGGTCTCACGGTCCACCCGGTAGGGCTCGTCGGCCCAGCCGAGCATGTTGGCCACGAGGTTGAGCGACTCCGAGGCGTTCTTGGTGAAGATCACCTCGTCGCGGCTCGGCGCGTTGATGAAGGCGGCCACCTTGTCGCGGGCACCTTCGTACAGCGCCGTGGCCTCCTCGGCGAGCACATGCACGCCGCGGTGGACGTTGGCGTTGTGACGTTCGTAGTAGGCGTTCAGGGCGTCGAGGACCTGGCGCGGCTTCTGCGAGGTCGCCGCGTTGTCCAGGTACACGACCTTCTTCCCGTCGTGGATCTGACGATCCAGGATGGGGAAGTCCTTACGGATCGCCTCGGTGTCGAGGAGGCCCGGCAGCTGTGTCACGCGGTTGCGCCACCCTTCGTGTACTCCTCGTAGCCCTCGGCCTCCAGCTTGTCCGCGAGCTCGGCGCCACCGGACTCGGCGATGCGGCCGTTGGCGAAGACGTGGACGTGGTCGGGCTTGATGTAGCGCAGGATGCGCGTGTAGTGGGTGATCAGCAGGGTGCCGACCTCGCCCGTCTCGCGGACGCGGTTGACGCCCTCGGAGACGGTGCGCAGCGCGTCGACGTCCAGACCGGAGTCGGTCTCGTCGAGGATCGCGATGGCCGGCTTCAGCAGCTCCAGCTGGAGGATCTCGTGGCGCTTCTTCTCACCGCCGGAGAAGCCCTCGTTGACGTTGCGCTCGGCGAAGGAGGGGTCCATCTGGAGCCGCTCCATGGCCTCCTTGACCTCCTTGACCCACAACCGCAGCTTGGGGGCCTCGCCGCGGATCGCGGTCGCGGAGGTGCGCAGGAAGTTGGAGACCGAGACGCCGGGCACCTCGACCGGGTACTGCATGGCGAGGAAGACGCCGGCGCGGGCGCGCTCGTCGACGGACATCTCCAGGACGTTCTCGCCGTCGAGGGTGACGGTGCCACCGGTGATCGTGTACTTGGGGTGACCCGCGAGAGAGTAGGCGAGCGTCGACTTGCCGGAGCCGTTGGGGCCCATGATGGCGTGCGTCTCGCCCTGCTTCACGGTCAGGTCGACACCCTTCAGGATCTCGCGCGGGCCGTTCTCGGCCTCGACGGAGACGTGCAGGTCGTGGATCTCAAGCGTTGCCATGGGGAACTCAGGACTCCTGGGTGACGGAGACGAGCACGTCGTCCCCTTCGATCTTGACGGGGTAAACGGGGACGGGGCGCGTCGCGGGAAGGCCGCTCGGCTTGCCGGTGCGCAGGTCGAAGCTCGAACCGTGCAGCCAGCACTCGATCGAGCAGTCCTCGACCTCCCCCTCGGAGAGGGAGACGTTGGCGTGCGAGCAGATGTCGTTGATCGCGAACACCTCGCCCCCGGTGCGGACCAGGGAGACGGGCGTGCCGTCGAGTTCCACCCGCTTGGGGGTGTCCTCCTCCAGCTCGCTCAGCGCCGCCGCGCGTACGTAGCTCATGCCGCGGACGCTTCCAGCTCGGCCTCGATCTTGCTCATCAGACGCTCTTCGACGTCCGGGAGACCGATCTGCTGGACCAGTTCGGCGAAGAAGCCGCGGACGACGAGCCGGCGGGCCTCGTCGGCCGGGATGCCGCGGGCCATCAGGTAGAACAGCTGCTCGTCGTCGAAGCGGCCGGTGGCCGAGGCGTGTCCGGCGCCGACGATCTCGCCGGTCTCGATCTCCAGGTTGGGGACCGAGTCGACCCGCGCGCCGTCGGTGAGGACGAGGTTGCGGTTGAGTTCGTAGGTGTCCGTGCCGGTGGCCGAGGCCTGGATGAGGACGTCGCCGATCCAGACCGCGTGGGCGTCCTGCCCCTGGAGCGCGCCCTTGTAGACCACGTGCGAGCGGCAGTTGGACGCCTCGTGGTCGACGAAGAGGCGGTGCTCCTGGTGCTGGCCCTGCTCGGTGAAGTACAGACCGTAGAACTCGGCCTCGCCGCCGGGGGCCGCGTAGGTGACACGCGGGTGCAGCCGGACGAGGTCGCCGCCGAAGGTGACCACCACGGACTTGAAGCTGGCGTCCCGCCCGACGAGGGCGTTGTGCTGGCCGACGTGGACGGCGTCGTCGTCCCAGTCCTGGACGGAGACGACGGTCAGCTTGGCGCCGTCACCGAGGAGGTACTCGACGTTGGCGCCGAGCACCGCGTCGCCGGTGTGGTCGATGACGACGACCGCCTCGGCGAACGCGCCGAGTTCGACGACCTGGTGGCCGAAGGTCGTACCGCCCTCACCGTGCACGGTGATCCGGATGGGCTCGGTCAGCACGGTCTCCTTGGGGACCGAGACCACCGAGGCCTTCTCGAAGGAGCTGTACGCCTGGGCGGCGACCCGGTCCACGGGCTTGCCGGCCTTGCCGACCCGGGGGTCGGAGCGGTCGACCAGCTGGTGGGTGACGCCCTCCGGAGCCGTGATGTCGATCTTCAGGTCGGGACCACCGGCCACGGCGCTGCCGTCGTGCAGGCCCTTCAGGCGCGCGAGGGGCGTGAAGCGCCACTCCTCCTCGCGGCCGTGCGGCACCGGGAAGTCCGCCACGTCGTAGGACGGCGGGGCGCTCATCCGGGTGGCGACGGTGGACTCCGCGGCCACCGCGAGGGCGCCCGTGGTCGTGGATCCCGCCGGTGCGGGTCCCCCCGCCCGAGCGGTGCCGGGAGTGGGGGAGTTCTGAGCCTCAGCCATGGCTGTCGTCTAGCTCGCTTTCTTGAAGAGGACGCTGCCTCGTGAATCCGTTGCTGCCCGGTGGCCGGGGGTCAGCCGACCGCGCCTTCCATCTGCAGCTCGATCAGCCGGTTGAGCTCCAGGGCGTACTCCATCGGCAGCTCCCGCGCGATCGGCTCGACGAAGCCGCGCACGATCATCGCCATGGCCTCGTCCTCCGACAGGCCGCGCGCCATCAGGTAGAAGAGCTGGTCCTCGCTGACCTTGGAGACGGTCGCCTCGTGGCCCATGGAGACGTCGTCCTCGCGGACGTCGACGTAGGGGTAGGTGTCCGAGCGGGAGATGGTGTCCACCAGCAGGGCGTCACACAGCACGTTGGACTTGGAGCCCGCCGCGCCCTCGCCGATCTCGACCAGACCGCGGTAGGAGGTGCGGCCGCCGCCTCGCGCCACCGACTTGGAGACGATGTTGGAGGAGGTGTTCGGCGCCATGTGGACCATCTTGGAGCCGGCGTCCTGGTGCTGGCCCTCGCCCGCGAAGGCGATGGACAGGGTCTCGCCCTTGGCGTGCTCACCCATGAGGTAGACCGCCGGGTACTTCATCGTCACCTTGGAGCCGAGGTTGCCGTCGACCCACTCCATGGTCGCGCCCTCGTAGGCGACGGCGCGCTTGGTCACCAGGTTGTAGACGTTGTTCGACCAGTTCTGGATGGTCGTGTAGCGGCAGCGGCCGCCCTTCTTGACGATGATCTCGACGACCGCGGAGTGCAGCGAGTCGGACTTGTAGATCGGCGCCGTGCAGCCCTCGACGTAGTGGACGTAGGCGTCCTCGTCGACGATGATCAGCGTCCGCTCGAACTGGCCCATGTTCTCGGTGTTGATCCGGAAGTAGGCCTGCAGCGGGATGTCGACATGGACGCCCTTGGGCACGTAGATGAACGAGCCGCCGGACCACACCGCGGTGTTCAGCGACGCGAACTTGTTGTCGCCGACCGGAATGACCGTGCCGAAGTACTCCTGGAAGAGCTCCGGGTGCTCCTTGAGCGCGGTGTCGGTGTCCAGGAACAGGACGCCCTGCGCCTCCAGGTCCTCACGGATCTGGTGGTAGACGACCTCGGACTCGTACTGGGCGGCGACACCGGCGACCAGGCGCTGCTTCTCCGCCTCGGGGATGCCGAGCTTGTCGTAGGTGTTCTTGATGTCCTCGGGCAGGTCCTCCCAGGAGGCGGCCTGCTGCTCGGTGGAGCGGACGAAGTACTTGATGTTGTCGAAGTCGATGCCCGACAGGTCGGAGCCCCAGTTCGGCATGGGCTTCTTGTCGAACAGCTTCAGGCCCTTGAGACGGAGCTTGAGCATCCACTCCGGCTCGCTCTTCTTCCCCGAGATGTCGCGGACGACGGCCTCGGAGAGCCCGCGCTTCGCCGAAGCGCCGGCCACGTCGGAGTCGGCCCAGCCGTATTCGTACTTGCCCAGGCCCTCGAGCTCAGGGTGAGCAGTCTCCGTGGGGAGCGTCATGCGGGGTTCCTCCCGGCCGTGCTGGCGGATGCGGTGGTGGTCTTGGTGGTACGTGGCGTGCGGTGAGCGGCCTTGCCGGCGCCGGCCTTCGGGACGAAGGTCGTGCACACCCCGTCGCCATGGGCGATGGTGGCCAGCCGCTGTACATGGGTCCCGAGCAATCGGGAGAAGACCTCGGTCTCCGCCTCGCACAGCTGCGGGTACCGCTCGGCGACATGGGCGACCGGGCAGTGGTGCTGGCAGAGCTGTTCACCGAGCTGGGGGTTGGGCGCGCTGCGCGCCGTAGCAGCGTACCCGTCCGCGGTCAATGCCTTCGCCAGGGCTTCGGTACGGGCCTCCGGCCCGGCTGCCTCGACCGCCGTGCGGTAGTTCTCGGCCTGGGCGGCGAACCGGGCGCGGGCGAACGCCGCGACGGCCGCCTCGCCCTCCTCGCCGCCGCCCGCGCTCTGCGCGATCCAGCGCAGCGCGTCGGTGGCGAGCTGGTCGTAGGCCTGGTCGAAGGCGTCCCGTCCGCAGTCGGTGAGGGCGAAGGCCCGGGCCGGACGGCCGCGGCCGCGGGTGCCGTAGACCCGCTTCTCGCGGGGCTCGACGACGCCGTCGGCGGCCAGCGCGTCCAGATGGCGGCGGACGGCCGCCTGGGTCAGCTCCAGCCGGAGGGCCAGTTCGGCCGCGGTGGAGGGACCGTGATCGAGAATGGAGCGGGCGACCTTGTTGCGGGTGCCCTGCTGTTCGTCGTGCGGCGCCGCGGGGGGCACGGCGCCGGTGGCGCGGCCCCCGACCTGCTCGGTCTGCTCGGGCGCGGAGGCGGCCGGCCCGGCGGCGTGCTCGGCCGCGGGCCCTTCCTGGTCCTCGCTCGCGTATTTCACAACGCCATTGTTGCGTAATTCGGCGAAGCGAGACAAGCCTCACCCGGACCACGGACGGGTGGCCTCTATCACTTAGGCTCACCTAATTCAAGTACCTCCTGAGCACCTCGAAAGCCCCCGCGACCTGCGAGGCGACGGAATCGGCGGACCGTGGCGGACCAGGGTCGAAAGGGGCGCGAGAGGGCGCACGGGCCGGCGGAAATAGTGCGGCCGCACACCCCCGGATTGCGTACCCCGGCGCCTTTCGGCACCGATGCCCCCACTGATGAGCGCCCCGCCACTCTCCGTAGACTGCCCGGCATGCCCAGCACCTCTCCGGGGGGCGTCCCCCGGCCCTCCGGCCGAGAGCCCGCCGTCGAGGTCGTCGGCCTGGTCAAGCGCTACGGCCCCAAGACCGCCGTCGACGGACTGGATCTGACCGTCGAGCGCGGCGGGGTGACCGCCGTGCTCGGCCCCAACGGCGCCGGCAAGACCACCACCGTCGAGACCTGCGAGGGCTACCGCCGCCCGGACGCCGGCCGGGTCCGCGTGCTGGGCCTGGACCCGGTCGCCGACGCCGCGGCGCTGCGGCCGCGCATCGGCGTGATGCTCCAGTCCGGCGGCGTGTACGCGGGCGCCAGGGCCGAGGAGATGCTGCGGCACACCGCCACCCTGCACGCCGACCCCCTCGACGTGGGCATGCTCATCGAGCGACTCGGCCTGGGCAGCTGCGGACGGACGCCCTACCGGCGGTTGTCCGGCGGCCAGCAGCAGCGCCTGGCGCTGGCGATGGCCGTGGTCGGCCGCCCCGAACTGGTCTTCCTCGACGAGCCGACGGCCGGGCTGGACCCCCAGGCCCGCCGCGCCACCTGGGACCTCGTCCGCGAGCTGCGCGCCGACGGCGTCAGCACGGTGCTGACCACCCACTTCATGGACGAGGCCGAGCAGCTCGCCGACGACGTGTCGATCATCGACGGCGGCAAGGTGATCGCCCGGGGCACCCCGGACGAACTGTGCCGCGGCGGCGCCGAGAACAGCCTGCGCTTCACCGGCCGGCCGGGCCTGGACATCGCCTCGCTGCTCAAGGCGCTGCCCGCGGACAGCGCCGCCGCGGAGCCGGTCTCCGGCGTCTACCGGGTGCACGGCAAGGTCAACCCCCAACTACTGGCCACCGTCGCCTCCTGGTGCGCCCAGAACGGCGTGATGCCCGACGCGATAGCCGTCGAACGGCACACCCTGGAAGACGTCTTCCTCGAGCTGACTGGCAGGGAGCTGCGCGCATGAATCAGGGCTGCACGACATTCGGCCGGGGGTCCGGGGGTCGCCCCCCGGGAAGGCACAGCCTCGAGCTGACGGGCAGGGAGCTGCGCGCATGACCACCACCGAAACCGGCGCCGCCACGGGCACGTTCGCCCCCAGGCCGGGCGCCGCGCCGCTGCCCCGGATGATCCGGGCGCAGGCGGCGCTGGAGACCCGGATGCTGCTGCGCAACGGCGAGCAGCTGCTGCTGACCGTCGTGATCCCCACGCTGCTGCTGGTGCTGTTCTCCGCCGTCGACATCGTCGACACCGGGGCCGGCAAGCCGGTGGACTTCCTCGCGCCGGGCGTGCTCGCGCTGGCCGTGATGTCCACGGCGTTCACGGGCCAGGCCATCGCCACCGGCTTCGAGCGCCGCTACGGCGTCCTCAAGCGGCTGGCCGTCTCCCCGCTCCCCCGCTGGGCGCTGATGACCGCCAAGACCTGCGCGGTGCTGGTCACCGAGGTTCTGCAGACCGTGCTGCTGACGGCGATCGCCCTCGCGCTGGGCTGGTCCCCGCACGGCGGCCCGGTGCCGGTGGTGCTGCTGCTCGTCCTGGGGACGGCCGCCTTCTCGGGGCTGGGTCTCCTCATGGCGGGGACGCTGAGGGCCGAGGCGACGCTGGCCGCCGCCAACCTGGTCTTCCTGCTGCTGCTGGTAGGCGGCGGGGTGATCGTGCCGCTCACCAAGTTCCCGGCGGCCGCGCAGTCCGTCCTGCAGTTCCTGCCCGTCTCGGCCCTGTCGGACGGCCTGCGGGACGTCCTCCGGCACGGCGCCGGGATGCCGTGGACCGACCTGGGGATCCTCGCCGTGTGGGCGGTCCTCGGGCTGGGCGCGGCGGCGAAGTTCTTCCGCTGGGAGTAGCCGGGGAGCGCGGGGCCGGGCCACCGCACCGGGGGCGACCCGGCACGGCGCCGGGACCCCCTCGTGAAAACTTGCACAAAGCCCGTCCTACGATGTCTCCCGTGCCGAACACGCTGAATCCCCTTGAGCTGATCGCCCGCCGCTGGCAGCCGTCCGCGGCCTTCGTGCGGCGGGCCGCGCTGGCCGCCGTCGTGATGGCCGTGATCATCGTCGTCACCGGCGGCGCGGTCCGGCTCTCCCAGTCCGGGCTGGGCTGCTCGACCTGGCCCAAGTGCACCCCGGACAGCCTGACGCCGACCGCCGCCATGGGCATCAACGGCCTCATCGAGTTCGGCAACCGCATGCTGACCTACGTGCTGTGCGCGGTCGTCGGCCTGTTCATCATCGCCGCCCGCGCCCGCCACCCCCGGCGCCGCCCGCTCACCCGCCTCGGCTGGGCGCAGTTCTGGATCGTCATGAGCAACGCCGTCGTCGGCGGCATCACGGTCCTCACCGGCCTCAACCCGTACATCGTCAGCGCGCACTTCCTGGCCTCCACGGCACTGCTCACCGTCGCCGTGGTGACCTGGAAGCGGGCCGGCGAGGGCGACGGGCAGCCGCGTGACCTGGTGGCCCGCCCGGTGCGGCAGCTGGCGTGGCTGCTGGTGGCGGCGTCCGGCGCGCTCACCGTCATCGGCACGGTCGTCACCGGCGCGGGGCCGCACGCGGGCGACGCCCGCAAGGTCCACCGGATCGCGGTGGACTGGCAGGAGATCACCCAGCTGCACGTCGACTTCGTCTACGTCGTCATCGGCCTGACCGTCGCCCTGTGGTTCACCCTGCGGGCCGTCAAGGCGCCGGCCGCCCCCCGCCGCGCGGTCCTGGAGCTGTTCGTCTGCCTCGCCGCGCAGGGCGTCATCGGCTACGTCCAGTACTTCACCGGCCTGCCGGCGATCGTCGTCGGGCTGCACATGCTGGGCTCGGCCCTGGTGTGGATCTGTGTGCTGCGGGTGGCCATGTCGCTGCGCGACCGCGGTCCGCTCCCGGAGGGGGAGCCCGGGGCCACCGCCCCTGACGCGCACGAGGTGTCCGGCCCTCAGCCGGCCGCCGCGTCCAGCCGGTAGACCCGGCGCGCGGTCCCCGACCCCACCATCTCCGTGATCCGCCGCCCGTCCGCGGCGCCGCACAGCCCCTCGTCGGTCCACTCCCGTACGAGCCGGCCCATGGCGCGCAGGAAGAACCGGGCGGCGGTGACGTACAGCTCGGGCAGCCCGCGGGCGCCGGAGGAGAACAGCAGCTTGCCGAACGGCGCCTGACCGAGCGTGTCCTCGGGGCGGGGACCGGCATCGGCGTACACATGGGCGTGCAGCGCGGCGAGCTGCGCCGCCCGCCGGTGGTGCGGCGCGGCCGGCAGCAGCACGAGATCCGGGCCGGTGCCGGCCGTGGCCCGCAAGAACGCCACCAGGGGCGCGGGATCGGGGCAGTGCAGCTGCACCGGCAGTCCGGTCGCCACCGCGCTCCACAGCAGGTGCCGCAGCAGGGCGGGCTCACCGAGCCGCTCCCCGGGGCGGCGCCCGCGCAGCCAGCGGTCCGCGGCACGCCGTACCTCGCCGGCCTCGGGGGCGCGGCCGTCGCACCGGGTGGCCCCGGAGGCGAAGGCGGTGGCGTGCTGGGCCGCACCGTAGAGGGCCTCGGCGGTGTAGCCGAGGAAGGCGTCGACGCTGCCGGAGGTGTCGGCGATCTGCTCGGCGAGCGGTTCGAGCCGGACGACCTCGTGCGCGGGGGCCTCGGCGGCGGTGGCGAGTTCGGTGACCGAGGTCAGGTCGCCGGGGGCGCCGGCCGCCAGCAGGAACGTGCCGATGCCGCAGCCGCGCAGCAGCATCCGTCCGGCGCGGAAGGCCCCGACCTCGCGTCTGCGGGCGAGGTAGCGGGCCGGCGGGCAGTGCGGTTCCAGGCCGAGCAGCGGGGGGCACCAGCGGCGTATCGCCAGGCCGGTGACGGTGTCGAAGTAGCTGGTGCCGGCCGGCGCCGGGCCCTGGGCGCCGACCGCGGCGGCGAGGTGGGTCTCGAAGGAGCCGAGGCCGAGCTCGCCGTGCACCGCGCCGTGGCTGTACTGATCGATGAGCGGTGGAGATCCGTCCATCCGCCCTCCTCGCCGTGAGCCCGCCGGGCGGCACGAGCGCCGCGCCCGGTGGGCCTAACGGACGGAGGGGTGGCGAGGTAGCGGGCTCCGCTTCCGGCGTGCGCTCCGGCGCACGGCGCCCGGGCCCGGCCGTCAGGCGTTGGCCGGGCCGCCCACCTGGATGCCCGCCATCCGGGACCACTCGTAGCGGCCGGTGCGGACCTTGGCGGCGAGATCGCCGTCGAAGTCGTCCTGGAGCGTGAGGCCGGCGCTCCCGGCGGCCGCCTTGGCGGTGTCCATGTCGTCGGCGACGAGGTTGCCCCACTCGCCGTTGGCCCCGACGAGGGCGATCCGGATGCGGCCGCGGCCGATGTGCGCGAGCTGGCCCTCGGCGCTGCCGCCGTGGGTGGTGGCGAAGGCGCGGATCTCGCGGGCCAGTTTGGCCGCGCGCCGGCCGGTCCGCTTCCCGGCGGCCGCGCCGCCCGCCGTCTCCACCTGCTCGTCCGCCTGCTGGGTGTCTGCCATGAACAGCATGCTACCCGCGAGTACGGCCCTTTGTGCGGGTGATCCGCCACACCCTCTAGCGGAGGAAGGGGTCCACGGCGACGGCGACGAACAACAGGGACACATAGGTGATGGACCAGTGGAACAGCCGCATCTCCTTGAGCTTGGCGCCCGTGATCCCGGCCTTGGCGCGGGCCTGTAGGCCGTGCGCCTCCTTGAGCCAGAAGGCGCCGCAGAGGAGGGCGACCGCGGTGTACAGCCAGCCGGTGTAGCCCAGCGGCTGGAGCAGCAGGGAGACGCCGACCATCACCCAGCTGTAGGCGACGATCTGGCGCGCGACGACCTTGTTGCCCGCGACGGCCGGCAGCATCGGCACCCCGACCCGCTCGTAGTCCTCCTTGACCTTCATCGACAGCGGCCAGTAGTGCGGCGGCGTCCAGAAGAAGATGACGAGGAAGAGGATCACCGCGGCCCAGGAGAACGAGTTCGTCACCGCGGACCAGCCGATGAAGACCGGCATGCATCCCGCGATGCCGCCCCAGACGATGTTCTGGGTGGTGCGCCGCTTGAGGATCATCGTGTAGACGACGACGTAGAAAAGCAGCGCTCCGAGCGACAGCGCCGCCGACAGCGGGTTGACGAAGTACCAGAACCAGGCGGTGGAGCCGACCGCGAGGGCGGTCGCGAAGACCAGGCACTCACGGGGCGAGACCATGCCGGTGACCAGCGGCCGCTGCGACGTGCGGTCCATCAGCGCGTCGATGTCGCGGTCGAGGTACATGTTGAAGGCCGCGGCGCCGCCGGCGGAGAGGTACCCGCCGACGCAGGTCGCCAGGACCAGCCACAGATCGGGCACCCCCTGGGCCGCCAGGAACATCACCGGCACCGTGGTCATCAGCAGCAGCTCGATGACCCGTGGCTTCGTCAGCGCCACGAAGCCCTTGACACGGGCCCCGAACGGCCGGTCACCGGGACTCGCGGAGACCTCAGAGGGCTCGCCCACTGCCTGGACGGCGTGGGCGGTACCCCCACCCGCAGGACGGGATTCGACGGCCGTCACGCACACCCCTGGAAGTAACATCAGCGGCCTCTGCCGCAGAAGAGATAAGGCCTGCAAGCTCCTTCGGCGGTCTGGACCCGTCGGGGAAGGGCTTGCGCGTACCACGCCACTTTAGACGTTGGCCATACGGCGATCTTCGCGGGGGTGGGCTCGTGTTGGGCACCGGGCACCGGCCGCCCGGGCGCCGGGGCCCGCCGTCGCACCCGCTCCCTCCCCTGCGTTCGGGAGGCGGACCGGACCGGCGCCCGGCAGTCTGGTGGTACGGCCGCCCGGTCCGGGCCGGGAATGCGCCGGGTGCCGATGTGGTTGCCCGAAGCGACTGCCACGACGCCCCGCACCGACCGACTGAGCGCCGGAAACGTCGACTGAGCGTCGAAAAGACGCACGCACTTGCGGGGGTAGGCTCGACACCGCCTGGCGGACATACCGTCCGCGGCATTCGACATGTGGAGAGGAGCCCTGACGCAGGGTGAGCACCAAGCCGACCACCACAGATCTCGAGTGGAACGAACTGGACCAGCGGGCGGTGGACACCGTTCGTGTCCTGGCCATGGATTCCGTGCAGAAGGTCGGTAACGGCCATCCGGGTACGGCCATGAGCCTGGCCCCGGCCGCCTATCTTCTCTTCCAGAAGCTGATGCGGCACGACCCGGCGGACGCGAACTGGACCGGTCGCGACCGGTTCGTCCTCTCCGCGGGCCACTCCAGCCTGACGCTCTACATCCAGCTCTTCCTCGCCGGCTACGGCCTGGAGCTGGACGACCTGAAGGCGTTCCGGACCTGGGGCTCGAAGACCCCCGGCCACCCGGAGTACGGCCACACCACCGGCGTGGAGACCACCACCGGCCCGCTGGGCCAGGGTGTCGCCAACGCGGTCGGCATGGCGATGGCGGCACGCTACGAGCGCGGCCTGTTCGACCCGGAAGCCGCCGAGGGCACCTCCCCCTTCGACCACACCATCTACTGCATCGCCGGTGACGGCTGCCTCCAGGAGGGCATCTCCGCCGAGGCGTCCTCCACCGCGGGCCACCAGAAGCTCGGCAACCTCGTACTGCTGTGGGACGACAACCACATCTCCATCGAGGGCGACACCGAGACCGCGGTCTCCGAGGACACCCTCAAGCGTTACGAGGCCTACGGCTGGCACGTCCAGCGCGTCGCACCGCTGCCCAGCGGCGACCTCGACCCGGTCGGTCTGGCCCGGGCCCTGGAGGCCGCGAAGGCCGAGACCGGCCGCCCGTCGTTCATCGCGATGCGCTCGATCATCGCCTGGCCGGCCCCGAACGCCCAGAACACCGAGGCCGCGCACGGCTCGGCGCTGGGTGACGAGGAGGTCGCGGCCACCAAGCGCGTCCTGGGCTTCGACCCCGAGAAGTCCTTCGACGTCGCCGACGAGGTGCTGGGGCACACCCGTGGCGCCCTCGACCGCGGCCGGGACGCCAAGAAGGAGTGGGAGAAGTCCTTCGCCGCCTGGCGCACCGCCAACCCGGAGCGCGCCGCGGACTTCGACCGGATCGCCGCGGGCGAGCTGCCCGAGGGCTGGGAGGAGCACCTCCCGGCGTTCGAGACCGGCAAGGCGGTGGCCACCCGCGCCGCGTCCGGCAAGGTGCTGCAGGCGCTCGGTGCCGTCATCCCCGAGCTGTGGGGCGGCTCCGCGGACCTCGCGGGCTCCAACAACACCACGATCGACAAGACCTCGTCGTTCCTGCCCGAGGGCAACCCGCTGCCGGGCGCCGACCCGTACGGCCGCACGATCCACTTCGGCATCCGTGAGCACGCCATGGCCGCGGAGATGAACGGCATCACGCTGCACGGCAACACCCGGGTCTACGGCGGCACCTTCCTGGTGTTCTCCGACTACATGCGCAACGCCGTCCGGCTGTCCGCGCTGATGCACCTCCCGGTGACGTACGTGTGGACGCACGACTCCATCGGTCTGGGCGAGGACGGCCCGACCCACCAGCCCGTCGAGCACCTGGCCTCGCTGCGCGCCATCCCGGGCCTGAACGTCGTCCGCCCGGCCGACGCCAACGAGACCGCGATCGCCTGGCGCGAGATCCTCAAGCGCTGGACGAAGGAGTACGGCGTGGGGGCCCCGCACGGCCTCGCGCTGACTCGCCAGGGTGTGCCGACGTACCCGGCCAACGAGAACGCCGCCAAGGGCGGTTACGTGCTGTTCGAGGCCGAGGGCCCCGACGGCGGGGACGCCGCACCGCAGGTCGTGCTGATCGGCACCGGCTCCGAGGTGCAGCTCGCCGTCGCGGCGCGCGAGCAGCTGCAGTCCGAGGGCGTCGCCACCCGTGTGGTGTCGATGCCGTCGGTCGAGTGGTTCGAGCAGCAGGACCGGGACTACCGCGAGAGCGTGCTCCCCCCGGCCGTGAAGGCCCGGGTCGCCGTCGAGGCCGGCATCGGCCTGACCTGGCACCGCTACGTCGGCGACGCCGGCCGCATCGTCTCCCTGGAGCACTTCGGTGCCTCGGCCGACGCCAAGGTCCTCTTCCGCGAGTTCGGGTTCACCCCGGACGCGGTCGCGGCCGCCGCCCGGGACTCGCTCGCCGCGAGCACCGGTGCCGACGCGACCGCACGCTGACGCCCGTACACGACACGTAGGAGATGCAAAACCCATGACAGACGCACTCAAGCGCCTCTCCGACGAAGGCGTAGCGATCTGGCTGGACGACCTGTCGCGCAAGCGCATCACGTCCGGCAACCTCGCCGAGCTGATCGACCAGCAGCACGTCGTCGGTGTCACCACGAACCCGTCGATCTTCCAGAAGGCGATCTCCTCGGGCGACGGCTACCAGCAGCAGGTCGCCGACCTCGCCGCCCGCAAGGTCACCGTCGAGGAAGCCATCCGCATGATCACGACGGCGGACGTCCGCAACGCCGCCGACATCCTGCGGCCGGTCTTCGACTCCACCGGCGGCCAGGACGGCCGGGTCTCGATCGAGGTCGACCCCCGCCTGGCGCACAAGACCGGTGCGACCATCGCCGAGGCCAAGCAGCTGGCGTGGCTGGTGGACCGCCCGAACACGCTGATCAAGATCCCGGCCACCAAGGCGGGCCTCCCGGCGATCACCGAGGTCATCGGCCTGGGCATCAGCGTCAACGTCACGCTGATCTTCTCGCTGGAGCGCTACCGCGAGGTCATGGACGCCTACCTCGCGGGCCTGGAGAAGGCCAAGGCCGCGGGCCTGGACCTGTCCCTGATCCGTTCGGTGGCGTCGTTCTTCGTGTCCCGGGTGGACACCGAGATCGACAAGCGCCTGGAGAAGCTCGGCACGGACGAGGCCAAGGGCCTCAAGGGCAAGGCCGCGCTGGCCAACGCCCGACTGGCCTACCAGGCGTACGAGGAGGTCTTCTCCTCCACGCGCTGGGCCGCCCTCGACAAGGCCGGCGCCCACAAGCAGCGCCCGCTGTGGGCCTCGACCGGCGTCAAGGACCCGGCCTTCAAGGACACGCTGTACGTGGACGAGCTGGTCGCCCCGGGCACGGTCAACACCATGCCGGAGGCCACCCTGGAGGCCACCGCGGCCCGCGGTGAGATCACCGGTGACACCATCCGCGGCCGGTACGACACGGCCCAGGCGGACCTCGGTGCGCTCGCGAAGCTCGGGATCTCGTACGACGATGTCGTGCAGCTCCTGGAGGACGAGGGCGTGGAGAAGTTCGAGGCCTCCTGGACCGACCTGCTCAAGTCGACGGAGGCGGAGCTCAAGCGCCTCGCTCCCTCGGAGGGCTGATCTCCTTTGTCCGATGCAAGCGGAGCCAACCCGCTTCGTGACCCCGCAGACCGACGGCTCCCGCGTATCGCGGGGCCGTCGGGTCTGGTCATCTTCGGCGTCACGGGCGATTTGTCCCGTAAAAAGCTGATGCCCGCGGTGTACGACCTGGCCAACCGTGGTCTGCTTCCGCCCGGTTTCTCCCTCATCGGGTTCGCCCGTCGTGAATGGGAGCACGAGGACTTCGCGCAGGAGGTGTACGAGGCGGTCAAGCAGCACTCCCGTACGCCGTTCCGCGAGGAGGTCTGGCAGCAGCTGGTCCAGGGCTGCCGTTTCGTCCAGGGCACCTTCGACGACGACGAAGCCTTCGAGACGCTCAAGCAGACGATAAGCGAGCTCGACAAGGCCCAGGGCACCGGCGGCAACTTCGCCTTCTACCTCTCCGTGCCGCCGAAGTTCTTCCCCAAGGTCGTCCAGCAGCTCAAGAAGCACGGGCTGGCCGACCAGAAGGAGGGCTCCTGGCGCCGCGCGGTCATCGAGAAGCCCTTCGGCCACAACCTCCAGAGCGCCCAGGAGCTCAACCGGATCGTCCACGACGTCTTCCCGACGAACGAGGTCTTCCGGATCGACCACTACCTGGGCAAGGAGACGGTCCAGAACATCCTGGCGCTGCGCTTCGCCAACACGATGTTCGAGCCGCTGTGGAACCGCAGCTATGTCGACCACGTCCAGATCACCATGGCCGAGGACATCGGCATCGGCGGCCGGGCCGGCTACTACGACGGCATCGGCGCGGCCCGGGACGTCATCCAGAACCACCTCCTCCAGCTGCTCGCGCTGACCGCCATGGAGGAGCCGGCCTCCTTCGAGGCGGACGCGCTGGTCGCGGAGAAGACCAAGGTGCTGGGCGCGGTCAAGATCCCCAAGGAGCTCGGCAAGGAGACCGTCCGGGGGCAGTACGCGGCGGGCTGGCAGGGCGGCGAACAGGCCGTCGGCTACCTGGAAGAGGACGGCATCGACCCCAAGTCGAAGACCGACACCTACGCCGCCGTCAAGCTGCGGATCGACAACCGCCGCTGGGCGGGCGTCCCGTTCTACCTGCGCACCGGCAAGCGGCTGGGCCGCCGGGTCACCGAGATCGCGGTGGTCTTCCAGCGCGCCCCGCACTCCCCCTTCGACCACACCGCCACCGAGGAGCTGGGGCAAAACGCCCTGGTCATCCGGGTGCAGCCGGACGAGGGCGTGACCGTGCGGTTCGGATCGAAGGTGCCCGGCACCTCGCTGGAGGTGCGCGACGTCTCGATGGACTTCGCGTACGGGGAGTCCTTCACGGAGTCCAGCCCCGAGGCGTACGAGCGGCTGATCCTGGACGTCCTGCTGGGCGACGCGAACCTCTTCCCCCGGCTGGAGGAGGTCGAGCAGTCCTGGCGCATCCTCGACCCGATCGAGGAGTACTGGGACAAGCACGGCAAGCCCGCGCAGTATCCGGCGGGCACCTGGGGTCCCACCGAGGCGGACGAAATGCTCGCACGAGACGGACGGAGCTGGCGCCGGCCATGAAGATCGATCTGACCGAAACCACAGCCAGCAAGATCAACAAGGCGCTGGTCGAGGGCCGCCGCGCCGTCGGCACCCCCGCCATCGGCATGGTGCTCACCCTCGTCATCGTCACCGACGAGGAGAACGCCTACGACGCCCTCAAGGCCGCCAACGAGGCCTCGCGGGAGCACCCCTCCCGCACCCTCGTCGTCGTCAAGCGGGTCAGCCGGTCGCCGCGCGACCGCGCCAAGGCACGCCTGGACGCCGAGGTGCGGGTCGGCACGGACGCCGGCACCGGCGAGACGGTCATACTCCGGCTCTACGGCGAGGTGATCGACCACGCCCAGTCCGTGGTGCTGCCGCTGCTGCTGCCGGATGCCCCGGTGGTGGTCTGGTGGGCGGTGAACGCCCCTCTGGACCCAGCCAAGGACCCGCTCGGCGCGCTGGCCCAGCGCCGGGTCACCGACGCCTACGCCGCCGAGCAGCCGGTACGGGAGCTGTCCGCCCGCGCGGAGACCTACACGCCGGGCGACACGGACCTGTCCTGGACCCGGATCACGCCGTGGCGCTCGATGCTGGCGGCGGCGCTGGACCAGGAACCCTGCACGGTCGCCTCGGCCGAGGTCGAGGGCGAGGAGTTCAACCCCAGCTGCGAGCTGCTCGCCATGTGGCTGGCCGACCGGCTGAAGATCCCGGTCAGCCGCAAGGTGTCGGCCGGCCCCGGCCTGACCGCCGTCCGCATGGACTCCAGCATCGGCTCGATCGTGCTGGACCGCCCGGACGGTTCGCTGGCCACGCTCTGCATGCCGGAGCAGCCCGACCGTGCGGTGGCGCTCAAGCGGCGCGACACCTCCGAGCTGCTCGCCGAGGAGCTGCGCCGGCTCGACCCGGACGACATCTACGCCGCCGCGCTCAAGTACGGCGTGGACCGCCTCGGCACGGGCAAGGACTCCGCCCCGGCGGACGCGGAGCCGGCCGGGAGCGCCTCGGCCAAGCCCGCGGCGAAGAAGGCGCCCGCGAAGAAGGCAGCCGCCAAGTGAGTGCTCCGCAGGTCGTCGTCCACCGCGACAAGGAGCTGATGGCCAAGGCGGCCGCGGCCCGGCTGATCACCAAGATCGTGGACGCCCAGTCCGCCCGGGGCTCCGCCTCGGTGGTGCTGACCGGCGGGCGCAACGGCAACGGGCTGCTCGCAGCCGTCGCCGAGGCGCCCGCCCGGGACGCGGTGGACTGGTCCCGGCTCGACCTGTGGTGGGGCGACGAGCGTTTCGCCCCGGACGGCGACCCGGAGCGCAACCACACCCAGGCCCGGGAGGTGCTGCTGGACAGCGTCCCGCTGGACCCGGCCCGGGTGCACCCGATGCCCCCCTCGGACGGCCCGTACGGCAATGACGCCGATGCCGCCGCCGAGGCCTACGCGGCCCGGCTCGCCGCGGCCGCGGGACCCGAGGACCACGGCCCGGTGCCGTCCTTCGACGTCCTGCTGCTCGGCGTCGGCCCGGACACCCATGTCGCCTCGCTCTTCCCGGAGCTGCCCGGGGTGCGCGAGCAGGAGCGGACGGTGGTCGGGGTGCACGGTGCACCCAAGCCGCCGCCGACCCGGGTCTCGCTGACCCTGCCCGCGATCCGCGCGGCACGGGAGGTCTGGCTGCTGGCGGCGGGCGCGGACAAGGCCAACGCCGCGGCCATGGCCCTGTCCGGGGCCGGCGAGGTCCAGGCCCCGGCGGCCGGTGCCCGCGGCCGCAGCCGGACCCTGTGGCTGCTGGACGAGGCCGCCGCGGCGCAACTGCCGCGCGGGCTCTACCCGCCGGCGTCGGCCTGACCGGCCCGGCCCCCGTCCCGCCGAAGGCCCCGCACCCCTCAAGGGTGCGGGGCCTTCGGCGTCAGCGCCGCCCGCCGTCGGGACGCGGCGGGATCAACGCCCGCGCAGTGCGCGGTACCTGGCGACCAGACCGGCCGTCGAGGCGTCCAGCCCCGGTACCTCGGCGCCCTCGGTCAGCGCGGGCTCGACCCGCTTGGCCAGGACCTTGCCCAGCTCCACGCCCCACTGGTCGAAGGAGTCGATGTTCCAGACCGCGCCCTGGACGAACACCTTGTGCTCGTAGAGCGCGATCAACTGGCCCAGCACGGAGGGGCTGAGCTCCTTGGCCAGGATGGTGGTGGTGGGGCGGTTGCCCGGGAAGGTCTTGTGCGGGACCAGTTCCTCGGCCACGCCCTCGGCGCGCACCTCGTCCGGCGTCTTGCCGAAGGCCAGCGCCTGGCCCTGCGCGAAGAGGTTCGCCATCAGCAGGTCGTGCTGCGGCACGAGACGGGGCTGCAGATCGGCGACCGGCTCGGCGAAGCCGAGGAGGTCGGCCGGGATCATCTTGGTGCCCTGGTGGAGCAGCTGGTAGTAGGCGTGCTGGCCGTTGGTGCCGGGCGTGCCCCAGACGACGGGCCCGGTCTGCCAGGTGACGCGCTGTCCGTCACGGTCCACCGACTTGCCGTTGGACTCCATGTCCAACTGCTGGAGGTAGGCGGTGAACTTGGAGAGGTAGTGGCTGTAGGGCAGCACGGCATGGGACTGGGCGTCCCAGAAGTTGCCGTACCAGATGCCCAGCAGGCCCATCAGCAGCGGGGCGTTCTCGTGCGCCGGGGCGGAGCGGAAGTGCTCGTCGACGAGGTGGAAGCCCGCCAGCATCTCGCGGAAGCGCTCGTGGCCGATCGCGACCATCAGCGACAGGCCGATGGCGGAGTCGAAGGAGTAGCGGCCGCCGACCCAGTCCCAGAACTCGAACATGTTGTCCGGGTTGATGCCGAACTCGGTGACCTTCTCGGCGTTGGTCGACAGCGCCACGAAGTGCCGGGCGACGGCGTCCGCCCCGTCCACGCCCAGCCCGCTCAGCAGCCACTCGCGCGCCGAGGTGGCGTTGGTGATCGTCTCGATGGTGGTGAAGGTCTTCGAGGCGATGATGAACAGCGTCTCGGCCGGGTCCAGATCACGGACCGCCTCGTGCAGGTCGGCGCCGTCCACGTTGGAGACGAAGCGGAACTGCATGTCCCGGTGGGTGTAGGCGCGCAGCGCCTCGTACGCCATCGCCGGGCCCAGGTCGGAGCCGCCGATACCGATGTTGACGACGGTCTTGATGCGCTTGCCGGTGTGGCCCTTCCAGTCACCCGAGCGGACCCGGTCGGCGAAGGTGCCCATCTTCGTCAGCACGGCCTGCACGCCGGGGACGACGTTCTCCCCGTCGCTCTTGACGACCGCCGAGCCGGGCGCGCGCAGCGCGGTGTGCAGCACGGAGCGGTGCTCGGTGATGTTGATCTTCTCGCCGCGGAACATCGCGTCCCGCAGCCCGGCCACGCCGGTCGCCGAGGCCAGTTCGCCCAGCAGCCGCAGCGTCTCGTCGGTGACCAGGTGCTTGGAGTAGTCCAGGTGCAGATCGCCCACCTGGAGGGTGTAGCGCTCGGCGCGCGCCGGATCCCGCTCGAACAGCTCGCGCAGATGCACCTTCCCCAGCTGCTCGCGGTGCTTGCTCAGCGCGGTCCACTCGGGCAACTGGTCGAGCCTGCTGCGGCCTTCTGCGTTCATCTCGGACATCTGCCTTCTTCGTCTCGTAGCGGCCCCGCCGTCTCCCAACCTAATTGATCAGCGCACGGTGGGGGGCACCTCACCACTCGAGCGAAGCCGGGAGGGGAGGAAGGCATCCGTCCGCCGCCGGACGGGGCGGTGTCGAGGGGCTGAAGAACCGGTGTCGGCGCACGCGGGGGGCCGCGCCGGGAGCGCTCTCCCGCGGCCCCCCGGGGGCACATACGCGGCCGGCCCGGCCGGAGGGCGTGCTGCCCTCCGGCCGGGCCGGCCGGTGTGTGTACGGGTCCGTCAGATCTCGCCGCGGAGCTTGGCGAGCGCCTCCGCGAGGATCGCCTCACCGTCGGCGTCGCTGCGACGCTCCCGGACGTAGGCGAGGTGGGTCTTGTACGGCTCGGTGCGCGGCGGGTCCGGCGGGCTGTCCCGGTCCTTGCCTGCCGGGAAACCACAGCGCGGGCAGTCCCAGGTGTCCGGAACCTGCGCGTCGCCGGCGAAGCTGGGCTGCGTCTCGTGCCCGTTGGAGCACCAGAAGGAGATGCGGGTGCGCGGCGCGGACTCGCCGCGCTCGGCCTCCCCCATCGGCCCCGCCCCGACCCGACTTCCTCGGATCGCGTTGCCACTTGCCACGGTCGTAACTCCCTGCGTAATGGTGCTGCACAGCCTCTCGCAGCAGCTGCGCTGCGGAACGCCCCAGTCTACGTAAGGCCCAACGCGCGTCCAGTGGCTGGAGTTACCCGTCCGAGGACGCCACCCTCATGATAGGCCGCGTCTCCGACGCCTCGTCAGTTGCCGAGCTTCATCAGGATGCCGAGCACGACGATGCAGGCGAACCACAGCAGCGCGATCACGATGGTGATGCGGTCGAGGTTACGCTCGGCGACCGAGGAGCCACCGACCGAGGACTGCATGCCGCCACCGAACATGTCGGACAGGCCGCCGCCCTTCCCCTTGTGCATGAGCACCAGCATCATCAGCAGCAGGCTGAAGACGATGAGGGCGATCGAGAACCCGATGACCACGGCTGGACCAACTCTCTAGGACTGACGGACGGACGAATGGATCAGTGTCTGTGAAGCTTATGCTGCGGGGCCGGGGCGGCGCTGCTGCACCGGTCCCGGCCCCGACAGGGTACGACGAGGGTTCCCCCTCGTCATAGCCGCTACTGGTCGCGGAAGCGGACGATCTTCACGAATTCGTCCGCGTCCAGCGCCGCGCCGCCGATCAGCGCGCCGTCGACGTCGGGCTGCGCCATGATCGCGGCGACGTTGCCGGACTTGACCGAGCCGCCGTACTGGATGCGGACCTTGTCGGCCAGCTCCTGGCTGTAGAGCTCGGCGAGGCGGCCGCGGATGGCCCCGCAGACCTCCTGCGCGTCCTCGGGGGTGGCGACCTCGCCGGTGCCGATGGCCCACACCGGCTCGTAGGCGATCACGATCGTCTCGGCCTGCTCGGCCGGGACGTCCGCCAGACCGCCGTCGACCTGGGCGAGGGTGTGCGCGACCTGGTTGCCGGCCTTGCGCACGTCCAGGCCCTCACCGACGCACAGGATCGGGGTGATCCCGTTCTTGAAGGCGGCCTTGACCTTGGCGTTGCAGATCTCTTCGTTCTCGCCGTGGTACTGGCGGCGCTCGCTGTGGCCGACGGCCACGTACGCGCACTTGAGCTTGGCCAGCATCGGGCCGGAGATCTCGCCGGTGTAGGCACCGGACTCGTGCGCGGAGATGTCCTGGGCGCCGTACTTGATCTTGAGCTTGTCGCCGTCGATCAGCGTCTGCACCGACCGCAGGTCGGTGAAGGGCGGCAGGACCGCGACCTCCACGGCGTCGAAGTCCTTGTCGGCGAGGGCGAAGGCGAGCTTCTGGACGTGGGCGATGGCCTCCAGGTGGTTGAGGTTCATCTTCCAGTTGCCCGCCATCAGCGGGGTACGGCCGTCGTTAAGAGCAGTCACGGTGTTCAGTCCTCCAGAGCGGCGAGGCCGGGGAGCGTCTTGCCTTCGAGGTATTCGAGGCTGGCGCCGCCGCCGGTCGAGATATGGCCGAAAGCATTCTCGTCGAAGCCCAGCAGCCGGACCGCGGCGGCACTGTCGCCGCCGCCGACGACGGTGAAGGCGTCCGAGTCCAGCAGGGCCTGCGCGACGGCCCGGGTGCCGCCCGCGTAGTCGGGGTGCTCGAAGACACCCATCGGGCCGTTCCAGAAGACCGTGCCCGCGTCGGCGAGCTTCGCGGCGTAGAGCTCGCGGGTCGCGGGGCCGATGTCCAGGCCCTCCTTGTCGGCCGGGATGCCGTCCGCGGCGACGGTGTCGGGGTGCGCCGGGGCCTTGGTCTTCAGGTCCGGGAACTCGGCCGCCACCAGGACGTCGACGGGCAGGACGAACTCCACGCCGCGCTTCTCGGCCCGTGCGAGGTACTCCAGGCAGGCCGGGACCTGGTCCTCCTGGAGCAGCGAGATGCCGACCTCGTGGCCCTTGGCCTTGAGGAAGGTGTAGGCCATCCCGCCGCCGACCAGGATCCGGTCGGCCTTCTCGATCAGCTGGTCGATGACGGCGAGCTTGTCGGAGACCTTGGCACCGCCGAGCGCGACGACGTAGGGGCGCTTGACGTCCTCGGTGAGCTTCTTCAGGACGCCGACCTCGGTGGCGATCAGGTCGCCGGCGGCGTGCGGAAGGCGCTTCGGCAGGTCGAAGACGGAGGCGTGCTTGCGGTGCACGGCGCCGAAGCCGTCGCCCACGTACAGGTCGGCGAAGGCGGCGAGCCGGTCGGCGAAGGCGCCGCGCTCGGCGTCGTCCTTGCTGGTCTCGCCCGCGTTGAAGCGCAGGTTCTCCAGCACGGCGACCTGGCCGTCCGCCAGCGCGGCGGTCACGGAGGCGGCGGACTCGCCGACCGTGTCCGTCGCGAACGCCACGTCCCGACCGAGGAGTTCACCCAGCCGCTTCGCCGCGGGGGCGAGCGAGAAGGCCGGGTCCGGAGCACCCTTGGGGCGGCCCAGGTGCGAGGCGACGATCACCCTGGCGCCGCGCTCGACGAGCTTGGCGATCGTCGGGACGACGGCGCGGATCCGGCCGTCGTCGGTGATGGTGGTGCCGTCCAGCGGCACGTTGAGATCAGCGCGGACAAAGACGCGCTGTCCGGCGACCTGAAGGTCGTCGATCGTCTTCATGAGGAAGTGACTCCGTTTGCGTAGGTCGGTCACGGGACGGGGCCCGTACGACGCATTTTTGCGCCCTACGAGCCCCGTCCTCACATCTCGGTACCCCCGGTGTCAACCAGAGATCAGAGCTGGCCGCCGACGAAAGTGGTCAGATCCACCAGGCGGTTGGAGTAGCCCCACTCGTTGTCGTACCAGCCCACGACCTTGACCTGCTTGCCCTGCGACATCGTCAGCTTCGAGTCGAAGGTGCAGGAGGCCGGGAAGTTCACGATGTCCGAGGAGACGATCGGGTCCTCGGTGTACTCGAGAATGCCCTTGAGCTGGCCCTCGGCCGCCTTCTGGAAGGCGGTGTTGATCTCGTCCTTGGTGACCTCGCGCTCCAGCTCCAGCACCAGGTCGGTGACCGAGCCGGTGGGGACCGGCACGCGCATGGCGATGCCGTCCAGCTTGCCCTTGAGCTGCGGGAGGACCAGGGCGGTGGCCTTGGCGGCACCGGTCGAGGTCGGGATGATGTTCTCCGCGGCGGCGCGGGCGCGGCGCAGGTCGCTGTGCGGGAAGTCCAGGATCCGCTGGTCGTTGGTGTACGCGTGGACCGTGGTCATCAGGCCCTTGACGATGCCGAAGTTCTCGTCGAGCACCTTCGCCATCGGCGCCACACAGTTGGTGGTGCAGGAGGCGTTGGAGATGACGTGGTGCTGGGCCGCGTCGTACTTGTCCTGGTTGACGCCCATCACGATCGTGATGTCCTCGTCCTTGGCGGGCGCGGAGATCAGGACCTTCTTGGCGCCGGCCTGGAGGTGCTTGGCGGCGTCGGCCTTCTTGGTGAAGATGCCGGTCGACTCGATGACGATGTCGGCGCCCAGCTCCGCCCAGGGGAGGTTCGCCGGGTCACGCTCGGCCATCGTCTTGAAGGTCTGGTTGCCGACGGTGATGGTGTCGTCGGTGTGGCTGACGTTCTGCTTGAGGCGACCCAGAATGGTGTCGTACTTCAGCAGGTGCACCAGAGTGGCGTTGTCGGTCAGGTCGTTGACACCGACGATCTCGATGTCCGCACCCTGCTCCAGGAGCGCGCGGAAGTAGTTGCGACCAATGCGGCCGAATCCGTTGATGCCTACGCGGATCGTCACGAACCGATCTCCTCGTTAGGTACGCCGATGAGTTACCGGCGAGCTGTATGGGCTGTCCCCGACCGCCTCCGACCCTACCCCCAATAAGAGACGTACGTGACATTGACAAACGGGCCTCCGATACCTCAAACGAGCAGTCCCGGCCGCGCACTTCATCGGCTGTTCCCGCCGGTCAAACGGGCTTTCGCCCCCTCAAACGAGCACCCCCGGCCGCGCCCTTCGAGGCTCGCTCGCGCCGGCCCCCGGTAACACAGTTCCGGGAGTGACACAAGGGCATCAGGGAGCAGCCGGGGGTGTAGGCGGCGCGGGCGGTCAGCCGACCATGCCCTCCGCGAGTTCCTCGGTGAGGTTGGATTCCGTGCCGGGAATGCCGAGGTCCTGCGCCCGCTTGTCGGCCATCGCCAGCAGCCGGCGGATCCGGCCCGCGACGGCGTCCTTGGTCAGCGGCGGATCGGCGAGGGCGCCCAGCTCCTCCAGGGAGGCCTGCTTGTGCTCCATGCGCAGCCGGCCGGCCGCGGCGAGGTGCTCGGGGACCTCCTCGCCGAGGATCTCCAGGGCCCGCTGGACCCGGGCGCCCGCGGCGACCGCGGCGCGCGCCGAGCGGCGGAGGTTCGCGTCGTCGAAGTTGGCCAGGCGGTTGGCGGTGGCGCGCACCTCGCGGCGCATCCGCCGCTCCTCCCACGCGAGCACCGACTCGTGCGCACCGAGCCGCGTCAGCAACGCGCCGATGGCGTCACCGTCACGGACGACGACGCGGTCCACGCCGCGCACCTCGCGGGCCTTGGCGCCGATGCCGAGCCGGCGGGCGGCGCCGACCAGCGCGAGCGCCGCCTCGGGTCCGGGGCAGGTGACCTCCAGCGACGAGGACCGGCCGGGCTCGGTCAGCGAGCCGTGGGCCAGGAAGGCCCCGCGCCAGGCCGCCTCGGCGTCGCAGGTCGCGCCGGAGACCACCTGTGGGGGCAGGCCCCGGATCGGGCGGCCACGGCCGTCCACCAGGCCGGTCTGCCGCGCCAGCTGGTCGCCGCCGGCCACGACCCGTACGACGTAGCGGCTGCCGCGCCGCAGCCCGCCGGGGGCCATCACCACCAGGTCGGAGCTGTGCCCGAAGATCTCCAGGATGTCCTTGCGCAGGCGCCGGGCGGCGATGCCGGTGTCCAGCTCCGCCTCGATCACGATGCGTCCGCTGACCAGGTGCAGACCGCCCGCGAACCGCAGGATCGACGAGACCTCCGACTTCCGGCAGCAGGTCCGGGTGACGGGGAGCCGGGAGATTTCATCCTTCACCGCTGCCGTCATCGCCATGGGCCGATCCTTCCATGCATCCGAAAAATACGGTCGTACGCGGCTGCCAGCAGCTCCGGGTCGTGCCGGTCGGGGGCTCCCCCGGCGCTCGACCGGGCGTCGTCTCCTCGTGCGGCGACCGCCGCCAGCTCGACCTCGCTGCCGACCAGCTGCTTTGCGGCAGCGGTCAGGCCTTCGGCGTCGGGCACGGCGGCCTTGTCGGCCAGCACCACGTCGAAGGCGAGTTTAGGGGCGTGTCGGGCCAAAACCTCCAAATGACGCTGCGGGGAGAAGCCATCGGTTTCGCCCGGTTGGGGCGCAAGGTTGAGCGAAAGGACCTTTCGGGCCTTGGTCTCCTCCAGCGCTTCGCGCAGCTCGGGCACCAGCAGATGCGGGATCACCGAGGAGAACCAGGACCCGGGGCCGAGCACCACCCAGTCGGCGTCGCGCACGGCGGCGACCGCCTCGGGCACGGCCGGCGGCTCCTCCGGGACCACATGGACGGATTGCACCTCGCCGCAGGTCAGCGCGACGGTGGCCTGCCCGCGGACCGTGGTGATCTCGTCCGGGCGCGCCGCGTCGTGCCCCTTGACCTGGGCCTGGAGCTCCAGGGGGACCGCCGACATCGGCAGCACCCGGCCGTGCGCGCCGAGCAGCTTGCCGACCAGGTCGAGCGCCTGGACATGATCGCCGAGCTGCTCCCACAGCGCGACGATCAGCAGATTGCCCACCGCGTGGTCGTGCAGCTCCCCCTCGCTCTGGAATCGGTGCTGGATCACCCGCGACCAGGTCTGGCCCCAGTCGTCGTCGCCGCACAGGGCGGCCAGCGCCTTGCGCAGGTCGCCGGGCGGCAGGACGCCCAGTTCGTCGCGCAGCCGGCCGCTGGAGCCGCCGTCGTCGGCGACCGTGACCACGGCCGTCAGATCACCGGTGATCCGGCGCAGCGCGGTCAGCGAGGCCGACAGGCCCATGCCGCCGCCGAGCGCGACCACCTTGGGGGTGGCGCCCTTCGTCGTCCGCCCGCTGGGCACGAAGCGGCGGACCCGGCGCAGCCGCGGAGGGGTACGCCCGCTCACTCGCGCCCCATGTCGCGGTGGACGATGACGGTTTCCACCCCTTCGGAGACCAGGCGGCGGCCGAGCTTCTCGGACATCGCGACGCTGCGGTGCTTGCCGCCCGTGCAGCCCACGGCGATGGTCACATAGCGCTTGCCCTCGCGGCGGTAGCCCTCCGCGACGATCCGCAGCAGCTCGGCGTAGCCGTCCAGGAACTCCTTGGAGCCGGGCTGGCTGAAGACGTAGCCGGAGACCTCGTCGTTGAGGCCCGTGAAGGGGCGCAGCTCGGGGACCCAGTGCGGGTTGGGGATGAAGCGGCAGTCGATGACCATGTCGGCGTCGACCGGCAGGCCGTACTTGAAGCCGAAGGACATGACCGTGGCACGCAGTTCGGGGACCTCTTCGCCGGCGAACTGGGCGTCCATCTTGGCGCGGAGTTCATGGACGTTGAGGCTGGAGGTGTCGATGACCAGGTCGGCGTCGCCGCGCAGCTCACGCAGCAGATCGCGCTCGGCGGCGATGCCGTCGACGATCCGGCCGTCGCCCTGGAGGGGGTGCGGGCGGCGCACCGACTCGAAGCGGCGCACCAGGGCCTCGTCGGAGGACTCCAGGAAGACGATGCGGCGCTTGACGTTCTGCGCGTCGAGGGTGGCCAGCGACTCCTTGAGGTTGGCGAAGAACCGGCGGCCGCGGACGTCGACGACGACCGCGATCCGGGCGACGTTGCCCTGGGAGCGGGCACCCAGCTCGACCATCGGCGCGATCAGCTCGGGCGGGATGTTGTCGACCACGAACCAGCCGAGGTCCTCCAGGCACTTCGCGGCCGTGCTGCGGCCGGCGCCGGACATCCCGGAGATGATCACCAACTCGGGGATCGCGGCGCTCTCGCCCTGGTCGGTCGTGCCCGTGTTCACCTGTGCACCGTCTCTCTCGGGTTCCTGCGCTTCGTGCGGTGTGCTCATCGTTCCTGCCCCCGTTCTGCCGACAACGCGGCCGGTGGGACCCCGTCGTCTTCAATGATCTCTCCTGTGGCGGTGTTCACCGCGGGGGCGGACGGTGCCGCCCCGGCCAGCGCCGCGGCGACCGTCTCGGCGGTCTTGCGGCCGACGCCCGGGACCTCGCAGATCTCCTCGACCGTCGCGGCCCGCAGCTTCTTCAGCGAGCCGAAGTGCTTGAGCAGCGCCTGCCGGCGGGTCTCGCCCAGCCCGGACACGGCGTCCAGCGGCGAGGCCTTCAGCCGCTTGCCGCGCTTGGTGCGCTGATACCGCAGGGCGAAGCGGTGCGCCTCGTCACGGACGCGCTGGAGGAGGTAGAGGCCCTCGCTGCTGCGCGGCATCACCACCGGGTCGTCGTCCCCGGGCAGCCAGACCTCTTCGAGGCGCTTGGCCAGGCCGCAGACGGCGACGTCGTCGATGCCGAGCTCGTCCAGGGCCCGGCGGGCGGCCGCGACCTGCGGGGCGCCGCCGTCGACGACCACGAGCTGGGGCGGGTAGGCGAACCGCTTGGGGCGGCCGTCCTCGTCGACCGGGCGGCCGGCGCCCGGCTCCAGGGCGCCGTCGCTCTCCCCGGGAGCCCCGGCCTGCGCGGGCGCGTCGCCGGCGGGCTCCTCCGTCCACTCGCCGGACCGCTGCTTCTCCTGGAGATAGCGCCGGAAGCGGCGGGCGATGACCTCGTGCATGGACCGGACGTCGTCCTGGCCCCGGCCGTGCCAGACCTGCTCGTCGCCGACCCGGCCCTTGATCTGGAAGCGGCGGTATTCGCTCTTGCGGGCGAGGCCGTCCTCGAACACCACCATGGAGGCGACCACATCATCGCCCTGGAGGTGGGAGATGTCGAAGCACTCGATGCGCAGCGGCACCGAGTCCAGGTCGAGGGCCTCGGCGATCTCCTCCAGCGCGCGGGAGCGGGTGGTCAGGTCGGAGGCGCGCTTGGTCTTGTGCAGCGCCAGCGCCTGCTGGGCGTTGCGGCCGACCGTGGCCATCAGGTCCTTCTTGTCGCCGCGCTGCGGGATCCGCAGCGAGACCTGGGAGCCGCGGCGGTCGGAGAGCCACTGCGCGACCGGCTCGACGGGCTCGGGCAGCGCCGGGACCAGGACCTCCTTGGGGACCGCGTCGCCCCGCTCCTCGCCGTAGAGCTGCTGGAGGGCGTGCTCGACGAGGTCGCCGGTGGTGACGGCCTCGACCTTGTCGGTGACCCAGCCGCGCTGGCCGCGGACCCGGCCGCCGCGGACGTGGAAGATCTGGACGGCGGCTTCGAATTCGTCCTCGGCGACGGCGATCAGGTCGGCGTCGGTGGCGTCGGCGAGCACGACGGCGCTCTTCTCCATGGCCCGCTTGAGCGCCCCTATGTCGTCCCGCAGCCGGGCGGCGCGCTCGTACTCCATCTCCTCGGCGGCCTCCTGCATCCCCCGCTCCAGGCGGCGGAGGTAGGCGCCGGTGCGACCGGCCATGAAGTCGCAGAATTCCTCGGCGAGTTCACGGTGCTCCTCGGCGGAGACCCGCCCGACACAGGGGGCCGAGCACTTGCCGATGTAGCCCAGCAGACAGGGACGGCCGATCTGGGCGGAGCGCTTGAACACGCCGGCGGAGCAGGTGCGCACCGGGAAGACCCGCAGCATCAGATCGACGGTCTCGCGGATGGCCCAGGCGTGGCCGTAGGGGCCGAAGTAGCGCACGCCCTTCTTCTTGGCGCCGCGCATGACCTGGACCCGGGGGAACTCCTCGTTGAGGGTCACCGCCAGATACGGATAGCTCTTGTCGTCGCGGTACTTGACGTTGAAGCGGGGGTCGAACTCCTTGATCCAGGTGTATTCGAGCTGGAGCGCCTCGACCTCGGTGGACACGACGGTCCATTCCACGGCGGCGGCGGTGGTGACCATCGTGCGGGTACGCGGATGGAGGCCGGCCAGGTCCTGGAAGTAGCTGGCCAGGCGCTGGCGCAGGCTCTTGGCCTTGCCGACGTAGATGACCCGGCCGTGCTCGTCGCGGAACTTGTAGACCCCCGGCGAGTCGGGGATCTGTCCCGGCTTGGGTCGATAGCTGCTGGGGTCTGCCATGCCCACCACCCTACTGACCACCACCGACAATCACGGCGCCCCGGCCACTGCGCGCTGGCCCCGGCGGGCCACGGTGCGACAGCCCCGGCCGGGGCCACGGTCCGGTGGGGTTCAGGGGGGCGGGTGGAGCGGGTGGAGCGGGTGGTGGCAGGGGGTGACGGGTGGTGGTGGGGGGGTGCGTGGTGCGGTCGCGGTGGAGACGGGGGGGTCGGTCGTTCCGGGCGGGCCGGGACGCGCGAGGCGGTGGGCCGGGGCCCCGGTCCGCGGGGCGGGCGGTACGCGTCAGCGGGTCTGCGGGCGCGGGTGACCGGCGGCTGGCGGGCGAAGAGCGTGACGCCCCGTTAGCAGTCCCCTACGGGCCGGGCTCACCCGTCACTTGGGGCCGCCCCCTTCTCCGGTAGCGGCGAGACCCCGGCTCAGTGGCTGTACCGGCGGCGCAGTGCCACTCCGGCGGACAGCCCCAGGGCGAGCAGCGCGGCGGCGGCCGCCACGGTCGAGGCCGCGGCCACCGGGAAGGAGTCGCCCGCCAGCGCCGTGGCCTCCAGGGGTGCCCCGCGGTGACGCCGCCCGGCGGCCTGCCGCCGGTGGCCGCCGGCCTCGGCGCGCTCGTCGTACGCGGAGCCCGGGGCCTTGTCGCCGTAGGCCTTCGCCACCCGTGTGCGGTAAGCGGCGACGGTGGTGCCGTGCGCCCCGACGGCCGCGCGGGCGCCGGCGTCCAGCGGCTCGATCCGGTCGCCGTGCTGGACGTACCAGGCGTCGATCCGCGGCTCCCGGAAGACCGTGCCGCCCTGGGCCCGCGCGCCCCCGGGTGCGGCGTAGCGGGTCGCCTCGTCACCGCCGGTGATGTCGACGACCTTCCAGGCACCGCCGCGCTCGGCGGTCCACACCGAAGCGGTGCGGCCATCGGCGGCCACCGCTTTGGTGGCGAGGAATTCCAGTCGGGCAACCGGGGCCGCGGACCGCCCGTGGACGAAGTCCGGTGACAGGCCGTACACGGGAACGGGGCGGCCGTCGAGGCGTGGGGCGGCCTGCGCGGCCCCGGCGGCGCCGCGCCGCCGCTCCGTGGCGAAGAACCGGGCGAGCCGGTCCAGGGCGGCCGGGGCACCGGCCGCCGCACGGGCGGCGGCGAGACTCGCCCGGGCCGGGGCCCGGGGCGCGGGAGCGGGCGCGGCCGGTGCGGTGTGCGGGGCGAGGCCGATGAGGGCGGTCGCGACCGCCCCGGTGGCGACGGCGCGGCAGGCGGTGCGGACGGCGGTGCGCTTCGTCATGGCCTCAAGGCTCCTCTCCCGTACGGGGAGTGTGTCCAGGGGAAGGAGTTGCCGTTCGCGTAGTAGCCGAAATCGTCCCAGTGGTGGCGATTATTGGTCATCCGGAGATCACCCCGGTAGGCCCAATTGCGTTCCGTGTCATATCCGTACATCACATGCATGTGGCCACCGCCGGAGGACCACCGGATGCGCGTCCTCGCCGGATACCCGACGCCGACCTCCCTCCGCGCAGCACCGCGGTGGGGTCAACTACACGTGGGGGTAAGGGAGTTCGTGCAGGTAGGCAAGTCTCTGCGGGAGCGCTCACCGAACGCGGCCTCACCAACAGCAGGGCCGGCCTCGTTACCCGGCGACCACGGCACCCCGAGTCGCGGCGGCGGGTGCGCGCGGCCGGGGAAGGCAGGAACGACAGACGAGCGCCTCAGCCCGCGATCAGTTTGCCGTTCTTGGCCTTGACCGGGACCTCGGGCAGCGGGTCGGCCGCCGGCCCCTGGAGGACCTGGCCGGTGGTGACGTCGAAGCGGCTGCCGTGGCAGGGGCAGCTGCCTTCCTTCTTCTCGACCTCCGACAGGATGCAGCCGGCGTGGGTGCACTTGGCGCTGAAGCACTTGTACGTGCCCTTGGCGGGCTGCGACACCACGAGACGGTCCTCGCGGTAGAGCTTGGCGCCGCCGACCGGCACCTCGGCCGCCGCCCCGAGTTCCACCGGCCGGTCGGGCACCGCCGAGGCGTTCGCACCCGAGTCCCCCGGCGAACAGGCGGTCAGCCCGAAGCCGGCGGCCCCGGCGAGCGCGGCGCCCCGCAGCACGGTGCGGCGGGCGGGTGGCTGGCTCATGGCTGCTCCGGAGGGGACGTCGTCGTGGCGGGCGGCTGACGACGATACCGGCACAGGCCGCTCCGCTTCCGGCCGGGCCGGACCTCGCGCGACGGGCCCCGGTGCCCCCACCCATGGCCGGGCCCTGACCACACGACGTACGGCGGGCAGTGGGCAGC
This sequence comes from Streptomyces kronopolitis, assembly GCF_050953795.1. GTDB lineage: Bacteria > Actinomycetota > Actinomycetes > Streptomycetales > Streptomycetaceae > Streptomyces > Streptomyces kronopolitis_A. The sequence goes on from NZ_CP191850.1 coordinate 2,096,482, forward strand.
GCGTACGCACCGGCGGGGGTCGGGCCGGCGATCTCACCGCCCCGGGCAGGCGGCAGGGGCCTCGTCCATGAGGTCTTCACAGAGGGCCACCCGCTCTACGTAAGCGCTTACGTAAGCGTTTACGTTTGCCCTCTCGGCTCGTAGGGTGGGCACCTCGCGGATCGGGACCGCGCCAGGAGCGGCCCACGGGCGCCGCACGTACGGGAGAGAGCACCGGATGACGACGATGGCGGATGTGGCGCGGCACGCGGGGGTGTCCGTCGCCACGGTCTCGCACGTGCTGAACGGAACGCGGCCGGTGCGCCCCGCTACCCGTACCGCGGTGCTCACCGCCATCGACGCGCTCGGCTACACCCACAACACCCTGGCCCGCTCCCTGGTCACCGCCCGCACCCGCTCGATCGGCCTGGCGGTCTCGGCGATCAGCAACCCGTACTTCACCGAGATCCTCCAAGGCGTCGAGGCCGGTGCCCTGGCAGCCGGCCACAGCCTGCTGCTCGCCGATCCGCACGACGACCCGCACCACGAGCGCACGGTCGTCCAGCTGCTGCACGAGCGGCGGGTGGACGGCATGATCGTCGCGCCGTCGGCGCAGCCCGCCGAGACGGTGGCGTATCTGGCCCGGCACGAGGTGCCCACCGTCTTCCTGGACCGGCTGGTGGGCGACGGGCACGACCAGGTGTGCGCCGACAACACCGGCCCGGTGCGGCAGCTGGTGGAGCACCTGGCCGACCGGGGGCACACCCGGATCGGCCTGGTGGCCGGGCTCCCCGGCCTGAGCACGACCACCGAGCGCGTCCAGGGCTACCGCGAGGGGCTGCGCGCCCGGGGGCTGCCGTTCGCCCCCGAACTCCTCGCGAGCGGCAACTCCGAGGCGACGGGCGCCCAGGACGCCACCCGGCGGCTGCTCGACGCGGCGGGGCCGCCCAGCGCGCTGGTCACCGCCAACAACGCGATGACCATCGGCGCGCTCCGGGCGCTGCGCGAGCGGGGCCTGGAGGTGCCCCGCGACATCGCGCTCGCCTGCTTCGACGACTTCTCGTGGGCGGACCTGTTCACGCCCCGGCTCACCGTGATCGCCCAGCCCAGCAGGGAGATCGGGGCGGCGGCGGTCCGGCTGCTGCTGGCGCGCCTGGAGCAGCCGGACCGGCCGCCGCGCACCGTCCGCCTCCCCTGCGCCTTTGTGCACCGCACCTCGTGCGGCTGCCCCGAACCCGCCCCGGCCGCGTCCCCGGCCGCCCAGGAAAGGAACCGCACCCCGTGATCGTCGTCGCCGGCGAGGCACTGATCGACCTCGTCCCCGGTCCGCAGCAGCCCTCCCCGGACCAGCCGGGCGGGGAGGACGCCGCCCCTACGGACGGCCTGCTTCCGGCGCTGCAGCCGCAGCGCGGGGGCGGCCCGTACAACACCGCGGTCGCGCTGGGGCGGCTGGGTTCGCCCACCGCGTTCTGCTCCCGCGTGTCCACCGACGCCTTCGGTGCGGCGCTGCTGCACGGGCTGCACCGCAGCGGTGTGGACACCTCGCTGGTGCAGCGCGGCGGTGAGCCGACCACCCTGGCCGTGGCCGACATCAGCCCGGACGGGTCGGCGGGCTACGGCTTCTACGCCGAGGGCACCGCCGACCGGCTCTTCGCCCTGCCGCCGGCGCTGCCCGATACGGTCCGTGCGCTGTCCCTGGGCACCTGCTCGCTGGTGCTGGAACCGGGGGCGAGCGCCTATGAGTCCCTGCTGCGCCGCGAGGCCGGGCGGGGTGTCTTCACAGCGCTGGACCCCAATATCCGGGCCAATCTGATCCCCGAGCCGGACGCCTACCGGTCCCGCTTCCGCTCCTGGCTCCCCGACCTCGCCCTGCTGAAGCTGTCGGAGGAGGACGCCTTGTGGCTGGCGGGAGCCGAGGACACGGCGGACGGCGGCCGGGAGGCGGTCACCGCGGCGGCGAAGGAGTGGCTGCACGAGGGGCCCGCGGCGATCGTCCTGACACACGGCGGGGACGGTCTGACGGTGCTGACGCGAGACGGCGGCGCGCTGTCGGTCCCCGGCGAGCGGGTCGAGGTCGTGGACACCATCGGCGCCGGTGACACGGTCAACGCCGCCTTGCTGCACCGTTTGGACGCCCATGGCGCCCTGTCGTACGACGCCGTCTGCGCGCTCGGCGACGACGACTGGCGCGACATCCTGCGGTTCGCCGCCCGCGCGGCCGCCGTGACCTGCTCGCGCGCGGGCGCGCAACCGCCGTTCGCGGCGGAGGTGGCGGGGTAGGGCCGGCCACAGGAGACGGCCGCGCAGGCGGCGCTGCGGGCGCTCATGGGGCCCGCAGCCCTGTACCGCGACGGGCCGCCACCGCCGCTCCTGGGAGTGCGGTGACGGCCCGTTTCGGGGACGTGCTCGCCGGGGTCAGGTCCGGCGGGCCCGCGCCGTCGACTTCGTGGCGGCGGTCTTCTTGGCCGCGGTCTTCTTCGCGGCGGCCTTCTTGGCGGGAGCCTTCGCCGCCGCGGACTTCCTGGCCGCCGGCTTCCTTCCGGACGCCGCCGGAGCGGCATCGCTGACGCGGTCGCCGAGGATCTCCCGCAGGAACTTGCCGGTGTGGCTGGCGGGGATCGACGCCACATCCTCCGGGGTGCCCTCGGCGACGACCAGACCGCCGCCGTTGCCGCCCTCGGGGCCCATGTCGACGACCCAGTCCGCGGTCTTGATCACATCGAGGTTGTGCTCGATGACGATCACCGTGTTGCCCTTGTCGACCAGCCCGGACAGCACATTGATCAGCTTGCTGATGTCGTCAAAGTGCAGACCGGTGGTCGGCTCGTCGAGGACGTAGACCGTGCTGCCCGTGGAGCGCTTCTGGAGTTCGCTGGCCAGCTTGACGCGCTGCGCCTCACCGCCGGAGAGCGTCGGCGCGGACTGCCCGAGCCGGACATACCCGAGGCCGACCTCGTGGAGCGTCTTGAGGTGCCGGGCGATGGTGGGCACCGCCTCGAAGAAGCTCAGCGCCTCCTCGATGGGCATGTCCAGCACCTCCGCGATGGACTTGCCCTTGTAGTGGACCTCCAGCGTCTCCCGGTTGTAGCGCGCCCCGTGGCAGACCTCGCACGGCACGTACACATCCGGCAGGAAGTTCATCTCGATCTTGATGGTGCCGTCGCCGGAGCAGTTCTCGCAGCGGCCGCCCTTGACGTTGAAGGAGAAGCGCCCCGGCAGATAGCCGCGGACCTTGGCCTCCATCGTCTCCGCGAAGAGCCTGCGGACGTGGTCGAAGACGCCGGTGTAGGTGGCCGGGTTGGAGCGCGGGGTGCGGCCGATCGGCGACTGGTCGACATGCACGACCTTGTCCACCAGATCGTCGCCGGCGACCCGGGTGTGCCGGCCCGGCACCGACTTGGCGCCGTTCAGCTCACGCGCGAGGTGGGTGTAGAGGATGTCGTTGACCAGCGTCGACTTGCCGGAGCCGGAGACGCCGGTGACGGCGGTGAACACCCCGAGCGGGAAGGAGACGTCGATGTCGCGGAGGTTGTTCTCCTTCGCGCCGTGCACCGTCAGCCGCCGTGCCGGGTCGGCGGGCCGCCGGATGTCCGGGGTCGCGATGGACTTCTTGCCGGACAGATACTGGCCGGTGATCGACTCCTTGGTGGTCAGCAGCTGCTTCATCGGGCCGCTGTGCACGACCTTGCCGCCGTGCTCACCCGCGCCCGGGCCGATGTCCACGACCCAGTCGGCGATCTTGATGGTGTCCTCGTCGTGCTCCACGACGATCAGGGTGTTGCCCATGTCGCGCAGCCGCACCAGGGTCTCGATGAGCCGGTGGTTGTCGCGCTGGTGCAGACCGATCGACGGCTCGTCGAGGACGTAGAGCACGCCCACCAGGCCGGAGCCGATCTGGGTGGCGAGCCGGATGCGCTGCGCCTCGCCGCCGGAGAGGGTGCCGGCCGCGCGGTTCAGCGAGAGGTAGTCCAGGCCGACGTCGACCAGGAACTTCAACCGCTCGTTGACCTCCTTGAGGACCCGCTCGGCGATCTTCTTCTCCCGCGCGTCGAGCGTCATCTCCCGCAGGAAGTCGGCACAGTCGCTGATCGACATGGCCGCGACCTCGGCGATCGACTTCTGCTGGACCGTGACGGCCAGGACGATCGGCTTGAGCCGGGTGCCCTCACAGGTCGGGCAGGGCACCTCGCGCATATAGCCCTCGAAGCGCTCCCTGCTGCTGTCGCTCTCCGCCTCGGAGTGCCGCCGCTTGACGAACGGCACGGCTCCCTCGAAGGGGGTGGTGTAGGCCCGCTGGCGGCCGTACCGGTTGCGGTAGCGCACCTCGATCTGGGTCTTGTGGCCGTTCAGCAGCGCCTTCTTGGCGCGGGCCGGCAGCCCCGCCCAGGGCATGTCCGTACGGAACCCGAGGGCGTCGGCCAGCGCGCCGACCAGGCGGCCGAAGTACTCCTTGGTGTGGCCGTGCGACCAGGGGTGGATCGCGCCCTCGTCGAGGGAGCGGTCCTCATCGGGGATGATCAGCTCGGGGTCGACCTCCATGCGCGTGCCGATGCCGGTGCAGTCCGGGCAGGCGCCGAAGGGCGAGTTGAAGGAGAAGGAGCGGGGCTCCAGCTCCTCGAAGGAGAGGTCGTCGTAGGCGCAGTACAGATGCTCCGAATACATCCGCTCGCGCTGCGGGTCGTCCGCGTCCAGATCGACGAAGTCGAGGATGACCATGCCGCCGGAGAGCCCGAGGGCGGTCTCGACGGAGTCGGTCAGCCGGCGCTTGGCGGTCTCCTTGACCGTGAGGCGGTCGATGACCACCTCGATGGTGTGCTTCTCCTGCTTCTTCAGCTTCGGCGGCTCGGAGAGCTGGATCGTCTCGCCGTCGACCCGGGCGCGGCTGTAGCCCTTGGCCTGGAGGTCGGAGAAGAGATCGACGAACTCGCCCTTGCGCTCGCGCACCAGCGGGGAGAGCACCTGGAAGCGGCTGCCCTCGGGGAGTTCGAGCACCTTGTCGACGATGGCCTGCGGCGACTGCCGGGCGATCGGCCGCCCGCACTCGGGGCAGTGCGGCTTGCCGATACGGGCGAAGAGCAGGCGGAGGTAGTCGTAGACCTCGGTGATCGTGCCGACCGTCGAGCGGGGGTTGCGCGAGGTCGACTTCTGGTCGATCGACACCGCGGGGGACAGGCCCTCGATGAAGTCCACATCGGGCTTGTCCATCTGCCCGAGGAACTGCCGGGCGTAGGAGGAGAGCGACTCGACATAACGCCGCTGCCCCTCGGCGAAGATCGTGTCGAAGGCGAGCGAGGACTTGCCCGACCCGGAGAGACCCGTGAAGACGATGAGGGAGTCGCGGGGGAGGTCGAGCGAGACGTTCTTGAGGTTGTGCTCGCGAGCGCCACGGACGATGAGACGGTCGGCCACGCCGGTCGGCACCTTTCTTGGAAGGGGGCGGGGGCCGCGGCCCCGCGTCCGCCGCGCGGTGGGTGAGCAGAGGCGACGGAGCGGAAGAGCCCCCGCCCCAGGGTAGGGGGCCCGCCGCGGCACTGTTGTCGGGATGCCACGCACGAGCCTATAGCACGCGCATTCGATTTTGAGAGGCCGCAAGCCCTCTTCACCCGAACGTGTGGCGGCCGCACAATCTTCCCGCCCCGCCCGCACGCCCGTACGCTGCGGAAACGCCCCCGTCAGGCGAGGTCGGGCAGCGCCCGCTCCAACGCGTCGAACGTACGGCGCAGCACCTCCGCCTGTTCAACGGCCACCTCGTCCACGGGGTCACCCTCGAGCTGCCGGGCCAGCGCGCGGGCGCCGGCCGCCCGCACCCCCGCGACGATCAGCGCCGCGGCCAGCCGGGCGTCGTGACCGGGTCGACCGGGCTCGCCGGACTCGTCGCCCGCGGCCTCCGCGAGCGCCCCGGCGAGGTCATCCTCGATCTCCTCGAGCGCCTCGCGGCCCCGTGCCCGCAGCGCCGGGGACTCCACCACCGTGCGCCAGAAGTGCCCGAACCCCTCCCCCACCGCGGACAGCGGATGCCGCTCCGCCACCAGCCCGAGCACCAGCGCGCGCAGCGCGGCGAGCGGCGAGCGGTCCGCGCCGCGCTCCCGGACGGCACGGGTGATCAGCTCCCGCGCCTCGGGGATCCGGTCCAGGAAGAGGTCCTCCTTGCGCGGGAAGTAGTTGAAGACCGTCATCGTCGAGACCTCGGCGGCGCGGGCCACCTCGGCGACCGTGACGTGGTCAAAGCCGCGCTCGATGAAGAGCAGCGTGGCCTCGCCGGAGATCCGCTGCCGGGTCTGCAGCTTCTTGCGCTCGCGCAGCGTCAGCCGCCCGTCCTCCCGGGTGAAGCCGCTCTCCCCCCGCGGGCCGCCAGCCCGCTCCCCGTCCGCCGCCCGCGCGCCGCCGCGCCGCTCCTCTTCCGCCATGGCCGGAATTCTAACTAATTTTTAGCCGGCATAATTTTTTAGTGACTACACTCATCGCATGCATCATGACGCAGACGTAGTAGTGGCAGGGGGCGGCCCGGTGGGGCTGATGCTCGCCTGCGAACTCGCACTGGCCGGTGTCCCGGTCGTCGTCCTGGAACGGCTGACCGAGGTGGACACCACGATCAAGGCGGGGGCGATCAACACCCCCACCGCCGAGGCCTTCTACCGCCGCGGGATGCTTCCCGCACTCGCCGAGGTGCAGCGCGCCGCCTTCGGGAAGGTCGACTCGTTCCTGCGCGCACACCGGGGGGCCGGTGCCTCCCCGGTGCGGCCGGCGCCGAAGTTCGCCGGACATTTCGCGGGCATCATGCTGCGCGGCGACCTGCTGGACGTCTCCGACCCGGACTTCGACGGCCCCGGGCCCGCCGGCGAGGTCGGACTCGTGGCACAGGCCGACCTGGAGCGGCTGCTCCAGGCCCGGGCCACCGCGCTCGGGGTGGAGCTGCGCCGCGGCACCACCCTGACCGGGTTCGACGCCGACGCTGACGGTGTGCACGTGCACACCTCGCGCGGATCGCTGCGCGCCGGCTGGCTGGTGGGCTGCGACGGCGGCCGCAGCACGGTGCGCCGGCTCGCCGGTTTCCCCTTCCCCGGCACCGCGCCCGAGATCACCGGCCGGCAGGCCCTGGTGGAGCTGACCGGCGCCGAGTCGCTGGGAACCGGGTGGCAATGGACCGAGACCGGGACATACGCCCACGGCCCGTTGCCCGGCCGGCTGCTCACCGTGGAGTTCGACGGGCCGCCCGGGGACCGCGAATCGCCCGTCACCGCCGAGGAGTTGGAGGCCTCCCTGCGCAGGGTGTCCGGGGTGCCGGACGTGCGGATCCACAAGGTGCTCACGGCGACCCGGTTCACCGACAACGCGCGTCAGGTGCCCGACTACCGCTCGGGGCGGGTGCTGCTGGCCGGTGACGCGGCCCATGTGCACGCGCCGTTCGGCGGCCAGGGACTGAACCTCGGCATCGGCGACGCGCTGAACCTCGGCTGGAAGCTCGCCGCCACGGTGCGCGGAGGGGCGCCGGAGGGGCTGCTCGACTCGTACACGGCCGAGCGGCACCCCCTGGGCGCGTGGGTGCTGGACTGGACCCGGGCCCAAGTGGCGCTGATGCGGCCGGAGTCGCATGCCCGGGCGCTGCGCGGGGTGATCGCCGAACTGACCGGCACGACCACCGCCACCACCTTCTTCGCCAAGAAGATCTCCGGCGTCCAGCAGCGCCTCGACCTGCCCGGCGACCATCCGCTGACCGGTCGCAGCGCCCCCGATCTGGAGTTCTCCGACGGCACCCGGCTCGCCGACCAGCTCCACGAGGGCCAAGGGCTGTTGCTCGACCTCACCGGGGACGGCGACGTGCTCCGGCACGCGGCGGGATACGGCTCCCGGATACGGCTGCTGCGCACGGACTGCCCCGGGCGGCCCGGTCTGGCCGGCCTCCTGGTACGGCCGGACGGCTGCACCGCCTGGGCGGCGGACTCCCCGGGCCGGCCTGACACCGGCGCCGAGCTGACGGCCGCGCTCCGGCGCTGGTTCGGCACACCGGACGATGGGGTGGCCTGACCGCCCCGGGCGGCGTGGGCGGCCCGGCCGTCACGCGCCGCCCGGGGAGGGCCGACACGCTCGGGCGTACGCCCCGATCGGCGCACGGCGCACTCCCGCCCGCGCCCCGGCGGCGCTAGCGTCGGACCATGACCCTCAACCTGCCTGACTTCCCCCGCGATGTGGCAGCCGTCCGCGAGGCCACCGGTCGGCTCATGGCGTCGGTGCGCACGCTCGACGACGCGGCGCTCGCCGAGCCGTCGCTGCTCGCCGGCTGGACCCGCGGCCATGTCCTGGCCCATCTGGCACGCAACGCGGACGCCCTGGGCAACCTCCTGACCTGGGCGCGGACGGACGTCCGGACGCCGATGTACGCGAGCCCCGAGGCGCGCGAGAACGACATCGAGCAGGGCGCCGCCCGCCCGTTGGCGGCACAGCTGGCGGATCTGGAGGAGACCGCGGCACGCTTCGACGCGGCCATGGAGGCGCTGCCCGAGGCGCGCCGGCCGTTCGAGGTCGAGATGCGCAACGGCGTCGTCGAACGGGCCGACCGGCTGCCGATGCGCCGGCTGACGGAGGTGGAGCTGCACCTTGTCGACCTCGGCATCGGCCACACCGTCGACCAGCTGTCACCCGCCTTCGTCGACAGCGAACTGGCCTTCTTGTGCGCGGTCAAGTTCGCGGACCGCCCGGAGCTGCCCGCCCTGGAGCTGCGGGCCGACGAGGGCGGCCGGTGGCGCACCGGCCGGTGGGAGACCACAGCGGGCGGCGAGGCCGCGCCGGTGGTCGTGACGGGCCCGGCGACCGCGCTGGTCGGCTGGCTCACCGGACGCGGTGACGGCGGCAAACTCGACAGCCATGGCTCCGGCCTGCCCGCCGTACCGCCGCTTTAGAGTGGTCCCATGGGCTACAGCGGAGCAGTGAAGGTCGGCGGACCGGCCGACGTGCACGAGCTGACCGACCTGATGATCTCGAAGGTCGCGGTCGGTCCGATGAACAACAACGCCTATGTGCTGCGGTGCCGGGCGACCGATGAGCAGTTGCTGATCGACGCGGCCGCCGAGCCGCGCACTCTTCTCGCCCTGATCGGTGACAGCGGTATCTCCTCCGTGGTCACCACGCACCGGCACGGTGACCACTGGGGCGCGCTGCGCGAGGTGGTCGGGGCGACGGGTGCGCGGACGTACGCCGGGCGGTACGACGCCGAGGGCATCCCCGTGCCCACCGAGGTGCCGGTCGACGACGGCGACACGATCACCGTCGGCCGGGTCGAGCTGACCGCGCGTCATCTGGTCGGGCACACCCCGGGCAGCATCGCGCTGGTCTACGACGACCCGCACGGCGCGCCGCATCTGTTCACCGGGGACTGCCTGTTCCCCGGCGGCGTCGGCAACACCTTCGGCAGCGCCGAGAACTTCGCCCGGCTGATCGACGACGTGGAGCGCGAGCTGTTCGACCGGCTGCCCGACGAGACCTGGGTCTATCCGGGCCACGGCAACGACACCACGCTCGGCGCGGAGCGCCCGCAGCTCGCGCAGTGGCGCGAACGCGGCTGGTAGGCGCGAGGCGGCAAACGGACGGCGCCCGGTCCGCTCCCCCTCGGAGCGGGCCGGGCGCCGTCGTGGCATCCGGGCGGACGGCGGCTCAGACGCCGCTGTCCTCCTTGACCGCCGCCTCGCCCTCCGCCTGCTTCTTCGAGGCGCGCAGGCTGGTGATCGTGGTGACAATCAGCACGGCGCAGATGACGCCCAGCGAGACCGGAATGCTGATCTCCGGAACGGGCACCCCGGACTCGTGCAGCGCGTGCAGCACCAGCTTGACCCCGATGAATCCCAGGATGATCGACAGGCCGTACGAGAGGTGGACCAGCTTCTTGAGCAGTCCGCCGATCAGGAAGTACAGCTGCCGCAGACCCATCAGGGCAAAGGCGTTGGCGGTGAAGACGATGTACGGATCCTGGGTCAGGCCGAAGATCGCCGGGATCGAGTCCAGCGCGAAGAGGACGTCGGTGGTACCGATCGCCAGCATGACGATCAGCATCGGCGTCATCAGCCGGCGGCCGTTCTCGACGATGAACAGCTTGGTCCCGTGGTAGGTGTCGGTCGACGGGAAGCGCTTCTCGACCATCTTCAGGAAGCGGTTCTCCTCGAACTCCTCGTCCTCCTGCTCGGCGCGCGCCTCCTTGATGAGCTTCCACGCGGTCCAGATGAGGAACGCGCCGAAGAGGTAGAACACCCAGGAGAAGTTGGCGATGATCGCGGCGCCTGCGCTGATGAAGCCGGCCCGCAGCACCAGCGCGATCAGCACACCCACCATCAGCACCCGCTGCTGGTAGATCGCCGGGACCGCGAACTTCGCCATGATCAGGACGAAGACGAAGAGGTTGTCGACGCTCAGGGACTTCTCGGTGATGAAGCCCGCGAAGAACTCACCGGCCGGTGCGGTGCCGCCGAACAGCAGCAGCCCGAGGCCGAAGAGCGCGGCGAGCGCGATCCAGACACCGGTCCAGATTCCGGCCTCCTTGAGGGAGACCTCGTGCGGTTTGCGGCCACCGATGAAGAAATCGGCGGCGATCAGGACACACAGACCAAGAATGGTCAGTGCCCACAGGGTCGGGGAAACGTCCACTGCTCCTCCGGCAGATTCGTACGGCACTCACAGCGTCGTCGCTGCCGGAGGTCTCTTCCACCCCGCCGCCCCTCGAGGGGCGGGACCGACGCCCCGGGATCTCGTCACACTCGCAATCCGTGATGACGGGTACGTCGCGTAGGAATACTCCCCTCCGCACAAGGAAGCGTAAAGGAATCCCAATGAATAGTAAAGAGAAAGGTAAAGCCGCAGCTCAGGGCAGGCGCCGCGCGGCTGCGGCCCGCTCCAGCGTCTGCCGCACCACCTGACTTCCCTTGGGCGCGAGCAGGGGTTCGTACGTCCAGGCATGGCCGACCCAGGGATCGGCGAGGTGGGCGTCGGGGACCGGAGTGAGCCGCAGCAGGGAGCGCCACAGCGGGTCCAGCACCGGGCCGTGCTCCCGGGCCTGGGCGCGGTCGGCGACGATCAGGAGGTGCACCCCGACGGCCGGCCCCTCGTCGGCCAGATAGCGCAGCCGGGTGAGCGCGCGGTCGTCGAAGCCGTACGGGAAGTCGTGCACGATCAGTAGCTGGTCGGCGGGGTCGAGGTCCGGCGGCAGCGCGTCGGCGGCGCGGTGGCGGACGGCCAGCTGCATCAGCTCGACCCGCCGCGTCAGGTCGTCCAGGACCGAGGCGACGCCTCGGGCGCCGGGCACCGGGAGGGCAGGCAGCACGCCGCTGTCCACCAGGGGAGCGAGCGTGGGCGCCGCGCTGCCGGCCGGGTCGATGACCTGGACCGCGAAGCCGCCGGGCGGGTGAACGGCGAGCAGCCGGGCGGCGATCGCGACGGCACTCTCCATGGCCAGGCGGCGCAGCGCGGCCTCGTCGGGCGGCCCGTCGGTGAGCGCGCTGCCCAGCTCCCGCCGGCCGACCTCCCGCTCGGGGTCGGGGCGAGCGCCGTGGGGCTGGGCAGGGGGCCCGCTGTCGATCCACAGCCCGCGCTCCAGAGGGAGCCGGACGAGCATGGGAATCCGCAGGTCCGGGGCCTCCGGGAGGTGCAGATCGCCCAGGCGCAGCGCCATCGGCGGCTCCTGGGAGGCGTGGTGGTGGCCCTGCCATACGGGGCTGTCCCAGCGGGCGAAGGCCGGCGGCAGGGCGGGCTCCACGACCTCCGACTCGGCCGTGAGCTGGCCCAGATCGCGGTCGAGGGCGGCGCGTGCCCGGGCCAGGAGGGTGGCGTGCCGGTCGCGGGCGGTGGCACGGGCGGCGTCGGCGGCCGTACCGAGGCGGTGGCGCGGGTCGGCGAGGACCTCGTCGAGCTCCGTCTCCAGACGGGACCGGGCGAAGTCGGCGGCGCTGCGGTAGGCGGCGACCGAACGGGCCAGATCCTCGAACATGCCCCAGGCCTGGTGGTAGAGCCGCTCCTCCATGCTCCAGCCGACGGCGTCACCGGCCACCGGGACCGGAGGGCCGTCGGGCGGGGCGGAACCCCCGGGCCGGGTGGGGCTGTCGGCCGGCGCGCTCGGTGCGGGCGCGGGGGACGGGGCCGGGTCGGGGGGTGCGGGGGTGGTGCGGCGACGGGGGTGCCGGTAGTCGACGGGGGTGCCGGCGGGCGGGGTGGTGGGGGCTGCCCCGGCTTCGGCTCCGGGGGCCGGTGCGGCTGCGGGGTCGGTTCCCGGTGCGTGCACCGAGGCTGCCGGGGCGTCGGATGTCGCGCGGTGCGCGGGGGACGGCCGGTCACCGGTGGGCGGGGCGGCCGGGACACCGGGCCGTTCGGCGCGGGCCGTCGCCACGGGGGTGGGCGCGGGGAGCGCGTGGGCCCGCCCCCAGCCGACCGCCCGCTCGATCTCCGCGGCCAGTTCCGCCGCCTGCGACAGCCCCTGGTCGTGCAGCAACTCCGGGAGGCCACCCTCGTAGCCCTGGCCCACGGCGCGCACCTTCCAGGTGCCCTGTCTGCGGTAGAGCTCCACGGCGACGACGGCGGACTCGGGGCCCAGGCCGGTCAGGGTGTAGCGCACGAGGGCGGTGCCGTCGGGGCCGGTGACCGCGACGGAGGGCGCGGCGGCCGCCCCGAAGGTGGCCGGCGCGCCGGGCCCGCCGGGCAGTGCCAGCAACACGCCGACCCGGTGGACGGTCTCGGGCAGCGCGTCGAGATCCATCGCGATGCGGTGCTCGGCGGCCGCCTGACCGGGTACTTCGACACCGCTACGACGGGGCGCGCCCGGATGCGCCACCGCCTCGGGGCCGGTGAGCCTGCCGTCCGCGTCGCCGAGCGTGACCCCGGCGACGACGGGACCGCCCGCCGTCACCCGGATCTCCACCCGCGTCCGGTCCAGCGGATGGTTCTGCCCCCGGACCAGCTCGGCCGTCATCGGTCTTCCCCCTGCTCGTCGTGGCGCGTTCCGGGCCCGGCCCCGGGCGGGGCCGGAGCGCCCGGGGCGGCGCGGTCCGGTGCGCGCTGCCGCGGTGGGTGGCTACAGGTGCGGCAGGATCGCCGGCACGAGGTCCTGGAAGGTACGGCCGACGGAGGGCTCACCGATGGCGGTCATCTGCCAGCCGCTGCCCACCCGGTGCACCTTGGACATGACCTGCGCGGTGTAGTCGCCGCCGCCCGTGAGGGTGTAGCGGGCCAGCTCCTCGCCGGTGGTCTCGTCCACCAGACGGCAGAAGGCGTCCTGCACCTCGGCGAAGGTCTGGCCGGTGAAGGAGTTGACGGTGAACACGATCTGGTCGATGTGCACCGGCACCCGCGCCAGGTCCACCACGATCGCCTCGTCGTCACCGCCCTTGCCCGCACCGCCGACCAGGTTGTCGCCGGTGTGCCGGACCGCGCCGTCGTCGCTGGTCAGGTGCTGGAAGAAGACGACGTCTATGGGCTTCTTCTCGGCGAACAGCACCGCCGAGGCATCGAGGTCGATCTCGCTGGTCCGCCTTCCGAACAGCCCGCGGCGCGGCGCCGAACGCCATCCCAGCCCCATCCGCACCGCGGTCAGGCTTCCTCCGTCGGACTTCTCCAGGCTGATGCCCTGTCCCTTGGACAAATTGACCGACACGTGCCGTCCCCTCTCTGTACTGTCCCCGCCCAGCTTTCCGGCGGCCCCTTCGACCCTATGCACGCCGACGTGCCGACGACGGCTGCGGCCCGCCTTTTGTGGCGCTTCTGCAACACACCGGGCGCCGCCGGGCACCCGCCGTTCACTTGCGGTGATGCGCCGCCGCGACGGCTGCGGCCCGACCCGGACGGACCGGCCGGGCGCCGCCCCCTGCGCACTCGCCCCCGGCTGACGCCGCCCCCCTACTTCACCCCGGCCTCCCGCATCTGCCGCAGCTCCTTCTTCAGTTCGCCGACCTCGTCACGGAGCCGGGCGGCGACCTCGAACTGCAGCTCGGCCGCGGCGGCCCGCATCCGCTCCGTCATCTCCTCGATGAGTTCGGCCAGTTCGGCTGCGGGGCGGTCCGTCAGCGCCGCCGCGTCCTTGCCGCCCTTGCCCTTCGCGGCCTTGCCACCCAGCGCCGGGACCGGTGCCTTGCCCTTGCTGTCCTTGGTCTCCGTGCCCTGGCGGTACCCCGTGCCCAGCAGCTCACGGGTGTCGATCTCCTCCCGGGCGATGGTGGCGACGATGTCGCCGATCTTCTTGCGGAGCGGCTGCGGGTCGATGCCGTTCGCCTTGTTGTAGGCCAGCTGCTTCTCCCGGCGGCGATTGGTCTCGTCGATGGCCTTCTCCATCGCCGGGGTGACCTTGTCGGCGTACATGTGCACCTGGCCGGAGACGTTGCGCGCCGCGCGTCCGATGGTCTGGATGAGCGCCGAACCGGACCGCAGGAAGCCTTCCTTGTCGGCGTCGAGAATGGCCACCAAGGAGACCTCGGGGAGGTCGAGGCCCTCCCGCAGCAGGTTGATGCCCACCAGGACGTCGTACTCGCCGGCCCGCAGCTCGCGCAGCAGCTCCACCCGCCGCAGGGTGTCCACGTCGCTGTGCAGATAGCGGACCTGGATACCGAGCTCGAGGAAGTAGTCGGTGAGGTCCTCGGCCATCTTCTTGGTGAGGGTGGTGACCAGGACGCGCTCGTCCTTCTCGGTGCGCGCGCGGATCTCGTGCACCAGGTCGTCGATCTGGCCGTCGGTGGGCTTGACCACCACCTCCGGGTCGACCAGGCCGGTCGGACGGATGATCTGCTCCACGAAGCCGTCCCCGCGGGCCAGCTCGTACGGGCCCGGGGTCGCGGACAGATACACGGTCTGCCCGATGCGCCCGAGGAACTCTTCCCACTTCAGCGGCCGGTTGTCCATGGCCGACGGCAGCCGGAAGCCGTGTTCGACGAGGGTGCGCTTACGGGAGGCGTCGCCCTCGTACATGGCGCCGATCTGCGGGACCGTGACATGCGACTCGTCGATGACCAGGAGGAAGTCGTCCGGGAAGTAGTCGATGAGGGTGTTGGGCGCGGAGCCGGGCTCGCGGCCGTCCATGTGCATGGAGTAGTTCTCGATGCCCGAGCAGGAGCCGATCTGACGCATCATCTCGATGTCGTAGGTGGTGCGCATCCGCAGCCGCTGGGCCTCCAGCATCTTGCCCTGCTTCTCCATGCTGGCGAGGCTGTCCGTCAGCTCGGCCTCGATCCCGGCGATGGCCCGCTCCATGCGCTCCGGCCCCGCGATGTAGTGGCTGGCCGGGAAGATGTACAGCTCCTGGTCGTCGCTGATCACCTCGCCGGTGAGCGGGTGGAGGGTGGACAGCGCCTCGATCTCGTCGCCGAACATCTCGATCCGCACGGCCAGCTCTTCGTAGACCGGGAAGATCTCGATGGTGTCGCCCCGCACCCGGAAGGTGCCGCGGGTGAAGGACACGTCATTGCGGGTGTACTGGATGTCGACGAAGCGGCGCAGCAGCTGGTCACGGTCGAACTCGTCGCCGACCTTCAGCGGCACCATCCGATCGACGTACTCCTGCGGCGTACCGAGGCCGTAGATGCAGGACACCGAGGCGACCACGACCACATCCCGCCGGGTGAGCAGCGAATTCGTGGCGGAGTGGCGCAGCCGTTCGACCTCCTCGTTGATGGAGGAGTCCTTCTCGATGTACGTATCGGACTGCGGGACGTACGCCTCGGGCTGGTAGTAGTCGTAGTAGGAGACGAAGTACTCGACGGCGTTGTTCGGCAGCAGTTCGCGGAATTCGTTGGCGAGCTGGGCCGCGAGGGTCTTGTTGGGCGCCAGGACGAGCGTCGGGCGCTGCAGCTTCTCGATCATCCACGCGGTGGTCGCCGACTTTCCGGTGCCCGTGGCGCCCAGCAGGACGACGTCCTTTTCACCCCCGCGGACGCGCTTCTCCAGCTCGGCGATGGCCGTCGGCTGGTCGCCGCTGGGCTGGTAGGGGCTGACGACCTCGAAAGGTGCCACCGTGCGTTCGATCTTCGATACGGGCCGCATGGGATCCACCGTACGACCCTGCACTGACAATCGAGGCGAGTAGCGCTCTGAGCTGCATTTTTGTGGGGTGAGGCGAGCGTTTGGGGATGCCCGGCAGGGCCGGCCGGAGCGGGCGGCGGACGGTGCGGGGGTCCCCGCAGCCCTGCCGAGGAACGCCGTGGGGGCAGGGACCGCGCATCCGGCGGCCGCCCCGGCCGGGACCGGTCATACCGCGGGCCGGCCTGGTGATCGTCGGGGGCGTGTCCGCGAGCCGGCCGCGCCGGTCCGGCCTGCGGGGCGTTCGACCAAAACCGTTCAGAAGCACGACGGGTGACGCATCATCGGTCAAGATGCGCGGATGCCCTGGCTCCGGCAAGTTGGACGGCGTCGGAGCGTACCTCCGTCGCAGGTCTGATCCGGGCACCCTGCGACGGCGCGACGCTCCGGACGGGAACACCCGCCGCTTCCCGTTCAGCACCCGGCCACCGCACCACCGCCCTCCGCTCCCTCCCGGCTGCGAGCCTCTGTCCGTCCGACCCCGGTACACGTCACTTCACGTCAGTTCACGTCCATGACGTCACGAGGAGTCCGTATGCGTATCCGCCCCGTCGCCACTGTTGCCGCCGGTGCGCTCCTGGGTCTGTCCGCGCTCGCCCTCTCCCCGGCCGCCCAGGCCGCGCCGCACGGACACCCTCCGGTGACGGTCGCCCACCGCGGTGCCGCGTCGTACGCCCCCGAGAACACGCTCGCCTCGATCGACGCCGCCGCCCGGCTCGGGTTCGAGTGGGTCGAGAACGATGTCCAGCGCACCAAGGACGGCGAGCTGGTCATCCTCCACGACAGCTCGCTCGCCCGGACCACCAATGTCGAGCAGGTCTTTCCCGGCCGCTCCCCGTGGAACGTGTCGGACTTCACGCTCCGTGAGATCGAGAAGCTGGACGCGGGCAGCTGGTTCGGCGCGAAGTTCAAGGGGGAGCAGGTGCCGACCCTCGAGGACTACATGGACGAGGTCGAGCACAACGACCAAAGCCTGCTGATGGAGCTGAAGTCCCCCGAGCTCTACCCGGGCATCGAGCGGGAGACCCTGCGGGAGCTGCGCAGCGAGGGGTGGCTGAACAGCGCGCATCTCAAGGACCGGCTGGTCATCCAGAGCTTCAACGCGGACGCCATCAAGACGGTGCACACCCTCCAGCCGGAGGTCAGGACGGGCTACCTCGGCAATCCGTCCGTCGCCGACCTCCCGAAGTACGCGAAGTACTGCGACCAGATCAACCCCGTCCACACCGTGGTCACCCGGGACTACGTGGCCGCCGTCCACGGGCTGAAGGGCCCGCACCGCCGGCCGCTGGACCTGTACACCTGGACCGTCGACGACCCGGCGACCGCGGTCAAGGTCGCCGGTCTGGGCGTCGACGGCATCATCAGCAACAAGCCCGACGTGGTGCGGGCCGCCGTGGGCGGCGATGCCGACGACTGACATCCGGGAGGGCGGGAAGCGGGGCCGGCGTGCGGTGCAGGCCCGCTCCCGGCCGCGTTGTCAGTGGTGCGTCCTACCCTGAACAGGTGACGCACGAAGAGCAGGATTCCCCGCCGGCGGCCGCGCCGGACGCGGCACCGGACACGGCCCGGCGCGACTGGGCCTGGACGCGGCTGGAGACCCCCATCGGTCCGCTGCTGCTCGCCGCGACCCGCACGGGCCTGGTCCAGGTCGTCTTCCATGCCGACGCGCGCACGCGGCGCCGCGCGCTGACCCGTCTGGAGCAGCTCTTCGGCGGGCCACCGCTCACGGACATACCTCATCTGGCGACGGCCGTCTCCGAACTGTCCGCCTATTTCGACGGCCGGCTGCGGACCTTCACCGTCCCGCTGGACTGGTCGCTGTCCGCCGGGTTCTCCGCCCGCGTCCTGCGGATCCTGGCCTGCGACGTCCCCTATGGGAGCGTCGTCGGCTATCAGGATCTCGCCGACCGGGCCGGGGAGCCGGGCGCCGCCCGCGCGGTGGGCGGCGCGATGGGCTCCAACCCGCTGCCGGTGGTCGTGCCCTGCCATCGTGTCGTCGCCAGTGACGGCGGGATCGGCGGTTTCGGCGGGGGCCTGGAGACCAAACGCCTGCTGTTGGCCCTGGAAGGTGTGCTGCCCGCGCCGCTCTTCTGATTCCGTCCGTCGTCCGCCCGCACCGGGTCCGGCTCCCACGAATGGCAGTGTCATGTCCCGTCAGATCGCTCTGCTCCGCGGCATCAACGTCGGCGGACACAATTCGTTCCCCAAGGCCGGACAGCTGGAGCTGGCCGAGTCCGCGGGCCTGAAGGACGTCTCGGTCCTGCTGCAGACCGGCAATATCGTCTTCGCCGACCCCGGTACGCCGCCGGCGGAGACGGCCCGGATGCTGCACGAGCGGATCGCCGCCGACCTCGGGCTGACGGTGCCGGTCATGGTCCGGACGGCCGAGGAGCTGGCCGCCGCCGTCGCCGCGAATCCGTTCCCGCAGGCCGTGCCGGAGCCCAAGACCCTGCATGTGACGTTCCTGTCGGAGGTGCCGGCCGACACCTCGCGGCTGGACGCGCTCGACGCGGCGGCGTTCGCGCCCGATCAGTACCGGCTGATCGGGCGCGAACTGTACCTGTGGTGCCCCGGTGGCATCGGGCGTTCCAAGCTCGCCGAGACCGTGCACCGCGCCCGCCTCGGGGTGACGGCCACCGCGCGTAACTGGAACACCGTCAGCAAGCTTCTGGCCCTGGCGGAGGCCTGATCCCGGGCGCGGGCGTCAGCGCCAGCCGTAGCGCTCGCGCAGCCGGTTGACGACGAGGTCGAAGCGGCCGCGGTCCAGTGCGCAGGCCTCGCGCCGCATCCCGGCCGGATGCACCCGCAGTACCCGGTCCACGGCCACCCAGGAGTCGCGCCCCGCACGGTCCCACGGGCCGGTGCCCAGGGGCACCCACTCCCGGTCGTTCTGGTGCCGCTTGCTGGACAGCTGCACGGCCAGCAGCGTGCCGCCCGTCTCACGGGCGACGACCAGCACCGGACGGTCCTTGCCGCGGCCGTCGTTCTCCTCGTAGGGCACCCAGGTCCACACGATCTCCCCGGGGTCCGGATCGCCGTCGGGGTCGGGCGCATACGTCATGGTCACGGTGCCGACGGAGCGCGGCCGCGCCTCGACGGTCGCGGCCGCCCCCCGGCTGCCGGGCAGCGCGTCGGATTCGTCGGGTGCGTTGAATGAAGTCGTCACCCGCTCACGCTAACCGCCGTCGTGAACGCGCTGTTCAGCGGCCCGCGATCGCGGTTTCATGATCCGTTGTCAGTGGTCGCCCGTACGGTTTTTCTCAACGGGGGACGGCCGTGGGGCCGCCCGGGGAGGGGAGCACCATGTCCGAGGGCACGACGTATCTGGAACTGTCGCAAGAGGGCGGCGGCGCCCACAAGTTCTACGAGGTGGCGGTGCACGGCACGGTCGTCTCGGTGCGCTACGGACGGATCGGCGCCGACGGCCAGCAGCAGACCTCGACGTTCCCGACGGGCGAGAAGGCGCGGGCCGCGGCCGCCCGGAAGATCGGCGAGAAGGTCCGCAAGGGCTACGCACCGGCGGTCCAGGGACAGCGCGCCGCCCGCCCGGTGACGCGACGTCAGGTCACTTCCGCGCCCTCGACGGCCCGCGCGGTCGCACCGGTGCTGTGGCGCTTTCGCACCGGAGCGTCGGCGTTCGGCATCCATGTCGCGGAGGACCGCTGCTGGGTCGGCAACCAGCACGGCGACGTCTACACCCTCGGCCACGACGGCGAGGTGCTGGCGCACTACCAGCTGCCCGACGGCGTCAAGTGCCTGGTCGCGGACGACTTCTGGATCTACGCCGGCTGTGACGACGGCACGGTCTACGACCTCTCGTCGAAGATCCCGTTCGCCGCCTATGACATCGCCCCCGATGTCGACATCTTCTGGCTGGACATCCGCGAGGGCGTCCTCCATGTCGCCGACCGCGCCGGCGGGCTGACGGTCATCGACCACGAGGACGAGTTCCAGTGGTCACGGCGCAGCGCGGGGGCACAGGCCTGGATGGTGCGGCGTGACGCACACGCCGTCTACCACGGCCACCACCGCGGGGTGACGGCCTACAGCGCCGACGGCAGCCGCGAGGTGTGGCACACGCCGACCGACGGTGCGGTGCTGTTCGGCTGGCAGGAGGACCACGCGGTGTACGCCGGCACCGACCGGCGCGTGGTCCAGCGGCTGGCGAAGGACGACGGCGCGCTGGAAGCCACCTACCGGTGCGACACGGTGGTCTACTCCTGCGCCACGGCGCCCGGTGGCCGCTACGTCTTCGCGGGGGACTCGGCCTCGTCGGTGTACTGCTTCGCCGCCGACGGCACCCGCCTGTGGAAGCTGGGCACCGGCGGCGGCTCGGCGCTGTCGATGCAGTATCGGGACGAGAAGCTGTACCTGGTCACCACCGATGGGTCCCTGGTGTGCGTGGACGCGAGCGACGCCGCGATCACCGCCGCCCGGTCGGGCAGCGTGCCCCTCGCCCGGGACGTGAAGTCGGCCGCCGCGCTGCCCACGTACACCCCGTCGACCTCGGTGCGCACGGTACCCGCGGCCGACGCCTCGGGAATCGTGGTGCAGTGCGTGCAGGAGGGCGGCCGGCTGCGGGTCCATGTCGTGTCCGGCGGCTATGACCCCGCCTGGAACGTGCAGTTCCCGCGCCACATCCGACGGGCCGGGGCGCGGTATGCAGTCGACGATCTGGCGGCGTCCTCGGGCGGCTTCTACCGCGTCCGCGGCGAGATACGCCGGCTGGTCTGAGTACGGGCGGCCGCGCAGTGCGAGCGCCCCCGGCCGCCGAGCCAGGCGCTCAGAGGGTCCCGTTCCAGGCCGGGCGGCGGGGGTCGTCGGCCCGTACGACGATGTCCGCCACCTCCTCGGGCTGGGTCTCGGCCTCGTAGCGCGCGAACGCGGGCAGCGTCCAGCGCTCACCGTCCGGGGTACGGCGGGCGAGCGCGGCGGGTGACAGCTTCAGATGCACCGAGAGATCGAAGGGGAACCAGTGACCGAGCAGCAGCGGGCCGTGCAGCAACAGGATGCCGCCGTGCGGAAGTTCGACGTATCCGCTGCGGGTCGCCCGGTCCGCGACCGGATCCCACAGATCGGGCAGCACCCGCCCGGTGCCGCCCGGATCCAGCGGCTGGAACACCTCGCGCCACAGTGCCTGCCGGTCGAACCACTCGTCGTGGAAGGCGTCGGGGTCCTCGCGGCCGTATTCCAGGCGCAGCGAGGCCGGGCGCAGAAAGCCGAAGGTGCCGGCCTCGTGCACCGCCCGCCCCCGCACCCGCAGCGCCTCGGCGAGCCGGCCGGCCAGGTCCCCCGGCGAGGCCGCGGGCGCCCCGTCGAGGGCCACCCGCAGCCAGGGGCTCCCGTCCTTCGCCGGCATCGCCACGAGGCGCTCGGCGAGCGCGTCGGTGAGCCGTTCCCAGGTGATCGCTTCGAGCCGCACCCCGCCATTCTGCCCGCACCCGCGGCGCGGGGCCGCCCGGTGTCAGCCGGGCAACGGCGGGTTCGGCCCGGTGGTGAAGTCGAGGCGGGAGATCACGCCGGCCTGGATCACCGGACCGTGCTGCACCCCGCCGCTGACGGTGTTGTGCACCTCCCCCACGGTCGCGCGCTCCCGCTCGGGAGCCACCTCGTCGAGCAGCGCGCGCAGTTCGGCGGCCGCGGCCGGATCCTCGCTCAGCAGCCTGCGCAGCCGCAGCCGCCAGGCCGCGGCGACCCCGTCCGCCCCGCTCTCGTCGCCCTCCTCCCGGGCCGCCACCAGATCGGCGCGCGAGGCCTCCAGCTCGCCGGCCAGGGCCTCCTCGTCGTTCGTGCCGCGGTGCCGGGCGAGGAAGGCGGCCATGCTGCGGCGGGCCGCCGCCCAGCCGTCCGTCGCCATCTGCTGCACCAGCGCGGTCGCCCCCGCCGTGGCGAGCGCCGCCAACTCCGGTTCCATCACGTCTCCCTGGGTGCCGTCGGTCCGTCCTCGGGCGGCGGCTGCCGCGTGGTCGAGGCGAACGGTTTCACGGGCGGGCCGGCGGCCCGGCCCCATGGTTCAGGCCTGGTCCGCGGACGGCCGGGCGGCTCCGTAGCGGCTGAGGACGGCCGCCGCCTCCTTCGTCGCCTCGATGACACCGTCGGGGGCCACCGGCATGACGGACTTGAGCTTGAGGAGCAGCACCGCTCCCATGATGGAGCCGTCCCACATGATCGGCGCCGCGCAGGAGTTCCATCCGGCCATGCACTCCTCGTACCCCAGGGCGTGGCCGAGGTCGCGGACCTCCGCGAGCGACGCGAGAAGCGCGTCGTTGTCCCGGTAGACGCCCGGTCCCGCTTGGTCGGGCACGGGCTCGGCCAGCACCCGCTGCTGGAGCACCTCCGGAAGGTAGGCGAGGATCGTCCGCCCGGAGGCCCCGGTGCGCAGGGAACGCGTCACGGACAGCACATCGCGCGGCGTCATTCCCAGCTCCGCGAGATCGGAGTCGCCGACGGCCATGTCGACGCACTGACGCTGCGCGCCGGAGAAGGGCGCCACCATGTAGAGGAACACCAGCCCCCCGTCGGTGGCCTCGCGCAGGTCGCGCAGCACGGTCTGGGCACCGTCGAGCCGGTGATCGAGCGCGGTGAAGGCGAGCTGGGCGGCCGAGGTCCGCAGCCGGTAGAGGCCGCGCTCCACCCGCTCGAAGATCCGCTGGTAGATGCCGGACTGCAGGATGCGGTAGACGACGGAGTCGTCCAGGCCGGTGAACTCGGCAATCTCACCGGGCCCGTGTGCGGAGCCGCCGAGTGCGGCGAACGCCGTCTGCACGAGGAAGACCCGCTCGGCATGGCCGGATCCCGACGTCCGGGAGCCCGTGGACGACGCGCTCTTGGCTGCCTGGCGCGGCTTCTTGGCGTGGTCCGCGGTCCCCGGCGCCCGCGCGGTGACGTCCGAAGCGAGGTCGGGTGCGGTGGCCGAGGCCGACGGTCCCGAGGTGGTGGTGCGTTGGCCCATGGTGTGCTCTCTCCCCTGGCAATGGTCCGCGCCCGAAGGCGCACGGCGTGTGCAGCGCGAGCCGGTCCCCCCGTCGCCGGTGGTTGCCGAGCGCCGGCCCCGGCGTCGGCTCCCGCAGCCGTTCTGCCCGTCGGGCGGCGCGGGGTACCGGAATTATCGGGCGACCTCGAGCGCCAGCTTCCCGGTCGGGGTGCGGGCGGCCAGCGCGTGGTGCGCCCGCGCCGCCTCACCCAGCCCGTAGACGGCGCCGGTGAGCGGCGTGAGGCTGCCGTCGGCGACCGCGTCGAACAGGGCTTGCATGGAGGTCTGCAGCGCCGTGCGGTCCGCGTAGAGCTGCGGCAGCCAGAAGCCCGAGACGGTGATGCTCCGCTCCATCAGCTCCCGGGTCGGCACGCTCGCCAGCTCGCCGCCGGCGAACCCGTACACGGCCAGCCGGCCGCGCGGCGCGACGGCGGCGAGGGTCCGCGCGAAGGTGACGCCGCCGGTCATCTCCAGGGCTGCCGCGACGGGGCCGCCGGCCGCGTCCAGGATGCGTGCGGTCAGGTCCTCGGCGTTCGAGTCGACCACCGCGTGGGCGCCCAACTCCGCGGCCAGCTCGCGTTTTTCCGGGGAGCCCGCGAGCCCGATGACCCTGGCCCCGGCGTGCGCGGCGAGCTGGACGGCCAGCGACCCGACCCCGCCCGCCGCGGCCGGCACGACGACGGTCTCGCCCCGGGTCAGGCGCAGCGAGGTGAAGAGCAGATGCCAGGCGCTGTTGCCCTGCAGCGCCAGGGCGACGGCCTGTGCGTCGCTGATGGCGTCGGGCACGTCCCAGGTGACCCGGCGGTGCAGCAGGGCCTGCTCCGCGTAGCCCCCGCCGCGGCACAGCCCGACGACGCGCCGGGTGCCGTCCACCGTCCCCACGACCTCGTTGCCGGGAATGTACGGCAGCTCGACGGGCGCGAGGTAGGAGTCCTCCCGTACGTGCACATCCGCGTAGTTGACGCCGGCCAGGGCGACCTCGACCAGCGAGTGGCCGCCGCGGGGCGCGGGTTCGGGCACGTCCTCGAGCCGCAGCACGTCCGGGCCGCCGAACTCCCGCATCACTATCGCGCGCACGACTCTCCCTCGGGTTCTCCACTGCGGTGCCCGCACAGGGTAGGCAGGCCGGTCGGATACCCGCGTTCATCCGATCATTTCGCGCCAACCATGAGAGGCTCCGGGCACCTTCACTCTTCTCCTGGTGAAATTTTTCGCCCTGCTTTCTCACGACGCGAGAAAGCACCGCAGCATTTTCCGCCCATT
Source organism: Streptomyces kronopolitis (assembly GCF_050953795.1). Classification (GTDB taxonomy): domain Bacteria; phylum Actinomycetota; class Actinomycetes; order Streptomycetales; family Streptomycetaceae; genus Streptomyces; species Streptomyces kronopolitis_A. The sequence continues at coordinate 2,120,735 of NZ_CP191850.1, forward strand.
GCGCCGGTTTGCATCGGGTCTACCCCTCGGTACTCCCCGGGTGGCTGCCACGCGCCTCTCGTTCACACCCGGCTGTCGGATGTGATCGCCGCAGCCTACGATCCGGAAGAGTGTCCGCCGTTGACCAGATGTGACGGCTGCGTCCCCCGGGGCCGAGCGCGTTTTACGAGGCAGTTGTGTTCGGCCGCCCCACCCGGTGACACGGGCAGGTGGTGGAGGGGGTGGCCGTGCGCGGGGCGAGGCTGGCACGGCCTGAGGGGGAATCATGATGGGGAAATCGGGGGGCGGCAGGCCGGCGTTCGCGTCGGCCTGCCGGGACCCACAACGTGCACTGCCACTTCTGCCGGCGCCTCTGCGCCTCCTGCGGACCGCGTCCGCGTCCCTGCCGTTCTCGCTGTCGGCTTCTTTCACGGCCGCCACCGACGCCGTTGTCGCCGCCGCCCGCCGGCGTTCCCGTCCGTATGCGGCACCGCCGTTCCTGGAGGTGTCGCGCGCCGGCCGGGGAACCGTGCTCCGCCGCCGAGAAAGGGACTGCCCATGAACGCGTCGAGCTCTGTCGGCAGCAGCGGACTCCAGTTCACCCACCCCTACCTCGCCGTGGTGCTCGGCGGCGGCTTCACGGGCATGCTCGCCGCCGCCGCCCTGTCCCGTCACGCCGATGTCATCGTCGTCGAGCGAGAGCAGCTGCCGCGCACCCCCGCCCTGCCCACGGACCTGCCGCGGGCCCGGCATGCGCAGCTGCTGACGGGGGACGGCGCCAGGCTGGTCGAAACGGTGCTGCCCGGCAGCATCGATCACTGGCTGGCCGAGGGGGCCCGCCGGATGCCGGTGCCGGCCGGAATCGCCGGCCGTACCCCGGTGAGCCGGTTAGGTCGGCGGCCGCACGCGCAGTACCTGCTCGCCTGCTCGCGTGATCTGCTGGACCGGGCCGTCCGCCGTCAGGTGCCCGACCTGCCCGGTGTGAGTGTCCTGGACGGCACCGAGGCGGCGGAACTGACCGGCACCGCGGAACACGTCACCGGGGTACGGGTCCGGGACACCACCGGTGGCGAAACGTACCGCCTCGATGCCGACCTGGTCATCGACGCCACGGGCCGTCATTCCGGCACCCCGTCCCGGCTGGCCACGCTGGGCCTGCCCACCGTCCACGAGGACGTCTCGGACGCCGGCATCGTCTCGGCGACCCGGATCTTCCGCGCCCCACAGGGCACGGAGAACTGCCCGGTGCTCACCGTCCGTTCCCCGCTCGTCCAGCCGGTTCCCGGCCCGTTCGCCCCGCAGCGCGCGCTGCCCGGGAGGACGGCGACGCTGGTCCCGGTCGAGGGCGGCCGCTGGCTGGTGACGCTCACGGGGACCGGCGACGACCGGCCGTCCGAACACGCGGGTCGTTTCGTGCCGTTCGCCCGCCGCTGCGGCTCCCTCGTCGGCGACCTCATCGCGGACGCCGAGCCGCTGAGCGAGGTGCGGCTGACCCGCGACACGGCCGACCGCCGGCGGCGCTACGAGCAACTGGCGTCGTGGCCCACGGGCTTCGTCGCCCTCGGGGGCGCCGTGGTCTCGCTCGCCGCCGACTGCGGTCAGGGCTTGTCGCTGGCCGCCCACGGTGCCGTCGCGCTGGGCCGGGCGCTGCGCCGCCACGGGATGGACGATCCGGCGCTCGCCGTCCGGACACAGCGGGCCGTCGGGCGACTCGTCCAGGAGCCGTGGGCCCTGGCCACCGGCGAGGCGCTCCCGTTCCCCGCCCCGGGCCGGATCGCCGTCCGCCGTACGTACGTCGACGTCGTCGCGCCCACCGCTCCCGCCGCCCCGTTCCTGCGCCCCTCCGCGGCGCTCGACCTGCTCCGCGACACGGCACGGCGCCGTCCGTCGGCCGGCGCTTCCCCGGCCCGGCCATCGGCACCGGGTGCGGCCACGGGCCCCCTGGCGGCGACGCCGGCCCCCTCGCCCGCCGCCGGCTCCCGGTCCCCGGCGTCCGGCGCCACCTCCCCGCTCCCGGCCTTCTCGGCGGCGCCCCGCCCCTCCGGCGCCGGGCCCGAGGCCGGGCGCCTCCCGCGCCGGCTCGGCTTCACACCGACGGCGCTGCGGCGCATCGGCGGGGCGAACAAACGGAAGCCGGCCGACGACTGAGGCCGGAACGGGCTGAGTGGGGGACGGCCCAGCCCCGGGGCGGTTGAGCCCGGGGCCGCGGGGTCACTTGTCGCCGGGCGTTACGGACCGCAGGCTTCCGGCTCCCGGTCCCCCGGATCCCGGGGGACCGTCGCCCTCGGTTCCTTGGGAAGTCCCAGGAGGCGGCGGGCGAGGGTGAGCGGGGCGTGGGGATCGCGGACGGGGGCGGGGGCCGCGGCGCGGTGTGCGGGGAGGCGTTCGACGGTGGTGGCGCCGGTGTCGGATTCCAGGGCGGGTGCGTAGCCCGCGGCGCGCAGCGCGTCCAGGGTGACGGCCGGCGGCCGGGCGCTGACCAGGACGGTCGGGGCGATCTCGCGCAGGCCGAGGGGGCGCAGCGCGCGGTGCGCGGCGAGTTCCTTGAGGAGGGCTTCGTCGTCGGAGCGGATGCAGCAGGCGGCGGGCAGCACCCGCATCCGGCCGTGGGCGCGCGCGGTGTCCCGGACGAGGTACGCGAGCGGCTGCGGCAGGGTGCCGGTGGCCGAGGCGCGGGTGAGGTCTTCGAGGAGCGAGGCGGCGGTGTGGCCGGAGTCCAGCGCGCGGCGTACGGAGTGCGGGGTGAAGCGCCAGGTCACGGCGTGGCCTTCGGATTCACGGTCGGCCGCGGAGGCGAGCAGTCCGGTGAGCGTGGTGGAAGGGCGGCCGGGTACGACGGCGGTCAGATCGGCCTGGAAATGGGCCTGTTCGAGGAGCTGGGGCAGCAGTGCGGCGAGTGCTTCGTCGAGGGACTGCGGGTCGGTGAGCAGCGCCCGGCCGAGGGGGGTGAGGGTGCCGTGGGCGGCCAGCCCCAGGTGGACGGCCTCATGGAGGGTGTGAGCGGCGCGTTCCTCGGCCATCGGCCGGCGGGTGACGGCGAGGGGGCGGTGCCAGTCGGCCGCCCGGAGGAGGTCCGTGAACGGGGTGGGGCGGTCCGGCTCGTGCTGCGGGGGTCCGGTGAACGGCAGCGCGGGGAGGGGGACTCCGGCGCCGAGGGGGACGCCGGCCAATGCGGCGAGGAGGGCGTGCCGGAAGGCGGGTGCGTGCCGGTCGTGGCCGCGGATGAGTGCGGTGGGGGTCTCGCCGAACGGGGTGTGGGTGGGGATGTCCCACAGGTCGGACCAGGCGGCCAGTACGGGGGCGAGGCGGGCTCCGGGCGGGCGGGTGAGCCAGTCGTCGTAGGCGCCGGTGGGCAGGGCGGTGATGCCGGACGGGGTGCGGGTGAGGGCGATGAGGCCGGCGGCGAGGGTGAGGTCGAGGAGGAGGCGGGTGTGCGGTTCGCCGGCGCCCGCCGCCTTGGCCAGTCGTTTGATCTCCCGCACGGTCAGCCCGCCCGACTTGCGCAGGGCGGCGGGCTGCGTCGCCAGAGAGGCCAGCAGGCGCTCCACCGTGGTGTCGAGGGCCGCCACGGCGGTCCGGGATTCGTCGTGCGGCGAAGTCGGCGGAACGGTGGCGGTGGGCCCTTCCGGGGTGGCGATGGTGTCGGGGACGGGCCGTGGGGCGTCCCCGAGGAACGGGCCGAGGTCGTGGGCGGCGAGGAGTTGGGGGGCGCGCGGCGGGACGACGATCGTGCCGTCCTCGGCCGGTGCGGCGAGGCCGTCGTCGTAGAGAGCGTGCAGGGCGTTCTCGGCGGCGGTGCGGGCGGGTCCGGGTGAGGGGACGCCGAGGGCGGCGAACACGTCCTGGGCCGGGACGGGTTCGCCGGCCAGGTGCGCGAAGGACAGCCGATGTGCCATCAAGGACTGGTAGTCGGCGCCCGGCGCGGGGACGGCGGGCCCGGGGGCGCCCTGCGCGGTGCGCTCCTGGCTGAGGCGGGCGGCGGTGGCGAGCACCGTCAGCCGGGGGTGGTCGAGGTGCACCACCAGTTGGTGGAGGGTTTCGTACGACCACAGGGTGCTTGCCAGGCCGCGGAGTTCGGTGGGGGCGGGGCGGCGGGCCAGCGGCTCGGCGTGGCGGGTGAGGAGCGCGGCGAGCTGCTCGGGGGTGCGCCGGGCGAGGGATCGGGTGAGTGCGTCGAGACCTTCCACGCCGTTGAGGTTAGTCATCGCGCGACCAGGGTGGTGAGGGCGCCCACGGGGTCGGGGTCCGCGGGGCCGGCGGGCCACCAGTCCTCGCTGCCGGGTTCGGATTCGTAGGGGTACCAGCGGTGGTCGTGGCCGAAGCGGAGCTGGATGCCGCGGTCCGGGTCGGTGAGGTGGTTGTGGCGCGGGCGCAGGGACGGGAGGTCCGCGGCGAGGAGGGCGCTGCGGGCCCGGTCGAAATCGCCGGCCGGGGGATTCCAGGGGGTGTCGAGGAGGCTGAGGCCTTCGGGGCCGCCCTGGCGCCAGGCGGCGACGGCGCGGGCCACGTCCGTGGGCGTCCGGCCGGTCGCCGCGGCGAGGTCTCGGTAGAGGGCCCGGGTGGTGGCGGTCAGTCCGGCGGTGGGGTGGGCGGTGGCGGTGAGGCGGATGGCGTCCTCCCAGGCGGGCAGGTCCGGGAACGGACTGTGGAGGGCCGTTCGCCCCGCGCCGGGGCCCGGTGTGGTTGCGGCGGTGACGCAGGCGTGGGCGCGGGCGGCGGCGTCGGCGGCCAGGAATTCGAGGGTGGCAGGGTCGAAGGGGAGGCCGTCGCCGTCCGGAAGGGCCGGCGGGCGGCCGGGCTGCGGGGGCACCGGCAGCGGAGGGGGAAGCGACGGCCGGGGGCGGTCGGCGAGGGCGGCCCGGGCGGGAATGCCGCGCGACGAGGCCTCGGCCGACGCCGGCCGCTCTCCCGGGGCGTCACCGGTGGCCGTCGGGGAGCCCTTCTCGGTACGGGCGCCGGGCGGCTCTCCCCCGGGGCCGGGCCCGGGACCGCGGTGGTGCGGGGCCGTCCGGCCGTCGGCGGGGGCGTGGTGCCGGGCCTCTCGGGTCTCCCTGGCGGTGAGGGTGGTGTTGCGGAGGGAGAGGGCGTCGAGGAGTTCGCGCTCGCCGCGGCCGCGCATCAGCAGCAGCACGAACGGGTCGGTGTCCAGGAGCCGGGCCACCTGGAAGCAGAGCGCGGCGGCGTGCTTACAGGGGCGGCCGTGGTCGGGGCACGAGCACCTGGGGACGAGGTCGCCCGGCCCCGGAAGGAGGCGTACCTCGCCGTCGGCCAGTGCGGGCGGCAGCGCTTTGGCCAGCAGGGCGGCGAGCCGGCCGGGGGCCGCGGCGATGGCGTCCAGGAGGCGGTCCCAGTCCTGGTCGGTGAGGGTCCGGAGGCGGATTTCGGCGCTGTAGGGGCGGGGCCGGCTGCCGCGGACGGTGGCCACGATCCGGCCGGGGGTGACGTTGATGGTGTCGACATGGCCGTCGCGGGCGTAGGTCCGACCGCGGGCGAGCCGGGCGCTGTCGAGGGCGGTGGTCTCCAGTGCGTCCAGCCAGGCGCTGCCCCACCAGGAATCGGCGAACAGCCCCCGGGCGCCGGTGCGGGCCGGCAGGGGCGGGAAGGTGCGGGAGCGGTCCGCGCGGGCCAGCCGGTCGGCTGCGGCGGCGCGCCCGGAAACGGGGCGTGGGGTCATCCGGGCCTCCGGAGGGAGACGAGATCGGCGAGGTCGGCGTCGGACAGTTCGGTCAGCGCGGTCTCGCCGCCGGTCAGTACCGCGTCGGCGAGCGCCCTCTTGGCGCTGAGGAGTTGCGCGATGTTGTCCTCGACGGTGCCTTCGGCGATCAGCCGGTGGACCTGTACGGGGTGGGTCTGGCCGATACGGTAGGCGCGGTCGGTGGCCTGCTCCTCCACGGCGGGGTTCCACCAGCGGTCGTAGTGGATGACGTGGCCGGCGCGGGTCAGGTTCAGGCCGGTGCCGGCCGCCTTCAGCGACAGCAGGAACACGGGGGCATGGCCCGACTGGAAGCGGTCGACCATCTTCTCCCGTTCGGCGACCGGGGTGCCGCCGTGCAGCAGTTGTACCGGGATGCCGCGCCGGGTCAGATGCGCCTCCAGCAGGCGGGCCATGCCCACGTACTGGGTGAAGATCAGGGTGGCACCGCCCTCGGCGAGGATGGTGTCGAGGAGTTCGTCGAGGAGTTCGAGCTTCCCGGAGCGGGCGACGACGCCGGGGGCGGTCTCCTTCAGGTACTGCGCGGGGTGGTTGCAGATCTGCTTGAGGGCGGTGAGCAGCTTCATGACCAGGCCGCGGCGGGCGATGCCCTCGGCGGCCTCGATGTGGGCGAGGGTCTCTCGGACGACGGCCTGGTAGAGGGCGGCCTGTTCGCGCCCGAGAGCCACCGGGTGGTCCGTCTCCGTCTTGGGCGGGAGTTCGGGGGCGATCCCGGGGTCGGACTTCTTGCGGCGCAGGATGAACGGGCGCACCAGGCGGGCCAGCCGCTCCGCCGCCGCCGGGTCCTCGCCGCCCTCCACCTCACGGGCGTGCAGCGCACGGAAGGTCTTGAGGGACCCGAGGAGCCCGGGGGTGGTCCAGTCGAGGAGCGCCCACAACTCCGAGAGGTTGTTCTCCACGGGCGTGCCGGTGAGGGCGATCCGGGCGGGTGCCTTGATGCTGCGCAGCGCCTTGGCGGTCGAGGAGCGCGGGTTCTTCACGTGCTGGGCCTCGTCGGCGACGACCCACGCCCAGGGCCGGTCGGCCAGTTGGGGTGCGCTGCTGCGCATCGTCCCGTAGGTCGTCAGCACGAAGCCGCCGTCCAGGCCGTCAAGGCTGCGGCCGGGTCCGTGGAAGCGGCGTACGGCGGTGCCGGGGGCGAAACGCTCGATCTCGCGCTGCCAGTTGCCGAGGAGGGAGGCCGGGCAGACGACGAGGACCGGTGCGGCGGGCCGGCGGTGCAGATGGAGCGCGATGACGGTGATGGTCTTGCCCAGGCCCATGTCGTCGGCGAGGCATCCGCCCAGGCCCAGGGACGTCATGGTGTCGAGCCAGGCCATGCCCCGTAGTTGGTAGTCGCGCAGGGTGGCGCGCAGCCCGGGCGGCTGGGGCAGGGGGCGCGCTTCGGTGGTGAGGCGGCCGCGCAGCGCGGCGAGTGCGCCCTGTGGCACGACCTCCACCTCCTCGCCGTCGACCTCCGTGGTGCCGTGGAGCGTCGCGGCGAGGGCGTCGGCCGGCTCCAGATAGCCCAGTTCACGCTTGCGGGCCTTGCGGACGTGTCCGGGGTCGACCAGGACCCACCGGTCGCGCAGCCGGACGACGGGGCGGTGCGCCTCGGCGAGGGCGTCCATTTCCGCCTCGGTCAGCGGCACCCCGTCCATCGCCACCTGCCAGCGGAACTCCAGCAGTTCGCGGGTGTCGAAGAAGCCGAAACCGTCTGCGGCCGAGCCGGGCGCCGGGCGGAGCACCGCCGCCGCGGTCAGTCCGCGAACCATCTCCCTGGGCCAGTGGACGGCCACCCCGGCGGCGGCCAGGCGCGGCGCGGCCGGGCCCAGCAGCTCGTACAACTCGTCCTCGCCGAGCGGCAGCACATCGGGCACCGGACGGTCCAGGAGGCGGCCGAGCGGGGCCCAGACCCGGGTGGCGCGGCGCAGCGCGAGGAGGGTGTCGACGCGGGAGCGCGCCCCGAAGTGCTCGGGCCCCTCGCCCTCCCACAGGTCCCGGGCGTCGGCGACCAGGGTGGGGTCGGTCAGGCTGTGCACCTGCAGGACGGCGGCGGCCGCACTGCGCGCTTCGGCATCGCCCGTCCCGCTCTCCTCCTCGCGGTCGAAGAGCCCGCGTGGGGAGAGGTCGAGGCGCAGCGAGAGCCGCACCCCCGCGTCGATGCCCGCCGCGGCCTCGGCGGCCCAGTCCCGCGCGCCGGGCAGGTGTTGGGGCGCCGTCGCGGCGTACGGGGCACCGGCCACCAGTGCGGCGGCGGGGGTGCGCGGCAGGGTGTCGACGACCGCGTCCACGTAGCGCCGCACCAGGTCCGCGGGATCGTGCAGCTGTAGTGGGCGGCTGCCGGGGAGGGGCACGGGACAGGCCTCGGCGGGCATGGCGGCGGCGATGGCTCGCAGCTGCGCGATGTCGTCGGGGTCGAGCGGGCCGGCGCGCCAGGCGTCGGTGTCGTCGGCGGTCAGTCCGGGGAGGAGCCTGCCCCGGGCGGCGAGATGCAGCGCGTGCAGGGTAGCCGCTCCCCAGCAGGCGGCGGCCGGATGGGCGTCCGGATCGTGCCGGGCGCGGATCAGCAGCGGAACGGCCTGGGCCAGCGGGAGCAGCACGGCGGGGACGGTGCGGCTGCGGGCGCCGTTTCCGTGACGGCGGGCCACGGTCAGCTGCCCCGGCTCGGCGGCCGCGTCCCGCTCCGGCCCCGACGCAGCGATTCCTGCCGTGAGGTCGTCCGGGAGCGGACCGCCGTCCGGCCGCCAGAGCGCGATCTTCCCGGCGCGCGGCGGCTGGGCGGGCAGGAAGGCCACGGCGCAGCGGACCTCGTCGGCACCGGTTCCGCCGGCCTCCCCCGCGCCCCCGGACGAGCCGTCCGACGGCCGGGACTCCCCTGCCGCCGCCTGCCGCCGCCTCGTCATGCCATCCCTCACCGCTCGGCCGTTCCGTTCCGGCCGCGGCGCTCCCCGAGCCTGCCGCGCCCGCCCTGCTGCTGTGTCCCCGACCTGCGAGTCTACGGTCGTCCACACGGTGCTTTCCGTCCCTCCCCAGCGCCCTCGCCCGCCCTCGCGCGCCTCACGATGGAGCGCCGTACGCACACGAAGCCAAGCCGGCCTTCGGCCACGGCACCTCCTCACCGACCGTGCGGGAGAAGGCGAACTCCTCGCCCGGCTCCCGCCACAGTCCGGCGTGGGTCGTGCCGTGATGACGAGGTAAGCAGATGCCACTGACAACGCGGCTCGACGGCGGGTGCGCGGTACGTCGTCCGCCTACGCACCGCCCACCCCGCGCGGGCCCGTCGCGCACCGGCAAGGGCTTATCCACAGGCCGCAAGATCCCTCTTGCCCTCCGCCGCAAATCCGCTACGGTGAGTGACATCATCACTCTCGGTGATCAACCACTCTCGATGTCACCGCCCATGCCCACGCCGGTGAGGAGCCGCCATGAACACCCCTACGCCCGAGCAAGCCGCCGCGACAGAAGCCTTCTCGACCGGTGCGCATCTGGTGATCCAGGCCGGCGCCGGGACAGGAAAGACCACCACGCTCGCCATGCTCGCCCGCACCGCGCGGCGGCAGTGCCGGCCGGGTCGCTACATCGCCTTCAACAGAGCGGTCGCGCGGCATGCCGCCCGCTCCTTCCCCGGCAAGGTGCCCTGCGGGACCGCCCACGCCCTCGCCTACTCCGCCGTGGGCAGAAGGTTCCAGCCGCGCATGAACTCCCCTCGGCAAGCGGGCTGGCGCACAGGAGCCGCTCTGGGCATCGACGACGGCATGAGAGTGCGCCTCGGGGAACGCACCCTCACGCACAAGGCCCTCTCGCACACGGTGCTGCGCACCGTCACCCGCTTCTGCCAGTCGGCCGACCCGGAGGTGGCGTCACACCATGTCCCACCCCTGCGCGGAGCCGAAGCGGCCCCACTGCACGCATTCCTCGCCGAACTCGTCCTCCCCTACGCACGCGAGGCCTGGGCCGACCTTCAGCAACCGGACCACGGCGTCGTCCGCTTCGAGCACGACCACTACCTCAAGATGTGGGCGCTGAGCGAGCCCGTCATCCCCGCGGACTTCCTGCTCCTGGACGAGGCGCAGGACACCAACCCGGTGGTGGAGCAGGTCTTCACGGCCCAGCGCGACCACGCGCAGCTGGTGATGGTCGGTGACTCCGCCCAAGCCATCTACGGCTGGCGCGGCGCACGCGACGTCATGACGGGATTCGACGGGCGACAGCTCAGCCTCTCCCGCTCGTTCCGCTTCGGACCGGAGCTCGCGGTGGAAGCCAACCGCTGGCTCACGATCGTCGGCGCGCCGCTCCGGCTCACCGGGACCCCCGACCTGAAGACATACGTGCGTCGGGTCCGTGCGCCGGAGGCAATTCTGTGCCGGACGAACGCGGGGGCGATGGTGGAGGTGATACGACAGCTGGCAGCAGGCCACCGGGTCGCACTGGCGGGCGGCGGCGAGGCACTCGGCACTCTTGCCCGTGCCGCACACGACCTCGAGGCCGGCCGCCGCACCGCACACCCCGAGCTGATGCTCTTCGAGAGCTGGGGCGAGCTACGCGAGTACACGGAGTTCGACCCCGCCGGACGGGATCTGCTGCCACTGGCGGAGTTGGTCGACGAGCACGGCACACCGGCTCTGCTGCGCGCCCTCCAACAGCTCTCCCCCGAGGAGTCCGCCGAGGTCACCGTTTCGACGGCCCACCGGGCCAAGGGACGGGAGTGGGCGAGCGTGCGCATCGCGGACGACTTCACGGGCCCCGATGATCTCGATGAGCTCGGGGAGGGCGGCGCCCCACTCCCGGGGCCGATCGACCTCGACGAGGCCCGTCTGGCGTATGTCGCGGTAACCCGCGCCCGCTCGCTGCTGGACATCGGCGGATTGTCCTGGATCAACGGCCACCCCGCCGGCGACCCCGCCCCGGCGACGGGGGCCCCGCGGAGCGGGCTTCGGACGGCAGAGAGCAACCGACGAAATGAGGCTCCGGAAAGTGGTGACTGACCGGTCGATCGGGAGGATCCTGGAGAAGGGAGATGGGTGCTGATGCGTACGGGAAATGAGCCCCTACAGGCACGCAGCCCACTGAAAATACGCTGTGGGCTGGCGCTGTGGGGATTGCTGTGGGCGATCGCCGGAGCCGTGGCCTTCATCGATGTCGGGCGGCCGGAATGGGCGGCAGCATGTGCGGCACTGGCCGTGGTGGCAGCCGCCGACCTGGTCATGGTGATACGCCACATCCGCCAGGGACCGCACTACCAACCGGGCAAGGACATACCGCCCTACGCACCCGACCGGGGCCGCAACGACGCGTTCGGCATACGGAACGCCGCGGGTCGTCGACGGAACAGCGGGCGGTAAGGGGACATCGGGCGGTAGGAGCCCGCGGGGCCGCAGCGGCGGCCCCCAGGAACAGGGAGCACCGGAACGCCGACATCAGTCGCGTGCTGCCACTGGCCTGTGCTGCCACTGGACCGGCACCACCTCCGGTGGGGGCGGTGCGTTCGCCCCCGACCGGCTCGGTGCGGCTACTCCGGATCGCGGTCCTGGTCGCCGTGGTCATGGGCGGGTGCGCTGTTACCCGTTTCGGGTGCGAAACGGGCCGCCTCGATGAACTCCGGGCGCGGCTCCAAGGCGGCCGCCAGCCGGAAGTGGCGCAGCGCCTCCTTGGAACGGCCGGCGCGCTCCAATGTGCGGCCGAGCGCGAAGTGCGCGAAGGCATTGTCGGGTTCGCGTTCCAGCACGATCTGGAACTCGAGTTCCGCGGGCCGCAATTGGGCGGCTAGAAAGAAGGCACGGGCGCGCAACAGCCGGGCCGCGGTGTTCTCGGGGTGCGCGGTGATGACCGAGTCCAGCAGCTGGATCGCGCCCCGCGGGTCACGGGCCGCCAACAGCTGCTCCGCAGCGCGGAAGTCGATCACATGCGTCTCAGGGCTGCTCTCGGGCACGGCCCGCTCCTCTCCGTCGCCGTCGGGACGCGCGTCAGCTCGGACCGTACGGCGCTACCTCGGGCACAACAATCCCCCCGGCCGCGGCATTCCCCGGCCGGCCCAGCCTCAACCGGACCGCCGGCGGGGCCTGAAGCCGTCGCTATCCGGATGGAGAGGCCAGCTGAGGAGGGAGGAGGCACGGCACAGACCCGAGAGAGGAGGAGGTCGGGCGGTTGGGGAGGGAGGGGTGGGGGGGCCGGGGGGGGGGAGGGGGAGCCCCCCCGAGGCGGAAGCACCAGAGCAACCCAAGCCCACTCCGACCAGCACGCCAGCCCTAGACACCCAGCACCCCGGCACCCGGGCACCCCGGGGCACCCCGGCACCCGACCCACCACAGACCACGAACCCCCGCCACACCCGCCTCACGCCCGCCCCCAGCCACCGCCTGCAGATACCGCCTACAAGCTGATGTGGTACGCCTTGCGCAGCGTTTCGTGCACGGTCCACTGCGTGCGGTCGCCCTCGCGCAGGACGCAGGCGTCGCCTGGTCCCACCTCGAGCACCGGGCCGCCCTCGACCGCGATGGTGGCGCGGCCGCTGACGACCACGAACAGTTCGTTGGCCTCGGTGTCGGTGACCACACCCGGCGTGATCTGCCAGATGCCCCGGATCTGCCGTCCGTCAGGCGACTCCCACAGCACCTTGCCCGTCACCACGGGCTCGCCGGAGACGATCTGGGCGGGGTCCAGCGGTTCCACTTCGAGTTCGTCATCGGCGAGAGCGGGCACGTTGACCACGAACGAGGCGGGGGCGGAGCCGGCAGCTGACAGGGGCGCGGAGGCGGTCGCGGGGCCGGGCGTCTGGGCGTCGAGATCGGAAGGAGCAGTCATGGCGGCGAGGGTACCGTCCCGCCCTCAGGCGCTCCCCAGCCGCTCCCACACGGCACGGACCTGCGGTTCCAGCGCGTCCAGCGGTCCGTCGTTGTCGATCACGAGGTCGGCGACCGCCAGCCGTTGTTCGCGGGTCGCCTGGGCCTCCATCCGGGACCTGGCCTCGTCCTCCGCCATTCCCCGCAGCCGCACCAATCGGTCCAGCTGGGTCTGTGGTGCGGCGTCGACCACGATCACCAGGTCGTACAGCGGCGCCAGGTCGTTCTCCGTCAGCAGCGGGACGTCGTGCACGACCACCGCGTCCGGGCCCGCCGCTGCTTCGAGTTCGGCCGATCGTGCCCCCACCAGCGGGTGCACGATCGCATTCAACGCCTGCAGCTTCTGCGGGTCGGCGAAGACGATCCCGCCCAGCTTCGGCCGGTCGAGCGTGCCGTCCGGGGTGAGGACGCCGTCCCCGAACTCCGCGACCACCGCCGCCAGTCCGGGCGTACCCGGCTCGACGACCTCGCGTGCGATCTTGTCCGCGTCGACGATCACCGCGCCGTATGACGCCAGCAGTCGCGAGACCTCACTTTTGCCGGCGCCGATTCCGCCGGTCAGCCCCACCTTCACCATGGGCTCACGCTATACGGTGCGCCCGGCGGGCAGTAGCGCAGGAGCCGCCGGCCGGACTCAGGCACGGGGCCGGGCAGGCGTCGACCGGGCTCAGGCCTGACGCCGCCCCACGCCTCGGCCGGCTCACGCACCAACAGCCCCAGCCATGCCCCGTTTCAGACACCCCGTCCACGCGCCCCGATCACGCCCCCGCCGCTCCGCCCTCGCCCTCCCGCTCCGCCAGGAAGCGTTCGAAGTCCCTGCCGATCTCGTCGGCCGAGGGGAGTTCCGCCGGCTCGGCCACCAGGCTGCCCCGGCTCTCCGCGCCGGCCACCGCGTCGTACTGATGCTCCAGCCCGCTGACCAGGGCCACCAGTTCCTCGTCGCCCTCCGAGATCTGCCGCTCGATCTCCTCCTGCGTGCGCAGGGCTTCCGTACGGAGGGAGTGGGCGGCGCCGGGCAGGACCAGTCCCGTCGCGGCGGTCACGGCCTCCAGTGCGGTCAGCGCTGCGTCCGGGTAGGCGGACCGGGCGATGTAGTGCGGTACGTGGGCCGCCACGCCCAGCACATCGTGGCCGGCTTCGGCGAGCCGGAATTCGATCAGGGCCTCGGCGCTGCCGGGGACCTGTGCCTCGTCGAAGAAGGCGCTGTGTCCGGGCATCAGGTCGGTGCGGTTGCCGTGCGGGGTGATGCCCACGGGGCGGGTGTGCGGGACGCCCATGGGGATGCCGTGGAAGTTGACCGAGAGGCGTACGCCCAGGCGATCCACGATGTCCTTCACCGCGCCCGCGAAGCGCTCCCACTCCACGTCCGGTTCGGGGCCGGACAGCAGGAGGAAGGGGGCGTCGGTGGTGTCCCGTACGAGCCGCAGTTCGATGCGCGGGGTCTCGTAGGCGGTCCAGCGGTTGCGCTCGAAGGTGAGCAGCGGGCGGCGGGCCCGGTAGTCGACGAGGCGGTCGTGGTCGAAACGGGCGACGACCTGTTGCGGCAGGCCGTCCAGCAGCCGTTCGACGATCTGGTCGCCGGTCTCGCCGGCGTCGATGTACCCGTCGAAGTGGTACAGCAGCACCAGTCCGGCGGAGTCCCTGGAGGCGATGGCCTCCACCTCCGCGAGCCCGCTCGGCTCCCATTCGTACAAACCCTGGGGATCCAACACAGTGACCGCTCCTCCTCGTTCTCATGGGCGGCAACGCATGATCAGGCAAAAGCATTCCCGGCGCCCCGTGGCGAGGTCGTGCCCTCTCACGGACGGCCGGGCTCCCGTACCCGCCCCGGCCCGCTCACACCTCGGCCACCGGGCCCGGACCCCGCGCCCCGGCCCTCCACCGTCCGCGCCGGGCTCCCCCCACCCGACCGGCCTCACGCACCGGCCCCCGCCTCTCACGCCTACCCCGTCCCCCTCATCTCACCTTTCCGCACTCCGCATTTCGGCCGCCGAACTCCCCGCCGCAAGGGCCGAGTTCACCCGCCACTCCCCTGCGTTCCACCCCTCACAGCACAACAGCCCCTCCTGCACCTCCGCCACCCCAACGAAGCCTTGCCCCACCCACAGGCACGACGAAGGCCCGTTCCCCCGAGGGGGAACGGGCCTTCGCCTATCGGCTAGTGCCTATCGGCAAGAGCTCAGCTCTGGCCGCCGGCCAGCTTCTCGCGGAGCGCGGCGAGGGCCTCGTCCGACGCCAGGGCGCCGGAGTTGTCCGCCGACTCCGAGGAGTAGGAGCCGCCGCCGCCACCGGCGTTGCCGCCGCCGGCCTGGCCGCCACCCTGCGCCGCCGGCGCCGCAGCACCCTCGGCCGCAGCCTGCTCGTCGGCCTCGCGGGACTTGATGACCTGAGCCTGGTGCTGCTCGAAGCGCTGCTGCGCCTCGGCGTACTGGTTCTCCCAGGCCTCGCGCTGGGTCTCGTAGCCCTCGAGCCAGTCGTTGGTCTCGGGGTCGAAGCCCTCGGGGTAGATGTAGTTGCCCTGGTCGTCGTAGGACGCGGCCATGCCGTACAGGGTCGGGTCGAACTCGACCGCCGACGGGTCGGCACCGAAGGACTCGTTGGCCTGCTTCAGCGAGAGGCTGATGCGGCGGCGCTCGAGGTCGATGTCGATGACCTTGACGAAGATCTCGTCGTTGACCTGGACGACCTGCTCCGGGATCTCGACGTGGCGCTCGGCCAGCTCGGAGATGTGGACCAGGCCCTCGATGCCCTCGTCGACGCGCACGAACGCACCGAAGGGAACGAGCTTGGTGACCTTACCCGGGACGACCTGACCGATCTGGTGGGTCCGGGCGAACTGCTGCCACGGGTCTTCCTGCGTCGCCTTGAGCGACAGGGACACGCGCTCGCGGTCCATGTCGACGTCCAGGACCTCGACCGTGACCTCCTGGCCGACCTCGACGACCTCGGAGGGGTGGTCGATGTGCTTCCAGGACAGCTCGGAGACGTGGACGAGACCGTCGACGCCGCCCAGGTCCACGAAGGCACCGAAGTTGACGATCGAGGAGACGACGCCGGAGCGCACCTGACCCTTCTGGAGGGTGGTGAGGAAGGTCTGGCGGACCTCGCTCTGGGTCTGCTCCAGCCAGGCACGGCGGGACAGGACCACGTTGTTGCGGTTCTTGTCCAGCTCGATGATCTTGGCCTCGAGCTCCTTGCCCACGTAGGGCTGGAGGTCGCGGACGCGGCGCATCTCGACCAGGGAGGCCGGGAGGAAGCCACGGAGGCCGATGTCGAGGATGAGACCACCCTTGACGACCTCGATGACGGTACCGGTGACGATCCCGTCCTCTTCCTTGATCTTCTCGATGGTGCCCCAGGCGCGCTCGTACTGGGCGCGCTTCTTCGAGAGGATCAGGCGGCCTTCCTTGTCCTCCTTCTGGAGGACGAGGGCCTCGATCTCGTCACCGACGGCGACGACCTCGTTGGGGTCGACGTCGTGCTTGATCGAGAGCTCGCGGCTCGGGATCACACCTTCGGTCTTGTAACCGATGTCGAGCAGGACCTCGTCCCGGTCGACCTTCACGATGACGCCGTCGACGATGTCGCCGTCGTTGAAGTACTTGATCGTCTCGTCGATCGCGGCGAGGAAGGCTTCCTCGTTACCGATGTCGTTGACCGCAACCTGCGGGGTGGTGGCGGTGGTCTCGGTGCTGCTCGTCATGTGGGTAAAGGCTCCGGTGCGGACATTGAAGTCGTAGGTACTGCTACGCCGAGAGCCTCTATCGCCTCTGCATAAGACCGGACAGTGTCAAAGCCGTATTCGCCGGACACCCGCAGATGCCGGAGCATCCGGAAGCGACCCGAAACGCCTCAAAACCGAGGGGACATACATACAGATGCGAGCGCGGCCTGCTCCGTCTGAGGCGCGCAAGCCCGCAGCGCAACTTGTAGCATACGGGGGCAGCCGGACCCGGTCAATGCGCGAACGCGCACACCCGGGGCAGAACGCCCCATAACCGGCACACGCGATGTTCCGCGAGGTCGAACGGCCTCACAGTCCCTGCAGCGACAAGCAGAGCGAACACTACGACGACGGGCGCCATGAACCAAGAGCACGAGCCGGAGGCGACCCGCCGTGACGCCTCGGACACCGAGAGCAGCCGGGCCAGCCGTGGCTGGTGGGACAGCAACGCCGACGAGTACCAGAGCGAGCACGGGGCGTTCCTGGGGGACGACCGGTTCGTCTGGGGCCCCGAGGGGCTGGACGAGGCGGAGGCCGCGCTGCTCGGGCCGGCCGCCGAGCTGAAGGGGCGGCGGGTCCTGGAGATCGGGGCCGGCGCGGCGCAGTGCTCCCGCTGGCTGGCGGCGCAGGGCGCGCTGCCCGTGGCGCTGGACCTCTCCCACCGGCAGTTGCAGCACGCGCTGCGGATCGCCGGCGGGGTGGCGGAGGATCCGACCGCGCTGGTGGAGGCGGACGCCGGGGCGCTGCCGTTTCGCGACGGGAGTTTCGATCTCGCGTGTTCCGCCTACGGGGCGCTGCCGTTCGTGGCGGATCCGGTGCGGGTGCTGCGTGAGGTGCGGCGGGTGCTGCGGCCGGGCGGCCGGTTCGTCTTCTCCGTCTCGCACCCCATCCGCTGGGCCTTCCCGGACGAGCCGGGGCCCGAGGGGCTCTCGGTGGGGGCGTCGTACTTCGACCGCACGCCGTACGTGGAGCAGGACGAGGGCGGTCGGGCGGTGTATGTGGAGCATCACCGGACGCTGGGCGACCGGGTGCGGGACGTGGTGGCTGCGGGGTTCCGGCTGGAGGATCTCGTCGAACCGGAATGGCCGGGGTGGAACACCCAGGAGTGGGGTGGCTGGTCCCCGCTGCGGGGGCATCTGATCCCGGGGACGGCGATCTTCGTGTGCACGGCGGAGGCCGGGGGCCGGTAGGGCGGTGGGAGCGGCCGCCGCCGGGGCGGGCCGGGGCGGCAGACTGGGGGCGTGATCCGTCGTGACGCCCTCGCCCAGCTGCCCGTCCGTACCGCGCTGCCCGCGCTGCGCGCCGCCCTGGACGGGCCCGGTGCCGCGGTGCTGTGCGCGCCGCCGGGCACCGGCAAGACGACGCTGGTGCCGCTGGAGCTGGCGGGGCTGACGGGCGCGGGTCCGGTGCGGCGGGTGCTGGTGGCCGAGCCGCGGCGGATCGCGGCCCGGGCGGCGGCGCGCCGGATGGCCTGGCTGCTGGGCGAGAAGGCCGGTGAGCGGGTGGGGTTCACGGTGCGCGGTGAGCGGCGGGCCGGGCCCCGTACGGTCGTCGAGGTGGTGACCACCGGGGTGCTGTTGCAGCGGTTGCAGCGTGATCCGGAGCTGGCCGGGGTCGATGTGGTGGTCCTCGACGAGTGTCATGAGCGGCATCTGGACGCCGATACCTCGGCGGCCTTCCTGCTGGACGTGCGGGAGACGCTGCGGCCGGAGCTGGGGTTGGTGGCGGCGTCGGCGACGACGGACGCCGAGGGGTGGGCGCGGCTGCTGGGTGCGGGCGGGCGGGCGGCGCCGGTGGTCGAGGCGGCGGGCGTGTCGCATCCCGTGGAAGTGGTGTGGGCGCCGCCGGTCCGGCCGGTGCGGCCGGCGCACGGGACGCGGGTCGATCCGGCGCTGCTCACGCATGTGGCCGAGGTGGTGCGGCGGGCGCTCGGGGAGCAGGTGGGCGATGTGCTGTGTTTCCTGCCCGGGGTCGGGGAGATCGGGCGGGTCGCCGGGCAGCTGGCGGGGGTGGACGCCGAGGTCTTGCAGGTGCACGGGCGGGCGCCGGCCGAGGTGCAGGATGCCGTGCTGGCGGGCGGGGACGGCGTGCGGCGGGTGGTGCTGGCGACGTCGGTGGCGGAGTCGAGTCTGACGGTGCCGGGGGTGCGGGTGGTGGTGGACAGCGGGCTGGCGCGGGTGCCGCGGACGGATCATGCGCGGGGGCTGAGTGCGCTGGCGACCGTACGGGCGTCGCGGGCGGCGTCGCGTCAGCGGGCCGGCCGGGCGGGGCGCGAGGCGCCGGGGGTGGTCTACCGCTGCTGGGCGGAGGGGGAGGACGGGCGGCTGCCGGCGTTCCCCGATCCGGAGATCAGGGTCGCCGATCTGACGGCTTTCGCGCTGCAGGCGGCGTGCTGGGGCGATCCGGGGGCCGGTGGTCTGGCGCTGCTCGACGCGCCGCCGGCCGGTGCGCTGGCCGCGGCGCGGGAGGTGCTGGCGGCGATCGGTGCGGTGGACGCGGAGGGGCGGGCGACCGGCCGGGGGGTGCGGATGGCGCGGCTGGGGCTGCATCCGCGGCTGGCGCGTGCGCTGTTGGACGGTGCGCCGGAGGTGGGTGTGCGGCGGGCCGCGGAGGTGGTGGCCCTGCTGAGTGAGGAGCCGCCGCGGGCGTACGGGGACGATCTGGCGGCGGCGTGGCGTACCGCGCGCCGGGGCGGCGACGGGTATGCGGGGCGGTGGCGGCAGGAGGCGCGGCGGCTGGCGTCGGCGGCGGGTGAGCCGGGGGCCGGGGCGGGCGGGTCGGCGGGGGGTGACGGCGGCGTGCGGGGCGACGACGCGGTGGCCGGGTTCGTCGCGGCGCTGGCGTTTCCGGAGCGGGTGGCTCGGGCGCGCGGGGCCGGGAGTTTCCTCATGGCGTCGGGGACGGGGGCCGAGCTGGCGGGGGCGGGACCGGGGTCGCGGGCCGGCGACGGGTCGGGGCTGCGGGATGCCGGGTGGCTGGCGGTCGCGGTGGCGGACCGGCCGGTGGCGGCGGTGTCGGCGCGGGTGCGGCTGGCGGCGGTGCTCGATGAGGAGACGGCGTGTGCGGCGGCGGGGGCTCTGTACTCCTCGGGTGAGGAGGTGGGGTGGTCGGGCGGCGACGTGGTGGCCAGGCGGGTGACCCGGCTGGGGGCGATCGAGCTCGCGTCGCGGCCGCTGGCCTCGCCCGGTGCCGGGCTGCTGCGGGAGGCGGTGGTGGCGGGGCTGCGGCGGGAGGGGCTGGGGCTGCTGCGCTGGCCGGCCGCCGCGGTCTCCCTGCGGCAGCGGATGGCGTTCCTGCACCGGGCGGTGGGCGCGCCGTGGCCCGAGGTGTCGGATGCGGCGCTGCTGGAGCGGGTGGAGGAGTGGCTGGGGACCGAGCTGGGGCGGGCGCGGCGGCGGGCCGATCTGGAGCGGATCGACGCGGGGCAGGCGCTGTCGCGGCTGTTGCCGTGGGCGAGCGGGGACGCGGCGCGCTTCGAGGAGCTGGCGCCGGAGCGGATCGAGGTGCCGAGCGGGTCGCGGGTGCGGGTGGATTACGGGGGTGAGCAGCCCGTATTGGCGGTGAAGCTGCAGGAGTTGTTCGGCTGGCAGTCGTCGCCGCGGGTGGCCGGCGGGCGGGTGGCGGTGCTGGTGCATCTGCTCTCCCCCGCGGGGCGTCCGGCCGCGGTCACGGCGGATCTGGCGTCGTTCTGGCGGGAGGGGTACCGGTCGGTGCGTGCGGAGCTGCGGGGCCGCTACCCCAAGCATCCGTGGCCGGAGGACCCGTCGACGGCGGAGCCGACGCGGCACACGACGGCACGGCTCAAGCGGGGCTGAGTCCGGTGGTGGTGCGGGGCCGGCGGCCGCGGGCCTCGAGGTGGAGGCTCAGGGCGAGCAGCACGGCGCCGAGGGCCAGGAGGCTCCAGGGGAGGTAGCGGGTGAGCAGCAGGACGAGGGTGCGCTGTGTCTTCACCAGGGAGACGGTGGCGTCGACGTAGTCGGGGCGCATCTTCACATGGCCGGCGAAGGCGGTGACGGTGCGGCCGCCGGGCAGCAGGTCGCCGCCGCGCAGTTCCTCCTTGTGGATCTCCTGGCCGTTGACGGGTGCGCCGGTGACCGGCTCGACCCAGAACATCCGTTTGGTGGTGTACCAGCGGGTGGTGCCCATCTTCGCGACGGCCTGCGGGGTGACGCCCTTGACCGGCATCTTCTTGGGGAAGGCGACCTTGGTCCAGGGGATGGTCTGTTCGAAGTAGTAGACCTCCAGGCCGCGGAAGGTGCGGGTGCCCTTGTAGTGGATGGGGGCGGAGGTGCGGGTCTGGGCGTCGAAGTAGGCGTAGTCGCGTTTCTCGGTGAGGAACGGCCATTTGTATTCGATGCCCTCGCGGCGGACCGGGTCGCCGTCGACGGATTCGCCGGTGGCGTGCACGGGTTCCTGGGTGTGGGCGTCGAAGAGGTAGCGCTCGGGGATCTCGGAGACCATTTTCCCGTCGGGGCCGGCGACGTAGGACAGGGTGTCCCAGACGACGACGTCACGGCCGGCGGACTGCTCGATCCGGTCGGAGGCGGCGACGTCGCCCTTGAGGGTCTGCACGATGGTGACCCGTGGGACCTGCTCGGCTTTCATCGTCCCGTAGTTGATGAGGGTGGCGGGCTTCGCCTCCAGGACCATGGCCTGGTACTGGCCGGGCGGGATCTTGGCGAGCCGGGGGAAGGCGTACCAGCGCATCAGCGGGGACAGCGCGGTGCAGAAGACGGCGAGGGCGAGCAGGACCAGGCTCGCCGTGCGGCGCATGACGCGGCCCGCCCGGCGCCGGGCGGGGGCGTCGGCGGCGGGGGGTAGGGCGCGGGTGGGGTCGGTGCGGGGCATGGCGGCGTCCCTCCCTCTCAGGGGTGCGCGGGGACGGTGGTCAGCAGCGGCTCGGGGGAGGTCGTGCCGCCGGGGTCACCGGCCGCCGTGAGGGCGAGGACGAGGACGAACGCCGCGGCCAGTCCGATCGCGGCTGCTGTCAGGGCACGCATGGCCGGCCTCCCGGGGAACTGATACAGCGTCAGGCGGGGGCACCGTAGCAACGGGCGGCCGAGATGAGAACACGTGATGCCGCCGTCCTGCCCTGGACGGAGGGCAGGACGGCGGCGGGGCGGGCGCGGTCACCGGGTCCGGCGCCGACCGGCCGCCATGGACGGACGGTTGGCGCGGCGCGTTCCGGCCGTGGCGCCCGGGCCGGGGCGCGGGTCAGGACCGGGCCGGGGCGACCTTCAGCTTGACGGTGAGCACGGCGCCGTCGGCGGTGGTCAGCCGCAGCAGGAACGTGCCCGCGTGGCTGTCGGTGTAGATCTTCGGGAGCTTCAGCAGGCCCTCGTCATCGGTGGTGAGGCCGGTGAGCGTGCGGACCGGGTCGTCCTCGTCGCCGCCGGTGGCCCCGGGGTCCTTGAAGTAGGGGCCCTTGTCGTTCTCGACGGGGTGGTCCGGGTCGTCGGTGACCATGGTCGCGGTGACCGGCACACCGGCCGCGAGTGCGCCGTGGTAGGTCGCCTTGATCTCGACCGCGTCCTCGGCGAAGGCCTTGCCGGCGGTGGCCGTCAGCGGCTTGTCCGAGGTGCGGGTGAGCGTGTCGGCCTTCGGGGTGGGCTTGGCCTTGACGGTGGCACCGAAGTCGACGGCGGGGGCGGTGCGGTCCACGGCCGTGGCGCGGACGGTGAAGGTGGTGGCCTTGTCGCCCGCGCGCAGGGCGGGGGCGGCGGCCAGGCCGTCCTTGCCGGTGGTGACGGTGACGGTGGTGCGGTCGCCGGGGAAGCGGGCGCCGGCGGAGGCGGGGAGGGTGAAGCGGACGGGGGCGCCGGCGACCGGCTTGCCCGCCGCGTCCTCGGCGCGGACGGTCGGCGCGGCGGTGAACTCGTCGCCGGCGGTGGCGGTCAGGTCCTTGTCGCCGACGCGGGTGAGGGTGGTGAGCCGGGGTTCGGCGGGCGGCTTGGGGGTGGGGGTGGGCTCGTGGGTGGGCGTGCCGGTGCCGCCGCCCGGGGTGTGGTCGGTGCCGCCGGGCTTGCCGGGGTGGTGCTGCCCCTTGCCGGGCTTGTGGGATCCGGTGCCGGATCCGCCGGGCCGCCGGTCCTTGTCCGGCGTGCCGCCGGAGCCGCGGCCCGCGGGCACGCCGCCGGTGCGGGTGTCGCGGTCGTCGCCGGCCGTGCGCGGCTCGCGCCGCCGTTCCGGCAGGACGCCCCTGCCGTCGGGGATCTCGTGGGTGCCGTGGCGGTAGAACCCGTACCAGGACAGCACGGTGCGCAGATAGGCGTCGGAGTTGTTGTAGCCGAGGATCGCGTGGTCCAGATCGCCCTGGTCCGACAGGTCGCGGCCGCCGGCGCAGAGGTAGCGGCCGGCGGCGAGCGCCGCGTCGTAGACGTTGTTGGGGTCCTTCTTGCCGTCGCCGTTGCCGTCGGCGCCCCAGCCGGTGCGGTCGGGGCCGCCCTGCGACCAGGTGGAGGGGATGAACTGCATCGGGCCCACGGCACGGTCGTGGGTGACGTCGCCGTCGTAGCGGCCGCCGTCGGTGTCAGTGATCCGCGCGAAGCCGTGGCCGTTGAGCTGCGGGCCGAGTATCGGCTGGAGGGTGGTCCCCTCGGCGTCGACCGCTCCGCCGCGTGCCTGGCCGGATTCGACCTTGCCGATTCCGGCGAGCAGCTGCCAGGGCAGCCGGCAGCCCGGGTCGGAGCCGTCGAGGGCCGACTCTGCCTTCTTGTACGCGGCCAGGACGGTGGCGGGGAGACCCGCCTCGGCGGGGCCCGCGGAGTCGGCGGGGTGCGAGCCGGTGTGGTGTGAACCGCGGGGCGGTACCGGGCTGTTGAGGGGCGGCAGGTCGGTGTAGTACGTCGTGCCGCCGTCGATGGGGGTGTCGGCCGGGGGCGGCGGCTGCTGCTTTCTGGCGGCGGCCGCTTCGGCGGCGCCGGGCGCCTGAGAGGCCGTCAGGGCGGCGAGCACCAGGGCCGCCACGGCCGTCGAGGCCGCTCCCCGCTGGAGCCGCCGTCGGAATGTGGCTGACATACGTGGTCCCCTCCGCGTTGCCCTACCGCGCTCCTGACGCGGCGTCGCGCTCCCCGGCGCTCCAACTCAGGCGACACTACGACAACTCGGGCCCGGCATCTACCACCCACTTCGGACACATAGTGATCAGAACCGGTCAGGGGGCCCGCGGGCCGTTTACTTTCGGGCCGGGGAAGGCGCTCCTGACGCGCCGTCAGGTGGAGTGTGCGCGGGGCGGCCGGCCGACACCGGGCCCGACGGGCGCCGGGGAGGGCGCGGGACGTGCCCCGCGCCCTCCCCGGTCCGTCGTCTGCTCAGTGCGCGGCGGACTCCCAGTCCTTGCCGGAGCCGACGGAGACGTCCAGCGGGGCGTCGAGTTCGACCGCGTCGGCCATCTCGCGGCGGACCAGTTCCTCGACCTTCTTGCGCTCGCCCGGGGCGACCTCGACCACGATTTCGTCGTGGACCTGGAGCAGCATGCGCGACTTCAGCTTCGCGTCCCGCAGCGCCGCGTCGACCCGCAGCATCGCGATCTTGACGATGTCGGCGGCGGTGCCCTGGATCGGGGCGTTCAGCGCCATCCGCTCGGCCATCTCACGGCGCTGGCGGTTGTCGCTGTTGAGGTCGGGGAGGTAGCGGCGGCGGCCGAGCATCGTCTCGGTGTAGCCGGTGGCGCGGGCCTCGTCCACGACGCGGCGGAGGTAGTCGCGCACCCCGCCGAAGCGCTCGAAGTAGTTGTCCATCAGCTTGCGGGCCTCATCGGGCTGGATGCCCAGCTGCTGGGAGAGCCCGAAGGCCGACAGCCCGTACGCCAGGCCGTAGGACATCGCCTTGATCTTGCGGCGCATCTCCGCGTCGACCTCGTGGGTGGCGACCGTGAAGACGTGGGAGGCGACCGTGGTGTGCAGGTCCTCGCCGGAGGTGAAGGCCTCCAGCAGGCCCTCGTCCTCGGAGAGGTGGGCCATCACCCGCAGCTCGATCTGGCTGTAGTCGGCGGTCAGCAGCGATTCGAAGCCGTCCCCGACGACGAAGCCGCGGCGGATGGCCCGGCCCTCGTCCGTACGCACCGGGATGTTCTGGAGGTTGGGGTCCGTGGAGGACAGTCGGCCGGTGGCGGCCACGGTCTGGTTGAAGGTGGTGTGGATGCGGCCGTCGGCGCCGATGGTCTTGATCAGGCCCTCGACGGTGGTGCGCAGCTTGGCCTGCTCACGGTGCCGGAGCATGATGACCGGGAGTTCGTTCTCGGTCTGGGCCGCCAGCCAGGCCAGGGCGTCGGCGTCGGTGGTGTAGCCCGTCTTGGTCTTCTTGGTCTTGGGCAGGCCCAGTTCGCCGAAGAGGACCTCCTGCAGCTGCTTGGGCGAGCCGAGGTTGAACTCGTGGCCGGCGGCGGCGTGCGCCTCCTTGACGGCCTGCTGCACCGCGCCCGCGAACTGCTGCTCCATGCGCTCCAGCCAGCCCCGGTCCGCGGCGATGCCGGCGCGCTCCATGCGGGCCAGCAGCACGCTGGTGGGCAGCTCCACGTCGCGCAGCAGCCCGGCCGCGCCGACCTCGGCGAGCTTCGCCTCGAACGCCGTTCCCAGGTCGAGGACCGTACGGGCCTGGCCCATGAGGGCGTCGGCCTCGGCCTGCTCGTCCGCGCCGAACGCCAGCTGGCCGTCGCCGGCCGCGGCGGGGGCCAGATCGCGGCCCAGGTACTCGATGGACAGGGCGTCCAGGGCGAAGGAGCGGCGGCCCGGCTTGACCAGATAGGCGGCCAGGGCGGTGTCCATGGTGACGCCGTCGATGCGCCAGCCGTGCTCGCCGAAGACCCGCATCAGGCCCTTGGCGTTGTGCATCACCTTGGGGCGGGCGGCGTCCACGCTCCAGGCGGCGAAGGCCTGCTCGTCGGCCTCGTCGAGCTGGGCGGGGTCGAACCAGGCGGCCGGGCCGTCGCCGGCGGCGAGCGCGATCTCGGCGACGCTGCCGCTGCCGAGGGTCCAGACGTCGACCGTGGCCACGCCGAGCGGTCCGGTGCCGTGCTCGGCCAGCCACGGAGCGAGTTCACCGGCGGCCAGGACCGAACCGTCGACCTCGATGCCGGCCGCGGGGGCGGCCTCCTCGGCGGCCTCGGCCGCGCCCGGGTCGACGGCGTGCAGCCGGTCACGCAGGCCCTGGTTGCGGATCTCCAGGCCGTTGAAGAGGACCGCGAGCGCCTCCCGGTCGTACGCCTCGCGGGTCAGCTCGGCCGGGCCGCACGGCAGCGCGACATCGCGCACCATCTCCGTGAGCCGGCGGTTGAGCTTGACCGCGTCCAGGTGCTCGCGGAGGTTGGCGCCCGCCTTGCCCTTGACCTCCTCGGCGCGCTCCACCAGCTCCGCGAACGAACCGAACTGATTGATCCACTTCGTCGCGGTCTTCTCGCCGACGCCGGGGATGCCGGGGAGGTTGTCCGAGGGGTCGCCGCGCAACGCGGCGAAGTCCGGGTACTGGGCCGGGGTCAGGCCGTACTTCTCGAAGACCTTCTCCGGGGTGAAGCGGGTCAGCTCCGAGACGCCCTTGGTGGGGTAGAGCACCGTGACGTCGTCGGAGACCAGCTGGAAGGAGTCGCGGTCGCCGGTGACGATCGAGACCTCGAAGCCCTGGGCCGTGGCCTGCTCGGTGAGGGTGGCGATGACGTCGTCGGCCTCGAAGCCCTCGATCGCGAAGCGCTTGACCCGCATCGCGTCGAGCATCTCTCCGATCAGCTCGACCTGGCCCTTGAACTCGTCGGGCGTCTTGGAGCGGTTCGCCTTGTAGTCGGCGAACTCCTCGGAGCGCCAGGTCTTGCGCGAGACGTCAAAGGCCACGGCGAAATGCGTGGGCGCCTCGTCACGCAGGGTGTTCGCGAGCATCGACGCGAAGCCGTAGATCGCATTGGTCGGTTGTCCCGAGACGGTCGTGAAATTCTCCACGGGCAGGGCGAAGAACGCCCGGTATGCCATGGAATGCCCGTCCATCAGGAGCAGTCGGGGACGGCCGCCCGCCGCCGCCTCGGTGCCGGTCGCTTCGCTCTTCTTCGCTGCCTTTGCTGCCACGCCCCCGATCCTGCCACGCCCCACTGACAATCCCCGCCGCGACGGCCCCCGGCCCCCTCGCCGCGCCCCGCCGCGGACCCCGGCCGCGCCGCCCCGGCCCGCCGCCCGCCGCGCCGGCCTCCACGTCCGCCGCCGTCCCCCGCCGCCCCCTGCACCGCCCCGCGCGTCCGTGACAGGATCCACGCGTACGACACCTGTGCGGGACAACGGTCCGCCGCGCCCGCGGACCACCGCAGCTCACGGCTCAAGGGAGAGCGTCATGGCAGGCAAGCCGCCCGCGTCGGACCCCGTCCAGGACGCGCCCGAGGTCAGCGCACCCCAGCACTCCGCCGTCGGGCTGCCGGCCCTCACCCACGCCCTGCGCGTCGCCCAGCAGCAGATGGGTGTGCGGCGCAGCGCCCGGACCCTGCTGCGCGTCAACCAGCCCGACGGCTTCGACTGCCCGGGCTGCGCCTGGCCCGAGCCCGGCAAGACGCACACCGCGGAGTTCTGCGAGAACGGCGCCAAGGCGGTCGCCGAGGAAGCCACCCTGCGCCGCGTCACCCCGGAGTTCTTCGCGGCGCACTCCGTCGCCGGCCTCGCCGACCGCAGCGGCTACTGGCTCGGCCAGCAGGGCCGCCTCACGCACCCCATGTACCTGGCCGAGGGCGCCGACCACTACACCCCCGTCTCCTGGGAGCGGGCCTTCGACCTGATCGGCGAGGAGCTGACCGCCCTCGACTCCCCCGACGAGGCCGTCTTCTACACCTCCGGGCGCACCAGCAACGAGGCAGCCTTCCTCTACCAGCTCTTCGCCCGCGAATTCGGCACCAACAACCTGCCCGACTGCTCCAACATGTGCCACGAGTCCTCGGGCTCCGCGCTCACCGAGACCCTCGGCATCGGCAAGGGCAGCGTCCTGCTGGAGGACCTCTACCAGGCCGACCTGATCATCGTCGCCGGCCAGAACCCGGGCACCAACCACCCCCGGATGCTCACCGCCCTGGAGAAGGCCAAGTCCGGCGGCACACGGATCATCTCGGTCAACCCGCTGCCCGAGGCCGGCCTGGAACGCTTCAAGAACCCGCAGACCCCGCGCGGCCTGGCCGGCGGCGGCACCGCGCTGACCGACCTCTTCCTCCAGGTACGCCTCGGCGGCGACCAGGCCCTCTTCCGGGCCCTCAACCGCCTCGTCCTCGCCACCGAGGGCGCCCTCGACGAGGACTTCATCCGCGACCACACCCACGGCTTCGAGGAGTTCGCGCGGGCCGCCCGCGGCGACCACGACTGGGACGAGACGCTCACCGCCACCGGTCTGAGCCGCGAGGAGATCGAGCGCGCGGGGGAGATGGTCCTCGCCTCGAAGCGCACCATCGTGTGCTGGGCGATGGGTCTGACCCAGCACAAGCACTCCGTCCCCACCATCCGGGAAGTCGTCAACTTCCTGCTGCTGCGCGGCAACATCGGCCGGCCCGGGGCCGGCGTGTGTCCCGTCCGCGGACACAGCAACGTCCAGGGCGACCGCACCATGGGCATCTTCGAACGGCCCGCGCCCGCCTTCCTCGACGCCCTGGAGAAGGAGTTCGGCTTCGCGCCGCCCCAGGAGCACGGCCTCGACGTGGTCCGCGCCATCCGCGCGCTGCGCGACGGACAGGCCAAGGTCTTCTTCGCGATGGGCGGCAACTTCGTGTCCGCCACCCCCGACACCGACGTCACCGAGGCCGCCATGCGCCGCGCCCGGCTGACCGTCCACGTCTCCACCAAGCTCAACCGCTCGCACGTGATCACCGGCGCCCGCGCCCTGATCCTGCCGACCCTGGGCCGCTCGGACCGCGATGTGCAGGGCGGCGGCCCGCAGTTCGTGACCGTCGAGGACTCCATGGGCATGGTGCACGCCTCCCGCGGCCGGCTGGAGCCCGCCGGATCCCAGCTGCTGTCAGAGCCCGCGATCGTGGCCCGGCTGGCCCGCCGCGTCCTGGGCGCGGACAGCGCCACCCCCTGGGAGGAGTTCGAGCAGGACTACGCCACGATCCGCGACCGGATCGCCCGCGTCGTCCCCGGCTTCGAGGACTTCAACGCCCGGGTCGCCCGCCCCGGAGGCTTCGCCCTGCCGCACGCCCCCCGGGACAGCCGCAGCTTCCCCACCGCCACCGGCAAGGCCAACTTCACCGCCGCACCCGTGGAATACCCCATCGCCCCCGAAGGCCGGCTGCTGCTGCAGACGCTGCGCTCCCACGACCAGTACAACACCACCGTCTACGGCCTCGACGACCGCTACCGCGGCATCAAGAACGGCCGCCGCGTCGTGCTCGTCCACCCCGACGACGCCCGCGAACGGGGCCTGGCCGACGGCGCGTACGCCGACCTGATCAGCGAGTGGACCGACGGCAGCGAGCGGCGGGCGGACGGCTTCCGCGTCGTGCACTACCCCACGGCCCGCGGGTGTGCGGCCGCCTACTACCCCGAGACCAACGTCCTGATCCCGCTCGACCACACCGCCGACACCAGCAACACCCCGGCCGCCAAGTCCGTGGTGATCCGCCTGGAGCCCGCCCGCCGGGACTGAGCGCGGCGCCGCGGCCAGCGGGATCCCCACCCCGCGCTGAGCGCTTGCTCAGCGGACTGATAGGAACAGGCACGGATCGACGACGATCACGGGCGAGCGAACGGAGCCACGGGCATGGGTGAGCAGAGCACGACCAAGTTTCCGCAGGAGATCCTCGACCAGTGGGCCGGCCTCGGCCTCGACCTGCCGGCGCTGTTCTCCGCCGGACACCTCGGCGAGCGGATGAGCGTGCGGGTCGTCGAGGCCGCCCCGGAGCGCATCGTGGGCACCATGCCCGTCGAGGGCAACACCCAGCCCTACGGGCTGCTGCACGGCGGCGCCTCCGCCGTCCTGGCCGAAACCCTCGGTTCCGTCGGCGCCATGCTGCACGGTGGCCCCACCAAGATCGCGGTGGGCGTCGACCTGAACTGCACCCACCACCGCGGCGCCCGCTCCGGACTGGTCACCGGCGTCGCCACCCCCGTACACCGCGGCCGCTCCACCACCACCTACGACATCGTCATCACCGACGAGCACGACAAGCGGGTCTGCACCGCCCGCCTGACCTGCATGCTGCGCGAGACCGACAGCGACGCCTACCGCAGCTGACCCACCCCGGCCGGCGCACCGCCGCCCGCCGCCGCGGCCCCGCATCCAGCCCCTGGAGCGGGGCCGCACCGCTTTCCGTAACCCTGAGTAACAAGCGTGCGGAGCCGTGCCGTGCGCGATTCCCGTGCCCTTCAAGGGTCCCGGCACCCCCGCGCCCCTCACGTCCGGATAGCGGACGCCGAACCGTCACCACGCGCCCCATCCCCCCGTGGAGGTGCACCTTCACCCCTCCCGGCGCGTTCGCCCTGCGGTGTAAGGACCATAACGGCAAAACGCTCATCGAAGGTCATAACAAGAGCGTCACATCCTGCACAGCGCCTCTGCCGGTGTGGCGAACACCGCTCTAGAGTCACGGCCAGTCACCGCGCCGCCGGGCGCGCTGCGAGCACGGACCCCGGCCTCACCCCGCACAGCCCGGCGCCGCGATCCGGCCATGCGACAGCTGTGGCCGCCAGGGAAAGGACTGATCGTGCGTCACCGTTCCTTGCTCATCCTCACCACCGCGGTCACCGCCGGTGCCCTCACCCTTTCCGCGTGCGGCTCGCGCGGCGAGAACAAGAGCGGCGACGGAAAATCCACCGTCGTCATCGGCCTCGACGCCCCCACCACCGGCGAGCTCTCCGCACTCGGCCTGGGCATCCGCAACTCCGCCCAGCTCGCCATCGACAACGCCAACAAGGCCGGCGAGGTCAAGGGCGTCACCTTCAAGCTCGAAGCCCTCGACGACAAGGCCCTGCCCAACGTCGGCCAGCAGAACACCACCAAGCTCGCCGGCGACAAGGACGTCCTCGGCATCGTCGGCCCGCTCAACTCCGGCGTCGCCCAGTCCATGCAGCAGGTCTCCAAGCAGAACAACCTCACCCTGATATCCCCGGCGAACACCACCCCGGACCTCACCCAGGGCCCGGACTGGCGCAAGAACAAGCGGGTCCGCCAGTTCCCGACCTACTTCCGCACCGCCACCACCGACGAGGTCCAGGGCGCCTTCGACGGCCAGTACGCCTGGGAGAAGGTGAAGGCCAAGAAGGTCTACGTCATCGACGACCAGAAGACCTACGGCGTCGGCCTCGCGTCCTCCTTCAAGGACCAGTTCAGCAAGCTCGGCGGCAAGATCGCCGGCACCGAGCACGTCAGCCCCGACGACCGTGACTTCAAGGCCGTCGTCTCCAAGGTCAAGTCCGCCAAGCCCGACCTGGTCTTCTACGGCGGCGAGTACCCCGCCTCCGGCCCGCTCAGCCAGCAGCTCAAGGACGGCGGCGTCACCGTCCCGCTCATGGGCGGCGACGGCATGTACAGCGGCGACTACATCAAGCTCAACAAGAAGGCGCAGGGCGACTACGCCTCCTCCGTCGGCAAGCCCGTCGAAGACCTCCCCTCCGCCAAGAAGTTCATCGCCGACTACAAGGCAGCCGGCTTCAAGGAGGCCTACGAGGCCTACGGCGGCTCCGCCTACGACTCCACCTGGGCCGTCATCCAGGCCGTCAAGGCCGTCGTCGACGCCAACAGCGGCAAGCTCCCCGACGACGCCCGCAAGAAGGTCGTCGACGCCATGAACAAGGTCACCTTCGACGGCGTCACCGGGCACATCGCCTTCGACAAGTTCGGCGACACCACCAACACCATGATCACCGCTTACCAGGTCGACAAGGGAGCCTGGGCCTCCCGCTTCAGCGCCGAATTCAAGAAGTTCGACAAGAGCTGACCGACCGCGCACCGCACCACCGACACACCCGGGCCGCGCCAGGACGCACCACGCCCCCTGGCGCGGCCCGCGGCACACCGGGGCAGCCCGGAACCCCGTAACTCCCACGCAACGGAGGCCCTGCGGTGAGTGAACTGCCGCAACAGCTGGCCAACGGACTCATCCTCGGCGCGATGTACGGTCTCATCGCGATCGGCTACACGATGGTCTACGGAATCGTCCAGCTCATCAACTTCGCCCACGGCGAGATCTTCATGGTCGGCGGCTTCGGAGCGCTCAGCGTCTTCCTCGCGCTTCCCGCCGGCACCTCGCTCGCCCTCGCGCTGCCGGTCATGCTCCTCGGCGGCATCGCCGTATCCGTCCTCGTCGGCATCGCAGCGGAACGTTTCGCCTACCGCCCGCTGCGCGGCGCCCCCCGCCTCGCCCCCCTCATCACCGCCATCGGCCTGTCCATCGCGCTCCAGCAGGCCATCTGGAAGTGGTACCCCGACGGCAAACAGGCCCGCGTCTTCCCCCAGTTCAAGGGCCACGCCTTCGACATCCTCGGCGCCACCGTCCAGCGCGGCGACCTCTTCGTCCTGATCGCCGCACCCGCCTGCATGATCGCCCTCGGCTTCTTCGTCGCCAAGACCCGCAGCGGCCGCGCCATGCAGGCCACCGCGCAGGACCCCGACACCGCCAAGCTCATGGGCATCAACACCGACCGCATCATCGTCCTCGCCTTCGCCATCGGCGCCGCCTTCGCCGGCGTCGCCGCCGTCGCCTACGGACTGCGCACCGGCGAGGTCCAGTTCCGCATGGGCTTCATCATGGGCCTCAAGGCCTTCACCGCCGCCGTCCTCGGCGGCATCGGCAACATCTACGGCGCCATGCTCGGCGGCGTCGTCCTCGGCATCGCCGAAGCCCTCGCCACCGCCTACATCGAAGAGATACCGGGCATGGAGCAATTCGGCGGCGGAGCCTGGAAGGACGTCTGGGCCTTCGTCCTCCTCATCCTTGTGCTCCTACTGAGACCACAGGGCCTCCTGGGCGAACGTGTCGCGGATCGGGCGTGATTGCGATGACCACAGACCTCACCACGACCCCCGCACGCGGCCTGCTCCCCCTCCCCGAACGCACCGCCCGCCTCACCACCGCCGCCGGCGCCCTCGTCACCGCCCTGTCCACCGGCCTCGCCTGGACCTGGAGCAGCGACTTCCCCGGCGACCTCACCTACAGCCTCTCCCCCGCCGGCCTCCAGCTCATCACCCTCTTCGGCGGCCTCCTCACCCTCCTCCTCGCCACCTCCGCACTCGGCGTCCGCGGACTGGGCTGGCTCACCCCCGCGGGACGCAACGCCCCCACCCTCCTCGCCGCCCTGGCCACCTTCGCCGCCACGTGGTTCACCCTGATCGCCATCGCCGTCCAGCTCGGCGGACTGATCAACCTCGAACCCGGCGGCCTCCTCGCCGGCCTCGCCTCCCTGATCACCCTCCTCGCCGCTCTCGCCCTCCCGCCGGACACCCCCGGCGACACCCCACCGGCCGGCCCCTGGCAGCGCTTCACCGCGGTCCTCGGCGCCACCCCCCTGCGGCGGCGCACCCGCGAACTCCCCTCCTGGGCCGAGATCCTGATCATCGCCGCCGCCTTCGCCGCCGGCCTGCTCGCCTTCACCTACGGCATCGACACCGACGACGGCGCCCCCTTCGTCGGCTACCTGCTCTTCATGGTGCTCGCCGTCCCCGCCCTCCACCGGGCCGGACTCACCGCGCGCCTGACCGCACTGACCCGCGCCCACCGCGGCGTCGCCCTCGGCGCGGCCTTCGCCGCCGCCGCCTGTTTCCCCTTCACCCAGGACACCGACCAGTACACGATCATCGGGGCCAACATCCTGATCTTCGCCACCGTCGCCCTGGGCCTCAACGTCGTCGTCGGCCTCGCCGGCCTCCTCGACCTCGGCTACGTCGCCTTCCTCGGCGTCGGCGCCTACGCCGCGGCCCTGGTCTCCGGCTCCGCCGAATCCGCCTTCGGCCTGCACTTCCCCTTCTGGGCCGCCCTCCTGACCGGGGCCGCCGCCTCCCTCGCCTTCGGCGTCCTCATCGGCGCCCCCACCCTCCGCCTGCGCGGCGAC
Source organism: Streptomyces kronopolitis (assembly GCF_050953795.1). GTDB lineage: Bacteria > Actinomycetota > Actinomycetes > Streptomycetales > Streptomycetaceae > Streptomyces > Streptomyces kronopolitis_A. The sequence goes on from NZ_CP191850.1 coordinate 2,153,966, forward strand.
TACCTCGCCATCGTCACCCTCGGCTTCGGTGAGATCTTCCGCATCGCCATGCTCAACCTCAACGGCACCACCGGCCCCGACATCACCAACGGCGCCATGGGCATCCCCAACATCCCCAACCTCGAAATCTTCGGGTTCAACTTCGGCGAATCCCACACCGTCCTCGGCATCCCCCTCGCCACCTACGGCAACTACTACCTGCTGATGATCCTGGTGACCGCCTTCGTCGTCCTCGTCTTCCGACGCGCCGCCGCCTCCCGCATCGGCCGCGCCTGGATCGCCATCCGCGAGGACGAGACCGCCGCCATCGCGATGGGCATCAACAGCTTCCGCCTGCGACTGCTCGCCTTCGCCCTCGGCGCCGCACTGGCCGGACTCGCCGGCACCGTCCACGCCCACGTCGTCACCACCGCCACCCCGGAACAATTCCAGTTCGCCGGCCCCCAGCCCCCCAACTCCGCCTTCCTCCTCGCCGCCGTCATCCTCGGCGGCATGGGCACCCTCAGCGGCCCCCTCGTCGGCGCCGCGCTCCTCTTCCTCATCCCCGCCAAACTCGACTTCCTCCAGGACTACCAGCTCCTGCTGTTCGGCATCGCCCTGGTCCTCCTCATGCGCTTCCGGCCCGAAGGACTCATCCCCGACCGCCGCAAACAGCTGGAGTTCCACGAAACCGGCCAGCTCGACGTGCCCGACCAGCGCCTCCCCGACACCGACGCCACCCTCGGCGCCACCCAGGCAAAGGCGTGAGGACCATGACCACATCACCCAGCGCCGCCACCACCGACCGCGCCACGATCCTGCGCGCCGAGGGCGTCACCATGCGCTTCGGCGGACTCACCGCCGTACGCGGCGTCGACCTCACCGTCGGCAGCGGCGAAATCGTCGGCCTCATAGGACCCAACGGAGCCGGCAAAACCACCTTCTTCAACTGCCTCACCGGCCTCTACGTGCCCACCGAAGGCACCGTCAGCTACCGGGGCACCCGGCTCTCCCGCAAACCCCACCTCGTCACCCAGGCCGGCGTCGCCCGCACCTTCCAGAACATCCGCCTCTTCGCCAACATGACCGTCCTGGAGAACGTCCTCGTCGGACGCCACACCCGCACCAAAGAAGGCCTCTGGTCAGCCCTGCTCCGCGGCCCCGGCTTCAAAAGGGCGGAACGCACCAGCGAGGAACGCGCCATGGAACTCCTGGAGTTCACCGGCCTCGCGCACAAACGCGACCACCTCGCCCGCAACCTCCCCTACGGCGAACAACGCAAGCTCGAAATCGCCCGCGCCCTCGCCAGCGAACCCGGGCTGCTGCTCCTGGACGAGCCCACCGCCGGCATGAACCCCCAGGAAACCCGCGCCACCCAGGACCTCGTCCTCGCCATCCGGGCCCAGGGCACCGCCGTCCTCGTCATCGAGCACGACATGCGCTTCATCTTCAACCTCTGCGACCGCGTCGCCGTCCTCGTCCAGGGCCAGAAACTCATCGAGGGCACCGCCGACGTCGTCCAGGCCGACGAGCGCGTCATCGCCGCCTACCTCGGCACCCCTCTCGACGACGACACCCCGCCCGCCGACGCCGACGCCCCCACCCCCACCGGGAACACCACCGGCGCCGCGGACACCACGGAAGCCACGGACACCCCGGACGCCGCGGGCCCCGACGCCACGGCCCCGGCGGACCGGCCGGCCCAGGGACACACCGGAGACACCCCATGACCGCACTGCTCGAAGTCGAGGACCTCCGGGTCGCCTACGGCAAGATCGAAGCCGTCAAAGGCATCTCCTTCACCGTCGAGGCGGGCGAGGCCGTCACCCTCATCGGCACCAACGGCGCCGGCAAAACCACCACCCTGCGCACCCTCTCCGGCCTCCTCAAGCCCCTGGCCGGAAAGATCACCTTCGACGGCGAACCCCTGGGCGGCGTCCCCGCCCACAAAATCGTCGAACGCGGCCTCGCCCACTCCCCCGAGGGCCGCCGCCTCTTCCCCCGCCTCACCATCGCCGAGAACCTCCAGCTCGGCGCCTTCCTCCGCAAGGACACCGCCGGCATCGACGCCGACATCCAACGCGTCTACGACCTCTTCCCCATCCTCGGCGAACGCAGCAAGCAAGCCTCCGGCACCCTCTCCGGCGGCGAACAGCAAATGCTCGCCATGGGCCGCGCGCTCATGTCCCGCCCCAAACTCCTCATGCTCGACGAACCCTCCATGGGCCTCTCCCCGATCATGATGCAGAAGATCATGGAAACCATCCGCGAACTCCGCTCACAAGGCACCACCATCCTGCTCGTGGAACAGAACGCCCAGGCCGCGCTCTCCCTCGCCGACCAGGGACACGTCATGGAAATCGGCCGCATCGTCCTCTCCGGCAGCGGACCCTCGCTCCTCCACGACGAATCCGTCCGCAAGGCCTACCTCGGCGAGGACTGAACGCCCACCACCCCGGCATACGAGCGGCCCCGCACCGGACATCCGGTACGGGGCCGCTCCCACACTCCGCGCGGCTACTGATCCTTCTTCTGCTGCTTCTTCTCCTCGGCGTCCTCGATGACCGCCTCCGCCACCTGCTGCATGGACAGCCTGCGGTCCATCGACGTCTTCTGGATCCACCGGAACGCCGCCGGCTCCGTCAGCCCGTACTGCGTCTGCAGCACGCTCTTGGCCCGGTCCACCAGCTTGCGCGTCTCCAGCCGCTGCGTGAGGTCCTCGACCTCCTGCTCCAGCGTCTTCAGCTCGGTGAACCGGCTCACCGCCATCTCGATCGCCGGAACCACGTCCGTCTTCGAGAACGGCTTCACCAGATACGCCATCGCCCCCGCGTCCCGCGCCCGCTCGACCAGCTCACGCTGGGAGAACGCGGTCAGCATCAGCACCGGCGCGATGCTCTCCTCGGCGATCACCTCGGCCGCCGAGATGCCGTCCAGCACCGGCATCTTCACGTCCAGGATCACCAGATCCGGGCGGTGCTCCCGGGCCAGCTCGACGGCCGTCTGACCGTCCCCGGCCTCGCCCACGACGGTGTAGCCCTCCTCCTCCAGCATCTCTTTGAGATCGAGACGGATGAGGGCCTCGTCCTCGGCGATCACGACGCGCGTGGTCAGCGGAGGGACGTGCGACTGATCGTCATCGGCGGTGGGCTGCTCGGGCTCGGCGGCGCTCACGGGACTCCTCATTCAGGCAGGTGGTGCCCTTGCAGCCTACCTAGCTGCACTGCTGTCTGTTCACCCGGTACACTTCTGCCGAGCATCCCAGCCGGGTTGGCGCAACTGGTTGACGCGGAGGCCTCAAAAGCCTCTGTCCGAAAGGGCATGTGGGTTCGAATCCCATACCCGGCACTTTCTCTTTCCAGCGGAGTTTCACGTTCTCGTGCATGCGCTCCGCTTTTACTCCCCGCCGCGCCGGCGCATACGCACGGTAATGCCGTGATCTTTCATGGCGCAGGCGTACGGCGCACGGTAATGACCCCGTCAGGCAATTGCCCGGCTCCGCGCGGGAACCAGGTCGCCCGTGGCGACGACCCGTTCACCTATCCCCCTGGCCCGCAAGGCCTCCGTCGTGCTCATGGAGCGGCACATCGGGCCGAAGTACCGACGGGGACGGCGGTCAGGACCTCGGCCCAGCGGGTTCGGGGTGGGGCGGTGGGGCTACTTCGGGGAGTCGTCCTCACCGATGTGGTGGACGCGGACGAGGTTGGTGGAGCCGGGGACGCCGGGCGGGGAGCCGGCGGTGATGATGACGACGTCGCCCTTGCGGCAGCGGCCGAGGGCGAGGAGGTGCTCGTCGACCTGGGCGACCATCTCGTCCGTGGAGTTGACGGTCGGACCGAGGAAGGTCTCCACTCCCCAGCTGACGTTGAGCTGGGCCCGGGTGGCCGGGTCGGGGGTGAAGGCCAGCAGGGGGATGGGTGAGCGGTAGCGGGAGAGGCGGCGGACGGTGTCGCCGGACTGGGTGAACGCGACGAGGAACTTGGCGCCGAGGAAGTCGCCCATCTCGGCGGCGGCACGGGCGACGGCGCCGCCCTGGGTGCGGGGCTTGCCGGTTTCGGTGAGCGGCGGGAGGCCCTTGGCGAGGACGTCCTCCTCGGCGGCTTCGACGATGCGGCTCATGGTCCGGACGGTTTCGGTGGGGTAGCTGCCGACGCTGGTCTCGCCGGAGAGCATGACGGCGTCGGTGCCGTCGATGACGGCGTTGGCGACGTCGGAGGCCTCGGCGCGGGTGGGGCGGGAGTTGTCGATCATCGAGTCGAGCATCTGGGTGGCGACGATGACGGGTTTGGCGTTGCGTTTGGCGAGTTTGATGGCGCGCTTTTGGACGATGGGCACGGTTTCAAGGGGCATTTCGACGCCGAGGTCGCCGCGGGCGACCATGATGCCGTCGAAGGCGGCGACGATCTCGTCGATGTGGTCGACGGCCTGGGGCTTTTCGATCTTGGCGATGACCGGGAGGGCGCGGTTCTCCTCGCGCATGATGCGGTGGACGTCTTCGATGTCGCGGCCGCTGCGGACGAAGGAGAGGGCGATGAGGTCGGCGCCGTAGCGCAGGGCCCAGCGGAGGTCGTCCTGGTCCTTTTCGGAGAGGGCGGGGACGGAGACGGCGACGCCGGGGAGGTTGAGGCCCTTGTGGTCGGAGACCATGCCGCCCTCGATGACCGCGGTGTGGACGCGGGGCCCGTCGACGGCGGTGACTTCGAGGGTGACCTTGCCGTCGTCGACGAGGATGCGTTCGCCGGTGGTGACGTCGTCGGGGAGGCCCTGGTGGGTGGTGCCGCAGATCTGGCGGTCGCCCTCCACGGCGGGTTCGACGGTGATCGTGAACTCGTCGCCGCGTTCGAGAAGTACGGGGCCCTCGCGGAATCGGCCGAGTCGGATCTTCGGGCCTTGAAGGTCGGCGAGGATGCCGACGCTGCGGTTGGCCTCCTCGGCGGCCTTGCGGACCCGGTCGACGCGTGTCTCGTGGTCGGCGTGGGTGCCGTGGCTGAGGTTGCAGCGGGCGATGTCCATTCCGGCGTCGACGAGGGCTTTGATCTGCTCGTACGAGTCGGTGGCGGGGCCCAGTGTGCAGACGATTTTTGCTCGGCGCATGTGCCGACTCTATGACTTACCGGGCGGTAGGGAACGGTGGCGAGGTGTCTGCTCAACGAGGGCTTAATGAAGGGCTGTTGACACGTCTTGGAATGCGCGCGCACCCGCTCCGATGAGCGGAATTCCGCCCTCGCGCGGGGTGGCCTCAGAGCGTGGGGCGGGTCATCGTCAAGCGTGCATTGACGCTGGCGTGGACGGTCTGCCGCTGGGGTTCGAGGTCGAGGGCGGGGGCGGCCTCCTGGGCGGGGGCGCCGTAGCCGGGGGCCGAGCGCAGGGCGGGGCCGGCGGTGGGGGCGGCGGTGTCGGCGCCGAGGTCGGCGATTTCGAGGAGGGCGTCGAGCCGGGCGCCGACGGCTTCGGCGTATTCGCGGGCGCGCTGGACGGCTTCGTGGACGGCCTGGGTGCGGGCGGCGCGGTGGGCGGGTGAGTCGGGGCGCAGCGCCCACCAGGGGCCGTCGACGCGGGTGAGGTCGAGGTCGGCGAGGCGGGTGGTGAGTTCGCCGAGGGCGGTGAAGTCGTTGAGGGTGGCGGTGTGGGTGACGCGTCCGTGGTAGGCGCGGATGCGTTCGTGGCGGCCCTTGTCGGTGAGTTGCGGGGTGAGGCTGAAGGCGCCGGTTTCGAGCTTTTCGAGGGCGTCGCCGTAGGTCTTGAGGAGGGTGAGGGCTTGTTCGTTGCGGCGGGTGAGGTCGGTGAGGGCGGTGGTGCGGTCGGTGCCGCGGGCGGTGACGGTGACGGCGATGCGGGCGATTTCGGGGTCGACCTCGAGGCGGGCTTCGCCGCGGACGGCGAGGCGCGGGGTGTCGGGGGTGCCGTACGGGAGGGCGGTGTCGGTCATGGGTGCCTCCGCGGTGGTGGGGCGGGTGTGGGGGTGAAGGGTGGCACATCCGGGCGGGCGGCGGGGCGCGGCCGGGGGTGCGGGGTGGCGGAGGCGGTGGGGCGGGCGCGGTGTGGTGGGTCCGGGGCGGCGGCGGTGCCGGGGCATCGCCGCCGTCGGGTCAGCCGCGGGGGACGAGGGTGGAGCCGCCCTGGCGGGGGACGGTGCCGGTGCGTCCGGCGGGGGTCTGTGGAAGGCCGAAGGTGGTGAAGGCGGTGCGGGTGGGGAGGGGGTAGGGGGTGCTGTCGGTGAGGGAGTTGAGGATGGTGGCGCTGCGCCAGGCGGCGAGGCCCAGGTCGGGGGTGCCGACGCCGTGGGTGTGGGTCTCGGCGTTCTGGACGTAGACCGCGCCGGTGACCGAGGGGTCGAGGATCAGGCGGTGGTCGGTGTCGATGCGGGGGCGCTCGGAGGAGTCGCGGCGTACATAGGGGTCGAGGGCCGCGAGGAGGGTGTCGATGCGGCGTTCGCGGTAGCCGGTGGCGAGGACGACGGCGTCGGTGGTGAGGCGGGAGCGGGTGCCTTGCTGGGTGTGGTCGAGGTGGAGTTCGACTCGGGTGGTGCCGACGCGTCCCGCGGTGCGGACGCAGACGCCGGGGGTGAGGGTGGCGTCGGGCCAGCCGCCGTCGAGGGTGCGGCGGTAGAGCTCGTCGTGGATGGCGGCGAGGGTGTCGTGGTCGATGGCCTTGTGGAGTTGCCACTGACCGGGGAGGAGGGCGTCACGGACGCGTTCGGGGAGGGCGTGGAAGTAGCGGGTGTAGTCGGGGGTGAAGTGTTCGAGGCCGATCTTGCTGTATTCCATGGGGGCGAAGGCGGGGGTGCGGGCGAGCCAGTGGAGGCCTTCGCGGCCGGCGGGACGGGCGCGGAGCTGGTCGAGGAAGATCTCCGCGCCGGACTGGCCGGCGCCGATGACGGTGAGGCGGTCGGCGGCGAGCAGGCGGTCGCGGTGGGTGAGGTAGTCGGCGGAGTGGATGACGGGGACGGCGTTGGCCTCGGCGAGGGGGCGCAGGGGGACGGGGATGTGGGGGGCGGTGCCGATGCCGAGGACGAGGTTGCGGGCGTAGGTGCGGCCGAGGGCTTCGGCTTCGCCGTCGGCGTCGAGTTGGGTGAAGTCGACTTCGAAGGCGTCGCGTTCGGGGTTCCAGCGGACGGCGTCGATCTGGTGGCCGAAGTGGAGGGCGGGGAGGTTTTCGCTGACCCAGCGGCAGTAGGCGTCGTATTCGGCGCGGTGGAGGTGGAAGCGTTCGGCGAAGTAGAAGGGGAAGAGGCGTTCGCGGGTCTTGAGGTAGTTGAGGAAGCTCCAGGGGCTGGCGGGGTCGGCGAGGGTGACGAGGTCGGCGAGGAAGGGGACTTGGAGGGTGGTGCCGTCGATGAGGAGGCCGGGGTGCCAGTGGAAGGCGGGGCGCTGGTCGTAGAAGGCGGTGCGGAGGTGGGTGAGGGGGTGGGCGAGGGCGGCGAGGGAGAGGTTGAAGGGGCCGATGCCGATGCCGATGAGGTCGAGGGGTTCGTCGGGGGCGGTGGTGCTTGCGGTGTCAGGGGTGTGGGGGGTGTCGTGCGGGGTGTGCGTCATCGGGGGGTCTGGCCTTCCACGAGGGTGAGCAGGGTGGTGAGGTCTCCGGGTTGGGTGTGGGGGTTGAGGAGGGTGGCTTTGAGCCAGAGCCCGGTGGGGGTGGTGGCGCGGCCGAGGACGGCGCGGCCGTCGATGAGCAGCGTGCGCCGGATGGTGGCGAGGGCGGTGTCGGTGATGCCGGTGGGGCGGAAGAGGACGGTGCTGAGGGTGGGACGGGAGTGGAGTTCGTAGCGGGGGTGGGCCTCGATGAGGTCGGCGAGGGTGTGGGCGGCGGCGAGGGTGCGGTCGATGAGGCCGCCGAGGCCCTGGCGGCCGAGGGCCTTGAGGGTGACGGCGATTTTGAGGATGTCGGGGCGGCGGGTGGTGCGCAGGGAGCGGCTGAGGAGGTCGGGGAGGCCGGCTTCGGTGTCGTCGTCGGCGTTGAGGTAGTCGGCCTGGTGGGTGAGGGGGGTCAGGGTGTGGGGGCCGGGGACGGCGAGGAGGCCGGCGGCGACCGGTTGCCAGCCGAGTTTGTGCAGGTCGAGGCTGACGGTGTGGGCGCGGTCGAGGCCGCCCAGGGCGGCGGCGTGGGTGTCGCTGAAGAGGAGGGCTCCGCCGTAGGCGGCGTCGATGTGGAAGCGGGCGCGGTGGTGTGCGGCGAGGTCGGCGAGGGCGGGGAGGGGGTCGATGGCGCCGGTGTCGGTGGTGCCTGCGGTGGCGGTGAGGAGGAGGGGGCCGGTGTGTCCGGCGAGGTTGGCCAGGCAGGTGTGGACGGTGTCGGGGGTCAGGACGCCGTCGGGGGTGGGGAGGGTGAGGGGTTCGGGGAGGCCGAGGAGCCAGGCGGAGCGGTGGATGCTGTGGTGGGCGTTGGCGCCGCAGACGATCTGGAGGGGGCCGGCGGTGGGGTGGTCGGCGGTGGCGGCCTCGCGGGCGAGGAGCAGGGCGAGTTGGTTGGACTCGGTGCCGCCGGTGGTGACCAGGGCGTCGGGGGCGGTGGCCCGGGGGTAGACGAGTGCGGCGAGGGCGCGGCTGGTGAGGGCTTCGAGGGCGGAGGCGGCGGGGGCCTGGTCCCAGGAGTCCATCGAGGGGTTGAGGGCCGCGGCGGCGAGGTCGGCGGCGGTGGCGAGGGCGAGGGGCGGGCAGTGGAGGTGGGCGGCGCAGTGGGGGTCGGCGGGGTCGGCGGCGCCGGCGGCCAGGGTGTGGACGAGGGTGCGCAGGGCGGCGTGCGGGCCGGTGCCGTGCGCGGGGAGGATCGGGTGGCAGGCGTCGCGTACGGCGCGGGTGACGGCGTCGGGGCCGCCGGGCGGGAGGGGGCCGGCGCGGTCCTCGGCGCCGGTGGTGAGGGCGTCGAGGACGGTGTCGAGGAGGGGGCGCAGTGCGCGGGGGCCGTGGGTGCCGCCTGCGAGGGCGGTGCCGGCAGGGGGCACAGACATCGATGTGCTCTTCTGTCAGGAGAGTTGGGGCGCTCCCATGCGGACGAGCCCCGAAGGCGGCCCCAAATTACTTTCCCTGTGGAGCACGTATCCACTGGTTGCGGTCATACCACCCGTAAGTGGTACGGATGTTTACCGCGCGGGGGTGCGGGTGCCGCCGGCTGCCGGTCCGGCGGCACCCGTGGGCGCCGGGCGGTGGTTACCTGCCGTCGGCTGCCGCGCGTATCCGCAGCGCCCGCCGCAGGTCGTCGAGCTGGTCGACGAGCTTGCGGCGCAGGGCGGAGGTCGGGTCGCCGTCGGCGAGGCAGGCCTCGCCCAGGCGCAGGGTCTCGTCCTCGACGAAGGTGGTGGGGAAGGCCCGGCGGCCGGCGGCGGCGGCGAGGGCGGGACCGCGCGCGGCGGCGAGGGCGGGGACCTCGGCGAAGTAGCGGGCCACGTAGGGGCGCAGCAGCTCGTGCTGTTCGGGGGCCCAGAAGCCGTTGGCGGTGGCGACGAAGAGGTAGGTGGACAGGACGGGTTTCCCGCCCGCCTCGTCGGTGGTGAACAGGGCGTCCCAGGCGGCCTGTTTGGCGGCCGGGTCGGGGAGGGCGGCGCGGCAGCGGGCGGCACCTTCGCGGCCGGTGGCGCCGGGGTCGCGGGTGAGTTCGGCGTCGATGGCGGCGTGGAGTGCGCCGGTGGGGGCGGCGCCGAGGGTGGCGAGCCGGGCGAGGATGCGCCAGCGCAGTTCGGGGTCTAGGTGGGGGCCGCCCGGGACGCTGCCGTCGTCGAGCCAGTCCTGGATGCCTTCGGGGGTGGTGGCGCTGTCGATGAAGGTGCGGACGGCGGTGAGCCGCAGGCCCGCCTCGGCGCCGTGTGCGGGGCCTTCGGTGCGGCGCAGGATGTCGCGGCTGAGGGCGGTGAGGGTGGTCAGGGCGGTGTGACGCCGGGCGGCGGGGAGGTAGTGGTCGGCGATCTGGGTGCGGGCGAAGGCCAGGACGCCCTGGATGAGCGCGAGGTCGGTCTCGTGCGGGAGGTGGGTGCGGGCGGCGTCGAGGTAGTCGGTGGGGGCGAGGACGCCGTCGCGGACCATGTCGCGGGCGGCGTTCCAGACGACGGCGCGGGTGAGCGGGTCGGGCAGGCCGGACAGGGAGCGGGCCACGGTCTGCCAGGAGGCGGCGTCGAAGCGGACCTTGGCGTAGGTGAGGTCGCCGTCGTTGAGGACGAGCAGGTCGGGGGCGGGCTTGGGGAAGGCGCGGCGGGTGCGGCCCTCTCCCGCGGGGATGTCGAGCGCGAAGCGGTCGCGCAGGACGAGGTGGCCGGGGTCGGTGAGGTCCTGGTCCCAGGCGCCGACGGCGATGCGGTGCGGGCGGCTGCCGCTGTGGTGGACGTCGACGTGCCAGGAGTCCGCCGTGGTGCCGAGTTCGGGGGTGAGGGTGTCGACTCCGGTGGTGCGCAGCCAGTGCCGGGCCCAGGCGTGGACGTCGCGGTCGGTGGCGCGGCCGAGGGAGTCGATGAAGTCGGCGAGGGTGGCGTTGCCGAAGCGGTGGCGGGCGAAGTGGTCGTTGATGCCGGCGAGGAAGTCCTTCTCGCCCATCCAGGCGACGAGCTGGCGCAGGGCGGAGGCGCCCTTGGCGTAGGAGATGCCGTCGAAGTTGAGGAGGGCGGAGGCGGTGTCGGGGACGTCTTCGGGGGCGGGGGCGACGGGGTGGGTGGAGGGCCGCTGGTCGGCGTCGTAGCCCCAGTCCTTGCGGGAGACGGCGAAGTCGGTCCAGGTGTCGGTGTAGCGGGTGGCCTCCGACAGGACCTGGTAGCCCATGTATTCGGCGAAGGACTCGTTGAGCCAGATGTCGTCCCACCACTGGAGGGTGACCAGGTCGCCGAACCACATGTGGGCCATTTCGTGGGAGATGACCACGCCGCGGGTCTGGCGTTCGGTGTCGGTGACCGCCGAGCGGTAGACGAACTCGTCGCGGAAGGTGACCAGTCCGGGGTTCTCCATGGCGCCGGCGTTGAATTCGGGGACGAACGCCTGGTCGTAGGAGTCGAAGGGGTAGGGCTCCTCGAAGATCTCGTGGTAGCGGTCGAAGCAGCGGCGGGTGAGGTCGAAGAGTTCCTCGGCGTCGGCGTCGAGGTGGGGGGCGAGCGAGCGGCGGCAGTGGAGGCCGAAGGGCAGTCCGGCGTGTTCGGTGCGCAGGGAGTGCCAGGGGCCGGCGGCGACGGCGACGAGGTAGGTGCTGAGGAGGGGGGTGGGGGCGAGGGTCCAGTGGCCGGGGTCGCCCTGGGTGGCGAGGCCGTTGCCGAGGACGGTCCAGTCGGTGGGGGCGGTGACGGTGAGGGCGAAGACGGCCTTGAGGTCGGGCTGGTCGAAGGCGCCGAAGACGCGCTGCGTGTCGTCGAGGAAGAGCTGGGTGTAGACGTAGCTCTCGCCGTCGGCGGGGTCGGTGAAGCGGTGCATGCCCTCGCCGGTGCGGGAGTAGCGCATGGTGGATTCCAGGCGCAGTTCGTGGGCGCCGGGGGCCAGGCCGGTGAGCGGGAGACGGTTGTCGTCCAGGGCGGTGGGGTCCAGGGGGTGGCCGTCGAGGGTGGCGGAGTGCAGGGTGTCGGGCTTGATCTCGACGAAGGTGTCGCCGGCGGTGCGTGCGGTGAACTGGATGACCGTACGGGACCCGAACCGGTCCGCGCCTCGGGTGAGGTCGAGTGCGATGTCGTAGCGGTGGACGTCGATGAGTCGGGCTCGGGTCTGCGCCTCGTCGCGCTGGAGTGCGGGCATGGGGTCATGCTGCCGTACGGTCGGTGCGGCCTGCACGCGGTTTGGCGGGGTGGCCGGTGCCTGCCGGTCAGCCGCTGACCAGCGGTGGGTCGTCCGGGTCGGGGATCTGGGTGGACCAGCCGCCGGGCACGCTGTGGACCTGGCGGTCGCGGAAGCGGACGGGGGCGGTGCCGACGCGGCGGGTGAACAGGCGGCTGAAGTAGGCCGGGTCGTCGTAGCCGACCCGGCGGGCCACGGCGGCCACCGGGAGTTCGGTTTTGGTGAGGAGTTCCTTGGCGCGGCCCAGGCGGATGCCCAGGAGGTAGTCCTTGGGGCTGCAGCCGGCGCCGCGGCGGACGGCCGTGCGGAGTTCGGTGGGGGTCATGCCGTGGCGGGCGGCGTGCTCGGCGACGGACAGCGGCAGGAACGCGTCACGGGCCAGCGCGGTCAGGACGGGTTCGCCGCGGGCGTCCGTGTCGGCCCGGGCCCGGCGCAGGACGACGAGGAGTTCGTGGACGGCGGCGGAGGTCTCCACCTCCAGGAGGGGGTTGCCGCGGCGTGCGGCGCGGGCGATGCGTCCCACGGCGGCGCGCGGCGGGCCGGGGTCGGTGAGGGGGACGAGGGGGCGGTCGCGTTCGATGTAGCCGAGTTCGGTGTAGGTCTCGGCGGCCGGGCCGGTGAAGTCGACGAAGCATTCGTCCCAGCCGGTGACGGGGTCGGCCCCGTAGTGGTGCGCCACTCCCGGGGTGAGCCAGAGCAGGGCGGGGGCGGTGACCGGGTGGCGGTGGCCGTCGGGGGTGGTGCACCAGCCGTGGCCGGCGCTGATGACGACGGCGACGTGGTGGTCGAGGGTGCGCGGGCCGACCGGGGGCAGGGTGCCGTGCTGGAGGCCGACGCCCAGGCACACCAGGCCGAGCCGGTGGTGGAGCGGATTCGGTGTGAAGTACCGCATCCAGGTGTGGTACACGTCCGGCCTCCCGTCGCCGGCGGCCGGCCGGTGCCGCCGCGTCGAACCGTCCAACCGTCCAATCGGATCCGATCTTTGTCCATGGACCGTCACACCGCCAGAGGGCGGGGGTGACCGGAGGCCGGGGCGCCGGGCCGGCGGCGCACGGGAGCGAGGCAAGGGCGGGGTGGCGTGCCGCGGTGCGAGGTGGGAGAGCGGGACTTCCAGCTGGACGGGCGGCCGGTGCGGCTGCCGTCCGGGGCGCTGCACCACTTCCGGGTGCGCGAGGCGCAGAAGGGCCACCGGCCGGCGATGCTGAGGGCGAGGGGCCTGAACTGGGTGGAGACCTGTGTGCCGTGGGATCTGCCCGAGCCGCGTCCCGGAGAGTCCGGGATCCGCAGGCGCCGGGGCCGTCCCCGTGCGCGGACGGGAGCTGACGGAGCCGCACGGGGCCGCCCCCGCGGCCCCCTACACCTCGCGCGCCTCGAACATGTCGAGGACGAACTCCGCCGTCCCGTCGTCGCCCACCTTGCGCAGCCCCACCCATGCCTCGCCCCGGTCGGGCGCGGTGAACTCGTAGGTGTGGGTGGCAGGTTGGGTCGCCACGGGGAGCGGACTGCGGGTCAGTTCGCGGGGCGCGGGGTCGTCGGCGGCGGTGACCCAGGCGTACTGGCCGGCCTGCTCGTTCTCGAAGCGGAAGGTGACCCGGTAGCGGCGGCCGGGGGTGAAGCGGACGGTGTGCGGGACGGTGCGGTAGACCAGTCCGGTGTTCTCGCCGCGGGACTTGAGCGACTGGTCGCCCTCGACGACGTCGTCGATCGCCTTGCCGTTCCAGCCCCGCTGGGTGAAGCGGGCGTGGCGCCGCGCGAGATGGGTGCGGGGGTCGGTGGTGCCGCCCGCGTCGCCCTTGACGAAGACGCCCCAGCCCTGGGGGACGTGCGCGAAGTCCTCGTGGACCAGGGTGCCCGCGCGGGTGGTGTGCGCGGCGGGGACGACGCGTACGTTGTCGAAGCGGACCCGGGCCCGGCCGGCCGCCGCGGTGAGGGCGAGGGTGACCGGGCCGCCGCCGTCGGGGACGGTGAAGTGGGTGAACAGGCGCTGGAAGCGGGTGCCGGCCTTGCGGTCGGCCGCCACGTAGTTGCCGGCGGTGGAGGTGTCCGTCCAGTTGGCGGCGGTGACGCCGTCGGCGGTGCGGATCTCCAGGGCGGCCCGGCGCCGCTCCCCCGCGGTGGCGCCGACCTCGATCTGTACGGAGGCGGCGTAGCGGCCGGGGGCGAGGCGGCGCAGGCGCTGGGCAACGGTGGCGGCGGCGCCCGCGCCGATGACCAGTTCGTAGTCGCCGAGCGCGCTGCGCCGGACCGAGGCGGGGCCGGTGGTGCGCCAGGCGGCCAGGTTTCCGGCGTGGAAGCCGGGGTCGGTGAGCGGGGTGCCCTCGCCCCAGCGGGGGTCGCCCCGGTCCGGGGCCCGGTGGCGGTGGACGACGTATGCCACGCCGGGCCGGGCGGTGAGGGTGAGCGTGCCGTCGTGCACCGGGACCCGGGTCTCGTGGGCGCGGCCCTGGTCGGTGAGCCGGTAGACGTGGACGTGGCGGGCGCCGGACCAGCCGCGCGGCAGCGTCCAGCGGGTGGTGCCGCCGCGGGGGTTGTAGTGGTAGAGCCGGGCGGGGTCGGTGGCGTCGCGGGGCTCCCAGGGCAGCAGGTAGGTGCCGCCGTCGTAGACCAGCCGGCCGTCGGTGACGATCGTGCGGGTGCCGCCGCGCGCCGGGGAGTCCGCCGTCGCGGGCCGGTTGTCGCTGACGGAGGTGCTGGTCGGGCCCTCGAAGGTGATCTCGTGCGGGCCCCAGGTCCTGATCGGGTACGCCTGGAGGTATTTGGCGGGCAGTGCGTCGGTCCAGATGATCGTGTGGAACGCGGTCCAGTCGATCTTGCCGGTCCAGCCCTCGAAGTTGCCCATCCGGCCGCTGCCCAGCAGCGTGGGCCACTTGTCCGCGAAGACGTCCTTGTGGTGGTTGTGCAGGAAGCGGATCAGCCGGGAGTTGATGCCGCGGGAGGTGTCGGGGCCGTAGTCGGTCTCGTTGGCCCAGTGCGACCACAGGGCGGAGCGCTCCAGGCCGTTGCCCCATTCGGTGGCGATCTGCCAGCCCTGGTCGCGCAGGTGGCGCTGGAGGCGGTCGGAGTTCCAGCCGGACTCGCGGAAGACATCGAGGTACAGGGTGGTCAGGGCCGGGTCGGTCTCCTCGCGCAGCTGCGCGAAGCGGGCGGCGATGTCGCCGGAGACCAGATCGCGGCGGGCGTCGATGCGGTAGGACTGGTCGAGCCAGTCCCACTGCTTGTCGTCCTTGTCGACGAGCTGCTCGGAGAAGGCGTGGGCGACGGGGTAGGACTCGGTGGCGTTGACGTGCACGGCGAAGTCGCTGTGCCACGCCTTCCCGGCGCGCAGCAGGGTGTTGAGGTCGGCCAGGCCGCCGGCCCGTTCGTTGTAGTTGCCGCCGTAGTCGGGGTGGGCGGAGTCGTGGCCCTCGGACTGGTAGCCCTTGAGGAGGGTGAACTGCCGCAGCCCGTCGGTGGCCAGGGCGATCCGCTTGACGTTGTCGAGGGTGGCGAGGAACGGGTTGGTGGCCTGGCTGGCGAAGTTGAAGGGGATGTGCGGGACGACCCGCAGGTGCTGGGTGTCGGCGCCCGGCGGCACGACCATGATGTCGCGCAGTGCGATGGCGGCGTCCTGCCAGTCGACGCGGCCGTCGCCGTTGCGGTCGCCGGTGACGATGACGGTCGCGTACGGCAGGGGTTCGGTGGCACCGGACGGCTGCCCGGCGGCCCGGTGCGTCCACTGGCCGGGGACCAGCTGTGCCTTGACGAAGCCGTCGCCGTGCAGGACCTGGTGCCACAGCCGGCCGTTCTCCCAGGCGGTGGCGCCGGACGGCTTGTCCAGGACGGTGTTGGTCTCGACGGCGGCGGCCAGTTCGGCGGTCGCGACGACGGCGTAGGCGCATCCGGTGGGCGCGGCCTCGGCGGGGGTGTCGGCGGTGACCTGGACCAGGGTGTCGCCGTCGGCGTTCTTGTCGAGTGCGATGCGGGCCGCGAGCAGGGTGGCGGCGGGCTGGTCGCTGCGGACGGCGAGCAGGGCGAGGCCGGGGATCTCCAGGGTGCCGACGCGCAGGGCGGGGGTGTCGGTGAGGTCGGTGACCCGCCAGGTGACCTGCCGGCCGCGAACGGCGATCTCGACGGTGACCGCGGTGCCGCCGTCGAAGCCGAGGGTGTAGGTGGCGCGGTCGGCGCGGGCACGGTGGGCGACGCGGGGGGTGTGGGCGGTGCCGTCGATCAGGACCTCGGTGAGCGGGGTGTCCTGGCCGTGCAGGACGGCGCCGGTGGCGCGGTCGGTGTAGGAGACGACGCGCGGGAAGGCGGTGTCGACGCGGACCTCCAGCGCGGCGGAGCGCAGCAGGGCCTGCCCGGCGCGGCGGGATGCGGCCGCGGCGGGGGGCGCGCCGGACGGCAGGGCGCCGGTGACCGGGGCGAGCGCGGTGGCGGCGACGACTGTTCTGCGGCGGGGCCCGCGGGGGGCGCCTGGCTGTCCGTTCACGCGCGCGGTCCTCCTGTGTGCGGCGGTGCTGCCTGTCGGCGGACAGCGTGCTGCGCGGGCGGGGCGTGCGCCCATGGACAAAGGAGGGGCAGGTGTTGGACAGATGTGGGGCCCCTGGGGCGCCGGGGCGCTGCGGGCCGGCCCCGGGGGGCGTCAGGCGGGCGCGCCGCCGTCGAGCGGCAGGAAGGCGGTGAGCTCCCAGCCGCCCTCGGCCGAGGGGCCGGCGGCGAGCCGGCCGCCCATCGCCTCGGCCCGTTCGGTGAGCCCGGCCAGGCCGAAGCCGCCGCCGCGGGCCTGTTCGCACAGGCGGGCAGGGGCGCCGCCGTCGTTGGCGATGCGCAGCTCCGCCCCGAGGGGGACGGGCCGCAGGCCGATGCGGACCGCCGTGGCGTCCGCGGCGTGCTTGCGGATGTTGGTCAGCGCCTCGCGGACGATGCGGTAGACCGCGGCCGCCACATCGGCGGGCAGCACGTCGGCCACCGCCCTGTCGACGGCGAGGACGACCGGCGGGCCGGTGCGGGCGAACGCGTCGGTCAGCGCCCGGACCTCGGCGAGCCCGGCGACGGGATGGGGTTCGGCGCCGTTCTCGCGCAGCACCCGCACCAGCCGGCGCATCGCGCCCAGCGCCTCGCTGCCGGAGGCCTCGATCCGTTCGAAGGTGGCGTCGGCCTGCTGCCCCTCCAGCGAGGTGTAGCGGGCGGCGCGGGCCTGGACGACGATGCCGGTGACGTGGTGGGCGACCAGGTCGTGCAGTTCCCGTGCCAGTTCCAGCCGCTCGGCGGCGCGGACCGCGGCGAGGTCGCGCAGCCGCTGGGCGTCCTGGCGACGCAGGATCAGCGAGTAGGCGACGACGACCACGGTGAGCACGGCGTGCACCAGGGTGAAGATGCCCATCCGGATGTCCCGCATCGGGGTGAGCATGCAGGCCAGGCCCAGCAGCGGGCCGAGGACGGCGGCGGTGCGGGCGGGCGCGCGGTGCAGCACGGCGGTGAGCAGGACGAGCAGCGCGATGCCCTCGCCCAGGCCCCACACCTGCAGCGCGTGCTGTCCGGCGATCAGCACCGCCGAGCCGGCCAGGGAGACGGCGGCCGCGGTCCAGGCCCGGACGGTCAGCGGGATCCGGCTGAGGGGCACCGCGCACAGGCAGACCACGACGGAGGTGACCACCACCGTCGTGTACGGGCGCAGGGGCTGGCCGGCCAGCTCCACCGTCTCGAAGCCGACGAGGAACAGCAGCAGCACCGCCAGCCCGGCCTTGCCGGCGGCGCCGGGCCGCGGGCGGGGCAGGTGCCGGCGCGCCGCCGGGCGCCTGCCCGGGACGAGCCGCTTGCCGGTGCGCTCGCTCACGACCTGCCCGTGACCAGCCCGGTCTCCCAGGCCCAGGCGGCGATCTCGACGCGGTTGCGGGCGTCCAGCTTGTGCTGCACGTTCGCCAGGTGCGTCTTGACGGTGGACAGCGAGACGAACAGTTCGCCGGCGATCTCGGCGTTGGTCAGGCCCCCGGCCAGCGCCCGCACGACGTCCTGTTCGCGCTCGGTGAGCGGGTCGCTGGGGGCGCGGGCCGGGCGGCCGCGGCCGGCGGCGGGGGCCAGCCGGCGCAGCAGCCGGACGGTGATCGCGGGCGAGACCAGGGTGTCGCCGGCCGCGGCGGCGCGGACGGCTTCGACGAGCATGGCGGGGCTGGCGTCCTTCAGCAGGAAGCCGCTGGCCCCGTCGCGCAGCGCGGCATGGACGTATTCGTCCAGGTCGAAGGTGGTGACGATGACGATGCGGGGGCGCGGCCCGTGCTCGGGGTGGGCGGCGGCCAGTTCGGAGAGCCGGCGGGTGACCTCCAGCCCGTCGACGGCGGGCATCCGGATGTCGAGCAGCAGCACGTCGGGGCGCAGCCGGGACACCGCGTCGAGGGCGGCCCGGCCGTCGATGACGTCGTCGAGGACCTCGATGTCAGGCTGGCTCTCCAGAATCATCCGGAAGCCCATCCGGACCATCTCCTGGTCGTCCGCGATGACCACGCTGATCGGCATGCCCTTCCTCCCCGGCGCCGCGGGGGCCGGGCGCCGGTGTCCTTCCGTCCGGTCGTCGGGGCGCAGGGCGCCGCCGGGACCGGGAGACCCGTTGGGCACGGTCAGCCCCGGACCGCCTGCGACGGAGCCCCGGCCGGCTCGACGGGGCGGTCCTGCACGCCGAGCAGGACGTAGACGACGGCCGCGGCGGAGGCCGCGAGGCACAGCGCGGCGAGGACCGTCGTGCGGTGGTCGCGGTCACGGCCGCACGCCGGCGGCCTGGGACGGGGTCGGGGCTGGAGGGTCATGGCTTCACGCTAAGGAGCCGCACGGGGAGCGCCCATAGGCCGTACGGTCATCCGTGACGGCACAAAGCCCGGCCGAAAGCACGATTTTGGTCCCGGATCGGACGGACCAAGGTCCATGGGGCGGCGGGACCAAAGGCCCGGAGCGGGGGCGCGGGTGCCGGCCGCGGCGAAAGGGCCCGGGGACGGTCCCGGGCCCTTCGGTGCGGTGCGGCGGTCAGCCGCCGAGTTCGCCCGCGGCCTTCTTGATGTCGGCGGCGAAGGTGCTCACCTCGCTGTAGACACCGGGCTTGCCGGGCCGTGCGCAGCCGTCGCCCCAGGAGACGATGCCGACCTGGAGCCACTGGCCGGCGTCGTCCTTGCGGAACATCGGGCCGCCGGAGTCACCCTGGCAGGTGTCGACGCCGCCGGTGTCCATCTTGCCGGCGCAGATCTCGTCGCCGGGCGTCAGCTGGTCGCCGTAGGCCTTCTGGCAGGTGGCGTCGTCGACGAACGGCACGGTCGCCTTGAGGAGGTAGCGCTGCTGGTCGCCGCCCTCCTTGTCGGCGCCCCAGCCGGCGATGGTGAAGTCGCCGCTGTTGAGCTTGTCGTCCTGGGCGATCTTCAGGGTGGGCTGGTCCACCGGCTTGGCGAGCTTGATGAGCGCCCAGTCCTTGCCCTTGCCCTGGTAGCCGGGGGCCTGGAGGACCTGGGTGGACTTCACCTTGACGGCGTGCGAGTCCTCCAGGTCGGCGACCCCGGCGGTGGCGGTGAGGGAGGTGTCGGGGCCGCTGCCGTCGACGCAGTGCGCCGCGGTGAGCACGATGTCCTTGGCGTACAGGGCGCCGCCGCAGCCCATCGACAGCCGGACCATGAAGGGGAATTCCCCCTGGTCGGCCTTGGTGCCGCCGACGACGTGGGGGTGGACGGAGCCGGAGGGGTCGGGGGCGGGGGCGGCGAGGGCGGCGCCCGGCTGGAGGCTGAGGGCGGCCAGGGCGACCGCGCCGACGGCGGTGGATCTCGCGAGAAGCTTCCGGTAGTTGCGCAACGGGCTTCCTTCCGTGGGGGGTTGCACGTCGATGACGGGCCCATGCCAACACCGGAGCCGGACGTGACCCGCCGCACCGTGCACATGGCGGAAGACAGCACGCCGTAAGCGTCCGGACCCAGTGGGGGATGAGTCCGAAAGAGCGCCCTGTGATTATGTGGACCGCCGGGCCGGAGTGACAAGAGTCCGCATCCGGCCAACTCCCCTGCCCCACCTGCCCCGTACGGCCCATACCGGGCGTTCCCGGCGCGCCGTACAGTGGCCGGGTGACCTCCGGCAGCAGTGAGATCGAGCACGGTTTCCCCCATCTCGACACGGTGCGTGCGGCCGTCCACGCCCTCTTCACCCGCCTGTCCCACGACACGGTCAGCACCTTCGACACCAGCGTGCTGCCGGTCGACGTGGCCTTCGACGAGACCGAGGACCTGCACCTGGGGGCGCAGCGGGTCGCCCGCGCCCTGGTGCGGCAGCTGCATCTGCCGGACGCCCGGATGGTCATCACCTTCCGCGAGATGGAACACGCCGCGAACGTCGAACTCACCGCGGGCCCCGAGTACTTCATCGAGCTGAACGACCGCTTCGCCACGCACCGCACGGACATCGGCGCCGCGCTGGCCCACGAGGTCATGCACATCTGCCTGCACCGGCTGGACCTGTCCTTCCCCGGCACCCGCGACAACGAGATCCTCACCGACACCGCCACGACCTACCTCGGCGCGGGCTGGCTGCTGCTGGACGCCTACCGCGAGCACGGCCCGTTCTCGCAGAAGCTCGGCTATCTGACGCCGGAGGAGTTCGGCTACGTCCTCGCCCTGCGGGCCCGGTTCTTCGGCGAGGACCCGGCGCCGTGGTTCACCAGCCCGCAGGCGTACGAGGCGTACACGGCGGGCGCCGAACGGGCCGCCCGGGACCGGCGCCGGCCTCCGCTGGCGGGCGCCGGCTGGGCCGCCCGGCTGCACTACGCCAAGGACCGCCGGGCGGCGCGGGAGCCGGGGCGGACGGCCCGGCCCGCCGCGGCCGCAGGGGACGGCTACGCCTTCGAGGGCCCCTCGCCGCTGCGGGTGACCTTCCCCTGCCCCGCCTGCCACCAGCGGATCCGGGTCCCGGTCCGCGGCCGCCTCCAGGCCCGCTGCGGGCTGTGCAAGACGCTGCTGGACTGCGACACCTGACGGCCCGACGGCCGCCCGGCGGGCTCCTAGACCCACCCCTCCAGGCCCGCCATGAAGGCGTCGAAATCGTCGCGGTGCAGGGTATGGCCCACGCCGGGCACCGTACGGACCTCGAAGCCGCGGTCGGCCAGCTCGGCCGCCGCCGGCGCGGAGAAGAGGAAGCCCTCCCCCGCGAACTGCACCAGCGAGGGGACGACGGGCTTGTGCGGCGTACGGTCCTCGCGGTGCCCGGCGGACAGCGCGAGGGCGGTCGCGGTGTCCCAGTCCGCGACGGTGGCCAGCTCGATGTCGAGGTCGGCCTCGCTCCAGCGCGGGTTGAACATCCGCACCAGCGCGCGGTCGGCCCGCTTGAACGTGACGAACAGGGCCGGGTCGACGGACTGTCCGAGCCCGGCGAGCGACCACGCCGGATCGCTGTACACCGCCCGCCGCGGCCGCAGCCGCTCCACCGCCAGGGACAGCGCGAGCCCGCCCAGCGAGTGCCCGAGGGCGACCTCGGGAGCCGCGGGCAGGGTCTCCACGAGGTCGTCGGCGAACAGTTCGGGGCCGTAGTCGCCGCGCGGGCTGCGGCCGTGGCCGCGCAGATCGACGGCGAGGACGCGGTAGCCGCGTGCGGCGAGCGCCGGGCCGACCCGGTGCCAGGTGCGGTGATCGGACATCAGCCCGTGGACCAGCACCGCGATCCGTTCACCGGCACCCCATTCATGGGTGTACAGCCGCATCCCCGTGCTCCTCACGTCCGGGCCTCCTCGGGCCGGTCCGCTGCCGGCCCCGGCCCGCCCGAGGGTATCCGCGCGGCCGCACACCTCCGGGGCGCCGCCCCCGGCACGCCCCGCGGCGCCCCCGGACGTGCCTACAGCCAGTCCGTCGCGGGGGTGGCCGCGGCCAGCGTCTCCCGGGCCCCGGTGCGCAGCGGCACCCCGTGCGGGACGCACACCGTGTCGGCGCCGAGCGCGACGAGCCGCCGGAAGGACGCGAGCGCCTCCTCGCGGGCGACATTGCCCGGGCCGAGGACGGCGCGGCGGCCCTCGGGGTCGGTGCCGATGAGGTCGCCGGGGAAGAGCACCCCGCTCTCCGGCAGGTGCAGCGCGATCCCGCCGGGGGTGTGGCCGGGCACGTGCAGCACCCGCACCGTTTCCGGCCAGTCCTCCAGGGTGTCCCCGTCGTGCAGTTCCCGGTCGACCTCGGCGGGGCGCGGCGGCGGGGTGCCGGCGGCCGAGAGACCGCCCATGACCCCTGCGAACAGCCGCCGTTCGGCGGGGGTGAGCTCCGGCTCGGGGGCAGGGGCGGTGCCGCGGATGTACGGGGCGTCCAGGGCGCCGGCCAGCACGCGGGCGCCGGTGGCGGCGACCAGGTCGGCGGCGGAGCCCATGTGGTCGAGGTGGTGGTGGGTGAGCACGATCTGCCGCAGCTGGTAGGGGCGCCCGCCGAGACGGTCGAGGGCGTCCAGGACGGCCGGGGCGGAGCCGGGGACGCCGGTGTCGACCGCGGCGTATCCCCCGTCGGGCAGGGCGACGAGGTACACGTGCCCGACGGGGAAGGGGAGGTGCCAGACGGTGCGGGTGATCCGGGTGAGTGTGTCCATGTCCCGGACGCTAGCCGCGGGCGGTCCACCCGCACGGCGGTTGCGCCAGGGGCGGATTGTTCCCGGGGCGCACCGCCCGTGGGATCGGGCCGGAACCTGTCTTGCCTCCGGCACGTCACACCGCTGACCAAGGAGGCATTGTCATGCGAGGATCCCACCTCTCCCGCACCCGTACCCTCACCGCCGTGCTCGCGCTGGCCACCGCCGGCACCGTCGCGCTGGCCGGCTGCGGGCAGCAGAAGCAGACCGTGGGCAGCGCGCCCGCACCGAAGAAGCAGGACGCCTTCGAGCAGCGCGCGGACCAGATCGTGCGGGACTGGCCGAAGGTGTCCCCGCTCACCCAGCGGCAGCAGGCGCTGCTGCCGCTGGCCGGCGCGGACCGCCCCAAGGACAAGGGCGTCCGGGAGATCACGGTGACGGTCGGGCACAGCGCCTGCGATGTCCACTTCGGCGCGCGCAGCCACGAGTCGAAGGACCTGGTGGTGGTCTCCGGCTGGGGCAAGCGGAAGAGCAACAAGGGGATGTGCACCGAGCAGCTGGCGACCGACAAGGTGAAGGTCCGGCTCAAGAGCCCGCTGGACGGCCGCAAGGTCGTGGACGCGGCCACCGGCAAGCAGCTGTTCAAGGGCTGAGCGGCACCACAGCCCGGCGGACGGGCGCCGGGCGGCACCGGGGACGTCCCGCCGCCGCCCGGTCCGGCGGATCGCGGCCGTACCGGCCTAAGCTTTGTCGGCATGAGCCCTTCCCCCGCCACCAACCGCCGCGTCGAACTGCCCGAGCTGCTGGAGTTCGTCCGCCCCCGGCACCGCGCGATCCTGCTCACCCGCCGCGGCGACGGCACCCCGCAGGGCTCGCCGCTGACCTGCGGGGTGGACGACTCCGGCCGGCTGGTGATGTCGACCTACCCGGAACGCGCCAAGGTCCGCAACGCCCGCCGGGTCTCGTCGGTCAGCGTGCTGGTGCTGTCCGACGAGTGGAACGGCCCGTGGGTGCAGGTCGACGGCGAGGCCGAGGTCCTCGACACCCCGGACGCGATCGAGCCGCTCGTCGAGTACTACCGCAACATCGCCGGGGAACACCCGGACTGGGACGAGTACCGCGAGGCGATGCGCAAGCAGGGCAAGTCGCTGATCCGGGTGACCCCGCTGCGCTGGGGCCCGATCGCCACCGGCGGCTTCCCGGCCCGCCTCCTGGAGAACGGCGACGCCTAGGGATCAGCCCCGGGGCCCACCGAGCACCGGCGACGGATACAGCGCCTCGTCGGGCAGGCCGAGGCGGTCGCGGAAGGCTCTGCGGCCGGTCGCGGTGACGGTGAGAATGCGGGTGGTGACGGCCTTGGCGATCCAGTCGTGCTCCAGGGCGTGGCGGTAGAGGGCGGCGCCGACCGCGCCGGAGAGGTGCTGGCGGCGCACCGTCCAGTCGAGGCAGGTGCGGACATGGGCCCGGCGGGCGACCGAGGGGCCGGCATCGGAAATGCCCAGCGCGGTCAGCCAGTTGGCGCCGGAGACGGTCAGCACCAGGCCGTAGTCCCGGGCCAGCAGGCCGCGTTCGGTCATGGCGGCGGCGATGGCGACGCCGAGCGCGCCGGCGATGTGGTCGTAGCAGGTGCGGGCGTGGTGCAGCGCGCGGCGGTGGTTGGCCTCGGCCAGCGAGCGGACCGGGACCCGGCGGTAGGGAGCCAGCCCGGCGAGGTTCTCCAGGGTCTCCGCGGTCTCCGGGCCGGCCAGCCGCACATAGCGCCGCCGGCCCCGGCGCTCCTCGGCGAGCAGGCCGCCGGCGACCAGGAGGTTGAGGTGTTCGGTGGTGGTGGAGGGGGCCACCGCGGCGTATTCGGCGAGTTCACCGGCGGTCCAGGCACCGCCGTCGAGCAGGGCCATGCAGATGGCGGCGCGGGTGCGGTCCGCGAGCAGCGCCGCGAGGGCGGCCAGATCGGGGGTGTCCGCGGCGCTTTCCTGATCGGCGTCCCATCGGTTCATCTACACAGAGTAACCTCTCATCACATTTCGGTGAGCGCCGAACCGTCCGGCTTCTATCCTCGACGCCATGAACGTCGCGCTGGAGAAGAGCAGTTCGGTCACCCCGGCGCTGCTGTCCACGGAGAACGACGACGGGACCTTCGTGCTGGTCGAGCTGCGGATCCGGTGGGAACTCGGGCCGGTCGTCAGCGTCTGGCTGCCGTCCCGCGGCCGCACGGCGCAGAATCTCGCGGTACGCCCGGACGTGGTCTTCAATCTGCCGCCGGACGGGACCGTGGCGCAGGAGGGGACGAGCAGCATGCCGTGCGCCGCGGACGCGCCCTGGACCGAGCGGTCCGAGCTGGTGCGGCCGCCCCGGCTCGCGCACTGCCCGGTGCAGTTGGAGGCCCGCCGGGTCGGCGAGCGGACGGTGACCGACGGGGCGTGGACGCAGGTCGAGGCGCAGGTGCTGCGGGTGCACGTCGATCCGCGGGCGGTGCTGCCGCTCGGTGAGGGCGAGGCCTCTGCGGGGGCCTGGCAGCCGCCGGTGCACGACTTCCGGCCGTCGGCCACTCCCCCGCCGCGGCCCGTGCCGGCGCCGGCGCGGGAGCTGGCCCGGCAGCGGGGGCTGCGCTTCCCCGCCACCCGCGGCGGCCGCCCGTAGGCGCCACCGGGCGCCGGGGCCCGGTACACAGCACGCGGCGCCTGCCTCCGGTCGGGGGAGGGGGCAGGCGCCGCGGAGGGTGGCCCGGGGGAAGCCCCCGGGCCCCATGCCGCCGCACGCCGTTGTACGGGACATCAGGGGACGGTCGTCACACGGCCAGTGCGCGATCCGTCGGCTTGATGGGAGCCGGCAGGGCGCTGACTCCGGTCAGGAAGTGGTCGACCCCGCGGGCGGCGGAGCGGCCCTCGGCGATAGCCCACACGATCAGCGACTGGCCGCGGCCGGCGTCACCTGCGACGTACACGCCGGGGACGTTGGTGGCGAAGTCCGCGTCACGGGCGATGTTGCCGCGCTCGTCGAGCTCCAGGCCGAACTGCTCGACCAGGCCGTTGTCCCGGTCGGTGCCGGTGAAGCCCATGGCGAGGGTGACCAGCTGGGCCGGGATCTTCCGCTCGGTGCCCGGCTTCGGCTCCGGCCGGCCGTCCTTGAACTCCACCTCGGTCAGGTGCAGCCACTGGACGTTGCCGTCCTCGTCGCCCTCGAAGTGCGTGGTCGAGACGGAGTAGATCCGCTCGCCGCCCTCCTCGTGCGCGGAGGTGACCTTGTAGAGCATCGGGAAGGTCGGCCAGGGCTGGTGGGCGTTGCGCTCGTCGCCCGGCTTGCCCATGATCTCCAGCTGGGTGACCGAGGCCGCACCCTGGCGGTGGGCGGTGCCGACGCAGTCCGCGCCGGTGTCGCCGCCGCCGATGACGACCACGTGCTTGCCCTCGGCGCTGATCGGGGCGACCGTCAGGTCCCCCTCCTGCACCTTGTTGGCCAGCGGGAGGTACTCCATCGCGAAGTGGATGCCGTTCAGCTCGCGGCCGGGCACCGGCAGGTCGCGGGAGGTGGTGGCGCCGGCGGCGATGACGACGGCGTCGTAGCGCTTGCGCAGCTTCTTCGCGTCGAGGTCGCGGCCGATCTCCACCTCGGTACGGAACTTGGTGCCCTCCGCGCGCATCTGCTCGATGCGGCGGTTGATGTGGCGCTTCTCCATCTTGAACTCGGGGATGCCGTAGCGGAGAAGGCCGCCGATCCGGTCCGCGCGCTCGTAGACGGCGACGGTGTGACCGGCCCGGGTCAGCTGCTGGGCGGCGGCCAGGCCGGCCGGACCGGAGCCGATGACGGCGACGGTCTTGCCGGAGAGGCGCTCGGGCGGCTGCGGGGTGACGTCGCCGTTGTCCCACGCCTGGTCGATGATGGAGACCTCGACGTTCTTGATGGTCACCGGCGGCTGGTTGATGCCCAGCACACAGGCGGCCTCACAGGGCGCGGGGCACAGGCGACCGGTGAACTCCGGGAAGTTGTTGGTCGCGTGCAGCCGCTCGCTGGCCTCGGTCCAGTCCTCGCGGTAGGCGTAGTCGTTCCACTCGGGGATGAGGTTTCCGAGCGGGCAGCCGTTGTGGCAGAACGGGATGCCGCAGTCCATGCAGCGCGACGCCTGCTTGCTGATGATCGGCAGCAGGGAGCCGGGCTGGTAGACCTCGTTCCAGTCCTTGACGCGCTCCTCGACGGGGCGGGTCTTGGCGATCTCGCGCTCGTGGTTCAGGAAGCCCTTGGGGTCAGCCATTGGTCGCCGCCTCCATCATCTTCTCGTGGGTCTCGGACTCGGAGAGTCCGGCCTGCTCAGCGGCGTCCTTGGCGACGAGCACTGCCTGGTAGGTGGGCGGGATGACCTTGCTGAAGCGCGCGGCCGCGGCATCCCAGTCGGCGAGGAGCTTGTCGGCGACGGTGGAGCCGGTCTCCTCCTGGTGGCGGCGCACGACGTCGTGCAGCCACTGCTTGTCGGCGTCGTCCAGCGTGTGGATCGCGCCCACGAGTTCCTTGTTGACGTTGGCCTTGTCGAGGTCGATGACGTAGGCGAAGCCGCCGGACATACCGGCCGCGAAGTTGCGGCCCGTCTCGCCCAGCACGACCGCGTTGCCGCCGGTCATGTACTCGCAGCCGTGGTCGCCGACGCCCTCGGAGACCACCGTGGCACCGGAGTTGCGGACGCAGAAGCGCTCGCCGACCCGGCCGCGCAGGTACAGCTCGCCGCCGGTGGCGCCGTAGGCGAGGGTGTTGCCGGCGATGGTGGAGAACTCGGCGAGGTGGTCGGCACCGCGGTCCGGGCGGACCACGACCCGGCCGCCCGACAGGCCCTTGCCGACGTAGTCGTTGGCGTCTCCCTCCAGCCGCAGCGTGACGCCGCGGGGCAGGAACGCGCCGAAGGACTGGCCGGCCGAGCCGGTGAAGGTGATGTCGATGGTGTCGTCGGGCAGGCCAGCGCCACCGAACTTCTTGGTGACCTCGTGGCCGAGCATGGTGCCGACGGTCCGGTTGATGTTGCGGATCGCGATCTGCGCGCGGACCGGCTGGGCGGCCTCGGCGCTGTCCGCGGACAGGGCGTCGGCGGCGAGCTTGATCAGCTCGTTGTCCAGCGCCTTCTCCAGGCCGTGGTCCTGCTCGATGACCTGGTGGCGCACGGCGCCCTCGGCCAGCTCGGGGACGTGCAGCAGCGGGGCCAGGTCCAGGCCCTGCGCCTTCCAGTGGTCCACCGCGCGGGAGGTGTTCAGCAGCTCGGCGTGGCCGATGGCCTCGTCGAGGGTGCGGAAGCCCAGCTCGGCCAGCAGCTCACGAACCTCTTCGGCGATGAACTGGAAGAAGTTGACGATGTACTCGGCCTTGCCGCTGAAGCGCTCGCGCAGCGCCGGGTTCTGGGTGGCGATGCCGACCGGGCAGGTGTCCAGGTGGCACACCCGCATCATGATGCAGCCGGAGACGACCAGCGGTGCGGTGGCGAAGCCGAACTCCTCGGCGCCCAGCAGGGCGGCGATGACGACATCGCGGCCGGTCTTGAGCTGACCGTCGGTCTGCACCACGATCCGGTCGCGCAGGCCGTTGAGCAGCAGCGTCTGCTGGGTCTCGGCCAGGCCCAGCTCCCAGGGACCGCCCGCGTGCTTGAGGGAGGTCAGCGGGGAGGCACCCGTACCGCCGTCGTGGCCGGAGATCAGGACCACGTCCGCGTGCGCCTTGGAGACGCCCGCGGCGACCGTGCCGACGCCGACCTCGGAGACCAGCTTCACGTGGATGCGGGCCTGCGGGTTGGCGTTCTTGAGGTCGTGGATCAGCTGAGCCAGGTCCTCGATGGAGTAGATGTCGTGGTGCGGCGGCGGCGAGATCAGGCCGACGCCCGGGGTGGAGTGCCGGGTCTTGGCGACCCACGGGTAGACCTTGTGGCCGGGCAGCTGACCGCCCTCGCCGGGCTTGGCGCCCTGGGCCATCTTGATCTGGATGTCGTCGGAGTTGACCAGGTACTCGGAGGTCACACCGAAGCGGCCGGAGGCGACCTGCTTGATGGACGAGCGGCGCGCCGGGTCGTAGAGCCGCTCGGGGTCCTCGCCGCCCTCACCGGTGTTGGACTTGCCGCCCAGCTGGTTCATGGCGATGGCCAGCGTCTCGTGCGCCTCCTGGGAGATGGAGCCGTACGACATGGCACCGGTGGAGAAGCGCTTGACGATCTCCGACGTCGGCTCGACCTCCTCGATCGGGATCGAGGGGCGCTCGGAGGCGAAGGAGAACAGGCCGCGCAGGGTCATCAGCCGCTCGGACTGCTCGTTGACCCGCTCGGTGTACTTCTTGAAGATGTCGTAGCGCCGGGCGCGGGTGGAGTGCTGGAGCCGGAAGACGGTGTCCGGGTCGAAGAGGTGCGGCTCACCCTCGCGGCGCCACTGGTACTCGCCGCCGATCTCCAGCGCGCGGTGCGTGGCGGCGATGCCGGAGGCCGGGTAGGCCTTGGCGTGCCGCGCCGCGACCTCCTTGGCGATGACGTCCAGACCGGCGCCGCCGATCTTGGTCGCGGTGCCGTGGAAGTACCGGGCGACGAACTCCTCGTCCAGGCCGACGGCCTCGAAGACCTGCGCGCCGCGGTAGGAGGCGACGGTGGAGATGCCCATCTTGGACATGACCTTCAGGACGCCCTTGCCGAGCGCCTTGATGAGGTTCTTGAGGGCGTCCTCGGCCTCGATGCCCGGCAGGAAGGTGCCCGCGCGGACGAGGTCCTCGACGGACTCCATGGCCAGGTAGGGGTTGACGGCCGCGGCACCGAAGCCGATGAGCAGCGCGACGTGGTGCACCTCGCGCACATCGCCGGCCTCGACGAGCAGACCGACCTGGGTGCGCTCCTTGGTGCCGATGAGGTGGTGGTGGACCGCGGCGGTCAGCAGCAGCGACGGGATCGGCGCGTGCTCGGCGTCCGCGTGGCGGTCGGAGAGCACGATCAGCCGGGCGCCGTCGTCGATGGCGGCGTCGGCCTCGGCGCAGATCTGCTCGATCCGGGCGGCCAGCGACTCGCCGCCGCCGGAGACGCGGTAGAGGCCGGAGAGGGTCACGGCCTTCATGCCGGGCATGTCGCCGTCGGCGTTGATGTGGACGAGCTTGGCCAGCTCGTCGTTGTCGATCACCGGGAACGGCAGGGTCACGCTGCGGCAGGAGGCCGCCGTCGGCTCCAGGAGGTTGCCCTGGGGGCCGAGGGAGGAGATCAGCGAGGTGACCAGCTCCTCGCGGATGGCGTCCAGCGGCGGGTTGGTGACCTGCGCGAAGAGCTGGGTGAAGTAGTCGAAGAGCAGCCGGGGGCGCTCGGAGAGCGCGGCGATCGGCGAGTCGGTGCCCATCGAGCCGATGGGCTCGGCGCCGGCCTTGGCCATCGGGGCGAGGATGACGCGCAGCTCTTCCTCGGTGTAGCCGAAGGTCTGCTGGCGGCGGGTGACCGAGGCGTGGGTGTGCACGATGTGCTCGCGCTCGGGCAGGTCCGCCAGCTCGATCAGACCCGAGTCCAGCCACTCCTGGTAGGGCTGCTCGGCGGCGAGCTGCGCCTTGATCTCGTCGTCCTCGATGATGCGGTGCTCGGCGGTGTCCACGAGGAACATCCGGCCGGGCTGCAGGCGGCCCTTGCGGACGACCTTGGCGGGGTCGATGTCCAGGACGCCGACCTCGGAGGAGAGCACGACCAGGCCGTCGTCGGTGACCCAGTAGCGGCCGGGGCGCAGACCGTTGCGGTCCAGGACCGCGCCGACCTGGGTGCCGTCGGTGAAGGTGACGCAGGCCGGGCCGTCCCAGGGCTCCATCATGGTGGAGTGGTACTGGTAGAAGGCGCGCCGGGCCGGGTCCATGGAGGTGGAGTTCTCCCACGCCTCCGGGACCATCATCAGCACCGAGTGCGGCAGCGAGCGGCCACCGAGGTGGAGCAGCTCCAGGACCTCGTCGAAGGACGCGGAGTCGGAGGCGTCGGCGGTGCAGACCGGGAAGATCCGCTCCAGGTTCTCGTCGGACCCGCTGCCGAACAGCTTCGAGGCGAGCTGCGACTCGCGGGCCCGCATCCAGTTGCGGTTGCCCTTGACCGTGTTGATCTCGCCGTTGTGCGCGACGAAGCGGTACGGGTGGGCCAGCGGCCAGCTCGGGAAGGTGTTGGTGGAGAACCGCGAGTGGACCAGCGCGATGGCGGTGGCGAAGCGGCGGTCGGACAGGTCCGGGAAGAAGGGCTCCAGCTGGCCGGTGGTCAGCATGCCCTTGTAGACGATCGTGCGGGCGGACAGCGAGGGGAAGTAGACCCCGGCCTCCCGCTCGGCGCGCTTGCGCAGCGCGAAGGCCTTGCGGTCCAGCGCCAGCCCGGTGCTCGTTCCGTCGCCGACGAAGAGCTGGGAGAAGGCGGGCATGGTGGCGCGGGCGCCGTTGCCCAGCAGCTGCGGGGCGACCGGGACCACCCGCCAACCGATGACGTCCAGGCCCTCCTCGGCGGCGATCGTCTCGATGCGCGAGACGGCGGCGGCCGCTTCCTGGGCATCGGAGGGCAGGAAGGCGAGGCCCACGGCGTAGGCGCCGGCCTCGGGAAGCTCGAAGCTGACCTCTTCGCGGAGGAACGCGTCCGGCACCTGGAGCAGGATGCCCGCGCCGTCGCCCGAGTCGGGCTCCGAGCCGGTGGCACCGCGGTGCTCCAGATTCGTCAGGACGGTGAGCGCCTGCTCGACCAGTGCGTGGCTGGCCTCTCCGGTGAGGGTGGCCACGAAGCCGACGCCGCAGGCGTCGTGCTCGTTGCGCGGGTCGTACATGCCCTGCTGGGCGGGGCGGCCGTCCATGGGCGACCAGGCGGCGGCGCTGGCGCTGCTGGTGGTCGCGGAGTGCGTGGACGCGAAGCGCATCAAGCTCTCCCAACGTCGTCGTGGCATAGGAATTGCCGAGGGACGACGTTGGCCCTCCGCGAAATTTCGTGCAGGTTACAGGATGAGCCGCTTCTCGAAAAGCGAAAAGAGGCTTCCAACATGCGGACACCGCGGGTGCGGTGGGTCAGGACGCGGACGGAATCTGGAGCCGTCCCACAGGGCGGCGTTCGCCGAGCGACATTGCCCGCGACGCCTGGGCCTTATGCCCGGTCGTCATCGATTCGAAACCGCTGGGTAATGCGGTAATTATGCGGTCACCCGCATGACACGTCACCCTACGACGGTTCCGAACAGGGCTCCCAGGGCGTACGTCACACCCGCCGCGGCACCACCTAGAGCCAGCTGACGCAGTCCGCTGAACCACCAGGAGCGCGCCGTCACACGGGCCACGACCGCCCCGCAGGCGAACAGTCCGACCAGGGCGAGCAGCAGCGCGGGCCAGATCGCGGACGCACCCAGCAGATAGGGAAGAACAGGCAGCAGCGCGCCCAGCGCAAAGGATCCGAAGGAGGAAATAGCGGCGACGGCGGGAGAAGGAAGGTCGGAGGGGTCGATACCCAATTCCTCGCGGGCATGGATTTCCAGCGCCTGCTCGGGGTCCGAGGAAAGCTGTTCGGCGACCTTCCGGGCGAGCGCCGGCTCGACGCCCCGCGACGCGTAGAGGGCCGCCAGCTCGTCCAGCTCGTCCTTCGGATGCTTGCGCAGCTCGGCCCGCTCGACCGCCAGCTCGGCCTGGACCAGCTCGCGCTGCGAGGCGACCGAGGTGTACTCCCCCGCGGCCATCGAGAAGGCGCCGGCGGCCAGTCCCGCCAGGCCGGTGATGATGATCGTCTGCTGCGACAGCGCGCCGCCGGCGACCCCCGTCATCAGGGCGAGGTTGGAGACCAGTCCGTCCATCGCGCCGAAGACGGCGGGGCGCAGCCAGCCGCCGTTCACATCACGGTGGGTGTGGTTGTCACGGTGCGCCACATGCGTCGGCGCCGCGGCATCCATGATCTCCATGACAGACATATCGGTACCTACTCCCTACAGCGAGGTGTGGGCCGATGGCGGCACTTCCCCCTCCAACACCTCGAAGTTATGCGCCTCTTGCCCTCCGCCGCTAGCAAGGAAGGCCGAACTTACCGCTCTGACCTGCGGTTTTCCCCCGAGCTCGGCCGTGAGATCCGGGTCACACCCCCTTCGGGACCGCCGTGGGCCCGTTGCCGCGACGCCGTCCGGGGCGGTCGACCGGGTGACCGTGGCGCCCCGGAGAGGAGAGCCGGGCCGCCGCGTGGCACGGATGAAGCGCGGCGGCCCCGGTCGTGCGCGCCGCCGGACGGCGCCCCGCGGCGCCCGCGACCGGGGCCGCCGCGGCGCACCCGCCCCTCCCCCACCGTGGAAGGACCCACCCGCACATGACCTACGCAAGCGAGCAGACCCCGGCCGCGCCGGACGCCCCCGGCCTCGGCGCCGCCGCGGTCCGGGCGGTCCTTCCGGAGGTGCCGCCGGCGCCGGCGGTCCCGCCGGCGGGACCGCCGACCCTGGAGGACCGGGCGACCGGTGCGCTGGTCGGAGCGGCGGTCGGGGACGCGCTCGGCGGGCCCGTGCAGGGCTGGTCGCCGCAGGAGATCGTCAAGCGGCACGGCGGCCGGGTCACCGGCATCGTCGGCCCCTTCCACGACGACTGGCGCACCGCCCGGCCGATCGCGCCGTACCACAAGGGCGACGGGCACGTCACCGACGACACCCTGATGACGCACGCGCTGGTGCGGGTCTACGAGACGGTGCGCGATCACCTCGACGCGTATGACGTCGCCGACCACCTGGTGCCGGACCTGATCGGCACCCCGCGCTGGATCCCGGAGCTGGAGGCCGAGGCGCTGCCGCTGCAGCGGATCTTCCTCACCGAGAAGTGGATCGTGGCGCGGCTGCACTACGGGCACGCGGACCCGCGGGAGGCGGGCGTCGGCAACATCGTCAACTGCGGTGCGGCGATGTACATGACCCCGGTGGGCGTGGTCAACGCCGGCAACCCGGACCGGGCCTACGCCGAGGCGCTGGACATCGCCGGGGCCCATCAGGCCTCGTACGGGCGGGAGGCCGCGGGGGTGTTCGCCGCGGCGGTGGCCGCCGCCTTCATCCCGGACGCCACCCCGTCCTCCGTCGTCGTCCATGCGCTGCGGCTGGCCAAGGACGGCACCCGCGCCGCGATCGAGGCGGTCTGTGAGGCCGCGTCGTCGCTGACCGACCACGAGTCGGCGCTGGAGCCGCTGCGCGCGGCCGTCGCCCCCTTCGACACCGTGGGCCCGGACTACCGCAACCCCTCGCTGGGCGCCCGCCGCCCCTCCCGCCTGCACGCCGTCGAGGAACTCCCCGTCGCACTGGGCATGCTGCTGATCGGCGGCGGCGACTTCCGCAGCACGGTGCTCGGCGCGGTCAACTACGGACGGGACTGCGACTCGATCGCCACCATGAGCGGGGCGCTGGTCGGCGCGCTGCGCGGGGCGTCGGCGGTGCCGGCCGAGTGGAGCGAGGAGGTCGCCCGCGCCAGCCGGCTCGATCTGCAGACGCCCGGCACCACGCTGGCCACCGTCGCCCGGGAGATCTTCACCCGCGACCGGTCCCGCGCCCGCACCCACGAGCAGGCCTTCACCGCGATCTCGGCCATCCCCGCGATGGCGGAAACGGGCGGACGGTGACCGCCACGGCCCCGGCCCGTACACGGCCGGGCCCGGCGGCCGCCTCCCCCGGGCCGGCGCCCACCGCCCCGCAGGCCCTCATCGCGGCGCCCGCCGCCCCCACCCCCGACCGACCGGAGGCATCCGCACCATGACCGACCCGTCCCTGTCCGGGGTGGCCGGGCCCGCCGCGGGCGGCCGCACCGCCCCGCCGCCCGCCGCCGGCCCGCTCGCCGGGCTGCGGGTGCTCGATCTCGCCACGCTGTTCGCCGGTCCGCTGGCCGCCACCCTGCTGGGGGACTACGGCGCCGAGGTGATCAAGATCGAGCATCCGCAGCGGCCCGACCCCGCGCGCGGCCACGGCCCCGCCAAGGACGGCATCGGGCTGTGGTGGAAGCTGCTGGGCCGCAACAAGAAGACGATGACGCTGGACCTGTCCCACCCGGGCGGCCGGGACGTGCTGCTGCGGCTCGCCGCCCGGGCGGACGTCGTCGTCGAGAACTTCCGGCCCGGCACCCTGGAGCGCTGGGGCCTGGGCTGGGAGGAGCTGTCCGCGGTCAACCCGCGGCTGGTGCTGGCCCGGGTCACCGGCTTCGGCCAGTTCGGCCCGTACGCCCGCCGCCCCGGGTTCGGCACGCTCGCGGAGGCGATGAGCGGCTTCGCGGCGATGACCGGGGAGCCGGACGGCCCGCCGACCCTGCCGCCGTTCGGCCTCGCCGACGCCGTCGCCGCGCTCGGCACCTCCTACGCCGTGATGGCCGCGCTGCACGCCCGGACGGCCTCCGGCCGCGGCCAGGTCATCGACATGGCCCTCATCGAGCCGATGCTGACCGTCCTGGGCCCGCAGCCGCTCTGGTACGACCAGCTCGGCCATGTCCAGCCGCGGACCGGCAACCGCTCGGCGAACGTCGCACCGCGCAACATCTACCGGACCGCCGACGGCTCGTGGGTGGCGGTCTCCACGTCGGCGGAGTCGGTCGCCGAGCGGGTGATGCGGCTGGTGGGGCGGCCCGAGGTGATCGCCGAGCCCTGGTTCGCGACCGGCGCGGGACGGGCCGCGCACGCCGATGAGCTGGACGCGCCGGTCGCCGACTGGATCGCCCGGCACGACCGGGCCGAGGTGACGGCCGCCTTCGAGAAGGCCGAGGCGGCCGTCGCCCCGATCTACGACATCCGCGAGGTGATGACGGATCCGCAGTACCAGGCGCTGGGCTCGATCACCGAGGTGCCGGACGACGAGCTGGGCACCGTCCGGATGCAGAACGTCCTCTTCCGGCTCTCCGAGACGCCGGGCGCCATCCGCTGGGCGGGCCGCCCGCACGGCGCGGACACCGACGAGGTCCTGCACGCCTTCGGCCTGACCGGCCCCGAGATCGACGGCCTCCGCGCGGCGGGCGCACTGTGAAACACAGCGCCGGGTGGACCCGTCTCGGGTCCACCCGGCGCTGCCGGACTGTGCTGCGGGCCTAGGACTTCTTGGTGCTGCCGCTGCCGGCGGGCTTGGCGGTGTCCTCGGGGGACTTCTCCGCCGGGGCTTTGGCCTCGGCGTCGCCTGACTCGTCGGTCGCGGACTCTGCGGACCCGCCGTCGGACGCGGTCGCCGGGGCCGCCTTCTCGACGGAGACCTTGCCGCCGCCGTCACCGTCCCGGTCGGCCTCGGCACCCTCGGCGCTCGCGGCCTCGGCGTCCTCCAGGGCTCCCGGCTCGACGACCGCCTCACGGCCGGGCGCCTTCTTGGCCGAGATCACGAAGTAGGCGACGGCCAGGAGGAAGACGATCAGCGCGGTCCAGACGTTCAGCCGCAGACCCAGGATGTGGTGCGCCTCGTCGACGCGCATGTACTCGATCCAGGCGCGGCCCGCGCAGTACGCGGCGACATACAGCGCGAACGCCCGCCCGTGGCCGAGCCGGAAGCGCTTGTCGGCCCAGATGACCAGCGCGGCGACGCCGATGCACCACAGGCACTCGTAGAGGAACGTCGGGTGGTAGGTGCCGCCGATGCGTCCGATGGCCGGGTCGGAGCTGATCTTCAGCGCCCACGGGACATCGGTCGGCTTGCCGTACAGCTCCTGGTTGAACCAGTTGCCCCAGCGGCCGATCGCCTGGCCGAGGGCCAGGCCGGGCGCCAGCGCGTCGGCGTACGCGGGGAGCGGGATGCCGCGCCGGCGGCAGCCGATCCAGGCGCCCACCGCGCCGAGCGCGACCGCACCCCAGATCCCCAGGCCGCCCTGCCACACCTTGAAGGCGTCGAGCGGGTGGCCGTTCGGGCCGAAGTACGGCTCGTACGTCGTGATGACGTGGTAGAGGCGGCCGCCGACCAGCCCGAAGGGCACGGCCCACACGGCGATGTCCGCGACGGTTCCGGAGCGGCCACCGCGCTGCACCCAGCGCTTGTTGCCGAGCCAGACACCGACGAAGACGCCGATGATGATGCAGAAAGCGTAGCCGCGCAGCGGGACCGGGCCGAGATAGACGACTCCGGTCGACGGGCTGGGAATGAATGCGAGGTCCATGGCAGGGTCGACGCTACCGCGCCGGGCGGGGTCGACGACAACCCACCCGGCTACGGCTGCGTAACGACCCCGCCGCCGGACGATGACGCTGCGTGTCCGGCCGCCGGACCGGGCAGTGCGCCCCGCCGGTCAGGGCGACGGCGCGAGGCCCTCCGCGCTCCGCGGTTCCCGGGGGACGGTGGTGCGGTCGTGGGTCTGCCGCCGCTCCTGGGACGTGACCCCCGGGTCACCCGGAGCCGCCGGCGCACCGGTGTGCCGGCGGTGGGACGCGGGGTGGTGGTGGCCGGCCTGCTTCCCCGGGTGGGGCGAGGTGCTCGGGTGCGGCGGGAGGCTCTTGCCCGGCTGCTTGCCCTTGTTGGCGTCCTGCACCATCTTCTTCAGGTCCGCCGGGGTGAACCGGCCGCCCTTCTCCTGCGAGAGGTCCTTGCCGTTGAGCAGGACGGTGGGGGTGCCGCGGTAGCCGGACTTGGCGAAGGCGTCGTTGGACTTCTGCACGAAGCGGTCGTACGTGCCGTCCTTGACGCAGGTGGTGAAGGCCGGGGTCACCAGACCCTTGACCTTGCCGGCCAGCTGGAGGAGGTACTGCTTGTTCGCGAACTTGTCCTGCGGCTCGGGCGGCTGGTTCGTGTAGAGGACGTCGTGGTACTCACGGAACCTGCCCGCGTTCTGCGCGCACATGGCGGCGTTGGCGGCGTTCAGGGATCCGGTGCCGCCGGAGTTGCCGTCGATGATCGTGACGAGGTGGTACTCGTTCTTCAGCTGGCCGGAGTCGACGAGTTCGTGGACGACGGGGCGGAAGCCGGTCTCGAACTGCTGGCAGGCGGGGCAGCGGAAGTCCTCCCACACCGTGAGGGTGGACGGGGCGTCGGCCGCGCCCACCGGGACGGCGGGCCGTTTGCCGTCGCTCGCCTGTTTCGGGACGGCGACCGCCCCGTCGCTCTTGCCGCCGCCGTCACCGGAGGACGACGACGCCCAGACCGCGATGCCGCCGGCGATCGCCAGCACCACCACCACCGATCCGGCGACGATCGCCTGCCGCCTGTGCCGGGCGCGCGCCTTCTCCTTGTCCCGCTGTTCCTGAAGCCGCTCGCGGGCGGTTCTCTTACCCTCATGGTTCTTCTGGCTCACGCCCCTGGACAACGAAGCGGAGGGGTGACCCTGCACCCCTCCGCACCGATGTTCGCCCTATCGAGGGACAGCGGGCCGGGCCGACGTGGACGTCTGTCCGGCGCGATCCGCCCCTAGGAACGCTTGCGCACGCCCTCGGCCAGCTCGCCCGCCAGGGCCCGGACGCCGGCGAGGCCGGCCGCCAGGTCGCCGTCGGCGGCCAGCAGCCGCTTGACGAACGCGGAACCGACGATCACGCCGTCCGCGAACCGGGCCACCTCGGCGGCCTGTTCGGCGTTGGAGACCCCGAGGCCGACGCAGACCGGCAGGCCGGTCGTCGCCTTGGTGCGCCGGACCAGGTCCTGCGCCTCGGCGCCCACCGACGCGCGGGTGCCGGTGACGCCCATCAGCGAGGCGGCGTAGACGAAACCGGACCCCGCCGCGGTGATCTCGGCGAGCCGGGCGTCCTTGCTGCTGGGCGCGACGACGAAGACGGTCGCCAGACCGTGCTTCGCGGCGTGCTCCCGCCAGGTCGCGGACTCCTGGACCGGCAGGTCCGGCAGGATGCAGCCGGCGCCGCCCGCCTCGGCCAGCTCGGCGGCGAAGCGCTCGACGCCGTAGCGGTCGACCGGGTTCCAGTACGTCATGACGAGCACGGGCTTGCCGGTGGCCGCGTGCGCCTCGCGCACGGTGCGCAGCACGTCCGCGATCTTCACGCCGCCGCGCAGGGCGATGTCGTCGGCGGTCTGGATGACCGGGCCGTCGAGGACCGGGTCGCTGTGCGGGAGCCCGATCTCCACGATGTCGGCGCCGCCGTCGAAGACGGCCTTGGCCGCCTCGATGCCGCCGTCGACGGTCGGGAACCCGGCGGGCAGGTAGGCGATGAGCGCGGACCGGTCCTCGGCCTGTGCGGCGGCGAGGGCGTCGCTCAACAGCTGGATGTTTCCGCTCACTTGGCGTCCCCTTCGATCTCCGCGCCGGCGGCGTCGGTGTCCGCCTCGACGGCGGCGTCGGTGTCGTACAGGCCGAAGTAGCGGGCCGCGGTGTCCATGTCCTTGTCGCCCCGCCCGGACAGGTTGACCACGATCAGCCCGTCCTTGCCGAGCTCCCTGCCGAGCTCCAGCGCCCCGGCGAGGGCGTGGGCGCTCTCGATGGCCGGGATGATGCCCTCGGTCTCGGAGAGCAGGCGCAGCGCCCGCATCGCGTCGTCGTCGGTGACGGCGCGGTACTCGGCCCGGCCGCTGTCCTTGAGGTAGGCGTGCTCGGGGCCGATGCCGGGGTAGTCCAGACCGGCCGAGATGGAGTACGGCTCGGTGATCTGGCCCTCCTCGTCCTGGAGGACGTAGCTGCGCGAGCCGTGCAGGATGCCGGGCTCGCCGGCGGTCAGCGTGGCCGCGTGCTCGCCGGTCTCGATGCCGTGGCCGGCGGGCTCGCACCCGACGAGGCGGACGCCGGCGTCCGGGAGGAAGGCGTGGAAGAGGCCGATGGCGTTGGAGCCGCCGCCGACACAGGCCACGGCCGCGTCCGGCAGCCGCCCGGCGCGTTCGAGGAGCTGGCGGCGGGCCTCGACGCCGATGACGCGGTGGAAGTCGCGGACCATCGCCGGGAAGGGGTGCGGGCCGGCGACCGTGCCGAAGAGGTAGTGGGTGCGGTCGACGTTGGCGACCCAGTCGCGGAACGCCTCGTTGATGGCGTCCTTGAGGGTGCGGCTGCCCGACTTCACGGCGATGACCTCGGCGCCGAGCATCCGCATCCGGGCGACGTTGAGCGCCTGGCGCTCGGTGTCCAGCTCGCCCATGTAGATGGTGCAGTCGAGGCCGAAGAGGGCGCAGGCGGTGGCGGTGGCGACGCCGTGCTGGCCGGCGCCGGTCTCGGCGATGACCCGGGTCTTGCCCATCCGCTTGGTGAGCAGTGCCTGGCCCAGCACGTTGTTGATCTTGTGGGAGCCGGTGTGGTTGAGGTCCTCGCGCTTGAGGAAGATCCGGGCCCCGCCGGCCTCGCGGGCGAACCGCGGCACCTCGGTGAGGGCGCTGGGGCGGCCGGTGTAGTTGACCATCAGGTCGTCGAGTTCGGCGGCGAAGGCGGGGTCCGCCTTGGCCTTCTCGTACTCGGCGGCGACCTCGTCGACCGCGGCGACCAGCGCCTCGGGGATGAAGGTGCCGCCGAAGGCGCCGAAGTAGCCCTCGGCGCTGGGGACGTGCCCCTCGGGGTCGGGAAGGAAGAATTCGGAGGACATCTGTCGCACTCCTCGTCCGGGGTGGGCACCCCGGAAGTCCGGTTCATCGGGCAGTGGGCAGGGCGGAAGGGCGGCGCGCTGAACGGGTTCGCCGCCGCCGCGGAGCCGGCCGGGCCGGTACCGCGGGCGGTGCGGACGCGGAGGCCCCGGGGGGCATCGCGGCGCCGGCACGGGGCCGGCGCGTCAGCGCGCGGGCCCCCCTCGCCATCGCCTGCCGTTGATCTGTCCCGGCTCGGAGCCGATGTGGTACCGCACCCGGCGCCCGTGGACCCGCCGCGCGGGCGCACGGCAGCCGCGGTGCCACGAGGGCAGGGCGGAGCACTTGGCCACGGGGCGGCGGGGGGCGGCGGTCATGTCGGGGTCGGTGTCCTGTCCTGGCGGCGGGCGGTCAGGACCGGCCGTGCCGGATCGCCGGGTGGGAGCCGGCGGCGACCAGGTCGGCCACCGCGGTCCGCGGGTCCTTGCCGGTGACCAGCGACTCGCCGACCAGCACCGCGTCCGCGCCGTCGTTGGCGTAGGCGATCAGGTCGTGCGGTCCGCGGACACCGGACTCGGCGATCTTGACGATGTGGTCGGGGATCTCGGGGGCGACCCGGGCGAAGTTGCCGCGGTCGACCTCCAGGGTCTTCAGGTTGCGGGCGTT
Source organism: Streptomyces kronopolitis (assembly GCF_050953795.1). Lineage (GTDB taxonomy): Bacteria > Actinomycetota > Actinomycetes > Streptomycetales > Streptomycetaceae > Streptomyces > Streptomyces kronopolitis_A. The sequence continues at coordinate 2,194,251 of NZ_CP191850.1, forward strand.
GACGCCGATGATCCTGGCGCCGGCGTCCACCGCGCGGGCCACCTCGTCCTCGTCGTGCACCTCGACCAGCGGCGTCAGCCCGATCGACTCGGCCCGCTCGATCAGCGAGACCAGGGCCTCCTGCTCCAGCGCGGAGACGATCAGCAGCGCGAGGTCGGCGCCGTAGGCCCGGGCCTCCCACAGCTGGTAGGCGGTGACGATGAAGTCCTTGCGCAGGACGGGGATGTCGACCTTGGCGCGGACCGCCTCCAGGTCGGCCAGCGAACCGCCGAACCTGCGCTGCTCGGTGAGGACGGAGATGACCGCCGCGCCGCCCGCCTCGTAGTCGGCGGCCAGGCCGGCCGGGTCGGCGATCGCGGCGAGCGCGCCCTTGGAGGGGCTGGAGCGCTTGACCTCGCAGATCACCGTCACGCTGTCGCCCTTGAGGGCCGCGACGCCGTCCTTCGCGGGGCGCGCCTTGCGGGCCCGCTCCTTGAGCTCGTCGAGAGTGACGCGGGCCTGCCGCTCCGCGAGGTCGGCACGGACCCCGTCGATGATCTCGTCGAGCACACTCACGCGAGCGGCCTCCTTCTTGCGCGGGGGAGGTGGACAGTGGCCTGGTGGGACGAGCCGCCCCATCCGGTCCTTCGATGGTATCCGCCATGGCCTGCAGGTCCTGCATCCGGCCGACCGCGGTCCCACGACCTGGACATTCACCGTGGGGACGGAGGGCGCCTGGGGGCTCGCGGACGGCGGTTCACGGGGCCAGCGCACTGCCGAAGGGGAGATTGCGGACGAGCGTGAAGACCAGCAGCAGCCCGGCCAGCGCCGCCCAGTGGACGGGCCGCGGCCGGGGCCCCGCCGTCGGGCGGCCGCGCGCCGCGCGGCCCAGCCACAGCATCCAGAAGACCGCGGCGGCGGCGTATCCGGCGACCGCCAGGGCGTTGGCGCCCAGGGCCGCGGTGAGATCGCCGTGCGCGACGGCGTGGGCGCTGCGCAGTCCGCCGCAGGCCGGGCAGTACAGGCCGGTCAGGTGCAGCAGCGGGCACACCGGGTAGTGGCCGGGCTCGTGGGGGTCGACGGCGCCGACGTAGGCGAAGGCCGCGAGGACGGCGGCCAGGGCGCCCAGGGGCGCCGCGAGGCGGCGGGGCAGCGCACGCTGCCGGGGGGCCGGGGGCGCGAGCCGCGCCGCGGGATCGCTCACGTGGCGAGTGTGCGGCGCCGCGCGCGAAGGCGCAGCTTCTCGGCCGCCGTACGGAGCGGGTACGGACGGCGGGTACGGCACCGGAGTGCGTACGGGCCGGGAAGCGGCGCCTTCGAAAGGAGCTGCGGGGTGGCGCCGGGCGGGCGCCACGGGGGCGGGACTCAGCCCTCCTGCGGCTGGGCCTGCGCGGCGGCGACGGGCTTGGCGGAGCGGCGGGGCTCCTGGCCCATGCCGGCCGCCCGCATCAGGCCGCCGGCCACGGCACCGAGGCCGATCAGCACGATGCCGGCCCAGAAGCCGGGCACGTTCCCCAGCACGATGAAGGCTCCGGAGACGCAGAAGCCGATGAACGAGATGATGACGCCCGTCCAGGCGGCGGGGGTGTGTCCGTGGCCACTGCTCGACATGAATGCTCCTCGTTGCTCTGTCGCGCCGGGGTCGGGGCGCGGTGATCCTCATCGCCCATTGTCACCGATGCCGGGCGGGGCACCTTTACCGGGTGGGGTCCTCACCGCGGTCCAGGGACTTCCAGATCTCCTCCGGGCGGTCCAGGTCCGGCGGGGCCGGGGCCCGGCGCGGGCCGCGGGCGCCGCCGGGGGTGCGCTCGTAGCGGCCCGACATCGCGGGCCAGTGGCGCCCGTGGACCAGTGCCAGCAGCCCGGCGAGCAGCAGCAGCGCGCCGCCGGCCGCGGCCACCCACGGCCAGGCGGTGTGCGTGACGTGATGCACACCGGCGTCGGTCAGACCGACCGCGGTGGCGGCCTTCTCGCGGAGCGCGGAGGTGTCGGAGGTGCCCAGCACGGCGGCGGTGGCGATGCCCGCGCCGCTGAGCGTGAGCAGGGCGGCGACCGCGATCCGGCCGGCCCGGCGCACGGCGAAGACGGCGACCAGCGCGGCCAGGCCGACGACGGCCAGCGCGCCGGGCACACCGGTCACATCGGCGCCGGTCACGCTGCGCGGCAGGGCGCCCTGGGCCAGCTCCGCGGAGCCCCGGGCCCAGACGCGGCCGGAGGACAGCAGCGCCAGGCTCGCGCCGGCCGCGCCGGCCAGCAGGGCGAGGGCGAGGCTGCGCCGGGCGCCGCGGGCCGCCGCGGCCGGTGCGGGGGCCGGCGCGTCCGCGGGCGCGGCGTCGGTACGGGGCTGGGGTACGGCAGTCACGCGTACCACTATCGCGCACCGGCCCGGCGGGCCCGGTGCGCGGGGTGGTCACGGGGCGTGCGGCCGGTCACTTTCCCAGGTGGTTGGCGGTGTTCACGGCGCGCAGCACGGCCGCGGCCTTGTTGCGGCACTCGGTGTCCTCGGCCACCGGGTCGGAGTCGGCGACGACCCCGGCGCCCGCCTGGACGTAGGCGGTGCCGTCGCGGAGCAGGGCGGTGCGGATCGCGATGGCGGTGTCGGAGTCGCCGGCGAAGTCGAGGTAGCCCACGCAGCCGCCGTACAGCCCGCGCCGGGTCGGCTCCAGCTCCTCGATGATCTGCAGGGCGCGCGGCTTGGGCGCCCCGGAGAGGGTGCCGGCCGGGAAGCAGGCGGTGAGCACGTCGAAGGCGGTGCGGTCCCCGGCGACCTGGCCGGTGACCGTGGAGACGATGTGCATCACATGGCTGTAGCGCTCGATGGACATGAAGTCGACGACCTCGACGCTGCCCGGCTCGCAGACCCGGCCCAGGTCGTTGCGGCCCAGGTCGACCAGCATCAGGTGCTCGGCGCGCTCCTTGGGGTCGGCCAGCAGCTCGTCGGCCAGCGCCTGGTCCTCGGGCACCGTGGCGCCGCGCGGGCGGGTGCCGGCGATGGGGTGGACGGTGGCCCGGCCGCCCACGACGGTCACCAGCGCCTCCGGGCTGGAGCCCACGACGTCGAAGGCCCCCTGCTCGGCGCCCTCGCCGCCCTCGAAGCGGAAGAGGTACATGTACGGGCTGGGGTTGGTGGCCCGCAGCACCCGGTAGACGTCCAGGGCGCTCGCGGTGCAGGGGGTCTCGAAGCGCTGGGAGGGCACGACCTGGAAGGCCTCGCCGGCCCGGATGCGCTCCTTGATGTCCTCGACGGCCTCCTGGTAGGAGGCGCCGCCCCACTCCATGGTGAACGGCGGGACCTCGGACGGCGGCAGCGCGGCGGCGCTCGCGGGCGCGGGCCGGGAGAGGTCGTAGGCCATGGTGTCGAGCCGGGCGACCGCGTCCGCGTAGGCCTCGTCGACGCCGGTGTCGAGGTCGTTGTGGTTGATCGCGTTGGCGATCAGCAGGACCGTGCCGCTCCAGTGGTCCAGGACGGCGAGGTCGGAGGTGAGCAGCATGGTCAGCTCGGGCAGCCGCAGATCGTCGGTGGTCTGCTCGCCGATCTTCTCCAGGCGGCGCACGATGTCGTAGCCGAGGTAGCCGACCATGCCGCCGGTGAACGGCGGCAGTCCGGCGCCCTCGATGAGGTCGCGGGGGGTGTGCAGCGCCTCGACGGTGGCGCGCAGCGCCTGGAGCGGGTCGCCGTCGGTGGGGACGCCGACCGGCGGGGTGCCGAGCCAGTGCGCCTGCCCGTCGCGGGTGGTGAGGGTGGCGGCGCTGCGGACGCCGATGAAGGAGTACCGCGACCACGTCCGGCCGTTCTCGGCGGATTCCAGGAGGAAGGTGCCGGGGCGCTCGGCGGCGAGTTTGCGGTAGAGGCCGACCGGGGTGTCGCCGTCCGCGAGGAGGCGCCGGGTGACGGGGATGACCCGGCGGTCCTTGGCGAGGGTGCGGAAGGTGTCGAGGTCCGGAGTGGCGGTGCCGGTGGTTCCCGTGGTCATGGCAGCGGAGCCTACTGGTCGGAGCGGGTCTCGGTGGCCAGGACGTCGGCGTCGAAGCAGGTGCGGTCGCCGGTGTGGCAGGCGGCGCCGACCTGATCGACCTTGATCAGGACGGTGTCGGCGTCGCAGTCCAGGGCCACCGACTTGACGTGCTGGACGTGCCCGGAGGTGTCGCCCTTGACCCAGTACTCCCGGCGGCTGCGGGACCAGTACGTGCAGCGGCCGGTGGTCAGGGTGCGGTGCAGCGCCTCGTCGTCCATCCAGCCGAGCATCAGCACCTCGCCGGTGTCGTACTGCTGGGCGATGGCGGGGACCAGGCCGTCGGCGCCGCGCTTGAGGCGGGCGGCGATGGCGGGGTCGAGGGCGGAGCCGGGGGCGGTGGTGCGACTGCTGCTCATGGGTCCCATTGTGCCGTGCGGCATCCTGCTGGCATGCATCCTCACAGGGAGCCGTCCGCGCCGCCACCGCCGCCGGACCCGGACCGCGCCGCGCGGGTGGCCGCGCGGGTGCTGGGGGCGGTGTGTGCGGCGGCGGTGGCGGTGGGCGTGACGATCCTGGTGGTGGTGTTCCGGACCTAGGGGGTGGCCCGGGCCCGGGGCCCTCAGAGCCCGAGTTCGGCCGCCAGCAGCCGGTCGATCGCCTCCTTGTCGCCGTCCAGCGCCACGTCGGCGGCCTCCTGCCGGCCGAACGCGAACATCGTCAGCTCACCGGGCTCGCCGACGGCGGTGACCACCGGGGTGCCGCGGTGGGCGACGGCGGTGCGCCCGTCCGGCCGCCGCAGCACCAGGCCCACCGGCGACCTGCGGCCCACCACCCGCGCCATCCGTTCGAGCCGGGACCACAGGGCGTCCGCGAAGACGGGGTCCAGCTCCCGCGCGGCCCAGTCCGGCTGCGCCCGCCGGACGTCCTCGGTGTGGACGTAGAACTCGACGGTGTTGGACGCCTCGTCGAGCTGCTTCAGGGCGAACGGCGACATCCGCGGCGGCCCCGTCCTGATCAGCCGGATCAGCTCCTCGTACGGCTTGGCGGCGAACTCCGCCTGCACCCGCTGCAACCGGCCGGCCAGCGGCTTGACGAGGATCCCGCCGGCCGCGTCGGCGCGCCGTTCGCGTACCACCACATGCGCGGCCAGTTCCCGCGCGCTCCAGTTCTCGCACAGCGTCGGCGCCTCGGGGCCGGCGCTCTCCAACAGGTCGGCGAGAAGGAGCCGTTCACGCTTCGCATGGGTCGACATGCGGTCAGCCTACGACCGGCCCCGGCGCCCTGCCACGGGGCCGCGCCCGGGGGCCGCGGACCGGTCACCCGGCTGCCGAGCGGCGGGCACGGCGCGCACGGGGCGCTGAGTCAGACCGCGGCGGTACCGATGAGCCCCTCGCGGGTGACGAGCGCGGCCAGCTCCGGCTCGCTCCACCCCGCGGTGCCCCGGGGCCGCCGCGGCAGGACCAGGTAGCGGCTCTCGGCGCTGGAGTCCCACACCGTGATCGCGGTGTCGTCCGGCAGCTCCAGCCCGAACTCGGCCAGCACGGCCCGCGGTTCACGGACCACCCGCGAGCGGTAGGCCTCGCTCTTGTACCAGGACGGCGACGGCCCCAGCAGCCCGACCGGATAGCAGGAGCACAGCGTGCACACCAGGACGTGGTGGGTGGTGGCGGTGTTCTCGACGACCTTGAGCCGCTGCTCCTGGATGCCGCCCGCCATCGACAGCCCGACCTCGGGCAGCGCCGCGTTCGCGTCGGCCAGCAGCCGCTCCCGGAACCCGTCATCGGTCCACGCCCGCGCCGCGATCCGCGCCCCGTTGAGCGGCGAGGCCCCCTTCAGCATCGCGGCGAGGGCCGCGTCCAGCTGCTCCTGGGTGACCGCCCCGGCCTCGATCAGCCGCTCCTCCAGCCGCCGCACCCGTGCCGCCACCGGCACACTCGTGTGGTCGCCGCTCATGTCCCGTCCTCCCCCGCCCGCTCGATGTACGACTCCCAGAGGTCGACCGTGACCTCGTGACCGCCCTCGCCCCACAGGTCGCCCGCGGCGAACGCCACGGTGTAGACGGGCTCCACCCGCGGCGCGGCGACGCCCGCCGCCACCTCGTCCGCGAGTTCCCAGCTCCCCTGGCACTCGACGATCCGTCCCACCTGACCGCGCACATAGCGCGGCGCCCTGGTGTGCCCGGCGGGGTCACCGGCGCGTACCCGCACCCGCTCCCCCGCCCGGAACTCAGCCCGCACCGGGCAGCCCCCGCTCGGCCAGCAGCGTCTCGATCGCGAGCAGCCAGCGCTCGTAGTACGACGACGCCAGATAGCGCTGCGGGTCCATCCGCTCGACGGCGTCGCGGAACTGGTCGAGGCGGTAGACCCCGTTGCGCACCAGCGCGGAGTTCAGCGCGAAGACCCGCGCCTCCCAGTCGGCGTGGAACGGCGGCTCGTCCGCCTCGATCTCCAGCGCCCCGAACCCGGTCTGCCCGCCCACATCGTTGACACGGCTCATGGGCGGAGCCTACGGGTTCATGATCGTCGTGTCAGCGCACCGGGTGCCCCGCGCCCCGCAGGGCGTCCTTGACCTGGCCGATGCGCAGGTCGCCGAAGTGGAAGACGGAGGCGGCGAGCACCGCGTCGGCGCCGGCCGCGACGGCCGGGGCGAAGTCCGCCAGCCGGCCGGCGCCGCCGGAGGCGATCACCGGGACGGTGACGTGCTTGCGGACCGCCTCGATCATCTCGGTGTCGTAGCCGTCCTTGGTGCCGTCCGCGTCCATGGAGTTCAGCAGGATCTCGCCGGCGCCGAGGGCGACGGCGCGGTGGGCCCACTCGACGGCGTCGACGCCGGTGCCGCGGCGGCCGCCGTGGGTGGTGACCTCGAACCCCGAGGGGGTGCCGGCGTCGGTGCGGCGGGCGTCGACGGACAGCACCAGGACCTGGCTGCCGAAGCGCTCGGCGATCTCCCGGATCACGTCGGGGCGGGCGAGGGCCGCGGTGTTGACCCCGACCTTGTCCGCGCCGGCCCGCAGCAGCTTGTCGACGTCGTCGGGGGTGCGCACGCCGCCGCCGACGGTCAGCGGGATGAAGACCTGCTCGGCGGTGCGGCGCACCACGTCATAGGTGGTCTCGCGGTTGCCGGAGGAGGCCGTGATGTCGAGGAACGTCAGCTCGTCGGCGCCCTCCTCGCCGTAGATCTTCGCCATCTCGACCGGGTCGCCAGCGTCCCGCAGGTTCTGGAAGTTGACGCCCTTGACGACCCGGCCGCCTTCGACGTCCAGGCAAGGGATGACTCGGACCGCCAGGGTCATGGGTGCACGGGCCTTTCTGCCGGTTCTCGGAATGCTTCGAGTTCTACTTCGACCAGGACGCGGGAGTCCACGAAGCCGGAGACCACGACCAGGGTCGCGACCGGCGGGGTGGCCTCGAACAGTTCACGGTGGGCGCGGCCGGCCGCGTCCACGTCACGCAGGTGCGTGAGGTACAGGCGGGTGCGCAGCACCGCGTCGGCGCCCAGTCCGAACGGCTTGAGGGCGGCCAGCGCGTTGGTCAGGGCGGCCCGGGTCTGGACGTAGGGGTCGCCCTCGCCCTGGAGCACGCCGTCGACCAGTGGCATCGTGCCGGCGACCAGGACCCGGTCGCCGGCGGCCACGGCGCGTGCGAAGCCGATCCGCTCTTCCCAGGGGTTGTCGGTCCGTACGCGCTCGATGGTCATCACGCGGCCTTTCGTTCGCCGTTACGACACTGCTGCCAGCGCCTCTTCGAGGGTGAATGCCTTCGCATAGAGCGCCTTGCCGACGATCGCGCCCTCCACACCTTCGGGCACCAGTGTGGCCAGGGCCCGCAGGTCGTCGAGGGAGGAAACGCCGCCGGAGGCGACGACGGGGCGGTCGGTGGCGGCGCAGACGTTGCGCAGCAGCTCCAGATTGGGGCCCTGGAGGGTGCCGTCCTTCTGGATGTCGGTGACGACGTAGCGGGCGCAGCCCTCGGCGTCGAGGCGGGCCAGCGTCTCATAGAGGTCGCCGCCGTCACGGGTCCAGCCGCGGCCGCGCAGGGTCGTGCCGCGCACGTCCAGGCCGACCGCGATCTGGTCGCCGTGCTCGGCGATGACCTTGGCGACCCACTCGGGGGTCTCCAGCGCGGCGGTGCCGAGGTTGACCCGGCGGCAGCCGGTGGCGAGGGCGGCGGCGAGCGTGTCATCGTCGCGGATCCCGCCGGACAGCTCCACCTTGAGGTCCATGGACCGGGCGACCTCGGCGATCTGCGCGCGGTTGTCGCCGGTGCCGAAGGCCGCGTCGAGGTCGACGAGGTGGAGCCATTCGGCGCCGGCCCGCTGCCAGGCCAGGGCCGCCTCCAGCGGGTCGCCGTAGGAGGTCTCGGAGCCGGACTCGCCGTGGACGAGGCGGACGGCCCGGCCGTCGCGGACGTCGACGGCGGGGAGGAGTTCGAGCTTCGGCATCAGGGGACTCACAGGGTGTTGATCCAGTTGGTCAGGAGCTGGGCGCCGGCGTCGCCGGACTTCTCGGGGTGGAACTGGGTGGCCCACAGCGGGCCGTTCTCGACCGCGGCCACGAAGCGCTCGCCGTGCGTGGCCCAGGTGACCTTCGGCGCGGTGAGATGGGGGTTGGTGACCTCCAGCTCCCAGTCGTGCACCGCGTAGGAGTGCACGAAGTAGTAGCGGGCGTCGGCCGGCAGCCCGGCGAAGAGCTGGGAGTCCCCGGCGGCCTCGACGGTGTTCCAGCCCATGTGCGGGACGACGTCGGCCTTGAGCGGGCCGACCGTGCCGGGCCACTCGTCCAGGCCCTCGGTCTCGACGCCGTGCTCGATGCCGCGGCCGAAGAGGATCTGCATTCCGACGCAGATGCCCATCACGGGGCGTCCGCCGGACAGCCGGCGGCCCACCAGCCAGTCGCCGCGGACCTCCTTGAGCCCGGCCATGCAGGCGGCGAACGCGCCGACGCCGGGGACCAGCAGCCCCTCGGCGTTCAGCGCCCGGTCGAAGTCCCGGGTGATCTCCACGTCGGCGCCGACGTGGGCCAGGGCGCGTTCGGCGGAACGGACGTTGCCGAAGCCGTAGTCGAGGACGACGACCTGCTTACGGCGTGCGGAGGCGGTCAATTCCACACCTCCAGCCGGAGCACGCCGGCGGCCAGGCACAGCGCCGAGCCGATGGACAGCAGCACGATCAGGCTCTTGGGCAGCTGCTGCTTCCAGAAGGAGTAGACGCCGCCGAGGAGGAACAGCCCGAGCAGGATGAAGACGGTGGACAGGCCGTTCACGGCTAGAGGGCTCCCTTGGTGGACGGGATGATGCCGGCCGCCCGCGGGTCCCGCTCGCTGGCGTAACGCAGCGCCCGGGCCAGTGCCTTGAACTGGCACTCCACGATGTGGTGGGCGTTGCGGCCGTACGGGACGTGGATGTGCAGCGCTATCTGGGCCTGGGCGACGAACGACTCGAAGATGTGCCGGGTCATCGTCGTGTCGTAGCTGCCGATCATCGGCGCCATGTTCTCCGGCTCGGTGTGCACCAGATACGGGCGGCCGGAGAGGTCCACGGTCACCTGGGCCAGCGACTCGTCCAGCGGGACCGTGCAGTTGCCGAAGCGGTAGATGCCGGACTTGTCGCCGAGGGCCTGCTTGAAGGCGGCACCCAGCGCGAGGGCGGTGTCCTCGATGGTGTGGTGGGTGTCGATGTGCAGATCGCCGTCGGTCTTGACCTTCAGGTCGAACAGACCGTGCCGGCCGAGCTGGTCGAGCATGTGGTCGTAGAAGCCGACACCGGTCGACACCTCCACGTCGCCCCGGCCGTCGAGATCGATCTCGACGAGCACGGACGTCTCCTTCGTGGTGCGCTCCACGCGCCCTACGCGGGTCATCGCTTGCTCTCCTTCAGTACTGCACGGACCGCGTCGAGGAACGCGTCGTTCTCGGCCGGGGTGCCCGCGGTGACCCGCAGCCAGCCCGGTACGCCGTTGTCACGGACCAGCACGCCGTGGTCGAGGATCGCCTGCCAGGTGGCGTGCGCGTCGTCGAAGAGACCGAACTGCACGAAGTTGGCGTCGGAGTCGACGACCCGACAGCCGGCCGCCCGCAGCTCGGTGACCAGGCGGTCGCGCTCGGCCTTGAGCTGCTCGACGTACTTGAGCAGGGTGTCGGTGTGCTCCAGCGCGGCGAGCGCGGTGGCCTGGGTGACGGACGAGAGGTGGTACGGGAGCCGGACGAGCTGGACGGCGTCGACCACGGCGGGGTCGGCGGCCAGATAGCCCAGCCGCAGTCCGGCGGCGCCGAATGCCTTGGACATGGTCCGCGAGACCACCAGATTGGGCCGGCCCTCGATCAGCGGCAGCAGCGAGGGGCGGTGGCTGAACTCGCCGTAGGCCTCGTCGACCACCACCAGCGCCCCGGCGCCGTCGGCCCGCGCCGCCTGCGCGGCGTCGTACAGCGCGAGCACCGTGTCCGCCTCGACGGCGGTGCCGGTGGGGTTGTTCGGCGAGCAGATGAAGACCACGTCGGGCCGCTGCGCGGCGATGGCCGCCCGCGCCGCCTCGACGTCGATGGTGAAGTCGTCGTGGCGCGGGCCGGAGAGCCAGGCGGTGCCCGTGCCGCGGGAGATCAGCCCGTGCATGGAGTACGACGGCTCGAAGCCCAGGGCCGTGCGGCCGGGGCCGCCGAAGGTCTGCAGCAGCTGCTGGAGGACCTCGTTGGAGCCGTTGGCGGCCCAGACCTGGTCCGTGCCGAGGGGGTGGCCCGTGGTGCGGGTGAGGTAGCGGGCCAGCTCGGTGCGCAGCTCGATCGCGTCCCGGTCGGGGTAGCGGTTGAGCTGGCGGGCGGCCTCGGTCACCCGCTCGGCGATCCGCCGGACCAGCGGTTCGGGCAGCGGGTAGGGGTTCTCGTTGGTGTTCAGCCGCACCGGGACGTCCAGCTGCGGCGCGCCGTAGGGCGACTTGCCGCGCAGCTCGTCCCGGATGGGGAGGTCGTCCATCCGGGACACGGCGGGGGTGCGGGTCACGTGCGTGCTCACTTGCTCTGCGGGACCTTCCAGTCACTGTGCCGGTCTCGTTCGCCTCCGGCAAAACGGGCCTTGACCGCGGCGCCGTGGGCCGGGAGGTCCTCGGCCTCGGCGAGGGTCACCACGTGGTGGGCGACCTCGGCCAGCGCGTCGCGGGAGTAGTCCACGACATGGATGCCGCGCAGGAAGGACTGCACGGACAGACCGGAGGAGTGGCAGGCGCAGCCGCCGGTGGGCAGGACGTGGTTGGACCCGGCGCAGTAGTCGCCGAGCGAGACCGGGGCCCAGGGGCCGACGAAGACCGCGCCGGCGTTGCGGACCCGGGCGGCGACGGCGGAGGCGTCGGCGGTCTGGATCTCCAGGTGCTCGGCTCCGTAGGCGTCCACGACCGTCAGGCCCTCGTCGATGCCGTCGACCAGGACCGTCGCGGACTGCCGGCCGCCCAGCGCCTCGGTGATCCGCTCGATGTGCTTGGTGGCGCCCACCTGGCGCTTGAGGGCGGCGTCGACGGCGTCGGCCAGCTCGGTGGAGTCGGTGACCAGCACGGCGGCGGCCAGGGTGTCGTGCTCGGCCTGGCTGATCAGGTCGGCGGCGACGTGCTCGGGGTCGGCGGTGGCGTCCGCGAGGACCGCGATCTCGGTGGGGCCGGCCTCGGCGTCGATGCCGATGCGGCCCTTGAGCAGGCGCTTGGCGGAGGCGACGTAGATGTTGCCGGGGCCCGTGACGAGGTTGACCGGCCGGCACTCCTCGGTGCCGTAGGCGAACATCGCGATGGCCTGGGCGCCGCCGGCCGCGTAGACCTCGTCGACGCCGAGCAGGGCACAGGCGGCGAGGATCGTCGGGTGCGGCAGGCCGCCGAACTCCTTCTGCGGCGGGGAGGTGACGGCGATGCCGGTGACGCCGGCCTCCTGGGCCGGGACGACGTTCATGACGACGGAGGACGGGTAGACCGCGAGACCGCCGGGGACGTAGAGGCCCACCCGCTCGACGGGCACCCAGCGTTCGGTGACCGTGCCGCCGGGGACGACCTTGGTGGTGACGTCGGTGCGGCGCTGCTCGCGGTGGACGATGCGGGCGCGCCGGACGGACTCCTCCAGGGCGGCGCGCACGGCCGGGTCCAGCCCGTCGAGCGCCTCGCGCAGGGCCTCGGCGGGCACCCGTACGCGGGTGATCTCGACGCCGTCGAACCGCCGCGCACAGTCGATCAGCGCCGCGGTGCCGCGATGGCGTACGTCCTCGCAGAGGGGCCGCACCTTCTCCAGGGCGGCTTCCACGTCGAACTCGGCACGGGGCAGCAGATCGCGCAGGGCGCCGCCCTCGGGGAGGGCGTCACCGCGCAGGTCGATTCGGGAGATCACCCTCCCAGTGTCTCAGACCCGCTCCCGCGGCCGACCGGTCGTATCACTCAGTGATACACAGCGGCGCGCACCGCGGACGCACCGTGACCCGGCCGTTCGAAGTTGACCGGAGTTGGCCCTGACCACGCGTGTTCAAGCAGACACGGGGCGGGAAAGGGCCAGCTGACGGCGTACGGGGACGCCTGTGGGACGCCATGGGACCGGTGCACGAAGTGCGTCCGAACAGGTTGCGACACACCACGGGACCGAAAGGGGGATCCACCGTGACCGAGCCCGGGGACGGCGACGCGCCCGCCGACCTGCAACTGACATCCGCGGAATGGAGCATGTGGCAGGCCTTCCGCAACGGCAGCACCTGCGATCTGCACATCGGCGACCCGGCCCGCGACGACCCGCACGGGCAGCATCTGTGGGGCCCCGAGCGCCGGGTGCGCGCCCGGGTCGTGGCGCTGCTGCTGCTCGACGGCCCGCTCCCGCAGCCGGGGCGGGTGGCCGCGCTGCAGCTGACCGGCGCGTACATCACGGACACTCTCGACGTTGCGGGCGGCACGATCAAGCCATTCGTGGAGCTGCGGGACTGCCGCTTCGAGGCCGAGGTGGTGCTGCCGGAGAGCCACTTCACCACCCTGCGGATGGTGAACTGCGCGATACCCCGGCTGGAGGCGGCCCGGCTGCACACCGAGGGCGATCTCCATCTGCCGCGCTGCGTGGTGCACTCCGGCATCCGGCTCACGGACGCGCAGATCGGCACCGACCTGATGCTCAATCAGACCGTGGTGCACAAGGACCGCCAGGGCCGCTCGGTCATGGCGGACGGGCTGACCGTCGCCCAGGATCTCCAGGCCGAGATGATGGAGTCCTACGGCGAGCTGTCGCTGCGCGGCGCCACCATAGGCGTCTCGCTGAGCCTGCGCGGCAGCCGGCTGTGCAACCCGTTCGGCCGCCGGGCGCTGAACGCCCCGCAGCTGACCGTCGAGCGCACCCTCTACCTGACCGCCGCGGGCCTGGCGAACTCCCCGTTCTCCAGCAACGTCACCCCCCCGTACGGCATCGGACAGACCCCCTCGCGCGGTACCCGGGTGCAGCGCTTCGAGTGCGAGGGCGGGATGCGGCTGGACGACGGGCGCTTCGGCGACGCGGTCGACTTCGAGAACGCCCGGTTCGTCATGGAGGCCGACCAGGAGCTGTCGCTGCGCCGGATCCAGACGCCCGAGCTGCGGTTCCTCGGCGAGCGCCCGCAGCGCGGCCGGGTGATCCTCTCCGGCGCCCGGGTGGTCAACCTCATCGACAAATCGGCGAGCTGGCCGGGGCTGGGCGGGCTGTGGATGGCCGGCTTCTCCTACGAGACGCTGATCCCGCGCGGCCACTTCCCGCTGGCGCTGCGGCTGCAGTGGGTGGCGGCGGCCACCCCGGAGTACGCGCCCGAGCCGTACGAGATGCTGGCCGCCTCGCTGCGCAGCACCGGCGAGGACGCCGACGCGCGCGAGGTGCTGCTCGCCAAACAGCGCCGGCGCCGCGAGACGCTGCCGCTGGCGGCGAAGGCCTGGGGGATCCTGCAGGACTGGACGGTGGCCTACGGCTACCGGCCGGGGCGCGCCGCGGTGTGGATGGCGGTGCTGTGGGCGATCGGCACGCTGTATTTCTCGATGTCCCCGCCGCCGCCCCTCAAGGCGGGCGAGGCGCCGCCCTGGAATCCCTACCTCTACTCCCTCGACCTGCTGCTCCCGGTGATCGACCTCAACCAGGGGGCCGCCTGGAAGCCGGACGGCGGGGCGCAGTGGGTGGCCGCGGTGCTGATCCTGGCGGGCTGGGTGCTCGCCACGACGGTCGCGGCGGGCGCCTCGCGGCTGCTGCGGCGGCAATAGCCGGGGGACGGGTGGTGGCCCTGACCGCCGGAGGCTCTAGGCTTACGGGCTGTGACCTCCGTGCGCCTCCCCCTCTTCCCGCTGAACTCGGTGCTGTTCCCGGGACTCGTGCTCCCGCTGAACGTCTTCGAGGCGCGCTACCGGGCGATGATGCGCGATCTGAGCGCGGTGCCCGAGGACGACCGCCGGTTCGCGGTGATCACGATCCGGGACGGCCGGGAGGTCGCCCCCACCGCGCAGGGCATGCCGGACGCCACCCTGCCGGCCGCGGACGGTCCCGCGGCGGGCTTCGGCGACGACCCGATGCAGGCGTTCCACACCGTGGGCTGTGTCGCGGACGCGGCCACCATCCGGGAGAAGTCCTCCGACGACGACACCGGCTACGAGGTGCTCGCCACCGGCACCACCCGCTTCCGGCTGCTGTCGGTGGACGCCTCGGGGCCGTATCTGACCGCCGAGCTGGAGGAGCTGGCGGACGACGACGGGGAGGGCGCGGGCGCGCTGGCCTCCGGTGTCGTACGGGCCTTTCGGACCTATCAGAAGCGGCTGGCCTGGGCGAACGAGCGGACCCTGTCGAGCGGGCAGGACCTGCCGGCCGACCCGTCCGTGCTGTCGTACCTGGTGGCGGCGGCGGCCGTGCTGGACGTCCCCGCCAAGCAGCAGCTGTTGGAGGCGCCGGACGCGGCGACCCGGCTGACGCAGGAGCTGACGCTGCTGCGCCAGGAGTCGGCGCTGCTCGGTAAGCTCCCGTCGCTGCCGGCCGTGGATCTGACCAGGCAGCCGACCCACCCCAACTGACCCTCCGCGGCCCGGCCCCGCGCGGGTCGCCGGGCCCGGACGAGTGAGGCGTTTTCCGCGGTGCCGAAGAAGACGAAGCAGAAGAAGGACGGACAGCCCGCGGGCGGCACGCCCGCGACGGTGGCGCTCACCGCGTCCGGCGTCCCCTTCACGGTGCATGCCTACGCGCACGACCCGGCGGCCGCCTCGTACGGCGAGGAGGCCGCGAAGGCCCTGGGAGTCGCGCCCGAGCAGGTCTTCAAGACGCTGCTCGCGGAGGTCGACGGCACGCTGACGGTCGCCGTGGTGCCGGTGTCGGGGTCGCTGGACCTCAAGGCGCTGGCGGCCGCGGTGGGTGGCAAGCGGGCCGCGATGGCCGATCCGGCGGCGGCCGAGCGCAGCACGGGGTACGTGCGGGGCGGGATCTCCCCGCTGGGACAGCGCAAGCGGCTGCCCACGGTCGTGGACGCCTCCGCCCAGGGCCGGCCGACGGTGTGTGTCTCGGCCGGCCGGCGCGGCTTGGAGGTCGAGCTGGCGCCGGCGGACCTGGTGGCGCTCACGGGCGCCCGGGTCGCGCCGATCGCGCGGAGCTAGGGGGCCGGCCGTGGGGACGGCCGGCCCGTGCGCGTCAGGGGGCGGCGGGCGGCTCCGGCGCGGGCGGCTCCTCGCGCCGGTCGTCGTGGCCGCTCCAGTCCACCTCCGGCTCCGGGTCGCGCGGGCCGAACAGTCCGGTCAGCGCCAGCTGGGTGAGCATCGCGGCGATCGGCCAGGCCAGCAGCGCGCCCTTGGCCTGGAGCCGCAGCGGCCCGGAGAAGGTCACCCCGGGGCCGACCTCCTTG
The DNA here is from genome assembly GCF_050953795.1 of Streptomyces kronopolitis. Taxonomy (GTDB): domain Bacteria; phylum Actinomycetota; class Actinomycetes; order Streptomycetales; family Streptomycetaceae; genus Streptomyces; species Streptomyces kronopolitis_A. Next base: position 2,210,014 of record NZ_CP191850.1, read on the forward strand.
GCGTGCGCGGCCACGTCGGGGGTGGGGCCCAGCCACATGCCCGTCACCCAGCCCACCGCCGCGCCCAGCAGCCCGCCCACGACCAGCGCCACGACCAGCGGGATCCCGCCGCGGCGGCGCACCAGGAAGACCACGGCGGCGCTGAGCACGCCGAAACCGAGGGACAGCAGGACGAAGGTGCCGTCCGCGCCGATCGCCTCCTCGCCCTCGGTGTTCTTCAGGTAGACGTTGCGGGTGTCCGCGATCAGCGGGATGTGCGGGGCGAGCCAGTTCCACAGCAGCCCGAGCAGCACCCCGCTCACCGCCACCAGGAGCGCGATCAGCGCGCCCTCGCGCAGCTCACGTGCCAGCTCGGGGCCGACGGATCCGCCGTGGTCACGGGGCTCGGCGGTGGACCCGTGCCCTTCGGCGGGCGCGGCCGGGGGATGCTGCGGCTCGTCGGGCGGTTGGTTGTCGCGGGGCGTCAGCGGTGCGGTCACCCCGTCATCGTGCCAGGTGGGGCCGGTGGGACCGGCGGCAGGACGCCCGTTCGAGGGGCCGGAGGCGGTCATCGGGTGGCCGCCCGCCGGTAGGCCCAGGTCGCGACGGCCAGCGAGAGCACCCCGACGGCCGCGCAGACGCCCAGGTCGGTGCCGACCGCGAACCAGTCGGGATGCGGGTCGAAGCTGCGCGACAGCGCCTCCACCCCGTAGGTCGACGGCAGCAGATCGCGGGCCCACCCGATCACCTCGGGCATCCGCCCGGCCGGCAGCACCCCCAGCAGCAGCGCCGCCGACATCCCCAACTGGCCGCAGAGCGTGGCGAGTTCGGGACGCGGGGCGAGCAGGCCGAGGGCCGCGCCCAGACCGGCCAGCGCCGCCCCGGAGAGCGGGATCACGGCGGCCAGCACCCACAGGTGGGCCATCGGCAGCTGGAAGAGCACACAGCCGGTGACCGCGGTGACGACCGTCCCCGGCACGGTGAAGGAGGCGTAGGCGCCGGCGGCACCGAGCACCACGGCGGCCGGCGGCACCGGGAGCGTCGCGTAGTGGTCGAGCCCGCCGCCGGCCCGCAGCTGGCCGAAGTACTGGGCGAGGAGGTTGAGCGCGACGAAGGCGACGACCAGCACGCTGGAGCCGGAGACCACCGAGCGCGCCGGGTCACCGCTGTCGACCACCCCGCGCAGCAGGATCATGATCCCGACGGACTGGAAGGTGGCGACGAACAGCAGCGGGATCCGGGCCACCCGGGCCCGGGAGAGCTGGGCGCGGTAGACGGCGCCGAGCGCGGGCCCGAAGCGGGTGCGGGGCGCCAGCGGGGCGGCACCGTCCCCGGTCCACGCCCCGGCACCGGCGCCGGGGGCCGCACCGGCCACCGCCTGCGCGGGAACCACACTCACTCTGTCACCGAGCCTTTCGTTCCGTCTGTTGTGTGCGCGCGGTCCGTGCCGTCCGCGCACCGTCCGCGCTCCTCGGTACGTGCGCCGGGCCCCGCGCCGTTCATGCCTTGACCAGGCCCTCCCCGCGGCCGCCGAGGGCCAGGTAGACATCCTCCAGGCTCGGCGTGGCGAGGGTGAAGTCGTCGAGGGCGGCGAAGGCGGGCCCCGAGGTGACGGCGGCGACGGCGGCGCGGGCCCGGTCGGCGGGCAGCCGCAGGGTCCAGCGGCGGCCGGCGGCGTGCGCGGCGGCGGCGAGGACGGCGACCTCGGGCACGTCCAGTGGCGGGCCCTCACGCCACACCAGCTCCAGCCGGACCTCCTCGCTCACCATTTCCTTCAGTCCCCCGGGCGTGTCGCAGGCGATCACCCGGCCCCGGTCGATCACCGCGACCCGGTCGAGGACGCTCTCGGCCTCCAGGACGTTATGGGTCACCAGCACCACCGTGACCCCCCGCTCGGCCCGCCGCCGGTCGACCGCGGCCCACACGGCACGCCGGGCGACCGGGTCCATCCCGGTGGTCGGCTCGTCCAGCACCAGCAGCGGCCGCTCGCCGATCAGTGCGGTGGCGAAGCAGGCCAGCCGCCGCTGCCCGCCGGACAGCTGCTTGAGGGCACGTCCCGTGAGGTCCGCCAGGCCCAGCTCGTCGATCACCGCGTCCCGCTCGGCCCGCGCCTCGCGGGCGCCGAGACCGCGCAGCCGGCCGGTGGTCTCCACCGCCAGCGCGACCGTCATCTCGTCCAGCGCCGTGGACTCCTGGCCCAGGTAGCCCAGCAGCCGGGCGGCCCGCTCGGGGTGTCGCACCAGGTCGTGGCCCAGGACGGCGATGCTGCCGGAGTCCGGGCTCAGCAGGCCGGTCAGCTGGCGTACCAGGGTGGACTTGCCGGCGCCGTTGGGGCCGAGCAGTCCGAAGATCTCGCCGCGGCGCACCTCCAGGGTGATGCCGTCGTTGGCGCGTACGGCGGGCGCCTGTGCCGCGCCGCGGCGCCCGCGCGTCGCGGAATACGTCTTGACCAGGTCCCGCACGGCGCACACCGGCACTCCGCGCTCCACCTGTTTTGCGCCCGTCCTCACGAGCTATGAGGGTACGCGTCCCCGGACCGCCCCCGGCCCGCGGGGCTCCGGCGGCGAGCCGGACCGGGGCCGTCAGTCGGCGGCCGGGGCGTGCCCGGCGGCCGTGCGCAGATCGACCTCCCGCCAGAATCCGGCCCGGATGGCATAGCGGTCGTGCTCGTCGATCTGGTCGTCCTTGTGTGCCAGCAGCCCGAAACGGGCGGCGTAGCGCAGCAGTTCGCCGTCGATGCGGTGCGGGATGCGCGGGTACTCCGTCGACAGCTGGGCCAGATGCGCGGTGTCGAAGAGCCGGTCGGTCCAGCGGCGGGCGAAGACCTGGCCCACCTCGAAGGGGTCGCCGCTGACGGCGGTGATGTCCTCCTCGCGGTCGGCCCAGCGCTGCTCGGCGCTGGTCAGCTGGGCGAGGGTCGGCAGGCCCGCGGTCGCCTCCGGTTCGCCGACCGGGCCGCCGCGCTCGACCCAGCCCTTGTCGGACGACCAGCGCAGGGTGGCGCCGGCCGCGGCCCCGGGCCGCTCGGCGCCGGGCCCGGGGCCCTGCTGGGCGGGGCCCTGGCCCGCGGCGTGCGCCCGGCCGAGCCCGGCCAGGTCCTTGGGGGTGGGCACGACCCTGGATCCGGTGCCCGCCTCGCCGCCGGCCGCCGCGGCCCGCTCGGTGCCGGCCGGCGGGCGGACGATCCCGTTGGCGCCGCTGTGTTCATGGGTGTGCTCGGCGGACTCCGTGCTCGCGGCGGCGGCGGCCGCCGCGGCCCCGGACTCGGGCAGCGGGGCGGAGAGGATCGCGGCGATCTCCGGGCGCGGCGCGGGCGGCGGGGCGCAGGGGCCGCCGAGTTCCTTGGCGCGCACCGCGCGGGTGATCCAGGTGCGGTCCAGCACCCGCCGCTCGTCGGCCTCGGCGACCAGGTCCTCGGACTGGTTGTAGTCGCCGTCCGCGGCTTGGACGGCCCACAGGTGGACGGCGACGCCGTGCTCCTTCGCGGACATCAGCCCGGGCAGCAGATCGCCGTCGCCGGTGACCAGCACGATGTCGGAGCAGGCGCGGTTGCGGGCGAGTTCGGTCAGCTCGGCGTGCATGGCGGCGTCCACGCCCTTTTGTGCCCAGCGGCCGTCGCTGCGGGTCAGGGCGCCCAGCCGGACCGTGACCCGGGGCATCACCCGCAGCCGGCGGTGCTCGGGCTGCGGGACGCGGTCGGGGGCGCCGTCGAACCAGTAGATGCGCAGCAGCGGGCGTTCGGTGTCCGCCTCGGCGCGCTGGCGCAGACCCTGGATGAGAGCGGCGTGGTCAACGGTGATCCGGGACCGGGCGGGCTCTCCGGCGAGCAGACTCGCGGCGGCACCGAGCAAATACCCGGCGTCCACCAGGACGACGCAGCGATCCACGTTCCACCCTCTTCCTGAATGAGGTGCTGAAAGTCCGGTCGCCCCCCGGCTCGGCCCATGGCACGAGTTTTCTTCGGCTTTCCTTGGAGTCTGCCCGACCGTACGGGCGTTATCAGCCCGAACTCGATCATCGGCGTGGCGGATTCGGCGGGGATCTCGGGTACAGCGTGTGATCGGTCGCTTTACGCACGGTAATTGCCCGAAATGCAGGTGTCTGTCCGTCGTGTAAGTCTGGTTCCGGCCCGGATCCCGATTCCCCACCAGGAGGCAAGATCATGGCCAAGGACAAGAAGCAGGACCGCAGCCGGCAGCAGAAGACGGCATCCGCGGCCGAGCGCGGCCAGCAGGAAGCCCAGCGCTCCAGCCTCGAGGCACAGTCCCAGGCACGCTCCCAGGCCCAGGGCAGCCCGGCAGATGTTGCACGCAAGCACCAGCGGCGCTTCGGTCACAACTGACATCCACCGCACGGCAGTTGAGGGGCGCGCCCGCGTCGGGCGCGCCCCTCGGGCACTGGAGCGGTGTCGTGCGGCCGGCGGTCAGCCCGCCAGGCAGGACGGGCCGAGCAGCACCTTCAGATCGCCGAACAGCGAGGGGTCGGGCGTGACGCGGTGCCGGTCCAGCCGGAGCAGCGTCGTCTTGCGCGACCCGAGCAGCTTGATCCGCACCTCGGTGGAGCCGCGGTGGCTGCTGAGCACCTCGCCGAGCTTCTCGACCATCGGCGGGGTGACCTTGACCGTCGGAATGGTGATCGTCACGGGGGCGTTGGTGCCCGCCTCGGAGAGGTCGGGGACCATCATCTCCATGGCGACCAGCCGGGGGATGTCCTCCCGCTTGTCGAGCCGGCCCTTGACGAAGACCACGGTGTCCTCGACGAGTTGGGTCGACACCAGCTGGTAGGTGGCCGGGAAGAACATGCAGTCGATGGAGCCGGCCAGGTCCTCGACGGTGGCGATCGCCCAGGCGTTGCCCTGCTTGGTCATCTTGCGCTGGAGGCCGGAGATGATGCCGCCGATGGTGACGATCGAGCCGTCGGAGTAGTCGCCGCCGGTCAGCTGGGAGATGGCGGCGTCCGCCTTGTCGGACAGGACGTGTTCCAGGCCGAAGAGCGGATGGTCGGAGACGTAGAGACCGAGCATCTCGCGCTCCTGGGCGAGCAGGTAGGTCTTCTCCCACTCGATGTCCGAGAACTCGATGTCCAGGCCGAAACCGGGGCCCTCCTCGGCGCCGGCGTCGCCCATGCCGCCGAAGAGGTCGAACTGCCCCTCGGCCTCCTTGCGCTTGACCTGGACCACGTTGTCGATCATCGGCTCGTAGTGCGCCGTCAGGCCCTTGCGGGTGTGGCCCATCTCGTCGAAGGCGCCGGCCTTGATCAGGGACTCGGTGGTGCGCTTGTTGCAGACGACCGCGTCGACCTTGTCGAGGTAGTCGGGGAAGGAGGAGTACTTCCCCTTGGCCTTGCGGCAGCGGATGATCGAGTCGACGACGTTCTGGCCGACGTTGCGGACCGCGGTGAGGCCGAAGAGGATCACGTCGTCACCCTGGGCGGCGAAGTTCGCCTCCGACTCGTTGACGTTCGGCGGCAGCACCTTGATGCCCATGCGCCGGCACTCGTTGAGGTAGACCGCCGACTTGTCCTTGTCGTCGCGCACGGAGGTCAGCAGCGCGGACATGTACTCGGCCGGGTAGTTGGCCTTGAGATAGGCGGTCCAGTAGGTGACCAGGCCGTACGCGGAGGAGTGCGCCTTGTTGAAGGCGTAGCCGGCGAACGGGACCAGGACGTCCCACAGGGCCTGGATGGCCTGGTCGGAGAAGCCCTTCTTCTTCGCGCCCTCCTGGAAGAGCACGAAGTTCTTCGCCAGTTCCTCGGGCTTCTTCTTGCCCATGACGCGGCGGAGGATGTCGGCCTCGCCGAGGGAGTACCCGGCGATGATCTGGGCGGCCTTCTGGACCTGCTCCTGATAGACGATCAGGCCGTGGGTCAGGCCCAGGACCTCCTTGAGCGGCTCCTCCAGCTCCGGGTGGATCGGGGTGATCTCCTGGAGGCCGTTCTTGCGCAGCGCGTAGTTGGTGTGCGAGTCCATGCCCATCGGGCCGGGGCGGTACAGCGCCGAGACGGCGGAAATGTCCTCGAAGTTGTCGGGCTTCATCAGCCGCAGCAGCGAGCGCATCGGGCCGCCGTCGAACTGGAAGACGCCGAGGGTGTCACCGCGGCAGAGCATCTCGTAGGTCTTGGGGTCATCCAGCGGGACCGAGAGCATCTCCAGATCGATGCCCTTGTTCTTCTTCACCATCTTGACGGCGTCGTCCATGATGGTGAGGTTGCGCAGGCCCAGGAAGTCCATCTTCAGCAGGCCGAGCGACTCGCACTGGGGGTAGTCCCACTGCGTGATGGTGACGTTGTCGGTGTGCCGCACCCAGACCGGGGCGTGGTCGACGATGGGCTCGCTGGACATGATCACGCCGGCCGCGTGCACACCCATCTGACGGACCAGGCCCTCGACGCCCTTGGCGGTGTCGATGACCTTCTTGACGTCCGGCTCGCTCTCGTACATCCCCCGGATCTCGCCCGCCTCGCTGTAGCGCGGGTGCTTGGGGTCGGTGATGCCGCTGAGGTCGATGCCCTTGCCGAGGACGTCGGCGGGCATGGCCTTGGTGAGGCGGTCGCCCATGGCGTAGGGGTAGCCCAGGACGCGCGCGGAGTCCTTGATGGCGTTCTTGGCCTTGATCTTGCCGTAGGTGCCGATCATGGCGACCTTGTCGGCGCCGTACTTCTCCGTGACGTACCGGATGACCTCCACGCGCCGACGCTCGTCGAAGTCGATGTCGACATCGGGCATGGAGACGCGCTCGGGGTTGAGGAACCGCTCGAAGATCAGTCCGTGGGTGATCGGGTCGAGGTCGGTGATGCCCATGGCGTACGCCACGATCGAGCCGGCCGCGGAGCCACGGCCGGGGCCGACCGCGATGCCGTTGTTCTTGGCCCACATGATGAAGTCGGCGACCACGAGGAAGTAGCCGGGGAACCCCATCTGGATGATGATGTCCATCTCGTACTCGGCCTGCTTCTGGCGGTCCTCGGGGATCCCGCCCGGGAAGCGGCGCTTCATGCCGACCCGGACCTCCTCCTGGAACCAGGTGACCTCGGTGAAGCCCTCCGGGATGTCGAACTTCGGCATCAGGTCGCGCTTCTCGAACATCCCGGACGGGTCGATCTGATCGGCGACCAGGCGGGTGTTGGCGCAGCCCTCCTGCCAGGCGTCCGAGGAGTCGATGGCGTACATCTCGTCCGTGGACTTGAGGTAGTAGCCCGTGCCGTCGAAGCGGAAGCGGTCCGGGTCGGAGAGGTTCTTGCCGGTCTGGATGCACAGCAGCGCGTCGTGCGCGGTGGACTCGTGCGCGTAGGTGTAGTGCGAGTCGTTGGTGACCAGCGGGGGGATGCCGAGTTCCTTGCCGATCTTCAGCAGGTCGTCGCGGACCCGGCGCTCGATCTCGATGCCGTGGTCCATCAGCTCCAGGAAATACCGGTCCTTGCCGAAGATCTCCTGATACTCGCCCGCGGCCTTGCGCGCCTCGTCGTACTGGCCCAGGCGCAGCCGGGTCTGCAGCTCACCGGAGGGGCAGCCGGTGGACGCGATCAGGCCCTCGGACCACTGGGCGATGGTCTCCTTGTCCATCCGCGGCCACTTCGTCAGCCAGCCCTCGGCGTAGGCGTCCGAGGAGAGCCGGAAGAGGTTGTGCAGACCGGTCTTGTTCGCCGCCCAGATGGTCTTGTGGGTGTAGCCACCGGAACCGGAGACGTCATCGCGCTTCTGGTGCGGCTGGCCCCACTGGATCTTGCGCTTGTTGCGCCGCGACTCGGGAGCGACGTACGCCTCGATGCCGATGATCGGCGTCACGTCGGCCTTCTGCGCGGAGTGGAAGAAGTCGTAGGCGCCGTGCAGATTGCCGTGGTCGGACATCGCGATGTGCGTCATGCCCATCTCGTTGGCCGCCTTGAACATGTCCGACAGCCGCGCCGCTCCGTCCAGCAGGGAGTACTGGGTGTGGACGTGCAGATGGGTGAACGGGGCCTTGGACGCGGCAGCCACAGCGGGGGACCTCCACAGAGCGGTCGGCGGGGCGCTCCCGGTGCGAGCCGGGGGCCGGGGGAACGGTGTCGAAGTCTACGACTCCTGACTGACAACCGGCGGGCACGCGCGAGTAGCCTCACCCGTTGTCAGTGACAGACCGCGACCCGATCGGTCACGGCGCCCCGAACCGTTTTCCGCACTCCAGGAGGCACCCAGCGATGCCGTCCCAGCACGCCCCGGCGCAGGACGCCGAGCAGCGCGGCGAGGAGATCCTCGCCGTCTTCGACACCGCCTTCGGAGAGCTGCTCGCCGCCGACCCCGCGGCCTTCCGCGTGAAATTCCGGAAGATGGCCGCCTCCGCTTTCGCCTTCTACCGGGGGACGGCCTGTCTGTTCTACCGGGACCTGGAGGACGGGGCCGCGGAGGGCGACGGCAAGGACAACGGCCCGTATCTGGACGAGCGGACCGGCCGGGTGTGGATCCACGGTGATCTGCACGCCGAGAACTTCGGCACGTACATGGACTCCACCGGCCGGCTGATCTTCAACGTCAACGACTTCGACGAGGCCTACGTCGGCCCGTTCACCTGGGACCTCAAGCGCTTCGCCGCCTCGGTCGCGCTGATCGGCTACGCCAAGGCGCTCAGCGACAAGCAGATCACCGACCTGGTGCGCACCTACGCCGCGGCCTACCGGGAGCGCATTCACGCCCTGGCCTCCGGAGGGACCGGCGCCGACCGGGAGGAGCTGCCGCCGTTCACGCTGGACACCGCCGAGGGCCCGCTGCTGGACGCGCTGCGCGACGCCCGCGCGCGCACCCGCTTCGCGCTGCTGGACTCGATGACGGAGATCCGCGACTTCGAGCGCCGCTTCGCGCCGGGCGGCGGCAGCGTCGAGCTGGACGCGGCCACCCGCTACAAGGTGCTCGCCGCCTTCGACGGCTATCTGGAGACGCTGCCCGAGTCGAGCCTGGACCGCCCGGACTCCTACCGCGTCAAGGACGTCGTGGGCCGGCGCGGCATCGGCATCGGCTCGGCCGGTCTGCCCTCGTACAACATCCTTCTGGAGGGCAACAGCGACGCCCTGGAGAACGATGTCGTGATCTACATGAAGCAGGCCCAGACCCCGGCCGTCTCCCGCCACCTCACCGACCCCGCGGCCCGCGGCTACTTCCAGCACGAGGGCCACCGCACGGTGATCTCCCAGCGCGCCCTCCAGGACCACGCCGACCCGTGGCTGGGCTGGACGGAGATCGAAGAGGGAGGGTGCCGGCGAGGCCAGCTGGTCGCCGAGATCTCGCCGTACGCGGTCGACCTGGACTGGTCGGACATCGACGACCCGGAGGAGATCGCGGCGGTGGTGGCCGACCTGGGGCGGGCCACCGCGACCATGCACGGCGCCGCGGACGACGAGAGCGGCCACTCGCTGGTGCCGTTCTCCACGGAGCGGGCGATCGACGCGGCCATCGCCGCCGACGAGGAGGGCTTCGCGGCGCTGCTGGTGGACTTCGCGCACTCCTACGGCGCCCGCGCCCGCGCCGACCACCAGATCTTCGTGGACCTCTTCCGCAACGGCCGGATCCCCGGCCTCTAGCCGGCCGCCGGGCGGGGCCGCGGCGGGCGGCCGGAGGGTGCCGTACGCAGCCGGTTTCCGGGTGCGTACGGCTCCGGGCCCCCTTAGCCACCGCTTATCCCGCCCCATGGCACACTCGGCTGCAATGGACACCTCGGCGGCACCACTGCGGGCACTGCGCGCGGCGCTCTTCACGGCGCTGTGCGTGACGCTGTCCGCGGCGTCCCATGTGCTGCTGTCCCGCATGCCGCTGCCGCCGGCCACCGTCGGCGCGCTGTGCGCCGCCGTGTTCGTGATCGCCTACGCGCTGGCCGGTCCCGAGCGCGGCTACTGGCGGATCGCGGCCCTGCTGGTCCCCCTGGAACTCGCCGCCGACCTGGTCTTCAGCCTCGGTCAGCACGCCTGTTACGGGGAGGCCGGCGGCCCGCTGCACTCGCTGGGCGTGGAGCTGCTGTGCGGCGGCAGCCCGGTCGGCACCCCGCTGGCGGCGCCGCCCGGGGAGAGCCCCTCGCCCGTGGCGACCTGGGGCGTGCTGCTCGCGGCGCATCTGCTCATCGGACTGCTGGCGGCCGGCTGGCTGCGCCGCGGCGAGGCCGCGCTGCACCAGCTGCTGGGCGCGGTGGCCGGCTTCGCCTTCCGCCCGCTGCTGATCGCCGTTGCGGTCATCGGCGCCACCGCCGCCCCGCGCCGCCCGGCGCCCGCCCCGGCCCGGGCCGACCGCCCGGCCCGTGCCGCCCCCCTGCTCGTGCACTGTGTGGTGCGCCGTGGACCGCCCTGCACGCTCGCTGCGTGAGCCTCGCGCCCGCGCAGCCGGCGACCCCGTGATCCCCGGGTACACCGCCGACCGCACGCACTCCCCGTCCCACGGATTCCCACGGAGCAGGAACCACCATGAGCAACCGCAACAACCAGGCCAACAAGCAGGCGGCGCGCGAGCGGCTGCGCGCCGAGCGTGAGCGGCAGGCGAAGAAGGACAAGGTCCGCCGGCAGCTGATCGTCGGCGGCGCGATCGTCGGCGTCCTGGCGATAGCCGGCACCATCGGCGTGGCCTTCGCCACCATGAACGGCGACTCCGCCGGCGGCGGCGCGAGCGGCGACGAATGGGCCAAGGCGGCGAAGGCCAAGCTGGTCAAGCCGGCGAACACCGGCGGCGCCAACGGCACCACGGTCGTCATCGGCAAGAAGGACGCAAAGAACACCCTGAACCTCTTCGAGGACGCGCGCTGCCCCGGCTGCGCCAACCTCGAACAGAACGTCGGGGAAACCATCGAGAAGGACATCAAGGACGGCAAGTACAAGGCGTCCTACCACCTGGGCACGTTCCTCGACAGCAACCTCCGGGGCACCGGCTCCAAGAACGCGCTGAGCGCACTGGGCGCGGCCCTCGACGTCAGCCCGGACGCCTTCTTGAAGTACAAGTTCGCGCTGTACTCGAAGGAGTACCACCCCGACGAGACCGGTCCGGACAAGTTCGCCGACGACAGCTACCTGCTGAAGGTCGCCGACACCATTCCGGCGCTCAAGGGCAACGCCGCCTTCCGCAAGAACGTCACGTCCGGCACGTACAACCGCTGGGCGATGGAGATGTCCGATGCCTTCAACTCGTTCAAGGACATCACCAGCACCCCGACCGTCAAGCTCAACGACACGGTGCTGGGCACGGACAGCCCGCAGGGCAAGGTGGCCCCGTCCAGCGCCGCCGCCTTCAACTCCATGGTGGACAAGGCCCTGAAGCACTGACGCGGCCGGGCGGCCCGCTCCCGGGCGGGCCGCCCCGCACCCTCGGCCGGCGTGTCCCCCGCACGCCGGCCGATGCCAAATCTTGACCCGGGTTGTGGCCGTGCACATGGCAGACTCCCGCCATGCAGGCGACGGGAGTACGCCCCGGGCCCCGGCCGGCGGCCGTGCCGGGGACTCAGCTCAGGGCGGTGCGGGCGGCGTTGTTCACGGCGCTGTGCGTGACCCTGTCCGCGGCCTCCCATGTGCTGCTCTCCCGCACCCCGTTACCGCCCGCGCCGGTCCTCGCCGTCACCGCCGCCGTGTTCGCCGCGGCCTATCTCACGGCCGGCCGGGAGCGCGGCTACGGCGCCCTCGCCGCGCTGCTGGTGCCGCTGGAGCTGGCCGCCGACACCGTCTTCACCGCCGGGCAGCACACGTGTTACGGCCGGGCCGGCGGCCCGGTCGCCGGGCCGCTGCACTCGGTGGGCGTCGATCTGCTGTGCCGCGGCGGTGAGTGGGGCACCCCGCTGGCGCGGGCCGCCGCCCCCGGTCACACGGCCCTGCCGGCGGCCGCCCCCTGGCTGCTGCTCGCCGTCCACGTCACGGTCGGCCTGCTCGCCGCCGCCTGGCTGCACCGCGGTGACGCCGCCCTGGACGCGCTGCTGCGCGCCGCCGCCGCGGGCGCGATCCGCCCGCTGCGGACCGCGGCCGCGGTGGCCGGCGCGGTATGCGCCCCGGCCCGGCGGCGGATCCGCCCACCGCATCCGCTGCCGCCGGCCCGCCCGCTCCCCCTGCTCGTGCACTGCGTACGGCGCCGCGGCCCGCCCGCCCCGGCCGCCGCCTGACGAGTCCGTACCCAGCCTGCACACCCTTGAGGGGACCCCCATGAGCAACCGCAACAGCCAGGCCGGCAAGGCCGCGGCCCGTGACCGCATCCGGGCCGAGCGCGAGCGTCAGAAGAAGAAGGAACGGCTGCGCCGTCAACTCACCGCGGCAGCCGTCGTGGTCGGCGTGCTGGCGGTGGCCGGCGGCGTCGGCTACGCCGTGCTGAAGGCCAACGAGCCGACGGGCTGGGAGGCCGCCAAGGACGCCAAGCTCGTCACGCCCGCCCACACCCAGGGCAAGAACGGCACCGAGATCCTGATAGGCGACAAGAGCGCCAAGCAGACCCTGGAGGTCTTCGAGGACGTCCGCTGCCCGGCCTGCGCGGCCTTCGAGCAGAGCAGCGGCAAGGCCCTGCTCAAGGACATCGAGGACGGCCGCTTCCGGGCCCGCTTCACGATGTACACCTTCATCGACGACGCCGAGGGCGGCGGCCAGGGCTCGAAGAACGCGCTGAGCGCACTCGGCGCGGCGCTGAACGTCAGCCCGGAGGCCTTCTTGAAGTACAAGTCGGCGCTGTACTCCGTCAAGTACCACCCCGACGAGCGCGAGGACCTCTACGCCAAGGACTCCGAGCTGCTCAAGGTCGCCTCCGACGTCCCCGAGCTGAAGCACGACAAGGCGTTCGAGACCGCCGTCACCAAGGGCACCTACGACCGCTGGGCGACGGAGATGGGCGCGCTGTTCGGCCGCAAGGGCGTCAAGGGCACCCCGACCTTCATGCACGGTGACAAGAAGCTGGAGATGGACCAGATCCCGCAGCGCCGGATGACGCAGGCGCAGTACAACCAGCTCGCCCAGGCCAACTTCGACAAGATGATCGACCGGGAGTTCGGCCCGGCGAAGGGCACCACGGGCGGCGGTGCGGGCAAGGGCGACAGCACGGGAGAAGGTGGATCGAAGGGTATCCGCGAGGGCGAAAAGGACCCCACGGGCGGCCGCTGAGTGCCTTTCGGACAACGGGCGGGCGAATTCCCGGGAATCCCGGGGATCGCCCTCCCGGCGAGGCTTACCGGCCAGTAAGGTGAGCGCCCGTGACTGATCACGACCAGATCTCGCGCCGCACCGCCGTTACGGCCGTAGCCGCCACCGCCGCCCTCCTGCCGTTCGCCGGCGCCGCCGCGGCCCACGCCCAAGGGAACCGGGAACAGGGGCAGTTCTTCCAGCACGGAGTCGCCTCGGGGGACCCGCTGCCCGACGGCATCCTGCTGTGGACCCGCCTCACGCCCACCGCCGCGGCCACCCCGGGCTCCGGCCGCGGGCCGGCCACCAAGGTGAGCTGGGAGGTGGCGAGCGACAAGGACTTCGCGTCCGTCGTCGCACGGGGGAACCTCACCGCCACGGCTGCCGCCGACCACACCGTCAAGGCGGACGTCCGCGGCCTGCGCCCGGCCACCCACTACTACTACCGCTTCACCGCCGGCGGACAGCACTCCCCCGTCGGCCGCACCCTCACCGCGCCCGCCGAGGGCACCTCCGCGGGCAACGTCCGCTTCGGCGTGGTCTCCTGCGCCAACTGGGAGTCCGGCTACTTCTCCCCCTACCGCCATCTGGCCGCCCGCAGCGACCTGGACGCGGTGCTGCACCTCGGCGACTACCTCTACGAGTACAAGTCCGGCGAGTACCCGGAGTTCAAGTACGTCGTCCGCCCGCACTCCCCCTCGCACGAGCTGCTCACCCTCGCCGACTACCGCATCCGGCACGGCGTCCACAAGACCGACCCGGACGCGCTGGCCATGCACGCCACGCACCCGGTCATCGCCATCTGGGACGACCACGAGTTCGCCGACAACGCCTGGAAGGGCGGCGCGGTCAACCACACCCCGGGCACCGAGGGCGACTGGTCCACGCGGATGGCCGCGGCGAAGCAGGCGTACTTCGAGTGGATGCCGGTGCGCCCCTCGATCGCCGGCACCACCTACCGCAGGCTGCGCTTCGGCACGCTCGCCGATCTGCACCTGCTGGATCTGCGCTCGTTCCGCGACCAGCAGGCCAAGCCGGGCAGCGGCGCGGTCGACGACCCCAACCGGACGATCACCGGGCGGGCCCAACTGGACTGGCTCAAGCAGGGGCTGGCGCGTTCGGACACCGCCTGGCGGCTGGTCGGCACCTCGGTGATGATCTCCCAGGTCGCGTTCGGGGCGATACCCGCGAAGCTGCTCGGCCCGCTCGCCGAGATCCTCGGGATACCCAAGGAGGGCCTGGCGATCAACACCGACCAATGGGACGGCTACACCGACGACCGGCACGAGCTGCTCAGCCACCTCAGCGACCGCGGCATCGACAACACCGTGTTCCTGACCGGCGACATCCACATGGCCTGGGCCAACGACGTCCCGCTCCAGGCGGCGACCTACCCCGCGTCCGCGCCGGTGGCGACGGAGTTCGTGGTCACCTCCGTCACCTCCGACAACGTGGACGACATCCTGCACGTCGCCCCGCACACGCTCTCCCTGGCCGGCGTCGCGGCCATCCGCGCGGCCAACCGCCATGTGAAGTGGCTGGACATGGACTCGCACGGCTACGGGGTGCTGGACGTCACCGCCGAGCGGACGCAGATGGACTACTTCGGGGTCTCCGACAAGACCGACCCACAGGCCACCAGCTCCCTGCTGCGCTCGTACCGCACCCGCTCCGGCACCCAGCGGATGGAGCGGGCCGACCAGCCGGTGGGTTGAGGGGCACCCCTCCCCCGGCGCTCCTCCCCCCGGCGCGCCTCCCCCCGGCCCCGCCCGCCCGGCTCACAGCCCGGCGAGGAAGCCCTGGGCCACCTTCCACATGCGCTCCGCCGCCTCCGCGTCGTGGTCGGGCAGGCCGGGGTCGGTGAAGAGATGGCCGGCGCCGGCGTAGCGGTAGACCTCTACGTCCGCGCCGGCCCGGCGCATCTGGAGGTACCAGGCGTTCAGCCAGTCGTGCGGCTCGTAGGGGTCGGGGTCGGCGACGTGCAGCTGGACCGGCAGATCGTCGGCGACGGTGTCCTCCGCGATGTCGGAGGTGCCGTGCAGGAGCAGCAGACCACGGGTCCGCTCGTCGCCCAGCGCGAGGTTCTGGGCGACCGAGCCGCCGAAGGAGAAGCCGGCGTAGACCAGCCCGCGGTCGGAGTACGGCGCCACGGCCGTGATGGCCCGCTTGAGCAGCTCGTCCTTGCCGATCTCGTCCTTGATGAGGATGCCGTCCGGGACCGACTCCGCGGTCCGGCCGTCGAACAGGTCGGGAACGATCACCTCGTGTCCCGCGGCCCGCAGCCGGTCGGCCGCGGCGTGCACCGCGGGCCGCAGCCCGCACACCGAGTGGAACAACACAATCGTCGAAAGCCCGCTGGTCGGGGACTCGGCGGAGGCCGGCACTGACATCACTTCCCTGGGTTGAACCGATCTCCCCCCATCGTGCCAGTTACCGTCGGGTGGACCGGGTACCAGCACACCACAGTGCCCCGCACCCCATGGAGGAGGAGTCCCGTGTCACTGGAGGACGTACTGCGTCCGGTCGTCGTCATCGGCGGCTCGGTCCTGCTCACGCTCATCCTGGTCTGGCTCGCCGACCGGGCCCTGTGCCGGATCGACGCCGCACACCCCGAGACCCCGCTGTGGGGACTGCTGCGGCGCTGCCGGATACCCCTGCAAGTGGCGCTGTGCACGGCGCTGTTGCGCGGCTCGTACGACGCGACCGGGGTCCGGCTCATCGACGACCACGCGGTGGGCATCGGCCGGACGCTGACCCTGGTGCTGATAGCGGCCACCGCCTGGCTGGTCGTCCGGGCCGCCGTGGCGATCGTCGAGTCGTCGTACTCGCGCTACGCGGCAGGTGCCCGGGACGCGGCACGGGTGCGCCGGGTGCGGACCCAGGTGACGCTGATCCAGCGGGTGGTCACGGCCGTGGTGATCGTCGTCGCGGCCGCCTCGATGCTGCTGACGTTCCCGGCGATGCAGGCGGTGGGCACCTCCATGCTGGCGTCCGCCGGAGTGGTGGGCATCGTCGCCGGTGTCGCCGCCCAGTCCACCCTCGGCAACCTCTTCGCCGGGCTGCAGATCGCGTTCGGCGACATGGTGCGGATCGGGGACACCGTCGTCGTGGACGGCGAGTGGGGCACCGTCGAGGAGATCACCCTGACGTTTCTGACCGTCCGGACCTGGGACGAGCGCCGGATCACCATGCCGGTGTCGTATTTCACGGGCAAGCCGTTCGAGAACTGGTCGCGCGGCGGTGCGCAGATGACCGGCACGGTGTTGCTCCACCTCGACCACAGCGCGCCGGTGGAGAAGATGCGGCAGCGGCTGCTGGAGATCCTCCAGGAGTGCCCGGAGTGGGACGGCCGGTCCTGGAGCCTGCTGGTGACCGACACCACACCGACCACGATCGTGGTCCGCGCGCTGGCCACCGCCCGGGACGCGGACACCCTGTGGACGGTGCGCTGCGTGGTGCGCGAACGGCTGCTGGAGTGGCTGCAGGCCGAGCACGCCTACGCGCTGCCGCGGATCACCACCGCGCCGGCGCAGATCGACCTGCCCCCGGCCCGCCGGGGCACGCCGGAGAGCGCCGAGCCCACGCACGGCTGAGCGGGCCGCCCGTCAGGGCGTGCCCCGCAGGCTGCGCACGTCCAGATGCCGCAGCACCCGGTCGACGATCTCGGGGTCCGCGCCCGGTTCGCTGCGGGCCGCCAGCACCTCGTGCCGGGCGGCGGAGAGCATCTCGCCCTGGATGCGCTGCACCTTCTTCATCCGGGCGATGCGCTTCTCGAAGAGCTCGCGCCGCTCGTCGTCGACGATGTCCGGCGCGATCCGGGCGCCGATGTCGTGCGCCCGGCGGGCCAGCTGGTCGCTGATCTCGTCGGGCAGCTCCTCGACCTCCAGGATCTCCTTCAGCCGGTGCTTGGACGCCTTGATCACCCGCAGCGCCAGCTCCCGCTCCAGCGCGTCCACCGCGTCGGTGTCGGCCCGCACCCGCAGCCGGCGCACCAGCCAGGGCAGGGTCAGCCCCTGGATGATCAGGGTGGAGAGCACCACAGCGAAGGCGATGAAGAGGATGTCGTCGCGGACCGGGAAGTCGTCGCCGCCGTCGATGGTGTACGGAATGGCCAGCGCCAGCGCCACCGAGGCCACCCCGCGCATCCCCGACCACCACATGATGAGCGTCTCGCGCCAGCTCATCGGGATGTCCTCGTCGTAGTCGCGGCGCTTGTGCATCCGCTTGGCCAGCCAGGCGGCCGGCAGCAGCCACAGCAGGCGGACGCCGACGACCACCCCGACGACGGCGGCGCCGGCGCCGAGCAGCTGGCCCCAGCGGTGCGAGGCGGCCCCGAAGATGTTGTGCAGCTCCAGCCCGATCAGCCCGAAGGCGACGCCGGTGACGAGGGTGTCGACGACCTCCCAGAAGGTGTAGCCGGCCAGCCGGCCCATCACGTCGTCGGCGTCGACGGCGTGCTCGGCGAGGAACAGCGCGCAGGTCAGCACCGCCAGCACACCCGAGCCCTTGAACTCCTCGGCCAGGACGTAGGAGACGAACGGCACCAGCAGGGTCAGCCCGATCTGGAGCGTCGGGTCGCCGAGCAGCCCCATCAGCTTGTTGGTGACCCAGCCGAGCGCCAGGCCGACCGCTATGGCGACCACCGCGGACAGCACCAGCGAGCCGAGCGCGCCGGGCACCGAGAAGGTGCCGCTGATGGCCGCGGCGAGCGCCACGTGATAGAGCACGATCGCGGTGACGTCGTTGAACAGCCCCTCGCCCTCCAGGATGGACACCATCCGGCGGGGCAGCCCGAGCTTGCCGGCGACCGCGGTCGCGGCGACCGGGTCGGGCGGTGCGACCAGCGCACCGAGCACCACCGCGGCGGCCACCGGCATACCGGGCACCACCGCCTGGGCGACGGCGGCGACCGCCGCGGTGGTGGCGAACACCAGCGCCACGGCGAGCAGGAAGATCGGGCGGATGTTGGCGGTGAACTGCCGCCAGGAGGTGCGCTGCACGGCCGCGTAGAGCAGCGGCGGCAACACCACCGGCAGGATGAACTCGGGCGGCACCTCGACGTTGGGCACGAACGGCAGCAGCGCCAGCACGGCACCGGCCAGCGTCATCAGTACCGGTGACGGGAGTCCCAGCCGGTCGCCGACCGGAACCATGACCACGGCTCCGAGGAGAAGGACGAACATCAGAGCCAGCTGGTCCACGGTGGCTACGCTCCGGGGTGGTCGGATTCGATCACTTTGCGCCCCCAGACTGCCATGGCATGGACTGGGACCCGCCGCGCCGGTGTCCGTTGTGTGTCAGTTCGCTCCCGCGCGGCCCCGCGGCGTCAGCTGCTCTCGTCCCGCACGGTGTCCAGCGCCCGCTGCAGATCGTCGGGGTAGGCGCTCTCGAACTCCACCCAGCGGCCGTCGGAGGGGTGCTCGAAGCCCAGCCGCATCGCGTGCAGCCACTGCCGGGTGAGGCCCAGGCGCTTGGCGAGGGTGGGGTCCGCGCCGTAGGTCAGGTCGCCGGCGCAGGGGTGGCGGTGGGCGGCCATGTGGACCCGGATCTGGTGGGTGCGGCCGGTCTCCAGCTTGATGTCGAGCAGGCTGGCCGCGCGGAACGCCTCGATCAGGTCGTAGTGGGTGACCGACGGCTTGCCCTCGGCGGTGACCGCCCACTTGTAGTCGTGCTGCGGGTGCCGGCCGATGGGGGCGTCGATGGTGCCGCTCATCGGGTCCGGGTGGCCCTGGACCAGGGCGTGGTAGCGCTTGTCGACCGTGCGCTCGCGGAACTGCTGCTTGAGCAGGGTGTAGGCGCGCTCGGACTTGGCGACCACCATCAGGCCGGAGGTGCCGACGTCGAGGCGGTGCACGATGCCCTGGCGCTCGGCGGCACCGGAGGTGGAGATGCGGTAGCCGGCCGCGGCCAGACCGCCGATGACGGTGGTGCCGCTCCAGCCGGGGCTCGGGTGCGCGGCCACCCCGACCGGCTTGACGATCACGACGATGTCGTCGTCGTCATGCACGATCTCCATGCCCTCGACGGGCTCGGCGACGATCTCGACGGGCGGCGCGGCCTGCGGCATCTCGACCTCCAGCCAGGCGCCGCCGTGCACCCGCTCCGACTTCATCACCTCGGATCCGTCGACCCGGACCTTTCCGGCGGCGGCCAGCTCGGCCGCCTTCGTACGGGAGAAGCCGAACATGCGGGCCAGCGCGGCGTCGACGCGCTCGCCCTCCAGGCCGTCCGGTACGGGCAGGGTGCGGATCTCGGGAATGGTGCTCACCCCACGAGTATGGCAGTTACGCCATGGTGTCCTGCCCGGCGGTCACGGGCCGCCCGATCGGCGGCCCGGCGCCCCCGCCCCGCCGCCGCGGTCAGTCCTTGTGGAGGGTCCCGTCGGGGTCCAGACCCCGGAAGGAGAGGATCACGATCAGGATGCCGCCGCAGACGATCGCGGAGTCGGCGAGGTTGAAGACCGCGAAGTGCGCGGGGGCGATGAAGTCGACGACCGCGCCCTCGAAGACCCCCGGCGTGCGGAAGATCCGGTCGGTGAGGTTGCCGAAGGCACCGCCGAGCAGCAGCCCGAGCGCGATCGCCCAGGGCAGGCTGTAGAGCTTGCGGGCGATCCGGGCGATCACCACGATCACGGCCGCCGCGATGAAGGTGAGGAAGATCGTCAGCGCCTCGCCCATGCCGAAGGCGGCACCGCGGTTACGGATCACCGTGAACTGCAGCAGCGTCCCGATGACCTCGATGGGCGCGTGGTGCTCCAGCTTCGCGACGACGAGGAGCTTGCTGCCCAGGTCGAGCATGTAGACCAGCAGCGCGACCAGCAGCAGGGCGAGGATCCGCCGCCTGCCGCGACCGGCGCCCGGCCCGGCCTGCGCCGTGCCGTCCTCCCCGGTGCCCGTCGTGGGGTCCTCCCCGGTACCCGGTTCGGGTTCCGGCGTGCCGGTGATGCGTTCCGCCTCTGCCACGTGTGAGTCCCTCAGCCCGTCGTGTCCACGGCCGGGCCCCGCCCGGCTGAACCACGAGAGTACGGCACGTCTCCCCTCGCGCGGGCGGTCCGGGTACCACCCCGCGACGACCCCGGCCGCCTCAGCGGCGCTCCTGCTTCTGCTTGCACTCCACGCACAGCGTCGCCCGCGGGAAGGCCTGCATCCGCGCCTTGCCGATGGGGTTGCCGCAGTTCTCGCACAGCCCGTAGGTGCCCGCGTCCAGCCGGCCCAGGGCCCGCTCGGTCTGATGGAGCATCTCGCGGGCGTTGGAGGCGAGCGCCAGCTCGTGTTCACGGGTGATGTTCTTGGTGCCGGTGTCGGCCTCGTCATCGCCCGCGCCGTCTCCGGAGTCGCGCATCAGCCCGGCGATGGCGTTCTCGGCCGAGACGATCTCCAGCCGCAGCCGCGCCGTCTCCTCCATCAGCTCGGTCCGGGCCTCGGCCACCTCCGCGGGCGTCCAGGGGTCCTCACCGGGCCGTACGGCCAGCTCACCGGGGGCCGTGGCCACCTTGACCGCCGGTCCCGCGGAGCCCTTGCCACGCCCCCCGGCCGTTGCGGCCGCCGTCTTCTTCGCCACCACCGTTTTGGCTCCCGTCTTCTTAGCGGGCACCCCGGCCGTCCTGGCCGGAGCCTTCTTCGCGGTCTTCTTCGCGGTCTTCGTGGTCTTCTTGGCGGTCGTCCCGGCCGCGGTCTTCTTCGCGGCGGCCTTCTCGGCCGCCTTAGCCGGCGCCACCTTCTCGGCCGCCTTCTTCGCCGGCGCCACCTTCTTGGCCGCGGCCTTCTTCGCAGCGGTCTTCTTCGCAGCGGTCTTCTTCGGTGCAGGCCGCTTCGCGACGGCCTCGTCGGCAGGCGTCGTGCTCTTCTCCGCGGCGGTCTTTTTCGCCACCATGGCCGCGACCCCTTCACCTGTGTGACGTTGTTCGCGAATCGTGACGGGAACGATAAATCGCCACACGCCACGCGGCAACGGGACGCACCGCCCGCGCACCCCCGCCACCCGGCCCGGACGTCCGTTCCGTCTCGGTTGTGCCCCGCCGCCCGCCCGGTAACCCGCCGTGCGGGCCGGCACCCGTCCGCGCGCCATTCGGGTCACGCGCCGGCGCCTCACGGGGCCGGCCCCCGCCCCGTGGTGCGCCCGCGCCCGGCCCGCCCGCACACCGCCGCAAATCCGGTCGGCCCCGGCCGGCGCGGCCCCGTACACTGGGCCCAGCGAGAGGCATTGACGGGACGAGTAGCGCCGTACGCAGCCAGCAGCGACCCGGGGACGGTGGAAGCCCGGGGGCGTGCGCGGCGTGAAGATCACCCCGGAGCCGCCGGAAGAAAGCCCGCACAGCACCCGCGGCGCGAGTAGAACCGGCAGCGCGACCCCAATGAGGGGGCGGTGCGACGGCACCGCCAAGGAGGGTGGTACCGCGGGAGCGCAGGCTCTCGTCCCTCCGGACGGAGAACGCAGCAGGTGTCCGCCCGGAGGAAGCCCCGATGAGTCCGCAGCCCCAGTACCGCCAGGTACCCGCCCAGGTAGACCTCCCCGCCCTCGAGCACGCGGTGCTCGAGTTCTGGCAGGAGCAGAAGGTCTTCGCCCGTACCCTCCAGCAGTCCGAGGGACGGCCCGAGTGGGTCTTCTACGAGGGCCCCCCGACCGCCAACGGCATGCCCGGCGCCCACCACATCGAGGCGCGCGTCTTCAAGGACGTCTTCCCCCGGTTCCGCACGATGCAGGGCTACCACGTCGACCGCAAGGCCGGCTGGGACTGCCACGGCCTCCCGGTCGAGCTGGCCGTGGAGAAGGAGCTGGGCTTCAACGGCAAGAAGGACATCGAGGCGTACGGCATCGCCGAGTTCAACGCCAAGTGCCGCGAGTCGGTGACCCGCCACACCGACGCCTTCGCCGAGCTGACGACCCGGATGGGCTACTGGACCGACCTGGACGCCCCCTACCGCACCATGGACCCCGATTACATCGAGTCGGTGTGGTGGTCGCTGAAGGAGATCTTCACCAAGGGCCTGCTGGTCCAGGACCACCGGGTCGCCCCCTGGTGCCCGCGCTGCGGCACCGGCCTGTCGGACCACGAGCTGGCGCAGGGCTACGAGACGGTCGTCGACCCCTCGGTCTTCGTCCGCCTCCCGCTGACCTCCGGTCCGCTGGCCGGCCGCGCCAAGCTCCTCATCTGGACGACCACCCCCTGGACCCTGATCTCCAACACGGCCGTCGCCGCCCACCCCGACGTCACCTATGTCGTGGCCACGGACGGCAGCGAGCAGTTGGTCGTCGCCGAGCCGCTGCTGGAGAAGGCGCTCGGCGAGGGCTGGCAGGCCACCGGCGAATCGTTCACCGGCCGCGAGATGGAGCGCTGGTCCTACGAGCGCCCCTTCGACCTGGTCGAGCTGGAGGGCGCCAACATCGTCGTCAACGCCGAGTACGTCACCACCGACGACGGCACCGGCCTCGTGCACCAGGCTCCGGCCTTCGGTGAGGACGACCTCAAGACCTGCCGGGCGTACGGCCTGCCGGTGATCAACCCGGTCCGTCCGGACGGCACCTTCGAGGAGCAGCTGGACCTGGTCGGCGGCCAGTTCTTCAAGAAGGCCGACGAGGCGCTGGTCGCCGACCTCGGCGCCCGCGGCCTGCTCTTCCGCCACCTCGCCTACGAGCACAGCTACCCGCACTGCTGGCGCTGCCACACCGCGCTGCTCTACTACGCCCAGCCGTCCTGGTACATCCGCACCACCGCCGTCAAGGACGCCCTGCTCCGGGAGAACGAGACCACCAACTGGTTCCCGGAGTCGGTCAAGCACGGCCGCTTCGGCGACTGGCTCAACAACAACATCGACTGGGCGCTGTCCCGCAACCGCTACTGGGGCACCCCGCTGCCCATCTGGCGCTGTGAGGAGAACCACCTCACCTGCGTCGGCTCCCTCGCGGAGCTGACCGAGCTGACCGGCACCGACCAGTCGGACCTCGACCCGCACCGCCCGTTCATCGACGCGGTCACCTTCGCCTGCCCGACGTGCCGGGGCACCGCGACCCGCGTCCCGGAGGTCATC
Source organism: Streptomyces kronopolitis (assembly GCF_050953795.1). Taxonomy (GTDB): domain Bacteria; phylum Actinomycetota; class Actinomycetes; order Streptomycetales; family Streptomycetaceae; genus Streptomyces; species Streptomyces kronopolitis_A. The sequence continues at coordinate 2,233,113 of NZ_CP191850.1, forward strand.
GACGCCTGGTACGACTCGGGCTCGATGCCGTTCGCGCAGTGGGGCTACCCGTACCGCAACAAGGAGCTGTTCGAGAAGCGCTACCCGGCGCAGTTCATCTCCGAGGCCATCGACCAGACCCGCGGCTGGTTCTACACCCTGATGGCCGTCGGCACCCTCGTCTTCGACAAGTCCTCGTACGAGAACGTGGTCTGCCTCGGTCACATCCTCGCCGAGGACGGCCGGAAGATGTCCAAGCACCTGGGCAACACCCTCCAGCCGATCCCGCTCATGGACCAGCACGGCGCCGACGCGGTCCGCTGGTTCATGGCCGCCGGCGGCTCGCCGTGGGCCGCCCGCCGGGTGGGCCACGGCGCGATCCAGGAAGTCGTCCGCAAGACGCTGCTGACGTACTGGAACACCGTCGCCTTCCAGGCGCTGTACGCCCGCACCTCGCACTGGGCACCCAGCGCCGCCGACCCGGCCCCCGCCGACCGCCCGCTGCTGGACCGCTGGCTGCTCGGTGAGCTGAACAGCCTGGTCGAGCAGGTCACCGACTCCCTGGAGACCTTCGACACCCAGCGGGCCGGCAAGCTGCTGTCCTCCTTCGTCGACGACCTCTCCAACTGGTACGTCCGCCGCTCCCGCCGCCGCTTCTGGCAGGGCGACGCGGCCGCGCTGCGCACCCTGCACGAGGTCATCGAGACCGTCACCCGCCTCATGGCACCCCTCACCCCGTTCCTCACCGAGCGGGTCTGGCAGGACCTGGTCGTCCCGGTGACCCCGGACGCCCCGGACTCGGTCCATCTGTCCGGCTGGCCCGTCGCCGACAGGGCCGCCATCGACCCTGCGCTCTCCACGCAGATGGCGCTGGTCCGCCGGCTGGTCGAGCTGGGCCGGGCCACCCGCGCCGAGTCCGGCGTCAAGACCCGCCAGCCGCTGTCCCGCGCCCTGGTCGCGGCCCACGGCTTCGCGACCCTGCCCGAGGACCTGCGGGCGCAGATCGCCGAGGAGCTCAACGTCAGCTCGCTGGCCGCGCTGTCCGACTCCTCCTCCGGCCGGGAGGGCGGCGGCTCCCTGGTCGACACCACCGCCAAGGCCAACTTCCGTGCCCTGGGCAAGCGGTTCGGCAAGGGCGTCCAGGCGGTGGCCAAGGCCGTCGCCGCCGCGGACGCCGCGGCGCTCTCGCTCGCCCTGCGCGAGGGCACCGCGAGCGTCGAGGTCGACGGGGAGACGGTCACCCTGGCCCCCGACGAGGTGATCATCACCGAGACCCCGCGGGAGGGCTGGTCGGTGGCCTCCGAGGCGGGGGCGACGGTCGCCCTCGATCTGGAGATCACCCCCGAGCTGCGCCGCGCGGGCCTGGCCCGGGACGCGATCCGGCTGATCCAGGAGGCCCGCAAGAACAGCGGTCTGGACGTCGCCGACCGGATCGCCCTGCGCTGGCGGTCCACCGACGAGGAGGTCCGCACGGCGCTGGCCGACCACACCGGCCTGATCTCCGACGAGGTGCTCGCCACGGACTTCGTGCACGAGCCGGAGACCGTCGAGGACGGGAACGGCTCCTACGGCCCCGAGTTCACCGACGAGGCCCTGGCCCTCACCTTCCGGCTCCGCAAGGTGTAACCGCGGGCACCGCCCGAACGAAGCCCCCCGGCGCAGCTCGCACCGGGGGGCTTCGCCGTTCCCCCATGCTCCAGGGCACACGGCACAAGTCCACGCAAAAGGGCCGGGCCCCGAAGGAATGTTCTTCCCTTCGGGGCCCGGCCCTGATTGCCGACCGTGCGCGCTACGCGGACGTCAGTTGTCGTCCTCGTCGATGAGGAAGCCGCGCATCGGCGACGGCGTCTGCTGCATCGGCTGCGGGCTCTGCGGCCGCACCGGAGCCATCGGCTGGGTCATCGCCGGCGACATCTGCTGCTGACCGCCGTAGGACGGACCGCCGCTGGGCTGACCGGCCATGGAGTGGTTGCCACCACCCATCGGCTGACCGCCGCCCATGGTGTGGTTGCCGCCCATGGCGCCCGCACCGGCCGAGGCCATCGAGGGCGACGGCGGCAGCGAGGCGGTCGCCGGGGTCCGCGGCGGGGCCAGCGAGTCGTCGGCCTGGTTCTCCAGCTGACGCAGCTGGCTCTCCAGGTACGACTTCAGCCGCGTGCGGTACTCGCGCTCGAAGCCGCGCAGGTCCTCGACCTTGCGCTCCAGCGTCGCGCGGGCCGACTCCAGCGAGCCCATCGCCACGCGGTGCTTCTCCTGCGCGTCCCGCTCCAGCGCGTCGGCCTTGGCGCGGGCGTCCCGCTCCAGGCCCTCGGCACGGCTGCGGGCCTCGCCGACGATCTTGTTGGCCTCGGAACGGGCCTCCGCGATCGCCTGGTCGGCGGTCTGCTGTGCCAGCGACAGCACGCGCGCCGCGCTGTCACCGCCCGGGCCGCCCTGCTGACCGGGGCCGGGCAGCTGGGGTCCGCCGGGACCGCCCATCGGGCCGCCCATGGGACCACCGGGGCCCATCGGACCGGGGCCGTGCGGGCCCTGCGGGCCGTGGCCACCGGGACCAGGAGGCAGCTGGGGTGCTCCACCGGGCAGTTGGGGAGGTCCACCCATCCCCTGCTGCTGCTGCGGCGGCACCGGCTGCGGACCGGATATGGCGGCGGGCACAGGGGCCCCGGGCCTCTGCTGCTGCTCCTGCTGCTGGTCCGGTCCCTTGCGCAGACCCTGCTGCTGCTGGTTCTGCGCGGCGGCGCGGGTGGCGGCCGCAAGCTTGGCGCGAAGGTCCTCGTTCTCCCGCAGGAGCCGGGTCAGTTCGGCTTCGACCTCATCGAGGAAGGCATCGACCTCGTCCTCGTCATAGCCTTCTCGGAGGCGGACGGTCGTGAACTGCTTGTTCCGCACGTCCTCGGGGGTCAACGGCATCTCTACTTCACCTCAACGTAGTCGTCGGCAATCGGCAAGACCGTATCGTTCACACCAACAACACCGACCTCACGACGGTGATCAGGATGAACACGATGATCATCAATACGAAGAAGGACAGGTCGAGCGCCACGCCCCCGAGACGCAGCGGCGGAATTACCCGCCGCAGAAGCTTGAGTGGCGGATCAGTGACAGTGTAGGCAGCCTCAAGAATGACCACCATCGCCTTGCCGGGTTGCCATGAACGGGCGAACTGGAACACATAGTCCATCACCAGCCGGAAGATCAGCACGATCAAGAAGCAGTACAGCGCGATATAGATCACCTGACCAGCGACACTCATCTCGCGCGTCCCTCTCCCCTTGCTCCTGTGCGGACCCTACGGCCCTGGTGTGCCCGGTGTTGCGTCTCAGCTCTGGTTGAAGAACCCACCCTCTGCGATACGGGCCTTGTCCTCCGCCGTGACATCGACGTTAGCAGGAGACAGCAGGAACACCTTCTGCGTCACCCGCTCGATACTGCCGTGAAGACCAAACACCAAACCGGCCGCAAAGTCGACAAGTCGCTTCGCATCGGTGTCGTCCATCTCCGTCAGATTCATGATCACCGGAGTACCCTCGCGGAAGTGTTCCCCGATGGTACGGGCTTCGTTGTAGGTCCGGGGGTGGAGTGTGGTGATGCGGTAGGGCTCCCGCTCGGACACAACCTTGGGCATGATCACCGGTGCGTTCTTCTCCAGATTTGGACGTTCGGGTGTGATGGATGACACGGGGGCGATTCGCGCGGGTCGTCCGCTTTCCACGGTGAGCGGGGCGGGTTCGCGTTGCGCCGGAGGTGTCACAGCACGGACGGGTTCCTCCCTTTCCGGGGGGATTTCGGGCTGAGCCTGGTGCTGTTGACGCCGCCCCCGATCGGGTTCCGGGTCAAGCTCGGGCTCGAACTCGTCGTCGGGGTCGAACCCCCGGCCGTCGTACCCATCGTCCTCCACGAGGCCGAGGTAGACCGCCATCTTGCGCATCGCGCCGGCCATTCTCTGCGTCCTCCGCTCTGTGGTGGATCGGCTCCGTCAGCAGGGGCCTTGGATCCACGCGGCCTGCCCGCTTGTGCGGGAATGACCATATTTTGTGCTGTGGTCCGACTTGCTTGGCGACGTTACCGGAGCCGTGGTCGGACTCCGAGTACCGCAGTGCCGACGCGCACATGTGTCGCCCCGGCCGCCACGGCGTCCTCAAGGTCCGCGCTCATGCCTGCTGACACCATGTTGGCAGCAGGATGCAGCGCGCGCAGGTCGGATGAAATTTCCAGGAGGCGTCGGAAAGCGTCGAGTTCACGCCCGGCGTAGGGCCCGGCCAGCGGTGCGACGGTCATCACACCGTCCAGACGCAGCCCTTGGGCCCCGGCGATCGTCTCGGCAAGTGCCTCGACCCCGTCCGGCGCCACCCCGCCACGCTCTCCCCGCTCCCCCGACTCCGCGTCGAGCGCCACCTGGATCAGACACCCCAGCTCGCGCCCGGCCCGCACCGCCTCCTTGGACAGGGCGATGACGAGCCTGGCCCGGTCGACCGACTGAACAACTCCGGCATATCCGGCCACGGACCGTACCTTGTTCGTCTGCAACTGACCAACGAAGTGCCAAGTAAGCGACAAATCACCGCATTCAGCGGCCTTGGGAGCGGCCTCCTGGTCGCGGTTCTCCGCGACCTGCCGCACCCCCAGCTCCGCGAGCAGCCGTACGTCGCTCGCGGGGTAGGTCTTGGTGACCACGATCAGGGTCACCTCGTCGCGCGGCCGGCCGGCCTTGGCGCAGGCGGCGGAGATACGTTCCTCCACCCGCGCCAGGTTCTGCGCCAGCTGCGTCTTACGGTCGTCCGTCACCGCTCGGCCTCTCCCCGCCCCGGGCCGGGGGCGCCCCGAGCCATACATAGCTCGCGAGCCGCCCCGTCGTCCGGTCGCGCCGGTAGGAAAAATGGTCCGCGGATTCGCGGGTGCAGATGTGGGAATCCTCACGCAACGGCACGCCCGCCGCGGCGAGTTGAGCCCGCACGCCCGCGGTGACGTCCACCGCCGGAGTGCCCCAGCCGGTGGTCGCCCGGGCCTCGGGCACCGTCGCGGCGACCTCCTCGCGCATCGCCTCGGGCACCTCGTAACACCGCCCGCAGATCGCCGGACCGGTGTGCGCGAGGATCCGTGCGGGCTCCGCGCCCCGCCGGACCATCGCCCCGACGACCGCCGGGACGACCCCGGCGACCAGCCCGGGCCGGCCGGCGTGCGCGGCCCCCGCCACCCCGGCGACGGGGTCGGCGAGCAGGACCGGGGTGCAGTCGGCCGTCAGCACGGCGAGCGCGAGCCCCGGGCGGTCCGTCACCACCGCGTCCACCGCGGGGATGTCCCGGTCCGCCCACGGCCCGTCGACCACGGCGACGTCCCGGCCGTGGACCTGGTTCATCCAGACCACCGCGGCCGGGTCGAGGCCGAGTTCCGCGGCGGCGCGCGCACGGTTGGCGCGGACGGCCCGCGGGTCGTCGCCGACCGCGCCGCCCAGGTTGAGCTGATCGTACGGAGCGGCGCTCACCCCGCCCCACCTGTCGGTGAAGGCGAAATGCGCGCCGCTCTCGTGGTGCTGTTGCCCTATCACTTCGCTGCTTCGGTCACTTCAGGAAGTCGGGGACGTCCAGTTCCTCGGCCGCGGAGTCCGAGTACGGACGGGCCGGGGGAACCTGCGGGGTGCTCGCCGGGGGCGAGGGGATCTCGCCCAGCGAGGAGGAGGACTCGGCCGGGGCCGGCTCCTCGTCGCGCACCGGCACCGAACCCAGTCCGCCGAAGGACGACGAACGCGGCTCGGGCGGGGTGGCCGGACGGCTCGGGGCCGGGGCCGGCTCCTCGCGCTTCGCGCCGGACGCCGAGGACGCGTCGCGACGGGCCGGCGGCTGGCCACCGTCGAAGCCCGCGGCGATGACCGTGACCCGGACCTCGTCGCCCAGCGCGTCGTCGATGACCGCGCCGAAGATGATGTTGGCTTCCGGGTGTGCGGCCTCGCTGACCAGCTGGGCGGCCTCGTTGATCTCGAAGAGCCCGAGGTCGGAGCCGCCCGAGATGGACAGCAGCACACCGCGGGCGCCGTCGATGGACGCCTCCAGCAGCGGCGAGGAGATCGCCATTTCGGCGGCCGCCACCGCGCGGTCGTCGCCGCGCGCCGAGCCGATGCCCATGAGGGCGGACCCGGCCTCCGACATCACGGACTTGACGTCGGCGAAGTCGAGGTTGATCAGGCCCGGGGTGGTGATCAGATCGGTGATGCCCTGCACACCCGACAGCAGCACCTGGTCCGCGGACTTGAACGCGTCGAGCACGCTCACCTGACGGTCCGAGATGGACAGCAGCCGGTCATTGGGGATCACGATGAGGGTGTCGACCTCTTCGCGCAGCTGGGCGATGCCGTCCTCGGCCTGGTTGGCGCGACGGCGGCCCTCGAAGGTGAACGGCCGGGTGACCACACCGATCGTCAGGGCGCCCAGCGAGCGCGCGATGTTGGCGACGACGGGGGCGCCGCCGGTGCCGGTGCCGCCGCCCTCTCCCGCGGTCACGAAGACCATGTCGGCCCCCTTGAGGACCTCCTCGATCTCCTCGCGGTGGTCCTCGGCCGCCTTGCGACCCACATCCGGGTTGGCGCCGGCGCCGAGCCCGCGCGTCATTTCGCGGCCGACGTCGAGCTTGACGTCGGCGTCGCTCATCAGCAGCGCCTGCGCATCGGTGTTGATCGCGATGAACTCGACGCCCTTGAGCCCGACCTCGATCATCCGGTTGATGGCGTTCACGCCACCGCCGCCGATGCCGACGACCTTGATGACTGCGAGGTAGTTCTGCGGTGCTGCCACGTCGAAGGCCTCTCGCCTCGAGTTACGTGTCGTCGCCGCACGTGCGTGTGGACGCCGACTGATGCCGATGGGACGGTTCGTATTGCCGACCCGAACCCTAACGTTGAAGTTTAGGGTTACCTGTGCCTGTGTTCCTTGGTTCCATAGTCCCTTTGGAACGAGACACTAAGTCGACAAGGCGCGCACGTTCAACGAACACGCCGAACCTCCCGTTTTTCTTTTCACCCTATGTGATCACCCATAGTCGTAGCCATCCAGGGTGCTGGCCTGCGACTACACACGTCAACTCCCGGATACCGCAGGGGCGCTGGGCACCGACACATCGAAGTGGCGCGCGTCACGCGCCGCTTTCACCAGCGCGGCCAGCACCTTTGCCTTTTCGGGGCCCTGTTCGCTGCTGCCCCAGGCGACGGTGCGGCCGTCCGCCAGTTCGAGGGTGACGGCGTCGTAGGACCGGACCCGGACCTTCCGCAGGTTCTTGCGCAGCGCCGTGGGCACATCCCCGGCGACCTCGACGGCGGCGCGTCGTAGCCGGTCAGTTCCGAACTGATGCAGACTCGGAGAGTCGGATGCGGTCATTTCCAGAAGCGGAACACCCCGGGGGGCCGCCGCCACGGTGGCGAACCGAACCCCTTCGACGTCCACTTCGGCAAACTTTCCGCCCGACCGCATCAGCAGTTCCGGCTTCCTTTCGGTCACTTTCAGACCGATTGTGTTCGGCCAGGAGCGCTCGACGTCCACGGTCTTGATGCGCGGCAGCCGGGCGCGCAGCCGCCGGGCCAGCGCCTCGGTGTCCACGGAGGCCAGCGGGGCGTCCATCGGGGCGTGCGCCGCGGCGACGACCTCACCCGGCGTCAGCACCGCGGTGCCGGTCGCCCTGACGCGTTCCACCCGCAGCCAGTTCGAGGCGAAGAGCACCCAGACGCCGAACGCGCCGAGCAGCGCCGCGCCGACCAGGGTGATGATCAGACTGCGACGGCCCGGCGCACGGACACGAAGGCGTACCCACCCGAATCTTCGCCGTGGGGGCGCCACGGCGGAGGGCGGGCCGGACGATGACTTCTGCTCGCCGCGCCGGGCGGTTGTCGGTCCGGCCACGCTCCCCTGCCTTCTCTCGTGCGCTACTTGTTGCGCTGCGCGATCGCCTCGTACACCATGCCGACCAGCAGCTCGTCGGCGTCCCGGCGGCCGAACTCGGAGGCCGCGCGCGACATCTCGTACAGCCGGTGCGGATCGGCCAGGACCGGGAGCACACTGCTCTGCACCCAGTCCGAGGTCAGCTGGGCGTCGTCGACCAGCAGTCCCCCGCCGGCGTTGACCAGCGGCTGGGCATTGAGCCGCTGCTCGCCGTTGCCGATGGGCAGCGGGACGAACGCGGCCGGCAGCCCGACGGCGGACAACTCGGCGACGGTCATCGCGCCCGCGCGGCAGAGCATCATGTCGGCCGCGGCGTACGCGAGATCCATCCGGTCCACGTACGGTACCGGGACATAGGGGGGCATCCCGGGCATGTTGTCCGCGTGCGGCAGTTCGTTCTTCGGGCCGACCGCGTGCAGGACCTGGATACCGGCGCGCTGGAGGGCCGGCACCGTGGCCTGGATGACCTCGTTGAGCCGGCGGGCACCCTGGGAACCGCCGGACACCAGCAGGGTCGGGAGGTTGGGGTCGAGGCCGAAGGCCGCCCGCGCCTCGGGACGGACCGCGGCGCGGTCCAGCGTGGCGATGGTGCGGCGCAGCGGGATGCCGACGTAGCGGGCCGCGCGCAGCTTGCTGTCCGGGGTGCTGACCGCGACGAACTTGGCGTAGCGCGAGCCGATCTTGTTGGCCAGACCGGGCCGGGCGTTTGCCTCGTGGACGATGATCGGCACTCCGAGCCGCTTGGCGGCCAGATAGCCGGGCAGCGCCACGTAGCCGCCGAAGCCGACGACGCAGTCGGCCTTGGTGCGCTCCAGGATCTGCTCGGCGGCCTTGATCGTGCCGCGCAGCCGCCCGGGGACGGTGATCAGTTCGGGCGTGGGCTTGCGCGGCAGCGGTACGGCGGGGATCAGCCCCAGCTCATAGCCGCGCTCCGGGACGAGCCGGGTCTCCAGGCCCTTCTCCGTACCGAGTGCCGTGATCCCCACGGTGGGGTCCTGCCTCCGCAGGGCGTCCGCGAGGGCGAGCGCGGGCTCGATGTGGCCGGCGGTCCCCCCACCGGCGAGTACGACATGCACCGAAATTCACCGCTCTCCGGACGGTCGCTTCTTGACGCGCCGTCTCATCGTCTTCCATCTCACCCCAGCCGCTCTTCTGCCGAAGACCGGCTTCCGCTTCGACCGGGCCGTCAACGCCGCCCGTGCAGCGGGCTCGTCACGCGCGAAGGCGATCAGCAGCCCGATGGCGAACATCGTCGGCAGCAGGGCGGAGCCTCCGTAGGAGAACAGCGGGAGCGGGACACCGGCGATCGGCAACAGGCCGAGCACCGCACCGATGTTGATCACGGCCTGCGCCGTGATCCAGGTGGTCACGCCTCCCGCGGCGTACCGTACGAAGGGGTCCTCCGTGCGTCCGGCCACGCGGATACCCGCATAGCCTAGAGCCGCGAAGAGGGCGAGCACCGACAGCGTCCCCGCCAGACCCAGTTCCTCCCCGGTGATGGCGAAGATGAAGTCGGTGTGCGGTTCAGGGAGTTCACCCCATTTTTCCATACTCGCACCGAGCCCGGAACCGAAGAATCCGCCGGACGCCAGCGCGTAGATGCCGTGCACGGCCTGCCAGCACTGGTCGCCGGGCCCCGGATCGGTCGCGCCGATGCAGGCCAGCCGGGACATCCGGTTGGCGCTGGTCTTGATCAGCAGCGCCCCGATCAGCGCGGCGGCGCCCAGCACGCCCGCGAACAGCCGGGTGGGCGCACCGGCCAGCCACAGCAGCCCGAAGAGGATCGCCGTGAGAATGATCGCGGTGCCCATGTCCCCGCCGAGCATGATCAGCCCGAGCAGCAGGAACGCCACCGGGATCAGCGGCACCAGCAGATGCTTCCACTGCGCCAGCAGTTTCTTGTCCTGTTTGCGGGCCAGCAGGTCGGCGCCCCACAGCACCAGCGCGAGCTTGCCGAACTCGCTGGGTTGCATCTGGAAAGGGCCGCCGAGGTTGATCCAGTTCTGGTTGCCGTTGACCGCGACCCCTATCCCGGGGATCTGCACCAGGCACATCAGGAACACCGAGCCGGCCAGCAGCGGGTAGGCCAGCGCGCGGTGCAGCCGTACCGGCATCCGGGAGGCGGCCAGCAGCAGCCCGCCACCGAGCACGGCCGCGAGCAGCTGCTTGCGGAAGAAGAACGACGGGGCCAGGCCGGACTGCAGCGCCTTGATCTGGGAGGCCGAATAGACCATCACCAGGCCCAGGACAGTGATCAGCAGGCTGCCGCCGAGGATCAGGTAGTACGCGGTCAGCGGGCGGTCCCAGGCCCGCTGCACCCGGACCAGGAGGCCCCGGGGGCCGCCCGGGGTGCGGGGGCCGCGCGGCCCGCGCACCGTGGCGGGGCGGCGCGGCACGCGTGGTGGGGTCGCCTTCGGCGATCGGGCCGTCATCCTCGTCCCCTCCACAGGTGCGCGCGCCGGCCGGTCCCGGCGGCGGCGGGGAGAAACGGTCTAGTGATCCCGTGCGGTCAGCTCGCCGACCGCGTCGGCGAAGGCCTCGCCCCGCTTGTTGTAATTGACGAACATGTCCATCGAGGCACAGGCCGGGGCCAGCAGGACGGTGTCGCCCGGCTCGGCCAGACGGGTCGCTTCCCGGACCGCCTCGGACATCGCCCCAGTGTCGGTCCGGTCGAGGTCGACCACCGGGACATCGGGGGCGTGTCGCGCCAGGGCTTCGCGAATCAGCGCCCGATCGGCGCCGATCAGCACCACCCCGCGCAGCCGGGCCGCGGACTTCTGCACCAGCTCGTCGAAGGTCGCGCCCTTGGCCAGGCCGCCGGCGATCCACACGATGTGCGCGTAGGCGGCCAACGACGCCTCGGCGGCGTGGGTGTTGGTGGCCTTGGAGTCGTCGATGTAGGTGACACCGGCCAGGTCCGCGATGTGCTGGATGCGGTGGGCCTCGGGGTGGAAGGCGCGCAGTCCGTCGCGGACGGCCACCGGGCCGACCCCGTAGGCACGGGCCAGCGCCGCCGCCGCGAGGGCGTTGGCGATGTTGTGCGGGGCGGGGGTCCCGGAGCCGGGGGCGATGTCGGCGACCTCGGCGAGTTCCTGGGCCTGCTGGTGCCGGTCCGCCACGAAGGCGCGGTCGACGAGCAGACCCTCGACGACGCCGAGTTGGGAGGGGGCCGGGGCGCCGAGGGTGAAGCCGATGGCGCGGCAGCCCTCCTCGACGTCGGCCTCGCGCACCAGGTCCTCGGTCGCCCGGTCGGCCACGTTGTACACGCAGGCCACGGTGTTGCCCTCGTAGATCCGGCCCTTGTCGGCCGCGTACGCCGCCATCGAGCCGTGCCAGTCGAGGTGGTCGGGGGCGAGGTTGAGGACCGCCGCGGAGTGCGCGCGCAGGGACGGCGCCCAGTGCAGCTGGTAGCTGGAGAGCTCGACGGCGAGCACGTCGTAGGGGCGCGCGCCGTCCTTCCCCTGGCCGAGGACGACGTCGATGATCGGGGTGCCGATGTTGCCGACGGCCGTGGTGTGCAGGCCCTCGGCCTCCAGGATCGAGGCCAGCATCCGCACGGTGGTGGTCTTGCCGTTGGTGCCGGTGACCGCGAGCCAGGCGGCGGGCTGCGCTCCCGTGACGGTCCGCAGCCGCCAGGCGATCTCCACGTCGCCGACCACGTCCACCCCGGCCGCGGCGGCCGCCGCGAACAGCGGGCTGTCCGGCTTCCAGCCGGGCGAGGTCACGACCAGGTCGGTGCCCTCGGGCAGGGTCGCGCCGTCGCCGAGGCGGACGGTGATCCCCGCCGACTCCAGCTCCCGCGCGGCCGCCTGCTGCCTGTCCCCGTCGCCGCCGTCCACGACGGTGACGCGGGCGCCGAGGCCGGCCAGCGCGCGGGCGGCACTGATGCCGCTCACGCCCAGACCGGCCACGGTGATGTGCTGGCCGGCGAACCCCGCGGGGCCGCCAGCCGGGTCGTGCGTGGTCACTTCGCTGCCTGCCAACCGCCGTAGAAGATGCCCAGTCCGACGATGACGCACATGCCCTGGATAATCCAGAATCTGACCACGACAAGGACTTCGGACCACCCCTTGAGCTCGAAGTGGTGCTGTAGTGGCGCCATCCGGAAGACCCGCTTGCCGGTCAGCCGGAACGAGCCGACCTGGATGACCACGGACATGGTGATCAGGACGAAGAGGCCGCCGAGGACGGCCAGCAGCAGCTCGGTGCGGGAGCAGATCGCCAGACCGGCCAGCGCGCCGCCCAGGGCCAGCGAGCCGGTGTCCCCCATGAAGATCTTGGCGGGCGAGGTGTTCCACCACAGGAAGCCGAAGCAGGCGCCCATCAGGGCCGAGGCGACGACCGCGAGGTCGAGCGGATCCCGTACCTCGTAACAGGCCGGTCCCGCGGTGATCTGGTTGGCGCAGGACTCCTGGTGCTGCCAGATGCCGATGAAGGTGTACGCGCCGAAGACCATCACCGAGGCGCCGGTGGCCAGGCCGTCGAGGCCGTCGGTGAGGTTCACGCCGTTGGACATCGCCAGGATCATGAACAGCGCCCAGATCACGAAGATCACCGGGCCGATCTGCCAGCCGAAGTCCTGGGTGAAGGACAGCCGGTCCGAGGCCGGGGTCTGTCCGCGCAGGTCGGCGAATTGCAGCGAGAGCACCGCGAAGGCGATGCCGACGATCAGCTGGCCGGCCATCTTGGCCTTGGCCCGCAGACCCAGCGAACGCTGCTTGACGATCTTGATGTAGTCGTCGAGGAAGCCGACCAGGCCCATGCCCGCCATCAGGAACAGCACCAGCACACCGGAGAAGGTGGGGTCGCTGCTCGTGATGACCTTGGTCAGCACATAGGCGATGATCGTGGCCAGGATGAAGGCGATACCACCCATGGTGGGCGTACCGCGCTTGCTGTGGTGATCGCGCGGGCCGTCATCGCGGATGAACTGCCCGTACCCCTTTTTGGCCAGCAGCTTGATCAGCAGCGGGGTGCCGATCAGGGTCAGGAAGAGCCCGATCGTTCCGGAGAAGAGGATCTGCTTCATCGAGTTCATCGGGACGCGGCCCCACCCTCGGCGCCCGCAGTGCCCAGCGGCCCCGCGTCGTCCAGCAATGCTGCGGCGACCCGCTCCAGCCCCACCGACCTGGACGCCTTCACCAGCACGACATCTCCCGGCCGCAGCTCGCTGCGCAACAGGTCGACCGCCGCCCGCGCGTCGGACACGTGCACCGACTCCTCACCCCACGAACCCTCGTTCTTGGCGCCCATGTCGAGCCACGCCGCTTCCGCGCCGCCGACCGCCACGAGCTTGCTGACGTTGAGCCGGACGACCAGGCGTCCGACCGCGTCGTGTTCGGCGAGCGACTCCCCGCCGAGCTCGGCCATCTCACCGAGCACCGCCCACGTACGCCCGCCCTTCGCCTTGGCGGCTGCGCCCATGGCGACCAGCGCTCGCAGCGCCGCTCGCATGGACTCGGGGTTCGCGTTGTAGGCGTCGTTGACGACCGTCACGCCGTCCGCGCGCTCGGTGACCTCCATACGCCAGCGGGAGAGCGTGCCGGCCTCCGAGAGCGCGGAGGCGATCTCGTCGACGGGCATGCCCAACTCATGGGCTACGGCGGCCGCGGCGAGCGCGTTCGACACGTGGTGCTCACCGTACAGCCGCATGGTCACATCACTGCACCCGGAGGGTGTGTGAAGCGTGAAGGCAGGCTGACCGAGTTCCGTGAGACGGACATTCTCGGCGCGCACCGCGGCGTCCGCGGCCTCACCGAACAGCACCGTGCGGGCCGTTGTCCGCACCGCCATGGCACGTACGTACGGATCGTCGGCGTTGAGCACCGCGATGCCGCCCTCGGCGGCGGACGGCAGCGCCTCGACGAGTTCGCCCTTCGCCAGGGCGATCTGCTCGCGGCCGCCGAACTCGCCGATGTGCGCGGAGCCGACGTTGAGCACGACACCGACCTTCGGCGGGGTCAGCCCGGCGAGGTAGCGGATGTGGCCGACGCCGCGGGCGCCCATCTCCAGGACGAGATGACGGGTCGTCTCCTCGGCCCGCAGCGCGGTCAGCGGCAGCCCGATCTCGTTGTTGAGGTTGCCCTCGGGCCAGACCGTGGGGCCGTGCCGCTGCAGCAGTTGGGCGATCAGGTCCTTGGTGCTGGTCTTGCCGGCCGAGCCGGTCAGCCCGACGACGGTGGTGCCCAGTCGCTCCACGACGGCGCGGGCCAGCGCGCCGAGGGCGGCGGTGACGTCGTCGACGACGATCGCGGGGACGCCCACGGGGCGGGCGGCCAGGACGGCCACCGCGCCGGCCTCGACGGCCCCCGGGGCGAAGGTGTGGCCGTCGGCGCGTTCCCCGGCGAAGGCCACGAACAGGGCGCCGGGCCGGACCGCGCGGGAGTCGGCCACGACCGGTCCGGTGACCTCACGGCCGTCGTCCGGTATGTCGTACTGCTGCCCGCCGACAATGCTCGCGATCTCGGCGAGCGACAGGGAGATCACAGGTCACCCCCGTCGTGGGGCGGGCGGTGACGATAAGCGGATTGTGCGCGCATGGAGGTGTGTCATCCCTGGTGGTTCGGCTGCGGTGACTGCTGCGACTGCTGTGACGTCTGAGAGTCCTCGATGGCGGCGCGCAGCACCTGGCGGTCGTCGAAGGGGCGCACCACTCCGGCGATGTCCTGGCCCTGCTCATGGCCCTTGCCCGCGACGATCACGGTGTCGCCGGCCTCGGCGCGGGCGACGGCGGCGGCGATGGCGGCGGACCGCTCCTCCTCGACCAGCACCGTGCCGCGCTCGTGGATCGGCACCTCGGCGGCGCCCGCGAGCATGGTGGCGAGGATCGAGAGCGGGTCCTCATTACGGGGGTTGTCGGAGGTCAGGATCGCGGTGTCGGCGAGCCGGGCCACCGCGGCACCCATCGGGCCGCGCTTGTGCGGGTCACGGTCGCCGCCGCAGCCGAGCACGGCGTGCAGCTTGCCGTCGGTGACCTTGCGCAGGGCGCGCAGAACCGATTCGACGGCGTCCGTCTTGTGGGCGTAGTCGACGACCGCCAGATACGGCTGGCCGGCGTCGATGCGCTCCAGACGGCCGGGCACACCGGGGACCGCGGCCACGCCGTCGGCCGCGGTCTGCGCGTCGATGCCGGCGACGACCAGCGAGACGATCGCGGCGAGCGCGTTGGCGACGTTGAACGGGCCGGCGATCGGCGAGGCGGCGCGCACGGTCACGCTGTCCGGGCCGTGCACCGTGAAGGTCGAGCCGAGGGTGCCGACCTCGACGTCCGCGGCGCGCCAGTCGGCGTCCGGGTGGCCCTCCGCGGAGAAGGTGGTGACCGGGACCTCGGACTCGCCCTCGGCCAGGCGCTTGCCGTACTCGTCGTCGAGGTTGACCACGCCGGCGCGGCTGCGGGCCTTGGTGAAGAGCTGGGCCTTGGCCTGGAAGTAGTCCTCCATCCCGGAGTGGAACTCCATGTGCTCCGGGCTGAGGTTGTTGAAGATCGCGACGTCGAAGACGCAGCCGTCGACCCGGCCCAGGACCAGGGCGTGGCTGGAGACCTCCATGGCGACCGCGCGGACCCCGCGCTCGCGCATCACGGCGAACAGCGCCTGCAGGTCGGTGGCCTCGGGGGTGGTGCGCTCGGACTTGATCCGCTCGTCGCCGATGCGGGTCTCGACGGTGCCGATCAGGCCGGTCGGTCCGCCGTCGGGGCGCCCGGCGGCGGCCGCCCGCAGCCCGCCCTCGATGAGGTAGGCGGTGGTGGTCTTGCCGGAGGTGCCGGTGATCCCGATCTGGAGGAGGTCCTCGCCCGGCGCGCCGTAGATCGAGACGGCCAGGGCGCCCATCCGCGCGCGCGGGTTCTCGACGGACAGGACCGGCAGGCCGGTCGCGGCGGCGCGGTCGGCGCCCGTCGGGTCGGTCAGGATCGCGGCGGCGCCGAGGTCGGCGGCCTGGGCGACGAAGTCGGCGCCGTGCAGACGGGCGCCGGGCAGCGCGGCGTAGACGTCACCGGGGCGTACCGCCCGGGAGTCGTGGGTGATGCCGGTGACCATCACGGGCTGCGCGGCGTCAGCCGCTCCGGTGGAGCCGGTGCCTGCACCGGGATGGCCGGCGTCGGGGGCCGGGCAGCCCAGCTGCTCGGCGAGGTCCGCCAGGGGGGTGGGGCGGACGCGTTCAGGGCGGGGGGCTCCCGGGTAGGTACCGGGACCGGCCTTCTCGGCGTGCTGGGCTTTCGGGGACTGATCAGCGTGTGACACGGCGGTGAGCGTACCGGGCACAGCGGGCCCGGGGCGAAGTGAGGGCGGTGGGGGGGCGCAGTTTCCCGGGATGGGGGTGCCATCGGGGGTGCCGTCGGGGGTGATGGTCGTCACGGCGGAATTGCCTCGATTTCATTGGCCTGGCGTGAAGGTGACCGGCAGCCGCGGGGGCTCGGCTCCGGTCGGCGGTACCTGGAGGGTCTTCAGCGCGAACGCCATGACCCGCTGGTAGATCGGGCCGCAGACCTGACCGCCGAAATAGCTGCCCGCGGTGGGGTTCTGGACCGCGCAGTAGACCGTGATGCGGGGCTTGTCGGCGGGGGCGAAGCCGGCGAAGGAGGCGGTGTAGCCGTGGTAGCGGCCGGTCTTCGGGTCCACCCGGTTGGAGGTGCCGGTCTTGCCGCCGACCCGGTAGCCGTCGATCTTCGCCTTCGCGCCGGTCCCCTCGTCGTCGTCGACCACCGATTCGAGCATGGTCGCCAGCGTGGTCGCAGTCTTGTGGCTGACCACCCGGTTCCTGGCCGGCTTGGGCGCCGCGGTGAACTTTCCGTCGGGGCCGGTGGTGCCGCGGACCAGGGAGGGGGCGATCCGCTCGCCGCCGTTGGCGATCGTGGAGTAGACGGAGGCGGCCTGTACGGCGTTGAGCGAGAGTCCCTGGCCGAAGGGGATGGTGAACTGCTGCGAGGTGTTCCAGTCCTGCGGCTTGGCCAGGATGCCGTCGGTCTCGCCGGGGAAGCCGAGTCCGGTCGGCTTCCCGATGCCGAACTTCCGCAGGTAGGAGTAGAGCACCTGGTTGGCCTGCGGCTGGCTTCTGCCGAGCTGACCGGCCGCGAGGATCGTGCCGATGTTGCTGGACTTGGCGAGCACGCCGTTGAGCGTCAGGTGCCAGGTGGCGTGGTCGACGTCGTCGGCGAACAACCGGTCGCCGCGGTGCAGCCGGTTGGGCACGGTGACCCGGGTGGCCGGGGTGGCGACGCCCTGCTCCAGGACGGCGGCCAGCGACATCAGCTTGCTGGTGGAGCCCGGTTCGAAGGCGTCGGACAGCGCGGCGTTGCCCAGCGCCTCCGGCTCGGCCTTCGCGACGTCGTTGGGGTCGAAGCCGGGCGCGTTGGCGAGCGCCAGGATCTCGCCGGTGCGGCTGTCCTGGACGACGACGTAGCCGCGGTCGGCGCGGGAGGCGGCGACCTGCTCGGTGATGGCCTGCTGGGCCGCCCACTGGATGTCCCGGTCGAGGGTCAGCTCGACGTCGCTGCCGGGGACGGCGGGGTGTTCCTGGGTGTCGGCGGTGGGCACCCGGCGGCCGCCGGACTGGGCGTAGACGAGCTTGCCGTCCTTGCCGGCGAGCTGACGGTTCAGGCGCGCCTCCAGACCGCCACCGCCCTTGCCGTCGCTGCCCACGAAGCCCAGGACGCCCGAGGCGAGGTCCTTGTTGGGGTAGAGGCGCTTGCTGTGCTTGTCGGCGAAGATCCCGACCAGGACGTCGGGGCGGGGGGCGTGCTTGGGGGCGGCGGCAGCCCTGGCGTCGAGGCGGGTGCGCAGGTCCTTGATCTTCTTCCAGACCTGCGGGCTCTGCTGCCGGGCGAGCAGCACGTAGCGGGCCTTGGGGCGGTCGAGCTTGCCGGCGAGGGTGGCCTTGTCCTGGCCGAGGATCGGCGCGAGGAGGGCTGCGGCCCGCTGTGGCGCGTCGCCGGTCTTGATCTTGCCGGGCGCCAGCAGGCTGGGGTCGGCGGTGATGTCGTACGCGTCGACGGTGGTGGCCAGGTCGACGCCGTTGCGGTCGGTGATCGCACCGCGCTCGGCGGCCAGGGTGACCGGCACGTAGCGGTTCTCGTTGGCCCGGGCGGCGTACGCCGAGGCGTCGACGGCCTGCACCTGGAAGAGCCGAACGACGAAGACCAGCATGATCAGCGTCAGCCCGAGGGCGATGAGCCGCAGGCGGGGGCGGGGGCTGCCGAGGCGCAGCACCGGCTGTCCGGGGCGGCCGGCGGGCCGGCGGGCCGCGGATCTCTGTGCGCCCGGCTTGGGGCGCGGCCGGGGCCCGGGGCGGCGGCCGGCGGGCGGGCGGCCGGTGCGGCCGGCTCCCTGGCCGCCGCGCTGGGCGGGACGCGGCACCCGGCGGGGATCCCTGGGCTCGGTCATGCCGCGGTCACCTGCCGGTGGTCGTCGGGGAGGGGGCGGCGGCCGCGGACGCGGCGCGCAGGGCGCCGACCGGGGCGTCTTCCGGTCCCGCACCCCCGGCACCGGCCG
The DNA here is from genome assembly GCF_050953795.1 of Streptomyces kronopolitis. Lineage (GTDB taxonomy): Bacteria > Actinomycetota > Actinomycetes > Streptomycetales > Streptomycetaceae > Streptomyces > Streptomyces kronopolitis_A. Next base: position 2,251,501 of record NZ_CP191850.1, read on the forward strand.
TGGGGGGCGGTGCGGAGGATCCGGTGCGGCCGGGGGCGGACAGCAGCGAGGGCTCGGCGGAGCTGCTCAGCGGCGCCCCCGTCGACGTGGCCTTGCCCGGCCGCCCGCGGACCGTGCCGTCCGGGAGCAGGAACGCCGGGGAGCCGCCGGGCACCATCCCCAGCCGCCGGGCGCGCCGCTCCAGCGCGTCCGGGGCGGAGTAGGCGTCCACGTCCTGCTGGAGGGCCTGCTGCTCGTCCGTCAGCTCGTCGGTCTTCTTCTCCAGCTTGCTCAGCTCGAACGAGCCCTGGTTGAGGGCGGAGTTGAGCAGCAGCAGGGTGATCAGGCCGGAGCCGAGCAGGACGACGATCAGGAACACGAACGGCGTGCGCGCCGCCGTGCCCCGGCCACCGGCCCCGGAGGGGAGCAGCGCGGCGAGGCGGTACTGCCTGCCGCGCGGTCTCCCCGGGCCTTTCATGCGGTGTCCTCCACGTTCTCCCGGATGCGCTCCGCGCCGCGCAGCCGGGCCGGGGCCGCGCGGCGGTTCTCGGCGACCTCCTCCTCCGTGGGGAGTTCGGCGCCGCGGGTCAGCAGCTTGAGCCGGGGCTGGTACTGCTCGGGGACGACCGGCAGTCCGGGCGGCGCCGTATTGGCGGCGCCGGCCGCGAAGACCTGCTTGACCAGCCGGTCCTCCAGCGAGTGGTAGGCGAGCACGGCGATCCGGCCGCCCACCGCGAGCGCCTTCACGGCGGCCGGAACGGCACGCTCCACGCTCTGCAGCTCCCCGTTGACCTCGATGCGCAGTGCCTGGAACGTGCGCTTGGCGGGGTTGCCGCCGGTGCGCTTGGCGGCCTGCGGCAGCGCGTCGCGGATCAGCTCGACCAGCCGCGCGCTGTTGGTGAAGGGCTCCTTGGCGCGCTCGCGCACGACGGCCTCGACGATCCGCTTGGCCTGCTTCTCCTCCCCGTAGGAGCGCAGGATCCGCACCAGCTCACCGGGCGCGTAGGTGTTGAGGACCTCCGCGGCGCTGATGCCGGTCGTCTGGTCCATCCGCATGTCCAGCGGGGCGTCCTGCGCGTAGGCGAAGCCGCGGTCGGCCTCGTCGAGCTGCATGGAGGAGACCCCGAGATCGAAGAGCACGCCCTGGACGCGCGGGGTGCCGAGCCGGTCGAGGACCTCGGGCAGCTCGTCGTAGACGGCGTGCACCAGGGTGGCGCGGTCCCCGTACGGGGCGAGCCGTTCGCCCGCGAGCTTCAGGGCGGAGGGGTCGCGGTCGAGGGCGATGAGCCGGGCCGCGGGGAAGGTGGCGAGCAGCGCCTCGCTGTGGCCGCCCAGGCCCAGCGTGCAGTCGACGACGACCGCGCCGGGCTCGGCGAGCGCGGGGGCGAGCATGTCCAGGCACCGCTGGAGCATGACGGGTACGTGACGGGTGCTGCCGTTCATCCGGCGGCCCCGCCGCGCTCGGCCCGTCCGCCCGCGCGGAGCGCGCACTTCTTCCTGGTTCGCTCGCTACGCTCGCTCATGTGCCTTCCGATGGGCTGGGCGGCAGGTGGGTCCCCGGCCGCTGGCTGGGGGATGCCGCACGTACCGCTTGGTCCCCGCCCGCTCTGAAGGGGAAGTGGCCCTCCGGCGACGGGGAAGTGACGTCGGATGACCATGGGAGCGGGAGGAGGCCGAGCCGTACGTACGACGCGCGCACGCGAGGAATCCGGTATCCAAGGAGAGCGTCACGCCTCCCACTTCGCGCCACTTTAGTCCACCTGCCGTCCCGGTCAATCAACCGGTTCCGCGCGTCCCGCGACGGCTTTGCCGCGGCCTTTCCCACCGGCTTCCCGCGGGCCGCTCACCCGGACGGCGGAGGGACGGACGGGCCTGTGGGTTACCTCACAAGGAGTGATGTCGCCCCCTATGCCCCGCCTCTCGGCCAGCCGGAAGGGGCGGCGCCGATTACGGTGTTTGCATGCCCATACCTGCCTCGCAGCCGCTGCCCCCGTCCTCCGACCACGCCGCCGGCGGTGCCGACGGCACCGTCACCGACAGTCTCGTCGAGGCCAACCAGCGCTATGCCGCGTCGTTCACGGACCCCGGGATGGACGCCCGGCCGGTGCGCCAGGTCGCCGTCGTCTCCTGTATGGACGCACGGATCGATCTGCACGCCGCGCTCGGTCTGAAGCTCGGCGACTGCCACACCATCCGCAATGCCGGCGGAGTGGTCACCGACGACATCATCCGTTCCCTGACGATCAGCCAGCGGGCGCTCGGCACCCGCTCGGTCGTCCTCATCCACCACACCAACTGCGGTCTGCTCAGCCTGACCGAGGACTTCCGCCACGAGCTGTCGGCCGAGGTCGGGCAGCGCCCCACCTGGGCGGTCGAGGCGTTCAAGGACCTCGACGAGGACGTGCGGCAGTCGATGCAGCGGGTGCGCACCTCGCCCTTCCTGCTGCACACCGACGACGTCCGCGGCTTCGTCTTCGACGTGACGACCGGTCTGCTGCGGGAGATCGACCCGCAGGACTGATGTGCGGGACCGCCCCCGGCCGGCCGGGCCGGGGGCGCGCGGGGGCCGGGGGCCAGGGGCGGCCGGGGCCGGGCCGGAAGGCCGGTTTCGCCCCGAAGGCCGGGAAAGCCGGAACATAACCTTGTGAGTTATCCACAGGTCATGACGCGAGGCCGCGCGGGCGGCAAGAATGCGTACGTGACGTCGTCCCGGCCGCGTGGCCGGGTGCGATGCGCGCTTTCGGGGTGGGCCGGGTCCGCAGTGGGGCCCCTGCCCGTGGCACGGGGCCGAGGAGGGCCGAGTGACGACGTATGACGATCGAGCGAGCCTTGGGGGTCCCCCCGCCCGAGCGGAGCCCGGAGCGAGGGAAGCGCCCGGCGCCATCGGAGACCTGACCGCCACCGCGGAGCGGGTCCGCCGGTCGGTGGAGAGCGTGATCGAGGGCAAGCCGGAGGTCGTACGGCTCGCACTGACCGTGCTCCTGGCCGAGGGACACCTGCTCATCGAGGACGTGCCCGGCGTCGGCAAGACCATGCTCGCCAAGGCGCTGGCCCGCTCCGTCGACTGCTCGGTGCGGCGCATCCAGTTCACACCGGACCTGCTGCCCTCCGACATCACCGGCGTCAGCATCTTCGACCAGCAGCAGCGGGACTTCGAGTTCAAGCCCGGCGCGATCTTCTCCCAGATCGTGATCGGCGACGAGATCAACCGCGCCTCGCCCAAGACGCAGTCCGCGCTCCTGGAGTCCATGGAGGAGCACCAGGTCACGATGGACGGGCAGACCTACGAGCTGCCCAACCCGTTCATGGTGATCGCCACCCAGAACCCGGTCGAGATGGAGGGCACCTACCCCCTCCCCGAGGCCCAGCGGGACCGCTTCATGGCGCGGGTGTCGATCGGCTACCCCGGCCCGGCGGCCGAGCTGCGGATGCTGGAGGTGCACGGCGGCGCCTCGCCCCTGGACGACCTCCAGCCGGTCGCGCACGCCCACGAGATCGTGAAGCTCACCGAAGCCGTGCGCGAGGTCCATGTCGCCGAGACGGTCCGCCGGTACACCGTGGACCTGGTCGTGGCCACCCGCAGCCACCCCGAACTGCGGCTCGGCGCCTCACCGCGCGCCACCCTGCATCTGCTGCGCGCCGCCAAGGCCTCCGCCGCGCTGCTGGGCCGGGAGTACGCCCTGCCGGACGACGTCCAGTCGCTCGCGGTGCCGGTGCTCACCCACCGGCTGCTGCCCACGGCCCAGGCCCAGTTGAACCGCCGCAGCGCCGAGCAGATCGTCCGGGAGATCGTGCAGCGCGTCCCGGTCCCCGACCCGTCCGCGCAGCCATGGCGCACACCCGGTCAGCGACCGCCCGGGGTACGGGGGTTGTGATGACCGAGGGGGGGAGCGCGGGGACGCCGGAGCGGGACGGCCTGCGGGCGGCGCTCGGGGGGCTGACGACGCGCGGCAGATCGTTCCTGGCCGCCGGGATGGCCGCCGCGGTGTGCTCCTTCCTCCTCGGACAGCCGGACCTGCTGCGGGTCGGTCTGCTGCTCGCCGCGCTGCCGCTGGTGTGCGTCCTGGTCCTGCACCGCACCCGCTACCGCGTCGCGGGCAGCCGCACGCTCTCCCCGGGCCGGGTGCCCGTGGCCGCCGAGTCCCGGGTCCGGCTGCGGATGGAGAACGTCTCCCGGCTGCCGACGGGGGTGCTGATGCTCCAGGACCGCGTGCCGTACGTCCTCGGGCCGCGGCCCCGGTTCGTCCTGGACCGGGTCGAGGCCGGCGGCCGCCGGGAGGTCTCCTACCGCGTCCGCTCCGACCTGCGCGGCCGCTATCCGCTGGGGCCGCTGCAACTGCGCCTGTCCGACCCGTTCGGGATGTGCGAGCTGACCCGCGCGTTCAGCACCTGCGACACCCTCACTGTGGTGCCGCGCGTCGAGCCGCTGCCGCCGGTGCGCCTGGCCGGCGAGGCGGTCGGCCAGGGCGAGGGACGGCAGCGTTCGCCGGCACTGAGCGGTGAGGACGACGTCATCCCGCGCGGCTACCGCCACGGCGACGATCTGCGCCGGGTCCACTGGCGCTCCACCGCGCGCCACGGCGAGTTGATGGTCCGCCGGGAGGAGCAGCCGCAGAAGACACGCTGCACGATCCTGCTCGACACCCGCGCGACGGCCCACCCGGGCGCGGGTCCCGACTCGGCCTTCGAATGGGCGGTGACGGCCGCCGCGTCGAGCGCGGCGCATCTCCTGGAGCGCGGCTTCTCGGTGCGGCTGCTGACCGACACCGGCACCTCCGTCCCGGGCCCCGACGGCGGCTTCGGCGGCGGCACGGACCCGGCCGATTCCGCGGGCCTGCTGCTGGACACCCTCGCCGTCGTCGAGCAGTCGGAGGAGGAGGGCCTCTCGGGGGCGTACGACGTGCTGCGCGGCGGCGGCGAAGGGCTGCTGGTGGCCTTCTTCGGCGACCTGGACGAGCAACAGGCGGCGGTGGCCGGGCGGATGCGGCAGCGCTGCGGAGCGGCCCTCGCGTTCGTCCTGGACGGCGACGCCTGGACCCGCGGCCCCGGCGGCACCTGGTTCTCCGGCGACCAGGTCCCGGTGGCCGAGCGGCTGCGGCTGCTGCGGGAGGCGGGCTGGAAGGCGCTGCCGGTGTCCCCCGGGGACACCCTCGCCGACCTGTGGCGCGCGGGGTCCGGGCAACGACGCCCGGCGGACACGGAAACGGACGCGGTGCGGACGCCGGCAGGGGGCTGGTCATGAACGGGAGCCCGAATTGTGGCGGGGTGCGGGAGCGGCGGACGGGGCCGCCCCGCGGCGGAGGGCGCCTGCCGTTCCGGGCCCACCCGGGACGAAGGGGGGCAGGCGCATGAGCGGCCGGGCACGGCTGGCGCTGTGCGCGGCGGTGGCCACCCTGTGCGCCGCCGGCGCGCTGCTGCCGCTGGTGGACCCGGTCACCTGGCTGATCCAGGCGGCCGCCCTGCTGGGCGTCGTGACCGGTGTGGGCGCGGCCGCCCGCCGGGCCCCCCTCGCCGGGCCGCTGGTCATCGGCGCCCAGGCGCTGGTCGCCGTGCTGCTGCTGACGGTGTTCTTCGTGCCGGGCGAGGCGATCCTCGGCGTGCTGCCGGGCCCGGACGCCGTCACGGAATTCGGCCGGCTGCTGCACGACGGCCTGCGGGACGTCGGCCGCTATGCCATCCCCGCCCCCGTCACCCCCGGCATCCGGCTGCTGCTGATCGCCGGAGTGCTCCTGATAGGTCTGCTGGTAGACACGCTGGCGGTCACCTACCGCAGCGCCGCGCCCGCCGGGCTGCCGCTGCTGGCGCTCTACTCGGTGGCGGCCGGCCTGTCCCAGGGGGGCGCGGGCTGGCTGCGGTTCCTGATCGCGGCCGCCGGCTATCTGCTGCTCCTGCTGGCCGAGGGCCGCGACCGGCTCTCCCAGTGGGGCCGGGTCTTCGGCGGGCCGGGCGGCCCGGACCGCGTACGGGGCTTCGGCGGCGCCGGCGGTGCCTCACCCGCCCCCGTGCGGACGGGCCGCAGGATCGGCGCGCTGGTGCTCGGCATCGCGGTGGCGGTGCCCGCGCTGCTCCCCTCCCTGGGCGGCGGGCTGTTCGGCGCCGGAGCCAACGGCGTGGGGCCCGGCAGCGGCGGCGGCACGATCTCCGCGGTCAACCCGCTGGTGTCGCTTCAGGACAGCCTCAACCAGCCCGAGGACAAGGAAGTCCTCAACTACCGCACGACCGCCGCCGACACGCGCGACATGTATCTGCGGATCGTCGCCCTGGACCAGTTCGACGGCACGACCTGGAAGCCCTCCGAGCGGACGGTCACGGACGTCCCCGAGCGGCTGCCGCGGCCGCCCGGCCTCAGCCCCTCGGTCGCCGTCGACCACATCAACACCTCCCTCTCGACCGCCGGGTGGTACGCCCAGAACTGGCTGCCGCTCCCCTACCCGGCGTCCAAGGTGGACATCTCCGGGCGCTGGCGCTTCGAGCCCCAGGGCCGCACGCTCGTCGGGGACCGCGGCCAGAACACCCACAGCCTTCAGTACCAGGTCGAAAGCCTCCAGGTGCGGCCCACGTCCCGGCAGCTGGCCGACGCCCCGGCACCGCCCGCCAAGCTGCTGCGCGAGTACACCAAGGTCCCCGGCTCCCTGCCCGCGGTCGTGCGCAGCACCGCCCGGCGGGTCTCCCACGGCGCACCGACCGCCTACGCCAAGGCCGTCAAGCTCCAGGACTGGTTCGCGCTCAACGGCGGCTTCACCTACAACACCGAAGTCCGGGCCGGCAGCGGCTCCGAGGCCATCGCCCGGTTCCTGCGGCAGAAGGAAGGCTTCTGCGTCCACTTCTCCTTCTCGATGGCGGCGATGGCCCGGACCCTGGGCATTCCGGCCCGGGTCGCGGTGGGCTTCAGCCCCGGCACCAAGCAGCCCGACGGCACGACCTCGGTCGGCCTCAAGGACGCGCACGCCTGGCCCGAGCTGTATTTCCAGGGCGTCGGCTGGACCCGCTTCGAGCCGACCCCGAGCCGCGGCAGCATCCCGGACTACGCCTACCCCGACACCTCCGCCCCGGCCGACCCCGGCGATCCGGCCCCCGAGCCCTCCCGGTCGGCCGCCCCCTCGGACGACGGTCCCACCACGGCCCCCTCCTGCGGCCCGGACGCCCGGCGGGCCGGCAGCGGCTCGGCCTGCGTCACCCTTCCCGCGGCGTCCGGCGCCGGCCCCTCGGACGGCGGCACGTCCCCCTGGGTGCTCGCCGGCATCGTGCCGGCCGCCCTGCTGCTCCTGCTGCTGCCCGTGGTCCCCCTGCTGTGGCGGGTGCGGATCCGCGCCGGACGCCTGGCCGCCACGGCCTCCGGCGAGGACCTGACGGCGGGGACCCTCGCCGCCTGGCGGGAGTTGCTGGACACCGCCTGGGACGTCGGGATCCTGCCGGACGAATCGCTGACCCCGCGCAAGGCGGCGGCACGGATCATCAGCATCGGAGCCCTGCCACCGGAGCCCGCCGCGGCCGCCCAGCGCGTCGCGACCGCCGTCGAACAGGTCCTGTACGCCCCGCATCCGCAGCCGGTGCCCGGGCTCGCCGCGGATGTACAGCTGGTCGGGTCCGAGTTGCGGTCCGGCGCACCTCGTGCTGTCCGGCTGCGCGCCCGGCTCGCCCCGCGCTCGGCGGCCCGCCTGACCCACGCCTGGTCCGCCCGCTGGGCGGCCCTCCTGCTCAGGTGCCGCACCAGCCGCCCGGTGGCCCGGATACGACGGGCGGTGACGGCTCTCCGGTCGGTGGGCCGTCAGGGGCGCCAGGGGGTATAGCGGCCGGTGGCGGGCGTGCGGGCCCCGACGAGGCAACGCGGGCGCTGTTGCCGCGCGAAGAGCTGGGGTCTGGACGGGCCGATCGGGTGGGCGGGAGCCGGCGGGGTGCGGGGCCGAGTGGCGGCGCCGGGTGGCCAGGGGCTCCGGGGCTCCCGCGCCGTGGGCTCGATCCTCCGGACCCGTGGGCGGTCGAGCCGTCGAACCGTCGCATGAGCGAACCGGCACCTCGGTGCGCCGGCGCACCGGCGCACCGCCCAAGCCTCGGCGCAGAGCGGGCCGTCGGCTCATCGGCCTACGGAGGGCTACCCACGGGAGGAGGCCGCGCTCACCCTCCACGCCCTGCACGGCGGTCTCCTGGGGCAGCAGGCACTGGCACCGGCACCGGCACCGGGCAGGGCAGCCAAGGCGTGACGCGGGGACGCTGCGCGAAGGCCTACCCGCCCCGCACCATCGTCGGCCCACCCCCGACGGCACCGGGGCGGAGGACCGGAGAGCCGGGGAGGCGGAGCCCCGGAACGCCTGAAAGCGGCCGGAAAGGCCGCTTTCGGTGCGTGAAAAAGGAGGCTCACGGGAGCCGGAACCGAAACCGGGGACTCCGAAGAGTCCCCGGGAGGTCCGTCGCTGTGGGATCTGGCGATCCGTCGGCTCAGTGGCCCTGCTGCTCGTCCCTGCGGCGCTGCCAGCGGTCCTCGATGCGGTTCATCATCGAGCGCCGCTGCCGCGACCGGCGTGCCGGTGCGCCTGCGGCGCCCGGGGAGCCCGCGCGGGCCTGCTGCTGCCCCTGCCGGGGGGCCTTGCGCCAGCCGGTGACCGCCAGCACCGCGCAGCCGAGCATGACGAGGAAGCCCACGACACTGATCCAGATCTGCTGCGCGACCATGCCGGCCATGAGCAGGGCGATACCCACCAGGAAGCCCGCGACCGCTTGGTAGACCCGTCGCCGGGTGTACGTGCGCAGCCCGCTTCCCTCAAGCGCTGTCGCGAACTTGGGATCTTCGGCGTACAGCGCTCGCTCCATTTGCTCGAGCATGCGCTGCTCGTGCTCCGAGAGCGGCACGGAGTCCTCCTACTCGTCGGTCGCGGGGGCGACCGGGTGCGACCCTTTCAGGATAGGCAGGGAATCGCCCCCGTGAAACCTGCCCCTCGACGCCAGTTCACTGTCCGGGCCGCCGAGACGACCGGGGGTGATGCTGCCTGCATTCCCCAACCGCCTGTCCGTCATGCCGGAACGTCGTACCCCGATCATACGGGGCGAGGGGGCTGATCGGGTGGTCTGTGGCCGACTGCACGCGGTAGTCGGTCGTGCGGCGCGGGTCAGTCGCGCTCGGCGAGGACGTGCAGCTGGGTGGCGACCGAGTGGAAGGCGGGCTGCTCCGCGGCGGCCGCTTCGAGCTTCAGCAGGGCCTCCATGGCGCCCGGCTCGGTGTCGACCAGCACGCCGGGGACCAGATCGGCGAAGACCCGCACCCCGTGCACCGCCCCGACCCGCAGACCGGTGGCGGACACCAGGTCGGTGAGCTGGTCGGCGGTGAAGCGGCGCGGGACGGGGTCACCCTCGCCCCAGCGCCCGGTCGGGTCGGTCAGGGCGTGGCGGGCCTCGTGGAAGTGACCCGCGAGGGCGCGGGCGAGGACGGCACCGCCCAGACCGGCCGCGAGCAGGCTGAGGGTGCCCGCCGGACGCAGCGCGTCGACGGCGTTGCGGACGCCCTCGGCGGGGTCGTCGACGTACTCCAGCACGCCGTGGCAGAGCACGGTGTCGTAGCCGCCGCGCTCGACGACGTCGAAGAGGCCGTGGGCGTCGCCCTGGACCGCGCGGACCCGGTCGGCGACGCCTGCCTCGGCGGCCCGGCGCTCCAGGGCGAAGAGGGCGTTGGGGCTGGGGTCGACGACCGTGACGCGGTGGCCGAGGCGGGCGACCGGCACGGCGAAGTTGCCGGTGCCGCCGCCGGTGTCGAGGACGTCCAGGACATCGCGCCCGGCGGTCTTGACCCGGCGCTCCAGGGCGTCCTTGAGGACCTCCCAGACCACGGCGGTACGAAGGGACGCGCGGGGGCGCAGCGGGTCAGACACGGCGGGTGGCTCCTCGGCGGGGGCATGAACGTCTAGGCGCCCACCACCCTATTCCGTCCGGCGGCCTGCGCCGCCTGCGGAGCCGTACGTCGCGTGTGGACGGCGTGGGGGCGGGGGCTTTCCTTCCCCCCCGGGCCCTCCCCTCCCCCACCCCACCCCCCGCCTCCCCTTGGTTCGGCTCGGCGCCCCGCCTCCTACCCCGCGCGCTGGGGTGGCAGCGACGGCTGGAGGAGCAGCATCCGCTCCACCAGGCGCAGGAACAGCGCGACGTCCCGCAGCAGGTCATCGGCTTCGCGGCGGCCGGCCGCGCCGGCTATCCCGGCCTCGGCCTTCGCGCGGCGCTCGGCGCCGGCGGCGAAGAGCGCGCTCCATTCGGTGAGTTCGGGAGCGATCTCGGGGAGGACGTCCCAGGCGCTGCGGATCCGCTGCCGACGGCGCGCGGTGGGCTCGGGCCGGCCGCGCACGGCGAGGACGGCGGCGGCCGTGCGCAACGCGGCCAGATGGGCCGTGGCGAAGCGCTCGTTGGGGGTTTCCAGGGTCTGCGCCTCCGCCAGGCCCTGCTGGGCCTGGGCGAGGAGGTCGAGGGCGGCGGGTGGTGCGGTCGCCCGCCGCAGGACGGGGTGGACATCGCTCGGGGGACCGTACGCAGCGGAGCTGCCCCTGCGGGGACTTGCTGCCATGACGAACCTCCTGTCGTCGCATGCCGGTTCAGACCGGACGCCGATTCGGGACCACGTGAACCCATCGTGACGTACGCCACTGACAATCGGCGCTGACCTGCGCTTTTGGTGAAACGGGGAGGATTCCGGGGTGGCTGCCGAGAAGCCGCGCCCCGCGCCTTTGCGGCACCGGCGGCGGGGCGCGGGAGGCATTCGAACCGACCAGTTCGCCCAGGGAGATCGAGGGGTCGTGGACAACACCCCGCACGGGCGGCGGTCGCCGGCAGACAAGCACCCTCGGGAACGGGCCCCGCTACAGGGCCCGTTCGACAGCTCACCACGGTGCCCGCAGTGGGAGCACGGGGCGAGGAGCCACGGGAGGCGCACGGCTGTCCGACGAGAGCGCGCCGGGGCCCGGGCCACCCTGCGCAACCCGGCCGACCGCTCCCCGGGGCAGTGCGCCCCCGACGGCTTCCGTCGCGGCGCGCATCGCTCCCCGGGGAGCGGCACAATCGCCCCCATGGACAGCTCCCACTCACGCCGCGACGCCACCCGGCGCAAGCTTTTCGAGGCCGCGGTCACGCTCATCGCCGAACAGGGCTTCTCCTCCACCACGGTGGACGAGATCGCCGAACGGGCGGGCGTCGCGAAGGGCACGGTGTATTACAACTTCGCGAGCAAGAACGTTCTCTTCGAGGAGTTGCTGCGGCACGGCATCGAGCTGCTGGCGACCTCCTTGCAGGTGGCCGCCGACGAGGTCACCGGCCGGGGCGGCAGCCGGATCGACGCGCTGGACGCGATGATCCGGGCCGGCCTGGACTTCATCTCCCGTTACCCGGCGCTCACCCAGCTGTACGTGGCCGAGCTGTGGCGCACCAACCGGGCCTGGCAGTCGACGCTGATGGTGGTGCGCGAGCGGGCCATCACGGTGGTGGAGAACGTGCTGCGCGAGGCGGTGGCCCGGGAGGAGCTGAGCGCGGAGATCGACATTCCGCTGACCGCGTCGGCGCTGTTCGGGATGGTGCTGGTGGCCGCCCTGGACTGGCAGTCCTACCAGCCGGACCGGTCGATCGACGAGGTGCACGCGGCGCTGTCGCGGCTGCTCCAGGGGCGGGTGGGCGGCCGGACCGCCTGACGGGAGGCGCGTGGCCGGGATGCGGCGGGCCGGGCCGCGTGGTCCCGGAGGGAGTGGGCGTACGACAGCGGATGCGCGCCGCCCTGGTCTGGTGCGGCGCGCACCCGTTCTCCCCCGTGGGTCCGCGCAAAAGAGTGCGCTGTCCTGGCGCAGATCGTTCCCCCCCCGACCCGACCAGGACAGCGCTTCCCCCGTGCTCCCCCGTGCGTCCCCCGTATCCCCCGTCACGTCCGGGAGCCGCGCCGTTCCGCCGCCCCGTGTCGGCGGTGCGGTGCCGCGTCCCTTCCGTGGTCCCCACTCTTCCGTCCGGGCGGGCGGCGGCCCATCCGCGTACCTACTCATCTCGGAGTCTGAGTACGGATACTCAATCCTGAGCACCCGCCCCCAGCCGGGGCCTACGCTCTTCGGCGTGTCCGTACTTCCCTTGGTGTTCACCAGTGGCTGGGCGAGCGGGATCAACGCCTATGCCGTCGTCCTCGTCTTCGGCCTGCTCGGCGCGACCGGCGTCGGCGAGGGGGTGCCCGGGGCGCTGCAGCGCCCCGATGTGCTGCTCGTGGCGGGCGTGTTGTTCCTGTGTGAGGCGGTCGCCGACAAGGTCCCGTACGTCGACTCGGTCTGGGACGCCGTGCACACGGTGATCCGGCCGGTCGCCGGTGGCGTGGTGGCGGCGCTGCTGGCCGGGCACGACGGTTCGCTGCCCCAGCTGGCGGCGGGCGCGGTCGGCGGCTCGACGGCGCTGGTGAGCCACCTGGTCAAGGCGGGCACCCGGATCGCGGTCAACACCTCGCCGGAGCCGGCCAGCAACATCGTGCTGAGTCTGGCCGAGGATCTGGGCGTCGCCGGGCTGGTCGCCTTCGCCCTGTTCCATCCGGTGGCGGCCGCGGTCATCGCGGGGGCGCTGCTGGCCGCGGGGATCGCGGTGGTGGTGTTCCTGTGGTCGCGGATCCGGCGGTACCTCCGGCGCCGGCGACAGCGGCGCGAGGAGAAGCGGCTCGCCACGGCGGGCGGCGCGGTACCACCGGCGATCTGACGCTTCGTGCCGGCCGGTGGCGCCGGGGCCGCTGCCCGGTCGGCCACCGGCCGTGCGGGCGTTGTCGGTGGCTGCGGATAAAGTCGCAGGCATGGCACGGATTGCGGTGATCGGCGCCGGGATGGGCGCGATGGCGGCCGCTGCCCGGCTGGCCGTCGCGGGCCACCGGGTGGCGGTGTTCGAACGCGGCGCGACGCACGGCGGTGCGGTGCGACGGCTGGAGCGGGACGGCTTCACCTTCGACACCGGGCCCGGTCTGCTGCATCTGCCGGCCGTCTACCGGGATCTGTTCCTCAAGACCGGCAAGGAGTCGCTGGAGAGCTGCGTCGAGCTGTCCCAGGTCGACCCCGCCGGACGCCATGTCTTCGCCGACGGCACGGCCGTGTCGCTGCCGAACGCCTCGCGGGCCGGCGTGCTGGCGGCCCTGGACGAGGCGCTGGGCGCGGGCGCCGGGGAGCGCTGGAGCGCCCTGGTGGGCCGCGCCCGCGAGGCCTGGGACGCCACCCGCCGTCCGCTCCTGGAGGAGCCGCTGTGGCAGGACTGGCGGGTGCTGGGGCGCGATCCGTATCCGGCGGTGCGCCGGCGCGGCCTGTTCGGCCGGGGCAAGGGCCCCACGACGGCGACCCTCGCCGAGGTGGCCCGCCGCGAGCTGGCCGACCCGCGGCTGGTCGCGCTGCTGGAGAGCCATGCGCTGGCCTACGGCTTCGACCCGCGCAGCGCCCCGGCGAGCGCCGCGGTGCTGCCGTACATGGAGCAGACCTTCGGCAGCTGGTATCCGCGCGGCGGCCTGCGCGCGCTGGCCGACGCGGTGTACGCCCGCTGTCTGGCGCGCAAGGTGGAGTTCGGCTTCGGCGCCGAGGTCACCGGGATCGTGGAGAAGGACGGCCGGGTGGCAGGCGTCGAGCTGGCCGACGGCCGGGTGGCCGAGGCGGAGTTCGTGCTCGCGGGCATCGACCCGGGGCGGCTCGCGGGGCTCTGCGGGGGCCGCGAGCCGTGGGGCGCCGATGAGGTGCGCCCCGTGCCGCGGGAGCGGGCCGCCGGGCGGTTGACGGTCTGTCTGGCGGTGCGCGGGGCGCGCCCCGAGGGCGCCGCGCACCGCACGGTGGTCCATGCCGCGGACCGGGCGGCGGAGTTGGCGGGCGTGTTCGGCGACGGCCCCGGGCCGCGGCCCCCCTGTGAGCGGCCGACGGTGACGGTGCTGCGCCCGGACGACCCCACCACGCGGCCGGACGACGCCCATGAGGCGGTGACGCTGACCGCGACGGTCGCTCCGCACGAGCTGGACGGGGCGGCCGTGGCGGAGCGGATGACCGGGGTCGCCGAGGCCGCGGTGCCGGGGCTGCGGGAGCGGGTGCTGTGGCGGGAGGTGCTGCCGCCGACGGACGACACGCTGGTGGCGGGCCCGGCGCTGGCCGGCCGGGAAGGCCGCTTTCTGCGGCCCGGCAACCGCACCCGGATACCGGGGCTCTACGCGGTCGGGGGCTGGTCGCATCCGGGCGGCGGGCTCGCGCATGCCGGGATGTCCGGCGCGATCGTCGCGGGCCTGATCGTGAACGGCGACGACTGGCACGGCTCCACCTGACGGCCGTGCGGTCGGCGGCCCGGGTGAGAGCGGGGTCCGCTGCCGCCTCCGGTCACCGGGGCCGTCCACTGCCGGGAGCCCCCGTCAGCGCCCTCTCACGCGCTCCCGCCCCGCCCGCTCAGTAGCGGTACTGCTGCCCGTCGTAGCCCTGCTGGTAGGGCGGGTACTGCTGCTCGGGCGGGAGTTCGCTGTCGCGCTGCTGGGGGACCCAGACGCCGCCGGGCGGGGTCTCGCCGTAGCCCTGGCCCGGGTACGGGCCCAGCGGCTGTCCCTGGGCGTCGTACTGCGGGGCGGCCTGCTGCGCGTAGGGCGACTGGGCGTAGGGGTCCGGCTGCCCGTAGGGGTCGTAGGGCGCGGCGTACTGCTGGGTGCCGATGTACGGGTCGGAGTAGGGCGCCTGCTGGCCCAGGGGGTCGCCGTAGGCCGCGTAGGGGTCGGCCCAGGTGTTCTGGCCGGCACCGCTCTGTCCGTAACCGGTGTCGTAGGCATAGCCGTTGGGGTCGCCCGGAGCGTTCCCGGCGGCGGCGCCATAGGGGTCGTAGCCGCCGTAGGCGGTGTAATCGGGCTGCTGGGCGCGGGCGTCGGGGCTGTACACGCCGTACTGGCCGGTCTCGTCGGGCATCGGCTGCGGGGCGTAGACGGCGGTGGCGTCGGCCTGCGCATAGACGTCCTGGACGGCGAACGGCTGGGTCTCGTAGGCGCTTTGGTCCGGCTGGCCGCCCTGGTAGGGCTCCTGGCCGCGGAAGACGTCGGCGTCGTCGTAGGCGTAGGCGTCCTTCCCGGCGTAGGAGCCCTGGGCGGCGTAGATGTCCTGGCTCTGGAAGCCGCCGGTGCTCTCGAAGGTGTCCTCCAGCGCGTTGACGGCCGCGGTGTCGGGGCCGCGTCCGTCGGGGCCGGTGGGCTGTACCGCCTCCAGGCCGGAGACCTCCAGGGTCGGTTCGGCGGGCGCCGGGCCGGACGCGCGGGCCCGGCGGCGCCGGCCGCCCTCCGCGGGCTTGCCCTGCTTTCCGGGCATGCCGGGCTTGCCGTCCTTGCCGCGCAGCGCCCAGCCGGTGGTGAAGCCGCGGCGGAAGGAGAGCGTCACATTGGTCTGCCCGACGGCGAACGCGCCCAGGCCCGCCCCGATCACGAGCACCGACGGGATGACCACACCGACGACCACGGCGAGGAAGCCGGCGAAGGCGAGCAACCGCCAGCGCAGCCGCGCCTTGTTCTGGAGCAGGACCTCACCCAGCAGCCAGAGGGCGACCAGGCCGAACGCGATGTAGAGGACCGTCCAGCCCATATACGCCCCTCTTCCGCCGCTCGCCGGCCACCGTGATCAGGACTGCTGGTGCAGTCCCAGATTCTCGTAGATTTCCAGGGTCGCCGTGGAGTGGTTCAGGGTAATGAAGTGCAACCCGGGAACATCCTCGGCCATCAGACGAGCGCACAGTTCCGTCGCGTACTCGATCCCAATGGAGCGTACCGCCGCCGGGTCGTCCTTGACGGCGAGGATGCGCTCGGCCAGCTCGGGCGGGAAGGCCGCGTTGCTGAGCTGAGCGAACCGCTCGATCTGGCGCACGTTCGTCACCGGCATGATCTCCGGAATGATCGGCGTGGAGCAACCCGCGGCCGTCACCCGGTCCCGCAGCCGGAAATAGTCCTCGGGATAGAAGAACATCTGGGTGATGGCGAAGTCCGCCCCGGCCCGGCACTTGTCGACGAAGTGCGCCACGTCCGAGTCCCAGTCCGCCGAGCGCGGATGCATCTCGGGGAACGCGGCGACGCCCACGCAGAAGTCGCCGGACTCCTTGATGAGCCGGACCAGATCGGCGGCGTAGGTGACACCGTCGGGGTGCTTGACCCACTCGCCCATCGGGTCGCCGGGCGGGTCCCCGCGCAGCGCGAGCATGTTGCGGATCCCGGCATCGGCGTACTGGCCGATGATGTTGCGCAGGTCCGCGGTGGAGTGGTTGACCGCGGTCAGGTGGGCGACCGGGGTCAGGGTGGTGTCGGTGGCGATGCGCTCGGTGGCGCGCACCGTGCCGTCACGGGAGGTGCCGCCGGCGCCGTACGTCACCGAGACGAAAGTCGGCGAGACGGCTTCGATGCGGCGAATGGCGTTCCACAGGGTCCGCTCGCCCTTCTCCGTCTTGGGGGCGGCGAACTCGAACGAATATGACTGCTTACCGGAGGCAAGCAGGTCGCGCACCGTCCGTGCGCGATCAGTCCTGGTGGAAGCTGTACCTAGGGCCATACCGGCAGGTTATCCACCGGCCGGGCCCACACCAACCGTGATCGTCGTTATGCCTGGTTGGCGCGGTTCGTGTCCACTGGTTGGACATTTTCCGGTCGCCGGGATGTCGGAAAGACTTCCGCCGGCGCGGCACCCTCCGCGTCGCGCAGGAGGCCCGCGGGGACCGTGGCCGTCGGGCTTCCGTGGTGACGGAAGTCACCGGCCGCGGGGGTGCGGGACGGGTGCCGGCCGCGCGGATCGGGGTGCTCCGCGAGCGGCCCGGCCGACGGGACGTCGCGAACGGCACCGCCTGGCTAGGCGTCCCGGGTACGGATGCGCTTGGCGAGGTCCGCGGCCGCCGCTCCCGGGTCGTCCGCCTCCGTGAGCGCGCGGACCACCACGATTCGGCGGGCGCCCGCCGTCAACACCTCGTCGAGGTTTCCGGCGTCGATCCCGCCGATCGCGAACCACGGGCGCTCGGGGGCGCGGGACGCGGCGTAGCGGACCAGGTCGAGGCCAGGGGCGTGCCGGCCCGGCTTGGTGGGGGTGGGCCAGCAGGGGCCCGTGCAGAAGTAGTCCACGCCGGGCTCGTCGAGCGCCGCGTCGACCTCGGCCTCGGCGTGGGTGGAGCGGCCGATCAGGACCTCGGGGCCCAGGAGGGCGCGGGCGGCCGGGACCGGCAGATCGCCCTGGCCGAGATGGAGCACCGCGCTGCCGGCGGCATGGGCGACGTCCGCCCGGTCGTTGACCGCGAGCAGCGTGCCGTGCCGGCGGCAGGCGTCCGCGAAGACCTCCAGATGCCGGAGCTCCTCGCCGGCCTCCATGCCCTTGTCCCGCAGCTGGACGATGTCCACGCCGGAGGAGAGCACCGCGTCCAGGAACTGCGGGAGGTCGCCCTGGCGGGTGCGGGCGTCCGTGCAGAGGTAGAGCCGGGCGTCGGCGAGGGCCTGTCGTGCGGTGGTCATCGGGCGGCGTCCCCCCGGGTCGGGGGTGTACGGGCCGGTCCTTCCGGTCCGTACACCCCGCGGATGTGGTTTACGGATGCTGGTGCGGCCGCGGGACGAGCGCGCGCCGCGGCGGGTGCGTCAGACGGCGAGCGCCTGGGCCCGGCGCTTCACCTCCGTGCCGCGATTCTCACGCAGCGCCTGGGCGGGCGTGCCGGGCAGGGTCTCATCCGGGGTGAACAGCCACTCCAGCATCTCCTCGTCGGTGAAGCCGTCGTCCTTGAGCAGGGTGAGGGTGCCGACGAGGCCCTTGACCACCTTGTCGTCCTTGATGAAATCGGCGGGCACGTGCAGTGCCCGGTTCTCGCCTCGGCGCACCGCGATCAGCTGGCCCTCCTTGACCAGCTGCCGGACGCGCGTCACCTCGACGCCGAACTGTTCGGCGATGTCGGGGAGGGTGAGCCAGGCGGGGACGAGTCCATCGATGTTTGCGTCAATCTCGGTCACAGGACAAGCGTGCCACCTCGCACTGACAGCCGGAAGCCGGGCGTCGCCGTCGGGGGCCTGCTGCACACCGGAGGGTGACGGCCGGCTGCCGTCGGCGACCGGCTGCGACCGGCTGCGACCGTCGGGGGCGTCCTGCTACAGCGCCGCGGATTTCAGCGGTACCGAGGCGTTCGCGGCCCGCTCGCGGTCCAGGGCGACGCCCCGCTCGATGAGCTTGCGCCCCTGGGCCAGATCGCGCGGGCGCCCCACGGCCAGCAGCGCCACCAGGCGGCCCTCGCGCAGCCAGATCACCGACCAGGCGGCCCCGGTCGGGTCACCGCGCCAGACCAGTTCGTCGGCGTCGACGTGGTGGCCCGCGTACTGCACGAAGCGGCCGAACTGCTCCGACCAGAAGTACGGGACCGGGTCGTAGACCAGGCCTTCGGTGCCGCCGCGGACGATGTTCTCGGCGACCGTGCGGGGGCCCTGGAGGGCGTTGTCCCAGTGGTGGATCAGCAGCCGGCTGCCGTAGCGGGCCGACGGGAAGGAGGCGCAGTCGCCGACCGCGTAGACATCGGGCACGGAGGTGCGCAGCCGGCTGTCGGCCAGCACGGAGCCGTCCTGCGGTGACACCTCGACGCCCGAGCCGGCCAGCCAGCCGGTCGCGGGGCGGGCGCCGATCCCGACCACGACGGCGTCGGCGGGCAGTGTCGTGCCGTCCTGGAGGGTGACCGCGCCCGGCGCGACGGACGCGACCCGGGCGCCGGTGCGCAGCTCGGCGCCGGCGTCCGCGTACCAGCCGGTCATGTGGCCGGCGACCTCGGGCGGCAGCGCGCCGGCCAGCGGGCGGTCGGCGGCCTCGACGACGGTGACCGCGCAGCCGGCCTCCCGGGCGGCGGTCGCGAACTCGGCGCCGATCCAGCCGGCGCCGACGACCACGATCTCGTGCTGGGCGGCGAGCACCGGGCGCAGCCGCTCGGCGTCGTCGAGGGTGCGCAGCAGATGGACGCCGGGCAGCCCCTCGCTGCCGGGCAGCATGACGGGGGCGGCACCGGTCGCCAGGACCGCGTAGTCGTAGGGGACCGGGCCGTCGGCCGTCTCGACCCGGCGTTCCCGCGGCGACAGCGCGAGGACCGGGCGGTCGAGGTGGAGGTCGATGCCGAGCGCGGCGAAGTCGACGTCGAAGGCGGAGCCCTCGGCCTTGCCCAGCAGCACCGCCTTGGACAGCGGCGGGCGGTCGTAGGGCTGGTGGGGCTCGTCGCCGAGGAGCGTGATGGCGCCGCGCCAGCCCTGTTCGCGCAGGGCGACCGCGGTCTGCACCCCCGCGATTCCCGCGCCGGCGATCACGACGCGCGGCGTGCGGTCAGGGGCCTGGGAGGACGTGCTCTGCTCGCTCACCCGATCACTCTAGGACGGGGGATGCGGCCGCCCGCAGCAGCGCGCAAGGAGATCTCTGACACAGCGTCACAGCCGCCCGATGGGGTAGGCGGGCCGACCGGCGCACCGGGGGCGGCGCCTTACGGCGCGTCGCGGCCCCGTATTAGGGTGACGGATACACGCACTCGCGGGAGCCCGGACGCACCGGGCTGAGAGGGAGGCTGGCCGGCCTCCGACCGTCCGTACCTGATCCGGGTCATGCCGGCGAAGGGAGGGGCTGGAAGCCCATGCCATCAACAGCCACACCATCCGCCACACCCGCGGCGGCGCCGTCGCGGCCGTCCGCCGCGCGCCTTGACGTCCTCGTGCTCGGCGGCGGCATCATCGGCCTGGTGACCGCCTGGCGGGCCGCCGCCCGCGGAATGCGGGTCGCGGTGGCCGATCCCGCGCCCGGGGGCGGCGCGGCCCGGGTCGCGGCCGGCATGCTCGCCGCGGTCACCGAGCTCCACTACGGCGAGCAGACCCTGCTGGGGCTCAATCTGGACTCGGCGCGGCGCTACCCCGGGTTCGTCCGGGAGCTGGAGGAGACCGCCGGGATGCGGATCGGCTACCGGCGGTGCGGCACCCTGGCCGTCGCGCTGGACGCCGACGACCGGGCGCACCTGCGCGAGCTGCACGCCCTGCAGACCCGCTCGGGGCTGGACTCGCAGTGGCTGACCGGGCGCGAGTGCCGCCGGCTGGAGCCGATGCTGGCTCCCGGGGTGCGCGGCGGGCTGCGGGTGGACGGCGACCACCAGGTCGATCCGCGCCGGCTGGCGAGCGCCCTGCTGGTCGCCTGCGAGCGGGCCGGTGTGGTCTTCCACCGCGGCCGCGCCGCCCGGCTGACGGTCGGGGGCGGGCGGGCCACCGGCGCCGAACTCGCCGACGGGACCCGGCTGGCAGCCGGTCAGGTCGTACTGGCCGCGGGCAGCGAGAGCGGCCGGCTGGACGGGGTGCCCGCCGGGGTGCTGCCGCCGGTGCGGCCGGTCAAGGGCCAGGTGCTGCGGCTGCGGATGCCGGATCCGGCGGATCTGCCGGCCGGCAGCCCGCCGTTCCTGTCGCGCACCGTACGGGCCGTCGTGCGCGGCGGGCCGCTCTATCTGGTGCCGCGGGCGAGCGGTGAGCTGGTGGTGGGCGCCACCAGCGAGGAACTGGGCTGGGACACCACGGTGACCGCGGGCGGCGTCTACGAGCTGCTGCGCGACGCCCACGAGCTGGTTCCGGGCATCACCGAACTGCCGCTCGTCGAGACCTGCGCCGGGCTGCGTCCCGGCTCCCCCGACAACGCCCCGCTGCTCGGGCCGAGCGAGCTGCCCGGTCTGCAGCTGGCCTGCGGTCACTTCCGCAACGGGGTGCTGCTGACCCCGGTCACCGGTGACGCGATGGCCGAGTCGCTGGCCACCGGGAGCCTGCCGGAGGTCGCCCGCCCCTTCTCCCCGTCGCGCTTCGCCCCCGGCGTCCCGCGGCCCGCGCGTACCCGTGCCCTCCAGGAGCAGTCCGTATGAGCGCCCCCACCGTGTCCGTGTCCGTCAACGGCGAACCCCGTGAGATCGCCGGCGGGCTCACCCTCGACCGGCTGGTCGCGACGCTGACCGCGGCGTCCGCCGGGGTCGCCGCGGCGGTCAACGACCTCGTGGTGCCGCGCACCCAGTGGCCCACCACCCCGCTCGGCGACGGCGACCGCGTCGAGGTGCTCACCGCGGTCCAGGGAGGCTGATCCGCAGACATGTCCGACCTCACTTCCCCCGGGGACACGGCTCCCGTGGCGCCCGCCGCCGACCCGTTCACCCTCGGCGGCGTCACCTTCGGCTCCCGGTTGATCATGGGCACCGGCGGCGCGCCCAGCCTCGACGTCATGGAGCGGGTGCTGCTCGCGTCGGGCACGGAGCTGACGACGGTGGCCATGCGGCGGCTGGATCCGGCCGTGCACGGCTCGGTGCTGTCCGTACTGGAGCGACACGGGATCCGGGTGCTGCCGAACACCGCTGGCTGCTTCACCGCGGGCGAGGCGGTGCTCACCGCCCGGCTCGCCCGGGAGGCGCTCGGCACCGACTGGGTCAAGCTGGAGGTGGTCGCCGACGAGCGCACCCTGCTGCCCGACCCGGTGGAGCTGCTCGACGCCGCCGAGACCCTGGTGGACGACGGTTTCACGGTGCTGCCGTTCACGAACGACGATCCGGTGCTGGCCCGGCGGCTGGAGGAGGCGGGCTGCGCCGCGATCATGCCGCTGGGCTCGCCGATCGGCTCCGGGCTGGGCATCCGCAACCCGCACAACTTCCAGCTGATCACCGAGCGGGCCGGGGTCCCGGTGATCCTGGACGCCGGCGCGGGCACCGCCTCGGACGCCGCGCTGGCCATGGAGCTGGGCTGTGCGGCGGTGATGCTGGCGTCCGCGGTGACCCGGGCGCAGGAGCCGGAGCTGATGGCGCACGCGATGCGGCACGCGGTCGAGGCGGGGCGGCTGGCGCACCGCGCGGGCCGGATCCCGCGCCGCCACTTCGCGCTGGCGTCCTCGCCCACCGAGGGCCGGGCGGAGCTGGATCCGGAGCGCCCGGCGTTCTGAGCGGCCCGCCCCGGGCGTCCGGCGCTCCCACCGGCCCTCTTCCTGTCACCGTTCGGCTGCAGTCCGGGCGCGCGGCGGGCGCCGAGTTCGAGCTCGCGGATGTTGCTCGTAGACTCGTCTGCCGTGGATACGACCCTTCAGGACCCGCTCGTGGGCCAGCTGCTCGACGGCCGCTACCGCGTCCAGGCGCGCATCGCCGCCGGTGGCATGGCCACGGTCTACCAGGCGATCGACACCCGGCTGGACCGCGTCCTCGCGCTGAAGGTGATGCACCCCACCCTGGCCACGGACGGGGCGTTCGTGGACCGCTTCATCCGCGAGGCGAAGTCGGTCGCGCGGCTGTCGCACCCCAATGTGGTGGGCGTCTTCGACCAGGGCACGGACGGCACCTACGTCTATCTGGCGATGGAGTACGTCGCCGGCTGCACGCTGCGCGACGTGCTGCGCGAGCGGGGCGCCCTCCAGCCGCGGGCCGCGCTGGACATCCTGGAGCCGATCCTGGCGGCGCTGGGCGCCGCGCACCGCGCCGGGCTGGTGCACCGCGACATGAAGCCGGAGAACGTCCTGATCGGCGACGACGGCCGGGTCAAGGTCGCCGACTTCGGACTGGTGCGCGCGGTCGACACCCACACCACCGCCTCGACCGGCTCCGTCCTGGGGACCGTCTCCTATCTCGCGCCCGAGCAGATGGAGCACGGCACCGCGGACGCCCGGGTCGACGTCTACGCCTGCGGTGTGGTGCTCTACGAGATGCTGACCGGCACCAAGCCGCACACCGGCGGCTCGGTGGCGCAGATCCTCTACCAGCATCTGCACGAGGACGTCCTGCCGCCGTCCGGGCTGGTGCCCGGGCTGGCGCCGCAGCTGGACGAGCTGGTCGCGCTGGCCTGTGCCCGTGATCCGCAGCACCGCCCGCAGGACGCGGTGGCGCTGCTGTTCTGCGCGCAGGAGGCCCGCGCGCAGCTGACCGAGGCCCAGCTGGACGTGGTGCCGCCGCAGGCCAAGGAGGTGCCCGCGGGCGGCGACGGCGCGGAGCGCACGGACGTGATACCCCGGCCCGACGGCACGGTGGCGGGGGCCGGCGAGGCCGGGCTGGACCGCACCAGCCGGCTGGAGGTGCCGCCGGAGGAGCGGACCACCCGGCTGCGGCCGATGCCGGACGAGCCCGCCGCGCCGGGCGGCCGCGGGGTGCCGCGGCGCCGGCGGGGCCTGCTGACCGTGGTCGCGGCCGTGCTGCTGGCCCTGGGGCTGGGCGCGGGCGTCTGGTACATCAACTACGGCCAGTTCACCGCCGTGCCCGCGGTGCTGGACATGCCGCAGGCCAAGGCCGAGAAGGCACTGCGGGACGAGGGCCTGGGCGTGAAGGTGGTGCGCGGCTTCAGCGCGAACGTCGACCGCGGTCACGTCATGAAGACCGATCCGGCGACCGGCAAGCAGATCCGCGGCACCGGCACGGTGACCCTGACCGTCTCCCGGGGCCCGGACCACGTCGGCGTCCCCGACCTGTCCGGCACCCCGCTCGCCGACGCCAAGCGGAAGCTGCGCGACCTGGGGCTGGTCCCGGGCACCGTGAACCGCGCCTTCAACGACGAGGTCGCCAAGGGCTCGGTGATCCGCACGGACCCGGTCGCGGGCAGCCGGCGGCGGCCCGACACCGCGGTGGGGCTGACCGTCAGCCGGGGCGCCGAGGTCGCCGTGCCGGGGGTGCTCGGCAGCGAGCGCGCGGACGCCGCTGACACCCTGCGCGCGGCCGGCTTCCAGGTGCGCTTCGCCGACGAGCCGGTCTTCTCCACCCAGGACAAGGGCACCGTCGCCCGGCAGAACCCGGCCGAGGGCAGCACGGGCGGCAAGGGCGACACGGTCACCCTGACGCTGTCCAAGGGCCCGGAGATGGTCCCGGTCCCCGATGTGACCGGCAAGAACGTCGACGACGCCAAGAAGCAGCTGACGGATCTGGGCTTCCAGGTCGAGGTGAAGAAGCCGTTCTTCTTCCCGAAGGACACGGTCGACACCCAGTCCGTCGAGCCCGGGAAGACGGCGCCGAAGGGCGGCACGATCACCATCGAGCTCAAGGGCGGGCTGTAGGGAGCGGCTCGGCGGCCGTCCGGGGGACGGCCGCCGCCGGGCACCTGGCACTCTGAGGGGGTGAGTGATTCCCCCCAGGGCGCCGCGCTGCGCGCCCGTGCACGCAATCCGGTCGGCGGCCATGTCCCGGTGGCCGGCGGTCTGGCGAAGACCGGCCTTCCCTACGCCCGGGAGATGGGCGACGAGGTCGTCCAGGTCTTCGTGGCCAATCCGCGCGGCTGGGCGACGACGCCCGGCGACCCGCGGCAGGACGAGGCGTTCCGGGCGGCCTGCGCCGAGGAGCGCCTTCCCGTCTACGTCCATGCGCCGTATCTGATCAACTTCGGGTCGCACACCGAGGCCACGGTCGAGCGGTCCGTGACCTCACTGCGCCACTCGCTGCGCCGCGCCCGGGAGATCGGGGCACTCGGCGTGGTCGTGCACACCGGTTCGGCGACCGGCGGCCGCCCGCGGGACGTGGCGATGGCGCAGGTCAGGGAGCGGATGCGGCCGTTGCTCGACGAGCTGACGGAGCCGGACGACCCCTGGCTGCTGCTGGAGCCGACGGCCGGGCAGGGCGCCTCGCTGTGCGCGCTGGCCGAGGACCTCGGCCCCTACTTCGACGCGCTGGACCGGCATCCCCGGCTGGGGGTCTGCCTCGATACCTGCCACGCGTTCGCGGCCGGGCACGACATGGCGGCGCCGGGCGGGACGAAGGCGCTGCTGGACGAGCTGGTGGAGGTCACCGGCGAGGGCCGGCTGAAGCTGATCCACGCCAATGACTCCAAGGACGTGGCCGGCGCCCACAAGGACAGGCACGAGAACATCGGCGCGGGGCACATCGGCGCGGAGCCCTTCGGGGAGCTGTTCGGCCATCCCGCGACGGCCGGGGTCCCGCTGGTCGTGGAGACGCCCGGCGGCAAGGAGGGGCACGCGGCGGACGTGGCCCGCCTCAAGGAGCTGCGCGGGCGCTGACCCGGCGCCCGGCCGCGGACGGGATCAGAGCTCGGGGCCGTCCCCGGGCTCTTCCTGGTACGAGTAGCGCTGCTCCTGCCAGGGGTCACCCAGGTTGTGGTAGCCGCGCTCCTCCCAGAAGCCGCGGCGGTCGGCCCGCATGTATTCGATACCGCGGACCCACTTGGGGCCTTTCCAGGCGTAAAGGTGCGGCACGATCAGGCGGACCGGGAAGCCGTGCTCGGCGGTGAGGAGTTCTCCCGAGCGGTGGGTGGCGAAGAGGCAGTTCTCCGCGGCGAAATCCTCGATCCGCAGATTCGAGCTGAAGCCGTACTCGGCCCACACCATCACATGGGTGACATCGGGCGCCGGCGGCGCAAGATCAAGAATGGTCTTGGTGTGCACCCCGCCCCATTCGGCTCCCAGCATGCTGAATTTCGTCACGCAGTGCATATCGGCGACGACCGTGGTGTAGGGCAGCGCCATGAATTCCTCGTGTGACCAGCAGTGCTTGGCACCGTCGGCGGTCGCTCCGAACGCCCGGAACTCCCAGCGTTCGGGGCGGAACTTGGGGACCGGCCCGTAATGCGTCACCGGCCAGCCCCGCTGCAGCCGCTGCCCCGGAGGCAGCTGGGGATGTTCCCCTTCGCGGCTTTCCGGCTGACCCATGCCCTCCATGGTGTCAGACCGACGGGGGTGCCGATGACCAGGGATCGGAGGGATTGGGGCAACTCGCACTAAGCGTGCACTTACTGGACGCCCCGCTCCGGGCGGTGCGAGGATGCGCGGCACCTGCCCAGTTCTCGCGTGGAAGGAGCCCGCAGCCATGCAGGGCGACCCCGAGGTCATCGAATTCCTCAACGAGCAGCTGACCGCCGAGCTGACCGCGATCAATCAGTACTTCCTGCACGCCAAGATGCAGGAGAACTTCGGCTGGACCAAGCTCGCGGCGTACACCCGCTCCGAGTCCTTCGACGAGATGAAGCACGCGGAGATCCTGACGGACCGGATTCTCTTCCTGGAGGGTCTGCCGAATTACCAGCGGCTCTTCCATGTGCGGGTCGGCCAGACCGTCACCGAGATGTTCCAGGCCGACCGGCAGGTCGAGGTCGAGGCGATCGACCGGCTCAAGCGCGGAATCGAGCTGATGCGCACCAAGGGCGACATCACCTCGGCGAATATCTTCGAGGCCATCCTCGCGGACGAGGAGCATCACATCGACTATCTCGACACCCAGCTGGAACTGGTCGAGAAGCTCGGGGAAGCGCTCTACCTCGCCCAGCTCATCGAGCAGCCGAGCTGAGCGAGCGGGCCGGTGCGCGCGGCCGCCGGGAGGGCAGGGGATGATCCCCCTCATCCCCAGGCCGGCCGCACGGGCTAGGCGGCCTCCGAGAGCGCCGCGGGCTCCACTGCGGCCGCCACCGCGCCCAGCGGCTCGGGCGCGCCGCTGTCGATGAGTTCCCGGCGGGGGCAGTCACCCCGGCCCAGCAGGGCCTGGATGCGGCGTACGCAGTTGCCGCAGTCGGTGCCGGCCTTGCAGGCGGAGGCGATCTGACGGGGCGTGCAGGCACCGGTGTCCGCGTGATCGCGGACCTGCTGCTCGGTGATGCCGAAGCAAGAGCAGACGTACACGCGGGGGTCACCTCCGTAAGGGAACCTCATCGATCCGGCTGATCTTGAGTGAGGTTACCCTTACCTTACCTGGCCCGGCAGGGGCTGCACAACGCGGTGGGGCGCGGATCACAGGATCCGCGCCCCACCATTGTGTTGTCCCTGACCGTCAGTGCAGGTCAGCAGCCCACCGGCTCACTGGTCGCGGTACATCTCCGCCACCAGGAACGCCAGGTCGAGCGACTGGCTGCGGTTGAGCCGCGGGTCGCAGGCGGTCTCGTAGCGCTGGTGGAGGTCGTCGACGAAGATCTCGTCGCCGCCGCCCACGCACTCGGTGACGTCGTCACCGGTCAGCTCGACGTGGATGCCGCCGGGGTGGGTGCCGAGGCTCTTGTGGACCTCGAAGAAGCCCTTGACCTCGTCCAGCACGTCGTCGAAACGCCGGGTCTTGTGCCCGGAGGCCGCCTCGAAGGTGTTGCCGTGCATCGGGTCGCAGATCCAGGCGACCTGGGCACCGGAGGCGGTGACCTTCTCGACCAGCTCCGGGAGCTTGTCGCGGACCTTGTCCGCTCCCATGCGGGTGATGAAGGTCAGCCGGCCCGGCTCGCGCTCCGGGTCGAGCCGCTCGATCAGCGTCAGCGCGTCCTCGGGCGTCGTCGTCGGGCCGAGCTTGACGCCGATGGGGTTGCGCACCCGCGCGGCGAACTCGACGTGCGCGCCGTCGAGCTGACGGGTGCGCTCGCCGATCCAGAGCATGTGCCCGGAGACGTCGTAGAGCCGGCCGGTGCGGGAGTCGACCCTGGTCAGCGCCGACTCGTAGTCGAGGACCAGCGCCTCGTGCGAGGCGTAGAACTCGACGGTGCGGAACTCCTCCGGGTCCACCCCGCAGGCGTTCATGAAGTTCATCGCGCGGTCGATCTCGCGGGCCAGCGCCTCGTAGCGCTGTCCGGAGGGCGAGGACTTCACGAAGTCCTGGTTCCAGGCGTGCACCTGGCGCAGGTCGGCGTAGCCGCCGGTGGTGAAGGCGCGCACGAGGTTCAGGGTCGCCGCGGAGGCGTGGTACATCCGCTTGAGCCGCTCGGGGTCCGGGATCCGGGCCGCCTCGGTGAACTCGAAGCCGTTGACGGAGTCGCCGCGGTAGGTCGGCAGCGTCACCCCGTCGCGGGTCTCGGTGGGCTTGGAGCGCGGCTTGCTGTACTGGCCGGCGATCCGGCCGACCTTGACCACCGGGACGGACCCGGCGTAGGTCAGGACGGCGCCCATCTGCAGGAGCGTCTTGAGCTTGTTGCGGATGTGCTCGGCGGAGACGGCGTCGAAGGCCTCCGCGCAGTCGCCGCCCTGCAGCAGGAACGCCTCCCCACGGGCGACTGCCGCCAGGCGCTCGCGCAGCTGGTCGCACTCGCCCGCGAAGACGAGCGGCGGATAGGACTCGAGCTCCGCGATCACATCGCGCAGAGCCTCTTGGTCCGGCCAGTCAGGCTGCTGCGCCGCGGGCAGGTCTCGCCAGGTGTGGCCACCGGCGTGGGTTTCAGCGTTCACGGTCACAAAGCCAACATTACGGGGTCCCGCCCGGCGCCCCGTACGCCGCCCGGAGTGTGAGACGCGACGGCTCACGCCCGGCGGGGGCCGCGGGGCGTCCGGTAGGGTGAGCGGCATGCACGCGCACCCGGCCATGAACATGAACTGGTGGTGGACCGCTCATCCGGCGGCCCACTGATTTCGCGCGCACACCACACACTCCGCGAAGGCCGCCCGAGGGGCGGCCTTCAGCCTTTTCCGGCGGCCGTTCCTCCCCTCCTGGAAGGAACCCCCGACATGCACCGCGAGCCTGTCGCCCGCACCGACGCCGCCGCCCTCGTCCGCCGGCTGCTCGACCCGGCCTGCCCGCCGTTCGCCCTGCTGCGCCGCCGCTCGCCGGGGCGCGACGGCAGCACCGTCGAGGTGCTGACCGGCGAGGTCACCGAGGTCGAGCGGCTGGCCGACATCCCGCTGGGCGAGGGGGAGCCGGACGCCCCGACGGTTGACGCGCTGGCGCTGATCCCGTTCCGGCAGATCCGCGAGCGCGGCTTCCAGGTCCACGACGACGGCACCCCGCTGGCCGTGCTGCGGCCGCGGGAGAGTTGCGAGGTGGGGCTCGACGAGCTGCTGGCGGCGCTGCCCGCGCAGGACGTACGGGTGCGCGACGGGGCCTTCGACGTGGACGACGACGCCTACGCCGAGATCGTCGGGCGGGTGGTGCGGGACGAGATCGGCACCGGCGAGGGCGCGAACTTCGTGATCCGCCGGACCTTCCAGGGCGAGATCCCGGACTTCTCGGCGGCCGACGCGCTGGCGCTGTTCCGGCGGCTGCTGGCCGGTGAGCGCGGCGCCTACTGGACGTACGTGGTGCACCGCCCGGGAGTGCACACCCTGGTCGGCGCCAGCCCCGAGGTGCATGTGCGGATGTCCGGCGGCACCGTCGTGATGAATCCGATCAGCGGCACCTACCGCTACCCGGCCGGCGGCCCGACCGCCGAGAGCCTGCTGGCGTTCCTCGGTGACCGCAAGGAGGTCGAGGAGCTGTCCATGGTGGTGGACGAGGAGCTGAAGATGATGTGCACCGTCGGGGACCGGGGCGGGGTGGTCGTCGGGCCCCGGCTCAAGGAGATGGCGCATCTGGCGCACACCGAGTACGAGTTGCGCGGCCGCTCCACCCTCGATGTGCGCGAGGTGCTCAAGGAGACGATGTTCGCGGCGACGGTCACCGGGTCGCCGGTGCAAAACGCCTGCCGGGTCATCGAGCGGCACGAGCCGCTGGACGCCGACGGACGGGGCCGCGGCTACTACGCGGGCGCGCTGGCACTGATCGGCCGGGCCCCGGGCGACGGGCCGGACGGCGGCTGCGCCCGGACGCTGGACTCCCCCATCCTGATCCGCACCGCCGACATCTCGGCCGAGGGGCGGCTGCGGGTCCCGGTCGGCGCCACCCTGGTGCGCGCCTCCGACCCGTACGGCGAGGTCGCCGAGACCCACGCCAAGGCCGCGGGGGTGCTCAGCGCGCTGGGGGTGGCACCGGCGCCCGCACGGCCCGCGGACGGGACGAAGCCGCCGCGGCTGGCCGACGACCCGCGGGTGCGGGCCGCCCTCGACGCCCGCCGCGCCGACCTCGCGCCGTTTTGGCTGCGGATGCAGACCACCGCGCCGATCGCCGAGCTGAGCGGTGAGGCCCTGGTCATCGACGCGGAGGACACCTTCACCGCGATGCTGGCGCATCTGCTGCGCACCTCGGGGCTGTCCGTCACCGTGCGGCGCTTCGACGAGCCGGGGCTGCGCGAGGCCGCCCGCACGCACCGGGGCCCGATCGTCCTGGGACCCGGCCCGGGCAACCCCTGCGACGCCGCCGACCCCAAGATGCGCCTGCTGCGCTCGCTCACCGCCGAGCTGGTCGCGGAGCACCGGCACGGCCTGCTGGGGGTGTGCCTGGGGCATGAACTGCTCGCCGCGGAGCTGGGGTTGGAGGTCGTCCGCAAGGAGGTGCCCTTCCAGGGCGCGCAGGAGCGGATCGACTTCTTCGGACGCCCGGAGACGGTCGGCTTCTACAACACCTTCACGGCCCGCTGCGACGACACCACGGAGGCCGAACTCGCCATGCACCGCGTCGAGTTGAGCCGGGACGCACGGACCGGCGAGGTGCACGCGCTGCGCGGTCCGGGCTTCGCGGGCGTGCAGTTCCACCCCGAATCGGTACTGACCCTGGACGGCGCGGCCCTCACCGCGCAGCTGCTGGCAGCTGTCCTCGTGTGACCAGCATGTTCGCGTTGGTGCGGTGGGCCAGGTAGTCCTCGACGTTGGCCACGGTGGCCTCGACGATCTGGCCCACCGCCTCCTCCGTGAAGTACGCCTGGTGCGAGGTGACCAGCACGTTGGAGAAGGTCATCAGGCGGGCGAGGGTGTCGTCACCGATGACGTCCAGGGACTTGTCGGCGGAGAAGTAGGCGGCCTCCTCCTCGTAGACGTCCAGGGCTACGCCGGTGAGCCGGCCGGCCTTGAGCGTGTCGACGAGGGCCGCGGTGTCGACGAGCCCGCCGCGGCCGGAGTTGACCAGGATCGCGTCGTCCTTCATCTCGGCCAGCGCGGTGGCGTCGACGAGGTGCCGGGTGGCGGCCACCAGCGGGACGTGCAGGGTGATCAGATCCGCCTCGGCGAACAGCCGCTCCTGGGAGACGTACTCCATGCCCAGTGCGGCGCACCGCGGGTTCGTGGCGAGGTCCCAGCCCAGCAGGCGCATTCCGAAGCCGTGGGCGATCTCGGCGAAGGCCTCGCCGATCCGGCCGGTGCCGAGCACGCCCGCCGTGCGTCCGCGCAGGTCGCGGCCCATCAGGCCATCCAGCCGGAAGTCGAAGGTCCGGGTGCGGTGCCCTGCCGTGAGGAGCCGCCGGTTGACGGCCAGCGCGAGGCCCCAGGCGAATTCGGCGACCGCGTACGGCGAGTAGCGAGAGACCCGGCCGACGCTCATCCCGAGGTCGGCCGCGGCCTGGAGGTCGATGGTGTGGAAGCCGGTGGCGCGCTGGGCGATCATCTTCGTGCCGCCGGCCGCGAGGGTCTGGAGCACGTCCGCGCCCAGGTCGGCGGTGACGCCCGCGCTGACGATCTCGTAGCCGTGGGCGATGGGCGCGGTGTCGCGGTCGAGGGTGACGTCCAGGCTGCGGATCTGGTGGCGGCCGGCGAAGGCCCGCTCCAGGATCGGCCGCTCGTCCGTCTGCACGCCGAAGGCGACGATCTCCACTGGGCTCTCCCGGGTCCGTGCGCCGGCCGGCCGCCACCCGCCCTGCGGGCGAGCGGCCGGATATGTCGCGAAAGGGTGGATACCGCGAATATACGGCCCGCCGCCCGGCGGTGCCGCCGGGAGCGGGCGGGTGCGGCGCGGCGACCGGCGGGCGACGGCGGCCCGGTTCAGCCGAAGAAGACCCCGACCTCGGCGTAGAGCGCCGGATCGACGGTCTTCAGCCGGGCGGTCGCCTCCGCGATCGGCACCCGGACGATGTCCGTGCCGCGCAGCGCGACCATCTTGCCGAAGTCGCCGTCGCGCACCGCGTCGATGGCGTGCAGCCCGAAGCGGGTGGCCAGCCAGCGGTCGAAGGCGCTGGGGGTGCCGCCGCGCTGGGTGTGCCCGAGGACGGTGGTACGGGCCTCCTTGCCGGTCCGCGCCTCGATCTCCTTGGCCAGCCACTCCCCCACACCCGAGAGCCGGACATGCCCGAAGGAGTCCGTGGAGTCGTCCTTGAGCACCATCTGGCCGTCCTTGGGCATCGCACCCTCGGCGACGACCACGATCGGGGCGTAGCGGACCTTGAAGCGGGACTCGATCCACCGGCAGACCTGCTCGATGTCGAAGCGCTGCTCCGGGATCAGGATGACGTTCGCCCCGCCGGCCAGGCCCGAGTGCAGCGCGATCCAGCCGGCGTGCCGGCCCATCACCTCGACGACCAGGACCCGCATATGGGATTCGGCGGTGGTGTGCAGCCGGTCGATGGCCTCGGTGGCGACGCCGACGGCGGTGTCGAAGCCGAAGGTGTAGTCCGTGGCCGACAGGTCGTTGTCGATGGTCTTGGGGACGCCGACACAGGGGATCGCGTGCTCCGCGTGGAGCCGGGCGGCGACGCCGAGGGTGTCCTCGCCGCCGATCGCGATCAGCGCCTCGACCTCTTCCTTGGCGAGCGTCTCCCTGATCCGCCGGACGCCGTCGTTCACCTTGAAGGGGTTGGTCCGGGAGGATCCGAGGACCGTGCCGCCGCGGGGCAGGATGCCGCGCACCGCCGGGATGTCCAGCGGCACGGTGTCGCCCTCCAGGGGCCCGCGCCAGCCGTCCCGGAAGCCGACGAAGTCATATCCGTACTCCTGGGTGCCCTTGCGGACGATGCCCCTGATCACCGCGTTCAGACCGGGGCAGTCGCCGCCGCCGGTCAGCACTCCGACCCGCATCGCTGTCACCTACATCCCGTCAGTGGCCGCGCACGGCCGTCTTCGATCCGACGCCGGTCACGCTAATGGTGATCTGGGTCACTCAGGAATGGGGTAAACGGTGATGCCGGTGATTTACCGGGCATTTACCGGGCAGTTGAGGCGGGGCGTTCACCCGTACGAGCGGCTCCCTGCGGGTGGCGGCCGCTCCGGGCGGCGTCCGCGCCGCTCACGCCCCGTCGAGGCCGCGCTCGATGGCGTAGCGCACCAGCTCCACGCGATTGTGCAACTGGAGCTTGCCGAGGGTGTTCTGGACGTGGTTTTGCACCGTGCGGTGCGAGATGACCAGCCGCTCGGCGATCTGCTTGTACGAGAGTCCCTTGGCGACCAGGCGCAGCACCTCGGTCTCCCGGTCCGTCAACCGGGGTGCGCCCGGCTCGTCCGGGGCCGCGGGGGACGGTTCGGCCGCCAGCCGGCGGTACTCGCCCAGCACCAGCCCGGCCAGGCCCGGGGTGAAGACCGCGTCGCCGGCGGCCGTGCGCCGCACCGCGTCGAGCAGTTCCCCGGTGCTCGCCGACTTCAGCAGATAGCCCGTCGCCCCGGACTTGACCGCCTCCAGCACATCGGCGTGCTCAGCGCTCGCGGACAGCACCAGCACCCGCAGCACCGGGCGGGCGGCGACGAGTTCCTTGCACACCCGCACGCCGGGCAGCCCCGGCAGATTGAGGTCGAGGACCAGCACATCGGGTGCCGCGGCCTGCGCCCTGCGCACCGCCTGGAGACCGTCCCCGGCCGTCGCCACGACCTCGAACCCGGCCTCCGCCAGATCCCGGGCGACCGCGTCGCGCCACATCGGGTGGTCGTCGACCACCATGACCTTCAGCGCCGGCTGCTCGTTCACGTGCCTGCCCTCCCCCGCCGTCCGCCCTCGGACGCGCCGGACGCGCCCTTCCTGGGGACCGTCAATTCCACTTCCGTGCCCTGCCCGGGGACCGAGACCCACCGGGCGCTGCCGCCCAGCTCCCGCAGCCGGCCCCGGATCGACAGGGCCACGCCCAGCCGGCCCTCCCGCTCGGCGTCGGCGAGCCGGCCCTCGGCGATGCCCGGACCGTCGTCGCGGACGGTCACCAGCACCGCCTCCGGCTCGTCCTCCACCAGGATCCACGCCCGGGCGCCCTCCCCCGCATGCACCCGGACATTGTCCAGCGCGGCACTGACAGCGGCCGCCAGCTCCGCCGCGGCGGCGGCCGGCAGCTCCACCGGCGCACCCGGCTCGGAGAAGGTGACCCCGCGGCCGGCGAACGGCGCGAGCAGCGCCCGCACATCGCACGGCCCGGTGGCCGGTCCCGCCGGTGCGGTCGCGACGGGAGCCGCCTCGTCCTCCCGTGCCGGGTGCGGCACCGCGGGCGCGGCGCCCCCGGGCGGCCCTGCGGGCGGCAGCAGCCCGCCGGCGACCAGGGTCCGCAGCGCGACCTCCTGCTCACCGGCCATCCGGCCGAGGTCGGCCGCCTCGCCGCCGATCTCGTTGCCGCGCCGCTGCACCATCGCCAGCACCTGGAGCACACTGTCGTGGATGTCGCGGGCCAGCCGCTCCCGCTCCCGGGTGGCCGCCTCGATCTGCAGGGCGCGCGCGAGGGTGCGCTCGCTGGAGCGGGCCACCTCGACGACATAGCCGATGCCGACGCTGGCCACCCACACCAGCACCACGTTGTGGACGGTGTCGCGGGCCGGTTCCTGGCGCTCGACCAGATTGGCCACCGCCACGAAGCTGGAGGCCACCGCGGCCCAGCGCCAGCCGCCCTTGATCGCGAAGCCGAGGACCGCGCCCGCCGTCCAGATGGACGGCAGCGTCGGCCCGCCGCCCATGACGCGGGCGTGGCTGTCGACCAGCGGCGTGAGCAGGATGCCACCGACCGCGAAGGCGAGGTCGGCGGCCAGGAACCGCCGGGTGCAGCGCTCCGCCGACATCGTGCGCCGCCAGGTCAGCGCCATCCAGACGGTCAGCGCGCCCATGTACGCGGCGGCGCCGAGCGGATGGGCGTAGCGCCGGTAGGCGAGCGCGAACAGGCACAGGGCGTAGAGGAGGGTGAGGATCCGGTAGCCGGTGAGCGCCCGCCACAGCGGGAGTTCGACGGACATCCGCAGCACCTTCGCCGGGCGCTCGCCGCGGCGCCGGGCGGCCGGGGCCCCGCGCACCGTCCCGGTGCCCGTGTCGGAATCCGTGCCGGTATCCGTGTCGGTATCCGTCATCGCCGTCCCCCTCGCCGGGCGCCCGCGCCCGGTCTCGGCTCTGTCCGTGCTATTCGGCGGCCGCCTTCTTGGCCTGCTCCGCCTCGGCCTTCTTCTTCGCCTCCGCCGCCTTCGCGGCATCGGCGATCTGGCGCTTGGCCGCGGTCGCGTAGATGTCGACGTACTCCTGGCCGGACAGCTTCATGATCTCGTACATGACCTCGTCGGTGACCGACCGCAGGATGAAGCGGTCGCCCTCCATGCCCTGGTAGCGGGTGAAGTCCAGCGGCTTGCCGATACGGATGCCCGGCCGGATCATCTTGGGCACGACCTTGCCCGGCGGCTGCACCTTCTCGGTGTCGATCATCGCCACGGGGATGACCGGCGCCCCGGTGGCCAGCGCCACCCGTGCCAGGCCGCCCGGCTTGCCGCGGTAGAGCCGGCCGTCCGGGGAGCGGGTGCCCTCCGGGTAGATGCCGAACAGCTCACCGCGCTCCAGCACCTCGATGCCGCTCTTGATCGCCGCCTCGCCCGCGCCCCGGCCGCCGGAACGGTCGACCGGCAGCTGGCCCACGCCCTTGAAGAACGCGGCGGTCAGCTTGCCCTTCACGCCCGGCGAGGTGAAGTACTCGGCCTTGGCGATGAAGGTGACCTTCCGGTCCAGCACCGCCGGCAGGAAGAAGGAGTCCGAGAAGGACAGATGGTTGCTCGCGAGGATCGCCGGACCCTCGGCGGGGATGTTCTCGATGCCTTCCACCCAGGGCCTGAAGGCAAGCTTCAGCGACCCGCCGATGGAAAACTTCATTGCGCCGTAGATCAACCGACTGCCTCCTGTGTGTGACGCAAAGACCTTAACCTGCCGCGGTGGCCCGCTCGCGTCGCGCCCGTCGCCGGACCTACCCGCCCGCCGTCACTTTGCGTACCCTGGGGTAACTCGCCAGGCCCCCTCATCGATCGGAGTCCCGCGGTGCCGCTCCTTCCCGGAACCGAGCCGTTTCGCCGTGACGGCGGAGAGGTCGGCGTCCTCGTGTGCCACGGCTTCACCGGCTCCCCCCAGTCCGTCCGCCCCTGGGCCGAGTATCTGGCCGACCAGGGGCTCACGGTCAGCCTGCCGCTGCTGCCCGGTCACGGCACCCGCTGGCAGGACCTGCAGATCACGACCTGGCAGGACTGGTACGCCGAGGTCGACCGCGAACTGCGGGCGCTGACCGAGCGCTGCACCGCGGTCTTCGTCTGCGGCCTGTCGATGGGCGGCGCGCTGGCGCTGCGGCTGGCCGCCAAGCACGGCGACGCGATCAGCGGCGTCGCGGTGGTCAACCCCGCCAACAAGGTGCACGACGCGGCCGGCCCGCTGCTGCCGGTGCTGCGCCATCTCGTGCGGACGACCAAGGGGATCGCCAGCGACATCGCCAAGCCCGGTGCCGAGGAGGTCGGCTACGACCGGGTGCCGCTGCACGCCGCGCATTCGCTGCGCCGCTTCTTCCAGCAGGTCGACTCCGAACTCCCGCGCGTCACCCAGCCGTTGCTGGTGATGAGCAGCCCGCAGGACCATGTCGTCCCGCCGGTGGACTCCGAGCGCATCCTCAGCCGGGTCTCCTCGACCGACGTCCGCCAGACCCTGCTGGAGCGCAGCTACCACGTCGCGACGCTCGACCACGACGCCGGGCAGATCTTCGAGGACACCTTCGCCTTCATCACCCGGCTCGCCCCGCAGGCGGGGGCGGACGCGGCGGGCACCGCCCGGGAGGGGACGGCGGACCGTGGCGGAGCATAGCCCCCGCGACCCCCGGGACCCGCTGGACGAAGAGGCCGCCTGGGCCGAGATCGTGGCGGGCTACGGCGAACAGCCGGTGTTCCCCGTGGAGGACGTCCCCCGGGCGCCCACGGCCGGTGACGGAGCCGGCGACGGCGGCGGCGGCACGGAGGGGAAGACCGGGAAGGACACGGCGGAGGACCCCGGCGATCCGGGCGCGGCGGACGACAAGGCCACCGGCGGGACCGGGGCCGGGGACCCGCCGGCCGGCGCCGCGCGGCCGGGCAGCTTCGTGGTCTACGCGCCGGGCGTCGGCCCCCGCGACTGGAACGCCGCCGAGGGCTCCGACGACGACCTCGACGAGTCGGACGAGGGCCACTTCACCCCGCCCGAGCCACCCCCGCTGCCGCAGGCCGACGTCACCGCCAAGTTCGCCTGGATCGCGGTGCTCGGCGGCCCGTTGCTGCTGGTGACCATGGTGCTGCTCCAGCAGCCCGTGACGTGGTGGATCACGCTCCTGGGCATCGGCGGCTTCCTCGGCGGGTTCGCCACCCTGGTGGCCCGGATGAAGAACGACGACGAGGACGACGACCTGCCGGGCAGCGGCGCGGTGGTGTGAGTCAGCCCGGGGCCGGCACCCGCAGGGCCGCCAGCACCGGCAGGTGGTCGGTGGCCGCTTCGAGGTCGTCCTCGCCCACCCCCGGCAGCCCGTGCGGCACCCCGCAGCCGAGCACCTCCACCCCGTCGGTGGTGAAGATCGCGTCGATCCGCTGATGCGGGTCACCGGGCGTGGAGGTGAACTCCCCGCCCCACGGCGCAGCCGCCCAGGCATCCGTCAGCGCCCCCGCCAGCCGGCGGAAACTGCGGCCGTCCGGGCGGTCGTTGAGGTCGCCCCCGGCCACGGCGTACGGCACGTCCAGCGCGGCCAGGTGCTCCAGCAGCAGCCCGGCCTGCGTGTAGCGCTCCCGGTCGGCGAGGCTGAGATGGCAGCTGAGCACGCCGAGCCGGGCCCCGCCGATACGGACCACGGCGGTCGCGAAGCCGCGCCGGTGCAGTCCGGGGGTACGGGGCAGCAGGATGTCCTCGGTGCGCTCGACGTGGGCGCGCAGGGAGGACAGGATCATCGGGCCGGCGGCCGTGGCGCCGCCGGTGACGTGGACCAGTCCGCTCGCCCGGGCCAGCTTCTCGGCCGCCTTGCGCCAGCGGAAGAACCGCGGCGCCTCCTGGATCAGTACGAGGTCGGGGGCGCAGGCCCGGATGACCCTGGCCAACGCCGCCCGGTCGTCGCGCAGCGAGCGGATGTTGTAGCTGAGGACCCGGATCACGGCCGCGCCGCCGGGCCGCGCGGAGGCGCCGGTGCCGCGGCCGTCGGGCGCGGGGCCGGGCTCGGTACGGGACTCGGGGAGCGAGAGCAAGGCGGCGGGTCCTCTCACCGGGATCGTCACGCGGGCCAAGATAGAGCACCGCCCGCCGCCTCCCCCAGGGGACGCGACGGGCGGTGCCGGACGCGGTTGACGGCGGGCGTGACGGCCCGCGGGCTCCTCAGCCCTGGCGCGCCAGGTCGGCCGCGCCGACCAGGCCCGCCTTGCCGCCGAGCTGGGCGGCGAGCACCTGGGCGTGCGGGCGCCACTGGTTGCCGACCAGCCAGCGGCGGAAGGACTTGCGGATCGGCCCCAGGACCAGTTCGCCCTCGTCGGAGACGCCGCCGCCGACGATGAAGGCGGACGGGTCGAAGAGCGAGGCGAGGTCGGCGAGGCCGGCGCCGGCCCAGCGGGCCAGCTCACGGAACGAGTCGATGGCCACCGGGTCGCCCTGGCGGGCGGCCTCGCTGATGTGCCGGCCCTCGATGCCCTCGGAGGTGCCGTCGCCGAGCGACAGCAGGATCTGGGCGTTCTCCGGGGTGGCGAAGGCGCGCTGGCGGGCGTAGCGCAGCAGGGCGCGGCCGGAGGCGTACTGCTCCCAGCAGCCCTGGTTGCCGCAGCCGCACAGCAGTCCGTCGGGCACCACCCGGATGTGGCCGAACTCGGCGGCGACGCCGAACCGGCCGCGGCGCAGCTTGTTGCCGATGATGATGCCGCCGCCCAGGCCCGTGCCGAGGGTGATGCAGATGACGTCGCTGTGGCCCTGGCCGGCGCCGAAGCGGTACTCGCCCCAGGCCGCGGCGTTGGCGTCGTTCTCGACCACCACGGGCAGGCCGACGCGCTGTTCGACCTTGTCCTTGAGCGGCTCGTGGCGCCAGTCGATGTTCGGCGCGAACAGGACCGTGGCCCGCTTCTCGTCGACGTAGCCGGCGGCGCCGATGCCGACGGCCTCGACCTGGTGGCCGGCCCCCACGGTGCGCACCGCCTCCGCGATGGCCTCCGTCAGCGCCTCGGTGGCATGCGGAGTCTGCACCGTGCACGTTTCGAGGATCGCGCCCTCTTCGTCGACCACGCCGGCCGCGATCTTCGTGCCGCCGATGTCGACGCCGATGGTGAGTCCCATGTGTCCCTCAGATTTTCGCTCGAACCCCGCCGGGATCCACCGTACCGGAGGCGGGAGCGCCCGCCGCTCCCCTCAGCGGGCCGGCGGGAGGGGACGGGCGCCGGTGCGCGGGGGCGCCGGGCTCAGTCGAGGTCGATCCGCTCGGTGCCGGCGGGGCCGTCGTCGTCGCGGGGGTCGTCGTCGCGGCGGGCGCCGGGCCGGTCGTCGGCGTCCTCGCGGGTCCAGCGTCGTTCGCTGCCCTCGACGGCGGAGCGGTAGGCGGCGAGCAGTTCGGAGCCGGCCGCGGCGAGGTGGTCGAAGATGTCGGGGTTGCGCTCGATGACCGGCTCGACGGCTGCCCTGGCCTGCTTGAACAGCTGGTTGACGGCGCCCTGCGCGGCGATCCCGCCGAGCGCACCGGGCAGCTGGATGCCGGCGAGCTTGTCGGTGACCGCCTCGGCGAGCTTGCGCAGCTCCTCGGCGGCGCTGCCCGGCTGCGGGCCGTGGGCCTCGCGGTGGCGGACCTTCTCGGCCGCGAGGTCCTCGGCGCAGGCGGTCTCCCAGGCGTCGGCATCGGGCTCGGCCCTGCGGTCGGCGGGGCGCTCGGTGGCATCACTCATGAGGAACTCCGTGACTCCTGCGGCGAGGCAGTACGGCGAAGGGGTGCGGGACGGGCACGCCGGGGCGGCGCCCCACCCTCGACGGTACCCGAACGGCGGTGGCGCGTTCAGTCGCTCTTGGGCCACAGCCCGGGATCGGGGGTGAAGCGGATGTCCAGGACGCCGTCGCGCAGTCCGGCACCGGAGACCGAGCAGCGGCGCAGCGCCGAGGGCAGCGTACGGATCCGCCGGAAGCGGCCCACGGTGACCACGATCTCGTCGCCGCGGCGCACCAGGCCCAGGCCCCGGCGGTCGGCGCCGGGAAGCGGCACCCGCCAGACGAGGATGCCGTCGCTCTCCAGCCGGTCCTCGACCGTCCAGGGGTCGCGGCCGGGCCCCTCGGCGGGCGCGCCCGTGCCGCCCTCACCGGCTCCCCCGCCGGTCAACTCCTCCAGGGCGGCGGCGCCTTGGGGGTCGCCGCCCAGATGCGCCACCTCGTGGACGGGGACGTCGCAGAACTCCTCGCGCAGCGCCTTGAGGGCGGACTGCTGACTGCCGGAGAGGGCGGCGAGGAAGGGGTCGGCGGAGCCGGTGGGCAGCAGCCGGTTGACGATCAGGGCGTCGGTGCGCCGGCCGTGCAGCGCGAGTCCGGCACGGATCTCGCGCAGTGCGGCGGCGGCGACCGGTCCGGCGTCGGTGACCAGGCGGACGGAGGTGCCGGGGTCGTCGATCGCGCGCTGGACGTCGGCGAGTTCGCGCTCCCAGCGCTCGGCGGCGTCGTACAGCTTCTGGGCCGGCATCGGGACGCCGGCGAGCTGGGCGAGCACCGGGCGCAGCGCGCGGGCGGCCTGGCGCTCGGGGGGCAGCAGCCGGCGCAGATAGCGGCGCACCTGGGCCGGCAGCGCGAGCAGGCGGACCGTTTCGGCGGCCGGCGGCATGTCGACGACGACCAGGTCCCAGTCGTCCGAGGCGTGTGCCGCGCGCAGCGCCTGGAGCAGCGCGAAGTCCTCGGAGCCGGGGAGTTCGGTGAGTTCGTCCTCGTCGAGCGGGGCGGCGCCGAGCAGATCGAGGGCGGCGCCGGCGCGCTCCTGGAAGGCGAGGAACTCCCGACGGAAGCGGTCCGCGGGGTCGATGCGCCGGGCGTGCAGGCCGGGCGCTATCGGGGTGGGTGCGTCGGCGTCCAGGGGGACGCCCAGCACCGCTTCCGCCGCGCCGCCGCCGGTGGTGAGCAGCAGCGCCCGCCCGCCTCGCCGGGCGCCGGCCAGGGCGGTGGCGGCGGCGAGCGTGGTGCGGCCCGCGCCGCCGGGGCCCGTGACGAGGACGGTGCGCACGCTCAGAGCTTCTTGGCCTCGTCGGCGGGTGCGGCGCCGTCGGCGGGCTCCGCGGCGTGGCCGGCGGGGCCGCTCTCGACGCGCTTCTTCAGCCCGGCCAGCGCGCGGTCGATGATGACCTTCTCGGCCTTGCGCTTGATCATCCCGAGCATGGGGATCTTGACGTCGACGGTGAGCTGGTAGGTCACCTCGGTGCGCGCGCCGTTGCCCAGCGCGGCCACCCGGTAGGAGCCGTCGAGGGCTCGCAGCATCTGCGACTTGACCAGGGACCAGCTGACCTCGCTCTCGCCGGTCCAGGTGTACGCGAGGGTGTGGTCGTCCTTGATCGCCCCGGCGTCCAGCAGCAGGCGCACCTGGGAGGCGCGGCCGTGGTCGTCCTTCTCCAGGACCTCCGCCTCTTTGACCTCACCGGTCCATTCCGGGTAGCGGTCAAAGTCGGCGATCACTCCCATCACTTCGGCCGGTGCCGCCTCGATCGTGATGCTCGAGCTGGTGTGTTCGGCCATCGCCGTGACTCCTCCATGCCGATTCATGCCGGTCCGCCGACCCTTCCCCGAGCTCTCGGCTCCTGCCCCGCTCTCGGCTTCGCTTCGAGCGGAGGGACCCCGTGAGCCGGGGAGACCCCGTTGCGCGGTGTCTGTGCTGCTACAGGCTCCGAGGCTACCGCGCGGGAACCTGCGGGCGGACACCAGCAGGCCCGGCACGACGGGCCCGGCCGGCCACCGCGCCCCGCCCGGGCCGGGCGTGCACGGTCTCACCACTGCAGGACGTAGGGCGTACCGGTCGCGTTGAAGTGCCCGACATTGACGCATTCCGTGCCCCCGATCCGCACCCGCCGGGCCAGCGGCTGGTGCACATGGCCGAAGAGGGAGTAGCGCGGGCGGGTGGTGCGGATGGCGTGCAGCAGGGCCGCGCTGCCGCGCTCGAAGCGGCGGGCGACGGTGTCGTAGCAGAGTTCGGGCACCTCGGGCGGGATGTGGGTGCACAGCACGTCCACCTCGCCGACCGCCTCGATCTTGGCGGCGTACTCCTCGTCGCTGATCTCATAAGGGGTGCGCATGGGGCTGGTGAGGCCACCGCCGACGAAGCCGAAGACCCGGCCGCCGATCTCCACCCGCTGGCCGTCCAGGACGGTGGTGCCGGGCCGGGCGTACTCGGGCCACAGGCGAGGGATGTCGACGTTGCCGTAGGTGGCGTACGTGGGGGCGGGGAAGGCCGCGAAGAGTTCGGCGTACTGCCGGCGGACCGCGTCCTCGATGACGGACTCCCGGCTCGCGCCGGTGCGGTCGAGCTCGCCCCACAGCCGGCGGCCCAGGGCGCGGGCCTCCTCGAAGCGGCGGGCGGTGCGCAGTTCGACCAGGGCGCCGGCGTTCTCGGAGCCGAAGAGGTCGGGGAAGATGCCGCGCGAATGGTCGGCGTAGTCCAGGAAGAGGACCAGATCGCCGAGGCAGACCAGGGCATCGGCGCCCTCGCCGGCCGCCGCGAGGTCCCGGCTGTTCCCGTGTACGTCACTGACCACATGCACCCGCATGACGTCACCCTAAGTCGCCGGGGCGGGGGGCGGGAGGGGTGGTGGGACCTGGGGTTACTTTCGGGTCACCGACCCGCTGGTCTAGTCTGCGCGGGACAGTCCCCATGGCGTGTCCCGCAGCATGTGACGCATCGAACATCTGGCCGTTCCCCCCTATCCCGAGAGCAATACCCATGGGTAACGTCCGGGCAGTCCACTCTCCCCCCTGCATGATCATGGACCGCCGCCGGTGCACCACACAGCGTCGTGGCGCCGGCGCTTTTGAGGAGCAGCAGTCTTGCGCGAGTTCAGCCTTCCGGCCCTGTACGAGGTCCCCGCAGACGGCAATCTGACGGATCTTATCCGCCGAAATGCCGCGCAGCACCCGGATGTTGCCGTCATGGGACGCAAGGTGAACGGCGCATGGCAGGACGTCACCGCCACCGTCTTCCTCGCCGAGGTCCGCGCCGCCGCCAAGGGCCTGATCGCGTCCGGCGTGCAGCCCGGCGACCGGGTCGGCCTGATGTCGCGCACCCGCTACGAGTGGACGCTGCTGGACTTCGCCATCTGGAGCGCCGGGGCCGTCACCGTCCCGGTGTACGAGACCAGTTCGGCCGAGCAGATCCAGTGGATCCTCGGCGACTCCGGCGCGGTGGCCTGCCTGGTGGAGTCCCCCACCCACGAGGCGACCGTGGAATCGGTGCGCGACCGGCTGCCCGGCCTGGAGAACATCTGGCAGATCGAGCGGGACGCCATCGCCCGGCTCCAGGCCGCGGGCGCCGGCATCACCGATGACGAGGTGGAGGCGCGCAGCGCGCTGGCCGACGCCGACTCCCCCGCCACCATCGTCTACACCTCCGGCACCACCGGCCGCCCCAAGGGCTGTGTGCTCAGCCACCGCAGCTTCTTCGCGGAGTGCGGCAACATCGTCGAGCGGCTGCGGCCGCTGTTCCGCACCGGCGACTCCTCGGTGCTCCTCTTCCTCCCCATCGCGCACGTCTTCGGCCGGCTGGTGCAGATCGCCGCCGTGATGGCGCCCATCAAGCTGGGCCACGCCCCCGACATCAAGAACCTCACCGAGGACCTCGCCTCCTTCCGCCCGACGCTGGTCCTGGGCGTGCCGCGGGTCTTCGAGAAGGTCTACAACTCGGCGCGGGCCAAGGCGCAGGCGGACGGCAAGGGCAAGATCTTCGACAAGGCGGCGGACGTCGCGATCGCCTACAGCCGCGCGCTGGACGCCCCGGAGGGCCCGGCGCTCGGCCTGAAGCTGAAGTACAAGGTCTTCGACCGGCTGGTCTTCAGCAAGCTGCGGGCCGTCCTCGGCGGCCGCGCCACCCACGCCATCTCCGGCGGCGCCCCGCTGGGCGAGCGCCTGGGCCACTTCTACCGCGGCATCGGCTTCACCGCCCTGGAGGGCTACGGCCTGACGGAGTCCTGTGCGGCGACCGCGTTCAACCCCTGGGACCGGCAGAAGATCGGCACCGTCGGTCAGCCGCTGCCCGGCTCGGTGGTGCGGATCGCCGACGACGGCGAGGTGCTGCTGCACGGCGAGCACCTCTTCACCGAGTACTGGAACAACCCCTCGGCCACCAAGGAGGCGCTGTCCGACGGCTGGTTCCACACCGGCGACCTCGGCACCCTCGACGAGGACGGCTACCTCGCCATCACCGGCCGCAAGAAGGAAATACTGGTCACCGCGGGCGGCAAGAACGTCGCCCCCGCCGTCATCGAGGACCGCATCCGGGCGCACGCCCTGATCGCCGAGTGCATGGTCGTCGGTGACGGGCGGCCGTTCATCGGCGCGCTGATCACCCTCGACGA
Source organism: Streptomyces kronopolitis (assembly GCF_050953795.1). Lineage (GTDB taxonomy): Bacteria > Actinomycetota > Actinomycetes > Streptomycetales > Streptomycetaceae > Streptomyces > Streptomyces kronopolitis_A. The sequence continues at coordinate 2,295,648 of NZ_CP191850.1, forward strand.
GGAGTTCCTGCCCCGCTGGGCCGAGGAGCACGGCCACCCCGCCGGGGTGACGCCGTCCCAGGTCGCCGAGGACCCGGAGCTGCTGGCCGCCGTCCAGCGCGCCATCGACGACGGCAACGCGGCGGTCTCCAAGGCCGAGTCGGTGCGCAAGTTCCGCATCCTTCCGGCCCAGTTCACCGAGGAGTCGGGCCATGTCACCCCGTCGCTGAAGCTCAAGCGGAACGTGGTCGCGAAGGACTTCGCGGAGGAGATCGAGGCGATCTACCGGTCCTGAGCGGACCGGCCGGACACACCGGGATCCGCCGTCGTGGCCCCTGCCACGGCGGCGGATCCCGTGTGCCGTGCTACAGGAGTTCCTTCAGCCGCTCCGCGAGCAGGTCCCAGCGCCACTTCTCCTCCACCCAGGCGCGGCCGCGGGCACCCATCGTGCGGCGCAGGGCCGGGTCACGGAGCAGGGTGATCAGGCGCTCGGCGGTCGGCGCCGGGGACCCGCCGGGGACCACCCAGCCCGTCTCGCCGTCCAGGACGGCGTCGGGGGCGCCGCCCGAGTCGCCCGCCACCACGGGGAGTCCGGTCGCGGAGGCCTCCAGGTAGACGATGCCCAGCCCCTCGACGTCGAGACCGCCGCGGCGGGTGCGGCACGGCATCGCGAAGACATCGCCCGCGCCGTAATGCGCCGGCAGCTCCTCCCACGGGACCGCGCCGGTGAAGCGCACCGCGTCCCCGACGCCCCTGGCGGCGGCCAGCGCGTGCAGGTCCTTCTCGTACGGGCCGCCGCCGACGATCAGCAGGACGGCGTCGGGCACCGCGGCCAGGACGGCCGGCATCGCCTCGATCAGGGTGTCCTGGCCCTTGCGCGGGACGAGCCGGGAGACACACACCACCACCGGCCGGTCGGCGAGGCCGAGCCGGGCCCGTACCTCGTCGCCGCCCGAGCCGGGGTGGAAGGTCTTCTCGTCGACGCCGGGCGGGAGTGGGACCATCCGCGCGGCGTCCCGGGGGGCGAGCGCGCCGGCGATCCGGCTGCGGGTGTACTCGCCGAGGTAGGTGAGGGTGTCGGTGCCCGCGCCGATCCGGCGCAGCAGCTGCCGGGCGGCCGGCAGCTGCGCCCAGCCCGCCTCGTGGCCGTGGGTGGTCGCCACGAGGCGCCGGGCGCCGGCCGCACGGAGCGCGGGCGCCATCAGCCCGAGCGGCGCCGCCGCGCCGAACCACACCGAGGAGCAGCCGTGTGCGCGCAGCAGCGCGGTGGCCCGCCGGGTCACCCGCGGGGTGGGCAGCAGCATCGTCGTGCGGTCCCGGATCACCGGGAAGGGCTGCTCGGCGTCGAAGGCGGCGGTGGCCGCGCGGCCCTCCGCGCCGCGCTTCCAGGTCGAGGCGTAGACGACGACCTCGGAGGGGTCCAGCCGCAGCGCCATGCTGTGCAGAAAGGCCTGGATGCCGCCGGGCCGGGGCGGGAAGTCGTTCGTGACGATCAGGGTCTTGTGCACGATGGTCTCTCGGCGGTCGGTCCGGGCGGGCGGTCTCGGCGGTGCGGGCCCGACAGTACCGGGCGGCCGCCGGACCGGGGCCGCCCGCCCCGCCACCCCCGTCCCTCCCGGACGGTCATGACGGGCCGCCCTCCGGGATCGGGCAGACTGCACGGACGGGAATCGGCGGACCGGACGCCGTGACCCCGGCGCCGCCCGCGGCGCCGGCGGGCCCGCGACGAGCGCGACGAGGTGACGACGATCAGGACCGGCACGGTACGTGAGGTGTGGCTCCCGGTGGGGGCATGGGCCGTGACCCGGGCCGTGGTGCTGCTGTGCGTCCTGCGGGTGCTGGTGCTGCCCGGTCCGGATGTCACCACCGATGTCTCGGTGATCTACCAGGGCTGGTGCGACGTCCTGCGCTCCGGCACCTTCCCGCGGGCCGATGTGACCTGGCAGTACCCGCCGGCCGCCGCCCTCGCGATCCTCTCCCCCGGTCTGCTGCCGTTCCTGGACTACGCCCCGGCGTTCTTCACCCTGGTCCTGCTCACCGACGCCGTGGTGCTGGCGCTCTTCCTGCGGGCCGGCCGGCGCCCCGGCCACCGCCCGGCCGGGGCCTGGGTGTGGATCGCGGGGGTGGCGCTGCTGGGCCCGACCGCCTACGCCCGCTACGACCTGATGGTCACCGCGGTCGCCGTCGCGGCGCTGTTCGCCGCCGTGCGCCGGCCGCGGGTGGCGGGCGCGCTGATCGCCTTCGGCGCGCTGCTGAAGGTCTGGCCCGCGCTGCTGCTGACCGGGGCCGCGGTGCGCGGCCGGCGGGCCCGTGCGCTGTGGTGGAGCGCGGCCGCCACCGCCGCCGGGCTGACCCTGTTCTTCGTCGCCGCCGCTCCGGGCGCGCTGGCCTTCCTCACCTTCCAGCGGGACCGCGGGACGGAGGTCGAGTCGCTCGGCGCCCTGGTCTTCCACGTCGCCCGCCACTTCGGCTGGCCGGGCCAGGTGCTGCTGAACTACGGCTCGCTGGAGTTCCTCGGGCCGGGCGTCGCCCTGGCCGGCACCGTCGCGCTCACGCTGAGCCTGGTGGCCGCGGGCTGGCTGTTCCTGTGGCGGGTGCGGGCCCGCACGCCGGGCCCGGCGACGCTGTGCGAGGCGGCCTTCACCGCGACCCTGCTGTTCACGACCACCAGCCGGGTGATCAGCCCGCAGTACATGCTGTGGCTGGTGGGGCTGGCCGCGGTGTGCGTGACCGTCCGCGGGTGCCGCCAGACCCCGCCGGCGGTGCTGGTGCTGCTCGCCACCGGGGTCACGCTGCTGGAGTTCCCCGTCCGGTTCGCCGATGTCGTCTCCAGCGCTCCGACGGGCATCGCCCTGCTGGTCGTGCGCAACGGGCTGCTGGTCGCCGCCTCGCTCCTGGCCTGCCGCCGGCTGTGGGTCTCGGTACGGGACGACGGGCCCGGGGAGGACCTGCCCGCCGGGGGCGCCGGCGTGGTCGGCGCCCGCACACCGGCCGACGGGACCGCTGCCGCCGCGCCGCCGCTCACCGCCGCAGCTGCTGCCGTACGAAAGCGCGCCACCGGCGGGTGAACTCCCCCATGCTGATGCCCAGTTGGGTGCGCATGGCGCGGTCCGTGCGGTCGGTGCGGGACGGCGGCCTGTGCCCGGTACCGGCCGCCGGCCAGGCCGGACCGGTGCCCGGCGTCGCGGCGGTGGCCGCCTCCATCGGCGCCCCCGTGCCCCCGCTCGCGACCCGGATCGCGCTCTTGCCGGCCGCCTTGTAGAAGGCGATCAGCTTGGCCTCGCCCCACTTCTCCGCGATCATCCGGCAGGCCAGCCAGCTGCCCTCGTACGCCTTCGCCAGCCGGTCGGCGCCGGCCCGGAAGCCGAAGTCCTCGTCGGTCGGCAGCCGGGCCGGGAGCTTGCCGCCGGCGACCGCGCGGGTGAGTTCGGGGGCGGTGGTGACGGCCTTGTGGCGGATGCCGCGGTAGGCGACCCAGTCGGCGAAGCCCTCGGAGAGCCACAGCGGGGTGGCCGGGGTGGTGGCCGTGCGGGTGGCGACATGGGTGGTCTCGTGGGTGAGCACCACCTCGCGGCCCAGGTCGTTCAGCTCCTCGTAGGCGTCCGGGTTGACGATCACGCGGTCCGCGGGCGCGGCCGTCTCGACGCCCGCCTCCCCGGTCGTGACCGCCGCGATCCCGGTGTAGCCCGACGGGTCGTCGCTGCCCATCAGCTGCGCCATCCGCTCGACCGTGTCCGGCGCCTCCACCACGACCTTGCGCGCCCACTTCCCCTTCCAGGCCGCGGAGACCGCGGGCACCGCCCGGTCCACCCGGCGCGCCAGGTCCTTCAGCCGCCCCGGATGCGCGGTACCGCCGAGGACCAGGCTGTGCTTGCCGCGCACCAGCCGCACCGGGCCCTGGTCCCACAGCTGCCGGGTGCCGGTGCGGCCCTCGTCGGCGCCGTCGGTGTCGGAGGAGATCAGCCAGCGGCCGTCGCGCTCGGTCAGGGTGAGGTACTGCACGGAGTGCACCGGGGCGGTGTCATAGCCCTTGAGGCGGTAGCGCAGCCGCACCTTCGCGGCCAGCCGGGTACCGCCGCCGGACGGGAGCGGGAAGGCGCCGGTCGAGTCGAGGTCGTAGTGCCAGTCGGCCAGCGGGACGCCCGCGAGGTGGGCGAACATCGCGCGCTGCCGGCCGCGGTAGCCGGTGGCCCGCGGGTCGACGGAGGCGAGGAAGGCCGCCGCGTCCCGCTTGCGCACGGCCTGCGCACGGGTGTCGAGCATCCGCTGGACGTCCGGGAAACGGGCCGGCGTGGAGGCCGTCGGCGCACAGCCGGCCAGCGGGGCGAGCAGCGCGAGGGCCAGGGCGGCACACCCCGCCGCCCCGGCCCGCGACAGCCGCGCCGCCACCCTCTGCTCCGACATGCGGACGATCGTAGGTCGGCCCCGGCCGGGGCAAAAACGCTGGGCCGCGTCTCAGGGGCGGGTGACGGCCGAGATCGGCATCATCCCGACCGGGTCGTAGCGCACCCGCGCGCCGGGATAGGGCGCGTGGACCACCTGGCCGTTGCCGACGTACATCCCGACATGACTGCCGTCCGCGCGGTAGATGACCAGGTCACCGGGTTGCGCCTGGCTGAGCGGCACCTGCCGGCCGGCGCCGCGCTGGGCCTGCGAGGTCCGCGGGATGGAGACTCCGGCCCGGCCGTAGGCCCATTGGGTGAGCCCGGAGCAGTCGAAGGCCGAGGGGCCGCTGCGTCCCCAGGCGTACGGCGAGCCGATCGCGGAGCGCACCGCGGCGACGGCCGCCGCGGCCCGGCCCGAGGAGGGGACGGCGCCGCGCAGGTCCGGGAGCGGCCCGTGGCGCCCGTCGCCCCGGGCGGCCCGTTCGAAGGCCTTCCGGGCGTCCCTGGGGAGCGCGTGCAGCAGCCGCCGCGCGGCGGCCAGCCGGCGCTGGACGTCCCGCTTGTGGCGGGCGACCTCCTTGCGGCTGGCCTCCAGCTGCGCCAGCTTCGCCGTGGTCTCCCTGCGCTGCTGCTCCAGGGAGCGCTGGGCCGCCCGCAGCCGGCGCAGCTGGCCGGCCTGGTCGGTGCCGAGCCGGTCGAGCGCGGAGGCCTTCTCCAGGAAGCTGTCGGGCCGTTCGGAGAGCATCAGCTGGAGGGTGGGGTCCATGCCGCCGGAGCGGTACTGGGCGGCGGCCAGCGCGCCCAGCCGGCCCCGCATCCGGTTGACCCGCTCCTGGGCCCGGGCGGTGCGGTCCTGGAGGGCCGTCACCCGGCCGCGCAGCTCCTTGGTCCGTGCCTGGGCGCCGTCGAACTTCTCGGTGGCCCGCTCCGCCTGCGCGTAGAGCCGCGCGACGTGTGCGGTCGCCGCCGCACGGCCGCCGGCCGCGTGCCCGGCCGGGTCGGCGACCGCCGCCGGCGCGGACAGCGCGGCGGCCGCGGTCGCCAGGGCGGCCGACACAACGGTGACCCCGGCGAGGGTGCTCTGGCCGTGCTGCGAGGTACGGCGGTGGGACACCACGAAAGCCGCACTCCTTCCCTGTGCAGCCCCCTGCCGCCCGGGAGGGCGTCGGTGACCGGTGCTGCGCGGGCAGACAGTAGCGGCGGGGGTCCGCACCGGCCAAAGACCGCGGTACGCCCACACGGCGCCGCCCCGCCGGTGACTGTGCAGGTCACCGACGGGGCGGAAGGTCAGCGGCCGGGGCCGCAATTCGCCCGTTCGGGCGGCAGGTCGGGAGTGTGGTGCGGCGGGTCAGACCCGCACGCCGAACGCGAACTCCATGTTGCTCATGGGCTCGTAGCGCACGGCGGCACCCGGCTTCGGCGCGTGCAGCACGATGCCGTTGCCCGCGTAGAGACCGATGTGGTGCAGGTCGCTGTAGAAGAGCACCAGATCGCCCGGCTTGAGGGCGCTCTGCGAGGCGATCCGGGTACCGGCGTTCGCCTGCTGCTGCGAGGTGCGCGGCAGCGACTGGCCGGCCTGCGCGTAGGCCCAGGAGGTCAGACCGGAGCAGTCGAAGGACGACGGGCCGGTGGCGCCCCAGACGTAGGGCGAACCTATCTTGGACTGGGCGGCCCGCAGGGCCGCCGCACCGCGCTGCGACGCCGGGACGTCGTCACCGAGGTCGGCCCGGTCGTTGCTGCGGTTGGCGCGGTTCTCCTCGGCCTGCATGGCCGCCCGCTCCTTGGCGGTCATCTGGTTGAGCAGCTGCTGCGCCTTGGCGAGCTTGCCCTTGATCTCGTCCTTCTTGTCACCGAGCGCCTTGCGGGTCTCGGTGAGGTCCTTGATCTTCGCGGAGGCCTCGGCGCGCTCCTGGGCGAGCCGGCGCTGCTTGTCCGCGATGGTCTTGAGCTGATCGGCCTGCTTGCCGCTCAACTGGTCGAGCGTGGCGGCCTTTTCGAGGTAGGTGTCCGGGTCGCCGGAGAGGAACAGCTGCACCGAGGGGTCGATGCTGCCGCTGCGGTACTGGCCGGAGGCGACCGCGCCGAGACCCTTGCGCAGCTGGTTGAGGTCGCCCTGACCGCGGGCCACCTTGTCCTGGAGGTCGTCGACCTCCTTCTGCAGCTTGTCCTGCTGCTCCTTGACCCCGTCGTACTTCTCCGTGGCCTGCTCGGCCTCGTTGTAGAGCTTGTCGACCTCGGACTTGACGTCCTTCTTCGACTGGTGCGGGTCGGCCTGGGCGGCCTGGGACGACAGGGCGACGGCCGCCGCGGCGGTGGCGGTGAGCACGGTCACGCGGGTACGGCTCGGCTGCTTGGGTCGACGGTGGGACGCCACGGGGGCGAGCTCCTTCTTCCTCCAGCCGCCTACCGGGAAGTGGGGGGGGGTGAGACCCCGGCTCCGCGTGAACGCCGCGGACTCGGCGGTACCTTCACTGTTCATCCCGGTTGGATAATCATCTGCATGAAGGTTCGGGGCTGACCTTAGTAACCGAGCTGTGATCGCTTCAAATCCCCAGGGGAAAAATCTGCGCCCTCAGCCCCATCCTTTACCAACGTCACACAGGCAGTGAGCGCCATCTGACGCTCCGATACGGAGCGCGGGCGATTTCCCGCCGTCCGGGAGCCCGGACCTCACGTCCGGGCAAGTCGCTTGAGCAACAGGGCCGATGCGACCGGGCGGGCCCCGGCCTTCGCCACCCCGTCGGCGACCTCCCGGTCCGTGGAGACCACGACGACCGGCCGGCCGGGCGGTTCGGCCCGCACCAGCTGACGGATCAACTCGTCGGCCGTGACGCCCGGTTTGCTGAACAGGACCCGTACGCCGCGCGGGGGCGCGAGCAGTACCGGCGCCGCCAGCTCCGCCCCGTCGAAGACACAGGTCATCTCCGCGCCGGTCTGTGCGGCCAGCACCGCGAGACCGCCCAGCAGCCGCAGCCGCTGCTTGTCGAGCGGCATGGTCGGATAGCCGGTTTTGGTGACGTTGTACCCGTCCACCACCAAATGCGCCTGCGGCAGGGCCAGAAGCTGGTCCAGCAGCGCCGGGTCCATCTCCGACAGTGCACGGGCGGCGATGTCCTTGGGCGTCATCCGGCCCGGCTCGACCGCCTCGACGGTGTCCGCGGGATGGACGCCGGCCGGCGGCAGCGCCAGCTCGCGGCGCAGCCCCTGGGCGGCGTCCAGCACCGTGTCGAGCAGCAGCCGCACCCGCATGTCCTCGACGCTGCGGCCCTCGCGGGCGGCCCGGCGGCTGGTCTCCAGCGCCGTCTCGGCCTCGGCGAGGCGGGCCTTGAGCCGGCGCACCTCACTGTCCGCCGCGGCCTTCTCGGTGGCCGCCCGGTCCCGGACCTCCACGAGGGCGGCATCGCCCTTGCGCACCGCGGCCTCACCGCGCTTGACGTCGCTCAGCGCGCTGCGCAGCTTGCGCCGCAGCGACTCGTTCTCCTTGCGGACGGTGTCGAGGTCGCCCCGGATCCGGTCGGCCTCCGTCCGGGCCTCGCCACGCGCCTGCGCCAGCTCCTCGCGCAGCCGGGCCAGTTCCCGTTCGGCCTCCTCGCCGGCCCGCTCGGCGCGCGCCCGCTGGGCCTCCTCGCCCGCCGCCTCGACGAGCTTGACCCAGCCCTCGGGGCGCAGCACGTAGGCGGCCGCCGCGACATCGAGCGGGTCGGCGGCCGCCGGCGGGTTGCCGCGCTCCAGCGCCGAGGCCAGCTCCGGCTGCGCCTCGCGCAGCTTGCCGGCGATCCGCTGCCGGAAGACCGCATCGCCCTCCAGAGCGGAAGCCATCGCATTTCCGGCGAATTTGGCCCGGCGGGTCGGGGTGAAACGGGCGTACTGCCGCAGCGGGGGCGGGAGTTCGGCGACGGTCAGCGCGCCGAACGACTCCGCGGTGAGCGCCACGACACGGCGCCGTACGCCCTCGGGCAGCGGTCGGTCGAGCACCTCGTCCGCCGCACCCTCGGATGCGTCGTCACGCCGGGCCCCCGGCTCCCCTTCTGGACGGTCCACCACGGCTGCCTCGCTCCGATCTCAGGCGTTCGCGCCCGGACGGTCCACCAGCTCGATCTGGTCGACCGCGTTGCACCAGCGGCAGCGCACGGACTCGATGCTCTCACTGAGGACCTCGCGCTCCTCCACCTTCGGCTCGCCGGCCAGGTCCAGATGGACGTACTCCACCACCTTGGCCTGGCGGGTCACGTCGAAACGGGTGAGGTTGCCGCACAGCGTGCAGCGCCACCGGGTTCCGTCCGTCGGCAGGGGAACAGACATCCTGTCGTCCTCTTTCGTGCTCGTCGATCTCATCGATCTCGTGCTGCTGCGCCGTTCACGCGGTGCGCCGTCGGACTGCGGAAGTACGCAAAGTACTGCCTGTAACCCTACGGCCTGACGGGGGGCGGGTGCGGGCCCCGCCCGGCTGCCGGGATGCGGCGAGGCACTCTGTCCCGATTGCCCGCATTGAGCAATGATCACGTCATGACGGCGCCGGCCCCCTCTCCCCGTTCACCCCGCTCGTCCGGTCTCCTCCCCCGTCCGCCGCATGCCACCCGGTCGCTGACCGCGGTGTTCTCGCGGGTGACGAATGTGCTGATCGGTCTGTGCTGCGCGGTCTTCGTGATCGGCCCGGCCTCCGGCCTGAACCGCATATACGGCACCGGCGACGCCCTGCTGAAGGCCCAGACCGCCTACTTCGAGCGGTGGGGCGTGATCCCGCTGGAGCTGTGGAGCGGCTCGCTGCGTGCCCTGATCACGCCGCTGACCGCGTTGTTCGTGCACGGCAGCTGGCTGCACCTGCTCGGCAACATGCTCTTTCTCTACGTCTTCGGCGGAATGGCCGAGGCGCGGATGGGCCGGCTCCCGTTCGCCGCCTTCTACCTCATCATCGGCTACCTCGCGCTGCTCGGCTACGCGGCCGCCCACGCCTCCTCGGGCCAGACCCTGGTGGGCGCCTCCGGCTCGATCTCCGGGGTGCTCGGCGCCTTCCTCTACCTCTTCCCGACGGCCCGGGTGACCAGCGTCTTTCCCTTCCTCTTCTTCCTGCCGCTGCGCTTTCCCGCCTGGATCGTGCTGCTCTTCTGGTTCTTCCTGCAGTGGCAGGCCGCCCAGCACGACTCCCGCGGCCCCGGGGTCGCCTACCTCGCCCATGTCATCGGCTTCGCCCTCGGCTTCCTCTACGCCTGGGCCCGCTACCGGCGGGATAGTGTGAGGGCCACCAGGCAGAACGACCGGGCGACCGAGGGAGAGAGCCAGCCGTGATCACGTCGATCGTGCTCATCAAGACCAGCGTGGACCAGATCCCGGAGATCGCCGAGAAGATCGCCGCCCTGGACGGCGTCAGCGAGGTCTACTCGGTCACCGGCGCCCACGACCTGATCGCGATGGTCCGCGTCGCCGCCCATGACGACCTCGCGGACGTCATCCCCGGCCGCATCAGCAAGGTCCCGGGCGTCGCCTCCACCGAAACGCACATCGCGTTCCGCACGTATTCCCAGCACGACCTCGAGGCCGCCTTTGCGATCGGGCTGGAAGCTTAGACCGGTCTCTTCCCACGTTTGTGGCTTTCCCGCCGTGGGGGTTTGTCGCCGTTGCGCCTGCGGCGGGCCGGTTCGCTGCGCTTCACCGTCTCCCCCACGTTGTCGGCTGTCCCGCCGTGGGGGTTGTTCGCCGTTGCGCCTGCGGCGGGCGGTGGGTGTCGGGTGCGGTGACGGACCTCCGGGGTCGGTGTGTGGGACTGCTTCGCTTTACGTCCCACACACCGACCCCTCCGGCCCGTCCCCTCCCGTGGGAGGGGAATGTTTCGGTGGGTGGGGGCGGGCGTACGCAGGTCGTTTCACCGTGACCGACAAGGTGCACCGCATCACTTACGTTCACCTTCCACCGGCCTTCTTTCCCTCCCCCAACGGGAGGGGGCGGGCCGGAGGGGCCTGGTGTGTGGACGTAAAGCGAAGCAGTCCACACACCAGGCCCCGGAGGACCGCCACCGCACCCGACAGCCCCGCGCAGCGGACCCGCCCGCCGCAGGCGCAACGGCGAGAAACCACCACGGCGGGAAAGACAAAAACGTGGGAAGCCAATCAATCCGCGCTACGCGCGGGCACGCAACGGCCGTCCTCCGTGTGGTAGTTCCAGCGTGCGCCGTCCGTCACGAGTTCCTTGACGGCCCGCAGGAAGCGGTCCACGTGCTCCTGGGGTGTCCCCGCCCCGAAGCTCACGCGGATGGCGTTCAGGGAGCGTTCGCCGGGGGCCGCCTCGGGGGCGCCGCACTCGCCGGGGTCCTGGGGCTCGCTGCCCAGGAGGGTGCGGACGAGGGGGTGGGCGCAGAAGAGGCCGTCGCGGACGCCGATGCCGTACTCCGCGGACAGCGCCGCGGCGAAGTGCGAGCTGTTCCAGCCCTCGACGACGAACGAGAGGACGCCGACCCGGGCGGCGTCCGCGCCGAAGAGGGACAGCACCTGGACCTGGGGTACCTCGGCCAGGCCGGTCCGGACCCGTTCGATCAGCTCCTGCTCGCGGGCGATGAGTGCGGGGAAGCCCGCCTCGGACAGGGCCTTGCAGGCGGAGGCGATCGCGTAGGCGCCGATGACGTTCGGCGAGCCGGCCTCGTGGCGGGCCGCGGTGGTGTGCCACTCGACGTCCACCCCGCCGGCCCCTTCCCCGCCGACCCGCCGTGTGACCTTGCGGCTGGCGCCGCCGCCGGCGAGGTAGGGCGCGGCCTCGCGCAGCCAGTCCGCCCGGCCGGCCAGCACGCCGGAGCCGAACGGCGCGTACAGCTTGTGGCCGGAGAACGCGACCCAGTCGACGTCCAGTTCGGCGAGGTCCACGGGGTGGTGCGGGACGAGCTGCGCCGCGTCGAGCACGATCCGCGCGCCGTGGGCGTGCGCGGCGGCCGCGAGCTCGCGCACCGGCCACAGTTCACCGGTCACGTTCGACGCCCCGGTCACACAGACCAGCGCCGGCCCGTAGGGCTCGCGCTCGGCCAGCGCCTTCTCCAGGCCGTCCACCGCCTGCCGCGGGGTGCGCGGGGCGTTCAGGTAGGTCACCTCGACGTCGGCGCGCTGCTCCCACGGCAGCAGCGAGGCGTGGTGCTCGGTCTCGAAGACGAAGACGCGGGTGCCCTGCGGCAGGGCGGCGGCGAGCAGGTTCAGCGAGTCGGTGGTCGAGCGGGTGAACACCACCTGGTCGTCGGCGCGGCAGCCGAGGAAGTCGGCGATCGTCCGGCGGCTGTTCTCGAAGAGGTCGGTGGAGAGCTGCGAGAGGTATCCGGCGCCGCGGTGCACGCTGCCGTAGTAGGGGGCGTAGGCCGCCACGTCGTCCCAGACCCGCTGGAGCGCGGGGGCGCTGGCGGCGTAGTCCAGCGCGGCGTAGTCGACCTCCCCGCCGGTCACGAGCGGGACGCGGACATCCCGGCCGAGAACGGGCAGCGGGGAACAAACGGAACGGTCGGCGGCAACAGTGGCGACAGACATGGCGAACTCCCGTAAGAGATAAGCGAATTCGCTGCGGGAAGGCACGCGGAAGGCGCCGTCGGTACACCGCAGCGGAAAGGAAAAAGGGGATGCGGAGAAGGGGCCGTCGAGCCCTATCGCATTCGCTGATTCACGGAAGTTCTCCCTCGGGGACCAGGATCCCTGGCGAGGGATCCGCGCTTGCCGCAGACCTCGCTGCCTGCGGCCTGGTCATCACCCGGGGCACCCCGCCACGGAAGGAGGGTTGCCGGACAGCGGGCCGGGGCCTGTGTCGCTGTCACTCGTGACCTGCGCAGAATCATGCCATACCGCGGATGCGAAGCAAGGCCCGTCCCACATGACGGAACGGGCCTTGCGTCACACCCTGCGTGACCGCGCGCTCAGGCGTTGCTGGCCGCCACCCAGCGCTCCAGCGCCCGCTTGGCCGCCCCGGAGTCGATCGAGTCGGCGGCGGTGTCGAGGGCGGCCCGGATCTGCTCGGTCAGCGGGGCGTCCGTGGGCGCCAGGGCGACCAGCGCCGCCGCGGAGTTCAGCAGCACCGCCTCGCGCACCGGCCCGCTCTCCCCGTCCAGCAGCCGGCGCGCCACCTCGGCGTTGTGCGAGGCGTCCGCGCCGCGCAGGGCCTCCACCGGCACCAGCTCGATGCCCACGTCCCGGGGGTCGAAGGCCTCCTCGCGGACGGTGCCGTCCCGGACGATCCACACCCGCGAGGTCGCGGTCGTGGTCAGCTCGTCCATGCCGTCGTCGCCGCGGAAGACCAGCGCCGAGGAGCCGCGCTCGGCGAGCACGCCGGCCAGGATGGGCGCCATCCGGGCGTCCGCGACGCCGGTGGCCTGCGCGCGGACCTTCGCGGGGTTGGTCAGCGGGCCCAGCACGTTGAACGTCGTGCGGATGCCGAGCTGGCCGCGCGCGTTGGCGACGTGCCGCAGCGCGGGGTGGAACTTCACCGCGAAGCAGAAGGTGATCCCCGCTTCCCCGGCGACCTCGGCGACCCGCCGCGGGGTGAGGTCGAGGTTGACACCGAGCTTCTCCAGGACGTCGGAGGCCCCGCTGGCCGAGGACGCGGCGCGGTTGCCGTGCTTGACGACCTTGGCGCCGGTGCCGGCCACCACGATGGAGGACATCGTGGAGATGTTGACGGTCTTGGCGCCGTCCCCGCCGGTGCCGACGATGTCCACGCTCGGCCCGGGCACGTCGATCAGCCGGGCGTGCGCGTACATCGTCCGGACCAGGCCGGAGATCTCCGCGACGGTCTCGCCCTTGGCCCGCAGCGCCACCGCGAACCCGGCGATCTGGGCGTCGCCGGCCTCGCCCCGCATGATCTTGTCCATCGCCCACGCGGTGTCGTCCGCGGTGAGGTCACGGCCGTCGAGCAGGGCGTTGAGGACGCCCGGCCAGGTGTGGGCCGCCACGCTGTCGCCGCCAGAGGGGGTCGCAACGTTCATGGTCCACGCTCCTGGTTCGTCACTGCTTCTGCGGTTCACCCTATCGAGCCGCCGGGCATGCCGAAGGGCCCCGTCCGGATGGGGTACCCCCTGCTCGTGGAGAGCTCGGGGGAGGACGGGGCCCTCTGGGTGGCGTGCTGACCGCGGTGCGCTACGAGGCGCCGCGGAGATCAGTGGTGACCGTGGCCGCTGGTGATCTCCTTGTACTCCTCCACCGTGGGCTTGGCGATGACGCTGTCCTCGCCGTAGTAGCTCTTGGAGAGCTTGGCGCGCAGCTTCTGCGAACGCGAGAGCTTGCGCTCCACGCCGTTCTCGTCGACCTCCGGGCCCAGTTCGAGCGGCGTGGGCTGCTCGTGCTGGGTCAGGAAGTGCAGCTGCTCCTGGTCGAGCGGCTCGTGGACCTCGATGAACTCACCGTGCGGCAGGCGCTTGATGATGCCGGACTCGCGGCCGTGCAGCACCTTGTCCTTGTCGCGCCGCTGCAGACCCAGGCAGATCCGCTTGGTGGCGATGAAGGCCAGCACCGGAAGGACGAAGAAGCCGATCCGGACGAACCAGGTGAGCGAGTTGAGCGAGAGGTGGAAGTGCGTGGCCCACAGGTCGTTGCCGCCACCGATCAGCATCACGAAGTACGCGACCAGCCAGGCGACACCGAAGCCCGTACGGGTCGGCACGTTGCGCGGGCGGTCCAGGATGTGGTGCTCGCGCTTGTCGCCCTTGACCCAGGACTCGACGAACGGGTAGACCGCGATCGCGACCAGGACCAGCGGGAAGATCACGATCGGGATCAGCACACCGAAGTTGACGGTGTGGCCCCAGAAGTTCCACTCCCAGCCCGGCATGACACGCACCAGACCCTCGGCGAAGCCCATGTACCAGTCGGGCTGGGCGCCGGTGGACACCTGGTCGGGACGGTAGGGGCCGATGGCCCACACCGGGTTGATGCTGGCGACCGCGGCGATCGCCGCGATCACACCGAAGACCAGGAAGAAGAAGCCTCCGGCCTTGGCCATGTAGACCGGCAGCAGCGGCATGCCCACGACGTTGTTGTTGGTCTTGCCGGCACCCGGGAACTGGGTGTGCTTGTGGTAGAAGACCAGGATCAGGTGCGCCACCAGCAGGCCGAGCATGATGCCCGGCAGCAGCAAGACGTGCACCGTGAAGAACCGCGGGATGATGTCGTGCCCCGGGAACTCCCCGCCGAAGATGAAGAACTGCAGGTACGAACCGACCAGCGGCATCGCCAGGATGACGCCCTCGATGAACCGCACGCCGGTGCCGGAGAGCAGGTCGTCGGGGAGCGAGTAGCCGGTGAAGCCGGTGAACATGCCCAGCACGAACAGCAGGAAGCCGAACAGCCAGTTGACCTCACGCGGCTTGCGGAAGGCGCCGGTGAAGAACACCCGCATCATGTGGACCATCATCGCGGCCAGGAAGACCAGCGCGGCCCAGTGGTGGATCTGGCGGATCAGCAGGCCACCGCGCACGTCGAAGCTGATGTTCAGCGTCGACTCGAAGGCCTGCGTCATCCGGATCCCCTGCATGGGCACATAGGAACCGTGATAGGTCACCTCGGCCATGCTCGGGTGGAAGAACAGCGTCAGGTAGACACCGGTCAGGATGATGATGATGAAGCTGTAAAGCGCGACCTCGCCCAGCATGAAGGACCAGTGGTCCGGGAAGATCTTGCGCATATTGGACTTGGCCAGGCTGTAGATGCCCAGCCGGCCGTCCGCCCAGTCGGCGATCCGCTCGCCCCGTGGCGCCTGGCCACGGCGCGTGGTGGTCGCGCTCGTCTCGTTACTCATCCGCGCTCCCAGAAGCTCGGGCCGACGGGCTCCTCGAAGCCGTTTGCGGCCTCCAGGAAGCCGTCCTTCTCCGTGATGTGCAGCTGCGGCAGCGCGTGACCGGCCGGGCCGAAGATCACCCGACCGCCGTCGGACAGGTCGAAGGTCGACTGGTGGCAGGGGCAGAGCACGTGGTGCGTCTGCTGCTCGTACAGGCTGATCGGGCAGCCGACGTGGGTGCAGATCTTGGAGTACGCCACGATGCCCTCGTGCGACCAGGACAGCTCGTGCTTGTCCTTGATGTTCTGCGGCTGGATCCGCACGAGCATCAGGGCGTCCTTGGCGATCTTCTCCGCGAACTCCTCGTCGTCCTCCTCCAGGCCCTCGGGCTTGGCGAAGGTGAGCGAGCCGACGGCGATGTCCTCGGGACGCAGCGGGAGATTCGTCGACTGGTTGACCAGCCGGACGCCCTTCTTCCAGTTCGTCGTCCGCAGCTTGGTGCCGGGCAGCGGCCCGAGGTCGCGCAGCAGGACGACGCCGGAGAGCGGCACCAGGGCCAGCGCGCCGAACATCGTGTTGCGGACCAGCTTGCGGCGGCCCATCTGCGACTCCTTCGCACCCTGTGCGAAGTCCGCCATGACCTTGGCCTTGACCTCGGGGGCCGCCTCGATCGGGTGGCGGTCGTCGGCGACCTCCTCGTCCGACATCAGCGTGCGCGCCCAGTGGACCGCGCCGGCGCCGATGCAGAAGAGCGCCGCACCGAGGGTCAGACCCAGCGCGAAGTTCAGCGCGCTGATGTGACCGATCGGCCAGATGTAGACGATCTTGTCGATCGGGATCGCCACGTACGAGGCGATGAAGCCGACCGTGGCGATCATCGACACCACGAAGAGCAGCGCCACGGTGCGCTCGGAGCGCTTGGCCGCCTGCTCGTCGATGTCCTGGGCACGGTGCTCGTGGGGCGGCAGGCCCGGGTCGGCGAACGGGTTCTCCGCCGTGGCCACCGCACCTTCGTGAGCCGTCTCCCGCTCACCGGGAAGGGTTTCTTCTGGCACGTCTTCGTGTCGTCCAGTCTCGCTCATGACTTCTTGGCCTTCGTAGTCCGGGCTGCGACCCAGATGGCGACCGCGATCAGCGCGCCCAGGCCGAAGATGTAACCGAAGAGACCCTCACTGACCGGACCGAGACCACCGAGGTCGAGGCCGCCGGGGCTCTCGGATTCATCGCCGTTGACGGCGCCGAGGTACGCGATGATGTCCTTCTTGTTCTGCTGCGACAGCGAACCGTCACCGAAGGAGGGCATGTTCTGCGGGCCGGTTTCCATGGCCTCGTAGATGTGCTTCGGGTCCACGCCCTCGAGCGTCGGTGCGAACTTGCCGTTGGTGAGGGCGCCGCCCTTACCGGTGAAGTTGTGGCACTGCGCGCAGTTCGTGCGGAACAGCTCGCCGCCCTTGCCGATGTTGGCGCCCTCGGAGTTGTACTGCGACTTCTCCGGGACGGACGGACCGGCACCCAGCGACGCGACGTAGGCCGCGAGCTGGTCGATCTGGGCGTTGGTGTAGATGTTCCGCTTCCGCGGCACCTGGGCGCCGGGCTGCTGGGCGGGCATACGGCCGGTGCCGACCTGGAAGTCGACGGCGGCGGCGCCCACGCCGACCAGGCTCGGGCCGTCGGAGGTGCCCTGACCGCCGGTGCCGTGGCAGCTTGCGCAGCCCACGGCGAAGAGCTTCTTGCCCTCCTTGATGGCAAGGGACTGGGCGGTGTCATCGGCCTGAGCCTTGTCCGCCGGCGCGAACGCGGCGTACAGCCCCCCAGTGACCGCCAGCGCGAGGAGTAGGACGACGAGCGCCGCCAGCGGATGGCGCCGTCGTGCGGAGAGCTTTTTCACGGATTACCCCGGTGTCAGGATCTTCTGCGTCGATGCTTTGGCTATGTCTGTCTGATATGCGGGCCCGGCAGGGCCCCGTACCGGTTACCGGATCAGGTAGATCGTGGCGAAGAGGCCGATCCAGACGACATCGACGAAGTGCCAGTAGTAGGACACGACGATGGCCGCGGTGGCCTGCGTGTGGGTGAACCTCTTGGCCGCGTACGTCCTGCCCAGGACGAGCAGGAAGGCGATCAGACCGCCTGTCACATGCAGTCCGTGGAAGCCGGTGGTCAGGTAGAACACCGAGCCGTAGGGGCCGGACGAGAGCGACAGGCCCTCGTGCTTGACCAGCTCGGTGTACTCGAAGACCTGACCGCCGATGAAGATCGCACCCATGATGAAGGTGACCACGAACCAGGCCCGGAGCTTCTTGACGTCGCCGCGCTCGGCGGCGAAAACGCCGAGCTGGCAGGTCAGCGAGCTGAGCACCAGGATCGTGGTGTTGGTCGCGGAGAACGGAAGATTCAGCGCACTGGCGGATTCCTTCCAATACGCCTCACCGGTCACCGATCGAAGGGTGAAGTACATCGCGAAGAGGGCCGCGAAGAACATCAGCTCGGAACTCAGCCAGATGATGGTTCCGACGCTGGTGAGGTTCGGCCGATTGACCGACGGGTGCGCGTGCCCGGTTTCTACTGTCGTTGCTGTCGCCACGACCGACATTATGTCGGTCGCTTATCCCGCCCTCACTCCGGGGGGTGCCGTTCGGTGTGTCAAGGGCGTATGCCCTGCTCGTACGGCGCATTTCGGCGGTCGCTCGAAGGGGGGAAGCGGCGGGCCCGGCGCGGGTGCCCGGGCCGCCCGGGGGCCGGTCCTGACGGCCCGTCGGGAAGATCCCGGATCCGTCCGACCCCTCCTGCGGGCACCCGCAGCGGGAGTAGCATCCGCCCCACCCGATGCTGTGCCGCTACGAAGCGTGGAGGAACGATGCAGGCGACTGCCACGGTGCTGGTCTACAGCGACAACGCAGGCACCCGCGAGCAGGTCCGGCTGGCGGCCGGACAGCGCCCCGCCGCCGATGCCCCGCGGATCGAGATCCTGGAGTGCGCCACCGCCCCGGCCGTCCTCACGGCGCTGGAGCAGGGCGGCATCGACGTCTGCGTGCTCGACGGCGAGACCGCCCCCGCGGGCGGCATGGGCGTCTGCCGGCAGATCAAGGACGAGATCTTCCGGTGCCCACCGGTGCTGCTGCTGATCGGCCGCCCCCAGGACGCCTGGCTGGCGACCTGGAGCCGTGCGGACGCGGCGGTGACCCATCCGCTGGACCCGGTCGCCTTCGCCGACGCGCTGGCCGGCCTGCTGCGGCGCAAGCACCTCGTGCAGGCCTGAGCGGCCTGCTGGGAGGCGTTCAGAGGGTCGGGCGCAGCCGGGCGTCGTCGGCGGGGTTCTGCTCCCGCTCGGCGGCTCCTGTGGTGCTGGAGGCCTTGCTCTTCAGCGCGCTGCCGGCCCGCCACTCCTGCCAGGGCATGTTCCAGTCGCCGAAGCCGTTGTCGAACGGCGTCATGGTGTCACCGCCGCTGTTGACGACCTTGACGATGTCGCCGACCCGGACGTGGTTGAAGAACCACTGGGCGTTGCTGGTGGACATGCCCGTGCAGCCGTGGCTGACGTTCGCCGCGCCCTGGGATCCGACGGACCAGGGTGCGGCGTGCACGTACTCACCGCTCCAGGTCACCCGGGTGGCCCAGTAGACCGGCAGGTCGTAGGAGTCCCCGCTCCCGGCGGCGATGCCGACGGTCGAGCTGCGCATCCGCACGAAGCTCTCCTTGCCGAGGACGACCTTGACGCCGTTACGGGTGGAGAATCCGGGTTTGCCGGTGGTCACGGGGATGGTGTTGACCGACTCGCCGTTGCGTAGCACCGTCATCTGGTGCGTCGCCGCGTCGGTGATGGCCTCCACCCGGTCGCCGGTGGTGAGCCGCAGCGGCTTGGACGGGCCGCCGTAGAGGCCCTTGGCGATCTTCAGGCCCGCCAGGTTGCTGTGCACCGAGATGGTGGCGTGGGCGGGCCAGTACTCCTTCGGGCGGAAGTGCAGCTTCTTGCCGTCCACCCAGTGCCAGGCGCCCTCGACGCGCGGCATGGAGTCGACCTTCAGGGCGCTCTCCACGATGGCCCGCTGCTTGGGGTCCTTGACCGGCCGGCTCAGCTCGGCGGTGACCGGCTGGCCGACGCCGTACTCGCCGCCCACCGGCCCGAAGGCCGCGGACAACTGACCGGCGGCCGCCTCGGTGTTGACGGTGAGGGTCTTGCGGCCGGGGGATCCGTCCTCGTCCTCGGTGCTCACCCGCACCGTGTAGCGACTGCCGGCGGCCAGCGGCACCGTGGTGCGCCAGCGCCTGCCGTCGGCGCTCAGTTCGCCGCGGACGAAGCGGCCGGTGGAATCGGTGGCGGTCACGTCGGTGATCCGCGCGTCGTCCCCCTTGACGGAAACCTCAAGCGGCTTGTCGGGGTCCGCTTTCTTCTTTCCGTCGGGGGTGTTGGCCGTGATCTGGTCGGCCGCGTCGTAGGGAG
This sequence comes from Streptomyces kronopolitis, assembly GCF_050953795.1. Lineage (GTDB taxonomy): Bacteria > Actinomycetota > Actinomycetes > Streptomycetales > Streptomycetaceae > Streptomyces > Streptomyces kronopolitis_A. Next base: position 2,315,181 of record NZ_CP191850.1, read on the forward strand.
TGGCGGAGAGCGATTCGGAATCCGAGCCCCCGCACGCGGTGGCGCTCACCGCAAGGGGCACGAGCAGGAGGCCGCAGCTCAGCACCGTCCGGGTTCGAGGTCTGTGACTCATGACCCAAAAATATGAAGAATCACCTGTCCCAGCGCGCTGGAGGACTGCAAACGGGTCTGCCCCCGCCGGGCAACGCGACGGGCCCGGACGCCCCCCTGGGGTGTCCGGGCCCGTACGGCACTGCGTGTGCCTACTGCGTGCGGTTCTCACCGTGGTAGTACTCGAAGACCCAGCCGAAGAGTCCGACGAAGATCACCGGCAGCGAGAAGTACAGCAGCCACCAGCCGAAGACCACGCCCAGGAAGGCGAGCGCGCCTCCGATGGCCAGGGACAGCGGCTGCCAGCTGTGCGGGCTGAAGAAGCCCAGCTCGCCGGCGTCGTCCGAGACCTCGGCGTTCTCGTTGTCCTGTGCGCCCGCGTCGACCCGCCGGGCCGTGAAGGCCAGGTAGTAGCCGACCATGATGCACAGGCCGAAGGCGAGGAACAGCGCGGTGGTGCCCGCCGGCTCCTTCGACCACAGGCCATAGACGATCGCCATGACGAGGACGAAGACGGCGAGCCAGATGAACATCTTGCCCTGGATCTTCACTTGCCCGCCTCCTTGCCACCGGCGAGGGCCTTGTCGGCCTCGGTGCCGTGGCCGTTGTGCAGCGCGTCAAGGGCTGCGATCTCCGGGTGGTGCAGATCGAACGCCGGGGATTCGGAGCGAATGCGCGGCAGGGTGAGGAAGTTGTGCCGCGGCGGCGGGCAGGACGTCGCCCACTCCAGCGAACGGCCGTAGCCCCACGGGTCGTCGACCTCGATCTTCTCGCCGTACTTCGACGTCTTCCAGACGTTGTAGAGGAACGGCAGGATCGACAGGCCCAGCAGGAACGAGCTGATCGTCGAGATGGTGTTCAGCGTCGTGAATCCGTCGGCCGCGAGATAGTCCGCGTAACGCCGCGGCATGCCCTCGGCACCCAGCCAGTGCTGGACGAGGAAGGTGCCGTGGAAGCCCACGAACAGCGTCCAGAACGTGATCTTGCCCAGCCGCTCGTCCAGCATCTTGCCGGTCATCTTCGGCCACCAGAAATGGAACCCGGCGAACATCGCGAAGACCACCGTACCGAACACCACGTAGTGGAAGTGCGCCACCACGAAGTACGAGTCCGAGACATGGAAGTCCATCGGCGGCGAGGCCAGGATGACACCGGTCAGACCACCGAACGTGAAGGTGATCAAAAAGCCGATCGCCCACAGCATCGGCGTCTCGAAGGACAGTGAGCCCTTCCACATCGTGCCGATCCAGTTGAAGAACTTCACACCCGTCGGCACCGCGATCAGGAACGTCATGAACGAGAAGAACGGCAACAGCACGCCGCCCGTCACATACATGTGGTGCGCCCACACCGTCACCGACAGACCCGCGATCGACACCGTCGCCGCGATCAGACCGACGTAACCGAACATCGGCTTCCGGGAGAACACCGGAATGACCTCGGAAATGATGCCGAAGAACGGCAGGGCGATGATGTACACCTCCGGATGGCCGAAGAACCAGAAGAGGTGCTGCCAGAGCAACGCACCGCCGTTCGCGGCGTCGAAGACGTGCGCCCCGAATTTACGGTCCGCCTCCAGCGCGAGCAGCGCCGCCGCCAGCACCGGGAAGGCCAGCAGGACCAGCACGGCGGTCAGCAGCACGTTCCAGACGAAGATCGGCATCCGGAACATCGTCATGCCGGGTGCCCGCATGCAGATGATCGTCGTGATGAAGTTGACCGAACCGAGGATCGTGCCGAAGCCGGAGAAGGCCAGACCCATGATCCACATGTCCGCGCCGACGCCCGGCGAACGCACCGCGTCCGACAGCGGCGAGTACGCGAACCAGCCGAAGTCCGCCGCACCCTGCGGGGTGAGGAAGCCGGCCACCGCGATCAGCGAGCCGAAGAGGTAGAGCCAGTAGGCGAACATGTTCAGCCGCGGGAACGCCACGTCGGGCGCGCCGATCTGCAGCGGCATGATCCAGTTCGCGAATCCGGCGAACAGCGGCGTCGCGAACATCAGCAGCATGATCGTGCCGTGCATCGTGAACGCCTGGTTGAACTGCTCGTTCGACATGATCTGCGTGCCGGGACGAGCCAGCTCGGCGCGCATGAGGAGCGCCATCAGGCCGCCGATGCAGAAGAACGCGAACGACGTGACCAGGTAGAGCGTGCCGATGGTCTTGTGGTCAGTGGTGGTGAGCCACTGAACGGCAGCGATACCGGGTTGCTTCTTGCGTACGGGCGGTGCTGCCGGAGCCGTGTCGGCGGCGGCACCCTGAGGTTCGTTGAGGATGCTCACTGGTTCTTGGTCTCCGCATTCCTGGCGTGATCCGTCTGCTTGATGCCCGACGGCAGGTATCCGGTCTGGCCCTTCTTCGCCAGATCCTTCAGGTGCTCCCGGTAACGCTCGGGGGAGACGACCTTGACGTTGAAGAGCATCCGGGAGTGGTCGACGCCGCAGAGCTCGGCGCACTTGCCCATGAAGGTGCCCTCCTTGTTGGGAGTCACCTCGAAGACGTTGGTGTGGCCCGGGATGACGTCCTGCTTCATCAGGAACGGCACCACCCAGAAGGAGTGGATGACGTCACGAGAGGTCAGCACGAACTGAACCGTCTCGCCCTTCGGCAGCCACAGGGTCGGACCGGGGTTGCCGGTCTGCGGGTTGCGCTCGCCCGGGGTGCCGACGTCGTAGACACCGTCCGCACCGGCCGGCGCGGTCTTCTTCCACTTGTCCGGGACCGCGGAGAGTGCACTGGAGTTGATGTTGGTGGTCGACTTGTTGCCGTCCACGTTCTCCAGGTAGTTGAACGCCCAGCTCCACTGGAAGCCGACCACGTTCACGACGTGGTCCGGCTTCTTGGAAGTCTTCAGCAGCGCGCTCTCGTCCCGTGCGGTGAAGTAGAAAAGCACCGCAATGATGATGAACGGGACGATCGTGTACAACGCCTCGATCGGCATGTTGTACCGGGTCTGCGCGGGGACCTCCACCTTGGTCCTGCTGCGGCGGTGGAAGATCACACTCCAGATGATCAGGCCCCAGACCAGCACGCCCGTTGCGAGGGCGGCGGCCCAGGAGCCTTGCCAAAGAGAGAGGATCCGCGGCGCCTCGTCGGTGACGGGCGTCGGCATGCCGAGGCGGGGGAAGTCCTTATATGTGCAACCGGTAGCGGTCGCAAGGACCAGGCCCGCAGCAAGCACCTGCGGCAGCTTCCGCCGCATCGGGCGCCGCGACGAGCGGTCGGAGCCGTTGGGACTCACGTAGCGCCTTCCCGAGAGTCTCGCCCGCGCGGTCGGCTGCGGCCTTACTCGCCGGTCGGTCGCCGCCCTGCGTCGGGCAGGGGTTTGGATGTTTATGCGGACCAAACCCTACTGGACGCTATTTGGGGTCGCGCGGGGAGGGTGCCCAACGCGCCGCGAGGCACCCCTATGGGGTGGCCGCGCCCCCCGCGAAAGGTCCCGCGGACCCCCGAATACCCGCTTTCACCAGGCATCTGACGCCGTGCCCGGCACCGCTCCGGGGCACGCTCGGCCGGGTCCCTGCCGGCCGCCCCGCCCGCCGCGGCCCGGAGCCCGCGCACCGCCCGCGGCCGGTGTTCTACCGTCTCGTACGTGCCCTACTTCGACGCGGCCTCCGCCGCCCCGCTGCACCCGGTCGCCCGCGAGGCACTGCTCGCCTCGCTCGACGAGGGCTGGGCCGACCCGGCCCGCCTGTATCGCGAGGGGCGGCGCGCCCGGCTGCTGCTGGACGCCGCCCGGGAGGCGGCGGCCGAGGCGGTGGGCTGCCGCCCGGACGAGCTGGTTTTCACCCCTTCGGGGACACGCGCGGTGCACTCCGGGGTGTCGGGGGCGCTGGCGGGCCGCCGGCGGGTCGGCCGCCGGCTGCTGCACTCCGCCGTCGAGCACTCCGCGGTGCTGCACGCCGCCGAGGTCCACGAGGCGGCCGGGGGCGGCCGGGTGGAGCTGCCGGTGGACCCCTCCGGCCGGGTGGCGGCCGGGGAGGTGGCCGCCGCGCTCACCGCGGACACCGCGCTGGTCTGCCTCCAGTCCGCCAATCACGAGGTGGGCACCGAGCAGCCGGTCGGCGAGGTGGCTCGGCTGTGCCGGGAGGCGGGGGTGCCGCTGCTGGTGGACGCGGCCCAGTCGCTGCCGTGGGGGCCGGTGCCCGGTCCCTGGTCGCTGCTGGCGGCGAGCGCCCACAAGTGGGGCGGGCCGCCGGGGGTGGGGTTGCTCGTGGTCCGCAAGGGGACCCGGTTCGCGGCCCAGGGCCCGGCGGACGAGCGGGAGTCGGGCCGCAGCCCGGGCTTCGAGAACCTGCCGGCGATCGTCGCCGCCGCGGCTTCGCTGCGCGCGCTGCGGGCGGACCCGGGGACGGACGGTGAAGCAGCACGGCTGCGGCGGCTGGTGGACCGGATCCGCGCGCGGGTGCCGGAGCTGGTGGGGGACGTGGAGGTGGTCGGTGACCCGGTGCGCCGCCTGCCGCATCTCGTCACCTTCTCCTGTCTCTATGTCGACGGCGAGACCCTCCTGGACGAGTTGGACCGGGCGGGCTTCTCGGTGTCGTCCGGATCGTCCTGTACGTCCAGCACCCTGACGCCGAGCCATGTGCTGCGGGCGATGGGGGTGCTGTCCGAAGGAAATGTCCGGGTCTCGCTGCCGTACGGCACGCCGGAGGCGGACGTGGAGCGCTTCCTGGAGGTGCTGCCGCGGGTGGTGCGGACGGTGCGGGAGCGGCTGGGGGTCCCCTCGGAGGAGCGGGCGGCGACGGCGGCCGGCGCCGCCCCGCACCCGGAGGCCGCGCCGCCGGCCGCGGAGTCCGCCGAGGCGGCCGGGCTGGTCGTCGACGCGCTGGGCCGGCGCTGCCCGATCCCGGTCATCGAGCTGGCGAAGGTGATCGGGGAGGTGCCGGTCGGCGGGACCGTGACCGTGCTCTCCGACGACGAGGCGGCCCGGCAGGACATCCCGGCCTGGTGCGCGATGCGCGACCAGGAGTACGTGGGTGAGCGGGCGGCCGGGCGCGGCGCCGCCTATGTGGTGCGGCGCCGCGCCTGACGCGGTGGATCAGGCCAGGTGCTGCTGGACCTCGTTCGCCGCCTCGTGGCCGTAGGCCTTGGTGAAGCGGTCCATGAAGTGGCTGCGCTGGAGCTCGTACTCCTGGGTGCCGACGGTCTCGATGACCAGCGTCGCCAGCATGCAGCCGATCTGCGCGGCACGCTCCAGGCCGACGCCCCAGGCCAGGCCGGACAGGAAGCCGGCCCGGAAGGCGTCGCCGACGCCGGTCGGGTCGGCCTTGGCGTTCTCCTCCGGGACGCCGACCTCGAGGGCCGGCTCGCCGACCCGCTCGATGCGGACGCCGTTGGCGCCGAGGGTGGTGACGCGGGTGCCGACCTTGCCGAGGATCTCCTCGTCGGTCCAGCCGGTCTTGGACTCGATCAGGCCCTTCTCGTACTCGTTGGAGAAGAGGTAGGCGGCGCCCTCCATGAGGGTGCGGATGGCGTCGCCGTCCATCCGGGCGATCTGCTGGGAGAAGTCGGCCCCGAAGGGGATACCGCGGCTGCGGCACTCCTCGGTGTGCCGGATCATCGCCTCGGGGTCGTCGGCGCCGATGACCACGAGGTCCAGGCCGCCGACCCGCTCGGCCACGTGTTGCAGCTCGATCAGCCGGGCCTCGCTCATCGCGCCGGTGTAGAAGGAGCCGATCTGGTTGTGGTCGGCGTCGGTGGTGCACACGAAGCGCGCGGTGTGCAGCACCTCGGAGATGCGTACGGAGCGGGTGTCGACGCCGTGGCGGTCGAGCCAGGCGCGGTACTCCTCGAAGTCGTTGCCGGCGGCACCGACCAGGATCGGCTGGGTGCCGAGCTGGCCCATGCCGAAGCAGATGTTGGCGGCGACGCCGCCGCGGCGGACGTCGAGCTGGTCGACCAGGAAGGAAAGGGAGACCGTATGCAGCTGGTCGGCGACCAGCTGATCGGCGAAACGGCCGGGGAAGGTCATCAGGTGGTCGGTGGCGATGGAGCCGGTGACTGCGATACGCACGACGGGTCTGCTCCTGCGGAATGCGTAGGGGCGGGCGGACGTGAAGCAACGCTACCCGGCGGGGTGGCACGCCACCCGGTCATCCCGGACACTTGAACTACTGAAACTACCCAATAGTAGGTCTTTCTCCTCAGTTTATGGCTGCGTACGGTGCCCCTATGACCAAGCCTGTGAAAGCCGTCACACCCTCCCCCGACCTCTCCCCCGCCCGGCGGGACCCGGAGTCGCTCGACGAGCTGCGCGGTGACTGCGCGCGGATGAAGGGCCGCTGGCACACGGGGCGGCGTCCCGCGCCGGCACCGGGGCGGGCCGTCGATCTGCACGGCGTCAAGGTCCCCTCGTCCTCCGCCGCCCTGGTGGAGGGAATGTCCGAGTACGGCGACTGACCACCCGCCCTCCGGGGGCGGATGCGGCCCCCCGGGGAACCGCATCCGCCCCCGCTCCGTCCCATCGGCGTCCACCTCACCGAGGAGGGCACGTCAGATGTTCAGCGGAGCCGAAGGAGCGATGCGGTGAACACCGAGGACAGCAACGACAGCCCGAACCCCGTGGAGCGCGGGCGGCGCACCCCCGCGGTGATCGCCTCGGTGGCCGCCGCGGTACTGCTGGCCGGGGGCGGCGCGGCGTACTGGGCCTCGTCCGCGTCCGGCGACGGGGGAGGCTCGCACAAGGGCGACCCGCCGCCGCTCGCCCTGGACGGCTACTCCGGCGGCTCGATCGCGGCCGGTGAGCCCAATCCGCAGGGCGCGAAGTACCGGGCGGTGAAGGAGCTGCCCGGCGGCCCGGACGCCGCGCCCGTCTACCGCCCCAAGGGCGAGATCAGCCGGGAGTCGGTCGAGCGGCTGGCCAAGGCCCTGGACGTGGCGGGAAAGGTCCGTTCCGAGGGCACCGCCTGGAAGGTCGGCGGGCCGACCCGGGACGGCCGCGGCCCGGTCCTGCAGGTGAACAAGACCGGCTCGGGGTCCTGGACGTTCTCGCAGTACGGCACCCCGGGCGGCACCAACTGCGCGCTGCCCGCCTCCCCCAAGGGCGGCAAGGGTGACGACGGGGGCGGCAAGGCCGGGGACGGCGCCGCGTCGAGCCGGCCCGGCTGCCCCTCGTACCGCGGGGGCGGGGACATCGCCACCGAGGACGACAGCAGCGGCAAGGGCGCGGTGTCGCCCGAGAAGGCCGAGCAGGCGGTGCGGCCGGTGCTGAAGGCACTCGGCCAGGAGGACGCCAAGCTCGACGCGGGCGGGCTGTCCGGCGCGGTGCGGGTCGTCACCACGAACCCGGTGCTGGGCGGGCTGCCGACGTACGGCTGGCAGAGCGACCTCCAGGTGGGCTCCGACGGTCAAGTGGTCGGCGGCAGCGGCCAGTTCGCGAGCCCGGTCAAGGGCGCGGAGTATCCGGTGCTGAACGCCGGCAAGACGCTGGACCGGCTGAACTCGGGCGAGGGCCGCAAGCCGGCCGGCTGCCCCTCGCCGCCCGGCAAGAAGGACGGCAAGGACGGCAAGGCCGGCGGGATCGCGCCGTGCGAGCCGGCGCCGACGAAGGCGCAGCAGCCGTCCGAGGTGACCGGCGCGGTGTTCGGGCTCTCGGTGCAGTACGTGGACGGCGGGCAGGCACTGGTGCCGTCGTGGCTGTACGCGGTGCGCCAGCCGGGCGCCGGCAGCGGCCCGGACGCCACCTCTACGGTCGCGCAGCCGGCGGTGAACCCCAAGTACCTGGCCCACCGGGGCGGCGGGAGCAGTTCGCAGGGCCCCGGCCACGCGCCCGGAAAACCGTCCGGGAAGCCCGGGGTGATGGCCCTGGAGTCGTACGGCGTGAGCGACGGCGGCAAGAAGCTGACGGTGCACTTCTGGGGCGGGGTGTGCAGCGTCTACTCGGTGAGCGCGGAGGAGTCGGGCTCGACCGTGCGGACCAAGGTCGTCGGCAAGGACAAGAAGCCCGGCCAGGTCTGCGTGAAGATCGCCAAGGAGTTCACCAAGACCGTGACCCTGGACAAGCCGCTGGACGGCCGCAAGGTGGTCGACGTCTCGACCGATGAGTCCGTGCCCAAGCAGTAGGGCGCGCCCGCGGACCGTCGGAGGCGGAGGTCCGGGAGGCGGGAGAAGGCAGCGGAAGGCGGCGCCCCCACTCAGGGGGCGCCGCCTTCCGTACGTACTGCCCGAAGTCCTTAGCTGAAGGAGTCGCCGCAGGCGCAGGAGCCGGTGGCGTTCGGGTTGTCGATCGTGAAGCCCTGCTTCTCGATGGTGTCGACGAAGTCGATGGAGGCACCGCCCAGGTAGGGGGCGCTCATCCGGTCGGTGACGACCTTGACGCCGTCGAAGTCCTTGACGACATCGCCGTCGAGCGAGCGCTCGTCGAAGAAGAGCTGGTAGCGCAGGCCGGAGCAGCCGCCGGGCTGCACGGCCACCCGCAGCGCGAGGTCTTCCCGGCCTTCCTGCTCCAGCAGGCTCTTGACCTTCGACGCGGCCGCGTCGGACAGGATGATGCCGTCGCTGACGGTGGTCTCGTCCTGAACGCTCATCTAGATCTCTCCCGGGTTGTACGGACCGCTTGTCATCGGATGCAACCAGCTGCAACCCACGACGTCCCGGATTAATTCCGGCTGGGCGCAACGTGTGGAGAAGCTTTCCGGGCGCCGCCCGGGGGCAGCTCCTCCCCTTTCGTTCTCCCCCATGCTCGCACACCGCCGGACAGGAACAGGTGGCCGAGCACACACGGTCGGATGCGGATGCGTCACATCGACACAAGCCCCATCGTCAAACTGACGTGAAGCGGCTATGATAGATAACGTCAAATAGACGAGAAGGCTTGTGCAAGAGCTGTCCGCAGAAAAGAGAGGGTGCGTGTTGTGACCACCGCCCAGCCCCTGGACGTCCAGCCGACCCCGCTGGCGCTGCTCCTCCTCGGCCGCGAGGCCGACCCGAAGAGCGAGCGCGGCGTGGAGTGTCCCGGCGATCTGCCGGCGCCGTCGGACCCCGATCTCGTCGAGCGCGCCCGCGCGGCCAAGGCGAAGCTCGGGGACAAGGTCTTCGTCCTGGGGCACCACTACCAGCGCGACGAGGTCATCGAGTTCGCCGATGTCACCGGCGACTCCTTCAAGCTCGCGCGGGACGCCGCCGCCCGGCCGGACGCCGAGTACATCGTCTTCTGCGGTGTGCACTTCATGGCGGAGTCGGCCGACATCCTCACCGGCGACGAGCAGCGGGTGATCCTCCCCGACCTGGCCGCCGGCTGCTCGATGGCCGACATGGCCACCGCCGAGCAGGTCGCCGAGTGCTGGGACGTGCTGACCGAGGCCGGCATCGCCGAGCAGGTCGTGCCCGTCTCGTACATGAACTCCTCGGCCGACATCAAGGCCTTCACCGGCAAGCACGGCGGCACGATCTGCACGTCGTCCAACGCCAAGCGCGCGCTGGACTGGGCCTTCGAGCAGGGTGACCCGGCGACGAGCAAGGTCCTCTTCCTGCCGGACCAGCACCTGGGCCGCAACACCGCCGTCCGCGACATGGGCATGTCCCTGGACGACTGCGTGGTCTACAACCCGCACAAGCCGAACGGCGGCCTGACCGTCGAGCAGCTGCGGGCCGCGAAGATGATCCTGTGGCGCGGGCACTGCTCGGTGCACGGCCGGTTCTCGCTGGAGTCGGTGAACGACGTCCGCGCGCGCATCCCCGGCGTGAACGTCCTGGTCCACCCCGAGTGCAAGCACGAGGTCGTGGCGGCCGCGGACCAGGTCGGTTCGACGGAGTACATCATCAAGGCGCTGGAGGCCGCCCCGCGCGGCTCGAAGTGGGCCATCGGCACCGAGCTGAACCTCGTGCGCCGGCTGGCCAACCGCTTCGCCGCGGAGGACAAGGAGATCGTCTTCCTCGACAAGACGGTCTGCTTCTGCTCGACGATGAACCGCATCGACCTGCCGCACCTGGTGTGGACGCTGGAGTCGCTCGCCGCCGGGAAACTCGTCAACCGCATCGAGGTCGACCACGAGACCGCCGGCTTCGCGAAGCTGGCGCTGGAGCGGATGCTGGCGCTGCCGTAGCGGCCGCGGAGCGCGACGGAGCGGCCGCCCCTCCCCCGCGGGCGGGGCGGCCGCTCAGCGCTCCCGGCGCCGGCGCGGCGGCTCGGCCGTACCGGTCCCGGACGCGGCGCCCGAGACGGCCTCCAGGGTCCAGCGGACCTTGTCGCCGCCCTTGATCGCGGTGTGGCAGGGACCCGTCGTGATCTTCTTCTCGTTCACGTACGCGTTCCACTTCTTGGTGCTGTCCGCGACGTCGCCGTGGATCGCGGTGACCACGTAGTCCTGGGTGGCGGGGTCCCAGCTCGCCCGTACGCCGCCGAGGCCGTAGATCCGGTCGGCGTCGACCAGGGCGGTCAGGGGCGTGGGGCTGACGCCGTCGGCGGCGCAGTAGAAGCCGCCGAACAGGGAGCGCGGGCCCGTCCGGACGAGGCCCACGCTCGCGGTGTACGACCCGCCGGTGACGGCCACCCGGACGGCGGCGATGGACCTCCCGGCGGCGGCCCGCCCCACGACGGGGGTCTCGGCGCCGGCGGGCACGGCGGCCGCGAGCAGCAGCGCGGCGGCGGTGACGGGTACGGCCCTGCGGGCCGGGACGTGCGGCACGCGCGCACCCTTTCGTCGGTTCGGCAGCCAACAGCCCCCTTCACCATCGCTCCCCGCACACGGCGCGAGCTGCACCTCCGCACGCGGATGCCGCCCGGACGGCGGGCAGGGCGGTCCGGAGCCGCTGCCCGCTACGGATAGATCTGGCGGCGGCACACCCGGCAGCAGCTCCGGCCCTCGCACAGCCGGGTGTCCGCGTGGTCGCACGGCTCCGGCAGCCGGTCGCCCCGGCTGACGGCGATCCGTAAGACGTCCCGCAGCGCCCCGTGGAGCGGGGCAGCCGTGCGGCACAGCGCCCGGGGGTCCGCATCCGGCCCGGCGAGCAGCGCCCCGGCTTCGGCCAGGAGCGTCTCGGCGGCGGTGAGCAACTCGTCCTCGACCTCGTCGGCCAGCCGGGACAGCCGGCTGTGGGGGTCGTCCGTGCTCAGGTAGCAGGGGCCACCGTCCGGCCTGGTCCAGGGCAGCAACCGCGGTGGCGAACTCTCGAACATATGGCCCGCTTTCTTCCTGTCGATCCCTCTGCCTACCGTGTGTATCGCCCTCACCCCGCCGGGAGACATGGCCTCAACGCCGGTGTTCCGTAGACACGTTGAGCTGGGACGACCGAGAGCTGACGCAGATGAAGTTCACCTCGAAGGAACTGACCCCCTATTTGTCCGCCCGCCACTACTTCGGGTCCGAACAACGCCGCCACCGCGAGCGCGCCGGACTGTCGCTGGTGCAGCTGGCGGACATCGTCAACTTCAGCAAGAGCGCCCTGGCGCGCGTCGAGTCGGCGGAACTGATGCCCCCGCCCGAACTCCCCACGGCCCTCGACGCGGCCTTCGGCACGGAGACGTACTTCCACGGCCTGTACCAACTGGCCAAGAAGGAGGCGCATCCGGATCAGTACCGGCGCTATATGAACTTCGAGGCACAAGCCACGGTCATCGAGCAGTACGGAGGCCAGGTGGTACCCGGCCTGCTGCAGACCCGGAGATACGCGCACACCTTCCTGAGCCGCCAGGAGAATCTGTCGCCGCAAGAGGTCGGGCAACGGGTCGACGCCCGCATGTCACGCCAGGAACGGCAGCGGTCGGAAGCACCGCCCTACCGCTGGGCGATCCTCGACGAAGCGGTGCTCCGCAGGGAGTTGGACGGCGAGTCGGCGATGCGGGAGCAGTTGGCCTCGCTGCTGGCGCAGGTGGATACGCCGTACTCCAAGATTCAGGTGGTGCCGTTCCGGCTCGGGCTGCATGCGCTGATGGGCGGTGCGCTGACCCTACTGTCCTTGCCCGATGGGTCAACGGTGGCTTATGAAGAAGGCATTGAAGCCGGTCACCTGTACGAGACCCCCGATATCGTGGGCAAGTGGAGGCGGCAGTACGAGGTGCTGCGCGCGAACGCCCTCTCTCTTACGGAGTCGGCGGACCTGATTCGGAAGGCAATGGAGGACCACAGGCCATGCGACACGCCCCAGTTGACCTGAGCGGCGCCCAGTGGCGCACGAGCAGCTACAGCAACTCCAACGGAGGTGAATGCGTCGAGGTCGCCGACGACTTCCCCGGCCTCGTCCCCGTCCGCGACAGCAAGAACCCCCACGGCCCGGCCCTCCTCATCCCGGCCACCGCCTGGAACACCTTCGTCGACTCGCTCAAGAAGCAGGGCTAGAAGCACCCTCCAGCCCGTCCCGGCACGCCGCCGGGACGGACCTGCTTCACAGCGACACGGTCTGGCCCTCCGGGGTGACCGTGATGCGGTAGTGGTGGCGGGGCGGGGAGCCCTGGGCGAGCCAGGCGCGGTAGGCGGCCTCGACCTCGTCCCACAGGCGGCGGGGGCCGTGCTGCTCGGTCTCGTAGGTGTCGCGGCCGGGCACGTACTCGACGGTGGCCCAGGAGGTGCGGGCGTCGTCGAAGAGCCAGTAGGTGGCCTCGTCGCTGCCGTCGTCGGCGGGGCACAGCAGCGGCCAGGCGTCGCGCACCCGCAGTCCGACGGCGAAGCGGGCGTGCAGGTCGTCCTCCAGGGTCCGGGGGTCGACGGCGGTCGTCGCGCGGGCGCCCTCCTCGCCGTGGTACCAGTCCCTGATCCGGCCGTAGGAGCGGCGCTGCTGACGCGCCCACATGAAGGCCGGGCGGCCGGAGAAGCGGCCGGTGGCCTGCCCGTCGTGGACGGTCAGGGTCGCGAACGAGAAGGAGTGGAACGAGGAGCCCCACGGGGTGAGGATCGTGCCGCCCGGTGCGGTCTGCGCCACCCAGGCGTAGGGGATGTCGCGCACCGTGCAGGTGGCGATGGTGCGGTCGAAGGGGGCGCGCTCGGGGACGCCGGCCAGGCCGTCGCCGCACTCCGTGTGGGGATGCAGGCCGGCCCGGGCGAGGTTGTCGCGGGCGAGGTCGTGCAGGGCCTTGTCGGTCTCGACGGTGGTGGTGCGGTCCCCGCCGAGCCGGTGGGCCAGCCAGGCGGCGTGGTAGCCGGTGCCGGTGCCGATCTCCAGAACCGCGTCGCCGTCCCGGACGACCGCGGCCATGTCGAGCATCAGGGAGGGCATGGACGTCGAGCACGTCGGGACGGCGACCTGACCTTCGGCGGTCCGGCCGTCGTTGTGCTGGGTGACGAGGGGAAGATCGGCGTAGACCATCCGCCGCCACTCCGCCTCGTCCCCCGAGCGGGAGACCGTGCGCTCCCCCACCTCGAAGGTGTCCGGGACGAAGTGCGCCCGGTCGACCGCGGCGACGGACGGGGCCCAACCGGGCGTCAGCGCGCCCTTGTTGCGCAGGATTTCCACCAGCCGGTCCGGCGAGGACATGGCGCCCCCTACTTCTTCGGCGGGTCGGTCACCGGCTTGGTCCACCGGCCGTCGGACTCCTTCGGACTCTGCTGCTTGTCGCCGTCCGTGCCGCCCTTGCCGTCACCGTGCTTCCCCATGCGTGCCCCCTTCGTCGATGGCGGGATCCCCCGGGCCGGGCGTTCCCCGTCAGGGGATGCCCAGCACGATGCCCCCGCAAGCACCGGCCTGCGGGGGCATCGTTTCTGCGCGGGAAACCGCCGGGGAACCGTCAGACGGTCGCCGGCTCCGGGGCGCGGTCGTCCTCCCCGGCCTGCGGGCCGGAGGGGCCGCCCCGCTTCGCGGCCTTCTTCTTCGCCCGGCGCTCCTTGCGGAGTTCGATCATCGCGTAGAGCGTCGGGACGAGGAGAAGGGTCAGGAGGGTGGAGGTGATCAGACCACCGATCACGACCACGGCCAGCGGCTGCGAGATGAAGCCGCCGTCACCGGTGATGGACAGCGCCATCGGGAGCAGCGCCATGATCGTGGCGAGCGCCGTCATCAGGATCGGGCGCAGCCGGTGGCGGCCGCCCTCGATGACCGCCTCGATGACCCCGTAACCCTGCGACCGGTACTGGTTGATGAGGTCGATCAGCACGATGGCGTTGGTGACCACGATGCCGATCAGCATCAGCATGCCGATCATCGCCGGGACGCCCAGCGGGGTGCCGGTGGCGACCAGCAGGCCGATCGCGCCGGTCGCCGCGAAGGGGATCGAGACGAGGAGGATCATCGGCTGGATCATCGAGCGGAAGGTGGCCACCAGGAGCATGAAGACGATGGCGATGGCCGCCAGCATCGCCAGGCCGAGCGAGGAGAACGCGTCGGACTGGTCCTGGGAGACTCCGCCGATCGTCGCGGTGGCGCCGTCCGGCAGCTTCAGCGCGTCGACCTTCTTCTTCAGTTCGGCGCTGACCGCGCCGGTGTTGTCACCGGTCGGCTTGGCGGTGATGGTCGCCGAGCGGGCGCCGTCGATCCGGGTCATCTGGACCGGACCGGGGACCGTCTGCACGGTGGCGAGGCTGCTGAGCTTGGCCGGGCCCGACGGGGTCGGGACGGTCAGGTTCTTCAGCTCGCCCTCGGTGGTGGCCGGGTGGGCCGACTTCACCACGATGTCCCGCTCGGTGTCGCCGAGGACGGCCGAGCCGCTGGTGGTGCCGCGGACCGCCTGGGTCACCGCCGCGCCGAGCGTGGTCTGGTCGTAACCGGCCGCGGCCGCCTTGTCGTTGGGCTTCACCGAGATCCGGGGCACGCTCTGGGAGAGGTCGCTCTGGACGTCGGTGACGTGGTCGAGGCCGGCCACGGTCTTGCGGACCTGCTCGCTGGCCGTCTTCAGGACATCGGCGTCGCCGGACTTGACGACCACGCTCAGGTCCTGGTTGCCGAAGCCGCCACCGGTGGTGAAGCTGGTGTCGCCGATGGACTTGCCGAGCTTGCCGAGGTCGGCGCGCAGCGCGTCGGTGACCTTGTCGGAGTCCGCGGAGTCCTTCAACTTGAGCTGGTAGGAGGCCTGGTTGGCGCCGGTGCCGCCGCCGAAGGCCGCCATGAAGCCGGAGGAGCCGACGGTCACCTGGTAGTCGGCGATGTCGTCGTTGGCCGCGAGCACCTTCTCGACCCGCTTGGCCTGCTTGTCGGCCGTGCCCAGGCTGGTGCCGGGCTTGAGTTCCTGCTTGAGGGTGAGGGTGTCCTGGGCGCCCTGGTCGAGGAAGTTGGTCTTGAGCAGGGGGCCCATGGCGAAGGTGCCGAGGAGGACCACCACGGCGATGACCAGGCTGGTGACCCGGCGGCGGGTGGCGAACCGCAGGACCGGGACATAGAAGCGCTGGAGGGGGCTCTTGGCCTCCTTCTCCTCGGCCGCCCGGCGCAGGTCGTCCACCGTGCTGCCCTCGGGGATCTGCGGAGCCCGCAGGAACCAGTAGGAGAGCACCGGGACGACGGTCAGGGAGACGACCAGGGAGGAGAGCAGGGCGACGGTCACCGTCACCGAGAAGGAGCCGAACAGCGCGCCGATCATGCCGCCGACGACACCGATCGGGAGGAAGACCGCGACCGTGGTGAGGGTGGAGGAGGTGACCGCTCCGGAGACCTCCTTGACGGCGTTGAGGATGGCCTCGCGGCGCTCCTCGCCGTAGCCCAGGTGCCGCTTGATGTTCTCCAGGACGACGATGGAGTCGTCGACGACGCGGCCGATCGCGATGGTCAGCGCGCCGAGGGTGAGCATGTTGAGGGAGAGGTCACCGGTCCACAGCACGATCAGGGTGAGGACGACCGAGAGCGGGATGGAGACCGCGGTCACCAGCGTGGAGCGCAGGCTGAGCAGGAAGACCAGGATGACGATGACCGCCATGGCGAGGCCGAGCAGGCCCTCGGTGGTCAGCGAGTCGATCGACTTGGAGACCTGCGGGCCCTGGTCGGAGGCGACCGTGACGTGGGTGTCCTTGCCGAGGTCCTGACGGATCTTGGAGAGCTTGTCCTTGACGCCGTCGGAGATGGCGACCGCGCTGCCGTCCTTGTCCATCGTCACGTTCACGGCGAGGCTGGGCTTGCCGTTGGTGCGGGTCAGGGACGTCGGAGTGGCCTGCTCCTCCTTGACGGTGGCGACATCGCCGAGGCGCACCGCCGCGCCCGCACGCCCGCCCGCGGAGGGGCCGGCGGCGGGGGCACCGCCGGCGGACGCGCCGCCGCGCGAGGAGTCACCGCCGGCCGACGCACCGCCACCCGCGGACGCACCGGCGCCCGCCGACGGGGCGAGCTTCAGGTCCTTGATCTGCGCGACGGAGGTGAAGCCGGCGCCGACCTGAACGGTCTTGCTCTTGCCGCCCTCGGAGAACGAGCCGGCGGGCACCGACGTCCCGCCGTTCTGCAGCGCCTGGCTCAGCGACTGGGCGCTCAGCCCGGCGGCGGCGAGCTTCTTGTCGTCGGGGGTGACCGCGACGATCCGGTCCTGGACGCCGTCCACGGTGACCTGGCTGACGCCGTCGATGTTCTTCAGGTCCGGTACGACGCTGCGGTTGAGCTGGTCGGCCAGCGTCTGCTGATCCTTGGAGTCGGAGGAGACGGCGAGGACCACGGTGGGGATGTCGTCGGTCGAGCCGGACACCACCTGCGGGTCGACGTCCTTGGGCAGTTTGGCGCGGGCGCGGTTCACGGCCTGCTGGACGTCGGCGACCAGGCGCTTGGAGTCGTTGCCGTAGTCGAACTGCGCCATGATGACGCCCGTGCCCTCGCTCGACGTCGAGGTGACGGACTTGATGCCGTCGACGCCCTGGACGCCGTCCTCGAGCGGTTCGATCACCTGCTTCTCGACGACATCGGGCGAGGCGCCCTGGTAGGGGGCCAGCACGGACACCATCGGGAGTTCGATGGACGGCAGGAGCTGCTGCTTGAGCTGCGGGATCGCGATGGCGCCGAAGGCGATCGCCACGATCGACATCAGCGCTATCAGGCCCCGTTGCACGAGGCTGAGGCGGGACAGCCAGGCCATGGTGGGGTCACTCTCTTCTGTTCCGAAAGGGCGGCGGGGCCTGCTCAGGCCCGACGACAGGGGCCTTTGCAGCCCACCTCAACCTTCCGGCATGCCCTGGCCGGTTTTCCTCGCTCGCAGGTCGGTTTCCGGTCCGGTGGTGTACCGCGTTCGGAGTACGTTTACTCCGTCCTTACTGCACCCGTGGGCGTACGAGTCCCGACTCGTAGGCGATGACCACCAACTGGGCGCGGTCGCGGGCGCCGAGTTTGGCCATCGCACGGTTCACGTGCGTCTTGACGGTGAGCGGGCTGACCTCCAGCTGCCCGGCGATCTCGTCGTTGGACAGCCCGCCGGCCACCAGCGTCAGCACCTCCCGCTCCCGGCCGGTCAGCGTCGCCAGCCGCCCGGTGGCCCGCCCGGCCCGGCCGCCGTCACCCGAACCGCTGCCCTGCGCCAGGAACTTGGCGATCAGGCCCTTGGTCGCCACCGGTGACAGCAGCGCCTCGCCGGCCGCCGCGATCCGGATGGCGTGCAGCATCTCGTCGGGTTCGGCGCCCTTGCCGAGGAAGCCGCTGGCGCCGTTGCGCAGCGACTGCACCACGTAGTCGTCGGCCTCGAACGTCGTCAGGATGACCACCCGCACCCCGGTGAGATCGGGGTCCTCGCTGATCATCCGGGTGGCCGCCAGGCCGTCCACGCCGGGCATCCGGATGTCCATCAGGACGACGTCGGGACGCTCGGCCCGGGTCAGTTCGTAGGCGCCGGCGCCGTCGCAGGCCTCCCCCACGACCCGCATGTCCGGTTCGGAGTCGACCAGTACCCGGAACGCGCTGCGCAGCAGGGCCTGGTCGTCGGCGAGCAGCACCTTGATCGTCATGTGGTCTCCCCCGTACGGACGGACTGCAGTGGAAGGGTCACCCGCACCTGGAAGCCGCCGGCCGCGCGCGGGCCGGTGACGACGGTGCCGCGCAGCGCGAAGACCCGCTCGCGCATCCCGATCAGGCCGTGACCGCCGCCGCTCTCCTCGTGCCCGCCGGGGCGGTCGGGGTCCACAGCGGGCCGCTCGCCGCCCTTCTGGCGGGGCACGCCGGCCCGGCCCGCCCCGTCGTCCAGGACGGTGACGGTCAGCGCGGTGTCGGAGTGGACGATGCGGACCGTGGCCCGGGCCCCTTCCCCGGCGTGCTTGTGGACGTTGGTCAGCGCCTCTTGGACCACGCGGTAGGCGGTGAGGTCGGCGGAGGCGGGCAGTGGCCGGGGCGAGTGCGGGATCTCCAGGTCGACGGGGATGCCGGCGCGGACGAATCCGTCGACGAGCTGATCGAGGACGCCCAGGCCCGGGGCCGGCTCGGTGGGCGCCTTGGGGTCGTCGGACTGCCGCAGCAGGCCGACGGTGGTGCGGAGTTCCTCCAGCGCCGAGCGGGACGCCTCGCGCACGTGCGCCAGCGCCTCCTTGGCCTGGTCGGGGCGGTTGTCCATGACGTGCGAGGCGACCCCGGCCTGGACGTTGACCAGGGCGATGTGATGGGCGACGACGTCGTGCAGCTCGCGGGCGATCCGCAGGCGCTCCTCGGCGACCCGGCGGCGGGCCTCCTCGTCGCGGGTGCGCTCGGCGCGTTCGGCGCGCTCCCGGATGGCGTCGACGAAGGCGCGTCGGCTGCGGACCGCGTCACCGGCCGCCGCGGCCATGCCGGTCCAAGCGAAGATCCCGATGTTCTCCTGGGCGTACCAGGGGCGCGGCCCGTAGAGCATGGCGGCGGCGGTCAGCACGACGATGGTCAGCGCGCCGACCCGCCAGGTGGTGGGGCGGTCGGTGCGGGAGGCCAGTCCGTAGAGGGCGATCACGGTGGCGGCGGCCACCGGGACGCCCTGGGTGTCGGTGCGGGTGAACAGCTCCCCGAGGGTGAGCACGACCGTCACGGCGAGGACGGTGCGCGGCAGCCGGTGGCGCAGGATCAGGGCGGCACAGGCCAGCGCGGCCAGCGTCACGCCGGCGGCGGACAGCTCGTGGCGGACGAACCGCGTGCCCTGCGAGCCGTGCGGACCGGCCATCGCGCCGAACAGGATGAGCCCGAAGGCGACGACGGCCACGAGGGCGTCCCACGCGCGCGGATGCGTGCGGTGCCACTGGAAGCGGCCGGCGCGCGAGGGGTCCGGGCGGGGATCGAGGAGGCTCACAAGAGCAAACGGTAGCGCCCCGGTCCGCGGGGGACCGGGGCGCTGTGCGCTGGAGTGGAGTGACCGGGCGCGGCCCGGCCGGAATTCAGCCCGGGATCAGCCCGTCGTCACTGAGCATTTCCCTGACCTCGTCGAGCGAGGCGTCCGGGGACGGCAGGATGAGGGCGGACGGTTCGAGGGCGTCGTCGGGAAGCGGTGCGCCCAGGCGGCGCACCGCGTCGAGCAGGGCGCCGAGGGTGCGCCGGAAGCCTTCCTCGTCGCCGCTCTCCATCTCGCCGAGCAGCTCGTCGTCCAGCTTGTTGAGCTCGGTGAAGTGGGCATCGTCCAGCTTCACCTGGCCCTCCCCCATGATCCGTACGATCACGACGGTCTCCCTTGGTCCGGTCCGACGATCTCTGCGAGGCTAGCCGCCGCCGACCGTCACTGCTTGTCGAAACGCGGCTGGTCCTGCGGCCGGGCGGGCTGGGCCCCGCCGTTCTGGCCACTTTCGAGGGCCTGCTGGTCGGCGGACGAACCTCCGGCGAGCTCGGCCTTCATCCGCTGCAGCTCCAGTTCGACATCGCTGCCACCGGAGAGCCGGTCCAGCTCGGCGGTGATGTCGTCCTTGGCCATGCCGGAGGGGTCGTCCAGCGCGCCGGAGGCCATCAGCTCGTCGATGGCGCCGGCCCTGGCCTGCAGCTGCGCGGTCTTGTCCTCCGCGCGCTGGATGGCCATGCCGACGTCGCCCATCTCCTCGGAGATGCCGGAGAAGGCCTCCCCGATCCGGGTCTGCGCCTGGGCGGCCGTGTACGTGGCCTTGATCGTCTCCTTCTTGGTGCGGAACGCGTCGACCTTGGCCTGCAGCCGCTGGGAGGCGAGGGTGAGCTTCTCCTCCTCGCCCTGCAGGGTCTGGTGCTGCGTCTCCAGGTCGGTGACCTGCTGCTGCAGCGCGCTGCGGCGGGTCAGCGCCTCACGGGCCAGGTCCTCGCGGCCGAGCGCCAGCGCCTTGCGGCCCTGGTCCTCCAGCTTGGCGGACTGGCCCTGGAGCTGGTTGAGCTGCAGCTCCAGGCGCTTGCGGGAGGTCGCCACGTCGGCGACCCCGCGGCGCACCTTCTGCAGCAGCTCCAGCTGCTTCTGGTACGAGTAGTCGAGGGTCTCGCGCGGGTCTTCGGCCCGGTCCAGGGCCTTGTTGGCCTTCGCGCGGAAGATCATCCCCATCCGCTTCATGACACCATCGCTCATGGGCCTCGCGCGCCCCCTTCTGACCGAGTCACCTCGGGCTTCGGCTCCAGCACATCTACAGACCCCACAGTACGGGCCCTGGTTCCATTACCGCACTGTTCGCGCCCGGATGCGCTCCTCCTCCAGGACGATCGCGGGCGCCGTTCCTCCCGCCCAGGGAGTAGTGGAGAGTCCCGACGACCGGGCGTGATGTCCGCTCTGGGTGGGTAAGCGCCACCGGCGCTCCCGGTGAAACGGTACGGCCCGGGGCGCTCCGTTGCCGGATCGTGCCCGTCGGACCGTGGCCCCGCCGCGCCGAGCACGTACTCTTGGGTGTTGTGTTCCGAAGCCGTTCGAAGGATGAGCAGGCCGCGACCGCCAAGGTGACCGCGGACCAGCCCCAGCAGCCCCGCGATCCGCAGGCCCCCAAGGGCCGGCCGACGCCCAAACGCAGCCAGGCGCAGTCGCAGCGCCGCTCCCGTGCGCACACGCCGACCAACCGCAAGGACGCCACCAAGGCCCAGCGGGAGGCCCGCCGCAGCGACATGGCCCGTCAGCGCGAGGCGCTGGCCAACGGCGATGAGCGGTATCTGCCGGTGCGCGACAAGGGTCCGGTGCGCCGCTTCGCGCGGGACTACGTCGACTCCCGCTGGTGCGTCGCCGAGTTCTTCCTGCCGATGGCCGTGGTGATCCTGGTGCTCACCATGATCCGGGTGCCCTCGATCCAGAGCATCGCGCTGCTGCTGTGGCTGGTGCTGATCGTGCTGATCGTGCTCGACTCGGTGCTGATCTGGTTCCGGCTCGGCAAGCGGCTCCCGGAGCGCTTCCCGAACGAGAACCTCAAGGGCGTGAAGGCGTACGCGGTGATGCGCACGCTCCAGATGCGGCGGCTGCGGCTGCCCAAGCCGCAGGTCAAGCGGGGTCAGCGCCCCTGACCTCCGCGGTCGCGGACCGCGCGGAGGCAAGACGTCACAGCGCGGCGCGGCCGGCCCCTCCACGGGTGCCGGCCGCGCCGCGTGCGCGTGCTCAGCCCTCGGCGTCCGCGTGCAGGCTCATCGGCCCCGCGTAGATCTCGGTGCCGTCCTCGAAGAGCCTGACCTGGTCGACGCCGCCCTCCAGGAGGGCCTTCCACTCCTCGCCGATCCAGGACTCCGCGTCGCCCTGGGTGGTGAACTCCTCGGGCTGCACCGCGGGGGCCGTCTCCGCACCGTCCGCCTTCTCGAACCGCCACGTCCACGCCATGTCCGCCTCCTGGAATCCCACCGGGTACGAGTCCGTGTCACCGCGGGCGTGGTCCCGCCACGTCGCGCGGTGCCGTGCTTCCGTGCTGATCGGCAGCCTAACGGCCGTGTCGAGTCCGCCCCCGCCGCGCTCCCCGCGGCCGGACGCGAGAAACTCGGCGGTGTGGATGTGACTCTCCTCGGCACCGGGGCCCCGCAGGGGCTGCCGCGCCCCGGCTGCCCGTGTGCCGCCTGCGCGACCGCCGTCGGCGACGGGGCGCGGGCGGCGACCGCGCTGCTCGTCGACGGCGTGCTGCTGATCGATCTGACACCGGGGCCGGCCTTCGCGGCGGCCCGGGCCGGGCGGTCGCTGGCGGGCGTCCGCCAGGTGCTGCTCTCGCATCCGCACGACGGCCCGGCGATGGAGGTGCCGGCCGGGCTGCCGCAGCCGGGGCGGGTCGCCGACGGGCGGGAGCTGGCCCTGCTCGACGGGCACCGGGTGCGGGCCGTCGCGGTGGACATCCCCGGCACCGGCTACGAGATCACCGGGGCCGACGGCGAGCGGCTGCTGTACCTGCCGCCGGGCGCGGCTCCGGCCGGGCTGGCGGACGGCGGGCACCGCGGGCAGGGCGGCGCGGTGCCCTACGACCTGGTGCTGCTCGATGTGCTGGAGCGGCCGGACGCGCTGGCCCGGCTGCGGGCGGGCGGGCTGGTCGACGCGGCGACGGACGTGGTCGCGGTGCACGTGGACCACGGCGTGCCGCCGGGCCCCGAGCTGCACCGCAGGCTGGCGGCGGCGGGTGCCCGGGCGGTGGCGGACGGCAGTTCGCTGGTGGTCGGGGAGTATCACGCGGTCCCGGACCTGCCGCGCCGGACGCTGGTGCTGGGTGGGGCGCGCAGCGGGAAGTCGGTGGAGGCGGAGCGCCGGCTGGAGGCCTTCCCGGACGTGGTGTACGTGGCCACCGGGGGGACCCGGGACGGCGACGAGGACTGGGCGCAGCGGGTCTCACTGCACCGCGAGCGGCGCCCGG
This sequence comes from Streptomyces kronopolitis, assembly GCF_050953795.1. Classification (GTDB taxonomy): domain Bacteria; phylum Actinomycetota; class Actinomycetes; order Streptomycetales; family Streptomycetaceae; genus Streptomyces; species Streptomyces kronopolitis_A. Next base: position 2,337,793 of record NZ_CP191850.1, read on the forward strand.
GCAGCTGGCGGACGGTCGAGACGTGCGATCTGGTGCCGCTCCTGGAGGCCGAGAGGCCGGGGAGGCAAGCCGAGAGGCCGGGGAAGGACGCCGACAGCCCGGGGACGGAAGCCGGCGGGGTGGCCTCGGGTCCCGGGGCGGACGGCACCGGGGGCGTCGCGGGGGCCGGGGGCGGCCGGGCGGCCGATGCCTCGCCGCTGCTCATCGACTGTCTGGCGCTGTGGCTGACGCACGTCATGGACGAGGTCGGGGCGTGGGACGACGAGACCTGGGCGGCCGGGGGGCGGCAGGCGCTGCGGGAGCGGACCGACGCGCTGGTGGCGGCGGTGCGCGCGACCTCGCGGCCGGTGGTGGCGGTCAGCAACGAGGTCGGCTCCGGGGTCGTCCCGGCGACGCCGGCGGGCCGCCGGTTCCGCGACGAACTGGGGCGGCTGAACGCGGCGTTCGCCGCGGAGTGCGAGCAGGTGCTGCTGGTCGTCGCGGGCCAGGCGCTTGCGCTGCGCGGATGACGGATGCCCGGCGGGGCCCGTGTCCGCTTGCCCCGGCGTGCGGCGCCGGGTGCTCTTGAGACGTGAGTGAATCCGAGCGGACCCGGACCGAGGCGCCGGGCGGGCGGGCCGCGCCGCCCGCCCGGGAACCGGGGGCGCGCGGGCGGCGTTTCGACGCGGCCGTCCGCGGCTATCTGGAGCGGTACCCGCGGGCGACGGTGGTCGCGCTCGGCGAGGGCCTCGACACCGGCTTCTGGCGGCTGGACAACGGGCGGCTGACCTGGCTGACGGTGGTGGTCCCGGAGGCCGCCGCGGTACGCCGGATGCTGCTGCCGGACGGCCCCCGGCGGCGTACGGTCGCCTGCCCGGCCGGCGGCCACGGCTGGCTGGACGCGGTGCACGAGCCGCGGAACGGGGTCGTCGTCACCGCGCCGGGGGTGCTGATGCGGCTGTCGCCGGCGGCGGTGCGGGCGCTGCTGGCGGCGTGCGCGGAGCGGTTTCCCGGTGGTGCGCTGGTCTTTGACGCCCTGCCACGGCTGACCGCGGCGCTGGCCCGGCGGGCCGCGGCCGCGCCGGGCGGCGGCCGGCGGCCCGCTCCGGTGCGCTGGGGGCTGGACCGCGCGGACCTGCCGCGGCTGGCGGGTACGCACCCGGGGATCGCCGCGGTGCGCGAGGTCGGGCCGGTGCCCGCGCCGGGTGCGGCGGCGTGGGGCCTGCCGTCGTGGCTCGGGCAGCGGGCACCGGTGCTGCGGGCGCTGACGCCCCTGGTGTGCGAGGTGCGCTTCGCGGGAGCCCGTTCCCCCCGACGTGCCTCGTCAGCGGTGCGTTGACGGTAATCTGCGCCCAATGAGCGCCCTGAATCTCGATGACTTCGCCAATCTGATCGAGCGCCCCGACGGCGGGGTACGCCGGACCGCCGAGGAACGGCGGGCGCGCCTGGCCGTGCCACCGGGAGCGCTGGGCCGCCTCGACGAGTTGGGCGAGTGGCTGGCCGCCGCGCAGCAGCAGGTGCCGGTGCGGCCCCTGGCGCAGCCGCGGGTGCTGCTGTTCGCGGGCGATCACGGCGTGGCACAGCTCGGCGTCTCGGCCCGGCCGGCGGGGACCACCAAGGACCTCGTCCGGGCCGCGCTGGACGGTGCGAGCCCGGCGGCGGTGCTGGCCCGCGGCGCGGGGGCACAGCTGCGGGTGGTCGATCTGGCGGTGGACTGCGATCCGGAGGAGCTGCCCGCTGAGGTCACCCGGCACCGCGTGCGGCGCGGTTCGGGGCGGATCGACATCGAGGACGCGCTGACGGCCGAGGAGGCCGAGGCCGCGTTCCGGGCCGGGACGGCACTCGCGGACGAGGAGGCGGACGCCGGCACCGATGTGGTGGTGCTGGGCGATCTGAGCGTCGGCGGGACGACGGCGGCGAGCACCCTGATCGCCGCGCTGTGCGGCACGGACGCCTCGGTGGTCACGGGGCGGGGCGGGTCCCCGATCGACGATCTGGCGTGGATGCGCAAGTGCGCGGCGATCCGCGACGCCCTGCGGCGGGCCCGTCCGGTGCTCGGCGATCAGCTGGAGCTGCTGGCCGCGGTCGGCGGCGCGGATCTGACCGCGATGACCGGCTTCCTGCTGCAGAGCGCGGTGCGCCGGACCCCGGTGATCCTGGACGGGGTGGTCTCGGCGGCCTGTGCGCTGGTGGCGCAGCGGGTGGCGTTCCGGGCGCCGGACTGGTGGGTGGCCGGGCAGGCGAGCGGGGAGCCGGCGCAGGCCAAGGCCCTGGACCGGATCGCGCTCAACCCTTTGCTCGACCACGGCGTCACTGCGGGTGAGGGGACGGGGGCGCTGCTCGCCCTGCCACTGGTGCAGGCGGCCGCGGCCCTGGCGGCGGAACTGCCCGTGCGCGACTGACCCGGCACCGGCCCACCGCGGCCGGGCCGCCGGGACGAAGCGAGCGGACGGGCGCCCCTGTGCGGGCGCTCGTTTGCTTCTCGCCGTACCGGACCACCGGTGTGCGCCCCATAAGATCGCGCTTTACACGTTTTATGGGAGACATCGCTTGAGTCCGGAGGAAGGCCGCACGCGCGGTCCATGGTCACGGCGTGGTGCCGGTTTCGGTATCTGGTATCTGCGTACGGTCACATTCATCAACGTGCTGAGCGCGGTGTGGGTGTCGTTCGGTAACGGCATCCGCCGGCACAACAGCGCGGAATTCTTCACTCCGTATCTGCTGACGGCGGGCTTCGCCTCCGGCGCCTTCTCGCTCTTCCTCTGTGTCACCCTGCGGCGGCGCAAGCGGGCCTCGTGGATATTGAATCTGGTGCTCTCCGGTCTGCTGATGTTGCTGTTCGGCGCCGCGATGGTCTCGTTCCCGGAGTTCCGCGGCCATGTGCAGAACTGGGTGTCGCTGGGGCTGACCGGTCTGTTCGTCGTCGCGCTGGTGGTCGGGCGCCGGGAGTTCTACGCCAAGGGCGACCGCGCGAATCCGAAACTGGCGGCGGCGGTCGCGGCCGTCGGCCTGCTGGTCACCTCGCTGCTGGCCGCGCTGCTGGTGAGCGCCACCAACACCGCGGACGGCCACCCGACGTTCGTGCAGCGCTGGCGCTACGGTCTGATGCGGCTGGTGTCGCTGGCCCCCGACGGTCGGGCGTTCCCGGAGATCGCCACCCCCAACTGGGTCGGTGTCGCGATCAACGTGCTGAGCACATTGCTGCTGGTCGCGGTCCTGTGGGCGGCCTTCCGCTCGGTCCGCAGCACCGACGCGCTCACCGCGGACGACGAGGAGCGGCTGCGCGGGCTGCTGACCCGGCACGGCGATCGCGACTCGCTGGGCTACTTCGCGCTGCGCCGTGACAAGAGCGTGCTGTTCTCCCCCAGCGGCAAGGCCGCGGTCACCTACCGCGTGGTGGGCGGGGTGTCGCTGGCCTCCGGTGATCCGCTGGGCGACCCCGAGGCCTGGCCCGGTGCGATCGAGGGCTGGCTGGCCGAGGCGCGGGCGCACGGCTGGGCGCCGGCCGTGATGGGCGCGAGCGAGGAGGGCGGCACGATCTACGCCCGGCACGGGCTGGACGCGCTGGAACTGGGCGACGAGGCGATCGTGGAGACCGCGCAGTTCACCCTCGCCGGACGGGCGATGCGCACCGTGCGGCAGGCCTACCACCGCATCGAACGGGCCGGCTACACCGTCCGCATCCGGCGCCACGAGGACATCCCCGCGCAGGAGATGGACCGGCTGCTGGAGCTGGCCGACGACTGGCGCGACGGCGAGACCGAGCGCGGTTTCTCGATGGCGCTGGGCCGGCTCGGCGACCCGGCCGACGGCAGCTGTGTGTTCCTCGAATGCCGTGACGCGGACGGTGAGCTGCGGGCCCTGCTGAGCTTTGTGCCGTGGGGCCCGAAGGGCCTTTCGCTGGATCTGATGCGGCGGGAGCGGAACTCCGAGAACGGCCTGATGGAGTTCATGGTGCTGGAGTTGATCCAGCGCGCGAAAGAGGTGGAGATCACTCAGCTCTCACTGAACTTCGCGATGTTCCGTTCCGTCTTCGAACGCGGTTCGCGGCTCGGTGCGGGCCCGGTGCTGCGCCTGTGGCGCTCACTGCTCAGCTTCTTCTCCCGGTGGTGGCAGATTGAATCGCTCTATCGCGCCAATGCGAAATACCGGCCCATCTGGGAGCCGCGGTACATGCTCTTCGAGAAGAGCACCGATTTGCTGCGGATCGGAATCGCCGCGGGCCGCGCGGAAGGCTTTCTGGAAGCACCGGGTCTGCCCAAGTGGCTGAACCGCACGCACCTGGAGAAGGCGAGATGAGCGAGGCCGGGGCGGGGCGCGAGGTGCCCGCGCCGGGGCCGGCACCGGCCCCGGTCCTGCGCCGCGCCGCGGCTGCCGAGTGGGGCCCCCTGCTGACCACGGTGTGGTCCGCGCTGGCGGTGCGCAAGCTGCGGGCGATCCCGGTGACGCTCACCGCGGTGTGTCTGACCCTGGTCTTCCAGTGTGTGCAGAACCAGGCCTGGGGCTATCGGGCGGTCCAGGACATCGGCTCCATCCAGGCCTGGGAGCACCTGTGGCTGGCGCTGCTGCGCACCCCGCTGTCGCTGTTCGTGCCCGCGCTGGACCTTCCGGTGTGGGGCGCGCTCGCGCAGATCCTGGTGGTCTTCGGGATCGCCGAGATCTGCGTGGGCTGGCGGCAGACGCTGGGCGTCGCCTACCTGGCCACGCTCGCCGGGACGATGTACGCCCGGATCGGCATCTGGATCGGCCCGCAGAGCCCGATCGGGCTGGCCGACGCGGACAAGTACGTGCTGGACACCGGGCCTTCGGCGGCCGTGGTGGGCCTGGCGGTGTACGTGTGCTGGCGCCATCGTGCGTGGTTCACCTGTGGCGCGGTGGTGGCCGCGATGGTCCTGGAGGTGGTGTTCATCAAGAACAACCTGGCGGGCAAGGAGCATGTGGCGGCGGTGCTGGCGGTGCTGGTGGTCTGCCTGGTGCGGGAGGCGTGTCTGCCGCGCACCCCGGCGGCCCTGCGGCCCGTCAGCGGCTGGGAGCACCCCCGATGAACTGCTCGACCCTGCGGCGCAGCCCCGACCAGCGGCGGTCGTGGCGCACGGCGCGGACCCGGGCACGGGCCCGCGCCCTGGGCCGGTTGCGGTAGAAGCGCCGGGCCCAGGGCGAGTGCGGCCGCGCCAGCCGGATCGCGCCGAACAGCGCGACGAACGGCACGAAGACGCCGATGACCGCCATCCGGCCCTTGCCCTTGGTGAGCGCGACGAGCGCGAAGAGGAAGTTGACGGCCACGGTCCGTACGACGGTGAAGCGGTCCGTGGCCTCCTCCGGGGACAGCTCGTTGACGCCGAACGGCAGGAACCCGCCGAGGATCAGGGCGACCAGGGCGACGGTGAGGATGACGATCTCGACACTCTTGGTGCCCTCCTCGGTCCAGTAGACGTCGTCCAGGTGCAGGATCAGCGCGAACTCGTCCAGGACGAGGCCCACCCCCATGCCGAAGAGCACCGCGGCGACACCGGACCCGAAGCCGCGCCGGCCGCCGGCGAGCGCGATGAAGCCGCCGACGACCATCAGCACCACCCCGGGCACGACGTGGTGCACATGGACGCCGCCCGGGCTGATGTTGCGGAACGGCCCCCGGCCCGCGCGGATGAGACGGGTGATGACGCGGGTGACGAGGAAGGTCAGCACGAACGAGGCCAGGGCGAGCAGCAGCGGCAGCTTCCCCGGTTCGACGATGTTGCGGTACCACCAGTGGCCCATCCCACTCGCTCCCCATCTGCCGCGTCCGGACACCTGGCCACCATTAGGCCCCCTCCCGGTGCGCGGGACCGGCAGCCAAACGCCGGGGGCGCCCGGATAGCCTGCCGCGGTGACCGACACTCCCGCTCCCCCGTCCGCCGCCGACGCCCTGCGCTTCGCGTTCGGGACGCTGACCGTGCTGCCGGTGCGCCTGACCCGCTGGGACCGGGCGGCGGCGCGCGACGGCATGCTCTGCGCGCCACTGGCCGGGCTGCTCGTCGGGCTGTGCGCGGCCGCCGTCGGCGGGGCGCTGCTGCTGCTCGGCGCCGGTCCGCCGCTGGCCGCGGTCGGCACCGCCGCGGTGCCCGCGGTGCTCACCCGCGGACTGCATCTGGACGGGCTGGCCGACACCGCCGACGGGCTGGGCAGCGCGAAGCCCGCCGAGGACGCCCTGCGGATCATGAAGCAGTCGGACATCGGCCCGTTCGGGGTGCTCACGCTGCTGTTCACGGTGCTGGCGCAGGTGGCCGCGCTGTCCGGGCTGTACGCCGGGGGCTGGGCGCGCGGCGCGGCCGCGGCGGCCGTCGCGGCGGTCGTCGCCCGTACCTCGCTGACCCTCGCCTCCCGTGCGGGGGTACCGGCCGCCCGCCCGGAGGGACTCGGCGCGGCGGTCGCGGAAAGCGTCCCGAGGCGGGCGGCGTTGCTGTGCGCGGCGCTGGTGACCGCCGGATGCGCGGCGGCCGGCGCCCTCTTCGGCCCGTACGGCGCGCTGCACGCCGCGCTCGCCGCGGTGGCCGGACTCGGGCTCGGCGAGCTGGTGCTGCGGCACTGCCGGCGGCGGTTCGGCGGGGTGACCGGCGATGTGTTCGGGGCCCTCGCGGAGAGCGCCGGACTCACGGCGCTGCTGGCGCTCGCCCTCGGCTGACCTTCACACTCCCCCTCCCCAACCTCCGACTCGCCCTGATTTCATGGCAGTTCACCCCTTACGGCGCCTTCTGCCGCGACGGGTGTTGTCGCCGGTGTGGTAGGGGACAGGGCCGCGCGGCGCCGCCGAGCGTAGGCTCGGCCGCAGCAGCGCGCTGCGCGCAGACGGATTCCCCGGACGGAACAGGACCCTTATCACCGTGACTGCACTGACCCTCAGTACTTCTCCCGCCGCAACGGTGCGTGCGGATGCCGTCGTCGTCGGCGTGGCCAAGGGCGCCAAGGGCGTCGTTGTCGCCCCCGGCGCGGAGGCCGTGGACAAGGCCTTCGGCGGCAAGCTCGCCGCCGTGCTGGAGACCCTCGGCGCGAGTGGTGCCGAGGGCGAGGTGACCAAGCTGCCCGCCGCCGACGGCCTCAAGGCTCCGGTCGTGCTGGCGGTCGGCCTGGGCGACGCCCCGGCCAAGGGCGACGCCTACGACAACGAGGCCCTGCGGCGTGCCGCGGGCAGCGCCGCCCGCGCCCTGTCCGGCACCAAGAAGGCCGGCTTCGCCCTGCCCCTGGAGGACGCCGAGGCGGCCGCCGCGGTGAGCGAGGGCGCGCTCCTCGGCGCGTACACCTTCACCGCGTACCGCAGCACCAACGGCGCCGGCGCCAAGGGCAAGAAGGACGACGGCCGCTCGGCGCCGCTCGGCGAGGCCGCGATCCTCGGCGGCAAGCCGCGCGACAAGGAGTTCAAGGCCGCCGCCGAGCGTGCCGTCGCGCTGGCCGAGGAGATCAACCGCGCCCGCGACCTGATCAACATGCCCTCCAACGACCTCGACCCGAAGTCCTTCGCGGCCCAGGCCCAGGCCGCCGCCAAGGAGTTCGGCCTCAAGGTCGAGGTGCTCGACGAGAAGGCGCTCAAGAAGGGCGGCTACGGCGGCCTGATGGGCGTCGGCCAGGGCTCCGAAGCTCCCCCGCGCCTGGTGCGGATCGCGCACACCCACCCCAAGGCCGACAAGACCCTGGCGCTGGTCGGCAAGGGCATCACCTACGACTCGGGCGGCATCTCGCTCAAGCCGGCCGGCCACAACGAGACCATGAAGTGCGACATGAGCGGTGCGGCCGCCGTGTTCGCCGCGGTCGTGGCCGCCGCCCGCCTCGGCCTGCGGGTGAACATCACCGGCTGGCTGGCGCTCGCCGAGAACATGCCGTCCGGCTCGGCCACCCGCCCCGGCGACGTGCTGACCATGTACAGCGGCAAGACCGTCGAGGTCCTCAACACCGACGCCGAGGGCCGGTTGGTGCTGGCCGACGCGCTGACCCGCGCCTCGGAGGAGTCCCCGGACGCGATCGTGGACGTCGCCACCCTGACGGGTGCCATGGTGCTCGCCCTGGGCAACCGCACCTTCGGGATCATGGCCAACGACGACGCCTTCCGCACCTCGATCCACGAGATCGCGGAGGAGGTCGGCGAGCAGTCCTGGCCGATGCCGATGCCCGCCGAGCTGCGCAAGGGCATGGATTCCCCGATCGCCGACATCGCCAACATGGGCGAGCGGATGGGCGGCGGCCTGGTCGCCGGACTCTTCCTGAAGGAGTTCATCGGCGAGGGCATCACCTGGGCCCACCTGGACATCGCGGGCCCGGCCTTCCACGAGGGCGCCCCCTGGGGCTACACCCCCAAGGGCGGCACCGGATCCGCGGTGCGCACCCTGGTGCGGCTGGCGGAGCGCACCGCCGCGGGCGACCTGGGCTGACCGCCCGGCCGGGGCGTTTCCGCCCCGCTGTCCGCTTGATCCCAAGGCCCCGGGCACCCCGCCCGGGGCCTTGGGCGCGCGTTCGTCCGCGTTCGCCCTGGACGAAACCCGCCCACCCGTCGCACACCGCCACCCTTCCCAGGCGGCGCTTCGCCCACTGCACCTTTGTACGCGCCAGTAACCCGTACGAGGCGGCTGATCACCGTCTCACAGCCCGGCCCGCCGTCCCGGCTTCCCGGAACAAGTGCGAAGATGGGTTCTCGGCAGGACAGGGCCCCCCTTACCCAGGGCCGAAGTAAATGCGGCCGAACCACAGCCGCCGCCCGGTCATCGGAGACCGGCTCCGGCGTACCCATGCATGGAGGACGTGACGTGGCGAACGACGCCAGCACCGTTTTCGACCTAGTGATCCTCGGCGGCGGCAGCGGTGGCTACGCCGCGGCCCTGCGCGGGGCGCAGCTGGGCCTGGACGTCGCCCTGATCGAGAAGGGCAAGGTCGGCGGCACCTGCCTGCACAACGGCTGCATCCCCACGAAGGCTCTGCTGCACGCCGGTGAGATCGCCGACCAGGCTCGCGAGAGCGAGCAGTTCGGCGTCAAGGCCACCTTCGAGGGCATCGACATCGAGGCGGTCCACAAGTACAAGGACGAGGTCATCTCGGGCCTGTACAAGGGCCTGCAGGGCCTGATCGCCTCCCGCAAGGTGACGTACATCGAGGGCGAGGGCCGGCTGTCCTCCCCGACCTCCGTCGACGTGAACGGCCAGCGGGTCCAGGGCCGCCACGTCCTGCTGGCGACCGGCTCCGTGCCGAAGTCGCTGCCGGGCCTGGAGATCGACGGCGACCGCATCATCTCCTCCGACCACGCGCTGACGCTGAACCGCGTGCCGAAGTCCGCGATCGTGCTGGGCGGCGGCGTCATCGGCGTCGAGTTCGCCTCCGCGTGGAAGTCCTTCGGCACCGACGTCACCATCGTCGAGGGCCTCAAGCACCTCGTCCCGGTCGAGGACGAGAACAGCTCCAAGCTGCTGGAGCGCGCCTTCCGCAAGCGGGGCATCAAGTTCAACCTCGGCACCTTCTTCGACAAGGCCGAGTACACCGCCGACGGCGTGAAGGTCACCCTCGCCGACGGCAAGACCTTCGAGGCCGAGGTGCTGCTGGTCGCGATCGGCCGCGGGCCGGTCTCGACGGGCCTGGGCTACGAGGAGCAGGGCGTCGCGATGGACCGCGGCTACGTCCTCGTCGACGAGTACATGCAGACCAACGTGCCGACCATCTCGGCCGTCGGTGACCTCGTTCCCACCCTCCAGCTCGCGCACGTCGGCTTCGCCGAGGGCATGCTGGTGGCGGAGCGGCTGGCCGGTCAGAAGACCGTGCCGATCGACTACGACGGCGTGCCGCGCGTCACGTACTGCCACCCCGAGGTCGCGTCGGTGGGCATCACCGAGGCCAAGGCCAAGGAGCTGTACGGCGCCGACAAGGTCGTCGCTCTCAAGTACAACCTCGCGGGCAACGGCAAGAGCAAGATCCTCAAGACCACGGGCGAGATCAAGCTCGTCCAGGTCAAGGACGGTGCCGTGGTCGGCGTCCACATGGTCGGTGACCGTATGGGCGAGCAGGTCGGTGAGGCCCAGCTGGTCTACAACTGGGAGGCCCTGCCGGCCGAGGTTGCGCAGCTCATCCACGCGCACCCGACGCAGAACGAGGCCCTCGGCGAGGCCCACCTGGCCCTGGCCGGCAAGCCTCTCCACTCCCACGACTGACCCCTTCCCGGGCGCGATCACATCCGCACCACTTTTGTAAGGAGCAACTGAAACCATGGCGGTTTCTGTAACCCTGCCGGCGCTCGGCGAGAGCGTCACCGAGGGCACCGTCACCCGCTGGCTCAAGGCCGAGGGTGAGCGCGTCGAGGCCGACGAGCCGTTGCTCGAGGTGTCGACCGACAAGGTCGACACCGAGATCCCGGCCCCGGCCGCCGGCGTCCTGTCCGCCATCAAGGTGGCCGAGGACGAGACCGTGGAGGTCGGCGCCGAGCTGGCCGTCATCGACGACGGCACCGGCGCGCCTGCCGCTGCCCCGGCCCCGGCCGCTGCCGAGGCCCCCGCGGCCGAGCCGCAGCCCGAGCCCTCCGCGGCTCCGGCGGCCGAGGCCCCCGCCCCGGCCGCCGCCCCCGCGGGTGGCGCCGAGGGCACCGACGTCGTCCTCCCCGCGCTCGGCGAGAGCGTCACCGAGGGCACCGTCACCCGCTGGCTGAAGGAGGTCGGCGAGGAGGTCCAGGCCGACGAGCCGCTGCTGGAGGTCTCCACCGACAAGGTCGACACCGAGATCCCGGCGCCGGCCTCCGGCACCCTGCTGGAGATCGTCGTCGGTGAGGACGAGACCGCCGAGGTCGGCGCCAAGCTCGCCGTGATCGGTTCGGCCGACCAGGCCGCCGCCGCTCCGGCCGCTGCCGCCCCGGCCCCGGCCCCCGCCGCCGCTCCGGAGCCCACCCCGGCTCCCGCGCCGGCCCCGGCCGCCCCGGAGCCCGCCGCCGCTCCGGCTCCGGCCCCCGCGCCGGCTCCGGCCGCCCCGGCACCGGCCGCCGCTCCGGCCCCCGCCGCTCCCGCCGCCCCGGCTCCGGCCGCCGGTGAGGGCGCGTACGTCACCCCGCTGGTGCGCAAGCTCGCCGCGGAGAGCGGCGTCGACCTGAGCACGGTCAAGGGCACCGGGGTCGGTGGCCGCGTCCGCAAGCAGGACGTCATCGCCGCCGCGGAGGCCGCCAAGGCCGCCGCTCCGGCCGCGCCGGCGGCCGCGGCTGCCAAGTCGACGGGCCCGGCCATCGAGGCGTCCCCGCTGCGCGGTCAGACCGTCAAGATGCCGCGGATGCGCAAGGTCATCGGCGACAACATGATGAAGGCCCTGCACGGCCAGGCGCAGCTGACCACCGTGGTCGAGGTGGACATCACCAAGATCATGCGGATGCGCAACCAGGCCAAGGACGCCTTCGCGCAGCGTGAGGGCGTCAAGCTCTCCCCGATGCCGTTCTTCGTCAAGGCCGCTGTCCAGGCGCTGAAGGCCCACCCGGTCGTCAACGCCCGGATCAACGAGGACGAGGGCACCATCACCTACTTCGACACCGAGAACGTCGGTATCGCGGTGGACGCGGAGAAGGGCCTGATGACCCCGGTCATCAAGGACGCCGGTGACCTCAACATCGCCGGCATCGCCCGCAAGACGGCGGACCTGGCGGGCAAGGTCCGCGCGAACAAGATCACGCCGGACGAGCTGTCCGGTGCGACCTTCACCATCAGCAACACCGGTTCGCGCGGCGCCCTGTTCGACACCGTCATCGTGCCGCCGAACCAGGTCGGCATCCTGGGCATCGGTGCCACCGTCAAGCGCCCGGTGGTCATCAACCACCCGGAGCTGGGCGAGACCATCGCGGTGCGCGACATGACCTACCTCGCGCTCTCCTACGACCACCGTCTGGTGGACGGCGCGGACGCCGCCCGCTACCTGACCACGGTCAAGCAGATCCTGGAGGCCGCCGAGTTCGAGACCGAGATCGGTCTCTGAGCCCGGTAGTCAGCCCGTAGGTGTGCAAGGGGCCGGCCCCGGTTCGTACAGCGTCACGTACGAACCGGGGCCGGCCCCTTTGCGCGGTCGCGTCCCGGATAATGGCCCTGCCACCCCACGCTCTGAAGGAGCACCCCATGACCCCGCCCGTCGTCCATTCGCTGCGCGAGCAGATCCGCGAGCACATCCTCGAGGGGATCGTCAGCGGCCGCTGGCAGCCGGGCGAGCGGATCGTCGAGCGGCGGATCGCGGTGGAGCTGGAGGTCAGCCAGACGCCCGTACGCGAGGCACTGCGCGAGCTGGAGTCGCTCCAGCTGATCGAGTCGGCACCGAACAAGGGCGTCCGGGTGCGGAATCTGACCGCGGACGACCTCAAGGAGAGCTATCCGGTGCGTGCCGGGCTGGAGCAGGTGGCCGCCGAGCTGGCCGCCGGGCGGCTGGCCGAGGACACCGCGGCGCTGGAGCAGGAGGTGACGGCGCTGCGCGCGGCGGACCTGGCCGGGGACGGCGAGGAGCAGGTGCGGCACACCGTGGCCTTCCACCGCGAGATCGTGCAGGCCGCCGGGAACGCCGTCCTGCTGCACACCTGGGAGTCGCTGGGCATCGAGGTCTGGACGACGCTGTCGATCCGCTGGTTCAGCCCGGAGCCGCGCTCGCACGCCCAGGACCACCAGGAGATCGTGGACGCCTTCCGGCGGCGCGACCCGAAGATCGGCGCCCTGCTCAAGTCCCACGTGCTGAGCTGCGCGCCCCGGGTGTGAGGGAGTTCGGGCCCCCGGGCCCGGGAGCGTGCGGGAGGGGCGGGTGGCCTCTCCCGCACGGGGTGACGGGGCCTTCCCGCACGGGGTGACGGGGCCTTCCCGTACGGGGTGACGGTCCCCTCCCGGACAGGGCGGCGGGACCGTCCCTGACACGGCGATCGCCCCCCTTCCGCCAGGCACGCCGTGCCCGAAATTACGGCACCCCGTGCCGACCTGCGGCAATTCCTTCGGGGAGCGTTGATCGATCATCGATCAGAGGCGTATCGTCTCCGTCGGGGCGCGACACCCACACCTGCCTGCCGAACTCGTCGGGCTGTCGTCGAGGGTCCGCCGTCCTGCCCTGTGGACCGCGGACCCGGCCACGACGACACCCCGAGCTTCCCTCCCGTCCGGAAAGGGGCCACCCATGCCCGATCCCGTGCGCCTGCCGTACAGCCAGCTCGACCAGATCCCGGACCGTGATCCCGAGGAGACGGCCGAATGGCGCGAGTCGCTCGACGCGGTCACCGCGGCAGCAGGTCCGCATCGCGCCGCCTATCTGATGCGCCGTGCCCTGGAGCACACCGCGCGCACCGAGGGCACCGCCCTGCCGTCCCTGCTGGAGACGGACCACGTCAACACCATCCCGACCTCCGCCGAGCCCGACTTCCCGGGTGACGAGGCGCTGGAGGCCCGGATCACCGCGTGGAACCGCTGGAACGCCGCCGCGATGGTCACCCGCGGCTCCGCACTGGGCCTGGGCGGCCACATCGCCACCTTCGCCTCGGCCGCCTGGCTCTACGAGACCGGCTTCCAGCACTTCTTCCGCGGCAAGGAGGGGCTGGGGGCATCCCCGGCGGAAGCCGGGGGAGGGAGCGGCGACCAGCTCTACATCCAGGGCCACGCCTCCCCCGGCGTCTACGCCCGCGCCTTCCTCGAAGGCCGCCTCACCGAGGACCACCTCGACCACTTCCGCCAGGAGGCCGGCGGCGAGGGCCTGCCCTCCTACCCGCACCCGCGGCGGCTGCCGTGGCTGTGGGAGTTCCCCACCGTCTCCATGGGGCTGGGCCCGCTCTCCGCCATCTACCAGGCGCGCTTCAACCGCTACCTGGAGCACCGCGGCATCAAGGACACCGCCCACTCCCACGTCTGGGCGTTCCTGGGCGACGGCGAGATGGACGAGCCCGAGTCGACCGCCGCCCTGGCGCTGGCCGGCCGCGAGGGCCTGGACAACCTGACCTTCGTCATCAACTGCAACCTGCAGCGCCTCGACGGCCCGGTCCGCCCGAACTTCAAGATCGTGCAGGAGCTGGAGGCCCAGTTCCGCGCCGCCGGCTGGAACGTCGTCAAGTCGCTGTGGGGCCGGGCCTGGGACGAGGTCTTCGCGCTCGACACCGACGGCGCCCTGATCCGCCGCCTCGGCGAGACCCCCGACGCGCAGTTCCAGACCTACGCCACCCGCGACGCCGCCTACCTGCGTGAGCACTTCTTCGGCGCGAACGACTCGCTGCGCGCGCTCGCCAGCCGCCTCACCGACGCCAAGCTGCTGGAGCTGTTCCAGACCTCCCGCGCCGGCCACGAGCCGCGCAAGGTGTACGCCGCCTACCGGGCCGCCGTCGAGCACAAGGGCGCCCCGACCGTCGTCCTGGCGCAGACCGTCAAGGGCTACACCCTCGGCGCGGGCTTCGAGTCCCGCAACGCCAACCACCAGATGAAGAAGCTGACCATGGCGGAGTTCCGCACCATGCGGGACGTCCTGGAACTCCCCATCCCGGACAGCGCCCTGGAGGGCGACCGGGTGCCGTACTGGCGCCCGGCCGAGGACGCGCCCGAGATGGTCTACCTGCGAAAGCGGCGCGCCGCCCTCGACGGCCCGGCGCCCGCCCGCAAGGTCGTCGCCAAGCCGCTGCCGATGCCCGCCGACAAGGCCTTCGACGCCCTGAAGAAGGGCTCCGGCAGCCAGGAGATCGCCACCACCATGGCGTTCGTCCGGCTGGTCAAGGACCTGATGCGGGACAAGGAGACCGGCAAGCGCTGGGTGCCGATCGTCCCCGACGAGGCCCGCACCTTCGGCATGGAGTCCCTCTTCCCGACGGCCGGCCTCTACTCCCCCCGGGGCGCGACCTACGACCCGGTCGACCGCGATCAGCTGCTCTGGTACAAGGAAGCCAAGGACGGCCAGATCCTCAACGAGGGCATCACCGAGGCCGGTTCGCTCGCCGACTTCACCGCCGCCGCGACGTCCTACGCGACGCACGGCGAGCCGATGATCCCCTTCTACATCTTCTACTCGATGTTCGGCTGGCAGCGCACCGCCGACCAGTTCTGGGCGCTGGCCGACCAGTTGGGCCGCGGCTTCGTCATCGGCGCCACCGCCGGCCGGACGACGATGACCGGCGAGGGTCTCCAGCACGCCGACGGCCACTCGCACCTGATCGCCTCCACCAACCCGGCGGCCCTCTCCTACGACCCGGCCTTCGCCTACGAGGTGGCCGTCATCGTCAAGGAGGGCCTGCGTCGGATGTACGGCCCCGACGCCGAGGACGTCTTCTACTACCTGACGGTCTACAACGAGACCAAGGTCCAGCCGGCCATGCCCGAGGGCGTCGAAGAGGGCATCCTCAAGGGCCTGTACCGCTTCAACGAGGGCGCCCGGCCCGAGGCCGACAGCCCGCAGCTGCAACTGCTGGCGTCCGGCACCGCCATCCACTGGGCCCTGGAGGCACAGCGGCTGCTGGCCGAGGACTGGGGCGTGGCGGCCGATGTGTGGTCGGCGCCGTCCTGGACGGAGCTGCGCCGGGACGCCCTGGAGTGCGACGCCGCCCGTCTGGAGGGCGAGGACCGCATCCCGTACGTGACCCGTGCGCTGGCCGGTGCGCCCGGCCCGGTCGTCGCGGTCAGCGACTGGATGCGGGCGATTCCGGACCAGATCGCGCCGTGGGTCGAGCAGGACTGGACCTCCATCGGCACCGACGGCTTCGGCCTGTCCGACACCCGTGAGGCGGCCCGCCGGCACTTCGGCGTCGACCCGCAGTCGGTGGTCGTCCAGGCGCTGGCCGCCCTCGCCCGCCGTGGCGAGGTCAAGGCGGCGGCCGTCAAGGAGGCCCGCGAGCGCTACGGGCTGTGATCCCAGGGGCGGACCCGCTCCCGGGTCCGCCCGCCCTCACGGGCACCCCGAACTCCCGTGCGGAGGCCGCCCACCCGCGCCCGGGGCCTTCGCACGGGAACCCGCTCCGCCCGGCCGGTCCAGCCCTGACCACGGCCGGGCGGGCTTTCGTTCGCCGCCGGGCGGGCCGCGTCGCCGTGCCATGTCGTGCCGTACCGCGCCGCGCTGTGCCGTACCGTGCCGTGCCGTGCGGACGAGATGACCGTGGCGGCCCGGCCCGCCCGTGCCGCCCGGCCACCGTCACCCCGGCCGTTGTCAGTGGTCGCCCGCATCATGAGGACATGCGTGCTGCCCGGCTGATCAAGATGGTGTTGCTGCTCCAGGCGCGGCCGTCGATGACGGCCGGCGAGCTGGCGCGGGAGCTGGAGGTGTCCGAGCGCACGGTCGCCCGTGATGTGCTCTCCCTCTCCGAGGCCGGCGTCCCGGTCTACGCGGACCGCGGCCGGACGGGCGGCTACCGCCTCATCGGCGGCTACCGCACCCGCCTCACCGGTCTCGCCCGCAGCGAGGCCGAGGCGCTGTTCCTGTCCGGAGTGCCCACGGCGCTGCGCGAGATGGGTCTGGCGGACGCCGCCTGCGCCGCGCGGCTGAAGGTCTCCGCCGCCCTGCTGCCCGAGCTGCGGGACGCCGCGAGGGGCGCCGCCCAGCGCTTCCACCTCGACGCACCCGGCTGGTACCAGCAGCCCGAGCCCCCCGAGCTGCTCCCCGCGCTCGCCGAAGCGGTCCGGGACGACCGCCGCCTCACCGCCCGCTACCTCCGCAAGGACACCGAGGTGACTCGGGAGTTGGAGCCGTACGGCCTGGTACTGAAGGCAGGGGTCTGGTATCTCGCGGCGCGCGTCGAGGGGGACTACCGCGTCTACCGGGTAGACCGGTTCACCGCCGTGACGGCCGCCGCGGCCGAGGAGGACGCCGCGGCCACCGGGCCCCGCACCGGCCGGTTCGACCGTGACGCCTCCTTCGACCTGCCCGCGTTCTGGGCGGCGCGGGCCGCGGAGTTCGCCCGCTCGATCCTGCGCGCGGAGGTGGTGCTGCGGCTCTCCGCGGACGGCGTACGCCAGCTGCCGTACGTCACCGACCGCGCCGCGGCCCGCGAGGCGGTCGCCCGGGCCCGGGAGGCCGCCGGCCCCGATGAGCAGGGCCGCCTGACGGTCACCCTGGCCGTGGAGTCCCCCGAGGTCGCCTACGCCCAGCTGCTGGCGCTCGGCCCCGAGGCCGAGGTGCTCGCGCCCGCCGGCCTGCGGGAGCGTATGGCGGCGGCCGCCCGCCGGATGGCGGCCGGATATGGGTAGGCGGGCGACCGTACGGCGCGGGCGGCCGTCAGCGGTAGTCGGCCGCGGGCGCGTCCCGGCCGCCGAAGACCACGTCCTCGAAGTAACCGAAGCAGTCGGGGCAGGAGCCGTCGGTGTCGGTGAAGCCGTACTCCTTCGCCAGCTGCCCGCTGGAGAGCGAACGGCCACTCCAGCGCGCCTTGTCCGGGTCGGCGGCCAGCGCCCGCACCCCGCGGGCGATCAGGGCCGGCGACTCGGCGATGGCGAAGTGCGGGTCGGTGGCCACCGCCTCGCGCCAGGTCTCCTCCGTCACCCCGAAGTGGTCCAGCATCTCCTCGGACCGCAGGAACCCGGGGGTCAGCGAGACCGCCGTGCCGCCGTGTTCGCCGAGTTCGGCGGCGAGGCCGAAGGCGATGCGGTGCGGCGCGTTCTTGGCGAGATCGAAGCAGAGGTTGTCGCGGTAGCGGCGGTTGAAGTCGGCGGTGCCGTCGGTGATCTCGACGACCAGCCCGCCGGGCCGCCGGATCAGCAGCGGCAGCGCGTAATGGCTGGTGATGAGGTGGGAGTCGATGCCCAGGCGGAGCATCCGCAGGCCGCCCGCCAGATCCAGGTCCCACAGCCGGGTGCCGAACTCGATCAGCCGGTCGCCGCCCCAGAGGCTGTTGACCAGCACATCCAGCCGGCCCTGGTCCCGGTCGATCCGCTCGACCAGTGCCCCGACCTGCTCCGGCTCCAGATGGTCGACGGGTACGGCGATGCCGGTGCCGCCCTCCTCGGTGACCAGCTCCGCGGTCTCCTCGATGGTCTCCGTGGGCCGTCCGACCTCGCTGACCCGCTCCCGCGTCGTCCGCCCGGTCACGTACACGAGGGCGCCGGCCCGCCCCAGCTCCACCGCCATCGCCCGGCCCGCGCCCCGGGTCGCCCCGGCCACCAGCGCCACCCGTCCCGCCAGTTCCTTCGTCACCTGCGCCACTCCTCGCCGTCCGGTCCGTCGCCCCCGTACACGGCGACCCTGACAGCGAAACCGGACATCTCCTGTCGGGATTCGCCGGACACTCCGCGGATCTCCCCCGCGAGCCGCCCCCTAGTCCTAGTAGGGGCCGAACGCCCGCACGCTCACGCCGCTCCGCAGCCGCCCGGTGACCGTCGCCGGGGCGCCCGGGTCGGCCGGTGCGGCCAGCGTGCTCCCGTCGCCCGTGGCCCGGACGCCCCCGGTGGCGGCGAGGTCGCCGACCTCCTGGCTGCCGGCCGCGAGGAGGTACCACCTGCCGGTCTTCGCCCGCCAGTGGATCTCGCCCACCACATGCGGACCGAAGCTGCTGCAGGCGGCGGTGTCCGTGGCCCGGCCGGCGATCCGCCCGGGGTCGGCCGGGCGCGCGGCCGGCGGCAGGAACCGCAGCGTCACGCTCCCGGGCCCGCGCCAGGTGTCCGCGCGGGTGCACACCCAGGTCGCCCGTCCCGCGTCCTCCGGGAGGCGTTGCTCGGCGAACGCCCAGTCGGTGACGGACCGTACGCCGGTGCCGCGCAGCGCCCCGAGTTCACAGGCGGTACGGGCCCAGCTCCGCAGCGCCGGGGCGCCGGTGGCCTCGTGCGGATCGCCGGCCGGGTTGCCGCCGGCGGACGGCGGCGGCACGTAGCGCAGGTGGACGGGCACGAGGTCGTCGAGGTCGGCCAGCAGGAAGGTCGCGTCATCCCCGTGGGCGGCGTTCTCCACGACCCGGGTCGAGGGCCGGAACCGCGCGACCGGCCAGCGTCCGCAGCCGCCGCCCGGCGCGGGCGGGGTCGCGATGCGGTCGGTGACCCCGTCCGGTGCGACGTGCAGGCCGTGCGGCGCGGCGGCCGGCGCCAGCAGATCGCGGGTGGTGATCTCGGAGATCCAGGGCGCGAGCAGATAGCGCATCCAGCCGTTGCCGCGCCCGATCACCAGCGCGGCGCCGGTGGTCAGATCCGCGCCGTCGACCCGTGCGAAGTGCAGCGTGGGCGTGGCGTCTTCGGGCTCGGCGTAGCGCACCAGCCGCTCACCGTCGTGGAAGACCACCACCATCACGTTGTCGATCAGCCCCGCGTAGAGCAGCTGCGGCGGATGGTCCGGCGGCCGGGTGGAGGTGCCCGCGGCCGCGGTGATCCGGGTATCGGCGGGCGGCGCCGCCCAGACCCGCAGCGCCCGCCCCAGCAGTTCGCGGTCGCCGGCCTGCCGGCCGCGGGCGGGCCAGGCGGTGAAGTCCACCCGGGAGGTGTCCGCCCACCGGTCGTTGGGGGTGCGTACCAGCCGGGCCGGGTCCAGCGCCTGTTCCGCGACGGTCCGCGGACGCACCGGCGGGTCTCCCGCGCCCCACCACAGCCCGGCCGCCGTCGCACCGAGGACGAGTACGGCGCTCAGCGCGGCCGCCGCCCGCAGCCGCTGCCGGCGCCGCAGCAGATCCGTCGGCCGGGTCTGCACCGTGCAGGGGTCGAACTCCGCGGAGTTCAGCAGCCCCCCGGCGCCGGCCCCGGCCTCGCGGTCCAGCTGCCCGGCCGCCTGCTGCGCCAGGTCCGGGGCGGGCGCCCCGGCCTCTTCGAGCACGGTGCGCGCGGCCTCCTCGTCCAGGCCCTCCAGGTGCCACAGCCCGAGGGTGGCGCGTACCGAGGCGGGGACCGCGGACAGCGCCTGGTCCAGCGCGAGTTCCTCGGCTCCGCCGGCCCGCGGGAACAGCCGCAGCCCCCAGACCTGCGGCAGCACCGGCAGCCCGTGGCGGGCCCGCCCCTCGTAGGCCAGCGCCAGCCGCAGGGTCCGCAGCCGCACCAGGTCGTAGCCGGCCTCGGCGGCCGGTCCGCGCTGGGCCGGGAGCCCGCCGTCCGGCCGGCGCAGCCGGGCCCGCGGCAGGGCCCGCTGGACCAGGGCGTGCGCGGTCAGGACCCGGCGGTGGCGGCCCATCGACGGGGGCAGGACGAGGTAGGCGAGGCGGACGAGCCGTGGATAGTGCTCGACGATGGCCGCCTCGGCCCGTTCGACATCGGCCCGGGTGCGTTCGTCCATGGGCATGGCCTGGAACAGCCCTTCGCAAAATGGTGGAATGCGCCGTCGTGGGTGGTGCACGCGTTCCAACGAGTGATTCGTGGGACGGTCACACGGCGCCCCGCCGAGCGGCGCCGGCCCGAACACACCGTCACCGATCCGAACATCCCGTCACCGCGGCGGACACCACGTCACCGATCCGGATAACGACCCCGTCGCATCCGGGGTACTCCGCATGCGGCGGGGCCCGGCAGGGCCGATGCTGGAGCCGTGATGGACGAGACGGAGTTCTGGGAACTGATCGACAGTTCCCGCGAGGTGGCCGAGGGCGACCCCGAAGAGCAGGCCGACGCGCTGGTCGAGAGGCTGCTCGGGCTCGATCCGGACGCCGTCGTAGACTTCGCCCGTCATTTCGAGGCGCGCTACAACCGGGCGTACTCCTGGGATCTGTGGGCCGCGGCGACCCTGCTGCTGGGCGGCGCCGGCGACGACGCCTTCGACTACTTCCGCTGCTGGCTGATCGGCCAGGGCCGGGAGGTCTTCGAGGGCGCGCTGCACGACCCGGACCAGCTCGCCGAGCTGCTGGACGACTTCGACGAGGCGCTGGACGGCGATGCCGAGGAGCTGGGCTACGCGGCCGACGAGGCCTACGAGCAGTTGACCGGCGGGGTGATGCCCGATCTGGCGCTGCCCGCGCCGCCGCGCGAACCGACCGGCGGCTACCTCGACTTCGAGGACGACCAGGCCCTGGCGGAGCGTCTGCCCCGCCTCTGGGACCGGTTCCGCTCCTGAGCCCGCGGCGGCTGAGGGTGTTTCAGCCGACGCGGCGCAAGCGGCGCCGCGGATTCCGCTGCCGGCCGTGACTGCGGCAGTATGGCCCCATGCGGATCGCGATCACCGGCTCGACCGGACTCATCGGCACGGCGCTCGTCCGGTCCCTGCGCACGGACGGCCATGAGGTCGTCCGGCTCGTGCGGCGTGCCCCCGCGGCGGCCGGCGAGGTGCGCTGGGACCCCAGGCGCCAGGAGCTCGACCCGGCGGGGCTGGCCGGCTGCGAGGCGGTCGTCCATCTGGCCGGTGCCGGGGTCGGCGACCACCGCTGGACGGCCGCCTACAAGCAGGAGATCCGCGACAGCCGCGTGCTGGGCACCCGGACCCTCGCCGCGGCGCTCACCGCCATGGACATCCCGCCGCGGGTCTTCGTCTCCGGCAGCGCGATCGGCTACTACGGCGACACCGGCGACCTGCGCACCGACGAGAGCGCACCGGCCGGCCACGGCTTCCTGCCGGAGGTCTGCACGGCCTGGGAGGACGCCGCGCGGCCGGTCCGGGACGCCGGCATCCGCACCGTCTTCGCCCGCACCGGTCTGGTCGTGGCCCGCTCCGGCGGCGCCTGGGGACGGCTCTTCCCGGTCTTCCGGCTCGGCCTCGGCGGCCGGTTCGGGGACGGCAGCCAGTACTGGAGCTTCATCTCGCTGACGGACCACATCGCGGCGCTGCGCCACCTCCTGGACGCCGACGACCTCACCGGACCGGTCAACCTGACGGCGCCGGAACCGGTCACCAATCGCGAGGCGACCGCCGTGATGGGCCGTGTCCTGAACCGGCCCACGCTGTGCACCGTTCCGGCGCCGGTACTGCGGGCCGCCCTCGGGGAGTTCGCCGGCGATGTGCTGGGCAGCCAGCGGGTCGTCCCGCAGCGGCTGCTGGACTCGGGGTTCGTCTTCCGCCACCCGCGGATCATCGACGCGATCCGGGCGGCATAGGCGTCCGGACGCACCGGCCGCCGCCGGGGCCGAACGGCGCCCCCGGCCGCCCCGCCGCACCGCACTCTTCGGCCACGGGCACCGGTGCGCCCCGGCCTCTGCCGCGCACATGGGCCGCCCGGTTCCGCTCCTCCTCTCCCGTACCTCCGGCATCCCCTGCGGCGACAGTGGGCATGACAACGGTGCCGCCATTGGGAGCGACCTCGGGAGGGGCATGTGCTGCGTACCACATCGGCCGTGGACGTCGTCATTGTGGGAGCCGGCCCGGCCGGACTCGCCGCCGCCCGCCATCTGACCGGCGCCGGGGTGTCCGTCGCCGTCCTGGAAGCCTCACCGGAGATCGGCGGCCGGTCCGTCACCGACCGTCTCGACGGGTTCCGGCTGGACCACTGCGGCCGGCCGCTGGCCGTCTCCGCCGCCGAGCTGCGCCGCACCCCGGGCCTGGACGCGCTGACCCCGCGCCCGTTCGCCCCCGGCCTGAGCGTCCACCACGGACTGCGGATCCAGCGCATCAGCGCCCCCCGCAGCACCAAGGGCGCGCTGTCAGCGGCGCGTGCCCTCCTGCGCGCGGACCGTCGCGCGGAGCACCGGACGGACCGTCAGACGGACGACGGGCAGGGCCGCCCTGCCGACGGGCGGGCCGCACAGGACAGGGAGCGCCGCGCCCTGCGCCGCCTCGATCGCCGCACCGGCCGTGCCGCGCCCTCGTACGCCGCTCCCGCCGCTCCCGCCCCGGCCGTCGACCGCCCCATCCGCGACGCCCTGGCGAGCCGCCCGGCCTTCCCGCCCCGCACCCATGACGCCTTCCTGCGGCCCCTGCTGGGCGCCCTGCTGTGCGATCCGCAGCTGCGCGGCTCCAGCCGGGGCGCCGCCGCCGCGCTGCGCGGCTACGCGGAGGGGCAGCTGTGGCTGCCGGCCGGCGGCGCCTGCGCCGTCCCCGAACTCCTCGCCGCCGCCCTGCCACCCGGCACGGTCCGCACCTCGGTGCGGGTCACCGCGGTGTCCACGACCGGGGTGCACACCGCCGGACACGGCCCCGTCCCCTGCCGGGCGGTGCTGGTGGCCACCGGCGCCCGCGCCGCGGCCGAGCTGCTGCCGGGGCTGCGGGTGCCCGCCTTCCACCCGGTGACGGTCCTGCACCACACCGCGGCGGCCGCCCGGGGCCGCGGCGCACCGGCCCGCGACACCACACTGATCCTGCCGACGGACGGCCCGGTCGCGTACACCTACGCCGCCGGCGCCATCGACCCGTCCCGTACCCCGCCGGGCCGCACCCTGCTCACCACGGTCGTGCTCGGCGCCGCGGCGGCGCTGCCCCCGGCCGTCCTCGACCGGGCGGTCGGACCCCAGCTGGACCGGATCCACGGTGCGTACACCGACGACCGGCAGCTGCTGACGACCCGCCACGACCCCTGCGCGGTACCGGCGATGCCGGCCCCGCACGACCCGGAGCGCCCGGTGCGGGTGCTGGCCGGCCTCTACGTCTGCGGCGACCACCGCGACACCGGCACCCTCCAGGGCGCCCTCAACTCGGGACGGCGCGCCGCCCGCGCCGTCCTCCAGGACTTCGGCCTGCCGGCCCTCACCACCGAACCGGACACCCTCCCCACGGCGGCCTGACCGGGGCGGCGCCCGGCACCTCAGCCCAGCGCCGCCACCCGCTCGCGATACCCGCGCACCGCCGCCGCGTCCCGGTAGGGCTCCAGGCGGCGCTCGAACTCCCTGACGTACTCATGGGCCCGCACGGAACGCATCTCGGAGGCCTGGAGCGCCGCCTCGGCACCCAGCGTGCAGGCCTGCTCCAGCTCCCCCAGCCCCAGCCGCGCGGTCGCCAGCACCACCCGGCAGAAGAGCCGGCTGCGCGCGAACCCGGCCGCGCGCAGTTGGAGCGAGCGCTCGGCGTGCTGGGAGGCCGCGCGGTACTGCTGGAGATCGCGGTGGCAGTGCGCCAGCTCGTCGGCGAGCTGTGCCTCGTCGAAGAAGCGCGCCCAATACGGGGTCTCGTCGCCCGGACGGACGGTCTCCAGCGCCCGCTCGGCCCGGGCCAGCGCCGCCGTGCACGCCCGGACCTCGCCCAGCACGCCGTGGCCGCGCGCCTCAGCGGAGTGCAGCAGCGCCTGCACGGCGGGCGGCGCGCTGCTGCCGATGCCCTGCTGGGCGACCCGTGCCAGCTGGACGGCCTCGCGGCCGTGGCCCAGGTAGACGGCCTGCCGGCTCATCGTCACCAGGACGTAGGACCCGTACGCCCGGTCACCGGCGGCCTGGGACAGCCGCAGGGCCTGGACGAAGTACCGCTGGGCCAGGCCGTGGGCGGCGATGTCGTACGAGGTCCAGCCCGCCAGCCGGGTCAGATCGGCGGTGGCCGCGAACAGCCGGCGGCCGGTGGCCTCCCCGTAGGAGCCGCGCAGCATCGGCTCGGCCTCGTGCTCCAGATAGCGCACCAGGGCCTGCCGGGCGTGACCGCCGCCGTAGGCGTGGTCCAGCGCCCGGAACAGCTCGCCGACCGAGCGCAGCGCCGCGATGTCCCCGGAGGTGACCCGGGAGCCCTGGGTGCGGTCGACCTGGTCGTTGCGGCGCTGGCGCGGCACCGTGGCCCGGCCGCCCTGGGCGGGCACCCGGCCGGGGGCGTCGGTGGCCTCGCCCCGGGCGACCCGCTCGTCGGCGCGGCCGATCAGCCAGTCGCGGCTGGGCACCACGAGCCCGGCCGGGGTGAAGGCGATCTTGCGCAGCTCGGCATGGCTGCCGGAGTCCTTGCGCCACAGGCCGCTGACGATGTCCACGGCCTCGCTGGGGGTCGCGGCGAACTCCAGCCCGGCGTACACCGGCGCACAGGCGTCCAGGCCGAGGTCCTGGGCGGACAGCCGGCGGCCGAGCCGGCGGGTGAACACCTCCGCGATCAGGGCGGGGGTGGTGCCGCGTGGCTGCTGGCCGCGCAGCCAGCGGGTGACCGACGTCTTGTCGTAGCGCAGGTCGAGGCCGTGCTCGATGCCGAGCTGGTCCACCCGTCTGGCGAGGCCGGCGTTGGAGAATCCCGCCTCGGCGATGAGCGCGGCGAGCTGGCGGTTGGGCGTGTGGTGCGGGGGTCGTTCCGTCATCAGCTTTACCGGTCTCCTGCCTTCCGGGCCGCACTGCCGGGTCCGGCGGACCCTGCTCCGGCACTGCTCATCGCCCTTGTGGAACGGCGTGAATGTAACGGCCTTCGGGACCCTGATCACCGCCTGCGCCCCGCGTTCATCCGATCGTGTGAGCAGGGACGGATGGGCCGGACACCGGCCGCCTGCCGGGCCAGGAACGGGCGGCCGTACAGTGGCAGGGGCGCGAAGTGGCATCAACGTTGCGGTACACCGCAACACGGGTTCGAAGAGGAGCTGCCGGTGACTGCGATCTCCCGGGGGGAGACCCCCGCACCCGAGGGGTTGCGCTTCGTGCATCTGGGCTTCGGCGCCGACGCCGTGGAATACACCGAGGCCTGGCAGGAGCAGCGCCGGGTGCACGCCGCCCGGTTCGCCGACGAGGTGCCCGACACCTGTCTGCTGCTGGAACACCAGGCCGTCTACACCGCGGGGCGGCGCACGTCCGACGACGAGCGCCCCCTGGACGGGACCCCGGTCGTCGACGTGGACCGCGGCGGGAAGATCACCTGGCACGGCCCCGGCCAGCTGGTGGGCTACCCCATCCAGAAGCTGCCGCGCCCGGTGGACGTGGTGGCCCATGTGCGCCGCCTCGAAGAGGCGCTGATCCGGGTCTGCGCCGAGTTCGGCGTGGCGGGCACCCGGGTCGAGGGCCGCAGCGGCGTGTGGGTGCTGGGCGACCCGGTGGAGCAGCGGGCGGCCCTGGGCGGGCTGAACCTCGACTTCGATCCCCGGGTGACGGACGAGCTGTTCGACCCACGGCTGAACGGTCCCGAGTACGCGCCGTCCAACGCCGGCCAGCGCCGCGAGGACCGCAAACTCGCCGCGATCGGCATCCGCGTCGCCAAGGGCGTCACGATGCACGGCTTCGCGCTGAACGTGAACCCGGACAACACCTCGTTCGACAAGATCGTCCCGTGCGGCATCCGCGATGCCGGCGTCGCCTCGCTGGCCAACGAGCTGGGCCGGGAGGTCACCATCGCCGAGGTGCTGCCCGTCGTCGAGCGGCACCTGCGGGACGTCCTCGAGGGCGCCGACCTCCTCCCCCGCGCGGTCTGAGCCGCCCGGCCCGGCAGGTACAGGTCATGCGGATCACAGGCCTCCGGGAATGGCACCCCGCCATACGGGGTTGCCCCGCACGTAAAGACGTGCGAATCAACGGGCGTACCCTGGTGTACGCCGCAGAAACGAATGCCGCGTAAGCAGAAAGGGGCGCCGGTCGTGTCCGCAGTCGCACCCGACGGACGCAAGATGTTGCGTCTCGAGGTCCGGAACAGCCAGACCCCCATCGAGCGCAAGCCCGAGTGGATCAAGACCCGGGCGAAGATGGGTCCCGAGTACAACCACCTCCAGGGCCTGGTCAAGAGCGAGGGACTGCACACGGTCTGCCAGGAGGCGGGCTGTCCCAACATCTTCGAATGCTGGGAGGACCGCGAGGCCACCTTCCTCATCGGTGGTGACCAGTGCACCCGCCGCTGTGACTTCTGCCAGATCGACACCGGCAAGCCGCAGGAGCTGGACCGCGACGAGCCGCGCCGGGTCGCCGAGTCCGTGCAGACCATGGGCCTGAAGTACGCCACGATCACCGGCGTCGCGCGCGACGACCTGGAGGACGGCGGCGCCTGGCTCTACGCCGAGACGGTCCGGCAGATCCACGCCTCGATGCCCGACACCGGCGTCGAACTGCTGATCCCCGACTTCAACGCGGTCCCCGAGCAGCTCGCCGAGGTCTTCTCCTCCCGCCCGGAGGTGCTGGCCCACAACGTCGAGACGGTCCCGCGCATCTTCAAGCGCATCCGCCCCGGCTTCCGCTACGAGCGCTCGCTGGAGGTCATCTCCAAGTCCCGCGAGGCCGGTCTGGTCACCAAGTCCAACCTGATCCTGGGGATGGGCGAGGAGCGCGAGGAGATCAGCCAGGCGCTCCAGGACCTCTACGACGCGGGCTGCGAGCTGATCACGATCACCCAGTACCTGCGCCCCTCCGTGCGCCACCACCCCATCGAGCGGTGGGTCAAGCCGGCGGAGTTCGTGGAGCTCAAGGAGGAGGCCGAGGAGATCGGCTACGCCGGTGTGATGTCCGGCCCGCTGGTCCGCTCCTCCTACCGCGCCGGCCGCCTTTACCAGCAGGCCGTGGAGCGGCGCGAGGTCGAGGCGTCCAGTCAGGCGGTTTGAGTTTCCCGACGCGCCAACTTGTGAATCGTGGCACATGCTGAGGACGCGGCCCACATTCCCCCAGTACGGGGGCGTGGGGGCCGCGTCAATGTTTCATCGGTGTTTGACCGGCCGGCCATCCGTTGGTAACACCTTTCCGTGACGATGGATGCACGCACCGCTCCCGCACCTACCCCTGCTTCTCCGAACAGATCAGAGGGAGTCACCACCATGCAGGCCGCGCCGCTCCGCGCCACCCCCACCCTCCCCATCCCCACGGTCACCGGCGCGCTGCGCGCCGTCGAGGCCGTGCTGATGCGCGGCGGGCAGCGCACCGCCCGCCGCAACGCCTGGACGTCGGTCCTGGAGGACCGCCGCCGCGCCAAGGACCGCCACGAGGCCGAGTACGTACTGGAGGCCGCGGCGACCCGGCGCCCGCACGCCACGTAGACTGCGCTGTATGGCGAGGAAGGTAAACGCTGAGGGCGCTGTCGGCGCTGCCGGCGCTGAGAACTCCGGGCGACTGAAACAGATCGCCCTGACCTACAAGATGACCCGTCGGGTCGACTCCAAGGTCGGTCTTGTCGTCGCTGGTGTAGGCATCGTCGTATTCGGCGTTCTCCTTGCCATCGGCTTCGCGATCGGCCACCCCATCTACGCGGGAATCCTGGGCTTCGTCCTGGCCTTCCTCGCGATGGCGATCGTCTTCGGACGGCGTGCCGAGCGGGCTGCCTTCGGGCAGATGGAAGGCCAGCCCGGTGCGGCGGCCGCCGTACTGGAGAACGTCGGCCGCGGCTGGACGGTCACCCCCGCGGTGGCCATGAACCGCAGCCAGGACGTGGTCCACCGCGCCGTCGGCAAGGCCGGCATCGTGCTGGTCGGCGAGGGCAACCCCAACCGCCTCCGCGGCCTGCTGGCCGCCGAGAAGAAGCGGATGGCACGCACCGTCGCCGACGCCCCCGTCCACGACATCATCGTGGGCGACGGCGAGGACCAGGTGTCGCTGAAGAAGCTCCGTACGACGCTGCTGAAGCTGCCGCGGGTGCTGCCCGGCGCCCAGGTGACGGCCGTCAACGACCGGCTCAAGGCCCTGGGCGACCTGATGAGCAACATGCCGGTCCCGAAGGGCCCCATGCCGAAGGGCATGCGCATGCCCAAGGGCGGCGGCAAGACCCGCTGACCGACCCGGCCCCACGACAGGCCACACGACAACGCCCCGGAAGAGTGCTTCCGGGGCGTTTCGTATGCGGTGGGCCGTATGCGAGGGGGCTCGTGTGCGAGGGGGCTCGTGTGCGAGGGGGCTCGTGTGCGAGGGGGCTCGTGTGCGAGGGGGCTCGTGTGCGAGGGGGTGGGGCGGCGGCGTCACCCGCCGCTGTCTCCACGGCTTCCGCTGCCTCAGAGACGGACCTGCACCGCGCGCGACAGGCGGTCGTGCAGCCCCCGCCCGTCCCGGTCCCACACCACGGCGGGGATGACCAGGACGAGCAGCACCGTGCGGACCAGGGCCCGGGGCAGGGTGATCCGGCCGCCGCCCTCGGCGACCACCCGCAGTCCCAGCAGCCGCTTGCCCGGGGTGAAGCCGACCGTGCCGACCGTCAGCACGCTGAGCACCGTGAAGACCAGCAGCGTCCAGTTGCTCGCCGACTGCGCCCGGCCGCCGCTGAGCAGGCCGTATGCGATGAGCAGGCACAGCGCCCAGTCGATGAAGAGCGCGGCGAAGCGCCGGCCGGGGCGGGCGACGGAGCCCGGCCCCTCCTCCGGCAGCCCGAGCTGCTGTCCTCGGTATCCGAACTCGACGCCCATGTCCTCGGCGGCCGCGCGGGGCCCGGAGATCCACGATCCGATTGCATGCCTGTTGTCCACCCGACCACGGTACTGCGACCATCCGCGTTCGATTCCCGGAGGGCCGCCACGGGCGGGGCCGAGGGGCTCACCGGGCGGGGGTCGCCCTGGGGCGGCTCACCGGCCGGGCCGGAGCGCGGAGGGCGGGCCGGCCCCAGGGCGGCCGGAACGCTGCATTCCGCCCCGCCCACGGCCGCGGAACGCCGGCGGAATGCAGCGCTCCACCCCATACGGAACACAGGGCTCCGACCCGCCCGGAATGCCCCTTGATGGCGCACACTGGGGGTGAAAGACGGGCGTACTCCGGTTAACCTCGGCGAAACAAATGGGTCATGCTTGGGAAATCCCGCCTGCCTATGGTCGGGCAACGCGCCACCGCACATGGTCGCGTTCCGAGTAGCAATCCCGCGTCCGCCGACCGGTGACCGGGCTAGGAGGAGTTGGATGTTCCAGAACGCCGACGAGGCCAAGAAGTTCATCGCGGACGAGGACGTCAAGTTCGTCGACGTCCGGTTCTGCGACCTGCCCGGTGTGATGCAGCACTTCACGATCCCGGCAGCGGCGTTCGACCCGACCGAGGAGCTCGCCTTCGACGGCTCGTCGATCCGCGGATTCCAGGCGATCCACGAGTCCGACATGGCGCTGCGCGCGGACCTGTCGACGGCCCGGGTGGACCCCTTCCGCCGGGACAAGACCGTCAACATCAACTTCTTCATCCACGACCCGATCACGGGCGAGCAGTACAGCCGTGACCCGCGCAACATCGCCAAGAAGGCCGAGGCCTACCTCGCCTCCACCGGCATCGCGGACACCGCGTTCTTCGGTCCGGAGGCCGAGTTCTACGTCTTCGACAGCGTCCGCTTCGAGACCTCGTCGAACCAGTCCTTCTACCACATCGACTCCGAGGCCGGCGCCTGGAACACCGGGTCGGAGGAGAACAACCGCGGCTACAAGGTCCGCTACAAGGGCGGCTACTTCCCGGCCCCGCCGGTCGACCACTTCGCCGACCTGCGTGCGGAGATCTCCCTGGAGCTGGACAAGGCCGGCCTGCAGGTCGAGCGCCAGCACCACGAGGTCGGCACCGCCGGCCAGGCCGAGATCAACTACAAGTTCAACACGCTGCTCGCCGCGGCCGACGACCTGATGCTGTTCAAGTACATCGTCAAGAACGTCGCCTGGCGCAACGGCAAGACCGCGACCTTCATGCCCAAGCCGATCTTCGGTGACAACGGCTCCGGCATGCACGTCCACCAGTCGCTGTGGCAGGGCGGCAACCCGCTCTTCTACGACGAGCAGGGCTACGCGGGCCTCTCGGACACCGCCCGCTACTACATCGGCGGCATCCTCAAGCACGCCCCGTCGCTGCTGGCCTTCACCAACCCGACGGTGAACTCCTACCACCGCCTGGTCCCCGGCTTCGAGGCCCCGGTCAACCTGGTCTACTCGCAGCGCAACCGCTCCGCGGCCATGCGTATCCCGATCACGGGCTCGAACCCCAAGGCCAAGCGCGTCGAGTTCCGCGCCCCGGACCCGTCCTCGAACCCGTACCTCGCGTTCTCTGCCCTCCTCCTCGCGGGCCTGGACGGCGTCAAGAACAAGATCGAGCCGGCCGAGCCGATCGACAAGGACCTCTACGAGCTCGCCCCCGAGGAGCACGCGGGCGTCCCCCAGGTCCCCACCTCCCTCCCCGCCGTCCTCGACGCCCTCGAGGCCGACAACGAGTACCTCCAGCAGGGCGGCGTCTTCACCGCCGACCTGATCGAGACCTGGATCGACTACAAGCGCACCCACGAGATCGCCCCGATCCAGCTCCGCCCGCACCCGCACGAGTTCGAGCTGTACTTCGACATCTAAGAACCGGCGCCCGGCGACCTGGGTGTAAGCCTGAAAACCAGCTGTGACCTGCGGAAACTCTTCTCGCGAGTTCTCGTAGGTCACAGTTGTTCTCCGCTTGCTTGTGCACCGCGTGTGCGCCGCCCGGCCATTTCTCCGACTTGATGTCAGAAACGATACGAGGGCCGCTACCCCATGTCCCGGGTAGCGGCCCTCGCTGGCTTGGCCGGCCTCCTGTGGCTTAGGCGCAGGCCAGAGCCTCCCGTACGCCGTCGGTGACACCCGGCAGGTCGCCGGCGAGGGCGGCCCACTGGTGCAGGTCGTGTTCGGTCAGGATGACCGGCCCGGTCTCGGAGACCGTGACGGCGAAGTTGAACTGGCGGGTCGTGGTACCGCGGCTGTTCTCGTAGTCGAAGTGCCCGAGGTAGCGGTCCACGGAGGAGACGGTCAGGCCGGTCTCCTCCAGCGTCTCGCGGCGGGCCGCGTCCAGGATGCTCTCTCCGGCGTCCACATGACCGGAGGGGATCTCCCACAGGCCGCCCATGTAGTCGTCCGGCTTGCGGCGGACCAGGAGGACGAGGTCGGCGTCGGTGACGACGGCCGCGGCCACGAAGGTGGTGATGCCTTCGGCTTCGGCCTCCTCTGCCAAAGTTCGGGCGAGGTCCGAGGTGACGGTCACAAGAGCTCCTTGTGGTGTTCGCTGACCTTCCTGGCCGCGCTGACGTACTGCTTGGCCAGTTTCAGATCCTGTTCACGGTGCCAGACCGGCAGCTTGATCGTGTGCGCGTGCGCCTTCTCGGCGACGGGGAAGTCACCCTCCCGGTATCGGCTGCGGGTGCTCGGGTAACCGGGGAAGAGAGGGGAGGGGTGCTGGTACAGCGGGAGTTGGTTCAGGGGGAGGGTGGAACCGGGCCGGACCAACAACGAGGGCCGCTACCCCGAAGCAGGGGTACCGGCCCTCACTGCGCGTCGCCCTGCGCGAGGCGGCGAGCGCGCTGAACCAGGAGCCGGAAGCGGTCACGGTGTCGTGTGGGATGCTGGCGCCGTGTCCGTCGCCCCGACCGTTCCTGAACCGGTCTCCGTTGTTCCGGTTGAGTCTGCCGAGAGGCCGCTGCTCACGCAGTCGTGGCTGGATCTGACCTTTCTGCACTGGGCCGTTGATCCGGGGGACGTGGCGCATCTGATGGCGCCCGGAACGGTTCCGGACACCTTTGACGGGGCCACCTATGTCGGCCTGGTGCCGTTTCGGATGCACCGCGTCGGCTGGTTCGGCCTTCCCGGTGTGCCGTATCTGGGCACCTTTCCGGAGACGAATGTGCGGCTCTATTCGGTCGACGCAAACGGGCGTCGCGGTGTGGTCTTCCGCTCGCTGGACGCCTCGCGCCTCATACCCGTGAGCATCGCGCGAACGGTCTTCCGCATGCCGTACCTGTGGTCACGGATGGCCGTTCGCCACAGCGGCGGCACCGTCTCGTACACCAGCAGCAGACGCTGGCCGGGGCCTCACGGAACGGGCAGCCGCATAGTCGTACGGCCCGGCGAGCGCATACAGGAGCCCAGTGCCCTGGAGCACTTCCTCACCGCCCGCTGGGGTATGCACCACACCGCTTTCGGGCGGCAGGTGTACCTCCCGAACGCCCACCCGCAGTGGCCGCTGCACCGGGCCGAGCTGCTCGCATGCGATGAGGGCCTCACCCGGGCCGCGGGCGTCCGCACCGCGCTCGGCGAACCCGTCAGTGTTCTCTACTCCCCCGGGGTCGCCGTACGGTTCGGACGCCCCACGCGAGCCGGCGAAGTCCCCGCGCCCTTGGGCACAGGTCCGGCCCGGCGCCCCGCTTCGAGCTGAGGCGGCCCGCCGCCCCCGCGCGGCAGGACTACGCGGTCACCCGCTGCCCTTCACCCGCGGCGGCCCGGAGCAGCACCCCGGCGAGCGCGTCCGGGGCGGAGAGCATCGGCCAGTGCCCGGTGTCGAGTTCGAAGAAGGTCACGTGCGGCTCGGTGAGCACACGGAAGCGCGGCTCCCCGGACCGCACCAGGGACTCGACCATGGCGATGTTCATCCCCGTGCCGGTGCAGAAGACGCCGCTGGTCGGCAGGTGGGCGGCGGCGCCCGACAGCCGGAGCGGCCGGGTGAGTGTTCCCAGCGGCTGCGGCGCGGCCAGGCGGACGAGCCGGGTCAGCGCGTCTGCCGGGACGCCCGCGACGCTGTTCCAGGCCTGCACGTCGTCGAGTGACGGCGGGGGGATCCGCCAGCCGTCCTCGGCCTGTTCGGCCCGCTGCCGCCACCCGTCACGGACCGCCGGATCGGGCTCGAATGCGCGGACCAGGCCGTGCACCGAGTAGCCGTCCATCGGCAGGGGCGCCGACACGTACACGATCCGGGAGACCCGTTCCGGGCGCCGGTCGGCGGCGCCCAGCGCCGAAAAGCTGCCGTAACAGTGGGCGACGAGCACCACCTCCGGCGCGTCCGAGTGATCGATGAGCTGCACCAGATCCTCGATGTGGGTCTCCAAGTCCGTCTCCGGGGACGCCAGATGACGGCGGTCGCCCATGCCGGTGAGCGTGGCCGCGCAGGCCCCGGCTCCCCGCTCCCGTAGCCGCTCCGCCACGTCCCGCCACAGCCAGCCGCCCATGTGACCGCCCGACACCAGCACATACGTCGTCATCAACGCCTCCTCGCGCGGATCGCCGCGCGGCCGGCCCCCGTTGGCCCGGCCGCGCGTGCCGTTACGGTAGGAGCTCCCCCTGAGGGAGGTTCAAGGTATGACCGTGTCCGCGTCCCCTGACGGCATGTGGAGCATCGGCGAACTCGCCGAGCAGGCGGGCGCCACCGTCAAGACCGTCCGCTTCTACTCGGACCGCGGCCTGCTGCCCGAGGCCGCCCGCAGCGCCGGGGGTCACCGTCGGTACGGACCCGAGGCCCTGGACCGGCTCCGTCTGATCCGTTCGCTGCGCACTCTCGACCTGCCGCTGCCGCAGGTCGACCGGATCCTCGCCCAGGAGGACGGGCCGGGCGCGACGGACGCCCTGGAGGACGCCGTCGCGGGGCAGTTGAGAGAACTCGGCACGCAACTGTCCGCCCTGCGCTGGAAGGAGGCCGCCCTGCGCCTTCTCCGCGACTGCCCACCCGGGGAACGCGCCGACCGCCTGCGCCTGATCGGTGCCGTGCCCCTCCCGCCCCATACGGACGCCCTGGCCCGCTTCTGGCGTCATGTACTCCCCGCCCGGCTCCCGGCCCGACTGCTCTCCACGCTGCTCGAAGCGGCGGTGCCGCAGCCTCCCGCCGATCCGACCCCGTCCCAGGTCCTGACCTTCGTCCGGCTGCATGCCGTCGCCACCGACCCCCGCGTGCTCGACATCGACCTCCGCCGCCGCGCAGCCCGGACCCCCGACGAGGCCTGCCGCCCGGCCGTCCTCTACGAAGGGCTGGTCGAGGCGTGCGCGCTCGCCTCGGCGGACGTACGAGCCCAAAGGCGGCCGCACGCGGGCGAGGCACTCGACTGCTTCGTCAGCGCCCACGCGGGCTTGCGCAACACGCGGGACACCCCTGCCTTCCGCCGCCAGCTCAGCACCCAGCTGGCCCGGGTCGCGCATCCCCTCATCGACCGCTACTGGCAACTCGCCGGTGACCTCCCCCCCGCCGCCTCGCAACCGACCATCGGCGCCATGGACGACTGGCTCCGCGCCGCGCTGGAGACGCAGGTCGGCCAGATGACTGAGTCCGATGTTTGTGCCGGCCGCGACTACGACGAAGGGCGCCCGTCGGCTCGTGTGTGACTACCGGCCTGGACGCCCTTCTGGCGGCGCTGTACGTGTTCATCGACGACCACGTGGTCCCTTGTCGCCGGATCGTGCGACCCCCGGCCGAGCTGCTGTGCCTCGCCTCGCCCAGGTCCTGCTCGGAGCCGTCGCCGGACGGCCTTCGGCCCGTACGCCCGGATGCGGCCTTTTCGGTGGCCCCCTTCCGCCCCCTTCGAGGCAGACTGGGCATATGCCTGAATTGCCGGAAGTTGAAGCGTTGGCCCGGTTCCTGGAGGAGCGGCTGGTCGGGCGGGGGGTGGGGCGGGTGTATGCGGTGTCCGTGCATGCGCTCAAGACGTATGAGCCGCCGCTGGACGCGCTGGAGGGCGGGCGGGTCGAGGGGGTGGCGCGGCACGGGAAGTTTCTGGATCTGCGGGTCGGGGAGCTGCATCTGGTGATGCATCTCGCGCGGGCGGGGTGGGTGCGGTGGAGTGACCGGCTGCCGGAGGTGCCGCCGCGGCCCGGGAAGGGGCCGCTGGCGCTGCGGGTGCGGCTCGCGGAGCCCGTGGACGGGGCGGGGTTCGATGTGACCGAGGCCGGGAGTCAGAAGCATCTGGCGGTGTATGTGGTGCGGGATCCCGAGGAGGTGGCGGGGATCGCGCGGCTGGGGCCGGATCCGCTGGCGGAGGGCTTCTCCCTGGAGGTCTTCGCGGGGCTGCTGGACGGGGAGCGCCGGCAGATCAAGGGCGTGCTGCGGGATCAGGGCGTGCTGGCCGGGATCGGGAACGCCTACTCGGACGAGATTCTGCACACCGCCCGGATGTCGCCGTTCAAGATGGCCGCCGCGCTCTCCGGGGAGGAGGCGGCGCGGATCTACGAGGCGATCGGTACGACGCTGCGCGACGCGGTCGAGCGGTCGCGGGGGCTGGCGCTCAAGGACCTGAAGGGGGAGAAGAAGAGCGGGCTGCGGGTGCACGGGCGGAAGGGGGAGGCCTGTCCGGTGTGCGGGGACACCATCCGGGAGGTGTCGTTCAGCGATTCGTCGCTCCAGTACTGCCCGACCTGCCAGACCGGGGGCAAGATCCTGGCGGACCGGCGGCTGTCGCGGCTGTTGAAGTAGCCGGGGCGGCCGCCGGTCCCGTGGGTCAGTGCGCGGAGGGCGTGGCGAGCAGCTCGCGCAGTTCGGTGACCGCCTCGCGGAGCCGGTCGGCGAAGGTCCGCATCCGGTCGGCCACCGGCAGCGGGGTGGACAGGTAGAGGTGGAAGCGGTCGGGCAGCAGGACGTAGGCGACGCCGATACAGCGGCTGCTGGTGGAGCCGAAGCCGAAGTACTGGATGTGGGTGGACGGCGCGGAGCTGGTGCTCAGGTAGTCGTCACGCATCGTCAGCCAGCCGGGCGACCGGTAGAGGGCGGGCTGTTCGGTCACGCCCAGCTCCGCGCCGCGCCGCCGCTGGATCAGCTCCAGCTCCCACAGGTGCTGCTCGGGCGCCTCGCCGACCTGGCACTCCTTGGCGCGGGCGACGTGTGCGGCCGCGGCGGCCCGGAAGGCGGCCCGGCGGGTGTCCGCGGAGGCCGAGGGGTCCTCCATGGCGGCGACGAACTCCTGGATCTCGGGGGTGACCACCCGCATCGCCTCGGTGCGGCCTCGGCGGTACTGCCGGGTGGCGATGGACTCGTAGGTGGCGCCCAGGTGGCCCTTGGCGCGCTGGTGGGCCAGCTGGTAGGCGAGCTGGACGAAGGCGTCGGGCGAGGTGCCCAGCTCCTTGGCGGTGGTGCTGCCGAAGTCGTCGAAGGAGACGGTGCGGGTGGCGGTGTGCGCGCCGTACGCGGCGAAGGCGTCCGCGGCGGCGCGCACCCGGTCGCGCAGGGCGTCGTCCAGGTCGAAGACCAGCGGCTCCACGGCCGGGAGCCCCTGGGAGCGGGCGCCGGAGCGGCGGGACTGTTCCTCGGCGGGGGTGCCGAGCAGGGCGTCGGTGAAGCCGAGGATGGTGGTGCCGTCGAGTTCGCAGTGCTCGACGTTGATGCCCGCGCGGCCGTCGGCGAAGACGATCAGGGACAGCGCCTTGTCGAACCAGCGGTTGCCGCGGTCGCCGTACAGCAGCTGGTCGCAGGCGTCCTGGACGTCGGCGGGGGCGAAGTCCTCCAGGCAGACGCAGAACAGCGCGGTCTCGATGTCCTCCAGCGCCGCCGCGTTGCCGGGGTGACGGTCGCGCAGCGACGCGCGGGCGGCGGCCCATTCGGCGCGGGCCATGGTGGTGAGGTGGCCCACCGAGGTGTCGGGCGCGGGGGGCTCGGCGCCGGCCTTGAGCACGGCGCGCAGCCCCGCTTCGAGGTCGTCCAGGTCGTGCGGAGTGCCGTCCGCGCCGAGCACGTCCATGCGGAACATGGCGCCCCGGTGGAAGACCACGATGTGCCGGGCGTCGGAGGGGCCGGGCCACTCGTCGGTGTAGGGGCTGCGGACGGTGTCCTGCCGCTCCCCGGGGATGCGGGTGGCGGAGAAGAGGTAGGCGTTCTGGACCATCGACTGGGCCCGGCCGCGCTGGACGGCGGGCGGGAGGAGGTCCTCGTCGAGCTGCCGCTTGTGGTCGACGGCGCCGGCGATCAGCCCGGCCGCCCGCGCCACCTGGGAGCGCGGCTCGCCCGGGCCCGGGTCCTGGAAGAGGAAGAAGAAGTTGGCGTTGAGGGCGATGCGGTCGCGGCGGCCCAGATAGCGGTAGGGCCAGAAGGTGTCGAGCCAGCTGTGGACGCCCGGCGTGGCGTCGTACTCCTCCAGTGCGGCCTGCAGCGCCCGGCCGGGGCCGCCGGGCCGGAGGAAGGCGGCCACCTCCGCCTCGGTCGCCGCCCGCTCCTCGGCGGTCAGCAGCGGCGCGCACCAGGCGAGGAACCGCTCACAGCTCGCCTCCAGGGTGGGCAGCGGCACCCGCGGCAGGGCGTCCTCCCGGGCGAAGATCGTCGTGGCTGCACTGTCCTGACGGGTATTCAATTCGGCTCTCTCGATTCGGATCGTGGGGCTGTGGCATCGGTGGGGTCGGTTCCCGCACCCTCGCATCGTGGCCCGCGCGGCCGGTTTTGCCGGGGAGCACGGGGGCGGGACACGGCCTCCCGGCCGGTCCGGCGGCGGGCCGCGGCCTAGTCCAGCAGCCGGTCGCCGCGCACGGCCCGGCCCTCGGCCGCCAGGTGTGCGGGCAGGACCCGGCCGAAGAGCTGCCGGGTGCGGGCCACGCTGCCGATGACGCCGGGGCGCCGGCTGTAGGCGAAGATCGCGGAGTGCCGCGCGGTCTCCCCCTGCACCGGGCTCACCCGGTGCAGGGAGTAGCGGCCCTTGAAGAGCTGCAGGTCACCGGGGTGCAGCGGGAGGCTGCGGGTCAGCCGCCCGCCGCGGCCGTCGAGGACGTCGCGGACATCGCCGAAGTTCTCGTCGTCGGCGGAGCGGATGTTCGGGCAGTACTCGAAGACGCCGCCGGCCGGTGCCTGCTGGGTGAGCATGCTGACGGTGAACTCGTTGGTGTCGAAGTGCCAGGGGTGCTCCATGCCGGGCTCGACGACGTTGAGGACCAGCCCGGAGAGCGGGTCGGCCAGTTCGTGCAGCCCGGGCAGGCCGAAGCAGCGCGCGATGAAGTCCTGGAAGGCCCGGTGCGCGTAGAGCCGGCCGATCAGGGACTCCCCGGGGATGCGGTCCCGGGCGACGAAGGCGTTGCCGCGCTGGAAGGTCCGGCGTCCCGGGTGGTCCTCGGGCAGCTCGGTGTCCACGGCGATGTTGTAGACGTTGACCGTCTCCGTCTCGAAGTGCGCCTGGGGGGCGAGGGCCGCGCACTCCTCCCGCAGGACCTCGCGCAGCGAGGGACGGATGAAGTCCGGCAGCACGGTGCAGCCGAGGGTGCGCAGTTCCCGCCGTGCGCGGGACATCACTGCCTGCCCCTCGGCACCGCCGGGATCCGACAGGGGGTAGCGGGCCGTGTCGACCACCTGGTCGAGCGTGATGGCTTGCAGAGTGCTCATTCGATCCTCTCCACGTGCGGGCAGACCGTCCCGGGCCGGATGCTCCCCGCCGGCCCGCGGTTTCATCCCGGACCGCCCCCACGAGGTGGCCGGTGCGGTCCCGCGCGCCGTCCGGTCCACACACCGGTCCCTTCGGCAACTCCACTGAGGAGTAACACAGTTGAAGCTCCCACAGGGGCGCGATGTTGTCTGTGACACGCCGCACTGCACCGGTGTGATCAGCGGCGTGCGGCGGCGGGATCGCGCCCGGCCGGGGGGGGGTGGGCGTCGACTGCGTCACTGTTTTATGCAACTTGTTGCATAAGGCTGGGCCGCTGGTCTACAACTGCTCTCACGACCACCGCGCCTGGAGGCCCCCCATGAGCCAGTACCCGCACCTGATGAGCCCGCTCGACCTCGGGTTCACCACCCTTCCCAACCGGGTGCTGATGGGGTCGATGCACATCGGCCTGGAGGAGGCGGAGAACGGCTTCGCGCGGATGGCCGCCTTCTACGCCGCCCGGGCGCGCGGCGGCGTCGGCCTGATGGTGACCGGCGGGATCGCGCCGAACGACGCGGGCCGGCCGTACGAGGGCGGGGCCAAGCTCACCACCGAGGCCGAGGCGGCGCAGCACCGGACCGTGACCGACGCGGTGCACGCCGCGGGCGGACGGATCGCGATGCAGATCCTGCACTTCGGGCGGTACGCGTACCACGCCGATCTGGTCGCGCCCAGCGCGCTCCAGGCGCCCATCAGCCCCTTCGTGCCGAACGCCCTCACCGACGACGAGGTCGAGCAGACCGTCGAGGACTACGTGCGCGCGGCGGAGCTGGCCAAGGCCGCCGGGTACGACGGGGTCGAGATCATGGGCTCGGAAGGCTATTTGATCAACGAGTTCATCGTCGGCGCGACCAATCAGCGCACCGACCGGTGGGGCGGCTCGTACGAGAACCGGATGCGCTTCCCGCTGGAGATCGTCCGGCGGACCCGGGAGCGGGTCGGCACGGACTTCATCCTCATCTACCGGCTCTCGATGCTGGACCTCGTCCCGGGCGGCTCCAGCCTGGACGAGGTGATCACCCTGGCCCGGGAGGTCGAGGCCGCCGGCGCCACGATCATCAACACCGGCATCGGCTGGCACGAGGCCCGCATCCCCACCATCGTGACCTCGGTGCCGCGCGGCGCCTACACCTGGGTGACCAAGCGGCTGATGGGCTCGGTCTCCATCCCGCTGGTGACCAGCAACCGCATCAACACCCCGGAGGTCGCCGAGGAGCTGCTCGCCGACGGGCGGGCCGACATGGTCTCGCTGGCCCGGCCCTTCCTCGCCGACCCGGACTTCGTCGCCAAGGCCCGCGACGGCCGGTCCGACGCGATCAACACCTGCATCGGCTGCAACCAGGCCTGCCTCGACCACACCTTCAGCGGCAAGATCACCTCCTGCCTGGTCAATCCGCGGGCCTGCCACGAGACCGAGCTGGTGCTCGCCCCCACCCGGCGGCGCAAGCGGCTCGCGGTGGTCGGCGCCGGCCCCGCCGGGCTCGCCTGCGCGGTCTCCGCCGCCGAACGCGGCCACGAGGTCACCCTGTTCGACGCCGCGGACGAGATCGGCGGGCAGCTGAACATCGCCAAGCGGATCCCGGGCAAGGAGGAGTTCGACGAGACCCTGCGCTACTTCCGCACCCAGCTGGCGCAGCACGGCGTGCAGGTGCGGCTGAACACCACCGTCACGGCCGGCGACCTCGGCGCCTTCGACGAGATCGTGGTCGCCACCGGTGTCACCCCCCGCACGCCGGAGATCGAGGGCCTCGACCACCCGAGCGTGGTCAGCTACCTGGACGTGCTGCGGGACGGAGCGCCGGTCGGCGACCGGGTGGCCGTCATCGGGGCGGGCGGCATCGGGTTCGACGTCGCCGAGTTCCTGACCGACGCCGGCGACGCGGCGAGCCAGGACCCGGAGACCTACTTCCGGGCCTGGGGCGTGGACACCACGTACGCCCGGCGCGGCGGCCTGCGCGCGCCCGAGCGCCCCAAGACACCGCGCCAGGTGCATCTGCTCCAGCGCAAGGCCTCCAAGGTCGGCGCCGGCCTCGGCAAGACCACCGGCTGGATCCACCGCACCGAGCTGCGCCACCGCGGCGTGACGATGGTCGCCGGGGCGACGTACGAGCGGATCGACGACGAGGGGCTGCACCTGACCGTGGACGGCACGGCCACCACGCTCCCCGTCGACACCGTCGTCCTGTGCACCGGGCAGGAGCCGCGCCGGGACCTGTACGAGGAGCTGCGGGCCGAGGGGCGCGCGGTGCACCTGATCGGTGGTGCGGACGTCGCCGCCGAGCTGGACGCCAAGCGGGCCATCGCCCAGGGCACGGAGCTGGCCGCGGCGTTGTGACCTGCCCGCCCGCCGCACGGTCCCGCCCTAGGATTCCCCCATGTCACTCCCGCACGCGATCCTCACCGCCCTGCTAGAGAAGCCGTCGTCGGGGCTGGAGCTGACCCGGAGGTTCGACCGGTCGATCGGCTACTTCTGGTCGGCCACGCATCAGCAGATCTACCGGGAGCTGGGGAAGCTGGAGGTGGCCGGATTCATCCGGGCGCTGCCCTGCGACCAGCCCTCGCGCGGGCAGAAGAAGCAGTTCGCGGTGTTGCCGGCGGGGCGCGCCGAGCTGACCCGCTGGGCGTCCGCCGAGCAGGAGTCCAAGCCCATCCGGGACGCGCTGCTGCTGCGGCTGCGGGCCTCGGCGGTGGTGGGGCGGGCCGGGCTCGATGAGGAGCTGCGGCGCCATCTGGCGCTGCACCGGCGGCAGTTGGCGGAGTACCAGGAGATCGAGGGCCGTGACTTCGGGGCCGCGGCGGGCCCGGAGGACCGGCTGCGGCGGCTGGTGCTGCGGGCCGGGATCGGTCTGGAGACCTTCTGGGTGGACTGGCTGGCGCAGGCGCTGACGGAGGTCGAGGACATGGACGCCGCCGAGCCCCCGCAGGACCGCCCGGGCGGCTGAGCCTCCCGGGGCACGGATGTGGGGCGGCCGGCCCCGGGGATGCCCCGGGGCCGGCCGCCCGGTAAGAGGTGCCTCAGCAGTGGTCGTAGAGGAGCGCGCGCACCAGGCGGCAGGTGGTGTCGGACGGGGCGTGGACCCCGATGTCGGCCGCAATGCCGCGGATCCGGTGGTTGGTGGCCTGCTCGGGGCGGTAGACGCCGGTGTCGAGCAGGGCTATGGCCAGCCGCATGGCCTTCAGGCGGCGGTTGTGCGATGCGTACCGCTCGCGCGGCCATCCGGCGGGCAGCGGCTTCCTGGGCAGCGGGTGGGCCGGGAGAGGCTTCGTGACGAGTGTGGCAGCGGCCATCGGCGACCTCCTGGAGCGTGGATGAACCCTCACTGACTGGTTCCCATTCTACTGGCCACCACTGACAAAAGCCCCTGGCCAGGGGGTATTTGGGCGCCGGGACGAGCCCGCCCGGCGGCGT
Source organism: Streptomyces kronopolitis (assembly GCF_050953795.1). Lineage (GTDB taxonomy): Bacteria > Actinomycetota > Actinomycetes > Streptomycetales > Streptomycetaceae > Streptomyces > Streptomyces kronopolitis_A. Next base: position 2,379,809 of record NZ_CP191850.1, read on the forward strand.
GCGCCGGAGGCGGTGCGGACGGCGCTTCGAGGGACTCCCGGCGAGGGCGTCACGCGGCTCACGCGCCGGACGGCACGCGCGGGGGCAGCGTCTCCTCGGCCGCCGCGAGGATCTCCGTGACCCGCAGGCCGAAGCGGAGGTCGCAGGCGTTGGGCAGTCCGGTCGCGGCGGCGGCGAGCAGGGCGTCGACGGCGCGGTGGTAGGCCGCTTCCGGGCCGTCCAGGCGGCGCGGCAGGCAGGTGGTGCCCGCGGTGCCGCGCAGGGTGATCTCCACACCGGCCGCCGCGGCGGGGGCACTCAGCGCGAGCGTCGCGGTGCTGGCCGCGCCGCTGCCGTGCCGCATCGTCAGCAGCACCGCGTCGGCCGGGCCCCGGGCCGCGGTGACCGCCTCCACGTCGCCGAGGACCGCCAGGAGCACGGACAGCGCGTGCGGGCCGACGTCCCACAGGCCGCCCTTCTCCCGGCGCCAGGGCGAGTGCGCGTACGGGCCGGCGCCGTCCTCGGCGAAGACCGAGCCGAGCCAGTCGGCGTGTGCGGTGAACCAGCCGCCGGCCGCGGCCTGGGCGGCGATCCACTCCCCCTCCTGTGCCCCGAAGCGCGCCGTGAAGAAGACCACCGAGGCGACCCCCGCGCGGTCGGCGGCCGCGGCGAGCGCGCGGGCCTCGGGCACGGCGGTGGCGACCGGCTTGTCCAGGAGCAGATGGCAGCCGGCCTCGGCCGCGCGGACCGCCAACGGGGCCTGCACCGAGGGCGGCAGGGCGACGGCGACCGCGTCGCAGTCCGCGAAGAGCTCGTCGGGACTGTCGTACGGGCGGGTGCCGTGCACCTGGGCCAGCGCGGCGGCGGCCTCCGCCCGGCGGCCCCAGATCCCGGCGAGCTCGACGCCGGGGTGGGCGGCGAGGGTGGGGGCGTGGACGCGCCGCGCCCAGGGTCCGGTGCCGAGGAGTCCGATGCGCAGGGTCGTCATACGGGCCAGTGTCTCGCGGCGCGCCGCCCGGGGACCGGCTGCGGCGCGCTGGTGACGCCCGCGTGCCCCGGCCTCGCCATAACCCCCGAGAGCCCCGCGGGCGAGGGAATCCGAGGCTGCGAGATGCGAATACCTTCGAAATGCCGGGATGTCCGACCCGGTAACCTGCGGTTCACATATGGGCAACGGACGGGAAACGGCACGTTGCCAGAGTGCGGCAGTACGCCCGCCCCGGGCCCGCACCCACCCGCAGCAAGAGGAACCCCCGTGAGCATCAAGGCCGAATACCTCTGGATCGACGGCACCCAGCCGACCGCCAAGCTCCGCTCGAAGACCAGGATCCTCGCGGACGGGGACACGCTGCCGCGCTGGGGCTTCGACGGGTCCAGCACGAACCAGGCCGAGGGCCACGCCTCCGACCTCGTACTGGAGCCGGTCTTCAGCTGCCCCGACCCGATCCGCGGCGGCGACCACCTGCTGGTGCTCTGCGAGGTCCTGCACACCGACCTGACCCCGCACCCCTCCAACACCCGTGCGCTGCTGCGCCCGGTGGCGGAGAGGTTCGCCGGCCAGGAGCCGCTCTTCGGCATCGAGCAGGAGTACACCTTCCTCCAGGGCGAGCGGCCGCTCGGCTTCCCCGAGGGCGGCGGCTTCCCGGCCCCGCAGGGCGGCTACTACTGCGGGGTGGGCGCCGGCGAGATCTTCGGCCGGGAGATCGTCGAGAAGCACCTCGACCTGTGCCTCGCGGCCGGTCTGGGCCTGTCCGGGATCAACGCCGAGGTCATGCCCGGCCAGTGGGAGTTCCAGGTGGGCGCGCTGGCCCCGCTGGTGGTCTCGGACCACATGTGGGTGGCGCGCTGGCTGCTGCACCGGGTCGCGGAGGAGTACGGCGTCACCGCCTCGCTGGACGCCAAGCCGGCCCCGGGCGACTGGAACGGCGCCGGTGCGCACACCAACTTCTCCACCCGTGCGATGCGCGAGGGCTACGACGCGATCATCACCGCCTGCGAGGCGCTGGGCGAGGGCGACAAGCCGCTGGAGCACGTGCGCCGGTACGGCACCGGCATCGAGGACCGGCTGACCGGCGCGCACGAGACCGCCCCCTGGGACGCGTACTCCTACGGCGCCTCCGACCGGGGCGCCTCGGTGCGCATCCCCTGGCAGGTCGAGGTCGACAAGAAGGGCTACATCGAGGACCGGCGGCCGAACGCCAACGTCGACCCGTACGTGGTGACCCGTCTGATCGTGGACACCTGCTGCACGGAGCTGGCGCGGCGCGAGCAGATCTGACGCCGTCACGGCGGGGAGCTGCGGGGCCGGGCCGGCGGGGCCCGGCCCCGTCCCCTTCCCGTGCGCCGGGCGGCCCGGGCCTGTCGCCGGCGTCGGCCGGGGCCGGTTGTCGGTGGTGGCTGGCACGCTGGGGGCATGCTTGCGATCAACGTCAGGACCGAGACCGGGGCGGAGCGCGCCCATCCGCCGGCGGCCGAACTCGCCGGGCTGCTGCGGCGGATCGGCGCCGCCGACGACCATTTCGTGGTCGTCGAGCGGATACCGGCCCGGCCGCACGTCTTCGTGCAGACCTGGCGGGAGGGCGGGGGCCCGTTCGCCGTGGAGTACCGCGACGGCGCCCCCGAGCGGCACTTCAGCGCGGAGTGCGCCGACGCCGAGCAGGTCGTGGCGGTCTTCCTGGACTGGGCTCGGGGCGGGGACGCCTGGCGCGGTGCGCTCGACTGGCGGCCGGCGGACCTCTTCGCGACGCCCGGCCTGGATCCCCGCACCCGCGCGGCCGCCGAGGCGCAGGCCCGCAAGGACATGCGCTCCGGTTTCCGCCGGGCCCACGAGGTCGCGCAGAGCGTCTGTGACGTGCTCGATCCGGAGGACCCCCCGGTCACTCCCGACGAGGCGCGGCGGATCGTGGCCGGCCTGTGGGAGGAGCGGCTGACCGAGCAGGAGCGGTGGCCGGAGGTGACCGGCGCCGACCGGGTCGTGCGGGCCTTCGCCGCCCTGGATTCCCAGGGGCTGACCGCCCGGATGCACTTCACCTGTTGCAGCAACTGCGCGCTGGCGGAGATGGCCGCCGAACGCCGCGCGGGCGACCGGGGTTTCGTCTTCTTCCACTACCAGGACACCGAGGCCGCCGCGGACGGCCAGGGGCTCTCGGTCCGCTACGGCGCCTACGCGGACTCCGGGGAGGCACCCGGCGCGGCGCGCGCCGAGGTCGGGCGGACGGTGGCGGCGGCGCTCACCGCGGCGGGGCTGCCGGTGGAGTGGGACGGCGACCCGGACCGCGTCATCGAGGTCACGCCGCTGGACTGGCGCAAGCGGCTGCCGACGGGAGCCTGAGATGTCCGTGTCCGCACGGCGGTTGCCGGGGCGGAGCGTGCCGGCGCGGGTGCGCCCGGCCGCCGTCCCCCGGCTCGCGCCGCTCTACGTCGGCGCCGTCCAGCTCGGTGCGTATGCCGCGGCGCGGCTGCCCGGCCGGCGGCGCACGGAGCTGCTGCGTGCCCACTCCACCAACGTCGTCAATCTGCGGGCCGGCCGGTGGCGGACGCTGGCGACCAGCGCCCTTCTCGTCGAGCGCCCGCTGCCGCTGCCGTACGCCGCCGCGCTGCTCACCGTCCTGGGGACGGCCGAGGCGCGCTGGGGTGTCCGGCGTGCGGCAGGGGTGTTCGCGGCCGGCCACGCCGGTGCCTCGCTGCTGGTGTACGCGGGGCTGCGCGGGCGGGTGCGCACGGATCCACCGGACGCGACCGCGCGGGCCGTCGACGTCGGCGTGAGTTACGGCTTCCACGCCACGCTCGGCGCGCTGGCCGCGGCCGTCCCGCACCGCCGCACGCGAGCCGTGGCGGCCACCGGCCTGCTGGCCCTGGGTGCCCTTCCCGTGCTGCGCCGGACCCGGACGTTCACCGACGCCGGGCATCTGGCGGCGACGGCCCTGGGAGTGCTGTGCGGAGCCGGGTCGGCGAGACGGGCCGGATCCTCCTGAGCCCGGTGCCCGGGCGGCCGGCGCACGGCGGATTCGCGTCACACCGCGGGCCGCACCGGGGACAGAACACCGGCCGTCTGGTTCAATGGGGCCATGGCCAGCCTCAATGACACCGCGACGGGTCGCAGCGACCTCGAGCCGTTCTGGCCGTCCCGGCAGGCGCACGCCTTCGACCGTCTGTGTTGCCGCGCGCACTGAGCGCGGGCCCGCACCTCCCTCTCGCCGACGCCGCCGACCGGCGCCGCACGCCCTGCCCGCGCGCATGACGTCCCCCGACGCCCCTTCGCGCGAAAGCTGACCGTGATGAACGTCCGTACCCTGACCGCCCCTTCCGCGACGACCGCCGTGCCCGCCCCGCACGGCCATCGCCACCGGCTGCGCGCCGTGGCCCCCCACGAGGCCGTCCCCTCGCCCGCCGCCTCCCCCGCCGCGGGCGCCGCGCCCCCCGGTGTCCCCTCCGTGGCCGACCTGCTGGACTCCGGCGCCACCTGGATCCCCGCGCCCCAGCACAGCCTGCCCGCGCTGCCCGGACAGCCGCCGATGGTCGGCTATCTGGTGCTCGTCCCGGCCGAACAGGCCGCCGCCCCGCAGCCGGCCGCCGCCCCCGGGCCGCCGGCCCCGACCGGTGACGGGATCGTGCGGATCGACCCCGAGCGGCGCACCGCGCAGGTCCACGGCCGCCCGCTGGATCTCACCTACCTCGAATTCGAGCTGCTGGCGCACCTGGTGGCGCATCCGCACCGGGTGCACACCCGCGACCAGCTGGTGACCACGGTGTGGGGCTACGGCCATGTCGGCGACGGCCGCACCGTCGATGTCCATGTCGCCCGGCTGCGGCGCAAGTTGGGCGCCGCGCACCGGTCGTCGATCGTGACGGTGCGGCGGGTGGGCTACAAGTACGTGCCGGTGGGCTGAGCTCCGGCCTCAGACGCCCTCCGGCTCCTCCCGCCGGGGATGCGGCCGGGCGGGGAGCCGCTCCCCCGTCCGGCCGGATGCCGCTTTCCCGCCGCGGCCGCGCCGCCGGCGCGGGCCCGGTGGGCGTACCGCCGCCGTGCCCCGCCGGTGCAGCGCGCCCACGCCGCCCGCCACCAGCAGGCCGGCGCCGGAGGCCAGCAGCATTCCCACGACCGGGGAGTCGGTGAACGCCGTCCCGCCGAAGCCGCCGAGCGCGGCGCTGCACACCGCCCAGAGGCCCGCGCCGACCGCGTCCAGGACGACGAAGCGGCGCAGCGGAAGGCCCACGCTGCCGGTGGACAGCGTGGCGACCACCCGGCCGCCGGGCACGAAGCGGCCGGCGATGATCAGCAGGGCGGCGTGCCGTTCGACCATGGCGCGGGCCCTGAGGTGTCGGGCCCGGCCGCGTGCCCCGCGCAGCAGCCGGGCGAGCGCGCGCGGACCCGCGCGCCGCCCCACCGCGTAACCCAGGCAGTCACCGGCCAGCGCCCCGGCCGCCGCGACGCCCGCCAGCAGCGCGAGCAGCGGCGGATCCGGGCCGATGAGCACCGCGAGCAGGACGACGGTGGTCTCGCTCGGCATGAACGGCAGCAGGGCGTCGAGGCCGGACACCAGCAGGACGAGCAGCCACAGCCAGGGCGAGTCCAGCATGCCCTGGAGCGGCTCGGTGAGCTGATCGAGCCGGTCGAGCTGGTCAAACATGGGCCGGGGTGGCCGGGACGGAAGCGACCGGGGCGGGCGCCCGCCGGGCCGCCGCCACCGCCGGCGCCTGCGGGCCGCCGCGGACCGCCCGTGCGGCAAGGGCCGCCAGCTCCCGCCGGTCCAGGTCCGTGGCCACGGCGGTCAGCGCCGGATGCGCGGTGACGCGGATGGTCAGCTCACGGGCGGCGAGCACCCGGCGCAGCGAGCCGGCGAAGGTGTCCTCGCCGCAGAACGCGGCCGCCGTGCTGGTCCGGCCCTGCTGGGTGTAGCCGAGGGTCACCGGGCGGACCGGCGCGCCCGCGTCGAGGGCGGCCTGGAAGGTGGCCCGGCGGAAGTCGCCCTGTGCGGCGGTGCACCAGGTGGTGGCCTGCGGGAAGACCGCCACCGACCGTCCGGAGCCGAGCAGTTCGGCGACCTGGCGCACGGTGTCGGGCAGCCGCCGGGGGTGGGTGCGGTCGATGAAGTGCGTACCGGCCCGGCGGGCGAGGCCGCCGACCACCGGCCAGGTGCCGACCTCGCGCTTGGCGAGCAGGGTGACCGGTTCGACGGCGAGCAGGGCGAGGATGTCGAGCCAGGAGATGTGGTTGGCGACGACGAGGGTGCCGGGGCCGGTCCCGGCGCTGAGCCCGGTGGCGCCCTCGAGGCGGATGCCGAGCGCGTCGAGCAGCGCCGCGGCGTGCCCGCGCAGCCGTACCGGGTCGGCCAGCCGCTCCCCGTCGGTCAGCGCCCGCCGCACGGTGTGGGCGAACACGGCGCCGCGGCGGGCGCGGACGGGCGCCGGAACGCGCGGGGCGGCGTGGACGGCGCAGTGCGGGGTGCAGTCGGAGGAGACGTCCCAGGGGCCGTTCACCGCTCCTCGCCGAGGAAGTAGCGCCGGTAGCGGTCGTCCAGCCGCTCCATGTCCAGCACGACGAAGAAGTCGGCGACGTCGAACTCGGGGTCGTGGGCGGGTGCGCCGCAGATGACGGCGCCGATGCGCAGGTAGCCGCGGAGCAGCGGCGGCAGCTGGGCGAGACCGGGGCGGCCGGGGAGCGGGGTGGCCGCGTGCCAGGGGTGGTGCGGGGTGACCTGGAGTCCGGGCGGGGCGGCGTAGCGGGTGCGGCCCAGTTCCCAGGCGTGGGTGGCGGCGGTGCCGCCGTCGGCGAGCGGGACGGAGGCGCAGCCGGCGAGGTAGCGGTGCCCGGAGAGCAGGGTGTAGCGGGCGAGCGCGGCCCACATCCGGGTCATCACGGCGCCGTTGCGGTGGTCGGGGTGCACACAGGAGCGGCCGGCCTCGATGAGGGAGGGGCGCAGCCCGGCCAGGGCGCCGAGGTCGAACTCGCCGTCGGAGTAGAGCCGCTCGCTGCGCCCGGGCGGCAGCAGCCGGTAGGTGCCGACCACCTCGCCGGTGGTGGTGTGGGTGACGATGAGGTGGTCGGCGAGTGCGTCGACGTCGTCGATGTCGTGGCCGGCCAGCGGCGAGTGCAGGGTGGCGCCCATCTCGTCGGCGAAGACCCGGTGGCGCAGCCGCTGGGCGGCGCGGATCTGTGCGGTGCTGCCGGCGATCTCCGCGGTGTAGCCGGAGGCGGCCGCCGGGGCCGGTTCGGCGGGCACGGGAGTGACGGCCGTGGGGCCGGGGGCGGGAGTGGGGACGGGGACGGCGGACGCGGTCGATGCCACGCTCATGGAGCCCTCCATGGGGAGTGGGGAGGCGGTGCGAGTCGACGGGCGGTGCGGCGGCGGGCCGGCCACCATGCGGTGCCCGGGGCGGCGCCACATGTGGGCGCACCCCGGTGACCTGGCCCTTCTCCACGCGGAAGACTGTCCCCGGGCCCGCCGGCCGGGCGCGTGAAGCCCAGGGAGCGAAGGGATGAGGGTCCGCCGAACTCTGGTCGCCGCCGTTGCGGGGCGGCTCCCGGGACCGGCACCCCCGGCCTGCCCCGAAGGCCGGTCCTGACCGGGCCTGTGGGGCGTCCCGGCCGGTGCCGGAGCGGCTCCGGGGGCGGCCGGGACGGGCCGGGGCGCACTTGGAGCGCGGCTGACGGCCCGTTAGCGTGCCCCCCACACCCGCGACCGTTGTAACCACCGAGCAGTGGGGGCACACGTGAGCCGACCGTCACGACGCGCAGTGCTGGGGACCGCCGGAGCGATCGGTGCGGGGGTGGCGCTCGGCGGGGCCACGCCCGCCCCCGGGAGGACCGGCCGCCGCCCGGAGGGGGCACCGGCGTACGACACCGCACCGGCCCGGGCCGCGCTGGCCCGGCTGCTGCCCGGGCACGCCGACCAGTTCCGGCTGGTGGCGCTCGCCCCGGACGGCGCCGGCGACCGCTTCCGCGTCGAGGGCCGGCCGGGCCGGATCACGGTCGCCGGGACCAACCCCGCGGTGCTGCTGACCGGCGTCCACTGGTACCTCAAATACACCTGCCGGGCGCATCTGACCTGGGCCGGCGACCAGGTGGGCCTGCCCGCCCGGCTGCCCGCCCCGGCCTCCCCCGTCGCGCGCGCCACCGCGCTGCCGCACCGCTTCGCCCTCAACGACACCCACGACGGCTACACCGCCCCCTACGCCGACTGGCCGCGCTGGGAGCGGATGATCGACGTGCTGGCGCTGCACGGGGTCAACGAGGTGCTGGTCACCCCGGGCTCGGAGGCCGTCTACCACCGGCTGCTGACCGGCTTCGGCTACTCCGACGCCGAGGCCCGCGCCTGGATCCCGGCGCCCTCGCACCAGCCGTGGTGGCTGCTGCAGAACATGAGCGGCTACGGCGGCCCGACCAGCGCCGAACTGATCGCCAAGCGGGCCGAGTTGGGCCGCCGGATCACCGGCCGGCTGCGCGAACTGGGCATGCGCCCCGTCCTGCCCGGCTACTTCGGCACCGTCCCCGGCGGTTTCGCCGCCCGCAACCCCGGCGGCCGCACCGTGCCGCAGGGCACCTGGTCGGGGTTGGCCCGCCCCGACTGGCTCGATCCGCGCACCGGGGTCTTCGCCGAGGTGGCCGCCGCCTTCTACCGCCACCAGGAGCAGCTCCTGGGCGCCGCCGACCACTTCAAGATGGATCTGCTGCACGAGGGCGGCGACCCCGGCGACGTCCCGGTGCCGGACGCCGCGCGCGCCGTCGAGAGGGCGCTGCGCACCGCCCGCCCCGGCGCGACCTGGGTGATCCTGGGCTGGCAGAGCAATCCGCGGCGCGATCTGCTGGACGCCGTCGACCACGACCGGATGCTGATCGTGGACGGCCTCAGCGACCTGGAGACGGTCACCGACCGGGAGCGGGACTGGGGCAGGGTCCCGTACGCCTTCGGCTCCATCCCCAACTTCGGCGGCCGCACCACCCTCGGCGCCAAGACGCACGTCTGGGCCGAGCGCTTCCCGGCCTGGCGCGACAAGCCGGGCAGCAGACTCGCCGGGACCGCGTACATGCCGGAGGCTGCCGAGCGCGACCCGGCCGCGTTCGAGCTGTTCAGCGAACTGGCCTGGCGCGAGCGCCCGGTGGACCGCGCCGCGTGGTTCGACGGCTACGCCGACCTGCGCTACGGCGCCCGCGACGAGGGCGCCCGCGCCGCGTTCGCCGCGCTGGGCACCAGCGCCTACGAGATCTCCAGCAAGGACGGCCGCCCGCACGACTCGGTCTTCGCCGCCCGCCCCGACCTGGCCGCCCGCTCCGGCACCGTCTACGCCACCCACACCCCCGCCTTCGACCCGGCGGCCTTCGACACCGCCTTCGCCGCGCTGCTGACCGTCCGCCCCGCGCTGCGCGGCTCCGACGCCTACCGCCACGATCTGACCGACGCCGCCCGCCAGGCGCTGGCCAACCGGTCCTGGCAGCTGATCGGGCAGCTCCAGGACGCCTACCGGCGCAAGGACCGGGCCACGTTCCGGGCGCTGTCCGGGCTGTGGCTGCGGCTGATGCGGCTCGGCGAGGACGTCACCGGCGCCCACCGGCAGTTCCTGCTGGGGCCGTGGCTGGCGGACGCCCGGGCGATGGCGTCCGGCCCCGAGGAGGCCGCGCGCCTGGAACACGGCGCCCGGGCGCTGCTCACCACCTGGGCGGACCGCGCCACCGCCGACGGCGGCGCGCTCGCCAACTACGCCAACCGCGACTGGCACGGCCTGATCGGCGAGGTCCATCTCCCGCAGTGGCGGGACTACCTGGCCGAACTCGCCGACGCGCTGGCGGCGGACCGGCCGCCGAAACCCTTCGACTGGTACGCCCGGGAGGAACCCTGGACCCATGAGCGCACCGCGCACCCGCTGCACCCCACGACCGAGGCTCACCGCACCGCCCAGCGGGTCCACGACACCCTCGCCCGAGCCCCCTACCAGGGCACCGTCACCGTCACCGCGAGCCCGTCCGCGCTGCCGCCGGGCGGCCGCGCCACCGTCACCGCGGCGCTGCGCAACGTCAACGGGCTGCGGGCGACCGGCCGGGTGGACTTCGCCCTGACCGGCGTCGAGGCCGCCGCGCGGGGCCCGGTGTCGCTGCCCTCGCTCCCGCCCGGCGGCACCGGCCGGGCCCGCTGGGAGGTCACCGCGCCCGCCGGCCCGCTCACCGACCCGCTGGAGGCGCTGCCGTACACCCTGACCGCCGACTACGGGCCGCAGGGCGAGCCACGGGTGCGCGCCGCCCACCACGGCACCCTGTTCACGGCCGGGCCGCTCGACCGCGAGCTGCGCACGGTCACCACCAACGCGGCGGTCTTCGGCCAGCTCGGCGACCGGTTCGCGGTCAACGGCGCGGGCGCGGACCTGTGGAAGGCCACCGCCGAGTTCGGCGCGGTCTACCGGCCGGGCGCGCTCGCCGCGGGCGGCACGGTGACCGCCGAGGTGACCGCGCAGGAGGCGACCGGCCCGTGGGCCCGCGCCGGTCTCGTCGTCCGCAACCGGCTGGCCACCCCCGCCGCCGGCTCCCCCGGCGCCCTCGGCTTCCTCAACCTGTCCGTGACGCCCGCCAACGGCATCGTGCTGTCCTACGACTCCGGCGGCGACGGCACCCTGGACACCTACCGGCGGCTGGCCGGCATCGCCGCGCCCGTCCTGCTGCGGCTGACCCGCGGCCCGGACGCGGGGCGCTCCGGCACCTACACCGGCGCCTGCTCCACCGACGGCGGCGCCACCTGGCGCGAGATCGCCACCGTCACGGTCCCCGGGGCCGCCGCCCGGCAGGACACCGGGCTGCACCAGTCGGCCGCCAACTCCGGTACCGGGGACCGCGGATCGGCCACCTTCCGTCGCTGGACGGTCACTGGAAGCACCTCCCGGCACCGCGTACGCTGACCCCAACGCACCACGAATGAGGGGATGACGGTATGAGTGCCGCAGCGGAGAAAGAGTGGCTCTACGCCCTGGACATCTCCGACGCCACCTGGCAGCGCGCCCCGGGCGACGCGGAGGAGGCGGTGGAGATCGCCTTCCTGGAGCGCGGCGCGGTCGCCATGCGCAACTCCACGGACCCCGGTGTGGTGCTGCGCTACACCGAGGCGGAGTGGCGGGCGTTCGTCCTCGGCGCGCGCGACGGTGAGTTCGACCTGAAGCACTGACGCCGCGCTCCGGGCCGCGGCCGGGCGGCCGCCGCGGGGCACACCGCGGTGGCCGCGGCCGTGCGCGGCGGTCCGCCGGGGCCCGCGCGGGGCCGGTGACCATCACAGGATTCACTCGTTTCACCGAACGTGAAGCAGCAGCAGAAACAGCAGCAGGCGACACCCCGGCGTGTGGACCGCCCCTCCCCCGCCGGCGGCGAGGAGTTCGGCGACGTCATCGACGTCGAGCAGGCCGAAGCGGCGCTGGTGGAGCACTACCCCCGGCTGGTCCGGCTGGCCTATCTCGTGCTGCCGCCCGGCCGCAGCCGCGGCCGCCGGGTGCTGGCCGCGCACGGTGTGGTGCAGCGGACCCTGCCGCGCCAGCGCAGCTCCACCCGCGGGCTGGGGCTGCCCGCCCAGCGCGCCGGCACGGACGCGGCGATCGACCCCGGCTACGCCTTCGTCCGCCTGCGGGTCCTGCGGGCCGCCCTGTCCGGCCGCCGCGCGCTGCGCAGGCCACCGCTGTTCCCCCAGGTCTGGGGCCTGCGGCTGTTCCCGCGGTCCGGCGGCGCGGACGAACTCGCGCTGGACCAGGCGCTCTCGGCGCTGTCCGGACCGGCCCGGGCGGCGTTCGTGCTGCGTGATCTGGAGCGGCTGAGCCCGCCCGAGGCGCGCCGGGTGCTGGAGGCCGCCGGGGTGACCCACGCCCGTGAGGCGCTCGACGAGGCGGACCGGGCCGCGACGCCGGCCGGCAGCCGGGACCGCTCGCTGCTGGAGTCGGCGGAGTTCGACCCCTGCGCGCTGCAGGCCCGGCCGACGGATCTGATCCGGCGGCGGCAGCACGGCCGGGCGGTGCTGGCGGCGAGCGCGGCGGTGCTGGTGTGCGGGGCGCTGCTGGGCATGCCGGGCGACGGCTGGGGCCCGGACGGCGCCGCCGCCCCGCCCTACGCGCAAAACGCCGCGTCCGAGGCGGCCCTGGACCCCGGGAAACTGACGGTCAGCTCCGCGACCGCCTGGAAGCGGGCCGCGCGGCAGGACTTCGCCGCCTGGCCCGCCCGCGGCGACCGGATCCACGACAAGGCGCTGCTGCGGCGGGCGCTGGCCGTGTGGGCCAGGCCGGGCGCCGGGGTGCAGGTGTCGGCGACGCCGGGGACCGCGGCGGGCCCGGCGGCCGGACCGGCCCAGCTGCTGTTCGCGGGGGTGGTCGACCACGCCGTGGTGGTACTGCTGCACGACGGGCTGCGGGTGGTGCGCTACGCGGAGGCCGCGGACGGCGGGGGCCAGGGCGACGGCACGGGTGCCGCGCTGGACTTCGCCCGGGTGGACGGCGCGGCCGGCGACGCGGCGAGCGCGCTGGTGGTCAGCCGTACGCAGGGCAATGTGCGCTATCTGACCGCGCCCTGGGTGAAGTCGGCGCGGCTGGCCGACCTCGTGCAGCCGGACGCGCCGGGCCAGCCGGTGACGATCGGGGCGGGCGGCGTCACGACCCCCGTGCCCACCCCGCAGCCCGCGGAGAAGTGCACGACCTGGCCGGCGCTGCGGACCGGCGGCGGCCCGTTGCTGACCGACCTCGGTGAACTTGCCCCGGCACGGCTGACGTACGGCACGCCACGCAAGCCGGGCGGGGTGACCACCCGGCCGGCCCGGACCGCCTGGGCGCGTACCGCCTGCCAGCTGGCCACGCTGCGCGGGCAGGGCGTACGCACGGTGAACGCCTGGGAGTTCGCCCGTCAGCCGCTGCCCGCGGGCTCCGGCCTCGCGGCCTGGCTGTGCACCCGCGCGGAGACCTGGCGCGGCGCGGGCAGCCGCGCGATGGCGCAGATCCAGACCCCGGCGCCGCACGGTGCGCCCTACGCGGCGGGCGCGGTCACCGCGCGCGCCGAGGGCGGAACGGCCTGCGGGCCGCGGGCGCCCCGGGCGCTGGCCGGGGTCCTGTGGAAGTCCCCCGCCGGCACCTGGTGGCTGTTGGCCGCCGGCAGCCGGCAGGTCACCTCGATCACCGCCCGGGACGGCGTGCACGCCGAGGCCGCGGGCCGCTTCCTGGCGGCCCCCGCCAAGGCGGGCGACCGCGCGGAGCTGACCGGCCGGCTGGCGACGGGCGGACGGATCGAGGCCCTGCACTGAGCGGCGAGGGAGCGCGCGAACCGGCCGAAGCGCCCCCCACTTCCGGCGGGTACGACGCCAAAAGCGCAGGTCCGTGCCCGATTCGTGATTCCGGAGGCGATTCCGTGACGCGGCCCGGATCGTTAGGGTGGTCGGTATGACGACCGTGGCGCGCCGCAGGATGGGTGTCGAGGAGCGGCGCGAGCAGTTGATCGCCGTCGCTCTCGACCTCTTCAGTCACCGTTCGCCCGAGGGCGTGTCGATCGACGAGGTCGCCGAGGCCGCCGGGATCTCCCGCCCGCTGGTCTACCACTACTTCCCGGGCAAGCAGCAGTTGTACGAGGCCGCACTGCGGTGGGCCGCCGACGAGCTGACCGCGCGCTTCATGGAGCCGCACGAAGGCCCGCTCGGCGCGCGGCTGTTGCGGGTCATGGAGCGCTTCTTCGACTTCGTCGAGGAGCACGGCCGGGGGTTCTCGGCGCTGATGCGCGGCGGCCCGGCGATCGGCTCGGGCCGCACCGGCGCGATGATCGACGGCGTCCGGCAGGCCGCCCTCGAGCAGATCCTCGCCCACCTCGACGTCTCCCGCCCGTTCCCGCGCCTGGAGATGGTGGTCCGCTCCTGGGTCTCGCTGGCCGAGACCACCGCGCTGCTGTGGCTGGACGGGCGCCGGGTGCCGCGCACGGAGCTGGAGCGCCAGCTGGTGCACGACTTCGCGGCGCTGGCGGCGGTGAGCGCGGCGTACGACGCGCGGATGGCGCAGGTGGTCCGCCGGATACTCGCCGACGAACCGGAGAACGGGATCTTCGCCGATCTGGTGGGACGGCTGATGGACCTGCCCGAACCGGTCTGAGCGCCGGGCCCGGCGCCACGGCGTCCGGTCCGGTCCGGGACAATCCCGGCATGGACCTCACCTTCCGGCTCGCCGACGACGCCGATCTGCCCGCCCTGGTCGCCCTGTACGACGCCGCGGCCCGCTGGATGCAGGACCACGGCATCGCCCAGTGGAAGCCCGGCGAGAAGGACGAGGACCACTTCCGCCGGCGCCGCGCGGACGGCGAGGTCTGGCTGGCCGAATCCGCCGGACACCTGGTGGGCGCCTACGAACTCTGGTGGCAGGACGAGGCCGCCTGGGGCGCCCGTCCGCCCGACGCCGGCTATGTGCACCGCCTGATGATCGCCCGCGACCACGCCCCGCCCGACACCGGCCGGGCACTCCTCACCCACGCCGAACACCGCATCGCCCGAACCGGCCGCACCCGGTCCCGCCTGGACTGCGTCTCCTCCAACCCCCGCCTGCGCACGTACTACGAGGCCGCCGGCTACACCGTCGTCGGCGAACAGCCCTTCAAGCGCGGCACGGGCGGCAGCAAGTACGCGGTGACACTGCTGGAGAAGCGGATTCGGGGCTGAGCCGGGGCGGGCTGCGCGCGGGCCCCGGCGCGCTCGTCCTCGGCTGCCCCTCAGCCCCGCCGGAAGACCGCGACCGTGCGGGCCGGGACGGTGAAGGTGCCGGTGGGGCGGGTGTAGGACGCGGTGGCGGTGGTGGGGTCGGAGCCGTGGGCCTGGAGGGGGTGGAGGGCGTAGGGGGTACCGGCGAGGCGGTGGACGGTCTGGTGCTGTTGGCGGGGTGTGGCGTTGAAGAGGATGACGAGGTTGCCGAGGCGCATGGTGAGGACGCCGGGAGTCTCGTGTTTCCCGGACAGGGGGAAGGAGAGCGACTGCTGTACCGCGGCGGTGGTGGGCAGGCCGAAGGCCGGTTCGGTGGCGTGGATGCGGAGCAGGTCGCGGTAGGCGGCGGAGGTGTGGCGGATCGTGTCGCAGCCGGGGCGCAGGGCGGGGTCGGCCAGCAGCGGCCGGGCGTAGGGCCACGAGGCCCTGTTGTCGGCGGCCGGGGGCAGTCCGCGGCCGAAGCCGTTGCCGTCGGCGCAGTTCCAGTGCAGGGCGTTGAACCAGTCGCCGCTGTCGAAGGAGTTGCGGTCCAGGGACTTGGAGCGCAGGAGGTCGGAGCCCGCCTGGGAGAGCGCGGGGCCCTGGGAGAGGGCGGCGGTGGCCAGCGCGAGCACCTGCATGCGGGAGCGGTCGGCGGGGCCGGTGTGCGGCGGGAGTTTGTGGGCGAGCGCGTCGTAGAGGGTCTCGTTGTCGTGGGCGTCGGCGTAGGCGAGCGCGTCACCGGGGGCGGCGGCGTAACCGGCCGGGGAACCGTTGTAGTCGACGCCGGAGCCCTTCACCCGGTGGCCGGCGCTGTCGGTGAAGGTGAAGTCGGCGAGGTTGCCGGTGAGGCCGACCTTGAGGAGGTCCTGGTAGTGGAGCAGCCGGGCGCGCTGTGCGGCCGGACTGCCGTTGGCGGGTGAGGAGTTGGGGTCGGTGTACAGGCCGGAGGCGAAGCCCTGGACGCGGGGGTCGGCGTCGAAGGGGCTGCCGCCGCGTACGGCGTCACGGGCGCGGTCCGAGAAGGTCGCGATACCGGTGCCGGCCATGTGCCGCTGGGTGGCCTGGACGAAGCGGGCGTCGTTCGCGGCCTCGCCGAAGTTCCAGCCCTCGCCGTAGAGGATGACCGACCTGCCGTCCACCCCGTCCCTGGCCGGGGTCAGCGCGTCCAGGGCCTTGCGGACGGCGAGGAGGTTGGCCTTGGGCTGGTGTCCCATGAGGTCGAAGCGGAAGCCGTCGACCTTGTACTCCTTGGCCCAGGTGACGACGGAGTCGACCACGAGCTTGCCCATCATGGTGTGCTCGGTCGCGGTCCCCGCACAGCAGGTGGAGGTGGCCACGCCGCCGTCGTCCTGCAGCCGCTGGTAATAGCCGGGGACGATGCGGTCCAGTACGGAGTGCGGGTCCTGGCCGCTGGCGGCGGTGTGGTTGTAGACCACGTCCATGACGGTGCGCAGCCCGGCCCCGTTCAGCCCCTGCACCATGCGCCGGAACTCGACGGTCCGGGCGGTGCCTTCCGGGTCGGAGGCGTAGGAGCCCTCGGGGACGGTGTAGTGGAGCGGGTCGTAGCCCCAGTTGTAGGCGTCCCGGCCGGCCGTCTTGGCGACGCATGCCTGCTGGCGGTCGGAGTCGGGAGCCGCGGAGGCGAGGTCGCAGCCGGGGCGGGCCCGGTCGGCGCGGCGCTCGGGGACGGTCGCGAAGTCGAAGGCCGGCAGCAGATGGACGTAGGACGTGCCGGCGCGGGCGAGGGAGCGCAGATGGCGCATGCCGTCGGAGTGCCGGTCGGTGAACGCCAGGTACCGGCCCCGGTGGTGGGAGGTGCGGTCCTCCACGGAGAAGTCGCGGATCTGCAGTTCCTGGATGCGGGCCCGGCGCAGCGGGACCGCGGCGGGCTTGCGCAGCCCTGACCAGCCGGGCGGGGCGAGCCCTGGGGCGGCGAGGTCGACGACCAGGCTGCGCGCCGAGTCCGCGGTCAGCGCGGTGGAGTAGGGGTCGGTGACCTCGTTGGTGACGGTCCTGCCGACGGCGGGCGCCCAGACGGTGACCCGGTAGCGGTACGGCTTCCCGGCCCAGTCGCGCGCCCCGCGCACCCGCCACACGCCGCTGGCCCCGTCCCGGCGCATCGGGACCGTACGGCCGCCGAGTTCGAGGGCGACGGTGCGGGCGGTGGGCGCCCAGACGGCGAGGGTGGGGCGGCCGTCGCGCCCGAAGACCGGTCCCAGGGCGGCGTGTCGGGCACGGGAGCCGTACAGGTCGTCGAGGACGCCGGGTATCTGGACGCCGGTGGTGGTGCGCCGCCCGTCGGCGGTGCGCTGGGTGGCGTGCAGCGCGCCGCGCAGGGCGGTGCGGGCCAGGGCGCGGTCGCGGGGGTCGACGGTGAAGGCCGGGTCGTGCGTGAGGTGCGGATAGGCGAGGCGTTCGGAGGGGCTCAGGCGGCCCGGGACGAGCCGGATGTGCGCGCCGTGGGTAGCGAACTCCAGCCGGGCGGCGCGGTGTTCGGCGCCCTTCCAGACCACGGTGTCGCGGTCGATCCACTGCGCCATGGCCTTTTCCTGCCCGGACGGCGCGGCCGCGGCCGGTTGCGGCGGGGGCGAGAGAAGCAGCGCCGTCGCGCCGAGGACCAGGGCGAGGACGGCGGCCGGGTGCCGACGGGACCGGCGGGTGGTGGAGGACATGGGTCATGGTTCTATCCGCGCCGAAAGGGCGATGCAAGACCTTACGCAAGACATTGCAAGGGTGTTACGTTCCCTCGGAAGCCGGTCCGGCCGGCCGGAGACCCGCCACGGCGGGCCCTACGCGCCCGGCCGGCCGGACCGGCGCCACCCGGGAGCCCGGACGACCCGCACGGGCGCCGGCACGGCACCCTCACAGCCCCCGCCCCACGACCAACTCCCCACCTCCACACCCACCTTGCGCGGCAAATCGATGGTGCGGGGCGGGAGGACATGGTTGGCTTCGCCAGGGCACGCCAGGTACGTGCCCACCTAGGGGGAATCATCATGAAGTTCCGTATCGGCGGAGCATCGACCGTGCTGGCCGTCCTGCTGACCGCCGCTTCGATCGTGCCGGCCCAGGCCGACGACCACCGCGAGCCGGCGAGCAGCTACCGGGCGGTCCAGGCCCGGAGCGCGCACGGCTTCCTGACCAAGGGGGACTACGCCCACTTCTCGCACACCGTGAGCAAGACGGTCAACGCGCACGGCTGGTGGAAGAAGATCGACGGCCCGGCGACACATGCCAAGATCACCATCTGGCTGCAGGTCAAGACCGGCTCCAAGTGGAAGACTCTCGACAAGGGAGTCAAGACCGTGCCGCCGGGCGGCGGAAGCAACAAGCGTGCGGTCGCCAACTGGAAGTGCACCAACCTGATCGTGAAGAACCACTTCCGCACGGTGGTGGACGCGGACATCGTCGGCTATCCGGACAGCCCCGAGAAGCTCGTGACCAAGACGCAGACGCTGTACTGCGGCATCTAGCACCCGGCCGCGCTCGGATCCGGTCGGGTACGGAAAGGCCCCTGGCGTGTACTACGAGACCCTTGTCGCCGTGCACGGAGTGCTCGACCGGTATCCGTGGGCGTCGCACCTCAGCTGCGAGGACACCGGAAGCGAACTGTACGACCTCGCCCTGCGCAGGTCGGAGGCGTACGGCTGGTACTCCACCGGCGGCTGGACCTACCCGTACCGGGGCTGGGGCGAGGCGCGCGTCGTCCAGGACCCGGGCCGCTGGGCCGACTGCCTGGCCGGCGGGGACTGGACGCAGGACGGGCAGGTACGGGAGCTGGCCTGGATGTCGGCGGACATCCCCCGCGACGTCCGGGAGCCGCGGCTCCCGGTCCTGCACGTGACGCGCGTCCTGTCGGACGCGCTGAACCGGCTCGGGCACGTCCGGTTCACCGGGCTGCACGCCGTCCTCCCGCTGCACGAACTCGTCGGTGACGCCTCCGACGACCTGGCGGAGATGCGGAAGTGGTTCGCGCTCGCCGACCCGTCCGCGTCGGTGGCGGTGAGTGTCACCGCCGCCACCGGCACCGCGGGATGGGGCAAGGAGACGGCCGTGCGTGACGCCGTCGCGGAGCGGCTCGGTGACCTCGTGGACGTCGGCCTCGCCACCGGGGGGCTCGACCTGTCCGGCATGGCGGACACCGACGGCGAGCACGGCTACCGCAAGGGACGCGAGCGGGGCGTGCTGCGGTTCGTGTGCCGGGTGCGGGAGTGGTCGCCGGATGTCGCGGTGTGGCTGGTGGAGGTCGTGGGCGATGCCTTGCGCGCGGTCGGGTGCGCGGAGCAGGTGGTGGTGACCGCCTCGGTGGCGTCCGGGACCGCCGCCCGCCCCTGAGCCACCGGCCCGCTCACCGCCGCCGGTCGGCCGGGCGGCACGCGACCCGGACCCCCGGGCCGTGTCCGGTGCTCCCCGGCCCCGGGGGTCACCCCCGTACCGGCCCCGTCGACCCCCGGACCACCAGCTCCGGCTGGAAGACGAACTCGGTGTGCCGGGGCGCGGTGTGCCGGGGCGCGGTGTGCCGGCCCCGGGCGCGGTCGTGGATCTCCTCGATCAGGGCGCCGACCGCCGCCGTCGCCATGGCCTGGACGGGCTGGCGCACGGTGGTCAGCGGCGGGTCGGTGAAGGCGATCAGCTGGGAGTCGTCGAAGCCGACCACGGAGAGCGCCCCGGGCACCTCCAGGCCGCGCCGGCGGGCCGCGCGGACGGCGCCCAGCGCCATCAGGTCGCTGCCGCAGACGATGCCGGTGCAGCCCTGGTCGTCGAGGAGTGCGGTGGCCGCCGCGTGGCCGCCCTCGACGCTGAACAGGGTGTGCCGCACGCGCCGTTCGGCCTGCCCCCTCGGCAGGCCGAACGACTCCTCCAGCGCCGCCGCGAAGCCCTCGGCCTTGCGGCGGGAGGGCACGTAGCGGGCGGGGCCGACGGCGAGCCCGATCCGCTCGTGTCCCAGCTCGGCCAGGTGGCGCACCGCCATCCGGGCCGCCGCGCCGTCGTCCGGCGAGACGAACGGCGCGTCGATCCCCGGGTGGTAGCCGTTGATCAGGACGAACGGGACGCCGCGGGAGGCCAGCCGGGCGTAGCGGGCGGGGTCGGCGCGGGAGTCGGCGTGCAGTCCGGAGAGGAAGACGATGCCGGTGACGCCGCGCTCCTCCAGCTGCTCGACGAGTTCGTCCTCGGTTGCCCCGCCCGGCATCTGGGTGCACAGCACCGGGGTGTAGCCGTGGCCGGCCAGCGACTGCTCGATGATCTGGGCGAAGGCCGGGAAAATCGGGTTGGTCAGCTCGGGGATGACCAGTCCGACCAGCCCGGCGCTGCGCCGCCGCAGCCGTACGGGACGCTCGTAGCCGAGCACGTCGAGCGCGGCGAGCACCCGCTGCCGGGTGCGCGCCGCCACGCCGGCCCGGCCGTTCAGCACCCGGCTGACGGTGGCCTCGCTGACCTGCGCCTGGGCGGCGATGTCGGAGAGACGGGGAGCGGCAGGGGTGTCGGGCAGGGTCACTCCTCGAACCAGACGGTGGTATCGCCCGGCAGCGCGAAGTCCCCGTCGGTGGGCTCCGGTCGGCGGGAGGAGAGCAGGACCCGGCCGGGGGCGGCCAGACGGACCGGGGCCTCGGTGGTGTTGACCGTGCAGACCAGGCCGCCGGGGCGGCGGAAGGCCACGACGCCGGCGGGGGCGTCCAGCCACTCGACGGAGGCGCCGGCGCCCAGGGCGGGGTGGGTGCGCCGCAGGGACAGCGCGGTGCGGTACAGCTCCAGGGTCGAGTCCGGGTCGCCGGTCTGGGCCTCGACGGTGAGGGCCGCCCAGTCGGCGGGCTGCGGGAGCCAGCTGCCGCCGGCGCCGAAGCCGTAGGGGGCCGCGTCGCCGCTCCACGGGAGCGGCACCCGGCAGCCGTCGCGCAGGCCCTCCTGGCCGGCGTCCCGGAAGAAGGAGGGGTCCTGGCGGACCTCGTCGGGCAGGTCGGTGACCTCGGGCAGGCCCAGCTCCTCGCCCTGGTAGAGGTAGGCGGAGCCGGGCAGGGCCAGCATCAGCAGGGTGGCGGCGCGGGCCCGGGCCGGACCGCCGCCGAGGCGGGTGGTGTGGCGGACCACGTCGTGGTTGGACAGCACCCAGGTGGTGGGGGCCGACACCGGGCGCATGGCGTCCAGGGAGGTGTCGATCGCCTCGCGGAGCGCGGCGGCGTCCCAGCCGGTGTTCAGGTAATGGAAGTTGAACGCCTGGTGGAGTTCGTCGGGGCGCAGGTAGAGCGCGGTGCGGTCGACGGTGGGGGTCCAGGCCTCGGCGACCGCGATGCGCTCGCCCGAGTACTCGTCGAGGACGGTGCGCCAGGAGCGGTAGATGTCGTGCACGCCGTCCTGGTCGAAGAACGGCAGGACCTGGTTGCCGAGGAGTCTGAGCTGCTCGCCGTGGCCCATGTCGGGCAGGCCGGGGGCCTTGACCAGGCCGTGTGCCACGTCCACCCGGAAGCCGTCGACGCCCAGGTCCAGCCAGAAGCGCAGGACGGAGCGGAACTCGTCGCGGACGGCGGGGTGGTCCCAGTTGAAGTCGGGCTGCTCGGGGGCGAAGAGGTGGAGGTACCACTCCCCGTCGGGCACCCGGGTCCAGGCGGGGCCGCCGAAGAGGGATTCCCAGTCGTTGGGCGGGAGTTCGCCGTTCTCGCCGCGCCCCTTGCGGAAGTGGAAGCGCTCGCGGATCGTCGAGCCGGGGCCCTCGGCGCGCGCACGGCGGAACCATTCGTGCTGGTCGGAGCAGTGGTTGGGGACGAGGTCGACGATGATGCGCAGTCCCAGGCCGTGGGCGTCACGGATGACGGCCTCGGCGTCGGACAGGGTGCCGAACATCGGGTCGATGGCGCGGTAGTCGGCGACGTCGTAGCCGGCGTCGGCCTGCGGGGAGGCGTAGAAGGGACTGAGCCAGACCGCGTCCACACCCAGGTCGCGCAGGTACGGCAGCCGGCTGCGGATGCCCGCCAGGTCCCCCATGCCGTCGCCGTTGCCGTCGGCGAAGCTGCGCGGGTAGACCTGGTAGATCACCGCGTCGCGCCACCAGTCGGTGGCAGGAGTGACGTCGTGCTGTGGAGTCATGTCATCCCTTGGTGGTGCCGGCGGTCAGTCCGGCGACGAGGTGGCGCTGGGCGAAGGCGAAGACGAGTGCGGCCGGGACGGCGATGATCACGGCGGCGGCGGTCATCGAACCCCAGTCGTTGGTGTACTGGTTGACGAAGGTCTGCAGTCCGCCGGCGAGTGTCAGGTTCTCCTCGCCGGTCATGAAGGCGGAGGCGTAGGCGACCTCGGCCCAGGCGGTGACGAAGGTGTAGAAGCCGGTGACGGCCAGGCCCGGGCGGGCCAGCGGCAGGACCAGCCGCCAGAAGGTGCCGAAGGGGTTGAGGCCGTCGACCCGGCCCGCCTCGTCGATCTCCACCGGGATGGTGTCGAAGAAGCCCTTCATCATCCAGGCGCAGAACGGGACGGCGATGGTGAGGTAGGTGATGACCAGGCCCGCGGGCTGGTTGAGCAGGCCCAGGCCCGCCAGCAGGTTGTAGAGCGGCACGATCAGCACGGCGACCGGGAACATCTGGGTGATCAGCAGCAGCCACATCAGCGGCCGCATGCCGGGGAAGCGGAAGCGGCTGACGGCGTAGCCGGTGGTGGCGGCGAGGAAGACCCCGAGGACGGTGGTCACCCCGACGACGAGCACGGAGTTCTCGAACCAGGTCAGGAACTCGGTGTCGGCCACCACGTGGGTGTAGTTGGCGAACGTGAAGTGCGTGACGAGGCCGGTGGAGAAGGCGTCGTTGCGGGGTTTGAAGGACGTCACCAGCAGCCACAGCGGCGGGAACACCGCGACCACGGCCGCGACGGCCAGCGTCAAGTGCAGTCCGGTGGAGGCGAGCCGGGAGCGCTCGGAGCGCCTGCGGGGGGTGCCGGTGCGGGCCGGCGGTGTGCGGGTCACGGTCACCACACCTCTCCCTGCCTGCGCAGTGCCCTGCGGTAGACGACCGCGACGGCCGAGAGCAGCAGGAGGATCAGGACGCCCCAGGTCGCGGACATCGAGAAGTCGCGGGGGCTGTCGACGAAGGAGAGCCGGTAGGCGTACGTCACCAGGATCTCGGTGGCGTCGCCGGGGCCGCCCCGGGTCAGCAGGAAGATCACCGGGAACATGTTGAAGGTCCAGATGGTGGAGAGCAGGATGACGGTGCTGCTGACGGCCCGCAGTCCGGGGACGGTGATGTGGCGGAAGCGCTGCCAGGCGCTCGCGCCGTCCATCTCGGCGGCCTCGTAGAGCTCGCCGGGTATGGACTGCAGTCCGCCGAGGAGCGCGACGAGCATGAACGGCACGCCCAGCCAGACGTTGACGGCGATCACCGAGAGCTTGGCCCAGGTGGGGTCGTTGAGCCAGGGGACGGCGTCGATGCCGCCGCCGGCCAGCAGCTTGTTGAGGATGCCGTTCTTCTCGTTGTAGAGCATCCGCCAGGTGAAGACGGAGATGAAGGCGGGGACGGCCCACGGCAGGATCAGCGCCAGGCGGTAGCCGGTGCGGCCGCGCAGCGGGCGGTTGAGCATGTTCGCCAGGGCCAGGCCGGTCAGGAAGGTGACCGAGACGCAGGCGACGGTCCAGGTCACGGTCCAGCCCAGGCGGTCCCAGAAGACGCCGTCGGTCAGCACCGCCTTGTAGTTGTCCAGGCCGGTGAACCGGTAGGTGGCGGGGAGGTGGTTGACGCCGATGTTCCGCTCGACGTTGGCCTCGTTCGCGTCGGTGAGCGAGAGGAGGACGCCGCGCGCCAGCGGGTAGCCGATGATCACCCCGATGACGAGTACCACCGGGGCGACCATCGTCCACGCGTACCAGTGGGTGCCCAGCGCCCGGCGCACCCGTACAGCAGCGGTCACTTGTAGTCCTTGAGCAGCTTCCGGTAGGCGTCGCCGGTCGCCCTGGCGGCCTGCTCGGGCGTGGCGGAGCCGGTGAGCACCTTGTTCATCTGCACCTTGATCGGCTCGAAGAGGGAGTTGCCCTCGGCGATCCAGGGGCGCTGGACGGCGCCGTCCACGGCGGGCTTGAAGAACCGGACCATCTCGTTCTTCTTGACGGCCGGCGCCTCGTACACGGACTTGCGGGTGGGCAGCAGGCTGAGCTTCTCGGTGGTCTGCTGCTGGACCTTGGCGGAGCTCATGTACTTCACGAAGGCGTAGGAGGCGCGCAGGTTCTTGCTGCCCGCGTAGACGGAGAGGTTCCAGCCGCCCTGCGGGGAGCCCTGGGCCCGGGAGCCGGCGGGCACGGGGGCGACGCCGAGGTTGTCCTTGCCGGCGGGGGACGTGAACGCCTTGCCGGCGCGGGCGCCCTCGATGTCCCAGGGGCCGTCGACGGCCATCGCGACGGTGCCGTCCTTGAGGGCCTTGAGCTGGTTCTCCTGGCCGTCGGTGGCGTCGGTGACGGCCGCCTTGGAGTCGACCAGTTCCTTGATGGTCCGGAAGGCCTTGACGCCGGCGCCGTCGTCGATCTGCACGATCTTGTCGCGGGCGTCGACCATGTTGCCGCCCTCGCCGTACAGGTAGGGCAGGAACCAGTAGGGGTCGTCGCCGCGCAGGTAGAGGGCGGTGGCGCCGGTCTTCGCCTTGATCTTCTTGGCGTCGGCGGCGAGTTCGGCGAAGGTCTTGGGTACGCCGACGCCGGCGTCCTTGAGGAGCTTCTTGTTGTAGAAGAGGCCGAGGGTGTCGATGACCTGGGGTGCGGCGTAGGTCTTGCCCCTGAACTTCGTGGAGCCGACGGCCTGCGGGAGGTAGTCGTCGGTCCTGTCGAGGGCGGGGGTGTGGTCGAGCGGGGCGAGGTAGCCGAGGTTGGCGAAGTCGGCGGTCCAGGCGACTTCGGTGCGCATCACGTCGGGCGCGCCGGAGTTGCCGCCGGCGGCGTTCTTGAACTTGGCGTTGGCATCGCCGAATGGAACGTTCACATACTGAACGTGGACCTTCGGGTGCTCCTTCTGGAAATCTTCGGCAAGCTTGCGGTACGTCGCCTTCTCGGCGTCGTTGGAGGTGTCCCAGAAGGTAACGGTTCCGGACAGTTCGCCCGAGCCGTCGTCCCCGCTGCCGCCGTTCCCCCCACCGCATGCCGTCGCTGCCAGTGCCATGCCCGCTACCAGTGCGGTGGCCGCTGCGCCCCGTATGCCACGCCGCATGTGAACTCCTTAGGGAAATGCCTCAGATGGCGGTCAGGAACGTAACAGCGCCGCAAACAAACCGAAAGACCTTGCTGCAAATTTCTGCAAGACCTCTGGAACGAATTGCAACGAGATGGCTGGAACGGGACCCCCCGGACGCCCTCGGCACCGTCACCCCGCGCCCGCCCGTGCGTTGATTGCGTGACGGCATGCACGCCTCTTGATCCGACAGGGACGGCAGATGACCCAGGAGCTCACTTCCCCCAGCCCCGCCCCCCGCGCCCCCTCGGCCGGCCGTGATCCCCGGTGGTGGCGCGACGCCGTGATCTACCAGGTCTACGTCCGCTCCTTCGCCGACAGCGACGGCGACGGCATCGGCGATCTGCGCGGGGCCCGTGAGCGGCTGCCGTACCTGAAGGAGCTGGGGGTCGACGCCGTCTGGCTCACCCCGTTCTACGCCTCGCCACAGGCCGACGGCGGCTACGACGTCGCCGACTACCGCGCCGTCGACCCGCTCTTCGGCACCCTCGACGACGCCGCCGCACTGCTGCGCCGCGCCCATGAGCTGGACCTGCGGGTGATCGTCGACATCGTGCCGAACCACACCTCCGACCGGCACCCGTGGTTCCTCGACCCCGAACTCGCCCGGCAGCGCTACGTCTTCCGTCCCGGCCGGGGCCCCGACGGCGAACTCCCGCCCAACGACTGGGAGTCCGTCTTCGGCGGCCCCGCCTGGACCCGCACCGGGCGCGGCGACTGGTACCTGCATCTGTTCGCCCCCGAGCAGCCCGATCTCAACTGGGACGATCCCGAGGTGCCCGCCGAGTTCGAGGCCATCCTGCGCTTCTGGCTCGACCTGGGGGTGGACGGCTTCCGGGTGGATGTCGCGCACGGCATGATCAAGGCGCCCGGTCTGCCGGACATCGGCCACGGCCGGCAGGCCCAGCTGATCGGCACCCAGGTCCTGCCGTTCTTCGACCAGGACGGGGTGCACGCCATCCACCGCACCTGGCGCCGGCTGCTGGACGGCTACACCGAGGCGCACGGCACCCCGGTGATCGGCGTCGCCGAGGCATGGGCGCCCACCCCCGAACGCCTCGCCCTCTACGTCCGCCCCGACGAGCTCCACCAGGCCTTCAACTTCCAGTTCCTCAACGCCCCCTGGCAGGCCGGGGCGCTGCGCACGGTCATCGACGCCTCGCTCGCCGCCACCGCCTCGGTCGGCGCCCCCACCACCTGGGTGCTGTCCAACCACGACGTGGTCCGCCACACCACCCGCCTCGGCGGCGGCCTGGACCGGGCCCGCGCCGCCACCCTGCTGATGCTGGCCCTGCCCGGCTCCGCCTACCTCTACCAGGGCGAGGAGCTGGGCCTGCCCGAGGTCACCGACCTGCCCGACGAGGTCCGCCAGGACCCGGCGTTCTTCCGCGGCCGCCGCCCGGGCGCGGCCGCCGGTCCCGCGGCCGCCGACGGCGGCGGGGACACCAGCGGCCAGGAGGGCTTCCGCGACGGCTGCCGGGTCCCCCTCCCCTGGTCCGGCGAGCGGCCGCCGTACGGCTTCGGGCCCGGCGGCAGCTGGCTGCCGCAGCCCGCCGACTGGCGCGCCCTGACCGTGGCCGTCCAGACCGGCGACCCCGGCTCCACCCTGGAGCTCTACCGCACAGCACTGGCCCTGCGGCGCCGGCTGCCGGGCCTGGGCGACGGGCCGATGAGCTGGGAGTCCGCGCCCGAGGGGGTGCTCGCCTTCCGCCGCCCCGGCGTGCTGTGCACCGTCAACACCCTGGACCGCCCGCTGACCCTCCCGGCGCCCGGCGCCGTGCTGCTGGCCAGCGCCCCGGTGACCGTGGGCGGCGCCGGCGCGGTGCTGCCCGGTGACAGCTGCACCTGGTGGGCAATCTGACAGCAGAACGGTACAGTCCCACCCATGACCGCCCGGCTTGCCGATATCGCAGCACAGGCGGGTGTCAGCGAGGCCACCGTCAGCCGGGTTCTCAACGGGAAGCCCGGCGTCTCCGCCACCACCCGCCAGTCCGTGCTCGCCGCCCTCGACGTCCTGGGCTACGAACGCCCGGTGCGGCTGCGCCAACGCAGCGCCGGGCTGGTCGGACTGATCACCCCGGAGCTGGACAACCCGATCTTCCCGGCCTTCGCGCAGGTCATCGGGCAGGCCCTGACCCGCCAGGGCTATACGCCGGTCCTCGCGACCCAGACGCCGGGCGGCTCCACGGAGGACGAGCTGACCGAGATGCTGGTCGACCGCGGGGTGGCCGGCATCATCTTCGTCTCCGGCCTGCACGCCGACACCTCCGCCGACATGCAGCGCTACGAGCAGCTGCGCGGCCAGGGCGTGCCGTTCGTCCTCATCAACGGCTTCTCCGACAAGGTGCAGGCCCCGTTCGTCTCCCCCGACGACCGGGCCGCGGTGGATCTGGCGGTCACCCACCTCGGGGCGCTGGGCCACCGGCGGATCGGGCTGGCGCTCGGGCCCAAGCGGTTCGTGCCCGTGCAGCGCAAGATCGAGGGCTTCGTCCGCAGCATGCAGGAGCGGCTGCAGACCGGCCCGGCCGAGGCGGAGCCGTTCATCCAGCACTCCCTCTACACCCTGGAGGGCGGGCAGGCCGCGGCGGGCGCGCTGATCGAGCAGGGCGCGACGGCCATCGTCTGCGCCAGCGACATGATGGCGCTCGGCGCGATCCGCGCCGCCCGGCAGCGCGGGCTGGACGTCCCGCGGGACGTCTCCGTGGTCGGCTTCGACGACTCCCCCCTGATCGCCTTCACCGACCCGCCGCTGACCACGATCCGGCAGCCGGTCACGGCCATGGGGCAGGCGGCGGTGCGTGCGCTGCTGGAGGAGGTCGGCGGCACCCCGGCCCCGCACAGCGAGTTCGTCTTCCACCCCGAGCTGGTGGTCCGCGGCTCGACCGCCTCCGCCCCGAAAACGACCCGGATCCCCAAGCCGGCACGGGCCCGCTGACGGTCGCACCCCCGAGATCGGCGGGGTTCGTCGTCCCCCTCAAGACCGATATGCGGCTTCGAATACCCGACCGAAGGATGATCGACGGGACGTCCCTTTCTGGCAGACTGTCTGCCTATGGGTGATGCGAATACGAGGACTCTGGACGGCCTGCCGACCACCCCGACACCCACCGGGGACGACGCGGACCGCCCGGCGGGCGAGGGCCGGTTGGCCCGGCTGAGGTCCCCTCGCACGCCCCGGCTCTGGTTCGAGGTCCTGCTGATCGCGGTCAGCTACTGGACGTATTCGCTGATCCGCAACGCCGTACCGGAGCAGAAGGCCAAGGCGCTGCGGAACGCCGACTGGATCTGGCAGGCGGAGCACAGCCTGGGCATCGCCGTCGAGCGCACCGTCAACCACGCGGTCGACTCCGTGACGTGGCTGATCGTGTCGATGAACTACTACTACGCGACACTGCACTTCATCGTGACCATCGGGGTGCTGATCTGGCTCTACCGCTGGCACCCCGGCCGCTATGCCGCGGCGCGCCTGGCGCTGTTCGCCACCACCGGCGTCGCCTTGCTCGGCTACTACTTCTTCCCCCTGGCGCCACCCCGGCTGATGACGGACGGCGGCTTCGTCGACACCCTCATCGTGCACGGGACGTGGGGCTCGATGGCGTCCGGCAACCTCGCCTCGATGTCCAACCAGTACGCCGCGATGCCGTCGATGCACATCGGCTGGTCACTGTGGTGCGGCCTCACCATCGCCCTCCTGGCCAAGCCCCTGTGGGCCAGGATCCTCGGCCTGTGCTACCCCGCCCTCACCCTCCTGGTCATCGTCTCCACCGCCAACCACTTCTGGCTGGACGCGGTGGGCGGCGTTCTGTGCCTGGCCTTCGGCTTCGGGGTGGCGACGGTTTGGTACAAGGGGCTTCCCCATCGCCTGTCGGCTGTCCCGGTCCGTTGCGCTTGACCTTTCTTCCCACGTTGTCGGCTTTCCCGCCGTGGGGGTTTGTCGCCGTTGCGCCTGCGGCGGGCGGTGGGTGTCGGGTGCGGTGACGGACCTCCGGGGGTGGGTGTTCGGACTGCTTCGCTTTACGTCCGAACACCCACCCCCTCCGGCCCGTCCCCTCCCGTTGGGGGAGAAGTTTCGGTGGGTGGGGGCGGGCCATCGAGGCCCGTTTCTGTGCGACCGGTACGGCGCGCTGGACCGGCCACGTTCACCCCCACCGGCCTTCTTTCCCTCCCCCAACGGGAGGGGGCGGGCCGGAGGGGCCTGGTGTGTGGACGTAAAGCGAAGCAGTCCACACACCAGGCCCCGGAGGACCGACACCGCACCCGACAGCCCCGCGCAGCGGACCCCGCCCGCCGCCGGCGCAACGGCGAGAAACCACCACGGCGGGAAAGACAAAAACGTGGGAAGCCAAGCCACCCGCTAGGACCCGTAGAAAATCTCCTCCACCACCCCGCGGGCACGGCGCGTAACACGGCGGTAGTCGTCGAGGAGTTCGCCGACGTGGCCCTCCTCGTAGCCGAGGTAGCGGGCCACGGCGGACAGCTCGCGGCCGTCCACGGGGAACGTGTCGCCGGGGCGGGCGCGGACCAGCATGACCGCGTTGCGGACCCGGGCCGCCAGGACCCACGCCTCGTCGAGGGTTTCGGCGTCCTCGGTGGCGATCAGGCCGGCGGCATGGGCGGCCGCCAGCGCCTCGCGGGTGCGGGTGGTGCGCAGGCCGGGGATCTCCCAGCCGTGTTGCATCTGCAGGAGTTGCACCGTCCACTCGACGTCGCTCAGTCCGCCGCGGCCGAGCTTGGCGTGGGTGGTGGGGTCCGCGCCGCGGGGCAGCCGTTCGGCCTCCATGCGGGCCTTGAGCTTGCGGATCTCGCGGACCGCCTCGTCGCCCAGTCCCTCGGCGGGGTAGCGCAGCGGGTCGATCAGCTCGATGAACCGCTGCCCGAGGTCGGCGTCGCCGGCGACCGGCTCGGCGCGCAGCAGGGCCTGTGACTCCCACACCAGCGACCAGCGCCGGTAGTAGGCGGCGTAGGAGGCGAGCGTGCGCACCAGGGGGCCGGACCTGCCCTCGGGGCGCAGGTCGGCGTCGATGGGCAACGGCGGGTCGGAGGAGGGGAGTTCGAGCAGCCGGCGCATCTCGTTGGCGACGGCCTGGGCGGCCTTGGCGGCCTCCTGCTCGTCGGCGCCCTCGCGGGGTTCGTGGACGAAGAGGACGTCGGCGTCCGAGCCGTAGCTCAGCTCCCGGCCGCCGAACCGGCCCATGCCGATCACCGTGAAGCGGGTGGGCAGGGTGTCGCCCCACTGGGCGCGGACCGCCGCCCGCAGGGCGCCGGCCAGGGTCGCGGCGTTGAGGTCGGAGACCGCCGTGCCGACCTCGTCGACGGAGCGTCCGTGGTCGGTGTGGGCCGGGCTGTACTCCGTGCCGTAGGCGCCGATCACATCCGCCGCCGCGGTACGGAACAGCTCGCGGCGGCGCACCCCGCGGGCCGCGGCGACGGCCGCCTCGGCGCCGTCCGCGCGGCCGACCGCGGCCAGCACCTCCTGCTCCAGCGCGGCACGGCTGCGGGCCTTCAGCCCGTCGGTGGCACCGAGCAGGGCCACCGCCTCGGGGGCGCGCAGCAGCAGGTCGGGGGCGAGCCGGCCGGCGGACAGCACCCGGGCGAGGTTCTCGGCGGCGGCTCCCTCGTCGCGCAGCAGCCGCAGGTACCAGGGCGTCTTGCCGAGGGCGTCGGAGACCTTGCGGAAGTTGAGGAGTCCGGCGTCGGGGTCGGCGGAGTCGGCGAACCACGACAGCAGCACCGGCAGCAGGGTGCGCTGGATGGCGGCCTTGCGGGTGACGCCGGAGGCCAGTGCCTCCAGGTGCCGCAGCGCCGCGACCGGGTCGGCGTAGCCGAGTGCTTCGAGGCGGTGGCCGGCGGCCCGGGCGGACAGCCGGGTCTCGCCGGTCTCCAGGGTGGCGACGGCGTCGAGCAGCGGACGGTAGAAGAGCTTCTCGTGCAGCCGGCGCACTTCCCGGGCGTGCCACCTCCACTCCTTGCGGAGGGTGTCGACGGGCTCGGTGCGCAGGCCCAGCGAGCGGGCCAGGCGCCGCAGTTCGCCCTCGTCCTCGGGCATCAGGTGGGTACGGCGCATCCGGAAGAGCTGGATGCGGTGCTCCAGGGTGCGCAGGAAGCGGTAGGCGGCGTCCAGGGCCGCGGCGTCCTGGCGTCCGACGTAGCCGCCGGCCGCCAGCGCCGCGAGGGCGTCGAGGGTGGTGGCGCTGCGCAGGGTGGCATCGCTGCGGCCGTGCACCAACTGGAGCAGCTGGACGGCGAATTCGACGTCGCGCAGGCCGCCGGGGCCGAGTTTGAGTTCCCGTTCGACCTGGGCCGCGGGGATGTTCTCGACGACCCGGCGGCGCATCTGGCGCACGTCGGCGACGAAGTTCTCCCGCTCGGCGACCTCCCACACCATCGGGGACAGCGCGTCGAGGTACTCCTGGCCCAGTTGGAGGTCGCCGGCCATCGGGCGGGCCTTGAGCAGCGCCTGGAACTCCCAGGTCTTGGCCCAGCGCTGGTAGTAGGCGAGGTGGCTGCTGAGGGTGCGCACCAGCGGCCCGTTGCGGCCCTCGGGGCGCAGATTGGCGTCCACCGGCCAGATGGTGCCCTCGGCGGTGTTGTCCGAGCACAGCCGCATCATGCGGGCCGCGAGCCGGGTCGCGGCCTGGAGCGCCTCGGCCTCGTCGACGCCTTCCTTGGCCTCGGCCACGAAGATGACGTCGACGTCGGAGACGTAGTTCAGCTCCCGGCCGCCGCATTTGCCCATGCCGATGACGGCCAGCCGGGAGACCGCGGCGTCGCCGGGCGCCTCCTCGTAGCTGATCTCCAGGGCGGCCCGGATCGTGGCGGTGGCCAGGTCGGCGAGTTCGGCGGCGGCCTCGGCGACGTCGGTGGTGCCGCACACGTCGCGGGCGGCGATCCCCAGCAGGGCGCGGCGGTAGGCGGTGCGCAGGGCGTCCGCGCGCGGCCGGGTGGCGCCCTGTTCGCCCCAGATGCCCTCGGCGAGGGCCAGCTCGAACTCGGGGGTGGTGGGGTGCAGGTCGACCGACTCGTAGGTGACCAGCGACTGCCAGTCCTGCGGATGGCGGACGAGGTGGTCGGCGAGCGCCTCGGAGGCACCGAGCACCCCCAGCAGCCGGTCGCGCAGCGGTTTCGCCGCGACGACCGTGCTCAGCAGCGTCTGCCGGTCGTCCGCCTCGCCCTGTGCCTCCACCAGCCGGGCCAGGCCGCGCAGCGCGAGGTCCGGGTCGGCGGTGGCGCCGAGCGCCTCCAGCAGCACCGAGTCGTCGCTGACGGCGGCGAGTTCGGGGGTGTGCAGCAGCTCCCCGGCCGCCGAGGGGTCGGTGAAACCGTGCCTCAGCAGCCGGGTGAAGGTGCTGCTCCGCCGTCCCTGCGGAGCGGGAAGTGCCATGGTCAGCCTCTCGGTGGCGCGGTGGCTCAGAGCACGGGCAGCATCTTGCGCAGCTCGAAGGCGGTGACCTCCGAGCGGTACTCCTCCCACTCCTGCTTCTTGTTGCGCAGGAAGAAGTCGAAGACGTGCTCACCGAGGGTCTCGGCGACCAGTTCGCTGCGCTCCATCAGCTCGATGGCCTCGCCGAGGTTCTGCGGCAGCGGCTCGATGCCCATCGCGCGGCGCTCGGAGTCGGACAGCGCCCAGACGTCGTCGTCGGCGCCGGCCGGCAGTTCGTAGCCCTCCTCGATGCCCTTGAGGCCGGCGGCGAGCAGCACCGCGTACGTGAGGTAGGGGTTGGCGCCGGAGTCGATGGAGCGGACCTCGACCCGGGTCGAGCCCATCTTGCCGGGCTTGTACATCGGCACGCGGATCAGCGCGGAGCGGTTGTTGTGGCCCCAGCAGATGTAGGAGGGGGCCTCGCCGCCGGCGCCCGCGGTGCGGTTGGCGCCGCCCCAGATGCGCTTGTAGGAGTTGACCCACTGGTTGGTGACGGCAGAGATCTCGCCCGCGTGCCGGAGCAGGCCGGCGATGAACGAGCGTCCCACCTTGGAGAGTTGGTACTCCGAGCCGGACTCGTGGAAGGCGTTGCGGTCGCCCTCGAAGAGCGAGAGGTGGGTGTGCATCCCGGAGCCGGGGTACTCCGAGAACGGCTTGGGCATGAACGTGGCCTGCACCCCCTGCTCCAGTGCGACCTGCTTCATGACCAGCCGGAACGTCATGATGTTGTCGGCCGTCGAGAGGGCGTCGGCGTAGCGCAGGTCGATCTCCTGCTGGCCGGGGGCGCCCTCGTGGTGGCTGAACTCCACCGAGATGCCCATCGACTCCAGCATGGTGATCGCCTGCCGGCGGAAGTCCATGCCGACGTTCTGCGGGGTGTGGTCGAAGTAGCCGGAGGAGTCGCCGGGGGTGGGCCGCCGGCCGTCCACGGGCTTGTCCTTGAGCAGGAAGAACTCGATCTCGGGGTGGGTGTAGAAGGTGAACCCGAGGTCGGAGGTCTTGGCCAGGATGCGCTTGAGGACGTAGCGCGGGTCGGCGTAGGAGGGAGAGCCGTCCGGCATCAGGATGTCGCAGAACATCCGGGCGGTGCCGGGGGCCTCGGC
Organism: Streptomyces kronopolitis; assembly: GCF_050953795.1. GTDB lineage: Bacteria > Actinomycetota > Actinomycetes > Streptomycetales > Streptomycetaceae > Streptomyces > Streptomyces kronopolitis_A. The sequence continues at coordinate 2,413,164 of NZ_CP191850.1, forward strand.
GCGCCAGGGCAGGATCTGGAAGGTGCCGGGGTCCGGCTTGGCGATCATGTCGGATTCGTACACCCGGGCGAATCCTTCGATGGCCGAGCCGTCGAAGCCGATGCCCTCGTCGAAGGCCTGCTCCAGCTCCGCGGGCGCCACGGCCACGGACTTCAGGAACCCGAGGACATCGGTGAACCACAGCCGTACGAAGCGGATGTCGCGCTCCTCCAGCGTCCGGAGCACAAACTCCTGCTGCTTGTCCATGGGTCACCAATCCTTGCAGGTCAATCGGCCTGTCGAGCCACGTCGGGCAACGTGGTTCGGCACACCAGTATCACGTGAGGGGGTTACCGTCACATTACGCACCCTTGGCCCGGACCAGAACCGGCGTCCCGTAACCCCTCACGGCCCATCCTTCCCGCAGCGAGCGGGCTCAGCGCTGCGGGCGGCGGCAATCGGGGGGCTTGGCGCAGTCTTGGGGCCGCGCCGGGGGCGCGTTGACCCGGCGTTGACGGCTCCGTTCCGCGGCATTCACACCGCGGGTCCGGGCGGGTACGAGGCGTTCACGGCCGGGCGGTCCCGCCCCGCCCGGCCGCCGCGGCTACGGCAGCTCCGGCACCGCCGCGCCGCGCCCCGTCCCCGACAGGTCCAGCACCGCCCGTGCCACCGAACCCGGCGCGTCGGCCATCACCAGATGCCCCGCGGGCGCGGCGAGCGCGAACCGGCCGCCCAGCTCGGCGGCGAGCCCCCGCTGCCGCTCCAGCCAGCGCAGTTGCCGCGGCGTCTCGCTGCCGTCGTACGCCGCGAGGACGGTGACCGGGACCGGCGGCAGCGGGCGGGCCGAGCGCAGTGCGGCGAGTTCCGCGGCCTGGTAGGCGTAGGTCGCGTTCTCCAGGACGCAGGCCCGCAGGACCCGGCTGGTGCGGTAGGTGTGCTCCCACGGGTGCGGCGGATGGCTGCCGACCGTCGAGGCACGGCCGATCAGCCGGCGGACGGCCGGGCCCAGGGCGCGCGGCAGCCCGGCGGCGGACAGCGCGGCGGCCACGGTGCCCGCCACGGCGGTCCGGGCGGCGCGCGGCAGCCGGGGCGCGGCGGCGTCCTCGATGCTGCCGTCGGCCAGCACGATCCCGGCACAGCGCGCCGGGTGCAGGCGGGCGAACGCCTCGGCGTGGAAGCCGGCGAGCGAGTGGCCGACGACGGTGGCCGGGCCGAAGTGGCCGAGCGCGTCGAGGAGGTGGGCGATCCGGTCGGCCTCGCCGGCGAGGGTGGGCGGCCCCGCGGCCGGGGCGCTGAGGCCCAGCCCGGGCCGGTCGTAGCGGACGACGGTGCGGTGCGGGGCGAGCAGTGCGGCGACGGCGTCCCAGTCGTACCAGGCCATGCCGAGGCCGCCGCTGAGGACACAGACCGGCCCGCGGCCCTCGGTCAGCACATGCAGCGGCACCCCGCCGACCCGCAGGAACCGGCCGGGGACGGGGAGGGGAAGGGGTCTCGTCGCTCGGCTCATCGGTCTCCTCGTCGTGGTCGTCGCCCGTGGTGTGCGCGGGAGCGTTCCCGATGTCGTTGCCCTGGTGATTCCCCCTCCGGTGGGCCTTGTCGCTCCCGATCTCGTGCGTCTTCCGGCCGCTGCGGGGCCCGTGCCAGGCAGCGGGCGAGCAGGGCCACGTAGCAGGCGACGAGGAGGACCTGCAGCCGCTGTCCCGCGCCCAGCGCCCAGGTGCCGCGGCCCGCGCCGAAGGCGGCGACGGCGGCCAGCGTCCAGAGCGTGGCGGCGAGTTCGGCCAGCACCAGCGGCGGGCCGAAGCGGCGCAGCGGCGCGGGTCCTCCGTGCCGCCGGGCGGCGACGGTCAGCAGGATCAGCGCGGCGAGGGCGCCGGCCATGGCGAGGGAGCTGCTGACGGCGTGTGCGGTGTGCGTGGCCGGCACCAGACCCGCGGTCTCCCGGGCGGCGCAGACCGGGTCGCTGGTCGGCGCGCAGCTCAGCGGCAGCCGGGAGTCCGCGGCGGTGGCGGCGCCGAACAGCGCCAGCGCGGCCCATCCGGCCGTCGTCCACGCCCGGCGCTCCCCCGCCGGCACCGCCGACACCGCCGACAAAGCCGTCAGCGCACCGGCCAGTACCAGCAGCCCGGCGACCAGATCGGTGGCCCGGAACAGCCCGCCGAGCGGCTGGTCGGCTGCGGCCAGCTCACTGACGTAGGCCTGTACGGGGTCGAGTCCGGTGGCGACCACCAGCTCCAGCACCCACGCGGTGTAGGTGAGCGCGCCGAGCAGCAGCAGGACGGCGGCGGCCCGGCGCCGGGCGGCGGCGGACGGACGGGTCGGGGTCACGGACATCCAGGTGATCGGGTGGACCCGGGCCGACGCACGGGCGGGCAGGCACGCGAAAGGCGAAGGAAAGTCAACAATAGGCAGCCGAGGGACAGCGCGGCGGCGAGACCGGCGCGGACGACCGCATCCGGCGGCCGGGCCGGGCGGTGGTCCCCCGATCGGCGGCTCCTGCCGGGAAGGCCATACCCCTAGGGGGTAGGGTCCCCAGGATGGGCCTCCCCGGCTGCCGCCGGATGTCGTTCCGTCGAGAGGGACGCGATGTGCGAACAGGGCAAGGCCGCCGCGTGGCGCGGCGGGCCGCTCCCGTGCACGGCCCTCCGCGCCCGGCCGCCGGTGGCGCGCACGCAGGAACGCGCCCGGCCGCCGTCACCCGCCACGGCCGGCGGCGGCGCCCCTCACCTCCGCCCCGACCGCACCACCGAGACCCCCACGAGGTGCTCCCCATGCGTACGCACTCCCGCCGCGCCGTGCTCGGCGCGGGTATCGCCGTCGCCGGCAGCGGACTGCTGCCCGCCGGTGTCACCCGCGCGTCCGGCTGCGTCCGTACCGGCACGCACGACAAGAACGGCATGGACCTCACGCACGGGCCCGGCGGCGACACCCCGCCCGGCTACGTCTCCCCCGACGGTCCGGAGGTCGCCGAGGCCGAGCGCAAGCGGGGCGCGGGCCCACTGCGCAGCATCTCGCTGACGGCCGGCGAGACCGAACTCGACCTGGGCGGCCACACCGTCCGGACCTGGGCGTACGGCGACCGGCTGCCCGGCAGGGTGATCCGGGTGACCGCGGGCGACCGGCTCGCCCTGAGCCTCGTCAACCATCTGCCGCAGCCCACGACCCTGCACTGGCACGGGCTGGCGGTGCGCAACGACATGGACGGCGTCCCCGACGTGACCCAGCGCTCCCTGGCGCCCGGCTCCGCCTTCGATTACCACTTCGCGATCACCGAGCCCGGCACCCACTGGGTGCATCCGCACTCGGGCACCCAGCTGGACCGCGGGCTGTACGCGCCGCTGATCGTCGACGATCCCCGGGAGGCGCTCGCGTACGACAGGGAGTGGATCGTCATGATCGACGACTGGGTCGACGGGGTCGACGGCAGCACCCCGGACGCGGTGCTGTACGAGGTGAGCGGGGGCCGGCTCCGCCACGGCATGAGCCATGGCGGCGCGGAGACGGGCGGCGGGGGCAAGCGGACCGCGCGCCCCTCGGACGGACCGTCACGGATGCTGATGGGCGCGCGGAGCAGGCTGCTCGGCGGCGACGCGGGCGACGTGGACCACCCGTTCCACCTCGTCAACGGCCGGAGCACCAAGGACCCGGAGGTCTTCCGGGCCCGTCCCGGCGACCGGATCCGGATCCGCTTCATCAACGCGGGCAGCGACACCGCCTACCGCGTCTCGCTCGGCGGCCACCGGATGACCGTGACCCACACCGACGGCTGGCCGGTCGAGCACACCGACACCGACGTGCTGCTGATCGGCATGGCCGAGCGCTACGACGTCCTGGTCACGGCCGGGGACGGGGCCTTCCCGCTCACCGCGCTCGCCGAGGGCAAGGGACGCTCCGCGCTGGCCGTGCTGCGCACCGGCGGCGGCGAGGCGCCCGACGGGTCCACCCGGCCCAGGGAACTGCGCGGGCGGGTGCTGACCGCGCAGCGGCTGCGGGCCGCGGAGTCGGTACGGCTCTCCCCGGGCGACCCGGACCGCACGCTGGTGATGACCGCCACCGGGTCCATGGGACGGTGGAACTGGGCGATCAACCAGAGGCCGTACACGCCGTCCCAGCGGTATCCCGTCGAGGCGGGTGAGCGGGTGCGCATCCGCTTCCGCAACCACACCAAGATGTGGCACCCGATGCATCTGCACGGCCACACCTTCGCGCTGCCCGACGACGGCCCCCGCAAGGACACCCTGGCGCTGCTGCCGGGCCGGTCCGTGAACGTCGACTTCGACGCCGACAACCCCGGGCTGTGGATGGTCCACTGCCACAACATCTACCACTCGGAGTCCGGGATGATGACGGTCGTCGGCTACCGGAAGAAGTAGCGGCGCACGCGCGGCGGGAAGCGGGGGCGGCCGGCCCGCAAGGCACCCGGCCGGCCCCTCGCGACACCGCCGAGGGCCGCTCCGACCCCCCATTGCGTCAGAAAGACGATTACACTGGCGGGGTGCCTCACCTTCGCCTCGCCCTCAATCAGATCGATGCGTGTGTCGGCGATCTCGCCGGGAACGCCGAGACGATCCTGCGCTGGACCCGGCACGCCGCCGGCCGGGGCGCCCACCTCGTCGCGTTCCCCGAGATGGCGCTGACCGGCTACCCCGTCGAGGACCTCGCGCTGCGCTCCTCGTTCGTCGAGGCGAGCCGCGCGGCGCTGCGCGCGCTGGCCGGCCGGCTGGCCGCGCAGGGCCTGGGAGACGTCCCGGTGCTCGTCGGCTACCTCGACCGCGAGGACCGCGACGAGCCGCGCCACGGCAGGCCCGCGGGCGCCCCGCAGAACGCCGCCGCCGTGCTGTACCGCGGCCAGGTCGCCCTCACCTTCGCCAAGCACCACCTTCCCAACTACGGGGTCTTCGACGAGTTCCGCTACTTCGTCCCCGGCGACACCCTGCCCGTCATCCGGGTGCACGGGGTCGATGTGGCGCTCGCCATCTGCGAGGACCTGTGGCAGGACGGCGGCCGGGTGCCGGCCACCCGCAGCGCCGGCGCCGGGCTGCTGCTGTCCGTCAACGCCTCGCCCTACGAGCGGGACAAGGACGACACCCGGCTGGAGCTGGTGCGCAGACGGGCCCGGGAGGCCGGCTGCACCACCGCCTATCTGGCGATGACGGGCGGACAGGACGAGCTGGTCTTCGACGGTGACTCGCTCGTCGTCGACAAGGACGGCACGGTGCTCGCCCGCGCCCCGCAGTTCGCGGAGAGCTGTGTGCTGGTCGACCTGGAGCTGCCGGCCGCGGCCCCCGTGCCGCCCTCGGGCGTCCTGGACGACGGGCTGCGCGTCGACCACCGCCTCCTCACCCCGGACCCGCTGCCGCACCACGCGCCCCGGGCCGCCCCGGGTGAGGCCGAACGCCTCACGGACCTCGAGGAGATCTACGGCGCGCTGGTCGTCGGGCTGCGCGCCTACGTCACCAAGAACGGGTTCCGCAGTGTGGTGCTCGGCCTCTCCGGCGGCATCGACTCGGCGCTGGTGGCCACCCTGGCCTGCGACGCGCTGGGGGCGGAACAGGTCCACGCGGTGGCGATGCCCTCGCGCTACTCCTCGGAGCACTCCCTGACCGACGCCGCCGACCTCGCGCACCGTACGGGCCTGTCCTTCCGCACGGTGCCGATCGGCCCGATGTTCGACGCCTATATGCAGGCGCTGCCGCTGACCGGGCTGGCCGAGGAGAACCTCCAGTCGCGGCTGCGGGGCACCACCCTGATGGCGCTCTCCAACCAGGAGGGGCATCTGGTCCTGGCCCCCGGCAACAAGTCCGAGCTGGCGTGCGGCTATTCGACCCTCTACGGCGATTCGGTCGGCGGCTACGGCCCCCTCAAGGACGTCTACAAGTCCGTCGTCTACCAGCTGGCCCGCTGGCGCAACCGGGCCGCCGCCGACGGCGGCCACACCCCGCCGATCCCGGAGCACACCCTCACCAAGCCCCCGAGCGCCGAACTCCGCCCCGGCCAGGTCGACACCGACTCGCTCCCCGACTACGACGTCCTGGACCGCATCCTGGAGCTGTACGTCGACCGCGACCGGGGCCGCGAGGAGATCGTCGGCCGGGGCTTCGACGCCGCGCTGGTGACGCGGGTGCTGCGGATGGTCGACCGGGCCGAGTACAAGCGCCGCCAGTACCCGCCCGGCCCCAAGATCTCCTCGAAGGGCTTCGGCAAGGACCGCCGGCTGCCGATCACCAACCACTGGCGCGAGGGCGACTGACCGCCGGCCGGGTCCCGGCCGGTCGCCGCCGTACGGGCCTCAGCCCCGGCGGCCCCCGGCCGGCAGCGGCGAGCCGGCGGGCCGCTCCGCGTCCGCCGCGTCGCCGCGGGCCACGACGCGCGAGGTGTCGTGCGCGCCGCGGTCCAGGAAGCCGGCCAGCAGGGCGACGGCCAGACCGAGGGCGGCCAGGACCGCGCCGACCAGGGGCGGAGAGGTCCAGCCCCAGCCGGCCGACAGGGCCAGGCCGCCCACCCAGGCGCCGCCGGCGTTGGCGAGGTTGAAGGCGGACTGGTTGGATGCCGCGGCCAGGGTCGGGGCCTGCTGGGCCTTCTGCATGACCAGCATCTGCAGCGGCGTGGTGGTCAGGAAGCCGACGGCGCCGATGAGGACGACGGTCACCAGCGCCGCCCCCTTCAGGTGCGCGGTGAAGTGAAAGGCCGTCAGGGTCAGGGCCAGCGCGGCCAGCGAGACATAGAGGGTGGGGCGCAGGGCCCGGTCGGTGAGCGGACCCGCGGCCAGGGCGCCGAGGGTCATCCCGATGCCGAAGAGGGCGAGCACCACCGGGACCGAGCCCGCCGCGAAGCCGGTGACCTCGGTCAGCATCGACGCGAGATAGCTGTAGACGGCGAAGACCCCGGCGAAGCCGAAGACGGTGGTGAGCAGGCCGAGCAGCACCTGGCGGTGGCCCAGCGCGCGCAGTTCGCTGATCGGGCCGGTGCGTGCGCCGGCCGGCAGCGGCGGGAGCAGCCGGACCAGGGCGGCCATCGCGACCAGACCGATGGCGGCGACGACGAGGAAGGTGGCGCGCCAGCCGAACTGCTGGCCCAGGAGGGTCGCGGCGGGCACGCCGACGATGTTGGCGACGGTCAGGCCGAGGAACATGGTGGCGACCGCGCGGGCCTGCCGGCCCTCGCGCACCAGCCGGGCGGCGACCACCGCGCCGACGCCGAAGAACGCCCCGTGCGGCAGACCGGCCAGCAGCCGCCCGGCGATCAGCAGGCCGAAGGTGGGCGCCAGGGCCGAGGCGAGGTTGCCGACCGTGAAGACCGCCATCAGCGCCACCAGCATCCGCCGGCGCGGAACGCGCGCGCCCAGGACGGTCAGGAGCGGGGCGCCGAGGACGACGCCGAGGGCGTAGGCGGAGACGAGGTGGCCGGCGGTGGGCACCGAGGTGCCCAGGTCCTTCGCGACCTCGGGCAGCAGGCCCATCATCACGAATTCGGTGGTGCCGATACCGAAGGCCGAGATCGCGAGCGCGAGCAGAGCCAAGGGCATGAAAAACCTTCCGGGGTGTGCGTGCGGGCGGGCGCGCGGAGAGGGGACCGCGGGCGCTCTGGACGGCGGGCCGCCGGCGCCCTGTAAGTACGTTTGCGGAACAAAGTCTCTCAGGTGCGGTATTCCGGCCGGAAAACGGGGCGTGACGGGCCCGTTTCGGCCCGCCGTCGCCGCGGCGCACCGGCCCGTCGGCCGTGCGCCCCTCGCCCGTCCGCCGGCGCCGCCCGTGGCCCGTCCGTCAGATCTTCACCGAGGCCGCGACCGGCAGGTGGTCGCTGCCGGTGGCCGGCATCACCCATGCCTTGACCGGGGAGATCCCCTTCATCATGATCTGGTCGATCCGGGTCATCGGGAACGACGCCGGGAAGCTGAAGCCGAAGCCGTCGCCCGCCGCGCCCTGCGCGGAGCGCATCTGGGAGGTGAGCGGGGCCAGCGAGCGGTCGTTCATGGTGCCGTTGAGGTCGGCGAGCAGCACGGCCTTCTTCACCGGGTCCGCGGCGATCGCCTCACCGAGCGCCTGGGCGCTGGTGTCGCGCGGGTTGGCGGTGAAGCCCTTTTGGGGGTTGACCCGTACCGACGGCAGATGGGCGACGTAGACGGCGATCTGCTGGCCGTCGGCGGCGGTGACGGTGGCCCGCAGCGCGCGGTTCCACCCCATCTTGGTGTCCACCGGCCGGGTGTCGGTCAGCGGGCGCTTGCTCCACAGCCCGACCGTGCCCTCGATGGTGTGGTACGGATACGCCTTCGCCAGCCCCTGGCGGTAGGTCGACATCGCGTCCCCGGACAGCTCCTCCAGGGCCACCACATCGGCGCCGGACTTCACCAGGTCCTGGGCCGTGCCCGCCGGGTCGGGGTTGTCGGCGCTGACGTTGTGGGTGACGACGGTGAGGTTGCCGCCCTCACCGGCCTTGTCGGTGACCTGGCCGCCGAAGAGGTGGACCCACACGAAGACCGGCAGCAGCAGGGCGACCAGCGCGGTGGCCGAGCGGCGCAGCACCGCGGCGAGGAGCAGCACCGGGATCCCCAGCCCCACCCACGGCAGGAAGGTCTCCAGCAGACTGCCCAGGTTTCCCACGGTGTTGGGGATGCGGGCGTGCAGGATCATCAGCAGACCGAGCAGGACGGCGAGCACCGCGAGCACGATGCCGCGCCGCCAGGTGCCCTCGGGACGCCACCAGTTCCGCAGGCGTTCGGCCCGGGAACCGGCCTGCCCGGGGGTGTGCCCCTGCCCCGGTTCCGTCATGTATGCCTGCGCCATGTAGCTGCCCTCACTGCCGTGCTCGGTGCGCCTCACCTGTGATCTACGACCCTAGGCGATGGCCCGTAATGTGCTTTCTTAGAAGTGAGGACGGCGCGCTGCCGGGGTGGGGTTCCGGCCTCGGGACGTGTGACAAGGGCTGTGACAGAACAGGCATGCTCCGGTCATACGGTACGCGGGGGTGGGCAACCGGCCGCCACCGGGGGCCGCGGTCCGGCGGGCGGGATCCCGGCGGCCCAACCCTGCCGGGACGCCGTCGAGTTCAGCCCGCCGCCGTCGCCGCCGCGGGCCGCACGCCGGGCCGGACGCCCTCCAGGACGAGGTCGACGAGGTCCGCCGGGAGTCCCTCGGGCAGGTCCGTGCGCTCGTGGAGGAGGGCGCGGGCCAGCATCGGGCCCACGAAGAGGTCGGCGAGGGTGTCCAGGTCGTGGTCCGCGCGGATCTCGCCGTTCGCCACCCCGCGCCGCAGCACCCCCAGCAGCGCCTCGTGACGGGCCCGGATGACCGTGGCGTGGTACTCCGCCCACAGCTCGGGCTGGGCCCGGACATGGCTGACGACGGTGCGCAGCAGGGCCGAGCCCCGCTTGGCGAGTCCGCGGTGGCGCAGGAACTCCAGCAGCGAGACCAGGTCGTCGCGGACCGAGAGGCCGGCGGCCGGCGGGCTCGGGACGTCCAGCGAGCGCATGACGTCGAGCATCAGGGCGTTCTTGCCGGGCCAGCGGCGGTAGACGGTGGCCTTGCCCACCCCCGCCTCGCGCGCGATGCGTTCCATGGACAGCTCAGCTATGGAGACGCCGTCCTCGATCAGGCTGAGCACGGCCTCGATGATGGCGGAGTCGGCCGCCGCGCTGCGCGGCCGGCCGCGGCGCCCGGGGACCACCGCCGCCGGCCGCCCCCCGTCCGCCGCGACCTCGGATACCCCCGCCGCCCGGTTCATCGCCGCACGCCCGCCTTCCGCTCTTCCTGCGGCTCCGCCGGCTGCGGCGCCGGAACCATTTTGCCTGGCAGGAAGGCCGCGGCCACCACCGTGCCGATCATGGCCACGACCGCCGAACCGAGCGCGGTGATGTGCATGGCGTGGACGAAGGCGTCGTCGGCGGCGGTGGTCAGCGGCCGCCCGGCCGGGCCCAGCCGGGCCGCGAGGGAGAGGGTCGCCTCGATGGACTCGCCGGCCGCGTGCCGGGCGGCGGCCGGCAGTCCGGGCAGCGCGTCGAGCGTGCCCTGGATGCGGTCGCGGTAGCTGGTGGACAGCAGCGAGCCGAGGACCGCGACACCGAGGGTGCCGCCGACCTGCCGGAAGACGTTGTTGAGCGCCGAGCCGGAGCCGGCCTTCTCGCGCGGCAGCGACTGCATGACCGCGACGGTGGCCGGCGGCATGATGTGCGCCATGGCGGAGCCCTGGATGAAGAACAGCGCCTCCATGAGCCACAGCGGGGTGGCGGTGTCCAGCAGCAGCAGGCCCACCATGGTGGTCGCCACCACGAACATGCTGAAGGTGCACACCGCCCGGGCCCCGTAGTGGTCCACCGCGAGCCGGGCCCGTGGCGCGAAGATCAGCTGGGCCGCGGCCAGCGGCAGGATCAGCAGCCCGGCCTCCAGCGGGGAGTAGCCGCGCACGCTCTGGACGTAGAAGACGATGAAGAAGGTCACGCCGGTGAGCGCGAAGAAGACCAGCGCGATGGCGGTGATCGCGGCGGAGAAGGCGGGGATACGGAAGTAGCCCATGTCGATCGACGGATGGTCGCTGCGCTTCTGGTGCACCACGAAGACGGCCAGCACCAGCACCCCGCCGGCGATCGGGCCGACCACCCGGGCCTCGGTGAAGTCGGCGAGCTGGCCGCCCTTGATGATCCCGTAGACCAGCAGCACCAGCCCGATGACGGACAGCAGCACCCCGGCCGGGTCCAGCCGGCCGGGTCGGGGGTCGCGGGAGTCGGGCACCAGGATCACCATCGCGACGAGCGAGAGCACCACGATCGGCGCGTTGATCATGAAGACCGAGCCCCACCAGAAGTGGTCGAGCAGCAGCCCCCCGGCGATCGGGCCGACCGCGATGGCCACGCCCACCCCGCCGGCCCAGATGCCGATCGCCTTCGGCTGCTCCTCCCGCTCGAAGACGTTCATCAGGATGGCGAGGTTGGAGGGCATCACGAAGGCGCCGCCCACCCCCATCAGCGCACGGAAGGTGATCAGCTCCGCGGGCGAGCCGGACACCCCGGCGAGCACCGACCCGGCACCGAACACGGCCAGCCCGAAGAGCAGCATCTTCTTGCGGCCCAGCCGGTCGCCCAGCAGCCCCGCGGTGAACAGCAGCCCGGCGAAGACCAGGGTGTAGGAGTTGATCGCCCACTCCAGCTCACTCTGGGTGGCGCCCAGCCCGACCGGCGCGGGGGTGGCGATCGTCTTCATGGCGACGTTGAGGATCGAGTTGTCCAGCACCACGATCAGCAGGCTGAGCATGAGGAGGGACAGGATCGCCCAGCGGCGGCGGTGGATACGGTCCGGGATCCGGCGGTCGGGGGGTGTGCCCGGGGCGGGGGGTGAGGTGACCATCCGGTCACTCTATGCAGTCACCGATACGGCCCCGTTCCGTATCGGAAGGAATCGCGGGCGGGTACGGCCACCCGGGTGAGCGCACGGGGCCGGGCCGCTCCCCTTTTCCTTTGCGGGGGAGCCGTGCCAGCATGGACGGGAGTCCGGGGACACCGTCAGGGTGCCTCGAGATGAGGAACAGGAGACGTCACCATGACGCAGCCTTCGCCTGCCCGGAAGCCGGTCGCCAAGTCTTTGTACGGCGGTTCCGGCTCGCGCCGCATCACCGTCCGGGACATCGCCGCCGCCAAGGAGCGCGGTGAGAAATGGCCGATGCTCACCGCCTACGACGCGATGACCGCCTCCGTCTTCGACGAGGCCGGCATCCCCGTGCTGCTCGTCGGGGACTCGATGGGCAACTGCCACCTCGGCTACGAATCGACCGTGCCGGTCACCCTGGACGAGATCGTCATGCTGTCCGCGGCGGTCGTCCGGGGCACCGGCCGCTCCCTCGTCGTCGGCGACCTGCCGTTCGGCAGCTACCAGGAAGGGCCGGTGCAGGCGCTGCGCAGCGCCACCCGGCTGGTGAAGGAAGCCGGTGTGGGCGCCGTCAAGCTGGAGGGCGGCGAGCGCTCCGCCGACCAGGTCGAGCTGCTGGTGTCGTCCGGCATCCCGGTGATGGCGCACGTCGGCCTGACCCCGCAGTCGGTCAACGCCTACGGCGGGTACCCCGTCCAGGGGCGTGGCGAGGAGGCGGCCCAGCAGCTGCTGCGGGACGCGAAGGCGGTGCAGGACGCCGGTGCGTTCGCGGTGGTGCTGGAGGCCGTACCCGCCGAGCTGGCCGCCGAGGTCACCCGCTCGCTGGCCGTGCCGACCGTCGGCATCGGCGCGGGGGCGGAGTGCGACGCGCAGGTGCTGGTGTGGACCGACATGGCCGGGATGACGGCCGGGCGGCTGCCGAAGTTCGTCAAGCAGTACCTCCAGATGCGGGAGTTGCTCGGCGGGGCGGCCAAGGCTTTCGCGGAGGAGGTCGTCGGCGGCACCTTCCCGGCGGAGGAGCACACCTTCCACTAGACGGGCCACTGGACAGGTCGTCGGCACACCGCCCCGGGCGACCCGGGCGGTGTGCCGTCGTGCCGCGCCTGCCGTGGCGGCCGCCGCTGCCGGACCCCTCACCGCACCACGGGAACCGGCCGGCGGGCATCCGCCGGAAGTCGTAGGAACGCGCGCCCGTGTACTGCTCCTGGCATAGGGAGGGTGCCCTCCCAGGTGGGAGGACTCGGGCGCCACGGGGCGCAAGACTGGGCGCCATGCCGCACGTTCTCCTCGCCTCTCGTCCCCGTCCCCGCCGGTTAGCTCCGGCCCGGCACGGGACCGACCGACGACGAGGCTAGGGGGAACAGCGCGTGAGTTGCGGACCGCGGCACACCGAGCGCGGGGAGGAACGACCACTGGTCGGCCGCGCTTTTGAACTGGCGGAACTGGAGGCCCTCGCCGCGCAGGTGAGGGCCGGTCGGTCCCGTGTGGTGCAGATCGAGGGCCCCGCCGGCATCGGCAAGTCCGCCCTGCTGAACGGCTGGTGCCGTCGCGACCGGCGGTTCCGGGTGCTGTGGGCACGGTGCCGTCCGCTGGAGCGGGAGTTCGCGTTCGGCGCGGTGCGCCAGCTGTTCCGGCCCGTCATGGAGGCGCTCACCGAGGCCGACCGGGCGGCGCTGCCGGAGGGGACGGAGGCGGCGGCGCGGCGGGTGCTGGAGGACGGCGCGCGCACGGAGCCCCCGGCGGCCGGGCCCCACCCGGGCGCCACGGCATTGGACGGACTCGACGCGCTCGCCCTGCACCTGTCGGCCCGGCGGCCGCTGCTGCTGGCGATCGACAACCTCCAGTGGATCGACACCCCGTCGCTGCGCTGGCTGGCCCGTCTCGTCACGCGCGCCGACACCCGCCCCCTCCTGGTGGCGGTGGTCAACCGCACCGGCGAATTCCGCAAGCCCGACCCGCTGTTCGCCGAGCTCGTACGGCCCGACCACTGCCACCGGCTCGCCCTGGAGCCCCTCGACGTGCCCGGCGTGCGGCATCTGGCGCGGCACGTGTGGCAGGCGCAGGAGCCCGACGCGGCCTTCGCCGCCGCCTGCCATGCCGCGACCGGCGGCCACCCGCTGTTCCTGTGGGGGCTGCTGCACCACGCGGAGCTGGCCGGCGTGCGGCCGACCGCGGAGTACCGCGACCGCCTGCGCACCGTGACGCTGTCCACCCTCGACCAGGAGATCAGACGCCGGCTCTCCCAGGGGTCGCGTGAGGTCGTGGAGTTGACGCACGCCCTGGCGGTCCTGGGTGACCGCAAACCGGCCGAGCTGCTCGCCGCGTACTGCGGGAGCGGCGAGGCCGTGGTCCGCGCGGCGGCCGACGACCTGTGGTCGCTCGGTCTCCTGCGGTCCGGTGGCGAGCCCTGTTTCCTCCATCAGGTCGTGCGGGACACCGTGCTGGCGACGATGTCGCCCGAGGAGCGCGGCCAGGGGCACGCCAGGGCGGCGCAGGTGTCGCACCTCGCCGGCCGGCCCGACGAGGAAGTGGCGGCCCATCTGCTGGCGGCCGGCCCGGTGGAGGGGTCCTGGGCGGTGCCGGTGCTGCGCAGGGCGGCCGACGAGGCGCTGCACCGCGGCGCGCCGGACGTGGCGGTCACCTATCTGCGGTCCGCGCTGGGCCGGCAGCCGGGGGCGGCCGAACGCGGCCCGCTGCTGCTCCAACTCGGCGTCGCGGCCGGTCACTACGACGCCGACCTGGCGCTGTCGTACGTCACCGGCGCGCTGGAGGTGCTGACCGAGAAGAACGCCCGGCGCGACGCCCTGGGCGTGCTGACCTACTGCCTGCAGTTCTCCCGGCGGCCGCGCGGGGCGCTGTCCGGCGTGGACCGCCTGATCGCGGAGCTGTGCGGGGAGACGGAGCACGGCGGCGGCGCCGACCGTGAACTCGTGCTGCGCATGCGGGCGCTGCGTTCCTGGCGGGAGTACGAGCGGTCCGCCGACCGGTCGCCGGAGCCCTCGGCGCCGGTGTCCGTCGAGGGCCTGGTCGGCCGCACGCCGGGGGAACGGCAGCTGCTCGCCCTGCACGCCTTCCACTCGCTCAAGGCGGCGGTCCCGGCGCCGTACGTGACCGAACTCGTCGACCGGGCCTGCGTCAACCTCCCGGTCTTCTCCCACGATCTGTTCCCGCTGCACTACTTCGTCGCGCAGACCCTCTTCTACCTCGACGAACTGGACCGGGTGGACCGGTTCATCGGGCAGCTGACCCAGGGGGCCGAGAACAAGGGTCTGGAGCTGCTCGACTCCTCGCTGTCGGTCCTGCAGGCCGCGCTGGCGTGGCAGGGCGGCAATGTCACCGAGGCCCTCGGCACGGCCCAGGCGGCCGCCGGCCGGCGGCCCGCCGCCGGCACCCGGCCGTACGCGACCACCCTGGACATCATCCGGATCAACGCGCTGCTCGAACAGGGGCAGCTCGACGCGGCCGAACAGGTGGTGCTCACCCGCTCCCCCGAGGAACCCCAGGAGGCGGGCTGGGAGCGGCCGTTGTTCCTGCTGAGCCTGTCCGCGCTGCGGATGTCCCAGGGCGAGCCGCGGACCGCGCTGGCCCTGCTGCGGGAGTGCGGTCACCACCTCGACGCGGCGGGGACGGTCAACCCGGCGATCTGCCCCTGGCGCTCCCGGGCCGCCGCCGCGCACCTGGCGCTGGGGGAGCGCCCGGCGGCGCACGCCCTCATCGAGCAGGAACTCGACCTCGCCCGGCAGAGCCGCATCCCGCGCGCCCTCGGCGTGGCGCTGCGCGCGGCCGGCCTGGCGGCGCAGGGCGCCCGCGGGCCGGAGCTGCTCGGCGAGGCGGTGCACGTGCTCACCGCCACCCCGGCCCGCCTCGACCTGGCCCGCACGCTCGGCGACCTCGGCGTCGCGCTGCTGCGCAGGGACGAGAGGAGTGGCGCCCGCGACGCCCTCCAGCGCGGGCTGGAGCTGGCCACCGCGTGTGGTGCCACCGCGCTGGCCGGCCGTCTGCGGGATCCGCTGCACGAGGCCGGCGGGCGGGCGGCCAGACCCGGCGGGAGCCTGCTGACCCCCGGCGAGGAGCGCGTCAGCACGCTGGCCGTGCAGGGGCACAGCAACAAGCAGATCGCCGAGCTGCTCGTGGTGTCCCTGCGGACCGTCGAGACCCATCTGACCGGCGCCTACCGCAAGCTGGGCATCGCCGGGCGCCATCATCTGGCCGCCGCGCTGGCCGGCCCCGGCGCTCAGGCGTCGTCCCGGCGGACCAGCAGCCGGTAGGCGTTGGACAGGCCGAGCCGGGGGGCCACGGGCGCCAGGAGCCGGTCGAGCAGCCAGCCGGCCGTCAGGACCGGGAGGCCGGCGGTGAGCACGGCGCCGCGCAGCACCCGGCTGGCCCTGCCGGGCGGCGCGGGGTGCCACGGTTCGTCCCGCCGGGGGGCCAGGCGGTTCACGGCCAGCCAGCCGGCGGTGAGCAGGTCCACGGGGTCGTGCGGCTCCGCGTGCTCCTGCGCGACGACCGTGAAGCCGAGTTCGGTCAGCCGCCGGCGCAGGTTCGCCGCGGGGATGAGGTGCAGGTGCTGCGGTTGGAGCCAGGGCAGCCACCAGCGGCCGAGGAGCCGGCCGAGGCGGCACCGCGGGTCCGGTACCTCGATCAGCAGGTGCCCGCCGGGCCGCAGCGCCCGGTGCGCCGCGGCCAGCTCGCGCCCGGGATCCGCGCTGTGCTCCAGGTAGTGGAACATGCTCACCACGTCGTACCGCCCGGCGAGTTCCCCGGCCAGCGCCACGAAGCCGCCGCGGTAGCCGTGCCGTATCCAGCCCCGTTCCCGGGCCGATTCGACGCCCGCGCCGAGGTCCAGCCCGTCGAAGACCGTGCGGGGCAGGAGGGCCCGTGCCGCGTGGCAGAAGTGCCCGTGCCCGGTGCCCACGTCGAGCCAGGTCCCCGGGTCGGCGTGCGGAGTCACGGCGCCCGCCCTGAGCCGGTAGGCCCGCTCGTGCGCCCCGAAGAGCGCGGCGAGGTTCTCCTCCCCCAGCCCGTCGTAGAAGTCGCGGTAGTAGAACTCCAGCCCCTCCGGGGCGAGTTGCGGGTTCTGAAAGGTGTGACGGCAGTCCCGGCAGCGCTCCAGGACGAACCGGCCGGGCTTGTGCTGGAGCAGATCGGTGGTCCGCAGCCGGACCTCCAGCCGTCCCGAGCCGCACCAGGGGCAGTCGGGGCGCCGCGGCCGGAAGAACCGGGCCACGCCGCGGGCGAGGTCGTCCTGGTAGCGGGGGCGCAGCGCGGCGACCCGTGCGGTCCGGTTCACGGCCGGGTCCTCTCCGCGGCGGCGCCGGCCGCGAGTCGTTCGAGGTGTGCCGCCGCGGCGTCCGCGCCTCCGGCGGCCCGGAAGGAGGCGCGCACCCGCTCGGCGGCGGCCCGGTAGCCGGGCTCGTGCAGCACGGCGTCGAGTGCCGCACCGAGGTGCTCGGCCGTCGCCCGGTTGAACCGCACCCGCAGCCCCGCGCCGGCCTCGGCGACCTGGGCGGCGACGGTGGGCTGGTCGTCCCGGATCGGTGCGACCACCAGCGGCAGTCCGTGCCACAGCGCCTCGCAGACGGTGTTGTGCCCGGCGTGGCACAGGACCGCGTCGCACCGTTCCAGGACCGCCAGTTGGGGCACGCGCCGCCGGACGAGTATCCGCTCGTGAGGGGCGTGCAGCGTCCCCGAGGGGTCGACGACCACGGCCTGGAGGCGGTCGGTCCGGGCCCGCACCGCCTCGGCGCACTCGGCGAGGAAGCGCGGCCCCACCTCGGTGTTGGCCGTGCCGAGGGTGATCAGGACGGTGGCGCGCCCGGGGTCGGGCCACTCCCAGGGGAAGTCGCCCGGCGAGGGACGGGGGGCGAGCGACGGGCCGACGAAGCGCACCTGGTCGCCGAAGGAGCCGGCGGGCCCCACCAGCGCTTCGGTGCTGAACGCCAGCACGAGACGGGGTGACAGCCGCGGGTCCTGGTCACCCGCCGGGTCGCCGATCCGCTGCCGCAGTTCCTGGATCAGCCCGGTGACCCAGGCCTCCACCTTCGGGATGCCCTCGAACGCGGTGAACCCGGCCGAGGTGGTCGCGGAGGTGGCCCAGGGCACGCCGAGCCGTTCGGCCACCAGCCCGCCGGCGACGGCCTGCTGGTCGGCGACCAGGACGTCCGGACGGAACGCGCCGACCGCCTCGCGGATGCCGGGTGCCATGGCCGTGGCCAGCGGCCCGAGAAACCGCTCCCAGAGGAATTTCAGCGCCGCCGGGCCCCGCAGGGAGGGCGGCCGGAGCAGGGCCGGGTCGTCGAGCGGCGGCGCGGCACAGGGGAACACCGCGGCCCGCTCCCCCGCGAGGGGTGCCACGACGTCCGGCAGACCCGCCCAGGCCACCCGGTGACCGCGGCGGACCAGCTGCGCCGCGACCCCGAGGGTGGGGTTGATGTGGCCCACCAGCGGCGGCACCACGAAGAGGAACCTGCTCACGGGCTGCCGGCCTCCGCCCTCGCGTCGTGCGTGCGCACCCACTCCGAGACCAGCTCGCTCACCTGCCGGGTGGCGCCCATCAGGACCCAGTGCTCCTGGTCGGGCACCACGACGGTCCGGCAGTGGGCGAGCAGCGACTTCAGCCACGGTTCCTGGGCCGCGAGTTCCGACTCGCTGCCGTAGAGGGCCAGGACCGGGCAGCGCACCGCCCGGATCTCCTCCTCGTCCAGCACCCGGCTGGCCGGGACGTCCCGGGCCATGGTGCTGGAGTGCAGCAGCCGCGAGGCCGACCGCACCCGCCGGGTCGCGTGCGGGCCGTGTTCGGCGGTCAGCCGCTCGTGCAGGTCCGTGCGGGCGAACTCCACGGCGGCGCGCGCGAGGTTGACGGCCATCTTGCGGGACCAGGCGTCGGTCGCCGGCTCCGACTCGATCAGCGAGACGCTGGCCACCCGCTCCGGGCGCCGCGCCGCGTAGCTGAACGCGATGGTGCCGCCGTAGGAGTTGCCGACGAGGTGGACCGGGCCGGCCACCTCCAGCCGGTCGAGCAGCGCGTCGAGGTCCCCGACGAAGTCCTCCAGCGTGTAGCCGTCGGCCCGCCGCTCGCTGCGGCCGTGTCCCCGCAGGTCGTACATGATCACGTCGATCCCCGCGGCGGCGAACACCGGCGCCAGGGTGAAGTAGTAGCTGACGAGGCTGTCCACGAGCATGCCGTGGACGAACACCACGGTGGGCGGCGGCGCGGTGCCGGTGGTGTTCCGGGCGGGCATCCGCTCCACATGCAGCGCGACGCCGTTGGCGTGGATCATGGCCACGGCTCAGCGCTCCCGGGTTTCCCGCAGGCAGCCCGCCACGAACGTGACGAGCTGACCGACCGTGAGGTGGATGATCTCTTCGAGTTCGAGTCCGGCCAGGAACTCGGCGAAGTTGACCCGCTCGCCGTAACTGGCCGCCAGCCGGCCGCCGAGGGTGACCAGGTCGATGCTCTCCAGGTCCAGGTCGTCATGGAACGTGGTGTCCATGGTGATCTCGACGTCCTGCTCCGCGTACTCCTCGAGCACGGCGCGGAGCATCCCGGCGATCTCGCCGAACACGGCTGTCTCATCGGGCTCGTCGGGCCCACCGGCACGGACCGGATCCTGCGCCTGACTGCTGTTCAACGCTTCCTCTTTCCCTCGTCGGCCGTGCCCGTCGTCCAGGCGACGACGTAGTCCCTGCTCGGCAGGTCGGCCAGGTTGCTGATCCGGCGGCAGCGCACCCGGTGCACGCGGCTCCCGGAATCCACCACCAGCTCGTCCGGCTGTGCGGCGACCACCCGGAAGTCCCGCGGCCGCCCCCGCAATCCGGTGCCCTCCGCCTTCGACGCGGCCTCCTTCGCCGCCCAGAAACGGGTGAACCACACGGCTTGCGGCTCCGGCGTTCCGGCGCACCGCGCCGCCAGGAGGTCACGCTCGTCCCGGCCGAGCGCCACCGTGAGCGTCTGCGCGGGCCGCTCGGCGATCTCCTCGACGTCGATGCCGACCCCGCCGTCCGCGTGCGGACCCGCCGGCCGCACGAGGGCCACGCCGGTCTCCGCGCAGTGCGCCAGCGAGACGTCCAGCCGGGGAAGGACCCGGCCGTGCAGACCCTCGACCCGCGGCCGTCCGCCGGCGTCGTTGCGCACCCGGATCTCGGCGGGGAAGACCGGGCCCTCGCCGTGTTCCCACAGCCACCGGCGGACCGCGTCCTTGACCGCGATGCGGCCCAGCAGCCACTGGCGGCGGCCGCGGGGCGGACACCGCTCGTGGTCGGCGCGTTCGGCGGCGCTCAGATGGTTGCGCATGACGAGGTCGCGCGAGGCGAGGTCCGGCCACCGGTCGTGCACCAGCCACCAGCCGCCCCGCTCCTCGCGGGAGAGCGTGTGCCGTTCGGGGAACCGTTCCTGGACCCTGGTCTCCAGGCGGTTGTCGAAGCGGCGGTCCTGCCAGCCGTCGATCCGCGCCCAGACCCGGCCGCCGGCGACGAGTTGCATGTCGGCCTCCACCGCGGAGCCGGTGACGGAGGTGATCTTGATGAGGCACTCCACCCGGGCGCCCGGTGCGGGGTGCGGGCCGAAGAAGCGCATCTCCCTCATCCGCACCGGGAACACCACGGTCCGCTCGGTCAGGGTGGTGATGATCCAGTAGCCGAGGAGCTGTCCTACGTTGTCCAGCAGGGCGCCGGGGGCGGCCGGGGTGGTGAGCACCCCGCGGACGTGCGCGTCCCCGATCGCGGTCAGCTCGGTGACGCCCTGGAACCGCGGGCCGTGGAACATCCAGCGCGCGTCGTACAGTTCCCGGGCCGTGAGCTGCGCGGGCCGCTCGTCCCGGGGGTCCCACGCCCACGGGCGCGGCGGATCGTCGGGGTGCTCCGCCGCCAGTTCCACCTCGGCGGCGGCGAACTGCCCGAAATCCACGCCGACCCGCCCGGGCCCGCGCGCCGTCACCGTCACCGGGACGTCGACCGGCGGGCTGGCCGTCGTCCACCGCTTCAGGTGCACGCCGTGCACGCCCACGGCCCGGGTGCCGGGCTGCGTCCGCTCGGCGAACTCCTGCATGTGGTGGATCACCGTGGTGGCCGGGACCACCGGCCAGCGGTCCGACTCGTCGGGCCAGTCGGGGCGCTGGGCGAAGAGGCAGTGGTCGAGGAGGTAGGGCATGGCCGCCGTGGACACCCGCAGCACGGCGCGGTGTTCGCCTCCGGACGGGGCCGGCGGGGCTTCCTGGGCCGGCGGTGCTGCCGGGGGTGGTGGTACTTCCGGGAGTGCCGGTACTTCCGGGGAGCGCGGGTGCGCCGGGCCGGCGGCCGAGAGCACCTCCGCCGCGGTGTCCGCGGTGTCCTTGAGCAGTGCGCCCAGCTCGCCCGCCAGCGGGAAGCGGGCGGCCAGGTGCTCCAGCGGGGCCGGTGCGGCGCCGGCCGCCCGGGCGCCGGCGAGCGCGGGGCGCAGGTCGCCGAGCGTCCGCCGGTCGAGGGAGACCAGCGGTCCGCCGAGGTCCAGCCGGACCGGCGGGGGCGTGGCCGGTGCGGCGCGGCCGGCCGCGGGCGGAACGGCGGCCGCGTCCCCGCCGTCCACCCACAGCGCCGTGGCGACGTGGTGCAGCTGTGCCACTCCGCCGCGGTGCGGGGAGCCGGCGGCCACCGTCAGATGCGGCCGGCCGTGCAGCGTGTTGCCGATCAGCGCGCCGGCCTGGCCCGCCCCGGCCTGCACGAAGACCCGGAAGCCGGCCGCGTACATCGCCTCGATCAGCGGGCGGAAGCGCACCGGCTCCAGCAGATGCCGCAGGAACAGCGCGCGTACCTCCGCCTCGGTGGACGGATACACCGACGCGGTGGTCGCCGACCACACGGGCACGGTGGGCGGATGCAGCGCGAACCCGGCGGCGGCCCGGCGGATCGGTTCGAGATAGGGGGCCAGCATGGGGGTGTGGAAGCCGGACCGGAACGGCAGGACGCGGCCGAGGACCTGGCGCGCGCGAAACCGGCGCACGAGGTCGTCGACCGGGCCGGGCGGACCGCACACCATCGCCTGGTCCGGCGCGTTGTCGTGGGACAGCACGAGCTCGGGGTGGTCCGCCAGGGCGGCCGTGACGGTGTCGGCCGAGGTGCCCAGGACCGCGAAGGCCAGGTCGGGCACCCGCAGTTCGTCCGGGTCGAAGGACGCCACGAACTCGTCCACCGCGGGGCCGGCGAACAGCCCTCCGGCGATCATCGCGGTCCACTCCCCCACGCTGTGGCCGGCGACCGCGTCCGGCGCGATGCCCATGCGGCGCAGGGCGGCGTCCAGCACCCGCCCGGCGGCCACCACCTCGGCACCGTGCCGTCCGACGTCCGCGACCTGTGCCGGGCGCCCGGCGCGGTCCCCGGGGAGCAGGCCGGTCAGGGCGAAGTGCGCGGCGACCTCGTCGACCGGGGGCTGGAACTCCGCTTCGAGACCCGGGAAGACGAAGGCCACCCGGCCGCCGCCGTCCGCGCCGAGCAGGGGCTCGGGGGTGAACCACACCTCGCCGCGGCCGCGCCAGGAGCGGCCCTTGGCCACCGCCCGCCGGGCCAGTGCGAGGCGTTTGGCGGTGGGGTCGACGATGCCGAGCCGGCTGCGGCCGCGGCCGCCGGAGCGGTCGTCGAGGCCGGCCGCCAGCACGGCCGGGTCCCCGGCGTCCAGCAGCGTGGCGAGCTGCTCGGGGCTGTCGGCGCTGAGCCGCAGCACCCGTTCCCGCTCCCGCACGGTGGCCGTGGGCCGCGGGTGCCGGCCGGCCACGGCGCCGGGTGCCGCTTCGAGCACCACGTGCGCGTTGATGCCGCCGAAGCCGAAGGCGTTCACGGCGGCCCGCCGCGGGCCCGCTCCGGCGGCCGTCTCCCAGGGCTCCGCCGAGGCGATCGGGCGGAACCGGGTGGCGTCGAGCGCGGGGTGCGGATCCTCGCAGTGCAGCGTCGGCGGCAGCACCCCGTGGTGGACCGCGAGCGCCGCCTTCACCAGCCCGGCCACACCGGCGGCCGGCATGGTGTGGCCGATCATCGACTTCACCGACCCGAGCACCGCCCGGTCACCGCCGGCCGCCGGTCCGAACACCTCGGCCAGGGTGGCGAGTTCGGCGGCGTCCCCCGAGGGGGTGGCGGTCCCGTGGGCCTCCAGCAGCCCGAGGGATCCGGGCGCGGCGGGGTCGAGACCGGCCCTGCGCCACGCCTGCCGCACCGCCCGTACCTGGCCCGCGGGGTCCGGGTTGACGAGGCTGCCGCTGCGGCCGTCGCTCGCCACCCCGACGCCCCGGATGACGGCGTAGATCCGGTCGCCGTCGCGCTCCGCGTCGGCGAGCCGCTTGAGGACCACGACGCCGGTGCCCTCCCCGATCAGCAGTCCGTCCGCGCCGTGGTCGAAGGGGCGGATCCGCTGGCTCACGGACAGCGCGCGCAGCTGGGAGAACACGCTCCACAGGGTGATGTCGTGGCAGTGGTGCACCCCACCGGCGAGCACCACGTCGCAGCGCCCGCCCGCCAGTTCGCCCACCGCCTGGTCGACCGCGACCAGCGAGGACGCGCAGGCGGCGTCGACCGTGTACGCGGGGCCGCGCAGGTCGAGCCGGTTGGCCACCCGCGAGGCGGTGAGGTTGGGCACCAGGCCGATCGCCTGCTCGGGTTCGTCCGGCCCGAGCTGCTCGGTGAACGCCTGCCGCACCTGCTCCAGCCGCCCGGCACCGAGGCCGGGCAGCAACTCGCCGAGCGTGCGGACGAGTTGATTGGCCGTCCGGACCCGCTGGGAGCCGCGGGAGAGTCCGGGCGTCAGATATCCGCCGCGGCCCAGGACCACGCCGATCCGGTCGCGGTCGGGCAGCCGGTGCTCGCCGCCGGCGTCCGCGAGGGCGTCGGCGGCCACCTTCAGCGCGAGGAGCTGGTCCGGCTCGGTGCCCGCCACCGAGTGGGGCATGATGCCGAACCGTGTCACCTCGACGTCGGCGAGGTCGTCGACGAAACCGCCCCGCCGGCAGTAGACCCGGTCCGAGCGGCCCACCGCCCGCGGATCGTAGAAGTCGGCGTCCCAGCGTCCGGCGGGGACGTCGGTGATCGCGTCGACGCCGGCCGCGAGGTTGTGCCAGTACGCCTGGAGGTCTGCGGCCCCCGGCAGCAGGACGGCCATGCCGACGATGGCGACCCGGGGGCCCGGGCCCGGCGCGGAGGTCGTCATCTCACCAGCCCGACGCGGTGTAGAGCACGGCCTCGGCCGACTCCTGGCCCCAGGCGAGTTCCCGCAGCAGACAGCGGGTGCCCTCCTCGGGGTCGATCAGCCCGATGCCCCGGCGGGCGTACTCCCGCGCGAGCTGAGGGGTGACCATGCCGTGGTGCTGCCCGGTGGGCGCCCACGGCCCCCAGTGGACGGTCAGTGCCCGGCGGCCGGCGCGGGCGGCCCACCGGCCGGCCAGGCTCTCCAGCGCGTCGTTCGCCGCCGCGTAGTCCACCTGGCCGCGGTTGCCCAGGGCGGCCGAGACGCTGCCGAAGAGCACGGTGAATCCGGGCCCGTCGGGCAGGTCCTCGACCGCCGCCAGCAGGGTGCGGGCGCCGTCGACCTTGGTGTGGAACACCCGCCGGAAGGAGGTGATGTCCTTCTCGGCCAGCATCCGGTCCTCGATCACCCCGGCGGCGTAGACGATGCCGTCCAGCCGGTCGTGCTCCGCGTGGATCTCCTTGACCGTCCGGTGCACCGCTTCGGCGTCGCGCATGTCCACGGAGTGGTAGCGCACCGGGCTGCCGAGCCCGCGCAGCTCCTCGATCGTGGCGCGGACCTCCCGCTGCGCCAGGAGGCGGGTGACGGTCTGCTCGATCTGTGCCGGGGAGCGGTCGCCGCGCGCCGCGAGGGCGGCGGTCAGGGCCGCGCGGTCCGGCGCGCCGTGGGTCTCCTCGTCCTCCGGGCCGGTGGGCGCGGCGGTCCGGCCGATCAGCTCGATCCGGCAGCGGCTCGCCGCCGCCAGCGTCGCGGCGAACCGCGCGGTGATGCCCCGCGCCCCGCCCACCAGCAACACCACCGCGTCGCGGTCCAGTCCGAGCGCCTCGGCCTCGGCCACGCCGTCACCGGCCGGACCGGCGCCCCTGGCGGCCAGCGCACCGAGGCCGGCCTCGACCGGTTCGAGGCCGTGGCGCCCGCCGGACGACAGGGACACGACCGGGGCGTGCCCGGGCGCGAGCAGTTCGCCGGCCAGCGCGGTCGCGGTGCGTTCCGCCGAGGCGTCCGGGTCGGTCTCGACGACCCTGGCGACGGTGTCCGGGTACTCCCGGGCGATGGTCCGGAACATGCCGCGCAGCCCGTCCGCCCGCCCGTCGGACGAACCGCTCGCACCGGCGGCCGCGATCAGCCACCGCGGGCCGTGGCGCAGGGCGGCCTGGAAGACCGGGAAGCCCTCCGGCAGGACCGCGTCCTCGCCGCCGGTCAGCGCCTCCAGGTGGAACACGCCGTCCCACCGGCCGTCCTGCTCGGTGAGCAGATGCCCCGGGCCGAACACGGCCGGCTGTGCGCCGTGGGTGACGAGTCGGGCGGACAGGCTCTCGGACACCGGGCCGTGGCCGCCGATCAGCGCGATCCGCTTTCCGCTCAGCGTGCTCGCGCTGTCGGCCGGTTCGGCGAGGGCGGTGCGCCGCAGCACCATCCGGGTGGGCGCCTCGGCGGCCACCGGTTCGGGGTCCGGATGCCCGGCGGGGGCCTGCGCGGGGCCCGGCCGTGCGGGACCGTCGTCGTCCCGGGTCCGCTCACCGCCGTGGAGCCTCGCGGTCAGCAGGTCCGCGAGGCCGGCGGCGGTGCGGGCCCGGGACAGCACGTCCAGCTCCGCGTCGTCGAGTTGCGGGCCGTCCTGGGCGCCGGCACCGAGGCGCGAGGCGAGTTCACCGGCGATCTCGATCCGCTTGATCGAGTCGATGCTCAGGTCGGCTTCCAGGTCGAGTTCGGGTTCGATCATGTCCACCGGGTAGCCGGTGCGTTCGCTGACGATGTCCAGCACGGTGCGCAGCACGTCGGCCTCGCCGATCGCCGCCGGCGCGCCGGCCGTCGGGGCGCCGCCCGGTGTCGGCGGGGGCACCGGGGCGGGCCCGGCGGAGGCGGGTGCGGCGGGCGCGGGCAGGGCCGCTTCAGCCGGCTGCGGCGCCGGGAGCAGGGGCGCGGCCGGAGGCGGCGGGGCGGGTGCCGGCGTGCCCGGTGCGGCGCCGAAGTAGGTGAGCAGCACGTCGCGCTGGGCGGCGACGATCTCCCGGCTGGTGCGCAGGAATTCGGAGACCATCCGGTCCCGCTGGGCGACTGCGTCGCCGTGGTCTGACTTCGTCACGGATATCTCCTGGATACGTCGGGCCGGCCGGAGCGAGCCGGGCAGCGGGCTGCCGTCGGCGGTGCGGACCAGTTGCCCGTTGACGGTCCAGCCAGGTCGGGCGGGTGCGGTCCCCTGGCTCGGTTCGGTGGCGTCGCGGCCCTGGAACATCCAGCCGGTGCGCACCCGCACTCCGGCGACGGCGAGCCGGGCGAGCGCGCCGAGGAAGCCGCGCAGTGCCCCGGTGCCGGCTGCCTCGCAGGCCACGGTGGTGTGCGGACGGTCGTGGAGGATCGCGTCGACCAGCGTGCTGAGCACCGTCCCGGGGCCGACGGACACGAAGGTGCGGGCGCCCGCCCGGTACATGTCCTCGATCTGCTCGACGAAGCGCACCGGCGCGCCGATCTGGGCGGCGAGTTCGGCGCGCACGTCCTCGGGCCGTCCCGTGTGGACGGCGGCCGTGCGGTTGGACCAGACCGGCACCTCCGGGACGCGCACCGGGTGTGCGGCGAGCGCCCCGGCGAACCGCTCACCGGCGCCGGCGACCAGGGGGCTGTGGAAGGCGCAGGCCACGGGGATCGGCCGGGCGCCGCAGCCGTGCGCGCGCAGCCGCTCCACCGCCGTGCCGACCGCCTCGGTGGGCCCGGAGATGACGGTCTGCTCGGGGGCGTTGTGGTTGGCGATGACGACCCGGTCCGCGAGGCCGGCGGCGCGCAGCTGCGCGGACACCTCTGTGGCGCCGGCCGAGACGGCGGCCATTGTCCCCGGGTCCTTGCCGGCGGCGGACAGGATCGCCTCCGCCCGTGCCGCGCTCAGCTCCAGCAGGGTCGCGGGGTCGAAGGCGCCCGCGGCGCACAGCGCGACCAGCTCGCCGTAGCTGTGCCCGGCCATCATGTCCGGCCGCACCCCGGACCGCAGCAGCAGGCGGTGCGTCGCCAGTTCGACGATGCCCAGCGCGGGCTGGGCGACCCTGGTGTCGGTGATCCGCTCCCGCTGCCCGTCCGCCACGGCCGGGTCGAAGGCGGTCGGCGGGTAGAGGGCGTCGGCCCACTCCCGGCCGAGGTGGAGGTAGCGCTGGGCGTCGGGGAAGGTGACGAACAGCTCCGCGAGCATGTCCGGCCGTTGGCTGCCCTGGCCGGGGAAGAGGAACGCCACGTCCCCCGCGGTCCCGGGCGCACCGGCGGGGCCGTCCGCGCCGGCGGTGAAGACTCCCGCCGACGGATCGTGCTCGTCCGCGAGCGCCCGCCGCAGCAGCCGGGCCAGTTCGTCCAGGTCGCCGGCCACGACCGCGGACCGCGCCGGGTGGGCGCCGGTGTCGCTGCGGCGGGACGCGGCCAGCGCGAGGTCGCGCAGCCGCCACGGCCGGCCGTGCTCGTCGTTCGTCGCGGCCAGCGCCAGCAGGCGCTCGATGGCGCGGTGGGCGTCCGCGCGGTCGGTGCCGCGGAAGACGAACAGCTCCGCCGGCCACGCGTCGAGCCCGTGCGCCGGCGGCGGGCCCCCGGCGTGGGCGCGCAGCACGACGTGGAAATTGGTGCCGCCGAAGCCGAAGGCGCTGACCCCGGCGACCCGTTCGGCCGGCGGGTCCGCCCACGGCCGTGCCGAGGTGTGGAACGCGAACGGGCTGCCGCCCTCCTGCCAGGCCGGGTTGGGCGCCTCCAGGTGCGCCGTGGGCGGCTTGACCCCGGTGTGCAGTGCCATGGCGGTCTTGATCAGACCGGCCAGGCCCGCGGCGCACTTGGTGTGCCCGATCTGCGATTTCACCGACCCGAGGGCACAGCTGCCGGGGGCGGCCCCGGCCTCGGTGAACAGCTCGGTCAGGGCGGCCAGTTCGGTCCGGTCGCCGACCACGGTCCCGGTGCCGTGGGCCTCCACCAGGCCGACCCGCGCGGGTGAGATCCCGGCGTGGCGGTAGGCGCGTTCCAGCGCGGCGCGCTGGCCCTTCGCACGGGGCGCCGTCAGTCCCAGGCCCTTGCCGTCGCTGGCGGTGCCGACGCCCTTGATCACGGCGTAGATCCGGTCGCCGTCCCGCTCCGCGTCGCTCAGCCGCTTGAGCGCGAGGCAGGCGACGCCCTCGCCGAGCGCGATGCCGTCCGCGGCGCTGTCGAAGGTGCGGGAGCGGCCGGTCGGCGACAGGGCGTGCACCGAGGAGAAGAGCAGATAGTCGTTGATGCCGTTGTGCAGGTCGGCGCCGCCGCACAGCACCAGGTCGCTGGTGCCGCCGGACAGTTCCTTGCACGCCACGTCCACCGCGGCCAGCGAGGAGGCGCAGGCGGCGTCCACGGTGTAGTTGGCGCCGCGCAGGTCGAGCCGGTTGGCGATCCGGCCGGAGATGACGTTGGCCAGCATCCCGGGGAAGGAGTCCTCGGTGAGCCGGGGCAGCTGGTCGGCCAGCTCCGGGGGCAGTTCTCCCAGGTAGGCCGGCAGCAGGGTGCGCAGGGTGGCCGCGTTGGACAGGTCGCTGCCCGCCTCGGCGCCGAAGACGACGGAGGCCCGGGAGCGGTCGAAGTCCCGCCCCGTGCCCCCGGCCGGGGCGCCGCCGGCGTACCCGGCGTCCTCCAGTGCCCGCCGCGCGGCTTCCAGGGCCAGCAGCTGGACCGGTTCGATGCTGCCCAGCGAGGACGGCGGGATCCCGTAGCGCAGCGGGTCGAACGGGATGTCCGGCAGGAAACCGCCCCACTTCGACTCCGTGTGGGCCTCGTCCGCCTCGGGCGCGTAATAGACCTCGGGGTCCCACCGTTCGGCGGGTACCTCGGTGACGGCGTCGGCCCCGGCGACCACGTGGGCCCAGTAGCTCGCCAGGTCCGCGGCGCCGGGGAACATGCACGACATCCCGACCACGGCGATGTCCAGCGGAGCCGGGGGCGTGGCTCCCTCCGCGGGCCGGCCGGCCCCGAGCCGGTCGCGCACCAGGGCGGCGCGCTCGGTGAAGAAGTCGGCGGCGCCGGTGCTGACCGAGGCGTGCAGCGCGGGGACGGTGGTGACGCGGGAGCGCAGCGCGGCCACGTCGCCGGCCATGAACATGCCCTCGGCGAGCTGTCGGGCCTCCGGCACCTCGGCCAGGTGCGCGCCGGTCCGCTCCACGCCCTTGCTGGCGATCCGCAGCCGGCCCACGTTGAGCCGCTCCAGCTGCTCCCACGCCTGGCGGTCGGCCACGCCCCGGGACGCCAACTCCTCCTTGAGGGCCCGGTAGTTGTCCGTGAAGGGGCTGGACACACAGCGTGTGGCGTGTCCGGGCGCGGTCTCCAGCAGTTCGGTCCGCCGCGCCGCCAGGACCTGGCGCTGGAAGAGGGGCTGGACCGCGCCGCGGTCCACCGCCTCCTCGGTGAACAGGTACGCGGTGCCCATGAGGACACCGACGGCGACGCCCCGGGCGGTCAGCCCGGCGGCGAGCGCGGCGACCATCGCCGCGGACCGCGCGTCGTGGACGCCCCCGGCGAACAGCACCCGCAGCGCACCGGGTTCGGCACCGCCGGCCGCGTCGAGGAAATCGGTGAGGACGGCGATCTGCGCCTCCCACAGCGCGAAGCTGCTCCGCGGTCCGACGTGGCCGCCGCACTCGGAGCCCTCGAAGACGAACTTGCGGGCGCCGGCGGCCAGGAACTGGGTGAGCAGCCCGGGCGAGGGCACGTGCAGGAACGTCTCGATGCCGGCTTCCTCCAGCGACGCCGCCTGTGCGGGGCGGCCGCCGGCGATGAGGGCGCAGGACGGCCGGAGCTCGCGGATGATGTCGAGCTGGGCCGTCCTGGTCCGCTCGGGAGCGAAGCCGAGGACGCCCACGCCCCAGGGCCGGCCGTCCAGCGCGGAGCGGGTCTCCTCCAGCAGGGTCCGCGTCTGCTCCGCGCCGGCCAGCGCCAGGGCCACGAACGGCAGGGCGCCGCCCTCGGCGACCGCGGCGGCGAACGGCGCCTGGTCGCTGACCCGGGTCATCGGTCCCTGGGCGAGGGGCAGGGAGGTGCCCAGCGCCCGGCTCATCGGGGAGTCGTGGCGCAGCGCGTGCGCGGGGGCGTCGTCGCGCACCGCGGCGAGGACGGCGGCGGTGAGCGCGCGGACCGCCCCGCCGGCATCGCCCCACCACTGCGCGAAGCGGGACGCCAGGAAGCCGTCCTGCCCGACGGGGAGCAGCTGGACCCGCAGGTCCTGGGCGCCGAGCAGGCGGGCCGCCCCGGCCGGTTCCGTGGGCAGCGGCGGCGCGTCGGGGCCCCGGCGGCGCAGCACCCGGTGGCCGGCCGCCACCACCGTCTCCGAGCCGTCCATGGTCCGCACCGCCGCGGCCGCTTCCTCCGGCACGGCGGACTCGTCGAGCAGTGCCAGCTGGGTGTCCAGCACGACGCCCACCGCGCCGCCGATCACGGCGGCGGCGGCGGTGTGCGGTCCGATGCCGCCGCAGGCCCACACGGGCAGCGCCGACCCGGGCTGTGCCAGGAGCTGTTGGAGCAGCACGAAGGTGCTCAGGTCGCCGACCCGCCCGCCGCTCTCGTGTCCGCGGGCGACCAGGCCGTGGGCGCCGGCGCGGGCGGCGCCGTCCGCCTCCTCCAGGGTGGTGACCTCGACGAGCACCCGGGTCCCGGCCGGCAGCTCGGCCGGCCGCACCGGTGCGTCGGCGGTGAGCAGCACGGTGTGCACTCCCCCGGCCGCCACCAGGTCCGCGGCCCTCAGGGCGCATCCGGCGGCGATCCGCACCCCGAACGGCCCCGGCACCCATTCCCGGAGGGACGCCAGCGCCTCCCTGGCCCGGCCGTCCCCCGCCCCGAGGTCGAGCACGCCCAGCCCGCCGGCCCGGCAGACCGCCGCGACGAGACGCGGATCTGGTTCACCGAACGGACTGATGCCCAGCACGGCTTCCGGCACGGGTGCAGTGGTCACAGGTACTCCGAAGACATCGTTCGCTCGTGGGGGGACGAATGCGCACGGTGCGGCCGACGACGGAAACGCACACGCATGCGACTCGGTGGCCTCAGCCTCAGACGGGGAGCGAGACCCCGTCAACGCGCCCCGGCGAAGTCCGTGGTGCCCCGTGGCCGGCCTTGCGGTAACCACGAGAGGGGGCGTCCGGCGACCACGAGAGCCCCACGCGGCCGGCCCCGCGGCCTTACTGTCGGCGGCCTGTCGGTGCGTTGTCGGTGGCGGCTGGCATCTTGGGGGGCATGACGCGACAGACGATATCCACCAAGGGCGGCAACGCCGTGGAGGTGCGCGGTCTGGTCAAGCACTTCGGCGCGGTCAAGGCCGTCGACGGAGTGGACCTGGACGTGAAGGAAGGCACCGTGCTCGGGGTGCTCGGCCCCAACGGCGCCGGCAAGACGACGCTCGTACGCTGCCTGTCCACCCTCCTGGTGCCGGACGCCGGCCGGGCCGTGGTGGCCGGCTACGACGTGGTGCGCCAGCCCCGCGCGCTGCGCCGCACGATCGGCCTGACCGGGCAGTACGCCTCGGTCGACGAAAAGCTCTCCGGCCGGGAGAACCTCTACATGATCGGGCGGCTGCTCGACCTCTCCCGCAAGGACGCCGGCCGGCGCGCGGACGAGATGCTGGAGCGGTTCTCGCTGACCGAGGCGGCCAAGCGGCCGGCGGCCAAGTACTCCGGCGGTATGCGCCGCCGGCTCGACCTGGCCGCCTCGATGATCGGCCGCCCCTCGGTCCTCTATCTGGACGAGCCCACCACCGGCCTGGACCCCCGCACCCGCAACGAGGTGTGGGAGGAGGTCCAGCGGATGGTGCGCGAGGGCGCGACCGTGCTGCTGACCACCCAGTACATGGAAGAGGCCGAGAAGCTGGCGCACGAGCTGACGGTGATCGACCGCGGCCGGGTGATCGCCGAGGGCGGGGTCGACGAGCTGAAGACCAAGGTCGGCGGGCGCACGCTCCAGATCCGTCCGTCGGACCGCGGCGAGCTGGAGCGGATGGCGGCCGCGGTGACCGCGGCCGGTCTGGACGGCATCGCCGGCGCCACGGCGGACCACGACGGGGGTGTGGTCAACGTGCCGATCATCAGCGACGAGCAGCTGACCGCGGTGGTGTCGGTGCTCGGCCGGCAGGGCTTCGCGCTCGCCGGCATCGACACCCATCTGCCCAGCCTGGACGAGGTGTTCCTGGCCGTCACCGGCCACAAGGCCTCCGTGGCCGGCACATCCGAGGACGACATGGACCAGCAGTACGCGGAGGTATCGGCATGAGTGCCGCGACGATGACGGCACCGCCGGTGAAGCCGGGCGCCGACGAGGGCCGGATCGGCATCCGCGCCAACCTGCGGCACATCGGGGCCCTGGTGCGGCGCAACGCCCTGCAGATCAAGCAGGACCCGGAGTCGATGTTCGACGTCCTGCTGATGCCGGTCATCTTCATCCTGCTCTTCGTCTACGTCTTCGGCGGCGCGATCGCCGGTAAGGGCCACCAGGACCAGTACGTGCAGTATCTGGTGCCCGGCATGATGGGCATGATGGCCATGAACATCGCCACGGCGGTCGGCTCGGGCGTCAACGAGGACTTCCGCAAGGGCGTGATGGACCGCTTCCGCACGATGCCCATCGCCCGGTCCTCGGTGCTGATCGCGAAGATCGTGGTGGAGCTCGGCCGGATGCTGATCGCCACCACGATCCTGCTGGCGATGGGCTTCCTGCTGGGGCTCAAGGTCACCGGCGGTGTGCTGTCCCTCCTGGCCGCGGTCGGGCTGTCCGCACTCTTCTGCGCCGGTCTGATGTGGATCTTCATCCTGCTCGGGCTGGTGATGAAGACGACGCAGGCCGTGCAGGGCACGGCGATGCTGATCCTGATGCCGCTGCAGTTCGGCTCGTCCGTCTTCACCCGGCCGACCTCGATGCCCGGCTGGCTGGAGGCCTTCACCAAGGTCAATCCGCTCTCGACCCTGGCGGACGCGTCCCGGGCCCTGATCAAGGGCGACGGCGCGGTGCTGCACCCGACCGTGATCACCCTGTGCTGGGTGGTCGGCCTCACCGCGGTCACCATGCCGCTCGCGGTGGCGAAGTTCCGCAGCAAGACCTGACGCGCGTTCCCCGCGGGGCCTCCCCCGCGGGACGGTCCGCGCCGTGCTGTCCCGGCCCGCGTCAGATGAGGGCGGCGGCCTCCCCGAGGGAGAGGCCGCCGCCTTCGGCGTACGCACGGGCGTAGGCGGCGTCGTCCAGCAGCTCCCGTGCCGCCGTCTCGGCACGGATGCGGCCGTCGCGGATGATCCGCGGCGGAACGTGATCGGGAGCCCGCAGCGCGTCGTACGCGCCCACCAGGCGCGCCGCTTCCCGCCCGGCCGGCGCGCCCCGCACCGCGGCCAGCACCCGTGCTCCGGTGAGGAGTTGGGCGATCGGCAGGTCCGGCGCGACCATCTGTGTGACGGGCCCCTGGAGCAGCTCCAGCGCCA
Source organism: Streptomyces kronopolitis (assembly GCF_050953795.1). Classification (GTDB taxonomy): domain Bacteria; phylum Actinomycetota; class Actinomycetes; order Streptomycetales; family Streptomycetaceae; genus Streptomyces; species Streptomyces kronopolitis_A. The sequence continues at coordinate 2,446,133 of NZ_CP191850.1, forward strand.
CCCGGAACCGCGGCAGCAGCCCCTCGCGGTGCCCCTCCTGGAGGTCCAGCGCGATCAGCGAGGTCTCCAGCATCCCGGCGAACAGGTCCGGGGCCCGTCCGCTGAACACCTCCTCCACCGTGTGCAGTTCCGCCCGCGCCTCCTTCGGACGCCCGGTCAGTGCGAGGTGCCGGGCGAGGGTCAGCCGGGCGAACGGCATGGTGTCCCGGGCGCTCTCGCCCCGGGCGGCGTCCGCCAGCACCTCGCGCAGCATGCGCTCACCGGCCTCCGCCTGGCCGTCCTCGATCAGCGCCGAGCCCAGCCGGCAGCGCAGCAGCTGGATCTGGCTGTGCGCCCCCAGGTACTCGGCGTGCACCATCGCCGCCCGGTAGTCGCGCGCCGCCGACGCGTACGCGCCGCGCTGTTCGTGGGTCTCGCCGCGCCCCGCCAGTGCCTCGGCCGCACCCCAGGCGTCGCCCAGCTCCTGGAAGATCCGCAGCGCCTCGTCGGCGTCGCGGGCCGCCTGGGTCAGCCCGTCGAGGCGGTCGTTGAGGACCCGGGAGCGCAGTTGCAGCACATAGGCCAGCTCCCAGGTGTAGCCGAGGGTGCGGCAGGCCTGTACGCCGAGGCCGGCCAGCTCGGTCAGCTCCGCGAAGCGGCCGGACATCATCACGGCGTAGTACCACATCACGCCGGGGATCTTGCAGGTCTGCGGCATGCCGCTGCGGTAGGCGGCGAGCATCCCGGCCAGGTCCTCCTGCGTCTCGGGGTCGCGCAGCGCCTGGAGGTCGCTGTCCCGGCTGGCGAGCGCGACCAGCCGGACCTCGCGGCGGGCCTCGATGAGCTGCTCGGGGGCCATCGGCGGCGGGGTGTCGATGGGGCTCTCGGGGAGGTCGGGGGCCGGTTCGACGGGTGCGGCGAAGGGGTTGGGGCCGAGCCCGGCGGCCGCGGACGACCAGTGGAGGCCGTCGCTGCGGTGGTCGCGCAGCGACCAGAACCACTGGAGGGACAACACCAGACACAGCGACTCGTGCTCGTCGCGGGCGGCGAGAGCGCGGCGCAGCGCGGTGCGCAGGTTGTCGTGCTCCAGCTCCAGCCGGTCCATGGCCGCGCGCTGGCCGGGGCCGCGCAGCAACGGGTCGGTGGTGCGGGCCAGTTCGCGGTAGGTGACCAGGTGGCGGCGCTCGGCGCCGTCCCGCTCGCCCGCCTCGTCCAGCCGCTCGCCGGCGTACTCCCCCACCGTCTCCAGCAGCCGGTAGCGCATCTCGCCGTCCGGCGCCGGCGCCGCCACCACCAGCGACTTGTCGATCAGCGAGCCGAGCAGGGCTGGCACCTCGCGCCGGTCGACGCCGCCGCCGGCGCACACGTCCTCGGCGGCGGCCAGGTCGCAGCCGCCGGAGAAGACGGACAGCCGCCGCAGCACGGCCCGTTCGGGGGCGTCGGTCAGGTCCCAGGACCAGTCGACGACCGCGCGCAGCGTCTGCTGGCGGGGCAGCACGGTCCGGCTGCCGCTGGTCAGCAGGCGGAAGCGGTCGTCGAGCCGGTCGGCGAGCTGACGCGGGGAGAGCAACCGCAGCCGGGCCGCGGCGAGTTCGACGGCGAGCGGCAGCCCGTCCAGCCGCCGGCAGATCTCGGCGCAGGCCGCCGCGGTCTCCTCGTCGGCGTCCACCCGGAAGCCGGTGCGGGCGGCGGTCCCGCGGTCGGCGAGCAGGCGCAGCGCGACCGGGTCGGGCAGCGGCTCGACCGGCCGCAGCACCTCGCCCGGTACGGCCAGCGGCTCCCGGCTGGTGGCCAGCACCGTCACGCCGGGGCACCGGGCCAGCAGCCGCTCGGCGAGTTCGGCGGCGGCGGCGACCACGTGCTCGCAGTTGTCGAGCACCAGCAGCATCCGGCGGCCGGCGCAGTGCTCGGCGAGCCGGGCGAGGGGGTCCAGCGCGGTGGGATCGGCGGCGGCGCGCAGGCCCTCGGCCGTGGAGCCGCGGACGACGGTCTCCCGGGCGCCGAGGGCGGTCAGCACCGCCTCGGGCACGGTCTGCGGATCGTCCACGGGTGCCAGTTCGGCCAGCCAGACGCCGTGCGGCCAGGCGTCCGGCGCCGCGGCCGCGGCGCTCTCGGCGCCTTCCTGGGACAGTCGCGTCTTGCCGGCGCCACCCGGCCCCAGCAACGTCACCAGCCGGTGTGCGGCCAGGTCGGAGCGGAGCCCCGCCAGGTCGGCCTCCCGGCCGACGAAGGAGGTGAGGCGGGCCCGGAGGTTGCCGGGGCGGGCGGCACCGGACGCGACGGCGGGTGCGGGGGCGGCGGCCGGGGCGGCGGGAGCCGGGAGCGCGGCGGCGGGGGGCGGCGGGGGCCCGGCGGGCGGCGGGCGCAGCAGTTCCGCGTGCAGGGCGCGCAGTTCGGGGCCCGGGTCGGCGCCGAGGCGGTCGGCGAGGCCGGTGCGTATCTCCTCGTAGGCCGCCAGCGCCTCCGCCGGGCGGCCCGCGGCGCGCAGCGCGCGCAGCCGCAGCACCTGGAGCGGCTCGTCGAGCGGGTGCTGCTGGCACAGCGCGTGCAGCGGAGCCAGCGCCGGTTCGGCCCGGCCCAGGGCGAGTTCGGCGGCGAGCCGGGTGCGCCGGGCGTCCAGCCGGCGGCGCTCGGCGCCCACCGCCCGGGCGCCCGCGTCCGGCAGGTCGGCCAGCGCCGGTCCGCGCCAGAGCGCCAGCGCGTCGTCGAGCAGCGCGGCGGCGCGGGCCGGGTCCGACGCGTCGAGCGCCCGGCCGCCCTCCGCCGCCAGCCGCTCGAAGCGGTGCAGATCGACCGCGTCGGGCTCGGCGCGCAGCAGGTAGCCGCCGTCGGCCGAGGCGACCGCGTCGTGCCCCAGGGCGCGGCGCAGCCGGCCGACGAGCGCCTGGAGCGCGCCGGAGGCGTCGGCGGGCGGGTCGGCGCCCCAGATGTCGGTGATCAGCACCTCGGGCGGCAGGGCCCGGCCGGGGCGCAGCGCGAGGGCGGTGAGCAGCGCACGCAGGCGTGCGCCGCCGAGGGCGACGGGGGTGCCGTCGGCCCGGCCGGCCTGGGCGGTGCCGAGGATTGCGTAACGCACCGGCCCATTGTGGTGCACGGCGCGGGCCGGCAGGCGTCGAGCGTCGCATTCCGGGGCAGGGGGCCCGGAAAAGGCCCGGGCACGCGCCCCGTCAGGCCGGTTGTGCGCCGGCCGCCGCCTCGCGGATACGGTCGGGGCTGTCCCTCACCAACCTCGGGAGCCCGCACCATGACCACAGCCTTCCGGCGCGCGGATCGTCGCGTCAGTCCGGTCTTCCTCGCGCTCGTCGCCGTGCTGGCGGTGTCCGGCTGGGCCGTGTGGAGCGGGAAACTCGGGGCGAACACCGGTCTCGCGGTGTTCTTGTTCGTGGTGGCCGGCTGGGTGGTGTCGCTGTGCCTGCACGAGTACGCGCACGCCCGGACCGCGCTGCACAGCGGCGACCTGTCCGTGACGGACAAGGGCTATCTGACGCTGAACCCGCTGAAGTACACGCATGTGCTGCTGAGCATCGTGCTGCCGGTGATCTTCCTGCTGATGGGCGGGATCGGGCTGCCGGGCGGCGCGGTGTTCATCGAGCGCGGCCGGATCCGCGGCCGCTGGCGGCACAGTCTGATCTCGGCGGCCGGTCCGCTGACGAACGTGGTGTTCGCCGCGGTGTGCACGGCGCCGTTCTGGCTGCACGGCCTGGACGGGGTGCCGGTCCCGTTCCGCGGCGCGCTGGCGTTCCTCGCGCTGCTCCAGGTGACCGCGGCGATCTTGAACTTGCTGCCGGTGCCCGGGCTGGACGGCTACGGCGTGCTCGAACCGTGGCTGTCGCGTTCGCTGCGGCGGCAGGTGGAGCCGATCGCGCCGTTCGGGCTGCTGCTGATCTTCGGCCTGCTGTGGGTGCCGGAGCTGAACCAGGCGTTCTTCGACCTGGTCCACACGGTCCTGGGCGCGCTGGGCGTCTCGGAGGTGTACAGCTACCTGGGCCAGGAGTTCTTCCGCTTCTGGCAGGGTCCGCCGCAGCTCGGCTGACTCCCCCGGCGGGTCCCGCCCGGCCGGGGCCGGTGCCGGGTCAGCCGGCCACCCCGGCCTGCTGCGCGTCCTGCCGCGACTGCTGCTGCGCGCGGCGGACGTAGAACCACGCCATGTTGCTGGAGATGCCCGCCATCAGGACCCAGACGATGCCGACGAGGCTGCCTTCCACGAAGGCGACGACGGCCGCGGCGACGGACAGGACGCACACGGCGAGGGCCATCAGGGCGAGGCGCCGGGCCGGGCCGGACGCGGGCAGGAAGGGCATGGGGTGCTCCTGTCGGGAGTGGTGCGGTCCTCCCCAGTGTCCCCCATGCCCCGCCGGCGCCGGACCGGGCCCGGCGGCCGGGCGTCCCGGCGGCCGGCTCAGACGTCGGTGAGCCGCAGCCCCGCGTGCGCCTTGTAGCGGCGGTTGACCGAGATCAGATTGGCGACCAGCGACTCGACCTGGTGGGCGTTGCGCAGCCGGCCGGCGAAGACCCCGCGCATGCCGGGGATGCGGGCGGCCAGCGCCTGCACCAGATCGGTGTCCGCGCGGGACTCGCCGAGCACCATCACATCGGTGTCGATCCGCTCGACCTCGGGGTCCTGCAGCAGCACCGCGGACAGGTGGTGGAAGGCGGCGGTGACCCGGGAGCCGGGCAGCAGGGCGGCGGCCTGCTCGGCGGCGCTGCCCTCCTCGGGCTTGAGCGCGAAGGCGCCCTTCTTGTCGAAGCCGAGCGGGTTGACGCAGTCGATGACCAGCTTGCCGGCCAGCTCCTCGCGCAGCGCCTCCAGGGTCAGGCCGTGGCCCTCCCAGGGCACGGCGACGATCACGACATCGCTGCGGCGGGCGCACTCGGCGTTCTCGGCGCCCTCGATGCCCAGGCCGAGTTCGCCGGCGGCGGTCCGGGCGCGCTCGGCGGCGCGGGAGCCGATGATCACCTTCTGGCCGGCCCGGGCGAGGCGGTAGGCCAGGCCGCGGCCCTGGTCGCCGGTGCCGCCGAGGACGCCGACCACCAGATCGGAGACGTCCGGGAGGTCCCAGGGGTCACGCTTGAGGGCGGCCTTCACCCGGGTCGCGACGTTCTCGGACCGGGCATCGTCAGGAGTAGTCATGACAGTGATGGTGTCACGCGCCGGTGCCGGGCCGGGCAACGCACTCCGCACGCCGTCCCGCCGGCCCTCACGCCTTCACGCTGCCCTCGGTCAGACCCGTGCGCCAGTACCGCTGGAGCACCGTCATCAGCACCATCAGCGGCACCACGGACAACAACGCGCCCCCCACCGTGTACTGGTAGAGCACCGGCTGCCGGTCGGCGTAGCCGGTCCAGGAGGTCAGGCCCAGCTGGACCGGGTAGAGGTCGGAGTCCGAGAGCATCACCAGCGGCAGGAAATAGTTGGTCCAGACATGGACGAACTGGAACAGGAAGACGGTGACCAGCGCCGGGGTCATCAGCCGCAGCCCGAGCCCGCCGAAGATCCTGGCCTCGCCCGCGCCGTCGATCCGGGCCGCCTCCAGCAGCGAGTCGGGGACCGCCGCGGCCGCGTAGATCCGGCAGAGGTAGACGCCGAACGGGCTGACCATGCTCGGGATCAGCACCGCGCCGTAGGTGTTCGCCAGGCCCATCGCGCTGAAGAGGAAGTACAGCGGCAGGGCCAGCGCGGTGCCGGGGACCAGCACCCCGGCGAGCACCACGTGGAAGACCGCCTCGCGGCCGCGGAAGGGGAATTTGGCCAGCGCGTAGCCGGCCGCGGCGGACAGCAGCGTGGCGCAGACCGCGCCGGTCCCGGCGTAGAGGAGGGAGTTGGCGAACCAGCGGGCGTAGATGCCGTGGTCGTAGGCGAGGACGGCGCCGAGGTGGGCGAGCAGGTGCGGACGGTCGGAGAACCAGAAGCCGAAGGTGCCGAAGAGGTCGGCGCTGTTCTTGGTGGCGGAGACGGCCAGCCAGTAGACGGGCACCAGGAAGTAGAGCGCGGCGACGGTCAGCAGCGAGGCGGTGATGATCCGGTGGCGGACCGGGGGCCGGGTCATCGGCGCTCCTTGCCGCGCCCGCCCACCAGCCGCAGGAAGCCGAACGACAGCACGCACGCCACCAGCGCGAGGAACACCGCCTCGGCCGCCGCCACATGCTGGTTGTTGCCGACGAACGCCTCGCTGTAGGCGTGCAGATTGGGGGTGAAGCCGGAGTCGATGGCGGAGGCCAGCGGGCGCAGCACCATGGGCTCGGCGAACAGCTGGAGGGTGCCGATGATGCTGAAGACACCGGTGAGCACGAGCGCCGGCCGGATCAGCGGCAGCTTGACGTACCGGGCGATCTGCCGGGCCGAGGCCCCGTCGAGCCGGGCTGCCTCGTACAACTCCCCCGGGATCGCCTTGAGCTGGGCGATCAGCACCAGCATGTTGTAGCCGGTGAACTGCCAGGTGACGATGTTGGCGATGGACCACAGGACGGTGCCGCGCGAGAGGAAGTCGACGTCCCAGCCCAGCGAACCGGCGATCTTCACCAGCGGGCTGATGCCCGGCACGTACAGGAAGCCCCACAGGATCGAGGCGATGACCCCGGGCACCCCGTACGGCAGGAAGAAGGCGGTACGGAAGAAGGCGACCCCGCGGGCGCTCGCACCGTCCAGCAGCAGCGCGAGTCCGGTGGCGAGCGCGATCATCAGCGGGATCTGGACGGCGCCGAAGAGCAGCACCCGGCCGAAGCCGGCCAGGAACCGGTCGTCCGAGAGCGCATGGGCGTAGTTGGCGAGGCCGGCGAAGACCTCGTGCTCCCGGCCGCCGAGCCCGAGCGGGCCGGTGCGTTCGGTGGTGAACAGGCTCTGCTGGAGGGCGTAGCCGATGGGGGCGAGGAAGCAGAGGGCGAACAGCGCGAGGAAGGGCAGCAGGAAGGCGGCCGCGGCGCGGGCCCGGCGGGCCCGGGTGCGCGGGGCGCGGCGGGGGCGGCCGCGGGGGGCGGGGCCGCGCCGCTTCCCGGCGGCCGGCTCGGGGCGGCGCAGCGTGTCCCGGCTCACCCGCCGCTCTCCACCTTCAGGCCCTTGTCCTTGAGGTCGGCGACGGTCTGCCGCTGCACCTTCGTCAGGACCGAGCGGAAGGAACTGCCGTCGGCCAGCGCGTCGGTGAAGGCGTCGCCGAGCCGCTGGTAGAGGGTGTCCACCCCGGGACCCCACCGCCAGCCGGTGTCGACGTGCGCCCCGGCGTCGGCGAAGACCTTGCTGTACGCCTGGCCGCCGAAGAAGCCCTGGTCGGCGTCGAGGTCGGCGGTGCGGTAGCCGGTCTTCGCGCTGGGGAAGCCGTAGCCGCCGTCGATGAGCAGGGCGATCGACTCGGGGTCGGTGTTGAGCCAGACGGCGAACTCCAGGGCGTCCTGGGGATAGTGCGCCCCGGCGAAGACCGCGGTGGTCGAGCCGCCCCAGTTGGCGAAGGCCTGCTCGCCCGCCTTCCACTGCGGCAGCGGCGCGGTCCGCCACTTCCCCTTGGTGCCCGGCGCGTTGCCGGCCAGCAGCGCATCACCCCAACTGGCGCCCACCCACGAGGGGATGGCCCCGGTCTGGAGGTCCTTGTACCAGGCGTTCTGCCGGTCGGGGATGGTCTTGACGAGCCCCCGCCGCACGAGGGATTCCCAGTAGTCGGCGACCCTGCGGGTGGGTTCGTCGTCGAGGTGCACCCGCCAGGTGTCGCCGTGCGTCGTGTACCACGCGGCGCCGGCCTGCCAGGCGAGGCCGGCGAAGCGGTTGCCGTTGGTGGGGGCGAAGGTCTCGATCCAGGCGCCCTGCTTGCGGATGGTCCGGGCGGCGGCCTCGTACTCGTCCCATGTCCGCGGGGTGGGCACGCCCCACTTGTCGAAGAGGTCCTTCCGCAGGAACAGCCCCATCGGCCCGGAGGCCTGCGGGATGGCGTAGATGCCCTTGCCGAAGACGGACTGCTGCCACTGCCAGCCGATGAACTTGTCCTGGTAGCGGGAGGCGCCGAGCGGGGCGAGGTCGAGCAGGCCGTTGTCGAGGAGGAAGCCGGGGACGACGGGGAACTCGATCTGGCCGAGGTCGGGCGGGTTGCCGGCCTTCACGGCGGCGTGCATCTTCGCGTACTGCTCGCCGTTGACCGCGGAGACCTTCTCGACCTTGACCTGCACCTCGGGGTTCTTGCGGTTCCACAGGTCGACGGGCTTGTCGATGCCGGGCACCCAGGACCAGAAGGTCAGCTGGATCCGCTGCCCCTTCTTGCGCTCCCGGGGCTCCTTGCCGTCCGCGTCCCCGCCGTCGCCGCAGCCGGCGAGCGCGAAGCCGGCGGCGAGGGCGGCCGCCCCGCCCAGGACCGTTCTGCGGGGCACGGGGTTGCTGGTCATACGAGGTCCTCCACGGGGATGCGGCGGAAGGGAAGCATCGGGCACGTGGTGAAGTCGCCCGTCTCGCAGAGCAGTTGGGTCACCCCCAAAGGGCAAGGACGTAGGATGTCCCTTGTCCTGCGGCGACCATAGGGAGTGCCCAACCGGCCGTCAAGGCGGCCTCCGTGGCGCCGCGCGTGTCGGCAACGGCCCCGCCGACGCCGGGTGACATCCCGGTGAACGGGGGCGTGCTCCCCCTCACCCCGGCGCCCCGCCGCACCGCCCGGCGCCCCGCCGTCACTCCGTCAGCCGGCGCCGGATCCCGTCGAAGTGCCGGTGTATCGCCTCCACGGCGCGGTCCCCGTCGCCCGCCTCCAGCGCGTCGACGATCTCCAGGTGCTGACGGTAGGTCACCTCCGGGTCGGGCCGGTCGTCGCTCAGGTCCTCGCGCACCCGGCGCAGCGCCGCCCAGAACGCGTCCAGCACCTCGCTCAGCAGGTGGTTGCCCAGCGAGCGGTACAGCGCGAGGTGGAAGGCCCGGTCGGTGGCGCTGAGCACCTCCCCGCCGCGCGCCTCCTCCGCCATCCGCTGCACCAGCCCCCGCAGCACGGTGAGGTCCTCGGCGGGCAGCGCGCGGGCGACGGAGCCGATCAGGCCGGCCTCCAGCGCCTCGCGGACCTCCATCAGCTCGTACAGGCTGGCCTCACCCTGGTGGTGGCGCACCGCGGCGCGGAAGGCGACCCCCTCGACGAACGGTTCCAGGGTCAGCGGGCCGACATAGGTGCCGAAGCCGTGCCGGATCTCCACGATGCGCATGGCCTGCAGCGCCTTGAGCGCCTCGCGCACCGAGTTGCGGCTGACGTCGAGCAGGCCGACCAGGTCGGCCTCGGTGGGCAGCGGATCGCCCGGCGTCAGTCCACGGCGCAGGATCAACTGCTTGATCTGCGCCTGCACCTCCTCGGACATCGTCCCTCGCGCCATGGAAACTCCCTCTCCCGCTCCCGCGTCTGCCGTACCGCCGGCCCGTTCCCCGCCCGCCCCGGCGGGGCCGCGAATCCTTGACCGACCGCCTGTGAACAGGTCTATTGTGCTCGACATAGGACATCCCATGTCCTATGTCCTGACTCGGAGGTCCGGAGCTCTCATGGCACTGCCCGCACCCCTGCACGGCGTCATCCCCCCGGTCTGCACCCCGCTCGGCCCGGACGGCGAGATCGACAGCGCCTCCCTGACCCGCCTGGTGCACCACCTCCTCGACGGCGGTGTCCACGCGCTGTTCGCCCTCGGCTCCACCAGCGAGGTCGCCTACCTCACCGACGCCCAGCGCGCCGCCGCGCTGGAAACCGTCCTGGCGGCCGCCGCCGGCCAGGTCCCGGTGCTCGCCGGGGTCATCGACACCACCACCCCGCGGGTGCTCGACCACGCCCGGACCGCGGCCGCCCTCGGCGCCGACGCCCTGGTCGCCACCGCGCCGTTCTACACCCGCACCCACCCCCGGGAGATCGCCGCGCACTTCCGCCATCTGCGGGCGGCCGTGGACCTTCCGCTCTTCGCCTACGACATCCCGGTCGCCGTCCACAGCAAGCTGGCCCCGGAGCTGGTGCGGGAGCTGGCCGAGGACGGCACCCTGGCCGGACTCAAGGACAGCAGCGGCGACGAGGGCGCCCTGCGCCGCCTGCTCACCGCCCTCGGCGGCCGCACCGGCCGGCACCGCGGCCCCGCCCCCGCCTTCGCGGTCCTCACCGGCTCCGAACTGACCGTGGACGCGGCCCTGCTGGCGGGTGCGGACGGCGTCGTCCCCGGCCTCGGCAATGTCGACCCGGCCGGCTACGTACGCCTCTACGACGCCGCGCGGGCGGGCCACTGGGACCGGGCGGCCGCCGAACAGGAGCGCCTGGTCACCCTGTTCGCCATGGTCGACGCCGGCACCGAGTCCGAGATGGGCCGCAGCTCCGCCGCCCTGGGCGCGTTCAAGGCGGCACTGCACCTCCTCGGCGTGACCGCCCGCGGCACCACCGCCTTCCCGCAACGCCCGCTCGGCGAGCGGGCCGTGGCGGAGGTGGCCCGCCGGCTCGACGCGGCCGGCCTGCTGCCGGACGACCCGGACCGAGGGGCCGGCGCCCGGGGGGTCCACGACTGAGGGGGACGGAGCGGCGCAGGGGGACGAGGCGGCGCAGGGGGGACGGGGCGGCCGAAGGGGCCGGGGAGCCGAGAGGGCCGGGGCCGAGGGATCGGGGAGCCGGGCCGCCGGAAGTCCCCGGCCCGCAAGTCCCTTACGGGTGACCCCCGTTGCCTTCGCCCCCGTGCGCGCCGCCGGTGCGGCAGGATGCCGGCCATGGATGCCGTACGCGTCGCCTTGCTGCGTGAAGTCCTCGCCGGGACCGAGTGGGTGCAGGCCACCCGCCGCTTCGCCGGGGCGCTGCGCTCGTCCGTCGCCCCGCACCGCGGCGGGCTGCTGCTGGTCGGCAGCGCCGCGTACGAGCCCTGGCACCTGGCCGCCCATCTCGACGACGAGGCCGCCTGGTCGGGCCTGCCGGAGCTGTCCCCGACCCTGGTGCGCCATCGCGTCCCGGGCGGGGCACCGGCCCACCTGGCGGTCGGGCTGGGCCGGCTGGAGGCGGCCGGGCGGGGCGAGACCCTGCTGGTCGTGGCGCCGGGAGCGCCGGGCGCCGGGCTGCTGGAGCGGGTGCACGACGCCCGCCGCAACGGCGCGACGGTGCTCGCCCTGGACGGCGGCGACCGCGATCTGCACGCCCTGGCCCATGACGCGCTCGCCGCTCCCCCGGCCCCGCCCGCCGGCACCGCCGCGGCCCCGGCGGACCTCGACCTCGACACCGTCCAGCATCTGGTGAGCGCGGCCGCCGGGGAGAACTGCCTGCCGCCGTCCCGCGGCCGCCGCCGGTTCCGGGACCGGCTGGCCCGCCTCGCCGACCAGTTGACCGCCCCGCCGCCCCCGCGCTGGTAGCCCCGGCCCGCCCCGCGCAAGCCCCCGAGTCGTTCGTACGCGCGGCCGGAAAAACCCTTTGCGTCACCTTGTGTCCGCGGGTGAGGGTGCTGCGGTGACTTCGGACGGCCCCCCACCTGACGCCCCCTCGCCCACCGCCCGCCGGCGCCGCCTGACCGCGCTGCTGCCGGACCTGGCGCCCTGGCGCACCTCGCGCGACTTCCGGCTGCTGTGGTGCGCGGGCGCCATCACGGTCTTCGGCACCTTCCTGACCGTCGTGGCGCTGCCGCTCCAGCTCAAGGAGCTGACCGGCTCCACGCTCGCGGTCGGTGCGCTGGGCGCCGTGGAGCTGGTCCCGCTGCTGGTCTTCGGCCTCTACGGCGGCGCGCTCGCCGACTCCGTGGACCGCCGCCGGCTGATCGTCGGCAGCGAGCTGGCGCTCGGGCTGATCTCCGCCCTGCTGCTGCTCAACAGCCTGCTGCCGCACCCGATGGTGTGGCCGCTGTACGCGGCGGCCGCGCTGTCCAGCGCGCTGACCGGGCTGCAGCGGCCGGCCCTGGACGCGATCGTGCCGCGGATCGTGCGGCACGACCAGCTCGCCGCGGCCGCCGCCCTCAACGCGCTGCGCTGGCAGATCGGCGCCATCGCCGGACCGGCGCTGGCCGGCGGACTGCTCGCCCTCGCCGGGCTGCGCTGGGCGTACGCCATCGACGCCGCCACCTTCGTGGTCTCGGTGCTGCTCTCCCGCAGGCTGGCGCCGTCACCCGCCTCGCACGACGCCGAGAGGCCCTCGCTGCGCGGCATCGCGGAGGGCGCGCGCTACGCCTGGAGCCGCAAGGAGTTGCTCGGCACCTACGCCGTCGACGTGATCGCGATGCTCTTCGCCTTCCCGCTGGCGATCTTCCCGTTCCTCGCCGACGACCTCCACGCGCCCTGGTCGCTGGGGCTGATGTACGCGGCGCTGCCGGCCGGTTCGCTGCTGGTGAGCCTGACCAGCGGCTGGACCGGGCGGGTCCACCGGCAGGGCCGGGCGATCGTGCTGGCGGCCGCCGGCTGGGGCCTGGCGATCGCCGCCGCCGGGCAGCTGCGGCAGGTCTGGGCGGTGCTGCTCCTGCTGACCCTGGCCGGCGCCTGCGACATGGTCAGCGGCATCTTCCGCTCGGCGATGTGGAACCAGACCATCCCCGACGAGCTGCGCGGCCGGCTGGCGGGCATCGAGCTGCTGTCGTACTCGTCGGGCCCGCAGCTGGGCCAGGTGCGGGTCGGCGGGATGGCGGCGCTGATGGGCGTGCGGGCGGCGGTGTCGGCGGGCGGTCTGCTGTGCTTCGCGGGCGTCGGGCTGCTGGCCCTGGGGCTGCCGAAGCTGCGGGCGTACGACGCCCGGACCGACGAGCACGCCCGGCGGATGCGCGAGCGCCGGACCCCCGCGGCGGGCTCCCCGGCGGACGGCCGGAGCGGCGACGGGACCGACGCCCGGTCCGCCGGCCAGGGGCGGCCCGGAGCAAAGGCCCAGGACACGGACCCGGCGGCGGTCTGAGACGGGCCGGGCGCGGGCGGCAGGATCACCCGCCGCCCGCGCCCGGCTCGCCTACTTGCCCTCCCCGCCGCCCTTCTCCTGCTCCGCCTCCTGCTCCGCGCTCTTGTCGTGCCACTTCGGGTCCGTCTCCCACTCCAGATTCCGCTCCCGGGCGGTCTCCATGGCGTGCGACGCCTCCTCGCGGGTGTCGTACGGGCCGAAGCGGTCGGCGGCGCGGCACTCGGGGCCTTCCTCGACCGTCTGGTGCTTGAGGCAGTAGAACCACTCGCCGGGCTTGCCGACCGTACGCCTCTTGAACAGCGCCATTGCCGCCTCCTGTGGATGCTTTGTGCCACCATCCTGCCCGACGGCCCGCGGATACACTCGCTGACATGTCTGGCCAGTCACTCCTTGCCCCGGGGAAGATCTCCCCCACCCGCCCCGTCCCCGCCTCGATCCCGCGCCCCGAGTACGTCGGGAAGGACGCGCCCACCCCGTACACGGGGCCCGAGGTGCAGGATGCCGAAACGATCGAGAAGATGCGGATCGCCGGCCGGATCGCCGCGCAGGCGATGGCGGAGGCCGCCAAGCTGATCGCGCCGGGTGTGACCACCGATGAACTGGACCGGATCGCCCATGAGTTCATGTGCGACCACGGCGCCTACCCGTCCACCCTCGGCTACCGCGGCTTCCCCAAGTCCCTGTGCTCCTCGCTCAACGAGGTCATCTGCCACGGCATCCCGGACTCGACCGTCCTCAAGGACGGCGACATCGTGAACCTCGACGTCACCGCGTACCTCAACGGCGTGCACGGCGACAACAACGCCACCTACCTGTGCGGCGACGTGGACGAGGAGTCCACGCTGCTGGTCGAGCGCACCCGCGAGGCGCTCAACCGCGCGATCAAGGCCGTCAAGCCGGGCCGGCAGATCAACATCATCGGCCGGGTCATCGAGTCCTACGCCAAGCGCTTCGGCTACGGAGTGGTCCGTGACTTCACCGGTCACGGCATCAACTCCTCCTTCCACTCCGGCCTGATCGTTCCGCACTACGACAGCCCGCACCACACCACCGACATCAAGCCCGGCATGACGTTCACCATCGAGCCGATGCTGACGCTGGGGTCCTACGACTACGACATGTGGGACGACGGCTGGACGGTGGTGACCAAGGACCGCAAGCGGACCGCGCAGTTCGAGCACACCCTGGTGGTGACGGACACCGGGGCGGAGATCCTCACGCTTCCCTGACCGGGAGCGGGGTGGCGAGCCGCAGGGTTTCCTGACCGGGAGCGGGACGGGATTTTACCGACAGACTGTCGGGAACTGACGTAGGCTGGTGACCGACAGGGCGTCGGGAACCGGTTGACTTAGGTAAGCCTAAGTAGTTGTCTGAGTCCAAGCGTCGGCGACCCGGCGCGGCCGGCCCGTCCGTCCTCCCCCAAGCTCTCGAATCCGAGCAGGGGGGACCCCGCCCTCGGTCCCCGGAGGCCCGCCTTGGAAGCGTCCAGCCCGCGTCCGTCCGCACCGGCCGATCCGTCCGCGCCGTCCACTCCCTTCGCTCCCTTCTCTACGGTTATCCGCACCGCATCGCACGAGCAGCACACCGAGGCCGAGAACTCCTCGTTCATGAGCGATCTCCTCGGCGGCGGGCTCGGCATCCCCGCCTACCGGCGCTACACCGAACAGCTGTGGTTCGTCTACCGCGCGCTGGAGGACGTCTCCGCAGCGCTCGCCGCCGACCCGGTGGCCGGCCCCTTCCTCCGCCCGGAACTGGCCCGCACCGCCGCGCTGGAGCGCGATCTCACCCATCTCGGCGGGCCCACCTGGCGCACCGGCCTCACCCCGCTGCCGGCCACCGCCGCCTACGCGGACCGGGTCGCGGACTGCGCCCGCACCTGGCCGGGCGGCTTCGTCGCCCACCACTACACCCGCTACCTCGGCGATCTCTCCGGCGGCCAGATCATCCGCGGCACCGCCGAGAAGACCTGGGGCTTCGCCCGCAAGGGGGACGGGGTGCGGTTCTACGTCTTCGAGGACATCCCCAACCCGGCCGCCTTCAAGCGCCGCTACCGCGCGCTGCTGGACGCACTGCCGGTCGATGACCTGGAAAAGCAGCGGGTGGTCGACGAGTGCAAGCACGCCTTCCGGCTGAACGGCGCGGTCTTCCGGGAACTGGGCGAACAGTTCCCGCTGAGCGCCTAGCGAGCCGCGCCCCCGCCCGGCGGCCGTACGGCCCCTACGGCGCCTGTCGGCGCACCCGTCCCCCAACGGCGAGGATGCCGTCGGGGTGGCGACGGGTGAGGATCTGCGAGCCGGCGCCCTGGCGGATGTCGAGCGGGCGGCCCAGCTCATGGGTCAGCAGCATGGCCGCGGCGCCGGTCGCCTCGTCCTCGGCGACCCCGTCGGCGCGCCGCGGGAAGCCCCGGGCCCGGACCACGCCGGCGGCCTCGTCCTGCCAGGCCCACGCGTAGAGCCAGCCCTCACCCGGCGGCGGTGCGGGCAGCGCGTCGACCTCGGCGGGCGAGGCGTACCGCCGGGTGGTCCGGGCCGGAACCCAGGCGGCGCGGCCCCGGACCCAGGTCAGGTCCCCGTCGAAGTCGACCCCGACCGCACCGGCCGGCGGCCGAAGGGTGCGCGGTGGCCGCCCCAGGCTCCGCAGCAGCCAGGCCAGACCGACCAGCGGATGCCCGGCGAAGGGGAGGGGGCAGCTCGGGGTGTGGATGTCGACGGTGCCGCGGTCGGCGTCGTCGAGGAAGACGGTTTCGCTGAAGCCGAGCGCGGCCGCGAGCGCGGCCCGCCCCGCGGCGTCGGGGACGGCCCTCCCGTCGCGGACCACGCCCAGCGGGTTGCCCGCGTTCCCGTCCGGGCCGCAGAACACCCGGAGCACGTCGATGTCGGTCATCCGGACAGTGAAGCGCACGCCCGCCCGGGCCGCCCGGCCGCCGGCGCGCACCGGTCCGCCGGGCCCCGCGCGGGCCTCACCGGCCCGTCACACCCCGGCGGCGGGCCCGGCCCTTACCTTGACCGGCACATGGCCCTTCCGTGACCCGGCGCGGGCCGATCCGTAATCAGGCCGTTGTCCATGAGAGCGGGATCACGGAAAACCGTGGGCAGCAATAGGTAAGCCTCACGTAAGTTAGGGCTGCCTTAGTGGCGATCGTAGTGACCTTCTCTCGTCCCGTACGTCGATTCCGTACATCCGAGCCCGCCTGGAGCCCCGTATGCGAGCCCTTCGCACCTCCGCCGTCGCCGCCATAGCCGTGGCCACGGCCGTTACCGCCGTCGCCGGCTGCGCCGCGAAGAACGACGGCAAAGGCGGCGGCAAGGGCACGGTCGAGGTGACCGCCACGGACAGCAGCTGCGAGCTCTCCACCAAGGAGTTCCCCGCCGGCCACGTCCGCTTCGCGGTGCAGAACAAGGGCTCCAAGGTCACCGAGGTGTACCTCTACGCCCCCGGCGACCGGATCGTCACCGAGCGGGAGAACATCGGTCCCGGCACCCACGCGGACATCACCGCCGAGGTCAAGGCCGGTTCGTACGAGGTCGCCTGCAAGCCCGGCATGAAGGGCAACGGCATCCGCCAGAAGGTGACCGTCAGCGGCAAGGGCGCGAGCGCCAAGCGCGACCCCCAGCTGGATGCCGCGGTCGCCGCCTACCGCACGTACGCGCAGGAGCAGGCCGACCAGACCCTGCCGAAGGCGCAGAAGTTCGCCGACGCGGTCAAGGCCGGCGACCTGGACGCCGCGAAGAAGGCGTACGCCGTCTCGCGGGTCGGCTGGGAGCGCACCGAGCCGGTCGCCGAGTCCTTCGGTGACATCGACCCCAAGGTCGACGTCCGCGCCGACGGCGTGGAGAAGGGCCAGAAGTGGACCGGCTGGCACAAGCTGGAGCAGTCCCTGTGGGAGAAGAAGAAGATCTCCGGGGACGACAAGAAGCTCGCCGACCGGCTCATCACCGACCTCAAGGACTGGCAGAAGCGGGTCGGCAAGGCCGAGATCACCCCGACCAGCATGGCCAACGGCGCCAAGGAGCTGCTCGACGAGGTGGCCACCGGCAAGGTCACCGGTGAGGAAGAGCGCTACAGCCACACCGACCTGATCGACTTCCAGGGCAACGTGGAGGGCGCCCAGAAGGCGTACGAGCTGCTCAAGCCGGTCGTCGGCAAGAACGACCCGGCGCTCGCCAAGGAGCTGGACAAGCAGTTCGCGGCGATCCGCGCGCTGCTCGCCGCGCACCGCGACAGCAAGTCCGCCGACGGCTTCGCCTCCTACGACACGGTCGACAAGGCCGCGCGCAAGAAGCTCTCGGACGGTGTCAACGCGCTGGCCGAGCCGCTGTCGAAGCTGGCCGCCGCCGTCGCCACCACCAAGTAACGGTCCGCCGCCAGGCCAGGGGGTCACGATGACGCAGGACAACACGACGTCGCACGAGGGCACCGGCGACGGCTCCGGAACCGACCCGGCCGCGGAGCGCGGCACCGGGCCGACGCCCTCGCGACGGGCGCTGCTCGGCTGGGGCGGCGCGGGTCTGGCGCTCGGTGCGGTCGCGGCCGGCGGGACGGCGGCCGCGCTGCGGGTCGGCGGCGACGCCCAGCCGGCCGGCGCGGACGCGACCTCGCGCTCCGCGGTCGCCTTCCACGGCGCGCACCAGGCCGGCATCGCCACCGCCGTGCAGGACCGTCTGCACTTCGCCTCGTTCGACGTCACCACCGACGACCGCGACGAGCTGATCGCGCTGCTCAAGGAGTGGACGAAGGCGGCGGCGCGGATGACGGCCGGGGACACGGTCGGCAACGGCGCGGTCGGCGGGCTGGCGGAGGCGCCGCCGGACGACACCGGCGAGGCGCTCGGCCTGCCGCCGTCCCGGCTCACCCTGACCTTCGGCATCGGCCCGACGCTGTTCGAGAAGGACGGCGAGGACCGGTTCGGCATCAAGGACCGGCGGCCCGAGGCGCTGATCGACCTGCCGCAGTTCCCGGGCGACAACCTCGACAAGAGCCGCAGCGGCGGCGATCTGTGCGTCCAGGCCTGCGCCGACGACCCGCAGGTGGCGGTGCACGCGATCCGCAACCTGGCCCGGATCGGCTTCGGCAAGGTCGCCATCCGCTGGTCCCAGCTGGGCTTCGGCAAGACGTCCTCGACGACGCCCCAGGCGCAGACCCCGCGCAACATGTTCGGCTTCAAGGACGGCACCCACAACCTCGCCGGCACCGACACCGCCGCCCTCGACAAGCACGTCTGGGTCGCGGACGGCGCGGCGAAGGGCAAGGAGCGCTGGATGGCCGGCGGTTCCTACCTCGTCGCCCGCCGCATCCGGATGCACATCGAGACCTGGGACCGCACCTCGCGCAAGGAGCAGGAGGACATCTTCGGCCGCGACAAGGGCGAGGGCGCCCCGGCCGGCCGCAAGCACGAGCGGGACACCCCGCACCTGAAGTCGATGCTGCCGACCGCCCATGTCCGCCTGGCGCACCCGGACTCCAACGGCGGGATCCGGATCCTGCGCCGCGGCTACTCCTTCACGGACGGTACCGACGGCCTGGGCCGGCTGGACGCGGGATTGTTCTTCCTCGCCTACCAGCACGACGTGCGCCAGGGCTTCGTCCCGCTCCAGAAGCGGCTGTCCGCGGGCGACGCGCTCAACGAGTACATCCAGCACGTGGGTTCCGCGGTCTTCGCGGTGCCGCCGGGCGTCCGGCACGCGGACGACTGGTGGGGCCGGGAGCTGTTCGCCTGACACCGCGGCGCCGGCACCTGAGCGCCGCCGCCCCATGATCTGCACGAAGGAAGGGAAGGAACCGACGTGTTCGGCAACTACCTGATCGGTCTGCGCGAGGGACTGGAAGCCAGCCTCGTCGTCTGCATTCTCATCGCCTATCTGGTCAAGACCGGCAGGCGGGAGGCGCTGCGCCCGGTCTGGATCGGCATCACGCTCGCCGTGGCCCTGTCGTTCGCGTTCGGCGCGGCCCTGCAATTCGGCTCCGAGACCCTGACGTTCAAGGCACAGGAGGCGCTCGGCGGCTCGCTGTCGATCGTCGCGGTGGGCCTGGTGACGTGGATGGTCTTCTGGATGCGGCGCACCGCGCGGCATCTGAAGAAGGAGCTGCACGGCAAGCTGGACGCCGCCCTGCAGATGGGCACCGTGGCGCTGGTGGTCACCGCGTTCCTGTCGGTGGGCCGGGAGGGCCTGGAGACCGCGCTGTTCGTGTGGACCGCCGCCCAGTCCGCCAATGACGGGGTGCGGCCGCTGATCGGTGCGCTGCTGGGGCTGCTGACGGCGGTGGCGCTGGGCTGGCTGTTCTACCGCGGCGCGGTGCGGATCAACCTGGCGAAGTTCTTCACCTGGACCGGCGGCATGCTGGTGGTGGTCGCGGCGGGCGTGCTGGCGTACGGCTTCCACGATCTGCAGGAGGCGGACGTGCTGCCGGGACTGACCTCCCAGGCGTTCGACATCAGTGCGCAGATCCCGGCCGACAGCTGGTACGGCACCCTGCTGAAGGGCATCCTCAACTTCCAGCCGGACCCGACGGTCCTTCAGGTCACGGTGTGGGCTCTGTATCTGATCCCCACGCTGCTGTTCTTCTTCGCCCCCGGTAGGGTGTCGCCGAATCGTGCCACCCCGGCGGCCACCCCGTCCGACCGGGTCGCCCCGAAGGAGCCCGAGCCCCATGACACGCAGGTCGCCGTTCCGGGTGCCCGCAACACTGACGTCGGCAGCGGCGGCGATGGTGATACTGAGCGGGTGCGTGACGGTGCACGGCGAGAGGGAGATGCTGCCGGCGGTGTCGAAGGCTGACGGCGCCAAGGCGCTCCAGCGGTTCACCGACGGCTTCAACGAGGCCAATCGTCAGCTGAACCCGCAGCACAATCCCTCGTTCGAGGGGGGCGCGCTGCTCGCCATCGACCAGGCCGGGATAAAGGCGGCGCACGCGGTGCGGCCGCAGGGCAACCCGGGCTTCCGGGCGCTGGAGTTCACCGACGCGCAGTTCACGGTGCCCCGGCAGAAGGGCTGGCCGAAGTACTTCATCGCGAACGCGGCCAGCAACCGCAAGAACGCCACCGGCCACTTCACCCGCTGGTTCCTGGTGTTCAGCCGCAACGGCATCGACGAGAAGTGGCGCGCGGTGTATCTGGCGACGTTCCCGGACAACAAGGCGCCGGAGCTGAAGACGGACCGCCTCGGCTACGCGGAGGCGGTGCCGGCCGGTGCGGACTCCGGTCTGACGGTCGCCCCGGGCGAGCTGAGCCGCAGCTACGCGGACTACCTCAACACCGGCAAGGGCGCCACCTTCGCCCCCGGCCGGGAGACCGACGGCTGGCGGGCGCGGCGCGCGAGGGACGCCAACCGTCCCGGCGTGCGCATCATGTGGGACGACACCGCGGCGAACTATCCGCCGGTGTCGCTGCGGACGAAGGACGGCGGTGCGCTGGTGT
This sequence comes from Streptomyces kronopolitis, assembly GCF_050953795.1. GTDB lineage: Bacteria > Actinomycetota > Actinomycetes > Streptomycetales > Streptomycetaceae > Streptomyces > Streptomyces kronopolitis_A. The sequence goes on from NZ_CP191850.1 coordinate 2,466,347, forward strand.
TCTTCTCGACCGTCTACCACCAGCAGCAGACCAGGTTCGCCGGCGCGACGATCCCGGTCGGGAATCTGAAGGGCCTACTGGAAGGGCCTCCGAAGAAGACCAACCGGATGCTCTACACCACCGTCTCCGGCCAGACCGTGACGGTGCCGGCCAAGAGCGCCGGCGGAAGGGTCGCGGTGCTGAACCGGATCGAGGCGAAGACGTCGGTGCGGCCGCTGTAGCCGCAGCCCGCGGAACCGTTCGGAGCGGAGGGGGCCGTCGGGGTGGCCCGGCGGCCCTTCGGCGTACGGAAGGGCGGGGGCGGCGGGGTGCGGGGGCCGGTCAGCGGCCGATCGGCCAGGCCGCCGCTTCGTGGTGGTGGGGCTCGCGGTCGTTGAACGCGGCGCAGGCGTCGGTGAGGGACTCCAGCAGCGTCAGCGGGTCGGGCAGCGGCAGCTCAGGGCCGCGCAGCCAGCTCACCGCGGGCTGCTCGCCGGGCAGCGCCGAGGGCGGCAGCAGCACGTAGCTGCCGCGGCAGTGCCAGCGCAGCCCCGGGTGCTCGTCCATGGTCTCGGGGTGGCAGTCCAGCTCGCAGGGCCACCACTCGTCCTCGTCGTCCGGGGTGCCGCGGGTGGCGGTGAAGAAGAGCATCCGGCCGTTGAAGCCGGCGCCGCTGAGGGTGATCGGTCCGACGTCGATGCCCGCCGCGTCCAGCCGTCCCAGGGCGCTGCGGCCCGCCTCGACGGGGACGTCCAGCACATCGTGGGTGATGCCGGTGGCGGTGACGAAGTTGGCCTGCGGGAGGGTGCGGACCCAGGCGGCGACCTTGTCGCGGTCGGTGGTGGCGACGGTCTGCCAGCCGAAGGAGATGGGGTGGCGGGCGGGGGTGGGACAGCCGATGCGTTCACAGGAACAGCCGTAACCGGAGGGGTGCGCCGCCGGGGCCACCGGGAAACCCGCGTCGGCCGCCGCCATCAGCAGGTCCTCGCGGCTGCGTGCAGCCGCTGATCCCGTGTCCGTATCGCCGCCGTCCGATCCGCTCTTCGGCCGGCGCAGCCACTGGGAGAACCTGCTCTTGCGTTCCATCTATCCCCTCACTTCGAGCGGTGGTCTGGGATCAATGCTGCCACCATCCTGCGCCCGGGGTGACCGGTGTGCGGATCCGGGGTGAACGAAAGGGAGACCAATACCGGCAATTCGGGTCATCGACGACGGGTCACGGCCGTCGGCGGCCCCCGGGCGGTGCGGTCAGCCGCGGGGACGCAGCCCGCACAGCACCTGGTCGACAAGGGTGTCGACGTACTCGTGGGTCAAATCGCCGGTACGCATCAGCCAGCGCTGTGAGAAGGGACTCAGCAGCATCTCCACGGCCACCCGCAGGTCGATACCGGCGGCCACCTCGCCGGCTTCCTGCGCCGCCCGCAGCCGTTCGGTGTAGACGCGGGTGCCGGGCTCCAGCAGCCGGTCGACGAAGCTGCGGGAGAGCTCGGCGTCGCTCGCGCCGGCCGCCGCGAGCGCGCGGTAGGGGGCCTGGAACACCGGGTCGTTGAACTGGTCCGCGGTCGCCCGCAGCACGCACTTCAGGTCCGCGGCCAGATCGCCGGTGTCCGGCAGGCCCTTGGCGTAGTCCTCGTCGACGCCCGCGGTGAACGCGTCGAGCAGCACGGCGGCCTTGGACGGCCACCAGCGGTAGATCGTCTGCTTGCCCACCCCGGCCCGGGCGGCGATGCCCTCGATCGTGAGCCTGTCGTAGCCGGCCTCCCCGACGAGCGTGAGGGCGGCATCGAAGATCGCCCGGCGGGAGCGTTCGCTGCGGCGGGTGGGGTCGGGGGCTGCTTTGTCGGCCATGGGCCGAGTTTAGTCGGCGGGAGGCGAGACGTATCGTCTTGATGAGACGCGACGCCTCGCTTCGGGCGCCGTCCTGCGGCGGCGTGGATTTCGCCTTCGGCGGGATGGGGTTGGGCTGCGGCCCCGGTGTGTGGGGGTGGCGGTGCCGGGTGCGGGTCAGGGGTGTGGGGGCCAGGGGTCGCCCCAGGCGGTGTTGCGGGCCTGGCGGTAGTCGGCGGGGTGGCGTTTGGTGACGGTGGTGCGGTGGAGGCCGTCGGGGGCGCACAGGTCCAGGAGCACCTGGCCCTTGCGGAGTTGGGGCCTGCGGGTGATGCGGGCGGGGGCGGGGGCCGCGTCGAGGGTGGTGGCGGCGACGTAGCTGAACTTCTCGTCCTCGTACGGCAGGGAGCCGCCCTTGACCTGGCGGTGGAGGGAGGAGCGGCTGACCCGGGCCGCGAAGTGGCACCAGTCCTCGCCGGGGACGATGGGGCAGGTGTCGCCGTGCGGGCAGGGCGCGACGATGCGCAGGCCGGCGTCGGTGAGCTGGGTGCGGGCCTCGCGGATGCGGAGGTAGCCGTCGGGGGTGCCGGGCTCGATGAGGACGACGGCGCGGGCGGTGGCCGCGGCGGCGACGACGGCGCGGCGGTCCTCGGGGCGGAGTTCGCCCAGGACGTAGGAGACGGTGACCAGGTCCGTGCCGGGCGGGACGGCGATGCCGTCGCCGATGGTCCCGCGCTGCCAGCGGGTGTCGGGCAGGATGCCGTCCGCCAGCTCCCGGCCCAGGTCGAGGGCGGGCTGTGCCCAGTCCAGGACGGTGCTGCGCGGGCCGTCCCAGGTGGCGGCGGTGGCCCAGGTGGCGGCGCCGGTGCCGCCACCGATGTCCAGATGGGTGGCCGGGGACCAGTCGGGGACGCGGGCGGCGAAGGCGGCCAGGGCCGCGCGCACCGCCTCGAAGGTGGCCGGCATGCGGTAGGCGGCGTACGCGGCGACATCGGCGCGGTCCCGCAGGACCGGGGCGTCGGTGGGGGTGCGGCCCCGATAGTTGCTGATCAGACGGCCCACCGCCTGCGCGGCCCGGGTGGGCGGCAGGCCGTCGAGCAGGCCCGCCAGCGCGGCGCGCAGTTCCTCGTGCATGGCCCGAATTCTACGGGGCGCGGCGGACCGCCCGGCCGGCCCGGCCCCGCTCAGCCGCCGCGGGCCACCGCGCGGGCCAGCCGGGTGGCGGCCGCGGCGCGCGGCGCGCTGCCGCCGTCGCGGCGGCGGGGGTGGACGGTGTTGGCGAGCAGGATCAGGAAGGTGTCGGTGGCGCGGTCGAGGACCAGGCTGGTGCCGGTGAAGCCGGTGTGGCCGGCCGCGCCGCGGCCCGCCAACTCGCCCATGAAATACGGCTGGTCGACGCCGAAGCCGAGGCCGGGCGCGTCGAGCAGGGCGGCGACCGCGTCCGGCCCCAGGATGCGGGTGGCGCCGTAGGTGCCGCCGTTGAGCAGGGTGCGGCACAGCACGGCCAGGTCCTGGGCGGTGGCGAACAGACCCGCGTGACCGGCCACCCCGCCCAGCGCCCAGGCGTTCTCGTCGTGCACCTCGCCGCGGACCATCCCGCGGTCCGCCTTGGCCCAGGGCCGCCGCTGGTCCTCGGTGGCCGCCACGCCCTGCGGGGCCAGCGGGCCGTAGGAGGTGCTGGACATGCCGAGCGGGCCGGTGATGCCGTCGTGGACGAGGGTATCCAGCCGGTGCCCGGTGCGGTGCTCCAGGACGAGCTGGAGGGCGATGAGGTTGAGGTCGGAGTAGCGGTGGCCGGCGCCGGGGCGGCCGCCGGGCGACGCCGCCTCCGCCCACAGCAGCGCGAGGTGGGCGTCCCGGCCGCGGTGGTCGTGGAACGGCAGCTCCGGGGCGAGGCCCGAGGTGTGGGTGAGCAGCTGCCGGACGGTGATGCCGGGGGCGAAGGCGGGCAGGTCGGCCCGTACCTCGTCGTCGAGGGCCAGCCGCCCGCGTTCGATCTGCTGGACCGCCGCGATCGCGGTGAAGAGCTTGCTGAGCGAGGCCAGGTCGAAGACGGTGCCGACCCGCATCGGCTCCCACAGGTCGCGCGGCAGGTCGATGCCGCGGTCCCGCTCCGGGTCGTACGCGCGGTAGCGCAGCGCCCAGCCCGCGGCGGCCTCGGCGACGACGAGCGGGCCGCGGCCGGCCAGCACCACCGCGCCGGGACACCAGGGCGGGCGGCCCTCGGGCAGTGCCCGCACCCCGCGGACCAGCCGTTCGACCCAGGCGGGATCGAGCCCCGCCCGGGCCGGTGTGCCGTAGGTGAGTCTCGGTGCGTTCAGAGCCTGGTCCTCTCGCCGGACGTGCTCGCGGTGCTCTCCCCCCTACGCTGCCACGGCCGGCACAGTCCCAGGAAGCTGACGAGCGCCAGGACGGCGCACAAGAGCTGTACGAGCGCCATCGGTACGGCCGTTCGCTCCCCCGCGATGCCCACCAGCGGGGAGGCCACCGAGCCCAGCAGGAAGGTGGAGGTGCCCAGCAGCGCGGAGGCGGAGCCGGCCGCGTGCGGGGTACGCAGCAGGGCCAGGGTGTTGGTGCACGGCATCACCACGCCCATCGCGGCCATGAGGACGAAGAGGCCGGCGGCCATGGGGGCCAGGCCGACATGACCGAAAAGGCCCGAGGACATCGCGAGCAGCGCACCCGCGGCGAGCGCGACCACGGCCAGTCCGGTGCCCAGCACGGTGTCCAGGCGGACCCGGCCGACCAGGAGCTTGCCGTTGATCTGGCCGAGCACGACCAGTCCCACGGAGTTGAGGCCGAAGAGCAGGCTGAAGGTCTGCGGGGAGGCGCCGTAGATCTCCTGGACGACGAACGGCGAGGCGGAGATGTAGGCGAAGAGGGCGGCGAACGCGAAGGCGCCGACCAGGAGGTAGCCGGCGAAGACCCGGTCGGCGAGCAGATCGCGCATGGTGCGCAGGGCCGCGCCGAGGCCGCCGGGGTGCCGGCGCTCCGGCGGGAGGGTCTCGGCCAGCCGCCGCCAGACGACGAGGGTGAGCACCACCCCGACGGCGGTCAGGACGACGAAGACGCCGCGCCAGTCGGTGATCCGCAGGATCTGGCCGCCGATGAGGGGCGCGACGACCGGTGCCACGCCGGAGATCAGCATCAGGGTGGAGAAGAAGCGGGCCATCGCGACGCCGTCGTACAGGTCGCGGACCATGGCCCGGGCGATGACGATGCCCGCGGCGCCGGCCAGCCCCTGCAACAGGCGGAAGGCGATGAGGACTTCGGCGTTGCCGGCGACGGCGCACAGGGCGGTCGCCAGGACGTAGATCACCATGCCGGCCAGCAGCGGGCGCCGGCGGCCCCACTTGTCGCTCATCGGCCCGACGATGATCTGCCCCAGGGCCATGCCCGCCAGGCAGGTGGTGAGGGTGAGCTGGACGGTGGCGGCCGGGCTGTGCAGGGCGGCGGTCACCTGCGGCAGCGCCGGCAGATACATGTCCATGGAGAGCGGCGGGACCGCCGAAAGTCCGCCGAGGAGGAGGGTGACGAGGAGGCTGGTGCGGCGGGCCGCGGCGGGTGCTGCCGGGGCCCGCTCGGCTATGGCGGGCAGGTCCTTGGTCTCGGCCGTACCGGGGCCGGGCTCCGTCATGGGTCTCTCCACGGGTCATCGAGGGCTGCACCATGGTGGCACGGGCGGGACGGCGGACGGCGGGTTCCGGACCGGTCCCTGGGCGGAGGACCGGCGTCCGCCGGTCCTGGGACCGGTGGCCGGGGCGGTGGCCCGCAGGGGAGCACACCGGACTCCACCGGACAAACGCGGCCCCGGCCCCGTCTTCGTAGCATTCGGGTATGGCGGAACTGATGGTGGGCGACGGCACCTGGTCCTTCGACGGCGACGGCATCCGGATCGTGCCGGGGCGCGGGCGCGGGGTGCACAAACTGCGCCAGGACATGGGGGAGTTCACGGTGCCGCTGGCCGCCGTGGCCAGGATCTCCTACGAACCGGCCCGCAAGGGCGGCCGGCTGCGACTGCGGCTGCGGGAGGGCGCGGATCCGCTGCTCCAGGTCACCGGCGGCAGCCTGCCGGACGACGCCGACCCCTACCAGGTGGCGGTGGACCCCGGACGGGTCGACGTCGCCGAGTACTTCGTCGACGCCGTGCGGCAGGCCCGGACGCTGGAGCAGATCCCGGACGGACCCGCCGACCGCTATCTGCTGCCGGGCCCGCCGGTGCCGCTGACGGGCGCCGGGGTGGACGGCATCGCCGGCTTCGACGGGGAGCGGCTGCGTCTGGAGTGGCGCTGGAACACCAGCGAGACCAAGCGGAAGGAAGGCCCCCGGGACTTCACGCTGTCCGAGCTGGAAGCGGTGGAGTGGCGGGCGCCCTCCGGTCTGGAGTCGGGCTATCTGCGCTTCCGTCCGCGGGGCACCACGCGGCAGCCGGCGCCGGATCAGGACCCCAACTCCCTGGAGCTGTGGGGCTTCAAGAAGGAGAGCGGCACGACCGCGCTGCTGGCGGCGGCGGTCGCGGTGCGGCTGCCGCACCCGTCGGCCGGTGCGCCGCCCTCCCGTCCGGACAAGGCCCTGGGGGCGGCCCCGGCGGCGCCCGCCCCGTCCGGCGCGGCGGCGCCCGCCGCGGCCGACGACCACGACACGCTGCTGCGCCGGCTGCGTGAACTGGGCGAGCTGCGCCGCGACGGCGTGCTCACCGAGGAGGAGTTCACCGCGGCGAAGGCGGCGGTGCTGGCGCGCTTCCACACCGCGGGCTGAGTTGCCGCGGCGCCGCCGGCCGGCCGTTTACGCTGCCGCCATGGCACACCACACACCACGCGCACGGGCACCGCAGGCGACACCGACGGCACGGGCGGGGCAGGTCGGCGGGACGGCCACCTCGGACCGGCCCACGCTGCCCGCCCCGACCTCCCGCGCCGGGCAGCACGCACAGACGGAGCCGGTGCCCCGCGACGCCCTGCGGAGCGAGGCGGCACCCCGGAAGATCGCGGTGGTCACCGGCGCCGGCTCCGGCATCGGACGGGCGGTCGCCCACGCGCTGTCCGGGGCCGACTGGACGGTGGTGCTGGCCGGCCGGCGCGCCGAGGCCCTGGCGGACACCGCGCGGCTGGTGGGCCTGACGGCCCCCGAGAGCCCCGCGATGATGACGGTGCCGACCGATGTCACCCGCCCCGACCAGGTCGACGCCCTCTTCGCGGCGGTGCTCGAACGGTTCAGCCGGGTCGATCTGCTCTTCAACAACGCCGGCACCTTCGGCCCGGCCGTGCCGCTCGACGAGCTGACCTACGAGGACTGGCGCACGGTGGTGGACACCAACCTCACCGGCGCGTTCCTGTGCGCCCGGGCCGCCTTCCGCGCGATGAAGACCCAGGAGCCGCAGGGCGGCCGGATCATCAACAACGGTTCGCTCTCCGCCCACACCCCGCGCCCGGACTCGATCGCGTACACCGCGACCAAGCACGCGGTCACCGGGCTGACCAAGTCGCTTTCCCTGGACGGCCGTCCGTACGGCATCGCCTGCGGCCAGCTCGACATCGGCAACGCGGCGACCGAGATGACCGGCCGGATGCAGACCGGCATCCCGCAGGCCAACGGCGTGCCGGCGGTCGAGCCGGTGATGGACGCGGCGGACGTCGCCCGCACGGTCGTCCACATGGCGGCGCTGCCGCTGGAGGCCAACGTGCAGTTCGCCACCGTGATGGCCACGAACATGCCCTACATCGGCCGGGGTTGAGGCGGCTTTCGGCCAGGATCGGCGGGGCGCCGGGCGAAGTTGAGCCGGCGCGCCGGTCCGGGCGCCGAATCCGTGTACGACCCCTGCCCTCCTGCCGCCTCCGGTGGCACCCTTACCCCGGATACCCCGGATCCGCACCGCTCGTCTGCCGGGCCGCCCTCGCGCGGCCCGTCCCCCACGGCCGCGCGCAGCTGCCGCGCGGCCCCCGCAGAAGGAGTTACGCGTGAGACGAACCGTACGTGGCACAGCGGCAGTTCAGGGCATACCGGCACCGCACCCCGTGCGCAGATCCCGGGCCGCCCTGGGCGCCTTGACGGCCGCCGGTACGCTGCTCGCCCTGCTGCTCCCCGCCGCCCCGGCCGGCGCCGCCCCCGCCCACCCCACCCACCGCTCCCCCGCCCCGCAGGCCGCCCTCGACGCCTTCTGGACCGCGGACCGGATGCGCGCCGCCGAGCCCCTCGACCTCCCCGCCCCCGCCGAGCGGCCCGCCGCCGCGGTCCGGCACGGCGCCCCGCTCAGGGTGGCGCCCACCCTCCCCCGGCTGCCGAAGGCGTCCGCCCGCCCCGGCGCCCTCCCGCAGGCCGGCGGCCCGTGGACCGGCGGCGGCGCGGTCACCAAGACCACCGGCCGGGTGTTCTTCACCTACCAGGGCCGCACGGCCGCCTGCTCCGGTGACGCGGTGACCAGTGGCAACAAGAGCACCGTGCTCACCGCCGGGCACTGTGTGAAGCTCGGCGGCGTCTGGCACACCGACTGGGTCTTCGTCCCCGGCTACCACGACGGCCAGGCCCCGTACGGCAAGTGGGCGGCCACCAAGACGCTCTCCACTCCGCAGTGGACGGCGAGCGAGGACATCAACTACGACGTCGGTGCCGCGGTCGTGGCCCCGCTCGACGGCAAGAAGCTGACCGATGTCGTCGGCGGCCAGGGCCTGTCCTTCAACTCCGGCTACAACACCACGATGTACGCCTTCGGCTTCCCCGCGGCCGCCCCCTACGACGGCAGCAAGCTCATCTACTGCGGCGGCACCACCTTCAAGGACCCACTGTTCTCCGGCGACCACGGCCTGGGCTGCAACATGACCGGCGGCTCCAGCGGCGGCCCCTGGTTCACCTCGTTCGACGAGAAGACCGGCGCCGGCCTGCAGTCCTCGGTGAACAGCTTCGGCTACCAGTTCTGGGCCAACACCATGTTCGGCCCGTACTTCGGCGACGACGCGAAGAACCTCTACACCCAGGCCCAGACGACCTGACCCGCACCCGCCTGCCGCTCCCGCCCGGCGCCCTTCGCACGGTCCGCGCCGGGCGGGCCCGATCCGGCCGCCGCTCCCCTTCTCAGTGCGGCGCCGTCTCCCGCAGCGAGGCGAGCAGTTCGGTGCCGTCGGGGACCCCGAGGCCGGTGCAGGGGTTCCAGCCGGGGGCGGCGCTGAACTCTCCGTTGGTGCCGTCGATGATCTCGCGGAAGCCGCGTGTGGTGCGGCCCGGCCGGGAACCCGCGTACAGCAGGGGGTGGAGCATGCCCAGCGGGCGGCCGAGCGACTGCGCCAGCCGGCAGGTCAGGGCCGCCCAGAGGGGAGCCACCGCGCTGGTGCCACCGATCACCGAGCGGTGACCGTCGACCAGCACCTGGTAGCCGGTGGCCGGATCGGCGACGCCCGACACGTCCGGTACGCCGCGGCCCGGCGGGCTCCCGTCGTGCGGCACGCCGGCGGTGGTCTGCCAGGCCGGCAGACCGAACGCCGCGCTGACCCCGCCGCCGGTGGCACCGCCCGCGGCGCTGCCGCCCCACACCCGCTCGTGGCGCACATGGCCGGTGGCCGGGTCGGCGTCCAGCCGGGTGCCGCCGCAGGCCAGCGCGTGCGGGCTGGAGGCCGGGAAGTCGGTGTGCGGCAGGCCGTCGCCGACGCCGTCCCCGCTGCCGTTGTCCCCGGCCGCGGCGCAGACGGTCACCCCGAGCGCCGCGGCGTCGGCGAACGCCTCGTCGATGACCGCGCGGGCCTGGTCGGTCCAGAACGGCTCGGCGGCTCCCCAGCTGATGCTCAGCGCGGCCGGCGTCGGGGTGTCGTGGACGGCCGTGCTCAGCGCGTCGGCGAAGCCCTGGTCGGTGTTGTGCGCGAAGTACACCTTCTGCTCGGCGCCGGGCGCCAGCGCGCCCGCGACCTCGATGTCCAGCAGCACCTCCCCGTCGGCGCCGTCGGGGGCCCGGCCCGGCACGTTGCGGGCGGTCCCGATGTGCACGGCGGTCACCCGGGGGGCCGTCGGCAGGCCGAGCGAGGCGAAGTAGGTGTCCAGCTCGGAGTCGGCGAAGCCGCCGCCGAGTTCGATGATCGCCAGGGTCCGGCCGCTGCCGTCGGTCCCGGGCGGGAAGTGGTACACCTCCGCCAGCTGCGACGGCTTGTAGGAGATCCGGTGCGCCCTCGCCCGGGCCCGCCGCAGATGGGGACGGGCCTGCGGCCGGTCGTCCAGTCCGAGCACCGCGACGACCACGCCCGCCAGTTCGGCGGGCACCTGAAGCGGGCCCTCACGGTGGCGGTGCGCGACGGGCTCGCCCCCGGTGGGATCGGGGCTGGCCGCACGGACCAGCCGGGTCCGGAACGCCGCGGCCATCTCGTCCGCCGTCCCGGTCACCGTGACCCGGCGGGAGGCGAGATCGACCGCCGTCACCCGCACCCCGAGGCGTTCCAGCGCCTCCCGCACCAGCTCGGCGTCGGCCGCCCGCGCCCCGTATCTCCGCGCCAGCTCGTCCCGCGACACCGTCTCCGGCCCCGTGATCAGCCCCTCGGGCACCTCGGCCCTGCGTCGCAGCACCACGGTGGCCTCGACGGCCATCGAACCGTCGAGCACCCCCGCCGGCCGCACCCGGTGCGCAACCGAGCGCTCACTCCCGGGCACCGGAACAAATCGCTCGTTCATGGCATAAATTATCGACCCGGCGGCGCGGGGGGTGCACGCCGGGGAACTCGACCTCCGGGGAGCGGCACACCGAGCCGCGGGCCCCGGGTGCGGCGCGCGCTCACGGGAGGCCGGTGCCCTTCCGTGGCAGCTTGAGGGCGGCCAGGACGAAGGTGACGCCCAGCACGACGCTCGCGAAGACGAATCCGTGGAGCGTCGCCGAAGCCCTGACGGTACCCACGGCGTTGGACGCCGGGTCGTTGGCCGACAGGACGAGCGCACCGGCCGCGGCCAGCCCGAACGCCCCGCCCAACTGCCGCAGGGTTTGCCGCAGGACAGAGGCGTCCGCACGCTCCTCGGCGGACACGGCACTCATCATGTCCGCACTCAGCGCGGGGATGGGCAGCCCCATCCCGAGCCCGGCGACGATCATCCCGGGCACCTGCCAGGAATACACGCCCCCGGGAAGGGCGGCCGCCCAGCCTGCGGTCCCCAGGGTGGCGCCCGCCACCCCCCACAGGACGGGCACGCGGACCGAGCGGCAGAGCTCCAGGAGATACCCGGAGGCGAACGTGCCCACCGCGAGGGCGGAGACGAAGGGAAGCAGGGACACGCCCGCGCCGAGCACCGTCAGGCGCAGGGCCTGGCGCAGGTAGACGGCTCCGTGCACCAGCACGGGGAATTGAGCGGCCCGGACCAGGAAGGTGACCGCCACGGCCACGGCGTAGGTGGGGTTGCGCAGCAGGCCGAAACGGAGCACGGGGCGGTCGGACCCGGCGATGACCAGGACCGAGACGGCCAGCAGCAGCACACCGAAGGCCAGGGCGGGGACCGTTCGCGCGCCGAGACCCCAGATGCCGCTCTGGTAGAGGGCGAAGACGAGCACGACCAGTGCCACGGTCATCAGGACCGGCTGCAGGAAACGGAGCGGCTCCCCGGGGGCCCGCTCGCTCAGCCGGGCCCTGGCGAGCGTCCACAGGACCGCTCCCCCGAGGGGGATGTTGATCAGGAAGATGGCGCGCCACCCGAAGAACTGCGTCAGCGCGGCGCCCGCCAGGGGCCCCACCACGAAGAACGTCTGGGCCAGACCGGCGTAGGTGGCCAGCGCCCTGCCGCGCTCGCGTTCCGCGTAGACATCGGTGATCACCGTCGTGGCGACGGGGAGCATCAACGCGGCCCCCGCCCCCTGAGCCGCTCTCGCCGCCAGGAGGAGCGGTTCGGCGAGCCCGCCGCCCGGCGTGAGTCCGCAGCACCCCGAGGCGAGGGAGAACAGCACGGCCCCGGACCGGAACACCGCGAGGAGACCGAACCTGCGCGCCGCCATGCCGCCGACGGGCACCAGCGCGGCCAGCGACAAGGCGTAGACCAGCACCACCCGGTGCATGGCGGACGTGGTCATGCCCAGACCTCGCGCCATCGGGTCGAGGGCCACCGCGACCACCGTCTCGTCGAGGAGGACCATTCCCCCGGCGCACCCCATGGCGGCAAGGACGCATCGCTTGCGGGACAGCGAGAGATCCGTAGGCGACGAAAGCAAGGTGCGCTCCTGGGGAACCCGTTGCCGGCCGGCCGAGGCCCTCGGCGCCCGGTCCCGGCGCACCTCCGGACGCACGCGGCTGCGCGGTGAGGAACACCTGACTCGGTATGGTCGGCTGATGCACGTAAGCGAGGAATACGTACGATATCGGCAGGATGCTCAGGTTCTGGCGGAGGTGGGGCGGCAGTTGGCGGGGCAGGTGTCCCGGGTGCGGGTGACGCTGTCGCGGGAGGTCGCCGAGGCCGCTGTGGCGGCGTGGGAGCGGGACGAGCTGGGGGTCGTCGGCGAGGAGACCGTCGAGGAGTTCGCGTTGCGGGACATGGCGGCCGAGCTGGCGCTGATCGGTTCCGCGGTCACGGAGCGCGGGGTACCCAAGGACGGTCAGGTCGTCGTGGATCTCGGGGTGGTGCAGGTCGGGGCGGCCCTGCAGGCGGTGGGGCAGGTCCGGCAGCTGGAGCGGTGAGGGCGGGCGGCGGTGCCGTGCCCCGGCCCCGCGGTCTTCGGGAGCCGTCACGTCGTCCGCGAGGCCCCCGGCGCCGTGCTCAGCAGCCGGCCGCCGCGGCCGCGGCGATCACGTCAGCGACGCGCTCCGGGCGGGAGAGCGGCACCGCGTGGCTCGCCGCCACGGAGGTGAGGGACGCCCCCATCCGCTCGGCCATCCACCGCTGCGCGGCGGGCGGCAGCGCCTCGTCGTTCTCGGCGACCAGGTACCAGGACGGGATCGTGCGCCAGGCCGGCTCGCCGGACGGGGTGGAGAAGCACGCCGGGGCGGCCGGCTTCTGCACACTGGCCAGCATGGCGGCGCGGGAGGCGTGGAGGTCAGCCGCGAACACCTGCCGGTAGCGCGCGGGATCGAGCCACATCCGCCCCTGCTCGTCCAGTTGGACCGCCTCGCCGACACCCGAGGGGAACCGGGCCAGGATGTCGTTGCCGCACTCACCCTTCTCGGGGGCGAAGGCCGCCACGTACACCAGGGCGGACACGTTCGGCGCGCCGTGGGCGGCGTCGGTGAGGACCGCGCCGCCGTAGGACCAGCCGGCCAGCACGACCGGCCCCGGCAGCCGGTCCACCGTCTGCCGGGTGCAGGCCACGTCCTCCTCCACGGAGGTCAGCGGCAGTTGCACGGCGTGCACCCGGTGCCCGGCGGCGTGCAGGAGCGGGATCACCTCGCTCCAGCTCGACCCGTCGGCCCACAGCCCGTGTACCACCACGATGTCCGCCACCACGCTCAACCCCTGTGCTCGATCGGTGTCCGGCCGCGGTGTGTGCCGGCCGGCGAAGCCTTCCGGGACCAAGGCTGGCGGACGGGGGACGGCCGGAAATCACGGAATCCCCGTGAGGTTTGCGCACGGTTCGCCGCCGGCACCGCACCCCGGGCGGGTGTCCGCACGCGCGGCGGCCGGCCGCCGGCCGACGGTCAGCCGGTGTGGTTCCTGGCGGCCCAGGCGGCGATCTGGGCGCGTGAGGTGAAGCCGAGCTTGGTCAGGATGTGCTCGACGTGGCCTTCGGCGGTGCGCCGGGAGATGGTCAGCTCGGCGGCGATCTCCTTGTTGGTCCTGCCCTCGGCGACCAGAGCGGCGACCTCGCTCTCGCGGCGGGTCAGCCGCGCCGGCGTCTCCTGCGGGGCCGGCGGCGGCCCGGGAGCGGGGGATTCCTCCAGGGCGTGGGCGACGGACTGTTCCAGCGTGAGCTGCTGCCCGGCCAGGACGGCTGCCGCGAACGCGGTGTCGCCCAGCTCGGCGCGCAGTGCGGACGCGCACCGCTCGTGCCCGGCCTGCAGATGACCGAGCCCGGTGAGCGCGGACCCGGCGACCTCCCAGGTCGCCCCGGCGGCACCCAGCAGCGTGGCGGCCCGTTCACCGCGCCCCGCCGCGGCCGCGCACCAGCCCAGCACCTCCAGGCACTGCGCCACACCCCACTGGTCGTAGGACAGCGGCTTGTCCCGCAGCGCCTGCCGCACCAGCGTGCCGGCCCGCTCGTGGCGGCCGCAGCGGAAGTGGTCCAGCCCCAGGACCCAGAGCGCGTGCGTCCGCGACCACTGCGCGTCGTGGGCCTCGCACAGTTCCAGGCACCGCTCGGCGTGCGCGGTGGCGGCGGGGTCGTCGAGATTGACGCAGGCGGTGGTGAGCATGAAGGAGATGACGGCCGCGTTGCCCGCGTCGCCGGCGGCCTGGTGACGTGCGAGGGCGTCCTCCAGCAGCGCGACGGCCCGGGGGAAGTCGCCCTCGAAGAGCGCCACGAGTCCGTCCAGCGTCACCGTCAGGCGGCACAGATCCGGGTCGTCGCCCAGGGCGGGCAGGAGCGCCCGGCACTGTGCCACCCGCGACTGCGCCGCGTCGATGTCGCCCTGCAGCACGGCCAGCAGCCCGTCGACGAAGAGGGCCTTGACCCGCAGCGGACTCGTCTCCTCGTCACGGGCGAGGGCGCGGCCGAGCCACCGGCGGCCCTCGTTGAAGGAGCCGAAGCCGAGCCGGTGGATCCACATCGAGGCCGCCAGCGTCAGCGCCGGAGTGGCCGGTCCGGGCTCCTGCGCACAGAACTCCAGCGCCGAGCGGAAGTGCGGGTGTTCCCTCCGCAGCCGCGTGAACCAGCCCATCTGGTCCGGGCCGAACCACGCGGCCTCGGCCTGCTCCGCCACCCGCAGGTAGTGGTCGCGGTGCCGCTCGCGCAGCGCGTGTTCCTCACCCGACGCGGCCAGCTGCTCCCTGCCGTACGCGCGCAGCGTGTCCAGCAGCCAGTAGCGCATCCGCGCCCCGCGCTCCTCGCAGGCCAGCACCGACTTGTCCACCAGGCCGACGAGCACGCCGAGCACCTGGTCCTGTTCCAGGCCCGCTCCGGTACAGATCGCGTCGACGGCGTCCAGATCGAAGCTGCCGGAGAACACCGACAGCCTCGACCACAGCAGGCGTTCCTGGCTCGTACACAGGTCGTGGCTCCAGTCGATCGCCGCCCGCAGGGTCCGCTGCCGCGGCAGCGCCGCCCGGGAGCCCGCCGTGAGCATCTTGAACCGGTCGTCGAGCCGGCCGAGGATCTCCTCCGGCGACAGCGCCCGCAGCTGCGCCGCCGCCAGCTCGATCGCCAGCGGAACGCCGTCCAGCCGGCGGCAGATCTCCTCCACCACCGCGGCCTTCCGCGCGGTGAGTGCGAAATCCGGGCGCACCGCGGCCGCCCGGTCGGCGAACAGCGCCACCGCCTCGCTCCGTTCGGGGAACTCGCCGTCCCCGGACAGCGCCAGCGGCGGTACCGGGAACACGCACTCCCCGCCCACGCCCAGCGTCTGGCGGCTCGTCGTCAGCACCTGTACGTCCGGGGCCGCGCGCAGCAGGGTGGCGACCAGCTCCGCGCAGGCGTCCAGCACGTGTTCGCAGTTGTCCAGCACCAACAGCAGCCGCTGATCGGCCACATGGTCCACCAGCGTCGCCAGCGGGTCACGCATCGCCTCGTTGCCGAGCCGGAGCCGCGCGGCAACGGTCTGGGCGAGCTGGTCCCCGTCCTCCAGCGCGGCCAGCTCCACCAGCCACACGCCACCGGGGAAGGACCGCCGCACCTCGGCGGCCATCCGCAGCGCCAGCCGGGTCTTCCCGATCCCGCCCGGACCGGTCAGGGTCACCAGCCGCCCCCGCGACATCAGCGCCCTGGCCCGGGACACCTCCTGCCGGCGCCCGATGAACCGGTTCACCTCGGCGGGCAACACCCCCGCCTGCCCGACACGACCGCCCATACCCGCACGCTAGACGCCCCCCGGGGACCGGGCAACCGCCGTCACCGGCAGCCGCGCACCCCCCGGGCGGCCGACGGCCCGCGCCACCAAAGGGCAGGTGGGGGCGCTGCGCGTAAGAGCGCTTCAGGTAGTGGTCTGGGTATTTCCCTGGTTCCCTTCCCCGGCCCCGGGGAGTCCTATGGAGGGACGACGACATCTGGTAAAGCCGGAGGTGCCGACATGTGTGCTCATCACCGCGGCCCGGCGGGGCGGACGGCGATGTACCTGCGCTGCTACCCCTACGACCGCTGGCACATGGGAAGCCATCAGGAGGAGCTGCGCCGCTACGCCCGCCGGCTCGGCCTGGGCGAGCCGGCCGTCTATCTGGACAACGGCGCCCGCTCGCTCGGCCCCCGCCCCGCCTTCGAACGACTCCTGCGGCACACCGCCGACGGCGGCTATCAGGTGCTGCTCATCCCCGGGCCCTTCGTGTTCTCCCTCCACGACAACGAAGCCCGCGCCCTCGCCGAGGGCATCCGCAGCTTCGGCTGCCAGGTGCGGGAACTCCCCTCCCCCAGCAGGTTCCCGACCGCGGCCGCCGGCCCCCACCGGCCCGCCGAACGGGCGGGGCTCCCCGCCTGACGGCGCCGGACGGAGAGCACGCCCGGCCCGGGGAGTCGGGCGGCGGACGCGTCGGCCGGTACGCCGGGTGCGGTCCGCCGGGGGCTGTCCGCCGGGGGCTGGCCGGTCAGGGCGGCCCCGCGTCCCACCGGCGGTCGGCGCGGAGCACTTCGTCCAGGTCACCGAGGCGATCGAGGCCCCGCACGGTGCGCGCGGTGCGCTGGTTGCCGGCGAGCAACGCGCGGTGCCGCTGGGTGAACGACCAGTAGCCGGTGGTGTACGGGCAGGCCCGCTGCCCGGTGCGGTCCGAGGGGCGGTAGGCGCAGCCGGCGCACAGATCGCTCATCCGGTGGATGTAGGCGCCGCCCGAGGTGTACGGCTTGGTGGTCATCCGGCCGCCGTCGGCGTACTGGGACATGCCGGTGACATTGGGCAGCATCACCCAGTCGTATCCGTCGACGAAGCAGCGGTGGAACCAGTCGGTCACTTCCCGCGGATGCCAGCCGCGTTGCAGGGCGAAGCTGCCGACCAGCATCAGCCTCGGGATGTGGTGCGTCCAGCCGGTGTCCCGCACCTGGGCGAGGACGGTGGCCAGGCAGCGGGCGGAGACGCTGTCCGCGTCGAGTTCGCAAAACCACTCGGGCAGCGGCGCGTGATGGCGCAGGGCGTTGCGGTGGCGGTAGTCGTCGCCGAAGTACCAGTACAGCTGCCACACGTACTCACGCCAGCCCGCGATCTGCCGTACGAAGCCCTCGACACTGTTGACCGGGGCCCGGCCCGCACGCCAGGCGTCCTCGGCAGCGGCCACGCACTCGCCGGGATCGAGCAGGCCGAGGTTGAGGGAGGACGACAGCAGGCTGTGGCTCATCACCGGGTCGGCGGCGAGCATCGCGTCCTCGTGCGGGCCGAACCCCGCGAGCCGGTGAGCGATGAACCGGTGCAACGCGGCCAGGGCCTCCCGGCGGGTGGCGGGAAAGCGCCGCGGTCCGTCACGGCCGACGAAGCGGATGCCGTCCTCGCGCTCCCAGCGGTCCAGGTCGGCTCGTACCTCCTCGTCGACGTCGTCCTCACGGGGCCGGTAGGGGGCGGGCGCGCCGAGGGTGCGGGCACCCTTGGGCGGTGGCTCCCGGTTGGCGTGATCG
Organism: Streptomyces kronopolitis; assembly: GCF_050953795.1. Lineage (GTDB taxonomy): Bacteria > Actinomycetota > Actinomycetes > Streptomycetales > Streptomycetaceae > Streptomyces > Streptomyces kronopolitis_A. The sequence continues at coordinate 2,483,778 of NZ_CP191850.1, forward strand.
TGATTCCACCGCCCGCCCGCCGGGCCGCCGCCGTCCATGAGGAGGTCCAGTTCGCGGCGCACCCAGCGGTAGAAGTCCTCCTGCCGCAGACGGCCGCCGCCGCGTGCGTCCGCCCAGGTGCGGAACGTCTCCTGGGGCAGCAGGAAGCCGCGCGCCGGCAACATCCGCACGTGCGGCAGGGAGCGCACCAGGCGGAGAGCGGCGTGGGAAGTGGGGTGGTGCACCGTCACGGTCCGGCCGTGCGTGGCCTTCCGCAGTCCCTCGCGGTAGGTCTCGGCCTGCACGTGGACGACGCGGTCGCCGAGTTCGGCGGCCCGGTGGCGCATCGCGGAGAGCAGCAGGTGGGCCTTGGCACGGTGAAAGCGCCGCCGTCGGAACACCGAACGGGCCTCGATCAGCACCACAGGAGCGTCCCGCCCGGGACCGCCCCCGGCCGGGGCGAGGAAATGCGGGCCGAGCTGATCGCCGAACAGCCAGTGCGCAGTGGTCACGACGACCACCTTGCTACGCCTGCCCACGATGTGCCCGCCGGCGCGGCCGAGTTCGCCGGCCCGGCTGACCGCACCCCCACAGCGGATCGGCATGGTCACCGGAGACCGCGTGTTGTGTCGACACACGGAGAAGCCCCACCCGGTGCTCCGGGCGGGCTTCGTCCCACTGCTGCCCCGCCGGCCTGCCGCTGTTGCCGGCGGAGTGGCGACCGACGTGACTAGCGCTGAAATCCGCAACCGGGATTGGGTGCGTCTTCGGAGAGAGGTGCCCCGTGAGGAAGGACGTAGAGCACTTCCAGGACCATGGGCGTGGTGCCGAGATTGCGGCCGATGTGCACGTTCTTCGAGCCGCTGGGCTCGGTGATGCTGTCGCCGGCCTCATAGACCCCGTCGGACTTGCAGCTGGCGTCGAAATGGCTCAGAGTTCCCTGCTGGACTTTTCCATACAGGGTGCCGTCGTGGTAGTGCCAGCCGGTGCTCTGACCAGGCGGAATGGTGACCTTCCGCAGGATGTAATCCTTACCGCCCACCGTAGTCTGGAAAATGGTCGTTCCGGTGACGCCCGGACCGGGTGGCGTCGCATACGCCGCGCCCGCCGGGACGGATATGCCGATCACCGCGGACCCGATCAATACGGCTCGGAGGCTTTTTCGCATGGGTGTGACATCCTTGCTGAGAAAGATTGCTGAGAACGTGGCCACGGAAACGAGCCACGGGAATGACGCCCGCCGAGACGGCACCGCGGGTCACCTGCGGGGTAGCGGCGAAACAACAGGACGTGAAGGCAGGAAGGCTCACCCTGATCGACCGGGCGCAGAATTCATGAGCATCCGCACCTCACCAGGAAAAATTCTTCACAGAATGAAATGGAGAGTGCTGCAGCTTCACTTCCGACGTCGGCATCAGAAACGCGGCTTCACCGACAACACATCCCCGCACGAGTTTGCGCCTCGACCGGGGAAGAGCGATTTACTTCTCCATGATTCTGGCGCCAACCATTCAACCGAGACAGGGACCAAAGACCCAAAGTCGGCCGGGGCTTTCGGCTCTCATGTGTGGCGGCGATTTCGGGTCAGCCGGTAGGCGTCAGCCCCCGAAAACCCAAAAGGGCCTCCGACGCGAGTCGGAGGCCCTTTCGAGACGAAGTCCAGCTGGGGGCGGACGAGACCGGCCTGTACGCCGGGTTCTGTCGCCTCCGGGCCTTGCGGGCCGGAGGGAGACGGCCATCCATCTAGGGCTGTCGTTGCCGGCAGCCTCGTGCGGTCTACCCGCGGACTCGGGCGGGCAGCCCTCGGTCGTCCGCGCAGAGGCATCAGCCGATGCCTCCTCTTGACCTTGCTCCGGGTGGGGTTTACCTAGCCCTCCGAGTCACCTCGGAGGCTGGTGGTCTCTTACACCACCGTTTCACCCTTACCCGCGCCTTGCGGCACGGGCGGTTTGTTTTCTGTGGCACTGTCCCGCGGGTCACCCCGGGTGGGCGTTACCCACCACCCTGCCCTGTGGAGCCCGGACGTTCCTCGGGAGGATCCAGGATCCCCACGCGGCCGTCCGGCCGGCTCGTCCGCCGTGGCGACCATGCTACCCGCAGGCGGCGGTGCCGCGGTCCGCGGCCGGTTCGGCCGGTAAGCCCTTGACCTTGCCGCGGCGGCAACGTTTCTACTGAGCGCATGAGAATCGGGGAGATCGCGGGGCTGGTCGGCGTCAGCACCCGCGCGGTGCGTCACTACCACCACCTCGGGCTGCTGCCCGAGCCCGCCCGCCGGGCCAACGGCTACCGGGAGTACGGGCTGCCGGACGCGGTCGCGCTGGCGCGGCTGCGCCGGCTGGTGGAGCTGGGGCTCGGGCTGGAGGAGGTGCGCGACGTGCTGGCGGACGACTCCGGGCGGGAGCTGGCCGAGGTGCTGGCCGAGCTGGATGCGGACCTGGCCCGGCAGGAGGAGGAGATCCGATCCCGGCGGGTGCGGCTGGCCGCCCTGCGGCGGCAGGCCGAGGAGCACGGCGGGCTGCCCGCCGAGGGGCCCGTCTCGGACGAACTGGCCGCGGTCTTCGGGCAGATGGCCCGCTTCTCGGCCACCCGCCCCGGCCCGGAGCCCGCCATGGCGGCGCGGGAGCGGGAGGTGCTGGCGCTGCTCGAGACGACCGGGCGGGAGCCGGGGCACCGGCGGCCGGCGGAGGTGCTGGGCGAGATGGTCGCGGAGCCGGGGGCGGTGGAGCGGATGTACGAGGTGTACGGGCTGTTCGAGGAGCTGGCCGGGGCCGCGCCGGACGACCCGCGGGTGGCGCGGGCCGCGCGGGAGCTGGCCGGCTGTGTGCCGGACGCGGTGGCCGCGGAGCTCGGCCGGGACGCGGGGACGGCCGGGCCGGACGGGCCGGACGCGAGGGAGAAGGGCTTTCTGGCGGCGTTCCACGCGCAGTTCACGCCCGCGCAGGCCGCGGCCGTGCACGGGGCGGTCCGTCTGATCACGGAGCGTGCGCGATGAGCCGGCGGGGCGCGCTGCGGCGGCTGGCCGCCCACGAGGGGCGGTGGCAGCGGAGTCTGCTGTGGTGGGTGGCGCGGCGGCGGATCGGGGTGGCGCCCGGCGAGCGGGCTTTGGGATACGCGGCGGCCCAGGCGGCGTTCGTCTACGGGCTGACGTTCGTGTGCGTGGTGGAGACCGTGGGGTTGAGCGTGCTGCTGGCCGGCGTGCCGGTGGTCCACGGGGTGCTTCTGGTGCTCGATGTCTACACGGTGCTGATGGTGCTGGGCCTGCAGGCCGCGGCGGTCACCCGGCCGCATGTGCTGGGGGCGGGCGCGCTGCGGCTGCGCGACGGTGCGCGGCGCGAGCTGTGGATACCGCTCGGGCGGATCGCCTCGGTCCGCCACGACCTGCGGTTCGGCAGGGAGGAGACCCGGGCGGGCGACGGGGCCGCGGGGGTGGCGGAATTCGCGGTGGGCGGGCAGACCTCGGTCACCGTCGAGCTGAGCGAACCGGTCGTGCTGGAGGGGCTGTTGGGGCGCCGGACGACGGTGCGCACGGCGCGGTTCCATGCGGACGACGCGCGGGCGGCGGTACGGGCCCTGCGGGAGGCCGTGGCGGGGGAGGTCTCCCCCGGGGACGCGGCGTGAGCCGGCGGTGCGGCCGTCACGCGGCCGTGAAGCGGACCGGGCGGTGGCCCGGATCGGCCTCGGCGAGGCGGACCGGGATACGGCGGCCCAGCGGCAGCGCGGGGCCTTCCGGGGCGGCTTCGACCGGGCCGATGACGGCCGGGTCGACGAGGTGGACGGTGCCCTGGGTGGGGTCCTTCTCCTGGATCTCGACCACCAGGCCCTCGAAGACCTCCCCCACCCGGTCCCGCAGCAGCGCCGCCTCGACGAGGTCGACGCAGGCCCGCTCCACCCGGTGGGCGCGGCGGGTGCCCAGCTCCATCTCCCGGGGCAGGTCGGCCAGCGCGCCGCGGACCCAGGCGGGCGGCTCGGTGCCGGCCGAGGCGGCCAGGCACAGTTCGGAGGTGTAGCGGTCGACCAGCCGCCGCAGCGGCGCGGTGGCGTGCGCGTACGGGGCGGCGACGGCGGCGTGCAGGGCCTCGGACGCCGGGGGTGGGGTGCCGTCGAAGGCGGTGTAGCCGGCGCCCCGCAGCAGCGCGGTGCAGTCCTGGAGGAACGCGGCGTGGGCGGGCCGGCGCGGGTCGAGGGTGCGCAGCAGCGCCGCGTACGAGGTGTGGTGCGGCCAGTCGACGCCGAGCGCCCGGGCGGTCAGCCGCAGCCGGGCGACCGAGCCGTCCGGGGCGGAGGGCAGGGTGCGCAGGATGCCGGTGCCGGCGGACAGCATCAGCTCGGCCGCCGCCATGCCGGTGAGCAGGGAGATCTGCGCGTTCCAGCCGTAGGCCGGGAGCGGGGCGCGGTAGGCGAGGCGGTAGCTGCCGCCGTCCTCGACGATCTCCTGCTCGGGGACGTTCAGGGAGATCGCGCCCCGGGCGACCTCCTGCTCCTCGCGCCGCAGCCCGATCTCGCGGAGCAGTGCGAGCGGCTCCTCGGCCGTCCCGTCGTCCAGGACCTTCTGCACGGCGGCGTGGTCCAGCCTGGCGCGGGAGCGGACCAGGGCGCGGCGCACCCGGGCGCCGGCCGGGGCGCCGTCCGCGTCGAGGTCGAGCTGCCACAGGACGGCCGGGCGGTCCCGGTCGGGCAGCAGGCCGGCCGCGCCCTCGCTCAGCACGGGCGGGTGCAGCGGGACCCGCTCGTCGGGGAAGTAGAGGGTGGTCACCCGGTGGTGGGCCTCGGCGTCCAGGGCGCCGCCGGGGGTTACGAAGGCGGCAACGTCGGCGATGGCGTAGTGGACGCGGTAGCCGCCGCCGGGGCGGCGCGCGAGGGACATCGCCTGATCGAGATCGAGCGAGCCGGGCGGGTCGAGGGTGAAGAGCGGGAGGTCGGTGGCGTCCTCCAGGGTGTGCTCGCCCGTCACCGCGCCGTCGGCGGCCGGGATCCGCGGGGCGCGGGCGGCGCTCTCCGCCTCGGCCTGCGCCGTGGGCGGGAAGTGGTCCGGGGTCTCCAGCCGTCCGCGCAGCTCGTGCAGGGCCAGCCGCAGCGGGGACTCGGCTGCGTCGGTCACGTGCATGTGGAGACGGGGCATGGAACCGAGCGTATGGCGGGCGGCCGCTCCCGGCGCGGCGTGCGGTGACGCCCGGTGCCCGGCGGCCGCGCGGGTTCCCGGCCGGGCCGCCGCAGGCCATACGCTTTCCCGGGGCCGCGCCCCGCCCGTACCACCGTGAAGGAGAGACACCGTGCTCGTGCTGTTGCCGCCGTCCGAAGGGAAGGCCGCGGGAGGCAGGGGGGCGCCGCTGGACACCGGGGCGCTGTCGCTGCCGGGGCTGACCGCCGCGCGCGAGGAAGTGCTCGCGGAACTCGTCGAGCTGTGCGCCGCGGACGAGACCAAGGCGCAGGAGGTGCTCGGGCTCAGCGAGGGCCTCAAGGGCGAGGTCGCCAAGAACGCGGGGCTGCGGACCGCGGGGGCCCGGCCGGCCGGGGAGATCTACACCGGGGTGCTCTACGACGCGCTCGGGCTGGCGTCGCTGGACGCGGCGGCACGGCGGCGGGCCCGGCGCTCGCTGCTGGTGTTCTCGGGGCTGTGGGGCGCCGTCGGGGTGGGCGACCGGATTCCGTCCTACCGCTGCTCGATGGGGGTGAAGCTGCCGGGCCTGGGCGCGCTGGGCGCGTTCTGGCGGGCGCCGATGGCCGAGGTGCTGCCGGCGGCGGCCGGGGACGGGCTGGTGCTGGATCTGCGGTCGGCGGCGTATGCGACGGCATGGAAGCCCAAGGGCGAGGTGGCCGGGCGGACCGCGACGGTGCGGGTGCTGCAGTCCCGGATCGTGGCCGGGGTGGAGAAGCGGACGGTGGTCAGCCACTTCAACAAGGCGACCAAGGGGCGGCTGGTGCGGGACCTGCTGACGTCGGGGCGCGCGCCGGACGGCCCGGCGGAGCTGGTGGAGGCGCTGCGGGAGCTGGGTTACACGGTGGAGGCGCAGGCTCCGGAGAAGCGCGGGAAGGCCTGGGCCGTCGATGTGATCGTCACGGAGCTGTAGGCGCGGAGGACCGGGAACCCGGCCTGGAGATCCCCGTGGTTGCAACATGCGCAACGCTCATTGCGGAGAGTGGGCGGCCCGCGCACCATGGGCGGCGTGACCAGCGACGCCGCCTCCCCCGCTCCCCCGTCGGTGCTCGGGCTCGCACCCGTCCTCCCGGTCGTGGTGCTCCACGACGTGGCGGACGCCGTGCCGCTCGCCCGGGCGCTCGTCGCGGGCGGGCTGCCCGCGATCGAGGTGACGCTGCGGACGCCCGCCGCGCTGGACGCGCTGCGCGCCATCGCCGAGGAGGTCCCCGGGGCGGTGCCGGGCGCGGGCACCGTGCTGACCCCCGCGCAGGCCGGAGCGGCCCGCGCGGCCGGCGCCCGCTTCCTGGTGAGTCCCGGGTTCTCGCCCCGGCTGCTGGGGGCGATGCGCGACTCGGGCGTGCCGTTCCTGCCGGGCGTCTCTACGGCCTCGGAGGTGGTGACCCTGCTGGAGGAGGGCGTCACCGAGATGAAGTTCTTCCCGGCCGAGGCGGCGGGCGGCACCGCCTATCTGGCCTCGCTGGCCGCGCCGCTGCCGCAGGCCCGGTTCTGCCCGACCGGCGGGATCGGCCCGGCGTCGGCACCTGTCTACCTGGCGCTGCCGAACGTCGGCTGCGTCGGCGGCTCCTGGATGCTGCCGGCCGCGGCGAGGGCCGCCAAGGACTGGGGCCGGGTGCGCCAACTCGCCGCTCAGGCGGCGGCGTTGGCGGCCTGAGCGGCCCGGCGAGCGGCGAAGGGCCCGGCACCTCGGTCGTCCGAGGTGCCGGGCCCTTCGCGTCGCACGGCGTCCGCCCGGGGCGGGCGGCCGGTGTCCCGGAGGTGCCGGCTACCGCAGATGCGCCGTCTCGTTCAGCAGCCGCACCGAGGCGTTGCCGTCGGAGTAGTAGGCGACGGCCGACAGGGACGCGGCGGAGAGCTCCATCCGGAACAGCGCCTCCGGCGGGGCGCCCAGCGCCAGCCGGACCAGCGTCTTGACCGGCGTGACGTGCGTGACCAGCAGCACCGTGCGGCCCGCGTACCGGGCCAGCAGCTTGTCCCGGACGACGGCGACCCGCCGGGCGACCGCGGCGAAGGACTCGCCGCCGCCGGTGGGCTCCGCCTTCGCGGAGGCGAGCCAGGCGTCGAGGTCCTCGGAATGGCGCTCGCGCACCTCGGCGAAGGTCAGCCCCTCCCACGCCCCGAAGTCCGTTTCCCGCAGGCCCTCCTCGATCCGGACCTCCAGACCGAGCCGGGCAGCGACCGCCTCGGCGGTCTCCCGGCAGCGCCGCAGCGGGGAGCTGACGACGGCCTCGATCGTGCCGCGGGCGGCGAGCGCGGCGGCGGTCGCCTCGGCCTGGCGGCGTCCGGCGGCGGAGAGTTCGGGGTCGGTGCCGCCGCTGCCGGAGAAGCGCTTCTCGGGGGTGAGGGCGGTCTCGCCGTGCCGCAGCAGGACGAAGGTGGCGGGCGGGCCGAGGTCGGGGCCCCAGCCGGCCGAGGGTGCCTCCGGCGCCTCGTCGGCCGCCTCCGCGGCGGCGTCGGCGGCCTGGGCCGCGGCGCTGCGGGCGGTGGCCCCGGCGCCGGCCGCCAGCGCCGCCCGGGAGTCCCGCGGCTCCCACTGCCGGCCCGCCTTCCCGGCGTCCATCGCCTCGTTGGCGAGCCGGTCGGCGTGCTTGTTCCGTGCGCGGGGGATCCACTCGTACGACACCCGCTCGGCCGGGAAGACCGAACCGGCCTCGGCCGCCAGCGGCTTCATGTCCGGGTGCTTGATCTTCCAGCGCCCCGACATCTGCTCGACGACGAGCTTGGAGTCCATCCGCACCCGGATGTCCGCCTCGGGGTCCAGGGCGTGCGCCGCCCGCAGACCGGCCACCAGGCCCTTGTACTCGGCGACGTTGTTGGTCGCCGTACCGATGAACTCGGCGGCCTCGGCGAGCGCTTCACCGGTCTTCGGGTCGAGGACCACCGCGCCGTAGCCGGCCGGCCCCGGGTTGCCCCGGGAGCCGCCGTCCGCCTCGACGATCAGGGTGCGGGCCATGGCCTACAGGCCCGAGTCGGGCGTACGGACCAGGATGCGGCTGCAGTTCTCGCAGCGCAGGACGGTGTCGGCGGCGGCCGCGCGGACATCGTTGACCTCGGTGATGTTCAGCTCCAGGCGGCAGCCCTCGCAGCGGCGCTGGTAGAGGCGGGCCGCGCCGACGCCGCCCTCCTTGGTGCGGATCTTATCGTAGAGCTTGAGGAGTTCGGCCGGGATGTCGGCGACGGTCAGCTCGCGCTCCTTGGCGACCGTCGCACGCTCCGCCTCGATCTCGCCGAACGCGGCGTCGCGGCGGGCGGTGGCGTCGTCGACCTTGGCCTGGATGGCCTCGACCCGGCCGGTCAGCTCGGTGACCCGCTCCTGGGCGGACTCCCGGCGCTCCATGACCTCCAGGACGATGTCCTCCAGGTCGCCCTGGCGCTTGGCCAGCGAGGCGAGTTCGCGCTGGAGGTGCTCCAGGTCCTTGGGGGAGGTGACGGCGCCGGAGTCCAGCCGCTTCTGGTCGCGGGCGGCGCGCTGGCGCACCTGGTCCACGTCCTGTTCGGCCTTGGTCTGCTCGCGGGTGGTGTCGCTCTCCTCGGTCTGCGCGGCGACGAGCAGGTCGCGCTGCTGGGTGAGGTCGCCCTCCAGGGTCTGCAGTTCGGCCAGTTCGGGGAGGTTGTTCCCCCGGTGGGCGAGCTGGGTGAGCCGGACATCCAGGGCCTGGACGTCGAGAAGGCGGATCTGGTCGGCGGGCGCGGCGTTCAGCGTGGGGCTCCTGTGGTGTGCGTCGGGGTGAAGAGAGGGGTGGACGCCGCGTGGGCGGTCCAGGGGTCGGTGACCGTACGGGAGACGTGCGTGCGCAGTCCCCAGTCGTGCCGGTCGGAGACCGCGTCGAGCTGGGCCGCGGCCTGCTCGCACCACGGCCACTCGGTGGCCCAGTGGGCGGCGTCGAGCAGCGCCGGCGGGCGGTCCGCGGTGCTCTGGACGGCCTCGGAGGCCGGGTGGTGGCGCAGGTCGGCGGTGAGGAAGGCGTCCACACCGGCCGTCCGGACGGCGCCGAAGAGGCTGTCGCCGGAGCCGCCGGAGACGGCGAGGGTCCGGATCTCGCGGTCCGGGTCACCGGCCGCCCGGATGCCCTGCGCGGTGGCGGGCAGCCGGCCGGCCGCGTGGGACGCGAGCGCGGCCAGCGTCATCGGATGCGGCAGCTCGCAGATCCGGCCCAGGCCGCGGCGGCCGGCCGGATCGTCCGGGTCCGGCACCAGCGGGCCGAGGACGCGCAGGTCCAGAGCGCCGGCCAGGGCGTCGGAGACACCGGGGTCGGCGGTGTCGGCGTTGGTGTGCGCGACGTGCAGGGCGATGTCGTGCTTGATCAGGGTGTGCACGACCCGGCCCTTGAAGGTCGAGGCCGCGACCGTCGTCGTACCGCGCAGGTAGAGCGGATGGTGGGTGACGAGGAGGTCGGCGCCTAGCCGCACCGCCTCGTCGGCGATCTCCTGGACCGGGTCGACGGCGAACAGTACCCGGCGGACCTCGCTGCCGGGATCACCGCAGACCGTGCCGACGGCGTCCCACCCTTCGGCCCGCTCGGGGGGCCACAGGGCGTCGAGCGCGGAGAGGACTTCAGACAGTACGGGCACGGGTGGAAGGTTACCTCCCGGCCGTGACACCGCGCGGGCCGTCCCGCCCCGGGCTCCGCGGCCGCCGTACGGGGTACGGCGGGCCCGGCCGCCGGAGCCCGCCCCCCGGCGGCCGGAGCCGGCGGCCGGGCGGGCCGATGCACAGCCGCCCCGCTCGGCACCGGCGAACCGGACAACTGCCATCCTTATGCGTGAAGTGCGGCAACTCGCCCTGTTCGGCCGGACGTGCGAAACCTACCTTCGGATGCCGACTGGAGGTGACCGCCCGATGACGATCTGTGCCACCGAGGGCGCCGCGGCGCCGACGCGCCCGCACCGCGCGACCCTGACGATCGCCGCCGACGGCTCGTACGCCGCCCGGCTCGCCCGTCACCACGACGCCGCGGGGAGCTGGTTCCCGGAGCGCTGGACGCTGGGCGGCCCCGAGCCGTACGCCGTGCCGCTGCAGGGCACCCAGCCCGAGGAGCCGGACAGCGCGCTGCTGCCGCTGGCCGACGGGCGGGTGCTCATCGCGCGCCGGGTCGCCGACCGCTTCGCCGTCTCCCTGCTCTACCCGGCGGGCCCGGGCACGGGTGAACTCGTCCTGGGGGCGGTGGAGGCGCCCGAGCTGACCCTGTTGCCGCCGGCCCCGGACGGGACCCGCGGCTACGCCCTGGCGCCCGCGGCGGACCGCACCGTGCTGTGGCTGCTGCACGGCGGCGCGGGCGGACCCGAGCCGGTCGCCGAGATCCCGGGGCGCTGCTCGGGCGGCGCCTGGCTGGACCGCACCGGCCGGCTGCTGGCGCTGGACCGGGAGTGGGCGGGCCGGACGAAGGCCGTCACGGTCGATCTGGAGCGGGGCGGCGAGACCGGCCCGCTGCTGCAGATCACCGAGGACAGCAACGACCGTCTGCTGCTGGCCGATCCGGACAGCGGACTGCTGCTGGTGCGGTCGGACGCGCCGGGCCGGGACCGGATCGGCTGGGGCGTCCTGGGCAGCCGGCTGCCGGTGCGCTTCCCGGAGTGCCTGTATCCGGCCGGCGCGACGGTCACCCCGTTCGCGATGCAGCCGCGGCAGATGCTGGCGCCGGAGAGCTGCGCGGTGGCCTTCCGGGTGGACGGGGCGCACGGCAGCTGGCTGGGCGTCTGGCGGCCCTCGGTACGGCAGCTGCGGCAGTTCCCGGCGCCGCGGGGGTGGCTGACGGGCGCCGGCCTGTGGACGGCCGGCGGCGAACTGCTGCTGCCGCACACGACGGCGGCGGAGCCGTGCGGGGTGGCACGGCTGCGGATGGCCCTGCCACCGGTGACCCCGGAGCCGGAGGCGCGGCGGGAGCGGGAGCCACAGCAGGAGCGGCAGCAGGCGGCGGAGCCGGGGCGGCGGCCGGTGGGGCCGCCGCGGGCGGTGGTGCCCGAGCGGGCGGTGCGGAGCGCGGCGCCCGGGCAGCCGGCACGGACCGTGGAACCCCCGCGGGCGGCCTGGACGGTGGAGCCCGCCCGGGCGGTGGTGCCGGTGCGCGCGGCCCCGGCGAGGAGACCGTGGCAACTGGTCGGGCCGCTGGTGCCGGTACAGGAGCGGTCGGCCGGGGTGCGCACATGGACGCGGGTGGGAGTGCCCTCGGGGGCGCCGGCCACGGCGCGGGTGGCGATGCCCGCCGAGGTGCCGCCCGCCGCATGGCCCAAGGCCCCCGCCGAGGTGCCGCCCGTCGCATGGCCCAAGGCCCCCGCCGAGGTGCCGCCGCACGGGGACGCGGAGGCGGCCGCCGGGCCGGACAGCGGCCCCGGCGTCGTGCCGGATGCCGGCCCGGACGCCGCCCCGGAGGGCGCGTACGGCGGCGGGATCGTCCAGGATGGGGCGGAAATCGACAACCGCTCCACATCATCTGCACAACCCCGGGGTGCGGACGCGGAACCGCGGCGGACCGCCGAACATCCCCCTTTGTGCAGGCCAGTTCCCTTGCAGCAGGCACCGCTGGCGGCCCGGTAGACCCGGTGGAGCGCGATTTCCGGCCCCGTTAGAATTTCGGGCGGGGGCAGCGCAGCCGGTTGACCGGCCACCGGTCGTGCCGTTCGGGGTCAGCCTTGGCGGTCGTCGGGCGAGGTCCCGACGCGTACAGCTGTAAGCGATCCGACGGAGACCCTTTTCATGTCCGAAGCCCGAACCGACACGACCCAGGCGCGCCCCCAGGAGGCATCCGCCCAGGCCGCCGAGGCGGCAAGCTCCGGCAGGCACCGTGGCCCGGCCGCCGCGGAGGAGTCCGACTCCGCCGCCCATGGCCGCCACCGCCGGGACAAGCAGCCGCAGGACGCATAAGGCGGGTCCGGCGGTCTCCGGCCGCCGACCACACACCACGAGCCGTGGCCGCCACCCCGCTTCGCGCGGGTGGCGGCCACGGCCGGTTCACCGTCGTGCGCGGCCGGCCTCAGCCGTGTTTGAGGCCCAGCACCTCGGCCGCCGCGAAGGTCTCGCCCGGCGGGCGCTGCGCGTAGTACGGCGTGAGCAGCTCGTCCAGCTCCGCGTAGCTGAAGACCTCCTTGGCGGTGTCGAACTTGGCGGCGATCCGCGGGCGTTCGGCGACGGCGACCATGCCGCCGTGCACCACCAGCAGCTGCCCGTTGACCCGGGCCGCGGCCGGTGAGGCGAGATAGCCGACGAGCGGCGCGACGTGTGCGGGCGCGAGCGGGTCCAGGGCGCCGTCCGCGGGCTCCTGGAAGCCGGCGAAGACGTCCTCGGTCATCCGGGTGCGGGCGCGCGGGCAGATCGCGTTGGCGGTCACGCCGTATTTGCCCAGCGCCAGCGCCGTGGAGGTGGTCAGGCCGACGATGCCGCCCTTGGCCGCCGCGTAGTTGGGCTGTCCCGCCGAGCCCGCGAGGAAGGCCTCGGAGGAGGTGTTGACGATCCGGCCGTGGACCGGGCCGCCGGCCGCCTTGGCGCGCTCGCGCCAGTGGACGGCGGCGAAGTGCGTGGTGTTGAAGTGGCCCTTGAGGTGGACGCGGATGACCGAGTCCCACTCGTCCTCGGTCATCGAGAACACCATCCGGTCGCGCAGGATGCCCGCGTTGTTGACCAGGATGTCGAGCTGTCCGTAGGTCTCCACGGCCAGCTCCACCAGGGCGCGGGCCTGTGCGTGGTCGGCGACGTCGCCGAGGTGGGCGACGGCCCGGCCGCCCGCCGCACGGATCTCGGCGGCGACGTCCTCGGCGGGCGCGGCGCAGGCCTCGCCCGAGCCGTCGCGGCCCGGCTGCCCGTAGTCGTTGACCACGACGCGGGCGCCGAGGCGGGCGAGTTCCAGGGCCTCGGCGCGGCCCAGACCGCGCCCGGCACCGGTGACGATCGCGGTCAGGCCCTCCAGTGGCTGTGCCATTGATGTCCTCTCCAGTCGTCGTGGAGCGTGTGCGGACGGTGGTGCGGTGGACCGGTGCGGGTCCGGGACGGGGCGGGGCCCGGGGACGCGGCCCCGGGCGGGCCGGGTCAGATCTCGATGCAGGTGCGCAGGGCGGTGCCGGCGCGCATCTGGTCCAGGGCCTCGTTGATCTCGGCCAGTTGCACGCGGTGGGTGATCAGGCCCTCCAGGTCGATCCGGCCGGCCCGCCACAACGCGATGGCCCGCTCGTAGGAGCGCAGCACGTCCGCGCCGCCGTACAGGGACGGCAGGATCCGCTTCTCGTCGAAGAACAGCTCGAACATGTTGACCTGGAACGTGTCGTCCATGGCGCCCGCGCCGACCACGCACAGGGTGCCGCCGCGGCGGGTCATCTCGTAGGCGGTCCGGGCGGTGGCGGACTTGCCGACCACTTCGAAGACGTAGTCGAAGCCCTCCCCCGCGGTGATCCGGGCCTTGGCGCCGGCGAACTCCTCGGGGGCGACGGCCTCGGTGGCGCCGAAACGGAGCGCGGCCTCCCGGCGGGCGGGGACCGGGTCCACGGCGATGATCTCGGCCGCGCCGCAGGCCTTCGCCCCCTGGATGACCGAGATCCCGACGCCGCCGCAGCCGATCACCGCGACCGAGGAAGCGGCCTCCACCCGGGCGGTGTTGAGGGCTGCGCCGAGCCCGGTGGTGACACCGCAGCCGATCAGCGCGGCGATCTCGAACGGGACGTCGTCGGGGATCGGGACCGCGCAGCCGGCGGCGACCACGACCTCCTCGGTGAAGGTGCCGGTGCCGGCGAAGCCGAAGACATCGCCGCCGGAGCGCCGGAAGTTGGGCGTGCCGGCGTTCATGAACCCGGCCAGGCAGAGGTGCGACTGGCCGCGCCTGCAGGACGGGCAGCTGCCGCAGGCGGGCAGCCAGCACATCAACACGCGGTCGCCCTGCTGGAGCCCGGTGACGCCGTCGCCGACGTCGAGGATCTCGCCGGCGCCCTCGTGGCCCGGGACGAACGGGGCGGGCTGCGGCAGCACCCCGTTCATCGCCGAGAGGTCGGAGTGGCACAGTCCGGTCGCCCGGATCCGGATCCTGACCTTGCCGGGGCCGAATCCCACCGGCTCGACGTCGTCGACGACTTCGAGCTTGTCCTGGCCTGTCTCGTGCAGTATCGCTGCGCGCATGTCACAAGCTCCTCTCGGTTGGTGCGCCGGTCCGGGTGGCGGCCGGCGGGGGTGCGGACGGCGCCGGCCTCAGCGGTGCGTCACCACGGTGTCCGCCAGGACGGGCGCGTCGTCCCGGTCGGCCGCCGTCACCGACACCTGGACCCGGCCGGGCTCGCGCCACATGCGCAGGCGCAGCGTCTCGCCCGGGAAGACGACGCCGGCGAAGCGGGTGGTGTACGACGTCACCCGGGCGACCTCACCGCCCAGCACCGTGTCGACCACGGCTTTCAGGGTCACCCCGTAGGTGCACAGCCCGTGCAGGATCGGCCGGTCGAACCCGGCGAGCGCGGCGAACTCCGGATCGGCGTGCAGCGGGTTCCAGTCGCCGGAGAGCCGGTAGAGCAGCGCCTGGTCCTCGCGGATCCGGCGCTCGGTGTCCAGGTCCGGCGCGCGCCCGGGGAGTTCGAGGCGGGCGGACGGGCCGCGCTCGCCGCCGAAGCCGCCCTCGCCGCGGACGAAGATCTGGGTGTCGCAGGTCCACAGCGGGCCGTCCTCGTCGGCGACCTCGGAGCGCAGCACGATGACGGCGGCCTTGCCCTTGTCGTACACGGCGGGGACGGAGGAGGTCTGGACGGCCCGGCCACGCACGGGGACGGGGCGGTGCACGGTGACGGTCTGGCCGCCGTGCAGGACCGCGGCGAGGTCCACCTCGATGCCGGGGGCGGACAGTCCGCCGGCGAGGGCCATCCCGCCGCCCGCGACGGTGGCGAAGCTGGGCAGGACGTGCAGCGCGCTCTCCAGGGTGTAGCGCAGCTCGTCCGGGTCGGTGGCGGGGTGCGGCTTCTGCGGCGTGGCCGCGCCGGCGCCGACGCCGAGGTGGTAGAGCTGAACGTCCTTGTGGTCCCAGGCGAGTTCGGTGCTCCGCGGTTCGGCGGAGGTGGCCTTGGCGGCGTCGATGGGCATGGGGCTGGCTGCTCCTTCACCACGGGGGAAGACCCCGGCCCGGCCGTCCGCACCGTCGACCGGGCCGGGGTCGCATCTGGTCGGCCACGGCAGCGCTCCGACCGCGCACAGGGCACACTTCTAGAACGCGTTCTAGCCGATGGCTCTCATGTATAGCCGATCCGTCCGGCGGCCGGAAGACCTGACCTCTGACGGATTGTCAGATTCGCGCGGTCCCGGACGCCGGCCCGGACCCGAACCCTGATGACGTCCCGTATCCGCCCCGGGCGGACCGGACGAGGAGCCGCGGCGCGCCCACGGGAGTCGCGCCCGCCGGTGACATTTGTCAGGGCCGGCCGTCCACATTCGCCTCTGCCGCGCGGTGGGCGGCGCTCCGTAGCGTCATACGGGACGAAGAGAGGCGGGGCGGGCATGACACAGAGACCAGGGACCACACCCACGGAAGCGGGCGGCACGGCCGTGCAGTTCTCCGGGGTGACCCGGAGCTACGGCACGGTGCGGGCCGTGGACGGTCTGGGACTGACGATCACGGCGGGCGAGACGGTGGCGCTCCTGGGGCGCAACGGCGCGGGGAAGTCCACCGCCCTCTCGATGCTGCTGGGGCTGCTGCCGCCGGACGAGGGCACGGTGGCGCTGTTCGGCGGCACCCCGGAGGCGGCGGTACGGGCCGGCCGGGTGGGCGCGATGCTCCAGGACGGCAAGGCCGTACCGCGGGTCACCGTCCGTGAGCTGGTGACCTTCGTCGCGGCCTGCTATCCGCACCCCATGGACGTCACCGAGACCCTGGAGCTGGCCGGACTCGGGGAGTTCGCCGGGCGGCGGGTGGACCGGCTGTCCGGCGGGCAGGCCCAGCGGGTCCGCTTCGCGGTGGCGCTGGCCGGCAACCCCGAGCTGCTGGTGCTCGACGAGCCGACCGCCGCGCTGGACGTGGAGGCGCGCCGCGCCTTCTGGCGCTCGATGCGGGCCTACGCGCGCCGCGGCCACACCATCGTGTTCTCCACCCACTATCTGGAGGAGGCGGACGAACACGCCGACCGGATCGTGGTCATGGACGGCGGCCGGGTGGTCGCCGACGGCAGCGGCACGGCGATCAAGCGGCAGGCCGGCGGCACGCTGGTCTCCTTCGACCTCGCGGGCGCACCCACCGGTCCGCTGCCGGGGCTGCCCGGGGTGAGCGCCGTGGAGGTGCGCGGCGACCGCGCGCTGCTGCGCACGGCGGACTCCGACGCGACGGTGGTGGCGCTGGCCGGGCTCGGGCTGGTCCGCGGGCTGCGGGTCGCCCCCGCCGGCCTGGAGGACGCCTTCCTCGCCCTCACCTCCCCCGGGCCCGCTCCCCTCTCCCCGGCCCCCGCCGCCACCCCCGCCACGAAGGAGCACGCGTGATGCTCGACTACGTCCGGCTCGAAGTCCGCCGCACCCTGCGCGACCGGGGCTTCGTCGTGTTCGGCATCGGGATGCCGGTGGTGATGTACGTACTGATGACCAACATCGGGGTGGGCGGCGGCGCGGGCGCCATGGAGTGGAAGATCGCGTCGATGGTCGGGATGGCCGCCTACGGCGCGCTGGGCGCGGCGATCGGCTCGGGCACCGGCGTCGCCGAGGACAAGCAGCTGGGCTGGCTGCGGCAGCTGCGGGTCACCCCCCTGAGTCCCGTACGGGTCGTGGTCGGCCGCGGGCTGACCGCCTCGGTGACGGTGCTGCCGGCCATCGCCGCCGTGCTGCTGGTCGGCGCGCTGCTCAACGGCGTCCGGATGCCCGCCTGGCAGTGGGCCGCGCTGGCCGGGCTGCTGTGGCTGGGCACCGCTCCCTTCACCCTGCTCGGCCTCGGCAACGGCTACCGCCTCTCCGCGCAGTCCACCGGTGTGGTCAACACGGGCTGCATGGTGCTGCTCTCGATCATCGGCGGCCTGTGGTTCCCGATCGAGCTGTTCCCCGGGTGGCTGCGCACACCGGCCTCCTGGACGCCCGGCAACCGCTTCGCCGCGCTCGGCCACAGCGTCACACAGGGCGAGGCGCCGGGCCTGGGCACAGTAGCGGTGCTCATCGTCTGGCTGGCACTCTTCGGCAGTTACGCGGTGTACGCGTACCGTCGGGCCGCACGCACGGCCTGACCGGCAGCGGCGCAGACCTGGGAAGCGACAGTGCAGCACACGAAGCGGCAGGACGCCGGCACGGCGGAGAACGGCGGCACGGACTCCGCGCCGTGCCCGCCCGGCCCGGCGGAGCGGAAGACGGACGGGCCGGGGAAGTACGCCTTCCTGCCCTGGCTGCTGATGGGCCTGGGCGCGTTCTCCAACGTCATCCAGGGCAAGACGGCGTACCCCTGGCTGGCCGGCCTCGGGCTGCTGGCCTTCAACTCCGTCTACATCACCGTCGTGTGGACCTCGTTCAACCCCCGGCTGCGGGACTCCCGCCGACCGCTGTACGCCCTGGCGGTGCTGACCGCCATCACCTTCGCCATCGCCCTCGGGTTCGGCGGCGACTGGTTCCTGTTCTTCCCGCTGCTGTCGCTGGCCTCCGGCACGGTGCGCACGCTGCGCGGGAAGAAGCTCGCGGTATGGCTGATCGCGCTCAGCGGTACGGCCGGGTATCTGACGGGCTGGCACGACGACGGTCCGGGCGCCTTCGGGGTGGGCTACGGCACCTTCCTCTCCGGCATGGTGACGTCCACGGTCCTGAGCCTGTTCGACACCATCCAGGAGCTGAACACCACCCGCCAGGAGCTGGCCCGCAGCGCCGTCGAGAAGGAACGGCTGCGCTTCTCGCGCGATCTGCACGATCTGCTGGGCCACACGCTGTCCGTGGTGGTGGTCAAGGCCGAGGCGGTCCGCCGGCTGGCGCCGCGCGATCTGGACGCCGCGCTGGTCCAGGCCGCCGACATCGAGGCCGTGGGCCGGCAGGCGCTGACCGAGATCCGCGAGGCGGTCACCGGCTACCGCGAGGGCAGTCTGGCCACCGAACTCGACCGGGCCCGTTCGGTGCTGGAGGCGGCCGGTATCGACCCCGTGGTGCGCCAGGCCGGGCCGCCGCTGCCGCCGCAGGCCGGCGCGCTGCTGGGCTGGGTGGTCCGCGAGGGCGTCACCAACACCGTGCGGCACAGCGGCGCCGCCCACTGCGAGATCTCCGTCCACGCCGACGAGGACCGGGTACGGCTGACGATCACCGACGACGGCCGCGGCCCGGGCCCCGCCGGCGCCGGCGCGGCGGCCGCCCCGGGCCGGCTGCGCGACGGTACCGGCGGCACGGACGGCCGTCCCGGACCGGTCGGCGGCACCGGGCTGAAGGGCCTGACCGAGCGGCTGGCCGCGGCGGGCGGCACCCTGCGCAGCGGCCCGGACGGCCGCCGCGGTTTCCGCGTCACGGCCGAACTCCCGGTCGACACCGGCGACATGGCGGACGCGCGGGAGGCGGGCGGGTAGGGGGTGTCGTTTGGATCATGGTGGATCAGGGAGCGGGGTCCGGTGCGTGGGCTCGCAAGGCGGAGGAGGGAGTCGACGCGGAGCGTCGGGGACCGACGACAACGCCGCGAGGGCGCGTGCCGGGGCCCGCGAGCCCGCCATGATCCGAACGACACCCCCTAGCCCGGACGGCCGCCGTTGCCGCCCGCGGGCGCCGGCCTGGCTACGCTGACGGCATGACCGACGCACCCGCCGCACCCCCCACCAAGAGCGTGAAAGTCCTCCTCGCCGAGGATCAGGGAATGATGCGGGGCGCGCTGGCGCTGCTGCTCGACCTGGAGGAGGACATGCAGGTCGTCGCCCAGGTCGCGGCGGGCGACCGGATCGTCGACACGGCCCTGGAGACCCGTCCCGACATCGCCCTCCTGGACATCGAACTCCCCGGCCGCAGCGGCCTGGACGCCGCGGCCGACCTGCGCGACCGGCTGCCCTCCTGCAAGGTCCTGATCGTGACGACCTTCGGGCGGCCCGGCTATCTGCGCCGCGCCATGGAGGCCGGGGCGTCCGGGTTCCTGGTGAAGGACGGCCCGGTGGAGGACCTGGCGGCGGCGATCCGCCGGGTGCTCGCCGGGGAGCGGGTCATCGACCCCGCCCTCGCCGCGGCGGCCCTGAGCGCCGGTCCCAACCCGCTGACCCAGCGCGAGCGGGATGTCCTGACCGCCGCCGTGGACGGCGCCACGGTCGCCGACATCGCCGGCAAGCTCCACCTCTCGCAGGCCACCGTCCGCAACTACCTCTCCGCGGCGATCGGCAAGACCGGCACCCGCAACCGCATGGAGGCGGTCCGGGCGGCGCGCCGCAACGGGTGGCTGTAGGGCCTCGCGAGCCGGGCGGGACGCCGCGGGGCCCGCCCCCGAAGGCGCCTCAGCCGTGCGCGGCATCCGCCGGCCGCCGCGGCAGGGCCACGACCATCAGCACGATGCTGCCCAGCAGGATCAGCGAGCCGACGTGGAAGGCCAGGCCGTAGCCGTCCGCCAGCGCCGCCAGGCCGTTGTCCCGCTCCGTGCGGGAGGCCGCGACGGTGGACAGCACCGACAGGCCCAGCGCGCCGCCCATCTGGCGGGAGGTGTTGATCAGGCCGGAGACCAGGCCCTGGTCGGCGGGGTCGGCCCCGGAGGTGGCGATCGACGCGATCGGGGTCGCGGTCAGCCCCGCCCCCAGCGCCATCAGGATGCCGGGGCCCAGGATGGTGGGGAGGTAGCTGCCGTGGACGTCCATCGTGCCCTGCCAGGCCATCCCGGCGGCGGAGAGCACCGCGCCGGTGACGGCCAGCGTCTTGGCGCCCACCCGGTTCATCAGCCGCGGCGCGATCTTGGAGCCCAGGACGATGGACAGGGAGTGCGGGATGAAGGAGAGCCCGGCCTGCAACGGCCGGTAGCCCAGCACGTTCTGCACGTACAGCGACAGGAAGTACCACATCGAGAACATCGCGGCGCCGGCCAGCACCATCGCCCCGTTCGCCGACGAGACCGAGCGCAGCCGGAAGAGCCCCAGCGGCATCAGCGGCGCCTTCGCCCGCGCCTCGACCACGAGGAACGCGGCGACCACCGCCAGCCCGGCGCCCAGCGGCAGCAGCGCGGACGCCGAGGCCCAGCCGTGCGTCTCGGTCTGCACGATGCCGTACGCCACCAGCGCCAGCCCACCGGTCGCCAGCACCGCGCCGGGCACGTCGAGCCGTCGCGCGGTGCCCTGCCGGCTCTCGGTGAGCCACCGCACCGCGCCCATCAGCACCAGCGCCCCCACCGGCACGTTGATCAGCAACACCCAGCGCCAGGACAGGGTTTCGGTGAGCACCCCGCCGACCAGGCCGCCCACCGCGCCGCCCCCGGCGCCGACCGCAGTCCAGGTGGCGATGGCGCGGGTGCGGGCCGGGCCGGCCGGGAACGACGTGGTCAGGATGGTGAGGGTGGCCGGCGAGAGCACGGCGGCGCCGACGCCCTGCACCGTCCGGGCCGCGATCAGCTGCCAGGGCTGCTGTGCCAGCCCGCCGCCCAGGCTCGCGACGGTGAACAGCGCCAGCCCCAGGACGAAGACGCGCTTGCGGCCGAACAGGTCGGCGGCCCGCCCGCCGAGCAGCATGAAGCCCGCGAAGGTGATCACGTAGGCGTTGACGATCCACTGCAGGCCCAGCTCGCTCAGGCCCAGGCCGGTCCGCATGGCGGGCAGCGCCACATTCACCACGGAGACGTCCAGCACCACCAGGAACTGCCCCGAGCACACCACCAACATCACCAGCCACGCGGGGGCGGCCTTGCGGCGCGCGGTGTCGGGCAGCGTGGCCAAGGGGGCTATCGGCGGCATGCGGACCATGCTCGCATTCGGTGCATGCGCCCGGCATCGGGATTTCGGCGCACCTGTCCGTGGACGGGACGTAGGCCGAAAGGCGGAGGCCGCCGGGAGACGGCGGGCGGCCCGTACCGGCCGCCCGCCCACTCGTGGCCGGGGCTCACGCCGCCGGGTGGCCGGCCCGCCGCAGCACGGTGACCACCGCCGCGCCGCCCAGGCCGATGTTGTGCGCCAGACCCACCCGGGCGCCGGGGACCTGGCGGTCGCCCGCGGTCCCGCGGAGCTGCCAGACCAGCTCGGCGGCCTGCGCCAGACCCGTCGCCCCCAGGGGGTGCCCCTTGGAGATCAGCCCGCCGGACGGGTTGACGACCCAGCGGCCGCCGTAGGTGGTGGCGCCGTCGGCGACCAGCTTCCCGGACTCCCCTTCCGCGCACATCCCCAGCGCCTCGTACGTCAGCAGCTCATTGACCGAGAAGCAGTCGTGCAGCTCGATCACGTCGACGTCCTCGATGCCGAGGCCGCCGGCCGCGTACGCCTGCCGGGCGGCGGCCCGCGACATCGGCCGGCCGACCACGTCGAGGCAGGAGCCCGAGGCGAAGCTGTCACCGGTGTCCGTCGTCATGGCCTGCGCGGCGATCTCCACCGCCTTGCCGGCCAGATCGTGTTCCCGGACGAACCGCTCGGAGGCGACCACGGCGGCGGCCGCGCCGTCCGAGGTCGGGGAGCACTGGAGCCTGGTCAGCGGGCGGTGCACGGTCGGGGCGGCGAGGACCTCCTCGACCGTGTACACCTGCCGGAACTGGGCGTGGGGGTTGTGCGCGGAGTGCCGGTGGTTCTTGGCGCCGACCGCGGCGAGCTGTTCGGCGGTGGTGCCGTAGCGCGCCATGTGCTCGCGGGCCGCGTTGCCGAAGATCTGGGCGGTGGGCGGGGTCTGCTCGAAGCCGTGGGCGGCCGCCATCACCCCGTAGTGGCGGGCCACCGGGGAGGTCCGGAAATCGCCGCTGTCGGCGCCGCCGCCCAGCGCGCCGCGCTTCATCTTCTCGAAACCGAGCGCCAGCACACAGTCGTCGATGCCGCCCTCGACGAACCGGCGCGCCATCATCAGCGCGGTCGCGCCGGTGGCGCAGTTGTTGTTGACGTTGTAGACGGGGATGCCGGTCAGGCCCAGTTCGTAGACGGCGCGCTGTCCGGCCGTCGAGGGCTGGAAGCAGTAGCCGGCCGCCACCTGCTCGACGGCCTCGTAGCCGATCCCGGCGTCCGCGAGCGCGGCGCCGCCCGCCTCCTTCACCAGGTCCCAGTACTGCCGGTCGTCGCTCTCGGGCTTGACGAAGCGGGTCATCCCGACGCCGACGATGTACGCCTTGCCAGCCATGCGTGTCCTCCTGGGGAGCGGACGGGCGGGGTCAGATCAGGGGGCGGGGCTCCGGGTCGCGCGGCAGGCCGAGCAGCCGCTCCGCGACGACGTTGAGCTGCACCTGGGTGGTGCCGCCGGCGATGGTCAGACAGCGCGACATCAAGAAGCCGTGCAGCGCCCGCTCGCCGGCCCCTTCGCGCACCGCGCCGGCCGGGCCGAGCAGTTCCAGCGCCAGCTCGGCGACCTTCTGCTGGTGCCGGGTCTGCACCAGCTTGCGGATGCTGGCGCCGGCCCCGGGCTCCAGGCCCGACACCTGCTGGAGCGTGGTGCGCAGCCCGATGCAGCCCAGGGCGTGTGCCTCGGCCGCCAGCGCGCCCAGCCGCACCCGCACCGCCTCGGACGGCTCACCGGCCCGGGTCAGGAGCTGCTCCAGACCGGTGTCGAAGGTCAACTGGTCGGCCATGTGGACGCGTTCGTTGTCCAGGGTGGTGCGGGCCACCTTCCAGCCGTCGTCGACCGCGCCGACCACCGCGTCGGCCGGCAGCAGCACGTCGTCGAAGTACACCTCGTTGAACAGGGCGTCGCCGGTGATCTCCGTCAGCGGGCGGATGTCGATGCCGGGGGTCGTCATGTCGACGAGGAAGAAGGTCAGCCCCTTGCGCTTGGGGGCCGCGGGGTCGGTGCGGGCGAGCAGGATGCCGTGGCCGGACCACTGGGCGGCCGAGGTCCACACCTTCTGGCCGTTGATCCGCCAGCCACCGCCGTCCACCCGCTCGGCGCGGGTCCGCAACGAGGCCAGGTCCGAGCCGGCCTCCGGCTCGGAGAACAGCTGGCACCACAGGCGCTCCCCGCGCAGCGTCGGCGGCAGATGGCGCTCCTGCTGCTCCCGGGTGCCGTGGGCGAGCAGCGCGGGCACCACCCAGGTGGCGATGCCCAGATCGCTGATCTTGACCCCGGCGGCCGCGAGTTCCTGCTGGATGGCGAGCTGCTGGACGGGGCCGGCGCCCAGCCCCCAGGGCCGGGGCAGATGCGGGGCGGCATGGCCGGTGGGGGCCAGGGCGCGGCGGGCCGCCGCCGGGTCGAGGCCGCGCGCGCCCTCGATGGCCGTGCGGGCGTCGGCACGGAACCCGTCGGCCTCCGCGGGGAGTTCCAGCCGCAGCGCGCGCCGGGCGCCCCCGGCGGCGAGGCGGGCGGCGCGCAGCCGGTGGGTGTCGCCGCCGCCGAGCAGCGCGCGGGCCACCAGGGCCCGGCGCAGATGGAGATGGGCGTCGTGCTCCCAGGTGAAGCCGGTGCCGCCGAGGATCTGGAGGCAGTCCTTGGCGCAGCCGACGGCGGCGTCCAGGGCGGTGGCGGTGGCCAGCGCCGCGGCCAGCCCGCGGACCTCGGGCGGCTCGTCCAGCGCGCGGGCCGCGTCCCAGACCAGGGCACGGGCCTGTTCGCAGCGGACGAGCATCTCGGCGCACAGGTGCTTGACCGCCTGGAACTGGCCGATGGGCCGGCCGAACTGCTCGCGGACGGCGGCGTGTTCGGTGGCGGTACGCAGCGCCCAGGCGGCCGTGCCGCAGCTCTCGGCGGCGAACAGCACGCCGGCCAGGTCACGGACCAGGGTGTCGTCGACGTCGAGCAGCCGGTCGGCGGGCACCAGGACCCCCTCGGCGCGCACCTCGGCGGTCGGCCGGGTCGGATCGGCGCTCTCCTGTGCCCGTACGGTCAGCGCACCGGCGTCGGCGGCGAGCCAGACCGTGCTGCCGTCGGGGGTCCGCGCGGCCAGCACGATCAGGTCCGCGTCGGCGCCGGCGAGGACCGGGGGCGCGGTGCCGTCCAGGACATGGCCGCCGTCCGTCCCGGTGGCGGTGAGCGAGCCCGTCCCGAGCGCGACGGCCGCGCCGAGGGTGCCGGTGGCGAGTGCACGGACCAGGTGCCGGGCGCCGCCGCGGTGCAGCAGCCCGGCGGCGAGGACGGTGGGCAGATACGGGCCGGGGAACGCGGCGCGGCCCAACTCCTCCAGCACCACGGCGAGATCGAGCAGGTCACCGCCGCCCCCGCCGTCGGCCTCGGGGAGATGGAGCCCGAGCAGCCCCTGTGCGGCGAGCTGGTCCCAGCAGGCGGGCCGCCCCTGCACTCCCGGTGCGGCGTCGAGCAGCTTGCGCACCTCCGCGGGCGGCATGACCCGCGCGGCCCAGCCCCCCACCGCCTCGGCCAGGTCACGTTGCTCTTGCGTGATTCCGATGCCCATGCGGGGCAGATTAGAACACGTTTCATTCTGACGGAAGGTCAGACGAGGGGTGGAAGTGCGGGCCCCCGGAGGCCCGGTTGTCCTGTGCCCTGTGCCCTGTGCCCTGTGCGCGTGAACTCGGCACTCGGCAGCCCAGCATTGCCGCCGGCCACCGGCGTTCTCCTGTCGCCCGCCGTCGAAGAGGTCAGCGCATGGCGCCAGCAGTTGCGCGTAGCGGCTGGTACGGGGCACGTGCTGGGGCATCTCCGCGGCCGGCCGTCGGCCGCACCGCCCGAAGGGGCTGCTTAGGCTGGACGCCATGACCAGTGAGCGCCCTGCCGTGCCCCGTGACCGTCGTCGCGTCGAGCTTCGTGAGTTCCTGCGCAGTCGCCGGGCCCGGGTCGCGCCTGCGGATGTCGGTATGCCGGAGGGCGGGCGGCGGCGTACACCGGGGCTGCGGCGCGAGGAGGTCGCGGTGCTCGCCGGGGTCGGGGTGTCCTGGTACACGTGGTTGGAGCAGGGGCGCGACATCAAGGTCTCGGAGGAGGTCCTCGACGCGATCGCGCGGGTGCTGCTGCTGGACTCCACCGAGCACGCGCATCTGTACCGGCTGGCCGGGCTCAACCCACCGCAGCTCGCCCCGGCGCCGTCGGTGCCTGCCCCGCCGCAGGTGCGGCGGCTGCTGGACGCCTGGTCGCCGCGGCCCGGGTACATCCGCGACCGCCACTGGAACTTCACCGACATCAACGACGCCGCCCGCATCGTGTTCGGCTACGGCGAGAGCGACCACAACTGTCTGGTGTCGTACTTCAGCAACGTCCGCTACCGGGTTCTGCACCGGCACTGGGCCGAGACCGCCCCGTACGTGGTCGCTGGTTTCCGTGCCGATGCCGCGCGCTACCCCGAGGACCCGGAGTTCGACCGCGTCGCCGAGAAGCTGGCTCGCAGCAGCACGGAGTTCGCCGAGCTGTGGGAGCGCCACGACGTGGCCGAGCACACCAGCGCGGTCAAGGCGGTCGACCACCCGGAAGCCGGGACGCTGGTCTTCGACGCCACCCTGCTGCCGCTGCCCGAGCTTCCCGGCCACCACCTGATCCTGCACAACCCCCGTCCGGGCACCGACACCCAGGAACGGCTGGAGCAGCTCATGGGTGCGCGCAGCCTGGTGGTGTCACACCCAGGATGAGCCGACACTGCCGGGCATCGTGACGGCCGAGGAGGATCACTGCCATGAACAGCGACAACACGCACATGAAGGCAGTGACCATCCCCGAGTTCGGCGAGCCCGAGGTGCTCCGCGTCGAGCGGCTGCCGATCCCCGAGCCGGGCCCCGGCCAGGTGGCCATCGACGTGGCCTGTGCGGGCGCCAACTTCGCCGAGGTCCTCTACCGGCGCGGCGTGGTGGACGTGCCGCTGCCCTTCGTGCCCGGCATCGAGGTCTCCGGCCGCATCCGCGCCCTCGGCGAAGGCGTCACGGACCTGAGGGTCGGCCAGCCGGTGGCCGCACTGACGATCGTCGACGGCGGCGGATACGCCGAGGTGGCAGTCACCTCCGCGGAATTGGTCGCCCCGCTGGACGGCCTTGACATCGGACTCGGCGTCGCCGCGGCGCTTCCCTCCAACAGCACCACCGCCTTCCTCGTCCTGGACCGGGTGGCGCGCATCGAGCCCGGAGACCGCGTCCTGGTCCATGCCGCGGCGGGCGGCGTGGGCAGCCAGCTCGGCCAGGCCGCCCGCCTGCTGGGCGCCGGCCGCGTGGTCGGAACGGTCGGCAGCCAAGCGAAGATCGAGACCGCCCGGCGCTTCGGCTACGACGAGGTGATCCTGCGCGACCGGGTCGCCGAGGCGGGCGAGTTCGACATCGTCGTCGACATGGTCGGCGGCCCCTCCCGCACCGCCGGCTTGCACCGGCTGGCCCCCATGGGACGGCTGGTGGTGATGGGCAACGCCTCGGGCGCCGACGACGTCGGCATCCCGGCCAACCACCTGTGGTTCACCAACAAGACCGTCTCCGGCTTCAACCTCGCCGCCTTCTCCGCAGCCTTCCCCCGGGACGCCGGGCAGGCCCTGCGCCGCGCCGTACAGGCCGCGGCCCGGGGAACCCTGCGGGTACAGACCGAGGCCCTGCCGTTGGAACAGGCCGCGGAGGCACACCGGCGCATCGAATCCGGGCAGACCACCGGCAAGCTGGTCCTCACCGTCGCGGCGCTCTCACACGGAGCCGGCCGCCCGTAGGCCTGTGGGGCCCTTACGGTGCGGCCCGCCCCGTAAGGGCCCCACGGGGAACACTCCGGACCCCCGCAAGGACACCCCGGACCCGCACAGGGAACACTCCGGAGGCACACAGGAAACGGTCAGGACGCGCACAGAATCCGCCGGTGAATTTCTGCCGCACTTCTCGCCAATTCCCCCTCTCCCCCTCCCGCCCCTTCTCCACTCCCCGTAACGGAATTCACCACTTCCCGGCATACCGGCATCCGGGAATCGGGAAGGCGATCGGGAGGGCGATACCCCTCGAAGGGAACGCCCGGAGAACGGACGGAAACCCGCCCGCACGTCCGGCTCCCGGAGCGGGAAATGCGAGGTCGCCGTGGCGATATCCGAATCCCCGGCACCGGAGCACACCGCCCCGCCCCCACCACGGGCCACCCGCACCCCACCCGCCCCACCCCATACGGCACGATGAGCCTCTGACCGCACCACCAGCAGGAGGACGCAGATGCCCGCTCCCACGGCTCCGGCCGCTCCGCAGCCGGAGATTCTCGCCGCGTTCCAGGCGGCGAAGGGCTTCATGCCCGTGGACGAGGGCCTCGCCCTGTACGCGGCGGCGGCCGGGGCGGCGACGCTCGGACTGCCGCTGGTGGAGGTCGGCACGTACTGCGGCCGGTCCACGATCCTGCTCGCGGACGCCGCGCGCGCCGGCGGGGTGCTGGCCCTCACCGTCGACCACCACCGCGGCAGCGAGGAGCAGCAGCCCGGCTGGGAGTACCACGATCCGACCGTCGTCGACCCGGAGGTCGGCCGGATGGACACCCTGCCCACCTTCCGCCGCACCCTGCACGCCGCGGGCCTGGAGGACCAGGTGATCGCCCTGGTGGGCCGGTCGCCGCAGGTCGCGGCCGTCTGGCAGGCCCCGGTCGGCCTGGTCTTCATCGACGGCGGGCACACCGACGAGCACGCCAGCGCCGACTACGAGGGCTGGGCACCGCATCTCGCCCCCGGCGGCCTGCTGGTCATCCACGACGTGTTCGCGGACCCGGCGGACGGCGGACAGGCCCCGTACCGGATCTACCGCAGGGCACTGGAGTCCGGCGCGTTCACCGAGGTGTCGGCCCACGGTTCGCTGCACGTTCTGCGGCGCACCGGTCCCGGTTTCTGAGCGGGCTACCATCGCGGACGTGTCGAACGGCAGCACTTTCCCACCGCACCGCCGCCTGCGCGGCGTCGCCCTCGCCGTCCTGGCCGCTGTCGTGGTCGCCGGCGTCGGGGGCTGGCTGGTCTGGCGGGCGACGGGCGGCCACGGCGGCCCGTCGCACGGAGCCGGACCGCCCGCCGCGAGCCCGTCCCCCGGCGGCGCGGGCGACCCCTCCGTCACCGGCCACCCGCCGGACGGCAAGGACTCCCCCGGCCCGGGCACCGCGCACGGCAGCCTCCGGGGCAAGGTCGTGCTCCTCGACCCGGGCCACAACCCGCACAACCGTGACCACGGGCGGGAGATCGCCCGGCAGGTGGACATCGGCAACGCCCACAAGGAGTGCGACACCACCGGCACCTCCACCGACGACGGCTATGCCGAGGCGTCGTTCACGCTCGACGTGGCCCGCCGCGCCCGCGCCCTCCTCCGGCACGAGGGCGCCCGGGTCGTGTTCACCCAGGACGGCGACCGCCGGTACGGCCCGTGTGTGGACGAGCGGGCGGCCCGGGGGAACGAGGCGCACGCCGATGTGGCGCTCTCCGTCCACGCCGACGGCTCGGCCCCCGGGAACCGCGGTTTCCACGTCATCCTCCCGGCGCGGGTCACGGCCGGCCCCGCCGACAACGCCGCGATCGTGGCGCCCTCACGAGAGCTGGGCGAACGGCTGGCCGGCCGGTTCCTCGCGGTCACCGGCAGCGCGCCGTCCAACTACATCGGCCACGGCACCGGGCTCGACGTGCGTGCCGATCTCGGCGGCCTCAACCTCTCCACCGTGCCGAAGGTGTTCATCGAGTGCGGCAATATGCGCGATCCGAAGGACGCCGCGCAATTGACCGACGCGCACTGGCGGCAGAAAGCGGCCCGCGGTATCACCGAGGGCATCACGGCCTTCCTGACGCACCGGTGACTCACCGATCACGACGCCCTGATGACGGACCGATGACGCACGGAACGCACCGCCCGCGACCACTCCGGAACCCTTCCGATACCGGGTCCGATACATGCTCCCGGCCGCACGCGGAAACGAACCCGACGGCCCGCCGGATTCGGCGGCGGGTTCCCCTTTACGATGGGTGCCCACCGCCGTGCCTCGCACTGCGCGCACCGCAACAGCGACGACCGGACCCACGAAACCGACAAAGGACCTTTACGTGAACATCCGCTCCCTCACTCGAGGCGACGGCGTGGTGATCGGAGCAGCGGTGCTGCTGTTCATCGCCTCGTTCCTCAGTCTCACCGGCGGCCCGGACTGCTCCGGCCTGCCCGCCAAGTACTGCCAGTCCCAGGCGGCCTACTCCAGCCTCAACGCCTGGGATGCGCTGCCCACGCTCATGAGCATGTACCTGGCCGGTGTGATCGGCGCGGCGATCGTCGTCCTCAGCCGCCTGCTGCCGCAGCAGCGCAAGGTCGCCGGTCTCGATCCGGCCCAGTTCGGTGTCGCGCTCACCGTCTTCGCGGCGTGGACCGGGCTCTGGTCCCTCATCGGCAGCGCCAACGCCGGTGCGGGCCTGATCATCGGCCTGATCGCCACCCTGCTCCTGGCGGGCGGCGCCGTCGCCACCCCGCTGGTCCCGGCGCTCAAGGTCGCCCTGGTCGGCGCCCCCAAGCCGCAGCCCGCGGCGGCCCCCTACGGTGCGGGCCCGAATCCGGGGTACGGCTACCCCGGCGCCCAGCAGCAGGCGGGCCACGGGTACGGCTACCCGAGCGTCCAGCAGCAGTCCCAGGGCGGCCAGGCGTACGGCCAGCAGGCGCCCGTCGCCGACCGGGCGGCCGCCGGCCAGACCGGTGCCACCCAGGCGGCCGGCGCCCCGTCGGACTTCGCGCCGTTCTGGTTCGCGGTGCCCGTCGCCCGCCCGCTGTACGGCGAGGACGGCTCGCCGGCGCCGATCGCCGAACTCGCCCCCGGCACCTGGTACCTCGCGGTGGAGCAGCGCGGCCAGGCCCTGATCGCGCAGACCCAGGACGGCCGTCGCGGCGTCCTGCAGGACACCACCGGCATCCAGCGCGGCTGACGCCGGACGCCCAGCGGTCCTTTCGCGGCCCCTCGCCCCTGCGGGCGGGGGGCCGTTGCGCTGCCCGCGGCCCGGCCGTACAGTGCGCGGACACGGCTCTATCTGACGGTCCGTCAGCATCAGGGTCGTCGCCACCCCGCAACCCTCGCCACGCCGAAGAGGGGCGATCAGCATGCGACTCGGTCTGCAACTGGGCTACTGGGGCCGCGGCCCCGACCCCCGCCACCTCGAACTGGCCCGCGAGGCGGAGCGCCTGGGCTATGACTCGGTGTGGACCGCCGAGGCCTGGGGCTCGGACGCCTTCACCGCGCTGGCCTGGATCGGCGCCCACACCTCCCGGATCAAACTGGGCACCGGCATCGTCCAGATGGCGGCCCGCACCCCCACCGCCACCGCCATGCACGCCCTGACCCTGGACCATCTCTCCGGCGGACGGCTGCTGCTGGGCCTGGGGCTGTCCGGGCCGCAGGTCGTCGAGGGGTGGTACGGGCGGCCGTTCCCCAAGAGCCCGCTGACCGCCACCCGTGAGTACGTGGACGTGATCCGGCAAGTCCTGCGCCGGGAGGGGCCGGTGGTCTCGGAGGGGTCCTTCCACCCGCTCCCCTACCCCGGCCCGGACGGCACCGGACTGGGCAAGCCGCTCAAGCCCCTCACCCACCCGCTGCGCGCCCGTCTCCCCGTCCTGCTGGGCGCCGAGGGGCCCAGGAACATCGCCCAGACGGCCCGGATCGCGGACGGCTGGCTGCCGCTGTACTGGTCACCGCGGCGCACCGAGGTCTACCGGGACTCGCTGGCGCACGCCCCGGACGGCTTTCTCATCGCGCCGATGGCCCGCGCCCTGGTCTGTGACGACGTCGCCGAGGGGCTGCTGCCGGTCAAGGCGATGCTCGGCTTCTACATCGGCGGCATGGGCCACGCGACGAAGAACTTCCACGCCGATCTGATGGCGCGGATGGGCTTCGAGGAGGAAGCCCGGCGGGTGCAGCGGCTGTTCCTGGCGGGCCGCAAGGAGGAGGCCGTGCACGCCGTGCCGGACGCCTTCGCCGATGAGATCTCGCTGGTGGGTCCGCGGGAACGGATCGCCGAGCGGCTGGAGTTGTGGCGTGCGGGCCCGGTCACCGACCTGCTGGTCACCGCCCCGGACCCGCACACGCTACGGGTACTGGCCGAGCTGAACTCCTGACCGCGGCCGGCCGCTCACCCGAAGGACGCGACCGCCAGCCACCGGTCGAGCAGCGCGGCGTCGCCCAGTACCTCGACCCGGTCGCTGTCGGCGGGCAGCCGGCGGTAGAGGACCTGGAGCACGTCGGTCAGGGGGCCGCGCAGGGCGACCGCGGCCTTCTCGTGGGTGCGGCGGTGGGTGGGCGCCTCGCCCGTGAGGTCGAGCAGCCACTCGGCGGTCAGGCCGGGCGGGGCGTCGGTGGCGTGGACATGGATCGTCCGGCCGGGGCCGCACAGGTCCGCCCCGCGCTCGGCGAAGCGGGCCGCCACCACCGGCAGTTCGCCGATCTGGAGCCACTCCTCCAGACAGTCCGCGGCGACCGGCGCCGGGACCTCGAAGGGGGCGCCGGCGGTGAGCGCCGCGTCGGCCCGGTGGATGACCGTCTCATGGGTCATCCGGCGGGCCCAGAACCCCGTGCTCCGCGCCGGTGTCCAGCTCCAGACCTCCGTGTCGGGGCCGGCCTCGCGCAACGCGGCGACCAGCTGCGCGGCGCCCGCCGCCAGCCAGGCGTCCAGCGCCGCCGGGTCCGCGCCCTCGGGCCCGCCGCCCTCGGGCCCGCCGCCCTCGGGGACGTCCGCGGGGGCAACGGCCTTCGAGGCGCGGGTGGTCACGATCGTGTGGACCCAGCGGTGCGCACCGCCCACGTGCCGGGCGAGGTCGGCCAGCGTCCAGTCGGGGCAGGTCGGCACGGTCACCGTGAGGTCGGCGGTCCGCACGATCTCCCGGAGCCGGCCGGTCTCGTCGAGGAGGTGGGCGCAGTATTCCTCGTGGGTGAGGGAGCCTTGGAGAGTCATGTGCCGCACAGTAGTGCGCTCCCCAAGGCTAGTCCCCCGCTTTTCGGGCCCCCGGCCGGGCCCCGGCGGGCCGCCTACCGGCAGCAGTCCGGATCGAGCCCGGTCGGCAGCCGCTCCCCGCCGAAGACCGCGGTGGTGGCCTCGTCGCCGCCCAGGGCCGCGACCGCCAGCAGCAGCGAACCGGCCGTCCAGGAGGTGCGTTCGCGGGGCCAGATCGCGTCGTCGTCGAAGACGTAGCCGGTCCAGTACAGGCCGTCGTCGGCACGCAGGTGCTGGATCCACTTGAGGATCTGCACGGCCCGCTCGGACTCCCCCATCGCCCACAGCGCGAGCGCCAGTTCCGCGCTCTCGCCGCCGGTGACCCAGGGGTTGGGCAGGATGCAGCGCACGCCCAGGCCGGGCACGACGAAGCGCTCCCAGTCGGCGTCGATCCGGTCCCTGGCGGGCTGGCCGCGCAGCGCGCCGCCCAGGACCGGGTAGTACCAGTCCATGGAGTAGCGGGACTTGTCCAGGAAGCGTTCGGGGTGGCTGCGTATCGCGTGGCCGAGCCGGCCGGCCGCCAGCTCCCAGTCCGGCTGCGGCTCCTCGCGCTGGTCGGCGAGCGCCAGGGCGCAGCGCAGGGCCTGGTAGATGGAGGAGGAGCCGGTCAGCAGCGCCTCGTTGACGGGGGTGCCGTCCTCCTCCCGCTTCCAGCCGATCTCCCCGCCGGGCTGCTGGAGCTCCAGCACGAAGCCGATCGACGAGCGGACCGCGGGCCACATGCGGTCGAGGAAGGTCTCGTCGCCGGTGGACAGGAAGTGGTGCCAGACGCCGACCGCGAGGTAGGCGCAGAAGTTGGTCTCCCGGCCGCGGTCGGTGGCGTCCTCGGCGTCGCCGTCGACGTAGGCCGCGTACCAGGACCCGTCCGGGTTCTGGTGGCGCACCAGCCAGTCGTACGCGGCCTCGGCGCGCTCGTGTTCACCGGCCGCGTCCAGGGCCATGGCGGCCTCGGTGTGGTCCCACGGGTCGAGGTGGTGGCCCCGGAACCAGGGGATGGCGCCGTCCGGCCGCTGGGTCGCGAGGATGCCGGCGACCGTCTGGGCCGCCTGTTCGGCGGTGAGCACGCCCGGCAGGACGAGCCGTTCGGTACGCCCGGGACTCGTCACTTGGCGGCCCCGGCGGAGGACTTGGCGGACTTGGCGGACTTGGCCGTCTTCGCGGACCCGGCGGACTTCGCGGCGGGCACGGGAGCGGCTTCGGCGGCCTCGGCGGGCTCGTCCGCCACGTCGGCGGCCGGCGCCGCGGGCAGGTGCGGCTTGGTGGCGTAGACGACGAAGCTCTTGCCGATGACGGGGTTGAGCGCCCGCTCGGCGAGCCGGGTGGCCAGCGGCTTCTTCATGATGTCCCAGACCAGCAGCTTGTGGTACGCCTGCACCGGCAGCGCCTTGTCGTTGTCCACCCCGAAGGCGCATTTCAGCCACCAGTAGGGGCTGTGCAGTCCGTGCGCATGGTGCGTGCCGTACGGCTCCAGGCCCGCCTCCCGCACCTTGTCGAGGAGTTCGTCGCCACGGTAGATGCGGATGTGGCCGCCCTCGACCTCGTGGTAGGCGTCGCTGAGCGCCCAGCAGACCTTCTCGGGGCCGTAGCGGGGCACGGTGACGGCGATCCGGCCGCCGGGACGCAGCACCCGGACCATCTCGGCGAGCACGCCCTTGTCGTCCGGGATGTGCTCCATCACCTCGGAGATGATCACGACGTCGAAGCTGTCGTCGGGGAACGGCAGGTTGAGCGCGTCACCCTCCATCGCGGTGGCGGAGGCGCCCGCCGGGGCCTCGCCCGCCTCCTCCATCGCGGCGAACCACTTGGCGACCTCGCGGATCTCCTCGCCGTTCTGGTCGAGGGCGACGACCTGCGCGCCGCGCCGGTAGCACTCGAAGGCGTGCCGGCCGGCGCCGCACCCCAGATCGAGCACGCGGTCGCCCGGGGCGAGCGGGAAGCGGGAAAAGTCGACGGTCAGCACGGCGTTCTGCTTTCGTCCGGCGGTGGGTGGCGGTGTGGCTGCGGAAGGAACTGCGGGCCTAGACGTGTCCGGCGGTGCGCGGCGCGGGCGCGGTGCCGGCGGCCGCGCCGGTCGCCGCCCCGGACAGGGCGCGGGCTGCGCCGCCCTGGAGGGCGATGGCCTCGCGGTAGCGCTCGGCGGTGCCCAGGGCGGCCTGCCGCCAGGTGAAGCGGGCCAGCACCCGCTCCCGGCCGGCCGCGCCGAGCCGGCGGCGCAACGTCGCGTCGCCCAGCAGCCGGAGCAGCCCGCCGGCCAGCGCGTCGGCATCGCCCGGGGGCACCGCCAGGCAGGTCTCCCCGTCCGGCCCGGCGACCTCGGGGATGGCACCGCCGGTGGTGGCCAGCAGCGGGGTGCCGGTGGCCATCGCCTCGGCGGCGGGCAGTGAGAAGCCCTCGTAGAGGGAGGGGACGCAGGCGATCTGGGCGCCGCGGACGAGGTCGACGAGTTCGCCGTCGGAGATGCCCTTGACGAATGCGACGGCGCCGGACAGCCCGAGCCGCTCGATGGCGGCGGCCACCGGCCCGTCGTCGGCGCGCTTGCCGACGACCACGAGATGGGCGTCGGGCTGCTCGGTGCGCACCTTGGCGAGCGCCTCGACGAGGTGGATCAGCCCCTTGAGGGGCACGTCCGCGCTGGAGGTGGTGACGATCCGTCCGGGCACCTCGGGGACGGCGGGATCCGGCGAGAACAGCTCGGTGTCGGCGCCGATGTGCACGACGTGGATGCGGCCGGGGCGGACGCCGAGGTCGTCGACGATCTCCTGGCGCGAGGAGCCGGAGACGGTCAGCACGGACGGCAGCCGGCGGGCGACGCGCTTTTGCATGCGGGTGAAGCCGTACCAGCGGCGCACCGAGGCGCGGCGCCGCCAGCCGCCGGCGGCCGCCAGGTCGAGGCGCCGGTCGACGGTGATGGGGTGGTGGATGGTGGTGACCAGCGGGGCGCCGAGCGCGCCGGGGCCGCCGAGCAGGCCGTAGCCGAGGGTCTGGTTGTCGTGGACGACGTCGAACCGGCCGCGGCGGGCGGCGAGATGGCGCCGGGCCCGCAGCGAGAAGGTGAGCGGCTCGGGGAAGCCGCCGGTCCACATCGTGCCGACCTCGAGGGCGTCGATCCAGTCGCGGTACTCGCCGCGCCCCGGCGTACGGAACGGGTCCGGCTGGCGGTAGAGGTCCAGGCTGGGCAGCTCGGTCAGGGTCACCCCGTCGTCGACGACGGGGTAGGGCTGGGCGCCGATGACCTCGACGGTGTGGCCCAGGCGGGCCAGTTCGCGGGAGAGATGGCGCACATAGACGCCCTGCCCGCCGCAGAACGGGTTCCCCTTATACGTGAGCATCGCGATGCGCAGGGGGCGCTCGCCATGGACCGGGGCGGAGGCCGAGAGGGCCTCTGCGAGGCGAGGCGCGGCTGCCTGGACGGCCTCTGCGGTCACGCTCGGCCCCCTTCTCACTGGACTTTCGCCGGAGCGTAACCGCTGGCGGTAATCTAGAACAAGTTTCAGAACTGATCGGCTACTGATCAGTTCACCGAGCCTCGAATCTACCGGCCGAGAACGATGCGAAAAGAGCCGCACCAGGTGATTCGCGCCACCACCCGCCCCCCTGCCATGCTGTGCCGAGCACACCACCGGCACTCGCCGCATCGCGGACGGAATGCCACGGAATGGGAAATATGACTACGGAATCCAAGGCAGCCAGGCCGACGCTTCCCGCGAGTCCTCCCCTGACCGAGCGTCAGGAGGCCAGACGCCGCCGCATCCTGCACACCAGCGCCCGGCTGGCGTCCCGTGGCGGCTTCGACGCCGTGCAGATGCGCGAGGTCGCGGAGTCCTCGGGCGTCGCCCTCGGCACCCTCTACCGCTACTTCCCCTCCAAGGTGCACCTGCTGGTCGCCACCATGCAGGACCAGCTCCAGCACATGCACGAGACGCTGCGCAAGCGCCCGCCCTCGGAGCAGGACCCCGGCGCCCGGGTCGCGCAGACCCTGATGCGCGCCTTCCGTGCGCTCCAGCGCGAGCCGCACCTCGCGGACGCGATGGTGCGCGCGCTGACCTTCGCCGACCGCTCGGTGAGCCCCGAGGTGGACACCGTCTCCCGGCTGACCACCGCGATCATCCTCGACGCGATGGCCCCGCCGGCCACCCCGCGCCACCCCGCACAGGAGCCGGCCCACCCCGCCGCCGCCCCCACCCCCGAACAGCTCTCCGCGGTCCGGGTCATCGAGCACACCTGGCACTCCGCCCTGATCACCTGGCTGTCGGGCCGGGCCTCCATCGCCCAGGTGAAGATCGACATCGAAACGGTGTGCCGCCTGATCGACCTGACGTCGCCGGACCGGGACGACTGACCACCCCGCCCCGCGGCCGAGCCGGCGACGTTGACCGCCGCAGGCCGCCGGACCCACAGCGTGGGCCGCCGCGCGATCGAGCCGGCAGCGGAAACGGAAACACCGGCCACCCCGCGGCCGCGCCGGGACCGTCGACGACCACCGCAGACCACACACCGCAGACCGCTGGCCGCAGACCCCGGAGCGTTGACATCCGCCCGCCCGGGACCTTCGACCTCCGCACGTCCCCGGACCGGAAACGTCGACCCCGCACGCCGCCGACCGGCAGCATCGACCGTCCCGACACGCCGGACCCCGCGTTAACTCCCGCTCCCACCTGGGTAGTTGGCCCGCAAGGGGCCCTTCGGACCCCTACGGGACCCGCCCCGCACCCCCCTACGGGCCCGCCCCGCCCCACCCCGCCCCGCCCCGCCGGCCCTCACTCCTCCGGTGGGAACACCGTCTCGCCGTTGTCGGTCAGGGTCAGGGTGATGGCCTCGACGGGGCAGCCCTCGGCCGCGGCCAGGATGTCGGCCGCGGCGGCCGTCTCCGGTGTCACCGGGTGCGACTGCCGGGCGGTGTCCAGCCGGAAGCCGTCCGGCGCGGTGGCGGCGCACATCCCCGAGCCGATGCACACGCCCCGGTCCACCTCCACCCGCCAGCGGTCCCCCATCAGGCACCCGCCGGAAGGTGGATCATCTTGTGCTCCAGATATTCGCCGAAGCCCTCGGGCCCGAACTCCCGCCCGATGCCGGAGTTCTTGTAGCCGCCGAACGGGCCGAGCATGTCGATGCTGAAGGTGTTCACCGAGTACGTGCCGGTGCGCACCTGCCGTGCGACGTCGATGCCGTGGTCGGTGTCGGCCGTCCACACCGAGCCGGAGAGGCCGTAGTCGGAGTCGTTGGCGATCCGTATGGCCTCCGCCTCGTCGCCGTACGGCAGCAGGCAGATGACCGGGCCGAAGATCTCCTCGCGGGCGATCCGCATGGAGTTGGCGACCTCGCCGAAGAGGGTCGGCTCGACGTACCAGCCCGTCGACTGCTGCGCGGGCCGGCCGCCGCCGGTGAGGACCTTGGCGCCTTCCTGCTGCCCCAGTGCGATGTAGTCCAGCGAGCGCTGCCGCTGGCGGCGGGTGACCAGCGGGCCGATCTCGGTGGCCGGATCCAGCGGGTCGCCGACGGTCAGCGCGCTCGCCGCGGCCGTGAACCGTTCTGCGATCTCGTCGTAGTGGCTGCGCGGGGCGAGGATCCGGGTCTGGGCCACACACGCCTGGCCGTTGATCATCCAGGCGAACGGCACGATGCCGGCCACCGCCGCGTCCAGATCGGCGTCCGGCAGGATCACCGCGGCGGACTTGCCGCCCAGTTCCAGCGTGACCCGGGTGAGGTGGCGGGAGGCGACCTCCATGACCCGTCGGCCCGCCGCGACCGAGCCGGTGAACGAGACCTTGTCCACGCCCGGGTGCCCGACCAGGTATTCGCTCACCTCGCGGTCGGCCGGGAGGATCGACAGCACGCCCGGCGGCAGCCCGGCCTCCGTCGCGATCTCGGCGAGGAGGTAGGCGTCCAGCGGGGTCTCGGGAGACACCTTCAGCACCACCGAGCAGCCGGCCAGCAGCGCGGGGGCGAGCTTGGCGGCGGCGGTGAACTGCGGGACGTTCCACGGCACCACGGCCGCGACCACCCCGGCCGGCTCCCGCCGCACCAGCAGCGGACCCAGCAGCCCGGCCCGCCGCTCCTCGAACGGGAAGTCCCGGGCGACCGTGAGCGCGGCGTCCCACACCAGCATCGCCGCGAGCGACTGCACCATGACCCCGGAGGTGAACGGGGTGCCGTTCTCGGAGCTGATGACCCGGGCGATCTCCTCGCTGCGGGCCGCGAAGGCGTCCTTGATGCGGGTGATCACCGCGATCCGGTCGGCCAGCGGGGCGTGCGCCCACTCCCCGGAGTCGAAGGACCGGCGGGCCGTGGCCACCGCCCGGTCGACGTCGGCCCGCGAGGCGTGCGGCACCCGGCCGATGACCTGTTCGGTGTGGGGCGAGACGACCTCGATGGTGTCCCGGCCGGCCGGATCGGCCCACTCGCCGCCCAGGTAGAGCTTTCCGTGTTCGACGAGGTCGCTCATCGCTGCCGCCTCCCGACGGTTGCTGACGCTGCATCAGAATTCACGTATCAGGAACTGATACCAGTTCTACCGGGAGGAGTCCACGGCGGGCGGACCGAATCCCCGAGGCGGCTTTCCGGGGACCCGATTCCGGCCGCATTGAAACTCGTTCTAGTTATAGTGGGGTGGGTGCCGGACGCCCGGCGGGACGAGAGGGGACCTGGATGACGACGCAGGTGACCGACCACCGGGGCGGGGTGTGGAGCATCGCCGTCCCCATCCCGGACAATCCGCTCGGCCACACCCTCGTCCACCTCCTGGAGACCGACCGGGGGCCGGTGCTCATCGACACCGGCTGGGACGACCCGGACTCCTGGGAGGCGCTCGCCGCCGGCGTCAGCGCCTGCGGCTTCGCCCTCACCGACCTCCACGGCGTGCTGATCACCCACCACCACCCCGACCACCACGGCCTCTCCGCCAAGGTGCGGGAGGCCTCCGGCGCCTGGATCGCGATGCACGCCGCGGACACCGCCGTGGTCCGCCGCACCCGCGAGGCCACGCCGGACCGCTGGCTCGGCCACCTCCTGGCCCAGCTCACCGCGGCCGGCGCACCCGAGGAACACCTGGCGCCGCTGCGCACCGCCCGGGCCCACGGCGGCGGCCGGATGCCCGGTCTGCGGGCCGCGCTGCCGGACCGCGGGATCGACCCCGGCGAGCTGCTCGATCTGCCGGGGCGCCGGCTGCGCGCCCTCTGGACACCGGGCCACACCCCGGGCCATGTGTGTCTGCACCTGGAGGAGGAGCACCCGGCGCGCCGTGGCGGCGGCTTCGGGCGGCTCTTCTCCGGCGACCACCTGCTGCCGGGGATCACCCCGCACATCGGCCTGTACGGGGATCCGCAGGCCGAGGACGGCTCCCCCGGGGAGGCCGCCGACCCCTTGGGCGACTATCTCGACTCCCTCGAACGGGTCGGCCGGCTCGACCCCGCCGAGGTGCTGCCCGCCCATCAGCACGCCTTCACCGACGCCGGCGGACGGGTGCGCGCGCTGCTCGCCCACCACGAGGAGCGGCTCGCCCGTCTCGGGGCGCTGCTGCACGAACCCCGCACGGCCTGGCAGCTCGCGACCGCCATGGAGTGGAACCGTCCCTGGGCGGAGATCCCCTACAGCTCCCGCACCATCGCCGTCTCGGAGGCCGAGGCGCATCTGCGCCGGCTGGTGAAACTGGGCCGGGCGGAGTGCCTACCGGGGCCCGGTCCCGTGCGGTACCAGGCGGTGGACGGAACGCCGTAGCCGGGTGCCGGCCGCGGCTCCGGGCATTTTCGTACGTGCGAGCGAAGGCCGGGTGGGCGCCGGTTAAGGTGTGCGGGACAACTTCATCCGTACCCGATCGGGGGAAGCCGGTGGAAATCCGGCGCTGACCCGCAACCGTGAGGACGGCCACCCCGCGACAGGCCCCCGGCCGGCGCGGACGGGCCGTACGAGCCGGAACACCCGAAGGGCACGGCCAAGGCTCGCGCCACCGCGCCCGCCCGCCCCCCGCGGACGGCCGGTGCGCGGCCCCGTCGAGGTATACGGAGCCGAGCCCGGTGCCACCCGCCCGATCCCTGCGGATCGGTGTGCGGGTGGGCGGCCGAGCGCGGCTGTGTGACCGCCGCGACCCGACCCGAGAGGCACCGACCCGATGGCTCCCACGGCTTTTTCGGCCCCCCAGGCCCCTTCGCCCCGCTCCGGCGCCCCGCTGCTGCGCCGCGCCACCACCGCTCTGGCCGCCGCGCTGGTGCTGGGCGCGGCCGCCGCCCCCGCGTACGCCGCGGGTGCACCGTCCCTGTCCGGGGCGCCGAAGAAGCTGCCCGACGGTCTGTACGGCACCAAGGACCCGCAGTACGACGGGGTGTGGCGGCAGTCGCTCGCGCTGCTGGCGCAGCACACCGTGGGGGTGCGTCCGGCGGCGCCGGCGGTGCGGTGGCTGGTGGGGCAGCAGTGCGCGGACGGCGCGTTCACCGCGTTCCGTGCCGAGCCGGGCAAGGCCTGTGACGCCAAGACGATGCGGGACACCAACCAGACGGCGGCCGCGGTGCAGGCGCTGGCCGCGCTGGGCGGGCAGGGCGACGCCGTGCGCAAGGCGGTGGGCTGGCTGAAGTCGGTGCAGAACGACGACGGCAGCTGGAGCTCGATGCCCGGCTCACCCGGCGACGCCAACTCCACCTCGGTGGTCATCGGGGCGCTCGCGGCGGCGGGGCAGAAGCCGGAGTCGGTGACGTCGAAGAAGGGCAAGAGCCCCTACGACGGGCTGTTGACCTTCCGGCTGGGCTGTGCGGGCAAGGAGGCGGCGCACGGCGCGTTCACCTTCCAGCTCAAGGGCGCGGCCCCGAACGCCGACGCCACCGCGGCCGCCGCGACCGGGGTGCTCGGCCGGGGCTTCGTCGTCGCGCCCGCCGCGCACCGTGCGCCCCTGACCCCGCCGGCCTGCAAGGACGGCGCGGACGCGAAGCCGGGCAAGGTCTCCGCGGCGAGGGCGGCGGACGGCGGCGCCGCCTATCTCGTCGCCCAGCTCGACGGGAACGGGCAGCATCTGGTCTCCGCGATGCCGGGCGCGAAGCCGCAGCCGGACGTCGGCAACACCGCGGACGCCGTGGTGGCGCTGGCGGCCGGCGGGCACGCCGCCGAGGCCCGCAAGCCGCTGGCCTGGCTGCGGAAGAACGCGGCGGACTGGGCGCGGCGGAACGGCCCGGCCGCGTACGCCCAGCTGGTGCTGGCCGCGCACGCCACCGGCAGCGACCCGCGCGCGTTCGGCGGCAGCGACCTGGTGACCGCGCTCAACGCCACCGGCCCGGCCCCGGCGTCGGTGCCGGGCAAGCACACCGGGGACGCCGACGCCTCCGCCGGGGACAGCGGCGGCAACACCGTGTGGTGGATCGTCGGTGTCGGTCTCGCCTTCGGCGCGGGCATCGGCTTCCTGCTCAGCGGCCGCCGGAAGAAGAGCACGTCGTGAGGCGCCGGGCCGCTCTCGCCGGGACCGCGCTGCTGGCCGGTGCGGTCACCGGCCTGGCCGCCGGGCCCGCCCAGGCCCAGGAGTACCGCTACTGGTCCTTCTGGGAGGGCGAGGGAAGCTCCTGGACGTACGCCTCCGAGGGGCCGGGCTCCCTGCGGCCGGCCGACGGCGCGGTCCTCGGGTTCCGCTTCACCGTCAGCGCCGATTCCGCCGCGGCCGGCAAGCCCCGTGGGGCCGCCGGTTTCGGCGCGATCTGCGCGGACACCCCGGCCGAGAAGGGCCGCAAGCGGGTCGGTGTCGTCGTGGACTTCGGCACCGCGGCGGACGCGCCCGGCGGCGAGCGGCCGCCGGCGTCCCGGACGAGGTGCGCGCAGGTCTCCGAGGACGCCTCGGCGGGCGAGGCGCTGGCGGCGGTCGCCCGGCCGCTGCGCTATGACGCGAGCGCCCTGTTGTGTGCCGTCGCCGGCTACCCGAAGGCGGGGTGCGCGGAGCAGGTGGACGGCTCGAAGGGCGCGAAGGGGGCGCCGTCCGCGGCGCCGTCCCCGGGGGCGGCGGACGGCGGGGACGACGGGGGGCCGTCCGCCGGGCTGTTCGGCGGGATCGCGGTCCTGGTCGTGCTGGGTGCGGCGGCCGGGTGGCAGCTCCGCCGCCGGCGCGGATGAGCGCCCCGCAGACGACCCGTACCACCGCGCTGCACGCCGGCGCCTGGTGGCTGTGGGCGCTCGGCCTGGCCACCGCGGCCTCCCGCACCACCGATCCGCTGCTGCTGGGGCTGCTGGTGGGGGTGGCCGGTTATGTCGTCGCGGCCCGCCGTACGCAGGCACCGTGGGCCCGTTCCTACGGTGCGTTCGTCAAGCTCGGCCTGGTCGTGATCGCCATCCGGCTGGTCTTCGCCTTCTTCCTGGGGTCCCCGATCCCCGGTACGCACACCCTGGTCACGCTGCCCGAAGTGCCGCTGCCCGACTGGGCGAAGGGCGTCCGGATCGGCGGCCGGGTCACCGCGGAGGCCATGGTCTTCGCGCTGTACGACGGGCTGAAGCTGGCCACCCTGCTGATCTGTGTGGGCGCCGCCAACGCGCTCGCCCACCCGGCGCGGCTGCTGAAGTCGCTGCCGGGCGCGCTCTACGAGGCGGGCGTCGCGGTCGTCGTGGCGATGACCTTCGCGCCGAATCTGGTCGCCGACGTGCAGCGGCTGCGGGCCGCCCGCCGGCTGCGCGGCCGCCCCGACCGCGGGTTGCGGGGGCTGCTCCAGGTCGGGGTGCCGGTGCTGGAGGGCGCGTTGGAGCGTTCGGTGGCGCTGGCCGCGGCCATGGACGCGCGCGGATACGGCCGCAGTGCAGAGGTGCCGCGGACCGTACGGCGCACCACCTCTGCCCTGACCCTGGGCGGGCTGCTGGGCATCTGCGCCGGAACGTACGGGCTGCTGGGCGCCTCGGGCGGCTACGGTCTGCCGCTGCTGCTGGCCGGGCTGGCGGCGGCGCTCGGCGGGCTGTGGCTCGGCGGCCGGCGGTCGGTGCGCAGCCGCTACCGGCCCGAGCGGTGGGGGGTGCGCGCCTGCCTGGTCGCGGGCTCCGGCATCGCCGTCGCCGCCCTGATGATCTGGGCCGGTGCCTATGCGCCCGCCGCGCTGCATCCGCCCGCGGTCCCGCTCACCGCCCCTGTCCTCCCCCTCTGGCCGGCCGTCTCCGTCCTGGTGGGACTGCTGCCCGCGTTCGTCGCCCCGCTCCCGCCGAGCGGGGACCGTGCGGACCGTGCCGTGTCCCGTGGCCGTGCCCCCGATGTCGGTCCGCGTGTGAAGGAGCCCACCCCGTGATCCGGTTCGAGCAGGTCTCGGTCACCTACGGCGACGCCGCGGCGCCGGCCGTCCAGGGCATCGACCTGACCGTCCCCGAGGGCGAGTTGTGCCTGCTGGTCGGGCCCTCGGGCGTCGGCAAGTCCACCCTGCTGAACGCCGTGTGCGGTCTGGTTCCGCACTTCACCGGCGGCACCCTGCACGGCCGGGTCACCGTCGACGGCCGGGACACCCGCACCCACAAGCCGCGTGAACTGGCCGATGTCGTCGGCACCGTGGGCCAGGACCCGCTGGCGCA
Organism: Streptomyces kronopolitis; assembly: GCF_050953795.1. Taxonomy (GTDB): domain Bacteria; phylum Actinomycetota; class Actinomycetes; order Streptomycetales; family Streptomycetaceae; genus Streptomyces; species Streptomyces kronopolitis_A. The sequence continues at coordinate 2,527,254 of NZ_CP191850.1, forward strand.
CTTCGTCACCGACACCGTCGAGGACGAGCTCGCCTACGGCATGGAGTCGCTGGGCCTGGCCCCCGACGTGATGCGCCGCCGGGTCGAGGAGACCCTTGATCTGCTGGGCCTGGCCGAGCTGCGCGACCGTGCCCTGGCCACCCTGTCCGGGGGCCAGCGGCAGCGGGTGGCGATCGGGTCGGTGCTGACCACCCACCCCAAGGTCCTGGTCCTCGACGAGCCGACCTCGGCGCTCGACCCGGCCGCCGCCGAGGAGGTGCTCGCCGTGCTCCAGCGTCTGGTCCACGACCTGGGCACCACGGTGCTGCTGGCCGAACACCGCCTGGAGCGCGTCGTCCAGTACGCCGACCAGGTCATCCTGCTTCCCTCCCCGGGCGCGGCCCCGGTGATGGGCGCGCCCGCCGACGTCATGGCCGTCTCCCCCGTGCACCCCCCGGTGGTGGCCCTCGGGCGCCTCGCGCACTGGTCCCCGCTCCCGCTGTCGGTACGTGACGCCCGCCGCAGGGCCGGCGCCCTGCGCGAGCGGCTGTCGGGGGTGGTGCCGCCGGCGCCGGGGGCGGGAACGCCGCCCCCGGGCGGCGCGGTCCCGGACGGGATCGCCGCGGAGGTCTGCGGGCTGGGGGTCCGGCGGGGGCGGGCCGAGGTGCTGCACGGGGTGGAGCTGACCGTGCGGCGCGGCGAGACCCTCGCGCTGATGGGCCGTAACGGGGCGGGGAAGTCGACGCTGCTGTCCACCCTCGTCGGGATGCACGAGCCGTCGTCCGGCGCGGTACGGGTCGGCGGTCTCGCCCCGCACCGCACCGGGCCCCGCGCGCTGCTGCGGCAGGTCGGTCTGGTCCCGCAGGAGCCCCGTGACCTGCTCTACGCGGACAGTGTCGCCGCCGAGTGCGCCGCGGCCGACCAGGACGCGGGTGCCCCGGCCGGCAGCTGCCGGGCCCAGGTCACCCGGCTGCTGCCGGACGTCCCGGACTCCGTCCACCCCCGCGATCTGTCCGAGGGCCAGCGCCTGGCCCTCGCCCTCGCGGTCGTGCTGACCGCCCGCCCGCCGCTGCTCCTGCTCGACGAGCCCACCCGCGGGCTGGACTACGCCGCGAAGGCCCGGCTGGTCGAGGTGCTGCGCACGCTGGCCGCCGAGGGCCACGCCATCGTCCTGGCCACCCACGATGTGGAGCTGGCCGCCGAACTCGCCCACCGGGTGGTGATCCTGGCCGAGGGGGAGATCGTCGCCGACGGGCCCACCGAGGAGGTCGTGGTCTCCTCGCCGTCCTTCGCGCCGCAGGTCGCCAAGGTCCTGGCGCCGCTGCCCTGGCTGACCGTGCCGCAGGTGGCCGACGCGCTGGAGGCCACCGCATGAGCGGGCATCCACACCTCACCGGAGACGACGGGCCGCCGTCGGGCCCGGGGCGCCGGGTGCGTGCCGTGCGCCTGGGCCCCCGTTCCGTCGCCGCGCTGTGCCTGATCTCGGCCATCGGCGTGATGGCCTTCGGCTGGCCGCTGCTGGCCGACTCCGCGTCCGGTCTGGCCCATTCCCAGGACGCGCCCTGGCTGTTCGCGGCGCTGCTGCCGATGCTGCTCGCCGTCGTCGTGGCGACCATCGCCGACACCGGCCTGGACGCGAAGGCCATCGCCATGCTCGGGGTGCTGGCCGCGGCCGGGGCGGCGTTGCGGCCGCTGGGTGCGGGGACGGCCGGCATCGAGCCGATGTTCTTCCTGATGGTGCTGGCCGGGCGGGTGCTCGGGCCGGGGTTCGGGTTCGTGCTGGGGTCGGTGGCGATGTTCGCGTCGGCGCTGCTGACCGGTGGTGTCGGGCCCTGGATGCCGTTCCAGATGCTGACGATGGGGTGGGTGTCGATGGGCGCCGGCCTGCTGCCCGGGCCCGACCGGCTGCGCGGCCGCCGTGAACTGGCCCTGCTCGCCGCCTACGGAGCCGTCTCCGCCGTCCTGTACGGCCTGGTCATGAACCTCCAGGGGTGGCCCTACATCGGCGGCCTGGCCTCGGGGGTCTCCTTCGTCCCCGGCGACCCGGTCGGGCAGAACCTCACCCGCTTCCTCGCCTACTGCCTCGCCACCTCCCTGGGCTGGGATCTGCCCCGTGCCGTGGTCACGGTGGTGCTCACCTTCGTGCTGGGCGGCACGGTGCTCAAGGCGCTGCGTCGCGCCACCCGCCGTGCCGCCTTCGACGCCCCCGTCTCCTTCGGCCCCGGCCCGTCCCGGGAGGCCGGCTCCCCGTGAGCCGTCCCGCTACAGCCGCTGGATGATCGTCCCGGTCGCCAGCGCGCCGCCCGCGCACATGGTGATCAGGGCGAACTCCTTGTCCCGGCGTTCGAGTTCGTGGAGCGCGGTGGCCAGGAGCCGGGCGCCGGTGGCGCCGACCGGGTGCCCCAGGGCGATGGCCCCGCCGTTCACGTTCACCTTCTCCAGGTCCTGGTCGAAGGTCTGCGCCCAGGAGAGCACCACGGAGGCGAAGGCCTCGTTGATCTCGACGAGGTCGATGTCCTTCAGGGACATCCCGGCCTTGCCGAGCACCGCGCGGGTGGCGTCGATGGGCCCGTCGAGATGGAAGTGCGGGTCGGAGCCGACCAGCGCCTGCGCCACGATCCGGGCGCGCGGCTTGAGCTTGAGGGCGCGGGCCATCCGCTTGGAGGCCCACATGACCGCGGCGGCGCCGTCGGAGATCTGCGAGGAGTTGCCCGCGGTGTGGACGGCGGTCGGCATCACGGGCTTGAGGCCGGCCAGCGCCTCCATGCTGGTGTCGCGCAGCCCCTCGTCCCGGTCGACCAGCCGCCACATGCCCTGGCCCGCGGCCTGTTCCTCCTCGGTGGTGGGCACCTGGACGGCGAAGGTCTCCCGTTTGAAGCGCTCCTCGGCCCAGGCGGCGGCCGCCCGCTCCTGTGAGATCAGGCCGAGCGAGTCGACGTTCTCGCGGGTCAGCCCCCGGTGGCGGGCGATGCGTTCGGCCGCCTCGAACTGGTTGGGCAGATCGACGTTCCACTCGTCCGGCCAGGGCTTGCCGGGCCCGTGCTTGGAGGCGCTGCCGAGCGGCACCCGGGACATCGCCTCGACCCCGCAGCCGATGCCGACGTCGATGACGCCGCTCGCGATCATGTTGGCGACCATGTGGTTAGCTTGCTGGGAGGATCCGCACTGGCAGTCCACGGTGGTCGCGGCGGTCTCGTACGGAAGGCCCATCGCCAGCCAGGCGTTGCGGGCCGGGTTCATGGACTGTTCCCCGGCGTGGGTGACGGTGCCGCTGACGATCTGTTCGATGCAGTCGGGCTGGATGCCCGTACGGGAGAGGAGTTCGCGGTAGGTCTCGCCCAGGAGATAGGCGGGGTGGAGGTTGGCGAGGGCGCCCTGGCGCCTGCCGATCGGGGTGCGTACTGCTTCGACGATGACGGGTTCCGCGGCCATGACTGACTCGTCCTCTCCTCGCGTCCGCGGGTCCCGGCACCCACGGAAGAAGAACTAGTACGCGTTCTAGTTCCACGACAGTCTCATGAGCCGTCCCCCGGGGCGCAAGGGGCCTGCAACGCCCTTGTCCGCACGGGGAGTCGCCGTGGCTCTTGCGACCTGGAGAACTCGTCACTACCTTCACCGCGATCCATGACCTGATGAACCGTCAGAAATTTCGGATGGACCAGGAGTCGCCGATGCCATGCCCAGCGTTGCCCGACGGGTTCGACTTCACCGACCCCGACGTCTACCGGACCCGTGTCCCGCTCCCCGAGTTCGCACAGCTGCGGCAGACCGCTCCCGTGTGGTGGAACGCCCAGCCGCACGGCATCGCCGGCTTCGGCGACGACGGCTACTGGGTCGTCACCCGGCACCAGGACGTCAAGGAGGTGTCCACCAAGCCGGAGCTCTTCTCCGCCAGCCGCAACACCTCGATCATCCGGTTCAACGCGTCCATGACCCGTGAGCAGATCGACGTACAGAAACTCATCATGCTCAACATGGACCCGCCCGAGCACACCCGGGTCCGGCAGATCGTGCAGCGCGGCTTCACCCCGCGCGCCATCCGCGGCCTGGAGGAGGCACTGCGCCGCCGGGCGGCACACATCGTCGACGAGGCGCGCCGCGGCGGCACCGGGGACTTCGTCACCGACATCGCCTGCGAACTCCCCCTCCAGGCCATCGCGGAGCTGATCGGCATCCCGCAGGACGACCGGGCCCGCATCTTCGACTGGTCCAACAAGATGGTCGCGTACGACGACCCCGAGCTGGCGATCACCGAAGAGGTCGGCGCCAACGCGGCCATGGAGCTGATCTCATACGCGATGAACCTCGCCGCGGCGCGCAAGGAGTGCCCCGCCGAGGACATCGTCAGCCGGCTGGTGGCGGCCGAGCACGAGGGGAACCTCGGCTCCGACGAGTTCGGCTTCTTCGTGCTGCTGCTGGCGGTGGCCGGCAACGAGACGACGCGCAATGCCATCACCCACGGGATGCACGCCTTCCTGACCCACCCCGAGCAGTGGGAACTCTTCAAGCGCGAGCGCCCGGAGACCGCGGCCGAGGAGATCGTGCGGTGGGCGACGCCGGTGGTCTCCTTCCAGCGCACCGCCACCCAGGACACCGAACTCGGCGGCGCGAAGATCAAGGAGGGGCAGCGGGTGGGGATCTTCTACTCGTCCGCCAACCACGACCCGGAGGTCTTCACCGACCCCGAGGTCTTCGACATCACCCGCGACCCCAACCCGCATCTGGGATTCGGCGGCGGCGGGCCGCACTTCTGCCTCGGGAAGTCCCTCGCGGTGCTGGAGATCAACCTGATCTTCAACGCCCTCGCGGACGCCATGCCGGACATCACCCTGGCGGGCAGCCCGCGCCGGCTGCGCTCTGCCTGGCTCAACGGCGTCAAGGAACTCCGGGTGCACTACGGCTGACCGACCGGCCGGCGGCACCGGCGAGGAGCGGCAGGGGCGCGCACCCGGAGGTACGGGTGGGCGCCCCGCCGTCATGCGGGGGCGGAACCGGTGCGGCGCCCGGCGCGCGAGGGGCGGGCCGGAAAAACCGGGCGCGCGGTATGTCCGAAACCGGCCGCCACCTCAGCCTTGTCAGTTGTCATGCTCAGACTTACATTCAACTCACCGGTAACACTTGGCAGTTCGGCATCCTCGCGCACCGCTCGGCACCGTCTCCGGCCGGAGGGCACGTTCTTCCCCACACCCGCACCCGCCGGCCCCGCGCGTCGCCGACCCACGCGAGACGCCGCACCCCCGCAGAAGGCCGCACCCACGCCGCACCCCGCACCCCGCACGGCCCTCCCCCACACGGTTCGACAGCGCGCTCTCTTGCTCTTCGAAGGGGACCCACCGTTATGAAGGACACACACGGCAGACCCGTCACGGGACGCATCAGATGGCGCAGGTTCGCCGCGCTGTCCGTCCCGGCCCTCGTCGGCACCGCCGCCCTGGGCATCGCTCTGGCCAACGGGGCGCTGGCGGCCTCGTTCGCCGTCTCGGGACAGCAGTTCAAGGTTTCCGCCGACAGCCTCACGGGCGACGGCTTCGCCCAGTACGGCAGCGTCGACACCAACGCCAGGGGAGATCTCCTGCCGGTCGCCGTCACCGCCATCAAGTCCGCACGGATGCACCATCTGTGCCAGTCGGTGGTGACACATCTGCCCGTCATCGGCGACATCTCGCTCCACCTCAGCGCCGGTACGGGCAGCACGCCCGTCGAGGCGACCAACCTGTTCGTGGACGCCACCCAGCTCTCCGGCGACGCCTCGTTCCACGGCATCGAGATCGGCCGGGACGCCTCCACCCTCGACAAGGGACCGGACAGCGGCCAGGGCATGCAGGACCTCTTCGCCCAGCAGGCCGACGACGTCAGCATCAACAGCCTGCGGCAGACGGCCTGGGCCACCAACGCGGGGACCTTCAAGCTCTCCGGCCTGAACATGAAGATCTCCAAGGGCACCAAGGAATGCTTCTGACCTGGCGGCGCTGGCGGAAGGGCCGGCCCTTCTGGGGCGGTCTGACGGCGGTCCTCGCCGGCGTCGAGATCTGCGCCCTGCCCCTGGCGCCGCTGAAGATCATGCTGCAACAGGGCATCGCCGGCATCCCGTCCGTGCTGATGGGGCTGGTGATGATCGTGATGGGGCTCTCGGCGTGGTTCGCCCCGCACTACCGGGGCATGGCGGGGGTGCTCACGGTGCTGTGCGCGGCGGCCGCGCTGGTGATGTCCAACCTCGGGGGCTTTCTGCTCGGCACCGTCCTCGGGATTCTCGGCGGCTCGATGATCTTCGCCTGGCAGCCGGCCGCCCCCGCGGAACCGGGCGCCCCCACGGCGTCCGGCGACCCCGCGGCCCCCGAGGCCCCTGCGGCACCCACCCCCCTTGAAGGAGACCCACGATGACGATGACGCACCCCGCCCGCCCCACCCACCGCAGACGCGTGTGGTGGGCCGCCGGCACCGGGATCACCGCGGCCCTGGCCCTGCCGTTGGCCGTGACGGGCCCGGCGGCGGCACTGCCCGCCGAAGCAGCGCCGCTCGCCCCGTCCACGACCGTGCTCCCGGCGGGTCACGGCTTCACCGCCACGCTCAGCGGCAAGGCCACCTTCAAGGCCGGTTCGGTGACGGTGACCTGCACGACCTCGACCTCCAGCGGGCAGGTCCCGGCCGCCCCCGGCAACCACAACGCGGCCGGACCGGTGAGCAGTTCCACCACTCCGGCGACCTACGGCTCCTGCACGACGAGCCTGCCGGGGGTCAGCGCGACCGTCACCACGAGCGGCACCTGGGGCGTCGCCATGCAGATGGGGGCGCCGGTGACCGCCGGACTGACCATCCCCACCGGCGGCTTCGTCCTCAAGACCAGCGGGCTGGCGTCCTGCACGGTCACCGCGGCCCCCACCGCGGCGGCGACGGTGCCCGGCACCTGGGCCAACGGCGCACCCTCCACGCTCACCTTCACCAACGCGGCGGTGCCGGTGAAGGTCGTGGGCGGGTTCGGCTGCCCGACCACCGCGACCAGCTCGATCTTCAACGCCACCTACAAGGTCGCCGACACCACCGCCCCCGCCTCCCAGATCACCGTCACCGACTGAGCGGCGCGCCACCGGCACTCCGGCCCGGGTGACGGCCGTGCCCCGCACGGGCGTCACCCTCGGCACACCCCGGACGTCCTTCTCCGCACCCGGCCCGGGGCGCCCCCTCAGCGCACGGCCATCCCGGCGACCGCCACCGTCACCAGCGCCGCCACGGCCAGCGTGCCGCCGAGGACCGCGCTGATCAGCCGTCGCCGCAGGGCCCGGTAGACGTCCTCGTACTCGGTCCGCAGGGTGGCGCTGCGGTGTGCGATGCGCTCCAGATACGCCCAGGAGGCGTCGCGCTGGTCGCGGCAGTAGTGCAGCTCCACCTCCCGGCGCTGGGTGTCGGTGAGCCAGGGCAGACCGGCGCAGAAGGCCTCCGCGCGACGGCGTGCCCGGTCCTTCTCCGCCTCCCGGAGGAGAAATCCCTCGATCTCGTTGATGGCCCGGCCCATCGCCGTGCCGTCGGCCTCCGGCATCTCTCCGGGGTGCGGCAGCGCTGTCCCGCCGGGCAGCTCGCCGCCCGTGCGTGCGCCTTCGCCGTTCCGCCGTCCCCGGCCCCGCTGCGTTCCCTCGTTCATGTGCGGGCCCCGATTCCGGTGGTGGGCGCGTCCTCGGCGTCCGCCGAGGCCTCGATCTCGCGTCCGATCTCCGGGTGGTGCAGATCGAAGGCCGGGGATTCGGAGCGAATACGCGGCAGCGTACGGAAGTTGTGCCGGGGAGGCGGGCAGGACGTCGCCCATTCCAGCGAACGGCCGTATCCCCACGGATCGTCGACCTCGACCTTTTCGCCGTACTTCGCGGTCTTCCACACGTTGTAGAGGAACGGCAGCAGGGACAGTCCGAGGAGGAAGGAGAAGATGCTGGAGACGGTGTTCAGGGTGGTGAATCCGTCGGCCGCGAGATAGTCGGGGATACGCCGCACCATTCCTTCCGCACCCAGCCAGTGCTGGACGAGGAAGGTGCCGTGGAAGCCCACGAACAGCGTCCAGAACGTGATCTTGCCCAGCCGCTCGTCCAGCATCTTGCCGGTCATCTTCGGCCACCAGAAATGGAACCCGGCGAACATCGCGAAGACCACCGTGCCGAACACCACGTAGTGGAAGTGCGCCACCACGAAGTACGAGTCCGAGACATGGAAGTCCATCGGCGGCGAGGCCAGGATGACACCGGTCAGACCACCGAACGTGAAGGTGATCAAAAAGCCGATCGCCCACAGCATCGGCGTCTCGAAGGACAGTGAGCCCTTCCACATCGTGCCGATCCAGTTGAAGAACTTCACACCCGTCGGCACCGCGATCAGGAACGTCATGAACGAGAAGAACGGCAACAGCACGCCGCCCGTCACATACATGTGGTGCGCCCACACCGTCACCGACAGACCAGCGATCGACACCGTCGCCGCGATCAGACCGACGTAACCGAACATCGGCTTCCGGGAGAACACCGGAATGACCTCGGAAATGATGCCGAAGAACGGCAGGGCGATGATGTACACCTCCGGATGGCCGAAGAACCAGAAGAGGTGCTGCCAGAGCAACGCACCGCCGTTCGCGGCATCGAAGACGTGCGCCCCGAATTTACGGTCCGCCTCCAGCGCGAGCAGCGCCGCCGCCAGCACCGGGAAAGCCAGCAGCGCCAACACCGCGGTCAGCAGCACATTCCAGCAGAAGATCGGCATCCGGAACATCGTCATGCCGGGTGCCCGCATGCAGATGATCGTCGTGATGAAGTTGACCGAACCGAGGATCGTGCCGAAGCCGGAGAAGGCCAGACCCATGATCCACATATCGGCGCCGATTCCGGGGGAATGCACGGAATCGGACAGCGGCGCATAGGCGAACCAGCCGAAGTCGGCCGCGCCCTGCGGCGTCAGGAACGCGCCCACCGCGATGAGCGAGCCGAAGAGATAGAGCCAATAGGCGAACATGTTCAGCCGGGGAAAGGCGACATCGGGCGCGCCGATCTGCAGCGGCATGATCCAGTTCGCGAATCCGGCGAACAGCGGCGTCGCGAACATCAGCAGCATGATCGTGCCGTGCATCGTGAACGCCTGGTTGAACTGCTCGTTCGACATGATCTGGTGGCCGGGCCGGGCCAGTTCGGCGCGCATCACCAGCGCCAGCAGCCCGCCGACGCAGAAGAACGCGAACGCGGTGGCCAGGTAGAGCGTGCCGATCGTCTTGTGGTCGGTGGTCGTCAGCCACTTCACGGGAAACCTCATGCCCGTCAGGTGTCCGGCACCGCCGCGTCCTTCACCGCCCGCGGCACCCGGGGCCCGCGGGCGGGGGTGGGAAGTCTCACCGGGCCGGGTGTGATGATCAGGTCCATGCCGGACACCAAGGGTTCATGAGCACGGACGACGCCTTCGCCGAGGCCTATCGCGCGCACTACTGGGCGGTCAGCCGCTTCGTGGCGCGACGGCTGGACGGGCAGGCACACGAGGTCGAGGAAGTCGTGGCGGAGGTCTTCTCCACCGCCTGGCGACGCCGCGCCGAACTCCCCGACGCGCCACTGCCCTGGCTGTACGGGGTGGCCCGGAACTGTCTGGCCAACACCGTGCGGGGGAAGGGCCGATACCGGCGGCTGCTGCACCGGCTCGGCCACCACGAGGCGGCGCACCAGCGGCAGCCCGTGGACAACGGCCCGGCGGCGGAGCGGCCCGGGTCCTGGGTGCACGAGGCGCTGGCCCGCCTCTCCCCCGCCGACCAGGAGGTGCTGCGGCTGACCGCCTGGGAGGAACTGACCGTCGGGGAACTGGCGGTGACCCTCGGGTGCGGACAGAGCGCGGCCGCCATGCGTCTGCACCGGGCGCGCGGCCGGCTCCGTACGCAGATAGAACGGATGCAGACGGCGCGCCCGCGGCGCGACGACTCCGCCGGGAGCGAGGACACCGCGGGGACGGGAGGAGATCACCGAGCCAAGGGCGGCACGCGGACCAAGGGCGACGGCCCGGCCGGTGCGCCACCGCCCGCGACGAGGCCCGAGGCGCCGCCGCCTGTCCCCCGCCCGGCCGCCCGCCCCACGCTCCCCCTCCCCCTGACCCCCCACCCCGTACCGACCCGAGCGGGAGGCCGCCGCCGTGACTGACGAACTGGAGCTGCTGCGGCAGGCCGACCCCGCCCCGGCCGGCGACGGCCCCTGGCGCGACCGTCCGCTGACCGCCCGGGCGGAGCACCGGCTGACGGAGCTGACGAAGCCGGCGGACCCGGTGGAGCCGGCGACCGGCGGCGGCCGCCGTACCCGCCCGCGCCCCGTGCCCCGGCGGCGGCTGGTGCTGGGCCTGACCGCCGCGTCACTGGCCGCCGTCGCCGCCCTCGCACTCACCTTCTCCGGCGCCGGCAGCACCCCCGCCGTCGCCGCGCCCGCCGCCCTCACCCTGCACACCGGCGCCCCGTCCGTCTCGCTGGACACCCTCGCCCGGCGGGCGGCGGCCCGGGCACGGTCGGCCGGCCCCGCGGACGGGCCGCGGCGCGGCAGCCATCTGCAGACCTGGTACATGCACATGCAGACCGGCCCGCACGCCGCGCCGCCGATCACCGTGCCCGAGGAGCGGATCACCCACTGGAACGCCGACGGCAGCGGCTCGGAACTGGTCGTCGCCACCGACCCCCGGCACCCGGGCCGCCCGGTGATCCACGACAACGACGGCGACTGGCGGCAGGTCAGCGACGGCGAGGTCCTGCACGACACCACCTATCCGGCCGGCTCGGAGGCCCGGCACAGCGGCCTGGCCTCCCGCACCCGGCCCTCGACGGACCCCGCGAAGCTGCGCGAACAGCTGTCGTGGCTCTACGGCGGACCGGACGGCAACCGCACCACGGGGGAGCTCCTCTCGGCGCTCTCCTCGTTCCGCCAGGAGTGGACGCCGGGCCCCCGGGAGACCGCGGCCATCGTCCGGATGCTGGCCGACGCGGGCGGGCTGCGCCAGGCGGGCACGGTCACCGACCGGCTGGGCCGGCGCGGACAGGCGTATGTGTACGACGGCCCCGACGGCGCCATGGACACCACCCGCCAGATGGCGATCTTCGACCCGCGCACCGGCGAACTGCTGGGCCTGGAGGTCACCTTCACCAAGAGCCGGCCGGAGTTCAAGATCAGGTCCGGTGAGGTGATGTCGTACGAGGCATGGATGCCGTGACCGACGGGGCGCAAGTGGCGTGACCGGCGGGGCGCAGGTGCCATGACGGACCAGGCTCGGGCCCCGTGACGGAGGGGCGCAGGCGCCGCGCCAGGGAACGAGGCGCAGGCCCCCGCCACCCCACCGGGCCCACCTCCGAGTGGCGGGGCGGCCGGTCATGGCTGATCCTTGAGAGAACGCGACGATCCACCTCGGCGCGGCGGTGCGCAGTGTGCCGCCGCGCCGTTCGCGTGCCCGGCCCGCCCCGGCCGTGCGCCGCCCCTCCCCCGCGTGGCACACGCCACAATCCCGCCGACGGTTGCAGCGGATCGCCGCGATATGGATCACAGAGATAAGTGCCGGAAATTGTTCACACAGAGTGCGTTTCCCCAGCATGGAGCGGGTATACGGCCGTCTGCGCGGTCATCCGCACACCATCCGTGATGATCCGGTCTGCCCCTATGGTCGACCTTTGCCCGTCGCTCCCACGACGGGCTCTGGCCCGCCACGCCATGGCGGGCGGTGTCATGTTGTCGTCCAAAGAGAGCGCAGGCGAGCGAGCACGTGCCGACGCAGTCCCCCGTCGTCCCCGGGCCCCGAAATCCCGTCGGCCGCGGTGCCGAGACCGCACCCGATCCGCAGCCGGAACGGACCGCGGATCCGGCGACCCAGGCCTCGGGCGAGGTGACCGTCGTCGACCCCGCGATGGTCAAGCGCGCCGTGTCGGCCGCCGCGCTCGGCAACGCGATGGAGTGGTTCGACTTCGGCGTGTACAGCTACATCGCGGTCACCCTCGGGCATGTCTTCTTCCCGTCCGGGAACCCGACCGCGCAGTTGCTGTCGACGTTCGGAGCGTTCGCGGCCGCGTTCCTGGTGCGCCCCATCGGCGGCATGGTCTTCGGGCCGCTCGGTGACCGCATCGGCCGGCAGAAGGTCCTCGCGATCACCATGATCATGATGGCGGCGGGCACCTTCGCCATCGGCCTGATCCCGTCCTACGCCTCCATCGGCGTGGGCGCGCCCATCCTGCTGCTCGTCGCCCGCCTGGTGCAGGGCTTCTCCACCGGCGGCGAATACGGCGGCGCCTCCACCTTCATCGCCGAGTACGCGCCCGACAAGAAGCGCGGCTTCCTCGGCAGCTGGCTGGAGTTCGGCACGCTGGCCGGCTACGTCGGCGGTGCCGGCCTGGTCACCCTGATGACCGCGCTGCTGTCCACCGGCGACCTGAACTCGTGGGGCTGGCGCATCCCGTTCCTGATCGCCGGACCGATGGGCATCATCGGCCTCTACCTGCGGATGCGGCTGGAGGAGACCCCGGCCTTCGCGCAGCTGGAGAAGGCGGCGCGGAGCAAGGAGAAGGAGCGCCGCGAGGCCGAGAAGCGGATCGGCATCCGCGAGATGATCTTCGGCCAGTGGCGGTCCATGCTGCTGTGCATCGGCCTGGTCCTGGTCTTCAACGTCACGGACTACATGCTGCTGTCGTACATGCCGAGCTACCTGACCTCGGAGCTGAAGTACGACGAGACGCACGGGCTGCTGGTCGTGCTCGCCGTGATGGTCCTGATGATGGGCGTCCAGCCGCTCGCGGGCCGGCTCACCGACCGCTTCGGCCGCCGCCCGGTCATCGGCGCGGGCTGCCTGGGCTTCCTGGTGCTGTCGGTGCCCGCGCTGCTGCTGATCCGGCAGGGCTCGCTGGTCGCCATCGCCCTGGGCATGTCCGCGCTCGGCCTGCTGCTGGTCACCTTCACCTCGACGATGCCGTCCACGCTGCCCGCGCTGTTCCCGACCAAGGTGCGCTACGGCTCGCTGTCGATCGGCTTCAACGTCTCCGTGTCGCTCTTCGGCGGAACGACCCCGCTGGTGGTCACCGCCCTGATCGGAGCGACCGGCAACAAGATGATGCCCGCCTACTACATGATGGCGGCGGCCGTCATCGGCGGCATCGCCGTCCTGATGATGTCGGAAAGCGCCCGCAAGCCCCTGCCCGGCTCGCCCCCCGCCGTCGAGACCGAGGCCGAGGCCCAGGCCGTCCTCGAAGCGGCCCACCACGCCACCCCGGCCGCCGCAAAGGCCTGACCCACACCACGCGCACCACCCCGAGGGCCCGCCCGGAGACATCCGGCCGGGCCCTCGGGCGTTCCCGGCGTCGTCAGCCGAGCAGAGTTCCCCTTGCACACACTTGAAGCCTTCACAGAGGGGTGACAATGGCTGCGCTGGTCTATTTCAACAAGCTCTCCGAGGAGAGCACCGCTGTCGTCTACTCGTTCGGCGACAGCCCCTCGGAGATGACACGCACCCTCACCATGGACAGGGGTACGCGCAGGTCGCGGCCGGACGACGGAAACGTGGACCACTCGTTCCGCAACGCATCGCGAAAAATCAACGCCCTGTACGACGCGGAACATCAGTGGCCCGCACGCGGAATGAGCGCCTGCTGAAATCCGCAGTCCGGTAGCCCGGGCACCGCCCGCTTCGCCGCCGCCGGCACCCCATGCGGCAGGATGGAGCCATGAGCGTAGTCAAGATCAATGTGCTGACCGTCCCCGCCGAACAGCGTGAGGTGCTGGAGAAGCGCTTCGCCTCCCGTGCCGGCACCGTGGACTCCTCCGACGGCTTCGAGTGGTTCGAGCTGCTGCGCCCCGTCGAGGGCACCGACCAGTACCTCGTCTACACCCGCTGGCGGGACGAGGAGTCGTTCCAGGCGTGGATGGAGGGGCCGATGAAGGCCGCGCATCAGCAGGGTGGCGGTGACGGGGGTGGCGAGCGGCCCAAGCCCGCCGCCTCCGGGTCGACGCTGTGGTCCTTCGAGGTCGTGCAGCAGGCCGGGCCCAGGAAGGGCTGAGTCAGGGCGGCGGCAGCCGTCGAAAAGCATGGTGTGGGGTGCGGTTGCGGCCGTGACAATGCAGGCATGAATGAGGTCGCTCCGCTCCGTTCGTCGTGGGCCGTTGCCGTGGAGCCGGTGGATTCGCCGGATGCGGTGGGGCTGTTGCGCGAGTACTACACCGAGGTGGCCGACCGCTACTTCATGCTGCACGAGGGGCGTCGCTCCACGCCGCGGGAGATCGCGGAGGGGCTGGCGGAGTACCCCAGTGCCGATCTGCTGCCGCCGCGGGGCGTGTTGCTGGTGGCCCGGCACGGCGGGGAGGCGGCGGGCTGTGCCGGGGTGCGGCTGCTGGACGGGCGCACCGCGGAGCTGAAGCAGATGTTCGTGCGGGCCGGGCGGCGTGGGCGGGGCGGTGCGGGAGCGCTGCTGGGGGCCGCCGAGGCGGCCGCGGTGCGGCTGGGGGCCGGGCGGATCCGGCTGGACACCCGGCGGGACCTGGTCGAGGCGGTCGCGCTCTACCGGCGGCACGGCTTCGCGGAGATCGCGCCGTATCACGACGATCCCTATGCGGAGATTTTCTTCGAGAAGGGGTTGGGGGGTGGCTCGCTGTCCGGCTGAGTGGGCGGGTTCGGGACCGGCCCCCCGGGGGGGCGTCAACTTTCGTACGGGCGGGCTTACTTGGCCAGGTCGGGTGGGTGTGCGGCGGGCGGCCGGGTGCGGGGCGGCGTGCGGCGGGGGCCGTTGCGCTGGGGTTCCTCCGCGTCCGAGCCGCACAGTTCCGCCGTCAGCTCGCGGACGAGTTCGGTGAGGTCGGTGGGGCGGTCCTCGGTCCACCAGTCGCCCAGCAGCTCCGCGAGTGACTGCTGACGGGTCTGCGAGAGCCGGTCCGCGGTGTCCCGGCCGCGGTCGGTGAGCAGCAGCATCAGACCCTCGCGGGCGCCGAGTCCGCGCTCCTCGATCTGGCGGACGCCCTCGGCGACCACCCCGTACGGCACGGTGGTGCGTTCGGCGAGCAGCCCCGGCTCCACCGAGCCGTAGCGGTGGATGCGCAGGATCAGCCAGCTGGCGGCCGGTTTGAGGTCCAGTCCGGCCCGGGCGGTGATCTTCTCGTAGATGTCCTTGCGGCCCTCCATGCTGCCGAGTTTGGACAGCGCGCGGGCGACCTCGTCGCGCGAGGAGCGTTCGACGGGGTTGGAGGAGAGCACCTCGCTGGCGTCGGGGGCGGTGACACTGCCGCGCAGCGGCTCCTCCTTGAGGAACCAGGCCAGCACGAACGCCACCAGGACCAGCGGCACGGCGTAGAGGAACACATCGGTGATGGAGACGGCGTAGGCGTTCAGGACGCCGGCGGCCTGCCCGGCCGGCAGCCGGGACACGGTCCGCGGATCCTCGGCGATCCGCGCCGGGTCGACGCCCGGGGGCAGCGGATGGCCGGCGAGGGCGTCGGCGATCCGCGGGCGCAGGTTGTTGGCGAAGGCCGTGCCGAAGAGGGAGACGCCGAACGAGGCGCCGATCGAGCGGAAGAACGTGGCGCCGGAGGTGGCGACGCCCAGGTCCCGGTAGGGGACGGCGTTCTGCGCGATGAGCACCAGCACCTGCATCACCAGGCCCAGCCCGAAGCCGAAGACGAAGAAGCAGGCGCTCATCTCGGGCACGCCGCTGGACGGTTCGAGCTGGTGCAGCAACAGCAGGCCGACCGCGACGACGCCGGTGCCGGCGATCGGGAAGACCTTGTAGTGGCCGGTGCGGCTGACGATCTGGCCGGAGCCGGTGGAGGCCAGCAGCATGCCGAACACCATCGGCAGCATGTGGACGCCGGACAGGGTCGGTGTCACACCCTGCACGACCTGCAAGAACGTCGGGAGGTAGGTCATCGAGCCGAACATCGCGAAGCCGACGACGAAGCCGATGACGGCGGTGAGCGTGAAGGTGCGCAGCCGGAACAGCCGCAGCGGCAGCACCGGTTCGGCGGCCCGTCGCTCGATCGCCACGAACACCGCCAGCAGCACCGCGCCGAGCACCCCGAACCCGATGATCTGCCAGGAGCCCCACCCGTAGCTGACGCCGCCGAGCGAGGCCATCAGGACCAGGCAGGCGGCGGCCGCGGCGATGGTGACGGTGCCGAGGTAGTCGATCCGGTGCGGGGTGCGGCTGCGCGGGATGTGCAGCACGGCGGCGATGACGGCGAGCGCGACGATGCCGACGGGCACGTTGATGTAGAACACCCAGCGCCAGCTGAGGTGGTCCACGAACAGCCCGCCGAGCAGCGGGCCGAGCACGCTCGCACCGCCGAAGACGAAGCCGAACAGTCCCTGGTACTTGCCGCGTTCGCGCGGCGGCACGATGTCCCCGACGATCGCCATCGACAACGCGATCAGGCCGCCGCCGCCCAGCCCCTGCAGCGCCCGGAAGGCGATCAGCTCCCCGATGTTCTGCGCGATGCCGCACAGCACCGACCCGACCAGGAAGATCACGATGGCGGTCTGGAACAGCCTCTTGCGGCCGTACTGGTCACCGAGCTTGCCCCACAGGGGCGTCGCGGCCGTCGAGGCCAGCAGGTAGGCGGTGACCACCCAGGACAGATGGTCGAGGCCGCCGAGTTCGCTGACGATGGTGGGCAGCGCGGTGGCCACGATGGTCTGGTCGAGCGCCGCGAGGAGCATGCCGAGCAGCAGCGCCCCGATCGCGACGAGGATCGTCCGCCGGGACCGCTCCCCGCCGGGGACGGCGGGAGCGCCGGTGTCCTGCGCCATGAGCCTCTCCCTCTGTGCCGGGGTGTCCCTTGCGGTGCCGGTGCCGGGGCCGGGGCGGCGGGGCCCCGGTGGCCGTTTCGGCGGGCTCCGCGGCGGCCGTCCGGGCGGGCCGTGGCCTGCCGTTACGGGCCGCCGTCGGCCGCCCTCCCCAAGGGGGGCGGCCGTCGGATCTCTTCCATCCTGGGCGGTGGTGCCGGATATGGCTTGCCGAGCGGCGTCCGCCCTCCGGGGCCGTACGGGGGACGGTCGGGGCGTCGCGGGCCGGGCCGGGGCGACGCCAAGTCCGCCGGGCGGATGTCGCCGAGTGCCTGCGCGGGGCGGGTGGCGTCTGGATAATCGCTGCCGGTTCGAGGCATCCAGGGAGGGGTCCACTCGTGACGGCACGGAACTGCCCGCACTGCTCCGCCCCGGTACGCGGCGGCGGCCGCCCGTCCTGTCTGTGCGCGGCCATCGGCGCGGACGACTTCGACCCGCTGCGCGTTCGGCCGTACGTGTCACTGCCCGACGGGGAGGAGGACGCGGACGGGGCGGGCGCGGACCGGGGAGACGCGGACGAGGCCGGTGTGCACGGCGGCGGGCGGGGCGACCGGCTGGACGGCTTACCCGGGGTGGACGCGGCGGTGCACCGGGCCGGTGCCTCCACCCCCTCCACCCCTTCCGCTCCCGGCCCGCTCCTCCCCCGGCCCCGCCGCCGCTCCGGGCCGGCCTCCCGGACGTTCAACGCCTCCGAGGGACAGGCGTCCGGCGGTGCCCGGTCCGCACCGCGCCGCGCCGGTGTCCGCGCCCGGCCCGCCGTGCTGGTGGCCACCGGAGCCGCGGCGGCCGTCGCGGCGGCCCTGATCGGTACCGATGCCCTGTCCGGCGGCGCCCGGGACCGGGCGGCGCCGCCCGACCGCGGCGCCGCCTCGCCCAGCGCCGCGCTCCCCACCGGCGACGCCGCCACCCCGCGCGGGAAGGCCACCTCCCCCACCGCGCACCGCTCCCCGTCGCCGGAGCCCACCGCCGGCCCGTCCACGGCCACCGTGCGCCTCCCCGGGACCGGGCGCCCCCGTACCCCCACCCCCACCAGGGCGTCCGGCAGCGTCTCCGTCTCCCCCGGCAGTCCGACCCCCAGCGCGCCGCCCACCGGGCCGCCGGTGCTGCGCGAGGGGGCCGCCGGTCCGGAGGTGACGGAGTTACAGGAGCGTTTGCGGCAGCTCGGGCTCTACCAGGGCGCGGGCGGCGGGCGCTACGACGCGGAGGTGCGGGCCGCCGTCTCGCAATACCAGCGGCGCTACGGAGTGACCGCAGACCCGGACGGCGTCTACGGGCCCGGGACACGGGCGTCGCTGGAGTCCCGCACCGCCGAGCCGTAGCCCCCGGTACGAGGGCGCTGACCGGGGCGGTTGTCGGCACCCGGAATCGTTTTGTATCGTAGTCAAACAAAGTGGTTCCGCCCGCACTCCCTGACCGGCGGGCGGAACCGCTTGACCTCCTTCCGCGCGGCCGGGCCCGCCGGCCGCCTGCCCGTACGGGACTGTCTCCAAAGTCCCGCCTGCCTCGGGCGAACGACGGGACCGAGACACCCCCTAGCGCCCAGGAGCCCGCCGATGACGGCCACCACCACGCTCACCGCCCGCGCTCTGCTGCTCGACATGGACAGCACCCTCGTGAACTCCGAGGCCGTCGTCGAGCGCTGCTGGCGGCGCTGGGCGGCCGAGCAGGGCCTGGACGCGGACGAGGTGCTCGGCGTCGTGCACGGGCGGCAGGGCTGGGCGACCATGGCCGCGCTGCTCCCGGACCGTCCGAGGGAGCTCAACCTGGCGGACAACCGCCGGATGCTGGCGCAGGAGACCGCCGACATGGACGGCGTGGAGCCGGTCCCCGGCGCGCCCGCCTTCATGGCCGCCCTGGCCGGGCTCCCGCACGCCCTGGTGACCTCCGCCGACATCGCGCTCTCCGACGCCCGGATGGGCGCGGCCGGGCTGCCCATGCCGGAGGTGCGGATCACGGCGGAGAGCGTGGGCGCCAGCAAGCCCGACCCGGAAGGCTTCCTCAAGGGCGCCGCCGAACTGGGCTTCGCCCCCGCGGACTGCCTGGTCTTCGAGGACTCCGAGGCGGGCATCGAGGCGGGCCGGGCGGCCGGCATGCGGGTGATCGGCGTCGGTGACCGCGCCGCCGCCTTCGCCCCCACCGCGCAGGTACGCGACCTGACCCAGGTCCGCGTCGAGGCGCGGGCGGACGGCGTGCTCGCCCTCCACCTCACGCACTGAGGACCGGCCGCGCGCGGACGGCGAAGGGAGCGGGGCGGACCCGGCAGGCCCGCCCCGGCCCGCCTCAGCCCGCCTCAGCCCGCCTCAGCCCGCGATCGCCTCGTACAGGCTGAAGCCCGCCAGCACGAGCATCACGCACGCCGCGACCTTGGTGATCAGCCGCAGCGGGACGTACTTCATGAGGGTGCGGCCGCCCAGGATGCCCAGGGCCGCCACCGCCCACAGGGCCAGCACGGCGCCGACGCCGACCGAGAGCGGGGCGTCGTAGCGGGCCGCGAGGTTGGCGGTCATGATCTGGGTCAGATCGCCGAACTCGGCGACCAGGATCATCATGAAGCCCGCCCCGGAGACCTTCCAGAAGCTCTGATCGGCGGGCTTCTTCACCTCTTCCTCGTCGTCGTCCTTCCGGAAGAGCAGCACGGCGGCGCCCGCCAGGAAGAGCACACCCACCACGCCCTGCACCCAGCGGTGCGGAAGCAGGGTCAGCACGCTGCCCGCGGCGATGGCGAGCGCGACATGCACCAGGAAGGCGGCGGCCACACCGGCGAAGACGTAGGAGGCGCGGTAGCGGGTCCCGAGCATCAGGCCGGCGAGGGCGGTCTTGTCGGGAAGTTCGGCGAGGAAGACGACGCCGAAGACGACGGCGGCGATGGTGAAGCTGAACACGGGGTGGCATACCTCGATCGGTCGGGCCGCACCAAAGAGGCCCGGGGAAGGGGTCGCTTCGGCACGGCAGCGTCAAACACTGCGGCCGAAGGTCTCGCTGGCGCCGTACGGATGCGTACGGCGCTCCGGGCGCCGGCTCGCCACGTCGTCACCGCGCGCGAGGCGCGCTCCACCCCGGGGTGGTCGGACGACGGGAGGGCATTATGTCGACGGTCCGGCAGAGAGCTACTCCCCTTCTGCTGCCCCCGAGGGTACGCGGTGCAGCCGTCCGCGCGCGACCAGCTCCAGCACCACCGCACAGGCCGCCGCCTGCACCGCCAGCAGGGCGACCAGCACGAACAGCTGCACCGCCCCGGCCTGCACGGGTGAGGCGCCGCCCAGCAGCATGCCGACGAACGCGCCGGGGAGTGTGACCAACCCCACCGTCCGGGTCTGGTCGAGCCCCGGCAGCAGGGCGTCCGAGGCGGCCGGGCGGGCCACCTCCATCCGCGCCTCCCGGTCCGGCAGCCCCAGCGCGAGCCCCGCCTCGAACTCGCCGTGCCGTATCTCCAGCTCGTCCAGCGCCCGCCGCCCGCCCAGCACGGTGGCGGTCAGCGCGCCGCCGATCAGGATGCCGGTGACGGGCACGAGGCTCAGCCCGCGCGGCGGGACCAGTCCGGTGAGCAGCAGCAGGACGACGACCGGGACGACCCCGGCGGCGATCGGGACGGCGGCCCACCACCAGGTGTGGTTCCGGGTGACGCGGCGGCCGGCGGTCCGTACCGCCACCGCGAACATCAGCAGCAGGAAGCACAGCAGCCACGGCAGGGCGTGCACCACCCAGCCGATGAGGTAGGAGACGGCGGCGAGTTGGGCGGCCGCGCGCAGCCCGGCGACGGCGATGGCGCGGGCATGGCCGAGGCGTGCCGCGGCGGCGAGGGCGACGGCGGCGATCAGCAGGACGGCGAGGACGATCCCGAGGGTGGCGTTGACCGGCAGCAGCACGCGCTCACTGTAGGGGCGCGACCGGGGGCGTACGCGCGGGAGCGGTTCAACCGGAGTGCCGCCCTACGGTTTTGGCCGCCCGTCAGCCCTTGAAGTGACGTGGGCATGTCGCCAGGCTGTTACCTGGTGCCCCTCCCACGGAAACCCCACTTCGCCACCATGGGCCGCACCGCACGGCAACTTCCCCCCACATACAGGGAGTTTCGATGACAAAGGTCTACGCGCGTCGCGTTTCCGTCGCCGCGGGCGCGGCCGCCGCGCTGGTCGGCACGCTGGTGTTCAGCGGCCAGTCCGCCCAGGCGGCGCCGCCCAGCCCCCCGAGCGCGGCCACCGCACGCACCTATCTCGCCGCCCTCAAGGAGCAGCCCGAGGGCCCGCAGGACGGCTACAGCCGCGACAAGTTCCCGCACTGGATCGACCAGGGCAAGAACTGCAACACCCGCGAGGTGGTCCTCAAGCGGGACGGCACCGGCGTGCAGCAGGACGGCGGCTGCGCGGCCGTGCGCGGCAAGTGGGTCTCGCCGTACGACGGGGCGACCTGGACCAAGGCGGACGACCTCGACATCGACCACGTCGTACCGCTGTCCGAGGCGTGGAAGTCGGGCGCCGCGCAGTGGACCACCGCGCGGCGCCAGGAGCTGGCCAACGACCTCACCCACTCCCAGCTGATCGCCGTCACCGACAACCTCAACCAGGAGAAGGGGGACAAGGACCCGGCGAAGTGGCTGCCGCCGAAGACCTCGTACCGCTGCGAGTACGCGCGGATGTGGGTGTGGGTCAAGCATGAGTACGGCATGACCGCGGACTCCGCCGAGAAGGCCGCGCTGAAGAAGATCCTGGGCGGCTGCTGAGCCCTCCCGCCCCGGTGCCCGCCCGCCGGCCGGACCTCTCCGGCCGGCGGGCGCGCCGCCACCCGGCCCGGCGCCCCGCGCGGTGTGCTCCTATCCTCTGACCCACGACAAGGGGAGGCACCGATGGCCGGACTGCGCTTGGGGCCGCTGCTGCGGTACGTCGACGCCACCAGCGCGACCGTATGGGTGGAGACCGACCGGCCGTGCGAGGTGCGGATCCGCTGCGACGGCGGGGCGCAGGGCGCGGAACACACCTGGCAGGTGGCCGGACACCACTACGCGCTGGTCCCGGTGACCGGTCTGCCCCCCGGCAGCGAGACGCCCTACCAGGTGCTGCTGGACGAGCCGGGGGCGCATCCCGGCGGCGGGGAGCAGGTCTGGCCGCCGCCCGGCAGCCCCTTCCCCGCGAGCATCATCCGCACCCTCCCCGCCTCCCCGACGGCGCCGCTGCGCTTCGCCTTCGGCTCCTGCCGCTGGTCCGCGACGCCCTCGGACGCGCACGACCCGGTCGGCCCGGACGCCCTGGACGCCCTCGCCGCCACCCTCGCCGCCGATCCCGCCCGGCAACGCCCGGACGTGCTGCTGCTGTTGGGCGACCAGGTCTACGCCGACCAGACCTCCGAAGCGACCGCCCGCGTGCTGGCCGCCCGCCGCGATGTCACCGAGCCGCCGTGGAAGCAGGTCGCCGACTACGAGGAATACACCCACCTCTACTACGAGTCCTGGCTCGACCCGAGGGTCCGCTGGCTGCTGTCCACCGTCCCCAGCTGCATGATCTTCGACGATCACGATGTGATCGACGACTGGAACACCTCGGCGTCCTGGCTGGCCCGGATGCGGGCGACGCCGTGGTGGCGCGAGCGAATCCTCGGCGGTCTGATGTCGTACTGGGTGCACCAGCACCTGGGCAATCTGTCGCCCGCGGAACTGGCCGCCGACGCGGTGTACGCCCGGGTGCGGGCCGCCGAGGACGGCACCGGCCCGGTACGGGAGTTCGCGGCCGCCGCGGACCGCGATCCGGCGGGCGTGCGCTGGAGCTACCGCCGGGACTTCGGCCGGGTGCGGCTGGTCATGATCGACACCCGGGCCGGCCGCGCCCTGGAGGAGAGCGGCCGCGCCATGCTCGACAAGGCCGAGGGCGAGTGGCTGCGGCAGGCGGTGCTGGACGGGCGCGGCGGCTACGACCATCTGCTGCTCGGCAGTTCGCTGCCCTGGCTCCTGCCGCACCTCGTCCATGCCGCCGAGGGCTGGAACGCCGCGCTGTGCGCCGGTGAGCGCGGCCCGCGCTGGGCCCGGCGCAGCGAAGCCCTGCGCCGGCGGGCCGACCTGGAGCACTGGGCGGCGTTCCCCGGCTCGTTCGCCGCGCTCGGCGAGCTGATCGCCGAGGCGGGTTCGGGCGACCGGGCGCCGGCGACGGTCTGTGTGCTGTCCGGGGATGTGCACCACGCCTACGTGGCCGAGCCGCGGCGGCGCGGCCCCGGCCCGCACCCCACGAGCCGGGTGCTGCAGCTGACCTGCTCGCCCGTCCACAACAGCATTCCCCGCGTCCTGCAGGCCGGTTTCCGCTTCGGCTGGAGCCGCCCCGGCCGGTGGCTGGGCAAGCTGCTGGCCCGGCACGGACGGCTGCCCCGGCCGCCGGTGAAGTGGCGGCGCACCGGCGGCCCGTGGTTCGGCAACCAGCTGATGACGCTGACGCTGGCGGGCCGTGCGGCGCGCCTGGCCCTGGATCAGGCCCGCCGGGAGCGGCCGGGCGGTGTCCGGCTCGTGACGGTCTGGCGCGCCGAGGTGGCCGGTGCCCGCCCTGACGGGGAATCCACCGGTGCGGGCGGTCCGGTACCGGGGACGGAACGGCCGTAGAGCGGAGGAGGCGGGCGGCCCGGCGCCGGGGAGCGGCCGGGGGTGCTCCACCGCGGCGCGCCGGGGCGGCCGGTGCGGCGTCGTTCCCCGCCGTACCCGGGCGTCGGGGCCGTACCCGGGGCGGTGATGATGGGGCGCACGTTCGCCCGTCGCCCGCACCGGGCGGCCGCGCCCTCGGGCGCCGGCCGTCCGCCGTCCCAGGGAGCCCGCCTTGGCCGCCGACCGCCCAGCCGACCGCCGCGCCCGGCCCGCCCTCGCCCTGGTGGGCGCCGGACCGCGCGGCACCAGCGTGCTGGAGCGGCTCTGCGCCTCGGCCGCCGAACTGGCCCCGGACACCGCGCTGACCGTCCATGTCCTCGATCCGGCCCCGCCCGGCGCCGGGCAGGTGTGGCGCACCGCCCAGCCGCCCGAGCTGCTGATGAACACGGTGGCCTCGCAGATCACGCTGTTCACCGACGACAGCGTCGAGTGCGCCGGCCCGATACGCCCCGGGCCGAGCCTCTACGACTGGGAGGGCTGCGGGGTCGGCCCGGACGACTATCCGGGGCGGGCGCTGTACGGCCGCTATCTGGAGTGGGTCTTCCGCCGCACGGTGCGCACCGCTCCCGCCGGGGTGACGGTGGTGGTGCACCGGGCCCGGGCCGTGCGACTGACCGAGGCGCCCGACGGCTCGCAGTCGCTGGCCCTCGACGACGGCCGGGCGCTGGACGGCCTGTCCGCGGTGGTCCTCGCCCAGGGCCACCTGCCGACCGCACCGGACGACGAGCAGCGGCGGCTGGCCGACCACGCCGCCGCGCACGGTCTGCACTACCTGCCGCCGGCCAACCCCGCCGACCTCACCGCCGAGCTGGCGGAGCTGGCCCCGGGCCGCCCGGTACTGCTGCGCGGCCTCGGCCTCACCTTCTTCGACCACATGGCGCTGCTGACGACGGCCCGCGGCGGCCGGTTCGTCCGCGGCACGGACGGGACGACGGTGTATCAGCCGTCCGGCCGTGAGCCGCGGCTGTACGCGGGCTCCCGGCGCGGCATCCCGTACCACGCGCGCGGCGACAACGCGAAGGGCGCCCACGGCCGCCATCTGCCGCTGCTGCTCACCCCGGAGGTGACCGCGGCGTTCCGCGGGCGCGCCGACTCCGGCGACCGGCCCGACTTCCTGACGGAGGTCTGGCCCCTGGTGGCCAAGGAGGTGGAGACGGTCTACTACGAGGCGCTGCTCACGGAGCGCGGCGCGGGGCGCGCGCCGGTGCGCCGCTTCCGGGAGTCGTTCCTCGCCGCCGCGCACCGCGGCCCCGAGGAGGCCGCCGCCCTGGACGCCTTCGGGATCACGCCGGCCGCACGCTGGGACTGGGACCGCCTGGCCAGGCCGCACACGGAGCGCTCCTTCGCCGACCGCGCGGCCTTCCGCGCCTGGCTGCTGGACCATCTGCGCACGGACATCGCGCACGCCCGGCGGAACAACGTGTCCGGCCCGGTCAAGGCGGCCCTCGACGTCCTGCGGGATCTGCGCAACGAGCTGCGGCGGATCGTCGACCACGGCGGGCTGGCGGGCACGTCCCGCCGGGACCATCTGGACCGCTGGTACACCCCGTTCAACGCCTTCTTGTCCATCGGGCCGCCGCGGCGCCGGATCGAGGAGATGACCGCGCTGATCGAGGCGGGGGTGCTGGAGGTGATCGGCCCGCGGATGGCGGTCCGGCCCGGCACCGCCGACGGCCACGGGCCCGGTTTCACGGCCCGTTCCCCCGAGGTGGCGGGGTCGGAGGTGACGGCGGCGGCACTGATCGAGGCGCGGCTGCCGGAGCCGGATCTGCGGCGCACCGGGGATCCGCTGCTGGCCCGGCTGCTGGCCGACGGCGGCTGCCGTCCGCACGCCGTGGACGGCTACGAGACGGGCGGGCTCGATGTGACGCCGAGCCCGTTCCGTCTGATCGGGGCCGACGGCCGGCCCCATCCGCGGCGTTTCGCGGTGGGGGTGCCGACGGAGGGGGCCCACTGGGTGACGGCGGCCGGGGCCCGCCCCGGGGTGGGGTCGGTCACCCTCGCCGACACGGACGCGGTGGCGCGGGCGGCGCTGCGGGCCGCGGTCGCGGGGCCGCACGCGGGTTCCGGGGCGGGCACCGACACGGTTCCGGCTGCGCGATCGGCGTCTTCGAGCCAAAGGTCCGGTATGGCCAGAGGTTGAACTTGCAAGTACTGATTAGGTGTCCCTAACCTGTGCCTCCAGCGGTTACCCGTCCCCGAAAACCGTAGGAGCCCCCACATGTCCGCACCCCTGGACGCAACCCTCCAGAGATGCACCCCGCACGTCCTCGCCCTCTTCCGCGTCGTCGTCGGGCTGCTCTTCGCCTGCCACGGCGCGTCCTCGCTCTTCGGTGTCCTCGGCGGCGCCATGGGCCAGGGCGGCACCGTTCCCGCCGGCAGCTGGCCGGGCTGGTACGCCGCGGTGATCCAGCTGGCCGGCGGCCTCCTGGTGATCTTCGGCCTGGGCACCCGCCCCGCGGCCCTGGTCAGCTCCGGCTCGATGGCGTACGCCTACTTCTCCACCCACCAGGGCACGGCGCTGTGGCCGATCCAGAACGGCGGCGAGGCGGCCGCGATGTTCGCCTGGGCCTTCCTGCTGGTCTTCTTCACCGGCCCCGGCTCCTGGGCGCTGGACCGGGTCTTCTTCGGCGCGCGCGCACGGACGGCGGCCCCGGCCGCTCAGCAGGAGCCGTCCACCGTCTGACGCACCGTCCCCGGCGCACCCCGGCGCCACCGCATGTCCCGCGGCCCGTACGGCTTCCCCGCCGTACGGGCCGTGTGGCATTCCCGGCCGTACGGGCCGTGTGGCGTTCCCGGCCGCACCGCCCCCTCGGAATCCCCCCGTCCACCCACCCGGAAGAGGCCCGGGAACCCAGGCGTACGCTGTATGGCTGAAGGGCCGCCCCTGCCGCACCGAGCGACGTCGCGGCGGGGTTCGGACCGGGAGTGGCACGTTGCTGGAAAGCCTGGGGTCCCTCAGTGGCACCCCGTGGGTGTATGTGGTCGTCAGTTGCTCGATCGTGCTCGACGTCTTCGTCCCGATCCTGCCCAGCGGGATCCTGGTGATCGCCGCGGCCACCACCTCCGCGGGCGCCGGAAGCGCCGCGCACGCGGTCGGCCGTGTCGAGGCCGCGTCCGTCCACGGCGGCGCCCATCTGGCCGGGGTGTTCGCACTGCTGCTGTGCGCCGCCGGCGCCTCCGTCCTCGGCGACATGGTCGCCTACCGCCTCGCCCGGCGCGGCGGCGACCGCTTCGACCGTGCCATGGGCCGCTCCCGACGGCTGACCGCGGCACAACGGCGGCTGGGTGCCGCACTCAGCCGGGGCGGCGGCATCGTCGTCGTCCTGGCCCGCTTCGCGCCCGCCGGACGGTCGGTGGTCAGCCTGGGCGCCGGGGTCGCCCACCGCACGGTCCGCGAGTTCCTGCCCTGGTCCGCGCTGGCCGGCCTGGCCTGGGCCGCCTACAGCGTGAGCCTGGGCTACTTCGGCGGCCAGTGGCTCGGCACGTCCTGGGTCGGCACGGCCCTCTCGGTCGCCGCCCTCTTCGCCGCCGGATCGGCCGCCGCCTTCCTGATGCGCCGCCCGGAACGCCCCGCCGCGCACTGACCGGCGGACGTGGGGCGGGGGACGGATGACGGGTCCGACGGCGGTCCGCTCACGGGCCCGTCGAGGCGCTTCCCTCAGCCGCCGGAGCGGCCGCCGGCGCACGGAATTCCGCCGGCCGGCCGCCGGATCCCGGTGTGACGATGACCCGCATGAGCGGCACCGGCACACCCGACGGAGCACACGGCCACGAGGGCGCCCCCGGCACCTGGCGGCCGCGCCCCGAGACCACCGCCGACCGGCCGGCCGTCCGCCGCATCCACCTCGCCGCCTTCGGGGAGCCCGGGGAGGCCGACCTCGTCGAGGCGCTGCGCCGCGACCCGGCGGCCTGGCTGCCGGGGCTGTCCTGGGTCGCGGACGCACCGGACGGCACCCCGGGCCGCCCATGCCCTGCTGACCCGCTGTCAGGTCGGCGAGGAGCCCGCCGTGGCGCTCGCCCCCTGCGCGGTGCTGCCCGCGTATCAGCGGTGCGGTGCGGGGGCGGCGGTGATCCGGGCGCTGCCGGCGGCGGCGCGGGCGGCCGGCGAGCGGACCGCGATCGTGCTCGGCCACCCGGCGTACAACCCGCGCTTCGGCTTCGTGCCGGCCGCCTCCCGGTACGGCACCCTGCCCCCGCAGCCCTGGCCGGAGGAGGCCTTCCTGGCGCTCTCCCTGGACGGCTCCCCGCCCCCCGCGCGGCACGGTGCGCTACGCCGCGGCGTTCGGCACCGGCTGACGAAGGCCGGCGGACGGGAGCCGGGGGACGGGAGCCGGGGGTGCCCCGATCCGGAGTAAAATCGTCCGGCACACCCACCACACCACCCCCTCCCCGTCACGTGTGAGCCGTTCGTCGCTCCCCGGACGCCGGACCGGGACCGCTCCCCCGCGCGGCACCCCGGCGGGGTCCGCCCACACACGCGAAGGCACACCTCGGTGAACCACCCGCCGGTCGTCGAATGGACCGAGGCCGACCAGGCCCGTTCCGCCCGTTGGCGCTCCGAGAACGGCGCTCCGCCGCCCCGCCGCATCGTCATCGCCGACGACCGGACGAAGGCCGACGACGCCTACAAACTCGCCTGTGAGGGCACCGCCCTGTTGTGGCGCGGCGACTTCCACAACGCCCGGCAACTACTGACGGCGATGACCCGCCGCATCGACCGCCGCCCCCGCAAGACACCGCCCGCCGATGTCACCCAGGCGTTCCACCAGCACCGCGCCGCGCAGAACCAACGCGCCCGCATCCTGGGCATGCTGCTGGTCCCCCTCGACGCGACCCTCGCCGTCCCCCTGCACCGCGCCCCCGACGTCCGCGAGGCCTGCGCCCGGGCGTACGGCCCCGCCCGCGAGGAGGCGTCGAGGCCCGCCGAGGGCGCGGATCCGACGGCCTCCCTGGTCTCGCTACGCGAGCTGCTCGGCCTCATCGGCGCCAACGAGTGGCGCCGCAAGGGCGTCGAGATCCCGGCGCTCGGCGGCGACCGCATCCATCCCCACTACGGCGTGTTCTCCCCGGCCCGCGGCGAGTACGTCGATCTGGTGGCCGGGGCGCCGCTGCCCTCGCAGGAGCTGGCGTTCGACATCGGCACCGGCACCGGCGTGCTGGCCTCGGTCCTCGCCCGGCGCGGGGTGCGCCGGATCGTGGCCACCGACCAGGACCCGCGGGCGCTGGCCTGCGCGCGTGAGAACACCCAACGGCTCGGCGTCGCCGGACAGGTGGAGGTGGTCGAGGCCGATCTGTTCCCGGCCGGCCGCGCCCCGCTGGTCGTCTGCAACCCCCCGTGGGTGCCCGCGAAACCGACCTCCCCCGTGGAGCACGCGGTGTACGACCCGGGCAACCGGATGCTGCTCGGATTCCTCGGCGGCCTCGGGGAGCACCTGACACCGGACGGCGAGGGCTGGCTGATCCTCTCCGACTTCGCCGAACACCTCGGCCTGCGGGCGCACACCGCGCTCCTCGACGCCATCGCCGCCGCCGGCCTGACGGTCCTGGACCGCCTCGACATCACCCCCCGCCATCCGCGCGCCCGCGACACCTCCGACCCGCTCCACGTGGCCCGCGCCGCCGAGGTCACGTCCCTGTGGCGCCTGGGACACGCGGGCCCGGGTGCCGCCGACTCCCGCCGGGACGGGGAGAGTTAGGGGCGGGAGAGCCAGGTAGGCGGGCGTCGAAGGCGGGGCTCGGACTTACGGCTCGGTCCCGCGCTCATCGGTGGGCGTGACTCCCTCTCGGGGACAGCTGATCCGAGGTGTCGAGACGACCGTCGATCAGCCCGGGGTGTGGTGCTGTGCGGTGCCCGGGATATTCGCTGGTCGCTGCTTGCCGGTGGTGCTCATACTGCCGCAATGGATCCGGTGACTCTTGAGACCGACCGTCTGGTGCTTCGGGCCTTCACCTCTGCCGACGTGGAGGCGGTGTACGAGGCCTGCCAGGACGAGGACATTCAGTTCTATACGCCGGTTCCGGCGCCGTACCGGCGTACGGACGCCGAGAAGCTCGTCGGCGAGAAGCTGCCCGCTCAGTGGGCCGAGGACAGGGACTACACCCTCGCCGCGTTCCGCAAGGACACCGGCGCCCTGGTCGGCTCGTACTGCCTGACCCTCGTCAGCCGCGGCGTCTGGGAACTCGGTTACTGGGCGGTCAGGGAACAGCGCGGACGCGGGTACTCGGTGGAGGCCGCCCGGGCCCTGTGCAACTGGGGCTGGGCCACCCTCGACGTCCACCGCATCGAGTGGTGGGCCATGGCCGGGAACACCGGCTCGCGTGCCGTCGCCGAGAAACTCGGCTTCACCGTCGAAGGGACACTGCGCCATCGTGGCATCGCCAACGACGGCACACCGCACGACTGGTGGGTGGGCGGACTGCTGAGGCCCTGACGCTCGGGCCGGTACGTCGCCGACTGCCTTCGCCCTTCCGCGGGGAAGCCCCCCAGCTCGGACAGTTCTGACAGCTCTGACTTCCATCCATCACGGACGAAGTTGCTACGCCCCCGGGGGACCGTGCGGCACGCCATCGGGTGCGCGGCCTCCCGCCCGTCCTCCCGCTCAGGCACGATGGAGACCTCATGGATCTCCCGCACCTCCTCTCCCGCGCCCGCAACCTCGCCGCCACCGCGACTCCCGGACGGCGCCGGCTGCTCGGCATCGCCGGCCCGCCCGGTGCCGGGAAATCCACCCTCGCCGCCCACGTCGTGGCCGGACTGGCCGGCCAGGCGGCGCTGGTACCGATGGACGGCTTCCACCTCGCCGAGGCGGAGTTGCACCGACTGGGCCGCAAGGACCGCAAGGGCGCCCCGGACACCTTCGACCCCGCCGGCTACGCGGCACTCCTGGCCCGCCTGCGCACCCCCGAACCGGACACCGCCGTCTACGCCCCGGCCTTCGACCGTCGCATCGAGGAGCCGGTCGCCGGCAGCATCCCCGTCGCCCCCCACCTCCCGCTGATCGTCACGGAGGGCAACTACCTCCTGCTCGACACCGCCCCGTGGTCACGGGTGCGCGCCCTGCTCGACGAGGTCTGGTACGTGGAACTGGACGGCGCGGAGCGGATCCGGCGGCTGGTCGACCGCCATGAGCGCTTCGGACGCACACGGGCCGACGCCGAACGCTTCGTGCACACCTCGGACGAGGCCAACGCCCGCGTCGTGGCCACCACCCGCGCACGCGCCGACCTCGTCATCACCTTCACCCCCGACGAGGCTCCACCCCCGGAAGACACTTAGGGGTGTCGGCCTCGCGCCTCCTCTCCCCCTCTCTCTCCTCCCCTCCCCTCCCCTCTCCTCCGCCGGTCTCTGCTAGCTCTCTCGGTCTCCGTTCGCCTTCTGGCCGTCGGCGAGCAGCCCGGCCACCGACAGGGCGCCCCAGCCGACCGACACCGCCACCGCTCCCACCCGGCGGGCGCGCCCCGGCAGCGTCGCGCCGAGCAGCACCGCGTCCCCGAAGTCCGCCGCGATGCGCACATATGCGGCGGTACGCAGCGCCGGCCCGTTGGGAGCCAGCGCCAGGGCCAGCCCGCTCACCGCGTCCCGCCAGGCCAGCGGGCGCAGCGAGATCCGGGTCCCCGGAGCGGTCCGCCCGTCGTCACCGGCCAGCCCCGAGGGCCGCGCCAGCAGCCCGGGCGCCGCGGCCACCGCCACCCCGTACGCCGCCGTGGCCACTCCGACCGCACGCAGCAAAGAGACCTTCATCCGCCGTCCGCCCTTCCTTCCTCGCCCACAGGTCACAGGTCACAGGTCACACAAGACTCTCCGGACTCGCTTCTTCCCTCCGGACTCACTTTCCTCCTCAACTCCTTTCCGCGGCAGCCCCCTTCCCAAACGACATCAACAGTGTCAGCATGACATCATGAGTGTCATCGAGGGGGAATCCATGAAGACCGCCGAGCACGCCATCGGACGCACCGTCGAGCCCAGCACCGGGCCGGCCACGGAGGCCGAAGAGCCCGACCGCGCGCGCACCGCCGCGCAGGACGACAACGAGGCGCCCACGCCGGCCGAAGACCTGCTGTACGACGTCATCCGGCGCCTGTGGCCCCTGCACCGCAGGGTCGTGCGCGCGGTCGAGCGCGAACTGACCGGCACGGGACTGACCGCCGGCGAACACGCGCTGCTGGACGCGCTGCACAGCGAAGGCCCGCGGACCGTGCCGCAGTTGGCGCGCGCGATGGACCTCGACCGGCAGCCGGTGCAGCGCCGGGTGAACCGCGCCGTCGAGCTGGGCCTGGCGGTGACGGCCCCCAATCCGGCGCACCGCCGCTCGTCCTTGATCCGGCTCACGACCGAGGGCGCGGCGACGATACGCGGGATCCAGCGCTTCGAATCGGCGGACCTGCACCGGCGGCTGGCCGATCTGCCCACCGAGGACCTCCGCACCGCACTGCACGTCCTGGACCGACTCGGTGAGGAATTCCGGCACCTCGGGAACGGCTCGCACGTTCCACCGGAGGAAACCGACAGTCGCGGCAATCAAGACGGCAGTCGCATCCAGCCCAGCTCCCCTCATCCGACGCACAAAGGACGGCCCAGAGAATGACCCGCAGAATCACCGCCTGGTCCGAGATCGACAACGGCACCGTGCCGGTCGAGGAGGGCGAGCTGTTCTACGAGACGGCGGGCGAGGGTCCCGCGGTGGTGCTGCTGCACGGCGGGATGCTCGACCAGCACATGTGGGACGAGCAGTTCGCCTGGCTGGTGAACTCCGGCCTGCGTGCGATCCGTTACGACTTCCGCGGCCACGGCCTGTCCTCCACGGTGGCCGGGGACTACGCCCACCACGACGACCTCTGCGCGCTCCTCGACGCCCTCGACGTCCCCCGCGCCGTCCTCGTGGGCCTCTCCCACGGCGCCCGGGTCGCGCTGGACACCGCCCTTGCCCGCCCCGACCGAGTGGCGGCCCTCGCGCTCGCCTCCCCCGGAATCAGCGGCCGCGCCTTCACCGACCCCTTCCTCCTGGCGCACATCAAGGAACAGGTGACGGCGATCGGCGCGCCGGACGGCATGGAGCGCTACATCGAGCACTTCCTGCGGATGTGGGTGGACGGCCCGCACCGCGAACCGTCCGCGGTCCACCCGGGATTCCGCGAGCGGATGCGCGCCTCGGCCGAGGCCAATGTGGAGGTGCATGCCGAGGAGCGGGGAGCCGGGACGCCCTCGGAGGTCGGTGCCGCCGGGCGGCTGGGGGAGATCCGGGTGCCCACGATGGTGTTCGACGGCGATCTCGACAGCAGCGACATCTCCGCCAACGCCCATGCGATAGCACTGTCCGTCCCCGGTGCCCGCAGGGTCCGGATACCGGGCGCGGCCCATATGGTCAATCTGGAGAACGCCGCGCTCTTCGACCAGGAGCTCCATGCCTTCCTCTGCTCCCTGGACTGGTGAGGCCGGGCGTTCCTCGGGGCCGCGCGCCCGCTCGTTCCCGGACCCGCCCCATGCGCCGTACCCCTCCCCCATGGCGGTTAGAGTGGCCGGGCCGTGGTGTTCGGGAAGACCGGTGACGGACCTCGAGGTCCCAGTCCGGAGCGGCCCTCGCCACTGTGATCGGGGAGTTTCCACCCCTTCCGCAGACGCATGACGCTTCTGCGGCGCCACTGGCCGCAGCCCGCGGCCGGGAAGGCGGGGGCGGAGGCGCACACCCTCCCGCCGGCTCTTGAGGAGCCGGGAGGTACCCCCAAAGCCAGGAGACCGGCCACGGCATCTCACGAACTGATCCACGAGGTGCTGGAGCGTGACCGCCGGATGGCCCTGTCCACCGATACCCCGACCACCCCTGCCCCCGGCGCGTTTCGCTGGCGCCGGCAGGACACCCTGCGTACCGCGGGCCTGATGGCCGTCATAGCCGGGCTGCACGTCGTCGCCTTCGGCGTGCTCTTCCTGCTGGTGGTCCCCGAGCACTACACCGTCGGCAGCCGTGCCTTCGGCGTCGGACTGGGTGTCACCGCGTACACCCTCGGCATGCGGCACGCCTTCGACGCCGACCACATCGCCGCCATCGACAACACCACCCGCAAGCTGATGGCCGACGGCAAGCGGCCGGTCTCCGTCGGCTTCTGGTTCGCCCTCGGCCACTCCAGCGTGGTCGTCGCGATGGCGGCGCTCGTGGCGGGCGGCGCCCAGCTCGCCGGCATCCTGCTCAACGACGAGTCCCGGATGCACCAGATCCTGGGCATGGTCGGCACGACCGTCTCGGGGACGTTCCTCTACCTCATCGCCGCCCTCAACCTCATCGCGCTGTCCGGCATGTGGCGGGTCTTCCGCGGGATGCGCAACGGCCGCTACGACGAGGCCGAACTGGAGCGGCAGCTCGACGCGCGCGGCTTCATGAACCGCTTCCTGGGGCGGTTCACCCGCTCCGTCACCCGCCCCGGCCAGATGTTCCCGCTCGGCTTCCTCTTCGGCCTCGGCTTCGACACCGCGACCGAGGTGACGCTGATGGTGATGGCGGGCAGCGGCGCCGCGGCCGGCCTGCCCTGGTACGCGATCCTCTGCCTGCCGCTGCTGTTCGCCGCCGGCATGAGCCTGTTCGACACCCTCGACGGCACGTTCATGAACTTCGCCTACCAGTGGGCGTTCTCCAACCCGGTGCGCAAGGTCTACTACAACATCGCCATCACCGGTCTCTCGATCGCCGTCGCCTTCTTCATCGGCACGATCGAGCTGGTGACGGTGCTGCACGACAAGCTCGCCCTCGGCGACCCGCTGACCGGCTGGGTTTCCGGCCTCGACCTCGACAACGTCGGCTTCCTCATCGTCGGCCTGTTCATCGTGGTGTGGGCCGTGGCGCTGACCTACTGGCGACTGTCCGGCGTCGAGAAGCGCTGGACGGAACGTGCCGAACGAGCCCGCTCGGCACAGCAGACACAGCAGGACGGTGAGGCGCAGCCGGACGGTGAGGCACAGCCGACCGGGCAGGCGGCGCCGGACGCACGGACGCCCCCGGAGAACCGCACAGCGCCGGAGAACCGAACGGCACCGGAGAACCGGGCGCCCTCGGACGCCTGAACCGACGAAGAAGCCGTAAGCGCCCGGGGGCCCGGTCAGTACCGCGCCCCCGGGCGGACAGGTCCCCTCAGGTGGCCGATCCCGCCGCCGCCCCCGTCGCCAGGTCCGGCCCCCAGCGGTCCAGCGCCGCCGCCAGGTTCAGCGGCAGCACCCGGTCCGGCTGGTCCGGGCCCGGCCAGTCCTCCCGCGGGACCCGCCACATCACCTCGAACTCGTTGCCGTCCGGGTCCTTGGCGTACAGCGACTTCGCGACCAGGTGGTCGCTGGCGCCCAGCACGGCGCCCCGCTCCGCGAGCCGGTCACGCGTGGCGACGAGTTCGCCGAGTGTGCCGACCTCCCAGGCGAGGTGGTAGAGCCCGACCCGCCCCGCCTCGGGCCCGGGAGCCCCGCCGCCCACGGCGAACAGCCCCAGGTCGTGATCGTTGAGCGAGCCCGGAGCGCTGAGGAACGCGGCCCGCCCCGGCACCTCGATGTCCACCGTGAGCCCGAGGGCCTCGGTGTAGAAGGCGACGGACCGCGCCACCTCACGTACGTAGAGCACCGCGTGGTTGAGACGTCGTACCGACATGACCCTGCTCTCCGCTTCTTCCGCCACGGCACCACCGTGGTGCCGCCCCACTCCCCGTTTGCCGGCCCGGCTCCCGCCGCCCGCCGGACGTCGCTACTTCCGGACCATGAGCACCACGCCCGCCACGACCACCGCCAGCACCAGCGCTGCCACACCACGGACCGGCCGGTGGACCCGCAGGACGGGCAGGAAACGGTCGGCGGCGAAACGGCCGGGGCCGGTCAGCGCCAGGGCCGCCGCACCGGTGGTGAGCAGCAGTTCGTACTCCACGCCCTTGGGCGCGAAGAAGCCCCCGCCCCACTTCACGGCCAGGGCGTTGACCATCGTGCCGACGACCGCCGCGGCGGCGAGCGGGGTGAGCAGTCCGGCCGCCAGCCCGAGCCCGCCGAGCGTCTCGCTCAGCCCGGCGACGACGGCCATCGCCCGGCCGGCCGGATAGCCGCTCATCGTGAAGAACTGCCCGGTCCCGTCCAGCCCCGGCCCGCCGAACCAGCCCAACAGCTTCTGGGCGCCGTGGGCCGCCATGGTCAGCCCGAGCGCCAGCCGCAGCACCAGCAGCCCGGCGTCATGGCCGGACGCGGCGGACTGCTCGCGCCGCGAAACGGCGAGGCGGGAGGACTCAAGAGTGCTGAGGGGGGACGTCATGAGGAGCGCTCTTTCGCAGATCGACGACCGGCCCGCGGACCCACGGACCAGTTACTTGAAACTTCAAGTCACCCTCCCGACGATACACAGCACCCCTGCGGCGAACAACAGTCACTCGGCACACCGGGCGGACGAAGGAGCGTGTCCGCGGCCCGGCGCGTTCGTTGGCCACCGCGCCGGTGGTGCGGGTGTGGGGTACGTCAGGAGCGTGGAGCAGTGGCCCGTTGGTTCGTGAGCAACGTTCCGCCCTGGTTGCTGCTGGCCGGGCTCGTCGTCGTGATCACCGGCGGCACGGCGGCCGTCCAGGTCCTCGTCCGGCGCCGCTTCCCCCGCCTCCGGGCGGGCGGCCGCAACGAGATGGCCCAGTTCGTCTACCCCGTCGTCGGACTGGTCTACGGATTCCTCATGGGCTTCATGGTCCTCGCCCTCTGGGGCCAGGTGACCACCGCGGACCAGACGACCCGGGCCGAGGGGGCCGCGGCGGTGCAGCTGGCCAGAAGCGCCGAGGCCTTCGGCAGGCCCGAGGCGGCACGGATCCGGCAGAACCTCCTGGCGTACGGACACGCGGCGACGGCAGAGTGGCCGCACGCCGCGGAGGGCCGCACCACTCCCGCGGCCGAGAGCGCGCTCCGCCGCCTGCACACCACCTACGAGAGCATCGCGCCGCGCAACGACGCCCAACGCGCCTTCCTCACCGGCTCGCTCGCCTCCCTGCGCGACCTCACCGCCGCACGCACCCAGCGCCTCCTCCAGGCACGCACCAACACCGGCCCGCCCTTGGCCCTCTGGCTGGTGATCTTCCTGAACAGCGGCCTGGTCCTCGGCTTCTCCGTAGTCTTCGACGCCCAGCAACCGCGCCTCCACTACGGCATGGTCGCCGCGGTGAGCATCCTCGTAGCCGCCAACCTCTTCCTCATCGCCGAACTGGCCTACCCCTACCTCGGCGAATTCGCCACGTCACCGGCCCCCTTGGGCGCAGAATTCCCGGTCTTGCCGGCGAGCCGGTAAGCGAGAAACGCGGGTTACCTAGCGCCGAGCAGAAAAAGATCAAGGCTCAGGGCTCCGATATACCTCGGATCCTGAGCCTTGATCTTTCCGGGTGAGAACGCAAGGAGCGGACTCGGCAGGATTCAAACCCGCCGAATCGGCCTTTTAGGCCGGCCAAGCGACTTCAGAGTTACCTGCGCGACGCACCGAGACCGCCGGGAGACACTACTTCCCCCCTGCCGTTCACCACGAGTGCTGTCAGCTGTAGATGCCGGAAGGGCCAATCACCCCACTGCCGATGGCTTGGCAGGCCCGGCGACGGACAACTACTGAACCGGCTCCTCGCCCTCATCATCGACGTCGCTGTACTGCGCGGACAACTCGGCCCATCGGTAGTCCCATGTCATGCGACTCCGCACAGTACTTACGCCGCCCTTCGACAACTCCGACTTCGCCGCTTCCACAGCGGCACTAACGGCAGCTTCGTAAGCGGCTGTGACACGCGGTCCGCGGATCACACGATCACCCATCTCGAACTCGAGCGTCACCGTCATGATCTTTTGCGTAGCCATGCGACCCCCCACAAGTCGACTTCTCTTGAGGTGGGTAATCAAACCATCAACTTCTGCTTTGCAATAGACATTTGACGACTCAAACACCACAAGACCCTCCTCGCAGGAGCCCGTCACATGCCACCTGCGGCAGCACAGTCGGCCAACGTGCGACTTGACTGTCCATGGTGGTGGGCACGTTGATCGCCTTGAGTTCCCTCTGACAACCCGGTACCGATGCGGAACTGCCTACGTCCCCCGACATGGTTCCCGTACCCGGGCGATGCAATGAGCGCTTACCCAACGCCGACGCCTAGGCCTAGGCCTAGGCCTAGGCCTACGGGGAGCGTTCACCAACGCGAGGAATCGATCGTTTCATTGAGGCATGCATGAGGCGAAACTGGCGCTGGCGGCTCTTCGACCAAAATGACGCAAGCACGCCTGGTGTTCCGGGAGGTCGCCGACGCACTTGCGAAGATCACCAATCACAGCTCCAGTACGACCCGGGAAGTCAGAGCAATCAGGGCTGACGGTGTCGCACCACAGAACGACCACTGGAATGGTCAACCCATTGCCGTTTGGATCTCTGACGACATGCCGCGCATCTTCTTCATGCTTCGCGCCGGCAGCACCGTTTCGCTCACTCTCAACGAGACGGGTTGGGGCGACGAAGGAGGAGTGGGCGCGGCTCCCGAGGGTTTCCAAAGTGCGGCTTACTCCCACTACTTCGTCCGCGTACGCTCCCGCATCCCTGCGGGGTCAGGCACGGCGGTCTCCCGTGCACGTCGCCGTCTCCACCGGTTCTCCGCTCAGGCCCCTGAGCCGCAGGAGCCTTCGTGAGTCCTCCTCGGCCTGACAGACGGGTGCCCGAAGCCGGGCGTCCCCCCGAGCGGCGCGGTAGACCCTGAGCCACAGCCGGACGTCGATCATGGACCACGGCTGCAAGAGGCGCGTAGAGGGCGTCCGGCCGGGCACGCAGCGTGAGCCGGGAGTCTGATGGGCGAGCGGCGGAGCCAGGGGGCCGATGCGGAAGGAGGTGGCGATGGTGTCCGTTCCGGTACGGCAAAGACCCCCTACCATGATCGATAGGGGGTCTTCGGGTGGTGGGCACAACAGGATTCGAACCTGTGACATCTGCCTTGTAAGGGCAGCGCTCTACCGCTGAGCTATGCGCCCGGGCCGAGCGGACAGACTACCTTGCCTTCGGGCCTGAACTGCAAACCAGTGGGTGAAGGGCGAACTTACCGGCCGGGGTGTTCGTTCCGGTGAGTGGGACAATGACATTCGGCCTGGGGCGATGCGATCGGGAGAGGGAAGTGACGGCGACAGAGACGCAGCCGCATGAGCAGCGAGGACGCCGTCGCGCCCGCGGGGGTGTCCGGGATGTGGTGGCGCTCGCGCTGCTGCCGCTGCCATTGCTGGCGGCCATGGCGCCGCTGGCGTTCGCGGGCGGGGGGACCCGGCGCTGGTTCGGGCGCGGGGAGGGCCAGCGGGCCGACGCGCAGGCCGCGAAGGACGCCGCGGCGGAGGCGTTCTACGAGCTGGACACCGCGCAGCGGGACCTGCGGATCTCCATAGAGGCGATCACCGCCGCGGACAACTCGCCGGCCGCGCGGAAGGCCGCGGCGGACTACGAGGGCCTCGGCCGGCGGATCGACGAGGTCAGCGAGGGGTACATCACCGCCGTCGACTCCCATGATCTCGACCGTGACGATCTCGACGGCGCCACGATGGCGCGGGCGCGGGCCGATCTGACCCGGGCCAGGGAGGAGCTGAACCGCGTCAAGGGCGAGCTCGACCGGTTCGCGCAGGGGCTGGGGCCGCTGCTGCAGTCCGCGGAGACGCAGCTGGCGCGGCTGGCCCCGGCCGTGGAGCGGGCCCGGCAGGCGCTGCTGGCGGCGAGCAACGGACTGGACGCGGTGCGTGCACAGGGGCTGCGGGCCGATGATCTCGCGGGCCGGCTGGCGGCGCTCGGGCCGGAGCTGACCAAGCTCAATCAGGGTGCCGGGCAGCACGGCGTCCAGGAGACGATCCGGCGGGCCGACGAGGTGCTGCGCGAGGCCGAGGCGGTACGGGCCGAGGCCGAGCGGCTGCCGGGCCGGGCCGCGGAGATCGACAAGCGGCTGGTGTCGCTGCGGACCAGGGCGCAGGCGATCACCACGCGTGCGGGGCAGGTCGACCCGGTCCTCAGCGAGCTGCGGCGGCGCTACAGCGCGGCGTGCTGGCAGGACCTCCAGCAGGTGCCGGAGCAGGCCGCGCAGTCCGTCCGGCAGGCCGAGACCACGCTGCGGGAGGCGCAGCGGGCGCGTGAGGAGCAGCGCTGGGCGGATGCCACCAGCGGGCTGGCGACCGTACGGGGCCTGCTGGACACC
The DNA here is from genome assembly GCF_050953795.1 of Streptomyces kronopolitis. Taxonomy (GTDB): domain Bacteria; phylum Actinomycetota; class Actinomycetes; order Streptomycetales; family Streptomycetaceae; genus Streptomyces; species Streptomyces kronopolitis_A. The sequence continues at coordinate 2,566,810 of NZ_CP191850.1, forward strand.
ACCGACGACGCGGTGTCGGCGGCCGGCGACCGGCTGCAGCGGCTCGACGCGGTGTCGTTCGACCGGCAGAAGGAGATCGACCGGACCCGCTTCGCGGTCCGTGACGCGCAGCGGCTGGCGATGACCGGCCGCAGCACCCCCGACCCGCGGCACGCCGGCCCCCTGGACGAGGCGGTGGCGCGGCTGGAGCGCGCGGTCGCCGGGCTGGAAGGGCGGCATCCGGACTGGTGGCACTTCCTGATGGAGACCGAGGCCGTCCGGCAGACGGCGGCCGGGGTGGTGCAGGAGATCAGGGACGCCAGGGGCGGGGCGGGGAGCGGCGGCGGCCGCGGCTGACCCGGGCGGCCCCGAAGGACACCGTCGACCGGCCGGCCCGGCGGGCGTCGCCCGCGCGCGAGCCCCGGTGTGCGCCCCTCCGTCCCCGTGGCGCTGAGGGCGGCCTGCCGCGGCTCTCCTCCGGCACGTGCACGGTGCACCCCGGCCGGGCGCGATGGCGCGATGCACCGCGTGGGCGGATCCTGGAGAGAGGTACGGCCCAGGCGGCACCCCTGCGCGAAGGAGGCCGGACATGGCTACTGGGGTTACTGGCCATCCCCTGCACGGGCCCACGCAACCGTTCCGCGGGACGAAGGCCCGGCACACCCGCCTCGACGAGCATCTGCCCGTGGACCACCGGCTCAGCAAGGTCTACCGCCTCGGCGCGGGGCTGATGGGCCTGGTGCTGATCGCCTTCGGCATCCTCGGACTGACGCACCACATCGGCTACTTCGACACCGGCGGCGACACCGTGGCCGGGCTGAACACCAACGGCACCCTGAGCGTGCTGTCGATCGTGGTCGGCGCGATCCTCGTCCTCGGCATGGTGATCGGCGGGAACTTCGCCTCGACCCTCAACATCGTGTTCGGCGGACTGTTCCTGCTCAGCGGGTTCGTGAACCTGGCGCTGCTGCAGACCGATGCGAACTTCCTCGCCTTCCAGCTCCAGAACGTCCTCTTCAGCTTCGTGGTGGGGCTGTTGCTGCTGATCTTCGGGATGTACGGACGGGTCAGCGGCGGCCTCTCGCACGACAATCCGTACTGGCGGGCCCGGCACCCGGACGAAGCGGAACGGTTCGACCGCGGACAGCTGCACCCCGTCTCCGGCATGACGGCCGCACGGCAGGCGGCACGGGTCTCGATGCAGGGCGCCTCGCACGCGGGACGCGGTTCGTTCGGCGCCGGCACCAGTGGGAGCAGACGGCTCGGCCGGACGTCCGCCGACACGGGCGCACTCGGCAGCGGCCAGGACACCGGCAAGGCCACGCGCAGGGGCACGGACTCCGGCTCCGGCTCGGGCTCCGGCTCCGGCTCCGGCGGCAAGAAGTCCTGAGCCGGGACGCGCAGGCGCCACCCCTGCCCGTAGCGAGGCCGGGGTGGCGCACGGGGCCGCGGGCAAGGCAGCGGGATCAGGGCGCGGGAAGCAGGGAGCAGCACGATGAGCCGTTCCGGGCATGCCACCCCCGCCGCGGGGCACGGGCTGCCCACCATGGCGGTGGAGGCGCTGGCCACGCGGATCCTCAAGGGCACCTATCGGGAGGGCGACAGCCTGGCCGTGCCCGAGGTGATGGCGGAGCTGGACGTGAGCCAGACCGTGCTGCGTGAGGCGATCAAGGTGCTGACCGCCAAGGGGATCCTCGGCGCCGACACCGCGCGCGGCACGTTCGTGCGCTCCCGGGAGGACTGGAATCTGCTGGACGCGGATGTGCTGCGGTGGAAGCTCGCGGCCGGCGTCTCGTCCGACTTCTACGCCGACGTGCTCGAACTGCGCCGCTCCATCGAGCCGGCGGCGGCCGCGCTCGCCGCGGAGCGCCGTACCGATGACGATCTGGCGGCACTGGACGCCGCGCTGCGCGCGATGGCCGCGAGCGCCGGCGACCCGGTGATGCTGGTACGCGCCGACGCGTCCTTCCACACGGCCATGCTGGTCGCGTCGAACAACCGCTTCTACGCGCAGATGCACCGGGTGATCGTGCCGGTGCTCGTCCAGCGCGACCGGGAGGTGCTCGCCGCGGCCGGGGCGCTCGCGCCGCCGCGTGCGGCCCATGCCGCGGTCGTCGACACCGTCCGGGGCAGGGACGTCGACGGCGCCTACATGGCGATGCTCGAACTGCTCGACCTGTCCGCGCGGGAGCATCCCTAGGAGTCGGGAGCCTCCGTGGAACCACGGGCGGCGGGGGCCGCGCGGCGGTTGGTCACGGACGCTTCCGGCATCCCCTCGCACCCGGTGAACGGCTCGTCAGCCGAGGGGAGTTCCCGGCTCCGCTTCAGGCCGGCATGGCGATCGTCCCGCCCGACGTCTCGCACGCGGGCGGCCTCTCCGAACTCCGCCGGATCGCCGCACTCGCGGAGGTCTACGGCGCACAGCTCGCCCCGCACCGCCCGCCGGTCCCGGTCGCCCTGGCCGCCGGTCTCCAAGTCGCCTTCACCACCCCGAACTTCCTCCTCCAGGAGCACTCCCTCGGCATCCATTACCACCGGGGCGCGGAGCTGCCGGACCACGTCGCGGACCCGGAGCCGTTCCGCTTCCACGACGGGTCGCTGCTGCGGACCGAGCGCCCCGGGCTCGGGGTAGAGGTGGAGGTGGAGGTGGCGACCGTACGGGCGGCGGACGCGCGGGGGCACACCCGGCGCAACCCGGTGTGGCGCCACGAGGACGGCGCGTTCGCGGAATGGTGACGGGGTGGCGGACGGGTCGGCGCGGGGCGGGTGACCGGTGGGCGTACGCGTGGTGACGGTGTGGAAGGGGCGGGTGAGGGCGAGGCGGAGGAGATGGGCGGGTGGTGGCGAAGAGCCGTGAGGGCTGTGGCGGTCGGGCACGCGAAGGGCCTGCCCGACCGGAATAATCAACGGTGTCACCCGCGCGCCCGAACGACCCAGTCGCGCAGCACACACGCGGCGGGGTGCAGGAGAAAGCAGGAAACGCCATGGACCTCAGCGAAGCGCTCCGGACCGAGCGGCTGGTAGCGATCATCCGGGGCAGGGACGCGGAAGCGTCCTTCCGCACGGTCATGGCGCTTGCGGAGGCAGGTCTTCCGTTGATCGAGATCTCGCTCAGCGGGCACGACGCCCTCACCGTCATCCGACGGGCCCGCGCCGAGCTCGGCGACGCGGCCTGGCTCGGCGCCGGCACCGTCCAGACCGCCGCCGACGCCCGGCGCGCCGCCGAAGCCGGGGCGAACCTCATCGTCACCCCCGGCCTCGGGGCCGGCCTGGAGGAGTCCGTCCGCCAGGGGCTGCCGACGCTCGCCGGGGTGCTGACGCCGTCCGAGGTGATCGCGGCCGATGCGATGGGCGTCTCCGCGCTGAAGCTGTTTCCCGCGTCGATGGGCGGGCCGGCCTATCTGGAGGCGCTCCGCGGCCCCTTCCCCGACCCGGCGTTCGTGCCGGTCGGCGGGGTGGACGTGGCCACCGCGCAGCGGTATTTCGACGCGGGGGCGGTGGCGGTGGGCGTCGGCTCCCCGCTGATCGGGGACGCGGCGGACGGCGGCGACCTGGACGAGCTGCGCAAGCGCGCGGCGGAGTTCCAGGCGGTGTGCGCGGGCTGACGGGGCGCCCGGCGCCGTGCGGGGAGCCGGGCACAGGTGCCGGGCCCGCGCGGGGCCGGGCCGGACGCGCCGCCCGGCACCGTCGTGCGCCGAGCGGCGCCGCGGCTAATCTGTGCGCATGCCTCGTTATGAATACCGGTGCCGCCCCTGTGACAGCACCTTCGAGCTGAACCGGCCGATGGCCGAGTCCTCCGCCCCGGCGGTCTGCCCCCACGGCCACGAGGACACCGTGAAGCTGCTCTCCACGGTCTCCGTCGGCGGCTCCGCCGCCGCTCCCGCGGCCGCCCCCGCCCCGCGCGGTGGCGGCGGCTGCTGCGGAGGCGGCGGCTGCGGCTGACGCGCCCTCACGGGAGCCGGACGGCCCGCCGCCTCACGCGGCCGTCGGCCGTCCGCCCCTAGCGCCTGCGGGCCAGCGTCAGCCCGTCCGCCACCGTCAGCAGTACCGCTTCCATCCGCGTGTCCGCGGCGACATGGTCGTTGAAGGCCCTGATCGCCAGGGCCGAGCCGGTGGCCGCCCGGTCGACGACCTGGCCGCCGTAGAGGACGTTGTCCACGGCGATCAGGCCGCCCGGTCGCATGCGGGGGACCAGTTCTTCCCAGTAGGCGATGTAGCCGCCCTTGTCCGCGTCGAGGTAGGCGAGGTCGAACTGCGGGCCGTCGGGCAGTGCGCGCAGGGTCTCCAGTGCGGGTGCGATGCGCAGGTCGATGCGGTCCGCCACGCCGGCGCGCTCCCAGCACTCCCGGGCGTACGCGGTCCACTCCTCCGACACGTCGCAGGCGAGCAGCGTGCCGTCCGCGGGCAGGGCCTGGGCCATCGACAGGGCCGAGAAGCCGGTGAACGTGCCCACCTCGACGATCTGCCGGGCCCCGGTCAGCCGTACCAGGAACGCCAGCAGCGGCCCCTGTTCCTGGGCCGACTGCATCCCCGCCGCCTCCGGGAACACCCGATGCGTGAGGTCGACGATGTCGCGCTGCGCGTCGTTCAGCGGCGGGTTGTGCGCGAGGACGTAGTCGTATGTCTCCGCGGTGATCTGCGTGCTCTTGGACTCGGCCACGGACTCTCCTCCTGCTCGGGGGCTGCGGTCGCGGCCGGTCACCGGACGGGGCGGCCCACCGCCCCGGCGAGACTAGCCGAGGCCGCCGAGGAAGGCGCGGACGATCTCCTCGCCGGCGGCCACGCCGCGTGCTTCCAGCGCCGTGACATGGGGGGCGGACCAGCCGGCGTCCGCCAGTTCGCCGTGTCCGGGCCGCCATCCGCGGTCGGCGGACAGCAGCAGATCGGCGTCGAGCAGGGAGTCGCCGGCCGCGAGGATCTCGGCGGCGCCCGTGCGGCGGGCCACCTCCGCGACGGCGGCGCTCTTGGTCAGCGGCTGCGGCACGGCATAGATCTTGCGGCCCTGGAGGGACACCGTCCAGCCGCGCTCGGCGGCCCAGTCGGTGAGGTCCTTCACCCAGGTGTCCGGCAGCAGCGGCCGCTCGACGACGAGGTAGACGAAGAGGTCCTCGGCCACCCGCTCCTTGCGCAGCCAGGCCGGGTCGGCGGTGCCGGTGAGATGGGCGCGGACCTCGGCCAGCGGCGCGCAGTGCGCGGCGATCCGCCCGGCGACGGTGCGCTGCCAGTCCGGGTCCGACACCCCCCGCACGAGCAGATGGCCGCCGTTGGCGCAGACGGCGAACTCCGGCTCGGGGCCCGGGAGATGGATGCGGCCGTACTGCGCGCGGGTGCGGGTGGTGGCCGGCACGAAGGTGGCACGGGTGGCGAGTTCGGCGAGCAGCCCGGCGGCCGTCTCGGTCAGGTAGGACTGCGGTGCGCGCTCGTAGGTCTCGACGCACAGGAGCCGGGGGGCCTGTGCGTCGGGCACGGTCAGGCCCAGCGCGGCGGCCGAGTAGATCAGGGTGCGGTCGAGGTCGCTGGCGACGAGGGTGCGCATCAGCGGGCCACCGCCGTGCCGTCGGCTCCGGTGGCGCCGCGGGTGAAGCGGGGGTGGATCAACCCCACGCAGGTGTAGGGCAGCTGATCGACCTCTTCGACGGGGACGCCGCGCTGTTCCGCCAGGAGCCGCACATGGGCGAGGTCGGCCCCGGCGCCGCGCCGGGCCAGGATCTTCCAGGGGACCCGGCGCAGCAGGACGCGGGTGGTCTCCCCGACACCGGGTTTGACCAGGTTGACGTCGTGGATGCCGTACTCCTCGCTGATCCGCCGGACGGCCTCCCAGCCCTCCCAGGTGGGTGTCCGGTCCGCGGCGGCCAGCTCCTTCACCTCCGCGGCGACCTCCCCGGCGACCTCGTCGAAGCGCGCGGTGACCGCGTCCAGGAAGGTGCCCGACAGGTCGGCGCCGGCCAGCTCGCGGTAGAACTTCGCGCCGTGGAAGTCGTCCGGGCCCACCAGGTCCTCGCGCAGGACGGTGCGCGATATGAGGCCGGAGACGGTGGAGTTGAGGCAGGCGGACGGGATGAGGAAGTCATCGCGGGTGCCGTAGGTCTCGACGCAGCCACCGGGGTCGGCGAGCACCACGATCCGCGGGTCGAAGCCGGGGAAGTCCGCGAGCGCCTCCGCGAGTTCGCGGGTGATGGCGCCCTTGCCGGTCCAGCCGTCGACGAAGACGACATCGGCCGGGTCGTGCCGGTCGGCCAGCCAGCGCAGTGCCGTGGTGTCGATACCGCGGCCGCGGACGATCGAGACGGCGTAGTGCGGCAGCTCCAGCCCGTGGGCGTGCCGGGCCCAGCGGCGCATCAGCACCCCGACGGGGGTGCCGGCCCGGGCCAGCGAGACCAGGACGGGGCGCGGGCCGCGCTCGGCGAGCACGGTCTCGGTGACGGTCCCGACGGCCCGCGCGATCCGGCCCGCCGAGGCGTCGAGCGCGCTGTGGAACAGCGCCTGGTACTCCTCGCTCGGCTGGTATTCGACGGGCAGCGACTCGGCGTAGTGGGCGCCGCCGCGCTGGATCGCCTCCTCGCGCTCCTCGGTCGGGGCCTCCAGGGTGAGCCCGGAGAGGTCCTGGAGCAGCCAGCCGACCTCGTCGGCCCCGTAGGAGGAGAAGGCGGGGCCGCGCAGCGGCTCGGGGAGGGGCATGGGTCCGGCTTCCGGTTGCGGCGGGCGGGAGGGAACGACGGCGAGCAGCAGCCGGTCGGTGTGCGCGGCGAGACGGTGCAGCAGACCGCCTTCGGCGTGCAGTTCGGGGCGGTCACCGGGCGCGTCCACGACGGCGACGATCGCGTCGAAGCGGCGTTCCGGCGCCGAGCCGGGCGCCACGTTGTAGGCGTAGCGCTCCCCCGGCCCGTCGGCCGGCGCGTCGTGGGCGGGAAAGGACAGCCGGGTGCGGATCGCGTATCCGGGGTCGTCGACGGCGAGCACCGGTGAGCGGGTGGTGGTGGAGAAGAAGACGCCCGGTCCGCTGCCGTCGGCGGGGGCGGCGTCGCCGTCCCGCGCGGTGCGCAGCGTGTCCAGCGCCCCGGCGATCCGCAGCGGCGCGTACATCAACTCCTCGTTGCCGAGGACGAGGATGCGGCGCGCGCCGTCCAGATGCCGCGCGAGCCGGTCCGCCATGGCGGGCAGACGGGTCTCCAGGCGCGCCCGGTGCGCGGGGGTGAAGCCGTGCCGCCCGCCGTCCGGCAGCCCTGCGGGCCAGCCGAGGTCGATCCGCACGGCGGGGCCGGCACCGGGCGCCGGGTCGGGGCCGGCCGCCGGGGTACGGGCCGCGAGGGCCTCGTGCCGGGCGACGAGTTCCTGGCCTCGGGAGAGCACCTCGTCGGGGAGGCGGACGCCGCCCGCGGCCAGCGCCACGAGGTCGACGCGGGCGCCCAGCTCCGCCGCGCACGCCTCCAGCCGGCCGCGGTCCTCGCCGGAGCGCATGTCGACCAGGGCGACGACCACGTACCGCTCGCGCGGGAAGCGGGCGTGCAGGGCCCTGATGGTGTTCAGCACGGTCGTGCCGGTGGAGAACTCGTCGTCGACGAGGACCAGCGGTCCGTCCCCGGCCAGCAGCGCGGGATCCTCGGGGAGCAGCAGGTGCGAGGTGGCGTGGCTGTGCTCCTCCTCGAACCCGCCCACCGGTGCGATGCCCGCCACCGGCCGCCGGGTGGAGTGCAGATACGGCGCCGAGGCCAGGCCGTCGGCCACCGAATGCCCCAGGCCGGTGGCAGTCTCGGCGTAGCCCAGGACGACGGCGCGGGCGGCGGCCTCCTCGCCCAGCAGCTGCCGCACCCGCCGCCCCAGACCGACGCCGGCCCCGTGGACCACGTCCGGCCGCTGCGGCACATGCTTGCCGAGCACGTTCGACACGAGCAGATGAGCCCGCTTGGGGTTGCGCCGCAGCGCCAGCCCCAGCAGCTCGGGCAGCTCGTCCCCGCCGCTCAGCGAGACCCCGAGCCGGCCGGCGACCCATTCCCCTGTCCAGACCACGTGCGGTGTCTCCTTCGTCGTACCGTCGTGCCGTTCGCCCGTGCCGTTCACCGCGGTCATGTCTGCGGCACGCTCGCCGTCAGCAGTTCCACGAACCCGACGCCCTCCGCCGCGACGCCGAACACCTCGGCACGCAGCAGGGTCCGCTCCGCCCAGGCGCGGTGCGGTTTCACCTCGTTCATCTTGTTCGTGTAGGCCGAGCGCAGCACCCCGCCGTCGCCCCGTTCGGGCCGGAGGATGTCGACCGCGTCGCTGAACTCCTCGTGGCTGACGACCGACAGGGCGTGCACGGGCGCGACGTGCGAGGGGTGGATGCAGGTCTTGCCCTGCAGGCCGTTGGCGCGGTCGAGGTCGATCTCGCGCAGCAGCCCGTCCATGTCGTGCTCGATCAGTGCGGTCCGCAGCTCCTCGGCGTGTCCGAGGAAGGGGCTGCGCCGCAGCTGCGGCTTGAACATCCGCTCGTGCAGCCGGAAGTACTCCCACACCGGGCCGGTGACCGTGAAGCCGCTGCCGTCCGCCCGGCCCAGCACATTGACCACGTCGGAGATCACGGACGCGACGATCCGGACGTCGTAGGCGGTCATGTCGGGCGCCCTGCGCAGGCCGTAGGCGGAGCAGAAGTCGGTGACGCCGAGGCGCAGGGCGAGCACCCGGTCACGGTATTTGTCGACGGTCCTGGCGATGCCGCACAGGGTCTCGGTGCGGCTCTCCAGATGCAGCAGCTGCGGGGATTCCAGCACCGGCATCGCGAACAGCCGCCGGTCGCTCGCGGACTCGGCCGCGGTCAGCGCCTCCAGGAACGGGACGCCGCTCTCCTCGGTGAATTTCGGAAGTACAAATCCAGACAGCCTGTGCACGGCGGCTCCCATCCGCCGTACCAGGTCCGGTATCTGCTCGGGGGTGCGGACCCGTATGAACAGCAGCGGGAGGCACTCGCCCGCGGCGGCAGCGGCGTCGAGCAGCGCGAGCTGGCGGACGAGGTTCTCCTCACCGGCCTCGACGTCCGCGTCCCCTATGGAGTCCTCCAGGCACAGCACCATGGACAGCACGCCGCGCCCGGCCTGTTTGAGGACGTCGGCGGCGAGCTGCGGGCGGGTGGCGGGGCTGTAGAGCGTGGCGCCCAGGGCGACCGCGAGCGTGCGGGCCGGGGAGTCGGCGGTGAACTCCACCGGCTCCTGATGGAACAGCGCCTTTCGAATATCGGGCGCAAGGTACCCAAAATGCTGCATATGACTCCCCGTATACCTGCGGGATCCGGGCCCCCCGCGTGTCTCGCTGTCTGGATCCAGCCGGTAATCGTACGTGCGTGGGGGTGTGGTTGGTTCCCGCGTGCGTGAAAATCACGTAACCCCCGCGGGGCGCCCGGGTGTCCGCCGCCCGTGCCCGTGCGCGGCTCACGGGGCCCCCGCGTTGTCCCCGCGAGCTGAGGGAAGGCAGGATTGCGGCATGACGCACGCGATGCTGAAAGGGTCGAACGTACCCCTCGATGCCACGGCGGTCCGGGCCGTCCTGCGCTGGACGCCCGGCGCCGGTGTGCCCGATGTCGATGCCTCGGCCCTGCTGGTGGGCCCCGGGGGACGCGTGCGCTCCGACGAGGACTTCGTGTTCTACAACCAGCCCCGCCACCCCAGCGGCCTGGTGCGGCATCTGCCCAAGACACAGCTCGACGAGGTGCTGACCGACACCCTCGAAGCGGACCTGGCGGCGCTGGACCCCTCGGTGGACCGGGTCGTCCTGGCCGCGTCCTCGGACGGCGGACCGTTCGCGGGCGTGACGGATCTGCGGGTCCTGCTGTACGACGCGGCGGCCACCGACGGCGAGCCGCTCGCGGTCTTCGACGTGGTGCCCGAGACCGGCGACGAGACGGCCCTGATCTGCGGGGAGTTGTACCGCCGCGGCGAGGCCTGGAAGTTCCGCGCCCTGGGGCAGGGGTACGCCAGCGGGCTGGTCGGCCTGGCGACGGAGTTCGGGATCTCGGTGGAGGACGGCGAGGTGGACGGCGCGGAGGCCGGTGCGCCGGAGGCGTCGCAGCCGGCCGGCACGGAGCCGCCCGGCACAAAGCCCGCGGCCGAGGACCCGGCCCCCGCGGACGGCCCCGCCGCCTCCCCCGTGACCCCGCCGCCCAGCACCTGGCCCGAGCAGGCCTCCGGCGCGCCGTCCGCTGCGGATCCGCAGAGCGGCGCGGTGGCCGACCCCGACGCGGTCACCCAGCATGTGCCGGAGGGCATGCCGGAGCCGTTCTCGTCCGCACCGCTGCCGCCGGCCGGCGCGCCCCCGGCCGCTCCCGCACCCACCGGCGGCGGCTACGGCTACCCGCAGAACGTGCCGCCCCCGCCGGCCCAGCCCCCGGCGCGGCCCGCGTACGGCTACCCGGGCCCGCCGCCGCAGTACCAGCCCCAGGCACCGACCGGCTACGGCCTTCCGCCCGCGCCGCCGGCCGGGACGTACGGCTACCCGGCGCCACCGCAGCAGCCCTTCGTGCCGGACCCGTCCTTCGTCCTGCCGCCGCAGGGCCCGCAGTTCCAGCGCCGTTAGCCACGGCACGGCGGGCCGCCGCACCGCGGTGGGCCCGCCGCGCCTCGCTCCACGGGGACGGCTCACACCTTCGACTTGTAGCCCCGTCCCCACTGCAGGCCCCAGCCGTACAGCCGGTCGAGCTCCGCCTGGAAGCCGTAGACGTACTTCACCTCGCGGCGCACCGTCAGCTCGCCCTTGACGTTCTCCAGCATGAAGACGGCGCAGGAGCGGGCCTGCGGCGCACGCTCGTCCAGCTTCAGCTCCACCCGCGGCCCGCTGCTCGGGTAGAGCGTCACGACCGCGTGGGTGCGGTCGAACGCCGGTGTGCCGTCGTAGATGTAGACGAAGATCAGCATTCGCTTGATCTCGTCACGGTGGTCCAGGTTGATGTAGAGCGTCTCACCGGACCCCGAACCGAAGCGGTCGTCGCCGCTGAGCTTCACGAAGGGCGCGCCGTTGAGGTCGCCGAGGAAGTTGCCCAGCGGCTGCACCACGCCCTTGGTGCCGTCCTGGAGCTCGTAGAGACAGGCCAGGTCCAGGTCGACGTTGACCACGGCAGGCCCCTGTGCCTGCACGACCTCCGGCTTGAACAGCTTCCCCGGGTGCCGCAGCAGCCCGCCCCTGGCGTGCCCGCTGCGCTCGTGCAGATCGGAGGTGCGCATCTGCCAGTGCAGATTGACCCGCAGATGCCCGCTGGCCGCCCCCTGCTTGGTCAGTGAGACGACCGGATTCCGCTTCGTCAGCTCGACGACGTACGACGCGCCGCCGCTGTCGAAGTCGAACTTCGCAGCGCCGCCGCGCCGCAGATTCTCCAGGAACGACACGTTGCCCACCCCATTGCTCGACCCCGACAAACGGGGCGGCCCGAGGTCTGCACCCCAGAGCCGCCCCGCAGAGAGCGTTCCTCAATCAGCGCCGCGTCACACTCCGGAGGTGACTTCCGACGACTTTCCCGAGGAGTCCCCCGGCTTGCCCTCACGCCGGTTGCGGACCACCGAGGAAGCGAACGAGAGGCCGATCAGCACGATGCCCACCAGGCCGGTGATGACCTCGTTGATCTCGTACTTGATCGTGACGAGCAGGATGACGGCCAGCGCGCCGATGGCGTAGTGCGCACCGTGCTCCAGGTAGACGTAGTCGTCCAGGGTCCCCTTGCGGACCAGGAAGACCGTCAGCGAGCGGATGTACATCGCGCCGATGCCCAAACCCAGCGCCATCATGAAGATGTCGTTGGTGATGGCGAAGGCGCCGATGACGCCGTCGAAGGAGAAGGACGCGTCGATGACCTCGAGGTAGAGGAACATGAAGAACGCGGCCTTGCCGGCCAGCCCCACGGCCGCGCCGGTGCCGATTCGCGCGGGCGCCGCCGGCTGACCGGCCGCGCCTTCCGCGCCCTCCGCGCCTTCATCATCGTCTTCGTCCTCCTCCAGCTTGTCCTCGAAGTAGCCGGAGATTCCGGCGACGACGAGATACGTGAGGAGGCCCGCGACGCCGGCCAGCAGGACCGTGGCGCTCTTGTCACCGGCGCCGTGCGCCGCGGCGGTGGCCACCGTCATCGAGGTCACCAGCAGGACGACCAGGGCGATGATGACGGACAGCATGTCGAGCTTGCCCATCTTGGCCATGGGCTTTTCGATCCAGGACAGCCATTTGTAGTCGCGCTCCTCGAATATGAAGTCGAGGAAGATCATCAGCAGGAAGATCCCGCCGAAGGCCGCGATGGCCGGATGCGCGCTGGTGACCAGGTCCTCGTAGCGCGTCTTGTCATTGATGGCGAGATTGACCGCCTCGATCGGCCCCAGCTTCGCGGTGATCGCGACAATGACGACCGGGAACACCAGTCGCATGCCGAACACCGCGATGAGGATGCCGACGGTAAGGAAGATCTTCTGCCAGAACGCGTTCATCTTGCGCAGGATGCCCGCGTTGATGACGGCGTTGTCGAACGAGAGCGAGATCTCCAGGATGGACAGGATCCCGACGATCGCGAGCCCCTGCCACCCCCAGAGCACGCCGGCCAAGGCGAGGCCGGCCGCCGTGATGGCGAACGACCAGCCAAAGGTTTTCAGGAGCACTGCCTACCCAATCCTTCGCTGTGTGGGTCCCCCGCGCGCAGTGCGCGGCGCTTTACGAAACGTTGACCCCGAAGTCTAGAGCGATGCCCCGCAGACCCGACGCGTACCCCTGGCCCACTGCCCGGAACTTCCATTCGCCGTTGTAGCGATACACCTCGCCGAAGATCATCGCCGTTTCGCCGGAGGCGTCTTCGCTGAGGTCATAGCGGGCGAGTTCGCTGCCGTCGGCCTGATTGACGATGCGAATGAAAGCGTTGCTGACTTGGCCGAAACTCTGGCCGCGCGCCTCGGCGTCATGGATCGAGACCGGAAAAACGATCTTGTCGACCCCCTCGGGCACCTGCGTGAGGTCGACCAGGACCGACTCGTCGTCGCCTTCACCCTCGCCGGTGAGGTTGTCCCCCGTGTGTTCGACGGAGCCGTCCGGGCTCTTGAGGTTGTTGTAGAAGACGAAGTATTCGTCCCCCAGCACCCGGCCCGACCGGCACAGCAGTGCGCTGGCGTCGAGATCGAAGGGTGCTCCGGTCGTGGACCGCGCGTCCCAGCCGAGGCCGACCATGATCTGCGTGAGATCCGGCGCGGCCTTGGACAGAGAGACGTTGCCCCCCTTGGCAAGCGTGACGCTCATCGTTCGCTTCCTCCCCGATGTCGGTGCGGCCGGGCCCGGGCACGGCCGCATCCCTTCCTGCCCTTCAAGCGCGTCCGGCGCCGCACGCCCCGGACGGGGGCGTACGGCGCCGGACGCGGTCGTTCCTGTCCCGGGCGGCCACCGCGTCGGCGCCGCCCGGCCGGACGCCGGCGATCAGCTCGCAGCCGCTGCTGCAGCCGCTGACGCCGCCGCTCAGACGTTGACGCCGAAGTCCTGCGCGATGCCGCGCAGACCCGAGGCATAGCCCTGTCCGATGGCCCGGAACTTCCACTCCGCGCCGTTGCGGTACAGCTCGCCGAAGACCATGGCGGTCTCGGTCGAGGCGTCCTCGCTCAGGTCGTAGCGCGCCAGCTCGTTGTTGTCGGCCTGGTTGACCACCCGGATGAAGGCGTTGCGGACCTGGCCGAAGCTCTGCTGGCGGGTCTCGGCGTCGTAGATCGACACCGGGAAGACGATCTTGTCGACATCGGCGGGGACGGCGGCCAGATTGACCTTGATCTGCTCGTCGTCGCCCTCACCCTCACCGGTGATGTTGTCGCCGGTGTGCTCGACCGAACCGTCCGGGCTCTTCAGGTTGTTGAAGAACACGAAGTTCTGGTCGTTGCCGACCTTGCCCTGGCCGTTCGTCAGCAGGGCGCTGGCGTCCAGGTCGAAGTCCGTACCGGTGGTGGTACGCGCGTCCCAGCCCAGACCGACGACGACGGCGGTCAGATTGGGGGCTTCCTTCGTCAGCGAGACGTTGCCGCCCTTGCTGAGGCTGACTCCCACGAGTCCTCCCAAAGATTCGAGGGGTACGTAAAGATTTGCGCCCCCATCGTGCATGGCATCGGATCAACGAATTGATCCTAGTGACCGGTTCCCGCCGATTGCAGATATCGCACCCGGATCCGTGCGGATGTCCGCCCGGTGGGCGCACCGGCGCCGTGGGAGAGGCGGCTCAGAGGGTGCCGAGCGCCTTGACGTAGTCGTTGAGGTCACGGGCGTCGGGCAGGCCGTTGACGACCGTCCAGCGCACCACGCCCTCCTTGTCGATGATGAACGTGCCGCGCACCGCGCAGCCCTTCTCCTCGTCGAAGACGCCGTACGCCCGCGAGGCCTCGCCGTGCGGCCAGAAGTCCGACAGCAGCGGGTACTCCAGCCCCTCCTGCTCCGCGAAGACGCGCAGCGAGAACGGGGAGTCGTTGGAGACGGCGAGCAGCTGGACGTCGTCGTTGACGAACGCCGGCAGCTCGTCCCGGAGCGCGCACAGCTCGCCGGTGCACACACCGGTGAAGGCGAAGGGGTAGAAGAGGAGGACGACGGCCTTCTCACCGCGGAAGTCGGAGAGCCTGACCAGCTCGCCGTGCTGGTTCTTCAGCTCGAAATCCGGAGCCTTCGTGCCGACCTCGATCGCCATGGGGTGCTTCCCTTCCGCTCACTGTCAACAGGACGCGACCAACCCTACGCGCCGCGGTTCACGACCGGGGAACGTGCCGTGAACAGGGCCGAGCCCCCTCCGCAACAGGCGGAGGGGGCTCGGCTGGAACTCGGGGTGGTGCGGCTCAGCGCTTGCCGGGCTTGGGCGTGACCAGTCGGCTGCCGGCCCAGTCCTTGCCCGCGTTGATGCTCTTGGTCTGGGACAGACCCGCGGTCTGCGCGGCCTCATTGATGTCGCTCGGCTCGACGTACCCGTCACGGCCGGTCTTCGGGGTCAGCAGCCAGATCTGCCCGCCCTCGTCGATCAGCCCGATGGCGTCCACCAGCGCGTCCGTGAGGTCGCCGTCCTCGTCGCGGAACCACAGCAGCACGACGTCGCAGACGTCGTCGTAGTCCTCGTCGACGAGATCCTGGCCGATCACGGTCTCAATGCCTTCGCGGAGATCCTGATCGACGTCTTCGTCGTATCCGATCTCCTGGACCACCTGTCCGGGCTCGAACCCCAGCCTGGCGGCAGGGTTGGTCCGCTCCTCCGCGTGGTCCGCGGTCGCGCTCACGGATTGCCTCCTGTCATGTTTCGGAAATGCTCGGGTGACCCCGCGCGTGCGCGGAGCATTGGGCGTAGTCCACACGGGCCGGGCGGATCGCGCAAGTACCCGGCGATCCAGACCGCCGAAACGGTGACGTTTGGCGGCGTCTCGCCGCAACCACGACCCCGGCGGGACAAGCCGAAGTGATTCACACCACAGCATTCTGCCGGGTTTGTCGGGTACTCGCGCGAGACTGGTCCCTTCGGGGGGCACCGGCCGGTTGTGGATCTCATTTCGGGGTCCGGACGTCCGTACGCGAAGCACTTTCGACATGAGCGTATGGTTGCGATTTGGCCGACCCGAGAAATCGGCCTTTTCAGCGCCATCTCTCTACGGATGGGTTACCCATCAGTAGAGGTGACGTATCCCTGTGGCTCGGTACACGATGGAGACGGCGCGACACCAAGGCAGAGACAGCATTCGTCCCGTGCACAGCATCCACACCCTGCACAGCGCGGCACGAACCGAACACGAAGGAACAGCGTGGCTTCCGGATCCGATCGAAACCCGATCATCATTGGCGGCCTTCCCAGCCAGGTCCCGGACTTCGATCCCGAAGAGACCCAGGAATGGCTCGACTCGCTCGACGCAGCCGTCGACGAGCGCGGCCGGGAACGTGCCCGCTACCTCATGCTCCGCCTGATCGAGCGCGCCCGCGAGAAGCGTGTGGCCGTGCCCGAGATGCGCAGCACGGACTACGTGAACACCATCGCGACCAAGGACGAGCCGTTCTTCCCCGGCAACGAGGAGATCGAGCGCAAGGTCCTGAACGCGACCCGGTGGAACGCCGCCGTCATGGTCTCGCGCGCCCAGCGTCCGGGCATCGGCGTCGGCGGCCACATCGCCACCTTCGCTTCTTCCGCCTCCCTCTACGACGTGGGCTTCAACCACTTCTTCCGGGGCAAGGACGAGGGCGACGGCGGCGACCAGATCTTCTTCCAGGGCCACGCCTCGCCCGGTGTCTACGCCCGTGCGTTCCTCCTGGACCGACTGTCCGAGGCCCAGCTCGACGCCTTCCGGCAGGAGAAGTCCAAGGCCCCCCACGGTCTGTCCAGCTATCCGCACCCGCGGCTGATGCCGGACTTCTGGGAGTTCCCGACCGTCTCGATGGGCCTGGGCCCCCTCGGCGCGATCTACCAGGCGCGGATGAACCGCTACATGGAGGCGCGCGGCATCGCCGACACCTCCAAGTCGCACGTCTGGGCCTACCTCGGCGACGGCGAGATGGACGAGCCCGAGTCGCTCGGCCAGCTGTCCATCGCCGCCCGTGAGGGCCTGGACAACCTGACCTTCGTCGTCAACTGCAACCTCCAGCGCCTCGACGGCCCGGTCCGCGGCAACGGCAAGATCATGCAGGAGCTGGAGTCGCAGTTCCGCGGCGCCGGCTGGAACGTCATCAAGCTGGTGTGGGACCGCAGCTGGGACCCGCTGCTCGCGCAGGACCGCGACGGCATCCTGGTCAACCGGCTCAACAGCACGCCCGACGGTCAGTTCCAGACGTACGCCACCGAGACCGGTGCCTACATCCGTGAGCACTTCTTCGGCGACGACCAGCGGCTGCGCGCCATGGTCGAGAACATGACCGACGACCAGATCCTGCACCTGGGCCGCGGCGGTCACGACCACAAGAAGATCTACGCGGCGTACGCGGCGGCCAAGGCCCACAAGGGCCAGCCGACGGTGATCCTCGCGCAGACCGTCAAGGGCTGGACGCTCGGCCCGAACTTCGAGGGCCGCAACGCGACCCACCAGATGAAGAAGCTGACGGTCGAGGACCTCAAGGGCTTCCGTGACCGGCTGCACCTGCCGATCCCGGACAAGGATCTGGAGAACGGCGCGCCGCCGTACTACCACCCGGGCCGGGACTCCGAAGAGATCCAGTACATGCACGACCGCCGCAAGGGCCTGGGCGGGTACGTCCCGACCCGTCTCGTGCGGGCCGAGCCGCTGGCGCTGCCGGACGACAAGGCCTACGCGGGTGCCAAGAAGGGCTCGGGCCAGCAGAAGATCGCCACGACGATGGCGTTCGTGCGGGTCCTGAAGGACCTGATGCGGGACAAGGAGATCGGCAAGCGCTTCGTGCCGATCGCGCCCGACGAGTACCGCACCTTCGGTATGGACGCGTTCTTCCCGTCGGCCAAGATCTACAACCCGCTGGGCCAGCAGTACGAGTCGGTCGACCGTGAGCTTCTCCTCGCCTACAAGGAGTCGCCGACCGGCCAGATGCTGCACGACGGCATCACCGAGGCGGGCTGCACGGCCTCGCTGATCGCGGCGGGCTCCGCCTATGCCACGCACGGCGAGCCGCTGATCCCGGTGTACGTCTTCTACTCGATGTTCGGGTTCCAGCGCACCGGTGACCAGTTCTGGCAGATGGCCGACCAGCTCGCGCGCGGCTTCGTGCTGGGCGCCACCGCCGGCCGTACGACGCTGACCGGTGAGGGTCTGCAGCACGCCGACGGCCACTCCCAGCTGCTGGCCTCGACGAACCCGGCCTGTGTCGCCTACGACCCGGCCTACGGCTACGAGATCGCGCACATCGTCAAGGACGGTCTGCGCAGGATGTACGGCGAGAACTCCGAGGACATCTTCTACTACCTCACCGTCTACAACGAGCCGATCCAGCACCCGGCGGAGCCGGCCGACGTCGATGTCGAGGGCATCCTCAAGGGCCTGCACCGCATCAAGGCCGCCGAGAAGGGTGAGCACGCCGCCCGGATCCTCGCCTCGGGTGTCGCGGTGCCGTGGGCGATCGAGGCACAGCAGATCCTCGCGGACGAGTGGGACGTCAGGGCCGATGTCTGGTCGGCGACGTCCTGGAACGAGCTGCGCCGCGACGCGGTGGAGATCGAGGAGCACAACCTTCTGCACCCGGAGGAGGAGCAGCGCGTCCCGTACGTGACGCAGAAGCTCCAGGGCGCGGACGGCCCCACGCTCGCGGTCTCGGACTGGATGCGTGCGGTGCCCGACCAGATCGCGCGCTGGGTTCCCGGCACGTACCAGTCGCTGGGCGCCGACGGCTTCGGCTTCGCGGACACCCGCGGCGCGGCCCGTCGCTTCTTCCACATCGACGCGCAGTCCATCGTCCTGGGTGTGCTCACCGAGCTCGCCAAGGAGGGCAAGGTCGACCGGTCGCTGCTGAAGCAGGCGATCGACCGCTACCAGCTCCTGGACGTCACGGCCGCCGACGCGGGTGAGGCCGGCGGCGACGCCTGACCGCACCGCGGCCGACCGCCGCAGCCTGCTCCCCGTGCCCCCCGACCGGCGTCCTTCGCCGGTCGGGGGGGCACGGTGTCGTGCAGCGGGCGGCAAGGGGGCGCGGAGGCTTCGCGCGCGCCCGGTTCAGCGCTCCCATACCTTGAACGCCCTTACCTGATAAGGGGATCGGGGCACCCAGGTGCCGCCGCCCGGATAGGTGTTGTATTCGGCGGTCTCGGCGCACTCCGCGCTCTGATAGGTGGTGACCGGCCGCCCGGTGCGGTTGGCGAGCGCCGCCGCGGTGCTCCCCTTGGGCAGCGGGACGCAGCTCTCGATGTCGATGTCGGACAGCTCGTAGGCCTGCCGCTTGCCGCGGAAGTCGGCCGTCGGCCAGACGCAGAACTGGCCGGCGGCGCAGTCCCCCGAGGCGGCGCCCCGGCCGGCGGTGGCCGCCCGCGCGGCCGGGGTGCCGGCGGCGAGCGGTACGGCGAGCACGGCGGCCAGCGCGGTGAGGCCGGTCAGCAGGGCGGTGGTGCGGGACGTGCGCGGATGCATTCGCATTGGGAATCTCCCCCGTGGAGTGGGCGATGTGCGGGGTCGCGGCGGGCCGGCTGCCCGCGGCGGGTCGTTCGGCTTCGAGCTTCGCGAGGCCGCGGTGCGGCTGCCAAGGCCCGGACGGTCGTCCCACCCGGATCAGGTATGTGGACGAGCGGAACGGTGCGGAGCGGGGCGCCGGTGCGCGGTGTTGACGCGGGACGGGGCGTCGGACGCGGATCGCGGAAACCGTTCTTCCCGGTGTGCACCGGGCACCGGAGCGGGCGTGCGCGCCCAGGAGGACCGCAGGCGGGGCGCAGGTTCCCGCGCCGGCTCATCCGGATGAGGGATTCCCCGCCACGGCCGGGGCCAACTCCCGCGGGGCGTACGGCGGAAGAGGCGTGGATCGACCCCGTACGGCGGGTTGACGCGGCTTGCTGACGTCCGGCGGGCGCGCGGGCACCTGGCCCGTCGACTTCCGCGTCCGGGGACCGCGCGGCTGCCGCGTTCCGGGCTCGTCGGCCACCGCGCCCGGCGGCCGTCCCGGCCGTCGGCTCCTGGCCCGTCGGCCGTCCGCTTCCCGGGCGACCGCCCCCGGAGGCCCCAGAGCCCCCAGAGCCCCCAGGCCATCGCGCCCACCCACAGCACCAACAGGCACCCCTCAGCAAGCCGGACCCCGCCGCACCCCACACCCCGCTCCCCTCCCCCGCATCCCCCGCAACGCAAAAGCGCGCGTCCGGTCCCGGGAGGTCCCGGGCCGGACGCGCGCCGGATGGGGCGGGCGGGTGCCGCCGGGCCGTGCGAGCGGGTGTCGCAGGGCCGGGGCGGGCGTCAGATGTGGCCGACGCCGGCGCCCGCTTCGGCGTTGGCGCCGCGCTTGGTGAAGAAGGCGACGAAGGCCGCGACGACGGCCACCCCGCAGGCGACCGTGAAGGCCAGGCCCATGCCGGAGACGAAGGTGTCGTGGGCGACGGAGGTGATCTTCTCGGCCAGCTGGGGCGGGGTGCCCTTGGGGACCGGCGCGAAGCCGGCCGAGACCGCGTCGGACAGCTGGGACGCCTGGGCGGGCGGGGCCGGCGGAAGGCCCGCCGCATGCCACGCCCCGGGCAGCTCGTTGTCCACGCGGGAGGCCATGACCGCGCCGAGCACGGCCGTGCCGAGGCTGCCGCCGACCTGCATCGCGGCCTGCTGGAGACCGCCGGCGACACCGGAGAGCTCCAGCGGGGCGTTGCCGACGATGACCTCGGTGGCGCCGACCATGACGGGCGCGAGGCCCAGGCCGAGCAGCGCGAACCAGAGGGACATCGGGCCGGTGCCGCTGTCGGTGTCCAGGCCGGACATGCCGTACATCGCGACGGCGGTGAGGACCATGCCGCCGACCAGCGGCAGGCGCGGGCCGAGCTTGGTGATCAGGGCGCCGGCGAGCGGCGAGCCGACGATCATCATGCCGGTGAGCGGCAGGAGGTGCAGACCGCTGTCCACCGGGGTCATGCCGTGCACGTTCTGGAGGTAGAACGTCACGAAGAACAGGCCGCCCATGAAGGCGAAGGCCATGAGCACCATCAGGACCGTGCCGGCGGTCAGCGGCAGCGAGCGGAACATCCGCAGCGGGATGAGCGGTTCGCGGACCTTGGTCTCCAATACGGCGAACAGGCCGAAGAGGACCACGGAGCCGATCAGGAAGCCCAAGGTCTTCATGTCGCCCCAGCCCCATTCCGACGCCTTGATCAGCGGCCAGATGAGGCAGAACATCGCGCCGGAGAGCAGCACGATGCCCGGCACGTCGAACGAGCGCGGGGCGTTCTCGGCGCGGTGGTCCTTGAGGATCACCAGGCCCAGGACCAGGGCCAGCACGCCGACCGGGACGTTGATGAAGAAGACGGACTGCCAGTTGACGTGCTCGACCAGCAGCCCGCCGACTATCGGGCCGCCGGCGGTGGAGGCGCCGATGACCATGCCCCAGATGCCGATGGCCATGTTGAGCTTCTCGGCCGGGAAGGTGGCGCGCAGCAGTCCCAGCGCGGCGGGCATGAGCAGGGCGCCGAACAGGCCCTGCAGCACACGGAAGGTGATGACCAGCGAAACCTCGTGGGAGAACCCGATGGCACCGGAGGCGGCGGCGAAGCCGAGGATGCCGATGAGGAAGGTCTGGCGGTGGCCGAAGCGGTCACCGAGCTTGCCCGCGGTGATCAGCGAGACGGCCAGGGCGAGCATGTAGCCGTTGGTGATCCACTGGACATCGGCCAGCGAGGCGCCGAGGTCCTGCTTGATGGCCGGGTTGGCGATGGCGACGATGGTGCCGTCGAGAGCGACCATCATGACGCCGATGGCCACGGAGAAGAGGGTCAGCCACGGATGGCCTCGCAGCCCCCTGGGGGGCTCCGGTACGGGAAGTTCCGGCGCGGCGTGGGCAACCGGGGTCTGAGAGCTCATACCGAGGAGGCTAATGTCAGCCACTGACAGTTGACAAAGAAATTCATCAGTCGGTGACTGTCACCTCGCTCACAGGTACTCTGAGCAGCGAGAACACCAGGGAAAGGCGGCGCTTGGATGGCCACCTCGACGCCGCATTCGGCACCCGCGGGCGGCCTGCGGGAACGCAAGAAGCAGCGCACCCACGCCGCCCTGATCCGGGCGGCGCTGGAGCTGTTCACGGAGCAGGGGTACGAGGCGACGACCGTCGACGAGATCGCGGAGGCGGTGGACGTCTCCCAGCGGACCTTCTTCCGCTACTTCGCGAACAAGGAGGACGTCACCTTCGCGGTCCAGGGGATGGTCGAGGCCCGCTTCCTCGACGAGCTGCTGGCCCGGCCCGCGACGGAGGCCCCGCTCACCGCCCTGCGCCACACGGTGGCGGCCGCCTGGGACGACATCGGCAGCGCCATCGCGTCGGTGATCCCGGTGGAGCTGTACATGCGCACCTACCGGATGATCGAGTCGACGCCGGCGCTGGTCGCGGTCCTGCTGCGGCGCTCCGCGGAGCTGGAGGAGCAGATGGCCCGCCTGGTCGCCCGGCGCGAGGGACTGGACGTGGACGCCGATCCGCGGCCGCGGGTGCTGGTCGCCACGTTCAGCGGGGTGATGCGGGCCGCGGGCAAGGTCTGGAGCGTGGGCGAGGACTGCAGTGTGTCCGCGATCCGCGAGCTGACCATGTCCTATCTGGATCACATCGGGCCGGCGATCGAGGGGAACTGGCGGACGGGGTGAAAGCGGCCGGCGGCGGTCGGGGCGAACACCGCGTTCCCGCCCACTGCGCGTAACTGCCGTCCGGCGCTGCGCGATCGGTGGTGGAGGCCTCTGAGACCACCCCTGCACGACTGAGCACCGAAAACGGACGACAGGTGTCCGGTTTGGTCGAAATACCCACCGTGAAACGTGAGATCACTCACGGCCACCACAGGCATGCTTCCGCTTCTCCTAGGGTGGCTCGCGGTGACTTCCTTCCCGGGCCTCGGCCCCTCCTCCGGTTTCCTCCAGTCCACCGCCTTGCGCACCGCACTCGCCCTGGTGGTGGTGTTCGTGATGCTTGCGATGACCGGCTGGACCGCCGTGAGAGGTACCAAGGACGACGCCAACCCGCTGGCCACCGCCAAGGCCGCCTGGAAGCACGCCACCTTCCTGGGGCGCCCGCTGCCCGACCCCAACGGATCGCCGTCCGCGGTCCGGGCCTTCTTCGCCCCCCTCGGCCGGGCCGAGAAGCAGCAGCTCGCCACCCGTTATCCGCTGGTCGTCGGCAATATGGGCGGCGCCCCCGCGCAGCTGCGCTACCGCGCCAACCGGATGGCCATCGACGACGCCCGCGCGGTCGAGAAACGCCGGATGGGCGACCACCGGCTCACCCCCGTCGGCCGCCAGGAGGCGGGCCGGCTGATGCACCGCCTCGAATCGCTGATGACGCCCGGCCGGCAGATCCTGGCCTTCGACCCGGCCGACGGCGGGCGGGCCGCCGAGGTCTTCGGGAACCTCACGAAGGCGGACCGGGTCTCGGTCGTGGTGCCCGGCGTGGACACCAACCTGTCGACCTTCGAGCGCACCGCGCGGGCCACCGCCGCCCCCGTCGGCATGGCACGCGCCCTCTACGGCGCCGAGCGGAAGGCCCGGCCCGGCGCCCGTACCGCCGTGATCGCCTGGGCCGACTACACCTCGCCGTCCGGTCTCGGGGTCGAGGCCGCCACCGGGCAGCTGGCCGAGGCCGGCGCGGTGCGGCTGCGCGGCCTGGTGAACGCCCTGCCGTCGAAGGACTCGGTCTCGCTGTTCTGCCACAGCTACGGCTCCGTGGTGTGCGGTGTCGCGGCCCGCACGCTGCCCTCGAACGTCAAGGACATCGCGGTGGCCGGCAGCCCGGGCATGCGGGCCGGCAGCCTCGCCGGGCTGGGCACCCACGCCCGGGTCTGGGCGATGCGGGACTCCGACGACTGGATCCAGGACGTGCCGAACCTGGAGGTCGGCGGGCTCGGCCACGGCGCGGACCCGGTCGATCCGGCCTTCGGCGCGCGGCTGCTGTCGGCCGACGGCGCCGTCGGGCACGCCGGCTACTTCGCGCCCGGCACCCGCAGCCTGAAGAACTTCGCACTGGTCGGCGTCGGCGACACCGGCACCGTCGACTGCGCCTCCGCCGATCCGCAGTGCGCCACGGCCACGGCCTGAGCGGGCCACGGCAGCACGGACCGGCGGCCGCGGGTACGGCCCGGCGCCCGGGGACGGGCCGTACCCGCGGGAACCACGCCCGGCACGGGCCGCGTCCATAGGCAGGCAGGGAGCAGGGGGCCCGGAGTGACGCGCGTAGCTCGGCGGGCCCCTTGAGGTGTCGGGAAGGGGGACGGGCGGGCAACCGCCCGCATACGATGAGCCACATGGGTGATGTGCTGGCCGGTTTTCACGCCGTCTGGGAGTTCGATGCGGACTCCGTACTCATCCGCTTCGAACGGGGGATCCGCAGGCCGAAGCTGTTCCAGGCGCTCGGCGAGCGACGCATTCCGTACGAGGCGCTGAGCGCTGTCGAGGTGAGCAAGGGCAGACGGGGCACGGTGGTGCTGCACGCCGTACCGCGGCACGGCGCCGATCCGCTGATGGAGGCGGCGGACGGGCAGCTCAAGGAGGACTCCGATCCCTACCGGCTGGTGCTGCCGGCCGGGCGCGAGACCCTGGCCGAGTTCTACGCCGACGAGCTGCGCACGGTGCTCGGCCGCGACGCCAAGGAGCCCGCCGACCGCCATCTGGTGGCCGCGCCGGAGCCGCCGCTGCACTTCAAGGCCTATGACGGCAAGGCCTCCTTCGACGGCCGCTCGGTCGCCTTCCGCTGGTTTTGGACCGGCGCGTCCTCGGCGAAGTGGAAGAGCGGCGACCAGACCTTCCCCGTCGGCGAGTTGGCCGGGATCGAGTGGCGGTCGCCGGAGATCCTCCACGGCTATCTGCGGCTGCTGGCACGCGGCGCCCACGACGCCGCGGCCGACGAGGCGGACCAGGATCCGGCCGCCGTGGTCTTCGGGCTCGGCTACGGCCCGGTGCACGAGTCGCTGCCGTTCGCGGCCTCGGTCCTGCAGGCCGTGCGCGCCGCCGATCCGGCGCAGGAGACGCCGGACGGCGAGCCGGTGCGCCGCCGGACCGGGGACGCCCGGCGGGATCCGGCGGACATCGCGGACCGCATCCGGCACCTCGGCGCGCTGCACGGCGCCGGTCTGCTGACCGACGACGAGTTCAGCACGAAGAAGGCCGAGCTGCTGGCGGAGCTGTAGGACGTGCCCCGGCGCCCGGACGGCGCCCCTGCCCGGCGCGGACTCCTCCCTGGGTACTGCCGCAAGTCCGGCCCCAGGGAGGACGCCGCGGCCGCCGCGGTCCGTTTACCGTGAGGTCGCCATGGTCGAAACCCCTCCCCCGCCGCCCTCCCCGCTCCCCCACCGTCCCACCGCCACCCGGGCCCGGTACCGCGCGCTGCGCGCCGTGCGCCAGGCGCTGCGACTGCTCGCCGTCGAGCTCGGCACCCCGACCGAACCGGGCACCCCGCTGTTCGGCACGGTCCGCAACCGCTGGCTGCGCCGGCTGCCGTATGTCGTCGCGTTCGCGTTCGCGGTGTCCCTGCTGCCCACGACCGTCACCGTCCTCACCCACGACTACGGCCTGGCCGGCGGGCTGGCCGGCGCGGTGGCCACCGCGCAGTCCGCGCCGCTGCTGCTCGCGGTGACCCGGCCGCTGCAGGCCTGGTGGGTGATCTTCGCGGCGGATCTGGTCTGCGCGCAGATGCTCACCCTGCTCGACGGGGTGACGGGCCGCCCCTGGCCCTGGCCGCCCCCGCTGATCGTCGGCTATCTCGCGCTGATGCTGGCGCTGTCCCTGCGCGAGCGCCGCCGCACCCTGATCGCGGTGTGGCTGGCGACCGGTGCCGCGGGCGTCGTCGCCGACTTCGCCGCGCCCGACGGGATCCAGAGCACCTGGGTGCTGCTGTTCGTGCTGTCCGGTGTGGTGCTGATGATGGGCGCCATACTGCGGGAACGGGGCGACGCCCAGCGGAAGTTGATCGAGCAGGAGACCATCAGCGAGGCCGAGCGGGCCCGTCGCACCCTGCTGGAGGAACGCGCCCGGATCGCCCGTGAGCTGCACGATGTCGTCGCCCACCACATGTCGGTGATCACGGTCCAGGCCGACAGCGCCCCGTACCGCATAGGCGGCCTCCCCCCGGCGGCCGCCGACGAGTTCGGGGCGATCGCGGCGAGCGCCCGTGAGTCGCTGGCGGAGATGCGCCGGCTGCTCGGGGTGCTGCGCAGTGAGGAGTCGGAGCGCCACGGCGGCCCGGAGAAGGCCCCGCAGCCCGGGATCGGGATGCTGGAGAAGCTGGTCGAGGCGACCGTACGGGCCGGTGTGCCGGTCGAGTTGGCGCTGCCCGACGAGGCGGCGGTGCTCGAACCGGCGGTGGATCTGTCGGCGTACCGCATCGTCCAGGAGGCGCTGGCCAACGTCGTGCGGCACGCACCGGGCGCGCCGACCCGGGTGTCGCTGCGGACGACGGCGGACGGCACCCGGCTGACCGTGCTGATCGTCAACTCCCCGCCGCCCGCGCCGTCCACCCCGTCCGCCCCGCTGGAGACCGGCGGCACCGGTCACGGCCTGGTCGGGATGCGGGAGCGGGTGCGGCTGGTGGACGGCTCGCTGGACACCGGGCCGCTGCCCGACGGCGGCTTCCGGGTCGCCGCACGGCTTCCGCTCGCGCCGCCGGCCGCCCCGGCGTCATCCCCGCCCACGAAGGATTCCGGTGCCCTGTGACCACCCGCGTGATCATCGTCGACGACCAGGCCATGGTGCGGGCGGGCTTCGCCGCGCTGCTCGCCGCGCAGAGCGACATCGAGGTGGTGGGTGACGCGCCGGACGGCGTGCAGGGCGTGGCGCTGAGCCGCCGGACGCACCCCGATGTGGTGCTGATGGACGTCCGGATGCCGGAGATGGACGGGCTGGAGGCGGCCCGCCGGCTGCTCGATCCGCCGGCCGGGGTCACCCACCGGCCGAAGGTCCTGATGCTGACCACCTTCGATGTCGACGACTACGTCTACGAGGCGCTGCGCGCGGGCGCGTCCGGGTTCCTGCTCAAGGACGCGCCGCCGGCCGATCTGATCTCCGCGGTCCGGGTGGTGGCGGCCGGTGAGGCGCTGCTCGCGCCGTCCGTGACCCGGCGGCTGATCGCCGACTTCGCGCGGCAGCGGCCGGCGCCCCGGGCGGGCCGCACCGCGCTGCGGCTGAACGGGCTGACGCCGCGGGAGACCGAGGTCCTGGAGCTGATCGCCCGCGGGCTGTCCAACCAGGAGATCGCCGAGGCGCTGATCCTCGCGGAGCAGACCGTGAAGACCCATATCGGCCGGGTGCTCGCGAAGTTGGCGCTGCGCGACCGGGCGCAGGCCGTGATCTTCGCGTACGAGTCGGGGCTGGTCGCGCCCGGCGAACGCTAGGGGGCACCCCTACTCGCGTCCCGTGCCTCCTCCTTCCGGACGAGGGGCGGGGCCGACCCCCTACCCCGGTATCACCCGGGAGTTGGCTCCGCGGTGTGACGCCGCGTCACCCACCCCCTTCCTACGTTTCCCCCCGTCGCACCAACGGGAGGGAGACCCACCATGTCCAGGCTGCGCAGCGCCCTGGGACGCAGCAGGCGCACGCTCCTCGGGGCCGCGCTCGCGCTGGCCGTGGCCGCCGGCACCGGCGGCTGGGCGGCCGGTACCGCGCAGACCGCGGTCACCGGTCCGCCGCCGGGCGCCGCCGCCTGGCGGGCCGACCACTCGCTCGGTGTCCGGCTGCCGGACCCGGCGACCGCGGCCCCCGCCGACGTCGCCCGCTTCTTCGCCTCGCTGAGCGTGCGTCAGCGACAGGCGCTGGCCGCCCGGCACCCGCTGACCGTCGGCAATCTCGACGGCGCCCCCGTGGCGCTGCGCTACCGCGCCAACTCCCTGGCCCTGCACGCGGAACGGGACGCCCGGCTGGCCCGTGCCACCGACCCGGCCGGCACGCTCCAGGACCACCGGCAGGCGCGGGCCGCGGCGCGCCGCTACACCGCGCTGCTCGCGCCCGGCCGCCACATCCTGGCCTTCGACCCGCGCGGCCGGGGCCAGGTCGCTGAGGTGTACGGCGATCTGGCCGCCGCCGCGCACACCGCGGTGATCGTGCCGGGCTCGGACATCGATCTGGCCTCGTTCGACCGGGCGAAGGACCCCTACGGCACCCCCACCGGGATGGCCCGGTCGCTGCGCGCCGAGCTGGCCGCCGGGGCGCCCGGGACCCCCACCGCGGTCATCGCCTGGGCGGGGTACACCACACCGGTCGGACTCGGTCCGGACGCCGCGACCGGGCGGCTCGCCGAGGCCGGGGCGCCGCGGCTGGCCCGTCTGCTGTCGGGTCTGACCGCGGTCGGCGCCCGGCCCCCGGCGGTGCTGTGCCACAGCTACGGCTCGGTGGTCTGCGGGCTGGCCGTCCCCCGGCTGGGCGGTGGCGGCCTCGCCGATCTGATCGTTCTCGGCTCCCCCGGTATGCGCCGGGACAGCGTGGCGGAGCTGCACACCCCGGCACGGGTGTGGGCGGGGCGGGACGCCACCGACTGGATCGGTGACCTCCCGCACGTCGAACTGCTGGGGCTGGGCCATGGCACCGACCCCACCGACCCCGCCTTCGGGGCCCGCCGGCTCCCCGCCGTCCGGGCACAGGGCCACACCGGCTACCTCGCCCCCGGCACGGACTCGCTCCGCAACGTCGCGGCCGTCGTCCTGGGCCGCTACGGCGCGGTGCGCTGACGCCGCTCCCCCGCCCGCTTCAACGCGCCCTCACCGCACCACCGTTCACCGCACGGCACCCGCAGCCGCCCCGGCGCAGCCACGACGCCGCGACCTCACGACGCCACCACGGAAGACCCCAAGGACGCCTCATGGACACCGCCTTCCTCGTCCCTCTCCGCACCACCGCCCGGCGCACGGTCCGCAGGATCGAGGACCGCACACCCGCGGACCGCGACCGGGCGATCGACGGTCTGCGCGCGCTGGCGCTGCTCGCCGTGCCGACCGGCCACTGGCTGCTGGGCGGCTTCACCCTGGACGCCGGGGGCGCCCTGCACAACGCCAGCCCGCTGAGCACCCTCGGCGCACTCGCGCCGGCCAGTTGGGTGCTCCAGATGCTCGGCATCTTCTTCCTGGTCGGCGGCCGGGCTTCGGTGCTCTCCTACCGGCGTGCCCTGGGGCGGGGCACCACCACCGGCGCCTGGCTGAGCGGCCGGCTCCTGCGGCTGGGCCGTCCGGTCGTCGGGGTGACCGCCGTATGGGCGGCGCTGGTGGTGCTCCTGTCCGGCCTGGGGGTGCCGGAGGCGACGCTGCGGACCGGGGCGACGCTGGTGATCCAGCCGCTGTGGTTCGTCGCGGTGTACGCGGGGACGACCGCGCTGACGCCGTACTGCGTGCGGGCGGCGCGGCGGATGGGCGGCTGGGCGGCGACACCGCTGGTGGGGGCGGTGGCCGTGGTCGACTTCTTGCGCTACGGGCCGCTCGCCGACGCCGTGCCGTCCTGGACGGGTCTGCTCAACCTCCTGCCCGGCTGGCTGTTCGCCTATCAGCTCGGGGTCTGCTGGGGTGAGCGGCGCCTCGGCCGGCGCGCCGCCCGGTGGCTGCTGCTCGGCGGCGCCGCGCTGTTCGCCGCGCTGCTGCTGTTCTTCGGCTACCCGGCGAGCATGGTGGGCGTCCCCGGGGTGGCCCGTACGAACTCCCACCCGCCGTCGCTGCTGGTCCTGGCGCTGGCCGCCGCCCAGTCGGGCGCCGCGGTGCTGCTGCGGGACCGGCTCGCCCGGCTGCTTCGCCGGCCCGCCCTGTGGGCGCCGGTGGTGATCGTGAACCTCTCCGCGATGACGATCCTGTGCTGGCACCAGACGGCGATGCTGGCGGCGGCGGTGCCCGCGTCGTTCCTGGGGCCGGTGCCCGGGCTGACCACGGCGCCCGACTCCGTCGGCTGGCTGCTCGTCCGGCTCGCCTGGCTGCCGGTCTTCGCCGCCGTACTGCTCCTGATCGCCCGCACCACCCGCCGCTTCGAGGCCCCCTGGACCGGTGTCACACGGGCCCGCCGGGCCGCGGCGGCCCTCCTGGCGGCCGGGTTCGCGGCCTTCGCGCTGGGGCTCGCCTGAGCCACCCGGCCGGGGCCGGAGTCCCGCTCCGGCCCCGGGGTCCGGCTACTCCCTGCCCGCCGAGGTGTGCGACATGTCCGCGTAGCGCGCCCCCGCGACCTTCCCGGCGATCGGCTCCAGCAGCGCCAGGTCCTCCCCGGTCAGCCGGATCGCGGTCGCCGCGGTGTTCTCCTCGACGCGGCTGCGCTTGCGGGTGCCGGGGATCGGCACGACGGCCAGGCCGCGCGCCGTGGCCTGATGCTGCACCCAGGCCAGGGCGATCTGGCCGGGCGTGGCACCGTGCGCCCGGGCGATGTCGCGGACCGGCTCCAGCAGCGCGGCGTTGGCGGCCGCGTTGTCGCCGGTGAAACGGGGCTGGGTGCGGCGGAAGTCGTCCGCGGTCAGCTCCTTGTCGGCGC
Organism: Streptomyces kronopolitis; assembly: GCF_050953795.1. Classification (GTDB taxonomy): domain Bacteria; phylum Actinomycetota; class Actinomycetes; order Streptomycetales; family Streptomycetaceae; genus Streptomyces; species Streptomyces kronopolitis_A. The sequence continues at coordinate 2,596,806 of NZ_CP191850.1, forward strand.
TGACGAACGCGCCGGTGAGGAAGCCCCGGCCGAGCGGGGAGTAGGGGACGAGGGCGACGCCGAGTTCGGCGGCGGCCGGCACCACGCCCTGCTCGAGGTCCCGGCTGAACAGCGACCACTCGGACTGCAGCGCCGTGATCGGGTGCACGGCGTGTGCCGCGCGCAGCTCGGCGCCGGTCACCTCGCTGAGCCCCAGGTGCTTGACCTTGCCCGCGGTCACCAGCTCGGCCATCGCGCCGACCGACTCCTCGATCGGCACGTCGGGGTTTCGGCGGTGCATGTAGTACAGGTCGATCGTGTCCACGCCCAGGCGCCGCAGGCTGCCCTCGACGGCCTCGCGGATGTACGCCGGGTCGTTGCGGATGACCCGCTTCGCCGGGTCCTGCGGGTCGTGGGAGATCGCGAACTTGGTGGCGAGCACGACCTCGTCGCGGTGCGCCCGCAGGAACGGCGCGAGGAACTTCTCGTTCTCCCCCATCCCGTACATGTCGGCGGTGTCGTAGAGCGTGACGCCCAGCTCCAGCGCCCGCTCCAGGGTGGCGCGCGCCTCGTCGGAGTCCGTCGGGCCGTAGGCGAAGCTCATGCCCATGCAGCCCAGGCCCTGCGCCCCGACCCGGGGACCGCCGGTGCCCAGCTCGACCGTTTCGATCTTCTTGCCGCTCATAGGGACCTCAGCACCTCTCGGACGCCCGCCGGGCGTCGCCGTAAATGTCGATCTTGTAGTCGAGGACGTCCAGCGTTCCCTGCAGCTCGGCGATCCGCTGCCGTACGTCGTCGCGGTGCGCGGTCAGCAGCTGCTCCCGCTCGGCGAAGGTGCCCTCGCCCGCCCGCACCAGCTCGGCGTAGCGGACCATGTCCGCCACCGGCATCCCGGTCAGCCGCAGCTTGGCGACCAGGTCCAGCCAGTCCAGATCGCGGTTGCTGAAGCGGCGCTGCCCGGTGTGGGTGCGGTCCACGTGCGGCATCAGGCCGATCCGCTCGTACCAGCGCAGGGTGTGTGCGCTGAGGCCGGTGTGCTCCGCGACCTCGCTGATCGTGTAGCGGTCCCGGCCGGTGGGCCGTGGGTGCGGTGGCCGGGTGTGGCAGCCGCGCACCGTCGCCGGCCGCGGGCCGGCCGTGGTCGCACCGCTCGTGACCGGTTCGCTCTGCGTGACCGTCATGCCCCGTCTCCCCTGCTCGCCGGATGTCCCCCGGCGTTCTCGCCGGGTGCCTCTCGACGTCGTCAACGCTAGAGACTTCGAGTGCACTCCAGGCAAGCGCGATCTTGACCGGGATTTGGGACGGCACGGCCGGCCGGCGGGCGGACGGCGGCGCCTTGCGTGCACCACCTAGGCTCGTGGGCATGCAGAGCCTGCGGATGATCGAGAACTGGCCGGTGCCCACCGCTGCGGCCGCCGTCGTACGAGCCGACGGCTCGGTGGCCGGCGCCTACGGCCCCCTGGAGCAGCGCTTCCCGCTGGCGTCCGTGACCAAGCCACTGGCCGCGTACGCCGCGCTGGTGGCCGTCGAGGAGGGCGCGGTCGAGCTGGACGACGCGGCCGGGCCGCCGGGCTCGACGGTGCGTCATCTGCTCGCCCACACCTCGGGCCTGGCCTTCGACGAGCCGCGCAGCCAGTCCGAACCGGGCACCCGCAGGCTCTACTCCAACGCCGGTTTCGAGGCGCTGGGGGATCACATAGCCAAGGCGACCGACATCCCCTTCGCGCAGTATCTGCACGAGGCGGTGCTCGCGCCGCTCGGCATGTCCGCGACCGATCTGAGCGGCTCGCCCGCCAAGGACGCCGTCTCCACGGTCGCCGACCTGATCCATTTCGCCGCCGAGCTCCAGTCGCCGCGGCTGCTCGCGCCGGAGACGCTCGCGGCGGCGACCCAGGTGGCCTTCCCCGGGCTGACGGGTGTGCTGCCGGGCTTCGGACACCAAAAGCCCAACGACTGGGGGCTGGGCTTCGAGATCCGCGACGGCAAGTCGCCGCACTGGACGGGCGCCACGTCCTCCTCGCGCACGTTCGGGCACTTCGGGCAGTCCGGGACGTTCCTGTGGGTGGACCCCGAGGCCCGCGCGGCCTGTATCGCGCTGACCGACCGGGCCTTCGGGCCGTGGGCGGCGGAGGTCTGGCCGCAGCTGACCGACGCGGTGCTGGCCGAGCTGGCGCGGCCGGCCTGACCCGCCGGCGGGCGCGGGCCGACGGGCCCGCCGCGCCCTCACCCGCGCCCCGGCTCCGCCCCCATCTCCCACACCAGGCACTCCGCGCCCGCCAGCCCCTTCAGTTCCAGCCCCGCGCCGTCGGTGATCCGTGCCGCGTCCCCGGCTTCGAGGTCATGTGCGCCGAGCCGGACGGCGCCGCGCACCACATGCACATAGGCCCGTGCGGCGTCCGGGACGGCGGTGCGCTCCCCGTCGGCGAGGCGGCGCAGGTGCAGCAGCGCACCGGCCCGCGGCACCGCGTACGGGGTGCCGTCGGCGATGCCGCGCACCACCTCGTACGCGGGCTCGCCGCCGAATTCGAGCGGCGCCAGCCACATCTGGACGAAGCGCAGCGGCCCGGCGCCGTCGTTGCGCTCCACGTGCCGGACGCCGCCGGCCGCGCTGAGCCGCTGAAGATCCCCCGGGCGTACGGTGGTCTCGTGGCCGGCCGAGTCACGGTGGGTCAGCTCGCCCTCCACCACCCAGGTCACGATCTCCGTCTCGCGGTGCGGATGTTCGTCGAAGCCGGCGCCCGCCGCCAGCCGCTCCTCGTTACAGGCGATCAGCGCCCCGAAGCGCAGATTGTCCGGGTCGAAATGGGGGCCGAAGGAGAACGCGTGCCGTGACTCGATCCCTGCCTCCGGCTCGCCGCCGCGATAGCGCTCCCCGGCCCTGCGCACCTGAATCATGGGCCCACCGTAGCCCCGCCCCCGCACCTCCCCGCCCCGATAGTGCAGGCTTGTCCCGTGTCTGAACCCGCATCGCGCGACGCGCACCCGCACTCGGCGACCCTCCGGCGTCTGGAGAATTCGTCCGGCACGCTGGCGGCCGCCGCCATCGCCCGCATGGACGCCACCCTGCCGTGGTACCGCGCGATGCCCCCGGAGAACCGTTCCTGGATCGGGCTGGTGGCGCAGGCCGGCATCGCCGCGTTCACCGAATGGTTCCGGCATCCGGAGACCCCGCAGGCGATCAGTACCGACGTCTTCGGCACGGCGCCGCGCGAGCTGACCCGGGCGATCACCCTGCGGCAGACCGTGGAGATGGTCCGCACCACCATCGAGGTCATGGAGTCCGCGATCGACGAGGTCGCGGCGCCGGGCGACGAGTCCGTGCTGCGGGAGGCGCTGCTGGTCTACGCCCGGGAGATCGCCTTCGCCACCGCCCAGGTCTACGCCCAGGCCGCCGAGGCCCGCGGCGCCTGGGACGCCCGGCTGGAGTCGCTGGTGGTCAACGCGGTGCTGTCGGGCGAGGCCGACGAGGGCGCCGTCTCCCGTGCGGCGGCGCTGGGCTGGAACTCTCCCGAGCACGTGTGCGTGGTGCTGGGCACCGCCCCCGACGGGGACAGCGAACTGACCGTGGAGGCCATCCGGCGGGCCGCCCGGCACGCCAAGCTCCAGGTGCTGACCGGGGTGCTGGGCTCGCGTCTGGTGGTGATCGCGGGCGGCTCGGACAATCCGCTGAAGGCCGCGAAGGCGCTGATCGGCCCGTACGCGGCCGGTCCCGTGGTGGCCGGTCCGGTGGTCTCCGACCTGCTGGCCGCGACCCGCTCGGCCCAGGCCGCGGCGGCCGGGCTGCGGGCGTGTGCGGCCTGGCCGGACGCGCCGCGGCCGGCGCTCGCGGACGATCTGCTGCCGGAGCGCGCGATGGCCTCGGACCCGGTCGCGCGCGACCAGCTGGTGGAGGAGATCTACAGACCGCTGGAGGAAGCGGGCTCGGCGCTGCTGGAGACGCTGAGCGTCTACCTGGAGCAGGCGAGCAGTCTGGAAGGGGCGGCCCGGATGCTCTTCGTGCACCCCAACACCGTGCGGTATCGGCTTCGACGTGTGACCGACGTCACCGGCTGGTCACCCTCCGATGTCCGCTCGGCGTTCACCCTCCGTATCGCGCTGATCCTGGGGCGCCTGGCTGACGGTGAGGCGCAACCCTAGACTTTTGTCGGACACCAACAATTACCCCGATGGTTCTTCGTCCCTGTCCCCACGGGCGGGCGGAACCACCCACAAGAGAGAGTGTGAGGGTGCTCGTACTCGTCGCTCCCGGCCAAGGCGCTCAGACGCCCGGCTTCCTGACTCCCTGGCTCGACCTCCCCGGTGTCGAGGACCGGCTCCGCGCCTGGTCGGACGCCATCGACCTGGACCTGGTCCACTACGGCACGAAGGCCGACGAGGAGGAGATCCGCGACACCGCGGTGGCACAGCCGCTGCTGGTGGCGTCCGCCCTCCTCTCCGCCCGGCAGCTCTTCGCGACGACCGACGCGGTCGCCGCGCAGGTCGGCGCGGTCGCCGGCCACAGCGTCGGTGAACTCGCCGCCGCGGCGCTGGCCGGCACCCTGGCCGACGAGACCGCGATGGCGCTGGTGCGCCGGCGCGGCCAGGCGATGGCCGAGGCCGCCGCCGTCACCGAGACCGGCATGGCCGCGCTCCTCGGCGGCGACGAGGCCGTCGTCCTCCCGCATCTGGAGCAGCTGGGCCTGACCGCGGCCAACGTGAACGGCGCGGGCCAGATCGTGGCCGCGGGCACCGCCGAGCAGATCGCCGCCCTGGTCGAGAACAAGCCGGAGGGCACTCGCCGGGTCGTACCGCTGAAGGTGGCCGGCGCGTTCCATACTCACCACATGGCACCTGCCGTCTCGGCCCTGGAATCCGCGACCGCCCAGCTGGCGGTCGCCGATCCGCACACCCGTTACGTCTCCAACAAGGACGGGCAGCCGGTCTCCTCCGGCCAGGAGCTGGTGCGGCGGCTGGTGGGCCAGGTGGCCAACCCCGTGCGCTGGGACCTGTGCATGGAGACCTTCAAGGAGCTCGGCGTGACCGCGATCGTCGAAGCGGCTCCCGGTGGCACCCTCACCGGCCTGGCCAAGCGCGCACTGCCCGGCGTGCGGACGCTCGCCCTCAAGACGCCCGACGACCTCGACGCGGCACGCACGCTGATCGCCGACACGACGTCAGCCGCAGCCGCGGCGGGCTCCGCACCGGCCGAATAGGAGTCCGAAGCGCATGACCTCGAAGATCAAGCCTTCTCAGGGCTCCCCGTACGCACGGATCATGGGCGTGGGCGGCTACCGCCCGACCCGCGTCGTGCCCAACGAGGAGATCCTCAAGCACATCGAGTCGTCCGACGAGTGGATCCGCTCGCGGTCCGGGATCGCGACCCGCCACTGGGCGGGTCCCGAGGAGACCGTCGCGACCATGTCGGTCGAGGCGTCCGGCAAGGCGATCGCCGACGCCGGCATCACGCCCGGGCAGATCGGCGCCGTGATCGTCTCCACGGTCTCGCACTTCAAGCAGACCCCGGCGATCGCGACCGAGATCGCGCACCGCATCGGCGCCGGCAAGCCGGCCGCGTTCGACATCTCGGCGGGCTGTGCCGGCTTCGGCTACGGACTGACCCTGGCCAAGGGCCTGGTGACCGAGGGCTCGGCGGAGTACGTCCTGGTCATCGGCGTGGAGCGGCTCTCGGACCTGACCGACCTGGAGGACCGCGCGACGGCCTTCCTGTTCGGTGACGGCGCCGGCGCGGTGATCGTCGGCCCCGCCAAGGAGCCGGCCATCGGCCCGACGGTCTGGGGTTCGGAGGGCGACAAGGCCGAGACCATCAAGCAGACCCTCGGCTGGGACGTCTACCGCTCCACCCCGGTGCCCGGCGGCGACGCCCCCGAGGGCCGCCCGGCCCCGGAGGAGATCCGCTACCCCGCCATCACCCAGGAGGGCCAGTCGGTCTTCCGGTGGGCGGTGTTCGAGATGGCGAAGGTCGCCCAGCAGGCGCTGGACGTGGCCGGCGTCAGCCCGGACGACCTGGACGTCTTCATTCCGCACCAGGCAAACATGCGGATCATCGACTCGATGGTGAAGACTCTGAAGCTGCCGGAGAGCGTGACGGTCGCCCGCGACGTGGAGACCACCGGCAACACCTCGGCCGCCTCCATCCCGCTCGCCATGGAGCGGCTGTTGGCGACCGGACAGGCCAAGAGCGGCGACACCGCGCTGGTCATCGGCTTCGGGGCGGGTCTCGTCTACGCCGCGACGGTCGTTACCCTCCCCTAGGCAAGATCTGCGCAACGCCGGATGTCCTCGGATGTACCGGCCGTCGCAAGGATCTTCACCGCAAGTAACCCAGTTTCCTCACAAAATGACCGAAGGAGCGCCATCATGGCCGCCACTCAGGAAGAGATCGTCGCCGGTCTCGCCGAGATCGTGAACGAGATCGCCGGGATCCCCACCGAGGACGTCCAGGTGGACAAGTCCTTCACCGACGACCTGGACGTCGACTCGCTGTCCATGGTCGAGGTCGTCGTCGCCGCTGAAGAGCGCTTCGACGTGAAGATCCCGGACGACGACGTCAAGAACCTCAAGACGGTCGGCGACGCGACCGACTACATCCTCAAGCACCAGAGCTGATCCAGCTCCCGCGCATGTCGCCACCCCGCGGTGGCGCCGTCGATTCAGACCCCTCTACCCGTGGAGTAAGAATTCCCGTGAACGCGACCAATCGCACCGTGGTCGTCACCGGTATCGGCGCAACCACACCGCTGGGTGGCGACAGCGCTTCGACCTGGGAGGCCATGCTCGCCGGACAGTCCGGCGTCAGCAGCCTCGACCAGGACTGGGCGGCCGACCTTCCCGTGCAGATCGCCGCACAGGCGGCCGTGGACCCGTCGGAGGTCCTCCCCCGGGCGCAGGCCCGCAAGCTGGACCGCTCGGCGCAGTTCGCGCTGATCGCGGCCCGCGAGGCCTGGGCGGACGCCGGTTTCACCGCCAAGGCCGGCGAGGACACCTCGGTGGATCCCGACCGGCTCGGCACCGTCATCGCCTCCGGCATCGGTGGCGTGACCACCCTGCTCGGCCAGTACGACGTGCTCAAGGAGAAGGGCGTCCGCCGCGTCTCCCCGCACACCGTGCCGATGCTGATGCCCAACGGCCCCTCCGCCAACGTCGGCCTGGACGTGAACGCCCGCGCCGGTGTGCACACCCCGGTCAGCGCCTGTGCGTCCGGCTCCGAGGCCATCGGCTACGCCATCGAGATGATCCGTACGGGCCGTGCCGACATCGTCGTCGCGGGCGGTACGGAGGCGGCCATCCACCCGCTGCCGATCGTGGCCTTCGGCAACATGATGGCGATGTCGAAGTCCAACGACGACCCGCAGGGCGCCTCCCGGCCCTTCGACACCGCACGCAACGGCTTCGTCATGGGCGAGGGCGCCGGCGTCATCGTCCTGGAGTCGGCCGAGCACGCCGCCAAGCGCGGCGCCCGGGTCTACGCCGAGGCGGTCGGCCAGGGCATCTCCGCCGACAGCCACGACATCGTGCAGCCCGAGCCGTCCGGCAACGGCATCGCGCACGCGCTGCAAAACCTCCTCCAGGCCACCGACCTCGACCCGGCGGAGGTCGTGCACGTCAACGCGCACGCCACCTCCACACCGCAGGGCGACCTGGCCGAACTGAAGGCGCTGCGCAAGGTCTTCGGTGACGACGTCGACCACATGGCGGTCTCCGCCACGAAGTCGATGACCGGCCACCTCCTGGGCGGCGCGGGCGGCATCGAGACGGTTGCCTCGATCCTGGCGCTGTACCACCGGGTGGCGCCGCCGACGATCAACCTCGACGAGCTCGACCCGGAGGTCGACGGGGACATCGTCCGCGGCGAGCCCCGCAAGCTGCCGGCCGAGGGCCGGATCGCGGCCCTGAACGACTCGTTCGGCTTCGGCGGCCACAACGTGGTCCTGGCGTTCCGCTCCGTCTGAGGAACCCTCAGCACCCGCAGGGGGCCCGCCCGGTGAGATCTCACCGGGCGGGCCCCCTGCCGTTTCAGGCGTCGAAGCCGGCGTAGTACGCGGCCGACGCGTCCTTCTCGCCGTGGCCCTGTCCCTCGGCGCGGCGGAAGCGCTCGGCGGCCGCGGCCAGCAGATCGACATGGACGCCGGCGTCCCGGGCGGCTTCGGTGATGAGCCGGGCGTCCTTGCGGGCGGCGGAGACGGTGAAGCTCGCGGGGTAGTTCTCGGACAGGATCAACTCGGATTTCAGCCGGAGGTAGGGCAGATCGAGCGCCCCGCCGGCGACCGCGGCGAGGAAGTCCCGCGGGTCCACCCCGAGCCCTTTGGCGAGCGCCAGAGACTCACCCGTACCGCTGATGACCGTGAGCACCCAGGTGTTGACGACGAGCTTGAGACGGCTCGCCGCGCCGTCGGCGGCGTCCTCGCCGACCCACCGGGTCTGGCTCCCGACGATGCCGAAGACCCGCTCGGCGCGCTCGCGCACCTCGCGCGGTCCGGCCGCCAGGACCGTCAACTCCCCCTTCTCCGCAGGATCCTTGGTGCCCAGCACGGGTGCGTCCACGAACCGCAGTCCGTGTTCCGCGGCGAATGCGGCGAGCGGGGCGAGCCCGTCGGCTCCCACCGTGCCCATCTGGAGCCACAGCGCACCGGACGACAGGGCGGGCGCGGCCTGCCGCAGCGCGTCGAGGGCCGCGGGCCCGTCGAGCAGCATCGTGAGGACCACGTCGGCGCCGTCCACGGCCTCGGCGGGGGTGTCGGTGACGCGGATCCCGTCGGCGGCCAGCGGCTCGGCCCGGGCGCGGGTGCGGTTCCAGGCGCGGACGTCCAGACCGGCCCGGGTGAGGTTGCGGGCCATCGCGGCGCCCATGATTCCGGTGCCGAGCACCGCCACGGAACGGATGTCGGAAGCGTTGTTGTCAGCCATACCGGCACGCTAGGAGGTGAAGTGCACTCGAAGGCAAAGGCCGGCGCGTGTCGGGCGACACCGGCGGCGTGCCGGGCGGAGCGGGCCCGCGCGACGGGCCCGGCGACACGCCCTAGACGACCTGGTGCAGCCAGCGGACCGGGGCGCCCTCGCCCGCGTACCGGAACGGCTCCAGTTCGTCGTCCCAGGGCTTGCCGAGGAGCTTGTCGACCTCGGCGGCCAGCTCGGTCTCGCCGCGCGCGGAGCGGGCGACCGCGGCGCGCAGCCGGTCCTCGGGGATCAGGATGTCACCGTGGATGCCCGTGACGGCGTGGAAGATGCCCAGGTCGGGGGTGGAGCTGTAGCGCTCGCCCTCGGCGCCGGCGCAGGGCTCGGCGGTCACCTCGAAGCGCAGCAGATGCCAGCCGCGCAGCGCGGAGGCCAGCTTGGAGGCCGTACCGGCCTCGCCCTGCCACGAGAACTCGGCTCTCCAGGTGCCCGGGGACGCCGGCTGGCGGATCCAGTCGAGATTGACGCGCACGCCGAGGACGCCCGCCACGGCCCATTCAACGTGCGGGCACAGCGCGCGCGGAGCGGAGTGGACGTACAGAACTCCACGTGTCGTCACCGGGACCTCCAGTGCGGTTCGAGGTTCGCCTTCCCCAGCGGCCTCGTGCCCGTTCCGGTTGCGGCCGGGACAGTTGTCATTCTGCCCCAGTGGTCACTTCGGCACCAGCGTGCTGGTGACCTACAGTAAACACCATTAGGCGGAATTTGCCGCAAATGGGACAGGAAATGACGTGATGTAATTTGTCTGTGCCGACTGCACTTGCCACGTTGGGTCACCGCCCGGCAGGCACGGGGCAAAGCTACCGCGCGGCGCCGGTCGGGTGGTGACGTACCGTCGGTACCCGAAGAGATATCACTCGCACGCCGGAGGGGACAGGGGATGACGCAGATCAATCGACCCTTGCGCCCCCGCCGTCACTCCCGTTGCCTGTTCCCCTCACGTACCGTCGCCGCGGTCTCCGCGCTCCTGCTCGCCCTCACCGGCTGTAGCTCCGGCGCGTCGGGCAAGCGGCACGGCGAGGCCGCACCCGTCTGGCGCACCGACCCCGGCTCGATCGCGGCCCTCGGCGACTCCATCACCGCCGGCTTCGACGCCTGTACGGTGCTCGCCGACTGCCCCCGCGTCTCCTGGGCCACCGGCACCGACCCCGCGGTCGACAGCCTCGCCCGCCGGCTGGTCGACAAGCCCGCCACCCACAGCTGGAACTTCGCCCGGACCGGCGCGCTGATGAGCGATCTGCCCGCGCAGGTCGCCTCGGCCGTCCGCCGCAAGCCCGAGCTGGTCACGGTCCTGATCGGCGCCAATGACGCCTGCCGCAACGACGTGTCGGCGATGACGCCCGAGACCCGCTTCCGGGACGACTTCGCACGCTCGATGCGGCAGCTGCGGCGGACCCTGCCGCACACCCAGGTGTATGTCGCGGCGGTGCCTGACCTGCTGCGGCTGTGGTCCGAGGGGCGCAAGAACCCGCTCGGCAAGCAGGTGTGGAAGCTGGGCCTGTGCGGGTCGATGCTGCGCGATCCGGACGATCTGACGAAGGCGGCGCAGGAGCGGCGGGCCGGCGTGCAGAAGCGCGTGAAGGCGTACAACTCCGCGATGGCGCAGGTCTGCGGCAAGGATCCGCTGTGCCGGTTCGACCCGTCGGTCTTCGACTACCGCTTCACGGGGCGGCAGTTGAGCACCTGGGACTGGTTCCACCCCGGCGCCCGCGGCCAGAAGGAGCTGGCGGCACTGGCGTACCGGGTGATCACCCGTCCGGGGCGGTAGCGCCCGCGCACCGGCTCCGGGCGCTCCCGGGCGGTCGGCGGCGGACAGCCGGCGGGCATAGGCTCACGGGCATGACGACGCAGGTCAGCAGGGAACCGTTCGGCGCGCTGGAGGACGGCACACCCGTCGAGCGCTGGACCCTGGAGTCGGACCCGGGCGGACTGCGGGTACGCGTCCTGACGTACGGCGGGATCATCCAGAGCGTCCAGGCCCCGGACAGGGACGGGACGCGGGCACAACTGGCCCTGGGATTCGGGGACCTGGCCGGGTACCTCGCGCACGGCGGATCGCACTTCGGTGCGCTGGTCGGGCGGTATGCGAACCGGATCGCCGGGGCGTCCTTCCCGCTCGACGGCAGGACGCACCGGCTGACGGCGAACGACGGGCGGCACAGCCTGCACGGCGGGCCGGGCAACTTCTCCCGGGTGGTGTGGGGCGCCCGGCCGGTCGACGGCGGCGTGGAGCTGCACCGGGTCAGTCCGGACGGCGAGGAGGGCTTTCCCGGCGCCCTGGACGTGCGGGTGACCTACACCCTGACCCCGGACGGTGCGCTGCACCTCGTCGCGCGGGCCCGGACCGACGCGCCGACCGTCGTCAACCTGACCAATCACACCTACCTCCATCTGGGCGGTGACGGCAGCGGCCCGGCGACCGGCCATGAGCTGCGGCTGGCGGCGTCCCGGTACACGCCCGTCGACGGCACCGGCATCCCGCTGCCCGGCGGGCCCGCCGACGTGGCCGGCACCCGTTTCGACTTCCGGGCGGCGCGGGCGGTGAGCGGCGGCTACGACCACAACTTCGTGCTCGACGGCGGGGCCGTGGCGGCGCCGCGCACGGTCGCCGAGCTGTCCGACCCGCGGTCGGGCCGGGTGCTGGAGCTGGCCACCACCGAGCCCGGCCTGCAGCTCTACACCGCCGACCACCTCGACGGATCCCTGACCGGCAGCTCGGGCGTCCCCTACGGGCCCCGGGCCGGAATCGCCCTGGAAACCCAGCACTTCCCGGACTCCCCCAACCGTCCGGACTTCCCCGGTACCGTGCTGCGGCCGGGCGCGTCCTACCGGACGCACACCGTGTACCGCTTCTCGGCGCGTACGCCGGCCGGGGGAGCACCCTAGGGCGAAGGTCATCCTGTGCGGCGACGCGCGGTGACGGCGGGGACGGCACGATGAGCGGTGTGACCGGCTCTCCGGTCCGCTCCGCATCCGCCGACTGCCCCGGGAGATCCGACACCATGGCCCGCCTCCGTGCTCCTCATCTGCTTCTGTCCGGCGCGGCGTTGGGCGTGCTGGTGGTGGCGGGCTGCTCGCTGCCGGACTACGGTCCGATGAAGACGGCGCAGCGCACGTACTCCGTGGCGGGCACGGTCGGCGCACTGTCGGCGATCACCCACGGCGGGGACATCGAGATCGTGCCGGTCGACGGCCGCGGCCCGGTCCGGGTGACGGAGAAGTACCGCTACAACGACCGCAAGCCGAGCCCCGCCCACACGGTCAAGGACGGCCGGCTGACGCTGAAGGCCGCGGAGTGCGGCATGGGGCGCCGCTGCGAGGTCGACTACCGGGTGCTGCTGCCGCGCGCCGCCTCGGTCGATCTGCGCACCAGCGGCGGGGACATCACCCTGCGGGGCACCCGGGGCGCGATCGCCGCGGAGACCAGCGGCGGCGATGTCGAGGTCACGGACTGCGCGGCGCGCTCCGTGCGGGCGAAGACCAGCGGCGGCAACGTGGACCTCACGCTGGCCGCCGCGCCCGACGAGGTGGCGGGCCGCACCAGCGGCGGCAATGTCACCATCCGCCTCCCGAAGGGTTCGTACGCGGTCGACGCCTCGACCAGCGGCGGACACCGCAAGGTCGCCGTGCCGGTGGACGGGCGCTCCGCGCACAAGGTGACGGCGCGCACGAGCGGCGGTGATGTGTCGGTGGTGACCTCATGAGGGACCGGCGGGGGCGCGCCCGGTGGGCGGCGCCCCCGCTCCCGGGCCGGTCAGCCGACGGTGACCTCCGCCGTCAGCCGGCGGTCCTCGACGCTCCGCGCGGCCTCGACGTGGTAGACGCCCTTGACCCGGCGCCAGCCGTCGGCCGCCCCGCTCCGCCGCGCTGCGTCCGCGCCCGCCGCCGGGCCATCGGAAGCGGAGTCCCAGACCGCGAAGGCCCGGTCCGGCAGCGGGATCTCGGCCTCCGCGCTCTCCCCCGGGCCGGCCTCGACGACGGCGAAGCCGGCCAGCCAGCGCTCCGGGCGCTCGGGCGCGTCCGGGTCGGCGTCCGCGGTCGGCGCCAGATAGATCTGGACGACCTCACGGCCGGGCCGGTCGCCGGCGTTGCGGACGCGTACCCGCACCGAGTCGGGGGTGGTGTCCAGCGACTCGTACTCCCAGTCGGTGTAGCCCAGACCGTGGCCGAAGGGGTAGGCGGGGGCTACGGCGGACCGCTGCCAGGCGCGGTAGCCGATGAACACTCCCTCGGAGTAGTGAAGTTGACCGTCGTCCGGGGTGACGGTGGTGACCGGGGCGTCGGCCAGGCGGGCCGGCCAGGTGGTGGGGAGCCGTCCGCCCGGCTCGTGGTCGCCGAGCAGGACATCGGCCAGCGCCGCGCCGGCCTCCTGGCCGGGGAACCAGCTCAGCAGCACGGCCGGGACCTGTTCGCGCCACGGCAGCTCCACGGGCGCGCCGGCGTTGACGACCACGACGGTGTGCGGGTTGGCGGCGGCGACCCGGGTGACCAGCTCGTCCTGGCGGCCGGGCAGGCGCAGGTCAGCGCGGTCGAAGCCCTCGGACTCGACCTCTTCGGTGGTGGCGACGACCACGATCGCGACATCGGCCTCCCCGGCGGCGCGGACCGCCGCCGCGATCCGGGCCTCCGCGTCGGGTCGCGGCGGGTGGTGGCCGAGGGCGAAGCGCAGCCCGTCCAGGCCGTCGCCCAGGTCCGCGCCCTCCGGCACGAACCGCAGGGTGATCCCGACGGGTGCGTCCGCCGTCAGCTCCGCGGTCACCCGCCGTTCGGCGGGGCGCATGAACGCCTCGAAGGGGTCGCCGCTCTCCGGCGCGCACCGGTCGTCGAAGAGCACCGAACCGCCGACGGTCAGCCGCAGTTGACCGGTGCCGGAGACGGCGAAGGTGTGGCTGCCACCGCTCTGCGGGAGGTAGCTGCCGGTCAGCTCGACGGCGTGCAGCTCGTGCCCGGTGACGCCGCGCGGGAAGCGGCCCAGCACCTGCACCTCGCCGTCGGACTGCGCGGTCTCGGCGAGGAGTTGGCCGTTCGCGTCGAGGTAGCGGGCGGACAGGGTGAAGCCGTCGCGGGCGCAGGGCACCCGGGTGCGCGCCTCGGCGCCGGCGGTGTAGCTGACCTCGACGCCTTCGGGCAGCGCGGCGCGCAGCCCCTCCAGCGGGGAGATCACCGCCTCGGGGAAGACGGTCGCGGAGCCGCCGCCGAGCACCCGGGCGTCCTGCGCGGCCGCCCCGATGACCGCGACCCTGCGAAGCGCCGCGCCGTCCAGCGGCAGCGCCCGCCGCGCCCCGGCCACGGGCTCGTTGCGCAGCAGCACACAGCCGCGCCGGGCGAGTTCGCGGGCCACCGCCCGCCCGTCGATGCCCCCGGGGACCGCGGACGGGTCCACCGCGGGCGGCACCCCGTCGAGACACCCGGTGCGGGCCGCGAGCAGCAGCACCCGGCGCACCGCGTCGTCCACCTCGGACTCCGTCACCTCACCCGTACGGACGACCTCCGCCAGAGGCGCGCCGTAGACGGTCCGGGGTCCGGGCATCGCCACATCCAGGCCGCCACGCAGCGCGCGCACGGTGTCGCGGGCGGCCGTCCAGTCGGAGACGTTGCAGCCGTCGAAACCCCATTCGCCGCGCAGCACGCCCTGGACCAGCGCGCGGTGCTCGGTCATGGTCGTGCCGTTGACCTGGTTGTAGGCGGTCATGACGGCCCAGGGGCGGGCGTTTTCGACGAGGTGCTCGAAGGGCGCGAGATACAGCTCGCGCAGCGGGCGCGCCGCGATGCGGTTGTCGACGGTGAACCGGTCGGTCTCGGCGTCGTTGCCGACGAAGTGCTTGACCGTCGCGCCGACGCCGCCCTCCTGCACCCCGCGGACATATCCGGCGCCGATCGCGCCGGTGAGCAGCGGGTCTTCCGCATAGCACTCGAAGTGGCGGCCGCCCAGCGGGGAGCGGTGCAGATTGACGGTGGGTGCCAGGAGGACGTGCACGCACTTGCGGCGGGCCTCCTGCGCGAGGAGGTGGCCGGCCCGGCGGGCGAGTGCGGGGTCCCAGGTGGCGGCCAGTGCCGTGGGGCCGGGCAGCGCCACGGAGGGGTCGGCGGTGCTCCACTCGCGGCCCCGGACCCCGACCGGGCCGTCCGACATCACCAGCGACCGCAGCCCGATCGCCGGCACGGCCGGCAGGGTCCACATGTCCTGGCCGGACAGCAGCCGGACCTTGGTGTCGAGATCGAGCGCGGCGAGCGCCCGCTCCACCGCCGCGGCGTGCTCCTGGGCGCGGCCGTCGGCAGGCGGGCCGGCGTCGGCGGTGGCACCGGCGGGCCCGTGGGTCTGGTCATCGGTCATGCGGTTCTCCGGTGTTCCCTGAGTGGTCGTACGGCCCCCTTTCCGGATTCTGACCCGCTCACCAGGCACGCGGTAGGGACCGTTACTTTTCCGATACATCAGCCGTACGGGATCTCCACGCGAGGGATACCCTCGGCCGGTGACTGCACGAGATCAGGACGGACCCCGCGAGGGCGGAGGGGGCGCACCCCGGGCCGGTGGCGGCGGCCGGGAGGCCCGGCGCCTGGAGCGGCGCGAGGCCATCCTGGAGTCCGCGATGGAGCTGATCGCGGAACGCGGCTACCGCCGCACCACCCTCGCCGCCGTCGCCGAGCGGGCCGGACTGACCCAGCAGGGGCTGCTGCACCACTTCCCCACGAAGGAACTGCTGCTGGTCGGTGTGCTGGAGGCGCGCGACCGCTGGGACCTGGCCTCGGCCGCAGCGGCGTCCGGCAGCCGCACCGGCACCCTCGCCGCGCTCGTCGACTACAACGCCACCCGCCCCGGCATCGTGCGGACCTACACGGTGCTGTCCGCCGACAGCGTCACCGAGGACCACCCCGCCCGCGCCTTCTTCGAGTCCCGCTTCCGCTCCGTCCGCGCCTCGCTGGCCGAGGTGCTGCGGGCGGAGTGCGGCGACACCCTGCCCGGCGGCCTGACACCCGAGCGGGCGGCGCCGCTGATGGTCGCCGTACTGGACGGACTCCAGCTCCAATGGCTGCTGGATCCCCAGGAGGTGGACATGCCGGCGGCCTTCCGGGACTTCCTCGCGCTGCTGGGGCGGGGGGAGGAGGAGTCCGGCGGGCCGGGCGACGGGCCCGGGGGCGAACCGGCGGACGGCGGGCCCGGGGGCGAGCGGGCCGACGGGGCGGGCGGCGGGTTCTCGTCGGGCTGAGGGCGGAGCCGGGCCGACGGGCCGGAAGGCGGAGGGCTCACCGCCTCCCTCTCCGTAGTGGTGTCGCGTCCCGGGCCTCTACCGCCCCGCCCCGCGCACCGCTTTACTCACCCCCATGAGACGCATACGCACCAGGATGGGCGCGCTCGGTGTCGCGCTGCTGGCCGCCGTCCCGCTGTCACTGGCCGCACCGGCCCATGCGGCCACCGCGCCGGACAGCACCGTCGAGGAGGGCAGGCTTACGCAGGCCGCCCCGCAGGAGATCCTCCGGCGCAGCGGATTCGACACCTGGGCTGGGGAGTTCGCGGCCGGGCTGGCACGGGTGACGACGTACCCCGAGGCCCTGCGCTACACCGGGGACGAGGGGCGGGCGCTGTGGCGGCGGGCCGTGGACCGGGCCCAGGGGCGCGGCCCGGACGGCGGCGATCTGAGCCGGGACGACGACCGGCCGCTGTACTGGGCACGGCTGAGCATGACCCGTCAACTGCGGACGTGGCAGGCGGACTTCCCTCTGAACGGGGCGCGGCGCGCCGCGCTCCTCGACGCGCTGGAGCGGGGCTCGCGCGGACAGGACTCGATCGATCTGCCGGCCGGAACGCACGTGCGGCGGATCGTGGTGACCGGATTCGACCCCTTCCAGCTGGACGACGACGCACGCCGGAGCAACCCGTCGGGTGCGGCGGCGCTCGCCCTGGACGGGGCCACCGTACGGACCGCGTCGGGTGAACCGGCCCGGATCGAGACCGCCGTCTTCCCGGTGCGCTGGGCGGACTTCGCGCAGGGCACGGTGGAGCGCACCCTGCTGCCGCACTTCCGCGGCGGGCCGCGGCAGACCGACCTGTTCACCACCATCAGCCAGGGGCGCCCCGGGCGGTTCGACGTCGAGCGGACCAACGGGGCCTGGCGGGGCGGATATCCGGACAACGCGCGGGCCTCGCGCACCGAAACCGTGCCGATTCCGGCGGGGGTCCCCACGGTGCGGCCGCAGCCGCAGTGGACGGTCACCAGCCTGCCGTACGCACGGATCGTGGCCGCCGGGACCGGCCCGTATCCGGTGGTGGACCACACCGCCGTCACGGAGATACCGGCGGGCGCCACCACGCCGGTGGACCGGCCGGACGGGCCGACCGCGGGCTCCACGGCGCGTGCGGGCGGGGGCGGGTACTATCTGTCCAACGAGATCGCCTACCGGGCGACGCTGCTGCGGGACGCGGTGCGGCCGGCGCTGCCGGGCGGGCATCTGCACACCCCGGTCCTGGAGTTCGGCCCCGGCAACACCGATCCGTCCGGCCCGGTCACCGACCCGGTCTTCGTCCGCAACCGGGTCGCGATCACCGCGCAGGTGCGGGAGATCCTGACGGTGGCGGCGTCGGAGGGTGCACGCGGGTAGGGCCGGCGGGGCGGGCGAGTGGACCGGTCGGCCGCGGGGAGGCCCGCTGTGCGGCGGAGGCCGGCCGCCTGCCGGGGCCGGTTCTCCACAGGGGGCCAACTGCCCACCCGGGCGCGGCTGTCCACAGCGGGCCGGTTGTCCACAGCGGGCCGGTTGTCCACAGGCTCGCCCGCCCCGCGTCGACTCCGGGCATCATGGGCGAATGATCATTGCTGCCGCGCAATTCGCCCCCGTGCCGGGCGACATCGACGCCAATGCCGCACGGATGGCCGCGCTCGTCGGCGAGGCCGCCGACCGGGGCGCCGGCCTGGTGACGTTCTCCGAACTCGCCCTGACGCACTACGACCTGCGTCTGATAGCCGCCGACCCGGTGGGGATGACGGTGACCGAGGACGATGCGCGGCTGGCGCCCGTGCGCGAGGCCTGCCGGGCGGCCGGGGTCGCGGCGGTGGTGAACGCGGCGGGGCGGGCCCGCGAGGGCGCGGCCGGGCCGGCCATCTCCTCGTTCGTCCTGGGTCCGGACGGTGGACTGCTCACACGCTACGACAAGCGCCATCTGTCCGCGGAGGAGCGGAAAGTCTTCACACCGGGCGCCGCGGACGGCCGCTTCTTCCTCGGCGGGATCCGCTTCGCGCTCGCCACCTGCCTGGACAGCAGCTTCCCCGAGGTGCCGGCGCGGGCCGCGGCGGACGGCTGCGGGGTCTATCTCGCCAGCTCCTTCCACGACGCCCCCGAGCGCCTGGAGCGGTACGCGGAGCTGGCGCGGGACAGCGGGCTTCAGGTCCTGTTGGCCAACGGCACCGGCCTCGGCAGCTGCGGCCCGGGGTGCGGCCTCAGCAGTGGCTGGCTGCCGAGCGGCGAGCGGGTGGCGGCGGCCTCCGAGTGGCGCGGGCCGGTGGCGGGGACCGCGGGCGACGGTGCGGAGCTGGTGCTGAGCGACGCCCGCGACCACGTCACGCTGATGGCGGACCCGGCGGTCGCCGCGATACCCGTCAAGGAGTGCGGTGAGCCGCTGGTGGACCTCCGGACGGCGGCGCCCGCGCTGTGGTTGGCCGACGACCGACACGACGCGCAGGGGCACTTCGCGCATCTGCGCCAGGAGGTGGTGCAACGGCTGCTGGCGGCCGAGAAGTTGCTGCCGGACGGGCTGCGGCTGCGGATCGTCGAGGGCTACCGTCCCCCGGCACTGCAGCGCCGCTACTTCGAGGAGTACGCCGACGAGCTGCGGGCCACCTTCCCCGACCGGGATCCGCAGCGCCGCCACCAGGACGCCAGCCGCTATGTCTCCCCGCCCGGGATAGCCCCGCACAGCGCGGGCGGGGCGGTGGATCTGACCCTGGTCACCGCGGACGGCGCGGAGGTCGACATGGGGACACCGATCAACGCCTCCCCCGAGGAGAGCGACGGCGCCTGCTACACGGGCGCGCCGGATCTGACGCCCGCCGCCCGCGCCCACCGCCGGGTGCTGCGCGCCGCGCTGACCGCGGCGGGCCTGGTCAACTACCCGACGGAGTGGTGGCACTGGTCCTACGGCGACCGCTACTGGGCACTGGCGACCGGCGCGGACCACGCGCGGTACGGCCCGAAGGAGCCGGCCGCGCGGTGAGGCCGGTCCTGGCCGGCCGGCGCCCCGCGGGCAGCGGCCCCGCTCCGCGCCTGCGCCGGCCATGCGTCGCTCCGGCGCCGGCCCGCGCCGTCCCGGTGTCCGTGCTCGCCGCCCCGCTGTCAGCCCTGTGCCGGCTCCTCGGGCGCCGTGGCCGTCAGCTCCGCCAGGGTCGGGTAGGAGGGCTGGGCGCCCGGCTTGGTGACCGCGGCGGCACCGACCCGTACGGCGAAGCGCGCCGCCTCGGGCAGGGCGTCGCCGCGCGCCAGGCGGGTGGCGAGGGCGCCGGTGAAGGCGTCACCGGCGCCGGTGGTGTCCACCGCCTTGACCCGCACGCCCGGGATGTCCTCGCTGCCCGAGGCGTCCAGGACCAGCGCGCCGTCGCCGCCGAGGGTGACCACGACGGAGCGGGCGCCCTGTTCGCGCAGCGCCCGCGCCCACTCGGCGGGGCTGCCGTCGGCGCGCCCGGACAGCTGCCGCGCCTCGTGCTCGTTGACCACCAACGGGTCGGCCACCGCCAGGAGTTCGGGGGCCAGGGCCGCTTCGGGGGCCGGGGAGGGGTTGAGGACGACGCGGGTGCCGGCCCGCTCGGCGGCCGCGGCGGCGGCCCGTACCGACTCCATGGGGATCTCCAGCTGGAGGGAGACCACCGAGGCGGCGGCGATGGTGTCCTGCGCGGCGGCCACGTCCTGCGGGGAGAGGGCGGCGTTGGCGCCTGGCGAGACCACGATGCTGTTGTCGCCGTCCGGGTCGACGATGATCATCGCGGTGCCGCTGCGGGCCGCGTCGTCCACGATGACCGGGCCGACATCGGTGCCCGCCGCGCGCTGCGCGGACAGCAGCATCTCGCCGAAGGCATCGCCGCCGACCCGCGCCAGCAGTGCGGTGCGCCCGCCGATCCGGGCCGCGGCGGCCGCCTGGTTGGCGCCCTTCCCGCCGGCCGACTCGACCAGGTCCGTGCCGCTCACGGTCTCGCCCGCACCGGGCCGCCGGTCGACCCGCACCGTCAGATCCGCGTTGGCCGAACCGACCACCAGGACGTCATACATGCACCGCTCTCCCACTTCTCTCCGCTCTCCCACGTCTCCGCGCTCTCCCACTTCCTGTGCACTTCCCCGGTTCTGCTCCGCCGCCGTGACCCGCCGCCGGGCCGGGGGCTCAGCCGCCGAACCGCGCGGCGTTCTTGCCCGTCACCAGCACCACCGGCACCCGGACCGACTGCGGCAGCTTCTCACCGCGGGCCGCCTTGAGCGCCCAGTCCACGGCCTGTTTGCCGAGGAGTTCGGGCTGCTGGGCGACGGTCGCGGTCAGCGTGCCCTTGCCGACCGCCTTGACGCCGTCCGGGGTGCCGTCGAACGCCACCACCTTCACGTCCTTGCCGGAGCGGCCGCCCAGCGCCTTGGACGCGCCGAGCGCCATCTCGTCGTTGGCGGCGAACACCCCGTCGATGTCGTGGTGCGCCTGCAGCATGTTGGACATCACGTCCATGCCCTTGGTGCGGTCGAAGTCCGCCGGCTGACGGGCCACGACCTGGATGCCGCGGTACTTCTTGATGCCTTCCTCGAAGCCCTGGCTGCGCTCCCGGGCGGCGGACGTACCGGCCTGGCCCTCCAGGAAGGCCACCTTGCCCTTGCCGCCGAGCGAGTCGGCCAGCGTCTTCGCGGCCAGCCGGCCGCCCGCGACGTTGTCGGAGGCGATGGTCGAGCCGACCGTGCCGCCGTTGACGCCGCGGTCGATCGAGATCACCGGCACCTTCGCGCGGTTGGCGACGCCGACGGCCGGGACGGCGGCGTCGGAGTCGACCGGGTTGATGATGGCCGCCTTGACGTTCTGGCTGGTGAACGTCTCCATCTGGTTGATCTGCTGGGTGGGGTCGTTCTGGGCGTCGGTGATGTTGATGTGCAGACCACGGGCGTCCGCCTCGGCCTGTGCGCCCTTCTTGATGCCGACGAAGAACGGGTTGTTCATCGTGGACAGCGCGAGCCCCAGGTCGGTGTTGCCGCCACGGTCGCAGCCGGTCAGCGCCAGGGCCGTGGTCGCGGCCAGCGCCGCCACCAGCGCCACCGTCCTCCGCGCCGGCTTCCGCGATCCCCTCCGGGCCCCGGCCGGCGAGGTTCCGGACACCGTGCGGGATGTCGTCCGCGCCGTCATCGCGCGCTCCGGCGGCGCAGCGTGTCCAGGAGCACCGCGAGCGCGATGACCAGTCCGGTCGCCACCTGCTGCCAGAACGCCGAGACGCTCAGCAGATTGAGGCCGTTGCGCAGGACGGCGAGGATCAGGGCGCCGATGAGGGTGCCGGAGGCCTTGCCGGAGCCGCCGGAGAGGCTGGCCCCGCCGATGACGACCGCGGCGATGGCGTCCAGCTCGTAGCCGGTGGCGGCCTGCGGCTGGGCGGAGGTGAGCCGGGCCGCGAGCACGATGCCGGCGACCGCGGCGAACAGGCCGGACAGCGCGTAGATCACGAGCTTGCGGCGCTTGACGTGGATGCCGGAGAGCCGGGCCGCCTCCTCGTTGCCGCCGATCGCGAACATCGCGCGGCCGGAATACGTACGGGCCAGGATCAGCGCGGCGATCAGCCCCATCGCGATCATGACGAGGACCGGTACCGGCAGCCAGCCGCCGAGGGTGTCACCGAGCGCGCCGACCGAGCCGGGGAAGGCGATCGGCGAACCGCCGGAGATGACCAGGGCCAGGCCCCGCCCGACCGAGAGCATCGCCAACGTGGCGATGAAGGCGGGCAGTTTGCCGTAGGCGACCAGCGCACCGGAGATCAGACCGGAGCCCGCGCCGACCGCCAGACCCAGCAGCACCGCCAGCCACACCGGCAGGCCCTCACCGGTCGCCGCCCAGGCCACCACCGTGGCGGAGAGCGCGGCGACCGAGCCGACCGACAGATCGATGCCCGCCGAGACGATCACGAAGGTGACGCCGAAGGCGAGGATCGCGGTGACGGACGCCTGGACGCCGACATTGAGCAGGTTCTGGCCGTTGAGGAAGTCCCTGGACAGCACGGCCATCACCACGACCAGGGCGATCAGACCGCCCAGCGGGCCGTTTTTGAGGACCGCCCGGCTCAGCCACGGCGCCGGCCCGTCGTGGCCCGGTGCCCGTCCCACCGCCTCGGCGGCGGCTCCTGTCTTCACCTCAGTGGACATCGGAGCCCTCCATCGCGCTCTCGTCGTGCTGCTTCGTGCTCTTGGGGTCGGGGGCGGGCACCTGGAGCGCCAGCTCCATCACCGCGTCCTGGGTGGCCGCTTCGGCCGGCAGCTCACCGGCGAGCCGGCCCTGCGACATCACCAGCACCCGGTCGCTCATTCCGAGCACCTCGGGCAGATCGCTGGAGATCATCAGCACCGCCCGGCCGGACGCCGTCAGTTCGTTGATGAGCTGGTAGATCTCGACCTTGGCGCCGACGTCGATGCCGCGGGTCGGCTCGTCGAGGATCAGCAGCCGGGTGTCCGTCAGCAGCCATTTGCCGATGACGATCTTCTGCTGGTTGCCGCCGGACAGGGTGCGGGCGCTCTGCCCCAGACCGCTCATCCGGACCTTCAACTGCGCGGCCACGGAGGCCGCTTCGCGCCGCTGGGTGCCCCGGTCGACCAGCCCGCCGCGGGTGTCGCGGTCGAGCCGGGCGAGGGTGAGGTTGTCCTGCAGGGACGCGTCGAGGACCAGGCCCTGGCCCTTGCGGTCCTCCGGTACGAGGCCCAGCCCGGCGCGCATCGCGGCGCGTACATCGCCGCGGGCCAGCTCCTTGCCGTCGATCTCGACCGTGCCGGCGTCATAGCGGTCCACCCCGAAGATGGCCCGCACGACCTCGGTACGGCCCGCGCCGACCAGCCCGGCCAGGCCCACGACCTCACCGGCCCGCACCTCGAAGTCGATGCCCTCGAAGACCGGTCCGGCCGCGGAGCCGCGCCGGGTCAGCCCGCGGACCCGCAGCACCGGCGCGCCGGGCGCGTCCGGGCGCTGCCGCGGGTACTGCTCGGCGATGTCGCGGCCCACCATGAGCCGGATCAGCTCGTCCTCGTCGGTGGCGGCCGGCACCTCCCGCACCGAGCGGCCGTCGCGCAGGACGGTGACCCGGTCGCCGAGGACGCCGATCTCGTCGAGGTGGTGGGTGATGAAGATGATGCCGACACCGCCGTCACGCAGCTCACGGACGATCTCGAAGAGGGTCTCGACCTCCTCGGAGGTCAGCACCGCGGTCGGCTCGTCCATGATCAGGACGCGGGCGTCCAGGCTGAGCGCCTTGGCTATCTCCACCATCTGGAGGCGGGCGATGCCCAGTTCGCCGACCGGGGTGTCCGGGGACACCTCCAGCCGCACGCGGCGCAGCAGTGCGGCGGCGCGCGTCCGCATCGCCTTCTTGTCGACCAGCCCGAGCCGGTTGCGCGGCTGCCGGCCCAGGAAGATGTTCTCGGCGACCGTCAGCCCCGGGACGAGGTTGAACTCCTGGTAGATGGTGGCGATGCCGAGCCGTTCGGCGTCCTGCGCGGAGCGGATGTGCACCTCGTGCAGGCCCTCGTGCGTGCCGTCCTGGCCGCCGTCCGCGAGGAGTCGGCCCCCGTCGGGGCGGTGGGCGCCGGAGAGCATCTTGATCAGGGTGCTCTTGCCCGCACCGTTCTCGCCGAGCAGGACGTGCACCTCACCGGCGTGCAGGGTCAGATCCACGCCGTCCAGCGCGCGCACGCCCGGGAACGACTTCGTCACCCCCTCCACACGCAGCAGTGGGCGGCCGCCCGGTACGTCGTCCTTGACGCCGGTCATGCGCTGCACCTCTCTTCTTCGGGTGGTTGTTCGGGGGGTGGTTACTGGGGGGGGTGGCTTCGGGTGTGGGGGATCGCGGGGCCGACGGTGCACCGTCCCCGGCGGGCTCAGGGGGTCGGGGGTTCGCCGCAGGAGCGACGGGGGACCAGGTGGGCGGGCAGCAGTACCGAGTCGGCGGGCCGGCCCTCGATCCGGGCGAGCAGGGTGTGCACGGCGGCCCGGCCCAGTTCGCGGGTGGGCTGGGCGATGGCGGTCAGCGGCGGATCGGTGTGGGTGAACCACGGCACGTCGTCGTAGACCACCAGCGCCACATCGTCCGGGACCCGCAGCCCGCGCGCGCGCAGTTCGTCCATCGCGCCCAGCGCCATCAGGTTGTCGGTGGCCAGCACCGCGTCCGGCGGCTCGGCGAGGTCGAGGAACGCGCTCATCACCCGCCGGCCGCCGGTGTGCTGGAGGTCCGGGGTGCTGCCCACCCGCTCGTCGGGCAGCGCGAGGCCGTGTGCGGCCAGCGCCGCACGGAAAAGTGCGAGCCGCTCCTCACCGGTCGGGGTGCCGGCCGGGGCGACGATGATCGCGGGCCGGCGACGGCCGAGGGCGGCGAGACGGCCGGCGAGTTCGGTGAGCGCGGCGCGGCCGTCGGCGCGTACGCAGGGGGCGTCGATGCCGGGCACGGTGCGGTCCAGCAGGACCAGCGGGGTGCCGGAGGCGACGACCTCGCGGAGCATCGTCGAGCCGGTGCCGGCCGAGCTGACCAGCAGGCCGTCGATCCGGCGGTCGAGCAGGGTACGGATGTAGTCGTCCTGCTGCGCGGGGCGCTCGCCGGCGTTGCCGATGACCAGGCTGTAGCCGAGGCTACGGGCCTCGTCCTCGACGGCGTCGGCGAGTTCGGTGAAGAACGGGTTGGTCAGATCGCTGATGATCAGGCCGAGCGCGCCGGTCCGTGCGGTGCGCAGCGCGCGGGCGACGTTGTTGGGCCGGTAGCCCAGCTCCTGCACCGCGGCGAGCACCCGCTCACGGGTCTCGGCAACCGGGCTGCGCCCGTTGAGGACCCGGGAGACCGTGGCGACGGACACTCCTGCCCGCTCCGCCACATCCTTGATGTTCGCCATGGCGCCGTTGCCGTTCTGTCCGTCCGATCACCCAGCGGCCCCACCGGACCGGCTGCGCAAGATCGAGGTGTAATCGATTTCTCAGGGAGGTGCGAGGGCCTACGAAATCGATTACACGGTGGGCACGTCAAGACGGGGTCGTTGTTGCCTGCGTCACATGGGGGGGGTGTGTGGGGGTGACTGTGTGCTGGGGGCTGCGGGTCGGGGGCTGCGGGCGCGTACCGAGGGTGGCCGCCCGCCGAGGGTGGCCGTTGCCCGTACGTCGAAGGGGCTCGTACGTCGAAGGGGCTCGTACGTCGAGGGGGCACACACATCGAGGGTGCCCATACGTCAAGGTTGCCCGTGTCGGGCACCTCGCGGTGGGCTGACGGATCAGACGGAATCAGTTCGATCATTGACCGGGCGCAACGAGCAATCGCCGAGCTCATCACTTCGCCGATTGGGCACACCATGGCGCTGGTTGGACACATTCGGCGGCGATCGGGGACATCAGCGGTGGCTTGGGCACGTCACGCGGCGATCGGGTAGATCAGGTGGCCGTCGGGCTCACCACGCACCGACTGGGCACGCCACTCGGCAGCCGAGTACGTCCGACGGCGGTTGAACACATCACTCGGAGATCAGCCGCATCACTCCCACCGCCGAGCCGGAACAATCCGGGGCTGCCGCCGAAGACCTGTCGAGCCCGGGCACTCCCCCGTTGACCTCCCCACCTCGACGGCGGGCACCGGCCGTGTCCGGACCCTCTGGGGCAACCCGGCTCAGCGGATGAACTGCCCCACACACGCGACGATCGCCACACCCAGGCCCAGCGCCCCGATGATCACTTGCCATCTGTCAGACGGCGCCCACCGGTCGCTCTCCTGCTCCGTGTCCTGATCGTCCATCACTCCTCCTCGCTCCTCCGGACAGGCCCCGGAGACCAGGGCCCCCACCGGCCGAGCGCCGGTGGAGCTGTGGGGAGGAACGTGGTGAAGCGCCGCCAGAATAGCGCGAGTTGACGCCACGCTGACGGGAATCGGGCGCGCGTGCCCGGGCACACCTCGGTGGGACCGTGGGACGGGCTCGGCGTGTGGGCCGCCCCCCGAAGCACCAGCCCGAGGCACCGACCGCCTGAGCCAAGGTGCTTTGGAACGGGGCCACATAACAACACCGGGCACCGCCCCCCACGCACGAGAGCCCCGCCCCCAGGTCGCACCCCGAACCAGGACGCATCACAGCCGGCCACACCCCCAACGCACAGGGCCGCACCCCGTAGTGGGATGCGGCCCTGGTGCGACAGCGCCGACGACTCCAGGCGTCTGGCGCCAGGTGTCAGGCCTCTGGCGCCACGTATCAGGCGACGGTCAGCTTGACCTCGATGTTGCCCCGGGTGGCACGGGAGTACGGGCACACCTGGTGCGCCTTCTCCACGAGGTCCTGGGCGGTGGCCGCGTCGACGTTCGGGATCTTGGCGGAGATCTCGACCGCGAGGCCGAAGCCGCCGTCGGGCGTCTTGCCGATACCGACCTCGGCGGTGACCCGGGAGCCGGAGATATCGACGTTCTCCCGGCGGGCGACGACGCTGAGCGCGCCCTGGAAGCAGGCGCTGTAGCCGGCCGCGAAGAGCTGCTCCGGGTTGGTGCCGGCGCCGCTTCCGCCCTGCTCCTTGGGCGGGTTGACGATCACGTCGAGCTTGCCGTCGTCGCTGGCGACGCGGCCGTCACGGCCGTTCTCAGCGGTGGCGACGGCGGTGTAGACGACATCGACGGACTGGATGGACATACCGAATCCTCCTGTGGTTCGCCGCGACTCGCGCCCACGGATCACGACGGCGTGCCGCCGAGCCTAACGGGCCGGGGTACGGGGGTAGTGGGAGAGCCACACACTTTCTCGTCCGAAGCCCCCGCCGGCCCCGGCCGGAACCGCCGCCGTCAGCCACCGCCGGAAGCAGCCCCGGCCGGGATCTCGCCGTGCGACGTGCCCGTCAGTCCTCGAGGCTCACGATCATCTTTCCGGTGTTCTCGCCGCGCAGGAGGCCGAGGAAGGCCTCGGCGCCGTTCTCGATGCCGGAGACCTTGGTCTCGCCGTACTTCAGCTCGCCGGAGCGGATCCAGGCGGAGACCTCCTCGACGAACTGCGACTGCAGTGCGGCGTGATCGCTGACCAGGAGGCCCTGGAGGCGCAGCCGCTTGCCGATCACCATGGCGAGGTTGCGCGGCGCCGGGGTCGGCTCGGTGGAGTTGTACATCGAGATCATGCCGCAGATGGCGGCACGGCCATGGACGTTGAGGGAGCTGATGGCCGCCTCGAGGTGGTCGCCGCCGACATTGTCGAAGTAGACGTCGATGCCGTCGGGCGCGGCCGCCTTGAGCTGCTCGCTGACATCGCCGTTCTTGTAGTTGAAGGCGGCGTCGAAGCCGTACTCCTCGACCAGGAGCTTGACCTTCTCGTCGGAGCCGGCCGAGCCGATGACCCGGGAGGCGCCCTTGAGCTTGGCGATCTGGCCGACCTCGCTGCCCACCGCGCCGGCCGCGCCGGACACGAAGACGGCGTCGCCCTCCTTGAAGGAGGCGACCTCCAGCAGCCCCGCGTAAGCGGTCAGGCCCGGCATGCCGAGCACGCCGAGGTAGGCGGTGAGCGGGGCCAGCGACGGGTCCACCTTGGCGGCGCGCTTGGCGTCCACGACCGCGTACTCGCGCCAGCCGAAGCTGTGCAGCACATGGTCGCCGACGGCGACGGAGTCAGCGCGCGAGGCGATGACCTCGCCGACCGCGCCGCCTTCCATCGGCTGGTCGAGCTGGAAGGGCGGGACGTAGGACTTCACGTCGTTCATCCGGCCGCGCATGTACGGGTCGACGGAGAAGTGCTTCGTACGGACCAGGATCTGGCCCTCGCCGACCTCGGGCACCGCGGCCTCCCGCAGCGCGAAGTCCTCAGGGGTGGGCCAGCCGTGCGGGCGGGCGACGAGGTGCCATTCGCGACCGGTCGTGGGCAGTGCGGACATAGCTCGATCCTCCAAATGCTTCAGGTGATGAAACAATCATGCTCCTCGATATTTCATGTTGTCAAGCAATTGGGTATCCTGGTGTGCATGACACCGTGTGCAGACTCCTTGACCGTCGAGGTCGTCGATCTCATCGGCACCGTCGTCGCCCGTTACTACGAGGAGTACGAGCACGCCGCGGCCGAGCACTCCCTCACCGGCGCGCAGGCCCGGGTGCTCCGGCTGCTCTCCCTCGAGCCGCTGCCCATGCGCAAGATCGCCCAGTCCCTGAAGTGCGAGCCGTCGAACATCACCGGCATCGTGGACCGCCTGGAGTCCCGTGGCCTGGTCGAGCGGCGTCCCGATCCGGCCGACCGCCGTGTCAAGCTCGCCGCCCCGACCGACGAGGGCATGCGCACGGCCGAGGCGCTGCGTACGTCACTGAGCTTCGCGCGTGAGCCCCTCGGCCGGCTGACGGTCACCGAGCGGACGCTGCTCAGGGAGCTGCTCCAGCGGATGCTCGGCTTCGTGCCGGAGTGAGTGAGCGGGGGCGTGGGCCTGCGGGCGGCGCCCGTCAGGCCTCGGCGCCGCTCCCTCCGAGTCCCCCTCCGCCGCACCCTCAACTCCGGCCGCCCCGAGCCCCCGCAGCAGGGTCAGCGCCGGCACCACGGCGCAGACCATCACGCCGGCGGCGACCAGCACCGCAGCCCGCAGCCCGCAGCCCGTCGGTGAACGCCGTCCGGGCGGCGTTCAGCAGCGCATCGCCCGCCCGGGCCCGGGAGTTCGGCGGCCACCGGAGGGCACCGGCGGCCACCGCGAGGGCACCGGCCGGCGTCTCCCGTGCCGCGCCGGATGCCGCCGGGGAAAGACCGGCGGGCAGTGCGTCGCCGATGCCGCCCCGGTAGACGGCGTTGCCGATGCTGCCCAGGAGGGCCATGCCGAGCGCGCCGCCCAGTTCGGTTCCGGACTCCAATACGGCCGAGGCGGAGCCGGCCCGCTCGGGCGGTGCGAGGCCGATGGCCATTTCGTTGCCGAGCGACATCACCATCACCAGGCCCGAGGCGTAGACCGACGCGCCGAGCAGCACGAACCACAGCGCCGAGCCCGGCTCCAGCCAGGACAGCCAGACGAAGCCGACGGCCGCGACGGCGAACCCCAGGGCGATGACGTGGGCCCGGTCGATCCGCCGGGCGAGCGTCACGGCCGCCGGGGCCATCCCGCCCACCGCGAGGGTCGGCAGCAGGTTCCACAGCGCCGCCTCCATGGGGCTCTTCGAGTTCGGGCCGGCGCGCCTCCTGGACGGCACGGCGACGCTGATCGAACGGCAGGGACGGGATACCGGCGGGGCGCGTTGAGGGCGACCGGCGGGGCACTTCCGAAGGCCGCCGGCGCCCGCCGTCCCCCACCATGTCCCTCATGAGTCCCTCCCGTACCCCCGACAACGACCCGGCTCCCGGTCGGGGCGCCGCCGGTCCGCCGGGCCCGGTCGCCTTCCAGCTGGTTCTGCTGCGCCGGATGGCCGACCACCACCCGGACCTGGTCGAGGACGCGCTGCGCACCCTGGAGGTCTCCCGCGCCGACCTGCGCGAGGCCAACCGCCGCTGGCAGGCGCGAATGCACGCCCCACGGGCGGCCGGCGGCATCCGGCCTTATCGTGCGCTGCTCGGCACCCCCGAGACCGTCGCGCCCCGCCGGATCGGCGATCTGAGCTGCGAGGCCCTGACCTGGCCCGTCCCGCTCTGGCCCGATCTGCGGTTCGAGGTCCTCACCGGCGGCCAGGGCGCCGTCTGGAACGCCTGGCTGGTCCGCGCGCCCGGCGCCACCGCCCCTGACCTGCACACGACCGCGGATCTGCGGCCCTGGTCCTGCACGGTCGACGAGGTCGCCCGTGCCTTCGCCCCGGCCCGCCCGAGGGAAGGCAGCGCCCCCACCCGCTGGCGCCTGGCCTGTACCGCGCCCGGACCCGACGGCATCCCGCAGGAGATCGTCCCCGAATTCACCTGGGGTCTGTACCAGCGGCTGACCGGCTGAGGGCCCGCCGGAGCCGCGCGCCGCGCCGCCTCACTCCGCTGCCGCAACCGCCCCGTACCCGTCCCCCGAGCGGACCTCCCGACAGGCGGCCGGCCGCGCACGCCCGGAGGATGGCGCACAGCGGCTCCTGGCGAACGGGCCGCCCGCGCGCTCCGCCCACACCGGCCCATCGGGGAGGAATCACCCATGAACATCAGCCTCGCCCAATTGCGCCGCTGCTCGGCCGCCATCGACATCGGCGCCGCCCGGACCAGGGTGTATGTGAAGCACCAGGGGCTGGTCGTGGACGAACCCACCGTGGCGGCGATCAACACCCGCACCGGGGCGCTGCTGGCCGTGGGGGCGCAGGCCGAGGTGATGGACGGCCGCACCCCCGACTACATCCGGGTGGTGCGCCCGGTCTCGAACGGCACCATCGTCGACATCGACATGGCCCAGCGGCTGCTGCGCACCCTCGTCGGCGACAAGCTGCGCAAGACCTGGCGGCGGCGTCCCTCGACGCGGGCCGCGATCTGCCTGCCGCACGGCAGCGAGCCATTGGCGCAGCGGGCCGCCGTGGAGACGCTGACGGGGCTGGGCGCGCGGCGGGTGGAGATGGTCGACACGCTGGTGGCGGCCGCGGTGGGCACGGGGCTGCCGGTGGAGCAGCCCGAGGCCACCATGATCATGGTCTGCGGCGCGGGAACCACGCAGGTCGCGGTGCTCTCCCTCGGTTCGATCGTGGCCGCCGAGACGGTGCCGGTGGGGGGCAACGCCATCGACCACGCGGTCATCCAGCACCTGCGGCTGCACCACGAGCTGATGCTGGCGGGGCAGGCCGTCCGCCCGCTGCAGATGGTCCTCTCCGGGGGCGACGGGCTCACCCCCGGCTCCACCGAGGTGCACGGCCGGGACCTGATCAGCGGCATGGCGCGCTCCGTGCACGTCGACACCGAGCGGGTACGGGACGCCATCACCACCCCGCTGACCACGATCCTCGACGCCATCGGGGCCGTCCTGCGGCGCTGCCCGCCGGACCTGGTGGCCGACCTCGGGGAACGCGGCGTCGTGCTCGCCGGCGGCAGCGCGCTGATCCCCGGTCTGGAGCCGATGATCCACCAGGCCACGACCATGCCGGTGCACACCGCGGACCGCCCCGACATCTGCGCCGTCATGGGCCTGGGAGCCATGATCGAGGGCAAGGTACAGCCCCTCCACCTCGACCCGATGGCCCCCTAGTAGGGGGTGTCTTCACGTCCCGCTCGGGGCGCGGCGGTGGCCCGCCCTCCACACGGCCCGAAAAAGCTTCGGCCCGCGATGTCGAGAACCCGAGTCCGGCTCCGTCCCCGGGGTGAACGCGACCACAATGGGTCGTACCGGCACCGAGGAGAAGCACGATGGCCAAGTACCTGCTGCTCAAGCACTACCGAGGCGCACCGGCCGCGGTCAACGACGTCCCCATGGACCGCTGGACGCCGGAGGAGATCTCGGCGCACGTGCAGTACATGAACGACTTCGCGGCCCGGCTCGAAAAGACCGGCGAGTTCGTCGACGGCCAGGCGCTCGCCCCCGAGGGGTCGTGGGTGCGGTACGACGGCGAGGGACGCCCGCCGGTCACCGACGGTCCCTTCGCGGAGACCAAGGACCTCATCGCCGGCTGGATGGTGATCGACGTCGACACCCACGAGCGCGCCGTCGAACTGGCCGGTGAGCTGTCGGCCGCCCCCGGGGCGGGTGGGAAGCCGATCCACGAGTGGCTCGAGGTGCGCCCGTTCCTGACCGCGCCGCCCACCATCACGGAGTGACCGCACCGATGGACGAGGCCCTGCTCCGGAGCCTCACGCCCGGCGTGCTCGCCGTCCTCGTCCGCCGCGGAGCCGACTTCGCGGCGGCCGAGGACGCCGTGCAGGACGCGCTGGTCGAGGCGGTCCGCGTCTGGCCGACCGGCCCTTCCCCGGGCTCTCCGCCGCGTTCGGGCCCGGGAGAACCCCTACGGGACCCGAAGGGCTGGCTGGTCACCGTGGCCTGGCGCCGGTTCCTCGACCAGGCCCGCTCGGACGGCGCCCGCCGCCGGCGTGAGGAGCTCGTCGACGAGGAGCCGGCGCCCGGACCCGCGTCCGGGGTGGACGACACCCTCCAGCTCTACTTCCTGTGCGCCCACCCGTCGCTGACACCGTCGTCCGCGGTGGCGCTCACGCTGCGCGCCGTCGGCGGGCTGACCACCCGCCAGATCGCCCGGGCCTACCTGGTGCCCGAGGCGACCATGGCGCAGCGCATCAGCCGCGCCAAACGCACCGTGTCCGGCGTCCGGTTCGACCGGCCCGGCGACGTCGCCACCGTGCTGCGCGTCCTCTACCTGGTCTTCAACGAGGGCTACTCCGGCGACGTCGACCTGGCCGCCGAGGCCATCCGGCTCACCCGGCAGCTCGCGGCCGCGGTCGACCACCCCGAGGTGGCGGGGCTGCTCGCCCTCATGCTGCTCCACCACGCGCGGCGCGACAGCCGCACCGCGCCCGACGGCAGCCTCGTACCGCTCGCCGCGCAGGACCGCGGCCGGTGGGACACCCGGTCGATCGCCGAGGGCGTCGCGATCTTGCGGGCGGCCCTCGCCCGGGACCGGCTGGGCGAGTTCCAGGCCCAGGCCGCCGTCGCGGCCCTGCACGCCGACGCGCCCACCGCCGCGGAGACCGACTGGGTGCAGATCGTCGAGTGGTACGACGAGCTGGTGCGCCTGACCGACAACCCGGTCGTCCGGCTCAACCGCGCCGTGGCGGTCGGCGAGGCCGACGGGCCGCGCGCCGGCCTGGCGGCGCTCGCGTCCCTGCACGACTCGCTGCCCCGCCACACGGCGGTGGCGGCCTACCTCCACGAACGTGACGGCGACCCGGTGACGGCCGCACGGCTCTACACCGAGGCCGCCCGCAAGGCCCCCAACCTCGCCGAACGCGACTATCTGACCCGCCAGGCCGCCCGGCTCAACGCCGGGAAGGGCTGCTGAGGGGTCCGAGCGGACCGGCCCCGCAGCGCGTCCCGGCGCTCACAGACTCCGGGCGTTCCAGGCCACCACCGCGGGGCGGTCGTGCTCGGTGCCCAGGACGCATACCGCCCCGGTCTCGAAGGTGAAGAGTCCGCCGGCGGCGGCGGGCAGGCCGAGGCGGCGGGCGGCCAGCACCCGCAGGAAGTGCGCATGCGCCACCAGCGCCACATCGCCCTCGTCCGCCGCGAGCTGTGGCGCGATCCGCGCCAGCACCCGGTCGGCGCGCGCCCCCACCTGCTCGGGCGACTCCCCCGGGTGCGCCTCGGGGCCCTCGGCGACACCGTCGGAGAACAGATACCAGCCGGGCCGGCCGCGGTGGATCTCGGCGGTGGTGACGCCCTCGTAGCCGCCGTAGTCCCATTCCCGCAGGTCGGCGTCGATCTGCGGACGGGCCAGGCCCGCCAGCTCGGCGGTGCGCAGCGCCCGCCGCATCGGGCTGGCGTACACCGGCCCGATCTTCCGGCCCGACAGCAGCGGCCGCAGTGCGCGGGCCTGCTCCTCGCCGTCCACGGTCAGCGGCAGGTCGGTCCAGCTGGTGTGCCGGCCGTCCCTGCTCCACTCGGTCTCGCCGTGCCGGACCAGAAGAAGGTCGCTCACGAGCTCTGCGCCTGCTGGCCCTGTTCGCCCTGCGCCTGCTCGGCCTGCTGGGCATCGCTGACCGACGCCCGGACCTCGTCCATGTCCAGCGCGCGGGCCTGGCCGATGACGTCCTCCAGGGCCTCCGCGGGCAGCGCGCCCGGCTGGGCGAAGACGGCGATGTTCTCCCGGACGATCATCACGGTCGGGATCGACTGGATCTGGAGGGCCTGTGCCAGCTCGGGCTGCGCCTCCGTGTCGACCTTGGCGAAGACGAGGTCCTCGTGCGTCTCCGACGACTTCTCGAACACCGGGCCGAACTGCTTGCACGGCCCGCACCACTCGGCCCAGAAGTCGATCAGGACGAAATCGTTGCCGGAGACGATCTCGTCGAAGTTGTCCTTGGTGAGCTCGATGGTGCTCATGCGTATGTCCCTGCTTCCGGTCTGTCGACGATTGTCAGTCGGTCTCCGGCTGCGGTAACGGGAACAACCCGTGACGTATTCCGCACGCCGGACCGTCCCGCACCCCTGCCCACCGATCACGTTCCTAGACATCCCGATCGACGTGGGGCTCGCCACGCCCACGCGCCGCCCTCTCGCCCGGGCCGACGGCGCCCACGACGCCCCTTCCGCAGCGGCCGGGGCGCATCGGAGCGGGATACGGCGCGGCCGGAGCCCGGCGCCCACCCCCTCGCCACCACGCCCCGGCCACGCATGTCCCCCTTCAGCTCCCACGCCCCACAGGGCGCGGCCGGCTATCCCTTCGCCTTCGCGTACCCGGTCGCCATGGCGCCCGCGAAGTCGTACACGACGACCTGCTCGTCCCCCACCACCCAGGCGTCATGACCGGGCGAGCAGACGAACACGTCGCCGGGGCCCATTTCGGACTCCGCGCCGTCGTTCATCCGGATCCGCATCCGGCCCTGCACCATGAAGCAGTTGTGGTGGATCTCGCAGCTGTCGGTCCCGGCGATCGGGCCCACCGACTCCGACCAGCGCCAACCGGGCTCGAAGGTGGCCACGGCGAAGTCCAGTCCGGTGAGGTGCAGGGCTTCGAGGTGACCCCGGGGAAAGTCGCGCCGTTCATCCGGCTTGTCGATTGTTTTGACTTCCATCATGAGGGCTTCCTCCTGCCACCCCCCTGGTCCTCCGTATCTGCCCCCTGGCCCTTCCATCCGGTCCTTCCATGGTGCGCCGCGACCGCGCGCCCGGCCACCGGTGCGGCCGCCCCGCCGGAGCCGCCCGGCCGGGATGTCGCCGCAGGGGTGCCGTGGCACGCGAGGGCCTCTTCCGGCGGCTAGCATCCCGAGAGGACCGCCAAGAACGGAGCATTCTTCTGTGCGTCATCTGCGCGTAGGCGTCGCCATCTTGACCATGGGGAACCGCCCCGCCGAGCTGCAGGCCCTGCTGGATTCGGTCGCCAAGCAGGACCTTCCGCCGGCGCATGTCGTGGTCATCGGAAACGGCTCGCCGCTCCCCCCGCTGCCGCACGGCGCGCTGGGCGTCGAGCTGACCGACAACCTCGGCGTCTCCGGCGGCCGCAACGTCGCCCTGGACGAGCTGCGCAAGCTCGGGGACCTCGACCTGGTGGTCGACCTGGACGACGACGGCCTGCTGATCAGCAACGACGTCTTCAGCCGGCTGGCCGAACTGCACGCCCGCGAGCCGAGGTTGGGGATCGTGAGCTTCCGCATCGCCGACGAACGGGGCCGCACCCAGCGCCGGCACGTCCCCCGCCTGCGGGTCGGCGACCCGGCGCGCGGGGGACTGGTCACCACCTTCCTCGGCGGCGGGCACTCCCTGTCGGTCCCCATGCTGGACAGAATCGGCGGCTGGCCCGAGGAGTTCTTCTACGCCCACGAGGAAACCGACCTCGCCTGGCGGGCCCTGGACGACGGCTGGGACATCCGCTACGCCCCCGAACTCGTCCTCCAGCACCCCTTCACCTCCCCCACCCGGCACGCCGTCTACCACCGGATGGTCGCCCGCAACCGCGTCTGGCTGGCCAAACGCCACCTCCCCGCGGTCCTGGTCCCCGTCTACCTCGGCGTATGGGCACTCCTGACGGCCGTCCGCAGCCCCTCGGCCGCGGGCCTGCGCGCCTGGGCAGCCGGTTTCGCCGAGGGGGTACGCACCCCCTGCGGACGCCGCCGCCCCCTGCGCTGGTGCACCGTGTGGCGCATGACGAGACGGGGCCGGCCCCCGGTCATCTGACGGCCGACGGGCGGGCTGTCGCGTTCCACGGGGAATGTCCGATTCCCGTATCACGGAGTGGGCGCAGCCTCCGGTCTGATGGCGGCGCATCAGCGGTCGTTCGCTTTCCGCCTCGCGATCAGGGGGACCACCTATGTCCACGCGCCGCTTCCGCAGCGTCGTCCTGTTGTGCGCCTTCATGTGCGTCGGCCTCATGGGTACGGGTGGTGCGGCCGGCGTCGCACAGGCCGCTCCCGCCGGCACGCAGTCGTTGCTGACCGCCCGCTTCAAGAACCTGGGGACGGAGAAGTGCCTGGATGTGCGCGACGAGTCCTACGACGAGGCCGCGGTCGTGCAGCAGTTCAAGTGCAAGGACGGGCAGAACCAGGTCTTCGGCGTCGGCTCGAACGACGTGGGCGGCACGGCCTTCTACACCCGCCGCTCGTACAAGTGCGTCGAACCGCGTGACGGCACGTACGACGGCGCGGGTGTCCAGCAGTGGACCTGCAACAACAGCATGGCGCAGCAGTGGCGCATGGACACCATCCACGACCACGTGGTGATGCTGCGGCACCTGGTGAGCGGCAAGTGCCTGGAGGACCTCGGCCGTCCCGACGGGAACCGGCGTGAGGTGGGGCTCATGCCGTGCACCGGCGCCTCCAGCCAGGCGTGGCGCTACACCTTCGTGTAGAACCGCAGACATGTTGAGCGTTCGTTTACCGTCGCGCGCCACAGTAGGGGTGCGGGGGTACGGCGGGGAATCGGCCGTGTGGGGCGGTCGGTCGCGCCGTATCCCACGACGGAGTGGGGGAACGCAGCATGACCACCGCCGCATTCATCAACAACGCGACCCTGATGTACGCGATCGCCTTCATCGGACACGCGGACCTCAAAGGACAGATCCGCAGCGCCTCGCACCAGGAGCTGCGCGGAGGCAACTACTACAAGGACCTGGCCGAACCGAAGGACTGGACCGGCGCGCTCAGGGGCATCCAGCACCGGACGGACGCCGAACGGCAGGCGGTGAACCTCCTCGCCGACGCGATCTACAGCCACCTGGGCTGCCGGAGCACCGCCCAGTACACCTCGCGCATCGGCGCGGTCCGCAGGGGCACGGTGGTCCTGTACTCCGACATGGGCCCGTGCCACTCCTGCCGGTCGGTGCTCAAGGACTTCCGCCGGGACTTCCCGACCCTGACCCTGGAAGTCCGCTACCGCAACGCGTTGCGCGGCGGCGGCTCGGCGGCTCTGATCCCGGCCGGTGAGGGCCTGTTCGGGATGTACGGCATCGGTGACGCCACGCAGCGCGCGGACGAGCTGTGGGCCAAGGTCCACCCGGGCAGGCCGGTGGCCGCTGCCACCGGGACGTACGACGTCAAGGTCGCCGGTCCGGGCGGCCAGTCGTTCGCCGGCACCGTCAGCGGGATCGACCAGCAGCCCCACACCTCGTATCTGTACCCGGCGCCGAAGGCCGCCGCGGCCCCGCTGGACGAGGTGGCCGCCGTCATGGACGACATCGCACGGGGCATCAGCACCAAGATGACGCCCGGTCAGGTGATGCGGCCGCAGGCGTTCCGGCAGTGGATCGGGAACATCAAGGGCACCGTCCGGCTCGACTGCGAGCGGGGGCCCGCCGAGGACGGCCGGGCGGCGGTGGCCGCGTTCATCGAGGACTTCCCGAAGGTCGACATCAAGGTGGCCTACCCGGGCACCGCCGCACAGACCGACGACTGCGGCTACGCCGACGCCACCGAACAGGACGACGGCACCTGGCTGATGGCATTCCCCGCCGCCCGCTGACCCCGCCCGAAGAGCGACGACGGCCGCGCCCCCACGGACGCGGCCGTCCCTGCCCGCCCCGGCCGGTGGGCCAAGCGCAACAGGGGCCGGGGCCGTCGTGCATCACCCCCGTAACAGAATGATCCACTTCCTTGTGCGGCCCGCGTCCACGCCTGTGAAGTGGGCTGATGCGCTTTCCGACGGCAGGCGGTCCGTTCTTCCGCCACCTGCGCGTGTGGCACGCCGTGGTGGCCTCTCTCGTCGTGGTGGCGGTGGTGGCGTTCCTCGTCCCTCTCCCGTCCGACGACGGCGTGCGCCCGGTACCCGGCAGTCCCTGCCGACCGGTCGATTCCGCTTCTGAGGACCCGCCCGCGACCCCCGACCTCGACGGGGACGGCTTCGTCGATCTGGTGCACGAGATCTCCCGGTCGTTGAAGGTCGACGTGGTCGTCGTGCCCGGCTCCGAGCGCGGTCCGGACCACGACCGCACGACCGTCCTCACCCAGGACGACCTCGGTGTGCCGGACGACATCCAGGTGGGCGACGACCCGTTTCGGCCCACGGTCGCCGACCTGGATGAGGACGGCCACGCCGACCTCGTCGTCAGCAGCGCAGCCCAGATCCTGTGGGGAGGCCCCAAGGGCCCGCGGGCCGACGGGCCGCACGGGCGCGTCCCGCTGCCCGGCAGCGGCTACCACACCGCGCCGATCGCCGGCGACTTCGACGGGGACGGCCACACCGACCTCGCGGTCTTCAAGGACTCGGGCGAGGAGCAGGGCGAACTGGTCCTCCTCCAGGGCCCGTTCAAGCGCTCGGGCGCCCCCACCCGGACCGTGAAGATCCCCAGCCCGGTCCACAAGGGCGCGACACCCGTGCTGGTCGCCGGGGACGCGAACGACGACCGCGCCACCGATCTCGCGCTCTACGACTCCCCGTGGGATCCGCCCCTGCTGTTCACCGGCGGCCTGAGCAAGGAGCCCGAGCGGCTGCCGGAGGGCGAGAACGTCGTCTTCGGCGACTTCGACGGCGACGGTCGGCAGGACGTCGCCGTCGGCCGGAGCTTCGTCGACAGCGACGACGAGAACGACACGCCTGACCGGCGCGGACAGGTCAGCGTCCGCTACGGGAAGGAGCCGGGGAAGTGGGTCACCATGGAAGGCGGCGACTTCAAGGAGGGCTTCGGCAGCAAGCTCGCCGCCGCAGACTTCAACGGCGATGGCTGCGACGACCTGGCCGTCCAGCTCACCAAGAAGAAGGAGACGGGGGACGCACGAATAGAGGTGTTGCGGGGCGGCTCTGCGCACGGGCTCGGGTCGAAGCCCTGGCGCGCCACCAAGCGCTCCGTGCGGGGTGACGACGGCTCCAGCGACGGCGTGCTCTTCGACACCCGCGACTGGGACGGCGACGGCCGCGCAGAACTGGCACTCCTCGGCGGGGACCGATGGTGGATCACCGACGGCACGGACCGCGACGAGGCGTCCTTCCCGCTCACCCCCGGCAAGAACCAAGTTTCTTAGACAGCTGGTTGGTGACCCAGGCCGCAGCCCTGAAGGGGCTCGGCGCACAACGACGACCTGGCCGTGCCGTGCTCATCTCCGATATCGGCCCGTCGGACAACAGCCTCACGTAGGCGTAGGCGTGGGCCGGGAACTTCTCCGCGTCCGGCGCGGGGTACTCGTCCGGGTCAACGAACCCTTTTCTTCTACCCACCCGGGCGACCATTGCCGTCCGTGACCGTTGACCAAGTCGCGGACGCGTTCAGCCGGGTTGAGCTCGTCAAAGTTCGCGCTGCCGGTCCCCCGTACGGGAACCCCCTGCGCGCCACACCACGACGCGGAAACGGTCTCCGGGCTTCGCCTCAGAGGTCTTGAGGGACGCCATAAGGGTGAGCCTGCGGGCCTCGGTGTGGCGACGGCGCGGCGACGGCCTCGCCGGCGCTAGCCTGATGGCGATCTTTCCGCAGGTCACGGCGATTCAGTTGTAGTGGGGCGGGTGGGACTCGAACCCACGGCCGACGGATTATGAGTCCGCTGCTCTAACCGGCTGAGCTACCGCCCCCCACGGCGCGTCGCGCACATTTGTGCGCGCCGTCTGCCGCAGCATAGCCGCTCATACGATCTGCTGCCCGTGAGGGCTGCCGTCCGGCGACCACGCACGTCCAAGAGGACCGCGATCGCCGGGGGTTCGGTTCCATGGCACAAGAAAAAGGACCCCTCGCGGGGTCCTCATTCTCTCTGCTCCCCCGACTGGACTCGAACCAGTAACCCTCCGGTTAACAGCCGAATGCTCTGCCAATTGAGCTACAGGGGACCGAGCTCCCCCGACTGGACTCGAACCAGTAACCTGCCGGTTAACAGCCGGCTGCTCTGCCAATTGAGCTACAGGGGATTGCTCTGTGTGCCTCGAATGCGCCGCTGTCCGGGGGAACCGGACGGCGCGCGCTCGCTGCGACACATACATTAGCGCAAGCAGGGGGGTGCTCCGCCAATCGGTATCTCCGGAGGTCACCTCGGGTGATCTCCGGCCCCGGAGGGTAGGCGCGCGGCACAGCCCGGCACTCCGGTGCGTACCGGCACCGGACGGGACCGACGAGAGGGAAAGGTGGAGCCATGCGCTACCGGCTCACGTTCATCGCGGGTCTGGCCACCGGGTACGTGCTCGGCGCACGAGCCGGCCGGGAACGGTATGAGCAGCTCCGCAAGGCCGCCCAGCGTGTCACCCAGAATCCGGCGGTCCGCAACACCGCCGAGTCTGCGGCGCTGACCGGGCGGGACGCGGCATCGAAGGCCTTCGGGACGGTGTCGGCCAAGGTCGGGGAGCGGATGCCGCAGGCCGTCAGCGACCGGGTCCGCGGGCTGCGCGAGCAGCGCGGCTCCGACCAGGACGACTGGGGCACGAGCAATACCTGAGCCGGCCGGAGGCGGAGCCCGGCCGGGCCGGCCGCGGGCCGTACCCGGCCGGGAAAACCCTGGCTCTTTCCTTATCCGTCACATGCGGCATCATCTAAAGCCATGGGGATAGTCGCCGGATTGGACAGTTCGTCCGAAAGCACACGGATCGTGGTCTGCGATGCGGACACGGGTGCCGTGATCAGGCAGGGCTATGCGCCGCACCCTGTCGAGAAGGGGCCCGAGGTCGATCCGCAGGCGTGGCTGGTTTCCCTGGGCGAGGCGGCCGGCAACGGGCTGCTCGAAGGGGTGCAGGCCATCGGTGTCTCGGCGCAGCCGCACGGCCTGGTGCCGCTGGACGTCGAGGGCAACCTCGTGCGGCCCGCGCTGGTGGGCAACGACAAGCGGGCGCAGAGCGCGGCGGCGGATCTGATCGACTCGCTGGGCGGGCGCAGCGCCTGGGCGCAGGCCGTCGGGGCGGTGCCGCAGGCGACCCATCCGGTGACGAAGATGCGCTGGCTGGCGCGTACGGAGCCGGCGCACGCGGCGCGGATCGCGGAGATCATGCAGCCGCAGGACTGGCTGGCGTGGCAGCTGCTGGGGCGTCCCGCCCGGCGTACCACGGACCGTGGCGGGGCCTCGGCGACCGGGTTCTGGTCGACGGCGACCGCGACCTACCGGCCGGATCTGGTGGAGCTGGCGCTGGGCCATCAGGTGCGGCTGCCGGAGGTGCTGAGCCCGTCGGGGACGGCCGGGTTCACCCCCGAGGGGCTGCTGATCTCGGCCGGTACGGGCGAGACGATGGCGGCGGCCTTCGGGCTGGGCGTCGGGGAGGGCGACGCCGTGGTGTCGCTGGGCGCCTCGGGGTCGGTGTTCGGGATCCATCACGAGGCGCTGGCCGACCCGACGGGGACGATCACCTCCTTCGCGGACGCGACCGGGCGGCATCTACCGGTGGTGCACACCAGCAACGCGGTGCGGGTGCTGCGCGGTGCGGCAGAGCTGCTGGGCACGGACCTGGAAGGGCTGTCCGAGCTGGCGCTGAAGTCGTCGCCGGGCGCGTACGGCATGGTGCTGCTGCCGTATCTGGAGGGTGAACGGACGCCGCATCTGCCGCACACCGCGGGGTCGTTGCACGGCATGCGGCGGGAGAGCATGAAACCGGAGCATCTGGCGCGGGCGGCCGTGGAGGGCATGCTCTGCGGGCTCGCGGACGCGCTGGACGTGCTGCGGGGGCGCGGGGTGACGGTGCGCCGGGTGTTCCTGCTGGGTGCGGCGGCGGATCTGGGTGCGGTGCAGGCGGCGGCCCCGGGGCTGTTCGGGGTGCCGGTGGTGGTGCCGCAGCCGGGTGACTACGCGGCGCTGGGTGCGGCGCGGCAGGCGGCCTGGGCCTGGGGGGTGGCGCACGGCACGCTCGCCCCGGCGCCGGGTGCGGAGGCCGGGCCGGGCGGCGGGGCGCCCTGGATCGATCCTCCGCAGTGGCCGGCCGCGGCGAGCCAGTTCTTCGAGCCGGGTGAGGACCTGCCGGTGGGCCGGGCCGTGCGCCAGCAGTACATGGCGGTGCGGGACGAGGCCTATCCGGGGGCGTTCCAGCGGGAGGCGTGAGGCCGGCGCGGGTGCCGGCCCGTGCGTCGCGGGGTCAGTCCAGGTAGCCGCGGAGCTGGTCGGCGAAGGCGTGGTCGCGGAGTTTGTTCAGCGTCTTGGACTCGATCTGCCGTATGCGTTCGCGGGTGACGCCGAAGATCCGGCCGATCTCCTCCAGGGTGCGGGGGCGTCCGTCGGCGAGGCCGTAGCGGAGCTGGACGACCTTGCGCTCCCGCTCGCCGAGGGTGGACAGGACCGCGTCGAGGTGCTCGCGCAGCAGCAGGAAAGCGGCGGATTCGACGGGTGAGGCGGCATCGCCGTCCTCGATGAGGTCGCCGAGGGCGACGTCCTCCTCCTCGCCGACGGGGGCGTGCAGCGAGACCGGCTCCTGGGCCAGCCGGAGGACCTCGCTGACGCGCTCCCCGGTCAGGTCCAGATGCGCGGCGACCTCCTCGGGGGTGGGCTCGTAGCCGCGTTCCTGGAGCATCCGGCGCTGGACCCGGACGACGCGGTTGATCAGTTCGACGACGTGGACCGGGACGCGGATGGTGCGGGCCTGGTCGGCCAGGGCGCGGGACATCGCCTGGCGGATCCACCAGGTGGCGTACGTGGAGAACTTGTAGCCGCGGGCGTAGTCGAACTTCTCGACGGCGCGGATCAGTCCGAGGTTGCCTTCCTGGACGAGGTCGAGCATGGTCAGCCCGCGGCCGACGTAGCGCTTGGCGACGGAGACCACCAGGCGCAGGTTGGCCTCGATCAGGCGGCGCTTGGCCATCCGGCCCCGGACCACCAGCCGGTCGAGGTCGACGGCGAGCCGGGAGGAGAGGTCGGGGGTGGTGGTGAGCTTCTCCTCGGCGAAGAGGCCGGCCTCGACGCGGCGGGCGAGTTCGACCTCCTCGGCGGCGGTGAGCAGCGGGATCCGGCCGATCTCGCGGAGGTACTGGCGGAAGAGGTCGGAGGAGGGGCTGCCCGCCTCGGTGCGCGGCGCCGGCTCGGGGATGATCTCCTCGACGATCATCTCGGCGGCGGGGGGTTCGGCCTGCTGCGGCACGGTGGGCGGCTGCGCGGCCTGATCCTTGACCGGTTCTTCGGCGGCCTGCGCGTCGGCGAGGGTCTGGCTCTGCACGGGGGCGACCTCCAGGGTGATCGCTGCTGAGGCGGCAGAAAGGTCGGGCACGGTGGCGGCCGGGCCGCCGTCCGTCCCGTACGTCGAGAGCGGTTCCGCGGGGGTTTCGGGTGGGGTGCGTCCGGGCCCGCCGCGCTCCGAGGACTCAGGCACCGCTCCTCAGTGTGGAGTACGACACGCGCCTGCCACGAGGGGCGTGCGAGCACTTTTTGAGTCCGTTCCGTGACCGGACGGCTACGGCGGGGTGTGTGCGGCGGGGTCCGGGGGCCCGGATCCCGGGGCTACAGGGCGGCGGCGCCGCGCTCCCGCAGGGTCTTGCCGTACTGCTGGAGGACCCACAGCTCCTGGAGCATCGCGGCGGAGCCCGCGTGGTCGCCCTGGGCCTCGCAGCGGCGGGCGGCGCCCTCCAGATCGGCGATCCGGGCGTCGACGGCGGCGATGCGGACGGTGGCCAACTGGACGCCGGCGTAGGCCTCGTCGGGGTCCCGGCGGGTCAGCAGGGGTTCGACGGCGAGCTCGGTGACCATGGCGCGGACGGTGTCGTCGGGGGCGGCCTCGCGGACCCGGGGGACGTAGGACTGGTCGGCGGCGCCGGCCGTGGTGCCGCCGGCGTCCTCGATGCACTGGCGGACGACGGCGTAGGGCGGGGCGGTGAACTCGTCGGCTCCGTAGGCGTCGAAGGCCGGGGAGACCAGGTCGGGGCGTTGCAGCGCGAGTTTGAGGAGTTCTCGCTCGACGCGGCGGGCGGGGCTGCGGAGGTTGAGCGCCGGGCCGCGCGGGGCGGCGGGGCGGGCCGGCTCGGCGGGCGCGGCCCGGCCGCGGCGCTGCTGCGGGCGGGCCTGGTCGGGGCCGCCGTCACGGCCGCGTTCGCGGGCCCAGCGGGCGAGCTGGCTGACCCGGCGGACGACGAACTGGGTGTCGAGGATGCCGAGCATGCCGGCGAGCTGGACGGCGGATTCGTGCTGGATGGAGCTGTTCTTGATGCGGGCGACGATGGGGGCGGCCTCGTCGAGGGCGGCGGCGCGGCCGACGGTGGTGTCGAGGTTGTGCCGGGACGCCACATGGCGCAGCGCGAACTCGAAGAGCGGGGTGCGGGACTCGACGAGGTCGGCGACGGCCTGGTCGCCCTTGGCCAGCCGCAGGTCACAGGGGTCCATGCCGCCGGGGGTGATGGCGATGGAGGTCTCGGCGGCGAACTTCTGGTCGTCCTCGAAGGCGCGC
Organism: Streptomyces kronopolitis; assembly: GCF_050953795.1. Lineage (GTDB taxonomy): Bacteria > Actinomycetota > Actinomycetes > Streptomycetales > Streptomycetaceae > Streptomyces > Streptomyces kronopolitis_A. The sequence continues at coordinate 2,641,195 of NZ_CP191850.1, forward strand.
AGGGCGGCCTTCTGGCCCGCGGCGTCCCCGTCGAAGGTGAAGACGACCTCGGAGCCGGAGTGGTCCATCAGCAGCCGGCGGAGGATCTTGATGTGGCCCTCGCCGAAGGACGTGCCGCAGGTGGCGATGGCGGTGGTGATGCCGGAGAGATGGCAGGCCATGACGTCGGTGTAGCCCTCGACGACGACCGCGCGGCTGGTCTTGGCGATCTCCTTCTTGGCGAGGTCGATGCCGTAGAGGACATGGGACTTGCGGTAGAGGGGGGTCTCGGGGGTGTTGAGGTACTTGGGGCCGTTGTCGTCCTCGCGGAGCTTGCGGGCGCCGAAGCCGACGACCTCGCCGGCGATGTCGCGGATCGGCCACATCAGGCGGCCGCGGAAGCGGTCGATGGGTCCGCGGCGGCCCTCCTGGGACAGGCCCGAGAGGACCAGCTCCTGGTCGCTGAAGCCGCGGCCGCGCAGGAAGCGGGTGAGGTGGTCCCAGCCGGCCGGGCTGTAGCCGAGGCCGAAGTGCTGGGCGGCGGACTGGTCGAAGCCGCGCTCGGCGAGGAACTTACGGGCGATCTCGGCCTCGGCGCCGTCCAGCTGCTCGGCGTAGAACTGTGCGGCGACCTTGTGGGCCTCGACCAGGCGGGTGCGCTCGCCCTGCTGGCGGCCGGGGGTGTAGCCGCCCTCCTCGTAGCGCAGGGTGATGCCGGCCTGGGAGGCGAGCCGCTCGATGGTCTCGGCGAAGGAGAGGTGGTCGATCTTCATGATGAAGTCGACGGTGTCGCCGCCCTCCTGGCAGCCGAAGCAGTGGTACAGGCCCTTGGCCGGGCTGACGTGGAAGGACGGGGACTTCTCGTCGTGGAAGGGGCACAGGCCCTTGAGGTTGCCGCCGCCGGCGTTGCGGAGCTGGAGGTATTCGGACACGACGGCGTCGATCGGGACCGCGTCCCGTACCGCCTTCACATCGTCATCGTTGATCCTGCCTGCCACGCGTGAATTCTACGGCCGGGGTCGGACACTCCGGGCCGCCCGCCCCCCGCGGCGGCCGCCGGCGGCGTCCGCCTCACCCCATGAGCTCCAGGAACCGCTCCAGACCGATGTTGCCGCCGGAGATGATCACGCCGACGCGGCGCGGCGGGGCGGACCGCCCGGGGGCCTCGACGCGGCCGGCGAGCAGGGCGGCCAGGGCGGTGGCGCCGCTGGGCTCGGTGACGATCTTCAGGCGTTCGAAGGCCAGCTTCATGGCCGCGCGGATCTCGTCGTCGCTGACCAGGACGACCGAGTCGAGCAGCCGCCGGTTGACGGCGAAGGTCAGCTCGCCGGGCCGCTCGACGGCCTGGCCGTCGGCGATGGTGTGCGGGACGGGGATGGTGACGGGGTGGCCGGCGGCCAGTGAGCGCCGGGTGTCGTCGCCGGCCGCCGGCTCCACGCCGATCATGCGGATGCCGGGGGCCAGCGCGGTGGCGGCCAGGGCCGAGCCGGCCATCAGCCCGCCGCCGCCGACCGGCGCGAGCAGCGCGTCCAGCGGGCCGGTCTCCTCGATCAGCTCCAGGGCGGCGGTGCCCTGCCCGGCGATGACGTGCGGATGGTCGTACGGCGGGATCAGGGTCAGGCCGCGTTCCTCGGCGAGCCGGCGGCCCAGGGCGGTGCGGTCGCCCGTGTAGCGGTCGTAGCGGACGATCTCGGCGCCGTAGCCGGCGGTGGCGGCCACCTTCGACGCCGGGGCGTCCTCGGGCATCACGATGACCGCGTGGCTGCCCAGCTCCCGGGCGGCCAGCGCGACGGCCTGGGCGTGGTTGCCGGAGGAGTAGGCGGCGACCCCGCGGGCGAGTTGCTGCGCGGACAGCCGGGACAGGGCGTTGTAGGCGCCGCGGAACTTGAAGGCGCCGACCCGCTGGAAGTTCTCGCACTTGAGGTGGACCTCGGCGCCGGCGAGTGCGTCGAGGGTGCGGGAGCGCAGCACGGGCGTGCGGTGGGCCACGCCCGCCAGCCGCCGGGCGGCGTCCCGGACGTCGTCGAAGGTGACGACGTCCGGGACGCCGGTGCTGCCGGGGCCGGGGGGACCGTCGGGGCTCGCTGTCATGGCCGCACGCTACGGGAGCAGCGCGGTCAGCGGCACGTCCGGATCGGCGAGCGCGCCGGACTCCAACGGTGTACCGGCGCGGATCAGTTGCCCGAGGGTGCCGGCGACGTCCGGGACGTTGACGTTCATCCCGGCGAGCAGCCGCCCGTCGCCGTCGAGCCAGAAGGCGGTGAACTCGCGCCTGGCGACGTCCCCGCGGCAGACGACCTGGGCGTACGAGCCGGGCGGGGCGTGGCCGGTGTACTCCATGGCGACGTCGTACTGGTCGGAGAAGAAGTACGGGACGCGGTCGTGGCGGACGTCCTGGCCGAGCATGGCGCGGGCGGCGGCCGGGCCGCCGTTGAGGGCGTTGGCCCAGTGTTCGACCCGCAGGCGGGTGTCCGCGGGGGTGGTGCCCGAGAGGGTGAGGGGGGCGGCGGCGACGTCGCCGGCGGCGTAGACGTACGGGTCGGAGGTGCGGAGCGAGGAGTCCACCGCGATGCCGCCGCCGCTGGTGCCCGTGCGGTCGACGAGGTCGAGGCCGGCCTGTTCGGCGAGCGCGGTGCGCGGGGCGGCGCCGATCGCGGCGAGCACGTCGTGCGCGGGGTGTTCCTCGCCGTCGTCGGTGCGGACCGCGAGCACCATGCCGTCCTGTCCGACGATCTCGGTCAGCTTGGCGCCGAAGTGGAAGCGGACGCCGTGGGCGCGGTGCAGATCGGTGAACACGCCGCCGAGTTCGGGCCCCAGGACGCCGTGCAGCGGGGTGGGGGCGGCCTCGACGACGGTCACCTCGGCGCCGTAGGAGCGGGCGGCGGCGGCGACCTCCAGGCCGATCCAGCCGGCGCCGGCGATCACCAGATGGCCGTTGTCCCGGCCGAGCGAGGCCAGCACGCCGCGCAGCCGTTCGGCGTGCGCGAGGCGGCGCAGGTGGTGCACGCCGGCCAGGCCGGTGCCGGGGATGTCCAGGCGGCGGGGCTCGGCGCCGGTGGCCAGCAGCAGCCGGTCGTAGACGATCAGGGTGCCGTCGCCGAGGCGGACGGCCTTGGCCTCGGGGTCCAGATGGACGGCGGGCTGGCCCAGGTGGAGTTCGATCTGGGCCCGGGCGTACCAGGCGGGTTCGTGGACGAAGACGCTGTCGCGCTCCTCCTTGCCGAGCAGGTACCCCTTGGAGAGCGGGGGGCGCTCGTACGGGTGGTCGCGCTCGTCACAGATCAGGATCACCCGGCCGGTGAAACCCTCCGAGCGGAGCGTCTCCGCGGCCTTCGCTCCGGCCAGGCCACCCCCGACGATGACGAACGTCTGGTGTGCGTCGACCACTTGCTTCCTCCTCGTTGCGGTGCCGTACGTCCGCGTCCGCGTCCGTGAACGCCCCCGGTGTCCCCCCGATCCCTCTCCCCCGTTGATGTGCTGGGCGCCGCCGGGGTTCCCGTTCGCCGCCGATCGGGGTGTTGCGTGGTGCCGTGGCCCGGTTTCGCTGTGCGCTGTGGTCAAGGTGCCCCGTTCGAGAACGGCCGGGTTCGAGCGTCCCGCACGGAGCGTGAGGGGGGAAGAGGGGCTTTCCCCCAGGGTCACCCCCGGTTCGCCCCTCGGTGACCGGGCGGCCGGGTGAGACGGGCGTGCAGGGAGCGGGCCGAGGTGTCGGTCAGGGCCGCGATCTGGTCGATGACGGCACGCATCCGCGCGGTGTCGTCGGGGGCCGAGTCGAACAGCGAACGGAACTGTGGATCAAGGCCGTCGGGGGCCCGGGCGAGCAGTGCCTCGGCCAGTTCGCCGAGGACGACGCGCTGGTCGGCGCGGAGCACTTCCTGGTCGGGGCGCTGCATGACGTACCGGTCGGCGACGGCTTTCAAAACGGCGCATTCGAGCCGGGTTTCGTCCGGAACCACCAGCTCGGCCCCGTAGCGGGTGAGCCGTCCGCTCCCCCACTGGGCCCGGGTGGCGGTCTCGGCGGCGAGGCAGAAGCGGCCGATCAGCTGGCTGGTGGCGTCCTTGAGGCGGGCCTGGGCGAGCGCGGAGCCGTCGTAGCCGTGCGGCCACCACTCCTGTTCCAGCAGGCGATCCAGCGCGGCGGCCAGCTCCGCGGGGCCGGCGCCGGACGCGTAGCGCTCACCGGCGACGGCGAAGATCTCGGCGCGTTCGGCGTCCGCGAGCAGGAGGTTGGGGTCCAGATGTCCGGCGTGCAGGCCGTCCTCGACGTCGTGCACGGAGTAGGCCACGTCGTCGGACCAGTCCATGACCTGTGCCTCGAAGCTCTGTGCCCCGTCGAGCGCGCCCTGCCGGAACCACGCGAAGACGGGCAGGTCGTCGGCGTAGACCCCGAACTTCGGGGAGGCGGGGTCGCTGGGGTGGGTGCCGCGCGTCCAGGGGTACTTGGTGGCCGCGTCGAGGGCGGCACGGCTGAGGTTCAGCCCGACGCTGACCGCCGTGCCGTCCTCGGCGGGCACGAAGCGTTTGGGCTCCAGGCGCGCCAGCAGCCGCAGTGACTGGGCGTTGCCCTCGAAGCCGCCGCAGGGCGCGGCGACTTCGTTGAGGATCTGCTCGCCGTTGTGGCCGAAGGGCGGGTGGCCGAGGTCGTGCGCCAGACAGGCGGTCTCGACGAGGTCGGGGTCGCAGCCGAGGGCGGCGCCGAGTTCCCGGCCGACCTGGGCGCACTCCAGGGAGTGGGTCAGCCGGGTGCGCGGGCTGGCGTCCCAGGCGTGGGTGTGTCCGCCGGGGGTGACGACCTGGGTCTTGCCGGCCAGCCGGCGCAGCGCGGCGGAGTGCAGGACCCGTGCGCGGTCGCGCTGGAAGGCGGTGCGCCCGGGCCGTTTGTCGGGCTCGGTGACCCAGCGCTCGATGTCGGCCGAGGTGTAGCCGGGGATGGTCGGTCGTGTGCCCGTCATACCGCGACGGTAGCCGCCCCGGTGCTCTCGTCGTCGCATCCGGTGGGTGCGAGCAGCACCTGGTCGTAGCGGTGCAGCACGAGGCGGGCCAGTGCGGGGTGGTCCGCCAGGGGGGCCGCGGCGATGCCGGGGGCGGCCTCGGCGGCGTGCGTGGCGAAGCGGCCGGGGGCGGTGAAGCAGCCGGCCACGGCGACGGGGGCGTGGCCGTTGGCGGTCAGCTCCCGGACCGCGTCGGCGACGGCGGGCAGGGCTCCGGGCGCGGTGCCGGCGGAGGGCGCGGCGTGGGCGGCGGCGGGCCGCACGGGGAGACCGCCGAGCCGGGCCGAGAGCAGCCGGGCGGTGCGCGCGGTGTCGCGGGCGGATCGCGGGGACCGGGAGCCGGCGGCGGCCAGGACCACGGCGGTGCGCGGGCCGGGCTCCGGAGGGAAGCCGGCTTCCAGGAGGCGGCCGTGGAGCGCCTCGGCGAGGAGCGGGTGCGGCCCGAGGGGGGTGGCGATCCGGCCGGTCAGACGGGGTGCGTCCGCCAGCGCGGCGGGCAGGTCGCGGGTGACGTGGTACCCGCGGCCGAAGAGCAGCGGGACGAGGACGGCCTCGCCCCGCAGCTCGGCGAGGGTGTCGGTGAGCAGCGGCCGGTTCAGCTCGATGTGCCCGAGCCGTACGGGCAGTCCGGGGCGCAGGGCGCGGACCCGGGCCAGCAGTGCCCGGACGGCGGGCAGGGCGCGGGGGTCGCGGCTGCCGTGGGCGACCGCGACGAGGGTGGGGACGGGCGGCCGCGAGGGGCGCAGCCCGTGCAGCCGGACCCCGTGGAGCCGCCGGCTGAGCTGCGCGGTGATCTCGGCGGCCAGGTCCCCCGTGCCCAGGGGCGCGGTGGGGGCGGGGCGGGAGGCGGGGTGCGGTATCGGCGCCGTCATGAAGGGAGCGTGGCAGCGGGGCGTTGCGGTCCCGTTTCCCGGCCGCGACGTTCGTGTTCCGTCGGGCTGTCACGGGCGGCTCGGCGGCCGGGGTCCGCGCCCCGGCCGCCGCCCGGGCCCCGCCGACCCGCTACGCCTGGTGCGCGTCCACCTCGCGCAGGTGCCGCGCGCGGGCCGTCTCGTCGAGGAAGGCGGCGCGGAAGGAGTTGCGGGCCAGGGTGCGCAGGGTCTCCTGGTCGAGGCCGAGGGCGTCGCGCACGGCGCGGAAGTTGTCCTCCGCGTAGCCGCCGAAGTAGGACGGGTCGTCGGAGTTGACGGTCACCAGCAGCCCGGCGTCGAGCATCGCGGGCAGCGGGTGGTCGGCGAGGTCGTCGATGACCCGCAGCCGGACGTTGGACAGCGGACAGACGGTCAGCGGCACCTGGTCCGCCACCAGGCGCGCCACCAGCCGCTCGTCCTCCATGCAGCGCACCCCGTGGTCGATCCGGTCCACGCCGAGGACGTCCAGGGCCTCCCACACGTACGCCGGGGGCCCTTCCTCCCCCGCGTGCGCCACGCACTTGAGCCCGGCCTCCCGCGCAAGCGCGAAGACCTCCCGGAACTTCGACGGCGGGTGCCCGACCTCGGCGGAGTCCAGGCCGACGGCGGTGAGGCGGTGCAGGTGCGGGCGGGCCGCCTCGAAGGTCGCCAGGGCCGACTCGGCGCTCTCGTCGCGCAGGAAGCACATGATCAGGCGGGTGCTGATGCCGTAGGCCTCCTCGGCGCCGTCGAGCGCGCGGGCCAGGCCGTCGATGACGGTGCCGATCGCCACGCCGCGGGCGGTGTGCGCCTGCGGGTCGAAGAAGATCTCGGCGTGCCGTACGCCCTGCTCCTTCGCGCGGGCCAGGTAGGCGTGCGCGAGGTCGGCGAAGTCGTCCTCGGTGCGCAGCACGGCCATCAGCGCGTAGTAGAGGTTCAGGAAGGACTGGAGGTCGGCGAAGGAGTAGGCGCGGCGCAGCGCGTCCTCGTCGGCGTAGGGCAGTTCGATGCCGTTGCGCCGGGCGAGCGCGAAGGCGAGTTCGGGCTCCAGGGTGCCCTCGATGTGCAGATGCAGCTCCGCCTTGGGCAGCGGCGCGGGGGCGGGAGCGGACGGGGAGGAAGGCACGCGGGTCACACCTGTTCTGCGGTACGGGAAGAGTCGGGGAACTGCGGGAACTGCGGGAAACCGGACGGGGGGGCCTCCGCCGGGGAGGAGTCGTCCAGGTTAGCCGGGGTGCGGCGGGTGGCCGTGGCGGCGCCCCGGCCCGGGCGGCGTCGGCCGGTGTTCCGCCCGGGTGCCGCCGTGCCACTCGCCGCCGGTGAGCGGGGCGGCGGTGGCGCGCAGCCGGGCGGCGAGCGGGGCGGCGGCGAGGTAGACCCAGGCGCGGACGGTGCGGCCGTCGGCCAGCACCGCGTCGGTGCGCACCCGCTCGTAGAGGTTTCCCGGGGCGCCGGGGACATGTCCCTCCAGCCGGTCCAGCACCGCGCGCACCTCGTCGTACTCGCCGTCGCGCGGCCGGACCAGATCGCCGTGCACCACCGCGTCGGCGGGCCCGGCCGTCGCGTACGGGTATCCGGGGCCGTCGTAGAGCAGCGCGCCGCGGATGTGGGCCGGTTCCTCGGCGGCGGTGCGGCCGCGCAGGGTCCGGGCGTGGTTGGCCTCGCCGGGGCGCAGCGTTCCGTAGACGAAGAACGGCAGCCGCTCGGGCTCGGTGGTCATGGGGCTCTCCTCTCCGGGACGCGGTCTCCCCCGGCCACGATGCCAGGCCGCCGGTGCAACCGGCGACGCGTCCCCCGGCGTCGCAGCCTGCGGGATCACGAACGGGCACGAACACGACGCGGGCGACAACGCGGGACAGGACGGGCGCAGATGCGGGAACCGGAGCCGGCAGGGCGGATACGGCAGGCGGTACGGCGGCTGCGGCCGCCGCGGACCCGGCGGGGCCAACGCCGGGTGTTCCAGGCCGTGGTGGCGCTGACGGTACTGGCGCTGGCGCCGGCGACCTGGATGAACGCGACCGCGGGGCCACGGGTGCGCACGGTGGCGGACGCGCCCGCCGCCCCGGTCGCCCTCGTCTTCGGCGCGGGCCTGTGGAAGGGCGCGCCCTCGCCGTATCTCGCGCACCGGCTGGACGCGGCCGCCGAGCTGTACGAGCGGGGGAAGGTCCGCGCGGTGCTGGTCACCGGCGACAACAGCCGGCGCGGCTACGACGAGCCGGACGCGATGCGCGGCTATCTGCTGCGGCACGGCGTCCCGGCCCGCCGGATCGTCAGCGACTATGCGGGCTTCGACACCTGGGACTCCTGCAGCCGGGCCCGCCGGATCTTCGGTGTGCACCGCGCGGTGCTGGTCAGCCAGGGTTTCCACATCCGGCGGGCGCTGGCGCTGTGCGGCGCGGCCGGGGTCGACTCCTACGGCGTCGCCGTCGCCGCGAAGCACGATGTGACCTGGGCGTACGGCGGTGTCCGGGAGATCTTCGCGGCCGGGAAGGCCTCGGCGGAGGCGCTGTGGCGACCCGACCCGCACTTCCTGGGGCCGCACGAGAAGGGGGTGACGGAGGCGCTGCGGTAGCGCGGCGCCTCCGTCACCCCTGGGCATGCCGGGTGGACCGGGCCGGACCCCGCGAGCCCGGCCGGATCCACCCGACGGCCCCTGGCTCAGCCCTTCGTCGCCCGGGCGTAGAGGCTCAGGATCTTCGTCCCGAAGTACGGGCTGTAGCTGGTCCGGTCGTTGTCCGGGCCCTTGGGGCCGCCGCCGTTGAGCCCGCCGATCAGGCCGATGACCCGGCCGGTGCGGCTGTCCTCGTCGTAGTCGCTCAGCCAGGGACTGCCGGAGGTGCCGCCGTAGAACCCGCCGCAGTTCATGCGCAGTTGGCGGGTGCCGCCCAGCCGGGTGGTGCGGGTGGCGCAGCGCACGGCCCGGTCCTGGGGGTCGTTGCGGACGTTGGGATAGCCGATGACGGTCACGTCGTTGCGGTAACCGGGCGTCGGGGTCAGGACGTTGCCGCCGGTGACGTCCTCGACGCGGCGGCCGTCGTCGTCGGGGGCGACGGTGGCGAAGGCGAAGTCGAGGTCCGCGCCGTCGCCGGTGGTCCCGCGGCCCGGGTAGGCGAAGGTGTCGTCTATCGCCCACACGCCGTAGGGCTGGGTGGTCGCGCCGGAACGATACTGCGGGACGAAAGCGGCGCGGGTGCCCGGATGGCAGTGCCCGGCGGTGAGGATCAGATTGCCGTGCGGGCTGTGCACCACGCTGGCGGTGCAGTGGTGGGCGCGGGCGTCCCCGTCGACGGAGAACAGCACGCCGATGGACGGGATGCCGTCGAAGTGCCGCGCGGTGGCGGCGCGTCGGGAGGCGGCCGGGGCGGACTCGGCGGCCAGGGCGGAGGTACGGGCGTGGGGCCCGGTGGGCGCGGCGGCCGCCATCCGCTCCGCCGTCCAGTAGGCGGCGGCGTCCCGGCTGGTCCAGTTGGCTCCGGTGGCGGGGTGCTTGGCCTCCGGCGCCTGCTGCCGGGTGCCGTCGACGGCGTGTCCGAAGGGCGCGGTGGCCAGACACACCGCGAGGCCGACGGCGGCCGTGGCGCCCCTGCGCCAGCGGCGGTTGCGGCGTCGCTGCTCGGCTCGGGTCATCCGGTGGTTCCCCGTGTGGTCGTGCTGCACGTCAGCTCGTCTCCTTGGTGACCCAGGACAGATACCCGGCGCCACCTCGGGTGACGGGGGTGGCGATGATCTCGGGGGTGTCGTAGTCGTGTGCGTCGAGGAGGTAGGCCTCCAGCGCCTCGTAGCGCGCTGCGGCCGTCTTGAAGAGCACCTGCCACTCCTGGCCGGTCTCGACCGCGTTATCCCAGCGGTACACCGAGGTCACCGGGGCGCCGATCTGTGCGCAGGCGGCGAGCCTGGCCTCGATCGCGCCGCGGGCCAGTCGCCCGGCCTTGGCTTCGCAGTCGATGGTGGTCATGACGGTCAGGAACCGGGCCTGGTGCCCGGTGGGGTCGTCCTCGTCGTTCGGGACAGTCGGGTCGGCCACGTTGCGCATCCTTCGCGGTGGGGGGCGGGACGGTGGGGCCGCATCGGACAAGCACGCCTGTCCGATGGCGCTGGACCGCAATGCATCGTACGGACCGACATGATCATCCCGTAAGTGACTCGGCCCGCCCGGCGCGGGTATGCACCCGGACGCCGCCCCGCACCCGCCGTGGAGGTCCGGCCCGGCGGGCGAACTCCCCGGTTGCGCGGCTTCGTGCACCGGCAACGATGGAAGGGGAGCCCGGCCCGCCGGTCCGCACGCGAAAGGCCCGCATCATGGACGACCTCAGCGCACTCGCCCGTCAGCAGCTCGACGACGCCAGGGCCTCCGCCCACGGGCGCAGCGGCCACCTCTTCCTGCACGACGGCCCGCTGCGGCAGAGCGTGATCGCGCTGATCGCCGGCACCGAACTGGACGAGCACAACGCCCCTCCGGCCGCCAGCCTGCAGGTACTTCACGGGCGGGTCCGGGTGACGGGGTCCGGCGGAGGCCAGGAACTGACGGCCGGCCAGGTCGCCATGACCCCGCGCGAGCGGAACGGCCTGATGGCCCTCGACGACGCGGCGGTGCTGTTCACGGCCGTCACGGAGATTCCGGACGGGGAGCGCCGAAGGCCGACCGTGGGGGCGGCCCGGGCGGCGTAGTGGCCCCGATGCCGGCCTTCCGCCGCCTTCCCGGGCAGGCCCGGGTTCTTAACATTCACACCTTTCTGAATATTATGTAGTTCCGTACGCGTGGAGTGGACCCAATGGCACCCCACACGTACGGAACTCGCACGGCTCGGACGGGGCCGCTCAGCCCGCCAGCCACTGGTCGTAGGCCAGCTTGCACAGCAGCGCGACGACCACGACGACCAGCACCCCCCGGACGAAGCCCGCGCCGCGCTTGAGCGCCATCCGGGCGCCCGCCATGCCGCCGGCGAGGTTGAACAGCGCGAGCAGACCGCCCAGTTGCCACAGCACCGTGCCCTGGATCGCGAACATGGTCAGCGCGCCGATGTTGGTGCAGACGTTGACGACCTTGGCGGTGGCCGAGGCGGTGACCAGGTCCATGTGCAGCAGCGCGGCGAGCGCGAGGATCAGGAACGCGCCGGTCCCGGGCCCGATCAGGCCGTCGTAGAAGCCGATGCCCAGGCCCGCGACGAGGACGGCCGCCAGGAGGCGCCGGGCGGCGACCGGCCCCGCGGGCGCGGGGGCGGTGCCGAAGCCGGGGCGGACGAGGACGAAGACGAGCACCGCCAGCAGCACCCCCATGATCAGCGGCCGCAGCACCGCGCTGTCGATGCCCGCCGCGAAGAACGCCCCGCCCAGCGAACCGGCCATCGCCGCCAGGCCGATCCGCAGCGCCGTGGGCACGTCGATGGTGGTCTTGCGGACATAGGTGACCGCGGCCGCGGAGGTGCCGACGATGGCGGTGGACTTGTTGGTGGCCAGGACGTAGGCGGCGGGCATGTGCGGGAGACCGACCAACAGGGCCGGGAGCAGCAGCAGTCCGCCGCCGCCGACCACGGCATCGATCCAGCCCGCGGCGAGCGCGGCCAGCGCGAGCAGGACCAGGGTGAACAGCGATATGTCAGCGGGCACCAGGTGATCCTAGGGACCGCGGGGCTTCCAGGGGGCGTTCAGGCGTCACACCACCCATGCCCTCCGGCAAGCACTGGCCACGCGCCGATGCAAGCTGCGCCAATCGAGTTAATTCGGAATGCCAACTATGGCGTGGCGTCCCGTCGGCCACTTCAATCGGTGCTACCGACGGTGGGGTGCCCATCCCCTGGCGGGGACCATGAACGGCTACCGCTGTGATGCGGTTTTGCCGTGGCTTTCAGGGCACCCCGGCAGGTGAACATGCTCGGAGAGTCTTCTTTCTCCGGCGTGTATCAGCCCCACCTCCTTCATGGAGCCTTCGAAAGGGGCTGCCATCATGGCACTTGCTCTTGTCCTCAACCCGGCAACAGTCGCAGCTGGCCAGACCTTCACCGCCACAGCCACGTCCACCCCGATCGTGGCTGGCGAAGCGGTCCTCTTCCAGTACGACGCACAGCCCAATCAGACCGTGAATGCCGACGTGAACGGTGTTGCGGTCGCCACCTTCACGGCGACCACGACGGGGCCGGTGGTGGCCACCGGCCCCACGAGCGGAACCGGTGTGGCAACGGTGACCGTCACGGCGGCACAGGGCTGTGTGATCACGGTGACGCCGTCGCCCGCCAACCCGACCGCGGGCCAGCCGGTGACCCTCACCACCCACGTCACCTGCAACGGCGCCGAGGTCGACGGTGCCGTGGTGGCGCTCACCACCCCCAACGGCCCCTTCATCGGCATCACCGCCGGCGGCCTGGGGGCCAGCGTGAACGTCGGCGCGTTGCCCCTCGGGATCAGCCCCATCACGGCCACCGTGGTCGCCTTCACCGGCCTCCCCCCCACCTGCCTCTGCATCGGCAACACCATCACGACGACCGTGACCGTCGGTCCGGCGGCGACCTGCGCGGTCGCGGTGACGTCGGCACCCGCCAACCCGACCGTGGGCCAGTCGGTGACCGTCACCGCCACCGTCACCTGCAACGGGACCCCCGTCCAGGGCGCGCAGGTGCTCTTCAACTCCGGCGCCACCATCCTGGGCACCGGTATGACCAACGCGGCCGGCCAGGCCACCGCGTCCACCACCGCGTTGCCCCTCGGAGCCAACATCGTCACGGCCACCGTGATCGCCGAAGGAACCACCTGCGCCTGCATCAGCGTCGCGGGGACCACGACCGTGACCGTCGGTCCGGTGGCGTCCACCTGCCAGGTCGCGCTGACGTCGACACCCGCCAGCCCGACCGTGGGGCAGCCGGTGACCCTCACCGCCACCGTCACCTGCAACGGCGCCGCCGTCGTGGGCGCTTCCGTCGCCATCACCGGGCCCGGTGGCCTCTCGTTCAGCGGCACCACCAACGCTGCCGGCCAGGCCACGACGACGACCTCCTCACTGCCCGCCGGGGTCAACACCATCACGGCCACGGTGAACGCCGCAGGCGGCACCTGCACCTGCACCAACGTCGTCACCACCACGACCGTGACCGTCGGCGCGGCGCAGACCTTCAAGGCTCAGCCGGCCTGCTACACGCTGAACTTCCCCCCGCTGCCCTGGTCCTTCGCCCACACCACGCTCACCGTGACCGGCGCGACTCCGGGAGCAGTGGTCACCTTCCACTCCGACGGAGCCGGCGGACCCGTCCTGTGCACCGCCGTCGCCGACGCGAACGGCAACGCCAGCTGCCCGGTCAACCTCACCGTCTTCCAGCTGGCCGCCGGCTACACCGCCACCACCCCCGTGCCCGGAGGATTCCTCACCTCCTCCAGCACCCTCTTCCCCTGCATCTGACACCCCACCGGCTCGCGCCCCGCATAGCCGAAAGTCTGCGGTTGCTCACCTGAACCACCGACAACGGCCAGGAACCGACGAGCCACCCGCCAAGAGAGCCGTCCCCCGTAACGCAACTACGGGGGACGGCTCGGGTCACAAGGATAGCCCCGGAGGCACTGAGCCGAGCCGATGCCAAGCGCCCCTGGAGCCCACGAGGAAGCCGGAGCGGACGCCTGCACCCGACCCACGCAGGTCTCTGCGGGCGACCATCACGACGCCGTGTCCGCCCCTCGACCCCCCCACCAAGAGAGCGACAAAAGGAGTACGACATGGGCTGCAATTGCGGCGGAGGCACACAACAGCAACAGACCATCTCTTCGTTCCAGTTGGCCCTCCCCGACGGGACCGTTCGCGTGTACCACACGTGGCAAGAAGCGCACGCCGCTTACCAGCGTGCCGGCGGAGTCGGCACCATCGTCCCCGTGTACCAGTAACCGACTCCCGGCGGCGCGAAAACAGTGCCGCGACCCACGGCACTGACGAACGGCAACTCTGCCGACGCCTCAGGCCCGCGCTCCGGCCGATCGGTCAGCCGGGGCCGCCGTCCCTTCCCGCCCGTTGCCGGGAGAACGGCCGGCCCCGGCCTTCGCTCTGTCAATTCGTCCAGACACCCTCACGGTTAGGGGACGGGCTTCATGACGCTCCCAGAGTTTCTTCTCTCCCTCGGCGCCGTCTGCCGCCTCACCCGATTCCTCACGAAGGACACCCTCGCCGCCGGCTTCCGCATCTGGATCGGCAACCGCTTCGGCGACGACTCCAAGCTCACCTACCTGGTCAGCTGCAGCTGGTGCACGAGCATCTGGGTGGCCGCCGCGATGACCGCCCTCATGCAGTGGGCCGGCGGGAGCCTCGCGCTGCACCTCGTCACCACCGCCCTGTCGCTCTCCTACGTCGCCGGGCTCGCCTCACGCTGGCTCGACTGACCGTCGCCGCCATCGCAGCCGTCGTGGAACAGCAGACGCACCCCCCGACTCTCCGCCACCCGATGCACCTCCGCCAGCGCCTCGGTCAGCTCCACGGTCAACAACTGAAGCTCCCCGGCCGTCCACCCGCGCCCCGCGAGCCCGCACCGCGCCTCGTCGATGAGGTCCACGGCCGCGGCTAGCTGCTCCTCCTCGACGGCATCGGCGACCCGGGACACGTACCCGCTCCCGTCACTCACCAGAAAGCACGGCTTCCCGTCCGCACTCGACCACGGCAGCAGCCGCGCGACAGGTTCGGCCATCTCCTCAACTCCCTACTGATGGACACCGGGTGTAGTCAAATCGTCACTGGAACAACGCAACGGGCAATAGGATCGGGGTGCTTGAGGCAGCGGCACTCAAGCCTGCGACCTGCTGCGCCCCGGGCGCGCGCTCCCATCACAAGAGGTCAAGGCGTTGGACGAGACGACCCCACCCGAGCACTTGAATCCGCTACAGCGCTTCGGCCGCGACGTCAGACAGGTACGCCTGGCCCGCAAGCTCACCCAGAAACACCTGGGCAAGGCCACCGGCTACTCCGAGGGATACGTCAGCAAGGTCGAATCGGGCACGATGCTGCCCCGCCCGAGCGAGAAGTTCGCCAAGGGCTGCGACACCGTCTTCGGCACGGGCGAGCTGTTCACCGACCTGCTCCGCCGGATCGACGAGGGGCGACCACCCGAGCTGGTTCGTCCCGTACCTCAACTTGGAGCGGAAGGCTTCGCGGATACTGGCCTATTCGGCCAGCGTTGTGCTGGGCCTCCTCCAGACAGACGACTATGCGCGAGCCATCTTCCAGGGCTACTTCTCTCGTGGGAACGAGGAAGCAATCGAGGCCAAGGTCGCCGCCCGTCTGCGTCGTCGCGACATCTTCGACCTAGAAGCTCCGCCGTTTCTGTGGACCATCCTCGACGAGGCGTCGTTGCGAACGGTCGTGGGAGGTCCAGAGGTCATGGCAGGGCAGCTTGAGTACCTGCTGACGGCGGCAGCAGCACCGAACGTCAAGCTCCAGGTCATGCCGTTTTCCGCGGGCGCTCCAGCGGGCTCCACCAAGCCGTTCATTCTGCTGCGATTCACGAACTCTCCCACTGTCCTCTACACCGAGACGCGGGTAGGAGGCAGGATGCACGACTCCGCACAAACGGTCGACGCAGCCTTGGACGACTATGATTTGCTCCGGGCGCACGCGTTGTCCCCGGACCGATCAGTCACCCTGATCAAGACTCTGCTGAAGGAGTACCGCGCATGAGAGCCGGCTTGGATCTCGTCGGAGCCGTGTGGGTCAAGTCGTCCTACAGCGACGCCAACGGCGGGGAATGCATCGAGTTCTCCCCCGCCCTCACCGAGATCCACGGCGTCGTTCCCGTCCGCGACTCCAAGAACCCCGACGGACCGGCGCTGGTCTTCCCGGCTAGCGGCTGGGTCTCGTTCGTGTCGGCCGTCAGGGGCGGGGAGTTGACCGTCTGAGGCGACGGGCGGGGTAGCGTCGGTGGGATGCGGATACTCGTTCTCGGCGGTACGTCCTTTGTGGGGCGGGCCATTGTGGAAGAGGCCCTGCGTATGGGGGCCGAGGTCAGCCTGTTCGGGCGGGGCAGGACCGGGGTGGGGTTGTTCCCGGAGTTGGGGCGGCTGATCGGGGACCGGGACACCGGTGACTACACGGCACTGGGCACCGGCAGTTGGGACGCGGTAGTGGACATCAGCGGCTATGTCCCGCGGCACGTCGGGCAGGCGATGGAGGCGCTGGGCGACCGGGTCGGCCGGTATCTGTTCCTCTCCAGTCACGCCGTCTACCGGCGCGAGGGCGTGGGGCCGGACTCCGACGAGGACACCCCGCGCCGCCCGCCCGTCCGCGACACCGAGGAGCTGACCGAGGCCACCTACGGGCCGTGCAAGGTGGCCTGTGAGGACGATGTGCGGGCGCGGTACGGCGCGCGGGCGACGATCGTGCGGGCCGGGAAGGTCGCCGGGCCCCACGATCCCTCGGACATGTTCACGTACTGGGTGCGGCGGGCCGCCCGCGGCGGACGGGTGGCGCTGCCCGCCGATCCGCGGCAGCCGGTGCAGATCGTCGACGCACGGGATCTGGCCCGTCTCGTCGTGCGGCTGCTCGCCGACGACCGGCCGGGGGCCTTCCACGCGGTGGGGCCGGCGGAGCCGGTCACGCTCGGCGGGCTGATCGAGATCTGTGCGCGGGTGGCCGGCAGCCGGATCGACCTCGTACGGGTGCCGGACGACGGGCTGCCGCGGTTCTTTCCGCTGGTGCGCGACGACTGGGCCTCCCAGCAGCGCAGCCCGGCCCGGGCGCGGGCGGCGGGGTTGCCGGCCACGCCGCTGCAAGTCACCGCGGCCGACGTGCTGGCCTGGGACCGGACGCGCGGTGAGTCGCCGCTGACGGTGGGTTTCACCCCCGAGGAGGAGCGGGCGCGGCTGGCGTGTCGGGATGGTTCTCAGACAGTGCCCCTGTGGTGATCACTCACCACAGGGGCACTTCCGCCCTTGCGAATGGAGCCGTCCCCCGTAGTTGCGTTACGGGGGCGGCTCTTCTTGGTGACTCATCGTCTGCCTGCCGATTTCGGCGGTCCAGGTGAGCAACCGCACGCTTGCGACTCAGCGATACGTGAGCGGGTGGAGCGTCAGATGCAGGGGAGCAGGGTGCTGGAGGAGGTGAGGAACCCTCCGGCCACGGAGGTGGTCGCGGTGTAGCCGGAGAGCAGCTGGAAGACACTGAGGGTGGCCGGGCAGCTGGCGTTGCCGTTCGAGTCGGCGACGGCCTGGCACAGTACGGGCCCGCCGGCTCCGTCGGAGTGGAAGGTGACCAATGCTCCAGGGGTCGCGCCGGTCACGGTGAGCGTGGTGTGGGCGAACGACCAGGGCAGCGGGGGGAAGTTCAGCGTGTAGCACGCCGGCTGAGCCTTGAACGTGCCGGTGCCGGAGGGCTGGACGGTGACGGTGATCGGCGTGGACGTGACGTTGGTGCAGGTGCAGGGCGTCCCGGCCGCGGTGACGGTGGCGACGACGGTGTTGGCGCCGGCAGTCGTGAAGCTGACCGGGCTGGTAGCCACCCCCGAGGCGTCGGTGGTGGCGAAGCCGATGACCGTGCCGTTGCTGGTGAAGATCACCGCTGCGTTCGACACCGGTGCCCCATTGCACGTGACTGTGGCGGAGACAGTGGTGGCCTGACCCACGGTCACCGTTCCCGACGGGGGTGTCACGGTGATCAGGCAGCTGGGGGGTGGCTGGACCGTCACGGACGCCGCGCCGTTGGAGGAGGCGAAGCATGCCTGGCCGTTGTAGGTGGCGGTGATGGTTCCCGACTGCAGGGTCGCGGAGGAGAAGCACGCCTGGCCGGACGGACCGACCGCAACGGTCTGATTCAGTCCGCCAGGACCAGTGAACGTCACCGTGCCGCTGGGGACGGCCGCACCGGGCGCGGTGGCGACGACCTGAGCGCACACATTCACCAACTGCCCCTGTGCGGAGGGGTTCGGGCTCGCGGTGACCACGGTGATGGTCGGCGATGCGGTGACGGTCAGTGGTGCAAGTGCGGAGAGTGAGCCCAGGTAGTTGGGATCACCGCTGTAGACCCCTACCACCTGGTGCGTGCCGACCGTGAGAGGGGACGTAAGGGTCGTGGTCGCCTGGCCCGCCGCATTGACGGGTGCTGTCAGGGGCGGGCCGTCACCGCTGACGATGAAGGTCACCGTGCCGGTCGGGACGGGTGTACCGCCGGGCGGAACAGTGACGATCTTGGCCGTCAGCGTGACCGGTTGGCCGCATGCGACCGGGTTCGGGCTCACCGAGACCGTGGTCGACGTCGGTTGCAGTGCATAGGTGTAGTTCAACGGATTGCTCGTGCCGATCGGCGTGGTCACCGTCACCGGCACGGTGCCCGAGCCCGCGGGCGCCGTCACCGTCAACGACGTCCCGCCTGGGCCCACCAGGATGTTCGTGCCGGGAGCTGCGCCGAAGAGCACACTCGTCGCACCGGTCAGATCGGTACCCGTGAGAGTCACAGTGGTGCCTCCGCCGGGTACTCCCTGCGCCGGGCTGATGGACGCCAGGACGGGCGGAGCGAAGACGCTCACGTCGTTCGAGTTGATGTTGGCGATGTAGACGTGGTTGTTGGGGGCCACCCCCACCGCGAAGGGGCCGGCTCCGGTGGGGAGGGTGGCAAGGACGGTGTCGGTGACACTGTCGATCACCGTCACGTCATTGGAGTCGTAGTTGGCCACATAGACACGCCCGTTGGGAGCCACCCCCACCGCGTCCGGAGTGGTGCCTGCGGGCAGCGTGGCCAGCACGACATCAGTGCCACTGTCGATCACCGTCACGTCATTGGAGCCGAAGTTGGCCACATAGACACGCCCGTTGGGAGCCACCCCCACCGCGAGCGGGTTGGTGCCTGCGGGCAGCGTGGCCAGCACGACATCAGTGCCACTGTCGATCACCGTCACGTCATTGGAGCCGAAGTTGGCCACATAGACACGCCCGTTGGGAGCCACCCCCACCCCGTCCGGAGTGGCGCCTGCGGGCAAAGTGGCCAGCACGACATCAGTGCCACTGTCGATCACCGTCACATCGCCCGAGGTCTGGTTGGCGATGTAGACGCGGCCGTTGGGAGCCACACCCACCGCGACGGGGCCAGCCCCCGTGGGAAGGGTGGCAAGGACGGTGTCGGTGACACTGTCGATCACCGTCACGTTGTTCGAGGCGAAGTTGGCCACATAGACACGCCCGTTGGGAGCCACCCCCACCCCGAACGGGAAGTTACCCGCTGGCAGCGTGGCCAGCACGACATCGGTGACACTGTCGATCACCGTCACGTTTTTCGAGAAGAAGTTGGAGACGTACACGCGGCCGTTGGGGGCCACGCCCAGCACCCGCGGGCTGCTGCCGGCAGGAAGGGTGGTCAGTACGGTGTCGGTGGCACTGTCGATCACCGTCACATCGTCCGAGCCGTCGTTGGCGACGTAGACACGCCCGTTGGGAGCCACCCCGACCGCGTTCGGGAAGGTGCCGGCGGGCAGGGTGGTGGTGGCAAGCACAGTTGCAGCGCGTGCCGCGGGCCCGCTGCCTGCCGTCGCGGCTGCGGTGAGCACGGCGTGTGGACGCGACAGGGGGCGGGTCGGTCGGGCAGGGAAGTGCAGGGACATGAAACCTCCTCCGGAGGAGCGAGGCTGTCCTCAAACCCATGCGGGACGCGGAGCACCACGACGCGAAACGCCTCCCACCCGAGATCGAACCACACCGGCGGGATGAGGCGAACAAACAGCGGAGCTGCGCGTCCCTGGATAAGGATGGGCAGCCCGCCAGTGAGACTCAATTCGATATTCACCCCCGTCCATCAATGCGTCAAGAGTACGACGATGATTTTCAGCGGTCCCGCACGTCAAGGCGCGCCATCCACCGAGGCATCCCCTGGAGAATTTCCGGGCCGGATGCGCCTCAACGAACGCCATGGAAGGCGCAGTCAAAAAGCCGGATGGTATGACCTCACATCCAGTGCGCTGCTCCGATCGGGTGGGCTCCCGGGCCGGCCCCTGTCGGATCCGCCGGTCATGATGCCCAATCGAGCTCAGCCGCCTGTCAGCTGGTGGCGACGCCGTCGGACGAACACCGCACTGCGTCGCACATGGGCAACCCTGACAGGCGGCCGCAATCGACCTCCCACGGAACATCCAGAATGCGCACAGAAAGAGGGGTCAGGGAACTTCCGGGAAACAGACCCGGAGCGGATCATGGCAGGAAATCGATCCTGGCGTGTACACCCGCCCATATTTCTCGGCCGGGCGGAACGAGACAGAACGGCATTGGAGAGCGCACGGCCGATGCCGTTGGACATATGCACAAGCGCTATTCCACGACACCCGGAAAAATCTCGGGACGATTTCGTTCACTGAAGGTTCCACAGCTGCCGCAATCCTCCTCAGGGAGTCCTGGGTACTCTCGCCGCCTCGTGTTCTTGCCTGCAGGCTCCCGGCATGCATTCGGCCCTTCGGGATCACCAGCGGGAATCATCCGTTCGGCACGTCAGGCGGGCGGGCCGCAGGCCGCCGGGGCAGGGTGAGGACGGGTCGATCTCACCGAGGAGCTGCCGCCATGTCCCACAGGTATCCGGAGATTCTGCTTGACGCCCTGCACAACCGGGGGACGGCGTTCACCACCTCGGAGCGGGCGGAGCTGGGTCTGACCGGGCGGCTTCCCGACGCGGTCCTCACGCTGGACCAGCAGACGGCACGGGCGTACGCGCAGCTGCGCAATCAGCCGGACGACCTGGCACGGAACGTCTATCTGGAGCAGCTGCACGACCGTAACGAGACCCTCTACTACCGGCTGCTGACCGACCACCTGGCCGAGCTGCTGCCGGTGGTCTACGACCCCACGGTGGGCGAGGCCATCAAGCGCTACAGCCACGAGTACCGGCGGCCGCGCGGGGTGTACCTGTCGATCGACCGGCCGCAGGACCTGCGCCCGGCCCTGGCGGACCTGGGGCTGGGCCCGGACGGCGTGGACATGCTGGTGGTCACCGACGCGGAGGAGATCCTCGGCATCGGCGACTGGGGCGTCAACGGCGTCCAGATCTCGGTGGGCAAGCTCGCGGTCTACACGGCGGCGGCCGGACTGCACCCGGGCCGGTGCATCCCGGTGGTCCTGGACGTGGGGACCGACAACGAGACGCTGCTCAACGACCCCCTCTACCTCGGCGTCCGGCACAGCAGGACCCGCGGCAAGGCCTACGACGATTTCGTCGCCTCCTACCTCGCCACGGCCTCCGAGCTGTTTCCCCGGGCGCTCCTGCACTTCGAGGACTTCGGTCCCGGCAACGCGCGCCGCATCCTGGAGGAGTACAACGGCCGGTACCGGATCTTCAACGACGACCTCCAGGGCACCGGCGCGATCACGCTGGCCGCGGCGATGTCCGCGCTGCGCGTCACCGGGGTCCCGTTCAGGGACCAGCGCGTGATCGTCTTCGGCGCCGGCACGGCGGGCGTGGGCATCGCCGACCAGCTGGTCCAGGCGATGGTCCGGGACGGACTGGCGCAGGACGAGGCGGTCCGCCGGGTGTGGCTGGTGGACAAGCAGGGGCTGCTCACCGACGACATGCGGGACCTGCGCGACTACCAGCGCACCTACGCCCGTCCCGCCGCCGAGGCCCGGCAGTGGCAGGGCAGCGGCGCCGATCTGCTCGCCACCGTGCACCAGGTGCACCCGACCATGCTGGTCGGCACCTCCACGGCGGCGGGGGCCTTCACCCGTGACGTGGTCGCCGCCATGGCCGAGCACGTGGCGCGCCCGATCATCTTCCCGCTGTCCAACCCGACCGAGCGCATCGAGGCGATGCCCGCCGACATCCTGGCCTGGACCCGGGGGAAGGCGCTGACGGCGTCGGGCATCCCCGTCGACCCGGTGGAGCTGGACGGCGTGCGGCACGTCATCGGGCAGGCCAACAACGCCCTGCTCTACCCCGGCCTCGGGCTGGGCATCCTGGTCTCGCGGGCCCGGCGGGTGACGGCCGGGATGCTGCTGGCCGCGTCCGAGGCGGTCGCCGCCCAGGCGGAGGTCGGCACCCCCGGGGCCTCCCTGCTGCCGCCGGTGACGAACCTGCGGGCCTCCTCCGCCACCGTCGCGATCGCCGTCGCCCGGGCCGCCATGGCGGAGGGCGTCGCGGACGCGAGCCCCGAGGATCTCGTCCAGGCCGTGCAGGACGCCATGTGGCAGCCCACCTATCCGCATCTCAACGGCAACGGCCACCGGAGCACCTCATGAGCGGCCGGACCGTCACGGCGCAGGCCCCGGCGGTGCACTACGTACCGATCGGCATCGACGCCGACGGCACCCGTACCGAACACGATTCGCTGGGCGCCGTCCAGGTGCCCGCCGACCGGTACTGGGGAGCGCAGACCCAGCGCTCGCTGATCCACTTCTCGATCGGTGACGACCGGATGCCGAAGGCCGTCTACCACGCCTACGGGCTGGTCAAGAAGGCGGCGGCGGAGGTCAACGGGCGGGCGGGCCGACTGGATCGCTGGCGGGCCGAGTTGATCGCGAAGGTCTCCGACGAGGTGATCAGCGGCGCCCTGGACGCTCACTTCCCGCTCTACGTCTGGCAGACCGGCTCCGGCACGCAGAGCAACATGAACGTCAACGAGGTCATCAGCAACCGGGCCATCCAGCTCCTCGGCGGCACCCTCGGCTCCCGGGAGCCCATCCACCCCAACGACCATGTGAACATGGGGCAGTCGTCCAACGACACCTTCCCCACCGCCATGCACCTGGCGACGGTGGCGGCCCTCACGGACCAGCTGCTGCCGTCCCTGGCGCCGCTGCAACAGGCCCTCGCCGACAAGGCCGCGGCCTGGCACGACGTGGTGAAGATCGGCCGTACCCACCTCCAGGACGCGGTGCCGCTCACCGTCGGGCAGTCGTGGTCGGGCTACGCGGCCCAGCTCTCCGCGGCCCTCGACCGCATCAAGGCCACCCTGCCCGAGCTGTACGGCGTGCCCATCGGCGGCACCGCGGTCGGCACCGGGCTCAACGCGCCCCCCGGATTCGCCGAAGAGGTCACCGACCGGCTGGCCCGCCTCACCGGCCGGCCCTTCGTCCAGGCCCCGAACCGCTTCGCGGCACAGGGCGGGCTGGACGCCATGGTCGCGGCCTCGGCCGGGCTGCGGGCCGCGGCCGTCGCCCTGATGAAGATCGCCAACGATCTGCGGTGGCTCGCCTCCGGCCCCCGGGCGGGGCTCAACGAGCTGCTGCTCCCGGCCAATGAGCCCGGCAGCTCGATCATGCCCGGGAAGATCAACCCCACCCAGTGCGAAGCCATGGTGATGGTCTGCATCCAGATCATCGGCGAGGACACCGCGGTGGCCTTCGCCGGCAGCCAGGGCAACTTCGAACTCAACGCGATGCGCCCGATCATCACCAACAACGTGCTGCACGGCGCGCGCATCCTCGCCGACGCCTGCGAGAAGTTCCGCGTCTACTGCATCGAGGGCGCCGAACTGCACCGCGCGCAGATCGACGAGAACGTCTCCCGCTCGCTGATGCTGGTGACCGCGCTCAGCCCCGAGATCGGCTACGACAAGGCGAGCGAGATCGCCCACCGGGCCGACCGCGAGGGCACCAGCCTGCGCGACGCGGCCCTGGCCACCGGCTATCTCAGCGCTGCCGACTACGACCGGATCGTCAACCCGCGGCGGATGGCGGGGCTTTCCGACTGAGGGCTGAGGGGGCGTCACCGGTGGTGGTGCTCCGGCCGATGCCGCGGGCGGTGGCGCGGGCGGTGGCGCGCTCTTAGAAGTCTCTTAGACCTGACGCATATTCAGTTCCCCATGAAACCCAACCCCCTCCACAAGACCACCGGACGCCGCCGCCGCACGCGGGTGCTCGCCGGCTCCCTCGCGCTGGCCGCGACCACCGTGGGCGTCGTCGGATACGGCATCGCCAGCGCCGGCACCACGGAGGACGGCCGTCTCGCGCTCCCCGTCGACGGCGGCACCGCCTTCGTCGACACCACCTCCCTCGCGGTGACCGCACACACCGGCAGCGGACGGGAGCTGGTGCTGTCCGAGGCGGCCGCGGGCGGGCTCGGCACGCCCGGCCCGGTGACCCGGACGGACAACGGGGCGCGGTGGAGCTACCCCGACAAGGGGCTGCGGGTGACGGCGAGTTCGGAGCGCGGGCGGCTGCGGATCACGCTGACGGCGGACCGTGACGGGTCGGTCGACTGGCCGGTGACCGGCACCGACCGGGCCGCCTCCGCCGTACAACTCCCGCGCGGCGAGGGCCTGGACATCCCGGTGAAGGACGCGTTCTGGAACGCCGGACCCGAGACGGGCGGGCTCGCCGGGAGCAGCGTCGACGTGGGCGAGGGCCTCTCGATGCCGCTGTGGGGCTACTCGCTGGGCGCGGCCGGCGGCAAGGGCGGCAGCGGCGTCAGCTACCTCACCCCCACCGACCTCGGCACCTCCCTGGGCTTCGCCTCCACCGGCGGCCGGCTGCGCACCACGGCCACCCACGCCTTCGACGCGGATGAGGACACCCGCGACTACGAGGTCTCCTTCGCCCTGACCGACGGCAACCCGGTCGCCCCCGCCGCCGACTACCGCTCCTACCTCTCCCAGCACGGTCAACTCGGCAGCCTGCGCCAGAAGATCCGGCAGAACCCGGCCAACGGGAAGCTGCTGGGCGCCTTCCACGCCTATGTGTGGGGCGACGCGCGCAGGGCCGCCGGGGTCGAGAAGCTGAAGAGGCTGGGCGTGGACCGGATGTGGCTCGGCTACGACGCCGACGACAACCCCATGAACGCGCAGTCGGTGCGGGCCGCCAAGGCGGCGGGCTATCTCGTCGGCCCGTACGACACCTTCGCCAACGGCCAGGACCCCCAGAAGGCCGACAGCCCCACGTCCGTCTGGCCGGACCGGGTCTACCCCGACTTCTGCGTCCGCAAGGCCGACGGGACCCCGCAGACCGGCTTCGGCAACCGCGGCTGCTACCTCAGCTCACAGGCCTTCGAGAAGGCCGAGCCGGACAAGCACTACCTCGCCGACCGCACCCGCAAGATGGTCGCCAACGGCGCGGACAGCTACTTCCTCGACGTGGACGCGACGGGCGAGGTGTTCCGCGACCACGGCACGGGCCACGAGATGACCAAGGCCGGCGACCGGAAGAACCGCCTGGCCCGGATGGAGCGGCTCTCCCGGAACCTCGTCCTCGGTTCGGAGAGCGCCCAGGCCTGGTCCAACAAGGTCCTGGCCTACAACCACGGCGCGGCCACCCCGGTCGACGACCGCCTGTGGAAGCTGGAGAAGGACAAGGAGACCTGGGGCGGCTACGCCCCGGCGAACGCCCCGGGTGCCTTCTTCAAGCCGGTGAAGCTGCCCCGCGACATGGCCACCGCCATGTACGACCCCAGGTACCGCGCGCCGCTCTACGAGACCGCGCTGCACGGCTCGCTGGTCAACGCGGAGCGCTGGGAGCTGTCGTACGACAAGCTGCCGGCGCAGAAGACCGACCGGGCGCTGCTGGCGATGCTCTACAACACCCCGCTGAACTACGTCCTCGACGGCCCCGCGCTGGAGAAGAACGGCCCGGAACTCGCCGCGCTGCAGAAGTACTTCTCGCCGCTGCACCGGGCCGCCGGCACCGAGCAGCTGACCTCGTTCCGGTACCTGACCGGCGATCGCCGCGTCCAGCGCACGGTCTTCGGCGACGGCAGGCTGACCGTCACCGCCAACTTCGGCAGCACGGCCCACGACGGCCTGCCGGGCGGTTGTGTGGACGCCGAGCTGGCCGCCGACAAGCAGCCGCGGCGGCTGTGCCCGGCGCAGCCGACCGGCTGACCTGCTGACCGGCCGGGTGCCGCGAAGCGGCGGCCGCCCTCACACGGCGGCCGCCGCGCCACTGAGGGCAGCGTTCCGCCCGGGAAACAGCGCAGATGCGGGCGGGTAACAGCCGCGCCCCAGGCTGAGGGCATGACCTCGATGCCGCCGCCCCCGGATGCCACGCCCGATACCGCGCCCGGCACCACCCCCACCCTCGTCCTCGTCGGCCACGGCATGGTCGGCCAGCGCTTCCTGGAGGAGCTGGCCGACCGTGGCGTCACCGGGCGGGCGCGGGTGGTGGTGCTGTGCGAGGAGCCCCGCCCGGCCTATGACCGCGTCCAGCTGACCTCGTACTTCGCCGGACGCACCCCGGACGACCTGAGCCTGGCCGATCCGGAGTTCCTGGCCCGGCACGGCATCGAGCTGCACCTGGGCGACCCGGCCACCGCCGTCGACCGCGCCACCCGCACGGTCACCGCCCGCTCCGGTCTGACCGTCCGCTACGACACCCTGGTGCTGGCCACCGGCTCGTATCCGTTCGTGCCGCCGGTGCCCGGCAAGGACAGCGCGGGCTGTTTCGTCTACCGCACCCTCGACGACCTGCTGGCCATCGAGCGGTACGCCGCGGGGGCCCGCACCGGTGTGGTGGTCGGCGGGGGGCTGCTGGGGCTGGAGGCGGCCGGCGCGCTGAGGGGGCTCGGGCTGCGCACCCACGTCGTGGAGTTCAGCCCGCGGCTGATGGCGCTCCAGGTCGACGAGGGCGGCGGCCGCGCGCTGCGCCGCACGATCGAGGAGATGGGCCTCGCGGTCCACACCGGCGTCGGCGGCAAGGAGATCGTCGCCGACGCGTCGGGCGCGGTCACCGCCATGGGCCTGTCCGACGGCTCCCGCATCGACACCGACCTGGTCGTCTTCTCGGCCGGGGTGCGCCCCCGCGACCAGCTCGCCAGGGACTGCGGGCTGCCGGTCGGCGAGCGCGGCGGCATCGTCGTCGACGAGTGGTGCCGCACCGCCGACCCGGACGTGTACGCGATCGGCGAGTGCGCGCAGGCCGCCGACGGCCGGGTCTACGGCCTGGTGGCCCCGGGCTACGACATGGCGCGGGTGGCGGCCGGCGCACTCGCCGCCCGGCTCGGTGACGGCACCGGGGGCGGCGACGGCTTCACCGGCGCCGACCTGTCCACCAAGCTCAAGCTGCTCGGCGTGGACGTCGCCTCCTTCGGAGACGCGCACGGCACCGCGGACGGCGCGCTGGACGTGGTCTACGCCGACTCCCGCAGCGGCGTCTACAAGAAGCTGGTGATCGGTCCCGGGGGCGAGCTGCTGGGCGGCGTCCTGGTCGGCGACGCCGAGGCGTACGGCATGCTGCGCCCGCTGACCGGCACCGTACCGCCGCTGCCGCCCGGGCAACTGGTCCTGCCCGCGGGGGTCACGGCCGGGGGCGGCGCCGCGCTCGGCCCCTCCGCGCTGCCCGACGAGGCGGTGCTGTGCAACTGCCACAACGTCACCAAGGGCACCGTCCGGGCCGCGGTCACCGCGCACTCCTGCACCACCCTGCCCGAGGTCAAGACCTGCACCAAGGCCGGTACCGGCTGCGGCAGTTGCGTCAAGGCGCTGACCGCGGTGGTGCACCACGAGCTGGCCGCGTCCGGCGCCACCGTCGACACCGGGCTGTGCGGCTGCTTCCCGCACACCCGCGCCGAGCTGTACGAGATCGTGCGCACCCTGCGGCTGACGACCTTCGCCGAACTGCTGGACTCGCACGGCCGGCCGGCGGCCAGGAGCGGCGACGGCTGCGAGATCTGCAAGCCCACCGTCGGCTCGATCATCGCCTCCCTGGCGCCCAGCGTCGGCGCCGGCGGCTATGTCCTCGACGGGGAGCAGGCCGCCCTCCAGGACACCAACGACCACTTCCTCGCCAACCTCCAGCGCAACGGCTCGTACTCGATCGTGCCGCGGATCCCCGGGGGCGAGATCACCCCGGAGAAGCTGATCGTGATCGGCGAGGTGGCCCGCGACTTCGGCCTCTACACGAAGATCACCGGCGGCCAGCGGATCGACCTGTTCGGCGCCCGCGTCGACCAGCTCCCGCAGGTCTGGGCCCGGTTGGTGGACGCCGGCTTCGAGTCGGGGCACGCCTACGGCAAGGCGCTGCGGACCGTGAAGTCGTGTGTGGGACAGACCTGGTGCCGCTACGGCGTCCAGGACTCGGTCCGGATGGCCATCGATCTGGAGCTGCGCTACCGGGGGCTGCGCTCCCCGCACAAGCTGAAGTCCGCGGTCTCCGGGTGCGCCCGGGAGTGCGCGGAGGCCCGCGGCAAGGACTTCGGCGTGATCGCCACCGCCCAGGGCTGGAACCTCTACGTCGGCGGCAACGGCGGCGCCGACCCGCGCCACGCCGGACTGCTCGCCCAGGACCTCTCGGACGCCGAACTGATCCGGCTGATCGACCGGTTCCTGATGTTCTACATCCGCACCGCGGACCGGCTGGAGCGCACCTCGGCCTGGCTGGAGCGGATCGAGGGCGGCCTCGACCACGTCCGCGAGGTCGTCGTGGAGGACTCCCTGGGCCTGTGCGACGAGCTGGAGTCCCTGATGGCCGCGCATGTCACCCACTACCGCGACGAGTGGGCCGAGACGCTCGCCGATCCCGAACGGCTCGCCCGGTTCGTCTCGTTCGTCAACGCCCCCGAGGTGCCGGACCCGACCGTTCGCTTCACCCCGGAGCGCGACCAGGTCAAGCCCGATCTGGCGCTGCTGGCCGGC
Organism: Streptomyces kronopolitis; assembly: GCF_050953795.1. Taxonomy (GTDB): domain Bacteria; phylum Actinomycetota; class Actinomycetes; order Streptomycetales; family Streptomycetaceae; genus Streptomyces; species Streptomyces kronopolitis_A. Next base: position 2,669,539 of record NZ_CP191850.1, read on the forward strand.
CCGACCCTGCCCGTTCGGACCCTGGAAGGGACCTCCGCCCGATGACCACTCTCACCGCCGAGCACGACGCCTCCGCCCCTCTCGCCGCCGACGGGGCGCACTCCCCCGCCGGCGCCGGCCGCACGGCCGCCGGCCCGGTCGAGATCCACTGCCCCACGGGCGGCTGGCTGCCGGTCTGCGGGCCGGGCACCCTCGTCCCCGGGCGCGGTGTCGCCGCCCTGCTGCCGGACGGCGCCCAGGCCGCGCTGTTCCTGGACCGCGGCGGCCGGATCCACGCGATCGGCAACCGCGACCCGTTCACCGGCGCCCAGGTCCTCTCCCGCGGCCTGACCGGCTCGGCCGGCGGCCGCCCGTTCGTGGCATCGCCGCTGCTCAAGCAGCGCTTCGACCTGCTCACCGGGGACTGCCTGGACGATCCGGCGGCGTCGGTGCCGGTGTATCGCGTACGGGTCCGCGGCGGGGCGGCGGAGAGCTGATCCCACCGCCCCGGCCACCCCGCAGTGACGCGCAACCTTTGGGTTGCACTTCCCGTCGCACACGTGCAACCATTGGGTAGCACGTCATCGGGATCAGCATCGCGGCAGGAGGACCTCCCATGAACACCCAGAGCGCCCACGGCGCCGGCGAAGGCGCCGGCGAGGACCGCAACCGCATCGAGCGGGAGATCAGCATCGACGCGCCCGTGGAACGGGTCTGGGCGGTGCTGACCGAGCCCGAGCACGTCGGCTCGTGGTTCGGCCAGGGCGAGCCGACCCCCGTCGACCTGCGGCCCGGCGGCATCATGCACCTCGACCACGGACAGTACGGCCAGTTCCCCACCACGATCGTGACGGTGGACCCGCCACGCTTCTTCGCCTACCGCTGGGCCGGCGCGCACCCGGGCGAGGTGGCGGTCGAGGGCAATTCCACCCTCGTGGAGTTCACCCTGACACCGGAGGGCGACGGCACCCGGCTGCGCGTGGTGGAGACCGGGTTCGAGGAGATCGCCATCCCGGAGGAGCGGCGGCCCACCGCCGGGTACGACAGCCACTCCGAGGGCTGGACCGGCCAGCTGAAGAACGTCAAGCAGTACACGGAGCGGCTCGCGGCATGACGACCGGCGGAGGAACGGAACAGGGCGCCGGCCGGGCCCCCTCCGGGGATGCCGGCCGGGGCTCCGGGACGGCCGGGGGCTCCGGGACCGGCCGGGGCTCCGGGGCGGACGCGGGCGGGGAGGCCGTGGCGGAGGTGCTCTCCGCGCTGGCGGACCCGACCCGCCGCCGGATACTCGACGCCCTCGCCGCGCACGGCGAGGCCACCGCCACCGTCCTGGCGGCCGAACTCCCGGTCAGCCGCCAGGCCGTCGTCAAACACCTGGGGGTGCTGGACCGGGCCGGCCTGGTCACCGGCCACCGGGAGGGCAGGGAGGCGCGCTACCGGGTCATCCCGGAGCGGCTGGGGGTCACCGCCCGGTGGATGGACCGGGTGGCCGCCGCCTGGGACAGCCGGCTGTCGGCGATCAAGCGCCTCGCCGAGGGCGGGTGACCGGGCGGGGCGGTCGGCTGGGCGGGCGGGCCGGGGCGCCCGGTCACTTCCGCCCCTCCAGCCCCAGCTCTCCCGGCCCACGACGTACTCTTGGTGCCCCCTACGGAGGAGTGCAGGCGTGACCCGGTGGAACACCAGCCACATCCCCGACCAGACCGGCCGCTCGGCGGTCGTCACGGGCGCGAACAGCGGCATCGGCTATGTCACCGCACGCGAACTGGCCCGCCACGGCGCCCGTGTGCTGCTGGCCTGCCGCAGCGAGTCGCGGGGCCTCGCCGCGCTGGAGCGGCTGCGGTCCGAGGTCCCCACCGCCGAGGCCGAGTTCCGGCCGCTCGACCTGGCCGACCTGACCTCCGTACGGGACTTCGCCGCCGCCCTCGACGACTTCGACGGCGACCGCCTCGACCTGCTCATCAACAACGCGGGCGTGATGGCACTGCCCCACCGCACCACCGCCGACGGCTTCGAGATGCAGTTCGGCACCAACCACCTGGGGCACTTCGCGCTCACCGGTCTGCTGCTGCCCAAGCTCCTGGCCACGCCCGGCGCCCGGATCGTCACCGTCTCCAGCATGCTGCACCTGCTCGCGGACCTCGACCACGACGACCTCAACAGCGAGCACTCCTACCGCCGCTGGATCGCCTACGCCCGCTCCAAGAGCGCCAATCTGCTCTTCGTCCACGAGCTGTCCCGGCGGCTGGCCGCGGCCGGCTCGCAGGTCGTCGCGGCGGCCGCGCACCCCGGATACGCCGCCACCAATCTCGCGACCGCGGGCGTCCGGATGGAGGGCCGCACCTCCGCCGAGCGGACCGTCGAGCTGGTCAACCGCGCGATCGCCCAGTCCCCGGACGGCGGCGCCCTGGGCACCCTCTGCGCCGCCACCGCCCCGCACATGCGGCCGGACTCCTTCATCGGACCGCGCAGCGGCCTGCGCGGCGCCCCCGCCCAGTCCCTGCGCGCCCCGTGGACCAGGAACCACGCCAACGGCGAGCGCCTGTGGACCGCCTCCGAGCAACTCACCGAGGTGCACTACGACTTCTCGCGTCGGTCCATGACCCTCTGAGCCGGGGCCGCACGGGGCGCCGGGCCCGTAGCCCACGGGCCGCGGGACACCACCACCGGCGGCCGCACGGGGCGACGCCACGGCCGACCGCCCGCGGTGACGCCGGATCGCCTGTGCCGCGCTCTACCGTGACGTCATGAAGTCGACCATGGAGTACGACAGTCACTGCGCCGAGATCGTCACGCAGTCCGGGCTGCTCGCGTCCCACCTCCGGGAGGAGGGCGCCGACCTCACGACGACGGTGCCGTCCTGCCCGGACTGGAACCTCGCCCAACTGTTCCGCCATCTGGGCGAGGCACACCGCTGGGTCGAGGAGATCGTGCGCACCCGGGCGGCCCGGCCCCCGGCCGACACGGCCCTGCGCGACCTGCCCCGCGACACCGCCCGGACCCCGGCCGACGTCGCCGACTGGCTCACCGAAGGCGCGGAACTCCTCGCCGCGCCCCTCCGCGCCACCGACCCGGACACTCCGATCTGGACCCCGCTGTCCTCCGGAGGCCCCCGCTTCTTCGCCCGCCGCATGGCTCACGAGACGGTCATCCACCGCGCCGATGCCGCCCTCACCCTGGGCGCGGACTTCACCGTCGGGCAGCCGGTGGCCCTCGACGCCCTCGACGAGTGGATGGAACTGGGCTCGCTGCCGGAGATGTTCGACTTCCACCCCGACCGGCGCGCGCTCCTCGGCCCCGGCCGCACCCTCCACTTCCACGCCACGGACACCCCGCCGGACGCGGCCGCGGACTGGCTGGTCGACCTCACCGGCGACACCCTCGCCTGGCGCCGTGCCCAGGAGCCGGCCACCGTCTCCGTCCACGGCCCGCTCACCGACCTGCTGCTCCTCCTCTACGGCCGCCGCCCCACCGACAAGGACACCTTCGAGATCACCGGAGACACGGAGCTGCTGGAATTCTGGCTCTCCCGGGTCCTGTTCGGCTGAGCCACTATGGCCGATTCCGCTCGCAAGGAGAGCCACCTCGGCCCGGCCCGTACGGAGCCCGCAGGACGCGTCGCGGCCCGCGTCGAGCCCGACGGCGATATGACCCGACTACCGCGCTTCCTCCCAGGTGGTCGCGGAGTTCAGCGGCGACCGCGCACGCCCGAAAAGCACCTGAATCCGGCGGATTTACCCGTCAAAAGACTCCTGGCAGGGCGCCAGGAAGGCCCGCTAAACTTTGGCTTGAACATCTCGTGAGGCAACCATTACGAACGCGGGGGACGTTGTGGCAGGTGCCGGCGGTTTCCAGACCGACGTGGAGAGCCTCAAGGCCGGGGGGACGGACTTCGACAAGCTGGGCGAGGACTTCTACTCCTCGGTCGCCCGCCTGATGGACGGCCTGCATGCGCTCGGCGCCGGGCCGCCCAGCAACGGTCAGGGCGCGGCGCCGCCGGACAAGTCGTTCGGCCAGCAGTTCGTGAGCGGTCTGACGACGTTCGACAGCAAGGACGGCGCCCCGCCGTGGGGGGATGACGACCTCGGCGAGAAGTTCGGCGTCGTCTACGAGGGTGTGCGTGACGGCATGAACGAGTCGATGGGCCATCTCTCCGCCAAGCTCCAGGAGATCGGCAAGGCGCTGACCACGATGTCCCGGAACCATGCGGAGAACGAGGAGTTCAACGACGCGCTGATGAAGCAGCACGTCGAGAACAAGCAGGCGTGGCAGGACCCGACGGCCGACCCCAACGTCCAGGTCTCCTTCCGGCCCGCCCAGCACTGATCCGCCGGCCGGCCCCGGGCCCGGCCGCCCGCTGACCCGGCCGCCTTCTCGCACCACCCGCACCAGCTGCGCCTGCCGCACGCCCTACCGCACGTTTTTCACGGGGGAGCTCCATCGTGTCTGTCATGCTGCCTGATCCACTTGAGTGGGTCCTGGAGATGCTCGGCTTCAACTGGCCCACCGCCGATGAGGACAAACTCATCGAATGCGCCCAGGTCTGGCGGCAGTTCGCCACGGAGGTCGAGGGACACCAGTCCCGTGGCAACACCTATGCGGGCAACGTCCTCGGGGAGAACTCCGGCGACGCCGTCGAGGCCTTCAGCAAGACCTGGGACAAGTTCGCCGGCGGCTCGGGGTATCTGCACGACGCCCGCGAGGCGGCCGAGGTCCTCGCCTTCACCTTCGAGGCCGCCGCCGCGCTGGTCATCGGCATGAAGGTCGCCGTGATCGCCCAGCTGGCGATCCTGGCCGCCGAGATCATCGCGGCCCAGGCCGCCGCTCCCTTCACCTTCGGCCTGTCCGAAGTCGGGGGTGCGGCCGCCACCCTGGCCACCCGTGAGGTGGTCCGCAAGATTCTCAAGGAAGTCGCCAAGCAGGTCCTTGACGCGATCATGGAGGCCGCCAAGGAGCCGGTGATCTCCGCACTGGAGGCCATGGCCTCCGACCTCATCGCCCAGACCGTCAACCAGAACTTCGGCGCCCAGAACGGCTACAACGTCGGCCGGACCCTCAAGGAGGGCAAGAGCGCCGCCACCGACGCCCTCAAGAACACCGGCGAGTCCCTCGGCGAAAGCCTCCGCGACGGCGCCGGCCACCGCGCCGGCCACCACGCCCGCGGCGGGCTGGACCACGCGGCGGGCCGCGGCGGCGAACACGGCGACGGCGACGGGTCCGAGAGCGCCGAGAGCAGCAGCGGGGGCGGCGAGGATTCCCGGGGGTCGGACGGCGGTTCGGACGGTTCCGGCAGCGGGTCGGACAGCGGCAGCGGGGACGGCGGCAGGTCGGGGTCCGGCAGCGGGTCGGACGGCGGGTCCGGAAGCGGTTCCGGCAGCGGATCGGGTTCCGACGGCGGTTCCGGCAGCAGCACGGACCACGGCTCCGGCGGCAACGGCTCCTCCGCCGACTCCGGCGCCGGCAACGGCGGTCGCGGCGGTTCGGACGGCGGCTCCACCACCCACAGCCCCCGTGCGTCCGACCACACGGGCGCATCCAACGGGCCGGACAACGACGACTCGAGCCACTCCCCGTCCACCTCCGACGCCTCGTCCCCGTCCTCGTCCCCGTCCGACCCCTCGCCCTCGTCGGACACCCGGTCCTCCTCCGACACGTCGTCCACCTCCGACGGGGCCTCCCGCGGTGCGGACCCGGCCCGTGATGTCCCCTCCGCGCAGCCCCTGCCGCCCCCGGACCAGCGCTCCCCCTTCGACGAGGGCTTCCAGAACGACGGCCACCACAGCCCCTACGGGGACTCCCCCGACACCGCCGGCACCCACGACGCGGGGGCCACCCCCGACGCGGGGGCCACCCCCGACGCGGGGGCCACCCCCGACGCGGGGGCCACCCCCGACGCGGGGGCCACCCCCGACGCGGGGGCGGGCCACCACTCGGGGGCGAGCCACGACTCGGGAACCGGCCCCGACGCCGACACTGGCCACCACTCCGGTACCGGCCACGACTCCGGGCCCGCCCCGGACAGTTCCCGCCCGGACCCCGACCAGGTCAGCACCCAGCCGGCCCACGACAACACCCCCGACGCCGCCCGCCCCGACGCGGCGCGGCACGATGCCGACCAGGTCAGCACCCGTCCCACGCCCGACCACACGGCGGACGCCCTACGCCCGGACGCCGACGCGGCCGGCACCCGGCCCACCCCTGACACCACCCCCGACGCGACCCGCCCCGACGCCTCCCACCCGGACTCCGACCCCGTCGGCACGCACCCCGTACGGGACACCACCCCGGACTCCGCCCGCCCGGACCCGGACGGCATCAGCACCCAGCCGGCGCACGACCGCACCCCGGACGGAGCGCGCCCCGCCCCTGCCCCGGACCCGGTCGGCACGCAGCCCGCACCCGACCATGCCGCCCCTGACGGAGCGCGTCCGGACACCCCCGCCTCCCCGTCGCCCTCGCCGACCCCGACGCCCGACCCGGTGGCCGGCAACCCGCCCTCGTACCACGGTGATTCCCCCGACGCGGGCGGCGACGCGAACCACCACGGGGCCGCTGACGGGGACCGTTCCGCCACCGGCGGCGGACGTCCCTCGATGCCGCACGCCGGCCCCGCGCCGCAGGGCGCCCCGGTCCAGCACACCCCGTCGAGCGGCCAGCCCGTCCAGCAGCGGGATCCGGCCCCCGGTGACCCCATGCCCACCGTCGACGACTCCGACGACACCACGGTCACCACTCAGTCCGCCGACACCCTCACCGCTCCCCCGCCCACCCCGCAGACCGCCGACCCCGGTCCCGGCACCCCCTCCGCCCCGCACCCGGCCCAGGCCCACTCCCCCCAGTCCGGCGGCCCAATGCCGGGCGCGATCCCGGCCCAAGGCGGCCCCGCTCCCACCGCGCCGCCCCGGGGCGGCACCTCGTCCCAGGGCAACCCGGCCCCGCGCGCCAACCGCCGCCCGGACGGCTCCCAGGCCGTCCACGACGCCACCGACCGGCCCCGGCCCGAGCGCCCCGCCTACAACCCGCGCCTGGACGGGCCCCGTCGGGAAGAAACGTCCCGGCCCTACAACCCACGCCTCGACGGCCCCCGCCGGGACACCCCCACCACGCCTCCCGGCAGCAACCGCCGCCCCGACGGCTCCCAGATCGTCCAGGACCACACCCAGCACCCCACCCCCGACGGCCCACCGCACAATCCCCGCCTCGACGGCCCCGCCCCTCACAACAACCACCCCGAGGGCAACCGGCCGGTCGACGCCCGCCCCGGCGACAACCGGCCCGACGGCACCCGCCCCGAGGGGACACGTCCGGACGGCACCCACCCCGACGGCACTCGTCCCGACGCATCGGGACCGGCCGCCGACGCCTCCCGTCCGCGCGACAACCACGACAACACCGACGCCCCCACCACCGACCGGGCCTCGGCGCCGCACCAGGACGCACCGCCGCCCCCGGCCGACCCTGGGCACCAGCAGCACCCCCCACAGCAGCCGCCCCACCAGCAGCCCCCCAACCAGCAGCCCCAGCACCCCAACTACCAGCAGCAGCCGTACGCACCCCAGCCGACTCCGCAGAATCCATACGCGCAGCAGCCTCCCCAGAACCCGTACACGCAGCCGCCTCAGCAGCAGCCCCAGACGCCGTACACACAGCCACAGCAGGCACCACAGCAACCCCATCAGCAGCAGCCACCCCAGCAAGCCCCACAGCAGCCGTACGCGCAGCAGCCGCATGCCCAGCAGCCGGTGCAGCAGCAACACCCGCAGCCCCAGCACCCGCAGCAAGCGCAACAGCACGCTCAGCAGCAGCCCCCGCATCAACAGGCGCCGCATCAGCAGTCCCCGCATCAGCAGGCTCCGGCCCCCCAGCCGCACGTCCCGCAACAGCAGTCCAACGGCATCCCCACCGACGCGCCGCACTCCCTCGGACGGATCCGCCACGAACTCCAGGGCGGCCCCCAGGGTCTGCTCCCGGCGCGCGCCATCGACCAGCAACTACTGGCCGACGCCGTGCCACGCCATCCGGACGGCACCCCGGTCCGGCACCCGGACCCCTTCCAGCCCTGGGCCCAGCTCCAGAACGACGGCGGGCTCGTCATCCCCGGCCGCTCCAACAACTGCGTCGACTGCAGCCGTTCCTTCCTGGAGACCTGGTTCGGCAATCCGCAGGTGTCCGCCCCGCGCACCTGGGACACCAACCCCGACGGCAGCCTCGACCGCCGTACGGGCGAGCGCAGCGGAATCCAGAACATCAACCGCTGGGCCAACACGCCCTTGCGTCACTCCGGGAACACCGCCGACGGCTACGCCCGCGTCGCTCAGGACCTCCACAACGCCGGCCCCGGCTCCGGCGCCATCATCGTCGTGGCCTGGCAGGACGGCTCGTCCCACGCCTTCAACGCCGTCAATCACGGCGGCAAGGTGGTCTGGGTCGACGCACAGTCCGGCCAGGTCAGCGCCCAGCCCCTGCACACCCAGGGCGTAGGGGTCTGGCACCTCACCCTCGACGCCAACCGCCAGCCCTACGACCCCACCGCCCAGCCCCAGCACCACCCGCAGAACCCGCAACAGCCGCACCACCAGCAGACGCAGCACGCCCAGCAGCAGCACCAGCAGCCGAACCCCTACCACCAGCAACAGCAACCGAACCCGTACGCCCAGCACCCCCCGCAGCAGCCCTCGCCCTACCAGCAGCACCCGCAGCAGTTCCAGCAGCCGCAGCAGTACGCCCCACAGCAGCCCCACCAGCAGCAGAACCCATACGCCCAACAGCAGGCACAGCAGCCCGGGCCCTACCAGCAGCCTCACCAGCAGCAGCCGGGCCCCAACCAGCAGCCGAACCCGTACGCCCAGCAGCCGCACCAGCAGCAGCCCGGGCCGTATCAGCAACCGCATCAGCAGCAGCCAGGCCCGTACTCCCCACAACCCCACCCGCAGCAGCCCCAGCACCACAACCCGTACCAGCAGCAGGCGCCGCACCACCCGCAGCAGAACCCCCAGCACCCGCCGCACCCTGCGGGAGCCCCCGACAGCACGACCGACGGTCCACCGTCGTCACCCGGCGCCCACCCCACCGACAACGCCCCACACCCGGAGCACGCAGAGCACCCGGATCACTCCGAGCAGTCGGATCGCGCAAGGAACTCGGAGCACGCCGAGCCCGCCGACCCCAACGACCACTCCGACCACTCCGACCACTCTGATCACTCCGACCCCGCGCACCCGCATGACCCCCGGCCCGCCGCCGAGACCCGTAACCGCGAGCGCCCAGGCGGCCTGGACGGGCCGACCGACGAGCACCAGCAGCACGTCGAGGACTCCATCCCCCGGGACGAGACCGGTGCCCCGCAGCGTCACCCCGACCCCGCCGACGGCAACTGGCTCGCCTCCCTCAACGACCCCGGCCCCGACGCCCCGGGCCGCAACAACAACTGCGTCGACTCCGCGCTGGCCGCCGCCGACACCTACTCCGGCAACCCCACCGCCGCCGCCCACCGCACCCCCGACCACAACCCCGACGGCACCCCCTCCGACCGCGGCGAGACCAACGGCCGCGACCGCATCGAGAACACCCTCGGCGGCCGCTTCCACGACTACGGCAACGGCAACGACGCCTTCCACCGCCTGGAAAACGACCTCCACCACTCCGGCCACGGCTCCCAGGCCGTCATCATCACCCAGGACTCCCACGGCCGCGCCCACGCCTGGAACGCCGTCAACCACCACGGCAAGATCACCTACGTCGACGCCCAAACCGGACAGCACAGCGACAAGCCCCTCCACAACGGCGACCACGGCGTCCACGCCATCCCCCTCGCCCCCGACCGACGCCCCGTCCCCGGCAGTGGGTCCCCGGCGCATCCCGACGCGGCGGGCACGCGTCGGCCGGCCGCCGAACCCGCCGGAAAGCACAAGGCGGACAGCGCCGCCGACAAGGACATCGAGCAGGAAAAGCCCGCCTCCAAGAAGCGCAAAGCCCGGCCCGCGAAGGACACCCGCGAGGCACTGCAACACCCTCTCGACTCCGCTGAGGCGGAGGGCACTCCTGGTTACGGGCACGAGCAGGGTCCCGGACACACCGCGATGGGCATGCTCGGCGACGAGGCGCAGCAGCGCCTGCGCACGACACATGTCGTACAGCAGGTGAACTGGGACACGGTGCTGGGCAATCTGGACGCCTGGGCGGAGCCCGATGCCGCCTCGGGCACGTCCCCCCTGAACCAGGTCTTCTCCCATATCCGTGCGCAGGGCCGGATCAGCGAGGCCGACCTCGGAAATCTGCTCGGCGATTCGTACCGCGATCTGCCGCGGCACGAAAAGCTCGCGACCGTTTCGTGCCTGGCCCGGCTGAGCTACGACTACCACGCTCAGCACACCCGGATCGACGGCCATGACATCAATCCCGAGGGTCTCCAGCACCACCGGGATCACAAGCCGGCCGAAGGAAAGCTGAACGACGCCCGGGGGCGGGCGATCGAATACGTGGCGCAGCAGAACGTGCCGCAGCCCGACGACATGACGAACGAGGAAGCCAGGAAGTACCGGCGCGATCTGAAGGCGGAGCGGGACCGCATTCAGGCCGCGTTGCACGCCAAAATGGGTGATCTCGCCGTCCTGCCGGACTTCTCGGGACGGAATTACGCGGTATTCGAGGTCACGGAAACCGACGGCGCCGGTACTGCCCAGGATGTGCACTTCATCGTCGGATCTTCCGTTCCGGCGGGCGGCGGTGTGCCGAACCCGGACCACTCGGAGCCCGCCGCGGGCGAGGGGCTGCGCGCACTCGATCCGCAGAAGTTCCAGCGGACCGCGATGTTCACCGAATACGAGCCGTGCGGCAACGCCGGCGATCTCGGCGGCGCGGCCTGTGCGCACTACATCAGTGAGAATCTGGACCGCGCACCGGGCACACCGCGCGTTCCGCACGGCGAAATGAAGAAACAGGGAACGCTGACCACCCCCCAGCACAAGAACCCGATGGAAGTCTCCTACGCCACGAATTACCGCTACGGGAAGTTCGCCCAGGGCGAGACCACCAAGGACGCCCAGGAGGAGGTCAAGCAGCGGTGGAAGGACGATATGGATCGCGTACGGGGTGAGTTGCTGAACGTCTGGCTCAAGGTGCACGCCTAGCACCCGCGTAGTAGCGTGCCGCCCGCAAGTCCCACCCCAGCGCCGCGCCACCCCTCTATCCCTCGTGTGACTGTGGCTGAACGGAGTCAATGTCGTGTCCCGCGGAACCGTCGTCACCCGGCTGACAGAGTGGCTCCAGGAGTCGGGGCAGGACCACCTCACGCTCGCCGTGACCGGGCCCGTCGGCGCGGGAAAGACTTCCGTGGTGGGGCAGGCGGAAGAGGCCTGCCGGGATTCGGGCGACGACATGTCGACCTCCGTCGACTGCCGTGGTCTCACCGCCGATGACGTGGCCACGCGGCTGATCGGCGCCTGGGGAGGCGACGAACGCTTCCGCCGTACCCGAAAGGCCCCGCTGGCCGAGGCATTCGCGCACCGGACCCACGGCAAGGAAAGGGCGGTCGTCCTCTTCTCCAATGTCCAGTGGGCGGGCGGGACGGCCACCTCGACGGAACCCGGGCGGGTACTCACCCACGTCATCGTCCCCCTCCTGCGTGCGGCGGCATGCCCCGTCGCCGTGCTCTTGGAGGCCGATCAGGAACAAGAGCGCGTACCCGTGGCGTCGACCCTGGACGCGGAATTGCTGCCGGCTGCGGACACGCCGCCCGATTCCGAAGCCGCCGCCTCCGGACCCTCACCAGCCGAATTCCTGCCGCAATTCCCGCAGTTGCGCGCACTCGCCGCCGCTGAAGTCCGCGACATTCCGCTGCGGGCCGCGGCCGTCCTGTGCACCGCGCTCGATCTGCCCGCCGCCACACCCGCGGAACTGCTCACCACGGCGCACGCGCTGCCACAGATCCTGACCATCCGGACCGACGGGGCGGACGGCGAATGCATCGCCTTCCGCACCGACGGGATACGACACCTCCTGCGCGCCCAACTGCCGCTCAGCCGGGCGGAACACGAGCGCCTCACCGAGGCCCTGCTCGACCAACTGCCCGGAGATGCGGACGCACCCCCTTCCGGAAATGCGCCGGACCCGGTGGCCGCCTACACCTTCCGCACCCTCCCCCTCCATGCCGCGGCCGCCGGGAAATTGGCCACGCTGGCACAGGACCCGCGCTTTCTCGCACATGTCGACCGGACCGCCCTGCTGACCGGCCTCGCCCTGACCTATCCGGCCGGAATCCCGGCGGGAATTCCCGCGTCCGACGTCCATTACCTGGAGGCGGCCGGCGTCGAGCCGAGCACCCATGAGGAATGGCTCTCCTGGCTCCACTGGGCCTCGCTCAACCGCGGCGCCACCGATATCGCCGCGGAGCTGGCGCGCGCGGCCGCACTGCCGTGGCACACCCTCTGGTCACGGTGGCGTCCGTACGGACTCTTCGGCCCCTCGCCGCGGCACGACGACGCGGCGGCGGAGGAACTCGTCCTGGGCCTCGCCGACGGCGCCGCCGTAGTGGCGAGCCAGCAGGAGATCGACGAGGACGACCTCGACGACGAGGTGGATCCGGACGCCGACTGGTACGCCGTCGAGCGGGTGTGGACCCTCGATGACGGGGCACCCCTGGGTGACGCCGTCCAGGTGCAGTTGTCGTACGGCGAGGACGACGAGCCCGACCAGGCGGACGGCCGGGCCTTCGAGCCGGTCGCCGAACCGGAGGAGGCGGAGGGGGTGCCCTCCCCGAGGACGCCGTCCGCCAGCACCTGCCTGGCCAAGGCGGCCGACGGCGTCCAGGTCCACGGCGGTTCCGGCGGCCTCTACGCCCTCCGCGTCCTTGACCCCACCCGCGTGACCGCGAAACCTTCCTGGCGGTCCCGGCCGCTGCTCGCCCCCCACAACACCGCCGCGGTGTGGGAGCTGCCCGAGGCCGCCCGCGCGGAGGGTGCGGCGGCGCGCGCCTGGTACGAGGACGTGTTCGGTCCGGGCACCTGCCCGACCGTGCCCCCCGACGCCCTGCCGGACGGGCTCGTGCACCCGGCCACGGTCCGCTTCCTGACCGAGGTCGGCGTACCGGACCTCGACGCCGACTTCCGCCACCTCTCCTTCACCCGGCCGCACGCCCTGCCGGACGCCCTGCCGGACACCGCCGGACCGTCCGCCCTGCCGTCCGGCGCCGGCCCCTTCTTCCGCATGGGCCACTGGGTCAGGGGCGAGCTGCTGCTGGACGGCGCCTCGGGCCGGCTGTACGTCACCGAGGTCGGTGACGGCGATGCCGACCACCTCGTGAGCGGCGGCCTGCGGCAGGCCTGCACGCTGCTGGCGCTCGCGGTGCAGTGCCGCGAGAGCGCCTTCACGATCCGCGCGGAGGAACTGGACGCCCGCCGCAGCCTCACCGCCTGGGCCCAGGCCATCGACCCGGTGGCCGCCTCCCATCCGCACTGGACGGCCATCCTCTCGGGCCACTGGGACGACCCGGACGCGGTGTAGCGGCGTCCATGCCGTGCCGGGGACTCCCCTCGGCACGGCATGAGCCGTGTGCGAACGCCGCTTGCCGGAGGGCGAGTTGATCGTGCCCGTGTTGCCGATGCCATGCCCTTCGTTCACACCGTAGTCATCGCGCCGCAGTACCCCGTCGGAGCGGTGGGAGTTCATCCGGCCGCGGAAGCAGCTACTGTCATCGGGGGGATACTTTCTTGCAGGTCGTGAGACGTGCGAACGCCGTTCGGCGCCTTTCGCATCTCGTCGCGGTAGCTGCCAAGTGCTCCGCGTCGCAGCCGGCTTCGTCGCCGCGGTGTCCGACGGCCGTCCCACGCCGGGCTGCCGCCGGGAACGACCGGGGCGCGCGGCACCGGAGACGACTCCCCCCACCACCCTGCCCCGTGCAGCCATGAAACCGGAGATCCCATGAATCCGCCCCTGCCCCGCCCGGCCAAGCCTGACTACACGTCGGTGTTCAAGGAACCCGCGTACCCGGGCGGCGAGCCGTACAAGAGGCCCGAATACGACGACGAGGAGGCAGTCGGCGGCGTGCCGGGCCGGCCCGGTTCCGAGGTGACCGACGAGCGGTAGCGCGCGGGACGCCCCCGGGTGGCCGTGCGCGGCCGGATTCGTCGGGATGCCCTGCGCGTTGCCCGGCCGTGCGGCAGAGTGGACGGTCGCACCGTCGGTGATCGGTGATCACCGCGAGGTTACGACCGCAGGGGGCGACGTGCCATGACGGAGATCGACAGACGGCGACTGCTGGCGGCCGGCGGTGGCGTCGCCCTGGCCGCGGCGGTGACGGCGGCCTGCGGGTCCCACACCGGTCGTGGCGGCGGCGGTTCGGGCCCGGCGATCAGCCAGTGGTACCACCAGTACGGGGAGCCCGGCACCCAGCAGGCCGTGAAGCGCTACGCCGCCGCCTACCGGCAGGCCGAGGTGCGGGTGCAGTGGCGGCCGGGCGACTACGACCGGCAGACCGCGGCCGCGCTGCTCACCAGCTCGGGGCCGGATGTCTTCGAGGTCAACGGGCCGCTGCTGGACCAGATCCGGGGCGGCCAGGTGGTCGATCTGACCGCCGAGGTCGAGCCGGTGAAGGACGACTTCCACCAGGCCGCGCTCGCCCCGAAGATCTGGCGGGACAAGGTCTGGGGCATCCCGCAGACCGTCGACATGCAGCTGCTCTACTACCGCAAGAGCCTGCTGAAGGAGGCCGGGGTCCGGCCGCCGCAGACGCTCGACGAGCTGGTGGACGGCGCGAGGAAGCTCAGCGGCAAGAAGACCAAGGGCCTGTTCCTGGGCAACGACGGCGGGGTCGGGGTGCTCAGCGGGACGCCGCTGTCCGCCGCGGGACTGAGTCTGATCGGTGCGGACGGCAAGGCCGGGTTCGACGATCCGGCGGCGGCCCGGGTACTGGGCAAGATCCGGCAGCTGTACGCGGACAAGTCGCTGCTGCTGGGTGCGCCCACGGACTGGTCCGACCCGGCGGCGTTCGTGCAGGGGCTGACCGCGATGCAGTGGTCCGGGCTGTGGGCACTGCCGCAGATCAAGAAGGCGCTGGGCGACGACTTCGGGGTGCTGCCGTTCCCGAAGGACGGGAGCGGAGGGAAACCGTCCGTTCCGGTGGGCGCCTACGCCTCCGCGGTGAGCGCGCGCAGCAGGCAGATCAAGGAGGCCAAGGCCTTCGCCACCTGGCTGTGGGTGGACCGCACCGACTTCCAGCGGGACTTCGCGCTGTCGTACGGCTTCCACATCCCGGCCCGGATCTCACTGGCGAAGAAGGCCGCGCAGCTGCGGGAGGGACCGGCGGCGGACGCGGTGCGGTTCGCCACCGATCACGGCACCGCCGAACCCCTGTTGTGGACGACGGCGGACCGCACGGCCTACCAGGACGCGCTGAGCCGGATCATCAAGGGCGGCGCGCACCCCGAGAGCGAGCTGAAGAGCGTGGTGCGCACGGTCAACGACGAGGCGAAGCGGGTCGGGAAGAAGTGAGCGGGGGGACCGAAGGGGTGGCGGCGGCGGTCGTCGCCCCGCAGCGCCCCGCGGCCGCCGCGCCCCCGGCCGACCCGCGCCCCACGTTCACCGCCCGGCTGCTCGGCCCCCAGCGGCGGAACCTGTGGTTCTGGGTGTTCGTCGGGCCGTTCGTCCTCGGGCTGGGGCTGTTCACCTATGTGCCGCTGGTGTGGAGCGTCTACCTCAGCTTCTTCGACGCGCACAACACGGTCAGTCCGTCCGGAGCGGACTTCGTCGGGCTCGGCAACTACACCGCGATGCTGCAGGACGAGGCCTTTCTCGGCAGCCTGGGCACCTTCGCGCTGTTCACGGCGTTCATCGTGCCCGCCACGTACGCGCTCTCGCTGGCGCTGGCGCTGATGGTGGGCCGGCTGCGCCTCGCCCAGGCCTTCTTCCGGTCGGTGTTCTTCCTGCCGACGGCCTGCTCGTATGTCGTCGCGGCGGTCATCTGGAAGCTGTCGATCTTCAACGGGGTGCGGTTCGGGCTGGCCAACACCGTCCTCGGATGGTTCGGCGCGGACCAGACCGCCTGGCTGTCGACCACCGATCCGCCCTGGTACTGGCTGGTGATCGTGACCGTACGGCTCTGGCTGCAGGCGGGGTTCTACATGATCCTGTTTCTGGCCGGGCTCCAGCGGATCCCCCCGCAGTTGTACGAGGCGGCGGCGGTGGACGGGGCGCGCCCCGGCTGGCAGACCTTCCGCCACATCACCTTCCCGCAGCTGCGCGCCACCTCCGTGGCGGTGGTCCTGCTGCTGGTGATCAACGCGTTCCAGGCGTTCGACGAGTTCTACAACCTGCTGAGCGATGCGCGCGGCTACCCGCCCTATGCCCGGCCGCCCCTGGTCTATCTGTATTACACGGCGCTCGGCCGGGATCAGAACCTCGGGCTGGGCAGTGCGGGCGCGGTGATCCTGGCCCTGCTCATCGCGGTGGCGACGGTGGTGCAGGCCCGCTGGTTCGGCCTCGGCCGCAAGGAGGAGTGAGGACCGTGGAGCACTCGTGGAGCACCCATGCATGACGCGCTGACCAGGGCCGGGCGCGCGCTGCGGCTCGTCGTTCTGATCGTCCTCGCGCTGCTGTTCCTGATCCCCTTCTACCTCCTGGTGCGCAACGGCCTGGCCACCGAGCAGGACATCACGGCGCCCGACTGGACCTTCCTTCCGCACACCCTGCACTGGTCGAACCTGACCGAGGTCTTCCGCGATCCGAACCTCCCGCTGGGGCGGGCGCTGCTCAATTCCACGCTGATCGCGGTGTCGACGACCGTCGGCACGGTAGTGCCGGCCTCGCTCGCGGGCTACGGACTGGCCCGCATCCCCTACCGGCACGCCAACGCCGTCTTCTACGCGATCCTGGGGACGCTGATGGTCCCGGCGGCCGTGACGTTCGTGCCGAGCTTTGTGCTGGTGTCGACGCTGGGCTGGCTCTCCACGCTGCGCGGGCTGGTGATCCCGACCCTGTTCAGCGCCTTCGCCTGCTTCATCTTCCGGCAGTTCTTCCTCGGCTTCCCCAAGGAGCTGGAGGACGCGGCACGGGTCGACGGGCTCGGCTACTGGCGGACGTACTGGCGGATCGTGGTGCCCAACGCCCGGCCGGTGTTCGCCGCCGTCGGCACCCTCGTCTTCATCGGCGCCTGGAACGCCTTCCTGTGGCCGCTGGTGATCGGGCAGGACCAGGAGTCCTGGACGGTGCAGGTCGCGCTGTCCACGTTCACCACCGCGCAGAACCTCAATCTGCATGAGCTGTTCGTGGCCGCCGCGGTCTCCATCGCCCCGCTGGTGGTGGTGTTCCTGCTGCTCCAGCGGTACATCGTCGCGGGGGTGGAGCGCAGCGGGATCGACGACTGAGGGCTCGGCGGCCGGCGTATGAGGTACGGTGCGTGGCATGAGCACACAGTCGGAGGTCCGTGGGGTGGAGACGCGTTCGCGCGTGCCCCGCGGCGAGTGTGCGCCCCGCGGTATGAGCTTTCTGCGCCGCCGCGGCCGGGTGGGTTCTCCCCCGGCCAGTTGTCTCCCCACGGCCTGACCGGCTGACGGCCGGCCGCCCGCGCGACGGACGGCACCCCCGGCCCGGCGCCCGGACGACCGGCGTCCGGCCCACCGCCCGCCGCCCCACGGCCGCTTCCCCGCCCTCGTGGCGCCTCCCCCACCCCTCGCACCTCCCCTTCGCCTCCTGGAGGATCCGTTGACGACCACACCCCCGACGACGACCACCCCCCAGCCGCCCGCCCTGCGCCCCCACCGCATCCCCGCCGACGGCCTGTACGAAGGGCGGCGCATCCTGCGTCGTACGCCTGACGGCTGGACGGAGCAGCCGTACGAACGGTTCGAGGTCATACCGCAGGCAGCCACCATCGGGGCCGAAATCCGTGGACTGGACCTGTCGCGGCCGCTGTCCGGCGCGCTGCGCGCGGAGCTGAAGCGGGCGCTGCTGGAGTGGAAGGTGCTGTTCTTCCGCGCGCAGCATCTGACCTCCGGGGAGCAGCGTGAATTCGCACGAAATTGGGGGCGGTTGGAGAGCAATCCGTTGCTGGCGCGGGGCGATTCGAAGGATGTCGTACGGTTCGACAAGTCGGCCGGCGGCGCCCCGACGTTCGAGAACGTATGGCACACGGACGTCACGTTCCGAGAACGTCCGGCCATGGGTGCGGTGTTGCAGCTGCGCGAGGTCCCGCCCGCGGGCGGCGACACGCTCTGGGCCGATATGGCGGCGGCATACGACAATTTGCCTGGGCAAATCAGGGACCGCATCGAGGGCGCACGGGCGGTGCACGACTATCTCCCGGGCTTCGCACGCTTCTGCTCGGCGGCCCAACTGGCACCATTTCAGGCCGAGTTCCCACCGGTGGAGCACCCGGTGGTGCGCCGGCACCCGGAGACGGGGCGGCGGATGCTGTTCGTCAACGCGTCCTTCACCACCCGGATCACCGGCCTCGACGAGGCGGCGAGCGACCGGCTGTTGCGGCTGCTGTTCCAGCAGGCACAGGTGCCGGAGTTCCAGGTGCGGTGGCGCTGGCAGGCCGGCGACATCGCGTTCTGGGACAACCGCGCCACCCAGCACTATGCCGTGAACGACTACGGGACGCACCGCCGGGTCGCCGAACGCGTCGCCATCGCGGGTGACCGCCCCCGCTGAGCGGTCCCGGCGCGCCCGCCGCACACCGCCCTCACGTCACGGCTGCCCGATCCGCCTCACCGCAACCGCTCGTACGCCGCCTCCTCCACCGAGCGCGCGCCGCGCAACAGGGCCGCGCCCAGGGGGGTGAGGGTGTGCAGTACGGCGTTGCCCTGCCGCAGGGTGAGCAGCAGACCGGCGTCGCGCAGCACCGTCGCGTGCTGACTCGCGGAGGCCAGTGAGACATCGGCGCGGCGGGCGAGTTCGCTGGTGGTGCAGCCGACACCGATCCGCTGGAGGATCGCGGAGCGGGTCTGGCCGACCAGCCGTCCCAGGGAGCGCTCGGGCGGCACCTGCGGGGTCAACCGCGCCGCCGGGTGCTCCACGGGGTAGACCAGGACCGGCGTGAGGTCCGGGTTGTGGAAGGTGACGGGGGTGCGCCGGCAGAAGTACGACGGCAGCAGCAACAACCCCCGGCCGCCCAGATGGAGATCGCGGTCGACCGGGTAGTCGCACTCCAGGACGGGCGAGCGCCAGCGCATCATCGGCGGCAGCGAGGCGAGCAGCCGGTCCGCGCCGCCGTCGAGCAGCGCCCGGCCGCGGGTGGCCCGGTCGGCCTCTATTCGGCCCTGGACGCGCGGCCAGTACGGGGCGACGGCCGCCTCGTAATAGCGCTGGAGGAGCCCGGCGAGCCGCCCCAGGACACGGGTGTCGCCCTCCGCCAACTCCCGTATCCACGAGGGGAACGGGCGGGACGCGGCGGCGAGCCGGGCGAGTTCCTCGTGCAGCCGGACGGCCGGGGTCTCGCGGAGCGCGGCGAGCGCGTCGGTCATGCCGAGCAGGCCTTCGGCGGGCGTCAGGAAATCCGGGAAATAGCCGCGCGTGGGCACCAGGGGCGCCAGCAGACGCGCTTCGCCATTCAACCTTCCCCGTGTTTCCGATCGCCATTTGCCGAACGCCGAATCGTCCCGTCTGTCACGCAGCCGGTGAAAGCTTAAGACGGTCTCCCACAGCGCGTCCGGGCGTGCCGCAATGCGCACACGGGCCAGATCGAGTCCACTGAAATGGACGCGTAACACCGAACCCCCACCTCTGGTTTCCTCAGTCAGCCCCCGGCACGCCTGAGTATGCACGCCAACACGCGCGGTTACCATGCCCTTTTGGCCAGACTTGAAAGTACTCGCGCCACCAGGCGGCCGGCGGGAATGCTTGTACTCAATTCGACGGCGGCGCGGACGGACCGGATTGCTCGATCCCGTGGGGGGTGATGAGCAAGGAACCGGCCGCTCGCCAGCCCCGTTGAAGGCCGCACCCCGCGCCGACCGGGGTGACGGCAGCTCCCGAGGGGGGAGTCCGGAGAAAGGCGAGGGCGGCACCTCCGCACAGGTGCCGCCCTCGTTCGGATGTCCCGCGGGACCACCGCACCGACGTGCCCGACGTGTCATGGGCCGTACGGCAGGCGCTCCCGCAACGCGGAGCCCGTTCCGCTCAGTTGGCGCTCCCGGCCCCGCGGTGACGACGCACGCCGACGACCGCCCCGGCGCCGAGGAGCGCGGCCGCGCCACCCGCGAGTCCGAGCTGCGGCACGGCGGCCGGGGTGCCGGTCGCGGCGAGGCTGCCGCCGGTCGCGGGGGCCGACGCCGCCTCGGCGTGGGCGTTCTGCGGCCCGGCCGCCGCCGGCTTCGACGCCGGACGGTCCCGGTCCGCGGCCTTGCCGGGCTTCGCGTCACCGACCGTGCCGGGCTTGCTGCCGGCCGGCAGCACCGCGAAGTCGTAGCGCTTCATGGGGCCGAGGAGGCACGGGTGGTACGCGTCGGAGGCGTCGCCCGCGAAGAGCGCGAGGGCCTTGGTGGCCGGGGTCTTCGCCCCGAGGGTCATCCGCAGCTTCACGTCGGTGTGGGCGCCGGGCTTCATGGCCGTGACGGAGGCGATGTGGGAACCGTCGGTCGCCAGGGTCTGCCAGCCGGAGCCGTCGGACCACTGCACCTTGAGGAAGTGCTGCTCCTGGTTCTTGGCGAGCAGGCGGAAGAGGACGAGCGGGTCCACGTCCAGCGTGCGGTCGGTGGCGTTGGCCACCGTGAAGGAGAAGTCAGCCGTGGTGCCGGCGACCACCTTCGACGGCAGGTGGTTCGCGAGGACGGTCAGGCCCGGCACGCGGACACACTCGGCGGCGGCGGCCAGCGCCTTGTCCGCGGCCTCCTTGGCGGTCCGGGCGTCGGCCGCGGCCTTCTGGACCGTGCCCCACTCGCGGAGGGCCGCGACCCGGGCATCGTCCAGCGCGTCCTGGGCCACCGTGCGCGCGCGGTCCGCGTGGGCCTTGGCGTCGGCGGCGTGCGTGGCCTCGGCCCGGGCCGCCTCGAGCGTCTCCTGGGCCTTGGCCTTCCCGGCCTCATCCGTGGCCGCGTCCAGGGCGTTCTGGGCGTCCTCGACGGCCTGGTCGGCCGCCGTCTTGGCGGCGTCGGCGGCCTTGACCGCCTTGTCCGCGGCGAGCACGGCCGCCTTGAGCGGGTGACTGTCCCGGTCCAGGGCGTCCATCGTGGCGTCGACCTTGGCGCGCCCGGCCTTCTCGGCGGCGGCCGCGTCCTGGTACGCCTTCTCCGCGTCGGCGGCGGCCTTCTTCAGTTCGGCGAAGGTCGGCTGCTGCCGGGTGTCCGCCGGGGCCTTCGGGGCGGCGAAGGCGGAGCCCGCGGAGAGCAGGACGGCCGGTGCGGTCACGGCGGCGACGGCGGCGGTCGCGAGGGTACGGCGAAGGTTCACTGGGGCCTTTCCCGAGGGAAGAGAAGAGAGTCCGCCGCACGGGCATCGCTCATGCGTGCGGAGGCATGTGATCTTATGACCGACATACGGCCCCACAGCAACGGAAAATGCGCCGGGCGCGGACGGCCCGCTCCGCACTTCCGACGGGCAAACCGGGGCAATGCCGAGCAGTTGCCCGCGGGCCCGCAGGTTTTTCTGTGATCTAGCCGACGGGGGAACCTGGCTCCCCTACAACTCCCCCACGCCGCTCCGGCGTTGCCCGCGCACCGCCGAGGGCGGCACCTCCGCACAGGTGCCGCCCTCTTTCGGTGCCGGAGCCGACAGCCGGGCGGCTGAGGGTTGGGTGCCTGGCGGCGGCTCCGGTGGATGGTGCGGTCACCGCGGGCGCGCGCGGCGCCCACGGTGACCGGTCGGGTCAGCGGCTGTCGCTGCCCTTCGATTCGGCGGCCGCGCGGCCCGCCTCCAGCCGTGCGACCGGGATGCGGAACGGCGAGCAGGAGACGTAGTCCAGCCCGGCCTCGTGGAAGAAGTGCACCGACTCCGGGTCACCGCCGTGCTCACCGCAGACACCGAGCTTGAGGTCCGGGCGGGTGGCCCGGCCGGCCGCGACGGCGTTGCGGACCAGGGAGCCCACGCCGTCCTTGTCGATGGTCTCGAACGGGCTGACGCCGAAGATGCCCTTCTCCAGGTAGGCGGTGAAGAAGCTGGCCTCGACGTCGTCGCGGCTGAAGCCCCAGACCGTCTGCGTCAGGTCGTTGGTGCCGAAGGAGAAGAAGTCGGCCGACTCGGCGATCTGTCCGGCCGTGAGGGCGGCGCGGGGCAGCTCGATCATCGTGCCGAGGGTGAGCTTGAGGCTGACGCCGTGGGCCTTCTCGACCTCGGCGATGACCCCTTCGGCCTCCTCGCGGACGATCTCCAGCTCCTGGACGGTGCCGACCAGCGGAATCATGATCTCCGCACGCGGGTCGCCCTTGGCGTTCTTGCGCTCGGCGGCCGCCTCCGCGATGGCACGCACCTGCATCGCGAACAGACCGGGGATGACCAGGCCCAGGCGCACTCCGCGCAGACCCAGCATCGGGTTCTGCTCGTGCAGCTTGTGCACGGCCTGCAGCAGCCGCAGATCGTTCTCGTTGGCGTCCTTGCGGGCCTCGGCGAGCGCGACCCGGACCGACAGCTCGGTGATGTCGGGCAGGAACTCGTGCAGCGGCGGGTCCAGCAGCCGGACCGTCACCGGCAGCCCGTCCATCGACTCGAACAACTCGATGAAGTCGGCCTTCTGGAGCGGCAGCAGCTGGCTGAGCGCGGACTCCCGGTCGGTCTCGGTGTCGGCCAGGATGAGGCGCTCGACCATCTCGCGGCGCTCACCGAGGAACATGTGCTCGGTGCGGCACAGGCCGATGCCCTGGGCGCCGAAGCGGCGGGCACGGGCAGCGTCCTCGGCGTTGTCGGCGTTGGCCCGCACGCGCAGCCGGCGCACCCGGTCCGCGTACGCCATGATCCGGTGGACGGCCTTGACCAGCTCGTCGGCGTCGTCGGCGCCGGCGTGCATCCGGCCCTCGAAGTACTCCACGACCGGGGACGGCACGACCGGCACCTGGCCGGCGTAGACCTTGCCGCTGGAGCCGTCGATGGAGACGACGTCGCCCTCCTCGATGACGGTCCCGTCCGGGGTCGTCATCCTGCGGGACTTGGTGTCGACCTCCAGCTCCTCGGCGCCGCAGACACAGGTCTTGCCCATGCCGCGGGCGACGACGGCGGCGTGTGAGGTCTTGCCGCCGCGGGAGGTGAGGATGCCCTCGGCGGCGATCATGCCGTTGAGGTCGTCGGGGTTGGTCTCCCGGCGGATCAGGATGACCTTCTCGCCGGAGCGCGACCACTTGACGGCGGTGTACGAGTCGAAGACGGCCTTGCCGACGGCCGCGCCCGGGGAGGCGGCGATCCCGCGCCCGATCATCTCGGACTTGGCGCCCAGGTCGAAGCGGGGGAACATCAGCTGCGCCAGCTGCGCGCCGTTGACCCGCTGGAGGGCCTCGGCCTCGTCGATCAGGCCCTGGTCGACGAGCTGGGTGGCGATCCGGAAGGCGGCACCGGCGGTGCGCTTGCCGACCCGGGTCTGCAGCATCCACAGCTTGCCGCGCTCGATGGTGAACTCGATGTCGCACAGGTCCTTGTAGTGCGTTTCGAGCGTCTCCATGATCTGCATCAGCTCGTCGTACGACGCCTTGTCGATGTTCTCCAGGTCGGCGAGCGGCACGGTGTTGCGGATACCGGCGACGACGTCCTCACCCTGCGCGTTCTGCAGGTAGTCGCCGTAGACGCCCTGCTGGCCGCTGGCGGGGTCGCGGGTGAAGGCGACACCGGTGCCGGAGTCCGGGCCGAGGTTGCCGAAGACCATGGAGCAGACGTTGACGGCCGTACCGAGGTCGCCGGGGATGCGCTCCTGGCGGCGGTAGAGCTTGGCGCGGTCGGTGTTCCACGAGTCGAAGACCGCGCGCACCGCGAGGTCCATCTGCTCGCGGGGCTCCTGCGGGAACTCCCGGCCGGTCTCCTTGGAGACGATGTCCTTGAAGTGCGCGACCAGGTTCTTGAGGTCGGCGGCGTCGAGGTCGATGTCGACGCGGACGCCCTTGGCCTGCTTGGCCTCCTCCAGCGCCTCCTCGAAGAGCTCGCCGTCGACGCCCAGCACGGTCTTGCCGAACATCTGGATGAGGCGGCGGTAGGAGTCCCACGCGAAGCGCTCGTCACCGGCCTGCGCGGCGAGGCCGGACACCGAGTCGTCGGAGAGGCCGATGTTGAGGACGGTGTCCATCATGCCGGGCATGGAGAACTTCGCCCCGGAACGCACCGAAACCAGCAGCGGGTCGTCGGCCTGGCCGAGCTTCTTGCCCATCTTCTGCTCAAGGGCGTCGAGGTGCGTGGAGACCTCGGCACGCAGTGCCGCCGGCTCGCTGCCGCTGTCGAGGTAGACCTTGCAGGCTTCGGTGGTGATGATGAAGCCGGGCGGGACGGGAAGTCCCAGGTTGGTCATCTCGGCAAGGTTCGCCCCCTTGCCGCCCAAGAGGTCCTTGAGGTCCTTGTTGCCCTCGGTGAAGTCGTACACGAACTTCGCGGAAGAAGGCTGGGTTACGTGGGGATCTTGTGTTTCCGGCACGGCACTGACTCCTCGCCGACGGGCTGCCCTGACGGCGAGGAACATACCCAGATCGAAGGCGTATGGGTACGTCCACTTGGTCGACATACCCGTGTAACCAGTCGTCCGCCACCAGATCGAAAGTGATCATGCGTTTGGCCCACACTTCATTACCCGAATGCATCACTCCGGTGCGTAGTGAAATTTCGAAAGTGTGCTACTCAAAGCAACGATTGCGTTCACCACTCGAACGGATCAAGCGTGGCACCCGGTGCCACCATTGGAGAGATGGAACCCCGCGCGCATCGCTCATCTGAGCGCACCTCCTATCAGGGGTGGCGAGAATCACGCGCTCATGTGTGACCAGGTTCCATCATTTGGACCCCTTCGCGGGCTGCGCGATCGAGGAACGCGCCCACCGGTGCGCGGGCCCGCGCGCACACGGCGGCCGGGTCCGCCCGCGCGACGGCCACCAGTTGGTCCGGATCTGCCCCGCTCTCGACCTCCCTCTCCGTCCTGTCCCTGTCGCACCGGCCGACGGGCACCTCCGGGGTCAGCTCCGAGGGTCGGGCCGGAGGGAACCGGACACCCCGGGAACGGGCGAAGCTGACGAGGCGGCGTGCCGGCTCCCGGGCGCCCGGCGGCAGCGGCCGGTGGCCACCCGGCCTCGTGCGCCGAGCGAGCAACGCGGACTCCGCCTCGCCCGGGCGTTCCGCGCCCCGGTGACTACGGGGCACCCGGTGCCAGGATCAGGCCATAGTCCCGGCCGCCGGAACGCCGCCCCGACGCCCGGGTTCGTATACGGCTCGGCCGGCGCCGCGCTCCGGGTTCCCGCCCATGGGCCCGTCCCGTCCCGCAGGGAGCGCGCTACTTCTTGGCGCGCCGGCCGCTGCGCCGCGGCCGCGGCTGTGCGCCGTCCAGCAGTTCCAGCCGCCGCTCCGCACCGCGGGTCTCTACCTGCACCACGACCCGGCGCAGCAGATCCGCCAGGTCCAGGGCCTCGTCGTCGCTCAACGCCTC
The DNA here is from genome assembly GCF_050953795.1 of Streptomyces kronopolitis. GTDB lineage: Bacteria > Actinomycetota > Actinomycetes > Streptomycetales > Streptomycetaceae > Streptomyces > Streptomyces kronopolitis_A. The sequence continues at coordinate 2,695,046 of NZ_CP191850.1, forward strand.
GGTGACGAAGACCTCTTCGGCGTTGAACTCCGGGAGGATCCGGGCCATCAGCCGCTCCCCCTCGGGGGTGGGCGCGAGCAGCGCGAGCCGTCCGTCGGCCGGGTGGGGCCTGCGCTCCAGCAGACCGCGGCTCTGCAGGGTGCGGGCCACACCGGTGAGCGTGCCCTTGGAGATGCCCGCCTCCTCCGCCACCCGGCGGGTCTCCCGCTCGCCGCCGGCCCAGACCACCCACAGCACGACGAAGGCGGTCCAGGTCAGCTCGGCGTCGCGCAGCACGGAGTTCTCGAAGTGCTGGCGTACGGCGGCCGCGGCGCGGTAGAGGTTCGCCACCGCGGCCATCTGTTCATGACGGAGGGGAAGGTCCGCGATCTTGGTCCGGACCGCCTGCTCGGTGTCCGCGACGGAACGGTGCCCGCTCACCACAGCGTCTCCTCGGTGTCGTTCGCGATCCGCACGCCGCCGTGCCGGCGCACCGGCTGCGGTCGTGGGTCGTCCGGGCCGTCGCACGGGTTCCCGTACGGAGCCAAACGGTAGCGCGGTTCCCCCTGCCGGTCCGGGTACCGGCCGCGGACATGCCCCGAATGGCCCTGCCTGCACGCCCAGTTGGGGGGAGGGAGGGGTGGGAGAGGCCGATGGGTCGTACGGTGCCGGCCCCCGTGCCGGCACCGGACGACGCCCGGCCCGCGGTCCGGGCACATCCCGGCCCGCCGCTTTCACACCGCCGTCGGACTGCGGCCTCACGTCGCGTGAGGGTCAAGCCGGGCGGCCGGTGCGACACGGCAATGGTGCGGCACGGCGGGAGCCTGCCGCCTCGGCACCGAGGAGGAGAAGCGGGCGCCGCCCTCCCTCATTCGGGGGAGGACGGCGGGGGCGGGTGGGCCCGACTCGCCCCGACCCAGGGCGAGTCGGGCGGCCGGCCGGGTCAGCCGCCCGAGGTGTCCAGCTCGGCGTCCGCGTCCACGCCCGCGCAGTCGTACGGGTCGTCCAGCCAGCCGTCGGGCAGGACGACGCGGTTGCGGCCCGAGGTACGGCCCCGCGGGCCGTCGGCGCCCAGCGGCCACGGCTGGTCGAGGTCCAGCTCCGACAGCAGCGCGTCCAGCTCGTCGAGGGAGGAGGTCACCGCGAGGCTGCGGCGCATCTCGGAGCCGATCGAGAAGCCCTTGGTGTACCAGGCGACGTGCTTGCGGAAGTCGATCACGCCGCGGGCCTCGTCACCGATCCACTCACCGAGCAGCGTGGCGTGCCGCAGCATCACCGCCGCGACCTCCTTGAGGGTCGGCTGCGCGTAGGTGCCGGTCCCCTCGAAGGCCGCCACCAGATCGCCGAACAGCCAGGGCCGCCCCAGGCAGCCGCGGCCCACGACCACGCCGTCGCAGCCGGTCTCGCGCATCATCCGCTGCGCGTCGTCGGCCGACCAGATGTCGCCGTTGCCGAGCACCGGGATCTCGGGGACGTGCTCCTTGAGGCGTGCGATGGCGTCCCAGTCGGCGGTGCCGCCGTAGTGCTGGGAGGCCGTGCGGCCGTGCAGGGCGACCGCCGTGATGCCCTCCTCGACCGCGATCCGTCCCGCGTCGAGGTAGGTGAGGTGATCGTCGTCGATGCCCTTGCGCATCTTGATCGTCACCGGCAGCGGCCCCGCGTTGGCCACCGCCTCGCGCAGGATCGAGCGCAGCAGGTTCCGCTTGTACGGGAGCGCCGAGCCGCCGCCCTTGCGGGTCACCTTCGGGACCGGGCAGCCGAAGTTCAGGTCGATGTGGTCGGCGAGGTCCTCTTCCGCGATCATGCGGGCGGCCTTGCCGACGGTGTCGGGGTCGACGCCGTACAGCTGGATCGAGCGCGGCCGCTCCGTCTCGTCGAAGTGGATCAGCTGCATGGTCTTCTCGTTGCGCTCGACCAGCGCCCGCGTCGTGATCATCTCGCTGACGAACAGGCCCTTGCCGCCGCTGAACTCCCGGCACAGCGTCCGGAACGGGGCATTGGTGATCCCGGCCATGGGCGCGAGGACCACGGGCGGCTGCACCGCGTGCGGACCGATCTGCAGGAGAGTCATGGCGGCGATACCTTCGGCTTTCTTCGGCTTCCGTTGGCGGGGCGGTCGGGCAGCGGCCCCCCGGGGGCGGCCGCTGCGACCTCCCATTGTCCCGCACCGCGCGAGTGGCCCCGCCGGCACCGGCCGGCACCGATCGTTGTAGCGTTCAAGAATGTCTGAGCTCGGGCGTCGACGGCGTCTTCTGGTGCTGGCGATCTGCTGTATGAGCCTGCTGATCGTCAGCCTCGACAACACCATTCTGAACGTCGCCCTGCCGTCGATCCAGCACGAGCTGCACGCCTCGGTCTCCGGTATGCAGTGGACGATCGACGCCTACACCCTGGTCCTGGCGTCGCTGCTGATGCTGGCCGGCTCCACGGCCGACCGGCTGGGCCGGCGCCGGGTCTTCCTGATCGGGCTGGTCGTCTTCGCGGTCGGCTCGCTGCTGTGCAGTCTGGCGCCCGGGCTGGGGTGGCTGGTGGTCTTCCGGATGGTGCAGGCGGTCGGCGGCTCGATGCTCAACCCCGTCGCGATGTCGATCATCACCAACACCTTCACCGAGCCCCGGGAGCGGGCCCGTGCCATCGGGGTGTGGGGCGGGGTCGTCGGCATCAGCATGGCGGCCGGGCCGGTGGTCGGCGGGCTGCTGGTGCAGAGCGTCGGCTGGCGCTCGATCTTCTGGATCAACGTCCCGATCGGCGCGCTCGCGGTCTTCCTGACCCTGCGCTACGTCCCCGAGTCGCGCGCCCCCAGGCCCCGCCGGGTCGATCCGGTCGGCCAGCTGTTGGTGATCACGCTGCTCGGCTCGCTGACGTACGCGATCATCGAGGCCCCGAACGCCGGCTGGACCTCCCCGCAGATCCTGGTGTTCGTGGTGGCCGCGCTGGGGTCCCTGGCCGGTCTGCTCATCTACGAACGGCGCCGCGAGGAACCCCTCATCGATCTGCGGTTCTTCCACAGCGCGCCGTTCAGCGGGGCCACGGTCGTGGCGGTCTGCGCCTTCGCCGCGCTCGCCGGCTTCCTGTTCATCAACACGCTGTATCTGCAGAACATCCGCGGGCTGTCCGCCCTGGACGCCGGGCTCTACATGCTCCCCATGGCCGGGATGACGCTGATCTTCGCGCCGGTGTCGGGACGGCTGGTGGGCAGCCGCGGGCCACGGCCGCCGCTGCTGGTCGCCGGCGCGGCCATGGCCGCCAGCGGGGTGCTCTTCGCGGCCTTCGGCGCCCAGTCGGCCAACCCGCTGCTGTTCACCGGCTATGTCCTGTTCGGCATCGGGTTCGGCCTGGTCAACGCGCCGATCACCAACACCGCGGTGTCCGGTATGCCACGCGCCCAGGCCGGGGTGGCCGCCGCCGTGGCCTCCACCAGCCGGCAGGTCGGGCAGTCCCTGGGCGTGGCGGTGATCGGCGCCGTACTGGCCGGCGGGGCCCATGCCACCGCCGATACGGACGCCTTCCTGGCGGCCGCCCGCCCGGCCTGGTGGATCATCGCGGGCTGCGGCGCGGCCGTCCTGCTGCTGGGCGCGCTGACGACGGGCCGGTGGGCGCGGGAGACGGCCCGCCGTACGGCCGCGCTGACGACGGGCCGGTGGGCGCGGGAGACGGCCCGCCGTACGGCCGCGCTGTTCGACGACGGGCCCCGGGGGCAGGGCACGGCGGACGCCCGCGCGTAGGTGTTCTCTCCTCACCCGGCGGCGAGCGCCGTCAGCTCCGCCAGCTTCTCCAGGCGCTTGCGGGAGGTCTCGTCGACGGGGGTGTAGGACAGCAGCTTGGGACCGGGGTTGGGCCCCGTCCACAGGCTCGTGCCGGACAGTTCGAGCACGCCCACCCAGGGGTGCCGGAAGACCTTGACCGACCCCATGGGGCGGATGACCTCGTGCCGCGCCCAGATCTCCCGGAACTCCGACGACGCCTCCGTCAGCCGCGCCAGCAGCGCCTTCCACGCCGGCTCCGCGACGTGCTCGGCCATCGACGCCCGGAACTTGGCGGCCATCAGCCGCATCGTGGCGTCCAGATCGACCACGCGCGCCCGCCACTCGGGGTGGGTGAACGCCAGCCACATGCAGTTGCGGTCCTCCTCGGGCAGCGTGTCGAGGTCGCACATCAGGCGGCTGTACGTGCGGTTGTGGGCGAGGATGTCGTACCGGCCGTTCTGGACGACCGCGGGGAACGGGTCGAGCTGGTGCAGGACCTGCCGCAGTGCGGGCGGCACGCTCGTGCACTCGCTGCCGGGCATCGGGTCCACCGCCCCGGCCAGCGCGAACAGATGGCTGCGCTCGGCGCGGTCGAGCAGCAGCGCGCGGGCCACCGCGTCCAGGACCTGCGGCGACACATGGATGTCCCGGGCCTGTTCCAACCACGTGTACCAGGTGACCCCCACGGCGCCCAGCTGCGCGACCTCTTCGCGGCGCAGACCGGGGGTGCGGCGGCGGGCGCCCCGGGGCAGCCCGACCTGTTCGGGGGTGATCCGCTCCCGACGGCTGCGCAGAAAGGCCGCCAGCTCGGCCCGGCGGGCGGCGTGGTCCCGCGGGGCGGTCCCGTCACCGGCACTTGTGGCAGGCTGCGTCGCGGTCACATCCAGGGTCATGGCTCCAGCCTGCCGCATGCCCGAGCCGGTTGCCAGGTAGAGCTGGTACCAGGATAAAGACACTCTGGTACCCGGCTGGGCGGTCGGCGATCGTCGAGTCCGTGAGCACTACGCCAGCACAGACGACCACCACGAGGGCCCCGGCCGACCCCGGCGCCCCCACCGCGGCCCCCGCCACCCCCCAGGCCGCCCCGCCCCCGTCCGGAACCGCCCCGGCGACGCCCGCGCCCGGCCCGCGGCAGCACCTCACCCAGCCCCTGCTGACCCCGCTCGGCCTGCTGACCGTGCTGCTGGGCGCGGCGCTCCCGCTGATCGACTTCTTCATCGTCAATGTCGCCCTGCCGACCATCGACGCCGATCTGCGGGCCGGCCCGGCGATGCTGGAAATGGTGGTGGCCGGCTACGGCGTCGCCTACGCCATGCTGCTGGTCCTCGGCGGCCGGCTCGGCGACATGGTCGGCCGCCGCCGGCTTTTCCTGTGGGGGCTGGCCGCCTTCGGCGTGACCTCGCTGGCCTGCGGCCTCGCTCCGGACGCCTGGACGCTGGTGGCCGCCCGGATCGCCCAGGGCGCCGCGTCCGCGCTGCTGCTGCCGCAGGTCCTGGCCACCATCCAGGCGACGACCACCGGCAAGCGGCGGGCCCGGGCCCTCAGCCTGTACGGCGGCACGGCGGGCGTCTCCAGCGCCGTCGGGCAGGTGCTCGGCGGGCTGCTGGTCTCCGTGGACCTGGCCGGGACCGGCTGGCGCGCGGTGTTCCTGGTGAACGTCCCGATCGCTGCCGCGGCCTGGCTGCTGGCCGCCCGTACGGTGCCCGAGACCCGCTCCCCGCACCCGACCCGGGTGGACGTCCCCGGCACCGCGCTGCTCGCCGCCACGCTGATCACGCTGCTGTTGCCGCTGACCGAGGGCCGGGCGGCCGGCTGGCCGCTGTGGTCCTGGATCCTGCTGGCCGTCTTCCCCGTCGCCGCCACCGCGTTCGTCCTCGTCGAGCGCCGGGCCGAGCGCGCGGGCCGGATGCCGCTGGTTCCGCCGTCGCTGCTGCGCATACCGTCCGTGAACAGCGGCCTGACCATGATCGTCCCGTTCACGCTGGGATTCGGCGGCTTCATGTTCGTCATCGCCGTGGCGCTCCAGAACGGTCTGCACTACGGGCCGTTCACGGCCGGGCTGTCCCTGGCGCCGCTGTGCCTCACCTTCTTCCTCGCCTCGCTGGCCGGTCCGCGGCTGGTGCTGCGGTTCGGGCGCCGGGTGGTGCTCGCCGGCTCGCTGATCCAGGGCGCCGGACTGCTCCTCCTGGCACTGACCGTCTACGGGGGCTGGCCGGGGGTCTCGGTGGCCGCGCTCGCGCCGAGCATGGCGGTCCTGGGCTTCGGACAGGGCATGGTGCTGCCGGTCCTGCTGCGCATCGTGCTGAGCGAACTCCCGGCGGCTCAGGCGGGCGTGGGCGGCGGGGTCATGGTCACGACCCAGCAGTCCGGGATGGCCCTGGGCGTGGCCACCCTCGGCACGCTCTTCCTGTCGCTGCTGCCGTCCGTCGGCATCCGCGACGCGCTGCTCGCCGCCCTGCTGACCCAGCTGGCGATCGTCGCGGGCACCACGTTGCTGGCCCTGCGGCTGCCCCGCACGGTGCACTGACCTGCGCCGGAGCGCGCAGAGGAAGGACGCGAGAGAGCCCGACTCACACATGACGACTGACAGATATTGAAATCTGTCAGCCGTCATGTCATGGTGAGTACGCGGCCGCACGGCAGCGCGGCCGCCCGCCCCTCCCCTCTCTTCAGGAGCACGCAGTGCAGACCCGCACCCTGGGCACCACCGGCCCACAGACCTCCGCCCTCGGCCTCGGCTGCATGGGCATGTCCGCCCTCTACGGCGACAGCGACCGCGCCGAGTCCCTCGCCACCGTCCATGCCGCCCTCGAAGCGGGCGTCACCCTGCTCGACACCGGCGACTTCTACGGCATGGGCCACAACGAACTGCTGATCAACGAGGCGCTGCGCACCGCCCCCGCCGCGGCCCGCGAACGGGCGCTGCTCAGCGTCAAGTTCGGCGCCCTGCGCACCGTCGAAGGCGCCTTCAGCGGCTACGACGGCCGACCGCAGGCGGTGAAGAACTTCGCCGCCTACTCCCTCCAGCGCCTCGGGGCCGACCACATCGACATCTACCGGATCGCCCGGATCGATCCGGACGTCCCCGTCGAGGAGACCGTCGGCGCCATCGCCGAGCTGGTCGAGGCCGGGCACGTCCGGCACATCGGTCTGTCCGAGGTCGGCGCCCGGACCCTGCGGCGGGCCGCCGCCGTCGCCCCGATCTCCGACCTCCAGATCGAGTACTCCCTCGTCTCCCGCGGCATCGAGGAGTCGATCCTGCCCACCGCCCGCGAACTGGGCATCGGCATCACCGCCTACGGCGTCCTGTCCCGCGGCTTGATCAGCGGCCACTTCAGCCGCGGGCGCACGCTCGCCCCGAACGACTTCCGCGGCCGGAGTCCGCGCTTCCAGGGCGACAACCTCGACCGCAATCTCGACCTGGTGGACGCCCTGCGCAAGATCGCCGAGCAGAAGGGCGTCTCGGTCGCCCAGATCGCCATCGCCTGGGTGCTCTCCCGCGGCGAGGACGTCGTCCCGCTGGTCGGCGCGCGCCGCCCCGACCGCCTGACCGAGGCCCTCGGATCGTTGGACGTGGTCCTGGACGCCGGGGATCTGGCCGCGATCGAGCGCGCGGTCCCGGCCGGCGCCGCCGCCGGTGAGCGCTACCCCGCCGACCAGATGGCGCACCTGGACAGCGAGCACTGACCGGGCACCGGCCGTGACCACCGGAGCGGGTACGGCGCACGGCCAGGTACCGTCCGTAGGTACCCGGCGCACGGATCCGGTGGACGGACGCCCCGGCTGCCGCCACCCTCACCCGGTACGGCATCCGCGCGGGATCCGCACGGCACCCGCCGTGTGCCACCCCGCCGAGTGCCTCCCGGAACTGGTCGCCCGGCCCCGCCCCGCCTCCCGAAAGGCCGACCCGCCCCATGCCGCCCGAAACGCTGACCCCCGAGCGCATCCTCGAAGCCACCGAGGAGGTGCTGCGCCGATACGGCCCGGCCAAGGCCACGGTCGTGGATGTGGCGCGCGCCCTGGGTGTCAGTCACGGCAGCGTCTACCGCCACTTCCGCACGAAGGCGGCGCTGCGGGAGGCCGTCACGGCGCGCTGGCTGGACCGCACGAGCCGAGTGTTGTCGGTCATCGTCACCGAAGAGGGCCCGGCTCCGGAGCGGCTGGACCGCTGGCTGACCGCCCTGTTCGAAGCCAAGCGGCACAAGGCCGGCGACGATCCCGAACTCTTCGCCACCTACATGACGTTGATCGGCGAGAGCGGTGGCGTGGTCGACCGTCATGTCACGGATCTGGAGGGCCAGCTCACCACCCTCATCGAAGCCGGCGTCAGCCAGGGCGCGTTCCACACCCCGTCGCCGGCCACCACCGCCCGGGCTGTCTTCGACGCCACCGCCCGCTTCCACGACCCCTGTTACGCCGCCGAGTGGTCCCGCCCCGGCATCGCCCACGACTTCGACGCCGTCCGCGACCTGGTCCTGCGGGGCCTGCGCAGCTGACGGACGGGGCGCGGAACACCGAACCCGGCCCGGTCCGCGCATCGGCCGGTCCACCCACCGGCCCGACCGCGCGCCGACCCGACAGCGCTGGCCCGACCCGCGCACCGTCCGGGCCGCCACACCGGGCCCGGCCACCGTCACGCACCCCACCCGGCCGCAGCCCGGACGCCGAGGCCCGGACGCCGACCTGCGGCCCTCGCCCCTCGCCCCCCAGAACCCCAACCCCCGGCCCAACGCCCCCCGGCCCCCGGCCCCCGGCCCCCCGCACACGCAAAAGCGCCGGCCGGGCCCGGAAGTTCCGAGCCCGGCCGGCGCCCGAGAGCACCGGGGGCGGCGGCCGGAGACCCGGCGCCGCCCCGCGAGCGACTAGCAGCCGAGCAGCCGCGCGCCCAGGTAGGCCTGGATCTGGTCCAGGCTGACGCGCTCCTGCTTCATGGTGTCGCGCTCACGCACGGTCACCGCGTTGTCGTCGAGGGTGTCGAAGTCGACCGTCACGCAGAACGGGGTGCCGATCTCGTCCTGGCGGCGGTAGCGGCGGCCGATCGCGCCCGCGTCGTCGAACTCGATGTTCCAGTTCTTGCGCAGGTCCGCCGCGAGGCCCTTGGCCTTCGGCGACAGCTGCGGGTTGCGGGACAGCGGCAGCACCGCGACCTTGACCGGCGCCAGGCGCGGGTCGAGGCGCATGACGGTGCGCTTCTCCATCTTGCCCTTGGCGTTGGGCGCCTCGTCCTCGATGTACGCGTCGAGCATGAAGGCGAGCATCGCGCGGTTCACACCGGCGGCCGGCTCGATGACGTACGGAGTCCAGCGCTCGCCGGCCTCCTGGTCGAAGTACGAGAGGTCCTGGCCGGAGGCCTTGGCGTGCGCCGACAGGTCGTAGTCGGTGCGGTTGGCCACGCCCTCCAGCTCGGAGAACTCGGTGCCGCCGAAGTTGAAGCGGTACTCGATGTCAGCGGTGCGCTTGGAGTAGTGCGAGAGCTTCTCGGCCGGGTGGTCGTACCAGCGGATGTTCTCCTCGCGGATGCCGAGGTCGCGGTACCAGTTCCACCGCTCGGCCATCCAGTACTCCTGCCACTTCTCGTCCTCGCCCGGCTTGACGAAGAACTCCATCTCCATCTGCTCGAACTCGCGGGTGCGGAAGATGAAGTTGCCGGGCGTGATCTCGTTGCGGAAGGACTTGCCCATCTGCGCGATGCCGAACGGCGGCTTCTTGCGGGAAGTCTGCTGCACCTGGGCGAAGTTGGTGAAGATGCCCTGGGCGGTCTCGGGGCGCAGGTACGCGACCGAGGCGGTGTCCTGGGACGGGCCGAGGTGGGTGGAGAGCAGGCCGGAGAACTGCTTGGGCTCGGTGAAGCCGCCCTTGTTGCCGCAGTGCGGGCAGTTGACGTCGGCCAGGCCGTTCTCGGGGAGCCTGCCGTGCTTGGCCTCGTACGCCTCCTCCAGGTGGTCCGCGCGGAAGCGCTTGTGGCAGGAGGTGCACTCGGTCAGCGGGTCGGTGAAGGTGGCGACGTGGCCGGACGCCTGCCAGACCTCGGGGGCCAGGATCACCGACGAGTCGAGACCGACGACGTCTTCGCGGGAGGTGACCATGGCGCGCCACCACTGACGCTTGATGTTCTCCTTGAGCTCGACGCCCAGCGGACCGTAATCCCAGGCAGCCCGGGAGCCGCCGTAGATCTCACTGCAGGGGTATACGAAGCCACGGCGCTTGCTCAGGCTGACGATGGTATCGATCTTGTCGGCGGCCACGGTGCTCTCTTCATTACGACGACGAACGATGAATGGGCGGTGCCCTGTCGTCTCACTGAGGGGGTGGTGGTCGGGAGACGGCTGGGCGAATAGTTCAGGGTACCGGCGGCCGTACCCCCTGGATCAAATCGGTTCCGGCCCACTGTCGCCCCGCTCACACCGCCCCGACTGTTGTTGACAATCGTTTCCACTTTTGTTGAAAATGAGTGTCATGAACATACGCCGTCACATATCCACCGCGACTCTCGCCGGGGTCTCGGTGATCGGCCTGCTGACCCTCTCCGCCTGCTCCCCCGCGAGCGGCGCGCACACCGAGGACGGCAGGCTGCGCGTGACCGCGTCCTTCTATCCCATGGAGTTCCTCGCCCAGCAGATCGGCGGGAAGCACGTCGAGGTGACCGACCTCACCAAGCCCGGCGTCGAGCCGCACGACCTGGAGCTCACGCCGAAGCAGACCGCCCAGCTCGGTGAGTCCGGCGCGATCGTCTACCTCAAGGGCCTGCAGCCCGCCGTGGACGACGCCGTCGCCCAGTCCGGCGTCAAGCACGTCGCCGACGCCGCCTCCTTCACCCCGCTGGAGAAGCACGGCACCGAGGTCGACGGCCACCACCACACCACCGGCGACAACCACTCGCACTCCGAGGCCGAGGGCGGCGCCGACCCGCACATCTGGCTCGACCCCGTGAAGTACGCCGAGGTCGCCAAGGGCGTCAACAAGACCCTCGCCCAGGCCGACCCGGCCCACAAGGCCGACTTCCAGAAGAACACCGACACTCTGGTGAAGAAGCTGGACGGCCTGGACAAGGATTTCCGGGACGGGCTGAAGAACCGTTCCTCGGACACCTTCCTGACCACCCACGCGGCCTTCGGCTACCTCGCCGAGCGCTACGGCCTGACCGAGGAGGCCATCAGCGGCCTCGACCCGGAGTCCGAGCCCAGCGCCCACCGCATCAGGGACCTGCACACCCTCGCCACCCGGCACCACGTCTCCACCGTCTTCTTCGAGACGATCGCCAACCCGGCCACCGCCAAGGCCCTGGCCGGCGATCTCCACCTGAAGACCGATGTCCTCGACCCGCTCGAGGGGATCACCGGCAAGAGCCGCGGCAAGGACTACTTCGGTGTGCAGCGCGCCAACCTCGCCGCGCTCCAGAAGGCGCTCGGCAGCAAGTGACGCACACCGCACCGCACGCGACGGAGGTCACCATGAACGATCCGCTCCCCGAGCCGGTCATCGACCTGCGCGATGCCACCGCCTCCCTGGGCGCCCGGCCCGTCCTGCGCGGCATCGATCTCACCGTCCGTACGGGCGAGGTCGTCGCGCTGCTCGGCGCCAACGGCTCCGGCAAGTCGACCGCCGTCCGGTCCGTGATCGGCCAGGTCCCGCTGACCGGCGGCGAGCTGGCCCTCTTCGGCACCCCGTTCCGGCGGTTCCGGGACTGGGCCCGGATCGGCTACGTCCCGCAGCGCACCACCGCCGCCGGCGGGGTGCCCGCCACCGTCCGCGAGGTCGTCACGGCCGGCCGGCTGGCCCGTACGAAGCTGGGCATCCTGCGCAAGGCCGACCGGGCCGCGGTGCACCACGCCCTGGAGCTGGTGGGCATGGCCGACCGCGCCAAGGACTCCGTCAACGCGCTCTCCGGCGGCCAGCACCAGCGGGTGCTGATCGCCCGCGCGCTGGCCGGCGCACCGGAACTGCTGATCATGGACGAGCCGATGGCCGGCGTCGACCTGGCCAGCCAGGAGGTGCTCGCCGCCGCCCTGCGCGAGCAGGTCGCCCGCGGCAGCACGGTCCTGCTGGTGCTCCACGAGCTGGGCCCGCTGGAGCCGCTGATCGACCGCGCGGTGGTGCTGCGCGACGGCTGCGTGGTCCACGACGGCCCGCCGCCCGAGGCCGTGGGCCAGCACGCCCTGCCCGGCCATGACCATGTCCACCCGCACGCCGACGCGGCCGCGGAACCGATCCGGACGGGGCTGCTGACCTGATGGAAATCCTCGACTACGCCTTCATGCAGCGGGCATTGATCGCCGCCCTGATCGTCGGCGTCACCGCCCCCGCCATCGGCATCTACCTCGTCCAGCGGCGCCAGGCCCTGATGGGCGACGGCATCGGCCATGTCGCGCTCACCGGCGTCGGCCTCGGCTTCCTGCTCAACACCAGCCCGGTGTGGGTCGCCACCGCCGTCGCCGTCGCCGGCTCCGTCGTCATGGAGCTGATCCGCTGGTACGGCAAGACCCGCGGCGATCTCGCGCTGGCCATGCTGTTCTACGGCGGCATGGCGGGCGGCGTGATGCTGATGAACCTCTCCGACGCGGGCTCCAACGCCAACCTCGGCACCTATCTCTTCGGCTCGATCACCACCGTCTCCCCGCAGGACATGACGACGATCTACGTGCTGGCCGCCCTGGTGCTGGCGATCACGATCGGGCTGCGCCGCCAGCTGTTCGCCGTCTGCCAGGACGAGGAATTCGCCCGGGTCACCGGTCTGCCGGTGCGACTGCTCAACCTGCTGGTCGCGGTCACCGCCGCGGTCACCGTCACCGTCGCCATGCGGGTCGTCGGGTTGCTGCTGGTCAGCGCCCTGATGGTGATCCCGGTCGCGGCCGCCCAGCAGATCAGCCGCAGCTTCGCGGTCACCTTCGCCACGGCCGTCGCCATCGGTGTGGCGGTCACGGTGACGGGTACCACCACCTCGTACTACGTCGACGTGCCGTCCGGCGCGACGATCGTGCTGTTCGCCATCGGACTGTTCGTGATCTTCACCGCGCTCGCCGCGCCGCTCGCGAAAAAGCGCGCAAGGGCTGCCGCCGAGGGCTCCCGCGGGTGCACCCTGGAGGTACCCGGCAGCCGCGGCGCCACGGACGATGTGAGCGTGGCCGGATGAGGCAGGGCAGCAAGGCGTCGGCGGGCGCAGACAGATGTACGTGTAAGCGCTCCCCCAGGGGGCCGGTCATCACCTGGCACAATGGCAGGACGCACGTACAGGGGGAAGTCCTGACGTCCTAGGGAGGCAACGGTGGCGACGAGCGCGGGATCTCCGGTACGCGGCCGGTCGACGCGGCAGCGGACCGCGGTGTCGGCCGCACTCGACGAGGTCGACGAGTTCCGCAGTGCACAGGAGCTGCACGACATGCTCAAGCACCGGGGCGACTCGGTGGGGCTGACCACCGTCTACCGCACGCTCCAGTCGCTCGCCGACGCCGGCGAGGTCGACGTGCTGCGCACCAGTGACGGCGAGTCGGTCTACCGCCGGTGCAGCACCGACGATCACCACCACCATCTGGTGTGCCGGAACTGCGGCAAGGCCGTCGAGGTCGAGGGCCCCGCGGTGGAGAAGTGGGCGGACCAGATCGCCGCGGAGCACGGCTTCCGCGATGTCGCGCACACCATCGAGATCTTCGGGACCTGCGGGGAGTGCGCGGCGGGATCCGGCGACGAGCAGTAGCCAGGTACCCGCACAGAGCCAGGGGCCGTCCCTGGAGCCGATGACCAGCTGATCGGGCCGCTTCCGCGAGGAGGCGGCCCTTTTGGCGTCCCCCGGCACGGAGCGGGTCGTGGAGCCCGCCGTCTCCCGGTCACGCAACCCGGTCGGTCCGGTTCCGCGACCTGTCCGGCAGCCCGCTGACACCACCCCGTACACACCTTCTGACCTGGACCGCAGCCCGGCCGCATGCGGACCCCCCGCCCCTCCGCCCCGGATTCCGTTTCCCCTCTTCGCCCCGACTCGGGAAATCTGTCAGGTACACGCTGATGCTACCCTTGACGGGCCATCAGCGCGGATTGACGCGCACACCACGGGGGGTAGAAATGGGCGTTCTCGGCGAGCTCTGGGACGACGGCACGAAGCTGGTCGGCGATGTGGTCGAGGTCGGCAAGGACGTCTTGATGGCGCCGGCCGAAATCGCGCACTGGGCGCTGACCCAGATGTTCGGCGGCGGTGAGGCGGATCTGCAGAAGATCTCGGCCGAGCTGAAGAAGCTGAGCAAGGAGCTGGACGGCCTGACCAAGGAGATCAACTCCACCCTCGGCAAGCTCTCCTGGCACGGCCCGGCCTCCGACGCCTTCGTCACCGTCGCGCACGGCCGCGTCAAGGAGATGAACCAGATCTCCGACGATCTGGGCACCCTGGGCGACTCGGTCGACCGGCTCTCCAAGGTCTACTGACAGACCCTCCTCCTCTCTTCGGGCCCGGCCTCTCCGGAGCCCGCATCCACCCAACCGGCACACCCGGCGCACCCGTCACACCCGGGTCGGGCCTGCCGGATTCTTCGCGGTTCACCATCACCTCACGGGGGTTGTTCGGATGGCAGGCGACACATTCGGTGTCGAGACGGCGGAGCTCGCCAGGATCGAGAAGGACTGGCGCTCGGTCAGCCGGCGCATGGCGGAGCTCAACGAGCAGTTGGGCCAGATCAAGGAGACGCTGATCACCGCGGCCTCCATCGACCTCGCCGCGGCACCGCTGGCGTCACTTCCCGGCTTCGGCATCGCCTATCAGGTGCTCGCGGACGTGAAGGAGATCGCGGAGGTCAGCAAGCGCCTGGAGGAGAGCAAGAAGAAGCTGCTCGGGGAGCTGGCCGGGGACGCCGAGAAGATCAAGAAGGTCAAGGCCGAGTACGAGGCCAACGAGAAGAAGATCGAAGACGCGCTGAAGAAGATCCACCACGGCAAGCGGCACGACTCCCCCGCCCCGCCCGGCCACACCGGCGGCGGAGGCGGCGGCGGTACCGGCGGAGGCGGCGGTAACGGCGGAGGCGGCACCGGCGGTGGCGGCGGCAGCACCGGCGCCGGCGGCCCGGCGCCCGCCCAGGGCCACGGCGACGGCAAGTGGGACACCAAGGGCGACTGGGACGCCTGGTCGCCGGGCAAGCACCACACCACGACGGGCGCGGGCGTCGAGACCGCCCCCGACACCTCCGGACTGCCCGGTGAGCGCAAGGACATCATCGACCGCGCCCTGGAGCGGGTGAACCACCACATCGGCTACAGCCAGTCGGCGACCACCAACGGCTACCGCGACGACTGCTCGGGCTTCGTCTCCGCCGCCTGGGGACTGGAGGCGCCGGGCCTGAACACCTACGGCCTGATGGGCAACAACACCGCCCACGAGATCACCAAGGACGATCTCCAGCCGGGCGACGCCCTGATCGCCGGCGACCACACCGTCCTGTTCGGCGGCTGGGCCGACAAGGAGCACACCCAGTACATCGCCCTGGAGGACAACGGCTCCCAGGGCACCGTCTCCCACGTCATCCCCTACCCGTACTACTCGGGCGACGCCGCGCACGAGAAGTCGATCGGCCAGCCGTACGTCCCCTACCGCCGCAACGGCCTCTGACCGCGGGGCGCCCCGCCGTACGGCAGCCGGCCGTACGACATCCGGCCGTACGGCCGCCGGCCCGCGCCACCCCGCCCCGCACGGCCTCCGTCCGCACCAGAGAGAGAACGCCTGCATGTTCACCCGCCGTCTGCTCACCGCGGCCGTCCTTGCCGCGTCGCTGGCCACGCTCACGTCCTGCAAGGGCGAGGACACCACCGCCGCCCCGGACGCGCACGCGTCCGCCGCCTCGTCACCGGCGTCCACCCCGACCGACGCACCCGGCGACGCGCGGACCGACGCACCGACCGGTGCCCCGTCCGCCTCGGCCTCCGCGTCCGGGCAGAAGGACCTGCCGATCGACCCGGAGCCGTCGTCCGACTGCACCGCGCCCAAGGTGGCCGCGGGCCACCGGATGGTGCGGGTCACCCGCGCACCGGCCGGCGGCGTACTGGCCGTCAAGCAGGCCCAGTTCGCCTGCGACCCCAACGGCGGCGGCTTCGCGGGTACGGGCAAGGCCGGCCGGTACCGTCTGGCCCCGGGCGCCACGGCGGAGCTGACCACGAGCGCGACCGGTCACCGCGCGGTGTCGCTCGCCGCGCTCGGCGGGCACCTCACCGCCTGCCTGCGGCACGACCAGGTCGAGGCGCCCCTCGCCTGCTCGGGAGACATCTACGAACTCGCCCTGAACGGCTCCGGCGCCGTCTCGCACCTCCGCGAGATCTGGCACTCCTGACGGGTCCGGGTAGGGCAAAGGGGGCGGTGCGGCGTTCGCTCGAACGCCGCACCGCCCCCTTTCCCATGGCCCGTTCGCGCCGGACCTACGTCGCGGACTCGCCCTCCGCCACCGGCGCCGCCCCGAACCGGCGGTCCCGCTGCGCGTACTCCAGGCATGCCTGCCACAGGTTCCGCCGGTCGAAATCCGGCCACAGGATGTCCTGGAAGACCATCTCGGCGTAAGCGCTCTGCCAGATCAGGTAGTTCGAGGTCCGCTGCTCGCCCGACGGTCGCACGAAGAGGTCCACGTCCGGCATGTCCGGGTAGTACATGTACTTCGCGACGGTCTTCTCGTTGACCTTCGACGGGTCCAGCTTTCCGGCCCGCACATCCGCCGCGATGGCCGCCGCCGCATCCGCGATCTCCGCCCGCCCGCCGTAATTCACGCAGAAATACAGCGTCATGGCGTCATTGTCCTTGGTCTGCTCCTGGGCGACCTGGAGCTCCTGCACCACGGACTTCCACAGCTTCGGCATCCGCCCGACCCAGCGGATGCGAATACCCAGCGCGTCCATCTCGTCACGGCGCCGGCGGATCACATCGCGGTTGAAGTTCATCAGGAACTTCACCTCGTCGGGCGACCGCTTCCAGTTCTCCGTCGAGAAGGCGTACAGCGAAAGGTTCTTCACGCCCATTTCGATGCAGCCCTTGAGGACGTCCATGACGACGCCCTCGCCGACCTTGTGGCCCTCGGTGCGCGGCAGCCCGCGCTCCTTGGCCCAGCGGCCGTTGCCGTCCATGACGACCGCCACGTGGTTCGGGACGAGCTCGCCGGGGATCTTCGGCGGCCGCGCACCGGAAGGGTGCAGCTCGGGCGTCACGTACTCACGTCGATTACGGCCCAGAATCCCGCGTCGTGCCATGCGGCCCACGTCTCCTATGTGTCTTGTGCGGTCGAGCTGTCTTGAGGTTCGGGGTTGTCTAGAGGGTCGGGACTGTCTTGAGGGTCGGGGGGTGTGTCGCTGTGCGTTATTTCTCTACGTACCGGAGGGAACGCAGACCCCGCTCCAGATGCCAGTGCAAATACGCCGTGACCAGTCCGCTGCCCTCCCGGGCATGGCGGGCCTCGCAGGCGTCCGCGGTCTCCCAGTCGCCGGTCAGCAGCGCGCTCAGGAGCCCAATGGCCTCAGAGGAGGGTACGACGCTCCCCGCCACCCGGCAGTCGCCGCAGGTCACACCGCCCGACGCAACCGAGAAGAACCGGTTCGGACCGGGCATTCCGCACCGTGCGCACCGGTCGAAACTCGGCGCATAACCATTCACCGCGAGCGAGCGCAGCAGGAAGGCATCCAGGACGAGATGCGGCTCGTGCTCACCATTGGCCAGCGTCCGCAGCCCGCCGACCAGCAGCAGATACTGCTGCACGGCGGGCTCGCCCTCGTGGTCGGTGAACCGCTCGGCGGTCTCCAGCATCGCGGTGCCGGCCGTGTAGCGGCCGTAGTCGGTGACGATGCCGCCGCCGTACGCCGCGATCGTCTCGCTCTGTGTGCACAGCGGCAGCCCGCGCCCGATCAGCTCGCTGCCGCGCGCGTAAAACTGCACGTCGACGTGCGAAAACGGCTCCAGCCGCGCCCCGAACTTCGACTTCGTCCGCCGCACCCCCCGGGCCACGGCACGGACCCGTCCGTGACCTCGGGTGAGCAGCGTGATGATCCGGTCCGCCTCACCCAGCTTCTGGGTGCGCAGCACGATGCCGTCGTCGCGGAACAGACTCATGGCGCCATTCTCGCGCATCGGCGGCGCCGGACGTTCTCAGCCCCGATCACCCCGGGAGGGCTCGGCCAGCGCGGCGGTGAGCTTCCGCGCCACGTCCATCGAGCATCGCCCCAGCTCGACGAGGGGCGGAATGTACCGGTGGGCGATCGACACGGGGTCGGGACGCAGCGACGGCAGCACCACCCCGGCGCGGGCCAGCGCCTCCCGCAGCTCCGTCGTCACGTCTTCCACTTCCTTGAACTGCTGCATGAGCATCCGCACTTTCCGTGAGGGGATTTCACTGTTCGCATTCAGAGAGTGACGCTACGGAACTAGCCTGGGCAAGGGGGCCGCCGCTGCAACGGCCGCGCAGAGAGAGGACATACGTCATGGCCAACGCTTCACGCCAAGCCGCCTGGGAGTTCTGGGGCACGGAGCTCAAGCGCCGACGGGAGGACGCGGGCTTAACCCAGGAGGGGCTGGGGGGCATGGTCTTCGTGTCCGGCGGCTACATCGGCCAGTTCGAGCAGGCGATCCGCAAGCCGCAGCTGGACGTGGCGATCCGGATCGACGCCGTCCTGCAAACCGATGGTTTTTTCGAGCGGACCTGGCGAAAGCTGATCGATGATCAGCGGTACGCCGATTACTTCGCGGCAGCGGCGGAGCTGGAGCGGCTGGCGACGAGGATCTGCGACTGTGAGCCGATGATCGTGCCCGGACTGCTTCAGACGGCGACGTACTCAAAGGCACTCATGCTCGCGGGCAACCCATACGCCCCGGACGAATACGTCGCGGAGAAGGTTCGTGCGCGCCTGGAACGGGCCATTATCCTCAAAGACGGTGCACGTCCCAGGTACTGGGCGGTACTGCACGAGGCCGTCCTGCGGGTCGCTGTAGGCGGCCCGGCCATCATGGCCGAGCAGTTGGAGCACATCACTCGGCTCGCGCGTGACCGGAAGATCCTGGTGCAAGTACTCCCATTCGCGGCGGGGGCCTACCCGCTCATGGGAAAAATGCTGACGCTCATGGAGTTCGACGACGCCCCGCCAACCGTCTATACAGAAGGCGTGTATTCGGGGAATCTGCTGGACAATCCGGCCGTAGTGAAGCGCGTACAGGAGGGTTACGATCTGCTCAGGGCCGCCGCGCTGTCGCCGGAGGCGTCCCGGGCCCTGATCGAGTCGGCGGCGGAGGACTACAGACGATGCGCGAGTACGACCTGAGCGCCGCCTGCTGGCGTAAGAGCAGCTACAGCGACCAGAACGGCGGCAGCTGCCTCGAAGTCTCCGACGCCCACCCCTGCGTCGTCCCCGTCCGCGACAGCAAGTCCCCCCACGGCCCCGCCCTGGTCTTCCCGGCCGACGGCTGGACCGCCTTCGTCGACGCGGTCAAAGACAGGCATTTCACGGCCGCCTGACCGGCTTTCACGAGGCATCCACACGAGTGACACAAAGGCCCCGCCATCCCACTGGATGACGGGGCCACATCACGTTATGGTCCGGGTCATCATGGGCGGAAGGCGACCTTCCGTGCTTCTCAGTCCCCCGCGGGAAGGGCCCCTCACGGCACGTCAACTCCCCGGTAGCATCCCGTGATGATCGGCAACACGACGCCGTGCAGCCGACCCCGTCAGTACCCCAATTGAGGATCTCGATGACATCCATACCGGAGGCGCTGTTGTGGTGCCTCAGCGCAGGTACGGCCGCCGCCGTGGTCCTGGCGGCGCTCTCGATCCGGGCGCGCGGACAGCGCGCGGGCCTGAGATCGCGCCTCTCCGCCGCTGAGGAACAGAACAGCGCCACGCTCCACAGCAACACGGAGCTGTCGGCACGGCTGCGTGCCACCGAGGCCGAGATCCGGCACCTGGCCGAAACCCGGCTCCCCGACCTGACGCTGGCGCTCGCGCACCCGCACGTGCCGATTCCCGGCCTGATGGACGCCCGGTTCGCCGGGACGGACGCCGACCGGGCGCTCGGCGCCGTACTGGAACAGGTCGGCGACGCCATCACCAAGGAGCGGGCGCGGGTCGACGCCGCGGCCCAGTCGACGCTGCGCGGGGCGACCACCACCATCCAGGCGCTGCTCTACCAGCTCCAGACGGCGCTGCAGGAGATGCAGCACCGCTACGACGACCCGAACATCGCCCAGGACCTGCTGAACGCCGACTTCCTCAACGAGCAGGCGCTGCGGCGCGTGCAGGCCACCGGCGTCGTCTGCGGCGCCTGGCCGGGGCTGACCCGCGAGGACTCCTACCTCGCCGAACTGGTCGTCGGCGCCACCTCCCGGCTGCGCGGCTACGACCGCGTGCAGGTCAGCAACCAGCTGCGCGACCCGGTCGCCGTCGTCGCGCGGGCCGTCGAGCCGGTCGCGATCGTCGTCACCGAGCTGCTGGCGAACGCGCTGCACCACTCGCATCGTGAACTTCCGGTCACCATCACCCTTCAGCAGGGCAACCGCGGTGCGTCGGTGATCGTCGACGACTACGGCGTCGGCATGCACGACGACGAGATCAAGGCCGCGATGGAGCTGCTGGCGGGCGACGACGACCTGCTGCTGACCCAGCTGGGCGACCCGCCGCGGTCCGGCTTCGCCGCCGCCGGCCAGCTGGTGCGCCAGTACGGGTTCGGTGTGCATGTCGAGCCGTCGCCGTACGGCGGCGTGCGCGCCGTCGTGTACATCCCGGGTGACCCCCTCCTCACCGTCCTCGACGAGAGCACCCAGCCCATGTCCGTGATGGCTCCGCTGCCGCACCGTTCGGGAGTGCCGGACCGGTCCACGTCCGTCCTGCCGACCGGCACCGCCACGCCCGCCGCGCCCGCCCCTGCCGCGCCGGCGGCTCCGGCTCCGCAGCCGGGCGACCGGTTCGAGGCCGCGCCGCCCGTGCAGACGGAGGGCGAACTCCCGCGCCGGCGCCGCCGCCGGCCCGTGTCCGAAAGCCCCGCCGGCGAGGAGAGCGCCGAGCGCACCGCCCCGCTTCCCCCGCGCTCCCCGGAGGAGACCGGGTCCCGCTGGGCCGCACTCCAGCGCGGCACCGAATCCGGCCGGGCAGCCGTCCAGTCAGAACCCCCTCGCAGTCCCGAAGGGAACCCCCAGTCATGAACAGCCCCACCCGCCGCCGTGTCGCCGAGGACAAGTCCTGGGTGCTCACGCCCCTCCTGGAGTTGCCGCATGTTATCCACGCCGCCGTCATCTCCGGCGACGGCTTCATCGAAGGCTCCTCTCCCGGGTTGAAGCGGGACTCCGCCGAGGGTGTCGCCGCGATGATGTCCGCGCTGCAGGGCGCGGGACGTGCCGTCACCGCGGCCTTCGCCGAGAAGGACGACACCCGGCTGCGGCAGACCGTCATCGAGTCCGACGAAGGCTTCGTCTTCGCGATCCCGGCCGGCGAGAACACCTGCCTGGCCGTCTTCGCCGGTCCGGAGGTGAACATGGGAGTCGTCGCCCACCACATGCAGATCCAGGTCACGACGCTGGGCAACAAGGTCATGAACAGCCCGGCCCGGGACCTCGGTAACCCGGCATGACGCCGCGCCAGAGCAGCGGCAGGCGCCTCGTACCGGCCTATCTGGCGACCGGCGGACGCGCCCGGCCGAGCCGCAACACCCTGGACCGGCTCACCCTGCTGCACGGCGTGGGCATGCCGATCACCAGTGAGGTACGCCCGGAGGAGCACCGCATCCTGGAGCTGCTGCAGCCCGGGGCGCTGTCTCTGGCGGAGGTCGCCGCCCACCTTCACCTCCCCGTGAGCGTGGTGAAGGTGCTGGTGGCCGATCTCGTCGACGCCGGGCGGCTGCACGCCCGGCCCCCCATTCCCGAAGCCGAGCAATTCGACCGACAGATCCTGGAGAGGGTTCTCGATGGACTCCGCTCTCTCAAGTGCTAGCGCCGAAACCGGCGCGGGCACCGGCAACATGTACCTCTCCGGCGAGCACCAGACCCTGGTCAAACTGCTGATCGCGGGACCGTTCGGGGTCGGCAAGACCACGCTCATCCGGGCGTTGTCCGAAACCCCGCCGCTGCACACCGAGGAGGTCATGACCCAGACCGGCGCGGGGGTCGACAGCCTCGCCGGCGTCCGGGAGAAGACCACCACCACCGTCGCCATCGACTTCGGCCGGCTGACGCTGCCCGGGGACCTGGTGCTGTACCTGTTCGGCACCCCCGGGCAGAAACGTTTCCGTCCTCTGTGGCAGGACATCGCCCGCGGCGCGCTGGGCGCCCTGGTCCTCGCGGACACCCGCCGGCTGGCGGACTCCTTCGAGGTGATGGACATCGTCGAGGAGGCCGGGCTGCGCTACGCGGTCGCGGTCAACACCTTCCCCGACGCGCCCCAGTACAGCGCCGAGAAGCTCCGCGAGGCCCTCGACCTGCACCCCGAGACACCGCTGGTGATGTGCGACGCCCGCGACCGGGAGCAGTCCGTCGACGCGCTCATCGCGCTCGTCGGGCACGTCCTGGCCCACACCCCCGAGGAGAACCCGAACCCGTGACTTCCCCGCACCGGCCGGGAGCCGCACCGCCACCGGGCTGCCCGGCGCACGCCGCCCCTCCGCAGCAGTACGCGCCGGCGCAGCCCGACGCCCAGACGCCGGTGAAGCTCTACGGTCCGGACTTCGCCGCCGACCCGCACCGCATCTACGCCCACCTGCGGCAGTACGGCGCGCTGGCACCGGTCGAGATCGCGCCGGAGGTGACCGCGATGCTGGTCACCGACTACCGGGCGGCGCTCGATCTGCTGCACGACGACGCCACCTGGTCCAAGGACTCCCGGGAGTGGATGACGACCGTCCCGCCGGACTCCCCCGTCATGCCGATGCTGATGTGGCGGCCCAACATCTTCTACGCCGACGGGCCGGCGCACGTGCGCTACCGGGACGTCGTCGTCGACAGCTTCAAGCTCGTCGAGCCGCACGAGCTGCGGGCCCGGGTCCAGCACGCCGCGGACTCCCTGATCCAGCGGTTCGGGGCGCACGGCGAGGTCGATCTGATCGCCGACTACGCGCGGCTGATCCCGCTCCTGATGTTCAACAACCTCTTCGGGCTGCCGGATTCGTACAGCGACCGGCTGATCTCGGCCATCGGCGGCATGCTGGACGGCAACTCCCCCGAGGAGGCCGCCGCCGCCAACGAGGCGTACACCAGCTACATCATGGAGCTGGTGGGCGCGAAGAAGGCCCGGCGCGGACCGGACCTGACCTCCTGGTTCATGGACCACCCCCAGGCCCTGAACGACGAGGAACTGATCCACAACATCATCCTCACGATGGGCGCGGGCAACGAGCCGCTCGCCAACCTCATCGGCAACGCGCTGGCGCGGATGCTCTCCGACGACCGCTACTACCACACCCTGTCCGGCGGCGCGCTCACCGCGCACGACGCGATCAACGAGGTGCTGTGGAACGACCCGCCGCTGACCAACTACTCCGCCCACTACCCGGTCCGTGACGTGTTCTTCCACGGCACGTGGGTGCGCAAGGGGCAGCTGGTGATGGTGTCGTACGCGGCCGCCAACAGCCAGTTCGACACCACCGGGCGGACCGGTCCCGGCTCCGGGGGCGGCTCGCACCTGTCCTGGGCGGCCGGTCCGCACGCCTGTCCCGTGAAGCGGCACGCCCTGCTGATCGCCACCACGGCGATCGAGCGGCTGACCGCCTGGCTCTCCGACATCGAACTCGCCGTGGCCCCGTCCACACTGCAGTGGCGCAACGGCGCGTTCCACCGGGCCCTGGTGGCGCTGCCGGCCCGCTTCACCCCCATCACCCCCGACCAGGCAGGAGCAACGCCGTGGCACAACAGGGACAGCGGCCCTACGTCATCGACCCGGTCGGAAGCGACATCCACGGAGAGGCAGCCCGCCTCCGCGCGCTAGGCCCGGTGGCCCGCACCGAACTGCCCGGCGGCATCCAGGCGTGGACGGTCACCGGCCACACGCTGCTCAAACAGCTGCTGACCGACGACCGGGTCTCCAAGAACCCCCGGGACCACTGGCCGGAATGGCAGCGCGAGGAGGTCCGCAACAGCTGGCTGCAGTCGTGGATCGGCGTCACCAACATGTTCACCGCGTACGGCGCGGACCACCGGCGGTTGCGCAAGCTGATCGCCCCGGCGTTCACCGCCCGCCGTACCGAGGCCATCCTCCCGCGGGTGGAGGCCATCACGCAGGCCTTACTGGCCGATCTCGCCGCCCACCCGGCCGGCGAACCGCTGGACCTGCGGGCGCGCTTCAACCACCCGCTGCCCATGCAGGTCATCTGCGAGCTGTTCGGCTTCCCGGAAGGGGCGGCACGCGCCGAACTCGCGCGCCTGGTCGAGGCCATCATGGACACCACGGCCACCCCGGAGCAGGCCGGCGCCACCGCCGCGGCGGTCTACGCGCTGCTCGGTGAACTGGTCGCGGCCAAGCGGGAGAACCCGGCCGACGACCTGACCAGCCTGCTGGTCTCCGCCCGGGACGACGAGGGCCAGGGCATGACCGAGCGGGAACTGCTCGACACCCTGCTGCTGGTCATCGGCGCCGGTCACGAGACCACCGTCGACCTGCTGGGCAATGCCGTCCACGCGCTGCTCGCCCACCCCGAGCAGCTCGCGCTGGTGCTGTCGGGTCAGGTCTCCTGGAAGGACGTCATCGAGGAGACCCTGCGCTGGGCGCCCAGCATCGCCAGCCTGCCGCTGCGGTTCGCCGTCGAGGACATCGACATCCCGGACGGTCCCACCATCCGCAAGGGCGAGGCGATCCTCCCGGGGTACGCCGCGGCCGGCCGCGATCCCGCCTTCCACGGGGAGACGGCCGCCGAGTTCGACATCCGGCGCACCGACCCCGAGCACCTCGCCTTCGGCCACGGTGTCCACCACTGTCTGGGCGCTCCGCTGGCCCGGATGGAGGCCCGGATCGCCCTGCCGGCCCTCTTCGCCCGCTTCCCGGACATGCACCTGGCCGTACCGGCCGAGGAGTTGGCGGCGACGGGCGGATTCATCTCGGGCGGCCTGCGCGGTCTGCCGGTACGGCTGACCAAGGACTGAGCCGCCCGGTCCACACCGGCGGCGCGCCCACCGGGTGCCTGACGCGCGACCCCGTCATCCGCTTCCGGGTGGCGGGGTCGTCGTGGTGCACCGGCCAACGGCCGCCGGGCCGCCGCCGGATGGGCTCAGGAGGGCGTGCGGGCCGCCGCCAGCAGGCGGTGGGTGTCGGCGGGGCGGAGCATCAGCGCGCTGCCGACCGTGCTGAGCACCTCGCGCTCGGCGGGCGTGTAGGCGCCGTCGGCCAGTGCGATCCGGGCGCCCTGGAGGAGCAGCGCCTCACGGCCCGCCGGGGCGAGGTGCGGGGCCAGCGGCTCCAGCGACTCATGGAGCTCTATGGCCAGCGCGGTGCCGCACGGGTCCATGCCCTGGTGGGTGCAGTGGCCGGCGGCCGCCGCCTCGTAACTGCCGGTCACCCGGCCGGTGTCGGCGGCGAGCGCGGCGAGCAGGGTCAGCAGCTGGTCCTCGGAGCAGTCCGCGAAGCCGGCCGCGCGGACCGTGGCGACGGCGGTGTCGCGGACCGCGCGCGACGAGGTGCCGCCCGCGGCCAGCAGCGCCAGGGTGAGGGTGTGGACGGCGTCCCTGAGCATCGCGGAGAAGCGGACCGTGGTGGGGTGGTCGAGGGCGTCCGGGCCGAAGTGGCCGCGGCAGGCGGAGCACTCCAGGACGGGTCCGGCGGCGCCGCGGGAGAGCAGCGGGACGCCGAGGACGGTGAGGCGGCGGCGGCCGGTCCGGCGGAGGTAGTTGCGGTCCCCGCCGCAGTCCGGACAGAAGAACTCGCCGTCGGCGACGGTACGCCAGGACGTGCGCACGCCCATCACACACATCTTGTGCATCACGTCTGCCCTCCGTAACTCTCCCGTGGCCCTCCGGGCACGGGAGGTGACCCCATCGCCCTGCCGCCACAT
The DNA here is from genome assembly GCF_050953795.1 of Streptomyces kronopolitis. Classification (GTDB taxonomy): domain Bacteria; phylum Actinomycetota; class Actinomycetes; order Streptomycetales; family Streptomycetaceae; genus Streptomyces; species Streptomyces kronopolitis_A. The sequence continues at coordinate 2,720,731 of NZ_CP191850.1, forward strand.
TGGACGTGATGTTAGCCACATGTGTGATGTGGCGTCAGCACCTCGTATCGGACAACTGGCCGGTTGCCGAAGGCGGACGACGGGCCCCGCCCCTCGCGGAGGGGGCGGGACGGGGCCCGTCGGCGCCCTGTGGGGGCCCGTCCGCCGCCCGTCGGCCGAGGTCGGCGGGCGTGCGGGGTCAGCGGCGGTCCGGCGGCATCAGCCTTGCGGGGCCGTCAACCGTCAGAAGCGTGTACTCCTGGCGTGATGCAGGACCTTGGCCACTTCCCGGGCCTGGTTGTCCAGTCCGCGGGCGTTGGGGTGGACCAGGGTGCAGGCCTCGCCGGTGCCGGGGATGTCGTTGCACAGCTCCGTCGGCGGGTCGGTCTGGTCGCCGTCACCGGTGAGGTTGTCCCGGATGCCGTACATCCACTTCGCCTCCCCGCTCTGGCAGACCCCGTGGCCCACGCTCGGCCCGTAGGTGTCGACATAGGCCGCGTTCTGGTGGCCGGCGTGCCGGTGCAGCAGGTCGTTCAGGCGCTTCTCCAGTCCGTCCAGCCAGGGCATGTCGCCCTTCTTGATGCTGCCGAGCTGGTTCCAGTGCAGGAAGGTGCAGCCGGAGTTGTCGGGGACGATGGCGGGGTAGCCGACGACGGCGACCCTGGCGTGCGGCGCGGCGGCGTGGATCGCCGTCATCATGCGGCCGAAGTCGGCGTCCAGCCGCGCGAAGCTGTCCGCCAGCCAGTCCGCCCCGGCCCCGCTCCCGGTGTAGTGGTCGGTGCAGGGCTTGGACTTCAGGGGCTGGGTGAGGCCGAGTTCGATGCACTTGCCCAGGATGGCGCCGAAGCCGAGGGAGTTGCCGCCGATGCCGACGCTGACGAAGTCGGTGTCCGGGGACAGCGCCTCCAGCTGCGCGGGCAGTTCGGGCCAGCCGCCCTCCGGCGGGACGGTCGGCGGGCCGAGGATCTTGTCGGACGGCTGGGGTTCCAGGATCCCGTCGACGACTTCGGCCGCTCCGCACGTCACGTCCCTGAGCCGGTAGCCGAACCGCTCCGCCACCTGGTGGGGGTAGTTGCGGTACGAGCGGCCACAGCCGTCGCTCTCGTCCCAGGGGCGGACGAACACGCCGGCGCTGTAGGAGTCGCCGAGCGCGACATACTCCGGGCGGTCGGCCGCCGCGGCCCGTGCTCCGGTCGTTGCCGGGGTGAGGGCCGATGCCACGACGGCGAGTGCGGCGGCACCCGCCAGCGCCAGCCGGGAGAGTGCGGGCATGCGAAATCTGGTCATCTGCACGTCCTTGGTGTGCGCGCCGCGGCCTGTCCGACCGGCGCTCATCACCAAAAGTACCAACTCAATTACTCAGAGTTACATTTGTGGATTTCAAACCCCACCTTCAGGTGGCCGTGCCGCACAACGGCGCACCCCCGCACTCCGGTGGGAGCTACGGGGGCGCGAGGCTCAACTCGGTGATCGTGTCGCCGAGTTGGGGCCGTTGCTGCAGGTCAGCGCGAGGCGCGGTTGACCGCCGAGGCGACCGCCTTGATCGAGGCGCGGACGATGTTGGCGTCGATACCGACGCCCCACAGCACCTTGTCGCCGATCGCGCACTCGACATACGCGGCGGCCTGGGCGCCGGCGCCCTCACTCATCGTGTGCTCGACGTAGTCCAGCACCCGCACGTCGGTGTCGATCGCGGCCAGCGAGTCGATGAACGCGGCCAGCGGGCCGTTGCCGCTACCCGTCAGCACGGTGTCCGCGCCGTTGACGACCGCCTCGACGGTCAGCGCGTCGGTGCCGTCGCTCGTGGACGAGGTCTGGGCGGAGCGCAGCGCGATGCGGCCCCAGGGGTTGTCCGGCGTGGGCAGGTACTCGTCCTGGAACGCGGACCAGATCGCGGCGGGCGTGACCTCACCGCCCTCGGTGTCGGTCTTCTCCTGGATGATCCGGGAGAACTCGATCTGCATCCGGCGCGGCAGGTCCAGCTTGTGGTCGTTCTTCAGGACGTAGGCGATACCGCCCTTGCCGGACTGCGAGTTGACGCGGATGACGGCCTCGTAGGAGCGGCCGACGTCCTTGGGGTCGATGGGCAGGTAGGGCACCGCCCACTCGATGTCGTCCACGGTCTTGCCGACTGCGGTGGCCGCGGCCTCCATGGCGTCGAAGCCCTTCTTGATGGCGTCCTGGTGGGAGCCGGAGAAGGAGGTGTAGACCAGATCGCCCGCGTAGGGGTGGCGCGGGTGGATCTCCATCTGGTTGCAGTACTCGCTGGTGCGACGGATCTCGTCGATCTGCGAGAAGTCGATCTGCGGGTCGACGCCCTGGGAGAACAGGTTCATTCCCAGCGTCACCAGGTCGACGTTGCCGGTGCGCTCGCCCTGACCGAACAGGCAGCCCTCGATACGGTCCGCGCCCGCCATGATCGCCAGCTCCGCGGCGGCGACGGCGGTGCCCCGGTCGTTGTGCGGGTGGACCGACAGGCATACGTGCTCACGCCGGGACAGGTGGCGCGACATCCACTCGAAGCGGTCGGCGTGCGTGGACGGCGTCGACCGCTCCACGGTGGCGGGCAGGTTCAGGATGATCTCGCGGCCCTCTTCGGGCTGCCAGACGTCGCAGACCGCCTCACAGACCTCCAGCGCGAAGTCCAGCTCGGTGTCGGTGAAGATCTCCGGGCTGTACTGGTAGCCGAAGATCGTCTCGTCGCCCAGGATCTTGTCGGCGTACTCCATGACCAGCCGGGTGCCGTCCACCGCGATCTGCTTGACCTGCTCCTTCGAACCGCGGAAGACGACCCGGCGGAAGGTGGGCGCGGTGGCGTTGTACAGGTGCACCGTGGCGCGGTGGGCGCCGCGCAGCGACTCGACGGTGCGCTCGATCAGCTCCTCGCGGGCCTGCGTCAGGACGGAGATCGTCACGTCCTCGGGGATCGCGCCCTCTTCGATGATGGAGCGGACGAAGGCGAAGTCGGTCTCGCCGGAGGACGGGAAGCCGACCTCGATCTCCTTGTAGCCCATGCGCACCAGCAGATCGAACATCTCGCGCTTGCGGGCCGGCGACATCGGGTCGATCAGCGCCTGGTTGCCGTCGCGCAGATCGGTCGACAGCCAGCGGGGCGCGGTGGTGATGCGGTTGTCCGGCCAGGTGCGGTCCGGGATGTCGACCGCTTCGTAGCCGCCGTACTTGTGGACCGGCATACCGGAGGGCCGCTGCAGCTGCGTCGCGTTCGTCACCGGGGTGCGGCGGCCGACGGCATGGTCTGCGGGGCTCGACGGATTCGACATGGTGCGTGGGGCTCCTCGTATTCCGCTGGTGTCCCCCTGCTCCTCAGGAGCCAGGAGGGGGCCGACGGGGCGAAAGATCGCAACACCGAACTCCGCGGGGAGGGGGTCGGCCTACGACTACAGGCCCTCGCCGCGGCAGCTAAGGAGAAGCAGCCCGAAACGCATGATGCACAGCACCCTAGCCGAGGTACGCCCTGTGTGGCGGTGGTGTATCAGTATGCGGGACGGGGCGGGCCAGATGGCTTAAATGCGACTAACCACACTTTTCCGGGAATTTCAGCCGCAGGCAGTGACAGCCGGATTACAGAGTGCCACCGTTTGCGTATGGACCTCAATGACGCGACGCCAGAACCGGCCGGCAGCGGCACTCCCGTCTTCTGCACGATCATCCCGCCGCACATCCTCGACAATCTGGCACAGTCCGACGACCCGGAGCGGCACGAGCCCGCCCGCCGCACCCTGGAGCACGACCACGCACGGCGCACCGAGCGCCGCGCGATCGCCGCCCGCGGCGGCCTCACCCCCGGCGAGCCCGACGCCGCCGCCGACAAGCCCAAGCGCACCATCTACGACGCCCGCCACCAGGAGACCCTGCCCGGCCACAAGGTGCACGCCGAGACGGACGGCCCCTCCAAGGACGCCTCCGTCAACCGCGCGCACGCCGGTCTCGGCGCCACCTTCGAGCTCTACCTCAAGGTCTACGGCCGCAAGTCCATCGACGGCGCCGGCCTGCCGCTCAACGCCACGGTCCACTACGGCCAGAAGTACGACAACGCCTTCTGGGACGGCGAGCGGATGGTGTTCGGCGACGGCGACAACGACCTGTTCAAGGACTTCACCATCCCCGTCGACGTCATCGGCCACGAGCTGACCCACGGCGTCACGCAGTACACCGCCAACCTCGACTACGAGGGCCAGTCCGGCGCGCTCAACGAGTCCGTCTCCGACGTCTTCGGCGTGCTGATCAAGCAGTACGCGCTGGGTCAGACCGCCGACCAGGCCGACTGGCTGATCGGCGCCGAGCTGCTCGGCCCGAACGTCACCGGCACGGCCCTGCGCTCGATGAAGGCCCCCGGTACCGCGTACGACGACGACGTCCTCGGCAAGGACCCGCAGCCCGCCGCGATGAAGGGCTATGTCCGCACCGCCGACGACAACGGCGGGGTGCACATCAACTCCGGCATCCCCAACCACGCCTTCTACCTGGCCGCCACCGCCCTCGGCGGCAAGGCCTGGGAGCGCGCCGGCCAGGTCTGGTACGACGTCCTGACCGGCGGCAAGCTCGCCAAGAACGCGCAGTTCTCCGACTTCGCCGCCCTCACCGTCAAGGCCGCACAGGCCCGCTTCGGGGCCGGCGCCGAACACGACGCCATGGTCAAGGCCTGGAGCCAGGTCGGCGTCACCCCCAAGTAGCACGGCGCGGGAACGAGGTCCGCGGGGCGGGGCGCTCGGCAGAGCCGCCCCGCCCCGCGCACGCATACCGTGCCCCCGCGGGGTACAAGTCCGTCGAAGACCTCAAAGGAGCCCGTTATGCGCATCCACGTCCATCGCACCGGCGGATTCAGCGGCGTCGACCGCCGCGCCGAGATCGACACCTCGGACCGCGACGACGCCGACGACCTGCGGTCCCTGGCCGACAAGGCCGTCGCCACCGCCCGCTCCGAACCTCCCACCGGGGTCCCGGACGGCTTCAGCTACCGGATCACCGTCGACGGCCGCACGGTCTACTGCGCCGATCCCCGGCTGACCGACGAACAGCGCACGCTGATCAGCAAGGTCCTGAAGGAAGGCTCGTAGGCCCCCGGCGGCCGCAGCCCGCCGGGGCGGAGCGGTCGCGGACCGCGCAGGGAGCCCGGTGGCACTCCCTCAACTCACCTTCGGTACCGCCCCCTTGACACCGTTACCAGCGGTTACCAGGATCCCGGTCATGACGACGGTGCCGGCTCCTTCCCCCTCCCTGCCCCGCTTCCCCCGTGACTTCGTGTGGGGGGTGTCGACATCCGCCGCGCAGATCGAGGGGGCGGTGGCGGAGGACGGGCGGGGAAAGTCCGCGTGGGACGCGTTCGCGGCGGAGCCCGGGCGGATCAAGGACGGGTCCGATCCGCGGGTGGCCACCGATCACTACCACCGCTACCGCGAGGACGTGGCACTGCTGCGGGGGCTCGGGGTCGGCGCGTACCGGTTCTCCGTGGCGTGGCCCCGGGTGATGCCGGACGGGAGCGGGGCCGTCAACACGGCGGGGCTGGACTTCTACGACCGGCTGGTGGACGAGCTGCTGGCGGCGGGGATCGCGCCCGTGCCGACGCTGTTCCACTGGGACACCCCGCAGGCACTGGAGGAGGCCGGCGGCTGGCTCATACGGGAGACGGCCGAGCGCTTCGCGGCGTACGCCGAGGTGGTGGCGGGGCGGCTCGGGGACCGGGTGACGCGCTGGATCACCCTCAACGAGCCGGCCGAAGTGACGCTGCTGGGCTACGGGTTGGGCCAGCACGCACCGGGCCGGCAGCTGCTGTTCGAGGCGCTGCCGGCGGCGCACCACCAGCTGCTGGGACACGGGCTGGCGGTCCAGGCGCTGCGGGCCCGGGGGGCGGGGAACATCGGGATCGCCCATTCGCACGGGCCGACCTGGCCGGCGAGTGCGGCGGAGGCCGACACCGCGGCCGCCGACCTCTACGACCTGCTGCTCAACCGGCTGTTCGCGGAGCCGGTGCTGCTCGGGAGGTATCCGGACGAGGAACTGGCCGGGCTGCTGCCGGGCCCGGTCGCCGAGGATCTGCGGATCATCTCGGAGCCGCTGGACTGGTACGGGATCAACTACTACCAGCCGACGCTGGTCGGGGCCCCGGCGGCGGAGGGGTCCGGGCCGGCCGCCTTCGGCGGGATCCTACTGCCGCCCGAGCTGCCCTTCGCCCCCCGAGAGATCGAGGGGTATCCGCGGACCGACTTCGGGTGGCCGGTGGTCCCGGAGGCGCTGACCGAGCTGCTGGTGTCGTTCCGGGAGCGGTACGGGGACCGGCTGCCGCCCGTCGTGATCACCGAGAACGGGTGCGCGTACGAGGGGACCGGCGACGCCGAGCGGATCACGTTCCTGGACGGGCATCTGCGCGCGCTGCACGCGGCCATGGAGGCCGGGGTGGAGGTCCACGGGTACTTCGTCTGGTCACTGCTGGACAACTTCGAGTGGGCGGAGGGCTATGCCCGGCGGTTCGGGCTGGTGCATGTGGACTACGCGACCCTGGAGCGGACGCCGAAGGCCTCGTACCGCTGGCTGCGGGACGCCCTGCGGGAGCAGGCCCGGGGGTGAACACGCCGGCGTGCGGTCGGTGGCGGCGGGATCTTTTCCCCGATCCGGGCGGACAACCGGCAAGGGAAGCAGTCGAGTTGAGCTGTGGGGCCGGGACGCTCAGTATGCGTTAAGTACGCCCTCATAGCTCTTAAATGTCCCTATATTTCACTTTCCTTGTGGTTGCCGCCGAGGACCCTCGGCGGCGCAATCGGCAAGGGAGAACTGACATGTACTGGAAGCACCTGGTCACCGGCGCGGCGATAGCGGCCATCAGCACGCTCGGCGTGGGATCCGCGCAGGCCGCCAGCGGCCCGCCGGCGAAGGCGGGCGGGGTCGCCACGGGCAAGACCAGCGGCACGACGGTCACGCCGACCACGACCGGCAGCACGCACACCACGACCGGCCGTACGGACACGACGGCCAAGACCGGCACCACGACGAAGAACACCGAGGCCGGGACCACGGTCAAGAACACCAAGGCCGGCACGACGACCAAGAGCACCAAGGCCGGCGCGACGCACACCGCCACGAAGGCGGGCACCACCGTCAAGGTCGGCACCGGCACGAAGGTGGGCAAGACCACGAAGGCGGCCACCACCGCCGAGGTCGGCACGACCACCAAGGCGGACGCCACCGCTACCTCGGCCACGCCCCAGCGGGCCGCCACGAAGGCGCCTACGCACCCGGCGGGCTAGCCCGGCCGTTCCCCTTCCGCACGGTTCGCCGGATGTCCGGTGGGCCGTGCGGCGGGCTTTTCGGGCCGGCGGACAGCGTTCGGCGCGCGCCGGAGCCCGAGCGGCTCAGAAACCCAGCTTGCGCAGCTGCTTGGGGTCGCGCTGCCAGTCCTTGGCCACCTTGACGTGCAGATCGAGGAAGACCGGCGTGCCCAGCAGCGCCTCGATGTGCTTGCGGGACTTGGTGCCGACCTCCTTCAGGCGCTTGCCCTTGGGGCCGATGATGATCCCCTTCTGGCTGGGGCGCTCGATGTAGACGTTGGCGTGGATGTCCAGGAGCGGCTTGTCGGCGGGGCGGTCCTCGCGCGGCAGCATCTCCTCCACGACGACGGCGATGGAGTGCGGCAGCTCGTCGCGCACGCCCTCCAGCGCGGCCTCGCGGATCAGCTCGGCGACCATGACCTGCTCGGGCTCGTCGGTGAGGTCGCCCTCGGGGTAGAGCGGCGGGCTCTCGGGGAGCATCGGGACGAGCAGGTCCGCGAGGAGCGACACCTGGGTGTCGCCCACGGCGGAGACCGGGATGATCTCGGCCCACTCGATGCCCAGCTCGGTGCCGAGCTGGTCGATGGCGATCAGCTGGGCGGCCAGCGCCTTGGAGTCGACCAGGTCGGTCTTGGTGACGATGGCGACCTTGGGGGTCTTCTTGATGCCGGCCAGCTCGGCGGCGATGTAGCGGTCACCGGGGCCGATCTTCTGGTCGGCGGGCAGGCAGAAGCCGATCACGTCGACCTCGGACCAGGTGGTGCGGACCACGTCGTTCAGCCGCTCACCGAGCAGGGTGCGCGGCTTGTGCAGCCCCGGGGTGTCGACGAGGACCAGCTGGGCCTCGGGACGGTGCACGATGCCGCGCACGGTGTGCCGGGTGGTCTGCGGGCGGTTGGAGGTGATGGCCACCTTCGTGCCGACGAGAGCGTTCGTCAGGGTGGACTTGCCCGCGTTGGGGCGACCGACGAAGCAGGCGAAGCCCGCGCGGTGCGCGGCGGAGGACTCTGTACGAACGCTCATGGCGCCCATTCTCCCCGATCCCGGGCTCGGCTCCGACCACCCGGCCCCGGGCACCCGGCGGGGCGGCCCTCCGTGCCGGCGGGCCGCCCGCCGCGGTCGCCGCCGCCCGGGCGGCTCAGGCCTGCGGCTCGCCCGCCGGGACGGTGCCGCGCAGGGTGCCGTCGGGGCCGGCGACCAGGACGGGCGTCGCGGGGCCGCCGAGGTCGCGTACGGCCGCGCGGTCCGCGTCGGCGGCGTGCTCGGCGTCGGTGACCACGGCCGCGGCCTCCAGCGACGTGGCGCCGCTGGCGACGGCCATGGCGACGGCCGTCTGCAGCGCACTGAGCCGGAGCGAGTCCAGGGCGACGGTGCCGGCGACGTAGGTGCGGCCGGTCTCGTCGCGGACGGCCGCGCCCTCGGGCACGCCGTTGCGGGCCCGCGCCGAGCGCGCGAGCGTGATGATCTTGCGGTCTTCGGGGTCCAGGGCTGCGGCATCGCTCATACCGGCGAGCATATGCGGGACGGCGGACAGCGGGCGGCGCGGGCCCTTGCCTCCCCCGGCGCCGCGGGGCGGACCGGGATCCGCAGCAGGGCGGTCTCGAAGAGCAGGGCGCCGACGAGCGGATGCGCCAGCTCCTTGTGCAGCGTGCCACCGTCCCGGACGCGTCGGCGCGCGCCCACGGCTCGGTGAACTCCGCACAGGCCGCGGAGACCTCCCGGACGACCGCCTCAAAGCCCTCGTCGCCCGGGCGGACCGCACACGCGACACGGAACTGGGCCACGAACAGGGGGCGTTGACCTCCCAGCCGGTCGCGGTGGTCGCGCTGCTGGTCGCCGCCGGTCCGCGGACGGCACGTGCGCCCCGGCGCGGCTGACGGAAAGGGTGGTTGCCCCGGTCCCCCGTGGCCGGGGCAACCCACTTGGCAAGATTTCTCTTACGCAATACCCAAGGCGGCACGTTCCGCAGCCGCATAAAGATCCTTCCACGGCGCAGCACACGGAATCCAGCGTCCGGGGACATGGCTTGCAGAACATCTGCGGTGCACTGGAGATAAGGAACCGGCGGCGATCGGGCGGCGGGAATCGTCTCCCCCGCCGAACGGGGAAGTCGCCGGAGCAAAAGCCATCAGCGGGAAAGCCGTTACGGGAAATGCACCGCCGGGAAAGCGGCAGTGCGTTCCCCGTCCGCTCAGCCGGCGGTCCGGCCGCCCGTCCACGACTCCGGGGAGGCGCTCGCCCCCTCCGGCCGCACCGGCTCGCACAGCACCGTGATGATCTTGTTGCGGCGTCCGGAGGGCGCCTCGGCGGTCAGCCGGAGCGCCTTGAGGCCGGGGTCGGAGGCGTCGTCGGAGAGGTCGACCTCGACGGTGGCACCCGCGATCGGGACCCGGCCCAGGAGCTTGGCGAGCAGTCCGCCGACCGTCTCCACGTCCTCGTCGTCCAGTTCGGCGAGGCCGTACAGCTCGCCGAGGTCGCCGATGTCCAGCCGGGAGGTGACGCGGTAGCGGCCGTCGCCGAGGTCCTCGACGGGCGGCAGCTCACGGTCGTATTCATCGGTGATCTCGCCGACGATCTCCTCCAGAATGTCCTCGATGGTGACGATGCCGGCCGTGCCGCCGTATTCGTCGATGACCACCGCGACGTGATTGCGGTCCTGCTGCATTTCGCGCAGCAGATCACCGGCGTTCTTCGTGTCGGGGACGAATACGGCGGGGCGCATGGCCGTGGACACCAGCTCGTTCTCTGCGTCGCGGCTGATGTGGACCTTGCGGGCGAGGTCCTTGAGGTAGACGACGCCGACGATGTCGTCCTCGTTCTCGCCGGTCACCGGGATCCGGGAGAAGCCGGAGCGCAGGGCGAGGGTCAGCGCCTGACGGATGGTCTTGAAGCGCTCGACGGCGATCAGATCCGTCCGGGGCACCATCACCTCCCGCACGAGGGTGTCGCCGAGCTGGAAGACCGAGTGCACCATCCGGCGCTCCTCGTCCTCGATCAGCGACTCCTTCTCGGCGAGGTCGACCAGCGAGCGCAGCTCGGCCTCGGAGGCGAACGGGCCCTTGCGGAAGCCCTTGCCGGGGGTGAGGGCGTTGCCGAGGAGGATCAGCAGCTGCGGGATCGGGCCCATGACGCGGGCCAGCGGCAGCAGGACGTACGCGGCGGCGGTCGCGGTGTTCAGGGGGTGCTGGCGGCCGATGGTCCGCGGGGAGACCCCGACGGCGACGTAGGAGACCAGCACCATCACGCCCATGGCGACGGCCAGCGCCTGCCAGGTCTCCTCGAAGGAGCGCAGGCAGGCGTAGGTGACCAGCACACCCGCGGCCATCTCGCAGCCGACGCGCACCAGCAGCGCGACATTGAGGTAGCGGGTGGGGTCGGCGGCGACGGCGGCGAGCTTCGCGCTGCCCCGGCGCCCGGAGCGGACGGCCTCCTCGGCGCGGAAGCTGGTCGTACGGGCCAGGCCGGCCTCCGCGCAGGCGGCGAGCCAGGCGATCACGACGAGCAGGACCGCGACCGCGATCAGCTGGGTGGTCATCGGGTGTCCCGTCAGGTCACGGTGGGGGCCGGCGAGGGGCCGGTCAGGCCCTGCTCGGCGCGCCAGCCGTCGATGATCGCCGCCTGGAGGCCGAACATCTCGGCCTTCTCGTCCGGCTCCTCGTGATCGTAGCCGAGGAGGTGGAGCACGCCGTGGACGGTGAGCAGCTGGAGCTCCTCGTCCATGCTGTGCCCCGTGGGGGCCTCCTCGCCCTGCTTCTTGGCGACCTCCGGGCACAGCACGATGTCACCGAGGAGTCCCTGCGGGGGCTCCTCGTCGTCCTTGGCCGGCGGACGCAGCTCGTCCATCGGGAAGGACATCACATCGGTGGGTCCGGGGAGGTCCATCCACTGGAGGTGGAGCTGCTCCATGGCCTCGGCGTCCACGACGATGACGGACAGCTCGGAGAGCGGGTGGATGCGCATCCTGGCGACGGCGAAGCGGGCGACGTCCAGGATGGCCTGCTCGTCGATGTCCGTGCCGGACTCGTTGTTGACGTCGATGGACATGAGGGTGGTGCTTCTCGCTTCTCGGTGCGTGCCCGGTGGTGGGTCGGTGGTGCGTCGGTGGGGCGCGGCGCCGGCCGGGGTCACCGGCCGGCGGGCTCACTGGCCGTTGCGGCTGTCGTACTTCTCGTAGGCGTCGACGATACGGCCGACCAGCTTGTGCCGGACCACGTCCTTACTGGTGAGCAGGGAGAAGTGCACATCGTCGACGCCGTCCAGGATCTCCCGGACCTGGCGCAGACCGCTCTTCGTGCCGCCCGGGAGGTCGACCTGGGTGACATCGCCGGTGATGACGATCTTCGATTCGAAGCCGAGGCGGGTGAGGAACATCTTCATCTGCTCGGGGTTCGTGTTCTGCGCCTCGTCGAGGATGATGAACGCGTCGTTGAGCGTCCTGCCGCGCATGTACGCCAGCGGGGCGACCTCGATCGTGCCCGCGGCCATCAGGCGCGGGATGGAGTCGGGGTCGAGCATGTCGTGCAGCGCGTCGTAGAGCGGGCGCAGATACGGGTCGATCTTCTCGTAGAGGGTGCCCGGCAGGAAGCCGAGCCGCTCGCCGGCCTCGACCGCGGGGCGGGTCAGGATGATCCGGTTGACCTGCTTGGCCTGCAGCGCCTGCACGGCCTTGGCCATGGCCAGGTAGGTCTTGCCGGTGCCGGCCGGGCCGATGCCGAAGACGACGGTGTGCGTGTCGATGGCGTCGACATAGCGCTTCTGGTTCAGGGTCTTGGGGCGGATCGTGCGGCCCCGGTTGGAGAGGATGTTCTGGGTGAGCACCTCGGCGGGTGTCTCGCTGTCGGCGCCCTCACCGTCCTCGGCCGCACGCAGCATGGCGATGGAGCGCTCCACCGCGTCCTCCGTCATGGGCTGGCCGGTGCGGAGCACCAGCATCATCTCGTCGAAGAGGCGCTGGACGAGAGCGACCTCCCGGGCGTCACCGACCGCGCTGACCTCGTTGCCCCGGACGTGGATGTCGGTCGCCGGGAAGGCTTCTTCGATCACGCGCAGAAGGGAGTCTCCGGAGCCCAGGACCGTGACCATGGGGTGCTTGGCCGGGACGGTGAACTGGGCGCGCGCCTGCGGTTGTGTGGGTGTTTGAGTCATAAGGCGGCCCGGTGGCCTGCTCAACCCCCATCCTTTGCTCGTAAGAGGTGCCTGCCGGCACCGGCTCCTTGGGATACAAGAGTACGACGGGGCACCGACAGCCCCGAGGGCTTTTCCCGCCGGACGGAGCAGCGGGGCCCGCCGCGAGGCGGCGCCGGGAGCGCCCGGGGCCCGTCCCGGCGGCGGCTCAGGCCGGGCGGCGGAAGCCCAGCGTCGGCAGCGCGCGGGCCAGCGGGGCCGGCCGGTAGGCCGCGGGCAGCACCTCGTCCAGGAAGCCGTACTGGCGGCACAGCGCACCCGGTGTGCCCGCCGCGTCCGTCCCGTACCCCCGCACCTGCTGCCACCAGGCGGCGATCTCGGCCCAGCCCGGCGCGGACAGCGAGCCGCCGAATTCCTGCACGGACAGCGCGGCGCTCAGCCCCGCGAAGGCGAGCCGGTCGGTGAGCGGCCAGTCGGCGAGCGTACCGGTGACGAAGCCGGCGACGAAGACGTCCCCGGCGCCGGTCGTATCCAGCGCCTCCACGTCGATGGCGGGGACCTCGGCGCTCTCGCCGCTGCGCCCGTCCACCGCGTAGGCGCCCTCCGCGCCCAGGGTGACCACCGCGAGCGGGACCAGGTCGGCGAGCTTGCGGGCGGCGGCGCGCGGGCAGTCCGTGCGGGTGTAGCGCATCGCCTCCTCGGCGTTGGGCAGGAACGCCTCGCAGTGTTCGAGGTCGGCGAGGTCGGCGGGGTCCCAGCGGCCGCTGTCGTCCCAGCCCACGTCGGCGAAGATGCGGCTGCCGCGGCCCGCGGCGCAGCCCAGCCAGCCCTCCCGGCGGCCCGGCACCAGCGAGGCGACGCAGGCCCGGGTCGGCGGCGGGCAGCCCGGGGCGTGCTTGCCGTCGAAGGCGAAGTCGGGCGGCGGCGCCTCGTGGCCGTGCGAGACCATCGTGCGCTCGCCCTCGTACGCCATGGAGACGGTCACCGGGGAGTGCCAGCCGGGGACCGTGCGGGACAGCGCCAGGTCGATCCCTTCGCCCTGTTCGAGCGCCTCCCAGCAGTATTCGCCGTAGTGGTCGTCGCCGAAGGCGGCGGCGAGTGAGGTGCGCAGGCCGAGCCGGGCCAGCGCGGTGGCCATGTTGGCGACGCCCCCGGGGCTGGAGCCCATGCCGCGTGCCCAGGACTCGGTACCGCGGACGGGGGCGGAATCCAGACCGGTGAAGATGATGTCCAGGAAGACCGTGCCGGTGAGGTAGACATCGGTGTGCGGATCGCCGTCGGCGCGCACACCGGCCAGCGGATCGAGGCTCGGTGGCACCGCGGCCGGGCCCGCGGTCGGAAGGTCATCGCGTCGGCTGCTCACCGTGCTCTCCCCTCTCGTTTCTGCACGTGCCGCCAGTGTGCCTGATGCTGCGGTACGTTCCGCCCCATGAGGCTGACGATTCTCGGCGGGGGCGGCTTCCGGGTGCCGCTGGTCTACCGCGCCCTGCTGGACGACCCGGCACCCGCCGTCTCCGAGGTGGTGCTGCACGACACCGACCCGCACCGGGTGGCGGTGATCGCCCAGGTGCTGGCACGGCTGGCGCAGGGGCATCCGGCGCCCGTTCCCGTCCGGGTCGCGGAGAGTCTGGACGAGGCGCTGGCCGGCGCCGCCTTCGTCTTCTCGGCGATCCGGGTGGGCGGTACGGCGGGGCGGATCCGGGACGAGCGGATCCCGCTGTCCGAGGGGGTGCTCGGCCAGGAGACGGTGGGCGCGGGCGGTGTCCTCTACGGGCTGCGGACGGTCCCGGTGGCGCTGCACATCGCGGAGCGGGTCGCGGCGCTCGCCCCGGGGGCGTGGGTCATCAACTTCACCAACCCCGCGGGCACGGTCACCGAGGCGATGTCGCAGGTGCTGGGCGACCGGGTCATCGGGATCTGCGATTCGCCGATCGGGCTGGTGCGCCGGGCGGCGCGGGCGGCGGGGACGGACCCGGCGGCCCTCGCGGATCCGGCCCGGGCCGGCTACGACTACGTGGGCCTCAACCACCTCGGCTGGCTGCGGTCGTTGACGCTGGACGGCGCCGAGCTGCTGCCGGGGCTGCTGGCCGACGACGCCGCGCTGGGGTCCTTCGAGGAGGGCCGGCTGTTCGGCGGGGAGTGGCTGCGGACCCTGGGCGCCCTGCCCAACGAGTACCTGCACTACTACTACTTCCGCCGCGAGACCCTCGACTCCGTACGGGACACCCGGGAGACCCGCGGCGAGTTCCTCGACCAGCAGCAGGGCGGCTTCTTCACGCGGGCCGCGGCGGCCGACGGCCCCGACGGGGCCTACCGGCTGTGGGAGCGGACCCGGCTGGAGCGCGAGGAGACGTACATGGCGCACAGCCGGGAGGCCTCCGGCGGCTGGCAGCGCGACAGCCACGACCTGGAGGGCGGCGGCTACGACCGGGTGGCGCTGGCGCTGATGCACGCCCTCCTCGGCGACAGCGGCACCCGGCTGATCCTCAACGTCCGCAACGGGACGACGGTGCCGCAGCTGGCGCCGGACGCGATCGTGGAGACGGTGTGCGAGGTGAGCGCGAAGGGCGCGCGGCCCCTGCCCACCGCGCCGCTGCGCGAGGACCAACTGGGGCTGATGCTCCAGCTCAAGGCGGTGGAACGGGCGACCGTGGAGGCGGCCACCTTCAAGGACCGCGGCGCCGCGCTGCGGGCGCTGGCACTGCACCCGCTGGTCGACTCCCCCGCGGTGGCCGCCCGCATCCTGGAACGGGCGGCCGGGGAGGGGTGACGGGGGCGGGACCAGGCGTCGGAGAGGGAGCACGGAAAAGGGATCGTCAATTACGGGTTGACGCCACTCGATCGTCAACTTAATCTTGACGCATGAGCCCACTCGACATCAGCCTCGCCGACCTGATCGCCCGGCTCGACGAGGATCTCCCCGGCGCCGGCGATCTGGCCCGGATCAGTGAGGCGCGGCTGCGCGCCCAGACCCTGTCCGACCTCGGTGACCAGCTCATCGACCACTACGTCAGCAAGGCCAAGAAGAGCGGCGCCTCGTGGACCGAGATCGGCGACGCCATCGGGGTCTCCAAGCAGGCCGCCCAGCAACGCCACGCACCCGGCCCCTTCGAGCGCTACACCCACCTGAACCGGCACAGCATCGTGCTGGCGCAGGAGGCCGCCCGCACGCACAAGCACGACTTCATCGGCACCGAACACCTGCTGCTCGGCCTGCTCGGCGAAGCGCACGGCCTGGCATACCAGGTACTGCTCGCGAAGACCGCGTCGGAGCAGCGCATCCGCGACGCGATCGAGGATGCGCTGCCGCCGGCCGGGGAGAAGGCCCTGCGGGGCCACATCGCCTTCCGGCCGGAGAGCAAGGAGGCCATCGAGCAGGCACGCCGCGCGTCGGACGACCTCGGCCACGACTGGGTCGGCACCGAACACACCCTGCTGGGCCTGCTCCGCACCGAGGAGAGCCCGGCCGCGCGGATCCTGCGCGGCCTCGGCTTCACCCCGGACGAACTGCGCGAGACGATCAGGACCGAGACGGCCCAGCGGCACGCCGCGGGCGACGAGCGATAACCGTCGCCCGTCACCGCGCAGGACCGGTCCCGCGCGGTGAGGGACGGCCGCGCACGACGGCCCGCGCCGAAACCGCCGGTCAGTGCCCCCGCTTGAGCCACTCCTCCAGGTGCGGGGCCTCGTCCCCGATCGTGGTCGGGTCGCCGTGCCCGGTGCGGACCTGCGTGTGCGCGGGCAGGGTCAGCAGCCGGTCGCGGATCGAGGCGACGATGGTCGGGAAGTCGGAGAAGGACCGGCCGGTGGCGCCGGGGCCGCCATGGAAGAGGGTGTCTCCGGTGAAGACGGTGCCCAGCTCGGGGGCGTGGAGGCAGACCGCGCCGGGCGCGTGCCCCGGGGTGTGCAGCACGGTCAGGTCCGTCCCGGCGATGGTCAGCACCTGGCCGTCCGCCAGCTCCGCGTCCGGTGCGGTGTCCGGGTGGGTCATCTTCCACAACGGCAGATCGGCGGGGTGCAGATGGATCCGCGCGCCCGTGCGGGAGGCCAGGGCCGGGGCGGCGTCGATGTGGTCGTTGTGCCCGTGGGTGCAGATGATCGCGCGCAGCGTCCGGCCGCCGAGGGCTTCGAGGATGGCGTCGGCGTCGTGGGCGGCGTCGATGACGATCGCCTCGTCGTCGTCGCCGACGATCCAGACGTTGTTGTCGACGTCCCAGGTGCCGCCGTCGAGCGAGAAGGTTCCGGAGGTGACCAGGTGGTCGATGCGGGCCGCCATCAGAGCGCCACCACCGAACGCAGGACGTCGCCCGCCTGCATCCGCGCGAAGGCCTGCTCCACGTCCTCGATGCCGATGGTCTCGCTGACGAAGGCGCCGAGGTCGATGCGGCCCTGCTGGTGGAGGTCGATCAGCATCGGGAAGTCCCGGGAGGGCAGACAGTCGCCGTACCAGGAGGACTTGAGGGCGCCGCCGCGGCCGAAGACGTCCAGCAGCGGGAGCTCCAGGGTCATGTCCGGGGTGGGGACGCCGACCAGGACGACGGTTCCGGCCAGGTCGCGGGCGTAGAAGGCCTGCCGGTAGGTCTCGGGGCGGCCCACCGCGTCGATGACGACGTCCGCGCCGAAGCCGCCGGTCAGCCCGCGGACCGCCTCGACCGGGTCGTCGGTGCGGGAGTTGACCGTGTGGGTGGCGCCCATGGAGCGCGCGGTCTCCAGCTTGCGGTCGTCGATGTCCACCGCGATGATCCGGGCGGCCCCGGCCAGCCGCGCGCCCACCACGGCCGCGTCGCCGACGCCGCCGCAGCCGATGACCGCGACCGAGTCGCCGCGCCCGACGTTGCCGGTGTTGATCGCCGCGCCGATGCCCGCCATCACCCCGCAGCCCAGCAGCCCCGCCACGGCGGGCGAGGCCCCGGGGTCGACCTTGGTGCACTGTCCGGCGGCGACCAGGGTCTTGTCGGCGAAGGCGCCGATGCCCAGCGCCGGGCTCAGCTCCGTGCCGTCCTTGAGGGTCATCTTCTGGCGGGCGTTGTGGGTGTCGAAGCAGTACTGGGGGCGGCCGCGCTTGCAGGCCCGGCACTGGCCGCACACCGCACGCCAGTTGAGGACGACGAAATCTCCGGGCGCCACGTCGGTGACCCCGTCGCCGACCGACTCCACCACGCCGGACGCCTCGTGCCCGAGCAGGAACGGGAAGTCGTCGTTGATGCCGCCCTGCTTGTAGTGCAGATCGGTGTGGCACACCCCGCACGCCTGGATCTTCACCACGGCCTCGCCGGGGCCCGGGTCCGGGACCAGGATCGTCTCCAGCCGGACCGGTTCGTTCTTCCCCGGCGCGATCACGCCGCGCACTTCCTGTGCCATCGGGACAGCCCCTTTCAAAGATCACGTACGGGACCACTGTGGCGCACCGCCACCGATCCGTGCCTCACCGTACGCGCGGCGGGCCCGCGCGCACAGGACCTCGGCCGGGTCCGTGATCAGCCCGCCGGCCGGGCCCTTCACCGGCGGCGCCACCGCCTCCGCACGCCCGGTCGCGCGCCCGCCGCCCCCCGGGGGTGCCCCACGGCCGTCAACTCCCGTTGTACGCCCAGCCTTTACCAACCGTTGAATCTTCGCGCGTAGATACCGATGTGAGGCTCTGTTAGACCTACTGGAGCCGACCCATGGGTCCGCTCATGACAATTCTGAGGAGCCGCGCATGCCCCGCCCCACCCGTTTCCGCACCGCCCTGACCCGCAGGGCCCGCCTCGGTGCCGCGACGGTCGCCGCCCTGGTCACCGGCACCGCCGCGTTCGGCATCGGCCAGGCCTCCGCCGAACACTCCGTGCCGCGCACCGACAAGGAGATCCCCAACCTCACGCAGGTGCAGGACAAGATCAAGGCGTACTACGGCGACACGGTGACGGCGGACGGACAGCACTACGCCTCCCCGCGCAGCAACTACGCACGGCAGGTCCACGGCATCGAGGCCAAGGCCCGCGCCTACCTCACCAAGGCCCTCGACCGCCACGGGCGCACCGGCGGCAGGGCGAAGCCGGCCATCGTGCTCGACATCGACGACACGACCCTGCTCACCTACAACTACGAGCTGCAGGTCGGCTTCCACTTCACCCCGGAAAGCCAGGACACGTACCTGCAGAGCACCGACATGGACCCGGTCTTCGGGATGAACCGGCTGGTCAACTGGGCGCACGACAAGGGCGCCGAGGTCTTCTTCCTCACCGGCCGCAAGGAGGCGCAGCGCGACTGGAGCGTGCGCAACCTGAAGAACGTCGGCTACGGGGAGACGCTGGATCGCCGGCACGTGTACCTGAAGGACACCGAGCACCCGCCGGCCTACCTGCCGTGCGGCGCCACCTGCACCACCGTCGAGTACAAGTCGGGCACCCGCAAGCACATCGAGTCCCTCGGCTACCACATCGTGGCCAACTTCGGTGACCAGTACAGCGATCTGAACGGCGGCGCCGCGGAGCGCACCTTCAAGCTGCCGAACCCGATGTACTTCCTGCCGTGACGAGGACTCCGGCCCGCGCCCGGGCGGGGCGGGCCGGAGCGACGTGCGGTACGGCGGCCCGCGCCGTGCGCGGGCCGCCGTACCGCCTAGGCGTCCCGCGTGGTCAGCGCCGCTTGGGCAGCGGTACCCGCAAGAGGTCCTGGGCGATGGTCAGTTCGCCGGTGAAGCCCGCCGCCCGGGCCTGCCGTTCGAACTCCGAGGGGTCGGAGTAGCGCTGCGAGAAGTGCGTCAGCACCAGATGCCGCACCCCGGCCCGCACGGCCACCCCCGCGGCCTGCCCGGCGGTCAGATGGCCGTGCTCCACGGCCAGCTCGGTGTCCTCGTCGAGGAACGTCGACTCGATGACCAGCATGTCGACGCCCTCGGCGAGCACATGGACGCCCTCGCACAGCCGGGTGTCCATGACGAAGGCGAACCGCTGGCCGCGCCGCCGCTCGCTCACCTCGTCGAGGGTGACGCCGTTCAGCTCGCCGCGCCGCAGCAGCAGCCCGACGTCCGGCCCGCCGATCCCGTGGGCCGCCAGCCGCTCCGGCAGCATCCGGCGGGCGTCCGGCTCCACGAGGCGGTAGCCGTAGGACTCGACCGGATGCGAGAGGCGGTGCGCCTGAAGGGCGTAGGACGGCGTGCGGTCCAGCTCGCCGTCGGCGCTCACCGGCCGCTGCTCCAGGCGTACCGTCTCCCGGTAGGCGGTGGCGTACCGCAGCCGGTCGAAGAACCGCTCCCCGCTGGCCGGGTAGTGGGCGGTGACCGGATGCGGCACCCGGTCGAGGTTGATCCGCTGGATCACCCCGGCCAGGCCCAGCGAGTGGTCACCGTGGAAGTGCGTGATGCAGATCCGGTTCAGGTCGTGGGCGGCGACCCCGGCGCGCAGCATCTGCCGCTGGGTTCCCTCTCCGGGGTCGAAGAGCAGCCCCTGACCGTCCCACCGCAGCAGATAGCCGTTGTGGTTGCGGTGCCGGGTGGGGACCTGGCTGGCGGTCCCCAGGACGACCAGTTCGCGTACGGACAAGTCGGCCCCGTCAGACCAGACGCTGGAGGTCGCGGCCGCCCAGCAGATGCGCGTGGGCGTGGAAGACGGTCTGGCCGGCGCCGGGGCCGGTGTTGAACACGATGCGGTAGCCGGTCTCGTCGACCTTCTCCGCGGCGGCCACCAGACCCGCCTGGTGCAGCACGTCGCCGGCGACGGCCGGTTCCGCTGCGGCCAGTTCCAGGGCGTTCGCGTAGTGCACCTTGGGGATCACCAGGATGTGCGTCGGGGCCTGGGGGTTGATGTCGCGGAACGCGACGGTGGTCTCGGTCTCCCGGACGATGGTCGCCGGCACCTCCCCCGCCACGATCTTGCAGAACAGGCAATCGGCCTGCGGTTCTCCCGCCACCGGTGACTCCTCCCAGCTCGTCCCCGCGCGCACGGTGCGTACGGGCCTCGGATGCTACCGGGCGGCGTCCACGGGGCGCGGCAAGGGCCGGGGCGGAGACGGGCGGGGTGGTCCGCGCACCCATCGGAGGGCGGTATTCCGGGCCCTCCGCGGCGTCCGGCCCGCGGCTCACTAAGCTGGGCCGGGACATCGCTTTCGCCCACAACCGGGAGTTTTGCACCATGGCAACCACGCGCACCGCCAAGACCCACTGGGAAGGCAACCTCCTGGAGGGCAAGGGCACCGTCGCCCTGGAGTCCTCCAAGGTCGGTACGTACGACGTGAACTGGCCCGCCCGCGCGGAGCAGCCGGGCGGCGTCACCAGCCCCGAGGAGCTGATCGCGGCGGCCCACTCCTCCTGCTACTCCATGGCCTTCTCGCACGGCCTGGCGGGCAAGGGTTACACCGTCGCGGCCCTCGACACCCAGGCCGACGTCACCTTCCAGCCCGGTGAGGGCATCACCGCCATCGCCCTGACCGTCAGGGCCAGCGTCCCCGGCCTCTCGGAGGAGGAGTTCCAGGCGGCGGCGCAGGACGCCAAGGCCAACTGCCCGGTGAGCCAGGCACTGGCGGGCGTCAAGAACATCACGCTCTCGGCCGAGCTGGTCTGACCGGGCGCCGGCCGGTCCGGCGCCCTTCGGGTGAACGGCGGTGCGCCGGCGGACTCGTGAGGTCCGCGGCGCACCGCTGTGCGTTCACGCTTGCCGGCCCGCGAGGGGCGGGGTCACTCGCCGTCCGGTGCCCGCCCGGCGGCGAGACTGCGGGCCTCCCGCCGGGCCGCATGGCGCTCCCTGCGGTTGCCGATCCGGGCCCACTGCTGCCGCTCCCTGACGTGCGAGCGCTTCTTGCCGCCCGCGCAGCAGCCGCGGCCGATGAGCATCAGGATCGTTTCCTGCCAGCGGCAGCGGGTGTCCGTGTCCTCCCGCGTCGGGTGCGGCGGCAGGTCGCAGGGGCCGTAACGGTGATCATGGATCGGCCGGGGGCGGTGCTCCGCGTAGCGCACCCACGGCGGCTTCGTCCTGTCCGTACGGGACATCTCGTTCCTTCCGGAACCGCCGCCCGGACTCCCGGACTTTCCGGGCGGACGGCCAGGTTCGGAATCGCATCGCGAGACGCTCCTTCCTTCGGCCGGGGCACCGCGTCGGACCGACGGCGAGCCACCCGGCCAGCATTCACCGTGCGCCCGAACACCGCAACGGGCGCGGCTGATCCAAACGACAGACCCTAGCTCCAGCGCCCCGTGCGCCCCAGCAGCAGCGCCGTGGCCGCCGTGCCCGCCGTGGACGTCCGCAGCACGGTCGTGCCCAGGCGGTAGGGCCGGGCGCCGGCCTCGGCGAAGGTAGCCAGCTCCTCCGGGGAGACCCCGCCCTCCGGCCCGACGACGAGCACGATCGAGCCCCGGGCGGGGAGTTCGGCGGTGGCCAGCGGGGTGCTGCCCTCCTCGTGGAGCACGGCCGCGAAGTCCGCGTCGGCGAGCAGCGCGGCCACCTGCTTGGTGGGCAGCGGGTCGGCGACCCGGGGGAAGGTCAGCCGGCGGGACTGCTTGCCCGCCTCGCGGGCCGTGGCGCGCCACTTGCCCAGCGCCTTGGCGGCCCGCTCGCCCTTCCACTGGGTGACACAACGCGCCGCCGGCCAGGGCACGATGGCGTCCACGCCGGTCTCGGTCATCGTCTCGACGGCCAGCTCGCCGCGGTCGCCCTTCGGGAGCGCCTGGACGACGGTGATCGTGGGCTGCGGCGGCTCCTCGGCGCGCAGCGCGGTGACCGCGACGGTGAGCCGGTCCTTGCCCTCGACGGCGGCGACCGTGCCGTGCGCGCCGGCGCCCTGACCATCCGTCAGGACGACCTCCTCGCCGGTCCGCAGCCGGCGCACCGACACCGCGTGCCGGCCCTCGGGGCCGTCCAGGAGCAGGGTGCCGCCGGCCCGGACGTCCGCGAGCGAATCGACAAGGAAGACGGGCGCGGTCACGCGGCACCGCCGCGCAGGCTCAACGCGGCGCGTGCCGCGTCCAGTTCGGCGACCAGGACCTCCACGAGTCGCCCGGCGGGCAGCTCCCGGGCCAGCCGGTGGCCCTGCCCCGCCCACAGGTTCATCCCCTGGGCGTCGCCCGCCTTGGCGGCGGCCTTGCGGACGGTGGAGGTCAGGTAGTGGACCGCCGGATAGGCGGCCGGTGCGTACGGGCCGTGCTCGCGCATGAAGCGGTTCAGCAGCCCGCGGGCCGGGCGCCCGGAAAACGCCCGGGTCAACTCGGTATGGGTGAACAGGGGGTTGGTCAGCGCCTGCTTGTGCAGCGGGTTGGCGCCCGACTCGGGGGTGGCGAGGAAGGCGGTGCCCAGCTGCGCCATGCTCGCCCCGGCGGCCAGCACCGCGGCGAGCTGGGCGCCGCGCATCAGCCCGCCCGCGGCGATCACCGGGATCTGTACGGCCTCACGGACCTGGCCGAGCAGCGCCAGCAGGCCCAGCCCCGCGCCGGTCCCGTCCGCGTGCGGGTCGTCCCGGTGCGTGCCCTGGTGCCCGCCGGCCTCCACGCCCTGCACACACACCGCGTCGGCGCCGGACCACTGGGCGGCCTGCGCCTCGGCGGCGGTGGTGACCGTGACGACGGTGTACGTGCCGACCTGCGCGAAGGAGTCGAGGACGGTGCGCGAGGGACAGCCGAAGGTGAAGGACACCACCGGCACCGGGTCCTCCCGCAGGATCGCCAGCTTGGCCTCGTAGCCGTCGTCGCTGGGGCCCTCGGTGTCGCCGAGTTCGGTCTCGTACCAGGCGGCCTCGCCCGCGAGTTGCTCGCGGTAGACCTCGACGACGGAGCCGTCGGCCAGGGACGGCTGCGGCATGAAGAGGTTGACGCCGAAGGGCCGGTCGGTCAGCGACCGCAGCTGTTTGATCTCCTGGTACATCCCGTCGGCGGTCTTGTAACCGGCGGCGAGGAAGCCGAGACCGCCGGCGCCGCAGACCGCGGCGGCCAGTTCGGGCCCGGATCCGCCGCCCGCCATGGGGGCCTGCACGATCGGGTGGCGGCAGAGATCGGTGAGCGCGGTGGGCATGACCTCATCGTGTCACGCCCACCGCCTCACCCCGCATCGGGGCCACGCTGTGCGGCTGCCGGTCAACGGCCCGTCGGACCCCGGCTCACCTGGGCTATCGCCCGTTGAAGGCGTCCTTCAGACGCGAGAACAGCCCCTGCTGCCCGGGCTGAAACTGCCCCGTGGGGCGCTCCTCACCGCGCAGCTCGGCGAGCCGCCGCAGCAGCTCCTCCTGCTCGGGATCCAGCTTGGACGGCGTCTGCACCTCGACGTGGACGATCAGGTCGCCCCGGCCGCCTCCGCGCAGGTGGGTCACGCCGCGCTGGTGCAGCGGGATGGACTGGCCGGACTGGGTGCCGGGCCGGACGTCGATCTCCTCGACCCCGTCCAGCGTCTCCAGCGGGCATTTGGTGCCCAGCGACGCCGCCGTCATCGGGATGGTGACCGTGCAGTGGAGATCGTCGCCGCGCCGCTGGAAGACCGCGTGCGGCAGCTCGTGGATCTCCACGTAGAGGTCGCCGGCGGGGCCGCCGCCGGGGCCGACCTCGCCCTCCCCCGCGAGCTGGATGCGGGTGCCGTTGTCGACACCGGCGGGGATCTTGACGGTCAGGGTGCGGCGGGAGCGGATCCGTCCGTCGCCCGCGCACTCGGGGCACGGCGTCGGCACGACGGTCCCGAAGCCCTGGCACTGCGGGCACGGCCGGGAGGTCATGACCTGGCCCAGGAAGGACCGGGTGACCTGCGAGACCTCACCGCGGCCGCGGCACATGTCACAGGTCTGCGCCGAGGTGCCCGGCGCCGCGCCCTCGCCGGTGCACGTCGTGCAGACGATGGCGGTGTCGACCTGGATGTCCTTGGTCGTGCCGAAGGCCGCTTCGTTCAGCTCGACATCGAGGCGGATCATGGCGTCCTGGCCCCGGCGGGTGCGCGAGCGCGGGCCGCGCTGCGACGCGGTGCCGAAGAACGCGTCCATGATGTCGGAGAAGTTGCCGAAGCCCGCGCCGAAGCCGCCCGCGCCCTGGCCGCCGCCGGCCTGCGAGAGGGGGTCGCCTCCGAGGTCGTAGACCTGCTTCTTCTGCGGATCCGACAGGACCTCGTAAGCGGCGTTGATCTCCTTGAACCGCTCCTGGGTCTTCGGGTCCGGGTTCACATCCGGGTGCAGCTCGCGCGCCAGCCGACGGAAGGCCTTCTTGATCTGGTCCTGCGAGGCGTCGCGGCCGACGCCGAGGACCGAGTAGTAATCCGTGGCCACTTACGACTCCGCGAGGATTTGTCCGACGTAACGTGCCACTGCGCGTACCGCTCCCATCGTTCCGGGGTAGTCCATGCGGGTCGGTCCGACCACGCCGAGTTTGGCGACTGCCTCGTCGCCCGAACCGTAGCCGACCGCGACGACCGATGTGGACGTCAGGCCTTCGTGGGCATTCTCATGCCCGATACGTACGGTCATGCCCGAGTCCTTGGCCTCCCCGAGCAGCTTGAGCAGCACCACGTGCTCCTCAAGGGCCTCCAGCACCGGCCGGATCGTCAGTGGAAAATCATGCCCGAAGCGCGTGAGATTGGCGGTGCCGCCGATCACCAGTCGCTCCTCGGTCTCCTCCACCAAAGTCTCCAGCAACACCGACAGCACTGTCGAGACCGTGCCGCGGTCGTCCTGCTCGAAGGACTCCGGGAGATCCTGCACCAACTGCGGCACATCCGCGAACCTGCGGCCCACGACCCGGCTGTTGAGCCGGGCCCGCAGGTCCGCCAGGGACGTCTCACCGAACGGCGCCTGGCAGTCGATGAGCCGCTGCTCGACCCGCCCGGTGTCCGTGATCAGTACGAGCATCAGGCGGGCCGGGGCCAGCGCCAGCAGCTCGACGTGCCGGACCGTGGAGCGGGTCAGGGAGGGGTACTGCACGACGGCGACCTGCCGGGTCAGCTGCGCCAGCAGCCGGACCGTGCGGCCGACGACGTCGTCGAGGTCGACGGCACCGTCCAGGAAATTCTGGATCGCCCGCCGCTCCGGGCTGGACAGCGGCTTGACGCCGGCCAGCCTGTCGACGAACAGGCGATACCCCTTGTCGGTCGGGATCCGCCCGGCACTCGTGTGCGGCTGGGCGATGAACCCCTCGTCCTCCAGGGCTGCCATGTCGTTGCGGATCGTCGCCGGGGAGACCCCGAGCTGATGGCGCTCCGTGAGTGCCTTGGAGCCGACCGGCTCCTCCGTCCCGACATAGTCCTGGACGATGGCGCGCAGCACTTCGAGCCTGCGTTCACTGAGCATTCCGCGCACCTCCAGTCCGGTCGTCCCGGCGTCTCGATCCTCCTGGCACTCACACGGGCAGAGTGCCAGGCCCGGAGCCAGTGTACGGCCGGGTAGCACGGCCACGGCAAGGGCGGCCGCGCGGAGCATCCGCCCGATGACCGTGTTCGGCCGATCTGCCGGGCAACGCTATCGCGGGGGCGCTAGCGTCTCGGTATGCACACTGCGTGGGAAGAGGCGGGCTGGGAACAACTCGGTGACGGCGTCGCCAGGCGCCGGATGCCGGGGTGGGACGAGACGATCGGGGTGATCACGGGGACCACCGGCGTCATGATCGTCGACACCGGCGCGACCCTGCGCGACGGCGCCCAGCTGCGCCGGACGATCCGCGGGGTGCTGGGCCGGGACGTGACGCATGTCGCGCTGACCCACCCGCATTTCGATCATGTGCTGGGCACCGCCGCCTTCGCGGGCGTCGAGGTGTTCGGCGCGGCCGGCCTCGGTGATCTGCTGCGCCGCGGCAAGGACGAGCTGCGGCGCGACGCGGTACGGCAGGGCGTCGACCCGGACGCCGCCGCGGAGGCAGCCGATCTGCTGGTCGCCCCGCACCACCACGTCCACGGCCAGCTGACCGTCGAGCTCGGCGACCGCCAGGTGCTGCTCGCCAACGTCGGCCCCGGGCACAGCGCCCACGATCTCGCGGTACTGGTCCCCGGCCGGCAGGGCTCCCCCGAGATCGTCTTCTGCGGCGACCTGGTCGAGGAGTCCGGCGAGCCGCAGGCGGGCCCGGACGCGCTGCCGCAGCAGTGGCCCGGCGCGCTGGACCGGCTGCTGGCCCTGGGCGGCGAGGAGGCGGTCTACGTCCCCGGCCACGGCGCCGTGGTGGACGCCGCCTTCGTCCGCGCCCAGCGGGACGCCCTGGCGGCCCGCTTCGGCGTCGCCCCCGCCTCCTGACCCCCGCCCCGACCACCCGTCCCCCTTCGCGTCCCTCTCCCCGAACAGAACAGGCCCATGCAGAGCAAGCGCTACAGCCCCGATCTGACCCCGTCCTGGAAGAAGCAGCGCCCCGCCCCCGAGGTACCGGCCGACCCCGACCTGGTCGTCGAGGAGGTCACCACGGGCTTCTGCGGCGCGGTGATCCGCTGTGAGAAGACGGCCGAGGGCCCGACGGTCACCCTGGAGGACCGCTTCGGCAAGCACCGTGTCTTTCCGATGACCCCGCGCGGCTTCCTCCTGGAGGGCAAGGTCGTCACCCTCGTGCGCCCCCAGGGCCGCCCGGCGCAGGGCGCTCCGGCCCGTACGGCCTCCGGCTCACTCGCCGTCCCCGGCGCCCGCGCCCGGGTCGCCCGCGCCGGGCGCATCTATGTGGAGGGCCGGCACGACGCCGAGCTCGTCGAGCGGGTCTGGGGCGACGACCTGCGCATCGAGGGCGTCGTCGTGGAGTACCTGGAGGGCATCGACGACCTGCCGGCGATCGTCCGGGCGTTCTCCCCCGGGCCGGACGCCCGCCTCGGCGTCCTCGTGGACCACCTCGTGCCCGGCTCGAAGGAGTCCCGGATCGCGGCCGGGGTGACGGGCGCGGACGCCCTGGTCGTGGGCCATCCGTACATCGACGTGTGGGAGGCGGTGAAGCCGTCGTCCGTCGGGATCGGGGCCTGGCCTACCGTGCCGCGGGGGCAGGACTGGAAGACGGGCGTGTGCCGCGCACTGGGCTGGCCGGAGAACACCGGCGCCGCCTGGCAGCGCATCCTGTCGTGCGTGCGCTCCTACAAGGACCTGGAGCCGGCACTGCTGGGCAGGGTCGAGGAACTGATCGACTTCGTCACGGGTGGCGGTGGGGCCTGACGTTCGGGAGGATGCCGAACTCGGTGGTGTCCAGGTCGACATCGAGCAGCGCCAGGGGCACGGATTCGCCGAATTTACCGATCCGCTGAGTCCGGTAGTCGGCTTCCTCACCACTGCCGACGGGCTCGGTGAGCAGGACGCATTGCGCCATGACGGGGTCGACGATGAGGTAGGCGGGAATCCCTCCCGCCGCGTAGACGGAGCGCTTCACGCCGTAGTCACGGTCGACGCTGTTCTTGGAGACGACCTCGACCACCATCGTGATCAACTGAGCCGGCAGCAGCCGACCCGATTCCGGCCCCGCATCGCGCTCCAGCACGACGAGGTCAGGCTGGGGCTCACTGGTTTCGCTCAGCAGATCGATGTCCTGGGTCTGGAGACAGTCCCACTTCTGATCCGGGATCTGCCGCAGCATCCTCAGCACGATCCTGTTGTGGACCAGGTCCGGCCCCGCCATCATCACGATTTCCCCCCGCAGGAGCTCCACCTTGACGTCCTCGGGAACCTCCAGGTTCTCGAAGAACTTCACGATGTTGCTCGTGGTCGTCTCGATATCCACGTTGCCCGTGGTCGATCGGTCATCCACAGCGGTCATCTCCGTGGCCCTCCACATCACGCCGCGTGCATTTGGCAGCAGCCTGGGGAAAGCGTAGGCAGGTAGGCAGCGCGCCCACATCGGTTCACTCGTCCGGGGATCAGTCCACCAGATCCCGCACCACCGCGTCAGCCAGCAGCCGACCCCGGAGTGTCAGGACGGCCCGTCCGCGGCCGTACGGACCCGCCTCCAGCAGGCCGTCCTCCAGGGCGCGGGCCGCCGCCCGCGCCCCCGCCGGGGCGAGCAGGTCCAGCGGGCAGCCGTCCGCGAGCCGCAGCTCCAGGAGGATCCGCTCCACCCGGCGGTCCTCGGCGGCCAGCACCTCGCGGCCGGCGCCCGGGGAGCGGCCTTCGGTCAGGGCCTGGGCGTAGCCGCCCGGGTGCTTGACGTTCCACCAGCGGACGCCGCCGACGTGGCTGTGGGCGCCGGGGCCCGCGCCCCACCAGTCGGCGCCGGTCCAGTACAGCTCGTTGTGGCGGCAGCGGGCGGCGTCGGTGGTGGCCCAGTTGGAGACCTCGTACCAGTGGAACCCGGCGGCGGTCAGGGCCTCCTCCGCGAGGAGATAGCGGTCGGCGTGGACATCGTCGTCGGTCATCGGGACCTCGCCGCGGCGGATCCGGCGGGCCAGCTGGGTGCCCTCCTCGACGATCAGGGCGTAGGCGGAGACGTGGTCGGGGCCGGCGCCGAGCGCGGCGTCGAGGGAGGCGCGCCAGTCGTCGTCGGTCTCACCCGGGGTGCCGTAGATCAGGTCGAGGTTGACGTGGTCGAAGCCGGCGGCGCGGGCCTCGGCGACGCAGGCCTCCGGGCGCCCGGGGGTGTGCGTACGGTCGAGGACCTTGAGGACGTGCTGCCGGGCGCTCTGCATGCCGAAGGAGACGCGGTTGAAGCCGCCCGCGCGCAGCTCGGAGAGGTAGCGGGGGTCGACGGACTCCGGGTTGGCCTCGGTGGTGATCTCGGCGCCGGGCGCCAGGCCGAACTCCTCGCGGATCGCCGCCAGCATCCGGGAGAGATCGGCGGCGGGCAGCAGGGTCGGGGTGCCGCCGCCGACGAAGACCGTCTCGACCGGGCGGGGGTCGTCGCCGAGCACCTTGCGGGCCAGCCGGATCTCCGCCACGACGGTGTCGGCGTAGTTGTCGCGGGAGGCCAGGGCGCCGCCGGAGCCCCGCAGCTCGCTCGCGGTGTAGGTGTTGAAGTCGCAGTAGCCGCAGCGGGTGGCGCAGTACGGCACGTGCAGGTAGAAGCCGAGGGGCCGGCCGGCCGCCCCCGCCAGCGCATGACCGGGCAGCGCCCCGTCCTCGGGCATGGGCTCACCATCAGGCAGTGCGGAAGGCATGGCATCCATTGTCCGTCATGCCGCGGGCGGTCCCGTTCCCCCCGTTACGACGGCGCCCCGCTCCCCGCCGCCTGGAGGACCAGCAGGGCCAGGTCGTCGTCCGGCGGGGTGGGACCGAAGGCGTGGACGGTGGTGCGGATGTGCTCCGCGAGGGCGGTGGCGTCCAGGCCGGCGCCGGCCTGGAGGGTGGTGGCCAGGCCGTCCTCGTCGTCGAACAGCCGGCGGCCCGAGCGCCGCTCGGTCACCCCGTCGGTGACGCACAGCAGGGTCTCCCCGGGGCGCAGGTCGAAGGATTCGCTGACGTAGGAGGCGTCCTCGACCACCCCCAGCAGCATCTGCGGCGCCGCGACGCAGCGGACCGCGCCGTCGGTGCCCAGCACCAGCGGCAGCGGATGGCCGGCGCTGGCGAGGGTGCAGCGGGCGCCCCGGGAGCCGCGGGAGTCGCCGGGGTAGGGGACGATCTCCCCGTAGAGCAGGGACAGGAAGCGGGCCTGTTCGCCCTCCTCGCGGATCTCGACGGGGGCCTCGGCCCCGGCGCCGGCCGCCGCCACCGCGGCCGCGACCGCCGCGACCGAGTCCGCGGCCTCGCGCGCCATGGTCTTGTTGAGCCGGTCGAGCACCGCCGCGACCCCGAACCCGTCGCGGGCCAGCAGCCGCAGCACCGGCCGGGCCAGCCCGGTCACCGCGGCCGCCTCGGGGCCGCTGCCGCAGACGTCGCCGAGGGCGAAGCACCAGCGGCCGTCCCCGGCGTCGAAGAGGTCCCAGAAGTCGCCGCCCGCCCAGGCGCCCTCCCGCGGCTCGTAGACCACGGCCGACTCCACACCGGGCACCTGGGCCCGGCCGCGGGGCAGCAGCCGGCGCTGCAGGACCTGGCTGATGCGCTCCTGGCGGCTGTAGGCGCGGGCGGTGGCGACGGCGCGGGCGACCCGGCGGGCGAGGTCCTCGATCAGGGCGACCACGGCACCGGGGAAGCCCAGCAGACCGCCGCGGCCGAGCAGCAGGGTGCCCAGCCGGCGGCCGCCGGCGACCAGCGGGCAGGCCAGCGCGGCGCCACCGGGCCCGTCGGGCCCGTCCGGCTCGCCGGTGCCGCCCGGTCCCGGCGGCCAGGGCCAGGCGGCCGGGACGGGTGCGCTGTCGGACGGGCCGCTGCCCGGGAGGTCCGGCGGCTGCTTCTCCAGCGCGGTGCGCAGCGGGTCGATACGGCTCTCGCAGGTGTGCCAGACACCGGCGAGGCGCTGCTCCTCGCCGGCCGCCGCGAGGCCCCGGCCGGGCGCCCCGCCGTCGCCGTCGTAGAGCCACACGGCACACCACTCGGCGAGCCGCGGCACGATCAACTGGGCGGCGAGGGCGGCGACCTGGTCCGCATCGAGCTGGCCGGAGAGCAGGTCGGAGGCCTCGGCGAGGAAGGACAGGGCGCCGTTGTCGGCCCCGCCCGCCTCGCGATCCGGCCGGACGGCCCGGCGCGGCGCCGGGGCCAGGAGCTCGGCGGCCCGCAGCTCGTGCTGGAGCAGCCGGTCGTCGAAGGTGCCCTCGGGCTCCAGCCGCCCGGCGTCGTCCGGGGCGCCCATGCGCAGCCGGAACCAGACGGTCTTCATGGCCCGGCGGTAGGTGACGCCCCAGGATTCGGCGACGGCGCTGATCAACTGCAGGCCGTGGCCGCTGGTTTCCGAGGCGTTGGTGTCGTCGCGGGCGCGGATCGGCTGCGTGGGGTGGTGATCGGAGACCTCGATGAGGACGCCGGGCCCCCAGGCACCGTCGGGGCCGGCGCCCGGGGCGCCCTCCGCGTAGGGCGCCGCGTACGGGTCGCCGTGGCGGCCCCCGTACGGCTCCGTGCCCGGTCGCGGCATGCCCTGCGGCTCCAGCCGGCAGCGCAGCTCGACGGCGGTGCCGGCATGCACCACCGCGTTGGTCACCAGCTCGCTGACCAGCAGCTCCGCCTCGTCCGCGAGCCGGCCGGTCAGCCGGTGGGCGCCGGGGACCTCCTGGCCCGCCCATTCGGCGAACGCGGAGCGCACCAGCCGCCGGGCGGCGCCGGCGGCCCGCGGATCACCGGGCAGGCTGGCCCGCAGGGAACGGGCCGCGGGGCCGCCGGACATCATCGTGCGCGCCGCCGTGACGTCGTCGTCCCGTGGAGACGAAGTGGTCGTCCTCATTGAGCAACTCCCGAGCAGCTCCGCTACAGCGCCGGATGCGCTAACAACAGAGTGACAGAACGAGCGCAGTCATAAGCACTGAGTCACACAACTGGGTGGTCCGAGAGGTCAATTCGGCTGACGCGCCGAGGGAGTTGGCCGACGCGCGGAGCGGGGCCCGAAAGGGCCGTGCGGAGGGGCCGCCGCACCCTGCGGTTCCGGCCCCGTACCCGTCTCCGCCCGGGGTGCGGGCGGAGACGTCCGGATCGGCCTCCGGGGGCGCCGCGCCGTGCGGCTACGCCTCGCGCGAGCCGGCGTACATCTCGTCGAGCAGGTCCTTGAACGCCCGCTCCACCACCGGCCGCTTGATCTTGAGGCTGGGGGTCACCTCGCCGTGCTCGATGTCCAGGTCGCGGGGCAGCAGGCGGAACTTGCGGATCTGCTGCCAGCGCTGGAGCCCCTCGTTGACCCGCTCGACATAGCCGTCGACCAGCTCGCGGACCTGGTCGGTGGCGACGACCTCGGCGTAGCTCTTGCCGGCCAGACCGTGCTCGGCGGCCCAGGTCATGATCGTCGGCTCGTCGAGGGCGATCAGCGCCGTGCAGAAGTTCCGGTTGGCGCCGTGCACCAGCACATTGGAGACGAACGGGCAGACCGCCTTGAACTGGCCCTCCACCTCGGCCGGCGCGATGTACTTGCCGCCCGAGGTCTTGATCAGGTCCTTCTTGCGGTCGGTGATCCGCAGATAGCCGTCCGGGGAGAGCTCGCCGATGTCGCCGGTGTGGAACCAGCCGTCCTCCTCCAGGACCTCGGCGGTCTTGTCCGGCAGGCCGTGGTAGCCCTGCATGATGCCGGGGCCGCGCAGCAGGATCTCGCCGTCCTCGGCGATCCGCACCTCGGTGCCGGGCAACGGCTTGCCGACCGTGCCGGTGCGGTAGGCCTCGCCGGGGTTGATGAAGCTGGCGGCGCTGGACTCCGTCAGGCCGTAGCCCTCCAGGATGTGGACGCCGGCGCCGGCGAAGAAGTAGCCGATCTCCGGGGAGAGCGCGGCCGAGCCGGAGACCGCGGCGCGCAGCCGGCCGCCGAAGGCCTCGCGCAGCTTGGCGTAGACGAGCGCGTCGGCGACCTTGTGCTTGGCGCCGAGGGCGAAGGGCACCGAGGCGCTGCCGGTGCGGCGGAAGTTGTCCTGGGAGACCTTGGCGTACTCGCGGGCCACCTCGGCCGCCCACTGGAAGATCTTGTACTTGGCGCCGCCGCCCTGCCGGGCCTTGGCCGCGACTCCGTTGTAGACCTTCTCGAAGATCCGCGGGACGGCCGCCATGTACGTCGGCCGGACCACCGGAAGGTTGTCGATGATCTTGTCGACCCGGCCGTCGACGGCGATCACCTGGCCGGTCGCGATCTGCCCGGCGGTGAGCACCTTGCCGAAGACGTGCGCCAGCGGCAGCCAGAGGTACTGGACGTCGTCCTCGGCGACCAACCCCGTGGACTGGATCGCGCGGGCCATGTACGACCAGCAGTCGTGCGGCAGTCGCACACCCTTCGGACGGCCGGTGGTACCGGAGGTGTAGATGAGCGTGGCCAGCTGGTCGGCGCGCAGGGCGGCGATCCGCTCCTTGACGCACTCCGGGTGGCTCTCCAGCTGGGCGGTGCCGCGCTTCTCCAGCTCGGCGAGGGTGAGCACCCAGCCCTCGGGGTCCTCCGCCGCGGGCTGGACGCCCGTGTCGTCGATGACGACCACATGCGCCAGCTCGGGCAGCTCCGCGCGCCGCTCACGGGCCTTGGCGAGCTGTCCGGCGTCCTCCGCGATCAGCACCCGGCTGCCGGAGTCGGCCAGGATGTAGGCGGTCTCCTCGGCGTTGGTGCTGGGGTAGACCGTGGTGGTGGCGGCGCCGGAGCACAGCACACCGAGGTCGGCCAGGATCCATTCGACGCGGGTGTTGGCGGCCAGCGCCACCCGCTCCTCGGGACGCACGCCCAGGGCGATGAGCCCGGCGGCGACGGCGAAGACGCGGTCGGCGGCCTGGGCCCAGCTGAGCGCCTTCCAGTCGTCCGGCCCCTGGCCCGAGGCGGACGGGACCGGATAGCGATAGGCCTCGATGTCGGGCGTGGCCGCGACCCGCTCCAGGAAGAGCTGCGCCACTGAGGGCGGCCGGTTTTCGATCAGCGTGTGGGTGTCCGTCACGGCGTCCTCCGGGGCCCGCTTCGTTGCTGGTGACTCGCGAGTAACCTTGAGCAGTGATCAGAGTAGAGCGCGCGGCGCCGACGCGTAAGGGGCTGTGGACGACGGGTTCACGATGTGACCGGCGCAATAGGTGTACGTAGCACCCGCAATGCCCGATAGTGCGGCGCGACGGCCCCGCACCGCGCCCACCTGGCAGAACGGATCACTCCGCCCCCGCGGCGACGCTCCACAACCCTTCCACATTCCCTCCGGAATTCCTCCCGGGTTTCCCTCCGCCGTGCAGCCGTACAAGCGGCGGGGCGCCGGCCCCCGAGGAGACCGGCGCCCTCTCGCACCACCGCGCCCGGCCGCTGTCGACCGGGCGCCGGGCGTTACTTCTTCGACTTCGCGTCGCCGTCGGAGTCCGAGGACAGCACCGCGATGAAGGCCTCCTGCGGGACCTCCACGCTGCCGACCATCTTCATCCGCTTCTTGCCTTCCTTCTGCTTCTCCAGCAGCTTCCGCTTACGGGAGATGTCACCGCCGTAGCACTTGGCGAGGACGTCCTTGCGGATGGCGCGGACCGTCTCACGGGCGATGACCCTGCTGCCGATGGCGGCCTGGATCGGCACCTCGAAGCTCTGTCGCGGAATCAGCTCCCGCAGCTTGGCGACCAGCCGCACCCCGTAGGCGTAGGCCTTGTCCTTGTGGCAGATCGCGGAGAACGCGTCGACCTTGTCGCCGTGCAGCAGGATGTCGACCTTGACCAGGTCGGCGGACTGCTCGCCGGTGGGCTCGTAGTCCAGCGAGGCGTAGCCGCGCGTCTTGGACTTGAGCTGGTCGAAGAAGTCGAAGACGACCTCGGCGAGCGGGAGGGTGTAGCGGATCTCGACCCGGTCCTCGGAGAGGTAGTCCATGCCGAGGAGGTTGCCGCGGCGGGTCTGGCACAGCTCCATGATCGCGCCGATGAACTCGCTCGGCGCCAGGATCGTGGCCCGGACGACCGGCTCGTGCACCTTGTCGATCTTGCCCGTCGGGAACTCGCTCGGGTTGGTGACCTCGTGCTCGACCCCGTCCTCCATGTCCACGCGGTAGACCACGTTGGGGGCGGTGGCGATCAGTTCGAGGCCGAACTCACGCTCCAGGCGCTCGCGGATGACCTCCAGGTGCAGCAGGCCCAGGAAGCCGACGCGGAAGCCGAAGCCGAGGGCCGCGGAGGTCTCCGGTTCGTAGACCAGCGCGGCATCGTTGAGCTGGAGCTTGTCCAGCGCGTCGCGCAGCTCGGGGTAGTCCGAGCCGTCCAGCGGATACAGGCCCGAGAACACCATCGGCTTGGGGTCCTTGTAGCCGCCCAGCGGCTCGGTGGCCCCCTTGGTGAGCTGGGTGATCGTGTCACCCACCTTGGACTGCCGGACGTCCTTCACCCCGGTGATCAGATAGCCCACCTCACCGACGGACAGGCCGTCGGCGGGCTTCATCTCCGGGGAGTTGGTGCCGATCTCCAGCAGCTCGTGCGCGGCGCCGGTGGACATCATCCGGATGCGCTCGCGCTTGCCGAGCGTGCCGTCGACGACCTTCACGTACGTCACGACGCCGCGGTAGGCGTCGTAGACCGAGTCGAAGATCATCGCGCGGGCGGGGGCGTCCTTGACGCCGACCGGGGCCGGCACCTCACGGACGACCTTGTTCAGCAGCTCGGGCACGCCGACACCGGTCTTCGCGGAGACCTTCAGCACGTCCTCGGGGTCGCAGCCGACCAGGTTGGCCAGCTCGGCGGCGAACTTCTCGGGCTGCGCTGCCGGCAGGTCGATCTTGTTGAGGACGGGGATGATCGTGAGGTCGTGCTCCATCGCCAGGTAGAGATTGGCGAGCGTCTGGGCCTCGATGCCCTGAGCGGCGTCGACCAGGAGGATGCAGCCCTCACACGCGGCGAGCGAGCGGGACACCTCGTAGGTGAAGTCGACGTGGCCCGGGGTGTCGATCATGTTGAGGATGTGGGTGGTGCCACTGCCCTCTTCCCCCTCGGAGGGGTCCCAGGGCAGCCGGACCGCTTGGGACTTGATCGTGATGCCGCGCTCGCGCTCGATGTCCATGCGGTCGAGGTACTGCGCGCGCATCTGCCGCTGGTCGACGACACCGGTGAGCTGGAGCATCCGGTCGGCGAGCGTCGACTTGCCGTGGTCGATGTGCGCGATGATGCAGAAGTTACGGAGGAGGGCCGGATCGGTACGGCTCGGCTCCGGCACGTTCGTAGGGGTCGCGGGCACGCAGGGTCCATTCAGTGAACGCGGGTAGGCGGGACTCGGGTGTGTGACGTCTCCCCCATGGTCCCATGCGCGACGGCCTCGGTCCGGTTTGGGCGGGCCGGGGGGTGATCCGGCGGTTCCGGGAGGGGCGGCGGAGCCTCTCCGGCGGGCGGGCCGGGGCGCTTGAGCGGGACGGGTCGGGCGGGGCGGGCCGCGAGGGCCGGGCCGGACTCCGATCGGCTCGGGGACGGGGCCGGGCGAGGCGGGACGGGGCGGCCGGAACGGCGGGGTCCGGTCCGGTTTGGGAGGCCGTAGACCCTGCTGGTAGCCTGGTCCACTGCGCTTCGTGCCCTCTCTCGTACGAGGCGCCACTCGAAACTCCAACGAACCTGAAAAGGCTCTTTCGTGGCGAACATCAAGTCCCAGATGAAGCGGATCAAGACCAACGAGAAGGCTCGTCAGCGCAACAAGGCTGTCAAGTCCACTCTGAAGACCGCGATCCGTCGCACCCGCGAGGCCGTGGAGGCCGGCGACCTGCAGAAGGCCGCCACCGCCCAGGCCGAGGCTGCCAAGAAGCTCGACAAGGCAGTCAGCAAGGGTGTCATCCACAAGAACGCCGCCGCCAACAAGAAGTCGGCGCTGGCCAAGAAGGTCTCGACCCTCAAGGGCTGACCTTCCCCTCCGGACGAAGGGCTCCGGGCCGACCAGGCCTGATCTTCGTCCACCGGCAACATCTGCAACACCTGCCGCCAGGGACCCAGCGGCCCCTCTCTCCGCTCCCTGACCGGTGCACCACCGTGCCGCACACGGCCTGCGTTCGCCACGCGGGTGCGGCACACCCGGCTCACCCGGCGTTCAACGCCGACGAAGCCGATACAGCTTGATACGAAAGCCCCGCCTTTCCCTTCCCCAGGGATGAGGCGGGGCTTTTGTCATGGGCGAGGGATACGGGTGGGGCAGGGTGGAGTGGGGTTGCGGGGGATTCGTGGTGGGGGATTTCCGTGAGGGCATGCGTGTGCGTGGGGGGATTCCACGTGCGGCCTGCGGGGGAATCGCATGCGGGGTTTGGTGAATGACGCTTGGCGTGGGCTTCCTGATATTGCGGCGCCCCCAGACTCCGCTGTTGTTCCTGGTGCGCCCTTTTGCCTTTGGTGCGCCTGATCCATCCCTTGCCTGCGGATATCCAGATCGGACCTGCCGGGCCGGGTTCGTTGTCAGCGGTGTCGGCTAATCTTCGGCCATGTCCATATCGGGGGAACAAAACAATCCATACGCCCGGCCGCAGGCCAACCCCTACGGTCAGGTGCCCGCGCCGCAGAATGCGGCAGCACCGCAGCAGAATCCCTACGCATCACAGCAGCCACCGCAGGTGCCCCACGTACCGGGCGGCGGATACGGATATCCGGCGGGTGGCATGCCGTCTCCTCCGCCGGTGCCGCCCGGCGCTCGTGACGGGGCGGGCCGTGGCAAGGCCGGCTGGCTCTGGGCGATCGGCGGTGCCGTCGCCGCCTCCGCGATCTGGGCATCCGTACTGTTCGCCACCGGCAGCTTCTCCGACGAGGCCGATCCCGACCTCGCGGGCTACGGCTACACCGGCGATCTGTGCGCGAAAACCTCGCTGACCCCGTTCCAGAACGCCCACTTCAAGCTCAAGGCGAGCACCTCCGCCAAGGACGCCAATCCGCAGCACACCGGTGCCCAGCAGAACACCATGGAGACCATGTCGTGCAACGTGTCACTGCAGCCGGAGAACGCCGGCAGCTCCGACTACTCCTCGACCTGGATGTACAACACCGTCACGCTGCACAAGAAGACCGACCCGGCACCGGAGTTCGCCGACAGCTACCGCTCGTACGAGAAACAGGAGGCGTCGACCCGCTATACGGTCGAGGCCGTGCCGGGCATCGCCGACGAGGCCTATCTCGTGACGCGGCAGGACGAGGGCGGCACCAACGACAGCTCGTATGTGATCCTCGCCGTCCGGGACGGCTGGATGACATTTCAGTCGACGTGGTCGAGCTATGCGTCGAGCAGCAGCACGGCCAAGCGCCCGACCTCCGCCGAGGTGGC
Source organism: Streptomyces kronopolitis (assembly GCF_050953795.1). Lineage (GTDB taxonomy): Bacteria > Actinomycetota > Actinomycetes > Streptomycetales > Streptomycetaceae > Streptomyces > Streptomyces kronopolitis_A. Next base: position 2,758,705 of record NZ_CP191850.1, read on the forward strand.
GACGATGCTGAAGACCAGCGCGACGGAGACGCTGAAGCGGCTGCAAAGCACGCGGTCGCGATAGGGGCCCCTGTGGGAGCCGGGCCCTGCGACGGCGGCACGGCGATTCCTCGGGTGCCGCCCGCGGGGCCCGTGCCGTGCCGCCCACCGGCCGGAGCGGCATGGCGCCCCGGCTGCCTCAGCGTGAGCGGGCCGCCCGGGCGATCACCACGACCGCCTTCTCCAGGGCGTACCCCGGATCGTCTCCGCCGCCCTTGACCCCCGCGTCGGCGTCCGCCACCGCGCGCAGGGCGGTGGCCACGCCGTCCGCCGACCAGCCGCGCATCTGCTGACGCACCCGGTCGATCTTCCAGGGCGGCATGCCCAGTTCGCGGGCGAGGTCGCCGGGGCGCGCACCGCGCGGGGCGGAAGCCAGCTTGCCGATGGCCCGGACACCCTGGGCGAGCGCGCTGGTGATCAGGACGGGGGCGACGCCGGTGGAGATCGCCCAGCGCAACGCCTCCAGCGCCTCGGCGGCCCGGCCCTCGACGGCACGGTCCGCGACGGTGAAGCTCGACGCCTCGGCCCGGCCCGTGTAGTAGCGCGCGACGACGGCCTCGTCGATCGTGCCCTCGATGTCCGCGGCCAGCTGCGAACAGGCCGAGGCCAGCTCCCGCAGATCGCTGCCGATCGCATCGACCAGGGACTGGCAGGCCTCGGGCGTCGCCGAGCGGCCGACGGCGCGGAACTCGCCCCGGACGAAGGCCAGCCGGTCGGCGGGCTTGGTCATCTTGGGGCAGGCGACCTCCCGGGCACCGACCTTGCGCGCGGCGTCCAGCAGACCCTTGCCCTTGGCGCCGCCGGCATGCAGCAGCACCAGGGTGATCTCCTCGGCGGGCGAGCCGAGATACGCCTTGACGTCCTTGATGGTGTCGGCGGACAGGTCCTGGGCGGCACGCACCACCACGACCTTGCGCTCGGCGAACAGGGACGGGCTGGTCAGCTCGGCAAGGGTGCCGGGCTGAAGCTGATCGGGGGTGAGGTCGCGCACATCGGTGTCCGCGTCGGCCGTCCGGGCGGCCGCCACCACCTGCTGCACGGCGCGGTCGAGCAGCAGGTCTTCCTGGCCCACCGCGATCGTGACGGGGGCGAGCGGGTCGTCGTGAGCTGTCTTCCTGGCCATCGCGGTCCAGCATCCCACGCCCCACTGACAACCGGCCCCGGACCGCCCGCCGCCCCTGCCGGAGAGCCCCCGCCCTCCCCCTGACGGTTCACCCCCACACCTGTCGGACAATGGCCAGGTGAACGACGCAGCCCCACACCCACCACCCGAACGGCACGACCAGCATGATCAGCACGTACGCCACGAACGGCACGTGCTGGTACTGCCCGACCGCGACGCCGCGGAGGAAGTGGCCGAAGCCCTGACGGAGCGCTTCGGCCTCGCCGAGGAACCTCAGCTCGTACGGGACGCCCTGGCCGGTGAGGACGATGCCGAGGACGCCCAGTGGCTGGTCGTGGTCGAAGACCCGGACGCCGCCCACGATCCGGAGCAGCTGCACGAACTCGCGGCCGAACACGAGGGCTGGCGCGAGGCGGAGTGACGTCCAGGGGCGAGTGACGTCCAAGGGCGAGTGAGTCTCCCGGGGGCGGTGAGGCGTCCGGGAACACCACTCGGGGCGCCCGCAGCCTCATCCGCCCGTACCTCACCCGTCCACGGACTCGCCGACCACGGGCTCCCGCTCCAGCACGATCCCGAAGTGCTCCCGGTACGCGGCGAGGACCTCGCCGTCGCCCACCTGACGCTCCTCGCGCTCGCCGTCCGCACCGGTGCGCACGAGCGACCGGCCGGAGAGCGTGATCCGCCCGGTCCCGGTCAGCCGGGAGCACACCAGGGACTGTGTGAAGTGCGAGCGGGGCGAGGTGCGGTGCCACCAGCAGCCCACCTCGAAGTCCTTGAGCACGCGGGGGCGTTGCTCGACGCGGTACTGCGGGGAGCCGTCCCGCAGGACATCGAGATCTCCCTCGGCCGTCTCCTCGATCCGGAACACCCCGCCCGGTTCCGGCTGCTCGGCGCGGCTGTCCCAGCGGAGCGGGAAGTGACAGTGCCGGCCGAAGCCGACATCGGCGAGCCACGGGCCGTCCGGTGTCACCACCCGCAGCACGAGGTGGTCGTACGGGATTCCCAGTCCGTCGGGGCCGAAGACGCGGGCGGACAACAGCTCGACCTCGTAGCCGAGTGCGCCCAGCAGCATGGCGAAGGCGCCGTTGAGCTCGTAACAGAAGCCGCCGCGCCGGGTTCCGACGATCTTGTCCAGCAGTGGCCGTTCCGCGAGCACGCTCTCCTCGCCGAGGTGGAGGGAGAGGTTCTCGAAGGGGACGGTGCGCAGATGCCGCAGGTGCTGCGCCCGCAGCGCCTCGGCATCCGGGGATGCCGGACGGGCGGCGCCTATCCGGTCGAGGTAGGCATCGACTGCAGCGGTGTCCATCAGGCGTCCTCTCCAGGGCGAACCGGCGGCTGCCCCGGCACCGTCACACCGCCGGGACAGGTCTGGCGGCCATCAAGGTCGGCGCTCATCCGCGCAGGCCGGGAGGCCCTCACGACTCGAACGAAGCACCAGCGGCTGGGGGTGAGCGCGAGCCTGTCCCCCATGCTCCAGAGTCTATAGATCCCCTTTCGGCGGGCCTGCTTGATCGTCCGGGCCTGCGTGCTCCGGCCGGCTGTCCGCCGGTGGGCCCGGCACGGGACCTCCTACAGCCGGGACCCGCACGGGACCCACTGGTACGGCGGCCGGGCCCCGCACCCGCCCCACGGGCACCCACCGGTCCCGCACGCCTCTCCCACTCCGCCGCGGCCGGCACCGCGGCTTCCAGGCGGGCGGCTGCCGGCCCCGCACGGCTTCTCGGGCCGCCGGCCCGCGGGGTCAGGATGTGGTGGCCGCTCACCGTCGCGGACAGTTCGGCGGTGGTGCCCAGGACCGCGATCGCTCCGTCGGTGTCCGTACGCAGGACCCGGACGCCCTGGGCCCGCAGGGCCGTGAGGGTGCCGGGGGCCGGATGGCCGTACGGGTTGCCGGTGCCACAGGAGATCAGCGCCAGGCGGGGCGCCAACCGGTGTATCAGTGGCGGGTCCTGATAGGCCGAGCCGTGGTGCGCCACCTTCAGGACATCGACCGCGCCCAGCTCCGGATGCGCCTCCCACAGCGCTCGCTGTGCGGGTGGTTCGAGGTCGCCGAGCAGCAGGATGGTCAGCCCATGGGTATGGACGAGCAGGGTGACGCTGGCGTCGTTCGGGCCGTCGAGGGCTCCGGAATCGTCGCGGCCAGTGGGGCCGGGCGCCTGCCCCGGAGGAGCGTCGGGGCTGCCGGGGACACCTGGGCCGCGGGGGCCGGGGAGGTCAGGAGGGGCCGGTGGCCACAGGACTTCCCAGGTGAGTGGACCCAGGCGGCGTCGCTCACCCGTTGCGGCGCGCACGAGCGGGACCCCGGCCGCGGCAGCCGTACGGCGTACGAACTGCGACTGGCCGGGCGGGTCGTCCAGGGTCGTGGTCTCGATCGCGCCGACCGAGCGGCCGCGGAGCGCGCCGGGAAGGCCGTCCACATGGTCGGCGTGAAAGTGGGTCAGGACGAGCAGCGGGATGCGGCGGACGCCCAGGTCGGTGAGGCAGCGGTCGATGGCGCGGGGCTCCGGGCCGGTGTCCACCACCAGCGCCGTACCGTCCCCCGCCGCCAACACCAGGCCGTCGCCCTGCCCCACGTCGCAGACCACCGCCCGCCACCCGGGCGGCGGCCAGCCGGTGATGACGCGGGTGAACGGGGCGGGGCGGCAGACCACCAGGAGCAGCGCCAGCGCGCAGAGCGCACACAGCCAGGGCCGACGCAGCAAGCGGCGCCCCACCGCCACCAGGATCACCAGCACGACCGCCAGCATCAGCCCGCCGGTCCAGCCCCCCGGCCACGCGAACTCGGCCCCCGGTAACCCTGCCCCCGTACGGGCCACTCCGGCGATCCACTCGACGGGCCAGCCCGCGCACCACGCCAGCGCCCGGGCGACCGGCAGCGCGACCGGGGCGGCGGCGAGCGCGGCGAACCCCAGCACCGTCGCGGGGCCCACGGCGAGTTCGGCCAGCAGATTGCAGGGCACGGCCACCAGGCCCACCCGGGCCGCCAGCACGGCGACGACGGGTGCGCAGACCGCCTGGGCGGCGGCCGCGGCGGCGATCACCTCGGCGAAACGGGGCGGGACCCGGCGCCTTTGCAGGGCGGCACTCCAGCGCGGTGCGAGCAGCAGCAGCGCGCCGGTCGCCAGAACGGACAGCAGAAAGCCGTAGCTGCGGGCGAGCCAGGGGTCGTAGAGGACCAGCAGCAGCACCGCGGCGGCGAGCGCGGGCAGGAGAGAGCGTCGGCGGCCGGTGCCGATCGCCAGCAGTGTGATCAGTCCGCAGACGGCGGCCCGCAGCACGCTCGGGTCCGGGCGGCACACCACGACGAAGGCCAGGGCGATCGCGCCTCCCAGCACCGCCGTGCCGCGCAACGACAGCCCCAGGCGTGGCGCCAGCCCGCGGCGCTCGGCTCGCGTCGCGAGGTGCGGCGGTCCGATCAGCAGGGCGAGCACGATCGTCAGATTGCTGCCCGATACGGCGAGCAGATGCGTCAGATCGGTGGCGCGGAAGGCATCGTCGAGATCCGGTGGCACGCGCGAGGTGTCCCCCACGACGAGCCCGGGCAGCAGCGCCCGGGCGTCGGGGCTCAACGTGTCGGTGGCCTCGCGCAGTCCCGCCCGCAGGCTTCCCGCCAACCGCTCCAGGGCGGTGGGCGCACCGACCTCGGCCGGAGGTGCGTCGGCGGTGACCCGCAGCACGGCCCCGACCTGATCGCCCGGGGACAACGGCGGCGCGGCACCCGCCCTCACCCGGATACGGGTCGAGGGCAGCAGCCCGCGCCAGGCCGACCGGAGACTGTCGCGCGCTGTGTCACGGTGCGCCGGGTCGGACTCGTTCGAGGCGCCCCCTCCTCCCTTGCCGCCCCCTCCGCGCTGCTGCACGACGACCAGGACCGGCGTGCGGACCGCGGTGACCGCTCCGTCGGTTGCCGTGACGCGCACGGCCTCGGCCGTGAACACCAGCACCGGGGGTGTCCGTTGTGAGCCCCGCACCTTGGGCCGGGTCAGCCGGGGGTCTCCGGTCACCTCCAGCTCGGCGGTGACCTGCCCGAACTGCTCCGCCACGGCCGGCAGCGGCCCCCGCCGCACATCCGCCGCGTGCAACGCCGCTGACGCGGCCCCCGCCCCGGCGCACAACAACACCGCCGCCAGAGCCATCGACGTCCCCGCGGACCGCACACGGAGGGAACGGAGAGGAGCCGTCCGGGTTCCCCGCCCGTGGGCGTCGCCCGTGCCCCGGCCGCGGGCATCGGCCATACCTCGCCCACCGGCACCAGCCGCGCCCCGCCCACCGGCATCGGCCCCCTCCGGCCCCTCGGGGTCGGCCCACGGCGGGGCACCGTCCTCCGCACCCTCCTCTGGGCCCCGCCCGGCCCCGAACCGCGCCACGGCCACCCACCACACGCCCACCGCGAGCAGCGCGCCCACAGCCACCGCAGCCGCCACTCCTCCGCCAGGCACGCCCAGGCCGATCGCCGCAGCCGCCCAGGCCGCCAGGGCGGGCGCGACAAGCCGCAGATCGACCGGGCCCTCCTGGTGCGGGTCCGAGGAGCCGTGCCGCGAGGCCGCCCGGGCGTGCACGGTGGCGCGGGTACCGGTCACGGCTCCACCAAGGGGCGCAGATCGGCGAACCGACGGTCTCCGATGCCGGTCACCTGCCGGAGCTGTTCCACCGAGGTGAATCCGCCGTGCTGGGTGCGGAATTCGATGATGTGGCGGGCCAGGACGGGCCCCACTCCGGGCAGGGAGTCGAGCTGCTGCTCGGTCGCCGCACTCAGACTGACCGGCCCCCCGGGGCCGCCTCCGGCACCGGGTCCTCCGGCACCAGATCCCCCGCTGCCACTTCCCGCACCCCCGGCCCCGGCGTCAGCGGGACCCGGCCCGCCGCCGGCGCCGGCGCCGCCGTTGGGCGCACCGACCACGATCTGCTCGCCGTCGGTCAGTCGGCGGGCCCGGTTGAGCCCACGGAGGTTCGCTCCCCGCAGCACTCCGCCGGCGGCCTGCAGCGCGTCGATCACCCGCGATCCCGGCGGCATCCGGTGAATTCCGGGGTGCCGGACCTTGCCCGTCACATCGACGACCAGTTGCCGCCCCGCCGCGCCCGGCGAGCCGTTCGCCACCGCAGAGGCGGACGAGGACGAGGCCGGCTGCGACGAGGAGCGCGGGGCGGGGCCGGAGGCGCCCACGGACCGTTCGGCCGCCGGGGCCCGTACCGGCTCGGGGCGTCCGGTCCAGAAGTGCTGCACGGCGAATCCCACGGCCACCACCAGCACCAACACCAATGCGGCCAGCGCCTTCGGGTCCGTGCCGCACCGTAACTGCACCCAGAGCGGAAGCCGTTCGCGGACGGCGAGCCACACCCGCTCACGACGGCGCGCGTCCGGCGGACCGTGCTGCGGGGGCGGCGGCCCGGCCCCGGAGCCAACCCCCGTATCGCCGAAGATCGCCGCGGTCCGGTCCCGCATCCGCTCCCGTTCAGAGACAGACGCAGAGGCAGAGGCAGTCGCAGAAACCGAATGCCGAGCAGACGCAGGAGAAGGAGAGCTGGAAAAGGGAGGAGAAGCGTTCATACCGACCGACGCTAAGCAGCTCGCGCGGATCTCGCCGGGCGGCCTCAGATCCGGTGGACGGCGCACCAGTTGTGGATAACTTCGTCACCCACGTGACGCTCCGCCGCCTCGCTCAGCGCGGTGACACCACGGCTCCCAGCAGGCCCGGCCCCGTGTGCGCACCGATCACCGCGCCGACCTCGCTCACGTGCAGTTCATGGAGCCCGGGCACCCGCTCCCGCAGCCGCTGGGCCAGCGCGTCCGCGCGCTCCGCCGCGGCGAGATGGTGGACCGCGATGTCGACCTGGCCCTCGCCCGCCCGCTCCGCGGCGATCTCCTCCAGCCGTGCGATGGCCTTGGACGCCGTGCGGACCTTCTCCAACAGTTCGATCCGGCCGTCGGCCAGTTGCAGGAGCGGCTTGACGGCGAGCGCGGAGCCGAGCAGCGCCTGCGCGGCGCCGATGCGTCCGCCGCGGCGCAGGTAGTCGAGGGTGTCGACGTAGAAGTAGGCGGAGGTGCCCGCGGCGCGCTTCTGCGCGGCGGCGACCGCGTCGTCCGCGTCCCCGCCGGCCTCCGCCGTCTCCGCGGCGGCGAGGGCGCAGAAGCCCAGGGCCATCGCGACCATCCCGGTGTCCACGACGTGCACCGGTACCGGGGCCTCCTTGGCCGCGAGGACCGCCGCGTCATACGTGCCGGAGAACTCGGACGAGAGGTGGAGCGAGACGATGGCGTCGGCGCCGGCGGCCGCGACCGTGCGGTAGGTCTCCCCGAACACCGTGGGGCTGGGCCGGGAGGTCGTCACGGGCCGGCGCTTCTGGAGCGCCTCCGCGACGGATCTCGCGGAGATCTCGGTGCCCTCTTCCAGGGCCTGGTCCCCCAGGACGACGGTCAGCGGAACGGCCGTGATGCGGTGGCGTTCGAGAGCCGTCCGCGGCAAGTAGGCCGTGGAATCGGTGACGATCGCGACATGGCGGGACATGAATGCGAGGTTATCCGGGGATCCCGACGGCGCACAGTGCGGGCCCCTCCCCAAGATCTTCCAGGCTTCCCCAAGACTCTGCCAAGAGGCCGGCCGCCGCCGTCCCCGCTCGTCAGCGCCCCGCGGTCCTCATGGCGCCGTGCCCTCGGTCCGCGGCGCCTTCTGCCACGGGTAGGACGGCTGGGTGCGCGGGTCGCGGGTGGTGAGCGCCGGTGGCTCCTCGGATGCCGGGCCCCGGTCGCCGCTGCCGGCCGCGCCCGTCCGTGCGGGCCCGTTCGCCGCCGGTCCGCCCCCGGCCCCCTGCGGCTGCCCCGCCGTCGCCCCGCGTCCCCGTACGGGCTCGCGCAGCGGGTCCGTGGTGGCGGTGTCCTCGGCCCGGGTCCAGTGCCGCAGCGCCCCGGATTCGACATCGATCTGGTCGCTGAGCGAGGCCAGGTCGTCCTCGGCGAATTTGCGGGCGCGGTCCCGGGCGGCCCAGCGCAGCGATTCGGCGGAGTGCGTGATCCGCTCCGTGCGCGCGCGGAGATCGGGGAGGCGGACGGTGATGGTGGCCCGGTCGGGCTCCCGTTCGAGCCGCTTGAGGTCGGCGTCCAGCTCATGGCCATGGGCGCTCAGCCGCTCGAAGAGGCCGGCGGCCTCGCCGAGGGAGGCGTCGTCCGGCGAGCCGGAGCGGAGCACGTCCTGGGTGGCGCGCATGGAGGTGCGCAGCGAGAGCCGCAGCTGGGCGAGTTCCCCGACGACGCCGGGCTGGGCGAGCTGCCGGGCGCGCAGGCCGGTGTCCTCGACGCTTCTGCGGGCCTGGGCGACGGTGCGGTCCACGCCGCGCTTGGCCGCCTGCACGGCCTTGACCGCGGCGAACACCCCGGCCACGACGAACAGCACGAAGAGCAGCCCGAGGATGGCGACGACGGCTTCCATGGGCTCTCCCCAGACGTATCGGCGGCGCCGGCGGTACCCGCGCCCTTGTCCCTCCACGGTAAACGGCTCGGGCAGGTCACGGGTTCCGGAAGAACCCCCAACCTGCCCGTAGGGGAATCCCCCCATACCGCTGCTTCGGGTGCCCGGGGCGGCCCCGGGCACCCGCCGGCGACTACGCCGGGACGATGTTCACCAGCTTCGGCGCCCGGACGATGACCTTCCGGATGCCCGCTCCGTTCAGCGCCGCGACGACGGCCGGCTCCGCCAGGGCCGTGGCCTCCAGGTCCGCGTCGGAGATCGACGGGGCGACCTCCAGGCGGGCCTTGACCTTGCCCTTGATCTGGACGACGCAGGTCACGGTCTCGTCCACGACGTACGCCGGGTCGGCCACCGGGAAGTCCGCGTGCACCACGGTGTCGCCGTGGCCCAGCTTGCGCCACAGCTCCTCGGCGATGTGCGGCGCCAGCGGGGCGACCAGCAGCACCAGCTGCTCGGCGACCGTGCGCGGAACGGCGCCGCCCGTCTTGGTCAGGTGGTTGTTCAGCTCGGTCACCTTGGCGATGGCGGTGTTGAAGCGCAGGTTCGCCATGTCCTGGGCGACGCCGTCGATGGCCTTGTGCAGGGCGCGCAGCGTGGCCTCGTCCGGCTCGGCGTCGGCGACGGTGACCTCGCCGGTCGCCTCGTCGACGACATTGCGCCACAGGCGCTGCAGCAGGCGGTACTGGCCCACGACGGCCCGGGTGTCCCACGGCCGCGACACGTCCAGCGGGCCCATCGCCATCTCGTACAGGCGCAGGGTGTCCGCGCCGTACTCGGCGCAGATCTCGTCCGGAGTGACGGCGTTCTTCAGGGACTTGCCCATCTTGCCCAGGACGCGGCTGACCTTTTCGCCCTGGTAGTAGTAGCCGCCGTCGCGCTCCTCGACCTCGGCGGCCGGGACGGCGATGCCGCGGCTGTCCCGGTAGACGAAGGCCTGGATCATGCCCTGGTTGTACAGCTTGTGGAAGGGCTCGGACGACGAGACATGGCCCAGGTCGTGCAGCACCTTCGACCAGAAGCGGGCGTACAGCAGGTGCAGCACGGCGTGCTCCGCACCGCCCACGTACAGGTCCACGCCGCCGGCCGGCTGACCGTCGCGCGGGCCCATCCAGTACTGCTCGATGTCCGGGGCGACCAGCGCGTCGGCGTTGCGCGGGTCCAGGTAGCGCATCTCGTACCAGCACGAACCCGCCCAGTTCGGCATGGTGTTGGTCTCGCGGCGGTAGCGCTTGATGCCGTTGCCGTCGCCCAGGTCCAGGTCGACGTGGACCCAGTCCTCGTTGCGGGACAGCGGGGTCTCCGGCTGGGTGTCGGCGTCGTCCGGGTCGAAGGTGCGCGGGGAGTAGTCCTCGACCTCGGGCAGCTCCAGCGGCAGCATCGACTCGGGCAGCGCGTGCGCCACGCCGTCCTCGTCGTAGACGATCGGGAAGGGCTCGCCCCAGTAGCGCTGGCGGCTGAACAGCCAGTCGCGCAGCCGGAAGTTGACGGTGCCCTCGCCGATGCCCTCGGCGGCCAGCCAGTCGGTGATCTTCGCCTTGCCCTCGGTCACCCCCAGGCCGTCCAGCGAGATCCTGGCGCTGGACGAGTTGACGATCTTCGCGTCGTACGAGGCGAAGGCGTCGTCCCAGGTCGCGGGGTCGGTGCCGCGGTCGTCCGACGGCTCGACGACACAGCGCATCGGCAGCTCGAAGGCGCGGGCGAAGGCGAAGTCACGGCTGTCGTGCGCGGGCACGGCCATGATCGCGCCGGTGCCGTAGCCCATCAGGACGTAGTCGGCGATGAAGACCGGGACCTGCTCGCCGCTGACCGGGTTGGTCGCGAAGACGCCGGTGAAGACGCCGGTCTTGTCCTTGGCCTCGGCCTGCCGCTCGACGTCCGACTTGGCGGCGGCCTGCTTGCGGTACGCCGCGACCGCGTCGGCCGGGGTGGCGTGGCCGCCGGTCCACACGTCGTGGGTGCCCTCGGGCCAGGCGTCGGGGACGAGCGCGCCGGTACCGGTGCCGTTCTCGGCGCCGGCGATCAGCGGGTGCTCGGGCGCCAGCACCATGTACGTCGCGCCGAACAGGGTGTCCTGGCGGGTGGTGAAGACGGTGATCTTCTCGTCGCCCGCCGGGAAGTCGACCCGGGCGCCCTCGGAACGGCCGATCCAGTTGCGCTGCTGCAGCTTGATGGCCTCCGGCCAGTCCAGCGCGTCCAGGTCGTTCAGCAGCCGGTCCGCGTAGGCGGTGATGCGCATGTTCCACTGGCGCAGCTTGGCCTTGAAGACCGGGTAGTTGCCGCGCTCGGAGCGGCCGTCGGCGGTGACCTCCTCGTTGGCCAGCACCGTGCCCAGTCCGGGGCACCAGTTGACCGGCGCGTCCGAGGCGTACGCCAGGCGGTACTCACCCAGGACGTTGGCGCGCTCGATCGGGCTCAGCTCGGCCCAGGGCCGGCCGTCGGGGGTCTGCCGGGTGCCGGCCTCGAACTGGGCGACCAGGGTGTCGACCGGACGGGCGGCGTCCGCCTCCGGGTCGTACCAGGAGTGGAAGATCTGCAGGAAGATCCACTGGGTCCACTTGTAGTACGCCGGGTCGATCGTCTCGACCGAACGGCGCGGGTCGTGGCCCAGGCCCAGGCGGCGCAGCTGGCGCCGCATGTTGACGATGTTGGCCTCGGTGGAGACCCGCGGGTGGGTACCGGTCTGCACCGCGTACTGCTCGGCGGGCAGGCCGAAGGCGTCGAAGCCCAGGGTGTGCAGGACGTTGTGGCCCGTCATCCGCTGGTGGCGGGCGTAGACGTCGGTGGCGATGAACCCCAGGGGGTGGCCGACGTGCAGGCCCGCGCCCGAGGGGTAGGGGAACATGTCCATGATGAACTTCTTGGGGCGTGCCGCCACCTCGGCGTCGCCGGCCAGCTCGCCGCCGGGGTTCGGGGCCTCGTAGGTCCCGTTCTCCTCCCAGTGGGCCTGCCAGCGTGCCTCGATGTCGGCGGCCAGCGCGGCCGTATAGCGGTGCGGCGCTGCCACCTCGGCAGCGGTGGTCGTCTCGCTCATCGTCCTCAAAGCTCCATCGATCGTCTCTGCCTGCGCAAACGCGCCAGATCCCGGGCGCGCCGGAAACAAAAAGACCCCTCGCACAGGAGGGGACGCCGCGCCGATGCCGACAGGATCTGTGATCCTTCGGTACTGATCAGCGCGGCCCGCTAAGCAGAAGGCGTACGGCACGCATGGCGTCAGGGTACCGCAGGGCGTACGGGGCCCGCGCTGAGGATGATCCCAGCGCGGGCCCCGCCCCCGATACCCCGTACTCCTACCGCCGCGTCATGGGCGAACCGGCGGTGCGGGGAGGCGGCGCCGCGTCCCTGCGTCAGGGGCGGTAGGAGCTCACGTAGCCGGTGCCCGGCGAGCCCACGCCGGTGACGTCGTCATAGCCGACGCCCGCGTGCAGGGAGCTGTCCTTGCCCAGGCTGCGCAGCGAGGTCGTGGTGCCCTTGCCGTCGTCCACGCCGTTGACGTAGTCGACGCGGACGACGGCCAGGTCACGGCCGGCGCCCAGCGGGTGGTCGGTGACGTCGTGGTACGCGGCGGTGCCGTAGCGCTGGTAGATGCCGGGGTTGGCGAAGCCGATGGCGACGCCGTGCCGGGCCTGCTGGGCCAGCGCCTGGACTCCGGCGATCACCGGGGCGGCCAGCGAGGTGCCGCCGATGCGGTACTCGTCGTAGCCGAGCTTTCCGCTCGGCAGCGTCTGGGTCTGGCCGACCAGGAAGCCGGTGTTGGGGTCGGCGACCGCGGCGATGTCCGGGACGGTGCGCATCGCGCCGCCGCCGTTCACCTTCGAGAGCCCGTCCGGGACGACTCCGCGCTGGTAGAAGGGCTGCGCCACGCTCGTGCTGGTGCCACCGCCGGCGCCGCCGGTGAAGGCGCCCGGGAACCCGGTCCAGTCGTTGCCGTCCTTGGACAGCAGCGCCTTCTGGGTGCCCCAGCCGGTCTCCCACTGGTAGGCGTCGTGCTTGCCGACGGCCAGGGAGGTGCCGCCGACCGCGGTCACCCAGGGGGAGTTCGCCGGGCTGTCGACCTGCTTGGTGCCCGTCTTGGCGACCTCGTCACCGTCGTCACCGGAGGAGAAGTAGAAGCCGATGCCCTGCACCGCGCCCTGCTGGAAGAGCTGGTCGTAGGCGGCCGCCGAATCCGGGGTCTCGTTCGCCTCCAGGTCGCCCCAGGAGTTGGAGACCATGTCGGCGAGGTGCCCGTCGACGACCTTGCCGAGCGAGTCGATCAGGTCGTCGTCCATGCAGGAGGCGCCGCCGACGTAGACGATGTCGGCGTCGGGGGCGACCGCGTGGACGGCCTCGACGTCGAGGGTCTCCTCGCCGTACCAGCCGGCCGCGCCGCACTCGTCGATGTGCGTGTAGTCGGCGGGCAGCACCTGGGACAGCTGGCCGTGGCGGTAGCGGGGGTCCCCGTTACGGCCGGCGTAGGTGTCCGCGTCCTTGGCGATGCTCGGCGAGGCGTAGGCGTCGGTGATCGCGACGGTGACGCCCTTGCCGGTCCACTTCTTCGCGCCGTAGGCGGCACGCAGCTGCTTGCCGGTGTAGCCCTTGATCGCGTACGGCGCCTTGTTCCCGTAGGCGGACGGCAGCTTCTTGTCCGTCTTGGAGCCGTAGTACGAGGAGAACGGGCCCGCGTTGCGGAACACGCCCTCCGGCGGCGGCAGTTCGCTGGAGTGGTGCTTGGCCAGGCGCGGGGCGTTGTCCAGACCCGTGACCGTCAGCACCGCGTCGGACAGCCCGGCGGGCGCGGAGGCCGTGGTCGACGGCGCGTGGTACGTGTGCCCGCTCTTGCGGTAGTTGTGCAGGTCGGTGGCGAAGGCGCGCTCGGCGGCGGCGGCCTCACCCTTGACCGTCAGATAGCGCCGGGTGCTGCCGGTGACCGTCAGGCCGGACTTCTTCAGCCAGTCGGTCACCTTGGCTATCTGGTCGTGCGTGGCACCGAAGCGGGCGCGCACCTGGGCGGGGCTCAGGTACTTCCCGTACGCGGCGGAGTGCGGGTCGGACACGGCCTTCGCGTAGTCGGCGAGGCCCTTGGCGTCGCGGCCGGCCAGGTAGACGCGGGCGGTGACGCCCGTGGACGCGGACGTGGCGCCCTGGTCGGCCCGCGAGGTGGCCCACAGCGGCTTGGTGCCCTGCAGTGCGTGCCGGCCCCCGTCGTGGCCCGCGGCGTCGGCGGCCGGCGCCCCCAGCGCGAGCGCGCCGGCGACCAGCGGCAGCGTCGCTGCCCAGGCCAGTCCGGCACGAGCGCGCAGCGATCTGGTGCGGCTTGATCTCATGTAACCCCCTGCTGTGGCAATGCGGTGCGCTGCGGGGTGCCGCGCTGCGCCGGGGCGCCAGGTGCGCGGCACCGCACGAGCGATGAATGCGTCGGATGTGACGCTCACGCGATTCGCCACTCTTTCGGTGAACCGTTCATGTCAGGGGCATGCGATCACCAAGAAGAGACCAAGGAACGGCAAGGGCTGGTCAGGAATGAGCACAGAGCGGACGATCAACTCGTCATAACGGGCGTTAGGTTGACCGGATGTGCACGCAACCCCGGGAGCACGGCGGCCGGATGCGACCCCGGGGCCACCCGGGACCGACCCGCACGACGGACCGGATCCACGACGGCGCGGCTCACACGACGAAGCAGGCCATCCGCATCGGATGACCTGCTTCGCTCTCTGTGGAGCTAAGGAGAATTGAACTCCTGACCTCCTGCATGCCATGCAGGCGCTCTACCAACTGAGCTATAGCCCCGTATTCTGTTCCCGCCCGGTTCCCCGCTGCGGCATCGCCTACATTACACGGACCTCCCCGCCTTCTGCCAAATCGTTCCGGCCGGGGCCCCGGGGACGGCACGCGGTACTCTCGGCAGCCAGTGTCCGATTCGTCCTGGGGGGCCGTACGCCGTGACCGCGCTGGAGCTGCACCGGCCCACCGACCCCGGCGGCGCGTCCCGGGGCACGGGACTCCTGCGCCGGCGCCCGACCCTCCTGGCGGCCCTCGCCTGCCTGGCCTCCTTCACCGCCTTCTGGACCGCGCAGCGCCTGGCGCACGTGACGATGATCGACCTCATGGTCTACCGCGCCGAGGGCCTCACCGTCCGTGGCGGCGGGTCCCTGTACGACATGGTGGCGACCTCGGCGCAGCTGCCCAACACCTACCCGCCCTTCGCGGCGCTGCTGTTCACCCCGCTCACGCTCCTGGACGTCCCGGCGATGCGGACCCTGGCCACCGCCGGCAACCTCCTGCTGCTCGTCGCCGTCGTCCACCTCTCGCTGCGGCTCGCCGGCCGCCCGCGGCAGCTGCCCCGGCCCGCCGCCGCGCTCGCGCTCTCCGCCGTGCTGGTGTGGTGCGAGCCGGTGTGGACGACGCTGCGCTACGGCCAGATCAACCTCCTGCTCACCGCGCTGGTGCTGTGGGACCTGACCCGCAGGGAGAGCCACCGGCTCGCGGGCGTCGGCATCGGCCTCGCGGCCGGGCTCAAGCTCACCCCGGCACTGTTCGCCGTGTTCCTCGCGCTGGCCGGCGCCGTCCGGGCCGGGCGGCTGCTCCGCTCCGGTGCGGGGGTACGCGCCGCTTGGAACCCCTGGCTGCGGCAGGCCGCCGTCGCCACCGCGACGTTCCTGGCCACGGTGCTGCTCTCCGCGCTCGTGCTGCCGCGCGACGCGCACCGCTTCTGGACCGGGATCGTCTTCGCCGCCGACCGGGTCGGCGAGGTGGAGATCACCGCCAACCAGTCGCTGCGCGGCACCCTCGCCCGGCTGCTGCACACCCACGATCCGGGCGGCGCCTGGGCCGTGGCCGCCGGTCTGACCGCGGTGGCGGGCCTGGCGCTGGCGGTCGCGGCGCTGCTGCGCGGGGAGCGCGCCTGGGCGACCGTGGCCTGCGCCGCGACCGCCCTCCTGATCAGCCCGATCTCCTGGTCGCATCACTGGGTCTGGTGCGTGCCGATGCTGGTGCTGCTCGGCTCCGAGGCGCTGGGACGGACCGGCACCGCGGCCCGCCGCCGGTGGGCGGTGACGGCCGTACTGGGCCTGATGTTCTGCTCGTTCGCCCTGTGGTGGGTGCCGCACCACTGGCACCACCACCAGGAACTGCACCAGAACGGCGGGCAGATGCTGCTCTCCGCCGTCTATCCGCTCGCCGGGCTTGCCGTGCTGGCGCTGACCGCGCTCCGGCTGCGGCGGACCGCGGGGCACGGGCCCGCACCGCGCGCGGCGGCAGAGGCGGGGCCGGCCGTCCCGACCGCCAAGGGCGGGCGACCGCCGGCTCCCTGATGTGACGTCAACAGGGCCGCGGGCCGGGCCCGGCCGGCTTCACTCAGGCGGTGGCGAAGGAGTAGAAACGCTTCAGCGTGCAGTGCTCGTCGAGCAGCCGCCCGTAGATCGGCTCCCCGTCGAGCTCCCGGTAGGTCTCGATCGGGTCGCCTTTTATGACCAGCGCGCGGGCGCATTCCTCGCACCAGTACTGGTAGTCGGCGTTGACGGGTTCCATGTCACGGACGATCGGCGTACCGCTGCCGCACCAGTCACATTTCCTGCTGTGGGCGCCCATCCATCAGCTCCAACTGTGGCCGCAGGCCGTACAAACGAAGGAAACGCCGCCGTTGTCGCCCAGCACCTGCGCGACATGGGAGGAACCGCACGAGGGGCACTGCAGAGCGGTACCGTCGCGGTCCCGGCAGGGGGAGACGGGCCCGTCAACGGGGCAGGTGAAGCGGAGTGCGTATTCCGGCAGCCAGTCGTACCCCTGCGCCTCGGCGACTTCGAGCAGGTCGTTGACCTCCTCGAGGATGCTCGTGGGCATCGCGATCTCTCCTCCCCTGCCGGCGCCGTCCGATTCTGCCACGGACCGCCGACCGGGTCAGGCCCATCTTTTGCGCCACGACGCCCCTTCGCCGGCCGCGCCGTGAGGGAGCGCGGGTCCACCGGTCGGGCCGGATAACGCAGAGATCCCGCCTCCGGTTCGGAGGCGGGATCATCCGGGCTGTGGAGCTAAGGAGAATTGAACTCCTGACCTCCTGCATGCCATGCAGGCGCTCTACCAACTGAGCTATAGCCCCGGGTCTTGTTCCGCTCCCCCGGGTTTCCCCCGGCGGCGCCGCGAACAAGAAGAACTTTAGCCTGCGACCTGCCCGGATGTGAAATCCGGGTCGGCCGGGGCCGCTCGGCGGGCTCAGTCGTCGTCGCCGAGCACCGGCTCCGGCAGGGTGCCGGCGTTGTGCTCCAGCAGACGCCAGCCGCGCGCGCCCTCGCCCAGCACGGACCAGCAGCAGTTCGACAGTCCGCCCAGGCCCTCCCAGTGGTGGGCGTCCAGGCCGAGCAGGCGCCCGATGGTGGTGCGGATGGTGCCGCCGTGGCTGACGACGACCAGGGTGCCGTTGTCGGGCAGCTTGTCGGCGTGGTTGAGCACGACGGGCGCGGCCCGGTCGGCGACCTCGGTCTCCAGTTCGCCGCCGCCCCGCCGCACCGGCTCACCGCGCTTCCAGGCGGTGTACTGCTCGCCGTGGCGCGCGAGGATCTCCTCGTGCGTCAGACCCTGCCAGGAACCCGCGTAGGTCTCGCGCAGGGCCGCGTCATGGGTCACCTCCAGCCGGGTCAGCGCGGACAGCTCACCGGCCGTCGCGGAGGCCCGCCGGAGGTCGGAGGCGACGATGGTGTCCGGCTTCAGGGCGGCGAGCAGCCGGGCGGCGCGGCGCGCCTGGGCCAGGCCCTCGTCCGTCAGCGCGATGTCCGTCGAACCCTGGAAGCGGCGCTCCAGATTCCAGGCCGTCTGGCCGTGGCGCCACAGGACGATGCGGCGGCCCCGGCCGCCCTTCGTGCCGTTCAGAGCAGCTCTCCGTCCTGGTCACCCGCCGTGGCATCGGCGTGCGCCGCGGCCTTGCCCCGGGTGGCCGTGGCCTCCTCGGGGAGGTCGATCTCGGGGCAGTCCTTCCACAGGCGCTCGAGAGCGTAGAACACGCGCTCCTCGCTGTGCTGGACGTGCACCACGATGTCGACGTAGTCGAGCAGGACCCAGCGGGCCTCGCGGTCGCCCTCGCGGCGGACCGGCTTGGCGCCGAGGTCCTTGTTGAGCCGCTCCTCGATCTCGTCGACGATCGACTTGACCTGGCGGTCGCTGGGCGCCGAGGCCAGCAGGAAGGCATCGGTGATCGAGAGGACGTCGCTGACGTCGTACGCGATGATGTCGTGCGCAAGCTTGTCGGCCGCGGCCTGGGCTGCGGCGTTGATGAGCTCGATGGAGCGGTCCGTGGCGGTCACAAGCGGCTTTCGGTTTGAGGGCGGCCTTCTCCGGCCGGGCCGGGCGGCGGAGCCGCTGCGGAGCGCGGCACGCGCCCGGGCCGATGGGCGGCCGGGTCTGCGGTCAGGTACCCCACAAGGGTCTCACGGACCACCGACACTCCCGGCCGGGATTCCGGGCCCCCACCCACACACGGCGTCCGTGCTGGTCAGCGCGGGGACGGGGCGGCCCGGGGCCGCTGCCTGGCCGACAGCGGCGGGTCCGGGCGCGCTCCGTCGCTCAGCCCTTGTAGTCGCGCCCCAGGACCACGGTGAGGTCGGCGTTCGAGGCGGCCTTGCCCTGCCGGACCGCGCCCGCCGGCAGGCCCAGCGTCTTGGCGACCTCCGCGGCCCTCGCCTTCTGGGCGGCGTCCGCGTAGGTGACCTGGGAGGTGGCCACGGCCGTGCGGGAGGTACCGCCGTCGACGAAGCTGTAGCCGCCGTTGACCAGCGCGACCTGGGCCTTGCCGGTGGCGGCCCGGGTGCCGGTGGCGTTGCGGACCGCGACCCGGGCGGTGGTGTCCGGCGCGGTCTTCTTGACCGTGCCGCCGAGCACGTCCTTGACCACGGTCGACGCCGTGGTCCGGCTGAGCGTGCCGTCGGCGGCCACGGGCAGCAGGGTCGTGCGGTAGGCGCCGGTCTTCGCCAGCTCCGCCCGCTGCGCCAGCGAGCTGCCCAGCTGGCCCTCGGTGAGCGGCGGGTCGAGCACCTGGAGCAGCGACTTCACCGTGGCGGTGGCCCCGTCGGCGTCGCTGGAGACCTTCTTCAGGGTCGCCTGCATGACCTGGCCGAACCGCTGGAGCTGCCGGGTCTGGGGCTCGCCCGGCGCCTGGTAGGTGGCGTAGGCGACCGCCGCCTGGCCGTTGAGGTCCTGGGCGCTGCCCTGTTTGACGACCGGTGAGGCGCCCTTCTTGGCGCCGGGCACGGTGGCGTCGGTGTCGAGCGTGATCCCGCCGACCGTCTCGACGAGGTTCTCCAGATACGGGGTGTCCAGCCGCCAGCTGGCCTTGAGGTCGGCGCCCAGCAGGCTGTTGAGGGAGTCCCGGGTCGGGTCGGTGCCCTCGTCCTTGACGGACTTGCCGAGCGTGGTGGTGGTGCCGTCGTCCTTGGAGACGACGAGGCTGTTGGGCAGGAGGACGGTGGTGCCCTTGTGGGTGGTCTCGTTGTCCACCAGCAGCGCCGTCGAGCTGTTCCCGCTCTTGGTGTCCCGCAGATGCACGACGAGGACGTCACGCTTCTGGCCGGCGGCCGCGGCCGCCGTACCGGCGCCCGGACCGGCCAGTCCCGGCAGCTTGCCCGCCCACCACAGATAGCCGACGCCGCCGGCCACCAGCAGGGCCAGCACCACGGACAGCGCGACGATCCGGCTGCGGCCGCGCCGCTTGGCCTCCTCGCGCCGCTCGGTGCGGCTCTCGGTGAACTTCAGCCAGTCGATGACGTCTTCGGATTCCTCGTCCGGCTCCTCGATGAAGGCGAACTGCTCGTCCTGGTACTCCGGCCCGTCCCCCGAGCCCGGCGCGGCGGCCGGCTCCAGGCTCTCGTCCGACGGGGCACGGCGCTGCGCAGGCGGCCGGTGCGGCCCGTCCTGGCGCGGTGCGGCGGGTTGGCCCTGCGGGGGCTGCTCCGCGTACGACGCCTGCTCGTAGGGGGACTGCCGGTCCTGCTGGGGGGCCCACTCCTGCGGGTGCGGGGGCTGCTGGGGCGCGGCGTAGGGGTCGTAGTGCTGCGGAGCGCCGGGCTGGGCCTGCACCTGACCGTAGGCGTCGTAGCCGTACGCGGTCTGCCCCTGGTAGGCCTGCGCGCCCTGGTGGCCGGATTGCGCCTGTGGGGTGCCGTAGGGGTCGTAGCCCTCATAGGCGGACGGGGCGGCCGGCTGTCCGTACGCGTCGTAGTGCTGGGTGTACGGTGCCGCCGCGGAATCGGGGTACACCGGCTGCCCGTAGGCGTCGTAGGTGTAGCCCTGCTGCCCTTGCTGCCCTTGGGCATACGGGTCGTGGGCGTACGGGTCCTGCGGGCCGTAAGGATCCTGTCGGTCGCTCACCGGTGCCCCTTTCCGTCAAGCCCCGTCAGCGGTCGTTGCGGTACAGCTGTTTTTTGTCGATGTAGCGCACCACACCGTCCGGCACCAGGTACCAGACCGGATCCCCCTGGGCCACGCGCGCCCGGCAGTCGGTCGAGGAGATGGCCAGTGCCGGCACCTCGACCAGGGACACCGCCCCCTCGGGCAGCCCGGGGTCCGCGAGGACATGGCCGGGCCTGGTCACCCCGATGAAGTGGGCAAGTGACACCAGCTCCGCCGCATCGTGCCAGGTCAGAATCTGGCTGAGGGCGTCGGCGCCGGTGATGAAGAACAGATCCGCGTCGCGGTGCCGCTCCCGCAGGTCACGCAGCGTGTCTATCGTGTACGTCTTGCCGCCGCGGTCGATGTCGATGCGGCTGACGGAGAACTGCGGATTCGACGCGGTCGCGATGACCGTCATCAAATACCGGTCCTCGGCCGGGGACACCAGCTTGTGGCTCTTCTGCCACGGCTGTCCCGTCGGTACGAAGATGACCTCGTCGAGGTGGAACTGACTGGCCACCTCGCTGGCGGCGACCAGGTGTCCGTGATGGATCGGGTCGAACGTGCCGCCCATCACTCCGAGTCGCCGCTTCACGGGCCCTGTGTGCTCTCCCATGCGTGCAGACCCTACTGGGCGGCGCGCGATGCCGGGGGCCGGGTGCCGCGGCTCAGCGGTCGCGGTTGAAGCGGGTGGTGATCCAGAGCAGGAGGAGCAGGACAAACAGGGCGCCGCCGCCGGTCACGAAGGGGCTGAGGCTGGCGTGACCGCCCTCGTGTCCGGGGTCGGCGGCCAGGGAGACCAGGGACTGTGCGGTGGAGTGCAGGCTCATCGTCGGCAGGACCAATCCGGGCTGGGGTCGGGCAGAGACTTCCACCACATCGTATGCGGCGTCTCACCGCGGGCACACGGCGACTCCACCCGGACCGCGTCCCGGGAGGCCGGCCGGGCGTCAGTCCCGGCCGTAGCCGCGCAGCAGGAACCAGGCGAGCAGCGCCGCACCCACGACGCCGACGATGATCACGGTGCGCAGGATCCATCCGGGTCCGCCGTCCCTGGCGGTCTCCTGGGCTGCGGCGAGCAGCACGCTCGGGTACGGCATGACGGTGCGCTCCCTCGGAATACCGGCCCCTGCGCTCTTCCGGCCGGGCCTGTGCGGCGAACTGGTGCGATCGCCAGCGTACGCCCGAGCATCCAATCCGCTGTCGGCGGCGTCCTCTAGGCTGAACCACACGCAGTCGAACAGGGGGAGGCCCCAATGACGGAGAGCCCAGACGGCAGCGCCACCGTACCGAGCCGGGACCGGCGGCGATTCCCCGGCATCTCGTCGCGGTCGTACGAACACCCGGCGGACCGCTCGGCGCTGGTGGCGCTGCGCAAGCTCAGCGGGTTCGACACCGTCTTCAAGACGCTCAGCGGCCTGCTCCCGGAGCGCAGCCTGCGACTGCTGTTCCTCTCGGACTCGGTCCGCGTCAGCGACCGGCAGTTCACCCACCTCAACGACATGCTGCGGGACGCCTGCTACATCCTGGACCTGGAGAAGGTCCCGCCGATGTACGTCAACCAGGACCCGCAGCCCAACGCCATGTGCATCGGCCTGGACGAGCCGATCATCGTGGTGACCACGGGCCTGGTCGAGCTGCTCGACGAGGAGGAGATGCGGGCGGTCGTCGGCCACGAGGTCGGACACGCGCTGTCCGGGCACGCCGTCTACCGCACGATCCTGCTCTTCCTGACCAACCTCGCCACGAAGGTCGCCTGGATCCCGCTGGGCAACGTCGCGATCATGGCGATCGTGACCGCGCTGCGCGAGTGGTTCCGCAAGTCGGAGCTGTCGGCGGACCGCGCCGGGCTGCTCGTCGGACAGGACCTGCAGGCCTCGATGCGCGGGCTGATGAAGCTGGCCGGCGGCAACCACCTGCACGAGATGAACGTCGACGCCTTCCTCGAGCAGGCGGACGAGTACGAGTCCGGCGGCGATCTGCGCGACTCCGTGCTGAAGATCCTCAACCTGCTGCCGCGCAGCCACCCGTTCACCACCGTGCGGGCGGCCGAGCTGAAGAAGTGGGCGGCCAGCCGCGACCACCAGCGGATCATGGACGGCCACTACCCGCGCCGGGACGAGGACGGGGACACCTCCGTCTCCGACTCCTTCCGGGACTCCGCGGCCCACTACGCCGATTCGGTGCGCAACAGCAAGGACCCGCTGATGGGCCTGGTGCGCGACATCGCGGGCGGCGCGGGCGACTTGGGCGGCAAGCTGCGCGACACGGTCTTCCGGGGCGGCCCGCGTCCCGGCGGCACCAACGGCAACAGCGGCACCGGCGGCACGGAGAGCCGCGACGACGCCTAGGGCGCGTCCGGTGACTCACCCGCTCAACGGATCGGATGGCTCGGCTTCGGCTGAGCGGCGGGCGCCAGCTCACCGCAGAGCGAGGGGTTGACCCGGTTCCTGGCGAAGGGGTCGGTGCCCGTGGGCCGGTCGTTGCCGGCGTGCTGGCCCGCGAACAGCGGGTGCAGCGCGTCGGCCGGCTGCGAGGAGCAGGCCAGCGGCCCGGCCTGCAGACTGCTCTGCAGCACCTCCAGGCGGTGGTCGTTGAGGTTCTCGCGGCTCAGCCGGAAATGCACCTCGCGCCGCACGGTCACCAGCGAGGCCGCGCCCGCGGTGGCCTTGCCCACGCCCTGGCCCGGGGCTGAGTGCTGCACGCCGGGGGCGGGCCGGACGGCGTAGACGAAGGTGTAGTCGGCGGTGACGTCGAGGGCGTCCGGGCTGAGTTCGGAGGCGCTCAGGGTGCCGTCGACCCGGACGTCCGGGTCGGCGAGCCGGGTCTGCTTCGGGTCGAAGCGGACCAGCCAACCGGTCGCCGCGTTGCGGCCGTTGTCGTCGGGGTGCGCCAGGCTGCGGTCGAACTGGTCGAGTTGGCCGGTGTCGAGCAGCAGCCGCACGGGCCGCACGGAGCCGCCGGTGAGGGTGGCCGGGTCCAGCGAGGAGCGGACGAGGTAGTCCTTGGCGACGGTCAGGGCGGAGACGACCTGGCCGCCGGAGAAGTGCTCGGTGCGGGTGACCGGGGGCAGATTCACCCCGGCCGCGCCGATCCGGTAATTCGCCGCGGGGCTGTGCGCGAAGAGATCCTGCGGCTTCGCGCCCGGCACGGTCCCCCGGGGCACCAGCGGCACGACCGTGGAGCGCAGCGGCTGCGCCCGGAGTGTCTCGGGATTCTTGTAAGGGTGCCGGATGCCCATGTAAACGGCGGTGCCGAAGGCCAGCACGATCAGCATGACCAGCAGGACCGCCTGTCGGGAGCCGCCGAGCCGCCGCCAGACGTGCCGGGTTTTGACGGCCGGCGAATGGTGTTCACCGAGCCGCTCGTCCGCGGAGAATTCCTGCAGTCGCGCAGCACGAACGAACGATTCGTCGAAGACGACGGATCGGTATTCGTCCTCACCACCACCCGGGGCGCCGTTGGGCGTCCCTTCGGGAGGGTCACCAGGCCCGGTCATACAACAAGGGTAGGTCTGACGGGGCGAACGTAAACGCGGGGGCGCCGCGCAACTTCACCGGAGGATTCCCGTTTCAGGTGTCCGTTTTGCGGGCAGCGCGCACGGCGTTTCAGTGCGTCCCGGGCGTCGCCGGGAACGAGGGGCGCAGGGAGTCGGCCGAGGGCAGCGACGGCAGGCCCGGACGGGCCGAGGGGACGCTGTCCCGGCCCGCCGTGGGGGCGTCCGTGCCGCTGCTGGAGGCCGGCGCCGGTGCGGGGCTCTGGGTCCGCCCGGAGGAGCCCCGGTAGACGGCGCTGAAGGCCAGCGCGACCAGCCCGATGCCCATGACCACGGCCAGCACCCAGGCCACCGGGCGGTGCCAGCGGGTGCTGCGGTAGGGGCGCAGCGCGCCGCCGTAGGGGCCGTACGGGCCGTAGGGCGGGTAGTCGCCGTAGTCCCCGTCGTCCTCGTACTCTCCGTAGTCGACGAATCCCTCGTGGTCGCCGGCGCCGCGGGCCCGGCGGCCGCGGAAGGCCGGCTCGTCCCCGTCGTCGCCCTCGGGGCCGTAGCCGGGTCCGGAGCGGGCCGCCTCGGCCTCGGCGCGGGCCTCGGCGGCGGCCAGCATCCGCTCGACCGCCGAGGGCTCATGAATCCGTGCGGACCGGACGAATTCCTCGTCGAAGACCACGGAGGCGAATTCTTCGTCCGCATTTCCGTGGCTCCCGTGGTGGTGCTCGTCGGGCTCTTCACCGTCCGGGAACGGCTTGCCCCCCACGTCGTCCGGCACCCGTCCAGGTTAGCCCCGGCGGCCCATTTTGGGCAGGGAGAACGGGGAATCCGGGGGACCCGTCAGCGGGTGTGGCCGTCGCCCGTGACGATGTACTTCGTCGAGGTCAGTTCCGGCAGCCCCATGGGGCCGCGGGCGTGCAGCTTCTGGGTGGAAATGCCGATCTCCGCACCGAAGCCGAATTGACCGCCGTCGGTGAAACGGGTCGAGGCATTCACCGCGACGGTGGTGGAATCGACCAACTGGGTGAACCTGCGGGCCGCGGCCTGCGAGGTGGTGACGATGGCCTCGGTGTGGCCGGAGGTCCAGCGCCGGATGTGCGCCACCGCCGCCTCCAGGTCGGGCACCACGGCGGCCGCGATGTCGTACGAGAGGTACTCCGTCGCCCAGTCCTCGTCGGTGGCGGGGGCGACCAGCCCGGGGCCCGCCTGCTGCCAGGCGGTGTCGCCGTGCACGATCACGCCGGCCTGGGTCAGCGCCTCCAGGGCGCGCGGCAGGAACTTCTCGGCGATCCCGGCGTGCACCAGCACCGTCTCGGCGGCGTTGCAGACGCTGGGGCGCTGAGCCTTGGAATTGACCAGGATGTCGACGGCCATGTCGAGGTCGGCGGCCTCGTCGACGTAGACGTGGCAGTTGCCGGTGCCGGTCTCGATCACCGGGACCGTGGACTCCTCGACGACCGTCCGGATCAGCGAGGCGCCGCCGCGCGGGATCAGCACGTCCACCAGACCGCGGGCCCGCATCAGCTCGTGCACCGACTCACGGCTCCGGCCGGGCACCAGCTGCACCGCGTCGGCGGGCAGCCCGGCGCTCTGCACGGCGTCGCGCAGCACGTCCACCAGGGCGCTGTTGGAGGCGTACGCCGAGGCCGAGCCGCGCAGCAGCACGGCGTTGCCGGACTTCAGGCACAGCGCCGCGGCGTCCACCGTCACATTGGGCCGGGCCTCGTAGATGATCCCGATCACACCGAGCGGGACCCGCACCTGCCGCAGGTCGAGCCCGTTGGGCAGGGTCGAGCCGCGCACCACCTCGCCGACCGGGTCGGGCAGCGCCACGACCTGGCGGACGTCCGCGGCCATGGCGGCGATCCGCTCGGGGGTGAGGGTGAGGCGGTCGACGACGGACTCGGCGGTGCCGGCCTCCCGTGCCGCGGCGACGTCCTCGGCGTTGGCGGCGACGATCGTGGCGGTCCGCTCCACCAGGGCGTCGGCGAGGGCGAGCAGCGCGGCGTCGCGGGCCGTCCGTGGCAGCGGCGCCAGGACGGCGGCCGCCTCCCGCGCCCGGCGGGCGGTGTCGAGCACGGGTGTGGACTGCGATGCGCTGCTGGTCATGGGCGCAGCCTAGCCGGGCGGCGGGCCGGGGTTCACGCCGCATCTCACAGCGCGGGACGGGGCCGCCCACCGGTCAGAACGGATGGACACCGACCGGGGAGGCCGGCGGCGGTCCGTAGCCCTCGGCGATGCGCTGGTGGTAGGTCTCGCGGTCGATGACCTCCAGCCCGACGATCTCCCACGGCGGCAGCTTGGCCGTGGCGCGGTGCTCGCCCCACAGCCGCAGCGCGACCGCCGCGGCGTCGTGCAGGTCGCGCGCCTCCTCCCAGTAGCGGATCTCGGCGTGGTCGTGGGCGTAGCGGCTGGTCAGCAGGAAGGGATGGTCGTGGGCGAGCTGTTCCAGCGCCCGGCGGACCTCCTTCAGCGGGGACTCGGCGCCCGAGACGCTGAGGGTGATGTGCCACAGCCGGGACGCCTCGCGGCGCTCGCCCCCGGCCGGGTACGGGGCCGTCCCGCCATGTCCGGCGTACCGCTCGTCCGGCCGGCCGGCGTCCTCGCCGGTGCCGACGCTGGTCAGTGTCCGCTCCGCCGTTCCTCGGGGCAGCGCCCCTGGGCGCCCTCGTCTCACCGGCGGCCTCCTGTGATGCGAATCGCTCCGCCCCTGGGGTGCGGATCCGTCGTACGTCGGTGTGTGCGTGTGTGCGCTGCGGACGCCGCTCCCCCGGGCGCCCGCGCAACAAAGTTGACCAGCCCGTGGCCCGTCGCGGGGGCGTTTTTGCGAAGGTCTCCGTGGAAAGGCTGGTCTGCGCACCGCGCCGGTGACGGTGTTCGAGGGCCGCGGCGGCCGTCGGCCGGGGCGCCGTCTCAGGGGCGCAGCAGCACCAGATCGTCGCGGTGGACGACCTCCCGCTCGTAGGCCGGGCCCAGCTCGCGGGCCAGATCGCGGGTCGAACGCCCCATCAATCGGGGGATTTCCCGGGCATCGAAATTGACGAGGCCGCGGGCGACCGCGTGTCCCTCGCCGTCCCGCAGCTCGACCGGGTCGCCGGCGGTGAACTCCCCCTCGACGGAGGCGATTCCGGCCGGGAGGAGCGAGGAGCCCCGTTCGACGACGGCCCGCACGGCCCCGTCGTCGAGCACCAGGGCGCCGCGCGGCGTGGAGGCGTGCGCCAGCCACAGCAGCCGGTCGGCGGAGCGGCGGCCGGTGCGCAGGAAGTGGGTGCCGGTCAGCCCGCCGGCCAGGGCGTCCGCGGCGTGCACGGCGGAGGTCAGGACCACCGGGATGCCGGCCGCGGCCGCGATCCGGGCCGCCTCGACCTTGGTGACCATGCCGCCGGTGCCGACGCCGGCCCGGCCCGCGCTGCCGATGGAGACGCCCTCCAGATCCCCGGGGCCGCGTACCTCGGCTATCCGGGAGGTGCCGGGGGTGGCCGGATCGCCGTCGTAGAGGCCGTCGACGTCGGAGAGCAGGATCAGCAGGTCGGCGCGGACGAGATGGGCGACCAGGGCCGCCAGCCGGTCGTTGTCGCCGAAGCGGATCTCGTCGGTGGCGACGGTGTCGTTCTCGTTCACGATCGGGACGACGCCCATGGCCAGCAGCTGGTCGAGGGTCCGGTAGGCGTTGCGGTAGTGCGCCCGGCGGCTGGTGTCGTCGGACGTCAGCAGGACCTGGCCGACCCGGCGGCCGTAGCGGGCGAAGGAAGCGGTGTAGCGGGCGACCAGCAGGCCCTGGCCGACGCTGGCGGCGGCCTGCTGCCGGGCCAGGTCACGGGGCCGTCTGTCGAGCCCCAGCGGCGCCAGACCGGCCGCGATGGCACCGGAGGAGACCAGCACGATCTCCTTGTCCTGGTGCTTGGCGAGCACATCGACCAGCGCGTCCACGCGGTCGGCGTCCAGCCCCCCGGTTGCCGTGGTCAGCGAGGAGGAGCCGACCTTCACCACGATCCGGCGGGCGTCCTTCACGTCCTGCCTTGCGCCTGCCACCTGCGTACCCCTGTGCTCGCCGATCCCACCGCCGTACGGAGAGGAATGCTGCCCGCTCCGTGCCACGGCCCTACCCGCGCAATCTACGGCAGGGCGGGCGGGCGGCGCTTGGCGATACCGGCCCGCGGACACCGTGCGGGGGCGGCGGCGCCGGGTCGGTGGGCGGCGCGGCGGGGCCGGGCGGGCACAATGGAGGCCGGAGTTCCGGTCCTCGTCCCGGGCCGGATGCCTTGTGTTCGGCGTCCTTCTTCCTCACGCGGTTCTCCTTTAGACGGAAGCCGCATCCGAGGGGTTGCGTTCGATTGGTCCGCTTTCGCGGTGATGAGAGCCACAGCAGATTGTCACCAGGGCCAACGAGGTCATACGGTCGGGTGTCCATCGGTCCCGTTTCGCCGCTCCGGCGGCGTCGCAGCGCGGGACCCGGCCGCCCCGCTCGGCCTCCCCCTGACCTTCGTGCTGCCAGGAGCCCTCCCCCGTGCCTTCCGCCGGAATCGTCCCCCGCCGAGCCGTACAGCTCGCGGCACTCTTCGCGATGATGGTCGCGTTCACCGCACAGCTCGTCGGTGCGCTGTTGCCCGTCATCCCGCTGTTCATCGCCGCATCCGTGGTCAACCTGGTACTCGACCTGGTCCTCCAGCACAAGCAGCCCGGCCTGCTCGCGGTGCTCGGCCGGATCAGGTTCGACGTCACGGTGCGCCAGCTGCTGCGCGACATGCTGATACTGGTCGGCCTGCTGCACATCGACGGCATCAACCCGCTGGAGGAGCAGGCGCCGCTGACCATCACCCTGCTCCTCTTCTACGGCACCCACTTCGTGTGCCAGGCGGTGGCGGTGCTGGTCCGCCGGACCCGCAGCATGCCGTTCGTGACCCGCAACATCGACGCGAGCGCGCTGCGGCTCAGCGACGCCCCGCCGCGCATCCTCTCCCGCCAGACGGGCCGGCGCCTGCTGCGCTTCTCGGTGCCCACCACGGCGGGCATGATGCTCACCTCGATCACCACGGACGCGTACTGGGGCGGCGTCGGCCTCGCCGTCTCCCTGGCGCTGTCCGCCGGCGGCACGCTCTACCTGGGCACCTGGCTGCTGCCCAAGAAGCGGGTGGCCACCGAGAAGCAGGCGCTGGAGTGGCTGGACACGTGGCTGGCGGACTACCGGCCGACGGTCGGCATGTACTTCTCCGGCGGTGCCTCCTCGGCCTACCAGGCCAACATGTGGCTGAGCACCCTGGCCGCCCTGGACGGCAACCCGATCATCGTGCTCCGCGAGCGCTTCATGGTGCAGAAGATCGAGGCCACGGACGTGCCGATCGTCTGCATCCCCAAGGTCGCCAACCTGATGCGGCTGGAGCACTCCACGCTCAAGATGCTGCTGCACCCGGCGAACTCCGGCAAGACCTCGCAGATCCTGCGCATCCCGTCCATCAAGCACGCCTTCACCAACCACGGCGAGAGCGACAAGCTGTCCTCCTGCAACCCCTACGCGAAGGCGTACGACGAGGTGTGGGTCGCGGGCCCGGCGGCGCGTGACCGCTACCAGCTCGCCGACATCGGCGTCGAGGACAAGGACGTCATCGAGGTCGGCCGCCCCCAACTGGCCCCGATCCAGCCGTACACGGGCGCCCCGGCCGGCCGGATGACCACCGTGCTGTACGCCCCGACCTGGGAGGGCTGGGACGGCAACCCGGGCAACACCTCGGTGATCCTGGCGGGCGAGAACATCGTCCGCGAGCTGCTCGCCGACGAGAAGGTGCGGCTGCTGTACAAGCCGCACCCGATGACCGGTTCGGTGGACCCGCGCGCGGGCGCCGCCAACACCCGCATCCAGGCGATGATCACCGAGGCGAACGCCGGCCGCGGCGGGGCCCGGCCCGGCACCGAGGCCGCCGCCGAACTCGCCCGCCGCACCGAGGAGCTGGACGCGCTGACCACCTCCGCGTTCCGCAAGAGCGCGGACGAGCTGGAGCGGATGCGGCTGCAGGGCACCCCGGACGAGGGCCGCGCGGCCGCCGTGGACGCGGCCGTCACCGCCTGGGAGGCGGCGTACTGGAGCTCCTTCCCCGAGTGGGAGCACCGCATCATCACCACCGCCCGCCCCGGCATCTTCAGCTGCTTCAACGAGGCGGACGTGCTGATCAGCGATGTCTCCAGCGTGGTGTCCGACTACCTGACGAGCGAGAAGCCGTACGCGGTCGCCAACACCTCGGGGATGAGCGAGGACGACTTCCGGGCGAACTTCCCGACCGTGCGGGCCGCGACCATCCTCACGCCCGAGGCGAGCGGCGTGGGCGGTCTCCTCGACGCGGTGCGCCACCCGGAGAAGGACACCCTGGCCGCCGAGCGCGCCGAGCTCAAGGAACACCTGCTGGGCCCGTCGGACCCGCCGTCCTCGGTCCGCTTCAACCAGGCCGCGCTGGACCTGTGCACCAAGGCCGACGAGCGGCGCGTCCGGATGGAGAGCCGGCTGTCCGGCATCCCCGGCCAGCGCTCCCAGGAGGGCGCGAAGGACGCCGGGACGGCCGGGCACGAGACCAGCGGCGCCCCGGACACCACGGACACCACGGCAGCCGTCTGAGCCCACCGCGGGCCGCCGCGGCGGCACCGGGCACGGGGAAGGCCCCCGGGAGGATTCCTCCCGGGGGCCTTCCCCGTTGCTGTCCGCTCGTGCGCCCGTCAGAAGGGACGGAAGCGCTCGTACTCCTCGGAGGCCTCGTCCCGCTCCGCGTCGCGGTCGCGGCGGCGCTGCGCGGCCGGCCGGGGCGCCTCCAGGCGGTGGTCCTCGCCACGCCGGCCCAGCATCTCCGCACCGGCCGCCATGGTCGGCTCCCAGTCGAAGACGACGGCGTTGTCCTCGGGGCCGATCGCGACCCCGTCCATGGCACGCGCGCCCGCCTTGAGCAGGGCGTCCTCGACGCCGAGGCGGCTGAGCCGGTCGGCGAGGTAGCCGACGGCCTCGTCGTTGTTGAAGTCGGTCTGGTGCACCCAGCGTTCGGGCTTCTCGCCGCGGACGCGGTAGAAGTGCTCGCCCTCCTCCGTGACCGTGAAGCCCGCGTCGTCGACGGCCTGGGGCCGGATGACGATCCGGGTGGCCTCCTGGACGGGCTTGGCGGCACGCGCCGTCGCGACGATCTCGGCGAGGGCGAAGGACAGCTCCTTCAGCCCCAGGTGGGCGACGGCCGAGACCTCGAAGACGCGGTAGCCGCGCTCCTCCAGGTCGGGGCGGATCATGTCGGCGAGGTCCTTGCCGTCGGGGATGTCGACCTTGTTCAGGACGACCACCCGGGGCCGGTTCTCCAGACCGCCGTACTGGGCCAGCTCCTCCTCGATGATGTCGAGGTCGGAGACCGGGTCACGGTCCGACTCCAGGGTCGCGGTGTCCAGGACGTGCACCAGCACCTCGCAGCGCTCCACATGGCGCAGGAACTCCAGGCCCAGGCCCCTTCCCTGGCTGGCGCCGGGGATCAGGCCGGGGACGTCCGCGACGGTGTAGACCGTCGAACCGGCCGTCACCACGCCGAGGTTGGGCACCAGGGTGGTGAACGGGTAGTCCGCGATCTTCGGCTTGGCCGCCGAGAGCACCGAGATCAGCGAGGACTTGCCGGCGCTGGGGTAGCCGACCAGCGCCACATCGGCGACGGTCTTCAGCTCCAGCACGATGTCGCGGCCCTCGCCGGGCTCGCCGAGCAGCGCGAAGCCGGGGGCCTTGCGGCGGGCGGAGGCGAGCGCGGCGTTGCCGAGGCCGCCGCGGCCGCCCTGGCCGGCGACGAAGGTGGTGCCCTGGCCGACCATGTCGGCCAGCACCTCGCCGTTGCCGTCGAGCACGACCGTGCCGTCCGGCACCGGCAGGACCAGGTCCTGGCCGTTCTTGCCCTCGCGGTTGTCGCCGGCGCCGGGCTGGCCGTTGGTGGCCTTGCGGTGGGGGTGGTGGTGGTAGTCGAGGAGGGTGGTGACGTCCTGGTCGACGACCAGGATCACATCGCCGCCACGGCCGCCGTTGCCGCCGTCCGGCCCGCCGAGCGGCTTGAACTTCTCACGGTGAACGGAGGCACAGCCGTGGCCTCCGCTACCCGCGGCGACGTGCAGCTCGACGCGGTCCACGAAGGTGGTCATGGTGGGGGTGCCTCCAGAAAACGACGGGTGCGCGGGGACCGCGCCAAGAACTCTGTACTGCGGGGTGCAGCGGTACTGCGGGGTGTATCCGTATCAACGCGCCAAGGGCGGACCGGCCTTCCCGCTCTCGCGGGAAAAGGCGGTCCGCCCTCGGAATGCTGTGCGTGGAACGTGTCCGGGCCGGAATTACTCGGCGACCGGGACGATGTTCACGACCTTGCGGCCACGGTGGGTGCCGAACTGCACCGCGCCGTCCGCAAGGGCGAACAGGGTGTCGTCGCCGCCGCGGCCGACGCCCGTGCCCGGGTGGAAGTGGGTGCCACGCTGGCGGACCAGGATCTCACCGGCGAGGACGGCCTGACCGCCGAAGCGCTTCACGCCGAGCCGCTGAGCATTGGAATCGCGACCGTTCCGAGTGGACGATGCGCCCTTCTTGTGTGCCATGTCTCCTCAGTCCCTTACTTCGCCGGAGCGTCGATGCCGGTGATCTTCAGCGCCGTGTGGAGCTGGCGGTGGCCGATCCGCTTCTTGTAACCGGTCTTGTTCTTGTACTTCTGGATCCGGATCTTGTCGCCCTTGTGGTGGTCGACGACCTCGCCCTGGACCTTCACGCCGGCCAGGACCCACGGGTCACTGGTGACCGAGTCGCCGTCGACAACCAGCAGCGTCGAGAGCTCGACGGTGTCGCCGACCTTGCTGGTGGAAATGCGGTCAACCTCGATGACGTCGCCGACAGAAACCTTCTGCTGGCGTCCGCCGGTGCGCACGATCGCGTACACGCGGAACTCTCTCTCGCTAGGAATCGGATCCTCTGATGCCAGCCGCTCACACGGGCTCGGGATGGGGCCCGTGAAATCCGAGTGGACGAGCGGCCTCCCTCGGCGGACCGAGAGGTGTGTGCTCAGGGGTTTGGTGTCACAGACACCGACGGTCAAGGTTACGGGGCCTTGACCTGGGGGTCAAACCGGCCCCGGACCGCGGACGGTCCGGGGCACGGATCGCTCAGTCCTCCGTGGAAGCGGACACCACTGCAGCCGGGGCCTGCTCGGCGGCCGCGGTCTTCTTGGCCGCCGCCTTCTTGGTGGTCGCCTTCTTGGTGGTGGTCTTCTTCGCCGTGGCCTTCTTGGCGGTGGTGGTGGTCTTCTTCGCCGCCGCCTTCTTGGCCGTGGTCTTCTTCGCCGCGGTCTTCTTGGCGGTGGTGGTCTTCTTCGCCGCCGCCTTCTTCACGGTCTTCTTGGCGGCGGGCGCCGCCTCCGCCTCGTCCGCGGCAGCCGCCTCGGCCGGGGCCGGCTCCGCCGCGGGGGCGGTGATGACCACGGTCGCCGCGGAGTCGTCGGTGACCTCCGGCGAGCCCGCCGGAGCGGTCGCCTTACGGGTCGCCCGGCGGCGCGGACGGGCCGGTGCGGGCTCGGGAGCCGGCGCCTCGGCGACCGGCTCCGGGGCCTTCTCCGGCTCGGGTGCGGCCACCGGCTCGGCCGGCAGCACGATCGCGGCGGTCTCGTCGGCGGCGGCCTTGGGGGCACCCGCCGGAGCGGACGCCTTCCGGCTCGCCCGGCGGCGGCCACGGCGACCGGCGGCCGCCTCGGCCTCGGCCGGGCTGCCGAACCACTCGTCGGTCCCGTCCACCGCGGGCTGCAGCTCGGCCTCCGTCACGGCGACCGGCTCCAGCTCCGGCTCGCTCTCCTCCGGGGTCGGCTCGGCCGCCTCGTGGACGTGCGGCTCGGGCTGGGCGCCCTTGCCCTTCTTCTTGCGCTTGCCACCGCCGCCGGCCACCGTCGGCTGGTCCATGTGGACGATGACGCCGCGGCCGTTGCAGTGCACACACGACTCGGAGAAGGACTCCAGCAGGCCCTGGCCGACCCGCTTGCGGGTCATCTGGACCAGCCCGAGCGAGGTCACCTCGGCGACCTGGTGCTTGGTGCGGTCCCGGCCCAGGCACTCCAGCAGGCGCCGCAGTACCAGGTCCCGGTTGGACTCCAGCACCATGTCGATGAAGTCGATCACGATGATGCCGCCGAGGTCGCGCAGCCGCAGCTGACGCACGATCTCCTCGGCCGCCTCCAGGTTGTTCCTGGTGACCGTCTCCTCGAGATTGCCGCCCTGCCCGGTGAACTTCCCGGTGTTGACGTCGACCACGATCATGGCCTCGGTCCGGTCGATCACCAGCGAACCGCCGCTGGGCAGCCAGACCTTGCGGTCCAGCGCCTTCATCAGCTGCTCGTCGATGCGGTACGTCGCGAAGACGTCCACGTCCGACGTCCACTTCTGCAGCCGGTCGGTGAGGTCCGGGGCGACGTGCGCGACATAGCCGTGGATCGTCTGCCAGGCCTCGTCGCCGCTGACGATGACCTTGGAGAAGTCCTCGTTGAAGATGTCGCGGACGACCCGGACGGTCATGTCCGGCTCGCCGTAGAGCAGCGTCGGCGCGCTGGCGCTGTTGCTC
Source organism: Streptomyces kronopolitis (assembly GCF_050953795.1). Classification (GTDB taxonomy): domain Bacteria; phylum Actinomycetota; class Actinomycetes; order Streptomycetales; family Streptomycetaceae; genus Streptomyces; species Streptomyces kronopolitis_A. The sequence continues at coordinate 2,792,754 of NZ_CP191850.1, forward strand.
TTGGCCTTCTTCTGGATCTCTTCCCACTGCGCCTGCAGCCGCTGGACGTCGCGCGCCAGCTCGTCCTCGCTCGCGCCCTCAGCGGCGGTGCGCACGATGACGCCCGCGTCCTCGGGGACGATCTTCTTGAGGATCTGCTTGAGCCGCGAGCGCTCGGTGTCCGGGAGCTTGCGGCTGATACCGGTCATCGAGCCCTCGGGCACGTAGACCAGGTAGCGGCCGGGCAGCGAGACCTGGCTGGTGAGCCGGGCGCCCTTGTGTCCGATCGGGTCCTTGGTGACCTGCACCAGCACCGACTGACCGGACTTCAGCGCGGACTCGATGCGGCGCGGGCCGTTGGCCATGCCCAGCGCCTCGAAGTTGACCTCACCGGCGTAGAGCACCGCGTTGCGGCCCTTGCCGATGTCGACGAAGGCGGCCTCCATCGACGGGAGCACGTTCTGCACCTTGCCGAGGTAGACGTTGCCGACGTACGAGGTCGCCTGCTCCTTGTTGACGAAGTGCTCCACGAGCACGTTGTCCTCGAGGACGCCGATCTGGGTGCGCTCGCCGCTCTGGCGGACGACCATCACCCGCTCGACGGCCTCGCGGCGGGCGAGGAACTCCGCCTCGGTGATGATCGGCACCCGGCGCCGGCCCTGCTCGCGCCCCTCACGGCGGCGCTGCTTCTTGGCCTCCAGACGCGTCGACCCCTTGATCGACTGCACCTCGTCGGCGCTGGTGCTCTCGTCCTTCTTGCGGGGCTCGCGGACCTTGACGACCGTGCGCTCCGGGTCGTCGGCGCCGGTGGCCTCGGCCTCGGCGACGTCACCGGTGCGACGGCGCCGGCGGCGGCGACGGCGGCTGCTGCTGGAGCCGCCGCCCTGCTCCTCGGCCTCGTACTGCTCCTCGGACTGCTCGGCGGCCTGGTCCTCGTCCTCCTCGGACTCCGACTCCGCGCCCTCCCGCTCGTCGGCGGACTGCTCCTCGCCGCCCTCGGCGCTCTCCCCGCGACGGCGACGGCGGCCACCACGGCGGCGACGGCGCGAGGGACGGTCCGCGGACTCGTCCTCGCCGTGACCACCGTCGGCCTGCTCGTCCTCCGGCTCGGCGGCTGCGGCTTCCTCGGGCTGCTGCCGGGCCCGGTCCTGCGGCTCCTCGGCCGGGGCGGCGGTCACCTGCTCGGGCTGCTCGGCCTCGGCCGGGGCACCCCGGCGGCGACGGCGGCGCGGCGCGGCGGGCTGCTCCTCGGCGGCCGGGGCCACGGCGGCCTCTTCCTGACGGGCCGCGGCGTGGGCGGCGGCCGCGCTCTCCGGCGTCTGGAACATCGGCTCGGTGAAGACCGGCGCCTGGAAGACGGCGGTCGGCGGGCGCTGGGCCCGGCGGCGGCCGCGCTGCGGGGCCTCCGCCGCGGGCTCCGCGGCCTCCTCGGCGGCCTGCGGGGCGGCGGCCGGCTCCGCGGCGCGCTCGCCACGGCGGCGGGCCCGGCCCCGGCGGGGGGCCTCGGGGGTCTCGGCCGCGGCGGCCGGTGCCTGCGCGGTCTGCGGCGCCTCGGCCTCCTGGGCCTGCTCCGGGGCGCCGGCGGGGGCGGTGGCCTTGCGGGTCGCCCGGCGGCGGGTACGGGCCGGTGCGGCGTCCTCGGCGGGCGCGGGGGCCTCCTCCGCGGCGGCCGGGGCGGCGCTCTCGGCGGGGGCGGCGGCGGTGTCGGCGGTGTCCTGCTGGGGGGCGCCGGCCGGTGCGGTCGCCTTACGGGTGGCGCGGCGGCGGGCGCGGCGCGGAGCCTCCTCCTCGGCGGTGGGGGCCTCTGCGACGGCCGGGGCGGCGCTCTCGGCGGGCTCAGGCTCGGCGGCGGGCGCGGGCTCGGTCTCCGCCGCGGCCTCGCTCTGCGGGGTGCCGGCGGGGGCGGTCACCTTGCGGGTGGCCCGGCGGCGGCCGCGGCGCGGCGCGGCGTCATCGGTCTGCGGCGCCTCGGCGGGGGTCTGTGCGGCGGGCTCTTCGGCGGCGGCCGGTTCGGCCGGGGCCGGGGCCGCGTCGCCGGAGGCCTGCTTCGGGGCGCCGGACGGGGCGGTGGCCTTGCGGGTCGCCCGTCGTCGGGTGCGGGCGGGCTTGGCCTCGTCGCCGGTGGTGACCGCGGAGGCGGTGTGCTCCTCGGCGAGGGCCGCACCGGGCCCGTCGGAGGTGGTGCTCACCACCGCTGCCTCGGCGGCGCCGGCGCCCTTGGGCGGGCCGGCCGGCCGGGAGGCGGCACGGCGCCGGGGCGGCAGGGTGTCGCTGGGTGAATGGTTGTCGTCGGCGCCACCGTTGCGCGAACGCGTGGAATCGGTGGGCTCAATGGGCTCGAGCATGCGGGCGGTTCTCCCGTCACGCTCCCGGGCGCCGCGCCTGATTCCGGTCGCGGTCCGCGTGATGAGCGCGGTCCCGCTGTCCGGGGCGTGGGCGCCGCACGGGAGCTGTCGTCTCGCTCGCCGGCTCCCTTTGGGCGGGGACCGGCGAAAGTCTCCTGGTCAGTGCGTCTGCCGGACCGGGGTGGCTCCCTGGCTGATCGGCGACGCGACGACGGCGGTCCTACGCAGTACCTTCCCCGGCTGCCGGGGAGACCCCGCTCGTGGCCTTCGCGGCACTCAGCCCGGCGGCCGTGGGTGGGGCGGCCGTGGCAGCGTCGCGGTCGGGCGTGAGCGGGTCGGTCACCGCGCCGGTCTCCTCATCGAGCAGCCCCTGCGCCAGCCTGGTCACCGCAGCGGGGACCGGCGGCGCCAGGTCGGCCGCAGCTCGGAGGCCGGACAGGACGTCGTCGGGTCGAACGGCAGGTGTCAGATGCCGAACAACCAGCCGCAGTATCGCACAGGCTTTGCCGTCGGGCCTATCGCCCGGGCAATCGGCGGCCTCCAGACGCGTCACCGCGCCGCGTGCGTCAAAGGTCCGGATGCCGTTCTTCGTACGGCGCTCGACCTGCACCTCTTCGGCGGCGAGGAACGCCTCGACGGCGCGCCCGGCCTCCTCGGCCCCGACCCCGTCGAGCCGCATCTCCCATACGGAGGCCTGCAGCCGGTCGGCCAGGCCGGAGGTGTGCGCCTCGACGGCGTCGATCACATCGAGGCCGTCCGGCAGCGAGGTGTCGAGCAGCGCGCGGAGCGTGTCCGGATCGCGGCGCTCGGCGAGCTGGATTTCCAGATACTCGGCCTCGCTGCCCGTGCCGGTGGGGGCGGCGTTGGCGTACGACACCTTGGGGTGCGGGGTGAAGCCCGCCGAATAGGCCATGGGGACCTCGGCGCGGCGCAGCGCCCGCTCGAAAGCGCGCTGGAAGTCGCGGTGACTGGTGAACCGGAGGCGGCCGCGCTTGGTGTAGCGCAGTCGGATGCGCTGCACCGCCGGTGCGGGCGGCGGGCCTTCGGGCTGTCGCTTGCCCAGTGTTACTTCTCCTTGTGAGAGGGCGCTGCCGGATGCCACCCCCGTGGGGCACGGGGACGGGCCCGGAGGACGCCGTCCGGCGTCGCCCGGTCCGGATCAGCCCCGCGCGGGCGGGGACACGTCGCGCCCGGACTTCTTACCTAGAGTACGTGTCCCGGAACCCGCCGGTTCCCGCCGGGGCACCACGGCCCTCGCCGGCCGCGGCGCGCGGGGTGCCCCGAACAGGGCCCGCCGGACCTCCCGCCGGGTCCGCCGCACCGTCGCGCGCGCCGTGCGCAGCGCCTGCCGGACCGGGCGCCACAGGCCGTCCCGGATCGCGTGGCCCACCGGCGTGAGCCCCCCGGTAGACGCGGCGCAGCGGTGCGGCGAGGGTCCACCGCAGCGCCGCGCCCAAGAGGCGGCCGAGGGCCCGGGAGAGGATCCCGGCGGCCCGCCGGCAGTGCCCCAGCGCCGCCCCGGTCTCCCGGACGAGCACCGTCAGCACGGCGGTCGGCAGCCGCGCGGCCGGAGCGGGCACGTACCGCCACAGGGCGCCCGCCGGCACGAGCACGGTCCACCGGACGAGCGTGCCGAGCACCGCCCCGAGCCCCCGCGCCAGCCGGGTCGCCCCGCGCCCGAGTGGACCCCGCACATACCTGTGCAGCCACCGGGCGGGCACCACGACCGGATACCGCACCAGCCACGCCACAGCGGCGCCGATCCCCCGGCCCACCGGCGTCAGCGCATGCCGCCACAACGCCACCCAGGGCCACACGCACAGCGCCTTGCCCAGCCACACCAGCGCCACACCCAGCCCACGCAGCAGCCGGGCGGTCCCCCGCCCCAGCGGGACCAGCACATACGTCCACAGCCACCGGGCGGGCACCACGAGCAGACATCGCAGCAGCCACACCACGGCGGCGCCGATCCCCCGGCCGGCCGGCGCCGGCACCTGCCGCCACAGCCAGGTGAGCGGGGTGACGACGAGGGTGCGCCAGGTCCACGCCGGCGGGCGCACGATCAGGGCGCGCCAGAGCCGGGCCAGGCCGCGGCCGAGGGCGCGCAGGGCGGTGCGGTGGACGGCCCGGCCCGCGGCGGTCAGGACGTCCCGGACCAGCCGCACGGGCACCACGAGCACCAGCACCACGATCCGTACCGGTACCCCCGGACCAGCACGGTCACACGGCCTTCGCCCGGTGCGTACCGGGCCGGCCGCCGGTCGCGGCCGTCGGACGCCATCCGTCCCCCCTCGTGCTCCGGTACGTCAGCCGCGCCGTGGCGGCGGCGGCCCGGTGGCGGGGCGGGGCGCGTGGATCCAGTAGCGGAGCTTCTCGTCGCGCCGGTCCTCGAAGACCCCGCCGCAGGCCTCGATGACCTTGCGCGACCCGGCGTTGGTGTCGTCGCAGGTGACCAGCACCGGGTCGATGCCCAGCTCGTGATGGGCGACCGGCAGCGCGGCCCGCAGCATCGCGGTGGCGTGGCCGCGGCGACGGGCACCGGGGCGGACGGCGTAGCCGATGTGGCCGCCGTGGTCGAGGAGCGAGGGGGTCAGGCCGTGCCGGAAGGTGACCCGGCCCAGGTACCTGCCGTCCGCCACCCACCACCGGGTGGTCATGGCGACGACGCCGTCCGGGCGCTCGTCCCGCGCGACACCCCCGGTCATCTCGACATACGCCGCGAACCCCTCGGCGGTGCGCCAGCGGTCGGCCCACGTGCGCAGTTCGGCGGCCAGCCGGGAGTGCGGCACGGCCTCCGTGCCGTCGGCACGGAACTCCGCCATCGCGGCGAGGAAGGAGGCGTGGACCTCCACGGTGGGGGCGATGAGCTGCGGCGTCGGCATCGGCCCATTGTGCGCGAGCGCACCGCGGCCCGGCCGCGCGGGGTACGCGGGGCCGGGCCGAAGAGCCGTGGGGCGGGCGCTACTTGACGACGCTCAGCGGCAGCAGCTTCTTGCCCGTGGGGCCGATCTGGATCTCGGTGTCCATCTGCGGGCAGACGCCGCAGTCGAAGCACGGGGTCCAGCGGCAGTCCTCGACCTCGGTCTCGTCGAGGGCGTCCTGCCAGTCCTCCCAGAGCCAGTCCTTGTCGAGACCGGAGTCCAGGTGGTCCCAGGGCAGGACCTCCTCGTACTCCCGCTCACGGGTGGTGTACCAGGCGACGTCCACGCCGAACTCGGGCAGTGTCTCCTCCGCGGCCTTCATCCAGCGGTCGTAGGAGAAGTGCTCGCGCCAGCCGTCGAAGCGGCCGCCGCCCTCGTAGACGGCGCGGATGACCGAGCCCACGCGGCGGTCGCCGCGCGAGAGCAGGCCCTCGACGATGCCGGGCTTGCCGTCGTGGTAGCGGAAGCCGATGGAGCGGCCGTACTTCTTGTCACCGCGGATCTTGTCGCGGAGCTTTTCGAGACGGGCGTCCGTCTCCTCCGCCGACAGCTGCGGCGCCCACTGGAACGGCGTGTGCGGCTTGGGGACGAAGCCGCCGATGGAGACCGTGCAGCGGATGTCGTTCTGCCCGGAGGCCTTGCGGCCCTCGGCGATGACCTTGACGGCCATGTCGCCGATCTGGAGCACGTCCTCGTCGGTCTCGGTCGGCAGACCGCACATGAAGTACAGCTTCACCTGCCGCCAGCCGTTGCCGTAGGCCGTGGAGACGGTGCGGATGAGGTCCTCTTCGGAGACCATCTTGTTGATGACCTTGCGGATCCGCTCGCTGCCGCCCTCCGGCGCGAAGGTCAGACCCGAGCGACGGCCGTTGCGCGTCAGCTCGTTGGCAAGATCGATGTTGAAGGCGTCGACCCGGGTCGACGGCAGCGACAGACCGATCTTGTCTTCCTCGTACCGGTCGGCGAGGCCCTTCGCGAGGTCACCGATCTCGGTGTGGTCCGCGGAGGACAGCGACAACAGGCCGACCTCCTCGAATCCCGTGGCCTTCAGGCCCTTGTCCACCATGTCGCCGATGCCGGTGATGCTTCGCTCCCGTACGGGGCGCGTGATCATGCCGGCCTGGCAGAAACGGCAGCCGCGGGTGCAGCCACGGAAGATCTCGACCGACATCCGCTCATGGACGGTCTCGGCCAGGGGGACGAGCGGCTGCTTGGGGTAGGGCCACTCGTCCAGGTCCATGACGGTGTGCTTGGACACCCGCCACGGGACGCCGGAGCGGTTCGGCACGACGCGGGAGATCCGCCCGTCGGCCAGGTACTCGACGTCGTAGAACTTGGGGACGTAGACGCTGCCGGTCTTCGCCAGACGCAGCAGCAGCTCGTCGCGCCCGCCGGGGCGGTCCTCCTGCTTCCAGGCGCGGATGATCTCGGTGATCTCCAGCACCGCCTGCTCGCCGTCGCCCACCACCGCGCAGTCCAGGAAGTCCGCGATCGGCTCCGGGTTGAAGGCCGCGTGGCCGCCGGCGAGGACGATCGGGTGGTCCTCGGTGCGGTCCTTGGCCTCCATCGGGATACCGGCCAGATCCAGCGCCGTGAGGAGGTTGGTGTAGCCCAGCTCGGTCGAGAAGGAGACGCCGAGGACGTCGAAGGCGCCGACGGGGCGGTGTCCGTCGACCGTGAACTGCGGGACGTCGTGCTCACGCATCAGGGCTTCGAGGTCCGGCCAGACGCTGTACGTCCGCTCGGCCAGCACGCCCTCACGCTCGTTGAGGACCTCGTAGAGGATCATGACCCCCTGGTTGGGCAGACCGACCTCGTAGGCGTCCGGATACATGAGCGACCAGCGGACGTCGCACTCGTCCCACGGCTTGACTGTGGAGTTGAGCTCGCCACCGACGTACTGAATGGGCTTCTGCACGTGAGGGAGGAGGGCCTCCAGGCGCGGGAAGACCGACTCGACAGGCATCGTGGTGATCTTTCATCAGCGGGCAGGGGGACCCTCAAGCCTAACGTGCTCGGCGGCGAGGGCCGGACCAGCGGCTGCGGACCAGGTCACGGCCGCAGCGCGGCACGGTACCTGCGGCGCGACGCCTTCTTCCACACGCGCGGCAGCCGGCGCTCCCGGTCGGCGGCCAGCGCCTCCTCGCGCCCGTGGAGCAGACCGAAGGTGAAGCCGGCCTCGCCGACCCGCTGGGCCGAGGCCGCCAGCTCGCGCAGCGTGCCACGGGCCACGACGCTGTCCTGGTGGTCGCCGAGCAGCTGCTGCACCCGCTTGATGCGGCGGGCGAACTTCTTCGCCGGGCGGCCGAGCGCCGGGCGGGCCGCCTCCGCGGCGTACCGGGTCCGCTTGGCCGCCTTGCGGGCGCCGTGCAGCGCCTCGTCCCGCGCCCGTCCGGCCGGGGCCGCGAGGGCGGTCTCCATCCGGCCGGCCAGCCGCCGGTAGTCCTTCAGCACGGCCCGGGCGGCCACGTCGGGCGCCGGGCGTGCGGCCGCGGGGCGCAGCGGCGGCGCCTCCAGGAGCGCGTGCAGCCGCTTCAGCAGGGCGAGGTAGCGGGGCCCGTCCAGGACGGCGAGCAGTTGCCCGCGCGCGCCGGCCCGGCGCCGCTCGGAGAAGATCCGCAGCCGGGCGTCCACGGGGCCGAGCCGCAGCTCCCGGGGCACCCCGTCGAGCGCGGCCCGCAGCCGCGCGGTGAGCACCTCGCGGTCGCGCTCCACCCCCAACTCCGCGGCCAGCCACTTGAGTTCGACGCCGATGGGGCGGGTGTCCGCGCGGTCGAGCACCTTGGCGTACGAGCGGAAGGCGCTGCGCAGCCGGCGGGTGGCGACCCGCATCCGGTGCACCGCGTCGGGCAGGTCGCGCCGCACCGCCGGATCCAGCTCGACGATCGTGCGCACCTGCTCGCGGACATAGCGCAGGACGACCTCGCCGGCGGTGCCGCCACCCCTCGACGCGCCGGGCCCCGCCGCGCCCTCGTACCGCTGGCCCGTCTCGGCCAGCGCCCGCGCCAGTTTCGAGGCGGAGCCGGCGGGGCGCACCCCCGCCGCGGCCAGCTCCCGGCCGACCGCGTCCAGCAGCCCGGGCCCGCCGCCGGCGAGTTCGACCTCGATCTCGTGCCACCGGGCCTTGTCCGGCGCCGCCTCGGCCTTCTTGCTTCCGGCGGGCGGGCCGATCCGCCGCGCGCGCACCGCGTCCACCGCGACCTCCGCCAACGGCGCACCCCCGGCGTCCCGCAGCACCCGCACCGTGCGGTGGGTGCGCAGCCGTACGACGGGGACCAGCGCGCGGTCCAGCAGCCGGGACCGCAGGAGGGTGGTGAGCGCGGCGGGCGGGGTGTCGGACAGCGGGGCCCGTACTTCGTCGCGGACGCCCGGCGCGACCGGGAGCTTCAGATGCCAGCCCGCGTCCTTGCCGCCGGTGCGGCGGCGCAGGGTGACGCCCTCGGCGGCCAGGCACAGGCCGGCGGTGTCGTAGTAGACGGCGTCCAGATCCTCGGTACCCGCCTCCACCACGGTGGCGACCCCGCCGACGCCGGTCAGGTCGGGCAGCTGCGTGGTCCGGTCGGCCTCGTACTTCCGCTCGATCTCGCGCACGGTGTCCGCCATGCCTCGAATGTAGTCACGCCGCGCCACCCGGGGCCACCCATCGGACCGGCCGGACGCCGACTGTCCGGGATCCGCCGGGTGGGTGGCACGCACCGCATGCGGTGACTTACGGTGTGTGACGAGTCGGCCACGCAGAGTGGTACCGGCCGCGCACTCGACCCCTTCGGGGAGGGAGACACCCGTGCACCCCCAAGCCGTACCCGCCACCCGGGCGCCCATCCACGTCTCGACCGGCGCCCGCCCGTCCCTCCTGACCGCGGCGAGCGAGCCCACCGCCCCGAAGGCCGCCCGCGACTTCGTCCGGGCGGTGCTGCGCCGCACCGGCCTCGACCCGCTGCGCGACACCGCGGTCCTGCTCGCCTCGGAGGCGGTCACCCGCTGCCATCTGCACACCCCGCGCTCCGCGGACATCCTGCTGCGGATGCTGACCGCCCGGCACGGCCTGCGGATCAGCGTTCACGACACCGCGCCGGTGCGGATCCCGCGCCCGGCCCCGCCGGACGGCGAGCAGGGAGCCGACCACGGGCTGCTGCTGACCGGCCACCTCGCCGACGCCTGGGGAACGACGCCGTGCGAGGGGCCGCGCGCCACCTCACTGTGGTTCGAGCTGTACCTCGGGCGGTGAGGGAGGTCAGCGGGAGGCCGACAGCGGCCGCTGGACGCGGATCGACTGCAGCAGCCCTATCGCGATCCAGACCGCGAACATGGAGGTACCGCCGTAGGAGACGAACGGCAGCGGGAGGCCGGTGACCGGCATGATGCCGAGCGTCATGCCGATGTTCTCGAAGGACTGGAAGGCGAACCAGGCGATGATGCCGGCGGCGACGATCGTGCCGTAGAGCTCGGTGGACTCGCGGGCGATCCGGCAGGCGCGCCACAGCACGATGCCGAGCAGCACGATGATCAGGCCCGCGCCCAGGAAGCCGAGTTCCTCGCCGGCGACGGTGAAGATGAAGTCCGTCTGCTGCTCGGGGACGAACTGGCCGGTGGTCTGGCTGCCGTGGAACAGGCCGGATCCGGTCAGTCCGCCGCCGCCGATCGCGATCCGGGCCTGGTTGGTGTTGTAGCCGACACCGGCCGGGTCGAGGCTGGGGTTGGCGAACGCGGCGAAGCGGGCGATCTGGTACTCGTCGAGCAGACCGAGCTGCCAGATGGCCACACAGCCGACGACGCCCGTGCCGCCCAGCCCCAGGATCCAGCGGTTGGAGGCACCGGAGGCCAGCAGCACACCGAGGATGACGGCGCCGAGCACCATGACCGAACCGAGGTCGGGCATCAGCAGGATGACCGCGACCGGGACGGCGGCGAGCCCCAGGGCCTGGACGACGGTGCGGTGATCGGGGTGCGGACGGTCGCCCGCGTCGACCCGCGAGGCCAGGATCATCGCCATGCCGAGGGTGATCGTGATCTTCGCGAACTCGGCGGGCTGGAGCGAGAATCCGCCGGGGATCGCCAGCCAGGAGCGCGAGCCGTTGATGGTGGCGCCCAGCGGGGTCAGCACCAGCAGCGCGAGCACCACCGACAGCGCGTAGAGGATCGGGACCGCGCCGCGCAGGGTGCGGTGCCCGAGCCAGATCGTGCCGGCGGCCAGCGCCAGGCCGATGCCGGTGTTGAGGAGATGGTGCAGGAAGAAGAAGTACTCGTCGTCGTGGTTGAGCGCGGTGCGGTTGCGGGTGGCGGAGAACACCAGCACCGAGCCCATGAGCGACAGCGCCAGACAGGACAGCAGCAGTATCCAGTCCAGCTTGCGCACCACCGAGTCACGCGCCGTCAGCTTTCCCCAGGTGCCGAGTTCGGGGGTGTAGCGCCGGATCGAGAACGCCCGGGAGGTGTGGCTGGTCGTCATCGTGGGCTCTCCGATGCGGACGGCGAGGGCGACGGCGGGGCGTAGGGCTTGATGGGCTGGGCCTCGATGGAGCCATCGGTGTCGATCTTGGGCAGCCTGGCCTCCGGCTTCGGCAGCAGGGCCGCCTTCGGGTCGATGCCGCCCTTCTCGTCGATCCCGTAGAGCGCGTTGTAGATGTTGCGCACCGCGGGACCGGAGGCGCCGGAGCCCGTACCACCCTGGGCGATGGTCATCACGATCGTGTAGTCCTTGGTGTACGTCGCGAACCACGAGGTGGTCTGCTTGCCGTAGACCTCGGCGGTACCGGTCTTGGCGTGCATCGGGATCTTGTCCTGGGGCCAGCCGCCGAACCGCCAGGCCGCGGTACCCCGGGTGGCGACGCCGGCGAGGGCGCCGTCCATCTGCGCCAGGGTCTTTTGGGTGACCGGCAGCTTGCCGTGCGGGTGCGGCGCGATCCGCTGGATGTGCTTGCCGTCGGGGCTGACGATCGCCTTGCCGACGGTCGGGTTGTAGAGCGTGCCGCCGTTGCTGATCGCGCCGTAGATGGTGGCCATCTGGATCGGCGTGACGAGGGTGTCGCCCTGGCCGATGGCGTAGTTGATCGAGTCGTAGGCGTGCAGCTTCATGCCCTCCAGGCAGCCCTCACGGGCGAGCTTGGTGCCGAAGTCCTTCTTCTTCGGCCAGGCCTTGGCCTGCTGGCACCAGCCGGCCTTGTTGGCCTTCCAGAACGCGTTCTTCCACCTGCGGTCGGGGACCCGGCCGGTGACCTCGTTGGGGAGGTCGATGCCGGTCTCCTTGCCGAGGCCGAACTGGTGGGCGGTCTTGTAGAACCAGTCGTTGGGGTCCTTCTTCGGCTTGTCCCCGCCGTCCTTCTTCCACTCCTCGTGCGAGAGCCGGTAGAAGACGGTGTCGCAGGAGACCTCCAGCGCCCGGCCCAGGCTGATGTCGCCGTGGCCCTCGCCCTCGAAGTTCTTGAAGGTCTGGCCGCCGATGCTGTACGAGCTGGTGCAGGGGTAGTGGCCGTTGAAGTCGTAGCCGGCGTTGACCGCGGCCGAGGTCGAGATGACCTTGAAGATCGAGCCCGGGGCGGCCTGCCCCTGGATGGCGCGGTTCAGCAGCGGGTAGTCGGAGTCCTTGCCCGTGAGGTGGGCGTAGTCCTTGCCGGAGATCCCGCCGACCCAGGCGTTGGGGTCGTAGCTGGGGTTGGAGGCCATCGCCACCACCCGGCCGGTCTTGGCCTCCATGACGACCACGGCGCCCGAGTCGGCCTTGTAGTTGGTGCCGGTGTTCTTGTCGAACTCCTTGCGGGCGTCCTTCATGGCCTGGTCCAGCTGCTTTTCCGCTATGGCCTGCACACGGGCGTCGATGCTGGTCACGACGCTCGCTCCGGCCCGGCCCTTCTCGCTCTTGGCCTGGCCGATGACCCGGCCGAGGTTGTCGACCTCGTAGCGGGTGACGGCGGCCTTGCCGCGCAGCGCCCCGTCGTACGTCCGCTCCAGCCCGGACCGGCCGATCTGGTCGGAACGCAGCAGCGGCGAGCGGGTGTCCTTGGCCTTGGTGATCTCGGCGTCGGTGACCGGCGAGAGGTAGCCCAGCACCTGGGCGGTGTTGGCGGTGCCGGGGGCCGCGTAGCGGCGGACGGCGGTCGGCTCGGCGCTGATGCCGGGGAAGTCCTCGGAGCGCTCACGGATCTGGAGCGCCTGCTGGGTGGTGGCCGCGTCGGTGATCGGGATCGGCTGGTAGGGCGAGCCGTTCCAGCAGGGCTGCGGCGTCTTGGAGTCGCACAGCCGGACCTTGTCGCGGATCTCCTTCGCCGACATGCCGAGCACCCTGGCGAGCCGCCCGAGCACCGCCTTGCCGTCGTCCTTCATCTTCAGCAGGTCGGTACGGCTCGCGGAGACGACCAGCCGGGTCTGGTTGTCGGCCAGCGGCACGCCGCGGGCGTCGAGGATGGAGCCGCGGGTGGCGGGCTCGACGACCTGCTGGACGTGGTTGCTCTTGGCCTCGTTGGCGTACTCCTGGCCATTGCGGATCTGCAGATACCAGAGCCGGCCGCCGAGGGTGACCAGCAGGGAGAAGACCAGGATCTGGATCGCGATGAGCCGGACGGTGACCCGGGAGGTCCGGGTTTCCGGGAGATTACTCATGGCGCGCAGCGCCTCCATGAGGGGTGGTGGTCGGATGGAGACGGGAGGGCGTCACAGTCGCTTGACCCCCTTGATGCGGCCCACCTTGTCGCGGGCGGACTTGCCGAGCAGACCGCCGCGCTGGCTGCCGATGCCGGCGCCGGGGCGCAGGGACTTCATGGCGCCGCGGCTGGCCTTGAGGCCGGTGCCGGTGGTCAGCCAGCCGTACCCGGCGTCGCCGGCGGAGCCGCTCGTACTGCCGGAGCCGTCGCCGGCCAGCAGATCGCTGTCCGTTTTCCGCGCCAGCGCCATCACCAGCGGGACGGTGAAGGGGGCCAGCAGCAGGTCGTAGAGGGTGGCGCTGAGCAGCAGGCCGACGATGCCGACGTGCCGGGCGGCGGTGTCGCCGACCAGCGCGCCGACACCGGCGTACATCAGCGTCGAGCCGATGGCGGCGCCGATGACGACGAGCAACGGCAGCGTCGCCGAGCGGTGCCGGCCGGAGTCCGGGCGGGTCAGGCCCGCGGCGTAGCCGATGACGCAGAGCACCAGCGCGTAGCGGCCGATGGCGTGGTCGGACGGCGGGGCGAGGTCGGCCAGCAGACCGGCGAAGAAGCCGATGAGCGCGCCGCCGACGTGGCCGTAGACCAGCGCCAGGGCGACCACGACGAGCAGCAGCAGGTCCGGTACCGCGCCGGGCAGTTGCAGCCGCGCCAGGATCGTGACCTGGATGACGAGGGCGACGACCACCAGCGGGGCCGAGAGCAGGATCCGGTTGATGCGCATCGGTCAGCTCCTGGGAGAGGCGCTCGCGGAGGGGGAGGCCGTGACGGTGACCGTCGGTGTCGGCTTGGGCTTGGCGGGCCGCGGCGGCAGCACGGTGTCACGCGGGTCCTCGCGGGGCGGCTGGACCACGACGCCGACGATGTCGAGCTGGGAGAAGGCGACGTAGGGCCGGATCTGGAGGGTGCGGGTCAGATCGCCGTTGAACGGCTCGACCCGCACGACCCTGCCGACCGGCACCCCCGGCACGAACGGCTTGTCCTTGCTGGAGCCGAAGGTGACCAGGCGGTCGCCCTTCTTGATGTTGGCCCGGCCGTTGAGCAGCTGCACGCGCAGCGAGCGCACGCCCTGCCCGTTGGCGAAGCCGATCTCGTTGGTCTTCTCCATGCGGGTGCCGACGGTGAAGTCGGGGTCGGCGGCCAGCAGGACCGTGGAGGTGCTGGGGCCGACGGTGGTGACCCGGCCGACCAGGCCGTCGCCGTTGAGTACGGTCATGTCGCGGGCGATGCCGTCGCGGCTGCCGGCGTCGATGGTGATCGTCCAGGAGAAGCCCTGGGCCGAGCCGATGGCGATGACCTGGGCACCCTTGATGGCGTACTGGCCGGTGCCGGCGGTCTTGAGGATCTTGTCGAGCTCGGCGGCGCGGGCGCGGTTGCGGTCGGAGGAGCCGAGCTTGGCCTTCAGCGCCTCGTTCTGGTGCTCCAGCGTGCTGATCCGGTCGTGCCGCCGGCCGGAGTCGCGCACGGCTCCCACGGCGTTGCCGACCGGGTCGACGACGCGGGCGACTCCGCTTTCGACCGGCCCGAAGGCGGAGGCGGCGGCGTGCCGGGCACCATCGAGCGGGGACTGTTCGCCGCCGCGGATATCGACCGTGATCAGCGCGAACGCGATCGCGACCAGCAGCACCAGCAGCAGCCGGCTCTCTCGTGTGTCCCTCACGTGCGGCGGCCGTGTCCTTCCTCGTAGGACCGGCCGGCTGCGGGCCCCGCCGGTCTCGTTCGGGAGTTGAGCGTTGTGCCTGATGTGACGGTGCCGGATGGTGAAGCGTCAGGCGCCGTGTCTGTTGGGATGTGTGCCTGTATATCAGCGATCCGGCGGACGGATCGGCCGCTGCCGCCGTGGCGTCCGGCCGCCGTGGCCGCCGGGTGACGGCCGCGGCGCCGGACGGGCCCGGCGGGTGTTACCTGCGCGGCTGGGAATCGAGGACCTGCTGGAGCGCCTCGAACTCCTCCACGCACTTGCCGGAGCCCAGCGCGACGGAGTCGAGCGGGTCCTCGGCGATGTGGATGGGCATGCCGGTCTCGCGGCGCAGGCGCTCGTCGAGGCCGCGGAGCAGGGCGCCGCCTCCGGTGAGCACGATGCCGCGGTCCATGACGTCACCGGACAGCTCCGGCGGGCACTTGTCGAGGGTCGTCTTGACCGCGTCGACGATGGAGTTGACCGGCTCCTCGATGGCCTTGCGGACCTCGGCCGCCGAGATCACGACGGTCTTCGGCAGGCCGGAGACCAGGTCACGGCCGCGGATCTCGGTGTGCTCGTCCTGTTCGAGGTCGTACGCCGAGCCGATGGTGATCTTGATGCTCTCGGCGGTGCGCTCGCCCAGCAGAAGGCTGTACTCCTTCTTGATGTGCTGGATGATCGCGTTGTCCAGCTCGTCGCCGGCCACCCTGATGGACTGGGCGGTGACGATGCCGCCGAGCGAGATCACCGCGACCTCGGTGGTGCCGCCGCCGATGTCCACGACCATGTTGCCGGTGGCCTCGTGGACCGGCAGACCGGACCCGATCGCGGCGGCCATCGGCTCCTCGATGATGTGCACCTGGCGCGCGCCGGCCTGCGTCGAGGCCTCGATGACGGCACGGCGCTCGACTCCGGTGATGCCGGAGGGCACACACACCACGACCCGCGGGCGGGCGAGGTAGCGCCGCTTGTGGATCTTGAGGATGAAGTAGCGGAGCATCCGCTCGGTGATCTCGAAATCGGCGATCACGCCGTCTTTCAGGGGCCGCACGGCGACGATGTTGCCGGGCGTGCGCCCGATCATCTTCTTCGCCTCAGCACCTACCGCGAGGATGCCGCCGGTGTTGGTGTTGATGGCCACGACCGACGGTTCGTTGAGAACGATTCCGCGGCCCCTGACGTACACCAGCGTGTTGGCGGTCCCGAGGTCGACAGCCATGTCACGGCCGATGAACGACATGTTGTTCCCCATGAGGATACGTCTGGCCTTCCCAACTGGAGCGAATGCTTACTGGAGGTCGGCAGGAGGTGATGCGCTGCGAGGCGCGGAAGCCTCCATGGTAGTTCGTGGTGGGCCCACTCGAACACGTCGGGAGGCTGTTCCGCCATTGTCAGCCGTACACGTTCCCGGCCCCTTCAATGGTGACGTCGTGTCGCGGTGATGCGTTCCCCCGATCGTGTCGTATACACCAAAGGGCGACCGATGTTTTTCTCGGTCGCCCCTGGTCACGAGGGGTGTACAGCTGATGATGCGTCAGGAAACTCCGGGGAAGAAAATCTTGATCTCGCGCTCGGCGGACTCTTCGGAATCCGAGGCATGGATCAGATTCTCCCGGGTGATCGTTCCGAAGTCCCCACGAATGGACCCACTCGGTGCGGCAATCGGGTCAGTCGGACCGGCCAGCGCCCGCACGCCTTCGATCACCCGCTCGCCCTCGACGATCATCGAGACCACCGGACCGGCCGACATGAACGCGACCAGCGGCTCGTAGAACGGCCGGCCGACGTGCTCGGCGTAGTGCTGCTCCAGGAGGGACCGGTCCAGGGTCCGCATCTCCAGCGCGCTGATCGTCCAGCCTGCCTTCCGCTCGATACGGCCGAGGATCTCGCCGATCAGACCCCGCTGGACGGCGTCGGGCTTGAGGAGGACGAGGGTGCGCTGGCTCACGGAGGGACTCCCTGGATATGAACAATGGTCAGCGGGTGCACTGAGGCTACAGGGGCGCCCCCACCAGCCGTCACCCGCCCACCCGGCGGGCCCGCGCCGCGGAGTGCGCCCCCGTGGGGGGCTCCGCGGCCGGGCGTCGCAGGTCAGCCCGCGGTCGGCGCCTCGGCCGCCCAACGGGCCTTCGCCGCATCGATCTTGCGGCCGTAGTGGACCGACGCCCACCACAGGGCCGCGAAGACCACGCCGAGGAAGAACATCGTCGGGACCACCAGGCCGGCGGCGATCAGGGCGAGCTGCAGCAGCCAGCCGAGCTGGACACCACCCGGACGGGTCAGCATCCCGCACAGCAGCAGGCTCAGCAGCATCCCGATCCCGCTGACCGTCCAGATCGTGGCCGTCGGGAGGTCGGACATCTGCATCGCCACCAGGCCGGCGAAGCCGATGACGAAGAATTCACCTATCAGGGTGCTCGCACACAGCGTGCGCACGATCAGCCCCTTCCCATCAGCAGCCGGGCCTCGCCGACCGTGATCACCGAACCGGTCACCAGCACGCCCGCGCCGGAGAACTCGCCCTCCTCCTCGGCGAGGGTGATCGCCACCTCCAGGGCGTCGTCGAGCCGCGGCTCGACCTGCACCCGCTCGGCGCCGAAGACCTCGACCGCCACCGCGGCCAGCTCGTCGGGGTCCATCGCACGATGGCTGGAATTACGCGTCACCACGACCTCGGCGAAGATCGGCTCGAAGGCCTCCAGGAAGCCCCGGACGTCCTTGTCCGCGCTGGCGCCGACGACGCCGACCAGCCGGCTGAACCCGAAGGCCTCGGTGACCGCCTCGGCGGCCGCCCCGGCGCCGGCCGGGTTGTGCGCCGCGTCCAGCACGACCGTGGGGCTGCGCCGCACGACCTCCATCCGGCCGGGCGAGGTGACGGCGGCGAAGGCGGAGCGGATGGTGTCGATGTCGAGGGTGCGCGCGTGCTCCGAGCCGACGCCGAAGAAGGCCTCCACCGCGGCGAGCGCCACCGCGGCGTTGTGCGCCTGGTGGGCGCCGTACAGCGGGAGGAAGATCTCCGGGTACTCGCCGCCCAGTCCGCGCAGGGTCAGCATCTGGCCGCCGACGGCGACCTCACGGGAGATGACCCCGAACTCCATGCCCTCGCGGGCGACCGTGGCGTCCACCTCGACCGCGCGCTTGAGCATCACCGATGCCGCGTCCACCGGCTGCTGGGCCAGGACGACCGTGGCGTCCTTCTTGATGATCCCGGACTTCTCACCGGCGATCTGCTCGGGCGTCTCCCCCAGCCGGTCGGTGTGGTCCAGCGAGATGGGGGTGACGACGGCGACATCGCCGTCGATGACGTTGGTCGCGTCCCAGGTGCCGCCCATGCCGACCTCGACGACCGCGACGTCCACGGGGGTGTCCGCGAAGGCGGCGTACGCCATCGCCGTCAGCACCTCGAAGAACGACAGGCGGTACTCCTGCTGGGTGTCGACCATCTCCACGTACGGGGCGATGTCGCGGTAGGTCTCGATGAACCGCTCGGCGGACATCGGCGCGGCGTCCAGGCTGATCCGCTCGGTGATCGACTGGACGTGCGGGCTGGTGTAGCGGCCGGTGCGCAGCTCGAAGGCGGACAGCAGGGCCTCGATCATCCGGGCCGTGCTGGTCTTGCCGTTGGTGCCGGTGATGTGGATGGACGGATACGCCCGTTGGGGCGAGCCGAGGATGTCCAGCAGCGCCGCGATGCGCTGCACCGAGGGGTCGAGCTTGGTCTCGCCCCAGCGGCCGGCCAGCTCCTCCTCGACCTCGCGCAGCGCACGGTCGACCTCGGGGTCGGCCGGCCGGGCCGGGATCCCGTCCCCCTGCGGCGGCCCGGCCTGGGCACGCAAGGTCCGGCTGCCGGCCTCGATCACCGCGAGATCGGGGTCTCTGTCGGTCTCCGCCTCGACCATGTCGTCGAAGGCGTCGTTCGGGTCGGGGTCGTCGTTTTCGGGGCGCTCGCTCACGCCGACCAGTCTACGAGGCCCCTCCGACAGCGGTGCGCTGAGCCGCCCGCGCCGAGACCGCGCCGTCACCCGGCGGCCGGCCGGCCCGGCAGCGGCCCGGATCCCGGGCGCCCCCGCCGGCGCCGCCGCGCTCCTACTGCAGCGCCGCCTTCATCATGGCCCGCGCGATCGGGCCCGCCAGACCGTTGCCGGAGACCTCGTTGCGGGCGGCGTGCCCGTCCTCGACCATCACGGCCACCGCCACCTGGTGCCCCTTGCCGTCCTCGGCGTACGAGACGAACCAGGCGTAGGGCGTACCGCTGTTGTCGACGCCGTGCTGGGCGGTGCCGGTCTTGCCGCCGACGGTCAGTCCGTCGATCTTCGCGCCGGACCCGGTGCCCTTGTCCACCACCGTCTGCATGGCCGACCGCAGCTGCTCCGCCGTGCGCCCCGACATCGCCTTGCGGTACGTCTTCGGGCCGTTCTCCTGGACGGTGTTGCCGCCGCCGTCGGTCAGCTTGTCGACCAGCTGCGGGGTCTTCAGCTCGCCGCCGTTCTGGATGGCCGCCGTGACCATCGCCATCTGGAGCGGGGTCGCCTGGTCGTTGAACTGGCCGATGCCGGACAGGGCGGTCTGCGCCTCGTCCATGTCACCGGGGTAGACGCTCTTGGCGGCCCGCACCGGGGTGTCGATCTTGCCGTCGTTGAAGCCGAGCTTCTCGGCCTGCGCCTTCACCTTGTCCTTGCCCAGGTCCACGGCCATCTTCCCGAAGACGGTGTTGCAGGAGTACTGGAGCGCGGTGCGGATGTTCGCGTTCTTGCAGGGCGCGGAAGCGTTCTCATTGGTGAGCGGTTTACGGGTGTGCGGGAGGGTGTACGGGTCGGGGCTGTCGGTGGGCTCGTCCACCGAGGAGTACAGGCCGTTCTCCAGCGCGGCCGCGGCGACCACCAGCTTGAAGGTGGAGCCGGGCGGCAGCGGCTGCCGCAGCGCCCGGTTGACCTCGGGGCTGTCCGGATCGTCGGACAGCTTCTTCCACGCCTTCTGGTCGGCGCCCGAGGACCCGGCGAACTTCCCGGGGTCGTACGAGGGCGCGCTGACCATGCCCAGGATCCGCCCGGTGGCCGGGTCCATGGCGACGGCTGCGCCCTTCTTGCCGCCCAGCGCCCGGTAGCCGGCCTCCTGCACCTTCGGGTCGATGGTGGTGGCCACGTCGCCGCCCTTGGCGCGCTCGCGGGTCAGCGCGTCGGCCGGGCTCTGCAGCCTGCTGTCGGAGCCGTCGAGCAGGTCGCCGTAGAGGCTCTCCAGCTGGTTGCTCCCGTAGATCTGCGAGGTGAAGCCGGTCACCGGCGCGTACATCGGGCCGTCCTTGTACGTCCGCTTGTACTTGAGCGTCGAGTCGGTCGCGGCGGAGCCGGTGACCGGCTCGCCGCCGACGAGGATGTTGCCCAGGGGCGCGGAGTACTTGCCGATCGCGACCCGCGGGTTGTGCGGGTCCTCCTTGTAGTCACTGGCCTTGGCCCCCTGGATCCAGGTGGCCCAGCCCATGAGTGCGAGGATCAGTGCGAGACAGAAGATCGCGGCCCGTCGCAGGGGTTTGTTCACGGTGCGCGGCTCCTCCGTACGGGACGTGCGGTACGGCCGGAACGTCGGTATTCCGGCATTTCCGGTCCACCGTGCCTCGCCTTCATGAGAGGGCCATGAGAACGGCCGCCGTGCCGCCCCGGGACAACTTTTCGCCGCGTTCGCCCCTCTTCCACGGCGGGCTGCGGGCCGCCCCGGATGATCACCGCGGGTGCGCGGACGGAGAGGCAGGAGCTGAGGACGGGTGCCGGCAATCAGTCAGCGGATGCATCTGGTCCTGCTCAGCGCCTGGACCGTGCTGTGGTTCGTCCTCGTGGAGCCGCACGGCGGGTTCTCCTGGCACTACCTGCACACCGGCGGACAGCTGATCTACCAGGGCACCTCGGACCACGGCACCGGCGGGCTCAATCTCTACGCGCACCACCCCGAGCTGCAGATGGGCCCGCTCAGCTTTCTGACCGCCGGGCTGTTCAACCCGTTCCCCGAGGTCACCGGCCAGTTTCTGGCCGCCGCACTGATGTCGCTGCTCGGCCTGGTCATCGTGGTGCTGGCGGGCCGCAGCGCCGCCCACCACTTCCTGGGCACCGGCACCAACCACCAGCGGCTGCGGCAGCGCGTGCTGATCGCCGGGCTGGCCTTCATCCCCATGTGGATCGAGGTCGCGGTCCGCTTCGGGCATCTCGACGACGTCCTCGCACTGTTCTTCACCACCCTCGCGGTGCGCGCCGTCACCCGCGGCGACGCCGCCCGCACCGGCCTCTTCCTGGCCCTCGCGATGGATTCCAAGCCCACCGCCCTCGCCTTCCTCCCGCTGCTGCTCGCGCTGCCGCGGGAGAAGTGGCTGCGGGCCGGGCTGTGGTGCGCGGGCCTGGTCGCCGTCGCCTGGCTGCCCTTCTTCCTGGGCGATGCGCACTCCTTCGCCGCGGCGAAGTTCGCCATCCCGAACCAGCCGGCGTCCGCCCTGCGCTGGCTGGGCGTCGGCGACCCGAAGACGCCCGGCTGGGACCGGCCCGCGCAGGCCGCGCTGGGGCTCGCGCTGGGCACCCTCGCCGTCCGGCGCGGGCGCTGGGCGGCGGTGGTGCTGCTGGGCGCCAACGCCCGGATCGTGCTCGACCCGAGCGTCTACACCTACTACACGGCGTCCGTGCTGCTGGGCACCCTGCTCTGGGACGTCATCGGCCAGCGCCGGCTGGTGCCCTGGTGGAGTTGGCTGGGCCTGCTCGTCCTCTACGGCAGCGTCTTCGCCGTCCCCGACGACGCCGCCCGGGGCCTGATCCGGCTGGCCTTCGTGGGCGTCTCGACGGCGTATGTGCTGCTCTGGCCGGTACGCGAACGCGGAAGCCGGGGACAAGGACGGGGCCGGGGCCGGGGACGGCGCAGGCCCCCCGCCCGTACGGACGAGGGGCCTGCGTACGGCGCTCCCGGGGAGGGCCGGCCGGATCCCGGACCGTGGCCGGGCCCGGCGGCTACGCCTGGGGCAGGGCCGCCAGCTGCGCGGTGATCCGGACGATGTCCGCCTCCGCGGCCGCCAGCCGGACCCGGATCTTGTCCACGACCTGCTCCGGCGCCTTGGCGAGGAACGCCTCGTTGCCGAGCTTGCCGGTGGCCTGCGCCTTCTCCTTCTCCGCCGCGGCCAGGTCCTTCGCCAGCCGCTTGCGCTCCGCCTCGACGTCGATCGCGCCGGAGAGGTCCAGGGCCACCGTCGCGCCCGCGACCGGCAGCGAGGCGGTCGCGCTGAAGCCCTCGCCCGCCGGCTGCAGGCGCAGCAGCGAGCGCATCGCGGCCTCGTGCGCGGCCAGCGCCGTACCGGACAGCTCCAGCTGCGCCGGGACCTTCTGGCCGGGCTGCAGCCCCTGGTCGGAGCGGAAGCGCCGGACCTCGGTGACGACCTGCTGGACGGTCTCGATCTCCCGCTCGGCCGCCGCGTCCCGGAACCCGCCCGGGGCATCGGCCCCGGCGACCAGCACGGCCTTCGGCCACTCGGCGATCACGACCGACTCACCGCCGGTCAGCGTCGTCCACAGGGTCTCGGTGACGAACGGCACGACCGGGTGCAGCAGCCGCAGCGTGACGTCCAGCACCTCGCCCAGCACCCGGCGCGAGGCCTCCGCGGCCGGGCCGCCCGCCATGAACGTCGTCTTGGACAGCTCGACGTACCAGTCGAAGACCTCGTCCCAGGCGAAGTGGAAGAGGGTGTCCGACAGCTTCGCGAACTGGTAGTCGTCGTAGTACGCGTCGACCTCGGCGACGACCGAGTTCAGCCGGGAGAGGATCCACCGGTCGGTCGCCGACAGCTGCTCGGCGGGCGGGAGTTCGCCCTCCACCGTCGCGCCGTTCATCAGCGCGAAGCGGGTGGCGTTCCAGATCTTGTTGGCGAAGTTGCGCGAGCCCTGGACCCAGTCCTCGCCGATCGGGACGTCGACGCCCGGGTTCGCCCCGCGCGCCAGCGTGAACCGGACGGCGTCCGAGCCGTAGGCGTCCATCCAGTCCAGCGGATTGACCGCGTTCCCGAAGGACTTGGACATCTTCTTGCCGAACTGGTCACGGACCATGCCGTGCAGCGCGATGGTGTGGAACGGCGGGGTGCCGTCCATCGCGTACAGCCCGAACATCATCATCCGGGCGACCCAGAAGAAGAGGATGTCGTAGCCGGTGACCAGGACGGAGTTCGGGTAGAACTTCTCGACGCCCGGGGTCTGCTCGGGCCAGCCGAGCGTGGAGAACGGCCACAGCCCGGAGGAGAACCAGGTGTCCAGGACGTCGGTGTCCTGCGTCCAGCCCTCGCCGGTGGGCGCCTCGTCGTCCGGTCCGACGCAGACGACCTCGCCGTTCGGGCCGTACCAGACGGGGATGCGGTGGCCCCACCACAGCTGCCGCGAGATGCACCAGTCGTGGAGGTTGTCGACCCAGCCGAAGTAGCGGGACTCCATCTCCTTGGGGTGGATCGCGACCTTGCCGTCACGGACCGCGTCCCCCGCGGCCTGTGCCAGCGGGCCGACCTTGACCCACCACTGCATCGACAGCCGCGGCTCGATGGTGGTCTTGCAGCGCGAGCAGTGCCCGACGGAGTGCGTGTACGGGCGCTTCTCGGCGACGATCCGACCCTCGGCGCGCAGCGCGCCGACGATCGCGGAACGGGCCTCGAAGCGGTCCAGGCCCTGGAAGGGGCCGTGAGCCGTGATGACGCCGCGCTCGTCGAGGACGGCGAGGTTGGGCAGGTCGTGCCGGCGGCCGATCTCGAAGTCGTTGGGGTCGTGGGCCGGGGTGACCTTGACCGCGCCGGTGCCGAACTCCGGGTCGACGTGCTCGTCGGCGACGACCGGGATGCGGCGGCCGGTCAGCGGCAACTCGATCTCGGTGCCGACGAGATGGGCGTAGCGCCCGTCCTCCGGGTGGACCGCGACGGCGGTGTCGCCGAGCATGGTCTCGGCGCGGGTGGTCGCCACGACGATGGAGTTCTCGCCCTCGCCGTAGCGGATGGAGACCAGCTCGCCGTCGTCGTCCTGGTACTCGACCTCGATGTCCGAGATCGCGGTCAGACAGCGCGGGCACCAGTTGATGATGCGCTCGGCGCGATAGATCAGCTCGTCGTCGTAGAGCCGCTTGAAGATCGTCTGGACCGCCTTGGACAGGCCCTCGTCCATGGTGAAGCGCTCGCGCGACCAGGCGACGCCGTCGCCGAGCCGGCGCATCTGGCCGGAGATCTGGCCGCCGGACTCGCTCTTCCACTGCCAGACGCGCTCGACGAACTCCTCACGGCCCAGGTCGTGCCGGGAGACGCCCTCCTTGGCGAGCTCGCGCTCGACGACGTTCTGGGTGGCGATGCCGGCGTGGTCCATGCCCGGCTGCCAGAGCGTCTCGTAGCCCTGCATGCGCTTGCGACGGGTGAGGGCGTCGATCAGCGTGTGCTCGAAGGCGTGCCCCAGGTGCAGGGAGCCGGTGACGTTCGGCGGCGGAATGACGATCGTGTACGGCGGCTTGTCGCTCTTCTCGTCCGCCTCGAAGTAGCCCCGCTCTACCCAGCGCTCGTACAGCGGCCCCTCTACCTCGGCCGGCGTGTACTGAGTCGGCAGTTCGGGGGCGCTGTGGTTGCTCTGCTGAGTGTTCTCGGTCACGACGCACAGTGTACGGGCGCGGATGTCGCGGCTTCGAATCGGTTTCGCCCCCGGGGCCACGGCTGTCGGCGGCGTCGTACAGGATGTCCCGAGCGCGCGAACATCACCGCACGTCACACCCAGAACTTCACACGCAGAACTCAACTGTCTTCAGTTGTCACGAGGGGAACCGCTCCATGAGCAACCACCAGCCGCCTCCCGGCCCGTACGGCCAGCAGCCCCCGCAGCCGGGTCCGTACGGCCAGCCGCAGCAGCCGCCGGCCCCGCAGCCGGGCTACGGCTACCCGCAGCAGGGCGGCCCGGTCCCGGGGCAGCAGGGTTACGGCTACCCGCAGCAGGTTCCCCAGCAGGCCCCGCAGCAGGGCTACGGCTACCCCCAGCAGCCCGCCCAGCCCGGATACGGCCAGCCCGGATACGGCCAGCAGGCACCGTACGGCGGCCAGCAGACCCCCTACGGCATGATCCCCCAGGGCGCCCCGGAGTCCGGCGGCAACGGCAAGAAGATCGGCCTGATCGCCGGCGCGGTCGTGGTGGTGGCGGCCATCGGCATCGGCGCCTACTTCGTCTTCGGCTCGGGCGGCGACGTGGCCCCCTACACGATCTCCCTCCCGGACAAGCTGCTGAGCGGGGAGTACAGCAAGGCCCTCGGCTCCCCCGCCGGCGCCGTCAAGGACGTCTCGAACGACAAGGACGCCAAGGCGATGGGGATCACGGACAGCAAGGCGGTCTCCGGCAAGTACGCCAACGTCGCCAAGCTCCAGCTGAACGTGGGCGGTGTCTACGGCAAGGTCGCCGACCCCGAGTCGGCCGTGAACCAGGCGTTCGCCCGGCTGGAGGAGGACCAGAACAAGAACTCGGCCGGCCAGGGCTTCAAGATCGAGACGGTCTCCGGTCCCACCGCGTACTCGCCGAGCGGCTTCGACGGCGCGATCATGAAGTGCAAGGAGCAGAAGCTCTCCGCCGCCCAGGGGGGCGTGAACGTGGCGGTGAACTTCTCGATGTGCATCTGGGGCGACAGCAGCGCCATCGGCACGGTCTCGGTGGTCCCGACCCCCTCTCCCGGCGGGGAGAGCGGGAAGGCGCCCAGCGCCGAGCAGCTGTCGGAGATGACCGCGAAGGTGCGCACCGAGGTCCGCAAGGAGAAGTGACCGCGGCCGGCACGACGGGAGCCGCCCGGCAGCAGCTGCTGCCGGGCGGCTCCCGTGCGGTGGGGCGGACCCCCTAGGCGCTCTTCTCCTGCGGCTCCCCGGACTCGCCGCGGTTGCGCGGGACCAGGGTGGGGTTCACGTTCGAGTGGACGACGTCCTCGGTGATGACGACGCGGGCCACGTCCTTGCGGGACGGGATCTCGTACATCACCGCCTGGAGGACCTCCTCCATGATGGCGCGCAGACCACGGGCGCCGGTGCCGCGCAGGATGGCCTGGTCGGCGATGGCCTCCAGGGCCGGGCGGTCGAAGTCCAGCTCGACACCGTCGAGTTCGAAGAGGCGCTTGTACTGCTTGACGAGTGCGTTGCGCGGCTCGACCAGGATCTGCAGCAGGGCCTCGCGGTCGAGGTTGTGGACCGAGGTGAGGACGGGCAGACGGCCGATGAACTCCGGGATCATCCCGAACTTCACCAGGTCCTCCGGCATGACGTCCTGGAGCTGGTCCTTGGACTCGATCTCGCGCTTGGAGCGGATCGTGGCGCCGAAGCCGATGCCCTTGGCACCGGACCGGGACTCGATGATCTTCTCCAGGCCGGCGAAGGCACCGCCCACGATGAACAGCACGTTGGTGGTGTCGATCTGGATGAATTCCTGGTGGGGATGCTTGCGGCCGCCCTGCGGCGGGACCGAGGCGGTGGTGCCCTCCAGGATCTTCAGCAGGGCCTGCTGGACGCCCTCACCGGAGACATCGCGGGTGATCGACGGGTTCTCGCTCTTCCGGGCGACCTTGTCGATCTCGTCGATGTAGATGATGCCGGTCTCGGCCTTCTTGATGTCGAAGTCCGCGGCCTGGATCAGCTTGAGCAGGATGTTCTCGACGTCCTCACCGACATAGCCGGCCTCGGTGAGCGCCGTGGCGTCGGCGAACGCGAAGGGGACGTTGAGCATCCGGGCGAGGGTCTGGGCGAGCAGCGTCTTGCCGGAGCCGGTGGGGCCCAGCAGCAGGATGTTGGACTTGGCGAGCTCGATGCCCTCCTCGCCGCGCCCGGGGCCGTTCTCGCCCGCCTGCACCCGCTTGTAGTGGTTGTAGACGGCGACCGACAGCGCCTTCTTGGCGGGGTCCTGGCCGACGACATAGCCGTTCAGGAACTCGTAGATCTCCCGCGGCTTGGGGAGTTCCTCCCACCGCACCTCGGAGGTCTCGGCGAGCTCCTCCTCGATGATTTCGTTGCAGAGGTCGATGCACTCGTCGCAGATGTACACACCAGGTCCCGCGATGAGCTTCTTCACCTGCTTCTGACTCTTTCCGCAGAATGAGCACTTGAGCAGGTCGCCGCCGTCACCGATGCGTGCCACGAGGTGCTTCCCCTTCGCCTGGGATCCGCATTGCTTCCACGGACCCGGGTGCTTGCCTATCGACGGTACCTTGCCGGGCCCCCCGTACGGGCCCCCCTTGGACCGACTCGGTTCACTCGATCCCGACCCGGTCCAAGGGGGCAACGCTCCGGCTCACATTGCGAAGATCGTCAGCCGATCGACACGGAGGACTTCCGGGTCGAGACGATCTGGTCGACCAGACCGTACGCCAGGGACTCCTCCGCCGTCAGAATCTTGTCACGCTCGATATCGTCACGGATCTTCTCGACCGGCGTGGAGGAGTGCTTGGCCAGCAGGTCCTCCAGCTGCGAGCGCATCCGCAGGATCTCGTTGGCGGCGATCTCCAGGTCGGAGACCTGGCCGCGGCCGGTCTCGCTGTAGGGCTGGTGGATCAGCACCCGGGCGTTCGGCAGCGCCATCCGCTTGCCGGGCGTGCCGGCGGCGAGCAGCACGGCCGCGGCGGAGGCCGCCTGGCCCATGCAGACCGTCTGGATGTCCGGCTTCACGAACTGCATCGTGTCGTAGATGGCCGTGAGGGCCGTGAACGAACCGCCGGGGCTGTTGATGTAGATGGAGATGTCCCGGTCGGGGTCCATCGACTCCAGGCACAGCAGCTGGGCCATGACGTCGTTGGCCGAGGCGTCGTCGATCTGCACGCCGAGGAAGATCACACGCTCCTCGAACAGCTTCGCGTACGGGTCGTACTCGCGCACGCCCTGCGAGGTGCGCTCGACGAAGCGCGGGACGATGTAGCGGGACTCGGCACGCGGGCCGGAAAACTCGGACTCCGCGCCCTGGTACAGGCCGCTGCCGGGGAAGTTGTTCATCGTGGTGTTCACCGTCCTGGTGGCGATCAAGTGGGCTGGGGGCTGTGGGGCGAGTGGTACGGGGCTCAGGCCCCGGTGCCGCCCCCGCCCGGAACGCCGGCGGCGGAGGTCATCACATCGTCGATCAGGCCGTATTCCTTGGCCTCGTCGGCGGAGAACCAGCGGTCGCGGTCCGAGTCCTGCGTGATCCGCTCGACGGTCTGACCGGTGTGGAAGGCCGTGAGCTCCGCCATCCGCTTCTTGGTGTGCAGCAGCCGCTCGGCGTGGATCTTGATGTCCGACGCGGAACCCGCCAGGCCCGCGGAGGGCTGGTGGATGAGGATCTCGGCGTTCGGCAGCGCGAAGCGCTTGCCCGGGGTGCCGGCGCTCAGCAGGAACTGGCCCATGGAGGCGGCGAGGCCCATCGCGATGGTCACCACGTCGTTCTTGATGTACTGCATGGTGTCGTAGATCGCCAAGCCGGCCGAGATCGAGCCGCCCGGGGAGTTGATGTAGAGGAAGATGTCCTTGTCCGGGTCCGCGGCCAGGAGAAGCAGCTGCGCGGTGATCTTGTTGGCGATGTCGTCGTCGACCGGCTGGCCGAGGAAGATGATCCGCTCGCCGAGCAGCCGGTTGTAGACCTGGTCGCCGAGGCCACCGAAGGTCGGCTCAGCGGCGGCGGAAGGCATCGGGATCGTCACGTGTCCACCTGCTCGTTGTCGGACGGCTCAGGCCGTCTCAGCGTCGTCTTCTGGGGCGTGGGGAGTGGCGCCGCGTAGGGGTCCGGCGCGGATTCAGCAACTCCCCTGCCCTCGTATCTACGGACCCTAACGCGCAGGTCGGACAACGCCATCCCGCATCGATAACTGTTCGCTGTGAGCGCAGGCTCACCGGCCGCTCACGACGTACGGGCCCGAACACGCGGGCGTGCGTGTTCGGGCCCGTCACAGCCGGTCGGCGCCGCGGCGCCGGAGGCTCAGGCCTCGGGCTTCTCGTCGGCCTCGGTCTCGCCGGCGTCGGCGGCCTCGACCGTCTCGGCGGTCTCGTCCTCGTCGTCGAGGTCGATGACCTCGCCGTTGCTGTCCTTGACCGTGGCGGCCTCGACGACGACCGCGAGGGCCTTGCCGCGGGCGACCTCACCGACGAGCATCGGCACCTGGCCGCCCTCGACGACGGCCTGGGCGAACTGGTCGGGGGACATGCCGGAGGACTGCGCGCGGCGCATGAGGTGCTCGGTGAGCTCCTCCTGGCTGACGTTCAGCTTCTCCTTGTTGACCAGCTCGTCGAGCAGGAACTGGGTCTTGATGCCCTTCTCGGCCTGCTCCTTGGTCTCGGCGTCGAACTCCTCCTCGCTCTTGCCCTGGATCTCCAGGTACTTGGCGAGGTCGAGGCCCATCTGGCCGAGCTGGTGGTTGACCAGGTTGTGCTTGCGGGTCTGGATCTCGTCCTCGAGCAGCTTCTCGGGCATCGGCACCTCGACGAGCTTGAGCAGCTCGTCCAGGACCTTCTCCTGAGCCTGGGTGGCCTGGTCGTACTTCTTCATCTGCTCGAGGCGCTTGCGGCTGTCCGCGCGCAGCTCCTCGAGGGTGTCGAACTCACTGGCCAGCTGCGCGAAGTCGTCGTCCAGCGCGGGCAGTTCACGGGACTTGATCTCGGTGATCTCGACCGTGACCTCGGCCTCCTTGCCCTCGGCGGAGCCGCCCTTGAGCTCGGAGGTGAAGGTGGCGCTGGCGCCGGCCTCGACGCCGGTGACGGCCTCGTCGATGCCGTCGAGCAGCTCGCCGGAGCCGACGGTGTAGCTGACGCCCTGGGCGACGCCGTCCTCCAGGACCTCGCCGTCCACCTTGGCCTCGAGGTTCAGCGTCAGGACGTCGCCGTCCTGGGCCGCGCGCTCGACCGGGCTGGTCGTCGCGAAGCGCTCACGCAGCTGCTCGACGGACTTGTCGATGTCCTCTTCCGACACCTCGACGGCGTCGACCTCGACCTCGATGCCGGAGTAGTCCGGGATCTCGACGGCGGGACGGATGTCGACCTCGGCGGTGAAGGCCAGCAGCTCGCCGTCCTTCAGCTCGGTGATGTCGACCTCGGGCTGACCGAGGACGTTGAGCTCACCCTCGTTGACCGCTTCGGTGTAGAACTTCGGGAGCGCGTCGTTGACGGCCTCTTCGAGCACGGCGCCGCGACCGAACCGCTGGTCGATGACGCGGGCCGGGATCTTGCCCTGGCGGAAGCCCTTCACCGTGACCTGCTGGTTGATCTTCTTGTACGCCGCGTCGAGGCTGGGCTTGAGCTCCTCGAAGGGCACCTCGACAGTGAGCCGAACCCGAGTCGGGTTCAGGGTCTCCACGGCGCTCTTCACGGTTCGGTCTCCTTGGGGCTGACTTCTGGGGTTCTGCGTGAGATCTGCCTGTGCCCGGCTTATCCGGGTCCGGCCGACCGCGCCCGGTACACAGACACACGGACACGCAGTTTGCATAGTAACCGCAAGGAGGATGACGCCCACAATGTGATCTTGAACGGCCGCCGATCCCGCGGCTTCTCCAAGGTGGGTGGCAGCTGTGCCCGACGCGAACCGTCGGGCCGACCTGCTGCTGGTCGGGGTGGCCGGATTCGAACCGACGACCTTCCGCTCCCAAAGCGGACGCGCTACCAAGCTGCGCCACACCCCGTCGGTGCGACACGTAGGGTACATGGCCGCAGGCCGTGCGGCCGCACGTTATCGGGGCGTGCGGAGGGTGGCGTGCGGGTACCGGCGGCGCCGGGCGCACCGTCCGCGGGAAGGGATGTGCGGCGCACCCCCGCGACCCGCTAGGATGCACTGCGTGCCGCGGTCCTGCGACCGGTCGGCGCTCGCGGGCGTAGCTCAATGGTAGAGCCCTAGTCTTCCAAACTAGCTACGCGGGTTCGATTCCCGTCGCCCGCTCCGATGAGAAACCCCAGGCCTTCCGGCCTGGGGTTTTCTGCTGTCCGGGGCGGTGCCGCGAGCGCCGGACGCCCTCTTCGCACCGGGGGCGGGGGTCCTTAAGCTGGCGCCATGGAGATCTGGCTCAATCCCGCGTGCTCCAAGTGCCGTTCCGCCGTGGAGATCCTCGACGAGGAGGGCGCCCGGTACACCGTGCGCACGTACCTGGAGGACCCGCCGGCCGCCGAGGAACTGCGCGCCGTGCTGCGGAGGCTGGACCTGGAGCCCTGGGACATCACCCGCACCCAGGAGGCCGAGGCCGCGGAGCTGGGGCTCGCGGAGTGGGAGCGCACCGACGCGGCGCGGGAGCGCTGGATCGCGGCACTGGCGGCGCACCCCCGGCTGATCCAGCGCCCGATCATCACGGCGGACGACGGTACGGCGCTGGTGGGTCGCAGTGCGGAAGCCGTACGCGATGCTGCGGCGCGGACCGGTGGCGAGGAGCTCTCGCACGGCTGATCCCGCATGCGGGGCCCGGCAGGGGCCGGCGGTTCACCTAGAAGGTGATGTGGTTGATGGTGTCCGCCAGGGAGTTGAGGAACCGGTTGATGGACGGCGCCATGCCCGTGGAGGCGAGGAAGAAGCCGAACAGTATGGCGACGAGCGCCGGCCCCGCCTTGATGGATTTCCCTCTGATCAGCACGATCAGGATGATCCCCAACAGCAGCACCACAGACAGCGAAAGAGCCACAACTGATCACACCCTCGGTCGGAACGCCTCACCGGCCCGGGAGCATGCCGCGCACACCCCCCTGCACCCATCGTGCCACCAACTCCATGCCCACCGCAGACCGGTGACGAATCATCGGCCAACGCTTTGCCCGATTCCCGACGCCGGTGGCTCTGCCGGACGCGGCGGGAGGTACGGCCGGGCGGCGCGCGGGTGGCGACGAGCCGGTGGCGGGCCCGCGAGAGGCCGGCCGGGCCGGGAATTCTTCCGCGCCTGACGCCCCCTCGGCAAATCGCCGTGATCTTTCCCCGGCGCCCCTGATCCCCTTCCCGGCAGATGCGCGGAAATATGAATTCGTGGCGTCCGTCACTGCTTTACCCGACGCCGTAAGGGCCTATTAGCATTCGGACATAAGAGTAAGGAGTGGGACATTACCGTGGAGTCGTTTGCGGGGGATACGTGGTGATTTGAGGGGATGATAGGGGACGAGTCGGGCAGGCGCTGACAGGCGTCTACCCGGCGCTCGCGGGTTTATCCGTGCCTCATCGGCGGCCGTACCAGGGGAAATAAAAAATGCGTCGGCCGCGGTTTTACGCATTCACCGGCCACCGCTATCGTGCCTCCAATGTTTTCCGCTGCCCCGACACCCCGACGCGTACTCCCCCCTGCCCGGGTAGCGGCGGACTCCGACCGGACGGAGGCGACGGCGGGGCCGTCCGACGGGCCGGAGGGGGCCGAGCCGCCCGCCCCGAAGACCGGTGGCCGCAATCCGTTCTTCGACAACGCGAAGTACCTGGCCATCGTGCTGGTGGCGATGGGCCACTCCTGGGAACCACTGACCGACGGCAGCCGCGCCGCCGAGGCGCTCTACATGACCGTCTACACGTTCCACATGCCGGCCTTCATCATCATTTCGGGTTACTTCTCCCGCAGCTTCGACATGCGCAAGGACCGGTTGCAGCGGCTGGTGACCGGCGTCGCCGTCCCGTATGTCCTCTTCGAGACCGCCTACGCCCTCTTCAAGCGCTGGGCGGACAACGACCCGGGGCAGCCCATCAGCCTGCTCGACCCGTGGTTCCTGACGTGGTTCCTGGTGGCCCTGTTCATCTGGCGGCTGACCACCCCGCTGTGGCAGATCGTGCGCTGGCCGATCCCGCTCGCGGTGGCCGTCGCCGTGCTCGCGTCCGTCTCCCCCGACATCGGTGACGACCTGGACCTCCAGCGGGTGCTGCAGTTCCTGCCGTTCTTCGTCCTGGGGCTGTCGCTGCGGGCGGAGCACTTCCGGTGGGTGCAGCGGCGGGCGGTGCGGATCGCCTCGGTGCCGATCTTCGCGTGTGCGCTGGTGATGGCCTACTGGGCGGCGCCCCGGATGACGTCGGCGTGGTTCTACCACCGCGACAGCGCCCAGGAGTTGGGCACCACCTGGTGGATCGGTGCCGTGATGACGCTGGCGCTCTTCGGCTGCTCGGTCGTGCTGGTCGCCTGCTTCTTCTCCTGGGTGCCGACGCGGCACACCTGGTTCACGGTGCTGGGCGCGGGGACGCTGTACGGCTATCTGCTGCACGGCTTCCTGGCCAAGGGCTCGCGGTTCTGGGGCTGGTTCGACGACTACGCCTGGCTGCACACCCCGCTCGGCGAGATCGCGGTCACGCTGATCGCGGCGGGCATCGTGACGGCCCTGTGCACCCCGCCGGTCCGCAAGCTGTTCCGCTTCGCGATGGAGCCGACGATGGCCTGGGCGTTCCGCAAGGACCCGGCGGATTCGGCGCGGGCCCGCGTCAGCGCCTGAGTGTGCGTCCCGGCCCGGCGAAGCCCTGGGCACGGGCCGGGATGCCGGAGGGGTGCCGTCCGGGTCAGGCGTCCCGGCAGATCAGCAGCAGCGCCCGGTCGTCGTTGACGTCCTTGGCGACGGCCTCGATCAGATGCCAGGCCGCGCCGGCGAAGCCGCCGGCGACATAGCGGTCGGCCTCGCCGGTCAGCCGGTCGATGCCCTCGGCGATATCGCGGTCGGCGGCCTCGACCAGGCCGTCGGTGAACAGCATCAGCACATCGCCCGTCCGCAGCGTCCCCTTGACCGGGTCGAACTGGGCGCCGTCGTAGACACCGAGCAGCGGGCCCTCCCCCGACTTCTCCTCCCAGCGGCCGCTGCCGGCACTGAGCTGGAGCGCGGGCAGATGTCCGGCGGAGAACAGCTCGTAGTCGCCGGACTCCAGGTCGAGGACGAGATGGATGGAGGTCGCGAACCCCTCGTCCCAGTCCTGGCGCAGGAGGTAGCCGTTGGCGGCGGGCAGGAAGCCGTGCGGCGGCAGGGAGCCCAGCAGGCCGCCGAAGGCGCCGGAGAGCAGCAGTGCGCGGGAGGCCGCGTCCATGCCCTTGCCGGAGACGTCGGTCAGCACCACTTCGAGGATGGTGCCGCCGTGGGTGCGCGAGGCCACCACGAAGTCGCCGGAGAAGGACTGCCCGCCGGCCGGGCGCAGCGCCATCTCGTGGTGCCAGCCCTGTGGCAGCGTGGGCAGCTGGCTCTGCACGCGGATCCGCTCGCGCAGGTCGAAGAGCATGGTGCCGCCGCGCCGCCAGGGCACCCCGACCCGGCTGCGGAACTGGGCGATCAGCAGCCCGAAGAACCCGACCGCGGCGACCACCAGCACGGTGCCCGGAGTGATCCGGTCCGGTCCTTCGTCGTACGGGCCGAACAGCGCGGACTCCACGACCAGCGCGGTCGCCGAGGCGCCGTACAGCACGAGGAGGTTGGCCGGGCGCAGCAGCAGTCCGCCGGCGATGACCGGCAGGACCAGGGCCGTCGGGGCGAGCCACTCGGGGAAGTGGAGCGTGCCCGCGGCGATGGCGGGTATGGCCAGGAGCAGGACGGCCAGTGCGAACCGGTCGGAGCCCTCACCACGGAAGTAGTCGACCCCGGCCTTGCGCACGCCGATGCGGGCCCGGTGCAGACCTTTGTGCATCCGGGCCGTCAGGGTGTCCGTGCCCTGGCCATGTGTCATTGCTCTCGGACCCTATCCACCCGTTCGGCGGCGCGTCGATTCGCCGCACGACGGCACGGCCAATTGCCGGGAAACGCCGTTCGAAATCCGGTCGCGCGGCCGTCGGCCGGGCTGCTAGAGAGGGGCCATGGCGACGGAATTGCGGGTGCTGAAGGACGTCGAGTGGGACGACTGGTCCGACAAGCTCGATCGGGCGTTCGGCGGACCGCCGACGACCGGCGAGACGCGGGCGATCCGGCGGGAGTGCACCGAGATCGAACGGTCCCTCGGCGTCTGGGACGGCGGTGAGTGCGTCGCCACGGCGGGGGCGCTGTCGTTCCGGCTCACCGTGCCCGGCGGGTCCGGGGTGCCGGCGGCCGGGGTCACGATGGTCAGCGTGCAGCCCACGCACCGCCGGCGCGGGCTGCTGCGGTCGATGATGCGCCACCAGCTCGCGGACGTCCGCGAGCGCGGGGAGGCGCTGGCGGTGCTGGTCGCCTCGGAGCCGGCGATCTACGGCCGGTTCGGCTACGGGGCGGCGGCCCTGGACATGCGGCTGACCGTGGACACCGCGCGGCTGGCCGCCCCCGAACTTCCCGGCATGGACGAGGTACGGCTGCGGCTGGTGGACCCGGTGGCCGCGCTCGCCAACTGCGAGCGGGTCTACGCCCGGCTGGTGCCGACCCGCCCCGGGATGCTCGCCCGGCTGCCCGGCTGGGAGCGGATGGCCGTGCTGGACGCGCCCGACCGCCGGGAAGGCGCCGGGGCCTTGCAGTGCGTGGTGGCCGAGGTGGACGGCGAGGTGCGGGGCTATGCGCGCTACGCGGTCGAGCCGGACTGGGACCGGGGCGGGCCGTCGGGGGTGGTGCAGGTGCGGCATCTCGACGCGCCGGACCCGGTGGTGTACGCGGCGCTGTGGCGCTTTCTGTTCGGGATCGACCTGACGACGTCGGTCTCGGTGCGCAGCCGCCCGGTGGACGACGCGCTGCCGCTGCTCGTCGCGGACATGCGGCGGTGCGCGATGGAGCTGCGGGAGTCGCTGTTCGTCCGCCCGGTGGAGGTGGGCGCGGCGCTGGCGGCGCGGACGTACCGCACGCCGGTGGACGTGGTGTTGCAGGTCGCCGACCCGTTCTGCCCCTGGAACGAGGGGCGCTGGCGGCTGACCGGCGACGCGACCGGCGCGACCTGCGCACGGACCCGGGACCCGGCCGAACTCGCGCTGTCCGTACGGGAGCTGGGCTCGGCGTATCTGGGCGGGTTCACGCCCGCGGCGCTGGCGGCGGCGGGCCGGGTGCGGGAGCTGCGGCCCGGAGCGCTGGCGGCGGCGTCGACGGCGTTCGGCTCCGACCTGGCGCCCTGGCTGCCGCACTCGTTCTGAGCGGGAGCCGGTCCCCGGGAGGCGTCAGCCGCCGGTGGACGGCTGGCAGCCCGGGCACCAGAAGAGGTTGCGGGCGGCGAGGCCGGCGGTACGGATCTCGCTGCCGCAGACGTGGCAGCCCTGCCGGGCGCGGCGGTAGACGTAGACCTCGCCGCCGTGGTCGTCGACCCGCGGTGGGCGGCCCATGGCCTCCGGCAGGTGCTCCGGGCGGACGGTGTCGATCCGGTTGTGCCGGACGCCCTCGGCCATCAGGAACACCAAGTCGTCCCAGAGGGCGTCCCATTCGCCGCGGGTGAGGTCACGGCCGGGGCGGTAGGGGTCGATGCCGTGGCGGAAGAGGACCTCGGCACGGTAGACGTTGCCGACGCCAGCGACGATCTTCTGGTCGAGCAGCAGCGCCGCGATGGTCGTACGGCTGCGGGAGATCCGTCGCCAGGCACGGGAGCCGTCGTCGCCGGGGCGCAGCGGGTCGGGGCCCAGCCGGTCGTGTATCGCCTGCTTCTCGTCCTCGGTGATCAGTGCGCAGGTGGTGGGTCCGCGCAGGTCCGCGTGGTGCCGGGCGGTGGCCAGGCGCAGCCGGACGGTGTCCGTGGGCGGCGGGGCGGGCGCGGTGCCGAAGCCGAGCTTGCCGAAGAGGCCGAGGTGGATGTGGATCCAGTGGGCGGACGGGCCGAAGCCGAGGAAGAGGTGCTTGCCGTGCGCCTCGGCGCAGGTCATGACCCGGCCGTCGACGAGGGCGGCACCGGCGGCGAACTTCCCCTGCGGGCTGCTCGCCCGGACGGCTTCGCCCTCGAAGCGGGAGCGGTGGTCCAGGGCGAGGCGGTGGATCGTATGCCCCTCGGGCACGGGCGTTCCTCCAGTGGGCGCGCCCGCCCGCCCCGGCGGCCGGGGCGGACGGGCGGCGGGACGAGCGGGGGTCAGCCCTGCGGGTGGTGGGCGGGGATCGCGGGCAGTTCGCCGGTGGTCTCGTAGGCGGAGAGCATCTCGATGCGGCGGGTGTGCCGTTCCTCACCCGAGTAGGGCGTGGCCAGGAAGACCTCGATGAACCGGGTCGCCTCCTCCTCGGAGTGCATCCGGCCGCCGACGGAGATCACGTTGGCGTTGTTGTGCTCGCGGCCGAGCTTGGCGGTCTCCTCGCTCCAGGCCAGCGCGGCCCGTACGCCCTTGACCTTGTTGGCGGCGATCTGCTCGCCGTTGCCGGAGCCGCCGATCACGATGCCGAGGGCGTCCGGGTCGGCGGCGGTCCGCTCCGCGGCACGCAGGCAGAACGGCGGGTAGTCGTCCTGGGCGTCGTAGACGTGGGGGCCGCAGTCGACGGGCTCGTGGCCCTGGGCCTTGAGCCACTCGACGAGGTGGTTCTTGAGGTCGAAACCTGCATGGTCGGAGCCGAGGTACACGCGCATGCGATGAGTGTGACACGAGAGGCGCCGGGTAGGCGCCGCCGGGTCTTCCCGGGTCCGGGCGTACGAAGTACCTCCCCCGCCTTCCGTACGCAAGCGCATCGCGCAGGGGCCCAGGGTTTCACACAACAATCAGACTTCAGGCCTTCCAATCCACGGTGAACGAAGATCTAATGCGGGGGTTCCATTCCGCGAACCACGAAGGACGGTGCTCATGGGCGCGCACCCTCCCCCACGCTCCGCAGGAGCAGGGGGCACTCCCACCACCACAGCGGTCCCCCCGGCCGGCGATCCCGGCAGCGGAACCGGTGGGCAGTCGCCGGACGGGCTGCAGGCAGGACTCAAGAACCGCCATCTGTCGATGATCGCCATCGGCGGGGTGATCGGCGCCGGGCTGTTCGTCGGTTCGGGTGCCGGTATCGCGGCCGCCGGCCCGGGCATCCTCCTCTCCTACGCGCTGACCGGCCTGCTGGTCGTGCTGGTGATGCGGATGCTGGGCGAGATGGCCGCCGCCTCCCCCACGTCCGGCTCCTTCTCCTCCTACGCCGACCGGGCGCTGGGGCGCTGGGCCGGCTTCACCATCGGCTGGCTTTACTGGTTCTTCTGGTCGGTCGTGCTGGCCGTCGAGGCGACCGCGGCCGCCTCGATCCTCACCGGCTGGGTGCCCGCCGTCCCGCAGTGGGCCTGGGCGCTGCTGGTGATGATCGTGCTGACCGGTACGAACCTCGTTTCGGTGGGTTCGTTCGGTGAGTTCGAGTTCTGGTTCGCCGGCATCAAGGTCGTCGCGATCGTGGTCTTCATCGTGGTCGGCGCGCTGGCGATATTCGGGCTGCCGCCGGGCGGCGACCCGGTCGGCCTGGCGAACCTGACCGGACACGGCGGCTTCCTGCCGCACGGTCCCGGGGCGATCCTCTCCGGCATGCTGCTGGTGGTCTTCTCCTTCATGGGCAGCGAGATCGTCACGCTGGCGGCGAGCGAGGCGCCGAACCCGGTGCAGGCCGTCCGCAAGGCCGTCAACAGCGTCATCTGGCGGATCGGGCTGTTCTACCTCGGCTCGATCGGCGTGATCGTGACCCTGCTGCCGTGGGACTCCAAGGCCGTGGCGCACAGCCCGTACGTGGCCGTGCTGACGTCGCTGGACATTCCCTACGCGGGCACCGTGATGGACGTCGTGGTGCTGACCGCGGTGCTGTCCTGTCTGAACTCCGGGCTCTACACCGCCTCCCGGATGGCGTTCTCGCTCGGCGAGCGCGGTGACGCGCCGAAGTCCTTCGCCACCGTCAACAAGGGCGGGGTGCCGGCGGTCGCCATCTACGCGTCGGTCGCCTTCGGCTTCATCGCGACGATCTTCAGCTACACCGCGAAGGACACCGTCTTCCAGTTCCTGCTGAACTCGTCCGGCGCGGTGGCGCTGTTCGTGTGGCTGGTCATCTGCTTCTCGCAGCTGCGGATGCGCCGGATCATCGAGCGCGAGAGCCCGGAGCGGCTGACGGTGCGGATGTGGCTGTACCCGTGGCTGACCTACGCGACGATCGGGATGATCGTGTTCGTCGTGGGCTACATGTTCTACGACCCGGACGGGCGGGTGCAGATGGTGCTGTCGGTGGCCGCCGCCGTGGTCGTGCTGACGGTCGGGCTGCTGCTGCACCGGCGGCGGGCGCGGCAGGCCACGCAGGTCACCGGCGCCGCCGGACCCCAGGGGTAACGGGAACGGCGCGCGAACGGGCCGGGCCCCGCAGTCACCGGGTGGTGAGTGCGGGGCCCGGCCCGTTCGCGCTTGCCGTCGGCGGACTCAGCCGCGGCGGCCGGCCAGCTTCCAGGCCGCGGGCAGCGCGCCCATCGCCAGCGCGGCCTTGAGCGCGTCACCGATCAGGAACGGGACCAGCCCCACCGCGACGGCCTGTCCGAACGGCATACCGGTGCTCAGCGCGAGGAAGGGCACGCCGACGGCGTAGATCACGGCCGTGCCGGCGGCCATGGTGGCGGCGGTGCGCAGCACCCCGCGGTCGCCGCCGCGGCGGGCCAGCGCGCCCACCAGACCGGCCGCGAGCAGCATGCCCAGGACGTAGCCGAAGGTGGCCCCGCCGGCGCCCGAGGCACCCCCGGCGAACCACGGCACGCCCGCCATCCCCGCCAGGGCGTACAGCGCCAGCGACAGCAGCCCGCGCCGGGTGCCGAGCGAGGCGCCGACCAGGAGGGCGGCGAAGGTCTGGCCGGTGACCGGCACCGGGGAGCCCGGGACGGGGACCGCGATCTGGGCCGCGATGCCGGTGAGCGCGGCGCCGCCGAGCACCAGCGCCGCGTCCCGGACGCGGGCACGGGAGGCGGAGGCGGCCGGCAGCAGGTCGGCGAGGACTGCTCCGGGAGAGGTGAGGGCGGCTGTGCTCATCGGGACCTCGCGGGGTGAGAAGGAAGGGACGGACGCGATGACGTTAATCCAGCGGACCCCCGCCGATCATCGTGTGGCGACGACAAAGCCCTACCGGCCGACTTGGAGAGTTCCGATCAACCGCCGCCCTGCCCGGCCCTGTTGAGTCGTATGGCGTCTTCGCAGGTCACGTGATGCTCATCACGGCCGCCGTCGCGCTACGGGGCCGGTTTTGTGGTAGCGCGCGACCTGCGGCGACACTGGGGCCGCTCCACGGCGAGCTGTGGAGATCCCCCAAACCCGCCGGCGGCCCCGCCGCCGGCCCTTGCGAGAGCGCGAGCCATGCACGACGTACCGACCCGCACCGGCGGGACCTCCCCCGGTGTCGCCTCTTCCGGCTCTTCCGGTGCCGTCGCCGGCGCGCAGGAGCCGCTGTCCGCGGGCCTCAAACAGCGCCATCTGACGATGCTGGGCCTGGGCGGCGTGATCGGCGCCGGTCTGTTCGTGGGCTCCGGCGCCGGGATCGCGGTGGCCGGGCCGGGGATCGTGCTGTCGTATCTGATCGCCGGTGCGCTGGCGATGCTGGTCATGCGGATGCTCGGCGAGATGTCGGCGGCGATGCCGGCCTCCGGCGCGTTCTCCGTGCACGCGGAGCGGGCGCTGGGGCGCTGGGCCGGCTTCAGCGTCGGCTGGCTGTACTGGTTCCTGCTGGTGGTGGTGCTCGCGGTGGAGGCCACCGGTGCGGCGCAGATCGCCCACGGCTGGGTGCCGGCGGTGCCGCAGTGGGGCTGGGTGCTGCTCTTCATGGTCGTCTTCACCGTCGCCAATCTGTCCGCGGTGAAGAACTTCGGGGAGTTCGAGTTCTGGTTCGCCACCCTGAAGGTCACCGCGATCGTGCTGTTCCTCGGGCTGAGCGTGCTGGCGGTCTTCGGGGTGCTGCCGGACACCGAACCGACCGGGCTGAGCAACCTCACCGGGCACGGCGGTCTGCTGCCGCACGGCTGGGGCGGGGTGGTCTCCGGGGTCCTGGCGGTGGTGTTCGCCTTCGGCGGCCTGGAGGTCGTCACCATCGCCGCGGCCGAGTCGGACGACCCGGCACGGGCGGTGGGCCGGGCGGTGCGCAGCGCGGTGTGGCGCATCCTCTTCTTCTACGTCGGCTCGATGGTGGTCATCGTGACCCTGCTGCCGTGGTCGTCGATGCAGCCGGGCAAGAGCCCGTACGTGGCGGTGCTGGACAGCATCGGGGTGCCGGGGGCCGGCCAGATCATGAACATCGTGGTGTTCGTGGCGCTGCTCTCCGCGCTGAACGCCAACCTCTACGGCTCCTCGCGGATGGTGTTCTCGCTGGCCGAACGGGGCGAGGCGCCGCGCGCGCTGCTGAAGGTGTCGCAAGGAGGGGTGCCGCGCCGGGCGGTGCTCGCCTCGGTGGCCTTCGGCTTCGTCTCGGTGCTGCTGAATCTGGAATGGCCGGATTCGGTCTTCCTCTACATGCTCAACGCGGTCGGCGCGGTGCTGCTGTTCGTCTGGGGCCTGATCGCGGTCTCCCAGCTGCGGCTGCGTCCGCGCCTCGCACGCGAGGCGCCCGGGAAGCTTGTCCTGCGGATGTGGGCCTTCCCCTATCTGACCTGGGCGGCGCTGGCGGCCATGGGCGCCGTGCTGGTCCTGATGCTGACCGATGACACGGCCAGGCCGCAGTTGCTGTGGTCGGCCGGGGCGACCGGCGCGGTGCTGCTCGTCGCGGGCCTGCGGGAGCTGCGGGAGCGCCGCGCGCGTCGCTGACCGTCTGCGACGGGGGTCACACCGTGTGGCAATGGATACCTATTCGGGCACACAAGGTCACGATCACGTCTGAATAGCGAACATTCGCTGCACAACTGTTGCCCTCAGCGGACACCGGCACCGAAACTGAGCCCGCTTTCGCCGAGGATCCCGGAGTCGTGCCGTCGGCAGGCCCATGCGACCTGCCGCCCACCGGGGTCCAGGGGGCCCGGCAGCACCGTCGCACCACTCGCGGCCCCGGGAGAACGCACATCACCGTGCTCCGCTCTCACTACTGGGACAGGTACCACATGAATCGGACACCCTCGTCCGCCGCGCGCGAGCAGGCCGACGCGGTTCAGGGCGCCGGGCCCGACAGCGGTTCCACGCTGTCCAACGGCCTCAAGCAGCGCCACCTCTCGATGATCGCCCTGGGCGGGGTGATCGGCGCGGGCCTGTTCGTCGGCTCGCGGGAGGGCATCGCGGCGGCCGGCCCCTCGATCGTGCTGGCCTATGCCGTCTCCGGCGCCCTGGTCATGCTGATCATGCGGATGCTCGGGGAGATGTCGGCGGCCAATCCGGCCTCCGGCTCCTTCTCCGTGCACGCCGAGCGCTCCATAGGCTCCTGGGCCGGCTTCACGGTGGGCTGGATGTTCACCGCGCTGCTGTGCGTGGCGGTGGCCGCCGAGGCGCTGGGCGCCGCGGACGTCATGATCCAGTGGTTCCCCGGCACCGAGCCGTGGATGTGGGTCCTGCTGTTCATGGTGATCTTCACCGGTACGAATCTGGCCGCGGTCAGCAACTTCGGTGAGTTCGAGTTCTGGTTCGCCGCCCTGAAGGTCGCGGCGATCGGCATCTTCCTGGTGCTGGGCCTGCTGGCCATCTTCGGCGTGCTGCCCGGCACCCAGGCGCCGGGCACCGCGCATCTCACCGGCGACGGCGGCTTCCTGCCCAAGGGCGTGGACGGCCTGATGGTCGGCCTGCTGGCCTCGGTGTTCGCCTACGGCGGCCTGGAGACGGTGACCATCGCGGCCGCCGAGTCCAAGGACCCGGTGCGCGGGGTGGCCAGTGCGGTGCGCACCGCGATGTGGCGGATCGCCCTGTTCTACGTGGGCTCGATGGCCGTCATCGTCACCGTCATCCCCTGGAACGACTCCTCGATCGCCAAGGCCGGCCCCTACGTCGCGGTGCTGGACTACCTGAAGATCCCGGCGGCCGGCCAGATCATGAACGTGGTCATCCTGGTGGCCCTGCTGTCCGCGATGAACGCCAACCTCTACGGCTCGTCGCGGATGGCGTTCTCGCTGACCGCCCG
This sequence comes from Streptomyces kronopolitis, assembly GCF_050953795.1. Lineage (GTDB taxonomy): Bacteria > Actinomycetota > Actinomycetes > Streptomycetales > Streptomycetaceae > Streptomyces > Streptomyces kronopolitis_A. Next base: position 2,835,107 of record NZ_CP191850.1, read on the forward strand.
CGGCCAGGGCCCGGCGTTCCTGGCGAAGGTCAGCGGCGGGGTACCGCGCCGGGCGGTGCTGATGTGCTCCGCGTTCGGCTTCGTCGCGGTGCTGCTGAGCATCCTGTGGCCCGACACGGTCTTCCAGTGGCTGCTGAACATGGTCGGCGCGGCCGTCCTGGTGGTGTGGGGCTTCATCGCCGCCGCCCAGCTGCGGATGCGGCGGCTGCTGGAGCGTGAGGCGCCGGAGAAGCTCGTGGTGAAGATGTGGGCCTTCCCGGTGCTGACCTGGGTGGCGCTGGCGGGTATCGCGGCGGTGCTGCTGCTGATGCTGCGCGACGAGAGCCAGCGGATCCAGCTGCTGTTCACCGGTGGCTTCGGGCTCGTGCTGACGATCGTGGGCCTGGCCCGGCAGCGGGCGCTGGGCCGGGGCACGGACCTGACGAAGCCGTAGCGCTTCGCGTGTTCCCCGAGGCGGGGCGGGACCTCCTTCCGAGGTCCCGCCCCGCCTCCGTCTTTGGGACCAGGGACGGTCCCGTCACCGGCCGGTGATCACTCCTGCTGATAGCGTGCTGTTGCACATTGTTTGCAACTACTGCATGTACGCAGCTTGGAGGCGGGACCGGAATGGCCACCTACACACTTCCTGAACTTCCGTACGACTACGCGGCGCTGGCGCCGGTCATCAGCCCCGAGATCATCGAGCTGCACCACGACAAGCACCACGCGGCCTACGTGAAGGGCGCCAACGACACCCTGGAGCAGCTCGCCGAGGCCCGTGACAAGGAAGCGTGGGGCGGCATCAACGGTCTGGAGAAGAACCTCGCGTTCCACCTCTCCGGCCACATCCTCCACAGCATCTACTGGCACAACATGTCCGGTGACGGCGGCGGCGAGCCGCACGAGAAGGACGGCGTGGGCGAGCTGGCCGACGCGATCGCCGAGAGCTTCGGCTCGTACGCCGGCTTCAAGGCCCAGCTGACCAAGGCCGCGGCCACCACCCAGGGCTCCGGCTGGGGCGTCCTGGCCTACGAGCCGGTCTCCGGCCGCCTGGTCGTCGAGCAGATCTACGACCACCAGGGCAACGTCGGGCAGGGCTCCGTCCCGATCCTGGTCTTCGACGCCTGGGAGCACGCCTTCTACCTCCAGTACAAGAACCAGAAGGTCGACTTCATCGAGGCCATGTGGCAGGTCGTGAACTGGCAGGACGTCGCCAAGCGGTACGCGTCCGCCAAGCAGCGCGCGCACAGCCTGCTGCTCGCCCCGTGACGCCGTGACACCCGGCACCGGTCGTCCTGCCTCGTGATCGTCTTCTCACCCTTCACCTGGCAGGCGGAATGACGGAGCGCCCCCGTACGTCCGATACGTACGGGGGCGCTCCCATGGGTGCCGCGGCGCGGGCGTCAGTCGAAAATCGGCCCCTGGGTCCGCGTCCGCTTGATCTCGTAGAAGCCGGGGATCGAGGCGACCATCAGCGTGCCGTCCCACAGCCGGGCGGCCTCCTCGCCCTTGGGGGCGGGGGTGACGACCGGGCCGAAGAAGGCGATCCGCTCCCCGTCGTGGCCCGGCACGGCGATGACCGGGGTGCCGACCTCCTGGCCGACCAGGTCGATGCCCTCCTTGTGGGAGACGCGCAGCTGTGCGTCGTAGGCGTCGGAGTCCGCGGCGTCGGCGAGTTCGGCGGGCAGGCCGGCCTCCCGCAGGGCCTCGACGAGCGTCTCGCGGGTGCGCTCCTGGCCCCGGTTGTGGAAGCGGGTGCCGAGGGCGGTGTAGAGCGGGCCGAGCACCTCGCTGCCGTGCTGCTGCTCGGCGGCGATGCACACCCGCACCGGGCCCCAGGCGGTCGCCAACAGCTCGCGGTAGTTCTCCGGGAGCTCGTCCAGCTTGTCCTCGTTGAGCACCGCCAGGCTCATCACGTGCCACCGCACCTCGACCGGGCGGACCTTCTCCACCTCCAGCATCCACCGGGAGGTCATCCACGCCCACGGGCACAGCGGATCGAACCAGAAGTCTGCGGGTGTCTTCGCGGTCTCGGACACGGGGGTCTCCTCCAAAGGGCGGTGCCGGTCAGCGGCGCTGTTCCGTGGAAGGTTCAACCGACAGCGGGCGTGCCATGATTCCCCGTGTTCGATATTCGAGACGAAGGAGTCACGGCGTGCCAGGTGAGAATCTGTCCCGGGACGAGGCGGGCGCGCGCGGCCGGCTGCTGAGCGTCGAGGCCTACGACGTGGCACTGGACCTCCGCTCGGCGGTCGCGCAGGGTGCGGAGGCGGACACCTTCCGCTCCCGCACGACCATCCGCTTCCGCTGCGCCGAGCCCGGCGCCGCCACCTTCGCGGACCTGCTGGCACCGTCGGTCACCACCGTGACCCTCAACGGCCGGGACCTGGACCCCGCGGTGGTCTTCGACGGCACCCGGATCGCGCTGGACGATCTGGCCGCCGAGAACACCCTCGTCGTGGACGCGCGGTGCGCCTACAGCCGCACCGGTGAGGGGCTGCACCGCTTCGTGGACCCCGAGGACGGCGAGGTCTACCTCTACACGCAGTACGAACCCGCCGATTCCCGCCGGGTCTTCGCCAACTTCGAACAGCCCGATCTGAAGGCCCCGTTCACCTTCGAGGTGACCGCCCCCGAGGGCTGGGTGGTGCTCAGCAACGGCGCGCGGGAGGGCGCGGCCGAGGGCGGCCGGCACCGCTTCGCGACCACCCGGCCGATCTCCACGTACATCACGGCCGTGGTCGCCGGCCCGTACCACTACGTCTCCGACAGCCACCGCCGCACCTTCGAGGACGGCAGCACGCTGGAGATCCCGCTGGGCGCTCTGTGCCGCAAGGGGCTGGCGAAGCACTTCGACGCGGACGACGTCTTCGCCGTCACCAAGCAGGGCCTGGACTTCTTCCACGACCACTTCGACTTCCCCTACCCCTTCGGGAAGTACGACCAGGCGTTCGTCCCGGAGTACAACCTCGGCGCGATGGAGAACCCGGGCTGTGTCACCTTCCGCGAGGAGTTCATTTTCCGCGGGAAGGTGACCGAGGCGGCCTACGAGCGGCGGGCCAACGTCATCCTGCACGAGATGGCGCACATGTGGTTCGGCGACCTGGTCACCATGCAGTGGTGGGACGACCTGTGGCTGAAGGAGTCCTACGCGGACTTCATGGGCTCCTTCGCTCTGGTGGAGGCCACCCGCTTCACCGACGGCTGGATCACCTTCGCCAACCGGCGCAAGTCCTGGGCCTACCGCGCCGACCAGCTGCCCTCCACCCACCCGGTCACCGCCGACATCCGTGACCTGGAGGACGCCAAGCTCAACTTCGACGGCATCACCTACGCCAAGGGCGCCGCCGTGCTCAAGCAACTGGTGGCGTACGTGGGGCAGGAGGCGTTCCTGGAGGGTGCCCGGCGCTACTTCAAGCGGCACGCCTACGGCAACACCCGGCTCGCGGACCTGCTGGCGGTGCTGGAGGAGACCTCCGGGCGGGACCTGGCGCAGTGGTCGCGGTCCTGGCTGGAGACCGCGGGCGTCAACTCCCTGACCCCGCAGGCCGTGTACGACGCCCAGGACCGGATCACCGAGCTGAGCGTCCTGCAGGAGGCCGCCGACTCGCACCCCGAACTGCGGCCGCACCGGGTCGCGGTGGGCCTCTACCGGCGTCAGGGCGCGGGCTCGGCGCTGGTGCGCTACGCCCGCGCGGAGGTCGACGTCTCCGGGCCGCGCACGGCGGTGCCGGAGCTGGCGGGCCTGGAGCGGCCGGAGCTGATCCTGGTCAACGACGAGGACCTGACGTACTGCAAGGTCCGTTTCGACGAGGGATCGCTGGCCACCCTGCGGGCCCGGCTCGGCGAGCTGGTTGACCCGATGGCGCGGGCGCTGTGCTGGGCGGCGCTGTGGGGGCTGACCCGCGACGGGCTGATGCCGGCCCGCGACTACCTCGATCTGGTGCGGCGGTTCGCCGGCCGGGAGACCGACATCGGGGTGCTGCAGTCGCTGCACGACCAGGCGCAGGCGGCGCTGGAGCACTACACCGCGCCCGAGCACCGCGAGCGCGCCGCCCGGGAGCTGGCCGAGGGCGCGCTGCACGAGCTGCGGCTGGCCGAGCCCGGCAGCGGCCACCAGCTCACCTGGGCCCGGCACTTCGCCGCCGTCGCCGGCACCCCGGCCGACCTCCAGCTGCTCCGGGGCCTGCTGGACGGCACCGCGAAGATCGACGGCCTGGACGTGGACCAGGAGCTGCGCTGGACGCTGCTGGGCCCGCTGGCCGCGCACGGCCTGGCGGACGAGGCCGCGATCGACGCGGAGCTGGCCCGCGACGACACCGCCTCCGGCCGCCGCCACCAGGTGCGCTGCCTGGCGGCCCGCCCCTCGGCCGAGGTCAAGGAGCAGGCGTGGCAGCGGGTCGTGGAGTCCGACACGCTGTCGAACGCGCTGGTGGAGGCGACCATCGCGGGCTTCGCGCAGCCGGGGCAGCGGGAGTTGCTGGCCCCCTGCGCGCCGCGCTACTTCGAGGCGATCGAGCGGGTGTGGCGGGAGCGGTCCATCGAGATCGGGATGTCCGTGGTGCGCGGGCTGTTCCCGGACTGGCTGGTCGAGTCCTCCACCCTGGACGCCGCGGACCGCTGGCTGGCCGGGCACGCGCAGGCGGCGCCCGCGCTGCGCCGGCTGGTCCTGGAAAAGCGCGACGATCTGGCCCGTGCGTTGCGGGCACAGGCTTGTGACGCGGCGGCCGGGGACAGGCCGTAACCCCCGTGGCGACCAGCTTCTTTCGGCAGTCGAACGCCCGTACTTTAGTACAGGGTTGTCCGGTTTGTGGTACGAGCGTGTAACAGCGGTTAGGGGGCGGAGCGGGCGCGGGAATCTGGCCCGCATGAACCACGACACCCCGCTCTCCCCCCTCCCCCTCCGCCACCTCTCCGACGTCCACTGCCGGGTGATGACCACCCGTCAGCTGCGCGAGCACGGCGTCGCCGCGTCGGAGACCGCCGAACGCTGCCGCGCCGGCGGCTCCTGGAAGCAACTGCTGCCCGGCGTCTATCTGCTGCACGCGGGGCCGCCCACCAGCGAGGAACGGCTCCAGGCGGTGCTGCTGTACGCCAGTCACCGGGGGCCGACCGTGCCCCGGCAGGGCGCCGCGTCCGAGGACGCCCCCGAGGCGATGATCACGGGCCTGGCGGCGCTGGCCCTGCACGGCTTCACCGAGGCGCCCGCGCTGCTCGCCCTGGACCGCATCGAGGTGCTGGTCTCGCGCAGCCGGCGGCTGCGCTCGTCCGGCTTCGCGCGGATCCTGCGGGCCGTGGAGCTGCCCGTGGCGCAGGAGATCACCGGGATGCCGGCCGCGCCGGTGCCGCGCGCGCTGGCCGACGCGGTCGGCGGGCTCAACGACGCCCCCACCGTGCGCCGGCTGCTGACCGAGGCGGTCCGCGGCGGCCACTGCGAGGCGACCGCGGTGGTGCGGGAGCTGAGCCGGGCCCGGCTGCTGACCCGGCCGCACGTGGTCGACGCGGTGGACACCCTGCTGGCCGAGGGCCGGGCGCTGGCCGAGCAGCGGCTGTACGCCATGGTGCGGGCGCAGGGGCTGCCCGATCCGCTGTGGAACGTCGATCTGCGGCTGCCCGGTGGGCCGCACCTGGGCGGCGTGGACGCCTTCTGGCCCGAGTACGGGGTGGCCCTGGAGATCGACACCCGGGCGCCCCGCCCCGAGGAGGACCCGCTGGCCTCCCCGTTCTTCCACAAGCGCGAGCACCTGGAGCGGCTGGGCATCACCGTCGTGCGCTGTCTGCCCCGCACCCTGCGCGAGGCGCCGGACCAGCAGGCCGCGGTGGTCCGCACGGCCCTGATGGCGGCCGGCGACCGGGAGCAGGGGGCGTATGTGGTGGTCCTGCCGCGCTAGGGCGCCGTCAGCGTCGCTTGAGCAGCAGTTCGACGTTGCGGTCCCGGGAGGTGCCGGCGAGGTCGGAGCGGGCCTCGGGGGCGTTGAAGGACAGCTCGCGGTAGAGCGCGGCCAGCCCGGTCTGCGAGAGGTCGGTGAAGTCCGTGCGGTGCGGGGCGGCCGACTCGATCAGGGTGGCGAACAGCGACAGGGTGCCGTCGTGGTTGTCGACCAGTTCGATGACCCGGGCCAGCTGCGGGAAGTCGATGTGCGAGGCGGTGGAGATCTCCCAGAAGCCGCCGTGCGCGAGGATCTCGTTCTTGTGGCTGTGGCCGTTGATCCAGCCGGCGACGTGCGGGTGCGCGGCCAGCACCTCGACCAGCTCCGGACCGCCGTGCCGCTTCTCGTGCGGGTGGGCCGGGTCGGGCCGGGTGTTGTTCATGGTCTTGCTGGTGTGGTGGCTGAAGACCAGGACGTGCAGCTTGTCCCCCTTCTCGTTCTTCTTCAGCACCCCTTCCAGCCAGCGCAGCTGGCCGTCGCCGATCGAGCCGGTGTAGTGGCCGCCGGGGTCGGTGGTGTCCAGGCTGATCCCGAGGACGTCATCGGAGATCTTGAAGGTGTAGTAGAGGCGGTTGCCGTCCAGATGCGCCTGGGTGTAGCCGTGGCCGTGCGGGCCGGGGCCGGTGCGCGCCGGGTCGAGGTGGGCGCGCAGGTATTCCGCCCGGGTGAAGGGGGCGCGCCGCTCGTCGGGGGTGACCCTCCTGGCCTGCTTGCTGTGCGAGGTCAGCAGGCGCTTGAAGTCCGCCCCCTTGGGGTCGAGGCCGTCCTTGACCGCCTTCCAGACCTTCGCGGCCTCGGCGGCGGGCAGCGTCTCCAGCTTGCGGCCGCCGGTGGCGATCTCGGTCCAGAAGGGGTCGCCGGGGGCGTAGCAGCCGCCGGGCAGCGAGTCGTGGTTGCCGACCGTGGAGTACCAGGGCAGCCGCAGGCCGGGGCTGTGCACGGTGCGGATCGCCGCCTGGAGGAAGCCGTGCAGGTGCGGGAAGCCCAGCTTCTTGTCGGCGTCGCGCAGCGCACTGTCCGGCTGCCAGTACAGCTTCAGCCCGCTGTCCTGGACGCCCTCGTAGCGGCGCGGGTCGCCGGAGTTCGGGGTGATCCGGCCGCCGCTCATCGCGGTCAGGAACCACTCCAGCTCCAGCTTGGAGTTGTTGTCGGTGTTGTCGCCGGTGGTCATCACGCACGACAGCGGGGCGCCGGTGGCGGGCCCGCCGGGCAGTGCGTTGACCCGCTCGATCAGCGAGACCACCCCGGCCACGGACAGCGCCTCCTGCGGCCGCCAGGCGCTGGCGGTCTCCGCGCGCAGGTACTCGTAGCGCAGCGGGCTCTGCACATCGACCAGGTGCAGGTCGGTGAACTGCACGAACGACGCCAGGGCGGTCCGCCGGCGCTCGCGCCCGCCGTGTGCGGTGCCCAGGTCGGCGCGGACCACCCGGTTCCAGGCGGGGCCGTCTCCGAGCCGGCGGTAGCCGCTGCCGCCGCGCGGGGCGGCCACACCGCCGAGGGTGGTGCCCTTGGTGTACGGCACATGAGGGACGGCGGGGGCGTCGACCGGCACCGGCGCGGCCGGGGCCGGACCGCTGGTGACGGTGGCGGCCTGGGCCGGCCGGTCCGGGCCGACGCCGAAGGCGAGCCCCAGTCCGGTCGCGGCGCCGACGGCCCCGGTGGCGGTGAGGAACGAACGGCGGTCGAAGGTGGACCGTATACGGGACATACGCGGGCTCCCCGAGTGCGAACGCGACGGCGGCCGGGCAGCACAACTGCCCTGTCACCTGGGATGGTTGGCACCGGGAATGACCTGTGCGTGAACGCCACCGCAACGCGGGGAACCCATCACCGCACAGGGATCTGCCGGCCACCGGCCGGTCATGGAGCCCTGCCCGGAGGTGTCGTCGGCGGTCACCGGATGTTCACCCCGCGGGGTACCCGCGGCGTACCGGCCCGCACGGACGTAACCTTCAGTGAGAGGTGCGTCACGCACCGCCCCCGAACACCCTCCCGACCCGCCACGGAACGGAACGGATTGGACAAGGCGACGGGTGTCACACACATGATGGAGGCACTACTGAGCAGGTGTTCCGAGCAGACACCCGAGCCAGGCCAGAAAGAAGGAGTCCCATGAGGATCGGAATCGTCGGAGCCACCGGACAGGTCGGCGGCGTGGTGCGAGGCATCCTCGCCGAGCGGAACTTCCCGGTGGAGCAGCTGCGGCTGTTCGCTTCGGCCCGGTCCGCCGGACGCACGCTGCCCTGGCAGGACACCGAGATCACGGTCGAGGACGCCTCGACCGCCGACTACTCGGCGCTGGACATCGTGATCTTCTCGGCCGGCGGCGCCACCTCCAAGGCGCTGGCGGAGAAGGTCGCCAACGCCGGCCCGGTCGTGATCGACAACTCCTCGGCCTGGCGCCGTGACCCCGAGGTCCCGCTGGTCGTCTCCGAGGTCAACCCCTCGGCGATCACCGAGCGCCCCAAGGGGATCATCGCCAACCCGAACTGCACCACCATGGCCGCGATGCCCGTGCTGCGCCCGCTGCACGACGAGGCCGGTCTGGTCTCGCTGGTCGTCTCCACCTACCAGGCGGTCTCCGGCAGCGGTCTGGCCGGCGTGGAGGAGCTGGACGGCCAGGTCCGCAAGGCCGTCGAGCAGGACGCCACCAAGCTGACGCACGACGGCTCGGCCGTGGAGTTCCCCGAGCCGGACAAGTACGTCCGCCCGATCGCCTTCAACGTGCTGCCGATGGCCGGCGCGATCGTCGACGACGGGCTGAACGAGACCGACGAGGAGCAAAAGCTCCGCAACGAGAGCCGCAAGATCCTGGAGATCCCGGACCTGAAGGTGTCCGGCACCTGCGTCCGCGTCCCGGTCTTCACCGGCCACTCGCTGCAGGTCAACGCCCGTTTCGCGCGTCCGATCAGCCCCGCCCGGGCCCAGGAGCTGCTGGCCGGCGCCCCCGGCGTCACCCTCTCCGACGTGCCCACCCCGCTCCAGGCCGCCGGCCAGGACGCGTCCTTCGTGGGCCGGATCCGCTCCGACGAGACCGTGGAGAACGGCCTGTCGCTGTTCGTCTCCAACGACAACCTCCGCAAGGGCGCGGCGCTGAACGCCGTCCAGATCGCGGAGCTGGTCGCGGCCGAGCTGCGCGGCTGAGGGCCGCACGGCTCGCACCACATTGCCGGGTGCCCGTACGGAGTCGGCCTCCGCACGGGCACCCGCGCTTTTCGGGCGGCGTGCCCGGCGGTCCGTTCAGAGCGCCAGATGCCGCCGGAGAGCGACGTCGATCTCCACCATCCGCTGCCTGGGCACCGAACCGACCCTTTGGCGCACGCGCTCCAGCGTGACGGCGCGGACCTGTTCGCACTGGGCCTTGGAGTCCTTGGGCAGACGGCACTCCTCGGCGCCGAGGAACACCTGGAACGTAAGGACACGCGAGGTGTTCGACGTCAGGGGAACGACCATGACCACCCCCCGACGGTTGCTCTCGACCGACTGATTGGCGCCGTTGTTGGACACGATCACGGCCGGGCGGACCTTGTTGGCCTCACTGCCTCGCGCCGGCTCCAGATCGATCATGTGGACGTCACCACGCCTCATGGGTGAGCCCATCCCCGCTCGTCCGGTCCCAGAGCGCCGCATCCTCGCTCGCGGCCCACTCCTCGAACGCCTCGGTGTACTCCGATTCAAGTTCCGCGGCACGCAGCAGCTCGATGGCGGCGTGTATCACGGCGGACCGGGACTCCGCCTCCGTTCTCGTCGCGTACTCGTCAACGAAGGCGAGGTCCTCCTGAGGCAGGCTCACACTAATCTTCATACCTCGATGCTACCCATGTAGCTACCACTGTGCCACCGCGGATTCCCCCCTCGGCACCCCCCGCCCACATGGAAGGATGGCCCGAAACTTCCGATGCAATGACCAATGCGAAGGAGACGAACGGGTGCCTGGCACGAATCTGACCCGCGACGAGGCGCAGCAGCGGGCGCGCCTGCTGACCGTGGACGCGTATGAGATCGATCTCGACCTCTCCGGCGCGCAGGAGGGGGGAGACGCGGACGCCGGCGGCCACGGCACGTTCCGGTCCGTGACCACGGTGCGGTTCGACTCGGCCGAGGCGGGCGCGGACACCTTCATCGACCTGGTCGCGCCGGCCGTGCACGAGGTGCGGCTCAACGGAGAGGCGCTCGACGCGGGCGCGGTGTTCAAGGACTCGCGGATCGCGCTGGCGGGGCTGCGGGCCGGCCGCAACGAATTGCGGGTCGTGGCGGACTGCGCCTACACCAACACCGGTGAGGGGCTGCACCGTTTCGTCGACCCGGTGGACCAGCAGGCCTATCTGTACACCCAGTTCGAGGTGCCGGACGCGCGGCGGGTCTACGCGTCCTTCGAGCAGCCCGATCTGAAGGCGACCTTCCAGTTCACCGTGAAGGCTCCGGAGGGCTGGACGGTGATCTCCAACTCGCCGACGCCCGAGCCGAGCGGCACCGTCTGGCGCTTCGCGCCGACGCCGCAGATCTCCACCTACATCACGGCCCTGATCGCCGGTCCTTACCACAGCGTGCACAGCAGCTACGAGAAGGACGGGCGGACGGTGCCGCTGGGCATCTACTGCCGGCCGTCGCTGGCCGAGCACCTGGACGCGGAGGAGATCTTCGCGGTCACCCGGCAGGGCTTCGAGTGGTTCCAGGAGAAGTTCGACTACGACTACCCCTTCGCCAAGTACGACCAGCTCTTCGTGCCGGAGTTCAACGCCGGCGCGATGGAGAACGCGGGCGCGGTGACCATCCGCGACCAGTACGTCTTCCGGTCGAAGGTGACGGACGCGGCGTACGAGGTGCGCGCGGAGACCATCCTGCACGAGCTGGCGCACATGTGGTTCGGCGACCTGGTCACCATGGAGTGGTGGAACGACCTGTGGCTGAACGAGTCGTTCGCCACGTACACCTCGATCGCCTGCCAGGCCTACGCCCCGGGCTCGAAGTGGCCGCACTCCTGGACGACGTTCGCCAACTCCATGAAGACCTGGGCCTACCGGCAGGACCAGCTGCCGTCGACCCACCCGATCATGGCCGAGATCAACGACCTCGACGACGTGCTGGTCAACTTCGACGGCATCACCTACGCCAAGGGCGCCAGCGTCCTCAAGCAGCTGGTCGCCTACGTCGGCATGGACGAGTTCTTCCAGGGCGTGCAGGCGTACTTCAAGGCGCACGCGTTCAAGAACACCCGGCTGTCGGATCTGCTCGGCGCGCTGGAGGAGACCAGCGGGCGGGATCTGAAGACCTGGTCGAAGAAGTGGCTGGAGACCGCGGGCATCAACATCCTGCGGCCGGAGATCGAGGTGGACGCCGACGGCGTGGTCACCTCCTTCGCGGTGAAGCAGGAGGCTCCGGCGCTGCCGCCGGGCGCCAAGGGCGAGCCGGTGCTGCGCCCGCACCGCATCGCGATCGGCTCGTACGCGCTGCGCGACGGCAAGCTGGTGCGCACCGGGCGGATCGAGCTGGACGTGGACGGGGCGCTGACCCCCGTACCGCAGCTGGCGGGCACCCGGCGGCCCGACGTCTTCCTCCTCAACGACGACGATCTGTCGTACGCCAAGGTCCGGCTGGACGAGGAGTCGCTGAAGACGGTCACCGAGCACCTCGGGGACTTCACCGAGTCGCTGCCGCGCGCGCTGTCGTGGGCCTCGGCCTGGGACATGACGCGGGACGCCGAACTCCCCGCCCGTGACTACCTCGCGCTCGTGCTGTCCGGCATCGGCAAGGAGTCGGACATCGGCGTGGTCCAGTCGCTGCACCGCCAGGTGAAGCTGGCCCTGGACCTGTACGCGGCCCCGGAGTGGCGCGAGCAGGGTCTGACGGCCTGGACGGCGGAGACCCTGGAGCAGCTGCGGGCGGCCGCGCCGGGCAGCGACCACCAGCTGGCGTGGGCCCGCGCGTTCGCCGCCTCGGCCCGTACGGAAGAGCAGCTGGACCTGCTGCAGGGCCTGTTGGACGGTACCGAGGAGATCTCCGGGCTGGCCGTGGACACCGAGCTGCGCTGGTCGCTGGTGCAGCGGCTGGCCGCCACCGGCCGGGCGGACGAGAAGGCCATCGCGGCCGAGCTGGAGCGGGACAAGACCTCGGCCGGCGAGCGGCACGCCGCGACCGCGCGCGCGGCACGGCCGACCGCCGAGGCCAAGACCTTGGCCTGGGCCTCGGTCGTGGAGTCGGACAAGCTGCCCAACGCCCTGCAGGAGGCCGTCATCGGCGGCTTCGTGCAGACCGACCAGCGTGAGCTGCTGGCGTCGTACACCGCGAAGTACTTCGACGCGGTGAAGGACATCTGGAACTCCCGCAGCCACGAGATGGCGCAGCAGATCGCGGTGGGTCTCTACCCGGCGCTCCAGGTGTCGCAGGAGACGCTGGACGCGACGGACGCCTGGCTGGCCTCGGCCGAGCCGAGCGCCGCGCTGCGCCGGCTGATCACCGAGTCGCGGGCCGGGATCGAGCGCGCGCTGAAGGCGCGGGCGGCGGACGCGGCGGCGTAAGCGGCCCCTGTCCCTGACGGGCCCCCACCGCCGGTGCGGTGGGGGCCCGTCGTCCGTGCGAGGGGCCGCGGCTCAGCCGCTCAGCTCGTCGAAGCGGCGGACGAGGGCGGCGCGGCCGCTGTCGGTGAGGTCCCCGTGCAGCCGCAGCCGCGCCAGGCCGCCGTCGGGGAAGACGTCCAGCCGGACATGGGTGGCGGTGGCGGCCCGCGGCAGCCGGAAGCGGTGCGGGGTGTCGGGCTGGAGGGCGGTGCGCGGCAGGATCTCGTACCAGGCCGACGCGTCCGACGGGTCGGCGCTCTCCGCGTCGCAGCCGTACAGTGCCGCCCAGCCCGCGGAGTTGCCCTTGAGGTAGGCGGTGTCGATCTCCACGGCGCGGATCTCGCCACGGGCCGCGAGGCGGAAGCGCACCCAGTCGTTCGTGCCCCTGACCCGGCGGCGGCGGTTCTCCCAGCCGTCGTCCATCTTGCGGGACAGGTCGGGCCGGATGAGCTGGGTGGGCGAGGAGTAGAAGCGGTCGGAGGCGTCCTCGACGGTGCCGCCGTGCAGCACGGAGGCCAGGTCGAGGGTACCGAGCACATCGAGCCACTCCGGGTCGGGCACGACCTCGCCGTGGACCCGGAGGCGGGCGATGCCGCCGTCGGGGTGCTGCTTGAGGCGGAGGTGGGTGAAGCGGCGCTCGGCGTCGACCGCGAAGCCGTTGGCGGCGTGGCCGCGGACCGGCGTGCGCGGGACCAGCTCCTCCCACTTCACGTCGTCGGCGAGCAGCTCCCGGGGGCCGGGGCTGCCGGGCAGCGCGGTGGCCTCGACGGATATCTGCTGCGGGTAGTTGCCGCGGAAGTGGGCGGTGTCGACGACGAGGCCGCGGATCACGCCGGGGGCGGCAAGGCGGATCAGCGCCCAGTCGTGCTCGTGGTCGGCCGGGAAGGGGTGCTCGGCGTCCGCGCCGCGGCGGCGCCGGGTCTCCCAGCCATCCATGATCTTGCCCTTGTGGCCGAAGCGCTCGGGGTCGAAGACCGCGGGAGTGGGCGTCAGCAGATTCTCCCGCTCGGCGAAGAACTCGTCGTTCGCGGCGATCACCCCGGCGCCGAGACGGCGGTCGGCGAGATCGACGAGCGAGGTGAAGGGGAAGTCCCCGCCGCGGTAGTCGGCGTAGGGGTCTCCGCCGCCGTAGGGGGCGGCGTCGTTCGCGTGCGGATCGTGGCTGCCGGCAGGGAGGCGGGTCATCGTGGCCTTTCGACGGGGCCGAAGGAACGGACCGGACCACCGTCGCAGCGGGCCACCTCTCAGGTCCATCGAAAGTTTTTGAGGAATACGTTCAGTCCAGCTGAACGGTTGACTCCTCCGGCGTCTGGGCGGCGGCCGCCCGGCGCAGTGCCGCCAGCACCCGGGCGAGCCTCGGCGCCCCTTCCGCACCCCGCCGGACGGCGGCGATCACATGCCGCCGCGGCCGGTCGGCGCGCAGCACCCGCAGCGCCACTCCCCCGCCCACGGGCTCCTCCCGTGCGCCGCCCTCGCGCGGGCCGCCGACGCCGCCCGCCCGCGCCATCCGGGGCACCAGCGCGACCCCCATGCCCGCCGCGACCATCGCCCAGATCGCGCTCCAGTCCGCGGCGGCGTGCGCCTGCTCGGGCACGAACCCGGCGCTCTCGCACACGGTGGTGGTGATCTGCGACCAGGGGCCGCTGCTGCCGAAGATCCAGGGTTCGTCCGCCAGATCGGCCAGCCGCAGCCCCGGCGCGGCCGCCAGCCGGTGGCCGGCCGGCAGCGCCACGTCCAGCGGGTCGGCCAGCAGCGAGACCCGGCTGAACCGGGGATCGCGCGGGGTGGGGGCGTGCGCCGCCAGGGACAGTGCCAGGTCCACGCTGCCGTGTGCCAGCAGCTCGTACGCCGCCTCCGCCTCCGCCTCCCGCACGGCGACCGCCAGCCCCGGGTGGCTGCGGCGCAGCTCCTGGACGGCGGGCACCACCAGCGCGGGGATGGCGGTGGCGAACGCGCCGACCCGCACCCGGCCCGCCTCGCCACGGAGGTGACCGAGCAGATCGGCGTCCGCGCGCTCCAGCTCGGCGAAGACCGCGTCGGCGTGCCGCAGCACCAGCTGCGCGGCGTCGGTCAGCCGCACCCGCCGGCCGTGAGCCTCCAGCAGCGTCACCCCGAGCGCCCGGGCCAGCCCGGTCAGCTGCTGGGAGACCGCGGAGGGGGTCATGTGCAGCGCCTCGGCGGTCGCGGTGACCGTGCCCCGCTCCTGGAGGGTGCGCAGGATGTGCAGCTTCTTGAGGTCCCAGTCGGCCATGCGGGCAGCGTACGCATCCGCCGGCGCGGTCACCGGGTGCCGCGGGGACGCGGGCGGGGACGCACCCCGCCCGCGGCCGGCCGGTTCAGCCGCGCCGGGCCTGGCGGCGGGCGAGGATGGCCGCCTGCCGCTCGTCGAACTTCCGCGCCTGGCCGTCCAGGCCCGCCATGTACAGCCCCAGCTCCTCCTGGGCCGCGAGCCCGGCCGGGCCCAGGCCGCCGATCTCCAGCACCTTCAGGTAGCGCAGCACGGGCTGGAGCACATCGTCGTGGTGGATGCGCAGGTTGTAGATCCCGCCGAGCGCCATCCGGGCCGCCGACCGCTCGAAGCCGGGCATGCCGTGGCCGGGCATCCGGAAGCCGGTGACGACGTCGCGCACCGCGCACATGGTCTGGTCGGGCGCCATCTCGAAGGCCGCACCGAGGAGGTTGCGGTAGAAGATCATGTGGAGGTTCTCGTCGGTGGCGATCCGGGCGAGCATCCGGTCGCAGACCGGGTCGCCGGAGTGGTGCCCGGTGTTGCGGTGCGAGATCCGGGTGGCCAGCTCCTGGAAGGCGACGTACGCCACCGAGTGCAGCATGCTGTGCGCGTTGTCGGACTCGAAGCCCTCCGACATGTGGGCCATGCGGAACCGCTCCAGCTCGTCCGGGTCGACGGCCCGGCTGGTGAGCAGGTAGTCACGCATCACGATGCCGTGCCGGCCCTCCTCCGCGGTCCAGCGGTGCACCCAGGTGCCCCAGGCGCCGTCCCGGCCGAAGAGAGTGGCGATCTCGTGGTGATAGCTGGGCAGGTTGTCCTCGGTGAGGAGGTTGACCACCAGCGCGATCCGGCCGATGTCGCTGACCTTGGACTGCTCCGGGGCCCAGGCCTCGCCCTCCATGACGCCGGGGAAGTTCCGCCCGTCGCTCCACGGCACGTACTCGTGCGGCATCCACTCCTTGGCGACCTTCAGATGCCGGTTGAGTTCCTTTTCGACGACCTCTTCGAGCGCGTAGAGAAGCTGGGTGTCGCTCCAGGCGGCCTGGCCGCGCTCTCCGTCATGGCGGGCGGGGGCGATGGTCACGGGGGAACTCCTGGGGGACGACGACCTACGGGACCGTAGGTTTGACCTACGGCCCCGTAGGTTACGTCATCGTAGGTTAGGGCCGGTTAAACATCGGCCCCCCGCAAACCGGGCGAAAATCGCGCGATAGCCGCCTCGCAACCCCTTTTTCACCTGCGCAAATATCCGGGAACGACAAAGGGCGCCACTCGGTCTTGTAACCGAGAGGCGCCCTGGAAGGCGTCGCTGTGGTGTGCCCGGCGTCAGCCCTTGGACTTGGCCTGCTTGCGGGACTTGTCGCTCACGATGACCAGTCCGGCGATGATCAGGAAGAGCACGATGGGCATCGCGACATAGAGGCCGAGCGTCTGGATCACGCTCAGGCCCGGACCCGGGTCGTCACCGTCGTCGCGGGTGAGCGCAAACGCGGGGGACGACATCAGCAGCATCAGCGCGGTGCCGGCGGTGATGGTTCCGGCGCGCAGGGCATTCTTCTTCACCTTGTTGCTCACGAAGTCAACGTATCGGACGCCGCCTCGCCCCGCGCGCCCGGGGTCCGCAAGCGGTCCCCGACGGGCCGGAGGCGGCCTGCGCCGCGCCGTCCGACAGCTCCCGCATCAACGCGTGCAGCCGTGGCGAGGCGGCCAGTTCCTCCAGGGTGTACGGGCGTCCGTCGGGGCCGGCGAGCGGCAGGCGCCAGTTCGGGTACTCGTCGCAGGTCCCGGGCAGATTCTGCGGGCGCCGGTCACCCACCGCGTCGGGCAGCCAGACGCCGATCATCCGCGCCGGGGTGCGCAGCAGAAAGCGGTGGACGGCCCGGACCGCCGCCTCCTCGTCGCCGGCGCCCTCCGGCAGCAGTCCGCGCCGCGTCAACTCACCCAGCCACTCGGCGAGTTCGCATCGGGCACGGGCACGCTCCCGCTCCGGCGGCCCGGCGAGCAGCCCGAGCCGCTCGCGCAGCGCGACGTCCGCACCGCTCAGCCGGGCCGCGGTGGGCGGCAGATCGTGGGTGGTGACGGTGGCGAGACAGGCGCCGCGCCACTCGTCGGGCGCCAGGATGCGGGCGGGCGCCGCGGGTTGCGGGGCGGGCGCCGCAGCGGCCTGCCGGGCCGGCTCCGGGGTGGCCGCCGCACCGGGGCCGTCCGCCCCGTCCGCGAGCGCCTCGGCCCCGGCCTCCCCGGCCCCGGGACCGTCCGCCCCGTCCGCCGCGCCGTTCCCGTAGTCCCGCTCGAACCACAGCACGGAGGTGCCCAGGACGCCCCGTTCGGCGAGCGCGTCGCGGACACCCGGCTCGACTGTGCCCAGGTCCTCGCCGATCACCGCGGCGCCCGCGCGGTGCGCCTCCAGCGCCAGCACCGACAGCATCGCCTCGCCGTCGTAGCGGACGTAGGTGCCCTCGGTCGGCGGCCGGCCCTCCGGGACCCACCACAGCCGGAACAGGCCCATGACATGGTCGATCCGCAGCGCACCGGCATGCCGCAGCAGCCCGCGCAGCAGCTCGCGGTAGGGGGCGTAGCCGGTGGAGGCCAGGGCGTCCGGGCGCCAGGGCGGCAGCCCCCAGTCCTGACCGCGGGCGTTGAAGGCGTCCGGCGGCGCCCCGATGGACATCCCGGCGGCGAAGGCGTCCTGCTGGGCCCAGGTGTCCGCGCCGGAGGGGTGGACACCTACGGCGAGGTCGTGCACCAGCCCGATGCCCATCCCGGCCTCCCGCGCGGCCCGTTGCGCGTGGGACAGCTGCTGGTCGGTGAACCAGGCGAGCCGGCAGTGGAAGTCGATCCGGTCGAGCAGCTGCGGCCGCAGCCGGGCGACCCCCTCGGCCCGCGGGGACCGTAATCCGGCGGGCCAGGCGCGCCAGTCGGGGCCGTGCCGCTCGGCGAGCGCGCACCAGGTGGCGTGGTCCTCCAGGGCCTGGCCCTGCTCGGCGAGGAAGTCGCAGTACGCGGCCCGCCGGCCCGGGCCGAGCGGCACCTTCCACAGCAGTTCGAGGGCCTCGCGCTTGAGCGCCCAGACCGCGTCCCGGTCGATCAGCGCGCCCCCTTCGAGCACCCCGGCCCGCAGCACGGCGGCCCGCGCGCCGAGCGCGTCGACCGCCGCCCGGGCGGCGCCGGTGAGCCGGGCGTACTCCGGGATGTGCGGGATCCGCAGATGCACCGGGTCGGGGAAGCGGCGCGAGGAGGGCCGGTAGGGGGACGGATCGGTGGGCGGACCGGGGACGGCCGCGTGCAGCGGGTTCAGCTGGAGGAAGCCGGTGCCCAGGGCGCGCCCGGACCAGGCGGCGAGGTCGGCGAGGTCCCCGAGGTCGCCCATGCCCCAGGACTGCCCGGACAGCAGGGAGTAGAGCTGGACCAGGAAGCCGTGGCTGCGGCCGGGGGGTGCGGGCACCCGGTCGGGCGCGACGATCAGCGGGGCGCGGGCTCCGCGGCCGTCGGGGCCGCGCGCGATCAGTTCGTGAACGCCCAGCGGCAGCCGGGTGAGGGCCGCCGGGTCGGGTGCCCCCAGGTCCAGGGTGGCGCCGGCCTCGGTCTCCACCCGCAGGACACTGCCGGCGGGGAGTTCCGCGAGGTCGGGTGGCCGGCCCGGCCGGGCGACGACGGTGCGCGGCAGCAGGGCCGCGCCCCTGCCGTCCTCACAGGCGGCCAGGGCGGTACGGACGGCGTGCGGAGTCGAGGCGTCGACTCCGAGTGCGGCGAGCACGGCGACGACGGTGTCGCCGGAGATCTGGACGCTTGTGCCCGCTGCGGGTTCGTAGGAGGTCGCGATGCCGTGCAGCCGGGCGAGCCGCGCGCGGCCCATGGGTCCTCAGACCTCCATGGACTCCGTGCCCATACCGGCGGCTGTCGGCTCGCTGGTCAGCGGGAGTTCGGCGGCGATCGGGACCTCGCTGGTCAGCGGCGCCGCGTCGGCGAGCGGGGGCTCGCTGGTCAGGGGCGGCTCGACGAAGCTGAAGGATCCGGATCCGTCGAGCCCGGAATCGGGGTCGGACAGCCCGTCGTACAGATCGGTCTCCATCGCCGCACCTCCCGGTTTCGCGGACAGGGCGTCGAGGAGCAGTTGAGCGGATGCGGCCACTGAGGGCCTCCCGTTCATCGGTAGTGGGACACGTGGGCCCTACCCCCTCGACACGATCGCAGACGTATCTGCTCACGAAACGTGACCCACATCACATTATGCCCTACGCAGGCGATTTGTTGGCGGGGGACGCCGGCGGGCGCAGAGAACACGGAGGGAAGGCGCCTCGCGCCGGAAGTTCTGCGGGCCTCGGGACCTCCGGACGGCCGCCCGCCGGACCGGCCGAAAACCGCCCCTGCCCGGTCCTCGCGCACCCCGCCATGGGCCTGGTTGACACTCTCACCGCCACAATGGTGGGCTCACCGCGAGAGCTGCCCGAAGAGGCACCGGCGGGGGACGACGGGGCACCGGCGGCACGCCGGCGGGTGAGGGACGGGACGAGGAGCAGCCGTGCGAGGCCGGGGCGGATGGAGCGTCGGAAGAATCGGTAGGGGCGGGGAGAGCGGCGCGGGCACCCGCGCACGGGTGGCGGGGACCACCGCGCTGGCCGCGGCGGTCATCGGGGGCCTGCTCGGCGGGGTGCCCAGCGCCCAGGCGGCGCCCGCGGACCCCGCCATCGGCGCCCCCGACCGGCCGGAGCAGCCGACCGGCGCGGGCACGGTGCCGGCCGTCTGGCCGCGCCCGCAGTCCCTGGAGAAGCTCGGCGAGGCCGTACCCCTGGGCGACCGGGCGGTGCTGGTGGCCGGGCCGGACACCGATCCCTACGCACTGGACGTGCTGCGCGGGCTGCTGCGCGACGCCGGGGTGGGCACGGTCGAGGCGCGCGCGCCCGGCGAGCGGCTGCCCGCTTCCGGGCCGGTGTTCCGGGTCGGCGGCGCGCAGGCCGCGGACGCGCTGCGGGCGCTGCGGGCGCCGGCCCGCGGGGATCTGCCCTCCGGCGGCTACCGGCTCGCCGTGGGCCGGGTCGCGGGCCGGGACACCGTCGCCATGGAGGGCGTCGGCCCGGACGGGCTCTTCCACGCCGCGCAGACGCTGCGCCAGCTGGTCACCGACGGCACACCGAAGGACGCACCGCGCGCCGGCTCCGGCCGGCAGCTGGCCTCCGTCCTCGTCCGCGACTGGCCCGGCACGGCGGTCCGCGGCACCACCGAGGGGTTCTTCGGGCAGCCCTGGAGCCGGCCGCAGCGGCTGGCCCAGCTGGACTTCATGGGGCGCACCAAGCAGAACCGCTATCTGTACGCACCCGGTGACGACCCGTACCGCCAGGACCGGTGGCGCGAGCCCTATCCGGCCGCGCAGCGCGCCGACTTCCGGGCGCTGGCCGAGCGGGCCCGCGCCAACCACGTCACGCTGGGCTGGGCGCTGGCCCCCGGCCAGGCGATGTGCTTCTCCTCCGAGGACGACCTGCGGGCGCTGCGGCGCAAGGCGGACGCGATGTGGGCGCTGGGCGTGCGCGCCTTCCAGCTGCAGTTCCAGGACGTCAGCTACAGCGAGTGGCACTGCGACGCGGACCGGGACGCCTTCGGCACCGGCCCGCAGGCCGCGGCGAAGGCGCAGGCCCGGGTGGCCAACGCACTAGCCGATCACCTGGCGCGCCGCCGCCCCGGATCCGCGCCGCTGTCGCTGATGCCGACCGAGTTCTACCAGGACGGCTCGACGCACTACCGCGGCGCGCTGTCCGACGCGCTCGACGACCGGGTGGAGGTGGCCTGGACCGGCGTGGGAGTCGTGCCGCGGACCATCACCGGCGGGGAACTGTCCGCCGCCCGCCAGGCGTTCGGCCACCCGCTGGTCACCATGGACAACTATCCGGTCAACGACTACGCCCAGGACCGGATCTTCCTCGGCCCCTACCGCGGCCGGGAGCCGGCGGTCGCCACCGGCTCCACGGCGCTGCTCGCCAACGCCATGCAGCAGCCGCTCGCCTCGCGCATCCCGCTGTTCACCGCCGCCGACTACGCCTGGAACCCCCGGGACTACCGCCCGGCGGAGTCCTGGGCCGCGGCCGTCGACGATCTGGCCGACGGCGACCGGCGTGCCCGGTCGGCGCTGCACGCACTGGCCGGAAACGACGCCTCCTCGCTGCTGAACGAGGCCGAGTCGGGGTACCTCCGGCAGCTGATCGACCGCTTCTGGAAGGCCCGCGCGGCGGCGACCGACCACGGCCGGCCCGGCCAGGACGCGGAGTTCGCCGACGCCGCCAAGGCGCTGCGGGCCGCGTTCCACACCATGAGCACCGTGCCCCGCACCCTGCACTCCGATCTGGCCGCCGAGATCCGGCCGTGGGCCGAGCAGCTGGCCCGCTACGGCAGCGCGGGCGAGCTGGCCGTGGACACGCTCATGGCCCAGGCCGGGGACGACGGCGACGCCGCCTGGTCGGCGCAGCGCACGGTCCAGCGGCTGCGCACGGCGATCGGACGCAGCCCGGCGACGGTCGGCAAGGGGGTGCTGGCGCCGTTCCTCCAGCGGGCGATGACCGAGGCCGACGCCTGGACCGGAGCCCGCCCCGGTGCCCCGCGCCCGGACGAGGGCGCCGACGCCACGTCCCTGACGGTGCCCTTCGAACGGGCCCGGCGGCTGGGCGCGGTCACCGCGCTGACCGAACCGGGTCCCGGCGCCGGCGCCGTCTCCCTGGAGGCGCACATCCCGGGCGAGGGCTGGCGGCGCCTCGGCGCGCTGTCGCCGACCGGCTGGACCGAGTCCCGCACCTCCCGGCTGCGGGCCGACGCGGTCCGGCTGACCTGGGAGAAGGGCACCGACGCGCCCTCCGTGCACGCGCTCACCCCGTGGTTCGACGACACCCCGCCGGCCGGGCTCGAGCTCTCCCGCAAGGAGACGGACGCGCGGCCCGGCGGCACCGCGACGGTGGACGCGAGGATCTTCTCCCGCCGCCCCGCCGACGTCCGCGAGAAGCTGACGGTGCAGGCCCCCAAGGGCTTCACCGTGCACGCGCCGAAGGAGGTCACCGCCCCGCGTGGCGGCACGGCCACGGTCCGTATCGCGGTCGGCGTCCCCGAGGACACCCGCACCGGGACGTACGAGATCCCGGTGCGCTTCCGGGGCGAGGAACAGACGCTGACCGTGCGGGTGTGCCCGCGCACCGGCGGCCGGGACCTGGCGCGCGGCACCGTCGCCACCTCCTCCGGGGACGAGACGCCCGGCTTCCCGGCCTCGGCGGCCACCGACGGCAACCCGAAGACGCGCTGGTCCTCCCCCGCCGAGGACGGCGCCTGGCTCCAGTTCGCGCTGGCCCACCCGACCCGGCTGGGCCGGCTCGTGCTGACCTGGCAGGACGCCTATGCCTCCGCCTACCGCGTACAGGTCTCGCCGGACGGCCGCAGCTGGCGCACGGCGGCCACGGTCCGTGACGGCAAGGGCGGCCGGGAGTCCGTACGGATGGACGCCAAGGACGCGCGGTTCGTCCGCATCCAGGGCGACAAGCGGGCGACCCGTTTCGGCTACTCGCTGTGGTCGGTGGAGGCGTACGCGGTCGAGGAACCGAAGGGCTGAGCGGTCCGCCGCGCGAGCCCCGGACGGCCGTGCCACCGGGCCCCGGACGCCGTGGTGTCGTGCCACGACGGCCGGGGCCCGGCGGCTCGCGCCCCGGCCCGGGCGGGGCATGCGGCACCGCCGCCCCGGACGGAAAGACCCGGACCTACGCCGATACGGCGTCGATCCGGGCCAGGGCGTCATCCGCGCCGTACGGCTGCAAGTAGGGCAGCCAGCGCGGGTCCCGATGGCCCGTGCCGATGATCCGCCACGCCAGTCCTGACGGCGGGGCGGGCTGATGCCGCAGCCGCCAGCCGATCTCGGCGACATGGCGGTCGGCCTTGACGTGATTGCAGCGCCGGCAGGCGGCGACGACGTTCTCCCAGGTGTGCTGACCTCCGCGGCTGCGCGGGATGACGTGGTCGACGCTGGTTGCGACGCCACCGCAGTACATACAGCGCCCGCCGTCACGGGCGAACAGCGCCCGGCGGGTCAGGGGGACGGGGCCGCGAAAGGGCACCCGCACGAACCGCTTCAAGCGGACCACACTCGGAGCGGGGATGACATGGGTCGCGCTGTGCATCAGGGCGCCGGATTCCTCGAGGCTGACAGCCTTCTCGTTGAGCACGAGGATGAGCGCGCGGCGGAGCGGTACGACGCCGAGCGGCTCGTACGACGCATTGAGGACCAGGACATGCGGCACGGGTGCCTCCTTGTACGCCGGCGGCGCGTGGCTCGCGCCGGGACGATCTCCCCACAGTGTCCCCCGGTGCCTGGTCGGAGCGCCACCATGACCGAGTAACGGGCCGGAGGTGTTTTCCACCACACGCCCGGACGGCCCCGCTCGCCCGGGCGCCTGAGCGGCCCCGGCGTTTTGTGGCGTGCCGAACAAGGGCGCGGACCGCCCCCGTTGCCCCGTTAGTGTGGTTGGTCTGCCCGGTCCCCGGAGACCCCGGAGCCCGGGTCCTGCCCCACACGGAAGGTTCGACTGTGTTCTGGTCCGCTTCGCCGGTCACCGACGCGTCACTGCGCGCCGCCACGCCGGGCTCAAACGGCCCGACCTCGCTCGACGAGGCCACGCAGAAGGCCACCAGCGCCGCCGGCTGGGTCGAGGAGAACTGGGGGACGTGGCTCACGTCCGGCCTGAAGATCGTGCTGATCATCGTGATCGCGGTGGTGTTGCGGCATGTGATCCGGCGCACGCTCACCAAGCTCATCGAGCGGATGAACCGCACCGCGGCCGCCGCCCAGGGCACCGCGCTGGGCGGACTGCTGGTCAACGCCGAGCGCCGCCGGCAGCGCTCCGAGGCCATCGGCTCGGTGCTGCGCAGCGTCGCCTCCTTCATGATCATGGGCACGGCGGCGCTCACGGTGCTGTCCGTCCTGGAGATCAATCTGGCGCCGCTGCTGGCGAGCGCCGGTGTGGCCGGTGTCGCCATCGGTTTCGGTGCCCGCAACCTCGTCACGGACTTCCTCTCCGGGGTCTTCATGATCCTGGAGGACCAGTACGGCGTCGGCGACGAGATCGACGCGGGCGTGGCCACCGGCACGGTGATAGAGGTCGGTCTGCGGGTCACCAAGCTGCGCGGCCCCAACGGCGCGATCTGGTACATACGCAATGGTGAGGTCAAGCGGATCGGCAACCTCAGCCAGGGCTGGTCCACGGCCGCCGTCGATGTGGTGATCGCCGCCGACCAGGACCTGGAGCGAGCCCGCGACACCATCACCGGCGCCGGCGAGGAGATGTCCAAGGCCGAGCCCTGGAACGAGCAGCTGTGGGAGCCGGTGGAGGTGCTCGGCCTGAGCGAGGTGCACCTGGACACGGTCACCATCAGCGTCGCGGCCAGGACCATGCCGGGCAAGGCCGCGGGCGTGGAGCGCGAGCTGCGCTGGCGCATCAAGCGGGCCCTGGACGAGGCGGGGGTCCATCTCGCCCCGCGCCCGCTGCCCGAGGAGGAAGTGGAGGAGACCGCGGACCCCACCGCCGCCGTCGCCGCCCCCTCGGTGCTCAACAACCCCGCCTCTCCGCAGTCGCTGGCGGCGGAACCGCTCGCGGCGGCGCCCAAGACGGGGAAGTAACCCGCCCGGGTCCGCCACCGCGGACCGCACAGGGGCGTACCGGCCACCGTCGGTGCGCCCCTTTCCGCTGTCCCGCGCGGGGCCGCCTCCGGGAGTGGCCGCCCGCCGCCCCCGCACCGTTGACGCCGTTCCGGCGCCCCTCTACCTTCCTGTGCGGGAACGGGAAGGTTTCTTAACAGTCCTCGGCTTCTCCACAGCCTCCGGCTCTTCAACGGTCCTCCGCTTCTCCACCGCCTCCGGCTTCTCCACGGTCGTCGGCTTCTCCACGCTCCTCGCACCGGCCCGTTCCCCGCCGGCCCCTTCCACGGAGGGCGCGGCAGTCTTCGCCACAGATGTCCCAGGAGTCCCGGACACCGGGGAACGGGGTGACGGTCATGACGGAGGGGCAGCGGGCCCGGGGCACGCCGGGGACACCGCGGGTGCTGCGCGCCATGAACGACCGGGCCGCGCTCGATCTGCTGGTGTCCCACGGGCCGTTGACCCGCACCCGGATCGGCGAACTGACCGGGCTGTCCAAGCCCACCGCCTCGCACCTGCTGGCACGGCTGGCGGCCGCGGGACTGGTGCGGGCGACCGGGAACGTGACCGGACGGCCGGGACCCGGCGCACAGTTGTACGGGCTCAACCCGGTGGCGGCGCGGGTCGCGGCCCTGGCCGTCGGCCGGCGGGGGATCACCGCCGCGGTGGCCGACCTGACCGGGCGGCTGCTCGCCGAGGAACGGGCCACCGCCGGGGCCGCGGACGGGGAAGCCCCGCGGCTCACGGCGCAGCCGGCCGCACGGGCCCTCGACGGGGCGCTGGCCGCGGCGGGCCTGACCCGCGATCAGCTGCACGGCGCGGTGCTCGGCACACCCGGCGCCCCGGATCCGCGGACCGGACGGCTGCGCCATGCACCGCACCTGCCCGGCCGGCAGTCGCACGTGCTCCAGGAGGAGCTGACCGGGCTGCTGGGGGTGCCGACCACCGTCGAGAACGACGTCAACCTGGCGGCGGTCGCCGAGCGGTACGACGGCGTCGCGCGGGGCGTCGACGACTTCGTGCTGGTGTGGATCGACGAGGGGGTCGGCGCCGCGCTCGTCCCGGGCGGCCGGCCGCTGCGCGGGGCCACCGGCGGCGCGGGCGAGATCGGACATCTGCCGCTGCCCGGCGCCCCGTTGTCCCGCGACGGCGACCGCGGTACCGCCCGGCCCGATGCCGGGGGCGGCTTCCAGAGCCTGGTCGGCTCGGCGAGCGTACGGGCGCTGGGCCGGGAGTACGGCGGCCCCGGGGTGCGGACGGTTGCCGGTGCGCTGGCGCACGAGGCGGTGCGCGCCGAGGTCGCGCGGCGGCTGACGACCGGGCTCGCGGCGGTGGTCGCGGTCGTCGATCCGGGACTGGTGGTGCTCTCCGGTGAGGTGCCGCAGGCCGGCGGGGAGGCCCTGCGGGCCCTGGTCGAGGCGGATTTCACCGGCCTCGCGCTGCCCCGCCCCGCGCTGCGCCTCAGCCGGCTCGGCGGCGATCCCGTTCTGCTGGGCGCGCTGCGGACGGCGCTGCACCGGGCACGGGAGGCGGTGTTCCGCACCGGCTGACCACACCACGCAACGGCGCCCCGGCCCGCACCGCCCTCCGCCGAGGGCGCCACCGCCGGCACCCCCGCTCCCCGCGCCCCCTTCTCTTCCCCCTCCCGCTGCTTCTCCCGGAAGGCCTTCGTCGAAGGCGTCACGCACCACGGAGTGAAGGGCTGACCCCGTATGCCGTCTCCCGAGGGACGACCCCCGCGCCCCCGCGTCAAGCTCGCCGTGATCGGCGGCGGCTCGACCTACACCCCCGAACTCATCGACGGTTTCGCGCGGTTGCGTGACGTCCTGCCGCTGGAGGAACTCGTCCTCGTCGACCCGGACGCCGCCCGCCTGACGGTGGTGGGCGGCCTGGCCCGGCGGATCTTCGCCCGGCAGGGGCACCCGGGCCGGATCTCCTGGACCGCTGACCTGGATGCCGGGATCGACGGTGCCGCCGCCGTGCTGCTGCAACTGCGGGTCGGCGGGCAGGCCGCCCGCCTCCAGGACGAGACCTGGCCGCTGGAGTGCGGATGCGTCGGGCAGGAGACCACCGGCGCCGGCGGCCTCGCCAAGGCGCTGCGCACCGTGCCCGTCGTCCTGGACATCGCCGAGCGGGTGCGCCGCCGCAACCCCGGCGCCTGGCTCGTCGACTTCACCAACCCCGTCGGCATCGTCACCCGGGCGCTGCTCACCCACGGCCACCGGGCCGTCGGGCTGTGCAATGTCGCCATCGGCCTGCAGCGCACCTTCGCCGCGCTGCTGGGCGTGCCCCCCGACCGGATCGAGCTGGACCATCTCGGCCTCAACCACCTCACCTGGGCGCGCGCGGTGCGCGTCGCGGGTGAGGACCTCCTCCCCCGGCTGCTGGCGGAGCACGGCGACTCCCTCGCCGGGACGCTGCGGCTGCCCCGTCCCCTTCTCGACCATCTCGGCGTCATCCCCTCCTACTATCTGCGCTACTACTACCGGCATGACGCCGTCGTACGGGAGTTGCGTACCGAGCCGCCCCGCGCGGCACAGGTCGCCGCCCTCGAACAGCAGCTGCTCGGCATGTACGGCGACCCGTCTCTCGACGAGAAGCCCGCACTCCTCTCCCGGCGCGGCGGCGCCTACTACTCCGAGGCCGCGGTCGCGCTGACCTCCGCACTGCTGGGCGGCGCCGGCGGCACCCAGGTCGTCAACACCCGCAACGACGGCACCCTGCCCTTCCTCCCCGATGACGCGGTGATCGAGGCCCCCGCGAGCGTGGGCCCGGCGGGCGCCGCGCCGCTGCCCGCACGCCCCCTGGAACCGCTGTTCGCCGGACTGGTCTCCCATGTCACCGCCTACGAACATCTCGCCCTGCAAGCAGCCCTGTTGGGCAGGCCCGGCCGGAAGACCGGCCGGTCCGGCGGACGCCGGGCCGTGTTCTCCGCCCTTCTCGCGCACCCCCTCATCGGCCAGAGCGACCACGCCGACCGGCTCGCCGACGAACTGATCGCGCACAACCGGGACCATCTCCCATGGGCCTGACCGGCACGGCCCTCGCCGTGGACGCGGGCAACACCAAGACCGACGTGGCGCTGGTGGCCACGGACGGCACCCTGCTCGCCACGGCGCGCGGCGGCGGCTTCCGGCCCCCGGCGGTGGGCGCCGCACGGGCGGTGGACGTACTGGCACGCCTGGTGGACTCGGTAAGGGAACAGACCGGGCTTTCGGGCCCCGTCGGGCATCTCTCCGCCTTTCTCGCCAACGCCGATCTCCCCGCCGAGGAGGCGGGCCTGACCGCCGAGATCTCCGGCCGCGGCTGGGCGCACACGGTCGCCGTACGCAACGACACCTTCGCCCTGTTGCGGGCCGGGCTGCCGGACGACCGGGAGCCGCTGGGCGTCGCGGTGGTCTGCGGGGCCGGCATCAACTGCGCCGGCCTCGGGCGCGGGGGAACCACCGCCCGCTTCCCCGCCGTCGGCCGCCTCTCCGGTGACTGGGGAGGCGGCTCCCACCTCGCGGACGAGGCGCTGTGGTCCGCCGCCCGGGCCGAGGACGGCCGCGGCGCGCCGACCGAACTGGCCCGTGCCCTGCCCGCGCACTTCGGACTGGTGGCCATGCCGGACCTGATCGAGGCGCTGCACCTCCGCGCCCTCCCCGACCACCGCCGCCACGAGCTGGTCCCGGTGCTCTTCGCCGTCGCGGCCTGCGGGGACGCCGTGGCCCGTGCCCTCGTGGCCCGCCAGGCCGAGGAGGTGGCCCTGATGGCCACCGTCGCCCTCCGGCGCCTCGGTCTGCTCCACGAGCCCACGCCCGTGATCCTCGGCGGCAGCGTCCTCGCCGCCCGGCACCCCCTTCTCGACGAACGGGTCGGCCAACTCCTTTCCGCACTCGCCCCGAAGGCCGTCCCGCGGCTGGTCACCGCCCCGCCGGTCCTGGGCGCCGCCCTCGACACCCTGGACCGGGTGGGCGCGACGGCGGAGGCCTACGCGCGGTTGCGAGGGGCCTGGGCGCAGGCATCCGAGGCCGGCCGGGGAGACGCGGGGGCGCCTTCGAACAGCGCCCGCTGAAGGGGCGGTCGTCTCCGACCGGCGTCCCTCACCCGACGCGCACGCTGTCCCCTTCTCTCGTCTCCGTGCGCTCGCCCGGGGCCAGGACGAGGCCCGCGGTGCGGGCGGGAGCTGGGGGCTGGGCGGCCAGGTCGCCCGGCGGAGCGGGGGAATGGTGACTATTGCGTTCCGTGACGATGATGATGTCGTGGTCGGTGTCGTTGATGACGAGGGTGGCGGAGCCGTCCGCGCGGTGGTCGAGGGGGTAACTGCCCTCGGGGTCGATGTAGGTCGTCTCGCCAATGGTCAGGAAACCGCTGGCCGTTGCGGGGGTGCGAGAATCGGCCGGGTCGTCGGACGAGGTGGTCGCGGACCGGGTGAGAGGCCTTTTCCAGCGAGACATGAGCATTCCTCCGAGCGTCGGGCGCGGCAGGGAGCCGTGCCGGTGGCGAGGGGCGAGGGGCGAGAACCACCCTTCGTCACTCAGCGTAATCGACAGCGAGCGCCCGGACAGCGGCGCGTGGGAGCGAAGAAGGGGGCGTGGAGAGTGGAATGCGCCGTCGCGGCCGTGCGGAGCACTCGGGGAACGACGCGGAGCGGCGGCGGCAGCGGTGCGCGGCCACGAAAAGTCCGACGGCCGTGACCGGCCCCGCACCCCCTCGCCGCCGGTCGCGATCCGAACAAGATCAGGGCATTTGCGGTGTGGGTGTCAGCGGCTGCGGCCATACTGCTGCCCATGCACCAGTCCTTCGCGTGAGCGCGCCCGGCGCGGGCGCGGAGGCCGTCCGGCAGTCAGCGACCAGGGGGAGGATCCGTGGCGACCAGCACCGTCTCGCCGCCCGTGCCGCGGCGCAGGACGGCCTGGGCCGAGGGCCTGGACGAGGTACGCGCCGCGGCGACCACCGAGCCCGGGCGGCTGCGGGTGATCGGGGCCGTACTGGCCCTGCTGGTCGTGGTGTTCGGCGCGGTCACGGCCTGGCAGGTCTCGAACCGGGCGGCGGCAGCCGATGATGTGGTGACCCACAGTCAGCCCCTGACCTCGGACGCAGCGAGCATCTACCGTTCGCTGGCGGACGCCGATACGACGGCCGCGGTGGGTTTCCTGGCCGGCGGCGAGGAGAGCGGCACGACGCGTGAGCGGTATGCCCGCGATGTCGCGACGGCGTCCGCGCTGCTGGTCAAGGCCTCGGCGAACGGCCGGGGCACGGACGGCGCCGCCACCCAGATGGCCAGGCTCAACAGCCTGCTGCCGCGCTACACCGGCCTGGTCGAGACGGCGCGGGCGAACAACCGGCAGGGGCTTCCGCTGGGCGGCGCCTATCTGCGGTACGCCAACAACCAGATGCGCACGGAACTCCTGCCGGCCGCCCGGGCGTTGTACGACGCGGAGTCGGACCGGCTGACCGCGGACTACGACAAGGCCAAGGCCTGGCCGTGGTACGCCCTCGCGACCGGTGCGCTGGCGATCGGTGCGCTGGGGTGGGCCCAGCGGCGGCATTACCTGCGAACCAACCGGGTCTTCAACCGCGGGCTGCTGGCCGCCACGGCGGCCTCCGTCGCGGTGCTGCTGTGGCTGGTGGCGGGCCATATGACGGCGCGGGCGGAGCTGACCGCGTCCTACGAGCACGGCGCCCGGTCGCTGCGGGTGCTCAACGAGGCGCGGATCGACGCGCTCCAGGCGCGCGGGGACGAGAATCTGACGCTGGTGGCGCGCGGCGCGGTGCTGACCGCCGCCCGGCAGGACTTCTACGAGACCGGTTTCCGTTCGGGGATGGCGGACCTCGCGGGCCCGGGTGAACACGGCGCGGCCTCGGCGCACAGCCGGCTGGGGGCGGCGCTGGCGCTGGCGGACGACGAGGCCGGGCGGCGCCCGGTGCGGGCCGCGCTGACGCAGGTACGGCAGTGGCAGGTACGGCACACACAGGCGCGGGCGGCCGACGACAAGGGGGACTACGAGGGGGCGCTGGCCAAGGTGATCGGCCCGTACGGGTCCACGGGCGCGTCGTTCGACCGGGTGGCGGCCGGGCTCCAGCAGGCACTGGAGCACGAGCAGGCGCAGTTCCGGTCGTCGGCGGACGCGGGCCGCGGCGCCCTGGCCGGACTGCCGGTGGGCGCCGGGGTCCTGGCGGCGCTGGGCGCGGCGGGCGCCGTACTGGGGATCGGGCGCAGACTGGCGGAGTACCGGTGAGGGGGCCTGGTGAGGGGGAGAAGCCGATGCGCGCGCGAGGGCTGAGGAATCTGCGTGCCGTCATGGCACCGGTCGCCTCGGGCATGTGCGTGATGGCAGCGGCCGCCGCCGTCCTGGTGCCGGCGCTGGGGCACGCGTCCGGGCGCGCGGAGCCCGTCCGGCACGGCGCGTCCGCGCCCGCGGCGCCGCACGGCGCGCCCCGCCCGGGAGCGGTACCGGCCGCCGCACGGTGCACCGTGGGCAACGCCGCCGAGAGCCTGCGGCCGTCGTCGGCGGACGGGCTGGCGGTCTCGCGGATCAAGGAGAAGGGCCAACTGGTCGTCGGGGTCGACCAGAACACCTACCGCTGGGGCTACCGCGACCCGGCCACCGGCAAGCTGGCGGGCTTCGACATCGACCTGGTGTGGGCGATCGCCCGGGACATCCTGGGGCCGGACCCCGATGTCGTCTTCAAGGCGGTGCCGACCGCCGAGCGGGTACCGGCGCTCCAGCGGCACAGCGTCGACCTGGTGGTGCGCACGATGACGATCAACTGTGCGCGCAAGGCGCAGGTCGCGTTCTCCACCGCGTACTTCCAGGCGGGGCAGCAGGTGCTGGCCCCCAAGGCGTCGCACATCACGGCGTTCGACGACTCGCTGCGGGGCAAGCGGGTGTGCACGGCCGCGGGTTCGACGGGCGAGAGCGCGCTGCGCCGGCAGCGGCACGGCGCCACGGTGCTGACGATGCCCAATCAACTCGACTGCCTGGTGCGGCTCCAGCTGGGCGAGGCCGACGCGGTGGTCACGGACAACGCGCTGGCCGCGGCGCAGACCGCCCAGGATCCGACGGTGGAGCTCAAGGGCAGTCCGTTCACCGACGAGCCGTACGGCGTGGCGATGAACAAGGGCGACACGGACCTGGTGCGGCGGGTCAACAAGGTGCTGGACGACTACCGGGACGACGGCAGCGACGACAGCCCCTGGATGCGGGCGTACCGCAAGTGGCTGAAGGCCGACCTGCCGGGCATATCGGGGCCGCCGTCGCCGGAGTACAGCGACTGATCGCCCCAAGGAGCGGTGTACGGCGGATGATCGCCCCATGAAGTGGTCCGATGGCGTCACTATGGAGGCAGACCGGGAGGAGCTGACCGCGGCGGCCGGACGCCGCAGCAAACGCCGTGCACCGTACGCGTATTGGAGAGGTGATCGATGGGGGTCCCTGGACCCTTCCCCGGCACGCCGGGGAGGACCGATGCCCCGGCGCCGGACCGGGAAGAGGTGGATCGTGCCCTGGACCGGTTCGGTGCCGAGTACGAGGCGATCGAGACCTCGCTGCTCGCGTTGCAGGACCACGCGGGACGCCGGCTCCTGGAGGGCGCCGACCTGACCGGCACCACCAAGGAACGCTGGGCCGCCGCGGAGCGGTCCATCACGGTCCTGTGGTCCCTGTTCGACGCGTACACCGCGGCGTTGGAGCAGGCGCGCGCACTGCGGACCCGGCGCCGCTGGCCCTCGGCGCAGGAGCTGGCGGAGCTGAGGGAGCTGCTGCACGGCGAGGTGGTGACGGTGCCGGGCGCGGCCGCGGCGGACGGCGGCCCCGGGGACGGGCCGGCCGGGCCCGGTGAGCGGTTCAGCCTGGTCGGGCTCGTCGAGCGGATGAACGGGCTGTACGCGCGGTCGCTGGACGTCATCGTCACCGCCGACGCCGTCTGGTCGACGCTGCCGGCCCGGATAGATCTGCTGTCGGCCGAGCTGCAGCGGACCCGGTCGCTGGCGCATTCCGTGGGCGTGCGCCCCGGGGAACACCCGGCGGGCGACGATCTGGAGCGGATCACCGGCGAACTCCTGCGGCTGCGCGCCCGGGTGATCGAGGACCCGCTGGCCTTCTGGGTGTCGTCGTCGACGGGGAGTTCGGCGCCCGGCGGCGGCCGCCCGGACACCGGGCGCTACGACCGTGCGGCCCGGGCGCTGGAGGACATCCGGCGGGAGGTCGCCGCGGTGCTGGACGTCCGGCAGGACGCCGAGCGGCGGCTGATGCAGCTGCGTGACGTGCTGTCGCGGGCGGACCGCACCCTGACCGAGGCGCGGCAGGCCCGCGGCGAGGTGCTGGCGAAGATCGCCGCGTCGGAGGTACCCGCGGTCAGCGGCCCGTCGGCGGCACTGCACGAACAGCTGGCGGCGGCCGCCGACTACCGCAGACGGGCGCAGTGGCACCGGCTGTCGCCCCTGCTGGAGAGCCTGGAGGACGAAGCGGAGGAGGAACTCCACCGTGCCCGCGAGTCGTTGACGGCGGTGACCGCGCCGCTGGCGGTGCGCGCCGAGCTGCGCGGCCGGCTGGATGCCTACCGCGCCAAGCTCGCACGTCACGGCATGGCCGCCGATCCGCTGCTGATCGAGCGCTACGACCTGGCACGCCGGATGCTGTGGAGCGCGCCGTGCGATCTGCGGGCGGCCGGGCAGGCGGTGCGGCGCTATCAGCAGGCCGCGGTGGAGGCGCTGGCCGCGCCGCAGCTGGAGGGGAGGGGGGAGTCATGACCATGCCGGCCGAGGAGCACTGCCAGCGGCGGGACTGCGCGGGCAGGTACGAGGACGTCGGCGGCGGCGAGCTGTACTGCGATCTGTGCGGGCTGGCGCCGGTGGTCTCACCGGGCGGCCTGCTGTCCTCGCCGCCCACGGGTCTGACGGGCCGGGTGCCGATGGCCCCGACGGACACCGCCGCCGCCCGCGAGGCGGCCGGTGCCCTGCTGACGGTCCCCTCCCCCGCCCCGGGTTCGGGCGGAACGGCGCCTTCCGGCCGCACGGCACGGTCCGGCTCGGGGCCCTCGCGCCGTTCGGTGCCGGGGCGGCTGACGCCCCCGTCCGGCGGTGCCCCGGGGCGCGGGGTGCCGGCGGTGTCGGTGCACCCCGGGGGCAGCGGCCCGTCCTCCGGTTCCGTGCGCGGGCGGCTCGGCGCGGGCCTGGTCGCGGTCCCGGAGGTGCCGCGGCCCGATCCGGCGACGGCCGTGCTGGCGCACCCGGAGGTCCCCGAGCGCAAGCGGTTCTGCAGCCGTACGGAGTGCGGCGCGCCGGTCGGCCGGGGGCGCGGCGAGCAGCCGGGCCGCACGGAGGGCTTCTGCGCCAAGTGCGGGCAGCCCTACAGCTTCGTGCCCAAGCTCCGCCCCGGGGAACTCGTGCACGACCAGTACGAGGTCGTGGGCTGCCTGGCGCACGGCGGGCTCGGCTGGATCTATCTGGCGACCGACCACGCCGTCTCCGACCGGTGGGTGGTGCTCAAGGGCCTGCTGGACACCGGCGACGAGGAGGCGCTGGCGGTGGCGGTGTCCGAGCGGCGCTTCCTCGCCGAGATCGAGCACGCCAACATCGTCCGGATCTACAACTTCGTGGAGCACCTCGACCGGACCACGGGCAGCCTCGACGGCTACATCGTCATGGAGTACGTCGGCGGCAAGTCGCTCAAGGACCTCGCCAACGACCGGCGCACGGCGCAGGGCAGGCGCGATCCGCTGCCGGTCGCGCAGGCCTGCGCCTACGGCATCGAGGCGCTGGAGGCGCTCGGCCATCTCCACAGCCGCGGCTATCTCTACTGCGATTTCAAGGTCGACAACGCCATCCAGCAGCACGACCAGCTCAAGCTGATCGACATGGGCGCGGTGCGCAGGATGGACGACCACGAGAGCCCGATCTACGGCACGATCGGCTACCAGGCGCCCGAAATCGCCGTGCTGGGCCCGTCGGTCGCCTCCGACCTCTACACCGTCGCGCGCACCCTGGCCGTCCTCACCTTCGACTTCCAGGGCCACACGAACGTCTTCGCGGACTCGCTGCCCGATCCGGACCACATCGAGGTGTTTCGCACCTACGAGTCCTTCTACCGGCTGCTGGTGCGCGCCACGGACCCCGACCGGGCCCGCAGGTTCGCCTCCGCCGAGGAGATGGTCGAGCAGCTGACGGGCGTGCTGCGCGAGGTGGTGGCGCTCCAGGCGGCGGAGCCGCGGCCCGCGCTGTCGAAGCTGTTCGGGCCCGAACTCCGCGTCGTCGACGCCGAGGTGATGGCGGCGGCGGAGGGCGACAGCTCCCTGCTGGGCGGGCGCGGGGCGGCGCACGCCGGGGAAGGGACGGCGCGCCGCGGACCGGCCCTGCGCCCCCTGGACACCACCGCCACCGCCCTCGCGCTCCCCGTGCCGCGGGTGGATCCGGGCGACCCCCACGCCGGGCTGCTGGCCGGACTGCCGGCCGCGCCGCCCGCCGAATTGCTGGGCGCCCTGCGCTCCGCGCCGGAGCCCTCCCCGGAGTTGCGGCTGCGGGAGTTGCGCGCCCTTCTGGAGACCGGGGACGGCGCGGCCGCGCGGTCGGCGCTGGAGGCCCTCACGGCCGGCTCCGCCGCGCCGGGTGGCCCGCGGTCCGGCGACGGCGGCGCGGACTGGCGGGTGGTGTGGCACCGCGGTCTGCTGGCGCTGACGGAGGGCGACCGCGAGGGCGCCGCGCTGGCCTTCGACGCGGTCTACGACGCGTTCCCCGGTGAGCCGGCCCCGAAGCTGGCGCTGGGCGTCTGCGCCGAGCTGCTGGGGCAACTGGACAACGCCGTGGAGTATTACCGGCTGGTGTGGACGACCGACCGCAGTTACGTCAGCGCCGCGTTCGGGCTCGCCCGGGTGCGGCTGGCGGCGGGCGACCGTACGGGCGCGGTCGAGGCGCTGGAGTCCGTGCCGGAGTCGTCCATCCATTACGTCGCGGCGCGGATCGCCGCGATCCGCGCCCGGCTGCGGGAACGCCCCGCCCGTGACCCGCTGCTGGCGGATCTGCGGGCGGCAGCCGCCCAGACCGAGGCCCTCGCGGCCTTCGGTCTGGACGCCGAGCGCCGGGAGCGACTGGCCACCGAGGTACTGGGCACCGCCCTGGACTGGGTACTCTCCGGTAGCCACGGTGCCGGGCCACCCGGCGCGGTGGCCGCGCAGGAACCGCCGTCGCTGCTCGGCAGCCCGCTGGACGAACGCGGGCTGCGGTTCGGCCTGGAGCGGTCGTACCGGCTGCTCGCACGGCTGGCGCAGCGCGGTGAGAAAAGGATCGAACTGGTGGAACGGGCCAACCGCTTCCGCCCCAGGACGTGGGTGTGACATGGGTGTGACTGGGCCGTCCCGGTGTCCGGGCTGTGACGAACCGCTCGCTGCGGGGGACAACTTCTGCGGGCGGTGCGGAGCCGCGCTCCTGGCGCCCGCCGCGCCGTCGGCGTACGGCGCCCCGCCCGTCCCCGGCGCCCCGGCGGTACCGCCCCCGCCGCCCCCGCCCCCGATGCCTCCGGTGCCGCCCGCCCCGCCCGTCGGTGCGGGCCACGCCGGGTCCGCCGGGCCGGCGGACGACCCGCAGGCCCGCCTGCCCTACGGGGACACCGGCACACCGCCGGTGCCGCGGCGCGTCCCGCCGGTGCCCGATCACGCGCCGGCGGTGCCCGGCCCCGCGCCGGTGACCGACGCGCCGCCGCCCGCCGCCGACCCGCGCGCGGCGGGATACGGAGCGGCAGGGGGCGGCGCCGGTGCGGACGCGGAGCCCCCCGCGCCGGTCACGGAATCCGGTGCACCCGCCGCGGCGCCCGGTGCGCCCGTGGACGGTGCCGCCCCGGCGACGGGACCGACCGGTACCCCCGCCCACGGCACCCCGCTGTGCTCCGCCTGCCGGTCCGCCGCCGTGGACGCCGACGGCTACTGCCTGCGCTGCGGCCAGGCCCTGCCCCCGGCCCGCGACCACATGGAGTACGAGGTGGGCGGCATCGCGGCGGTCAGCGACCGCGGCCACCGCCACCACCGCAACGAGGACTTCTTCGCCCTGCGGGCCACCACCCTGCCCGACGGCGGCCCCGCCGTGGTCGCGGTGGTCTGCGACGGCGTCTCGTCGGCGACCCGCCCGGACGAGGCCTCCACCGCCGCGTCCGAGGCGGCGGGCGAGGCGTTGGAGGCGTCCCTGCCGCGCGGTACGCACCCCCAGCAGGCCATGCACGAGGCCATCCTGGCGGCCGCCTCGGCGGTGGACGCCCTCGTCGCCGACGACTCCCCCGCGCAGGACGAGCACCGTCAGCAGAACGCCCCGGCCTGCACCTTCGTCGGCGCGGTCGTCGGCGGCGGCCTGCTGACCGTCGGCTGGGTCGGCGACAGCCGCGCCTACTGGATCCCCGACGACCGTACGGCGCCGCCCGCCCGGCTCACCGAGGACGACTCCTGGGCCGCCCAGATGGTCGCCAACAACCTGATGTCCGAGGCGGAGGCCAACGCCGACGAGCGGGCCCACGCCATCACGGGCTGGCTCGGCGCGGACGCCTACGAGGTCGAGCCGCACACCGCCACCTTCAAGCCGGACGGCCCCGGCACCGTGGTGGTGTGCACCGACGGGCTGTGGAACTACGCCGAGACCGCGGAGCAGATGGCCGCGGTGCTGCCGCACGACGCCCCCGGCCGGCCGCTGGACGCCGCCCGGATGCTGGTGACCCACGCGCTCGACGGCGGCGGGCACGACAACGTAACAGTGGCGCTGGTGCCGTTCCCCGCACCGGCCGGGCGGGCAGGATCGGCCTGACCCGCTCACCACGGAACGAGCCGGACGCCGGTGGGGGGCGCGGGCACCCGCGCCCCGCGCCCCGTACGACGCACCACGGTCCCGGCAGGCATCACGGGCACCGGCGGGCCGGCCACGGCGTCCCAAGGAGCCCCACGGATGGCCCACTTCGCCAAGTCCCCGGTGCCACGTTTCTCCGCCGAGGTGTACCAGAACCCCTACCTCCCCGAGGGCGGGCGTGAGGTGCACGCCGTCGTCACGGTCACCTCGACCGGGGGCGGCACGACCGGCGGTCGGCCCGTGCCCGCGGGCGGCGCCGGCCGGCCCGACGCCGGGGTGGTGATCATCGTGGACTGCTCCGGATCGATGGACCATCCGCCGGCGAAGATGCGCGGCGCCCGCGAGGCGACGGCCGCCGCCCTCGACGCGGTGCGCGACGGGGTCGGCTTCGCCGTGGTGGCCGGTACCCACCGGGCCGTGGAGGTCTACCCCGGCGGCGGCCGGCTGGCCGTGGCCGGTGCGGACACCCGGGCCCGGGCCGGTGAAGCACTGCGCGCGCTCCGCACCGGCGGCGGCACGGCCATCGGCAGCTGGCTGCGGCTGACCGGGCAACTGCTGTCCTGCGCCGGGAGCATCCGGCACGCCATCCTGCTCACCGACGGCCGCAACGAGCACGAGTCGCCGCAGGAGCTGCGCGCCGCACTGGACGCCTGCCACGGCTCCTTCACCTGCGACGCCCGGGGCGTCGGCACGGACTGGGAGGTCAAGGAGGTCACCCAGATCGCCGCGGCCCTCCTGGGCACGGCCGACATCGTCGCCGATCCGGCCGGACTGACCGCCGACTTCACACGGATGACGGAGGCG
The DNA here is from genome assembly GCF_050953795.1 of Streptomyces kronopolitis. Lineage (GTDB taxonomy): Bacteria > Actinomycetota > Actinomycetes > Streptomycetales > Streptomycetaceae > Streptomyces > Streptomyces kronopolitis_A. The sequence continues at coordinate 2,873,070 of NZ_CP191850.1, forward strand.
GCGATGGCCAAGGGGATCGCCGATGTCGGGCTGCGGCTGTGGACCCCGCTGGGCGCCGAGACCGTGTTCCTCAGACAAGTGGCGCCGGCGGTGGCGGACTTGACCGGCCGGCGCCGGGAGTCCGGGCCGCGGTCGGGGGTCTATCCGACCGGCTCGTGGGGCGACGAGTCCCGCGACTACCACCTCTGCGTCCGCGTCCCGGCGGCCGGAATCGGCCAGGAAATGCTGGCCGCCCGTGTGTCATTGATCATCTCCGGCCCGGACGGGGCCCCGGCCGGGCCGCCGCCGCATCCGCTGTCGCAGGCGCTCGTACGGGCCGTGTGGACGGACGACGTGACCGCCTTCACCCCGGTCAATCCGCAGGTGGCGCACTACACGGGGCAGGCGGAACTGGCACAAGCGATTCAGCAGGGGCTCGATGCGCGCAAGTCGGGTGATACCGGTGGTGCCTTGGCGAAACTGGGCCGCGCGGTGCAGCTGGCGGGGAGCTCGGGCAACGAGGAGACTGCGAAACTGCTTGCGAAGGTGGTGGACGTCGTCGACGCGGCGACCGGTACTGTGCGACTGAAGACGACGGTCGCCGAGGCGGACGAGATGACTCTCGAAACCCGCTCGACGAAAACCGTTCGCGTGAAGAAATAGCCACGATCAGTACCGAGCAGTACCACCGAGAGAATTCGGTACGGAGGGGGAATAACCGACATGCCGACCTGCCCGAGCGGCCACCAGTCAGTGGCCGAAGACTGGTGCGAGGTGTGCGGCCAGCGGATGGCGGGCGCTGTGCCCCCGCCGCCTTCCCTGCCTGCGGGATTCCTCAACGCACCGCCCGGACCGCCGCCCGGACCGCCCGCACCGCCGCAGGGCCAGGCCGGCCCGCCGCCCGGCGGCCCCGGCTTCGGCGGCCCCGGTGCGCCCGACCACCAGGGCGGCCAGGGCGGTTACGGCTTCCCGCCGCCCGCACCGGGCCCCGACAATTCCGGTGGCCAGGGTGGTCAGGGTGGCTACGGCTTCCCGCCGCCCGCCCCCGCGCCGGGTCCCGGCGGCCCCGGTACCCAGGGCGGTCAGGGCGGTTACGGCTTCCCGCCCCCGGCTCCCGGCCCCGGCCCGGACCGCGCCGGGCAGTCCGAGACCTGCCCGCAGTGCGGTACGCCCCGTGAGGCCATGGCGCCGTTCTGCGAGGGGTGCCGCTACAACTTCCTCACCAACTCCCCGACGTCCTACGCGCCGCCGCCCGGACAGCAGCCGGGCCCGCCGCCCGCCGCCCCGGGCCCCCAGGGCGGTTACGGCTTCCCGCCGCCGGCCCCGGGTCCGCAGGACGGCTACGGCTTCCCGCCGCCGCAGCCCCAGCAGCCCCAGCCCCCGCAGCAGCAGGGCATGCCCGGCCCGGGCGGCTACCCCGACCAGCCCGGCCAGGGTGGCTTCCCCGACCGGTCCGGTCAGGGCGGGTTCCCCGGCATGCCCGGCCCTGGTGGCTACCCCGGTCAGCCCGGTCCGCCGCCCGGCATGCCCGGCCCCGGCCCCGCCGGTCAGCCCGGCCCGCCGCCGCAGCAGGGTGCCGACGACTGGCCGCTGAGCCCGCCGAACGCCCAGGCCGCGCCGCCGCCGATGGCGCCCGCGCCGCCCGGTCCGGGCCCGCAGGCCCCGTTCGAGCAGCAGCCGCCCGCGCCGTTCCCGCCGCAGGACCAGAGCCCCTACGAGCAGCAGCCGGCTCCTTTCGAGCAGCAGATGCCGCCGCAGCAGGGACCGGACCAGCAGTGGCAGGGCGGTCCCGGCACCGGCCCGGGGCCCGCTGCACCGCCGCAGGGTCCGCAGCCCGTCGTGGGCAACGGCTGGGTGGTGGCCATAGCGCCGGACCGTGAGTACTTCATGGCGATGATGGGCCGCAGCGGCCCGGAGGCGGCGGGGCTCAACCTGCCCGCGTACTCCCCCGAGCAGGTGCTGCCGCTCGCCAACGGCCAGATCGCGATCGGCCGGCGCCGCAACAGCACCGGTGAGGCCCCGGACATCGACCTGGGCAGCACGCCCGAGGACCCGGGCGTCTCGCACCAGCACGCGCTGCTGGTGCAGCAGCAGGACGGCAGCTGGGCCGTGGTGGACCAGAACTCCACCAACGGCACGACGATCAACCTCGCCGAGGACCCGATCCAGCCCTATGTGCCGGTGCCGCTGCACGAGGGCGACCGCGTGCACGTCGGCGCCTGGACGACCCTGACCGTCCGCCGCGGCTGAGCCCGCGCCGGCATCCGGCGACCCCGGGGCGTGATCAACCGATCACGCCCCGGTGGCATTTGTGGTCCGAGGCACCGCTTCGGCCTACGACCGGAGTCCTCGGCCGCGGTGTCTGCCACCATGGACGGGTGAACAAGATTCCGCACGGCACGCTCGAGGAGCAGACCTTCTACGAACAGGTCGGTGGCGAGGAGACCTTCCGGCGCCTGGTGCACCACTTCTACCAGGGAGTCGCCGAGGACCCGCTGCTGCGGCCGATGTACCCCGAGGAGGATCTCGGCCCGGCCGAGGAACGGCTCGCCCTGTTCCTCATGCAGTACTGGGGCGGCCCCCGCACGTACAGCGACGGCCGCGGACACCCCCGGCTGCGGATGCGGCACGCCCCGTTCACCGTCGACCGGGCCGCTCACGACGCCTGGCTGCGGCACATGCGCGAGGCCGTGGACTCCCTCGACCTGTCCGAGGCGCACGCGACGCAGCTGTGGAACTACCTGACGTACGCGGCCGCCACGATGATCAACACCGCGGACTGAGAAACACCTCACAGCGAGCGGTGCCCGGCCGGCCTCGCCATGTTCCGGCCAGGATTTATCCACAGCCCACTCCCCCCGCGCCCCGCCTCTGACACCATTCGTTCATCCGTGTGGTATTGAGTGCGGCAAGGGGGGCCCGTGTCCGGCTTTGTCTTTTTACGGGTGCGGGCGCACCGTCTCCTGCTGACCGCCGCGTTGCTGTCGGTGCTGCTCACCACCACCGTGCTCACGACGCTGACGGCCTTCTCCGGCGCGGTCGGGGACGCGGGCCCGCGGCAGGCCCTGCGGACCCGCGCCGCCCCGGCCGCTGCGCTCCGGGTGACGGCCCAACTTCCCGCCACGCAAAGGAAGTCGGCGGGCCGGGCGGTGGTCCGGGGCGCCCGGCGGACGTTCGACGGGCTGCCGTTCACGAGGCGCCACGACCAGCCGGGAATCCCTGGTGGCCCGGGAGTGCGCGATGCTCGACCGCGCTGGCCGACTGCAGCTTCCGGCCGAGTACACCCACAGCCCGGGGACGGCACACCGCATCCTGCGGGAGCTGGAGAGCGGCCACATCGGGTTCTGGCCCGACCACACCTCGGACGCGGCGGCCCGGGCCCGCGGGACGGGCCGGGGCGAAGACGCCGACGGGAGCGGGACCGGGAAGGAAAACGGCTGGCACCTCAGACGCCCTGCCGGGCACCCGGGCGGCGGCCGCCTCCCTCAGACCGGCGTGACCGTGAGCCCCGACAGCCCGGTCGACCCCGCCGGTCCCCCGGTCCGTACGGCGACCGACCCGTAAGGGGTGCTCAGCCGCAGCCAGCCGCCCGCGGACAGCAGACTCAGCGGCCGGGGACGGGAGTCAGGCGCGCCGCCGGAGGCGCCGCCGACCAGCGCACCGGCCCGAGCCGGCCGCAGAAAGCCCAGCGACTGCGCGGCGTGGGCGGCGCGCAGCGGAAGGTGGGTGTCGCCGAGGGTGCGCGACCAGATCTCCTTGCCGATCCGGTCCCGTTCGGCGCGGGTGCGGTGCTGCGGCTCCAGCGCCTCGTCCCGGGACCGGAATTCGGCGACCGCGGCGGCCACCGCGCGCACCAGCGCCTCGGGCGCGGGCAGCCCCGGCACCCGCTGCCAGCCGCCGCGCGGCGGCAGCAGCCCGGTCCACGGCGGGCCGGTCACCGCGGCGGGCACGGTCACCGCGTCCGACGACTCCTCGATGCCTTCGAGGAGTTCACCGGCCGAGACGGTGCTGTCGAGGGTGGTGTCCCCGGCGAGCCGGGCGGTGCGGATCGCCAGCACCTCGAACGACGGCGGGCGGCCGAAGACGGCGAGCACCCCGCCGCCGGCCTGGAGCCGTACCGCGGCGGCCTTGTCGTAGTGGATCAGCCGGGCCAGGAAGGCGGCGAGATCCGCCGCCTCCCCGGCGTCGGCGAGGTGGAGCACCGTCATACCGCGACGGCCCCCGACTGGTGCGAGGCGTCGTCCAGGTACTCCTTGAGGATCGTCTTCTCCTCCGCGGTGAGGCGGCGGGGACGCTCCTCGGTGAAGTTGTACGGGACGACGACGGTCGAGGCGCGCAGGTAGAGGGTGTCCTCGTCCTTGACCTCGTAGCCGACCGTCATCGACGCGGCGCTGATCTTCGTCACCCACAACTCCACGGTCACCGGCGTGTGCCGGTGGACCAGCGGCCGCACATAGTCGATCTCGTGCCGGGCGACGACCGAGCCGCCCGTGAACGACGGGCTGCCGTCCCCCGGCGCCAGCCGGCGCATGAAGTCGATCCGCGCCTCTTCGAGGTAGCGGACGAACACCGCGTTGTTGACATGGCCGAAGGCGTCCATGTCCGACCAGCGCAGGGGGCAGGAGTAGAGGTGTCGCACGCCGGTCAGCCCCGGGTGAGCTTCTTGTACGTGGCGCGGTGCGGACGGGCCGCGTCCGCACCGAGGCGCTCGACCTTGTTCTTCTCGTAGGACTCGAAGTTGCCCTCGAACCAGAACCACTTGGACTCGCCCTCGTACGCCAGGATGTGCGTGGCGACGCGGTCGAGGAACCAGCGGTCGTGGGAGACGACCACGGCGCAGCCGGGGAACTCCAGGAGCGCGTTCTCCAGCGAGGACAGGGTCTCGACGTCGAGGTCGTTGGTCGGCTCGTCGAGGAGCAGGAGGTTGCCGCCCTGCTTGAGGGTGAGCGCCAGATTGAGGCGGTTGCGCTCACCACCGGAGAGCACCCCGGCCGGCTTCTGCTGGTCCGGGCCCTTGAAGCCGAACGCGCTCACGTAGGCGCGCGAGGGCATCTCGACCTGGCCGACGTTGATGTAGTCCAGCTCGTCGGAGACCACGGCCCACAGGGTCTTCTTGGGGTCGATGTTCTCGCGGCTCTGGTCGACGTAGGAGATCTTGACGGTCTCGCCGACCTTGATGTCGCCGGAGTCCGGGGTCTCCAGGCCCTGGAGCATCTTGAACAGCGTGGTCTTGCCGGCGCCGTTCGGGCCGATGACACCGACGATGCCGTTGCGGGGCAGCGTGAAGCTCAGGTCGTCGATCAGGACCTTCTCGCCGAAGGCCTTGTTGAGCTTGTCGACCTCGACGACGACATTGCCCAGGCGCGGGCCCGGCGGGATCTGGATCTCCTCGAAGTCCAGCTTCCGCATCTTGTCGGCCTCGGCGGCCATCTCCTCGTAACGCGCCAGTCGCGACTTGGACTTGGCCTGCCGCCCCTTGGCGTTGGAGCGCACCCACTCCAGTTCTTCCTTGAGGCGCTTGGCGCGCTTGGCGTCCTTCTGGCCCTCGACCTTGAGACGGGTCTCCTTGGTCTCCAGGTACTTGGAGTAGTTGCCCTCGTAGCCGTGCAGGCGGCCGCGGTCGACCTCGCAGATCCACTGGGCGACGTGGTCGAGGAAGTACCGGTCGTGGGTGACGGCGACGACGGTGCCGGGGTACTTCGCGAGGTGCTGCTCCAGCCACTGCACGGACTCGGCGTCCAGGTGGTTGGTGGGCTCGTCGAGGAGCAGCAGGTCGGGGGCCTCCAGCAGCAGCTTGCAGAGCGCGACGCGGCGCTTCTCGCCACCGGAGAGGTTGGTGACCGCCCAGTCGCCGGGCGGGCAGCCCAGCGCGTCCATGGCCTGCTCCAGCTGGGTGTCCAGGTCCCACGCGTTGGCGTGGTCGAGGTCCTCCTGGAGCTTGCCCATCTCCTCCATCAGCGCGTCGGAGTAGTCGGTCGCCATCAGCTCGGCGACCTCGTTGAAGCGGTGGAGCTTGCCCATGATCTCGGCGGCGCCGTCCTGGACGTTCTGCAGCACCGTCTTGGACTCGTCCAGCGGCGGCTCCTGCAGGAGCATGCCGACGGTGTAGCCCGGGGAGATGAACGCGTCACCGTTGGACGGCTGCTCCAGGCCGGCCATGATCTTCAGCACCGTGGACTTACCGGCGCCGTTGGGCCCCACGACACCGATCTTTGCGCCGGGCAGGAAGCTCAGCGTCACGTCATCGAGGATGACCTTGTCGCCGTGCGCCTTGCGCGCCTTGCGCATCGTGTAGATGTACTCAGCCAAGAGAAACCGTCCGGCAGATTGGATCGATCAGGGTCTGTGCGGCACCGCCCCGGTCCGTCGTACGCGGTGACCGGGTGAGGGCAGATACTCCCCATCTTGCCGTACGCCTGCGCTCTGGCGGAAACGAGTAGGTCAGAGCGCCCCTGCTCAGCCCTTACCTGGCACACTCCGGTGGCCTCCCGGTCGCGCTCCGTCAGCCCCGCGTTCCACCGGGCGAGCCTGCACCGGGGGCCGGCGCCGGGGCGGCGAAACGGGCCGTGCCCGCCCTCCGGAAACGGTACGGGGCGAGCCGGCCGTGCCGGATTCACCCTCGGGACCGGCCCGGCCCCGGTGCACGCGCACGCCGAAGGCCCCGGAGCGCTGCTGCGCTCCGGGGCCTTGAGGTACTCGTCCTGCTACCGCCCGCTCACCGAGGGGTCACCGGGCGGTCGCCGGCCACGACCGGGTGCCGGGTGCCACGGAGACCGGGAACGGCCTCCGTGCCGCCCGGCATCGCCGGGTGCCGGTGTCACGCGGCGGGGGTGCCGGCCTTCTTCTTGCGGAGGAAGAACACCGCGCCGCCGCCGACCACGACCAGGACGACCGCGATGCCCGCGATCATCGGGGTGGCGCTGCTGGAGCCGGTCTCGGCGAGGTCGCCGCCCTTGTCACCGCCGGTGCTGCCACCGACCGAGGCCGGGCTGGGCTGCGAGGAGGGCTTGCCGCCGCCGCTGCCGGCGGTCTTGCAGTCCAGGACGCCGGAGAAGGACTTCTTGAAGCCGCCCGCGCCCGTGATCGTGATGTTGTAGGGCTGGTCCTCGCCCACCGGAACGGTCACGGTCTGCGACTTGCCCGGGGCGACCTCGTAGGTCTTGCCGGAGAGCTGGAAGCGGAACGCCTCATCGCCCTTGTTGCTGGCCGTGACGTCCACGCCGCCCTTGGCGCAGTTCTTCTCGGCGGTGATCGCCGGGATGGCGCCCTGCTTCTTCCAGGAGGCCGAGGCGGCCGCGGAGACCGTGGACTCGCTGGAGCCGGCCAGGATCTGGGTCTGGCTCTTGGCGTGCTCGCCGATGCCGGTGAAGGCGCGGCCGACCGGGACCTTGGTGGCGGCCTGCGCGGTCAGCGAAGTGCTGCCGTCCGCGGCGCCCTTGGGCACGTCGAAGAACAGCTGGGTGCCGTCGGTGGCGCCGGTGACCGGCTTGCCGTCCTTGCCGACGATCTTGACACCGGCAGGCGCACCGGCCGCCGGGGCGATCGTGACGCTGTCGGCGTTGGTGTGCACGGTGACCGGGCCGAGCTTGCCGCCGGACTTGCCGGAGACGGCCGGGGGGTCCAGCGTCAGCGACGCCTTGGGCTCGCCGACGTTCTGCGCGCTCTTCTCGAGGTAGTCGGCGAGCTTCTCGGCCGCCGGGTCGACCGCGTCCACCTTGACGTGGTCGGAGAAGCGCCAGATCGCGACCTGGGTGCCGGCCGCCGCGGTCTTCTCGGTGAGGTTGCCTGCGCCGGCCTTGGAGGCGAGCGCGGCCAGGTCGTTCACCTGGGGGTACGAGTTCTGCAGGATCCAGCGGATCTTGCCCGCGTCCCCGTTGTTGTGCAGCGACGAGGCGCTCCAGGGCACTTCCTGGTACTTCGCCTGCTGCTGCGTCGGGTTGTGGATGTCGATGCAGTACGTCTGGAGCGTGCCGCCGTTGTCGACCGCCATCTCGAAGAGGCCGGCGCCGACGCGCTGGTCCCCTCCCGGGTTGTGCACGACCGCCTGGTCAAAGGTCTTCAGACCGCCGAGCGTGGCGGTGGCACCACCGTGCGCGGGGGTCGTCTCGTCCGCCGCGGCAGTCCCCGCGGTGGCTATCGCACCCGCCGCGACCAGGCCGGAGGCCACGACCGCGGCAGCAAGGCGGGCTGCGCCCCGCCTCTTTATGGAAAGCATGAAATTCCCCTCTGGGCGAGGCGGTCGAGTGGGAGAGGATGCCTCGCCGGAAAGATCCAAAGGACTCAGCAGCCGAACACGTCAGCCCCCGTGAGTTCTTGTCGGATCTTATGGAGCAGGCGCACCAGGGTCCCCAGTAATGGCATCCCATAAGCGATCCGAATCGCAATCGTTACCGATAACAGGCACCCTGACCTGGCATTATCGACAAATCGTCAGGACTTTTCAGGAAACTGCTACCTTCTCGGGCGAATCGACACCGGCTGAGGCCGGCGGAACGGAAGCCTCCGGCGGCCCAAGGCCCGCCGCACCATGGAAGCTTGTCGAGGATTCAGGTGACGCGGAGTGCGCGGAGTGTTCAGCGGCCGCAGCCGTCCCGGCCGGCGAGGGCCCTGCGACGGGCCTCTCGGGGGCCGCCGGAGTCGCGCGCGCCTTCCGCCGGCCACCCGCATCCGGCGCTTTGGCGGACGTCTGCCCCTTGGCGGGCAACGCCTCGTCCCGATCCTCCTGTTGCGGCTGCGCCGGCGGTGCGGGCTCGGGTGCGGCCGGGGAGAGCGCGGCAGCGTCCGTTCCGGTCCGGGCCGGCCGCGTGCCTCTGCGGAACGCGGCGGTGCCACGCGTGAGATCGTGGCCGATCGCCACGGCGTCGACCTCCGCCGCGAACCACCGCTGCCCGCCCCGCTCGGGGGACTGCTCCCCCTCCCGCAGCCGCAAGCGCCCCTGGACGATGAGGGGTTCCCCCACCGCCACCGACGCCGCGACATTGTCGGCGAGCCCGCGCCACGAGCGGACCGTGTAGAAACTCGTCTCGCCGTCGGTCCAGCGCTCCAGCGCCTTGTCCCACCGCCGGGACGTGGCCGCCAGCCGGAACCTCGCCACCGTCGCGCCCGCCGTCGTCTGCCGGTGCTCCACCGCCGTCGCGGCATTCCCCACCAGCGTCACCATCGTGTCGTTCACCGAACACGCCTCCCCCGTGTCGTGCGCGGGCCCTCGTCCGGTGCCGCGCGCTGCGTGGATCTCATGCTGCACGGGTTCGGCGGCCGCCGCGGCGACGTGTGGACGGCCGCCCGCCTGTGGACAACTCGGCCACCCGAAAGGGTCGTCGCGGGGAAGAGGGAGCCGTCACACGCCCGACGCCACCGCGTACCGCTCCCGTACCTCGCGATAGCGCAGCAGTTCCGCGGCCACCGGCTCCAGCACCCGGGCCCGGCCGCACCCCGCCGCCGCCGTCCGCAGCCGCCGCTCCGCTTCCTGCCCGTAACGCCTCGCCGGACCGCGTGCCACCACCCGGCACAGCCAGGTCAGCGCGAGCCCGCCGAGCGCGCCCAGCACCGACGGGAGCAGCCCGGAGACCCAGTCCGTCCCGTCGCCGAGGCCCGTGACCACGCCCAGCAGCCACAGAACACCGACCACTTGCAGCGCGGCCAGCAGCCCCTGCAACGAGGCGGCGACCGTCCACCACCGCGGGTTCACGGCAGGCCCGCCCCGCAGCGACTCCTCGGCCTCCGCCGCGGCCTTGTCCAGCGCTTCCGGCAGTCCGTGCGCGCCCCGGTCCGCCGCCTCCCGCACGGCCTGGGCCCAGGGCGCCGGCAACCCGTGCGCCGCCTCACCGGCCACCGCGCGTACGGCGTGCTCCACCACGGGCCGCGCCGCCGCCCGGCCGTCCACCGCCGGCTCCCCCGTGCCACCGGCCGTGCCCTGCTGCCCCATGAGGCCCTGCCTCCCGACGCCCCGCCCGGAAGCGGTCCGCCCGGTACCCGTCCGTGCGGCCCCCGTCCCCGTCCGCCCCGGCTCGCCGCATCCCCCACAGGGCTGTTCCCCGACGGCCCGTCCGCGGCCCGGCTTTGCGCGCCGCCGGGACGCCCCCACTCCGGCCGTCGTTCCCCGGGGAGCCCCCACATCCGTCGTCGCCACCCCGGAGGCGGGCTTCACCCACCGGCTCCCCCGCCGTCTCCGCCCGCGCCGCAGCCGAAGGCGCGCCCACGGTGTGCCGCACGCGCGCTCCGCCTGCCGCAGCCAATCGCGTTCCGCCGCGCGCCCGGTGGCCACCGCGCCCACCGCCTCGGCCAGCCGGTCGTCGAACTCCGCCCGCGCCTGCTCGGTCAGCCCGACCGGGCTCTGCGCCACATACACCGACCGCAGCCGCTCCGCCGCCGCGTCCACATCCGCCGCCAGCCGCCGGTCCGCCGCCCCCTGCTCCGCGACGAACTGCCCCAGCGTCTCCCGCAGTTCCCCCACGCCCTGGCCGGTCGCGGCGGAGAGCGCGAGCACCGCCGCCCCGGGCTCGCCGTGTTCGCCCAGCGCCAGCCCGTCCTCGTCCAGCAGCCGGCGCAGATCGTCCACCACCTGGTCGGCGGCGTCCCCCGGCAGCCGGTCCACCTGGTTGAGGACGACGAACATGACCTCGGCGTAGCCCGCCAACGGCCGCAGATACCGCTCGTGCAGCACCGCGTCGGCGTACTTCTCCGGGTCCACCACCCAGATCACCGCATCCACCAGCTCCAGCATCCGGTCCACCTGGGCGCGGTGCTCGGTGGCCGAGGAGTCGTGGTCGGGCAGATCGATCAGGATCAGCCCGCTCAGCTCGCAGGTGCCGTCCGCCGGGGCGTGCCGGCGATGCGTGGGCACCCCCAGGCGGTCCAGCAGCCCTTCCGACCCCGGCCGGGTGCCCGGCCAGACACAGGCCACCGGCTCCGCGGTCGTCGGCCGCCGCGGCCCGACCTGCGAACGGTTCGCCCCGGCCAGCGCGTTGAACAGCGACGACTTGCCGCTTCCGGTCGCCCCCGCGAGGGCGACGACGGTGTGCTCACCGGACAGCCGGTAGCGCGCGTCCGCCGTCTCCAGGACGCGTCCCGCGCCCTCCAGCGTCCGCCCGTCCAGCCGGCTGCGGGACAGCGCGATCAGCTCCCGCAGCGCGTCCAGCCGCCCGCGCAGCCCGCCCCCCGCGGCCCGCCGCCCCCCGTCGGCCACCCACCGGTACCCGCTCCCGTCCGCACGCGACGGCACCGGCACCTGCCCGCCACCCGTCGCTCTACCACGGGCCGCGCCTCCGGCCCGTCCACCCGCCCGTCCCTGTGCCCCGGCCGACGCGGCCACACCAGCGGCCACCGCCGCCTCCACCCGCGCCCCGCTCACCCCGTCCCGTCCACCGGGCCGCGGCACCCCGCCACCCCGGGCCCGCCGCGCGATCAGCCCGTCATCCCACACCCCACCGGCCCCGGCCTCTCCCCCGACTTCCACCGACCTCACGGGCTCCACGGGCTCCATGTGCTCCACGGGCGTCAGAGGCTCCACGGGCGCCACAGTGTCCACACCCTCCCCGGCCACCACCATCCCTCCCGCGAGCCCCTCACCCACCACGTCCGCCGTTTTCTGTCCGCGTTCCGCCTCCCCCGCCTCCCGCTCGTGCCCCGCAGCCTCCCCGGATCCCGTCACCTCCGACACGGTCACCCCGACACCCCCTCCTTCCCCATCGCCATCTGCCTGGCCATCGCCGTCTCCTCTTCTCCGCGCCGCACTTCTCTGCGCTGCTCCCGCTGTTTCTCGCGCTGCACCACGGACAGCGCGGCGATCAGCTCCGCCTGCTGGTCCAGGGGCACCGTCAGCTGATCCAGCGGAGCCAGCCGCCGCTCCCGTTCACCGTGCAGGGCGCGCTCCAGGTACGTGGCCAGCAGCCGGCTGCCCCGCTCGCAGAGCCGCAGCGCGCTCTGGGCCCCCAGGAGGTCGGCGAGGTTCTCGCCCGCCGTACGGGCGCGGCGGCCACCGAGCAGGGCGGTGGCCAGCAGCGCCGCCGACTCCTCCGGCTCCACGGATCCCGCGCGCTCGCCGGCCTGCCCGGCCCGCGCCTCCCGCGTCTCCTCCTCGGCCAGCTCCTCCAGGCAGCGCCGCCAGCGCCGGACGATCACACCGAGCCGTTCGCCCGCACCCGCCGCGCCCGCGGCCGTCGTCAACGCGACCTCGGACGCCGCGGCATCGCGCCGCCAGGCCTCCGCCGACCGCTCGTCGGCCTCCTCCACGGCGCAGGTCAGCAGCGAGGTGAGGCCATGGGTCAGGGCGTCGAGCAGCTCGTCCGACCGGCCGTCGAGACCGTGGTCGCGCCAGTGGGCGCGGGCGTCCCCGGACAGCACCTCCCCGGCCGCGACCTCCTTGCGCACCCGCTCCGCGGCCCCCTCGTACGCCTCCTCGACCCGGCCGGCCAGCCGCAGCGCCGCGGCGTGCTGCGCGGCGGCGGCCCCGGCCAGCGCGGGCAGCCGGCTGCGCATCGAGGCGATCACCCCGGTGGCCGTACGCTCCGCGGCGGCCATCCGGGCGACGGGGTCCTGGGCGTGCCGCTCCAGCCAGTCCCGCAGCGCCGCGACGGCCGTGGCGGGCAGCAGCCCGCGCCCGCCGCCGGCCGACTCGGGCAGCTCGGGAATGGTGAACCGCGGGACATGCCCCAGGCCGGCCCGCTGGAGAAGTTCCGCATAGCGCCCGGAGATGTCGGTGGCGATCTGGTGCGGCACCCGGTCCAGCACGGTCACCAGCGTGACGTCGTACTCCTTGGCCGTCCGCAGGAGGTGCCAGGGAACCGCATCCGCGTACCGGGCGGCCGTGGTGACCAGCACCCACACGTCCGCCGCACAGATCAGCTCGGCGGCCAGCTCCCGGTTCCGCGCGACCAACGAGTCGATGTCCGGGGCATCGAGCAGCGCCAGACCGCTGGGCAACGCCGGCTCGGTCTCGATCCGCACCGTGAGCATCCCCGAATCGACGGCCCCGCCCACCCCGCCGTACACCTCGTACCCCTCAGCCGCACCGCCCCCGAACACCTCACCCGCTTCTCTTCCCTCACCCCGTGCGCCTCTCCCCCGCTCACCATTCGCCCTGTGCGCCCTACCGGTCCCTGGCTCCTCTCCCTCCCCTCCATGCAGTTCCTGAGCCATGGCCACCCGGCCCGCCTGAGCACCGCGCGCCCCGTGCGCGCTCTGCACCCCTGCCGCCCCACGCCCACCAGCAGCCGTTGTTCCCCCCACACCCCGGACCCCGAACTCCCCCCGGCCCGGGCCCGCGCCCGCCTCGTACTCCTCCGCGCCGTCGTCCTGCTCGGGCACCCACATCCGCGCGAGCTGCGGCAGGACCCGCGGCCCGGCGAACCACCGCAGGTCGTCGGGGTGGCAGACCAGCACCGGCGTACGCGTCGTCGGCCGCAGCACCCCCGCCTCCGACACCCGCCGCCCCACCAGCGAATTCACCAGCGTGGACTTGCCCGCCCCGGTCGACCCGCCGATCACCGCGAGCAGCGGCGCCTGCGGGGAGCGCAAGCGCGGAATCACGTAGTCGTCGAGCTGAGCGAGCAGCTCGACCCGGTTGCGCCGGGCACGGGCGGCCCCCCGCAGTGGCAGTGGAAAGCGTGCGGCGTCGACGCGGTCTCGCAGAACGGACAGTGCGTCGATCAGCCGGGGTCGTACGTCCAAGGTCGCCACATGTGCAGAATGCCCAATTTCGTTGGGTTTTTGAAGCGTATAACCCCTCGTGTGCGTCGCAAGAATGTGCACAGAACGGGATGAGTGGCACATGAGGCGCCCGCGACGCGCGCGACGCAGGCATAACGAGTGCACAACACCCGCAGCGCGGGGCGTCAAAAGCGATGCAGGATTCGTACCTGCCTGCGATTATCGGGACCGCTTCACCGAACCTCCACAACGTGCCACGGAGGTGAAGCAACCGGGACGAGGCACCCGGACCTCTATCCTTGACCGCGGTCCGTGATCCACGTCCACACCCGGCCCCCGTAGCTCAGTGGATAGAGCAGGTGCCTTCTAAGCACTTGGCCGCAGGTTCGAGTCCTGCCGGGGGCGCTTCGCAAGACCCTCCCTTGGGAGGGTCTTTTTGCCGGTCAGGGCACCTGTGGATGCTCCCGCGGAGGCGGCGGCTCCTGCCTCGGCGGCCGACGGGAGAGCCGACGCCGTCCGGCTGCCACCGAGTTTCCGCGGGCGGCCGCGGTGAATACACGGTGACGTTCCCCGAGCCTCGCCCGGCGTCTCTGAGAAGCGCACGAACATGCCCGGGTGGCGCACAACCATCCGGGGGCCCAGGCGGTCGTGGTCAGCAACCCAGAAGCTCTCAGGGAATGGCGCGCCGATCACCCCGCCGAGACTCAGCTGAAGCAAGCGGCGTTCACGCATCCCTGGGCCACCTCCGAGTGCGGCATCACGGCGTTCGGACCTGTCGCCGGTGGGCGAGCCGAGTTCTTCCATGCGGACGCGCACAAGGGGTGGACTGCGACACGACCGGTGGCAGGGGTCGCGACGTTGGGCGTCTCAGCGGCTGCCACCGGCCGGAAGAACAAGGGGGCAGCCGCGATCAACGTGACCTTCGGGAACGGCAATGTGCAGAGTGGGAGCGTGAAGCCCGATCGCACCGAGTTGGCCGCCGCGAACCGGTATGTCACTGCGTTCAATGCGCTGGCCGCGCAGCTTGCCGCTGAGCAGAAGTAGTTCTCCGCGCCGCTCTCCAGTGAGAGAGGCCCCGTCCCCTACCAGGAGGTGACGGGGCCTCGGCGTCCGCCCAAGGAGATGTGCAGCTGCTCACGGCCGGGGCACGGCACCGGCGTCAAGCTTCCGAGGAATCTCGGGCCAAGTGCTTTTGACTACTTCGGCTTCGACACCGCCTGCGAATGCGCCGGTGAACGCATCGCAGGGCCGCGCCGGTCCCGCCGCGGCGATCTCAGGGGAAGGCCCGGCGCCGAGGGCGCCGTCGACCGGTTGCCGGAGGGTGGCTGCGACGGCAATACGCGGCCCCCGGTGGGGCGTTACCCCTCCTCCTTCACGTCCGTTACCTCGGCGGCCTCCGCCACATCTGCCGCATCCGCCGCAGCCCGGACCAGGTTTTGTTCCAGGCGTTCCAGGGTGCGCAGGGCCGCGGTGCGTTCGTCGGGGGAGAGGCCTGCCGTGGAGAGGTCTTCGAGGTGGGACCAGACCTGTTCGACCTCGCGGCGCAGGGCGTGGCTGGCTGCCGTGGGCTCGATGAGGGAGGCGCGCTTGTCGGTGGGTGAGGGGCGGCGGCGGACGAAGCCGGCCTGTTCCAGGCGGCGGACGGTGCGGGTCATGGTGGCGGCGTCGGAGTCCATCAGGCGTACCAGGTCGGTCTGGCGCTGGGGGCCGAGTTCCCACAGGTGCATCATGACCAGCTCCTGGCCCGGGTGCAGGCCGATCCGGCGCAGGAGCTGTCCGGCGAACATGCGGTGCAGACGGGCCAGGCGGAAGATCGCGTGACTGACCGGCCCGGTGCCGGCCGCGGCCGGCACCGGGACCGTGGCGTCCTGCCCCTTCTCCACGGGGCTCTTGCCGGCTTCCGGGGTGGACTGCGTCATCAGCCTCTCCCTTTCCTGTTTGGGCAGCGTAATCCTACCTCCCTGGTCCTAGGTCTTCAGGACCACGTCGACCTATGGGCGCATACGCGCAGGTAGCAACGTGTTGCGTGCTTCACATTTGAAAGCGGGAATGGATTCTGGAGCGTTACTTGTTCGGACAGGTGATTTACTTGTTCGGACAGGCAATCGTCGGCCCGGGGCTCCCGAGCACCCGGTGCCGCGAGACCTCCCGTATCCCGAGGAGAGAGACCATGACCACTGCTTTTGACCCGATCGTCCTGGGCGCCGGCAACCTGGCGAACCGCCTCGTGATGGCGCCGATGACCCGCAGCCGTGCCTACGGGCCGGGCGCCGAGCCGACCGAGCTGATGGCGACGTACTACGCGCAGCGCGCCGGTGCCGGGCTGATCGTCACCGAGGGCATCCAGCCGTCCGTGGTCGGCCAGGGCTACCCCGACACCCCCGGCCTGCACTCGGCCGGGCAGGTGCGGGCATGGCGGACGGTGACCGACGCCGTGCACCACGAGGGCGGCACGATCTACGCGCAGCTGATGCACACCGGCCGCATCGGCCACCCCAGCCTGCTGCCCGACGGCCTGGAGCCGGTGGGGCCGTCCGCGGTGACCGCCAAGGGCCAGGTCTTCACCCACGAGGGACCCAAGGAGTTCGTCACGCCGACGGAGCTGACCGAGACGGAGATCCGGCAGACGATCGCGGACTTCGCCGCCGCGGCCCGCAACGCGATCGAGGCCGGTTTCGACGGCGTGGAGCTGCACGGCGCCAACGGCTACCTGATCCACCAGTTCCTCGCGCCCAACACCAACCTCCGCACCGACGCCTGGGGCGGTGACACCGAGGGCCGCATCCGCTTCGCCGTCGAGGTCACCGAGGCCGTGACCGAGGCGATCGGCGCCGACCGGGTCGGCCTGCGGATCTCCCCCGGCAACCAGTTCAACGACATCGCCGAGGACCACCCGGACGAGGTCTACCTCGCCCTGCTGGAGCGGCTCGCCGGCCTGGACCTGGCCTATCTGCACCTGATGGAGGGCCCGAACCGCGACCTGACCCCGCGGCTGCGCAAGGCGTGGCCCGGCACCTTCGTCCTGAACCCGTTCACCTACCCCGACGTCACCGGTCCCGACGCGCTCGCGCTGATCGAGGACGGCAGCGCGGACATGATCGCCTTCGGCTCGCTGTTCCTGGCCAACCCCGACCTGCCGCGGCGGCTGGCCGCCGGCGGTCCGTTCAACGCCGCCGACAAGGCCACCTTCTACGGCGGCGACCACCGCGGCTACACGGACTACCCCGCCCTCCCCGCCTGAGCAGCGGCCCCGCCGCCGCGGCCGCACAGTGAATGACAGTGCGTGCGGTTTCCCTTCACCCGTCCCTACCTGGGAGTCTGCGATGTCCAAAGCAATCACCTTCTCCGAGTACGGCGCACCCGAGGTGCTGCGACTGTCGGAGGTCTCCACGCCGGAGCCGGGCCCGGGCCAGGTCCGCATCCGTGTGCGGGCCGCCTCCGTGAACCCTCTCGACCTCAAGGTCCGGTCGGGCCTGATGGCCAAGGTCGCCCCGGCCCGCTTCCCGGTGACCCCCGGCCTGGACGCGGCCGGTGTCGTCGACGCCGTCGGCGAGGGGGCCGACGCGGCCGTGGGTGACGAGGTTCTCGGTGCCGCGGCCGGCGGCAGCTACGGCGAGTACGCCCTGCTGGAGCGGCCGGCGGCCAAACCGCAGGGTCTGTCGTGGGAGGTCGCCGCGTCACTGGTCACGGTCGGCCGGACCGCGTTCCGGGTGCTGCGGGAGCTGGAGGTGCGGGCGGGGCAGACCCTGCTCGTGCACGGCGCCGCCGGCAGCGTGGGCACCGTCGCGGTGCAGCTGGCCGCGGCCCGCGGCATCACCGTCGTCGGAACGGTCGGCGAGCACGACATCGAGCGCGTCACGGCGCTCGGCGCCACCGCGGTCCGCTACGGCGACGGCTGGGTGGAGCGGGTGAAGGCCGCGGCTCCCCAGGGGGTCGACGCCGTCTTCGACGCCTCCGGGGCGGGCGTGCTCGCCGAGTCCGTCGCCCTGGCCGGTGACAGCGCACGCGTCATCACCATCGCCGACATGACCGCCGCGCAGCACGACGTCCGCTTCAGCGCCGGCGGCGCCGACCCGGCCGACGACTCGCTCGCGCAGCTGGTGCGAATGGCCGCCGCCGGTGAACTCGATCTCCCCGTATGGCGCGCCTACCCGCTCGACCAGGCCGCCGCCGCGCACGGTGACCTCGAGGCCCGCCGCAACCGGGGCAAGGTCGTTCTCCTTCCCTGACTCCTGGCGGCCGGGCCGCGGTCGGCTTCCGGGCCGACCGCGGCCCCTCCACCCACCACTCCCCACTCCCCAAGGACGCAGGACCGCGAGACCCATGGCAGCCCGGCCCACCCGCCCCGTGCCGCTGACGGCCGACGCGGACCTCGTCGCCGCGTTCGAGGTCCTCGGCCAGAAGTGGACCGGCATCATCCTCCACACCCTGGCCACCCGCCCCGCCCGCTACGGCGAACTCAGCACCGCCATCGCGCGCATCAGCACCAAGATGCTCGCCGACCGGCTGCGCGAACTCGTCGAGAGCGGGCTCGTCACCCACGCCCAGCTCCCGCCCGGGCCCGCGACCTACACCCTCACCGCCGACGGCCGGGCGCTGCTGCCCGCCCTGGAGCAGATCCGCTGCTGGTCGCGACACCGCACCCGCCCCCGCCACTCCCCCGGAAAGGCCGCCCCCGTGTCCGCACCCGCCCTGCCCGAAGCCACCTACGCCCGCACCGTCCTGGGCTCCGGCCCCGGCCTCGCCCTCGCCCACGGCGCCGGCAGCAGCATCGCCGGCACCTACGGCTCGATCCTCGAAGACCTCGCCGCGCACCACGCCGTGGTCGGCGTCGACTACCCCGGCAGCGGCGACACCCCCCGCTCCACCACCCCGCTCTCGCTGGACGACCTGGCCGACCAGCTCGTCGCCGGAGCCGTCGCCGAGGGCCTGGAGACCTTCGCGGTGTCCGGCTACTCCCTCGGCGGCCCGGTCGCGATCCGCGCGGCCGCCCGCCACCCCGAGCGCGTCACCGCCCTCGTCCTGACCGCGACCTTCCCCTACCGGGACAACCGGCTCGCGCTCGCCCTGCCGGTCTGGCGCAAGCTGGCCGAGTCGGGCGACCGCACCCTGCTCGCCGAGTACCTGACGATGATGGCCCTGGGCGCCGACGCACTGGAGGCGATGCCGGACGAACAGCTCCAGCAGGCCGTCGGGTTCACCGCGGCCGGCGTCGCCGACGGCACCCCCGAACAGGCCGAACTCGCCCCCCGCGCCGATGTCCGCGACGACCTGCCGGGCATCCAGGCGCCCACCCTGGTCATCTCCACCACCCAGGACCGGTTCACCTCCACCCGCCAGCACCGCCGGCTCGCCGACAGCCTCCCGCACGCCCAGCTCGTGGAACTCCCCACCGGACACCTGCCGATGGTGGAACGCCCCGACGAATGGCGCCGCCTCATCACCGACTTCCTCGCGCGGCACGCCGTCTGAGGACGCACGCGAGGGGGCCGCCGGGCCGTTGCCCTCACCACCCCTCAAGAAAAAACAGGACAAATAAGCATTCCGGTTGAAGGAAGTTGAAAGTCGGATCACCCTTTCCGTCATGAGTCTTGCTTCCGTCGCTGCCGAGGAATCCGGCTTTCGTGCGTACGCGTTCGACTGGGCGCTGGTGGATGTGGAGACCTCGGGGCTGGTGGCGCGCAGGGACCGGGTGCTGTCGGTGGCGGTGGTCACCATGGGGCCGGACGGCGAACGGACCGGGGAGTTCTCGACGCTGCTGAATCCGGGGTGCGACCCGGGGCCGGTGGAGGTGCACGGGCTGACCGCCGAGCGGCTGCGCGGTGCGCCGGAGTTCGGGCAGGTCGCCGGCCGGATCGCCGCCATGCTCCAGGGCCGGGTGCTGGTCGCGCACCATGCGCAGTTCGACTACGACTTCCTGGCGCACGAGTTCGCCCGCGCGGACGTCCGGCTGCCGGTCGCCCGGCGGCTGTGCACACTGGCGCTGAACCGGCGGGTGGATCCGCCCACCGAGAACCTGCGGCTGGGGACGCTCGCCGCCCACTACGGCGTCCCGCAGCACAAGGCCCACGACGCGCTGGACGACACCCGGGTGCTGGCCGGGGTGCTGCGCGCCTCGCTGCGGGAGGCGGCGCGGCTGGGGCTGCCGCTGCCGCTGGTCGACTGCCCGCCGCGGCAGGACCCGCGGTTCACGCCGCGGCGGTCTAAGACGCCGTGCTCCTTCCGCAACCCGGGGCGGCTGTCCCCGGGAGGGCCGCTGACACAGGGCATGAAGGTGGCGGTCACCGGTGAGACCGCCACCTCCCGTACCGAACTCCTCGCCCGGGCCGCCGCGGCGGGGCTGAACGTGATGAGTGCGGTCAGCCGGCACACCGGCGTGCTGGTCACCAACGACTCCTCCTCGGGCTCGGCGAAGGCACGGCGCGCGATCGCCGAGGGCGTGCCGGTCATCGACGAGCGCACGTTCCTGCGCCTGTTGAGCGAGGTGCGGGCCGGAACTCCCCATGAGCAGCGGCCGGATGAGCGGCCGGCCGCGGTGGTCCCGGGGGCCCGGGTGGCACAGGACGGGGCGTGTACCCCCGGGACGGCTGCGCCGAAGGCCGCGGGCCGGGCGGCTCCGGTCCCCGCCGACCGGCCGCTCTCGGGGCGGCGGGTGCTCGTGCTGGGCGGCACCCATCCGAAGGCGGCGGCCGGCCGTACCCGCGTCGTCGAACTGGGGGGCGCCGCGGCGATCAATCTGTCGGCGGGTGTCACCGATGTCGTCCTGCTCGCCGACGGGGCGGCGGACCGGCGGATGCCCCGTATCGCCGCGCTGGAGATCCCCACCTACCCGGCCGACTGGCTCGACGCCCCCACGGTCGCGCCCCTGCCGCGCTGGGTCATCGGGCGCCGCGGCCCGCACGTACTTCCGCGCGGGGGCGTCATCGACCTGCCGGACCGGCAGCTTTCGGCCGTCTGGCACCTCTCCGCCTCCTGGGCGCAGCGGACCGGGTGCGAGGTGGACCTGGTGGCGTTCCTCGTCGACGAGGACGAGCAGGTCTCCTGCGATGAGGACTTCCTCTTCTACGGGGCCCCGGAGAACCCGGACGGATCCGTGCGCCTCCTGGCCGACGGGCCGGCCGAGCAGACCCTCGCCGTCCGGCTCGGCGCGCTGCCGGCCGCCGTCCGCAAGGTCGTCGTCGCGGCCGCCGTCGACGGCACCCCCACCTTCGGCGACGTCGGCGCGCTCCAGATCACCGCGGCCTGCGGCAGCAGCGCCCCGCCCCTCGCACAGTCCGCTCTCGACGCCGCCACCACCGAGCGCACCCTGCTCCTCGCGGAGCTCTACCGCCGGGGTCCGCGCTGGCGCTTCCGGGCCGTGGGGCAGGGCTACGACCACGGGCTGGACGTGCTCGCACGGGGCTACGGGGTGGACATCGAGGAGTGAGCGCGGGCCCGCTCCCCGGCGCCCGGCGGGGAGCGTGCCGCGGGCGGGGGTGGTGCGGGCGCCTGGCCGGATCCCGTACGCGTGACGGGGAGTGCGAAGGCGGCGCCCGGGGGTGGGTGGTTGTGCGCGGTGTGGGGTGGCGTGCGGTGAGGGTTCGGCCGGAGCGCGCGGGACGGGCCGGCGTGCGGGGCACATGACTGAAGCCCCTTCATGCACCTGTGCTACTGCGCGCAACGCCCAGGCGGCGACTTGACTTTGGTCATCGCGATTCAGTCCTGGTTGTTGGGTAAAGACTGACCCATCCCGTTCTCTCTGGATATGCCAACGTGAACCGTTGGCGGCATGTGCTTGGAGGAGAACCATGGCCGCCCGACCACTCGTCGCGCGTCAGACCAACCAACGACTGCGGTCGCTCATCCAGGAAGCCTCCCTGTCCAACTCCGCGCTGGCGCGTCAGGTGAACGTCCTGGGAGAGGCACAGGGCCTGGACCTGCGGTACGACAAGACCTCCGTGAGCCGGTGGCTCAGCGGTCAGCGGCCCCGCGGCCGGGTGCCGGCCGTCATCGCCGAGGCGCTGAGCGGCAAACTCGGCCGCACGGTCTCGACGGAAGAGATCGGCATGGCCAACGGCAACAGCGTGACCTGCGGGGTCGGTCTCCACTTCGCCGCCACGGTGGACGACGCACTGGAACAGGTCCGTGAACTATGGCACATGGACGCCGAATCACGGGGGCTTTTGTCGCGTTCGGCCATGACCGCGTCGGCGCTGGTCGAACCCAGCAGGGACTGGCTGATCAGCTCCCCCGACCCCCAGGTGGCGCGCCACCGGCCGCTGGGACCGCGGGTGGGCATGACCGATGTGGAGCTGGTCCGGGCGACCACCCAGGCGCTGGCCGAACTCGACCACCGGGTGGGCAGCGGCTATGTGCGGCCCGTGGTGGTGTCCTGCCTGAGCAGTGTGCTGTCCGGGCTGATGGCCGGGAGCTACGGGGAGACCACGGGGCGGCAGTTGTTCGCCGCGGCCGCCCGGCTGACGGAGCTGGCCGGGTACACGGCCCTGGACATCGGGCAGCCGGGCCTGGCGCAGCGGTACTACATCCAGGCGCTGCGGCTCGCGCAGGCCGCCGACGACCGGTGCTACGGCGGCTATGTGCTGGCCGCCGGGCTCAGCCACCTCGCGGTGGGCGCGGGCTGCTCCCGGGAGGCGGTGCAGCTCGCCCGGGCGGCGCAGGAGGGCACCCGGGGCCGGGCGCCGCTGGCCGCGCAGGCGATGTTCTACGCCACCGAGGCCCGCGGCTACGCCATGCTCGGGGACGCCAGGATGTGCAAAATACTGGCGGACAAGGCGATGGAGGCGATGACGCAGGTCGTCCCCGGGGACGGTCCCGAGTGGATCGCACATTTCGACCGGGCCTATCTGGCCGACGAACTGGCGCACTGCTACCGGGATCTCCAGCAGCCGCGGCCGGCCGCCCGGCGCGCCGAGGAGGCACTCGCCCGGCATCCGCGGACCCGGGTGCGCCGCCGGGCCATCGATCTGCTGCTGCTCGCCACGGTGCTGGCGCAGGCCGGCGACGTGGAGGAGGCCTGCCGGGCGGCGATGGAGGGGGTGGCCCTGCTCGGCCGGCTGAAGTCGGCGCTCGGGGAGCGGTATCTGCAGGGCTTCCAGGACGAGCTGCGGCCGTTCGGGGACACCGAGCCGGTGCGCGCGTTCGACACCCTCGTCCTGGAGAGCGGGATGCGGGTGTCGCGGTGACGGCGGTGCGCTCGCCGTGGGGAGCGCGTCCGGTCGTCCCGGCGCCGACGGCCGGACGGCTCGTCCCGGCCCGCGGGGAGGCGGTGGGGTAGCCGGTGCCGGCCGGCCGTCGGCTGTAGGGAGCCACCCCGAGGGGTGCAGCGGCACGGTGCGGGGACCGCGGCCGGCGGTCCGCGTGCCGCTTGTGGTGTTCCGTAGGGGTGTTACGGCGTCATGCGCCGCTGTACGCCGGCCGCCAGCGGCAGCGCGGCCCAGACGGTGCAGCCGCTGTCGGCCTCGATGCTCCGGCCCCAGCACGCGGAGGACAGGGCGACCAGCTCCAGACCGCGGCCGTGTTCCTGTTCCCCGCCGGGGTGGCGCACCCGGGGTACCGATGCCGAGCCCCCGCGGTCGTGCACCTCGATGTGCAGCAGGTCCTTCGACCTCCATATCCGGCAGGTGAAGCGGGTGCCGGCGGAATACTGGATCGCATTGGTGCACAGTTCCGACAGGACGAGCAGCATGAGGTATCGGGTGTCGTCGTCATGGATGTGCTGTCCGTCGAGCCAGGCGCGGGCCAGGCTGCGGCACACCGGCACCGCCCGCCGCAGCGCCGGCAGCCGGAACACCACACGCGGTGCGGAACTCCAGCAGTCGGCGGGCACGAGCTCGTTTCTTTCCCGGGGCCAGTGCGCGATATGCCGGACGGCAACAGTGACTTCGGCCGAATGCATGGTGGTGGGTAACATGACTACCCCTTTCCTGTGTACCTCATGGACTTCGATGTCGCTTTCGCCTCATGAAGCACTGCCAGCGGCATCGCTCGGGCTGTCCTGGCGGCATTGGGAATCCGCCGCGCCGCCGGTACGTACCGGCCCGCTTTTCAGCTTTGCTTTCCCTTTCGATTCAAGCAGTGCGCATGCCCGTACGGAAGGCGCACAGCGCAGCGAAGGGAGCAGCGGAGGAGAGGGAGGCGTGAAATACTATGACCACAAAAAAACGGTTGCGCATTTCCGGCGGCACCGGCTTCGGAAATGCGCAAGGAGATACCGGTGAGGTGGCGGCGAGAATGTATCAGGAATTCTGCCGGGTGTGAACGGGGCGGGACGGAGTGCGTCGGCGAGGGGGTGGGAGTCGGCGGGCCGTACGCCCAACACCGTTGCCGGGCAGCGGAGTTCAGGCCGGGTGCGCACCGGTCGCCGGGGGCAGGGCGAACGCCCGGCGGGCAGCTGCGCCCGCCGGGCGTCGCCGGGGAAATGCCGGGGCTAGGCCGACGGCAGATCCAGGCCGAGCTGTTCCGCGATTCCGGCCGCGAGTGCGGCCAGCGTCGGGTGTTCCCAGACGAAGTTCCTCGGCAGGGCGAGGGAGAAGGAACGGTCGAGCCGCACCCGCAATTCCATCGCCAACAGGGAGTCGAATCCGAGGGACTTCAGCGGGGTCTGCGGATCGAGCGAGCTTTTCCCGAGCCGGAGAACATCGCGGACATGGCCCGCGATATGGTCTTCCAGAGCGGACCGTCGCGCCAGTCCGGTGGGCAGCGCGGCGAGTTGGGAGCGCATGTCGTCGGTGTTCTCCGCGGGCGCTTCCGCTTCCTCCGGCGGCGCCTCACCGGACACCGCGCTGAAGAACGGGAGATGCCGGCCGGCGGGCGGCACCCAGGTTTCCGGCGGGCCGGGAATGACCCCGGTCTGCACCCGCCGGTGGGACAGCAGCGCATGCAGTGACGCCAGTCCCTGGTCGGTGGGGATGGTGCGGTATCCGCGGCGGCTGAAGTCGGTGGCGACACCGATCTCGCCCCACGGGCCCCAGTTGACCGCCACCGTCGGCATGCCCTGTGCCGAGCGCCAGGCGGCGAACCCGTCGAGCCAGGAGTTCGCCGCGGCGTAGACGCCCTGCCCGGGGTTGCCGAGCAGCGAGGCCATGGAGGAGAACGCCGCGAACCAGTCCAGGGGATGGTCCTCGGTGGCGTGGTGGAGGTGCCAGGCGCCGGCCACCTTCGGCAGCCACACCCGCTCCAGCTGCTCGTCGGCGACGTTGGTGAGCACCGCGTCGTCCAGCACCATGGCGCAGTGCACCACGCCGTGCAGCCGGAAGCCGTCGCGCACCGCGGTGGACACCAGCCGCTCCGCGGTGCCCGGATCGGCGATGTCGCCGAGGACCACCGACACCTTGGCGGTCCGGCCCACCGTGGTGGCCAGCGTCTGTGCGACGTCGGGCGCCGGGGCGGAGCGGCCGTTGAGCACGACGTGGCCGGCGCCGTGCCCCGCGAGCCACTTCGCGGTGGCCAGGCCGAGGCCGCCCAGTCCGCCGGTGACGATGTACGCCCCGCCCTCCTGCACCGGCATCTCCAGATCCGGCAGCACCGCGGCGGCCTCGCCGGTGTCCGGCACGGTCAGCACCAGCTTGCCGACGTGGTCGGCGGCCGCCATGGTGCGGAAGACCGTGGCGGCCTCGGACAGCGGATGCTCCGTGCAGTGCAGGGGCTTGAGCCGGCCCTCCTCGAACGCGCCGAGCACCTCGCGCCACACCGACGCGAAGGTGTCCGGCCGGTTGCGCTGGAGCTCGATGAGGTCGACGGTGCTCAGGGTGACGTTGTGCCGCAGCGGCAGCATCCCCAGCGGGGCGTCCGCCATGATGTCGCGCACCCCCAGCTCCACGAAGCGGCCGAACGGGCGCAGGGTCTCCAGGCCCGTCCGGATGGCCGCCCCGGACAGCGAGTTGAGGACCACGTCGACGCCCTCGCCGTTGGTCGCCTCCCGGGTGCGTTCGCCGAACTCCAGGCTCCGGGAGTCCATGACGTGGCGGATGCCCATGCCGCGCAGGTAGCGGCGCTTGTCCTCGCTGCCGGCCGTGGCCAGCACCTCGGCGCCCAGCAGCCGGGCCACCGCGATCGCCGCCAGCCCCGTACCGCCGGTGGCGGAGTGGATCAGGACCCGCTCCCCCGCGGTGAGCCGGGCGACCGTCCGCAGGGAGTACCAGGCGGTCAGGAAGGCGATCGGCAGTCCGGCCGCGACCACCGGCGTGATGCCGAACGGGATGGGCGCGACCGTCTCGGCGGGCAGGGTCAGGAACGAGCCGAAGGCCCCGCCGCGCAGATCGACCGCGATCACCTCGTCGCCGACCCGCACCCGCTCCACCCCCTCGCCGACCGCGCTGACCACGCCGGAGCACTCGAAGCCGATCCGGTAGCGGACGTCCAGATCGCCGGGGAGCAGGCCCATGGCGGTGAGCACATCGCGGAAGTTGAGCCCGGCGGCGGTGACCTTGACCTCGACCTCGCCGGGCCGGGGGGCGCGCCGCGGGACGGCCGCGTACTCCAGGCTCGACAGATCGCCGAGCCGGGAGGCGCGCAGCCGGAACCCGTCCACCCCGTGCCGTACGGTGCAGGCGGTCGCGGCACGGTCGGGGGCGCCGTCGGTCGGGGCGTGTGCCAGCCTGGCCACGTACCGGCCGCCGTCGCGCAGTGCGACCTCGTCGTCGGCCGCGTCGGCGAGCAGTTCCAGGGCCACCTCCTCGGGTGCGGCGTCCCGGGCGCCGGTGTCCAGCGACACCGGCCGGACCTCGGGGTGTTCCAGCGCGCCGACCCGCAGCAGCCCGCGCAGCGCGCTTTGGCCGAGGTCGACCTCGTCCCCCGGCACGACACCGCGGGCCCCGCGGGTGACGACGTACAGGCGGGGGGCGCCGGTGGTGGTGGCGGCGAGCGACTGCAGCGCGCCCAGCAGCCGCCGGGTGCGCCGCAGGGACCCTTCGGTCGGGTCCTCGCCGTCCGCGGGCCCGCACAGCAGCACCACGCCGCGCGGCGCCTCCAGGGTCGCGGCCAGGCGGCTGGTGAGGGCGTCGCGGAACGCGGCGAGGGAGCCGTCGTCCAGCGCCCGGTCCCAGACCACGGTGCGGGCGCAGTGCTTGCGCAGCGCGGCGGCCAGCGTCTCGGCCGAGCCGTCCGCCTCGCCGATGACGACCCAACTGCCCGGCGCCCGGGCGCCGTCCGGTGTCACCCGGGGGGCCTGCTGCCAGCCGATCTCCAGGAGCCAGTCGTCGAACGCCGCCGTGGTCCGCGCCGCCCGCCGGGCACACCGCAGCCCGTTGACGACGAGTACCACGGCGCCACTGTCGTCCAGGAGGCGCACGTTCGCCACTATGACTTGCGGGGTGATCTCGCTGACGTGCGCGTGGCAGTACACCGCACTCGCGGGGTCACCCAGGATGCGCAGCGCCTGCATCCGCACCGGCAGCACCAGCGCCGAGTCCTCCTCGTTGATCAACGGCGCCACGGCGAGCTGGGCGCACAGGTCCAGCAGGACGGGGTGCAGCGGCAGCCCGGACGGCGGGGTGTCCGCCTGCGGCGGCACGGCGATCTGTGCCCAGAAGCTGTCGTTGTGGCGTCCGGTGTGCAGTGCGCGCACGCCATTGAAGGCCGGGCCGTGTTCCAGCCCGCGCCGGCGCAGGCTGTCGTAGAGCGCGGAGGGCTCCACCGCCAGCGGATGGCGCACGCTCATCGCCTCGACGGACCGCGGCCGCAGCTCGGGGCGCACGCTGAGCCGGTGCAGCACCGCCTGCGCCTGCCGCTCCCAGCCGCCGCTCTCGTTGCGGGCGAGGATCTCGCAGGTCCCGCGGTCCGGCGCGGTCAGGGTGACGACCGTGGAGACCTCCGTCCGCGGGGCCAGCCGCAGCAGTTGCTCGAAGTGGACGTCGGTGACCTCCACCTCATCCGGTGCCGCGCCGAAGACCTCGCAGGCAGCCGCGAGGGCCAGTCCGCAGTGCGCGGCTCCGGGGAAGACCGGGTGGTCGTGCACCTTGTGGTCGGCGAGCCAGGGCAGCGCGTCGGTGCCGGCGTCGGCGCGCCAGGCGTGCCGCACGGGTTCGCCGGGGAACTCGCTGTGCCGGCCGGGCAGCGCGGCCCCCGGCGCCTCGGTGGCCGGTGCGGACACCGGCGCGGCGTCGGCCCAGTGGTGGCGGCGGTCGAAGGTGACGGTGGGGGCGTCCACGAGGTTGCCGTCGTCGTACAGGTACCGCCAGTTCACCGGCACGCCGGCGCAGTGGGCGGCGGCGAGCTGGGTGCGCAGCGTGGTCTGCTCGTCCTCGTCGCGGCGCAGCGTGGGCAGGACCACGGGATCGGTGGCGAGCCCGGCCAGGCTGCGTTCGACGGAGTGGGTGACGACGGGGTGCGGGGAGATCTCGGTGTAGACCACGTGCCGGTCGGCGGCCGCGGCGGCCACCGCTTCGGCGAACCGCACCGGGCGGCGCAGGTTGTCGCACCAGTAGTCGGCGTCGAAGGCCGGCGTGACACCGGCGTCGACGACCGTCGAGTACAGGGGGACGTCGGGCGAGCGGGGTGCGAGTCCGGACAGGGCCGTGCGCAGCGCCGGCAGGACCGGGTCCACCAGCGGGCAGTGCGAGGCGACGTCCACCGCGATCGGGAACACCGGGATCTTGCGGGCCTCCCAGGCGGCGGCCAGCCGGCTCACCTCCGTGGTCCGCCCGGCCACGACGGTGGAGTCGGGCGAGGACAGCACCGCCACCGACACGGTCTCGGCCGCGCTGTCGGCGAGTTCGGCGCGCACCGTGGCGGCGTCGAGCCCGACGCTGAGCATGCTGCCGCTGCCGGCGATGTCGCTCAGCAGCCCCGAGCGCCGGCAGATCACCCGCACGCCGTCGGCCAGCGACAGCGCACCGGCGACCACCGCCGCCGCGACCTCGCCCATGGAGTGGCCGATGACCGCGGCGGGTTCGACGCCGTGGGCGCGCCAGGTGGCGGCGAGGGCGATCTGGAGGGCGAAGAGGACCGGCTGCACCGTGCCGCAGCCCTGGACGGGACGGCCGTTGCGGATCACGTCGAGGACGGAGACCTCGCTCTCGGCCGTGATGAGTTCGTGGACCTCACTCAACGCGTCCAGGAAGGCCGGCTCGGCCTTCAGCAGTCCGCGCCCCATGCCGGGCCACTGCGAGCCCTGGCCGGAGAACACCCACACCGGCTGCCGCTCGACCGCGGCGCCCACGGCGCCGGTGACCACCGCCGGATGACGCTGTCCGGACGCGAACGACCGCAGGGAGCCGATGAGTTCACGGCGACCGGAGGTCACCACGCCCATCCGGCCGCGGCCCGCGCAGCGCCGCAGGGCCAGGGTGTGCGCCAGGTCGTGCAGCGGGAGGTTCGCGCCGTCGCCCTCCATCCAGTCCGCGAGCCGGGTGGCCGCGGCCGGCAGCACGTCCGGGGAGCCGGCCGAGACGAGGAAGACCTCGGACGACGGCTGCGCGGGCCGCCCGGAGCTGCGGCGTGCGACGGCCGGGGACTGCGGGGCCTGCTCCAGCAGGACGTGCGCGTTGGTGCCCGAGAAGCCGAAGGAGGACACCGCGGCCAGCCGGGTGGGGGTGCGCAGCGGCCAGGAACTCAGCTCGGTGGGGACGAACAGCCGGGTGCCGGCCGCCGAGATGGCCGGGTTCCAGCGCCGGAAGTGCAGGTTGGCCGGGATGGTGCCGCGTTGCAGACACAGCACGCTCTTGATCAGTCCGGTGACGCCGGCGGCCGGTTCCAGATGCCCCACATTGGTCTTCACCGAGGTCAGGGCGCAGCGGCCGGGCCCGTTGCCGTAGACGTCGGAGAGGCTGGCGAACTCGATGGGATCGCCCACCGGGGTGCCGGTGCCGTGGGTCTCCACCATGCCCACGTCCCGCGGGTCGACCCCGGCCCGGTCCAGGGCCTCCCGGTACAGGGCCCGCTGTGCGGTCACCGAGGGTGCCGCCAGCCCTTCGGAGGAGCCGTCCTGGTTCGTCGCCGAGCCGCGCAGCACCGCGAGTACCCGGTCCCCGTCCCGTAGCGCGTCCTTGAGGCGCTTGAGCACCACCACACCACAGCCCTCACCCCTCACGAACCCGTCGGCGTCGGCGTCGAACGTCCGGCAGCGCCCGGTGGCGGACAGCATGCCCATCCGGGCGAACGACCGGGTGATGCGCGGCTGGAAGGTCAGGGTGACGCCGCCGGCGAGCGCGAGGTCGCACTCCCCGGCGCTCAGCGCCTGGCGTGCCGTGTGCACGGCCACCAGCGAGGACGAACACGCGGTGTCCAGCGCCACGCAGGGACCCTGCAGCCCCAGCAGATAGGAGATCCGCCCGGCGGCCACGCAGTGGCCGTTGGTCAGGATCGACCCCTCCAGCTCCTGGGGGTGACCGGCGAGGTGATCCATGTAGTCGGTGTAACTGATGCCGGCGAAGACGCCCGTGGGGGTGCCGTTCATCCGGTCCGGCGGGAGGCCGGCGTGTTCCAGGGCCTCCCAGGTGACCTCCAGCAGCAGGCGGTGCTGGGGGTCGAGGATATCGGCCTCGCGGCCCGAGACGCCGAAGAACGCGGCGTCGAAGCCCGTCACATCGCGCAGGAAGCCACCCTGCCGGGGAGTCGCCTCCCCCTCCACCGGCCCCGGGAGCCCCCCGGGGACCAGGCGCCTTCTCTCCGGGGGCAGTTCGCCCACCGCGTCGCGTTCGTCGACCAGCAGCCGCCACAGGGCCGCGGGCGAATCGGTGTCACCGGGAAGCCGGCATCCCATGCCGATCACGGCGATGTTCTCCGTTGTGGTTCCGGGTTGTGTCCCGGCTGTCGGGCCGTGCGTGTTGTTGCTCATCGGGGTCTCCGTACGTGGGAGGTGATCTGCCCTTCGTCACACGGCTTCCGGGCTGCCGAGGAGGATGGCGTTCTTCACGCCACCGACCTGGTAGTTGAAGGACAGTGCGTAGTCGAAGTCGAGCGCGCGGGTCCGGGTGCCGGGGACGGGGTCGAAGGGCAGTCCCTCGGCGGGTTGCTCGCAGTTGGCCGTCGGGCACACCTCGCCCCGTTCGAGCATCATCAGCGTCATGGCGACGCCCAGGCAGCCGGCCGGTGCGCCGTTGTGGCCGAAGCAGCCCTCCTGGGACGTCATCAGCACCGTGCTGTCCGGCCCGTACAACTCCTTGACGGCTTTCGCCTCGAAGGCGGTGACGACGACGTTGCCGTCGCTGGCGCCGTGGACGTAGGGCACGTCGTCGATGTGCCAGCGGTCACCGAGGCATCGGCGCACGGCGGTGACGAGTTCCGCGCCGGTCTCGTCGGCTGCCAGGGGGTTGGCCAGCCCGTCGCGGGTCAGGGCAGTGGAGAGCACCTGCCCGTAAACGTGCGCGCCCCGCCGGGTGGCGTGCTCCCGACTCTCCATGATCACGGTGGCGGAGCCCTGACCGTGGTTGATGCAGTCCGCCCGCCGGTCGTAAGGCCGCATCAGAGAGCGGAAGGACGGCAGCAGTTCCGGCATGCCGGTGGTCCGGAGCGAGTCGTAGGTGTGCTGGGCCCCACTCAGCAGCCGCTGGATGTTCTGGATGAGGTGGACGTTGAACACGTCGACCCCGGTCACGACCGCGACCTCCACCTCGCCCTGGGCGATCATCCGCCGGGCGTTGCCGATCTGCACGGCTGACGAGACACAACCGCACGAGACGGTGTAACAAGGTCCGTTGGAGCGGGTCAGCGCGGCCTGCACCAGTGCCACGTCCGAGGGAGTCATGGCTTGTTCTGCGGCGACGAAGAGCTCCATTGCCTCCGCTGCGGTGATCTTTCCAGGATCGGCGCTCAGCATCGAGAGGTAGCTTTCGACGTTCGCATCCACACCGCCGCGTCCTACCAGTATCGCTGCTTCACTCAGCGCTCCGCCGCGAAATGTCAGCCCGGCATCCGCGGTAGCTTCCGCCATCGACACCAGACCGAAACGGTGGGCAGGTGTGTAATGCCGGGAGAAGAACGGAGGAACCTCCGGGAGGCGCTCGTCGAACATCTCCTGGGTGAGGTCCACCGAACCGTAGTAGACCTCGTCACGCTTGAGACATGTTTGGCCGTTGGAGATGACGGTCCACATGTCGTCGGCCGTGAAGACCGGCGTCGTCCGGCCGGGCAGACAGAATCCGACACCGGTCACGACCACATTGCGGCCGTCGCTTCCACTTTCCGGGTTCCCTGACGCTCGCTTCATGACCGGACTCCTTCACTCCTGAGATTGCACATGTTCTTTCTCCTGTTCGGCTTGCTTTCTTCCGTGCACCGCACGGCGCCTACTCGGCGATGCGTGTGCGGTAACACCAGCGGTAGACGGGGACTTGCTCTCCGTCGACGTCCGCGTATTCGCCGTAGAATTCGAAACGCTCGTAGCCGTTGCCCCGCAGGACCCTTATCGGATCGTTCACGGCGTCCCGTGCGTGCTCCGGCAGGGAATTTCCCTCCGGCCCGTCGACGAGGATCACCATTGTTCGTTTCGCCATGTTGTTCTCCGCTTTTCTGTCGCAGTGGGTATCTGGGGCGGGCGGAAGGTGCCGTGGGGGGACCCGGGTGCAGTCACTGCGGGCTGCGGCCGAGGGGACGACGGCGCCACCGGACCGGCCGTGTCCGGTGGAGCGACGGGGCGAGGGCGGTTCGCCGGAGGCGGTGGGGGGTGGTGGTGCGGTGAAGCGTTACTGCGGTGCTGCGGGCCGGCCGGTCCCGGCGGCGGCCATGGGGGGGGCGGGACGCCGCTTCGGGGGGGGCGGATCCGTCGTGCGGCGGACGGCCCCGAGACGGTGGGGGTAGGGGTGGGGGTGCGATGCCTCGGGTCCGGTGCCGGGGAGCCGCGAACGGACCCGGGCCGGGCGTGCGCCGGTCTCAGCCGGCCGGCGGTGTCACGTGGTGCGGGTGTCCCGTTCGGCGGGGAGCACGGCGCCCACCGGGCGGGCCGTGTCGTACGGCGGCGCGGTGGGCGCGAAGGCGTCGGAGGGGGACGCGGGGGCGGCCGTCCGCGGGGGACCGCATCGCGCCGCGGTGGCGTCCGCGGGGCCGCTGCCGGTGGGGGGAGGGGGGACCGGGGCTCCACCGCCGGTGGACCCCTGGTGCGGGGAAAGAGGCATCGCTGTTCCTTGGCGTCGAGGTGTGGGACCTACCTGGGGTGCCGCGGGGGCCGGCGGGGACCGGTCGTGGCGGCGGGCGGCGGGCGGCAAGAGCCGGTCCGGCGGAGGGCTCCGGCGGGGACGCCGGGCGGCGGGAGTGCCGTCAGTGGGTGCGGACGGGGACGGGACCCCGCGGGGTGCGGGGGTGCGGGGGTGCGGGGGTGCGGGGCGGCGTCCCGGACCGCGGGAGCCGGCCGGGCGGCCGGGGCGTGGGGGAGGTGGGGGGTGTGGCGGGGGCCGGCGCCGGTGACCAGGAACTCGCCGTCCGCGCCGGCTTCACCGCCGGACGGGTAAGTCGCCGTCGGCAAAAGGGACATGGGGGCGGACCGCGGCGACGGGAGCGGCGCCGTCAACGCCGCGGGGGACGTTGAGGGGGGAGGTGCCGCAGGGCGCCGGGGCCGGAGCGCCGCCGGCGGGCGGGTGGGCCGGGGCGAGCGGGGTGGTGGACGCCGTGCGCCGGGAAGGCGCCGGGTTCATGACATCCGTGTCGCCGACGGAGGCGCCGGGAGCCGGTACCGCCGCGGTGGGGCTCAGGATCACGGTGCGGACACCGGCGATCCGGCGAAGGAAGGGAAGAGTTCGCATGAAGCCCCCTGACCGAATGTGGGGGCCGATCAGCCGGTGCCGAGAATCGGCACCGGCTGACGGATCCAAAACCCTCTACCGGGGACGCCCATACGGCATCTCGGTCTGACCGCAACCAGGCGCTGAGGCCGGGCCAACGGGTAGGCCAGGTGCCGCTCCCCGGAGAGGATGGGCGGCCCACCGGTTGGATGGAACTAGTTATCCATGCGGCTCGTCGCGCTACAACAGTCAATCGATAAGGCCACCCGTTCGGAGCAGCGCGAAAAGTGGAAACTCGTACCAACTTGCGCAATGGCCTTAGTAGATGCCTTTATTCCAGACATGACTGATGAAGCGTTTGATTGCAGACCGCGCCCTCCCGGTCACCACCAGGAACCGCCTGCTCACACAAGGCGGCCGCTTGTCATTCTTGTGCGCGGAACGCATCGGGGCCGGCTCGCCGCCTTTGGGCGGGCGGCGTCGCCGGCCTCGTACGACCATGACAACGAAAGTCATTACAGCACCGAAGACCCCTCCTCCGCAGCCACATCTCCCTTTGTGAGGGGACGAGTTGGCGGTGCGTCCACAATTCTTCCGTCCCTGTGACCGATCCGCGGGAGGCCGCCGGCACGGACCGTCCGCGCGGTAGAGCTCGGGCTTTTGCCGGACTTGGCGCCGACCCGGTCCCTCCCCCTCGGCGGACGGCACCGCAAAGCGCTCTCCGCCGGAGCTCACAGTTCACCGCACCACCCCCGGGTGCGATGCGACCGGATTCCTCGATTCCGATTTCGCGCGGGCGAGTGATTCGCGCCATCGGCAGCGGCCGGCTGAATAACTCCCCGATCGGACAAGGGTGATTCGATAATGAACAACGATGCCGGGTATCCGTTTCCCCCCGAGAACGAGTCCCCCGCGATGTCACTCACCGCCTACGGGGAGCGGCGGTGGCCGGCCGCGATGCACGGTCTGGAGACGCTGACCATGTCCCCGTACCAGGCCGGGTGGCGGCTGCGGGTCGTTCCCAGCATCGGCCACGTCCCCGTCCGCGAGGTGACCCGCCGGGTGGTCAACCGCGCGCTGCACTGCTGGATCGCGGACGAGTGCGGTCTGTCGACGGTGAAGAACAGCCTGGCCGTGCTGGTCCGCGTGCTGGAACAGGCCGTCCGCGACGGGGCGCTGGACGCCAATCCGGCCCGGGTGGCCGGCTGGCAGCAGGAGTACCAGCGGGCGCAGCGCGAACGCACCACGCCCCGGGCGCTGGCCCTGCCGGACGTGCGGACGCTGGATCGGCTGGCGGCCGCGCTCGTCCAGCGGTCCGCCGGGGACTACCAGGGCTGGGGGGACGCGGTCCGGTTCGCCGCCTGGACCGGCACCCGCTTCAGCGAGGTGTCCGGCCTGCGGGCCCAGGACATCGATGTGAGCACCTGGACCTGGCACGTACAGCGCTGCACGGTGTCCGAACCGGACGGCCTGGCCGACCGGGCCTGCCGGGGCAGAAACCAGCGGGTGGTGCCCCTGCGCCCCGCCGTGCGGGAGCTGGCGGCCGCGCGGCTGGAGGCGGCGCGCCACACCCCGCAGGCCCGGCTGTTCACCGGCCCGGACGGGAGCCGCTTCACCGCCGCCGTCCTGCGCGACAGCACCCGCTGGGACGACGTGGTGACCGAGTTGGGCCACGAGTACCTGCGCCGCCAGGACCTGCGCCACACCGGGCTGACCTGGATGGCGGACGCGGGGCTGCCGCTGCCCCTGCTGTGCGGCGCCGCCGGCCGGCCGCTGGAGGACGCCCGCCGGTATCTGCCCCCCGACCGGCATCCCCTCCCCGCGCAGAGCCACCGCGCGCCACCGGCGCACCAGGCCCCCGCCCCCACTCCGGGCGGGGGCCGAACCCTTTTCCCCCCACGGCCCCAGGGGTGACGGCATGCCGCCGCCGGGCCACTGCCGGCGGGGCGGTGGGGCGACCGCCGCACGCGCCCCCGGACGGCGGCGGCCCCGGTGAGCCGGGCTCAGTCCGGGATGCGGGCGGGGGCCGCGGGGAGGGTGTGCAGCCAGTCGGTCAGCAGGCGGTTGACCTCCGCGGGGCGTTCCTGCTGCACCCAGTGGCCGCAGCCGTCGAGAATATGGGAGGCGGACAGGCCCGGGAGGGTGTGGGGGAAGGCCTTGATCGCGTCGGCCATCCACCGGGTGGTGGCGTCGAGTTCCCCGCCGATGAAGAGCGCCGGCCGGTCGAGCGTGGCCCCCTGCCAGGCGGCGAGGTCCTCCCAGTCCCGGTCGACGTTGCGGTAGCGGTTGAGTCCGCCGGTCAGGCCGGTCCGCTCGAACTCCGCGGCGTAGAAGTCCAGGTCGGCCTCGGAGAGCCAGGACAGGGGAAGCCGGACGTCCCGGGGGAAGCGGTCGGAGAGCTTCCCGCCCGGGGGGACGGAGAAGAGGGCGGTGTCCCCCGGGTCGGACGCGCGCTCGGCCTCGCCCGCGAGCCCGGCGTAGAAGCCGGCGAGCCAGCCGCGGACATCGGGCTCGATCTCCGCCTCCGCGCGCCCGGGTTCCTGGAAGTAGCTGATGTAGAACTCCCCGTCGCCGCCGAGCCGCCCGAAGGCCTCGGTGGGCCGGGGGCCGCCCCGGGGTGCGTAGGGCACGCTCAGCAGCGCCACGGCGGTGAAGACATCGGGCCTGAGCAGCGCGCTGTGGGCGGCGATCGGTGAGCCCCAGTCGTGGCCCGCGATCACCGCGGTCTCCTCGCCGAGGGCGTGCACCACCGCGACGTTGTCGGCCACGTGCGCCAGCATCCGGTAGGCGGCGACCTCACGGGGCTTGAGGGAACGCCCGTAGCC
This sequence comes from Streptomyces kronopolitis, assembly GCF_050953795.1. GTDB lineage: Bacteria > Actinomycetota > Actinomycetes > Streptomycetales > Streptomycetaceae > Streptomyces > Streptomyces kronopolitis_A. Next base: position 2,909,173 of record NZ_CP191850.1, read on the forward strand.
GCGCACGTCGAGGGCGACCGCCCGATAGCCCGCCGCGGCGAGCGCGGGCAGCTGATGGCGCCAGGAGTACCAGGACTCGGGGAACCCGTGCACCAGCAGGACGAGCGGCCCGCTGCCCTGCTCGACGAGGTGAATGCGGCCGCCGGGGACCTCCACCGTGCGGTGCGTGGCGTCCGGCAGCGGGGCTGTCGGCGTGGGGGGCATGGACGGCGCGGATGACGTGGACGGCGTCTTCGCGGACTGCGGCATGCGTTCCTCCTGGGGGTTCGGCGGTTCCGTGGTGGACTCATGGAGTGGCGGAGTGGCGGAGTGGTGGGGTGCGGCGGCTTCCGGTCGGGAGCGGATGACGGACGGCGGAGGGGGACGAGGGATCGCGGCCGCCGAAGGTGGGCAACTGCGCGTCAGGCTCCCGGACTTCGCGGCCCCTCCGCCACGATCATGACACTGCCGCGGGCGGGGTGGGCGGCGGGGCGGCGCAGTCCGGACAGGGCCGGGACGGTGTGGCCCGTGACGGGGCGGGCCCCTCCCTCTCCCTATATATCGGAAGGCAGGATATAGTGCCGACATGGCTTCCAGGGGTATGACGCAAGCCGCGTTCTTCGTCCTCACCGCGCTGGTCGACGAGCCGCGGCACGGTTACGGGATCGTGCAGGTGGTCGACGAGCTGTCCGAAGGCCATGTGCAGCTACGGATCGGCACGTTGTACGGCGTGCTGGACCGGCTGGCCGCCGACGGCCTCATCGAGCTGGACCGCGAGGAGGTACAACAGGGCCGGCTGCGCAGGTACTACCGGCTCACCGACGCCGGTGGCGCGGCCCTGTCCGCCGAGGCACAGCGGATGGCGGCCGGGGCGCGGGCGGCGACGGAGCGGATGGCCGCCCACCGTCCCCCGGCCGCCGGGCCGGCCCCCGCCGGCCGCTCGGTGCGCCGCCCGGGCCTCGCGGGAGGCACCGCGTGACCACCGTGCTCGAACAGCGCTACCGCACCGTGCTGCGCCTGCTGCCCTCCTACTACCGCGCCGAGCGGGAGGAGGAGATGGTGGAGGCCTACCTGCACGGGATCGACGAGCAGGACCGGGACGAGTTGCGCCCGGCCTGGGGCGAGGTGGCCAGCATCGCCGCCCTCGCCCTCCGCACCCGGATGGGCGCCGCCGGCGCCCCGGCCCGCTACGCCCACCTCGGCGCGGTGGTGCGCCTGTTCGCGCTGCTGAGCGTGTTGTGGCAAGCGGCTTCCGCGCTGACCGGGCAGGCCCTCTTCCTGGCCTGGCTGCACGGCGCCCCCGAGCAGGAACGGGAGGTGGCCCTGGGCGGCTTCACCGGCCACGGCGCGTCGGCCGGACCGTACGAGGTCGTGAGCCGGCTGCTTCCGCTGGCGTGGACGGTGGTCTACCTGGCGCTGCTGCGCGACCGCCGGCGCACCGCCTTCGCCTTCGCCGTCCTCGCGGCCCTCCCCCACCTGGCTTCGGTGACCCGGCATCTGGACGGTGGGCAGGACACCGTGGCGGTCTCCTTCTCGCTCACGGCGGCGGCGTTCTCCTGGCTGACCGTCCTCGCCCTGTGCTGTGGCTTCCACCGCGACGCCCCGCCGGCCCGGCTCCCGCCGGCGTCTCCCGGACCGGTCCTCATGGCCACCTGCGTCCTCATGGGCGCGGCGACCGTGGTGTGGCCCGGGGACGCGGACCCGGGATGGGCCGGCAGCGCGGCATTCATCGCCGCGGCCGCCGGGTGGCTGGTCGCCCGGTACCGCTCACCGAAGCACACCGAAGACCCCGCGCTGCCCGTCGCCCTGGCCGCGCTCGGCCTCGCCGTGCTCGTGGAGCGGACTCTCGGCCTCGCGTTCCTGGCCCGTACCGATGCCCCCGGCCTCCTCGTCACCGCCGCCACGGTGCAGGCGGGCGTCCTCGCCGTCCTGGCGGCAGCCCTGACCGCGACCGGCACCCGCGGCCTGACCGCACGGCGCGGGACCGGCTGAACCGGCACGCCCCGTCGGCGTCGAACGGGAGCGGGGGCAGGCCCCGTGCCGCGCTCGGAGCCAAGCGCGTTCCGGACGCGGTCCGGTGCAGGCCCTTGCGTGGAGAATCGCGCCATGCCGACAACTGATCCCACCCCGTTCGCAGGGGCACCGCTCCACGTCGAAGTCGTCCGCGACGGCGTCCCGACCCCGTTCGAGGCCGAGGAGATCCGGGTCACGCTCCCCAACGGCATCGTCTTTCACCTGTCCCGTGGGCAGGACCCCGCCGGCTCCGTCGTGGCGGACATTCCGTGCGGTGGACCGGACGCCGACGAGTTCGCCGCCTTCCTGCTGAGGCCGGGTGCCTCCAACCTGTTCCTCATCAATGCGGAACGGCACGTGCGCCGCACCGGGGAGGCGGGTGACTGACCGGGGGCGTACGCACCGGGAGGGGGCGCGGCGCCGCGCCCCGGCGGACGGGCCGCCCCGGCGGACGGCGCACCGTACCGACGCCCCGCGCCGCCCGCCCCTACAGCCGGACCGACTTCCTCGGCTGCTGCTTGGCGCCGGTCAGCAGGCCGTGCAGGCTGGCGAATTCGTCGACGCACTTGGCGGTGCCGTTGACCACGCAGTCCAGGGGCTCGTCGGCGACCGTCACGGGGACGCCCATCTCCTGGCGCAGCCGCTGGTCCAGGCCGCGCAGCAGGGCGCCGCCGCCGGTGAGGGCGATGCCGTGCTCGACGATGTCGCCGGAGAGCTCCGGGGGGCATTCGTCGAGGGTGCGGTGGACGGCCTGGACGATCGCGTCGACCGGTTCGGCGAGGGCGTCGCGGATCTCCTCCTCGGTGATCTCCTGGATCCGGGGAAGGCCGGTGACGTGGTCGCGGCCGCGGACCGTGTAGGAGGTGGGGCGGTCCTCGGCGCCGTCCTCGTCGGTGCCGACCGGGGTCCAGGCGGCCGAGCCGATCGCGATCTTGATGTCCTCGGCGGTGCGCTCGCCGATCGCCAGGTTGTGCTTCTTCTTGACGTAGGAGGTGACGGCGGCGTCCAGGGCGTCCCCGGCGACCCGGACGGACTGGGCGGTGACCAGGCCGCCCAGGGAGACGACGGCGACCTCGGTGGTGCCGCCGCCGATGTCCACCACCATGCAGCCCACCGGCTCGTCCACCGGGAGGCCGGCGCCGATCGCGGCGGCCATCGGCTCCTCGATGAGGTGCACCTCACGGGCGCCGGCACCCTTGGCGGAGTCGACGACCGCGCGCCGCTCGACGCCCGTGATGCCGGACGGGACGCAGATGACCACCCGCGGCCGGGAGAAACGGCGGCTGGGCAGGGCCTTCTTCATCAGGGCCCGCAGCATCCGCTCGGCGGCGTCGAAGTCGGCGATCACGCCCTCCCTGAGCGGGCGCATCGCGGTGATCCCGGACGGCGTACGGCCGATGGTCCGCTTGGCCTCCTCGCCCACCGCGATCACCTCGCCGGCGGCGTTGACCGCGACGACGGACGGCTCGTTCAGCACCACGCCCTTGCCGCGGGCGTACACCAGGGTGTTGGCGGTGCCGAGGTCGATGCCTATGTCATACGTACCGGACGAAGTGCTGGACGCCATGGGGGGTCGTGTGCTCTCTGAAGAGGGGAGGGAAACCTGGGGCATTGCACCGCAGACAACCCCATGGGCTACCAATGGCGTTCATTGCGGGCAACTCATAAGACTACCGGGGGCTCGGAATGGTTCCCGCCCCGCGGTCCGCCGACTCGTCAGCCGCCTCATCCCCCTCTCATCCGCCACCGTTCCGCTCCGTGCCGCGCGCCGTGTCCGGTTCGTCGTCCCCCGGGGCGCCGTCCGCTCCGGCCGGCTCCCGGGACAGCGCCTCGGCCAGGTCGTCGAGGGCGTCGACGAGCAGGTCCGCGGCGCGCAGTGCGACACCGCGGCTCTCGTCCTCCGCGTCCCACCTCTCCCATACGGCCCGCAGCTCGGTCCAGTTCACCTCGCCCCGCTCCCGGACCGCTTCGGTGGCCTCCTCCAGGGAGGCGCGCAGCTCGAAGGCGAAGGCGGTGGCGCCGGGCGAGGCGTCCGCGTCGCGTTCGGGAAGATGGACCTCAAGGATCATGGTGACCCGGCCCATGGTGGCCAGCGCGGCGCCGGCCGCCTTCGCCGAGGCGCGGGACAGCCCGCGGTGGCGCACGGGTTCCTTCTCGGCGCGGGTCTCGCTCTCCTCCCAGGCCGCGCGGGCCGCCCGGGAGTCCAGCAGGGCGTCGCGGATCTGCCGGGGGCGGCGCTCGGCGGGCGTGGCGTAGAGGTCGAACACGGCCAGGGCATAGTGCCCGTTGGCCGCGAGCCAGTCGGCGAGGCCGTCGCGCAGGCGGGGCGTCTCCCAGGCCGGGAACAGCGCGTACGACAGCATCGCGAGCAGTCCGCCGACGAGGGTGAGCACGACGCGTTCCTGGACGGTCTGCTGCCAGCCCGCACCGGCGATGCCGAGCAGGAAGACCACGTAGGCCGCCACACACGCCGAGGTCACCGAGAAGCCGGTCCGCATCAGCAGATACATCAGCGCCACGCAGACCACGGCCAGCGCGGCGGTGACGTACAGGCCGGGGTGGGCCAGGGCGATCAGCCCGCCCGCGACGCCGACGCCGACGAGCGTGCCGCTGAAGCGGGCCACGCCGCGCGAGTAGGTCTGGGCGAAGTCCGGTCGCATCACCATCACGGAGGCCAGCGGCGCCCAGTAGCCGTGGCCGAACGGGAGCACGGTGCCCAGCAGATAGCCGGCGACGGCGACGGCGGCGACCCGCAGCGCGTGCCGCAGGACATGGGAGCTCCAGCGGGCCTCGCGGTGCAGGGAGCGCAGCGCGACCGGCACCAGCCGGGGGACGCTGGGGCGCAGCAGATGGCCGCGTTCGGCCTCGGTGGTGGGGCGGGTGGCCTCGACCGGCTCGTCGGTGAGTTCGACGGCGTCGGCGAGCAGGGAGATCAGGCGGTAGGCGGAACGGCGGGCGGCGCCGTGCAGCATCGGGCCGGTGGCGGGGACTTCGAGGACGGCCATCGCCTCGGGCGGCAGCCGCACCGGCCTGGCGTGCCGTACCGCGTGGGCGACGGCGTCCAGGACGGTGGCCGCGGCGCCCAGCAGATCGCGGGCGCGGTCCCGCTCGGGCCCTTCCAGCGGGGCGCCGACGACCGGGTCGGCGAGGGAGGCGAGGACCGGGCGGACGCGTTCGGCGAGGCCGCGCGGGCCGTGCAGCTGGACGGGGCGCCGCCTGGCCTGACGCGGGGTCACGGCGGAGGCGATCCGGGCGTCCATCAGGGGCGCCGGGTCGAACGGGGCGACCGGGTCCTGCCGCAGCCGCCGCGCGTAGTCCGCCTCGGCGGCCAGCGCGTCGGCGAGCGCGTCGCGCTGCACGCCCCAGGGGCGGACCGGGAAGACCACGATGAGGGTGGCCTGCACGAGGCCGCCGAAGAAGATCAGGGCGGCGTGCTGGAGCGCGCCGAGGACGGACGTCGGCAGCGTGACGGTGACCAGCATGATCGCCACGGTCTGGGTGCCGGCCAGCCCGGCGACCGGGCCGATCGCCCACGCCATCCCGGCCAGGAACGTCCAGCCGGCGAGGAGCAGCATGAACGCGAGGAGGTGGGCGGCGGCCAGATAGCCGAGGAAGGTGGAGACCGCCAGCGCCCCGGCGACGGCGAGCGCGAGCACCGGGCGCGGCCGCATGCTCCGCTGGAAGGTCACGATGCCCGAGGAGAACGCGCCGAAGGCGGAGGAGACCGCGAGCGTCGGATCGCCGCGCCACAGGCACAGGCCGATGACCAGGGCGACCCCGACCGAGCCGCGGATCGCGATCAGGGGCGTGAGCTTCGTCCGCTCGATGGTCAGTCCCGAGCGGGCGGCGTCCTTGAGCGCACGCGACCAGGTCATGGCGACGAGGATACGGGCCGCGGACGGGGGTTCCCGGAGGGCGTCGGCGGACGGTGTCGGGGCCGGTCCCGCGGCACCGACCGGGAAAATCCCGGTAAACCACCCTTCCGTTGAGCGTAAAACATCCCAGGTCAGGAAGGGGATGCTCGACTTCCGGACGGGCCGTGCGACAAAGCCGACACCCCGGAAGGGAAACCAGGCGCCGCCCCGGCCCCCTCTTGCTGGTCAGCCCGGACACCACCCCCGGGTGTTCGGCAAGGAGAAAGCCCCGTGCACAAAGCCCTGTTCCGTCCGGTGATCGCGCTGATCGCCCTGACCCTGCTCGCCGCCACGGCAGGCTGCGGCACCGGCGCCTCCCAGGCCTCCGCCCCCGTCAGCTTCGGCCCCGGGACGAGCGCCGCGCTGCACCGCACCCCCGCGGGGAAGCACTCGCTGGTGCAGTGGCCCACCCGGCCGATCAGCTTCACGGAGGAGAGCCGGGTCGGCGGGGCCGGGCGGAACACCCCGATCGGGGTGACCACCCTGCACGGCCCCAAGTCGGGCTTCACCGGCAAGGTGTGGGTGTGGGCGCCGCCGGAGTACTACGAGAAGCGGAACGCCAACAAGGGCTTCCCGGTGATGGAGGCGCTGCCCGGCTCCTACGGCTACCCCGTCAACTACTGGATCGGCTCCGACCTCAAGCTGGAGGAGAGCCTCGCCCAGTGGTCCAAGGACGGCACCAGCCTGCCGTTCATCCTCGTCATGCCGGTGCTCAACCCCAACGACAAGCAGTACTACGACGGCAGCGACATACCCGGCCAGCCGAAGATCGGCACCTGGCTCAGCAAGGACGTGCCCGACCTCGTACGGCAGAACTTCCGCACCCTGAAGACCCGCGACGCCTGGGCGATCATGGGCTCCTCGTCGGGCGGGTTCGCGGCGCTGAAGAACGTGCTGCAGAACCCGGAGACGTTCAAGATGGCGATACCCAACGGTCCGGACATCGTGCCCGACTCGCCCCTGTGGAACGGGCACGCCAAGGAGGAGCGGGAGAACAACCCGGAGGTGCTGGCCCGCCGGCTGATCGCGCGCGGCGGACCGCAGGTCTACGTCGCCTTCCAGGACGGCTCCCGGGAGAACACGGTGCTGCCGAAGGTGCGGAAGTTCATCTCCCAGTACGGGCACGGGCCGGTGCACACCCGGCTCCAGGTGGTGCCGGACGGCACCCACAGCGCGGCGACCTACGTCCAGGGCCTGGGCGAGGGCACGATGAAGTGGGTCAGCGCGCGGATGACGGGGCCGACCGCCTGACCGGGCGGGCGCCGGCGGCCCGACCGGACGGCCGTCGGCCGTCGGCCGCCTGCCGTCCGGCGCCCCGTCAGGACACCACGTCCTTGCGGGCGAAACCGCGGAACGCCAGCGCGCACAGCACCAGCGCGCAGGACACCGAGACCGCCGAGCCCTGGATCATCCCGGACCACTCCGGCCGGGGCTGGAGGGCGTCCACCCAGGCGTACTGCCAGTGGGCGGGCAGCGCCTCGCGCCAGCTGCCGAGCGCGGTGACCTGGTCGAGGACGTTGCCGGCGATGGTCAGCCCGACGGCGCCGCCGACCGCGCCCAGCGGCGCGTCCGTCACCGTCGACAGCCAGAACGCCAGCCCCGCGGTGACCAGCTGGCTGACGAAGACGTAACCGGCGACCACCGCCAGCCGCGCCACCGCCTGCCCCGCGGGCAGCGCGCCGCCGGTGGGCAGCTGCAGCGGGCCCCACCCGTACGCGGCGGTGCCGACGCCCAGCGCGACCAGCGGCAGCAGCAGCATCGCGGCGGCGCTGAACCCCAGCCCCACCATGAGCTTGCTCAGCAGCAGCCGGGCCCGCGGGACCGGCGCGGCGAGCAGATAGCGCAGCGAGGCCCAGCTCGCCTCCGAGGCGACCGTGTCCCCGCAGAACAGCGCCACCGGCACCACCAGCAGGAAGCCCGCCGAGACGAACAGGGCGGTGGCGGTGAAGTTGGCCCCCGAGGCGGTGGCGGCGTCCATCAGGGTGATCCGGCCGTTGCCGCGGCCGCCCGGATCGCCGCCGACCGCGAACGCCACCAACAGCACGCACGGCAGCAGCGTCAGGACCGCGGCGACCACCAGGGTGCGCCGGCGGCGCAGCTGGCGGCGGGCCTCGACGCGCAGCGGGAGGGTGCGGCGGGGGCGGTAGCCGGGTGCCCGTGCCTCCGGGGTCGCGGTGGTCATCGGTCCCCTCCGATCAGGGTGAGGAAGGCGTCCTCCAGGCGGCGGTGCGGGCCGAGACGGTCCACGGCGATCTCCAACCGGAGGAGTTCGGTGAGCAGTTGGGTGGCACTGGCGCCGTCCAGCCGGACCAGCAGCCCGTCCTCGGCACGCACCGCCGAGGCGACGCCGGGCAGCGCGCCGACCTTCTCCACCACGGCGTCGGAGACCTCGTCCGCGACACCCACCAGCAGGGTGTCGCCGGAGCCGGTGATCTCGGCGACCGGCCCGGCCGCGACCAGCCGCCCGCCGTCCATGACGACCAGGTGCGTACAGCTCTGCTCGACCTCGGACAGCAGATGGCTGGAGACGATGACGGTGCGCCCGGCGGCCGCGTAGCGGATCATGACGTCCCGCATGGCCCGGATCTGCGGCGGGTCGAGCCCGTTGGTGGGCTCGTCGAGGATCAGCAGCTCCGGCAGCCCCAGCATGGCCTGGGCCAGCGCGAGCCGCTGCCGCATGCCCTGCGAGTAGGTGCGCACGGCGCGCTGCAGGGCGTCGCCGAGCCCGGCGATCTCCAGCGCCTCGTCGAAGTGGGCGTCGGCGGCGGGCCGGCCGGTGGCCTGCCAGTACAGATCGAGGTTGGCGCGGCCGGACAGGTGCGGCAGGAATCCCGCCCCCTCGACGAACGCGCCGACCCGCGACAGCACCGCGGCGCCCGGCCGCACGGCCTGCCCGAAGATCCTGATCTCGCCCTCGTCGGGCGTGATCAGACCCATCAGCATCCGCAGGGTGGTGGTCTTGCCGGCCCCGTTGGGCCCCAGCAGACCGAGCACCTGCCCCCGCTCCACCCCGAACGTCAGGTCCCGCACGGCGTAGCCCGCGGCGGACTTCGCATAGCGCTTGCTCAACCCGCTGATCCGCAGCGGGACCTCGGCCAGCGCCGGGTCGGGGGCCGGGGCGGCCGCGCCCCGGCGGCGGCCGGTGAGCAGCAGCAGCCCGGCGAGCACCACGGCCCCGGCGGGCAGCGCCCAGGTCCAGCCGGGCAGCGGGGCCGGCGCGGTACGCACCCGGGGCGCGGTGGGCACCTCGATGCCACCGCCCCGCAACGAGACGGTGTAGGAGGCGGGTTCGGCCGGCGAGGCGTAGCCGAGGTCGGTGGACGACAGCACCAGCCGCAGCCGGTGGCCGGCCGCGAACTCGTGGTCGACGGCGGGCAGCCGCAGCTTCACGGTGCGGCCGCCGCCGTCGCCGGTGCCCTTGAGCCGGTACGGCGTGACGAGCTGGGACGGCAGCTCCTGGCGGCGGCCGTCCGGCGCGACGTCGTAGACCTTGGCGAACAGCACCGCGTCCGGGGTGTCGGACCGTACGTGCACGGTGGCGGTGGGGCTGCCGGTGAGCCGCAGGGGGGTGCGCAGCGGCGCCGAGACGAAGCGGGCGTACTGGCCGGCGAAGTCCAGGGACAGGCCGCCCGCCCCGAGTTCGGAGAGGTTGCCGAGCGCGCCGACGCCGGGCACCGCGGAAATGGCGGGCGGTCCGGCGCCGGGCGGGTTGTCGAACGTCTGGGGGCGGTCGGCCAGGCGGATGTGCCGGGGGTCGTTGTCCAGGCCCGGATAGCGGTCCGCGCCGGCGCCGCGCAGCCGCGCCGTGCCGTTGGTGGAGTCCACTCCCCCGGTGCGGCTGATCCGGAACGCGGGCCCGGTGTCCGCGTGCCGGTCGCCCTTCAGGTAGCGGTCGAACCAGAGCTTGGTACGGATGTCCAGCCGGCCCATCTCCCGGTCCCCGCCGTCGTGCCCGCCGGCGATCCAGTCGACGTCGACGGGCGCGCCGTTGTGGCGCACCGCCCGCCGGATCGCGTCGGCCTGGTCGAGGGGGAACAGCGAGTCGGTCTGGCCCTGCATCAGCAGCGTCGGCACCTTGATGCGGTCGCCGACGGCCATCGGACTGCGGCTCTCCAGCAGCTTGCGGGCCGCGGCGTCGGGCCGGCCGTTGACGGCCACCCGCTGGTACATCCGGCACAGCTCGGGCTCGAACCTCCCGCAGCCGGGTTCGGCGGGCGGGCCGGTCGGGGTGCGGGTGGCGGTGCCCGCCGAGCCGGTGGTGAAGAAGATCCCGGCCCACAGCTTCTTGAACACGCCGTGCGGGAACAGCGCGTCGGCCAGGTTCCAGTAGGTGATCTGCGGGGCGATGGCGTCCACCCGGCGGTCGTAGCCGGCCGCCAGCAGCGAGATCGCGCCCCCGTAGGAGCCGCCGGCGACGCCCACCCGGGGGTCGCCGGCCTTGTCGAGCTGCACCTCGGGGCGCCGGGCCAGCCAGTCGATCATCCGGCGCACATCGGCGACCTCGCCCCGCGGGTCGTTCAGCCCGATCTTCCCGGTGGACTTGCCGAAGCCGCGCGCCGACCAGGTCAGTACGGCGTATCCGTCCCGGGCGAGCCGCTCGGCCTGCGGGCGGAGATTGGCCTTGCTGGCGCCGAACCCGTGCGCGAGCAGCACCGCGGGGCGGCGCTCGGTGGTGCGCCCGGCGGTGAAGAAGGAGGTGTCGATCCGTACGTGCCGCGCGCTGCCGGGCCGGTCCGGCATCGTCAGGAACCGGTCCTCCCGGTGCACGGCGGGCGCGGCGTCCGAGGAGGCGGACGCCCAGGTGCCGCCCCCTATGAGGACGGCCAGCGCGCCCACGATGGCGTACAGGCGCCGTCCACGCGGTCTGAGGGCTCGGAGTTCCATCCCCCGATCCTAGGGACGGGCCCCGGCGGGCCACCGGCCCCCCGGGCCGACGCCGCCGGTCCCCCCGGGGAGTAGGGTTCGCCGGCCGGTGCCACGGAGGGGCGGGAGCCCGCGGGGTCTCGGGCCCGCGCGGGCCTCACGCCCCGGTGGGCGCCGTCAGGCGGAAGTACACGTGGGTCGCGTCACTCCGCCACCGCTCCAGTCCGGCCTTCTCCAGGACGCGGCCGGACGCCGGGTTCCCCCGCTCGATGTCCGCGCACACCGTGTGCACGCCCGGTGCGGTCAGGGCGAACGCCACCAGTGCCCGCGCGGCCTCGGAGGCGTAGCCGCGGCCCCGCCGGGACGGCACGATGCCGTAGCCGAACGTGACCGAGCCCTCGGCCGGCGGCCAGAACAGCCCGATGGCGCCGACCACCAGACCGCCGTCCCGCTCCAGGATCTGCCGCTGGCCGTGCACCCCGCGCGCGGCGGGCGTCTTCGCGGTGAACCCGGCGATGACGCGGTCGCCCTCGGCGGGGAAGTCCGGCGCCCAGTGCGGCCGCCGCGTCCCGTCGAGGACGGCCGCGAGGTCACCGTCGGACCAGGGCCGCAGCACCAGCCGCTCGGTGCGGAGGTCGGCGTCCGCCGCGGGCGAGGCGGAGGGGTCCTGCGGGGCCCGGGACGGCGGCGGGACGGCGCTCATGGGTCACTCCTGCTCGTGGGGCCCGGGGCCCGGGCGGCGCCGCACCGTACCAACCGGCCCGCGCCCGGGGACAGTTGTTTTTCCCCGGACGGGCCGAGCGGCCCCGGACGGCACGGACCCCCGGACGGCGAAGAGCCGAACCGGGGGTCCGTGAGACAACCGGGAACCCGTCAGGGCAGACGTCGGGGAACCCGTCCGGGCTGTCCTCAGTGGTTGCTGGGGAAGCCCAGGTTGATGCCGCCGTCCGACGGGTCGGGCCAGCGGGTGGTGACGACCTTGCCGCGGGTGTAGAAGTGCACGCCGTCGTTGCCGTAGATGTGGTGGTCGCCGAAGAGCGAGTCCTTCCAGCCACCGAAGGAGTGGTAGCCGACCGGCACCGGGATCGGCACGTTCACGCCGACCATCCCGGCCTCGACCTCCAGCTGGAAGCGGCGGGCCGCGCCGCCGTCCCGGGTGAAGATCGCGGTGCCGTTGCCCCACGGCGAGCTGTTCATCAGCGCGATGGCCTCGTCGTAGGTCGCCACCCGCACCACGGCCAGCACCGGGCCGAAGATCTCGTCGCGGTAGGCGTCCATCTCGGGCGTGACGTGGTCGAGGAGGGAGATCCCCAGCCAGTGGCCGTCCTCGTAGCCCTCGACGGTGAAGCCCGTGCCGTCGAGGACGACGTCGGCGCCCTGGGCCGCGGCGCCGGTGACGTACGAGGCGACCTTGTCGCGGTGCACCTTGGTGATCAGCGGGCCCATCTCGGAGGCCGGGTCGTCGCCGGGGCCGATCCGCAGCTGGTCGGCGCGCTCCTTGATCTTGCCGATCAGCGGGTCCGCGGTCTCCCCGACGGCCACGACGACGGAGATCGCCATGCAGCGCTCGCCCGCCGAGCCGTAGGCGGCGTTGATCGCGGAGTCCGCGGCCAGGTCGAGGTCCGCGTCCGGCAGGACCAGCATGTGGTTCTTGGCGCCGCCCAGCGCCTGGACCCGCTTGCCGTTGGCGGTGCCCGTGGTGTGGATGTAGCGGGCGATGGGCGTCGAGCCGACGAAGGACACCGCGGCGACGTCCGGATGCGTAAGGATCGCGTCGACCGCGACCTTGTCACCGTTGACGATGTTCAGCACCCCGTCCGGCAGCCCCGCCTCGGCGGCCAGCTCGGCCAGCTTGAACGCGGCGCTGGGCACCTTCTCGCTCGGCTTGAGGACGAAGGTGTTACCGCAGGCGATGGCCAACGGGAACATCCACATCGGCACCATCGCCGGGAAGTTGAACGGCGTGATGCCGGCGACCACACCGAGCGACTGGCGGATCGACGCCACATCGACGCGGGTGGAGACCTGCGTCGACAGCTCACCCTTGAGCTTCTCGGGGATCCCGCAGGCCAGCTCGACGATCTCCAGACCGCGAGCCACCTCGCCCAGCGCGTCGGAGTGCACCTTGCCGTGCTCGGCGGTGATCAGCCGCGCGATCTCCTCACGGTGGGCGTCGATCAGCTCGCGGTAGCGGAACAGCACCGAGGTCCGCTTGGCCAGGGAGCTGGTGCCCCACGTGCCGAAGGCCTCCCTGGCGGCACCCACCGCCGCGTCGACCTCGTCGACCGACGCGAAGGCGACCTGCTTCTCCTGGGCGCCGGTGGCCGGGTTGTAGACCGGACCGAAGTTGCCCGAGACGCCCTCGACGGGCTTGCCGCCGATCCAGTGGTTGATGGTCTTCATGCGGGGACCTTTCCGGGGTGACGACGTCGGGCGGTGATCAGAGGTGACGGCGGCGACCGGCTGCCTGCCGGTCGTACGCCTGGCGGGCGGCGACCGCCGCCGGCCGGGTCGCGGTCTCGGCAACAGGTACATCCCACCAGGCCTGCGCCTCGGGCGCGCCCGGCACTGTGTCAGCCGTTTCGGTCTCCACATAGACACATGTGGGCCGCTTCGCGCCACGCGCCTCGGCGAGCGCGGCCCGCAGCCCGGCGACGCTCTGCGCGCGCAGGACCTGCATGCCCAGCGAGGCGGCGTTGGCGGCCAGATCGACCGGCAGCGGCGCGCCCGTGTACGTGCCGTCCCCGGCCCGGAAGCGGTACGCGGTCCCGAACCGCTCCCCGCCGGTCTGCTCGGAGAGGCCGCCGATGGACGCGTAGCCGTGGTTCTGGAGGAGGACGAGGGTGAAGGGGAGGTTCTCCTGGACCGCGGTGACGATCTCGGTGGGGTTCATCAGGTACGTACCGTCGCCGACCAGCGCCCACACCGGGCGGTCCGGGGCGGCCAGCCGGACCCCGATCGCCGCGGGGATCTCGTAGCCCATGCAGGAGTAGCCGTACTCCAGGTGGTACTGCCTGCGGGACCGGGCGCGCCACAGTTTGTGCAGGTCACCGGGGAGCGAGCCGGCGGCGTTGATGACCACGTCGGTCTCGTCGACCAGCGCGTCCAGCACGCCGAGGACCTGCGTCTGGGACGGCCGTACGGAGTCGTCCGGGGCGGCGTAGGCGGCGTCCACCCGGCGCTCCCACTCCTGCTTCGCCGCCGTGTAGCCCGCCTCGTACGCCGTCGCGACGCGGTGGCCGGACAGCTCCTTGCCGAGCGCCTCCAGTCCGGCGCGGGCGTCGGCGACGAGGGAGACGGCGCCGAGCTTGTGGGAGTCGAAGGCGGCGATGTTGAGGTTGACGAAGCGCACGCCGGGCGCGGCGAACAGCGTCGAGGAGGCGGTGGTGAAGTCGGTGTAGCGGGTGCCGACGCCGATGACCAGGTCGGCCTCGCGGGCCAGCGCGTCGGCGGTGGCGGTCCCGGTGTGGCCGATTCCGCCGACGTCGGCGGGGTGGTCGTGGCGCAGCGAGCCCTTGCCCGCCTGGGTGGAGGCGACCGGGATGCCGGTGGCGTCGGCGAACTCGCGCAGCGCGTCCTCGGCCTCCGCGTGGTGCACCCCGCCGCCGGCGATCAGCAGCGGCCGGCGGGCGGCGCGGAGGAGACGGACCGCCTCGGCGAGGGCGTCCGCGTCGGGTGCGGGACGCGGGACGCGCCAGAGGCGGTCGGCGAAGAACGCCTCGGGCCAGTCGTAGGCCTCGGCCTGCACGTCCTGCGGCAGCGCGAGGGTGACGGCCCCGGTGTCCACCGGGTCGGCGAGCACCCGCATCGCCTGCAGCGCCGCCGGGATCAGGGCCTCGGGGCGGGTGACCCGGTCGAAGTAGCGGGAGACCGGCCGCAGCGCGTCGTTGACCGACACATCGCCCGCGTGCGGCACCTCCAGCTGCTGGAGCACCGGGTCGGCCGGCCGGGTCGCGAAGACGTCGCCGGGCAGCAGCAGCACCGGCAGCCGGTTGACGGTGGCCAGCGCGGCGCCGGTGACCAGGTTGGTGGCGCCGGGGCCGATGGAGGTGGTGACGGCGTGCGCGGACAGCCGGTCGCACTGCCGGGCGTAGCCGACGGCGGCGTGCACCATGGCCTGCTCGTTGCGGCCCTGGAGGTAGGGCAGCGCGTCGCCGGACTCCAGCAGGGCCTGGCCGAGACCGGCGACATTGCCGTGGCCGAAAATTCCCCAGCAGGCGCCGATCAGGCGGTGCCGCCGCCCGTCCCGCTCGGTGTACTGGTGGGCGAGGAACTCGACCAGGGCCTGCGCGACGGTGAGACGGCGGGTCGTCGGAGCGTTCATCGGGCGTCTCCTGCGGGCGCTTCGTAGAGGGGGAGGCGGAGGTCGACCGGCTGATCGGGCCAGGTGCCGCGGATCCAGCCGTGGTCGGGGTGATCGCAGATCAGCCACTCACGGGTCTCCCCCGGGCCGGCCATCACATTGAGGTAGTACAGGGTGTGGCCGGGGGCCGCGATGGACGGGCCGTGCCAGCCGTCGGGGATCAGGACGGCGTCGCCGCTGCGGACCTCGGCGAGCACATCCGTGCCGCGGCCGCGCCCGGACGGGCTGACCCGCTGATAGCCGACGCCGTCCGTGCCGTGCGCCGGCGCGACCTCGAAGTAGTAGATCTCCTCCAGCTCGGACTCCTCCCCCGGGCGGCACTCGTCGTGCTTGTGCGGCGGGTAGGAGGACCAGTTGCCGCCGGGGGTGAGCACCTCCACCGCGATCAGCCGGTCGCACTCGAAGGTGCCGGCCGCGCCGAAGTTGTTGACCTGGCGGGAGCAGCTGCCGGCGCCGCGCAGTTCCACGGGGACGCCGGAGGCCGGGCCGTACCGGGCGGGCAGCCGCCGCGCGCAGCGGGCACCGGTCAGCGCGAACCGGCCGCCGGCGCCGGTGACGATCCGGACGTGCGCGTCGCGCGGTACGTACGCGAAGTCGGTGACGCCGCCGAACACGCTCTCCCGCCCGGTGAGTTCGAAGACCTCGCCGTCATCGGTCAGCACCGTGCAGCCGCCGGACAGCGGCAGCACGATCCACTCGCTGTCGCCGGTGGCGAAGGAGTGGTGGCCGCCGGGCGGCAGCGCGAGGACGCGCAGCGAGGAGTGGCCCCAGCCGGCCCGCTCGGGGTCGATGTCCAGCTCGTACGGGCCCGCCTCGGCGGCGCCGGCCTTCAGGTGGAATTCAGTACCCATGTGTCGAGTCTCCTGCGGAAGTCGGGGCGGTCACAGCAGGCCCACGGCGGTGTCCACGGCGGCGGCGACGTCCCCGTCCGCGGGGTAGAGCAGGGAACGGCCGACGACCAGCCCCTGCACCGTCGGCAGCCGCAGCGCCTTGCGCCACTTCTCGTAGGCGGCCTCCTGGTCCCGGACGGTGCTGCCGATGTCGCCGCCGAGCAGCACGGTCGGCAGCGTGGTGCTCTCGCAGACCCGGGCCATCGCCTCGGGATCGTCGGTGACCGGCAGCTTGAGCCAGGTGTAGGCGGAGGTGCCGCCGAGGCCGGAGGCGATGGCCACGGAGTGGGTGACGGCCTCGGCCCCGAGGTCGTTGCGGACCCGGCCCTCGCGGCGGGAGGAGAGGAACGGCTCCACGAAGACGGGCAGCTGCCGCTCGGCCATCGCGTCGATGGCGCGGGCGGTGGTCTCCAGCGTGGTCAGCGAGCCGCGGTCGGCGTAGTCGATGCGCAGCAGCAGCTTGCCGGCGTCGAAGCGGAGCCGGGCGAGGTCCTGCGGACGGTGGCCGGTGAACCGGTCGTCCATCTCGAAGGAGGCGCCCGCGATCCCGCCGCGGTTCATCGACCCCATCACGACCTTGCCCTCCAGGGCACCGATCAGCAGCAGGTCCTCCAGGATGTCGGCGGTGGCCAGCACCCCGTCCACGCCGGGCCGCGACAGCGCGAGCACCAGCCGCTCCAGCAGGTCGAAACGGTTGGCCATGGCGAGCTGCCGGTCCCCGACGGCGAGCGCGCCGCGGGCCGGGTGGTCGGCGGCGACGATCATCAGCCGGCCGCCGGCGCCGAGGAGCGGGCGACGGGTGCGGCGCGCGGCGGCCTCCGCGACGGCTTCGGGGTGCCGGGCCCGCAGCGTCGCGAGGTCACTGATCCGAGGAGTCAAGGCTCAACTCACCTTCTTGAGTGCACAGGTGGGGCGGGCGGGCCGCGGGACGCGCACGGCCACGGGGGTCACCGGCTCGCGAGGAACGCGTCGACCTCGCCGGCCGAGGGCATCGCCGAGGAGCAGGCCAGCCGGCCGGCGACGAGGGCTCCGGCGGCGTTGGCGTAGCGCATCATCGGCTCCAGGTCCCAGCCGGCCAGCAGGCCGTGGCAGAGCGCGCCGCCGAACGCGTCACCGGCGCCCAGGCCGTTGACGACCTCGACGGGGGTGGGCGGCACCTCGGCGGTGCGCCCGTCGCGGTGCACGGCGAGGACGCCCTTGGGGCCCTGCTTGATGACGGCCAGTTCCACCCCCCTGTCCAGCAGGGCCCGGGCACAGGCCGTGGGCTCGCGCAGCCCGGTGGCGACCTCGGCCTCGTCGAGATTGCCCACCGCCACGGTGGCGTGCCGCAGCGCGGCCTCGTAATGCGGACGGGCGGCCGCCATCGCCGCGGCGCCGCTCGCCCCGCCGTCCTTCGAGGCGCCGCCCTCGCCGCCCCAGAACATCGGCCGCCAGTCGAGGTCGAAGACGGTGGCGCCGCCGGCCGGGGATCCGGCGCGGGCCTCCAGCGCGGCGAGCGTGGCGCCGCGGCTGGGCTCCTCGCACAGCCCGGTGCCGGTGATCCAGAAGATCCGGGCCGCCGCGATGGCCTCCCGGTCCAGCTCCTCGGGGTGGATGACCAGGTCGGGGGCCTTGGGGCGGCGGTAGAAGTACAGCGGGAAGTCGTCCGGCGGGAAGATCTCGCAGAAGGTGACCGGGGTCGGGTGGTCGTCGACGGCGCTCACCCAGCGGTCGTCGACCCCGAAGTCGCGCAGCGCCCGGTGGAGGTAGTCGCCGAACGGGTCGCGCCCGGTCCGGCTGATGACCGCGCTGCGGCGGCCGAGCCGGGCCGCGGCGACCGCGACATTGGTGGCGGAGCCGCCGAGGAACTTCCCGAAGGTCTCGACCTGGGCCAGTGGCACACCGGTCTGCAGCGGATAGAGGTCCACTCCGATGCGGCCCATGGTGATCAGGTCGTACGGCTCGGTCATGTGCGCCCCTTCGGGTCAGCCGGCGCGGCGGGTTCAGCGGGTTCGGCTCTGAGGAAAGGTCTAACGGGGAGAGCCAGACCCTGTCAATACTTTGTCCTTACATACTGACGTCAAGAAGAGCGATACCCGGCCGACGAGAGGAGGCGCACCGGACTCCTCACAAAACCCCTGACAGCCGCCCCGCGCACCCCCGCCGACCTCCCCTCCCTCCCCCGCCCGGCGCACACTCCGGCGCACCCCGGCACCCACAAAGTCCTTAAGTCCTTATGTCAGGACGAAGTCTTGACACTCCCGGGGGCGGCAGAGAGGCTGTGCCCCACCACCCCACCCCAGCGCCTCCCGGTCACCGCCGACCGGCGAGAGGAGAGCCGCAGCATGTCCGCTTCCCATGCCGCCCCGCCCGTCCTGGACCGCCTCCGCATCGGCTCCGCACCCGACTCGTGGGGAGTCTGGTTCCCCGAGGACGACCAGCAGGTCCCCTGGCAGCGCTTCCTGGACGAGGTCACCGGGGCCGGCTACGAGTGGATCGAGCTGGGCCCCTACGGGTACCTGCCCACCGACCCCGCCGTGTTGCGCGACGAGACCTCCCGCCGCGGCCTGAAGGTCTCCGCCGGCACGATCTTCACCTCCCTGCACCACGGCCCGGCCGTATGGGACAAGACCTGGGCGCACGTCTCCGAGGTCGCCACCCTCACCCGGGAGATGGGCGCGGGGCACCTCGTCGTCATCCCCTCCTTCTGGCGGGACGACAAGACGGCCGAGGAGATCGAGCCGCGCGAGCTGACCGCCGAGCAGTGGCGGCACCTGACGACCGGCACGGAGCAGCTGGCCGCGCGCGTGCGGGAGGAGTTCGGGCTGGACATCGTCGTGCACCCACATGCCGACACCCACATCGACACCGAGGAACACGTCGAGCGCTTCCTGCACGCCACCGACTCCGACCTGGTCAACCTCTGCCTGGACACCGGCCACTACGCCTACTGCGGCGGCGACAGCGTCAAGCTGATCCGCACCTACGGCGAGCGGATCGGCTACCTCCACCTCAAGCAGGTCGACCCGGACATCCTCGCCGACGTCGTCGCCAAGGGCACCCCCTTCGGGCCCGCCGTCCGGCAGGGCGTGATGTGCGAGCCGCCGCTGGGCCTGCCGGCGCTGCCGCCCGTCCTGGAGGCCGCCCAGGAGCTGGACGTCGACCTCTTCGCCATCGTCGAGCAGGACATGTACCCCTGCCCGCCCGACCAGCCGCTCCCGATCGCCGAGCGCACCCGGCGCTTCCTCCGGTCCTGCGGCGCCTGAGCCCGTCTCCTGCGACGCCTGGGCCCGTCGGGCCCGCAGCCCCCTCGACCGCATCGGCCCCCAGGCGCGCAGAACACTCGGGCCGTCACCCCCCGGACCTCCAGGCCTCAGACCTCCAGACCTCGCGGGCCATCAGCCTCTCGAAGCCCCAGGCCCCTGGAACCCGCAGACTCCTGGAACCCACTGGCTCCTCGAACCTGCAGGCCCCCGGACCTCCAGGCCCCTCGCACCTTCAGGCCCCGACCCCTCCGACCCACAGCCCCTCCGGCTCCCCCTGGGCCATCCTGGATCAGGTGCGCCTGCCTCGTGACGCCTCCTCATACCCCGGCAACGATTACGGAGAGTAATTAGTTTCCGAGGTATAGCACACTCTCCGTAGCACGTAAGGACACTAAGGACGTGAGGACGACATGACTTCGCTGGGAACCCTCGGTGTGGCGGTCATCGGCACCGGCCGCATGGGTGCCGACCACGTACGCCGGATCGACGAGGTGATCAGCGGCGCCCGGGTGGCGGCCGTGGTCGACATCGACGCGGCCCGCGCCAAGCACCTCGCCGACGGCATCGAGGGGTGTACCGCCTACACCGACCCGGCCGCCGCCATGGACGACCCCGCCGTGGACGCCCTGCTGATCGCCTCGCCGGGGCCCGCCCACGAGGCGACGCTGCTGGACGCCTTCGCGCGCGATCTGCCGGTACTGTGCGAGAAGCCGCTGACGCCGGACGCGGCCTCCGCGCTGCGCGTGCTGGAGGCCGAGCGGGCGCTGGGGCACCGCCGGGTCCAGGTCGGTTTCATGCGCCGCTACGACGCCGGCTACCGCAGCCTCAAGTCCCTGCTGGACCAGGGCACCTACGGCCGTCCGCTGATGCTCCACAACAAGCACCGCAACGCCGACACCCCGCCCGGCTTCACCAACGCGATGATGATCAACGACTCGGTCGTGCACGAGATCGATGTGACCCGCTGGCTGCTGGACGACGAGATCACCGCCGTACGGGTGCTGCGCCCCACGCCCACCGGGAACGCGCCCGAGGGCCTCGGCGACCCGCAGCTGATCCTCTTCGAGACCGCGGGGGGCCGGGTCGTGGACACCGAGCTGTTCGTCAACTGCGGCTTCGGCTACCAGGTCAGCTGTGAGGCGGTCTGCGAAGGCGGCACCGCACGGATCGGCGACGACCACGGGGTGTTCAGCAACACCGCCGGCCGCTGGGGCGGCGCGATCCCGCCCGGCTTCGTGGAGCGCTTCGAGGAGGCCTACGACCGGCAGGTACAGCGCTGGGTGCACGCCACCCTGCGCGGCGAGGTCGAGGGCCCCAGCTGCTGGGACGGCTACGCCGCGGCCGCGGCGTGCGAGGCGGGCGTGCGCGCCCAGTCCACCGGCGAGCGGGTGGCCGTCGACCTGGTCGAACGGCCCGCCCTGTACCGCTGAGGCCCACCACCTCCGAGCGCCCGCCTCAGCCGACCGGGGCACACCCGCCCCCCCGAGCCACCGCTGCCGCGCCGCCGATCGACCGAAAGGCCCCCGCACCGTGCACCTCGCTCCCGGCGCCGTCCGGCGCCGTCCCACCGCACCGTCCATACGTCCCGCGCCGTCCATACGTCCCGCCGCGGCCGCCGGTCCGGCCGGCCCCGCGCACCGGAGCTGACGATGGCCGCCCCGACCGGTCGGCTCACGCCCGCCGACCCGACCGCCGCCGACCCGACCGCCGCCGCGCGGAGCGCCCGTGGCGCCCGGCGCTTCCTCGTCGCCATCGCCGCCGTCGCCGCCCTGGGCGGTGCCCTGTTCGGCTACGACACCGGAGTGATATCCGGTGCCCTCCCCTTCATGGAGGACCACTTCGGCCTGACCTCCCTGGGGGAAGGCGTCATCACCAGCGCGCTGCTGATCGGCGCGGCCTTCGGTTCGCTGCTGGGCGGGCGGATGTCCGACGCGCTGGGGCGGCGCAACTCCCTGTTGTGGGCAGGTGCGGTGTTCCTCGGCGGCGCCCTGGCCGTCGCGCTCTCGCCGGGTGTCGCGGCCATGACCGTGGCACGGTTCGTGCTCGGTCTCGCGGTCGGCAGCGCCTCGGTGATCACCCCGCTCTATCTCTCCGAGATCGCGCCGCCGCACATCCGCGGCCGGCTGGTGTCCTTCAACTCGCTGATGATCGTCAGTGGTCAGCTGCTGGCGTATCTGATCAATGCGGTGCTGGCGCAGTGGGGGGCCTGGCGCTGGATGCTGGGGCTGGCCGCGCTGCCGGCGGTGGCGCTGTTCGCCGGTCTGTTCTTCCTGCCGGACACCCCGCGCTGGTACATCAGCAAGGGCCGTCGCGACGAGGCGGCGGGGGTACTGGGCCGTACGCTGCCGGCCGGGGACGTGCCCGGCGAGCTGGCCCGTATCGATCGGGCCCGCTCGCTGGAGGACGACGCCCGGCGCGGCGCCTGGCAGCAGTTGCGGACCCCGTGGGTGCGGCGGCTGCTGCTGGTCGGTATCGGGCTGGCGGCGGTGCAGCAGATCACCGGTGTCAACGCGGTGGTGTATTTCGCGCCCAAGATCCTGGCGTCGACGGGGCTGGGGACGGGTGACTCGATCACGGCCACCATCGCGGTGGGGGTCATCTCGGTGGCCGCCACAGCGGTCGGGATGTCGCTGATCGACCGGGTCGGACGGCGGCCGATGCTGCTCGCCGGCCTGGCCGGGATGACCGTCTCGCTCGCCCTGCTCGGTGCCGCCTTCCGGTTGCCGCACTCGACGGCGGTCAGTGCCCTGGTGCTCGGGTTGATGGTGCTCTACATGGCGTTCATGCAGGCCACGTTGAACACCGGGGTCTGGCTGCTGCTCGCGGAGATGTTCCCGCTCCAGGTCCGCGGACTGGCCATGGGCGCGGCGGTGTTCGTGATGTGGCTGGTGAACTTCGGGGTGGCGCTGGCCTTCCCGCTGCTGCTCGACGCGGTGGGCGCCGGTACGACGTTCTGGTGTTTCGGTGTGATGTGTGTGCTGTCCCTGGTGTTCTGCCACCGGCACGCGCCGGAGACGAAGGGCCTGGCACTGGAGGACCTGGAGCACGAACTGCGCAAGGCAGGGCACGCGTCCGGTAATTGACGGTGCGTCATCGCAACCGTACGACGGGTGCCCGGCGTCCTTGCGGGTGGAATCACATCCAACGGGGGAAACGGTGGAAATCGTGAATGTCCCTGCATGCAGTCGCGCCCTCACCCGCCTTGCCGTCCTGACCGCGAGCGCGGGCCTGCTCACCGCCGGCCTGCTGACCGGTCCGGCGTCCGCCGCGGAGCGGACCGCCGAACGGCCCGACACGCTGGCGGCCTGTGCCTACTACAACGGAAGCGCCCTGACCGTCTACGGTCAGCGCGGCGACCGCGTCTCGCAGGTGCAGTGCCTGCTGGCGAACCGCCGCTATCTGCGCTGGGGAGAGGTGACCGGGTACTTCGGTCCCAAGACCCTGGCCGCGGTGAAGAAGTTCCAGTCCCGGCAGCACCTGCCCGCGGGCGGCAAGGTCGACAAGAAGACCTGGCACTCCCTCTACTACGCCTGATCGGCGGCCGGCTGCGCCCGATCGGTGCCCGGCGGGTCCGCAGCTCACAGGTGGCGGGCCGGTTCCCCTGTCCGGGAACCGGCCCGCCACTCGGCCGTTGGGGCCCGCCGCGCCCCGGCCCGTGACACACCGGCCGACGGACCGCCGACCACCCCGCCCCCTCTCCCTCCCCTCACGTCCCGTCCGCGTCACAGCCATCCGGCGCGCGTCACGGCTGTCACCGTTGCGCGCGGCTTCCGTCACAGCCGTTCAACAGCCCCTCCCCGGCGGTTACTCCGTGTCGTTGTCCAGGCACAGGGTGAGTGATCACCAGGCCGTCGCGGCCCCTGCCGGCTCCCCCGGGCCGAGCCTGCGTACGGCGCTCAGGAGGTGGCAGAGATGACCGACCGCAAGCTCTGGTCGTACAAGGAGATCGCCGCGCACATCCAGGTGCAGCCGGACACCGTGCGCTCGTACCGCAAGCACGGGCTGCTGCCCGAACCGGATCTGGTGGAGGGCGGAAAACCGTTCTGGTTCGCCGATACCGTCAGAGCGTGGGTGGCGCGGCGGCCGGGCCAGCGCGGCCGGCGCTGAGCGCCACCGGACCGGTACGGCTGACGTCGGGCGCCGCCCGGCCGGCGCCCCGGGAACGGGTCGCGCGGGGGCTTCAGGTGGCGACGGGCGGTGCCGTCGAGCCTCTGATCTCCAGTGCCGGAGCGACGAGTTGGTGCTGTGCCGGGGCGCGCGGGCGGGCCATGCGGTCCAGGAGGCAGCGTGCCGCGCGCCGGCCGACCTCGTGGCTGGCGTTGTTCACGGAGTTCAGCCAGAGGTGGCGGATGCGGGCGAGGTAGGTGTTGTCGTAGCCGACGAGGGAGAGGTCGGCGGGCACGTCCAGGCCGAGTTCCTGGGCGGCGGACAGCGCGCCGACGCAGGAGATGTCGTTGAACGCGAAGACGGCGGTGGGGCGTTCGGCGCGGGTGCGGCCGGTGGTGCGCGGGGGGCCGAGCAGGCGGACGGCGGCACGGTAGCCGCCCTCCTCGGTGCCGTCGCCGCTCTCCACGACGGCGTCCGCCGTCAGGCCGTGGGAGCGCACGGCGGCCTCGAAGCCGCGCCGGCGCCGCTCGCCGACCGGTCCCTGTCCGGCGAGGTGGGCGATCCGGCGGTGGCCGAGGCCGATGAGGTGTTCGGTGGCGAGCCGGGCGCCGTGCTCGTCGTCGTTGGCGACGAGGTCGGTGTGCGGCAGGCGGGGTTCGTGGTTGCCGGCGATGACGGTCGGCACCCGCTCGGCGGCCTCGGCGAGGCCCGTGGTGTCGGGGAGGGTGCCGACGACGACGAGGCCGTCGACCCGTAGTTCCTGGAAGGTGCGGGCGACGTCGTGGCCGGCGCGGCGGTCCAGCCGTCCGTCGGCCATCAGCATCCGCAGGTCGTGGGCCTGGAGCAGGGAGTTGAGGCCGTCGAGCACCTCGACGAACCAGGGGTTGCGCATGTCGTTGAGCAGGACGCCGACGGTCCGGGTGCGGCGTGCGACGAGGCTGCGGGCCGCGGCGTTGGGGCGGTAGCCGAGTTCGTCGATGGCGGCCTGCACGGCCTGCCGTTTGGCGTCGCTGACGCGCGGTGAACCCTGGAGCACGAGCGAGACGAGTGATTTGGAGACGCCCGCGCGTGCGGCGACGCCGCGGATCGTCGGGGGCCGGTCCGCGGCGGGCCGGGTGCCGGACCGTTCGCCGGACGGCGCCTCGGCGCGCGCATTGGACCGTTCCATGGACGGAAATCCTTCCACCGGTCCGGAAGGGCGTCAATGCGGCGTCGGAAAGTCCCTGCGGAATGGTTGACATGCGGACATCAGGACATGCAGGGTGCCGGGAAAGGGGAGCGTTGGACCGTTCCAATTCGTGGGACCGGTGCGAGGCACCCCTCCCCACCTGCCCCCGCACCTCCCTCCCTCCCTCCCTCCCTCCCTCCCCGGAAAGGATCCGCGGCATGAAGATCGGCCTGATCGGTACCGGGCGCATCGGCGCCTTCCACGCCCAGACCCTCCGCGGCGTGCCGGGCGTGACCGGCCTCGTGGTCGCGGATGTGGACACCGCGCGCGCCGCGTCGCTGGCGGACACCCTCGGCGTCCGTGCCGCGCCCGGCATCGAGGAGATGTACGCCGACGGCCTGGACGGTGTGGTGATCACCGCCGCGACCGGCGCCCACGCCCCGCTGATCCATCAGGCCCTGGACGCCGGGGTGCCGGTGTTCTGCGAGAAGCCGGTGGCGCCGGACGTGCCGGGCACGGTCGGCGTGGTGGAGCGGGCGCGTGCCTGCGGGGTGCCGGTGCAGATCGGCTTCCAGCGCCGCTTCGACGCGGGCTACCGGGCCGCCCGCGCGGCGCTGCGCTCCGGCGAACTGGGCTGGCTGCACACCCTGCGCGCCTGCACCAGTGACCGCACCCCGCCGCCGGCCGCGTACATCCCCACCTCCGGGGGGCTGTTCCGGGACTGCAGCATCCATGACTTCGACATCCTGCGCTGGCTCACCGGCCGGGAGGTGGTCTCGGTCTGCGCCCAGGGCGCGAACCGCGGTGCGTCCTTCTTCGCCGACGGCGACGATGTCGACACCTGCGCGGCGCTGCTGCGCTTCGACGACGACACGCTGGCCACGGTCACCGCGACCCGCTACAACGGCGCGGGCCACGACGTCCGGCTGGAGGTCTGCGGGTCCGAGGGCACCCGCGTCGTGGGCCTGGACGACCGGGCACCGCTGCCGTCCGCCGAGGCGTCGCTGTCGTGGCACCGGGCGGCCGAGCCGTACGCCACGTTCATGGAGCGCTTCCATGACGCCTACGTCGCCGAGCTGGGCGCCTTCACCGAGGTCGCCGCGGGCCGGGCGCCGAGCCCCTGTGCGCCGGCGGAGGCGCTGGAGGCGCTGTATGTGGCGGAGGCGTGCGAGCGCTCGCGGCGTACGGGGACGCCGGTGGCCGTGGCGGAGGTCCGGGCGGGTGCGGGCGGGGCGTCGTCGGGCGGCTGAGGGGGAGGCGTCAGTGCGCGGGCGCGGTGGACGCCCGGCCGCCGCCGCGCTCCTCCCCGTCGCTCTTGCGGGTCCCGCCGCCCTCGCTCTCGCCGCTCTCCTGCGGCGGGGTGCGCAGGGTGCGGCGGCGGGCGGCCCACTGGATCGCGGCGCCCACGGCGGCGACGGCGCAGGAGACGCCGAAGCCGATGCCGGCGGCGTAGAGGGGGCGGCCGGCGGCGGCGCTGCCGAGGTAGCCGAGGCCGACGGAGTAGGTCGCCCAGCTCGCTTCGGCGATGCCGGCGCCGAGGGCGTATTTGCGCAGCGGGTAGCGCAGCACCCCGGAGGCCAGGGCGCCGGCGATCCGGCCGCTGGGCAGGAACCGTACGACGATCACGAAGGGCAGGCCGTAGCGCTGGATCCGGCCGGAGGTCCAGTCCAGCAGGGCGCGGCGGCGGGGGTTGCGGCGCATCCAGGAGCGGACGGGGCCGCCGAAGCGCCGGGCGCCCAGGTACATCAGCAGGTCGCCGAGGAGTGCGCTGCCCGCGACGACGACGAGGACGAGGGGCAGGAACGCCTGGCCGCGGGAGGCGAGCACGCCGGCGGTGACGAGCAGGGCGGAGTTGGGGACCAGTGGCGGCAGGGTGGTGAGCACCAGCAGGCCGTACAGGGCGAGTACGTCCATCCGGCCGCCTCCTCGGATCCGCCCCGAGTCCGTACCTCCCAGGCTGACGCGTGGTGGGGCGCGCGGCAACGCGGTGCGGAACGGCGTGCGGGGCGGCGTGCGGGACGAAGGCTGGAATTGATACCCCCTAGGGGTATAAGGTGCTGAGGGTTGGAGGGTACCGGCAGTCACATGGGCCGCTCGCGCACCATGCAGCGCTCCGGTAGCTGGCACCACCCGCACTTCATCGGCACCACAAGGAGAGTCCCCCATGACCGACAACAGCTCCTGCCAGACCCCGGACGGCGCCGGCCACGCCGGCGGCACCGACGGCCGGTCCGGCGAGGTGACCACCACGTACAAGGTCACCGGCATGACCTGCGGGCACTGTGAGGGCGCCGTCTCGTCCGAGCTGGGCGAGCTGGCCGGGGTCAGCGCGGTGCAGGCGGTCGCCGCCAGCGGCCTGGTGACCGTCACCTCCAAGGCACCCCTGGACGAGGAGGTCGTGCGCGCGGCCGTCGACGAGGCGGGGTACGAGCTGGTGGGGCAGGCGGGCTGACTCCGGGCGCCGCTCCCTCGCGCGGGGCGCGGACCGGCTCGCCACGGGCGGGCGGATCCGCGCCCCGCGCACCACGACTGTCAAGGCGGAGCACAAAAGCGTGCGGCCGGGAAAACGCCCGGGCGCCCGACACCTCGGACGGAACGTCTCGCGCGGCGTTCGCGGGCGCGGAAGCGGTCCCGGACGGGTCTTCGTGGTGGTCGGCGGCCTGCGGCCGGGAAATTTCACCTGGCCCTTACAACTGACACAACACCCATACCCCACGGCCCCGATCTCCAGATCGGGGCTCTTGACCGCATTCGCCCGCATATGGCAAGAGACCCAGATCACACTCATGGGAACGTAACCATTGAGGGGGGTCGTGAGTCTAACCGGGCAGTGCAGGCACCCCGGCGGGGCTTGCACTGCACCAGCCGTGCAGATCTTGGGGGATCGCGCCCGGCTACGCGTGGCCGGGGCGACGCGCCCGGGGAGCTTTGAGCGGCCCTCCCGAATGTGCGCGTCCCGGCAGATCGCGGTGCTACCCGAACGCCCGGACGGATCCCGTGGGGGGAATCCAACCGGGACAAGGGAAGCGCCCCGCGCTCTGGACCCGTGGGGGGATCCGGAGGCGGGGCGCTTCTTCTTTCTCAGACCGCGGCGGCCCGGCGGCGCCGGGCGGCCGTCAGCGCTCCTCGACCGGCACGAAGTCGCGCTCGACGACACCGGTGTAGATCTGCCGCGGGCGGCCGATGCGGGAGCCGGGCTCCTTGATCATCTCGTGCCACTGGGCGATCCAGCCGGGCAGCCGGCCGAGCGCGAAGAGCACGGTGAACATCTCGGTCGGGAAGCCCATGGCCCGGTAGATCAGGCCGGTGTAGAAGTCGACGTTCGGGTAGAGCTTGCGCTCGACGAAGTAGTCGTCGGACAGCGCGTGCTCCTCCAGCTTGAGGGCGATGTCCAGCAGCTCGTCGGACTTGCCGAGCGCGGACAGGACGTCGTGCGCCGCCGCCTTGATGATCTTCGCGCGGGGGTCGAAGTTCTTGTAGACGCGGTGCCCGAAGCCCATGAGCTTCACGCCGTCTTCCTTGTTCTTCACCTTGCGGATGAAGGAGTCGACGTCGCCGCCGTCGCGCTGGATGCCTTCCAGCATCTCCAGCACCGACTGGTTGGCACCGCCGTGCAGGGGGCCCCACAGGGCGTTGATGCCGGCCGAGATCGAGGCGAAGAGGTTCGCCTGCGAGGAGCCGACCAGCCGCACGGTGGAGGTGGAGCAGTTCTGCTCGTGGTCGGCGTGCAGGATCAGCAGCTTGTCGAGGGCGCTGACCACGACGGGGTCGAGGTCGTAGTCCGCGGCGGGCACCGAGAAGGTCATGCGCAGGAAGTTCTCGACGTACCCGAGGTCGTTGCTCGGGTAGACGACCGGGTGGCCGACCGACTTCTTGAACGCGTAGGCCGCGATCGTCGGGAGCTTGGCCAGCAGCCGGATCGTGGAGATGTGGCGCTGCTGCTCGTCGAACGGGTTGTGGCTGTCCTGGTAGAACGTCGACAGCGCGCTGACGACGGAGGACAGCATCGCCATCGGGTGGGCGTCCCGGGGGAAGCCGTCGTAGAAGCGCTTGACGTCCTCGTGCAGCAGGGTGTGGTAGGTGATGTCCTGCTTGAAGTTCGCCAGCTCATCGACGGTGGGCAGCTCGCCGTTGATGAGGAGGTACGCGGTCTCGACGAACGTGCTGCGCTCTGCGAGCTGCTCGATCGGGTAGCCGCGGTATCGGAGAATCCCGTTCTCACCGTCGAGATAGGTGATCGCGGATTTATACGCCGCGGTGTTGCCGTAACCGGAATCCAGGGTCACCAGACCGGTCTGGGCGCGCAGCTTCGAGACATCGAAGCCCTTGTCGCCAACGGTGCTGTCGACGACCGGGTAGCTGTATTCGCCGTCCCCGTAACGCAGTACTACAGAGTTGTCGCTCACGTCATCCCTCACCGACGTTGTGCCTCTTCTTCGAGGTGCCCTGACTGCCTATACCTTCCCCCATTTGAGACGTGGATGTGCACTCGGGGTCGGCCATAGGGCCTGGAAGCGGCACTCAGTGCCGCCTGAGTGCCCATCCTGCCCCCCTTCGCCCCGTATGGGAAAGAGGGAGGAGCCCTCACATCGCACCGGCGAGCCGGTGATCGAGCGCCGTGCACCGCCGACCGGCGGATACGGTGCGGACGGCCTGTCCGAGGGCCTTTCGGGAGCCGACCAGCACCACGAGGCGCTTTGCCCGGGTCACGGCGGTATACAGCAGATTGCGCTGCAGCATCATCCAGGCACTGGTGGTGACCGGAATCACCACCGCTGGATATTCACTACCCTGCGAACGATGGATCGTCACGGCATAGGCGTGGGCGAGTTCGTCGAGTTCGTCGAAGTCGTAGGGCACCTCCTCGTCCTCGTCGGTGCGGACGGTCAGCCGCTGCTCGTCCGCGTCCAGGGCGGTGACCACGCCGACCGTGCCGTTGAAGACGCCGTTGCGGCCCTTTTCGTAGTTGTTCCTGACCTGGGTGACCTTGTCGCCGACGCGGAACACCCGGCCGCCGAAGCGGCGCTCGGGAAGATCCGGGCGGCCGGGGGTGACGGCCTGCTGGAGCAGGCCGTTCAGGGCGCCGGCACCGGCGGGGCCACGGTGCATCGGGGTGAGCACCTGGACGTCGCGGCGCGGGTCGAGGCCGAACTTCGCCGGGATCCGGCGGGCCACGACGTCCACGGTCAGCCGGCCGGCCTCCTCGGCGTCCTCCTCGGCGAACAGGAAGAAGTCGGCCAGGCCGTGCGTCAGGGGCGGCACGCCGGAGTTGATGCGGTGGGCGTTGGTGACCACCCCGGACTGCTGGGCCTGGCGGAAGATCCTGGTCAGCCGCACGGCCGGCACCGGTCCGCCCGTCACCCGGCCCCCGCCCCCGTCCGGCGCTCCCCCGGAGTCCGCCGGGCCGGACGCCCCGCGCGCGGCCCCCGCCCCGGCGAGCAGATCGCGCAGCACCTCGCCGGCGCCCACCGACGGCAGCTGGTCGACATCGCCCACCAGCAGCAGATGGGCGCCCGGCGGCACCGCCTTGACGAGCTTGTTGGCGAGCAGCAGGTCCAGCATGGAAGCCTCGTCGACGACCACCAGATCGGCGTCCAGCGGGCGGTCCGCGTCATAGGCGGCGTCCCCGCCGGGCTTCAGCTCCAGGAGGCGGTGGACCGTGGAGGCCTCCGCCCCGGTCAGCTCCGCGAGCCGCTTGGCGGCGCGGCCGGTGGGCGCCGCCAGCACCACCTTGGCCTTCTTGGCGCGGGCCAGTTCGACGACGGAGCGGACCGTGAAGGACTTGCCGCAGCCGGGGCCGCCGGTGAGCACCGCGACCTTCTCGGTCAGCGCGAGGCGCACCGCCTGCTGCTGCTCGGGCGCCAGCTCGGCGCCCGTGCGCCGCGCCAGCCAGGCCAGCGCCTTGTCCCAGACCACGTCACGGAACGCCGGCATCCGGTCCTCGTCGGTGCGCAGCAGCCGGGTCAGCCGGCCGGCCAGGGAGGTCTCGGCGCGGTGGAAGGGCACCAGGTAGACGGCGGTGACCGGCGCGCCGTCCGCGCTTCCGGGTACCTTCTCGCGGACCACGCCCTCGGGGTCCGCAGCCAGTTCGCCCAGGCAGTCGATGACCAGGCCGGTGTCCACGCCGAGCAACTTCACCGCGTCGGCGATCAGTTGTTCCTCGGGCAGGAAGCAGTGGCCCTGGTCGGTGGACTGCGACAGCGCGTACTGCAGGCCCGCCTTGACGCGGTCGGGGCTGTCGTGCGGGATGCCCACGGACTGCGCGATGCGGTCGGCGGTCAGGAAGCCGATGCCCCAGACGTCGGCGGCCAGGCGGTAGGGCTCGCCCCGGACGACGGAGATCGAGGCGTCACCGTACTTCTTGTAGATGCGCACGGCGATGGAGGTGGACACCCCGACGCCCTGGAGGAAGATCATGACCTCCTTGATGGCCTTCTGTTCCTCCCACGCCGCGCCGATCAGCTTCGTCCGCTTGGGGCCGAGGCCGGGCACCTCGACCAGGCGCGCGGGCTCGGTCTCGATGACGTCGAGGGTGTCGGTGCCGAAGTGCTCGACGATGCGGTCCGCGAGGCGCGGGCCGATGCCCTTGATCAGGCCGGAGCCCAGATAGCGGCGGATGCCCTGGATCGTGGCGGGCAGGACGGTGGTGTAGTTCTCGACCGTGAACTGCTTGCCGTACTGGGGGTGGGAGCCCCAGCGGCCCTCCATCCGCAGCGACTCGCCCGGCTGCGCGCCCAGCAGCGCGCCGACGACGGTCAGCAGGTCGCCCGCGCCGCGGCCGGTGTCGACCCGCGCGACGGTGTAGCCGCTCTCCTCGTTGGCGTAGGTGATCCGCTCCAGGACCCCTTCGACGACGGCTGCGTTGACCATGGACCGACGGTACCGCCGGGGTCCGACAGTGCGCCGCCGGCCGGGCTGCCGGGCTCTCCATCGAGCTGCCGGGCTTTCCATCGAGGGGCCCGTCCGATGGTCGGGCCCCTCGATTCCCCCTCCACGCCGGTCCCGGATCCCCCCGGATCCCTCCCCTTTCGGAACCGGCGTCAGCTTTGACTTCTGTGAACGGTCAACGGTTGTGCGGCGTGGCGGGGTTATTTCCCTCCCGCCCGGGGTGGGCGGCTCATCCGACGTGGCGGCGGAAGCGGTCGACGATCTCCGCCAGCACCTCCGCGCCGTCCCGGGCCCACAGCGCCGGCTGGAAGATCTCCACCTCGACCGGGCCGCGGTAGCCGGCCGCCTCCACCCGGCGCCGGAACCACCGCAGGTCCACCACGCCGTCCCCGAGCTGCCCCCGCCCCAGCAGGACACCGGCCGGCAGCGGGGTGACCCAGTCGGCGAGCTGGAAGGCGGCGATCCGCGACGCCGCGCCGCCGGTGGTGCCCGCGCGGTCGATCTGCGCGCCGACCGTGTCGTCCCACCACAGGTGGTAGGTGTCGATGACCACCCCCACCCGGTCGGCGGGGAAGCGTTCGGCGAGGTCGAGTGCCTGGGTGAGGGTCGAGACCACGCACCGGTCCGCCGCGTACATCGGGTGCAGCGGTTCGAGCGCCAGGCGTACGCCGCGCTGCGCCGCGTACGGCCCCAACTCGCCCAGGGCGTCCGCGATCCGCTCCCGGGCGCCGGCCAGGTCCCGGCTGCCGGCCGGCAGCCCGCCGGAGACCAGTACGAGGGTGTCCGTCCCGAGGACGGCGGCCTCGTCGACGGCCGCACGGTTGTCGTCCAGGGCGGCGGCCCGCGCGGCCGGGTCCGGCGCCGTGAGGAATCCGCCCCGGCACAGGCTGGTGACGCGCAGCCCGGCGTCCCGTACGAGCCGGGCGGCGGCCGCCGGCCCGTACTCCCGGACGGGCTCCCGCCACAGGCCCACGCCCCGTACGCCGGCCCGGGCGCAGCCGTCGGCCAGTTCGGGCAGCGACCACTGCCGGACGGTCTGCTGGTTGAGGCTGAGCCGGTCCAGGAGCGCGGCGGGGGTGTCGCTCATGCGTCCTGCCCCCCGTGGACGGCGAGCAAGGCCCGCATCCGGGCGGCGGCGCGTTCCGGGTCCGGGAACAGGCCCAGCGCGTCGGCGAGTTGGTGGGCGCGCCGCAGGTGCGGCAGCGAGCGGGCCGACTGGAGCCCGCCGACCATGGTGAAGTGCGACTGGTGGCCCGCCAGCCAGGCGAGCAGGACGATGCCGGTCTTGTAGTGGCGGGTGGGTTCCCCGAAGAGGTGCCGGGCGAGCGCGACGGTCGGGTCCAGGGCGGCCCGGAACGCGGCCGCTCCCGCGGGGCCCGGGGCGTCGAGGTGGCGCAGGGCGTCGGCGGCGCGCCGGGCGAGCGGGTCGAAGATGCCCAGCAGGGCGTCGCTGTGGCCGTGTGCGTCGCCCGCGATCAGCTCGGGGTAGTGGAAGTCGTCGCCGGTGTAGCAGCGCACGCCCGGGGGCAGCATGCGGCGCAGCCGTACTTCCCGGCCGGCGTCCAGGAGGGAGACCTTCACGCCGTCGACGCGGTCCGGGTGGTCGGCGACGATCCGCAGGAGCGTCGCGGCGGCCGCGTCGAGGTCGGTGTGGCCCCAGTAGCCGGTCAGCGCCGGGTCGAAGACGGGGCCGAGCCAGTGCAGGATCGCGGGCCGGGCCGACTGGCGCAGGAGGTGGCCGTAGAGCTCCTGGTAGTCGTCGGGGCCGGTGGCGGCCGCGGCGAGCTGCCGGGACGCCATCAGGACGGGACGGGCGCCGGCGTCCTCGACGACGGCGAGCTGTTCCTCGTAGGCGGCCCGCACCCGGTCCAGGGACGCTCCGTGGGCGGGCAGTTGGTCGGTTCCGGCGCCGCACGCCAGGAGTGCGCCGGCCGCCCGGGCCTCGGCGCCGGTGCGGCGGATCAGTTCGGCGGCGGCGGTCCAGTCCAGGCCCGTGCCGCGCTGGGCGGTGTCCATCGCCTCGGCCACGCCCAGGCCCTGGGACCACAGGTGGTGGCGGAAGGCGAGGGTGGCGTCCCAGTCGAGGGCGGCCGGGCCGTCCGGGGTGGTGTCGGCGTCCGGGTCGGCCACCACGTGGGCGGCGGCGAAGACCGTACGGGAGCGTGGCGGGTGTGCGGCACCGGGTACGGCGCCCGGCCCGGAGGAGGCGGGATTCCGCGGGGTGTTCACGGGGTGGCCTCCGGCGCGGTCAGGTCCGGTACCGGCAGGCGGCGTCCCTGTGCCGAGGAGCGCAGCGCGAGCGTGGCGAGCTGGACGCCGCGGGCGCCGGCCGCCAGGTCCCAGCGCCAGGGTTCGTCGCGGACGACGTGCCGCAGGAACAGCTCCCACTGCGTCTTGAAGGCGTTGTCGAAGCTGTCGTTGTCGGGGACCTCCTGCCACTGGTCGCGGAACGTCCCGGAGGCCGGCAGGTCGGGGTTCCAGACCGGCCGCGGGGTGCCGGCGCGGTGCTGCACCCGGCAGTGGCGCAGCCCGGCGACGGCCGACCCCTCGGTGCCGTCCACCTGGAACTCCACCAGTTCGTCGCGGTGCACCCGCACCGCCCAGGAGGAGTTGATCTGCGCGACGATGCCGCCGGCCAGTTCGAAGATGCCGTAGGCGGCGTCGTCGGCGGTGGCCTCGTACGGGGTGCCCGACTCGTCCCAGCGGCGCGGGATGTGGGTGGTGACGTGCGCCTGGACGCTGCGGACCGGTCCGAACAGCTCGTGCAGGACGTACTCCCAGTGCGGGAACATGTCGGCCGCGATGCCGCCGCCGTCCTCGGCGCGGTAGTTCCAGGAGGGGCGCTGGGCCGGCTGCCAGTCGCCTTCGAAGACCCAGTAGCCGAACTCGCCGCGCACGGACAGGATGCGGCCGAAGAATCCGCCCTCGACGAGGCGGCGGAGCTTGCGCAGGCCGGGCAGGAAGAGCTTGTCCTGGACGACGCCGTTCTTGACGCCGGCCTCCCGGGCCAGCCGGGCCAGTGCGAGGGCGCCGGTGAGGCTGCTCGCGGTGGGCTTCTCGACGTACAGGTGCTTGCCGGCGGCGATCGCCTTCCTGACCGCTTCCTCGCGGGCGGCGGTGGTCTGGGCGTCGAAGTAGACGTCGATGCCGTCGTCGCCCAGTACGGCGTCGAGGTCGCAGCTCCAGTGGGGCAGGTCGTGGCGGGTGGCCAGCGCCCGGAGCTTGGGCGCGGAGCGGCCGACCAGGACCGGCTCCGGGAGGATCACCGTCCCGTCCGGCAGTGCGAGGCCGCCCTGGTCGCGCAGGGCCAGGAGGGAGCGCACCAGGTGCTGGCGGTATCCCATGCGCCCGGTCACGCCGTTCATGGCGATGCGTACGGTCGTGGGTGTCACGGTCGGGCCCCTCTCGCTCGCCGCAGGCAGGCGTCCCCGGACCAGTAAGCGCCTCCCCGCGCCGGGGCGCCAGCATGCGGGGCGGGATCGCGGGGGCGGGCGGGGGCATGCCGGAGCGCTGCGGGGGTGTGCAGATCGACGTCGGGGACTTACCCTTGACTCAGTCAACGTTGAGGGGGTCGACGATGACCGCATCCGCCGGGCACCCCGGACCGCCGGGCGACACCGCGCCCGACCCCGCGGCCGACGTCCGCGAGCTGCGCCGGTTCAACCGCTTCTACGTCAACCTGATCGGCGCCTTCGACTACGGGCGCCAGCTGTACACCCCGTTCACCCTCACCGAGGCGCGGATCATCTACGAGGTCGCCCACCACCAGCAGGTGGACGCCGCGGACCTGCGGGTGTCGCTGTCGCTGGACGCGGGCTATCTCAGCAGGCTGCTCGGCAAGTTCGAGGACCGGAAGCTGATCTCCCGCGGCCGCTCCGAGCGGGATCCCCGCAGGCAGTGCATCATGCTGACGCCCGCCGGCTGGGAGGCCGCCGGGCTGCTGGAGGAGCGCTCCCAGGAGGCCGCGGGCGCGCTGCTGACGGATCTGGACACGGCGGACCGGG
This sequence comes from Streptomyces kronopolitis, assembly GCF_050953795.1. Classification (GTDB taxonomy): domain Bacteria; phylum Actinomycetota; class Actinomycetes; order Streptomycetales; family Streptomycetaceae; genus Streptomyces; species Streptomyces kronopolitis_A. The sequence goes on from NZ_CP191850.1 coordinate 2,944,607, forward strand.
CCCGTCTGGTGGACTCGATGCGAACCATCCACGCCCTGCTCGGCACGGACCCGCAGGAGCCGCCGGGAGCCCGTCCACCCGAGGCCGTGCTGCGCCGCCCCTACCCCGGGGACCTGGGCTGGATGGTGGAGCGCAACGCCGCCGTCTACGCGGCCGAGTACGGCTTCGATCTGGGCTACGAGGCGCTGGTGGCCCGGATCGTGGCGGAGTACGCCGAGGCCTTCGACCCGCGGTGGGACCGCACCTGGATAGCGGAGCTGGGCGGGGAGCGGGCGGGCGCCGTGATGTGCGTACGGGACGGCAGGCCGGGCGTCGCCAGGCTGCGGCTGCTGCTGGTGGAGCCCGGCGCCCGCGGGCACGGCGTGGGCCGTCAACTCGTCGGCGCCTGCGTGGAGTTCGCCCGGGAGGCCGGCTACGGCGAGCTGGCGCTGTGGACCAACTCCCTGCTCGACGCGGCCCGCGGCCTGTATCTGCGCGCCGGCTTCGAGCTGGTCGCCGAGTCGGCGCACCACAGCTTCGGCCGGGACCTGGTCGGACAGGACTGGCGACTGACGCTCTGACCACAGGGCGAGGGGCGTGTCCGCGCACCCACGGGCGGGGCGGGGCCGCGGACACCAGGCCCCGGGCGTCCCGCCGTCCGGGGCCGGATGCCGCCGCGGACGACTCACCCGGCCCAAAGCGGGCACGGACCGGGGAACACGGGGAAGGACGGGGAGAACACCCGCAACCAGGAGGAGCGCAGGCATGGTCCACACGGGCGCCACGAACGGTACGACCACTACGGGCGGCACGGGCGGCACGAACGGCTCCACCCCGGCGATGCGCTTCGCGTTCTCGACCCTCGGGGTGCCGGGGATGCCGGTGCCGGAGGTGATCGGGCTGGCGGCCGCCGCCGGGTATCAGGGGGTGGAGCTGCGGGCCCATCCGGAGGAGCCGGTACATCCGCTGCTCGGGACGCGGGAGCGCGCCGAGGTGCGCGGCCGGTTCGCCGATGCCGGCGTCGAGATCCTGGCGGTGGCCGGATACGCCGGGGTCGCCGCCGCCCGGGACGCGGCGGGCGAGAAGGAACTGGCGCAGGAGCTGAACGAGCTGGTGTTGCTGGCGGCCGATCTGGGGGCGCCCTACGTCCGGGTCTTCCCCGGCGGCGGGGACCGCCCGGCGGACGCGGCGGACGCGGACGCCGCCCGCCGGCTCGCCGCGGTGGCCCCGCTCGCCGCCGAGCGGGGCGTCCGGGTCCTGCTGGAGACCCATGACTCCCACCGCACGGGCGCGGACGCCGCGCGGGTGCTGGGCCCCGTGGGACACCGCCAGATCGGCGCGGTCTGGGACGTGCTGCACAGCTGGCTCGGCGGTGAGGAGCCCGTCGACACCCATGCCGCGCTCGCCCCGCATCTGGGCTATGTGCAGGTCAAGGACGTCGCCTCGGCCGAGGACCGCACCCCGCTCCCGCTCGGCGCCGGCGCCCTGCCGCTGGCGGCCGTGCTGAACACCCTCACCCGGGATCCCGAGGACGCCCACGGCCCGGTGCCGGCCGCCGAGGGCGGCTTCGAGCAGGGGCCGGGCGGCTGGCTCTGCTGGGAGTACGAGAAGCGCTGGTTCCCGCGGGCGGCGGACCTCCCCGGCCTGCTGGCCCCGGGCCGCGCCCACCTCCAGCGGCTGCTGTCCGGGGCCGCCGCGGGCTCCTGACCCGCCCGGCCGCAGGGGGGCACCCCGGGCCCCTCCGCTCCCCCGCGCCTCTGAGGCCCCATCACACATCCCCGGCCGCCCCGCAATCCCTGGACGCCACCGCGGAAGGAGTCATTGACCGACAATAGTTTTCCGGCTATCCGTGTCTCCTTGGAAGTTTCCTTCACAGAGCCGAGGAAGCCCTCCGGAAGGAGCGCAGATGCACTCCAGACGTACCGTCCTGACCACCGCGGCGGCGGCCGCCGCCGCGTGGCCGACGGGGGCCGCCGCCCCCGCGCACACCGCGGCGGCCGCCCCCCTCGGGCACCGTCCCCCCTCCCCCGCCACCCGGGCCCGGCTGCGCCGCCTGATCTCCCGCATGACTCCGGAGGAAAAGGTCGGCCAGCTCTTCGTCATGCGGGTCTACGGGCACTCCGCCACCGACCCGGACCCGGCCGATGTCGCCGCGAACCAGAAGGAGATCGGCGTCGCCAACGCCGCGGAGCTGATCGCCAAGTACCACGTCGGCGGCATCATCTACTTCGGCTGGGCGCACAACACCCGCGAGCCGCATCAGATCGCCGACCTCTCCAACGGCATCCAGAAGGCCGCCGCCGCCCAGCGCGTGCCCGTGCCGGTGCTGATCTCCACCGACCAGGAACACGGCATAGTGGCCCGCGTCGGCGCGCCCGCCACCCTGTTCCCCGGGGCGATGGCGCTGGGCGCGGGCGGCTCCCGCGAGGACGCCGGCACGGCGGCCGCCCTCGCCGGCCAGGAGCTGCTCGCCATGGGCATCCGGCAGGACTACGCGCCGGACGCCGATGTCAACGTCAACCCCGCCAACCCCGTCATCGGGGTGCGGTCCTTCGGGGCGGACCCGCAAGCGGTGGCCCGGATGGTCGCCGCCGAGGTGAAGGGCTACCAGGGCGCCGGGATCGCGTCCTGCGCCAAGCACTTCCCCGGGCACGGCGACACCGACACCGACAGCCATGTCGGACTGCCGTACATCCACCACACGGCCGAGGAGTGGGAGCGCCTGGACGCGCCGCCGTTCAAGGCCGCGATCGCCGCCGGCATCGACTCGATCATGACGGCGCACATCGTCGTGCCCGCCTTCGACCGGAGCGAGGACCCGGCCACCCTCTCCCGGCCGATCCTCACCGGCATCCTGCGCGAACGCCTCGGCTACGACGGCGTGGTGGTGACCGACTCCCTGGGCATGGAGGGCGTACGGGTGAAGTACGGCGACGCCCGGGTGCCGGTGCTCGCCCTCAAGGCGGGCGTCGACCAGCTGCTGAACCCGCCGGACCTGTCGCTCGCCCGTGCCGCCGTGCTCCGGGCGCTCGCGGACGGCGAGCTGGCCGAGCGGGACATCGACGCGAAGCTGATGCGCATCCTGCTGCTCAAGGACCGGCGAGGGCTCTTCGCGCACCCCTACACCACCCACCGGGCGGTGGACCGGGTCGTCGGCATCCGCAGCCATCTCGCCGCCGCGGACCGGATCGCGGACCGCACCACCACCCTGCTGCGCAACGACGCCGGGATCCTGCCGCTGTCCCGGCGGCGGGAGCGCCGGGTGCTGGTGGCGGGCTTCGACGCGGCCTCGCCGACCGGCACCGGCGGCCCGCCCACCGCGGTCCTGGCCAGGGCGTTCACCGAGTTGGGGTTCACCGCCACCGCGCTGTCCACGGGCCTGTCGCCGGACCGCCGCACGATCGACGAGGCGGTGGCGGCGCTCGCCGCCCGGGACGCGGTGGTGGTGGCCACCTACAACGTGACCGCGGACTCCTCGCAGCGGCAGCTGGTCGCCGCGCTGCTGGCCACGGGCAAGCCGGTGGTGCAGCTGGCGGTCCGCAATCCGTATGACATCGCCCAGCTGCCCGGGGTGAAGGCGGCGCTGGCGAGCTACTCCTGGACGGATGTGGAGCTGCGGGCGGCGGCCCGGGTGATCGCCGGGCGGCGGCACCCGGCGGGCAGGCTGCCCGTCGCGATAATGCGCGCCGACGCCCCGACCACGGCGCTCTACCGGATCGGGCACGGCCTGTCGTACTGAGGCACGCCGGCGGGCACGGACGCGGCGTGCCCTCCCGTCCCCGGGGAGGGCACGCCGTGTCCGCCGGCGGTGGCCGGCGCCTCGCGGCCCGGCTGCCCCGCGGTCCTACGGGCGCAGCAGCGGCATCCGCCGGATCTCCTGCTTGTCCAGCTGCTTGTTGTACGGCGCCAGCGGCGTGGCCGTGCCGCCCGGGGCCTGGACACCGGCCCAGTCGAGAAGCTCGGCGGTGGCCTTGGTGCGGTCGGCGTCCGCCAGCTTGGCGATGTTCGAGCCGTGGTTGCCGCCGGGCACGGTGAAGACGTACGAGTCGCGGGCACCCCTGCCCAGCTCGAAGTGCTCCGAACTCCACGGGTCGAACTGCCCGTTGACGAACATCATCCGGTGCGCGTGGTGGCGCACCCAGTGGTCGACGTCGGGCATCGCACGCTTGTCGAAGCGCATCGGGATGTCCTTGGGCACGAACGACCGCGAGTTGTTGATGCCGGGGTACTTCAGCAGGCCGGCGAGGTTCGGGTAGGCGTAGCCGGGCTCACCCAGCTGGGTGCCTGCCTGGTAGTAGTACGGCGTGTACGGCTCCATGCCCTGGTCGGTGTAGCTGTCGAAGCCGCCGACCTTGTCCATCCACGCCCACAGCCCGTCGGTGGAGACGGACGGCTTGGGGACCTCGGCGCAGGCGGTCTCGGCCGGCTGGTACTGCCAGAAGCCGAAGACCAGGTCCGTGACCATGACCTCGTAGGCCCGGTCGGCACCGCCGACGGTCTCGAAGGTCTGCTTCTCCTTGTCGGCCCAGGTCTGGAAGCGGCCGACCATCTCCTTGCGGCGCACCAGGGCCTCACGCTCGATGGCGGCGAGGTCGGCGCGGCACTGCGCGGTCCCGACGGTCTTGAAGAACCGGTCGTAGGCGGAGTCCTCGTCGTTGCGTACGTCGTTGGGCGCGACGTAGGCGACGGTGCCGTTCATGTCGTGCGGGAAGAAGCGGCGGTAGTAGGTGGCGGTCATGCCGCCCTTGCTGCCGCCGGTGTCGATCCAGTTCTTGCGGTAGATGCGGTGCAGGGCCTGGAAGATGCGGTGCTGGTCATCGGCGGCCTGCCGGATGTTCAGCTTCTTCCAGTCCGTGGGAGCGGGCCGCGACGGGGTGAAGTAGCGGTACTCCAGGGAGACTTGATTGCCGTCGATGATCTTGGTGGGTTCGCTGCGGGACGGCGTGGTGCTGACGTTGTAGCCGGAGGTGAAGAACACCGTCGGGCGGTCGACCGACTTGTGCAGCAGGGTCAGTCGCTGCTGGAACGTCCCCTTCGACGGATGCCGGTGGTCAATCGGCTGGGTGTAGTTCAGGACGAAGTAGCGGTAGCCGTCGACCGGCTTCTCTTCGATGAGGCTCATGCCCGGGATCGCCAGGATCCGGGCCTTGATGTCCTCGGTCTTCGTCGGCTCGGCGGCGGTGGCCGCTCCTGCCGACACGCTGCCGGCGCCCGCCGTGCCTATGAGCACGGCGAGTGACAGCAGCCATCTGGTGGCCTTGCGCATGCACCCTCCCCTTGGGATAGCAAAGGTCGGGCTGAACCTATCGGCGCGGTGCGGGTGCCACCAGCCCTCGGCGCCAACCGGTGGATCTTCCGAATGGCCGCAGGGTCGGGCGGCGCGGGGGCCGGGAGCGAGGGGGCGGGCCCGAAGTAGTCCGGGGCCCCCGGACCGGCGGCCCCCGGACGCTCAGCCTCCGGATCCCGGGCCCCGGGGAGGGGGCGTCACGCCGCGAGTTCCTCCTCCTCGCCGCTGAAGGTGCGCCACAGCTCCGCGTAGCGGCCGTCGTGGGCCAGCAGCTGGGCGTGGGTGCCGTCCTCCGCTATCCGGCCGCGGTCGAGCACCACCACGCGGTCCGCGCGGGCCGCGGTGGTCAGGCGGTGGGCGACGATCAGCGTGGTGCGCCGGCGGGGCGCCGGGCCCGCATCCGCGCGGGCGGGGTCGAGCGTGCGCAGCCGGTCGGTGGCCTGGTTGACGACCGCTTCGGTGGCGAGGTCCAGCGCGGCGGTGGCCTCGTCGAGCAACAGCACGTCCGGGTCGACGAGTTCGGCGCGGGCCAGTGCCAGCAGCTGGCGCTGGCCGGCGGAGAGGTTGCGGCCGCGCTCGGCGACCTCGTGGAGGTAGCCGCCGTCGAGGGTGGCGATCATGTCGTGGGCGCCGACGGCCCGGGCGGCGGCCTCCACCTCGGCGTCGGTGGCGTCGGGGCGGCCGTAGGCGATGGCGTCACGGACGGTGCCGGCGAAGAGGTAGGACTCCTGGGGGACCACGCCCAGCCGGCGGCGGTAGCCCGTCAGATCCAGCTCCCGCAGGTCCGTGCCGTCGATCCGGACGGCTCCCCCTGACGGGTCGTAGAACCGCGCGACCAGCTTGACCAGCGTGGACTTGCCGGCACCGGTCTCGCCGACGAAGGCGACGGTCTGGCCGGCCGGGATGGTGAGGTCGACGCCGGCCAGCGCGGGTGCGTCCCCGCCGCCGTAGTGGAAGTGAACGTCGTCGAAGGTGATGTCGCCGCGCAGTGCGGGCACCTCGCGGGGCCGCTCGGCGACGGGGGTGGTGGTCGGCTCGCGCAGCAGCTCCTGGATGCGGCCGAGCGAGACCGAGGCCTGCTGGTAGCCGTCGAAGACCTGGGAGAGCTGCTGGACGGGGGCGAAGAACAGGTCGATGTAGAGGAGGTAGGCGACCAGCGCACCGGCCGTCAGGGTGTGCGAGCCGACCCGGTCGGCGCCGACGATCAGCACCAGGGCGGCCGCCACGGACGACAGCAGCTGGACGAACGGGAAGTAGAGCGAGATCAGGAACTGGCCGCGGACCCGGGCCCGGCGGTAGGCGTCGCTGCGGGCCGCGAACCGCTCCCGGCCGCTGTGCTCGCGCCGGAAGGCCTGGACGATCCGCAGTCCGGCGACGCTCTCCTGGAGGTCGCCGTTGACGACGCTGATCCGCTCGCGGGCCAGCTCGTAGGCCTTCACGCTCTGCTTGCGGAAGAAGTACGTGCCGATGATCAGCGGCGGGAGGGTGGCGAAGACGACCAGGGCCAGCTGGACGTCGATGGCGAACAGTGCGACGAGGATGCCGAAGAAGGTGAGCACCGAGACCAGGGCGGTGACCAGGCCGGTCTGCAGGAAGGTCGACAGGGCGTCGACGTCGGTGGTCATCCTGGTCATGATCTTGCCGGTCAGCTCGCGCTCGTAGTAGTCGAGCCCGAGGCGCTGGAGCTGCGCGAAGATCTTGAGGCGGAGGGAGTAGAGGACCCGTTCGCCGGTGCGTCCGGTCATGCGGTTGCCGCCGATCTGCGCCGCCCACTGGGCGAGGACCACGAGCAGGGCGACGGCGGCGGCCGTCCAGACGCCGATCAGCGCACCGCGCCGCACGCCCTCGTCGATGCCCTGCCGGATCAGCACGGGCAGCAGCAGCCCGGCGACCGCGTCCACGGCGACCAGCGCCAGCGCGAACCCCAGCGGCCGGCCGAAGCCGTGCAGCAGCCGGCGCAGGCCGTAGGAGCGCTCGGGGCGCAGGGCCCGGTCCTCGTCGATCTCGGGGGTGTCGGTGGCCGGCGGCAGGGCCGCGACCTGGGCGAGCAGCTCGGGCGTCGCGGTCTGCCCGGCCATGGCCCCGGCGGCGCCGGGCCCGGCGCCGGCCGCCGCGCGAGCCGCCGGCCCGGCCGCGCCCGCCTCGGCCTCCTGCTCGCGGCGGACCCACAGTTCGGGGGTGATCGTGCCGGCGGCGGTCTGCTTCTCGCCAAGCCCGGCGTCCGGCCCGGGCCGCTCCCCCGGCCCGTCCGCGGCGCACTCGGCCGACTCGGCCAGTTCGGCGAACTCGGCGTCGAGGGCGGCCGCCGCTTCGCCCGCCGGGTCCGGCGCGGCCTCGCCCAGCTCGTCCGGGTCGGTCAGCAGCCTGCGGTAGAGGGCGCAGCGGCTCTCCAGCTCCTCCTGGGTGCCGATGTCGACCAGCCGTCCGCCGTCGAGGACGGCCACCCGGTCGGCGAGCGCCAGGGTGGAGGCGCGGTGGGCGATCAGCAGGGTCGTACGGCCCGCCATGACGCCGCGCAGCGCCTCGTGGATCTCGTGCTCGACCCGGGCGTCCACCGCCGAGGTGGCGTCGTCCAGGACCAGCAGCCGGGGGTCGGTGAGGATGGCGCGGGCCAGGGCGACGCGCTGGCGCTGGCCGCCGGACAGGGTCAGGCCCTGCTCGCCGACCTCGGTGTCGTAGCCGTCGGGAAGGGCGGAGATGAAGCCGTCGGCCCGGGCGGCGCGGGCCGCCTCGCGCACCTGGGCGTCGGTGGCTCCGGGGTGGCCGTAGGCGATGTTGTCGCGCACGGAGTCGGAGAACAGGAAGCTGGTCTCGGGGACCAGCCCGATGGCGGCGCGCAGCGACTCCAGGGTCAGCTCGCGCACATCGTGGCCGCCGATCAGGACGCGGCCCGCGGTGACGTCGTAGAAGCGGGGCAGCAGCAGCGAGACGGTGGACTTGCCGCTGCCGGACGTGCCGACCACGGCAACGGTCTCGCCGGCCTCGATGCGCAGCGAGAACCCGTCGAGGACAGGGCGGAGCGGGCCGGCGGCGGGGGCGGCGGCCGTGGTGTCCCCGTCGGGTTCGTGGTGCGGCGGCGCGTAGGCGAAGGTGACGTCCTCGAAGGCGACGGTCGCGGCGGCGTCGGCGGGCAGCGGGTGGGCGTCCGCCCGCTCCCGGAGGGCCGGCTCGGTGTCGATCAGCTCGTAGACCCGCTCCACGCCGGCCCGCGCCTGCTGGCCGACGGTCAGCATCATCGCCAGCATCCGGACGGGTCCGACCAGCTGCGCGAGGTAGGTGGAGAACGCGACGAAGGTGCCGAGGGTGACCTGGCCCTGGGTGGCCATCCAGCCGCCGAGGGCCAGCATCGCGACCTGGCCGAGGGCGGGGACGGCCTGCAGCGCGGGGGTGTAGACGGCGTTGAACCGCACCGTGCGCAGCCGTCCGGCGAACAGCCGGCGGCTGACCTCGCGCAGCTTCCCGGTCTCCTGCTCCTCCTGCCCGAAGCCCTTGACGACCCGGACGCCGGAGACCGCGCCGTCCACGACTCCGGCCACGGCGGCCGCCTGCCCCTGGGCGTACCAGGTGGCGGGGAACAGCCGGGCGCGGCTGCGCCGGGCGATGAACCACAGGGCGGGGGCGACGGCCAGCGCGACGACGGTGAGCAGCGGCGACAGCGCGGTCATGACGACCAGCGAGATCACGAACAGCAGGACGTTCCCGATCATCATCGGGATCATGAACAGCAGGCTCTGGATGAGCTGGAGGTCGCTGGTGGCGCGGCCGACGACCTGGCCGGTGCTCAGCTCGTCCTGCCGCCGGCCGTCCAGCCGGGCGATCGCGGCGAACATCCGGGTGCGCAGGTCGTGCTGGGCGTCCAGGGCGAGGCGGCCGCCGTAGAAGCGGCGTATGTAGGTGAGGACGTAGACCACGACGGCGGCGGCGACCAGCACGCCGGCCCAGGGGCCGAGGGGGCGGGCGTGCCGGATGATGACGTCGTCGATGATCAGCTTCGGGACGAGCGGGACCAGGGCCAGCACCGCCATGCCGGCCAGCGAGGAGCCCAGCGCGAGCAGCACGTCCTTCTTGTACTGCCAGCAGTCGCGGACCAGCCGCCGCGCCCAGCCCACTCGTTGCCTGTCCGTCCCCGCCACCCGGTGCCTCCCGCTCCTCGACACGTACCGCAAGGCACCAACACCGCCGGGGGCGGATTTCATCCCGACGTGCCCGGGCGGCGGCAATCCGGCGGGGGCGCGGGGAAGCGCGGGCCGGCGCGGGGAGCGCGACGGCCCCGTCCCGGCGGTGCGGGGCGGAGCCGTCGTCCGGCGGGACGCTGCGGGGTCAGCGGGCCAGCGGGTTACTTCACGCGCTGCACGTCCAGCTCGGTGATGCCCGGATGCGGCTTGGGCTTGCCGCCCGCCGCCGGGGTCCGGTCGCCCTCGACGGTGACCCGGACGTAGCGCGCCGGGCTCCGGCCCGCGTACCCGGTGCCCGTCCAGTGCTTGCCGTCCCGGGAGACCTCGATCCGGTAGGACTTCGGGCGGGTCGCGGTCCAGTGCGGGGTGATCCGTCCGACGAGCGTGGGCCGGCCGAGGTCGACGGTGAGGGTGCCGGTGGCGGCGTCGGGCACCCACGCGGTGGTGGTGTTGCCGTCCACGGCGGCGCCCGCGTACATGCCGGGCTCCTCCGAGGTCGCCGTGGCCGGGGTGCAGCGGGCCGCGTCCGAGGTCGCCGCGCGGTCCGGGCGGCGGGTCTTCAGGACGGCCGGCACACCGCGGCTGACGATCTTGTCGCCCTCGGGCGTCTCGATCCGCATCGGCGCCCCGGCGGTCAGCCGCACGGTGGTCTGCTCGGCGCCGATGGCGATGTCATAGGTGCGGCCCTGCCAGTGCAGACCGCGCAGGGTCACGCCCCGGGAGAGCTGCGGCGGCAGCATCGGGTCGAGGTGCACCGCGTTCTCCCGCAGCCGCAGCCCGGTCAGCCCGTTGGTGAAGGTCTGCAGGAAGCCGCCCTTGCCGGTGAGGAAGTCCTGTGCGGGCTTGCCGGCGTGCGGGTCGTCGGCGCCGGCCTTGTCGCCGCGCGCCTCGGAGAACTCCTTGAACGGCCCGCGCACGAACGGCTTGATGGACCGCTGCAGGTAGGTGTACGTCGCACAGCCCGGCTCGCCGAGGGCGGCGGCGTCGATGGCGTGCACGGAGTCCGTCATGGCCGGGCCGTCCGGGTCGGTGTGCCCGGCGTAGAAGTCCAGCGTGCGGGCCGCCCGCGCCTTCGACATGGGCCATTCCAGCGGGTACATCAGCAGCACGGTGTCGGCCTGCTTGATGGTGGTGCCCTTGTACCCGGCGTACTGCTCGAAGATCTTCTTCTTGCTGTCGTAGGGGATCCGCAGCTTGTCGGCGACGGTCTTCCAGGAGGCCGGTGCCTTCTCGCCGAGGATCGCGGCCACGCGGGTGGCGTTGCGCAGGGCGGTGGCGGCGCCGGCGTTGGTGAACACCCCGTCGTTGACGCCGTTGCTGTACTCGTCGGGACCTGCGACGTTCTTGACGGAGTAGCTGCCGTCGGTATTGCGGGTGGCCCGGGAGGCCCAGAACTCGGCGATGCCCTTGAGGACCGGCCAGCCGCGGGACCGCAGCCAGGCGGTGTCCTTGGTGGCGAGGTAGTACTGCCAGGTGGCCAGGGAGATGTCACCCATGAGGTGGTTTTGCGTCTTGCAGTGCGGCGGGTCCCAGCTGTGGCACTCGTTCCACAGATCGCCCTTGCTGCCGCTGGTCCAGGGGTAGAACAGCCCGTCGTAGCCCAGCTTCTTCGCGTTGGCGCGGGCCCCGGCGCGGGTCTTGTAGCGGTAGTCGACGATGGACCGGGCGAGCGTGGGGTGGGTGGCCAGCAGGCCCGGGTACATCCAGGTCTCGGCGTCCCAGAAGACCTCACCGGCGTAGTTGTCGCTGGTCAGGCCGGTGGGGCCGATGCTGTTGTCGCTGCCGGCGCGGGTCGCGGAGAGCAGTCCGTACTGCGCCGAGCGCACCCAGGACTGCATCTCGCGCTGTCCCTTGACCTCGATGTCGCTGCGCCACAGCCGCTGCCAGGCGGCGGTGTGCCGGGCGAAGAGGGCGTCCCAGCCCCGGGCCGCTGCCCTGCGGGAGGCGGCGTCGGCGTCGGCCCGTGGGGAGCGGGAGGTCAGCGCGGTGTCCACGCCGACGTACTTGGTCAGCTCGTAGGAGCGGCCGCTGCGGACCGGGAAGGACACCCGCTGGCGGTTGCTCAGCTTGTCCTGCTGCGCCTCCCTGCGGGGCTGCCCGGCCCGCACCCCGGGCCCGGTGCGCAGGGTGGAGGCCACCGCGCCGTCGGTCTTCGTGCCGTCCGTGCGGAATCCGACGTCCATGGTGCGGCCGCTGTGCGCGCCGGCGCCGGAGGGGGTCATCCGGCGGGCGCCGCGGCCGTCGAGGCCGTCGGTGACGGTGGCCGCGCCGCTCCAGTGGGGCGTCATCCGCAGGCGGACCGCGCCGGTGTGGGCGTCGTTGCGGTCGGCGAGCACGTCGTAGACCAGATCGGTGCGGCGCCCGTCGGCGGCCGTCCAGGTCAGTGAGGTACGGACGAAGCCGCAGCGCAGGGAGAGGGTCTGGCGGTAGTGCGAGATCCGGCCGGGTGCGGTGCCCGAGGAGAAGGTGTCGGAGCGGGCCCCGCCGGTGGCGACGTCGAGCGTGGACCAGGTGGGGATCGCGGCGATGGCCTGCCGGCCCTGCACGTCCTTGGGGCCCTTGGCGTAGAGCCCGGAGACGAACGCGCCGTCGTAGGCGGGGGTCTTCAGCGGCCAGCCGGTGGTGCCGCCGGGCGCGGTGTAGCCGGCGCCGTTGGGCGCGACCCGGGCGCCGAGGTACCCGTTGCCGACGTACGCGTGGTAGCTGTCCTTGGGGTCGATCCTGGTGGAGGTGGCCGTCCAGCCGTCGCTGTCGTCGCCCGGTACGCAGGGCCCTTGGGCGTCGCCGGCGGTCGGGCCTCCTTCGGGGGCCCGGACGGGTGCCGAGGCCGAGGCCGATACGGGTGCGAGGACCGCTATCAGCGCTCCCGCGAGCAGCGGGGCGACCAGCTTGCGCGAGCGGCGGGCAGCGCGCGGCCGCCGCTCCGCCTCGTCCCGCGGCGGCCGGTCAGCGGGGGGTGATGCCGAATGTTCCATGGTTCTCCGATATACGGGCGCGCCCGTGCCGCGTCGTCCACACGGCACGGACATCACCGTGAACATCATCAGGCCCCCGCCTGCACGGCACCCTAGGACGTATCCCCCGTCCGGGTCACGGGATCCGCCGCACCGAGTTACCACCGGCGCGTTCCGGGTGCCGGATTCGTCACCCGATTGGTCAAAGAGCCCCTGATACGGCACACTTTTAGACTGACCAGTCAGATCAAAGGGGAGGGGTGTTCGTGAACACCACCCGCCAGGGGGCGGCGGTCGACGCCAGAGGCATAGGAGTGGAGGGCCCACGGGGCTGGGCGTTCCGGGGCATCGACATCTCCGCCGAGCCGGGCGCGCTGATCGCCGTCCAGGGCTCCTCCGGTTCCGGCCGCACCTGCCTGCTGCTGGCCCTCACCGGCCGGATGCGGATCACCGCGGGCGAGGCGACGGTCGCCGGACTGCCGCTCCCGAAGCGCATCGGGACGGTGCGCAGCCGCACCGCCATCGCCCATGTGCCGGGCGTCGTCGAACTCGAACCGGCCCTCACGGTCGGCGAACACCTCAAGGAGCAGGCCCTGTTGGGCCACCGCTTCCAGGGCCTCGGTGCCTCGCTCCCGTGGGGCAGGCGCCAGAAGGAAGCCACCCGGGCCCGGATCGACGCCGCGCTCGCGGTCGTCGGCCTCGACCCCGCGTCCCTCGTCAAGGGCCTGCGGACGGCCGTGCGGGACCTGGAGCGGATCGAGGCGCTGCGGCTGTCCGTCGCCCTCGGGATCATGCACGAGCCGCAGCTGCTGGCCGTCGACGACGTCGACCTCAAGCTGTCGGCGGCGGAACGCGCCGAGGCCTGGCAGCTGCTGCGGGACGTGACGCGGACGGGCACCACCGTCGTGGCCGCCGGCAGCGAGGCCCCCGCGGACGCCGTGCTCGTGCGCACCACCCCCGCGCCGGCCACCGCGGATACGACCGCCGCGGACACGAGCGCCGCACCGGCCACGGAGACGCCGGCCACCGAGACACCGGCCACCAAGGCGCCGGCCGACGCCGGATCCGGCGCCGACTCCGGCGACGACACCCCCACCGACACCGACGAGAAGGAAGCAGCGGATGCGTTCGCCGAGACTGGCCGCGCTTGAGCTCAAGCGTTTCGGCAGGGGGAAGCTTCCCCGTCTGGGCCTGGTCGCCCTGATGCTGATCCCGCTGCTCTACGGGGCCCTGTACCTGTGCTCCTTCTGGGACCCCTACAGCCGCCTGGACAAGATCCCGGTGGCCCTCGTCAACGAGGACCAGGGCGCCAAGACCGGCGGCAAGAAGTTCACCGCGGGCGACGACCTGTCCGAGAACCTCAAGGACAGCAAGAAGTTCCACTGGGAGGACGTCAGCGCCGCGGACGCCGCCAAGGGCGTCGAGAACGGCACGTACTACCTCTCGCTGACCGTCCCGAAGGACTTCAGCAAGCGGATCGCCTCCAGCTCCGGGGACACCCCGCAGACCGGCGCGCTCAAGGTCCGCACGAACGACGCCAACAACTACGTCGTCGGCTCGATCTCCAAGACGGTCTTCTCCGAGGTGCGGGCCAAGACCTCGGCCACCTCGGCGCGGACCATGCTCGACAAGATCTTCATCTCGTTCTCCGACCTGCACGACAAGACCGCCGAGGCGGCGGACGGGGCCGGGAAGGTCGACAAGGGCGTGGGTTCGGCCAAGAAGGGCTCCGGCGACCTCGCGGACGGCCTCGGCAAGCTCAACGAGGGCGCCGGCAAGGTCAGTCAGGGCGCCGGTGACCTGAGCCGGGGCGCCTCGTCGGCCGTCGCCAAGGCCCGGGAGCTGCGCGACGGCGCGGGCCAGGTCGCCGACGGCACCCAGCAGCTCGCCGAGAAGGTCCACGGCCTGGCCAAGAAGGACCTGCCCTACCTCCGCGAGCACGGCAAGGAGATCGGCCGGGGCGCGCAGTTCGTCGCCGACGCCACCGAGACCGTCGACGACGTCCTCGACACCCTGCCGGGCGACTCCGCCAAGGCCGCCGAGCAGGCCCGCAAGAACGCCGACAACGCCGCGGAGATCTACCGGGACCGCTGCGGCGGGCTGCTGGACACCGACCCCGACTGCACCAAGCTGAAGGCCCTCGCCGACGGCAGCAAGGTGGCAGCCGACGCGGCGGAGAAGGTCCGCGACGCCGTCGCCGGGGCGGACTTCGGGCCGCTGCGCAGCAAGCTGCACGAGGTGCACCAGGGCGCGGTGATGGTCGCCGAGCAGGCCCCGGGCATCGGGCAGCGCGCGGACACCGCGATCCGTCAGATCAACCAGCTGAACGCCGGCGCCCACAAGGTCTCCCAGGGCGCGGGGCTGTTCGCGAACGGCATCGGCACCCTCGCCGACGGCGCGGGCAAGGTCGCCGACGGCGCCGGCAAGGTGCACAGCGGGGTCGGTGACGCCAAGGCGGGCGCCGTCAAGCTCACCGGCGGCCTCTTCAAGCTCAAGGACGGCACCAACCAGCTGGCCGACGGTCTGCACAGCGGCGTCGCCAAGATCCCGGACTACGACAAGAAGGACCGGGACGCCCGCACCGAGGTGATGTCCGACCCGGTCGAGCTGGCCGCCAAGTCGATGCACAAGGCGCCCAACTACGGCACCGGCCTGGCGCCGTACTTCATCCCGCTCTCCCTGTGGGTGGGCGCGATGGTCGCGTTCATGCTGCTCCCGGCGCTGGGCAAGCGGGCGCTGGCCGCGGGCGCCCCGGGCTGGCGGATCACCCTCGGTTCCTGGCTGCCCGCCTACGCCGTCGGCGTCGTCCAGGTGCTGGCCCTGATGGCCGTGCTGCACTGGGGCCTGGGCCTGGAGATGGTCCGCTCGGCGGGCACCGTCGGCTTCCTGCTGCTGGCCACGGCCTGCTTCACCGCCATCATCCAGCTGCTGGGCGCGTTCTTCGGACCGGCCGGCCGGGTGCTGACCCTGGTCGTCCTGATGCTCCAGCTGACCTCGGCGGGCGGCACCTACCCGGTGCAGACCAGCCCCGGGTTCTTCGGCGCCATCCACCCCTTCCTGCCGATGAGTTACGTGGTCGACGGCCTGCGCCGGCTGATCACCGGCGGTGACCTGGGCATCGTCTGGCAGGGCTGCGGCGTCCTGGTGGCCTTCACCCTCGGCGCGCTGGCCCTGACCGCCCTCACGGCGCGCGGCCGGCAGGTCGTGCGGATGAAGGACCTGCACCCGGAACTGAGCCTGTGAGTGTGCTCCCGGTCTCCCGGGGCGGTGCCGGCGACGGCACCGCCCCGGGGGCCGCCCCGGCCCCCCGGCGCGCGTCCACGCGACGCCGGCTCTTCGACGCCGCCGTGGTCCTCATCGCCGAACAGGGCTTCTCGGCCACCACCGTCGACGAGATCGCTGACCGCGCCGGTGTCGCCAAGGGCACCGTCTACTACAACTTCGCCAGCAAGAACGTCCTCTACGAGGAGCTGCTGCGCGACGGCATGGACCTGCTCGCCGGCTCGCTGCGCCGGGCCGCCGAGGCCACGGTGGCCGCGGGCGGCACCCACGTCGACGCCCTGGACGCCATGATCCGCGCCGGCCTGGACTTCATCGCCGGCTCCCCCGCCCTGATGCAGCTCTACGTCGCCGAACTCTGGCGCACCAACCGCACCTGGCGGGCGACCCTCACCTCCGTCCGCGGCCGGGCCCTGACCGTCGTCGAGTCGGTCCTGCACGACGCCGTGGCCGCCGGTGAACTCTCCGGTGAACTCGACATCTCCCTCACCGCCTCCGCCCTCCTCGGCATGGTCCTGGTGGCCGCCCTGGACTGGCAGTCCTTCCAGCCGGACCGCTCGGTCGAGGACGTCCACGCGGCGCTGTCCCGGCTGCTCCAGGGGCGGGTGGGAGCGGGCGGGCCGTAAAAGCCCCGCCCTGCCGCACCCGGGCCGGCCCGGTCGTGGACAACCGCCCACGACCGGGCCGGCCTTCCGCATGCGTCAGCGGCCGGCCGGTGACCGGACGGGGGTCAGGGTTCGATGACTCCCGCGTGCGCGCCGGACGGGGACAGGACGGCCGTCGCGGTGGTCGCTCCGGCGAAGGAGGCGTCGTAGCCGCCGTGCAGGAGGATCAGGCTCAACAGGAGCGTCTCGTTGAGCCGGGCGGTGCCCTGGGCGTCGGTGACGGCGGTGCCCATGAGGTTGCTGCCGATGGTGAACACGATGGTCTGGCCGGGCACGGGCAGACCGGTGACCTGGTCGGTCAGCGTGGCGGTCAGGAACGGGAAGTACACGTGCGGCGGGAACAGCTTCGTCAGCGCCGGGGTCGCGGTCAGCGTGGTGGCGTGGACGGGGAGCACGTAGGTGAACCCGTTCGTCAGCGTGACGCTGCCGCCGGGGGTGGTGACGGTGACGTCCACCGGGCCGGGCGCTCCGGGCGGAGTGGTGGCGGTGAGCTGCGTACCGGCGGCGTTGACGCTCACCCCGGTGGCCGGGTTGCCGCCGAACGTGACGCTCGCCCCGGTCAGGTTGGTGCCGGTGATGGTCACGACCGTGCCGCCCTCGGTGGTCCCCTGGGTGGGGTTGACGGTGCTCAGCGTCGGGGGGAACTGGATGACGCTGACGTTGGCCCCGGCGATGTTGCTGACGTAGACCTTGTTGTTGGGCGCGATCACCAGCGCGATCGGCTGGCTGCCGACCGGGATCGGGGCGCCGACGACCATGTTGGTGGTGGTGTCGATCACCGACACGTCGTTCGAGCCCCGGTTGGCCGTGTAGGCGGTGCCGTCGGCGCCGACCGTGATGCCCCACGGGTTGGCGCCGACGGGGATCGTGGCGATGACGGTGTCCGCGGTGGTGTCGATCACCGACACGTTGTTCGATCCGATGTTGACGACGTAGGCGTTGCCGTTGGGGGCGATCGCCACGAAGTTCGGCTGGGAGCCGACGGGGATCGTGGTGACGACAGAGGCGGTGGCGGTGTCGATCACCGTCACGTCGTTGGCGTTCCGGTTGGCGACGTAGGCCTTGCCGTTGGCGGCGACCGCGATGCCGACCGGCCCGCTGCCGGTGGGGATCGCGGCACCGACGACCGTGTTGGTGGTGGTGTCGATCTCCTGCACGCTTGCCGCCCCGAAGCGGCCGACGTAGACGTTGCCGCTGGGGATGACCGCCGCCGCGGCGGGGCCGCCGCCGAGGGGGATCGTGGTGAGGACGGTGCCGGTGGCGGTGTCGATCACCGTCACGTCGTTGGAGATGTTGTTGGGGACGTAGGCGTTGCCGTTGGGGGCGACCGTCAGCCAGGCCGGTGTGGTGCCGGTGGGGATCGCGGCACCGATGACGGTGTCCGTGGCGGTGTCGATGGTCTGCACGTTGTTCGACCCGGAGTTGGCGACGTAGAGGTCGCCGTTGGGGAGGAACGCCAGCCCGACCGGATTGGTGCCGACGGGGATGAACGTGACCGCCAGGAGGGTGTGTAGCGCCGCCGGGACGGCCGCCGGCACCTGTGCGGGGAGGAGAGTGGTCCGCAGCAGATCCTGCTGCGGTGACTGGACGCTGGTACTCATGTGGACCCCTTCGGTCGGGGCCGCCGCCCCGGACCCGTCCGGGCCCCCGCGCGGGGAGCGGCACAGGTCCGGCGCTCCCTGTCCGGGGCAGCACACGCCACAGCGCAGCCACGGCCATGGCCACGGACCGCGTCACCACAACACGACGGGCTGCTACACCCCGAGGAGGGATGGGCAGCCCGTTTGGTTCGGTAAGAGCGTCCTCTCCACCTGGTGAGGCGGTGAAACATGCCCAGGAGTGTGGTCAGGGGCAGGGACGTGGTCAGGGGCAGGGACGTGGTCAGGGGCAGGGGTGTGGTCAGGAGTCCTGATGCGTCGGCGCGAACATCCGCAGGCGGGCCGGGAGGACGACGACGGAGGGGCCGGGGGCCGCCAGCGCCGCCGCCAGATCCGTGCGGAGCCGCTCCGGGCCCGTACGGACCGCGGGCACGCCGAACGACTCGGCGAGCGCCACGAAGTCCGGCCGGGTGAGTTCGGTGGCGGTGGCCGCGCCGAAGGCGTCGGTCATGTACTCCCGCAGGATGCCGTAGCCGCCGTCGTCGACGATCAGCCAGGTCACCGGGGCGTCGTGCTGCCGGGCGGTGGCGAGTTCGGCGAGCGAGTACATGGCGCCGCCGTCGCCGGAGACCGCCAGCACCGGCCGCGACGGGTCCGCGGCGGCCACCCCCAGGGCCGCCGGGAAGCCGTAGCCCAGCCCTCCGGCGCCCTGGGCCGAATGCAGGGCGTTGGCGGCCCCCGGGTCGAAGGCGGACCAGGCCCAGTAGGCGAGGATCGTCATGTCCCAGCAGCTGACCGCGCCGTCCGGCAGGGCTTCCCGCACCGAGGCCAGGAGCTGCTGTTCCAGGTCGAGTTGCTGCCCGTCGATCCGGTCGCGGACGCGCGCCAGGAGGTCCACCACGGCGGCCTCGGGCTCCCCGGCGTCCCCGGCGCCCGCGGGCTCCCGCTCGCCCACCTCCCCGACCAGCGCGGCCAGCGCCGCCCGGGCGTCCGCGTGGATGCCCAGCGCGGCGTGGTTCGCCTCCAGCTTGCCGAGGTCCGCCTCGATCTGCACGAGGCGGCCCCGCGGCCGGAAGGTGTGGTAGTTCGAGGAGAGTTCGCCCAGCCCGGAGCCGACCACCAGCAGGGTGTCGGCCTCCTCCAGGAAGGCCGTGGTGTGCCGGTCCTCCAGCCAGGACTGCAAGGAGAGCGGATGCTCCCACGGGAAGGCGCCCTTGCCGCCGAAGGTGGTGGCCACCGGTGCCCGCAGCCGCTCGGCGAGCGCCAGCAGCTCGGCCTCCGCCCCGGCCCGTACGACTCCCCCGCCGGCCAGGATCACCGGCCGCCGGGCTGCGGCCAGCAGGTCCGCCGCGGCCGCGATCAGCTCCGGGCGCGGCGGCAACTCCCGCGGCGCGGCGCGCAGTCCGGTCACCGGCGGGATCTCGACCTCGGCCAGCAGCACGTCCTGCGGGATCTCCAGCCACACCGGCCCGTGCGGCACGCTCAGCGCCGACTCCCAGGCGGCGGCCACCGCGGAGGGGATCTGGGAGGCGGTGCGCGCCGAGTGGACGGACTTGACCACGCCCCGGAACGAGGCGCTCTGGTCGCCGAGTTCGTGCAGATAGCCGTGGCGGCCGCCGCCGATCCCGGCCAGCGGCACCTGACTGCCGATGGCCAGCACGGCCGCCGAGCCGGCCGCCGCCTCCTGGAGCGCGGGCAGCGTCATCAGCGCGCCGGGGCCGGTGGACACCACCAGCGGCGCGACCGAGTGCGTGGCCCGGGCGTACGCGTCGGCGGCGAAGCCCGCGTTGTTCTCCACCCGCAGGCCCACATAGCGCAGCGCGGAGCGGCGCAGCGCGTCGAAGATGCCGAGCGCGTGCTGGCCCGGCAGCCCGAAGACGGTGTCCGCGCCGAGGGCCGTCAGGGATTCGACGACCAGATCGCCGCCGGTGCGCCCGGTCTGCTCCGGCACGGGTTCGGTGGTGCTCATCTGTGGTCGGCTCTCCGTCTCGTGGTGGTGGGGTGGGTGGGGTGGTGCAGGGGCGGGCGGCCGGGCGCCGTCAGACGCGGGACAGCGGGGACGGGGTGTCCGCCCGGCCCGCCAGCCGCTCCCGCCAGACGGTCA
Organism: Streptomyces kronopolitis; assembly: GCF_050953795.1. Taxonomy (GTDB): domain Bacteria; phylum Actinomycetota; class Actinomycetes; order Streptomycetales; family Streptomycetaceae; genus Streptomyces; species Streptomyces kronopolitis_A. Next base: position 2,964,648 of record NZ_CP191850.1, read on the forward strand.
GCACCGCCTGGTCCGTGGGCCGGGTGGCGAGGCTGACCGCCACGTACGCCACGAGCGAGGCGAGCAGCCCGTAGTAGATCGGCTCGTTGGCGAGGACCCCGAGGGAGGCCATCAGGCCGAGGACGGTCAGTCCGCCGACGGCGACCGAGGCGAGCGCGCCGGCGGCGGTCCCCCGCCGCCACAGCAGTCCGCCGAGGATCGGGACCAGCAGGCCGCCGACCAGGAGGTTGTAGGCGAGGGTGAGCGCCTCGACGACGTTGTTGAGCGCGCTCGCGATGCCGATGACGGCCAGCCCCATCAGCAGGGTGAAGAGGCGGTTGCCGCGCACCTCGTCGGGGGCTTCGGCCGGTTCGCCGCCCCGCGGGCCGCCGGCCGCCCCGGACGCGGCCCCGGCGGCCGGCTCCCGCCGTGCCCGGACGGCGCCCCTGACCCGCGACCAGATGTCGTTGTGGGCGACCGTGGCGCAGGCGATCAGCGCGCCCGACGAGGTGGACATCACCGCGGACAGCGCAGCCGCCAGCACCAGTCCGCGCACGCCCACCGGCAGGGTGTCCCTGACGATGGTGGCGAAGGCGTCGTCCGGGCTGCCCAGATGCGGGTAGAGCACCTTGGCCGCGGTGCCGATGACCGCCCCGGCCAGCGCGTAGACCAGGCAGTACGTACCGGCCGCGGTGCCGCCCAGGCGGGCCACCCGGTCGCTGCGGGCGGTGAAGACCCGCTGCCAGATGTCCTGCCCGATGAGCATGCCGAAGGAGTAGATCAGCACGTACGTGAAGACCGTCTGGCCGCCGATGCCCAGCGGGGCGAAGTAGTCGTGCGGCAGCCGGTGGGCCATCTCCCCGAAGCCGCCCGCCTTGATGACGGCGACGGGCAGCAGGAGCAGCAGCACCCCGATCGTCTTGACGACGAACTGGACCATGTCGGTGAGGGTGATCGACCACATGCCGCCGAGCGTGGAGTACGCGACGACGATGGCTCCGCCGATGACGATCGACAGTGTCCGGTCCAGGCCGAAGAGCACATCGAAGATCGTCGCGTAGGCGATCGTCGAGGTGACCGCCAGCATCAGCGTGTACGCCCACATGACGAGGCCGGAGATGAGCCCGGCGGAGCCGCCGTAGCGCAGGTCCAGCATCTCGGAGACGGTGTAGACCCTCAGCCGGGCGATCCGGGCGGAGAAGAAGACGCTCAGCGCGAGCAGCCCGAGGCCGATGGCGAAGACCATCCAGGCGCCGGAGAGGCCGTATTGGTAGCCGAGGCCCACACCGCCGATGGTGGAGGCACCGCCGAGCACGATCGCCGCCATGGTGCCCGAGTACATCGCCGGGCCGAGGCGGCGGCCGGCGACGAGGAAGTCGCTCTTGGAGGTGGCGCGGCGCATCCCCCACCAGCCCACCGCGAGCATTCCGGCCAGGTAGAGCACGATCACCGCATAGTCGACAGCCATGGGCCATCCCTTCCAGCTGCGCCGAGGGGGGAGAAAAGCGAGAGCAGAGGGGCAACGGGTGTGGGGGAGGTGGGCGGGGCGCCCGGTGAGCGGGGGTCCCGCCGGGCACCGCGCCTGGGGGTTGACCCTAGGAGGCGGCACGGCGACGCTGAAGTGTACGTTTCCTCCATTCGCCGCCTCCTGAAGTGGAGGGTTCGCACATGCCGCGCCCGCTGCCCCCGCCGTCCACCCCGCCGGTGCCGCTCGCGGAGCTGCTCGCCCGGACGGATCTGGGCCTGCGCCAGCTGGCCGGGCCCCGCGAGGGCGTCGCCCTCCACTGGGTGCACACCTCCGAGATGGCCGACCCGGTGCCGTACCTCCTGGGCGGCGAGATGCTGCTGACGGCGGGGGTGCATCTGGCGGAGGTCACCGGCGGCGCCGCCGCCGTGGACGCCTATCTCGACGGCTATGCCGCCCGCACCGTCGCGGCCGGCGCCGCCGCCCTCGGCTTCGGGATCGCGCCGGTGCACCAGACCGTTCCGCCCGCCCTGGTGGCGGCCTGCGACCGGCACGGCCTCCCGCTGGTCGAGGTCCCGGCGGGCACCCCGTTCACCGCGGTCGAGAGCGCCGTGTGGCAGGCCGTCACGCAGGCCAGGCACCGCGAGCTGACCCGGCTCAGCGAGGCACAGCGCGCGCTGGCCGCGGCCGCCGCCCGCCCCGAGCCGGCCACGGCCGTGCTGCGCGCCCTGGCCCGCCATGTGCACGGCTGGACGGCGCTGCTCACCGGTGACGGCGCGGTGCGCGGCGCGGCCGGGCCCCCGCCCTGCGCCGCCGTCCGGGCCGCGGCCGGGCGCCTGGCGCAGGTCGTCGGCGACGGCGGCCCGTCCTCGGCGACCGACACCCTCCCCGACGCCTCGCTGTCCGCCTACGCGCTGACGGGGCGCGGCCACGGCCCGCAGGCGCTCGCCCTGGCCGTGGCGGCAAAGGCGCACGACCGGCCCGCGCACACCATCGCCGGCGTCGCCGCCGTGCTCCTCTCCCTGATCACCGGCCCGGCCGCGGAGCCCGGTCCGGCCGCCGCCGGGCACTGCGCGGCCCTGGTCCGGCTGCTGCTCGGCGGCCACCCGGACGAGGTCGCCCCGCTGCTCGGACCGCAGCGGTGGTCGGTCGTCCGTGCCGAGCGCCGCCGGGACACCACCGAGCCGGCGGCCGCCCTGGCCACCGCGCTCGGCACCCCGCTGCTCGACCCGGGCCCGGATCCGGCGGCCGCCCAGGACGCGGCCCCCGCCGTCCGCGCCCTGGTGCCCGCCGAGCGGGAGATCACCGCGCAGCCCGGCTGGACACTCGGCGTCAGCGCCCCCGTCCCGCTCGCCGAACTGCCCGCCGCCGACCGGCACGCCGCCACCGCCCTGCGCCGCGCCCTCGCCACCCGCGCCGCCCTGGTGCGCCACCGCTCCCCCGGCCCGCACGGCCTCACCGCACTCGTCGCCCCCGACGACGCCCGCCGGCACGCCCAGGCCCTGCTCTCCCCCCTGGACGGCGCCCCGCAGCTTCGCCTCACCCTCCACCACTGGCTTTCCCTGCACGGCAGTTGGGACCGCACGGCGACCGCGCTCGGCATCCACCGCAACACCGTCCGCCAGCGCGTCGCCCGCATCGCCGGCCTGCTCGACACCGACCTCGACGACCCCGACGTCCGCATGGAACTCTGGTTCGCCCTGCGCGCCCTGGACCGGGACACCCCGCCGGACCGAGGGGATCGTCCCGGACGGTCAACTCCCTTCAGCACCCCGCCCGTCCACGACTAGACTCGGCTCCGCCGCGGACCGTGCGCCGCGCACCGTGCAACGCCGGACGAGAGCCGTGCGGGACGCCGCAGGGCGACCCGGCGCACCGGCGGCGGCACACAGGGCACAGGACTCAGGACACCGCGGACGAGGATCGGGGAACCGCCATGGCAGGGGACGGGCTGAAGGCCGACATTCCGTCACTGAAGACCGGTGGCAAGGACTTCACCGGCGTCGGGGAGCGCTACCAGTCCGCGGTGGACAAGCTGAAGAACGGGCTCACCGGCCTGGAGGGGCAGGACACCCCGCCCTGGGGCGACGACGAGATCGGCGAGAAGTTCGGCGTGGTCTACGAGGGCCTGCGCGACGGCATGTACGAGTCGATGGGGCATCTGGCCGCCAAGCTCCAGGAGATCGGCGGCGCCCTGAACACCATGGCCGACAACCACCAGGCCGATGAGGACTTCAACGAGTCCCTGATGAAGCAGCACGTCGCCAACGCCGAGGCGGAGGGGCAGCGGATCGCCACCATGCGGTCGCCCCACATCCAGCTCTGAGCCCGGGTGCGCGGGCAGCGGCCCCGCACACGGACACCGGCCCGCCACGTCCTCACGTGGCGCGCCGGCGCTTCGGCTACCGGTTACGGAACCGTTCCGGGGACCTACTCCCCGTCCCGCCCCGCGGCGATCTGCCGCGACATGATCGTCGTCAGCTCGTACGCCGTGTGCGAGGCGGCCACGCAGGTGATCTCCGCGTGGTCGTAGGCCGGGGCGACCTCCACCACGTCGGCCGAGACCAGGTGGCAGGAGGACAGCCCGCGCAGGATCTCCAGGAGTTCGCGGGAGGTCAGACCGCCGGCCTCGGGGGTGCCGGTGCCGGGCGCGTGCGCCGGGTCCAGCACATCGATGTCGATGGAGATGTACAGCGGACGGTCGCCGATGCGCTGGCGCAGCTGATCGGCGACCTCATCGACGCCGCGGCGCATGACGTCCGCCGACGTGACGATGCCGAAGCCCATCTTCTCGTCGTCGTCGAGGTCCTTCTTGCCGTACAGCGGGCCGCGGGTGCCGACGTGGGAGAGCGCGGAGGTGTCGAGGATGCCTTCCTCGACGGCCCGGCGGAAGGGGGTGCCGTGGGTGTACTCGGCCCCGAAGTAGGTGTCCCAGGTGTCCAGATGGGCGTCGAAGTGCAGCAGCGCGACCGGGCCGTGCTTCTTGGCGACCGACCGCAGGAGCGGCAGGGCGATGGTGTGGTCGCCGCCGAGGGTCATCATCCGGGCGCCGGAGGCGAGCAGGTCGTCGGCCGCGGCCTCGACCGTCTCCACGGCCTCGTTGATGTTGAACGGGTTCGCGGCGATGTCCCCGGCGTCGGCGACCTGCGCGAGCGCGAAGGGCGAGGCGTCCTGGGCCGGGTTGTAGGGCCGCAGCAGACGGGACGCCTCCCGGATGGCGTTGCCGCCGAAGCGGGCGCCGGGGCGGTAGGAGACGCCGGTGTCGAAGGGGACGCCGACGACGGCCACGTCGGCCCGGCCGCCGACCTCGTCGAGGCGGGGCAGCCGCGCGAACGTCGCGGGCCCGGCGTAGCGCGGGACACGGGAGGAGTCGACGGGGCCGACGGGCCCGGTGGAGGAGGTCATGAGGCTGAGAGTAGGGAGCGCCGGACGATCACCCCATGGACATTTGCGGCGCCCGGGCCGACCCCGTTGGACATTTTGGCCAGCCGCCCCGACCGTGCCCCCACGCGCGCCGACGAGCCGATGACCTGCGACTCCTGGACCGCACTCCGTGACGGCGCCGCACCGCTCCCCGCGCCCCCGTGTCCGGGCTGCGGAACCGTCCGGCCCCGGATCACCCCTACGGGCACAATGGCGCTATGCCGATAGCCTCCGCAGCCACCGCCCCCACGCGCGCCGCACTCGTCGATCACCTCGTACGGACCCGGATCGCCGGTGACGTCGCCACCCCCCGCGAGAACAACCTCACCCACTACCGCCGGCTCGCCAACGGTGACCGCTACTACTGGTTCGGCCTGGAATTCGGCGACCGGTGGACGGACGAGCAGGACATCCTGGCCGTGATGGCGGAGCGCTGCGGCGTGATCGACGACCCGCACCACCGGCAGGGCCAGGACACCATCGACCCGGAGCTGACGGTCGACGCCCTGGACCGGGCCGCCGCGCTGCTGCGCAAGGCGGCGGCCGGCAAGCAGCGGGTGCTGTTCGCGACCGGCCACCCGGGCGGACTGCTGGACGTGCACCGCGCGACGGCCGAGGCCCTGCGCGCGGCGGGCTGCGAGATCGTCGTCATCCCCGAGGGGCTGCGGGCGGACGACGGCATGGTCTTCCAGTTCGGCGACGTCGCGATGCTGGAGCGCGGCGCCACCCTGTGGCACACCCACTCCCCCGAGCCGATGGCCGCGATCCTGGACGGCCTGGAGCGCGACGGCCGCCCCCTTCCGGACCTGGTGATGGCCGACCACGGCTGGGCCGGCTGCGCCGCCCAACGCGGCCTGGACGCGATCGGCTTCGCCGACTCCAACGACCCGGCCCTCTTCCTAGGCGAGTCCGAGGGCACCGTCCGCGTCACCATCCCCCTCGACGACCACGTCCTGAGCCCACGGCACTACGACCCGCTGACTGCCTATCTGCTGGAGGGGGCGGGGGTGTCGGGCTGAAAGCCTCGCGGGCGGCGCGGAGTGCGGCGGGTGGCATCTTTATTGCTCGACGCGCCCATTCCACCGCCCTCCGGGCCTCTCACGGCTGCGGATGGCCACAGAGTTGCCGAGCCCCGGACCCGCTCATAGGAGACGGCCTTCCCGCAAGGTGATTCGGCGACGTTGCGATACTGGGGCACGGCTGTGCGGAAGAGCTGTCCCGGCGAGTGGCGATGCTGATCGCGATAGCGCAGGCCTCAACTAACAGGCCTAATCATCGCCGTCAGGACCGGCGATGCGGGCGAGGGCTGGCTCCGGCCGAGGTCTTCGTATCCCCAGGATTCGTAGAGGCGGTGCACCTTTCCGTCTCCGGCGAGCGGGTTGACCATGAGCGAGACGTACGGCTCGTTCCGCCCGGCCAGGAGGGCGTCGTGGATCCGCCGGGCGATGCCGGTGCCGCGCCAGGGAATGCGCACGCCGATTTCCTTGAGGGCCAGGGCATGCCGGCCGGTGTATTCGGCTGATGGAGCGGGCGTGACCCGCTTCCACCAACGGTCCTCGGAATCAACGGTGTTGGCGTACGCATAGCCGATGGGCTCTTCCTGCTCATAAGCAAGGACGGCCACCCAGCCCGGTTCCTCGGAATGGCGGTCGAGGCGCTCGGCGAAGGCAGCGACCGCGTAGTTCGGAAGATGCAAGAGATCTGCGCGGACATCGGCGTACACGCCCAGGAGGTCGTGCCGGGCCGGTTCGAGCGAGTGGAACGTTCGCAACTCGGCAGTGGGCGTCATACCGAATCCTTCCAGGTGGCGTGTGCGTACTGATTCCACATGCGAGTGGTCGGACTGTTCGGTGCCATGGCGCGAATCCTTGTGTGGAAGCTGCGGAGCATCCGGGCGACCCGCGGGTGATGCGCACCGGCATTGCGGGAGACCGACATGGCGGTGGCGACCGCAGGCCCGACATCCTCCTGGCCGAGTTGCGCGCACGCCAGCCGAGTGGTCGCGATGGCCCTCGACCGCTGCATGTGGGGCCGAAGGGCCGCCAGGCATCGGTGCGCGTGCGCTTCCGCTGTCTCGTAGTCTCCAAGGGCGAGATATCCGGTGAGCGCAAGCGAATCCAACTCCGCCTGGTCGTAGAACGAGACCATCCACACAGGGCGGTTGGCGCGCGGATCGGCGCGGTCCATCGCCTCCTGGGCCTGGGCGAAGCTGCGCCGGGCGGCTGTGGCGTTTCCGGCCACGCCGTGAATGGCTGCCTGCCTGGCAAGACCGAGGGATGCGAACAGCGGGTCACGGCGCGTGATGGAGAGGCTTCGAGCAACGTCATTCGCGGCCATTGCTTCCATGGGGCGACCCATATGCCGGTACAGCGTTCCGGCATGTGACCAAATACGGAATTTGATGGCCGGGTCGGCTGATAATTCGGCGAGCGCTTGGGCTTCTCGCATGTGAACCATCGCCTCTTCGAAGCGCCGCCCGTCAATCGCGGCCCACATCGCCGATGACCGGAATGCCGCCGCGCATGCGTACACGTAGGCCCGCACTCGCTGGCTGGCGCTCCCGGAATTCTGCAGGGCCAGGGCCTCGCCGGCGAGCGCCAGAGATTTCTGCTCGATGCCGAGTCGACCGCCATGCCGGTGATCGCTAGCAATGATCTCGGTGAAGCGGGCCTGGAGTCGGTCGACGTCGCTCGTCCCGATCCGGCGGCTGGAGAAGCCCGACGAAGGCGTGACTGTGGCTGCGGCCAAGGCCGTCCCGGCGGCGAGAAAGCGACGGCGTTCCACGGGGTCCTCCGGCGGTGGTGCGGGGGCGGCGGGAGACGGGGCACGGCCCCGCGGTAAGAACCCTAAGTCGGTCGCGGAGCAGCCGGTGACTTTCTCCAACGCCACCCGGGTCGCCGACTTCGGCCACCGTACCCGGCCCGCTTTCCAGTCCCGGACCGATGAGCCGTCCAGCCCACCCACTTTCCCGGTGAGGTCCCCGACTGCCGAATTCACCGCGTCGGCCAACGAATTGGAGCTGTAGCCGTTTTCCGCCATCCATGCTTCAAGCGTCGCGTTGCGCGAAGTGCTCATGCACGCACGGTAGCTCCACGGTCGCCGCGTCGTCAGCTAAAGGGGTGCCCAAATCGCCCTAGGGGTGGTGGAGAAGAGGTGACCCGATCTCCCTAATCACCTTGCCCCGGCACCGCGTTAGCTGGTCATGAGCCGACGGTGAGGCTCCGGCGCCTGAGTGGCCACGACGCACCTCTCGGGATGCCGGGACGGGCAGCGGCTCTGCGGGCTCTCGCTCTCGCGCTCGCGTCATAACCGCTCGTGTCCACAGCGAACTGGAGGACTGACCAAGTTGCCCACCGCATCAACCGCTCGCCGCCCCCTGACCGATGCCGCTCCGCACCCCCGACCTGCACCCTCCGTACCGACCGGCGCAAAATGCCTGCCACCCGAAGCCCGCGCGTTCCGCCGACAGCACGGCGACCCGCTTGGCTGGGACTCCGGTGAATGGGCCGCCTACCTCCGTCTCGGAGGCGCCTCATGACCACCGGGTGGGACGCACTTCCCGCGCTGAAGGCATGGACGGTTCACGAGATCACGGGTCAGGCGTGCCCCTGCTGCCACGGTGTCTACAGCCTGGCACGGGAGAAGGTCGCCGGTCCGGACGGCCGCCACACCTGCCGCCCCTGCACCGTCCCGCTCGGCATCTCCGCGGGAGCGGAGGCCGCGCGATGACGCCCCGGAGGCCGCCGGAGGTCGGCGACGAGGTCGAATACGCCCCCGGGCGGCTGGCCGTCCTCACCGACATCCGCAAAGGCGTCCCCTACCTGCGAAGTCCGGGAATCACGGAATGGCCGGTGCAGGACCCGACCACCTTGACGGTGAGGCGGACGCGGGCCGAGCGGCTCGCGGCCGGCGACTTCCATTGAGGCCGGGAGGCCCCGGGATAGGCCGGTATCTCCATACCCACACCAATCGAGAAAAGGAGCACAGCATGACTTCCACCCAGACCCCGGAGCGCGTAGAGCTGGGAAGGTTCTTTGAGGTCAGCGCCCGGGAATTCGAGGCGGGCAACACCGCGCCGGAAATGTTCTCCACCGGTGTCGATGCCGCATGGCATCGGCTGATGGGCACTCCCGAGTACGCCCCGTTCTGCCATCAGCGCGCCGGGCAGGTCTTCGGGCACGTCACTCACTACGGGTCGGGAACGGTTTCCTGGATCCGCACCTACGAGGAAATGTTCGGCCCGCTGCCCGTCATCTGGTTCACGGACGCGGACGGCACCGTCGACGAGAAGGCAGTGGACCGCTATCGGGCGACCGGCGAGGTGTGGGCCGAGTGGAACTGCTCGCCGGCGCCGGAAGACCCGGAAGCCGCCCCGAAGCGCCGGAAGACCACCACTCGGTGAGCACCGGCGGCATCGGCGGAGTGCCCCGGCCCGGCGCCGGGGTACTCCGCCTCGTCGAGAGCCGGACCTGCGAACCACAGACGGTGGACATCAGCGGCTACGTCCGCGCCGTGGCCTCGCACTGCCCGTTCCTGTTGCCGTCGGTGGCACGGGGACTGACGGGCTGGACGGTGTACGAGATCTCCGAGGGCGCCCGGCCCGTGGAAGTGGAGGCCGAGGTGTTCCACGCGGGAGTCCAGGCCGCCGAGTGGATACGGCCGTTGACGACTCGGCCGCACGGCACGCTCGTATGCGAGAACATCGTGCTTCTGGGAGGCCGCGCCGCAACCCCTCGCGAAGTGCTGGCGTGGCCGCACTGGGGGCTGAAGCACCTCTACGGACCGGTGGGGCTGATGTTCGGCAAGTTCTGGACGAGCGAGGAGAGCACCGACCGCGGTGGCGCGCACATTCCCGCGCCGCCCTTTTCGTTCCTCGCCGTGCGTTGTGCCGTCCGGCCTGTCGACCCCCGGTTCCTCGCAGACACCCCGGACCTCGCGCGGTCGCTCTCCACAGCCGTGGACGACGGACGCGAGGTGTTCCAGGGGCTCCCGTACGAGTGGAAGGCAGTGAAGAGATGGGCCAGTTCCCTGGTTTCCCCGCAGCCGCCGTCGCGTCCACCGAAGCGGCCTGCGGTCCCGGGGCCGAACTGAAAGAAGTCTCCTACCGGCGTGGCGCGGCGGTGTGGAAGGCGACCGGCCCGGACGGGGTGGTCGCGGTCAAGGCAGGCTACGGCGACGGAGCGGCCGCCACTCAGCGGGAGGCAGACGTCCTCAAGGCGCTCGGCTGGCCCGACTACCTACTGGCGTCCGGCGGGGACGCAGATGTGGCCTGGCTGGTGACCCACTGGTTCACAGGACCGTCGACCTGGCAGGTCTTCGCTCCCGTGCGGGCTGACGCGGACGGGAAGGACGGCGCCCTGACAGCCTCCGTCGACCTGTGCCGGGCCGTGGCAGAACTCCATGCCTCCGGCTGGATCCACTCCGACCTCCAGCCCTCGCACGGCATCCACACCGACCACGGTGTACGGCTGCTCGACTGTTCCTGGTCCTGGCGCGACGGCACGGAACCGGCCACCGAATTCCGCGGCGGCCTCACCCACCTGGTGGCGCCGGAGCTGGCCGAGTCCGTCAATGCCGGTAGGCAGCCACCGACCCCGAGTACCGCCACCGACGTGTACGCCCTGGCCGGAACGTTGTGGACCTGCGTCACCGGCCGCTGGCCACTGGACTACGCCGGGGCGGGGATCGATCCCGGCCGGCTCACCCCGGCAGAACTCCGCACCCATATCGCCGGTCGTCGCCTCCCGCTCGACTCCGCGGCCCCCTGGCCGGCGTTCCAGGACCTCCTGCGGCCGGCCCTCCTCGGCCCAGCGGGAGACCGGCCAACAGCCGCCGAACTCGCGGCAACCCTGGCGAGGGCGGCCAAGTGATCGAGCTACGGGAATTCACCATGAATGACGCCCCCGCGCTCCAACGGATCTACAGCGGTGCGTCCTTGAGGTACATCGAGCGCCGGTCACTCACCCTCGACGAGGCTGTCGCCCTGGTGGCGAACGCCCTCGCCGACGCCTGCTCCGAGCCGCGTGACCGATGGGCGTACGGCATCACGGCCGACGGCGACCTGCTCGGGATGGTCCGGCTGCGCTGTCGCACCGAGCGCCATGCCAGCCTCAGCTACGTCCTGCGCGAGGACTCCTGGGGCCGCGGATACGCCACCCGAGCCGTCGCCGGCATGCTGCGCCACGCGTTCACCGCCACCGGACTGACGAGCATCGGCGCCCGGCACCACCCCGACAACACCGCCTCCGGCCGGGTCCTGGAGAAGAACGGGTTCCGCTACCGGGGCACTCGTGACGGGTGGTCCTCGTACAGCATCCGCAGGCCCGGCGGCAGGGAGCCGTGAACCACCTCGCCCCGGGGACGGAGCGCCATGGCATGCCCTCGGCCCGCCACTACTTCCGCGGCACCCGGATGACCCCCTCCTGGATCACCGACACCGCCAGCGCGCCATCCGCCGTGAAGATGCGGCCCTTGCCCAGGCCGCGGCCGGACTGGGCGGTGGGGGATTCCTGGTCGTAGAGGAGCCAGTCGTCGGCGCGCAGGGGGCGGTGGAACCACATGGCGTGGTCGAGGCTGGCGCCGACCACGTCGCCGACGGCCCAGCCGCCGCGGCCGTGGGCGAGCAGGATCGAGTCCAGCAGGGTCATGTCGGAGACGTAGGTGACCAGGCAGATGTCGAGCAGGGGGCGGGTGACGGTGTCGCCGCAGTCGGCGCCGTCGGCCAGGGCCTTGTCCAGGTCGCCGTTGGTGCGGAACCACACCTGTGAGCGGGGCTCGCGGGGCTCGCCGACGGTGGCGTAGGGCGGCGCGTCGACGTAGCGCAGGTCGATCGCGGCCCGGGCCTCCAGGAGGCGGTCGGCGACGGCCGGGGTGAGGTACCGGCCGGCGTGCCGCGGCAGGATCTCGGCGGGGCTGGGCAGGGTCAGCGGGTCCGGCGCGGGCGGCATCGGCTCCTGGTGCTCCAGGCCCTCCTCGTGGGTCTGGAAGGAGGCCGAGAGGTGGAAGATCGGCTGGCCGTGCTGGACGGCGACGACCCGGCGGGTGGTGAAGGACCGGCCGTCGCGGATCCGGTCGACGGTGTAGACGATCGGCGCGCCGGGGTCGCCGGGGCGCAGGAAGTAGGCGTGCAGGGAGTGCGGGGGGCGGTCGGCGGGGACCGTCCGCCCGGCGGCGACCAGCGCCTGCGCGGCGACCTGGCCGCCGAAGACGCGGGGCACGACCGAGGCGCGGCTCTCGCCGCGGAAGATGTCCTGCTCGATCCGCTCCAGGGCGAGCAGATCGAGCAGGGACCGCAGTGCGTCGTTCACGTGCGCGGGGACCTTACGGCCTAGAGGCCCATGGACTTGGCGATGATCATCTTCATGACCTCGCTGGTGCCGCCGTAGATGCGGTTGACGCGGTTGTCGGCGTATAGGCGGGCGATCGGGTACTCGTTCATGAAGCCGTAACCGCCGTGCAGCTGGAGGCACTTGTCGATCACGCGGTGCGCGACCTCGGTGCAGAACAGCTTGGCGGAGGCGGCCTCGGCCGGGCTCAGCTCGCCGGCGTCCAGGGCCTCCAGCGCGCGGTCGGCGACGGCCTCGGCCGCGTCCACCTCGGCCTGGCAGGCGGCGAGTTCGAACTTGGTGTTCTGGAAGGCGGCGACGGGCTTGCCGAAGACCGTGCGCTCCTGCACGTACTCCTTGGCGAACCGGACGGCGGCCTTGGCCTGGGCGTAGGCACCGAAGGCGATGCCCCAGCGCTCGGAGGCGAGGTTCAGGCCGAGGTAGCCGAAGCCCTTGTTCTCCTCGCCCAGCAGGTCCTCGACCGGGACCTTGACGTCGACGAAGGCCAGCTCGGCGGTGTCGGAGACCTTCAGGCCGAGCTTGTCGAGCTTGCGGCCGACGGAGTAGCCCTCGGCCTTGGTGTCCACGGCGAAGAGCGAGATGCCGAAGCGGCGGTCGTCCTCGCGGGGCGCGGCGGTGCGGGCGCAGACGATGACGCGGTCGGCGTGCACACCGCCGGTGATGAAGGTCTTGGCGCCGTTGAGGACGTAGTGCGTGCCGTCCTCGGAGAGCTTGGCGGTGGTCTTCATGCCGGCGAGGTCGGAGCCGGTGCCCGGCTCCGTCATCGCCAGCGCCCACATCTCCTCGCCGCTGACGAACTTCGGCAGGAAGCGCTTCTTCTGCTCGTCGGTGGCGAGCATCTCGATGTAGGGCAGGCCGAGCAGCACGTGCACGCCGGAGCCGCCGAAGGAGACGCCCGCGCGGGAGGTCTCCTCGTACATCACGGCCTCGAACTTGTGCGAGTCGATGCCCGCGCCGCCGTACTCCTCGGGGACCCGGATCCCGAAGACCCCCAGCTCACCGAGCTTGTAGTAGAAGTCGCGGGGCGCCTGGCCGGCGGCGAGCCACTCGTCGTGCACGGGCACGACCTCGGCCTCGATGAAGGCGCGTATGGTCTCGCGGAACGCCTCGTGGTCCTCGTTGAACACCGTCCGCTTCACTGGCGGCCTCCCTGCACTGAGTAACTCTGAATCGCACTGCCTAAGCGCTTGCTCAGCCGCAGGTTACCCGCCAGTCACCATGAACGTCCAGAGCCCCCCGCGGCGCTTTTGCGGCCGCCGTCGCGAGCGGTGGGCACCACCCCCGCACCCCTCGCGCCGCGCGCGCAAACAATTCGCCATCCGGCACCCATTTCCTGCTGACGCCGTGGCCATTACCGGCGAAACGGGTCAGCATCAACACATGAGGGATCGAGCGGCAGTTGTGGAAGTCCAGGTCACACCGCCACTCGTCGCGGCGTGGTTCCATCGCCTGATGACACGTCCCGTCATTGAGGTCGACGGAAAGGAACACGCCACACAATGGGGCAGGTCACGAGTGGCTGTGACTCCTGGCACCCACCGCATCGGCGTCTTCTTCCGCTACCGAGGGCGAAGGAACGCACGGCTCGCCGAGGCGAGCAGGGAGTTCTCGACGGCCGAGGCGCCCTCGACCGTGCGCCTCACGGCCCGCCTCGGTCCGCGCAACGGCAGCGGATTCCGGTTCGAGGCGTCGAAGGGTCCGTAACGCGTGGAGGGGCCTGGCCCGCGCTCCACGGGACGGGCGGCGGTGGACAGCCCGCCGGAAGCACGCCCGGGACGAATCGGGCGGCCGGGGAGACGTCGGTGGAACGGGCCGTGGACCGGGCCCCGCGCTACCTGCCCGGCGTCGACGCCGCCATCGAGCCGCCCTCCGCGGCCTCCCGCGCCACCGCGCCGAACGCCCCCAGCGCCAGCCCGTGCAGCAGCTCCGCCATCTCCGTGCGCCCCGGGAGGGCGCCGGGCCGGCCGAGGTGCGGGGTGGAGTTGAGCAGGCCGAAGACGGCGTGCACCGCGGCGCGGGCCCGGGACTCGGAGGGGCCCGGGTGGACCTCGCGGACCACGTCCACCCACAGCTCCACGTACTGCCGCTGGAGCTGGCGGACCCGCTTGCGGTCGGTCTCGCGCAGCCGGTCCAGCTCACGGTCGTGCAGGGTGATCAGCGGGCGGTCGTCCAGCGCGAAGTCGATATGGCCGTCGATCAGCGCGCGCAGCACCGCCTCGGGGCTCTCGCCGCCCTCCTCGATGCGCATCCGGCCCCCGGCGAGCAGCCGCTCACTGATGCCGACCAGCAGCTCGGCCAGCATGGCGTCCTTGCCGGCGAAGTGCCGGTAGAGGCCGGGGCCCGAGATGCCCACGGCGGCCCCTATCTCGTCCACGCCCACGCCGTGGAAGCCGCGCTCCGCGAAGAGCCGGGCCGCCTCCCGGAGGATCTGCTCACGGCGGCTGGTCGGGGCGGGGGCCTGCGCATTACTCATGCCGTCGATTGTAGACAGCCGGGTTAGTGCTCGTTAACCTGAAGGGGATGTGGTTAACGCCTATTAACCCGGATGGCCCGGCGGCCGCGGACCGCGGCACCGGAACCGGAACCGGCGATCGAGCAAGGGGGCTCGTACTGATGGAGCAGGCACCGGTGCTGGGGAGTACCGCCGATCCGGCGTCCGACTCCTGGCGTGCCAACGAGGCCGCGCACCGCGAGCTGGCCGAGCAGCTGCGCGGGAAGCTCGCGGCGGCCCGGCTGGGCGGCGGCGAGAAGGCCCGGGCGCGGCACACCGCGCGCGGCAAGCTGCTGCCGCGCGACCGGGTGGACGCCCTGCTGGACCCCGGCTCGCCGTTCCTGGAGCTGGCGCCGCTGGCCGCGGACGGGATGTACGGCGGGGCCGCGCCGGCCGCGGGGGTGATCGCCGGCATCGGCCGGGTCTCCGGCCGCGAGACGGTGATCGTCGCCAACGACGCCACGGTCAAGGGCGGCACGTATTACCCGATGACGGTCAAGAAGCACCTGCGGGCGCAGGAGATCGCCCTGGAGAACCGCCTGCCCTGTCTGTATCTCGTGGACTCCGGCGGCGCCTTCCTCCCGATGCAGGACGAGGTCTTCCCCGACCGGGAGCACTTCGGGCGGATCTTCTACAACCAGGCGCGGATGTCGGGGGCGGGGATCCCGCAGATCGCCGCGGTGCTGGGCTCGTGCACGGCCGGCGGCGCGTACGTGCCCGCGATGAGCGACGAGGCCGTGATCGTCCGCAACCAGGGGACGATCTTCCTGGGCGGGCCGCCGCTGGTGAAGGCCGCCACCGGCGAGGTCGTCACCGCCGAGGAGCTGGGCGGCGGCGAGGTGCACTCCCGCACCTCCGGCGTCACCGACCACCTCGCCGAGGACGACGCCCATGCGCTGCGCCTGGTGCGCACCATCGTCGGCACCCTCGGCGAGCGCGCGCCGCTGCCCTGGACGGTGCGGACCGTCGAGGAGCCCAAGGCCGACCCGTCGGGGCTGTACGGCATGGTGCCCGCCGACTCCCGTACGCCCTATGACGTCCGGGAGGTGATCGCCCGCCTCGTGGACGGCTCGCGCTTCGCCGAGTTCAAGGCGGAGTACGGCACGACGCTGGTCACCGGCTTCGCCCACCTCCACGGCCACCCGGTCGGCATCGTCGCCAACAACGGCATCCTGTTCTCCGAATCCGCCCAGAAGGGCGCCCACTTCATCGAGCTGTGCGACCAGCGCGGCATCCCGCTGCTGTTCCTGCAGAACATCTCCGGCTTCATGGTGGGGCGTTCGTACGAGGCCGGCGGCATCGCCAAGCACGGCGCGAAGATGGTGACGGCGGTGGCCTGCACCCGCGTGCCCAAGCTGACGGTCGTCATCGGCGGCTCCTACGGGGCGGGCAACTACTCCATGTGCGGCCGGGCCTACTCGCCCCGCTTCCTGTGGATGTGGCCGAACGCCAAGATCTCGGTGATGGGCGGCGAACAGGCCGCCTCCGTCCTCGCCACCGTCAAGCGCGACCAGCTGGAGGCGCGCGGCGAGGAGTGGAGCGCCGAGGACGAGGACGCCTTCAAGGCGCCGGTCCGCGCGCAGTACGAGACCCAGGGCAGCGCCTACTACGCGACGGCGCGGCTGTGGGACGACGGCGTGATCGACCCGCTGGAGACCCGGCAGGTGCTGGGCCTGGCGCTGACCGCCTGTGCCAACGCGCCGCTCCCCGAAAAGGACAGCACCGCGCCCGGCTACGGCGTCTTCCGGATGTGAGAGGGATGTCCCCAGGTATGGCCACCAATTTCGACACCGTGCTCATCGCCAACCGCGGCGAGATCGCGGTCCGTGTCATCCGCACCCTGCGCGCCCTCGGCATCCGCTCGGTCGCGGTCTTCAGCGACGCGGACGCCGACGCCCGGCACGTCCGGGAGGCCGACACGGCCGTGCGGCTCGGCCCGGCCCCGGCCGCCGAGAGTTATCTGTCCGTGGAGCGGCTGCTGGACGCGGCCGCCCGCAGCGGCGCGCAGGCCGTCCACCCCGGCTACGGCTTCCTCGCCGAGAACGCCGCGTTCGCCCGGGCCTGCGCCGGCGCCGGGCTGGTCTTCATCGGCCCGTCCGCCGAGGCCATCGAGCTGATGGGCGACAAGATCCGGGCCAAGGAGACGGTGCGCCAGGCCGGCGTCCCGGTCGTCCCCGGCTCCTCGGGCAGCGGCCTGGACGACGCCCAACTGGCCGCCGCGGCGCGGGAGATCGGCATGCCGGTGCTGCTCAAGCCATCCGCGGGCGGCGGTGGCAAGGGCATGCGGCTGGTCCGCGAGGAGGCGCTGCTGGCCGACGAGATCGCGTCCGCGCGCCGCGAGGCCCGCTCCTCCTTCGGCGACGACACCCTGCTCGTCGAGCGCTGGATCGACCGGCCCCGGCACATCGAGATCCAGGTCCTGGCCGACGGCCACGGCCACGTCATCCACCTCGGCGAGCGCGAGTGCTCCCTGCAGCGCCGCCACCAGAAGGTCATCGAGGAGGCGCCCTCGGTGCTGCTCGACGAGGCCACCCGCGCCGCGATGGGCGAGGCGGCCGTCCAGGCGGCCCGCTCCTGCGGCTACCGCGGCGCCGGCACCGTCGAGTTCATCGTCCCGGGCAAGGACCCCGCCTCCTACTACTTCATGGAGATGAACACCCGTCTCCAGGTGGAGCACCCGGTCACCGAGCTGGTCACGGGGCTGGACCTGGTGGAGTGGCAGCTGCGGGTCGCGGCCGGCGAGCGTCTCCCGTACGCCCAGGAGGACATCAGCCTGACCGGGCACGCCATCGAGGCCCGGATCTGCGCCGAGGACCCGGCCCGCGACTTCCTGCCGACCGGCGGCACGGTCCTGGCGCTCCACGAGGTGCAGGGCGAGGGGACGCGTACCGACTCCGGGCTGCTGGCCGGCGTGGAGGTCGGCAGCCGCTACGACCCCATGCTGTCCAAGGTCATCGCCCACGGCCCGGACCGGGCGAGCGCGCTGCGCCGGCTGCGGGCGGCGCTGGGCGACACCGTGACCCTCGGGGTGACGACGAACGCCGGGTTCCTGCGCCGGCTGCTGGCCCACCCGGACGTGGTCTCCGGCGAGCTGGACACCGGGCTGGTGGAGCGGGAGGCGGCCGGACTGGTCGGCGGCCCGGTGCCGGACGAGGTGTACGCGGCGGCCGCCGCGGTGCGCCAGGCCGCGCTGGAGCCGGCGGACGGCGGCTGGCGCGACCCGTTCGCCGCGCCCAGCGGCTTCCGGCTCGGCGGGGAGCCCGCCCCCGTCCGCCACTGGCTGCGGGTGCCGGGCCAGGACCCCGTCGCCCGTGACGTCCGGCCGGACGCACCGGCCGCGCAGGTCACCGCGGACCGGGTCCGCGTCACCGTCGACGGGGTGGTGCACAGCTTCCACCGCGCCGGCGACTGGCTCGGCAGGGACGGCGACTCCTGGCAGGTGACCGATCACGACCCGGTGGCGGCGGCGCTGCGCGGGGCTGCCGGGGCGCACGGCGCGGACACCCTGGCGGCCCCCATGCCGGGCACCGTCACCGTCGTCAAGGTCGCCGTCGGTGACGAGGTGGCCGCCGGCCAGGGCCTGTTGGTCGTGGAGGCGATGAAGATGGAACACGTCATCTCCGCACCGCACGCCGGGACCGTCACCGAACTGGACGTCCTCGCGGGCTCGACCGTCGCCATGGACCAGATCCTGGCCGTGATCGCCCCGCACGAGGAGCCCGACGGGGCCGCGAGCGCCCCCGAGGGCGGACGGGAGAGCAGCTCATGACCGCGGCCGGACTGCCGATGGAGGTCCCCGCTGAGGGGCTGCCCACCCGCGTACGGATCCACGAGGTCGGCGCGCGCGACGGCCTGCAGAACGAGCGGACCGTGGTGCCCACGGAGATCAAGGCGGAGTTCATCCACCGCCTCGCCGACGCGGGCCTGCCGCTCGTCGAGGCCACCAGCTTCGTGCACCCCAAGTGGGTGCCCCAGCTCGCCGACGCCGCGCAGCTGTTCCCGCTGCTGGACGACCTCGATCCGCACCGCCTCCCGGTGCTGGTGCCCAACGAACGCGGCCTGGACCGCGCGCTGGACCTGGGCGCCCGGCGGATCGCGGTGTTCGGCAGCGCCACCGAGTCGTTCGCCAAGGCCAACCTCAACCGCACGGTCGACGAGGCGCTGGCGATGTTCGCGCCGGTCGTCGCCCGGGCCAGGGACGCCGGGGTGCACGTCCGCGGCTATCTCTCGATGTGCTTCGGCGACCCCTGGGAGGGCCCGGTGCCCGTCGCGCAGACCGTCCGGGTCTGCCGCGAGCTGCTCGACCTGGGCTGTGACGAACTGAGCCTGGGCGACACCATCGGCGTGGCCACCCCCGGCCATGTGCAGCACCTGCTCGCCGCCCTCAACGAGGCCGGCGTGGCCACCTCCCGGCTGGGCGTCCACTTCCACGACACCTACGGCCAGGCCCTCGCCAACACCTTCGCCGCGCTCCAGCACGGCATCACCACCATCGACGCCTCGGCGGGCGGCCTCGGCGGCTGCCCGTACGCCAAGAGCGCCACCGGCAACCTCGCCACCGAAGACCTGGTGTGGATGCTGCACGGCCTCGGCATCGAGACCGGCGTCGACCTCGGCCGGCTGACCGCCACCAGCGTGTGGATGGCCGAGGCCCTCGGCCGGCCGAGCCCCTCACGTACCCTCCGCGCCCTCTCCCACAAGGAGTGACCCCCATGTCCCTGGACCACCGTCTCCCCGCCGAGCTGGAAGAACTCCGGCGTACGGTCGAGGCGTTCGCGCACGACGTCGTCGCCCCGAAGATCGGCGAGTACTACGAGCAGCACGCCTTCCCGTACGAGATCGTGCAGGAGATGGGCCGGATGGGCCTGTTCGGCCTGCCGTTCCCCGAGGAGTACGGCGGCATGGGCGGCGACTACCTCGCGCTCGGCATCGCCCTGGAGGAGCTGGCCCGGGTCGACTCCTCGGTGGCCATCACCCTGGAGGCGGGCGTCTCGCTGGGCGCCATGCCGGTCTACCACTTCGGCACGGAGGAGCAGAAGCGCGCGTGGCTGCCCAAGCTGTGCAGCGGTGAGGTGCTGGGCGCCTTCGGCCTCACCGAGCCGGACGGCGGCTCGGACGCCGGCGCCACGCGGACCACCGCGGTGCGCGACGGCGGGGACTGGGTGATCAACGGCAGCAAGTGCTTCATCACCAACTCCGGTACGGAGATCACCGGTCTGGTCACGGTCACCGCCGTCACCGGCCGCAAGGACGACGGCTCCCCGCTGATCTCCTCGATCATCGTCCCGTCCGGCACCCCGGGCTTCACCGTCGGCGCCCCGTACTCCAAGGTCGGCTGGAACGCCTCGGACACCCGCGAGCTGTCCTTCTCCGACGTCCGGGTGCCGGCCGCCAACCTGCTGGGCGAGGAGGGCCGGGGCTACGCCCAGTTCCTGCGGATCCTCGACGAGGGCCGGATCGCCATCGCGGCGCTCGCCACCGGCCTCGCCCAGGGCTGTGTGGACGAGTCGGTGCGCTACGCCAAGGAGCGCAAGGCCTTCGGCAGGCCGATCGGCAGCAACCAGGCGATCCAGTTCAAGCTCGCCGACATGGAGATGCGCGCCCACACCTCCCGGCTGTCCTGGCGCCACGCCGCCTCCCGGCTGGTGCACGGCGAGCCCTTCAAGAAGGAGGCCGCGCTCGCCAAGCTCTACTCGTCCGAGATCGCGGTGGACAACGCCCGCGAGGCGACCCAGATCCACGGCGGGTACGGCTTCATGAACGAGTACCCGGTCGCCCGGATGTGGCGGGACGCGAAGATCCTGGAGATCGGCGAGGGCACCAGCGAGGTCCAGCGGATGCTGATCGCCCGGACGCTGGGCGTCTGACGAGGGGGCCGGACGCCCGCGGACGCCCGGCCCCTCCCCCGCTCAGCGCGCGGGCCAGGGCACCTCCGGCGAACGGTAGTAGCCGATGCCCAGGGCGTCCCAGCGCGGCCCCTGGGCGGCCAGGCGCACCTTGTAGTCGTCCCAGTCATGGGTGGCCGCCGGGGACCAGCCCAGCTCCGCGATGCCGGGCAGCCGCGGGAAGGCCATGTACTCGATGTGCGCGGAGGTGGAGAGGGTCTCGGACCACAGGGGCGCCTCGACGCCCAGGACGGAGTCCGCGGGCGCCCCGTCGAGATAGCGGCCCGGGTCCCAGTCGTAGGACCGCTCGACGCCGACGTAGCCGGCCCAGTTCAGGCCCAGCGGGGTGTCCTTGTCGTACTTCATGTCGAGGTAGGCGCGGTCGGCCGGCGAGAGGATCAGCCGGGTGCCGTTCCTGGCGGCGTCGGCGACCTGCGTGCGCTCCGCCGCGCCGGTCTTGTCGTACCCCCAGTACTGGGCGACGGCTCCCTTGACCGGGTGCGCCCCGGTCAGCTGGTGCCAGCCGATCACGGTCTTGCCGTACTTGGCGACCACCGGCTGCACCTTGTCCATGAAGGCCACGTAGTCCGCGTGGCTGGTGGAGTGCGCCTCGTCGCCGCCGATGTGGAGGTAGCGGCCGGGCGTCAGGGCCGCGAGTTCACGGATGACGTCGTCGACGAAGTCGTAGGTCACCTTCTTCGGCACGCACAGCGAGCTGAAGCCGACGTTGGTGCCGGTGTAGAGCGGCGGGGCCTGGCCGTTGCAGTTCAGCTCGGCGTAGGAGGCGAGCGCGGCGTTGGTGTGGCCGGGCATGTCGATCTCGGGGACCACCGTCAGATAGCGGTCGGCGGCGTAGCGGACGATCTCGCGGTAGTCGTCCTTGGTGTAGTAGCCGCCCTTGCCGCCGCCGACCTGGGTGGAGCCGCCGTAGGTCGCCAGCCGCGGCCAGGACGCCAGGGCGATCCGCCAGCCCTGGTCGTCGGACAGGTGCAGATGCAGCTTGTTGATCTTGTACATGGCGAGCTGGTCGATGTAGCGCTTGACCTGCGCGACGGTGAAGAAGTGCCGGGAGACGTCGAGCATCGCCCCGCGGTAGGCGTAGCGCGGGGAGTCGGTGATGGTGCCGCCGGCGACCCGCCAGGGCCCGCTGCGGGCGCCCCGCCGGCCGTCCGGGGGCAGCAGCTGGCGCAGCGTCTGGACGGCGTGGAAGAGCCCGGCCGGGCGGGCGGCGCTGAGGGTGACCGTGCGGCCGCCGGAGGTCAGGCGGTAGCCCTCGGCGCCCAGCCCCCCGGTGCCGCTGCCGCCGAGCCGCAGCACGATGCCGTCCCGGCCATTCTTGGTGGTCACCGGGAAGGCGAAGCCGGTGGCGGGCCGCAGCAGCGCCGCGAGGTGGCCGGCGATCCGCCGGGCCTCGCCGGAGCCGCCCGGGACGCGGATGGGGGTGCGCGCGCCGAGGGTGACGGCCGCGCCGCCGCCGTGCACGGACGCGGGGGCGGGGATCACACGGTCCAGTGGGGTGGCCTCCCCGGCTGCGGCTCCGGTGGCGCCCTGGGGCGGTACGGCGGCGGTTCCCAGCCCCGCCGCGGCGACCAGCAGCAGCGAGAACAGCAGTCTGCGTCGTCTCATCGACGATCCCTTCGGCGAACGTCGTGCATGGCGTTGGTGCATGGCATGGAGCGACCGAACGGTGACCATGCGTATCGCGACCCCGTGATCCGGTCAAGGTCCAGACCACTTTCCGGCCGCCAAACCGGCGACGTGCCCGATAGCGGGCAGATTTCTTGCGATTCCTCGCGCCGCCCCGCAGTATCAACGAATGCCCGAACGCCGAAACCGCAGCGCCGAAGCGCCGCACGACGACCTGGTGGACCACCTGGTGCGCAGCACACCGCTGCAGCGCGGTGAGGCCACCCGGGTGGTGCTGGAGGTACTGGCGTACTTCGACGAGTCGACGGAGGAGTTCGTCCGCCGCCGCCACCGGGAGCTGCAGTCCCAGGGACTGCGCAACGAGGAGATCTTCGAGCGGGTCCGCCACGAGCTGCCGCACCGCGCCGTGGCCCCGCCCGCTCTCTCGGCCCGCCAGCTGCGCCGGCTCGTCTACGGCTGACGCCCCCGCCACGGGCGCCGGGCACCACTGTTGTCACAACGTTTTCTCGGAGGGTCACTGTATGTGCGGGATCGTCGGCTACATCGGCAAACGTGATGTCGCTCCGCTGCTTCTGGAGGGCCTGCAGCGCCTGGAGTACCGCGGCTACGACTCGGCGGGCATCGCCATCCACGCCAAGGGCACCGGCAAGGCCGCGGGCGGCCTGAAGACCGCCAAGGCCAAGGGCCGGGTGCGGGAGCTGGAGTCGCGGCTGCCGAAGCGCTTCGCGGGCTCCACCGGCATCGCGCACACCCGCTGGGCCACCCACGGCGCCCCCACCGACGAGAACGCCCACCCGCACCTCGACACCGAGGGCAAGGTGGCCGTCGTCCACAACGGCATCATCGACAACGCCGCGGACCTGCGCGCCCGGCTGACCGCCGAGGGCGTCGTCTTCGCCTCCGAGACGGACACCGAGGTGCTGGCCCACCTGATCGGCCGCTCCACGGCCGAGAAGCTGGAGGAGCGGGTCCGCGAGGCGCTGCGGCACATCGAGGGCACCTACGGCATCGCCGTGCTGCACGCCGACTTCCCCGACCGCATCGTGGTCGCCCGCAACGGCTCCCCGGTCGTCCTCGGCATCGGCGAGCACGAGATGTTCGTCTCCTCGGACGTCGCGGCGCTGGTCTCGCACACCCGCCAGGTCGTCACCCTCGACGACGGCGAGATGGCCACGCTCAAGGCCGACGACTACCGCACGTACACCACCGAGGGCTCGCGGACCACGTCCGCCCCGGAGACCGTCGAGTACGCGGCCGAGTCCTACGACCTGGGCGGCCACGACACGTACATGCACAAGGAGATCTCCGAGCAGGCGGACGCGGTGGACCGCGCGCTGCGCGGCCGGATCGACGACCGCTTCTCCACCGTGCACCTCGGCGGCCTGAACCTCGACGCCCGTGAGGCGCGCGGGGTGCGTCGGGTGAAGATCCTGGGCTGCGGCACCTCGTACCACGCGGGCCAGATCGGCGCCCAGATGATCGAGGAGCTGGCCCGCATCCCCTCGGACGCCGAGCCGGCCTCCGAGTTCCGCTACCGCGACCCGGTCGTGGACCCCGACACGCTGTACGTGGCGGTCTCCCAGTCCGGTGAGACCTACGACGTGCTGGCGGCCGTCCAGGAGCTCAAGCGCAAGGGCGCGCGGGTGCTGGGCCTGGTGAACGTGGTGGGCTCGGCGATCGCCCGGGAGACCGACGGCGGCATCTACGTGCACGCCGGACCCGAGGTCTGCGTGGTCTCCACCAAGTGCTTCACCAACATGGTGGTCTCCTTCGCGCTGCTCGCCCTGCACCTGGGCCGGATCCGTGACCTGTCGGTCGCGGACGGCAAGCGGATCATCGACGGCCTGCGCAAGCTGCCCGGCCAGATCGACGAGATCCTCAAGGGCGAGGAAGAGATCAAGAAGCTGTCGGCGGCCTACGCGGACGCCAAGTCGATGATGTTCATCGGCCGGGTGCGCGGCTACCCCGTGGCCCGTGAGGCCTCCCTGAAGCTCAAGGAGGTCTCCTACATCCACGCGGAGGCCTACCCGGCCTCGGAACTCAAGCACGGCCCGCTGGCCCTCATCGAGCCGGCGATGCCGACCGTCGCGATCGTGCCCGACGACGATCTGCTGGAGAAGAACCGCGCCGCGCTGGAGGAGATCAAGGCCCGCAGCGGCCGCATCCTGGCCGTCGCGCACCAGGAGCAGGAGAAGGCCGACCACACCATCGTCGTCCCGAAGAACGAGCCCGAGCTGGACCCGATCCTCATGGGCATCCCGCTCCAACTGCTCGCCTACCACACCGCCCTGGCCCTCGGCCGCGACATCGACAAGCCCCGCAACCTCGCCAAGTCCGTCACGGTCGAATAGCCCGGCCCCGGGGATCTCGCGCCGGGTCAGGCGCAAAAGGCGGCGGCTCCGTGCGTGCCACCAGACGCACGGAGCCGCCGCCTCCCCTGCGCCGGCGTCGCCCATACGCCGGCAGGATGCCGCCCGTCCGGAATCCGTCACCTCCCGGACGGCGGCGCGCAGTTGCCGTGTGCGCGGCCGCCGGGCCCGTTCGCGGCGCGCTCACGTGACCGTTTTCTACCCGTCACAAGCGCACAATCCACCTCGCTGAGCCAGGTAAATATGCCTGCACCGTCTCTCGTGACGCACCCTCAACTATGAGCACACCAAGGGGAGTCGGGGAGAATGAGACCGGCCGGCGAGCGCGGCCGCACCCGCTTCCGGGGGCGCGTCAGGCACGCGTCAGGGGCCCTCCGGGACAGCGCCGGGAGTGCGCCGGGGACGCGTCAGGGGATCACGATGACCGGGCGCCGGGCCCGGCGGGCCAGCCGTCCGGCGACCGAGCCGAAGATCCGGCCGACCAGACCGTGCGTGGAGCCGACCACGATCGCGTCGGCCTCGTACTCCTGGCCGACCTCCTCCAGCTCGTGGCAGATGTCGCCGCCGCGCTCCACGAGGATCCAGGGCACCTCGGAGAGATGATCGGCGCAGGCCAGCTCCAGGCCGAGGACCTCGGTGCGGTGATCCGGCACATCCACGAAGACCGGGGGCTCACAGCCCGCCCAGACGGTCGTCGGCAGCCGGTTGGCCACATGGACGATGATCAACCCGGCGCCGAGACGCCGGGCCATACCGATTGCATACGCCAACGCCCGCTCGCTCGACATGGAGCCGTCGAAGCCCACGACGACGCCGTGGCGGAACGCGGGGTCGCAGGAGTGGCGTGTCTGTTCCGCCGCTTCGAGGTCCGCCATCGGATCGGCGACCTGCTTGCGGTCCGCGGGTTCGGGGATTTCGTGACCGGCCATTGATGTCTCGGCGAGTGCATCCTCTTGCGGAGGGGCGAACGGGGACGGCGATTGACTTGATCCGGCAGTTGACTGAGCTGGCTCGATCGAGGACCGGGAGCCATAGTTCAAAGAGGAACAACACGACTGGGAATCATCTTCCCAACCCGATACCCCAAGAGTACGGCGCCACTCCCCCGCTGCCCAGAGCGCACCGGGGACGCGGAGCGCCCGCGCGAGCCGGGTGGGGCCTCGAACGTTCCCCGGAGCATGCCGGAGCGTGGCGCGGATGGCAATGCCCCGGCCTGCCCCCGTACGTACCCTCTGACGGTGACCCATGATCGCCGGCCGCGTTGTATCCAGCAGCCCGTCCGAGGGGAGCACACGGTGCCGTTGCCGTCCGACAGATCACCCGACCCGGTGAGCGATGTGGTGCGCTGGGGCGCCTTCAGCTGCGCCCTGGTGCCCTTCGTACTGATCCTCAGCGGCGCCTCCTGGACCGGCGCGGCCGGCGCCGCCGCCGGTCTGGGCGCGGTGACCTGCGTGTGTCGCGCACTCTTGCGGCAATCCGAACGGACCGCGGCGCGGGTCCGGGTGCGCGACTTCGGACGACACCGGGACAGAACGGGGCGTCCAGCCCCCTCGGCGCACGCCGGAGGGCGGCATTCCGGAGGGCGTACGCCGGTCAATTGAGGCCGCCGCAAGCACGCGCGCGACCGTTTTCAGCCAACTTCCGGCCGAGGTCCGTACCTTCCCCCGAGCCCCCCTCAACCCTGGTGTGAGCAGGGAGGAAAGGACCGCTGGGCATGGTTGTGCCCTACTGCGAACGGGCAGAGCCGAGACGCGTACTTCCCATGTAGGCCCGACGAGTGGAACGCTTCGTGATCGAATGCTTCGCGCCAAGTTGCCATATCGACATACCAGCGGGTGGTGAACTTGGCACTCCATCCTCACGGAACACAGTAGATTCGATCTTGGTAGTGACGGCGGGGGAACTGTGCAGGACCGAGAGGGCGAGACGACCGAGGGGGGCTTAAGTGCCATGAGCCAGGACTCCGCTGCCGTACCAGATGCCGCACGCAAGCTCGCCGCCCGACGACGCCGCGAAATAGTCGCGGTGCTCCTCTTCAGCGGCGGCCCCATTTTCGAGAGCTCCATTCCGCTCTCGGTCTTCGGCATCGACCGCCAGGACGCAGGCGTCCCGCGGTACCGGCTACTTGTGTGCGCGGGCGAAGATGCGCCTTTGCGCACGACCGGGGGGCTCGAACTGTCGGCCCCCTACGGGCTGGAGGCGATCTCCCGTGCCGGGACGGTCGTCGTACCGGCCTGGCGTTCCATCACCCAGGCCCCGCCGCCCGCCGCGCTCGACGCGCTGCGCCGCGCGCACGAAGAAGGGGCCAGGATCGTCGGGTTGTGCACGGGGGCGTTCGTCCTCGCCGCGGCCGGACTCCTCGACGGCCGGCCGGCCACCACCCACTGGATGTACGCGCCGACGCTCGCCAAGCGTTATCCGTCCGTCCATGTGGACCCGCGCGAGCTCTTCGTCGACGACGGCGACGTGCTCACCTCCGCGGGAACGGCCGCCGGCATCGACCTGTGCCTGCACATCGTGCGCACCGACCACGGCGCGGACGCCGCGAACGCGCTGGCCCGCCGGCTCGTCGTGCCGCCCCGCCGGACCGCGTCCGACATGGGGCACCAGCGCTACCTCGACAGGTCATTACCTGAAGAGATCGGCGCCGACCCGCTCGCCGAGGTCGTCGCCTGGGCGCTGGAGCACCTCCACGAGCAGTTCGACGTGGAGACGCTCGCCGCGCGCGCCTATATGAGCCGGCGCACCTTCGACCGGCGCTTCCGCTCCCTGACGGGAAGCGCTCCGCTCCAGTGGCTGATCACCCAGCGGGTCCTGCAGGCCCAGCGGCTGCTGGAGACCTCCGACTACTCGGTGGACGAGGTCGCGGGCCGCTGCGGCTTCCGCTCGCCGGTGGCGCTGCGCGGCCACTTCCGGCGGCAGCTGGGGGCCTCGCCCGCGGCCTACCGCGCGGCGTACCGCGCACGCCGGCCGCACGGGGCACCCGAAACCTCGCTCAGGCCGGAGCGGGCCGACCGTGCCGAGCGGCCGGAGCGCGAGCGGGCGGCGCTGGGTGCGGGCGGACCGGACCGGTTCGCCGCCGCCGCGCTGGCGGGCCACGGCCTGGCCACCGCGGAAGCGGGCGAATCGGGCACGGCGCAGCCGGACGGCTATGCCTCCCGGCTGGCGGAGGCCGCGGTCGGGCGGGGAGCGCCACGCCCCGTGCTGCCCGGACAGCGCGAGCGCCCCGTAGGGTGAGATGTATGAACGATCGCATGGTGTGGATCGACTGCGAGATGACCGGACTCTCGCTGGCGAATGACGCGCTCATCGAGGTGGCCGCGCTGGTCACCGACTCGGAGCTGAATGTGCTGGGCGACGGGGTGGATGTGGTGATCCGCCCCCCTGCCGAGTCGCTCGGCACCATGCCGGAGGTGGTGCGCCGGATGCACACCGCCTCCGGGCTGCTGGAGGAGCTGGACGGCGGGATCACGCTGGAGGCGGCCGAGGCGCAGGTGCTTGCGTACATCAAGCAGCATGTGCCGGAGCCGGGGAAGGCGCCGCTGTGCGGCAACTCCGTCGGTACCGACCGCGGCTTCCTGCTGCGCGACATGCCGACGCTGGAGAGCTACCTGCACTACCGGATCGTCGACGTCTCGTCCGTGAAGGAACTGGCCCGGCGCTGGTTCCCGCGGGCGTACTTCAACAGTCCGGACAAGAACGGAAACCACCGGGCGCTGGCGGACATCCGCGAATCCATCGCGGAACTGCGTTACTACCGCGAGGCGGTCTTCGTCCCGCAGCCCGGGCCCGACTCGGACACCGCGAAGGCGATCGCCGCCAAGCACGTCCTTCCCGCTGAGCCCGAGTCCGCACCGCAGTGAGCCGCGGGGCGCGTGTCGTGTGGATCTTTGCGGGTCCGCCGTGACCCGCACGACACGCCCTCGGTCCCGGCACGGGAAACCTGGGCGCGAGCACCCCTCAAGACCCTGTACACTTTTCCTCAGCCGGTGGGGAAAAAGAACCACACAGCACCGGCCATGGTGGGTATAGCTCAGACGGTAGAGCACCTGGTTGTGGTCCAGGATGTCGCGGGTTCAAGTCCCGTTACTCACCCCACTTCAAGGCCCCCGACCTCTCAGGTCGGGGGCCTTGGCGTTTGTCGGGAGGGGGCACGGCGAGCCCCCGGGGAATGATCGGCCGGCCGGGGGCCGGGGCGGGGAGGAGTCGGGGCGGCGATCCTGTCCGTGATCATGAGGCGGTGCGGGACGGCGAGGGAGGTCGTCGCGGGGCACGGACGGGCACGGTGATCAAGTCCGGCCCGGCGGGGCCCCGCGGGCCCGGTGGTCCCGGAGGGGGCGTGCGCAGGGCCCGGCGGCGAGGCGGCCGGGCCGGGGAAGACGCGAGGGCGGGGCGCGGCGGTAGGGGGAGTCCGCCGCGCCCCGCCCGGGGGCGAGCGGTCCGGGCCGGCGCCCGGACCGCCGGTGGGGGTCAGCCGGTGAAGGCGCCGAACGCCTTGGTGAAGTCGAGCGGCTTCTGCTCGATGGAGCTGCAGGTCGGCTGCGCCGAGGTGGCCGCGCCGCCCGGGCAGGCCTGGTCGCGGGTCGAGGACCACATCGACAGCCCGCCCAGGTGCTTGTCCTTGGCGAACGCCACCAGCTGCTTGGCGTCGTCGAGCCGGAAGACCTCCTGCTGGACGTCGTTGACTCCGATCATCGGGGTCACGGCCACGGTCTTCCAGGCGGCCGCGTCGCTCAGCCCGAGCGCCTTCTTGATCTGCCCCTGGGTGGCGGTGGCGGCCTGGGTGGCGTAGGTGCCCATGTCGCCGCTGTAGGAGGCGCCGTAGTCCATCGCCATGACGTTCACGGCGGAGACCTGCACGCCGTTCTTCTTGGCGTCGGCGACCAGGTTCACGCCGTCCTGGGTCAGGCCCTCGGGCATGACCGGCAGGGTGAAGGAGACGTCCAGGCCGGGGTGCTTCTTCTGGAGCCGGTCGATGGCCTGGGCGCGGCGGGTGTTGGCGGCCGTGTCGGGCAGCGCGCCGCCCTCGATGTCGAAGTCGACCTTGGTGAGCTTGAACTGGTCGATGACCTTGCCGTACGCGGCGGCCAGCTGGTCCGCGGAGGTGCACACCAGGCCGAGTTCGGAGCCGGTGGCGCCGCCGAAGGAGACCCGGACGTCGCCGCCGGCCTTGCGCAGCGCGGGTATCTGCTCGGCCACCGCGTCGTCGCCGAGCGCCCCGGAGCCGCCCCACTTGGGGTCGCAGCCGCCGCCGGAGGTGACGAAGGCGAGGGTGTAGTCCTTCACGCCGGTCTTCTTCGCGGTGCCCGGCAGGTCGTAGGCGGGGGTCAGCGAGGTGTCGACGTACGGGGCGAAGCCGGCGGCGGCCTTGGCGGTGGGGGCGGCCGTTCGCGGGGCCTTGGCTGCCATCGCCCCGCCGGCGACGGCGACGGCGCCGCCCGCCGCGATCACGGCGGCCGTGCCGGTCACGATCAGCTTGGTGGTGC
Source organism: Streptomyces kronopolitis (assembly GCF_050953795.1). GTDB lineage: Bacteria > Actinomycetota > Actinomycetes > Streptomycetales > Streptomycetaceae > Streptomyces > Streptomyces kronopolitis_A. The sequence continues at coordinate 2,994,739 of NZ_CP191850.1, forward strand.
GGCTCTTGCGCCGGCGGTGTGCCGAGGAAGTCATTGCGTGCCTGCCTGTCGTCACGTGAGGGGGGAGGGGTGCACCGTGGTGCGTCCCGCACGCTAGCGCCAGGGAAACGGACAAATGTCGGTAATGGTGCGGAGGTTGGTGGACTTATGACCGCCTTAAGGAAGCGGAAGGGGGTGGTTAAGAGCCAGGGGCACATGCCCCGCGGGAGGGCCGGTCAGGAGCCGGTGCGCGTGGACCGCCGCCGGCCGCCGAGGGTGCGGCGCAGCCGGTGGCCGCGGCGTCCGCCCTGGCGGGCCCGCCGGCCGTCCAGCGCCAGCCAGACCCGCACCTCGGTGCCGCCGAGGACGGAGCGGCCCAGGCGGACATCGCCGCCGGTGGACTCGGCCAGCCGGCGCACGATGTCCAGCCCGAGACCGGTGGAGCCCTCCCCGCCGCCGCTGTGCCCGCGGCGCAGTGCCTGGTCCGGGTCGTCGATCCCGGGACCGGCGTCCGAGACCAGCACGATCACCGCCTCGTCCGCGTGGTGGACATCGACCGCGAAGGCGGTGCCCTCGGGGGTGTGCCGGAAGACGTTGCCGAGCATCGCGTCCAGGGCGGCGGCGAGTTCGGGGCGGGCGACCGGCACCCGTACGGGGCGGTCGGCGCCGGCGATGCGCACCGTGCGGCCCTCGTCCTCGGCGAGCGCGGACCAAAAGCCCATCCGTGCGCGGATCACCTCGGCGGCGTCGCAGCCGGCCCCCGCGGCCGTCTGTTGGGTCTGGGCCTTCTGTTCGCGGACGGTGCGGATGATCTGGTCGACCTCCCGCTCCAGCTGGGCGACGGCGGACCGGGTCTGCTCGGCGGCCGGGGTGTCGCCGAGCGAGGCGGTGTTGAGCCGGAGCACGGTCAGCGGGGTGCGCAGCCGGTGCGAGAGGTCGGCGGCCAGTTCACGTTCGTTGGCCAGGAGTTGGACGACCTGGTCGGCCATGGAGTTGAAGGCGCTGGCCGCCAGCCGCAGTTCCCTGGGCCCGTCCTCGCGGACCCGCACGCCGAGCTTGCCCCGGCCGAGGTCGCGGGCGGCGCCGGCGAGCCGTTCCGCGGGGCGCACCATGCGGGTACCGAGCCGGTCGGCGACCGCGACCGAGCCGATGACCAGCGCCAGGCCGACGCCGGCCAGCACCGCCCAGGAGGTGGTGACGCCGTTGGTGAGCGATGCGTCGGGCACGAAGACCTCGACGACGGCGATACCGGAGGCGACGGCGGTCGGCTGGAGGAGCACGGAGCCGCCGCGGACCGGCGAGATGGAGGCCCGGCCGAGCTTCACCGCGGCCGTCACGTCCGTCTGCGGCGCGCGCCGGGCGCCGATCTCGGCGGGCCGGCCCTTTTTGCCGCTCGCCGGCACGTGCACGCCGATCCGGCCGCCGGGCCCGGTCTCCGCGCTGGCGACGGCGCGGGCGAGCTGGGCGCGGTCGGTGGTGATGGCGAGGACCGGGCCGATGGTGGCGGCCTGCCGTTCGGCGTTGGAATAGGCGCGGTCGCGGGCCAGTTCCTTGACGACGAGGCCGAGGGGGATGGCGAACGCGACCACGACCATGGTGGTGACCGCCAGCGCCACCTTGACCAGGGCCCATCTCACTGCGGCGGCTCCAGCTTCACGCCGACGCCCCGCAGGGTGTGCAGATAGCGGGGGCGCGCCGCGGTCTCCCCCAGCTTGCGGCGCAGCCAGGACAGATGGACGTCGATGGTCTGGTCGTCGCCGTAGGACTGCTGCCAGACCTCGGCGAGGAGTTCCCGGCGGGCGACGACGACACCGGGGCGCCCGGCGAGGAAGGCCAGCAGGTCGAACTCGCGGCGGGTCAGATCGAGCGCGCATCCGTCGAGTTGGGCCTGGCGGCGCAGCGGGTCGACGCACAGGCCGCCGACCCGGATCGCCGGGGAGGGCGGCTCGGCGCCGGGGCCGGTGGTCCGGGAGCGGCGCAGGACGGCGGCCATCCGCGCCGAGAGGTGCTCGACGGAGAACGGCTTGGTGAGGTAGTCGTCGGCGCCGTCGTTGAGCAGCCGGACGATCTCGGCCTCGTCGTCCCGGGCTGTGGCGATGATCACGGGCACATCGGTGATTCCGCGCAGCATCTTCAGCGCCTCGCCGCCGTCCAGGTCGGGCAGACCGAGGTCGAGGATGACCACGTCGAAGCCGACCTGGGCCACCTCGCGCAACGCCTCCAGAGCGGTGCCCACGCTGCGCACCGTATGGGCGGCCTCGGTCAGATGCCGGATCAGCGCCGAGCGTACGAACTGGTCGTCCTCGACCACGAGCACACGTGCCATGAGCGGCACCGTACGCCATTCGGGGCCTCTTCCCCGCCGGGTGTTGACAGCGTGACAGAACGCCCGGCGGTTGGTCGGGCGGGCTGCGTTCCCCGGGTCGGGTGGTGCAGTATGAGCCGGATGCGACGAGGACTGGTGCACGCGGTGGCCTGGACGCTGGCGACCGGCGCCGCGGTGACGCTGTCGTGGTTCGGCGTGCACACCGTGCTGTCCGGCACCGCGTACGACCCGCCGCGCGCGCTGCCCCTGTCCGGGGCGCAGCCGGAGGCCGGCGCCTCCCCGCGGGTCTCCTCCACGCACCGCCCCAAGCCGTCCCACCCGCCGGCGGACAGCCCGTCGCCCACCGGCGTCACGCCCTCCGGTCCGGCGTCCCCCTCCGCCACCGGCGGCTCCGGGCCGCACCCGGACGCCTCCCCGCAGGACAGCTATCCGTCGTCCTCCGACAGCCGGATCAAGAGCTACTCGACGGCGGGCGGCCGGGTGGTCTTCGACCTGAGCGGGCGGTCGGCCGAGCTGGTGTCGGCGACGCCCGCCCCGGGCTGGCAGATGCAGGTGTGGAAGCAGGACGGGTGGATCCGGGTCGACTTCTCCGGCAGCTCGCACACCTCGGTGTTCTGCACCTGGAACGGGCATCCGCCGACGGTGCAGATCAGCAACACCGGGGCGTGACGCCGGACGGCTCCGGCGCCCGCGGCACCCGGCGCCTGGCCGCAGCCCTCGCCACCCGGCATCGGCCCCGGGATCCCCGGCCCCGCCCGGCTCAGTCGAAGGCGCCCGACGGCGGGGCCGGCGAGGCGAGCGCGGTGGCGTCGGTGACCGGGGCCGCGCCGCCGGTGAAGTCCAGCAGCGCCCGGCCGTGTTCGACCCGTCCGGCCTGCGGATCGGTGGCCGCCCGCCGGGTCAGTTCGGCGACCGGCAGCTCCCCGTCGGCGGCCAGCAGGACGGCGTTGCCGAAGCGCCGGCCGCGCAGGACGGCGGGGTCGGCGGTCAGGCACAGCTCGGGGAAGACCGTGCGGACGGTGGCGATCTGGCCGCGCAGGAACCGCAGCGGCGGCCCGTCGGTGAGGTTCGCCGCGTAGAACCCGCCGGGACGCAGCGCCCTGCGGACCTCGGCCACGAACTCCGTGCTGGTCAGGTGGGCGGGCGTGCGCGCACCGTCGAAGACGTCGGCGATGACCAGGTCCGCCCAGCCGTCGGGGATCTTCGCCAGGCCGGCGCGGGCGTCGCCGCCGCGCACCCGGATCCGCCAGCCGCCGTCCCACGGCAGCTGCCGGCGTATGAGCTGGACCAGCGGTGCGTCGATCTCCACGACCTGCTGGGTGGATCGCGGGCGGGTCGCCGCGATGTAGCGGGCCAGCGTCAGGGCGCCGCCACCGAGGTGGACGACGCGCAGCGGCTTGCCGGCCGGGCCGGCGAGGTCCGCCAGATGCCCGAGGCGCCGCTGATAGGAGAAGTCGAGAAACGCCGGGTCGTCGAGGTCCACATGGGACTGCGGGGCCCCGTCGATCAGCAGCGTCCAGGCGCGCGGCCGGTCCCGGTCGGGCCGTAGCTCGGCGAGTCCGCCGTCCACCGTCTCCGTGACGGTCTCCGGGCCGCGGCGCCCGCGCCTGCTCTGTGCCATGCGGTCCAGTATCGCGCGTGGTCCGAAAGCCCTGTCCGCCGGCCGGCACGGGGCCCGTCTCGAGTGACGCGGCCATCTCCGGCGGCTGCGGGAGCAGAGTGGCGAACCACCCCACGACCTGAGTCGGAGGTGGTCCGCCAACTTTCACTTCACGCCCCGCGCCGGCCCATGGATCTGCGGGCCGGCAGGCGGATCACCTGTTCAGGCAGGCGTTCCCGAAGGCCGGGTTCAGCAACCCGGGTGCGTTGACGCTGTTGCCGCACACGTTGATCGGGACGCTGACCGGCACCTGGACGAGGTTGCCGCTGAGGATGCCCGGGGAGCCCGCGGCAAACCCGGCGGCGTTGGCGCCACCACGACCGAAGCCGCGGCCACCGCGACCGAAACGACCGTTGTCGAAACCGAAACGACCGTGGTCGCCACGGCCATAGCGGCCATGTGAGCCATGGTGACCGTCCATGCTGGCAGATGCGATGCCGGCGCCGCTGAGCACAATGGCGCAGCTGGCGGAGGCCAGCGCGGCGGTCGTAACAAACCGCTTCATCCCATTCTCCTTTCAGTTCGTGAATGGGGCAACCGGTCACAACGAGCGAAATGAGTCAGAGATGCGGGCGTTCCCTCTTCCGGGAAATCATTAGCCCTTATGGCATAAACGAGGCATCCGCCGAAGTCCGGTATTCCACTGTTCGGGAACGCTGATCCGGATCCGGCGTGCCTGCCATGGATTCCGGGATGATTTCTGTCAGAGTGCTCTCCTGTTTGACTGATTGAAGTCGGAGAGGAAGACATGCGGAAGTCGATGGACCGCACCGGGCGCGGCGTCGTATGCGCACCGGCTTCCTTGGCTTTGCCGGCCGCAATGTCCTCGGCGGCCGCCGCACCGACCCCCGGGAAATCCACGCGCATTCCCTTCGCCGGGCGCTTTCCCGTTCTCCGGCACGGCGGTATCGGCCGCGGGGCGGGCCGGTGCGCCGTGGCCCGCCAGGACGTGGTCCCCGGCGCCCGCCCCGACGGCGCCGGCCGCGCGACCCGGCGCCTTCCCGTCTGCGGCCGGTACCGGGTGGCCTGCGCCGATACCTCTGCGGCCCGGCATCGCGGCAGGGCGGTGGCCGACGGATTCCAGGCGTCCGCGCAGGCCGGCGGGCCGGTGCGCACCAGCGGTCCGGGCGCCCGCACGGTGACGCGGTTCCCACACGCCAAAAGCCTTTCCACGGCCGGTACATGGGGCGGCCGGAAGCCGGCGACCGCATACGGGAACAAGCGGGATCCGCTGCGCGGAATCACGGTGCGAAACGGACTCCATTCGTGGGAAGCGGACCGCCGGATGTTTATTGTCCGGATCGGCGGGCCGCACCGCACGGTGAATTCACCCGGCCGCGCCGGCGTGGTCGCACATGACGGCTTCCGGGGCCGTGGAAATGACGCACGCACCGTCCGGCCCGGCCGCCGCCGTCCGCTGAAGGCGCAGCATTTGACCCATCCGGCGCACGCGGTGATGGCTCCGGCCGGCACCGCTTCCGGCCGGACGGCGGCGCGGCGGACCGCTTACCCGGCCACCCCCGGCGGTGATTCCGAGGTATTCGGCATCACCGCCGCACCGCGGCCCTGCGCCGGTTGGCTCACATTCCGTTTCCCCACTCGCCACCCGGGATATCCGCGCGGGGCGCTCTTCGTCCGGGCCGATACCCGGCACTGAGCGCCCGGCAATTCCCGCAGAGAGTTCTGTCGGCTCGCTCATCAGGGAGCAGTGCGTGCTGCCGCAAGACCCCCAGTACCGAGCGCGGCCCGTGGCTGCGGAGGCCGCCCGGCCCGTCGGCGGCGGGGCGGTGCCCGGTGTGCCGGACACCGGGAGCAGGGAGCCGGTCGGGCGATGACGACGGACAGCGCGGACGCGCCCCCCTCCGCCCGGGTCCGGCCCCCGTCGGCGGCCCCCGCACCGGCCGGCGCCGCGGTCCGTCCGCCGCGCGGCCCGGCGCGGGAGACCCTGCCGCCGCCCCGGCCCGGCCGTGGCGTACGGCGCCGGGCCACCGCCCCGCTGGTGGCCGCCGACGCGCTGGCCACCGCCGGGGCCGCGCTGCCCGTCCTCGGCACCGGCACCGTGCCGCTCGCCCTCGGCCCCCTGGTCCTGGGGGTGTTGCTGCTGAACTCCCGGGCCGGCCTCCACCGTCCCGGCCCCGCGCCCAGCCTGCTCGGCGCGCTGCCGGCGCTCCTCGGCCGGACCGCCGTCTGCTGGTGCGCGGTGGCCGCGGTGCTGGCCGCCGTCCGTCCCGCGCAAGCGCTTCCCCCGGCGGTGCTGGCCGGGGCGGTGGCGGGGCACACCGCGCTGGTCTGCGGCGCCCGGGCGCTGGTCCACCGGGCCCGGTGGGCCGCCGCCCGGCGCCGCCCGCGCGCCACGCTGATCGTCGGCCCCGACCCGGCCGCCCGGCAGCTCGCCGCCGTGCTGCGGGCCCGGCCCGAGTACGGGATGCGTCCGGTCGGCCTGGTGCCGGCGGGGGCTCCCGGCTCCGCCGGGGCCGCTGACGCGCCGGGCGACGCCGGACCGCCGCGGCTCACCTCCCCGCAGGACATCACCCGGGCCGTCATCCGTCACACCGTGCGCGACGCGGTGTTCACGGTGCCGCCCCACCGCGATCCGCACACCGCCGCGCTGCTGCGCCGCTTCATCGCCCAGGGCTCGGCGATCTGGCTGGCCGGCGCGGCGGCCACCCTGGAGGGCCACCCGCCGCCGTCGGACGGCCATCTGTGGGGCTTCGCCTGCCGCCGGCTGGACACCGACCCGCCGCGGCACGGCGGCCCGGGCAAGCGGGCGCTGGATCTCGCCTTGGCGGCGGTGGCACTGGTGGCGTCGGCCCCGGTGCTGCTGTGCTGTGCGCTGGCGGCGCGGCTCGCCGACGGGCCGGGGGTGCTCCGCCGGGAGGAGCACCTCGGCCGGGGCGGCCGCGGCTTCCTGCTGCTGACGTTCCGCACCGTGCGCCCGTGCGCGCCGTACGACGGGAACGACGGGGCCGAGGGGCCCGAGGGCGGCGACGGGGCGGACTGCGGCCACCCGAGCCGCGTCGGCCGGCTGCTGCGGCGCACCGGGGCGGCGGGGCTGCCCCGGTGGTGGAACGTGCTGCGCGGCGAACTGAGCCTGGTCGGGCCGTCCCCGGAGCGCCCCGCGGCCGTCGAGCGGTGCATCCGGAGCTGCCCGGAGTACGGCGCCCGGCACCGGATGGCGCCGGGCCTGACCGGGCTGGCGCAGGTGCACGGGCTGCGCGGCGGCTCCCCCGTGGCGGACCGGGCCCGCTTCGACAACCTCTACATCGACACCTGGTCGTGGGGGCAGGACCTCCGGATCGGGCTGCGGGCCCTGGCCCGGCTGCCGCGGCGGGAGGGCCGATGAGCGCCGCGGCCGCGGACACCCCCTGGCGGGCGCACCCTCCGCGCGCCCCGCATTCGCCGTGCCGACGGGCACTGCCCGCGGCCGGGCCGGCCGGCCCGGCGGCCCCCGGCCGGACCACCACCCCGGCCGCTATCCCTGGAGGCATCCGGTGAAGGTTCTGCATGTGATCACAGGCCTCGACGTGGGCGGCGCGGAACAGCAGTTGCGGCTGCTGCTGCGCCGGCTGCCCGCGCACTGCGAGGTCGTCACCCTGACCGGCCCGGGGCCGGTCGCCGAGGGCATCGAGGCCGACGGCACCCGCGTCACCCACCTCGGGATGACCGGCGAGCGGGATCTGACCGCGCTCCCCCGCCTCGCCCGGCTGATCCGCGACGGCGGCTACGACCTGGTGCACACCCATCTCTACCGGGCCTGCGTCTACGGCCGGATCGCCGCCCGGATGGCCGGCGTCCGGGCCGTGGTCGCCACCGAACACTCCCTGGGCGACGCGGTCATCGAGGGCCGCCGGCTGACCCGCGGCGTGCGGACGCTCTACCGGGCCACCGAGCGGCTGGGGGCGGCGACGGTCGCGGTCTCGGACACCGTCGCCGCCCGGCTGCGCCGCTGGGGCGTACCGGAGCAGCGCATCCATGTGGTGCCCAACGGGATCGAGGCGCACCGCTTCGCCTTCGATCCGGCCGCCCGGGCCCTGGTCCGTACCCGGCTGGGGCTGCCGCTGGACGCCTTCGTGGTGGGCGGGGCCGGCCGGCTGGTGCCCGGCAAGCGGTTCGACATCCTGGTGCGGGCGGTGACCCAGCTGCCGGGTGTGCATCTGCTGCTCGCGGGCGAGGGGCCGGAGCGGGAGACGCTGCGGCGGATGGCCGAGCAGTTCGGCTCCGGCGACCGGATCCATCTGCTGGGCACCCGGGGCGGCGCGGTCGACACCGAGGCCGACGGCCCGCGGTACACCGGGCCCGACATCCCGGGGCTGCTCTCGGCCGTCGACGTCTTCGTCTCGCCCTCCCCGTCGGAGGCGTTCGGGCTGGCCGTCGTGGAGGCCCTCGCGTCCGGCCTGCACGTGCTCCACGGCAGCTGCCCGGCCGTCGACGAGCTGCCCGCCGACCAGGCGCCCGGCGCCCGGCACTTCAGCCCGGTGGTCCTCGAACTGTCCACCGCACTGCGGGAGTTGCGGCGCGAGGGGCCGGGCCGGCTGCCGGTCCCGCCGGTGGTGCGGCGCTATGACATCACCCGCAGCGCCGAAGCGCTGACGGCGGTCTACGAGCAGGTCCTGGCGTCCGTACCGGCCCGGCGGCGGGCCCCGGTGCCCACGGCGCCGGTGCCGGTGCCCCCGCCGCAGGGCCGGGCGGCGGCGCTCCCGGCCGCGAGTGTCTCGCTGCCCGACCCGGCCCGCTCTCCCGCCCCGTCCCCGCTCTCGAACAGATAGGCACCGCCATGGCCGAGTCCGTGCAGCAAGGGCACCGGGAGGAAGGGGCGGCGGGGGCCGGGGCCCCCGGGGGAGCCGGCCCCACGGGCCGCCGTCGTGGGTGAGGGCCCCCGCGCCGTGCCGCCGCTCGACACCGGGGTGCCCGTCCTGCTGCTCCGGCTCGGCCCCGGCCCCCTCCCGCGCGAGGCCCTCGGCGTGGTCCGCTCCCTGGGCCGGGCGGGGATCGAGGTGCACGCGGTGGCCGCCTGCGCGGGAGGCCCGGTGGGCCGGTCGCGCCACCTGCACCGGATGCACCTCCGCCCGGCCGGGCCGCCGGCGCCCTCCGTGCTGCTGGACCTGCTGCGTGACCTCTCCGAGGGCCTCGGCCGACCCGCCGTGCTGCTGCCCGTGGACGCCCCGGCCGCCCTCGCCGCGGCCCCTCTCGCCGGCCGGCTGCTGGGCCGCTATCTGCTGCCCGGCCCGCCCGGGCGCCTCACCGACCCGGCCGAACTCGCCCTGCTGTGCCGGGAGCTGGGCCTGCCGCACCCGGCGACCGCCGTCCCCACCGGTCCACGGCAGGCCGCCGAGGCGGCGGCCGGACTCGGGCTGCCACTGGTCGCCCTGTGGCGCCACCCGTGGCTGCGGCCCCCGCCGGCCGGACTGCCCGGCAGCACCGTGGTGCACACCCCCGACGACGCCCGCCGGCTGTACGAGCGGGCCGAACGCGCCGGCGGCGGCCTGCTGTTGCGGCGTCCGCTGCCCGCCGGAAGGGACACCGACCGGTTCTTCCACGGCTGCTTCGCCCGCGGCGGCCGCTGTCTGATCGGCGGCTCGGGTCGGACGGGACGCGGCCGCCCCTGGACCGGACCGGCCACCGCCGGCAGCCGGCTGGCCCATCCGGAGGTCGAATCGGCCGCGCTGCGGCTGGCCGGGCACCTGGGCCACCGCGGCCTGCTCGACCTGGACTTCCGCCGGGACGCGGACGGCCGCCACCACCTGCTCGGCGCCGGTGTGGGGCCCGGCGCCCGGTTCCGGCTCTTCACCGACCCGTCCTCGGGGCTCGACGCCGTCCGGGCGCTGCACCTGGACCTGACCGGCCGCATCGTGCCGCCCGTCCCCGGTACCCCCGGGCCGCGCCCCCGCCCGGACACCTCCCGCGGCTGCCCCGCACCCCTCGACGCCGCCGCGCGCACGCCCCCGCCGCCCGCGCGCCCCTTCGCGGCGCCGCACGGAACGCCGCGCGGGGTGCCTCCCGCACCGGCGCCGGGACCGCCTCCCCGGCCGTGAGCAGCGCGGCACCCGACGACCTGTGCCGGGCCCGCCGGCCCGGAGTCCTCCACACCGCACCAAGAGAAAGAGCAGGGACCTTCCATGTACGACCTCGTGGTGGTGGGCGCCGGCCCCTACGGACTCTCGATCGCCGCACACGCGGCGGCGGCCGGACTGCGGCTGCGGGTCCTGGGCCGGCCGATGGCCACCTGGCGCGACCACATGCCCGACGGCATGTTCCTCACGTCCGAACCCTGGGCGTCCGATCTCTCCGCCCCGGCGGGCGCCCACACCCTCGCCGACTACTGCGCCGCCCACGACCTGACCGCCGAACACGGCGTCCCGCTGCCCCTCGACACCTTCACCGCGTACGGCGACTGGTTCGGCCGGCAGGCCGTGCCGCAGGTCGACGAGGTCACCGTCACCGCCGTGCGCCCGGACGGCGAGGGCTTCCACGTCGAGACGGACACCGGCGAGCGGATCGCGACGCGCACCGTGGCCCTCGCCGTCGGCCTGCTGCCGTTCGTCAACCGCCCCTGGCCGCTGCTCGATCTGCCCGCTGAGCTGGCCTCCCACAGCAGCGACCACCGCGATCTGCGCCGCTTCGCCGACCGGGACGTCACCGTCGTCGGCTCCGGCCAGAGCGCGCTGGAGACCGCGACCCTGCTGGCCGAACAGGGCGCCCGGCCCCGCATCGTGGCCCGCGCCGACCGGCTGCGCTGGCACGCCCCGCCGCAGCCGCTCGACCGCGGCCGGCTGCGGGCGCTGCGCGATCCGCACTCCGCGCTGGGCACCGGCTGGCCGAACCGGGTGTGGTCCCAACTGCCGTGGGCGGTGCGGCGGCTGCCCGCGGCGACCCGGCTGCGGATCGCGGAGCGCGCCCTGGGCCCGGCCGGCGCCTGGTGGCTGCGCGAGCGCTTCGAGCCGCTGGTGCCGGTGCTGCCCGGCCACCGGATCCGGGCCGCGACCGCCCGCGAGGACGGGGTGCGACTCCACCTGACCCACACGGAGGGCGGCACCGAGACGCTGGAGACCCACCACGTGGTCGCGGCCACCGGATTCACCCCGGACCTGGGGCGGCTGCGGATGCTCCCGCCCCAGGTGCGCACCGCGCTGTGGACGGTGGGCGGCAGCCGCGCGCCCGAGCTGAGCGCCGGCTTCGAATCGTCCTGGCCCGGGCTGTTCTTCGCGGGGCTGCTCACGACGCCCTCGTTCGGCCCGTCGATGCGCTTCGTGTCCGGCGCGGGCTTCACCGCGACGCGGCTGGTGCGCGGCGTGCAGCGCCGGCTCGGCGAGCGGCGCCGCGGCACCACCATCCCGCGCCCGGCCCGGGACAGCGAACCCGCCGCCAACTGAGCGCCGTTCCCACCCCGGCACCCGGAACGCACGAGGGCCGCCCGGCACCCGCCGGGCGGCCCCTTCCGTTTGCTTCCCCACCGGGGCGTCCACCGGGCCGGCCGCCGCCCGCGCACCGGCGGGGCGTCCGGCCCGGGCGCCGCTACTGGCAGCGGTCGACGGCCTCGATCGTGCGGGCGGCCTCGCCGAGCGCCTCGCGCAGCACGGCCGGGTCGGTGGCGTCGGCGCCGGCGCCCTCCGGGGGCACCAGCCAGCCGGCGCCGGTCGCCGGCGGCTCCGCCGGGGTCCCCTCGCCGCACAGCGCGGCCAGGTTGATGCCCCGTCCGGAGGTCTGCGTACAGGCGCTGCCGGGGACGTCCCAGGCCGCGGCGGTGCCCGCCGGGACCAGGAAGCCGAGGGTGTCGCAGGCGCCGTCGTGCAGCACCGGGCCGACGCCGTCCCGCAGCCGGAGGATGTCCACGGCCTCCAGTCCCTGCCGGACCGGCACCGTGACGAGGTCACACTGCCGCTCCGCTGCGGGCGGCGCGCCGCCCGTGACGACCTGCCCCCGCCGGCCGCCGGCCTGGCCCGCGGACCCGTTGCCGCCCCTGCTCACGCCGGTCTCCCACACGGAGAACCCCTCCTCCTGCACGCGGTGCGCCCTTTACACCGGGTTCAACGTCCGGACGTGTCAACAGCTACGGCGGCGTAACGCTGCAAAGGATGGCAGTTCATGGCAGATCGCGCGTGAGATATCCGATTTGCGGCCAAACTGTGCGTATCGAAGCCATCACAGCCGGTACGGTCGTCCCGCCGCACCGCCAGGAGGCGGCAACGCCGCAGGATGGCACGGAGAGGGCACGGAGAGGGTCCGCCATGGCGTCGCCAGAAGCACGATCAGCGTCGTCCCGCACCGTACCCGCCCGCCCGAATCTCGCCTTCCGACAGCTGCGCGGCCGGCTGTCACCGGGCGAGTTCGCGGCGGCGGTCCGACGGTCCGCCCGTGAGATCGGCGAGCAGGTCTCGTGCGACGCCCGCTATGTGGGGCGCGTCGAGTCCGGGGAAATCCGGTGTCCGAACTACGCCTACGAGCGGGTCTTCCGGCACATGTTCCCCGGGCTGACGCTGCCCGACATGGGGTTCGCGGCGCGCGAGGCGGTACGCGGACGGGGGGCGCGTGCCACAGCGGCCGGCGCCGCGCCCCTGGCACCCGACCCCGACCACCGCGATACCCGTATCCAGATCTGCGAGGAGAGCGACGTGCTGCGTCGCGCGTTCATCACCGGCGGCCCGGCGGCAGCCCTGGGCTTCGCCGCCCTGCATCCCGTCGAGGCCGCTGCCGCCGCCGTGTCCGCCCCGGTGCCGGGGCCCCGGAGACCGTCCGTCGCCCGGGCCGGCGCCGCCGAGGCCGCCGCCGTCGAGGAGGCGGTCCGGCACATCCGGCTGCTGGACGACCGGCACGGCGCCGAGGGCATCTACCGCCGCGCCGCCCAGCCGCTGCGCGCCGCCTACGAGCTGCTGGACGCGGATGTGCAGCGCCGCTCGGTGTCCGACCGGCTGCACGCCGGGGCGGGCGAACTCGCCATCACCGTCGGCTGGCTGGCGCACGACTCGGGCCGCTTCGACGACGCCCGCTCGCACTACGCGGAGGCCCTGGCCACCGCGCGGGTCTGCGGCGACGCCGCCCTGGAGGCACACGCCTTTTGCAACACGGCCTTTCTCGCCCGCGACGCCGGGCGCCCGCGCGAGGCGGTGCGCGCCGCGCAGGCCGCGCAGCAGGCCGCCAAGCACCTGGCCTCACCGCGGCTGCTGTCGCTGTTGGCGCTGCGGGAGGCGGGCGGCTGGGCCGGGCTCGCCGACCGCTCCGGCTGCGAACAGGCGCTGGCCCGGGCCGAGCTGCTGTTCGCGAGCGGGCCGCGGGACGGCGACCCGGAGTGGATGACCTTCTACGGCGAGGCCGAGCTGGCGGGCCTGGAGGCGCAGTGCTGGTCGGCGCTGGGGGATGCGGAGCGCGCGGCGGACCACGCCCGCCGTGCGGTGGCGCTGCAGGACCCGCACTTCACCCGCAACATCGCCCTGTTCACCGCGGAGCTGGCGGGCAACCTCGCGGCCGGCGGGGCGCACGAGGAGTCCGCCGCGGCCGGGGTGCGGGTGCTGACGCTGCTGAAGCAGGTCCGCTCGGCCCGTATCCGCGCGATGCTCGACGGCACCGCCCGGCGGCTGCGGGCGCACCGTGACCGGGGGGCGGTCGACGACTTCCTGGCGCGGCACGCGGCCTCCGCGGCGGCCGATTCCGCGGCGGGCGGCGGCGTGCCGGGTGCGGGGGCCGGCGGCTGAACGGCCGCGCGGGCGGCGGGCGGGGCGTCGCTGACGTCCTGTCCGCCCCCGGGCGGGCCCGGCGCCGCCGGCTGGTCAGCCGAGGTGGCCGGTGTCGTTCCAGCGCTCGATCGCCGGCTCGCCGTAGGCCCAGCCGAGCACCGACAGGGACGTCGGCTCCAGGCGGATCCGGGCGCCGAAGGAGATATCCAGGCCCAGCCAACGGGCGCCCAGGGCACGCAGGATGTGGCCGTGCGCGAAGACCAGCACATCGCGTTCCGCGGACCGCGCCCAGTCGATGACCTCGTCCGCTCGGGCGGCGACCGCGGCGAGCGTCTCCCCCTGCGGCACCCCGTCGCGCCAGATCAGCCAGTCCGGCCGCCCGGCCTTGATCTCGTCGGGGGTCAGGCCCTCGTACGCGCCGTAGTCGATCTCCATCAGGGCGTCCCACGGCTGCGCCCGGTCGCCGAAGCCGGCCAGCTCACAGGTCTCCTTGGCGCGCACCAGGGGGCTGGTGCGGACCTCGACGCCCGGCAGGCCGTTCCAGGGGGCGCGCTGCAGCCGCTCGCCCAGCAGCCCGGCGCCGCGCCGGCCCTCGTCCAGCAGCGGGACGTCGGTGCGGCCGGTGTGCCTGCCGGACAGGGACCACTCGGTCTGTCCGTGCCGGGCCAGGTGGATGCGCGCTGCCATCGTCGTCCCTCTCGCCGACTTCTCGGCTGGTCGTTCTCGGTGCGGGCGGCGTCGACCGCGGGACTTCCATCATCGCGCACCAGGTCGTTTTGTCCCCGGGCGGGGAGGGCGGCAGCCGCTCGGGCAGGGTGCGGCGGGGGCCGGGTCCGCGGCGGGCGGGCGGCCGGGAGCGCCGATTGTCGGTGCCGGATGCGAGACTTCCGCGGGTGAACGTTTCGCGCGACAGCCGACCCGCGTCGGCGGCCCCTCCGGCGGGGCCGGCGGCGACACCGAGCCCGCGCCCGGGGGCACCGCCGGGCGCCGGGCGGGCGCGGCTCACCGAGCTGCGCGGCCCGGGCGTCCGCCCGCGCTCCCTCGACGCCCGCGCGCTGGCCGCGCTGGCCGCCAACCCCGGCTGCCGGCGCCGCGCGCTGCTGGACGGCGCGGGCATCGACAAGGGCGCGCTGGCCCGGGCGCTGGGCTCGCCGGCGGCCTACGGCCAGTCCCGGTTCGCCCTCGTCCGCGGCCACGCCTTCGAGGCCCGGGTGACCTCCGACGGCGGCACGGAACTACTGCGGCTGCTGCACGAGCGGCTGGCGCCCGGCACCCCGCCGCCCGAGCCCGGGCAGGCCGCCACCCCGGACCTGTCCGCGGCCGGGCCCGAGGGCCGTACGGCGCGTACCGCGCTGGCGCTGCGGGCGGCGACCGAGGCCGGCGGCTGGGCGCTGCTCACGCACCCGATGCTGGCCGTCGAGGTGGCCGGCGCGCCCGCCTATGTGGAGCCCGACGCGGTGGTGGTGCATCCGGACGGCAGCTGGACGGTCGTGGAGATCAAGTCCTTCCCGATGATCGACGGTTCGGCGGACGCCGCCAAGGTGGGCGCCGCCGCCCGGCAGGCCGCGGTGTACGTCCTGGCCCTGGAGGCGGTGGCCGGGCCCGCCGCCGCGTACACGGGCCGCGAGGTGAGGGTGCGCGACCGGGTGCTGCTGGTGTGCCCGAAGGACTTCTCCAACCTCCCCACCGCCGCGGTCGTCGACGTCCGCAAGCAACTGGCCACCACCCGGCGGCAGCTGGCCCGCCTCACCCGCGTCGAGGACATCGCCGCGGCCCTCCCGGAGGGGACCACCTTCGACCTGCGCCTCGCGGACGACGGGAAGACCGCCACCCGCCCGCCCGAGGAGCTGACCGAGGCCGTCGAGGCGGTCGAGGCGGCCTACGCCCCCGAGTGCCTGTCCGCCTGTGAGCTGGCCTTCCACTGCCGCGGACGCGCCCGCGACCGGGGCGCGGTGGAGGCCCTGGGGCGCGGCCTGCGGGGCGAGTTGGGCGGGCTGCGCACGGTCGGGGAGGTGCTGGCGGCGGCCGGGCCCGCCGACCCCACCGACCCCGGGGCCGCGGCCGGCGCCGGCCCGGACGATCCGGCCGTCGTCGCGCTGCGCCGGGCCGCCGCGCTGCGCGCCGAGGCACTGGGCGGGAACGCGCTGCCCGGACCGGGAACAGAGGATGCGGAATGTCGCTGATCGATACGCTCGCCCGGATGGAGGCGGTGGCCGCGGGCCGGGCCCGGCCGCGGTGCACGGTCCGCCACCGCCATCTCTCGCCACGTCCCCTCGTCCTGGTCCCGTTGACGACCGCGGGCGAGGCCGGCGCCCCGCTGGGCGCCCTGGTCGGCACCGACCGCGAGAAGCCGGCGCTGCTGACCGTCCCCCAGCCCCGCGACCGTGACCTGCGGTTCGCCTTCCTCGCCGAGCTGGCCGGGGAGGTGCTCCCGTATATGGACGGCTTCGCGGACGCCGTCGGGTGGGAGGAGCGCAAGGAGACCGACCCGGAGACCGGCAAGAAGGTCCCGGTGCAGGTCGAACTGTGCGCGGACGCGCCGCAGCTGATCGTCCCCAGCGCCGGCGGGGTCGCGTACGTACGGCTGCTGGGCCGCTCGATGCGGTTTCGGCGCACGGCCGAACAGGAACCGGCCGCGCCCCATCCCGCGCCGCCGCACGTCCCGCTGCTGGGCCGCTGGCTGACGCACGTCGGCGAACGGGCCCGGGTCCCGGGCTCCGCCCTGCTGCTGTCCATGACGGACCTGCTGACCCGCCACTGGGCCAGCGGCCAGAGCGCGCTGGAGGACCAGCACCTGGGCGCGCTGCTGGCGTGGATCGACCCACCGCCGGGCAGGACGGGCCAGGAGGCCGCCTCCTTCGCGGAGTCGGCGCGGGACGCGGACGGGCAGCTGCGGTGTCCGCCGGCCGGCCCGGCCACCGACCCGGCGTTCGACAACCGCCTGCTCGCCCCCGCGACGGCCCGCTACGACGCCGGGCTGCCGGGCGCCGAGGAGGCGCTCCGCACCCTCCTGGAGGGCCAGTTGCGGCCGGTGTGGGACGCGGTGTGGCACGGCCTCGACCTGCTGCGGGAGCTGCCGGAGGGCGCCCGGGTCGCCGACCGCTGGAAGCGCGACCGCTGGTCGTACACCGCGCACCGCGACCGGGTGCGGGCCGGTGAGCCCCCGCAGCCCCGGCGGGACGACGCGGTCACCGCCGCGCAGAAGCTGGCCGCCCGGGAGACCGCGCAGGCCCAGCTCGACGCCCAGGAAGCCTTGGACGACCCGCTGGTGATGGCGGGACGCCGGCTGGCCGGCGAGGCGTTCTCGGGCACGGTCACCGCCGTGGAGACGGCCTTCTCCGAGGGCCGGCGCCCGATGCCGCGCCCGCTGGTCACGGTGCGCACGGACGACCGCCCGCAGCTGTCCGCGGGCGTCCGGCTGTACCGTCCGCTGCCCGACGGCCGGACCCAGACCGCCGAATTCGTCGCCTTCGAGGACGGGGACGCCGGCGCGCCGGTGGTGCGGCTGACGGGCGGGATGGGGCGCGGGAAGACCCCGGAGCCCGGTTCGGTGCCGGAGCCGCGGGACCCGGTGTACTGGACGCTGTTCGAGCACTCCCCGCGCGGCGGCCCCGAGCTGCCCGACCCCGAGGACACGCCCTGGACCCACGGCGGCCCGCCGCCCGCCGCCGGGACACCGCACGACGCCCCCGACCCCGTGACCACGGAGGACTTCCTGTGACCCGCCCGCGGCCGACCCGCCCACGGCCCGCGACCGCCCCGGAGAGGACCGCCGCATGACGGCCGTTCAGGCTCACCGCCCCGGCCCCGGCCGGCCCTTCGACCCCGCCGCCGCGGCCGCCGAGGCGACCGACCGGATCCTGCACGACACCCTGCACGGCACCGCGCGCGGAGTGGTCGTGGACTCCCCGCCCGGCGCCGGCAAGTCCACCCTCGTGGTCCGCGCGGCCCGCGAACTCGCCGCCGCCGGGCGCCCGCTGATGGTGGTCGCGCAGACCAACGCACAGGTCGACGACCTGGTGCTGCGGCTCGCCGGGAAGGACCCGCAGCTGCCGGTGGGCCGGCTGCACAGCAGCGAGCCGGGCTCCTTCGACCCGGCGCTGTCCACGCTTCCCGCGGTCCGTACGTCCGCCAGGGTCGCCGATCTGGCCGGGAGGGACATCGTGGTCTCCACGGCCGCGAAATGGGCCCACACCAAGGTCGACGAGCCCTGGCGGCACGCCATCGTGGACGAGGCCTACCAGATGCGCTCCGACGCGCTGCTGAGCGTCGCCGGGCTCTTCGAACGGGCGCTATTCGTCGGCGATCCGGGCCAGCTGGACCCCTTCAGCGTGGTCGGCGCCGAGCAGTGGGCGGGGCTGGCCTACGACCCGTCGTCGAGCGCGGTGGCCACGCTCCTGGCACACAACCCCGGGCTGCCGCAGCACCGGCTGCCGGTCTCCTGGCGGCTGCCCGCCTCGGCCGCGCCGCTGGTCTCCCACGCGTTCTATCCGTACACCCCCTTCCGCAGCGGCACCGGCCACGGCGACCGCCGGCTGGCGTTCGGGGTGCCGGGCGACGGCTCGGGCGTGGACCGCGTGCTGGACGAGGCCGCCGAGTCCGGCTGGGGCCTGCTGGAGCTCCCCGCCCGCCACACCCCGCGCACCGACCCCGAGGCGGTGCGCGCGGTGGCCCGGGTCGTGCGCCGGCTCCTCGACCGCGGCGGCGCCACGACCGGCGAGGCCGGGCCGGACGCGACCCAGGCCCCGGCCCCGGCGCGCCTGACGGCCGGTGGGATCGCGGTCGGCACGGCCCACCGCGACCAGGCGGCGGCCGTCCGGGCCGCGCTCGCCGAGCTGGGGGTCACCGGCGTCGCGGTGGACACCGCCAACCGCCTCCAGGGCCGGGAGTTCGAGGTCACGGTCGTGCTGCACCCGCTCTCCGGCCGCCCCGACGCCACCGCCTTCCATCTGGAGACCGGCCGGCTGTGCGTCCTGGCCTCCCGCCACCGCCATGCCTGCATCGTGGTCTGCCGCGCGGGCGTCGCCGACCTGCTCGACGAACACCCCTCGACCGAACCGGTCCGCCTCGGCGTCGCGGTCACGTTCCCGGACGGCTGGGAGGCCCACCACACCGTCCTCGCCCACCTGGCGGAACACCGCGTGGTGTGGCGTCCGTAGGTGTCCGGCCCGCTCTCCCGCCGCCGCGGGCGGGTCCGCGCGGGCGGAGTGGACGGTCCCGGGCGGGGCGTACTTGCGCGGGGCGGGACAATGGAATGCGGCACACGATCTGGAGGTAGGTACATGTCCGAGCCGCAACCGGCTCCCGACCCGCGTGGTGCGGCACCCGGACCACGGCGGATGAAGCCCGCGCAGCTGCTCTTCGAGCCGCCCGAGGCCACCGCCGACCCCGAGCACTTCTTCGACCTGGAGTCGATGGAGGACCCGCACGAGCTGCTCAGCCGCGCCACGGAGCTGACCCTCGCCTTCCGCGCCGCGGCCGACCGCGCCACGGAGTTCCAGGCGCTGGCCGCGGCCCAGTTGGCCGACCCCAGCCGGTTCGACCGGATGCCGCTCGCCACCCTCGCCGAGCGGGCGGAGTGGACCGAGGACTACGCGCAGAAGATGATCGAGTTCGGCCGCAGCCTGATGCGCAGCAGCAGCGCGCTGCCCGGCGAGTCGGACTGACCGCCACGACCGCGCCCCGCCCCCGGCCGCTCCCGGGGGCACCGCCCGCCCCGGGCGTCTCCCCTGGCCCATGGTCCGTGATCATGAGCCGCTGGCATATGCGAGGAGCGCAAGATACCGGCTCCCGCCCCACCCCGCCCCGATTTCCCCGAATCCGCGAAGACCTCGTGCGCCGACTGGGTAGACCTGTCCCCATGAGCGACTGGCTGCCCGACACCCCCCGCACCCTGGCCTTTCCCACCTCGGCCTATGTCACGCTCGCCGGCGCCGACTGGCTCGCCTCGGCCGGACCCGATCCGGACGCGGCCCACGCGGCGTGGGCCGCCCGGCCGTCCGCCCCGAGCGTGCTGCCGTGCGGCACCGCCTTCGACGTCATCAACGCCCCCGCGCTCTTCGGGCGGCGGATGGTCGACCACTTATGGTCCGCCGGCCCCGGCTCGGGGCCGGTGGCAGCGCACCGCGGCCGGATCCTGCTGTTCGCCGCCCCGGGCGCGGCCCAGCGGCTGCCCGCGCTGCTGGTCTGGGAGGAGTGGGCCGCCGCCGTCCCCCCGCTGCTGTGCCACGGCAGCGGCGACGCGGTGACCGTCCCGCCGCTGCACCCCGGCCTCGGCACCGCCGCGGCCGCCGCCGAGGACCCGTCCGGCCCGGCCGCCTCCCGCTGGCTGGTGGCACCGGATGTCCGCCACCCCTGGCTGCCGGGGCCGGACGTCCTGCTGTGGGCGTGCGTCCGGGCCGCCCGCTCGATGGCCGGACAGGAGCGTGACGTCGCAGCTCAGCCCCGCGTTTCGGCGCTCACCGGGGGCTGAGACAAACCGATTTTTGCCCTCCCCGGGCAGGATGCTAATGTTTTCCCGTCAGCAGGCGCCGCTAGCTCAGTTGGTTAGAGCAGCTGACTCTTAATCAGCGGGTCCGGGGTTCGAGTCCCTGGCGGCGCACAGACAAACGAAGGCCCTCACCTCGGTGGGGGCCTTCGTCGTGCACGCGCCGGGCGGGCCGTCAGCGGCGGCTGACCTTGACCGACCAGTCCCCGTCGGTGTTCCGGCCCTCGACCTGGATGCGCAGGCCGTCCCGCGCGTCGTCCATGCTCTCCCCCACCCCCAGCGGCGCGTCCGCGAGCGGCGGATAGACCGAGGTGCCCCAGCAGGCCGAGGTGCCCGGGTGGCCGTCGAGGACCTGCACGGGCCCCGAGCCGGAGGCGGTGTCGCTGTGCACGCGGTAGGCCAGCACGCCCTCGGTGCACAGCGCCCGGTCGTTGCCCTGGGCACCGCGTGCCTCGATGGCGAGGGCGCTGTCGAGCCCCGTGCGCACCACCAGCAACCGGGGCCGGCGCCGGCCTCCGGCCTCCCCGGGGGCGGACAGCGTGCGCAGCGAGTGCATGGCCGGGCCGGTCAGATCGACGCAGTCGACCTGCCGGTCGGTGATCCAGCCGAGCCGCCACTTGTGCCAGGCGAAGGGGTCGGGCGCCAGGCCGAACTGGCTGCCCATGAGGTCCCAGTCGCCGACATAGGTGTCCCAGTCACCCTTGCCGCCCTCCGGCCGGTGGTAGAGGTCCGGCAGGTCGAAGACGTGGCCGGTCTCGTGGGCGAGGACGTTGCGGTCCGGCGGGCTCTGCTCGAAGACGGTGACGAACCGGCGCAGATCGCGGTCGTCGGCGTGCATCGGCCGGTCGAGGTTGACGACCTTGGTGGCGTCCGAGTCGACGCCGGGGGCGTCCGGGTCGGCGACGAAATACACCACGTCGTAGCGGCTGAAGTCCACGGACGGGTCGGCGGCGGCGACCGCGTCGCGCAGATAGGCCGAGCGGCGGCCGGCGTCCCAGTCACGCCGTATCCCGTACGAGGCGGACGGGCGCGGCATCCGCACCCAGGAGCGGTGGATGTGCGGCCGCAGCCGGAACCTGCCGTACGAGGCGCGGGCGAAGAAGCCGGAGGTGGCCGGGAAGTAGTCGTGGGACAGCTCCTGCGGGGTGCTGCCGGGCCGGGCGTCCGGGAAGGACAGGAAGATCATGACGGCGTCGAGCCGGCGGTTCGGGCGCGGGTAGTCCCCGTCCCAGCTGTCGACGCCCTCGGAGTGGTGCGCGTCGGTGCGTCCCAGGGCGCACGGGAGCGCGGCCTCGGAGGCGGTGGCGGGGCCGGCGACGATGGAGGTCGCGATCAGAGCGCTCAGGGACGTGACGACGGCCGCGACGCGCCGCAGACGGCGGCCCGCTCCCCCGTCGGGTGTCCGGGCGCGCGGCACATATACCTCCAGGGATGGATTCGGAGACCTCATCTACCCTGTGGCGATTTAATGCTATTCGTCCCGTTTTGAAGACCTGGACGGGTGACGGGCGCGTCTTGGCTGACGCGTAACGGAAAGTCACAAACGACCAACCGGGCATTCGACGCGAACACAGACGGACAGAAATGGCTGAAGTTCCGTCACGCGGGTGGAGGATCCCGGTTGCGTCGCTGGATCGGCCGTCGCGCCAGCCTCTATGATCGCCACACTTTCCAGCGCGAGATCACCCCTCCATCACGAGACAAGCGCCATGCGGGAGCGAGCAGTGAGCGGACACCCCGACAGCCCGGGCCGCACGCCCGGGGCGACGCTCCCCTCAGTGACGGAGCGTAATGGTACGACCAAAGAATCCGCCGAAACCCGGCACGCCCCCGCCGGCCGCCGCGACGACGCCGGGGCCTCCCTCGGCGACTACCGCGCGGCCTTCTACGCGGGCCGGCTGGCGATGGCCGTCCTCAACCGCGACGGCCTGGTCCTCGCCGCCAACCCCGCCTTCGGCGAGCTGGTCGGCGCCGATCCCGGGGAGCTGGTCGCCACCACCGCGGCCGACCACACCGACCTGGGCGCCGACCCCCGGGTGTGGACCGCCTACCGCGAGGTGCTGTGCGGGCGCAGCGACCGGCTGCGCTGCACCCGCCGGCTCAAACACCCCGACGGGCACTCCGTCTGGGTGGAGGTGACCGTCGAGCCGCTCACCCCGGAGCCGCTCAGCGGCGAGGAGCGGATGCTGCTGACGGTGGCGGACATCAGCGACCGGCACGACCTGCTGGCCCGGCTGCGGCATCTCCAGATGCACGACCCGGTGACCCGGCTGCCCAACCGGGCGCTGTTCTTCGAGCGGCTCTCCACCGCGCTGGAGTCCGCCTCGTTCGCACCGGCCGGGACCGGCCGGATCGGGCTGTGCTACCTCGACCTGGACGGCTTCAAGGCCGTCAACGACACCCTCGGGCACCGCGTCGGCGACCGGCTGCTGAGCGCGGTGGCGCAGCGGCTGACGCGCTGTGCGGAGAGCGCCGAGGACCGCGGGCCCGAGCACGCGGGGCATCTGGTGGCCCGGCTCGGCGGTGACGAGTTCGCTCTTTTGGTGGAAGACTCCACCGGCACCGAACAGCTGGCCGAACTCGCCCAGAACGTCCTGGACGCGCTGCAGCGCCCGTTCGATCTGGCCGGGCAGCGGCTGTCGGTCTCGGCGAGCATCGGCGTCGTGGAGCGGGCCGCCGGCGGCACCACCGCGACCGGTCTGATGCAGGCCGCGGACACCACGCTGTATTGGGCGAAGGAGGACGGCAAGGCCCGCTGGACGCTCTTCGACCCGGAGCGCAACGCCCACCGGATGACCCGGCAGGCGCTCTCCAGCACCCTGCGGCCGGCCGTCGACCGCGGCGAATTCACCCTGGAGTACCAGCCGCTGGTCGGGCTGGGCGACGGGCGGGCGCAGGGCGTCGAGGCGCTGGTGCGCTGGCGGCACCCGCAGTTCGGGACGCTGTCGCCGAATCGGTTCATCGCGCTGGCGGAGGAGAACGGCGCGATCGTGGAGCTGGGCCGCTGGGTCCTGGAGCGCGCCTGCCACCAGGCGCGTGCCTGGCAGCTGGCGCACCCGGGCCGGCCGCTGTTCGTCAGCGTCAATGTGGCCGTCCGTCAGGTCTGGGACTCCGACCTGGTCGCCGATGTCGCCGGGATCCTCGCCGAGACGGGGCTGCCGCCGCGGCTGCTCCAGCTGGAGCTGACCGAGTCGGCGGTGATGGGCTCGGCCGGCCGGCCGCTGCAGGCCCTCCAGGCGCTGAGCGACATGGGCGTGCGGATCGCCATCGACGACTTCGGCACCGGCTACTCCAACCTCGCCTACCTCAGCCGCCTGCCGGTGTCCGTGCTGAAGCTGGACGGGTCCTTCGTCCGCGGCTTCCGCTCGCAGGAGCACCCCAACCCCGCGGACGAGATGATCGTCGAGGCGCTGGTGGCGCTGGCGCACCGGCTCGGCCTCACGGTCACCGCCGAGTGCGTGGAGAGCGCCGAGCAGGCCGAGCGGCTCCGCCGGATCGGCTGCGACACCGGCCAGGGCTGGCTCTACTCCCGGCCGGTGGCGCCGGACCGGGTGGCGGCGCTGCTGGCCGCCGGAGGGCTCCCGGGGATCTGAGCGCCCCCGTCCGCGGGCGCGGACGAGGGCGGCGTCGGGTCCGCGGGAGCGGTTCCTCAGCCCTCGCCCGGCAGCCCGTACGCGTCCGCGATCAGCTCGTAGGAGCGCAGCCGGGCCGCGCCGCCGTGCGCGTTGGCGGTGATCATCAGCTCGTCGGCACCGGTGCGCCCGGCCAGCTCGTCCAGGCCCTGGCGGACCTCGTCCGGGGTGCCGTGGACGACGTTGCCGAGCCAGCTGTCGACGAAGTGGCGCTCGGTCTCGTCGAAGGGGTGGGCGGCGGCCTCCTCCGGGGTGGGGATCAGACCGGGACGGCCGGTGCGGAGCCGGAGCATCGACAGCGCGCCGGTCCGCACCTGGCGGCGGGCCTCGCCCTCCTCCTCGGCGGCCAGCGCCGCGACCCCGATCAGCGCGTACGGCTCGGCGAGCGTCTCGGAGGGGCGGAACGAGGCGCGGTAGAGGTCCAGCGCGGGGAGGGTGTTGGCGGCGGAGAAGTGGTGCGCGAAGGCGAACGGCAGGCCGAGCGAGCCGGCGAGCTGAGCACTGAAACCGGACGAGCCCAGCAGCCACAGGGGCGGCCGGTGCGCGGACTGCACCCCGCCGGGCGAGGTGGCCTGGACCGGGCCGGGGACCGCGTGGATCGCGGCGTAGCGGTGGCCGTCCGGGAAGGAGTCGTCGAGGAAGCGGGTCAACTCGGCGAGCTGCTGCGGGAAGTCCTCCGCTCCCTCGCGCAGGCGCTCGGTGCGGCGCAGCGCGGCGGCGGTGGCGCCGTCGGTGCCCGGCGCGCGGCCCAGCCCCAGGTCGATCCGGCCGGGGGCCATCGCCTCCAGGGTGCCGAACTGTTCGGCGATGACCAGCGGGGCGTGGTTGGGCAGCATCACGCCGCCCGAGCCGAGCCGGATGCGTCCGGTGTGGGCGGCGAGATGGGCGAGCAGCACCGCGGGCGAGGAGGACGCCACGCCGGGCATGGAGTGGTGCTCGGCGACCCAGTAGCGGTGGAAGCCGCGGCGCTCGGCCGTGCGGGCCAGCTCCACGGCGGTGCGCACCGCGCCGGACGCGGTCTGGCCGGCGCCGACCGTCACCAGGTCGAGCACCGACAGCGGGACGGGGGCACGGCCCAGGGCGGTGCCCCGGATCCCGTCGCCGCCGTCGGGGAGCGTCTCGCCACTGCCCCGGGTCATGTTCTCTTCGCCGCTCACGGTGCGGTTCCTCCTCGCGTCGCCGGTCTGCCGCAGCGACAACCGGAGAGGATCTCCGCTTATTCCCGGGTCAGATGCCGGCGGCCGGCCGGCGCGCGGGCGGCGCCGGCCGGCCGCCCGGGGTCAGATCTGCGCCGTCCGCGAGAAGAGGGTGCCGAGCACCGGGCAGGCAAGGGTGCGGTCGAGCAGCCGCAGCCCCTCCCAGGCCGTGACCTGGTTCGCGGTCAGCACCGGCTTGCGCAGCTCCGCCTCCAGGGCCGGCAGGTGCTCGGCGGTGTGCAGCGCGGTGTCCGGCAGCAGCACCACCTCGGCGTCGGGATGGTCGCCGGCCCGGGCCAGCGCCAGCACCTCCTCGCGGCCCCAGGTGCCCACCTCGGCGGCGGTGATGATGCCGCTGGCGCGGGTCGAGACCACCTCCGTCCCGGCCGACTTCAAGAACGCGTGGAAGCGCTCGGCGACGTCGTCGGGGTAGGTGGCCGCGATCGCGACCCGCCGGGCCCCGAGCGCCCGGACGGCGTGGGCGAAGGCGAAGGACGTACTGGAGGCGGGCAGGCCGGCGGTGACGGACAACTCCCGGACCTGTTCGTGGGCGCCGTCCCAGCCGAAGACGAAGCTGGCGCTGGTACAGGCCCAGACGACGGCCTCGGCGCCGCGCTCCTTGAGCTCGTCGACGCCGGCGGCCAGCCGCGCGGCGGAGCCCATCTCCAGCAGCGCGTCGACCCGGTGGGCGTCCTCGCCGATGTCGGTGTGGACCAGCGGCAGGCGGACCGTGCCGCCCAGGAGCGCTTCGAGCCGGGGGAAGTCGTCCTCCGCGGAGTGTCCGGGGTAGAGGAAGCCGACCGATGCCATGCAGGTCTCCCTTGCGTGTACGGCTGCGGGTGCAGGGGCGTTCGTGGGTGCGTTCACGGGTGGAGCGGTGGAGCGGTGCGGGACGGGGCGCTGCCGGCGGGCGGAACCGCGCCGGCAGCTTCCGGGGCCGGTCCGGACGGATCCGGACCGGTCTCAGGCCGGGGGCGGACCGCCGGCATCCTCGGACGGGGAGGGCGGCGGATCGAGGCCGTCGGCCACCTCCCCCTCCGGCGGCGCGGGGGACCCGGCGAAGGCGGCCTCGGGGGTCGCCCGCGGTCCGTGGTCCACCGGTCCCGATCCGGTCATCGCGGCCGGACCGCGCCGCGCCACCGGATCGAGCAGCGCCTGGTAGGGGCCCACCGCCTCGGCGCCGATGGCGCGCAGCGCGGCCCACATCGTGACCTGGTTCGCCGACAGCACCGGCATCCGCAGCTCGGCCTCCAGCTGCGGGATGACGTCGTAGGTCGGCAGGTTGGTGCAGCTGATGAACAGGGCGTCGGTGTCACCGACCACGGCCGCGCGGGCCATGTCGACGACGTCCCGGTAGGGCACCTTCCAGATGTGCCGGGTCAGCCCGAGATAGGCGCGGCCGGTGACCGTGATGCCGGCCTCGCCGAGATAGTCCTCCAGTGAGTCGGTGACCGATTTCGTGTACGGCGTGACGACGGCGACGCGCCGGGCGCCGATCTCGCGCACCGCTTCGATCAGCGCGCCCGAGGTCGTGAGGGCGGGAACCTCCCCCGCCTGGACCATGGCGGCGCACATGGCCCGCTCGCCCGCCATCCCGCCGACGAAGCTGCCGGAGGTACAGGCATAGGAGATGACCTGCGGTGACACCGCGCACAGTGCCTGGACGGCGGCGTCCAGGGTTTCGTGTTCGCTGACCAGCCGGGCCAGGTCGAGGCTGACCTCGACCGGCACGAAGGGTGTGCGGGTGAGGTGGAGAGACACGTCGTCGGGTACCCATCGCCACAGCTCCCGGTCGAGAGCGAAGTCGAAGGGAGCGACGACACCCACACCGAGCTGCGGCTGTGGGCCACCCAGAAAAGAGACGTCCATGAAGGGCCCCTAGAACAAAGCGAAGGGCTGGGATGGCCAGGCCAGTGGCCGAGGAGGAGGTGCAGCCGGATCAAGCCGGGACGTCGGGACAGAGCCGTTGTTGACACGGTAGATACGACTTCCTAGCGTGGTCAATCCTCGCATCTCAGGCATCTGTCGGCGCCCCCTTTCTTGAAGCGGGGCTCACGTTTCAGAACGGTTTCTGGCTATGTCCGAAAGCACCGTCCTCGTCCTCGGATCCGACCCGCCGCCGAAGCTCGACCGGCTCACCGGCCGGGCGCGGGTGATCTTCACCGACGAGGAGTCGCTCGCCGGCCGACTCCCCTCCGCCGACATCTTGTTGGCCTGGGATTTCACCTCCGACGCCATCCGCAGAGCCTGGCCGGAACACGGCCCCACACCGCGGTGGGTGCACACCGCCAGCGCGGGAGTGGATCAACTGCTGTGCCCGGCGCTGGTCGCGGACGACACCCTGGTGACCAATGCCCGGGGCGTCTTCGAGCAGCCGATCGCCGAGTACGTCGCCGGGCTGGTGATCGCCATGGCGAAGGACTTCCACGGCACGTGGGAGCTGCAGCGGCAGCGGCGCTGGCGGCACCGCGAGACGCTGCGGGTGGCCGGGAGCCGGGCCGTCGTCGTGGGCTCCGGGCCGATCGGCCGGGCCATCGGCAGCACCCTGCTGGCACTGGGTGTCAAGGTCGATCTGGTCGGGCGCCGGGAGCGCAGGGACGATCCGCGCTTCGGCCTGGTGCACCCGAGCGAGGCGCTGAACGGGCTGCTGGCCGACGCGGATTGGGTGATCTGCGCGGCGCCGCTGACCGACGCCACCCGCGGGCTGTTCGACAAGACGGCCTTCGACCGGATGCCCCCTCGGGCCCGCTTCCTCAACGTCGGGCGCGGGCCGACGGTCGTCGAGCCGGACCTGGTCGCGGCGCTGCGCGACCGGCGGATCGCGGCGGCCGCCCTGGACGTCTTCGCGCAGGAGCCGCTCACCGCGGACAGCCCGCTGTGGGACGTGCCGCACCTGATCGTCTCGCCCCACATGAGCGGCGACACCCTGGGCTGGCGGGACGCGCTCGCCGAGCAGTTCCAGGACAACTTCGACCGGTGGTCGGCGGGCGAGCCGCTGGACAACCTCGTCGACAAACGGCTCGGGTACGTACCGGTCACGTGACGGGGCCGGCTGCCGGGTCGCGGCGCGGCAGCCCCGCTCCCCCACCGCCGCCCCGCCCGGGGGCGGCCGACGCTCGGAGGACGCATGACCACCGAACCGACCCACCTCGCCGACCTCACCGCCGCCCGGCTCACCGCCGGGTACGCGGCCGGCGAGTTCTCCCCCGTCGAGGTGACCCGGGCGGTGCTGGAGCGCGCCGAGGCCGCCGGGGCGGTGACGAACTGCTTCACCCGGATCGACGCGGACGAGGCGCTGTCCGGCGCCAAGGAATCGGAGGAGCGCTGGCGGGCCGGCGCCCCGGCCGGCCCGGTGGACGGGGTCCCGGTCACCGTCAAGGACCTGCTGCTGACCCGGGGCGCCCCGACGCTGCGCGGCTCGCGCACGGTGCGGTCCGAGGGCCCGTGGGAGGAGGACGCCCCGTCGGTCGCCCGGCTGCGGGAGTCCGGCGCGGTGTTCGTCGGCAAGACCACCACCCCGGAGTTCGGCTGGAAGGGCGTCACCGACAGCCCTCGGCACGGGGTGACGGGCAACCCCTACGATCCGGGGCGCACCGCGGGCGGCTCCAGCGGCGGCGGCGCGGCGGCGGTGGCGCTGGGCGCGGGCCCGCTGAGCCTGGGCACGGACGGCGGCGGCTCGGTGCGCATCCCCGCGTCGTTCTGCGGGATCTTCGCGCTCAAGGCGACCTACGGGCGGGTGCCGCTGTATCCGGCGAGCCCGTTCGGGACGCTGGCGCACGTCGGGCCGATGACGCGGGACGCGGCGGACGCGGCGCTGATGATGGACGTGATCTGCCGGCCGGACTGGCGTGACTGGTCCCAGCTCGCTCCGCCGGCCGGCTCGTTCCGCTCGGAGCTGGCCGGCCCGGTCTCCGGACTGCGGGTGGCCTACAGCCCGTCGCTCGGCTGGGACGTCCCGGTCGCCCCCGAGGTCGCCGCGGCGGTGCGCGGGGCGGTCGAGACCCTGGCCGGGCTCGGTGCGTCGGTCGAGGAGATCGACCCGGGCATCGCGGACCCCGTGGAGGCCTTCCACACGCTGTGGTTCAGCGGCGCGGCCCGGGTGGTGCAACACCTCGGCGAGGCGGACCGGGCGCTGCTCGACCCGGGGCTGCAGGAGATCTGCGCGCAGGGTGCCCGCTACAGCGCGCTGGACTATCTGGCGGCGGTCGACACGCGGATGGCGCTCGGTCAGGCGATGGGCCGCTTCCACAGCGCCTACGACCTGCTGGTGACGCCGACGGAGCCGATCACCGCCTTCGAGGCGGGCGCCGAGGTGCCGGCCGGGTCGGGCCACACCCGCTGGACCGGCTGGACGCCGTTCACCTATCCCTTCAACCTCACCCAGCAGCCGGCCGCGACGCTGCCGTGCGGGGTGGACGGCGACGGGATGCCGATCGGCGTCCAGCTGGTCGGTGCGCGGCACGCGGACGCGCTGGTGCTGCGCGCCGCGCATGCCCTCCACGAGGCGGGGACCGCGCGGATCCCCGCGCCGCCTACGCCCGCCGGAAGCTGAGGGACTCCCCCAGCGCCCCGGCCCGCCACAGGTCCTGACACGCGTCGGCCATCCGGTCCAGGCCGTCGACGACGCTGCCCCACACGATGCCCGGCACCCAGCCCGCGTCACCGTTGATCAGCAGGTTGTTGCGCTCGTAGAACAGCGCGAGGTCGACGACGGTGGCGCGGCCCTGGTGCGCCGCCCGGCTCTCGTAACCGTAGGACTTCGTCCCCAGTTGTGTGTCGGAGAACGTGAAGTAGCACAGATCGCCGGGGATCGGGGTGATCGTCGGATTCTCCAGCGGCGGCTCCTCCGGAGCGAACGGCGCGAGCAGGGTGTAGATCTCGTTGCGGGCGTATTTGGCGTGATAGACGTCGCCGCCGAGCGGGAGTGCGTCCCACACGGCATTGCAGGTGATCGGCGCGCGGTCGTCGAGCAACTTGGCCGTGCAGCTCACGCCGCGCTTGTCCAGGGAGACTTCGATGAAGCGATCGGTCATGCCCCGATCGTAGGTGGGCAATACCGGCGTACGGAACAACTCCGAGTCGCTTGTATCAAGGGCCGGAAACGATCGGCATACATGCCGGGCGTCCGGGTAGTCGCGCGCCCATGGCTCCACCACAGGAGAACAGAATGATCAATAGAAAATTGGCCGGTGGCATCCGGCGGCGGACGCTGCTCGCGGGGGTGGCGGCGCTCGGCGCGGCGGGTGTGACGGCAGCGGGCACGGGCTGCTCGCGGGTCGATGTCTCCGGGGCGACCGGCGGCGGACACCAACTTGAGGATCTGCGAAAAAAGGGCACCGTCCGCATGGGAATCGCCAGCGAACCGCCTTATGCGTCCATCAATAGCAAGGGCGAATTGACCGGAGAGGCCCCCGCGGTCGCCAAGACGATCTTCCGGCGGCTGGGCGTCAAGAACTTCGAGCCGGTACCGGTCGAATTCGGCGCATTGGTGCCGGGACTGCATTCCTTCCAGTACGACGTGATCGTCGCGGGCATGTTCATCAACAAGGCCCGCTGTGCGGCCGTCCTCTTCTCCGACCCGGATTACGAGAGCAAGGACGCCTTCCTCGTGCTCAAGGGCAACCCGAAAAATATCCGCTCCTATGCGGACATCGCCAAGGGGAATTACCGGATGGGTTCCGGTATCGGCTACGCCGAGATCGACTACGCGGTCGGCAACGGCGTCAAGAAGAGTTCGATCCAGACCTACGGCGACCAGATCGCCGGCATGGAGGCCCTGGAGGCCGGCCGTATCGACGTCTTCGCCGGCACCGCGCTGACCATGATCGAGGCGCTGAAGACCGGCGCCCATCCCAAGGTCTCGATGACCGCGCCGTTCACGCCGGAGGTCGACGGCAAGCCCCAGCGCGACGGCGGCGGCTACGGCTTCCGCATCGGCGAGACCAAGCTGCGCGACGCCTTCAACCGCGAACTGCACAAGATGAAGAAGAGCGGTGAACTCCTGCGCATCGCCCGGCCCTACGGCTTCACCAAGGAGTTCCAGACCGACCTCACGGCGAAGGAGCTCTGTAAGAAGTGACCGGCGCGCTGTGGGAACTCTTCTTCGCGGGGCTGTGGATCACCATCCAGCTGATGGTCTACAGCGCCGCCCTGGCCGCGGCCGTGGCCTTCGGCATCGGCCTGGCCCGCACCTCACGCTTCTGGATCGTCCGCTTCCTGTCCGGTGTCTACGTGGAGTTCTTCCGCGGTACCTCGGCACTGGTGCTGATGTTCTGGCTGTTCTTCGCGCTGCCGCTGCTGGGCTGGCAGCTGGTCGGCATCTGGGCGGGCACCCTGGCCCTGGGCCTGTCGTACGGCGCCTACGGCTCCGAGATCGTCCGCGGCGCCGTCCAGGCGGTGGCCCCCGCCCAGCGTGAGGCGGCCGTCGCGCTGAGCTTCACGCCCTGGCAGCGGCTGACCAAGGTGATCCTGCCGCAGGCCGTCCCCGAGATGATGCCGCCGTTCAACAACCTGCTGATCGAGCTGCTCAAGGGCACCGCGCTGGCCTCGCTGCTGTCCATCGGCGAACTCACCTTCCAGGCCAAGCTGGCCCGGCTGTCGACCGGCCAGAGCGCCCAGATCTACGGCATCATCCTCGTCCTCTACTTCGTGGTCGCGTTCGTCCTGACCCGGATCATGCG
Organism: Streptomyces kronopolitis; assembly: GCF_050953795.1. Lineage (GTDB taxonomy): Bacteria > Actinomycetota > Actinomycetes > Streptomycetales > Streptomycetaceae > Streptomyces > Streptomyces kronopolitis_A. The sequence continues at coordinate 3,026,367 of NZ_CP191850.1, forward strand.
GGTCCTGGAGCGCCGCGCCAAGGCCTCGATCGGCCGGGCGGTCCCCAGGGGCGAGGGCTGGTTCTCCCGCAAGCTGCCCGTCGAACAGCAGGGCCCCGAGGCGCTGGCCACCGGAGGAAAGCCGTGAACAACTGGTCGTGGAGCTATGTCGGCGAGATCATGCCCGACATCCTCAGAGGGCTGTGGATCACCGTCCAGGCGACGGTCTACGGCTCGCTGGTCTCGTTCGCGCTGGGCCTGGTCTGGGCGCTGGCGCTGCGCGCGCCGAGCCGGTGGGTGACCTGGCCGGTGAGCGTCTTCGTCGAATTCGTCCGCAACACCCCGCTGCTGGTGCAGCTGTTCTTCCTGTTCTTCGTCCTGCCCGGCTGGGGACTGACCTTCGCGCCGCTGACCACCGGCGTCATCGGCCTGGGCCTGCACTACTCGACGTACACCTCCGAGGTCTACCGCGCCGGCATCGACGGCGTCCCGCCCGGCCAGTGGGAGGCCGCGACGGCGCTGAGCCTGCCGCGCCGGCGCACCTGGATCGCGGTGATCCTGCCGCAGGCGTTCCGCCGGGTGGTGCCCGCGCTGGGCAACTACGTCATCGCGATGTTCAAGGACACGCCGCTGCTGGCCGGCATCACCGTCGCCGACATGCTCTTCCAGGCGAACAGCATCAGCGCGACCACCTTCGACTACCTGGAGCCGATCACCGTCGTCGGCGTCCTGTTCGTGGTCATCTCCTACCCCACCTCCCTCCTCCTGCGAGCCCTGGAGCGTCGCCTTGTCCGCTGACAGCAATCCCCCGAAGGATCACACCGAAGACCCGAAGGATCACACCGACGAGCCGGCCGCCCCGGCGCGGTCCGCGGCGGGCAGCGAGCTGATCCGCTTCGACAAGGTCACCAAGCGGTTCGGCACCCACACCGTCCTGGACTCCCTGGACTTCACGGTCTCCTCGGGCAAGCACGTCACCCTCATCGGCCCGTCCGGCTCCGGCAAGACCACGATCCTGCGGCTGCTGATGACGCTGCTGACGCCGGACGAGGGCACGATCAGCGTCGGCGGCGAGTATCTGACGCACGAGGAGAAGGGCGGCAAGCTCGTCCCGGCCGGGGAGAAGCACACCCGCGAGATCCGCAAGAAGATCGGCATGGTCTTCCAGCAGTTCAACCTCTTCCCCAACATGAAGGTGCTGCGGAACATCACCGAGGCGCCGGTGCACGTCCTGGGCATGAGCAAGGACGCCGCCGAGGAGCGGGCCCGCGACCTCCTCGAACTGGTGGGCCTGACCGAGCACCTCGACAAGTACCCCACCCAGCTCTCCGGCGGCCAGCAGCAGCGGGTCGCCATCGCCCGGGCCCTGGCGATGCGCCCGCAGGTGCTGCTGCTGGACGAGGTGACCTCGGCGCTCGATCCGGAGCTGGTGGCCGGGGTGCTGGACGTGCTGCGGGACATCGCCCACACCACGGACATCACGATGCTGTGCGTGACCCATGAGATGAACTTCGCCCGGGACATCTCCGACGACGTCCTGATGTTCGACGCCGGGCGGGTCATCGAGTCCGGCTCCCCGGAGAAGATCTTCAGCGAGCCGGAGCAGGAGCGCACCCGGGAGTTCCTGAGCGCCGTGCTGTGAACGGCGTTCCGTAGGCGGCGGGTTCGGGTGGTGTGTCCCTTTCCGGGGCACACCACCCGGTGTCGTTCCCACCCGGGAGACGGCCGGAAAGGCCGTCCGGGTGCACTGGCCGGGACGGCACCCTTGCGCGCCAACTCCCCGTGTGGACCGGGGCGATGGCCTGTTCCGTACGCTCCACCGCCCATGGCCGCCCCCGGCGCGACGTGGCCGGATACCTTCGGGCCCAGCGTCTCCCGGAGCGTCGGCCTCGTGACCTTGGCATATGCCAAGGGCTCTCGCCCCGGTCCGGAAATCCCGGGCGCGCTTCTTTTCGGTCAAGACCCCCTCCGCCGGAGGCCGTTGGCCGCTATCGTGAGGGCAGCCCCCGTTGTGCGGGAGCGGCCGGGCGTTTCTCGGCCGCGACCACCGGCGGAGGTCACGACGCAAGCGGTACCGACCTGCTAGGGGGAGACCGTGGCGCTGAAGCCCGAGCCGACCGCGCCGTTCCATTCGGTGCAGTACGCCCTGCGCGTACTCGAAACGATCTCCCGGCACGCCGGCGGCGTGACCGATGCGCAGATCGCCCGCGAGACCGGCCTGTCCCCCGGCCAGCTCGCCCACATGCTGTCGATGCTGCGCCGCGAGGGCTATGTCGAGCAGACCACCGACGGCGCGTATGTCGTCGGCGAGTCGCTGCTGCTCCTGGGCTCGGGCAGCGAACGCAACCAGGCGCTGCGCGACAAGCTGCAGCTCACCCTCGACCAGCTGCGCGACTCGGTCGGCGCGGCGGTCTACATCAGCCGGTACATCGACGGCGAGGTGAAGATCCTCCACTACGCCGACGGGCCGCTGGCGCCCAAGGTCAACGAGTGGGCCGAATTCCACCGCACGGCGCACGCCAGCGCGGTCGGCAAATGCCTGCTCGCCCAGCTCGACCACGACGGCCGCAAGGACCACCTCTCCCGCCACAAGACCGCCCGGCTCACCTCCCGGACGATCACCAACGAGAAGGTGCTGTTCCACAAGCTCGACAGCCAGCCGCCCACGGTCCCCGTGCTCGACCTCCAGGAGTACGCCGTCGGCACGGTCTGCGCCGCCGTGCCGATCACCGCCGGTTCGACGGTCGGCTGCCTGGCCCTGTCGATGCCGCTGGAGCACGCCCACCGGCTGCGCCAGGCCGCCGACGCGCTCAACCGCAGGGCCGCTCCGGTGCTGCTGTCGCTGGCGATCTAGGGGTGTTGTCCGGCCCGGACGGTCACCGGCGGACCCGGCCGCTCTCCGCTCCCGCGGGCATGGTCAGGAGCACCCCTGTCGGCCAGGTAGTATTTCTTTCGTCAGCGCGCGCCGCTAGCTCAGTTGGTTAGAGCAGCTGACTCTTAATCAGCGGGTCCGGGGTTCGAGTCCCTGGCGGCGCACGTATCGAGTGGGCGTTTCCGGTTCTCCGGGAACGCCCATTTCGCTGTGTGGTGGGGCGGCCGGTGAGCCCGGTGGGACGCCGGAGGCCGCCATGCCCCGGCCGCCGGCCGGCACCACTCGCCTGGCGGCCGCCCCGGCGGCAGGAGTCAGGCGGCCACCGTGAGCGGCGTCGTGTCGGGGCGGGCGGCCGCCTGGACCAGTGCCGTGTAGGTGCGGCGGAGGGCGATCAGGGATTCCTGGGCCTCGCGGTAGACGGCGGCGTCCGGGCCGCCGCGGTGGGCGAGGGTCCGTACGGGTGCGCAGTGCCGGTCCATCGCACTGAGCCAGGCCCGGTGCTGCGCGGGAAGGTGCCGCCGCAGGAGCTGGCGCCGGCCGTCGCCCATCCGGCGGCCGCCGATGCCCAGCACCGCGTCGGCCGCCTGGAGGACCGGCGGCTCCAGGGCGCCCTGCTCGGCGAGCGCGCCGAGCACGGCGCGCTGCTGCGGGGTGGCCGGGGCCGCCGCCAGTTCCGCCGCCTCGGCGAGGAGCTGGGCGCGCAGGGCGTGCTGGACGCGTACCAGCCGGCGCAGCGCCGTCGGGGTGGAGGAGTCGTCGGGCGAACGGCCCGCGAGCGTCTCGGCGAGCCGGAAGAGCCAGATGCCGTGGGCCTCCAGCCGGGTGGCGGCCAGCATCAGCCGGTCCAGCCGGCTGAGCGGCTGGCCCTCGGGGGCCCAGCGCACGATCGGCACCAGGGCCTCGGTGCGGGCCAGTTGGTCGATGGGGATGTGGCGGCGCGGCTTGCGTTCGGGGGCCCAGTTGTGGAGCGCGAGGGTGGGCAGCGCGACGAACTGGTCGTGGTCGATGCGGTGCGCGATGGCCGCCCACAGGTCGAGGAAGGCCTCGTCGGCGACCTCTCGCGCGGCGGGCGCCTGCGGGTCGAGTCCGCACCAGCCGCAGGACACCGCGATCACCGCGATCCGCATGGCGGCGGCCTCGGCGTTGCGCAGCGAGAGCCGGGAGACGCGCTGCCGCAGGGCGGCCAACTCACCGGCCCGGCGGGCCCGTTCCACCAGGGCGACGGCCGCTTCCCGGTCGGGTGCGGTCGCGGCCGCCCGCGCCATGGCGTCCAGCCGGGTCCAGGTGCCGATCATGGAACGGACGGGGGGCCGCTCGGGCAGGAAGCCGTGGGCGCGGGGGTCGTGCGCGGTGGCCGCGGCGGGGTCGCCGGCGGTCGCCTCGGTGCCGCCGCCGGCCGTCGCGCCGGTGCCGCAGCCCTGCGTCCGGCCCGGTGGCGCGGCCTGCCGCGCGGCGGGTATGGCGCAGTCGGCGGACTCGGCCGCCCCCGCCTGCGGAGTCGCGGTCCCGTTCACAGTCACCCCCATGGACCCGGCCCCGGTCGGGGTCCCGGTCGTGATCGTCGTGTCCCCCATCAGCACTTCCCCGCGAACAGCCGGGCCAGGTGGGTGTCCAGGTCGAGGTAGCGGCCCTCGTGGCCGGGCGGGACGATCGCCCTGGTCTGCTCCAGCCAGGCGGTCAGCTCGCTCGCCCGCACCGACAGCTCACAGATGCTGTCGTCGGTGGACAGCTCGATGTGCACCCGGCGCGGTTCGCCCGGCCGGCGGAACGACCACACCCGTACGTCCCCCTCACCCGCCTCGTCGTACAGCCCCGCCAGCAGCAGTTCACGGGCGAACAGCCAGGTGGCGACCGTCCGGCCGCGGCTGATGAAGGCGACCTCGACCTCGTAGGGGCGGTCACTGCGATAGCTGAACCGGCCGGCCACCGGAACTGTTTCGTCCGGCCCGAGGAGGAGCTGCATCTCAAGGGTGCGCTTGGCTGTCGACACCACGACGATCAACCTTTCCGACGGAGGGGCGAGTCCCGGGGACCCGGTCCGGGGCGCGCGTCCTGGCAGACGTAGCTGTGGAGGGTGGGGTTGCAACAGGTGGCGGAGGAGTGACGGACGCCATGGCCGGCGCCCCCTCCGTGCGTGTGCGGTTTTTCGTCCTGTCGGTCGCCACAGCCTCTCAACCATCGGGCGATATCGCATGTTGACGGAGCAACTGATGATCTACCGCCCATCTGCCCCCGCTCTCGATCCTCACAGAGCGATACGGACGGACGAGCGGTCGAAGGTCCCGAGATCACGGGACTTTTGACCGCGGCGCGATGGACCACCGGCGAGGTACGGGCGGAGCGGCACGAGCGGTGGGCGCGAGGGCGGGGCGGGGCCTGCGGGGCGGCGGATCGGGCGCCTGCCGGGGCGGGGGAAGCGGCTGCCCGCGGGGCGAGGGCGGAGGGCGTGGCGAGTGGCGGGGATCACAGGGGGTGGGCGCGTGAGCGGGGCGGTCGGGGGTACGGAGCACCCTCCGGGTTCGTGTAAAGTTCTCCAGGTCAGCGCGCGCCGCTAGCTCAGTTGGTTAGAGCAGCTGACTCTTAATCAGCGGGTCCGGGGTTCGAGTCCCTGGCGGCGCACGTAAGACTGAGGCCCCTCGCCATGCGGGGGGCCTCAGTCATGCGCTCGGCCGGACGGACGACCTGCCGGCCGCCCCCGCGCCCCGGGGCGCGGGAGTCGAGCGGCGTCGGTGATCTTCACGGCGCCCGGCCGGGCATCGGCGACATCGCTCCGTGCCGCCCCTCCCCCGCTCGTCATGATCCAGGCCCGGACGGCGCCCCCTGTGCGCCCTCCGGAAGGGCGGCGGGGAGAAATTTGCTCAGTTACAAAACGTAATGCGCTGATCGCATACGGATGCGGCGGCCGGGGCGCTCTTCCTTTCGGCGGGCGCCGCTTCGGTCGCGCCGCGGCTTTTTCGATCTTCCCCGGAGCGGCTCCGACCGAGCGCGGATCCGCCGGCTCGGGCAGCGCCGGCACCCTCGTGACAGCCGTCGAAATCGTCGCGCGGGTGTCCACGGATTGGACACTCCGGATTGTTCTCCCGTCGCCCCCTGGCCAACCGGCCGAGAGTGGAGGGATTCCCCTGCAACCAGCCCATACCTTCGGCCAAATAGCTGTACGCGAGGGTAACTTCACCCAAGGCGCCAAACGGGCCGAACTCGTCATGGATCCGCCCGTCACCCGCTTTGCCGGTGAATTCCGCCGACGGCCACCATCTGCCGGACCCAGGGTGCTCCAACCCCCCTGAGCTGGCCGTCCTTTCGCGGGCGTGAGTGTCCGCGCCGCATGCCGCGACGCACCGGAAAACGTCCGACGGGGCGCTATTCTCGACGGCTGACGGTCGATCGGCGAGGCGGGCATTACGGGTACGGGGTACCCCTCCGTGGCCGCCGGAGGTGTTCCCGGCTCATGAGCGGGACGGGGCCCGGCCATTGCCCCGATATCCCTCGACAGCAGGAGAATTGACGGCAACCCCGGAGCAATTGCTGTGCCCTGCGTCACATCGCGCCCAGTATTGCGCATTCTGTGCGCATATTCTTGAGTGACTCTTGCCATCATGACTTCAGTTAGGGAACCTGAGCAGGTCACCCGGCAGAAATGTGGCCGGGTTCTGTGACGTTGGAACAGTGGGGTACGCCGGGTGGCGTGATGTGAACACGGGGAACTCTCCGCTTGGCAGGATCGCGGGGGTGTTGCACACGCAACCGGAAGTTGGTCGTCACCGTCTGACGGTGCAGGTCGCCGACATTCAGAGCGTCCGGATCGACCGCGGGGTTCCGCGGAACCGGGCCATCAGCAGACGGGCGCGCAGCCGACGTTGCGCGCGGGGGGATGGATTCATGACATCGCCGCCTGAGGGCGCCGGGACACAGCAGCCGTACGACTCCTCCGCCACGACACGTCTGCGCATGCCACGCCACCGCCGTCAGCGGCAGATGGCGCGCAAGCCGCTGCCGCGCTACGACTACGAGCACTACAGCAGGCTGGCCGGACCGCTCACCCAGCCCGACCCGGACAAGCCCTACACCGTCCGCTACCGCTCGCTGCTCTCCGGCGAACCGCACCGCATCCGGGCGGCGCTGCTGCTCGGCGCCGCGCCGCTGGTCTCGTTCGGGCTGCTCATCTGGCTGATGCAGCCGGAGCACTGGACCGAACGCGACTACCCCGCCTACGACTTCCTGCCCGTGCTGGACGTCGTCATGCTGGTGTCGATCGGGCTGATCGAGCTCTTCCGGTGCATGAACGTGCTGTCCAACGCGCACGCCACGCTCGTCGCCCGCGACCCCATCCCGGTCATCCCCGAGAGCGGCACCCGCGTCGCCTTCCTCACGTCCTTCGTGCCCGGCAAGGAACCGCTGGACATGGTGACGAAGACGCTGGAGGCGGCGGTCAAGATCCGCCACCGCGGGCTGCTGCACGTCTGGCTGCTGGACGAGGGCGACGACCCCGAGGTCAAGGAGGTCTGCCGGCGGCTGGGCGTCCACCACTTCACCCGTAAGGGCGTCCCGGAGTGGAACCTCCCCAAGGGCCCGCACCGCGCCAAGACCAAGCACGGCAATTACAACGCCTGGCTGCAGGCGCACGGCGACGCCTACGACTACTTCGCCTCCGTCGACACCGACCATGTCCCGCTGGCCAACTACCTGGAGCGGATGCTGGGCTTCTTCCGCGACCCGGACGTGGGGTTCGTCATCGGCCCCCAGGTGTACGGCAACTACGACACCTTCGTCACCAAGGCCGCCGAGTCGCAGCAGTTCCTCTTCCACGCGCTGGTCCAGCGGGCCGGCAACCGCTACGGCGCACCGATGTTCGTCGGCACGTCCAACGCCGTCCGTATCAGCGCGCTCAAGCAGATCGGCGGGCTGTACGACTCGATCACCGAGGACATGGCGACCGGATTCGAGATGCACCGGCACCGCAATCCGCAGACCGGGAAGAAGTGGCGCTCGGTCTACACCCCGGACGTGCTCGCGGTCGGCGAGGGGCCCACGGCCTGGACGGACTTCTTCACCCAGCAGCTGCGCTGGTCGCGCGGCACCTACGAGACGATCCTCAAGCAGTTCTGGAAGGCGCCGTTCACCCTGCCCGCGGGCCGGCTCTTCAACTACTCGATGATGGTCATCTTCTACCCGATGTCCGCCCTGAACTGGATTCTGGCGGCCCTCAGCTGTGCGCTGTTCCTGGGGCTCGGGGCCTCGGGGGTGGAGATCGACCCGGCCGTGTGGATGATGCTGTACGGCAACGCCTCGGCGCTGCAGATCGGGCTGTACATCTGGAACCGGCGGCACAACGTCTCACCGCACGAGCCGGAGGGCTCCGGCGGTGTCGCGGGCATGGTGATGTCGGCGCTGTCGGCGCCGATCTACGCCCGGTCGCTGTTCGACGCCGTGCTGCGCCGCAAGAGCAAGTTCGTGGTGACGCCGAAGGGTGACTCGTCCAGCCCGGACACCCTGTTCGGCACCTTCCGGGTGCACCTGTTCTTCCTGGCCGTCTTCGGCGGCTCGCTGGTGGCCTCGTTCCTCCTGGGCCACAGCCATCCGGCGATGGTCACCTGGGCCGTGCTCGCCATGCTGATCACCGCGGCGCCGATCGCCGCCTGGCGGCATTCCCTGCGTACGGAGGCGCGGAAGCAGGCGGCCGCGCCGGCCGGGGGCCCCGACGGTGGTGCCGGTGACGCGGAGGGCGCGAGCACCGGCGGCATCACGGGCCTCAACGGTGCGGGCCTCGCCGACACCGTTGTCGGGGCGGCGGTCGGTGTTCCTGCCGGGGGCGGGCGGCGGGTGGCCGCGCATGCCAGGCGGCCCGCCGGCCAGGGGGAGGACCGCGGCCGGGAACGGGACGCGGAGGCGGAGACCGGGGAGCGGCCGGCGGACCGGAGTCGGGCGACGGACCGGTCCGGGGACCGGGGCGCCGATGAGGCCGGCGGTGCGACCGCCGACCGGTCCGGCGAACGGGCCGACGAGCAGGGCGACGGGCCGGCCACCGACCGGGCGGACGACCGCGCCGCCGGCCCGTCCGTCAGCGAACAGACCATGCAGATCGCCCTTGGGGGACGTCACACATGAAGTACCGTCCGAGCCGTCGCGCCCGCCGAGTGACGATAGCGACGGCAGTGGTGGTGGCGCTGGCCGGGATGAACGGGCCGGCCCTCTACGGCTTCGCCGCGGCGCAGTATCACCAGTACAAGATCAACAAGCCGGAGTACAAGGCGGCAAACGGCAAGTGGGACGTCGTCAACGTCCCGCAGAAGTACCGCATCAACACGATCCACGCGGCCCTGCTGCACACGGGGAAGGTGCTGCTGGTCGCGGGCTCCGGCAACAACGCGGCGAACTTCAGGGCGAAGTCGTTCCGCACGGTCCTGTGGGACCCGGAGAAGAACACCTTCAAGAACATCCCCACACCCAAGGACCTCTTCTGCTCCGGGCACACCCAGCTCCCGGACGGCAGGCTTCTGGTGGCCGGCGGCACCCAGCGCTACGAGAAGCTCAACGGCGACGTGAAGAAGGCCGGCGGCCTCATGATCGTCTACAACGAGAACCCGGACGGCCCCAAGACGTTCCCGGCCGGCACGCTCTTCACCGGCAAGCAGAACGGCAAGACCTTCGCCTCCAAGGACCCGGTCGTGGTGCCGCGGGCGAAGAAGAAGACCGACCCGAAGACCGGCAAGGTCACGGTGGTGCACAGCGAGGCCCGGGTCTATGTCGAAGCGCTCAAGGACGGCCGCAGCCACTCCACCGGCTCCCAGGACAACTACCGCATCCACGGCCTGAACGGCGCGGACGCCCGAAACTTCTACGGCATCGCGCAGAAGCTGTCCTTCGACAAGAAGGACTTCCAGGGGATCAAGGACTCCTTCGAGTTCGACCCGGTGGCCGAGCGCTACCTCCCCGTCAGCCCGATGAACGAGGCCCGCTGGTACCCCACGCTGACGTCCCTCCAGGACGGCAAGGTGCTCTCGGTCTCCGGCCTCGACGAGATCGGGCAGGTCGTCCCGGGCAAGCAGGAGGTCTACGACCCGAAGACGAAGAAGTGGCGCTATCTGCCCAAGCGGCGCTTCTTCCCGACCTACCCGGCGCTCTTCCTCACCGACAAGGGCCGGATCTTCTACACCGGCTCCAACGCCGGCTACGGCCCGGACAACATCGGCCGCAAGCCCGGCATCTGGGACCTCAAGTCCAACAAGTTCCAGCTGGTGCCCGGGATGAGCGACCCGAACATCCTGGAGACGTCGATGTCGGTGCTGCTGCCGCCGGCCCAGCAGCAGCGGTACATGGTGCTGGGCGGGGGCGGCGTCGGCGAGGACCCGAAGTCCACCGACAAGACCCGGATCGTGGATCTGCACTCCCCCTCGCCGCGCTTCAAGGACGGGCCGCCGCTGTATGCGAAGGCCCGCTACCCGAGCAGCGTGATCATGCCGGACGACACGGTGCTGACCACCAACGGCTCCGGCGACTACCGCGGGCGCAGCGACTCCAACGTCCTCAAGGCGGAGCTGTACGACCCGGCGCGCAACTCGGCCCGGCAGGTGGCCGACCCGCTGGTGGGCCGCAACTACCACTCCGGCGCGCTGCTGCTGCCCGACGGCCGGGTGATGACCTTCGGCTCCGACTCCCTCTACGCGGACAAGGACAACACCAAGCCGGGCGTCTTCCAGCAGCAGATCGACCTCTACACCCCGCCCTACCTCTACCGCAGCTCCCGCCCCGAGCTGACGGACCGCGGCCCCACGACGGTCCCGCTCGGCGGCAGCGCGACCTTCGGCGCCCCGCACGCCTCCGCCGTCAAGAAGATGCGGCTGATGCGCCCCGGGTCCTTCACCCACGTCACCAACGTCGAACAGCGCTCGATCGCGGTGGACTTCAAGGCGACCGCGGACGGCAACGGGGTACGGGTCACCCTGCCCAAGGACCCGTCGCTGGTGCCGCCCGGGTGGTACATGCTGAACGCGGTCGACGGCAAGGGAACCCCGTCGAAGGCGGTGTGGGTGAAGGTGCCGGTGGCGCAGGGGTAGCCGGGCGACGGAGGGCCGGGGGCCGGGGCCGGCAGGCGGCGCATGCGGTCTCCCGCGAGGCGGCGGGGCGGGGCAGTCCCGCCCCGTCCCGCCCCGCCTCCTGCCGCTCGCGGGCTACTTCGCGCCGCGCGCCAGCCCCAGTGCGTACGAGGGCCACCAACTGCCCGCCTTCGGGCCGCCCTTGCAGGTGCCGTCCGACTCTCCCGGGCGCTTGATCCACAGGTAGTCGGCGATCAGGGGGTCGGCGGTCTTGGTCGTCGGTGGAGTGCCCAGGGCGCGACCCGGGGGGTTGCACCAGTTCTCCGGGTCGTCGCCGCCGGGCGCCGGACCGTTGCCGTTGCGGCTGGTGTCGATGACGAAGCGCTTGCCGCCGACCATCGCGGACAGCTGCTTGCCGTACTTCGTGTTCTCCGCGGTGGTCTGGTAGTTGGAGATGTTCAGCGCGAAGCCGTCGGCCCGGTCGATGCCGGCCCGCTTGAGGGGCTCGACCATCCGGCCCGGGTCCTTGATCCAGTGTGGATTGCCGGCGTCCAGATAGACCTTGGTGTGCGAAAGCCCCTTGAGCTTGCCGACCGCCTCCGTCAGCAGGGCGTACCGCTCCTCCTGGAACTTCTGCGGGGTGCACTTGTCGGCGAGGTGCGGCAGCGCGTCGGGCTCCAGGATGACGGTGGTGGGGCGGTCGCCGATGCCCGCCAGGACCCCGTCCAGCCACGCCCGGTAGGCGTTGCCGTCGGCGGCGCCGCCCCGGGAGTAGCTGCCGCAGTCGCGGTGCGGGATGTTGTAGAGGACCAGCAGCGCCTCACGGCCGGCCTTGGCGGCCGCCTCGGTGAAGCCGCGGGCCTCACCTCGCGGGTCGTCGACGCCTATCCACTCGGCGACCGGCTGCGCCGCGATCTTGTTGACCAGGCGGGCGTCGGAGGCGTTGTCGTCCTTGCGGTACGCGGACATCTGGCGGGCCGCCTTGCTGTCCGGATTGACCCAGAACGGCGTGACGGACTCGGGGCGTTGGCCCGGCTCGGCCGGCAGGCCGTCGTCCTTGGCGCCGTCGGAGGAACAGCCCGCGAGCAGCAGCACCGCCATCGCTCCCGCCGCTGCCGCACCCGGTTGCGCGAGACGCCGCCGGCCCGCACCGGAGCGACCCGTCGGCGGCCCGGCTCCGGCCGTCCGCCGCAGATTGCCGTCCATCCACTCCCCCTCGGGCACGGAACACGACCGGCTGAAGCACACCGGCCGCCCCCATCGTGGCACACGGCCCCCCGGCCGGGTCGGCCTGTGGACGAGCCCTGCACCGTCCTCGCTAAGGGACTTGACGCAGCGCGTCCGTCATGATGCGGGGGCCTGCCCCGCGTTCGCTGCCTGGAAGGACGTCAGATACGCCGCGACCACGACCACCTTCGCCCGGCCGCCGCCGGGCCCCGACGCGGTGCCACCGCCGTCCTCGACGATCAGCCGCAGTTCGGCGCGGCCCCCCTCGTGCGGGGCGTGGACCCGGTGCGGGTCGAAGCGGTCGCGGTCGTAGAGCTGGACGTCCTCGACGGTGAAGCGCGCGGTGCTGCCGTCGGCACGCCGGACGTCCACCCGCTGCCCCGGCGCGAGCCCGGTCAGCCGCCGCGCGGTGAGGGGCCCGGCACCGGAGCCGCGGTCGCCGCCGGCCCGGCCCACCAGCAGCGCAGCGCCCGCCTCGCCCGGCTGCGGCCCTGCGGCGTACCAGCTGACGGGGTCCGGCGAGGCGGGCGGGGGCGGGGCCGGCAGCCCGCTCTCGTCGAGATCCTGCGCGGCGATTCCGGCCGCCCGTACACCGAGCGCTTCGATGGTGATCCCCATGGGATCCGTGGTCGCCGAGCCCGGCACCGGGGCGTGCGCGTGCGCGGGCCCCTGACGCCCCAACGGACGGCCGACCGCGGCCACATCACCCGTGGTGGCGAGCTGCGCGGCCACCCCGTCCGCCAGATCACGCCCCCACAACCACAGCCCCAGCAACAACACCGCCCACGCCACCCCCGCGAGCAGCTGGCCCGTGCGGTGCGGGTGGAGGTGGGCGTTTCCCTTGTTCATGTGTGGCGTGATGCCAGTATGTGGCGGCGGCGTGCCCGTGCTCGTCGCCGGAGCCGTGGCTGTGGCTGTGGCCGTAGTCGTGGTCGTGGCGGCTGCCGAAGTCACGGTCGTGGCCGTGGTCGTGGCCGTGGCCGTGGCCGTACGTCCCGCCCCGGACTTCCCGCTCCCCGTACCCGTACCCGTACCCGTGCCGATTCCGGGTCCGGTGACGGGCAGCTTCAGGGGTTTGAGCGTTCCCCGGGGGCCATACGGGACCCAGGTCCGGGTGGCGGCCCGAGGCGCGGGTCTGTCCACCACCTCCGCACCGCGCGCGCCGGACGGGGCGGCCACTCCGGCGGCGCCCGTCCGTCCGTCCTCGTCAGCGCTCATCGGCCCCGCCCCGTCGCGTACGGCGCAACCGCAGCCGGAGCCGGAGCAGCTGCCCGGCGATGACGAGGACGGCGCCGCCGGCCAGCACCAGGCCGACGGCCGAGGTGCTGCTCAGCTCGTGGCGCGGCCCGGCGTCGGCGGTGGGCCGGGGGCCGGCGGGGGAAGCCTCGCCGGCGGCGGCCGGCAGCGCGGCCTTCCGCACGGGCGGTACCGCGGCGGCGGGGGCCGGCGGGCAGGCGGTGCCCCGGACGGCCTGGCAGCCGGCGGCCTGCCGGGGAGCCGCGCGGCCCGGGGCGTAGGGGGCGGTGAGAGTGACGTACGGGCCCGGTGCGACAAGGCCCCCGCCGGCGCCGATACGGATGCCGGCGCCGTTCCCGTTACCGGTGCCGTGCACGCCCACGCCATGGGCGGGCGCCGTCATCACCGCGCACGCCGCGACCGCGGCACAGAGAGCGAGTAGCCGTGAGCGCATGGTGAACCTCCGATACCTCCGAAGGTCCGCCCGGGCGAGCCCGCCCGCATCCGGTGCGGTCCGTTGCTGCGCCGTTCGGGTGGGTCAGCGACACCGGCGGGCCGCCGGCCCTCGGCGTGCGGGGCAGCGGCCGGACGGCGATCAGACCAGGTCGATGAGGTCCGCGATCGAGTCCACCACGCGGGAGGGACGGAAGGGGTGCCGCTCGACCTCCTCGGGGCGGGTCAGCCCGGTCAGCACCAGAAAGGTCTCCATGCCCGCCTCCAGCCCGGCGAGCACATCGGTGTCCATCCGGTCGCCGATCATCGCGGAGGTCTCGGAGTGGGCACCGATGACATTGAGGCCGTGCCGCATCATCAGCGGGTTGGGCTTGCCGACGAAGTACGGGTCCACGCCCGTCGCCTTGGTGATCAGCGCGGCCACCGACCCCGTCGCGGGCAGCGCGCCCTGCGGCGAGGGGCCGGTCTCGTCGGGGTTGGTCGCGATGAACCGGGCCCCGTCGTTGATCAGCCGGATCGCCTTCGTCAGCGCCTCGAAGCTGTAGGTACGGGTCTCGCCGAGGACGACGTAGTCCGGGGAGTGATCGGTCAGGACGTAGCCGATGTCGTGCAGGGCGGTGGTCAGGCCCGCCTCCCCGATGACGTACGCGGTGCCGCCGGGCCGCTGGTCGTCGAGGAACTGGGCGGTGGCCAGCGCGGAGGTCCAGATCGACTCCCAGGGCACGTCCAGCCCGATCCGGCTCAGCCGGGCGTGCAGATCACGCGGGGTGTAAATGGAGTTGTTGGTCAGCACCAGAAAGGGTTTGCCCGATTCGCGCAGCCGCTTGATGAAGGCGTCCGCCCCGGGGACCGGCACACCCTCGTGCATCAGGACGCCGTCCATGTCGGTGAGCCATGACTCGATCGGCTTGCGCTCTGCCACTGCCGGACTCCTGCCGTACGTGAGGACCAGGGGCGCCGGCCGCCCCGCACACACCCCGAGCACGCGCCCCGTGCGTACGTACGACCGACACACCCAGCCTAAGTCAGCCCCGCACACTCCCGACCCGGCGCTGACCGGGGATCTTCGCCGACGTGCGGCACCGGCGCGCCCGCCCTCCGGTCAGCTCCCCGTCGCCGTGCGCCACGACTCCAGGTAGCTTTCGAGGTTCTTGGCGAGGTCGTTCCAGTCGGGGCGGAAGATGTCGACGTTCTTCATGAGGGCGGCGAGCTGGGTGGCGTTGCGGTCGGTGGGCTTGATGTCCGTGCGGGAGGGGAAGCCGCCGCCGACGGCGGATGCCTGCTGCTGGACCCCGGGGGAGAGCAGGTAGTCGAGGAACTTGCGGGCGTTGGCGCGGTGCGGGGCGTTCTTGACCAGGCCGGCGGCGTACGGGAGGGCGAAGGTGGCGGGCCTGGCGCCGGGCTTGGCGGCGGGGAAGAAGATGCCCTGGTTCGGCATCGACTTCTGGTTGGCGTGGTTCATCTGGACATCGCCGTTGGCGACGAGGAGTTCGCCCTTGTCGGTCTTGGGGGCGAGCTGGCCGGTGGAGGAGGACGGGCCGACGTTGTTGGCCTGGAGCTTCTTGAGGAAGTCCATCGCCGGGCGCTTGCCGCCGAAGTCGTGCAGGGCCTTGATGAGCACGGCGGTGCCGTCGCCGGCGACGCCGGGCGTGGAGTACTGGAGCTTGTCCTTGAACTTCGGGTCCAGCAGGTCCTGCCAGGTGGCCGGGGCCTTCGTCAGCTGCTTCTTGTTGTAGATGAAGCAGAAGTAGTTGTTGACGATCGAGGTCCACTTGCCGGCCGGGTCCTTGTCGCCGGCCGCGACCCGGTCGGCGCCCTGGGGGCGGTAGGTGTCCAGCAGGCCCTTGCCCTCGGCCTGCTGGATGAACGGCGGGAGGGTAACGACGACGTCGGCCTTGGTGTTGGCGCGTTCGCGGGTCAGGCGCTGGACGGCCGCGCCGGAGCCGGACTCGACGTAGTTGACCTTGATGCCGGTCTTCTTCTCGAAGTCCCGGAAGACCTTGTCGTAGAAGCCGTCGCCCTGCTCGCTCTTGAGGCCGTCGGCGCTGTAGACGGTGATCTCCTTGGCGTCGGGGTCGGCGGTGGAGGCGCCGCCGCACGCGGTGAGCGAGGCGGCGAGGGTGAGGGCGCCGCAGCAGGCGGCGAGCGGCTTGCGGAAGGGGCGGATGCCGGACAGTGACATGGCGGGGTAACTCCTGGTAAGCGCAAGGGGATTCGGGGAGGGTCAGCGGTAGGAGGCCTTGGTGCGGATGCGGGAGACACCGAGGAGGACGAGGAGGGTGGTGAGCATCAGGGGGACCGCGAGGGCGGCGCCGGTGAAGAGGGAGCCGCGGTCGGTGGCGGAGAAGATCTGCACCGGCAGCGGCAGCCAGTCCGGCGGATAGATCATCATCGTGGCGCTCAGCTCGCCCATGGACAGGGCGAAGCACAGGCCGCCGGCCGCGGTGAGGGACGGCAGGAGCAGGGGCAGCTTGACCCGCCACAGCACGTACGCGGGGCGGGCGCCGAGGCCGGCCGCGCTCTGCTCGTACGCCGGGTCGAGGCGGGTCAGCGCGGCGGTCACGGACTGGTAGGCGAAGGCGGTGACCAGCACGGTGTGGGCGAGGATCACGATCTGCGGGGTGCCGTTGAGCAGGAGCGGGGGCCGGGAGAAGGCCACCAGGAGGGAGAGGCCGACGACCACGGAGGGCACGGCGACCGGCAGCAGGAACAGGGCGTCGATGATCCGCCGGGCGCGGCGGCCGCGCTTCTCGGCGGCCAGGGCCGCCCAGGTGCCGGCGGTGAGCGCGCCGAGGCTCGCCGCCACCGCGGTCGCCAGGCTGATGAGCAGGGCGTCGAGCGGCTCGCCGTGCGCGAGGGCCCGGTAGTGCGTCAGGGTCGCGCCGGAGGGCAGGACTCCGCTCCAGTCCGTCGCGAAGGACGCGGCGACGATCACCAGCAGCGGCAGCGCGAAGACGGGGACGAAGAGGACGAGGAAGAGGAGGTGGACGGCCCGGCGGGCGGACTTGCTAGGCACCAGCACGGCGAGCACCTCCGGTGCGAAGGGCCGGACCGCCGCCCGTACGGGACATCACCGTCCGGTAGAGGGCGTAGAGCGTGACCGACAGCGCGATGTTGACGACGGCGACGACGCAGGCGCCGGTGTAGTCGCCGTCGAGAAGTGCCTTGGTGTAGACGAGCATCGGGAGGGTCACGACGTCCTTGGCGCCGGTGAAGAGCACGATGCCGAACTCGTTGAGGCACAGGACCAGGACGAGTGCGCCACCCGCCGCGAGCGAGGGCAGCGCCTCCGGCAGGATCACCGTCCGCACGATCCGCCACGGGCGGGCGCCCAGCGAGGCGGCGGCCTCCAGCTGGCCGCTCTCCACCTGCGAGAAGGCGGCGAGCAGCGGGCGCATCACGAACGGGGTGAAGTAGGTGACCTCGGCCAGCAGCACGCCCCAGGGGGTGTGGAGGAAGTTGAGCGGCCCGTGGGCGGCGCCGGTCACGTCCGTCCACAGGCCGTTGGCCATGCCGGCGGAGCCGTAGAGGAACAGCAGCGCCAGCGTGATCAGGAACGAGGGGAAGGCCAGGAAGAGGTCGATGAAGCGGCTGAGTGCCCGGCCGCCGGGGAACGGCACGAAGGCGATGACGAGGGAGAGCGCGAGGCCCAGGAGGAGCGCGCCGACGGTGGCACCGGCCGCGAGGAGCACCGTGTTCGTCAGGGCCTCGCGGAAGGATGCCTCGGCGAAGACCGTGGCGTACGGGGCGGTGGAGTGGCCGCCGCCGTCCTCGGGGGTGACGGACTGCCACACCACCAGGGCCAGGGGGTAGAGGAAGACCAGGGCGAGGGCGGCGATCGGGGGCAGGGTCCACAGGGCGGCGGCCATGCGGCGGGGGCGGGGCGCGGGACGGCGGGGGCCCGCCGCGGCCGGGACCGGCGCGGCAGCGGTCCCCGCGCCGGGGGCCACCGTCTCCGTCCCTTCCGCCGTTTCCGTCCTAGGCATGGTCCGCACGGTCCCCCGTGAGACCCGCCGGGATGAGGACCGCGTCCTCGGGGGCGAAGTGCAGTGCGATCTCCTCGCCCAGCGCCGGTGGCGTGCGCAGTTCGCGCGGATCGGCCAGGACGCGGTGGCCGTCGACCGCCACGTACAGACGGTGCGTCGAGCCGCGCCACTGCACCTCGGTGACCGTGCCGCGCAGGGTGTTGACGGGGCCGCCGCCGGGCGGGCGCTCGCCGAGTCCGACGAGGTGCGGGCGCACGCAGAGGGTGGCGGCGGCGCCCCCGGCCACGGTGTCGCCGACCGGCACCGACAGCCGCCGCCCGGCGAGGTCGACGCCGTCGCGGTCCGCGCGCACCGTCACCGGCAGCAGATTGGCGGTGCCGACGAAGGAGGCGGTGAACTCGGTGCGCGGGCGCCGGTAGAGGTCCTGCGGGGTGCCGCAGTCCCGCAGCCGGGCCCGGTCCAGTACGGCGATCCGGTCGGCCAGGGTCAGGGCCTCGATCTGGTCGTGGGTGACGTAGAGGATCGAGACGTCGGGCAGTTCGCGGTGCAGCCGGGCGAGTTCGGCGAGCATGCCGGAGCGCAGCTGGGCGTCGAGCGCGGACAGCGGCTCGTCCAGCAGCAGGACGCCGGGGCGGATGGCGAGCGCCCGCGCGAGGGCGACCCGCTGCTGCTGGCCGCCGGACAGCTCCCGGGGGTGGCGCCCGGCGTACGCGGCCATGCCCGTCATCTCCAGCGCCTCGGCGACCCGGCCGGGGATCTCGGCGCGCGGGGTCTTGTGCGCCCGGAGGCCGAAGGCGACGTTGTCGGCGACCTTCATGTGCGGGAACAGCGCGTACTGCTGGACGACCATGCCGATGCCGCGCTTGTGGGGCGGCAGCCCGGTCACGTCGCGGTCGCCGATCAGCACCCGCCCGGCGGACGGCTGGACGAATCCGGCGACCGTCCGCAGCGCGGTGGTCTTCCCGGAGCCGGACGGGCCGAGCAGGGCCAGTACCTCGCCCGGGGCGACGGTCAGATCGAGGGCGTCCAGGACGGTGTGCTCGCCGTGCCGGCCGTAGGTGACGCTGACGCCGTCGAAGCGGATGCCCGACGCGGGGTCCGGTACGGGGTCCGTGGCCGAGCCGGCCGGGTGCCGGGCGGGTGCCGTGGCGGCGGGGGCGGGCATCTCACACCACTCCCAGCAGCGCGGGCAGTTCGGCGACGGACCCGAGGACGTGGGTGGCGCCGGCGGACTCCAGCTGCGTCCGGTCGTGCGCCCCGGTGAGCACCCCGGCGACGGTCCCGGCCCCGGCCCGCCGCCCGGAGAGCATGTCGTAGGAGGTGTCACCGGCCACCGCGATCCGCCGCACGGAGTCGGTGGCGCGGGTGCGCAGCAGCGCGGTGAGGACCATGTCGGGGTAGGGGCGGCCGCGGCCGCCGGCGTCGGCCGGGCAGAGCGTGAGGTCGGCCAGGTCCTGCCAGCCGAGGGCGCCGAGCAGGGCGTCCTGGGTGACGCGGGCGAAGCCGGTGGACAGCACCACGGTGCGGCCGGCCGCCCGCAGTGTCTCGATCGCCTCGCGGGCTCCGGCGACCGGCGCGATCCGGCCACCGTCGACCAGTTCGCCGTAGGCCGTCTCGAAGGCGGCGTTGGCGCGCCGGGCGGCCGCCTCGTCGCCGAAGAGATGTCGGAAGACGGAGATCTTCGACTCGCCCATGGTGGCCCGGACGTAGGCGAGGTGCCGGGCGTGCTCGGCGCTGCCCGGCTCCACCCCCAGGCTGCGGGCGGCGGCGTCGAAGGCCTGCTCGACCAGGCCGCCGTCGGCCACGGTGGTGCCGGCCATGTCGAGGACGACCAGCTGGACGTCGTCGGGGGCCGGGGTGCGGTCGGGGTGCTTCAACGGGCTCACCATCCCAGTTCGTTCGCGGTGGTCTCGGCGATTGCCGGGGAACAGGTCATGCCGCGGCCACCGGGCCCGGTGACCAGCCAGACGCCGTCACGGGCCTGCTGGCGGTGCACCACGCGGCCGGTGTCGGTGCACTGTGCGTAGACCCCGGCCCAGCGGCGGCGGATACGGGGCAGCGGACGGCCGAGAATCGACTCGACGACGCCGGTCAGGTGCTCGTAGGGCTCCTCGACGGTGTCGAAGGCGAACGGCGCCTCGTACTCGTGGGTGTCGCCGATGGTCAGCCCGCCGTCGGCGCGCTGGACCATCAGCAGCTGCATCTTGTGCGCGGCGGCGGTCGGCGTCTGGGCCTGGCCGGCGTTGAGCGCGTCCAGGGCGTCGCCGCGGTAGGCCGGGTAGTAGCGGAAGCTGTCGGCGTCGGCGACGGAGGTGGTCAGCGGCTCGCCGAGCGGGTCGGTCTGCATCATCTGCAGCCGCACCCGGCGCACCGGCAGCTCGGGGATCAGCTCCCGGACCAGCCCGCCGAGCCAGGCGCCGGTGCACAGGATCACCGCGTCGCCGTGGTGCGTCTCGCCGTGATCGTCACGCACCGACCGCTCCCCCACGACCGCACGGACCTCCCGGCCGCCGAGGTAGGTGTACCGCCCGGACCGCAACAGCTCTTCCTTCAGGGCGCGTTGAGCGACCCGCGGCTCCACGGCCGCGTCCCGCTCGCACCACAGCGCCCCCTCGAAGGTGCCGCGCAGGGCGGGGTTGATCTCCCGGGCCTGACCGGCGTCCAGCAGCCGGTAGCCACGGGCGGCGGCGTCCGGGCGGCGGGTGGCGGCCTCGGCGACCGCCCGCTCGGCCTCGTTCTTGACGACGGTCAGCGAACCGATGGCCCGGAACCCCAGCCCGGGCACCCGGGCCCCGATCCCCTCCCACAGCTCACGGGCCCGCAGCGCGGTCGCCAGCTCCTCACCACCGGCCCGCCCGCTGACCCAGATCTGCCCGAAGTTCCGGACCGAGGCCCCACGGGCCTCGGCCTCCCGCTCGAGGTGCAGGACCTCATGACCCCGCTCGACCGCCTGCCAGGCATGCATGGTCCCCAGCACCCCGGCTCCGACAACTATGACTCGCATGCCCCAGACGCTCGCCGCGACGGGTGGACCCCCGAAGACCCTTCGGCGACGCGACGGTGAACAGGACGGCAAGCTTGGCCTAGACCCGTTACCTTCTCGTGATGTTGCTGGGCGGGCCGGACGGCTGTGTCGCGTCGCGGCCCCGGACCTCAGCCCCCCGCCCCGCCCCCCAGGTGGGTGGTGAAGGAGAAGCGGTCGCCGCGGTAGAGGGAGCGGACGCGTTCGAGGGGGCGGCCGGCGGTGTCGCGGGAGAGGCGGTGGATCAGCAGCATGGGCAAGGCGCCGGGGGTGCCGATCAGGAGGGCCTCGCGGGGGGTGGCGAGGACGGTTTCCAGGCGTTCGTCGGCGTCGCCGAAGTCGATGCCGAGGCGGCGGCGGAGGTAGGCGTAGAAGGAGGAGTCCGGGGGGAAGTCGGTGGCCAGGTCCGGGACCCGTTCGACCGCGACGTAGGTGCTCTCCAGGCCGACCCGTTCGTCGTCGGCGAGCAGCACGCGTTCCATGTGCCATACGGCGTCGCCCGCCGCCAGGCCCAGGTCGGCGGCGAGGGCCGGCGGGCAGCGGAAGCGGTCGAGGGAGACGAGGTGGCGGCCGGGCTCGCGGCCCTGGTCGCGGACGCCCTCGGTGTAGCTCGCCAGGGACAGCGGCTGTGCCATCTTGGGTCCCGCGACGACCGTGCCGCGTCCCGCCCGGCGCAGCCGCCCCTCCAGGATCAGCTCCCGCAGCGCCTGGCGCAGGGTCTCGCGGGAGACCTCGAAGCGCTGCGCCAACTCGCGTTCGGTGGGCAGCACACCGCCCTCGCCCAACTCCTCCAGCAGCGCGGCGATGTCGACCTTGGCCGCGTAGTACTTGGGAATGCGTCCGTGCTCGGGGATGCCGGACCGGACGGGTGCGCCAGGATCCTGGCCGTACGGGAAATCCACCCGGTGATCCTCGCACTGCGGGCCGGGGGCGGCGCGAGGGGGCCGTGCGGGAGGTGTCCGCGCGGGGTACCGCCCGCCCACCGGAATGCACCGATGCCTCGTCAGGCGGTCCTGCCCGCGCCTGCGCCCCCGCGCGTCCCGAAGAGGGGCGCGAGTACCAGTTCGGCCGCGCCGTCGGCGACCGCGCGGGGGCCGCCGCGGGCGAGGGCCACCGCGACCGGCGCCCCGGTGCCGGTGCCGCGGGTACGGGCGCGGTCGGCCAGGGCCTCGGTCACGCCGTCGAGGAACGGCGCGGGATCGGCCAGTACGCTGCGGCCGCCGAGCAGTACCCGGTCGATGTCGAGGAGTTCGACGAGGTTGGCGGCGCCCACTCCCAGGGCGCGGGCCGCGCCCGGCAGGTCGTCGCGGGCCACCGCCGCCAGGCACAGCGCCTCGAGGCAGCCGCGCCGGCCGCAGCCGCAGCGCGGGCCGTTCCACTCGACCGTCTGGTGGCCGAATTCGCCGGCGCCGGTGCGCGGGCCACGGTAGAGGCTGCCGCCCAGGACGAGCCCGGCGCCCAGGCCGGTGCCCAGGTGGAGGTAGCCGAACGAGCCGGCGCCCCGCGGCAGGTCCCGGGCCAGGCCCAGCGCCGCCGCGTTGGTGTCCTTGTCGAGGACGACGGGCAGGCCGAGGCGCTCGGCGAGCGCGTCGCGCAGGGGGAAGCCGTCCCAGCGGGGGGCGCCGGTGACCCGGTGCAGCACCCCGGTGGTGTGGTCCAGCGGCCCGGGGCAGGCCGCCCCGACGCCCAGGACCGGGGTCCCGTCGGCGCCGGCGCGCAGCGCGGTGACCTCGCGTGCGGCGGCGGCGAGCAGGTGCTCGGCGCCCGCCTCGAAGGCCAGCGGGGCACGGCGCACGGCGACCGCCTCGCCCGCCAGATCGGTGCGGACGGCGGTGAGTTCGTCGCGGTCCAGGTGCAGGCCGATGGCGTGCCGGGCGCCGGGGACCAGCCGCAGCGCGGTGGCGGGCTTGCCGCCCGTGGAGGCGCGGCGGCCCGCCTCGGCGGCCAGGCCCTCGGCCCGGAGCCGGGCGGTGATCTTGCTGACGGCCTGCGGGGTCAGACCGGTGTGCGCGGCGAGCTCCGGCCGGCTGACGCCCTCCGCGCCGGCCGCGCGCAGCAGCCCGAGCACCAGGGCGGCGTTGTGGCCGCGCAGTGCGGGGAGGTTGGCGCCCGGGCTGCCGGCGAAGGCCGCGAAGGAGAGATCGTTGCTGCTCACCCGTCCATTGTCCGCATCGCTTGCACTTTGGCAACAGCGTTGCTTAAGTGGGTTCCATGAGTGCCCTGAGTGAGAAGCGTGAGAAGAGCGGCGGCCCGGCCCAGGACCGGCCGCTCCGCGTCGGCCTCCTCGGCTACGGACTGGCGGGGTCGGTCTTCCACGCCCCGCTGATCGCCGCGACCGGGGGCCTGCGGCTGGATGTCGTCTCGACCGCGAGCCCGGAGCGGCAGGCGCAGGCCCGCGCCGAGCATCCGCAGGTCCGTACGGCCGAGACGGCGGAAGCGGTGCTCGCCGCCGCCGACGACCTCGACCTTCTGGTGGTCGCCACGCCCAACAAGACACATGTGCCGCTCGCCACCGCCGCGCTGGAGGCCGGCCTGCCGGTGGTCGTCGACAAGCCGCTGGCCGCCACCGCCGCCGAGGCCGAGAAGCTCGCCGCGCTCGCCGAGGACCGCGGGCTGCTGCTGTCCGTCTTCCAGAACCGCCGCTGGGACAACGACTTCCGCACCGTCCGCGGGCTGATCGAGGAGGGCGCGCTCGGCGACGTCCAGCGCTTCGAGTCGCGCTTCGAGCGCTGGCGCCCGCAGCCCAAGGGCGGCTGGCGGGAGTCCGGCGACCCGGCGGAGATCGGCGGCCTGCTCTACGACCTCGGCAGCCACCTCACCGACCAGGCGCTGACGCTCTTCGGCCCGGTCGTCTCGGTCTACGCCGAATCCGATGTCCGCCGCCCCGGCGCCGAGGCCGACGACGACACCTTCCTCGCCCTCACCCACGCGAGCGGCGTCCGCTCCCACCTGTGGATGAGCGCCACCGCCGCCCTGCTCGGCCCGCGCTTCCGGGTCCTGGGCAGCCGGGCGGGCTTCGTGAAACACGGCCTGGACCCCCAGGAGGCCGCCCTGCGCGAGGGACGCCGCCCCGGCGCCGAGGGCTCGGCATGGGGCGTGGAGCCGGAGTCCCACTGGGGCCACCTCGGTGCCGGGACCTCCCCGCAGACCGGCGGCGGCGAACGGGTGCCGACGCTGCCGGGCGACTACCCCGCGTACTACGCCGCGGTCGAAGCGGCCCTGCGCACCGGCGGCCGGCCCCCGGTGTCGGCCCGGGAGGCGGCGGCCGCGCTGCGGGTGCTGGAGGCCGCGAAGCTGTCCGCCGCCGAGGGCCGGACGGTCCGGATCGGGACGGACGCATGAGCCCGGCGGAGCCCCGGGCGGCCGGCGAGGTGGCCGAGCTGGAGGAGCAGGAGGAGCGGCTGGTCCTCGACTCCTTCGGCAATGACGACGCCTGGGAACTGGGCACGCTAGTGGCGGAGTTGGCCCGCGGGCGCGGGGCCGTGGTGACGATCGGGATCCGGCGCGGCGCCCAACGGCTGTTCCACCGCGCGCTGCCGGGCACCAGCGCCGACAACGACGCCTGGATCGACCGGAAATCCGCCGTCGTCGAGCGCTACGGCGAGTCCTCCTTCCTGGTCGGCGCCCGGTTCCGCGCCAAGGGCCGGACGTTCGAGGAGTCCTCGCGGCTGCCCGCGGACCGCTTCGCCGCGCACGGCGGGGCGTTCCCGGTACGGCTGCGCGGCACGGGCGTGGTCGGGGTGGTCGCGGTCTCCGGGCTGCCCCAGGCCGACGATCACGCACTGGTGGTGGAGGGGCTGGAGCGGTATCTCGCGGCGGGCCGGGAAGGCCCCCGCAGGAGCCCCGTGGAAGCCCCGTAGAAGCCGCGTGAGCAGAGCCGCCACGAGCCCTCCGCCCGGTCAGGGACGGCGGAGGTGAGTCCCGGGCGTGTAGCCGAAGGCCCGGCGGAAGACGTCGATGAAGGCGCTGGTGGAGGCCCAGCCGCAGCGGTGGGCGACCGTGGTGACCGGCTCGCCCTCCGCCAGCATCCGCAGCGCGTGGTAGAGGCGGAGCTGCGTGCGCCACTGCGGGAAGGTCATGCCCAGCTCCCGGCGGAAGAGGCGGCTGAGCGTGCGTTCGCCGGCGCCCGCCTCGCCGCCCAGCGCGGCCAGCGTGCGGGGGTCGGCCGGGTCGCGGTGGAGCACGTCGCAGACCGCGCGCAGCCGGGAGTCGGTGGGCGCGGGCAGTTGCACCGGCTGCTGCGGGGAGGCCCGCAACTGGTCGAGGAGGACGGCGCGCAGACGCCGCCGCTCGGGACCGTCGGCGCCGGGATCGCCGGTGTGGGCGAGGATCAGTTCGCGCAGCAGCGGGCTGACGGTCAGCACGGTGGGGGTGTCGAGACCGAGCGGGTTCACCGTGGCGGGCAGGCCCAGCAGGTGTAGGTCGAGGCGGCCGTGGGCGCGGTGGGCGTGCACACACCCGGCCGGCACCCACAGGGCGCGGGTCCCGGGGGCGAACCAGGTGCCCGCCTCGGTGGTGACCGCCACGACGCCCGCTCCCGCGTAGACGATCTGGTGGTCGTCGTGCCAGTGGGCGTCGATGCCCTCCCCCGCGGCCAGTGTCCGGGCGAGAGTGGCCGCCTGCGCGGTGTGGCGGATATCCGACATATATCGGCAGTTTACCGGAAGCGCGACGCGGTCCCCCGGGACGACGATCGGGACATGTCACCCCACCAGAACCGGCGTACCGGACCTCTCACCCTGCTGTCCCTGGGACATGCCTGCGTGGACATCTACCAGGGCTCGGTCGCCGCCCTGGTCCCCTTCTTCGTCGCCGAACGGGCCTACACCTACGCCGCGGCCTCCGGGATCGTGCTGGCCGCCGCGCTCCTGTCCTCCGTGGTGCAGCCGCTTTTCGGGGCCCTCACCGACCGCCGGCCCCTGCCGTGGCTGCTGCCCGTCAGCACGGTGGTCGGCGGGGCCGGCGTCGCACTGGCCGGGCTCATGCCGTCCTACCCGCTCACCCTGCTGGTGGTGGCCGTGTCCGGGATCGGCGTCGCGGCCTACCACCCGGAGGCGGCTCGCGTGGCCCGCCGCGCGAGCCGGGGCAGCCACACCGCGATGAGCTGGTTCTCCCTGGGCGGCAACCTCGGTTTCGCCACCGCGCCCCTGCTGGTCTCCGCCGTCGTCGCCACCGGCGGCCTGCACGCCTCTCCCCTGCTGGTCGTCCCCGCCCTGGCCGGCGCCGCCCTGTGCCTCGCCGCCGTCCGCCCGGCCGGCGCCTCCCGGACACCGGCGCACCCGGCGGGGGCCACCGCCCCGGCCGGCACGGACGACTGGCCGTCCTTCCTCCGGCTGTCCGGGGCCATCGTCTGCCGGTCCGTCGTGTTCGTCGGCCTGAGCACGTTCCTCTCGCTGTACGTGCGCCAGCGGACCGGGGGCGGCGAGGTGTCCGGCACGATCGCCCTGTTCGTCCTCTACCTCGGCGGCGCGGTCGGCACCCTGGCCGGCGGCAGGCTCGCCGGCCGCTTCGGCCGGCTCCCCGTGGCGCGCTGCTCCTACGCCCTGACCGTGCCGGCGGTCGCCGGGCTCGTCTACGGACCCGGCCCGCTGCTCTACCCGTTCATCGCGCTCGCCGCGGCCGGCCTGTACGTGCCCTTCTCCCTGCACGTCACCCTCGGCCAGGACTACCTGCCACAACGGGTGGGCACCGCCAGCGGCGTCACCCTCGGCCTCGCCGTCAGCATCGGCGGACTCGCCAGCCCGCTCATCGGCACCCTCGCCGACGCCACGGGTTTGCGGGCCGCGCTCGCCCCCCTGATTCTTCTGCCGGCGCTGGGATGGCTGCTGCTACGGCGCCTTCCCGACCCAACGGGTCCGCTGCGCTTGGCCGGCTTCCCACGTTTTTGTCCTTCCCGCCGTGGGGGTTTGTCGCCGTTGCGCCTGCGGCGGGCGGGGTCCGCTGCGCGGGGCTGTCGGGTGCGGTGACGGACCTCCGGGGCCTGGTGTGTGGACTGCTTCGCTTTACGTCCACACACCAGGCCCCTCCGGCCCGCCCCCTCCCGTGGGGGGAGGGAAAGAAGCCTGGTGGAGGGCGAACGTGCGTGGGCGAGCGCGCCTCGTGGTCGTACCGAAACGGCCGACAACGGCACGACGGCCCGCCCCCACCCACCGAAACTTCTCCCCCAACGGGAGGGGACGGGCCGGAGGGGGTGGGTGTTCGGACGTAAAGCGAAGCAGTCCGAACACCCACCCCCGCAGGACCGTCACCGCACCCAACACCCACCCGCCCGCCGCAGGCGCAACGGCGAGACGACACCACGTCGCCGCAGAAAACAACGTGGGAAGAACGGTCAAGCGCAGCGGACCGGCCCGCCGCAGGCGCAACGGCGAGAAACCACCACGACGCCGCAGAAAACAACGTGGGAAGCAAAGGACTACGCGGGGAGAAAGACCTGCCGCTGGCGCCCCAGGCCGTCGACCTCCAGTTCCACCACGTCGCCGCCCCGCAGGTACGGCTTGGGGTCGGGGTGGCCCATGGCGACGCCGGCGGGGGTGCCGGTGTTGAGGATGTCGCCCGGGTGGAGGGTCATGAAGTGGCTGACGTAGCGGACCACTTCGGCGACGGGGAAGATCTGGTCGGCGGTCGTGCCGTGCTGTTGCAGCTCGCCGTTGACCCACAGCCGCAGACCCAGGGCCTGCGGGTCGGGTACCTCGTCGGCGGTGACCAGCCAGGGGCCCAGCGGGTTGAACGTCTCGCAGTTCTTGCCCTTGTCCCACTGGCCGCCGCGCTCGATCTGGAACGCGCGCTCGGAGACGTCGTGGGCGACCGCGTAGCCGGCGACCGCCGCCAGCGCCTGCTCGTCGGTCTCCAGGTAGCGGGCCGTGCGGCCGATGACGACCGCCAGCTCCACCTCCCAGTCGGTCTTCTCGCTGCCGCGCGGCAGCAGCACGGTGTCGTCGGGGCCGACGACCGTGTCGGGGGCCTTCAGGAAGAGGATCGGCTCCGCGGGGGGCGCGGCCCCCGTTTCCCGGGCGTGGTCGTGGTAGTTCAGGCCGATACAGACGATCTTGCCGATCCGGGCCAGCGGCGGGCCGGTGCGCAGCCCGTCCGGGTCGAGCCGCGGCAGCTCGCCGGACGCGGCGGCGGCGCGGACGGCCGCCAGCTTCCGTTCGTCCGCGAGCAGTGTTCCGTCGATGTCCGGGACCAGGCCCGACAGGTCCCGCAGGACCCCGGACCCGTCGAGCAGCGCCGGGCGCTCCGCCCCCACCGTGCCGACACGCAGCAGCTTCATCGAGTGCACTCCCCTGGTCATGGGTCGGCCGGGAAGGGCTCTTCCCGGCCGGCCGATGGGGACGGCCATCGAGCGATTCGGACGATCGTCCAAGAACGGGGTGCGGTCCGCAAGACCCCGTTCACGGACTGGACCACCGGGGGCCGGGCGCGACCGCCCGGCCCCGCCTCGGGTCAGCCGGCGGTGGGGACCGTCGCCCCGTCCGCGGGTGTGGTCCCGGCCGCGGGGCGGGCGGCGGCCTGGGAGTTGGCCCGGGAGCGGGCCGCACGCCGGCGGGCCTCGCGGGTCTTCGGGGCGCGCCGCGGGGCCGGGCGGCGGGCCGGGACGGGCGCCTGCGGGGTGGGCGCGGCGGCGGTGTCCGCCTCGGCCGGGGCCGGCTCCGCGGCCTTGCGGTCGCGGTGCAGCAGCGCCCGCTCGCAGGCCGTCCAGGTCGTCGTGGTGACCATGTAGAGGCCGGCGGCCAGCGGCACCACGGCGATGGTGATCAGCGTGCCGAAGGACAGCAGCGGCATCAGCTTGGACATCGACGCCATGCCGGGCAGCGCGGCGTTCGCCCCGCCCGCGGCCGGGGCGGGGGCCTTGGCCAGGGTCGCCCTGGCCCGCCGGAAGTTCCAGGTGGCGACCGCCGTGATCAGCCCGAACAGGGCGAGGTAGACCAGGCCCTGCGGCCCGAGGACGCCGCCGTCGGCGAGCGCCTGGGTCCAGTGGCCGCCGAGCGGCGCCCCCAGCAGGGTGTGGTCCAGCAGACCGCCGCCCCCGCGGGAGAACAGGTGGTACATCACGAAGAAGACGGGCAGCTGGAGCAGCATCGGCAGGCAGCCGGCCAGCGGCGAGGAGCCGGTGTCGGCGTACAGCTCGCTCATCGCCTTCTGCAGCCGCTCGGGGTTGCCCTTGTGGGTGCGCTGGAGTTCCGCCATGCGCGGGGCGAGCGCCGAGCGGGCCTTCTCGCCACGGGCGGCCGCCCGGGCGAGGGGGTGCAGCGCGGCGCGGACGGCCAGCGTGCACAGGACGATGGCGGCGGCCATGGCCGCCGTGCCGAAGAGCGGGGTGAGTGCGTCGGCGGCGTGCGTCAGTGCCTCGCCGAGGAAGCCGAACATGGACATGGGTGAGCCCTCCACGGGTCTCGTCGTGCCGGGATGCGGAATCGGCGTGACGAGCCGCGCGGACGCGGACAGCGGTGCGGTGGGACCGGTCCGGGCGCCTACGCGGCCGTCGGGAGGGGACGGCCCGGTGCCCGGGGACGCGGCCGGCCGGCCGCGTCGGGGTCGCGCTGGGGCAGGAAGGCGGTACGCCGCTCGCGGTCGCGCAGAGCGGTGCGGATCCGGCCCGGTGGCAGCGGCCGGGCGACGGCCGCGATCAGGAAGGCGCTGCACAGCAGCAGCATCGCCGCGGTGGTCGCGGCGGCGGTCAGGGCCGCGGTGAGGCCGGTCTGCGAGAGCAGGAGACCGGCCAGGAGGAAGAACAGCGCCGAGACGCAGAGGCGCCAGGTGGCGACGGTGCGCTGCATCGGGCGTCCTCCTCGGGTTGTCCGGTCCTCAAGACTTGTCGTCTTCCGCTCAAGAGTAGCCATAGATCTGGGCAGCCGTGAGACCTGCCGGTAACTTGCCCTGCCTGCCGTCGGGACGTCGGCGGACCAGGGGGAATCAAGGGGGAACACCAAGGAGGTGCTGTGCGCGACATCAGCGTTCCGGCCCTGGCGGCTCCACTGCGGACCGGCGGCCTCGCCGACTCCGTCTTCGACACCGCCGCCCATCAGCCGGATTTCGCTCAGCTCGCCCGTCGCGATCCCCGGGCCGGAGGCGGCTGGCAGGAGGTGTCCGCCGCGGAGTTCCGGGACGAGGTCATGGCCCTGGCCAGGGGGCTGCTGGCGGACGGGGTCCGGCCCGGTACCCGGGTCGCCCTGATGGCCCGGACCCGCTACGAGTGGACGCTCTTCAGCTATGCGCTGTGGGCGATCGGCGGGGAGCTGGTGCCGGTCTATCCGACCGCGTCGGCCGAGCAGCTGCGCGCGATCCTCGCCGGGGCGCGGGTCACCGCGATCGTGGTGGAGAACGAGGCCCACGCGATGACCGTGGCCGAGGCCTGTGACGAGCGGGCGCTGCGCCGGCTGTGGCAGCTGGACCTGGACTGTGTGCGCCGGCTGATGGAGGAGGGCACCCGGCTGACCGAGGCGGACGTCCACCGGCTGCGGCACGCGGTCGACCCGGACGGCGTCGCGGCCATCGTCTACACGTCGGGGACCACCGGCCGGCCGCGCGGCTGCGTGATCACCCACGCCAATCTCGCCGCCGAGTGCGACACCCTCTACGCGGGCTGGGGCGGGCTGCTGGCCGCGCCCGGCGAACGCCCCTCGCTGCTGGCGTTCCTGCCGTTCGCGCACGTCTACGGGCTGATGGTGCAGGTCGCCTGCCTGCGCGGCGGGGTCAAGCTCGCCCATCAGCCGGAGGTGTCGTCCCGCGAACTGCTGCCGGCGCTGGCCTCGTTCCGGCCGACGTTCCTGTTCGCGGTGCCGTACGTCTTCGAGAAGATCTGCACCCGCGCCCGGCTGGCCGCGGAACAGGCGGGCCGGCAGCGGATGTTCGACGCGGCGATGACGGTGGCGGTGCGCTACGCGGAGGCGGTCGCGGAACAGGAGGCGGGCACCGGGCGCGGCCCCGACCCGTTCCTGCGCGCCCGCCACGCGCTCTACGACCGGCTGGTGTACGCGCACATCCGCGAGATGCTGGGCGGCCGGGTGCGCACCGCCGTCTCCGGCGGCTCGCCGCTGCTGCGCGAGCTGGGGCTGCTCTTCGCCGGTATCGGGATCACCGTCTACGACGGCTACGGACTGACCGAGACCAGCGGCGCGATCACCGTGCAGCCGCCCGGCCGGGTGCGGTTCGGGACGGTGGGCCTGCCGCTGCCGGGCAGCGCCGTGCACCTGGCGCTGGACGGCGAGGTGTGGGTGCGGGGCGCCGTGGTGTTCGCCGGCTACCTCGACGAGGGCGGCACCGCGGCCGACGGGCTGTACGACGGCTGGCTGGCGACCGGGGACCTCGGGCACCTCGACGAGCAGGGCTATCTCGTCATCACCGGCCGCAAGAAGGACGTCATCATCACCAGCAACGGCAAGAGCGTGGCGCCGCAGGGGCTGGAGCAGCGGCTGTGCGCGCATCCGCTGATCTCGCAGTGCGTGGTCGTCGGCGACAACCGGCCCTATGTGACCGCCCTGATCACCCTGGACCCGGATTCGCTGACGCACTGGCGCACCCTGCGCGACGAGCCGGGCCCGGCTAGCACGGCCCCCTCGCCCGAGGAGCAGTTGCAGGCGGAGGTGCGGCGGGCGGTGGCGCGGGCGAACGCCTCGGTGTCGCGGGCCGAGTCGATCCGCGCCTTCCGGGTGCTGCCGGGCGAGTTCAGCCAGGAGTCGGGGCTGGTGACGCCGTCGCTGAAGCTGCGGCGCGCGGCGATCGTCCGGGCGTACGCGGCGGAGATCGAGGCGCTGTACGCCGAGGGGCGCAGCGAGGAGCCCGAGTCCCGGCGCGAGCGCCGTCGTTGGGCGGCGGCGAGCCTGTACGCACGCTGAACGCGCGGACCGGGTCGCCTGGTGCGGGCCCGGCCGGGCAACGGTATCCGGCGCACGTCACCCGTTTCACCCGGCCGGGCCCGCACGCGGCACCGTAGCAGTGCCGCGGCGGGCCCGGCCGTTATTTGTCCAGGGGTGAGGACCCACGACCGCGGACCCCGCGCGACCTTTAGCGTCCGGTGGCATTCCAGTAAGACGAACCGGGAGGCCGTGTGCGGTCGATCCTCAGCAACTCCGCAACATCCGGGCGGACCATCGCCACCGGACTGGTGGTGGCTGCGCTCGTGGCGACGCTCGCGGCCCTGCTGCTGCCCGTCCAGCTCTTCGGCGAGTCCGCGGCCGCGGCGACCACCACGCTCTCGTACGACGACGACGGCGGGGGCACGGTCAACACCCGCTACGGTCCGCTCACCGCGATGGACCGGGACTTCGTACGCAAGGTCAAGCTGGCCGGGCTGTGGGAGCTGCCCTCGGGCCGGATGGCGCAGCAGCGCGGGACGACCGCCGACGTCCGCACGGCCGGCGACCATCTCGTGGCGGGACACACCGAGCTGGACCGGCGGTCGAACGAGGCCGGGCGGGCGCTGGGCGTCGACCTGCCCACCGAGCCCAACGTCGCCCAGCAGGGCTGGCTCGGGCAGCTCAAGGGCGCCCAGGGCAAGGAGTTCGACGCGCTGTTCGCGGAGCTGCTGCGCCGGGCCCACGGCAAGGTCTTCGGGCTGGTGGCCCTGGTCCGTGACCAGACCAAGAACACGATGGTGCGCGCGCTGGCCGACCGCGCCAACGACGTCGTGCTGGACCACATCACGTTCCTGGAGAAGACCGGCCGGGTCGACTTCAACACCCTGCACTCCAGCTGACCTCGCGCAGGCAGCCCACCGGGAGGCGCCCTTCACGCCCCTCTGTGCACCGAAACAGGACAACACCCCTCACATCGGACGAAGCGAAGTGATCTCATGAGGCAACGGCAACAAGCCCATAAACGCTCGCGTTTGACGAACAGAATGCTCGTGGGAGCCGCGGCGCTCCTGCTGGGCGGCGGCGGTCTCGCGGCGGTCGCCACGACCGCGCTGGCCGGCAACTCCCACCCGGAAACGGGCTCCTCCTCGGGCCATCAGCACACCGTGAGCGCCTTCACGATCTCCTGCCCCGATGTGGGCGAGCGGCTGCGCCAGGTGCCGCACAGCGCCCAGCTCCCGGTCTCCAAGGGGCTGTCCTCGCTCGACCGGCAGGTGCACGACGCGTACCACAAGATGATGGGCGGCAGCGGCTCCACCGTCCTCGGCGGGCTCAAGACCCAGCGCGAGAAGACGATCAAGATGATGGTCACGGCCATCTCCAAGAACGCCAAGCGGCCGGGCTATCTGCTCAAGATGAGCGGCTGCACCGTCAAGCCGGTCAACGAGGGCGCGGGCGCGGGCGGCAGCGACTCCACGAAGACCGTGAAGGACGGCTGGTACCAGGGGCAGAACCCGAGCCAGAACGGCGGCCGGACCCAGGGGCAGGATCCCAACCAGAACGGTGGCCAGCAGCAGACCCAGGATCCGAACCAGAACGGCGGCCAGCAGCAGGGCCAGGCCGGCGGGCCCTCGCCCGACGACTTCGTCGACATCAACGACGTCCAGCCGAACGCGGACCAGCCGCCGTTCGCGGCCCCCCAGGGCGGCAACGCCACGACCGGCAGCTTCACCACGGAGTGCGGCCGCAACGAGGAGGGCCACTTCAACTCCGACAACGTCATCGTGACGCCGGGCGTCAGCAACGGCGCCCACCACACGCACGACTACGTCGGCAACACCACCACCGACGGCAACTCCACCGACCAGTCCCTGGCCGCCTCCGACACGACCTGCAACAACGGCGACCAGTCGACCTACTACTGGCCGGTGCTGCGCAAGCTGGACGGGAACGCGGAGCAGAAGCCGGGCGCCGCGCAGGACGCCAACGTCGGCTCGGTGCTGACCCCGGCCACGGTGACCCTCACCTACCGCGGCAGCCAGGCCGGCCAGGTCGAGGCGATGCCGCGCTTCCTGCGGATCATCACCGGTGACGCGAAGGCCTTCACCAACGGCACCAAGAACGCCAACGCCTCCTGGAGCTGCACCGGCTTCGAGAACCGGCAGCTGAAGGACAAGTACCCGCTCTGCCCCAAGGGCTCCCAGGTCGTGCGCAACTTCGCCTTCCAGAACTGCTGGGACGGCCGGCAGACGGACAGCGCCAACCACCGCGACCACATGGCGTTCTCGGACCAGAACGGCACCTGCCCCAACGGGTTCAAGGCCGTGCCGCAGCTGGTGGAGCGGATCACCTACGACGTCCCGCAGGGCGACAGCTTCGCGGTGGACAGCTTCCCCGAGCAGCTGCACAAACCCGTCACGGACCACGGTGACTTCATCAACGTGATGCCGGACAACCTGATGAGCAAGGCCGTGAACTGCATCAACAACGGCCAGAAGTGCACCTGACGGACATCGGCACCGCACGGACGTCCGCCCGCACCTGACGGACGTGGTGCCCCTCGGGGAGACGCTCCCCGAGGGGCACCCGGCATGCCGGGGACGGCGGGCACGGGGTCGGCGGGCAGCGGGCAGCAGAGCAGCGGGGCCGGCGGCGGGCACAGCAACCGTGCCGGCCGCCGGCCCCGGGCCCTCGGCCCCGGCCCGCGGCTCCGGCTCCCGGCTCCGGCTCCGGGCTCCGGCCCCGCCACACAGGCACCCCCGAGGACACGACACGGCACCGGCCCCAGGGCCCTGACGAAGCGGCGGCCCCAGGACATGACCCAGCAGCAGCGACGGCACGGCACCACCCCGCGGCGGCACCGCGGCGGGACACCGCGGCCACCGCGCCGGGCGGCCGGGCGGCGCCCCCGCGGGCACGGCACGGCAGCGGCCCCGACCCGGGGGTTCCGGAAGTCGGGGCCGCTGCGCCACGCCGGCCGTCAGCTCACGGGGCGCGGTGGTTCATCCGCCGGTACGTCAAAGACCGTTGACGCGGGCCTCGCGGGCCACACCCAGCGGGCGGATGGAGGAGGCGACGGCCCTGGCTCGGCGGCCGGCCCGGGCGCGGTAGCTGCGGACGTGCGCCATCAGACGGCGGCTGCGCAGCGCCATCTCCAGCTCGAAGCGGGTGCGCGGATCGCGCAGCACCGGACCGAAGAGCTTCTCTATCTGGCGCAGGCGGTAGCGGACCGTCTGGGGGTGCACATGCAGCAGCTTGGCGGCCTCCGGGGCTCCGCCGCCCTCCAGCCACGCCAGCAGGGTCACTTCGAGCCGTTCGCTCTGCCGTGGCGTCAGCTCCTCCAGCGGTCCCAGCCAGCGGGACGTCAGCGCGTCCGCCAGCGACTCGTCCTGGAGCAGCAGCAGCGCCGAGAGGTGGTCGTCGACGAAGGCGGGCCGCGACTCCGGGCCGACCCTGCCGGGGGCCAGCGTCAGCAGATAGCGGGCCCAACGCAGCGACGACGCGGTGTCGGTGGCCGGCACCACGTGCCCGACCGCCGCCGGCCGGCCCTTGAGCGCCGCCTCCAGGCGGGCCCGGGTCTGGGTGGCCGGGTCGGGGACGAACAGACAGGTGTAGCCCTCGACATTGCCGATGAGGGCGTGGCCCAGTGCCGCGGCGAGCTGCGGTGCCTCGGCGGGGGTGGCAAGCACGACGGCCTGCAGGGTGTCGGGGATCGGCCAGCCGGCCGCGCGGGACAGCTCGCTCAATCCCTCCTCCGGTACCTCGCGTTGTCCGGCGAGCACGTCGAACAGATCCTGGCGAGCCCGTGCGACGGGCATCGGGGTCACCACTGAAGGTCCTGCCGGAGGTTTACTCTCCGACTCTTTTTGGTACCCAAGAACTGTCAGCAAGGCCTGTTCAAGCGCCCAATGTGCCTCTTCTACGGGAGTATCCCCGAGAAGTGCGGACAATGCGGGAAATCCGCGTTGCAACTCCGCGACCAACTTCTCGGCGAGATCCGGTAGTTCATTTCTGACTACGCGGGTCCACTCGCCTCGGGGACGCGACCAGATGCGGTTCAGGAGATCACACATCGCTACCTCGATCCTGGCGGGGATGCGGCTGTTACGGGGGGTGGCGCACCCCGTGCGCCTGAGTCGGCATCATCCGGAGTCGTGCCGCGCGCCCGCGATGCCACTGCAGGAATTTGTCACAGCGCGATAAACCTTACGAAATCCTGAACACGTTCGTAGATGCTTTTGACATCCGGATTACGGCCCTGCGTATCC
Organism: Streptomyces kronopolitis; assembly: GCF_050953795.1. Classification (GTDB taxonomy): domain Bacteria; phylum Actinomycetota; class Actinomycetes; order Streptomycetales; family Streptomycetaceae; genus Streptomyces; species Streptomyces kronopolitis_A. The sequence goes on from NZ_CP191850.1 coordinate 3,062,239, forward strand.
ACCCGGTTACAGAATGTTTAGTGTTACCGGGGGTCACCCGAACAAAAGCCCCGGGGCAAATACCGCCGCCGGGAGATTTCATGGAAATTCGCATCCCGTACCCGTGCCCGAACACCGGGAGGATCGATGTCGACACCGCGTCTGCAGACCCGTCAGGGCCGCCGCGCACACCGTGCCCGGTCCTCGCCTTTCGTGCCTCGCCCCCGGCGCCCTCCGAACGAACCCGGGCCGCCGGCCCGCCGAAAAGCCGGCGGCTTCGCCGGAACCGCCGTACTCCGCCCGGCGCTTCCGGCCGCACTGCTGCTCTTCCTCGCCGTGCTGATGCGCTCCGGCGCGATGGACGGCCTGCTGAACTTCCTTGACTTCGGCGCCGGGGTGCTCGCGCTGGTCTCCCTGTCGGTCACCGTGCTGTGGGGCCTGGCCGCCACCGACCGGATGGTGCTGCGCTCCGGCCACCGGCTGCTCGCCCAGGCCGTGCACCGCGGCACCGGCGTCGCCGGCCTCGGCTTCCTGGGCCTGCACATCTGGGTCAAAGTCACCGAGGGCCACACCGACGCGGCGGCCGCCGCCGTGCCGTTCACCGACGGCGCCCGCCCCGGACTCATCGGCCTCGGCACCCTCGCCGCCTACGTGTTCATCGCCGTGGCGGTGACCGGCGCGGTGCGCGGCGCCTTCACCGGCATCACCGCTTCCCGGTGGTGGCGGGCGCTGCACATGAGCGCGTACGTCGCCTGGGGTCTGGCCCTGGTGCACGGCCTCCGGGCGGGCCGCCCCGCGGCCGGCTACGCCCTCGTCGGCTACGCCATCTGCCTCGTCGCGGTGGCCGTACGGCTCGCGCTGCGGATGCGCGACTCACGCAGGAACTCAGGAGAACTCCCATGACCGCCCCCGCCCCCACCCGCATGCTGCCGGCCCTCACCGACCCGGAGCCCGTCCCGACGCTGGCGTCCTTCGGCCCGCCGCGGCTGCTGGCCGGCCTGGACGAGATGCCCCGCATGGACCGGGTGGCGCACCTGTCCCGGCACGGCAGCCTGCCCCAGCTGAGCTCTCAGGAACTGGTGGCGCTGGCCGAGAACATCGACCTGCGCGGCCGCGGCGGCGCGGGCTTCCCGTTCGCCCGCAAGGTGAGCGCGGTCCTGGACGGCATGGCGCGGGCCGACGGCAAGGGCGCGATCGTGGTCAACGGCAGCGAGGGCGAGCCCAGCTGCCTCAAGGACACCGCGCTGCTGCTGCACGCCCCGCATCTGGTGATCGACGGCGCCCTGCTGGCCGCGGACTCCCTCGGCGCCCAAGAGGTCGCCATCGGCGTGACCCGCACGGACGTCCTGAACTCCGTGCAGCGGGCCATCGACGAACGCGGCCCGGTGCGGCCGACGTTACGGGTCACCCTTCTGACCGAACGGTTCGTCACCGGTGAGGGCTCCGCGATGACGAGCGGCCTGGGCGGCGGCCAGGGCCTGCCCTCGGGCCGCAAGATCCGCTCCAGCGAGCGCGGGCTGAACGGTGTGCCGACCCTGCTGTCGAACACCGAGACCTACGCCCAGCTCGCCGTGGCCGCCCGGCTCGGGGCGCTCGGCTACCGGACCACCGGCCTGCCCGCGGAGCCCGGCACCCTGCTGCTGACCGTGGCCGGCAGCCGGGTGGTCGAGGTCCCCTACGGCGTACCGCTCAGCCGGGTGCTGGCGCTGTGCGGCATGGACGCGGGGCAGGGCGTGCTGATCGGTGGGTACCACGGCACGTTCATCTCGCCCGTCGACGCCCAGACCGCGACGCTCTCCCGTGAGGCGCTGAAGACCTACCACGCGGTGCTGGGCGCCGGGGCGGTCCTGCCGCTGCCGTACGACACCTGTCCCGCGGGGGAGACCGTACGCGTCGCGAAGTGGATGGGCGCCGAGTCGGCCGGCCAGTGCGGCCCCTGCGTGCTGGGGCTGCCCGCGCTCGCCGACCAGCTCGACCTCGCGGTCCGCGGCGGCGGGGACGCCGCCCTGGACGCCGTGCAGGCCCGGATGCGGGCCGTGGAGAAGCGCGGCGCCTGCAGCCACCCGGACGGCACCGCCCGCTTCGTGGCCTCGGCCCTCGCCGCCTTCCCCGAGGAGTTCGAGCGCCATGCGCGGGGGTTCGGGTGCGGCCGCCCGGTGACCGGGGCCCTGCCGGTCACCGGGCATCTGCCGCTGCTGCCGGCCGCCACGCCCGTCGCCGCCCCGGCGGCGCCCGCCGCGCCGCCGCAGGAACGGCTGCTGGTCGACTGGACGCTGTGCCGCGGCCACGGCCTGTGCGCGGACGTGGTGCCCGGCATCGTCAAGCTCGGCCCGGACGGCTACCCGGAGAAGGCCAGCATGGCGCTGCCCGCCCGGATGCGCCGCCGCGCGCAGCTCGCGGTACGCCGCTGCCCGGCGCTGGCGCTGCGGGTGCAGGGCGGCAACTGACGTGTGGGGCGGGGTTTTTGCGCGCGGGGAAAATTCTTCGCCGCCGTTGAACGCCCCGCCCCCCGTAGCGCGTATTCCCCCGGCGACGGCACCCCGCCGGGGCCGGCCCGCCACCACACGGGCCACCGGACAGGCATCTCGGTCCCACCCCAGCAAGCGACACAGCCACCAACCGGCAGAGGAGACATCATGATCACTCGACGTCGAGCGGGACTCGCGGCCATGGCGGTCGCCACCTTGGCGCTGACCGCCGCCTGCGGCAGCAGCGACAACCAGAGCGCCGGCACCACCCCCACCCAGGACCAGGTGCAGCCGGCCGGCTCGGGCACGAACTACAAGTACGGCTCCTCCGGCTCCAGCCAGGGCGACGACGGCTACGGCGGCCAGGCCGGCGGCGACAGCGGCGCGGCGCCCCAGTCCGCGCCCAGCGCCGGGACGCTGGCGCTGCACCAGGACTCCAAGCTCGGCCCGGTCGTCACCGACTCCAAGGGCATGACCCTCTACCGCTTCGACAAGGACACCGCCAAGCCGCCGAAGTCCAACTGCTCCGGCTCCTGCGCCACCACCTGGCCGGTGGTCCCCGCCGACGGCGCCGAGGCCCCCGCGGGCATCGCCAAGAGCGACCTGGGCTCGGTCACCCGCGCCGACGGCACCAAGCAGCTCACCATCGGCGGCTGGCCCGCCTACCGCTACGTCAAGGACACCGAGCCCGGCGACACCAAGGGCCAGGGCGTGGGCGGCACCTGGAACGCGCTGGCGGCCGACGGCAAGAAGGCCGGCGCCCAGGAGCCCGGCGACGTCTCGGTGCTCAACCAGCCCGAGCTGGGCGACATCCTCGTCGACGGCAAGGGCATGACGCTCTACCGCTTCAACAAGGACAGCGCCTGGCCGATGAAGTTCGGCTGCAACGACGCCTGCCTGGACACCTGGAAGCCGGCCAAGCCCGCCGACCGCTCCAAGCTGAAGGGCATCCCCGCCAAGCTCATCTCCACCGTCACCCGCCCCGACGGCCTCCGCCAGCTGGCCGTCGACTGCTGGCCGGTCTACACCTTCACCGGTGACAAGCAGCCCGGCGACATCAACGGCCAGGGCAAGATGGGCCTGTGGTTCGCGGTCTCCAAGGAGGGCAAGAAGATCACCTCGACGCCGGCGGGCTGACCCCGCCGCCGCGCGGCGCCGTCCCCTCCTGACGGGGGAACTCGTCCTCCAGCGCCAGCACTTCGGCGTCCGGCCGCCCGTCCTTCGCACGCGGCCCCAGCCAGGTGACCACGAGCGCCACCGCCAGATTCACGACGAGCCCGACGAGCCCCGCGTTCACCCCCCGCACCGGGTCGTGTCCCCCGAAGACCAGGACACAGACGAGCGTGAAGCCCACGACCAGGCCGCTCACCGCGGCGTGCACCGTCAGCCGCCGCCACACCAGCCCCAGCAGCAGCATCGGTACCAGCTGTGCCATGCCCTCGTACGAGATCAGCGACAGCCGGACGAGGGTGTCGGGGGCGGTGTAGGTCAACAGCAGTGCCAGGGCTCCGGCCACCACCACGACCAGCTGCGAGAACAGCTTCTGCCGGCCGCCCGGCACCGTCCCCCGCTCTCCCCCCTCGGCCGCTCCCGTCGCCCCGGCGGACCCGCGGGTCCGCGCACCCAGCACGCTCCTCCCCCACATCGTGCCGATGACCAGCATGAACACGGCCATCGGCACGATGGAGGAGAGGGCGGCGGCCGCCCCGATCACCCCCACGGCCCAGGCCGGAAGGGAGTCCACCACCAGCTTGAACAACGCGAGGTTGGACCCCGCACCGCTCAGGTGCGGCACCACGAACAGCGCAGCCATCCCCAGCAGCACCGGCACGAACAACAGCACGTTGTAGAAGGGCAGATACATGGCATTGCGGCGCAGCGCGTCCGCGTTGCGGGCACCGAGGTAGCCGGCCACCGTCGTCGGAAAGATCACCACCGTCAGGGAGTTGACGAGGGTGGTGGTGGCGAACCAGACCTGGCCCAGACCGCCCGAGGCGTGCCCGGGGAAGGTCAGCCACTGCGGCTTCTCGGCGGCCATCCGGTGCAGGAAGGGCCCGTAGCCGCCGAAGTAGTGCCACGGCACATAGACCGCGAGGAACCCGAGGGTGGCGATGACCAGGACGTCCTTGAGCACCGAGACCCAGGCGCTGCCGCGCAGCCCGCTGACCGTGACGAACGCGGTGGTCACCGCGAAGCTGAGGAAGTAGCCCCAGTTCAGGCTGATCGCCCCGTAGGAGATCGTCGAGACGACCACGCCCATGCCGGTGATCTGGAGCTGGATGTACGGCAGCAGGCAGACGGTGGCGAGCAGGGCGACGGCGGCGCCGAGCCAGGGCCGGCCGTAGCGGTGCGCCACGATGTCGGTGATGCCGACCAGTCCGTGCCGCCGGGCGTAGGCCCACAGCATCGGGCCGACGACGTACCCCAGCGCGTAGCCGCAGGACATGTAGGCCAGCAGATAGAGCACCGGGGCGCCGAAGTTGTAGCCCCAGCCGGCCGCGCCGAGGTAGCTGAAGCTCGTATAGCTCTCGCCGGCCATCAGCACCCAGATGAAGACCGTGCCCAGGCTCCGGCCGCCCACCGACCACTCGGTGAGCCCGCCCCCGGCCGTTCGGCGCCCCCGCACCGCGAGGAGTCCCAGGACGACGGTGAGCACCATGAACGCCCCGAACACGGCGGTGGCGACGGTGGCGTTCATGCCCGGCCCCGCGCCCGGTCGCCGCGCCGCGCCAGCCACACCGACAGCGGGGTGGCCAGCGTCGCCAGCAGCACCCAGAAGAACAGGAACGGCAGCCCCAGCACCGTCGGGGTCACCCGGTTCACCAGGGGCAGCACCCCCAGGAACAGCACGTACGGCAGCAACAGCCACAGCAGCGCGGGACGTTTGCGGGAGCCCGGGGACCGCTCTTCGCGGGTCTGGTTACGCACGGGGCGTCAGCCTAGGCGACGCCCGGCCGCTCTCAGCGGGACTGTGTCGACCGCAACACTCCCCACACCACCAGGCGGTAGGTGGAGGTGTAGGCCGGCGTGCAGGTCGTCAGGGTGAGGTAGGCGCCGGGCGCGGTGAAGCCGTAGGAGGGGTGCACCCCGCTGCGGGGCACCGCGGCCAGGACGGTGCCGTCGCCGGGTGTGGTGCGCGGCAGGATGCGCCGGACGGTGTAGGTGGCGCGGGTCCGGGCGGTCTCCAGGGTGACGGTGTCGCCGGTGCGCAGCCGGTCGAGGTGGCGGAACGGCTCGCCGTGGGTGTTGCGGTGCCCGGCCAGCGCGACGTTGCCCCACTCACCGGGCTGCGCGCTGTGCGGATAGTGACCGACGTACCCCCTGTTGAGGACCGCGGCCTTGCCCGTGCCCTCGGCGACGGGCACGGTCAGGCCCAGTCGCGGGATGCGCAGCACCGCGTACGCCAGGTCCGCGCGGGGCCGCGGGGGCGCGGCGCCGGTGCGGTGGCCGGGGCCGGCGGGCGAGGCGGGGTGCCCGGCGCCGCGCGCCCCATCGGCCGCCTTGCCGCCGGGCGGGGAGGCGCCGGGTGACGGCGGGCGGGCGTCCCACTGCCGCTCCAGCCGGTCCACCTGGTCGCGGGCCGCCGCCTGCGCCTGACGGTTCGTCCACCACAGCTGGTGGACGACGAACAGCAGCAGGACGAGGCCGGCCGTCACGGCCAGCTCCGCGCCCGTCCACAGCACCCGCACCGCAGGAGGGCGCGGTGGGGCGGGGCGCCGCCCCTGTACGACCACCGGTATCCGCTCGCGCACGCGGGCACCGTAAGCCCTGCGGGCACAACCCGCCAGAGGCGGTGCGCGGCCCGCCCCGCGAACGGGGCGTCAGCCGCCGAAGGCCTGAGAGACGGCGTAGATCGCCAGGCCCGCCAGGGCGCCGACGACGGTGCCGTTGATGCGGATGAACTGCAGGTCACGGCCGATGTGCGCCTCGATCTTCCGCGAGGTGTGCGCGGCGTCCCAGCCGGCGACGGTGTCGGTGATCAGGGAGGTGATCTCGCTCTGATAGGTCGTCACCACATAGACCGCCGCGTTCTCCAGCCAGCCGTCCACCTTGCCCTGGAGCCGCTCCTCGGCGGCCAGTCGCCGGCCCAGGGACAGCAGCGCCGCCCGGACCCGCAGCCGCAGTTCGCTGCGCTCGTCCTCGGCGGCGGCGACGATCATCGCGCGGACCGAGCCCCAGGCCGAGGCGATCAGGTCCTGCACCTCGCCGCGCCCCAGCACCTCGGCCTTCAGCCGCTCCACCCGGGCGCGGGTGTCGGGGTCGGACTGCAGATCGTCCGCGAAGTCCCGCAGGAAGCGGTCGATCGCCCCGCGGGCCGGGTGTTCGGGCATGTCCCGCATCTCGGTGACGAAGCGCAGCAGCTCCTTGTAGACCCGGTCGCCCACCTTGCGGTCGACGAAGCGCGGGGTCCAGCCGGGCGCTCCGCCGGAGACCGCGGTCATCACGGAGTCGCCGTGCTCGACCAGCCAGTCGTGGGCGCGGGCGACGACCAGGTCCACCACCCGGGTGTGGCCGCCCTCGGCGACGACCCGCTCCAGCAGCGTGCCGAGGCCGGGCGCGATCTCCTGGGCGGCGGCGCGGCGGGTGATCGCCTCGCCGACCACGGCCTGTACATCGGAGTCGCGCAGCACGGTCAGCGCGCCGCGCAGCGCGGTGGACACCTCGGCGGTGACCCGGTCGGCGTTCGCCGGGTCGGCGAGCCAGCCGCCGAGCCGCCGCCCGACGGCCACCGAGCGCAGCCGGCGGCGCACGACCTCGCCGGACAGGAAGTTCTCCCCGACGAAGTCACCGAGGCTCTGACCCAGTTGATCCTTTTTGGTGGGGATGATCGCGGTGTGCGGGATCGGCAGCCCCATCGGCCGCTTGAACAGCGCGGTGACCGCGAACCAGTCGGCCAGCGCGCCGACCATCCCGGCCTCCGCGGCCGCCGCGACAAAGCCGGTCCAGCCGCCCGCCCCGGCGGATCCGGCCCATTTCGCCAGGACGTAGACGACCGCGACGGCCAGCAGCAGGCCGGTGGCCAGGGTCTTCATCCGGCGCACCGCGCGGCGGCGCTCCTCGTCGGCGGCGCCGTAGGTGAAGCCGGCCGCTCCGGGCGCGGCGGGCGCCACCGGGGCGCCGGCCGCACCGGCCGTGTCCGAATCTCTGCGTTCCATCCGCTCCACCGCTCCCACCGCGTTCCCCCGTCATCCCGACGGCCTATGCTGCTCCGCACCGGCCGCCGGTCCGGCCCTGTGTCCCCACTGTGACCTACTCCTGGAACGCCTCACGAGTTCCCCACGTCCAAGCCGTGGCGGATGGTCCCGGGGCGCCGGGCGGTTCCCCCGAGGTCCGTGGGATCATGAAGGACCGATCGGACCGCAACGGTGCCGCTGATCATCCGCTGCCCTTGCCCGCCCGGAGCGTGTTGCTCCACTTTCTCCAGGAGAGCCCTCCCGCATGAACAAAAGTGTGGGTTACGCCCTGTTCGCCGGACTGGCGGCAGTGGTCGTGCTGATCTCGACCGCGATATTCGTCGGCTTCGGCGGCGAGGACGGCGGCCTGGGCGACTCCTCCCACAAGCCCCGCGACCCGGCGGCCCCCGCGGTCTCCGGGCAGTGGGTCGGCACCTGGTCGGCGGCGGCCGCGGCGGCCGAGCCGGGCACCCTGAACGGCTACGCCGGCATGTCGATACGCAATGTCGTGCACACCAGCGTCGGCGGCTCCGGCGTGCGCATCCAGCTCTCCAACCTCTACGGCACCCGCCCGCTGGTGGTCAGCCATGCCTCGCTGGCGCTGGCCGCGGCCCCCAGCAACCCCACCGCGGCGACCGGCACCATGCGGCGGCTGTCCTTCGGCGGCAAACCGGCGGTGACCATCCCGGCGGGCGGCGCGGTCACCAGCGACCCCACCCGGCTGAAGGTGCCCGGCGACGCGGACCTGCTGGTCACCACGTACTCCCCGTCCTCCTCGGGCCCCGCCACGTATCACCCGTACGCCCGGCAGACCTCCTACCTGGCGCGCGGAGACCGGGCGGAGGACGCCACCGGCGCCGCCTACACCGAGCAGAGCCCCTACTGGCGCTATCTGACCGGGGTGGACGTGTGGAGCACCCAGGCCCGCGGCGCGGTCGTCGCCATCGGCGACTCCATCACCGACGGCATCACCTCCACCGCCGGCGCCAACCACCGCTGGACGGACTTCCTCGCCGCGCGGCTGCGCAACGAGCCCGGCGCGCCCCGCTACGGCGTCCTCAACCAGGGCATCAGCGGCAACCGCCTGCTGGTCAACGGCAGCAGGTTCTCGCCGAACAACGGGCCCAGCGTGCTGTCCCGCCTGGACCGCGACGCGCTCTCGCGCACCGGGGTGAAGGCCGTGATCGTCGAGATCGGGTTGAACGACCTGTTCAAGTCACCGCGGCAGCTCGACCCGCAGAAGATCGTGGCGGGGATGCGGCAGATCGTCCGTGAGGCGCACGCCCGCGGGCTGCGCGTCACCGGCAGCACCCTTACCCCGTTCGGGGGACACCGCGGCTACTCCGAACTGCTGAATTCGGTCCGCGAGCAGGTCAACCGGATCATCCGCTCCGGCTCCGTCTACGACGAGGTCGTGGACTTCGACAAGGCGCTGCGCGACCCGTCGATGCCGGTCCGGCTGCGGCCCTCCTACGACTCGGGCGACCACCTCCACCCCAGTGACGAGGGCTTCCGGGCGATGGCCCACGCGGTGAACCTGCAGCACCTCAAGCAGGCCGCGCCCGCCGCGCTGTGACACCGGCGGGGCAGGCGCCACCGCTCAGTTCAGCTCCTTGCGCCCCTCGTCCTTCAGGCGCCGCCTCTCGTCCTTGAGGCGGCGCTTCTCCTCCTTGAGCAGCTTGCGCTCGACGCCCACGCCACCCATCAGGGCCAGCCCCCTGACGACCACCCGGGGCGCGCCGGGCTCGCCCGGCGTCCCGTCCTCCCGCGCGTCGAAGCCGCCCATGATGCCCAGGCCCCGCACATCGACCTCGACGCCGGGCGGCACCACGACGTTGACCCCGCCCATCAACGCCCAGCAGGTGATGACGACTTCGGGCCCGGCGAAGTTCGCCTCGCGCAGGTCCAGCTCGCCGCCGCCCATCAGGCACACCGCCGTGAAGTGGCGCCCGATGGTCCACCGGCCCTTGCGCTGGAAGCCGCCCAAGATGCCGACGCCGGCCCTGGAACCGTCCGTGTGCCCCACGATCCGCTCCGACCAGCGCGTCACGGCCGCGGTGTCCTTGCGCAGCGACAGCGGCGCGGGGTCCGCCGCGAGGTCCGGCAGATCGGCGGTGAGCGGCGCCAGCTCCCCGTAGGTGCGCGCCCGGTACGCCGCTTCCAGCCGCTCGTCGAACTCCTCCATCGCCAGCCGCCCCTCGGCGACGGCGTCCCGCAGGATCTCGGCGACCCGCTCGCGGTCGGCGTCGGAGGCGCGCAGTTCGGGAAGGTCATCGGTCATACGGACAGATTAGAGGGCGCGGCCGTCTTTTCCCCCGGCTCCGGCCGCATCCGCACGCATCCCGCCACCCGCGTACCACTCGGCGATCAAGGACTCGGTGTCCGGCGCGACCGCGGCGACCGGGGCCGCCGCGCTCTGCGACGCGGGGAAGGCCGGCCACTGCCGGGGCCCGGCCACCCGGACCGTGCGGGCGCCGGGGACGCCCTCGATCGGCGGGAGTTCGCGCTCCGGGTCCACCACCGGGGTGCGCTCCCCGCCGCCCATCGGCGCCACGACCGCCAGCAGGGCCTGCCCCGTCCACACGAAGGTCAGCGCCTGCGCCTGGTCGTAGCCGCCCGGATGCGGCCGCTCGTGCCACAGCGCGAGGTGGGTGAAGGCGGCGAGGAAGCCGAAGACGGTGGGTGAACACGCCCGCCACGGTGGCCATTTGCTACGTGGCGTACCGCCGGAAGCTGCCGGCCGCCACGGCCGCTACCACGCCGCCTCCCCTCCCCCGCCCTCCGCGTCCGTGCGCGGCGGCGACGCGGAACACCGGAGCCTGGAGTGCGGGCCGGGCGGGCACCATCGAATTGTCACCGCTTCGGGTGAGCCCTGGGCGCCATTCAGCCGGTCAGCTGGCGGTCCGGGGTGCGCGCCACCCCTCCTGACCGGCACGAATGATGCGAGAGTTGCCCCGTGTGCGGCATTTGCTCACCCCGCGGACCGCACACATCCCCGATAAGACACCGACTCGCCGCAGTACAACCTCCGGCGGCGGCCGAGGAGTCCAACCGAACATGAGCGGACCACGTACGGGCTGGCGCCGTGCCCTTCCCCCCTGGCGCGCGGTGCTGGGCGCCGGGCTGCTGTTCCTGCTGCTCGTCGTCGGCGGGATGATCACCGGCTACCTGCTGGTCGGCATCCCGCCGGCCAACAGCGCCGCCAAGGCGCAGAGCAACGTCTACCTCTACTCCGACGGCTCGGAGCTGGCCCGCGACGGCGAGGTCAACCGGCAGAACGTGACGCTCAGCCAGGTCCCCAAGTCCGTCCAGCAGGCCGTCCTCGCCGCCGAGGACCGCGACTTCTACTCCGAGTCCGCGGTCGACCCCGCCGCGATGCTCCGGGCCGCCTGGAACACCGTCACCGGCAAGGGCAAACAGTCCGGCTCGACCATCACCCAGCAGTACGTGAAGAACTACTACCTCGGCCAGGAGCAGACCGTCACCCGCAAGGCCAAGGAGTTCTTCATCGCCATCAAGCTGGACCGCGAGGTGAGCAAGGACAACATCCTGGAGGGCTACCTCAACTCCAGCTACTACGGCCGCAACGCCTACGGCATCCAGGCCGCCGCCCAGTCCTACTACGGCCGCAACGCCGAGGATCTGACCACCGCCCAGGGCGCCTACCTCGCCACCCTCCTCAACGCCCCCAGCGCCTACGACATCACCGCCCACCCCGGCAACCGCCCGCGGGTGCTGGCGCGCTGGAACTACGTCGTGGACGGCATGGTGACCAAGAAGTGGCTCAGTCCCGCCGAGCGGGAGGGCCTGCAATTCCCCGAGCCCAAGCCCGCCAAGGCCTCCCCCGGGCTCACCGGCCAGCGCGGCTACCTCGTCGAGGCCGTCAAGGACTACCTCACCGACCACCAGATCCTTGAGGAGGACACCCTGCGGGGCGGCGGCTACCGCATCACCACCACCATCAGCCGCAAGCGCCAGAACGCCTTCGTCAAGGCGGTCAACACCCGGGTGATGGACCGGCTCGACGACTCCCGGAAGGTCGACCGCTACGTCCGGGCCGGCGGCGCCTCCATCGACCCGGCCACCGGCCGGGTCGTCGCCCTCTACGGCGGCATCGACTACGCCCGGCAGTACGTCAACGGCGCCACCCGCGCCGACTACCAGGTCGGCTCCACCTTCAAGCCGATCGTCTTCGCCTCCGCCGTGGAGAACGGCTCCACCACCCAGGACGGCGCCACGATCACCCCCAACACCGTCTACGACGGCACCAACAAACGGATGACGGTCCATCACGGCCGTCCCACCGGCTTCGCCCCCGCCAACGAGGACGACCGCTCCTACGGCCCGATCACCGTCACCGAGGCCACCGACAAGTCCGTCAACGCCGTCTACGCCCAGATGGGCATCGACGTCGGCCCCGGCAAGGTCAAGGCCACCGCCGTCAGCCTGGGCATCCCCGCCGACACCCCGAGCCTCGCCTCGTCCCAGGGCGCCGTCTCCCTGGGCACCGCCACCCCCAGCGTGCTGTCCATGACCCAGGTCTACGCCACGCTCGCCCACCACGGCACCCACCGGCCGTACACCCTGGTCGACAAGGTCACCAGGAACGAGGAGGCCGTCGACCTGCCGGAGCGCGAGGAGAGCACCGCCCTGCCGCGGACGGCCGCCGACACCACCACCTCGATCCTGCGCGGCGTCGTCGACGGCGGCACCGGCACCGCCGCCCAGGGCGCCGGGCGCCCCGCGGCCGGCAAGACCGGCACCGCGGAGGACGACAAGGCCGCCTGGTTCGCGGGCTACACCCCCGACCTCGCCACCGTCGTCGCCGTCCTGGGCCAGAACCCCGAGAGCGCGGCGCAGGAGCCGCTGTACGGCGCGGGGGGCCTGTCCCGGGTCAACGGCGGTGACTACCCCGCCCAGATCTGGGCCGACTACACCGCGGCCGCGCTGAACGGGAAGCCGGTCCGCGACTTCGACCTCCAGCTGGAAAAGGGCGCCGAGTCGGCCTCCCCGGAGCCGTCCGGCAGCGACTCCGGCTCACCCGGCGCGTCGGGCTCGCCGTCCGCCGGACCGAGCGGCTCCAGCACCCTCCCCGGGCCCCCCACCGGGGCCCCGACCGCACCCACCGCCGGACCGCCCACCCCCACCGGGCCGCCCGAGCCCCCCGCCCCCACGGAACCCACCAACGACTTCCCGACGGTGGCCCCGCAGGCCTACGACCTCGATCGCCTGCCGACGGAGTGGGGCGGCTAGCCGGGCGGGGCCGGGCCATCACGGGGGGGGGTACGGCGGTGCGCCGTCAGTGCCCCGACGTGGCCTTCAGCCCGACGACCGCCACCAGCAGCAGAGCGATGAAGAAGATCCGGGCCGCGGTGGCCGGCTCGCCGAGCAGCACCATCCCGGCCACCGCCGCACCGGCGGCGCCGATGCCGACCCACACGCCGTAGGCGGTGCCGATCGGCAGGGTCCGGGCCGCGTACGAGAGCAGCAGCATGCTGGCGACGATGCCCGCGCCGGTGAACACGCTGGGCCACAGCCGGGTGAAACCGTCGGTGTACTTCATGCCGACCGACCAGCCGACCTCCAGCAGACCGGCGGCCAGAAGCAGGATCCATGCCATGACGGCACCTCCGTGAACAGAGCGTCAACAGGGGTGCGTCGTCTTGTCCTGCCCGGTACGGCGCGTCTCGTCGGGTACGTCCGAGGCTAGCAAGGACGGGGCGCGGCGGGCACCGGCCCCGGTCAGGGGCCGCACGCCGCGGAAGTCACCGCCCGGCGGTCACAGATACAGCCCGGTCGCGTCCTCCGCACCCTCCAGGCGCTCCGCCGCCACCGCGTGCAGATCGCGCTCGCGCATCAGCACGTACGCCACGCCGCGCACCTCGACCTCGGCCCGGTCCTCCGGGTCGTAGAGCACCCGGTCGCCCACCTCGACGGTCCGCACGTTCTGCCCGACCGCGACCACCTCGGCCCAGGCCAGGCGGCGGCCGACCGCCGCGGTCGCGGGAATGACGATGCCCCCCGAGGAGCGGCGCTCGCCCTCGGGGATGTCCGTCCGGACCAGCACGCGGTCGTGCAGCATCCGGATCGGCAGCTTGTCGTGGGTGTCCTTGGTGTTATTCGGGCTCACGGCACGACCGTACCTGCCCGGCGCGGCCCGTCCCGCACCACGGGCGCCGGGCGCTCCGGCCGGCCACGCCGGACGGGGCCGGGCCGGGCACCCCCTACTAGCGGCGGCGGCGGGTGCGCAGGGTCAGCAGGCCGACCAGGGCCACACCGATCACCGCCACCGGAACGATCCGCTCCAGCCGCGGCGTCCCGTCCTCCGACACCAGCTGCGCCCGCACGTCCGACACCGCGCGGTTGGCGGCCACATACGCCCGCCCCGCCGTACGGTCCACGGCGGCCGCCGCACTCGCCTTCGCGTCACCGATGATCGTCTTCGGGTGCAGCCGCACACCGATCTCGTCGAGCGTGACGGCGAGCTCCTGCCGCCTGCGGACGATGTCCGCCTCGATCTGCGCCGGGGTCCTGGCTTCCGCCACCGCGCTGCCTCCGTCGTCTCGCGCCGATGCGTACGGGGGCCGGGCACGGAGCCCCGTACGGAACCGGCCACCTGGCTGACTGCCCGATTCGTGAGGGACAGTCTGTCAGCTCACACCCCCGCGCGCCCCACAGCACCCCCCGTTTCGCGCCGCCCGGACTCCCGGGCCCGCACCGTCCGGCGGGGCTGGCTAATGTCGGGGCGTACGTATCCATGCCAGAGGAGAGACATGAGCGAGCGACTCCAGCCCGGCGACACCGCCCCCGCCTTCACCCTCCCCGACGCGGACGACCGGCAGGTATCGCTCGCCGACCACCGGGGCCGCAAGGTCATCGTGTACTTCTACCCGGCCGCGCTGACCCCCGGCTGCACCAAGCAGGCCTGCGACTTCACCGACAACCTCGACTTCCTCGCCGGCCACGGCTACGACGTCATCGGCATCTCCCCCGACAAGCCGGAGAAGCTCGCCACGTTCCGCGAGAAGGAGGACCTGAAGGTCACCCTGCTCGGCGACCCGGACAAGTCCGTCCTGACCGCCTACGGCGCCTTCGGCGAGAAGAAGCTCTACGGCAAGACCGTCACGGGCGTCATCCGCTCCACCGTCATCCTCGACGAGGACGGCAAGGTCGAGCGCGCCCTGTACAACGTCAAGGCCACCGGCCACGTCGCCAAGATCATCAAGGACCTGGGGCTGTAACGCCCCCCCCGCACGACCGGCCGGGCCGCTCACCCGCCGCCCGGATCGGTCGCGCACACCCGGCCCGCCCGCTCGGGCAGCTCCAGCACGGCCTCGGCGCCGCCCGCCGCGGCGGCGCCGAAGTCCAGCCGCGCACCCAGCACTTGCGCCTGCCCGGCCGCGATCGTCAGCCCCAGACCGTGCCCGGTCCCCCGCTCCGGCGCCGCCGTACGGAACCGCCGCGGCCCCTCCGCGCACAGCTCCGCCGGATAGCCCGGACCGTGATCGCGCACCACGATCCGCGCACCGGCCACCACCACCTCGATCGGCGGCCTGCCGTGCTTGGCCGCGTTCGCCAGCAGATTCACCAGCACCCGCTCCACCCGGCGCCGGTCGGTCTCCACGATCCGCGGCTCGCCCTCCACGGTCACCGACACCTCGTCGACCCCGCGCTGCCGCGCCGCCCGCCGCACGATCCCGCGCACCAGCGACGGCAGCTCACAGGCGTCCAGATCCGCCCGCTCCACCCCCGCGTCCAGCCGGGAGACCTCCAGCAGGTCCTCCACCAGCCGCCGCATCGCCTGCGCTCGGTCCCGCACCAGCTCCACCGCCCGCGGCTGCGGCAACAGCTCCGCCGCCGCCACCAGCCCGGCCACCGGCGTGCGCAGCTCGTGCGCCACATCCGCGGTGAACTCCCGCTCCGCCTGCGCCTGGGCCGCCAGCGACAGCGCCATGTGGTGCACACTGCGGCCCAACTCGGCGACCTCGTCCCGCCCGTGACTGGCCAGCGCGTCCGCGTCCGGCGCCTCCCCCGCCGCGATCCGCCGCGCCGCCGCCGCGCTCAGCCGCAGCCGCCGCGACAGCCGCTGCGAGACGAACCACGACACCACCGCCATCAGCACGACCGTGCCGCAGCCCGCGATCAGCAGCGCCCGGTCCAGCGCCAGCTGCGCCGGATCGTCGTCCGGATAGGGCGCCGAGACCGACAGCGACCGCGTCGGGGCGCCCCCGCTGCCGTCCGTGACCCCCGTCGCCGCCCACACCCGCGGGTCCTCACCGCCGCTGACATACGTCCCCGACCGCCGCTTGAACACCGCGTCACGCAACGGCGACGGCAGCGCCCCGTCGTCCAGTTGCGCGCCCAGCGCCAGCGTGCCGTCCCGCTCGAAGATCTGCAGCGCCGAGCTGAGCCGGTCGTCCTGATACGCCCGTGCCGACCGCTCGCGCTCCGAATCCGCTATGTGGTGCACGGCGAACCCGAGCACCACCACGGCCAGTGCCGTCATACAGGAAATGGCCAGGGCGATCCGGCCTCGAATGCCCATCACGCGAGGTTGTACATCTCCGTCGTGTCCCCGAGCGGCGTCGACCCCTCGTACGTCACCTCCAGGCCGGTGAACGCCAGCCCGCCGTGCACCGGCTTGGGCCCGTAGAGACGGAAGGTCGCCGGGAAGCCGGCATCCGTCCCCCCGCCCGCCGCGGTCTTCTCCACCTGCACCACACCGACCCCCACCGCGTCCTTGGCGCCGTACTTCTTCCACCGGATACCGGTCGCCACCATTCCGACGTCCGAGCAGGTCAGCGTAATCACCCGCGGCTTGGTCTCGGGCGCGCCGATGCCGCAGTCACGCACCACCGGCAGCCCCTGGGACGGCCGGCCGTCCTCCTTCACGTCCTGCACCGCCGACGTCTTGGGCGCGGCGTCCACCGCCGACGCCCGGTCCGGCGTCTGGGCGAGCCACACCCCGCCGGCCGCCAGCGCCGTCACCACGGCAAAGGCCACCAGCGCCACACGTCCCCGACCCCACCGGGACCCTCCGCGGTCCGTCATCACGTTCTCCTCCCGAGGACCAGGCCCCGTACCCCCACAGCAAACACGAATGCCGCGCCCGGCGCTGCCACTCTTCCGTGCCACGGACACAGGCCGGTTGCCCGAACGCGGCGGTGACCGCGCGGCTGTGTACCAGTCCTGTAACAAGCCCTGTGCCGCCCCTGGCGTGTTCCGTCACGGCACTGCCCGCCGCGCGCCCCGGTGCTCCGTACGGCGCAGCCGCGCGTGACGTTTATCGCTTCGTGACGACACAGTGGTTTGATCCGCGCGCGAATGCGCAGGCGCACCTGTCGTATCCCGCGCGCAGCCGCGCGCCGTCAGACCGAGAGGACCGCCTCGTGCCGACCGGCAGCACCGAAGCCGAACCCGCTCCCGACCAGGACCGGGAAGCGCTCAAGCGCCACCGGGTGCTCTTCCGTGCCGTCGCCCGGCGCAAGAACCCCAGACTCCGGCGCACCGACATCACCGTCACCGACGAACCCACCGTCAAGCGCGCCGTGAAGGCCGCCGCGCTCGGCAACGCCATGGAATGGTTCGACTTCGGCATCTACAGCTATCTCGCGGTCACCATCGGCAAGGTCTTCTTCCCCGGCGGCAGCGACACCACCAGCCTGCTGTCGTCCTTCGCGACCTTCGCCGTGGCCTTCCTCGTACGCCCCCTCGGCGGCGCCTACTTCGGCCCCCTCGGCGACCGCATCGGCCGCAAGAAGGTCCTCGCCCTCACCATGATCATGATGGCGCTGGGCACCCTGTGCATCGGGCTGATCCCGTCCTACGCCACCATCGGCTTCTGGTCCCCCGCCCTGCTCATCCTCTTCCGTCTCGTCCAGGGCTTCTCCACCGGCGGTGAGTACGGCGGCGCCTCCACCTTCATCGCCGAGTACGCCCCCGACAAGAAGCGCGGCTACTTCGGCAGCTTCCTGGAGATGGGCACCCTCATCGGGTACACCGGCGCCGCCGGCATCGTGTTGCTGCTCAACACCACCCTGGGCGATGACGCCATGCTCCAGTGGGGCTGGCGGCTGCCCTTCCTGATCGCCGGCCCGCTCGGCCTGGTGGGCCTCTACCTCCGGGTCAAGCTCGACGAGACCCCCGCCTTCCAGAAGTTCGAGGCCGCGCACACCCACAGCGCCTCCGGCTCCGCCGTCGAGGCCGAGGCGGAGTTCTCCCACCTCTCCGAGAACGCCCCGAAGAAGAAGATCAGCGAGATCTTCGCCCAGCAGTGGCCCACCCTGATCCTCTGCATCGCCCTGGTCGGCGCCTACAACATCACCGACTACATGCTGCTGTCGTACATGCCGACCTACCTGACGGACACCCTCCACTACGAGGAGTCCCACGGCCTGCTGATCCTCCTGGGCACCATGGTCGCCCTGATGTGCGTCATCAGCACCGTCGGCAAGCTCAACGACCGCTACGGCCGCAAGCCCCTGCTGATGGCCGGCATGCTCGGCTTCTTCGTCCTGGCGATCCCGGCCTTCCTCCTGGTCAAGCAGGGCAGCATCCCCGCCGTCATCGGCGGCATGGCACTCCTGGGACTCTCCCTGGTCTGCCTCCTGGGCACCATGTCCGCCGCCCTGCCGGCCCTCTTCCCCACCAACGTCCGCTACGGCTCGCTGTCCATCGGCTACAACCTGGCCGTCTCCCTCTTCGGCGGCACCACCCCCCTGGTGATCACCGCCCTCATGGACGTCTTCGACGAGAACGCCATGGTCCCCGCCTACTACACGATGGGCGCCGCCCTCGTGGGCGTCATCGCCGTCGCCTGCATGAAGGAGACCGCCCGCCAGCCCCTCGAAGGCTCCCCGCCCTCCGTGGCCACCAAGGAGGAAGCCGTCGAACTCATCGAGGCCCAGACGGCGGAACCACGGTTCTGAACGACAGCCGCCTGCCGACGCGGGCCCCGGGGACCCTCCCCCGGGGCCCGCTCGCTTTTCCGCTTCCGCCTTTCCGCGCCCGCCCGGCGGGGCGTAACCGGCTTCGCGTTCGATCGTTGTTCTGTTCGAGGGGGCGCGGGGGTGGGCTCGGCGCAGGGGGCGGGGGGACGGGGTAGGGAGCGCATGACGGTCGTCTGCACAGGAAGGGGACCCGTCCGGGCCGCGCGAGCGTCGGCGCCGGATGCGCGCCGGGCTCGGGAGGGGGCGCCGCGTGGCCGGTGAGTTCACCCGCGAGCGCCTCGCCGGCACGGTCGCCGAGGCATCGAGCTGGGCGGATCTGATGCGCAGGCTCAACTTCAAGGTGAGCGGGGGCAGGCGCCGGACGCTCCGGGCGGCGGTGGCCGACTTCGGCCTCGACGTCGGGCACTTCACCCCACGGAGCGCAGGGCGCAGGTACTCCGACGAAGCGCTGGCCCAGGCCGTCGCGACGTCCAGCACGCTGCGCGAAGTCGCCGCGAACCTGGGCGCCACACCCGCGCCGGGCACGCTCTCCCACCTCCGTCGCCGCATCGCCGCGGCCGGGATCGACACACGCCACTTCCCGGGGCTCACCCGCTCCCGGCCCGAACTGCCGTACTCGCCGGGGGAACTCCGGTCGGCCGCGGCGTCAGCCTCCAGCCTCCGCGCCGTGGCCCGCGCCCTCGGCGCCCGTGACGACGGCCGCACGCGCGCCGCACTACGCCGCGCACTCGCCGAGCACGGGGTGAGCACGAGCCACTTCACCCACGCCCGCAGACCGCTGCCCGAGGAGGAACTGCGCACGGCCGTGGCCGGTGGCACCGGTTACGCCGACGTGATGCGGGCACTCGGCCTGCCCGTGAACGACGCGAACCACCGCCGCATCCGGCGCACGGTCGTCCAACTCGGTCTGGACGTCTCCCACTTCACACGGAGGTCGCGACGAGTCGTCCGGCCCGCTCGCCCCGAGCCGCTGGCCGGCCGGGTGCTGTGCGTGCGTCCCGAGGGCTCGCCTCGTGTCAACCGCGAGCGCTTGCACCGGGCGCTCGGCGAGATCGGCGTCCCGTACGCCTGTGCCACCTGCGGCAACCCCGGCATATGGCGCGAACAGCCGATCACCCTGCAGATCGACCACGTGAACGGCGACTGGCTCGACAACCGCGCGGAGAACGTGCGCTACCTCTGTCCCAATTGCCATGCGCTCACCGACACCTGGTGCCGCCGCGGCCGGAATACGGCCTCATCACCGCCCGCGCCCCGTCCCCGCGGCGGGCCCGATATCATGGCTGGCGACCGGCGGCCGTGATGGAATTGGCAGTCATGCTGGCTTTAGGTGCCAGTGGGGTAACACCCGTGAGGGTTCGAATCCCTCCGGCCGCACCGAGGAACGGCCTGCGAACCGAAGCTTCCGGTTCGCAGGCCGTTTTCGTCCCCAAGGGCTCGGCCGTCGCCTCAGCCCAGCAATTCCCGTACCACCGGTGTCAGGGCCCGGAAGGCCTTGCCGCGGTGGCTGATGGCGTTCTTCTCGGCGGGGGTCAGTTCGGCGCAGGTGCGGGTGTCGCCGAGGGGCTGGAGGATCGGGTCGTAGCCGAAGCCGCCGGTGCCGGAGGGGGTGTGGCGCAGGGTGCCCTCAAGGGTGCCCTCGACGACGCGTTCGGTGCCGTCGGGCAGGGCCAGGGCCGCGGCGCAGGCGAAGTGGGCGGCGCGGTGGCCGTCGGCGATGTCGCCGAGCTGGGCGAGGAGCAGGTCGAGGTTGGCACGGTCGTCGCCGTGCCGGCCGGCCCAGCGGGCGGAGAAGATGCCAGGGGCGCCGCCGAGCACGTCGACGCACAGTCCGGAGTCGTCGGCGACGGCGGGGTGGCCGGTGGCCTGGGCGAGGGCGTGGGCCTTGAGCAGGGCGTTCTCGGCGAAGGTGACGCCGGTTTCCTTGACGTCGGGGACCTCGGGGTAGGCGTCGGAGCCGACGAGTTCGACGTGCAGATCGGCCGCTTCGAGGAGGGCGTGAAGCTCGTTGATCTTGCCGGCGTTGCGGGTGGCGAGGATGAGGCGCCGGGGTGCGGCGTCCGGGCCGGTGTGAGTCTGCATGGGCGGTGATTATCCCGGAGTACTTAGCGCGGTCAGGTCACCGGCCCCGTCGGCGCTCGGCCCGGGTGCGGTCCGCGGCCCTCCGGACCGTTCCGCAGCCGAAGGAGGACACGCGGGGTGCGGCCGGTGCCGTTGCCGGGGCGCCGGGGCGGGGGCGCGACCCGGTCAGGCCGTCGGAGGGCCGGCACAGCGGGCCGGCAGCGGTCAGACGAGGCCGGTCTGGGTGAGCAGCATGGCGAGGACGAGGACGAGGGTCCAGCCGAGGAGGTGCTCCAGGAGCGGGTTGTCGTCCCGGGGCCCGCCGGTGCGGGCGCGGGGTGCGGTCGCGGCAGTGGTGGGCATGGGTCCACAGTGCCGTGGCCGGGGCGGCTTGCCCAGAGAGGGATCTCCCATGAGAAAAGGGTCACAGGGGGAGGTGGTGGTCCTTCCCCTGCGACCCCGTGGTGGTCGCGTCGTGCGCGGCCGCCGGTGTGTCAGAGCGTGCGGGCCAGCGCCGCCCGCTGGGCCTCGTCGAGCGTGGCGCAGCCGGAGACGGCGAGGTCGAGGAGGGCGTTGAGCTCCTCGCGGGCGAAGGGCTCGGCCTCGGCGGTGCCCTGGACCTCGACGAAGCGGCCGTCGCCGGTGCAGACGACGTTCATGTCGGTGTCGGCGCGGACGTCCTCCTCGTAGCAGAGGTCGAGGAGGGGGGTGCCGTCGACGATGCCGACGCTGACGGCGGAGACGGTGCCGGTCAGGGGCTTGCGGCCGTGGCGGATGAGCTTCTTGCCCTGGGCCCAGGTGACGGCGTCGGCGAGGGCGACGTAGGCGCCGGTGATGGCGGCGGTGCGGGTGCCGCCGTCGGCCTGGAGGACGTCGCAGTCCAGGACGATGGTGTTCTCGCCGAGGGCCTTGTAGTCGATGACGGCGCGCAGTGAGCGGCCGATGAGGCGGCTGATCTCGTGGGTGCGGCCGCCGATCTTGCCGCGGACGGATTCGCGGTCGCCGCGGGTGTTGGTGGAGCGGGGCAGCATCGAGTATTCGGCGGTGACCCAGCCTTCGCCGGTGCCCTTGCGCCAGCGCGGGACGCCTTCGGTGACGGATGCGGTGCAGAAGACTTTGGTGTCGCCGAAGGAGATGAGGACGGAGCCTTCGGCGTGCTTGCTCCAGCCGCGTTCGATGGTGACCGGGCGGAGTTGTTCGGCGGTGCGGCCGTCGATGCGAGACATGGCGTAGACCCTATCGGCAACGCGGCGGCCCCACTCCGGGCGGTGGATCGTCCGGTGCGGGGCCGTCGGTGAGGGCGCGCGGGGCGCGGCTCAGGTGCTCACATCATGTCTTCGATCTCGGCGGCGATGGGGTCGGCGTCGGTGCCGATGACGACCTGGATCGCGGTGCCCATCTTGACGACGCCGTGGGCGCCGGCGGCCTTGAGGGCGGCCTCGTCGACGAGGGAGGAGTCGACGACCTCGGTGCGGAGGCGGGTGATGCAGCCCTCGACCTCTTCGATGTTGTCGAGTCCGCCGAGCCCGGCGACGATCTTCTCTGCCTTGCTGGCCATGTCCACTCCTGCTTGTCTCGGCCGCCGGCGGTCCGCCGGGCGGTTTCACACCGTAACGCACGTTTGGCCCACCTATGTGGGCGTTTGTCCGCTGTCTGGCGAAGGATGGCGATCACCGAAGTGCGCGCCGGACGGCCCGGACGGGACGGCCGGAACGCACCACAAGTGGTCTACACCACCAGTATGCGGCAAGCACCAGGGCGGTTGTCGACGGGCCGACCGCCGGGAGGACACCGATGAGTTCGAACGCGGCGGCGGCACCGGGGCGGAACTGGGGAGCGAACCTCTTCCAGGGGCTGCAGAAGATGGGGCGCAGCCTGCAGCTGCCGATCGCCGTCCTGCCCGCCGCGGGCATTCTCAACCGGCTCGGCCAGCCGGATGTGTTCGGCGCCGACGGGCTGGGCTGGGACGCGGTCGGCAAGGTCTTCGCGGCCGCGGGCGGCGCCCTGCTGGATTCGGGGCTCGGCCTGCCGCTGCTGTTCTGCATCGGTGTGGCGATCGGCATGGCCAAGAAGGCGGACGGGTCGACGGCGCTGGCCGCGGTGGCCGGCTTCCTCGTCTACTTCTCGGTGATGCACGCGTTCCCGGCGGGCTGCGCCGCGGGGCAGACGTACACCCAGGCGGGCCTGTGGAGCGGGGTGTGCGTCGACAAGACGCTGACCGTGACCCAGGCCTCCTTCCAGAACCCGGGGGTCTTCGGCGGCATCGTCATGGGCTTCCTGTCCGCCTGGCTGTGGCAGCGCTTCCACCGGGTGAAGCTGGTGGACTGGCTGGGGTTCTTCAACGGCCGCCGGCTGGTGCCGATCATCATGGCCTTCGTCGGACTGGTGTTCGCGGTGCTGTGCCTGTTCGTCTGGCAGCCCATCGGTGACGCGCTGACGAGCTTCAGTGAGTGGCTGACGGGGCTGGCGTCCTGGGGCGCCGGACTCTTCGGCGTCGCCAACCGCGCGCTGCTGGTGATCGGCCTGCACCAGTTCCTGAACACCTTCGTCTGGTTCCAGTTCGGCAGCTTCACCAAGCCGGACGGCACGGTCGTGCACGGCGACATCAACCGGTTCCTGGCGGGCGACCCGACGGCGGGCCAGTTCACCACCGGGTTCTTCCCGATCATGATGTTCGCGCTGCCGGCCGCGGCGCTGGCGATCGCGCACTGCGCCAAGCCGCACCGCCGCAAGGAGATCGCCGGCATGATGCTGTCGGTCGGCCTGACCTCGTTCGTGACGGGGGTGACCGAGCCGATCGAGTATTCGTTCCTGTTCGTCGCGCCGGCGCTGTACGCGATCCACGCCGTGCTGACGGGTGTGTCGATGGCGGTGAGCTGGGCGCTGGGCGTGCACGACAGCTTCAGCTTCTCGGCCGGCCTGATCGACTACGTCATCAACTGGGGGCTGGCGACCAAGCCCTGGCTGATCATTCCCATCGGCCTGTGTTTCGCGGTGGTCTACTACGCCCTCTTCCGCTTCGTGATCACGAAGTTCAATCTGGCGACGCCCGGCCGGGAGCCGGACGAGGTGGGCGACGCGATGGAGCAGGAGAACGTGAAGTAGGGGCCGGCCGGGGCGCTCCCGCCGCGGCGAAGACGATCTTGCGGTGGCGAACTCCCGTGCGCGCGGCGGGGGTTGCGGACCCGCTCCCCCACCCCTGACGCACCCGCTCCGGCCGGCCGCCACAGGCCGGTGACCGCGGGCGTTCCGGGGCCTTCACGGGGATTCCTTTGCGGCGAACGACCGTGTAAGAATGGTCTAAACCACTGAGCGGTGTAGACCAGTGGTTCCCCCACCGAGTCCCCGCCTCACCAGGAGGAATCCGATGAGTTCGGCCACCGCGACAGCGGCCCCGGAGAAGAAGGGCCGCGGCTCTCGCGCCATGGCAGTGGCCCAGCGCATCGGCCGCAGCCTGATGCTACCGATCGCCACCCTGCCCGCGGCGGCGCTGATGGTACGGCTCGGGCAGCCGGACATGCTCGGCCGGGAGTCGTTCCCCGCGTTCCTGAACAAGATCGCCGAGTTCATGGCGGCCGGTGGCGGCGCGCTGCTCGACAACATGCCGCTGCTCTTCGCGGTGGGCATCGCGATCGGCTTCGCCAAGAAGTCCGACGGCTCCACCGCGCTGGCCGCGGTCGTCGGCTACCTGGTGTTCAAGCAGGTGCTGGGCACCTTCCGGGACACCAACCTGCCCAAGATCCAGGACGTCGTCGACGGCAAGCTGGCCGACGTCGCGCCGCCGGTGGACGCCGGAGTGCTGGGCGGCGTCGTGATGGGCATCGTGGTCGCGCTGCTCTACCAGCGCTACAGCCGCAAGAAGCTGCCCGACTGGCTCGGCTTCTTCGGCGGCCGCCGCCTCGTGCCGATCCTCTCCGCCTTCGCCGGCCTCGTCATCGGCATCGTCTTCGGCTACATCTGGCCCGTGCTCGGGACCGGGCTGCACAGCTTCGGCGCCTGGCTCGTCGGCTCGGGCGCGGTGGGCGCCGGCATATTCGGGGTCGTCAACCGCGCGCTGATCCCGGTCGGCATGCACCACCTGCTGAACTCCTTCCCGTGGTTCCAGGCCGGTGACTACCACGGCAAGCACGGCGACATCGCCCGCTTCCTGGCGCACGACCCCTCGGCCGGACAGTTCATGACCGGCTTCTTCCCGATCATGATGTTCGCGCTGCCCGCCGCCTGCCTGGCGATCGTGCACTGCGCCCGGCCCGAGCGCCGCAAGGTCGTCGGCGGCATGATGCTCTCCATCGCGCTGACCGCCTTCATCACCGGCGTCACCGAGCCGATCGAGTTCACCTTCATGTTCATCGCCCCGGTGCTGTACGCCATCCACGCGGTGCTGACCGGTGTCTCGATGGCGCTGACCTGGGCCCTGGGGATGAAGGACGGCTTCGGCTTCTCGGCCGGCGCGATCGACTTCGGGCTGAACCTCGGCATCGCCACCAAGCCGTGGCTGCTCGCCCTCACCGGGCTGGGCTTCGCGGCGCTGTATTACGTCGTGTTCCGGTTCGCGATCGTCAAGTTCAACCTGCCGACCCCCGGGCGCGAGTCCGAGGAGGAGATCGCCGCGGAGGACAAGGCCCAGTACAAGGCCTGACCCCTGCCGGGCCGCCGCAGACGACGAGGGCCCCCGGAGACGATTCGGTCTCCGGGGGCCCTCGTCGTGTGCCGCGGGACGCTTCCCGCGGCCCGGCTCAGATCTCGTAGACGGCGCCCGCCTTGGCGACCTCGACCGGCCCGTCGTAGACCTTCTGGGCGTCACGGACGCTGATGTCCGGGTCGGTCCACGGCGGGATGTGGGTCAGCACCAGCCGCCCCGCGCCGGCCCGCCGGGCGGCCTCGCCGGCCTCCCGCCCGTTGAGGTGCAGGTCCGGAATGTCTTCCTTGCCGTAGGTGAAGGAGGCTTCGCACAGGAAGAAGTCGCTGCCCGCCGCGAGGGTCTCCAGCGCGTCGCAGGGCCCGGTGTCCCCGGAGTACGTCAGCGACCGGCCGCCGTGCTCGACCCGGACGGCGAAGGCCTCCACGGGGTGCTTGACCCGCTCGGTACGGATCGTGAACGGCCCGAGGGTGAAGGTGCCCGGCGTCAGGGTGCGGAAGTCGAAGACCTCGCTCATCGCGCCGTCGTACGGCAGGTCGGCGTGCGCCACGGTCAGCCGGCGCTCGGTCCCGGCCGGCCCGTAGACCGGCATCGGCGCGCACCGTCCACCGTCCGGGCGGTAGTAGCGCACGACGAAATAGCCGCACAGGTCGATGCAGTGATCGGCGTGCAGGTGCGACAGGAGTACGGCATCCAGGTCATAGAGGCCGGTGTGGCGCTGCAGCTCACCCAGGGCGCCGTTGCCCATGTCGAGGAGCAGCCTGAAGCCGTCGGCCTCCAGGAGGTAGCTCGAACAGGCCGATTCCATCGAAGGGAACGACCCCGAGCATCCGACGACAGTGAGCTTCATACGGGCGTGAACCTCCGTGGGCGTGGGCGGCGGTCAGGCGCCTCCCCCGGCTCGTACGCGGTGGAGAGCTCGGGGAGGGTCCATGGGGGGTTTCCCGGCGGGCCCTGCCGGGGTGTTGCCGGATCCTTGGCGGTCGGTGCGGTGCCCACGAGCGTAAGGCGCAAAAGGTGCTGTGGCTCCTCCAGCGGGGCGAGCTGTGGGCGGAATCACCAGTCCGGGCTGACGCCCCGTACGCCCGTACGCAGTGGCCCCTCCCGCCACCCGTTCCGCAGGAGCCCCGCCGCCGTTCCGCCGCCGTTCCGCCGCTCCGTTTTCGTCGCTGCGTTTTTCGCCGCTGCGCTTTTCGCCGGCCTCCGCGCGCCGCGCCCCGGGTGCCCCGCAGATACCGGGGCGCCCGGGGCGCTCGCCTTCGGACGGCACCCCCGGGGAGGGCCGCCGCCCGTCACCCGGCATGCCGCCGTCACCCCTACGCCCAGAGCTGCCCGTGCAGGGTGGCGATCGCGGCCTCGGTGGACTCGGCGGTGTACACGCCGGTGGACAGGTACTTCCAGCCGCCGTCGGCGACGACGAAGACGACGTCGGCGCTCTCCCCCGCCTTGGCGGCCTTGCGGGCGACACCGATCGCGGCGTGCAGCGCCGCGCCGGTGGAGATGCCCGCGAAGATGCCTTCCTCCGCGAGGAGTTCGCGGGTGCGGCGGACCGCGTCCTCGGAGCCGACCGAGAAGCGGGTGGTGAGCTGGGACTCGTCGTAGAGCTCGGGGATGAAGCCCTCGTCGAGGTTGCGCAGCCCGTAGACCACGTCGTCGTAGCGCGGCTCGGCGGCGACGATCCGGACACCGGGGACGTGCTCGCGCAGATAGCGGCCGACGCCCATCAGGGTGCCGGTGGTGCCCAGACCGGCCACGAAATGGGTGATCGAGGGGAGGTCGGCGAGGATCTCCGGGCCGGTGGTGGCGTAGTGCGCACCGGCGTTGTCCGGGTTCCCGTACTGGTAGAGCATCACCCAGTCGGGGTGCTCGGCGGCCAGCTCCTTGGCCACCCGTACGGCCGTGTTGGAGCCGCCCGCCGCGGGCGAGGAGATGATCTCCGCGCCCCACATGGCGAGCAGCTCCCGCCGCTCGGACGAGGTGTTCTCCGGCATCACGCACACGATGCGGTAGCCCTTGAGCTTGGCCGCCATGGCGAGCGAGATGCCGGTGTTGCCGCTGGTCGGCTCCAGGATGGTGCAGCCGGGGGTGAGCCGGCCGTCCTTCTCGGCCTGCTCGACCATGTGCAGCGCGGGCCTGTCCTTGATCGAACCCGTGGGGTTGCGGTCCTCCAGCTTCGCCCAGATACGGACGTCGTCGGAGGGCGACAGGCGCGGCAGGCGGACGAGAGGGGTGTTCCCGACCGCCGCCAGCGGGGAGTCGTAGCGCATCAGCGCATGCCTCCCGCCCGCCACCCGACCGCCGCGCCTGCCGGACGGGGCTGCGCCCCGGCCCCTCCCGCCACCGCCGGGAGGATCGTCACGCTGTCGCCGTCGGCGAGCTTGGTGGAGATGCCCTCCAGGAAGCGGACGTCCTCGTCGTTGAGGTAGACGTTCACGAAGCGGCGCAGCTGCTCGCCCTCGACCAGGCGCTCGCGGATGCCGTTGTGCCGGCTCTCCAGGTCGGTGAAGAGGTCGGCGAGGGTCTCCCCGCTGCCCTCGACAGCTTTCTCGCCGTCGGTGTAGGTGCGCAGGATGGTGGGGATTCGGACCTCGATGGCCATGGAATGCTCCTGTGGGAGTGCGGTTCGGGGGCTGTGCGTCCCGGGGTGCACGGCATGCGGCGTGCCGGGAGGGCGTCGGGTGACGCGGGAAGTGCGGGGGTGCCGAAGAGGCGCGCCGCGCGCCCGGGGCAGGCCGGGTCAGGCGGCGGCGCAGCGCGGACAGATGGCGCTGGAAAGCCGGCACAGATCGACGTGCAGCCGTGCGGCTCCGCAGCCGAACGCGCCCAGCAGCGCGGTTGCGGAGCGACGCGTGGCGAGCGGAGCGAGCAGCAGCATGCCCGGCCTCTTTTCGCTCACGTCAGGGTCAACCATGCGGTCATCGTATCGATTCCCGGTCCGGGTTTTGGAACCACGTCCCATGATGCGGACGGTAGCTGTACGACAGGTGGGACGCGCTCAGGAGTACGCGGCCACGACCTCGACCTCTTCCTCGGTCACCGTGCCGTCGACGATACGGAACGAGCGGAACTGGAACGGCCCGGCGCCCTCGGTGTCGGCGGTGGATACCAGGACATAGTGGGCGGCCGGCTCGTTGGCGTACGAGATGTCGGTGCGCGAGGGGTAGGCCTCGGTGGCGGTGTGCGAGTGGTAGATGATCACCGGCTCCTCGTCCCGGTCGTCCATCTCCCGGTAGAGCTTGAGCAGGTCGGCCGAGTCGAACTCGTAGAACGTGGGCGAGCGGGCGGCGTTCAGCATCGGGATGAACCGCTCGGGGCGGCCGCTGCCGGCCGGGCCCGCGACCACGCCGCAGGCCTCGTCGGGGTGGTCCTGGCGGGAGTGCTCGACGATCTGGTCGTGGAGGGCCTTGGTGAGGGTCAGCATGGCGCCAAGGATAAGAGGAGCGGGCGCGGCGCGGGCCAGAGGGTGGCGCTGAGCGACCGGGCGCACACGCAGCGGGCCCGTCCGTACCGGAGAACGATACGTACGGGCCCGCATGCCGGACGTCAGGTGAGGCGCCCGGGGTGGTGCGAGGGTGTCAGGCGTCCGTGCCGTCCTTGACGGGGGCCTGCCGGCCAGCCGCGCCGGACGTCAGGCCCTGCGCAGCGTCCCGGCGCTTGATGCACAGGTAGCCCACGCCCAGGATGAGCGCCCACAGGGGCGCCGCGTAGAGCGAGATCCGGGCGTCCGGGTCGACGCCCATCATCACGATCACCATGGCGATGAAGGCCAGCGCGAAGATCGAGGTGTAGGGGCTGCCGGGGGCCTTGAACTCGGACTGCGGCAGCTCGCCGCGGTTGGCCTTGGCGCGGTAGCGCAGCTGCGAGGCCAGGATGACGATCCACGCCCACATACCGGAGATGGTGGCGAAGGAGACGACGTAGTTGAACGCGTCGCCGGGCCACTGGTAGTTGATGTAGACGCCGAACAGCATCATCGCGACCGAGACGCCGGTGCCCCAGGTGGGCAGGCCGTTCTTGCTGAGCTTGGTGAAGAACTTCGGGCCCTGGCCGTTGAGCGCGAGGTCGCGCAGCATCCGGCCGGTGGAGTACATGCCGGAGTTGGCCGAGGAGAGCGCGGCCGTCAGCACGACGAAGTTGACGATGCCCGCGCCGGCCGGCAGGCCGATCTGCTGGAAGGCGGCCACGAAGGGGCTGACGCCCGGCTTGAAGACCGTCCAGCTGACGACGGACAGAATGATGATCAGCGCACCGATGTAGAAGAGGCCGATCCGCCACGGCACGGTGTTGATCGCCTTGGGCAGGACCTTCTTCGGGTTGGTCGCCTCGCCCGCGGTGACGCCGACGAGTTCGACGGCGAGGAAGGCGAACATCACGATCTGCAGCGTCATCAGCGTGCCGCCGATGCCCTTGGGGAAGAAGCCGCCGTGGGACCACAGGTTGGTGAAGGACGCGGTGTCACCGGCGTCGGAGAAGCCGAGGGTGATCACGCCGAGGCCGATCAGGATCATGCCGATGATCGCGGTGACCTTGACCATCGAGAACCAGAATTCCAGCTCACCGAAGATCTTCACGGAGATCAGGTTGATACCGAAGAGCGCGACGGTGAAGACCAGCGCCGCCGCCCATTGCGGTATGCCCTTGTTCCAGTACTGCACATACGTGGCCGCGGCGGTCACTTCGGTAATGCCGGTGACGACCCAGAACAGCCAGTAGGTCCAGCCGGTCACGAAGCCGACGAACGGACCGAGGAATTCTCGCGCGTACTCCGAGAAGGAGCCGGAGACGGGCCGGTACATGAGCAGTTCGCCCAGGGCCCGCATGATGAAGAAGATGACCAGACCGACGATGGCGTAGGCGAGGATGATGCTCGGCCCGGCCATCGAGATCGCCTTGCCGGCTCCCAGAAAGAGACCGGTACCGATGGCGCCACCAATGGCGATCATCTGGATCTGACGGTTTCCCAGACCGCGCTGATAGCCCTCTTCGGGGGCCTGCTCAGCTGCCTCGTTGCCGTCGTGTTGCTTGTCGACCTGCACAGAGGTCATGTGTGGTGCGCCTTTCTCCATACCGACCCGGTCTGTCCGGATCGGGTCCCGATCCCCCCGGATGGAGTCCTGCTGCCGACGGTCGGCCGGCCAAGCGCTCCCGCAGCGACAGGGGTGGCGTCACTCACGGCAGGTCGTGAACATCTATCACGACCCCCAGGAGATCGCCTAGAGATGGCGTGAACCGCACCACGCGAAAAAGGGGCCAAACCGAATAAGTGGGCACAACTTGCTTGGCGGCGGTAATGGGATCGTTATGCGGATTTGAGCATCCGCTGAGCGAACACCCCGCGAACAACCGGGGCGATATGCCCGGTTTTCACCCCATGAGTGACTCGACCAGAGTCTCCTGAAGCCCGCCGAGCCAGAGATATGCCATCACCATCGGCTTGCGGGGATCGCTGTCCGGCAGCCGCAGCAGCTCGCCGCCGTCCTCTTCATCGGTCACTTCAAGCCGCGTCCCGATGGCCAGCCGGAGGTCGTTGAGGGCCCCCAGCCACCGCCGGCACTCGTCGGGCTCGAGCCGCAGCTCGGCGCTGCCGCCGGACGACGGCGCGAGCGTGTCCAGCGCGCGGATCAGCGCGAGGGTGTCCTCGCGCTTGCGGGCGCGCAGATCGTTCTCGGTGTAGCGGCGGAACTCGGCGGAGGCGGCGCGGACGTCGTCGTCGGGGACGAGGTCGGGCCCGCCGTAGGCGTCGGGGAAGAGACGGGCCAGGACCGGGTCGGCGGGCGGCTCGCTGGGGCCGTCGTTGAAGATCGACGCCAGCAGGTCGTCGCCCTCGCGCTCCGCGGGCTCCTCGCCCGGGCCGATCAGCTCCATCAGCTGGACGGCGAGGCTGCGCAGGATGGAGATCTCGACCTCGTCGAGGGGGACCGAGGCGCCGCCGCCGGGCAGCGGGGTGAAGTGCCCGGTCATCGGCGGTCCTGCTGGAGGGTCGCCCACAGGCCGAAGCCGTGCATGGCCTGCACGTCGCGCTCCATCTCCTCGCGGCTGCCGCTGGAGACCACCGCGCGTCCCTTGTGATGGACGTCGAGCATCAACTGGTGCGCCTTGTCCTTGGAGTAGCCGAAGTACGTCTGGAAGACATAGGAGACGTAGCTCATGAGGTTCACGGGGTCGTTGTGAACGATCGTGACCCACGGGAGGTCGGGCTCGGGAACCTCGAAGGGAGCCTCGCTCGACTCGGGACGCTCGGTCTCGACCGGGACACCGAGGGTGCAGTGGTGCGGCCGGAGCGTGATGGCGGGTGACGGGTGGGCGCTCACAGGCCCCATGCTGCCACCCGGGGGCCCGCGACGCACAAATGCCCCTCGCGCGGGCCGCGTCGGCCCGCCGCGGGCGCCCACCGGCGGGACCGCCAGGAGACCCCACCCCACTATCGTCAGAGTGACGAGTATTGGGGGTAGCATCGTCTCCATGAACACAGCAGACCTGGGGCTGCCGGTGGCCGTGCCGTCGACTGCGCTCTTCACCGACCAGTACGAACTCACCATGCTGCAGGCCGCGTTGCGGTCCGGCACCGCGGACCGGCACTCGGTCTTCGAGGTCTTCACCCGCCGGCTGCCCGAGGGCCGCCGCTACGGCGTGGTGGGCGGCACCGGCCGGGTGCTGGACGCCGTGGAGAACTTCCGCTTCGACGAGACGATCCTCGGCTTCCTGCGCGAGCGCGGCATCCTCGACGAGCCGACCAGCGACTGGCTGGCCGACTTCCGCTTCCGCGGCGACATCTGGGGCTACCCGGAGGGCGAGGTCTACTTCCCCGGCTCCCCCGTCATGCGGGTCGAGGGCACCTTCGCCGAGGCGGTGCTGCTGGAGACGGTGATCCTCTCGATCCTCAACCACGACTCCGCGGTGGCCGCGGCCGCCTCCCGGATGTCGGTGGCGGCCGGCGACCGCCCGCTGATGGAGATGGGCGCCCGCCGCACCCACGAGCTGGCGGCGGTGGCCGCGGCCCGCGCCGCCTACGTCGGCGGCTTCCACACCACCTCCGATCTCGCGGCCGGCTTCCGCTACCACATCCCCACCGTCGGCACCAGCGCCCACGCCTTCACCCTGCTGCACGACACCGAGCGGGACGCCTTCACCGCCCAGGTCGACACCCTCGGCAGCGGCACGACCCTGCTCGTGGACACCTTCGACGTCGCCGAGGCGGTGCGCACCGCCGTGGAGGTGGCCGGGCCCGGCCTCGGCGCCGTGCGGATCGACTCCGGTGATCTGCTGCTGATCGCCCACCGGGTGCGCCAGCAACTCGACGAGCTGGGCGCCACCGGCACCCGGATCGTGGTCACCAGCGATCTCGACGAGTACGCCATCGCCTCGCTGGCCGCCGCGCCGGTGGACGCCTACGGGGTCGGCACCCAGCTGGTGACCGGCAGCGGGCACCCGACCTGCTCGATGGTCTACAAGCTGGTCGCCCGCGCCGACGGCGACGCGCCCGGCACCCCGCTGCGGCCGGTCGCCAAGCGCTCGATGGGCGCCAAGACCTCGCTCGGCGGCCGCAAGTGGGCGGCGCGCCGGCTGGACGCGGACGGGATCGCCGAGGCCGAGGTCATCGGCACCGGACCGGTCCCGGCGGAGCTGGCCGACCGGCAGCTGCTGGTGCCGCTGGTGAGCGGCGGCACCGTGGTGGCGCGGGAGCCGCTGGACGCCGCCCGCGAACGGCACATCGCCGCCCGCGACCAGCTGCCGCTGTCGGCCACCCAGCTCTCCCGGGGCGAGGCCGTCCTGCCCACCGAATACGTCTGACGCGGCCCCGGCGGGCGCGGTGTGGCGGGCGGCGCGCCCGCCGCCCTGTCCGCCGGGCTCCGCACCACTCCCGCAATCCCCCGCCAGTGGCTACCCTCGGTCACACCACCGCACCACACTCCGGGCCGGTCCCCCGATTCCCAGCCGGAAGGCACGCACCATGCACCGGGCATTGATCGTCGTTGATGTGCAGAACGACTTCTGCGAGGGCGGCAGCCTCGCGGTGGCGGGGGGCGCGGACGTCGCGGCGGCCATCACCGATCTGATCGGCCAGGCGGCCGGCGGCTGCTACCGCTACGTCGTCGCCACCCGTGATCACCACATCGACCCCGGTGACCACTTCTCCGAGCGCCCCGACTACGAGCGCACCTGGCCGGTGCACTGCGTGGCCGGCACCGAGGGCAGCGGCTTCCACCCCAATTTCACCCCGGCGATCGCCTCCGGGGCCATCGACGCGGTCTTCGACAAGGGCACCCACTCCGGCGCGTACAGCGGCTTCGAGGGCGCGGACGAGAACGGCACCCCGCTCGCGGACTGGCTGCGCGGCCACGGCGTCACCGAGGTCGACGTGGTCGGCCTGGCCACCGACCACTGCGTGCGCGCCACCGCCCTGGACGCCGTCCGGGCCGGGCTGCGCACCCACGTCCTGCTGGACCTGACGGCCGGGGTGGCCGCGCACACCACCGAGCGGGCGCTGGCGGAGCTGCGCGCGGCGGGCGCCGAGCTGACCGGGAAACCGGTGGTCCTCGGCGGCTGACGCCCCTCGCGGCAACGGCGCGACCGCGGCCTTCCGCGGGCGCCTCCGCGGCCCCGCGCGCTACCCCGCGGCCCGGTACCCGGCGGCGGACGCCGGGGGGATCTGGGGTCGCATCAGCGCCCGTATCGGGTGCCAGGACTCGGTGTCGTCCTCCGGGGTCTCGCGCCAGACCACCCCGTCCGGGTGGTGCAGGACGGCCGTGATCTCGTCGGGTGTGGGCGGCTCGGTGTTGCCGCGCAGGTAGACCCTGCGCAGCCCGAGGTTGCGCAGCCTGGTCAGGGCGCGCTGACGGTTCACCGCGTGGACCAGCACCCGCACCCGGCACCCGCAGTCGTACGGGCCGGGCCGCGGGCCGTGAGCCGGCCTGGGCAGTGAGAGGGCGACCACCACGCTCCCTCCTGGGAGCCTGATGTAACCGCCACCGGACTTGGTCATTTCTCCCCCGTGAGACTTCGCGTCAACAAGGATCTGTAGAACGCATCTAAACGCGAATCGGCCGCCGCCCGCTAGGGGGCGGCGGCCGAATAGCCTCTGACCTGCCGCTTTACCTTTTACTTACCGGCGGGGCCCACCTGGACCGTCACCGTGGAGCCGTCCCGGGCCTCCTTGAGGATCTTGATCCGGGTGTTGGTGTCAGGAACGATCACGCCACCGGTCGGGTTCGTCTTGTCGTAGTAGACGCCGTGCCGGTCGTCGAAGAGCGTGACGCCCTTCTTCGAGGTGATCTTGACCTTCTTGCCGTCCCGGTGGAGGGTCAGCGCGTCGGTCGGGAACCGGGTGAAGGTCGAGTCGTAGCTCTGGAAGCGGTTGCGCATCAGCTTGCCGTCGGCCCAGTGCTCGGCCTTGGGGTGCGCGTCGACCGGCAGGATCTGCCCGGCGCCGGGGTGCTGGCCGACGTTGTTGTCCGCCTGCGAGGTGTCCCACAGCCAGATCAGGACACCGTTCTGGTAGGGGAAGTGCTCCACCCAGGACGGCTTGGCCGTGGTCCAGCCGAAGTTGTACGGGCCGACCTTGAGGGTCTTGTCGTACGACACGTACTGCCGGTTCTCGGCGATGTAGTACTGCGGGTAGGACTTGGTGAACGAGGCGCCGATCCGCGAGAAGCCCTTGCTGGTCCAGCCGTTGTCGCCGTTCTCGGCGTTGTCGCTGAACAGCGGCTGGCCGTCGGCGGTGACGTTGATGGCGTCGGCCGCGAAGCCCTTCTGGGCCGCGCCGCCGTCGGTCTGGTAGCGGAAGCGCAGGTCGATCTTCTTGCCCGCGTATGCGTCCAGCGGGTAGGAGAGGTCCTGGTAGGCGGCCACGGTGCCGGTCAGGGCGGGCTTGTCGCTGCCGTCACGCGGGATGGCCTTGCCGTTCGCGGTGCCGTCCAGCGCCGTCCAGTTGTTGCCGCCGTCGGTCGAGGCCTCGGCGTACAGGTAGTCGTAGTCCTTCTCGATGTCCCACCAGCCCTTGAGGCCCAGGGACGCCTTGGACTTGCCGGTGAGGTCCACCTGCCGGGTCAGGGTGTTCTTGAGGTCGTTGCCCATGTCGCTCCACCACTGGTGGGAGCCCTCGGCGGGCTGGACGACCTCGGTCTTGACCTGCTTGGCGGGCAGGGTGACGACCACCGCCTGCTTGTTCTTGGTGTTGTACTCGGCGACACCCAGCTTGTGGGAGGACTTGGCCGCGGCCTTCGCCTTGCCGTAGTTGAGCCAGCCCAGCTGGAGCTTGTCCCAGGCGCTCATGTCGCCGGGCAGGTTGCCGATGTTGTCCTTGCCGGTGCCCAGCCAGGAGCCGCCCGACATCAGCGACCAGAAGTCCACCGAGGACTCACCGGTGCCGGAGGTGTCGTACTCGTCCGGCAGGCCCAGGTCGTGGCCGTACTCGTGGGCGAAGACACCGAGTCCGCCGTTCTCCGGCTGCATGGTGTAGTCGCCGACCCAGATGCCGGTGTTGCCGATCTGGGTGCCGCCCGCCTTGTTGGCGCCCGGACCGGTCTTGCCGGCGTCGGTGCCGTAGGCGTACCAGCGGTGTGCCCAGATGGCGTTGGTCTTCTGGACGCCGCCGCCGGCGGACTCGTCCTCGCCGGCATGCACGATCTGGAAGTGGTCGATGTAGCCGTCGGGCTCGTTGAAGTTGCCGTCGCCGTCGTGGTCGTAGCGGTCCCACTGGTCGTACTTGGAGAGGTCGGCCTTGATCTGGGCGTCGGTGCGGCCCTTGGCCTTCTGGTCCTTGGCCCACTGGTTGACGCCGTCACGGATCAGGTCCCAGGCGCTGGCGCAGTTGGTCTGGCCGCAGTAGTTGGACCCGTAGCGGGCCTCGTTCCAGTCGACCTTGACCCAGTCGGAGACCTCGCCGTTGACCGAGTAGCGGCCCGAGGACTGCTTCTCGTAGTACTTCGCCAGCGACTGCTTCTTCTTGTCGTGGGAGAAGTACAGATCCTGGAAGTGCTTCTGGTTGTAGTCCTTCTGCCAGGCCGTGCTGTTGTCCTTGGCACGGTCCGGCTTGGCTATCTTGTTGTGCGCCGGGCCGGGGTCGCCGCCGTACTTCTTCACCGGCGGCTTGGGGCCGTCGCCGTCCGGGTCGTACATGGTGGTGTCGTCGACCTTGTCGCCGAAGTCCACCAGGATCGTGAAGATCTTGTCGGTCTTCTGCCGGGCCAGCTCGACGTACTTGCTCTTGCCGAGCTTGACGACCTTGGAGCCGCCCCGCACGGTCGCCTTGGCGTCGCCGGCGATGACCTTCTGGAGCGCTTCCTTGCGCTCGGACGCCTGGCGGTCGCTGAACGGGCCCTTGAGGTCGTGGTCCACGGTCCGCTCAGGGGCCGGGTCCTGGCGCTTGGCGACGGGCGACGGACCCTGCGGGTCGGCCGAAGCCACCCCCGAAGACAAAGCGGCCGCCCCGATCGCAGCAATTGCCGTGGCCAGGGCGGCCGATCTGAACACCGTTCTCTGCTGTCTCACTTGGCGCTGTCCTCCCCTTAGACCGGTCACTGTTCGAGGGCATTCGACCGGAAGTACGGGGAAAAAGACAGATCTTGACTTGAGCACGACAGCGAAGTACGTTACTCGGTCCGCCAGTTGCGGCTATCGGACATCCCACGGCGGTACCCGGAGAGGCCACCGCACCCGGGCAGGGGCCGGGCGCATATGCCCGCCCGGATCTGCGCCCCCGCTCCCAACTGGCATGACGCCAGGGCCTCGACGCCCGAACGGCGGTTTCGTGCGCCCCCAGTGCTTCACCACCGTGGGTTAGGTCAC
This sequence comes from Streptomyces kronopolitis, assembly GCF_050953795.1. Classification (GTDB taxonomy): domain Bacteria; phylum Actinomycetota; class Actinomycetes; order Streptomycetales; family Streptomycetaceae; genus Streptomyces; species Streptomyces kronopolitis_A. Next base: position 3,099,296 of record NZ_CP191850.1, read on the forward strand.
GCTTACCCGGCGTTCCGCACGGGCAAGGAGGACCGTAGGCTCCTTCGATGGCGCGTGCTTGACCCATACCCCCCTGCCGACCCTCCGAGGACGGATTCCGCCATGCCTCGTCCGACCGCCGCACAGCTCGCCTACGGTTCGGCCACCGTCTTTCTCTCCACCCTCGCGATGCTGCTGCTGTCGCAGACGCAGACCGGGATCGGAGTCGCGGTCATCGCCATCGCCGGACTCGGGCTCGGGCTGCTGGTCGCGATGACGGTGCCGATGCCGGCGGTGCCGCGGGTGGTCCGCCGACGCGCCGGACGGGCCGAGTCGCCCGCCGCGCCCGCCTCTTCACCGGCCGCCCCGGCGCCCTCCGGACGGGTCCGGCCGGCGCACTCCCCCTCCCGTGGCCGCCGTTGGCCGGTCACCGAGCCGGCCGCGGCCTCCCGCGCCCGGATCGGCGAGCACTCAGGCTGACGCGGGCCGGGCCGGCTCCGTGGAGACCACCACGGTCTTCGCCGCCTTGTCGTGCAGACACTGGTGATACGGCTTGTCCCAGGTACACCACAAGACGTTGATCAGCCAGAAAATGAAACCGCAGCACGGCACGATCTCCGGCAGCGAATAGACCGCGGCCCGGGTCCAGCCCGCCTGCGGAGTGGGGATCGAGCCGTTCGCGAGCATCGCCACCCGGATCTTCATCGCCATCTTGCCGAGGGTCTGGCCGCGGCTGCTGAGCATCAGCCCCTCGTAGATCAGGTACGCCAGCATGGTGACGCCGGAGACCGTCCACTGCCGGCCGGCCTGGCCGCTGTCGGTGCTGAAGTAGTTCACCCCGCCGACGATCAGCGACATGATGATGCCGACCGGCACCCCGATGATGATCGCGTCGATGATGCGCGCGACGAGCCGGCGGCCGCGGTTGGCCAGCGGCGGCATCCCGGCCAGCGGATCGGCCGGCTGCCCGTACTGCCCGCCGTAGGGATCACCGGCATACGGGCCGCCGCCGTACGGACCACCGCCGTAGGGGCCGCCACCGGGCGGCGGAGTACCACCGGGGGGCGGCATGCCGCCCGGAGGAGGCGGGGGCTGCTGACCGCCCGGAGGGGGTGTGCCGCCCGGTGGTGGTGCGGCGCCCTCGCCGCCGCCCGACCCGTTGGCGTGATTGTTGCGCGGGGAGCCGTTCTCGCGGGAGGGGCCGTTGCCGGGAGCGCCGCCCGCCGGGGGCTCCTGCGGCTTCTTCAGGAACGGCTCGTTCTCCGGCGGCTCACCGGAGCCGGGCCCGGGCTGGTCGGTACTCATGGCCCGAGTCGACCGCTTGTCGCGGCCCGCCGCATCCGGCGAAGTCCGTTCGGGGGACGGCCGTCGGCCGCCCGGGCGGCGGGTGGCCCACCGCGCCGGACCGCTCAGCCGGCGGCGACGAAGGTCCGCGCCACCTTGTCGTGCCAGCACTGCCGCCACGGCCGGTCGAACAGGCACCAGGCGGCGTTCAGCACACCGACGGCCAGGACGCCGAGCACCCCGTAGACGAACCAGCGCTTGAGGGCCGCGCCGAGGGTCGGGGTGTCGTGGCTCTCGATGTCCAGGACCCGGACGCCGCACAGCTTCTTGCCCAGGGTGCGGCCCCACTTGAGGGTCGGCAGCGCCTCCAGGAGCGCGCCGCCGAGCAGCAGGACGGCCAGGATCGTGGCGAAGACCGGGATGGTCGTGCCGTCGATGAGATAGACCGTCACCTGGCGGCCGGACTGCCTGGCCGCCTCGACCTTGGCGGCGAGGTGGTCGGTGACGGTGCCCCACAGGGGAACGGCCACCGCGGCGGTGACCGCGCCCAGCACCAGGGTGTCGATCAGCCGGGCCACGAAGCGCCGGCCCAGGCCCGCCGGGTGGCCCTGCGCCGCCTGGAGGGCCTCGTAGAACGGGTCGGCGGCGGCCGGCGGCTTCCAGGGGATGACGCCGTCGGCCTCACCGGACTGCGCGGCGGGCCCGGACTGCGCGGCGCCGCCCTGCGCGGGGAAACCGGCCGAGGGTGCGGCCGCCTGCGGGGCCGGCGTCTGCTGCGCCGGGGTCTGCGGGGCGGGTGCCTGCGGTGCGGGTGTGCGGGAGGCCTGTTGCTGCGGGGGCTGTTGCCGCGCGGCCGGGCGCGGGGACTGCTGCGCCGCGCCGACGGACGGGAGTGCCTGCGGGGAGCCGTCGCCGGGTGCGGCGGCGGCCGTGCGGTCGCCGGGTGCGGTGCGGAACGTCATCGTCTCGTGGGCCCCGGCGGGCTCACCGGCGTCCGGCCGGACCGCTCGGATCGCGGTGGTGCCCTGGTCGCCGGAGCCCTTGCCGTGGCGGGCGGGGTGCACGGCGCGGATGGCGACCGTCCCGTCCGACGGGGCGTCGGGGGCGGTGGGCCCGGAGGCCTGCGCGGCCTGCGCCCCGGCCGCGTCGTCGCGCTGCGGCGGCACCCCACCCCACCCGGGTGCGCCCGACGGGGTGCCGGGCGGCGCCTGGTCCGGCGAGCCCCAGGAGACCCGCGGCTCGCTCTCGCCGGCGAACCCGCCCTGCCGGGAGGCGTCGGCCTGCCAGGAGGCACCCGCCTCGGGACCGGCACCGTGCAGCCGGGTGGTCTCGTCCCAGTTCACCCCGGGCCGGGCCGCGACCTCGCCGGCGCGGCGCACGACCGGCAGCGCGGAGCCCCGGTCCGCGTCCTCCTCGTCGAAGAAGACCGGGCCGGTCTCCTCGACGGAGGGTCCCCCCTGCGCGGGCGGCGCCGAGAGTCCGGAGGAGGACGGCGGGGCCGCGCCGGGCGGCGGGGCGGGCATGGCCTCGCCCTGGGCCGGGGCCGGCCGGCTGGTGCCCGGCACCCATGCGGCACCGTTCCAGTACCGGATGTAGCCGGGGATGGACGGGTCCGGGTAGAAGCCTGGCGTGGGGCTACCGCCGGCGGATCCTGAGGTAGGGGCGCTCATGTCCGAAGTCCCGTATCTGTACTCGGCCTGTGGGATGTAGGGGTGCAGTCTGCCGCAACGCGGCGTCCACATCTATCAGACCCCGGGTTGCCAAGGTGCCGATGCCCGCCGACGACCACCTGGAAGAGGCGCGGAAAAAAAGTTGTACGAAGTCGCGTAATGGTCCGGCTCCCCGCCGCTCTCCTAGGGCGCGGGCCTCGTTTCGGGCGTCCGCAGGAGCGAGGAAAGGCGGACGTCATGTACACCGTGGTGGAGCGAGAGCTGGAGTTGGGCCTGGTCCGGTCGTCGGAGCGGAGCGTTCCGGTGCCGGCCCGGCTGACGTACCGGACGGACGACCCCTATGCCGTCCATGTCACCTTCCACGTCGGCTCGGACGCGCCGGTCCGGTGGACCTTCGCCCGCGAACTGCTCGTCGAGGGCGTGTTCCGGCCGTGCGGGGACGGCGATGTGCGGGCCTGGCCGACCCGGGTGGACGGGCGCAGCCTGGTCTGTCTGGCGCTGGCCTCGCCGGACGGCGAGGCGCTGCTGGAGGCGCCGGCCGCGGCGGTCTCGGCCTGGCTGGAGCGCACCCTGCGGGTGGTGCCGCCGGGGTCCGAGCAGCAGCATCTGGGCCTGGACAAAGGGCTGAGCGAGCTGCTGGCGCTGGCGCCGGGGGACGAACTGCGGCCCGGCGGCGCCGCGTCGGAGGAGTCCCCGGACCCCGGGGCGTGACGGGCGGCGTACGGGGACGCCCGCGGCGGGGCACCGCGCCTCCCGGTGCCCCGCGGTCAGCCGCGGTAGGCCTCCAGCAGCCGCAGCCACACCTCGCTGATCGTCGGGAAGGAGGGCACCGCGTGCCACAGCCGCTCGACGGGGACCTCGGCGGCCACCGCGATCGTCGCGGAGTGCAGCAGCTCCGCGACGCCGGGGCCGACGAAGGTGGCGCCGAGCAGCACTTCACGGTCCAGGTCGACGACCATCCGGGCCCGGCCGCGGTAGCCCTCGCCGTAGAGGTAGGCGCCGGAGACGGCCGCCAGGTCCTGGTTGACCACCCGGGTGCGGTAGCCGGCGCGCTCCGCCTCGGCGGCGCTCAGCCCCACCGAGGCGGCTTCCGGGTCGCTGAAGACGACCTGGGGGACGGCGCGGAGATCCGCGGTGGCGGAGTGCGCGCCCCAGGGGTCGGACTCCAGGATCGGCACGCCCCGCGCCCGGGCGGAGATCGCGGCGCCGGCGATCCTGGCCTGGTACTTGCCCTGATGGGTCAGCAGGGCGCGGTGGTTGACGTCGCCGACGCCGTAGAGCCAGCCGCCGGTCACCCCCGTCACCCGCAGGGTCTCGTCGACGTCCAGCCAGGAGCCGGGCGACAGGCCGACCGTCTCCAGGCCGATGTCCTCGGTGCGCGGGGCCCGGCCGGTGGCGATCAGGAGCTCATCGGCGACGATCTCGTCGCCGGGGGCACCTCCCGGGCCGCCAGGCCCGGCGGGAGAGTTCAGCAGGACGGTGACCGGTCCGCCCGGGGCCTCCCGGCGCACCTCGCGCACCTCGACGCCGGTGCGCAGGAACACGCCCGCCTCGGCGAGCGACTCGGCGACGAGATGGCCGGCGAACGGCTCCATCCGGGGCAGCAGCCCGTCCCCGCGCACCAGCAGGGTCACCGAGGAGCCCAGGGCCCGCCAGGCGGTGGCCATTTCGACGCCCACCACGCCGCCGCCGACCACCACCAGCCGGCCCGGCACGCTCTTCGCACTCGTCGCCTCGCGGCTGGTCCAGGGCCGGGCCTCGGCGAGGCCGGGCACGGGGGGCAGCACCGCGCGACTGCCGGTGCACACCGCGACCGCGTGCCGGGCGGTGAGCACCCGGCCGCCGTCGACGACGACCCGGCGGGGCCCGGCCAGCCGGCCCGGGCCGCGGACCAGGTCGATGCCGGCCGAGTCCAGCCAGCGGACCTGCCCGTCGTCCTTCCAGTACGAGGCGACGGCGTCACGGTGGGCGAGCACGGCGGAGGCGTCCAGGGGGCGGTCGGCGGCCTCCTGGAAGCCGGGGACGCGGCGGGCCTCGGAACGGGCGGTGACCGGGCGCAGCAGGGCCTTGCTGGGCACGCAGGCCCAGTAGGAGCACTCGCCGCCGACCAGCTCGCTCTCCACGATCACCGCGCTCAGTCCGGCGGCGTGTGCCCGGTCGGCGACGTTCTCGCCGGTCGGCCCGGCCCCCAGCACGATGACGTCATACGCCTCATCAGCGGCGTTGGTCGCTTCGGTGGCTGCCATCGGCTCTCGCTTCCTGCGTGGGCATGCGGTGGCCCGGTGGGCCCGAGGAGTCCTTGAGCCCATCCTCTGCCCAACTGGCCGTCAGCGCATCCGGCGTTCGACCGGTTCCTTGGCCTCGACGAGGTCGGAGCCGGTCGCCTCGCGGTGCAGCTTGATGGCCTGGATCTTCTTTCCCTGCGCCAGCAGGGCGTCCAGCTCGGCCATCCTGGGGTCCTCCGGTTCGGCGAGCCCGGCGTGCGCGAGCAGCAGGTCCGTCTTGCGCTCCAGCCCCTGGAGGCGCCGGCTCAGCCGCTTGGCCTGGCGGTCGGCGGCCTGGGCATTGAGGTAGACGGCGATCAGCAGGGCGGCGGTGGCAAGGGTGAGCGCGTATTCCATGGCGGCACTTTACGAGGCGGCCGCACGTGCCATGAACACGGCAGTCGCCGCGGGTCCGTGCACGGTGCCGCGGACGGCCGGTGCGCCGTCGGTGAGGATCTCGCACTCGGCGTAGGCGCCGGGCCCGTCGAGGGTGAGGGTGAGCATCGGCATGGCGCCCACCCCGCGCGCCTGGACCACCTCGAACCAGGGCAACTCCGGCCGGGTCACCTGGTGTTCGCCGCCGGATTCCTCGGGCGGCTGGACGGCGTAGGTCAGGTCGTCGATTCCCCGGCCGCTCACCCGGAAGGTGACCATGCCCTCGCCCGGCAGGTGCGGATCGCTCATCGTCATGGGGGCAGTCAACCGCCCTTCCCGTGGCCTGTACATCCGGGCCCCGGCTCCGGCGGCATCCGCGGGTGCGCAGGTCAGAAGAGTTTGCCGGGGTTGAGGATGCCGAGCGGGTCGAAGACGTCCTTGATGCCGCGCTGCAACTCCATTCCCACCGGCCCCAGTTCGCGGGCCAGCCACTCCTTCTTCAGGACGCCGACGCCGTGCTCCCCGGTGATGGTGCCGCCCAGCCGCAGGCCGAGCGCCATGATGTCGTCGAAGGAGGCCCGGGCCCGGCGCGACTCGTCCGGGTCGGCGGCGTCGAAGCAGACCGTGGGGTGGGTGTTGCCGTCGCCGGCGTGCGCGCAGACGCCGATGGTCAGGCCGTACTCCTCGGCGATGGCGGCGGTGCCGTCGATCATCTCGGCGAGGCGGGAGCGCGGCACGCAGACGTCGTCGATCATGGTGGCGGACTTGACCCGCTCCAGCGCGGTCAGGGTCAGCCGGCGGGCCTGCAGCAGCAGATCGGACTCGGCGGCGGTCTCGGCGGGCACGACCTCGGTGGCGCCCGCGGCGGTGCACAGCGCGCCGACGGCGGCGAGGTCGGCGGCCGGATCCGGGGTGTCGAAGGCGGCCAGCAGCAGCGCCTCGGTGCTCTCCGGCAGGCCCATCTGCGCCATGTCGTTGACCGCGCGGATGCTCGTACGGTCCATCAGTTCCAGCAGCGAGGGGGCGTGGCCGCGGGCCATGATCTCGCAGACCGCCGCGCAGGCGGCCGCGGTGGAGGGGAACTCGGCGGCCAGCACGAGCTGCTCGGGCGGCGCGGGCTTGAGGGCGAGCACCGCGCGGACGACGACGCCCAGGCTCCCCTCGGAACCGACGAACAGCCGGGTGAGGTCGTAGCCCGCCACTCCCTTGGCGGTGCGGCGGCCGGTGGTCAGCAGCCGACCGTCGGCGAGGACGACGTCCAGGCCGAGGACGTACTCGGCGGTGACGCCGTACTTGACGCAGCACAGGCCGCCGGAGGCGGTGGCGATGTTGCCGCCGAGGGAGCACTCTTCCCAGCTGGAGGGGTCGGGCGGGTAGCACAGGCCGTGCGCGCCGACCGCGCGGGACAGCGCGGCGTTGACGACGCCGGGTTCGACGACCGCGATCCGGTCGACGGGGTTGATCTCCAGGATCCGGTCCATCTTGACCAGGGAGAGCACGATGCAGCCGTCGGAGGCGTTGGCGGCGCCGGACAGCCCCGTGCGCGCGCCCTGCGGGACGACCGGGACCCGCAGCGCGGTGGCCGTCCGCAGGACGTGCTGGACCTCCTCGACGGTGCGCGGCAGGACGACCACGGCGGGCTTGCCGGCCGCGCAGAAGCTCGCCATGTCCGTGGCGTAGGCGCCGGTGACATCGGGGTCGGTGAGGATCGCTTCACCCGGGAGTCCGGCGCGCAGCCGTGCGATGAGGTCCATGCCCTCAGCCTCGCATCCGTGGGCCGTACACGGAAGATCGTGCACGGCCCGCCGGCGGCCGGGCGTCAGAGGTTGCCGCGGCGCTCCTGCTCGCGCTCGATGGCCTCGAAGAGTGCCTTGAAATTGCCCTTGCCGAAGCCCATGGAGCCGTGCCGCTCGATCATCTCGAAGAACACGGTCGGCCGGTCCTGGACCGGCTTGGTGAAGATCTGCAGCAGATAGCCGTCCTCGTCGCGGTCGACCAGGATCTTCAGCTCGCGCAGCGTCTCCACCGGCACCCGGGTCTCGCCGGCCCACTCGCCGAGGGTGTCGTAGTAGGAGTCGGGGGTGTCGAGGAACTCCACGCCGGCGGCGCGCATCGCCCGGACGCTGGCGACGATGTCGTTGGTGGCCAGCGCGATGTGCTGGACGCCGGGGCCGCCGTAGAACTCCAGGTACTCGTCGATCTGCGACTTCTTCTTCGCGATCGCCGGCTCGTTGATCGGGAACTTCACCTTCAGGGTGCCGTCGGCGACGACCTTCGACATCAGCGCGCTGTATTCGGTGGCGATGTCGTCGCCCACGAACTCCTTCATGTTGGTGAAGCCCATGACGTCGTTGTAGAACGCCACCCACTCGTTCATCTTGCCGAGTTCGACGTTGCCCACGCAGTGGTCGATGGCCTGGAAGCGCCGCGGGCCGGTCTCCACCAGGGGCTCGGCGGCCACGAAGCCGGGCAGGTAGGGGCCCTGGTAGCCGGCGCGCTCGACGAGGGTGTGGCGGGTCTTGCCGTAGGTGGCGATGGCCGCCAGGACGACGGTGCCGTGCTCGTCCCGGACCTCGTGCGGCTTCTCCAGGCCGGTGGCGCCGTGCGCGACGGCGTGCTCGTAGGCGGCGCGGGCGTCCGGCACCTCGATGGCGAGGTCGATGACGCCGTCGCCGTGCGCCGCGACGTGGTCGGCGAGGAAGTGACCCCACTCGGTCGCGGGCCTGACGACGGAGGTGAACACGAACCGGGCGCCGCCGGATTCGAGCACGTAACTCGCGGTCTCGCGGCTGCCGTTCTCCGGGCCGCGGTAGGCGACGCGCTTCATGCCGAAGGCGGTGGAGTAGTAGTGCGCGGCCTGCTTGGCGTTCCCGACGGCGAAGACGACCGCGTCCATCCCCTTGACCGGGAAGGGGTCCGCCTGCCGGGCCGCACCGGCGGCGGTGGACGGGGTCTGGGCCTGGGCCTGCATCGTGGTGTCTGCCATGGCCGCAGAGTCTCGCCGATCCACAAGGTGCGCAATAGTTAGCGGAATCCCTGGGCATTCTGCATAGCGCAGCGCGCGATTTGGCGGACTATCTGTACATGATGACCATTGGAATCGAAGGAGCGGGCGATGGCGATCGATCATTTGGACGGGGAGCTGCTGGAACTGCTCGCCCGGGAGCCGCGGATCGGCGTACTGGAGGCGTCCCGGCGGCTGGGGGTGGCGCGCGGGACGGTCCAGGCCCGGCTCGACCGGCTTCAGTCGAATGGAGTGATCCGGGGCTTCGGACCGGAGGTGGACCCGGCGGCGATCGGCTATCCCGTGACCGCTTTCGCCACACTTGAGATCAAACAGGGCCAAGGTAATGACGTACGCGCCCACTTGACGACCGTTCCCGAGGTGCTGGAGCTGCATACAACGACGGGACACGGGGACATGCTCTGCAGGCTCGTCGCTCGGTCGAACGCCGATCTACAGCGGGTGATCGACCGTGTTGTGGGCTTTGATGGCATCGTGCGGGCTTCAACGGCAATCGTCATGGAAAATCCGGTTCCGTTGCGGATCATCCCGCTGGTGAAACAGGCATCGGGAGACTGAACCGAGGAGACCGAGTGAGCTTCTGGGAGTACGTCGGCACCCGGCACGCCCAGCTGCTGACGGATACGTATCAGCACGCCAGCGCGGTCTTCCAGTGCATGGTGCTCGCCACCTTGCTGGGGGTCTTCATCGGCGTGGTGACCTATCGCAGTGAATGGGCGGGCAACCTCGCCACCACGTCCACCGCCACCATCCTGACCATCCCGTCCCTGGCCCTGATCGGTCTGCTGATCCCGATCGTCGGCCTGGGCGTCCCGCCCACGGTGATCGCCCTGACCCTGTACGGGCTGCTGCCGGTGGTCCGCAACTGCATCGTCGGGCTGCGCGGGGTGGACCCGGCGCTCGTCGACGCGGCCCGGGGCATCGGGATGTCACGCACCGCCCGGCTCTTCCGCGTCGAACTGCCCCTGGCCTGGCCGCCCATCCTCACCGGCATCCGGGTCGCCACCCAGATGCTGATGGGCATCGCGGCCATCGCCGCCTTCGCCTCCGGCCCCGGCCTGGGCAACGAGATCTTCCGCGGGATCGCCTCGCTGGGCAGCGCCAACTCCCTCAACCAGGTGCTCTCCGGCACGCTCGGCATCGCCGTCCTCGCCCTGCTCTTCGACGCCGCGTACGTCCTGATCGGACGCCTGACCATCTCCAGGGGGATCCGTGCCTGAGACGCCCGAGACCACCAGCACGTCCGGAGCGAGCATCCGGCTGGAGAACCTGACGAAGCTCTATCCGGGGAACCCCACCCCCGCGGTGGACAACGTCAACATGGAGATCAAGGCCGGCGAGACCGTGATCCTCGTGGGCCCCTCCGGCTGCGGCAAGTCCACCACCCTGAAGATGATCAACCGGCTGATCGAGCCCAGCTCGGGACGGATCCGGATCGGGGGCGAGGACGTCACTGACATGGATCCGGTCAAGCTGCGCCGCACCATCGGCTACGCCATCCAGGCGTCCGGCCTCTTCCCGCACATGACGGTCGCCCAGAACATCGCGCTGGTGCCCAAGATGCTGGGCTGGCGCGCCGCCCGGGTCAAGGACCGGGTGGAGGAGATGCTCGACCTCGTCGGCCTGGATCCGGCCGAGTTCCACGGCCGCTACCCGCGCCAGCTCTCCGGCGGCCAGCAGCAGCGCGTCGGGGTGGCCCGCGCGCTCGCCGCCGACCCGCCCGTCCTGCTGATGGACGAGCCGTTCGGCGCGGTCGACCCGATCACCCGCGACCACCTCCAGGACGAGCTGATCCGGCTCCAGCACGAGCTGCACAAGACCATCTGCTTCGTCACCCACGACTTCGACGAGGCGATCAAGATCGGCGACCGGATCGCGGTGCTCCGCGAGCGCTCGCACATCGCCCAGTTCGACACCCCCGAGGCCATCCTCACCAACCCCTCCGACGACTTCGTCTCCGGCTTCGTGGGCGCCGGGGCGGCACTCAAGCGGCTGAATCTGACCCGCGTGCGGGACGTGGCCGTGGTCGACTTCCCCACCGCGAGCATCGACGACCCGCTGGAGTCCATCTTCGAGCGGCTGCGCTCGGGCCCCCACAACGAACTGCTGCTGCTGGATCACAACCGGCGCCCGTACAAGTGGCTGCGCCGCGGCGACCTCGCCCGTGCCAAGGGGTCGCTGGCCCGGGCCGGCACCCTGGTGGCCGACACGGTGACCCGGGACGCGACGCTGCGCGACGCCCTGGAGGCGGTGCTCACCGACAACGCGGGCCGGGTCGCGGTCACCGGGCGGCGCGGCGAGTACCTCGGCATGGTCGACATGGAAACGCTGATGAACAACGTCCAGGAGCTGCTGGAGGCGGACCGCCTCGAAGCCATCGAGCAGCAGCACCGGCTCCACGAGCAGCGGGCCCGGCAGACCCAGCTGGCCCAGGAGGGCCTGGACGACGCGAGCGGCACCGACGGCGGACGGGGGAGCAGGGCATGAGCCCCCGCGACGGGAGCGACCCCCGCGAGCCCGCGCGGCGGCATCCCAGCGATCACGAGGCGCTGGCCTTCCGCGACGGAGTGGAGATGGAGGAGCGGGAGCTGGCGGCCGGGGAGGCGCCCGCCCCGTCGCCGCCGTCCGGGGGCCGCCGGATCAGCTGGCAGAAGTGGACCTTCATGCCGGCCTTCCTGGTCCTCGCGCTGCTCGCCACCTGGCTGTGGTTCCGCGGCGCCCGGCTGGACTCCATCGCCCACCAGGCGGTGGACAACGGCAAGGTGTGGCTGGCGCTGCGCCAGCACATCCAGCTCACCGCGATCTCCACCTTCTTCGTACTGATCATCGCGATCCCGCTGGGCATCGCGCTGACCCGGTCCAAGCTGCGCCGGGCCACCCCGTTCGCGATGGCCCTCGCCAACCTCGGGCAGGCGGTACCGGCCCTGGGTCTGCTGATCCTGCTGGTCATCTGGCTGGGCATCGGCGCCCGTTCGGCGATCGTCGGCATGGTGATCTACGCCGTGCTGCCGGTCCTGGCCAACACCATCGCCGGGCTGCGCGGGATCGAACCGACGCTGACGGAGGCGGCCCGCGGCATCGGGATGTCCCCCACCGGGGTGCTGACCAAGGTCGAACTCCCGCTGGCAGTCCCGCTGATCCTGGCCGGCGTCCGCACCGCACTGGTGCTGAACGTCGGCACCGCGACCCTGGCCACCTTCGGCGGGGGCGGCGGGCTGGGCGACCTGATCTCGGCGGGCATCGTCACCCAGCGGATGCCCGTGCTGATCCTCGGCTCCGTCCTGACCGTGGCGCTCGCCCTGCTGGTCGAATGGCTGGCCTCGCTCGCCGAACTGCTCTTGCGCCCGCGCGGCCTGGAGGTGGGGGAATGAGAACGCCGCACAGCCACCCGGCGGTGCGCCGTGGCCACCCGGCCCCGCCGCGGCCGGGACGGCGCCGGGCCACCGCCCCGGCCGCCGCGCTGCTCGCCCTCGTCACCCTCGCCGTGCTCGGCGGATGCGGGCTGGTCAGCGGCAGCGCGATGTCCGACCAGGTGCTGCCGGGCCCGAAGGCCGGCTACCCGGGCCGTCCCCTCACCGGGGCGCATCTGACCGTGACCTCGAAGGAGTTCACCGAACAGATCGTCCTGGGCCAGATGATGGGGCTGGTCTTCGAGGCCGCCGGCGCCCTGGTCATCGACAAGACCAGCATCCAGGGGTCGATCGGCGCACGGGAGGCCGTCAAGTCCGGCACCGCGGACGCCGCGTACGAGTACACCGGCACCGGCTGGATCACCTACCTCGGCCACACCAAGCCGATCGTCAACCCCCAGCAGCAGTGGAAGGCCGTCCGCGACGAGGACCGCAAGAACGGCATCGTCTGGCTGCCGGCGTCGACCCTGAACAACACCTACGCGCTGGCGCTGAACACCGCCAACCAGAAGAAGCTCGGCGTGCACAACCTCTCGGAGGTCGCCGCGCTGTCCCACAAGAACCCCGGGGCCGTGACGATGTGCGTGGAGAACGAGTTCGCCACCCGCAACGACGGGCTGCCGGGCATGGCCCGCGCGTACGGCATGCAGGTGCCCTCCGCCAACATCCGCAAGATGACCGGCGGCGTCGTCTACACCGAGACCGAGAAGGGCACCTGCGCGTTCGGCGAGGTGTTCACCACCGACGGCCGGATCAAGGCCATGCACCTGCACGTCCTCGCCGACGACAAGCACTTCTTCCCCAACTACAACGTGGCCCCCGAGATCAACGCCAAGGCCCTGAAGAAGTACCCGGCCATGGCCGAGGTCCTGGCCCCGGTCACCAAGGCCCTCAACAACAGCGTCGCCCAGGAGCTGAACCGCAAGGTCGACGTGAACGGCGAGGACCCGCACGAGGTCGCGAAGAACTGGCTGATCCAGGAGGGGTTCATCAAGGAGGGCTGAGCGGCGGCCGGGCCCCGGGGCGGGGCGCGCACGGCTCGGCGATCCGGTGTCCCCGTCGCGGGAGCGGCTCAGCGGCCGCAGCTGGGGACCGTGCCGCCGGTCTGCAGGGCCTTCAGGGCCTTGACCGCCCCGTCGAGCGTGGTGACCGGGATCAGCCGCATCCCCTTCGGCAGCTCCGCCCGGGCGTCCGCGCACTCCTTGCGCGGGACGAGGAAGACCGAGGCGCCGTCGCGGTGGGCGGCCTGGGTCTTCAGCGGGACCCCGCCCACCGCGCCCACCGCGCCGCCGGCGGTGATCGTGCCGGTGCCGGCGATGGTGCGCCCGCCGGTGAGGTCCTTGCCCGCGCCGTCGCCGTTCAGCTTGTCGACGATGCCGAGCGCGAACATCAGCCCGGCGCTCGGCCCGCCGACGTCCGCGAGGCTCAGCTTGACCTTGATGTCCTTCGCCGACCTGCCCAGCTCCCCGAGCGCCGCGCTGGTGGCGCTGTTCTGGGACTCCTGCATCTGCTGGGCGTTGTGCTCGGCGATCTCCTCGGTGTTGTTGCCCACCGGGTAGACGGCCTCGCGCGGCATCACGGCCTCGTCCGTACGGAACCAGCCCTTGATCATGTCCGGCAGATGGACGGAGGCGTCCGGGCCGGTGGCCACGATGGAGGTCATCCGCAGCTGCCCGCCCGTCTTGCGGGTGGCGGCGCCGGTGATGGTGATCACCGGTTTGCCCTTGTCGTCACCGAGCACATTGGCCGTCATGCCCGGGTAGGCGATGGAGTACGGCAACGGCGCGAGGGCCGCGGTGACGAGGAGGGCGAGAACGACGGCGGCGCAGACCGCCAGAGCCCGGACACGTGAAGACACCCCGCCACCCTAATTGACACCCGCCTCACCTGGACGTTAAGGCGCTGCGGCCTCACCACACGGCCACGCCGCCTTCACACCCCGCAGTCACCGCGGCCGGGAGACGGCCCCGGGCCGCCCGCCGGTACGCCGGCCCCGCCGCCTCAGCGCAGCGCCTCGGAGACCTCCCGGGCCGCGTCGACCACCCGCGGGCCGATCCGCTCGGAGACCGTGTCGGCGAGCATCACCACGCCCACGCTCCCCTCGATGCCGCTCACCCCCAGCAGCGGGGCCGCGGCGCCGCTCGCACCGGCCTCCAACTCCCCGTGTGTCAGGGCGAGTCCGGCGTCGTGGGTGCGTCCCTGCCGGGCCTTGAGGATCGCCCGGCCGGCGGCCCCCCGGTCGAGCGGATGACGGAAACCGGCCCGGTAGGCCACGTGGTAGTCGGTCCAGGTCGGCTCCACCACGGCGACGGCCAGCGCCTCCGTACCGTCGACCAGGGTCAGATGCGCGGTGGCCCCCACGTCCTCGGCAAGCGCGCGCAGCGCGGGAAGGGCGGCCTCCCTGACCAGTGGATGCACCTGGCGGCCCAGGCGCAGCACGCCCAGCCCGACCCGGGCCCGGCCGCCGATGTCACGGCGCACCAGGGCGTGCTGCTCCAGCGTGGCCAGCAGGCGGTAGACCACGGTGCGGTTCACGCCGAGCTTGTGGGACAGCTCGGTGACGGTCAGCCCGTGGTCGGTGTCGGCGAGAAGTTTGAGGACGCGCAGCCCTCGGTCGAGTGTCTGGGAGGTCTCTGCGGTCACGACGCCCCCTCCTGGGTGAGTGGCGGCGCTCCGGCGCGACGCGCTGCGAGTTCCGAGCAGCGCGCACCGGAGGCCGCCGGCCGCATGGCACCGGCTGCGCTCCGCGGCGGCGCTGCCACGGGGCGTGTAGGTGAGCGGGACAGTAGCGAGCCGGTCCGATGAGCGGAAGAGTCCGTCCAGAATCCGGTCCCACCTGCCTGGAAAATCCCGATACGTCCTGCCAGAGTGCCCGTTCGTGTTTCAGTGAGCGCCACGACGTGCTACAGGCGGCGCGAAAACGGCGTGGGCCGGCGCGCCGCCATCGCGGCGCACCGGCCCACGGGCCGCGGGCGCACTCAGCGCATCCGCGTGGCCCACTCCCGTACCTTCTTGATCCGCTCGTTCAGCTGCCCGGCGGTGGCCTCCGCGCTCGGCGGCCCGCCGCACACCCGGCGCAGCTCGGTGTGGATCACGCCGTGCGGCTTCCCGCTCTGGTGCACATAGGCGCCGACCAGCGTGTTCAGCTGCTTCCGCAGCTCCAGCAGCTCCTTGTGCGTGACCACCGGCCGCCGCTCGGCCGGCAGCTCCAGCAGGTCGGCCTCCTCGTCGGGCCGCTTCTTGCTGTGCGCGATCTGCCGGGCCTGCCGCTTTTGCAGCAGCATCTGCACCTGGTCGGGCTCCAGCAGCCCGGGGATGCCGAGGTAGTCCTGCTCCTCCTCGCTGCCGGCGTGGGCCTGCATCCCGAACTCGGCGCCGTCGTAGAGCACCCGGTCGAAGACCGCCTCCGACTCCAGCGCCTCGAACGAGAACTGTTCCTGCTCACCGGTGTCCTCGTCCTGCTCCTTGTTCGCCTCGTCCATCTCCTTCTCGGACTCGGCGTAGGGGTCCTCCTCCCCGTCCTTCTTCGGCTTGTCGAGGACGTGGTCGCGCTCGACCTCCATCTCGTTGGCGAAGCCGAGCAGCATCGGGACGGTGGGCAGGAAGACCGAGGCGGTCTCGCCGCGTTTGCGGGAGCGCACGAAGCGGCCGACGGCCTGGGCGAAGAACAGCGGGGTCGAGATGGTGGTGGCGTACACCCCGACCGCCAGCCGCGGCACGTCGACGCCCTCGGACACCATCCGGACCGCGACCATCCAGCGGTCGTGCGAGTGCGCGAAGTCGTCGATGCGCTGGGAGGCGCCGGAATCGTCGGACAGCACCAGGGTGGCGCCCTCGCCGGTGATCTCCCGGATCAGCTTGGCGTAGGCCCGCGCCTGCTCCTGGTCGGAGGCGATCACCAGCGCCCCGGCGTCCGGGATGGACTTGCGGACCTCGCTCAGCCGGTGGTCCGCGGCGCGCAGCACATTGGGCATCCACTCGCCGCGCGGGTCCAGCGCGGTGCGCCAGGCCTGCGAGACCGCGTCCTTGGTCATCGGCTCGCCGAGCCGGGCCGCGATCTCGTCGCCCGCCTTCGTCCGCCAGCGCATGTTGCCGCTGTAGGAGAGGAAGATGACCGGCCGGACGACGCCGTCGCCGAGCGCGTTGCCGTAGCCGTAGGTGTAGTCGGCGGAGGAGCGCCGGATGCCGTCGTTGCCCTCCTCGTACGTCACGAACGGAATCGGGTTGGTGTCGGACCGGAAGGGCGTACCGGTCAGCGTCAGCCGCCGGGTGGCGGGCTCGAACGCCTCCAGGCACGCCTCGCCCCAGGACTTCGAGTCGCCGGCGTGGTGGATCTCGTCGAGGATCACCAGCGTCTTGCGCTGCTCGATGCGGTTGCGGTGCAGCATCGGCCGCACGCCCACACCGGCGTAGGTGATCGCGACGCCGTGGTAGTCGCGGCCCAGCGGCCCCGCGCTGTACTCGGGGTCGAGCTTGATCCCTATCCGGGCCGCCGCCTCCGCCCACTGCTTCTTCAGGTGCTCGGTCGGCGCGACGACCGTCACCTGCTGCACGACGTGGTGGTGCAGCAGCCACGACGCGAGCGTGAGCGCGAACGTCGTCTTGCCGGCTCCCGGCGTCGCGACGGCGAGGAAGTCTCTCGGCTGCGACTGGAGGTAGCGGTCCATGGCCGCCTGCTGCCAGGCGCGCAGCTTGTTCGCGGTACCCCAAGGGGCCCGTCCCGGAAAGGCCGGGGACAGGTGATGGTTATTGGTGGCGCTGGTGGTGGTAGTCACGGTCTCCGTCGGCTGAGGTCGGCGATCGGCAACCGCGTCAGCCTACCGGTGCCCCGGTTCACGCTCCGGGGGTACCGCACCGGGTCACCCCGGGGTGGGACCGAGGTCACATCTGTGTGCGGACGGGCGGGCCGGCGGGCGGGGGTCGCGGGCCCGCGGACGGCTCGGTCGCGGCCCGGTGCGCCCTCATCCCTCCGCGGGCCGCAGCCGACCCGCCACCCCCGCACCGGCCAGCGCCACCACCGCCATCGCCGCGAACACGGCCGCGAAGGCCGCCGGATGGCCCGCCCCGCCCGCCGCGGCGTGGACCGCGGACCCGTCCGCCGCGATCGAGCCGCCGCCGAAGGCCACGAACAGCATGCCGCTGATCCCGACGAAGGTGACGTTGCCCAGCGCGTCCGACATCTGCAGGGACGCGGAGTTGCTGCCCGCGTCCCGGGGCCGGGACAGCTTCAGCAACAGCACGCCGCCGCTGGAGATGTTCAGACCCATGCCGAAGCCGCCGACCGTCCACGCCAGAGCGACGATCCACGGCGGCACCCCGTCGAGCAGCGCCAGCGGCACCGTCGCGATGGCCGCCGCCAGCAGCACCATGCCCAGCCCCATCAACCGCTCCCGGTGGGGCTCCATCCGCGGCCGGCTCTGCGCGTACGAGCCGAGCGCCCAGGTCACCCCGCCCCCGGTGAGCGAGAGTCCGGCCAGGGTGGCGGACAGCCCGCGCTGGGTGACCAGCATCAGCGGGACGAAACTCTCGGCCGCGACCAGCGTCCCGGCGGCCAGCCCGCGCATCAGCACCACGGTCGGCAGCCCGCGCGCCGCCCGGAACGTGCCGCGGGGCAGCAGCCGCACTATGGCCGGTACCAGCAGCGCCAGTCCGGCGGCGGCGACCGGCAGCGCGAGCCAGGCCGGCTGCCGGTCCGCGCACTGGAGCAGGAAGGCGCCCACCGCGACGGCCAGCGCGAGCCGGCAGCGGCGGCTGCCCAGGATCTGCCGCATCCCGTCGTCCGGGCCCGGCCGGGTGGGCGGCAGCGCGCGCAGCGCGGGCAGCATCACCGCGAGCGGCAGCAGGATCAGCACGGGGATGGAGAGGAACACCCAGCGCCAGCCGACCTGTTCGGTGACGGTCCCGGCGACCAGCGGACCGAGGATCACCGGCAGCACCCAGGCCGCGGAGAACGCCGCCATGATCGAGGGGCGCAGCCGCTCGGGATAGGCGTGCCCGACGACCACGTACAGCGAGACCACCACCAGCCCGCTGCCGATGCCCTGCACCCCGCGGCCCGTGATGAACATCCCCATGCTCCGCGCGCCGCCCGCGACCAGCAGCCCCGCCCCGAACGCGGCGATCCCGGCGAACAGCGGCACGAGCGGCCCGCGCCGGTCGCTCCACTCCCCCGCCAGCGCCATCGCGAACAGGCTCGCCGTGAAACAGGACGAGAAGGCGAAGGCGTACAGGCCGATGCCGTCCAGCGCACGGGCGGCCACCGGCATCGCGGTGTTCACGGCGATCGCCTCGAAGGCGACCAGCGAGACGACGGAGATGATGCCGAGCGTCAACGCCCGGTGGGCCCGCCCCAGCACCCCGCCGGCGGGCGCCTCCCCGTCCCGCGCGGCCGCTTCCCGGCGGCCGCTGCCGGTCGCGGCGCCGGCGGGGGCGTCGGCGGCGGCAGCGCAGTCGTGGGGGCGGCGGTCAGCGGTCATCGGGCCAGCGTAAGAGGCATCGGACGGGTGCACCCCTGTCGGGGGACGGGAATCGGCTCGGCCTTCGGTCCTACGCCGCGCGGCCCGCCGGCGCTTCCGCTCCCCCATACGACCACGTCATGTGGGGCAAGCTGAGGGCATGCCGCACTTCCGTACGTATGACGACGCCGAGCTCCACTACCGTCTGCTCGGCCCGGCCGACTCGCCGGTGCCGCCCCTGGTCTGCCTGGCCGGCGGGCCCGGCCGGGACGCCGAGTACCTGGGCGACCTCGGCGGACTGTCCGCCCACCGGCAGCTGATCATCCCGGACAGCCGTGGCACCGGCGCCTCCCCCGCCGCCGACGACCCCTCCCGCTACGCCTTCCCCCAGCTCGCCCAGGACCTCGAAGCCCTCCGCGCCCATCTGGGCCTGGAGCGCTTCGCGCTGCTCGCCCACGACGCCGGCGCCGCGGTCGCGCAGGCGTACGCGGCGGGCCATCCCCGGCGGCTGACCCGGCTGGTCCTGGTCTGCCCCGGCTCCCGGCTCCAGGGCGAACTCCCCGAGGACGCCCGGGAGATCTTCGAGGCACGCGCCCACGAGGACTGGTGGCCGCAGGCCTCGGTGGCCGTGCAACAACTCACCGCGGCCTCCGACATGGGCGAGGTACGGGAGCTGCTGTTCGCCGCCGCTCCCCTCGCCTACGGCCGCTGGGACGAGCCCCAGCAAGCCCACGCCGCCACGGAGGGCCCCCAGTTGGGCCCGGTCCCGCGCGCCGGCTTCTGGCAGGGCGTCGACGAACAGCTCCGCCTGGCCCTGCTGACCGGCCTGCGCGAGGTGACCTGCCCGGTACTGGTGCTCACCGGCGACCGCGACGCGGTGGCCGGCATGCGCGCCGGCGAACTCGTCGCCGACTCCTTCCCCGACGCCCGCGTACGCCCCCTGCACGAGGTCGGCCACTACCCCTGGGTCGACGAACCCGCCCTGTTCGCCCCGCTGGTGGAGGACTTCCTGCACACGACATGAGGCGCGGACGGCGGAAGGCCGCACGGGCACCCTCATGAACCCCGTGTTGCCGCACATTGCCCCGCATGACAGCTCCATGGCACCCCGCCCCCCACCCTTGCCCGCCACCCCGCCCGGCCACCTACAGTCGGGATCAGCACACCCCGGCCGTGTGCCCGAGTGGTTCAGGGGCTCGCCTGCAAAGCGAGTGACGTGGGTTCGAATCCCGCCACGGCCTCCAGGCGCCGCGTGGCGCGTACGGTGAGCGTGCGCGAGGCCCGGGCGCGGCCCCAACAGACGTGGGGACCGCCCCGGGTCGTGTCGTTTCCGGGCCCGGCCCCTACTGCTGGACGGTTTGTGCCACCGCTGCCTGGGGGCGGATGGGGAGGCGGCCGATGGGGCGGCCGGTGGCGGCGCGGACCGCGGAGGCCACGGCGGCCGGTGCGGTGACGACCGGGACCGCGCTGGCGGGCTTGGCGCCGAAGGGAGCCACCACGTCCCGCTCCTCGACGAGCTTGACGATGCGGATGTCCGGGGCGTCCAGGGCCGTCGGCAGGGCGTAGCCGGTCAGGTCGGGATGACGGACCTGGCCGCGGGCGGTCCGCAGGTTCTCCATCAGCGCCGCGCCCAGGCCCTGGGTGACACCGGCCTCGATACGGGCCCGCAGCTGGCGGGGGTTGAGCACCCGGCCCACGTCCTGGGCGACGGTCATCTCCACGACCCGGATGGTGCCCAGCTCGATGTCGACATCGGCGACACAGCGGATCGCGCAGAAGGCGATGCCCACGAACGCGTCGCCCTGGCCGCTCTCGTCCAGGGGTTCGCTGGGATGCGGGCGGCACTGGGCGGTGGCCCACAGTTCCTTGCCGTCCAGCGCCTCGGCGACGGTGGTGCTGAGCACCCCGTCGTACGAGGTGATCTTGCCGTCGTTGATCTGCAGCAGTTCCGTGGACATGCCGAACTTGTGGGCCAGCGGCTGGAGGAGCTGCGTACGGACCATCTTCGCGGCGCGCTCGACGGCACCGCCGGAGACCCAGGTGTGCCGGCCGTGGCAGGCCGGGCCGGCCGGCGGCTGATCGGTGTCGACGGGTGCGATGTGCACCTCCTGGACGCCGAGCGTCTCCTGCACGATCTGCCGGGCCAGGGTGGAGAACCCCGAACCGGTCTCGACGGCGGCGCAGATGACGGTGGCGACCGAGCCGCTGACCTTGACGGTGGCGGTGGAGACCTCGTCGGTGCCCTCCGCGCCGAGCATGTGCACCATGCCCAGCCCGTAGCCGACGCCGCGGCGCACCGCGCCCGGCTCCCCCGCGCCCTCCGGTCCGCCCGGCAGCAGCCACTCCGCCTCGGGCGCGTCCTTGGGCAGCTCGGGAAGCGGCGCTTCCTTGACGGCGCGCAGGAGTTCGGCCACCGGGGCCGGGCAGGTCACCGTCTGCCCCGTGGGCAGCAGATCGCCGGTGGCCATGACGTTGCGCAGCCGGATCTCGTCGGGCTCCAGGCCCAGCCGGGCGGCCAGCTTGTCCATCTGGCCCTCGTAGGCGGCGCAGACCTGCATCGCGCCCTCACCGCGGACATGGCCGGACGGCGGGTTGTTGGTGCGCACCGCCCAGCCGTCGACGACGGCGTGCGGGACGACGTACGGGCCGCAGGAGAACGAGACGGCGGCGGCCAGGGCGTCGGCGGAGGTGTCCGCGTAGGCCCCGGCGTCCATCAGGATCTGCGCCTCCACCTTGACCAGCGTGCCGTCGGCGTCCGCGTGGTGGCGGTAGCGCAGCAGCGTGGGGTGGCGGTGGGCGTGGGTGAGGAAGGATTCCTCGCGGGTGGCGGCGAGCTTGACCGGGCAGCCGGTGCGCAGTGCCAGCAGGCCGAGCGCGAGCGAGACGCCGGGGTCCTCGCGGTCGGCGGTGGCGCCGGGGACGCCGGTGACCACGACCTTGACCTGTTCCGGTGCGAGCCCGAAGGAGGCGGCGGCCAGGTCGCGGTCGGTGTGCGGGTCGGTGGAGGCGGTGTAGATCTCCACGCCGCCGTCGGGGCGCGGCACCGCGAGCCCGGCCTCGGCCCCGATGGGTGCCGGGTCCTGCCGGCCGATCCGGTAGAGCCCCTCGACCATCACCTCGCCCACGGCGTCGGCGTCACCGAAGCGGAGCGGGATGTGCCGGATGAGGTTGCCGTCCGGGTGCAGCGGCTCGGCCTCGAAGGCCAGTTGGGGGTCGGTGACCGCGTCCTGGACCTCGTACTCGACGGCGATGGCGGCGGCGGCCAGCCGTGCGGTGTCGGGGTGGTCGGCGGCCACCGCGGCGATCGGCTCGCCGTGGTGGCGGACCTCGTCCTTGGCGAACACCGGGCGGTCGGCGGTGCCCCGGCCGTGCGCGGCGTCGCCGGGGACGTCCTCGTGCGTGACGATGACGCGGACGCCCGGCATCTCCACGGCGTGCTTGGTGTCGACGGACAGGATGCGGGCGCGCGGGTGCGGGGAGCGCAGCACCGCGGCCCACAGCAGGCCCTCGGCCCACAGGTCGGCGGCGTACGGGAAGGTGCCCTCGGTCTTCGCCGCCGCGTCCGCGGACGGCAGGGAGACGCCCAGGCCGTGCAGCGGTTCCTCGGGGATCCGGACGCCCGCCGCGGGGGTCGCGGTGACGGCACCCGCGCCATCGGACGTGCCACTCATGCCGAGCCTCCCGGGTGCGGATCCTGGTGGTGCGGGGCGTGGACCGTGGGGTCGGTGGGGCCCGCCTGGTGGGGAATTCGGGCGGTGTCCGCCGGTGCGTCCCCGTCCGTCTCGTCGTCCGCGGCCTCGGCGCGGGCCTTGACGACCCCCTCGACCGCGTCCAGCACCCCCCGGTAGCCGGAGCAGCGGCAGAGGTTGCCGCACAGCGCCTTGCGGGTCTCCAGCTCGCTGGGGGCGTGGTTGCCCTCCAGGAGGTCGTGGACGGTCATGGCCATCCCCGGTACGCAGAAGCCGCACTGGACCGCGCCGGAGGCGGCGAGCGCGCGCTGGACGTCGGAGGGCACGCCGTTCTCCGCGAGGCCCTCGACGGTACGGACCTCACTGCCGGCCGTGGTGGCGGCGGGCACCAGACAGGAGGCCACCAGCCGGCCGTCCACCTGGACCGAGCACGCCCCGCACTCGCCCTGCGAGCAGCCGTCCTTGGCGCCGGCCAGGCCGAGGCGCTCGCGCAGGACGTAGAGCAGCGATTCGCCGATCCAGGCGTCGGTGACCGGCCGGTCGATGCCGTTCACCCGCAGGACGAAGGAGGCGGCGGGGTGTTCGTCGTGGGGTTCGTGGGACTCCGAGGAGTCGTGGGCGTCGTGGGACTCGGGGCCGGGGTCCGGGACCGGGGCGGCGGGGGCCACGGCGATGGCGTCGGCGGGGTGCCCTTCGCCGGTGGAGCCGCCGGTGGTCGGGTCGGTGGTGCCGTCGTCCGCTGCGGGGGCGTCGCCGGTGCCGGTGCCGTCCTCCGCGTCCGGGCGGTCGTCGGGCTCCGGGTGGGCGCCGGGCCGCGCGAGGGCCTCGTCGGGCTCCGGCGGGGCGTCCTGCACCGCGCCGTCGTCCCCGGGCGCGGCGGACCCGGGCGGGTCGCCGACGGGGGCGAACTCGGCCGGATCCCGCGGTGGTTCGGCGTCGGCGTCCGGCGCGGGCCATCCGCCGATGCCCGTCATGTCGGGCATGTCGGCTGCTGCGTCGGGCCGTTCGGCGGCCTCCTGCCGCTGCGGCGCCGCGTCCGGCGACTCCGGCGCCTCGGCGGCCGGCGGCCACTGGGCCAGCGCGTCGGCCGGCAGCGACCAGTGTCCGGTCGCCTCGCCGCCCGCGGGAGGCAGACCGCCACCCGTCGCGTACGGGTCGTCGCCACCGGGGAGTTCGGGCTCGGCGCCGTGGCCGGCGAGGCCGCGCTCGCGGGCGTACGGGTCGCCCGCGGGGACGCCGTAGGGGTCGTGCGGCTCGGCGCCGTGCGAGGGCTCCTGCGGCGGCGCGGGGTGCGCCGCCGTGCCGTGCGCGGCGTCCGCGCCGGTGGTGAAGTTCCAGTGGCCGGTCCGGCCGGCCTCCTCGGCGTCCGCCGGATTGCCGGTCCCGTCGTACCCGCCCGGGTATCCGCCGCCCTGGTAAGCGGTGGCACCCCCGGCCCCCGCGGGGCCCGGATGCCCCGGATGCCCCTGATGGCCCTGGTGGCCGTGGACGCCCGGGTAGCCGCCGGAATGTCCCGTGTGCCCCGTGAACTCGTCGTCACCGAGCAGGTATTCGCCGGATTCCTCCAGCCCGTCGTCCGCCGCCGCGGGGACCGACCAGGTTCCCGTGCCGCCCGCCTCGGGGCTGCCCGCTACGGGCCAGTCCACCTGCTCGCCCCACGGCGGGGCCGCCTCGGGGGCGCCGCTGTGGTACGCCCCGGAGTGGCCCTGGTGGCCCGCCTGTTCGTGGGCCGGGTAGCCGGCGGACGGGTCGGCGTAGCCGGCCGAGGGGTCCGCGAACGGCATCGTCCACTGGCCGGTGGCGGCCGGGTCGTCGCCCGCGTCCGGCCCGGCGTGCGGGGTGAAGGAGGACGGCGGGGTGTAGCCGTGACCGGGGGCGGCCAGCGGTTCGGTGCCCGGGCTGCCGTATTGGGGCGCCCTGCCCTGATAGATCCCGCTGGTGAAGCCCTCCGGAAGCTGGACGAAGGCCGTCGCCTCCGACTCGTACTCGCCGCCCTGGGGCAGCGGCTGCCAGCCCTGGTCGGGATGCGGCTGGTACGGATGGCGGTTGTCGGCGTCACTCATGCCGAGCCCTCGCTTCGCTCGGCCCCGCGTGCGCGGGGCGCGCACCTCTCCATGATTCTCCCCGGGCCCTCGGCCGGGCGGATCCCCGTACCGCGCTCACTCATGAGAGCGCCCTCCCCAGTGCACGGCGGGCCAGGGCCGCCACCGTACGGCGCAGGTGCAGTGCGGCCGGCGGCAGGCTCGTCGGTTCCGAACCGTCCTCGGGCGGCGCCGGGTCGGGGATGCAGGCGGCGGCGACGTAGTCACCGAACGCCGTCAGCGCCTCGGGCACCAGGCCCCGTTCGCCGTCCCAGTCGATGAGCGAGGCCACCCACTGCTCGGCCTCCAGGGGGCGCAGCGGCATGGCGGCGACCGCGCCCACCGCGCAGCGCACCCCGCGCCGGGCCGGGTCCAGGACGAGCGCCACCGAGGCGGTGGCGCGGCCGGGGCCGGTGCGGCCGGTGGCCTTGAGGAAGGTCTGCGGGGCATGCAGCAGCGGCACCCGTACGAAGCCGACGAGTTCGCCCGGGGCGAGCATCTCGCGGCCGGCCAGCAGGTGGCTGACCGGGATCTCCCGGCGGCCGCCTCCGGGCCCGGCGATGATCACCGTGGCTTCGAGGGCGGCGAGCACCGGGAGGGTGTCGCCCGTGGGCGCGGAGGTCACGATGTTGCCGCCGAGCGTGCCGGCGTTGCGGATCTGCGGCGGGCCGGCGGCGCGGGCGGCCGCGGCCAGGCCGGGGATCAGGGCGGCGAAGTCGGGGCGTCCCATACGGGCGAGGGTCAGTCCGGCGCCTAGCAGGGCGTGCCCGTCCAGGTATTGCCAACCGCGGATCTCGCTGATCCGGTTGAGGCCCACGAGAGCGGCGGGTCTGAGGTGACCGGCGTTGACCGCCGCCATGAGATCGGTGCCGCCCGCGACGGGCACGGCGGTGGGCATGGCGGTGAGCGCCGCCACCGCCTCGTCGAGCGAGGCCGGCAACGTCACCGTGTGCGACGCGTGCGGTGCGTGCGTGGTCAAGCCAGCTGCCCCTTCCCCGGTGTCCCGGCAGTTCCGCTCCGCCGTACGGTACGTGCTCACGGCCCGGACGTGGCAACTCTGGCACATCTTCCCGGACCCTCGGCGCGAGGGTCCGCGAAGCGGCGGCCGGCCCCCGGGCTGAGTTCTCGTCGTTCTCGTCGTTCTCGTCGTTCCTGTCGTTCGCGCCGTACGCGTCCTTCTCGTCGTGCTCGCTGTTCTCGTCGCCCTCGTCGCCCTCGTCCGGTTTTCGTCCGCCACCGACGGTACGGGCACTGCGGTGTGGCGCGTCGGGGGCGGCGTCCGGCCGGTGCGGCGGGACGGGCCCGCCGGCTACAGCGGTGCTCGGCACGGCGGTGCCGGGGAGGGACCGACGTGCCGCACCACCGTCCCAGGGTCCGGCCGCGCGGGCGCCCTGCTTGCACCGGGGCTCACACGTTTGGGGGCGCCCCGTCGATCGGGCGTCCGAGGACTCCGGGGCGTTTCCGCCGGGGAGGGGGCGCCGGGCGGGCGGTGGTCGGCGCCGAGGGGATCGAGCCGGGTGGGGTGGGGAGCCGTAACTGCCGTGGTGACGGAGGAGATTCGCCGTGGAGAGCCGGGCGGGGCCGGGCGGGGCCGGGCGGGGACTTCGCTGCGGGCCGGGGGAGGGGGCGCCGGCGAGGCAGGAGGCCGGGGGCCGGGAGCACCGCCGGAAGCCCACGGCCTCCCGCCTCCCGGGAGCCCCCTGCTGCACCCCGCCGCCTGCCGGACCCACACCCGACCGGAACGCCATCGCCTCGAAGGCATCGGCCAGGAACGCCGAACGGGCCCGGTCCACGAGGGACCCGGGCCCGATTCCGAGGCGGGGTGGCACCGTCGCACGCGGGGCGGCGGCGCCGCACTACGCCCGGCCGGACGGCTGCGTCGTCGGCGCGTCGGTCCGTCCGCGCTCACGCGCGCGGGGCGGCCGCCGCCGGCCGGGAGTTGCGGTGCGCGGTGGCTACTTCTTGCCGCCGTCCTTGCCGCCCTTGTCCTTGTCGCCGCCGGCGCCCATGGACTCGAAGATCTCCTTGCACATGGGGCAGACCGGGTACTTCTTCGGGTCGCGGCCCGGGACCCAGACCTTCCCGCACAGCGCCACGACGGGCGTGCCGTCGAGCGCGCTCGCCATGATCTTGTCCTTCTGGACATAGTGGGCGAAGCGCTCGTGGTCGCCGTCGCCGTGCGACACCTGTGGTGTCGGCTCTACGAGGGTGCCCGTACCTGCCCCGCGCTCGGGCTCAACAGTGCTCATAACAGCCAAGGGTACTCACGCGCGCGGCAACCCGGGAGCCTCGGCCCGGCGAGGGTGACGGGCCGGGCGCGCGGCCCGGCCGGACGCTCCCGTCACGAGGCGACCGGCACGCCGCCCCGGTCCCCCGCCGTCAGGCCGAGCTTCACCGCGAAGGCCAGCGCGGCATCGGGCCGGACCTCGTACCAGGCGTCCTCGTCGCAGACCGCGTCCAGCAGCGCCGCGAGGTCCGCCTCACCGACCGTGCGGGCCGCGGCGGCGGCGAGGAAGGCGCGGACCGCCGCACCGGGGTCGACGTCCGTCTCCGTCCGGGCCACCAGGTCCTCGACGAGCTTGTCGACGGCGGCCTCGCCGGGCGCCGCCCAGTTCATCGCCATCGCCAGGCCGTCGTCCGGCATCTTGGCCGGATACGGCGCACGGGCCCAGGCGCCGTCCTGCCACCAGTAGACGAACCCGAAGAGATTGCCCTCGGCGTCCTCCCGCAGCCGCTCCCAGGGCAGCCACTCGGGGCCGCCGGCCAGGAAGTCGATCTGCCGGCCACCGTCGTGCGTGTAACTGCCGTCGGAGTCCTGGCCGCACAGCAGCGCCCGGCCGCCCTCGAACAGCTGGAGCCGCCACCAGTAGCTGCCGCCGTCGTTCCAGCACTGGAGGCCGTTGCGGCCCCAGCCGTACTCGTCCCCGTCGTCCACGCCGGCGGCCACCACGGCCAGCGTCGCGGCGCGCGCCCACAGGCGCTCCGGATGGTCGAGGTCCTCGGGCACACTCGGCCTGTGCATGGCGCTCTCCCCCGTTTGTCCGGCGCGGCCCCGCCGACGCGGCCGCACACCCTCGCCTGTCACATCCGAACCCTAGCGACGGGGTCCGACAATTCCCCATGACGAAGCCGTCACAATAATCCAGTTCTCAACAAAATCCCGCTCCACGCGCCGAAGGCGGAGCGCCGACCCGCACCCGCACGGGGCTCAGTTCAGCGACGGGTCGTCCGGATACGTGGCCACCATCGCCAGTTCGTTGCGCTGCCGGCGCAGCACCGCGCGCCACAGCTGCTCCGGATCGGGCGAGGACACGTCGCCGGGCTCGGACTCCACGACGTACCAGGCACCCTCGACGAGTTCGTCCTCCAGCTGGCCCGGACCCCAGCCCGCGTACCCGGCGAAGATCCGCAGGCTGCCGAGCACCGCCGCGAGGAGTTCCGGCGGGGCCTCCAGATCGACCAGGCCGATGGCCCCGTGCACCCGGCGCCAGCCCAGCGGCTCGTCACCCGACACGACGTCCGCGCGGTCCGCGGCCGGGGCGGCCGGCGCACCGGCCGGCTCCGCGCCGTCCCCGCCCGCCGGCGCGGCCCCGTCGACGGAGGGGATGCCGCCCTCCCCGGAGAGCCCGCCGGGCACCACGGCCACGCCGAGCGCGGAGTCCAGCGACACCGGGCCACCCTGGAAAACGACCCCCGGTTCACCCGCCAGCGCGGCCCAGGGTGCGAGGATGTCCGCGACACCCACCGGCGTGGGACGGTTGAGGACCACGCCGAGGGAGCCCTCCTCGTCGTGGTCGAGGAGCAGCACCACCGCGCGGTCGAAGTTCGGATCGGCGAGCGCGGGCGTCGCGACAAGTAGCCGCCCTGTGAGCGAGGACACCTCGGTCATGGCCACATGATCCCGCACATCTGCCCGGAGCGGGGAGTCAACGCCCGGGCCCGTGCGAGAGCAGGGCAGGGCGTACGGCTGCAGCACCGGCGCACATCCTGCGACACCCGATAGCCCATTCAAGACATTCACCGGCAAAATCGGCCAAAGGTCGATTACAGATCAAAGGCAGACCGTAGCGGAGCGTGCTGTGACAAAGCCATTACATGCATGAAGCATGCACGGGCCTTCGGACTCACCCCCGGCCGCCCTTACCATTTCAGCTTGGCCCCTGCCCGTCTCCAGGAACGCGAGATCCATGACCGTCTCTACTGACGACGTACTGCTTGTCCACGGCGGCACCCCGCTCGAGGGCGAGATCCGGGTTCGCGGTGCGAAGAACCTTGTGCCCAAGGCCATGGTCGCCGCCCTGCTCGGCAGCGGCCCCAGCCGGCTGCGCAATGTGCCCGACATCCGCGACGTACGCGTGGTGCGCGGGCTGCTCCAGCTGCACGGCGTCACGGTGCGCCCCGGCGACGAGTCGGGCGAGCTGATCCTCGACCCGTCGCACGTGGAGAGCGCCAACGTCGCGGACATCGACGCGCACGCGGGCTCCTCGCGGATCCCGATCCTGTTCTGCGGCCCGCTGCTGCACCGTCTCGGCCACGCCTTCATCCCCGGCCTGGGCGGCTGCGACATCGGCGGCCGCCCGGTGGACTTCCACTTCGACGTGCTGCGCCAGTTCGGCGCGACGATCGAGAAGCGCGCCGACGGCCAGTACCTGGAGGCCCCGCACCGCCTGCGCGGCACCAAGATCCGGCTGCCGTACCCGTCGGTCGGCTCGACCGAACAGGTGCTGCTGACCGCCGTCCTGGCCGAGGGCGTCACCGAGCTGTCGAACGCCGCCGTGGAACCGGAGATCGAGGACCTCATCTGCGTGCTGCAGAAGATGGGCGCGATCATCTCCATGGACACCGACCGGACGATCCGGATCACCGGTGTCGACAAGCTCGACGGCTACACCCACCGCGCCCTCCCGGACCGCCTGGAGGCGGCTTCCTGGGCGTCGGCGGCGCTGGCCACCGAGGGCAACATCTTCGTCCGCGGCGCGCAGCAGCGGTCGATGATGACCTTCCTCAACACCTTCCGCCGGGTCGGCGGCGCCTTCGAGATCGGCGACGAGGGCATCCGCTTCTGGCACCCGGGCGGTTCGCTCAACGCCATCGCCCTGGAGACCGACGTCCACCCCGGCTTCCAGACCGACTGGCAGCAGCCGCTGGTCGTCGCGCTGACCCAGGCGTCGGGCCTGTCGATCGTCCACGAGACGGTGTACGAGTCCCGACTCGGCTTCACCTCCGCGCTCAACCAGATGGGCGCGCACATCCAGCTCTACCGCGAGTGCCTGGGCGGCTCCGCCTGCCGTTTCGGCCAGCGCAACTTCCTGCACTCCGCGGTCGTCTCCGGACCGACCCGGCTGCAGGGCTCCGACCTGGTCATCCCCGACCTGCGCGGCGGCTTCTCGTATCTGATCGCGGCGCTGGCGGCGCAGGGCACCTCCCGGGTGCACGGCATCGACCTGATCAACCGCGGCTACGAGAACTTCATGGAGAAGCTCGTGGAGCTGGGCGCCAAGGTCGAGCTGCCGAACGGCGCGCTGCGCAACTGACCGCGGCGGCGCGGCCTCCCGACGGCTGACGCAGCGGGCCCCGGCGTACCCCGCCGGGGCCCGCTGCCGTGTCCGCTCCCGCCCGCCGTCCACGGCGCCCGGGCGGGCGGCTCACGCGGCACACCGGGCCGCGCACAACTCGGCGGACCCGGCGCACGGTTCGGGCCGGCCGCCCCGCCCCACCTCGCCCGACGACCCGCCGAACGGCCCCGGCATCACCCGTACGGGCGGCGTCCGTCCTGTCCGCCGCCCGTACGGCGGCCGCCCGGGCGGCGGACAGGACGGACGCGGCGGGACGCACCGCAGGCGCCGTGTCCGGCCCCGTCACGGGCCCGCCGGCCGCACGGGCCGTCCCGCGTACGCCCTTTCGGCCCTGCACGGCCCTGGCGGCCCCTCTGGCGGGTGCGGGCCAGGCGGGCCTTCCCTTCACCCCGGCCAGCCGGCCGGGGCCGTCCACCGGCCGTCCCCGGCGCGGCATGCGTCAGGGCGGCCACCCCTGGAAGGGATGGCCGCCCTGGCGTGCCGTACGGAGGGGTTACTTACCCTTGGCGGCTTCCTTGAGCTTGGAGCCCGCGGAGACCTTCACGCTGTAGCCGGCCGGGATCTGGATCGGGTCGCCGGTCTGCGGGTTGCGCGCGGTGCGAGCGGCACGGTGGGTGCGCTCGAAGGTCAGG
Source organism: Streptomyces kronopolitis (assembly GCF_050953795.1). GTDB lineage: Bacteria > Actinomycetota > Actinomycetes > Streptomycetales > Streptomycetaceae > Streptomyces > Streptomyces kronopolitis_A. Next base: position 3,129,736 of record NZ_CP191850.1, read on the forward strand.
AAGCCGGGGATGGTGACCTTCTCGTCGCCCTTGGCGACGACCTCGCCGGTCACCTCGGCGAGGGCGGCCAGAACGGCGTCGGCGTCCTTGCGGGTCACCTCGGCGCGATCGGCCAGAGCGGCCACCAGCTCACTGCGGTTCATGTTTGTACTCCCGTGTTCTTCTTGCCAATGAGGCGTGAGATCGAAGCCGATGCTGCCAGGGTCCTCGGACAGTCCCCGGACCCGGGTCTGATGCCAGACCCTCTCGCCCGATTACGCATCCTGCCCCTACCTGCGGCGGTAAAGCCAATCCGGCACCCAGGAGGGTCACACGAAAAGCGCCACTGCCTCGTTAGTGGTCACGCTCCGTATCATTCCCGCTCCGGGCCGGCCCCACAGGGCGGCGGTCGCTTGCTGCCCGCCACCCTATGGGCGCCCCAACGACGGCGTGTCCAGCGACGCGCCGTATCAGACCGTCGTGGCGGCCGTCACAGCCTGTTCGCCGCTCTTCGCGGCGCTCCGCACCGCGTCGGCCACCGCGCCCGCGACCTTCTCGTTGAAGACGCTGGGGATGATGTAGTTCGGGTTGACCTCGTCCGCCAGGACGACGTCCGCGAGGGCGCCGGCCGCGGCCAGCATCATCTCGGTGTTCACCGTACGGGAGTGGGCGTCGAGGAGGCCGCGGAAGACACCGGGGAACACCAGGACGTTGTTGATCTGGTTGGGGAAGTCGGAGCGGCCGGTGGCCACCACGGCGGCGGTCTGCCGGGCGACGGTCGGGTCGACCTCGGGGTCGGGGTTGGCGAGCGCGAACACGATCGCCCCCTCGGCCATCTTCGCGACGTCCGCGCCGTCCAGGACGTTGGGCGCGGAGACGCCGATGAAGACGTCCGCGCCGACCACGGCCTCCTTGAGGGTGCCGGTGACGCCCTCCGGGTTGGTGTTGTCGGCGATCCAGCGCAGCGGCGAATCCGGGTCGGCGTCGACCAGGTCCGGGCGGCCGGCGTGCACCACACCGTGGATGTCGGCCACGACGGCGTGCCGGACGCCGGCCGCGAGCAGCAGCTTGAGGATGGCGGTACCGGCCGCGCCGGCGCCGGACATCACGACCCGGACGTCCTCGGTCTTCTTGCCGACGACGCGCAGCGCGTTGGTGAGCGCGGCGAGCACCACGATGGCGGTGCCGTGCTGGTCGTCGTGGAAGACCGGGATGTCCAGGGCCTCGCGCAGCCGCGCCTCGATCTCGAAGCAGCGGGGGGCGGAGATGTCCTCCAGGTTGATGCCCGCGAAGCCGGGGGCGATGGCCTTGACGATCTCCACGATCGCGTCGGTGTCCTGGGTGTCCAGGCACAGCGGCCAGGCGTCGATGCCGGCGAAGCGCTTGAAGAGGGCCGCCTTGCCCTCCATGACGGGCAGCGCGGCCTTGGGGCCGATGTTGCCCAGGCCCAGCACCGCGGAGCCGTCCGTGACGACCGCGACGCTGTTGCGCTTGATCGTCAGCCGGCGGGCGTCCTCGGGGTTGTCGGCGATGGCCTGGCAGACGCGGGCGACGCCGGGCGTGTAGACCATCGAGAGGTCGTCACGGTTGCGGATGGGGTGCTTCGACGACATCTCGATCTTGCCGCCGAGGTGCATCAGGAAGGTACGGTCGGAGACCTTGCCGAGCGAGACGCCCTCGATGCCGCGCAGCTTGGAGACGATCTCGTCCGCGTGCGCGGTGGACGAGGCGGCGATGGTGACGTCGATCCGGAGTTTCTCGTGGCCGGACGCCGTCACGTCGAGGCCGGTGACCGAGCCGCCGGAGGACTCCACGACCGTGGTGAGCTGGCTGACGGCGGTGCCGCTCGCGGGTACTTCCAGTCGCACCGTCATCGAGTACGAGACGCTTGGCGCCGTTGCCATGGCCGACTTCCTCTGCTTTCCCTGGTTCTCTGCGCGGCTCCACGGCCCGGGGGTACCGGGTCCGGAGCAATGTTGACCGATCGTCGCACCTACCAGCCGGTACGCGGTAACCAGCCACGGCATTCGGAATCGAGATTCCACCATACGAGAGGCGCTCGGGGAGGCGGAACCCCCCTCCCCGAAAGCGGGTGGGAGGGTGTCCGGCAACGGCCGTCCGCCCGCCGTTCACCCGGCATCCAACGACCGCGGGCGCCCCTCCCGCAGGAGAGACGCCCGTTGTCGAGGTCCAGCGGCACCGACCCGCCATGCTCGCCTCGCGGCAAGTGGTCGCTCGTAGCGACGATGGTTGGGCCCGGGGGCTTGGATCGAGCCGGTGCCGTCACCCAGGCTAACAAACCATCCCCGGAAGCGAATCCCGTCCCGGGGGGCCGATTCGAAGACCCCTCGGACGGCGGCGCCCGGCTCCCGGCCGGGGCCGCCGTACGGGTTGCGGGCCGGGCCCGCGGCGGCTCAGTCCCGCAGCAGGTCGGGCACGTGGTCCGGGTCCGGGTCGTCGCGTTCGGCCGACAGTACGGTCAGCTGCTGGGTGGCCCGGGTCAGCGCCACGTACAGGACCCGCAGCCCGGCCGGGGACTCGTCCGCGATCTCGGCGGGCGAGACCACCAGGGTGGCGTCGTACTCCAGCCCCTTGGCCTCCAGGGAACCCAGCGCCACCACCCGCTCGCCCAGCGGGGCCAGCCAACTGCGGGCCTGCTCGCGGCGGTTCATGGCCACCACCACGCCGACGGTGCCGTCCACCTCGCCCAGCAGCCGCTCGGCCTCGGCGACCGTGGCCCGCGCCAGCGCGGTGTCACCGGCCGTCCCGCCGCCGTCGGAGGCGAGCGCGAAGCGGGGCTCCAGGCCCGTGGACCGGACGGCCTTCGGCGACCGCATGCCGGGCATCGCCAGCGCCAGCACCTTGGCCGCCAGGTCGGCGATCTCCGCGGGGTTGCGGTAGTTCACGGTGAGGGTGAAGCGACGGCGCGGGCGGGTGCCGAGCGCCTCGTCGCGGGCGGCGGCGGCCTCGTCCGGATCGGACCACGAGGACTGCGCCGGGTCGCCGACCACGGTCCAGGTCGCGTGCCGGCCGCGGCGGCCGACCATCCGCCACTGCATGGGCGTCAGGTCCTGGGCCTCGTCGACGATGACATGGGCGTAGTCGGTGCGCTCCTCCTCCAGCCGCTCGCGCCGGCGGCGGCCGCCACCGCTGCGGTCGGCGAAGGTCGTGAGCTCCTCCAGGCCGGTCAGGTGGTCCAGCGGATCGGCCTCGCGGGGGCGGGGCGGGCGGATCGGGGCGCCGAGGATCAGCTGGAGCTCGTCCAGCAGGGCGATGTCGTGCACCGACAGCGGGCCCTGGCCACGGTCGTCCAGCCGTTGGAGCGAGCGGGCCAGCTGGCGTACCTCGCGCTGGTTGAGGACCCGGCGCGCCCAGCGGCCCAGCAGCCGCTCGTCGGCCATCGCGGCGAGCACCCCGCGCGGGGTCAGCTCCGGCCACCAGGCGTCCAGGAAGTCCTGGAAGTCCTGCTCGGTGGTGATGTCCTCGTCGAAGCCGGCACGGGCCTCGGCGGCGAGTTCGGGGTCGGTGTAGCGGCGGGCGGCGCCGGAGCGGGCCCACAGCGCGTCCAGGATCAGCCGGCGGGCGCGCGGGCGCAGCAGGTTGACCGGTGCGGTGCCGCCGAGCGCGGACTGCCGGATGGCGTGGAGTTCGTCGGCCTCCAGCTCGATCCGGCCGCCGAAGGCGACGACCCGCAGCCGCGCGGGGGCGGCCGCGGCGGGCCGGGCGGGTCTGGAGCGGGTGCGGCGGCCGCGGCGGGTGCCCGGGGCGGGGGCGGGGTCCGGGGGCGGGGCGAAGAGGTCCTCCAGGGACAGCTGGGCATCCCCGTCCGCGGCGGTGTCCTGATCGGTGCCGTCCGGCGGCGCCGCCGGACCCGCCAGCTCCAGCGCCCCGCGGGCCGCCTTGCGCAGCAGCTTCTGCATCCGCGCGGAGCCCTTGATCCGGGCCACGGCCGGCGGGTCGTACCCGCCGGTCTCGGCGCCGTCGACCAGCGAGCCCAGCGCCCGGATGGCGACCTGGCCCTCCTCGCCGAGGGAGGGCAGCACGCCCTCGGTGTACGCGACCAGCAGCGGGGTCGGGGAGACGATCAGGATGCCGCCCGCATAGCGGCGGCGGTCCTGGTAGAGGAGGTAGGCGGCGCGGTGCAGGGCGACCGCGGTCTTGCCGGTGCCGGGGCCGCCCTCGACCTCGGTGACGGAGGCGGCGGGGGCCCGGATCACCATGTCCTGCTCGGCCTGGATGGAGGCCACGATGTCCCGCATGGTGTGGCTGCGGGCCCGGCCCAGCGCGGCCATCAGCGCGCCGTCGCCGATCGCCGGCAGCTCCCGGCCGTCCAGCGTCGCGGTGACCTCCGGGCGCATCAGATCGTCCTCGACGCCGAGGACCTTGCGGCCCTTGGAGCGGACCACCCGCCGGCGGACGACCCGGCCGGGGGCGACCGGGGTGGCCCGATAGAAGGGCGCGGCGGCCGGCGCCCGCCAGTCGATGACCAGCGGGGAGTAGTCCGCGTCGAGGACGCCGAGGCGGCCGATGTGCAGCGTCTCGGCGATCTCGGCGCGGTGGTTCACGATCGCGCCGTCGGCGGGTTCGACGGAGGTGAAGGCGCCGTCCGGGCCCTTCTTGCCGTCCTTGCCGAGGAGCAGGTCGATCCGGCCGAAGAGGAAGTCCTCGTACTCGGAGTTCAGCCGGTGGAGATGGACGCCGGCCTGGAAGACCTGGGCGTCACGTTCGGCGAGGGCGCCGGGCGTGCCGACCTGGCCGCGCCTGGCGGCGTCGTCCATCAGGAACTCGGCCTCGTGGATCTTCTCCTCAAGGCGCCGGTAGACGCGGTCCAGGTGCGTCTGCTCGGCCTCGATCTCACGGTCGCGTACGGAATCCGAAGCGTGATCCGGTGCGTGCGTGGCGTTGTGCGCGGCCACCCAGGCCCCCTTCTGCTGTGCGTAGGGCAGCCGTCAACCGTACGCGAACCGGGCATCATGCGCACCTGGCGAGAAGGACAAATTCGGGCGAGTCCGGTCAGAAGTTGATCTCGGAGGGGCGGGGGCCGGGCCGGGGCGGCCCCGTGGCCGTGCGCGGCGGGCGCCCCGGGCCGGGTCCCGGGCCGGGGCGCCCGGGGGCGGGCCTCAGACGTTCACCTTCGCCAGCCGCTTGCCGTCCAGCGTGTTGATCTCGAAGTGGTCGATGTCGCCGCGGTTGAGGGCCGCGCCGCCCGCCGCGTACAGGGGCTCGCGGTTCCACTTCGCGGCGCTGCCCGGGATGCCGTAGCCGCCCTTGGGGACGGCCCAGGTCGTGACGGTCTGCCGCTTGCCGTCCTTGCCGACGGCGACCAGATCGCAGGCGAGCGGGCCCTTGACGTTGGCCAGCTCCAGGACGACCTGGGTGCCCCAGGGCCGGGTGGCCATGGAGACGCCCGCCGACACCTTGGTGTCCGGGTCGACGGAGCTGACCTTCTCGCCCGCCGCGTACTGGGCCCGCACGGCGTTCGCCAGCGGCGGCGCCGGCGGGTCGGGCGGGGCCGCCGCCCCCTTCAGCGCGAAGGTGGCCAGCGGACCGCCGACGATCAGCACGACGGCCGCCGCGACCAGGAACAGCCGGCGCCGGGCCCGGCCGCGGCGGGTGGCGGTCACCTCGTCGAGCAGCCCGTCGAGCATCGCCGGGCCGGGCACCGCGGTGATCGTCTGCGGGGTGGGCGCGGACTGCTTGAACTCGGCCAGCACCGGCGTGAGACGCATCAGTTGTTCGAGTTCGGCCGCGCACCGGTCGCAGCCGACGAGATGCGCCTCGAACCGGTCCGCGTCGGCGGCGTCCAGGACGCCCAGGGCGTATGCGCCGACGTCGGTGTGCCGGTCCGGTGGCATGGGCGGGGTCACTCCGTTACTCCTCGTTCCTCGAGCGAGAGCTTCAGGGAGCGCAGCGCGTAGAACACCCGGGACCGTACGGTCCCGGCCGGCACCCGCAGCACTTGTGCCGCCTCGCTGACCGTACGCTCCTTGAAGTACGTCTCGACGAGGGCCTCTCGGTGGGCCTTGCTCAGATCGCTCAGCGCCTCGGAGATCGTCATCAGCCGCAGCGCCCGGTCGATCACATCGGCGGCGGGCATCGTCTCCAGCGGCGTCGCGTCGACCTCCTGCGGCCGCGCCTGGCGGCTGCGGTGCCCGTCGATCACGATCCGCCGGGCGACGGTCACCAGCCAGGGCCGGATGGATCCGGTCGCCCGCTGCAACTGATCGGCGTTGCGCCAGGCACGGACCAGCGTCTCCTGCACCACGTCCTCCGCGCGATGCCGGTCGCCCGCCACCAAGCGCAGGACGAAGGCGAGAAGCGGGCCCGCATGATCGTCATAGAGGGCTCGCATGAGCTCCTCATCAGGTGTCGTCCTGTCTGCCACGACGGCATCCTTACGCACTCCAACTCCCGGGTCGATAGCCCGGATCGCCCAAGATCGCCGGGGACCGTGCCATGAATCGGACTTGCGGTGAGGAGTACGGACGGGCCGGGCGGGGTGTTCAGCGCCCGGCGGAATAATTTCCGGCGGCGGGTGCGGGCTTCTGACCGGCGGCGGCGTCCGGGGCGCGGCGCACCGTCGTGCGCCGGCGGTGGCGGGCCACCCGCTCGCGGTTGCCGCACACCTCGCTGGAGCGCCAACGGCGGCGCCGGCCACGGGAGGTGTCCAGGTAGACCAGGGTGCAGCGGGCGCCCTCGCACTGCCGCAGCTGCCGGCGGGCCGCCGCGTCGGTCAGCAGCCCGATCGCGTCCCGGGCCACCGCGGCCAGCAGCCCGGCGCAGTCGGGCGGGCCGGTCAGCCGGCGGGCCAGGGCGCCGTCGGCGGTCCGCACCGCGTAGGCGGCGGGCGGCCGCCCGGCCCCGGCCGCGGAGTTGAGCAGGGCCAGATCGGCGTCGGCCGCCCTCCCCCGCAGTTCGTCGTGCACCACCCGGCTCAGCAGCTCCCCGAGCGCGCGGAAGCGGCCCAGCCAGCCGCCGTCGACGCCGTCCAGCGGGGTGCCGTGCGGCACCAGGCCGGCGCCGACCAGCCAGGCCCGCAACTCCTGGGGGACGGCGAGCCGTTCGGCGGGGGTGCCGGTGGCCGTGGCCGCCAGGTCCAGGCAGATCCGCCCGCAGTCGAACCGCAGGCCGTCATGCGCCGCCATGTGCCTGTCACTCCCTCGGGGACCCCACACGTGTGCCCCCAGAGTGCCCCGCGCACGCGCCCGCCGGAACCCTCCGGAGCCGTCCGCCCGCGCCGGCGCCGCCCGCGCGGGCGCTACCGCCCGCCGTACTTGTCGGTGTCCGCGTGCGGGTCGAGCGAGAGCCGGTAGCCGCGCTTGACCACCGTCTGGATCAGCTGGGGCGCGCCCAGCGCCACCCGCAGCCGGGCCATCGCGGTCTCCACGGCGTGCTCGTCGCGGCCCGCGCCCGGCAGCGCGCGCAGCAGTTCGGCGCGGGAGACCACCCAGCCGGGCCGGCGGGCCAGCGTGCGCAGCAGCGCCATCCCGGCCGGCGGCACCGGGCGCAGCTCCCCGTCCACCACCACGGCGTGCCCGCGGATCTCCAGCCGCCGCCCGGCCACCGGCAACGACCGCACCCGGGACGGCAGTTCCCGGCACAGCAGCTGCACCAGCGGGCCCAGCCGGAAGCGCTCCGGTTGCAGGGTCGGCAGGTCCTCGGCCTGGAGCGGCAGCGCGGTCACCGGCCCCACGCACACCACCAGCACCTCGCGCCGCAGCGCGGCCAGCACCTCCTCGCGCATCCCGCGCTCCCCCGCCCGGCGCAGCAGCGAGGCGGCGGCCGGCGCGCTGGTGAAGGTCACCGCGTCCAGGGAGCGCGCGACCACCGCGTCCAGCAGCCGGTCGACCGGGCCGATGTCCTCCGGCGGCATCCAGCGGTAGACGGGGACGCCGACGACCTCCGCCCCGCCGGCCCGCAGCGCCTCGACGAAGCCCGGCAGCGGCTCCCCGTGGAGCTGAAGGGCCACCCGGCGGCCCGCGACGCCCTCCGCCAGCAGCCGGTCCAGCACCTCGGCCATCGACTCGGAGGCCGGGGACCACTTCTCGGTCAGCCCGGCGGCCCGGATCGCGCCGCGCACCTTGGGCCCGCGGGCCAGCAGCTCCACCCCGGCCAGCCGGTCCAGCAGCGCCTCGCCCAGCCCCCAGCCCTCCGCGGCCTCCACCCAGCCGCGGAAGCCGATGGCGGTGGTGGCCACGACGACGTCCGGGGGATGGCCGATCAGCTCCCGGGTCGCGTCGAGCAGCTCGGTGTCGTCCGGCAGCGGAACGATGCGCAGCGCGGGCGCGTGGAGCACCTGCGCGCCGCGCCGTTCGAGGAGTGTGCCCAGCTCCTCCGCCCGGCGGGCCGCGGTCACGCCGACGGTGAACCCGTCCAGCGGCCGCACCGCCGGTGCCGGCTCCGTCGGCTGCTGTGCGCCGTGCTCCTGCTGCTGCTGCTGCTCGTGCATGGTGGTCCCGCTCCGCCCAGAGTGGTGTGCTGCCGTCTGCTGCTCCGCTGCCGCCGCGGCTCGGGCGGCACGCGGTGCCGGGGGCCCAGCGTGCCAACGGCACGTGACGGCTCCGGTCCTCCAGTATTTCCCCGCGGTTACGAGGGCGCTCCGCGGGGGCGGCCGCGGCGCCCCCGTGCGGGTACCCCCCCCCGCGCTACACCTCCGCGTACGCCGGGCGCCGCTCCCCCTCCGCGGCCGGCAGCCGCGCGCCGCGCCGGGCCCGGGCCGCGGGCCGCAGGTATACGGCCCAGGTCACCGCACCGCACACCGCGTAGCAGGCCAGGAACGAGGCGAACGCGGGCGTGCCCGAGCCGGTCGTCAGGAACGACTGCCGGAAGGCGAGGTTGACGGCGAGTCCGCCGAGCGCGCCCACCGCCCCGATGAGCCCCATCGCCGCGCCCGACAGCCGCCGCCCCTCCGCCGCGGCCGCCTCCCCCGTATGCCCGCGGCGCAGCGCCAGGGCCTGGAAGATCCCCGGGATCATCTTGTACGTGGAGCCGTTGCCGAGCCCCGACAGCACGAACAGCGCGATGAACCCGGCGAGGAACACCGGCAGCGAGGTCATCGCCGACGCCCCGATCACCACCGCCGTGGCCAGGCTCATCGCCGCGAAGGTCCCGAGCGTGATCCGGGCGCCGCCGAAGCGGTCCGCCAGCCGCCCGCCGACCGGGCGGACCAGCGAGCCCAGCAGCGGCCCGAGGAAGGTCAGCGACGCCGCCTGGAGCGGGGTGCGCGCGAACTGGCTCTGCAGCACCAGGCCGAAGGCGAAGCCGTAGCCGATGAACGACCCGAAGGTGCCGAGGTAGAGCAGGGACATCACCCAGGTGTGCGCCTCCCGGGCGGCGTCGCGGGCCGCGCCGGTGTCGTTCGTCACCGGGGCCAGGTTGTCCATGAACAGCGCCGCGAGCAGCGCGGCGAGCACGATCAGCGGCAGGTAGACGGCCGGCACGAGCCGCGGCTGTGCCGCCCCCGCCGTCCCGATCACCAGCAGCCCCAGCAGCTGGATCACCGGCACCCCGATGTTGCCGCCGCCGGCGTTGAGCCCCAGCGCGTAGCCCTTCTTCCGCAGCGGGAAGAAGGAGTTGATGTTGGTCATCGAGGAGGCGAAGTTCCCGCCCCCGACCCCCGCCAGGGCCGCGATCAGCAGGAACGTGCCGTAGGAGGTGCCCGGTTCGAGCACGGCCGCCGCCGCCCCGGTCGGCACGAGCAGCAACAGCGCGCTGATCACCGTCCAGTTGCGCCCGCCGCACCACGCCACCGCGAAGGTGTACGGCACCCGCAGCACCGCGCCCACCAGCGTCCCCACCGCCACCAGGAAGAACTTCCCGGCCGGGTCGATCCCGTACTCCGGCCCCATGAACAGCACCATCACCGACCACAGGCTCCAGACGGAGAACCCGATGTGCTCGCAGAGCACGGACAGCGCCAGATTCCGCCGGGCGATCCGCTCCCCCGTCGCCGCCCAGAAGGTCTCGTCCTCGGGGTCCCAGTGCTCGATCCACCGCCCGCCGCGCCGCCGCGTCCGGCCACCGCCGGGGCTGTCGTCACTACGGGTCCGTGCTGCCGCGGCCGTCATCGCGCCTCCCAGGTGTCGGGTCCTGCGCGCCGACGCTAGAGACGGCGGGTTTCCGTGCCGTGCCGCCCGGTGACACGGACGAAACCGTGCACTCACGGGGCGGGGCACGGGGTGGTGAGGCGGAACCCCTGCCGACGGCGGGGGCGCCCGCGCTGCCGCCGCCGGGCTATTCGGCGGTCTCCTGGGGCGGGCCCATCCATATCGAGTCCGCGCAGACGTCCATCGACCGGCGCCGGCCCGCCTCGTCGCGGACCTCGACCGCGCGCCTGCCCGGGTAGTCGCGCGGCGCGGACACCACGGCGACGTCGTTGCTGATCCGGAAGTCGTCCGCGGCCGCGCGCGGCCGGCAGTCCCGGTAGCGCAGGCTGGTCACCACCGTGCCGCCGCGCCGCAGGTCTATCGGCATGATCCGGCCGTGCCCCCGGGCGGCGGACTCCGGGCCCTTGCCGAGGTGGACCTCGAAGGCCGGGAAGCCGCGGAACACACAGGGCTGGTCCCCCGTGTTGACGACGGACAGCCGGGCGTCGCGGTGCGGGGAGTGCGGCTTCTTCTTCAGGACGGTCAGCTTCCACCGCAGGCCCTTGGTGGTGCAGTTGGCATGCAGGGCCGCCATCCGCGGCGATCCGGCGCAGCCCGTCAGGGCCAGGCCGACCGCGGCACTCAAGGTCACTGCGGCCGCCACCGCCACACGAAGTGCACGCCGTCGCACGGATCCCCCCTGTTCGTCGCCCACACGCTTCCCTGCCGTTAAGGAAAGCTTTTCGGGCACCCGGGGTTGCCTGCGCGTCCGTAATTTTTGTGCCGGCGACCGATCCTGATCACCCGTCAGCCGGAAACGCCCATCACCCGCGCGTCCGCCTCCGGGAGCCACCACGTGTCCCCGGGCGGCGTGAGCCAGCCGTGCCGGGCGCCGTGCTCACGGGCGGCCGCGCGCAGGGCGTCCAGCCCCGGATGCCGCAGCCCCCGCCGCCACACCATCGAGACGGGTGACAGCGGGACCGGCTCCACCAGCGGCCGCAGCACCATCCCCGGCACCTCGATGAACTCCTCACTCGCCAGCACCGACCACCCCCGCTTGCGCACCAGCCGCACGAACTCCTGCGAGCCCTCGATCTCCGGGAACGGCGCGGCCATCGCGATGCCGCGGCCCTCGAAGAGCCGTGCGGCCAGCTCCGTCCACTCGGCGGTGCGCGGATTGCCGGCTCCGGCGTAGAGCGTCTCGCCGGCCAGGTGGGCGAGCGGGACCGCGGACCGTGCGGCCAGCGGATGGTCCGCGGACAGCAGCACCGCCATCCGCTCCAGCCGGACCGGCTGATGGCTCAGCCCGGCCCGGACGCCGGCCGGCAGCGCCGCGAGCCGGCCGAAGGAGACGTCGAGCCGCCCGTCCGCCACCTCGGGCGCCGCCCCCGCCAGTCCGCTGTGGAAGCGGGCGACCAGCTCCACGCTGTCCGCCACCCGCTCCCTGGCCGCCGCCAGCACCCGGTCCGCGGTGCCGACAGGGGCCCGCACATCCACCAGCAGCGGCCGCTCCGGAGCGGGCCGGAACGCCGCCGCCAGCTCGTCCTGGGCACTCAGCACCCGCCTCGCGTACGGCAACAGCCGCTGCCCGTCCGGCGTCAGGGTGACCTGCCGGGTGGTCCGCACGAACAGCGTGGCGCCCAACTCCCGCTCCAGCCGCCGGATATCGCGGCTGAGCGCCTGCTGGGCGACGTGCAGCCCGGCGGCGGCGCGGGTGAAGTGGAGCGCGTCGGCGACGGCGGTGAACGCGCGGAGCAGACGCGGGTCGGTGTCGTACGGCATCGGGCCATCCTGGCAGCGCCGCCGGGCCGCCGCCGCCCGTCACTCATTGACAACGCAGGCGCGTCAATGGCCGCTGATCAGGTGTTGGACGCGCCACGGGCCCGGCCGCGACCGTAGAGACATGATCCTCTTCCTCGCCGCCCGGCCGGTCGTCCCCCGCCCGCCCGGCTCCAGCCCGGCCCGTGCACAGGCGGCCCCGCCGCCCGCCCGCCCGGCCCCGCGGCGCGGCGGACCGCGCCGGTCGGCGCCCTACCGCCGGCTCTTCGCCCTCCCCGGGACCCGCGCCTTCACCGCCGCGGGCCTGCTGGCCCGGCTGCCCATGGGGATGCTCGGCGTCAGCGCGGTGCTGATGATCGCGGGCACCCGCGGCTCGTACGCGCTGGCCGGGGCGGTCACCGCGACCGGGCTGGCGGCGACGGCGCTGGCCGGCCCGTGGACCGCGCGGCTGATCGACCGCCACGGCCAGGCGCGGGCCGCGGTCCCGGCCACCGCGCTCGCCGTCCTCGGCTCGCTCTCACTGCTGCTCTGCGTCCACCTCCGCGCCCCCGACTGGACCCTCTTCGCCTCGTACGCGGCGACCGCCACCACCCCCCACACCGGCGGGATGTCGCGGGCCCGCTGGGCACACCTCCTGCGGGACGACCCGGCCGCCCGGCACACCGCCAACTCCCTCGAACAGGCCGTGGACGAGCTGTGCTTCCTGCTCGGGCCGGTGCTCGCCACGCTGCTGTGCACCGGCCTCGCCCCGGAGGCGGGCACGGCGGTGGCCGCGGTCCTGCTGCTGACCGGGGTGCTGCTCTTCGCGGCCCAGCGCGGCACCGAACCCCCGGTGGCCCCGCCGTCCGCGGCCCGCGCCCGCTCGCCGCTGCGGCTGCCCGGCATCCCGCCGCTGCTGCTCACCTTCGTCTGCACCGGCGCGGTCTTCGGCTCGATGGAGGTGGTCACCCTGGCCTACGCCGACGCCCACGGCATCCGCGCCGCCGGCGGCGCCCTGCTGGCCCTCCAGGCCGCCGGGTCCGCCGCCGCCGGGCTGGCCTACGGCCTGCTGCGCCCCGCCGCGGGCCCGGGCACCCGCCGCTTTTGCCGCTGCGTCGCCGCGATGGCCGCCCTGATGTGGCTGCCCCTGCTCGCCGCCACGGCGGGCGGACCGGCGGCGCTGGCCGTCGCCCTGACGGCGGCGGGAATGGCCACCGCCCCGACGATGATCACCGGCATGGGCACGGTCCAGTCCCGCACCCCGGCCGGGCGGCTGAACGAGGGGATGACCCTCGCGGTGACGGCCCTGCTGGCCGGTATCGCGGCCGGTTCGGCGACCGGCGGCTGGGCCGTGGAGCACCTGACCGGGCCCGGCCACGGCTACGCGGTCCCGGCCGCGGCCGCCGCCCTGGCACTGTGCACCTCGCTGCGGCGCCCGGCGTGAAGCGGCCGCACACAAAGCAGCGGCCCGTGAGAATCTCACGGGCCGCTGCTTTACATGGGATGAGTGGAGATGGCGGGAATCGAACCCGCGTCCAACGGTGCGGAATCAGGGCTTCTCCGAGTGCAGTTCGCTGCGATTTTCTCGGCCCCGGAGATCACGCGAACAAGTCTCCGACGGGCCCAGTCACTGTTTGATTTCCTTCTACACCCCGTGACCGGGTCCAGAAGTTTAGTTCCCTAGCTGATGCCAGGATCCGGGTCGGGAACATCCCCGGGCTGACACTTCGCAAGTCGCTACTTAGGCAGCGAGGGCGAAGGAATCGCGCTTGGTGTTGGCGATTATTGGTTGCGACATATGGTTAACGAGATCATTGCCGCTTCCTCGACTCGCTTCCCCTGCTTCGACATCCGCTGTCGAAACCGATCATCCCCATGTTGATTTATCAAGGTGGTGCCACACCCCTTGTGGGGTGCGGAGCCATCGTACGTGAACAACGCGTGCCGTTGCCAGCGTATTCCCCGGCAGCGCCCCCGGCCCGTGCCGTACGGGGTCCGTGCCGTACGGGCTCGTCAGGCCCGCTGCCGCCGCCGGGCCGCCGAGACCGCCCGGTCGGTCTCCCGCCGGTCCTGCTGCTCGCGCAGCGTCTGCCGCTTGTCGTACTCCTTCTTGCCCTTGGCCAGCGCGATCTCGACCTTCGCCCGGCCGTCCTTGAAGTAGAGGGCCAGCGGCACGATCGTGTGCCCCGACTCCTGGCTCTTGGACTCCAGCTTGTCGATCTCGGCGCGGTGCATCAGCAGCTTCCGCTTGCGCCGGGCCGCGTGGTTCGTCCAGGTCCCCTGCGCGTATTCCGGGATGTGCACGTTGTGCAGCCAGGCCTCGTTGCCGTCGATCTGGACGAATCCGTCCACCAGCGACGCCCGGCCCTGCCGCAGCGACTTCACCTCGGTGCCGCTCAGCACCAGGCCACACTCGTAGGTGTCCAGAATGTGGTAGTCGTGCCGCGCCTTCTTGTGCTGCGCCACGAGCTTGCGCCCGGGAGTCTTGTCCTTGCCCTTGTCCTTAGCCATAGTGCGGCCATTTTCGCACTACGCACCGCCCCCGAGGCCACCCAATACTGTGCGGGCCCGCTTCTCCGCCCCGCGCCCGACGACCAGGTCGGGGGTGATCCCCGCCCCGTCGACGCTCCGGCCGGCCGGAGTGCGGTAGTGGCCGACGGTCAGTTCGGCCACCGAGCCGTCCGGCAGCGTGCTGGGCATCTGCACCGAGCCCTTGCCGAAGGTCGGGGAGCCGATCACGACCGCGCGGCCGCGGTCCTGGAGCGCGCCGGCCAGCAGCTCGGCGGCGCTCATCGTGCCGCCGTCGACGAGGACGACCAGCGGCACCCGGGTGTCGCCGCCGCGCTCGGCGTACAGCGCCCGCTGGCTGCCGCGCACGTCGTAGGTCGCGACCAGCCCGCCGTTCAAAAAGGCGGAGGCGGTGGTGACTGCCTCCGTGACCAGGCCGCCGGTGTTGCCGCGCAGATCGAGCAGCAGACCGCGGTCCGGGGAGGCCCGGCGGACCGCCCGGCGGACCGCCGCACCGGTGCCCTTGGCGAAGGCGGCGACCTTGACGCGGGTCGGGCCACGGGCGCCGTCGGGGTGGTCGACGACGACGTTGCGGCAGCGCAGGCGCGTGCGGTGCACGGTCGCGGTCCAGTGGCGGGCGCCGCGCTGCAGCGCCAGTGCGACGGGGGTGCCGGCCGCGGCGGCCGAGGCACGGGAGCCGTCGGGGGCCGCCCCGCGCAGCCGGCTGACGACCTCGGTGACCGGGGTGCGTTCGGTGGCGTGGCCGTCGACGGCGCGCAGCCGGTCGCCGGGGGCGATCCCGGCCCGGGCGGCGGGAGACCCGGGCTGGACCCGGGAGACCTCGATCCGCCCGCCGTCCGTCTGCCGCACCCACAGTCCGACGCCGACATAGGCGCCGCCCAACTGCTCCTGGAAGTCCTCGAACTGGCCCGGGGTGTAGATCGCCGCCCAGCGGTCGCCGCTGCGGCTGACGACGTCGGCGGCAGCCTCGGCACCGGACTTGCCGTCCTCGGCGGCCTCGGCGGCGGCGCGTTCGACGGCCTCGCGGTCCGCGAAGGCGGAGGCCGGGGCGTGCGCCTTCGCGGCCTTGCCGTGGGGAGCGGGCCGGCCCGCGGCACCGGCCGCCTCATCGCTCCAGGTGCCGGTCACGGCGCCGGTGGCGAGCACGCCGACGAGGAACAACGTCAGGGCCGCCCCGCGGCGGATGCGGCGGGGCCGGTCGTACGCACACGGGCCCGACATGGCGGTGAGTCTAAGGGACAAAAAGGCGCCGTACGGTGAGTTGACCGTACGGCGCCCCTTGGTGAAGCTCACACCTTGAGGTACTTGCGCAACGCGAAGAACGCGGCGAGCGCGGGCATCAGCAGCCCGATCAGCAGGACCAGCGGGAGGACCGCGGCCACCGAGTCCCAGCCGATGAAGTTGATCACCTGGATCTTCTTCGCCAGCCAGTTGTTGATCAGTACGTACTTGCCGCCGACGATCAGCACGCAGGCGAAGGCCGCGCCCAGCAGCCCCGCGATGGCGGCCTCCAGGATGAACGGCATCTGGATGTAGAAGCTGGACGCTCCCACCAGGCGCATGATCCCGGTCTCCCGCCGGCGGCTGAACGCCGACACCCGCACGGTGTTGACGATCAGCATCAGCGCAACGACCAGCATCAGCGCCATCACGACCAGCGCGGCGATGTTCATGCCGTTCAGGAGGTTGAAGAGCGGCTCGACGGTGTCCCGTTGGTCCTGGACCTCCTGGACGCCGGGCCGCTCGGAGAACGCCGACTTGATGACCGCGAACTTCGTCGGGTCCTTGAGCTTGACCCGGAAGGACTCGGGCAGCTGGTCGGGCGTCACCAGCCCGGCGACGGGGGTGTCACCGAACTGCTCCTTGTAGTGCTTGTAGGCCTGGTCGCTGGACTCGTACTCCACCTTCTGCACGATCGGCAGCCGGGCGAGCTCGGCCTTGATGTCGTCCTTCTGCTGCTGGGTGGCCGCGCCCTTGGCGCAGTTGGCACCGGAGTCGGCGTCGTTCTTGTTGCAGAAGAAGATGGAGACGTTGACCTTGTCGTACCAGTAGCCCTTCATCGTGCTGACCTGGTCGCGCATCAGCAGCGAGGCGCCGAACAGGCCGAGCGAGAGGGCTACGGAGACGATGACGGCGAAGGTCATCGTGAGGTTTCGGCGGAGACCGACGCCGATCTCCGACAAGACGAACTGGGCGCGCATGGCGTCCTTTCAGTGCTGGTAGCCGTACACGCCGCGCGACTGGTCGCGTACGAGCCGGCCCTTCTCGAGTTCCATGACCCGCTTGCGCATCTGGTCGACGATCTGCTGGTCGTGGGTGGCCATGACCACCGTCGTACCGGTCCGGTTGATCCGGTCCAGCAGCTTCATGATGCCGACCGAGGTCTGCGGGTCGAGGTTGCCGGTGGGCTCGTCCGCGATGAGGAGCATCGGACGGTTGACGAAGGCCCGTGCGATGGCGACGCGCTGCTGCTCACCACCGGAGAGCTCGCCCGGCATCCGGTCCTCTTTGCCGCCGAGGCCGACCAGTTCGAGGACCTCGGGCACCGTCTTGCGGATCTGGCCGCGCGGCTTGCCGATGACCTCGAGGGCGAAGGCGACGTTCTCCCCGACCGTCTTGTTGGGGAGCAGCCGGAAGTCCTGGAAGACCGTCCCCACCTGGCGCCGCATCTGCGGAACCTTCCAGTTGGAGAGCTTGCCGAGGTCCTTGCCGAGCACGTGGACGTGACCATGGCTGGTCCGCTCCTCGCGCAGCAGCAGCCGCAGAAAGGTGGACTTTCCGGACCCCGAGGAGCCCACCAGGAAGACGAATTCGCCGCGCTCGATCTCGAGCGAGACGTCCCTGAGTGCAGGGCGGTTCTGCTTCGGGTAGGTCTTGGAGACGTTGTCGAATCGGATCACTGATGCACCACGGTCGACCTGGATAGCGGCACGGGTTGCCGAGTTGCGGCTCCCGTCGGTGTGCGTGACCATACGCGAACCTCGCGCGGCGGCGCAGTCGCCGTAGGCGGTTGGTGCATTTCCTCACGGCACCTACGGGACAAAAGGCGCACAAAACCGCGGGGCGCGCCGTTCCGTCGACGAGCTGGCACAGTGGAAGAGGGAACCAATGCGCCCCCCGGCGCGTTGGGTGCGGTGGAGAAGGAGGTCGCATGACGTACGACCGACTGGTGTGCGCCAACTGCGCGGCCCCTGTCAGCGAGGGCCGCTGCCCCGTGTGCCGGGCGAACAGGGAACGGTTGCAGCAGACGGGCGGTATCTTCGCCCAGCTCAGCCCGGCGGTGCTGGTGACATTGATGATCTTGATGGTGGCGCTGGGCGTGCTGCTGCACCAGGTCGCCTGAGACCCGCGCGCGGCCGCCGGACCGGCGGCCGGCCCGAGGGCCGCCCGGGAGGCGGCCCGCTCACGAACGCCGAGGGGCCCGGGACGCTGCTGCGTCCCGGGCCCCTCCAGCTGTCCCGCGCCGGCATCAGGCCGCCGCGGCACCGCCGCCGTTCTTGTTGATCAGACGGGGCAGCAGGCGGAAGCCCACACCGCCCGCGATCATCGTCGCCGCACCGATGAGCAGGACGGTCGTACCGGAGGAACCGGTCTCGGCCAGCTCGCCCTTGGCCTGCTGCTTGGCCTGGCCGGGCGTGTCGGCGATCTGCTCCTTGCCCTGGCCGGGCTGCTCGATCGGCTTGGAGCCCTCGTTGTCGGTGCCGGTGCCGGTGGAGTCGCCGCCACCGCCGTTGCCGCCGCCGCTGTGACCACCGGTGCTGTCGCCGCCGGTGCTCTGGCCGCCGGTGGACTGACCGCCCGTGCTGTGACCGCCCGTGGTGGAACCGCCGGTGGTGTCACCGCCCGTGGTGGTGTCGCCGCCGGTCGTGGTGTCGCCGCCGGTGGTCGTGTCGCCGCCGGTCGTGTCACCGCCGGTGGTGGTGTCGCCGCCCGTGGTGTCGCCGCCGGTCGTGTCACCACCGGTCGTGGCGTCACCGCCCGTGGTCGTGTCACCACCGGTGGTGTCGCCGCCGGTGGTGGTGTCGCCGCCGATCTCGCCGCCGGTGGTCGTGTCACCGCCGATCTCGCCGCCGGTGGTGTCGCCACCCGTGGTGGCGTCACCCGTGGTGGAGCCCGTGCTGTCGCCGCCGGAGCTGCCCCCGCCGATGACGCCACCGATGATGCCGCCGATAAAGCCGCCGTCCTGGCCCGGGGTCTCACCCGGGCTGGCCGCGGAAGCCGCGCCGGCCGCGGTGAGCGACGCACCGGCCGCGATCACCGCACCGGCCGCAATGCGCGCAACGCGCAGCCGCGTCTTCTTCGTCATGTACTGCTACCCCCAGTAGCTGAACTCGTCATTGGAGCACCGCTGCACGGGGCGACGAGCCGAGGGGGTACGCGAGTCACGGCCGGCGCAACCGCCGGCCCCTCATCTCCCCGTTGCACCACGCGCCCCATGACATACGCATGCCGCGCTCACCCTTCCCAGTTCGGCCGGCATCGTCAAGGCCGAATAAAGGCCCCGCGTCCGAATTGGCAGGAGTTGGGCGGTACATGGACATACGACTGTGACCAATCCGCCACAGGAAAAACAACTGCCTCCCCGAGGGAGGCAGTTGTCACAGGCTCAGATCCGGGCCCGGCCCGTTACTTCTCCTGCTGCTTGCGCCAGCGGATCCCGGCCTCCAGGAAGCCGTCGATGTCGCCGTCCAGCACCGCGGTGGGGTTGCCGACCTCGAACTCGGTCCGCAGGTCCTTGACCATCTGGTACGGGTGCAGGACGTAGGAACGCATCTGGTTGCCCCAGGAGTTGCCGCCGTCGCCCTTGAGCGCGTCCATCTTCGCCTGCTCCTCCTGGCGGCGGCGCTCAAGGAGCTTGGCCTGGAGGACGTTCATCGCGGTCGCCTTGTTCTGGATCTGCGAGCGCTCGTTCTGGCAGGAGACCACGATGCCGGTGGGGATGTGCGTCAGCCGGACCGCGGAGTCGGTGGTGTTGACGCCCTGGCCGCCGGGGCCGGAGGAGCGGTAGACGTCCACCCGCAGCTCGGACTCGTCGATCTCGATGTGGTCGGTCTGCTCCACCACGGGCAGCACCTCGACACCGGCGAACGACGTCTGGCGACGGCCCTGGTTGTCGAACGGCGAGATCCGCACCAGGCGGTGGGTGCCCTGCTCGACGGAGAGCGTGCCGTAGGCGTACGGGACCTTGATGGCGAAGGTGGTCGACTTGATGCCGGCCTCCTCCGCGTACGAGGTCTCGTACAGCTCGGTCTTGTAGCCGTGGCGCTCGGCCCAGCGCAGGTACATGCGCTGAAGCTTCTCGGCGAAGTCGGCGGCGTCCACACCACCGGCCTCGGCACGGATGTTGACGACCGCCTCACGGGAGTCGTACTCGCCGGACAGGAGGGTGCGGACCTCCAGCTCCTCGACGGCCTTGCGGACGTCGGCCAGCTCGGTCTCGGCCTCGGCGCGGGCGTCCTCGTCCCCTTCGGCCTCGGCGAGCTCGAAGAGCACCTCGAGGTCGTCGACGCGGCCGCGCAGCTCCTCGGCCCGGCGCAGCTGGCCCTGGAGGTAGGACAGCCGGCTGGTGACCTTCTGGGCACTGTCGGGGTCGTCCCACAGGGAGGGTGCCGCGGCCTGCTCCTCGAGCACGGCGACATCGGCCCTCATCTTGTCGAGGTCCAGGACGGCCTCGATCGACCCCATGGTCGAGGAGAGGGACTTCAGCTCTTCGGATACATCGACGACTGCCACGCACCCAGCCTAACGGCTGCCACCGTCTGCGTGACCCGGCCCCGGCAGGACGTACCCGCCGGGAGCCTCCCGTGCCGTCCCGCAGAGGGGCGCCGCGCCGCTCACCGCCGGGCCCGGCCCGTCACGGCGCGGCCCCGGAACCGTCAGGGGTGTCGGGTCCGGACCGGTGGACGCCCGGTGTGGCGTCGCCCGCCCCGTCGTCGCCCGAGGCGAGCCAGCCGCCCAGGCCGGCGGCCACGACCACCGCGGCGGCGGCCGCGCCCCACCGGATCCGGCGCCGGCGCACGGCCTCGGGCGAGGCGCGGTGCCGGGCCGAGCCGGCCCGGCGCTCGCCGGTCGCGCGCGGGGTCCGTGCGGTGCCGTGGGCGCCGCCCGCCAGCTCGTCGGGGCCCGGGACCCGCATGCTCGTGTGGGTGTCCCGGTTGGAGTCGGGGGCCGCGCCCTGGACCAGCGGGACCGCGCCCCGCGGCGGGGTGCGGTCCCGCTGTCCTGGTGCCGCCGGCGGGCGGTAGGCCTCGTCACGGGCGCCGGCGGCGCTCTCCGGCTCGTCGTCGGGCTGCTCGTCGTCCGGCTCGTCGATGTCCAGCGGCGGCATGCCGGCCAGGGAGGGCAGCAGCTCGCGCAGCCGGGCGGCGAGTTCCGGGGCGCGCAGCCGGGACGCCGGCGCCTTGGCAAGGCACTGGAGCAGCAGCTGCCACAGCTCGTCGGGGATGCCGGGCAGCGGCGCCACGCTCTCGGTCACGTGCCGGCGCAGCACCGCCCCGGGGTGGCCGCCGCCGAACGGTGTGAATCCGGCGAGCAGCTCGTACAGGACGGTCGCCAGGGCGTAGACGTCCACGGAGGCGCGGGGCGGGAGGCCCTCGATGATCTCCGGGGCGAGGTAGTCGGGGGTGCCGATGACCTTGGTCGAGCGCAGCGGGACGGTGCTGCCCCCGGCCGGGGTCTGCGGGAGGCGGCGCGGGGAGTCGACGAGCCGGGCGATGCCGAAGTCGGTGAGCAGCGCGGGGTGCGCGCCACCGGGGCCGAGCGGGCCCTGCATGTCCAGCAGGACGTTCTCGGGCTTGACGTCGCGGTGCACGATCCGGGCGGCGTGCGCGGCGGCGAGCCCGTCGGCGACGTCGGCGGCGATCGCGACGGCCGCCGCGGGGGCCAGCCGCCGTTCGCGCTCCAGACGGGTGCGCAGGTCGGTGCCGCGGACGAGGTCCATGACCAGGGCCAGGTCGTTGCCGTCGACGACGAGGTCGCGGACGCCGACGACATGGGGGTCCGCCAGGCCCAACAGGGCCGCCCGCTCCTGGACGAAGCGGCCGACGAGCTCCTGGTCGGCCGCGAGATCCTCACGCAACAGCTTGATGGCCACGGCCCCTTCGGGACCCTCGCCCAGCCATACCGTGCCGGCACTGCCGCGCCCCAGGATCTGGTGGGCGGTGTACCGGCTGCCGATCTTCCGTGCCAAGACTGCTCCGACGTGTCGGGCCCCCGAGCGTCCTGCGGGGGCTGAGGTTGGCGTCAAAGCTACGCGGATGCCGGGGGAGTTCGTGCCCCGTACGGCGGCAACCTTCACTTCTGTGGGCGAAATTGGCCTTCAGAAGTCGACAAATCCACAACGTGGGTTCAATGCCGCCCGCGGGATCCCGCGGGCGGCCGGCGTCAGCCGCCGAGTTTCTGCACGAAGCGCTGGACGCTGTGGAAGACGTGGCCGACCTGGGCGAAGAAGCCCCTGGTCGTGCCGATCCACTCCTGGAGCGGGGTCAGCTCCCACACCAGCCAGGCCGCCACGAACAGCAGGATGATCGTGAACAGGCAGCCCTTGAGGCAGCCCAGGCCCGGGATCTTCATCGGGTTGGCGCTGCGCTGGCGGGGCTCGCGCCGGGGCCGGGGCTCCGGGGCGGGCGGCCGCTGCGGCTCGTAGCGCTGCGGCGGCGGCTCCTGGCGGCGCTGCGGGGCCTGCGGCTGCTGCTGGGCGTACGGCGGCGGCTGCTGGCGGTACTGGGGCTGCTGCGGACGCTGCGGCGGCTGCTGGGGGGCGGCCTGGCGCTGCGGGCGGCGGCGCAGCGGATCCTCGGTGGGATCCAGATACCGCACCTGGGTCTGCTCGTTGCGATCCCGCGCGGCCCGCATCTGGGACTCCCAGGGATGAGGGCCCTCGGGGGTCTGCGGTCCGCCGGCCGGCGCTCCCACGGGCATGGGCGGCATCGCACGGGTCGGGTCGCCCTGCCCGCCGGGGCCGCCGGGGCCACCGGGGCCACCGGGGCCACCGGTGGACGGCAGCACGCTGGTGGCCGCGGCCGGGTCGTAGGAACCGGCGCCGGAGGGCAGCACTTGGGTGGGGTCGGCGTCGCCGCCGCCCGGCCCGCCGTCGCCGCCCGTCCCGGGGACGGTGGCGGGCGCGGGGTCGGGGGCGAGCAGCGCGGCGACGCCCAGCGCGGCCTCGGCCTGCGCCGGGGAGGCGTGCACCCCGATGCCGGACGCGACGGCGCGCAGGGCCCGCGCGAGGTTCTCGGCGCTCGGCCGCTCCTCGGGGCGCTTGCGCAGGCAGCGCTCGATGACCGTCCACAGCGGCTCGGGCAGCGCGCCGGGGCGGCGCGGCTCCTCGCTGAGGTGGCGGTGCAGCACCTCCAGGGCGGTCGCCCCGGCGAACGGGGGCCGGCCGGTGACGAGTTCGTACAGCAGGATGCCGGCGCCGTAGATGTCCACGGCGGAGGTCTGCGGGCGGCCCTCGGCGGACTCCGGGGCCACATAGGCGGGGGTGCCGACGAACTCGTGGGTGCGGGTCAGGCCCGGGGAGTCGGCGAGGCGGGCGATGCCGAAGTCGGTCAGCATCGGGTGCATCTCGCCGCTGCCGTCCGACCCGGCGAGCAGGACGTTGGCGGGCTTGAGGTCGCGGTGCACCACGCCGTCGGCGTGGCTGGCGGCCAGCGCGTCGGCGATCTGGGCGGTCAGCAGGGCGGCGGCGACGGGGCTGAAGGGGCCGTTGTCGCGGAGGTAGCGGTGCAGGTCGGGACCGTCGACCAGGTCCATGACCAGGGCCAGCAGATCGCCCTCGACGACGAGGTCGCGGGTGCGGACGATGTTGGGGTGGGTCAGGCGCAGCAGGACGGAGCGCTCCCGCAGGAAGCGCATCACCACATCCGCGTCGTGCGCCAGCTCCTCCTTGAGGACCTTGATCGCGACCGTCTCACCGGGCTCTCCTGCCACGGCGGCCTCGGCGCCCGCCGTCTCCCGCTGGCGGGCACGCCAGACGGTGCCCGTGGCGCCGCGTCCCAGCGGTTCCTCGAGCAGGTACTTGCTGCCTACCGGCCGCACGTCATGCGCTCCCTGGTCGTGTGGTTCTCGTTGCCTGGCCCGCCGGGTCGGCTGGTTCGCCCACCGCACGGCCGTCCGACCCACTGTAGTGCCGTCGGACAATCTTTTCGGTCCGCCGGCCCGGTACAGGCTTGTGGGAAAGACGCACCCGCGCGGCGGATGGTTGCCCGTTCCGGCCGGGCGCCGCGCACACCGCCCGCACGGCCGGGCCCGCACGCGTCCGAGCTGACCACGGCGGTCGAATTCCGGCCGGGCACGGCACGCAAGCAGGCACTTTTTCGCCCTTAGAAGACCAATCAAGATCACTGAACGGCGGTCGGCGGGCGTGTTGTCAGTGCCAGGTGCGAGGATGCTCCCAGCACGATGCGGTGGGGGCGGCGGTCCGTGTCGCGACGTGCACTTGGGACTTGTCCGTGCCGACGTGCCCGGGTGCGGCGGGGGGAGGAGCGGTCCCCCTGCGGATCCCGGCAGAAGGGACCGTTGACGGCGATGCAGATCCGGCTGACCGTCCTCGGGCCGCGCAGCGGCCACACCACCCGGGCCTGCGACGTGCTCGTGACGGCCCCCGCCGGGACCGCGCTGGCGGCGGTGGCCGGCTCGCTCGCGGCCTCCGTGGCGGGCTCGGGCGCCGATGTCGGCGGCGCCAGCGGCGCCCCGGTCGTCCTCTACGCCGGGTCCGAGCGGCTCGATCCGCAGCGCGCTGCGCTCGGCGAGCCCCCGCTGATCGACGGCGCGGTGCTCTCCCTCCAGAACCCGGGCCCCTCCCCCGCACACGGCCTGCCGCACGATTCGGCGCGGCTGCGCGTCGTCTCCGGCCCCGATGCCGGCGGGGTGCACCTGCTGCACGGCGGCCAGATCCGCATCGGCCGCTCCGCCGACGCCGACGTCCCGCTCGACGACCCCGATGTCTCCCGGCTGCACTGCGCCGTGACGGTCGGCCCCGACGGCGCGGTGACCGTGGCCGACCTGCACTCCACCAACGGCACGGCCGTGGACGGCACCGCCCTCGGCGAGCGGCCCGCCCCGCTGCGGCCCGGCGCGCTGCTGCGGATCGGCGAGTCCGCGCTGCGCCTGCAGTCCGCGCCCGGCGCCCCGGACCCGGCCCTGGCGACCGCGCCGGACGGCGAGGGGCAGCTGCGGATCAGCCCGGGGGCGGCCGGCGCGCGCGCTTGCGCGGGGCGGCCGGCGGCCGGCGGGAGCGGGGCCGGCCACGGCGCGGCGGCCGGTCCGCACGGCGCCACCGCCGCGGCCGGGGGTGCCTATGCGGGAGCCGGGTACGGCCGCCCGGCGGCGGGCGCCACGGGGCGGCGGGACACCCCGCTGCGCGGCACCCCGACCGGCGCCGCCCCGCCGTGGCAGGGCGCGCCGGACCCGGCGCCCCGGCGCGCTCCGGCGGAGGAAGGCTTCCCGGACCTCTCCGGCGGCCATGTCTACGACCGCGCCCCCGAGGGGGCCGCCGGCGCCTCCGGGCCCGCCGGCTTCGGCGCCCGGGAGCGCGGCGACACCTTCCCCGGCGGCGGGCAGGACCCCACGCACGGCGGGCAGCAGGCGCTCGCGCCGCCCGGCGAGGCCGCCCGCAAGGGCGCGCGGCGGGGCGGGCTCGGCGCCTGGGCGCGGCGGCTGGCCGGCGGCCGGCCCGCCGTCGAGCGGCCGGAGACCCTCCCGGTGGTGTATCCGCCGGCCGGCGGCCCGCAGGCGGTCCCCGCGGACGACGCCGACGAGGCCGGGGCGGCGGAGGCGCTCTCCGGGCCGGCCGCGGACGAGCGCTGGCCGGATGCCGCCGCGGTGCTGCTCACCGCCCTGGGCCCGGGCCCCCGGCTCTGGGAGCGCGGCCCGGACCACCCCGACGCGCTCACCGTGCGGCTGGGCACGGCCGCCCGCGGCGGCGGCCGGGCCGCGGTGCCGGTGACCGTCGGGCTGCGCCGGGCCGGCTCGCTGGGCCTGGCCGGCCCGCGGGCCCGGCTGACCGGGCTGGCCCGCTGCGCCCTCGCCCAGCTCGCCGCGCTGCACTCCCCCGGCACCCTCGACCTCGTGCTGATCAGCGCGGACCGGGCGCGCCCCGTCGAGGAGCGGGTGGCCGAATGGTCCTGGCTCGGCTGGCTGCCGCAGATCCGCCCCGCGCACGGCCAGGACTGCCGGCTGCTGCTCGCCTACGACAAGGAGCAGGCCGCGGCCCGTACCTCCGAGCTGGTGCGCCGGCTCGACGACGGCCCGCCGGGCCCCGGCTGGGCGGACGCCGAGCCCGCGGAGATCGCGGCCACCGCGGCCCGCCACCGGGGGCCGTACACCCTGGTGATCGTGGACGGGGACCCCGGCTCCGCCGCGCTGCGCGAGACCACGGCGCGGCTCGCGGCGGGCGGTCCGGCGGCCGGTATCCATCTGCTGTGCCTGGCCGAGACGCCGGCCTCCTCCCCTTCCTTCCCGCTGTCCGCGACGTACGAGGCGGCCCGGGCCGCGTCACCCGCCTTCGGGGAGTGCGGGGCGGTCGCGGTGCTCAGCGGCGATGTCGCCACGGCGCTGCGCGTCGTCCAGCCGGGCTCCGGCCCGCAGGGCACGGTCGCGACGGTGGACGCGGTCTCCGTCGCCTGGGCCGAGCGGTTCGCGCGGGCGCTGGCGCCGCTGCGCGAGGCCGACGCGCCGGCCGGCGGCACGGTCCCCCGCCCGGCCGTCCCGCTGCCGGACGCGGCGCGGCTGCTGGACGAGCTGGGGCTGGCCCGCGCCACCCCGGCGTCCCTGATGGCCCGTTGGGCCGCCGCTCTGGACGGCGACCGGGCGGGCGCCGCCGCGGTGCTCGGCGCCGGTCCGCACGGTCCGCTGTGCGCCGACCTCGCCGCCGACGGTGCGCATCTGTTCCTGGAGGGCGCGGCGGCCACCGGCAAGACCGAGCTGCTGCGCGCGCTGGCCGCCTCGCTGGCCGCCGCCGACCGTCCCGATCTGCTGTCGCTGGTGCTGGTGGACGGCGGGGGCGGCGAGCGCGGCGAGGGGCTGCGGGTGTGCACGGACCTGCCGCACGTCACGACGTATCTGGCGGCCTCGGAGCCGCTGCGGATGCGGGAGTTCGCCCAGGCGCTGTCCTCGGAGCTGAAGCGGCGCGCGGAAAAACTCGACGGCACCCCGTTCGCCGAGTGGCGCGGCAGGCATCTGCCGGCGCCGCGGATCGTCGCCCCGCGGCGGACGTCCGAGGGCGCCGGCGGCCCGGCGGGCGGCGACCAGGATCCGTCGACGACCGGGACGCTGCGGCTGCGCGCCCGCGGCGGGGCCGCCGAGGGCGCGGAGCCGGTGGTGCCGATGCCGCGGCTTTTCGTGCTGGTCGACGACTTCGACGCGCTGGTGGCGCCGGCGCTGGGCAGCATGGGCCGGCCGGCCGCCGGTTCCGTGGTGCGGGCCCTGGAGGCGGTGGCCCGGGAGGGCGCGGCGCTCGGGGTCCATCTGATAGCCGCGAGTGGCCATCCGGACCGTACGGCCGAGACCGCCGCGAGTGAACGGGCCGGTCTGCGGGTGCGGTTGGGCGCCGCCGCCGGCGCGTCCGAGCCGGAGCCCCCGGGCCGCGGCCGGCTGTACCGCACGGCGGACGGCTCCTCGACCCCGTTCCAGGCGGGCCGGGTGACCGGGCGGATACCCCGGACGTCCACCCTCCGGCCGACGGTCGTCCCCCTGGAGTGGGCGCGGATGGGCGACCCTCCGGCCCGGCGGCCGCTGCGCGAGCTGGGCAACGGCCCCACCGACCTGGCGCTGCTGGCCAGTGCGCTCCAGCGGGCCGCTCAGTCCTCGGGCGCCACAGCCGCCCCACCCCTGCTCTGAAGCCGGCTGCCGCCCGTCACAGCACCGTCACGAAAGGTCAGTTGAGGCGGCAGGCGGTATTGCGGACCCGGTGGCCGGGGCGTAGGACTGTCGCACACCGACCCGCACGACGAGGCGCAGCGCAACCGCACCGCACCGCACGACGCGAACGGCACGGCAGGGGCGCCGCGGCACGACGTGGCACGGCTCTCCCTTCGCACCCGGCACGGCAGGCGCAGCGACAAGGGGCTACGGGGATGCGCAGACGACTCGACCGGACGGCGCTTCGCACCACGACCGTGGTGGCGGCCACCGCGGCGCTCGCCCTGGCGCTGGGCGCCTGTGGCGGCAGCGGCGGCACGGACCACGCGGACGGCGGCGGCAAGGGCGGCGGCACCGCCCCCACCGTGCGCCTGCCGCATCTCGCGGGCCAGAAGCTGCAGGTGACCGCGGTCTGGACGGGGCCGGAGCGGGAGAACTTCGTCAAGGTGCTGGACGAGTTCGAAAAGCGCACCGGCGCCACGGTCGACTTCGTGCCCAGCGGCGACGACATGGCCGGGTTCGTCGGCTCCAAGATCGCCGGTGGCGGGCCGCCGGACATCGCGATGCTCCAACAGGTCGGCGTGCTGCACGAGTTCGCGCGCAAGGGCTGGCTCAAGCCGCTCGGCGCGGACGCCAGGGCGCAGCTCGCCAAGAACTACTCCAAGGGCTGGCGGGACCTCGGCTCCCACCAGGGCACGCCGTACGGCGTGTACTTCAAGGCCAGCAACAAGTCACTGGTCTGGTACAACGCCCGGGCGTTCGACAATGCCGGCGCCAAGGTGCCGAAGACCTGGCCGGAGTTCCTCACGACGGCGCGGACGCTCTCCGAGTCGGGCGTCGCGCCGGTCTCGGTGGGCGGCGCGGACGGCTGGACGCTGACCGACTGGTTCGAGAACATCTACCTCTCCCAGGCGGGGCCCGGGAAGTACGACCGGCTCGCGCGGCACGACCTCAAGTGGACCGACCCGTCCGTCAAGCGGGCGCTGACCACGCTCGGCGGGCTCTTCGGCCACCGGGACCTGCTCGCCGGCGGTACCTCCGGCGCCCTGCAGACGGATTTCCCGACCTCGGTGACCCAGACCTTCGGCGGCGGCGACACCCCCAAGGCCGCGATGGTCTCCTCGGCCGACTTCGCCGCCGCCAACATCAGCCAGACCAAGGCGAAGATCGGCACGGACGCCAAGGTCTTCCCGTTCCCCGCGGTGGGCCCGAGGTCCCCGGTGGTGACCGGCGGCGACGTGGCGGTGGCCCTCAAGAACACCAGGGCCTCGCAGGCGCTGCTGACGTTCCTGGCCTCGACGGACGCCGCCAAGATCTGGGCCCGGGCCGGCGGTTTCCTCTCGCCCAACAAGGCGCTCGACCGGGCGGCGTACGCCAACGGCGTGCTGCGCACGATCGCCGGGGCGCTGATCGCGGCGGGCGACGACTTCCGCTTCGACATGTCCGACCAGGCGCCCGCCTCCTTCGGCGGCAAACCCGGCCAGGGCGAGTGGAAGGACCTCCAGGACTTCCTGAAGGACCCCGGGGACGTCGCGGGCATCCAGGCACGGCTGGAGAAGGACGCCGCCGCGTCGTTCGGGCACTGAGCACCCGCCACCGTCCGTCTCGACCGGGACCGGGGGACCGTCACGATGAGCGCCGTACAGGTCAGCGAGACCGGGGAGAGCCGCGGCCGCGGGCCGCGGGGCGGGGGCGGCCGGCGCCGGGCCCCGGGCAGCCGCCGCCGGCTCGCCGCGGCGTTCCTGCTGCCGGCGCTGCTGCTGCTCGGGGCGCTGGTCGGCTACCCCATCGTCTTCTCCGTTTACCGCAGTCTGTTCGACGCCGCCGGCACGGGCTTCGTGGGGCTGGACAACTACGGCGGGATGTTCTCCGACGACGGCATCCGTACCGCGCTGAGGAACACCGTCGTGTGGGTCGTGGTGGCGCCGGCGGTCTCGACCGCGCTGGGGCTGGTCTTCGCGGTGCTGACCGAGCGGATCCGCTGGGGCACCGCCTTCAAGCTGGTCGTGTTCATGCCGATGGCGATCTCGATGCTGGCGGCCGGCATCATCTTCCGGCTGGTCTACGACCAGGATCCGCAGCGCGGGGTCGCCAACGCGGTGTGGGTGGCCGTCCATGACACGTTCGCCGACCCGGCGCCGTTCCCCGGGGCCCGGCCGCGGCCCCGGGCCGCCCTCGCGCCGTCCGGCGGCGGGGCGTTCACCACCCGCGCGGCCGTCCGGGCGGGATCGCCGGTGCGGCTTGCGCTGATCGCCGTCCGGCCGGACGATCTGCGCGGCGCGCGGCCCGCGGCCCAGGCCGCCGCCCGGCCGGGCACGGTCACCGGCACCGTGTGGCTGGACTTCACCCGCGGGGGCGGCGGCCGCCCGGACGTCCTCGACCGCGGCGAGAAGGCGCTGGCCGGGCTGCGGATCGAGGCGGTCAGGGACGGCCGGGTGGTCGCCTCGGCGACGACGGCGGCCGACGGCACCTTCGCGCTGCCCGGCGACCGGGCCGCGGGCGCCCGGCTCCGGCTGCCCGCGGCCGACTTCGCCGAGGCCTACCGCGGCGTCGACTGGCTCGGCCCGGCGCTGGTCACCCCCGCCATCATCGGCTCCTACGTCTGGATGTGGGCCGGCTTCGCGATGGTGCTGATCGCGGCGGGGCTGGCGGGCGTACCCCGCGAGCTGCTGGAGGCGGCGCGGGTGGACGGCGCCGGGGAGTGGCAGGTCTTCCGCCGGATCACGGTGCCGCTGCTGGCCCCGGTCCTGGTGGTCGTGCTGGTCACCCTCATGATCAACGTGCTGAAGATCTTCGATCTGGTCTACATCATCGCGCCGGGCTCCAGCCTCCGGTCCGCCAATGTGCTGGCGCTCCAGCTCTTCCAGTCCTCGTTCGGCACGGATGTCGACGAGGGGCTGGGCAGCGCGATCGCCGTCTTCCTGCTGCTGCTCGTGCTGCCGGTGATGTACGTCAATCTCCGGCGCATCCAAAACGAGCGTCGCCGATGACGACCGTGGAGCACACCGTGCCGGCCGAGCGGCCCCGGGCGGCCGGCACGCGACGCGCCCGGCGGCCGCTGACGGCCCGGATCGCGGCGCGGGCCGGCGGCGGTGCGCTGCGGATCTTCCTGGTGCTGGTCGCGCTGTTCTGGCTGATGCCCTCGGTGGGGCTGCTGCTGTCCTCGCTGCGCAGCCCGCAGCACATCGCCTCGTCCGGCTGGTGGCAGGTCCTGACCGAGCCGGCCCAGATCACCTGGGACAACTACGGCCGGCTGCTGTCCGACGGCAAGGTCACGGGGTCGCTGCTGACCACGGCGGCGATCACGGTGCCGGCCACGCTGCTGGTCGTCGTCATCGGGTCGCTGGCGGGCTACGCCTTCGCCTGGCTCGACTTCCCCGGCCGCGACGGCTGGTTCATGGTGGTCGTCGGGCTGCTGGTGGTGCCGGTGCAGGTGGCGCTGATCCCGGTGGCGAAGCTGTTCGGCGCGGTGGGGCTCTTCGAGACGACGGCCGGCGTGATCCTCTTCCACACGGCCTTCGGGCTGCCGTTCGCGGTGTTCCTGCTGCGGAACTTCTTCGCCGAGATCCCGCGCGAGCTGCTGGAGGCGGCCCGGCTGGACGGGGCGGGCGAGCTGCGGCTGTTCACCCGTGTGGTGCTGCCGCTGGGCGGTCCGGCGATCGCCTCGCTGGGGATCTTCCAGTTCCTGTGGGTGTGGAACGACATGCTGGTCGCGCTGATCTTCGCGGACAGCGGCCATCCGCCGATCACCGTGGCGCTGCAGCAGGAGGTGCGGCAGTTCGGCAACAACATCGATGTGCTGGCGCCCGGGGCGTTCCTGTCGATGGTGGTACCGCTGATCGTCTTCTTCGCCTTCCAGCGCCAGTTCGTCTCCGGGGTGATGGCCGGCGCGGTGAAATGAGACCGCGCGGCGACGGGGTGCGGGGCCGCACGCCACCTGCTGTTCATTTTCCTCCCCCTACGATGCGGGTCCCGTGAAGCGCATGGTGCGACCCGGCTCCGTCATGGAGACTGCCTGAGCGGCGCTCGAAACGACTCTCGAACCGAGCAGTGGCGCCCTTTCCCGGCCCGGCAGGGCCGCGCCCGTGCGCAGCGGGCCGCGACACCGGGTGCGCCCCGGACCGCAGAGCCACCGACCACGACAGGCAGCACCGAGCAGCCCCGGCACATCCACGGCCGACCGCGCCGGAACATACCGCGCGAACCCCCCGCACCCACGCGTCGTCTTTCGTCCCACGTTCCCGACCGTCTGGAGACGGACCGCATATGACTGCCCCCCTCGCAGAGAGCGCCGCACTCCCCCGCCCCACCCGGTTGTCCGAGGTCAAGGGCTGGTTTTTCACCGCCGACCAGCTGATGTTCGACTGGTTCCTGGCACACCAGCAGGAGCGGTCCGAGCCGGGGGACCTGCTCGAACTGGGCGCGTACATGGGCAAGAGCGCGATCTTCCTGGGAGCGCGGCTGCGGGCCGGCGAGCGCTTCACGGTCTGCGACCTCTTCGACTCCCCCGCCGAGGACGCCTCCAACTCCCGGGAGACGAAGAAGTCCTACGCCACGCTGACCCGGCGCGCCTTCGAGGCCAACTACCGTGCCTTTCACGAGGAGTTGCCCAGCATCGTGCAGGGCCTCAGCTCGGTCGTCACCGACCATGTCGAGGAGGGCTCGGTGCGCTTCGCCCACATCGACGCCTCGCATCTCCACGCGCACGTGCACGGCGACATCCTCGCGGTGCGCACGCTGCTCACCGCGCACGGCGTCGTGGTGCTGGACGACTACCGCGCCGAGCACTGCCCCGGGGTGGCCGCAGCCACCTGGCAGGCCGTCGCGAACGAGGGGCTGCGCCCGATCTGCCTCACCGGCACCAAGTTCTACGGGACCTGGGGCGACCCCGAGCCGCTCCAGCAGGCGCTGCTGGAGTGGATCGCGGCCCGCGGCGACATCTGGCACGAGGTGCAGTACGTCAACGACGCCCCGCTGATCCGGCTGAGCGCCAAGGGCGCCGGGGAACCGGCCCAGCCCGTCTCCCGGCACCGGCCGGCCGGCGCGGGCGGCGTGCGGCGGACGGCGGCCCCGTCCCCGGCGGCGGCCGCGGACCGCCCGGCCCCGCGCCGGCCGGCCGCGCTGCGCCCCGCCGTGCGCCGGGTGGCCCGGGACGTGCTGCCGCCGGTCGTCACCCGTGCCCTGGCGCGGGCCCGCCGGCGGGCCCGCGGGCACTGAGGCGCCGGGCGCGGGCCGGGGCCGCACGCTCCCGCCCCGGTCCGCGCTACCGCGGCACCTGCCCGACCAGGACGAACACGTTGGAGCGCAGCAGCATCCCGGCCGGACGCGGCAGCGGATGGGAGTACGTCCGCCGCACCGCCAGGCCCGCGGAGGCGGCGAACGCCCGCAGCAGCGCGAAGTCGGTGAAGCGCACCGGGGTGGGGCCGGCCCGGTGCCCGGCCTCCTGCGCGGTGATCAGCAGCACCCCGCCGCCCGGCCGTACATAGCCGACATAGGCCCGCAGCAGGCTCTCCACCTGCTCGTCGTCCAGATGCTCCAGGACGTGCGCGGTCAGCAGCGCGTCGAAGGCGCCGGGCCGGGCGTGCGGGCTCGCCAGGAACGCGTCGGCCGTATAGGCGGTCAGCCCGCGGGCCCGGCAGCGCTCCACGGACCGCGGGTCGTGGTCCACGCCGACGCTGCCGGGTGCACAGCGGGCGAGGGTGGCGCCGTCCCCGCAGCCGATCTCCAGCACCCGCCCGCCGCCGATCCGCCGCAGCTGGGTGCGGAACGGGGACCGGGCGGAGCGCGGCCGGGCCGGTCCGCCGGGCTCCGGGTCGGCCGGCAGCCGCGCGGTGGAGGCGGACGGCGCGGTGCCGGCGGGGCGGACGGGGCGCGCGGACCGGGGGGCGCTGCCGGGCGGCCCGGTGTCGAGGCTGTCGGTGGCGGCGGAGCTGTCGGTTCGGCCGGGCATCGGGTCGCGGTCACCTTCCCTGCAGGAGGAATCGGGCGCACGGAGCGCCGGCGGGCTGTGCAACGGGTCTACGGCATCGGACCCGGCCCGGCACTACGGCGCGCCGACCGCCGGGCACCGAACGCCGCCGGGGAGCGGGCTCCGGCGGCGGCGGCTCTCACCCTTTCAGCGCAGATCCGGTGACCGTGCCGCCCCGGGCGAGTTGAACGGACCGGTCTTGTGCATCGCCAGTCCGGAAAGGCGTGGTCCACGTATGAAGCCCCGGCTCACCGTCGTCGTCCCGGTTCATCGCACCGAGGGGTCCGAGCGCAATCTGGAGGAGTGCCTGGAGTCGGTCGCGGCGCAGACGCTGACCGCGCTGGATGTGGTGATGGTGGACGGCCCGCCCGCGCCGGGCGGCGGGGACGGCGCGGCACCGGGCACGCCCGCGGCCCTCGCCCGCCGCTTCGCCGAGCGGGACCCGCGCTTCCGGATCGTCCACCACCCCGGGAGCGACCCGGCCCCCGGCTGTGGCGCGGCCCGCAACACCGGCGCCCGGCACGCCTATCCGCACACCGCCTACCTGGCTTTTCTCGACGCCGACGACGTGCTGCTGCCGCGCGCCTACGAGGACCTCACCGGCCTGCTGGACAAGTCCGGCGCGGACCTGGCGACCGGCAACGTCTACCGGCTCGGCGCGGCGGGCCGCAGCCAGTGCGCGCACCACGCGGCCGGCCGGGAGACCGCCCTGCGCACCCACATCAGCGAGGACCTCACGCTGCTGTCGGACCACTTCGCCCGCAACAAGGTCTTCCGCCGCACCTTCTGGGACGCCCATGAACTCGCTTTCCCCGAGGGCGAGTTCTGCCATGACGCGGCGGTGACGCTGCGCGCGCACTTCCTCGCCGAGGCGGTCGACGTGCTGCACGAGCACGTCTGCTACTGGCGGCTGCCGGAAGGCCCCGAGCGCCACCGGCGACCCGATGCCAAGGGCGTGCGGGAGCGGTTCGCGGTGGTGGCCGGCATCCGGCGGTTCCTCGACGACCCGGCGCACCCCCGGCTCGGCGCCCACCGGCGCGACTTCGACCGCGCGCAGCTCACCGGCGGGCTGCTCGACCTGGTCGACGCGCTGCCGGGAGCCACGCCCGAGTTCCGCACGGCGTTCCTGGACTGCGCCCGCGGCTTCCTCGCCGGCGTCGACCCGCGGCTGTTCCGCACGCTCCCCGTGGAGCTGCGGATGCGCTGGTACCTGATCCGCACCGGACGGCTGAGCGGGCTGCTCGCCCTGCTCGGCCACGAGGCCCGCAACCCGGCCGGGTTCACCGTCGCCGGGCCGCCGCTGCGCAAGCGGGCGGTACTGCCGCTGACGCCGCCGCTGGAGCTGCCGCCCGGCGTGACCCGGCTGGACCGCGCCGACTTCCCCGTCCGCGCCCGGGTCGTCGCGGCGTCGTGGCAGGACGGCACGCTGGTGCTGCGCGGCTACGCCTACCTCCGCAACCTGGGCGCCCCGGCCCGGCACAGCTACCTCAAGACGGCGGTGCTCTCGTGCGGGCGGCGGCGGGTGCTGCTGCCGCTGCGGCCGGTCCTGATGCCGGCCGCGACCGCCGAGTCCGGTCAGGAGCAGCACTGTTACGACTGGTCGGGCTTCGAGGTGCGGCTCGATGTGGCCCGGCTGCGCAGGGGCGGGCGCTGGGAGGAGGGCGAATGGACGGTCGGGGTGCTGCTGACCTCGGCGGGCGTGCTGCGGACCGCGCCGCTGGCGGCGCCCGAGACCGGCTCGGGCGCCGCCCCCTGCGCCCATGAGGTGGCCGGGGACACCGCGGGCGACGGCGTGCGGATCACGCCCCGGTACGCGGACGGGCGGCTGCGGCTGTCGGTGACCCGCCGCACCCGGCGGCTGGCCGGCCGGCACGCGGCGGCGGCCGGGACCCTGGACCTGACCGTCACCGCGCCCGGCCCGCCGCCGGTCGCGCTGCGGGTGACCCACCGGGCGACCGGCACGGTGGTGTCGTTCCCGGTGGAGACCGAGCCGCCGGGCGAGCCGGACCCCGCGGGGGCGAGGCCGACGCCGCCCGCCGGCCGGCTGACCTTCCGCATCCGTCTCGACGCCCTGGCCGCCGCGCGCCCCAGCCGGGACGGGGCGCCGCGGGCCATCGCGCCGGCGCACACCGAGAGCTGGGTGCCCGAGCTGGTGCTGCCCGGCGGCGGCACCGACCCGATCGCCTGCGACCCCTGGCTCGCCCCGCTCTCCTGTCCGCTGCCGCACGGCCGCGAGCTGATCGTCGCGGCCACCCCGGCCGGCGACCTCGTACTGCACGACCGCCTCCCGCAGCCGTACCTGGACCGGGCCCTGTGGCGTCCGGACGGCACCCTGCTGGTGGCGGGCCGGCTGCCGGACGCCGCGCCGCACGCCACCGAACTGGTCCTCAAGCACGCCGCCCACGCCACCGAGCTGGCCTTCCCCGCCACCCACGACGACGGCCGCTTCCACTGCGCGCTGCCGCTGGGCGCGCTGCCCTCGCTCGCCGGGACGGTGCCGCTGCGCGAGGGCCGCTGGACGCTGCACCTGCGCGAACAGGGCGCGCCCGGCTCCCCGCTGGACGCCCCGGTGCGCTGCGCGCCCACCGTCCTGGACGGGCTGCCCGCCGGCCGCACGGTCCGCGGCAAGCCGCTCACCCTCGACCGGCACCGGCACGACGAGACCCTGATCACCGCGGGCCCCGCGCTGCCCGCCACCGACCGCGGCCCCTACCGCCGCCGGATGCTGCGCGAACAGCACTACGCGCTGCACCGCTCCCGCCCGCTGCGCGACACCGTCCTCTACAGCAGCTTCGGCGGCCGCGCGTACGGGGATTCGCCGCGCGCGGTGCACGAGGAGCTGGTCCGCCGGGACCTGGACGCGGAGCATCTGTGGGCGGTGCGCGACGCCCAGAGCGCGGTGCCGGAGACGGCCCGGGCGGTGCTCGTGGGCAGCGCCGAGTGGCACGGCGCGCTGGCGCACAGCCGCTGGGTGGTCACCAACACCCATCTGCCGCGCTGGTTCACCCGGCGCGGCGGCCAGCGCATCATCCAGACCTGGCACGGCACCCCGCTCAAGCGGATCGGCGCCGATCTGACCGGCACCCTGTGCGCGGGGCTGGCCCATCTGGCGCCGCGGCCGCGGGTGAGCCGGCAGTGGAGCGTGCTGCTGTCGCCCAACGCCCACAGCACCCCGGTGCTGCGCTCCGCGCTCGGCTACTCCGGCCGGCTGGTGGAGACCGGGCTGCCGCGCACCGACGCCTTCTTCGCGCCCGACCGCGACCGGATCGCGGCCGCGGTGCGCGCGCGGCTGGGCATCGAGCCCGGCCGGAAGGTCGTGCTGTACGCGCCGACCCCGCGCGACGACCTGGCCTACGACGCCGGACACCACCGGCTGCACCTGCCGCTCGACCTGGACCTGGCGCGGCGGGAGCTGGCGGACGACCACGTGCTGCTGGTCCGCGGCCATCCGCTGGTCGCCGACCGGCTGCCCGCCCACCACGCGCCCTTCGCCCTGGACGTCTCCGCCCACCCCGACGCCACCGAGCTGCTGCTGGCCGCGGACGTGCTGGTGACCGACTACTCCTCGCTGGCCGCCGACTTCGCCAACACCGGCCGCCCGATGCTCTTCCTCACCCCGGATCTGCCGCACTACCGCGACACCCTGCGCGGCTTCACCCTCGACTTCGAGGCGCGGGCGCCGGGTCCGCTGCTCACCGATACCGGTGAACTGATCGACGCGCTGCGCGACTTGACGGCGATCGCCGCGGCGGGCGCGGAGGCCTACGCGGATTTCCGGGAGGCCTTCTGCCACCGGGACGACGGCGGGGCCGCGGGCCGGGTCGCGGATCTGATGGAGCGGTGAGCGCGGGCCGATCCGCCGCAAGGTGGTGGCGTGCGGATCGGCATCGTGCGGCGCTCGCGTCGTTACAGCATGTGCAGGTCCTCTTACGGGCCCTGCACACCCCAAGCCCCGACTTCCGCCGGGTAAGAAGACGGCAAGACGGTGGAAAAGCGGAGCGGCGGGTGCAACCGCTCGACGGGATTCGCCCTCTGAACCATCGGAAATGGGTTCGGATCCCGCTCGCGCCACGAGATGCTGTCGACACGAAATGTAGATTCAGTGACTGTGAAAGAAGCCCTGGAGCCGCTGCCGGCGGGGCCCACCATCACGCCATCCGCGCAGGTCAGCATCGTCGTCATCGCCTTCAACGACGTCGCCCACGTCTGCGACGCGGTGCGCTCGGCACTCGCGCAGGGCGACACGGTCACCGAAGTGATCGCGGTGAACGACGCCTCCACCGACGGGACCGGCGCCGCCCTGGACGCCCTCGCCCACGGCGCACCGCGGCTGCGCGTCCTGCACCGCGAGCGCAACAGCGGCGGCTGCGGCACCCCGCGCAACGACGGGCTGCGCGCCGCCACCGGGCGCTATGTGATGTTCCTGGACAGCGATGACGTGCTGCCGCCGGGCGCGGTCCCGGCGCTGCTGGCCGCCGCGCTGGAGCACGACGCCCCGGTCGCGGCCGGCGCCTGCGTCCGCCGGGAGCTGCCCGCGCGCCGCGACGTCCCCTGGCAGCCCGCCCTCTACCGCGAGCCGGCCGTGCACGACTCCGCCGAGGCCAGCCCCCAGCTGGTCCGCGACACGCTCTGCGTCAACAAGCTCTACGCGCGGGCGTTCCTGGACGGGCACGGCATCACCTTCCCCGAGGGCCGCTTCACCTACGAGGACTTCGTCTTCACCGCGCGGGTGCTGGCGGCCGACCCGCGGATCGCGACCATTGCCGACCGCGTCTACATCTGGCACGTGCGCCGCTCGGCCGCCAAGCAGTCGATCTCGCTGGACCGCACGGACGTCGCCAACTGGCAGGCCCGGATCGCGGCCCACCGCGCCAGCGTGCAGATCTTCAAGGACGCCGGCCTCAAGGCGCTGGCGCACGCCGCGGGCACCAAGTTCCTCGACCACGACCTGCGGATGTACGTCCGTGAGCTGCACACCCGCGGCGCCGACTACCGCGCCGAGTGGTGGAGCCTGACCCGCGACTACCTGGCCGGCTTCGAGGAGGCCGATCTGCGCGCCGCCCGTGCCCCGGCCCGCTGGCTGGCCCGCGTCGTGGTGGCCGCCCCGGCCCCGCGGGACCTGGACCGGCTGACCCAGCTGGCGGCCCGCCCCGGCCGGCTGCTGCCGCCGTACACGGAGGTCGACGGCCGCGCGGTGTGGTCCCCGGACCTGCCCGACGTCGAGCTGGACGCGATCGGCAGCAAGCCGACGCACCGGCTGCCGGTGACCATCGACGCCGAGCCCTGTGTCACCGGCCGCGGGGTGCTGCGGCTGCGCATACACGATCTGTACGGGCGGCTGGCGGCGGCCGGGCCGCAGAGCATCGACATCGAGCTGCACCGCCGCCGCGACGAGCGGCGCGGCCCGGTCCACACCGCCGCGCTCACCCGCGCGGCCCCGACCGCCGCCGGCTCGCACGCCTGCTGGACCGCCGAGGTCGCGCTGGACCTCGGCGCCCTGGTCGAGCCGGGCGAGAACGGCGCCGACCCCGAGCCCTGGGACCTGATGGCGCAGGTCAGCTGCGTGAACGGGGCCGGTTTCCGGGCCTCGCTGCGGGCCAAGGGCCCGGGGCTGCGGCGCCGGGTGCTGCTCAGCCGGCGGCATCTCTTCCTGCTGGTGCAGCCGTACGCGACGACCGGCGGGGCGCTGTCGCTGCGGGTCGCCTCCGGCGTGCGCAGCGTGTGGCGGATCGCCGCCCGGCGGCTGCGCCGCTGACCGCCGCGGCCCGCTCCTCTTCCCTGTCGGACCCCGAGCCTAGGATTGGCGCTATGTCTTACTTGATCACGGGTGGTGCCGGATACATCGGCTCCCATGTCGTACGGGCCCTGCGCCAGGCGGGCGAGACGGTCGTCGTGCTCGACGACCTGACGTCGGGCGTGTCCGCCCGGATCCCGGAGGGCGTCCCGCTGGTCGTGGGCTCCACCCTCGACCGCACGCTGCTCGACGAGACCATCGCCGCCCACGGCGTCACCGATGTCGTGCATCTGGCCGCCAAGAAGCAGGTCGGCGAGTCCGTCGAGATGCCGCTGCTCTACTACCGCGAGAACGTCCACGGTCTGCAGACGCTGCTGGAGGCGATGGCCGCGGGCGGCGTGGGCCGCCTGGTCTTCTCCTCCTCGGCCGCGGTCTACGGCATGCCCGACGTCGACCTGGTCACCGAGGACACCCCCTGCGTGCCGATCAACCCGTACGGCGAGACCAAGCTCGTCGGCGAGTGGATGGCCCGTGCGGTGGGCAGGGCGCACGGCATCAGCACCGCCTGCCTGCGGTACTTCAACGTCGCCGGCGCGGCCGCCCCGGAGCTGGCCGACACGGGCGTCTTCAACATCGTGCCGATGGTCTTCGAGCGGCTCACCGAGGGCGCGCCGCCGCGCATCTTCGGTGACGACTACGACACCCCCGACGGCACCTGCATCCGCGACTACATCCATGTCGCCGACCTCGCCGAGGCCCATGTGGCGGCCGCCCGCAAGCTCGCCGAGCCCGGCCCGGTGCGCGATCTGACCCTCAACATCGGCCGCGGCGAGGGCGTCTCGGTACGCGAGATGATCGACCTGATCACCGAGATCACCGGCCACGCCGGCGTCACCGCCGAGGTCACGCCCCGCCGGGCGGGCGACCCGGCCCGGGTGGTCGCGGCCGCCGACCGGATCACCGGCGAGCTGGGCTGGAAGGCGCGGCACGACGTCCGCGACATGATCACCTCGGCCTGGACGGGCTGGCAGCACCACCACGCACGGGCCTGACCGGCGCCCGCCGTCCGCCGCGGCCGGGTGGGGCGTCACGCTCCCGCCCGGCCACGCCGCTTCAGTGCAGCGGGTGCGAGGTCCGGCCGGACGCCTCGTCGATCTCGTCGTGGGCCTTGGTCAGCAGCTTCATCGCCAGCTCGTTGAGGGCTCTGGCCCCCGCGACCTCCTCGCCGACCCGCGGCTGATGGGAGTCGGCGGGGTGCCGGCTGCTGTGGCCGTGGGCCCGGACCTCGCTCCCGTCGGGGAGCCGCACCAGGGCCGCGGCGCGGGTGCGGTGGGTGTCCTCGTCGAATTCCAGCTCGACGTGCCATCCGACAACGGTCTGCAGCATCACGATCACCTCCGGAGCCCCTGTTTCCAGCGTGCGCCCGCCGCCGCGCGCGTGCACGGCGTGCCGGTGCGACGGCCGGGCCGTCGCCCGCCCCTCCCCGCTCAGCCGCGCAGGCGCCGGAGGCGGCCGAGCGCGCGCCGGAGCCTCGCCCGGGTGCCGGCCGGCGGCACGGTGAGGGCCAGCTGTTCCTGGGCGCCGGGCGGGGCGCCGGCCGGACGGACCGGCAGCTCGCGGCGGAGCGCACCCGCGGTCACCCGCAGGACCACCCGCCAGGTGCCCGGGGGCCCGCCGCGCAGCAGGGAGCGCACGGTGTAGTGGTCGCCGGCCTCCCTCACGGCCGTGGTGCGCAGGGCCACCGTGCGTGTCCCGTCGACGAGGAGCAGCCGCAGCTCGGCATCCACGGGGCAGCCGGGCAGGGTGAGGTGCGCGGTGAGGGTGGCGCGGCCGGAGCGGGTGGCGTCCGCGGTGCCGCGCAGATCCGCGCCGAGCGGCCGGCCCGCCCCGTCGCGGCCCAGGTCGAGGTGGAGATGGCCGTGCGGCCGGGAGAGGAACAGCGCCGCGACGGCGGGGCCCGCCGGCCCGCGGCCGGCGATCCGCGGGGCGAAGTCCGGGCCGCCGTCCCCGTCCTCGGGGACCAGCCAGGCCTCACGGCGCAGCGCCGGCCCGCCCGCGCCACCGGTGCCGTACGCGGTGAGCGCCAGCTTGAAGCCCCAGGTGCCGTCGGGCAGCGGCCCGGCGTCCGCGGCGGTCGCCGGGTCGACGGCGGCCTGCCAGGCGCCGTCCTCGTAGCGGGCCGGGACGCGGTGGGTGGTGCCGCCGCGGCGCAGGAGCAGCTCGGCGCCGTCGCCGCCGAGCGGGGGGAGTGTGGCGGTGCCCCGCAGGTGCAGGACGCCGCCCACCCAGTGCGGGTGGTCCAGCCGCTGGCGCAGCGCCACGCGGTCGGTGAGGTCGTAGCAGGCGTCGGGGATCGCGCGCCGCGGATCGCGGAAGTAGGGGTAGCCGGCGTACAGCCGCCCGTCGTCGTCGAGGTGCGGCGGGCCGGGCCGGGACTCGGTGTCGGCCCGGACGACGGCGGTCAGCTCGTCGTCGAGCCCGGCGCGCAGGCAGTGGGCGCGCAGCCGCAGGCCGGGTGGCAGGGCGGCGCGCACCCGGTCGGTGAGGTAGCGCGCCACGAGCGGGCGGGCGGCGGCGGCCATCGCCCGGCGGCCGGCCGCGTCGCGGCCGAGGTAGGAGGCCCCGAAGGGCATGAGTATCTCGCCGTGGAAGTGCCGGACCATCAGCTTGTCGCGGTCGGCGCCGGGCGGGACCTCGTCGGCGACCCGGTCGAGGACGGTGCCGATGTAGTCGAGGTACTCGCACCAGTCGATGTCCTGGCGGGTGGCGTTGCTGTTGTCCTCGCGTCCGTGCAGGTAGTAGCAGGTGCGGTCGGCGAAGACGGAGACCACCTCGGCGCGCAGCAGCGCGGTGATGCCGAACGGCAGGTCCTCGGCCAGCAGCCGGCCCTCGACGAAGCGCAGCCGGTGCCGTTCGACGAAGGAGCGGCGGAAGAGCTTGTAGGCGGCCAGCGACCAGTAGACCGGGGAGTCGAAGACGGAGACCTCTTCGCTGGTGGTGCGCAGGTCGACGGGGGCCGCGCGGCCGTCGGCGCCGGCTATCCGGCCGTAGACGACGTCCGAGCCGTTTTTCTGGGCCGTCCGGGTGAGCCAGTACAGCGCCTCGGTGTCGAGGCGGTCGTCGGAGTCGAGGAAGAAGACGTAGTCGCCGGTGGCCCGGTCCAGTCCGGCGTTGCGCGGCCGGCCGGCGCCGCCGGAGGCCTCCTGGCGCAGCACGGTGAGGTTGGGCCGGCGGCGGGCCTGCTCGGCCAGCCATTCCGCGCTGCCGTCGGTGGAGCCGTCATCGACCGCGATCACCTCGATCCGCCGCTGGTCCAGCGTCTGCGCGAAGACGGAGCCGAGGCTGCGGTCGAGGTAGCGCCGGGTGTTGTGCACCGGCACGATCACGGAGACGGTCGGCGCCGCGTCGTGGGGCCCGGTGGGGGCCGTGGTCGCGAGGTCGTCAGAAACGGGCACCGTGCCCTCCGTTCATTTCCGCAATCCCTCGAAAGACCCGGCGTCCCAGCCAGGCAAAAGGGACTATTAAGACATATAACGTGGGGTGAACGTTCGCCGATCGTGGAGGAGTGCCGGTGGCTCCGACGCCCGCCACCCCACAAGAGGCGGTCCGGCCCCTGGAGGTTGCCCCTCCCCTTCCCGCGGGGGAACACCGCACCGCCGCCCGCCGGACCCTCACCCGGCTGACGGCCCCCGGGCTCGCTGCGGCACTGTCCATGGGCGCCTACTGCCTCGGGCTCGCCCTCTGCGGCAGCTATCCCTTCGGTCCGCGCTCCCGTGCCGTCAACGACCTGGGCAACCAGTTCGTGCCCTTCCACGTCCGGCTGTGGGACCTGCTGCACGGCGCCACCGGCGGCGACCTGTTCTTCAACTGGGGCAGCGGCTACGGCGTCCCCTTCCTCGCCGACTTCTTCACCTATCTCATGAACCCGTTCTCCTGGCTCGTCGGACTCTTCCCGCGCGCCCTGACCGACCTCCCGGTCTTCCTGGTCACCCTGCTCAGCATCGGCCTGGGCACCGCACTGATGACCGTCCTCCTGGGCCGGCTGCGGCCGGGCTCCGGTGTGCTGCGGGCGCTGCTGGCGACCGGCTACGGGCTGTGCGCCTGGGTGCTGAACGACGGGTTCGCCGACCCGATGTGGATGTGGGGCCTGGTCGCGCTGCCGCTGACCGGGATCGCCGCGGACTGGTGCCTGCGGCGCACCCGCTGGGTGGCCGGCAGCCTGCTGGTCGCCCTCGCCTGGGCGGGCAACTTCTACACGGCGGCGATGGCGACCCTGGCCACCGCGCCGGTACTGGGCCTGCGGCTGCTGACGGCCACCCGGATGCCGCGCGGCGACCGGCTGCGGGCGGCGGGCCGCGCCGTCTCGATGGCGCTGACCGGCATCCTGCTCGCCGCGCCCGTCCTGACCGTCACCTTCCGGGCCAGCCGTGCCGCCCAGCCGGCTCCCCCGGTGTCCTACCCCGGCCGGCCCTCCGTCCTCCTCCAGCTGTCGCAGCTGCTGCCCGGCGGCCACGACGGGGCGGTGGCCCCGAACGTCTTCATCGGGGTGCCCGGACTGCTGCTGGTGGCCGCCTTCCCGTTCGTGCGCGCGATTCCGCCGCGGGTGCGCCTGGGCTGGTACGCGCTGGCGGC
Organism: Streptomyces kronopolitis; assembly: GCF_050953795.1. Lineage (GTDB taxonomy): Bacteria > Actinomycetota > Actinomycetes > Streptomycetales > Streptomycetaceae > Streptomyces > Streptomyces kronopolitis_A. The sequence goes on from NZ_CP191850.1 coordinate 3,173,282, forward strand.
CGCGGTCGCCTGGTCGTTCGTCCAGGAGCCGACGATCCTGCTGTGGCACGGCTTCGCGCTGCCCAACGGCAGCCCCTACCGCGCCGCCTTCGTGCTCAGCGGGATCCTCGTGATGATCTCCTGGCTCGCGCTGGCGCACCGCCCGCGGCCCGGCGAACTGGCCGCCGGCGCGGGGCTGGTCGCCGCGCTGGCCTGGCTCTGCCGCGACCAGGGGGCGATCGGCAGCGCCACCTGGATCCTGGTGGCCGGCGGCGGCACCGCGGCCCTTCTGGCGCTGGCCGCGCTCGGCGCGCTGCCGGGCGGCCGGGCCCGCGGGGCCGTCACCGCCGCGCTGGCCGGCACCGTCCTGCTCGGCTCGGCGTACACGGTCTTCTCGGTGACGGTGGCACGGGACCGGATCCCTTGGTTCCGGCCCAAGATCACGCTGACCGGGGCGTCGCTGGCGGCCCGGGACGCGCTGGCCGCCCGCAGCGACTGGCCCCGCTCGCGCACCGATCCGGGCCCGCACGAGTTCGCCAACAACGACCCTCTGCTGCTCGGCGGCGAGGGCGGCGCGTACTACAGCAGCTACGTACCCGCGGCCACCGCCCGCACGCTGCGGGGACTGGGCGCCGGGTGGTACATGAGGGGCCGTCACACCCTCAGCTTCGAGGACCCGGCGGGTCAGGCGGCCATGGGCGTCGGCGGCTTCCTGTCCCCGGTGCCGCAGCGCCGCACCCGCTTCGTCCCCCACCGCGCGCACCCGGCCCCGCTGCTGACCGTCCGCGACACCCTGGCGCCCGCGGCCCCCGGGGAGACCGTGTTCGCCCGCCAGGAGCGGGTGCTGGGCGCGGCGGTCTACCAGGTGCCGGCGCTGACCCCCGCGGCGGGCGCGGCCCCGGTGCCCGTCCGCGGCGGCTGGCTGCTGCGCCCGGCCGGGCCGCCCGGCGCACGCCCCGCGGCGGGCCCGAGCGGCCCGGGCACCACCTTCACCGCGCACTGCACCCCCGGCAGCACCGCCGTGTGGGCGGCGCCGTGGTTCTCCGGGCGGGTCAGCGGGCTGGGCGGGCGCAGCACGGGGATCGGCAGCGCCGATGTCACCGCCAATCCGGTCCGGACGCTGGGCCGGGTGCCCGCGGACGGCCGGGTGGCGGTGCGCTTCACCGGGCGGGGGCCGCAGCGCGTCCCCGGGCACGCCGTCGGCTGCCTGTCCCGCAAACGGCTGGCCGCGGCGGTGGACGCGCTGCGCGCCCGGGGCCCGGTGGCGCTGTCCGCGGGCGGCCACCGGCTGACGGCCCGGCTGCGGCCGGGAAGCCGGGGCAGCGCGGTGCTGGCGCTTCCGGCGGTCGCGGGGTGGGGCTGTTCGGTGGACGGCGGCCCGCGCCGCGCGCCGCGCCCGTTCGCCGGTCTGGCGGCCGTCCCGCTGGGCTCGGGGGCCTCCCGGCTGTCGTGTTCCTACCGGCCGCCGGGCCTCACGGCCGGGCTGGCGGCGAGCGCGGCGGCGGCGCTGGTGCTCGCCGTGGCGGCCGCGGCCGGGGCGGTCCGGGGCCGACGGCGCGTCACACCACCACGCCGCCCAGATCGTGACATTCCCACACATTTGTAGAATCAGCCTTCAGGGGACGGCGTCCGCGCCGTCCGCTGTCCCCGGCGAAAAGGCCTGCCCATGAAGCTCTCCATCGTCGTCCCCTGCTACAACGAAGAGGCCGTCCTGAGCCGCTTCGACGACACGATCCGCACGGTCCTCGCCGGGCTCGCCGTCGAGTACGAACTCTGCTACGTCGACGACGGCAGCGCCGACGGCACCCTGGCCCGGCTGCGCAGCCTCGCCCAGCAGCACCGCGGCACCACCCGCTACCTCTCCTTCAGCCGCAACTTCGGCAAGGAGCCCGCCATACTGGCCGGCCTGCGGGCCGCCGACGGCGACGCGGTGATCCTCATGGACGCCGACCTCCAGCATCCGCCCGCGCTCATCGAGAAGATGCTCGACCTCTACCAGCTCGGCCACGACCAGGTCGTCGCCAAGCGCACCCGGCACGGCGACCGGCGGCTGCGGTCCGCGCTGAGCAGGCTCTACTACCGCGCCGTCAACCGCTGGGTGGACGTCGAACTCACCGACGGCGTGGGCGACTTCCGGCTGCTGTCCCGCACGGCCGTGGACGCCCTGCTCTCCCTGCCGGAGTACAACCGCTTCTCCAAGGGCCTGTTCTCCTGGATCGGCTTCGACACGGTCACCTTCGACTACCGCAACGCCGCCCGGGGGGCGGGCGAGACCAAGTGGCACCTCGGCTCGCTGGTCAACTACGGCATCGACGGCATGCTCTCCTTCAACTGCCGCCCGCTGCGGCTGGCCATCTACGCCGGGCTCGGACTGGCCTCGCTCGCCGCCCTCTACACCCTGTGGATCATCGGCGCGGCGCTCGTCGGCGGGGTCACCGCGCCGGGCTACGTGACGCTGGTGGCCATCATCGTCGGCCTGGGCGGACTGCAGATGGTGATGCTCGGGCTGATCGGCGAGTACATCGGACGGATCTACTACGAGGCCAAGCGGCGGCCGCACTTCCTGGTGAAGGAGAGCAACACCGCCGCCCCCGTGCCCGCGACCGCCCCGGCCGACGCCGCCCCCGCCGGCTCCCGGGCCGGCTGATGCGCGCACTGCCGGCGCTCGCCCCCTGGGGCCAGCTCCTGCGCTTCGCCACCGTCGGCGGGGTCAACACCCTGACGTTCTACGCCTGTTACCTGCCGCTGCGCCGGACCCTGCCGTACTTCGCGGCCTACACCGGCGCCTTCGCGCTGAGCATGCTCGGCTCGTTCCTCCTGAACACCTACTTCACCTACCGCACCCGGCCGACCTGGAAGAAGTTCCTGCTCTTCCCGCTGACCCAGGTCACCAACTACGCGGCGCAGAGCGCGGGGCTGGTGGCGCTGGTGAGCTGGTGCGGGCTGAACACCGCGGTGGCGCCGCTGGCGGCGGCGCTGCTCGCCCTCCCGTTCACGTTCCTGGTCTCCCGCCGCATCCTGCGCCCGCCCGCCCGGACCGCTCAGCCACCGCTGCGCTCCGGCGGGCGGGTCTGAGCCCGCCAGCCCCCGAACGGCGCACGCGGCCCGGGCCCGGTCTGCCGGGCGGTGTAGAGCCGGCCGTCGGTGCCCAGCGCGACCACCACCGCCCGCCCTGCGGCGTCCTGGGCGACCCCGGCCGCCGCCGAATGCGCCACCCGGCCCCGCTGCCAGGGCCCGGGGCCGTCCTGCGCCATCGCCACCCGCACCTCCCCGGCGTCGTCGCGGGCCGCGAGCACCATCCGGTCCGCGCCCCCGGCCGGCGCCGCCGCCACCCGCCCGTACCCGCCGACCGCCGCGCAGCGCGCCGACACCCGCCAGCCGCCGATCCTGCGCGGCCGCTCGGCGATCAGCACCTGGGCGCTGCCCGAGCGCCGGAAGACGGCCCGCACCACCCCGTCGGCCAGCGGGACGAGGCTGACCGGGCCGGCCGGCTGCGGCAGCCCGGTGGCCGCGGCCGGCCGCGGCAGCCCCCCGGGCTCCTTGGACACCCAGTGCGCCACGGTCCCGGTGCTCGGCGCGGCCAGATGGACCAGCCCGTCGGAGTCCACGCAGGCGTCCAGCCCGTCGACGATCCGCGGCGACGCCTGGAGCGTGCTGACCGTGCCCTCCAGCCGCTGCCACGGCGAGAAGCCGAGGCCCGGACGGCCGCCGCGGTGGGCGATGTTGCCGTCCCAGGTCCGTACGAAGACGTGCACCGTGCCGTCCGGGGCGGCCACCGCCGCCGGGAAGCCGGTCTCCAGCGAGCGGACCGGGTCCGCGTCCGGGGCGCCCAGCGATTCCCAGCCCGCGAAGACGGGCACCCCGTCGTGGCCGGTGCCGGTCTGCGGCGCGGTCAACAACTCCCGGTGGTGGCCGGTGTGACGGCCCGGCAGCACGGTGCGCGAGGCGAAGAGCTGGAGCGTGCCGTCCGGGCGGCGCACCGCATGGATCTGCCCCTGCAACCGCCCCCCGCCGACCGGCACCGGTGCCCCGAAGCTGCCGCTGCCCGGCCGGGTCTCGGCCCAGCAGTACGCCCGGCCGCCCAGGACCGCGAAGGCGGCGAGCCGGCCGTCCTGCGCCGGGCGGAGCCAGGCGTTCGAGCCGGGTGCCCGCAGCCGGGTGCCGCGGGTCCAGTGGCGCGCGACGCCGCTGAGCGCCGCGCCGCCCACCTTGCGGTCACCACAGCCGGCCGGGTCGCCGCAGGCGCGGTGGTCGGCCCAGCCGTAGATCGACAGCAGCGCGGCCTTGCGGCGGGTGGTGCGCGGGTCGATGCCGTCCGGCAGCACCCCGGTCTCGTAGCCGAGGTAGTTCTCCACGATCGGCGGCCGGCCGCGGTCGGCGTAGGCGGCCAGCGCGGCCTCGGCGAAGTAGGCCGAGGCGGTGTGGTCCTGGTGGTCGTAGTAGCGCGGCCCGGCCAGCCGGGGGTCGAGGTCCGCGGTGGCCGGCGGCCGTCTGCGCGCATGCACCGCGTTGGGGTCCAGGGTCCGTACGACCGTGGGCCGGGCCCGGTCGAGCACCGCCACCAGCGTCCGGATGACCTGCTCGCGGGTGTAGTGGTACTGCCGCCGCACCGGGGTGCCGGCGGGGCGCAGCGTGGGCAGGGTGGCGGCGGCCCCGAGCCACAGACCGCGCAGGCTGACCGTGCGGGCCTGCCAGACGGCCCGGGACTCCACCAGCTCCAGGAAGATCAGCTGGTGCTGCGGGGCGTCGTGCAGCGTCTGGATCTCCACTTCCAGGCCGGGGAGCAGGGAGCGGGCCGCGACGTCCCAGCGGGCGGCCGGGCTGCCGGTGACCATGACGGCGTGCGCGGCCCGCAGCCCGTTGGCCCGCGCCCGGGCGAAGGCGGCCCGGTCCACCGGGACCCGGCCGGGGTCGGGGGCGCGGCGGCTGACGTTGTGGCCGTCGGCCTCGCCGCCCGTGAGGCAGACGGTGACCGAGCGCGCCCCGCTGCGCAGGGACTGCTCCAGGTCGGGGTTCATGAAGAACAGGCCGTCGTCGGCGTGCGCGACGATGTGCACGAAGGACTGGTCGGCCGGGTCCACCAGGGAGTGCCCGGGGCCCGCCGGTCCGGCCGTGCGGGAGGCGTCGTCCGAGCGCCACGCCCAGACGCCGGCGCCCGCCGTCGCGGCGAGCAGCCCGCCACCGGTGACCTGGAGGAGCCGGCGGCGGGAGACGAGGGGCGGGTGCGCGGGTGACACACCCTCAGTATTCGGTCACCCGGGAGTTCCCGCCCGCCCGGAAATACCGTGCTTCGTCAGGTATGTGACGGGGCCCATGGAACTTTGAGATGACGAAGAACAACCTTTTCGAGTGAACAGCTGTCGTACGACTGACGACGCGAGAGACCCCTTTGGGGAGATTTCTACTTTCTGCACTCAGTTCATCACGAGGAGTAGCACCGCATGTCCGAGACAGGCCTTGACGCGGCACCCCGGTTCAGCATCATCGTCCCCGTGTTCCGGGTGCAGGGCTTTCTGCGCGCGTGCCTGGACTCGGTGCTGGCCCAGGAGTTCACGGACTTCGAGCTGCTCGCCGTCGACGACTGCTCCCCCGACCACAGCGGCGCCATCCTCGACGAGTACGCCGCCCGCGACCCCCGCGTCCACGTCCGCCACCTCCCGGAGAACGCCGGTCTGGGCCCGGCCCGCAACGCCGGCCTGGAGCGGGCCCGCGGCGACTACGTCCTCTTCCTCGACAGCGACGACACCCTCACCCCCGGCGCGCTCGGCGCCCTGGCGGACCGGCTGGCCGCCACCGCCGACCCCGAGGTCCTGATCTTCGACTACGCCCGCACCCACTGGGACGGCGCCACCCGCCGCAACTCCCTGTCCGGGCTGCTCGACGAGTCCGGCGCGCCGGTCTTCTCGCTGGCCGAGCGCCCCGGGCTGCTCGATCTGCTGCAGATCGTCTGGAACAAGGCCTACCGCCGCGACTTCGTCGAGGAGCACGGCTTCACCTTCCCCGCGGGTTACTACGAGGACGCCCCCTGGACGTTCTGCACCCTGATCACCGCACAGCGGATCGCCGTCCTGGACCGGGTCTGCCTGCACTACCGCCAGCGCCGGCAGGGCGGCAACATCCTGCGCACCACCAGCCGCAAGCACTTCGACGTCTTCGACCAGTACGCGCGGGTCTTCGCCCACCTGGACGCGCACCCCGGGCTGGAGCGCTGGCGCCCGCACATGTTCCGCAAGATGGTCGACCACTATCTGACCGTCCTGGACAAGCCCGGCCGGCTGCCGCGGGAGGCCACCGCTGAGTTCTTCCACCGCGCCGCCCGCGACTACCGGCTGCGGATACCGGCCGGCTTCGTCCGCCCCGGCGGCCTGGCCGGCGGCAAGTACGCGCTGCTCGCCACGGACGCCTACCCGGCGCTGGCCGGCCTCAAGGCGGCCGGCCGGGTGCGGCGCACGGTGCGCAAGCACGCCGGCAAGCGGGTCCGGCAGGCCAAGCGCAAGGCCGTGGACCTGCGCTACCGGGCGCTGCTGCGCCGGCCGCTGGACGAGAACCTCGCGGTCTACTCCGCCTACTGGAACCGCCTGCCGGCCTGCAACCCGCTGGCGGTCTACGAGAAGGCCAAGGAGCTGGCGCCCGGGGTGCACGGCGTCTGGGTCGTCAAGAAGCAGCTCGCCGAGGCCGGCGCGGTCCCGGCCGGCATCGACCACGTCGTGCTGAACTCGCCGCGCTACTGGGAGGTGATGGCCCGCGCCAAGTACCTCGTCAACAACGTCAACTTCGCGGACGACGTGGTCAAGCGCGAGGGCCAGATCCACCTCCAGACCCACCACGGCACCCCGCTGAAGTCCATGGGCACCGACCAGAAGCGCTACCCGGCCGCCGCCAAGGGCATGAGCTTTCGCAAGCTGCTGGCCCGCGCCGACCGCTGGGACTTCTCGCTCTCCGCCAACCCGCACACCACCGAGCAGTGGGAGCGGGTCTACCCCTGCGGCTTCGAGTCGGTGAACGCGGGCTACCCCCGCAACGACGTCTACTACCGGGCCACCGGCCAGGACGTCCTGGACATCCGCGCACGGCTGGGCATCGCGCCCGGCAGGACCGCGGTCCTCTACGCCCCGACCATGCGCGACTACCAGGTCGGCTACGTCCCCCGGCTCGACCTGGAGAAGCTCTCCCGCGGGCTGGGCGAGGACGTCGTCCTGCTGGTGCGCACCCACTACTTCTACGAGCGCGACCCCCGCCTCCAGGCGCTCCAGGAGCGCGGCGCGCTGATCGACGTCTCGGGCCACCCGGTCGTCGAGGAGCTGTGCCTGGCCGCCGACGCCCTGGTCACCGACTATTCGTCGATCATGTTCGACTACGCCCACCTCGACCGGCCGATCGTCACCTACGCCGACGACTGGGACACCTATGTGCGCTCCCGCGGCGTCACCTTCGACCTGCTCTCCGGCAATCCGGGCGACACCCCGGGGGCGATCGCCACCGATGAGGACGAGCTGATCGAGGTGTTCCGCAGCGGCCGCTGGGACGACGAGGCGGCCGCCGGGCTGCGCGCCGCGTTCCGCGCCCGGTTTTGCGTGTGGGACGACGGGCACGCCGCCGAGCGGGTCGTCCGCCGGGTCTTCCTCGGCCAGGAGGCGGCGCCGGCCCCGCTGCCGCCGGCCGCGCGCACCGTCGCCCCGTCCCCGCGCGCCGCGGCCGGCACGTCCGTCCACGGCACGCTGCCGCTCGCGGGCGGCCGGCTGCCCGCCCAGCGGGAGAGCAGCCCGGCCGACGCGGCCACGGACCTCGGGCTCGCGGGCTGAACCACCGCGGGGCGCCGCGGCGGACTCCCCGCCGCGGCGCCCCGCGGGTGTGTGCGGCCCGGGCCGGCGCGCTCAGCGTCCGCCGAGCGCGCTGACCACGGTCGCCGTCAGCTCGTCGAGATAACCGGCCGGCACCTCGTCGCGGACCACCAGCAGCCGCCAGTACAGCGGCCCGGTCAGCAGGTCCAGGGCCAGCCGGCCGTCCGCGCCGGCCGGGATCTCGCCGCGCTCGACGGCGCGGGCCACCATCGCCGTGGCGACACCCTCCTGGCTGTCGTGCAGCGCCGCCTTCAGCGCGGCCGCCAGCTCCGGGCTGCGGGCCGCCTCCGCCAGCAGGTCGGGGACGATCTGCGAGGCCATGGGGTGCCGCAGCGCCCGGGCCGCGACCTCCAGCACCACCCGGACATCGCCGGACAGCGACCCGGTGTCCGGCGTCGGCATGCCCGCCGCGGCCACCGCGGAGACCACATCGAGCACCAGGTGCAGCTTGGAGCGCCACCGCCGGTAGACGGCGGTCTTGCCCACCCCGGCCCGCCGCGCGATGCCCTCGATCGACATCCGGGCGAAGCCCGCGACGGCCAGCTCCTCGAAGACCGCGGCACGGATCGCCTCGGTCTTGTCCTCACGCAGTACGGCGGCGCCCGCCGGGCTCCGGCGCGCCGCAGTGGAGCCGTTCCCGCTGCCCTCTTTTGCCATGGCTTGAGCATAGCGTCACGACGCTACGGTTGCGTTTCGACGTGAGCACCCTTTAGTGTCAGCGTCGCGACGATACGGACCCGTTCCGTCGTAGGTCACTCCGTTCTCGTTCCACCGCCCCGTACGCAAGCGAAAGCGGCCTCCCCGATGCCCCAGACCCTCGCGCCCCCGGCACCGACGCCCTCCCGGGCGCCGGCTCCCGGCACCGCCCCCGACCCCGAGCTGCGCGCGCTGGCCGAAGCCCACGGGCTCACGGTGAGCGGCGTCCGCCCCTCGCTGCCGGAGTACACCCGCCAGCTGTGGCAGCGGCGGCACTTCATCACCTCGTTCGCCAGCGCCAAGCTCACCGCGATGTACACCACCGCCAAGCTCGGGCAGTTCTGGCAGGTACTGACCCCGCTGCTCAACGCGGTCGTCTACTACTTGATCTTCGGCGTGCTGATCAACACCAAGAAGGGCGTGCCGGACTACATCCCGTACCTGGTGACCGGCGTCTTCGTCTTCACCTTCCTGCAGAACTCGGTGATGACCGGAACGCGGGCGATCTCGGGCAACCTCGGCCTGGTGCGGGCGCTGCACTTCCCGCGGGCCTGCCTGCCGATCTCGTTCTGCCTGGCGCAGCTCCAGCAACTGCTGTACTCCATGGCCGTGCTGAGCGTCATCCTGCTGTTCGCCGGGCAGACGCCGACCTGGTCGTGGCTGCTGGTGTTCCCGGCGCTGACGCTGCAGTTCGTCTTCAACACGGGCCTGGCGATGGTGATGGCGCGGCTGGGGGCGAAGACGCCGGACCTGGCGCAGCTGATGCCCTTCATCATGCGGACCTGGATGTACGCCTCCGGCGTCATGTTCAGCATCAGCGTGATCCTCAAGAGCAAGCACCTCCCGCAGATCGTGGTGATCCTGCTCAACGGGAACCCGGCCGCGGTCTACATCGACCTGATGCGCTTCGCCCTGATCGACAGCTTCACGCACAAGCAACTGCCGCCGCACGTGTGGGCGTTCGCCGCCGGCTGGGCGCTGCTCTCCGGTGTGGCCGGCTTCGTGTACTTCTGGAAGGCCGAGGAGCGGTACGGACGTGGCTGAGCACAAGACCGGCATCCAGCCGACCGAGGCCGCCCAGGCCCGCATCCCCACCGTGATCACGGACGATCTGCACATCGTCTACCGGGTCTACGGCACGGGCGCGGGCAAGGGCAGCGCCACCGCGGCGCTCAACCGCATCATCCGCCGCAAGCCCTCCAACGGCGTGCGGGAGGTGCACGCCGTCAAGGGCGTGTCCTTCACCGCCTACCGCGGCGAGTCGATCGGCCTGATCGGCTCCAACGGCTCGGGCAAGTCCACCCTGCTCAAGGCCGTCGCCGGCCTGCTGCCCGCCGAGCGCGGCAAGGTCTACACCCACGGCCAGCCCTCCCTGCTGGGCGTCAACGCCGCCCTGATGAACGACCTGACCGGCGAGAAGAACGTCCTGCTCGGCGGCCTGGCCATGGGCATGTCCCGCGAACAGGTCCGCGAACGCTACGACGGCATCGTCGACTTCTCCGGCATCAACGAGAAGGGCGACTTCATCTCCCTGCCGATGCGCACCTACTCCTCCGGCATGGCCGCCCGCCTGCGGTTCTCCATCGCCGCCGCCAAGGACCACGACGTGCTGATGATCGACGAGGCCCTGGCCACCGGCGACCGCAGCTTCCAAAAGCGCTCCGAGGCCCGCATCCGCGAACTGCGCAAGGAAGCCGGCACCGTCTTCCTCGTCAGCCACAACAACAAGTCCATCCGCGACACCTGCGACCGCGTCCTGTGGCTGGAGCGCGGCGAACTGCTCATGGACGGCCCCACCGACGAGGTCATCAAGGCGTACGAGAAGGAAACGGGCAAGTAGCCCCGCCCCACGCCTGAAGGGGCGCACCCGCAACGGGTGCGCCCCTTCAGGCGTGTTCGGGCGCGCTCCACGCAGGCCCCGGCCGCGCGCGGCGGCCGCCGGTCAGCTGTGCGCGCGCAGCAGCGTACGCATGGTCCGCATGGCCACGGACAGGTTCGCCAGATCGAACCCCTCCGACCCGTGGATCTCCTCCAGCGTCGCCCGGGCCCGGCTCAGGATCGCCGCGTTGGCCTGCTCCCAGGCCTTGAACCGCTGCTCCGGCGTCGAGGAGCCGTTGCCCTCCGACAGCACATCGGCGGTCACCGCCGCATGGGCCGCGAAGAGGTCCTCACGGATCGAGGCACGGGCCATGGACTGCCAGCGGTCGTTGCGCGGCAGCTCCAGGATGCGGTCGAGGAGCTGGTTGATCCGCAGCCGCTCGCCCAGGTCGTAGTAGACCTCGGCGACATCCAGCGGCTGCTTGCCGGTGCGGTCGGCGATGGCGACGATGTCCAGGGCCGGGAAGACCGAGGAGAACCCGGACACCTGGACGGCCAGCGGCTCGGGCACGCCCGCGGCGGTCAGCTCGTCCAGGATCGTCTGGTACCAGCCCTGGTCGGTGCCCTGGAGCAGCTTGGGCAGCTCCTCCCAGACTTCGGCGACCCGCTCCGAGAAGAAGTCGATGGTCTCCGACAGCTCCAGCGGCTGCGGGCGGTTGTTGAGCAGCCAGCGGGTGCCGCGCTCGACCAGCCGGCGCGAGTGCAGCCGGATGCGGGTCTGGACATCGGCCGGGACGACATTGTCGAGCGCCTCGACGTCGTCCCAGACCTGCGCCAGCTGGAAGATCGCCCGGGCCGCGGTCTGCGCCCGCACGACCTCTTCGAGGGAGGCCCCGGTCTCCTCCCGCATCCGGTGCAGGAAGCTCGTACCGCCGGTGTTGACGGTGTCGTTGACCAGGACCGTGGTGACGATCTCACGGCGCAGCGCGTGCCCGTCGACCTGCTCGGCGAAGCGCTCGTGCAGCGCCGAGGGGAAGTAGGCGTGCAGCAGCCGCTGCAGATACGGGTCGTCCGGCAGGCCGGTCCGGATCAGCGACTCGGCGACGGTGATCTTGGTGTACGCCAGGAGCACCGCCGTCTCCGGCTGGGTCAGCCCGCGCCCGGCGTTCAGCCGCTCACGGATCTGCCGGTCGGTGGGCAGGAACTCCAGCGCCCGGTCGAGATCGCCGTCGCGCACCAGGCGGCGCATGAAGCGCTGCTGGGCGTTGAGCATGCTGGAGGACTGGGCGAGGGCCAGCGCCAGCGCGGTGTTCTGCGCGTAGTTGTTGCGCAGCACCAGCGCGCCGACCTCGTCGGTCATCTCGGCCAGCAGCTTGTTGCGCTGCTTGACCGTCATATCGCCGTCCGCCACCACGGCGTTGAGCAGGATCTTGATGTTCACCTCGTGGTCGGAGGTGTCCACACCGGCGCTGTTGTCGATCGCATCGGTGTTGATCTTGCCGCCGGTCGAGGCGAACTCGATCCGTCCCAGCTGGGTCAGGCCCAGGTTGCCGCCCTCGCCGACGACCTTGACCCGCAGGTCCTCGCCGTTGACGCGGATGGCGTCGTTGGACTTGTCGCCCACATCGGCGTCGGTCTCCGCCGAGGACTTCACGTACGTGCCGATGCCGCCGTTCCACAGCAGGTCGACCGGCGCCTTGAGGATCGCCTGCATCAGATCGGCGGGCGTCATCTTCTTGATGCCGGCCTCGATGCCGAGCGCGGCCCGCACCTGCGCGTTGATCGGGATGGACTTGGCGGAGCGGGGGTGGATGCCGCCGCCCTGCGACAGCAGCTCGGTGCGGTAGTCCGCCCAGGACGAACGGGGCAGCTCGAAGAGCCGGCGGCGCTCGGCGTAGGAGGACGCCGCGTCCGGGTCGGGGTCGATGAAGATGTGCCGGTGGTCGAAGGCGGCGACCAGCCGGATGTGCTCGCTGAGCAGCATGCCGTTGCCGAAGACGTCACCGGACATGTCGCCGACGCCGACCGTGCTGAAGTCCTCGGTCTGGCTGTCGTGGCCCAGCTCGCGGAAGTGCCGCTTGACCGACTCCCAGGCGCCGCGGGCGGTGATGCCCATGCCCTTGTGGTCGTAGCCGGCGCTGCCGCCGGAGGCGAAGGCGTCACCGAGCCAGAAGCCGTAGGACTCGGCGACCTCGTTGGCGATGTCGGAGAACGTCGCGGTGCCCTTGTCGGCGGCGACGACCAGGTAGGTGTCGTCCTCGTCGTGCCGGACGACGTTCTGCGGGTGGACGACCTCGCCGCCGACGAGGTTGTCGGTGATGTCCAGCAGACCGGAGATGAAGGTCTTGTAGCAGGCGATGCCCTCGGCCAGCCACGCGTCACGGTCCTGCGCCGGGTCGGGCAGCTGCTTGCCGACGAAGCCGCCCTTCGCGCCCACCGGCACGATGACGGTGTTCTTGACCATCTGCGCCTTGACCAGGCCGAGGATCTCCGTACGGAAGTCCTCCCGGCGGTCCGACCAGCGCAGACCACCGCGCGCGACCTTGCCGAACCGCAGGTGGACGCCCTCGATCTTCGGGGAGTACACCCAGATCTCGTACGCCGGGCGGGGCGCCGGCAGGTCGGGGATCGCCTGCGGGTCCAGCTTCATGGACAGATAGGCGTGCGGCCGGCCCTGGCCGTCCTTCTGGTAGTGGTTGGTGCGCAGCGTCGCCTTGATCACCGTGAGGAAGGACCGCAGGATCCGGTCCTCGTCCAGGGAGGCGACCTGGTCGAGCGCGGCGTCCAGCTCCTCCAGCAGGGCATCGGTCAGCTCCGTGCCGGCCCGCTGCCGGTCGGGGGACATCCGCGCCTCGAAGAGGGAGACCAGCAGCCGGGTGGTGTGGACGTTGTGGGAGAGGGTGTCCTCCATGTACGTCTGGCTGAAGGTCGAACCGGCCTGCCGCAGGTACTTGGCGTAGGCCCGCAGCACCATCGCCTGGCGCCAGTTGAGCCCGGCCTCCAGCACCAGGGTGTTGAAGTTGTCGCTCTCGGCCGCGCCCGTCCACACCGCCGTGAAGGCGTCCTGGAAGCGCTCGCGGGCGTCGTCGCCCTTGACGTGCTCGGGCATCCGCAGGCCGAAGTCGTAGACCCAGGCGATGGTGGAGTCGGCGCAGCGCAGCTCGTGCGGACGCTCGTCGACGACCTCGACGCCCAGGCGGTTCAGGCCGGGCAGCACCCGGGACAGCGAGACCGGCTCGCCCCGGCGGTAGATCTTGAAGCGGCGCTCGCCCGGGCCGGCGTCGACCGGCTCGTAGAGGCTGACCGCGAAGTCCTTGCCCGGCTCACCGGTGAGCTTCTCCAGATGCTGGAGGTCGGCGACGGCGCTGCGCGGGCTGTTGTCGGCCTTGTAGCCCTCGGGGAAGGCGTGGCCGTAGCGGCGCAGGAGTTCGGCGGCGCGCTCCTCGCCGACCTCGGCGGTCAGCGCCTCGCCGAAGCCGTCGGCCCAGGAGCGGGCGGCTTCCACCAGCCGGCTCTCCAGGCGGTCCGCGTCGGCGTCGGTCAGCTCGGGCAGGCTGGCCCCGGGCTCGACACGGATCACGAAGTGCAGCCGGGAGAGGATCGACTCGGTGTTCCAGGCGGTGAAGTCGACGCTGGTGCCGCCGAGCTCCTCCTTGAGGATGTCGATCAGGCGCAGCCGCACGCCGGTGGTGTAGCGGTCGCGCGGGAGGTAGACCAGCGCGGAGTAGTAGCGGCCGTACTCGTCCTGGCGGAGGTAGAGCCGCAGCCGGCGCCGCTCTTGGAGGTAGAGCACGCTGGTGGCGATGGAGCGCAGCTCGTCGACCGGGGTCTGGAACAGCTCGTCGCGCGGGTAGGTCTCCAGGATCTGGAGCAGGTCGCGGCCGTCGTGGCTGTTCGGGGTGAAGCCCGCGCCCTCCAGCACCTCGGCGACCTTGCGGCGGATGACCGGCACCCGGCGCACCGACTCGGTGTACGCGGCCGAGGAGAACAGGCCCAGGAAGCGCCGCTCACCGATGACGTTGCCCTTGGCGTCGAACTTCTTGACGCCGACGTAGTCGAGGTAGGAGGGGCGGTGCACGGTGGCGCGGCTGTTGGCCTTGGTCAGGACCAGCAGCTTGTGCTCACGGGCCTTGGCGCGGGCGTCGGCGGGCAGCCGGTTGAAGGACGGCGAGACGGGGTGGCCGTCGGCGGTCTCGCGGTGCGGCGGGTCGGCCCGCAGGATGCCGAGACCCGTACCGGGCACCGCGGTCAGCACGTCCTCCTCGGTGTCGCCCTCACCGGGGACCGAGGACAGCTCGTACTCGCGGTATCCCAGGAAGGTGAAGTGATCGGCGGCCAGCCAGCGCAGCAGCTCCTGGGCCTCCTCGATCTCCTCGTCGCGCAGATCGTCGGCGGTCGGCTCGGTGCCCAGCTCGTCGGCGAGCCGGCCGGCGGCGCCGCGCATCTTCTCCCAGTCCTCGACGGCCTCGCGGACGTCGGACAGCACCCGCAGCAGATCCGCGGTGATCTGCTTGAGGTCCTCGCGGTCGGTCTCGCGGTCCATCTCGACATGGATCCAGGACTCGGTCACCGCGTCGTGCGGCAGCTCGGTCGCCTTGCCCTTGCCGGTGCGGCCGTGGGCGTCGCAGTTGGAGTCGAAGACCTCGATGAGCTTGCCGGTGACATCGCGGCGGACGATCACCTGCGGGTGGATCACGACATGGATGCCGCGCCCCTGCCGGGAGAGCTCGTTGGTGACCGAGTCGACCAGGAACGGCATGTCGTCGGTGACCACCTCGACGACGGAGTGGCTGCAGGTCCAGCCGTTCTCCTCGACGGTCGGGGTGTGCACCCGGACGTTCGCGGTGCCCTGAGGACGCACCTCCGCGAGGCGGTAGTGCGAGAGCGCGGCGCCGAAGACGTCGACCGGGTCGCGGTCGGCGAGGTCCTCGGGGGCGGTGTGCAGGTAGTAGCGCTGGAGGTATCCCGCCAGAGCGTCCGGGTCGAGACCCCGTACCGGGTGCTTGCTCCCGGCCGGGCTGCTTTCAACGACCCGGGCGGCCCTGGTGAGCAGCTCGGTCTTGGCTTCGTCCAGCTTGGTCTGCATGTCCTCTGGCTCCTGTCGCGCGCCGTTGCGTGACGTTGTGGAAGAACGTGATGGAAGCCGCACAACGCCGCCGTGACGCGAGGTGTTCCGTCGCTGTCGACGCTATGCCGCGATGAGTGAGGGCCGGGTCGCCATCGACTGCTTTTGACGGAGTCGACAGGGAATGTTGGCCGCAACGACCAGCGATCGCCCGGTCACGGTCGTGTCCCGGGCGCAGGGCAGGGGCTTCGATGCCCCCGCGGAATATCGCGCTGATCACGGTGCAAGGCTATCGCTCCCCCCACGGGTGCCGTCATGGGCCTGGTAGGTACAAAACCTTGGCGTGAACTTAGACCTTCCGGACAACGCACGGCCGAGGCGGTGTGTGCGTGCCGCCCTACGGCCCGGACTCCCGGCGGCCGCACTCCGCGGCGGCGCCTGGACACGGCCGCCCGGAGGACCGGACGGGCATACCGGCCCCGGAGCGGATCCTGGGACATCCCCCGGAGCATGTCCGCAACGTCACACCGTCTAGAGGGCGAGCGCCCCGGCCAGCTCGACGGCCTCGGCGAGTGTGTCCACCACCGGCACCCCGGCGGTCTCCAGGCTCCCGCGGCTGTGCGAACCCCCCGTGTAGAGCACCGCGTGCGCACCCGCGTCCCGGGCGGCCACCGCGTCGTCCACGGCGTCACCGATCACGACCGTGCGCGCCGGCTCGACATGCTCCATGGCCGCCAGATGCCGCACCATGTGGGCGCTCTTCGAGCCGCCGGACGGCCCGGTCCGGCCGTCCACCCGCACGAACCGCGACTCGATGCCGAAACCGCGGACGATCGGTATCAGATCGTCGTGGCCGTACATGCTCAGGATCGACTGACTGCGCCCGGCCGACTGCCAGCCCTCCAGGAGCAGGTCCACCCCCTCGGCGAGCTCGCAGCCCAGGCGGTGGGTGCTGTAGTGGCGGTGGAAGGCCTCGTCCATGACCAGCCATTCCGCGTCCGTGGGCAGCCGTCCCATCAGCCGCTCGTAGAACCGCGGCACGGGCACGCAGTACAGCTCGCGGTACGTCTCCAGGGTGATCGGCGCCATCCCGATCTCGGCGAACGCGGAGTTCGTCGCCCCGATGACGGCGTCGATGTCGTGGAACAGGGTGCCGTTCCAGTCCCAGACGATGTGCGTCGCGTGCTTCCCCATGCCGTTCCCCAGGTCCTTCCCCGTGCGCTTCCCCATGAGGAAAAAGTACCCGCACCCGCCGACAGATCGCCCGGGCCTGTGGAAAACGGCCCGCTAGCCGAGCAGGTGGGGAATCTCCTGCACCCCGAACCACATCAGGTCGTGGTCCTCGGCGCCGTCGACCGTGAACTGCGCGTCGTCATCGCCCTGGTCCGCCGCGCCGAGCGCCGCCGCGGCCGCCGCGACGTCCGTCTCCGCCTCCGCGGCGTCCACATGCACCGCCGCGGCCTTCGAGAGCGGCACCGGCCCGGCGAGGCGCACCTCGCCCAGCGACGACTGCTCCAGGCCCAGGTCCGGATCCGCCACGGCCGCGCCGTCCGGCACGTCCAGGGCCACCACCACCCGCCGCCGGGCCTCCGCGGGGTGCCCGGCCAGCATCCGCAGCGACGCCTGGGCGGCCCGGTTGAGCGCCGCGTACTCCAGCTCCTCGATGTCGTCCGAGACGTACCACTCGCGCAGCGCGGGCGTGACGGCGTACGCGCCCAGGGAGCCGGGGTCCAGCTCACCGTTCCTGTGCGCCGCTGCGAGACCGGAAAGGGTCAGGGGGACGTAGACGCGCATGGCAGCCGCTTCCGCTCGATTCACTCGACTCTCGGGATGATCTCGCCAGCATACGGGCGTGAGTCCCCCATCGTGCCGCCCCCGCCTCCCCCGCGCCGCCCGTCCGGAGCCCGTCCACCACCCCGTTCCCGGGGCCTGGTTGTGGGCCCGCGCCACGGACGGGTGAACTCCGTGCGCCGTCCGCTCCGCCCTCGTCGCGGCTTGCTGCCGCGGAGGTCCCGTCGATAGAAGATCCCCATCACAAAAGCTACCGCCCGGTAATTCACGGGCCCGGCACCACGGGGGCGATCACCAGCATGACCGGCACGAACAGCAGCGCGGCACACACCCCACCCACCGCTCCCACGCCCGGGGCCACCGGAAGCGCGGCTCCGCCCGCGGGTGCCACCGGGACCGGCATCGCGCGCCCCGCCGTCCCCGCTCCGCCCGCCGGCGCCGACGCCGACCGGGTCCCGCGTCCACGCTCCGGCGGCACCTCCGGGACGGCCCGGGGCGTCCCCCGGCCGCGCCGCTCCCCCGCCGACCGCCGGCCCCTGGGCCCCGCCGGCAGCGGTCCGGGCGCCACCGGCCGCGGCTCCGGCCCGGGCGGACGCGGTCCCGGCGCCGCCGGCCGCGGCCCCACCCGCACCACGTCCGGCCCCGGGGGCCCCGGACGCCCCGCCGCCCTGGCCGCCGCGGTGAGCCGCCGGTCCGCCGCCGGCACCCCGGTCACCGCGGCCGGCGTCCCCCTGCCGACCGCTGCGGCGCGGCGCCGGGCCCAGGAGAGCCGGCCGCACCACTGGTTCGCCCAGCAGCTGCTGCTCGCCCTCAGCGGTCAGCGCCCCGTGCACGCCCTGCTGGGGCACGCGCTGCCCGCCGCCTACGACCGGCTGGCCGAGCTCGCCCCGCAGGCACCGCTGCGGCCGGCCCCGGTGCCGGGCGGGCCCGGCCCCGTCCCCACGGTGCGCGACTGCGGGCTGTGCCGGCCGTGCCGCGGCGTCATCGAGGCCTTCGCCCGGATCGCGGCGGGCGAACGGCTGCGGGCCCTGGCCTTCCGGCTGGAGCTGGGCGCCGACGCGCGGTGGCGCTGCGCCGCCCTCGACATCGGCCCGGCGCAGGGCGTGCCGGGCGCGCGGTGACGTCCACCCCCCGGGCACACGAAGGCGCCCCGGCCGATCTCCGGCCGGGGCGCCCCGGTGCTGCTCCACGGTGCGGCGGCCCGTCTCCGGTCCGCCGCACCGCTCCTGACTCACTTCTTGCGGCGGCGCCCCGCGCTCTTCTGGGCCTTGCGGCGCTCGGCGCGGGTCAGGCCGTCGGCCTCGGAGCGGGCCGGGCCGGCGTCCTCGTCGCTGATGAAGTCGCCCTCGATGACGCTGCCGTCACCGTCGACCTTGGGAGCGGAGAAGTGCAGCCGGTCCGGCCGCTGCGGCGCCTCCAGGCCCTTGGCGTGGATCTCCGGGCGGCCCGCGCCGGCGGGCACGGCGTCCTGGTCCTTGTCCAGCGAGGTGAGCGCCGCTTCCTCCACCGGGACCTCCTCGACCTGCTGCTCGACCTGGACCTCCAGGTTGAACAGGTAGCCGACGGACTCCTCCTTGATGCCCTCCATCATCGCGGTGAACATGTCGAAGCCCTCGCGCTGGTACTCGACCAGCGGGTCCTTCTGGGCCATCGCCCGCAGGCCGATGCCCTCCTGGAGGTAGTCCATCTCGTAGAGGTGCTCACGCCACTTGCGGTCCAGGACGGACAGCACGACCCGGCGCTCCAGCTCCCGCATGATGTCCGAGCCGAGCTGCTCCTCACGGGAGGCGTACTGCTCGTGGACATCGTCCTTGATCGCGTCGGCGATGAACTCGGCGGTGATGCCCGCGCGGTCGCCGGCCTCGTCCTCCAGCTCCTCGACGGTGACCTTGACCGGGTAGAGCTGCTTGAACGCGCCCCACAGCCGGTCGAGGTCCCACTCCTCGGCGAAGCCCTCGACCGTCTCCGCCTGGATGTAGGCGTCGATGGTGTCGTCCATGAAGTGCTTGATCTGGTCCTGGAGGTCCTCGCCCTCCAGGACGCGGCGGCGCTCGCCGTAGATGACCTCGCGCTGCCGGTTGAGCACCTCGTCGTACTTCAGGACGTTCTTCCGCGTCTCGAAGTTCTGCTGCTCGACCTGCGACTGCGCGGAGGCGATCGCCCGGGTCACCATCTTGTTCTCGATCGGGACGTCGTCGGGCACGTTGGCCATGGCCATCACCCGCTCGACCATCTGCGCCTTGAACAGTCGCATCAGGTCATCGCCCAGGGAGAGGTAGAACCGCGACTCGCCGGGGTCGCCCTGACGGCCGGAGCGGCCGCGCAGCTGGTTGTCGATCCGCCGCGACTCGTGCCGCTCGGTGCCGAGCACATAGAGCCCGCCGAGCTCCTTGACCTCTTCGAACTCCGCCTTGACCGCGGCCTCGGCACGCTCCAGGGCGGCGGGCAGCGCGGCCGCCCACTCCTCGACGTGCTCGACCGGGTCCAGGCCCAGCTGGCGCAGCTCCGCCTCGGCGAGGTCGTCGGGGTTGCCGCCGAGCTTGATGTCGGTACCACGGCCGGCCATGTTCGTGGCGACCGTCACGGCGCCCTTGCGGCCGGCCTGGGCAATGATCGGCGCCTCACGGTCGTGCTGCTTGGCGTTGAGCACCTCGTGGGCGACACCGCGCTTGTTGAGCTGCTGGGAGAGGTACTCGGACTTCTCGACCGAGGTGGTGCCGACCAGGATCGGCTGGCCCTTGCCGTGCTTGTCGACGATGTCCTCGACCACGGCGTCGAACTTCGCGGTCTCGGTGCGGTAGATCAGGTCCGCCTGGTCCATACGGACCATCGGGCGGTTCGTCGGGATCGGGACGACACCGAGCTTGTAGATCTGGTGGAACTCGGCGGCCTCGGTCATGGCCGTACCGGTCATGCCGGAGAGCTTGTCGTAGAGGCGGAAGAAGTTCTGGAGGGTGATCGTGGCGAGCGTCTGGTTCTCGTCCTTGATCTCCACCCCCTCCTTCGCCTCGATGGCCTGGTGCATGCCCTCGTTGTAGCGGCGGCCGGCGAGGATACGGCCGGTGTGCTCATCGACGATCATGACTTCGCCGTCGATGACGACGTAGTCCTTGTCGTTCTTGAAGAGCTCCTTGGCCTTGATGGCGTTGTTGAGGTACCCGACGAGCGGGGTGTTCACCGACTCGTACAGATTGTCGATGCCCAGCCAGTCCTCGACCTTGCTGACACCGGACTCGTGGATGCCGACGGTGCGCTTCTTCTCGTCGACGTCGTAGTCGCCGGTCTCCTCGATGCCGCGCTGCGGGTTGGCGGCCTCGCCGCGCTTCAGACGGCGCACCAACTTGGCGAAGTCGCCGTACCACTTGGTGGCGGAGTCGGCCGGGCCGGAGATGATCAGCGGCGTACGGGCCTCGTCGACGAGGATCGAGTCGACCTCGTCGACGACCGCGAAGTTGTGGCCGCGCTGGACGAGTTCGTCCTGCGACCAGGCCATGTTGTCGCGCAGGTAGTCGAAGCCGAACTCGTTGTTCGTGCCGTAGGTGATGTCGCAGTTGTACTGCTCACGGCGCTGGGCCGGCGTCATGTCGGCGAGGATGCAACCGACGGTCAGGCCCAGGAATTTGTGGATCCGGCCCATCATCTCCGAGTCGCGCTCGGCCAGGTAGTCGTTCACCGTGATCAGGTGGACGCCCTTGCCGGACAGCGCGTTGAGATACGTCGGGAGGGTACCGACCAGGGTCTTGCCCTCACCGGTCTTCATCTCGGCGACGTACCCCATGTGAAGGGCCGCGCCGCCCATCAGCTGGACGTCGTAGGGACGCTGGCCGAGTACCCGCCGGGCGGCCTCTCGGACCGTGGCGAACGCCTCGGGCAGCAGATCGTCGAGGCTCTCGCCGTCGGCGTAGCGCTCCTTGTACTCATCCGTGAGGGCGCGCAGCTCCGCGTCGGAGAGCGCCGCGAAGTCCTCCTCGATGGAGTTGACCTGGCCCGCGATGCGGTGCAGCTTGCGCAGGATCTTTCCTTCGCCTGCACGCATGATCTTCGTCAAGACGGACACTTGGGCTGGTCTCCTTGCCGGTCGGGCCTGCACGGTCGAGTGCGCGGGCGCGGCATTTTTCCAAGGGGGCAGGCCCCGCCGCAACGGCCATCGTAAAGGAGGACGCAGCCGGGCCGGGAGGTCCGCCGCAGCGAACCCCCGCTATCCCCTCCTCCCGTGAACGCACAAGGCCACGAGAAGGTGCCGGGCGGTTGCCGGTAATCACACCGAAAACCCTTGGTCAGGCTTTCCGCGGCCATACAGACTCACGCCATGAAGCCCGTCACCCTCACCACCGAGCGCCTGGTGCTGCGCCCCTTCGAGCCCGCCGACGCTCCCGCGGTGCACGCCGCGTGCCAGGAACCCGACATCCAGCGCTGGACGAGCGTCCCCTCACCGTACGGCGTCGAGGATGCCGAGCAGTTCGCCGGCACGGTCGTCCCCGAGGGCTGGCGCGACGACACCACGTACCAGTTCGCCGTCGTCTCCCGGGCGGACGGCTCGCTCGTGGGTGCGATGGGCCTGGTACGCCTCGCCCGGCTGCGCACCCCCGAACGCCAGGCCGAGCTGGGTTACTGGACCACCAGGGAGCACCGCGGCCGGGGGTACACGGTCGAGGCGGCCCGCGCGATGCTGCGCTGGGCCTTCCGCGACCTGGGGGTGGAGCGCCTGGAATGGCACGCGGAGGCCGGCAACGAGGGCTCCCGGGCCGTCGCCCGCAGCCTCGGCTTCCAGATGGAGGGCACGCTGCGCGCCCAGCTGGTGCGCGAGGGCATCCGCCGGGACGTCTGGATCGGCTCGCTGCTCCCGTCCGATCTGCCCGGGGAGCCGGGGGAACCGGGAGCGGCCGCGGTGGCCGGGCCCGGGCGTCCGGACGCGACGCCGTATCTGCCGTACCCCGGGTGAGCTGCCGTACTGGTGAGCTGCCGTACTGCGGCTGAGCGCCGGCCGGGCGGTCCGGGGGGGACCGGCGGCACGGAGCCGGAGCGCGGCCCGGGGCGCCCGCGACGGCCCGTTCCGGGGCCGGGGACCTGGGGCTCGGGGACCTGGGGCTCGGGTGCCCAGAAGGCACCCTGACCAGCGGTTCTTCCCTCACCCGCGGCCGTTGTCAGTGCCCGCCCCTAGTCTGAGCCGCATGACCGCCGAGACCCAGCCGCTGCCTCCGCCCGTGACCACGCTCTCCCGCGACGACGCCCGGCGCCTGGCGCTGCGGGCGCAGGGTCTGCTCGGTGCCCCGGACCGCCGGGCGGGCGTGCGCGGGGTGCTGCGGCAGCTGGGCGCGGTGCAGCTGGACACGATCTCGGTGCTGGCCCGCTCCCATGAGCTGGTGCCCTACGCCCGGCTCGGCCCGGTCAGCCGCCCCGCCGTCGAGGCCGCCTACTGGAGCGACACCCACAGCTTCGAATACTGGTCGCACGCCGCCTGCATCCTGCCCATCGAGGAGTGGCCGCACTTCGCCTTCCGCCGCCGCGCCCGGCGCGCCAAGGGCCACCGCTGGCACGTCATGGAGGACTCCGCGCGCTCCTGCGCCGCCGTACTGGACCGGCTCCGCGCGGACGGCCCGCTGACCACCTCCGAGCTGGGCGGCGGGCGCAACGGCGGCGAGTGGTGGGACTGGTCCGAGACCAAGATCGCGGTGGAGTGGCTGCTCGACACCGGCGAGGTGGTCTGCACCCAGCGCCGTGCCTGGAAGCGGGTCTACGACCTCGCCGAGCGCGCCGTCCCGGACACCCTGCTGCACGACGATCTGGACGACGCCGAGTGCCTGCGCCGCCTGGTCGCCCAGGCAGGGGCCGCCATGGGCGTGGCCACCCGCGCCGACCTGGCGGACTACCACCGCCTCAAGGGCGAGCAGGTCGATGCCGTGGTCGCGGACTCCGGTCTGGTCCCGGTCGAGGTCGAGGGCTGGGGAAGGCCCGCCTGGGCCGACCCCGCCGCGCTCGCCGCCCCGCCCCGCGGCCGGCACCGCACGACCCTGCTCTCGCCGTTCGACTCCCTGATCTGGGACCGCCCGCGCACCGAGCGGATCTTCGGCTTCACCCACCGCCTGGAGGCCTACGTCCCCCGCCCCCAGCGGATACACGGCTATTTCGCGATGCCCCTGCTGGCCGGCGGCCGCCTGGTCGGGCGGGTGGATCCGGCCCGGGAGGGCAGCACCCTCGTCGCGCGCCAGGTGTCGATGCAGGACGCCAAGGCCGCCGCCCCCATGGCCCGGGCCCTGTGGGAGGCCGCACGCTGGGTCGGCTGTGACGCCGTGCGCGTGGACCGCTGCGACGACCCCGAGCAGGCCGCCGCGCTGCTCGCGGAACTCACCCACACGAGCGACCACACCACCGACTAGCCGGACGCCGGACGGCATATATGGGGGGACCGGCCCCCGGCCCGGCCGACCGTTCACGCACCGGCCGGACGACTCACCGGATCTCACCGCTCTCGCGGGATCTCACCGCTCTCGCCGGATCTCACCGGATCTCGAGGATCTTCTCCCGCATCGCGTACACCACCGCTTCCATCCGGGAGTGCAGCTGCAGCTTCTCCAGGATGTTGCGGACGTGGTTCTTCACCGTGTTCTCGGAGATGAAGAGTTCCTTGGCGATGTCGCGGTTGTTCATGCCCGTGGCGACGAGCTTGAGGACCTCCAGCTCACGGTCGGTGAGCCGGGGCGCGGGCACCAGCCTGCGCTCGTCCGTGCGCTGGATCATCGACTTGAACTCCGTCAGGAGCTTGGACGCCATCGACGGGCTGATCTGCGACTGGCCGTCCGCGACGGCACGGATCGCGGTCGCCACCTCATCGGTGGAGATCTCCTTGAGGAGGTAGCCGGTGGCACCGGCCTTGATCGCGTCGTAGAGGTCGGCCTCTTCATCGCTGATCGTCAGCATGATGATCTTTGCGCTGGGGGCGACCTCCTTGATGGAGGTGCAGGCCTCGATCCCGCCGCGCTTGGGCATCCGGACGTCCATCAGCACGATGTCGGGCAGCAGATCCGCGGCCTTGTCGACCGCCTCCGCACCGTCCCCCGCCTCGCCGACGACCTGGATGTCCTCTTCCTGGGCCAGCACGATCTCCAGGCCCCGCCGGAAGAGTGCGTGATCATCCACGACCAGGACCCGGATCGGCTCCTTGCGCGCCACGCTCATGCGGTCGGCCTCGTACCCGCCTCCGGCACCGCAGTGGTCGTCCTCCGCGTCGCCGCGCACGGGCCCGAAACTGTCCCCCATCGATCCTCCCCGTCAACTACTCGGCCCTCAGGCCGGAGCTTGGAAATAAGGCTGGTTGACAACAGCCCCCTGCGGCCAGCCCGATCAAAGTCATTCGATCGTCTCCCCGGCATGTCGCCATGTCGTGTCCCCGTACTCCCTGGCCGGCACGAACACTATACGGCTTCAACTCCTGCTCTCTCCGGTCACGATGGTGCCCCCGGCCTGCGCCGGGGGCACCGAGCGAGGGGGGTCAGCCGCCCAGGGCGCCGCCTGCGCCGCCGGGTTCCTCCTCCCCGAACAGATCGGGGTTCAGGTGGATGACGCCGTAGTCGTACGCGTGCCGCCGGTAGACGACACTCGGCAGCTTGGTGTCGGCGTCGACGAAGAGGTAGAAGTCGTGCCCGACCAACTCCATCTCGTTGAGCGCTTGGTCGAGCGCCATCGGCGCGGCCGAGTGGGTCTTCTCACGGACGATCAAGGGGCCTTCACCCTGGACGTCGATCGAGCCCATCCTCGTGGTCGGCACCTTCTGCTCCGCGTCGGCGGCGAGTTCACCGTTGGGGTTCAGGCTCGCGGCGTCGGGCACGCTGACGGCGACCTCGCTGGCCGGAATGCGGCCGTTGCCACGGCGCGAGAAGCGCTTGTCGTGCTGCTTGCGCAGCCGCGCCTCGAGTTTGGCGGTTGCCAGATCCAGCGCCGCGTAGGGATCGGCAGCGGCGGCCTCGGCCCGGACCACCGGGCCACGGGAGCGGAGCGTGATCTCCACTCGGTCGGAACGGTCGGCCTGCCGAGGGTTGGGCTCCTTGGACACCTCGACGTCCAGGCTGATCACCTTGGCGTCGAGCTTCTGGACTTTGTCCAGCTTCAGCTTCTCGGCCACGTGCTTGCGGAACCGCTCGGGCACCTCGGTCTTGCGGCCCTTGACGACGATGTCCACGCAGAACTCCGTTCCCGGATCGCACCGCTCATCCAGCGGGGCGATTCCTTCTTGCACCAGGCTCCGGTGGTTGCCGAAGCCTCGGACTTGGCGACTTTCACCTCCTCCTCCCCCGAGGACCCGCACTCCACTCCCCCGTTTTCAGGGTCGCCGAAAATATCCCTGAACGCATTCATCGCGACATCCAAGGCAAAACGTCCGCCAAGTCCTCACAACCGAACATAGCTCTCTCGGACTCATGTCGGCACCCCCTCGGAGGCTCCGGCTCCAATTGAGTGTCTTTTCTTCCTCAATTACCTGCCCTGTGGTAGGGCGCGGAGCGGTGCCTCATCGGCTACGAAGGCACCCACCGGCGCGGCCACCACCGCCGCTCCGACCACCCGGCCACCGGCCGCGGCGAGCGCGCGTGCGGCCTCCGCGAGCGTGGCTCCCGTGGTCACCAGGTCGTCCACCAGCACCACTGGCGGGCCCGCCAGCAGCCTCCGGGCCGCGCCCGGCACCTCCAGGGCACCGGCGACATTCGCCCGCCGCTGCCGGGCGCTGAGTCCTGCCTGGTCAGCCACCGCGCGACGCTGCCGCAGCACCGCGAGCACCCGGGCCGCCGTCCCCGCCCGCCGCAGCTCACCGGCCGCCGCCCGGGCGATCCTGCGCACCGGATCGTGCCCCCGGCCCGCCACGGATCTTCGCGCCGACGGCACGGGCACCAGCAGCAGGGGTCCACCACCGGCCCACAGCCCCCGCACGGCCCCGGCCAGCACCGTCCCCAGCGGCCCGGTCAGCGGCAGGGCGCCCCGCTCCTTGTGCGCCAGCAGCACCGCCCGCACCTCGTCGGCGTACGGCGCCCCCGCCCACACCCGGGGCAGACCGGCCGGTGCGGGCCACGGCCGCACCCGCCGCGCCCCGCGCCCGTCCCGCGCCAGCGCCCGGCGGCACCGTGCGCACAGCTCCGTACGGGGCCGGCCGCACCCCGCACAGTCGACCGGCAGCACCAGACCGGCCAGTTCGCGCCATACCTCTCGCATGACTCCACTGTCCCGCCGAACACGCTCGGTCACCACCCCTGTGGATAACCTCGCCGGCGGCGCGACGGATGGGCCGTTCGGGCGAGAGCGCGGCCGGCCGGAAGGGCGACCGTCCGGCTACCGGCACCACGGGCCGACCGGACCCGCGACCTGCCCGGCGCACCGACGGGCCGGCGCCCGCGCCGTCCCGGCCGCCGGCCACCCGGCCGCCCGGTCACCTGCGGCCATCCGGTCATCCGGGATAGACCGGCGCCGTCCCGTCCTTCGCCACGGTCTTCCAGTTCGCGTCCGGAGGCAGCCGCACTATCCCCTCCGTCGCGTCCGCGATCAGCGGTCTGGTCTCGTCCTCGGAGGCGGCCACCGCCTTGACGCCATTGACGCCGGGCAGGGTCTGCGCGTTGGACGCCGAGCCGTCGGTCTCCATGAACTGCATCTGCTGGACCCCGCCGGACTCCCGCCCGACGACCACCAGCCGGCTGCCGCCCGCCCAGGACGCGGCGACCACGTCCTCCAACTGCGGCGCGATCGGCCGCAGTTCCTGCACCGTGAGCTTCGGGTGCAGGGCGGTACCGCCCCGTTCGACCCGACCGAGCTGGAGCGTCGTACGCCCCTTGTCCTCCACCAGGACCGCGATCCGGATGCCGTCCGCGGCCACCTTGATCGCCTTGATCCGCCGCCCGTCCAGGCCGGGCACCGCCACCCTTTCGGGGTCGCTCTTGCCCTCGCGGATCCGCAGCAGCCGTGAGCCGTGCGCATTGCGGTCGGCGATCCACAGATCGCCCAGCCCGTCCCAGCTCGGCGCGGTGAGCCCCGCGTCGGGGTCCTTGGCCGAGCCGGTACTGGTCAGGAGTGGACCGCTGCGGGCGAGCCCGTCCTCCATGCCGGCCACGTACAGGGACCGGCCGTCGTCGGACACACCGGCCGCGGTGGTCTCCGCGCGCGAGATGGCGACCGAGCGCAGCGGGGTGTGACCGGTGCCGAACGGACCGCGGACCGGCGTCGGTTCGGTCGCGGAGTCCGACATGGCGACGACCTTGTGGTCGGCGTCGATGAAGTACTCCTTGCCGGAGCGCCCGGCGTCCGGGGACGGGGCGAAATCGCGGTCGGCCTGCTCCTGGGACAGCGCACAGAGCGCGTTGCCGTCGCTGTCCTGGAGCTCCACCTCACTGATCTTCGAAGCCCGCGTCATGTCCTGGACGGTGAAGAAGAGTTGCGCCGCCATCCGCTTGCACTGCGCGGAACCGGCGCTGGCCGCCTGCTTGCTGAGCTTGACCCGCAAGGCATTGGAGTCGTCCAGCGCCAGATCGTGGGCGGAGAGTCGGGTCCCGGGCGGGAACGCCGAGGACGTCACCTGGTTCAGCCAGTCGGTGGGCCCCGACAGCAGCGCCGCCACGCTGGCCGTGATCGGCTTTATCCGCTGCCGCAGGTAGACCGGATCCGCGACCAGCACATTGCGGCTCGCCTTCGGCTCCTGTGCCTCCGACTTGTAGGACGCGAAGTAGTACTTGTTGACGGAGCGGTAGATGCGCTGGAAGTCGGACAGGCCGAGCACCAGCCCGTCGGGCAACCGGTCGATGCGCCACTGCCCGTTCTCCTTGACGAGGTGAATCGTCCGGCGGTACGGCTTCTCCTCCGGGGTGTAGGCGTGGTTGTCGTCCACGGCCGCCACCTGGCTGCCGGAGAGGGTGACCGTGTAGCCGTTGGCGTCCTCGCGGTTCGACTGCGGCTTCGGCTCGGGCTTCGGACGCTCCTGGAGCACATCGGTCACCCGGAACGGCCGCCAGGTCCGCTTCGCCGACTTCGCCAGATACTGCGTGGCCGTACGGAAATCCGCCTCGTCGCTGGTCGTCGCGTCGAGGAAGCTGCGCACGATGTTGGTCGGCTGGGCACCGTCCTGCGGTGGCACGCCGTAGACCCGTACCTGCGACTCCCCTTCGGAGCGCGGTGACTGGTCGACAGCGGTGACGTCCCCGCTGTCCGGCATCGACGCACACCCGGCCAGCAGCGCCGCCGCACAGCCGAGCAGCACGGCCTTCCGCGCCCGCCGGGCTCCCCGGCGGGCAGACATACGGGACTCTCCGGTGCCCTCCCCGTGCTCAGTTCCCACGCAGCCCGCCTTCCCGCTCCACGCCCCGTCCGGCTTCCTGCCCGGCCCCGTCCTCGTGGGGCGGCTCATCGATGTGCGCTTCCTCGTCGCGCGCTGCGGCCTCGCTCCGCGCGCCCCCGCTCTGCGGCACCACACGGGCGCCGCTGCCGGGCAGCGCCGCCGGACCGGCCGCCGGGGCCCCGGCCACCTGCGGCTCCCGGACACCGCCGAGCGCGCCCTCGGCCTCCACGGCACGCGGCTGCGCCGGGATCGTGGACGGCTTGCGGTCCACCCCCGCGCGCGGCCGGCCGTTCTCGTCCAGTCCGCGGTGCCGGCGTGAGTCCTCCGGCTCCAGGGGTATCGGGGACCCGCGCAGGGTCTCGCCGGCCGTGCGCGGCAGCGTCAGCCGGAATTGCGAGCCGCCGCCGGGCTCGCCCCAGGCCTGCAGCCAGCCGCCGTGCAACCGGGCGTCCTCGACGGCGATGGACAGGCCGAGCCCCGTACCGCCGGTGGTACGGGCCCGGGCCGGGTCCGCGCGCCAGAAGCGGTTGAAGACTCGAGTGGCCTCGCCGGGCTTGAGGCCGACCCCGTAGTCACGCACCGCGATGGCGACCGCGCCGCCGCTGCCGTCGCCCGCGGACGCCAGCCGCACCACCACGTCACGGCCCTCTCCGTGCTCGACGGCGTTGACCACGAGGTTGCGCAGCACCCGCTCCACCCGGCGGGGGTCGGCCTCGGCGATGACGGGCTGCTCGGCGCCGCGCACCACGATGCGGGTGCCCTTGGCGTCGGCGAGCGGCTCGGCGCCCTCGATGACGCGGTGCACCACGTCGCGCAGGTCGATCGGCTCGGCCTCCAGCGCGGCCGCACCGGCGTCGAAACGGCTGATCTCCAGCAGCTCCGCGAGCAGCGATTCGAAGCGGTCCAGCTGGCCGCGCAGCAGCTCGGCGGAGCGCGCGGTGGCCGGGTCGAACTCGTCGCGCGCGTCATGGATCACGTCGGCCGCCATCCGCACGGTCGTCAGCGGCGTCCGCAGCTCGTGCGAGACGTCGGAGACGAAGCGGCGCTGCATCCGGGACAGCTCCTCCAGCTGCTGGATCTTGACCTGGAGGTTCTGCGCCATCTTGTTGAAGGATTCCCCGAGGCGGGCGATGTCGTCCTCGCCGGTGACCTTCATGCGCTCCTGGAGGAGGCCGGCGGCCAGCCGCTCGGAGATCCCGGCGGCCATCCGGACGGGCGTGACGACCTGCCGCACCACCAGCCAGGCGATCGCCCCGAGCAGGATCACGACGAAGACCCCGGCCGTCGCGAGGGTGCCCGTCACGAGCTTGAGCGACTCCTCCTCCTGGCTGAACGGGAAGAGGTAGTAGAGCTGGTACTGGTTGCTGTTGACGTCGTTCAGCCGCTTGCCGATGATCAGCGCCGGCACCCCGTCGTCCGACCCGATCCGCTTGATCTGGGTGTACTGGCGGAACGTCCCGGACTTGGTGTCCAGCTTCCGCCGCAGCTCGGCGGGCACGCTCCGCTCCGGGTCGACGTCGCCGGAGGCGCGCGGGCCGCGGGTACCGGGGCTGGAGTCGCCGAACGGTTCGTCGGAGTCGGAGCTGAGCGCCACGACGGAGAAGACGCCCTGCCCGCCACTGGCGAGCTGCTCGACCAGGCCGGTCAGCCAGGTCGCGGAGTCCTGGGTACTGCGGTTGCCGGTACGGGCGACGTCGTCGGGCCGGGTGTCGTCGGCGCCGTCGGCCATCTTCTGGGCGACGCTGAAACCGCCCACGGCCTGGCTCTGCGCGGCCTGGGCCTTGGCCGTGAGCAGGCCGTTACGGACCTGGCCGACGACCACCACACCGAGCAGCAGCACCACGGCGAGCGACATCAGAAGCGTGGTCGCCACCACGCGCAGCTGGATATTGCGCCGCCACAGCCGCAGGGCGGGCAGCAGGGGCCGCCGCACCCAGCGGCTGAAGAGCCGCAGCAGGGGATGGACGGGGCCGCTCACCGCGCCGTCGGGCAGCAACTGCCCACCGCGCAGCAAACGGGCCACCAATTTGCCCGAAAAGGACATATCGCCCGCCGGGTCGACGGTGCGCCCCCGCTTGCCTTCCGGGGTCGAACCGTCCCGGGTCATGTCAGCTGGGCCCGGCCTTGTAGCCGACGCCGCGCACGGTCACCACGATCTCCGGCCGCTCCGGGTCCCGCTCGACCTTGGAGCGCAGCCGCTGCACATGGACGTTGACCAGCCGGGTGTCGGCGGCATGGCGGTAGCCCCAGACCTGCTCGAGCAGCACCTCACGCGTGAACACCTGCCACGGCTTGCGCGCCAGCGCCACCAGCAGATCGAACTCCAGCGGGGTCAGCGCGATCGACTGGCCGCCCCGCTTCACCGAGTGGCCCGCCACGTCGATGACCAGGTCACCGATGGCGAGCTGCTCGGGCGCCGGCTCCTCCGAACGCCGCAGCCGCGCCCGGATCCGGGCCACTAGCTCCTTGGGCTTGAACGGCTTGACGATGTAGTCGTCCGCACCCGATTCGAGCCCGACGACCACGTCGACCGTGTCGCTCTTGGCGGTCAGCATGACGATCGGGACACCGGACTCGGCGCGGATCAGCCGGCACACCTCGATGCCGTCCCGCCCCGGCAGCATCAGGTCGAGCAGCACAAGATCGGGCTTGGTCTCGCGGAAGGCCGCAAGAGCCTTGTCACCGTCCGACACGAACGACGGCTCAAAACCTTCGCCACGCAGCACGATGCCGAGCATCTCTGCCAGTGCGGTGTCGTCGTCGACGACCAGGACGCGTCCCTTCATTCGGCCATCATCCCATTACCTGATCGTGACTTACTCCATCGTGACGTGGAACACACCTCTGCCAGCCTCTCCGGGGTCACCGGAGACACCACTCCGGCCTCCGTGACGATCGCCGTCACCAGCTCCGGCGGAGTGACGTCGAAGGCCGGGTTGTAGGCCTGTGCGCCCAAAGGAGCCACCGGTATACCCGCTCCCGACCCCGCCCCGGCGCCCTGTACGGAGGGCAACGAGAACTCCGTCACTTCCTGCGCCGGACGCTGCTCCACTTCGATGTCCGCCCCCTCCGCGGTGTCCGGATCCACGGTGCTGATCGGCGCCACGACCACGAACGGAACGTGGTGGTAGCGCGCCAGCACGGCCAGTGGGTAGCTGCCCACCTTGTTGGCGACCGAGCCGTCCGCTGCGATCCGGTCCGCGCCTATCAGCACGGCGTCCACCTCGCCCGCGGCGAACAGCGAGCCCGCCGCGCCGTCCGAGAGCACCGTGTACGCCATCCCCGCCCGCGCCGCCTCGTAGGCGGTCAGCCGCGCCCCCTGAAGCAGCGGACGGGTCTCGTCCACCCAGAGCCTGCGCAGCTCGCCGGCCCGGTGTGCCGCCAGCACCACCGCCAGGGCGGTGCCCTCCCCCCCGGACACCAGCGCCCCGGTATTGCAGTGCGTGAGGATCCGGTGACCGCCCCCTGGCAGCAGCTCGCCCAGCAGCCCCAGCCCGTGCTCCGCCATCCGTGCGCTGGCCTCGATGTCCTCCGTGTGCACGGCCCGGGCCTCGGCCAGCGCCGCCGCGGCCGCCTGGGCACCGGACCCGCCGGCCGCCGCGGCACGGTACGCGGCCGCCGCCCGCCGTACCCCGTAGGCCAGATTGACCGCGGTGGGCCGGGCCTGGGCCAGCACCTCGACCGCCTCTTCCACGTCGAAGCCCCGCGCCGCGGCCAGTGCCACGCCGTACGCGCCCGCGATGCCCAGCAGCGGCGCCCCCCGCACGGCCAGCGTGCGGATGGCCTGCACCAGCGCCGGCACGTCCGTGCAGACCAGCTCGACCTCCTCAGCGGGCAGCCGGGTCTGGTCGAGGAGGACCAATACGGGCCCCTCGGGCGGCTCCTCCCAGCGCAATGACGGAATGGTGAGCGCCCCGGCGCCCTTCTCGGATACCTCGTACTGATCGCCCATCCCCTCAGTCTGCCGCCGACCGCCCCTCGAACAGAAGGTTCTCTCGCACTCCGGGCGCCGGTACACCACGCCCGGTGCCATGACACGATGACTGCCACCGCGGACCCCGGACCCCGGCCGCTGCGGCGGACGGGCGGCATGAAGGAGCGACGATGAACAACTCTCCGGGCTGGGCCTCGCCCGGATCCAGTCCCTCCTCCGACGAGCCGGGCCGCGGCACACAGGAGCAGCCCACCCAGGACCAGGACGTCCGCACCGGCGCCGTCGAGCAGCCGTCCCCGCCGAACTGGTCCAAGGAACAGCCGCCTGCCGGACAGTGGTCGGCCCCCGCCGGAATTCCCGGCCAGGGCGGCCCGCACGGCAGGAGCGGCCCGGGCACGTCCGGTGACCGCACCCGCGCGGCATCGTCCGGCGGCGTACCCGGCTGGGGCGGTCCGCCCCAGCCCGGCCAACCCCCTTGGGGCGGCGCCTGGGCCACCGGGCCGCAGGCCGCCAAGCCCGGTGTCATTCCCCTGCGCCCGCTCGCCATCGGCGAAATCCTCGACGGCGCGGTCGCCACCATGCGCGCGCACTGGCGCACCGTCCTTGGCATATCGCTGATCGTCGCGGTCGTCTCGCAGACCGCCATCACCCTCGTCACCGGCTTCCTCCGCAACGTCGGCCGCACCGCGGGCCCGGCGGGCGACAACGCCCCGCCCCTGCGCGAGACCATGCGCCAACTCGGCAATACCCTGGCCAGCACCGGGATCACCGCGGCGATCGGACTGCTCGCCACGATCATCGCCACCGGCATGCTCACCATGGTCGTGAGCCGTGCCGTCCTGGGCCGTTCGGTCACCGCCGGGGAAGCCTGGCGCGACGCGCGTCCCCAACTTCCGCGGCTGCTCGGCCTGCTCGTGCTGCTTCCGCTGCTCATCACCGCCGTCCTCACGATCGGCGTGACCCCCGGCATCATCCTGACCGCCACCGGTCCGCTCGACGCGGGCCTGCTCCTCATGCTCTTCGGCGGACTGGCCGCCTGTGCCGTGAGCCTCTGGCTGTGGGTCCGCTACAGCCTCGCCTCCCCCGCGCTGATGCTGGAGAAGCAGGGCGTCATCGCCGCGATGCGCCGCTCGGCGAAGCTCGTACGGGGCGCCTGGTGGCGTGTGCTGGGCGCACAGCTTCTCGCCTATGTCCTCGTCGGCGTGGTCGAGTTCATCATCCAGATCCCGGCCACCCTCCTCGCCTTCGTCGTCGGCGGCGAGAGCCTCATGAACTGGGCGAACGGCACCAGCAACACCAGCTGGTCGTTCCTGATCGTGCTGGGCGTCGGCGCCGTCATCAGCTCCACCATCACCTTCCCGGTCACGGCCGGCGTCACCGCGCTCCTCTACATGGACCAGCGCATCCGCCGCGAGGCGCTCGATCTCGAACTCGCCCGCGCCGCCGGCCTCCCCGGCTACGGCGCCTACCCCCCGGCCGCCACCCCGGCTCCCGCCCCCGACGAGGCGCCGACAGCTCCCGCCGCAGCCGTCGCTGACGCACCCGCAGACACCGACGCGCAGGCCGCCGAAGCGGGCGCCGCCCACACGGACACCGCCCACTCGGATCCCACCCCCACGTCCACGGGCAGCACTCCCCCGCCCGCCGACAGTCCTGGCCGGCGCCCCGACGACACCACTCCGGGAAGTTGATGCGGTGATCTCCGGGGGGATCCTGGCTGCGCACGAACGACTCATCGCGCGCCCCGACGACGACATACCGGTGCGGACTCCACGCGTCCCCGCCCGCGAGGCGGCCGAACGTGAACTGTCCGACCCCCGGTACCACCAGCACGACCCCAACCCGGTCCAGCGCGCACTGGATTGGCTGTGGGACCACATCGACGCGCTCTTCCGCACGGCCGCCGGCACCACTCCCGGCGGCTGGATCGGGCTCCTCACCATCGCCGCGTTCGTCCTGCTGCTGATCGTCGCCCTCCGACTGCGGCTCGGTGCGGTGCGCCGCACTCCGACCACCGGCGGCGCACTCTTCGCCGACATCCCCCGCACCGCCGCCGAACACCGCGCGGCCGCTGCCCGCCATGCCGCGGAGGGCCGTTGGAGCGAGGCGATCCAGGACCGGATGCGCGCCCTCGTCCTCGCCCTCGAAGAACGCGCTCTGCTCACCCCCGGACCCGGCCGTACCGCTGACGAAGCCGCCACCGAGGCCGGCCGGACGCTGCCCGCACACGCCGACCGGCTGCGCACGGCGGCCCGCGCCTTCGACGACGTCACATACGGCGGCCGCCCCGGCACCGAACGGGCATACACCCTCCTGGCCGACCTCGACACCGATCTCCAGCACGCCAGACCCGACCTGACCACCGCTCCGACCACCCCGACCGGGAGCCGCGGATGACCACGGCCGCCCCGGAAACCCCCGCGCTCTCCCCGGCCCGTCGTGGCCTGTGGCTCCGGTCGCGCGGACCGCTGCTCGCACTTCTCCTGCTCGTCGTCAGCGGCGTGGTCCTCGCAGCCCTCCAGTCCGGCGAGCAGTACGGCCGGCTCGACCCCCGGTCCACGGACCGGACCGGCAGCGCGGCCCTCGCCCGACTCCTGACCTCCCGCGGCGTCTCCACCCACGTCGTGACCACGGCCGAGGGAGCCGCCGCGGCAGCGGGCCCGCACACCACACTGCTGGTCACCGACCCCGACGTGCTGACGGATGCCCAGCTGACCGGCCTGCACACCGCGACCGCGCACACCCCCGGCCGCACCGTCCTGCTTGGCCCCGGTTCCTCCGCCCTGGATACCTTTGCTCCCGGCGTCCGTGCGGAGTCCTCGTCCGCCAACTCGACACGCCAACCGGCCTGTTCGCTGCCGGAGGCTCGCCGCGCGGGCAACGCCCTCCTGGGTGGCGTCCGCTTCGCGGCATCCGGCGACGCCGACCGCTGCTACCCGAGCGGCGGCCAACCGACCCTGCTGCGCCTGCCGGCCCCCCGCACCGGCCGCGACACCGTACTGCTCGGCTCCCCCGACCTCCTCTACAACCAGCGCCTCGCCGAAGACGGCAACGCCTCCCTGGCCCTTCAACTCCTCGGTACACACAAGCATCTGGTCTGGTACCTCCCGTCCCTGAGCGACCCGTCGTCCGCCCGGGACGACCAACGCAGCTTCTTCGAACTCATCCCCTCCGGCTGGCGCTGGGGCCTGCTCCAACTCACCTTCGCCGCCCTGTGCGCAACGGTGTGGCGCGCCCGCCGTCTCGGCCCCCTGGTACCGGAGAAGCTCCCCGTCACCGTCCCGGCCACCGAGACCACCGAGGGCCACGCGCGTCTCTACGAACAGGCCGCTGCCCGCGACCGGGCGTCCGACGTACTGCGCTCCGCGGCCCGCACACGCATCGCCCCTCTCCTCGGCGTGCCCCCCGTGCACGCCCACACCCCCGATGTCTTCCTCCCCGCCCTCCACGCCCGGGTCGCGGACTCTCCCGGTGCAGGAACAGACCTCCATGCCCTGCTCTTCGGCCCGGCTCCCACGGACGACAAGGCCCTGGTGCACCTGGCCGACCAACTCGACGCACTCGAATCCTCGATCGTTTCCCAAGAGAGGCACGCTTCCCGTGAGCACCCCGACCGCTGACAGCGCCCGAGCCTCCCTCGAGGACCTGCGCACCGAGATAGCCAAGGCCGTCGTAGGCCAGGACCCCGCCGTCACCGGCCTGGTCGTCGCACTCCTCTGCCGCGGTCATGTCCTTCTGGAAGGCGCCCCCGGCGTCGCCAAGACCCTGCTCGTACGCGCGCTGTCGACCGCCCTCGAACTCGACACCAAGCGCGTCCAGTTCACGCCTGACCTGATGCCGAGCGACGTCACAGGTTCACTGGTCTACGACTCGCGCAACGCGGAATTCTCGTTCCAACCGGGCCCCGTCTTCACCAACCTGCTGCTCGCGGACGAGATCAACCGCACGCCCCCCAAGACCCAGGCGTCCCTGCTCGAAGCGATGGAAGAGCGCCAGGTAACCGTCGACGGCACACCCCGCCCGCTCCCCGAGCCGTTCCTGGTGGCCGCCACACAGAACCCCGTGGAATACGAGGGCACTTACCCTCTCCCCGAGGCCCAGCTCGACCGGTTCCTCCTGAAGCTGACGGTGCCCCTCCCCGCCCGTCATGACGAGATAGACATCCTCACGCGCCACGCGGCCGGATTCAGCCCCCGCGACCTCGGCGCCGCAGGCCTGCGTCCCGTCGCCTCCGCCGCCGACCTCGATGCTGCCCGGGACGCGGTCGCCAAGACCGCTGTCTCCCCCGAAGTCACCGGCTATATCGTCGATATCTGCCGTGCCACCCGCGAATCCCCCTCGCTCTCCCTCGGTGTCTCCCCCCGAGGTGCCACCGCCCTGCTGTCCACGTCACGAGCCTGGGCCTGGCTCACCGGCCGCGACTATGTCACCCCCGACGATGTGAAGGCCCTCGCCCTTCCCACGCTCCGACATCGCGTGCATCTCCGCCCCGAGGCGGAGATGGAAGGAGTCACCGCAGACTCCGTGATCAACGCCGTACTCGCACATCTCCCCGTCCCCCGCTGAGACGGACACCGTGGCCCTCACCGGACGCACCGCCCTCGTCTCCGCATGCGGAGCCCTCTTCGTCGGCTTCGTGCTGCCCAGCTGGCTCGGCATCCTCGTCGTCCAACTCGCCTTGCTGATAGCAATCTTGTGCGATCTCGCGCTTGCCGCGCCAGTGCGAAAGCTCCATTTCACCCGAACCGGTGACACAACCGTTCGACTCATGGGCGAGGCCCACACACACCTCACCGTCGCCAACCCGAGCCGCCGCACCCTGCACGCACAGATCCGCGACGCCTGGCCCCCAAGCTCCTTCCAGCCCGGCACGGACATCCCCGCGTCCCGGCACACCGTGCGCGTTCCCGCCGCAGAACGCCGGCGCCTCACCACCTCGCTGCACCCCACCCGCCGCGGCGACCATCGCGCCGCCCGCGTCACGGTCCGCTCCTACGGCCCGCTCGGCCTGGCCGCCCGCCAGGGGACCCACCACGTCCCCTGGACGCTGCGTGTCCTGCCGCCCTTCACCAGCCGCAAGCACCTCCCCGCCAAGCTCGCCCGGCTCCGCGAACTCGACGGCCGCACCAGCATCCTGACCCGCGGTGAGGGCACCGAGTTCGACAGCCTCCGCGACTACACCCACGGCGACGACACCCGCTCCATCGACTGGCGCGCCACGGCCCGCCGCCAGCACCTCGCGGTCCGCACCTGGCGCCCCGAACGCGACCGCCGCATCCTGCTCGTCCTGGAGACCGGCCGCACCTCGGCCGGTCGAGTCGGTGACATCCCCCGCCTCGACGCTTCCATGGACGCCGCCCTGCTGCTCGGCGCCCTCGCCGCCCGCGCCGGCGACCGCGTGGACCTGCTCGCCTACGACCGCCGGGTGCGCGCCGCCGTACAGGGCCGCACAGCACGGGACCTCCTCCCGGCACTGACGGATGCGCTGGCTCCCCTGGAGCCCGAACTGGTCGAGGCCGACGCTCGCGGGCTGGCCGCCACCATCCACCGCCACACCTCGCGCCGGTCCCTCATCGTGCTCTTCACCGGCCTGGACGCAGCACCCGTGGAGGAGGCTCTCCTGCCCGTCCTCCCTGGCCTCACCCAACGCAACGAACTCATCGTCGCGGCCGTGGCCGACCCCCGCATCGAGGACATGTCCAACGGCCGGCACACACCCCAGGCCGTCTACGCAGCGGCAGCCGCCGAACAGGCCCGCGCCGCTCGCCACCACACCGCAGACCGCCTCCGCCGCCACGGCATCACGGTCATCGACTCCACCCCGGCCCATCTGGCCCCCGACCTGGCCGACGCCTACCTCACCCTGAAGGCCACCGGCCGCCTCTGAACACGACTCGCGCTCGCCCCGCCTCTCCTGCTCATTAAGACAAGCTCCTCTCGCGCGGGGAGGCGCTGTCCCAACTCCCAGGCGATGACAGATCCACTCTCAGGCAAGAGCTGTCACCCAGCAGCAGCCTCCAACACCTGGGCCAGGCTTCTCGAAGTCAGAGTTCTGCCTGCCACACACCAGCTGTCGATCGAGCTGAATACCAAATGCTCTGAGCCGTTAGCCGTGATGTCGTGCCACGAGAGAAGCCCGTTGAGCACATACCTGGTTCTGGTGGCTTCGACTGTCGACTGCCAGCAGCGGCCGCCGCGAGGAAACCAACACCCGGCTATGCAGTCCGCCCCGCAAGCACCCGGAACGCAGAAAAGCCCCGCACCATACGGTGCGGGGCTTTCCCACAATGATTGTTCGGCGGCGTCCTACTCTCCCACAGGGTCCCCCCTGCAGTACCATCGGCGCTGAAAGGCTTAGCTTCCGGGTTCGAAATGTAACCGGGCGTTTCCCTAACGCTATGACCACCGAAACACTATGAAGTTAACCAACCCGGCAATAACACAGGTCGTTACTTCAGAACCTACACAGTGGACGCGAGCAACTGAGGACAAGCCCTCGGCCTATTAGTACCAGTCAACTCCACCCGTTGCCGGGCTTCCATATCTGGCCTATCAACCCAGTCGTCTACTGGGAGCCTTAACCCCTCAAAGGGGGTGGGAGTCCTCATCTCGAAGCAGGCTTCCCGCTTAGATGCTTTCAGCGGTTATCCTTTCCGAACGTAGCCAACCAGCCATGCCCTTGGCAGGACAACTGGCACACCAGAGGTTCGTCCGTCCCGGTCCTCTCGTACTAGGGACAGCCCTTCTCAAGACTCCTACGCGCACAGCGGATAGGGACCGAACTGTCTCACGACGTTCTAAACCCAGCTCGCGTACCGCTTTAATGGGCGAACAGCCCAACCCTTGGGACCGACTCCAGCCCCAGGATGCGACGAGCCGACATCGAGGTGCCAAACCATCCCGTCGATATGGACTCTTGGGGAAGATCAGCCTGTTATCCCCGGGGTACCTTTTATCCGTTGAGCGACGGCGCTTCCACAAGCCACCGCCGGATCACTAGTCCCTACTTTCGTACCTGCTCGACCCGTCAGTCTCACAGTCAAGCTCCCTTGTGCACTTACACTCAACACCTGATTACCAACCAGGCTGAGGGAACCTTTGGGCGCCTCCGTTACTCTTTAGGAGGCAACCGCCCCAGTTAAACTACCCACCAGACACTGTCCCTGATCCGGATCACGGACCCAGGTTAGACATCCAGCACGACCAGAGTGGTATTTCAACAATGACTCCACAACCACTGGCGTGGCCGCTTCAAAGTCTCCCACCTATCCTACACAAGCCGAACCGAACACCAATATCAAGCTATAGTAAAGGTCCCGGGGTCTTTCCGTCCTGCTGCGCGAAACGAGCATCTTTACTCGTAATGCAATTTCACCGGGCCTATGGTTGAGACAGTCGAGAAGTCGTTACGCCATTCGTGCAGGTCGGAACTTACCCGACAAGGAATTTCGCTACCTTAGGATGGTTATAGTTACCACCGCCGTTTACTGGCGCTTAAGTTCTCAGCTTCGCCAACCCGAAGGTTGACTAACCGGTCCCCTTAACGTTCCAGCACCGGGCAGGCGTCAGTCCGTATACATCGCCTTACGGCTTCGCACGGACCTGTGTTTTTAGTAAACAGTCGCTTCTCGCTGGTCTCTGCGGCCACCACCAGCTCACACTGCAAGAGTGATCACCAGCAATGGCCCCCCTTCTCCCGAAGTTACGGGGGCATTTTGCCGAGTTCCTTAACCATAGTTCACCCGAACGCCTCGGTATTCTCTACCTGACCACCTGAGTCGGTTTAGGGTACGGGCCGCCATGAAACTCGCTAGAGGCTTTTCTCGACAGCATAGGATCATCCACTTCACCACAATCGGCTCGGCATCAGGTCTCAGCCTTAACGTGTGACGGATTTACCTACCACACGGCCTACACCCTTACCCCGGGACAACCACCGCCCGGGCTGGACTACCTTCCTGCGTCACCCCATCGCTTACCTACTACCACCTTGGATCGGCGGCTCCACCACGTCCCTTTGTCCGAAGACTCCAGGCCGGCTTCACGGCCTTAGCATTAATGGATTCGATACTGGGCGTTTCAAAGCGGGTACCGGAATATCAACCGGTTGTCCATCGACTACGCCTGTCGGCCTCGCCTTAGGTCCCGACTTACCCTGGGCAGATCAGCTTGACCCAGGAACCCTTAGTCAATCGGCGCACACGTTTCCCACGTGTGTATCGCTACTCATGCCTGCATTCTCACTCGTGAACCGTCCACAACTCGTTTCCACGGCTGCTTCACCCGGCACACGACGCTCCCCTACCCATCACGATCCCCGTTGGGGGTAATATCGCAATGACACGACTTCGGCGGTGTGCTTGAGCCCCGCTACATTGTCGGCGCGGAATCACTTGACCAGTGAGCTATTACGCACTCTTTCAAGGGTGGCTGCTTCTAAGCCAACCTCCTGGTTGTCTCTGCGACTCCACATCCTTTCCCACTTAGCACACGCTTAGGGGCCTTAGTCGATGCTCTGGGCTGTTTCCCTCTCGACCATGGAGCTTATCCCCCACAGTCTCACTGCCGCGCTCTCACTTACCGGCATTCGGAGTTTGGCTAAGGTCAGTAACCCGGTAGGGCCCATCGCCTATCCAGTGCTCTACCTCCGGCAAGAAACACACGACGCTGCACCTAAATGCATTTCGGGGAGAACCAGCTATCACGGAGTTTGATTGGCCTTTCACCCCTAACCACAGGTCATCCCCCAGGTTTTCAACCCTGGTGGGTTCGGTCCTCCACGAAGTCTTACCTCCGCTTCAACCTGCCCATGGCTAGATCACTCCGCTTCGGGTCTTGGGCACGCTACTCAACGCCCTATTCGGACTCGCTTTCGCTACGGCTTCCCCACACGGGTTAACCTCGCAACATACCGCAAACTCGCAGGCTCATTCTTCAAAAGGCACGCAGTCACGACGCACCGAGCAAGCTCGATGCGCGACGCTCCCACGGCTTGTAGGCACACGGTTTCAGGTACTATTTCACTCCGCTCCCGCGGTACTTTTCACCATTCCCTCACGGTACTATCCGCTATCGGTCACCAGGGAATATTTAGGCTTAACGGGTGGTCCCGCCAGATTCACACGGGATTTCTCGGGCCCCGTGCTACTTGGGTGGTTCTCAAACGAGCCGCTAATGTTTCAGCTACGGGGGTCTTACCCTCTACGCCGGACCTTTCGCATGTCCTTCGCCTACATCAACGGTTTCTGACTCGTCTCACAGCCGGCAGACTGCAAAAGAGAACTCCCACAACCCCAACCACGCAACCCCTGCCGGGTATCACACGTGACTGGTTTGGCCTCATCCGGTTTCGCTCGCCACTACTCCCGGAATCACGGTTGTTTTCTCTTCCTGCGGGTACTGAGATGTTTCACTTCCCCGCGTTCCCTCCACACTGCCTATGTGTTCAGCAGCGGGTGACAGCCCATGACGACTGCCGGGTTTCCCCATTCGGACACCCCCGGATCAAAGCTCGGTTGACAGCTCCCCGGGGCCTATCGTGGCCTCCCACGTCCTTCATCGGTTCCTGGTGCCAAGGCATCCACCGTGCGCCCTTAAAAACTTGGCCACAGATGCTCGCGTCCACTGTGCAGTTCTCAAGCAACGACCAGCCACCCACCACCCCAACCCGAAGGCTGAGTTCACTGGGGCCGGCATCGCGAAGGTCCAGACCGTAGTCCGTACCCTCAGATACCCAACAGCGCGCCCGGCCCACCCGATCAATCCCCAGACGCTTTCCACGCCGAAGCAGTACTAACTGCCAGACGAACCAAGTGTGCCGAATAGTCAACGTTCCACCCATGAGCAACCAGCATCAGACATTCGCCGATGTACTGGCCTCTGACCCGGACAAGTCCGAGTGAGAAGTGCTCCTTAGAAAGGAGGTGATCCAGCCGCACCTTCCGGTACGGCTACCTTGTTACGACTTCGTCCCAATCGCCAGTCCCACCTTCGACGATTCCCTCCCACAAGGGGTTGGGCCACCGGCTTCGGGTGTTACCGACTTTCGTGACGTGACGGGCGGTGTGTACAAGGCCCGGGAACGTATTCACCGCAGCAATGCTGATCTGCGATTACTAGCAACTCCGACTTCATGGGGTCGAGTTGCAGACCCCAATCCGAACTGAGACCGGCTTTTTGAGATTCGCTCCACCTCGCGGTATCGCAGCTCATTGTACCGGCCATTGTAGCACGTGTGCAGCCCAAGACATAAGGGGCATGATGACTTGACGTCGTCCCCACCTTCCTCCGAGTTGACCCCGGCAGTCTCCTGTGAGTCCCCATCACCCCGAAGGGCATGCTGGCAACACAGAACAAGGGTTGCGCTCGTTGCGGGACTTAACCCAACATCTCACGACACGAGCTGACGACAGCCATGCACCACCTGTACACCGACCACAAGGGGGCGCCTGTCTCCAGACGTTTCCGGTGTATGTCAAGCCTTGGTAAGGTTCTTCGCGTTGCGTCGAATTAAGCCACATGCTCCGCTGCTTGTGCGGGCCCCCGTCAATTCCTTTGAGTTTTAGCCTTGCGGCCGTACTCCCCAGGCGGGGAACTTAATGCGTTAGCTGCGGCACGGACGACGTGGAATGTCGCCCACACCTAGTTCCCAACGTTTACGGCGTGGACTACCAGGGTATCTAATCCTGTTCGCTCCCCACGCTTTCGCTCCTCAGCGTCAGTATCGGCCCAGAGATCCGCCTTCGCCACCGGTGTTCCTCCTGATATCTGCGCATTTCACCGCTACACCAGGAATTCCGATCTCCCCTACCGAACTCTAGCCTGCCCGTATCGAATGCAGACCCGGGGTTAAGCCCCGGGCTTTCACATCCGACGTGACAAGCCGCCTACGAGCTCTTTACGCCCAATAATTCCGGACAACGCTTGCGCCCTACGTATTACCGCGGCTGCTGGCACGTAGTTAGCCGGCGCTTCTTCTGCAGGTACCGTCACTCTCGCTTCTTCCCTGCTGAAAGAGGTTTACAACCCGAAG
Organism: Streptomyces kronopolitis; assembly: GCF_050953795.1. Classification (GTDB taxonomy): domain Bacteria; phylum Actinomycetota; class Actinomycetes; order Streptomycetales; family Streptomycetaceae; genus Streptomyces; species Streptomyces kronopolitis_A. The sequence goes on from NZ_CP191850.1 coordinate 3,216,743, forward strand.
GCCGTCATCCCTCACGCGGCGTCGCTGCATCAGGCTTTCGCCCATTGTGCAATATTCCCCACTGCTGCCTCCCGTAGGAGTCTGGGCCGTGTCTCAGTCCCAGTGTGGCCGGTCGCCCTCTCAGGCCGGCTACCCGTCGTCGCCTTGGTAGGCCATCACCCCACCAACAAGCTGATAGGCCGCGGGCTCATCCTTCACCGCCGGAGCTTTCCACACGGAGGTCATGCGACCCCGTGTCGTATCCGGTATTAGACCCCGTTTCCAGGGCTTGTCCCAGAGTGAAGGGCAGATTGCCCACGTGTTACTCACCCGTTCGCCACTAATCCCCTCCCGAAGGAGGTTCATCGTTCGACTTGCATGTGTTAAGCACGCCGCCAGCGTTCGTCCTGAGCCAGGATCAAACTCTCCGTGAATGTTTTCCCGACTGCGTTTAATTAAAAACTGCGGGTGAAACACACACGAGAGCGGAACGACCAGACGGAATAGGTCCGGTCGTTCACAGCGTCCTCGCTGTGTGTGCCATCCGCACCGCATGGGTGCCGATGGACTTTCAAAGGAACCTCATCCACCGAGGTGGACGGGGTATCAACATATCTGGCGTTGACTTTTGGCACGCTGTTGAGTTCTCAAGGAACGGACGCTTCCTTTGTGCCTTATCGGTTCTGATTGACTCAGTACCGGGCTCTCCGGGCGCTTCCCTTCGGTCTTGCGTTTCCGACTCTATCAGATCCTTGCGGGCCCGATTTTCGCCGGTGCGTTTCCGTCTTTCGGCTTCTTCGCGTTTCCAACCTTACCAGATCCGTTTTCGTGTCCGGCGCCCTGTTGGAGCGGGCTCGGCCGTCCGGCTTTCGCTTTTCGACCTTTCCGACTCTACCAGACCCGATTTCGTTCCGTTTCCGGTCCGAATTCATTTCCGATTCCCCGTCGGAGAGGGGGTGCCTTTTGGCTTTTCCGACTTTATCAGAAAGGATTCGGTCGAATTAATCGACCGGAGCTTCCGGCAAGTGGTCGGTTGCGCCTCGCCGAATTGAAGTTCCGGCCGAAGCGGAGAAGATACTAACCGTTGCGGATGAACTTGTCCAGTTCGTTGCAACCGTTCGAATCTACCTCCCCCTGTCACCCGTGTCAACGGGTTTCTGAGGCGAAGAGGAGATTAGCAGGTCAGCGGGGCCGGATGCACATCACGCGGCCGTGGGGAGGACGGCCGCGCGGTCGATGAGCTCGACGTCGCCGGTGGCCCCGGCGCGTACGGCCCGGCCGCCCAGTACATAGACGTACAGGAGGAAGGCCGATTCGGCGGTGATGCCGATGCCGATGCGGGCCCAGGTGGGCAGGCCGGACGGGGTGACGAAGCCTTCGAGGACGCCCGAGACGAAGAGGACCGCGGCGAGGCCGAGGGCCACGCCCAGGGCGGAACGGCCTTCTTCCGCCAGGGCCGTACGGCGGGTGCGCGGGCCGGGATCGATGAGGGTCCAGCCCAGGCGGAGGCCGATGCCTGCGGCGATGAAGACGGCGGTCAGTTCCAGGAGGCCGTGCGGAAGGATCAGGCCCAGGAAGGTGTCGAGGCGGCCCGCCGAGGACATCAGGCCGATGCCGACGCCCAGGTTGAGCATGTTCTGGAAGAGGATCCACAGCACCGGGAGGCCGGCGAAGGCGCCGAGGACCAGGCACATGGCGACTGCCTGGGCGTTGTTCGTCCATACCTGGGCGGCGAAGGACGCGGCCGGGTGGCTGGAGTAGTACGTCTCGTACTCGCCACCGGGGCGGGTCATGTCGCGGAGGTCGTCCGGGGCGCCGATCGCCGCCTGGACCTCCGGGTGGGCGGCTATCCACCAGCCCAGGAGGGCGGCGACCGCGGTGGAGAGGATCGCGGTGGGGATCCACCAGTGGCGCAGGCGGTAGACCGCGGCCGGGAACGCCGTGGTGAAGAAGCGGGCGGGGTCGCGCCAGGAGGCCTTGCGGGCGCCGGTGACCGTACTGCGGGCGCGCGCCACGAGCGTCGTGAGGCGGCTGGTGAGTGCGGGGTCGGGGGCGCTGGAGAGGAGGAGGGAGAGATGGGTGGTGGTGCGCTGGTACAGGGCGACCAGTTCGTCGGCCTCGGCTCCCGTGAGGCGGTGCTTGCGGTGCAGCAGGGTGTCCAGTCGGTCCCAGTCGGCGCCGTGTGCGGTGACGAAGACATCGAGGTCCATCTGGTGTCGCTCCTCGCAGCGCCGTGGGTGGGTGCCGGGTCAGCTTGGCAGACTGGCCGTGCCCGGCGTGGGGTGGGCGGGACTTCGGGGATCGAGAGGGAGTGGGCGCGGCGTGGGTGAACTCGTCACGGGAGAAGCGGTGGTGCTCGGGCTGCGGCCGGCCCGGCTGGCGAGCCGGGGGCTGGCGGTGGCCGTCGATGTGGCGGTGGCGTGGGTGAGCTACCTCGGCATATCGCTGATCCTGGTGAGCACGACGTCGTCGATGGACAGTGCGGCGGTGGCGGCCGTGTCCGTGGCGGCCTTCCTGCTGGTGCAGGTCGGGGTACCGATCGTGGTGGAGACGCTGAGCCGTGGCCGGTCCCTGGGGAAGGTGATCTGCGGGCTGCGGGTGGTGCGGGAGGACGGCGGGCCGATCCGGTTCCGGCATGCGCTGGTGCGCGGGGCCATGGGAGCCGTCGAGATCGTGCTGACGATGGGTGTGGTGGCGGCCGCCGCGTCGCTGGTGTCGGCGCGCGGGCGCCGGCTGGGGGATGTGTTCGCGGGGACGCTGGTCATCCGGGAGCGGATGCCGGAGGCGCGGGCCGGTGCGGCGCTGCCGCCGCCGCCCGCATGGCTGGCGGCGGAAGTCGGGGCGCTCGATCTTTCGCGGGTGCCCGAGGGGTGGTGGCTGACGGTCCGCCAGTATCTGGCGCGGAGTGAGCAACTGGATCCGCAGGCGGGCGCGGCGATGGCCGGGCGGCTGACGGAGGACCTGCGGGCGTTCACCGGGGTGCCGGGGCCCGCGGGGGTGCTTCCGGCGGCGTATCTGGCGGCGGTGGTCGGGGAACGGCAGGAACGGGAGGCGCAGCGGGCGTTCGGGGCGTCGGGGGCGGGTGCCACGGTGCGTGCCGGGCAGAGCGGGGCTTCGGGGGTGGGTGCCACGGTGCGTGCCGGGCAGAGCCGGGCTTCGGGGGCGGGGCCGTCGGTGCCGGAGAGCCCGGTGGGAGCGGCCGCCGTGCCGGGTGGGGGCTGGGCGCCGCCGGGTGGCGGCGCGGTGGCGCGTGGGGTGGGTGACGCGGACGGGCGCGGGCCGTTGGTTCCCGGCGGGGGCGGGGCCCCCGGGGCGCCGGAGCCGGTGCACGGCGGCGAGGGCCGTGACGGCGGCGGGCCGGGGTGGCAGGCGCGTACGGGGTTCGCGCCGCCGGTGTGAGGCGGGCGGGGTGTGAGGCGGGCGGGGTGTGCGGCGCCGTACGGGATTCGGTGAGGCCGCCGTTCCGGCTGGTGGCGGGGCGGGTCAGGGGAAGGTCGACGGCGGGGACTCGAGGGATTCGAGTTCGATGCCGGGGGCGGAGAGGACCACGTCTCCGGCGAGGTGGACGGTGTGCTGCTCGCCGGTCTCCAGGTCGTTGACCTGGTACTCGTCCGCGATGAGGGGAGCGTTGTCAGTGGCGTGTGGTGTGCTCTTCAGCAGGGCCCAGGACTGGTCGAGAGTGCGCGGGGCGAGCACGGGGGGTGTGAAGGCGACGAGGCGGGTGCGGACGGCGCCGGCGCCGAGGGCGGGGCGCAGCAGCCGGGCGGTGGCGACGAGGAAGGCGGGGGACGCGCCGGTGAAGCTGTGGGCGGGGACGTTGCCTTCGGTGGCGTGCGCGCCGGTCGGGTCGGTGCGTACCCAGGTGACGCCCTCCAGAGCCGCGCCGCGGACCTGCCAGGCGGAGGCGTGGAGTTCGAGCCGGAGGGGGCGGCCGAGTTCGTCGAGGGTGAGGTCGACGGAGCCGGTGTGGTCGCCGGAGGGGTTCACGATCTGGGAGACGTAACGCCAGCCGGAGGGGCCGGTGGCGCAATGGAAGTGCTCTTCACCCAGGGGGGTGTGATCGTGCGGGTCGTGGAGGGAGTAGTGGCCGCGGGGCATGAGGGGTGCAGTCCTTCGGGCGGCGACGGGCCGGTGCGTCGGGGCGGATGTGCGGGGTCCTTACGGGCCAGGCCCCCGCCGTGAGGGGCGAGGGCCTGGTGTCACCGGCTGCTGTGGGTGGGCACCAGCCGGTCGGGCGGTGCCGACCGGCCGGTGATCGCCGCGTGGATCAGTAGCGGTAGTGGTCGGGCTTGTAGGGGCCCTCGACCTGGACGCCGATGTAGGCGGCCTGCTCCGGACGCAGCTCGGTGAGCTTGACGCCCAGCGCGCCGAGGTGGAGGCGGGCCACCTTCTCGTCGAGGTGCTTGGGCAGCACGTAGACGTCGGTGGGGTACTCCTCCGGCTTGGTGAACAGCTCGATCTGGGCCAGCGTCTGGTCCGCGAAGGAGTTGGACATCACGAAGGAGGGGTGACCGGTGGCGTTGCCGAGGTTGAGCAGACGGCCCTCGGACAGCACGATCAGGACCTTGCCGTCCGGGTGGGTCCAGGTGTGCACCTGCGGCTTGACCTCGTCCTTGACGATGCCCTCGAGCTTCGCCAGGCCGGCCATGTCGATCTCGTTGTCGAAGTGGCCGATGTTGCCGACGATCGCCTGGTGCTTCATCCGGGCCATGTCGGACGCCATGATGATGTCCTTGTTGCCCGTGGTGGTGATGAAGATGTCGGCGGTGTCGACGACGTCCTCCAGGGTGGCGACCTGGTAGCCGTCCATCGCCGCCTGCAGCGCGCAGATCGGGTCGATCTCGGTGATGATCACCCGGGCGCCCTGGCCACGCAGGGACTCCGCGCAGCCCTTGCCGACATCGCCGTAGCCACAGACCACGGCGGTCTTGCCGCCGATCAGGACGTCGGTGGCGCGGTTGATGCCGTCGATCAGGGAGTGCCGGCAGCCGTACTTGTTGTCGAACTTCGACTTCGTCACGGCGTCGTTCACGTTGATCGCCGGGAAGAGCAGGTCACCGTCGCGGTGCATCTCGTAGAGACGGTGCACACCGGTGGTGGTCTCCTCGGTGACACCGCGGATCTCGGAGGCCAGGTTCGTCCACTTCTGCGGCGCCTCGCCCAGCGTGCGGGTGAGCAGCTCCAGGATCGCGCGGTGCTCGTCGCTCTCCGCGGTCTCGACGGACGGGACCTTGCCGGCCTTCTCGTACTCGACGCCCTTGTGCACCAGCAGCGTCGCGTCGCCGCCGTCGTCGAGGATCATGTTCGGGCCGCCGGTGGGCGAGTTCGGCCAGGTCAGCGCCTGCTCCGTGCACCACCAGTACTCCTCCAGGCTCTCGCCCTTCCAGGCGAAGACCGGGATACCGGCCGGGGCGTCCGGCGTGCCGTTCGGACCGACCGCGATGGCCGCGGCGGCGTGGTCCTGGGTGGAGAAGATGTTGCAGGACGCCCAGCGGACCTCGGCGCCGAGGGCGGCCAGGGTCTCGATCAGCACGGCGGTCTGCACGGTCATGTGCAGCGAGCCGGTGATCCGGGCGCCCGCCAGCGGCTGGGCGGCGGCGTATTCCTTGCGGATCGCCATCAGACCGGGCATCTCGTGCTCGGCGAGGGTGATCTCCTTGCGGCCGAAGGCGGCGAGGGACAGGTCGGCGACCTTGAAGTCCTGGCCGGTGGCTGCTGTCGTCATGCGTACTGCTCCTCGAGGGTCGAGGTGGATGGGCTGGCAGTCTGCGGCGCGGGCAGGTACGAGCGTACGCGGTAGCGCACACACCTCTCCCCCGGCCGCAGCGCAGTCCGTCGGAGGCCCTCTCTCCCTCGGCCGGTCCGCGGTGCGGACCGCCCGACCGCCATCAGCAGCGACGTCTGGCACTGGTCACGAATCTACACCGATCGGCCCAGTGAACCCCAGCCCGGAGGAGCCGATTCGGTGCGGTCCCGGCCACCGGACGGCGGGCGGACGGCTCGCGGCGCCCCGGGGAGGGGGTTCCGGAGGCCGCGCTTCCGGCCGGTGCGGGCCGGACCCCGGGGGCTTTGCGCGCGCCGGGCCGTCGTGCAGGATGCGAGGCAGCGCGGGAACAACTGCACGGCCGCGCGTCCGTTCGTAAGGAGAGCCACGTGACCACGAGTCCAGCCGATCCCCCCGGGGACGCGGGGAGGGGCGGGCAGGGGCTGAAGCTGCTCGCAGTGACCGCCTGCCCGACCGGCATCGCCCACACGTACATGGCCGCGGAGAAGCTGACCCAGGCCGCCCACGCCCTCGGCCACGAGATCAAGGTGGAGACCCAGGGTTCCATCGGGGCCGAGAACGCACTGTCTGACAACGATGTCAGGGATGCGGACGCCGTCATCATCGCCGCGGACAAGGACGTCGACCGCAGCCGCTTCACCGGCAAGCGGGTCCTGTCGGTCGGTGTCGCCGAGGGCATCCGCCATCCCGAGCAGCTCATCGAGCGGGTGCGCAGCGCGCCGGTGTACGGGGGCGCGGAGGCCGGCGGGACCGGCGGCGCCGTCGGTGCGGCTCCGGCGTCCGGGGGCGGCAAGGAGCGCAGCGTCGGGTACAAGGCGCTGATGAACGGGGTCAGTTACATGATTCCGTTCGTGGTGGTCGGCGGGCTGCTGATCGCGATCTCACTGGCGATCGGCGGGCATCCGCAGGCCGACGGGGGTCTGGTCATTCCCGACGGGTCGTTCTGGAAGCACGTGAACGACATCGGCGTGATCGGCTTCACGCTGATGGTGCCGGTCCTCTCCGGCTATATCGCGTATGCGATCGGCGACCGGCCGGCGCTGGTGCCGGGCATGATCGGCGGCTGGATCGCCAACACCGGCGCGCTGTACGACTCCAAGGCGGGCGCGGGCTTCATCGGGGCGATCGTCACCGGGTTCCTGGCCGGCTACCTGGTGCAGTGGATCAAGAAGGTCCAGGTCCCCAAGTTCGTCCGGCCGATCATGCCGATCATCGTGATCCCGATCGTGGCGACGACGGCGCTGGGGCTCTTCTTCATCTACGTGATCGGCCGGCCCATCGCCTGGGTGTTCACCCATCTCACCGGCTGGCTCGGCGGCATGACCGGGTCGAGCGCGATCCTGCTCGGCGCGATCCTCGGACTGATGATCGCCTTCGACATGGGCGGCCCGGTCAACAAGACGGCGTTCCTGTTCGGCGCGGGGCTGATCGCCACCGGCAACCAGACGGTGATGGGGATGTGTGCCGCGGCGATCCCGGTGATGCCGCTCGGGCAGGGGCTGGCCACGCTGATCCGCCGGCGCCTGTACTCCGAGCAGGAGCGGGAGACCGGGATGGCGGCGCTGTTCATGGGCCTCTTCGGGATCTCCGAGGGCGCGATCCCGTTCGCCGCGGCGCGGCCCGCGCAGGTCATTCCGGCGAACATGCTCGGCGGCGCGGTGGCCGGTGCGGTCGCGGGGACGGCCGGGGTGACGGACGCGGTGCCGCACGGCGGGCCGATCGTGGCGGTGCTGGGCGCGGTCGGCGGGGTGCCGGTGTTCTTCCTCGCCGTGCTGATCGGCGCGGGGGTCACGGCGCTGACGACGGTGGCGCTGGTGGAGGCGGCGGAGCGGCGCAAGAGCGCGGCGGGTTCGCTGAGCGGCGTGCCGGTGCCGGCGGGAGCCGGAGCCGGTGGGGCGGGTGCGATCGCCGGGGCCGGTGCTGGGAGTGGGCCCGGGGTGGATGCCGGTGCGGGTGCTGCCGGCGGTACGGCGACGGCCACCTTGGCCAAGGCTCCGGTGACGGCGGTTCGTACGGAGGAAGCTCGTACGGAGGAAGCTCGTACGGAGGAAGCTCGTACAGAAGAGGCGCTTGCCGAGGAGGCGCTTACGGAGGAGGGGACGCCCGTCGGGGCCGGTGATCCCGCCGCGGCCGGTGATCCCGCCGGGGACGAGGCGCTCGCCGAGGACGAGGCAGCGGCCGGGCACGGCGACCGGGTGCTGTCCGGCTACCTGACCGAGCGGACCGTCAAGACGCAGCTCGCCGCCGGCGAGAAGGATGCGGCGATCCGTGAGCTGGCCGAACTGGCGGCAGCCACCGGCAAGGTGGCCGACGTGGCGGAGCTGGTGCGGGTGGCGCTGGCGCGGGAGGCGCAGGGCACCACGGGGCTCGGCGAGGAGATAGCCGTCCCGCACGCCAAGACGGACGCGGTGACGGCTCCGGTCGTCTGCTTCGCGCGGTCCGCGGACGGCATCGACTGGGACGCGCCGGACGGCACGCTCGCCAGGCTGGTGTTCCTGATCGCGGTACCGGAGGCTGCGGCCGGGGACGAGCATCTGCGCATCCTGGCACTGCTGTCGCGGAAGCTGGTGGACGCCGACTTCCGGGCCCGGCTGCAGGACGCGGAGGACGGGGCGGCGATTCTGCGTACGCTCGGCGAGATCCACTAGGGCGTGGGCGAACAGATCCCGTAGGGGCTGCGAGCGCCCCCTCGGGGCCTCAACGCGGCGGCCGGGGGGCGGTATTCCGGGGTCTGGGGGCCCCGGAAGGGCGGGTATTCCGGGGCCGGGGGGGGCGCCGACCCGTGGGCCGCCACACAACGGCGCTCCCCCCGCCCGCCACCACCTGACCGATGGACCGGGACCGCCACCACCTGGTCACGGACCGAGTCCGCCGGCCCGTGCCCGGCACCCCTCCCCCGGTATGCCAACGGCCCCCGCACTCATTGCGAGTGTGGGGGCCGGGTGGTGGCAGGGCCGGTCAGGGTGTGCCGGGGGTCTTCGAGGGGTCGGCGCCGGCGGCGGCCGTGGCCTCGTGGTAGATGTCCGGTTCCAGGTAGATGACCCGGGCGATCGGGACGGCCTCGCGGATGCGGGCCTCGGCGGCGTCGATGGCGTGGGCGACCTGGGCGGCGGTGTCGTCGTGCTGGACCGCGATCTTGGCGGCGACCAGCAGTTCCTCGGGGCCGAGGTGGAGCGTGCGCATGTGGATGACGCCGGTGACGACGTCGCCGTCGACGACCGCCGCGCGGATCTTGGCGATCTGCTCGGGCCCGGCCGCCTCGCCCAGCAGCAGGGACTTGGTCTCGGCGGCCAGGACCAGGGCGATCACCACCAGCAGCGCACCGATGCACATGGTGCCGATGCCGTCCCAGATGCCGTCGCCGGTGGCCACGGTGAGGCCGACGCCGCCCAGCGCGAGGACCAGGCCGACGAGGGCGCCGAAGTCCTCCAGCAGGACGACCGGCAGCTCGGGGGCCTTGGCGCGGCGGACGAACTGGGTCCAGGTCTGCTTGCCGCGCAGCTCGTTGGACTCCTTGATCGCCGTACGGAAGGAGAAGCCCTCGGCGATCACGGCGAAGACCAGGACCCCGACCGGCCAGAACCAGTTGTCCAGCGCGTGCGGCTCGTGGATCTTCTCGTAGCCCTCGTAGAGCGCGAAGACGCCGCCGATGGTGAACAGGACGATGGAGACGAGGAAGCCGTAGATGTAGCGCTCGCGGCCGTAGCCGAAGGGGTGCTCGGCGGTCGCCGCGCGCTTCGCCTTCTTGCCGCCGAGCAGCAGCAGGCCCTGGTTGCCGGAGTCCGCGAGGGAGTGCACGCCTTCGGCCAGCATCGAGGACGAGCCGCTGAAGGCGAAGGCCACGAACTTCGCCGCGGCGATCGCCAGGTTGGCGCCCAGCGCCGCAATGATCGCCTTTGTCCCGCCTGATGCGCTCATAGGTGCCGCATGTCCCTTCCGTCGTCCGGCTCTACCGCCGCTTCGGTGCCGTGCGGCGGTCATTCTCGCAGCCCGGTCCGGGCCGCCCGCCGGGAGGCCACCCGGCGGGCAGGATCGGCCGGGCGGCGCGGGCGCCCGTGCCGTGGCGGTCGCGTCAGGCGACCACCGTCGCGCGGAAGAGGGTGCCCTCCCCGGCGAGCGTGAGCGGTTCCCCGGCCGGGACGAAGGCGGACTCCCCGGGGCCGAGGGCCAGCTCGGCCGCCGCGCCGGTCTCGCCGTCCCGCAGCCGGACGGTGCCCGCCGTGCACAGCAGGATCTGCGGCGTACGGGAGACGAGGGGCCGCGGGGCGGCGCCGGGGGCCAGCACGAAGCGGGAGAGGCGGAACTCGTCGATGGGGGTCTCGTAGACCTCCTCGCCGCCGACGGCCTCGGGCCGCAGCACGCCCGCGTCGCCGGCCTCGAAGCGGACCACCCGCAGCAGCTCGGGCACGTCGACGTGCTTGGGGGTCAGTCCGCAGCGCAGCACGTTGTCGGAGTTGGCCATCAGCTCGACGCCCAGGCCGCTGAGGTAGGCGTGCGGGATGCCGGCGCCGAGGAACAGGGCCTCGCCGGGCTGGAGTCGGACGTGGTTGAGCAGCATGGCGGCGAGGACGCCGGGGTCGCCCGGGTAGTGGTGGGCGATGGCGGCGTAGGCGGCGTAGTCGCCGGCGTGCGGTCCGTCCTCCCGGGCCAGGCGGTCGGCGGCGACGGCGGCCTGTTCGACGGTGCCGGCGAGGGCGTGGTGCTCGGCGCCGAGGACGGCGGTGAGCACCTCGCGCAGGGCGTCCTCCTCGGGGCTGGCCCGCAGGATGTCGACGTAGGGCTTGAGGTCGTCGACGCCCAGGCCGGCCAGCAGGTCCGCGGACCGCGCCGGGTGCCGGAAGCCGCACAGGCCGTCGAAGGGGGTGAGCGCGACGATGAGTTCGGGCTTGTGGTTGGCGTCCTTGTAGTTGCGGTGCCCGGCGTCGATCGGGACCCCGCGCCGCTCCTCGTCGGCGAAGCCCTCGCGGGCCTGGTCCAGGTCGGGGTGGACCTGGAGGGAGAGCGGTGAGCCGGCGGCGAGCAGCTTGAGCAGGAAGGGCAGCCGGGGGCCGAAGGCGCGGACGGCGTCGGCGCCCAGCTCGGCCTCGGGGGCGGCGTCGATCACCTCGGCCAGGGAGCGGGGGCCGGCGCCGCGGTCGATGCGGGAGGGGGCGCCGGGGTGGGCACCCATCCACATCTCGGCCTGGGGTTCGCCGGTCGGCGCGGTGCCGAGGAGCTCCGGGAGGGCGGTGGTGGAGCCCCAGGCGTAGGGGCGCACGGTATTGGCGAGGCGGTCCATGGGTCGGTGGCTTCCTGACGGTCGTACGGGGCGGCGGCGTGGTGCTCCGGGCCCACGGGTGCGGGCCGGCCGTCCATGGTCACTCGGTGCCGGCGAGCGCCAGGTAAACGGCGGCGAAATCCACGATGGCGAGAAGCTCCGCGGCCTTCTCCAGATCGCTGCCGGCGGCCGGTTCCAGCTCGCTGACGGCGGTGTCGCGCTCCTCGGCGAGGGCGTGGGCGGCGTGGGTGGCGGACAGCGGGCCGGGCTCCTCCTCGCGCAGCAGCACGACCCTGGCGTGCATCGCGGGGGGCTGCTCGACGCGGTCGCGGAAGAAGTCGTCGGGGTCGGCGCCGGCGGCGAGTGCGCCGGCCAGCAGGGTGCGGTGGGTGGCGAGGGCCTCGGGCAGCTCGGCGACGAGGGCGGGGCGGCCGGCCAGCCCGGCCAGCTCGGTGGCGAAGTGCCGGCCGACAGCGCCGGCGACGCTGCCCTCGGTCCAGATCAGCGGGAGCGCGTCGGCGAGTTCGGCGGCCAGGGTCTTGCCGGGGTTGGTGTACGTGGGGATGGCCGGGCCGCAGCGTTCGGCGAGCTGGTCGAGGCGGTCGGCGAGCTTGCCCAGGGCCTCGGGCGGGGCGCTGAGCAGGCCGATCCGGTCGGCGAGCGAGAGCAGCGGGATGAGCACGGACCAGAGGGTGCCGGGGGCGGCGGGCGGGGCGCCCTCGACGTCGAATTCGGCGTCGTAGGGGGTGGTCGCCAGCGGGACGGCGAGGCCGCGGGCCTGGCCGACGGCGTCGGCGAGCGGGCCGCCCTCCGGGGTGACGGCGACGACGGCGCAGCCGCGGCGGTAGGCCTGCTCGACCAGCTCGGCGAGGCCGGGGTCGGCCGCGTCGGGGCCGGGGAGCAGCAGCAGGTCCAGGGGGCCGGCCCAGCCGGGCAGCGTCCAGCGCAGGGCGCCGGGCAGCGGGGCGACGCCGGTGGGCGGGATGAGGGTGACCGGGCAGTTGCCGCCGCCGAGCGCCCTGAGCAGGTCGGCCACGCCGGCCGCGGCCGGTCCGGGGCCGGCGACGAGTACGGCGCGCGGCCGCCCGTCGGGGGTCAGGTCGGGGATGCCGGATTCGGCGGCGCCGCGGGCGGCGGTGCGGACCCGGGCGCCGGATTCGGCGACGCCGCGCAGCAGGCCGAAGCGGTCTGCGCCCGCCAGTGCGTCAGGGGTGTCGAGGAGTGACTCGTCGAGCATGGTGGGCGCGGCCTCCGATCGCCGGTACGGGCGGGGGAACGGGCGGTGCCGGGCGGGCCCGGCAGCGGCCGGTCAGGCGGGGCTGGGGGCACCACCCACGCCGTCAGGGCTGTGGGGGAGGGCTTCGTCGACGAGGAGCACGGGGATGCCGTCCCGGACGGGGTAGGCGAGGCCGCAGTCGCCGGAGGTGCAGAGCAGCGCGGGGTCGGAAGAGGAGTCCGCGGGGACGTCGGTTCGGTCCTCCAGCGGGGCGTGGCACGCCGGGCAGGCGAGGATCTGGATCAGGCTGGCTTCGACCGGCATGGAGCTGCTCCTTCGGGGCGGTTGCGGCGTGGCCAGCGTACCGCCGGACGGGGGCCGGGGGCCTGCCCGGCGGAGATTCGGGGTGGTGGGCTGCGGGGCGGGCGGCGCTGTCGCGGTGGCCGCGCGCCCCGGCGCGGAGAGATCCTCCGGTTGCCGGACGGGCCGGGCCGCCCGGGCGGGCCGCCACGGTTGCGGACGGCCCGGCCGGCGGCGCCGGGCTCAGGCGCGGATGATCGCCAGGACCTCGTCGCGGACCCGGTCGGCGGTGGCGGCGTCCCTGGCCTCGACGTTCAGCCGCAGCAGCGGCTCGGTGTTCGAGGCGCGCACGTTGAACCACCAGTCGTCGGCGGTGACGGTCAGTCCGTCCAGCTCGTCGAGGGTGACGCCCTCGCGGTCCCGGTGGGCCGCCTTGAGCGCGGCGAGCCGGCCGGCCTGGTCGTCGACGGTGCTGTTGATCTCGCCGGAGGCCGCGTACCGGTCGTACTGCGCGACCAGCGCGGACAGCGGGCCCTGCTGGCCGCCGAGGGCCGCCAGGACGTGCATCGCGGCGAGCATGCCGGTGTCGGCGTTCCAGAAGTCGCGGAAGTAGTAGTGCGCGGAGTGCTCGCCGCCGAAGATCGCGCCGCTTTTGGCCATCTCCTCCTTGATGAAGGAGTGGCCGACGCGGGTGCGGACCGGCTGGCCGCCGTTCTCCCTGACGACCTCCGGCACCGACCAGGAGGTGATCAGGTTGTGGATGACCGTGCCGCCGGGGTGCTTGGCCAGTTCGCGGGCGGCGACCAGGGCGGTGATCGCGGACGGGGGGACCGGGTCGCCGTGTTCGTCGACGACGAAGCAGCGGTCGGCGTCGCCGTCGAAGGCGAGGCCGAGGTCGGCGCCGGTCTCGCGCACCCGGGCCTGGAGGTCGACGATGTTCTTCGGATCCAGCGGGTTGGCTTCGTGGTGGGGGAAGGAGCCGTCCAACTCGAAGTAGAGGGCGTCGAGTTCGAGCGGGAGGCCCTCGAAGACGGTGGGGACGGTGTGCCCGCCCATGCCGTTGCCCGCGTCCACCACGACCTTCAGCGGACGGATGCCGCTGAGGTCCACCAGGCCGCGCAGGTGGGCCGCGTACTCGCCCAGGACGTCGCGCCGGGTGACGGTGCCGGTGGTGGCGGCGGGCTGCGGGGCGCCCTGGTCCGCCCAGCGTTCGACCAGCGCGCGGATCTCGGCGAGACCGGTGTCCTGGCCGACCGGCGCGGCGCCCGCCCGGCACATCTTGATGCCGTTGTAGCGGGCCGGGTTGTGGGAGGCGGTGAACATGGCGCCGGGCAGGCCCAGGGCACCGCTGGCGAAGTACAGCTCGTCGGTGGAGCAGAGGCCGATCAGGGTGACGCCGGTGCCGCGGGCGGCCGCGCCCCGGGCGAAGGCACCCGACAGGCCGGGCGAGGAGGGCCGCATGTCGTGCCCGATCACGATCGCGTCCGCGCCGGTGATCTCGGCGAAGGCCGCGCCGAACAACTCCGCGAGCGATTCGTCCCACTGGTCGGGGACGACGCCGCGTACGTCGTACGCCTTCACGATCTGCGACAGATCAGCCACAAGCCTGCCCTCCTGGAGTCCTTGGGGCTCCCAACCTACCCGGCGGGTCTGTCCGGAGGACTTCCGCCGGGGGCCGGGCGGCTCAGGAATCCGGCGAGCGCAGCACCCGCAGATGGCCGCGGCGGGCGACCTCCATGGGATGGGTGTCGCGGTCGCCGGGGGCGGGTGCGCCGCCGCCGGCGCCCGCGGCGCGCTCCTGGGGGCGGGCGGCCTCGCGCACGGCGTTCGCCAGGGCTTCGAGGTCGTCGCCGCTGGGGCGGGGCGGGCCGGAGTCGAGGGCGAGGCGGACGACTTCCCAGCCGCGGGGCGCGGTCAGCCGCTCGGAGTGCTCGGCGCACAGGTCGTAGCAGTGCGGTTCGGCGTAGGTGGCGAGCGGTCCGAGCACGGCGGTCGAATCCGCATAGACGTACGTCAGCGTTGCGACGGCGGGGCGGCCGCACGCAGTGCGCGAACAGCGACGTACAGGGCTCACGACGTTGGACGGTACCGCACTCTTGAGCGGGCCGCGACGACTCCGCCCAGGCTCACCCAACCGTGTCGTCCCGCTTCGTCCGATGCGTCTGACCTGCACCCGCTCGACCTGCCCTGGGCCGGGCGGGTGGGGGCGGACGGCCCGCGGTGAGGAATCCCGTCACGACTCATGACATTTGCCGCCATTCCGATGGCGATCTGCGCTCTCCTTGTGAGATGCAATCGAAATCGAGACGGACAGGTCCGGTCAGTCGACGACATGGCACGTCTTGTCGCGCTCCCCGGTGCCCGGGGGTCCCCGACGGCTACGCTCGATGCTGATGGACAGTCCCGTACCTCCCCGACCGGCACAGCCACGGCTCCGCCGCCGCGACCGCCACGGCCGCGGTATGCGCGGCCCGATCGCGCCGCCGCAGGTGCCGCTCTCGGTGTCCCGTGCCGACGCCTTCGTGGATCTCGTGTACGACTCCCGGGACCGGCTGGAGCGGCGCTGGCCGCAGCTCTCCCAGGTCGACTTCCTGATCCTCGACGTGCCCGGTGCCGGCCCGGACGGCGGCCCGGACGCCGACGTCGACACCCAGACGGTGCCGCTGGGCCGGGTGGCGCCGGCCGCGGGCGGACATCGCGACCGGATCGTGATCTACCGCAGGCCGGTGGAGATCCGGACGAAGAGCCGCGACGAGCGGGCCCTCCTGGTCCACGAAGTGGTGGTCGAGCAGGTCGCCGAACTCCTGGGGCTGGCCCCGGAATCGGTGGACCCGCGCTACGGCCAGGACTGAGGCCGTCGCGCGGGTCCGGTGGCGCGGGCGCGGTTACTTCGTCAGGACCGACAGATCCTGGCCCGCGGTCGGTACGAGGACCGTGCCGCGGTCGTCGGGCAGCGTCTGGACGGTGAAGGCGGGCACCCCGCCCTGGGGGCGGGCGAGCGTGCGGGCCGCGTAGACGGGGCCGCTGCCGGCGGCCGGCTCCACGGTCAGCGCGTAGGTCCCCTTCAGCCCCTGCGGGACCGGTGGGGTCAGGTCACGGCTGGTGCCGCCCTTGACCGTGTACGTCTTGGTGACCGGGGTGCCGCCGCCGCTGCCGGCCGACGCGGTGACCTTCACCTCGGCGTCCTTGCCCTTCTCCGGCGCGACCAGCGAGAGGGTGCTGCCCTTGGCGCGGTTGTCGGCGGCGGTGGCGCGCTGCTCGACCGGCCGGGTCGCCGGGATGAAGGCCATCTCCTGCTTGGCGCCCTTGCCGCGGGTCACCCGCAGCGCGGCCGCGACGGGGGCCTTGGAGCCGCCGTCGGCGGGGGTGAGCACCAGGGAACCGGCCTCGCCCTTGGTGAGGTCCTTGAGGTCCACGGCGGTGGTCATCCCGCTCTTGAGGTGCAGGCTCTCCAGACCGGCGGGGGTGATCAGCCCGGTCGGGGTGGCGAGCTGCACCTTGAGGTCGGCGTCGGACTCGCCGGGGGCGAGGGCGACCAGCCGGACGGAGGTGGCGTCCTTCGGGATGCCGGGCAGCACCACGCTCGGCGACGGGTCGGCGGCGGCCGGCAGCCAGTCGCTGCCGAGCTTGGCGTCGGTGGCCTGGACGGCCGCGCCGATCCGGCCCTCGCGCGCGACGACCTGCAAGGAGGCGTTGGTGGCGGGTTCGGTGGTCAGGGTGGAGAGCAGGACGGGCACGGTGGCGTGCGGCGGAACGGTGATGTCCTCACCCGTCGAACCCCCCAACGACCCGTCCTTGCCGCGCAGTTGGAGGTCGACGACGGCCGGGGTCGGGTCGGGGTTGGTCAGGTGGACGTAGTCCTGGCGGTCCGCCGCGGTGCTCACCCCCGGGAACCAGAACGTGGTGTCGGGGGTGGTGCAGTTCAGCCCCATCAGGCCGCGGCCCGCGCCGGCGGCCACCGAGGTGGTCTGCTGCACGGTCCAGCCCGGGGCGAGGGTGCCGTCCGCCGCGCCGACGAGCGCCGGGGCGTCCGCACTGTCCGTGGACGCGGTGACGGGCGTGCCGGCCTCCTTCAGGGGCGCGACGGGCTTGGTGTCCCGGGGGGCGACGAGCTGCCCGGAGGCGGAGTCCGCCGCGTCGGCGGCGCCCTTGCCACCCTTACCGTCCTTACCGGTCTTCTTGCCCTTGCCGGTGCCGTCGCCGGCGTCCTTGACGGTGCCGGCGGGCACCAGCGCGGCGGTGCCCTTCGTGGCGTCGCCGCCGGCCGCGGCGCCCTTGGGGGCGAAGGCGGTGTAGTCGGTCCGGCCGACCTCGGAGGAGGTCGGGGCCGGGCAGAGCAGCGCGGAGCGCTGGACGGGCAGCCGGGCACTGCCGCGGGGCGCCGTGTGGTCGCCGCCGTCCGGGGCGTTCACGGCGGCGACGCCGGTGACGGCGCCCAGCGCGACGGCCACGCCGATCAGGGACATCATGGTGCGCTTCACTGCTGGTCGCTCCCGTCACGGCGCGGCTCGGGGTAGGAGCCGGGGTACCCGGGATACGGGGCGCCGTCGTCGTAGGGGTGCCGATGCTGCGGGTCGCCCTCGCCGTACTGCTGTTGCTGTTGCTGTTGCTGTTGTCCGTACCCGTACGGGTCGTAGACGCCCGCCTGGTAGGGATCCGCGGCGTACGGGTCGGTGGCCTGGTAGGGATCCGCCGGCGGGTAGGGCTGCTGCCCGTACTGCCCGGCCTGGTAGGGGTCGGCGGGCGGGTAGGGCTGCTGCCCGTCGGCCACCGGCGCTCCGGCGGCCGCCCACTCGTCGTACGACGGCTGCTGCGGCACCGCCCCGTAGGGGTCCCCGGCGGGGTCCGGGTCGGCGGCCGGGTCGAGCGGCCCGTCCGGCTCCCCGGAGAGGCCGGTGCCCGCCGCGTCGGGGACGCCGGCGGCCTCGGCCTCGGCCTGGGCCCGCAGGCGCCGGGCCCGCCGGCCGTCGCCGGAGACCGCGGCGGCCTGCGCGGCGGCCGTCTCCTCGGGCAGGTCGTCGTCGATCTCCCGGCGGCGGCCCGGCAGCGCCAGCACCACCAGGGTGACGGCGAGCAGGCCCTGCGCCCACAGCCAGAGGGTGTGGCCGAGCGGGTTCTCGTGGGTGAGGTCGAGGGTGCCGCCGCCGGCCGGGAGCGCGAAGCCCTGGGCCCAGCCGTCGACGGTCACGGGCTTGAGCGCGGTGCCGTTGAGGGTGGCCTGCCAGCCCTCGTCGGCGGCGTCGGCCAGCCGCAGCACCCGGCCGTCGGCGCCGTCCGGCACCTTGGTGTGGGCCTCGACGGGGCCGGCCGGTACCGGGATGGGTGCGGCGGCGTCGCCGGCGCTGGTGCCGTCCTTGGCCTCGCCCGCGACGAGGGAGAGCCGCGAGACCCGCCGGTCGACGCGCCACAGGGCGCTGCCGTCGTCCTGGCTGAGCCGGGTCAGGCCCGGCGTCGCGTCCAGCACCCGGCCCATTTCGCGCGGTGCCCCGTCCCGGACCAGGACGTAGCGGACCGCGTAGCCGCCGAGCTGGTTGGTCTGGTCAGCGCCGGAGCCGGCCACGAGATGGGCGACGATGCCGCCGAGGCGCTTGTCCTCGCCCGCCTCGGCGGCCAGATCGGCGTCGCCGAGCCGGGCGCCGGAGCCGCGGACCAGGGAGTAGTCGACATGGCCCGGCGTGCCGTCGAGGACCAGGGTGCGGGCCCGGTCGGCGGTGCCGGTCTCCTCGGCGACGAACGCGGGGACCTGCTCGGGGTTGCGGCGCTCCAGCGGACCGGCCGCGCCGGTGATCATCCAGCTGACCGCGGCGTAGAGCGGGGCGAGCAGCGAGGCCAGCGCGATCAGCACGGCGACCGGCTGCTTCCAGCCGAAGCCGACGCTGGCCATCCGGGTGCGGATGCCCTCGGCGCCGATCGCCGCGGCGCACAGCAGCGCCAGCCCGTAGACGAGCATGGCGGGCCCGGTCCAGCCGGAGCCGTTGCCCAGCGCGGCGAGCAGCAGCCCGGCCAGGGCCACGGCCCAGGCGGTACGGATCGCGAGCTGCCGCTCGTCGCGCAGGGTCGCGGCGAGCGCGGCCAGCACGATGCCGAACAGCAGCACCCCGCCGACGGCCTTGGGGCCGCCCGGGCTGAGGCCGATCAGGTCGAGCACGGAGGCGGAGCCGGCGCCGTAGCCCAGGCCGGCCTCCTGGAAGAAGCGCCCGGGGTGGGTCAGCAGCGACAGCGACCAGGGTGCGAGCACGACCATCGGGGCGAGGAGCACGGCCAGGAAGCGCAGTCCGAGGGGCAGCAGCTGGTCGCGGCTGCCCTGGAGGACGCGCAGGACCAGCAGCCCCGCGCCGAGCAGCACCGCGATCGGCCACACGACCGGGGTGAAGGCCGTGGTGAAGGTGATCAGCAGAACATACGCCCAGGTCGCCCGCCAGCTGGGCCGGGTGCCCGGCGCCAGCCGCAGCCCGCTCGCGGCGACGCCGGCGCGGGCCATCAGCGGCAGCAGGATGGCGAGCACGGCGGTGCCCAGCCGGCCGCCGGCCAGCGCTCCGGCGGCCGCCGGCAGGAAGGCGTAGGCGATGCTCGCCCAGGCGCGCAGCAGCCGGGAGGCGACCAGCGGGCGGGAGGCGAAGTAGGCGGTGAGGCCGGCCAGCGGGACGGAGCAGACCAGCAGCAGGGTGACGGCGAAGCCGGTGGAGCCGAGGAAGATGCTCGACACCAGGGCGATGACGCCGAGGTAGGGCGGCGCGGAGCCGCCGGCGCCGACGCCGACCGCGTGCCAGCTGTCGAGGTAGGCCGACCACAGGTCGGACACGCTGCCGGGCGCGGGCAGCATCGCGCCGCCGGTCAGCGCGCCGGAGCCGAGCAGCCCGCGGCAGGCGACCAGGGAGACCAGCAGCAGGACGAGGAAGAGCACCGGGGCGGGCCGGCGGGCGATCCGCTTGAGCCGGGCGAACTGCTCGATCTCCAGGAAGTCGGCGTCGTCCCCGCCGGGTCCGGACTCGACGGCGCCGTGCCGGCCGGCCGAGGCGACGTCGGGGGCGGCCCGCCCGGCGAGGTTGCCGGCGACCTGTTCGGCGGTGGCGCGCACCGTCGCGCCGGGGGGCGGGAAGAGCGGCCGCAGCTCGCTCGCGTCGACCGCGGGCCGGCCTCTCTTCTTGCGCGCGGCGAGGATCTTGCCGGGCCGCAGCAGGGTGCCGAAGAGCCCGGCGAGTTCGTCGAGCGCCTGGCCGGGGACCTTGCCGACGAGGTAGGCGACGACCCGCAGGAAGGTGCCGATCAGCAGCCGCAGCAGGACGTACGGCAGGAGCCGGCCGCGGGTGTTGGTGAGCAGGGTGTAGACGGCGCCGGCCTTGTCGACGCGGTGCGGGTTGGCCACCGAGCGGCCGACGCAGTCGATGGGGCGGCGCTCGCGGGCGGCGGCCTCGGCATGGCGCAGGACGGCGTCCGGGGCGACCAGGACCTGGTGGCCGGCGGCCTGGGCGCGCCAGCACAGGTCGACGTCGTCGCGCATCAGCGGCAGCCGCCGGTCGAAGCCGCCCAACTCCTCGTAGACGTCGCGGCGGATGAGCATGCCCGCGGTGGACACGGACAGCACCGGGCGGACCTGGTCGTGCTGGCCCTGGTCCTGTTCGCGGCGGTCCAGGCCGGTCCAACGGCGGCCGCTGCGGGCGATGCTGACACCGGCTTCGAGCAGTTGGCGGCGGTCGTACCAGCTGCGCAGCTTGGGTCCGACGATCACGGTGGAGGGGCTGGCGTCGGCGACCCGCAGCAGCTCGGCGAGCGCGTCCGGCTCGGGTGCGCAGTCGTCGTGCAGCAGCCACAGCCACTGGACCGGTTCGCCGTGCGGCAACTCCGGCATCTCGTACGCCTCGTCGTGCCAGGTGCGGCTGACCGGGTCCCAGCCGCTGGGCCGGCGCAGATACGGCAGCTCGTCGGGGGTCAGGACGGGGGCGGTGCGGACGGCCTCGTCGACGGCGGTGCCGAATCCGGAGCGGCGGGCGAGGTGCAGCACCCGCTGGTCCCCGATGGCCTCGGCGAGCAGCTGGGCGGAGTCGTCCGCGCTGCCGGTGTCGGCACCGACGACGTTCTGCACGGGGCGTTCCTGGCCGAGCAGGCCGGTGAGCGCATCGGGCAGCCAGCGGGCACCGTCATGGGAGACGATCACGGCGGTGACCACGTGCCGCGGGAACTCTGGCGTGGCGGCTGCATATGAGGCGGCCTGGGCCGCCGACTGGCTGTGCACGGACATCGAGGTACGGGCCCTCCGGACCCGGGAGTTCGGGACCCGTTGCGCAGTCGCGCTGGGCACCCGCCCCCGGAAGACACTGCGACGGACTACGAGGCGACGCGAGCGCCCGGCAGGGCGGCGGCGCATCTCGGACGGGGCCCCACACTAATGCTTCGTGCCGGTGCCCCGACCGGCCCGTACAGCAGTCCGCCCCCGGCGAGAAGGTCGCTGGAGGCGGAGTGTTCGTTATAGGGGGATATGGGGAGTTGAGGCGGTACGGCGGCGTGGTCGGTGCGGCCGCGCGCCCCCGGTGCGGGTGGCTGAGCGGTCATCGTCAGACGGCGGCCTTCTTGAGCCGGCGCCGCTCGCGCTCGGACAGGCCGCCCCAAATACCGAAGCGCTCGTCGTTGGCGAGCGCGTACTCCAGGCATTCGGACCGGACTTCGCAGGCGAGACAGACCTTCTTGGCCTCGCGGGTGGAGCCACCCTTCTCCGGGAAGAAGGACTCGGGGTCGGTCTGGGCGCACAGTGCGCGCTCCTGCCAGCCGAGCTCCTCGTCCGCCTCCTCGACCAGCAATTCCTGGAACAGCTCGGTCATGTGCGCCCCTCGTCTGTCTTTACTTCCCCGTGATCAAGCCGTGATCGATTTCGGCTGAACGACACGAGTGAAATTACAAGTGTGGTGATCCGGGCCAGTCAAGCCGAGATCTGCTATTGGGCCTCTTATTCACTCGGCGGAACCAAGCGTATGCGGAAAGTGTGCAAATCAGTAAAAACCAGGACACTTCCCCGGGCGTTGCCCCCCGGCGCATCCCCTGCACTTCACGAGACGCGTTCAGGCGGCATTCGCGTTGCACCCCTGGGCGCCGAAGCGGGGGAGATCACAGACGGATCACAGGACCGCAACGGCGTTTGAAGGTGCGGTTGCCGGTCGATGTCTCCGGGTCGCGGACTGCACAAACCTTTCGCCGGGCGGAGTAACCGGATGAGGTGAAAGATTTACGGCAAACCAGACGTCCGGTTGACATCGCGTCGCCAACCCGGTCTCCTTGACCGCATGCCAGCGACCGCCGCGCCCCGACTGACCCGTGCCTACGGGTCGCTCTGCGCTGCGCAGGCCCGCTGTCGCTGTTCCAGCTGTCGAAGCCACTGAGCTCCAGCTTTTTCGCTCGCACCACCCCGCAGCGCCCCTGCTCCGCGTCGCCGTGCCACGCACCCCACCGGGACCGCCCGCACGTGCCGCCGCCCCTCCCC
Organism: Streptomyces kronopolitis; assembly: GCF_050953795.1. GTDB lineage: Bacteria > Actinomycetota > Actinomycetes > Streptomycetales > Streptomycetaceae > Streptomyces > Streptomyces kronopolitis_A. The sequence continues at coordinate 3,238,752 of NZ_CP191850.1, forward strand.
GCTCACGGCGGGCGATGCCCCGGCATCGCCCCCAGCACCTCCGCCGAGGAACCCGGAACATGAACAGCGACGTCCAGATCGCCGGCGACCCGCTCGCCCTCCCCCACCTGCTGCCGCCCGTCCCCGCCCACCCGGCCACCGTCGCCGGCTTCGCGGGGCTGGCCCGCTCGATCGCCGCCGACCGCGCCGCCTGGGCACCGCTCGTCCGCTACGACACCACCAGCCGCTGGTACCACCGGCTGCGCACGGTTCCCCCGGCTGCCGGCTCCGTCCCCGCGGGCTACGAGGTGTGGCTGCTGAGCTGGGTGCCGGGGCAGGGCAGCGGCCGGCACGACCACGGGCCGTCCTCCGGTGTGCTGACCGTCCTGGAAGGCGAGTTGACCGAGCACGCACCGTCCGGGCGCCGCACGCTCGCGGCCGGCGCCCAGCGGGTGTTCGCCCCCGGCTACGTCCACGAGGTCGTCAACGACGCCCTGACCCCGGCCGTCAGCCTGCACGTCTACTTCCCCGGCCTGACCGAGATGCCGATGCACGGCGCGCCGCACTGCACCCCCGCCGCCCTGGAGACCGCCGCGTCCTGAGCGCCCGCGGCCCCTCGCGCCCGCCCGGCTCCCCCGCGGACCGCGCCCCACCGCCCCGCCGGCGGCTGACACACTGGGCCCATGCGAATCGTGGTTCTGGCCGGCGGTATCGGCGGCGCCCGCTTTCTGCGGGGACTGAAGTCAGCGGCTCCGGACGCGGACATCACCGTCATCGGCAACACCGGCGACGACATCCATCTGTTCGGGCTCAAGGTCTGTCCCGACCTCGACACCGTGATGTACACCCTCGGCGGCGGCATCAACGAGGAACAGGGCTGGGGCCGGACCGACGAAACCTTCCGGGTGAAGGAGGAGCTGGCCGCCTACGGGGTGGGGCCCGAGTGGTTCGGGCTGGGCGACCGGGACTTCGCCACCCATATCGTGCGGACCCAGATGCTGAGCGCGGGCTATCCGCTCAGCGCCGTCACCGAGGCGCTGTGCGCGCGCTGGAAGCCCGGGGTGCGGCTGCTGCCGATGTCCGACGACCGGATCGAGACCCATGTCGCCGTCACCGAACCCGGCGAGGCCGGGGAAGAGGGCGAGCGCAAGGCGATCCACTTCCAGGAGTACTGGGTGCGGCTGCGCGCCTCGGTGCCCGCGCACGCCGTGGTGCCGGTCGGCGCCGACCAGGCCAAGCCCGCGCCCGGCGTGCTGGAGGCCATCGCCGCGGCGGACGTGGTGCTGTTCCCGCCGTCCAACCCGGTGGTCAGCATCGGCACGATCCTGGCGGTGCCGGGCATCCGTGAGGCCATCGCGGACGCGGGGGTGCCGGTGGTCGGCCTCTCGCCGATCGTCGGCGACGCCCCGGTGCGCGGGATGGCCGACAAGGTGCTGGCCGCGGTGGGCGTGGAGTCGACCGCGGCGGCCGTCGCCCGCCACTACGGGTCCGGGCTGCTGGACGGCTGGCTGGTCGACTCCACCGACGAGGGCGCGGTGGCCGAGGTCGAGGCGGCCGGTATCCGCTGCCGGGCCGTGCCGCTGATGATGACCGACACGGACGCCACGGCCGCGATGGTGCGCGAGGCGCTGGCGCTGGCCGAGGAGGTCCGGGCGTGAGCGAGACCGCCGTGCCCGGCTACCGGGTGTGGGCGCTGCCGGGGATGCCCGAGGTGCGGCCCGGCGACGATCTCGTGAAGCTGATCGCCGCGGCGGCGACCGCCGAGGCCATGCCGCAACTCGCCGACGGCGACGTGCTGTTGGTGACCTCGAAAATCGTCAGCAAGGCCGAGGGCCGGGTGGTAGAGGCCGACGACCGTGAGGCGGCGATCGACCGGGAGACGGTGCGGGTGGTGGCGCGCCGCGGCACCCTGCGGATCGTGCAGAACCGGCAGGGCCTGGTGATGGCCGCGGCCGGGGTGGACGCCTCCAACACCCCCTCGGGCACGGTGCTGTTGCTGCCCGAGGACCCGGACGCCTCGGCGCGCGCGCTGCGGGCGGGGTTGCGCACCACGCTCGGCGTCGACGTCGGGGTGGTCATCAGCGACACCTTCGGGCGGCCCTGGCGCAGCGGCCTGACCGATGTCGCGATCGGTGCCGCCGGTGTGCGGGTGCTGGACGATCTGCGCGGCGGCACGGACGCGCACGGCAATCCGCTCAGCGCGACGGTGGTGGCCACCGCCGACGAACTGGCCGCCGCCGGTGACCTGGTGAAGGGCAAGGCCACCGGGCTGCCGGTGGCGGTGGTGCGCGGGCTGGGCCATCTCGCCGGGGAGCCGGACGACGGCCCCGGGGCGCGCGCCATGGTGCGGTCCGCCGAGGACGACATGTTCCGGCTGGGCACCTCGGAGGCCGTACGGGAAGCGGTGACGGGGCGGCGCACGGTCCGTTCCTTCACCGGCGATCCGGTCGATCCGGGGGCGGTGCGGCGCGCGGTGGCCGCGGCCCTCACCGCTCCGGCGCCGCACCACACCACACCGTGGCGGTTCGTCCTCCTGGAGTCGGCGACCGCGCGCGGGCGGCTGCTGGACGCGATGCGGGACGCGTGGCGAGCGGATCTGCGCGCGGACGGCAGGTCGGCGGAGTCCATCGCCGCGCGGGTGCGGCGCGGTGACGTGCTGCGGGACGCGCCGTATCTGGCCGTGCCGTGCCTGGTCACGGACGGTGCGCACGCCTATCCCGACGCGCGGCGCAGCACCGCCGAACGCGAGATGTTCCTGGTCGCCCACGGCGCGGGCATCCAGAACTTCCTGGTCGCGCTGGCCGGTGAACGGCTCGGCTCCGCCTGGGTGTCGTCGACGATGTTCTGCAAGGACGTGGTCCGCGAGGTGCTGGGGCTTCCCGCGGAGTGGGAGCCGATGGGGGCGGTGGCCATCGGGCATCCGGCCGGGGCGCCCCGGCCGCGGCCGCCGCGCGACGCCGGGGACTTCCTCGTCGTGCGCTGAGCGGCGCCTGATCAGAGCCGGGCGATGTCCCCCACCGGGAAGCGCGGGGCGCGGCGCGGCGGGACCCGGCCGGACAGCAGGATCAGCCGGGCTGCGCGGTGCCGCTGCCCTTCGTAGGGGGCGAGGAGTTCGAGCATCTCCTCGTCGGTGGTGCCGCGGCGGCCGGTGAGGGCATAGCCGATGATCTTCGGCAGATGGAGATCGCCGACGGTGATCGCGTCCGGGGCGCCGAGGGCGCGCTGGAGGGTCTCGGCGGCGGTCCACGGGCCGATGCCCGGTATCGCCGTGAGCCGGCGGGTGGCCTCGGCGAGCTCCATCCGCGCGGCCTCCTCCATCCGGCGGGCGGCCCGCACCGCGCGCAGGATCGCGTCGGAGCGCTTGGCGTCGACGCCCGCGCGGTGCCATTCCCAGGAGGGGATCAGTGCCCAGCCGCGCGGGTCGGGCATCACCCGCATCCGCTCCCAGGGGCCGGGGGCCGGCTCGCCGTGCCGCTGCAGGAGCAGGCGCCAGGCGCGGTAGGCCTCGTCGCTGGTGACCTTCTGCTCCAGCACCGTGGGGATCAGCGACTCCAGGACCAGGCCGGTGCGCGCGAGCCGGACTCCGGGGTGGCGGCGGCGCGCCTCGTGGACGATGCGGTGCCGGGCGGTCAGCGCCTCGGGATCGTCGCCCTCCCCCAGCAGCTCGGGCAGCTGCTCCAGCAGCCACTCGGCGCCCGGGCCCCAGGCTTCGGCCGCCACCCGGCCGTCGGCGGCGCGGGCCGCCACCCGCAGGGTGCCGGTGCCCTGCGGCGTACGGGAGGCGCGCCACAGCTCGCCGCCGCGCACCGCGAACGCGGGGTCGCCCGGGCCGCGCTGCAGCACACCGAGCGTGCGGTGCAGATCGAACGGGCCGGGCGGGACCCAGGTGCGGGTGGGCATGCGGCCAGGTTAGGCGATGGCCGCGGGACGGCGCCGGGGCCTGTGGACAACCCGCCCGGGCCCCGGCGGGCGGCCTACTGGTCGGAGGAGAAGCGCACCGAGGCGGCCGGGATCTCGGCGTCGCACCAGACGCGGATGCCGTCGCGCAGCTCGTTGTCGGCGCCGATGCGCGCGCCGTCGCCGATGACCGCGCCGTCGAGGACCGTACGGGCCCCGATGTGTGCCCCGGCACCGATCAGCGAGTCCCGGATCTGGGCGCCCTCCCCGATGACGGCGCCCGCCAGGACCGCGCTGCCGTCGATGCGGGCGCCGGGGCCGATGACGGTGCGCGGGCCGGCGACCGTGCCGCCGGTGAGCTTGGCGTCGCCGGCGACCTCGGCGGTCTCCATGACCAGGCGGTCACCGCGCCGGCCGGGGACGGCCGGGGACGGGGCGCGGCCCAGCACCAGGTCGGCGGAGCCGCGGACGAAGGCCTGCGGGGTGCCGAGGTCGAGCCAGTAGGTGGAGTCGACCATGCCCTGGAGGTGGGCGCCGGCGGCGAGCAGCCCGGGGAAGGTCTCGCGCTCGACGGAGACCGGGCGGCCGGCCGGGATGGTGTCGATGACCGACCGGTTGAAGACGTAGGCGCCGGCGTTGACCTGGTCGGTGACGATCTCCTCGGGGGTCTGCGGCTTCTCCAGGAAGGCGGTGACCCGGCCGGTGTCGTCGGTGGGGACCAGGCCGAAGGCGCGCGGGTCCTCGACCCGGGTGAGATGCAGCGAGACCTCGGCACCGGAGCTGCGGTGGGTGTCGACGAGGGCCGGGATGTCGAGCCCGGTGAGGATGTCGCCGTTGAAGATGAGCACCGGGTCGTCCGGGCCGGAGTGCAGCCGCGAGGCGACGTTGCGGATGGCGCCGCCGGTACCCAGCGGCTCCTGCTCGGTGACGTACTCCAGATGCAGGCCGAGTGCCGATCCGTCGCCGAAGTGGGGCTCGAAGACCTCGGCGAGGTAGGAGGTGGCGAGGACGATGTGCTCGACGCCGGCGGCCCGGGCGCGGGCCAGCTGATGGGTCAGGAACGGCACTCCGGCCGCCGGAACCATGGGCTTGGGCGTGCGCACCGTCAGCGGGCGCAGCCGTGTGCCCTTGCCGCCGACCAGGAGGATCGCTTCAGTCACTGTGTCCTCTGTTCGCTTCTCCGCCCGCCGGGCCCCTGCTGCCCGATGGCGGGCAAGGAGGGAGACGGTGCGGCTCTCGTCGTCGACCACAGCCCGGCGGCTGCACGTACGACGTTCACGGTGTGTTCTCTGCTTCCTGCTGGGGTCGGCCGATCGGCCGACCAGTGTAGGCAGACGGGCACGCAAAAGCCCTCGGCGGTGGGGTCCCCCCGTTGTCGTGCGGGTGACGGGGAGCGCGGGGCCGGCGGTGCGGACGTCGTGGCCGCTAAGACGTGTCGGGGACGGGAACGGTTGACCGGTCCCTGCAACATGCGCCACGGGGGACCCCGGCAAACCCGCGCCGCCCCCGTCCCGCCCCGGAGAGTGCGGTCAGCGGCCCTGCAGGGTCGCCGCGGCGCGGCGGGTGGCGGGGAGCTTGGCGTAGAGGTGGGCGCCGGGGCAGTCGGTGGTGAAGCCGTCCCGGTGGCCGGAGATGACGTGCAGGGAGACCTTCTTGCCCTTGGCGAAGCGGTTCCCGCCGGCGGACGTCAGCTTCACCATGGCCCGCGGATCGACGTGGTAGAGGCCGAGCTTCCAGGCCGCCAGGCGCGCGACCGCGTCGACGGCCGCCTTGGCCGGTTCGGTGTCGGTGAAGGTGCCGAGGACGGCGATGCCGGTGCTGTCGGAGTTGAAGCCGAGGGTGTGGGCGCCCATGACGGGCTTGGCGACGCCGCCCGCACGGCCCTCGTAGACCGTTCCGCACTTGTCGACCAGGAAGTTGTAGCCGATGTCGCGCCAGTGGTTGCTCTTGACGTGGAAGCGGTACATGGCGCGGATCAGTGAAGGGGCCTCCGCGCAGCTGTAGTTGTTGCCCGAGCCGCTGTGGTGGAGGAAGGCGGCGCGCACGGTGGTGGTGTAGGTGAAGGCCTTCTCGCGCAGCTTCTCGTCGGCGCCCCAGCCGGCCCGGGTCACGATCCGGGGGCGCGGCCCGATGTAGGTCTGTTCCGGGCGCGTGCCGTCCGCCCCGGCGATGTCGCCCTGGGAGGCGTCCCGGTCGAGGGCGGGGATCTCGGTGGCGCCCAGGGGCGCGAACCCGGCGTTGGCGGCGGAGGCGGCGGCGGCCTCCGCGGACAGCGGGGCCGGCGGGTCGAGGCGGGCGCCGCGCAGGCTTCGCGGCGGTGCGCCGGGATCGACGAGTTCCAGCCGCAGTCCGCCGGGCAGCGCGGCCGCGGCACGGTCGCTGCGCTCGGGGGTGATGCGCAGCTGGACGGCGTCGGAGTCACCGACCCACAGCGGCGCGGTGCTGCCCCGTACCTCGCTGTCGTGGCGTTCGGCGGAGCCGAGGTCGGGGGCGTCGTCGTTGTGGACCTGGACGTCCTGCCAGCCGGACCACTCGCCGCTGCCGCCGGCGCGGGTGCGGACCTTCACCCGGCCGTGCAGCTCGGCCGTGGCGTCGTCCCAGACGATCCCCAGCAGCGAGAACGGCCGCACCGTGCGGGCCGGCAGCCCCAGCTCGCGGGGCGCGGGCTCCGTGGTGGTCTCCCGGTCGGGGGTGTGCGGGGCGGCGGCGCCGAGCGTGCCGACCGGCAGGGACTGGGTGCTGCCCGGCAGTCCGTCGGTGCGCGCCGGGCGCGGGGCGGCGGGGGTGGCGCCCGCACCGCCCGCCGCGGCGAGGGGCAGGGCGAGGGCCGCGCTGCACACGGCGCCGAGGCAGGTCGCGAGGAAGGGGCGCATGGACACGATCCTGGACCCGGCAGGACCGGACGGCCATCGGTGATCTGACGGGGCATCGGCCGATCCGGTGGCCCCGGTCCGCTGTGCCCGGCCCGCCGCCGCCCGGGGCCGCGCGTACCCTGGCCGCGATGAACGCCACCGATCGCACCCCCGCCGACCTGCTGAGTTCCGCGCTCGCCGCGGACCCGGCCCGCCCGCTGGTGACCTTCTACGACGACGCCACCGGCGAACGCGTGGAACTGTCCGTCGCGACCTTCGCCAATTGGGTGGCCAAGACCGCCAACTATCTCCAGGGCGATCTGGCCGCCGCGCCGGGCGACCGGCTCGCGCTGCTGCTGCCCGCCCACTGGCAGACCGCCGTCTGGCTGCTGGCCTGCTCGTCGGTGGGTGTGGTCGCGGAGGTGGACGGTGATCCGGCCGCCGCCGACCTCGTGGTCGCCGGGCCCGACCGGCTCGACGCGGCGCGCGCCTGCTCCGGGGAGCGGGTGGCGCTGGCGCTGCGGCCGCTGGGCGGGCGCTTCCCACAGCCGCCGCCGGGCTTCGCGGACTACGCCGTCGAGGTCCCGGGCCAGGGTGACCGGTTCGCGCCGTTCGTTCCGGTGGACGCGGCGGAGCCGGCGCTGGTCGTGGGCGGGCAGGAGCTGACCGGCGCCGCCATCGGGGCGCGTGCCCTGGCGGACGCGGAGGCGGCCGGGATGCCCGGGACGCCGCGGGTGCTGTCGGGCCTGTCGTACGACACCTGGCAGGGCCTGTCGTACGGGCTGTACGCCCCGCTGGCCACCGGCGGCTCCGTGGTGCTGTGCCGCCACCCGGACCGGCTCGGCGCACCGGCCGCGGCCACCCGCGAGACCAGCGAGAAGATCACCTTCACGGCGCCGCTGCCGGGCTAGGGCGAGCCGGCACCCTCCGCGCGACTCCCCTGGGGGCGTACTCCCCCGTCCGGCGGACCGCAGGCGCCCGCGGCAGGCCGGTACGTCCGTTTCGGTCCAGGATTTTGAGTACGTACAACCATGCGCGGGTTTCGTCCGTCTCCGTTCCGTCCGGGCCCCCGCGTACGGGCGCGACGCCGACTCCGTGAGGGATGGACGCACACGTGACCGATACCCCCGAGCCTCCCAGGTTCGCCGGCTGGGCCGAGCGCCCGGCCGGGGAGCCGGGGCCGGACCGGCCGGGGCCGCCACGCGTCCCGCCGCGCCGCCGGCACCGGTGGCGCTGGGCCGCGCTCGGGACCGTCGGTGTCCTCCTGGCCGGGGCCGCGGCCGGCTGGGCGGTGTACACCAAGCTCAACGGCAACATCCGCACCGACGGCGCCACCGAGCGCGAACTGCGCAAATGGGAGTCCGAGCGGCCCCCCGCGGGCCCGCCGAACGCCGAGAACGTGCTGCTGATCGGCTCCGACAGCCGCACCGGCGACAACGGCAGATACGGCCGCGGCGGCGGCCAGCGCTCGGACACCACGATGCTGCTGCACCTGGCGGCGGACCGGAAGAGCGCCACCGCGGTGAGCATCCCGCGCGACCTGATGGTGGAGGTGCCGCACTGCAAGCGCGCCGACGGCACCGAGACCGGGCCGTCGACGGCCCAGTTCAACTCGGCGTTCGCCCTCGGCGGGGCGGCCTGCACGATCCGGACCGTCGAGAAACTGACCCGCATCCGCATCGCCCACTACATGATCCTCGACTTCGTGGGCTTCACGAGGATGGTGGACGCGGTGGGCGGTGTGGAGGTCTGCCCCGACCGGCCGATTCAGGACACCGAGGCACACCTCGCACTGCCCGCGGGCCGGCAGACGCTGCACGGGGAGGCCGCCCTCGGGTACGTACGGGCACGCAAGAGCCTGGGCAACGGCAGTGACACCCAGCGCATGCAGCGCCAACAGCAGTTTCTGGGGGCTCTGGTGAAGAAAGTGCAGAGTAATGGTGTCCTGCTCAATCCGACCCGGCTGTATCCGGTGCTCGATGCCGCGACGAGTTCCCTGACCACCGACACCGCGCTGGCTTCCCTGAAGGGGCTGTACGAATTGGTCCGCAGCACCCGCGGCATTCCCACCGACCGTGTCCAGTTCCTGACCGTGCCGCGCCGCGAGTACCGCTTCGACCGCAACCGCGACGAGCTGGTGCAGCCGGACGCCGAGCGGCTCTTCGGGCAGCTGCGCAGGGACCTGCGGGTGACGGTGACGCCCGCGTCGGGCACCGCCCGGGGGCCGGTGCGCGGCGGCGGTGGCGCACCGTCCGGACGGCCGGACGGATCACCGTCGCAGACCCCCGGTCCGGGCCCGGTCTTTCCCGGAACGACCGCGGAACGCGGGAGCTGCGAATAAAGATGCCGCAAAGTACACCCGGCGACGCGAATGTATTGGGCGGAATGCCCAGTTGTAGGTAAGTGGAATTTGTCACGGGCGTCGCGGGGCGCTGAACTGGGCGGATAGTGTGAGCGATCCGGTCGGGCACCACCCGTCCGATGACCATGCAATGCACGATCGACCGACCGAGCGCCTTGAGGGGATGGCGCCGCGTGGCACCGACGGAGGACTCAAGGCACCGTGGACGCGCAAGGCCGTGGGCGGGCGGGCGACAGCAACGTCGATCCCGCCGATCAGTGGGTGTTCGATCCGAACACCGGCAATTACGAGCTGCGGCTTGACCATGCAGGTCAGGCCCCCGCTCAGCCCTCCGACCGCAAGGCTCCCGGCACCAGACGCGCCGCGCGCAGGCCGGGCGGCGAGGGCGGGGACACCGACACCCGTCCGCTGCCGACCCAGCGCGGGCGGCGGGACGAGGACGCGGCGGAGGACGACGAGCGCCCGGCCGGCGGCCGGGCGGCACGCCGCGCCGCCGGGAACCGGACCGCAGCGGCGGCGACGTCGGGGCAGGCCGGCCGCCGCAAGCCCAAGCCGAAGGCGTCCGGGAAGAAGAAGGCGCTGTACTGGACGGCCGGTGTGCTGAGCTTCGTGCTCGTCGCCGGCTGCGGTGCCGCGTACTTCGTCTACCAGCAGCTGGACGGCAACATCTCCAAGGTCGACGTCGGCGTGGAGAACGACGCGGTCTCCAAGGGCCCGGTCAACGTCCTCATCATCGGGACGGACGCCCGCTCCGGTAAGGGCAACGCCGGCTACGGCGACGCCGGCAGCGTCGGGCACGCGGACACCACGATCCTGATGCACATCTCCAAGGACCGGACGAACGCCACCGCGCTGAGCATCCCGCGCGACATGATCACCAACATCCCGAACTGCCCGACGAAGCAGAAGGACGGCTCGCGGAAGACCATCCCGGGCCAGAACCAGGTGCGCTTCAACACCAGCCTGGGCCAGGAGGGCCGGGACCCCGGCTGCACCTGGCGCACCGTCGAGCAGATGACCGGGCTGAAGATCGACCACTTCATGATGGCCGACTTCAACGCCGTCAAGGAGCTGTCCACCGCGGTGGACGGCGTCGAGGTCTGCGCGGCCAAGGACCTCAACGACCCCAAGTCGCACCTGAAGTTGAAGGCCGGCCGGCACGTCGTCGAGGGCGAGCAGGCGCTGGCCTTCGTCCGTACCCGCCACGCCATCGGATTCGGCAGCGACCTGGACCGGATCAAGATGCAGCAGCAGTTCCTCAGCTCGCTGATCCGCAAGCTGAAGTCCAGCGCGTTCAGCAGCCCGGGCAAGCTCTACGACGTCAGCCAGGCCGCGACCAAGGCGCTCACCGTCGACACCGGTATCGGCACGGCGGGCAAGCTGCTCGACTTCGGCAACGACCTCAAGAAGGTCGACATCGACAAGATCACCTTCGCCACGGTGCCGGTGCTGGACAACCCCGAGGACCCGGCCACCGTCATCCTCAACAAGACGGCGGCGGACCCGCTGTTCGCGATGGTGCGGGCGGACCACACGCTGGCCAAGGGCAAGAAGGGCAAGGGCAAGAAGTCCGCGCCGGTGAAGAAGGCCCCGCCCGAGCAGGTGCGGGTCGATGTCACCAACGGCGGCGGGCCGATCGGCTCGGCGCAGGAGACCGTGGACTGGCTGCAGAACTCCAAGGCCGCCAAGCTCTCCACCAACGCCGGCAACGCCCCCACGAAGCTGGCCGCCACCCGCCTGGAGTACGCGCCCAACCAGGCCGACCAGGCCGCCACCCTGGCGGACTGGATGGGCCTGCCCAAGAGCGCGCTGAAGAAGTCGTCGCAGAACGCCGGTGCCCGTCAGCCGATGAAGCTCGTCCTCGGCAAGGACTTCAAGGCACCGGGATCACCGATCGAGGCGCCGACCGAAACCCCGGACGGGGTGCAGAACGTCAATGCAGATGACAAAAACATCTGCGCGAAGTGAACTGAGCGGGATCCGGCCGCCCCGCCGAGGCGCCGAGCGCACCATCGGACGGACAACGGGGAGAGGGCCAGATGCGGCAGAGCAGTGTGCGTGGTGACCGATCACGCCGGCGACGGGAGCCGGACGCACAGGAGTTGGGCTGGGACGACGGTCTCTACGCGGACGGCGGGCTGTCGCCGGACGCCCCCGGCCGGCCCGACACCGACGGCGGCGTGCCCCCGGGGGACGGGGGCACGTCCGCCGACGACGGCCACCGCAAAGGCGGGCGGCCGCGCCGGGGCAGGGGCCGCAAGGTGCTGCGCTGGACCGCCCTGTCCCTCGCCGTCCTGATAGTCGGCGGCGCGGGCGCCGGGTACTGGTACTACGAGCACCTCAACGCCAACCTCCGCAAGGCCCCGCGGTCGCTGAGCGGGGGCGGGCTGAAGAAGCCGGACCCCAACGCCTTCGGGCAGAGCCCGCTGAACATCCTGCTGCTGGGCTCCGACGGCCGTAACAGCGCGGAGAACATCAAGCTCGGCGGCGCCCGGCAGGACGCGGACCGCAAGCCGCTCGCGGATGTGCAGATGCTGCTGCACGTCTCCGCGGACCGCAGCAACATGTCGGTGCTCTCCATCCCGCGCGACACCCGGGTGACGATCCCGCGGTGCACCGACCCCAAGACGCACCAGGTCTATCCGCAGACCTCCGCGGCCATCAACCAGTCGCTCCAGCACGGCGGTCCGGGGTGCACCCTCGCCACCTGGCAGGAGCTGACCGGCATCTACATCGACCACTTCATGATGGTCGACTTCTCCGGTGTGGTCTCCATGGCGGACGCCATCGGCGGGGTCCCGGTCTGCGTCGACCGCAATGTCTACTCGCACGACAGCAAGGGCCACGGCAGCGGGCTGAAGCTCACCAAGGGCACCCACTCCGTCCAGGGCGTCCAGGCCCTGCAGTGGCTGCGCACCCGCTACGGCTTCGAGGACAACACCGACATCGGCCGGGCCAAGGCCCAGCACATGTACATGAACTCGATGGTCCGTCAGCTCAAGCAGGGCACCAAGCTCACCGACCCGGGCCAGCTGCGCGACCTGGCGGAGGCGGCGACCAAGTCGCTGACCGTCGACGACGGCCTGGACACCGTCAAGAAGCTCTACGACCTGGGCGGCGACCTCAACCGGGTCCCGACCAAGCGCCTCACGATGGTCACCATGCCCTGGCAGTACAGCTCCGACGAGTCCTACGTCATGCCCAAGCCGGGCGACGCGGAGTCCACCTTCGCGCTGCTGCGCAACGACACCGCGCTGGACGGCAAGGACAAGAAGAAGGCGGCGCCCGCGCCCAAGCCCTCGATGCCCAAGGGCGCGCTGAAGGTCGTGGTGCAAAACGGCACCAACAGCACCGTCAGCGGTCCGGTCTCCGGCCGCGCGGCCGTCATCCAGCAGCGGCTCGCCGGCCTCGGCTACGGCGCGGCCGCCACCGACACGGCGCTCACCACCCAGGCCGACACCACCGTCACCTACGGGAACAAGGCGCTGCGGGGCGACGCCCTGGCGCTGGCGACGTCGCTCGGCCTGCCCAAGGGCGCGGTACGGGAGTCCAGTTCGGCCACCGGGATGCGGCTGGTGATCGGCAACGACTGGCGCAGCGGATCGGCGTACCCGAAGGCGTCGGGCGCGGAGAAGGACGCGGACAAGGCACCGGACAGCGCGGACGCGCTCAACGGCGAGGATTCCAAGGCCTGCATGAAGGTGAACCCGCAGTACAGCTTCTGAGGCCGGGGAGCCGGGAGGTCCCGTCCGGCCCTGTCCGCGTGTGCGGCAGCAGGGCCGGGCCGGCCGCGTCCCCCTTCGGGGGTGTCCCTACTCGGCGGCGGCGGTCGCGGTCGTCACGGCCGGGCGGCGGCTGGCGATGACCTTGCGGGCGAGCGAGCGGGGGCTGGTCAGGAAGCCCACGCCCCAGGCCATGTGCATGGTGGCCAGGGCCAGCGGGACCTGGACGCGGGCCTTCGGCGAGAGGCCCTTGCCGGCGGGCAGCGAGCCCGCGACGATCGCGGCGAGGTAGCCGCCGGGGACGATCAGCGCCCAGGGCGTGAGTGCCGCGCCGGCCACCAGGCCCGCGGCGATGGCGCACACCGCGGCCGGCGGCGCGAGGTAGCGCAGATTGATCGATCCGGCGTGGTAGCGGGCCACGACATGGCGCCACTTGCCGTAGTCCTTGTACTGCTTGGCGAGCGCCTTCACGCTCGGCCGCGGGCGGTACCGGACCTTCAGCTCGGGCGAGAACCAGACCCCGCCGCCGGCCTCGCGGATGCGGAAGTTCAGCTCCCAGTCCTGGGCCCGGATGAACTCCTCGTTGTAGCCGCCCTGCTGCTCCAGCGCCTCGCGCCGGAAGACGCCGAGGTAGACGGTCTCGGCGGGGCCCGCCTGGCCACCGGTGTGGAAGGCGGCGTTGCCCACGCCGATCCTGGAGGTCATCGCGGCGGCGACCGCGTCCTCCCAGGCGTTCTCCCCCTCGGCGTGCATGATGCCGCCGACGTTGGCCGCGCCGGTCTCCTCCAGGAGGCGCACGGCGGTGGCGATGTAGTTCGGCGACAGCATGCCGTGTCCGTCGACGCGCACCACGATGGGGTGCCGGGACGCCTTGATCGCGGCGTTCAGCGCGGCGGGGGTGCGGCCGGTGGGGTTCGCCACCGTGTGCACCCGGGGGTCCTCGGCGACGAGCTCGGCGGCGATCTCGTCCGTACGGTCCGCGGACGGGCCGAGGGCGATCACCACCTCCATCTCGCCGGCGTACTCCTGCTCCAGGATGTGCCGGACCGAGTTGCGCAGGTGACGTTCCTCATTGAGCACCGGCATGATCACGGAGACGGCCGGGGACTGCTGCTGCGGCATGGTTCCTCTGGGGGTACGGCCCGCGGCGGCCGCCAGCGACGGCAGCGCCCGCCGGGAGACTGCAGTATCGCGCCTCACGTTACCGCGAATGGGGGACAGCCTCGGGCGCAGCCGGGTGGCCGGGCGCCGGATGCCCGGCGTGTGGCGCTTTGCAGCCGATCGTATGGGCCTACGGTGTCCTCGCCGGTTCCGTCCCGACCTGCCCCGCTCCCCCGCCGGGCACCGCTCACGCCGTCCAGCCGCGGAGGTGTCCTCGTGACCGCGCCGTTCCGCTCCGCCCGTCCGGCCAGGCGCCGGGCCGCCCGGCCCGCGCCGCGCCGGCGCCCCCCGGGGAAGCGCTGGGGGCTGCGGATCGGCTCCGCCGCGTCCGTCCTGGTGCTGGCCGCGAGCGGGATCGGGCACGCCATGGTCACGGGCATGGAGAGCGGCATCGGCCGGGTGGACGCGTTCCAGGGCATGAGCAACCGCCCCGGCGGCGGTGACGGCCTGAACTTCCTGGTCGTCGGCACGGACGGGCGGGACAAGCTCACCGCCGGGGAGAAGCAGCGCTACCACCTGGGCGGCGTGCCCTGTCACTGCACGGACACGCTGATGCTGGTGCACCTCTCCGCCGACCGGGACCGCGCCAGCGTGGTCAGCCTGCCCCGTGACTCCTACGCCGAGGTGCCCGCCCACACGGACGCCGCCACCGGCGCGCGGCGCCCCGTCCACGCCATCAAGCTGAACGCGGCCTACGCGGAGGGCGGCCCCAACCTCACGGTGCGGACCGTCGAGCACATGACGGGGGTGCACATCGACCACTATCTGGAGGTCGACTTCACCAGCTTCATGCACAGCGTCGACGCGGTCGGCGGGGTGGAGATCTGCACCGTGCGGCCGCTGCGGGACAGCTATACGGGCCTGGCGCTGCCGGTCGGCAAGTCGCAGCTCAACGGGGGTCAGGCGCTGCAGTACGTGCGCTCGCGGCACATCGACGGGTCCGCCGATCTGGGCCGGATGCAGCGCCAGCAGCGCTTCCTGGCCGCCCTCATCCACAAGATCACCTCCTCCGGAGTGCTGATGAACCCCATCCGCTTCAGGGACGTCGCCGACACGATGCTGCGGTCCGTGCGGGCCGACTCGGGCTTCGGGGCGGGCGACCTGGTCGACCTGGGGCAGGCGATGCGCGGCTTCACCCCGTCGTCCTCGGAGTTCACCTCGGTGCCGCTGACCGGCACGGCCCGGACGCTGCCGGGCGTCGGCTCGACCGTGCAGTGGGATCCGGTGCAGGCGCCGAAGCTCTTCCAGGCGATCCGCGAGGACAAGCCGCTCGCCGCGCACCGGGACGGGACGGGGCCCCGCGGCAGGGTCGTGGACGTCCCGCCGGCCCAGGTCCAGGTGCGGGTCGACAACGGCAGCGGCCGGGGCGGGGCCGGCACCTCGGTCGCCGGGGAGCTGCGGGCCACCGGCTTCGCCACCGCCGGCGCCCCCGGCACCTCGCCCCTGGGCACGGTGCCGCGCACCGTCATCGCCTACGACCCGCGCTGGGACCGCTCGGCCCGCTCGCTGGCCGCCGCGCTGCCGGGCGCCGAGCTGCACCCGGCGAACGGGCAGGGGCCGGTGATGCGGGTGACGGTCGGCCGCGACCACCGGGCCGTGCAGCGGGTGCGGGCCGAGGAGCCGCCGCAGCGGCCCGGCGGGATCGCCACCATCACCGGCGACCAGGCGGTGTGCCCGTGAGCGGGCGCTGCGGGCTCCCCGGCGGACGCCGCGTGCCGCGCCGAAGCGGTGCGGCATGAGCGTCCCCGCGCCCCGCCGGACCGTGCCGGGGCCGCCGGCCCGGCGGCCGGGAGGACACCACCGGGCGCGCCGGGTCACGGTGACCCTCGCGGCCCTGGGGCTGGTCGCGGCCACCGCCGCCGCGGCCCCGCCGGCGCCCGACGCACCGACCGGCTGCGGGGAGCTGGTGCGCGGCCAGCTGTGCCTGCGCGGTCCGGTGGGGTCCGACGGGACGTACGCCGCGAGCTACCGGCGGCACGGTCCGGCCGGGCCCGGCGAGATCATCGTGCGGCTCGGCTACCAGCGCAAGAACGACCGGATCACCGCGTTCCCCGGCTGGTTCGGCACCCGGCGGACCCAGGGCGGCGCCGTCGCGCTGAGCGGCCGGGTGGAGATGCTCGCGGACGAGTGCATCCGGGGCGTCATGCAGCGGGCGCAGACGATCTACGTCACCCAATGGACCTGTAGCTGATGTCCCGAATGTTCCGGACATCCTGAAAGGGGCGCATCGTGTGGCAGGTAGTGCTGGGCATCACCCCGGCCTCGGTGGTGCTCTTCTTGACCCTGGCGCTGGCGGCGGCACTGGCCCTGGCCCTGTGGACGGCCCGCGCCCCCGGAGTCCGCGCCCCGCGCACCACGGCACGGGTGCTGCTGGCCGGCTGGCTGCTGCTGCTCCTGGCGGCGACGCTCACGCCCAGCCAGCCGATCGGCTCGGGGGACGCCACGGTGTGGTGGCGGCCCGGTGAGGGCCTGTTCGAGCTGGGCGCCCAGCTGGAGCCCGGGGAGCTGGGGATGCTGGTGCGGCGGCAGATCGCCAATGCCGCGCTGTTCGTCCCCGCACCGCTGCTGCTGCGGTTCGCCGCGCCCCGCGTCCCGGCCGCCGCGGCGTTCCTGCTGGGGGTGGGCCTGTGCCTGGCCATCGAGACGGCGCAGCTGCTGATGCGGGCCGGGCGGATCGCCGATGTCGACGATGTGATCTGCGCGGCGGCCGGCACCGTCACCGGTACGGGCCTGGCGCTGCTCGCGCAGCTGACGGTCGCCGCTATGCGCCGTCGAGCCCTTCCGCGGCCCGCCGTTCGCGCAGCTCCTTGATGGCGCGCCGCCGGGCGAGGCGGTGCGTGCGGCGGATCTGCGCCTCCTGGTAGCGGCGCTTGTCCTGTTCGGTCTCGGGGACCACGGGCGGCACCCGGCGGGGCGTGCCCAGCTCGTCGACGGCGGCGAAGACGAGGTAGGCGGAGCCGACCTGCTGGGCCGGGCTGGATTCGTTCCAGCGCTCGGCCAGGACCCGCACGCCGACCTCCATCGAGGAGCGGCCGGTCCAGTTGACCTGGGCGCGCACATGGACGAGGTCGCCGATCCGCACCGGCTCCAGGAAGACCATCTCGTCCATGGAGGCGGTCACGGCCGGGCCGCCGGAGTGGCGCCCGGCGACCGCGCCCGCCGCGTCGTCCACGAGCTTCATGATCACGCCGCCGTGCACCGTTCCCAGCAGGTTGGTGTCGACCGACGTCATGATGTGGCTGAGCGTGATGCGGGACACGGAGGTGGGCTTGCCCGCCTGATCGTCCTCGGGCTTTTCGGTGACGAGTTCGGTCATACGGCCAGCCTAAGTGGCCCGTGGACGGCCACGACCCGCGTGGTCCGTGAGACACCTCTCGCCCCCGCCGCGACTCCGTGACGTTCCTCTCGCGGCGCCCGCCGGACACAAACCGGAATGCGATCTTCCGTTACCCCAGGTCGGAATGGTGACGTCCTCTTCCGGTATGCGGCCAAAGGCCTCCGTGGCTTTGCATCAGCTCTGCAACAGCCCTGGCCCGATCCGGCACCCGGTCTATGGAGCACCCCGCCGCGGCGTGCACACTTCCCCGTATGAATGAGTGGCCCAATGGGTGGTCCGGCGACCAGAACGGAAACCGGTACGGATACGGCAGCGGCAGCGGCAGCGCCGAGCCGGAGGGCGCGCGCGCCATGCCCCAGGTACAGCGCGACGCGGGCCCCGGCTACCGGCGGAACGAACCGCCGCTGCCGCCGTCGATGTCCCCGCGCAGGGGCGCGACCGTGCCGCCGCAGCAGTCCCAGGGCTACGACGACGCGTACGACGGCTACAACACCGGCCAGGTCTACGGCGGCGGGGGCGGCGGGGGCCGCCGCGGCGACGGACAAGGCGACGGACGGCCCGGGCGGCCGCGCCCGCACTGGGGCCGGCGGATCAAGTGGACCGTGATCACTCTGGTCGCGGTGCTCGCGGTGGCCTCGGTCGCCACCTACTTCTGGGCCGACGGCAAGCTCCGACGCCAGGTGGACCTGAGCAAGGTCATCGACCGGCCGGCGACCGGCGACGGCACCAACTACCTGATCGTCGGCTCGGACAGCCGCGAGGGCATGTCCGCCGCCGAGAAGAAGAAGCTGCACACCGGCTCCGCCGAGGGCAAGCGCACCGACTCGATGATGATCCTGCACGACGGCAGCAACGGCCCGACGCTGATATCCCTGCCGCGTGACTCGGATGTGGAGATACCCACCTACATCGGCTCGTCCTCCGGCAAGAAGTACCCGGGCACCGGGCGGCACACCAAGCTCAACGCGGCCTACGCCGAGGACGGCCCGGAGCTGCTGGTGCGCACCGTCGAGTACAACACCAAGCTGCACATCGACCACTACGTCGAGATCGGCTTCGCGGGCTTCGCGGGCATCGTGGACGCCATCGGCGGCGTCGACATGGACATCCCCAAGGCGTTCAAGGACAAGAACTCCGGCGCCGACTTCCCGGCAGGCGAGCAGACGCTCAACGGCCAGCAGGCGCTCGCCTTCGTCCGCACCCGGCACGCCTTCGCCGGCCAGGACCTGGACCGGACGAAGAACCAGCAGAAGTTCCTGGCGACGCTGGCCGGCCAGACGGCCACCCCGGGGACCGTGCTCAACCCCTTCAAGCTCTACCCGACGATGAGCGCCGGGCTGGACACCCTGATCGTCGACAAGGACATGAACCTCTTCGACCTCGGCAGCATGTTCTTCGCGATGAAGGGCGTCACCGGCGGCGAGGGCAAGTCGATGAACATGCCCATCTCCGGCTCCACCGGCGGCAACCTGGTATGGGACAAGGCCAAGGTCCAGCAGCTGGTGCAGCAGCTGAACAACGACGAGAAGGTCACCGTCAGCGGCAACTGACCGCCCGCACCACGCGAGGGGCCCCGGACCGCCACTGCGGTCCGGGGCCCCTCGTCGTGTGCCGCGGCCTACTGGGGGAGGTTGCGCGCCATCACGATGCGCTGGACCTGGTTGGTGCCCTCGTAGATCTGCGTGATCTTCGCGTCGCGCATCATCCGCTCGACCGGGTAGTCACGGGTGTAGCCGTAGCCGCCGAGCAGTTGGACGGCGTCCGTGGTGATCTCCATGGCGGCGTCGGAGGCGTAGCACTTGGCCGCGGCGCCGAAGAACGTCAGGTCCTCGCCCTTGCCGCCGGCGGATATCCGCTCCGAGCGGGCGGCCGCGGCGTAGGTGAGCTGACGGGCCGCCTCCACCTTCATGGCCATGTCCGCGAGCATGAACTGCACGCCCTGGAAGTCGCCGATCGGCTTGCCGAACTGCTTGCGCTCCTGGACGTAGCCCTTGGCGTAGTCCAGGGCGCCCTGGGCGATGCCGAGCGCCTGGGCCGCGATCGTGATGCGGGTGTGGTCCAGGGTCTTCATGGCGGTCGCGAAGCCGGTGCCCTCGGCGCCGATCATGCGGTCGGCGGGGATCCGGACGTTGTCGAGGTAGACCTCGCGGGTCGGGGAGCCCTTGATGCCGAGCTTCTTCTCCGGGGCGCCGAAGGAGACGCCCTCGTCGCCCTTCTCGACGACGAACGCCGAGATGCCCTTGGAGCGCTTCTCGGGGTCGGTGACGGCCATCACCGTGTAGAACTCGCTGACGCCGGCGTTGGTGATCCAGCGCTTGACACCGTTGAGGACGTAGTGGTCGCCGTCACGGACGGCCTTGGTCTTCATCCCCGCCGCGTCGGAGCCGGCGTCCGGCTCGCTCAGGCAGTACGAGAACATCCCGTCGCCCTTGGCCAGCGGGCCCAGGTACTTCGCCTTCAGCTCCTCGGAGCCGGAGAGCACCACCGGCAGCGAGCCGAGCTTGTTGACCGCCGGGATGAGGGAGGACGACGCGCAGACGCGGGCCACCTCCTCGATGACGATGACGGTCGCCAGGGCGTCGGCGCCGGCGCCGCCGTAGGCCTCCGGGACGTGGACGGCGTGCAGGTCGTTGGCGACCAGCGCGTCGTGCGCCTCCTGCGGGAAGCGGGCCTCCTCGTCCACCGCGGCGGCGAACGGCGCGATCTTCGCCTCGGCGAGCGAGCGCACCGACTCGCGGAGCATGTCGTGCTCCTCCGACGGCCGGTACAGATCGAAATCAGCGGTTCCCGCCAAGGTTTTCCACTCCCCTGAGAGCTGACTATCAGTGCTAACTACCGTTAAGTAACCCGTTGTCTCTCCGGATTCTAGGCGCCGGATCCGGCCGCGCATACGTGAGGTTGCCGACAGTGACCCGCGGGGCGGGGCGAGCGGCTGGAGTGCCCCCTTCCGCGCCCGACTATGCTCGGTCAGCGCCAATTCCCTGCCCGCCCGTCGCACCGACCACCACCCTGCATGCCGGCGCCCGCGCCGCCCCGCTTGTTTGGAGCATCCATGGCCCTCAAGATCACCGTGATCGGCACCGGCTACCTCGGCGCCACCCACGCCGCGGCCATGGCCGAGCTGGGCTTCGAGGTGCTGGGGCTCGACGTGGTCCCCGAGAAGATCGAGATGCTGCAGCGGGGCGAGGTCCCGATGTACGAGCCCGGCCTGGAGGAGCTGCTGCGCCGCCATGTCGCCGGGATCGAGGGGGCGAGCGGGCGGCTGCGCTTCACCACCTCCTACGAGGAGGCCGGCGCCTTCGGCGATGTCCACTTCGTCTGCGTGAACACCCCGCAGAAGCACGGTGAGTACGCCTGTGACATGACGTACGTGGAGAGCGCCTTCGACGCGCTGGCCCCGCATCTGTCCCGGCCGGCCCTGGTGGTCGGCAAGTCGACGGTGCCGGTGGGCAGCGCGGCCCGGCTCGCCGAGCGGCTGGCCGCGGCCGCCCCGGCCGGCGCGGAGGTGGAGCTGGCCTGGAACCCGGAGTTCCTGCGCGAGGGCTTCGCCGTCCGGGACACCCTGCACCCGGACCGGATCGTGGTGGGCGTGGCCGGCGAGCGGGGCGAGGAGCTGCTGCGCGAGGTGTACGCCACACCGATCGCCGAGGGCTCCCCCTTCATCGTCATGGACTACCCGACCTCCGAGCTGGTGAAGACCTCCGCCAACTCCTTCCTGGCCACGAAGATCTCCTTCATCAACGCGATGGCGGAGGTCTGCGAGGCGGCCGACGGGGACGTGGTGAAGCTGGCCGAGGCCATCGGGCACGACGAGCGGATCGGCAAGAAGTTCCTGCGGGCCGGCATCGGCTTCGGCGGCGGCTGCCTGCCCAAGGACCTGCGGGCCTTCATGGCGCGCGCCGGTGAACTCGGCGCCGACCAGGCGCTGACGTTCCTGCGCGAGATCGACTCGATCAACATGCGCCGCCGCGGCCACATGGTCGAGCTGACCCGCAACGCGGTCGGCGGCGGCTTCCTGGGCAAGCGGGTCGCCGTCCTGGGCGCGACCTTCAAGCCGGACTCGGACGACGTCCGCGACTCCCCCGCCCTCAACGTCGCCGGCCAGATCCACCTCCAGGGCGGCCAGGTGACGGTCTACGACCCGAAGGGCATGGAGAACGCGCGGCGCGTCTTCCCGACGCTGGCGTACGCCGACACCGCCCTGGACGCGGTACGCGGCGCCGATGTCGTGCTCCACCTCACGGAGTGGCGCGAGTTCCGCGAACTGGACCCGGCCACGTTGGGCGACGTGGTCGCCGAACGCCGCATCCTGGACGGCCGCAACGCCCTCGACCCCGAACTCTGGCGCAAGGCGGGCTGGACGTACCGGGCCCTGGGCAGGCCGAAGGCCTGACCACTGCGCCTGCGCGCGGCACGCCCCACGAATTCGGCTGACCCACCGTTGGGGCTTCTCGTCGTTGCGCCTGCGGCGGGCGTTGTGTGTCGGGTGCGGTGCCGCTCCTCCGGACTCCGTCCTGCGGCGCGGCCCCTCCCGTGAGTGGGTGGGAAGAGGCCGGTGGGGGCAGGCACCGGCCCTCGACTGCGAGCAGTCGGGCGATGCCCGTGCGGATGCCGTGGCGGTCGACGACCCCGGCCCTCGACCGCGGGCAGTCGGGGAACGAGGCCCGCCCCCACCGGTCTTCCTCCACCCCCAACGGGAGGGGGCGGACCGCAGGACGGAGTCCGGAGGGCCGATCCCGCAGCCGAACAGCCAGCGCAGCGACAACAGCCCGCCGCAGGCGCAACGGCGAGACAACCAACACGGCGGGAAAGCCGAAATCGTGCGGCCCGCCACGCGCAAGCGCAACGTGCGGCGTCAGAGACAGGCGTGCGACGGCCCGCGCAGCAACTGTTCGGCTCGGGCCACGTCCTCCGCCGCGCGGAGCACCCGCACCGCGTTCTGCCAGGTGAGCTTGGCCAGATCCGCCTCGGACCACTTGCGGTCCAGGAGTTCGGCGATCAGGTGCGGGTAGCCCGCGACGTCGGCCAGGTCGTCGGGGGTGAAGGCGGTGCCGTCGAAGTCGCCGCCGATGCCGATGTGGTCGACGCCCGCGACCTCCCGCATGTGGTCGAGGTGGTCGGCGACGGTGGCCGCGGTGGCCTTCGGGCGGGGGTGGGCGGCCTCGAAGTCGCGGTGGACGCGCATGCCCTCCTCGGTGGTGTCGAGGTGGTGCAGCCCGTGGGCCCGCATGTTCTCGTCGGCCCGCCGGGTCCACTCGACGGCCGCGGGCAGCACGAACTTCGGCACGAAGGTGGCCATCGCGACACCGCCGTTGGCGGGCAGCTGCGCCAGCACGTCGTCGGGGATGTTGCGCGGATGGTCGCAGACGGCGCGGGCGGAGGAGTGCGAGAAGATCACCGGCGCGGTGCTGACGCGCAGCGCGTCACGCATGGTGTCGGCCGAGACGTGCGAGAGGTCGACCAGCATCCCGCAGCGGTTCATCTCCCGGACGACCTCCTCACCGAAGGCCGACAGCCCGTTGTGGCGCGGCTCGTCGGTCGCGGAGTCCGCCCAGTCGATGGTGTCGTTGTGGGTGAGCGTCATGTAGCGCACACCCAGCCGGTACAGCGCGCGCAGGGTGGCCAGCGAGTTGTTGATGGAGTGGCCGCCCTCGGCGCCCATGAGGGAGGCGATCCGGCCCTCGGCGCGGGCCGCCTCCATCTCGTCGGCGGTGTGCGCGGCGCGCAGCTCGCGGGGGTGGCGGGCGAGCAGCTCGCGCACCACATCGATCTGTTCGAGGGTCGCGCTGACGGCCCGGTCGCCCGCGTAGTCGGCGCGGACGTACACCGACCAGAACTGCGCGCCGACGCCGCCGGCCCGCAGCCGCGGCAGGTCGGTGTGCAGATGCGCGGACTGGTCGGTGGCGATGTCGCGCCGGTCGAGGTCGTAGCGGACCTGCTCGCGCAGCGCCCAGGGCAGGTCGTTGTGGCCGTCGACGACGGGCCAGCGGGCGAGCAGATCCCGGGCGGCGTCCAGGGAGGGGCTCACCGGCCGCCCCCGAAGCCGAAGCCGTCCGGGGAGGCGACCTTGTTGCGCAGCCGCTTGCCCTTCTCGGTGGCCTGGTCGTTCAGCTCCTGCTGGAACTCGCGCATCCGGCCGAGGAGTTCGGTGTCCGCGGTGGCGAGGATCCGGGCGGCGAGCAGCCCGGCGTTGCGGGCGCCGCCGACCGAGACGGTGGCGACCGGGACGCCGGCCGGCATCTGCACGATGGACAGCAGGGAGTCCATGCCGTCCAGGTACTTGAGCGGGACGGGGACGCCGATGACCGGGAGCGGGGTGACCGAGGCGAGCATCCCGGGGAGGTGGGCCGCGCCGCCGGCGCCCGCGATGATCGCCTTCAGCCCGCGGCCGGCCGCCTCCTCGCCGTACGCGATCATCTCGCGCGGCATGCGGTGCGCCGAGACGACGTCGACCTCGTAGGGGATCTCGAACTCGTCGAGGGCCTTGGCCGCGGCCTCCATGACGGGCCAGTCGGAGTCGGAGCCCATGACGATGCCGATGAGCGGGCCGCCGGGCGCCGCGGACGAGGCGGCGCCGGTGGCCGGTGCGGGACGGGTGTCGGGCGACGGGCTGGACGTCATTCGGTGATCGTTCCTCGCAGGTAGCCGGCGGCGTGCGCGGCGCGCTCGCGCACGTCGGCCAGGTCGTCGCCGTAGGTGTTGACGTGTCCGACCTTACGGCCGGGCTTCACGTCCTTGCCGTACATATGGATCTTCAACTGCGGGTCCCGCGCCATGCAGTGGAGGTACGCGTGGTACATGTCGGGGTAGTCGCCGCCGAGCACATTGGCCATGACCGTCCAGGGGGCGCGCGGACGCGGATCGCCCAGCGGGAGGTCGAGCACGGCACGGACGTGGTTGGCGAACTGCGAGGTGATCGCGCCGTCCTGGGTCCAGTGGCCGGAATTGTGCGGGCGCATGGCCAGCTCGTTGACCAGGATCCGGCCGTCCGCGGTCTCGAAGAGCTCGACGGCCAGATGGCCGACGACGCCCAGTTCCCGGGCGATCCGCAGCGCCAGCTGCTGGGCCTGGCCGGCGAGTTCCTCGTCGAGGCCGGGTGCCGGGGCGATCACCGTGTCGCAGACGCCGTCGACCTGGACGGACTCCACGACCGGGTAGGCCACGGCCTGGCCGTGCGGCGAGCGGACGATGTTGGCCGCCAGTTCGCGGACGAAATCGACCTTCTCCTCCGCGAGGACGGGCACCCCGGCACGGAACGGCTCGGCGGCCTCTTTGGAGGATCGCACCACCCAGACGCCCTTGCCGTCATAGCCGCCGCGGACGGTCTTGAGGACCACCGGGAAGCCGTCCGGCGCCTGCCCGCCACCGAGCTCCGCCGCGAAGCGCTCGACGTCCTCGGGGTCGGAGACGAGGCGGTGGCGCGGACAGGGCGCGCCGATCGCTTGCAGCTTCTCGCGCATCACGCCCTTGTCCTGGGCGTGCACCAGCGCATCGGGGCCGGGCCGGACGGGGATCCCGTCGGCCTCCAGGGCCCGTAGATGCTCGGTGGGGACATGCTCGTGATCGAAAGTGATCACATCGCAGCCACGCGCGAACTCCCGCAGGGTGTCCAGATCGCGGTAGTCGCCGATGACGACATCACCGACCACCTGAGCCGCCGAGTCCTGCGGGGTGTCGCTGAGGAGCTTGAATCTGATGCCGAGGGGGATACCCGCCTCGTGGGTCATACGGGCGAGCTGGCCGCCGCCGACCATGCCGACTACCGGGAACGTCACGCCCCCAGGGTATCCGTACGGCGCCGCGGCCCCGACCCCGGCTTGGATGATCCTCTGAGTTCGCACGTTCGAAGATCGCCGACAGAGCACCGCCGCCGGCCCCGACTCCCGGGCCGGCGGGCACGGCCGGCGCCCGCAGCGGGCCCGGCGAGGGGGAGGCCGGATGGAGAACAGCGGCATAGCCAGGGGCCCGCGGACGCTGGTGATCGCCCTCGCGATCGCCACGCTGCTGATCGCCCTGCACTCGGTTTTCAGCCAGCTGTCCGCGCCACGGATCTACGACGCGGACGACAGCGAGATCGTGGTCTCCCCCGGCGACCGCTTCAGCGTCCAGGTCGACGACGAGGACGGCGAGGCCGCCGGCGGCTACCGCTGGATCATCGCCGACCCCCGCCCCGACCCGGCCGTCCTGCGGGCCGCCGGCTCCCGGACGGTCCCCGGCGGCGCACGGGCCGGCTCGGGCCGCGTCCGCCGCCTCGGCTTCCGCGCCGTCCGCCCGGGCCGTACGGACTTACGGCTGCTGCGCTGCCGGCGCTGCGGCACCGGCGCGGCCGACGAGCCGGGCGCCCGGAGCCTCAACTTCCGGGTGACGGTGGGCTGACCGCTTCGCGCGCGGCGGTGCGTGCGGAGTCGCCGGGTGGCGGGCGGCGCCGTCGGGCCGTGGTTAGCATGAGGGAGCGAGCCAGCGTTGACGGCCGCGGACACCGCCCACGACGGGGAGCTGAACGATCACCATGAGTGAACGGAGCGCACTGCGGTCGAGGCTGGAGGCGCTCACCCGGGAACTGGTGAAGTTCGGCGCGGTCGGCGGCGCGGGCGTCGTGGTCAACTTCGCGGTGTTCAACCTCGTCCGGCACCTGACCGAGGTGCCCGTCGTGCGGGCCAGCATCGTGGCGACCGTCGTGGCGACCGGGACCAACTACCT
Source organism: Streptomyces kronopolitis (assembly GCF_050953795.1). Classification (GTDB taxonomy): domain Bacteria; phylum Actinomycetota; class Actinomycetes; order Streptomycetales; family Streptomycetaceae; genus Streptomyces; species Streptomyces kronopolitis_A. The sequence goes on from NZ_CP191850.1 coordinate 3,264,762, forward strand.
GGGGTATCGCTACTTCACCTACCGCGACCGCGACAAGCAGGGCCGTACCAAGGAGCTGACGCTCTTCCTGCTGTTCAGCGTCGTCGGCCTGGTCATCGAGAACGGTGTGCTCTACATCGCGACCTACGGCTTCGACTGGGACTCCCCGCTGCAGAGCAACGTCTTCAAGTTCCTCGGCATCGCCGTCGCCACGCTCTTCCGCTTCTGGTCCTACCGCACCTGGGTCTTCCGGACGCTGCCCGCGCGCGAGGCCGTGGAGACCGCCGAGTCCTTCCTCACCGACGGCTCGCAGCGCCCGCGCAGCGCCTCCAGGAGGTAGCCCACGGGCGGCCGCGCGGCCTAGTCCTCGGCGGCGGGCTCCTGCTCCCGGGCCAGGAACAGCGCGAAGACCGGCGGATGCTGCTGGAGCAGCTCCAGGCGCCCGCCGTCCGCCTCCGCCAGATCGCGGGCCACGGCCAGTCCCAGCCCGGTGGAGTTGCGGCCGGAGACGGTCCGCTCGAAGACCCGTGAGCCCAGGTCGGGCGGGACGCCGGGACCGGCGTCGGTGACCTCGACGACGGCCTGGTTGCCGGTGACGCGGGTACGCAGCGCGACCGTTCCGTCACCGTGCATCAGTGAGTTCTCGATGAGGGTGGCCATCACCTGGGCGACCGCGCCCGGCGTGCCGACGGCCCGCAGGCTCTTCCTGCCGGAGCGCACGATGGCCCGCCCGGCGCTGCGGTAGGCCGGCCGCCACTCCTCGATCTGCTGCTTGACCACCTCGTCCAGGTCGAAGGCGACCGCCGAGCCGCTGCGCGGGTCGCGGGAGTTGGTCAGCAGTCGCTGGACGACGTCCGTCAGCCGCTCCACCTGCGCCAGCGCGATGGTGGCCTCTTCCTTCACGGTGTCCGGATCGTCGGTGAGGGTGATCTCCTCCAGCCGCATCGACAGCGCGGTCAGCGGGGTCCGCAGCTGGTGGGAGGCGTCCGCGGCCAGCCGCCGCTCGGCGGTCAGCATCCGGGCGATCCGCTCGGCACTGGCGTCCAGCACATCGGCGACCCGGTCCAGTTCCTGCACGCCGTAGCGGCGGTGGCGCGGGCGGGGGTCGCCGGAGCCGAGCCGTTCGGCGGTCTCCGCGAGGTCGGTGAGCGGCGCGGTCAGCCGGCGGCCCTGGCGGATGGCCAGGATGACGGCGGCGATGATCGCCAGCAGCGCCACCGCCAGGATGATGAGCAGGGTCCGGCCGATCTCCGCGCTGACCGTGGAGCGGGACTCCTGGACCGTGACGGACTCCCCGCGGTCACCGCGCACGGAGGAGGCGATCACATCGCCCGAGGGGCGGTGGCCGATCTCGATGGGCGCCTTGCCGGGCACCTTGATCTCGGCGTGCCGCTTGGCGGTGATCTGCTCGGAGAGGATGCCCGGGGTGATCTTCTCGCCGCTGCCCAGCCGGCTCTCCACTATCCCGACCAGCCGGACCGCCTCCGAGGCCACGCTCTCCTGCGCACCGGACTGGATGGTGCGGGTCTCGACGATCACCAAGGAGACGCCGAAGACGGCGATCACGACGAGCACCACGGCGAGCGTGGAGTTGATCAGGCGGCGGCGCACGGGCCCCTAGCTCTTCTCGAAGCGGAAGCCGACTCCGCGGACGGTGGCGATGTAGCGGGGGTTGGCGGCGTCGTCCCCGAGCTTCTTGCGCAGCCAGGAGATGTGCATGTCGAGCGTCTTGGTGGACGACCACCAGGTGGTGTCCCAGACCTCGCGCATCAGCTGGTCGCGGGTGACCACCCGGCCGGCGTCCCGCACCAGGACCCGCAGCAGATCGAACTCCTTCGCCGTGAGCTGGAGTTCCTCCTCACCCATCCAGGCGCGGTGCGACTCGACGTCGATCCGGACGCCGTGGGTGGCCGGCGGCTGCTGGGGCTCGGCGGTGGAGCCGCGGCGCAGCAGGGCCCGTACGCGGGCGAGGAGTTCGGCGAGCCGGAAGGGCTTGGTGACATAGTCGTCGGCGCCGGCGTCCAGGCCGACGACGGTGTCCACCTCGTCGGCGCGGGCGGTCAGCACCAGGACGGGGAAGGAATGGCCTTCGTTGCGCAGCCGGCGGGCGACCTCCAGGCCGTCCATGCCGGGCAGCCCCAGGTCCAGGACGACGAGGTCGATGTTTCCCTGGAGACCGGCGTCGAGCGCCGTCGGGCCGTCCTCGCGGACCTCGACTTCGTAACCCTCGCGGCGCAGTGCGCGGGCGAGCGGCTCCGAGATGGACGCGTCATCCTCGGCGAGCAGTACACGGGTCATGGGCCGATGGTAGTCCGATGTATCCGCGCCGAGGGGCGGACCAGCGCGGATGGCCCACGGCGGACCCATGACTGCGCCGTTGGCGCCGTGAGCTGCGCCGGCGCGGGCGCGCGCGAGGGCGCGCGGGCGCTCCGGGCGACGCCCATGGTTCCCGGGGGGGATGTGACCGTTGTCTCACGCCGCCCAACCGCGCCGGAAGCAGACGTATGGTGTGGCGACGTCCACGGCACCACCGCCGGGCCGATGACTCCCAACTGACGTCACCGGCCCCCCGTTGCGTGCCGGGCCGGTATCACCGGCCCTGACACACAACGATCGACCTGCCGACCGGGTCCGCCGCGCACTTGCACTTCGGGGGGCGTGGACGCCGGGGTACGACCGTCCTGCCGGCCCCTCGCGGGGAGCCGAACCTCCCGGGCGTGGGGGCGGACGTCGCGCCACCGGTGCCGGTCAACCCCCACCCGGGCGCGTATCGCCTGCGAACGCGTCCCGTAGCAGCAAGGAAGCATCCATGGCGTCCAGCCTGACGAAGGACGCGGCCCAGCAGGGGAACCCTGCGGACGGCGGCAAGACCTTCTTCGGCCATCCGCGCGGACTGGCCACTCTCTTCATGACCGAGATGTGGGAGCGCTTCAGCTTCTACGGCATGAAAGCCCTGCTCCCGCTGTACCTGATCGCCCCCGGCGGCATGCACATGCAGGCCACCACGGCCACGGCGATCTACTCCGTGTACATGGCGATGGTCTACCTGCTCGCCCTGCCGGGCGGCTGGATGGCCGACCGCTTCTGGGGACCGCGCAAGACCGTCGCCATCGGCGCCGGTGTCGTCATCGCGGGGCACATCACGCTCGCCCTCCCCACCGCGGCGACGTTCTTCGCCGGTCTCGTCCTGGTCGCGCTCGGCTCCGGCCTGCTGAAGGCCAACATCTCCACGATGGTCGGCCACCTCTACGACGGCCCGCAGGACCCCCGCCGGGACGGCGGCTTCACGCTCTTCTACATCGGCATCAACCTCGGCGCCTTCCTCGCCCCGCTGTCCATCGGCACCGTCGGCGAGAGCGTCAACTGGCACTTCGGCTTCACGCTCGCCGCCATCGGCATGGCGCTGGGCCTCGGCCAGTTCCTGCTCGGCACCCGCCACCTGAGCGCGGAGAGCAGCGTCGTCGCCCAGCCCGCCACGCCCGAGGAGAAGGCGTCCGTGCTGCGCAAGGGCCTGATCTGGCTGGTCGTCGCGGCCGTCTTCTACACCCTGCTCGGCGTGACCGGGAACTTCGCCGACTGGGCGCTGATGCCGATCACCATCGCCGGTCTGGTCATCCCGATCGCCGTCCTCGTCCGCATGAAGCGCGACAAGGAGGTCACGGAGCTGGAGCAGTCCAAGCTCTCGGGCTACATCTGGTTCTTCGTGGTCGCCGCCGTCTTCTGGATGATCTACGACCAGAACGGCTCGACGCTGTCGATCTTCGGCGAGAACTCCACCACCAACGACCTGCTGGGATTCCACTTCCCGACGTCCTGGTACCAGTCGCTGAACCCGATCTTCATCATGGCGCTCGCCCCGGTGGTCGCCTCGGCGTGGCTGTGGCTGAACAAGCGCGGCAAGGAGCCCAGCACCGCCGTCAAGTTCGCCTCCAGCCTCACCCTGATCGGCATCTCCTTCGCCGTCTTCCTCCTGCCGCTGCTCGACACGGCGTCGGACGGCGGCCGGGTCAGCCCGATGTGGCTGGTGGCGATCTACTTCATCCAGACCGTCGGTGAGCTGTGCCTGTCCCCGGTCGGCCTGTCGGTCACCACGAAGATGGCGCCCGCCAAGTACAGCTCCCAGATGATGGGTGTCTGGTTCCTCGCGGTCACCGCGGGCGACTCGGTCTCCGGTCTGCTGACGTCGCCGCAGCTGAACGTCGACCTGAACAACTCCGTCTCGGTCACCGTCGAGGCCCTCATCGCGGTCATCGCCGGTGTCGGCATCTGGATGTACCGCAAGCGGGTCAAGGAGCTGATGGGCAGCGTCAACTGACGCCTGCCGGCCCCGCACAGCGGAAGGGGGCGTCGCACCGACGGTGCGACGCCCCCTTCGTGCGTCCCGTGGACGTGCCGCGTCAGCGCAGGCGCGCCCGGCGCCGCGGCAGGAACGTGAAGACCGCCCCGCCCAGCAGGATGGCCGTCCCGGCGATCAGGCCCAGCGCCGTCAGCCCGCCGTGGTCACTCGCGCCGGTCTCGGCGAGGCCGCCGGCGGCGCCGCCGGAGCCCGAGGTGCCGGCCGCTCCCGCCGTGCCGCCCCCGGAGGCCGCCGCGCCGCCCGAGGTGCCGCCGGAGGTGCCGCCCTGCTGCGCGGCGGTGTCCAGGGTGAGCGAGGCCCCCGGGTCCTTCTCCGGGGTGCAGGTGGTGGTCGTCCCGAGAGCGTTGACGGTGAGCACGCCCGGCGTCAGCGTGGTCTTGCCGCTGGCGCCCGGCTTGTAGTTGCCCGTCAGATCGGGGATCGCGATCGGCTGACCCGACTTGATCGGGCCGGCGTTGGCCGGTCCCGCGACCTTGACCGAGCCCTTGTCCGCGCCCGCGACCTTGACGTCCATGGACGGCTTGACCGAGCCCGCGGGGATGTCCGCCGGGCTGTCCATCACGGACTTGGCGAACTTCACCGTCAGGTCGTAACCGCCGCCCTTCTTCACGGCGTTGATCTGGACCGGCGAGGTCGCCTTCTTGTCCCCGATGGGCGTCTTGCAGGCGTAGGGGACCTGCACCTGCTTGCCCTTGTACGCGGTGCCGTCGGGGTCGCCGCCGGAGCCGCCGGACGTGCTGCCGCCGGCGCTCGTGCCGCCGGCCGCCGCGCCACCTGAGGTGCCGGCGCTGGTGCCGCCGCCCGAGGTGCCCGACGTCGTCCCGGCCGTGCTCCCGCCGGAGGTGCCGGCCGTCGTCCCGCCGGAGGTACCGGCCGTGGAACCGCCCGAGGTGCCCGCGGTGGAGCCGCCCGTCGTGCCGGACGTGGCGCCGCCGGTCGTGCCGCCAGAGGTGCCCCCGCCGTCGGTCACCTTGACGGTGACCGCGGGCTTGACGGTCTCCTTGGGCGAGCACTTGGTGTCCGTCGAGATCGGCTTGTTGACGTTGATGTTGTAGAAGCCGGGCGCGAGGGTGACCTCACCGGCCTTGGTCAGCTTCAGCTTGCCCTTCATGTCGGACAGCTTCATCGCACCGCCCTTGGGGATGGGCGGATTCTGCCGCGGCCCCTCCATCGCCAGGTCACCGGTCTGCGCCCCGGCCACCTTGACCGTGCCGGTGGGCTGGACCGTGTTCTCGCCCAGATCGAGGATGTCGGGGTTCTTCGAGGCCCCCTCCAGCGTCTTCCAGACCACCTCGATCTCGTCGCCGACCTTGGCCGTCGCGGGCGCGCTGACGGCGACCTTGGTGGTCCCCTCGATCGGCGGCAGCCCCGATATCGGCGGCGGCAGACACTCCGTCTTGTACGAGACCTCCGCCGCCTGGGCGGTCCCGGCCGCGGTCATGATGCCCGCCCCCGCGAGCACCAGCGCGGCCGCCGAGGCCACCGCCGCTCTCCTCCGTTGCCTCATCACGCAGAACCTTTCGACGTCGGGCGTTCGGTTGATGTGGTGGTGGACGGTGCGGTGTCCGGGCTGAACCACGGCAGCCCCCCGGAGTCACCCGGCATGCCGGGGCCGTCCGGGGAGTCGTCGTGCGCGGTGCGGTTCGTGCGGTCCTTGGTGCGGAGCCGGGCGCGGGTGCCGGACGGCCGGCCGGCGGCGTGCGTGCCGCCCGGGGCCGGCCGGTGCGGACGGACCCGGTCCACGAGCGCCATCCCGGTGCGGAACACCGCCGTCGGGATCACCACGCACAGCAGCACCCAGAAGAGCGTCACGCCCCACGGGCGGCCGACCCCCCAGGGCTGCTCGACCAGGGTCCGGCCGCCGTGGGCGAGGGAGACCAGGTAGTCCCCGTGCGCGCCGGCCGGCAGCTCGACCGGCAGCGTGATGCGCGCCTTCTTCCCGGCGGGGACGGTGCCCCGCCACTGCTGCTCCTCCCACTTGGGCGCGAAGACGCCGTGCGAGGTACCGACCCGGAAGACCGGGTCCCGGGCCGGCGTCGTGCCGAGATTGCCGACGGTGAGGGTCAGTTCGCGCTGTGCCGGGGCGCCGAACCAGGTCAGCAGGTTGCTGCTGCCCGCCAGCCGGGGCGGGCTGAGCACCGCCAGCCGGCCGGCGGTGGCCTCCCGGGGCAGCGGTGCCACCGGGTGGCCCGCCACCGCGAAGGGCACATCCGCCGCTGCCGCCGCGCCGGTCACGGTCGCCACATGCACCACGCACGGGCAGGGCTTGGGCGGCTCGGCCACCGGGAGCTTTCCGTGGAAGGCGCCGTGGGCGTCGGTGGTGACGGCCCGGCCGTCGGCGTTGGCGCAGGAGTTGCTGCCGCCGATCATGTTCTGCCCGCAGATCAGCAGCGTGAGCAGCGCCCGGGGCCGCCAGCCGTGGCCGGTGACGGTGAGGCTGCCGCCCTTGCCGGCCTCCTTGGCGGAGAGCCGGACGACCGGCGTGCCGTCGGCGGCGCCGGCGGTGGGCGGAAGGCCCCAGGCCAGCGCCGCGCACAGGGCGAGCGCGGCCACCGCGCGCCCCCGCGTGCGGACTCGCCGCGTACCGGCGCGGGCCGGGCCGGCGGCCGCGCTCCGGCGCGCACCCGTCCGGCCGTTCACGCGCGCGCTCCCGGTCCGGTGCCCGCCAGGACGGGGGCCGCGTCCGCCGGTTCGTCCCCACCGGGCAGCGTTCCGCCGTCCGGCCCCGGGGCGGCTCCCTCGCCCCGGCTCCCGCCCGTGCCCGTGCCGCGGCCTCGCCGGCGCAGGACCACCAGACCGCCCGCGCCCGCCGCGAGCAGCGGCAGCGGCGCGGCCAGAACGCCCCGGGGGACCGCGCTGTACGAGGCGGTGGCGGCGTCGTGCGCCCCGCCCGCGGCGGTCGCGGTGAGCCGGACCTCCACCGCGTCCAGGGCGGGCGGACCGGACCAGGTCTCGGTCAGATCGACGGCCCGGCCGGGCGCCAGCGCCGCGGGCTGCGCACGCGCGGCCCGCCGCAGCAGCGGGCCGAAGAGCCCGTCGGCCCGCACCGCGATCCGCGGCCTGAGCACCGTGGTGCCGCGGTTGACCAGCGTGTACCGGATGAGCGCCGCACCGCCCGCGCGCCGCACCGACACCTTCTCGACGGTCAGCGCGGACAACTCCGGCCCGGTCACCCGCAGATGGAGCGGTACGGATATCCGCCGCCCGGCCCCTTTGCCCACGCCGGTGGCGAGCAGCGTGCCGGCGCGCTCGCCGGGGGCCGCGTCGCGCGGGACGGTCACCGTGAACGGGACGCCCGCCCGGGTGTGCGGCGGGATCCGCACCTCGTTCGAGGCCGGCGTGAGCCACGCGCCGGCACCGGAGCCGGCGCCGCGCAGCCGTACGGAGAGGGCGTGGCCGGTGGGGTTGCTCAGGGACAGCCGGTCGACCCGGACGGTGCCCGGCGCGCCCTCCAGGTAGAAGAACGGGCGGTCCGGGGCGCCCGGGGCGGCGCCGGCCCCCGGGTCGGGGGCGGCGGACCAGCCCGGTGGTGCCGGTGCGGCGGCCGGCCGGGCCACTGCCGCGGCGGGACACAGCAGCACGGCGGCGGTGGCGAGGGTCGCGCCGCCGACCGCTGTACGGAGACGGAACGGCATCGGCGGCTCCTGCGGGTACGAGGGGGTGCCCCCGCGTGCCGGCCGGGCACGCGGGCGTACGGAACGGGGGTGCGCCGCGCGGGTCCTGGCGCCCGCGCGCGGTGTCAGGCCCGCTGGTGGCGCCGGGTCAGCCAGAGCACGCCGGCCGCACCGGCCAGCAGCACCGTGCCGCCGAGGGTGCCCAGCGCCACGGCGGAGTCCGCGGGTCCGGTCTGCGGCAGCCGGGCGCCGGAGGAGCCCCCGCCCGTGGCCGCACCGCCGCCCTGCGCGGCACCGCCGGAACCACCGGCACCCTGTGCGGAACCGCCGCTTCCCTTCACGTCCAGGGTCAGCGAGGGCTCGGGGTGGTTGCTCGGGGTGCAGGTGGTCGTGGTGCCCAGCGCCTTGATGGTGAGCGTGCCCGCCGTGAAGGTGACCTTGCCGCTGCCCTTGGGCGTGTACGTGCCGCTCAAGTCACTGATCTTGATGGGGGTGTTGGCCGGAATGGCCGTGTCGTTGGGCGGCCCGGCGACCGGCACCGTCCCGCTCTCCGCGCCGCCGAGAGTGATCAGCGCACTCGGCTTCATGGCGCCCTTGCCCAGCTCGACGGGGCTGGAGGAGACGCCCTTCCGGAAGGACATCACCAGCTTGTACCCCCCGCCGGAAGGGGTGCCCTTGATGTCGATGGGCGAGACCGCGCCCTTGTTCCCGATCGGCGTTTTGCACTGGTAGTTGACGTCGATGACCGCGGCGTGGGCGGCCGGGGCGGTGAGCATCACCGCGGTCCCCGCCGCGAGCGCCGCCGCCGCGGCGAGGCCGGCGGCCCGGCCCGGGCGCCTGCCGTGCTGTTCGTGGAAGCGGGCCACCTCGAGTTCCCCTTCTCCCGGTGAACGCACCGCCGGATGTTACTGACGGCACATCAGATTCGGCGCTCAAGGTACGCCGGGGACCCTGCCGAGGGAAGGCACAGGGCAGCCCCGATCGGCTACGGGCCCGTGGCGACGGGGAATTCCGGCCCCGCCGGGCGGCCACGGAGGGCCGAGGGAAGCACCGAACGGAGGGATCCCGCACACGACGAAGCGCGGGCCCGCAGGCCCGCGCTCAGCGCTTTTGTGGCGACACCGGCGTCTAGGACGGCGCGGCGAGCTCCGCCCAGACGGTCTTGCCCGTGCCATCGGCGTTGCGCACCACGCCCCAGTCCAGGCACAGCCGCTGCACGATGAACATGCCGTGCCCGCCGGGGCGGCCCGGACGGTGCGGGCTGCGCGGCGCCGGCGAGCCCGCACCGAGGTCGCTGACCTCCAGATGCAGCACTTTGGCGGTGCAGCGCAGCCGCAGCTCCTCGGGGCCTTCGGCATGCAGGCAGGCGTTGGTGACCAGTTCGGAGACGACGAGCAGCACGTCCTCGGCCGCGGCACGCTGATCGGCGCCGACGGCCGGCAGCCAGCCCCAGTCGTGCAGGGCCTGCCGGGCGAAGTCACGGCCGCGCGCCACGGCGCCCCGGGTGCCCGCCAGACGCAGCCGGCGGACCTGGCCCGCCGGAGTGGCGGGAGCCGGGGCGGCGGAAGCGCCGGCGCTGCCCGGCTCCGGGCCGAGATCGCCCGGCGGGTACGGCCGGGTGGTGCTCATCAGCGCTTCACCTCACCGATTCGCCTGTTCACGGAAAACAGATGCTGACTGATTCAACGGATTCAGATGTCTCCTGCCCGACCGGACCGTGAGAACACCCACTTCTTGGGTACGGAAGTTGTGACACGGACTACGTGCCCGGAATGCATGGTTCCGGACACCGCGTCACGTCAGTCGGTCAGAGCCGCGTCGAGGGAGTCATGCACCGTGAAGACCGCTTCCGCCCCGGTGATCTCGAAGACCCGGGCCACCACCGGCTGCATGCCGGCCAGATGGACCGCGCCCCCTTCGGCCTCCGCCTTCAGGCGCGCGCCGAGCAGCACGTTGAGTCCGGTGGAGTCCATGAACTCAAGGGGTGAGCAGTCCACCACCAAGCGTGCATACCCGTCGTCCACACACCCCTCCAGTGATTCACGCAACAGATCCGCGGTGTGGTGATCGAGCTCACCCGCGACCGTCACCACTGCGCTGGCGCCGTGATGGCGGATCTCGACATGAAGCCGGCCCCGGCTTGCACTGCCGACCGTCCCGCGGTCCATGCGTGCGCACCCCTCATTGCTGTCTAGACGACTGTTTGCTTACGACTGCGCTTGTCGAACCTTACGCCTTCCGGACGCGCGCCGGTAGCCGGAACAATCCGCATATTGCCCAATATACGGACACCACGCACTTGCCATCTTCACGTAAAGCCAGGTAGGCGTAGAAGCACACATCCAACACGGCCGGCTTTGGAGGCGCCGCACACCGCAGCTTCGTGTAGAGGCATCGGCAGCCATATGCCGAGAACGATGGAGGAGACCATGTCACCCCGGCTCGACGAATTGCGTACCGACGACCACCGGCAGCCCGCTTCGTCGACAACCCCGTCCGACCCGACCGGGCTTATCCCTTCCCAGCTGCTCCCTGCTGAATCAGAACTCGCAGAAGAGCCTGAGATCGACGGTCTGCCCGAGATCCCGCCGTTCGACGAGGTGGGCCCGGTGGACGCGAGGGCTCTGTCCAAGACCCTCTTCGAGCGGTTCGAAACGCTCGAGGAAGGCACCCACGAATTCGCCTACGTCCGGAACACGCTGGTCGAGCTCAATCTCGCCCTGGTGAAGTTCGCGGCCTCCCGGTTCCGTTCCCGCAGCGAGCCCATGGAGGACATCGTCCAGGTCGGCACGATCGGCCTGATCAAGGCGATCGACCGCTTCGAGCTGAGCCGCGGCGTCGAGTTCCCGACGTTCGCCATGCCGACCATCATCGGCGAGATCAAGCGTTTCTTCCGTGACACGAGCTGGTCGGTGCGCGTACCGCGCCGTCTGCAGGAGCTGCGGCTCGACCTCGCCAAGGCGGGCGACGAGCTGGCGCAGAAGCTGGATCGCGCGCCCACCGTGCAGGAGCTCGCCGAGCGCCTCGACATCAGCCGTGACGAGGTCGTCGAGGGCATGGCCGCGAGCAACGCGTACACCGCGAGCTCGCTGGACGCCCAGCCCGAGGAGGACGACAGCGAAGGCGCGCTGGCCGACCGCATCGGCTACGAGGACCACGGTCTCGAGGGCATCGAGTACGTGGAGTCCCTCAAGCCGCTGATCGCCGAACTCCCGCCGCGCGACCGGAAGATCCTCTCGCTGCGCTTCGTCGCCAACATGACGCAGTCCGAGATCGGCGAGGAGCTGGGCATCTCCCAGATGCACGTCTCCCGTCTGCTCTCGCGCACGCTGGGGAAGCTGCGCAAGGGCCTGATGATCGACGAGTGAGCCACCGCGGTCACCGCCGGTCGCCCACGACCGACGGCCGCCCGCGCGAAGGAGGGCCCGCCCCGGGGATGTTCGGGACGGGCCCTCCTTCGCGTCGCCGTGCGCCGGGCGGCCGGTGGCCGGGCGGCCGGTGGCCGTCAGACCAGGACGCCCTTGTGCCACACGGCCGACACCAGCGGGACGCCCGGCCGGTAGGCGAGGTGGACGTGCGAGGGCGCGTCCAGCAGCGCCAGGTCGGCGCGGGCGCCGGGGGCGATCCGGCCGATGTCCGTACGCCGCAGGGCACGCGCGCCGCCCGCGGTCGCCGCCCACACCGCCTCGTCGGGGGTCATCCCCATGTCGCGGACCGCGAGCGCGATGCAGAACGGCATCGAACTCGTGAAGGACGAGCCGGGATTGCAGTCCGTGGACAGCGCGACCGTGGCGCCCGCGTCGAGCAGCGGGCGGGCGTCGGGCCACGTGGCGCGGGTGGAGAACTCGGCGCCGGGGAGCAGGGTGGCGACCGTGTCGGACTGGGCGAGGGCGTCGATGTCGGCGGCGCTGAGGTGGGTGCAGTGGTCCGCGGAGGCCGCGCCGACCTCGACGGCGAGCTGGACGCCGGGGCCGTGACCGAGCTGGTTGGCGTGCACCCGCGGCACCAGTCCCTTGGCCTTGCCCGCGGTGAGGACGGCCCGGGCCTGGTCGCCGTCGAAGGCGCCCTTCTCGCAGAAGACGTCGACCCACCGGGCGTGCGGGGCGCAGGCGTCCAGCATCGGGCCGGTGACGAGGTCGACGTAGCCGGCCGGGTCGTCGGCGTAGTCGGGCGACACGATGTGGGCGCCGAGGAAGGTGACCTCGTCGGTGTGCGCGGCGGCGATGCGCAGGGCGCGGGCCTCGTCCTCGACGGTCAGGCCGTAGCCGGACTTGGTCTCCTGGGTGGTGGTGCCCTGGCGGAGCGCCTCGGCGAGGTAGCGGGCGACGTTGGCGTGCAGGGCCTCGTCGGAGGCGGCGCGGGTGGCGGCGACGGTGGTGCGGATGCCGCCGGCGGAGTAAGGACGGCCGGACATCCGGGCGTTGAACTCCGCGGTGCGGTCGCCGGCGAAGACCAGGTGGGAGTGGGAGTCGACGAAGCCGGGGACGGCGGCCCGGCCGGCGGCGTCGACGGCGTTGTCAGTGGCGGGTGCTTTGCTGGTGGAACCGACCCAGGCGATGCGGTCGCCGTCGATGACGACCGCCGCGTCCTGGATCAGACCGAGGGGGCCTTCACCGAGGGAGGGGTCGTTGGTGACCAGCTGGGAGATGTGGGTGAGGGCGGTGGTCGGCGTGGAGTTCGTCGTCATCGCGGGGGTGTTCTCCTTCAGCCGCGTACGGCGGCGATGGACTCTGCCAGGGCGGTGGGCACGTCGGCGAGAAGAGTGTGCACGCCGTCGCGGACGATCTGCCGCCCGCCGACGATGGTGTGTCGCACGTCCGCGGCGGAGGCGGCGAATACCGCCGTCTCGGCGCCCAGCCGGGGCAGTGGTCCGGCGGTGCGTACGGAGTCCAGTGCGATCGTCGTGAGGTCGGCGAGCGCGCCGGCGCGCAGTGCGCCGGCGTCCTGCCAGCCGAGGGCCGCGTGGCCGTCGGCGGTCGCGGCGCGCAGCAGGGCGGCGGCCGTCCAGTGCCCGCGCCTTCGGGTGCGCAGCCGTTCGTCCAGCTCCATGGCGCGGGCCTCTTCGAGCAGGTCGATGACGGCGTGGCTGTCGCTGCCGAGGGACAGCGTGCTGCCGCGGCCCTGGAGGCGGGCGGCCGGGCCGATGCCGTCGGCCAGGTCGCGTTCGGTGGTGGGGCACATGCACACGCCGGTGCCGGAGTCGCCGAGCAGCTCGACGTCCTCGCCGGTGAGGTGGGTGGCGTGCACGGCCGTGGTCCGCGGGCCCAGCACCCCGTGCTCGGACAGCAGTTGGGTGGGGGTGCGGCCGTGGGCCTCGTGGCAGGCGTCGTTCTCGGCGGTCTGCTCGGAGAGGTGGACGTGCAGGGGCGCCTGCCGCCCGGCGGCCCATTCGGCGACGGTGGCGAGCTGGGCGGCGGGCACGGCGCGTACGGAGTGGACGGCGGCGCCGATGCGGGCGTGGTCGTGGCCCTCCTTGAGGGCGTCGGCGCGCTGGGCCCAGCTCTCGGCGGTGCCGTCGGAGAAGCGCAGCTGGTGGTGGTTGGGCGGGGCCCCGAAGCCGGCCGAGAGGTAGGCGGTGTCGAGGAGGGTGATGCGGATACCGGCGTCGGCGGCGGCCGCGAGCAGCGCCTCGCCCATGGCGTTGGGGTCGCTGTAGCGGGTGCCGCCGGGCGCGTGGTGGAGGTAGTGGAATTCGCCGACGCAGGTGATGCCGGCCAGCGCCATCTCGGCGTAGACGGCGCGGGCGAGGGCGTAATAGGTGTCGGGGGTGAGCTTGTCGGCGACGCCGTACATCACCTCGCGCCAGGTCCAGAAGGTGCCGGTGCCGACCTGCACGGTGCCGCGCAGGGCGCGGTGGAAGGCGTGCGAGTGGGCGTTGGCCAGACCGGGCAGGGTCAGCCCGCGCAGCGTGGTGGCGCCGGGCGGCGGGGTGTCGACGCCGGTGCGGACGGCCGTGATCCGCCCGTCCGCGACGTCCACGGCCACGCCCGGCTCGACGTGCGTGTCGAGCCAGGCGTGTTCGAGCCAGTAGGTCGTCGGTGTGGCCTGCGTCGTCAGCGGCACGCCAGCCCCTCCAGTACGTCGGCGAGTGCGGTGACCCCGGCGGCGCAGTCGTCCTCCGCCGCCGCTTCGGCGGGTGAGTGCGACACCCCGGTGGGGTTGCGTACGAACAGCATGGCGGTGGGGACGGTCCCGGACAAAATACCGGCGTCGTGCCCGGCGCCGGTGCCCAGCACGGGCACGGCCCGCTCCCGCCCCTTGCCGAGGATCGCGCTCAGCTCGTCCCGCAGGGCGTGCTGGAACTCCACGACGGGCGTGAAGGATTCCCGGACGACGCTCAGGTCCACGCCGTCGCGGGCGGCGCGCTCGGCGGCCGCCTGCTCGATCCCGGTGATCACGGTGTCCAGGGTGTCCTGGTCGGCCGCCCGGGAGTCCAGCCAGCCGCGCACCAGCGAGGGGATGGCGTTGACCCCGTTCGGCTCCACGCTGATCTTCCCGAAGGTGGCCAGGGCGCCGGCCAGCCGGGCCTGTTCCCGCGCGGCGAGCACGGTCGCGGCGTAGCTGAGCATCGGGTCGCGGCGGTCCTCCAGTCGGGTGGTGCCGGCATGGTTGGCCTCGCCCCGGAAGTCGAACCGCCAGCGGCCGTGCGGCCAGATGGCGGAGGCGATGCCGACCGGGTCGCCGGACAGGTCCAGGGCGCGCCCCTGCTCGACGTGGAGTTCGACGAACGCGCCGATCCGGGCGAGTCGTTCGGGGTCCGGCCCGATGGCGTCGGGGTCGTATCCGGCGCGCTCCATGGCCTGCGGGAGGCCGATGCCGTCGCCGTCGCGCAGCCGGTGCGCGGCCTCGGTGGTCAGCGCGCCGGCGGCGAGCCGGGAGCCGACGCAGGCCAGGCCGAAACGGGCGCCTTCCTCGTCACCGAAGTTGACGATCGCCAGCGGCTTGTCGAACTCCGCTCCCCTCCGGCGGAGTTCGTCCAGCGCGGCGAAGGAGGAGACGACGCCCAGCGGGCCGTCGAAGGCGCCGCCGTCCGGCACGGAGTCCAGGTGGGAGCCGGTGACGACGGCGTCGCCGGGGGCCACCTCCTGGTAGCCGGTGGCGCCGAGCCAGGCCCACTGGTTGCCGTTGCGGTCCCGCTCGTAGGCGAGCCCGCGGGCCTCGGCCTGGGCCCGGAACCACGCGCGGCAGTCGGCGTCGGCCCCGGTCCAGGCGTAGCGGCGGTAGCCCCCCGAGGAGGAGTCGCGGCCCAGCGGCCGCAGCTCCTCCCACATCTCGTGGAACGAGGCGGTCACGCGCCCTCGCCTTCGCCCTCGCGCATCGGGATGCGGACCCCGCGCTCGGCGGCCACCTCGTCGGCGCGCTCGTAGCCCGCGTCGACGTGCCGGATGACGCCCATGCCGGGGTCGTTGGTGAGCACCCGGCGGATCTTCTCGCCGGCCAGCGGCGTGCCGTCGGCGACGGTGACCTGGCCGGCGTGGATCGAGCGGCCCATGCCGACGCCGCCGCCGTGGTGCAGCGAAACCCAGGAGGCGCCCGAGGCGACGTTGACCATGGCGTTGAGCAGCGGCCAGTCGGCGATCGCGTCCGAGCCGTCCTTCATGGCCTCGGTCTCGCGGTAGGGCGAGGCGACGGAGCCGCAGTCGAGGTGGTCACGGCCGATGGCCAGCGGGGCCTTGAGCGTGCCGTCGGCGACCATCTCGTTGAAGCGCTCACCGGCCTTGTCGCGCTCGCCGTAGCCGAGCCAGCAGATACGGGCGGGCAGGCCCTGGAAGTGGACGCGTTCACCGGCCAGCTTGATCCAGCGGGCCAG
Organism: Streptomyces kronopolitis; assembly: GCF_050953795.1. GTDB lineage: Bacteria > Actinomycetota > Actinomycetes > Streptomycetales > Streptomycetaceae > Streptomyces > Streptomyces kronopolitis_A. The sequence continues at coordinate 3,280,522 of NZ_CP191850.1, forward strand.
CGACTCGTTCTCCGGGAAGAGGTCCAGGATCGCCTTGTCGGTGGCGGCGATGTCCCGGGCGTCGCCGGACAGCGCGGCCCAGCGGAACGGCCCCTTGCCCTCGGCGAACAGCGGGCGGATGTAGGCGGGGACGAAGCCGGGGAAGGCGAAGGCCCGCTCGTATCCGGCGAGTTGCGCCTCGCCGCGGATCGAGTTGCCGTAGTCGAAGACCTCCGCGCCGGCGTCCATGAAGCCGACCATGGCCTCGACGTGCCGGGCCATCGACTCGCGGGCCCGCTGGGTGAAGTCGGCGGGCTTCGCGGCGGCGTAGGCGGCCATGTCGTCGAAGTCGATGCCGACCGGGAGGTAGGCCAGCGGGTCGTGGGCGCTGGTCTGGTCGGTGACGATGTCGATCGGCGCGCCCTCGGCGAGCATCTGCGGCAGCAGCTCGGCGGCGTTGCCGAGCAGGCCGATGGACAGCGGCTTGCGCCGGTCGCGGGCCTCGACGGCGAGTTCCAGGGCGTGCTTGAGGCTGTCCGCCCGCACATCCAGGTAGCGGTGCTCGATGCGGCGCTCGATGGCGCGCGGGTCGACGTCGATGCAGATCGCGACGCCGTCGTTCATCGTGACGGCGAGCGGCTGGGCGCCGCCCATGCCGCCGAGGCCGGCGGTGAGCGTGATCGTCCCGGCCAGCGTGCCGCCGAACTTCTTCGCCGCGACGGCCGCGAAGGTCTCGTACGTGCCCTGGAGGATGCCCTGGGTGCCGATGTAGATCCACGAACCGGCGGTCATCTGCCCGTACATGGTCAGGCCGAGGGCCTCCAGGCGGCGGAACTCCTCCCAGTTGGCCCAGTCGCCGACGAGGTTGGAGTTGGCGATGAGCACCCGCGGCGCCCACTCGTGGGTCTGCATCACGCCGACCGGCCGGCCGGACTGGACGAGCATCGTCTCGTCCTGCTTGAGCGTGGTGAGCGTGCGCACCATCGCGTCGAAGGAGCGCCAGTCACGCGCCGCCTTGCCCGTACCGCCGTAGACGACGAGCTGGTCCGGGTGTTCGGCCACCTCCGGATCGAGGTTGTTCTGCAGCATGCGCAGCGCGGCTTCCTGCTGCCATCCCCGAGCACTCAGCTCCGTACCGCGCGGTGCCCGCACGGGTCGCGGTCCCGACATGGGCCGTGCCTCCCTGACGTCGAATGGATTGAGCTATTCACATACTGATGTCGGTGAATAGCGTTAGTCAACAGGATCCGGGGGCGAGCCACGCCGCGGGGCACGGGAACCGGCCGACGTGCGGAGGTTTTTTTGACTTTCCCACTGGGAAAGTCTGTGCTAACTTTCCCAGTGGGAAAGTCAACGGGGTTCGCACGAACGCCTTGGGGAGGCGAGGGCCATGAGCACACCGGTGGATGCCGAACGCGCCTGGCAGGATCTGCAGCGCATCCGGGTACCGCAGGAGCGGGTCTACGACGAGGTCGAGAGAAGCGCCCGGAGCGACGCCGGGCCGACGTACATCACGGCCGCCGTGATGTGGGTGTTCCTCGCCGTCACGGGCCTGGATCTGCCCATGTGGGCGTTCTGGCTGGTACTGACCGCCTACGTCGCCGTGCTGAGCACCGTCGCGGTGCTCCACAACCGCAGAAGCCGGATCCGGCTGCACCGCTCGCGCCACAGCTGGCGGTCGCTCGCCACCTTCTTCGCGGGCATGGTGGTCACCCTCGTGACCATCCTGGCCTCCGGCTTCGTGGCCGACCGGCTGGCGCTGCCGTTCGCCAGCCTGATCCAGGCCACCGTCTCGACCGCCGCCTTCCTGCTCTTCGTCGGCCCGGCGAACCGCTGGGCGGTCAGCGCGCTGCGCAGCCGCGGGGCGCGCGTCGTCCCGGAAGGGATGGGCCGATGAGCACGCCGAGCGGCTTCGACGAACTGATCCACCCCTCCACCCGCCTGTCGGTGGTGGCCCTTCTCGCCGCCACGGAGTGGGCCGACTTCTCCTTCATCCGCGACAGCCTCTCGCTCAGCGACTCGGCGCTCTCCAAGCAGCTGCACACCCTGGGCGAGGCCGGATATCTGGAGATCCACAAGGAGGGTGCCGGCCGCAAGCGGCGCACCAAGGTCCGGCTGACCGGCCGCGGCCGCACCGCCTTCGAGGGACATGTGGCCGCGCTCCGGGCCATCGTCGAGGGCGCGGGACCGGCGGCGGACACCACTGCGGCGACGGAGTCCGCCGCTGCGGAGACCTCGACGACACAGGACCGGCAACAGCGCGCGGAGGCGGGCCGATGACCACGACCGAACACCCGATCACGGCCACGGCGGCGAGCACACCGGCGGCCCCGGGACCCGGCGCAGCCCGCGAGGGCGTCGTCCAGGTGCGGGACCTGCGGATGTCGTACGGCGACGCCACCGTCCTGCACGGCATCGACCTGGAGATCCACCGCGGCGAGATCTTCGCCCTGCTCGGCCCCAACGGCGCCGGGAAGACCACCACGGTCGAGATCCTGGAGGGCTTCCGGCAGCGTTCCGCCGGGGAGGTCCGCGTCCTGGGGACGGACCCGGCGCGCGGTGACGACGCCTGGCGCGGCCGGGTCGGCCTGGTGCTCCAGTACTGGCGCGATCACCGCCGCTGGCAGGTCGCCGAGCTGCTGACGCACTTCGCCACGTACTACCCGCACCCCCGCGACCCGTCCGAGCTGCTGGCCCTGGTCGGCCTCAGCAAGCAGGCCGGGCGGCAGGTCGGCCAGCTGTCCGGCGGGCAGCGCCGGCGCCTGGACGTGGCCCTGGCGATCGTCGGCCGCCCCGAGATCCTCTTCCTGGACGAGCCGACCACCGGCTTCGACCCCGAGGCCCGGCGCGACTTCCACGACCTGGTCGAGCGTCTCGCCCGCGACGAGGGCGTGACGATCCTGCTCACCACACACGATCTCGCCGAGGCCGAACGGCTGGCCGACCGGATAGCGATGCTGGTCAACGGCCGGATCCGGATCTGCGGCACCCCGGCGGAACTCGCCCGGCAGGCCGCTGCCCAGGCCGAGGTCCGCTGGACCGGTGCCGACGGCACGGCCCGTCAGGAGCGCACCGCCGACCCGTCCCGGCTGGTCTGGGAGCTGCACCAGGAGACGGGCGGACCGATCGCCGATCTGGAGGTCCGCCGCCCGACGCTGGAGGACACCTATCTGCACATGGTCCACCGGGACGACGGGACCGGGGCCGGAATCGGGGCCGACGCCCCGGAGGGGGAGGAACGAGCCGCATGAGGGGGACCGAGATGACACCCGCACCGGACGCGACGGCGACGACGGGCACTGCCACGGCCACCGCCACGGCCACGGCCACCGCGGAGGGGGGCGGCGCGAAAGGCAGGGCGCCGGGGAAGACCGCACCGCGCTCCCGCCGCCGTTCCTGGCGTTCGGGCCTCCTGCGCGGGCGGATCGAACTCCGCCATCTCCTGCGCAACCCCAAGGAGATGAGCGGCCATGTGATCAACGTCGTCGTGGCGCTGCTGCTCGCGAGCTATCTCCACGGCAAGGTGCCCGGCACCCACATCCCCATGGCCCATCTGACACTCGCGGGCTTCTCCGCCTATCTGCTGTTCCAGATCGGGCTGGTCAACCTCCCGCAGATCCTGGTGACCGAGCGCGAGGAGGGCACCCTGCTGCGGCTGCGGGCCACCCCCGGCGGCATACCGGCCTACCTCATCGCCAAGTCGCTGCTGGTGGTCGTGATGGCCTTCGGCACCCTGGCGCTGCTGCTGGGGGCCGCCGCCCTGCTGGTGGACGGGCCGCTGCCGCACGGGCCCGACGGCTGGCTGACGCTGCTGTGGGTCAGCGCGCTGGGACTGCTCGCCGTCGTACCACTGGGCGCGGCCATCGGCGCCGTGCTGCCGAACCCGCGTGAGGCGCTCGCGCTGATCATGCTGCCCACGATGGCGCTGCTGTTCACCTCGGGCGCGATGTTCCCGCTCGGCTCGCTTCCCTCCCTGGTCCAGAAGATCGCCTCGGTCTTCCCGCTCAAGTGGATGGCCCAGGGCCTGCGCTCGGCCCTCCTGCCGGACGCCGCCCGCGCCGCGGAAGCGGCCGGCTCCTGGGAGCTGCCGAAGGTGGCCCTGATACTCGGCGCCTGGGCCGTCGCCGGCTTCCTCCTCGCGATCCCGCTCCTTCGCCGCGCCGCCCGCCGAGAGTCGGGCTCCCGCCTCTCCGAACGCCACCGCAAGGCGGGCCTCAGCGGCGCCCAGGGGGCGTGAGGGGCGGCTGCGTGGGCCCGGGGTCTGCCGGCTCACGCCGCAGGGTGTGGTGTCGGGGCCGGGTGGCTCGGGGCGTGTGGGTCAGGGGCCGCGTGTTTCAGGGCCGGATGCACGGGGGCCAGGCGCTCCAGGAGCCTTGTGGTCCCGGGGCTGCGTGATCTTGCTGCCGTGATCTCGCTGCCGCGTGATCTTGAGGTCGTGACCTTGAGGCCGTGATCTTGATGTCGCTCGCGCGGTCCGGACGAGCGTCGGACAGCGCGGGCGGCACACGCGGCGCGCTGCGGGCAGCGCCGGCGGCGGGCGAGTGCGTCAGCGGGTCTGCGGGCGGACGGGCCATCGGGGGCGATGAACGTGCAGGTCAGCGAGCTGCTGAGCTGCTGAGCCAGCCAACTGTTACCGGCGGCGCCTGCCCCCGCCGACGGCCTTCCCCTCTGCCCGCGCCACCGACGACACCGGACAGGTCCTGGGACGACACCGGACACGCTCCGGACGGTCACCGGACAACCACGGGCCGGCCTCGGAACAGCCCACCGCACCGGCGCCGCACCCCGCACCCCGCACCCCGCACCCCGCACCCCGCACCCCGCACCAACCAGACAGCACCACCCGCACCGCACCGCACCGGCAGCCGCCCTGCACAGGCAGCACCGCGCCTGCGCTGACACCCCGCCGGCACCGCAGCGGCACCGCACAGGCGTCCGTCGGCTCCCCGTACCGGTTGGCGTGACACCCCCACCCAATGATGAAGTTGTCCCATGAACTTCACGGACCGAGACCGGGCCGTACGGGCCGCCGTCGCAGAGGGACTGGTGGGGGCCGGGGAGCCCGTTGCCGGGCTGCTCGATATTGCCGGGATCCGACGGTCGGCGGCCGAGTTGCGGGCCGCGTTCGAAGAGTTCACCGCCCCCGGCACCCCGGTGCTGCACGCCTTCGCGGTGAAGGCCGCCTCGCTCGTGCCGGTGCTGCGGGTGCTGGCGCAGGAGGGTCTCGGGTGTGAGGTGGCCAGCCCCGGGGAGCTGGCGCTGGCCCGTGCCGCCGGTGTGCCCGTGGCGCGGACGGTGCTGGACTCGCCGGCCAAGACCCGGGCCGAACTGCGGGAGGCGCTGGCCCTCGGGATCGCCGTCAACGCGGACAACCCCGAGGAACTGGCCCGTATCGACGCCCTGATGGCCTCCGCGCCGAGCGGTGCCCCCCTCGGCCTGCGGGTCAACCCCCAGATCGGCGGCGGCAGCATCGGGGCGATGAGCACCGCCACCGACACCTCCAAGTTCGGTGTCGGGCTGCGGGACGAGGGCGCCCGCGAGTGGGTCGTGCGCGCCTTCCTCGACCGGCCGTGGCTGACCCGGTTGCACGCCCATGTCGGTTCCCAGGGCATGCCGATGGAGCTGATGACCGCGGGCGTGCGGGCCCTGTACGTCCTCGCCGAGGAGATCAACGAGCGGGCCGGCCGGCGTCAGGTCGACACCCTCGACATCGGCGGCGGCCTGCCGGTGAACTTCTCCTCGGACGACGTCACCCCGAGCTACCGCGAGTACGTCGCGCAGCTCCACGCCACCGTGCCCGGGCTGTTGTCCGGACGCTACGGGCTGGTCACCGAGTTCGGCCGCTCGCTGCTGGCCAAGCACGGTACGGTCCTCGCCCGCGTCGAGTACGCGAAGTCGGCGGGCGGCCGGCCGATCGCGGTCACCCACGCCGGTGCCCAGGTCGCCACCCGTACGGTCTTCGTCCCCGAGTCCTGGCCAATCCGGGTCGCGGCCTATGACGCCGAGGGCCGGCCCAAGACGGGTGCTCCGGTGGCGCAGGATGTCGCGGGACCGTGCTGCTTCGCGGGTGATCTGGTCGCCGAGAACCGTCCGCTGCCGCTCCTGGAGTCCGGCGATCATGCCGCCCTGCTGGACACCGGCGCGTACTACTTCTCCACCCACTTCGCCTACAACTCCCTCCCCCGCCCCGGGGTTTACGGCTACGCGGTGGACTCGGACGGTACCGTCCGCTTCGCCACCGTCCGCACCCCGCAGACGCTGGAGGACCTCACCGCGGAGAGCGGCGGCGCCCACGCGGAGTCACTGCACGACCTGGGCCGGTAGCACCCCCCAACCCGGAAGGCCACGAGGCGAAGAGGCCCCACGGCCCTCGCCCCCGAGCCCCGAGCCCCGAGCCCCCGACAACAGCCACCCCTCACCGACCGCCCCGCGCCCCGGCCGAGGCCCTCGCCCCGGCCGAGGCCCGTGCCCCACCCGTCCGCGCCCCACCCGTCCGCGCCCCGCCCGGTCCGGCGTCGCCGGCCGCCGTGCCCGTCAGCAGGTACGCGCGGACCTCCTTGCCCGCGGCGCCGCCGCGGCGGACGGATTCGGTCCGGACCCACAGCAGCGCCTCGTGCCGCCGCTCCCAGCGGCCCAGCCACCGCGCCTTGCCCCACAGGCCGAGCGCGGCCCCGGCCATCAGCAGCCCGCCGGCCGCCGGCACCGCGCACGACGAACCGACCGCCGCCAGGAAGGCGAGCAGCAGCCACCAGCGGTGGGCCCGACGCCGGCCGCGGAGGGTGACCGCGCGGTCCTGGAGGACGACGGCCTTCCCGGCGCGCGAGGCGGCGCGGGCCAGCGCCGCGTACCGTCCGCGCCGGGCCGTGCACGTCACCAGCGCCGCGCCCACGCCCAGTACGGCCCCCACAGCGAGCCCGGGCGTCCGGCCGGTCAGCCCCGGTACCAGCGCGCCGATGCCCGCGGCCAGCAGTCCCGGCCACCACAGCCAGCCGGCCGGCGCCCGTACCAGCACCGCCACCCGGACCAGCCCGTATGCCCCGCGTCCCACGACAGACCTCCTCGCCCCGAGACCGCTGTGCCCCGTTCTGTCCGCACAGCCGTACGGCGGCGGATCGTAGTCGGCCGGGATGAGGATTCCCTGAGACAGCGCGTCCCCGGCTCCCGGGGCCCGCCGCCGCTCACTCGACGAACAGCCCGCGTTCCGCCGCCCTCGCGTCGAATTCCTCCAGCCGGGCCTGGGCGTCCGGGAGGGCGTCGCACATCGCCTCCAGCAGCACCCGGCCCAGCAGCATCGGGGCGCAGGCCGTGTCGAAGGACAGTCCGGTGCCGACGGGGGCGGGCAGCAGCAGGTCGGTGTGGTGGGCGACGGGGGCGAAGGCGCTGTCGGCGACGGTGACGACCTGCAGCCCGGCGGCGCGGGCGTACTCCAGCGCCGCGACGACCTCGCGCGGGTGGCGGGGCAGGGCGAAGCAGAGCAGCGCGCTCGCACCGGCGCGCACGGCGGCGTCGATGCGGTCGGCGAGCAGGGTGCCGCCCTCGTCCAGGAGCCGGACGTCGGGGTGGACCTTGCGGGCGAAGTAGGTGAAGCCCGCGGCCTGGGCGGTGGCGGCGCGCAGCCCGAGGACGAGCAGCGGGCGGGAGGCGGCGAACAGCCGGCCCGCCTCGGCCACCGGCCCGGGGTCGGTGAGGGCGGCGGCGAGCTGCCGGAGGTTGTCGATCTCCGCCTGGACGGCCTGCTGGTACTCGTTGGCGCTGCCGGCCTCGGTGGCTCCCCCGGCGGGGGCCACCTCGCGCAGATGACGGCGCAGCGCCGGGTAGCCGTCGAAGCCCAGGGCGACCGCGAAGCGGGTGACGGACGGCTGGCTGACGCCGGCGAGTTCGGCCAGTTCGACGCTGGAGAGGAAGGGGGCGTCGGCGGCCCGGCGCACCATGCAGTGGGCGATCCGGCGCTGGGTGGGCGTCAGCCGGTGCCCCTCGAAGAGCTTCTGGAGGCGGGCGGCGGTCCCGGTGCCCGCACCGGCCGCGCCCGCCGCGCCTCCCGCCGTGGCCCGCGCCCCGCCGGCGCCCTCCGCCGCCGCGGCCCCGTCCGTCGCCCCGTCGCCGGCCGCGCCGCCGACGCCGCCGTTGTCCCCGTCCCCGCTCATCGCCTCTGCTTCCCGGCCCGGTCGGGGCCTTGTCCTGTGTCGACCGACTGTACGGAATTCCCGGCCCGCTCCGGTCCGGGACAGGCGTCGGGATCCGGCCGTACCCGCGGCCCCGGCCCCGAGGGCACCCGGCGGGCCACCGGCGGCCCGCCGCCCGCCGGGTCGCTCACAGCTCCGCCAGTTCGTCCAGCAGCCCCGCCGCCACGGCCACATCATCGGTCAGCGGACGGTCCTCCATCCGCGGGTCGAGGGCCGCGGACGCGCGCCGGAAGGCGGTGGCGAGGGGGAGGTCCGGTTCGGGCTCCAGGGAGCGCATCCGCAGGGCCCGTACGGCGGCGACGAGTTCGCAGGCGAGGATCTGGCGGTAGTAGGTGCGGGCGCGCAGGGTCTGGCGGGCGCCCAGGGAGGCGAAGCTGGCCTGTTCCTCGACGCCTCGGGAGAGGACGGCGTGGCCGAGCGAGGCCGGGTGGGAGACCGCGCGCATCTCGCCGAGCGCCGCGCCGGCCGCGTATTCGAGGATCATCACGCCGGAGCTGGCCGGCGCCGTGTCGCCCAGGAACGGCCGCAGCCGGGTGAAGTCGGGCTCGGAGAGCGCGGCGAGCCGGGCGGTGGAGAGCCGGGCGGTCTGCAGCACCGCCAGCCGGAAGGTGTCCAGGGCGAGGCCGGTGTGGGCGGCGTAGAAGTTGCCGTGGTGGTAGGCGGCCTGGTCCTCGATGCTGATCAGCGGGTTTTCGGCGGCGGCGTTGACCTCGACGGTCAGCACGGCGTCGAGGGTGTCGGCGGCGTCGAGTGCGGGCCCGTGGATCTGCGGGAGGCAGCGGAAGCCGTAGGGGTCCTGGATGCGGCCGAGCGGCGGCGCGGGGCGGGGCGGGATGCCGGAGAGGGCCCGCAGCCGGGTGGCGGCGGCCGCGGAGCCGGGGTGCGGGCGGGCGCGCAGCACCGGCTCGGCGAAGGGTTCGTAGGAGCCGCCGACCGCGAGCAGGGAGAGCGCGGCAACGGGGAGGGAGGCGGCGAGCAGCCGCCGCAGTTCGTCGAGGGCGAGCGCGGACTGGCCGAGGGTGAGGGCGTTGCTGCTGATCAGGGCGAGGGCGTCGTTGTTGTCGAGGGCGACGGGGGCGGGGGCGCGGGCGCCGGGGGTGCAGTGCCAGGGGTGTTCGCCGGCCAGCGCGAGGCCGGTCTGGGCGAGCGCGGCCAGATCGCCGGTGCCGACCGCGCCGTGTTCGTGGACGACCGGGTGGGCCCCGGTGTCCAGGGCGGTGAGCAGCGCGGTGATGACGGCGGGGTGCAGGCCGGCGCCGCCCGCCAGCAGCTGGTTGGCGCGCACGGCGAGCATGGCGCGGACCTCCCGGGCGGGCAGCGGGTCGCCGATGGCGCCGGCGTGGCTGCGCAGCAGCCGCAATCCGTGGTCGGCACCGGCGGCGCCGGCGGCCCCGACGTCCTCCGTGCGGTTGGCGCCGACGCCGGTGCTGCGCCCGTAGACGCGGCCGGTGGCGGCGAGGCGGCGGGCGGTTTCCCAGGACTCCGCGGCGCGGGCGTACGCCTTGGGGTCGGGCTCGGCGGGGTGGGCGGTGCGCTCCGCGAGGGCGGCGATGTCGGCCGTGCGCAGGGCGGTGCCGTCGAGCGTGATGCGCCGGGCGGCCCGTCGGTCGGTGTCCAGCATGTGAGAAACCAAGGGGCTCAACTCCCTCTTATAGCGCCATTTGTAGACGTAAGTCCGACACCACGTTCCGTACGGTGAGGCGACGTAACGGGCGACGTCACAGGCGATTCGCTTCCGTCTATTGACTTCTATTCACGTGCCTAAGACTCTGCATGACCATATGCAGGCCGGGCAAGGGGCAGCGGATGATCAGGTTCGACGCAGTCAGCAAGCGGTACCCGAACGGCACGACCGCCGTGGACGAGCTGTCCCTGGACCTTCCCGAGGGCGGCGTCACCGTCCTCGTCGGATCCTCCGGGTGCGGCAAGACGACCACGCTGCGGATGGTCAACCGCATGGTGGAGCCGACCTCCGGCACCATCAGCGTCGGCGGCCGCGACATCCTTCAGACGGACGCCGCCGAGCTGCGCCGCGGCATCGGCTACGTCATCCAGCAGTCCGGCCTCTTCCCGCACCGCACGATCCTGGACAACATCGCGACCGTCCCGCTGCTGCTGGGCTGGGGCCGGCGCAAGGCCCGCGCCCGCGCCGGCGAACTGCTGGAGCTGGTCGGCCTGCCCGCCGACGCCGGCAAGCGCTATCCGCACCAGCTCTCCGGCGGCCAGCAGCAGCGCGTCGGCGTGGCCCGCGCGCTCGCCGCCGACCCGCCCGTCCTTCTGATGGACGAGCCGTTCGGCGCGGTCGACCCCGTGGTGCGCACCCAGCTGCAGAACGAGCTGCTGCGGCTCCAGGAGGAGCTGCGCAAGACCGTCGTCTTCGTCACCCACGACATCGACGAGGCGGTCCGCCTGGGCGACCGGATCGCGGTATTCCGCTCCGGCGGCCGGCTCGTCCAGTGCGCCGAGCCCGCCGAGCTGCTCGCCCGCCCCGCCGATGACTTCGTCGCCGACTTCCTGGGCGCCGAGCGCGGCCTCAAGCTGCTCTCGCTCACCGACCTCGCGGACGTCCCCCACGCGCCCGGCGGGGAGATACGCGCGGACGCACCGGTCGGCGGCATACCCCGCGACGGGGACCGCTGGCGCCTGGTGATTTCCCCGCGCCGCGAACCGCTGGGCTGGCTGGACACCGACGCCCTGCCCTCCGGCGGCACGGCCGGCGAGGCCCCCCTGGAGGCCGTCCGGCCGCTGCGCGACACCGACTCCCTGCTCTCGGCGCTCAACGAGGCGGTCTCCTCCCCCGCCGGCGCCGTCGCCCGGGTCACCGCCGACGGCGTGCTCGCCGGCGTCACCTCCCGCGACGCCATCCACGAACGGGCCGGCCGCAGCCACGCGGAGGCCGGCCGGGCGCCCGCCACCGCCGAACGGGCCCCCGGGGACGCCGCGCCCGGCCCGGCCGAGGCCGCCACGGAGCGCCCCGCATGACCATCGAGTGGGGCTGGTTCCCCGACCACACCGGCGAGCTGGCCCGCCTCACCGCGGACCACCTCGCCACCGCCGTGCCCGCCGTCCTCCTCGGCCTGCTGATCGCGCTGCCGCTGGCGGTCCTCGCGCACCGCGTACGGCCGCTGCGCGGCTTCGTGCTCGGCGCGTCCAACATCCTCTACACCATCCCCTCCCTCGCCTTCTTCGTCCTCCTGCTGCCGGTCACCGGGCTGACCCGGACCACCGCGATCACCGGTCTGACCGCGTACACCCTGGTGGTGCTGGTGCGGAACACCGTCGAGGGGCTGGACGCGGTCCCGGCCCGGGCCCGCGAGGCCTCCCGGGCGATGGGGACCTCCCCGCTGCGCACCCTGCTCACCGTCGAGCTGCCGCTCGCCCTCCCGGTGATCATGGCGGGCGTGCGGGTCGCCACCGTCATGTCCATCTCCCTGGTCAGCGTGGCGAGTTACATCGGATACGGCGGCCTCGGCCAGCTCTTCACCGACGGCTTCCAGCGCAACTTCCCCACCCCGGTCATCGCCGGGGTGGTCTTGACCCTGCTGCTCGCCCTGGTCGCCGACGCGGTGCTGGTGACCGTCCAGTGGCTGTGCACCCCCTGGCTGCGCGGCACCTCCGGGCCGCGCCGACTCAAGCTGCGGAAGCGAGCGTGACGCCCCGATGCTCGAACTCCTGAAGAACCTCGCCGCCTGGCTGACCAGTTCCGCCCAGTGGTCCGGCCCCGAGGGCATCGCCACCCGCGTCCTGGAGCACCTGGAGTACTCGGTGCTCGCCACCCTCGCCGCGGCCGTGATCGCGCTGCCGGTCGGGCTGCTCATCGGGCACACCGGCCGCGGCGCCTTCCTCGCCGTCAACCTCGCCTCGTTCGGCCGGGCGCTGCCCACCGTCGGCCTGGTCACCCTGGTCTTCCTGGCCGGCGGCCTCAGCGTGTGGCCGGTCTACGTGTCCCTGGTCGCGCTCGCCGTGCCGGTGATCATCACCAATACGTACGCGGGGATGGCGGCCGTCGACCCCGAGGTCAAGGACGCCGCCCGGGGCGTGGGGCTGCGCGGCCGCCAGATCCTCTGGCAGGTCGAGATCCCGCTCGCGCTGCCGCTGATCATGACCGGGGTGCGGCTGGCGACCGTGCAGGTCGTCGCCACCGCCACGATCGCCGCATACGTCAGCTTCGGCGGGCTGGGCCGCTATGTCTTCGACGGCCTGGCGCAGCGCGACCTGGTGCAGGTCCTCGGCGGGGCGGTGCTGGTCGCCGTGCTCGCCGTCGTCGCCGATCTGGCCCTGGGCGGCCTGACGCGGCTGCTGTTCCGCGGCCGCCCGGCCGCCGCCCGCTGAGCATCCGCCGCCCCGCCCCCCGTACGCACCGAGGAGCCCGCCCATGAACCGTCGTACCGTCCTGACCACCCTCCTGGCCGGCGCCTCGGCCCCGCTGCTGGCCGCCTGCTCCTCCGGCATCACCTCCCTCAAGGGGGACGGCGCCGGCGGCGACGGCGGCAGCAGCGGCGGCGGACTGGTCATCGGCACCGCCAACTTCACCGAGAACCAGGTCCTCGGCTACCTCTACGCGGGGGTGCTGAACGCCGCCGGGGTCAAGACCACGGTCCGGCCCAACCTCGGCTCCCGCGAGATCGTGGTCCCGGCGCTGCGCTCGGGCGATATCGACCTGCTCCCCGAGTACCAGGGCAGCCTGCTGCTCTACCTCGACAAGAAGGCCACCGCGACCGAGGCCGGTGCGATGCAGAACGCGCTGGCCACCGTGCTGCCCGACGGCCTGGAGGTCCTCCCGTACGCCTCCGCCGAGGACCGCGACAGCTTCGCCGTGACCCGGCGGACCGCCGACCACTACGGCCTGAAGACGCTCGACGACCTCCGCAAGGTCAACGGCAAGCTGATCCTCGGCGCGGCCGCGGAGATGAAGAAGCGGGTCGTCGGGCTCGTCGGCCTCAAGGACCGGTACGGCGTGGAGTTCAAGGAGTTCAAGGCGCTGGACTCCTCCGGTCCGCTGGTCAAGGGCGCCCTGAAGAAGGGCGACATCGACATCGCCAACGTCTTCACCACCGATGTCGACACCGCGGAGAACGGGTGGGTGCTGCTGGCGGACCCCAAGCACCTGATCCCCGCCCAGCACATCGTCCCGCTGATCGCCGCCCGCAAGGCCGACTCCCGGGTCCGCAAGGCCCTCGCCCGCCTCGGCAACGCCCTCACCACGCCCGACCTCACCGAACTCAACCGCCTGGTCGACAAGGAGAAGCAGGACCCGGACCGGGTGGCGGCCGCCTGGCTGAAGAAGCACAAGCTGGTCTGAGGCCGGCGGCCGCACCCCTCCCGCCGGCGGCCGCACGCCTCACGCGGGCGGCGGGCCGCCGTACCGCAGCGGGAGTCCGAACAGCGGGAAGAGCCGCTCGGTGTCCAGGAACGAGTGCAGCCCGGTGACCCGGCCGTCCGCGAGGTCCAGGGCCTGGATCGCCCAGGGCCGGCCGTCCGCGCGGTACTGCCCGAACGCCGGGCGGCCGTTCGCCTCGACGGGCACCAGGTGCGAGCCCGCGCAGCCGCCGCCCGGCCCGCGCAGCCACGCCAGGAAGTCCTCGCGGCCGCGCAGCCACAGCGCGTACGGCGGCATGGACAGCGTGGAGTCCTCGTGCAGCAGGGCCGTCAGGGCGTCCAGGTCGAAGCGTTCGAAGGCGTCGACATAGCGCCGCAGCAGTTCCTGCTGGCTGTCGTCCAGCGGCCCCGGGGGCTCCTCGGGGGACGCGGCGAGCGTGGCCCGGGCCCGCTGCAGCGCGCTGTTGACCGAGGCGACCGAGCTGTCCAGCAGCTCCGCGACCTCGCGCGCCGACCAGCTCAGCACCTCCCGCAGGATGAGCACCGCCCGCTGCCGGGGCGCCAGCCGCTGGAGCGCGGCGATGAACGCGAGCCGGACGGATTCCTTGGAGATGGCGTGCTCCGCGGGGTCCCCGGCGGCCGCCAGCACCCGCGCGTCGGGGACCGGCCCGATCCACGTCGCCTCGGGCAGCCCCGTGCCGATGGGCGTGTCCACGCTCGCGGGCGAGGCGAGATCCATCGGCCGCGCCCGGCGCCGGCTGCCCTTGAGCAGGTCCAGACAGACGTGGGTGGCGATGCGGTAGAGCCAGGAGCGCAGCGAGGCCCGTCCCTCGAACCGGTCGTGGCCGCGCCAGGCCCGCACCATCGTCTCCTGCACGGCGTCCTCGGCCTCGAACGCCGACCCCAGCATCCGGTAGCAGTAGCCGGTCAGCTCGGTGCGGTGCGCCTCCAGGCGGTCGGCCAGCTCGCCGGGCGCGGTGTCCGGTGCGCCGCCGTCCCCGGCCGCGCCCTCCACCGTGATCTCATTCGTCGCGGAACGCTTCATCGCGGACCCGTCCCTCCGCCTGTCGGTCGGCCACCGCCCCACACGCCCCGACCGTACCGGAGCATCCGGCACCAGTCTGCTCCCCGGCGCGGGGCCCCGCAGCCGCAGGCAGGACGGGCCCCGGCCGGCGAGCCGCCCGTTCCTATCCCCGCGCCCGCGCCGCCGACCCGCGCTCCGAGAGGCGCGGGGCGCACAGGATGCGCTTGCGGCGGACCCGGCGGCCCTCGATCGCGGCGACGGCGAGCCGGGCGGCCTCCTTGGCGATCTCGCCCAGGCCCCAGTCGACGGTGGTCAGCGGCGGGGTCAGCACCCGGGAGACGGGGTGGTCGTCGAAGCCGACGACGGACAGGTCCCGGCCGACGGTCAGGGCGGCCTCGGCGGCGGCCGCGTAGACGCCGTAGGCGATGGAGTCGGAGAAGCAGAAGACGGCGGTCGGCGCGGTGAGCGCGGAGGTCCCGGCCGGGCGGCCGTCCGGGCTGTTGGTCAGGACCCGGCGGGCCATCGCGGTCGCCTCGCCCAACTCCTGGGCACAGGGGAGGACTTCGACCTCGATGCCGAGCCGGTCGGCGGCCTCGCGCACATAGCGGTCGGCCGGGCGGTCGGGGGTGGAGGGGCCGGTGGGGGTCAGCACGGTGATCCGGCGGTGGCCCAGGCCCCGGAGGTAGTCCAGGACGGCGTCGATGCCGGCCCGGTTGTCGAAGAGCACCTCGCCCGCCGTGCGGGCCCGGCTCAGGGCGTCGCCGATGGAGACCACCGGCACGGCGTCCGCGATCTTCGACCAGCCCTCGGCGGACGGGTCGACCGGGGAGACCAGCAGGCCGTCCACCCGCTGGTCGCGCAGCTGCTTGGCGAGGGCCAGCTCGCGCTCGGGGTCGCCGCCGGCGTCCAGGATCAGCGCATAGCGGTCGCCGGCCAGCAGCTCGCGCCCTATGGCCGCCATCAGCTGCTGCTGCCACAGGTCCTGGAGATCGCCGGCGAGCACGCCGACCGTGCTCGTCCGGCCGCTGACCAGCGCACGGGCGATCGGGTCCGCCTCGTAGCCGAGTTCCGCGGCGGCCTTGCGCACCCGCTCCTCGGTCTCCTTGGAGACGTGCTTGCCGCGCAGGGCGTAGGAGACGGCTGCGGTGGAGAGTCCGGTGGCCTCGGCCACCTCGCGGAGGGTGGTGCGCTTGTTGGGCCTGGCCATGCCCGGAAGCCTACCCAAGGAGGGGGCGGCGGCCGTCCCGCCGCGGGGGTGCGCCGGGCGCGACCGCCGCCCGGCGGGTGCGCCCCGGCCTTGACAGCGCCCTCTGTTAACCGTTTCACTTAAACGCATCAGTTAAGCGGTTAAGTACAGCGCGTCCACGGCGGCGGAGGGCGCACCCCGGCCGCCCGGACCACCACCCGCAGCCGAGGGAGGCCCGTGCCCACCGACGTCCACCAGCACCTCTGGCCGCCCGGGTTCCTCGCGCTGCTGCGGGCCCGCGAGGCGCCCCCGCGGCTCGACGGCTGGACGCTCCATCTGCCCGGCGAGGCGCCGTACACCGTCGACCCCGCCGACCACGACATCGCCGCCCGCGCCCGGCTCGCCCGCGCCGACGGCCTCGATCGGGCCCTGGTCTCGCTCTCCAGCCCGCTGGGCATCGAGGACCTGCCGCCCGCGGAGGCCGCCCCGCTGCTCGCCGCGTTCCACGACGGCGCGCTGGACCTGCCGGCCCCGTTCGGCGTCTGGGCCTCGGTCTGCCTCTCGGCGCCCGCACCGGACCCCGAAGCGCTGCGGCGCGAGCTGGCGCGCGGCTGCGTGGGACTGCAACTCCCGGCCACCGCGCTGCTCGACGCCGCGGGCTGGGCCCGCTGCGCCCCGCTGCTGGACGCCGCCGCCGCACTGGACAAGCCGCTGTTCGTGCACCCCGGGCCGGCCCCGTGCACCCCGGACACCCCCGCCTGGTGGCCCGCCCTGGTCCCGTACGTCCAGCAGCTGCACGCCGCCTGGTTCGCCTTCCGCGCCGTCGGGCGGCCGCGCCACCCGGACCTGCGGGTCTGCTTCGCGGCGCTGGCCGGTCTGGCGCCGCTGCACGGGGAGCGGCTGGTCGCCCGCGGCGGCGGACGCGAGCGCGGGCGGGTCGACTGCGATGTCTTCTACGAGACGTCCTCCTACGGGACCCGCGCGGTCGACGCCCTCGTCCGGGCCGCCGGGATCGATGTCGTCGTCAGCGGCAGCGACCGGCCCTACGCCGCCCCTGTCCTCCCCGACCTCGGTGCGCGGGCCGCGATCCACGCGCTGCGCACCGTCAACCCGGCCCGCCTGCTGGGCCCGACGAAAGGAGCCGCCCGATGACGCACCGCACCTCCCAGGCCGATCCCGCCCGCGAGGTCCCCGACGGCGCACAGCCGTTCACCGCACTGCCCGAGCGCAACCTCGACAAACGTGAGCTGCGGGAGCTGGTCGACACCCTCGCCGCCCGCCCGGACCTGTGGCGCGAGCAGGTCGCCTTCTCCGACACCGACCGCCACTACGCCTCCCTGCACCGCGACGAGTTCGTCGATGTCTGGCTGCTGTGCTGGACCCGCCAGAACGACACCGGCTGGCACGACCACGACCTGTCCTCGGGGGCGGTGGGCGTCGTCCAGGGCGTGCTGACCGAGTCCAACCCCCGGATCGGCGGCGAGCACCTGGCCACCGCCGTCGGCGCCGGCTCCTCGTTCTGCTTCGGCCCCGACCACATCCACCGCCTCACCGGCGCGAGCGACGACGCGGTGTCCGTGCACGCCTATTCGCCGCCGCTGTGGCGCCTGGGCCAGTACGACATCACCGACGACGGGCTGATGCGGCGGGTCTCGGTCTCGTACGCGGACGAGCTGCGGCCGATGGACGGGGCACATGCGGCTTAGCGCGGCCTGACGGCCCGTCCGGCCCCGCCGGCCCCGGTCCGCCGGGGCCGGCCGCCCCACTTTCGACCACCCCCGCCTATTGACCTTCCATTCACCGCCGTTGATCCTGCATGAATCCATACAGGCGCGCGACGCGAGGCGGATCCATGGCAGGTGTGGTCGAACGGCGCTCCATCGACGTCGTCCCGGACGACGAACGGCACGGCCGCGCGGTCAGCCAGTTCACGCTCTGGCTGACCGCCAACCTCCAGATCACCGCCGTGGTCACCGGCGCGCTGGCCGTCGTCTTCGGGGCGAACGCCTTCTGGTCCCTGATCGGGCTGCTGCTCGGCAACCTCCTGGGCGGCGCGGTGATGGCGCTGCACTCCGCCCAGGGACCGCGGCTGGGACTGCCGCAGATGATCACCTCGCGGGCGCAGTTCGGGGTGCGCGGCGCGGCCGTCCCCCTGGCGCTGGTCATCGTGATGTACATCGGCTTCTTCGCGAGCGGCAGTGTGCTGGCCGGGCAGGCGGTCGGCGCGCTGACACACCTCGGCGAGACGCCCGGGATCGTGTTGTTCGCCGCGGTCACCGCCGTCGCCGCGGCCGTCGGCTACCGCCTCGTGCACGCCCTGGGCCGGATCGCCGGCCTGGTCTGCGCGCTGGCGTTCGTCTACCTGGGCATCCGGCTGCTGCACCGCGCCGACCTCGGCACACTGCTGGCCGACCACCGCTTCGGGCTGCCGGTGTTCCTGCTCGCCGTCTCGCTCTCGGCCTCCTGGCAGCTGGCGTTCGGACCGTACGTCGCCGACTACTCGCGCTATCTGCCGCGGCACACCTCGGCGCGCGCCACCTTCTGGTGGACGCTGTCCGGCTCGGTGCTCGGCGCGCAGTGGTCGATGACCTTCGGCGCGCTGGCGGCGGCCGCGGCGCCGGCCGCGTTCGTGGGGCACGAGGTCGGCTATGTCGTCGGCCTGGGCGGCGCCGGACTGACCGCCTCCCTCCTGTACTTCGTCATCGCCCTCGGCAAACTCACCATCAACGTGCTGAACACCTATGGCGGTTTCATGTCGCTGGTCACCGGCGTCAGCGGCTTCCGGGGGCAGCGCACCCTCTCCCCGCGCGGGCGGGCCGCCTACATCGCGGGCATCATGGTCGCCGGCAGCGCCGTCGCCCTGCTGGGCAAGGACTCGTTCCTGACGGCCTTCAAGGACTTCCTGCTCTTCCTGCTGACCTTCTTCACGCCCTGGTCGGCCATCAACCTGGTCGACTATTACCTGATCTCCAAGGAGCGCTACGACATCCCGGCGCTGAGCGACCCCGGCGGCCGCTACGGCGCCTGGAACCTCCGGGCGCTGGCCGTCTACGCCTTCGGCGTGCTGGCCCAACTCCCCTTCCTGACCACGCACTTCTTCACCGGCCCGCTGGTGGCGCCGCTGGGCGGCGCCGATGTCTCCTGGCTCGTCGGGCTCGGCGTGCCCGCCGCCGCCTACTGGGCGGTCGCCCGGGGCGACACCGCGCGCCTCCCGGAACCGGCGACGGCGCCGCCCGCCGAGCACTCCCCCGCCCGATCCGGGGGCTAGCCCTACCGCGCGGCCCGTCCCGCGTGCGTACGCTCGGCCCATGGCGACATACGACCCCGAGCTGCGCAGAGAGCTCGACGCGACTCTCCAGACCCGCCGGGAGCTGGGGCCGGACTACGAGCCGGAGCTGCTGGAGTCCTTCCTGGAGAAGGTCGAGGAGAACGTCGACCGGCGGGTGCGCCGGCACCTCGCCGAACAGCAGGTCCAGGTCGCGCGCGGGGCCCGGCCGGCCCGCCCGGAGAGCGAGGCGCAGGCCTTCTGGCAGCGCTTCGGGTTCGCCGCCCTCTCGCTGGTGCTGGCCGTTCCGCTGACCGCGATCGCGGTGGGCGAGGCCGGGCCGGTGGGCCTGATCGTGTGCTGGGCGGGCATCGTCGGCGTCAACGCCGCCCACCGCTCGGGTGCGCGCACCCCGCGCCCGGGGGCGGACCACCGCGGCGTCGCGGCGGACTGAGGCCGCGGCGGAGACCGGACGGGAAGGCTGTCGCGGGGACCGCCGCACCCCGGGACGAACCGGGGGCGGGACGACGGCGGTCCCCGCGAGGGACGCGTGCCGGGTCAGGGCCGGTCGTCGCGTCCGGTGGCGACGCGAGGTCCGGGAGCCGCTCCGGAGGTCCGTGTCGCCGTGCACACCACTGTGCACAAGGCGTGTTAAGCCCGTGCTGCGGTCACGTGACGCCCGCGTGCACGATGCGGTGACGGCCCGTTTCCGCACCGCGAGTTGACGCCGGGGCAGCCGCCGCGGCGGACCGCTTCCGGCGGCCGCCGCGCACGACCGCCGCCGGAAGAACCGCTACTTGCCGGCCTCGCGCGCCAGGTAGGCCAGCAGGTCCTGCCGGCTCACCACGCCCTTCGGCTTGCCCTCGACGAGGACGATCGCCGCGTCCGCGTTCTCCAGCACCGCCATCAGGTCGGCGACCGGTTCGCCGGAGCCGACCTGCGGCAGCGGCGGGCACATGTGCTTCTCCAACGGGTCGCTCAGCGAGGCCCGCTGGGTGAACAGCGCGTCCAGCAGCTCCCGCTCGACGACCGAGCCGACGACCTCGGCGGCCATCACATCGGGGTGCCCGGCACCGGGCTTGACGATCGGCATCTGCGAGACGCCGTACTCGCGCAGCACCTCGATCGCCTCGCCGACGGTCTCCTCCGGGTGCATGTGCACCAGCGAGGGCAGCGCGCCCTCCTTGTGCTGGAGCACCTCGCCGACCCGCGCGGCGGGGCCGCCCTCCTCCAGGAAGCCGTAGTCGGCCATCCACTCGTCGTTGAAGATCTTGGAGAGATAGCCGCGGCCGCTGTCGGGCAGCAGCACGACCACCACGTCGTCCGGGCCGAGCTTCGAGGCGACCTCCAGCGCGCCCACCACGGCCATCCCGCAGGAGCCGCCGACGAGCAGGCCCTCCTCCTTGGCGAGCCGCCGGGTCATCTGGAAGGCGTCCTTGTCGGAGACCGCGACGATCTCGTCCGCGACGGTGCGGTCGTAGGCGGTCGGCCAGAAGTCCTCACCGACGCCCTCGATCAGATACGGGCGCCCGGAGCCGCCGCTGTAGACCGAGCCCTCCGGGTCGGCCCCGATGACCTTGACCCGGCCGTCGCTGGCGTCCTTCAGATAGCGGCCGGTGCCGCTGATCGTGCCGCCGGTGCCGACACCCGTCACGAAGTGGGTGATCCGCCCCTCCGTCTGCTCCCACAGCTCGGGGCCGGTGCTCTCGTAGTGGGAGCGCGGGTTGTTCGGGTTGCTGTACTGGTCCGGCTTCCAGGCACCGGGCGTCTCGCGCACCAGCCGGTCCGAGACGTTGTAGTACGAGTCCGGGTGCTCGGGGTCCACGGCGGTGGGGCACACCACCACCTCGGCGCCGTAGGCCCGCAGCACATTGATCTTGTCCGTGGACACCTTGTCCGGGCAGACGAAGATGCACTTGTAACCCTTTTGCTGGGCGACGATCGCCAGGCCCACACCGGTGTTGCCGGATGTCGGCTCGACGATGGTGCCGCCGGGCTGCAACTCACCCGACTGCTCGGCGGCCTCGATCATCCGCACGGCGATCCGGTCCTTCACCGACCCGCCGGGGTTGAAGTACTCGACCTTCGCCAGGACGGTGGCCTGGATCCCTCGAGTGACGCTGTTGAGCCGCACGAGCGGGGTGTTGCCGACCAGCTCAATCATCGAATCGTAAAACTGCACGGTGGTCTCCGCGGTCAGGGGCACGCTCTCCTGCGCCCGTGCGGCCAGCCTATTGCCCGGGTCCGTTAGAGGAAGGGTGCGTTGCGTTCCGTGCGGGAACGGGCAACACCCTGTTGTAGGAGTTCTTGCCGATTCAGAGCGCGTCCGGCCCCCGGGACCGCGGCGCGCCCGCACTGCGCGGGGAGGTGCCCGGCCCATGCCGATGACGATGTCCAGGGCGAGAGTGGCCCGGCGGATCGCCACCGCGGCCGCGTTCGGCGGCGGCGGGGTCGGGCTGCTCGGCGTCGCCACCGTCGGTGTGCTGCTGACCGAGGTCCGGCTGGCCCGCCGCACGGTGGGCGGCTCCAGCGACATCCCGCCGTGCGCCGACGGCCGCTACGGCGCCGCCTTCGGCCACCGCAACGACCGCCCGCCGCTGCGGCTGGGCTTCCTCGGCGACTCCACCGCCGCCGGCCAGGGCGTGCACCGCACGTCCCAGACCCCCGGCGCGCTGCTCGCCTCCGGGCTGGCCGCGCTGGCCGAGCTGCCCGTCGACTTCCGCAATGTGGCGCTGCCCGGGGCGCAGTCGGACGACCTGGCACGCCAGGTGGAGCTGCTGCTGGCGGACACCGCCGCCACCCCGGACGTCTGCGTCATCATGATCGGCGCCAATGACGTCACCCACCGGATGCCGCCCGCCCGGTCCGTGCGCCACCTCTCCGAGGCGGTGCGCGCCCTGCGCGCGGCCGGCTGCGAGGTGATCGTCGGCACCTGCCCCGACCTGGGCACCATCGAGCCGGTCTACCAGCCGCTGCGCTGGGTGGCCCGGCGGCTGTCGCGGCAGCTGGCCGCCGCCCAGACGATCGGCGCGGTCGAGAGCGGCGGGCGGACGGTCTCGCTGGGCGATCTGCTCGGGCCGGAGTTCGAGGCACGTCCGCGGGAGCTGTTCGGGCCGGACAACTACCACCCGTCGGCCGAGGGCTACGCCACCGCCGCGATGGCCTTGCTGCCGACGCTGTGCGCCGCACTGGGCCTGTGGCCGGAGGAGGAGCGTCCGGAGCCCTCCCGTGGCGAGGGACTGCTGCCGGTCGAGCAGGCGGCCGCCGAGGCGGCTTCCGAGGGCGGTACCGAGGTCACCGCCTCCCGCGCCCCCTGGGCGCTGCTCAAGCACCGCAGGCGGCGCCAGCTGCCGGCGGCCGAGCCGACGGATCCGTCCTCGGTCACGGGCTGACGCCGCGGCAGGCGGGCGGGGGCGGCACCGGGGCGGGCCCTACGGGAATATCCGGCGGCCCCGCCCCGTTCCCATAAGCGGTCGCTTAGAAAAGAGGCCCGCATCACAGGGCGCACCCCGTGACCTCAGCAGTACGTGCAGGTAACTTCCCACACAGTCCTGCCCATTACGTCACCCGACCACTTCGCACGAGGCGCGCGCCCCGCGCCGTTCCTTCTCTCGCCCTCTGGAGCCGTGATGCCCGAAGCCGTGATCGTCTCAGCCGCCCGCTCCCCGATCGGCCGCGCCTTCAAGGGCTCGCTCAAGGAGGTGCGCCCGGACGATCTGACCGCGCAGATCATCCAGACCGCCCTGGCCAAGGTCCCCGAGCTGGACCCGAAGGACATCGACGACCTGATGCTCGGCTGTGGTCTGCCGGGCGGCGAGCAGGGCCACAACCTCGGCCGGATCGTGGCCGTCCAGATGGGGATGGACCACCTTCCGGGCTGCACCATCACCCGTTACTGCTCCTCCTCGCTCCAGACGACCCGGATGGCGCTGCACGCCATCAAGGCGGGCGAGGGTGACGTCTTCATCTCGGCCGGTGTCGAGACCGTCTCGCGCAGCGTCAAGGGCAGCTCCGACGGCCTGCCGGACACCCACAACCCGCTCTTCGCCGACGCCGAGGCCCGCACCGCGGCCCGCGCCGAGGAGGCGGGCGCCGGCTGGCGCGACCCGCGCGAGGACGGCCTGATCCCGGACGCCTACATCTCGATGGGCCAGACCGCGGAGAACCTCGCCCGCCTCAAGGGCATCACCCGCCAGGACATGGACGAGTTCGGCGTCCGGTCCCAGAACCTCGCCGAGAAGGCGATCAACGACGGGTTCTGGGAGCGCGAGATCACCCCGGTCACGCTGCCGGACGGCACGGTCGTCAGCAAGGACGACGGCCCGCGCGCCGGCGTCACCGTCGAGGGCGTCGCCGGCCTCAAGCCGGTCTTCCGCCCCGACGGCCTGGTGACCGCCGGCAACTGCTGCCCGCTGAACGACGGTGCCGCGGCGCTGGTCATCATGTCCGACACCAAGGCGCGCGAGCTGGGCCTGACCCCACTGGCCCGGATCGTCTCCACCGGCGTCTCCGGCCTGTCCCCCGAGATCATGGGCTACGGCCCGGTCGAGGCCAGCAAGCAGGCCCTGCGGCGCGCGGGCCTCTCGGTCTCCGACATCGACCTGGTCGAGATCAACGAGGCGTTCGCCGCCCAGGTCATCCCGTCCTACCGCGACTTGGGCATCGACCTGGACCGCCTGAACGTCAACGGCGGCGCCATCGCCGTCGGCCACCCCTTCGGCATGACCGGCGCCCGCATCACCGGCACGCTCATCAACTCCCTCCAGTGGCACGACAAGCAGTTCGGCCTGGAGACGATGTGCGTGGGCGGCGGCCAGGGCATGGCGATGGTCATCGAGCGGCTGAGCTGAGCTGTAGCGGAGGGTAGGGGTCGGGCATGAGGAACGAATGCCCGGCACCTGCCCGCAGCGGAGGCGAAGCTCAGCGCGACCAAAAGCGCGTGCGGCTGAGCTGAGCTGTAGCGGAGGGTGGAGGTCGGGTGCGAGGAACGAGTACCCGGCACCTGCCCGCAGCGGAAGCGAAGCTCAGCGCGACCGAGAACGCGTGCGGCTGAGCTGAGCCCGGCCGACGACGGGCCCAACCCCAGGAACGAACCCCCGGCCCCGCCCGCAGCTGACGACGGGGCCGGGCCCGAGGAACGAACCCCGGCCCGCCCAAGGGCGCATACGGCTTCCCGGCTTCCGCGTCACGGAACGCCGCCCCGCATCCGCGTCACCGAACGAGGACCGGCCCCAAAAACACCCCCGGCGGCCCGCGGAACAAAAAGGCACCCACACCCGCACCCACCCCGTCCGCGTCCCCGTCCCGCCCCACACGGCCCCGGAACCGGAACAAGGCCCCCCGCCCCGCCCCCATGCGCAAAACGGACCAACTCCCGCCCGGCGCACACCCTTCGCTGTCATGTGCATACAGGCGGCGACACGGCGTGACCTGCGCCACTTGTTAACGAGATCGCGACCCAATCCCCCCCAGGATTGTGACCAACGCCCCCACGGGACGGCGTTCTTGCAGGTCAGCACGGGGGCGCTCGCACATATGAGGCACCGACCCCCCTCCATTTCGGGACATAGTTCTCCGGGAGCGGTCGCCGACCACCGGCAGGCTGATGTAGGAAGTCGGAGAACATTCTGCTAACGGGAGTACGCCGGTGAGCGTGCCGCTACCAGGAGTGATCCCGTGAGCAAGCGCATCAAGGGGGTCACCGCGGCCGACGGCCGGGGCAAGTCCATGTACCGATGCGCGGCCCGAGGGAACAGGGCCGCCGAGCGAAGTGGGGAGGACGCATGAGCGTCACCACCCTCGTCCTGCTACTGGCCGCGGCCACCGCCGTGGCGCTGGGCACCGTCGCCCTGCGCACCGCCCGTGCCCTGCGCCGTCAGATCGCCGAGCTGCACGCCGAACTCGTGGCCGCCCGTCAGGACGCCGTCGCCCGCACCGAGGTGGCACACCCGGCCGCCGCGGCCATCCCGGCCGCCCGCGCCACCCCGGCCGCGGAGACGCCGCTCGCGGACATACGTGCCGCCGTCGCGGACGCGCTGGCCGAGGAGCGGGAGCGCGAACTGGCCGAGGCCCGCGCGTTCTGGGCCGCCCAGGAGGCCAGGGACGCCGCCGACGCCCCGTCGCTGCTCGGCGGTCTCGTCGGCCTCGGCGACGACAGCCCGCTGGACGCCCGCGCCGACCAGCGCGAGCTGCCCGACCGCCCGGAGTCCGACCGCTTCGACACCCACCCGTTCCTGCCGCGCCAGGCGGACTGGGCCGGCCTGGAGCCGCTGCTCGGCCCGGACGCCCTGGAGTCCGTGGAGGCGCTGGAGGCGCTGGACGCCCCGGAGCTGGAGCCCGTCGAGGAGACCGAGTCCGCCGAACTGGCCGCCGCCCGCCGGCGCCACCCCTCGCACCCGGACTTCTCCCCGTCCCCCGTGATCAGTGATCACGAGCGCACGGTCGCGCGCCTGGAGGAGCTGGCGCAGGAGGCCGTCCCGCTCGCGGATGTGCGCCCCGGCCCGCTCGGCACCCTGGACGTCTACGTCTTCGCCGACGGCACCACGCTCTGCCTGACCCCCGGACAGCGCGAGAGCGCGGAGCGCGTGGCCGGCGCACTCCGGGCGGGGCACTCCCCCGTGCTGCTCGGTGGCTCCGGCATCTCCGGCGCGTACGCGCTGACCTTCTCCTGGGGCGAGACGCGCGAGGAGAGCGTCTACATCCTCGCCGACCGCGTCATCGCCTCGCTCTGATCCGGCGCGGCGGCTCCCGCTAGCAGCGGTCCGCCGCCGCCCGTACCCACTGCACGGCCTCCGCCAGCACCTCGGCGGGGGCCTCTTTTGCGTCAGAATCCGCCGGTTCGTCGGACACCCGGGCCGCCGCGGCCCGCAGCGCCTCGACGAGATCGTGCCCGGCCACCGCCAGCTGGTCGCCGACCGCGAACATCCCGGCGTCCGGCATCTCGTACGGGGGCCGTCCCGGCTGCTCGATCCGCTGCGCACGGGTCGCCAACCGCCGCGCGAGGGCGAGCGCTTCGGCCGCCGCGCCCTGGCGGAGCGCGCTCTGCGGCAGCGCGCGGAGGCGGTCGGCGAGGGCGTCCACGGCGGACTGCAAGGGGGTCACGTCAAGCACGCCGTGAGCCTATGCGCCACTCCCGGGTGGTTGCCAACGGCCGAACGCTCAGGCACGGTGTGCTGAAGTACCAGCATCGACCGCGTCCGGAGGCGCCGATGTCTCAGCTCTTCTCCGAAGAGACCCACCGGAACATGCTCTCCCGTATCCCGCACTGCACCGGCCGGGAAATCTCCGACTGGCTCCGCACCGTTGACGAAGGCCCCGCTCTCTTCCGCTTCGACGAAAAGGTCAGCTGGCTCCGCGGTGAGCACAACCTCGCCTACGGACACGCCAAGGCAATCGTCCATGAACACGATCTCAGGCGCGCTGCGCGGAAGTTCTGACCGCCGATGACGGGGCCGTGGCCCCGCAGGCGCAGAACACGCGACATGCCTTCACGCCAAGGGCCCGCAGGCAACAGCCTGCGGGCCCTTCGTCGTGTGCCGGAGGGTCAGTCGCCCCGGAGGATGGAGATCAGCCGGAGCATCTCCATGTAGATCCACACCAGCGTCAGCGTCAGACCGAAGGCGGCCAGCCAGGACTCCTCGCGGGGGGCGCCGTAGGTGACGCCGTCCTCGACCTGCTTGAAGTCCAGCGCCAGGAACAGCGCGCCGAGGACCACGCCCACGATGCCGAAGACGATGCCCAGGCCGCCGCTGCGGAAGCCGAGGCCGTCACCGCCGCCGAACACCATGAACAGCACGTTGACCAGCGAGAGCAGGACGAAGCCCATCGCGGCGATCATCACGAAGCGGGTGAAGCGCGCGGTGACCCGCACGATCCGCGTCTTGTAGGCGACCAGCATGGCGACGAACACCGCCATGGTGCCCAGCACCGCCTGCATGGGGGCGCCGTTCATCTTCGGCAGGTCGTTGATGAAGCCGCTGAGCGCGCCGAGGAAGAGTCCCTCCAGCGCCGCGTACGCCAGGATCAGCGCGGGCGAGGGCTTGCGCTTGAAGGACTGGACGAGGGCCAGCACCATCGCGACGAGGCCGGCGCCGATCGCGAAGCCGAGGCTCTGCGTCAGGAAGAGCCAGCCGACGGTGGCGCCTGCGATGACCGTGCCGAGCGTCATCGCGGTCCGCGCGACGACGTCGTCCATCGTCATCGGGCGGTGCTGCGGCGGTGCCTGGGTGACGTACTGCTGGCCCTGGGCGTACGGGTTCGTGCCGGCGTACGGCGGTGCGGCGGGGCCCCCGGCCTGCGGCGGCGCGTTGAAGCCCGCGTAGCCGGTGTCGCGGCTGAACCCCCGTCGCGAGAAGACCGGGTTGCTGCTCCTCATCTCACTCCTCCATGGCCGCCCTGCGCGGCCTTGACGGCAAGCGTAATGGCTTGGCAAAGGCGCGTCGCTCGTTCTTGAGCAGGATCTTTCCCTGATACCCGGACGGCATCCGCCATGAGGAGGACGTATGGCGCGGCCCGAACGTGCCCGGATCCGGGCACGGGCCCCGGCCGCGCGGCCGGTCCGGGCCCCCCGCGCCCTTTCCGGCATTCCGGTTATTCACTCCGCCGTCGCCGGGCCTTGTCCCGCGCGTGGCCGCCGCGTGATGTCCTCGTGCTCGAACGGCTATTTCCCTCTCCTTCCTTCGGGGTTACCCGGGCTGCGCTTCGCCACGGAATCCGATAAATCTCTGATCGCAACGGACGTCACATGACGCGGCAGGCAACCCTTTCGCGGGAGGGCCCGTCTTCCCTGCCGGCCGGAGCACGCCCTGGTGGGTGGATCCGCAGGGCTGACACATGGTCAAGATCCGAACGCCGGAGCGCCCCTTCCCGAGGGCCCCATGGCTCACGATCCGTAGCACCGAGGTCGCTATGGGTCGCCTTACAAGGGTACAGATGGGGCTATTCTGGCGGGAAACTGTAGCGAAAGAGGGTTGAGGTGCCTGTGCCTGACGTCTCAGTAGTCGTCATCGTCTACAACGACGCCGACCGGTTGCCGACCGCGGTCCAGTCCGTGCTGGACCAGACGCTCCGGGACGTCGAGGTGGTGATCGTCGACGACTGCAGCACCGACCGTTCTTTCGAAGTGGCGCAGCATCTCGCGGCCGGCCATCCCGGCCGGGTCAGAGCCTTCCAGCTGCCGGAGAACAGCGGCGCCGGGGGCGAGCCGCGCAACGCCGGAATCCAGCACACCCGGGGCCGGTACGTCATGTTCCTGGACAGCGACGACGTCCTGGAGGTCAACGCGTGCCGGAACATGCTGGAGGCCGCCGAGAAAACCGACTCGGACATCGTCTCCGGCCTGTGCGTGCGACTGCACAAGGACACCCGCAACCAGAAGCGCGACGAGTGGTATTCCTGGCTTTATTCCACGACCCGCACACTGGAATCCGTCACGGAATTGCCGGACCTTTTCGTATGGGACACCCTGTCCACCAACAAGTGTTATCGCCGGGAATTTCTGATCGAAAACGATCTGCGATTCCCCAAGGGGATGTTCTACGAGGACCTGATGTTTATCGCCGACGCCTATCTTGCGGCGCGGCGCATCACCTTGATTCCCAATCAGGTCTACTTCTGGCACGTCCATGAGCAGGCCGCCGTGAAGTCGGTGACGAACCGGCGGCACGAAATGACCAACTACACGCACCGGCTGGAGATCCACCGGCGTATCGACGCGCTGCTGGCGGAGCGCGGACTGCGCGAGATGAAGCTCGCCAAGGACGTGAAATTCCTCAAGCACGACCTGGTACTGCATCTGCGGGATCTGCCGTTCCGTGACGACGCCTACCGCCAGGAGTTCGCCGAGCTCTCCCGCGGATATCTCCAGGGCATCGCCCCCGAGGCGTACGAGCGGGTGCAGCCGATACAGGCCATCTGCGCGTATCTGCTCCAGCAGGGTGACTGGGAGCACCTGATCCCCGCGGTCGACACGCTCATCAACCGCGACAAGGTCTCCTCCCCGCTCGCCGAGCACGACGGCCGGATCTACTGGTGCGACGGCCATTTCGACGATCCGTTCGGCCGCGGCGTGCTGGACGTGACCGACCTCGGCTACCACGAGAAGTCCGTCGGCCGGCTGTTCCTGCGCAACCAGCTCACCCGCTTCCGCTCCTCGGGCCGCTCCGTCACCCTGACCGGGCAGATCACCAACCCGCTCGGCGTCATCCCGCCGGACGCGACCCTGACGGGCCAGCTGGAGTTCAGCGCCCGCCGGCGCAGTCTGCAGTCCTTCCACTTCCCCGTGCGGGTGCTGCGCCACGAGGGCGACACCGTCCACTGGGAGGCCGCCGCCGACCTCACCGCGAAGCTGCGCCCGCTGGGCATCGTCGACACCATCTGGGACGTGCGGCTGCGCCTGGACGTGAACGGGGAGCGCACCACCACCCGGCTGACCGTCGCCGACACCGAGCTGTCCGCCGGGCTGCCGGTCCGGCCGCGGCTGACGCGGATGGTCGCCGACCACCTCCAGCCGCATGTCTCGGCCAAGGGGCATCTGGCGTTCCGCCTGGTCAGCGAGAGCCGTAACGCCGAGCGGGTGCAGGAGCTGATCACCCGCGGGGTGCGGGGCAGGCCCGGGACGCTGGCCAAGACCGGCTACCGCAAGGCGAAGGCGCTGCGGCAGAAGGTCACCTCCGGCGACAACAAGCTGCGCGCCTACCACGAGGTCTTCAGCCGGCTGCCGGTCAAGAAGCGCACGGTGGTCTTCGAGAGCCACCTGGGCAAGCAGTACAGCGACAGCCCGCGTGCCCTGTACGAGGAGATGCGCCGGCAGGGCCTGGACTTCGAGGCGATCTGGTCGTACGCCGGGTCCCCCAAGGACTTCCCCAAGGACGCCACCCTCGTCAAGCGCTGGTCGCTGCCCTATCTCAAGGCGCTGGCGCAGGCGGAGTTCTGGGTCGACAACCAGAGCTACCCGCTCAAGCTCACCAAGCGCCCGGAGACCACCTACCTCCAGACCTGGCACGGCTCGGCGCTGAAGAACATGGGCTTCGACCAGCCGTCGCTGAAGGCGCAGACCCGGCAGCAGCAGGCCGAGCAGCAGCAGTCGCTGGACCGCTTCGACCGCTTCCTGATCCGCTCCGAGCACGATGTGCACACCCTGGCCAAGGCCTTCCGGCTCAAGGAGAAGACCCTGCTGCGGGTGGGCTACCCGCGCAATGACGCCCTGGTCCGCGCCCGGGAGCGGGAAGTGCGGCTGGGGCGGCGTGAGCGCGGACCGCTGGCAGCGGAGTTGAAAATTCCCGAGGACCGGACCGTGCTGCTGTACGCACCGACCTTCCGCAAGGCGGGCGGCCGGCACGGACGCTTCGAATTGCCCTTTGACATCGAGCGTTTCGCCGACCGGTTCGGCGACCGCTATGTCCTCCTGGTGCGCTCGCACTACCTCAATCACGTGGTGCTGCCGCCGACCGTCGAGGGCCGGGTCATCGACGTCTCCGCGCACCACGACGTGACGCCCCTGCTGGAGCTGGCCGACGGTCTGATCACGGACTATTCCTCGGTGATGTTCGACTACGCGCTGCTCGACCGGCCGCTGGTGTTCTTCACCTACGACTACGACGAGTACGTGCACGAGGGCCGCGGCACCTACTTCGATCTGCTGGAGCACGCACCGGGCCCGGTGGTCCGCACCGAGGACGATTTCCACAAGGCAATCAAGTCGTTCGAGTCGCAGGCTCTCGAATACGCGAAGAGCCGCCAGGAATTCGTCGCCAAGTTCGGCGAATACGACCGGGGCGACGCCGCCAAGAGCATCGTCGATCAGTTTTTCGCGCAGTGGAGCCGTTGATGACCAAGTCGAACGCAGCCGCACCGCGGGACATCTTCTTCGTCTCCAACAGCGTCAACGAGATGGGCGGCATCACCAGCTGGTCGCACCAGATGGCCCGCCTGTTCAGCGAGCGCGGCCACCGGGTGCACCTGATCGGTGTGGTGCCGGCCCCCGAGGGCCGGGCCCATGAACTCGCCCCCGACGTCCCGTTCCGCACGACCACGCTCTACACCGAGCACCCGCCCCAGGTCCGTCCCGTGCGCGGCCTGAAGGACAAGCTCAACCTCGTCGAGCAGCGCCGCCGGACCGCCCGTGAGGCCGGTATGCACGAGCAGGCCGCCAAGATGAGCGCGCTGTTCCGGGCGGCGGAGCCGGACGGGGTGGTGATCGTCACCCAGGTGTGGGCGATGGAGTGGGTCGCGCTGGCCGACACCGCGGGACTGACGGTGATCGGGATGAGCCACGAGTCGTTCGACACCTGCCGCAAGTCGTCCCGCTTCGGCCGGGTCAAGCGGTTTTACGGGGATGTCGACCGGATGCTGACGCTCACCCGCGAGGACGCCGACCGCTGGATCCGGCAGCGCATGGACAACGTCGGCTTCATGCCCAACCCGCTGCCGTTCTTCCCCGAGGTCCCCTCGGACCGCTCCCGCAAGTGCGTGGTCAGCATCGGCCGGCTCCACGAGGAGAAGGGCGTGGACCTGCTGCTGGAGGCCTGGGCGAGGGTCGCACCGCAGCATCCGGACTGGACGCTGCGGATCTACGGCTCCGGCGAGGAGGCGGACGCCCTGCGCAAGCAGGCCGCGGAGCTGGGCGTCGTGGACTCGGTCGAGTGGATGGGCCGGACCGCCGATGTGCCCGGAGCGCTGCGGGAGAGCGCGGTGTTCGCGCTCAGCTCGCGCGGCGAGGGCTTCCCGCTGGCCCCCATGGAGGCGATGGCGACCGCCGTCCCGTGCGTGGCCTTCGATGTGGCGCCGGGCGTCCACGAGATCATCTCGGACGGCGTCGACGGGCTGCTCGCCCCTCCGGGCAACATCACCGAATTCGCCCGGCACCTGGACACCCTGATGTCCGACAAGGACCTGCGGGACACGATGGGCGTGGCGGCCCGGGAGAACATCCAGCGGTTCTCCACCGAGGAGATCGTCGGCCGCTGGGAGAGCCTGTTCGCGCTCGTGGAGCGCTGAACCGGACCGCTTTCGGTGTGAGAGAGGTCACGCGCCCCGACGGGTGACCCCTCTCGCTCCGGGCCCTCCGCGCCGCTCCGGAGCCGCTGATTCCGCGGTATCGGGGGCCACGGCCGCGCCGGAGGGACCCTCCGGCCCCGGTCAGCGGCCCTCCCGCGCCGTGGTCCGACCATTGGCCGGAATTGATCCGGCCCCTAGCGTGTGCGCATGGATCTGACGCAGACCACGCACCGGACAGGTGCGCCCTGGCGCCCGTCCGCAGGATTGGCGTTCCTCCAGGAGGCGACCCGCACCCAGCGCCTCACCGGAGCGATCGCGCCCAGCAGCCGTCGGCTGGCCTCCCGGCTCGCGGTCCCCCTCCGGGAGCGCAAGCTCAGCCGCCCGGCCGCGATATTGGAGGTCGGCGCCGGCACCGGCACGGTCACCCGCGCCCTGGCCCGGCTCGTCGGACCCGCGGACCAGCTGGACGTGGTCGAGATCAACCCCAGCTTCGTGCGGCTGCTCACCGAGTCCATGGACCGGGACCCGGATCTGGCCGGGGCCGCTCCGCAGATCCGGCTGGTGCCCGAGTCGATCACGGACATGCGGCTGGCCCCGCACAGCTACGACATCATCGTCTCCTGCCTGCCGTTCGCGAACTTCGAGCCGGACGTGGTGCAGTCGATCTTCGAGCGCTACCTCTCCGCGCTCGCCCCGGGCGGGCATCTGACGTACTTCCGCTACCTCGGCACCGAGGCCGCCCGCACCCTCTTCAGCCGCCGCGCGGAGGTCGCCCGCCATCGTGCGGTCACCGCCGTCATGGAGGACTTCGAGCACCGCTACGGCGTCCACCGCTCCACGGTGTGGGGCAACCTCCCGCCCGCGCAGGTCCACACGCTGCAGGCCCCCGCGCCGGGGACCGCCCCCGCCCCGGCGGCCACCGCCTGACCCTCCCGCCGGGCCGCACGCCGCCTGCTCCCGGCCCCCGCTCCCGACTCCGGGTCCCCCGAGAGGACCTCGGGGTGCCCCGGCATGCCCGCACCCGGCGCGCATTCCCCGTGCACGGAATTCGGAAGCGGCCAGGAATGCCGGCCGCCGTCCGTCGAAGTGAGTGCGCGCGGGGCCCGGCAAGACGAAGGCGCGAGTATCAAACACACGTGCCGCAGAAGGAAGATCGGCATCCCGGGACGGCATCACAAGGCATTTGCCTTTGCCGCCCCGCACATGCCACGGCCGGTGCCGCTGAAAGGGCACGAATCCGCGACGCCCGGAAATAGCGGAAACCCCTGTACGGGCCACCGGACGGACCCGGGCCGCGCCTGCCGCGGACCGGTCCCCGCGGCCTCCCGGATTCCCTCACCGGCGGCATCGCCCGCCGCCCGTCCGGCCTGCCCTCGTACGGACGGAGGGGGCAGCCGGACACCCCGACAACCGCGTACGGCGGCCGGCGGCAAGGGGGCGGGGCGGAACCCGCGCGGACGGGCCTCAACTGCCCCGATGCCCCGTCAACTCCCGCGCCGAAGCGAACGGAAGAACTTCTGAGGCCCTCTCACACAGTGCCCGCGCCCCCGTGCGGGCCGGGCAGCGGTGAGCGGCGTCCGGCGCAACGTGCGGGAGTCCCGGGCGCATTGCGGCGGCCCGGAGCAACTGCCCTACGGCGTGCCCGGTGTCCGCCCCCGCGAACGCGAACCCGCGTGCCGTGGCCCGCGATACCCGGGCCGCTTCCCGTGATCCGAGGGGAAGGCGTACAGCAATTTGCGATTCGTTGACGCTTCACCCAAAATCGCCTTTTGGGTGGTGCCCGGAGCCGGACTTGAAACGGACCCGCCGCACCCTCTGACCTGCGACGATGCTCTGACCTCGGCGAATCGGCCCGCCCTGCCCCGCCCTAGCCCGGATCTTCCCGCACCAGCCGTACATGGTGCACCAGTTGGTGCACCGCGTGCGCACCGCCCCAGGACACGCGAGAAGCCCGACACCTGATGGCGCCGGGCTCCCCAACGCGGCCTGGGTGCCTGCGGAGCATGGCCAGAACCGCGACCCGTCGTGCTTCCCCGAAGGGACGACGGAGTCTAGATGATCAACTGTACGGTGAAACTACTCCCTCTGGCGTACCCGGCGCCAGGCATATGCCGTAGGGGTCACCCGTCCGAGCTACCCCAACGAGCGGTCAGCGATGTGCCGTAGCCGCTCGTCGAAGACGCCGGCAGCGTCCGGCGTGAACGAGGCCAGCGCGACCATGCTCGTCAGGATCACGTCGCACAGCTCTTTGCGGACGTCCTCCTCGGTATGGCTCTTGCCCTTCCTCGGGTTCGAGCCGAGCATCCCGTGCATCGCCTCGGCGACCTCCCCGGCCTCCTCAGTGATCTTCAACACACGCATGATCCGCGTCGCGTCCGGCGCGAGCGGGCTCTCCGCATCCAGCCACTCGCGCAGGCGCTCGACGGTCTTCCAGGTCTCTTCCATCACAGTCCTCCGGAGGGTCAGAACAGCGCCGGTACCAGTTCGGCGGCCTCAGTGGGGTCGGTCACCGGCAGCGTCCTCGCAGGGTGCAGAGCGAGCGAAATGGTGAGCGCGGAGTGGTCGGTGAGCCGGTCCGTACCCGTACGCGGTTCGTGGACGTAGGAGCAGGAGCGCAGCTCGGCCGCCAGGCTGGCCGAGGCGTGCACGTGATCGTAGCGATAGCCGTCGCCGGTCCGGCCCACCCACGAGTATTCAGCGGCGTCCGGGTGCAGCGCGCGGAACGCGTCGCGATACCCGGCCTCTCCCAGCCATTCGTAGAACCCGTACTCGAACTGCTGGAAGAACCGGTAGGCGGGCCGGTGCTCAGGCTCCAGTACGTTGAAGTCGCCGAGCACCAGCCCCAACCCGGCGTCACCGCGCGGCAGACCCGTGCGGCAGCGTTCGAGGAACGTCCGCTTCCGCGTGATCTTCGCTTCCGACGCGTCCCGAGAGGGCACGTACAGGCCGGTGATGTCGAGCGGGCCTTCATCGGTCGCGACGGTCACCGACACCGCGCGGTGCGGCAGGTACCCGACGGAGGCCGGCCCCTGCTGGGTCGGCAGGCGGCTCACGATCATCGCGCCGCGCTCGCCGCGCTCCGGCCGGGGAAAGGTGACCGCGTACCCGGCGTCACCGAACTGGGAGGCCAGGAAGGCGCAGCCAGCGCTGTCGACCGTCTCGGTCAGTACGAGCACCTGCTCGGGCCGCGCCGCGAGGTACGCGAGCTGGCGCTCGGCGCGTTCCCTGGACGGATTGTTCAGGTTGAACGTCAGCACATCGAGCGTGCTGGCCTGGCTGGTCATGAGCTGCACCTCATTCACGGTTCCTGATCTCCGCGACGATGTCGCGAGCGATCCTTTCCGGCCCTTCGGTGGTCGCGTCGAACTGGACGACGTGCACGCCGGCAGCCATGAGGAACCTAGCCGCTTCGCGGAACGCCGCGCATTCCCGCAGGCTGCTGTCGGGCTCCCGCTCGTAGCGGCTGTGCGCGCCCCGCTCGGTCAAACGCTTCTCGATCACGTCGGCGTGAGCGTTGACGATGACGGCCAGGTCGGGCATGTCGGCGTGCCTGTTGAGTTCCCAGACCAGGTCACGGCCGACGCCGTCCATCACCTGTAACACCAGCGAGGAGGCGACGTAGCGGTCACACACGACGATGTCGCCGCGCGCCACCGCAGGCCGGATCTCATCTTCTACGTGCTGGTACCGGTCGGCCGCGATCAGACAGGCCATCGTCATGCCGCGGTAGTCGTCGGTGCCCTGCCGGGCGAGCTGCCCCAGTGCGGTGTCGCTGGGCTCCCGCGTGGCGTGCACCGCCACGCCGGCGGCGCGCAACTCGGCGACGATGGCGGCCGTCACGGTGGACTTGCCGACGCCGCCCGGTCCGTCGATCGTCACGAACAACCCGGTCACGAGACACCCACCACGGGAAGCGCGCGGGACTGGTGCGGCACGACGGGACACTGTTCGCTGTCGACGGCCCCGATGCGGTGACCGGCGGCGACGACGGCCGCGGGGCAGCCCTTCCCGCAGCGGCTCGACATGGAGCAGCCGCCGCACGTGTCGTTCCCGCCGAGATCCCACCGGTCGCTGAACCGGCCGTAGGCGTCGAGTCGCGCGGCCACGTCGTCGTCTTCCCACACGTTCCCGACGAGGAAGTCCGTGTCCGGGTGCTGGCTGACCTTCGTGCGGGCGGCGAACGCCAGGTAGGGGCAGACTGCGACCTCGCCCTTGGTGAAGACGTAGATGATCGTCCCCGCCTCACACCCGGAAAGCGGCTTGCCGTCGTTCGGGAACCGAATGTGGACCATGTCCACGCCATCGTCGACGAACGGCATCGTCAGGTCGCGAATGTGCCGCATGTGATCGTCCGGGCGGCGCAGCTTCCGCGACGAGTTCGCGCCTCGGCCCATTTCGCCGAGCGGGTTCATCAGTACGTACTTCGCGCCCTGGTCCCGGGCGAACGCGCACAGCTCGGCGTACTCCTCGTCCTCTGCGAGGTTGTTCGGCGTGCACAGCAGCCCCTGGAGAATGCCCGCCTTCGCGAACCGCTTCACCGTCTCCACGGTCTCGTCGAAGCCTTCGGGCCGGCCCCGGAACTTCCCGTGCGAGTCGGCAGAGAACCCGTCCAGGCTGACGTTCATGTGGGCGTCGAGCGCGGCGAGTTCACGGATCTGCTCGTCGCTGACCATCGTTGCGTTGGTGCACAACCCGACGCCCATGCCGGCCGCACGGAAGTCGGCCGTGATCTGGAGCAGGTCGGGATGCATGAACGGCTCCCCGCCGGTGAGCGTCACACGGTTCACCCGGGCCTCGGCGAGCTGCGGGATCAGCCGTTCCCGGACGCCGTCGAGGGGCATGTACTCGCCGCGTTTCGTCGCGGATACGAAGCAGTGCGCGCACTTTTCGTTGCACGGCTCGCACACCTGGATCAGAGCCTTGCGGTGGGGATGGTCGACGGTCGTGCGGAAGTAACAGGACGCGGCCTGTTCGCCAGTGATGATCGGTCGTGCAGTCATGCCTGCCTCCGTAGAACTCGGGTGGAAACCGGCTACCGGTCGGCCGCCGTCTCGCAGCACGACCGGGGGCCGGGGCTCAGCGGGCGGGAGCCTGGTCCCGCGCATCGATGTACCGGCGCGCTTTGCCGCGCAGCCGGTTCAGGCAGTCCTCGCACGCGAAGATCGGCGCGTGCTGTCCGTCTTCCTGGAGCGGGCCGACATACAGCACCAGGACGCCGGAGCGCTCGCAGTACAGCCAGCACTCGCCGGTCGTCCACTCTCGCCGGGCCATTCCCTCTCTCTCCTGTACGGGGGTGACCCCGGGCCTGCCTCCGACGGGGGGCGGTTGCAGGCCCGGGGCCGTCTTCACCCTGCGCCGACACCTGACTGGATCGGCGAAGGGGAGCCTTCACTTCGTCGCGATGCCGTAGCCGACGGCGGCCATCACGACGAGCACCGACAGGATGTACGCGACCTGGGCGCGGCGCGGCGTCACGAACTGACGTCCAGCTCGGCCCACACGCGCTTCCCCCAACGCAGCGGATCGACGCCCCACTTCTCGGACATCGCGGCGACTATCGCCAGCCCCCGGCCGTTGACGTCGTTCGTCCCCGGGTGGCGCATGGCCGGCAGGTCGTGGGAACGGTCGGTGACCGCAATCCGCACGCGCTGGGGGCCGACCCGCGACACGACCACCCGGATC
Organism: Streptomyces kronopolitis; assembly: GCF_050953795.1. Classification (GTDB taxonomy): domain Bacteria; phylum Actinomycetota; class Actinomycetes; order Streptomycetales; family Streptomycetaceae; genus Streptomyces; species Streptomyces kronopolitis_A. The sequence goes on from NZ_CP191850.1 coordinate 3,318,156, forward strand.
ACGTCCAGCCGCGCATGCTTGACGGTGTTCGAGACGAGCTCGCTCACCACCACCCAAGCCGCGTCCTCAAGGTCTTCCAGGTCCCACACCCGCAGCGCCGAAGACACCAGCCTCCGCGCCGACTTCGCCGATTCCCGCTCCCGGACCATCGACTCGCTGTACGCCGGGACGCCCGTTGCTGATGGCTCGGTCATCGTGGTCACGCCGTTCCTCCGAGGTCGAGGAACGCCCGACGCGGCCCGGCGTTCCACTTCTGCGGGTCGCCGTCTCGCGCGAGGAAGTCACGTGCTTCCGGCCATGCCCGCCCGGACTCCAGTGACCTAGTTGTACCCAACGAAAGCCGGTTGCTCGCCTCATTCATGGGCGGCGTCCCCCTTACGAGAGAGCTGGAGGCGGCCCAAGGCCACTAGCGCCGCCAGCAGCGCCGGGGAGCCGAGCAGGCCCGGCCCGGCCATCGGCACGACCCACCGGGCGGCATCGCTGTCGGGCTCACCGGCCGGGAAAGGCACCGGCACCTGGTGACCCTGGCCGGCCGCGACCGTGTCCGGCACCCTCCACGCCCTGACCGCATGCGGCGTCAGGAGCGCCGTGTACGTGTCGACGCCGCCCGGCGTGAAGAACACCGGAGTCCCTTCGAGGACGTGCTCCAGGCAGTCGGCGACGCACTCGGGTTCGTCGCTGCCGACGGCAGCGTGCACCAGCTCGGCATTCAGCGTCACCGTCGAGAACAGCGTCCCCGTCCTCAGCCAGGCGACGCCCTGCGCCTTCCACTCCCCGACGACCTGCGCCGCGCTCGACGCCGCCGCGGCCAGCCATTCCGCCGCCGCCTGGTCCATGTCCGCGCGAGTGTGGATGGTGACGCGCGAGCCTGGATCATCAACCGCCATCGCGAGCTCGCCGCCCAAGTAGAGGCGCGTCTGGGGCGATACCGCGTTCGGTGAGGCGTCGTACAACTCGTGAGCACCCCGCGCCGCCGACAGTGCGGCAGACCCGGTCACCGGAGTGTTCGCGGTGGCGGACGCGTCGGCCAGAATGCGACGCCGGGCGAGATCTTCGGTAGTTCTACGCATGGTTTCAGTCCCCGGCGTAGGTCTCGGATGATTCCAGGACCGTACGAAGACACCGGGTGTCAATCCATGCGCGGAGCGTGGCAGTTCAGAACCCACGGCATCGGAACTGCCACGCTCCGTGGTAGCTACGCCTGAACGGCCAGGTGAGCGGCCATGTCCCGCATGTCCTTCGTCAAGGTCCGCTTCCGCGTCTTCAACAGATCGGTCATCACGTATCGAGCCATCGGCTGATGCGTGATCCAGTGCGGCGACCTCCGCCGAATACCCAGGAGTTCATCAAGGGCGTCTTGCGTCGAGCCGACGCGGACGTATGCCTGCGCGACGTCGAGGCGGTGGCGGTTCCAGTTGGTTGCGGTCGGCTTGCCGGTCCTCCGCATCGACTTGGAGCTCAACACGCCGTCGTCTGCCCGGCGGAGAACGCCACGGGAGTCGTCGGCGAGGGCGAGGTCTTCAACTGACTTGAGTTCGATGGTCGCTGGCCCGAAGCGCGCCCAGTGGGTCACGTTGTCCTGATACTCCTGGCCGAGCGCACCCGCAGCCGTCGCCGCCATGCGCCGGCCTTCCTGCGCCTCATCCGGCCGGTTGTTCCGGATCGCCGCCGACGCGATGCGCAGCGCCAACTCGCCCCAGGCTGCCAGCTCACCCGGCGTCGCCGAGGACATGCGCGGCTCGACCTCATCCGCTGTGACCGACGCCAGTCGCTCGGCTTCATCGAACCGATCCTGCCGCAGGAGGAGCCAGCACATACCGATGACGCCAGCGGTCGCGCCGCCGCGGTTACCGACCTCCCGTGCGAGGCGGATGCCTTCCGACAGGGAGTGGTACGCCATGTCGTACTGGCGCACCTGAGTGAGGAACTTCCCGGACAGCAGCAGCGCCCGGGACCGCACCGTGACCGCCTCGGTGCGGGCCTCGTCGCTCTCGGCCGCCGCAACGGCCGCTTCCGCGTCGGTGAGGAGCGGCGGGAGGATCCGAGCGACGGAGTCGTACCGGTCGGCCGCATGGAGCGCCAGGCCGTCCTCGACGCGGCGCATGATGGCGCTGGGATCGAAAATCTCGTTGCCTGCGTCTCCCGGGTCTGTGATGTAGTCGCTGATCCCTACGGGGGGCATGAGGGCCTTCCTCAACGGTGCGAGCATTTGCCGGTTCGACTCGTCCCCGACGACTGGGGTCGGAGTGTCCGCCGCGAAGAGGGCGGAAGTGGGGATCTCAAGCGCTGCCGCGATCTGGTGCAGCGTCTCAACTCGTGCAGCGCCGCCCTGTTCGAGCTTGCGAATGACTGAGGTGGACAGCCTCGCCCTGTCGGCAAGCTGTTCCTGATTAAGCCCGGCGGCGCGCCGATGCGCCCTGAGATTGTCCGCCAAGCCGGAAGATGCTTGAGGCATACTGGTCTCCGTTCTGAACTCGACACTCGGAACGGTACTCCGATCTGCGCCCCGCTTGCGGGGCGTAGTTCGCGTTTACGGCCTTCTGTGGCGCATCTTCACGGCTCATCTCTGCCGCCCAGTTCACCGAGCAGGCCGGCGCCTGCCAACTCGCCCCCGCCTGAGCGGACCTGTACTCGATGGGGCCGCCGCGGTGTCAGTGGGCGGCCCTACGCTTTGACCGTGACCTCCCCGAACGCGCTGATTGCTGCCGAACAGCGCGACGACATCAACCGGCGCATCCGGCTGCTGATGTCCATCCCCGGTGCCGAGCGGAGCGACGGCGAGTATGCACGCCTGCTCGTCCTGTGGAACGACGCCGACCGTGCGAGCAGAGCGAAGGCGCCTCACCCGGGTTCCGTGGGCGAGACGCCTTGCGCCAGCAGACCAGCAGCGATCTGTATGGACCTGAGCCACGATAAGCGCTCTACCTGCGTACCAGCGGCCTGAAACTGGGCGAGCCCGGCCGTGCGGGGGGGTGCACGGCCGGGCTCTCACGCCGCAGGGGGATGCGGCTTCGCCGGCCTCGCGGGGGGGGCGTCGACCAGCGTTGCGCCCAGTCTCCCTCAACAACTGGCGTGCATGCATGCACATCGCCGAATTTTCCGCAGCGGCACCGATCCCCCATAGTCGGCACCTGAGGGTGCCCCGCTCCCGGAGCCGTGGAGCGGGGCACCCGGATCAGGGTGGCGGGGTCATGCCCACGGACTGAGGTCAAGATCGGCGGGCGGGTCGGGGACCGGGTCATCCGAAGGTGCGATCCGGCGGCCCCAACGCAGCAGATCCATCACGTAGCTGGTGAGCATCCGCCGCTGTAGCCGCTCGGTGGTCAGCTCCCGGTCGAGCCGTTCAGCGATCACCGTGAAGTCGTCCCGCCGGTTGCTGGCCCGGTTCTGCGAGAAGCCCAGCAACCCGACGAACAGGCCCACTATGGCGGCAGCAAGCGCCCCTACATCCATCGCTTCACTCCTTCACTGTGCGGGCACTCCTGCATGCCCGACACCCACACGATGCTCAGCGCGAAGCCGCACCAGGCGGCGGCCGAACCCCACGCCGAGGGGTAGCCGCCGCTGGCCCACGTCACGGTGAACGCTGCGCCCCACAGCCCTGCGGGCACCCCGATCGCGGCGAACCCGAACGGCTGCCACCGCACGCCGGCCAGTGCGGCGACCACAGCCAGGGCGCCGCAGGCGACCCAGCCCCAGCCGAGGGCTTCCAGCGGCACGTACTTCGTGACGTCCGACAAGCCCCGCGCGGTGCCGTACCGGGGATCGGAAGCGATGCTGTATCCGTAGCCGGCCCAGGACGCTCCGAGGGTGACGAGGAACGCGCCACGGCGCCCCAACCTGCGCACTACACCGCCCCGTCGGCGGGTGGGACGGCCTCCGGCACCTGCGGGGTATGCCGCGCCTTCCAGCCCGCGTAGAACGTGGCCAGGGGCAGCGTCACAAGGGTGATGACGGCTTGCAGCCACCCGGGCAGCGAGCCGAGCAGCGCCGAGTCGGCCACCACGGCATTGAGGACGGTCACGATCACGGCGAGGACGGTGGCAGCGGCGGTCGCCGCCTTCACCTTCACCTCGACCGGTGCGGTGCTAGTGGGCATTACAACTCTCCTGCCTCGGTAGCTTCATGAGCCCGCGTCGGTCATCTGCGGAGCGTGTGGGCCAGCTCCCACGTGACCGGCCCCGGGTATCCGTCGGGGTCGTTGGACAGCTCCGGCCGGGAGCGCTGGAAGTCGGCGATGTTCCGCCGGGTGTAGGCGGTGAACAGCGGTCCGGGCTGGTAGCCGTTGCCGTCGTGGTGCCGGGTGAAGCCGAGACGTACGAGCTGCCGGTCCAGATCGGTCACCGCCTGGTGGCGGCGGCCGAGGACGAACGCGGACCGGCCCGGATACGGCGGCGCCTGCGTGCCGCCGCCGGACTCGGGCAGATCGAGCTCCTGCCCGACGTAGACCGTGTACGGCTCGCTGAGCCCGTTGACCTTCGCCAGTTCCCGCCAGTCCAGATCGAGGCGGCGGGCGATCCCGGACAGGGTGTCCCCGGCCCGCACCGTGTACTGGTCCTCACCGTCGCTGCCGCCGCCGGTTCCGCCGGGGCGTGGCGCACCGGCCTTCACCCAGGCGTAGAGCGGAGCTCCCGGGCACGCCGTGGCGTAGCCGTCCTTGTGCCCGCCGACCCAGTCGCCTGCGGCGCCGTTGGCGCGGAACCATTCGATGGCGTCCCGCAGGCCGGCCAGCATCGCGTCGGGCGGCTCGGTGAACCCGCTCGATCCGAGGAGCGCGCACACCGCGTAGTCCCGACCGTTCAGCTCGGCGTTGCCGTTCGCGCCGGTCCGCTTGTGCAGGCCACGGCCCTCGTACACGTAGCCGTGCTCGCACACGACAGCGTTGTACGCGATGTCGACGTAGTTCTCTTTGGCGTTGGCCAGATGCTCGGCGCGGATCTTCCGCACGTAGTCGTCGCACAGCGAATGCGCCCGCGAGGAGTAGGCGCTGCCGAGGTAGTGCACCTTCACCCCGCGCGCCGAGGGCAGGTATGCCGCGGGGGACGTGGCCGGCGCGCCCCATGCCGCGCGCTCGACGAGCCTCATGCCGCCATCACCCACACCGGCCAGTGCCAGGTGCCCGGTGCGGTGCCCGACTCGTCCTGCATCACGTGCTGGTCGAAGAAGATCCCGCTCGGGTTGAACACGGCGAGACCGACCTCCCATCGGAGTTGGCCGGCCGGATCTTCGGGGCCCGGCTCGGCGGTGCCGTGCACCGCGGTGATGATGGCGGCCCGCGTCTTCGACGGGTGGGCCTGGCTTCCGTCCTCACGTGGTGGGGTGCCGTGCGAGACGTAGCTCACCACGCGTCCCACGGTGGGTGGTTGAGGGTCCATCGCGGCTCTCCTAGGCGTCATAGATGACGAGCTTGAGTTCGGCCAGGGCGATGTTCCGGGGCACCTTGTCGTTGTGCGTCACACGCAGCGCGAGGGGTACGGCCGGGTCGACGAAAACGCCGTGGCTCTTGGTGAAGCACTGCACGCCGGGAGACGGGGGCCGGTGGTCGGTCGCCGTGGTGTTCTCCGGATCGGAGCCGAAGCCGAGCGGGTCACGCACGAACTGGTCCCGGAGCTCGGTGTATTCGCCGCTCTCCCACTGGACCATCGCGTACAGGTGGCCCCAGCCCGACCGGGCAGGCCAGATCAGGCCGGACCGGTCATCGGAGTCCCACGTGGTGATCGTGTAGCCGCTTGTCGCCATCTGGTGCATCTCGTAGGAGTCCGACGACTCCAGCGAGCCGAACGGAAACCTGACGATCTGGTAAGTCGTGCCCGGCTGGATGAGCTGCGAGGTGTCACGCTTCAGCGAACACACCTGCGCCTTGGTGGCGGGCGTCGAGGTTGTCACGTGGGCTTCCTTTCTGCGGTGACGGTTGTCAGGTCCGGAGCAGGCTGGCGGCAAGGCCCTGCGCCGTGTTGGAGGCGGAGGCGGCGGACCACTGGGCGGTGATGACGAGCGCCTGGTCGACTGTGCTGTCCCGCGTGATCGCCCCGTCGGTCACGTCCTGCGCCGTCGCGCCGGTGGTGCTGGCCAGGCGGTGCCAGAGCTGCGCCCCGCCGGACCAGGTGCCGGACGAGCCGGGCGCGATGGCGTGGAGTACGCCGTTCACCTCCCAGCCGCGGTTGGCGATCGCCGTGCCGGTGGTGACGGCTGCGAACGCGGCTACGACGGTGCCGCCGACTCCACCGAGGCGGACGCGGATCGTCAGCGTCGGCGTGGCGGTCGTCGACGCCTGGCCGTGCGCGGCGAACCGGTACGCGGTGCCGGGCAGGGCGTCGCCGGCCGGGATGAGCCAGCTCGCGACGACCGTCTCGGTCGTGCTGTTGGCCGCGGTGCCGGTCGTCGTGGAGGAGGCAGGCGCGTCGCTGGAGTTGCCGTAGCGGGCCGCGTTCGTGACCGTGCTGGTGAAGTTGATCGGCGTCAGCGTCGTGGCCCGGCTGCGGGTATCCCGCACGGTGATCCGGTCCGTGTTGGTGGAGACCTGCACGCCATAGCCGGTGAGGGCGTACACCTCGCAGGCGTCAATGAGGATGTCCACGCCCGCCCACACATGGATGCCGTTGGCTGCCGCGCCGGTCACCGAGCAGCGGCCCACGGTGACGTCGGTCGCCGAGGCCGCCGCGGTGCTGCGGGAGTCGACGGTGATGCCCGCGCCCGCGGTGTCGTTGACGTGGCAGTCGTCGATCTGGCCGCGCCGTGTGCCGAGCGTGCTGATGGCGGTCGCGCCGGTCGTGTGCGCGATGACGCTGTGCAGCCGGTAGTCCTCGACGGAGACCATGCGGACCGCGCTTCCGGCAGTCCCCCGGGTCACGACGCGGCCCACGGCGACGTCCTGGACGAAGCCGGTGTCCTCACCTACGAGCTCCAGCGCGCTCCCGTACCCGCCGCCGCCGTACATCGTGACGTCGTCGACGACGATGCCCGCGAGCGGCTGGGAGCCGGTGATGGTCGGGGAAGTCCCGCCGGCAGGCGTCCGGTGGCTGGTCGTCGAAGAGTCGAGGGTCCGGACCCAGATGCCGCCACCGCACGACCGCATCTGAATGTCCGAGATGACGACGGACTCCCACGTGTAGGCGCCGATGGCCCACTGCGAGCAGCTATCGAAGCGGCAGGAGTTGATGCGGATGTCCCGGTGCGGCCGGCTCGGCGACGCGGAGTGCGACCCGACGCCGCGCGGCCAGGCCGTCGTGCCCGGTGTGCCGCTCGGCCCGGTGGAGCAGCCCGTGACCAGCAGGTCGAGGACCGGGGTGTCGTCGTACGGCCCGAAACCGCCGAAATAGGCGACGCCCTTCGCCAGGTCCGCTTGGATGAACTCGCTGAAATCCCGGTCGCCCGGGTCCTTGTAGCCGAGACCGTGGACGTTGCTGATCACGCACGTCTTGATGGCGTTGATCTCGATGCCGTGGTAGCCCGCGACATCCTTGATCGTCGTGTCACGGATGAGCAGGTTGGTGGCGTGCCCGAAGGACATGCACATCGCCGAGGTCGGGTACGAGCTCGCGTTGCTGTCCCACTGCCCGCCCTCAATGATGATGTCGCCGTGGCCGGTGTAACCCGGCATCACCTGGCCGCTGTCGCCGTTGAGGAGCATCGTGCCGTCGGCGGCTCGGCGCAGGATCGCGCCGGGGGCGAGGGTCAGGCGGGTCCGCGCGTAGATGCGCAGCGGCAGGCTCGCCAGCCGGTAGACGCCGGGCGGGACGTAGACCGTGCCACCGCCGGCGTCCCGCGCGGCCGACAGCGCGGCCTGGAGGACCGGGGCGTCATCGGTGGTGCCGGTCGGCCCGAAGTCCTGCGGCGTCCACACGCCGCGGTTGGAGACGAACAGCCCGCCTTCCAGGCACTCGACGAGGTTGTCTGTGCTGGATTCGATGATCGGGAAGGCCGACAGCGGGCTGGTTACGGTCCCGTTGCCGGAATGGGCGATGCACTCCGAGTCTTCGGTGACGACGATGGTCGTCGCTGTGTCGCCGGTGCATCCGCAGCGGGCCATGTCCACCTCTCGCGGGGTGTTCTCGGCCCGGCCCACAACCAGCAGCGCTTGATGAGTCTACGCCGGGGCGGAGGCCACCAGGCGGCATCGGGCGACTGTCCGGGACAGCGCGCGGACATGTCCGGATACCGGGTCATGCGCATGGGCCGCACCGCATCCGGCCTGCGCGGACACTGTCCGGCGACGTGTCCCGGACAGGTCAGCCGTACAGCTCGACGATGACGAGGCCGGAGCCGCCGTCAATGCCGTTGTAGTCGTTGCCGTACGACAGTGCGCCGCCCGCACCGCCGCCGTATCCGCGCGGTGCGGTGCCCACCCCTTCGGATGCGCGGGCGAAACCGCCGAGTCCGAGACGACTGTCGCCGCCGCCGCCGGAGAGCCCGTTCGTGCCAGACAGGCGGATGCCGCCGCCTCCCGCCCCGCCGCCGCTGGCGTACTGACCAGTCCCGGCGAACGGGCCCGAGGTTCCGCTCACCGCGTCGGAGGCCGTCCCCGACGACTGCGCGGCCGTCGACCCGTCGCCGCCTGCTGCCACAGCGAAGCCGCCGAAGCTGCTGGTGCCGCCCGTGCCTCCCCCTCCGTTGCTTCCTCCAGCGGTGCCTCCCGCGCCGACGACGATCGTCTCGACCGCGCCGAGCGCCGCGACCTCGATGAGCGACTGGGACCAGCCGCCACCTGCCGCGCCAGCCCGGACGAGGGCCTGGCTCGCTGCCGCGTCCGCTCCGGCGGATCCGCCGCCGCCGGCTTGGACCTGCACCTGCACCCGCGCCAGCCAGGGATAGTCAGCCTTCTCGAACTGGAAGGTGCCGGGGTCCTTGAAGAACAGGGTCTGCCGGAGGCCCATCGTGCCCGGCTTGAGGCACAGTTCCCCGTCGTCGTTGACCTGGAAGTAGTCGCTGCATACGCACACGCTGGCCACGGCGATCTCCTACGCGGTGAGATTGGCGCGGCCCGGCCCACAACCAGCGGCACACCCGCAGGGTAGCCCGTCAGGCAGTTGTCGGCGTCGCCGTGAGGTGCAGGCGGATGCCGGGGCCGGCGGGTTCGATGCCGCCGACGACAGGCAGCGGGCGGGTGCGCCACACCCGGAGCTCCGCGTACGTCCCGCTGACGGTCTCCAGCGTCGCCACGAACGTGCTGGTGTCGTCTGCGGGGTGGGGGTCGACGGGCAGCGCGGTCAGGGCAGGCGGACGGCTGAACGAGGCCGGGAACGTCCATCGCGCCCGCCCGTCCTTGCCGGTCTCGACGACGGCCGCCACGGCGGGCGGTGCTGGTGCGGGGGGCGGCGTCACCGGCTCGGCGTCGACGCTTTTCGCGGGCTGCGGCGGGCTGGCCGGCCGTGCCCGCCTGGTCGTTGTGCGGGTGCGGCGGTCGATGTCGCGCAGGAGGCTGACCATCGGTGTTCCGAGTGAGCGCCGCGTCGCTGATCCGCGCAGTGCCATCTCACACCACCCCGAGCGCGCCGGTCGCGGACTCCGCGCCGGTCACGGCGACTTGCACCTGAACGCTCTCGCTGCCCGGCGTCGAGTCCGTGCCGCCGGTCTCGGTCACCTTCACGCCTGTGATCTTGAGGCGTTGGGAGAGGGGGCGGCAGGTGACCTGAGTGGTGACGTCCAGGCACCAGCCGGGCACCAGGGTAGGGATCTGCACGGCCGCCTCGGGTGAGATGGACACCTCTTGGGTGTCGACGACCACCGGCACCGGCAGCGAAGCCCGCAGCCGGGACGCTGCGGCCGACCGTGCCGCGAGGGTGGTCGAGATGGTCGTCTGCTCGACGTACCGCTCCACCAGCCCGTAGTACGGATCCGGTCCCCCGGCGTCGCCGATGATGTCGCTGTCCCCGTCGGTGCCTTCCTTCCCGGCAACGATCCATCGTGTCGCCAGCGCGGTGCCGTCCTCGGCGACGATGAGCCCTTCTGGCAGGTCGGCGTCTGTGAGCCGGCCGACGGTCACCGGGTACGTCTCGGGGAGCAGCAAGATGCGGGAGCCCACCGCGGTGTAGTCCAGGCCGTTTTCCGCCAGGTCGCGCAGGTGGTCGCCGGTCTGCCCGATGTTGCGCCGGTACTCCCGGCCGCCGCGTACTCCGGTCTTGCCGACCACTTCGATGCTGTGGCCCGGGTCGTCGGGCGCGAATCCGTCGGTGATCAGCCAATCGGCGACGTTCACCAGATCGGTGTCGCCGAAGGTGATGTCGGCGTGCGGCACACGACGGTCCAGGACTGCGAGGACGTCGGCGGCCCACACCTCCATCTGCCCGCGTGACCATTCGGCTTGGAGGATCGGGCCGGACCAGACCGGGTCACGGCCGCGCCAGATGTTGAGCCAGTGCCGCCAGGCCCGCACCTGGCCGAGCCGGTCGCAGCAGTCGCCGTCCGGGTTGACGACGATCCGCGCGGTGCTGGTGTCGTCGAGGACGCGGGTCCACTCGACCTCGGTGAGGGTCTGCACCGGGGAGACGGACGCGCCGTCCCGGTCGGTGATGAGCGCGGTGTGGGTGCCGCAGCCCGCAACGGCCATGAGGCTCCTCGTGCAGCAAGAGGCGCCCGGCCCACAACCAGCAGCGGACAGCCAGCGTAGCCGGAGGCCGTCAGTAGCCCCGGCCGGAGACAGCCAGCGTCAGCAGGGCGTTCGGCGCTGGCGGGTTCATCACGTCCGTCTCGATGCACACGCAGTAGTCCGCGCAGTTGAACGGCTCGTACGTCGGGGGCGCCCCGTCGAGCCCGTACACGTCGCGGGAGGTCTCGCAGTCGGCGCCGCACTGGACGACGGAGCGGCCGGTCTGCCCGTCCAGCGTCACCGCACCTCCGGCCGGGACGTAGGCGACGTGGTACTGCGAGTGCGGGTAGCAGCGGGCGAACTCGGCGACCTGGTCGCAGTCGAGGGCAGCCCCGCCGATGGGCCGCTCGTAGAAAGTGATCGTCACGCCCCGCAGGTCTTCACGCCCAGCCCGGAGCGTGATCATCGGCACGTCGAGAGACCAGCCGGGCCGGTCGGTGAGATCCATGTCGTAACAGACGCGCTCGACCGCCAGGGGCAGGCAGTAACAGGTCTCCAGGGCGGCGGGAGTCGGCGGGACGGGCGGGGCGCACAGCGGGTCCGTGCAACTGCTCATCGGGTCGACGCAGGGGGCGAACCGGCATGTGCCGTCGCAGGTCTCCGTCACCGACTCGGCGACGGGCCACCGCAGGTCGCACGCGGTGGTGTCGTCGACGACCGGCGCGGAGACGGCGCCGGCCGTGCAGGTCTCGACGACGTCCACGCAGCGAAGCAGCGGCGGCTGACCGTGCACGCACCACGTCACGCACGTGTCGCTGTCGTCGTCCGGGAGCGGCACTTCGAGGATCGGGGTCGGGTCCGTCCACAGCCACGGTGTGCCCGCGGTGAGCACGATCTCGACGGTGACGACGTCCGCGCCGGACGAACAGGCCCCGGACGAGCAGCCATTGCCGTGCCGGGCGGTGACTGTGGGGCCTTGGGTGAGGGCTACGCGGCGTACCGTGCGCTGGCGCCGCGCCCGGAAGACCTCCGGCGCTTCCTCGTCTCCTGGGCAGCAGTTGAACAGGGTCAAGCAGTCGCCGTCACAGACCATGCCGGTGCAGCCGGTCATCGCCTCCGACAGCCAGTGCAGCCCGTATTCGACCGAGCAGCACGTCGCGCCGAGCAAGATGCCGGTGATCGTGATGGTGCGCGGCATGACGCGGCCCGGGCCGAGCGCCGCCCCGCCCGTCACGGCGTTTGTCGTGGTGCGCCGCACCGGGTAGTCGTCGAGCCCTTCGATCGACAGGACGCGGAACCCGGCGAAGTCGGCGGACTCTGGCACGTCCGGGTCGTACCAGGGGGCGCCGTCCTCCTCCGGGGTGCTGTACGGCTCATCGCCCAGCGTCTCAGCGGTGAACGTCGGGCAGCCGCACGCGCCGACGTCGACCAGCGGTGAGCCGACCGTGCGCAGGTACGTCTCCAGCCGCGCCTCGTTGGTGATCTCGACACCGCCGAGAGCCAGGTACCCGTCCATGGCCATGGTCAGATCACTCCTGCCGCGGTGGCGAGCCGGGAGGCGACGCGGTGTGCGGTCATCCGCGCGTCACCCGCCTCGTAGATGTGGAACACCGGCGCCGGTAGGGCCGACATGGCGGCCCTATCCCCGCCGCCGCTGCTCTTCCCGCCCCCTGCGGCGGCGAGCATGTCGATGAGGCCGGACTCCTCCGCGAGCTGGCGGGCGCGGGCCGGCCGCGTGAGCGGGATGATGACCTCGGGTCCGGCCTCGCCGACGAGTCCCATCACCGGGGAGCGGACGATCCCGCCGTCCGCGAAAGGCAGCACATTCCGCACGGCGGACGGCAACCCGCCCTTGATCTTGCTGACGATGCGGGAGCCGATGTTCCCCAGCGAGGAGACGAGCCTCCCCGGGAGGCTGGAGAACAGCGAGACGATCGACGAGATGAGCGAGGAGATCGCACTCTTCGCCGACCCGTACGCCGACTTGAACACGCCTGCGATCTTCGAGCCGATCGAGGAGAGCCCGGAGACGATCCGGCCGGGCAGGCTGGAGAAGAACGAGGCGACGGACGAACCGAACGAGCGGGCCGCACTCATGGCGGACGAGCCGGCTGACCGGAACAGCGAGGCGATCTGCCCGGGCAGCGCGGCCAGAGCAGAGCCGATCCGCCCGGGCAGCGACGCGAAGAACGAGGACGCCGAGGAGATGAACGAGGAGATCACGCCTCGCGCCCACGAGGCGGCGCTCGAGAACGCGCCCCCGATGGTCGAGGCGAGCGAGGACAGCGCCGACAAGATCTTGCCGGGCAGCACCGTGAACAGGGCGATGATCCCGGCCAAGGCGGTGAGCAGCACGATGCCCAGGGCCGCGACGGCGTTGACGAACAGGTCGACGAGGAGACCGGGGATCGCGGCCAGCGCGGACATGATCCGGCCCGGCAACGCCACGAAGAAGTTGATCACGCTCGTGAAGGCGGTGCTGATCCACGTGCCGATGGTCGTCACGAGGTTCGTGAAAAACGTCGCGATCATCGTTCCGAGCGTCGACAGCCCCGTCATGATCATGCTCGGGAGCTGCGTGATGAACGTGAGCGCCGACGCCAGGCCGGAGACCAGCCCCGTCAGCACCGAGACGACCGCTTGGATGACAGGCACGACCGCGTTGAGCGTCAGCCAGGAGGCGAACGCAGCGGCGATCTGGAGGACCGGCCCGAGGAGCTGAACGGCCATCACCAGCAGCGGCGCGATCGCTTCGACGAGCTGCGCGATCGGAGGCAGCAGCGGGAGGAGCGCCTGGAGGATCGCGTTGAACGCGGCGATGATCGGAGGCAGGGCCGGCAGCAGCGCGTTGATGAACGCGGTGTAGACGGGGACCAGGGCGGCGGCGACGCGCACCAGGACACCGGCGAGGGTGGACAGGACTGGCGCGAGTGCGCCGATGAGCTGCGCGACGGCCTGGCCGACGCCGGTGGCGAGCGGCGTCATGGCCTTGACCAGCATCGTGAACGCCTGCGAGATCAGGGGCAGGACGGGCATCAGGGCGCCGACCAGCGCCTGGATGATCGGGGCGAAGAGCGTCGCGAGGTTCTGGAGGACCGGCGCCAGCATCGTGGCGACGGTCGCGACGAGTTGCCCGATGAGCGGGAGGATCGGAGCCAGCGCGGAGACGACCGACCCGATGGCGGCGCCGAGCGGGCCGAGGGCGGGGCCGATCGCGGCGAAAGCCTGCGCGAGGGCCTGGGCGACCGTGGCGAGGCTCGGGGCGATCGCGGCCAGGGCCGGGCCGAGCGCGTTGATCAGTCCCGTGAGGGCGGGGCCGAGCGCCGTGAAGATCGGCGCCAGTGCTGGGGCGATCGCACCGACCTGGGTGACGACAGCCGCGAGGATCGGCCCGAGTTGGGCGGCGATCGTGGCGACGGTGTGGAAGATGTTCCCGATGGCCTCCTGGCCCTGCGCGCTGTTGGCGAACTCCCGGAACGCGCCGGTGATCTGCTGGAGGTTGGCGAGCAGTCCGCCCCCGGCGCCGCCGGCCGCGCGGAAGACGGCGGAGATGATGCCGCCCACGTTGGAGGCGATCGCGCCGAGCTGCTGGAAGACGCCCAGTGCGGTGCGCACCCACTCGACGGCCTGCCCGCTCTCGGCGATGCGGGAGAGGAACGCGCCGAGCTGGGCGGCGGCGTTACCGATGGACTGGCCGACCTGCGTGCCGAATGCCTGCGACACGGCGGCGGCGACGCTGAGGAAGCCCGCCGCGAGCGGGCGTACGCCCTGCGCGAGTCCGGCGACGGCGTCCGAGGTCCCGCTGATGATGGCGCGGGCGGAGGCCAGCGCCTCGCGGGTCTGGAGGAACTTGAGCCCTTCGGCGGCGGCCTTGCCGAATCCGGTCGCGACGCGTTCCAGCCCGGATTGCAGCGGCAGGAGGTTTTTGATCGCGCCGCTGATCTCGGTGGCGAACTGGGCGAAGAACGCCTGCTGTACGGCCTGCTGGACGGCTTTCAGCTCGGGGGCGAGTGCCCGTACAGCCGTGACGGCCTTCTGTGCGGCCGGGGCCAGTCCCTCCAGGGCCTTCTGGTACTTCGCGGCGTCGTCACCGAACGCGGCGCTCAGGGCGTCGCCGACGCCCATCACGGCCAGGCGCAGCGTGCCGAGCGCGACCTGCGTTGCAGCGATCGCGGCGGGGAAGGCGGCGACGATCCCAGCCGCGGGTGCCAGCGCTGCGACGAGCGCGCCGACTGACGTGGCGGCAGATGCGGCAGCGATCCCGACTGCGCCGAACATCAGCAGGCTTCTCAGCGCCCCGCCGACGCGGCCCGCGATGCCGCCGAGATTGCCCAGGGACCGGCCCAGCCGGTCGGTGTCGACGTCGGTGTCGACGCGGATCGGCGGCGGCCGGTGAGCGCGGATACGCGCGTCCAGGCCGTCGAGGTCCGGGACGATCCGCAGCGGGATCTCGACGCCGGCGAGCGCCGCCCGCACCCGCTCGACGAAGCCCGTCAGGTCCGGTGCGACCGGGATGTTGATGCTGGTGAGGTGGCGCAGCCCAGTCAGCAGGGCTGAGTCGAACCGGCGCAGGTCCGGCTCTACCCGGACGGTGACGGCTGCGGCGTTCAGGCCCCTCTGAACGTTCCGCCGGATCTGCGCGCCGACGTTGCGCGTGCCGCGATCCAGGGTGTTCTGGATGCGGTTGGCGACCTGACGCGAGTCGGATGACGCGTCGCGGTCATCGAGGACGATCGTGATCCGCGCCGAGCCGTAATCGACGTCATTGCCGGCCACCGGGCAACCCCCACAAGGGTGTGGTGTTGCCCGGCCCAAAACCAGCGGCTACGCCCCCGGCGCCTCGTGCTGGCGCGAGGGGGCGTACGCCACAGGTTAGCCGCTAGGGACCAGCGCCGAGCCGCGCGTCCTCGGCCGCGACCTGCGCCGCCATCGCTTGCGCCGCAGCCCGGTCCATGCGCATGCCGGGAGGCCGGCCGCGCTGGTTGCGACGCTGCTGTCCCTTCGGCGGGGCGTACAGCTTCGCCTTGTTGCGGCGGCGTTCCGCGTCGTCCTCCGCTGCTGCGTCCATGGACGCCTCAGCGGCGTTGAGCATCGTCCTCAGCGTCCACGTGCGCGGGTCGACGCCTTGGAGGGCGAGACCGCCCTCCCACGAGTCCCAGGAGGCGGCGACGCTTGCACAGAGCCGCTGGACAACCCAGTAGGGCGCTGGCCGCCTCCGTACAGCTCGACGGCCCACTCCAGCAGCTCGACGAGGACGCGGTCCGGGAGGCGCATGCCGACGTCCTTCACCGTGGCGTCGCCCTTCACCTTCGCTGCGGCCTCCGCCGCCTCGCCGGGGGTGGCGTGGGAGCTGACGGCCTTACCGCTCTTGACGACTTCCCACCGGGCGAAGGTCTGCGCGGACTCGGGCAGCATCAGCCGCGCAAGGAACAGGCGCAGCGACCGCACCACGGCCCGCAGGTTCTCGGGGTCGGCGGCGGCGAGGTTGTTCACGTCGACGCCGAGGTTCTTCTGCGACTCCTGCAACGCCTCGTAGGCGTCCAGGAACTCGTCGCCCATCACTTCGGGCTGGAAGAGGAGTTGCGTCTCGCCGACCGTGGCAACGTGCGGCTCGGTGTTCAGCGTGAAGGTGCGGCTCTGGCTCACGACGGGGCTCCTGACGTGCTCAAGCGGGCGCCCGGCCCACAACCAGCGGCGCACCGGCAGGGTACGCGGTCTCCAGGAACGGTCAGCGGCCCTCGCGGAGCGCCTTGCCCAGGAAGTCGTTCGGCTTCGTGCCCGGGTGGTGCACGACCTTCGCGAACACCTCCCGGCCGCCGACGTCGAAGCGCAGAACCTTCTTCCGCCGGGGCCGGATGATGTGCGGCCGGGTGCCGTCGAGGACATACCGCACCGCGGGGTGGTCGCAGACGATGACGCCTTCCAGCCCCCTCGGACCGGACACCACCTTCCAGTCGATGTAGGCGCCCATCCGGCCGGGAGCCTCGCGGCGGGCGATGTCCGCGACGCGGGCGGTGCGCCGGGCAAGGGCGCGCTCGGCGAGACCGCCACGGGCGCGCAGCAGCCGCGCCAAGCGGCCCTGTTCCAATCGCACTTCCACGCTCACAGTGACGTCTCCTCTGCCGGGCATGGTGCGCAGCCGGGCAGCGCGACGGTCACGCGCTGCTCGACGCCGACGCAGCCGCCTTCCGGGCCGATCAGGCGCTGCTGGCCGACGACGAACTGACGCCCCCGCCGGCGGGTTGAGGTGCCCGGCAGGCAGCAGTACAGCGTGTTGTAGACCGTCACCGCGTCGACGTGCGCGATGCGGGCCGCGGTGTCCAGCTCTTCGCACGACGGGGGACAACCCTGCTCGTCGGGGGTGGGGGCGCAGCGCAGCACGGTCACGGCGAGCTCGGCGGCCGTCACCGGCGGCGGCATGCAGTTCCGGGCGCCCATCACCGTGCGGTCCTCGTTGGGGAACGGGTTCGCCGGCCACATGCGCAGGACGTTGACGGAGAGCTGACCGCCGGTGCCTTTGCCGCCGCACGGGTCGTCGCACCAGTCCCATGCGACGGCGCCGGGCACGACGCACGTACGGCAGGGGCATCCCGGCTGTCCGTCGACCTGGTCGGCGGCGTCCTGGAGCGCGGCGCATACGCAGCCCAGCACCGATTCGGTGAGCTCGTGCAGGTCCAGCGGCCTCAGCGGCATGTCCGGGTCTCCTTACGGCCAGGTCGTCACGCGGGGGCGCTGGTAGTCGGGGCTGTAGACGCGGGACGGCGAGGCGAGGCGGTGCGGGTTGACCGTGGCGAGCCAGGCGTCCGCCAGCGGTAGCCCGGTGCGGCCTTCGCTGTAGATGACCGTGGGGTCGGCCATCTCCACGTCGAAGCCCTGCCGGGAGACTCGGCTGACGTTCCGGTTGCTCTTACAGCCGCAGGAGCTGCCGCCGCATCCCTTGATGAAGTGGCACGCCAGCTCGGAGACGGCCGCGATCGCCGCCGCGTCCAGCGGGAGGCCGGTGCGGTAGGTGACGGTGAACGTGCCCGGCGTGCCGGGTGGGGCGGCCATGTCCTGACAGTCCGGCCAGCACTCGCCGTCGGTGCGCACCAGCCGGCCGGGGGCGTCGACCCGGTACGAGCCGATCACGTTGGCTTCCGGGTCCGGGGCGGGCAGAGTCTCGCCGTCGACGTCGACCGACTGGATGTCGTACACCGGGCCGGGCAGGGGCACTTCGCACAGCTCGGAGCACGAGCAATCCGTACGGCAGCCGCACACGGACGCGTTGCGCCACGCGCCGTCGAGTCCGATGTAGGGCACCCACGGGCCGGACGTGCCCCAGCGGACGGTGTAGGGGTACGGGTCCAGGCAGGAGCGGCGGCACGGCCGCACCGTCACGGGGCAGGACGGGCCCCAGCGGCGTCCGGACAGGCCCCACAGGATGATCGACGCGACGCGTACCCACCGGTCGATGACGTCGCTCGCGGTGTCGTCGGGCAGGTCGCAGCAGGACAGGTCGACGTCCCACGGGTCGCACGGGGCGGGCTTGGTCATCGGTGGCCTCCTCCCTCGTAGCGGCTCGGGGCGGGGAACGCGCGGCGGATGTGCGTGCCGACGGCCCCGTTCGTGAAGCTGTCCGGCATCGTCGACAGGAACCGGGCGTCGTGGTCGAACCGCGGGGACCTGTTGAGGATCTTCACGTCCCGGATCTCGTCCCCGCCGATGCCGGACAGGTTCCCGTAGAGGGTCCGTTTGTGGACGGCGTCCAGGTGCCGGCCGACGTCGAGCGCCTTGAGCATGCCGCTCTTGTCGACGGGCATCGGCACGTGCAGCTCGTACGACAGTGGGTCGTCGTGACCGAGGGAGACGAGGAGATCCCGCGTCTCGCGCATGCCGTCCAGGTAGCGGCCGGATGTGCGGCGCACGTAGACGTCTTCGAGGTCGGCGACCCGTCCACGGTGCAGCACCGGCATGCCGTCAGGCTGCGGGGCCATCACGAACATGTCGTCGTTGCAGAGCAGGAACGTCTGGGAGACGTCCGGGTGCGAGCAGCCCGCACGCACCGCCGCGGTGGTGTTCTGGTACTTCGTGCCGAGCTGGCTGGTCGGGATGTGCTCGACGGCCGACAGCCAGGCAGGCCGGTAGCCCACGATCCACACGCGGCCGTGTGGAAGGTGGGCCTCCCAGCTCCGCAGCGCGTATCGGAGCTGGGGATTGGCCTTGCCCGTCCGTACGGGCACGACCAGATCGGGCGCGTCCATGCTGGTGACCCGTCACGAGGCCAGGGCCAGGACCGGGGTGTACGCGCACACCGGCTCGGGCGGCGCGACGGTGGTGACCATCGTGCGGCGGTGGCAGGTCGGACCGAGCGGTGTAAGAAGCGAACCGGGCGTGCCGGCCACGTCGGTCGCCATCACGTCGTACGGGCCGGTGCCCCAGCCGCCGCCCGCGCGGGTGGCGCCGTTGAGGACGAGGGAGACGGCTTCCGCGCCGATCTCCATGTCTCCCAGCATGCCGTTTGTGACCCACGGCATCAGGAAGTAGATCCATGCGCCGTCGCCGCCTTCCGAGTCGCACAGGTCCTCGCCCAGCACCTCGGCCCACATCTCGATGGCGAAGCCGCTGTTGCACTTGAGTGAGCAGTCGTCATGGCCGATCGGGTTGCCCGCGTAGTCGTAGACGACCGGGTTGCCGGTGGTGATCTCAATGAACTCCGGGCTGACGGAGAAGAAATTCAGCTCGATGTCGTAGCCGTTGAACTGCGGGCAGCCGCGCTTGAAGCCGCACTGGCGGCCGTTCGCGGCGGTGTAGACGACGTCCTCGCCGTCCTCCACGTTCGGGTTCATGGCGAGCGTGGCGAAGCAGTCGAAAACGAAGCCGTTGTCTTCACCGGCGACGGGCCGGCCGCACGCATCGACGCGGGTGACGCGGATGGTGTCGGCGTTTGCGATCAGGGGGCAGGGCATCCCGGGGGCCTCCAACACACGAGGTGGTGTCGGCCCGGCCCAAAACCAGCGGCTACCAGGAGTCTAGCCGCGCCCCAGGGCCTGCCTCCGGCGGCGCGGAACACCGCTCAGGCCCGCACCAGGATTCGGACGGCCTCCGCCCACACCTTCCTCTCCGTGGTGGCCTGGTCGGCGAGGACCGCACTGCGCGCCAGGGCGACCGCTGATACGTCCTCCCGCTGGCCACCGTCGGGGTACAGGTCACGGATCGCCGCCACCCACGCGGGGACGTCATCCCGGTCGATGAACGTCCCGGCGTCGCCGAGGGCTTCTTTCAGGCCCGGCGTGGGGTGGGCCAGGACGGGGAGGCCGGACGCCAGTGCCTCCACGGCCACCATGCCGTACGACTCGTACACGCTGGGCACCATCAGCAGCCGCGTCCGCGCCCATACATCGGCCTGCATGTCGGAGGTCTGCGGCACGACCTGAGCGTTCGCGGGGGCCGAGTTGAGGATCTGCGGGCCGTGGGCGCCGGTCACTCCGAGGAACGGCAGGCTGGGCAGGCGGGATGCCGCGGCGTGCCAGGTCTCGACGCCCTTGTCTCTGTTGAGGTTCACCAGCGTGACGTGCCTGCCTGATCCCGGAGTCCGGTGGTCATCGGGATCCACCGGCGGGTGGACGACGAGGGACCGGATACGGCGGGCCACAAGGTAGCGGGACGTCAGCGAGTCGCGGACCCAGTGGCTGTTGTAGACGGCCATGTCCGGCTGCCGGGCGAGGGTACGGCCGGCCACGTCGAGGTCGGAGTGCACCAGGAGCACCGACTTGGACCGGATCGTCTTGGCCAGGTCGATTGCTCTGGCGGCAAAGTCGTGGTGGGTGACGATGGCCTTCGGCCGCATCGAGCGGATCAGGTTCCGTGCGGCGCGGGGGTCCAGCGCCCCGTACGGGACACCGTCCACGTCCCAGGACTCCGGCGCCTCGGGCATGCCGGAGCAGAGCACCATCACGTCCAGGCCCGTGTCCGCGAGCTCCTGCATCAGCGTGTGCAGCATCGTCTCCGACCCTGCACGGCGGTAGGGCACCCCGTAGTGCACCCACGCCACGACCTGAGCGGTCCTGCGGCGCTGCGCGCTCACGGCCTGGCGGCGGGCCGTGGCACTGGGCGCGTTGTGCACCAGGTCCACGCACGCGGCCTCGAACGCCTGATGGTTCCCCTGGACGTCGAGGCTGTCCGCGTGGGCGCGGGCGGCAGCCGACGCCGCCCGGTAAGTCGCCGGATCGGACAGGCGTTCTATTTCTTTTGTCCAGCGGGCTGTGTCCTCTCGGGGGACGTAGGTGGCCGCGTCCCCGAACGCCTCCCGCATCCCGGGCAGCGGCGCGGCGATCACCGGGATGCCCGACAGCATGGCCTCGATACCGACCCGCCCGTAGGACTCCGACCGCGACGGCATCAGCAGGAGTCGGGTGCGCGCGTAGATCCGCCGAGGGTCGCGCCGGTCGACGACCTCGACGTTCGGCGGCTGCGGCACCTGGCCGCGGTCGAGGACTTTCACCATCTGGAATCGGGTGCTGGGCATCCGCGCGGCGATCTCGGCGAGCACGTCCGCACCCTTGGCCGCTGTGGCGCCGCTGAGCGTGACCAGGTCCCCCGGAGTGGTGCGGTAGCGGCCGGGGTCGATGGGCGGCGGGAGGAACAGCGTCCGGCCGCGGTACGTCGCGTAGTAGCGGCGGCAAGCCTGGGACGGGAACCATGCCAGGTCCGGGGCGCCCAGGGCCCGATTCGGTGACATGCCGTGCACCATCAGCAGATGCGGGGACCTCGCCACGTACGGCAAGATCCCCGGCGCGGTCCGGTCGCCGTGGTGAGAGATGACCAGCTCGGGCCACGCCGCCTTCACCGCACGCCGCCAGTCCCGCAGCGGCCACACCTGCACGCCGTCCTCGACGTAGGGCTCCCCGGCCCGGCGGACGGTGGTCACCACGTTGACGGTATGGCCGGCCGCAGCAAGACCCCGAAGATACTCGCGGGTGGTGATGTACGCCCCGGCCGTGGCCACCTGCTCGTACAGGGGCACGAGGGCCAGGACGCGCATTCCGGCCCTACTCAACCCGCCCAGCCGGTCTCATAGTTCTTGCTCCGGGTGGGATCGCCGCACGTGGGTGGTGCGGCCCCGCTCAGTGGAGAAGGACCGGGGGCAGAACTCGCACGGGTAGTCGGCGCCGTCCTCCGTCTCCGGGCCGGACTCTGAGGCCGGGGCCTCCTGCTGGGTGTCGCTCTCCGCAGCGGCGAGCGGCGTGGACTCCGCGCTACTCGACTCCTCCGGAACAGCGGGCGCCTCATCGGGGGTGGAGACGGTGAACCCCTCGGGGCGGGCGACCCCGGTCAGCTCGGTCTCGGCCGTCCCCTCCTCGGCCGGGACCGATGCCTCCTCGTCGGGCGACACGTAGCGGTGGCCGTCCACCTGGGCGCCGATCAACGCTGCCTCCGGCACGCTCGAGAACAGGTGCGCAGGGATCCCGAAGGTGTTGGGGCCGACGGTTGAGACCTTCGGCGTCTGGGCGACCGCCCACCGCGCCAGCGCGATCCGCGTCTCCGGGGTGGGCTCTACATGGATCAGGTCAGTCACGGGCTCAGGCTCCTCAGCTCAGCGCCACGTTGACGGCGCACACGGTGCACGTGGTGCCGACGACGTACGTGCGCTCGACCAGCACGCGCCGGTCGTTGTTTCGGGTGTTGACGGACGGGCCGGCCCGGTCGGGGATCGTGCTGGCCGGGCCGCGGCGGATGCTGAGCGGGCCGGTGATGTAGAGCCAGGCCGTGCCGGGGTCGGCGGGGGTTCCGCCGGGGCCGGTGTTCTCCGCGCTGTATCCGGCGCCGATGATGACGCAGTTCCCGGCGAGGGTCCGCAAGGCGCCGCTGGCCGGATCCTCGGCCGCGATGGAGCAGCAGCCCAGCAGGGCCGCGACACCGGTCGGGACGTGCAGGGTGCCGACGCCGCCGTACGTCTCCGCGAGACAGCCCTCAAGTGCGGCGACGCCTTCCCCAAGGCTCACCGGCCCCGCCTCGGGTGTGACGTCGACGGCGCCGGCGGTCAGCGTGGTCCGCCAGAACGCGGACTCAAGCCCGCGCTGCTCACCGAGCGCGAGAGTGGCCTCAGCGTGGCGCCGGGCCTCGTCGTAGGTCCAGCCGATCGTGGCGCACTCAGTCCCGGCGTACAGGGTGATCGGTGAGGCGTGCTCGATCTCGGGGCGGCAGAACTCCTTCTCGGCGGGGCCGCCGGACACGTCGCCGGGCGACTCGTCGTCGCACTGGTTCCGCCAGGACTCGACGGGGCAGCAGCCGAGCGCCAGCCATTCCACGCCCAGCAGCTCGTGTTCGTCGGAGACGTCCCGCACGTCTGTGCAGGGCGTGCCGAGGATGCCGTGCGGCAGAGGAGTGCCGCCGATCGCCTCCACGTATGCCCGCATGTCTGCGGCCATCGCACCTCACCTCTCTGTCGATGGGGCGGTGGGCTCGCGCCACCCGAAGCGCGAGCCCACCGCGGTCTGGTGAGGGCCGGTCAGGACGCGCCGCAGGCCACGAGGGTCTGCGCACCGGTCTCACCGCTCGGGCAGACAGGCACGGTGACCGCGCGGGTGTCGACGCTGCGGTCCACCAGGGCGATGCATTCCTCGGCGAACAGGGCCGTGTAGTCGTTCGTCGAGAACTTCGTGCTGTCGTGGATGACGCCCAGGTTGACCTCTTCGCCGCGCCCGATCTGGAGCGTGCCGGACGGGTAGATCAGGAAGCGGACGGCCGCCGGCCAGTCGGTCGCCGCGGTGGCGCCGCCGATGTCGGTCGGCACGGCCGGGGTGAGGCCCCGCGCCCACTGGATGCTGACGCCGAGCGGCGTGAACATGTCCTGGATCATGCCCGGGTTGACCTGGTCGATGGTCACGCCGTTGCGGCGGGCGAGGTCGGTGAGGAACAGGTTCCGCGACCACCACGGGAACACGACCTCCAGCGCCGTGGACTCGCACAGGCTGTGCCGCTCGATCATGTCGGCGGCCTGGAGCGCGACCGCTTCGTAGACGGCGGACAGCGCACCCATCGACTCCGGCATGGTGACGACCTTCGTCGACGCGCCGCCAAGGGCCTGCTGGAAGAGCGCCGAGCGGATGCGGATCTCGTGCGCGACCATCGCGTTCCGCAGGTACCAGGCGACGAGCTCCGGGAAGTGGCGCTGCGTCAGGATGCCCGCCTCCAGGCAGACGCCGACGGCGTCACAGCGGACCTCGATCGGCGACGGGCACGGGATCGAGAAGCACGGCTTCGTCGCACCGGAGATGTCGTCTGCCTCGGTGTGGACCCACGTCATCGCCGCGACGTCCAGCGACGGCGTCTTGTAGTAGCGCAGGCCACCACGGGCGAGCTGGATCTCCGGGGCGTCCCAGAGCATGTCAGGGCACGCCACGTCCAGGATGTCGTAGACCGTCTCGCTGGGCGCGCACCAACCGCCGGACGCGATGAGGTCCTTCTCGGGCAGCCGCGACTGGGCGGACGCCGCGAGGGACACGGTGGTGCCCTCCGGTGCGCTGCTGGAGTCGGTGACGATCAGGTCGTGGCTGTAGGGGTGCCGGTAGGAGATGACCTGACCGACGCCACCGCCCGCCGTCTTCAAGGCGTTGGCGCGGGAGATGAGGCCGGCCGTCACCTGGTCGAAGTCGAGCGGGGAGCCGGGGGTGTAGCCGGGGACGTCGACCGCCGCGGTGATGCTCGTGCCCGGCGCCGGGGGCTCCGGCAGGACACGCGGCTGACGGCGCCGCACACCCGACAGGTTGAGGGCGGGTCGCTGTACGACGGCCGCGCTCACGGCCGGGACGGGCTCCGGCGCGGGCTCCGGGGCCGGCTCCGGCTCGGCCGCGGCGGCGGGCTCACCCTCGTCTGCGTCGCCGGCGGGCTCGGGCTCTTCCTGTCCGCCGCGTACCTGAGCGGCCAGGGCGTCGATCTCAGCAGCGGCCTGCTCGGCGGCAGTGTGTCGGGCGGCCTGCTCGGTGCGGATGGACTCGACGGCCGTCGCCAGCGCTCGAAGCGACTCAATGTCCCTGGTGGTGACACTGGTTGACTGCGACCGGGAGTCGAACTCGGTGACGGCGTCCTCAAGCGCTTCCGCCAGCTCGTCGTCATTGAGGGCTGTGACGTCCTCAGGGATCTCGAAATCGGCCATGAGCGGCACTCTCCGTGTAGCTGTCGTTGAGTGCCCGGCCCAGAACCAGCGGCGCGCGGGGCGGTCCGGCCGTAGACCGGCGACCGCCCCGCGACAGTCTAGCCCGATCAACGCGGGCTGCTCGGGCTGGTGTCAAGCCCGGGCCGTCACGCGCTCGAGGAGGTCACGTTCCCGTTCTTGTCCTTCTTCTGCACCTCGCTGCCCGGGTAGCGGCGGGACACGGCATTCGCGGTCGGCTGCGACCCGGAAGTGAACAGCACCTTCCCGGCAGCGCCGATGACCTCCCACTGCTCGCGCTTGTTCTTGCAGGAACAGCCCATCAGGCATCCCCTTCCGTAGTGGCGGTGGCGTCGACGGCCGCGCTGGCGGTGAGCGAAGCGCGGGCCGGGTCGATGACGGACGAGGCCAGTTGGGCGGCCTCGGCGCGGGCGGCGTCCTCCCGCTGCTCCTGGCGGCGGTCCAGCGCCGTCAGCAGCACGTCGATGAACGGGACGCTGGTCAGCAGCGACGCCGCGACCGCGTCGACGTCGCCGCTTTCCGGCGCGGCGTGTCCGGACGTGTCCGGACGCTGTCCGGGCAGGTCAGCAGCCGTACGGTGGCCGGTGTCCGGGGCCTGTCCGGACACGTCCGGCTGGTCGAGGGCGGCGCCGGCTGCCGACGCGGCAAGGGCCAGGTTCGCGCGCTCTGCAACCGCGGTGGCCAGCAGCGGCGAGGAGTGCCCCGGCACCGGGACGGTCAGGACCGCGCGGAGCTGCCACCGTCCGGCGCTGCCCTGCTTCATGTGGTAGCTCGGCTGGCACGCGGCGAACACGTGCCGGTCCCACTCGCTGAGCCAGGGCGCGGCGGCGCCGGAGAACCACAGACCGCGCTTGTTCATGCCGACGGTGACGATCCCGGCGACGGTGCGGGAGTCGTCGAACTGGCAAGCAGCGGACTCGCATTCGGCGCCGTCTCGGTGGTGCGGGACGTTCATCGTGAACGCCCCGGCCTTGACCAGCGTCCCGTCGTCGAGCTTGAAGCGGGCACGCAGGAAGTGCGACAGGTCGAGTTCGCCCAGGGACTCGACCGTCAGGTTCCGGCCGGGGAAACCGGCGTGCGGCTCCCCGGCTTGGGCGACCCAGCCGTAGACCCTGCCGTCGGCGTAGTGCACTCCACCCGATCCCGGCGGCAGCTCCTCGGCTGTCGGCTCCCGGAACCATGCGGCGGGCATCGGGTCGGTCTCGCGCATCGCGCTCCACGCGGACGCTTCCAGCTCGCGCATCCCGGCTGCGGTCTCCTCTCCGTCCTCGCCGTCCATCCACGGGGGCACGATCGACGGATCGTCGTAGGCGTCGGCGAGCCGCTTATACAGCGTCTCCACGCGGCCCCGGATGGTGTCCTCCTCGTCCGTCGGCAGGTCGACGCCGCCACGGCCGCCCTGCATCACGGCGGCGATCGTGTAGACGGCTGCGGCGACGATCTCCAACTGATCGTTGATGACGTCGGCGAAACCGAGCTCGTACGCGCCGACGGTGGCCGGGTCGGCGTCGTCGTCGCGGAAGAGGAACGCCGATGCGAGCTTGTCGGCGTCAACCTCGTCGTTGTCGCCGGTGGCCCACGAAAGGACGCGGGAGCGGGCGGCGTCGCCGTCCCATGCGAGATCCGGGTCCTCGTGCACCGGCAGTTCGAGGTCACCGGAGGAGGCGGCGGCGAGCTCTTCGTTCTGGGTGGCGGGGCCGATGTAGAGGCCGCGGGAGAGGCGGACGGCACGGCCGGCCTTCGCGGCGCGGCCGAGGTGCCCGCGTGCGGTCTCCATCTTCATGCCGAGCGCGCGGGCGACGTCGCGGGCTCCGACCGGGACAGGCGCGGCCTGCACGTAGTCCACGACGCGGCGGTGCGCCTCGCTCATGGCTGCGGACAGCTCGGCCGGCTCCTGGCCGTCGTCGCCGGTCTCCTCGGGCGGGTCGTCGAGGACGATCCGCGCCCGGTCGTAGGCGGGCATCGCTACGAGCGTGGCGCCGCGCAGCCGTGCGCGGGTGACCCGCATCAGCAGGTCTCCGGCGTTCTCGCTGTGCACAACGGTGCCCTCGTCGCTGTCGCTGTCGCCGGCCGCCGCGGTGAGACAGCCGGTCGGGCCGAGCGCGGCCCGTACGGCAGTGCGCGGGACACGGCCGTCCTTGCCGGTGAGCAGATGCATGCCGGCCGTGGTGCGGGAGAGAGCCGCGCCGGACGCTGTCCACTCGGCGGTGGTCGTGGCCGTCAGCGACCAGGAGCCGTCAGAGAGGCGGAGCAGCGACGCTGACGGCAGCGACGCGAAGAGCACGATCTCGCCCTCGTCGCCTTCTTCGTCGGTGATGGTGCGGTCGACGAACTCCATGGACACATCGTCCAGATCGACGGACACCCCGAGTGGCGCGTCCTCTTCGAGCAGCATGAGGGCGTCGGCGCCGGCCGGGCGGCCCGGGTAGAGGACGCCGGTGCCGGTGATGCGGTCGCCGTCCCTGGCGATGCTCTGGATGGCTCCGGCGAGCTCGGCGCCCTCGTGGCCCATCAGCATCTCGTCGGCGTGCTGGAGCGGCCACGGCCCAGGGCCGTCCCAGTACAGGGAGTCCGGCCGGAACACTCGGCCGTCGCCGGTCTCGGTGTTCTCGAAGGCGAGACCGGTGTCCCCCGGCGTGGACCACGGGCGGGCGGACAGGCGGCCGTTGAGCTGTGTCTCTTCTTCCATCGGTGGTGCCTCCTCTTCCGGGCCGAGGGGGATGTCGGTGTGCTCCCCCGCGAACGCGACCCGGAGTCGGTCGAAACGGATGGGGCCGAGGCGGGCGTTCATGTCGGTGAGCAGGTCGGGGCTGTCGCTGTACGCAGCGCACACGTGGGGCTGCCACGGGGAGTGCTGTGCGGGGAGCTCCGGCTGCTGGTGGGTGTTCTCCAGCGCGTCGACGGCGATGTTCCGCGCCTGGTTGAGCAGCGTCCCGTTGGCGTCGGGGTCGTCGCCGACGGCCCACACCCAGCACGGGTTGTCGCCGTCGGCGTTCCACTGGTTCGTGCCGAAGGCGCGGCCGAGGGCGTGGCCTTCGTCGAGGTATCCGGCGTGCTGCTGGAGCTGGTCGACCAGGTCGGCGCGCTGGTCGTCGGACCAGTCGGCGCCTTCGCCGAGGAAGAACAGCGTCAGGTGCAGGTCGTGAGCGGGCTCGGCGCCGTCGACGTCGAGGGCCAGGCGCTCGGCGTCCTCAGCGCACGGCATGAGGGCGATCATCGCGCCCGTGTGCGGGCCGGCTGCGGCTGTCACAGGCTTCTCCCTTCGGTTCGGAATTCCCGCCGACGGGCGCACCTGGGATTGCAAGGCGGCGGCGCGCTGCTCGGGCGCTACCGCGAGGCGGCAGCGGCAGTTGACGACCAGCGCGGGCGGTGCCGCCGCATCGCCGGGGGCCTGCATGGACACTCCGGCGACGCTGAACGGGTCGGCGAGCAGGCGGATTTGCCCGTCGACCTCGTCGTGCGCGTGTCGTACGCGGTCGTCGTGGCGGGTGAGCCATTGCTTCACCACGGGCCGGTCGGGGCCGGTCGCGGCGCGGGCGGCGGCGAGCGTGGCGGTGTTCCACGCACGGGTGGCCTCGGTGCGGGCTACGCGCTCCTCGCGCATGGGGCCGAGGTGGGAGCCCTCGCGGTCGAACGCGGCGCGGAGGCGGGCGCGTAGCTGCTCGATGGCCTCCCCGGCGTCGACGCCGGCCGCGAGCTCGCGGCGGGCGGCTTCGGCGAGCCGGTCGCCGACGGCGCGCAGCAGATGCTCCGTCGTCTCCACGTACTGGCCGATGCCGGGCGGCAGGGCGCGCCGGTCGTCGTACCGGCCGGGCAGGTCGTCCCAGCCGTCGGGCAAGCTGCCGTCGGTGTCCTCGGCCGCCGCGGTGGCAGCGGTCTCCGCGACGCCCAGGAGCCGCCGCACCAGGCCGGCCGTCCTGGCGCCCCACATGCGGGCGATGCGGCCGACGGAGAAGCGGGCTGCGACCAGCTCGGTGGCGTCGCGTACGGCGTCGGTGAACTCGTCGGCCGTGGCAGTGAGTGCTTCCGCGACGGCGTCGGCGATGTCGCGTTCGGCCTGGTCGAGTTGCCCGTTACGGTCCGGCACGGTCGGTCCTCCTTGCCGGTAGAGGGTCGTCGGGGTCGTCGCAGACTTCGCACCAGGACCAGACGCCGATCGTGGAGACGCCCTCGGGGGCGAGGAGCAGCAGATCCGCGGTGAGGTGCGTCCACGCCTTGCACACGTCGCACCAGGCGGTGCGCAGGCGGCCGGCGTGGAGCGACAGGTCGGTGGGCAGCGGTAGGACGGCGGCGGACCGCCGCGGTGGCTGCGGGGTCACGATTCCCCCCCGACGCAGGCGGTGAGGAGGCTCGGCACGAGGCGGTATTCGTGCTCGACGCCTGCGGCGATCAGCTCCCGCGCGTAGTCGTCGAGAGACGCGGTCAGACAGTCGGAGTCCAGGCCGTAGCGGGCGGCGATCTCCGGCGCACGGGACCAGGCGCCATCGAGGAGCCGCCACTGCTCGACCTGCTCGGTCTGTACGGACAGGAGCGTGTGCAGGCGCGCGGACTCCACATCTCGGGCGCGGGCGCGTTCCGAGCGGGGGCAGGCTGGGGTCTTGCGCAGCTTCTCCCCTGCGGTGGTCAGCGCGTTCCAGATCAGGCCGTCAGCGGCGGCGAGGAGGCCGGCGGCCTGGTCCTGGCCGACCGCTGCCGCCGCGGGGAGCGTGTCGGGCTCTGCCTCGGACTCGTCGACGGGCAGGTCCGGCGCGGGCGGCGGGGTCTCCTCCCCGCTCCCGTCCTGGCCCTCGTTCCCCTGGTTGCCGTTGCGCTCCTGCTGCTCCTCTTCGTCCGGGGCGTCGGAGTCGTCGAATCCCGTCTCCCGGCGCAGTGCTTCGGCGGAGATGACGCCACGGTCGAACGCCTGCAACGCCGTCTCCGACCGGTTGGTGCGCACCCGCAGCGGGCTGGTGTCGTACCAGACCAGCCAGCGATGCCAGTCCGGATCACCCTCGGATTCGAGGATCGGGCGGAGCCACTGCTGCGTGAGGGCGTACGCGACCGTGCCGAGCTTCGGTTCGATGCCGAGGCGGATCGCCTCGCTGGTCAACGCCCATGCGCCCCAGTGGTTCACGTCGCCGAGGCCGAGCAGGATCTCGGCTGGGATCTCCAGGCCGGTCGCGAAGCGCCTTACCGCCTCGTCGCGGAGTTTCAGCGCCAGCTCGTCGAATTCGGACTCGAAGGTGACGTGCTTGAAGTCGCTGATCGTGTCGGCGGGCAGCTCCAGCAGGATCGGCACGGTCGCGGCGGCCGACTCGGGGTCACGGATCGCCGTCTCGGCGATCGTCATGAACACCTCGATCAGGTCGTCCTCTTCGCCCTGCTGCTGGTTGGACGGGAAGCGCGTGCCCTTGGGCACGAGGAGCAGGCCGCGGCCGGTGATGCGGGAACGGGCGATCGCCTTCACAGCCGCGTTGAGCAGCAGCAGCTCTTCGAGGAGTTCGAGGCTGGACCGCACCGGGCTGTCGGCCTCGATGGCGCGCTCCGGGTCGGGATCCCACACGCGGATCGCCACGGGGCCGTCGGGGTCCATCGTGTCGGGGTCGCCCTCGGGGATCGGGACCTCTTCGCCTTCGATTTCGGCGATGAGCTTGCCCTGCTGCTGACGCACTTCACGTACGGACAGCACACGCCAGTCGTGGCCGTCCTCCGGGCTGTAGGGGCTGAGCACCTGGTCGTTGGGGCGGACGACGATCCAGCCTTCGCCCGGAACGGTCAAGTGCTTCCCGAAGGCACCGAGCATCTTCGCTTGCCCGTCGGGGCCGCCGGCGATCTGGGCGACGATCTCTGAGGCTCGGTGCTCGTCGGGGGCCTGCTCGATCGTGCCGTCATCGGCGCGGCGTCCCGCGTAGAGGCGGGCGCCCGACATGGCGTTGCCGATCCACGAAGCGGCGAACCGCACTTCCGGCACCTGGTGGTACATGTCGTAGGTGCGCTGCTGCCACGTCTGGTCACCCGCCCCCCTGCCGCGAATCTTGCGGGAGGTGTAGCGGGAGGCGGCTGCGGCGAGTTCTCGGCGGGCCATCAGGCGGCGTCCTTGCGGGTGTCGTCCCAGCGGTTGAGGAGGGCGGCGGCGCCGGCGACGGCCAGCCACTCGACGCCGTGAACGAGCAGCGGCGCCTCGTCCCAGGTGCCGGTGACGAGGAGCCAGGTGAGCAGCAGCGCACCGGCGACCCACCAGCCGGTGCAGTAGACGCAGGAGATCAGCGTCACCACCGCGGTCCGGGCCGTCGATTCGGGGCGCTTCTGGTGCCAGATGTCGACGCGGTCCCGGGCCGGGTCCAGGATCGAGTCGTGCACGAGGAGCTGCGTGCCTCGGTACCCGGCCAGAGCCAGGAGCGCCAATTCTGGGATGTGGAGCACTGCCGCCCCCTATGCGGAGATCATCCGGCCAACGTCAGCGCTGCATGATAGGCCACGCGGAGGACCCCACTCCGGCGGCAACTTCCCAGCTCAAGCCCACTATTCAGATCAAAAACTATGCTTGGGTCCGGTCAGAACAGCGCCATCGGCTGTTCCTCGCCCTGCGCTGCCGCCTCGCCGGGAACCGTCTCAAGGGTGTCGAATTCGAGCTGCCGCCCGGGCAGCGGCATTTCGACGATCTCCAGGGAGCCGGGGCACGACACCAACGGCTCTCCCGGCACCCGCAGGACTCCGGGTTCGTCGTGCCGCCAGATGCGGCCCTTGCTGATGCGCCCAGAGACCGGCCCGGCGGCAATCGGGCGGGAGCAGCGCGGGCACGTGGCTTTTGGCAGCTTCACCCCGTAATTGTGGCGTGGCCGGCCCCGCGTCTGCCACCAATTCACTGCACGGCCGGACGGTGCGGCTCCTCGACGTCAGGCGGTCTCGCTGAGGAAGTCCTTCACGACCGGGGTGGAGCAGTAGCGAGCAAGATCAGTACGCAGTTCAGCAAGAGCGCTACTGCCCCTCGCGGAGTTCACACCGCCCATCAGGTCGACGGCAGGTCTGGCGGTCTCGACGGTGCCGTCCAGGTCGCCCAGAACGAGGTAGGCCGACGCCTGACGGAGCAGGTAGATGGCCGTTCCGCGAGGTTCCTTCTCGGCGTCGTACGGGTCGGTGTGCGTGGCGGCGGCGGTGAAGTGATTCAAGGCTCGGGCCGGGTCCTGGAGGCTGAGGGCGGCGGACGCGGCGGCCTGGTGGATCTCGCCTGCGTTGACCCAGTACATCGACGGCAGATCGTCACCAGCGGGGATGCCGTTGTCGTACACCGTCAGAGCGTCGTCGATGGACCGATACGCGGCGGCCGACTCGCCTGCGAGTGAGTGAGCGCGAGCCCGGCGGATGTGCAGCATGGTGAGGACGCGGGGCGAGGTGATCCGGGCTCGGTGGACGAGGGCGCCGTCGATCAGGTCGAGGGCGCTGCGGGGGTCGGATGTGGCGCTGCCGTAGCGGACGTTGGCCCAGAAGGCGGCGACCGTCGCGCCAACGGTGTGATCCCCGGAGCTGGCGGAGGCCCGCAACGCGGCGTGGAGATGCTTCTCGGCTGCCGCCACGTCGCCGCCGTCATAGGCACACCACCCGGCGAGGCGGCTCGCCTCGGCGGCACTGGCGTACAGGCGTCGCCCGGTGGCCTCGTTGTAGGAGTTGTTCCGCAGCAGACGGTTGATGAACCTCACCTCGGCGCGGGCCGCGTCGTATACGTGATCCGCGCCCAGGTCGTCGTCCAAGTGCCGGAGGTCGTTGAGCCGGCTGTCGAACCTGTCCGCCACATCTGCGCCTATGAGCCGTCCGGTTTCGGCGTTGGCGGGAGTGGGGGCTGCGATGGCCCACTGGGCGATGGCCGCGGCGACGGTGCCAGCACCGGCGGTGAGAAAGCCACGTCGGTCCACGATGGAGCCTCCGGAGTCGTCGAGTGCGTGAATGGTTCCCTCCGGAGTCCACGGCGCCCCCCACACGGCGCTGTGATCCCGCATGCCGAGCAGCAGCCAGTGCGGCCAGCCCCGGGCACGTACTTCGTACGCCGCGATGTCCAGGACCGCAGCCATGGCGAGTTGAGTGGGTTCGTTCGGCACCTGCGGGCGCACCGGCCGGGTCCAGCGGCTCATCTTCTCTTTGCGGCAGCCGAGACCGCCGTACCCCAGGGCCCTGTGCTTGGCGGACACACGCCGTAAGTAGTCCTCGTTCGTCCAGCCGCGCAGGGCCAGCAGTTGGTTGAGCGGGTGCCGGTCCTCCAGAGCCGTGCTCACATCCACGCCTTCCCCCTCCTGGAACCGCTCGCCAGATCCCAGTGTGGCGGGGCGCGGGCCCCACCGGAACAAGGACGGGCCGGAAGGCAACCAGAGCAACCCAAGGCAACGGAAGGCAACCGCGTCCGCCTTCCGAACCGCCGCGCGGGGCGCTGTCATAGGGGCGACTAAGCGCCGCCACCTGGGCGGTGCGAGTCCGAAGGAGGTCCTGCGATGCAGCCCCAGACCCCGGCGAAGACTGCGCGGACGAAGGCGGCGGCCCCGGCCACCGCGAAGGTGAACACCTCGGCGGTCACCGCCCTCCAGGGCCGGGTGGCCCGGGTGGTCGGCTCCGGCACGCTCGACAGCGCGCCGTTCAGCTACCACCACTGACCTGCCCCGGTCCCATGAGAGGCGTGGCCGCCGTCGCACAACGCGGCGGCGGCCACGCCTCCCGCCGTATCCGCACCACCTGGAGGAGCACGATGGACAGCTCGTTGCAGTTGACGTTCCTGGGTCACCAGACATGGCTGGTAGAGGGCGACGGCCACCGGATCCTGGTCGACCCGGTACTCGGCAGGGGCTTCGGGCTCTCGCCTGAGCTGGAGTTCCGCGTCTGGCCGCCCCGCGAGATCGAGACCGGCCAGATGCCGGCCCTGGACGCGTTGGTGCTCACCCACGAGCATCTGGATCACTTCCACCTGCCGACCCTGGCCGCTCTGCCGAAGTCGCTGCCCGTCTTCACCGGGCCGCTGCTGCCCTCCCCCGTGGCCGAGGCGATCGAATCGCTCGGCTTCGACGTCCACCGGATCGACCACACCGGCGCCATCCGCCTCGGTGAGCTGACCATGCGGCTCTACCCCGCCGGCGCCCGAACCCTGTTCTGGGAGGACCGGGTTGTCCAGCCGGTTGCCCAGGTCACGGGCGGCCCCGCGGTGGCCATCGGTGTCGACGCCGACCTCTCCGACATCTACCGCGACGCCGTCGCGGAGGGGCGCGAGCCCATGCCGCGCATGGCGATCGTCTCCAACAACAGCCAGATCGCGCCGGAAGGAACGCCCGGCTCCGACACCAACCTGCTGCCCGGCGCCGGCAATGTTCGCGGGCGGAAGTCCGGTCTCAAGGTGCTGAACGAGTTGCTGCTCGACTATCTCGAACCGCTGCCCGGCATCACCGACGTCGCGCTGTGCGGCAACGGCTTCCTACCGGCCAACACCCCGCACGGCCCGTACCTGTACGCCGACCATCCCGCGATGGCCCAGGCCGCCAACCAGCTCCAGCACCTGTTCACCGTGCACGGCCCCCGTCCCGGCGACCGGCTCACCGTCCCCGCCGAAGGCCCCGTGATCAGTGAGCGGGTGGACTGGGTGCGCATCGACGAAGACTTCGAGGCCGAGCAGCGCGCCGCGCACGAAGCGTTCCTCGCTGAACCGAAGGCCCCGCCGCTCGCTCCGATCGCCCCTCCGATCAGCGACGGTGGCACCGCTCTGGCCGAGCTGGATGAGGAACTGCCCCGGCTGGGCCGGGAGCTGGTGCCCACCAGTGCCGGGCAGCTCGCCGCGAGCATCCACGAGTACCTGGACGGCGCCCCGCTGGGGCCTCGCCGCATCCTGCTGGTGCTGCGCGACGCCCCCGGCGGTCAGGAACGGCACTACGCATGGGACCTGACCACCGCGGCGTTCACCGCCGTGGACCCGGTCGACCTGGATGAGGCCATGGCCG
Source organism: Streptomyces kronopolitis (assembly GCF_050953795.1). Taxonomy (GTDB): domain Bacteria; phylum Actinomycetota; class Actinomycetes; order Streptomycetales; family Streptomycetaceae; genus Streptomyces; species Streptomyces kronopolitis_A. The sequence goes on from NZ_CP191850.1 coordinate 3,352,780, forward strand.
TCTACCCGTTCGGGATGGTCCTGTTCTTCCAGGACTTCATCGGCATCCTGCGCGGACAGGTCCAGATCTGGGACGTCGCCGGGTCCTCCATGCAGTGCTGGAACATCGGCAGACCGCTGGATTCCCTGGTGTACGCGCTGTTCGCCATCTACGGCGAACACCAGCGGCCCGAGCTGGCCGCCCGCTCCTACGCCTACGCGCTGGGCCACATCGCTGGCACGGCCCGGCGAGCAGGCTGACGCGGTGCGTCCCGCCACGGCGGCCGAGGCCCTGCACGGACTGATCCGCGTCCGCCCGCACGGCTGGCTCGCCTCCCCGCTGCCGACCACCCCGGCCGCCGCGGCGGAACGCCTGCGCGCCGTCCTCGACCAGGACCACGCCGACGCCCCGGCGGCCGGCGGGCCGCTGCGGGTTCTGGCGGCCCGCGCTACTGCGGCCGTCGCCACCGTGGGCGAACCGCCCGCCGCGGTGCTCAAGCTCCACGCCGACACCGGCGCCTACGACGCCGAACTCCTCGCGTACGCCCTGGTGGGCCACTCCCCGGTTCTGCCGAGCCTGCTGGGCGCTGCCGACGCCTCCCGCTCCCTACTCCTTGAGTACCTGCCCGGCGCCTTCGACTGGGGCGCAGTCGACGCGCCCGCCGCCGTGATCGAAGCCGTCGGGGCAGTCCACGCGGCGCCGGCTGCGCTCGATGCGGCATCCGCCGGGGCGCTCGCGCCCTTCCGCCTTGACCAGCTCGCCGCTGCCCCGGCCTGGATCAGTGACCCGGGCGCCTGGCGCACGGTCATCGCCCTGTGCATGCGGGCGTACGGGCCCGCGCACATCCCCGTCGGGCACCTCGACCTCAAGCCTGAGCACGTGCGACAGCGTCGAGGCGATGGCGCCGTGTGCCTGATCGACATCGAGACTGTGCGCCCGGATATCACCGGCCTGGTCGACCTGATCACCCTGCCCGCCGTGCTGCGCCAAGCCGGGACGCCCTTGCCGGGGGCTGAGGTCCGGGAGCTGTACCGCGCGGCCACCGTCCGGCACGGCGCCACCTGGACCACCGACGACCTGTGCGCTGCGCTGTTCGCGTACCAGCGGGCCACCGGCCTCGCTACCCTCGACGGGCTGGCCGCCTGACGGTCGCCCCCGCCGCGACACACCCGTGAGGACACCTTTCGACCATGGAACCCACCGATCCCGCAGTAGCCCTTGCCGCCGCTGCCGCCGACACCCTCGGCGTCGAGGTCCCGCCCAAGCACCTCACCGGCCGCAAAGGCGCCGACACGTGGCAGGCCGGCCCCTGGACCATCAAGACCGCCACCCCTGGCGCTCGCGGTCACCTCGCGCACGAGCACGCCGCCTACGACCTGCTCCACCGCCAAGGCAGCCACCCCGGCCCGCGCGGCGCCGCCGGGGACGAGGGCCGGTGGATGGCCGTCTCCTGGCTCGACGGCCGCTCCGTCTGGGACGTCTTCCGACCGGCGCGCGAAGGCACCGCCACCCCCGAGCAGCAGACGCAGATGCGCGAAGCCGCCCGTAGCGCGCTCACCGCGCTCAACCACCTGCACGCGGCCGGCTGGATTCACGGCGACATGCAGACGGAGAACGCCGTCCTCCTCGAAGACGGCACGGTCGAGTTCATCGACTATGACAACGCCCATCACCCCGATCTGCCGCTCCCCTTCCCGTACCGCGGCGGTCTGGTGCACGTCATCGCGCCGGAGACCGCCGCCCAGCTCTTGGAAACCGGCGAGGAGCAGCACGTCCAGCTCACCCCGGAGGCCGAGCTGTTCGCTCTGGGCGCCTCCCTGTACTGGGCCTGGACCGGCGTCCGGCCAACCGACTACCGCGGCGACCCGGCGGGCGCGCACGCTGACTTGTATGCGGACATCGCCGACGGCCGGCGTCGTGACCTCGCGGACGACCGCCCATGGAACGACGCTGAACTGGAACGGCTCATCCTGAGCGCCACCCGTCCTGATCCGTCCGCCCGGAGCTACGACGGCTGACCTGGGAGTCCGGTCATCGGCTGATCCTTCGGCCGTAGGCGTCAGCCGACTGGGACGGCTGACGCCCCGGCGTCTGCGGGGCCTGCGGCAGCGGCGCGTGGACGATGGCGCCCTTGTTCGCCTCGGGGATCAGCCCGTACACGAGGATCGTGGAGGCGTCGATCCGGCCGGGGCTGTCGGGGTCGGTGGGCATCCACGTCGCCCACTCGCGCTCGAGGTCGGTGAACACCCCGCGCAGCCGCACCTTGTCCTGCACCATCTGCTGCGCGACCGGCTCCGCCCTCAAGAGCTTGCCCTGCTTGGCGCGCACGGGCGCGATCTGCGGCATGAGGACGTCGGCGGGGATCTCGCCCTCGCGTTGCAGCGTCTCCCACGACGTGCGGATGGCCAGCTCGCACATGTCGCGGCCGTAGTTCCATTCCACGAAGATGACCGCCGCGTTCGAGCGGTGCGCGAGGCGGCACGCGGCCATCGACCAGTCCGACGACGACATGGCGCCGGACACGTCGTCTGTGATCCACACGCGGCCGTCCTCTCCGAGGAAGCCACCGATGACGCCGGCGACGTCCCGGCCGCCGCCGGACGGGTCAATCGCCACGGCGATCTTCTGCGGCTCGACCTTCGTGCTCGTGTCCCGGATCAACCGAAGCAGCTCCTCCGACACCAGCGCGCCCTCAGCGGGCTGCGGGTCGCCCTGGGCCAGCGCGTGCCAGTCCCGCACAATCGACGTCTTCTTCATGTCGGCCCACCACGCCAGCAGCGCCCGCCGGTCCCTCGTGGGGATCTTCGGGTGCGGCAGCGGATCGCCGGGGGCGCGGCCGAGCGGGTCGGGGCCGAACTTCGGGTCGGCGATGGCCGGAAGGTGGATGACGCGCCACCGGCCGCCGTCCTCCAACCGGCCTTCCTCCGCCAGCCGGCGCCCGGCGAAGTCGTCGGCGTGCCATCTGGTCTGGATCGCCACCACCGCATTGCGGTCCGGCTGGAGACGCTTGAGCGCGGTCGAGCTGTACCAGTCGTGCAGCGCCCGCCGGGATGCCTCCGACTCGGCGTCGGCCCTGTCCTTGTGCGGGTCGTCGACGATCAGCAGGTTCACGCTGTGGCCGGTCAGCCCCTTGCCGACCGACACCGAGCGCACCCCGCCGCCCTTGGTGACCTCCCAGTCCTGCATCGCGCCCGATCCGGCTTTCATCCGCAGGTCGTACTCGGTGCCGTACTCCTCCACGTAGGAGCGGATCGCCTTACCGCGCTTGAGCGCCAGGTCGTCGGAGTACGAGGTCACTGCGACGCGGTCGCCTGTGTGCACGGCCAGCCACCAGAACGGGAACCACTCGGCCACGGACGTGCTTTTGCCGACCTGCGGCGGGGTGAGGATCAGAAGCCGGTCGTACTCGCCGCGCTCTACCTCGGCGAGAGCCTGCCCGATGATCCGCAGGTGCGGGCGTATCCGGAACGTCGGGTCCAGGCCCCGCGCGAGCGTCACCGGGTCGCGCAGCAGCTCCCGGCTGACGGACTGCTGGGCAGCGGCGAGCTGCTGGTACACCGCGACGTCATCGAGGTAGACCAGTTCGTCGGCGACGTCGACGCTGCTCACCCGTCGCCGTCCTCCTGGCCGGCCGGGTACTCCTCTTCGTCCTCGTCGTCGCCGCCTTCCACGGCTGAGACACGGCGGGTGACCGCTGCGGCGAGCTCGGCGAGACGCGTGTGCCGCTGGTCGGCTGGCAGGCCCGCGAAGTCGGCGAGCTGCGCGGCGAGCGGCGAGACCGCCTGGTCGGTGACGACGACCGTGTCCGTCGGGTCGCCGAACAGCACCCGCCTGTGGCGCATCGCCACGTCCATGAGCCGGATGACGTCCCCGGCGGACATCTCGGCCGCGTTCAGCGACGGCAGGCGTTGAGCGACCTTGCCGATGGCTGCGCCCAGGATCCTCGCGTCAGCTTCGGCCGCTTTCCGGCGCTCTTCCAGCCACGTCGCCTCGTACAGCTTGTCCAGGTGGCGGTCGTACGCCTCGGCCCGCTCCAGCCACCGGAACTCGGCCGACGTCTTCCGGACGGTGACGGGGTGCCGCCGTAGCAGTTCCGCAGTCCTCGGTAGCGTCCGGGCGCGGCCTAGGTCCCGGTACGTGGCGAATTGCCCGTAGCGCTTGGGGGTCTCGCCGGGCTGCTGTTCCCATGCCGGGAGCGTGGGGTCGAGCGTGATCGGTGCGGGGGCGTTCATGACGCGTCGCCGGGTTCGCGCGGGGTGTGGTTGGGGCCGGACAGGTACTCACCCGCCAGGCGTTCGAGGAGGCGCCAGCCCTGCCCCTGCTCGATGTCGCCGCGTCCTTCTGCCGCCGCGATGGCCTTGTTGATCGTGACGGCTGCGGGCGCCGGCAGCGTGCGGGCGCCTACGACGGTCTCCAGGCCGACGTGCCCGGTGTGCAGCGGGGCGCCGTCTGGGGACTGGTAGCCGGCCTGTAGGTCGGTGAGGTGGTTCTCGACGATGGTGAGGATGGCGTGCAAGGCGGTCGCGACGTTGCCGACCTTGTGCGCGGCGTGGGTGGACGCGAGCGTGTCGAGAGTCTGGTCATAGTCGGCGCGTGCGGCGAGCCAGCTTTCGTTCTGGCCCATGCGGGCGTCGGCGAAGGCCGTGCGGGCGGCTTCCAGCTCGTTCGGCAGGAAGATGAGCGAGACCGTGGCGAAGTCCAGGTTCGCCTCGGACAGGCCCTCGGGTGAGACTTCGGCGAGCAGGTTGAGCTGGTCGTCGTCGAGGCCCGAGTACGCGCGCCAGTCGACGTCTTCGATCTGGTCGTAGAGCTCGCGGAGCGTGGCAGGGTCGTCCTGGCCGTTGATGGCGTTGTGCGAGAGCTGGCGGGCCAGCAGCTCGTCTTTCTGCTGTGGGTCGTCGATCAGCATGCAGTCGATCTCGTCGAGGTCGGCCTCGACCGCTGCCGCGGTGCGGTGGTTGCCGGACAGGATCAACTCGCGGCCCTCGTCGTACTCTCCGGCACCGTAGATCAGCGGCACGGAGGTGAGGCAGCCATCGGCCTTCACGTTGTCGACGAGCCGGTCCCACTCCTCCTTGCGCATGAACCGGGCGTTCATCGGCAAGGGCGTGAGGTCGCGCGGGTTGCGGCGTACGAGGCGGGGCCGGATCTTCGGGGCCGGCCGGGTGGCGTCGGTACTCATCGGGTGTCGTCCCTCTTCATGTCGCTGCCGTGCTTGCGCTTCCACAGGGCCAGGGCCTCGGCCAGCGTGTACCCGCCGAGGGGGCCGCCGTACTGGAGCTGGTAGCGGTGAATGCCGTCGCCCTTGTCGCCCGGCTCGGATCGCTTGTGGAGCTTCACGCCGGGGATGCCGCGCCCGTACTTCGAGCTGTTGGGCCGGTCGGTGAAAGCAGTCGTCGCCCAGCCGGTCAGCCGCTTCGACAGGGAGCGCTGGAGCAGCAGTTGCGCCTCGCTGGTGCTCGCGGCCATGACGATGAGCTTCGCCAGGCGCCGGTACTTCGTCCACGACACCGGGAAGTCGGACATCAGGTAGGCGGTCGCCGGGTCGAACTTGGGCGGCAGGTAGGCGAAGGCGCCGATGAGCTTGCCGTCGACCGCGACCCCGCACGCCAGCAGCGGACTGCCCGGCTTGATCGTCTTGGACATGAACTGTGAGCGGATGCCCGCGAACTGGCCGCCCGTGAGGACGTGGAGGGTCATGCGGTCGCCGAGCTCGTCGGCAACGCCGATCTTCGGCATGGGGATCGGTTCGATGGGCTGCCGGGGCCGGACGATGCGCTTCGGGCCTCCGGCGGCGTACACGTAGATCGGCAGGCCGCGGTTCGCGGTCTGCACGACTCCGGCGAGCCGGTGGCGCAGCTCGGGGCGCTCGATGTGCAGACCCAGGACCCAGTTCGGCCGGTCATGCACGAGGTTGATGATCTCTTCCTTGCCGTCCTCGGTGAGGTCGTTGAACGACGGCTCGGGCCAGGAGAACGCGGCGTCGATGCTCGCGAACTGCGCCTGGTAGTCCTTCGCGTAGAACGGCGGGAACATCACGACGGGGGCCTCTGCGGGTACCTCGTCGCGGAGGTAGTCGAGGACGTCGCCGGCGTAGAAGCTGCCGAGGTGGGTCTCCAGGGCGCGGAGCTTCGCGGCGGTCTTCTCGTGCATGCGCGGCCACTGGGTGCGGGTCGCGTCGAGCATCCGCCGGTAGTACGCGCCTTCCTTCCCGACGTACTGCAAGAAGCGTGTGCCGAGCATCAGCGTCGCGAGGCGGTCGGTGCGGTCCTCGCAGAAGGGGCGGACCCAGCCGAGCTCTTCCTCGAACTCGTCGCGCAGCTCGTAGGGCAGCTCCTCCCCGGCGAGGAACCAGCCGAGCGCGCACGAGTACGCGGTGATGTCGTTGCCGTGGACCGGCCGCGAGTTCCCGAACCGGTCGTGCAGCACCCGCTCGATCGTGAAGTTCCCGCTACAGCCGACGTAGATGTCGGTCACGGGCCACGCCCCCGCGTGCTCGTAGATGATCGAGCGGAGGGGAGCCGGGATTGATCCGTGGAACATGGCGCCCCCTGGACATGCGGGTTGGGGAGAGCGCCGGCCAGGGTTTGCACCTGGACCTCTCGCCCGGAAGGCGAGTGTGCTGCTTACGACCACCGGCGCCTGCGGTCGGCCGTGCCGCTGCTCAGTACGGCCGACTGCGGACAGGGATGATACACACACTTGAACCAGGCGCTTCGACGTCCGGGCGAGGCTGTGACCTGGGGCGATGCTGGAGGCTACTCCTCTTCGACCGATTGAAGGGCGCGGAACCGCTTCCCTCCGGCCCGGAAGCCGTACAGGGGATACCCCTCCTTGTGGGCAATCCAGGAGGCGGCCGACCGGTTGAGCGCGCCACCTCGCGAGTTCCGCAGCAGGGGGCCTTCGTCGCGGCCGTCGATCGCGCGGCGGACCAGTTCCGCCGACACGCCGGGGAGCGGGACCGTACGGGGGCCGGTCTTGCGCCCGCCGTCCGTGGTGGCGGCCTCCTCGCCTTCCGCGACGTCACGGACGTCGAGATCGAGAGCTTCCGTGACCCGCAGGTCGCTCTCCCACAGCATGGCGAATAGTGCCCGGTGTACGAGGGGGATCGTCTCGTCGGCGATGAGGGCCCGATACTCATCGACAGTGATCTCAGCCCGGTCGGCGAGGTCTGTTCGGTGACCCTGGCCGGGCCCGGCTGCCCGTGCCGCATCCGCAGATTCCCGCTGGTACCTCTTGGCCCCTGTGTCGGGGTGGCGGTCGACCGATGCGAGGGGGGCGAGGATTCGGCGGGCAGCGGCATCGGACAGGCCCCACCGCTGGGCGCACTCTCGGACTGTGGTCAGCTCCATACTCGCAACTTAGACACTGGGTGTGCAGAGGTCAACAGTTAGCCCTGCCAGTTGGTGATGACGGCGACCGCGGGTGACGTCTCGGCCTCCGTGATGATCTCCGCCATCGACACATCGTTCTTGAAGCGGTGTCCGATCTTCTCCTCGATGGCGGCGTACTCGGCGGCCAGCTCGGGCCGGAGCTGGGCGGCACGGATGAGGGCCGGCCGCGACGCCAGGACGCAGAACGAGCACGACAGGCGGGGCATGCCGTCGGCGTAGGCGGGGTGCGGGCGCAGCCCGGACCGGGCAACGGCCGCCCACACGTCGGCGGTCGACCACGAGTGCACCGGGTGCCAGGTGTCGACGTGCCGCAGCGTGTTCGACGCGCCGTGGCCGGGCTTCTTGTGCTTGGGGCAGGGCACGCCGCGCCGCTCGGCGCTCTCCAGGGCGGCGCGGCGCAGCAGGCAGTCCCGGCAGGGGCAGGTCAGTGCCCCGTCGTGGGAGAAGCCGCGGAGCCGCCTGCGGGCCGGGGACTCATCCGCGCGCAGCCCCATCACGTTGAGGATGCGGACGCGGCCGAGGTGCCCGGCCTCCTCCGCTTCCCGGACGAGGGCAGTCATCAGGCGCCGGACCGGGCCGCGCTTGAAATCGCTCGTACACCAGCGGTTCGAGGCGTCGGGAAACATGCCGCGCTCTTCGATCCGGTCGACCAGGTCGAGGCCGATGCGGGCGACGACCTCGAACCGCAGGCCGTACGCGGCGGCGTGCTCGGCGGCCAGCTCGCGGGTGCCCTCCCATTCGGCGCGGCCGAGGTCGGCGTGCACGCACACGATGCGGTCGCGCGGGACGCCGGCGGCGTCGGCCTGGCGCACCAGCTCGTCGAGCATGGCCATGCTGTCCTTGCCGCCGCTGATGTTCGCCAAGATCCAGCGGTACGAGGCGAGGTCGGGGCCGTCGTCGATGCCGGGCAGTTCGAGACTCATCTGTCCGCTGCTGGTCATCCGGGGGCCTTTCAAGTCGGTTCGGGGCGCGGGCGGGGAGGGCTGTGACGGGACCTGTGACGGCCGGGATGGCGCCGCGTGGAGGAGGGTAAGCATCGGCCGGTGGGCGGCTTAGACCGCGCTGTGGGGCCGTGGCCGGTGGCCACGGCCCCACGTGGGCGGGTGCCGGTCAGGCCGCGGGGCCGGTGCACGGCCACCACGCGTCGTACTCCTCGGTCAGGTACGCGGCAGCGTCCTCGCGGTTTTCGTGGAAGCCGACCAGGCCCGGCGCGGGGCACGCACAGCGGTCGTGCAGCAGGCCGGCCGCCACCGCCCGGAGGGTGACCGGCCCGTCAGCCGTGACGGTGCTCTCGCGGCCGGTGGCCAGGTCGATGTACCGGTATGTCGCCGCCTGGCCGATGCCGTTGGGCTCGATGCGGGCGAGGCGGCCGACGCCGGCCGGGCTCAGGACCAGTTCCACGCTGCCGCTGGTCTCGACGCGGTAGGGCGGCTCGGGCTCCAGGCCGAGGACGGTCACCCGCCGTTCGCGGATCTCGTCGGCGCCCTCGCGGCGCTTCCGGGCAAGCTCCAGGAACGCCAGGCCGACCGCGTCGCGGCGCCTGCGGGCCTCGCCCCACACGCGGCGGTGCCCGTTGACGTCACGGACCTCCCACATCTGGGCACCGGACGCGCGGGTGAGGTAGACGGCCATCTCCCAGTCGATGACGTGACAGAAGTCGGGCACGTCGGCGGGGAAGCCGCCGGGGACGGTGAACAGGTAGCCGGTGCGGCCGAACGGCAGGTGCTCGGCGAACCGGTCCGGGCCGTACGCGGTGAACTCGGGGCTTTCGGGGCTGTCGCCCATCGTGGGGCTCCGTTCTGGACGGTTCGGGTGGGGACGAGAGCGCCGGGGCCATACGGGGCTGTGTGCGCCCTGTACGGCCCCGGCGGGGTGCGGCCGGTCAGGCGCCGGCGGGCTCGATGCCGTCGGCCGCGCAGCTCGGGCAGGGCATCCGGTAGGTGCACGGCCGATGCCCGCCGCGGTCGTAGTTGCAGTGCACGCAGCCGCCCGGGTGGTGGGCGTGGCTGGTCAGCAGACTCAGTGCCTCGCCGAGGGTCGAGGCGCCCAGGACGCGGATGCCGTCGACCTCGCGGGCCTCGGGTACGTCCGCGTCCGGGACCAGGACGGCCGGAGCTCCGGCGTCGACGGCGGCCCGCACCTGGTCGCGTACGCCGCGGGTCGGCCGGAGCCTGCCGTCCAGGCCGAGCTCCCCGATCAGCACGACCCCGGCCAGAGCCGAGACGGGGAACTGCCCGGTCGCGGCGAGCACCGTGCACGCGATGGCCAGGTCCAGGCTGCTGCTGCCGCTCGGCTCGTCGCCGGGTTCGGTGACCTGCACGGACACGTTCGACTGGCTCCAGGTCATGCCGCTGTTCACGAGCCCGGCGCGTACGCGGTCGCGGGTCTCGATGTGGTGCCGACCCGGCAGGCCGAACACGTTGAAGTTCGGGCGGCCCGGAGTGCTGTGGCCGCGCAGCCGGTACACGCTGGTCCCGGCGGCGGCGAGCGCTTCGGCTTCGCCGTACGGCTCGCTGACCGGGGCGACGTCGCCGGCCGGGCCGTACGCCTCCATGTTGCTGTTCGCGCTCAGCCCGTAGTCGTCGAGGCCGCTGCGCTCGCGCAGGTCCGCAACGTGCTGGTCGACGGCCGCGCGGGCGCTCGCGGCCCACACGGTGGTGACCTCACCGAAGGCGTCCATGGCCTCGACGCCGATCTCTTCGAGCGCGATGGCGCGCTTCGTGGCGTCGGCCGGAGCGGGGGCCACGTCCCACAGGGTGTAGCTCGCGCCCTGGCGCTGGCCGACGATGATGTACTCGCGGGTCTCGCTGTCCATGCTGCTGTCCTTCCGGCTGGTCACAGGGCGTCGAGGCTGGTGAAGTGGCGGCGCAGCGCGTCCAAGTTGTCGCGCTGCGAGGAGCTGAGGACGTCCTGCGGGTCTCCGGTCTCGGCCCACAGCTCGGTGCCGGCTCGCAGGGCGCCGCGCAGGTCGAGGTCCGACATCAGGTCGAGCACGTCGTCGAGCGCGTCGAGAGCGCCGGGCTCGGGCTTGACCTCGCGCTGCACCTGGACCAGGTCGCGGCAGCGGAAGAAGTGCAGGCGGCTATCGACCTCGTTCGGGGTCGATGTCTCCTCGTGGACGTAGCGCACGGCCGTCCAGCTCGGGGAGCACCAGGCGACCTTGTCGAGGATCGCCAAGGTCATCGGGTGGTCGTCGCCGAACTGGGCGGCGGGGTCGTCGTCGTCGTTCCAGACGTCGAGAACTTCCCTCCACGCGCCGTCGATCAGGACGCTGTCGTTGTCTTCGAGATCGACCGCGCGGACCGTGTCTGTGGTCCAGGTGGATCGGGTCGGGGTGCTCACGCGTTCCTCCACTGATCTGAATGGGGCGGTACGGTGGGCCTCACGTGCCATCGGGTTGTGAAGCCCTGCGGTTGGCGCGGCGGCCGACGGGATTCCCACGCTTTTGCGCCCCCGTCGGCCGCTTTGCTGTGCCGTGGTCAGGCGACCTTGGTGAACGTGCAGCTCTGGGTCCGGTAGCTGTTCCGCTTGCTCTTGCGCGTCCAGCGGACGGTGACCGCTTCGGGCGCGGTCTGCTCGACCTCGTGCATGGCCAGGAGGAGGAGAGTGCGGATCGTCGTGCGGGCCTCGGCGCCAACCACGGTCTTTTCACTGCGACTGGTGGGCTGTCCGGGCTGCCAGATGGTCAACTCGCTGCGATAGGTCGCGGATTCGTCGATGTCGAGGAGGGGCATCGCGGCGTCGACGTCGGCATGAAGGGCGTCCAGGTTGGTGCGGCGGATGGTGGCACGCATGGTGGCTCCCGGTGTGTGGTGTTTGGTGTGTTCAAGGTCAATTCTACCCAAGTAGACTTTGGAAAATCCATTTGGGTGTCAGGAATTCACAGAAAGCCGCAGGTCAGGCGGCCAGGTTGAGCCGAGCCGGGTCGGCGTACCGGTCGATGTCCTCGCCGGTGATGCACTCGACGAGCGCACACAGCAGCACCTCGGCCGCCGGGGGCGTCACGGCATTCCCGTACTGCTTGACCTGCTGACGCTTGGACCCGAGTACGCGGTAGTCGTCCGCGAACGCCATCGCCCTGCCGATCTCGTGCGGCTGCAACATCCGGAACAAGATCTTCGAGACGTCGTACTCGCCGCTCTCCAGGAGCGCGTACCGGTCCCGCGTCGGCAGGGCACCGATCGGGTCGCTGACCGACCTAACCTGCCCGTTGCCGTAGTACGGCATGAGCAGGTGCTCCCAGGTGACGAGCGACTGGTGCCCCGTGGTCGTCATCGTGCGCAGGTGCTCGGTGACCGGCGTGCAGTGTTCGACGCCGCTCCCCTTGCTGCCGTTGTTCCGCATCACCATCGCCGGCCAGGTCACCAGGCCGTGATGGTTGCCGCCTGCCGACACGGTGTGCAGGGGCTCGCGGATGTGGCGGGCCTTCTCCTTGTCGCCGCCGCCGCGCATCGGGATCGAGAACGGGGCGTACGCGATCGCGGTCTCCGCTCGCGCCGTCTGGGTGCGCAGCGGGTCATCCAGGCGCATCGCCTTCTTCCCGTCCCGGCCCTCGCACGGGATCAGGAGCGGCGGAATCAGCAGTCCGTCACCCTCGGTCGTCGTCCGCGTCGGCATCGGGACGCCCACGCTGCTCGCGCCGGAACGCCAGGTACCGCCGGTCGGCACGAGCAACGGCGAAGCCCCGTCGACAGGACCCGCGTCGACGTCATCGCCGAAGAGCGATCCCTGCCCGTCGAAGTCGTCGACACCTCCGGGCTGCGGCCAGTAGCGGGAAATCCCAGCCCGGATGCGGGCCATGGTCGCCGGGGCCAGGCCCTCGGGCGCGTCCTTGCTCTTGGGGCGCGAGCCGATCGGCGTGCCCTTGATCGACCAGTCGATAGCCGCGGCGGCCGGGAGCACGGCCGGGTCGACGAGCGCGCGGCACGTCTTGCGCGGGCACCGGTAGTCGTAGCCCTGGCGGTAGCGGCCCATGTCACGGCCGGGCACGCGGAACACCTGGCGCGCGGCCACGACCTCGTCGCAGTCCGAGCACCACGCCCTCGGGCGCAGCCACTTGTCCCAGTTGGGGTGCCGGCCGAGGCTCTTGTGCCAGTAGGCGACGTACAGCCTGTCGCGGCTCTGCGGCGCCCTGTGCACCGACCTGGGGTCGGCGTGCATGCTGTTCAGCGCGATCACGCGCGTGTGGTAGCCGAGCTTGTGGAACTCCGCGATCCAGCGGTCCCACTCGGCCCACTGGCGGACGTCGATCACGTTTTCGACCACGCCCGCCTTGACCAGGCCGCCGCGCTCCTGGACGCCGCGCAGGTACAGGGGCACCTCTTCCATCAGCGCCCGGCTTTCCTTCTCCTCATTCGTGGGGCCGTCCGGGTCGCCGTCGCCGGCCGTGCGGAACTTGTCCGCCTCCTCGTCCGCGTACAGGTCGAGCAAGTCGCCCTGCACGGCCTTCGCGAACGAGCGCTTCTGTCCCTTGGCGATGCTCCAGTTCGTACACTCCGGCGACCCCCAGTGGAGGTCAGCGACCGGCCAGGCCCAGACCGGGGCGCGGCGGATGTCGCCGGTGTAGTGCGCGACGCCGGGGAAGTTGAACATGTGGCTCTTGATGGCTTGCTTCCAGTGGTTCGCCGCGAAGGACACCCGCAGGCCGGGCACCTTCTTGGCGGCCTGGCTGGAGCCTCCTGCGCCGCAGAACCAATCCTGAATGTCGAGCACAGAGCTGTCGTGTCGGTACGCCATCGGGCGATCTCCTGGGGTGTGAAGCTGGGCGGTTGGCGGCCAGGCGAGCGGGGATTCCCGCCCCCGCTCGCGCGGCCGGTGTGGTGCTTGGTGGTGCTACTTACATTCTTTCCCAAGTCGACTTTGGAAATCCGTATTTCCGAACCTGTGTTGGCAAAAGAACGGGAAATAACCGCAGGTCAGGGCGGTCAGTCGAGGGGCAGCGCTGCCGCCTTGGCAAGGTCGATGCGGAACACGCGGCACCCGTCGCGGTCGGCCAGTCGCTCGCTGATCGGCTCCCACACCTCGCGGTTGGTGTCGTCGAGGTACGGCGTCCACTCGTTCATCTCGAAGACGCCGGTCCCGCCGTCGGCCTCGCCGAGGTCGTCGATGAACGTGCGGCGCTCGCCGGCCGTCGTCCAGTACGCGCCGGACGCGAACAGCGTCCCGTCCGGGGTCTCGGCGACCTCGACCCACGCGGCATCGAACGGGGCGTCGTGGTCGCAGCCGGTCAGGATGTCGCGGACCGCCGCGGCGGTCACGACGGCCATGACGTGGCCGACTTTCTGCTGTACGGCGTGCAGCTCGCCGAGCGTCTTGTGCGCTGCGGTCGAGATCGCGCTGCCGTCGGGCAGCGGGTAGGCGCGGGTCTTGGGGCCGTGGGTGGTCATGAGACGTCCTCGTTTCGTCCGGGTGAGGTGAAGGGGTGCGGGGCCGGGGCGGGCGCGGGGCCCGCCCCGGCGGGATCCGCGTCGGCTACTCGGCCGGGAAGACCAGCACGTATGCGCCGTCCAGGTGCGGCTGGGGGCTCTCGGTCCAGCCGCAGGCGGTCAGGTCGTCGCCGGTCGGCTTGAAGGCCAGCAGCCCGGCCAGCCGGTCGCGGACCTGCTCCGCGACGTCGGCGGCCACCGAAGTGCTCGCCTCGCCCTTGGTGTCCTCGACGAGGAACATCACGAACGGCTCTTCGGCGTGCGGGTCGATGACGATGCCGCCCGCGTCGGGGCATGCCGCGCGGGCGTCCGCGACGAGGTACGGCACGGTTTCGGTGAGCAGCTTCCGACGGGCCTCGACGAACCGCTCGCGGGCCTTCTCCAGCGGGCCGCCGCCGGTCTCCTCGGCGCCCACGGGCGGGAACGGGATGCGGTGCAGCTCCGGCTCTTTGATGTCGCGGGCGGGCCGCCATCCGCCGATCTCCAGGTCGGTGCGGTCGTCACCGTGGTCGAGGGCCTTGCGCAGCACCTCGTCCGCCTCGCCCAGCGTCTCGGTGTCGAACGGGCCGTACCCGTCGTCGCCGTCGTGGTCGTCGCCGGCGGGCCATCCGGGGCCGTCTGCGGCCTCGACCCGGACGATGTGGCCGAGGCCGTGGAGGCTCAGGAGCGCCGACGTCGCTTCGGGCATCTGAGTTCGGACGATCTCCCCGACCCGGCGGGCGGACTCGTCGAGCATCTGCTTCCACGCCTCGAACGTCGCGTTCTTCGTGTGGAACAGCGGGCCGTCCTCGACCTCGTACCAGGTCCATTCCCAGCCGCCGATCCAGTACCGGCCGTCCTCGTCGGGCTTGACGACGTTCGCGGCCGATCCGGGCTCGTCGCTGAGGTACTGCCACCGGATGTGCAGCACGACCGGCTCCGGTCCGCCGTCGATGACCTTGATCTGGTCGACGCAGTCGTGCCCGTACTGCTCGGCGGCTTCCTCGGTGTGCGCGGCGAGCTGGCGCACGGCGTCCAGCTTGAAGCCGGGGGACACCCAACCGTTCCACCGGTCCGTGCGGTCGATCAGCGCCGGGTAAATGTTCTCGTCGTCCACGCAGACGAACGTCTTGATCCAGCCCATGGCGGGCTCCCTTCGGGGGTGAAGTCGGTTCGCGGTTGGCTGCCGGACGGGCGGGGATTCCCGCCCCACGCCCGCCCGGCTGTGGCCCGGCTACTGCTCGGGCTGGAAGGGGATCTGCGGGTGGATGCCGTCGGGGCCGATCGCGTACCAGCACCACGCGAACCCGCCGACCGGGTACAGCGGCTCGCCCTGCTCCTCGGGGTCGTCGCCGTCCTCGTCGTCCTCGCGGTGGCGGATGGGCTCGACGATCGTGGTCGCCCCGTCGACGCCCTTGGCCTCGATGTCCATCCAGCAGATGACGACGACCAGGGCGCGGGGCCGGCCGTCCTCCTTGCCTCCGTCGACGACGTGCACGGTGTCGATCGAGCCGTGCCCGAACTCGGCCGCCGCTGCCTGCGTGTTCGCGGCGAGCTCGCGGACGGCCTCCAGGTCGAAGTACGGGCGGACCCACCCCTCGTCGTGACGCTCGTCGGCGTCGACGTAGGCCGGGTACTTGTCCTTGTCGTTGTTGCAGACCAGCACGCGATGCACGGTGGTCTCTCCTTCCGGTCATGGGTCGGGCCGGGCGCGCACAGTGCACGCCCGGCCCGCGGTGGTCGTGGGTCAGAACTCGAACAGCGTCGGCGGCGCCGGCGGGGCCGGGATCGGCGCGGAGCCCAGCTCGGGCACCTCCTCGCCGGTCTGGTCCGTCCACCACGTCGCGAAGTGCGTGCGGTGGCACCAGTTGCCGGGCTTGCTGAGCTTGTCGAAGCACAGCAACACGACCGGCACCTCCAGGTCGTTGGCGCCCGCGATGGCCGTCAGCTCTTCGCGGATCGCGTCGACACCCCGCTCGTTCAGCAGCCGCCGGTAGCTGAACTGGTACGCGTCCTCGGCCTCGATCTTGAGCAGGGGCCGTGTGGGCATCACAGAGCGCGCGATTCCGCCGAGCTGGTAGGCGAGGGGGAAGCGCGGGTGGCCGACCGTGGTACGCACCGGAGTGCCCATGTGGGGCGCGAATTCCTGGTACGTGCAGGTCGCCAGGCAGATCTGTTCAGTCACGATGATCTCTTTCTGTTGTGCCTTCCCGGCCGGGCCGGACTGGCCCGGCCGGGGGACGTTAGCCGTGGCAGATGCAGGTCTCGGCGGACTCAGAGGGCGTGCCGTAGAGCCGGCTGGAGAGCCGCAGGATGCGGCTCGTGAGCTGGCAGAGGTCCGCGTTCTCGTCCTTCTTCTCCTGTCCAGTGAGGGTTTCGCGGAGCCAGGGAAGGAGGAGCTTCATTTCCTCGCCGGTGAGGACGAAGAGGTCGCCTGCCTGAACTGCCCTGGTGGTCTCGCTGTCCATGGGACTCCCCTTTGGTGAGGTGGTGGGAACAAGATCAATTCTATTGGGTACCCAATACCCCGACCAGTGGAACGGCCCAGGAAAACCGGGAAGTCTAGGCCGCCGCGAACAGGTCGAGCTGGCGCGGCTGCCGCATGTGCCAGTCGTGCGTGCGCAGCGGGCCGCCCGCGTACCCGGGCAGGAACAGCAGGCACGTTCGGATGCCCGTCCCGCACATCGCGAACGAGTCCTCGGGCAACTCCTCGATCTCGCCGCCGACCTCGTCGACCATCTCGCGGAACTCCACGGTGGCCTTGTCGCTCCACCACATCAGCCCTTGGCTCATGACCGAGACGAGGATCGCGTCCTCGCTCATGAATCCGATCGCGTGCTTGATGTGCTCGAGTCCGTTGGCGAACGGCGGGTTCATCACCACCCGGTCGAACGGCTCGGAGTAGTCCAGCGGGTCGGCGTCCAGGAAGTCGCCGTGCACGACGCGCCGGGCGTCTCCCTGCTCGCGCAGGACTTCCACGCGACGGGCGTCGATCTCGAAGGCGTCGACGACGCCACCGCGCCGGGCGATCTCGCCGGTCATCGCACCGGAGCCGGCCGACGGCTCAAGGACGGTCATCCCGGCGTCGATCCCGGCCAGGTCGCAGATCTGCATCACCAGGTTCGGCGGGGTCGGGAACCATCCCTGCTCGTACCTCGACGGGTAGTCGTTCGCCGCGAGGCACTGCCGCATGAACTCCTCGATGCGGTACGGGAAGACGTGCGCGCGGACGGCCTTCCGGCCGTTCCACTGGCCGCCCATGTCCTTGAGCACCTTGTTCATCGCCTCGTACGTCGGCCGGTCGATCTCGAAGGGCACGCCGACCTGGTCGTCACGGATGATCGTGCGCGGGTCCGTCAGGACGTGCAGCACTTCGGTCGGGAACTGCATGGCAACCTCCACTCAGGGGTCAGCGGCCGGGGGCACGTACTCGGAGCCCCCGGCCCGGGGATGAGATGGGTCAGGCGGCGTCGGCCGCGGCCTGCGGGTTGATCTCGATGGCGCCCGCGCGGACGGCGGCGACCGCCTGGGCGTCGCGCAGGTTCTTGATCGCCTTGGTCGTCAGGTCCCGCAGGTGCTCGATGCGCTGGCGGTATCCGCCGACTCCGCCGCCGACTCCGGCCAGCAGAACGGCCAGTTCCTCGGGGTCGGCCGCGATGAGCTCGGACAGGATTTCGCCGGCCGTGCTGAGCTTGTCGACGCGCTTGGTCAGCCGCGTCCGGTCGATGGTCAGCCGCTCGCGCTCCTCGTCGGTGACGTCGTGCGCGCCGGGCAGCAGCTCTTGCGCGCCGCCCGGCGTCGCGGCGGCCGTCGTCTCGTCGGCCAGGACGAAGAACGAGCCCTGCGAGGCCCGCCGGTCCTCTTCGGCGCGGCAGGCGTTCACGAACGCCTCGGCGTCTCGGGTCGTGGAGAACGCGCCGCGCAGGTACTTCGCCAGGAACCGCGACTGGTTGTCGGTGCTCAGCTTCGAGACGTACCAGGCGAGTGCGGGCGGCAGGTGGCCCTTGCTCATCGCCTCCTGCGCGGTCGGGCACAGCTTGAGCAGGTCCAGGCGCCAGCCGACGTATGCGGCGGACTTGCCGGTACCCTCGGCGACTTCGTCGATGGTGTACCCGTCGTCGACGAGCTGCTGGAAGGCGTTGGCCTCCTCCATCGCGGTCATGTCCGCGCGGCCGACGTTCTCCGCGACGGCCTTCATGCGGATCGTGCGGTCACCCTGCTTGATGCCGTGCTGCACGACGGCGTCCAGCTCGGTCAGGCCCGCGATCTTCGCGGCCCGCCACCGCCGCTCGCCCATGATGAGCGTGTAGCGCTTGGTGCCCGCGTCGTATCGGACGCTCACCGGCTGCTGTTGGCCGATTCGCTTCATGGAGCCGGCCAGCTCGTTCAGCTTCGCCGGGTCGAAGTGCTTGCGCGGCTGGTCCGGGTCGGCGTCGATCCGGTCGATCGGGATCGTCTTGAGCACCGTGCGCACGTGGGCCGCGGTTGCCTCGGCCTGCTCGGCGATCACCTCGCGGCGCTTGGAGACCTTGGTGGGCGCAACGGCCTTCTTCGCCGGGGCCTTGCGCGCGGGCGCCTTGGTCGCGGGCTTCGGCACCGCCTTCTTGGATGCGGCCTTCTTCGGCTCGGTCGCGGTGCTGGTCTCGGTGGTGGTGGCGGTCATCGCCTGTCCTCTCGGGTATGAGGGGGGGTGAACAAGATCAATTCTATTGGGTACCCAATACCCCGTACAGTTGGTGATCCGCGAAAATCCGCGAATTTCCGCAGGTCAGCGCCCTACAGGGTGCGGGGCAGGCCCCGGGCGGCGGCCTCGTCGTCGACCGCCCACCAGGCCCGGAAGAACCCCGGCGTCTCGTCGTCCCGGGCCTCGCGCTCCCGTGCGGCGCGCAGCACCTTCTCGAACTGCTCGCCGGACAGGCCGGCGACCTGCTCGCGCACGGCCTTCCTCGCCTCGCCGCCGCGGTCGTCGCAGTCGAGCGTGCAGGACTCGCCGGTCTCCGCGCCGCAGGTCAGGCAGTCGTCGCCCTCGTGGTACGCCGGAGTGTCCCGCCCGATCCCCACCAGCTCGTCGAAGTCGATCACGACAGTTCCTCCTGCTTCGGCTCGCTGTCCTTGGCCGGGGCGGGCTCGATCGCGGCGACCGTGGCCCAGCCCCGGCGGGGCTTCCACTCTCCGGTGAGGGCGTATCCGCGCTCGGCCAGCAGCTCGCCCACCTGCTTCATCAGATTTCGCGACCAGGTCGCCCGGTGGTACTTCTCCCCCTCCGGGGCGGTGATCGTCTCCGGCGTGTGGGCGGGGTGCGGCTGGCTGTTGCCGGTCAGCCACGTCAGCGTGGCCTCGCTGGCGCTCAGCTCGCACTCGACCTGCACGCGCTTGGGGATCTTCGGGTCGCTGCGCTTCTTCGGCGGCTTCGGCCTGACCTTCTTCGCCTCCGCCTGTTCCCGGCGGATGTCCTCGGCCGGGGCCTCCGCCGACGCCTCACCGGCCGCCCTGGTGCCGGGAACCTTGCCTTCGGCGCGGAATGCGGCCATCGCCTTCTCCGGGCAGCGAGCGCGCACTTTCGTGTAGTCGACGGTGAACGTGCCGACCCGGCCGCCGTCGAACGTCGCGTCCTCCAGACTCATCACCTGCTTCGGCGCGAGCCTCAGGTTCCACGCGATCGACAGCGTCTTGGGGTTGACCCGGGCCACCTGATGCCACGAGCCGAGGACAACCGCGAAGTCGCCGGGCGCGAAGTCGTCGGGCCCCCACAGCTTCACGCCGTCGTCCTTCGCCTTCTCGACGACGGCCTCCCAGTGCTCGATCTCCTCCCGCAGGCGCCGCATCTGTCGCTCGTTCCCCTGCCGCTCGTGGTAGCGCAGGTCGGCCCGCAGCTTCTCCAGCCGCCGCAGAGTGCGCTGCGGGTTGTTCCGGAACTCCTCGTACTTCGCCGCGGTCTCCGCGCGGTCCTGCCAGTGCCCGGCGCGCTCGCCGTCGGCGATGCCCTTGCGCATGTTGTTGTCGATGTACGCCGCGTCCCGGCGGGCGCGGCCCTCCGAGTGGTGGCCGACGAGGATCGGCTGCCCGAACTCAAAGCGTTCCGAGCGTTGGTGGGCGGCGTCCAGCCGGGCGGTGGAGGACCGCGACGCGTTGTCGGCGTAGCCCTCGAACCGCTCGGCGCGGTCGCCGGCCCGCTCGACGCGGTCGGCCTCGGCCTCCGAGAACGACCGCTCGTCGTCATTGTCGATCTCGACGGTGACGGTGTGCCCGGCCTCCTCCAGCGCCGTCTTCGCGCGGTTGATCCGCCAGGTGTCCGCGTCCTTGTTGCGCGACCGGGGGATGCCGAGCATCCCGAGGGACCGGAACGAGCGGAACCCGTGGTGCCGGACGACGTCGAATACGCCGTCGCCCTTCCGGGAGCCGTCGAGCAGCGTCCCGTCCTTCGGGGTGTGGGTGATGGTCACGGTCGCCATGCCGTGAACCTCCTTCGGTTGTTGGTCGGGGCGTGGCCGGTCGGCCCCGCCCGGGTCAGCGGTCAGGTGGCCGCGCGGCCTCGGATGACCGGCGGCCCCCACACCGCCGGCGACTTCTCGGAGTGCCAGGCGTCGGCGTGAAGCCGTCGGGCCTCGCTGTTGTCGTGGACGGCCGTGCCGCACGTGCACACGACGACCGGTTCGGTCGAGGCGTCGTCGGGCCGTACGGCCTGTTCGTCGAGCCGGGCGCGGGCGGTCAGCCGCGCGTCCGCCCATGCTCGGATCAGGGCGGTGCCCGCTTCGCCGGCCGCTTCGCCTGCGCTGAGGCCGCGGTCGATCCCGGCGAGGTAGCTGAGCGCGATCACCTCCAGGGAGCTGTCGCGGGTGAACGAGGCGACCAGGCCCTCAAGTTCGAGGTGCGGGTACGTGTGGTGCAGGGCTTTCGCGGCGAACGCGGCGATCTTGCCGGTGGCCTCACCCAGGTCAACGACCTGGGCGAGGGTGAGGGGCTGGCGTGCGGGCATGGCTGTGTTCCTTTCGGGTGTCAGGGGAGGGCGGGGCCGGTCGGCCCCGCCCGGTGGCGGGCCGGTCAGCCCGCGAGGATGGCTTCGCCGGCCTCGGTGAGGGTCACGGCCTGGCCGTCGCGCAGCTCGGCGGAGGCGTCCAGCACGGCCCAGCCCTTCCGGATCACCCACTGGACGCGGTCCAGGGCGGGGGCGATGGTGCCCTCGCGGTTCTCGGTCCGGACACCGCCGTCGAGGACGTGGGCCTCCTTGAGCGCCACGCCGGTGTCCTTGATGGCCCGCAGGGTGCGCTTCTCGATGTCGGTCGCCTCCGGCGCGGGCGCCGGGGCCTCCTCGTCGATCTCGTCGGCGAAGTTGTCGGTGCTGGTGATGAACCGCCGCAGGCCCTCCAGCTCGGCGTGCGTCTTGGCGTTGCTGATCAGGCTGGTGCTCATCCCGTGCCCGTACTGGAGAAGCTGCTCGATCGCTTCCTCGCGCTGCTTGGCGAGGGCGGCGCTCACGCCGATCTTCTCGACGCGGCGAATGAACAGGTCCCAGGGCTTCGCGATGCCGGCTTCGGTCAGCACGGCACCCATGGCGCTGTCCAGGTGGGGCGCCTGCGGGTTGGCCAGTGCCTCGGTGAGGCGCTGGCGGGCCTTGGCCTCCCCCTCGAACGCGGTCTCGGCACGGAAGGTGAGGCGCTTGAGGGCGGTCGCTGCGTCCACTTCGGGCTCCTTTGGGGTGATTAGTTGATCTACATACATCATTCCACAAGGACACTTTGGAAAACCCGTTTGGGGGGCTGGGGATTCACGGAATATCGGTGAGTTGACCTGCGGAAACACCACGCGCGGGGCCTTGATCATCCGAACTATTGGGTACCCACTATGCTTCGGTTATGGATCAAAGCCAGCTACCGGAGCCATACGCCTACCTCGCCCGCCTCGCCGCCGGGGAAGCCACCCTCGACCAGGCCGCGGCCCTCACACGCGCGCTGGAGAACGTCCCCGAGCTGCAACGCTGGCTCAAGGCCCAGCGCGGCCGGGTCGTCTCCGACCTCCGCGAGAACCACAGCCGCGAGGAGATCGGATCCCGCATCAACTGCAAGCCGCAGCGCGTCAGCGACATCGCCGCCGGCCACTCGCGCCAGCCCGGCCCGCGCCGTACCGTCAAGCCCGAGTCCTGACCAGTCAGGCCGCACACGAAGGCGCCCCGCACACCATCTCTGTGCGGGGCGCCTTCTCGTGTTCGCCGGCCGCTCAGTCTTCGGCCAGCCGCCGCAGGTCGACAAGGAGCGGCGCGACGTCCGCGTAGGCCAGCTCCACGGTGCTCAGCGCCGTGGACCCGTCCGTGGGGCCGTACCGGTACGAGTTCGGGGCGCGCACCAGCAGCCGCCCGTCGTCGAGCTGGACGCCCGCGCCGCCCTCGTGGCTCGCGGCTTCCTGCCGCCACTTCTCGTAGTTCGGGTGCTCGACGATCTGCTCCAGGGCCGCCACGAGCGCCTGCGGGGGGCTCGGCGCGATCGTGGTGAAGTCGTCCGCGATGTGCCACGCGGCGGCCTTGTGCTCGTCGGTCAGCTTGCCCTCGTCGAGGAGCATGCGGATGCTGCCGCGGTTGTAGACGCTCGCGGTCACGTACGCCGACTCGCGGCGCACCTCCACGTCGTACCAGGGCTTCATCGCTTTGGTCGGTTCGAGTACGGCGCCCATGCCGGGCCTCTCTTTCGGGTGTCGGGTGAGCCGGGGCCTGTCGGCCCCAGGCAGGTTTTCAGTCGCGGCCGTCGTTCGCGGCCAGTTCCAGCACCAGCGGCCATGCGGCGTATGACGCATCGCCGAGCTCGGTGTCGTACGCGGTGCGCTGGTCGGCGATCACGTCGCCGTCGCGGACCAGGCTCGCGGTCGCGTTGCGGAACGCGTCGACCGCCTCGGTGGCCTGGTCGGCGAGGTCGTCGAGCGCTTCCTGCCGGGCGAACTCGCTGCGCAGGTCGGTCCAGAAGTAGCCGCACCCGGCCTCGGGCTCGCCCTCAAAGGACTCGCCGGCGACCACGTGCGCGTCGACGGTCTCCTGTTCGACCATGAACCATGCCAGCACCTTCGCCCATGCCTTCTCGGTGCTGTGCTCGCTCACCACGTAGGTGTACGGCTTCTCGCCGTCGTGGCGTTGGGGTCCGGCGACCGTGACCGCGAACGTCCGCACACGCTGGCTGTAGTCGTCGGGGACGTCGTACAGCGGGCCGCGATCCGCGACGGACTCGACGGGCTGCGCGGTAACCGGCTCCGGCTCCTTCTCGGCCGCCGGACTGCACTTGGCCGTCAGCTCGTCCATCTCGGCCGCACCGCGCATGTCGTTCAAGCGCTGGAGCTGCTTGCCGATGCCGAGTCCGGACAGTGGCGCCTGCGCGTATGGCCAGACCGTGCGGGCGGCCTGCACGTAGGCGGCGCCGGCGAGCACGGTGACGTCGCGGGCGTGCTGGATGCCGAGCTTGCGGGCCTGCGCGGCGAGCAGCAGGTCCGACACTGCGTCGCGGTCACCGAACCGGGTGTCGTAGGGCTCCAGCACCTGATCGAGGGTCACGAGGCCGTGGCGGGCACTGAGGACGAGGACCAGGCCGTCGTCGCCGGCGAGGACGGCCGCGGCCCGCCAGCAGGTCAGGAAGTACGAGCCGGTGTAGAGCTCGCGGGCGGGGGCGGCGCGGTCGAGCTTCTTCCCGGAGCAGGGGATCACGTAGACGTGTCCGGGGCGGGCGGTGGGCGGGGCTGTGGCCATCTGGGTCTTCCCTTCGGGTGGCGGTGTGTCCGGACGCTGTCCGGGCAGGTGGCGCGGGGTGTCCGGCCGACTGTCCGCACGGCGCCCGGACGCGTCCGGGAGTTGTCCGGGACGTGTCCGGGCGGGGGGTCAGGCCGTGGCGGGCTCGGCGACGAGGAGGCGGGCGAAGTCGCCGCCCACCTCGTGCCGGTGGCCGGTGACGTGGCGTCGGGCCTCGTCGCGGTCTCCGGCGTGGCGGGCGAACCCGCACTCGCAGAGGGCGACGCTCGCGGCCGAGTACCGCCGCGCGCCGCCGCCCGCCGGGTAGTGGTACCCGTCCGGCTCGGTGGTGCGGGTGCGGTGGTCCATGGCGAACAGACCGATCCGTGCGGCGAGGCTCTGCTGGACGCGGTTGCGGTCGTCGACGACGACCAGGCCGCGCGCCCGGAGTCTCGCGGTCGCGGCCTGCGGGATGCGCCAGACGCCGCCGGTCATCACGCGCCGCTCGGGGTCGTACTTGGCGTCGCGCACGGAGTCGATGAGCAGCAGGTCGTAGCACGTCGCCTCGGTCAGGGCCTTCGCGACGGGCAGGTGCGGCCGGAGCTGGATCGAGCGGGGGTAGCTGGTGACCTGCTCGCCGACCTGCCGGTGTGCGGTCCAGGAGATGAGCATCCCGCCGTCGGCGGTCAGGTCGATGTCGAACGTGCGGCGCACAGCCCGGCGGAGGAGCCACAGGGCGTGCGCCTCGGTGGCGTTGCCCTCGGTGGTGCCGCCGAGGTGGGTGACGGTCTCGTAGAACATGCTGGTCCTCTCGCTGGCCAGGGGGCGGTCAGGCGGCGTCGGAGTAGAGGGCGCGGACCAGGTCGGTCCAGCCGCGGTGGACGTCGATCAGCGCGTCGAGGGCGGCCATCGCCATCTCGTCGTTGCGGTCGTTGATGCGGTCCAGGGCGCCCAGGCGCCAGGCGCGCAGCTCGTTGGCGTGTGCGCGGGTGGTGGAGTGCGGCAGGTCCAGCGCGGGCAGTGTGGGCAGGTCGCCGGTTACGGGCGCGGTCACGTAGGCGAGGAGGATCACCGGGACGTCGGTAGCTGCCAGGCAGCGGCGGGCGGCCGTCAGCGCGGCCTCGGTGTCGTCGCCGAGGTGCCCGGTGGGGTCGTCGACGGAGTCGAGGAGCGCGGCCGAGGCGTCGTGGAGGTGGCGCGCGGCGGCCTCGAAAGCGCGGCGCTGGGGGTGGAGCATGGCGCGTCCGCCTACCAGGTTGCCGAGCAGCCGGGCGCGGGTCGCGGCCTTCACGTGTGCGTTCACGATGCTGTCCTTCCGGTTCGAGCGATCAGGCGGCGGCCATCGAGGCGGCGGCCGAGTGGTAGCAAGCGACGGAGCGCAGGCCGGCCGGGCAGTTGCACTGTCCGGTGATGGCCGTGCGGTAGACCTCGCTGCCGTCGTCGGAGACGACGAGGAAGATCCGGTTCGCGCGGAGGGGGATCACGGCGCCCAGCTCCAGCAGCTCGACGGCCTTGGCGACCTGCCAGCCGTGGTGTCCGCCCTGGTTGGTGCGGGCGGCGCGGCGGACCTTGCGCCTGCACTTGGGGCCGAGGCCGTCGGGGCTGGCGTTGCGCAGGATGCGGCGGCACTTGAGGCACCGGGCCGGTTCGGTGGTGGTGGCCTGAGCGCTCATGCCGTGCCCCTTTCGCCTTACTTGGTGGTGTGGTGTGACATTCAAATCCTACCCAAGTGAACTTTGGAAAATCCATTTGGGAAACCCGAGTTGGCAAAGAGGCGGCAAAGATCGGCGCGGCCGGACAGCCCCCGGACAACCGGTCCGGACAGCACGACGCCCCGCCCTCCCACCAGGGAGAACGGGGCGTCCGGACGTGTCCGGCGGCTACTCCGCGGGCTCGGCCGCCGGCCGCTTGCACTGGTCGTGCCGGTCGCAGTTGCACCGCTTGCAGTCCGCGCACATCTGGTCGGCCTCCAGGCCGCACGCACCGCACCCGCCGCTCTCGTCCAGGTCGGCGTCGTCGAGCGCGATACCCAGGTCCACCAACGCCTTGTTGTCGAAGCGGCGGCGGGGCTTGCACGTCCCGTCGCAGAACTCCGGCCCGCCGAGCAGGACAGAGTCGTCGTCCGGGTGGCCCTCGCAGGTGTACGCGCACGGGTCGGCGGGCTCGACCGTGATCGTGACCGCGTGCGCGATCAGCACGCCCTTGCCGTCGATGTCCGCCTGGGTCCGGACCGTGCCGACCGCTGCGATGGCCTGCCGGTCGTCGGTGACCGGCTCGTTCTGCGCGCGGTGCACGCCGTAGACGAGCGTGCGCAGCTCGCCGCCGTCCTTGCAGTCGAACTGCCGATCCTCGATGGCGGGGTGCTCGATGGTGACCTGATACATGCCGTGCTCCTTCGTCGTGTCGGGTGGTGCGGTCAGCAGGGGAGGGCGGGCGCGATGCGCTCGACGGTGACGACGTCCCACGCCGCGTACTCGACGCCCATGCCGGTCGTCCACGGCGCCCGGTAGGTCCCGCGCCGGTCGGCCTCGTCGACGCCGTGCACCTTGACCCACCACTGCGGTTCGTCGGCGCTGGAGATGCCGGTGTCCATGACGGTCAGCCGGGCGCCGTGCGCGTGGAGGATGTCGCCGGGTACCACGCACAGGCGCGGCACCTCCAGCGCGATCCGCCGGTTGGCTTCCGCGTGCAGATCGTCCAGCGCCGCCGGGTCGGCCTGCGCGAGGTAGCGCAGGGCCTCGCCGAGGGCGCGCACGGCCGCGGTGTGCTCCTCGCTGGTCGGCGCCTCCGGGCCGCGCAGGACGGCGGCCGAGCGGCGCGCGGCCGTTTTCGCCTCGTCAACGCGGGAGGTGTCGACGCGCTCGCAGCGCTCAGCGCGCCATGCGGAGCCTTCTGCGGTCTCGGCCCAGGTGTGCGAGCCGCTGCGCATCTCGCCGGCGACGGTGCGGGTGCCGCCGTCCTCGCACACGATCCGTTCGCCTTTCTTGAAGGGCTGCGGCTGGTGCAGGGGCTCCAGGTCGACGCCGGTCGCGGCGGCGTGCTCCATGGCGAGCTGGACGCTGGCCGCGTACCGGCCGCCCTCGATCTCGTACGCGGGCTCGGTGAGCTTGTGCAGCTCGCCGTTCCGGGCGGTCAGGGCGGCGGGCCAGGCGCGGTTCAGGATGGCGACGATGCCCTCGCTGACGATCACGAGCACGTCACCGTCGCGGATGTCGTCGCGGGACTGCGTGGCGTCGTACGCCTCGGCGGAGTAGTCGAAGCGGTGCACGGCCGGGTTGGTGATGGCCGGCCGGACCGGCTCGGGCGGGTTGGCGCCCTCCTCCTCGGCTGCCGCGAGAGCGGCCTCGCGGGAGGTGGCGCGGTCACGTGCGTGCGCGACGCAGGCGGGGCAGAAGTCGGCGATCCGGGCGGCCCGGTCCTCGTCCAGCTCGCGGGCCTTGCGCCGGTCGCACAGGGTCGTCGCGGCGAACGGGTCGGCGAGGTGCGGGGCGTCGAAGTCGTCTTCTCCGTCGGTGCGGACGGCGATGACGTCGGCGCTGGCGCGGAGGTCGGTCATCTGGGCGCGGTCCTGGTCGGCGTCCGCGACGGCGCCGCCGAAAGTGAAGGCGGCGGACGCGAGGGGGGAGGTGGAGGCCAGGCGCTTGGCGTAGGACTCGGTCACGATTCGGGCCTTTCAGGTGATGTTGAGTGGTTCAACATCAATTCTACCCCAAGTGAACTTTGGAAAACCCAGTTGGGGAAAGGTGTTTTTGCAGGTCCCCCGCTACACCAGCGCGTTTGCCAAAGTCGGCTTGTGGAATGCTGGGGGCATGACCGATCACCCGAAGACCTCCAAGCCCGCCTACGAGCCGAGCCAGACGCTCACCGACGCCCAGACCGAGATGGATGAGGCGTGGAAGGCGTACGAGGAGAAGCGCCACGCCTACCGCAAGGCCATCGCCGATGAACTCCGCGCCTCCGGCCTGTCCCACGCGAAGCTGGCCGAGCACGTGCCGTACACGGAGGAGACCGTCCGGCACATCGCCCGCGAGTACAAGGTCCCGCCGAAGCGCAAGCCGACCGTGCGCCCGCTCAAGGACTGACGCCGCAGGGCCACAGCACGCGGAAGGGCCGCGCACGGGTTCGTGCGCGGCCCTTCGCTGTACCCGGGGACGGTCACATGTCCGGCTCGCCCGCGGTGACCGTGAAGCCCAGGGCGATGTCGACGGTGACCA
Organism: Streptomyces kronopolitis; assembly: GCF_050953795.1. Lineage (GTDB taxonomy): Bacteria > Actinomycetota > Actinomycetes > Streptomycetales > Streptomycetaceae > Streptomyces > Streptomyces kronopolitis_A. Next base: position 3,380,471 of record NZ_CP191850.1, read on the forward strand.
TCTCCCCGCCGAAGCCGGTCGTCACGCGGAGCTTGCGCGTGCCGTCCTGGCCGGGCTCCAGCTCCCACATCTCGTGAACCAGCTCGGAGGCCGGCCCGGGGATCAGCTCCCCGGACCGGGCAAGCATGTCGGAGATCAGGCTCGCGATCTGGTGGACAGCCGGGTGCTCGGTGGGGGTCTTCACCTCGCGGCTCATGGCGTACTCGCATTCCGTTCGGGTGGAATTAACTTCCATTCCATTCTTTCCGAATTCACTTTCTAATATCCGTGAATTCCCGAATTGATTGGTCGAATTCGCCGGTAAATAGACGAGGCCCGCCACCGGTATTCGGTGGCGGGCCTCGGTGTCGCACGGTCGGGGTGCGGCCTGCGGCTACAGCGTGCGGAACAGGAAGGCGACGACGAGCGCGGCGATCATCAGCGTTCCGGCGATCTTCTGTTCGCGCGGCAGGTCGAAGAAGCTGAACCGCTCGGGCTTGACGATCTGTTCCCCGTCAGGGATGTGACCGCCGTGCTTGAGGACGCGGTGGCTCTGGCGCTCCTGCGCGAGCGCGCTACGGGTGAGCGCAGGCGGCGACGTGGTGCGGCACTGGGTGCACCGGTAGCGGTACATCGCGACCCCCTCCATTCAGATCACCCCCTATGATGCTCGATTTTCCACGCGGACGGGCCTCTCCCGGCGTCCTGCACGTACCGGTAGCCCTTCGCGATCTCCTCCGGCGTCCAGTCGTTGCCTGGTGCACCCATCCCCTCTTCGGGGGTGTTGGCAGCGTTGTTGGCGTTGGCGTTGGCGCCCTCACCTGCAACAACACCGGACCCCTGGGGAGGGTCCTGGCGAGGGGGCAGCGGCGGGAAGTCATCGCGGTGCACGCCCGGCCCATTCCCGGCCTCTGCTCGCACCCCCGTCCGGATGGTGATGCGGCCCTCCCCGAGCACCCTCCGGACGGCCCGTGTGTCGGGCAGGGAGAGGTGCTGACGGAGGGTGGTGAGGAGCACTCCCCGGCCCTCTCCAACGAGCCGGTGGAGAGCGCGGATCACGTCCTCCTGGGAGGGTCCGGCGGGGGGCTTTTCGGCGGTCTCGGGGGACTCCTCGGGGGCGTCGCCGGCGGGCTCGTCGGGGGAGCTGGCCGGGGCCTTCGCGAGGTCGACCGCGGGGATCTCCTCGCGACCCTTCCCGAGCCGCTGGAGGCGGCCGAGGAGCCCGCCACGGGGGGCGTCCTTCGGCTTCTCCTTCTCGACCTTCTCCCCATTTGCGGGGGCCTCTTCGGGGGCGTCGCCTTCCTTGGGCTTCTCCCCTGCCTTCTCATTCTTCGGGTCCTTATCCCCCGCCTTCTCCCCCGCCTTCTTGCCCTTCTTCTTCTTGGCGCCTGGCTCGGGAATTCGGCCGGTTCCGGCGGCGACGAGGAGCAGCAGGAAAGCGGCGGCCATGCCGTACGGAGCAGCCGGGTGCTGGGCGGGTGCGGTGGCCAGGACGTAGCCGAGGCCGGCCGCGATACCGAGGCGCGCGGGGATGCCGCCGCCCTTGCCGATGCTGCCGGTCAGCCACGCGTAGACGAGGACCAGGAGCAGCCGCCCGCCGCGCAGCAGGCACAGCACGCCGACGATTGCGCCGTGCCCGGCCCTGGCGAGGCCGCGCAGCAGCGGGGGGCCGCCGACGCGGCCAGCGGCCACGGCGAGCGGTCCCAGCTCCTTGAGCGGCCGTACGTCGTAGTACGGCCGCAGTTCGGGGAGGGTGAAGGACCGCAGCCGTGGCGTGGGCTCCTCGTCCTCCTGGCCCTCGTCGACGTCGCCCTGGTCCTCGTCGTCGACGTCGACGAGGTCCGGCTCGGGCTCGGTGGGCAGCGGCGCCACCGGCACGGCTACGGGCACGGGCATGCCCCACTCCCCCGCCGCCTCGTCGTCGGGCTCGGGGTCGGGGACCGGGTACAGGTGCGCGGCGCTGCTCATCAGGCCGCAATCTGCTGAGCGGCCAGGGCGATCTTGTCGGCGAGGATGCCGAGACCGCCGTCGGCGCTGGACGCGATGTAGAAGAACGGGATGCCCATCATGACGACGCCGCGCAGGCTGAGCTTCTTCCACATGATGATCGCGATCATGGACAGGCCGATCGCGGGGAGCGTCAGGCCGGGGAACACGCCCTCGGCAAGCCCCAGCACGTCTTTGACGACGCCCTTCACCAGGGAGAAGGGCCAGCCGGACGCGGCGTAGGACGCTCCGGCGAGAACGGACAGGATCAGCGCCCATCCCCAGCTCAGGGACTTGATCTTGCCGCCGCCGGCCGTGCCGACGATCAGAACGACGGTGAGGACGAAGGCGAGACCGAAGGGGCCGAGCGTGCCGAGCAGGCTGTTCATGCGGGTTCCTTGGGGTGTGGTGGCGGGGTGGGCTACAGCACGAGGCCGGTGGAGCCGTACAGGAGGGAGCCGACGACCATGGAGATCAGCGGGATACGTCCGGCGAGCGCGAACAGCGGGAACCAGCTCCGGGTGCGGTGGTCGAGCGACCAGATGGCGACGGCGACGCCGTACCAGAGGAAGACGTGCCAGTCGGTCCACGAGCCGTAGGTGTGCACCAGGTACGCGGTCTCGGACGTGAAGAACTGCGGGATGCCGAAGTAGAAGCCGATGCCGAGCGCGGCCCCGTTGTAGAGGAGCCAGCGCGTCGGGGTGTCCATGCCGACGTACCACTGGATGAGGGACTGCTTCGGGGCCGGCCGGTTGTCGAGGTAGGCGGGGCGTCGGTAGATCCGGGAGCCGGAGCCCTTGCCGCGCCACTGCTTGCGGATCCTCGACGGCACCGTGTCGCCGTCTTCCGCCTCCTCGTCGTCGCCGTCTTGCGGCTCAGGGACTTCGAGCTGCGTCTCGCATTCGGCGCACCAGTAGGCGACGAGTTCGCCGGTGGGGCGGGCGTGGACCGCGTGCGGGTTGGGGTGCTCGCACGGCTGCCCAGGGGTGGCCTCTCCCCCACCGTCCTTGGTGGCGCCGTCCTCGCCGAGGTGCGGCTTGTTGAGCATCCACCAGTCCGGTAGCCGCGAGGCGCCCGGACCGGTGCCCGTGCTGGTCGGGTCGGTGTCCGCCGTGTCCGGGACGGTGCCCGAGGTGCCGGCGTCGTCGTCCTCGGGGGCGTGGTCGGGGTCGATGCGGTCGGCGAGGGTGCTGAGGTGGCCGAGGATCGAGCGGGGCCGGAGGTCCATCGGTCAGTTCCTTCCGTACGGCTTGAGGGCGCGGGCGGCTCGGCGGCCGAGGTCGCGGCCGTGGCCGCGGTAGCGCCGGGCGATGCCGCGCAGCACGGGCACGGCGCTCTGCGCGGGCACGACGCGGATGCCGTCGAAGATGAGCGCGCCGCCGTCGACGGGGGCGCCGTGCATGACGACGAGAGAGATCACCGGCACGCCCAGCACGCGGCTGACGGTCTCGGCCTCGTGGCGCAGGCCGCGCAGCCGGTCGGTGACGTCGAGGTCACCGTGGAGGAGCCGGCCGCCGACGGCGCGTACGCGGTACCGGGCGTCCCACCGCTTGGAGTCGACGACGACGGGCACACCCCGGGGCGACACCACAAGGTGATCGACGTTCGCGCGGCCGGTGGGCAGCGCGAGGTCATGCAGGACGGTCCAGCCGAGGAGGCGCAGGACGACCAGCAGGCGGCCGGTGCGTCGCTCGCCTACGGCACCGGCGGCGAACTGGGCGGCCTGACGGCCGCGCACGGTCTGGACGCCGGCCAGCTCGGCGAGCCGCACGAGCGGCGTGCGGAGCTGGCGGGCGCGGGCCGCCGCCGACCGCCCGGCGCGGCTGGGGCGGCGACCCCAGACGAGCCAGGCGAGTACGGCGGCGGCCAGCAGGATCGTGCCGATGCTCACGACACCCTCTTCTTCTTCGGCTTGGGGTTCTCGATCCGGCTGCGGGTGCGGCGCACGGTCTCGCTGAGCTTGAACAGCTCCAGCTCGGTGCCGGGGCGGCCGTGGACCGCGATGACTTCCTCGGTGAGGTCCGGGTCGCTGATCTTCGGGTCGGCCTGGAGGGCGGTGCGGATGGTCGACGCGATCGACTCGTTGATGGGCCGCACGACGCCGTTGCCACCGTTGTCCTGGTCGCCGCCGGACGTGCCGGTGTCCGTGCCCTGTCCGGGCACGGGAGGCACGGGCGGTACGGGCGGGGTGCTGGCCTGCGCGGGCACAGTCCCGGACGGCTGTCCGGACGCGGCCGGGGCCGGGGTGGTCGGGACGGGTAGAGCAGGCTCCGGAGCGGGCTCAGCCGGGGCCTGTCCGGACACCGTCCCGGACGCGTCCGGACGCTGTCCGGGCTGCGCCGGGGCGGTCAGGGCGGCGGTCGGGGCAGTCATGAGGGACTGCGCGGTCTGGTACTCCCGGCCGCCGACCGCACGCCGGTACGCCTCGCCGCGGTAGAGCCTGCGCAGCCGCTCGCCGACCAGGGCACGGCCGGCTGCCTCCTGCTCCTGCTCGACGACCCAGTTCGCGACGCCCTTGTTCAGGTGCACCTGGGTTCGGCGCAGCAGCAGCGCCCAGAAGCCCTTGCTCAGCAGGTCGATGCAGGCGCCGACGGCGCCAACCCACGGCAGGTCGTTGCTGTAGCCGTAGACGAAGACCGACCCCATGCCGATGGCGAGGGCGACCCATCCGGCGGTGCGGGCGGGGCGGGCGCGGTCGGGGTCGATCCGGCCGTCCAGCCACTCAAGGCCGAGGCAGCCGAGCCAGCTCGCGGTGAAGACGAGGCCGATCAGGTAGGCGACGAAGGGGTGCAGCAGCTCCGAGAGGAGACCGCCGACGCTGGCGGAGGTGCCGATGAACGCGGCGACCGTGAGGAAGGTGGCGAGGCCGATGATCCCGCGCAGGACGGCGGTCTCCCAGTCCTTCGGCGGCACGGGCTCTTCGACGTAGTACGCCTCCTCGTGGGTGGACTCGCGCCCGTCGATGACGGTGACGACCTGCCGGAACTTCTTCACCCGGCGGTACTTCACGCCGGGCTCCTGGTACGCCGGCGCGTCGGGGGTCTCGGGCATCGGGCTGCCTTTCGGGGGTGGCGATACGGGGGAAGGCCGGACCCGCCTCGGGGGTGGCGGGTCCGGCCGGTCGTGCGGGCCGCCGCGTGGGGCAGCCGGTCCCCTGCGCCGTGCTCTCCGGCCGCTACTTCGGCGGGTCGGAGGGCTCCGGGGCGGGAGTCTCGGGCGGGTACCAGCCGCCTCGGTTCGGGTCGTAGTCGGTGACCTGCCGCTCGTCGGCGCGGTCGGGGTCGCGGATCGGGAATCCGCTGGGGAGGCGGCTCACGGGTTCTGGCCTCCCTCGGCGCCGGCCGACTCGGAGCCGCCCGCGCGGGCGTTGCGGTCGGCGTCGGCTGCGGCGGACTCGCGCACGGCCGGGGGCACGTAGACCTGCCCGGCCTGGGCGATCAGGGCGGCGGCGGTCTCGCCACTGGGGTTGCCGCTCATCAGCGGACACCGCCTGTCAGGGCGGGCTCGGCGAACTCGACGCCGATCGCGCGGCGCAGGTGCAGCGCGTACTCGCCTCGGGTGATGCCGTCGGGCCGCTCGGGGGCGGCGGACAGTGCGGTGCGGGAGACGTGAGCGGAATCGCTGCCCAGACTCCGGCCGCACACGTTGTACGACTCGGCGCCGATGCTGACCAGGAGCGCGTCGGGCTCCAGGAGCTCGGTGGGGCGGATGGCCGTGAAGTGGGCGGCGACCTGGTTCAGGACGCGGGCGGCCTTCTCGGCGAAGGTGGGGCTGTCGGCGGTACTGCCATCAGCCGGTTTCAGATCAGTAGAGTGATGCACTGCGTCGACTCCTGTAGTGGCAGGTGTGCGGCGTTCCCGGCACCGTGTGCGACCACGGCGCCAGGGTTGAAGGCGGCCCGGTATGCGACTACCGGGCCGCCGCTTTCAGCAGCCCCGGCCTTGCGTGCGACCGCGCGGCCGGGGCTTTGTGTTGATGTTTCGGAAGGCTACCACCTACTTTCGCAGTTAGCGCAAGTAGGTTGTGAGAGGATGACGGTATGTCCGACTCCCCCGAAGGGGTGCCGCATGCGCAGGAGCAGCCGGTGCTCGTGTCGATTCCCGAGATGCCCGACCGCCTGGAGGCGGCCGGGCTGCGGAAGTTGACGACGGCCCGCATCCGGCAGCTCGCGGGGACTGACGCGTTCCCGGATCCGGTCTACACGCGGGGGCGGCTGCGGTTGTGGCTGTGGCCGGCCGTCGAGGCGTACTTCCGGGACAGGAAGTTGACCCCGGGCGCCAGGACGGACCTGGAGAAGAAGGCCGATGACGGCGGTTGACCTGCTCGTTCACCGGCCGTTTATCGAGACGCGGCCGGGCGCCGTGGACAGCCGCCCGGCCGCTGACCAGCGAGCGTAGCCGCTGCGTGCGGACACAGCGCGGCCCCCGCCCCGGAAGATCCGGGACGAGGGCCGTCGGTATCCGCGCCGGGGCGATTACTTCCCGCTCCCGCCACCGCTGCTCTGCCGGTTGGCGTCGCCGACCCTGTCGGACAACTCCTCGCGGTCCTCGTCCTTCGACATGTCACCGGCGCCCAGGATGGCCAGAGCCTTGATATTGGTAGCGTCCACGGTTCCCATCTCCTGCGACTAGGACGGTTGGGATTCCTGAACCCCCGGCGAAGGCGTGCGACCGCCTGCCGGGGGTTTGGTGCTGCCGGGGGTGGCGACGCCGGGCGGTAGTGGCCTTCCGGCGCCGCCGTTTCCCCTCGGGCGTGAATCCGATCTGTCATGCGGACCGGACAGCCCCTAAGGTGTCTTAAGACACCGTCGGGTGTCAACCCAGTAACACCGGGTTACGCAGAACACTTTGGAGGCTTGGATGCCATCCGAGCGAGGACTGCCGCCTTACCGGCAGATCGCCGAAGAGATCATCGACAAGATCAGGAGCGGGGAACTGGAGCCGGGCGACGCCATCCCGTCCGCGCGGGACATCGTCCGGGACAAGGGCGTCAGCTCGGCCACGGCTGCGCGGGTGCCGGGCGTGCTGCGCGCCCAGGGCTACGCGGAGACGAAGCCGGGCATCGGCACGTTCGTGCGGAAGCCGAAGCCGATCACCGTGGGTACCAACCGGCTCGGTCGGATGCTCGGGGCGCGGCCGACGGTCGGCGACGGCGAGCGCGTCGAGATCCTGGACCTGAACCGCGAACCGGCCTCGCAGGAGGTCGCCGACGGGCTCGGTGTCGAGCTCGGGACCGAGGTGGGGAGGCGCCGCCGTCGCTACCTCGACGCCGGGGGCGTGGTCACTGTGTCGGCAACGTGGGTGACCGGTGCGGTCGTGGACGCCGCACCGGCCTTCCTCGAACCCGCCCCGCTGCCACGGCTGACGTTCGGGCTGGTCGAGGAGGCGACCGGCCGCCGCGTCGCACGCCGACGCGACACCTACGAGCAGCGGCCGGTGCCGGCCGACGTCGCCGAGCACCTGGGCGTGCCCGCAGGTTCCGAGGCGCTGGCCATCATCAATCACTACTGGGACGCGGACGGCGATCCGACGGAGTTCGCCATCGACTTCATCGGTCCCGGCCGCTCGTGCTCCGCCGAGTACGACGTGGAGTGACACCGAGCTGCGCAGAGCGTCGCGGCTGATGCACCGTTCGGCCCCCTCCCCGGTATCTGCTGGGAAGGGGGCCGAGTTGCGTCCGGACACTGTCCACGTGTCCTGTCCGGACGATGTCCGCGCTGGTAGCGGGGGATATCAGCGTCCGGCGGCGACGACGGCGGCGACGCCGATCACGGCGCGGTGCAACGCCTGGTCGAGGAGGGGGCCGGCCGCGGGGTCGCGGGAGAGCCAGGTGCCCTTACCCGCCTTGTGCGCGGCGCGGACGATGAGCGGGGCGCCCTCCTCGGCGGTCTCAGGCCAGTGTCCGGCGCAGCGGTCGATGGCGTAGTGCGTCCCGGCAGAGAGGGCAAGAGCGGCGACCGCGCGGCGCCAGTCCAGGCCGAGGCGCAGGTAACGGTCTGCGGCCAGCAGCGCGAGCGCTTGCCCGGCAGTGTACGAAGCGACGTGCCGTGCGCAGGCGAAGGCGCCTTCACGCCCGTCGTGGCCCTTGGCGACGGCGTCGCCGTCGCGCTGGAGGACGTAGTCGCCGATCTCGTGCGCAGCCATCAGGGCGGCATACGCGGCTCCGGTGCGGGCGCCCGGCAACGCCGGGCCGGTGGTGCGTCGGGCGAGTGCGAGGTTCACAGTTGGGCTCCTTCGGTGTCGGGGTCCAGACTTCCGGGCCGGGGACGACCGTTGTGCCCAATGCTGGGCACTCGCGGGGTGGGACACCTCACGGAAACCGGCGGCGGGCGGGCGGGCCGTACGGCGACTGCCAGGCGGGCCGGTCACGGCGCCCGGCCGACGCGGGCGAGCTGCGGAGTTGTTCGGCCGCCTGGAGCATGGCGGCGCCGGCTGCCTTCACGGCGGGAGCCATGCGCCGGAACGCCTCGCGGATCGGGGCGAGGGCGGCGGCGAGCTCGGCGAGGAGGGCGTGCGCCTCCGTGCGGACCAGGTCGGTGTGCTCGCCGCTTTCGCCGCGCTCGGCCTGGGCGACGGCAGCGAGGGCCTGCTGGGCGGTGAGGCCGTGCCGGGCCACGAGGCGCTGAGCGACGAGGAGAGCGGCACGGGCGGTATCCGGGGTCATGTGCTGGGGTCCTCCGGGGTGCCGGTGTCCGTGCTGGTCGTGATGGGTGTCGGGGCGCCGGGTCCGGACGTGTCCGGCGGGTGTCCGGGGCGGTGCGGGCGGGCGTCGTCGTCGCTGTCGCTCCAGCGGTGTCGGACGCCGTCGAGCGTTATCCCCGTGTGGAGCACGAACCCGTGCTCGGCGGTCTCTGCCGCGTTGTGGCTGGCCGCGCGCCAGCAGCAGGCTGGGCCGGCCGCCGACCCGGCCCAACTCGCGGTGCACGGCTCGACGCCGGTCGCAGCCGGGCCGTACGGGTCGCCGCGTGCCTGGTCGATCGCGGCGAGCGCTTCCACGAAGGCGGCGCCGATCAGGCCGCGGGGCACGGTGGCGCGGTACTCGACCCGGACGCCGTCCGACGGGTTGTCCGGGACAGGTTCGGGCCGTGTCCGGACGATGTCCGCGCCGGTCACGGCGGGGGCGTCGTCGTAGACCGGATTGTCGTCAACGACGTTGTCCGGGTTGTCCGGACGGTGCCCGGGGCGGGTCACTGCTCGCTGCCGACCGGGTGTGTGCCCAGCCCGACCGGGGCCGTCTCCGGTTGCGTCGGCTCGGGGTCGGGCACGGGCGCCATCGGAACGACACCCATGTGATTCGGGTCGGTGTGCGCGGCGACCTGTTCGTGGACCGGCGGGGCGGGTGGCTGGTTCCACAGCGGGTGTTCGGGGCGCAGCAGGATGTGCGCCGCGCCCAGAAGGCGGACCGCGGTGTACTCGGCAGCTTCGCGGCCGAGCGGGTACGGGGCGCACTGCGTGAGCACGTACGCCAGCTCGGCGACGTCGAGGGGGCGGACGCCGTCGGCGGGCCGCAGGGCCTCGTCCCACTGGAAGTCGCAGCGCTGGCAGGTCCGTTCGAGATGCTCGGGGAGCGGACCGCGCATCATGGTGCGGCCGTTGTACTCCCACATGCCGCGCTCCGACGCCGGCCGGAAAGTGGTGAACGCTTCCGTGTTGGAGCACTTGATGCAGATGGTCAGTTCGCCGGTGTACGGCGGCAGTTCGCTGCCGGGCTGCTCTTCGGTGGCTTCGTCCGGGAGCGGATTCCGGATCGCGTCGCTGGTGTCGTGGTTCATGGGGTCGTGCCCTTCGGGTCGGGTCTGGTGGATCCGCGCGAGCACCGCCGCGCCCGCGCGGGTGACGGGGGATGGTAGGGCCTTCACAGACCCCCGGTCCGGCGTCGTGCCCACGTCGGGCGGTAGGTAGGAACGGGTGTGCTGAGGGTCTGTTCGGCGCGGTCCAGGCGGAGGCCGTGACGGCGGGCGCGGAAGCTGCCCGCCCACGCGGCGGCACGGCCGATCAGGTGCGCACTGCCTGCCGCGTACCCGACGGCCGCGACGGCGGCGGCCAGGAGGACGGTCACAGCGGGTCCTCGCCGTTGTCGCTCGGGTCGAGGAGGAGGCCCACCATGACCGCGATCGGGTGCCGGGCAGTGCGGTCGTGCTGCTTGCGCTGCACCTGGTCGTCGAGCTGGTCGGCCCACGCCTGGATACGGACGAGGGCGGCGGCCATCGCGTCGGGGTGGTCGAGGATGCCCGCCTGGTCCGCGTCCTCCTCGGCGGCGATCTCGCGGAGCCGCTTCTGCGCCTCGCCCCACGCGTCGGCGTGGTCGGGGCCGCCCCAGCCGAACACTTCGGGGCCGATGGCGAGCGCCGCGTCGCGGAACGCCTGCGCGCGGCCTCGGCTGCCGGTACGGGGCCGACCGTCACCGGGCTGGACGTCGAGGGGTACGGCGGCGAGGGCCTGCCCGGTCGAGGGGACGACGAGGGGCAGCAGGCCGATCGCCACGGCGGCGCGGAGCCAGTCGCGGCCCGCGGTGCGCCATGCGTGCTGCTCGTGCCAGTCCAGCGCTTCCCACGGGCGCCCGGTGTCGTCGCTCGCGCCGTAGGCGGCCTTGGAGAGGGCGGAGACGCGCGGGTCGGTGTAGTGCAGGCGGGTCGCCGCGTCGGGGCCGGTCGGCGGCTGGGGGGCCTCGGTGGGCGGGGCGGTGTCGGTCATGACGATGTCCTCCTGGTCGTGCTGTGGGTCGGCGCTCATGCCGGATCGCCGGCGTCGGGGCGGGCGCGCTGCTGGGCGGCAATCTCGGTGGCGGCGGCGACGGCGAGGCCGTACATGGCGCTGACGGCGTCGCCGATGTCGCGGCAGCCGGGCCGGTCTCCGTGCTCGGCGAGGACCTTGAACAGGGCGTGCGTGGTCTCCTGGTCGCGGTTGGCCCACGCGGTGATGAACCTGACGGCGAACCGCGCGACGGGCGGCAGGTCGTCGGTGGAAGCCTCGCTGCCGTCGGGAGCCTCGACCAGGATTCCGAACGCGCAGTCGGGACCGTGGTCGCGGCGGACGCTGAACACGGCGGTCTCGGCGAGAGAGCCGAGGACTGCGTACGTCGAGGCAGGGCCTTCGTCGACGATCGGCTGGAGCAGCGTCAGGCCGGTGGTGTGGTTACCGGCGACGCCGTGCGCGACAGCGTTGCAAATGATGTTGGGGTCCGGGGCGGGCATCGGTAGGTGCCTCCTGCGTGTGGGGCGGGGTGATCCGGCGGCGGGGTGGCTGCTCCCGGTTCGAGCGGGAGCGGCCACCCTGTGCCGGGCGGGCCGGGCCAGCAGGTCAGAAGCAGCGGGCACAGGTGCAGTGGACGCGGAACAGCCGCTCGGTGCCGATGTCGTCGCGGCGGAAGCTGGACTGGCACAGGGACGAGGGCCAGTGGTCGACGGGGCCGGACGTCGGGCAGCTCGGGCAGTTCGCCGGCCGCGGGTCGCTGTCGCGGGCCGGGGTGACCTCGCCGCGGGTCAGGGCGGGCACGCCGTATGTGGTCATGCGGTGATCTCCAGGTCTCCGAGCGGCTGCTCGGCGTCGATGTGGTCGTGGAGTTGGCGCAGGCGGGCGATGGCCCGTGCGCGGTCGCCGCGTTCGCTGAGCGCGCGGCGTGCGGCGGCAGGGATCTGGAACCAGCAGCCCGCGCACAGATACAGGCGGGACGGCTTCGGCCTGCGGCACGACCGGCAGGGGCTCCCGGTGTACGCGCCTCGCGGCGTCCGGGAGGCCATCAGGCGCCGGCCGGGACGAACGGCTTCTCGCCGACGCCGTCGCAGCGGGCGCCGGTCGAGAACCCAGCCGCCGTCATGCCGTAGTGCCAGCGGATCAGGCCCTTGCGGGTGAGCGGAAACGTGCGGGGCGAGCACTTCGGGCACTCGCCGCGCGGCTTCGGCGTGCTGCTGGCCGTGGTGGTCATCGGGTGGGCTCTCCTTCGGGGATCAGCAGTCGGGCCATCCGGCCGCCGGTGTCGGGGCAGTTGATCGTTCGGCATCCGGCGTGGACGTAGCTGCCGTGGCGGCAGCGCAGCCGGTTGTGCTCCGGCAGCTCGTCGCGCCGCGGTGCCTGGCGGACGACGGCGGTGGGCCGCTTGTGCCAGCCGTCCGGCTCGTCCTGCGTGGCCATGTCCCACGCCTCGATCGCGTCCTCAACCTGCTTCGGGTCGCGGGGGTGGCACCACGCGTAGTCGTAGCCCCACGCGCCTTCTTCGCCGTGCGGTACGCAGATCACGCGGATGTTGGAGCCGTGCCAGATCCACAGCACGCGGTGTGTCTCGTCGCGCTTGATCTCGTGGCCTTCCCAGCGGTCGTCGTACGGGTAGCTCGACACCAGACTCGGCGGCAGCATCACGACAGGGGTTCTCCTTCCGGTTCGTACGGCAAGGCCGGTGGGCCAGGCCGCGGGTTCGAGGGGTGGCGGCTGGCTATGGCCAGCGCGCGGGTCACAGCCCGGCCGCCGTATCGGTCGGTCGCCTCGTCGTGGCCGTGCTCCTCGAGGAACCGCAGTACCTCGCCGGGCTCGACGCCCTCCGGCATCGGCTGGGCGGGCCGGCGGGCCGCGGTGCCGCACAGCAGGCACCCGTTCTCGGCCGCCTCGTCGACGGGGCCGCCGGGGTGCCGCGTGCACCGGTTCGCCGGGACGCGCTTGCCCTGTGCCTGCTTCACGAGCTGGTGCGCGCGGTGAAGCTCGTCCTCCAGCTCCGCGAGCGTCGCGTCGTGCACGTCGTTCCGGGAGGCGAACGCGGCGATGTTCCGCAACGCCTGTCCGATCGCGGGCAGGTAGTCGGGGTTCACCCGTTGCTCACCGCTTCCAGGGCACGCCGCTCTTCCTCGGCTGCCACGAGGCAGTCGGGACACCGGCCGGAGTCCCGCAGCCGGTGCTCACGTCCGCAGCCGCAAACCCGCAGCGGGGCCGTGGGGTCCTCAACGGGTCGCTGGACGCGCTCCACGGGCTTCCTGGGGGTTCCCTGGCCACCGCCAGTCAGCGAGAGCAGGAACGCGCCCTGCACGGGCTTCTGGGTGTCGTCACGGACGCAGCCGCCGCAGACCTCGCGGTCGGGCCGCACGATCGTGCCGGTCTCGCAGCGCGGGCAGCGGCGGGCCTCCGGCGCCTGCGGCGCAGCCGCAGCGGTCTCGGGCTGGCTGGGGGAATCGTCGTCTTCGCTCCGCGCGCCCGCGCGCTGCTGTGGTTGCGGTGAGTCCTCAGCCAGTTCTTTGTCTCTGCGTGGGTCTCTACCGGAGGTAGAGGAGTCTTTGTAGACCCCCGCCATGGACGCTGTCCGGACCGCGTCCATGGACGCTTTCCGGGGGCGTCCATGGACGCTGTCCGGGTCTTCGTCGGGAGCTTCGGAACCCCCGCCATGGACGCTGTCCGGACCGCGTCCATGGACGCTGTCCGCCTCGTTCTCGTCCTCGTTGCGGACAGCGTCCATGGACGCTGTCCGGGCATCCTCGGCCTTCTTCTTCGCGTGGGCCTTCCGCTGCCGGGTGTCGGTGTAGTGGTGCATGTGCTCCTCCCACGGCAGTCCGCCGGGCAGGAGCGCGATCGGTGCGAGCTGGTACATCGACGAGGCATTCGGCCGTCGCTTCCGCGCCAGTGCGCCCACGCCCATCAGCACCTTCACGGAGCGCGTGACGCTCTCCTGCGAGCAGCCCGCGAGGGTGGCGAGGGTGTCCCGGCCGGGGAAGGCGTTGGAGCCGTCGGCGTCGGCGTACGTGGCGATCCAGACGCCCACGTGAACGACGCGAGCCACCTCGGGAATCCGCTTCCCCACGCGCAGCACCTCGGCCCGCATGGCGTTGATCCATGCGGTGCGTGGTGCCTGCTTGTGCTCGGCTGTGCTCATCGCGCCTCTCAAGATCGGGTGGTAGGCGGTGGGGGGACGGAGAGAACTGACCTCGCGTCACGCGTGGCCGTGTGATCACTATGGGTGCAACTTTAATCTTTGGCAAGAGTGACCATATTCGCCAGATTGGCCAGCGGTTACACTTTGGCCATGACCGCTGCTCAGACACCGAAGCGCGCTGCTCAAAAGCCCGTACTCGCCCCCGACGGGGTCCAGGACTTGCCGCTCACGGACGCTCGCGCCCAGCTCACGACGTTGATCGAGGACGCTCGCGAGCGGGACCTGGTGACCGCGCTCACCGTGCGCGGACGCCGGCGTATCTGCCTCGTCACACCCGAGTTCTACGAGCGCGCCAAGCAGGCTCTCGGCGAGGGCTGACCGGCTACTCACGGACGGCCCCGGGCCTTGCGCCGGTACGCGGACATGTCCACGACGCCGGGCGGCAGGACGACAGGGGCAGGCCGGCCGTGCCTCGGTATCGGGCCTGGGCACGTCGCCACGTGCGGCTTGTGCAGCTTCTCCCAGGCCATGACGGGCAGTTCGTCCGTCGGGCGGCGAGAGACCCATGTGCCCGTCCCGTTCCGGTAGACCGCGGTGTTCCCGTCGACGTCCGGTTCGGTGTCGACGGCCAGGCGCTTCCCTGCCTCGGTGGTGGTCCACAGCACCGGTCTGCGGCATCGCGGGCACTGCATGGGCTTCTCCTCTTGTATCGGCGGGAGTTGGGGCCACGCCGTCCCGCAACAGCGGGGACGGCGCGGCCAGGGAGCGCCGCGGTCAGTCGCACAGGTCGACGTCGACGCCGTGCCGGGGCTTGTGCTTCTTCGTGGGCGCCGTGGTGGGCGTGGGGCCGGTCGCCTGCGGTGTCGGGGTCTTCGCCACGCCGGGGCGCGACGGTGCCGCCGTCTTCGCCGGCTGTGCAGGCACGACCGGCTTGACCGGCTTGACCGGCTTGGACGTCGCCGGGGCCTGGGCGGCGGCCAGCGCGAACCAGCCGCACGGCCCGCCGCCGCTGTCGCCCTCTCCGCTGTCGTCGACCGCGTCGACCACCAGGGCCGCGACGAGCAGTAGCACGAGCACGATCCCGACCGTCACCGCCGTGCGCACAGCACGGTCCGCGCCGTTCACGGGCGGGTCTTCCGGCCGCCCCGGCGGGACCGCAGCGTGACGCCCGCTTCGAGGAGCAGCACCCGCGTCAGCCCGTACGACAGGCCGTACTCGGCCAGCAGCTCCCGGATCGAGGCGCCCGCGTCGTACTTCTTCTTGAGGGTCTTCCGCATCGCCTCGCGGTCGTCGCCCCGCAGCCGGGGCCTGTACTCGGTGTCCTGGCGCGTCTTGCGCTGCACCGTCGGGTCGGTGGTCATCCTTCATCCCTCTCGTGTTGATCCTTCTGTGCGGCGCGGGCATTGAGGCCGGCCGCGTAGGTCACCAGCTCCCGCAGGGAGCCCGACCGTTCACACCGAGCCGCCCGGCAGGCAGCCACGACCAGGGCGGTGACCGCGTCCTGGTCGCCGTTGGCGTGAGCGGTCACCAGCCGGGCGGCGAACAACCGCTCCGGCTGCCCCTCGGCATCGCCGAGGTCGTCCAGCACCCACGCCTCGCCCTGGGCCGCGTTGGGCGGCCCGTACAGGGCGAGCAGGGCACGTACCGCGGTGCACGCGAACTCCTGGCACGCGGAGAGCACGTCGAGCAGGTCGCCGCGTGCGGTGAGTTCACCGACCGTCGCAGCGACGTCGTCGACGTCCCCGGCGCGGGCGGCGTCACCGGCCTCCCGCACCAGGTGAGTCAGCAGACCCGGGCTCAGCACGGCTACAGCTCTCCCTGCGTCCGGTACGTGGCTGCCGCGTCCTGCTGCTGCTCGACCAACGCGGACTCGGCGCACACCTTGTGCGCCGGGGACCGCTGCGAGTCCCGCAGGTTCGTCGGCTGCCCGCAGTAGCGGCACGGCTTCGCCTGCTGGTGCCAGTGCTCGGACGAGGACCACACCAGCAACCCGTCCGCAGGCAGCGTCGGTTGCGGCGCCGATGGCTTACGCTGCCGCGCCGGCACGGGCCTGCTCCTCGCGTTCCCTGCGGCGCCGCCGCTCGGCTTCCAGGCGGGCCTGGCGGATCATCTCGGCGCGCTCGTTCTCGTCGAGACCGCCCCACACGCCGTGGTCCTCGCGGAACGTCAGGGCGTGCGCGAGGCATTGGCCGCGCACCGGGCACCGGTCGCAGAACGTCTTGGCGTACTGCACGTCAATCTCGATCGGTGTTCCGGTCGTGCCCGCCGGGAAGAACACGGCGGTCTTCTCGCCCGCACAGGCGGCGTCCTGGGTCCAGTGACGCGGGCGGGGAAGGTTGTCAGGGGCGTAGCGGCTCGGTCGCGCCATCGTCAGCAGCTCCTTACTCATCGTGCGGTGTCCGGACACGTCCGTGCGCGTGTCCGGCCAGGTCACCCCCCTTGTGCGTGATGCCAGCCCCCGTATGTCCGGCTCGTTGTCCGCCTCGTGTCCCGGACGTGTCCGGCGCCTGCGGCGCGAGGACCGGCGAAGGCCCCGGCCGAGGGAGCCGGCGCCGAGGAGCACCGGCCCCCACACGTCGGCGGTGCGCACCATCGCGTCGACGGCCGCCCCGTACGTCAGGAGAAGTTCGAGCCACATCACGCGCCTCCGCCCTCCGCTTCACGCCAGCGGGTCACGGTCCGGTCGGCGATCCCGAGGCGTTCGGCGATCACGGCCGCCGACATGCCCGCCTCGGTCATCTCCCGGCACGCGTACCGCTGTTCGTCCTCGGTGAGCTCAGGGCACAGTCCCCAGCTCCGCACGGCCCGCTCGACCGCAATCAGGTCGATGCCGCGGTGCCACGTCGAGCCGGGAAACATCACGCGAGCCCTCCCTCGCGCATGACGCGGTCGGCGAGGTGCCCACCAGCGACGCAGCACGGGTAACTGCACGTCGGCCGCACGTTGCCCTCCGGGGCACGGCCGTGATGCCAGCGGAACGACAGCCGGTACGCGGTGTCGACCTGGCTCTGGTGCGCGACGACCGGCGTCCCCCGGGCGCCGGTCGCGCCGGTCCAGTGCAGGTGACCGCCCTCGACCTCGATCGTCTGGGCGGCGAACATCTCCTCCAGCGACCCGTAGCGCTTCCGGGGCGTCGGCGTGTGCACTGGAGTCGCCGGCGTGCCCGGCCTCACCGAGTCCGAAGCCGCGTCGAGCGCTGCCGTGTCCTCACCGGTCATGGCGTCACCTCGCCGTCCAGCTCGGCCCGGTACAGGCGGATGACCGCGCCCTGCACGTCCAGGACGTCGGAGATCGCCCCGTGATCGGTGACGTACCGCTTCTCCAGCCGCCGGTAGCCGACCAGCAGCGCATCGTCCTTGTATCCGCCGGCCGTCGTGATGGCGTCCTCCGTCGACCTCGCGAGCTTCGACAGGTCGGGCATCACGGCGGGGCGGGCCGGGGCGGACGGCTTGAGGATCCCGGCGTTCCGGCCGGTCCCGTAGTGGCTCTTGGGCCGGTTGAAGGAGAACACCATGCTGGCTTCCAGCGCCTCGTCCAGCGGGCGCCAACCGCGGTGCCGGGCGATCTTCTGACGCATCGCCCACACCACGGCCTCGCGCCACGGCTTGACGTGGATGGACGACTCCACCATCCGGCCGTTGCCCTTGTGGCTCTTCGAGCCCTGCGGCGCCGGGAGCCCGTACACCGTCACCGTCAGCACCGGCCGGGATCCGGGCGGCGCGTCCTCCTCGAGCACGCTCAGCTCGGCCGTCACGACTCGTCGCCCATCCAGCCGTCGGGCAGCTCGTCGGTCTCGCTGAACCCGGTCAGCACCAGCCGGTCGGCGTCTTCCGCGTGACAGTTCGCCTCAGCGGCCAGCCACCGGTCGGGCAGCGTCTCCGCGTCCAAGCCGGTGTCGCTGGTCACCTGGTCCAGGAGGACTGTCACCGGCTCGTCCTCCCGCCACGCGCCGACCTCGACGCGCGCCGTACGCGAGCGCGGGTCGACGTCGACGACGTGCACGGCCGCCGGGGCGCGCACGTCGTCACGGGCCGCCAGGTACGTGCGGCCCAGCTCGGTGACCGCCGGACGCAGGTCGATGAGCTGCGCCAGGCCCCGAACCTTCAAACCGGGGAACAGCGCGCCGTCGTCGTCGACGTCGCGGCCGTCGGCCAGGGCGCGCAGCAGCTCCTCGGCGGCAGTGTCCACGGGCTTCTCGCAGGCGAGGCGCGTCGCCCGCACCTGCGCGGCCCGCCACGCCGCGGTGCGCTTCGTCGTCTCCGCCGAGCACGGGCAGCCGAACACCGTCTCGCGGTGCTCGTGCGGGGTGAACCCGCAGCACCGCATCACGCTGTTCCGGCCCCGCTCGCACAGATCGGCCGTGCAGCATGCGCAGCGCGGGCAGTCCTCTTGCCGTGGGCGGACGTACTCCGGTCCGAACGGTTCATCCATCGTCGTTGTCCTTCGTCGTCGTGGTCTTGCACACCCGGCAGTGGCGGACGCCTCCGGCGTCGAAGCTGTGCGGGGTGTCCCGTCCTTCGGCCGGGCAGTGCGCCCAGCGCGGTTGGGTCTCGAAGCCGACCGGGCGCGGACCGAGGCGGTGCCGGCCAGTCGGCGGTGGCCACGCACGGGCAGCCGCCGCGAGCGTTCCGCCACCGGCAGCGATGGCGGCCAGGCCGTACAGGACGTGCTCACTCACCGGCCCACACCCCCGACCGCATCGGCGGGATCAGCGGCCAGTCCGTACGGACGGTCGCCGCCCGGTGCTCCTTGCCGGGCGTGGAAGCGAAGTGCTCGCGCAAGCTCTCCTGCTGATCGGCCGCCCAACTCGCCTGCTGCTCGTGCAGCTCGTCCAGCGGGACGCGCGTCAGCCACCGGTGACGATTGGCGATCTTCCACGTCACGCCGCACGCGGCGAGCGCGTCGGCGCTGGAGTCGTGCGCGGCGTCGAGCGGCACGACGTAGTGGCGGCACAGGTCTTCCAGCCGGCGCCCGCCCGGGCGGTACCGGTCGACGCGCTTGTCGAGCACCTTCGGGTCGAGGACGAGCGGCACGGACCGGGCGAACAGGCCCCGCACGTGGTGCCGTTCGGCTTCGGCCTCCAGCATCGTCAGGTCGAACGGGGCGTTCATCACGACCAGCGGCAACCCCTCGTCGACGAGCGCGGCAACGGCGTCGACGACTTCGGCGACCACGCCCCCGGCCGGGCGGCCCGCAGTGCGGGCCGCCTCGGTCGTGAAGCCGTGCACTGCCGTCGCCCCGGCCTGGATGGGCACGCCGGGATCGGCGATCCACGAACGCGTCTCGGTGGGCCGGCCGCCGCCGTAGCGAACGACGGCGGCCGTCACGATCCGGTCGTCCTCGGGGGCTGTCCCCGTGGTCTCCAGATCGAGCCCAGCGAGCGGCTTCCGGTGCCATGTCACCGGCGGCGCCCCTTCCCGCCGCGGCGGGCCCTGCGACTGCCGGGCCGCTTCGGCTGCACTCGCTTACGGGGCAGCGTCGCGACCCGCTGCGGCTCCTGCGAGCCCTCAGCCGCCGCGTGGGCCGCCTTGGCGTCGGCGAGCGCCTGAGCGTCCTCGTCCGGCGCGTGGAGCACCTGCGCCTGCCCGGCGTCGCCGGCGTCGTCGGCCCTGGAGAGCTGCACCAGCTCGGCGGACATGGGCACGACCTTGTGCAGGCGCCGCAGAGTCGACTTCGACCACATCGCGTCGAAGTCCGTGTGCCAGAACGAATCGTTCTTCCCGGACTGCTGCGCCCGCTGGTACGCCTGGCTGTACTCGTCGCGGATGTCCTCGGCGTCCTCGCGGGTCAGGATGACCACCTGCGAGCGGGCACCGCCGGTCATCCAGCAGAACGCGTACGCCAGGATCGGCTTGCCGCGCTCCTCGCGGGACAGCTCCAGTGCCGGTCGGTGCGTGAAGTCCAGCGGCGCCGGGGCGGTCGGCTCGTAGTTCCACTCGTCCCCGGCGTGGATCATCCCGACGTGCACCGAGCCGACGCGGCCGGAGCGGTACATCAGGTCGACGTAGCCCTGGTACATCGGCACGAACACCGCGAGCTTGCCCTCGCGCCGGATGATGGCGTGCCGCCCGTTCGGGATCAGCCCGAACCTGGCGCACGTCAGCAGGGCTTGCAGCAGGCTGGCGGGGGTGCAGGAGGCCAGGCCGGGCAGGATCGCCCGCACGGCCGCGAAGAACGCCCCGTTGTCGACGTGGGACGGCAGGGCCTTCGTGAAGTGCTTGCCGTACCGCTCCAGCCACGTCAGGACGGCGTCGCTGGTCTCCCCGCCGTCCTGCTGCCCTGCGGCGTGCAGCTCCTCGGCGGTGCCGCCGTCGACGGTCTCGGCCGCTCTCACCGGCTGCGGCTTCTTCGGCTCCCCGGTCTGGACGGCGCAGCGGACGCGGTCCTTCAACGTGCTCGGTGTCATGGTCAGACTCCCTTCGCGGGCACGCGCAGGACGCGGGCGCGGTACTCGTCGTAGGTCTCGGGGTGGTCGGCCTTGAGTCGGTCGGTGTCGATGGCCTCGACCGTGTGCGTGTACTCGGCGGCCAGTTCGGGGTGCGCCTCGCGGAACTTCTTCGACGCGAAGGTGCCGTTCGCCTTCCACGACCAGGCCGGCTTGCCGCCTGCCTGGGCGAGCTCGTTCTCGCCGGTCATGAGACGCATCTCGTTCTCGACGGTGCGCAGGTCGCTGGCGAGCGCCTTCTCCTGCTCCTTGAGGTCGGCCCGTCGGGCGCGCAGCGCCTTCGCCTTGGCGATGTCGACCTCGGCGATCGTCTCGGCCTTGACGGACCACAGCTTGGCCAGCAGGTTGGTCGTCGCCTCGTAGCCGTCGGCGGGGGGCTCGAAGCCCTCGACGACGTGCCGCTGGTACCAACTGCCGCAGTAGTCGACGAGGTAGCCGACCATCTCCTCGTCGCGCTCCAGGCGGGACCAGCGGACCGTGTTGCCGCCGACGAGCGCGGCCACGTACCCGTGCGACCAGCCGCCGACCGCCATGTACCAGTGGCATTGGATCGCCGGGGCGTCCGGGATCTTCCCGTCCTCCCAGTCGTCGATCTGGTACGCGCTGCGGTTCTTGCACTCCAGCGGCCCGGCCACCTGGCCGGCCTCGTCGAGGGCGTACCGGTCGACGTTGGCGAGCATCCACGACTGGTCGAGGTTCACGAGCGTGCCGGGCGGCATCGTGACCGGGATGCCGGACCGCTTCGTGAACATGCGGGCAATGAACCCCTCGATCTCCGTGCCGATCTCGGCGGCTTCCGAGTTCACCTCGTCGGGGCGGCCGTGCTTGGCCTCGAAGACGTGGCGCGGGCTCGTGTACTTGCCTCCGCCGAGTCCGAGGATGGCGGCGACATCGCTGCCGCCGATCCCCGCCCGGCGGGTGGCCTCCCACTCCTCGCGGGATGCGTCGGCGGGCAGCAGCAGCCGGGCCGTGGGCGCGTCGGTGCGGGCGGCGGGTTCGATGGTCGTGGTCACGCGCGGTCCTTCCGGGAGGTGTTGAGGCGGCGGGCGCCGGCCAGGGCTTCGATCTCGGCGGCGAGCCGGACCGGGTCGTCGGGGGTCCACGCCGCGGTGGCCAGGTCCGCGCCCTCTTCCAAGGCCGCGGCGGTCTCGCCGAGCACGGTCAGGAAGCGTTCGGGGGCGGTGCTTTCAGCGACCCGCATCCACGCCACGTCGGCGGGGCTGCGCAGGTCGCGAGGCAGGTCACGCAACGGAGGTCACCTCTCGTCGGCAGGCCGGGCAGCGAAGGCCGACAAACTCCCCGTCGCGGGCTCGGTAGTTGATGCGCCCGTTGTCGCAACCGGTGCACGCGGCACGGGCGGCGGCCAGCTCGGGCAGGTACCGGGCGGCGTCGCGGAGCGTCATGCGCGTCTCGCGGGCGGCCCGCTCCTCCTCGACGCGGCGCCCGGCCTCGTCGTAGCCGCCCAGCTCCAGGAACCGGGAGGCGTCGCGGGCACTCGCGGAGCGCAGGACAAGCGCGAGGGCGTTCAGCAGGGCAACCGGCTCGTCGTACTCGCGGTCGCCGACCGTGTCGAGGTCGACGTGATCGCGCACGGCGTCCATGGCGAGCTGCCGGTCACGCCGGAACTCGGCCAGGACCGCCGCATACGTGTCGACGTGACCGCACTGGTTGGTCCACTTGTGGGCCGTGTACCAGTCGCCGTCTTCGTGGAAGCGGTACGGAACGGCAGAGCCGCGGGGGCCGCCGCAGCACGGGCACTCGGCCGACACGATGACCGGCGTGATCCGCACGCCCTCGTAGCCGCTGCCGGTGCCCCGGTCGCACACCCGGTACGTCATGGCCGTCGGCCGCGGTTCGGGCTTGGGCAGGCCGGCCGTGTAGCGGACCCACACCGCCGTGCCGTTGTCGTGGCGGGCGTCGTACGCCTCGAACGTGCCGGGCGGCCCGTACGCGGGCATCCGCTCGGCGCGGGGGATGCGCCGAGCGGCGCCCCGGCCCGCGTCGGTCGACGCGTAGACGCCGGCGAGGACCCAGCCGCCACGTGCGGCGTGCGCCGCGCGGACGACGTCTGCGTGCCTGGGCAGCGTGCGCCTGGTGCTGGTCATCAGCGGCCACCGCCGCTCTGGACGGTCCGCGGCCGGGGGATCGCCGACAGGGCGAGCCGCACGAGACGGTTCGCGGGGTGCCGCAGCCGGGCGCAGTGCGGACAGGTCCGCGAGCTGTGCGGGCGGCTAGGGTTGCTGGTCAAGGTTCCTCGATTCGTCGTGGTTGAGGCGCCTGGTGATCCGGGGGCGGTGTGCGGCCCTGCATGGCCCGCCGCCCCGGGGTCGCCGTCCTAGGAGGCGACGCGCTGACGTCGCACCCCGGAGGGGCGCAGCGCCGTCAGTTCGGGCGTGGGGGTGATCTGCTCCGGCTCGTCGAACAGGCCGGGCGGGATGACGGTGAACATCCGCTGGATCAAAGCGAGTTCGCACTCGCAGAACGACGGCTCTTGGCCGATCTTCTGGTGCGGCAGCTTCTTAATGTTGTCCTCAAGGAACCGGCGCTTGCACTTCAACTTCTCGGCGGCCTCGTCGTAGTCGAAGTTCCGCACGCTGGTGCAGCGGCAGTAGCCCCGGCCGGTCATGCGGGAACCTTCTCGCCGCAGTCACGCGGGGCGGACAACGTGGCGACCGGGCGCGGGACGCGGCCGGTCACCAGGTCGTCGAGGTCGATGCCGTACGCGTCGGCGATCGCGAACAGCGTCGCCACGGTCGGCACGGTGCGGCCCGCGACGAGCCGCGAGATCGTCGACTCGCGTACGCCCGCACGCTGGGCGATGGCGTAGTGCGTGGTGTCGCCGACCGCTTCCGCCTTCGTGGTCAGCACGTCCGCACGGAAGCGGAGTGTCGTGGCCATTGGAGCCCTCCCAATCGGTCATGCATGCCTGCACGTCGTGCATGCATGCACAGCCTAGATCACACGCGTGCACGCATGCAAGCGATCCACTAGGGGGCATCCGGGTGCGATTTTTAGGACCACCTAAGCGGACATACACCCGCCCCTGCCTGCGCGTACTTCTGATCTGCGGCCCGACCAGGGAACATGCACGCATGCACGCAGTTTTCACCGGCATGCTTGCGCGCTAGCCTCCAGGGCATGCGGAGCATGGAGACCAACCCAGCCGGATCAGGGGAAGCCCCTGTCCGACGATTCGGAGAGGTCGTGTCCGAGTTCGCCAAGCAAGCCGGATACGACCTAAAAAGCGGGGCAGGAGGCCGAAGCGCCCTCGCCCGCGACATCGGCAGCATGAGCGCGTCCGCCGTCAGCCGCATGCTCGACGGCAAGACCCTGCCCATGCCGCACCAGTACGAGGGCATCGCCCGTGCGGTGAAGACTGACGTGCGTACGCTTCTGGTCACGGCTGGAGTTATTTCAGCCAATAGTTGGCCAAAAGATGTCACCACGGATGTACGCTCAGCTACTCCACAGTCACCGAACACTTCCCCAGAGGAAGCAGCAGATGCCTGGGGCATCACCGATCCAGGTATTCGCAGCATGCTCATCGGCAGCATCGAGCAGGCCATCCGCCTACAAGACGAGGCCGACAGCAGACGCCCACGGGGGAGGGCGACAGCAAGGGAGTAGCACCGGAATGGCATACAGGACCGCCATAGCCGCAGTGGGTGGGCTCGTCGCGGGAATCGTCATCACGTTGGCTGCGACCAGCGAAATGCCCGACGGTCCGCCCGGCGACCTTCTTGGCCCCATCGCGGTCCGTGCAGCACCCGCTACCTGCGCCTTGTTCATTGCGGGCGCAGCGGTGCGCAAATGGCTCAACCGCCACACCGAGAAGATTTGCAGCGTGATCGGGGAGGCCGTCCAGCAGCAAGAGACGGTCCCCCGCCAGGCCGGCCCGCACGGCGAACTGCCGAACCGTTCCTCCCCGCCCGACGCCGAGGAGATCAGCACCCTCGCCGTCGGCCTGGCCGTCCAGCTCCATTGCGCGGAGCAGAAGAACGACCGCCTCCAGGAAGACTTCGACGAACTCGCCGAGGACTACAACAGCCTTGTCATCGACACCCTCCAGCAGGGCGCCGACCGCTTCGAGAGCAAGACCCAAACAGAACCGGCCCGGCGCTGTGCTTCCGCGGAAGCAGCAACCGGGCCGGTCGCCTTCATCGGCCCCCAGCGCACAGCCGGGGGCATCAAGCCCCGTCGGACCTGACGGTCTACTCGACCGTCGTGTCCTTGGAGACCCCGCCGAGGAGAGCCGGATGCGCGGCACACGTCGCCAGCGCTTCCTCCCGGGCCGTCGCGAACGCGTCCCGGACCCTCGCCTGGTCCACCCCCCACGCCTCAGCCCTAGTCAGGGAAGCGGCACCGTCCTCGAACTGCACGCGTGTCACCGCGTCCTCGCCGGTGTAGCGCTCCTCCCACTCCCACAGCCACCGTGCGGCCACGCTTTCCACGTCGACGCCAGTGCGCAGCTCGGATCCGTCGGCGTTGTAGAGCGCCGATCCCCACCAGATCCGGGCGCGGTCGGGAAGGCCCTCCCGAACTCCCTTGAGCCCGTTGGTCTGTTGGCGACGCCACCAGTCCGCCGCCGTCGTCTCGACGCGGACCGTGTCGTCCGGGTGGTCGATCTGCCACTGGTCGGCGACCGCCTTCGCGTCGCTCCCCTTCCAGAACGCCTCGACGTGCCCGGAGAACTCGCCGTCGAAGTGGACGACGTGGACGCGGCTGCGGTCGCCCGTCACCACGTCCACCGCCAGGTCGTCGTCGAGCCGGCCACGGCCCAGCGACCTGTCGATGATGTCCATGGCCGCGTCGTCCGCCTCGGGCAGCAGGTGCCCGTACGTGTCCGACGTCGTCTTGATGGACTCGTGTCCCAACCGGCGCTGCACGTAGGTCAATCCGCGCCCCTCCGACAGCAGCACCGCCGCATGGCTGTGCCGCAGGTCGTGCGGCGTCGGCCGCTTCTGCCGCGTCAGGAGGCCCTGCTGCTTCGCCCGGCGCACCGCCCGCTGCCACCGGTCGTGGAACGTCGAGTAGTGCAGCCGCTGCGCCTGGTCGCCCGTGAAGTACAGCCGCTCGGGGTTCTCACGGTCGTCGCCGCCCAGCTCGTTCACGGCCTCCACGACGCCCCAGGACACCCGGACCGTGCGCCGGCTGCGCCGCGACTTCGGCGTGCCCACGTAGTAGCCGCCGTGCCCGTCCTTCTTCCACGCCCGCTTGACCCGGATCTTCGGCTCAGGGGTGTCCCAGCCGACCAGGCACTCAGGCGCCAAGCACGTCACCTCGGACCAGCGCATGCCGGTCCCGTACTTCACCCACGCGAGGAGCTGGTCACTGCGCCGCTCGAGACAGGAGATGACGCCCTCGACCTCGGCCGGCGTCAGGAACTCGATGTCCTCGCCGTCCTCGCCCCCGTCATCGTCCGCACGCGGCAGCCTGGTGCCCTCACACGGGTTGCGGGCACGCAGCGGCGGCTCCGCCCTTACGGCTTCCTCCAGGATGCTGCTCAGCAGCCCGTGCAGGTTGCGGATCGTCTTCGGCGACATCGGCCGCAGCTTGCCGGTGCCCGTCTTCGGCACCTGCCCGCGGTGGACCTTCGTCTGCTCCAACTGCCGTACCCACGCCCGCACCGTGTCCCGGTTGAAGTGCTCCAGGCTCCGGACGTCGCACTCGCCGAACGTCGGGTACACGTACCGCTCCAGGTCGCGTTCGCACGCGCGCCGGTAGTGCTCCTCGATGCCGGTCTTGTTCTCGATGATCCGGGCCGAGAACGCCCGAAAGCGGTACCGCTTTTCGTCGGGATCGGCAGCGGCCGGGTCGACGAATCCCTTGCCTTTGATCCACCCGGCCGGCCATTGCTGCCCGGCGTCATCAACCGCGTCGCTGAATACCTGCGCCGAAGGCTCGTCGTCGAATCGCTCGGATTGGGAGCCGCCGTCTCGCCGCCCGCCTGTGCGCCAGCGGACGCGGTAGCTGGTCACCTGCCCGGCCTTGTTCGTGAGCGCTTGCACGTATGCCATGCGCGCATGCTAGGGGTCGTGCACCAGCGGTGCACCAGAAATGGAAAACCTGACCCGCGAGAAGCTACCGTTCTCGCAGGTCAGGCCCCTTAAAGTCGGTGGTGCCCGGAACCGGACTTGAACCGGCACGGCCCGTAGGCCAGCGAGGTTTAAGCTCGCCGTGTCTGCATTCCACCATCCGGGCCTGGGATCCCCCATGCCACCTCAAAGAGGGCAGCACGAGCGTAGCCCGCAGCGCACGACACAGTTCGGCCGCTCTTCCCGAGGTTGTCTTATTTTATTGGCAACTGAGTGAGCATCAGCGCCCGGTACAGGCCTTCGGCACATGCCTGAAGCCCACTTGCACGGGGAAGCCCCCGGAAGCAAATTCATGCCCGAATTGACGGAAACTCGACGCCCCCTCGGCGCCCCCGTCGGGGCGCCGCTCCCGCGCCCCCGGCTGCTGCGGGTGCAGCAGCGGCATCGGGGACCGTCTCCTCCCCAGGGATGACCGCCGTGCGCACGGCTACGCCCCAGGGGTCGCCCAGGACGGTCACCAGGGTTGACGTCCCCGGGCGGCTTCCTGACCCACGATGGAAATGTCCGCTTCCGCTTCGCGGCAGGCGCCCTCGCGGGCACCGTGCCAGGCACCTCCACCGACAGGAGCTCGTTCCCGTGACCACCACCCACTCCGGCGTATCCCGCGCCCAGCACGCCACCGCGGTGGCTGCCCGCGCCACGGATCTCAGCAAGGTCTACGGACAGGGCGATACCCAGGTGGTCGCGCTGGACGCGGTCTCCGTCGACTTCCACCAGGCCCAGTTCACCGCGATCATGGGCCCGTCCGGGTCCGGCAAGTCGACGCTGATGCACTGCATGGCCGGGCTGGACGCGATATCCGGCGGCTCCGCCCGCATCGGCGACACCGAGCTGACCGGGCTGAAGGACAAGAAGCTCACCCAGCTCCGGCGCGACAAGATCGGCTTCGTCTTCCAGGCGTTCAACCTGCTGCCGACCCTGACCGCGCTGGAGAACATCACGCTGCCCATGGACATCGCGGGCCGTAAGCCGGACCACGCGTGGCTGAACCAGGTCGTGGAGACCGTCGGCCTCTCCGGCCGCCTCAAGCACCGCCCCAACCAGCTCTCCGGCGGCCAACAGCAGCGGGTCGCGGTCGCCCGGGCGCTGGCCTCCCGGCCCGAGATCATCTTCGCCGACGAGCCCACCGGAAACCTCGACTCGCGCTCCGGCGCCGAGGTGCTCGGCTTCCTGCGCAACTCGGTGCGCGAGCTGGGCCAGACCGTGGTCATGGTCACCCACGACCCGGTCGCCGCCTCCTACGCGAACCGCGTGGTCTTCCTCGCCGACGGAAAGATCGTCGACGAGATGCCCGATCCGACGGCCGACCTGGTGCTGGAGCGGATGAAGGGCTTCGACAGCAAGCGCCGCACGAGCTGACCCGCGGCCGCCGCCCGCACTCCGGACCTCTCCTCCAGGACTGAGCCCCATGTTCCGTACCGCCTTGCGCAATGTGCTCGCGCACAAGGCCCGGCTGCTGATGACCGTCCTCGCCGTGATGCTCGGCGTGGCCTTCGTGTCCGGCACCCTGGTCTACACCGACACCCTCTCCACCGCCTTCCGCAACAGCTCCCAGAAGAGCTATGACGACATCGACGTCGCCCTCACCCCCCAGGCGTCCGACACGGTCCCGGGCGTCCGGCCCGAGAACTCCCGGCTCGACGCCAAGCTGCTCGACACGGTGCGCCACGCCCCCGGCGCCGCCTCCGCCACCGGCATCGTCAACGGCCCCACCGGGATCGCCGACAAGAGCGGCAAGCTGATCGGCCAGAGCGGCGGCACCGGCGGCAACTACTCCCCCGGCAAGGACGGGAAGGACGCCCGCTATCCGATGAAGGAGGGCGCCGCCCCCACCCGCGGCGACCAGTTCGCGCTGGACCAGGACACCGCCGAGAAGGCCGGCTACCACATCGGTGACACCGTGCGGATGTCCGTCGACGGACCGGTCCGCGAGCAGAAGCTGACCGGCATCTTCACCACCGACGGCGGCCGGGGCATGTCCGGTGGCTCCCTCGCCCTGTTCGACACCAAGACAGCCCAGAAGCTGTTCGGGATGCCCGGCGCCTTCAGCGAGATCGACGTCAAGGCCGCGCCGGGCACGTCCCAGGCCGCGCTGAAGCAGTCGCTCGACAAGGCACTGCCCCGGGACAGCGTCACCCTCACCACCGGCAAGGAACTCGCCGACAACCAGGCCGAGGGCAACAAGAGCTCGACGAACCTCATGCGGACCGCCCTGCTGGCCTTCGCGGGTGTCTCCCTCTTCGTCGGCATCTTCATCATCGCCAACACCTTCACCATGCTGATCTCCCAGCGCACCAAGGAGCTGGCGCTGCTGCGGGCGGTCGGCGCGAGCCGCCGCCAGGTCACCCGCTCGGTGCTGCTCGAAGCGCTCGTGGTCGGCACGATCGCCGGTGCCTCGGGCATGGTCGCCGGCATCGGTATCGGCGCGGTGCTGCGCACGCTGGGAGGCAACGACGGCGCGGCCCTGCCCGACGGGCCGCTTCAGGTCACCGCCACCACGGTCCTGGTCTCGCTGGGTGTCGGTATCGCCGTGACGGTGCTGTCCGCCTGGCTGCCGGGCCGGCGGGCCGCGAAGATCCCGCCGGTCGCCGCGATGAACAGCGTGCACGCCGCGGCCACCACCAAGTCGCTGGTGGTCCGCAACACCATCGGCGCGCTCTTCGCCGGCGGCGGTACGGCCGCGGTCCTGGTCGCCATCTCCCTGGACGACGGCAAGAACACCAGCCGGTACATGATGGGCCTCGGCGGGATGCTGCTGCTGGTCGGCGTGTTCGTGCTGACGCCGCTGCTGTCCCGTCCGCTGATCGCGCTGGGCGGGCCGGTGCTGCGCGGCTTCGGTATCTCCGGCCGCCTCGCCCGGCAGAACGCCCTGCGCAATCCGCGCCGTACGGCCGCCACGGCCTCGGCGCTGATGATCGGCCTGACGCTCATCACCGGGATGACGGTGATCGCGAAGGGCGTCGAGACGGGCATCAACAACGTGGCCGCCTCCTCGCTGAAGGCCGACTACTCCATCGCCATGAGCGGCGAGGGACAGCCGCTGCCGTCCACCGCGGAGAAGGCGGTCAAGGGCGCGGCGGGGGTGTCCGCGATCAGTCCGATGCGCAAGGACATGGTCCGGGTCGGCGCGGATGCGGCGGGCGGCAAGGGCGCGGCCGAGGCCATCGGCGTCGACGGGAAGACGTTCGGCTCGCTCGGCAACCTCGACTTCACCAAGGGATCGCTGGGCAGCCTGCACGGCGACCGGGTCGTCGTGGACAGCAGGACCGCCCAGGACCACGGTCTGCGGACCGGCTCGCGCTTCCCCGTGACGTTCCCCGACGGCAAGAAGACCGACCTGACCGTCTCGGGCGTCTACAACGGCAACAACCTCTTCAACGGCGTCATCCTCGACAAGGACACCCTGGCGCCGCACCAAAAGCGCATCACCACCCAGCAGCTGCTGGTCAGCATGGACGGCGGCGCCACCGACGCGCACAAGAACGAGCTGGTCAAGGCGCTCGGCAAGAATCCGGCCCTGACCGTCTCGGACAAGCAGGACATCGCCGACTCCGTCTCCAAGCTGTTCACCATCCTGCTGAACATGCTCTACGGCCTGCTGGGCATGGCGGTGGTCGTCGCGGTGCTCGGGGTCGTCAACACCCTGGCGATGTCGGTCTTCGAACGCGCGCAGGAGATCGGCATGCTGCGGGCGATCGGCCTGGACCGGCGCGGCATCAAGCGGATGGTGCGGCTGGAGTCGCTGATCATCTCGCTCTTCGGCGGGGTGCTCGGTATCGGGCTGGGGGTGTTCCTCGGATGGGCCGTCGGCAAGCTGATCGAGGGTGGCCTACCCACCTACGAACTGGTGCTGCCGTGGGGCGAGCTGGGCATCTTCCTGGGCCTGGCCGGCGTGGTCGGCGCGCTGGCGGCCCTGTGGCCGGCGCTCCGCGCGGCGCGGATGAACATGCTGGAGGCCATCAAGGCCGAATAGCCGGCCCGGCCTCCCGGTCCGCCCGCCCGCTCCCTTCCCGGGGAGCGGGCGGGCGGCCGCCGTTCAGGCGCCGGGCGCGGCCGGGTGCCAGGTGCGCGCCCGCAGCGGCTGTCCCGCGTCCCCGGCGTCCGGTGTGCGCACCGCCAGCACCTGGTTGACGCCCAGGCGGTTGCGCTCGAAGGACAGCGCGCAGGCGGCCATGTACAGCCGCCACACCCGCGCCCGCCCCGGGGAGGTCAGGCGCACCGCCCGGTCCCAGTGCTCCTCCAGGTTGGCGACCCAGCGCCGCAGCGTCAGCGCGTAGTGCTCCCGGATCGCCTCCACGTCGCGCACCTCGAAGCCGGCGTCCTCCAGCTGGCCGACGGTCCGGCCGAGCGGGGCCAGTTCGCCGTCCGGGAAGACGTAGCGGTCGATGAACTCGTCGACCCGGTAGGCCTCCTCGTCGACGACCGGGCGCCGGGCGATCTGGTGGTTGAGCAGCAGCCCGCCGGGCTTGAGCAGGGAGTACAGGGCGTCGGCGTACTCGGCGTACTGCGTGCGGCCGACGTGCTCGGCCATCCCGATCGAGGAGATCGCGTCGAACGGCTCGTCGTGGATCTCGCGGTAGTCCTGCACCCGGATCTCGATCCGGTCGGCCAGCCCGGCCTCGGCGATGCGCTTGCGGGCGAAGGTGGCCTGCTCCTCGGAGAGCGTGATGCCGACCGCCCGCACGCCGTACTCGCGGGCCGCGTGCAGCACCATCGAGCCCCAGCCGCAGCCCACGTCCAGCAGCCGCCGGCCCTCGCGGAGACCGAGCTTGCGGCAGATCAGGTCGAGCTTGTCGCGCTGTGCGTCCTCCAGGGTGAAGGCCCCGGCGTCCTCACCGGTCCCCCAGTACGCGCAGGAGTAGACCATGGACGGTCCCAGCACCAGGGCGTAGAAGTCGTTGCCGACGTCGTAGTGGTGGCTGATGGCCGCCTTGTCGCGGCGCAGCGTGTGCAGCGGTCCGCGGCGCCGTCTGACCTCTTCCACCGGCGGGGCGGGCGGCACCGGGGCACCGGCCAGGGCCAGCAGCTCCCGGGCGGCGGCACGGATCTCCGGGCGGGCCAGGGCGCGCAGCACGGCGGCGCGCTGCGATCCGCCGCCGTCGGGGCGCTCCCAGATCAGTCCGGCGAGCAGATCGAGCGCGGCGTAGAGGTCGCCCTCGATGTCGAGGTCACCGGCCACCCAGGCGCGGGCCAGGCCCAGCTCGCCCGGCTTGAACAGCATCCGGCGCAGCGCGCGGCGGTGGCGGATGACGAGTGTGGGCGCCCCCGGCGGGCCGGACTCGCTACGGTCCCAGGCGCGGATGCGCACCGGCAGCGGTGCTCCCAGCACCTCCTCGGCGAGCTTGGTGAGCCGTCCAGCGGCGTCGGCCATGTCGCACACCTCCGTGTTGACGAGTCGGGCAAAAAAGTTTCACCCACCACGTAAACGCCAATGGGGCGCCCGGTTAGTCCCGTTCGCACGTAAGGGAACCGCAAACTGGCCGCTTTCCGCCAGAGTGGACACGCCAAAGGGCGCCCGCCCCACGGATGGCGGACGCCCTTCGGGCTGGTCGGAGTACCCGACCGGGGATTCAGGAAGCCTTGGCCTTCGCCTTGTCGGCGTCGGCCGCGGCGGCCGGAGCGGGGGCCGGCTTGGCCGCCTCGTAGAACTCCTCGCGGGGGTTCTCCATGGCGCCGAGCGAGACGACCTCGCGCTTGAGGAACATCGCCAGCGTCCAGTCGGCGAAGACCCGGATCTTGCGGTTGAACGTCGGCATCGCCATGCCGTGGTACGCGCGGTGCATGTACCAGGCGAGACGGCCCTTGAGCTTGATCTTCATCTTGCCCATGACGATCATCGCGACGCCCTTGTGCAGGCCGAGACCGGCGACCGCACCCTTGTTGGCGTGGCTGTATTCCTTCTGCGGGAAGCCGCGCATCCCGGACACCACGTTGTCGCCGAGGATCTTGGCCTGCCGCAGCGCGTGCTGCGCGTTCGGCGGGCACCAGGCGTTCGGGTTGCCGGCCTTGCGGCCGACCAGGTCGGGTACCTGCGCGTTGTCGCCGGCGGCCCAGATGTAGTCGGTGCCCTGCACCTGGAGGGTGGCGGCGGCGTCGACGTGGCCACGGGGGCCGAGCGGCAGCCCGAAGCGGGACAGCGCCGGGTTCGGCTTGACGCCCGCGGTCCACACGATGGTGTTGGAGTCGACCTCGAGGCCGTTGTTGAGCTTCACGTGGCCGTCGACGCAGGAGTCCATGCCGGTCTTGAGGTAGACCTCGACGCCACGGCTTTCGAGGTGCTCCTTGCCGTACGCGCCGAGCTTGGGACCGACCTCGGGGAGGATCTTGTCGGCGACGTCGACCAGCAGGAAGCGCATGTCCTCGCGCTTCACGTTGTTGTAGTACTTCGCGGCGTCGCGGGCCATGTCCTCGACCTCGCCGACGGTCTCCGCACCGGCGAAGCCACCGCCGACGAAGACGAAGGTCAGCGCCTTGCGGCGGACCTCCTCGTCGGTCGTGGAGTCGGCCTTGTCGAGCTGCTCCAGCACGTGGTTGCGCAGGCCGATGGCCTCTTCCACGCCCTTCATCCCGATGCCGTTCTCGGCCAGGCCGGGGATCGGGAAGGTACGGGAGACCGCGCCCATCGCGATGACCAGGTAGTCGAAGGGCAGCTCGTACGCCTCGCCGACCAGCGGGGCGATCGTGGCGACCTTGCGGTCCTGATCGATGGTGGTGACCCGGCCGGTGAGGACCTCCGCCTTGGGCAGCACACGTCGTAGCGGCACCACGACATGGCGGGGGGAGATGCTGCCGGCTGCAGCTTCAGGGAGGAAGGGCTGGTACGTCATGTACGAGCGCGGGTCGACGACCGTGACGGTCGCCTCGCCGTACCGCATCTGCTTGAGAATGCGGCGTGCCGCGTACAGGCCTACGTACCCACCGCCTACGACGAGGATCCTGGGACGCTCCGTGGTGCTCATGCAATCGAGTATCCACCCCCACATGGGGGGTCGCTCGTGAGCCCCTTCACAAGCACCCGGAGGGCATCTGCTACACTCCGCCGGCTTCGTGACCGACGCCATAGTTCAAGAGGGAACCACCGTGCCACACAAGGCGTTGGAGACCCCTGTTGATCAGGGATTGTCGGTCCCGGGGCGACTGGACCACGACCTGCGCAGGCCCCTCACCAACTCCCCGGACGCCGCGCATTCTCCGGGTCGAGAAGCCCTGGAGCCTTCGAATGAGGGTCGGACGATCGGATTGTTCGTCCAAGGAGCGGTTTTTTCATGTGAAGGATTTCACGAACTTTCTCCGCGGACCCGTCCGCGAGAGCCTCCGGGGACCCCGGAATCGCGCTCGGACGGGCACCCCACCCGCTCAAAGGGCAGGCCGGCAGAGGCCGTTGCCGGCCCCTGCCGCACCGCGCGCCGACTCAGCCGGCGAGGCTCCAGGCGATGCCGTCCAGGATGTCGTGCTCGCTGACGACGACCTCCCGGGCGCCCACCCGCTCCATGATCGACAGCAGCACCAGCGCGCCCGCGGCGATCACGTCGACCCGGCCCGGGTGCATGACGGGGATGGCGGCGCGCTCGGCGTGCGTGGAGGACAGCAGCCGGTCGGTGGTCTCGCGGACCTGTGCCAGCGGGATCCGGGAATGGTGGATGGCCGCGGAGTCGTAGCGCTCCAGACCCAGCGCGATCGCGGCGACCGTGGTCACCGAGCCGGCCAGGCCCACGAGCGTGGCGGCCTCGCCCAGCGGCACGGTCTGCTCGGCGTGGTCCAGCGCGGCGGCGACATCGGCCTTGATGGCGTCGATCTGCTGCGCGGAGGGCGGGTCGGTGAGCGGGGCGGGCGAGGCGCCCTCCGGGGCTCCCCGGCCGGCGTCCGGGTCGTGCAGGTGCCGCTCGGTCATCCGCACGCAGCCGATGTCGACAGACCGGGCCGCGCGGACGGAGCCGTCACCGAGGACGAACTCGGTGGAGCCGCCGCCGATGTCCACCACCAGGAAGGGCCGCTCCAGGCCCGACCGTCCACCGCCCTTCGCGGGAAGACGCTCCGCGTCCGCGCTCCCGGTCGCGCTCAGCTCCTTGGTGGCGCCCTGGAAGGAGAACTCCGCCTCCTGGTCGCCGGTGATGACCTCGGGCTCGACCCCCAGGATGTCCACCACGCCGCGGACGAAGTCGGCGCGGTTCTCCGCGTCGCGGGAGGCGGAGGTGGCCACGAAGCGGACCTGCTCGGCGCCCAGGTCCTTGATCACCGCGGCGTACTCGCGGCAGGCGGCGAAGGTGCGCTCCAGCGCCTCGGGCGCCAGCCGTCCGGTGCGGTCCACGCCCTGGCCGAGCCGGACGATCTGCATCCGGCGGTCGAGGTCCTTCAGCTCGCCGGTCGCCGGGTCGCAGTCCGCGACCAGCAGCCGGATGGAGTTCGTACCGCAGTCGATGGCGGCGACCCGCTTCACGTGGCGTCTCCTTCGGGGGCGTCCTGGGCTCCGGTGTCCTGGCAGGGGGTCACGCACGGCCCCTTCTTCCACCACTCCGGGAGCATCGCCAGGGCCTCGTCACCGAGCGGGTTGACGCCCGGCCCGGCGGCCAGCGAGTGGCCGACCAGGACGTGCAGGCACTTGACCCGGTCGGGCATGCCGCCGGCGCTCGGGAAGCCCTGCAGCACCTCGATGGCGTCCCGCCGCCGGATGTAGTCCTCGTGCGCCGCGCGGTAGGCGGCGGCAAGCTCCGGGTCGGCCGCCAGGCGCTCGGACATCTCCTTCATCACGCCGTTGGCCTCCAGCGTGCCGATCGCGGAGGCCGCGCGCGGGCAGGTGAGGTAGTACAGCGTGGGGAAGGGCGTGCCGTCCTCCAGGCGCGGCGCCGTCTCGACGACATCCGGCCGGCCGCAGGGACAGCGGTGCGCGATGGCGCGCAGCCCGCGCGGCGGGCGGCCCAGCTGCTCCTTGAAGGCGGCGATGTCCGCGGCGGTGGGCTCGGTGGGCTCGGTCTGGGGCGGGGGGGTGTCCATGTGCGCTTTCGGTGAGGTGAGTGGTGGGCGGGGCGGGCGTGCTGCCGTCCCGGGTCCGACAGTACGGGGCGGCGCCCGCCGGCGGTACGGGCCCGGCCCTACCGCTTGTCGGCCGAGTCGACGGCGTCCCAGAGATTCTCGTACCAGGGGCGCTGCGCGGCCCGCGGCCCCTTCGGTGCGGAGCCGGTGCCGGAGCCGTCCTGGACGAGGTAGCCGGTCTCGCCCGGCATGACGTAGTGCAGGTGGCGGCGGGCCTGCTGGCGGACGTACTCCGGGTCCTGCCAGCGGGCCTGCTGCTCGCGCAGCCGCTCCAGGGCGGCGCCGGCCTGCTGCGCGCGGTGGCGCTGGTCGGCGATGTCGGAGCGCTGGGAGACGTACTGCCTCATCGGGTAGGCGAGCGCGACGACCAGCGAGCACATCACCAGGGCGAGCAGAGCGGCGCGGCCGGTGAGGCGGTTGCGGCGGGGCGGGCGCGCGCGGTAGACGCGGGCGGCGGCCTGTTCGCCGAGCGCCTTGAGTCGGGTCGCGGTCGAGAACCGGTCCGCGGGCACGTCGTCTCCCCTTCACTGACGGACGCCTGACTGCTGAAGCAGACGCGTCCCCGGCAACGGTACGGGACCGTTGCCGGGGACGTACGGGGTGCCGGGCGGTTGCCTCGCCCGTTCAGCCCCTGCCGCCGCGATCGCCCGCGGCGGCGGGGCGCCGTGGGTCAGCCGCCGTGACGGAACCGCGGGAAGGCGGAGCGGCCGGCGTAGACCGCGGCGTCGTCGAGGATCTCCTCGATGCGCAGCAGCTGGTTGTACTTGGCGACGCGCTCGGAGCGGGCCGGGGCGCCGGTCTTGATCTGGCCGCAGTTGGTGGCGACGGCGAGGTCGGCGATGGTGACGTCCTCGGTCTCACCGGAGCGGTGCGACATCATGCACTTGAAGCCGTTGCGCTGGGCCAGCTCGACGGCGTCCAGGGTCTCGGTCAGCGAGCCGATCTGGTTGACCTTCACCAGCAGCGCGTTGGCGGAGCCCTCCTCGATGCCGCGGGCCAGGCGCTCGGGGTTGGTGACGAACAGGTCGTCGCCGACCAGCTGCACCTTGGCGCCGAGCTTGTCGGTGATGACCTTCCAGCCGGCCCAGTCGTCCTCGAACAGCGGGTCCTCGATGGAGACCAGCGGGTAGGCCGCGACCAGCTCCTCGTAGTACTCGGTCATCTCGGCGGCCGAGCGGGTCTTGCCCTCGAACTGGTACGAGCCGTCCTTGTAGAACTCGGAGGCGGCGACGTCCAGCGCGAGCGCGATGTCCTGGCCGGGGGCGTAACCGGCCTGCTTGACGGCCTCCAGGATGAGGTCGAGGGCCTCGCGGTTGGAGCCGAGGTTCGGGGCGAAGCCGCCCTCGTCACCGAGGCCGGTGGACAGCCCGCGCTCCTTCAGGACCTTCTTGAGGGTGTGGTAGACCTCGGCGCCCCAGCGCAGCCCCTCGGAGAAGGACTCCGCGCCGATCGGGGCGATCATGAACTCCTGGATGTCCACGTTGGAGTCGGCGTGCGAGCCGCCGTTCAGGATGTTCATCATCGGCACGGGCAGGACGTGCGCGTTCGGGCCGCCGAGGTAGCGGAACAGCGGGAGGTCGCTGGCCTCGGAGGCGGCGTGCGCGACGGCGAGGGAGACGCCGAGGATGGCGTTGGCGCCGAGCGAGCCCTTGTTGTCGGTGGCGTCCAGGTCGAACATGGCCTGGTCGATCAGCCGCTGCTCGGTCGCGTCGTAGCCGACCAGCTCCGGGCCGATCTGCTCGATGACGGCCAGGACGGCCTTCTCCACGCCCTTGCCGAGGTAGCGGTTCGGGTCGCCGTCGCGAAGCTCGATGGCCTCGAAGGCGCCGGTGGAGGCACCGGAGGGCACGGCGGCACGGCCGGTGCTGCCGTCGTCGAGGCCGACCTCGACCTCGACCGTGGGATTACCTCGCGAGTCGAGAATTTCGCGGGCTACGACGACGTCGATGGACGGCACGTTGTCTCCTTCGTGGGTGTCTGGAGTTCTCCGGCACGAGCCTAACGGCCCCGGGCACGTGAGCTTGCCCTTGGCCCGCTCCGTGGGACGGAAATACGGCAGGAAGAGCCCAAAGGCCCTGTTCACGGGACCTTTGACCGCATTGCTCGCGCACCGGCCGACGCCGTGGAACAGTGCCGGTCAGCGGCCTGTGCCGGCGGTGGATCCCCCGGGGCGGCCGGGGTGTGAGAAACCCCGCCGCGGCGCGCCGGGGGGTAGGGCGCGCCGGACGGGGTTGTCTCACGGAGGAAGCGGGCCCGCCGCTCGGGCCGGCAGGAGTTCCGGTGAGGAAACGGCTCAGACGTTGAGCTTCTGGCCCGGCATGATCAGGTTCGGGTTGCCGCCGATGACCGACTTGTTGGCCTCGTAGACCGACTTCCAGTTGGTGCCGTGGGCCTTGGCGATCTTGGCGAGGGTGTCGCCCGCCTTCACGGTGTAGTTGCCGTGGCCCAGCGACTTGCGCTCGGTGGAGCGCGAGGCGCGCTTCTCGGGCGCGGCCGGGGCCTTCTTCGCCTCGGGCTTGGCCTCGGTCTTGCCGGAGTCCTGCTGCGGGGCGGACTTCGTCTGGGAGCCGGAGGTGTCGACGTTCGCGGCGGGACCACCGGCGGTCAGGTTGCCGGCACCGGCGCAGGACCAGGCACCCGGGCCCTGGATGGCGAGGAGCTTCTCGGCGGCGGCGATCTGCTGGCTCTTGGAGGCCTGGTCGGCGCGCGCCGCGTACTGGGTACCGCCGGCGGCGGCCCAGCTGGAGTTCGAGAACTGCAGGCCACCGTAGTAGCCGTTACCGGTGTTGATCGACCAGTTGCCGCCGGACTCGCACTGGGCGACCTTGTCCCAGGTGGAGACCGAGGCGGCGGAGGCGGAGGTGGCGCCCATCAGCGGGACGGCCACGGCCGCACCGGCTATGCCGGCGAGGGTGGCGACGCGGACGGCCTTGGAGGGACGACTGTGCTTGCCTTTGTTGATCAGCATGGTTCGTTCGTTTCCTCACCGACGCCTGCGAGGTGAGCTGTCGGGTTCGGGCTGTGAGTGGCCCGGCCGTGTGCGCATCGCACGTGGCTTCACCCCAAGCCGGTCGCCCGCTTCCGCGGACGGGGCCGGCACTTACCTTGGTTCCCCCGCTCCTGCCTACGGCGCTTGCGCGTCAACTGCCCCCGGTCACCGGCAGGATTCGGCGTGCGACCGGAGGGCCCGCTTTGGCGAGCGGTCCTGACGTTAAGCAGCAACCCCCGTGGTGTTCAAACCCCACCATCTGCGCCAAGTTGACCGATTTCGATCACGACCGGGACACATCTCCGCAGGTGGGGCCCGGTGCGCCGGGGGTGGACGGTCCCGGGCCCCCTGAGGTCAACGAGACCCTTGTCTCACTTTCACCAAAGGGGGCAAAGGGGGACGAACTAGCCTGCGTTCTGCCCGAGATCGAGCACCTGGCCCGGCTGTATCAGGTCCGCGTCGGAGCCGATGACGCCCTCGTTGCGGTCGTAGAGGGCGGACCAGCCGCCGGCCAGCCGGTGGGCCGTGGCGATGGCTGACAGGCTGTCACCCGGGCGCACGGTGTAGTCGCCGCCGGCCGCCGGGCCCGACCGGTGCGCCTCGCCGCCCCGCGAGGCCCGTCCGGCGTCGTCACCCTGGCCGTCCTGGCCGTCCTTGCTGTTCCGGTCGCCCTGACCGTCCTGGCCGCTGTTGCCGCCCTTGTGGTCCGTGCCGCCGCGGTGCTTGCCCCGGGCGGGCGTCTCCCGCGGCGTGCCGGTGGTGTCCGGGCGGCTGCCGGCGTCGGACGGGTCGGCGGACGGCGAGGGGTCCTTGTGCCCGTCGCCGGACGTCGCCGGGCCGGACGGATCGGGCGTGCCGGACGGGTCGTCGCCGTGGCCGGAGTCCGGGGAGGCGGGCGAGGGCGTCGGCTCGTCGGACGGCCCGGTGCCCGTGTCGTCGCCCGGCTCGTCCTGCCCGTCCGTGGCCGGCGAGCCGTCGTGCATGCCGGACGAGCCCCAGGGGTCCGTGGTGTCCGCGCCGTCGGACGGGTCGGGCTCCGGGGTGCTGGTGCTGCCGGGGTTGACCTCCGGCGCGCGGCCGTCGCGGGCCAGCCCGGCGTCCGTCGCACAGCTGGTCCACACGCCCGGGCCGCGGTGGTCGAGGATCGACTGGGCCACCACGATCTGCTGGGCGCGGCTGGCGAGGTCGGGGCGCGAGGCGTAGGCGGAGCCGCCGTACTTGTCCCACATCTCCTGGGTCAGCTGGAGGCCGCCGTAGTAGCCGTTGCCCGCGGCCGCGCTCCACTCCCCGCCGCTCTCGCACTGGGCGACCTTGTCCCAGGTCGTGGTGTCGGCGGCGTGGGCGCCGCTCGCGCCGAGCAGCGGCAGGGCGATGCCGGCGCCGGTCACTCCCGCGGTGACAAAGATGGCCGGTGCCTGACGGGGGCGACGGTGTCGGCCGTTCCCGGAACGCATGCGGATGCCTTTCGCGCGGTGGAGTTGTCGGACGAATCCGACGGACTTCCGGCCGGGGCGGGCAGGGCAGCACCAATACACCGGTTCACCGCTCCCCCGCTTCGGCCGATCGAATGAAGCCCGTCGATCGTCGGTCGAAAGGTAGCCGGGGTCACGGGTAGTCACAAGTCGGTGTAGCGCAGATCACGCGATGGTCACGCGGCTGACGCGCTGTCAAATATGGGCTTACCGCTGGTCAGGGACGCTCGGGCGAGAACTCCACCGGCAGCGACCGCAGTCCGCGCATGATCAGCCCGCCGCGCCAGCGCAGCGCGTCGGGTTCCGCGGCGAGACGGAGGTCCGGGAGCCTGGTCAGCAGCGTCGCCAGCGCGGTCTGTCCCTCCAGGCGGGCGAGCGGCGCCCCCAGGCAGTAGTGGATGCCGTGCCCGTATCCCAGGTGCTGGTTGTCCCGCCGGGTCAGGTCGAGGACGTCGGGCTCATCGAAGCGCGCCGGGTCGCGGTCGGCGGCGGCCAGCACCACCAGGACCGGGTCCCCCGCGGCGATCCGCTGCCCGCCCAGCGTCAGTTCCTCGGTCGCGAACCGCCAGGTCGCCAGCTCCACGGGGCCGTCGTAGCGGAGCAGTTCCTCGATACCGGTGGCGAGCAGGTCCGGGTCGCCGGCCTCGATCGACTTCTGCAGCAGCTCGCGCTGGGCGGGGTGGCGCAGCAGCGCGTAGGTGCCGTTGCCGATGAGGTTGACGGTGGTCTCGAAGCCGGCGAAGAGCAGGATGAACGCCATCGCGGCGACCTCGTTCTCGGTGAGGTGCTCGCCGTGGTCGGAGGCCCGGATCAGCGCGGAGATCAGGTCCTCGCCGGGCTCGGCGCTGGCCCCGAGAGTTGCGCGCTTGCGGTGGATCAGCTCGGCGAGATAGCCGCGCATCTTTTTCACGGAGCGGGCGACGCCGCCGCGCGGTCCCCCGCCGTGCCGGATCATCATGCCCGCCCAGTCGCGGAAGTCGTCCTGGTCCTCGGGCGGGACGCCCAGCAGATCGCAGATCGCGTAGATGGGCAACGGGAAGGCGAACTCATGGATCAGATCGGCCTCGCCGCGCTGCGCGAAGCCGTCGATGAGCCGGTCGGTCAGCTCCTGGACCCGCGGGGCGAAGGCGGCGACCCGGCGCGGGGTGAACGCCTTGGAGACCAGCCGGCGCAGCCGGGTGTGGTCCGGGGGGTCGATGTTGAGCAGATGCGTCATCAG
Organism: Streptomyces kronopolitis; assembly: GCF_050953795.1. Classification (GTDB taxonomy): domain Bacteria; phylum Actinomycetota; class Actinomycetes; order Streptomycetales; family Streptomycetaceae; genus Streptomyces; species Streptomyces kronopolitis_A. The sequence continues at coordinate 3,421,536 of NZ_CP191850.1, forward strand.
GTTGGCGCTGCGCTCCCCCGGGATGCCGACCTTGCCCTTGCCGTGCGCGGACTCGCTGTGGTGGACCGGGTTCTTGGACAGCCGGCCGTCCGCCAGCGCCTGGCGCGCCTCGGTGTAGCGGGTCACCAGCCAGGCCTCGACGCCGCTGGGCAGCCGGGTCCGGTGCACCGGCGCATGCTCCCGCAGCCAGGCGTACGCCGGATACGGATCGGCGGCGAACTCCCAGGTGAATAGCTCGGGGGCGGGCCCGGGAGCGGTCTTGGCCGCGGATCCGGAGGCCGCTTCGGCTGCCGCTGCGACGGGGCAGCCGGCGGGGGCGTCGGCGGCGGTATGGGGCTGGTGGGGCTCATGGGGCACCTTCCGACCGTAACCGGTGGGCGCACCACGGCGCGCCCGCACACCGGCCGGGGCCCGCACACCGGCCGGAGCGCGGTGGGCCCTCCCCTACTCCGGGTCCACCCCCAGCGCCGACAGGAACGCCAGTGCCGCCGGCGAGGGCCCCCGGGCGCTCCACACCACCCGCTCGGTCCGCTGGGGCGCCGGCCGGACCCGCACCGCGTGCAGCCCGGGCAGGCCGGCGGCCATCGGCTCCGGCACCATGCCGATGCCCAGCCCGGCCCGCACCAGCTTCGCCAGGAACTCGACCGTGGTGACCTCGTACGCCACCTCCGACTCCAGGCCCGCCGCGCGGAACGCGTCCTCGCGCTGCCGGCGGGCGGCGGATCCCGCCGTGAAGTCGACGAAGGTCTCCCGCGCCACCCGCGCCAGGGTCGTCCACTCCCGCTCGGCCAGCGGATGCCCCGGCGCCACCACCGCGACCAGCTCGCTGCGCGCCAGCTCCTTCTCCGCCACACCGGGGTTGCGCGCACCGGGCACCATCCCGATGAAGGCGACGTCCAGTACGGCGTCGCGCACCTTGTCCACGAGGGTCTCGGTCATCTCCATCTGCAGCCGGATCTGCACCCGGGGGTAGCGGCTGCGGAAATCGCCCAGCACCCGGGCGAGGTCGACGGCCGAGACGGTGGAGATCGCCCCCACCACCAGCCGGCCGCGCACCTCGCCGGTGGCCGCCGCCACCTCGGCGCGGGCCCGATCGACGGTCTGCAGCGCCTGCCGGGCGACCGGGAGAAAGGCCTCACCGGCGGCGGTCAGCCGGACGCTGCGGCTGGTCCGCTCGAAGAGCCGGGCGCCGAGGTCCTTCTCCAGCCGGGCGATCTGATGGCTGAGCGCGGACTGCACCACCCGGCAGCGCTCGGCGGCGCGGGTGAATCCGCCGGTCTCGGCCACCGCCACCACATAGCGCATCTGCTGCAGTTCCACACTTACCGACCTTAGACGACATCCATCTCATTTCACGATGGGTCTCATGAAAACGATGTGTTGGACTCATTATCTTGTGTCGCCCAGGGTGGAAGGTGCCCGTGGCCGTCGTGGCGGCAGGTGAAACAGGAGAGACAGGGGAGGGCACGTCGTGGAGACCACGCAGCGCACGGAGCCGGCCACCGGGAACACCTCGGCGACCGGACCGGGACTGGGGCGCGGCACGCTGCTGCTGATGTCGGTCGCCACCGGACTGTCCGTGGCCGGCAACTACTTCGCCCAGCCGCTGCTGAACGTCATCGGCCACGATCTGGGGCTGTCCACCTCCACCGCCGCGCTGGTGGTCACCGTCGCCCAGGTCGGCTACGCGCTCGGGCTGCTGCTGCTCGTGCCGCTCGGCGATCTGCTGGAACGGCGCCGGCTCGCCGTCACCCTGACCGCGGCCACCGCCGTCTTCCTGACCGTCACGGCGAGCGCCCCCAACGCCGCCCTTCTGCTGACCGGCACCGCGCTGACCGGCCTGACCTCCGTCGCCGCCATGGTCGTGGTGCCCTATGCGGCGACCCTCGCGGCCCCCGCCGAACGCGGCCGGACCGTCGGCACCGTCATGACCGGGCTGCTGCTGGGCATCCTGCTGGCCCGCACCGCCGCCGGGCTGCTGGCCGAGGTCGGCAGCTGGCGCACCGTGTACTGGGTCAACGCGGTGCTGATGCTGATCATGGCGCTGCTGCTGCGGCTCAAGCTGCCCACCCTGCGCACCCCGGCCGGGCTGCGGTATCCGGCGCTGCTGCGCTCCATGCTGGGGCTGTTCGCCCAGGAGCCGGTGCTGCGCCGGCGGGCGGCGCTCGGTGCGCTGATCTTCGCGGGGTTCAGCGTGCTGTGGACGGCGCTGGCGTTCTTGATGTCCGGCCCGTCCTACGGCTGGCAGGAGTCCGCCATCGGGCTGCTGGGGCTGGTGGGCGCGGCCGGCTCACTGTCCGCGTCGGCCGCCGGGCGGCTCGCGGACCGCGGTCTGGTGCACCACGTCACCGGTGCCGGGGCGTTCCTGCTGCTGGGGTCCTGGGGTCTGCTGGCGGCCGGCGGGGCGGGCGGCGGCTGGTCGCTGGCGGCGCTGCTGGCCGGGGTGATCGTGCTGGACCTGTCGGTCCAGGCGGTGCACATCAGCAACCAGAACATGGTCTTCGGGGTCCGCCCCGAGGCCCGCAACCGCCTCAACTCCGTCTACATGACCAGCTACTTCGCCGGCGGCGCCGCGGGCTCGGCGCTGACCTCGGTGGTCTGGGGCACGGCGGGCTGGGGCGGGGTGTGCGTCCTGGGGGCGGCGCTCGCGGCGGTGACGGTGCTGGTCTGGGCCGCGGATCTGCTGCGGCGCCGGGCCCCCCGGCTCAGCGGCGGCTGACGGTCCTCACGCGGTGCCGCGCTCCGCGGCCAGCACCGCGTCCCGGTAGGCGCGGGCGGCCGCCCGCAGTGCCGCCTCGGGGTCGACCCCGTCGGCCTCGGCCCGTATCGCCATCGCCAGCAGCTCGTAGCCGATCCCGTGGCCGGACGGCACGGCGACCTCCAACCCGGCCGACCGCGCCCGCGAGGCGAGCTTCGCCGTGAGGGCGAGACCGGGCTGGGCCAGCGGAACGCCCTCGGTCACCGACTCCCGCTGCTTCTCCTCGGCCTTCGTCCGCATCCAGTGCGCCCGCACGTCCTCCGGGGTCGCGGCGTCCTCCTCCCCGAAGACATGGGGGTGGCGGTGGATCAGCTTGTCCACGATCGTGCCCGCGACCTCGTCGACGGAGAACGGCTCGTCGGGATCATCCTGGGCGATCCGGGCGTGGAAGACGACCTGGAGGAGCACGTCCCCCAGCTCCTCGCGCAGCTCCGCGCGGTCGCCCGACTCGATGGCCTCGACCATCTCGTAGGCCTCCTCCAGGCCGTACTTGGCGAGGTCCTCGTGCGTCCGGATGCTGCTCCACGGGCATTCGGCGCGGATCCGGTCCATGACCTGGACGAGATCGAGGAGGCGGGCGCCCGGCAGGTCGTAGGAACCGGGCAGCAGCTCCAGGTCGGGCATGGTCTCGCGGCCGGATCCGGCCAGCCGGGCCAGGCCGTCGGTCAGCGCGCTCTCGCCGTCCGCGGAGGTCAGGACGACGGCGGTGCGCGCCCCGGACACGCAGTGGTCGACCAGCTCACGGGCGGTGGGGGACGCGGTCTCCACCTCGATGCCGGCCTCCCGCAGATACGGCAGCTGCGGATGGCCGGCATCGGCGCACAGCACCCGCCCGGCCGCGCGCAGGACCTGCCACGCGGGCCAGGACAGCAGACCGGGCGCGACCCGGTGGCTGGTGGTGAGCAGGACCAGGCGGCCGGTGCCGGTGCCCTCGGGGCGGGCGGCGGCGCCGGTGTCGGCGGCGGAGGCGGAGGCGGAGGCGTCAGCGTTCACGCCTCGAACGTAACGCACCGCACCGACAACGCCCGGCGCCGCCCGCCGAAGGCCCCGGCCGACGCCCCCGCCCCCGCCGTACGCCCCGCGAATCAGGCCTGTTCGCCGGCGGACGCCTGGGTGATCCAGGGGTCCTTGGTCCGGCCGAGGATGACCTGCTGGTCGTCCCATGTGCCGAAGCGCGGATTGACGTCGATCCCCAGGGAGCGGGAGGTCTTGGCCAGCGCCCGGGCGAGCTGCTGCTGGCCCTGCGGCGTGCCCCGGTCCACGCCGAGGTGCCGGGCGACGCCGTCGAGCAGCAGCTGATTGCGGACCATGCCGTCGATCTCGTCGGGCGCGATGCCCTGCTGGAGCCACATCTCCCGCAGCCGCCCCGCGCCGCCGGCCTGCCGCTCGGCCGCGGCCCGCCAGCGCTGGACGTCCGCGCGGTCGGCCGTCACCCCGGCGTCCCGCGCGCTGCGCGCCAGCACCCGGTCGAAGATCATGCCGTTGAGGGTGGCCAGGCTCAGCCGGCCGGTGTTCCGCACGAGCTGACCGCCCTGCGGGGTCTCGGCCTGGGCGGCGCGCACGTCCTTCACCTTCGCCTGCAACTGCGAGACGGTGATCCGCTTCCCGTCCACGATGGCCGCGGCGCCCGGATGCGCGGCGTCCCCGCAGGCGGCGAGCAGAGGAGCCGCGACCAGCAGCGCGGCGGTGGCGGATACGGAGAGCGCTGTCCTACGGCGGAACACATGGCCTCCCGGCAGATCGTGCGACGAAGTCTCGACCTTGGTGGATCGATGCTATGGAGTCGGCGTGGCCTGAGCCACTGCTTCGGGCAACGATCTGGGGCGGGCCGGGTTTCTCGGCCGCGCACCGCACCGCCCCCTGCGGGGAGGGGCCGCCCCCGGGAACGGACCCGTCCGCCCCCGCGTCTGAGTCACTGGCACCCGGGGCGGCGGGTGCGAGGGCCGGCGGCAGGGCGGGGGCAGGGCGTCGGTTCGAGTATCTTTTCGAGCTGGGGGAGAGTGAGGGTCCGCATGAACACGGCCGCAGCAACGGCTGGGGATGCCCCGGGTCGGATACCGGGGGGCGATGCCCTGACCGGTGTCGTCGTACCGCCGCAGCGGACGGAGTCGCCGGACGGGCCGCTGCACACGCGCGCCGGTGACGGCGGGCCGCGGGGTCCGCGGGACCGGCTGCGGAGCGCCGCGCACCGGCTGCGCACCCGGACCGCCCCGCTCCGGCGCCCCCGCCTCGACCCGTACTGGACCGCCGGATTCTTCTTCCTCGCCTACGCGGTACTGGCGCTCTGGCGCTTCCGCACCCTGTCCACGTCCTCCTGGGACCTGGGCATCTTCGAGCAGGCGATACGGGGCTACGCCCACTTCGGGGCGCCGATCGTGGACCTCAAGGGGCCGGGCACCAACATCCTCGGGGACCACTTCAGCCCCGTCCTGGTCGTACTCGCCCCCCTCTACCGGCTGTTCCCGTCCTCACTGACCCTGCTGCTCGCGCAGGCCGCGCTGTTCGCGCTGTCGGTGCTCCCGGTCACCCGCGCCGCCGCCCGTTCCCTGGGCCGCCTTCCGGGCCTGGCCATCGGCGTCGCGTACGGACTGTCGTGGGGCGTGCAGAAGGCCGTCGACTTCGACTTCCACGAGATCGCCTTCGCGCTGCCGCTGATCGCCTTCGCGCTCGAAGCGGTGCTGCGCGGGCGGTGGACCGCGGTGGTGTGCTGGGCCGCGCCGCTGGTGCTGGTCAAGGAGGACCTCGGGGTGACCGCGGCCACCATCGGCGCGCTCGCCCTGATACGGACCCGCCGGGCCGGCCCGCTGGCCATCGCACTGGTCGCCTTCGGCCTCAGCGCCACCGCCGTGACCCTCGGCGTGCTGATACCCGGCTTCAACGGCTCCGGCTCCTACGACTACTGGAGCAAGTTCGGCGCCGAGGGCGGCGGCGCGGCGATACCCCTGGCCACCGCCCTGCGCACCACCCTGTGGGCCCTGTTGCCCACCACCGGCCTGCTCGCGCTGCGCTCCCCCCTGCTGCTGGTCGCCCTGCCCACCCTGGGCTGGCGCTTCCTGTCACACGAGCCGCACTACTGGGGCACCGACTGGCACTACAGCGCCGTGCTGATGCCGGTGGTCTTCCTGGCGCTGGTCGACGCGCTGCCACGGATACGGGTCTCCACCCGCCCCCGGCTGCGCTCCTACGCCCACCATCTGCCGGCCGCCGTACTGACCGCGTCCCTGGCGCTGACGACCACGCTGCCGCTGGCCCGCCTCACCGAGTCCGCCACCTACCGCACCCCGCCGGACGCCGTCGCCGCCGAGAAGCTGCTGGCCCGGATACCCGACGGCGCCACCGTGGAGTCCGACATCCGGCCGCTGAGCCGGCTCACCGGCCGCACCCGGGTCTTCTGGACCGGCGACACCGGGCGCCTGGCACCGGACTACGTCGCCGTGCAGCTGCCCACCGACCGCACCCCGCACCAGGCCCTGGCGGACGCCATGGCCCGCCATCCCCGCTCCACGTACGTCCTGTTCGGCTCGGCCGGGGGCCTGCTCGTATTTCACCGGACATCCGCCCGCTGAGCGCGTACGGTGCCGCGATGACCACCGACGTGATCGTCCTGAACGGCGGCTCCAGCGCGGGTACTTCCACCCTGGCCCGGGCCCTGCAGGACACCCTCCCCCACCCCTGGCTGACCTTCGGCGTCGACACCTTCGCGGCCGCCCTGCCGCCCGCCCTGATGGACTCCCCCGACGGACTGGTGCTCGCCCCCGACGGCACGGTCTCGGCCGGCCCCGCGTTCCGCGCGCTGGAGACCGGCTGGCTGCACGGCATCGCCGCGATGGCCCGCGCCGGCACCGGCATCATCCTCGACGAGGTCCTCCTGAGCGGCGGCGCGGGACAGGACCGCTGGCGCCGGGCCCTGGACGGCCTGACGGTCCTGTGGGTCGGCGTGCACTGCGACCCCGCCACCGCCGCCGCCCGCGAACTCGCCCGCGGCGACAGAGTGGTGGGCATGGCCACCACCCAGGCCGCCCTTGTCCACCAGGGCGTCGACTACGACCTTGAGGTCGATACGACCTCGACGTCTCCTGCCGCGTGTGCGCAGCTCATTGCTTCCCATGTTGCCGGGTGATCCGCCGTGCTTGTTTCTGTTCGTTTTTCCCGCCTTCGGCGGGGGCGGGGGTGGTTGTGGGGTGGGGTCCCGGTAGGTGTGTGGGGGTGGCGGTGGCAGGGGCTCCGGGGTGGGTGTGTGGACTGCTTCGCTTTACGTCCACACACCCACCCCTCCGCCCCTGCCCCCTCCCGTAGTTGTGGGGGCCCCACCCCGGTGGGGGGAGTGTCAAAAACAAAAACCAGAAGCTCGGCCGGACTACGCCACGGCCGAGCTTCTGGCTTTTGACCACTCCCCCCACCGGACGGGGGCGCCGATCCGGACGGGAGGGGGCGGGCCGGAGGGGCCTGTGTTGTGGACGTAAAGCGAAGCAGTCCACAACACAGGCCCCGCAGGACCGCCACCGCCACCACCACACACCACAGGCGCCCCCGCCCAACCAACACCCCACCCCGCCGAAGGCGGAACGGCCCCCCCGCCGGAGGCGAACGGCGCCGCAGCCGACAACGTGGGAAGCGGGCCTACGAGCCCAACACCGTGGTGAGGAACTCACCCACCCACGCGAGCAGCTCGCGCCCCACCACCGGCTTGCCGCCGATCTTGCCCGTGGTCGGCCGCGGCACCAGGATCTGGCGGGTGGCCGGCTTGAGGACCGTACGGGGGTACAGCCGCTTCAGGCGCAGCTCCTGGGACTCGCGCAACTCCACCGGTCCGAAACGGACGTTGGCGCCCTGGAGCGTGATGTCGGCGACCCCGCACGCGCGTGCCAGCATCCGCAGGCCGGCGACCAGCAGCAGGTTCTCGACCGGCTCGGGGAGCTTGCCGTAGCGGTCGACCAGCTCCTCGCGGACGGCCGCGATGTCCTCCTCCGAGGAGGCGGAGGCGATGGCGCGGTAGGCCTGGAGGCGCAGCCGCTCGCCGGGCGCGTAGTCGTGCGGGACGTGGGCGTCCACCGGGAGTTCGATCTTGACTTCGAGCGGGGGCTCCTCCTCCACGCCGCCTTCCAGGGAGGCGCGGTAGTCGGCGACCGCCTCGCCCACCATCCGGACGTAGAGGTCGAAGCCGACGCCGGCGATGTGGCCGGACTGCTCGCCGCCCAGGAGGTTGCCCGCGCCGCGGATCTCCAGGTCCTTCATGGCGACGTACATGCCCGCACCCATCTCGGTGTGCTGGGCGATGGTCGCCAGCCGCTCGTGGGCGGTCTCGGTGAGCGGCTTCTCCGGCGGGTAGAGGAAGTAGGCGTAGCCGCGCTCGCGGCCGCGGCCCACCCGGCCGCGCAGCTGGTGGAGCTGGGAGAGACCGAAGTTGTCGCCGCGCTCGACGATCAGGGTGTTGGCGTTGGAGATGTCGATGCCCGATTCGACGATCGTGGTCGAGACCAGGACGTCGAACTTCTTCTCCCAGAAGTCGACGACGACCTGCTCCAGCTGCGACTCGCCCATCTGGCCGTGGGCGGTCCGGATGCGGGCCTCGGGGACGATCTCGCGGAGCCGGGCGGCGGCGCGGTCGATCGACTCGACGCGGTTGTGGATGTAGAAGACCTGGCCCTCGCGCAGGAGTTCACGGCGGATGGCCGCGCCGATCTGCTTCTGCTCGTAGGGGCCGACGAAGGTCAGGACCGGGTGGCGCTCCTCGGGCGGGGTGGTGATCGTCGACATCTCGCGGATGCCGGTGACCGCCATTTCCAGGGTGCGCGGGATGGGGGTGGCGGACATCGTCAGGACGTCGACGTTGGCGCGCAGCTTCTTCAGCTGCTCCTTGTGCTCGACGCCGAAGCGCTGCTCCTCGTCGACGATGACCAGGCCGAGGTCCTTGAACTTGGTCTCGGAGGAGAACAGCCGGTGGGTGCCGATGACGAGGTCGACGGAGCCCTCGCGCAGCCCGTCGAGGACGGCCCTGGCCTCGCCGTCGGTCTGGAAGCGGGACAGCGCCTTGACGTTGACCGGGAACTGGCCGTAACGCTCGGTGAAGGTGCCGAGGTGCTGCTGGACGAGCAGCGTGGTCGGGACGAGAACGGCGACCTGCTTGCCGTCCTGGACGGCCTTGAAGGCGGCACGGACCGCGATCTCGGTCTTGCCGTAGCCGACGTCGCCGCAGATCAGGCGGTCCATCGGGACCGACTTCTCCATGTCCTCCTTGACCTCGGCGATGGTGGTGAGCTGGTCGGGCGTCTCCGCGTAGGGGAAGGCGTCCTCCAGCTCGCGCTGCCAGGGGGTGTCCGGGCCGAAGATGTGGCCGGGCGCCGCCATCCGCGCGCTGTACAGCTTGATCAGGTCGGCGGCGATCTCCTTGACGGCCTTCTTGGCGCGCGCCTTGGTCTTGGTCCAGTCGGCGCCGCCGAGCCGGTGCAGGGTGGGCGCCTCGCCACCGACGTACTTGGTGACCTGCTCCAGCTGGTCGGTGGGGATGTAGAGGCGGTCGCCGGGCTGGCCGCGCTTGGCGGGGGCGTACTCGACGAGGAGGTATTCGCGGGTGGCGCCCTGGACCGTGCGCTGCACCATCTCGATGTAGCGGCCCACGCCGTGCTGTTCGTGCACGATGAAGTCGCCGGCCTGGAGGGTCAGCGGGTCGATGGTCTTGCGGCGGCGGGCCGGCATCCGGGCCGCGTCCTTGCCGGCCGCCTTCTGCCCGGAGAGGTCGGTCTCGGTCAGGACGGCGAGCTTGAGCCCCGGGTCGATGAGGCCGTTGTCGAGCGAGCCGCAGGCGACGTGGACGACGGAGGCGGAGATCTGCGGGAGGTCGGCGTCCAGCCGGGCGGCGATGCCCTCCCCGCCCAGGACCTCGACCGTACGGGCCGCGGGGCCGTGCGCCTCGGTGAGGTAGACGGTGCGCCAGCCGTCGGCGAGCCACTGCTTGGTGTCGGCCAGCGCGCGCTGGGTGTCGCCGCGGTAGGTGTCGGGGGCGTGCATGCCCAGCTTGAGGGTGTCGCCGTCCGCCGCCAGGTCCTCGTCGGCCGCGAAGGGGGAGACCGACCACCACATCATGCCCAGCTCACGGGCCCGGTCGCGGACGTCCGCGATGCCCCACAGGGAGGCCGCGCCGACATCGATCGGTGCCGCCCCGCCGCCGGCGCCGGCGGCGGCCGCCCACGACGCCTGGAGGAACTCCAGGCTCGTCGCCACCAGGTCGGCGGCCCGGGTCCGTACCCGCTCCGGGTCGCAGACCACCGCCATGCTGCCCTTCGGCAGCACGTCCAGCACCAGTTCCATCTCGTCGACGAGCACCGGGGCGAGCGACTCCATGCCCTCCACGGCGATGCCTTCGGCGATCTTGCCGAGGAGTTCGCCCAGCTCGGGGTGGTCCTCGGCGAGGGCGGCCGCCCGGGCGCGGACGTCCTCGGTCAGCAGCAGCTCACGGCACGGCGGCGCCCACAGGCCGTGCTCGGCCACCTCCAGGGACCGCTGGTCGGCGACCTTGAAGTAGCGGATCTCCTCGACGTCGTCGCCCCAGAACTCCACCCGCAGCGGGTGCTCCTCGGTCGGCGGGAAGACGTCCAGGATCCCGCCGCGGACCGCGAACTCACCGCGCTTCTCGACCAGCTCCACCCGGGCGTAGGCAGCCGCCGCCAGTCCGTCGACGATCTCGGCGAGATCGGCGCTCTGCCCCGACCGCAGACTGACCGGCTCCAGCTCGCCCAGCCCCTTGACCTGCGGCTGGAGCACCGAGCGGACGGGGGCGACGACGACCGAGACCGGGCCGGCCATCGGGTCGTCGGCGCGCGGATGGGCCAGCCGGCGCAGCACCGCCAGGCGCCGGCCGACGGTGTCCGAGCGCGGCGAGAGCCGCTCGTGCGGCAGCGTCTCCCAGGACGGGAACTCGACGACGGAGTTGTCCTCGCCGGCCGGCATCAGGCTGCGCAGGGCGGCGGCGAGGTCCTCCGCCTCGCGGCCGGTGGCGGTCACCGCGAGCACCGGGCGGCCGGCCCGCCGGGCGAACGCGGCGATGGCCAGCGGGCGGGCGGCCGGCGGGCCCACCAGGTCCACGTGCGGCCGGTTTCCGTCGGCCGCGGCCTGCACCGCTTCGGCGAGCGCCGGGTCCTGTGCGACGGCGTCGAGCAGACCAGTCAGGCTCATGAAAAGGGTTCCGTCCCAGCGAGGCGAACAACGCAGCAGCCCGACACGTCGCACGGGCCGGGGTTGCCAAGAGTACGCCCGCCCGCCACCCGGCCGGACCCGAACCCGGGGCCGCCCCCGCGCCCGGGCGCGGTTCCCTCCCCCGGCATCCACATGGAAGGGTGCACGGTACAACGACCTTGGAGGGGGAACGGTGAGCGGAAGCATCCGGCGGACCGGCCACGGCGGACCCGAAGCCCTGCGCACGACGGGCCGGGCGCCCACGGGGCCGCCGCCCCGGCCGGTCGTCGCCGCCCTCATGCTCGGGATGGCGCTCGCCGCGCTCGACTCGACGATCATCGCCACCGCCGTCCCGCAGATCGTCGGCGACCTCGGCGGCTTCGCGGTCTTCTCCTGGCTGTTCTCCGGCTATCTGCTGGCCGTCACCGTCACCCTGCCCGTCTACGGCAAGCTCTCCGACACCTTCGGCCGCAAGCCCGTCCTGCTCACCGGGATCGCGCTCTTCCTCGCCGGCTCGCTGGCCTGCGCGGCCGCCTGGAACATGGCCGCGCTGATCGCCTTCCGGGTCGTACAGGGGCTGGGCGGCGGCGCCCTCCAGGGCACCGTGCAGACCATCGCCGCCGACCTCTACCCGATGCGGGACCGGCCCAGGATCCAGGCCCGGCTCTCCAGCGTGTGGGCGGCCTCCTCGGTCGCCGGGCCCGCGCTGGGCGGGCTGCTGGCCGCCGGTGCCGGGTGGCGGTGGATCTTTCTGATCAATGTGCCGGTGGGGGCGGTGGCTCTCTGGCTGATCGTCCGGCACTTCGCCGAGCCGCAGCGCGGCCCGGACGGCGCCGCCGTGGCCGGCCGCTCCCGGGTCGACTGGCCCGGCGCGCTGGCGATCTTCGCGGCCGGCGGGCTGCTGCTGACCGCCCTGGTCCAGGGCGGGGTGGCGTGGGCCTGGCTCTCCACGCCGTCGCTGCTGCTGTTCGCCGGCAGCGCGGGCTGCGCCGCGCTCACCGTCCTCGTCGAACGGCGGGCCGCGGAGCCGATCATCCCCGGCTGGGTGTGGCGCCGCCGCCCCCTGTGCGCCGTCAACCTCGCGCTGGGCGCCCTGGGGCTGCTGATGGTCGCGCCGACGGTGTTCCTGCCGACCTACGCGCAGGCGGTGCTGGGCCTGGGTCCGACCGCGGCCGGCTTCGTGCTCTGCGTGATGACCCTGAGCTGGCCGGTCTCGGCCGCCCTGAGCAGCCGCGTCTACACCCGGCTCGGCATCCGCAACTGCGCGGTGCTCGGCATCGCCGCGGCGAGTCTGATCCTGTTCGCCTTCCCGCTGCTGCCCTACCCCGGCGCGGCCTGGCAGCCCGCCCTGATCATGCTGGCGCTCGGCGCGGCCCTCGGCCTCTTCCAGCTCCCGCTGATCATCGGCATCCAGTCCTCGGTCGGCTACCGGGAGCGCGGCACCGCCACCGCCTCCGTCCTCTTCTGCCGCCAGGTCGGGCAGTCGCTGGGCGCCGCGCTGTTCGGCGCGCTCGCCAACGCCACCCTCAACGACCGCCTGGCACAGGCCCCTTCGGGCCTGCGCGGCAATCTGCCCGCCGACCTCGACGCGGTCTCCCGGGCGCTGGCCCACCCCGGCGCGCTCACCGCGCAGGCCACCGACTACCTCCGCCGCGCCGTCGACACCACCGTCGACCACGTCTACCTGGGCGCCGGCGCGGCCGCCGCGCTCGCGCTGACCGCGCTGCTGGTGCTGGCGCCGCGGCGCTTCCCGGTGCACGCCGACGTCCGGTCCGCCGGCGAGGGCGAGGGCGGCGCCTGACGGGCGGCCGCCGGGCTCAGGAGTCCGCGCTGCCGCGGCTGCGGGGCACCTGGGTCTCGACGGTGTCCTCCGCGTCGGTGCCGGTGGACCGGCCGGAGCGGACGCCGGGCCCGCTCTCCCCCGCGTCGGCCCCGTGCTCCTCGGCCACCTGCGGCTTCCCGGTGAGCGCCGCCAGGCTGGTGCGGACGTGGGCCATGTGGACCCGGACCTCGGCCCGCTCGGCGTCGTGGCCGGCCACGATCCGCTCCGTGGCCCGCTCGATGCGTTCCACCTCGGCGCGGGCCCGGTCCAGCATGCCGGCGGCGCGGCCGTCGGCGTCCTCCTTCTGGTACCGGGCCTCCTCCTCGGCCTCCGCGTACCGCCGCTGGGCGTCGGCCCGGGCCTCCTTCCCCCGGGCGTCGAGGTCGGTCAGCAGCCGGTCGGTCTCCACCTCCCGCTCCGCGATCTCCTGCCCGGCCGCGTCCCACTCCTGGGACTGCCGCTTCTCCTGGTCGCACAGCAACTGCGCGGTCCGCGCGCGCACCTGCGCCAGCGCCTCGGCCGCGTCGTCCCGCAGCTCCGCGGCCTCCTGGGCCGCCGTGACCGCCAGCTCCGCGGCCTCGCCGCGCGCCGCCTCCTCGGTGCGCCGGCCCCAGGCCTCCGCCTCGGTGCGCAGGGTGTACGCCGCCCGCTCGGCCGCGTCCCGGACCTCGTCGGAGTAGGCCGCGGCCTCCTTGCCGGCCTGCCGCGCGTCGCGCTCCGCCCCGGCCCGCAGCCGCGCCCCCTCGGACTGCGCGGTGGTGAAGATCAGCCGGGCCTCGCTGCCGAGGGACTCGAAGGTCTGCGGCGGCAGCCGCGCCACGTAGTCCCGCAGCTCGGTGAGTTCGGCCTCCATCTCGTTGGCCAGGACGGTGAGCCGTGCCGCGCGCTCCCAGCAGGAGTCGCGGTCGACCGAAAGCCCCTCCACGCGGCGGTCCACGTCCTCCGACCGGTACCCGCGTCCCCGTACGGTCTCGAACCCGTGAGGCGAAACCGATGCACTCATCCTTCAAGCCCCTCTCCGCGCAATGACCCGCACTTCTCGTGGGATCGGTGCGATGCGCTACTCCTCACGACACTCCGCCTTACCCGACCCACCCCACAGGATGCGTCATTTATCGGCAGAAGTCGGAATCCGCTCGTCGTTCCGCAGGGCCTGGAACAAACGGCTCGCCCCGTTCTCCTTCCACGGCAGCACCGAGCCGACACCGCTGACCATCACTCCGGGCCGCCGCACCGGCACCGTCGTCGCCGTCCCCGCGCCCGACGAGATCTGCCGCATCGACCTGCCCATACCCAGCAACTGCGCCACATCGGCGTCGTCGTCCACGCGCAGCGCCGCCAGTGAGGCGTCCAGGACCCGCTTGGACCGGGACGGGTCGAGGTACACGTCCGAGGACGCCATCCCGTCCGCCACCGCGCCGATCAGCTGCCGCTGGCGCTTCACCCGTCCGAGGTCTCCGTCGGGGTCGGTATACCGGGCGCGGACGTACGCCAGCGCCTCGGTGCCGTTCATCCGCCGGCAGCCCGCCGGGAAGTCCGCCCCCGACTTCTCGTCCTTCAGCGGCTTGTCCAGGCACAGCCGCACCCCGTCCAGCGCGTCCACGATCTGCACGAAGCCCAGGAAGTTCACCTCGGCGTAGCGGTCGATGCGCAGGCCGGTCGCCTGTTCCACCGTTCGGGTGAGCAGCTGCGGTCCGCCGTCGGCGTAGGCCTCGTTGATCTTCCGGCTGCCGTGCCCCGGTATCGGTACGTAGCTGTCCCGCGGCAGGCTGACCAGCGTGGGGCCGTGCGCGCCGGAGTGCAGCACCATGATCGTGTCGGTGTTCTGCACCCGGCCGTTGCCGACGTGCAGGTCCCTGCGCTGCTGCGGGGTCAGCTCACTGCGGCTGTCCGAGCCGACCAGCAGCCAGTTCGTGCCCTTGCCCGCGGCCGGGCGCCCGGCGTACCCGCTCAGCGCGGAGACGTGCCGCAGATTGCCCGCCGCCCAGAGGTAGAGCCAGGCCCCGGCCGCCACCACCAGGAGCACCAGCACCAGCAGGGTCACCAGCGTCGTGGGGAGCCACGACCACCGGCGGCGGCGCGGCCCCGGCAGGCCCGGGGGCTTGCCGGGTCTGCCGGGCCGTCGGCGGTGCCACCACCGTGCGCGCTCCGCCCGGTACTCAGTCGGCGACGACGAGGCGGAGAGCGGGGGTATCGGACGGCCCATATACGCATGGTCGGGGCACCCGGCCCGGACCGCAGTGCGAACCCGGTGGCCCGGACCGACCGGCGCCGCTCACCCGGGCGCCGGCCCGGGGCGCTGATCCGCGGTCCCCCGGGGCCCGGCCGCCCGGACGACGTCCCCTACAGCAGCCCGTCCCACATCTGTTCCAGCAGCACCGACCACCAGGTCTCCGGCGAGCCCAGCGCGGGCGGGTCCAGCGCGACCAGCTGCGCCTGAAAGTCGACGGTCCAGCGTCCGGCCTGCTCCGGTGTCAGCCCGTACCGCAGCCGCCACATCCGCCCCAGCATCGCCAGCGCGCGCACGAACTCCGGCAGCCCGGAGTTGACGAACTGCGGGGTCGCGGGCGCCCCGCCCGGCCCGGCCTCCATCGGCACCGCCACGATGTGCGCGCTGCCGTACTGCACACACAGCTGACGGCCGAAGTCGTTGCCCATCACCAGATACGAGCCGGCGTCCGGGGCCGGCTGCACCCCGCGCTCCGCCGCCAGCTCCGCCAGCGTCGGCACCGGGCGGCCCGGCGCGGCCTGCGCCCAGAAGAACGGCCCGAAGTCGACCGGCAGCCCGGCCCACACCAGCATCTGGGCCACCACGTCGGGCACCCCGTGCCGGGAGACCGCCCGCTGCTCGAAACGGAAGATCCCCTGGGGCCCGAAGGCCTGCTCCAGCTCCTGCCCGATCAGCTGCGGCGGCGCCGGCGGTATCGGCTGCACCTGCGAGGGGTGCGGCAGCGGCACCCGCACCGGGGCCGGCCGCGCCGGGCCGTCCGCGACCTGGTGCAACTCGCCCTGGTGCTCGACGAGGTGCCGCACGCCCTGCTGGCGCGAGGCGTGGTCGCGGCCGTACGCGGCGGTGTGGCTGATCCGTACCTGCGGCCAGTTGTCCCGGATCATCCGGGCGCAGTAGCCGCCCGGCAGATCGCAGCACTCCAGCTCGGTGTGCAGCTCCAGCACCTGCTGCGGCGGCACGTTCATCCCGCGCAGCTCGTGCAGCAGCTGCCACTCGGGGTGCGGCGTCCCGGGCGCCGAGCGGCGCACGATCTTCTGCTCGGAGCCGTCCGGCGCGCGGTAGCTCAGGACGGCCATGTAGCCCGGGCCGACGGTCGGCTGACCGCCGGGCGCCGGCGGGTAGCCGTACGCACCCGGGCCGCCGGCACCCTGGCCGGGGACCGGCGCGCCCGCGCCCTGCGCCCCGTGCGGGGCCGACGGGGGGCCGGGCGGCGCCGTGGGCACCCCGGGCGGGGGCACACCGGGACCGGCCGCGTGCGGCACTCCGGGCCCGCTCGGCGCACCGGCGGCCAGCGCCGCGCCGTCGGCGAGCATCGTGGCGGCGGCGTGCACCCCGCCGCCCGTACCGCCCGCGGCGGGCGGGGCCGGCGGCGGAGGAGGCGGACCGGCCCGGCCGCCGGGGGGCTGAGCGCCCGCGCCGGGCTTCCCGGACGTGCCCGGCTTTCCGGGCGGCCCGGGCGGCTTGGGCGCGCCCGGCACCCCCGGAGGGCCGGGCGGCGGCGGCACACCGGGGCCGCCGGCCGCGCCCGGACCACCCGTGGCGGGCGGCGGCGGCACCTGGAGGGCCCCGCTGTCGGCCAACATCGTCGCGGCGGCGTGCACCCCGCCGGAGCGGGGACCGCCGGCGGCGGGGGAATCCGTGTCAGCGGCGGAGCCCTCGACGCGGCCGGCCGTCCCCGTCCCGTCCGGCCCGTCCACCGCGCTGAGATCCACGTCCGCGGCGTCCAGCTGCGACACCAGCTGGGTGGGGATGTAGCCACCGGCCGGTGCGGTCCGGGGGGCGTCGGCCTCCGGCGCCTCCCGCGGGGCGCCGTCCCGGCCGGTACCGGGGGGCCCGGGGGGCGGCGGCGGGCCCGCCGCGGCGTTGCCGGGCAGCGCCGAGCCGTCGGCCAGCATCGTCGCGGCGGCGTGCACCCCGCCGCCCACGGGCGCCGCGGGCGGCGCCGGCGGAGCCGGAACACCCGGTTCCGCGTCGGCGGATCCGGGGACGCCCGGCGGGGGCGGGACATCGGTGACCGGCGGCCCGGACGGCGGCGGCAGCGCGGACAGGCCGTCGGCGGACGGCGGTGCGGACGGCACCGGCGGCGGCAGCATCCCGTCATCGGGCCCGCCGGCCGGGCGCGGCCGTCCCGCCGGGCCGCCCTCGGCCTCCGGCAGGTCGAGCGCGGGCGCGACCTGGGTGCGCGGCAACTGGCTGCCGCCCTGGAGCAGTTCGGTCTTGGCCTCGGGGCGCGCCCGCGGCGCCGGCGGGGTGTCCTCCACCTCGTCGAAACCGGCCAGCGGCGGGGCGAAGACCGTCCGGGGCAGCTCGACCGAGCGGTCGCCGCCCGCGCCGTGCGTCGTGTCGGCGCCGTCCCACGAGGCCGGCGCGGCGGACCCGGTCGCCGGGCCCGCGCCGTCCCCGGCGGTCCCGCCGTCGGCGGCGTTCACGTTCACCCCGGCCCAGGCGTCGGCGGCCGGGGGCGCGGCGGCGGGCCCGGGCAGCGGCGTCGGGGCCGGGAGCGGTGCGCCGGCGCCCGTGCCCTCCGCCGCCCGCCGCTCCGCGGCTCCTCGCGCGTCGGCCGCTTCCTGGAGCCATTCCGGCGGCGTCAACAGGAAGGACGTGGCCTCCAGATCGATCCGCTGCGGCGGCTCGGGCGCGTGGTACCCGCCGTCCGCGGGAGCGCCGTAGGCCTCCTCGTAGCGCCGGATCACCTCGCCCACCGGCAGTCCCGGCCACAGCGTGGTCTCCCCGCTGTCCCGGGCGATCACCAGCCGGGCCCGGCCGCCGGCCGACGGACCTCCCCCGGAGCCCTCGGCACCGGAGGGATCCGCACCCCGGTCCTCGGCCCAGGCCACGAAGCCCAGGTCGAACTCCCGCACCTGTACCTCACGGTGGAACTGCGGCGCCACCTCGCCGTTCACCCACAGCTCCGCGCGCTCCTGCGCCTGCGCGAACGTCACCACCGTGCTCAGCCCCCCACCGCAACCTGGTACGCGAAACCGCCGTCGACCATCAGGTCCGCCACGGTCTCCAGCTCCGGCGGATTGCCCGCCAGCCGGAGCAGAAAGTCGTCGAAGTCCTGGCCGCACGGCAACAGCAGCCGCTCCACGCGCTCCTGCACCGTCCAGCCGTCCCGGTCCCGGGCGTCGTCGTACGGGCAGAACCACACCGAACCGAGCGCCTCGCCGCGGACCTTCACCGCGACCACCCCGCCCTGCACGAACGCCACGCCCAGGTAGTCCTTGGTGAAGTGGTCCCGCAGGCACTTGTTCACATAGACCAGGTCGTTGACCGCCACGTCGTCGCGCACCGTGAAGAACGGCTGGTCGACCAGCAGCCCCAACTCCGCGTCGAGCGCCGCGCCCACCGGTGCGCACCCGCCCGCCGCCTTCAAAAACGCGCGGTAGGCCTCCGGCAGCCGGTAGCCCAGCGACTCCTCGGCCTGCGCCAGCGCTTCCTCACTCACCGACAGCTCGCGGTGCGGCAGCCCGAAGTGCGCCGGCCGGGTCTCCTGCAGCGGCCGGGTGCCGCGCCGGTCGTGCGCCACCGCGGTCGTCGCCAGCCCGCCGTGGTGCCGCAGCAGCGCCTTCACCTCGACCGGCACCAGCTCCATCCGCCGGGTGCCGGCCACGTGGTGCCAGGTCCAGCCGTGCGGGGTGGCCACCGCGGGCACGTCTATCCACAGGTCGTGGCCCCGCGCGTGCAGAGCGGCGTTCGCCGAGACGTAGTCCGTCAGCCGCAGCTCGTCGACGCCGAAGCCCTCCGGCGGCTCGGCGATCTCCGCCGCGGCGCGCGCGTAGGGCGTGAACTCCGGGAAGCCGCGGGCGTCCATCCGCACCCCGGCCGGGTACCGGGCGGCACGCACCGGATCCGGAAAATGTACGACCTGCCCGGCATACGCCGCGTTCGGTGGCGCGGCATGTCCCGCCGCGCGGGAGCCGGGGAATGCCCCCAGCCCTTGCGGACCTGTCGTCATCGCGGTTGCCCCCTGGCTGAAGCCGGCTTTGGGGCACAGCCTAAGCCGTACGGCCGAACCGGCCGCCGCCCCGTCCCCCCGCACGTCAGCCCGGCGACACACCGACGTCACCCGCCGCCCCACCACCCACGAGCCCCCCGCGCACCACCCCGCCGACCAGCCGCGTTTCCCCGCGACCGACGCCCCGTCAGCTCCCCGTGAGATCGCCGACAGGCCGCCCGACTACCGCAACACCCAGCACATTTGGCAGGCTGACCCTCCCCCACCTTCGGTGGGGGGACCCCCAGCACCACGGGGATTCGGGGAGGGAAAGCACCACGATGAGCACCACCGCACGCCACCACAACTCAGCCGGCGACCCCCGCATCGGCTGGGGCGGCAGCGCCGACACCTCTCGCGCGCCCGCCCTGCGCCACCGCCGCGACGGCATCCTCCCCACCGTCGGCGCCGCCCTGTCAGTACGCGGACAAACTCTTACCTGCACGGCAAGCAAGGCGGAACAGCCGCCGGCGCTCCACCCGCTGGTCCAGGACTTCCTCGACGCGCTCGCCACCGCACAGCGCGAACGTTTCACCGGACGCTGCCCCGAAGCCGTCCTGCTCTCGCGCCACCTCACCGCCGTCGAGGCCGGCCGCGGCAAGCGCGCCTCCCGCAAGCCGCTGACCAATGGCGAAGCCCGCCGTTCCCTGAAACACTCCAAGATCACCGCACGCCATATCCGCGAGGACGGCGACCCCCGGCACGGCAGTTACGCCCCGCCGTGCCGCTCCTGCGACGCACTCCTCGCCCACTTCGGTGTCATGCCCGTCGGCGCGACGCCCACAGGAAGCTGACCGTCACCATGCCGACCACCCCCGGCCCGCGCACCGCCGCCCACGACCGCGGCGACTCCACCCGCTTTCCCGCCGCCGTCGACGTCGCGCTCCAGGACGCCGGCTGGCACCCCGGCCGCTGGGACATAAAGCAGGCGGAACACTGGGCCGACACCCTGCGCGCCCACACCTCGCCCGCGGGCCACCGCCACACCGTCTTCGCCGCGGCAGTCGAGGCCTGGGCCGAATTCGGCGCTCTGCACATCACCGGCCCGGGGCCCGGCCGCCACATCGCCCCCGCCCCCTTCGTGCTCGACCCGCTGCACGGCCTGCACCTCGCCCGCACCCTCGGCGACCTCGGCCGCGCCCTGGAGACGGACGTGGCCCCGCTCGGCCGCGAGGAACTCACCGCGCCCGACGGGGCCACGTACGGCCAGGCCGCCCTCGCCATCGACGCCGAGGGCCGGGTCTACAGCCTCGACCACACCGGCGACTGGTACCTGGGGCCCGACATCGACACCGCGCTGGGAACGCTGGTGCTGGGCACCCGGCCCACCCGGCTCGCGCCGCACCCGGCCGGCTGAGCCGGCGGGCTCAGGCGGCCTGCACCGCGGAGACCGGCAACACCGCCGACACCCGGAAGCCGCCGGTCTCGGTCGGGCCGGAGACGAAGACGCCGCCCAGCGCGGTCACCCGCTCCCGCATCCCCACCAGGCCGTTGCCGCCGCTCGGCAGCCCGGCACCGGCCGCGCCGCTCTCGCCGGGGCCGTTCTCCACCTGGACCGCGAGTTCGCCGTCCCGGTGCGCCAGCCGCACCCGCGCCTGCGCGCCCGGCGCGTGCTTGTGCACATTGGTGAGCGCTTCCTGGACCACGCGGTAGACGGTCCGCTCCACCCGCGCCGCGTAGCGGCACCCGGCCTCGGCCGCCGCCTGCCCGGCGTCCTCGTCGATCGTCAGCTCGACCGTCATCCCGGCCGCCCGGGACTGCCCCACCAGGTCCGCCAGTTCCGCGAGCTGCGGCCCCTCGGCCGCCGCCTCGCCGGCCCGCTGCTCCGGTACGGGTGCCCCGGCGGCCGCCACACCCACGGGCCCCGGCTCGTCGGCGCCCCCGGCCGGCCGCCCGGACGGCCCGGCCGGCCGCTCCCGCTCCGTCGCCTGTGCCCCCGCCCGGGAGGCCACCGCCGCCAGCCGCTCGGGCACGGCCGGCGCCGGGGCGCTCCGCACCGCCGGCCCCTCGGCCGTCCGCAGCACCCCGAGCATCTCCCGCAGCTCGGTCAGCGCCTGGCGGCCCATGTCGCCGACCAGCCCCGCGTTCCGCGACGCCTTCTCCGGATCCTTCAGCGCCACCGCCTGCAGCGCGGCCGCGTGCACCACCATCAGGCTCACCCGGTGGGCGACCACGTCGTGCATCTCGCGCGCGATGCGGGTGCGCTCCTCGTTACGGGCCCACTCGGCGCGCTCCTCGGCCCGGTCGGCCAGCAGCGACAGCTCCCGCTCCAGGCCGTCCGCCCGCTCCCGCAGGCTCTCCACCAGCCGCCGCCGGGCCCCGATGTACAGGCCCCACAGCACCGGCGGCGCGGTCAGCAACAGCCCCACCGCGACCGAGGTCACCGGCGCGAACCACAGCGGCGGGCGGAATTCCCGCTGCCCGGCCATGCCCTGCTGCACGTTGAGGTACGACGTCACCCACGACCCCGCCACCGACATCCCGGCCAGCAGCGTGATGATCCGGCGCGGCAGGTCCGACGCGGCGAGCGTGTACAGCCCCACCAGGCCCAGGATGACGCCCATCTCCGCGGGCATCACCGCGATCGACACCAGCACCACCGCGACCGGCCACCGCCGGCGCACCAGCAGCACCGAGCCCGCCAGCAGGCCGAGCAACAGCCCGAGCAGCTCGGGCAGCTGTGCCTCGTCGGCGAACTTCGCCCCCTCGATCAGGCACTCCAGGGCGGACGCCGCCGCCAGAAACACATCCAGTACGGCGCTTCGCCGCCGGGCCCACCACCACGGCCCGTCCACCGGACCGTTCACCGGCGCACCCCGCGCGCCCACGCCTTCGTCACTTGCCCCCGTCGCGGTCATACCGCCCAGCCTACGGGCGCCCGCACCGGATCCCCCTAGGAGTTGCGCAGCCCATTACCAGGCCTTATCCCCGGATTTCCCTCGAACTATAAATTCACTCGCATTACCGGCATCCCGCCGCACCCGCCCCGTACACTCGCGCGCTTCCCTCCGCCCCCGCACGCCTGCACGCCCGTCCGGACGCGTGCCGCACGCGGCGGCGCCGGCGCGCGATCACCGCCGCCGCGCGATCCGGTCCGCGGTGCGGCGGCGGCAACGGCCGCATCACACGGAGCCGTACCGTCGCATCAACGGCTGGTGGTACGGCATAGTGTGGGTGGCCGAGCGGCCGTACCGGCGCACTGTCCGGGGCGGTTCGCCCTACCATCCCCTGTGGTGTAATTGGCAGCACTGAGGCTTTTGGTGCCTTATGTCCGGGTTCGAGTCCTGGCAGGGGAGCAGACGCACCACAGGCATATTTCCGGGTCCTGACCACCACGTCAGGACCCGCACGCGTTTCGGCTGCAATACGCACCGGTATCCTTCGGGTGACCACCACCCGAAGTAGCCAAGAAGCCGAAGGGCATCCCCGTGAGCGCCAACCGCCCGGCAGCCGTCGTCGTTCTCGCAGCGGGTGAGGGCACCCGCATGAAGTCGGCGACCCCCAAGGTCCTGCACGCCCTCTGCGGCCGCTCCCTCGTGGGACATGTCGTCGCCGCCTCCCGTGAGCTGGACCCCGAGCACCTCGTCGTGGTCGTCGGCCACGCCCGTGAGCAGGTGCGGGCCCATCTCGCCGAGACCGACCCCGCCGTGCGCACCGCGGTGCAGCACGAACAGAAGGGCACCGGCCACGCGGTCCGCACGGCCCTGGAGGAGCTGAGCCAGAGCGGTGTCGCCCTCGACGGCACCGTGATCGTGGTCTGCGGCGACACCCCGCTGCTGACCGGCGCGACCCTGGAGCGGCTCGGCGCCACCCACGCCGCGGACGGCAACGCCGTCACGGTCCTGTCCGCCGAGGTCCCCGACGCCACCGGCTACGGCCGCATCGTGCGCGAGGCGGGCGGCGCGGTCACGGCGATCGTCGAGCACAAGGACGCCACCGACACCCAGCGCGCCATCCGGGAGATCAACTCCGGGGTCTTCGCCTTCGACGCCCGGCTGCTCGTGGACGCCCTGGGCAAGGTGCGCACGGACAACAGCCAGGGCGAGGAGTACCTCACCGACGTGCTGGGGATCGTGCGCGAGGCCGGGCACCGCGTGGGGGCCGCGGTGGCGGCCGACCACCGCGAGATCCTCGGGATCAACAACCGCGTCCAGCTCGCCCAGGCGCGTGCGCTGCTGAACGAGCGGCTGCTGGAGCGGGCGATGCTGGCCGGCGTGACCGTGGTGGACCCGGCGTCGACCCTGATCGACGTGTCGGTGACCTTCGAGCCGGACGCGACGGTGCACCCGGGGACCCAGCTGCTGGGCACCACGCACCTCGCCACCGGCGCCGAGGTGGGTCCGCAGTCGCGGCTGACGGACACCGCGGTGGGCGCGGGCGCGGTGGCCTCGTTCACGGTCGCGGAGGGCGCGCGGATCGGCGCGGGCGCGCATGTCGGCCCCTACGCATATCTGCGGCCGGGTACGGATCTCGGTCCGAAGGCGAAGGCCGGCACCTACGTGGAGATGAAGAACGCCACCATCGGCGAAGGCACGAAGGTGCCGCATCTCTCCTATGTGGGAGACGCCACGATCGGTGAGTTCACCAATATCGGAGCGGCGAGCGTCTTTGTGAACTACGACGGTGAGGCGAAGCACCACACCACGGTCGGGTCACATTGCAAGACGGGCTCGGACAACATGTTTGTGGCTCCGGTCACGATCGGGGACGGCGCTTATACGGCGGCCGGCTCGGTCATCACCAAGGATGTGCCCCCGGGTTCGCTGGCGGTCGCGCGAGGCCAGCAGCGGAATATCGAGGGCTGGGTCGCGCGCAAGCGGCCCGGAAGCGCCGCCGCGCAGGCGGCTTCGGCCGCTCGCCAGGAATCCGAGGGCGAGCGGTGACCGTGCAAGAGGTGCGCCGTGCGGGGCTTACCTTTGTTGAGCGCACGCAAACTGTGATTCGAGGAGATTTGCTGTGACCGGGATCAAGACGACCGGCGAGAAGAAGCTGATGCTCTTCTCCGGCCGCGCCCACCCCGAGCTTGCCGAGGAGGTCGCGCACCAGCTGGGTGTGGGCCTGGTCCCGACCAAGGCATTCGACTTCGCCAATGGCGAGATCTATGTCCGCTATCAGGAGTCGGCGCGTGGCGCGGACTGCTTCTTGATTCAGAGCCACACGGCTCCGATCAATAAGTGGATCATGGAACAGCTGATCATGATTGATGCGCTGAAGCGGGCCTCGGCCCGGAGCATCACCGTGGTCGTGCCGTTCTACGGCTATGCGCGCCAGGACAAGAAGCACCGTGGCCGTGAGCCGATCTCGGCGCGGCTCATCGCGGATCTGATGAAGACCGCGGGCGCCGACCGCGTGGTGACCGTGGATCTGCACACGGACCAGATCATGGGCTTCTTCGACGGCCCGGTGGACCACCTCTTCGCGCTGCCGGTCCTCGCGGACTACGTGGGCGCCAAGGTGGACCGCGACAAGCTCACGGTGGTCTCCCCCGACGCCGGCCGGGTGCGGGTCGCCGACCGCTGGTGCGACCGCCTCGGCGCCCCGCTGGCGATCGTGCACAAGCGGCGCGACAAGGACGTGGCGAACCAGGTCACCGTGCACGAGGTCGTCGGCGACGTGAAGGACCGGGTCTGCGTCCTGGTCGACGACATGATCGACACCGGTGGCACGATCTGCGCCGCCGCCGACGCGCTGTTCGCGAACGGCGCCTCGGACGTGATCGTGACCGCGACGCACGGCGTGCTGTCCGGCCCGGCCGCGGACCGGCTGAAGAACTCGAAGGTCAGCGAGTTCATCTTCACCAACACCCTGCCGACCCCGTCGGAGCTGGAGCTGGACAAGATCACGGTGCTGTCGATGGCTCCGACGATCGCCCGGGCGCTGCGCGAGGTGTTCGAGGACGGCTCGGTGACGAGCCTCTTCGAGGAGCAGTGAGCGGACCGGTGCGCTAGCGCACACTGATCGACTTTGGGGCGGCCTCCCGGCCGGGTAGACTCATCGAGTTGCTCGGCGAGGGAGGCCGCCCTGTGTGGTGGCTGTCCGTTATCGACGCGCTCTTCGTAGCAGGTCTGTCGTTGGGCCGGGTGACGCCCACCAGATGTTTCTGAGTTACGAGGAGTGCCGTTATGGCTGAGGTCAAGCTCACCGCCCAGGTCCGTACCGACTTCGGTAAGGGTGCCGCCCGTCGCGCCCGCCGCGCCGACCTGGTGCCGGCCGTCGTCTACGGCCACGGCGCGGAGCCGCAGCACGTGGCGATCCACAACCACGCACTGATGATGGCCCTGAAGACGCCGAACGCCCTGCTCCGCCTGGAGTTCGACGGCAAGTCCGAGCTGGTCATCCCCAAGGCCGTGCAGCGTGAGGCCATCCGCCAGTTCCTCGTCCACGTGGACTTCCTCGCCGTGAAGAAGGGCGAGAAGGTCTCCGTCGAGATCCCGATCCACGTCGAGGGCGACCTCGCCCCGGGCCAGCTCGTGCTGGAGCACGTCCTGAACACCCTGCCCGTCGAGGCCGAGGCCACCCACATCCCGGAGTCGGTGACCATCTCCGTCGAGGGCCTGGACGCGGGCGCCTCGGTGCTGGCCAAGGACATCACCCTGCCGTCCGGCTCCTCGCTGGCCGTCGAGGACGACGCCGTCGTGGTGCAGGTCATCGCCGCCCAGGCCGAGGCGCCGGCCGAGGAGGCCGCCGAGGGTGAGGGCGAGGCCGCCGAGGCCTGAGTCTCTTCCGCTGGGTAGATTTCTCAGCGAGTCGTCCAACCGCCGCCGCGCGCCTTTGGGTGCGGGGTGGCGGTTGGGCTGTTTCATGGGCAATTGCGGTCGTTGGCCGGCGGCGGTCGGCGGGATGTGGGAGTGACGGAATGTCGGACGCGGATCCGTGGCTGGTCGTGGGGCTGGGTAATCCGGGCCCGGAGTACGCCGGAAATCGCCACAACGTGGGCTTCATGGTGGCGGATTTGCTGGCCCAGCGGATGGGGGGCCGTTTCAAGGCGCACAAGGCGCGGGCCCAGGTGGTGGAGGGCCGCTGCGGTGCGCCGGGGCCGGCAAGCCGGCGGGTGGTGGTGGCCAAGCCGTCCTCGTACATGAATGTATCGGGCGGGCCGACCACCGCTCTCCGGGATTTCTACAAGGTGCCCCTCGCCCACATCATTGCCATTCACGATGAGTTGGATATCGATTACGGCGCGCTGCGGCTGAAGCTGGGCGGCGGCGACAACGGCCACAACGGTCTGAAGTCGATCACGAAATCCCTGGGTGCCGACTACCACCGGATCCGGTTCGGGATCGGGCGTCCGCCGGGCCGTATGCAGGTGGCGGATTTCGTGCTGAAGGACTTCTCCTCGGCCGAACGGCGCGAACTGGATTACTTCGTGGACCGCGCCGCGGACGCGGTCGAGGCGCTGATCCTGGACGGTCTGGAACGGGCACAGAGCACCTACAGCTCCTGAACGGGACAGCGCGGGTCGAGGGCCCACGAACCGTCGCCGGAGGTTGACGGGCGCTGAAGCATGGCCAAGGATCGCCGCCATGCCCCGAAGCAGTACGCGCCCCCGTCCGGTCAGACGCAGTCGTACCCGCCGGGCCGGTGAGAGTGCTTACGGCGCGCTGCTCGTCGCCAGGATCGCCGTGATGGGGCTGCTGGCCGCGCTGTTGCTGGTGGCGGGGGTGTGGACGTCCTGGCACACCGCGCAGTACGCGATGCTCGTCAAGGCGCGGGAGCGCGGGCTGATGACGGTGTCGGCGTGCACGGGTGAGCGGTGCACGGGACCGTACGTGCCGACGGGCGGCGACGGCCGGCGGCGGCCGAAGGTGACGATCGCGCAGGCGGCCGCGCCCGACGAGGGCGAGCGGGTCGAGGTGGTGGTCGAGCCGGGGACGACGCACGCGGTGCGGGCCGGGACGGCCGGGATCCTGCACGCGTGGGTGCCGTTCGCGGGGGCACTGCTGCTGGCGGCGCTGGTGGTGGCCGGCGGGATGCGGATGCGGCGTACCGCGTGGGTGATGGGGCTGCTGGGGGCGGTGTTGCTGGGCGCGGCCTTCGCGGCGATGTAGGGCACAACGGCGCGGCGGCCCGTCCCCTCCGGTGAGGGGGCGGGCCGCCGCGCTGTTGCCGGGCGCCGGTCAGCCGGTGTTGCGCAGGCCGGCCGCGACACCGTTGACGGTGAGCAGCAGGGCCCGGGCGAGGACCGGGTCCGGCTCCTCGCCGCGCTCGGCGGCGGTCCGCTGGCGGTGCAGCAGCGAGACCTGGAGGTAGGAGATCGGGTCGAGGTAGGCGTCGCGGATGTGGAAGGTCTGCTGGAGCACCTCGTTGGAGTCGAGCAGCTTCTTCTCACCGGTGACGCGCAGGACCTCGGCGACGGTCAGCTCGTGCTCGGCCTTGATGTGGTCGAAGACGTGCTTGAGGTTCTCCGGGACGAGGGTGTCCACGTAGTGCTGGGCGATCCGCAGGTCCGTCTTGGCCAGCGTCATGGTGACGTTGGCCAGGAAGTTGCGGAAGAAGTGCCAGTGCTCGTGCATCTCGTCCAGCACGCTGTCGAGTCCGGCCTCGCGGGCGGCCTTGAGGCCGGTACCCACGCCGTACCAGCCCGGGACGATCTGGCGGGACTGGGTCCAGCCGAAGACCCACGGGATGGCCCGCAGTCCGTCGAGGCCGGCGCCGGAGTCGGGGCGGCGGGACGGGCGCGAGCCGAGGTGCAGCTCGGCGAGCTGGTCGACGGGGGTGGCCGCGAAGAAGTACGCGGGCAGGTCGGGGTCCTCCACCAGGCGGCGGTAGGAGCCGTGGGCGGCCTCGGAGACCGTCTCCATGGCCGCGTCCCAGCGCGCCAGCGCCTCGTCGGACTGCCGGGGGGCGGTGTGCAGGGCGGAGGCCTGGAGGGTGGCCGCGACGGTCAGCTCCAGGTTCTCCCGGGCCAGCGACGGCACCAGGTACTTGTCGGAGATGACCTCGCCCTGCTCGGTGACCTTGATCTCGCCCTCGAGGGTGCCGTAGGGCTGGGCGAGGATCGCGTCGTGGGAGGGGCCGCCGCCGCGGCCGACCGTGCCGCCGCGGCCGTGGAAGAGGCGCAGCCGCACGCCGTGGCGGTGGGCGACGTCGCGGAGCAGGCGCTGGGCGCGGTGGATCTCCCACTGGGAGGTGGTGATGCCGCCGAACTTGGAGGAGTCGGAGTAGCCGAGCATGACCTCCTGGACGTCGCCGCGCAGGGCGACCAGGCGCCGGTAGGAGGGGTCGGCGAGCATCTCTTCGAGCAGCTGGTCGGCGATCTTCAGCTCGTCGGTGGTCTCCAGCAGCGGCACGATGCCGATCTTGGCCCAGCCGGCGTGCAGATCGATCAGACCGGCCTCACGGGCGAGGACGGCGGCCGCGAACACGTCGTCGGAGCCGGCGCACATGGAGATGATGTAGGACTCGACGACCTCGGGGCCGAAGGTGTCCTTGGCCTTGCCGATGGTGCGGAAGACACCGAGGGTCTTGGCGGCGGCCTCGTCGAGCGGGGCGGGGGTGGGGGCCAGCGGGCGGCGCGAGCGCAGCTCCTTGGCGAGGAGCTTGCGGCGGTAGTCGCGCGGCATGTCCACATAGCGCCAGGACTCCTCGCCGAGGCGGTCGAAGAGCTGGCCCAGGGCGTGGTGGTGGGCGTCGGCGTGCTCGCGGACGTCCATCGTGGCGAGCTGCAGACCGAACGCGGCGAGGGTGCGCAGGGTGCGCTCCAGGCCGCCGTCGGCGACCAGACCGCCGCGGTGCTCGCGCAGCGAGGTCTGGATCAGGGCGAGGTCGTCGAGGAGCTCCGCGGTGCCGAGGTAGTCGCGGCCGGGCACGTGCGGGGTGTCGCCGGCCAGCCGCTCGCGGGTGTTGACGAGCTTCTGCCGGATGCAGGTGGCCTTGAGGCGGTAGGGCTCTTCGCTGTTCAGCCGCTTGTAGCGGGGGCTGATCTCGGGCAGCACGTCGAGGTCGCGCTGGAGGGACGCCAGCAGCTCCTCGGTGGCCCCGCAGTTGCGGATGGAGTTGGACAGCGCGCCGCGCAGCTCGTCGACGTGCTCCAGGGCGTCGGTGATGCCGTGCTCGTGCTGCAGGAGCAGGACGTCCCAGGTCACCTGCGGGGTGACGTTGGGGTTGCCGTCGCGGTCGCCGCCGATCCAGGTGCCGAAGGTGAGCGGGCGGGTGCCGGCGGGCAGCTCGGTGCCGGCCCGCTCCAGCTCGGCGGCGAGGTCCTCCAGGACGTCGCCGACGGCGCCGCGGCCCAGCTCGTCGAGGTAGTAGATCGCGTTGCGGGCCTCGTCGGTGGGCTCCGGGCGGGCGACGCGCAGCTCGTCGGTCTGCCAGATGAGGTCGATGTTCTCGGCCAGGCGCAGGTCGGCGCGGCGGCGCTCGGAATCGGGGCTGTCCAGCAGCTCGGCGACCTTGCGGAGCTTGGTCAGGACGGAGCGACGGGCGGCCTCGGTGGGGTGCGCCGTGAAGACGGGGCGCACGTTGAGGTTGCGGGCGGTGTCCCGCAGGTGCTCGGGGTCGGCGTCCTTCAGCATGTCGGCGGTGCGGGCCAGGATGCTGCCCTCGGCGGAGCGCCGGGCGGCCAGCTCGCGGCCGCGGTGCACCTGCTCGGTGACGTTCGCGAGGTGGAAGTAGGTGGAAAAGGCCCGCACCAGCTTGGCGGCGGTGGCCAGATCCGTGTCGCCCAGGAGCCGGGCAGCGGCTTCGCCGTCCTCGCGCGTCAGGGCGCGTACCCGCTCGACGAGGTCGAGCAGCTCGGACCCCTCCTGGCGGACGAGGGTTTCCCCGAGGAGGTCGCCGAGGCGGCGGATGTCGGCACGCAGAGCGACGTTGTCGCTCGGGCCGGCGTCCAGGCTCTCGGCGATCGCGGTCTCGGCCGGGGTGTGGTCGGCACTGCTCACAGGTGCGCTCCTTGCAGCGATCAGGGACGTCGCGCCGCGGCTCTGGCATGAGGGTGGCGGGCGACGGATGGGCTGGTCTGATGCGGGCGGGTGCGGACCGCGCTGTCCGACGTCCCCAGGATAGGTCTGCCCAGTGTCCGGGAATCACACCGTCCGCTTGGTGGGCATCTGCTGCGGCGCCGGGAGGTGTGGCGCCTGTCACGGCCTTGCCCGTGTCGGCGTCACTGCCATACTTACGAAACCGTAGGTTACGGTCCCGTAGCCGTAGCCGTGCCCCCGAGCCCCCGACGAGGGACACCATGACCGCTGGTCCTGAAGCCGTAGAAGACCCCCCGATTCCTGCCGATTCCCCCGCCGCCGGCAGCGCTCAGCCGTCCGCGACGCTGGGCGGTGAGCAACGCAGATCGATCGAGCAGATCGCCCTGCTGTTCTTCATCGTCGTCCCGTTCGTGGCGCTGGTGGCCGCCGTGCCGCTGGCCTGGGGCTGGGGCGTGAGCTGGCTGGACCTGGCGCTGATGACGGCGATGTATTACATCGGCTGCCACGGCATCACGATCGGCTACCACCGCTACTTCACCCACGGCGCCTTCAAGGCGAAGCGCCCGCTGCGGATCGCGCTGGCGATCATGGGGTCGGTGGCAGTGGAGGGGCCGGTGGTGCGCTGGGTGGCCGACCACCGCAAGCACCACAAGTTCTCCGACGCCGAGGGCGACCCGCACTCCCCGTGGCGCTTCGGTGAGACGGTGCCCGCCCTGATGAAGGGGCTGTGGTGGGCGCACATCGCCTGGATGTTCGACGAGGAGCAGACCTCGCAGCAGAAGTACGCACCGGACCTGGTCAAGGACGAGGCGATCCGCTCGATCTCCCGCCAGTTCATCCTGTGGACCACGGTCTCCCTGCTGATCCCGCCGCTGGTGGGCGGCCTGGCCACCTGGTCCTGGCAGGGTGCGCTGAGCGCGTTCTTCTGGGGTTCCCTCGTCCGGGTCGCGCTGCTGCATCACGTCACGTGGTCGATCAACTCCATCTGCCACGCCGTCGGCAAGCGCCCCTTCAAGTCCCGTGACCGCTCCGGCAACGTCTGGTGGCTGGCCGTCCTGTCCTGCGGCGAGTCCTGGCACAACCTGCACCACGCCGACCCGACCTGCGCCCGGCACGGCGTCCTGAAGGGGCAGCTGGATTCCAGCGCCCGGATCATCCGCTGGTTCGAGAAGGCGGGCTGGGCCTACGACGTCCGCTGGCCGGACGCGTCCCGGCTGGAGGCCCGCCGCACGCCGGTGGCTGCCGGGGGTACCACCCGGCGGTAACCGGGGAAGGCATGATTGACGGGTGGCGATCGACGACAGCAGCGCGAGCAACAGCAAGGCCAAGCCGTCCCCGGCTCCGGGGACCCGGCGGGCCCGCAGGGTCAGGATGACCGGTGCGGAGCGCCGGGAGCAGCTGCTGGACATCGGTCGCACGCTCTTTGCCGAGCGGGGCTACGAGGGCACGTCGGTGGAGGAGATCGCGGCCAAGGCCGGGGTCTCCAAGCCGGTGGTCTACGAGCACTTCGGCGGCAAGGAGGGCCTGTACGCGGTGGTCGTGGACCGCGAGATGCGCCAGCTGCTGGACATGGTGACCGGCGCGCTGACCGCCGGCCACCCCCGCGAGCTCCTCGAACAGGCGGCATTCGCGCTGCTCGACTACATCGAGACCTTCACCGACGGTTTCCGCATCCTGGTCCGCGATTCCCCCGTGGCCCAGTCGACCGGCACCTTCGCCTCCCTGATCAGCGATATCGCCACCCAGGTGGAGGACATCCTGGGCCTGGAGTTCAAGGCCCGCGGCTTCGACCCGAAGCTGGCCCCCCTCTACGCCCAGGCCCTGGTCGGCATGGTCGCCCTGACCGGCCAGTGGTGGGTCGACACCCGCAAACCGAAGAAGGCCGAGGTCGCCGCCCACCTCGTCAACCTCGCCTGGCACGGCCTGGGCAACCTGGAGGCCCGCCCCCGCCTGATAGGGCACCGCAAGAACTGAGGCTCAGTCCTGCGGCTCCAGGAATTCCAGCCGGTTGCCGACCGGGTCCAGGGAGTGGAAGCGGCGGTGGCCGGGGAGGCCGGAGTCCCAGGTGACGGGGGCGCCGGCGGTGGTCAGGCGGGCGGCGAGGGCGTCGATGTCGTGGACGCGGAGGCCGGGGTGGGCCTTGGGCGCGGGCCGGAAGTCCGGCTCGATGCCGAGATGGAGCCGGGCCCTACCGGCCTCGAACCATCCCCCAAGCTCTCGGCTTCGCTCGAGCAGGGGGGACCCCCATCCCCCCGAGCTGCCAGCCCCGCCGGCTTGGGGACCTCGGTCATGCCGAGGAGGTCCGCGTAGTAGGCGCGCAGGGCGTCTTCGGTGCCGGGGGGCGCGGCGAGCTGGAGGTGGTCGAGGCCGGTGATCACGGGCGGCTCCTCACGGGTGGGGAAGCGCGTCGGGCGTCAGCCGTCCGCCGGCTTGCGAGCCACGGCGAAGATGCGGCGGAAGGGGAAGACGGTGCCGTGGGCGCCGGTGGGGTAGGCCTTGCGCAGCGCGTCGCGGTACTCGGCGAGGAAGGCCTCGCGGGTCTGCGGATCGTTCTCCAGCGCGGTCAGCACGGGGCGCAGGGCGGTGCCCTTGACCCAGTCGAGGACCGGGTCCTCGCCCTCCAGGAGCTGGACGTAGGTGGTCTCCCACACGTCGGTGGCGCAGCCGAGGTCGGCGAGGCGCTCCAGGTAGTCGGCCGGTTCGAGGATGTGGACGTAGCGGCGGCCGTGGGTGGTGAGCCGCTCGCGCCACTGCGGGGCGTCGCACAGCTCGCCCAGGAGGGCGTGGCTGGGCGAGGTGAAGTTGCCGGGGACCTGGAAGGCGAAGACGCCGCCGGGGGTGAGGGCGTCGATCCAGCGGGCGAAGGAGTCGGGGTGGTTGGGGACCCACTGCAGTGCCGCGTTGGACACGATCAGGTCGTAGGTCTCCTCGGGCGCCCAGTCGGCGGCGTCGGCGGGGGCGAAGTCGAGGTGGCCGCCGCCCGGGGTGGGGCCGGCGTGCGTCTCGGCCTCCTTGAGCATCTCCGGGGAGTTGTCGTAGCCGGTGATGTGCGCGTCGGGCCAGCGGGAGGCGAGCAGCGAGGTGACGTTTCCGGGACCGCAGCCGAGGTCGGCGATGCGGGCGGGCCGGCCGGGCCGGGGCAGGTCCGATATCCGGGCGAGGAGGTCGAGGAAGGGACGGGTACGGTGCCCGGAGTGGCGGAGGTATTGCTGCGGATCCCAGGTTGGTGCGTCGTGCATGGTCGAAACCCCTTCGCTGGTGCAGGGCAGGCACAAGGCTGGCACGGGCTGGTTCGGGCCGACTCGGCTGGAAACCGGGCCCCCGCCGACGATGCCCATCGTCCAACGAAATATATCTCGACGTCAAGAGACTTCATGTCGACAGACCCTCTACACTGATCGTCATGGAGGACGAGGTCGACCGACTGGTCGCAGCATGGCGCCGCGAGCGCCCGGACCTCGACGTGGAGCCGCTTGAGGTCCTCAGCCGCGTCTCCAGGCTGGCCAGACACCTCGACCGGGCTCGCCGGATCGCCTTTTCCGAGGTCGGCCTGGAGCCCTGGGAATTCGACGTGCTCACCGCGCTGCGGCGCGCCGGGGCGCCCTATCAGCTCTCCCCCGGCGCACTGTTGACGCAGACCCTGGTCACCTCGGGGACGATGACCAACCGCATCGACCGGCTCGCCAAGAAGGACCTGGTCGAGCGGCTGCCCGACCCCAGCGACCGGCGCGGAGTGCTGGTCAGGCTGACCGCGGCGGGCCGCGACAAGGCCGACCGGTCCCTGGCCGGACTGCTGATCCAGGAGCGCGCCATCCTCGCCGAGCTCTCCCGTGACCAGCGTGGCGAACTGGCCGGGCTGCTACGGCGGCTGACCGGCCCGTTCGACAACATCCCGGGGTAGCGGGGCGGTTCACCCGGCGGCGCTCCCGGACGCTTCCGACCCGTTCCGGACCCGTGGCCGGCTTCCCCCCTCCCCTCACGTGGCCGGATTCTTTCGCGGACGGGTGGGAGGCGACCACTCCCGGCCAGGCAACCGGCCGGGCCGGCAGACGCAGCCGACCGCACCGGGGAGCCGCCCGGCGGACATCCGCGGAGGCCGACGGATACCGGCGTGCGACCCGATGTCACACACATACCTGACGAAGCGTCAAGAGCTGTTGTGCGCCCCTTGATTCCGTATGCGCCCCCTCGCGCCGCGTCCCCTTGCCCGCCGCTCGACTCGTGGGCTTTGATCGCGCCATGAGCCAGCAGCGCGCACCGCACTCGTCGAACGGGCCGTACGGCAGGCGGTTCGAGGGCCGTACGGTCCTGGTGACCGGCGCCGCCACCGGGATCGGGGCGGCCACCGCCGACCGGCTGGCGGCCGAGGGCGCGGGCGTCCTGCTGCTGGACATCGACGACGCCCGCGGCGAGCGCACCGCGCGCCGCATCCGGGCGGCCGGCGGCCAGGCCTCGTACGAGCACTGCGACGTAGCGGACGAGGACGACTGGCGGCGGGCCGTCGAGGCGGCCCGGCGGCGCTACGGGCCGGTGAACGGGCTGGTCAGCAACGCCTTTCTGCCGTATGTGGCGACCGTCGGCGACACCCCGCTCCCCGAATGGGACCGGCAGCTCGCGGTCAACCTCACCGGCTCGTTCCTCGGGGTGCGCGCCGCCCTGGAGGACTTGCGGGCGCACGACGGCTCGGTGGTGCTGACCTCGTCCGTCCATGCGCTGATCGGACTCCCGGGGCGGCCCGCGTACGCGGCGGCCAAGGCGGGGCTGACCGGGCTCGGGCGGCAGCTGGCCGTCGAGTACGGGCCCGGGATGCGGGTCAACTGCGTGCTGCCGGGTCCCGTGCTGACGGCGGCCTGGGACGGCATCGACGAGGAGGACCGCCAGGCCAGCGCCGCGCAGACGGCGGCCCGGCGGCTGGGCCGGCCGGAGGAGGTCGCCGCCGCCATCACCTTCCTGCTCTCCCCCGAGGCCTCCTTCGTCACCGGTGCGAGCCTCGTCGTCGACGGCGGCTGGAGCGTCTACAAGAACTCTTCGTGAACCGGGCGGCGGGGCCGCGCGCCCCGCCCGAGCTTCGACGCAGGAGGTCCGATGGGCATCCGTTTCGGCGGCGACTACAACCCCGAGCAGTGGCCCGAGGAGGTGTGGGCCGAGGACGTGACGCTGATGCGGGCGGCCCACGTCACCATGGTCACCGCCGGGATCTTCTCCTGGGCCAGGGTCGAACCCCGGCCCGGCGCCTGGGACTTCGGCTGGTTCGACCGCGTCATGGACGGCCTTGCGGGCGCCGGGATCGCCGTCTGCCTGGCGACCATGACCGCCTCACCACCGCCCTGGCTCTCCCGCGCGCACCCCGAGATCCTGCCCGAGGACGCCGACGGCCGGCGCCGCTGGCCCGGCGCCCGGCAGCACTACTGCCCCTCCAGCCCCGTCTACCGCGCCCACGCCGTCCGCCTCGTCGAGCAGCTCGCCACCCGTTACGCCGGCCATCCGGCGCTCGCCCTGTGGCATGTCGGCAACGAATACGGCTGCCACACCCGGCAGTGCTACTGCGAGGTGTCGGCCGACGACTTCCGGCGCTGGCTGCGCGCACGCTACGGCGATATCGGCGCGCTCAACGCCGCCTGGTCCACGGCCTTCTGGTCGCAGGCCTACGGCGACTTCGACGAGGTGCTGCCGCCCCGCACCGCCCCCACCTTCCCCAACCCCGCCCAGCAGCTGGACTACTGGCGCTTCGGCGACGAGGCGCTGCGCGCCTGCTACCTGGCCGAGAAGGAGGTCCTGCGGCGCGTGACGCCCGGGGTGCCGGTCACCACCAACTTGATGCCGCAGCACAAGCCCGTCGACGCCTTCGCCTGGGCGGCGCACCTGGACACCGTGGCGCTGGACTTCTACCAGGACCCATATGTGCCCGACGACCACATCCGGGCGGGCTATGTCTTCGACCTGATGCGCGCGGCGCGCGGCGGGCAGCCCTGGATGCTGCTGGAACAGGCGCCCGGCGCGGTCAACTGGCGCCCCCGCAACGGACCCAAGCCGCCCGGCGCGATGCGGCTGTGGAGCTGGCAGGCGGTCGCGCAGGGGGCGGACGCGGTGCTGTTCTTCCAGTGGCGGCAGTCGCTGGGCGGAGCGGAGAAGTTCCACTCGGCGATGCTGCCGCACGGCGGCACCGACACCCGGATCTTCCGCGAAGTGGCGGCGCTGGGCGCGGAGTTCGCCTCCTTGCCGGACCTCGCGGGCACCCGGTCCCGGGCCGAGGTGGCGCTGCTGGCGGACTGGCCCAGCTGGTGGGCGCTGGAGCTGGACTCCAAGCCGTCGACCGCGCTGGACCACTCCCGTATCGCGCTGGATCACTACCGGCCGCTCTTCGAGGCGGGGGTGGCCTGCGACGTGGTGCCGCCGCAGCGCGAGCTGTCCGGCTACCGGCTGGTCGTGGCCCCCAACCTGTATCTGCTCACCGCGTCCGACGCCCGGCGGCTGGCCGCGTACGTACGGGCCGGCGGGCGGCTGCTGGTGTCGTTCTTCTCCGGGATCGTCGACGAGCACGACCGGGTGCATCCGGGCGGGTATCCGGGGCCGCTGCGGGAGGTGCTGGGGCTGCGGGTGGAGGAGTTCTGGCCGCTGGACGCGGGCCGGTCGGTGACCGTCGGGGACGGTGCCTTCACGGGGCGGGCGGACCTGTGGTCGGAGGCCCTCGTCCTCGAAGGGGCCGCGGCGGTGGCCCGTTTCACGGACGGCGACCTCGCCGGCCGGCCCGCGGTGACCCGGCACGCCTACGGGCGGGGCACGGCCTGGTACGTCGGCACCCGGCTCGACGCGGCCCTGATGCGGGCCCTGCTCGACGACGTCCGTGCGGCGGCCGGCGTGGCACCCGTGCTGCCGGGCCTGCCGGAGGGCGTCCAGGCCACCGTTCGCGAGGGCCCCGGGGGCCGCCATGTCTTCCTGCTCAACCACGGGTCGCGGCCCGTCGAGGTCGAGCTGCCGGCGCCGATGCGCGACGTGCTCGCGGCGGCGGGCGGGACCGGGTCCGGGGCGGGGGCCGTCGGCCGGATCACGCTGGACGCACGGGGAGTGGCCGTCCTGGCCGACGCCCCCTAGAACGGGTCCGTGGTCCCGCCGGTGGCGTGCGCCGGCCCGGTGCGCTCCCGCGGGCCCCGGCCGCTCACGGCACCGGCACCGAGGCCGCGGCCTCCAACTCGACCGGGCCGACGCCGGCCCGGCGGGCCAGTGCCACCGCGGCGAGGGTGGAGTGCACCCCGAGCTTGCCGAGCACGTTCTGCATATGGGTGCGGACCGTGTGCGGGGAGAGGAACAGCCGCTCGGCGACCGCCTTGCGGCCCAGGCCCGCCACCATGCAGCGCAGCACCTCGCGCTCGCGCGGGGTCAGCGACTCCACCAGCCGCTCGCTCTCCGAGCGGTGCTTGCGGGCGGCCGTCAGCTCCCGCAGCACCCCCGTCAGCAGCGCGGGCGGCAGATGCGTCTCGTCCCGCAGGACGCCGCGGATCACCGCCAGCAGCCGCGAGAGCGAACAGTCCTTGGCGACCCAGCCGGAGGCGCCGGCCTGGAGGGCGGCGGCCGCGCGGCGCGGGTCGTCGCGGTCGGCCAGGACGACGGTGCGCAGATACGGATGGCTGGTGCGCAGGCCGGAGACCAGCGCGATGCCGTCCCGCGGGCAGGCGCGCGGCACGCTCTCGCGCAGCGGCGCCGGCGACTGCGGCGGCACCGCGAGCAGCGGCGCGGTGAGGTCGGCGTCGGCGAGCAGCACGTCGAAGCGGCGGCCTTCGGTGGCCGCCCGGTCCAGATTGCGCAGCGCCGCGGGGGCGCTGCCCGCGGCCGCGACGTCCACGTCCTGCTCCGCGGCGAGCGCGGCCGCCAGGGATTCGGCGAAGATGCGGTGGTCGTCGACCACCAGAACCCGGATGCGTTGCACAGAGACCCCCTGTCCCGGTGAACGGACCATAGCGGGCACGACACCCGGGTTGAAGATCGCCTCAGCCGCACGGCCGCCGCCGCGCCGACTTGCCACCCCACCCCGGGCGTCGCACCCGAACGGTCTCGCCCCCTGATCGGCACCGGCCCCCACCGGTGCAGGATCTCAGCGTACGGACGGGGTGCGGCGAGGGAAGGTGATTGACGAAACTGCTTGCCCCGCCGGGCCGTTCGCCGGACACCGGACGACCGCGCGCCGCCGGGCGCGCCCTACCCGATGCGGTGCGCCCCCGCGCTGGGGACGGCCTCGAAGATCCGCGGCACGGCATGGCCGCCCGCCGCGAACGCCTCGGTGACGGCCGCGCCGACGCCCGCCGCGTCCGCCTCCTCCACCAGGACGATCGCCGAGCCGCCGAAGCCGCCGCCGGTCATCCGGGCACCGAGGGCGCCCGCCTCCAGCGCGCTGTCGACGGCGAGGTCGAGTTCGCGGCAGGAGATCGCGAAGTCGTCGCAGAGCGAGGCGTGACCGGCCGTCAGCAGGGGGCCGATGGCCCGGGTGCGGCCGGCGTCGAGGTGGGCGACGACCTCTTCGACGCGGTGGTTCTCGGTGACGATGTGCCGGACGAGGGCCTGGACGGCGGGGTCGCCGGACAGCTCGGCGAGGGCCTCGGACAGATGCGCGTACTCCACCTCGCGCAGGGCCCGCACCCCGAGCGCCCGCGCGCCACGCTCACAGCCGGCGCGCCGCTCGGCGTACGCGCCGTCCCCCAGCTCGTGCTGGACCCGGGTGTCCACCACCAGCAGCCGCAGCCCCTCGTGCGCCAGGTCGAACGGGATCTGCCGCCGGGTGAGATCACGGGTGTCCAGGAACAGGGCGTGGCCCTCGGTGCAGCAGGCCGCCGCGGTCTGGTCCATGATTCCGCAGGGCACGCCGACGAAGGCGTTCTCGGCCCGCTGGGCGAGCCGCGCCAGCTCCTGCGGCCGCTGCCCCAGCGCGTGGAGGTCGTTGAGGGCGAGCGCGGTGGCGACCTCCAGGGCGGCGGAGGAGGAGAGTCCGGCTCCGGTCGGCACCGTGCTCTCGAAGTGCAGATCCGCACCGCCCACGGGCAGCCCGGCCTCCCGCATCGCCCAGACGACGCCCGCCGGATACGCGGCCCAGCCCCCGCTGCGCTGCACCCCGTCCCGGCTGCGCTCCAGCGCCTCGGACGCCGGGCCGGGCGCCGGGCGCAGCTCGTCGGCGCGCAGCTCGACGATGCCGCCGCCGGCGCCGCCGGAGTGCAGCCGCAGCACCCCGTCGGTGCGGGCCGAGGCGGCGGCGATGGTGGTGTGCGGCAGGGCCAGCGGCATCACGAAGCCGTCGTTGTAATCGGTGTGTTCACCGATCAGGTTGACCCGGCCGGGCG
Source organism: Streptomyces kronopolitis (assembly GCF_050953795.1). Classification (GTDB taxonomy): domain Bacteria; phylum Actinomycetota; class Actinomycetes; order Streptomycetales; family Streptomycetaceae; genus Streptomyces; species Streptomyces kronopolitis_A. The sequence goes on from NZ_CP191850.1 coordinate 3,460,760, forward strand.
CGGCCCACAGGCCGGTGGGCGCGGTGCCGTACACGGCGGCGAACCGCTCCGCCGTGTGCCGGGCGCGGTCGGCGTGCCCGGTGGCCGGGGTGACGGCTCCGTGCGCGGTCATCAGGACTCCTTCGTCCGTTCGAGGTGCTGCGCGAACTGCCAGGCGTCGGCGACGATCCCGGCGAGGTCGGTGCGGCTGGGCCGCCAGCCGAGGCGGTCGACGGCCCGCTGCGCGGAGGCGACCAGCACGGCGGGGTCGCCGGCGCGGCGCGGGGCGGCGATCTCCGGGATGCGGTGGCCGGTGACCTTGCGGACGGTCTCGATGACCTCGCGGACGGAGAAACCGTTGCCGTTGCCGAGGTTGCAGATCAGGTGCTCGCCGGCCCGGGCCGCGTCCAGGGCGAGGAGGTGGGCCTCGGCGAGGTCGGCGACGTGGATGTAGTCGCGTACGCAGGTGCCGTCGGGGGTGGGGTAGTCCGCGCCGTAGACGGAGATCGCCTCGCGCTTGCCCTGGGCGACCTGGAGGACGAGCGGGATGAGGTGCGACTCGGGGTCGTGGCGCTCGCCGCAGCTGCCGTAGGCGCCGGCGACGTTGAAGTAGCGCAGCGAGACGGCGGCCAGGCCGTGGGCGGCGGCCTCCCCGCTGATCATGTGGTCGACGGCGAGCTTGCTGGCGCCGTAGGGGCTGGTGGGGGCGGTCTCGGCGGACTCGGTGAGCGGGGTGGACCTCGGCTCGCCGTAGGTGGCCGCCGTGGAGGAGAACACGAGGGTGCGCACCCCGGCGTCGCGCATGGCAGCGAGCAGGTCCATGGTGCCGCCGACGTTGTTGCGCCAGTACTTCTCGGGGTCGGCCACGGACTCGCCGACCTGGGAGAAGGCGGCGAAGTGCAGCACCGCGTCATAGGACGGGTCGAGCCACTTCGCGGCGTCCTGGATGCGGCCCTGGAGGAAATGGGCGCCGGCGGGGATGCCCTCGCGGTGGCCGGTGGACAGGTCGTCCAGCACGGTGACCTCGTGGCCGGCCTGCAGCAGATGTGCCGCGACGACGCTGCCGACGTAACCGGCACCGCCCGTGACCAGGTACTTCTTGCTCACTTGCTCGCTACCTCTCGCAGTCGCTCGGCCGCGGCCTCCGGCGGCACGTCATTGATGAACACGTTCATGCCGGATTCGGAACCCGCGAGAAACTTCAGCTTGCCGGAAGTGCGGCGAATGGTGAAAAGCTCGAGGTGGAGTGCGAAATCGCCACGGTGCTCGGCGCGCGGCGGGGCCTGGTGCCAGGCGGCGATGTACGGCGTGCGGGCGGTGCGCTCCCCCTGGCCGTCCCCCTCGTCGAAGATCCGGTCGAAGCGCCGCAAGACTTCCAGGTAAACCTGTGGGAATTCGGTGCGCGCCGGCTCGTCAAGGGCGAGCAGGTCGGGGACCCGCCGCTTGGGGTAGAGGTGCACCTCGTAGGGCCAGTGGGCGGCGTAGGGCACGAACGCCACCCAGTGCGCGCCGTCCAGGATGACGCGGCGGCCGTCGGCCAGCTCGTCGGCGACCACCTCGTCGAAGAGGTTGCCCCCGCCGGTGGCCGCGCGGTGTGCCGCGAGGGAGTCGAGCATGCGGGCGGTGCGCGGGGTGACGAAGGGATACGCGTAGATCTGGCCGTGCGGATGGCCGAGGGTGACGCCGATCTCCGCGCCGCGGTTCTCGAAGCAGAAGACCTGTTCCACGCCCGGGAGTTGGGACAGTTCGGCGGTGCGGTCGGTCCAGGCCTCCAGGACCAGGGCGGCCTGCGCTTCGGTGAGGTCGGCGAAGGAGGCGTCGTGGTCGGAGGTGAAGCAGACCACCTCGCAGCGGCCGCGGTCTCCGGCGAGCGAGGGGAAGCGGTTCTCGAACACGGCGACGTCGTAGTCCGGGGCGGGGATCTCGGAGTGCCGGCCCTCCCGGGAGGGACACAGCGGGCACTCGTCGGCCGGCGGGTGGTAGGTGCGGGCCTGCCGGTGCGAGGCGATGGCGACCCGGTCGCCGAGCAGCCGGTCGTGGCGGATCTCGGCGGCGGTGGCGACGGGGTCGAGGGGGCGGGGGTCCGGCTCGTCGCGTACGGCGTCGTCGCGCAGGTCGTAGTAGATGAGCTCCCGGCCGTCCGCGAGCCGGGTCGTCGTCTTCTTCACGGGAGCTCCTCAGCCACGCCGACCAAACACAAACAAACACAATGAAGCACAACTAAACAGAGGCGTCAACGCCGGACCCGAGGGCGGACATTCCAGACAAACTGTCTGGCCCGATCACGAATCAACAACTGAAACAAACATAAGTGTTCAGTTTCTCAAGGAGCGAGCGTAGCTTTTTGTGCGTTCAGCTCGCGCACACCGCTCTGTCTCCTGGGGGACGCCCCCCGGACCCCCGAAAAGAGTGCCCTCATGATCACGCTGGCCGAAGGGCTACGGCTCCCCACCAACGGGCTCGACTACACCATCCTGGCCATCTACTTCGCGGTCGTCCTCGGCATCGGTTTCGCCGCCAGGCGCAGTGTGAGGACGAGCCTGGACTTCTTCCTCTCCGGGCGGTCACTGCCCGCCTGGGTCACCGGCCTCGCCTTCGTCGCCGCCAACCTCGGCGCCACCGAGATCCTGGGAATGGCCGCCAACGGCGCGCAGTACGGCGCCTACACCGTCCACTGGTACTGGATCGGCGCCATCCCGGCGATGGTCTTCCTCGGCCTGGTGATGATGCCGTTCTACTACGGCTCCAAGGTCCGCTCGGTGCCGGAGTTCCTGCTGCACCGCTTCGGCCCGTCCTCGCACCTGCTGTCGTCGGTGATCTTCGCCGTCTCCTCGGTCCTGATCGCGGGCGTCAACCTCTACGCCATGGCGATCGTGCTGCAGGCGCTGCTCGGCTGGCCGCAGTGGCTCGCGATCGTGATCGCCGGACTGTTCGTCCTGGCGTACATCACCATCGGCGGCCTGTCCTCGGCGATCTACAACGAGGTGCTCCAGTTCTTCGTCATCCTGGCCGCGCTGATCCCGCTGACCGTCGTCGGCCTCAAGCGCGTCGGCGGCTGGGACGGGCTGACCCACTCGCTCACCTCCTCGCACGGTGACGCCTTCCTGACCGCCTGGAAGGGCACCGGCATCGGCGAGTCCAACCCGCTCGGCGCCAACTGGCTCACCATCGTGCTGGGCCTGGGCTTCGTGATGAGCTTCGGCTACTGGACCACCAACTTCGCCGAGGTCCAGCGCGCGCTGTCCGCGAAGAACCTCTCCGCCGCCAAGCGCACCCCGCTGATCGCCGCCTTCCCCAAGATCTTCATCCCGCTGGTGGTGGTCGTCCCCGGCCTGATCGCGCTGGTCATGGAGCCGACGCTGGGCAAGACCGACGGCGGGCTGCAGTACAACGACGCGATCCCGGTGCTGATGCGGGACCTGCTGCCCAACGGCGTGCTGGGCATCGCGGTGACCGGGCTGCTCGCCGCCTTCATGGCCGGTATGGCCGCCAACGTCTCGTCGTTCAACACGGTCTTCACCAACGACATCTGGGCCGCGTACCTCAAGAAGGGCCGCGAGGACCGCTACTACCTGGCGACCGGCCGGGTGGTCACCGCCGTCGGCGTGCTGATCGGCATGGGCACCGCCTTCATCGCCTCGTCCTTCAGCAACATCATGAACTACCTCCAGACGCTCTTCTCCTTCTTCAACGTGCCGCTGTTCGTGGTCTTCATCATCGGCATGTTCTGGAAGCGGACCAGCGCCGCGGCCGGCTTCTGGGGTCTGCTCTCCGGCACCGTGGCCGCGATGGTCAACTACTTCTGGTTCTACAAGCAGGGCATCATCTCGATCCCCTCCGACCAGGGCGCCAACTTCGTCTCCTCGATCGTCGCCTTCGTCGTCGGCGCGGTCGTGATGTTCGTGGTCACGCTGGTCACCCGGCCCAAGCCCGCCGCCTCCCTGGCCGGCCTGGTCTACGGCACCCGCTCCCCCGGCATGGAAGAGCTGCCGGCCGAGGGCGACGACGCCTGGTACCGCAAGCCGGCGCTGCTGGGCTGGGGCGCGATCGTCCTGGCCGCCGTCTGCTACATCCCGTTCTCCTTCTGAGCCCGTCCGAACCAGCGGAGTTGACGCACCATGAGTGACTACCAGCACGAGGTCGAGGAGCTGGAGCGCGAATCGGCGACCGCCGCGCGGCTCTTCGACGTCCGGCGCATCATCGGCGGCCTGTTCGTCGTCTACGGCGTGATCGTCACCATCGCCGGCCTGACCGCCTCGGACGCGGATCTCAGAAAGGCCCAGGACATCAACATCAACCTGTGGACGGGCGTGGGCATGCTCGCACTCGGGCTGTTCTTCCTGGTCTGGCTGAAGCTGCGCCCGGCCGTCCCGCCGACTGCCGACGAACTGCGGGCGGCGGCCGAGGAGGGGCCCGCGGAGGGCTGAACACGGCGCCGGTCACCGCGGGGCGCGGTGACCGGCGGTTGCTGCGGCGGGTGGCCGGGGGAGCTGACCGTCACTGCGGCGGCGGTACCGGATCCCCCGGTTCCGTCGCCGTGGCGCGCACGGCGGGCGCCCGGCCGCCCGCCGCCCGGTCCAGCAGCCCGGTACGGGCCGCCAGCGCGGCGGCCTCCAGCCGGGAGCCCACCTCCAGCTTCATCAACACCCGCTGCACATGCGTGCGCGCGGTGCTCGGCGCGATCTCCATCCCCGCCGCGATCAGCCGGGTGTCCTCGCCCTCCGCCACCCGCATCAGCACCTCGACCTCGCGCGGGGTGAGCAGCTCCAGCAGCCGCGCGCCCTCGTCGTCGGGCTGCGCGGCCGGGTGCAGCAACTCCTCGAAGGCCTGCTGCAACAGCTGCGGCGAGACCGCCGACTCCCCCGCCCGCGCCTTCATCATGGCGCGTTCCACGCCCTCGATCCGCTCGTCGTTGCGGACGTACCCCGAGGCCCCGGCCGCGAAGGCGGCGGCGATCCCGCGCGGACTGGGCACCGGCCCCAGCACCACCACCGCGACCTGCGGCCGCTCCTTCTTGATCCGTACGACCGGGTCGAAGGCCCCCGGCCGGGCCGGCGCGGCGGTCCCCAGCAGACACACCTCGGGCGCCCGGCTCACCACCAGCTCCGCGGCCCCCGCACTCGGCGCGGCCGCCGCCAGAACGCGGTGCCCGCGCAGCTTCAACGCCGAGGCGAGCGCCTCCGCGAGCAGACGATGATCGTCGACCACCATGAGCCGCACGCCCATCGGGCAACCCCCTCCCACCACCGGCGGGCCCCTGTGCGACCCCCCGGCCGGGCCGCTCGTCCCCGGGAAGCTACACGCTCGGCTGCGATAGTGCGCCCCCTACCGTGGAGAAGCCCCCGGAATGCTGGAATCCCGGCCAATCTGGGCCGGTTGACGCCGTTTCGGAACGCCTTCGGGGCCCAACTGGGCCCGGCCTTCGGGGATTCGGCGGCGGGGCATCGGGCGGGCTTGCTGCACATCGGGGTCGCCGTCGGGGTGCGGTGCACGAGGTGTGCGGTGCCCGATGGCTGACCGCACGACACCGCCTCCGCCTATCCGACTGCGCCCACCATTCACCTGATTGAAAACAAAAGAAACCACCGGCCGGTTTTCGCGTCATGGCACCCCGGCGCCTTTGTGGGCCCTGTCAGTGCCGTATGCGAAAGTGGGTTCGGCAGCTGAGGAGAAGACGGGGGAGGGCCGATCCACCATGTCATTGGCCGACGAGGTAGCAGCCGCTCAGGCGGGACATCCGAATCCAGCCGCCCTGGTGGGTGAATTGCGCAGGACGTCGGTATGCGTACCGCTTGTCAACGACTCCCTCATGTCGGCCGAGTTGACCGGTATCCGGTGGCTGTACGCCTTCTCCGACGAACAGGAACTGGCCCGCTTCGCGGTGGCCCGGGGCGCCGACGCTGATGCCGAACTCTCTTACGTCCGCACCGTCGGCGCCCGCCTCCTGGATGTCGTCATCCCCGCCGTCGAGGGACCGGCGGGCGTCGTGCTGGACGCGGGCAGTGCGCAGGCGATGGTGTTTCCGCCGGTCAGCGGCATCGTCCCGGACTCCGCGGCGGTCGACCTCGGCGAGCCGGCCGAAGCCGCGAGTGGGCCCGGCATACCCACGGCCGGAGGTGCGGCATGACATCGGCCGAAGGCTACGAACTCGACCCGGCGGCCCTGAAGCAGGTCACCAAGGGCATCCACGACGCGATAGCGGAGCTCAAGGAGCTGGGCTTCGACACCAGCGCCCAACTCGGCCAGGGATTCGACAAGCTGGCGCTCTCCGGGTTGGAGAGCGGCCATGCCGATGTGAGTTCCGTATTGGATTCGTTCTGTGAACGCTGGGGTTGGGGAGTTCGCCTGCTCATCCATGAGGCGAACGAATTCGCGCGCCGTCTCGATCTGTCGGCCGGGCTTTATCACGAGCAGGAGCAGTATGTTTCGACGACGTTGAAGGTCGGGGCGAATGCCTTGCTGATGGGCGACCCGACGAAGACCGAGGAACAGCTGAAGCACCGGACGTGGAAGCAGGTCGGCGAGGACAACGCGGTCACCCAGTTCGATGACGCGGACTGGGACCCCACCTCGGCAAGGTCCCGCAAGGCGTTCCAGGAAGTCGGACAAGCGGCGGAACAGACGGGCCAGGACTTCTCGACGTCCAAGTGGGCGGGCGACACGGACCACAACTGGGCCCTGCGGCCCCTGAAAGCGTCCCCACAGGGCTCAGGTCACGCTGAATCCTGAGCCTTCGCCGCACCGCCACCGCACACCACTGCCGCACCGCACCACTGGGGGATGAAAACTGATGGGCCTCGGCGACATTCTCGGGGACGTCAAGGACGGCATCAATTCCGTGGCCGACAAGGCCGGGAACGCCCTCGACGACGTGAAGGAATCGGCCGGCGAGGCGGTCGACTACGCCACCGACAAGACCGCCGACGCCCTCGCCTACGTGGGTGCGGACGGCGCGGCCAAGGCCGTCCGCTCCACCGGTGACGACATCGCCGACGCCCTCGGCGCACAGGTCGACGAGCGGCAGCTGGGCGAGACCGACGATCCCAAGGAGCTGATCCACGGCGACGTCGCGAAGATCAACGAATCCGCCGGGCACCTGAAGGACTTCTACGCGGCCTTCGAACGCGTCGGCCAGGGCATCCGCAAACTGGACGCCGGTTCCTGGAAGGGCAAGGCCGCCGACGCCTTCCACGAGAAGTTCGATGTGCATCCCAAACAGTGGATGCGCACCGCGGACGCCTGTGAAGCGGCGTGGAAGGCCCTCGATTCCTACGCGGAGACGGTCTCCTGGGCACAGAAGAAGGCCCGGTCGGCCATCCACGCGTGGCATGAGGCCGAGGGCAAGAGCGAGAAGGCGTACGAGGCCTACCGCCACACGGTCGACACGTACAACGCGAAGGCCGACGCCTACAACGCCGCGCGGGACCAGGGCTCCGACCCCGGGCCCAGGCCCGACAAGCCCGGCGACTTCCACGACCCCGGCAACCAGGGCCGCGAGGCGGCGCGGGAGATGCTCAAGAACGCCCGAAGCCAGCGCGACGAGGCGGCCGCGAAGGCACAGCACGCCCTCAAGGGCGCCCTGGAACACGCGCCGCAGGCACCGAAGTTCACCACCGAGGCGTCCTTCGACGTCGTGGACGGCGTCGCGGCCGGCGGCATGACCCTGATGCACGTCGTCGGCGGTGTGGGCAAGGGTGCGGTGGAGACGGTCAATATGGCCCGCACGCTGAACCCGATGGAGCCGTACAACATCGCCCACCCCCACATGTACCTGGCCAACGTCGCCAAGACCTCACTCGGCCTGGCCGGCACCGCCGCCCACCCCGGGCGTCTGGCCAAGGGGATGCTCGGCGAGGGCTGGGGCAGCGACCCGGGGGACGCGTTCGGGCACCTCCTCGCCAACATCGTCGGCGGCAAGGGCGCCGCCGGCATCGGCAAGGGCCTGCTGAAGGCAGGGGCGAAGGACGCGGCCAAGGGGGTCGCACGGACAGCGGTCAAGGACGGCGGCAAGCGCACGGTCATGGACCGTGCCCGCACCGCCTGGTGCAAGACCTTCGGCAGCGACCCCATCGACATGGCCACCGGCCGGATGATCCTGCCGCAGACCGACATCACCCTCCCCGGCAGCCTCCCCCTCACCTTCAGCCGCACCTTCGAGTCGTCCTACCGCACCGGCCGCTGGTTCGGCCCGACCTGGATGTCCACGGTCGACCAGCGCCTGGAGATCGACGCCGAGGGCGTCATCCTCATCGGCGAAGAGGGCGACTTCCTCCTCTACCCCCACCCCGCCGTCGGCGTCCCCACCCTCCCCCAGGAAGGCGACGGCGCCCCCCTCGAACTCACCCCGGACGGCGACTACCTCCTCACCGACCCCGTCACCGGCATCCGCCGCTACTTCACCACCTACACCGAGGACCTCGCCGTCCTCGACGAGATATCCGACCGCCGCGGCAACCACCACACCTTCGACTACACCGAAGACGGCACCCCCGTCGCCCTCACCCACAGCGCCGGCTACCGCCTCCTGTTCACCACCGAGAGCGGGCGCATCACCGCCCTCCACCTCGCCGGCGGCGCCCCCGACGGCTCCGATCAGCTGCTGATGACGTACGGCTACGACGAGGCCGGCAACCTCATCAGCACCACCAACTCCTCCGGCCTCCCACTCCGCTTCGCCTACGACGACCACGGCCGCATCACGTCCTGGACCGACACCAACGACAGCAGCTACACCTACGTCTACGACGACCAGGACCGCTGCACCTCACAGGGCGGCATAGCCGGCCACCTCAGCGCCCACTTCACCTGGGGCGAGCCCGACCCGGTCACCGGACTGCGCACCAACCTCCACCACAACTCCCTCGGCCAGGTCCTCACCTACCAGGTCAACGACCGCCACCAGATCGTCGCGACCACCGATCCCACCGGCGCCACCACCCGCACCGTCCGTGACGCCAAGCACCGAGTCCTGTCGAGCACGGACCCACTGGGGCGCACCACCCAGCTCGACTACGACGACGCCGGTCACCCCACCACCGTCACCCTCCCCGACGGCAGCGTCTCCACCACCACATACACCCCCGACGGCCACCCGGCGAGCACCACCGGCCCCGACGGCACCAGCTGGACCCACACCTACGACGCCGACGGCAACCGCACCTCCACCACGAACCCCGCAGGCGCCACCACCACCTACACCCACGACGAGCGCGGCCATATCGCCGGCGTCACCGACGCCTTGGGCAACACCACCCACCTCTTCTGCAACAAGGCCGGCCTGCCGATATCGGTCACCGACCCGCTCGGTGCCACCACCCACTACCGCCGCGACCCCTTCGGCCGCACCACCTCCGTCACGGACCCCCTGGGCGAGACCACCCACATGGTGTGGACGGTGGAGGGACGGCTGGCTGCGCGCATCGACGCGACCGGCGCCACGGAGCAGTGGACCTACGACGGCGAGGGAAACCGCCTCACCCACACCGACGCCGTCGGCCGGACCACCCACTACTCCTACGGCCACTTCGACCTCCTGGTGGCCCGCACCGACCCCGACGGCGTCCGCCACGAGTTCGCCCACGACACCGAACTCCGCCTCACCCAGGTCACCAACCCTCAGGGCCTGACCTGGAACTACGGATACGACGGCGCCGGCCGCCTCAGCTCCGAGACCGACTTCGACGACCGCGTCCTGGCCTACACCCACGACGCCGCGGGGCAACTCGCCACCCGCACCAACGCCCTCGGCGAAGTCACCACCTACACCCGCGACACCCTGGGCCGCATCACGCACAAGGACGCCGCGGGCCTGGTCACCACCTACGCCCACGACGCCGGCGGCAACCTCCACCAAGCGGCCAACCCCGACGCCACCGTCACCTACACCCGCGACACCCTCGGCCGCGTCACCGCCGAATCGGTCAACGGCCGCACCATGACGTTCACCTACGACGCGCTGGGCCGCCGCACCTCCCGCACCACCCCCACCGGCCACACCACCACCTACACCTACGACGCCGCCGGCAACCGCACCGCCCTCAACACCGGCGGCCACACCCTCACCTTCGACCACGACGCCGCCGGCCAGGAACTCACCCGCACCATCGGCGACCACCTCGCCCTCACGCACACCTGGGACCCCGCCGGCCGCCTCACCGCCCAGTCCCTCACCACGGCAGCCACGGGCACGCTCCAGTCCGCCACCGGCCCGGAGAACCCAGCGGCCGCCGAGGCCCAACAAGTCCTCCACCGCGGCTACACCTACCGCCCCGACGGCCACCTCACCGCGATCGACGACTCCCACACCGGCCGCCGCACCTTCGACCTCGACCGCGCCGGCCGCGTCACCGCCGTCCACGCCACCGACTGGTCCGAGACCTACGCCTACGACGCCGCCGGCAACCAAACCCACGCCACCTGGCCCGACCGCCACCCCAACCCCTCAGCCCGCGGCGACCGCACCTACACCGGCACCACCATCACCCGAGCCGGCCGCATCCGCTACGAACACGATGCCCTGGGCCGCGTAACCCTCCGCCAGAAGACCCGCGTCTCGCGTAAACCGGATACCTGGCGCTACACCTGGAATGCGGAGGACCGGCTCACTTCCGTTGTCACGCCGGACGGAGCCACCTGGCGTTACCTTTACGACCCATTCGGCCGCCGCACAGCAAAACAACGCCTCACAGCCGACGAGATGGTCTTCGCCGAGCAAACTAATTTCGCCTGGGACGGCCACACTCTTACAGAACAAGCTACATACACCAAAAGCACCCAGGAGGCGATAGCACTCACATGGGATCATGAGCACTGGACACCACTTACCCAAGCCGAGCGCAAGATCAGAGTTGCTGAGTCCTCTAGCATCCCCGAGCAGGTAATAGATCAGCGCTTCTTCGCCATCATTTCCGACCTAGTTGGCACTCCTACAGAGTTGGTGACCGAAACAGGCCAAACCGCATTTCAGTCGCGAGCCACCTTGTGGGGGACCACCACATGGAATGCAACGGCGACCGCTTACACCCCCTTGCGGTTTCCGGGGCAAATCTTCGATACTGAAACGCAACTCCACTACAATTACTTTCGGACTTACGACCCCACCACGGCTCGCTATTTCACGCCAGACCCAATCGGCTTGACGCCCGCTCCAAATCCGGTGACCTACCCATACAACCCAACAGGAGTGATCGACCCGCTTGGGCTATCACCCTGCAAGCCAGACGGGTTCGCTGACCTCGGCGGGAACAAATTCAAGTCGCCAGGCGGTTTGATTTATGGCCCCGGATCTGCACACGGCCACCACTTGTCGCATGTAATGGAACATGCTGCACCCGACCCATCCAAGCCCGCGCACAGCGTTTTTAAGCATCCTGAACAAAAGGATATCCTGAGCCTGATCGACGAGGGGTGGGCCAAGCGTGGAACACCAGACCCCAATGACCCCGCAAAATACGTAGTTCCCATGGGGCGGGAGGTCGGAACCGCAGGAGAGAAAAACCTACGAATCGTAGTCATACCAGGCACCGGAAGAGTAATAACCGCATTCCCCCAAACGTGAAATAGGTCAACGAAATGCTTCAATGCCCTCGATGCGAACAAGGATGGGTCGTCACCTGCCGCGTGATCGGTAGTTCCGATACGTTTAAGGTGTGCGAAGAGTGCGACACGGTCTGGGAAAGAGGTTCCGAGCCATCGAATATTCCTCCATTTCAGTTCTTGGAGGAATACATGGAAAGATTCAACCTGCCTCCGCTTTGGAGTAGTCTAGAGCGCCTTGAAGGAGAGTGACAGGAAGTGGGTTGCCCCATAGTATTTCGTATCCTGGAATGACTCCTCGAGCTGCACCACCCGGCACTACCGACATCCTCGTCTCCCTGCTCGCCAGCTGAATGTAGTGCTGGAAGCGCCCTTCTCTCGGAAGCAGTAAGACCCGCCCAGAAGGTCTGACCGAGACTCACCGTTTCTCTGCTCAGTCTTAGCCTATCCTCGCAGGTCGCACCACCCACCCCGCTACCGTTGAGAGCCCCTAGCTCCAGCAGGTAGCACCCCCCAGCGGCACCGCGAAAAATCACCTCGCTGAACTCCTTCCCGGTATTTCGGCCACACCTCAAAAAAGAAAGAGATACATGACCACACCGCAACAACCCCCAGGCGGATACGGACAGATGCCGGGGTACGGTGCGCCGCAAGGGATGCCGCAGCCCGGTCCACCTGCCGGGTACCCGGCAGGTGCCGCCCCCGGTGGGCCGATGCCGTACCCCGGGCAGCAGTCGTACCCCGGTGGGCCGGGTCCGTACGGGCAGCAGCCTGGACCCTACGGGATGCCGCAGCAGCCCCACTTCGGGTACGGCGGTGGGCCGGGTATGCCGCCTCCGATACCGCCGAGGCGGAAGGCCGGGAAGGTGTGGGGCGTCATCGGTGCCGTTGTCGGTGTGCTGGTGGTCGGGACCCTGGTGTCGAGCGGGGCGTTCAGGGGTGGCGGGAGTTCGTCGGGCGGGTCGTCCGGTGGGCCGAAGTATCGGATGACCGTGCCGAAGACGCTGGCGGGCGGGGAGTACAAGCTCGTCAAGGACATATCCCAGCAGGCCGCCGGTCAGGTGCCGCAGGACGGGCCCAATGAGCACGACATCAAGACCGTGGGCGGCCAGTACACGAGCGGTACCAAGTCGCTGGCGATGCTGGGGCTCTACGGCGTCATCGATGATCCCGAGACGGCCGTCGACCACACCATTCGCGGCATGACGCGCGACGGAAAGACCGAAGTCGCCGTGGCGGAGAAGGAATTCACGCCCAGTGGGGGCGGGGATGCGCTCACCTGCGGTGTCGACGTGCGCACAGAGGTGGGCCAGAAGGTCACCCTGTCGTTCTGCGTCTGGGCCGATTCCAGCACGAGCGGGGAACTCGCGGAAACCGACGCCGGCAATCCGGCGAAGGATCCGCAGTCCGTCGACCTCCAGGCGTTCGCGGACAAGGCCGACAAGATTCGCGGTGAGGTCACGAAGCCGGTGGGGTGATGCCCCACCGGCCGGTGTCGGGCACCGCCCCCTACGCCTCCTCCGCCAGCTCCAGCCAGCGCATTTCCAGCTCGTCCTTCTCCGTGGTCAGTTCGCGGAGTTGGGCGTCGAGGCCGGCGACCTTTTCGAAGTCGGTGGCGTTCTCCGCGATCTGGGCGTGGAGCTTGGTTTCCTTGTCGACGAGCTTGTCCAGCTGGCGCTCGATCTTCTGGAGTTCCTTCTGGGCGGCGCGGTTGACGGCGGCGGCCTTCTTGGGGGCCGCGGCGGTCTGCTGGCTGGGCGCCGGCATCGCGGCGTCGATGACCTGCTGGCGGCGCTCCAGGTACTCGTCCAGGCCACGCGGCAGCATCCGCAGCGTGGCGTCGCCGAGGAGGGCGTGCACGCGGTCGGTGGTGCGCTCGACGAAGTAGCGGTCGTGGCTGATGACGATGAGCGAGCCGGGCCAGCCGTCGAGGAGGTCCTCCAGCTGGGTCAGGGTCTCGATGTCCAGGTCGTTCGTCGGCTCGTCGAGGAAGAGGACGTTGGGCTCGTCCATGAGGAGGCGCAGGATCTGCAGGCGGCGGCGCTCACCGCCGGAGAGGTCGCCGACCGGCGTCCACTGCTTCTCCTTCGTGAAGCCGAACTTCTCGCACAGCTGGCCGGCGGTCATCTCCCGGCCCTTGCCCAGGTCGACCCGCTCGCGCACCCGCTGTACGGCCTCCAGCACCCGCAGCGCCGGGTCGAGTTCGCCGACCTCCTGGGAGAGGTAGGCCAGCTTCACGGTCTTGCCGACGGTGACCCGGCCGGCCACCGGCTGGGTCTCACCCTGCGTACGGGCGGCGTCCGCGAGCGCCCTCAGCAGCGAGGTCTTGCCGGCGCCGTTGACGCCCACCAGGCCGATCCGGTCGCCCGGGCCCAGCTGCCAGGTCAGGTGCTTGAGGAGGACCTTCGGCCCGGCCTGGACGCTGACGTCCTTCAGCTCGAAGACGGTCTTGCCGAGGCGGGAGCTGGCGAACTTCATCAGCTCGGCGTTGTCACGCGGCGGCGGGACGTCCGCGATCAGCTCGTTGGCGGCCTCGATACGGAAGCGGGGCTTGCTCGTGCGGGCCGGGGCGCCGCGCCGCAGCCAGGCCAGCTCCTTGCGCATCAGGTTCTGCCGCTTGACCTCTTCGGTGGCGGCGATCCGCTCACGCTCGGCCCGGGCGAAGACGTAGTCGCTGTAGCCGCCCTCGTACTCGTGGACGTCGCCGCGCTGCACGTCCCACATCCGCGTACAGACCTGGTCGAGGAACCACCGGTCGTGGGTGACGACCACGAGGGCGGAGCGGCGGGCGCGCAGGTGCCCGGCCAGCCAGGAGATGCCCTCGACGTCGAGGTGGTTGGTGGGCTCGTCGAGAACGATCAGGTCCTGCTCGGCGATCAGCAGCTTGGCCAGCGCGATACGGCGGCGCTCACCGCCCGACAGCGGGCCGATGACGGTGTCCAGGCCGTGGGTGAAGCCCGGCAGGTGCAGATCGCCGAAGAGGCCGGTCAGCACGTCGCGGATCTTGGCGTTGCCGGCCCACTCGTGGTCGGCGAGATCGCCGATAACCTCGTGCCGGATGGTGGCGGCCGGGTCGAGCGAATCGTGCTGGGTGAGAACCCCGAGGCGCAGCCCGCCGTTGTGGGTGACCCGGCCGGTGTCCGTGTCCTCCAGCTTCGCGAGGATCCGGATCAGGGTGGTCTTGCCGTCGCCGTTGCGTCCGACGACGCCGATCCGGTCCCCCTCGTTGACGCCGAGCGAGACACCGTCGAGCAGGGCACGGGTTCCGTACACCTTGCCGACGGCTTCCAGATTGACGAGGTTGACGGCCATCTCACTCCTGCGGTTCACATCGGGCGACCTTCCCAGCCTAGTCGGCGTGCGGAAGCGCCCCGCCGCCGCGCCGGTGCTCCGCCCCAGGGGCGCCAATGCACGGCGGGTGGTGACGCCGGCCCCGTGGGCGCCGCGGGTGCCGCGGTGGCCCGTTGGATAACGTGCCGCCATGGCACCGGACATGGGCATGGCGGACGCGGCAGTGGAGACGGAGCGCGGGCTGGTCTACGGTCCGGGCGGCAAGCGCCTGGACGTGTACCGGCCGGTGGACGCTCTTGGGCCGCTGCCCGTCGTGCTGCTCTGGCACGGCATCGGCCCCGACGAGCGGGACATCCTGGCGCCGCTGGCGCGGGCAGCGGCGGGGCGTGGCCTGCTGGCCCTGGTACCGGACTGGCGCTCGGACGCCGCCGACGGGGGCCGGGCACACCTGCTGGAGTCCCTGGCCTTCGCCCGCGAGGATGCGGGCGGACTGGGCGGCGACGGGCGGCCGTGCGTGCTGGCCGGGTGGTCGGCGGGGGCCGGGGCCGCGCTGGGGGTCGCCCTGCGACCCGAGAGCACAGGTGGCCGGCGCCCGCGGGCCGTGGTGGGCCTTGCGGGCCACTACGGCCTGCCGGCACGGACCACCGGCGCCGCGCCGCTGACCGACCTCGCCGCGGGCCGGCACCCGGGCGTCCCGGTCCACCTCGTCCACGGCAGCGGCGACACCGTCCTGGCGGCCCGGCACTCCCACGACCTGGCGGACGCGCTGCGGGCCGCGGGCGCCACGGTGACCCTCCAGGAGCCGGAGACCGATCACGCGGGCGTGATCATGGACGAGTACGACCCGGCAGCGGATCGCTGCCTGCCGACGGCGGCCGACCACGCGCTGCGGGCCGGACGGGCGGTGACCGCGCTGCTGGCCGGGGTCTCCGGGGCATAGCTGAGCGTGATCCCCTCCTTACAGGGGGGCGGTCGGCCCGCGTCCGTCGGTGCCGTCAGCGGAGAGCCTGCTTCGAAGGTTCCCGTCAGCTGACCGCCACGGAGGCTCCCCGTCAGCTCGCCGCATTCTCGATGGCTTCGAAGATGTCGGCGTCGGTCTCCTGCTGCCAGGCCGGGAGATCGGGCCAGTCCGCCACGTAACCCGGCTTCGGGTCGTCGAAGTGCTTGAACATCTGGGCCGTCCAGCAGGTCGCAACGAAGCGGCTCTTCTGTCCCCGGGAGAGCCTGGACGTGCGCCCGTCACTGACCTCGATGAACTGGCGCACCTGCGCGTAGACCGAGCCGGCCGCCTCGCGTTCCCACAGCGGGGTGTCGTCCCATGGGGTGACGTAGCCGGCCTTCGGCTCCCCGGGGAAGTGCTGATGCACTCCCGCAATCCAGGCCTCCCGGAACAGTCGTGCACCCTCGTTCTGCGACATGCCATCCCCTTTCATCACGGCGTGCTCAGTGTGGCGATCTCCGCCCCCAGCTCAGCCACGCGGTGGTCGCGGCTCAGGGGGCCGAACTCGTCGCACAGGTCTCGGAGTCTACGGGCGACGTACCCGGAGGATGAGGCGCGAGCCAGTTCGACGGCTTCCCTCCCGTAGGAGACCGCCTGTTCAGGATCGCGCCGCCGCACGCCGATGGCCGCCAGGTCCGTCAGCACCGCGCCCCTTCGCCGCAGCGACTGTCCGGATGCCAAGGCCGTCTGCTGCAATGCCTCCCGCAGCGTTCCCTCCGCCAGGTCCAGGCACCCGAGTCGCACGTAGCGCGCACCGCGCTCCTCTGCGAGCCGGGATCCGTCGAACCTGAGCCACCCGCCGTTGGCGCTGTCCGGAGTGAGTTCCCGGACCTCCTCTGCGCGCTCCAGCGCGCGCTCACACGCGTCCAGATCGCCCAGCCCGGCGTGCGCCTCCGCTTGAACCGAGGCGACCCAATGGCGAGTCGAGAGCATCTTGTCGCCACGCCCGGCCAGCCTCTCGGCCACGTCCAGTATCTGCGCCGCCTGGCGGTAGCGGTGCTCCGACATGTCGACGTAGGCATGCCGTACGAGGGCACAGGCCCACAGGTCGTACGCTCCGGCGTCCTTGCTGAGCGACGCCGCGAGCGCGTATGAGGCAGCGGCGTCGGCATATCGGTTCGCGTCGAACGCCACCTCGCCGGCCAGCTGAAAGAGGTCTGCCGCTGCACTCAGAAGTGGACGGGCATTGCCGCGCCTACCTCCCAGAGCCTCATTGAGCGTCGTCAGCTGGTCGCGGACCACCGGGTAGACGGATCCCTTGGAACGCGACAGTTGGTAGACCTGCCAGAGATGGCTGTTCATGCGGGCGAAGTCAGCGGGAGTTCCCCGGCGGACGCCTGCCGTGAGGGCTTCCGCCTCCTCGGCCGGGAGAGCGGATAGCGCTCCGCTGACGGTGAGTATGTGGAGGAATTCTCGGCGGATCATTTCGTCGGGGTCTCCCGCTCTCGTGGGGACACCGGGCTGCTGCCCTGGCCTCCCCTCGCTTGCTGCTCGTGGGGGCGTCAGGAGGTCATCCAGCTCCGGAAGGCTGAGTTCGAGAGCGGTGGCCAGGGCTCGTCGCTGAGGTGGTTGAGGGACGATCCTGCCGCTCTCCCAGCGCCCGACCGTGGTGCGGTCCACGCCGACCAACTCGGCCAACTTCTCCTGACTGTAACCCAGGGCCCTGCGTCGTCTCGCCAGTCCCATGGCCGTCCCTCCACGCAATCCAACCTGTCCCCGTCCGTGCACGGATCTGCGTCAAGACTGCCGCATCAGTGCCGTGGAGAACGCCAACTCCAGCGGCTTTGCTGAGTGTTGCCCCGAACGAGCAACAGAGACCCACGGAGGAGTTCGGTCATGACGAGGAGAGGCGAGACTCTGGCGCCCGAGCCGAAGGACGCTGCATGGATTCAGGGAGGGGGTGTCGAACAGCGAGTCCTCATGACGCTCAGGGTCTCCCGCGACTCCGGCCGGACGTGGGGCCCGGTGACGAAGGTACGGGAGGACGAGAATCCGGTGATTCCCGACAACCGCGGTGGATTCCCTCCGTGTACGTGCCCGCGCTGCACCGACCGCGAGCCGCGCTTCGGAGCCTCTCCGCGGGTGGTGTCGTGATGAGGTGCGCGCACCGGCGCCGAGTGCCGCTGGACCTGGCCCGGGAGGCAGGTCGGAGGTCGGCTTCGGGCCTCGTCGACAGCACCGTTCGGTGCCAGCTGTCCGCGCACGGGGACGGCGAGCACTACGGCCTCCTCGATGACGACTTGGAGTGCGGCACCGCGCTGTGGTTGCGGTGGGGCGGGACCGGCGTGGCGCTGGTCGTACTGCCGGACTGTCCGGTGTCCGGCCCCGGCCCCGACGGGGAGGGCTGTTGCCTGTTCGCCGACCACGTCGAACGGCACACCTGGGAAGAGGTCCACCCCGTGGAGGAGGTCCTGTGCATCGGCTGATCGCGAGCCCGTACAACGGCACGTTTCTCGTCGCCCGCCCCGGCGGGCGAGCAGGGATACAGCTTCCGCGATCGATGTATGAGCGGCTCGCCGCGATCGCGGCGAGCAGCAGCGCCCTGCCGGACTGGCTCCTGGACGGCGCACGTACCGCCTGGGGCCTGGACCTGGCGGGCCTGTCCATGAGGGAGGCCGTTCTGGTGCGCCCGGAGACGAGGCTCGGATACGGCCGTGCCACGTACGAGATCAACAAGGGGTGCAACTTCAACTGCGAGCACTGCTACCTGGCCGAGCGGAAGTTCGAGGGTCTTCCCTGGGAGGGCAAGGCGCGGCTCCTGGGCATGCTGCGGGACGCCGGGGCGCTGTGGCTGCAGTTCACCGGCGGCGAACCGCTGATCGACCGTGACTTCATGGACGCGTATGTGCTCGCCCACCGGTCCGGGATGCTGATCGAGATCCTCACCAACGGCTCACGGCTTCACCGGCCCGAGGTCATCGAGCTGCTGCGGGAACTGCCGCCGCACAAGGTGACCGTCTCCCTCTACGGCGCGACGCCGGACAGCTTCGACTCCCTCACTCGCAAGCCGGTGGCGTTCACGCTGGTCGAGAAGGGGCTCATCGCCGCCCGAGAGGCCGGGATCGCACTCGAGCTGGCGCTGATCATCACCCGGCACAACGCACACGAGGTGGATGCCATGCGGGCCCTCGGCGAGCGGTACGGAGCGGGCAGCACCGAGTACGGGGTGATCTCCCCGACGTACGCGGGCACTCCCGAGCCCCTGGCCGCGCAGGCCCCCGGCTTCCTGGACAAGACCAGCGTCTTCCGCGGCTGCCCCGCCGGCCACACCTTCTTCCACGTCGACCCGCACGGCCTGGCGACCATGTGCAAGGTCGGCCGCCAGAACCCCATCGACCTCATGACCGAGGGCATGGACGGACTCCTCCGCCTACCCGGCATCGCCGATGCCCAGATGCTTCGCACCGGTGGCTGCGGCGGCTGTCAGCTCTCCGGCACCTGCCGGGTCTGCCGACCGCTCGCCAGGGCCTACCAGGAGGCGAAGGCACCACTGAACACCTACTGCCAACACGGAAGAGAGGAAACGCAATGACCACGGTCATGGTGGAGATCAGCCCCCGCCCGCCGGTCCAGGAAGAGCCCGAGGGAATCGTCCTCCTGGAAAACCTGGAGACCCTGACCGAGGGCGCCGTCCCCGGCTGCAACGAAGACAACCCCTACCGGTAGGCAGCCGGCCGCAGTCAACCGCGGGGGCTTCAGGGCGCACTCGATCCGAAGCCCCCGCACCACCGCCCCGTGGAAGAGTGAGATCCCATGGCGACCAACCGCATCACTCTCGACCGGCTACCCGCCGCCGCGCGAGCCGCGGTCGAGCGGCACACCGGCTCCCTGGTGACGGTCGTGGAGGCCACCGAGGGCTTCAACAGCGAGATCGCCGCCCGCGTCACTTCCGCCACCGGAAACTGGCACGTCAAGGGCCTGCGCACCGACCACCCCCGCGCCTGGACCCAGCGCCGCGAGGCCGCCATCGCCCCGTTCCTCACCGGCGTCGCTCCCGCGCTCCACTGGCGCGTCGAGGCCGCCGGATGGGACCTCCTCGGCTTCGAGGCCCTGGAGGGCCATCACGCCGACTACGCCCCAGGCTCACCCGACCTCGCCGAAGTGGCCGCCCTCCTGCGCCGTCTCGCCGCAACCCGCCGCCCGGACATCGAGCTGCGACACGCCGAGCAACGTCTTGAGGGCTACGTCACCCACCCCGAGGATCTCCGCTTCTTCGCGGGAGATCACCTGCTCCACACCGACCTCAACAACACCAACGTGCTGGTCAACGACCGGGCCGCACAGGGAGATCGGGCCCACCTCGTGGACTGGGCCTGGGCCACCCAGGGAGCCGCCTGGCTCGACGCCGGGTACTGGGTCATCTGGCTCATCGCCGCCGGCCACACCCCCGACTCGGCGGAACACTGGGCCGCAGAGGTGCCCACGTGGCGCACCGCACCGGCCGACGGTATCGCCGCCTTCGCCGCCGCCAGCCGCAAGGTCTGGGACGAGATCAGCGCCGCCGACCCCGACCCGTGGACCCTGCGCCTGGCAGCCGCCGCGGCGGCCTGGCACCAGCACCGCAACACCGCCTGAGCCGGTCTGGGGTACCTGGCACGCGGGAACCGAGCAGCGTCCGGAGCGGCTCTGGCCGACAGAGACAGAGACAGTTCAGGGCGAGAATGCTCCCCCTAGAGAACCGTCGCCCCCACCGCCGCCCCCTCCGCCACACGTGTCTGGCGGCAGGTCCCCGACGCCAGCAGGGCCGTGGCCACCTTCTGGGCCGCCTCCGCGTCCTTGACCAGGAAGGCGGTGGTCGGGCCTGAGCCGGAGACCAGGGCGGCCAGGGCGCCGGCGGTGGTGCCGGCGGACAGGGTGGCGCTCAGGGGCGGGCACAGGGAGAGCGCCGCCGGCTGGAGGTCGTTGGTGAGGGAGGCGGCCAGCGCGGTAGCGTCGCCGGACTGCAGGGCGGCCAGCAGGGCCGGGGACGGCTCGGGTTCCGGCACCGGCGTGCCCGCCGTCAGGCGGTCGAACTCGCCGTAGACGGCGGGGGTGGACAGGCCGCCGTCGGCGACCGCGAAGACCCAGTGGAAGGTGCCGCCGACGGGGAGCGGGGTCAGCAGTTCGCCGCGGCCGCGGCCCAGGGCGGCGCCGCCGACCAGGCTGAACGGGACGTCGCTGCCCAACTCGGCACACAGGGACAGGAGTTCCTCGCGCGAGGAATCCGTCGACCAGAGGGTGTCGCAGGCCAGGAGGGCGGCGGCGGCGTCGGCGCTGCCGCCGGCCATGCCGCCTGCGACGGGGATGTCCTTGGTGATGTGGAGGTGGACGTTCGGCTCGATGCCGTGGTGGGCCGCGAGGAGTTCGGCGGCGCGGGCGGCCAGATTCGTGCGGTCCAGGGGGATGCGGTCGACGTCATGGCCCTCGGCGGTGATCCGGAGGGCGTCGGCGGGGGTCGCGGTGACCTCGTCGTAGAGGCCGACGGCGAGGAAGACGTTCGCCAGGTCGTGGAAGCCGTCCGCGCGGGCGGCGCCCACCGCCAGCTGGACGTTGACCTTCGCCGGTACCCGGACGGTGATCGAGGTGGTGGTCGTCATGCCTGCTCTCCCCCGGATGTCTGCGCTCCCCTTGCTGCCTGCCCGCCCCGCGCCTGGCGGATGCCGGGCGCGCCGCCCGGTCCCCGGTGTTCGGCGATCCGCGCGAACTCCTCGACGGTCAGCGCTTCCCCGCGGGCCTGCGGGGAGACGCCCGCGGCGACCAGCGCGGCCTCCGCAGCGGCGGCCGATCCGGCCCAGCCCGACAGCGCGGCCCGCAGCGTCTTGCGGCGCTGGGCGAAGGCCGCGTCGACGACGGCGAAGACGTCGTCACGGCTCGCCGAGGTCTCGACCGGCTTCTCGCGGCGGACGAGGGAGACCAGTCCGGAGTCGACGTTGGGCGCGGGCCAGAAGACATTGCGGCCGATCGCGCCGGCCCGCTTGACCTCGGCGTACCAGTTGGCCTTGACCGACGGCACGCCGTAGACCTTGTTGCCGGGGCGGGCGGCCAGCCGGTCGGCGACCTCGGACTGCACCATGACCAGGGTGCGGTCGATGGTGGGGAAGGCCGCGAGCATGTGCAGCAACACCGGCACCGCGACGTTGTAGGGAAGGTTGGCGACCAGGGCCGTGGGCGCGGGGCCGGGCAGCTCGGTGACGTGCATGGCGTCGCTGTGCACCAGCGCGAAACGGTCGGCGTGCTCGGGCATCCGGGTCGCGACGGTGCCCGGCAGCGCGGCCGCCAGCACCTCGTCGATCTCGACGGCGGTGACCCGGTCGGCGGCCTCCAGCAGCCCCAGGGTCAGCGAGCCGAGGCCGGGGCCGATCTCGACGACGACATCGTCGGACCGGACCTCGGCGGTCCGCACGATCCGGCGGACGGTGTTGGCGTCGATGACGAAGTTCTGGCCGCGCTGCTTGGTGGGGCGGACGCCCAGCGCGGCGGCCAGCTCGCGGATGTCGGCGGCGCCCAGGAGGGGCCCGGAATCGTCGGTGGTGCTCTTGGTCATGCCAAAGCCTCGCTGCGCTCGTTCACCCGTGAAGCTTACGGCCGCAGACCGGCCACGGGCTCGCCCCCCTTCGGATGTACAGCTTCTTGGCCCGGTAGGTCTGCTCCCGGGGGGTGGCGTCCTGCGGCCGGCCGTGGCCGCCGAGGGCCCGCCAGGTGCCGGCGTCGAACTGGTAGAGCCCGCCGTAGGTGCCCGAAGCGTCGACGGCGTTCGGCCGCCCGCCCGCCTCGCACTGCGCCAGCGCGTGCCAGGCGAGGTGGTCGGCGCCGCGCACGGAGGTGGGCAGCACCATCGTGCCGAGGTGCACGATCTGCGGCCGGGGGGCGTGCACGATCTCGCTGTGCAGGCGTCTGGGCTTCTGCCGGACGCCGTTGACGGTGCGCACCCGGTAGGTGACCCGCCGCACGCCGGGCCGCCCCTGCTGGACGACGGACTGGACGCCGCGGGCCAGGTGCGGATCGGCCCGCAGGATCGTGCGGAACGGGAGGCGGACCTCGCGGACCTCCTTGGAGCCGGTGATGCGGAGCACGGAGATGGTCTGGCCGTCGCGGGGGAAGCTGTCCGGCGACACCGAGGTGGTGTCCTGGTCGCGCAGCGCGAGGCCGGCCTCGGCCAGGGCCTCGCGGACGGTCGCGGCATTGGTGCGCACCCGGTGTTCGCGGCCGTCGGCGACGATGACCACCGAGCGTTCGGTGCGCACCGCCAGCTCCATGCCGTGCGACGCGATGCGCCGGGAGCGGTCGGCGGACAGCACGGCGCCCTCGGCGCGCACGCCGAGCTGGTGGAGCGCGCCGGCGACGGTGTCCGCCGTGGTCCACACCGTGCGGCGCTGCCCGTCGATGGTCAGGACGACCGGGCGCCCGTGGCGGACGACGACCTCGTCGCCGCTGCCGAGGGCGGTGCCGGGAGCGGGGGCGACGATGTCGTGGGCGCCGATGTCGAGATGCTCGTCGGCCAGCAGGTCGTCGACGTCGTCGGCGAAGGTGTGCAGGGTGCGCGGGGCGCCGTCGACGGTGAGCCGGACGGCCTTGTCGTGTGCGATGAAGGCGGTGGTGCCGCCGGCCAGGAAGGCGACGACCAGCGCTCTGGGCAGCAGCCGGCGCAGCGCATCGGGGGGTTCGGCGCGGCGTCTGCGGCGCCCGCGCGCGACGCGGTGGCTGCTCTGCGAATGACTCACGGCGCGCTCCCCATGCCCCGGCGGCGGTTGACGGCCGGAATGTAGCGGAGTGTCCGGTAACTCTCCAAAGTCAGATCAGTACGGATAGTGGCCGCCCGGGGGACGCGGGTTGCCGCGGCGGGCCCCTCGGCGGGCGGCCGCGGCCCCCGGCCGTTCAGTAGTCGAAGGCGCGTGCCGTGTTCGCCGCGACGGCGGTGGCCAGGGCGTCTTCCGTCATCCCCGTGACCTCGGCCATCGCCCGCAGGGTGACCGGAATGAGGTACGGGGCGTTGGCCCGTCCGCGGTACGGCGCCGGGGTGAGGAAGGGGGCGTCGGTCTCGACGAGGACCAGTTCGGGCGGGGCGACGGCCAGGGCGTCCCGCAGCGGCTGGGCGTTCTTGAAGGTGACGTTGCCGGCGAAGGACATGAAGTAGCCGGCCGCGGCGCAGACCTCGGCCATCGCGGCGTCACCGGAGTAACAGTGAAAGACGACCCGTTCGGGGGCGCCCTCCTCGCGCAGGATCCGCAGCACGTCGTCGTGCGCCTCCCGGTCGTGGATGACCAGGGCCTTGCCGTGCCGCTTGGCGATCTCGATGTGGGCGCGGAAGGAGCGCTCCTGGGCGGCCATGCCCTCGGGTCCGGTGCGGAAGTGGTCCAGGCCGGTCTCGCCGATGCCCCGGACCTGCGGCAGCGCGGCCAGCTCGTCGATCCCGGCGAGCGCGGCATCCAGCGCGGCGTCCCCGCCCGCCTCCCGGGCGCCCTGCCGCGACCAGCCGTCCGGGTCCCCCAGCACGATCCGGGGTGCCTCGTTGGGGTGCAGCGCCACCGTGGCGTGCACGGCCTCGTGGGCGGCGGCGGTCTCGGCGGCCCACCGGGAGCCGGCCAGATCGCAGCCCACCTGGACGACGGTGGTCACCCCGACCGAGGCGGCCTTGGCGAGGGCCTCCTCGACGGAGCCCTCCTGCATGTCCAGGTGGGTGTGCGAATCCGCCACCGCCACCCGAAGCGGTTCGGGCAGCGGCGGCGGGGTGTTCTTGTCCTGCGGAGCCATGGCCGCGATCCTACGAGGGCCGCGGCCGGGACCTCACTTGCGGTGGTGCTGGAAGGGGTGCAGCAGGTCGGAGAGGTGCCAGTGGTGGCGGCCGTCGTCCTCGGCGGTGCTGCCGCTGCGGCCGTCCTCCGCGGCGGGACGGCGGGCGGCCGCCGCGGGCGCCGGATCCTTGTGCTTCGCACTGTCGGGCTGACGCTGATGCATGCTCGCGATCGCGTCGGAGACCATCGAGACCTGACCGGACCGCATGATGCGGACCACATCGGAGCCGCAGTTCAGGCAGGAGGGGTGGGTCAGCGGGGACGGGACCCGCTCGCCGTCCGCGTAGTAGACGACGTGCAGCTCGCCCTTGCCGTCGACCTGGTGGACTATCTCGTACGCCTGCTCCCAGCCGTGCCCGCACCTCATGCAGGCGAACGAATACGCCTCGTGCGCGGCGGCCTCGGGCCGGGGGGCAAGGTGGTCTCCGCTGGCCGTGACGCCAGTGGTGTTCGCAAACTCGCTCATGTGCGCTCCTCTTGTCCGCTGGACAAGGTCTTCGGGAAACCGTTCGTCCCCTGTCCCAGGGAACGCCTTTCCCGGCCATAGCGCAGTAGTGCTTCTATCGTATTGGCCCAGATTTGGCCGGTGGCAGGAAAAACACCCGATCGCGCAGCCCCGCCCTTTACCTTCGAGGCCAGTCATTTACCTTCTGATGAGTCGGCTTTCTCGCGCATTTCCGCGGCGGCCGTCTCCGCGGTCGCCCCTGCGCGCTACTCCGCGGACTTCTCCGTGCGCGTGCCCCCGGTCTTTTCCGCCGCCTTTGCCGCCGTCTTCGCCGCGACCACCGCGTCGAACACCTCGCGCTTGGGCAGTCCCACGTCCGCGGCGACCGCGGCGATCGCCTCCTTGCGGCGCTCCCCGGCCTCCTCACGGACCCGCACCCGGCGGACCAGCTCCTCGGCGCCCAGGTCCTGCGGCCCGGTGTCCGGCTTGCCCTCGACCACGATCGTGATCTCGCCGCGCACCCCCTCCGCCGCCCAGGCCGCGAGGTCGCCCAGCGGTCCGCGCTTGACCTCCTCATAGGTCTTGGTCAGCTCGCGGCACACCGCCGCCCGCCGGTCCGTGCCGAAGATCTCGGCCATCGCGGCCAGGGTGTCGTCCAGGCGGTGCGGCGCCTCGAAGTAGACCAGCGTGCGCCGCTCACCCTCGACCTCGCGCAGCCGGGAGCGCCGCTCGCCGCCCTTGCGCGGCAGGAAGCCCTCGAAGCAGAAGCGGTCCACCGGCAGCCCGGAGACGGCCAGGGCGGTCAGCACCGCGCTGGGGCCCGGGACGGCCGTGACCGTGATGCCGCGCTCGACGGCCGCGGCGACCAGCCGGTAGCCCGGGTCGGAGACGGAGGGCATGCCCGCGTCGGTGACCAGCAGCACCCGCGCCCCGCCGGCCAGCGCCTCGGCCAGCTCGGGCGTCCGGGCCGCCTCGTTGCCCTCGAAGTACGACACCACCCGCCCGGACGGCTGCACGTCCAGCGCCTGGGTGAGCCGGCGCAGCCGCCGGGTGTCCTCGGCGGCGATCACATCGGCGGCGGCCAGCTCGGTGGCGAGCCGCGGCGGCGCGTCCGCGATCTCCCCGATGGGCGTCCCTGCAAGTACCAGCGTTCCAGTCACCCGCCCATCCTCCCAGGGCGTCGCCGCCGCCCTCACCGGGCGCCGTCACCCGCCGGATCCGCCGACCGCGCGGTGGCGCTCCCCGCTGGTCCACAGGCGGCTTCCCTACGATGGGCCGGTGACGAGTGACACCACCGCGACCGACGCCGCCGCGCAGCCCGCCCCGAAACCGGCCGGGCGGCCCCCCGCGTGGCAGCGGCGGCTGCGCCGCTTCGGGTACGCCGCCCGCCCGCAGGCCGATGTCCGGGCCCGGCTGGTGCCCGCCTTCCCCGAGCCGAGCGGCCGCCTGTGGGCGGTGTTCGGCGCCGGTCCCGGCGCGGCGGCCCGGCTGACGCGCTGGTCGAGCTGGGCCGGTCCGCTGCTGGTGACGCTCTTCGCGGGGGTGCTGCGGTTCTGGGACCTGGGCAGCCCGCGGAAGGTGATATTCGACGAGACGTACTACCCCAAGGACGCCTGGTCGCTGCTGCAGTACGGCTACGAGGGCACCTGGGCCAAGAACGCCAATGACGCGCTGGTCGGGCATCCGCCGCAGCTGCTGCTCTCGCCCGAGCACTCGTATGTCGTGCACCCGCCGATGGGCAAGTGGCTGATCGCGCTGGGCGAGTGGGCCTTCGGGATGAACCCGTTCGGCTGGCGGTTCATGGTGGCGCTGCTCGGCACGCTGTCGGTGCTGCTGGTCTGCCGGATCGGCCGCCGGCTGCTGCGGTCGACGGCGCTGGGCTGTCTGGCCGGGACGCTGCTGGCGGTCGACGGACTGCACTTCGTCATGAGCCGCACCGCCCTGCTCGACCTGATCGTCATGTTCTGGGTGGTGGCCGCGTTCGGCTGTCTGCTGGTGGACCGCGACCGCACCCGGGCCCGGCTGGCGGCGGCGCTGCCGCTCGCCGAGGACTCCGGGGACGGGACCGGCCCGGCCCGCCCGGACGAGGCGGTCGGCGACCGGCTGCGGCTGGGCCGGCGGCCCTGGCGGATCGCGGCGGGGCTGTGTCTGGGCCTGTCCGCGGCGACGAAGTGGAACGGCCTGTACTACCTCGCCGCGTTCGCCCTGATGTCGGTGCTGTGGGATGTCGCGGCCCGCCGTACGGCCGGTGCCCGGCGCCCCTTCCGGTCGGTGCTGCGCCACGACGTGCTGCCCGCGTTCGCCTCCACGGTCGTGCTGGCCCTCGCCACCTACCTCGCGTCCTGGTCCGGCTGGATCGCCGCCAAGGGCGGCTACTACCGCGACTGGGCGACCACCCCGGAGGGCCGTACCGGCGCCTGGACGTGGCTGCCGGACTGGCTGCGCAGCCTGTGGCACTACCAGACCGAGGTCTACGCGTTCCACACCGGACTGACCACTCCGCACACCTACCAGTCCAACCCGTGGAGCTGGCTGGTCCTGGGCCGCCCGGTGTCGTACTTCTACGAGGACCCCAAGGCCGGCCAGGACGGCTGCACGGCGGCCGAGGGCTGCGCCCGCGAGGTGCTGGCGCTGGGCACCCCCCTGCTGTGGTGGGCGGCCTGCTTCGCGCTGCTCTACGTGCTCTACCGCTGGCTGTTCAAGCGGGACTGGCGGGCCGGGGCCGTCGCCTGCGGGGTCGCGGCGGGCTATCTGCCGTGGTTCCTCTACCAGGAGCGGACCATCTTCCTGTTCTACGCCGTGGTGTTCGTCCCGTTCCTGTGTCTGGCGCTGGCGATGATGATCGGCGCGATCATCGGGCCCCCGGGCTCGACGGAGCGGCGCCGCACGGTCGGTGCGGTGGGGGCGGGTGTCCTCGTCCTCCTGATCGTGTGGAATTTCCTCTACTTCTATCCGCTCTACACGGGTATGCCGATCCCCAAGAGCGCCTGGCACCACCGGATGTGGTTCGACACCTGGGTGTGAGCCGGCCCCGTTCGACAGTTCTGTCACAGGCTTACAACAGCGCGTCACCGGACCGTGCCCTGATCGAGACTCACGGCCCTCCCGTGTCCCATAGAGTGCGAGTCACGTTCTTGTGTGCGTATTCAAGGGCGAGGCTTCGGGAGGGATTCGGTGGCATGCGCCGAGAGGTGATGTACGGGCTGATCGGCGGATCGGTGGCCCTGGTGGCGGGCGTCGTGGGCGGCCTGACGCTGTTCGGCGGCTCGGACGACTCGTCGCACCAGGAGGTCAGGGCCGCGGACGGCAAGGCGGGCGACAAGGGTCCCGAGGTGCCCACCGGCCCCCTGTCGGCCAAGGAAGTGCAGACGACGTCCCGGCAGTTCCTGTCCGCCTGGCAGTCCGGCGACGACACCACGGCGGCCGGCCTGACGGACGACCCCGCGACCTGCAAGAGCGCGATGAAGGCCTTCCGCACGCAGACGAAGTTCTCCAAGGTGACGGTCACCCCCGGTACCCCGGAGGGCGACAAGGTCCCGTACAGCGTCTCCGCGCAGATCGACTACAAGGGCACCAAGGCCGCCTACTCGTACCGCACTTCCGCGACCCTGCAGCGGGACAGGTCCACCGGAAAGCCGCGGGTCGCCTGGCGGCCGACGGTGCTGCACCCGGGCCTGGCCAAGGGCGACACGCTGCGCACCGGCGCGGCCGAGGCGCCGCCGATCAAGGCATTGGACCGCCATGGCGCCGTGCTGACCCCCGAGGCCCACCCGGCGCTGGCCGGGGTGCTGGACAGCCTGCGCGACAAGTACGGCGACAAGACGAACGGCAAGCCCGGCGTGGAGCTGTTCATCCAGCGCGCCAAGAGCGCCAAGCCCGCCGACCAGCTGCCCGACAAGACGCTGAAGGTGCTCTCCAAGGGGACGCCGGGCACGCTCAAGACCACCCTGGACGCCACGATGCAGTCGGCGGCCGAGCGGGCGGTCAAGGGCAAGAAGTCCGCCTCCGCGGCCGCGGTCAAGCCCAGCACCGGCGAGATCCTGGCGATCGCCAACGCCCCGGAGAAGGGCTTCAACATGGCCACCCAGGGGTCGCTGGCCCCCGGCTCGACGATGAAGATCGTCACCTCGGCGCTGCTCATGGACAAGGGCCTGACCTCGCCCGGCAAGAAGAACCCCTGCCCCAAGTACGTGACCGTCGGCGGCTGGAAGTTCCAGAACCTCGACAAGTCCGAGATCAAGGACGGCACCTTCGCGCAGAGCTTCGCCGCGTCCTGCAACAACGCCTTCATCTCGCACGCCAAGGACCTCAGCGACGACGACCTGACCAACGAGGCGCGGGACGTCTTCGGCATCGGCCTGAACTGGCAGACCGGCATCCCGACCTTCGACGGCTCGGTGCCGGTGCAGCACGACGCCCAGATGGCGGCCTCGCTGATCGGCCAGGGCGGGGTGCGGATGAACCCGCTCAACGTGGCCACGCTCGCCGCGACGGTCCGGGCCGGCTCCTTCCACCAGCCGTACATCGTCGCGCCGTCCCTGGACAACCGGACGCTCGCCAAGGCCTCCCGCACGATGAAGCCGGCAACCCTCAGCGGGCTGCGGTCGCTGATGAAGCTGACCGCGACCTCCGGTACGGCCGCCGAGGCCATGGCCGGGGTCAGCGGTGACATCGGCGCGAAGACCGGCTCGGCCGAGGTCGACAACCAGAAGAAGCCCAACGCCTGGTTCACCGCCTACCGCGACGACCTCGCCGCGGCGGCCGTCGTCCCGGCGAGCGGCCACGGCGGCTCCAACGCGGGCCCGCTGGTCCGCGCCCTCCTCACCGCCAGCTGAGACGGCCGGGCGCCGCACCACGTGCGCCTCATCTCATCGGCCGGAAGACGGTCGCATGGCCCGTACACCTTTGGTTAGCGTGCGGGCCATGAACGATTCCCCGTCCGACACCACCCCGGAGACCACCGGCTCGGCCGCCCACCCCCGCTTCGCCGAGGCCCTCGCCGAGCGGGGCCTGACCGTCGAGGTCCGCCGCTTCCCCGAGGCCACCCGCACCGCCGCCGAGGCCGCCGCGGCCGTCGGCTGCGAGCTGTCCCAGATCGTCAAGTCGCTGATCTTCACGGCCTGGGGGTCTCCCCTGTCCGAGGGAGGCGGCGAGCACGGGGAGGGCGAGCCGGTGCTGGTCCTCGTGGACGGCTCCGCGCGGGTCGACACCGAACGGCTGCGCGCGGAACTCGGCGCCGACCGGGTCGGCCGGGCCGACGCCGACCTCGTGCGTGCGACCACCGGCTACGCCATCGGCGGCGTACCGCCCTTCGGCCACCTCCGCCGCACCCGCGTGCTGGCCGACCGCGGACTGCTCGCCCACGAGACGGTCTGGGCCGCGGCCGGCACCCCGCACACCGTCTTCCCGCTCGACCCCGCCGCCCTGATCGAGTACGCCGGGGCCCGTGTCGTGGACGTGCGCGAGCGCGCCTCGTGACCCCGCTCGTCGTCGCGGCCGTCCTGCTGGCCGCCGTCACCCACGCCAGCTGGAACGCCATCGCCCACGGCATCCGCGATCAGCTCCTGGCCTTCACCCTGGTCGGCGGCGGCGGGGCGCTCTGCGGCCTGGCCATGGCCACCGTCACGCCGCTCCCCGCCCCGGACGCCTGGCCCTTCCTGCTGGCCTCGGCCGTGCTGCACATCGTCTACCAGGTACTGCTGATGCAGTCGTTCCGGCTGGGCGACTTCGGCCAGATGTACCCCATCGCCCGCGGCACCGCGCCCCTGGTCGTCACGGTCCTGGCCGCCGTCTTCGTCCACGAGGTCCCCGACGGCTGGGCACTGGCCGGCGTGGCCCTGGCCTCCGCGGGCCTGGTCGGCGTCGCACTGTGGGGCATCCGCGGCACGGGGAAGCGCCCGCACTGGCCGGCCATCGTCGCCGCGCTCGCCACCGGCCTGGCCATCGCCTCGTACACCACCGTCGACGGCCTGGGCGTCCGCGCCTCCGGCACCCCCCTCGGCTACATCGCCTGGCTGATGTTCCTCGAAGGCGTCGCGATCCCCGTCTACGCGCTGGCCACCCGCCGCCGCCAACTCCTCACCGAGCTGCGCCCCTTCGCCCTGCGCGGACTGGCCGGCGGCGTGCTCTCCGTCTTCGCCTACGGCCTGGTCCTGTGGGCCCAGACCCGCGCCCCGCTCGCCCCCATCGCCGCCCTGCGCGAGTCCTCGATCATCGTCGGCGCCGCGATCGGCGCGGTCTTCTTCAAGGAACGGTTCGGTGCGCCCCGCATCGCGGCGGCGGGACTGATGGTGATCGGGATCGGCCTCATGCTTACGTAGCCTGGCGGCCCGGCGGACGTGCTCGGTGCGGCACCGTGTCTTTCGCCTTCGGCGGGGGGGGTGGGGTTGGTTGGGCGGGGGCGCCTGGGGTTCGTGGTAGGTGCCGGTGGCGGTCCTCCGGGGCCTGTGTTGTGGACTGCTTCGCTTTACGTCCACAACACAAGCCCCTCCGGCCCACCCCCTCCCGTCCGGATCGGCGCCCCCGCCCGGTGGGGGGAGTGGTCAAAAGCCAGAAGCTTGGCCTCCTCGTGGATGGGCCGAGCTTCTGGTTTTTGTCTTTGACACTCCCCCCACCGGGGTGGGGCCCCCACAACTACGGGAGGGGGCAGGGGCGGAGGGGTGTGTTGTCGGACGTAAAGCGAAGCAGTCCGACAACACACCCCGGAGCCCCTGCCACCGCCACCCCCACACAGCAACCGGGACCCCACCCCACAACCACCCCCGCCCCCGCCGAAGGCGGGAAAAACCCACAGAAACAAAAACGGCGGATCACCCGGCAACGCGGGAAGCCGCCAGCGCAAGCGCTTGCGCACGGGGGTCCGCCGTCACATTTCGTTGCATGCCGTTGGTGACGTAGCCGATGGCCAGGCCGGTGTCGGGAGAGGCGGCCGCGAGGGCGCCTCCGCGGCCGGGGTGGCCGAAGGAGCCCGGCCCCAGGAGCGGAGAGGCGGAGCCGTGCAGCATGAAGCCGAGGCCGAAGCGGGTGTCGACGAGGAGGGTGCGGTCGGGGCCGGCGGATTCCTCGGTGCGGGCGAGGGTGAGGGTGGCGGGGGCGAAGAGCCGGGGGTGGCCGTCGACGGGGCCGATGAGGGCGGCGTAACAGCGGGCCAGGGAGCGGGCGGTGGCGATGCCCGCGGAGGCGGCGAGTTCGGCGGCCCGGTAGGCGGGGGCGTTCTCGTCGGGGGCCGGGGAGATCGCGGCGAAGGCGCGGCTGGTGAGCGAGTGGGGGTCGGCGTAGGCGTCGGCGACGGACTGCTTGGGGCGGACCCGGAGTCCGGAGGCGGCGGGCCGCGGCGGTGCCTCGACGGCGGCGAGCCGGCCGACGCGGGACCGTGCGGCCTCGGGGAGTCCGAGCCACAGGTCGAGGCCGAGCGGCCCGGATATCTCCTCGGCGATCCAGGTGCCGAGGGTGCGGCCGGTGGCCCGCCGTACCAGCTCGCCGAGCAGCCAGCTGTAGGTCTGGGCGTGGTAGCCGTGGTCGGTGCCGGGCTCCCAGGCGGGTGCCTGGGCGGCGAGGGCGGCGGGGCCGCTGACGCCGTCGACGGCCTCGGCGGGGGTGAGCGGGGTGTCCAGCACCGGCAGTCCGGCGCGGTGCGAGAGCAGGTGGCGAACGAGGACCCGTTCCTTGCCGGCGGCCTTGAACTCGGGCCAGTACGTGCCGACCGGGGCGTCGAGGTCGAGCTGTCCGCGCTGGTGCAGCAGCAGCGGGACGACGGCGGCGATCCCCTTGGTGGCGGAGCGGATCACCTGGGCCGTGCCGGCTTCCCAGGGCACGGCCTCCCCCTGGGCGTCGCCGTCCTTCGTCCCGCCCCACAGGTCGACGACCTTGCGGCCGTGGTGGTAGACGGCGACCGCCGCGCCCCGCTCGCCGCGCCGGTCGAAGTTGGCCACGAAGGCGTCCCGGACCGGCTCGAAGCCGTCCTCGACCGTGCCCTGGACGTCCACCACTGGTTCCTGCTTCCCACTCAACCGTCGCCTTTGTGACCCATCCATGGTGCAACGTGCGGATCGGTGCTGATGACCAGGACGGTAGTGGGTGGCGTTCGTCACACGGCCCGGGCGCCGCGGTGGGTCACAGGGGGACGTCGACCGAGCGCGGGTCGAACCCGAAGGGGAGTTCCAGGCGGTGGGTGCGCATCAGTTCCTCGTCGCACAGCAGCTCCTGGGTGGTGCCGTCGGCGACGATCACCCCGCCGGAGAGCACCACGGAGCGCGGACACAGCTCCAGCGCGTAGGGCAGGTCGTGGGTGACCATCAGGACGGTGACGTCCAGCGACCGCAGGATGTCGGCGAGTTCGCGGCGGGAGGCCGGGTCGAGGTTGGAGGAGGGCTCGTCGAGGACGAGGATCTCGGGGCGCATCGCCAGGACGGTGGCGACGGCGACCCGGCGGCGCTGGCCGAAGGAGAGGTGGTGCGGCGGGCGGTCGGCGAAGTCCGCCATGCCGACCCGGGTGAGGGCCTCGGTGACACGGGCGTCCAGCTCCGCGCCGCGCAGTCCCGCGGCGGCCGGCCCGAAGGCGACGTCCTCGCGGACGGTGGGCATGAACAGCTGGTCGTCGGGGTCCTGGAAGACGATGCCGACGCGGCGGCGGATCTCCGCGAGGTGCTGCTTGGCCACCGGCAGTCCGGCGACCGCGACCGTGCCGGCGCCCGCGGTGAGGATGCCGTTGAGGTGGAGGACGAGGGTGGTCTTGCCGGCGCCGTTGGGCCCGAGCAGCGCGACCCGCTCGCCGCGGCCGACGGTCAGGTCGACGCCGAAGAGCGCCTGGTGGCCGTCGGGGTAGGCGTAGGCGAGCCGGGAGACGGCGAGGGAGGGGGCGGGTGCGGGCGTGGTGGTGCTCAAAGGGTCCATCCCAGGAGGCAGACGGCGAGCGCGGAGAGCGGGAGAGCGGCCGCGCGGGTCCATTGTGCGCGGGTGGCGCCGGACACGTCGACGACGGGCATGGTGCCGGTGTAGCCGCGGCTGACCATGGCGAGGTGGACGCGCTCACCGCGCTCGTAGGAGCGGATGAACAGCGCGCCGGCGGACTTGGCGAGCACGCCCCAGTGCCGCACGCCGCGCGCCTCGAACCCGCGGGACAGTCGCGCGATCCGCATCCGGCGCATCTCGTCGGTGATCACGTCGCCGTAGCGGATCATGAAGGAGGCGATCTGGACGAGCAGCGGCGGCATCCTGAGCCGTTGGAGTCCCTGGAGCAGTTCGCGCAGCTCGGTGGTGGCGGCGAGCAGCACGGACGCGGCGACGCCCAGCGTCCCCTTGGCGAGGATGTTCCAGGCACCCCACAGGCCGGAGGTGCTCAGGCTCAGGCCGCCGACGTCCACCCGCGGGCCCTCGGCGACGAACGGCATCAGCAGCGCGAAGGCGACGAACGGCACCTCGATCAGCAGCCTGGTGAGCAGGAATCGGGCGGGGACGCGGGCGGCCGTGGCGGCGAGCGCGAGCAGCGCCGCGTAGAGCGCGAACGCCCAGAGCGCCTCGCGCGGGGTGGAGACGACGACGAGGACGAAGCAGAACACCGCCGCGAACTTGCAGTGTGCGGGCAGGGCGTGGACCGGTGAGTGCCCGTGCCGGTAGAGCTTGTGGGCGTGGCCGGCGCCCATCTCAGACGCTCTCCGGGGCGGGATGCCCGTCGCCCGGGCCGGCCGGCTCGGCGGCGGTGGCGCCCTTGCGGCGGCGCAGGACGACGAACACGCCGGTGCCCACGGCCAGCGTCGCGCCGACCCCGATGACCCCGGCCAGGCCGCCGGACAGCCGTGCGTCGGTGATGTCCTTGACGCTGTAGTCGGCGAGCGGGGAGTCCTTGGCGGCGTGGTCCTCGGCCTTGGCGTCGATGCCCTGGTCGTGGGCGACCTTCTCCAGGCCGTCGGGGCTGGTGGAGGCGTAGTAGCTGATGCCGCCCGCGCACACCAGGGCGGCGGCGAGCCCGGCCAGCCAGACCGTGCGGGCGGAGCGGCGGGGGGCGGTGGTGGCCGCGGCGGCCGGGACCGGCTCGGCCTCCGGGGCGGCGGGCGCGTCGGCCGGGGCGGCGAGCGGCGAGGTGCGCAGCTCCAGCGGGGCGGTCAGGCCGCGCGCGCCGTGGACGAGGTCGGGGCGGACGGCCATGACGGCGCCGACCGTCAACGCGGTGATCGCCGCCTCACCGATGCCGATCAGCACATGCACGCCGACCATGGCGGTGAAGACCTTGCCGATCGGCACGTCCGCGGTCCCGCCGAGCGCGTAGAGGGCGGTGAAGGCCACCGCGGCGGCCGGCACCGACACCAGCGCGGCGACGAACGAGGCCACGGTGATCGAGCGGCGCCGGCGCGGCAGCACCTTCACCAGCCCGCGGAACAGGGCATAGGCGACCACGGTCGTCACGATCGCCATGTCGGTGATGTTCACGCCGAGGGCGGTCAGCCCGCCGTCGGCGAACAGCACGCCCTGCATGAGCAGCACGACGGAGACGCACAGCACGCCGGTGTACGGCCCGACGAGGATCGCCGCCAGCGCACCGCCCAGGAGATGTCCGCTGGTGCCCGCCGCGACCGGGAAGTTCAGCATCTGCACGGCGAAGATGAACGCCGCGACCAGTCCGGCCAGCGGCGCCGTGCGCTCGGCGCCCGCGACGGCGCCCGCTCCCGCGCCCGCCAACTCCCGCCGGGCGCCGCGCAGGCTGACCGCGACCGCGGTCGCGGCGACCGCGCCGGTCGCCAGCGACACCGGCGCATCGATGAATCCATCGGGTACGTGCATCAGGGTTCTCCGCTTCAGGTTCCGCAGCCCACCCATGGTGGTGCCTCCTGCAAACGTGTTGCAAGAGCGCCCATGATGCGAAACGGCCACGGCGGCCCCGCACGCGGGGTCCCGACTGGCGGCCGCCCGATGAGTGGTACGTGAGTGCGAACGGGGCGGACGAAGAAAGCCGCGCGCCCCCTTTCCGCCCATACGGAACAAACGGCCCGGCAACGGCCCCCGTCCCCACGGGGAGGCCGTTGCCGGGCCCTCCTGGTGCGCCGCTCCCGTCCCCACGGGCGGGGCGCCCGCTCCGGGGTGCCGCTCCGCTCATACAGCGGTCCCGGAGGTCTCGGTGCGCCGGCCGGCGACGGGTGGCCGCCGGCCGGCGCGGTGCCGGATCGTCAGACGCGCTCCGGTGTGCGGGCCTCCCGCGCGTCCGCCTCGCCGGCCGGGTTCTCGCGCAGCCCCTCGCCCTCGACGTCCACGTTCGGCAGGACGCGCCCGAGCCACCGGGGCAGCCACCAGGCCGCGCGGCCCAGCAGGGCCAGGACGGCGGGGACCAGGGCCATCCGGACGAGGAAGGCGTCGAAGAAGACGGCGACCGCGAGGCCGAAGCCGATCATCTTGATCATCGAGTCGGAGGAGCCGATGAAGCCGGCGAAGACGCTGATCATGATGACCGCGGCGGCGGTGACCACCCGGGCGCCGTGCCGGAACCCGGTGACGACTGCCTCGCCGGGGCGTTCGCCGTGGACGAAGGCCTCGCGCATCCGCGTCACGAGGAAGACCTCGTAGTCCATCGCCAGACCGAAGACCACGCCCACCAGGAAGATCGGCATCATGCTCATGATCGGCCCGGTCTGCTCGACCCCGAACAGGTCGGCCAGCCAGCCCCATTGGAAGACGGCGACGACCGCGCCGAGGGCCGCCACCACCGACAGCAGGAAGCCCAGGGCCGCCTTGAGCGGGACCAGCACCGAGCGGAAGACGACCATCAGCAGCAGGAAGGCCAGGCCGACGACCAGCGCGAGGTAGGGCACCAGGGCGTCGTTGAGCCTCTGCGAGACGTCGACGTTCATCGCGGTGGTGCCGGTGACCAGGGTCCGCGCGCCGGTGTCCGCCGCGATGTCGGCCGTCTTCGACCGGATGTCGTGGACCAGGTCCTCGGTCGCGACGCTGCTCGGCTTGGACTTCGGGACGACGGTGAGCCGCGCGGTGTCGCCGGCCTTGTTGAAGGCGGGCGGGGTGAGGACGGCGACGTCGTCGAGCCCCTTGACCTTCGCGGCGACCTGCGCGGCGGCGGACTTGGCGCTCTGCCCCTGGTGCACGTCCCGCGCGTCGACGACCAGCATCAGCGGGCCGTTGAAGCCCGCGCCGAAGCCGTCCGACACCAGGTCGTAGGCCTTGCGCTGGGTGGTGTGGGTGGGCTGCGAGCCGTCGTCCGGCAGGCCCAGCTCCAGGGAGGCGGCGGGGACCGCGACGGCGCCGAGGCCGAGCACCACGGCGACGAGGACGAGGACCGGGCGGCGCAGCACGAACCGCGCCCAGCGGGTGCCCATGTTGGGACGGCCCGCCGCACCCGTGGCGCCCTGCCCGCCGTTCTCCCCGGCGTCCCGCTTCTTGCGGGGCAGCACCCGCTTGCCCGCGAACCCCAGCAGCGCCGGGATGAGGGTCAGTGCGATGAGGACGGCGATGACGACGGTGCCGGCCGCGGCCAGGCCCATCTTCGTCAGCATCGGGATGTTGACGACGGCGAGGCCGACCAGCGCGATCACCACGGTCAGTCCGGCGAAGACGACCGCGGAGCCCGCGGTGCCCACCGCGCGTCCGGCGGCCTCCTCCCGCTCGCGGCCCTCGGTGAGTTCGGCGCGGTAGCGGGAGACGATGAACAAGGCGTAGTCGATGCCGACGGCCAGGCCGATCATCATCGCCAGCGTCGAGGTCGTCTTGGACAGATCGAGCGCGCTGCTGAGCGCGGTGATGGTGGAGACGCCGATGCCGACGCCGATCAGCGCGGTCAGCAGCGGCAGCCCGGCCGCGATCAGCGCGCCGAAGGTGACGACGAGGACCACCGCGGAGATCGCGATGCCGATGACCTCGGTGGACCCCGTCTCGGGGATGGCCTGCAGCGCGTTGCCGCCGACCTCGACGGTCAGCCCGGACGTCCGGCCGTCCTTGGCCGCGTCCTTGAGGGCGTCCTTGGAGTGGTCGCTCAGCTCGAAGCCGGTGACCTTGTAGGTGACCTGGGCGTAGGCGGTGCGGCCGTCCTTGCTGACGGTCTTGGCGAGGTACGGGTCGGCGACCTGGTCGACCTGGTCGGAGCCCGACTTCAGGGCGCGCACGGTGCGTTCGACGGCCGCCTTGTTCGCCGGGTCCTTCATGGTCTCGCCCTGCGGTGCCCGGAAGACCACCCGGGCCGTGGCACCGTCGGCGTTGGCGCCGGGGAACCGCTGGTCGAGCAGGTCGAAGGCGCGCTGGGCCTCGGTGCCGGGGACCGAGAAGGAGTCGGCGGCCGGGGCGGCGGCGGTGGCGGCTCCGACTCCGGCGACGGCCAGCAGGGCCACCCATATCAGGGCGACGAAGCGGCGCCGCCGGAAGGCGAGGCGTCCGAGTTTGTACAGGAAGGTGGCCACGAGACCGGGTGCTCCCGTCGTGAGAGGGGTATGGAGGCGTGCGCCATCGCCCCGGCGACGAGAGCGGCGTGCCGGGTACGGAGGCCTGGGTGAGGGTCGGGCGGGTGGGTCAGACGCCGAGGGCGGGGAGGACCACGGCGTCGAGATAGGCGGACAGGAACGTGGCGTCGGCGGGACGGTCCTCGATGAGCTGACGGGCGATGAGCGCGCCCACGAGCATGTGCGGGGCGAAGTCGAGCGCCGGACAGTCGGCCGCGATCTCCCCCCGGTCGATGCCGCGTTGCAGCATGGCGTTCAGCCCGGTCACCTCGGGGTCGAGGAGCACTTCGCGCAGGGCCTGGTGGAGATCGGGATTGCCGTGGATGGCCATGCCCAGACCGCGCATCAGCGCGGCGTCCTTCTCCACCTTCCCGTGTTCATCGGCCCGGCGGACCAGTTCGGCGAAGTCGCCGCGCAGGGTGCCGGTGTCGACATCGCCGGTGCTGACCGGTTTGCAGTGCCGCAGCGCCCGGGCCACCAGCTCCGGCTTGCCCTGCCACTGGCGGTAGAGCGTGGCCTTGCTGGAGCGGGTCCGGGCGGCGACGGCGTCCATGGTCAGCGCGTCGTATCCGACCTCGCGCAACAGGTCGAGCACGGCGTCGTAGAGCTCGGCCTCCCGCTCGGGAGTCAGCCGGCTGCGTCCCATGGCACACACCTCCGTCCGGACCGTATCAGCGCCGCCACACACCGTAGGCGAACGAAACTGTTTCGTACACTTAGACCGTAGCGAGCGCCGTAGCGAAACGGAACCGTTTCGAAAGTGGTCTGCGTCACCCGATCGACTTGCCGCCGCTCCCCCGTCCCGAAACGATGGGGGCGTGAGCGATGCACCCGAGGCCGTCGGGCCGCGCCCGGAGCCTAACCCCGTGGGGCCTCGTGGCCGCCTGCGCCGCATGCCCGCCTCCCCGGCCCCGCCCACCGGCTCGTATCTGCGCTTCCCGCATCTGCACGGCGAACTGCTCTGCTTCGCCGCCGAGGACGATCTGTGGGTCGCCCCGCTCACCCCGGAGGGCCGCGAGCCCGGCCGTGCCTGGCGGCTGACCGTGGACCGCACCCGCGTCGGCCACCCCCGCTTCTCGCCCGACGGGCAGCACCTCGCCTTCACGACCTGGCGCAGCCTCGACCCGGAGGTGCACCTCGCCCCGGTCGAGGGCGGCCCGGCCCGCCGGCTGACG
Organism: Streptomyces kronopolitis; assembly: GCF_050953795.1. GTDB lineage: Bacteria > Actinomycetota > Actinomycetes > Streptomycetales > Streptomycetaceae > Streptomyces > Streptomyces kronopolitis_A. The sequence continues at coordinate 3,500,386 of NZ_CP191850.1, forward strand.
TACTGGGGCAGCACCGATGCCCGGGTCTGCGGCTGGACGCCGCCCGATCATGAGGGCAACGCCCACATCCTCGCGGTCTCCTCGCACGGCCAGCCGTTCTCCTACTACTCGTGGGCCTACACCCTGCCGACCGACGGCGGCACGGCCGGCAAGCTGCCCTGGGGGCCGGTCTCCGACCTCGCGGTCACCGACGTCGACGGCGAGCGCCGCACCCTGCTGCTCACCGGCAAACCGCCGCACGAGCCCGCCTCCTGGAAGCGCTACCGGGGCGGGGCGACCGGGCGGATGTGGCTGCACGGCACCCGGCTGATGCCGGAGCTGCGCGGGCACCTCGACTCGGTGATGTTCGTCGGCGGCCGGATCGCGTTCCTCTCCGACCACGAGGGCATCGCCAACGTCTACTCCTGCCTGCCCGACAGCACCGACCTGCGCCGGCACACCGACCACGCCGACTTCTACGCCCGGCACGCCTCGACCGACGGCTCGCGCATCGTCTACCAGTGCGCCGGCGACCTCTGGCTGATCGACGACCTGGGCCCGGACGCCGTACCGCGCCGGCTGGACGTGCGCCTGGGCGGGCCGCGGGCCGGCCGGCGGACCTACCAGGTCCCGGCCGCCTCGCACGTCACCTCGCTCGCGGTGGACACCACCGGGCGGGCCAGCGCGGTCGGCGTCCGCGGCAGTCTGTACTGGCTCACCCACCGCGACGGCCCGGCCCGCACCATCCACGACACCCCGGGCGTGCGCGTCCGGCTGCCCGAGATGCTGGGCTCCACCGGCCGGATCGCCTACCTCACCGACGCCGAGGGCGAGGACGCGATCGAGATCACCGACCTGCCGCGGGCCAGCGAACCCGGCGGGCCGCGGCGGCTGGCCGCCGGTGAGCTGGGCCGGGTCCACGAGATGACCGCCTCCCCCGACGGCGACCGCCTCGCGGTGGCCTCGCACGACGGCCGGCTGCTGTTGGTGGGGGTGGCCCGCCCCGAGGCGGAGGGCGGCACCGGCCCGGAGCCGGCCGACGGCACGGTCACCGAACTGGTCCGCTCCACCAACGGCCCGGTCCGCGACCTGGCGTTCTCCCCCGACTCCCGCTGGCTGACCTGGTCGCACCCCGGCATCGGCCGCACCCTGCGGCAGATCAGGATGGCCCGGCTGTCCGACGGGCACATCGTGGACGTCACCAACGGCCGCTTCGAGGACGAGCAGCCGGTGTTCACCCGCGACGGCCGCTATCTGGCGTTCCTGTCCTGGCGCGGCTTCGACCCGGTCTACGACGTGCACACCGGCGATCTCTCCTTCCCGCTGGGCTGCCGCCCCTACCTCGTCCCGCTGTCGTCGGCGACCCCCTCCCCCTTCGCGCTGTCGCCGGAGGGGCGGCCCGCGGCGGGCGGCCTGGACCCGGACGAGAATCCGCCGCCGCCGGGCGAGGGGCCGGTGCTGGTGGAGGTGGAGGGGCTGGCGAACCGGGTCACCCCGTTCCCGGTGGCGGCCTCCAAATACTCCTCCCTGGAGCCGGTCAGCGGCGGCGGGCTGGTCTGGCTGCGCTGGCCGATCTCCGGCGCGCTGGGCGAGACCTTCGCCAACCCCGCCGACACCTCGGGCCGCCCCACCCTCGAACACTTCGACCTGACCAAGGCCCGGCGCACCGAACTCACCAGCTCCCTGGACGAGTTCGCGCTCAGCGGCGACGGCTCCCGGCTGGTCGTCAACGACGAGGGCGAACTGCGCGCGGTGCCCGCGACCGAGCCGCCGGACAGCGATTCCACGGTCTTCCTGGATCTGCGGCGCATCCTGCACGACGTCCAGCCGGCGGCCGAGTGGTACCAGGCGTTCGAGGAGGCGGGCCGGATCACCCGGTCCTACTTCTGGGACCCGGGGATGTGCGGCATCGACTGGGAGGGGGTGCTCGCGCAGTACCGGCCGCTGCTCGACCGGGTCGCCAGCCCGGACGAGTTCGCCGACCTGATGCGCGAGGTGCTCGGCGAACTGGGCACCTCACACGCGTACGTCACCGGCGCCCGGCGCAACGAGGGCCCGCCGCACTACCAGCGCGCCATGGGCCTGCTCGGCGCCAACTTCGTGCACCGGGACGGCCATTGGGTGGTGCAGCGGATCCTGCCCGGCGAGTCCTCGGACTCCAAGGCCCGCTCGCCGCTGGCCGGTACGGGCATCCGCGAGGGCGCGGCGCTGACCCATGTCGACGGCCGCCGGGTGGACCCGTCGGCCGGACCCGCCCCGCTGCTGGCCGCGGCCGGCGGCACCACGGTGGAACTCACCTTCTCCCCGCCCGACGGCGAGGGCCCGGCCCGCCGGGTCGCGGTGGTCCCGCTAGTCGACGAACGCCCGCTGCGCTACCAGGACTGGGTGGCCAAACGGCGGGCGGTGGTGCGGGAGCTGAGCGGCGGGCGGTGCGGCTATCTGCACATCCCCGACATGGGCGGCTCCGGCTGGGCGCAGTTCAACCGCGATCTGCGGATGGAGGTCTCCCGGCCCGCGCTGATCGTCGACGTCCGGGGCAACGCGGGCGGCAACATCTCCGAGCTGGTCATCGAGAAGCTCACCCGCACCATCATGGGCTGGGACCTGACCCGCGACGCCGAGCCCGTCTCGTACACCTCCAACGCCCCGCGCGGCCCGGTCGTGGCGGTCGCCGACGAGATGACCTCCTCCGACGGCGACATGATCACCGCGGCCTTCAAACTCCAGGGCATCGGCCCGGTGGTGGGCATGCGCACCTGGGGCGGGGTGGTCGGCATGACCGGCCGGCACCGGCTCGGCGACGGCACCACCATCACCGTCCCGATGAACGCCGCGTGGTTCCGGCTCTACGGCTGGGGCGTGGAGAACCACGGCGTCGAGGTCGACATCGAGGCGCTGCGCTCCCCGCTGCACTGGGCCGAGGGCCGGCATCCGACCCTGGGCGTCGCGGTGCGCACGGCGCTGGAGTTGCTGGAGCGGCATCCGGCGGCGACCCCGCCGGACCTGTCGGACGTCCCGGACCTGCGGCGTCCCCCGCTGCCGTCGCGCGGCGCGGGCACCTCCGGGGAAGCCGGGGAAACCGGGGAGGCCGGAGCCTGAAGCGGCCGCGCTCCCCGGGGTTCACGGCCGGGGAGGGCACGGCCGGCGGCGGGCACGCGGTGAGGCGCACCCGGTCGACCGGGTGCGCCCCTCACGCATGGCGCGTACGCCGCCCCGCGTGATGTTCAGGACGTGCCAACTCAGCTCTGGTGACGACCCTCGGCCGCGTCCATCGAGTCCTGGGCGGGCTGACGGCCCTGCTGGCCGCGCTCCCGCGGCTGGCCCGGACGCTGGCTGCCCTGGTCCTGACGCTGGCCGCCGCGCTCCTGGTCCTTGCGCTGGCCGCGCTCGTGACCCTGCTCGCGAGAGTCACCCATGGCGTGGGGCTCCTGGCCCTTGCGCTCGTTGGCCTTGTCCTGGAACTGGTCCTTGATGCCCATGCTGTTCACTCCTAGTGGGGTGTAGGGGGGTTGTGACCCCGATTCAGCGTGACACGCCCGGACATTGCTCGCACTTCGATCACGAACCGATACTCTCCGTGACGCCTGGCCGCTCACAGGCCGGCGTACGCCCGCTCACCGGCCGGCCCGCGCCTTCTCGTCCGCCTCGCCGCCGGCGCCCACCAGGCCGATCCGCATCCCGTCCAGCCGCGCACCGAACCGCCGCATCTCCCGCTGGCCCACGGTCCCGATGAGCGCGGGCAGACAGCCGCGCACCGACTGCATCCCGCGCAGCCACCACTGCCCGTAGACGTGCGCGGAGCGGCGCTCGATGCCCGCCACGATCCGGTCGACGGCGGGGCCCAGCGGGTAGGTCTTGTTCGACGGCCACGGCAGCCGGGCGCGCAACTCACGCATCACGGCGTCCTGGTCGGCGCCGCGCACCATGTCGGTGTCGGTCCAGCTCAGATAGCCGACCCCGACCCGTACGCCGCGGTGTCCGACCTCGGCGCGCAGGCTGTGCGCGAACGCCTCGGCGCCCGACTTGGACGCGCAGTACGCGGTCATCATCGGCGCCGGGGTGATCGCGGCCAGCGAGGCGATCTGCAGGAAGTAGCCGCGGGACGCCGTCAGGTGGGGCAGGAAGGCGCGGCCGGTGACCGCGCCGCCGATGAGGTTGACCTCGATGACCCGCTTCCAGGCGACGGGATCGGAGTCGGCGAACGGACCGCCGGTCGCCACCCCGGCGTTGGCCACGACCACGTCGACCTTCCCGAAGCGGTCCTTGACCTCGTCCGCGACCCGCGCCATCGCCTCGTGGTCGGTGACATCGGCGTGCCAGTGGTGTGCCGGACCGTGCAGCGCGGCCGCGACCCGGCGCAGCTCGTCGGGCTCCAGCCCGACCAGTGCCAGCGTCGCCCCGCGCGCCGACAGCTTGCGGGCCAGCAGCGCGCCGACCCCGCGCGCCGCCCCCGTGACGACGACGACCTGACCCGCCAGGTTCCTGTGTGCGCTCATGCCGTGCTCTCCTTCGTCTGCCGGCCGCCCCCGGGAGCGGTGTCGTCGGTGGGCTCGGTGTCGTCGGTGGGCTCGGTGTCGTCGGTGGGCTCGGTGTCGTCGGTGGGCTCGGCGCCGGTCGGGTGCAGATGCTCGCGGACGAGTGCGCGCAGCCGTCCCGCGACCGCGGCCGGGTCCTCGACCGGCGTCATGTGCCCCAGCCCGGGGAGTTCGGTCAGCCCCCGGAAGTCGGGGAGGACGGACGCCAGCCGCCGGGCCTGCACCGGCGGGGTGAGCCGGTCGGCGGTGCCCACGAGGACCTCGGTGGGCAGCTCCAGGCCGCCGGCGCCGCCGGTCAGTTCGACCCCGGCCAGCACCGCGCCCCACCGGGCCCGCACACCGGCCGGGCAGCCGTGCACGATCCGGGCGCAGGCCGCGACCTCCTCCGTGGTGGCGCCGGGTCCCATGGTGGCGTACTTCAGCACGCGCCGGGTCAGCGGCGACTGCGGGCCGAGCGGGGCACGCGAGCGCAGCAGCAGCCGGTGCGCGCGGTGGCGCCCCTGCGGGCTGCGCAGCGGGAACACCCGGGATTCGGCGGCGAGATCGGCGCTGCCGGTGCTGCACAGCAGCGCGGCCGCGGCCCGCGCGCGCAACTGCGGCCGCCCGGACGCGGCCATGATCGTCATCCCGCCCATCGAATGCCCGCCCAGCACGGCGCGTTCACCCGGCTCCAGGGCCGCCTCCAGGACGGCGACCAGATCGTCGGCGAGCGCGCCGGTGCTGTGGCCGGCCGGCGGGGCGGCGGGGCTGCGGCCGTGGCCGCGCTGGTCGTAGACGACGACCTTGTGGTCGGCGGCCAGCGCCCGGACGACCGAGGCCCAGAAGGCGGTCGAGCAGGTCCAGCCGTGCGCCAGGACGACGGCCGGGGCGTCCTTCGGGCCGTGGACCTCGGCGTACAGCCGGGCGCCGTCGGCCGAGGTGACGGTCAGCGTGCGGCGCGGCACCGGCGGGGCGTAGGGACCGCTGGTGACATGGGCGGGCCGGCGGTTCATGCGACCACCTCCGCGGCCGTGCCGGACGGCCGTGCCGCGGGGGTGCGGGCGGGCCGCAGCACCTCGTACTCCGCGAGGTCGACCTGGCGGGTGGCCTTCTTGAACTCCCCGGTCGTGCCCGGCCAGACGGTGGTGTTGCGTCCGTTGGCGTCCAGATACCAGCTGTCGCAGCCGCCGGTGTTCCACACCGTGCGCGTCATCCGTTGCTGGATCGTGCGGTTCCACTCCTGTACGGCGGACGGGCGGGGGGCCAGTGCGATCCTGCCACCGAGGACGTCGAGTTGGCGCAGGTAGTCGGCCAGGTAGTTCAGCTGGGCCTCGATCATCAGGATCATCGAGCTGTTCCCCAGGCCGGTATTGGGCCCGATGAGGGTGAGGAAGTTGGGGAAGCCGGCCGCGGTGGCGCCGCGCAGCGCCTCCATGCCGTCCTTCCACTCCTCGGCCAGCGTCGTGCCGTGGGCGCCGGTGACGCGCTGCGCGATCGGCATGTCCGTCACATGGAACCCGGTGCCGAAGACGATCGTGTCGGCCTCCACCTCGCTCCCGTCGGACCCCACGAGGGTGCTGCCGCGCACCTCCTTCAGCCCGGCGGCGACCACGTCCACATTCGGCTGCGCCAGGGCCGGGTAGTACGTGTTGGAGAGCAGGATCCGCTTGCAGCCGATGCGGTAGCGGGGGGTCAGCGCGGCCCGCAGCGCCGGGTCCTTGACGGCCTTCGTCAGGTGGCCGCGGGCCAGCCGCTCCAGCAGGCCCAGCCGGCCCGGGTGCCTGGTGAACGCGCCGACCTGCAACTCCCTTATGCCCCACAGCAGTTGGCGGCGCGCGGCCCGGGTCGCCGGAACCCTGGTGTGCAGCCACTTCTCGGCCGCGCTGATCTCGCGGTCGGCGCGCGGCAGCACCCAGGGCGGGGTGCGCTGGAAGAGCGTGAGGCGCTCCACCTCCGGCTGGACGGCCGGCACGATCTGGATGGCCGAGGCGCCGGTGCCGATCACCGCGACGCGCTTGCCGCGCAGCGAGTGGTCGTGATCCCAGCGCGCGGAGTGCATCACCGTGCCGGGGAAGGTCTCCAGCCCCGGTATGTCGGGGGTCTTGGGGTCCGACAGCGGCCCGGTCGCCGACACCACCACATCGGCGGTCAGCGGCCCGCTCGCCGTCTCGATCTCCCAGCGCAGCTGCGCGCCGTCCCACCGCAGGCTCTCCACCTCCGCATGGAAGCGCAGGTGCGGACGCAGCCCGAAGGTGTCGGCGACCCGCTCCAGATAGGCGCGGATGTGCGGCTGGCCGGAGAAGTTCCGCGGCCACTCGGGGTGCGGCGCGAAGGAGAAGGAGTACAGATGCGAGGGCACGTCGCACGCGCACCCCGGATAGCTGTTGTCCCGCCAGGTGCCGCCCACCGACCCGGCCCGTTCCAGGACCACGAAGTCGGTGATGCCCTGGCGCCGCAGCCGGACGGCCGCCCCCAGACCACCGAAGCCCGATCCGATCACCGCAACCCGCACATGCCTGCGCTCGCGCTCGGCCATCCCGCCGCCTCCCGAGTCCGACGTCCGTCCTGCCCTCTTCGATGCCGTGACATCCGGCGTCACAGCCGCCCCCGAAACCGCGCCAGCAATCACTGGCGCAATAGGAGCGTAGGGCAGCCGCGTACCGAGCGGTAGGGGGCGGACGGCGGGAAGTTGCCGGTCCTCGCGCCCGCGCCCCGGCACCCCGGCCCGGCTCCGCGCCCCCGGCATAGGCTGAACCCGTGGCAGGCAACGAGCACGAGGACGGACACACCCGGCCCGCGGACCCCCCGGCGCGCGAATTCCGCATGGCCGACCTGGCCGGGGAGGCCGGTATCACGGTCCGCACGCTGCGCTTCTACCGCGAGCGCAAGCTGCTGCCGGCGCCGCGCCGCGAGGGCCGGATCGCCTGGTACAACGAGCACCATCTCGCCCGGCTGCGCACCATCGGCGCCCTGCTGGAGCGCGGCCACACCCTGGGCGGCATCGCCGACCTCTTCGCGGCCTTCGAGTCCGGCCGCGACGTCGGCGAGGTCCTGGGCCTGGACGACCCGCTCGTCGCGCCCTGGTCCGAGGAGACGCCGGTCCGCCTGACCCCCGAGGAGCTCGCCGATCACTTCCGCGAGGACATCACCGCCGAGAACCTCAGCGTGTCCCTGGACATCGGCTATCTCGCCGTCGACGGCGACGAGTTCGTGCACATCAGCCGCCGCCTGCTGGACGCCTCCACCGCACTCGTCGGCCAGGGCATCCCGCTGGCCGCCGTCCTGGAGGCGGGCCGCCAGGTCCGCGCGCACGCCGACGCGCTCGCGGGCATCTTCACCACCCTGATCCGCACCCACGTCCTGTCCGACGTGCTGGCCCGGGCCGCCGCCGGCGAGCACCCCGGTCCCGACGAGGTCGATCTCATCGCCGGGACCATCGACAGGCTCCGCCCGCTGTCCAAGGGCGTGGTCGAGGCCGAGCTCGCCATGGCCGTGGACCGCCGGGTCCGGGCCGAGGTGACGCGGTGGCTGCGCGAGCACGGGTGCGAGGAGACCTGAGCAGGCGGCGCGGCGGGCACCGCCCGGGCCCGGGCCGCCGCCCGGCTCAGCGCGCGAAGACGACCGTCACCGGCGCGTGGTCGGACCACCGCTCGTCATGGCTCGCCGCGCGCTCCACGTACGCCTTGACCGCCCGCGCGGCGAGGCCGGGCGTGGCCATCGCGTAGTCGATGCGCCAGCCCGCGTCGTTGTCGAAGGCCCGGCCCCGGTAGGACCACCACGAGTAGGGGCCCACGGCGTCCGGGTGCAGGGCGCGGACGACGTCCACGTAGCCGCCGTTGTCCTCGTCGAGGACCTCGCTCAGCCAGGCGCGCTCCTCGGGGAGGAAACCGGACTTCTTCTGGTTGGCCTTCCAGTTCTTCAGGTCCGCCTCCCGGTGCGCGATGTTCCAGTCGCCGCAGACCACGACCTCGCGGCCGTCCGCGGCGGCGCGCTTGCGCAGGTCGACGAGGTAGGGCAGGAACTCCGCCAGGAAGCGTTCCTTCTCGTCCTGCCGCTCGGTGCCGACCTCCCCGGAGGGCAGGTAGAGGCTGGCGACCGTCACGCCGGGCAGGTCCGCCTCGACGTAGCGCCCGCTGCCGTCGAACTCCGCGGAGCCGAAGCCCACCCGGACCCGGTCCGGCTCCCTGCGGGTGAAGAGCGAGACGCCGGCCCGTCCCTTGGCCGCCGCCGGGGCGTGCACGGTGTGCCAGCCGGCGGGCGCGCGCACCTCGTCCGGCAGCTGGGCGGTCTCGGCGCGCACCTCCTGGAGGCACAGCACATCGGCCTGGGTCTCCGCCAGCCACGGGACGAAGCCCTTCCTGGCCGCGGCGCGCAGCCCGTTCACATTCACTGAGGTCACGGTGAGCATCCGGGCACGATACCGATCCCCGGAACCTGATCGTGCCGCCCGTACGCGCGCCCGTACGCTTTCCGGAATGGAGATACGCCCCGTCCGCTACGACCACCCCGACGCGGTCGCCCTCGACGCACTGGTGCAGCAGGAGTACGCCCGGCGCTACGGCGACGACGGCGACATCACCCCGCTCGCCTGGGAGATGTTCGCCCCGCCGCGCGGCACGTACCTGATCGCGTACGACGGCACCCGCCCGCTGGCCACCGGCGGCTGGCGGCTCCAGGAGGACGCGGCCGAGGGGTACGAGATCGGCGACGCGGAGATCAAGCGGATGTTCGTGCTCCAGGAGGCGCGCGGACGGGGGCTGGCCCGGCGGATCCTGGCCGCCCTGGAGGCGGACGCGCGGGCCGCGGGGCGCACCCGGATGGTGCTGGAGACCGGCACCAAGCAGCCCGAGGCTCTGGAGCTGTACGCCTCCAGCGGCTATGTGATGGCCGAGAAGAAGTTCGGGCTGTACCGGACCTACGAGGACAGCCGCTGCATGACGAAGTCGCTGGTGGAGCGCGCCTGAGGGACCGCGGGCCGGCGCGCGCCGGCCCCCTGGTCCGCCCGGCCGCACGAGCGGGGTCCCGGCTCTTGTTGACAGGCGTCCGGGCCGCTCCCCATACTCATTCCACTAATGAACTAGCTAAAGGGGGGATCCGGGTGAGCGACCCGAGCCCGTGGGCCATCGAGGCCGAGGGACTGGGGAAGAAGTACCGCGGCGGCTGGGCCCTGCGGGACTGCTCCTTCCGGCTCCCCGCCGGCCACATCTGCGCCCTGGTCGGCCCGAACGGCGCCGGCAAGAGCACCTTCCTGGGCACCGCGACCCGGCTGGTGGAGCCGACCACCGGCACCCTGAAGCTGTTCGGCGTCCCGGTCTCCGACCCGGCCGTGCTGTCCCGCGTCGCCTTCCTCGCCCAGGACAAGCCGCTCTACCCCCGCTTCACGGTCGCCGAGACCCTGCGGCTGGGCCGTGAGCTGAACCCGCGCTGGGACCAGGCGCTGGCCGAGCGGATCGTGCGGTCCGGGAACGTGCCGTTCACCGCCCGGATCGGCACCCTCTCGGGCGGCCAGCGCACCCGCGTGGCCTTCGCCCTCGCCTTCGGCAAGCGGCCCGAGCTGCTGCTGCTCGACGAGCCGATGTCCGACCTGGACCCGCTCGCCCGGCACGAGCTGTCGGGCCTGCTGATGGCCGAGGCCGCCGAGCACGGCACGACCGTGCTGATGTCGTCCCACATGCTCTCCGAGCTGGAGGTCATGTGTGACTACCTCCTCGTGCTCGCCGAGGGCCGGCTGCGGATGGCCGGCCGGACCGAGGAGCTGGTCCCGGCGCATCTGCTGGTGACGGGCGTGGCCGAGGGCGGCGATGGGCTGCCCGAGGAGCTGCGGCGCCGGCACACCGTGGTCGAGTCCCGGATCACCGGGCGGCAGTTCAGCGCCCTGATCCGGCCCGGCGGACCGGTCGGCGACGGCTGGGAGACGCTCTCACCGAGCATGGAGGAGGTCCTGCTGGCCTACCTGCGCTCGCCCGAGGCGCCCGGCCTGATCGCGGCGGAGGCCCGCATCGGCGGCCCCGGGGAGGCCGCGGCGTGACGAGCACCCGCACCGCCGGCGCCCGGCCGGCGGACACCGCCCCCGCGCCCGGCGGCGCCGCGCCCCGCCGCACCCTGCTGCACGGACTGCCCTGGCTGGTCTGGCGCCGGCACCGCACCCTCCTGCTCCTGGTCCTGGTGACCACCGCCGTGGGCTGCGTGACCTTCGTCTGGCAGCGCCCCGGACTGACCGACTTCCTCCACACCCACGGCACCGCCCCCGGCGTCCACGGGACCCTGGGCGACACCTTCGAGCACGCCTACGGGCGGCTGTTCTCCACCGGCCGCCAGCTGCTGGCCGCCCTGCCCGTCGTGGCCGGCGTCTTCCTCGGCGCCCCGCTGATCGCCGCGGAGCAGGAGCAGCGCACCCTCGTCCTCGTCAGCACCCAGTCGGTGAGCCGCGGCCGCTGGGCCGCCGCCACCCTCGGCCTGCCGCTGGCCGTGATCGTGCTGTGCACCGCCCTGCTGTCGGCCGCCTTCACCTGGCTGTGGGCACCGGCGCACCTCCTCGTCGACGGCGGTGACTGGCTGACCGGTGGGCTCTTCGAGAGCACCGGGCCCGTCCCGGTCGCCCTGGCCCTCTTCCTGACCGTCTGCGGGGTCGCCCTGGGCATGCTGCTCAGGCGGACGGTGGCGGCGATGGCCGGCACCTTCGTCCTCGCCCTGGTCACCGGCTTCGTCTGGGACCGGTTCCGCAGCGGGCTGGGCACCCTCCGCAGCATCAGCTACCCCTACGGCTCCGAGAGCCCGAGCCTGCCGTCCGGCGCCGTACGCGTGGACGACTGGGTGTCCACCGCCGACGGCCGGCTCTACGGCTTCGGCACCTGCACCACCGGCGACACCGAGGCCTGCCGGGCCAGGCTGGGCATCGTCCACCACGTCGCCCAGTACTTCGACTACGGGCAGCTGGCCGGGATGCAGTGGCGGGGCGCGGGGATCCTGCTGGCGCTGACCGTCCCCGTGCTCGCCCTCGTGGTGTGGCGCATCCGACGGCGGCCGCTCTGAACGGGCGGACGCGCGGCGGCCGGGGCGGGCGGCCGCCCGCCGGGACGCCGCGCCGGAGCCCCGCCCCGAGCGGCGCTTTGACACCCGGCACGGGCAGCCCGATCATCAAGCGGTCGGGCAGCGCGGCACCGGCGGAAGCAGCGGAGAGGTGGTGAGCGTCGTCGAGTTCCGAATCGACCGCCGCAGTGGCGTCGCCACCTACCTCCAGATCGTCCAACAGGTCCAGCAGGCGCTGCGGTTGGGCATCCTGGTGGAGGGCGACCGCCTGCCGACCGCCGCGCAGGTCGCCGCGACGACCAAGGTCAACCCCAACACGACCCTGAAGGCCTACCGCGAACTGGAACGCGAAGGGCTGGTCGAACCGCGCCCTGGCCTCGGCACCTTCGTCAGCCGTACGCTCGCCCGCCCCACCTCCGCGGCGGACGCCCTGCTGCGCGAGGAACTCCGCGCCTGGATGGGCCGGGCCCACACCGAGGGCCTGGACCGCGAGGACGTGCGGGCCCTGGTGAACTCCGTGCTCCAGGAGCGCTACCCCGACGCCTGACCGGGCGGCCGCCGCACGGCGAACGCGGCCGGCGCCCCGCCCGGTTGACCCTCACCCGGCGTCAGGCCCCACCCTGGAGCCCGGCCCGGCGCGCGGCACCACCACCGCACCGCCGGGGCCGGCCGCACCGGACGGGACGAAGGGCGCTGCGATGGGCTACACGGTCGGGCAGGTCTCCGGCTTCACCGGGATCACGGTGCGCACCCTGCACCACTACGACACCCTCGGCCTGCTCGCCCCCGGCGGCCGCAGCCCGGCCGGCTACCGCCTCTACGGCGACGCCGACCTCGCCCGGCTCCAGCAGATCCTCTTCTACCGCGAACTCGGCTTTCCCCTCGACGAGATCGCCACCATCCTGGAGGACCCCCAGGCCAACGCCCTCGACCACCTCCGCGCCCGGCACCGCCTGCTCACCGGGCAGATCGCCGCGCTGCGACGGCTGGTCGAGGTCGCCGAGCGCGCCATGGAGGTCCAGCAGAACGGGGTGGAACTGACGCCCGAGGAACGGTTCGAGGTCTTCGGCGAGGTGACCTTCGACCTCACCTACGCCACCGAGGCCCATCTGAAATGGCAGCACCGTGAGGGCCACCAGCGCGCGATGGCGCGGGCCGCCGCGCACTCCAAAGAGGACTGGGCGACGCTGATGGCCGAGGCCGCCGACTGGCGCCTGCGGCTGCGGGCCGCCTTCGACGCCGGGGAGCCGGCGGACGGCGAGCGCGCCATGGACCTCGCGGAGGAACACCGCCACCATCTGTGCCGCTGGTTCACCCCCTGCCCCACCGACATGCACGGCCGGATCGCCGACGACTTCGCCGCCGACCCCCGCGCCTTCGCCCTGGTCGTCCCGCCCTCCGCCCAGCGCCCCGGCCTGGCCGCGTACCTGCGCACCGCCGTACACGCCAACGCCGTACGCCGACCGCCCCCGGCCTGACCCCCGCGCACCACCCCACCACCGCGGCCACGACACGCCGCCCCCCTCTCCCCCCTCCTCCCTCTCCCCTGGCCCGAAGGGTGGCCCGCCCATGCCCGGAATCCTCCTCACCGCCGCCGGTTCGTACGGCGATGTCGCCCCGTACACCGGCGTGGGCGCCCGGCTGCGCGACGCCGGCCACCAGGTCGCCCTCGCCACCCACGACAGCTACGCGCCCCTCGTCCGGGCCGCCGGACTGGAGTTCCGCCGGCTCCCGGCCGACCCCCGCCGCACCGGCGCCACCGGGCCGGCGCCGCACACCGGCCCCCGCGCCCTCCTGCGCACGGCCGCCGCCTTCCTGCGGGAGCTGGGCGACGGGCTCGCCGACGCCGCCGGGCAGGGTGCCGACCTCCTGCTGTTCTCCACCACCACGGCACCGCTCGGCCACCACCTCGCCGAGGCACTGCGCCTGCCGTTTCTGGACCTTCCCCTCGTACCCGGCGCCCCCACCGGCGACTTCGCCCCGGTCGTCGGCGGCGTCCGCTCCCTGGGCCACCGGGGCAACCGCGTCGCCGGCCGGCTCTCCCTGCGCGTCCTCGACCGCCTCCACGCCGACGCGGCCCGCGACCTGCGCGCCCGCCTCGGCCTGCCGCCGGCCACCGCCCGTACGGTCCGCCGCCGCACCGAGGCCGCCGCCCGCCCGGTCCTGCACGGCTTCAGCGAAGCCCTGCTCCCCCGCCCGGCGGACTGGCCCGCCCACCTGGAGGTCGTCGGGAACTGGTGGCCCTGGCACGCCCCCGGCGAGCGGCTGCCGCCCCTCGTCGAGGACTTCCTCGCCACGGGCCCGCCCCCGGTCTTCATCGGCTTCGGCAGCATGGCGGCCGGCGACGGCGAGCGGCTGGGCGCCCTCGCGGCCGACGCCCTGCGCCGCGCCGGGCTCCGCGGCGTCCTGCAGTCCGGCTGGGCGGGCCTGTCCGCCCCGGAGCACCCCGACCTCCTGACCGTCGGCGCACTCCCGCACGCGCTGCTCTTCCCCCGGATGTCCGCGGTGGTCCACCACTGCGGGGCCGGGACCGCCGCCGCGGGGCTGCGCGCGGGCGTCCCCACCGTCCCCGTCCCGGTCACCGCCGACCAGCCCTTCTGGGCCGCCCGCCTGGCCACCCTGGGCGTGGCCACCGCTCCCCTCCCCTTCCGCGACCTGTCCCCTGACGACGGTGCCGCCCGCCTCGCCGACGCCCTCACCCGGGCCACCGCCACCCCCGCCCTGCGCGAGCGCGCCGGCGCCGCCGCCCGCCGGCTCGCCGCCGAGGACGGCGCCGGCGCGGTGGCCGAGGCGGTCGGCCGCCTGATGGGGTGAGGCGCCGCGGACCCGCCGCCGCGCCGGCCGGCGGCCCGTCCCGCGAACGCCCGTCCGGCGGAGCCCCGGCCACCCGTTCGGCCGCCGCGCGCCCGCCCCGGGATGCGACCACCCGCCACTGGGCGTGGGCTCGCAGGTATGACGACGTTCCGCACCCGCACCCCGCTGCGCAGAATGCTGCTGCACGCCATAGCCCCGGCGGCGCTGTGTTCCGTCCTCACCCTGGCGGCGCCCCCGGCGGCCCTCGCCGCCCCCGCCGGCAAGCACTGGACACACCCCACGACCGCCCGTTACCGCATCAGCGCGCCCTACGGCGTCCGCGGCGCCTGGCTCGCCGGCCACCACACCGGCGTCGACCTCGCCGTGCGTGCCGGCACCCGGATCCGGTCCGTGGGCTCGGGCACCGTCGTCCTGGCCCGCCGGTCCGGCGCCTACGGCAACGCCGTGACGATCCGTATGCACGACGGCCGCTACGTCCTCTTCGGCCACCTCTCCCGCATCACGGTCCGCCCCGGCCAGAAGGTCCGCGCCCGCACCCGCCTCGGCTACAGCGGCGCCACCGGCCGCGCCACCGGCCCCCACCTCCACCTCGAGGTCCGCACCAGCCGCCGCTACGGCTCGGACATCAACCCCCTCGCCTACCTGGCCCACCACGGCGTCCGCCTCACCTCCACCCCCTTCCGCCACCTCCGCCACTTCCGCCCTCTCCGCCACCTCCACCACTAGCGGGGGCCTGCGGGCGCCGCCGGCCCGGAGACCGTACGGATCGCGCGCCTCACCTGCGCGACCGGCGTCACCGAGGGCGGTTTCTCATCCCGATGCCGCCGCCAAGTCGTCAAGAATTCACCAAAGTTCACGACAAGCAGTCGATGCTCCACCAAAGGGCCGGCCGGCGGCTCGGAATGCGGCTCGGAGAAGTGCGCGACCCCGGTGTTGTCAACTGAATTTAGTCGTCCCGAGTTTGTCGCTTTTTTTGCGCTCCCGTTCCTTTATGTCTTGACAGCCATGATCGAGGAAGGGAAGATGTAATTGGTCTGTGTATGACCACTGAGTAAACGTCAAAAACATACTGCGTACGTAGTGTTGGCATCCGCGATGGCAGCCATGAGCCCAGGAGACGGCGCGCTACCGATGCGCTCCCCTCCCCGTGGGGCGGAAAGACGGCCGCCGCCAGATGCGGCTCTACGAGCACCAACGGGGATGGGACAAACCGGTGCTTATCAATGTTCTTGGTCCTATGGGCGTCGAACACGGGGGAAAGGCTTACCGGATCCGGGCGAAGAAAGTCCGCACACTGTTAGCCGTTCTGGCACTCAATTCCGGACGCACGGTTTCCTGGGACGCACTGGTCGGTGAGTTATGGCCCGACAAGGACCTCGCGAACAGCAGAAACGCGTTGCATGCCAATGCGGCACGTCTGAGAAAGCTACTGGAGAGCTGGGGCCTGGACGGGCATCCCAACGAGCTGGTGGTCACGGCCAATAACAGCTATCTGCTGAATCTTCCGCGGGATGCCACGGACGCCACCCGGTTCCTGCACTTGGCAGGCCGTGGTGCGGAACTGCTGCGCGTCGATCCGCGGCGCGCCGGGGAGGCACTGAACGAGGCGCTGCGGCTGTGGCGCGGACCCGCGCTGCTGGACGCCGGCGAGGGGCTGCTCTGCCGCTCCACGGCCGCGCAGTTGGAGGAGCGGCTGATGACGCTCCGCGAAGACCTGGTGATGGTCAAGCTGCACACCGGCGGTGAGCGCGAGGCCATCGCGGACCTGCAGGAACTGGTGGTGGCCCACCCCGGACGCGAGCGGTTCAGCGAGCAGCTGATGATCGCCCTGTACCGCTGCGGCCGGCAGAGCGAGGCCCTGGACACCTATCAGCGCACCCGCGCCTGGCTGCGCAGCGAACTCGGCCTCGACGTCGGGCGGTCGCTGCGCGAGCTGTACCAGTCTGTCCTCGCCCAGGACCCGCTGCTGGACGCCCGGGCGTAGCCCGTCACCCCACCCAGCCTCCGGTCGGAAGGATGCGGTGCTCGGCGAGGTCGGCAGACCTGCCGCTGAGCACCGCATCACCTCTTACGCAGTGCGGTAGGCGCGCAGGCTCACCGGGACGCACACGGCCAGGAGCACGGTGAGGGTGCCGGCCGTGACCAGCACGGGGTGGTCGGCGGGGAAGCCGGTGCCGGCGACGACCGGGTTGCCCCACAACTGCCGACAGGCCGTGACCACCGAACTGACCGGGTTCCACTCGGCCAGCGGGCGGATCCACGAGGGCAGGCCCCGGACCGAGAAGAAGGCGTTGGACAGGAACGAGAACGCCACCAGCACGATCGCGCCCACCGAATCGATGGTCTCCGGTGAGCGCAGCAGCAGGCCGATCAGCACGCCCACCCACAGCATGGTGTAGATGAAGGCCAGGATCAGGGCGAAGCCGCCCGCCACCGACAGCGGGTCCGCATGGGGACGCCAGCCGACGGCCAGGCCGACCAGCATCACCAGGGCCAGGCCGAGGGCGGAGACGATCAGGTCGGAGAGGGTCTGCCCGGCCAGGACCGCCGTACGGGAGATGGGCAGCGAACGGAAGCGGTCCACGAGTCCGCCGCGCATGTCCATGGCCACGCCGATGGCGGTGGGCCCGATGCCGGCCAGGCCCACCTGCACGGCCACCCCCGCCATCAGGTACTCCTGGTAGTTGCCGCTGCCCGGCACCGAGATGGAGTTGCGGAAGAGATAGCCCACCGCGATCAGCAGGACCAGCGGGTTCATCACGATGCCGAGGAACTTCCCCGGCGCCCGCCGCAGATGGAGCAGGCGCCGCCCGGCCAATGCAGCCGTGTCGGCCAGGCCCGCGAACATGCCGCCGGGCGGCGCGGTCGCCATGCCGAGTTCACTCATGGACAGCAGCCTTCGGTTCGTTGCGCTCGGTCAGTTGGAAGAACACGTCGTCGAGGGAGGGGCGGCGCAGCTCGAAGTCGGTGACCTCGATGCCGGCGGAGCGCAGCGCGCCGGCGATGGCGGCGACGCTCTCCAGGCCCGAGTCGAGCGCGACGGTGAGGCGCTGGGCGTCGGTCTCCACCACCGGCTTCGCGGCGGTCAGCCCGGCGAGGGCGGTCACCGCGGCCGGGAGGTGGTCGGGGCGCGCGACGGCCACCTCGAGGTGGTCGGTGCCGACCGTCCGCTTGAGCTCGGCCGGAGTGCCGGCGGCGATCACCTCGCCGCTGTCGATCACCACGATCTGGTCGGCGAGCTGGTCGGCTTCCTCCAGGTACTGCGTCGTCAGCAGCACGGTGATGCCCTCGCCGACGAGTTCGCGCACCACCTTCCACAGCACCGTGCGGCTGGTGGGGTCGAGCCCGGTGGTCGGCTCGTCCAGGAAGAGCACCGGCGGCCGGGCGATGATGCAGGTGGCGAGGTCGAGCCGGCGGCGCATACCTCCGGAGTACGTGCCCACCGGGCGGTCGGCCGCGGACTCCAGCGCGAAGCGCGCCAGCAACTCGTCCGCGCGCCGCCGTGCTCCGCGCCGGCCCTGCCGCAGCAGCCTGCCCAGCAGGAACAGGTTCTCGCGGCCGGTGAGCAGTTCGTCCACGGCCGCGTACTGCCCGGCCAGGCCGATCCGCCGGCGCACCTCCCTGCTCTGGCGCACCACGTCGTACCCGGCCACGGTCGCGTGCCCGGCATCCGGCGCCAGCAGCGTGGACAGGACCCGTACGGTCGTCGTCTTGCCCGCACCGTTGGGGCCCAGCACGCCCAGCACCGAGCCGGCGGCCACCGACAGGTCGACCCCGCGGAGGGCGTGGTGGCCCTTGTAGCGCTTGTGCAGCCCTTCCGCGTAGACCGCGGTGTCCGACCCCATGGCCGTCAGCTGCCGGAGCGAGCGGCCAGGCTCTTCGGCCGCATATCGGTCCAGTCACGCTCGACGGCGGCCAGCGCCTCAGCACGCGGGCGTGCTTCGAGGATCATCTCCCAGCCCGCCGGCACCTCGGCGAAGGCGGGCCAGATGCTGTGCTGGCCCTCGGAGTTGACCAGGACGTGGAAGGTGCCCTCTTCGTTGTCGAACGGGTTGGCCATGAGAGTTCTCCTTGTGATCGGCGGGGAAGTGTCGGGCATGGTGGCCGGCGGATCAGCCGTACAGCCGCTCCAGTTCGGCGGCGACGGCGCGGCCGATGGCGGCCTGCGGCCCGGAATGCATCATGAATTCGTGGCCGCAGGGCACGGCGTGGACGACGGGCTCGTTCTCGGTGTGCCCCGCCCACCGGCCGGGGCGCGCGGCGCGCTCCGCCGGTGTCAGGCCGAGCTCCGCGACGAACAGCTGCATGCGGGCCCTGACGTGGCCGGGCCGGTGCTCCCGGACGAGGCGGACGTGATTGCGCATCACCTCCACGAGCCGGGAGATGTCCACGTCGCCCAGTGGGCTGTCGGCCCGGCGCAGGGCGTCGCGGACCGTCTCGGCCGTCGGCTCGGCCGCGTCCTCATGTCGCTCCAGACCGCAGTATTCGAGTACGGCGGTCAGCAGCGCCCCGTCCGTGGGCACCGGGTCGGCGAGGTCGGCGGGGTAGCTGTCCAGGTTGGCGAGCAGGGCCACTTCCTCCCCCGCGCACTCCAGCCTGACGGCCATCTCGTGCGCGACCACGCCGCCGTAGGACCACCCCAGCAGGTGGTAGGGACCGCTCGGCTGGATCTCCCTGAGGCGCTCGACATACGCGGCCGCGACCTGCCCGATGCTCTCCGGCAGGGGTCCGGGGCCGGTGACGGCCGGCGCCTGGAGCCCATGGACCGGGTGGCGGTCGCCCAGGTGTGCGGCGAGGCCGAGGTAGGGCAGGGCGAAGCCCATACCGCCGTGGACGCAGAACAGCGGCGGGCGGTCACCGGTGGTGCGCAGGGCGAGCACCGGGCCGAACGGATCGAGCGCCGCGGCGCCCTCGGCGCGGTCGTCGAGTCCGTGCCGCACGCGGTCCAGGAACGTCGTCCCCGCCGCCCGGTCGGCGTGTTCCAGGGCCACGGCCAGCGCCTCAACGGTCTTGTGCCGGAAGACGTCGGCCAGCGCGAGGCCGAGGCCGGCCTTCCGGGCCCTGCCGACGACCTGGACGGAGCGGATGCTGTCACCGCCCAGCTCGAAGAAGTCCGCCTCGGCACCGACCCTGGGCAGGCCCAGGACTTCAGCGAACACCTGGCACAGCAGCGTCTCGTGGGCCGTGCGGGGGTCCCGGCCGTGGGCGACCGGTCCGGCCGGCTCCAGGGCGGGCAGGGCCTTGCGGTCGACCTTGCCGTTGGGGGTCAGGGGCAGCGCGTCCAGCTCCACGAAGGCGCCGGGCACCATGTAGTCGGGTAGCAGCCCGGACAGGTGCTCGCGCAGGGCCGCCGCGGGCACCGGCGCGTCGTCGGGTATGACGTACGCGGCCAGCCGGCGGTCACCGGGCCGGTCCTCCCGCACCGTGGCGACCGCCCGGGCGACGCCCGGGTGGGCGGCCAGCGCGCTCTCGATCTCGCCGAGTTCGATCCGGAAGCCGCGGAGCTTGACCTGGTCGTCGACGCGGCCGACGTAGTCGAGCCGGCCGTCCGGGGTCCAGCGCGCCAGGTCGCCGGTGCGGTACATCCGCGCGCCCGCCGGGCCGAACGGATCGGCCGTGAACCGCTCGGCCGTGAGGCCGGGACGTCCGAGGTAGCCACGGGCCAACTGGGCGCCTGCCAGGTACAGTTCGCCGGTCACGCCGGGGGCCACCGGCTGCAATCTCGCGTCCAGGACGTAGGCACGGGTGTTGTGCAGCGGGCGGCCGATGGGCGGCCTGCCCTCACCGGTCAGCGGGTCGCTCGCGGTGGCGCAGACGGTGGACTCGGTCGGCCCGTAGCAGTTGTGCAGCGCGCGGCCGGCCGACCAGCGGGCCGCGACCTCGGGGGGCAGCGCCTCGCCCGCGGTGATGAGGGTCAGGCCGCCCGGCAGGGTGCTCTCCTCCGGGAAGGCGGCCAGGACGACCGGCGGCAGGATGGCGAGGTTCACGCCGTGCCGCACGACGAGGTCGGCCAGCGGATCGCCTGGGCCGCGGCTCTCCGGCGTGGCCAGGACGAGGGTGCCGCCGGACAGCAGCGCCATCGCCAGCTCGGCGGAGGCCGCGTCGAAGCTGGGCGAGGCGAACTGCAGAACGCGGGAGTACGGGCCGAGCGAGAAGCGGCGCACGTGGTCGGCAGCGAGGGCGGCGACCCCGGCCTGCTCGATCACCACGCCCTTGGGGCGCCCGGTGGAGCCCGAGGTGTAGATGACGTAGGCGGCATCGCGGGGGGAGAGCGGCCGGGTCCGGTCGGCGTCGGTCAGATCGGTCTCCGCGTGACCGGCGGCGTCGGCGCCGGGCTCCGCACCGTCGCCGAGTTCGATCACCCGGGCGTCGGAGCCCGCCAGCGGTCCGGCCGTGCCCGGCGCGGCCAGGACACAGACCGGCGCCGCGTCTCCGACCATGTACGCCAGGCGGTCGGCAGGGTAGTCCGGGTCGAGCGGGAGGTAGGCGGCGCCGGACTTCAGCACGGCCAGGATGGCGACGATCATGTCCACCGACCGCGGCAGCAGCAGGCCGATGATCCGGCCGGGACCGGCGCCGTGCCCGGTCAGCAGCCGGGCCAGCCGGTTGGCGCGGGCGTTGAGCTGCCCGTACGACAGCGACTCGTCGCGGAAGACGACGGCCTCGTGGTCCGGCTGCCGGGCGGCGTGTTCCTCGAAAATCTGACTCACGGTCAGCGGCGGGACGTCGACGGCGGCGTCGTTCCACTCGGTGACCACGCGCCGGCGCTCCTCGTCGCCGAGCACCTCGATGCCGCTCAGTGGCGTCTTCGGGGCGGCGGCGACCGACTGCAGGACGCGCGAGAAGCGGCCGGTGAGCTGCCGGACCGTCTCCGGCCTGAAGAGCTGGGTGCTGTACTCGACCACCAGGTCGATGCCGCCGTACTCTCCCCCCTCGCCGCCGGCGCGCTCGGTGAGCTGGAACGCCAGGTCGAACTTGGCGGTGGTGCTGCCGACGGGCTCCGTCTCCGCCGACAGACCGGGCAGCGCGAGCCGGGCGTCAGCGGTGTTCTGGAACGCCAGCATGACCTGGAACAGCGGCTGCCGGGACAGCGAGCGAACCGGGTTGCAGACCTCGACCAGCCGCTCGAAGGGCAGGTCCTGGTTCTCGTACGCGGCCAGGTCCGTCTCCCTTACACGGCGCAGCAGTTCGGTGAAGGCGGGGTCGCCGGAGGTGTCGGTGCGCAGGACCAGCGTGTTGGTGAAGAAGCCCACGAGGTCGTCCAGCGCCTCGTCGGTGCGGCCCGCGACCGGGCTGCCGAGCGGGATGTCCTCCCCCGCGCCCATCCGTGTCAGCAGAGCGGCCAGCGCGGCCTGGACGACCATGAACAGGCTCACGCCGTGGGCGCGGGCCAGCTCCGCCAGGCGGCGGTGCAGGCCGGGCTCGATGACGGCGGTGTGTGCCGCGCCCTCGTGGCCGGCGACCGCGGGCCGGGCGAAGTCGGCGGGCAGCTCGATCTCCTCCGGCAGGCCCGCGAGTGCGTCCTTCCAGTAGGCGAGTTGGCGGGCGGCGGGGCTGTCCGGGTCGTCCTCCTCGCCGAGCAGCGCACGCTGCCACAGCGCGTAGTCCGCGTACTGCACGGGGAGCGCTGAC
The DNA here is from genome assembly GCF_050953795.1 of Streptomyces kronopolitis. Lineage (GTDB taxonomy): Bacteria > Actinomycetota > Actinomycetes > Streptomycetales > Streptomycetaceae > Streptomyces > Streptomyces kronopolitis_A. The sequence goes on from NZ_CP191850.1 coordinate 3,522,354, forward strand.
CGCTGCGGCGTCCCGCCGTCCCGGCGCGCGGCGTAGGCCCGTGCGAGGTCGTCGGCGAGCGGCGTCAGCGACCAGCCGTCTCCCGCGATGTGGTGCAGGACGAGAAGCAGCACGTGCTCCTGCGCGCCGAGGGTGAACAGCTGGGCGCGCAGCGGGATCTCGCGGGACAGGTCGAAGCCGCGCGCCGCGCCCGCGGCCAGCTCGGCACCCAACCGGTCCTCGTCGGTGACGCTCTCCCGCAGGGCGAACGCCGTCTCCTGCGGCAGCAGCACGTGCTGGCGGGGGGTGCCGTCGCGGTCGGGGAAGACGGTGCGCAGGCTCTCGTGGCGGCCGAGGAGGTCACGCAGCGCGCCGCCGAGCGCCGCCGTGTCGAGGTCGCCGGTAAGGCGCAGGCCGAGGGAGATGTTGTAGGTGCCGTGGGCCCCGTCCAGCCGGTTGAGGAACCACAGCCGCTGCTGCGCGAAGGACAGGGGGACGTCCTGGGGGCGGATGCCGGCGCGCAGCGCGGGCCGGGCCGCCCCCGCACGCGGCAGCCGCGCGGCGAGGCCGGCGGGCGTACGGGCGTCGAACAGGGCCCGCACCGGGACCTCGGTGCCCAGGACGGTGCGGACGCGGCTCACCACACGGGCGGCGAGCAGCGAATGGCCACCGTGCGCGAAGAAGTCGTCCTCGGGGCCGAATACCGGCAGGTCCAGCACCTCGGCGAAGACCTGGCACAGGAGTTCCTCGTGCGGCGTGCGCACGGCCCGGGCGGCCTGCTGCGGGCGCAGCTCGGGGGCCGGCAGCGCCTTGCGGTCCACCTTTCCGTTCGGGGTGAGCGGCAGGGCGTCGAGGGTGACGAAGACGGCGGGGATCATGTACGCGGGCAGCAGCCCGGACAGGTACCCGCCGAGGGCATCGGGATCCGGTGCGGTGGCGTTCTCGGCGGGGGTCAGGTAGCCGACCAGCAGTTGCTCGTCCGGCCGCTGCGCGCGGACGCTCACCACGGCCTGGGCGATGTCCGGGTGGCCGGCCAACGCGTTCTCGATCTCCCCGAGTTCGATGCGGAATCCGCGGATCTTGACCTGGTGGTCGGCGCGTCCGACGTACTCCACCTGACCGTCGGTGCCCCAGCGGACCAGGTCACCGGTGCGGTACATCCGCTCGCCGGACGGGGAGAACGGGTCGGCGACGAATCGCTCGGCGGTCAGCCCCGGCCGGTTGAGGTATCCGCGGGCGAGCCCGGCGCCCGCGATGTACAACTCGCCGACGACGCCCGGCGCGACCGGTCGCAGCCAGCCGTCGAGGATGTGCAGGCGGGTGTGGGCCACCGGGCGGCCGATGGCGGGGGCACCCGGCCGGGTGCCATCCAGCACCGGGGAGGCGGTGGACCAGATGGTGGTCTCGGTCGGCCCGTACAGGTTGATGACGCCCGCGGTCGCCTTGCGCAGCTCCTCGCCCAGCGACTCGCTCAGCGACTCGCCGCCGACGAAGGCCCGTACCCCGCCGAGCCCGCCGGGGGCGGCGGCGACCAGGGCCTGCCACAGGCTGGGCGTGGCCTGTAGGACGGTGGCACCGGAAGTGGTGATCAGGCGGGCCAGGGCGGCCGGGTCGCGTACGGTCTCCCGGTCGGCGACGACCAGCCGCGCGCCGGCGGTCAGCGGGCAGAACAGCTCGGTGTTGGCGATGTCGAAGCCGAAGGTGGTGACGGCCAGCAGGCTCTCCTCGCGCTCCAGGCCGTACCGCCGCGCCATGTCCGTCACGATGTTGGCGAAGCCGCCCCGGGTGACCACGACACCCTTGGGGCGGCCGGTGGAGCCGGAGGTGAACAGGGTGTACGCGGTGTCGACGGCGGTGACCGGGCGCGCCCGGTCGGCGTCGGTGAGGTCGGTGCCCGGGAAGCCGGCGAGCAGTTCTTCGGTTCCCTCGGTGTCCATGATCCAGCGCGCCGCCGCGCCGTCCGGCAGCGCGCCGTCGGTGGCCCGCGTGGTGAGGGCCAGGACGGGCCGGGTGTCCTCCAGGACGACCGTGGTGCGCTCGGCCGGGTGGTCCGGGTCGAGGGGCAGATAGGCCGCGCCGGACTTGAGCACCGCCAGGGCCGCCACGACCAGGTCGGCGGAGCGGGGCAGCGCGAGCGCGACGGTGTGACCGGGAGCCGCGCCACGTGCGACGAGCGCACGCGCCAGGCGGTTGGCCCGGGTGTTCAGCTCCCGGTACGTCAGCGAGGTCTCGCCGCACACCACGGCGGTGTCGTCCGGCAGTTCACGGGCGCGTTCCTCGACGGCCTCGGCCACGGGGCGGGGCGGGACCGCCATGGCGTCCTCGTCGGCCGGCTGCCGGCTCGGCTCCGCCGCCACGACGGCGATCCGGGCGAGCGGCCGGTCCGGGTCGGCGGCGACTGCTTCCAGGACGCGCAGCAGACGGCGCCCGAACAGTTCGGCGTCGGCTGCCCCGTACAGGTCCGGCGCGTAGTCGAAGCGCAGGTCGAGGCGGCTGCCGGGGCCGGGCAGCACGGCGAGGGCCAGCGGGTAGTGGGTGACGGAGCGGATGGCGGCGTCGGCGACGCGCAGTCCCGGCAGCGAGTCGGCCAGCTCGTCCTCGTTCACCGGGTAGCTCTGGAACAGCATCACGGTGTCGAAGAGTTCACCGATGCCCGCCTGCCGCTGGATGTCGGCGAGCCCGACGTGCTCGTACGGCATCAGACGGGACTGGCGCTCCTGGACCTCGGCGAGCAGCGCGGCAACCGACTGCTGCGGGCGGGTCGTCACCCGTACCGGGACGGTGTTGGCGAACAGGCCCGCCATCTGCTCGACGTGAGGCAGTTCGGCCGGCCGGCCGGCGGTGACCGTGCCGAAGACCACGTCCGAACGGCCGGTGAGGGCTCCCAGGACCAGGGCCCAGGCGCTCTGGAAGACGGTGTTGAGAGTGACGCCGAGGCCGCGGGCGCGGGACGCCAGGTCCGCCGCCAGCCGCTCGGGCACCGCCATGGTCAGCGAGTGCGGCAGCGCCGGGACGCGGTCGGCCACAGGCGCCAGGCGGGTGGGCTCGGTCAGCCCGGCGAGGGCGTCCCGCCACGCGGCATGCGCGGCGTCGGTGTCCTGGGCCGCGAGCCAGGCCAGGTAGGAGCGGTACGGGACGACCGCGGGCAGCCCGGCGTCGGCCTCCCGTCCGCCGTGCGCGTACAGGGTGAACAGGTCCTGGATGAGCATCGGCAGCGACCAGCCGTCGGCCAGGCTGTGGTGCACGGTCCACACGAAGGTGTGCCGCTCCACGGCCTGGCGCACGAGCACGAAGCGCATCAGCGGCGGCCGGGCGAGGTCGAAGCGGTGCCGCCGCTCCTCGTCGGCCACCTCGCGCAGCTGCCCGGCGTCGGCGCTCGGCAGCTCCCGCTCCTCCCACGGCAGCGCAACCTCGTGCGGCACCAGCTGTACGGGGTCACCGGTCGCCCGGCGGCGGAAGCAGGACCGCAGGTTGGGGTGCCGGTTCAGCAGCCCGGAGCAGGCGGCGCGCAGGGCGCCGGGATCCAGCGGTCCCTCGAGTTCGACGGAGAGCTGGAGCGAGTAGGCGTCCGCGCTCCGCGGGTCGTACTCGGACAGGAAGAGCAGACCCTTCTGCAAAGGCGTCAAGGGCAGCACGTCGCTGATACCCGAACGCTTCATGGCGCCCTTCTCCTTTTCCTTCGCCGAGTGGACCGGTTTCGTGGGGTGCACGGCGTTCACTGGAGGTCACCGAATTCCATGTCGAACTCGTCGAGTTCCTCGTCCGACAGCGCGACCAGCGGTGCGTCGGGAGCCACCGGCCGGTACGTGGACGGTGTGGGGTCTGTGGTCTGCGTCGTCGCGGCCAGGGCGGCGGGGGTCTTGTCACGGAAGATGTCCCGTGGGGTGAGGGTCAGCCCTGCCTTACGGGCGTGGCCCACGACCTGGATGGAGCTGATGCTGTCGCCGCCGAGGCTGAAGAAGTCGGCGTCTGCATCGACGTGGGAGAGGCCGAGTACCTCGGCGAACGCGGCGCAGAGGATCTCCTCGTGGGGCGTGCGCGGCGGGCGGCCGGTCGCGGCGGTGGTCGGCCGCGGGGCGCTGAGGGCCTTGCGGTCGAGTTTGCCGTTGAGCGTAAGCGGCAGCACGTCGAGGGTGACGAATTCGGTGGGGACCAGGTACGGCGGCAGCGCACGCAGCAGCGCGTCGCGTACCTGAGCGGGAGGGGTGTCACCGACGAGGTGGCCGATCAGGCGCTTACGGCCGACGGCGTCGGTGTGCACCTGCGCGGCGGCATCCGTGATGCCCTCGACACCGCGCAGAGCTGCCTCGATCTCACCGAGCTCGATCCGCCGTCCGCGGATCTTGACCTGGTGGTCGCGCCGTTCGAGGAATTCGAGCTGGCCGTCGGCACGGTGGACCACGCGGTCGCCGGTCCGGTACATCCGTTCGCCCGCCGGGCCAAAGGGGTCCGCGGTGAACGTGGCAGCCGTGCGGACCGGATCGCCCAGATATCCGCGCCCCACTCCCGTGCCGGCCACGTACAGCTCACCGGGCACGCCGACCGGAACGGGACGCAGTGCGTCGTCGAGCACATACAGCCGGGTGTTGCGCACCACCCGCCCGATCGGCACCCGGGCACCCAGCTCACTGTCCGCCGTCAGGACGGCGTGCGTGACATCGTCGGAGCATTCGGTGGGACCGTAGGCGTTGACCAGGGGAATGTCCGGGAAGCGGGCGAACCACCGGCGGCAGACATCGGCGGGCAGCGCCTCGCCGGTCACCACGAGATGCCGCAGCTTGGGCAGTGACGGGAAGTCCCCGGTCGTCTCCCACGCGTCCAGTGCGGCACGCAGCAGTGAGGGCACGACCTCGAGAACGGTGATGTCCTCGGTGCGGGCGAGCGAGAACAAGGCATCGGGATCCGCGGCGCTCGCGCGGTCCACGGTGCGCGTCGTCCCGCCGGCGACCAGCGCGGCGAGCATCTGCCACACCGAGATGTCGAAGGTCACCGGGGCGTTGTGCACCAGCACATCGCCCTCACCCAACCCCAGGTCCTCCACCTTCGCCAGCAGATGGTTGACCATCCCCCGCCGGTGCACCATCGCACCCTTCGGACGACCCGTGGAACCGGACGTATAGATCACATACGCCAGATCGTCCCCACCACCACACACCGGCCCCAGACCCCCGGCCCGCACACCCACGGCCGGCAACGGCGCATCGAGAACGAGGACCCTGACCGAGGAACCGGCCCCCGCCACGATCTCCTCAGCCCGCGCCCGCTCACCAGGCCCCGCCAGCAGGAAACGCACACCGCTGTCCGCCAACAGCCCCACCTGCCGGGCCAACGGCGCCTCCACATCCAACGGAAGCCACGCGGCGCCCACACCCAACACGCCGAGCACACCCGCCACATATCGCACGCCGGGCTCGCCCAGCACCGCCACCAGCGAGCCCGTACCCACGCCGGCCTCCGCCAGCCGCCCGGCGACATGATCGGCGTACACCGCCAACGCCGCATACGAGACCTGCACATCGCCGTCCCGCACCGCCACCCGGTCCGGCCGCGCCGCGGCATGCTCGCGCACCCGCTCCACCACACCGGTGAAGCCACCCGCACGCTCCGTCGCGTTCCACTCCACCAGCAACCGCCGCGACTCCTCCTCGTCCACCAGCCCGAGCGCGGCCAGCGGACGGTCCGCGGAGGTGAGGACCGAGGCGAGCAGGTGCAGCAGACGGCTGCCGAGACGCTCGACGGCGTCCCGGGTGAACAGGTCGGGCGCGTAGTCGAAGCGCAGGTCGAGGCGGTGACCGGCGCCGGGCAGGACCGCCAGGCTCAGCGGGTAGTGCCGCCCGTCGCGGGCCTCGGCGTCCAACAGCCGCAGACCGGTGGCGGAGGCGCGCACGCTCTCCTCGTCGAGCGGGAAGTTCTCGAAGAGCAGGACCGTGTCGAAGAGGTCGCCGAGACCGGCCCGGTTCTGGATCTCCGCCAGGCCGACGTACTCGTGCGGCATCAGGGCCGACTGCCGTTCCTGGATGCCGGCCAACAGATCCGCGAGCGTCTCCTCGGGCCGGGTGCGCACCCGCACCGGAACCGTGTTGAGGAACAGGCCGATCATGCCCTCGACGCCCGGCACCTGCGCCGGACGGCCAGAGGTCACCGCGCCGAAGAGGACGTCGTCGCGACCGGTGAGCGAGCCCAGCAGCAGCGCCCAGCAGCCCTGGAAGACGGTGTTCAGGGTCAGCCCGCGCGCACGCGCCCAGGCAGCCAGGTCGGCCGCCAGACGCTCGGGGACGGCCCTGCCGACCGTGTCCGCGAGGACCGCGGCACGCTCGACGCCCTCCGGGGCGGCCAGCGTCGGCTCCTCCACACCGTCCAGCGCCGCCTCCCACTCCGCGAGCGCCGCCCGTGTGTCCTGCTCCGTCAGCCAGGCGAGGTAGTCGCGGTAGGGCACGGGCTCAGCCGGTGCGCCTGCGTCGCCCCCGTAGAGCGTGAACAGCTCACGCACCAGGAGCGGCATGGACCAGCCGTCCACCAGGCTGTGGTGGATCGTCCACAGGAAGCGGTGCCGGTCCGGGCCGGTGCGTGCCAGGACGAAGCGCATCATGGGCGCCGCCGCCGGGTCGGACAGGTCGAAGCGCAGGGCGCGTTCCTCGTCGGCGAGGCGGGTGGCCGCCTCGGCCGTCTCGGCCGCGGACGTCCGCCCGGCGGTCAGGTCCGTCTCCCGCCACGGCACCTTCACCGCGTGCGGGATCAGCTGGACGGGAGGGCCCGACTCGCGGTGGCGGAAGGACGCCCGCAGGTTGGGGTGCCGGTGCAGGAGCTCGGCGCAGGCGGCGCGGAGCGCGGTGGCGTCCACCTCTCCCCCGAGTTCCAGGCCGAGCTGGAGGACGTAGGGGTCCACGCCGTCCCGCTCGAACTCGGACAGGAACAGCAGGCCCTTCTGCAGCGGCGCCAGCGGCAGCACGTCGGCCAGCCCAGTGGCCGACAACTGTGTCTCGTAGGAGTCGAGTTCCTTCTGCGACAACGAGACCAGCGGCAGGTCGGACGGCACCCGGCCGCCCGCCCCGGGCCGCGCCGCGTGCGCCACCAGCAGCTCCAGGGCGCGGAACCACGTCCGGGCGATGTCGCGTGCGTCCCGGTCGGGGAGGATCTCTGCGGCCCAGAGCCAGTCGGCGACCAGGTGGGGACCGTCGGGACGGTCCTCGGTGACCGGGGTGACCTCCAGGACATGTGGGAGCGGCATGTCGGGGGCGGCGGCGGTGCCGATCGCGGCGCCGCCGCCCGCCAGCGACCAGTCGGCCGTACCGGAGGCACCGAACCGGCCCATGTAGTTGAAGCCGATCTGCGGGCGGGGGTGGCGGGCCAGGAGGGCGCTGGTCTGCGGGTTGAGATACCGCAGGAGCCCGTAGCCGATGCCGTGGTCGGGGATGGCCCGCAGCTGTTCCTTGATCCGTTTGAAGGTGGCGCCGACCGCGTCACCGCCCGCCCAGATCTCGTCCCAGTCGAGGTCGCCGGGCGCGAGCCGCACAGGGAAGGCGCTGGTGAACCAGCCCACGGTGCGGGAGAGATCGGTGTGGTCCACGACCTGTTCACGGCCGTGCCCCTCGAGTTCGATCAGGGTGTCGGCGGGGCTGTCCGCGGCGGTGGTACGGCGGTGCCAGTCGGCCATCGCCAGCGCCAGCGCGGTCAGCAGCACGTCGTTGATCTCGGCGTGGAACGCCGTAGCGACCTCGGTGAGCAGGGCGGTCGTCTGCTCGGCCGGCAGCACCAGCCGCAGCCGGTGCGCGGTCGCGTAGGTGTCCCGCGCGGCGTCCAGGCCGCGCGCGCCGAACAGCGGCTCAGGGCCTCGCGCCTGCGCGGTCCACACCGGCAGCTCCGCGGTGCGGGCGGCAGTGCGCGCGTCCTCGGCCAGCAGCCGTGACCAGCTGCGGTACGAGGTGCCCACCGCGGGCAGGGCCGGGGTGCGGCCCGCCTCGACGGCCGACCAGGCCGCGGCGAGATCGGGCAGCAACACCCGCCAGGAGACGCCGTCCACGGCGAGGTGGTGCACCATCAGCAGCAGCCTGCGGGGCCGCCCGGGGCCGGCGTGCAACAGGACGGCCTGGAGCAGGTCACCGGTGGTGGGGGCGAGGCGGCGCTGCGCGAGGGCGGCCTGTGCGAGGACCACCTCGTCCTCGTCCGCGTCGGCCGGCACCTCGGTCTCGTGCACCGCACCCGTCAGGTCGACCGTGCCCTGCGGCCGTACCTTCAGCGTCCACAGGCCCTCCACCGGCACGTCCAGCTGCATGCGCAGCGCGTCGTGCCGGTCGACGACACCGTGCAACGCGCGGGTCAGCCGCGCGGTGTCCACGTGGTCGGGGACCCGGACCACGACGTACTGGGCGAAGGAGCCGACCGGTCCGGCGACCGCGCCGCCGTCCTCCCGCAGCTGGTGGGCGATCGGCATGATTTCCAGCTCACCGATTCCGTCGTCCGCCCCGACGACCTCGGCCGCGCCGGTCGTCGTCCCCGCCGCGGCGGCGAGGGCGGCCGGGGTCTTGTGGCGGAAGATGTCCCGTGGGGTGAGGGCGAGGCCGGCCTTACGGGCGTGGCTGACGACCTGGATGGCGCTGATGCTGTCGCCGCCGAGGGAGAAGAAGTCGGCGTCGGCCGCGGCCGACGACAGACTCAGCACCTCGGCGAAAGCGGTGCACAGGAGCTCCTCCTGTGGCGTGCGCGGCGCACGGCGCACGGTGGTCGCGGCCGCGTCGGGAGCAGTGAGCGCCTTGCGGTCGACCTTGCCGTTCGAGGTGAGCGGAAGGGCGTCCAGGGCGACGAATTCACCGGGGACCATGTACGCGGGCAGGACGAGCAGCAGGTCGGCGCGCACCTGCTCGGGCGCGGCGCCGCCCACCAGGTAACCCACGAGACGCATACGGCCGGTGGCGACATCGGTGTGCACCTGCGCCGCACCGTCCGTCACGCCCTCGACGGCCCGCAGCGCCGCCTCGATCTCCCCCAGCTCGATCCGGCGGCCCCGGATCTTGACCTGATGGTCCCGGCGCTCCAGGAACTCCAGCTGACCGTCCGGGCGATGGATCACCCGGTCGCCGGTCCGGTACATCCGCTCGCCCACGGCTCCGAACGGGTCCGCGACGAACGTCGAGGCCGTACGCCCCGGATCACCGAGATAGCCGCGCCCGACGCCCGTGCCCGCCACGTACAGCTCACCCGCGACGCCCCTCGGCACCTGCCGCAGGGCGTCGTCCAGCACGTACAGGCGCGTGTTGCGCACCACCCGGCCGATGGGGGTGCGTGTCCCCAGCTCGCTGTAGGCGTCGATCACGGCGTGGGTGACGTCGTCCGAGCACTCCGTCGGGCCATAGGCGTTGACCAGTGGAATGCCCGGCCAGCGCGCGAACCAGCGGTGGCACACGTCCACCGGCAGCGCCTCACCCGTCACGACCAGGTACCGCAGCTTCGGCAGTGACGGGAAGCCGCCCGCCGTCTCCCACGCGTCCAGCGCCGCGCGCAGCAACGACGGCACGACCTCCAGCACCGTCACGTCCTCGCCGGCCGTCACCGCGAACAGCGCGTCCGGGTCGGCCGCCACCGTACGGTTCACCACGCGCGTCGTCCCGCCGGCGACCAGCGCGGCGAGCATCTGCCACACCGAGATGTCGAAGGTCACCGGGGCGTTGTGCACCAGCACATCGCCCTCACCCAACCCCAGGTCCTCCACCTTCGCCAGCAGATGGTTGACCATCCCCCGCCGGTGCACCATCGCACCCTTCGGACGACCCGTGGAACCGGACGTATAGATCACATACGCCAGATCGTCCCCACCACCACACACCGGCCCCAGACCCCCGGCCCGCACACCCACGGCCGGCAACGGCGCATCGAGAACGAGGACCCTGACCGAGGAACCGGCCCCCGCCACGATCTCCTCAGCCCGCGCCCGCTCACCAGGCCCCGCCAGCAGGAAACGCACACCGCTGTCCGCCAACAGCCCCACCTGCCGGGCCAACGGCGCCTCCACATCCAACGGAAGCCACGCGGCGCCCACACCCAACACGCCGAGCACACCCGCCACATATCGCACGCCGGGCTCGCCCAGCACCGCCACCAGCGAGCCCGTACCCACGCCGGCCTCCGCCAGCCGCCCGGCGACATGATCGGCGTACACCGCCAACGCCGCATACGAGACGCGGTCCTCGCCATCGGCCACAGCCACCGCGTCCGGACGGGCGGCGGCGTGCTCCCGCACCCGCTCCACCACGCCTGTGAAGCCGCCTCCGCGTTCCGCGGCGTGCCACTCCTGCGACAGCCGCCGCGACTCCGCCGCGGTGAGCACCCCGACGCCCGCCAGCGGACGGTCGGCCGCCGCGTGCGAGAGCGCGTCGAGGAAGGCGGTGAAGCGATCGCGGTGTGCTTCGAGCTCGGCGGCGGAGTAGAGCGCGGGGTTGGCGTTGAGGTGGATCTCCACGTCGTCGTCGCCCGCCGAGTCGGAGACGGCGAACATGAAGTCGTTGACGATGCCGGTGGAGAGGTTGGTGAGGGTGACCGCGCACGGGCCGAAGGCGAGTTCCGGCTCGGGCGGCAGGACGTTGACGAACGGTCCGAACGGACGCCGGTCATCGACCCGCAGGCCCATGTCGCGGCGCACCCGGTCACCCCGGTAGCGCTGGTGGTTCAGCGTCCGCAGCAGCGCGTCGGCGACCGTGCGCAGCAACTGGTCCGGCGTGGTGCCGGGCGCGATGGCCACGCGCAGCGGCAGGTAGTTGGCGACCATCCCCGGGACCGAGCGGCCGGCGGCGGTGGTGCGTCCGTTGACCGGCAGGGTCAGCAGGATCTCGTCGGCGCCGGTCAGCCGCTGGGTGTACGCCGCGGCGGCCGCGATGACGAGCGTCGGCCAGGTCACCCGGGTCCGGCGCGCGGCGGCACGCAGACGCCGCACGACCGGCTCCGGCAGCGTCGTGCTGCGGCGCAGGAAGCCCCGGGCCGGGGCCGGCTCGCGGCGGGAGAAGCTGACGAGGTCGGGGGCGTCGGCGTAAGTACGGGCCCAGTACGCCCGGTCCCGCTCGGCACGGCGCGAGGAGGCGTACGCGATCTCGTCGTCCACCAGGACCTTCAGCGGGGGCAGTTGCCCGTCCCCGGTCGGCCGGCCCTCGTGCAGGGCGGTGTAGAGCGCGGCCAGCCGCCGGTAGAACAGCGGGCGCACGAAGCTGTCACTGACGATGTGGTGCGCGCACAGGTAGAGGAAGGCACGGTCCGGGCCGAGGGTGAGCAGCGCGGCCCGCATGAGGGGGAAGGACGTCACGTCGATCGGCCGGTCCAGGTCCCGGCTCATCCACGCGTGGGCGGCTGCCTCGGGATCGTCCGCCGCGCTCAGGTCGACCGTGGTGTACGGCAAGGACTCCAGGGGCTCGACCGTCTGTCGGGGCTCGCCGTCCTCCTCGGTGAAGCGGACGCGGAAGCACTCGGCCTCGGTGAGGGCCAGGCCCAGCGCGGCTTCGAGGCGGGCGGCGTCCAGCGGGCCGCGGATGTCGAAGCGGTCCGCCATGTTGTAGGCGAGGTCACCGTCGGCGAACTGCTCGTCGAACCAGATCTCGGTCTGCGCCGCGGTGAGCGGCAGACCCGGCTCGATACGTGCACTCATGACGACAACCTCCTGGAGGTCCTGCGGGAAGGGTGGGTGTGCGGCGGGCCGGTGGTCCGGGGCCGCGCGAGGGGCGGGGAAGCGGGGCTACGCGGTGGCCCTGCTCGCCGCGGACAGCTCATCCGCTTCGGACAGCTCGTCCCTGTCCAGGCCGTAGATGTCCTGGAGCCACTTCTGCTGGTAGACGGTGTCCAGGTAGTGATCCCCCAGATCCGGGGAGATCGCGACACCGAGGATGTCCCGCTCCGGGCGGTTCACGGCGATCCACTGCTGGGCGCCGCTGAGCACGGTGCCGGTGGAGCCGCCGAGGACGAAGCCGTGCCGGACCAGGCGGTGGCACATCCGGATGGTGTCGGTCTCGGGCACGTGCACCACGTCGTCCACGTACGAGTCGTCGAGGATCTGCGGGCGGACGCTGGTGCCCAGTCCGGGGATCATGCGCGGGCCGGGCGGGGTGCCGAAGGTGACCGAGCCGACGCTGTCGACGGCGACGACGGTGACCGAGGGCTGGTTCTCCCGGAAGTAGCGGGCACAGCCCATCAGGGTCCCGGTGGTGCCGGCGCCGATGAACAGCACGTCGAGGTCCGGGAACTGGGCGCCGATCTCGGGCCCGGTGGTGCGGTAGTGGCTCATCCAGTTGCCGAGGTTGGCGTACTGATTGAGCCAGATGAAGCCCTCGCCGCCGGCGCACAGCTCCTCGACGTGGCGGATGCGGGCGCCGAGCAGGCCGCCCTCCTCGTCGGGTTCGGTGATGATCCGTACCTGGGCGCCGAGGTTCTCCATCCGCTGGCGGTTGGCCAGCGTGCACCGACTGTCGGTGACGCAGATGAAGCGGTACCCCTTGCTCGCCGCGACCAGGCTCAGTGCGACGCCGAGATTCCCCGACGACGATTCGACCAGGGTCATCCCGGGCCGTAAGGCGCCGGACAGCTCGCCCCGCGCGATCATTTCCACGGCGGCTTTCAGCTTGATGGAACCGGCGAAGTTGAAACCCTCGCACTTGAGATAGAGCTGCGCACCGAGCACGGACTTCAGGTCGATGAAGAGATCCGGCACATTGAATTCATGCGGGGCGGATATAACAGGCACGTTCGGTCCTCCCTACCGCAGGGCTGGTCCTGTAGAAGGGTTACGGTTACTTTTTCCCGTGCCGGGACAGCTCGTGGAAGAACCCGTCGATCTCGCGCAGTTCACTCGCCCTGACGAGTTCGTCGTACACATGCTTGGCGACGGTCAGGTCGAGTACTCCCAGACCGAACGGCGAGAAGACCACGGGTCGGTTGCGGGGCACCTTGACCATTCCCGTCATCACATTGTGCAACGTCCCGTTGATGAAGTACCGGTTGCCCACTTGCTGTTCGACAAGGTGCACCGAGGTATCGGCCTTCAGGACATGCTCGACGTCGTCCACGAAGTTGGACGAGGCCTTGATGATCTCGGGGCCGAGGTCGCGCAGCGAGACGTTGAGCACCACCGGGTTGTGCGCGAACCACACCGGGTTGGTGACGTACGGAGTGCCGGCGACGGTCGCGAAGACGACCAGGTCGCTGTTGCGGATCAGGCTCTCGGCGGAGTCGTGGACCGTCGTACGGGCGGTACAGCCGGAGGCCCGCAGGTGGCTCTCGAAACCGGCGGCGTAATCGGAACTGAGATCGTGTATCCCGATCTCGTCGAAATTCCACCCGTTGCCGGCGAGGTAGGTGTGGATGTACCGGGCGATGAGACCGGTTCCGATGAATCCCACGCGCGCCGGACGGCCGCCCTCACGGGTGAGCCAGTCGGCGGCCAGCGCCGCGGAGGCCGCCGTGCGGACCGCGCTGATGATGGAGCTTTCCATGCAGGCGAACGGGTATCCGGTCTCCTGGTCGTTCAGGATCAGCACGGCGGACGCGCGCGGCAGTCCCGAGGCGATGTTCTCGGGGAAGCTCGAAATCCACTTGATCCCGTCGACCCCGATTTCACCGCCCACGGAGGCGGGCAGCGCGATGATGCGCGACGACGGCCGGTCCTCGAACTTCAGGAAGTAGGAGGGCGGGTTGACGGTGTCGCCGATGCCGTGCACGCGATAGGCGTAGTCGACCAGATCGACGATCTGCTTCTCTTGCCCGTCCAAAACTCGGGAAACCTGCTCACCCGAGATGACGGAGAACGACGGTACCTCAGTGCCAGAGGAGGGCATGCAAACTCCACCATTGATCCGGGACGCCTACGTCGGCGCCGCGGTCCGCGGGCGCGTCAGGGGCATCGTTGCCGGAAAGCCACACTTCCCCACGCCACTGACGTTTCGATGACCATTCGATTACCGCTGCGGCCGACCGCAGGGTGGCCGGATTCGTCATCGATTTGTCACTGGCCCGTCAGTGAGAGTGGGTACAGTCCGGTGCGTAGAGGCGCTGTGTGCGGCGTCGGACAACCGACTGTCGCCGGGGGGCCTGATGCGCGTCGTTCTCGGAGAGGACCTGTTCCTGCTGAGGGAAGGCATGGAACGCCTGTTGGCGGCCCATGGCTGCGAGGTCGTCGCATCCGTCGACAACGCCCCCGAACTGCTGCGGGCGCTGCTGAACGAGCGGCCGGACGTGGCCATCGTGGACGTGCGGCTGCCACCGAGTTTCACCGATGAGGGGATTCAGGTCGCCCTGGAGGCGCGCCGCCGCATCCCCGGGCTTCCCGTGCTGGTGCTGTCACAGTACGTCGAGCAGTTGTACGCCCGGGAACTGCTCGCCGGCGGTGAGGGTTCGGTCGGCTACCTGCTCAAGGACCGGGTGCTCAACAGCGGCCAGTTCATCGAGGCCGTGCGCCGCGTGGCCGACGGCGGCACCGCCATGGACCCCAAGGTCATCGAGCGCCTGCTGCACAACGGCTCGCGCCGCGAGCCCCTGGACAGCCTGACCCAGCGTGAGCTGGAGGTGCTGGGCCTGATGGCGGAAGGCAAGTCGAACGCCGGCATCGCCGAGTCGCTGTTCGTTACCGACAAGGCCATCGGCAAGCACATCAACAACATCTTCAGCAAGCTCCAGCTCCTGCCGTCCAAGGACGACAACCGGCGGGTGCAGGCGGTCCTGACCTACCTGAACAACGACACGTCCCGGAGCGTCCCTCTGCAGGCCCCGCCGCCGGCCCGTACGCCGGCGGGCGCGCCGCTCAGCAACCCGCCGCGGCTGCCACCCGGGGCATTCGCCACCGCCTGACCTCGACGCGCACCGGTTCCGCCGAGGGCTCTGCCGCCACGGCCAGCGACGCCGCGTACCCCTCGCCCGCCGGGACCCCGTGCAGCGACCAGTGCCCCGGCACGCGCCCCGCGGGGTCCGTGACCGCAGTGCCGCCGTCGGCGTCCGGCCCCGTTCCCACCGGCAGCCCCAGGCCGTGCACCATGCGGCCGCCGGCCGCCTTGACCCACGCCTCCTTGCGGGTCCACAGCCGGGCGTAGCGCGCCGCCGACTGCAACGGACCGGCCGCCGTGCGGACGAACTCCGCCTCCGCGGTGGGGAACCAGCGCCCGGCGCTGCGGGACCGGTCGGCCGGGCGCACCCGCTCCACATCGATGCCGACCGGTCGCCGCGCGGCGACCGCCAGCAGCGCCAGCTCGCCGGAGTGGGAGAGGTTGAAGCACAGCCGTGGCTGGCCGGCCAGGGCGGGCTTGCCCCAGCGGCCATGGGTGAAGCACAGCCGCTCCGGCGGCAGCCCCAGGCAACCGCCGAGGAGCGAGCGGGTGGCGCCGTGCGCGATGACGAAGCGCCGCCGGTCGTCGGGGAGCGCCTGCCGACCGCGCCGCCGCTCCTCGGGGCCGAGCAGCGCGGCCAGGCCGGCGACCACGTGCGGGGGCGCAAACAGCGGTATCCGCCAGACGTACACGGTGCCGTCCGGCGGATATCCGGTGAAGGTCATACCGTCGCGGCCCCGAAGTCGACGACACAGAGGGAGAGTTCCCCACGGCCGGAGCCGTCCGGCCCCTGCGATACGTAGTCGGCGACGACGACCGTGCCGCCTTCCCGGGTGAAGTCGGGCAGCCGTTCCGCCAGCAGCCCCCACACGCCGCTGCACGGGAACTCCGTCGACGGGCGCACCACCTCCGTCCGCGCTCCGGACAGCGGGGTGATCCGCTCCGGGGCGAGGCCGGCGCCGGCGATGAGCGTGGTCACCACCCCGTCTTCCAGGACCGCGCGCAGCTGGCTGTCCGCCTCGTCGGGGGTCAGCCCCGCGTACTGCCGCACCTCGGTCGGCGCGCCGGGACCCGCGGCGGACAGCACCAGGGCGGCAGCGCCGTCCCGGGCGCCCACGCCCTGGCGGGGCGGCCGGGGGTCGGCGGGCGTGGTCGTCTGGTCCATGGCCGTGACCAGTACCCGGCCCGCCTGGCCCGCCGCGGCGTATGCGCCGGCCAGCCGCAGTGCGGTGTACGGGGCCGCATCGCCCTGGTCACTGAGGGCGAACCCCAGCGGCCGGCCCGGGACCCGCTCGCTCAGGTAGGCGACCGCCGACTGCCTGGGGTCGAAGTCCGGCTCGGCGGAGGCGAGGACCACCAGGTCGAGCGGGTCGTCGAGGGCCGGCAGGGTGTCGAGCAGCCCCTCGGCCATGCGGGAGAACGTGTTGCGGTGGGCCCGCTCCAGCCGCTCCTGGTCGAAGGTGGTGCCGTACAGCTCGGCCATGTCCGTGTAGATGCGGACCAGGAAGGGGTCGGCCGGTGCCGGGGGCCGACCGTCGAAGGCGCGGTGCGCGGCTCCCGCGAGGCGGAGCGTCACCGTGCGGCGGCCACGTAGTCGGCCAGCGTGCGGACGGTGGCGAAATGGCTCATCTCCAGCTCCTCGGTGTCGAACTCGACGTCGAGGACCTCCTCCAGGCGCATGAGCAGGTCGAGGACGCCGGTGGAGTCCAGGCCGTAGTCGTCGAAGAGCTTGGCGTCCGGGCCGAGGTCCGGCAGCTCGCGGTCGAGTACCTCGGCGAGCGCCTGGCGCACGGCAGCGACGGTCTGCTCCTGGGCGGCGGGCTCAGCTGTCTGGGGCACGGCGGTTCTCCTGATGAAGGTGTGGGTGGTCAGTTGTCGGTCTCGGCGACGGGCGCCGCTGCCGGGTACAGGCGCTGGCGGCGCAGCAGGTCCTCGGGGAACTCCCGTTCGCCCACGAGGTGGTCCCGGCCGTCGGTCACCAGCACCTCGGCGGGGTAGCCGTGGCTGAGGAAGTGCACGGGGGAAGCGGTCGGCCCGTACGCGCCGGAGCGCTCCACGCCGATCAGGTCGCCTGTGCGCAGCGGCGGCAACTGCACCTTCTTGCCAAGGGTGTCGTTGGGGGTGCACAGCGGCCCGGTGATGTTCCAGCTCCCGGTCTCCGCCTCATCGGTGCGGTTGAGCAGCCGGATGGGGAAGTTGCGCTTGACGAAGGAACCGATGCCGACGGCCGCCATGTGGTGGTTGGTGCCACCGTCGACCACCGCGAAGTTCTCGTCCATCGACGTCTTCACATAGCGCACCCGGGAGACGTAGACCCCGTACGGCGCGGTGAGGTAGCGGCCCAGCTCGTTGATCAGCCGGGTGCCGGGGTGACGGGCGGCGAACTCCTCGATGACCGGATTGAGCAGCCCGGTCAGCCGCTCCTGGTCGAGATCGCTCTCCCCGTCGAAGTACGCGACCCCGAAGCCGCCGCCGAAGTCGACCAGGTCCAGCACGAAGCCGAGCTTCTCCGACAACCGCTCGGCGAGGTCGAAGATGCGACCGGTGTTCTCGGCCACCACTTCCTCGCTGAGGATGCGGGTGCCCATGTAGACCTGGACACCCATCAGCCGGACGTGAGCGTGCCGTGCGGCCAGGTCCGGCAGGTCGAACAGCTGGCTCTCGTCGATGCCGAACTGCCGGGGCTTGCCGCCCATGGTCAGGCCCGAGCCCTTGACCGCGAAGCTGGGATTGACGCGCAGCGCCACGGACGCGGTGACACCGCGCTCACGGGCCAGCTCGTCGATGACGGCCAGTTCGCCCAGCGACTCGCAGACGATCGCGTAGATCCCCTCGTCCAGACACGCCGCGATCTCCGCGCGACTCTTGCCCGGCCCGAGGAAGATGATGTCGCGCGGCGCGATACCGGCCCGCCGGGCGGTGACAAGCTCGGTCATCGAGGAGATCTCGGCGCAGGCGCCCTGCCGGCCCAGCAGCGCGCAGAGCGAGATGTTCGGGTTCGCCTTCAGCGAGAAGAAGATCTCCGCGCGCGGGTGCAGACGGGCCCGGAGGGACCGGAAGTTCGCGGCGAGCGCGTCGCCGTCGTACACATACATCGGGGTGCCGTGCCGTTCGGCCAGCTCGGTGATGCCGATGCCCTGGATCTTGAACTCAGCCGACATGGAAGGCTCCTTCCGTCGCCGCGGCCAGCCGGGCGGTGATCTCGGTGTCGATCGCGGAGACCTGCTCCGCGGTGTCGCCCACGACCAGGCCGTAGAGCCGTCCGTCGGCGGACGCGCCGGGCTCGGCGAGGGTGTGCACGGCGGCATTGACGGTGGCGTAGTTGTTCACCAGCAGCCCGGCGCCGTCGGGGCGCTCCAGCAGCAGGCCGTCGAGAGTGCGGCGCAGTTCCTCGAAGGCGAGCGGTGCGGTGAGTCTGAGGGGGTAGTGACGGGCGAGCGCGATACGTCCCTCGCCGACGAATGCCTCCTGCAGCAGGACCTGGTAAGTGGACATGTTGTTGCGGGCGTTGATTTCGATGACCGGGAAGAGCGTGCCGTCGGGCAGCAGCAGGGCATCCATGCCCGCCACTCCGAAGTAGCCGTCGGCGGCTAGGCGCGCGCCGATGCGCAGTCCGGCGTCGTTGAGTTCGGCGAGCTGGAGCGGGGAGAGCCGGGCGGGCATCCGATGACCCTTGTGAGTGCCGTTCTCGGTGAGCGCTTCCTTGACGAAGTCACCGCGCACCGAGCCGTCGCGGCCCACCGTGACCTGGTAGTTGAGATCGGCCTGCTTGGTCACCCACTCCTCCAGCACCAGCCCGGCCCGGTCGCTGCCGGCCGCCTCGGCGCGGGAGAGGACCATGCGGTGCACCCGGTCGAGCCGGCGCTCGCTCTCGATCACCATGATCCCCTTTCCGGACACTCCGTAGGCGTCCTTGAGGACCAGCCTGCGGCCCTGCGCGAGGAGCGCACGGGCTTCGGCGACGGCGGCCGTCAGCTCGGTGACCGTGTCGCAGGCCCACCCACGTGCCTGCCGGATGCCGAGCGCGTCGGCGACCCGGCGGCTGTAGATCTTGCTGTTGACCGCCTTGCACACGGCGGCCGTCGGGTGTGCCAGCGGCAGCCCCGTCCGCGCGGCGAGTTCCTCC
This sequence comes from Streptomyces kronopolitis, assembly GCF_050953795.1. GTDB lineage: Bacteria > Actinomycetota > Actinomycetes > Streptomycetales > Streptomycetaceae > Streptomyces > Streptomyces kronopolitis_A. Next base: position 3,541,245 of record NZ_CP191850.1, read on the forward strand.
TCGACGGCGGAGACGCCGTGGACGTAGAGCATCAGCCCGTCCCGTGCGGCGGCGTCCGCGAGCGTGGCATGCAGGGCCGGGTCGGCCAGCGCGTCCTGCGAGACCGTGCGTGCCGGATCGGACTCGGCGACGACGTGCACGGTGGGCAGCGCCAGGCCGAGGTGGCGCAGGTACGCCAGGTAGCCCTCGTCCGGCCGGCTCTTGAGCACGACGTGGTCGCGCTCGTCGGCCAGCAGCATGGCGAACTCGTCCATGGAGTTCACCACGGCTCCGCCGGCGGTGAAGCCCATGCGCGGCAGCCCTGGTTCGCCGAGCGCCCACTGCTCCTCGACCTCGAAGTTGCCGAGGAAGACGAACGCCGCCTTCTCGTCCCCGGCCACAGCCGCCTTCAAGCGGGCGTTGAAGCCCGGCAGCAACGTTTCCATGTTGTCCCCTCGCCCGTGATGACGGCTCAGTGCTGCACGACCATCGCCGAGAACGTCGCGCCGAGCCCGACGGCGGTCAGCAGATACCGCCCGCCGGGGCGCAACCGGCCGAGCTGGCCGGCCGTCCCGTAGTTGACGAAGGGATCCGCGCTGAAGCAGTGACCGGTCACCGGGATGTTGTCCAGAAAGATGCGTTCCCAAGGAAGATCGAGCTGATCGGCGACCGCATGCCAGGAGATGGTGTTCACGTTGTGCGGAATGATCAGGTCGATATCGTCGAAGGCGATGCCGGAATTCTCACAGGCCGCCATCATCACCTCGCCGAGCGCTTCCGTATAAAGCTTGTTGAATTCCGTGGAGGACGGCTCACCGGTGACGACTTCGTCATGAAACCGCCCGTAGGTCCGCGTGGCCCGGCCGAGCACCTCGTCGGTGTCCCCGGCACGTCCCTCCCGCACCAGGACGGCCGCCGCGGCCTCGCCCCCGACATTGCTGCGCGGCACACATCGTGCGATCGGGGTGAAGTTCTTCTCGCCGGCGAGGACGAGCGCCAACGCGTCCGGGTCGCCGTCCGCGGCCAGCAGCCGGCCGCAGAGGTGCACCGCCTCGAGACCACTGGCGCAGGCCTGGCCGGTCACCGCGAAGGCGACAGCCTCGGACAGGCCCAGTTCCGCGCCGATCCGCCGCAGCGCGCCGGCGGGGTCCGGCCTGCTGCTGGGGAAGGTACGGGCCTGGACCAGGTAGCGCACCCGCTGCTCCTGGCCGCGCAGCCCGTCCAGTTTGGACGCCGCGGCGAGCAGCAGCCCCTCCTCGTCCAGTTCCGGAGCCCGGACCACCGCCGACAGCCCGTAGAAGCGCTGGAAACGACGGACCTGCCTCGCGTCCAGCGGGGAATCCTCCCGGAGTTCGGAAATCGGAACACTCGGGGGGAGGAACGTCGAAACAGCTGCGAAGGATGTCATCCGGTCGCTCCGGAAAGTCTCGGCACGCGCGCCCCCGTATGGTGGATTGTCGGCGATGCAATTTCCGGGCCAGTCTGGCCAATTCGGCTGACAGGCCAGTGACCGGTTGATGACGGAACACTCCGCTCGCGGCCGCGTATCGCGTCCGGACCGGAAGTCCGGTAGTGCTAGCACTACTTCGCGAGACGTCTTAACACCTGTGCGCTTCCGCAGCCGCGTCCCGGAACATGGAACGTGCCGCTCCGCCCACCCCTCCTTCGGTGTGCCAGGTGGAGCCGGGAATCCGGCGCGGCCGGACAGGGAGGTGGACCGGTGGGTGTGATGGACCTGAGAACGGCCGTGGCCAGGACGGCGGGCTGGAGTGCGAGGCACCCCTGGTCGACGCTGTCCCTGTGGCTGGGGGGTGTCGCGGCCTCCTTGGCCGCGGGGCTCCTGTCACTCAGGGCCCCGGTGGACGAGGTGCTCGCCGACGCGTCCGCCCGGCGGATGACCTGGTACGTCCTCGCCGCCGGCGGCACCGTCCTGCTGTTGCTGATCGCGCTGCTGGCTGCGGTCGTGCCTGCCCTGGTGTCCCTGTTGGTCACCCTGAGCGTCGTGGCCGGGGCCGACGGCTGGTGGGCGGTGCTGGCCCGGCTGTTACCCGGCGGGCGGCCCACCGCCTCCGTTCTGGCACTGGTGACCGTCCTGGGCACGGCACTGAGCCTCACCTACTGCTTGCTCCACCTCCGGTCCGAGCGCGCGGCCCGGAGCTTCGGGGCGAGCCGCGCGCAGAGCACCGAGGCGGCCGGCGGCTCCAGCCACGCCGTCCTGCTCTCCAGCTGTGTGACGATCGCGGTGGTCTGCGGGCTCTACGTCGCGGGCGATCCGCTGCTGTCCACGGTAGCCACCGGGCTGGTGCTCACGGTGACCGCCGTGATGCTGGCCTCCCTCACCGTCCTTCCCGCGGTCACCGCCCGCTTCGGCCGACATCTGGCCTGGCCCAAGCTGCCGGTGCTGTGGCGGCTCACCTACCGGCTCGGTCCGCCGCGGCTGTGGCCACTGCTGCTGCGGCCCGGTGTCCGGCGCCCCGGCGGGACCCTTGCGGGTTCGGTGGCCCTGCACGCCGTGCTGGCGCTGCCGCTGGTGTGGTGGCCCCGGGAGTTCCCCGGCACCCCGGCCACGCTGCTGCACGACACCACGGCCTCCGCCGGCTGCGGGATCTCCGCCCTGAACGCCGTCGCGGTGGCGACTGCCACCGTCCTGCTGGGCTTCGCTGCGCTGACCGCGGTGTTCCGGTCCGCCCCGGTGGCCCTCGTGGTCACGATTCCCGGAGCGCTCACCGCGGTCTCCGCCTGCGGGCTGTCCGCGCCCCTCCTGCGTCTGTGGGAACCCGCACCGGCCCCCGGCGCCTGGGGGTACGGTGCTCCGGCCCCCTGGGCGCCGCCGCTCGGCTTCGTTCTCGCGCTCGCCGTGTCCGGCCTGCTGCTGCGCGACGTCGTGCTGCGCGTACGAGCGCACCGGGCCGCCGGTATGGCTCCGCGGGAGGCCGCCGCGCGGGCGGTGACGCACACCGCGGACGGCATGACCGTCGGCGCCGTCCTCATGTGCGCCGTCTTCGCGCTCGGCGCGGTCCTGGGCTCGCCGGAAGTCGCCCGGATGTGTCTGGTGTTGACGGTGTCAGTCGTGCTCACCGTCACCCTGGTACGGGCGTTGACCCTGCCCTCTCTGGCCGTAGTAGTGGCCACCACCTGGGCGGTACCCGGCGCCGCCCGCTGAAGGGCGGCCATTCCCCCCCCTCAGAAGTAGGCCTAATACCCCTGATTCACGGGGCCGGGCCCCGCAGGATGGACCCAGCACGATGCCGGGGCAGGCCCCGCACCTAGCAGGAACTCGGGAGACGACAGACATGACCGAAGACACGTACCGCTCCGTGGAGAGCGCCCGCCAGGGGCGGAACTGGTTCACCGCCGGCTGGTTAGCCATGGGCCGCGGGTTGAACATGTTCTTCCTCGGGCTGCTGGCCGTCTTCCTCGCCTGGTTCGTGCTCACCGGACTGACCCTGGCGCTGGTGGGCTTCGGACTCTTCCTGGTGCCCGGGCTCGTCGCGGGCCTGCGCTGGTCCGCCCGCACCCAGCGGCGCCTGACCGGTGCCACGGGCGTCCCGGTCGCCGAGCCGTACTCGCCCCTCCCGCAGCGAGTCGGCGGCTGGAAGGGCGCCTGGCGCACCTGCGAGGCGCTCCTGACCGACAGCGCGACCTGGCGGGACATGCTGTGGGCGCAGTGCGCGGCCACGGTCACCGGCCTGCTCGCCGTCATCCCCTTCGGAATGCTCGCCCACGGCCTGTTCGGCATGCTGCTCCCGTTCATCTGGGAGCCGGTGGTGCACGCGTGGGACGGCACCTGGTACCTGTTCGTCCCGGTGCGCAGCCAGGACGCCGCCTGGATCGCCGGCGGCCTCGGCCTGATCGAGATCCCGGTCGGCCTGCTGATCGCCCCGTACGTCCTGCGACTGCACGCCCGGATCACCCACTCCCTGCTGGCCCCGACGGCCAAGGCCGGGATGAGCCTGCGGGTCGAGCACCTCGCCCGGACCCGTACGGACGTCGTGGACTCCTCCGCCGCCGAAATCCGGCGCATCGAACGCGACTTGCACGACGGCGCCCAGGCCCGGCTGCTGGCCATGGGCATGAAGCTGGGAGCGGCCGAGTCGCTGCTGGACGAGAACCCGGAAGCCGTGCGCACCCTGCTCGCCGAGACCCGCGATGCCTCCGTGCGGGCGCTGGAGGAACTCCGTGACCTCGTCCGGGGCATCCACCCGCCGGTGCTCGCCGACCGTGGCCTGGTCGACGCCGTCCGCTCGCTGGCGATGGAGAGCCGCCTCCAGGTCCAGGTGACCGCGAACCTCCCGTCCCGCCCGGAGCCTGCGGTGGAGTCGGCCGCCTACTTCGCCGTCTGCGAGCTGCTGGCCAACGCGACCAAGCACTCCGGAGCCCGCCGCGTCCTGATCGACGTCCAGTACCGTGCCAACGCCCTGGCCGTGAGCGTCACCGACGACGGTAACGGCGGCGCGGGCATGGAGTCCGGCAGCGGCCTCCTCGGCGTCCAACGCCGTCTGGCCGCCTTCGACGGCACCCTCGGCATCAGCAGCCCCGTCGGCGGCCCCACCACCGCCAGCCTCCAGGTCCCTTGCACCCTCACGGTCGCACCCTGACCTGACGGCGCCCGCGGCCGCCGGGACTCCGGCCCCGCCCCCACAGCCCAAACGAAGGCGGCTCCCCCGTTCCACCAGGGAGAGCCGCCTTCCCCTCGCCACCCTCGAACTCTCCCTGAGCCAACTCCAGGAAAGCTCCGCCTCGTTGTGTACTACCGGCACAAGGGTTGCTGAGGCCATCCCTCCTGATCAACCGTCCTGTACGAGCCCGCGACGGTCACGTTGAAGTCGTCACGACTGCCGTACGTCGCTGCCGTACGTCGCTGCCGTACGTCGCTGCCGTACAGCGACCAGCCGGATCAGGAGGCACTTGCACGGTCACCGCTGCCGCCACCTCTCGACATCCGTTCATAGATCACGAGGAGTGGTGTGACGTAGCCGGAGGCTTCCGGGACGCTGGCCCGACCGCTCATGATGAGTCCGACTCCGGCGAGGAGAGCGATCACATAGACGGTGCCGCTGAGCCAATGCAGGGACACCAACTGGCCCTGATGCTTGCCCTCTTCCATAATGAGGAAGTTCCTCTCTGCAGGGGAGGTGCCGAGGGCCATCCGCTTCGTTACCAGGCGCCGCGGATGGCTTTCCTCGTCAGAGCGATTCTCGACCAACCCACCCCGCAACCGCAACTTCCAAGGTCAGAGTGGTGCAATAGTTAACATCGCATCCACCATCTGCCAATTGACCTTGGAAAATAAGGCATGATGAGTGATCGTGGGAGGGAGCTCCCGGCAAGCCACAGCTGGACGCCTCGCCGGCTTGAGCGAGAGCGGGAACACTGCGCCGAGACCGCACGACAATGCCCCTGCATGAACAGCGACGTTCAGACACGGATCGCCATCGGACACTCGTGAACCTCGTGCACGACGTCAGTCGGCGCGACGCAGGTCGTGATCATCGGACACGGCAGCCGTGAGGCGACCAAAACCACATCCGCTGCGTGCAGTTCTCGCCTCGGAGCATCGACGGGACTGGCGCACCACGATCTGCAGAACAACCGTGGAGGTCTCCACGCACCTGCCGCCGGCAGTCGACGCGAAAAGAAGGCGCTCCGGAAATCGAGCAGACATCCCGGCGGCAGCCAAGCGGATCCCACCTAGTTGCTGCGCTTCACTGCCGTGCGACACGAAAAAGCCCCCACCGGATCATCCCGGTGGGGGCTTTGACGCGTTGGTTGTGGACCTGAGGGGATTCGAACCCCTGACCCCCTCGTTGCGAACGAGGTGCGCTACCAGCTGCGCCACAGGCCCTTGCGACGAGTGAAACTCTAGCATCTCGGTCGCGGTGCTCGGAAATCGCTTCCGGTGCTGGTCAGCGGAGGGCCGTCACTCGTTCGCCGCGCGCGGGCGGTCCTCGTCCTCGTACTGGTCGAAGAGCGGGGTGCGGCCGCGGGTGCGGCGGCCGGGGTGGGTGGGGCGGTCCTGGGGGGTGTCGGGCTGGGGGTGGTCGGGGGCGGCGCTGGAGCGGGCGGAGCTCCAGGCGTCCTCGGCGTCCAGGTCGACGTGGCTGGTGGCGCGCGGGGCGACGGGGGCGGTCACGTAGGTGGGGAGGGGGACCGGGACGGGCTCCCAGCTGCCGGCGGCGGGGCGCGGGCGCTCGCGTTCGCGCTGCTGGTCGACCCACTCGGCGTGGTCGGTCTCCTCCACCAGGGCGCGGCGACCGGCGGTGTGGACGGGGGGGGCGGGCCGGGGCGGTTCCGGGGCGGCGTCCGGGAGGTCAGTGCGGGCGTCGGCCGGGTGGTCGTCGGCGGGCGGCTGGTCGGCCGCCCGGTGAGGGTGTCGGCGGCCCTCCCGCAGTCGCTGTGCTGCCGCCTCCGCCTTGCGCTGGTCCATGGTGAAGGTGAAGCGGCGGCGCTCCTGGGTGCGCAGATAGACGATGTAGGCGGTCAGGAGCAGGGCGGGGAGGACGGGGGCCCAGAGGAAGGGCATGCCGCCGACCGCGACGACGACGGCGCCGACGGTGAAGGCCATGAAGAGCAGGGTGGTGGTGCGCCGGCGGCGGGCGAGGACCTTGGCGCGCTTGGTCCGCTCGGCGGCGGAGGGGCGCGGAGCGGCGGCCTGCACCCGGGCGCGGGGAGCGTCCAGCGCGTCCTCCCGAGCGGGGTCACCGAAGGGCCGGGCGTCGGCCTCGTCGGCCGGAGCGTCCGGGTCCGCTTCGTCGCCCGTATCGTCGGACGGGTACCCACCACGCTCTTTGTCGTAGCGGCGCTGCATCGCCGCGCGTCCGGACAGCAGCCGGATGGCGGTGCTGAAGCGCTCGGTCGGACGGGCCTCGTTCAGCTCGTCCTGCCTACGGAGCCACATCGGCACCAAGTAGGCAGCCCAGGCCCCGACGATGACTGCGTAGATGAGGCCGCTGCTTCTCACGCCTCACACGGTAGAGGGGTTTGCAGGGGGCCATCCGCCAATTGAGCCGGTGTGTCGCACGATCTGGCTGATATCTCGAACTTTTTTGTGATGGTAGAGATCGGCGCGGTCGCCTATCGGGTCGATCGGCGACACTATTCGAACATTTATTTTATTTACGCGAGGAGCCGGGAGTACCGGGTCTCTCCCGCCGCCAGCGGTTGAGCAGGCCCCCGGGCACCTCTTCGGTGGTGAGGGCGTATACCGCGTGGTCGCGCCAGGCGCCGTCGATGTGCAGATAGCGGGGGCGGATGCCCTCCTCGCGGAATCCGAGTTTCTCCACCACCCGGCGGCTGGGGGTGTTCTCGGGCCGAATACAGACCTCGATGCGGTGCAGTCCCACGGCGCGGAAGCAGTGGTCGACGGCGAGCGCCACGGCGGTCGGCATGACACCGCGGCCGGCGACTCCCTGGTCGACCCAGTAGCCGATGTGGCCGGCGCACATGGAGCCCCAGGTGATCCCGGCTACCGTGAGCTGCCCGGCGAGCCGGCCGCGGTATTCGATGACGAACGGCAGCATCCGGCCGGCGTGCGCCTCGGCGCGCAGATGGCGGACCATCTGGCGGTAGGTGGGGCGGTGCGGCGGGACGAGGCCGGGCGGGGGCGGCGGGACGGTCGCCTCCCAGGGGCGCAGCCAGTCGCGGTTGCGGCGGTTGACCTCGCGCCAGGCCCGCTGGTCGCGCATCTTTATCGGGCGGAGGATGACCTCCCCGTCCGTGAGGACCACGGGCCAGGACGCGTTCAGCTCGGGCTCCCGGGCGCTGCGGGGTGGTCGCCGCCGTGGATCTGGTCGACGGCGTGCGGCAGCAGGTCGGCGAGGACGGCGAGGCCGTCGCGGACCCCGCCGGTGGAGCCGGGGAGGTTGACGATCAGGGTCGTGCCGGCGACGCCCGCGAGGCCGCGGGAGAGGGCGGCGGTGGGGACCTTGCTCCGGCCGGCGGCGCGGATCGCCTCGGGGATGCCGGGGATCTCGTAGTCCAGGACGCGGCGGGTGGCCTCGGGGGTGCGGTCGGTGGGCGACAGGCCCGTGCCGCCGGTGGTCAGGACGACGGCGTAGCGGCCGGAGGCGACGGCCTCGCGCAGGGCGGCCTCCACCGGGTCGCCGTCGGGCACCACCCGCGGGCCGTCGGCCTCGAAGCCCATGGCCCTCAGGCCCTCGGTGAGCAGCGGTCCGCCGCGGTCGGGGTAGACGCCGGCCGCGGCCCGGTGGGAAGCGGTGACGACCAGGGCGCGGGCGGGTGTCATGACCGGCTCCAGTCGCCGGACTTGCCGCCGGTCTTCTCCTCGACGCGGACATCGGAGATGACGGCCGCCTTGTCGACGGCCTTGACCATGTCGACGACGGTGAGGGCGGCGACGGACACCGCGGTCAGCGCCTCCATTTCGACGCCGGTGCGGTCGGTGGTCTTGACCGTGGCGGTGATCTCGACGGCGTCGTCGGTGACCGCGAGGTCGACCTTGACGCCGGAGACGGCCAGCGGGTGGCAGAGCGGGATCAGGTCGGGGGTGCGCTTGGCGCCCATGATGCCGGCGATCCGGGCGGTGGCCAGGGCGTCGCCCTTGGGCATGCCCTCGCCCCGCAACAACTCGATGACCTGCGGCGATACCAGGACCCGGCCACGGGCGCGGGCGGTGCGGGCGGTGACGTCCTTGGCGGAGACGTCCACCATCCGCGCCGCGCCCGCCGCGTCGAGATGGGTGAGGTGGTGCTGGCCGCTGCTCATCGTTCTCCCGGTCAAAACTGCCGCCTGTGGGACGACACCGTACCCCCGGCGGCGACGGGTCAGCCGAGCAGGACGACGTCCACCTCGCTGTCCGCGGCGACCTCGGTGGTCTCCTCGGGGACGACGATCAGGGCGTCGGCGTGGGCCATGGCCTTGATCAGGTGTGAGCCGGCGCCGCCGACCGGGGCGACCGTGCCGGCCCCGGCGTCGTAGCGGCCGCGCAGGAACTGGCGGCGTCCTTGGGGCGAGGAGGCGATGCCGTCGGTGATCCGGGCGCGGAGGGTGGGGCGGTGGACGTCGGGCAGCCCCATGAGGACGCGCAGGGCGGGGCGGACGAACAGTTCGAAGGAGACGTACGAGCTGACGGGGTTGCCGGGCAGGGCCAGGAGCGGGATGCGGTCGGGGCCGATGAGGCCGAAGCCCTGGGGCTTGCCGGGCTGCATGGCCAGGGTGCGGAACTCGACCGTCCCGCCGGCGAGCGGCGAGCCGTCGTCCTCCGTCGCGGACAGGGCGGTCAGGGTCTCCTTGACCACGTCGTAGGCGCCGACGCTGACGCCGCCGCTGGTGACGAGGAGGTCGGCCCGGATGAGCTGGTCCTCCAGGGTGGAGCGGAGGGTGTCGGCGTCGTCGGCGACGGCGCCGACGCGGTAGGCGAGGGCTCCGGCGGCGCGGGCGGCCGCGGTCAGCTGGAAGCTGTTGGAGTCGTGGATCTCGCCGGGGCCCAACGCCTCGCCGGGCTGGACGAGTTCGCTGCCGGTGGACAGCACCACGACGCGGGGGCGGGGCCGCACCCGGACCGTGCCGCGGCCGATGGCGGCGAGCAGACCGATCTGCGAGGGGCCGAGGACCGTGCCCGCGCGCAGGGCCTGCTCGCCTTCGGTGACATCGCTGCCGCGGGTGCGGATGTGGGCGCCGGCCGCGGCCGGGCGGTGGACGCGGACCTCGCCGCCGGCGTCCTCGGGGGCGGCGCTGTGGGCGCGCATCGCGGCGGCCGGGCCCTCGCCCGCTCCGCCGTCGGTCCACTCGACGGGGACGACGGCGTCGGCGCCGGGCGGCACCGGGGCGCCGGTCATGATGCGGGCGGCCTGGCCGGGGCCGACGGCCGGCAGCTCGCCGTGGCCGGCCGCGATGTCCCCGATGACGGTGAGGGAGACCGGGGCGCCCCGGTCGGCGGCGGCGGTGTCGGCGGCGCGGACGGCATAGCCGTCCATGGAGCTGTTGTCGAACGGCGGCAGGGCGACCGGGACCGTGACGTCCTCGACCAGGACGCAGCCCTGGGCGTCGAGGAGTTGCAGCTCGATCGGGTCGAGGGGGGCGATCTTCGACAGGACGTCGTCGAGATGCTCGGCCACCGACCAGACGCGGTCCTGGTGGCGGGTCTGGCCGGTGGTGCCGTTCAACGTTTTACATCTCCTCGGTCACGTAACTGCGAAGCCAGGACCGGAAGTCCGGGCCGAGGTCCTCACGTTCGCATGCGAGTCGGACAATGGCACGCAGATAGTCGCCGCGGTCGCCGGTGTCATAGCGGCGGCCCTTGAAGACCACGCCGTGCACCGGGCCGCCGAGGGCGGGGTCGGCGGCCAGCGCCTGGAGGGCGTCGGTGAGCTGGATCTCGCCGCCGCGGCCCGGGGCGGTCTTGCGCAGCACCTCGAAGACGGCCGGGTCGAGGACGTAGCGGCCGATGATGGCGAGGTTGCTGGGGGCCTCGGCCGGGTCGGGCTTCTCGACCAGGTCGGAGACGCCGACCACGTCGTCGTCGCCGGTGGGGGTGGCGGCCGCGCAGCCGTAGAGGTGGATCTGGGCCGGGTCGACCTCCATGAGGGCGATGACCGAGCCGCCGTACTGCTCCTGTATCTCGACCATGCGCGCCAGCAGCGGGTCGCGGGGGTCGATCAGGTCGTCGCCGAGCAGGACGGCGAAGGGCTGGTCGCCGACGTGTGGTGCGGCACACAGCACGGCGTGGCCCAGGCCCCTGGGGTCGCCCTGGCGGACGTAGTGCATGGTCGCCAGGTCGCTGGACTCCTGGACCTTGGCGAGGCGGGACTCGTCGCCCTTGCGGTGCAGGGCCTCTTCGAGTTCGTAGTTGCGGTCGAAGTGGTCCTCAAGGGGGCGCTTGTTCCGGCCGGTCACCATCAGGACGTCGGAGAGTCCGGCGGCGGCCGCCTCCTCCACCACGTACTGGATGGCGGGCTTGTCGACGACCGGGAGCATCTCCTTGGGCGTGGCCTTGGTGGCGGGGAGAAACCGGGTGCCGAGGCCGGCTGCGGGGATGACAGCCTTGCTGATCCGCGTGTGCGATGGGGTCATGCGCGCCACCATAACCGGCCCTATCGGAATGATGATGAGGGTACGGCGAAAAGCCACAAGAGCGGGAGCAAGGGCACACAGTGAGCGTCGATCACGATAGAAAGCGCAGGTTGCGGCGGGCCCTCCTGGAGGTGAGGAGTGCGTTGCCGGCGGATGTCCTCGCGTCGACGGGCGAGGCGCTGGCCCGGCGCGCGCTGGAGCTGGACGAGCTGGCCGGCGCCGGCTCGCCGGGCACCGCGCCCACTGTCGCGGCGTACGTCTCGATCGGCGGTGAGCCCTCCACCCGCGCGCTGCTCGACAGGCTGCGGGCGGCCGGGGTGCGGGTGCTGCTGCCGGTGCTGCTGGCGGACAACGATCTGGACTGGGCGTGCTACGAGGGCGCCGAGGGGCTCGTCCGGGCGGGCCGCGGGCTGCTGGAGCCGGCCGGGCCGCGGCTGGGCCCCGAGGCCGTCACCGGGGCGGACGTGGTGCTGTTGCCGGGGCTCGCGGTGGACCGCGGCGGGCTGCGGCTGGGGCGCGGCGGCGGCTCCTACGACCGGGTGCTGGCGCGGCTGGAGCGGGCCGGGGCGCGGGCGTCGCTGGTGGTGCTGCTCTACGACGCGGAGGTGCTGGCGGAGGTGCCCGCCGAGCCGCACGACCGGCGGGTGCATGCCGCGGTGACCCCGTCGGCGGTGCATCGGTTCGCCGCGCCGCCGGCCCGCGCGGAGGGCTGAGCGGCGCGGCCGGGAAGCCGCAAGGGGCGGACCGGAGAGTTCCGGTCCGCCCCTGCGGTGCGGCGGCGATCCGGGGCCCCTACGGACGGCCCCTACGGCGACAGCGTCAGCGTGTCCTTGCCGGCCTTCTTGACGGCGTCCTCGCTGTAGGCCCAGGGCAGCAGTTCGCCCTTGGCCCACTTGTCGGTCTGGTCGTAGTAGTGGGCGTCGTAGGCGTGCCCGGAGGCACCGGTCAGGTTGATCCAGCGGGACTTGTCGAGGTCGGCGAGGTTGACCACCATCCGCATCGACGGGACCCAGGTGACCTTGTAGCCGCCGGCGGCGTTCCAGCCGGTGGCGTCGACCGCGGCCTCACCGCCGCCGACGTTCCAGGGGCCGCGGTTGAACAGGCCCTGCAGGGCGCCGGGTCCGTCGGTGCCCAGGGTCTGGTTCTTCAGGTACATCTGGTGGAGCCGTCCCCAGCTCCAGTTGTCGATGTTCTTGCCCAGCTTGGAGGTCAGCTCGTAGCGCGCGTCGGCCATGGCGTGGGCCAGGAGCTGGTCGCGGTTCTTGTCGCCGGGGCGGCCGGGCCGGTCCTCGGTCTTCCACCAGGCGTTGTTGGGGTCGTCCAGGATGCCGCGGACGACCTCGTACCAGCGGTCGCCGCCGTCGGGCTGGGCGGTGTCGCCGGCCCGCTCGCCGCATTCGCGGACGTACTTGTCGTTCTCGTCGGCGGGTCCGGTCTCGTCGGCCGGGCGGACGGTCAGGCACTGTCCCTCGGGGCGCAGCTCCTTGGGCATCTTGTTGCCGAAGGCGAGCTTGAGGGTGTTGCGCCAGACGGCGTTGAAGTAGGCGGCCGCGGCGGAGTCGGGCTCCTGGGTGAAGTCCCAGCCGTCCAGCAGCTGCTGGGCGTCGCGGACGTACTTGTCCTTGATGTCGATCTTCGTCAGATAGGGCGTCAGCAGCCGGGCGATCTCGCTGCTGTTGTCCTTCTGGAAGGCCTGCATGTCGTCGGTGGAGACCTTGCCGCCGTCCTTGATCTTCGACTGGATCAGGTCGTTGATCCGCTGGCTGCGGGAGCCGTATCCCCAGTCCTTGGTGAGGAGGTAGGGGTACTTCTCGTCGGTGACGGCCTGGTTGGCGGTGACGATGTAGCCGCGCTTGGGGTTGTACTCGTACGGCAGCGACTTCTGCGGGATGTAGCCGGTCCAGCGGTACCGCGGGTCCCAGCCGGGCGCCGGGTAGGTGCCGTCGAAGCTGCCGTCGCCCTTGCCGCGGACGGGGATCTGGCCCGGGGCCTGGTAGCCGATGTTGCCCTTGGTGTCGGCGTAGATCAGGTTCTGGGACGGCACCTCGAAGTGCTCGGCGGCCTTGCGGAAGCCGGTCCAGTCCTTGGCGCGGTTCATCTCGAAGACGGCGTCCATGGACTTGCCGGGGTTCAGCGCGGTCCAGCGCAGGGAGACGGCGTAGCCGTCGCCGCGGTCCGGTGCGGCGTTGCCGACCGGGGCGTCCTTGCCGACGCCCGCGAGTTCACCGTCGCGGTCGGAGACGATCGGTCCGTTGTTGGTGGAGCGCACGGTGATCTCGCGGCTCTCCCCGCCGGCGACCTTGATGGTCTCCTTGCGGGTCACGAAGGGCCGCTGCCGGTTGTCGTAGAGGTAGCCGCCGGAGCTGACCTTCTCCAGGTACAGGTCGGTGACGTCCGCGCCGAGGTTGGTCATGCCCCAGGAGATGTCCTGGTTGTGGCCGATGACGACGCCCGGCATGCCGGAGAAGGTGAACCCGGAGACGTCGTAGTTGCACTTGGGACTCGTGGTGCGGCAGTGCAGGCCCATCTGATACCAGAGCGAGGGCATCTGCGGTGCCAGGTGCGGGTCGTTGGCGAGCAGCGGTTTGCCGGTGGTGGTGTGGTCGCCGGAGACCACCCAGGAGTTGGAGCCGATGCCGTTGCCGTTGGGGCCGAGCAGCGCGGGGACCTTGTCGAGCGTCTTGGACAGCGAGGACAGCTGCGACTGGAAGCCGGCCGCGGCCCCGGCGGCGCCCGCGGGGGCGGAGTTCGCCGCGGCGCCGGGCTTGAACTGCTTGGTGGCGGGGTCGACCGCGCCGCCCTCGACGATCGGCTTGTTCCGCTTGTACGGGTAGGCCGGGTAGAGCCGGTCGATCTGCGCCGGGGTGAAGCGGCTGGTCATCAGGGACCGGTCGATCTCTTCCTGCATGTTGCCGCGCAGGTCCCAGGCCATCGCCTTGAGCCAGGCCACCGAGTCGACCGGGGTCCACTTCTCGGGCTTGTAGTCGTTCTGGAAGTCCAGCGCCGCGTACTCCAGGGACAGGGCGGAGCCCTCGTGGTCCTTGAGGTAGGAGTTGACGCCAGCCGAATAGGCCTGGAGGTACTTCTTGGTGCTCGGCGACAGCTTGGTGTCGTACTCCTTCTGCGCCACGCGGTGCCAGCCCAGCGTGCGCAGGAAGGAGTCGGTCTTGACCTGGCTCTTGCCGAACATCTCCGAGAGGCGGCCGGACGTCATGTGGCGCCGGACGTCCATCTCCCAGAAGCGGTCCTGCGCCTGGACATATCCCTGGGCGCGGAAGAGGTCTTCGTCGGTGTCCGCGTAGATCTGCGGGATCCCGTTGGCGTCCCGGGTGACATCCACCGGGTTGGTCAGGCCCGGGACTTTGAGCGAACCGGTGGTCTGCGGGAACGAGGCACGGACGGTACTGACGCCCCAGAACGCGCCGAAGCCGATGCCCGCCACGAGCAGCAGCACGACCGTGATCGCGACGAGGCGGCCGCGCCGCCCCTTCTTTTTCCTGGGGACTGGGCCGGACTTGTTGGCGGGCATCTCTGTCCTTCGAGGGGCAGGGTGGGAGTGCTGGAGCAACCATAGGCGCACGGGTTCGGCGACCCCTACGCGGAGTCACCGCCAGCACATCCAACCTTCAAGTAATGGTAAATTGTTAGCCTCAGTAACTAGATACGGTAAGGAAAACCGTTCCCGGTAACCCGTGCGAGGAAGGATCAGCTCCTGTCTGTCGATCACCTCAACGAACTCCTGCTGATCTGCTCACTCGTACTGCTCATCGCGGTCGCCGCGGTACGGGTCTCCTCGCGCAGCGGGCTGCCCAGCCTGCTCATCTACCTGGGGATCGGCGTGGCCATAGGCCAGGACGGCCCCGGCGGCGTCGTCTTCGACAACGCCCAGCTGACCCAACTCCTCGGCTATGCCGCCCTCGTCGTGATCCTCGCCGAGGGCGGCCTGGGCACCAAGTGGAAGGAGATCCGGCCGGCACTGCCCCGGGCGGCGTCCCTGTCGACGGTCGGCGTCGCGCTGAGCGTGGGGATCACCGCGGCCGGCGCGCACTACCTCGCCGGACTCGACTGGCGCCAGGCGCTGCTGATCGGCGCCGTGGTCTCCTCCACCGACGCCGCCGCCGTCTTCTCCGTGCTGCGCAGCGTGCCGCTGCCGGCCCGGCTGACCGGCATCCTGGAGGCCGAATCCGGCTTCAACGACGCCCCCGTGGTGATCCTCGTCGTCGCCTTCTCCACCGCGGGGCCGGTCGAGCACTGGTACCTCCTGCTCGGCACGATCGCCCTGGAGCTGGCGATCGGCGCCGCCATCGGCCTGGCCATCGGCTGGCTCGGCGCCTACGCGATGCGGCACGTGGCGCTGCCCGCGTCCGGTCTGTACCCCATCGCCGTCATGGCCATCGCGGTCTCCGCCTACGCGGTCGGCGCGCTGGCGCACGGCTCCGGTTTCCTCGCCGTCTATCTGGCCGCGGTGATACTCGGCAACGCCAAGCTGCCGCACTCCCCCGCCACCCGCGGCTTCGCCGAAGGCCTCGGCTGGATCGGCCAGATCGGCATGTTCGTCCTGCTCGGTCTGCTGGTGACCCCGCACAACCTGCTCGACGACATCGTGCCCGCGCTGCTGATCGGCATGATCCTGACGCTCGTGGCCCGGCCGGTGTCGGTGTTCGCGGCGCTGCTGCCGTGGCGGATGCCGTGGCGGGAGAAGACCCTGCTGTCCTGGGCCGGGCTGCGCGGCGCGGTCCCCATCGTGCTGGCCACCATCCCGATGGTGACCGATGTGCCGGGCAGCGAACGGGTCTTCAACATCGTCTTCGTGCTGGTCGTCATCTACACCTTCGTCCAGGGGCCGACGCTGCCCTGGCTCGCCCGGCGGCTGCGGCTGGGCGACGGCGAGGAGGCCGCCGACCTGGGGATCGAGTCGGCGCCGCTGGAGCGGCTGCGCGGCCATCTGCTGTCGACCACCATCGGCCCGGCCTCCCGGATGCACGGCGTCGAGGTCGGCGAGCTGCGGATGCCCGCGGGCGCCGCCGTCACCCTCGTCGTCCGGGACGGCACCAGCTTCGTCCCCGCGCCGACGACGGTGCTGCGCCGCGGCGACGAGCTGCTGGTGGTGGCCACCGACCCGGTGCGCGACGCGGCCGAGCGGCGGCTGCAGGCGGTCTCCCAGGGCGGCAAGCTGGCCGGCTGGCTGGGCATCCACGGCGCCCCGGGACGGCGGCCCGGCTCGCACTGACGACCGGGACGGGCCCGGAGTGTGCCGCACATCTCCATGGATTCGGAGGAAATACCCGGGAAGCCCTGTCCTGTCCCAGGGCTTCCCGCGCTGCGGCCTGTAGTATGAAGACGCAATTCGACGAACCAACTCTGCCTGATGCAGAGCTGGCGCGACCGCTCGGCGGCCGCGGTCCTCTGCCCCACGCAGCCACCTCTCCGGTGCGGACCACGCGGTATCACTCGGTCCTGCGCGAGAGGACAGCTCTCGGCGCGTATCCGTGACGACCTCGCGGGCGGCGCGCTACCAGGCGGCAGAAAGGCCCGGCCGTGGCATCCGCGGTCAAGGACTCCCGCTCCGGTTACGGAACACTCCTGCGCACCCCTGGTGCATGGACGTTCCTGCTGCCCGGCTTTCTGGCCCGGCAGCCCTTCGCCATGCTGACGATCGGCATCGTGCTGCTCGTCCAGTCCACCACCGGCTCCTACGGCACCGCGGGCGCGGTGTCCGCGACCACCGGCGTCGCGATGGCGCTGTTCGCCCCGCAGGGCGGCAAGCTCGCCGACCGCTTCGGCCAGCGCGCGGTGCTGCTCCCCGGCGTACTGGTGCATGTCGCCGGCGTCGCCGCGCTGATCACCCTCGCCCTGGCGCACGCCCCGCTGTGGGCGCTGCTCGCGGTGGCCGTCCCCACGGGCGCCTCGACGCCACAGGTCGGCCCGATGGTGCGGGCCCGCTGGGCGGCCCGGCTCGGCGCCGGTCCGCTGATGCCGACGGCCGCCGCCTTCGAGTCGGTGACCGACGAGTTCACCTTCGTGGTCGGCCCGGTGCTGGCGACCGCGCTGTGCACCGGCATCCACCCGGCGGCCGGCCTGGTCGCCGAGGCCGCGCTGACGCTGGCCGGCGGGCTGCTGTTCGCCGCGCAGAAGCGCAGCCAGCCGGCGGTGCACCGGCCCGGCGCGGGCGAGCTGCCGCGCGTCTCGGCACTGTCGGTGCCCGGCGTGCGCGTCCTGATCGTGGCGTTCCTCGGCATCGGCGCCGTCTTCGGCGGGATGCAGGTCTCGCTGACCGCGTTCACCCAGCACATCGGGCAGCCCGGCATCAACGGCGTGCTCTACGGGATCTTCGCGGGCGGCAACATGCTCGCCGGCATCGCCTGCGGCGCGATCACCTGGAAGGTCGGCCCGCGACGCCGGCTGCTGGTCGCCTACGGGCTGCTGGCCCTGGCCACCACCCCGCTGTGGGCGGTGACCGCGGTGCCGCTGCTGGGCGCCGTCGGCCTGGTCGTCGGCCTGTGCATCGCCCCGGCCCTGATCACCGGCTACACCCTCGTGGAGACGCTGGTGCCGGCCGCCGCCCGGACCGAGGCCTTCACCTGGCTGACCGGCGCGGTCGCGCTGGGCCAGGCGGCCGCGGCCACCTCGGCCGGCCAGCTCGCGGACGGCTTCGGACCGAGCACCGGATTCCTGGTGCCGCTGGCCGGTACGGCGCTGGCCTGCACCGTGCTGCTGGCGCTCCGCGCCCACCTGCTGCCCCGCGCCTCCGCGACGGGCGCCGAAGCGGCCGTCGGGCACCTCCCGACCCGGGCTCCCGCCGGCGTCGAGAACCGCGAGCGGGAGCTGGCGCGCGCCTGAGCGGACGTGGAGTCGGTCACCGTTGGGCCGGTCACGGTGGACTGCTGGCCGGGAATACTGCAAAATGGAGCGTCGTTAGCACTCATCGAGTGAGAGTGCCAGGAGGAAGACACAGTGCCGACCTACCAGTACCAGTGCACCGAGTGCGGCGAGGGCCTCGAGGCGGTGCAGAAGTTCAGCGACGACGCGCTCACGGAGTGCCCCAGCTGCAACGGACGCCTCAAGAAGGTGTTCTCCGCCGTCGGCATCGTCTTCAAGGGCTCCGGCTTCTACCGCAACGACAGCCGCGGCTCGTCGTCCAGCAGCAGCCCCGCCAAGAGCTCCACCGGGTCCGGCAGCTCGTCCTCTTCGGACTCCTCGGGCTCGTCGAGTTCCTCGTCCGGCGGCTCCGACACGAAGGCCGCCGCTCCGGCCGCCGCCTCGTCGTCCTCCGGCAGCGGCTCGGGCAGCAGCTCCGCCGCCTGACCCACAGCGTTCCGGGCCCCGCCGTCACCGACGGCGGGGCCCGTTGCTTTAGGGCTTAGGGCTTGCTCTAGGGCTTGTTTTAGGGCTTGTCTTACGACTTGCTTTCGTCCGCGGCACCCTCCTGCCGCACGCCGCCGTGCCCGGATAGTGTGACCGGCATGGCTGACGCGGAGATTGGTGTAATCGGCGGCTCGGGGTTCTACTCGTTCCTCGACGACGTGTCCGAGGTCGCGGTGGACACCCCCTACGGGGCGCCCAGCGACTCGGTCTTCCTGGGGAAGATCGCCGGCCGCCAGGTCGCGTTCCTGCCCCGGCACGGCCGCGGCCACCACCTCCCGCCGCACCGCATCAACTACCGCGCCAACATGTGGGCGCTGCGCTCGCTCGGCGTGCGCCAGGTCCTCGGCCCGTGCGCGGTCGGCGGGCTGCGCCCCGAGCACGGCCCGGGCACGCTGCTGGTGCCCGACCAGCTCGTGGACCGCACCAAGGCCCGCACCCAGACCTACTTCGACGGGGAGCCCCTGCCCGACGGCAGCATCCCCAATGTCGTCCATCTGACCTTCGCCGACCCGTACTGCCCCGCCGGGCGCAAGGCCGCCCTCGCGGCGGCCCGCGGCCGGGACTGGGAGCCGGTGGACGGCGGCACCCTCGTCGTCATCGAGGGCCCCCGCTTCTCGACCCGCGCCGAGTCGCGCTGGCACGCGGCGCAGGGCTGGTCGGTGGTGGGCATGACCGGGCACCCCGAGGCCGTGCTGGCCCGCGAACTGAGCTTGTGCTACACGTCGTTGACGCTGGTCACCGACCTGGACGCGGGTACCGAGACCGGCCATGGCGTCTCCCACGAGGAGGTGTTCCGGGTTTTCGCGCAGAACGTCGACCGGCTGCGCGCGGTCCTCTTCGACGCGGTCGCCGCCCTCCCCGACACCGCCGCCCGCACCTGCCTGTGCACCGACGCCCACGCGGGCTGGGACCTGGGTATCGAGCTGCCGTGATCCCGCGCGGCCTCACCCTTCGGGGTGGCCGAGTTGTCCACAGGGGCGGGGTCGTACACAGCCCGGAGCGGGCCGGCGCGGACTCCGGCACGGTGGTGAGCGCTGGTTCTCCGAACCCCTCACCACAGGCGGTGCCCAGATGCCCCGTACCCCGTCCGCTTCCCCTCCCCTGACCGACTCCCGATGCCACACGCCTCCACCGGCCGATCCGGGGCGCTCTTCGCCTTTCCCGTCCGGCCCCGGGCTCCTCTCGCGTCAGGCGGCCGACCCGGGACGCCCCTCTCCTCTCCCCGCCGACCCTGGCCCGCTCTCTCCTCCCCTTCCCGCTCCCCCGCCGTGTGAGGTGCCGCACTTCCCGCCGGTGCGGGCCGGCGGCGGGCGGGCCCGGCTGGGCCGGACGGCGCGGCGGCGCGTGCTGGCCGCCGGCCTGGCGACGGCCGCGGCAGCACTGGCCTGCGGCGCTTCGTACGGCGCCGTACGATCCGCTCCCGCTGACGACTGTCCCGCGGCGACGGCCACGGACGGGCGATGATCATGCTCCAAGATCGAGTGGCCTCGCCCTCCGGCTCACGTGACACTTCTGCGAGTGGTCGGGCAGCCGCCGCGCGCCCCCGGCGCCCCGGTGAGGCGGTCTCCGCCCTCCAGGACGACCGGAGCGGTGCCCTCCGCCGGACCCGCGCCGACGCGGCCGCCGGTCGCCGGACCGCGGGGCAGGACTGGACACCTCCGCCCCGCCCTGACGTAAGTTGCGGTGCTGAGTGTTGGTGCACCGTATGTAGTGAGCAAGGAATGAGGCTGTCTGGTGAGCGAGAGCAAGGGCGTCCTGCAGGGATTCAAGGAATTCCTGATGCGCGGCAACGTCATCGAACTCGCGGTCGCGGTCGTCGTCGGTGCGGCCTTCACGAACATCGTCAACGCGGTCGTGAAGGGGATCATCAACCCCCTCGTGGGAGCGCTCGGCTCGCAGAACCTCGATCATTACCAGTCCTGCCTGACCGCGACCTGCGCCAAGGATCCCAAGACCGGCGCCTTCAGCGACGGCATCTACATCCTGTGGGGCTCCGTACTCAGCGCCGCCCTGACGTTCCTGATCACCGCCGCGGTCGTCTACTTCCTCATGATCCTTCCGATCAACAAGTGGAAGGAACGCCAGCTGCTCAGGAAGCCGGTGGAGGGCGCCCCGTTGGGCCCCACCGAGATCGAGCTGCTGACGGAGATCCGCGACGCGCTGGTCGCGCAGCGCACCGGCGGGACGTCGATGCCCTCGGGCACCATCGGTATCCAGAAGACGCACGAGTAGCAGGCGCAGAACGGCCGGCCGATGCCGCCCCGTCGCCTCGCTCAGAGGTGGTGGGGCGGCTTTTCGTCGAGGAAGCGGGCGAGGTCGGCAGCGCCGTCCCCGCCTCCGGGGCGCTCGCCCCAGCCCCGGTCGGTGTCGTCCGAGGACTGCTGGTTCAGCGGATCGTCGAAGATCAGCCGCGTCGCGGGCTTACGGGCCGGGCGCGCGGCCGGTGCGGACGCGGCGGCTTCTTCGCCGCCGGAGGCGTCCTGCGGCTGGTCGGCCGGCTGAGGGTCAGGGGTGCTGCTCACCCCTCCAGGGTACGGCCGGTCCGGGAGCGGCCCCCGACCGGCGCGAGCCGCCCGCGCTACCGGGGCCGGCGCTCACGGGTGATACAGCTCCCGCGCCCGGGCCTCATCGACGCCACCGTCCTCGGGAATCGGCAGAAAGAACGCCACCTGCCACGCCTGCGTGCTCCGGGCCTGACGGCTGGTCGTCTCCACCCACGGCGGATAAAGGCGAAAGGCACGCTTTCCGCCGGAGCCGTCCCGGGAAACGATGCCCCGTGCGCAGAGCACCTCCCGCGGAAAGACGAAGTGTCCGTACCACTCGCCGTCACGGGTGCTGATCACGAACAGATCGACCGGGTCCGTGGAATCGAAGGGCTGAATCGGCCCGCCGGGCCGCCGCTTCCACACCGTGACGAACTGTCCGACCTTCGTCGGCGTGGTCTTGCCCACCCGGAACCTGACGGACCGGCCGTCGAGAGTGAATTCATGCGCCGCATACTCGGCGCTCTCGGCCTCGGGCACCGGCCGCGAGCACACGAATCCGCACGGGTCATATACCGAGGCCTTCGCCGCCAGCAGTTCACCGTGCAGCGATTCCCCGTCCGGCCACGGCGCGGAAGGTGCGGGGTCGTGATCCGACGGTTCACCGGAATATGTCGCCATTCCGGCATCCTGTCATCGCCGCCCGCCGCCCCGGTCGTCGGGATACCGGTGGCGGGACAGGAAGGGGGGCGGAATCGGTCCGGTTGGGTGGTCGGGGCCGGTGCCGGGCGGGGTGGGGTGTGCCGGGCCGGCGGTGCGGGGGTGCCGGGCGGGGTGGGGCGGGCAGGGCCGACGGTGCCGGGGTGCCGCTCGGGTCAGTGGCCCTTGTCGTGGGTGGAGGTGGGATGCGGACGGTCGCCGTCATGGGGCCGGGTCGGCGGGCCCTGTGTGGCGTGCCGGCGTTTGTGGGGCCGGGTCCGGTCGGAGCCGGGAAGCGAATGGCGGGACGGTGCGTCGTCGTGACGAGCCATGGGGCAGCGGCCTTTCCGGTCGGGGAATGCGTGGGATACGGGCGGAGCCGAGGAGTTCGCCAGGGCGCCGGGGAGAGCTATTCGTCCTGCCGGGCAGCGGGGGCGAACGGCTTCCCGCCGATCACTCGGCCCCGCCGTACACGAGGGAAGAATTTTCCGAACGGGAGATAGAGGAGCGTGAACACCACGGACGCCATGTGCAGCAGTGAGAGCAGCCGATAGCCGCCGCCGTGCAGAAAGAGCGCCGAGAACGTCAGCAGAAGTCCGGTGGCGGAGACCACGAGGAGAGCGAGCAACGCAACGAAGTCATAGGTGACTCGCCCTACCGGCACGGCCGAACGCTCCCGCCGGCGCCGCCACAGGAAGTAGCCGGCCCCCGCGATCACGAACAGGGCGGCGAGGTCGAGCCCGCGAAAGACAATCCAGCCGAGGACGTCGGAGGAGTCGAAAGCGATGACCCTGAAACCCCAGATACGCATGTCATATCCGGGCCCCGGCGCGGTAGTCGCGGCGAAGGTCAACCAACCCCAGACGAGCGGGACGGTGATGAGCACGGCCAGAAGGCAACCCCAGAGGAGGAGTTGGCGAGCGACCCGGTGGGCGGGTGAGTGGGCGCCGAGGGGGCGTGGGAGACAGTGGGCGGCCGGCGGGCCGCTGCGACGGGTGGTGCAGCGGTAGGCGATGCCGAAGGCGAGGAAGACGGTGGCCACGGCGTAAGGGAGCAGTGCGGAGTCGAAGTCCCGCAGCATGCGACTGCCGAGAACGATGGCGGCGCTCAGCAGGAGTGCGGCGATCGAGCCCATCAGCGACGCGCGGAGCGCCGGTGGCCTGGACCGGGGCGGCTCCGGTATGTGCCCGGGATCCGCTCCCGGGGCTGCTGGGGCGTCTGATGGCTGCGGCACGAAGACCACGCTAGGGGGCTATGGGGCAATGGTCCTGTTTTGTGGCCTCAGCGGGTGAGCGCCTCCGGCAGGCGGGCGACATTCCGGGCGTCTCCTCGGGGTGCCGGATCTAAGGGCCAGAGCCAGATACCGGGCCCGGGACCAGATGCGGGCCAGGGCCAGAGCCAGGTGCCCGACTGGGACCAGATCCAGGCCAGGGCCAGTGGTGTGGCGGTGCCAGGGCCGAAGGCCGGTGGCAGTGCTTGGACCTGGGCCGAAGGACAGTGGCAGTGGCAGGGCCGAGGGCGGAGTGAGGTGGGGCGGGGTGGGCGGGGGGGGAGGGGGCCCCGGGGGGGGGAAGGCCACGAGCCTGGGTCATAGGTGAGGGAGGCTCGGGGTCCCCTCCCCCGAGCCTCCCTCACCGCCCCCAGCTACGGTCGCCAGGCCCGTCCCCACGGCCCCAGCCCCCGCAGCCCTTCCCCCGGGCGCCTCCGGCCGAGTCCCCACCCGGCCCCCAGTCCCCCGAGCCCCCCGGCCCGAAGCTCCCCCACCCGCCCCTGCACCAACCCCCTAGCGCACTGCGGCCGGCATGCCGAGGGCTTCGTGCCACCACAGGTCGCGGGCCGGCTTCCAGGAGACCGGGCGGGAGCAGCGGTTCACCACCAGCACCTTCCGGTCCCGTGAACCGCCGGAGGCCGTGCCCCGTGCGAGCGCGTGGTCCAGCAGCGCCTTCACCGGGCGTACGGACCCGTCCCAGAACGCTGCGTCGGCCGTGATCAGCACCCGGGCGGAGGACTCCTGGGTCCTCGCGGCCAGTTCGGGCACCGTCAGCGAGACCGGCAGCGTGGTGCGTATCGCGTCCAGCCGCCCACAGGCGAGCGTGGCGATCACGGATTCGGGGACCAGCGGCAGATGCACCGCGACCCGGTCTCCGGCCCGTACCCCGAGGCGGGCGAGCGCGGCCGCGGCCCGGTCGGCCTGTTCCAGGAGCATGCCGTGCGTCAGCTCCTCACGGCGTCCGGGCTCTCCGTTCCAGGTGAGGGCGATCCGGGACGCCTGCGGCTCTTGCCTTTCCCTGGCGTCATCTGCATGCTCTGAAGTCACACGGCGCAACATGCGGACCAGCCTCTAGACCGTCGATCAACGATCGCTGAACGTCCGTTGTACGGGGCCCGCGCCGGCCCCTTCCCGCACCCGCTCGGCAGCACAGTGCGCCGGGCTTCGCGGCTTCTCTCCGCCGGCTCCACGGCGGCGCCTCGCCACGGACCTTCCTCCGGCACTTGGCCGCGGGCTCGGCCGGCGTCTCGCCGCAGACTCCGACGGTGCGTCGTTCCGGAACGCTCCGGTCGTGTGTGCGGTGCGTCCCGGCATCCCTGCCCCTCTCCGGTGCACTCCATCCCCTCTCACCTCATTTCTTTTTCTTCCTTCCGGTTCCCTCCCGCAGAGGCGGGAGGGCAGATGAGAGGCGGCAAGATGCCCGTCACACCCGCGCCCGAAAAGGGCCCCCACCTGGACCGGCCCGCCCGTTGGGCGCTGGCCGCCCTCGCCGTCGGTGCCTGCTGTGTCCAGCTGGATGCCTTCGCGTTGAATCCGGCGCTGCCCGCCGTCCGCGACGAGCTGCACGGGTCCGCTTCCGCCACCTCCTGGATCGTCAGCGGCTATCTGCTCGCCGCCGGTTCCCTGATGCCGGTGGCCGGGCGCCTCGGGGATCTCTACGGGCGGCGCCGGATGCTGACGTTCGGGGCGGCGCTCTTCGGCGTCGCCGCCGTGCTGTGTGCGCTCGCGCCGTCGCTGCCGCTGCTGGTGGCGGCGCGGGTGGTGCAGGGTGCGGGTGGTGCGCTGCTGATGCCGGCCGGGCTCGCGCTGCTGACCCACGCCTGTCCCCCGGAGCACGGGCGCCGTGCGACGGGCCGGGCACTGGGGTTGGCCGGACTGGCCACCGTGTGCGGTCCGTTCGTCGGCGGTGTGCTGGCCCGGTCCGCCTCCTGGCGGGCCGTCTTCTGGCTGACCGTGCCGCTCGCCCTGGCCGCCGCGCTGTGTGCGAGCCGGGCGGCGGAGTCCCGTGAGCCGGGGGCCCGGCGGCCCTTCGACACCATGGGTGCGGCTGCCGCCACGGGTGCGCTGGTCTGCCTCGTGCGCTGGCTGGAGCATCCCGCGGCCTGGGGCTGGGCGTGGGGTGTGGCGGCGCTGAGCGCACTGTTCGTGCGGGCCGAGCGGATCTCCGCCGCGCCGCTGGTGGACCTCGCGCTGTTCCGTAACCGCCCGTATGTGGTGCTGACCGCCGGTGGGGCGCTCGCCAACTCCGCGACCGTGGCGCTGTTGTACGTGGTGCCGTGGGTGCTCCAGCGGGGCGAGGGGTGGTCGGTGCGGGACGCGGGGGCGGCGGTTCTCGCGCCCGCCGCCGCGCTGGCGGTCGGCGGCCCGGCGGCGGGCCGGGTGCGCGCCACGGCCGCCGTGCCGGTGATGGCCGGGTGTCTGATCGCAGCGGCGGCCGCGCTGGGTTGGGCCGCGTACGGTACGGGCGCGACCACCCTGCTGGTGGCGTCGACGGGGGCCGCGGTGGCGCTGGGGGTGGCCGGCGGGCTGGCGCTCACCGGCACCCAGGCGGTCGTCCGCCGCGAGCGGGCGGGCGAGGCGTCCGGGGTGACGAAGGCGGCGCTGACCGCCACGGCGGGGGTCTGGCTCGCGGTCACCGACGCCGGGGCGGGTGGCACCACCGGGGGCGGCGCGGGGAGCGTCGCCGCTACCGGGCCGGACGCGGCCGCGGGTTCACGCCTCACCCTGGCGCTCCCCGCAGCTGCCTGCCTGGGCTTGGCCGCCGTTCTCGTCCTGATGCTGCTGCTCCGCCGACTGCCCCTCCCCGTACGCGGGCGGTTCGGTCGGAGCGGCGGGAACATCTACCGGGCGGGCCCCACGTACCGGCCGGAACAGGGCGCCAACGGACGGAGCCCCCACCCGTCGCGCCACACCCGCCCATCGGCCCCCACCGACACCGCCCGCAGCACAAGCCGCACCAACCGCTGAGTCCCCACCCGGCCCACGTCCCCCGAGCGCCGCCCCCAGGCTCACCCCGCCCCCGTCGTCGCCCCCGCCCCCGTCGCCACCGCGTCATAGCCCCCCACCACGTCGCACACGTCCCCGAAGCCGTGTGCCTCCAGGAGGGCCGCCGCGATCACCGAGCGGTTGCCGCTGCGGCAGTACAGGACCACCGGGCGGTCCGGGTCCAGTTCGGTGATGTGGTGGCGGAGGCCGGCCAGCGGGATGTTGCGGGCTCCGGGGAGGGCGCCCGCCTCGTACTCGGCCGGATTGCGAACGTCGATCAGCTGGACCCCGTCCGTACGCACGTCAGGCATGGCGGGTCGGTCAGCGGGCTCCCCGCCGCCCGGAGCCACACCCCCCGGAGTCACACCCTCCGGAGCCTCACCCGAAGTCCCGCCGTCCGTCGTGCCGTCCACCGGGAGCCCCGCGCTGCAGGAGCCCCGCTCCCCCGCCAAGTCCTCGTGGCGGATGCGGTGGCTGCGGCGGGTGAGTGCGGGGTGGCGCTCCAATACGGCGGCGGGGTCGGGCAGATGGCCGAGGACGTGGTCGTAGCCGATGCGGGCGAGGCGGAGGCGGGCCTCCTGCTCCGCGCCGGGGTCGGCGAGCAGCACGATCGGGGTGCCCGGGGCGACCACGCTGCCGCTGTACTCCGCGAACCGCGTGTCCAGGCCGGTGTGGAACGAACCGGCCAGGTGCGCGCGGGTGTAGGCGGCCAGCGGGCGGCAGTCGAGGAGGGCGGCGCCCTGCCGGTCGCGGGCCGTGAGGGCCTCGTCCAGGGTGAGGGCGGGCGGCGGGCCGGGCTCCAGGAGGGGGTGGCCGTCGCGGTTGAGGGCCGCGTCGTGCGCGAAGTAGCCGGGGGTGGCGGGCTGCCCGGCGGTGACCAGCCGGATGAAGTCGGCCTCCGGCATGGGCTGCAGGGCGTAGTTGAGGCGCCGCTGGTCGCCGATGGTGGAGCTGGTCTCGCTGGACAGGCTGCGGCCGCACGCGGAGCCCGCGCCGTGTGCGGGAAAGACCCGGGTCGCGTCCGGGAGGGTCAGCAGTTTGGTGTGCAGGGAGTGGTGCAGCCGGGCGGCCATGTCCTGCGGGGTGTGTCCGGCGGCGGACAGCAGGTCGGGGCGGCCGACATCGCCGACGAAGAGGGTGTCGCCGGTCAGCACGCCGAACGGCACCTCGTCGTCGGGGTGTTCGTGGAGGACCAGGCAGATGGATTCCAGGGTGTGGCCGGGGGTGGCGAGGACGGTGAGGGTGACGCCCTCGCCGTCGTCCCCGCCGAGCGGGAGGCGCTCGCCGTCGTGCAGCCGCCGTATGGGGAAGCCGGTTTCGGCGGCCGCGCCGAAGCAGACGGTGGCGCCGGTGGCGCGGGCGAGTTCGAGGTGTCCGGAGAGGAAGTCGGCGTGGATGTGGGTCTCGATGACGAGTTCGATGCGCAGGCCGGCGGCTTCCGCGTCCCGCACGTATTCGTCGGTGTCGCGGCGTGGGTCGACGAGCACGGCGCGTCCGGTGTTCTCGTCGCCGATCAGATACGACGCCTGGGACAGACAGTCGAGGTAGTACTGCGCGAAGTGCACGGTCGGCCTCCAGAGGTGTGCGGGTCCGTCCGGTGGCCGGGACCCGTCCGGGCAGGTGCGTTGTGCGGATGCACGGATGTACGTACATTAGGTATCCCGAGGGCGGGCGACAAGCCGGGGGCGCCTTCCCGGTGCGGGATATGACCGTGTATCAGCCGCTCGGGCCCCGTCCGCCCCTGCCACACCCCACGCCACCTCGTCAGTCCGCGGAGGAACCGACCATGACGACCGAGCCGCCGGACGGCGCGCACGAACCGCGCCCCCTGGACCGGCACTCGCCGCTGCCGCTGTGGGCGCAGCTCTTCGCCGATCTGCGCCGCCGGATGGAAGCCGGCGCGTTCCACGAGGAGTTCCCGGCCGAGCACCGGCTCACCGGCGAGTACGGGGTCAGCCGGCACACCGTCCGCGAGGCGCTGCGCAAACTGCGCGCCGACGGGCTGGTGATCGCCGAACGCGGCCGCGCCAGCCGGCTCGACACCCGCCGCATACAGCAGCCGCTGGGCTCGCTCTACAGCCTCTTCCGTGAGCTGGAGGGGCAGGGCGTGGAGCAGCGCAGCGAGGTGCTGCGGCTGGAGCGGACCGCGGACGGGACGATCGCGGGGCATCTGGGGCTGATCCCGGACGCGCCGCTGATCGTCCTGGAGCGGCTGCGGCTCGCGGACGGCGAACCGCTCGCCCACGACACCGCGTATCTGCCCGCCGAGGCCGCCGAGCCGCTGCTGGAGGCCGACTTCGGGCACACCTCGCTCTACGGGGAGCTGGCCCGGCGCTGCGGGGTGAAGGTCACCGGCGGGCGGGAGCGGATCCATCCGTTCCTGCCGGACATCCGGCAGGCGTGGCTGCTGGGGCTGGCCGACCGGGAGCCGGCGTTCGCCATCGAGCGGCTGGGGCGGGCCGGGGAGCGGCCCGTGGAGTGGCGCGAGACGGTGGTGCGCGGCGACCGGTTCACCTTCGTCGCGGAGTGGACCGACAACAGCCGGGCCGTCGCCCTGGCGCCGCGGGCCTCGTGTCCGTCCTCATAGCCGTCACGGCGCTGCCGTGCGGGCTGGTGATCGGGCTGCTGCTGGGCGCGCTGGGCGGCGGCGGTTCGGTGCTGGCGGTGCCCGCGCTGGTGTATCTGCTGGGGCAGTCGCCGCACGAGGCGACCGCGGGCGCGCTGGTCGTGGTCACGGTCGGCGCGGTGACCGGGCTGGTGTGCCATGCGCGCGCCGGGCGGGTCCGCTGGGCGGCCGGTGCGGCCTTCGGGGCGCTGGGTACGGCCGGCAGTTACCTCGGTTCCCGGTGGAGCGCGGCGCTGGATCCCACGGTGCTGATGGCGGCGTTCGCAGGGCTGATGCTCGTGGTGGCGGTGATGTTGCTGGTACGGGGGTTGCGTGCCGCGCGGGAGGCGGACGGTACGGGCCTGCCGGGGACGCCGCGGCCCGTGTCGGCCGAGCCCTTGCGGGATTCCCGGAGTGCGCCCGCCTCGTCCGGCTCCCCCGCCCCCATCCGTCCGGCCCGGGTCGCCGCGACCGCCTCCGCCGTCGGGCTGCTCACCGGCTTCTTCGGGGTCGGCGGCGGGTTCGTCGTCGTCCCCGCCCTCACCCTGGTGCTGGGCCTGGAGATGCCGGTGGCCATAGGGACCTCGCTCCTGGTCATCCTCGTCAACTCCCTGACCGCGCTGGGCACCCGGGCCGGCACCGGCACCCTGGACTGGCCGCTGCTGGCCGGGTTCGCGGCCTGCGCCGCGGTCGGCAGCAACCTCGGCAACCGCCTCACCTCCCGCCTGCGCCCGCAGGCTTTGACCACGGCGTTCGCCGGTCTGGTCACCGTCCTCGCGGTCGCGATGGCCGCCGTCGCCCTTCCGCACCTCTGGGCCCCGTGACCCGGCGCGCCGCGCACCGACCCGTCCTTTTCCACCCACTCTCCAAGGAGGTACCCATGGCTCCGGCATCCGCCGCCCCGTCCCACCACCAGGTCCTGATCGTCGGCGGCGGCACCGCGGGCATCACCGTCGCCGCCCGGCTGCGGCGGGCCGGCATCCGCGGCATCACCCTGCTGGAGCCCTCCGAGACGCACTGGTACCAGCCGTTGTGGACGCTGGTCGGCGGCGGCCAGGCCCCGTTGCGAGCCTCGCTGCGCACCGAGGCGGACGTCATACCGCCGGGGGTGCGCTGGCTGCGCGAGCGCGCCACCGCCGTCGATCCCACCGCCCGTACGGTCACCACCGGCTCCGGTCGGGTCCTGTCCTACGGGCGGCTGGTTCTCGCCCCCGGCCTGCAGCTCGACTGGGACGGGGTGCCCGGGCTGTCCGCGGCCCTCGGCCACGGCGGGGTGAGCAGCAATTACCGGCCCGATCTCGCCCCGCTCACCTGGGAGTTGATCCGCCGGATGCGGAGCGGCACGGCGGTGTTCACCATGCCGTCCGGGCCGGTGAAGTGTGGTGGCGCCCCGCAGAAGATCGCGTATCTGGCGGCCGACCACTGGCGCAAGCGCGGTGTCCTGGGGGCGATCCGCACCATTTTGGTGCTGCCGGAGCCGGCGATGTTCAAGGTGCCGGTCTTCGACCGCGCGCTGACGGAGACGGCCCGGCGGTACGGCATCGAGGTGCGGCTCAGCTCGGAGATGACCCGGCTGGACGGCGCCGCCCGCGAGGCGGAGATCACCGATCACGCCACCGGCAAGACCGAGACCGTGCACTACGACCTGCTGCACGCCGTACCGCCGCAGCGCGCCCCCGAGTGGCTGGCGAACGGCCCGCTCGCCGACCCCGCTTCGCCGCACGGCTATGTCAGAACCGACCGGGAGACCCTCCAGCACCCGGACTTCCCGAACGTGTTCGTCCTCGGTGACGTCGCGCATCTGCCGACGTCCAAGACGGGTGCGGCGATCCGCAAGCAGGCTCCGGTGGTCGTCGACAACCTTCTCGCGGGTCTGCGCGGCGGGCCCGCGACCGCCCGCTACGACGGTTACACCTCCTGCCCCCTGGTGACCGCCCGCCACAAGATGCTGCTCGCCGAGTTCGACTACGACCTGCGGCCCACCCCCTCGATCCCCTTCCTCGACACCACCCGCGAACGCACCGACATGTGGTTCCTCAAGCGCTACGGCCTGCCGCAGCTCTACTTCAAGGGGATGCTGAAGGGGCTGGCTTAGGGGGCGGGCTGCCCGTGGACGGCGGGGAGGCCGGGCGGACCGGGTCGTAACCGTGCCTCCCGCCCGCCCGAGGGCTCGGCGCGGTGGCCGCCGGAGAACCGGCCGGCCGCCGCGCCCCTCACCGTCCCCGGGCTATGCCGCCGCTATGTCCGCCACCACACAGGCCACGTTGTCCGGCGCCCCCGCCTCGTGGGTCCGTCGGACGAGTTCGCGTACGGCCCGGTCGGGGGTGGGGGCGGTGGTGAGGACGGCCTGGATCGTGTCCGGGGACAGGACCTGGGTCAGGCCGTCGGTGCACAGGAGGTAGCGCTCCCCGGGGTGGGCTTCGAGCAGTTCCACGTCGGGGGTGAACTCGGTGTCCGCGTCGAGTGCGCGCAGCAGCAGACCGTGCTGCGGGTGGGACGGGGCCTCCTCGGGAGTGAGCCGGCCCTCGTCGATGAGTGACTGGACCGGGCTGTGGTCGTGGGTGATGCGGAACAGGCCGGAGTCGCGCAGGACATGGGCCCGCGAGTCCCCGATGTGCAGCAGCGCCAGCCGGCTGCCGGAGCGGAGCAGCGCGGTCAGGGTGCTGCCGGTCGCCCCGTCCGCCGAGGGAGCGGCGCGGTGGGCGCGGCGGGCGGCCTCCTCCAGGGCGCCCGGGAGGTCCGCCGTGGCCAGGTCCTGCTGCTCCAGGCCCTTGAGGGCGTCGATGGCGGCGGTGGCGGCCGGGCCGCCGCGGGGGCCGTAGCCGTCGGCCACGGCCAGCAGCCGGGGGCCCGCGTAGGCCGCGTCCTGCTGGCGGGGGCGTACCGGGCCCCGGTCGGTCAGGGCGGCGCAGCGCATCGTCAGGGGCGCACGGGACGGAGTCATACCGGTGTCCTTTCGCTTCAGCTGATCGACAAGGAAGGCGGCCAGGTCCCGGCGGGCCGCGGTGTCGGCCTCGATCTGTGCCCAGTACGCGGCGACGGCCGCGGCCGCGGCGGCCGGGGCCAGCCGGCCCACCTCGCGGATGCGGGCCAGCGGCATCCCGAGCCGGCGCAGCCAGGCCACCAGCCGGGCCTGCTCCAGCTGGGCCGGGGCGTAGTGGCGGTAGCCGCTGTGCGGGTCGACGCGGGCCGGGGTCAGCAGGCCGAGTTCGTCGTAGAGGCGCAGTGCCTTGGGCGAGAGCCGGCAGGCCCGGGCGAACGCCCCGATGGTCAGCAGCTGACCGTTCTCGTACGGCGTCATGCCCGTGCCTCCGTCCGTCCGTCTTCCTCGTGCCGGGCGCCTCGCCCGGCACCGCCGATGCTGGGGCTTGCCCCAGGGACAAGGTCAAACGCCCGGCGCCGCCTTGCCCCGGGCGGCCTGCCCGGCCGGTTCGCCGGCGGTGTCCCTCGCGGACGGCGCCAGCTGGTTGAGCGCCGCGGCGGTCAGCGCCTCGACGCCCATGGTGAGGGTCGGGCGGACGACCGGGACGAAGTGCGGGGAGTGGTTGGAGGGGATGTCCTGTGCCAGCCGCCCGGCGGCCAGCGCCGCGTGGAATTCCTCGGGGTCCCAGCCGCCCAGCCACCAGTAGTAGAGCGGCGCCCCGGCGGCGGTCGCCAGCAGCCCGGCGTCCTCGCTGCCGGTGGCCGGCTCGTAGGCGAACACCCGCTGGTCGCCGAAGAGCGCGGTGAACGCCTCGTTGACCTGCCGCAGGGCGGTGGCGTCGTTGACGGTGACCGGGAAGGCGTCCAGGACCTCGATCTCGGGGGCGCGCTCGGCGCCGGAGGCGGCGGCCTCGGCCCGCGCGATGCGGTCGACGGCGGCCAGCACGGCGCTGCGCACCGACTCGTCGAAGGTACGGATGCTGAGCCGTACGACGGCCCGGTCGGGGATGACATTGGCGGAGTCCCCGGCGCGGAAGGAGCCGACGGTGACCACCGCCCGGTCCTTCGGCGCGACCTCGCGGGCCACCACGGACTGCACCCGCTGCACGAAGGAGGCGGCCATCAGGATCGGGTCGACGGTGGTCTCGGGCCGTGAGCCGTGGCCGCCGGAGCCGTGGAAGGTGATCTCCAGGCTGTCGGCGGCGGCCATGCAGGGGCCGGGGCAGTAGGCGATCAGCCCGGCGGCGAGCGGGGCGACATGCTGGGCCAGGACCACGTCGGGGGTGGGGACCAGGCCCTGGGAGTAGAGGCCGGCGTCGATCATGGCGCGGGCGCCGCCGCCGATCTCCTCGGCGGGCTGGAAGAGCGCGATCAGCGTGCCGGACCAGTGGTCTCGGCCCGCGGCGAGCAGATCGGCGGCGCCCAGCAGGCACGTCACATGGACGTCGTGCCCGCAGGCGTGCATCCGGCCGGGGGCCGTGGAGGCGTAATCCAGGCCGGAGTTCTCGGTGACCGGCAGGGCGTCCATGTCGGCGCGCAGCAGGACCACGGGTCCGGGTCCGTTGCGCAGGACGCCGACGACGCCGGTCTCCGCGATGCCGGTGGTGACGTCGTAGCCAGCCGCGGTCAGCCGGCGGGCGGCCTCGGCGGCGGTACGGGTCTCCTGGAAGCCGAGCTCGGGATGCCGGTGCAGGTCCTCGTAGAGGGCCACGAGGGCCGGGAGGCGCTCGCCGAGCGGCGCCAGGACGGCGGCCGGGGCGGAGTCGGTGCGGTGCTCGGCGTCATCGTCCGGGCCCGTCGTGCCTGTCGTGTCGCTGTCGCTCATACGCGCATTCGACCATGTCCGGCCGCCCCGCATCGAGGGACTGCCCCCGGCATCTCCCCGAGCCGTCCCCTAGGGCCCACGCCCCGGCCGTCGCCACCGGCCCGTCACGTCATCCCGCCTTCCCCTGGCCGGACTTCGCGGTTGACCCGGCGGACGCCCGTGACACCGGCCCGCCCGGCTGCAACCGTGGATCATCCCGGCGACCGGGACCAGCAAGCCCAAGACGCTGACTGGAGGCTGACGTTGGCCACTTCCCCCGACCGCTCGACCGGCGAGCCCCGCGACCTCACGGCTCACCTGATGGACCAGGCCATGGGCCACCTCTTCTCCGCCGCGCTGCGCACCGCGGCGCAGCACCGCATCGCCGACCATCTCGCCGAGGGCCCGCGCACCGCCGGGCAGCTGGCCGCCGCCACCGGCACCCACGCCCCGCACCTGCGCCGCGTGCTGCGCTACCTCGCCACCCGCGGCATCTTCCGGGAGGACACCGCGGGGGCCTTCCGGCTGACGCCGGCCGCCGCCCCGCTGCGCACCGGCGTCCCCGACTCGCTGCACGACGCGGTCATGATGATGACCGACGACCTCTTCCGGCAGGTCTCGGCCGACCTGCCGGAGTCGGTGCGCGAGGGCGGCACCTCCTTCGAGCGGCTCCACGGGGCGCCCCTCTTCACGCACCTGGAGTCGGATCCGGACACCCGGCGGCTCTTCGACGACGGGATGTCGTCGCTGTCCGCACCCCTGGACGAGGCGGTGGCGGCGGTCTACCCGTTCCCGGCGACCAGCGGCACGGTCGTGGACGTCGGGGGCGGCCGCGGCGGGCTGCTGCGCGCCGTGCTGCGCCGCCATCCGCGGCTGGCCGGGGTGCTCTTCGACCTGGCGCCGCCGCTGGCCCACCACCTCCTGGAGGGTGACGAGTTGAAGGGCCGCTGGCGCACGGTGGAGGGCGACTTCTTCGCGTCCGTACCGGAGGGCGGGGACGTCTACGTCCTCAAGCAGGTCCTGCACGACTGGCCGGACGAGGCCTGCCGGCGGATCCTGCGCAGCTGCCACACGGCGATGGCGCCCGGCGGCCGGCTGCTGGTCATCGACTCCGTGCTGCCGCCGGGCAACGCCCCGCACTTCGGCAAGACCCTGGACGTGGCGATGCTGGCCGTGGTGGAGGGGCGGGAGCGCACAGCGGAGGAGTTCGCGACGCTGCTGTCGGCCGAGGGGTTCCGGCTGACCCGGGTACTGCCGACCTCGGCCTTCCCCTCGATCGTGGAGGCGGTCGCCGAGTAGCCGCCGGCCCGCACGACACGCCGCCCCCGCTCCCCTCGTCGTCGGCGGCGGCCGCCCGCGCTGTACTGAGGGCGGCCGCTCCGGCCGACGACGAGGGGAGCCGAGGTGCCGGTTCGCATGCGGGCGCGCCGACGCGACGAGGAGCACCGCACCGCGACCCCGCTGGAGCTCTTCTTCGACCTGTGCTTCGTCGTGGCGATCGCCCAGGCGGGCCGGCAGCTGGCGCACGCGCTCGCCGAGGGGGATCCGGGCCACGGCCTGTTCGGCTATCTGATGCTCTTCTTCGCCATCTGGTGGGCGTGGATGAACTTCAGCTGGTTCGCCTCGGCCTACGACACCGACGACCCGCTGTACCGCGTGGTGACGCTGGTCCAGATGGCGGGGGTGCTGATCCTGGCGGCCGGTGTGCCGCGGGCCTTCACCGGGAGCGACTTCACCCTGGTGTGGTGCGGGTTCGTGGTGATGCGGCTGGCGATGGTCGCCCAGTGGCTGCGGGCCGCGCACGGCAGCCGGGGTGCCGAGCGGCGCACCGCGCTGTCCTACGCCCTGGGGGTGACGGTGTGCCAGGTCGGCTGGCTGGGGCTGCTGCTCCTGCCGAAGGGGGACGTGCCCTGGGTGTTCCTGAGCGTGGGCGCGCTGGAGCTGGCCGTCCCCGGGCTGGCCGAGCGGGCCTGGCGGACGAGCTGGCATGCCCATCACATCGCGGAGCGCTACGGCCTGTTCACCCTCATCGTGCTGGGCGAGACGGTCGCGGCGGCCACCCTCGCCGCGCAGTCGGCGCTGGACGAGCACGACGAGCCGGTCGGTCTGCTGCCGCTCGCGGGCGGCGGGCTGCTGCTGGTCTTCGCCGCGTACTGGATCTACTTCGCCGTGCCCGTCCACCGCCACCTGCACTCGAACCGGCAGGCGTTCCTGTGGGGCTACGGCCACTACCTGGTCTTCGGGTCGGCGGCCGCGGTCGGCGCGGGCATCGAGGTCGTGGTGGTGGAGTCGTCCGGCCGGGCGCGGCTGTCGGCACTGGGGGCGGCCGCGTGCGTCACGGTGCCCTATGCGGTGTTCCTGTGCACGGTGTGGCTGATCCACTCCCGGCACCACAAGCGCGGCGCGGCCCAGCAGCTGGTGCTGCCGGTGTCGGCGCTGCTGGTCCTGGTGTGCACCCTCGCCGGGCGTGCGGCGGTGCCGGCGGCGGGCCTGGTGGCGGCCGCGGCCGTCGCGGCCGGCGTGCATCTCACGTCCCGTCAGGGCGCGGCGCCGGTGGAGTAGCCGGCGCCGCGCGCCGTCACCCGTCTCGGGGAGCGGGCCGGCACCGATCTCCGGGAGCGGCCCGGACGCACCCCGGTGGCCGTCCTCCCCCGGGCGCGTCGCGCCGCTCCGCCATAAGCGTGCCGAACGGCCGTACAGCCCCGCCCCGGCCCTGATTCTGCATCAGATCGAGCCATCTTCGTCCCCCGGCCGGGCGAGGGCCCGCCACCAGCGCGGCCCCGGTGCCGGCCCCGGCGCACAACCCGCCCACAGGCCGTCAATTACCCACCAATGGACCCCACTTCCGCCTGGCGCCCGCCGGTGTTCGCGGTGGTGCGCGGGGGCCAGCGGAGGCGCACCGACGTCGACGCGGTAGGGTGCAGATTGCCCTTTTTATGACAGGGAGTGCCCCTGTGGGAGAACCACCGAAAGCCCCGGGCAGACCGCCGTCCGTACTGGAGGAGACGCCAGCCATGGCCCGCCATGCTCAGTCCCGCGCGCGGACGCGACTGTCCCGGCGCAGCAAGGCCGTGAGCGGTCTCGCCGTCTCCACCCTGGTCGGGACCGCCCTGTGGGCGTGGCCGGCCTCGGGGGACGATCACAACGGCGGGACCGACGCCAAGAGCACCACGTCCGCGACGGCTTCCGGCCCGGACACGCCACGTACTCCCGCGGCCGCGCCGAAAACCGCCCCGAACGCCGCACCGAACGGCCCCGCCGCCCGGCAGATCCCCGGCCTGAGCGACGCCGCCAGGAAGCGGATACCGGCCAACTCCCGACAGGTGCTGGTCGTCACCGGCAAGGGGATGGACTCCTTCGAGTCCCGGGTCGTCCTCTACACCCGTGCGCAGGGGTCCGAGGACTGGACGCCGGGCCCCACCTGGGGCGCGCACAACGCCGCCCACGGCTGGACCGACGACCACCGCTACGGCGACCTGCGCTCCCCCATCGGGGTCTTCGCGCTCACGGACGCCGGCGGCCGGCTGGCCGCCCCCGGGGGCACCCGGCTGCCCTACGACCGCAACAACAGCTTCGTCGCCGACGGCACCGGCGTGGACGGCGAGCCGCTGGCCGGCGCCTTCGACTACGTCATCGCCATCAACTACAACCGGGAGGCCGGCACCTCCCCCCTGGACAAGCAGCGTCCGTGGGGCGACGCCAAGGGCGGCGGGGTGTGGCTGCACGTCGACCACGACGGCCCCACCCAGGGCTGTGTGAGCCTCAAGCCCAAGGTGATGAAGGAACTGCTGCGCGACCTCGACCCGAGCCTGCACCCGGTCATCGTGATGGGACCGGCCGATTACTGAGCAGCCACCGGGCGCGCCGCACCCCGCGGGGCCGCGGGACGCCCTGACCGACGTCCTCGGCCTGCGGGTCGGCCACGCCCAGCGGACCGGCGACGGGCATCTGAGCGGCACGACCGTGGTGCTGGCCCCCGACGGCGGCGCCGTCGCGGCCGTGGAGGTGCGCGGCGGCGGGCCCGGCACCCGGGAGACCGACGCGCTGGACCCGCGCAACCTCGTCCCGCGCATCGAGGCGGTCGTCCTGACCGGCGGCAGCGCCTTCGGTCTTGACGCCGCGTCCGGTGTCGTCGCCTGGCTGGAGGAACAGGGCCGCGGCTTCCGGGTGGGTCCCGACCCCGCCCAGGTCGTCCCGGTCGTGCCGGCCGCTGCGCTGTTCGACCTCGGGCGCGGCGGCGACTGGCGGGCCCGTCCGGACGCCGCGCTGGGCCGGGCGGCGGTCACGGCCGCGGCGGTCACCGCCCCGGGCGGCCCGGTCGCCGAGGGCAACACCGGCGCCGGAACGGGCGCGGTGGCCGGCGGCCTCAAGGGCGGCGTCGGCACCGCGAGCGCGGTCCTCCCCTCGGGCACCACCGTCGCCGCGCTGGCCGCCGTCAACGCCGCGGGCTCGGTCGCCGACCCCCGTACCGGCGCCCTCTACGGGCGGCTGTACGAGGGCGGCACCGACCTGCCGGCGCCCGGGGTGCACGCGGCCGCGCTGCGCCGGCTGGCCGAGGCCGCGGAGCTGTCCCGGGCCCGCTCGGCCGCGTCGGTCCGTCCGCCGCTGAACACCACCCTGGTGGTGGTCGCCACCGACGCCGCCCTCACCCGCGCCCAGGCCCACAAGCTCGCCGGCACCGCGCACGACGGGCTGGCCCGCGCCATCCGCCCGGTCCATCTGCTGTCCGACGGCGACACCGTCTTCACCCTGTCCACCGCCGCCCGCCCGCTGGTTCCGGAAGAGGCGCTCACCGACGCCGCCTTCGGCATCCACGCGGAGGCCGGGGCGCTGAACGAGATCCTGTCCGCCGGCGCGGACGTGGTCGCCCGGGCCGTGGTCCGCGGCGCCCTGGCGGCGGAGACGGTGGACGGCGCCGGGGGCCTCTTCCCCTCGTACCGCGACCTCTACGGGGCGGGCTGAGCCGGCCTTCGCCGCTCACTCGTACCGGTGACGCGAACCGCCTCCGGGCCGTCGCCGACGGGCGCGCCACCACGGCACACCGGTCCGCTCACACCCCGACGGCCCCCAGCACCGACCCCGCCGCATACGTCACGCCCATCGCCAGCGCCCCGCCCGCGACATTGCGCAGGATCGCGCGTCGCACCGGTGCGGCGCCCAGCCGGGCGCTGCTCCAGCCGCACAGCGCGAGCGCCACCAGCACCGCCAGCACCGTGATCCACAGCCGTTGTCCGGTGGGCGGCAGCACGATCGCCAGCAGCGGCAGCAGCGCCCCCACCGTGAACGCGAGGAAGCTCGCGCCCGCCGCGTGCCAGGGGTTGGTCAGCTCGTCGGGGTCGATGCCCAGCTCCACCTCGGCATGGGCCCGCAGCGCGTCGTGCTCGGTGAGCTGCTCGGCGACCTCACGGGCCAGCCGGCCGTCCAGCCCCTTGCCCTCCAACAGCTCCGTCAGCTCGATCAGTTCCGCCTGCGGCTCGGTCGCCAGCTCCCGCTTCTCCGTCGCCAGCGCGGCCTTCTCGGAGTCCCGCTGGGTGGAGACCGAGACGTACTCGCCGGCCGCCATCGACATGGACCCGGCCAGCAGCCCCGCCAGCCCCGCCGTCAGCAGGGCGGCCCGTTCGTCGGTGGCGCCGGCGACCCCGACGACCAGCCCGGCGGTGGACACGATGCCGTCGTTGGCGCCGAGGACCGCGGCCCGCAGCCAGTTGAGCCGGCTGCCGAGTCCGCCGCCGTGCGCCTCGTCGTGCTCCGGTGTCTGCGCAGTCACCGGCCGAGCCTCTCATCCGCACCGGCCGTGGTCGCGCCCGACGCCCCCGCACCACGGCGAATTGGCCGGTGGTAGAAACGGCTTCATGCCCGCACCACCCCCCTCCCCCTGGCACCCGCCGCCCACGCTCGTCCAGCCGGCTCCGCGCGCCCCCGCGCCGCGCCGCCGACTGTGGTGGCACCGGCTGATATTCGGGCTGTGGTACCGGCCGGTGGAGGTGCTCGACGAGGCGCGGGACCGCAGCGCTTGGAGCGCGGCGGTGCTGCTGTCGCTGATCAGCGGCGGCATCGGGGTGGTGTCGATGGACGCCTTCCACACCCAGTGGGCCGCCGACCGGACCGCGGCGCTGCAACTCGTCGGGCTGGCCGAGGCGGGGGTGCTCACCGCCAGCCTCGTGCTGGGCGCGGTCGCGCACGCCATCGCCCGCACGCTCGGCGGCATAGGCCGCTTCGCGCCGACCGCGAGCCTGTTCATCGTGCTGTTCTGGGTGACGGATCTGCCGCGGCTGGCGATCGCCGCCTGGCTGCCGACCGACGCCACCTTCGTGCAGGCCGCGACCTGGACGACCTGGGGCTTCGGCTACCTCTTGGCGGTGCTGCTCATACGGGGCCAGCACCATCTGCCGACGTGGAAGTCGACGGCCGCCGTGTCGGTGCAGATGCTGACCGCGCTGGCCCTGCTGCGGCTGGGCCCGGGCAGCTGAGGCCGCCCGGCCGGCCGCCGTCTCACCGGGGGCCGGTCAACTGCCGGACGAGGCCCTCGAACGCCGTGCGTTCGGCCTCGCTCAGCTCCACGCACTCCGAGGGCGGGCCGGCCGGACCGGTCTGCCGCGGCACCGAACCGAGCAGCTCCGGGCGGCCGGGCAGGGCGTCCGGCCCCGGCCACGCGAACCGCCCCCGCGGCGCGTAGCGGGTCCGCATCTCCTGCCGGTCGCGCCACATGGCCGCCTCGTACCGGCCGCGGCGCAGCATTCTGGTCAGCCCGGCGGTCCAGACGACGGCCAGCGCGAAGACCACGCCGAGGGCGATCTGCTGCACAATCGAGACGGGGAGCATGCGGTCCTCCCGGACGGGTGAGGCGCTGGGCTCACGCCAGTAGACACCACACCCCGGGACGTTCGACAGGGGATCTTGGGACTTAAGTCCCGAAGTGACGCATCTCCTATGGCATTTCGCTACATTTCCGGCTCGACACCTTCCTGCGGCGACCCGGGTCGCCACCCTGGCAGGGACCGCCCCACCCCGTTGGACACGCCGGAGTCTTCCCCCGGCGAAGATCGTCCCGGACGATGGCGGCACCCCGTCCGCGACGTGAGGAGAACGCCCGTGCCGCAGCCGCCCCGGCCGCCCGCCGACGCCGCCTCACCATCCCCTGCCGCCGGCCCGCCCGGTGGCTCGCCGGCCCGTGCCCTGGACGGCATCCTCGTCGCGGACTTCAGCCGGGTGCTGGCCGGGCCGCTGGCCGCCGCGACGCTGGCCGACCTGGGCGCCGAGGTGATCAAGGTGGAGCGGCCGGGCACCGGCGACGACATCCGCGCCTGGGGCCCGCCGTTCGGCCCCGGGGAGCCGGAGCCGGACTGCGGCGGCCCGGGGCGGCACGGCACCGCGGCGTACTTCGACGCCGCGAACCGTTCCAAGCGCGGGCTGGCCCTGGACCTGAACGATCCGGACGACGCGGCCGCGGCCCGCGAGTTGGCCCGGCGGGCCGACGTGCTCATCGAGAACTTCCGCCCCGGCTCGCTCGCCCGCCACGGCCTGGACCACACCGCCACCCGGGCCGCCAACCCCGGCCTGGTGCACTGCACCATCACCGGCTTCGGCGCCGGCCCGGGCGCCCGGCTGCCCGGCTACGACTTCGTCGTCCAGGCCGTCGGCGGGCTGATGAGCCTCACCGGCGAGCCCGGCGGGACGCCCCTGAAGACCGGCGTCGCGCTGGTGGACGTGCTGACCGCGAAGGACGCAGCCACCGGCATCCTGGCGGCGCTGCGGCACCGCGACCGCACCGGCGAGGGCCAGCTGCTGGAAGTGAATCTGCTCTCCTCGCTGCTGGGTTCGCTGGTCAATCAGGCGTCCGGCCACCTGGCCACCGGCCGCGACCCCGCCCCCATGGGCAACCGCCATCCGAGCATCGCCCCGTACGAGACGCTGGCCTGCCGGGACGGGGAACCGCTCGCGGTGGCGGCCGGCAACGACCGGCAGTTCCGGGCACTGGTGGAGGCGCTGGGCGCACCGGAACTGGCCGATGACATCCGAT
Organism: Streptomyces kronopolitis; assembly: GCF_050953795.1. Classification (GTDB taxonomy): domain Bacteria; phylum Actinomycetota; class Actinomycetes; order Streptomycetales; family Streptomycetaceae; genus Streptomyces; species Streptomyces kronopolitis_A. The sequence continues at coordinate 3,582,408 of NZ_CP191850.1, forward strand.
TCGTCCGTAATCACGATCGGGTGCAAAACCGCACAGACCTCATCAAAGCACTCGAAAACCTACTGGCCGCCGACACGCCGCAGGCCTGGTCCGAGCGGCTGTCCGCGACCTCGGTCCCCTGTGGTCCCGTCAACACCCTCTCCCAGGCCCTGTCGTTGGCGACGCGGCTCGGACTCGATCCGGTGACCCCGGTCGGAGCGGGTCGAATCCCCCAAGTCACCAGCCCTCTCCGCCTCTCGGGCACTCCGGTGGCCCAACCCTTCGCGCCACCCCGCCTGGACGAACACGGCCCGGCGCTGCGAACCTGGCTGTCAGGGTCGGCCGACCACCCCCTACCGCCACGCACGTGACCTTCCTCACAAGCAGGCCGCACCCGCAACCAAATCCGCCCGCTCGTGCTGTTTATCAGCACGGAACCACAACCCCCCTGTATGGAGCAGCTCGTGACAACGCCGGACAACCCCGCGCCCGCTCGGTCCCGCACCCCGCACCAGCTGCTCCTGTCGGACGAGCAGCCGGCGCCCGGTACGCCGCGCCGGCACCGCCGGATGCGCCGCACGCTCGCCGTGACGGCCCTGTTCGCGGCAGGGGCACTGTCCCTGTCCGCCTGCGGTGGGGACGCCTCGGCCGGGGGCAATGACGACGGCAAGAACGGCCAGGCCGCGGCCGACGCCGCGGCCGCCAAGAACGCCTCCGACGCCAAGATCAAGATCTCGTCGGACGACGGCGCCACCAACGCCAGCATCAACGAGACCGGGGTGAAGGTCACCGGCGGCAAGTTGACCGAGGTGAAGCTCACCGACGCGAACGGCAAGGACGTCGCCGGCGCCATATCGCCCGACGGCTCCTCCTGGAAGCCGGGGGTGCAGCTGGAGCGTGGCACCAAGTACCGGATCGCGGCGAAGGCCAAGGACTCCAAGGGGCGCACGGCCACCGAGAACTCGTCGTTCACGACGGTCTCCAACGCCAACAGCTTCATCGGCTCCTACACGCCCGACGACGGCAAGACCGTCGGCGTGGGCATGCCGGTGTCGTTCAACTTCGACAAGGCGATCACCAACAAGAAGGACGTCCAGTCCCACATCACGGTGACCTCCAGCAGCGGCCAGAAGGTCGTCGGCCACTGGTTCGGCTCCCAGCGCCTGGACTTCCGGCCCGAGGACTACTGGAAGGCCGGCTCCAAGGTCACCATGAAGATCGACCTGGACGGGGTCAAGGGCGGCCAGGGCATCTCCGGCGTCCAGTCCAAGACGGTCTCCTTCACCATCGGCCGCTCCCAGGTCTCCACCGTCGACATGAACACCCAGCAGATGACCGTCAAGCGCGACGGCAAGACCTACAAGACCATCCCGATCTCCGGCGGCAGCCCCGAGCACCCGACCTACAACGGCCAGATGGTCATCTCGGAGAAGTTCGAGCAGACCCGGATGGACGGCTCGACCGTCGGCTTCAAGAACTCGGACGGCAAGGGCGAGTACGACATCAAGGATGTTCCGCACGCCATGCGGCTGTCGGCCTCCGGCACCTTCATCCACGGCAACTACTGGGGCTCCCCGTCGGTGTTCGGCAACTCCGGCACCAGCCACGGCTGCGTCGGCCTGCGCGACCAGAAGGGCGGCGGCGGTGACACCCCCGGCAAGTGGTTCTTCAACGAGTCCCTGATCGGCGACGTCGTCATCGTCAAGAACTCCAAGGACCAGACCGTCAAGCCGGACAACGGCCTCAACGGCTGGAACATGTCCTGGTCCGAGTGGCAGGCGGGCAGCGCGGCCTGACGGCGGCGCACACACGAAAGGCGGTGGCCGGCTCCCCGGGGGGGGCCGGCCACCGCCTTTTCGTCGCTCTTCCGCTCCGGGTCGGGGCACATCCCGTCGACGCACGTGTACGAGCCCCGACGCCGAGACGGCACCGGGGCTCATCCTTCAGTGGGCCGACCTGCCCGGGCGGGCTTGCTCGGCCTTCGGTTACGCGGCCGCGTCGAAGCCGGTGTCGCGCGCCATCCGCTTCAGCTCCAGCAGCGCGTGCTTCTCTATCTGGCGGATCCGCTCGCGGGTCAGGCCGTGCTGCTTGCCGACTTCGGTCAGGGTGCGCTCGCGGCCGTCCTCGATGCCGTAGCGGGCCTTGATGATCGAGGCGGTGCGGTGGTCGAGCCGGTCTATCAGGTCCTCCAGCTCCTCGCTGCGCAGCAGCGTCAGGACGGACTGCTCGGGCGAGGCCGCGGAGGTGTCCTCCAGCAGATCGCCGAACTGGGTGTCGCCGTCGTCGTCCACCGACATGTTGAGGCTGACCGGGTCGCGCGCCCAGTCGAGGACATCGGTGACACGGGCGGGAGTGGAGCCCAGCTCGCCGGCGACCTCCGCCGGCTCCGGGTCACGGCCGTTCTCACGGTTGAACTCGCGCTGCACCCGGCGTATCCGGCCCAGCTCCTCCACGAGGTGCACGGGCAGCCGGATCGTGCGCGACTGATCGGCGATGGACCGGGTGATGGCCTGGCGGATCCACCACGTCGCATACGTCGAGAACTTGAAGCCCTTGGCGTAGTCGAACTTCTCCACGGCACGCACCAGGCCGGCGTTGCCCTCCTGGATCAGATCGAGCAGGGGCAGTCCGGCACGCGGGTAGCGGCGGGCCACCGCGACCACCAGCCGGAGGTTGGAGCGGATGAAGACGTCCTTGGCCTTGGCGCTCTCCCCGACCAGCGCCTCCAGCTCCTCGGGGCCGGCACCTGCGGCATTGCCGTCGGTGACCTCGCCGTCGAGGATCTGCTGGGCGTAGACACCCGCCTCGATGGTCTGGGACAGCTCGACCTCCTTGGCGGCGTCGAGGAGTGGCGTACGCGCGATCTCGTCGAGGTACATGCCGACCAGGTCGCGGTCGGCGATCTCCCCGCCTATTGCGCGAACACTGTGGGCCCCGTCAGAAGCGCTGGTGCTGTCCTGACGCCGGGCGACGGCACGGGTTGCCATGCGTGTGCTCCCTTTGCGATGAGTCGGTCGCGGGACGGTGGGGCGGACCGGATCGTCCATCGAAGGCCGATGCTTGCCGAGCGGCCCGTCCGAAGGAAACAACGGCTGGAATCCGGACAGAATTCCCACCGAGCCCCGCTATTTTTCTGATCATGCAGTACCCTGCGGGGCCATCCAGGGAGGCCACATGCCGTGGGGACAAGGGGAAGCGCAGGTCAGAGCGGGCACCGAGGCGGACCTTCCGGCCCTTACCGATCTTTACCATCACTACATCCGCGAGACCTGCATCACGTTCGACACGGAACCCTTCACCCCCGAACAGCGCCGTCCGTGGTTGCTCTCCCACCCCCAAGACGGCCCGCACCGGCTTCTGGTTGCCCAGGAGCCGACAGAACGGACGAAAAACCCACACAACGGGCCCCCGGACGGCTCCCGCGGCGACCTCGCGGCCACCGGCGGCGGACCCCCGGGAGACGCCCTGCTCGGTTACGCCACCAGCAGCGCGTTCCGTCCGAAGGCCGCCTACGCCCCCTCCGTCGAGGTCACCGTCCACTGCGCGCCGCACGCCGTCGGCCGCGGCATCGGCACGCTGCTGTACGAGGCCCTGTTCGAGGCGCTGGCCGGTGAGGACGTCCACCGCGCCTATGCCGGGATCACCCGGCCGAACGCGGCCTCCACCGCCCTCCACACCCGTTTCGGCTTCCGGCACCTCGGCACGTACACGGAGGTGGGCCGCAAGTTCGGCCGCTACTGGGACGTGGCCTGGCACCAGAAGGACCTGGACCGAACCGGGCGGAGCGCCGGTCACCGGCGCACGAGGCCCGTGGGGCCACCCGCCGCTCCGGTTGACGGGGACGCCCCCCGGGTGTCGCCTGGACAGGAAGGCTGCGGGGGCGACCGAGAGGAGCCCGTCATGGACCGGATCGCTCGGCGGCACGGCGCACGGGCCGCCCGCTCGCACGGCACCGTGGAGACCGAACACGGCGCGACGCCCCAGGCCACCGGCCGGACCGGCTCCCCACTACGGGCCCCGGGACGGGCCGGGATGGCGGGGATGGCCGGGCGCATCCCGGCGAAGGTGGCGCTGCCGATCATCACGGCACTCGCCTTCGGCCTCTTCACGATCTTCCGCACCCACACCGACGGCACCAAGGGCGGCCCGGCCATGCTGTACGGGCTGGCCGCGTTCGTGGTCTCCGGTGCGCTCGGGCTGGTGGTGGCCCACTTCCAGTCGTCCCTGCTCACCGAGACCCGGGCGATCGCCTACGGAGTGCTCTTCGGCGGCTCGCTGGGCTGGTGCTACAGCCTCGGCGGGGAAGCCATCCTCAAGTCGTGCGCCTTCGGGTTCACCATGGGCGCGGTGATGTTCGTCGTCTCGCTCTACGTCTTCCGCACCCACCGCGTCCGCGAGCCGCACGGCGAACACCGCCCCCACAAGACCCGCGGGTCCCACCGCCGTCACAGCCTCCCGGTCGCCACCCACTGAGCCACCGAGGCCACCCCCGCCGCCTCCCCCAGGCACTCCCCGCGCAGGAGCGCCGCGTCGTCCGCCGCCCTGCGGAGCGTGACCGGCGGCCACCCCGGCGCCCGGCCGACCGGCACCGGATAGGGATCGTCGACGTCGCAGGCCTGCGTGGCACCACCTCCGCCTCGAACCGCACCGGACGCCGACGACGACGGCCAACCGGGCTCAACCAACCGCCGAAAAGGGCAAGTTGAGGACTCCCGAACTCCCCCTCGGCGGGCGCTCGTTCAGCCGCACCCCTCGCCCGGCACGACCGGATCGCACCGCCCCGCCGAGCTGCCGCACCGCCACGAGACGCACTCGCCCGGACACGTTCCGCATCCGAACGGCCGCGTACGGTGCCCGGAATCGCGAAGCCAGGGCAGCAGGGTGAGAAAGCGCGCCGGGCACTACGGCCATCGCCGCTTTCCGGCGTCACACTGGGCAGTAGACCGATACGCGTGAACATTCAGGCATCGGCAATGATCAGTCGTCGGGAGTGATCAAACGCCGGGGCGCAGCCGGGCCGTTCGATCGCCGCGGAAATCCCCATACGATGTTGTTAAATCTTAAATAGCTCTCCGAGTGGTGAGAGAGTGGATGCTATGAGCAGCGAAGCCGCAGCCGAGCCGCACTGGCTCAGCGACGAGGAGCAATACGCCTGGCAGTGCTACCTCCACGCCACCACGCTCCTGGAGGACCACCTCGACCGCCAGCTGCAGCGCGACGCCGGAATGCCGCACGTCTACTACGGGCTGCTCGTCCAGCTCTCCCGCGCACCCCGCCGCCGGATGCGGATGACCGAGCTGGCCCAGAACGCCAAGATCACCCGCTCCCGCCTCTCCCACGCGATCGCCCGCCTGGAACGCAACGGCTGGGTGCGGCGGGAGAACTGCTCGTCCGACAAACGGGGCCAGAACGCCCACCTCACGGACGAGGGGATGCGGGTCCTGGAGAAGGCCGCCCCGGGTCATGTCGCAGCCGTACGCGCCGCGATCTTCGATCGGCTCTCCCCCGAGCAGGTCGCGCAACTGGCCGAGATCTGCCAGGTCATGACCGAGGGGCTGCAACCGAAAGGCGCCGACCTCCCCTGGCTCCGCTGACGAGTCGGCGGAGCCGGAAGAGGCCGGCACGTGTGGGGCGGCGCGGAGGCACTCCGGCCCGGGACGGCTCCGTACGCGAACGGGACGACCCCACTGACGTAGGAGCAAGGTAGGAATGCGGTAAGAGTGCACGGCCGGGGACATCGGGGCTGCGAACGCCCCCGACCGGACCACCCCATTCCTATGGGCCCACCGCACCCGGTACGCCGTCCCGCCCCCTACGGGATCAGTGCGCCATCACCGGAATCGGCACCTCGTCCTTGCCCGGCGCCACGCCCTCGCCGTCCTGCGACGAGGCCATCGGCGAACCGCCGCCGGGACGCCCGGCGTTGATGAAGGTGAAGGCGATCACACCCGCCAGGGCCAGGATGCCGACCGCCCACCAGATCGCGGTGGTGTAGCCGTGCACCATCGCCTGGAGCTTGAGCAGGTCGAGCGAGCGGGCACCGGCCGCGTGCGAGGTGGCGTACGCGGTGGTGGCACTGGCCGCGATGGTGTTCAGCAGGGCCGTACCGATCGCGCCGCCCACCTGCTGCGAGGTGTTGACCATCGCGGAGGCGACACCGGCGTCGCGCGGCTGGACACCGTGCGTGGCCAGCGACATGGCCGGCATGAACGCCGTACCCATGCCGAGGCCCATCAGCAGGAAGCCGGGCAGGATCAGCGCGGGGTAGGACGTGTCCAGGTCGATCTGGGTCAGCACCAGCATGCCGAGCGCGGCGACCGTGAAGCCGGGCGCCATCAGCAGCCGCGGCCGGACGCGGGTCATCAGCCGGGCGCCGATCTGCGTCGAGCCGGTGATCATGCCGACGATCATCGGGAGGAACGCCAGACCGGTCGTCACCGGGGTGTAGCCCTTCACGATCTGGAGGTAGTAGGTCAGGAAGAGGAACAGACCGAACATGCCGATCACGGCCAGGCCCAGCGAGGCGTAGATGCCGGCGCGGTTGCGGTCCGCGACCACCCGCAGGGGCAGCAGCGGCGCCTTCACCTTGGCCTCGACCAGCACGAACGTCAGGAGCAGCACGACGGCCGCGGCGAACAGGCCGAGCGTCGGGGCGGCCAGCCAGCCGTCGGACTCGGCGCGGGTGAAGCCGTAGACCAGCGAGACCAGGCCGAGGGTGGCCAGGATGACGCCGGGAACGTCCAGCCGGGAGGTGTTGCGGCTCTCCGCGGGCTCCCGGATGACCAGCAGGGCACCGGTCGCGGCGATCACCGCGAACGGGATGTTCACGAAGAACGTCCAGCGCCAGTTCATGTACTCGGTCAGCACCCCGCCGAGGATCAGGCCCACGGCGCCGCCGCCGCCCGCGATCGCGCCGAAGATGCCGAACGCCTTGGCGCGCTCCTTGGCCTCGGTGAAGGTCACGGCCAGCAGGGACAGCGCGGCCGGCGCCAGCAGCGCGCCGAAGACGCCCTGCAGTGCCCGCGCGCCCATCAGCATGGCCTGATCGGCGGCGGCCCCGCCGAGCCCGGAGGCGACGGCGAAGCCGATGAGTCCGGTGACGAAGGTCCGCTTGCGTCCCCACAGGTCGGCGATGCGCCCGCCGAACAGCAGCAGCCCGCCGAACGCCAGCGCGTAGGCGGTGATCACCCACTGCCGGTTGGCGTCGGTGATGCCGAGGTCGTGCTGGGCGGAGGGCAGCGCGATGTTCACGATGGTCGCGTCGAGCACGACCATCAGCTGGGCCAGCGCGATGAATATCAGCGCTTTCCAGCGCCGGGGGTCGACGTATGCGGGCGTTTCAGGCATGACGGGATCCACCTAGTGGTGCGGTGAGCGAACAAGAGCAAGCGCGTGGGCGGCGCACCGGGCGGCCGTCAGGACGCAGGGACGCACGAACGCGGAACGGGACGTAGGAGTGGACGGACGAGCGGGCCGGTGGGGCGGTGGGACGGGCGGGACGTGGGAGGTGTGACGGCGTGTGGGCCGGGCTACGAGCGGCGCCGGAGGTCTTCCAAGGTCGCCGCGGACCCGGGAAGCACGGAACGGGCGGGCGCCTGCAGACCGTCCAGGAACAGCTGCAGATGCCGGTGCACGAACTTGTCGAAGTCCATGCAGCCACTGCTCGGCAACGGCCTGGTCAGCTGGGTCAGCGCGACCATCAGATCGCCGACGGCGAGGTCCTCGCGCAGCTGACCGCTGTCGCGTGCGGCGCCCATGACGGCCTCGATGGCCGCCTCCAGACGATCACCCGCGGCGAGCAGGTCGGGGTGGTCGCGGTCCACGCCGTCGGAGAGCAGGGGGCACAGCGCCCCGATCCGCTCCTCCACTGCGGCGTGCACGAAGCGCCTCAGCGCTTGGAAAGCATCGGACTCCTCGGCAAGGGCGCTCTCCGCCTGGTCCGCGGTGCGGGACATGACGGACAGCGTGACGTGGTGGATCAACTCCAGGCGATCCGCGAAGTGACGATAGAGCGTCGCATTACCGACACCCGCGCGTCGAGCGATTTCATCGAGCGGGACCTCGGCCCCGAACTCGACCATCGTCTCGCGGGCGGCCGCGATGATCCGCTCCCGGTTGCGCAGGGCATCGGCCCGCAAACGGGGCTGCTGCCCCTCTGTCGCGGACTTCGCCCCAGCAGTGGTGGCGGCCACGGCGGCTCACTCCTCTCGTCTCATCTCTCAGCACGTCTCTCGACACGTCTCTTGACCACGCAGGTCTCGGACGTTCGGGCGGCCGGCTTGACCGGCTGACCGGACCGAAACCGGGGGTTTGCCCCCCGCTTCATCCGGACGCCTGGTTAAACGGGGAACCCCTCCCCGGATATTTCACACCCCGACGTGACCTGGACCACACCCCCGCCACGTCCCCACCCCAGCTCACCGGGACCGGCCCGGACCGCCTCCCCGCCCCACCCGCACCACCCCTCCCGGCCCGCCCTCCACACCGACCGACCCGTCCGGCCCCGCCATGACTCCGGTTGACGTAATCCCGCGCGCGAGCGATCACCCGGCGACACAAGGTGATCGGTATGAAGCACAAGGTTTCCGCGGTTCTGGCCGCAGGAGCGGTCACCGCAGCCGCGGCGATAGCCCTGGGCTCACCGCCCAGCGCCGTGGCCATACCCACCGGTCCCGGCGTCTCGCCGAGTGGCCCGTGTGCCCTGCGCGGCATCAGCGACGACGTCGCGGAATCCGCGGAGACCCCGACAGGTTTCGCCCGATCGTCCGGTCCCGTACGGGCGCTCACCCTCTTCATCGACTTCCCGGACGCGCACGCGACCCTCTCCCCCCAGGCTCGCTTCGCCGAGTTCTTCCCTGCCGCGACGGAGTATTTCCGCATCAGTTCCTACGGCAGGCTGACCTACCGCCCCATGCCGCTGTACCGGTGGATCCGGATGTCACGGCCGCTCGCGGCGTACGGCATCGGACGGGGCGCCAGCTTCGACCCGGCCTCGGACGGCGGCTACCACGCCCTGTCCCGGGAGCTGGTCCGCGCCGTCGACCCGCTCGTCGACTTCCGCAACTACGACGTCATCAACGTCATCGCCACCCCCAACGCGGGGCCGCCCGCGACCCGTACGGTCCTGTCGGTCACCTTCAGCGGTGGCGACATGGGGCTGCGGACCTCCGACGGGGTGCCGTTCCGGAACGCGTCCTTCATCTGGAGCCGGCAGACCGGGGCGAGCGCCTTCCGCGTCCTCAACCACGAGAACGCCCACAGCTTCGGCCTGCCCGACCTCTACTACACCGACGACCGCGACGACTCGCCCCCCGTGGGCCACTGGGATCCGATGGACGAGGACTGGGGGCCGAGCAACGACTTCGTCGGCTGGCACAAATGGAAGCTCGGCTGGCTCTCCGCCGGGCAGGTGCACTGCGCGCCCCGCCACGGGACGCCGGGCGAACACACCCTCACGCCCCTCTCCACCCCCGGCGGCACCAAGATCGTCGTCATCCCGACCTCCCCCCGCACCGCCCTGGTCGTCGAGGCCCGCATCCGCGGCCTGCTCGACCCGGCCGTCTGCCGGCCGGGCGTCCTCATCTACCGCGTCGCCACCCACGTCCCCTCGGGCCGCGGCCCGCTGCGCATCGTGGACGCCACCCCGCACAGCGGCGGCTGCTACCGGGACAACAAATACGTCGACCCGGAACTGACCGACGCGACCTTCGGCCCCGGCGAGACCTTCACCGACCGCGCCAGCGGCGCGGCCGTCACCGTCCTCACGCAGAACCCGGACGGGACCTACCGCGTACGCGTCACCCCGGCCCGCGACTGACGCCCCACCGCACACCACACTCCGCCGGGCCGCCCCCGTACCGGCCTTCTCACCGATCCCCCGACCGCTCCTCCCGCCAGTGCCGCCGACCGATGCTGATCAGCCGCAACTGCCGGCGGGCCCCCCGCACCACCCGCCCGGCCGCACCCTCCACGCCGTCCGCCTCGGCGTCGAGCAGCGCCGCGGCCGTCATCACCAGCCGGTCCACATACAGCTCCGCCAGCATCCGCACGTCGTCATCGCACCAGCCCTCCGACACCGGCTGCGTCTTCAGCGCCGCCGCGACCTCCTCCGCGAACCGGTCCAGCTCCCCCGCGATGGCCTGCCGAACGGCCCGTACGCCACCGTGCCGCTCCCGCGCCACGAACCGGATGTGCAGCGGATACCGGCGCACGTGCTGCTCGACGACCGCGACCGTCCGGTCGATCCGCTCCTCGGCCCCGTCCTGCTCGGCGAGGATCGCGCGCACCATCACGTGCAGGCTCCCCAGCGCCTCCTCGACCAGCGCGACACCCAGCTCCCCCATGTCGCGGAAGTGCCGGTAGAACGCGGTCGGGGCGATCCCCACCACCCGCGTCACCTCACGCAGCCCCAGGCTGCTCAGGCTCTGCTCCTCCAGCAGCCCCAGCGCCGCGTCGAGCAGCGCCTGACGGGTCTTCTGTTTCTGGGCCTGCCGCACTCCAAGACTGTGACTCATGTCATCCAGTAAACAACCGTTCTCCGAACTACTCCACTCCTGGACGGTCGTAGACTGAGGGAACTGAGTGAACAACTGTCCTCTGGAACCGGAAAGGAAGATCATGCTCTTCCTCGTCGCAGCCCTCCTCCTGATGGGGATCCTGCTGGGCACCGCGGCACACCTCCCCCTCCCCGTCACCCTCGTCGCGGCCGCCGTCATCGCCGGCTGGCTGCTCGTCTTCTTCCTCCGCGAACGCCGCCACCAGCACGAGGTGACCTCCCGATGACCACGCTCAGCGAAGCCGCCCGGACGCTTCCGTCCACCCCGGCCGCCGTGCCCCAGGCCCCGCACCGGCCCGCCTCCCGCCCCCGCTCCCACGCGGACGGCATGGCCGTGACCTCCTTCATCCTCGGCCTGCTCGGCACCCTGGTCCTCAACCTCCTCCTCGGCCCCTGCGCCCTGGTCCTCGGCGCCCTGGCCCTGGCCCGCGGCACCACCCGCCGCGGCCGCGCCCTCCTGGGCCTCACCCTCGGCGCCGCCGACCTCCTCCTCCTGGCCCTCCTCACCACCACGGACGGCACCCTCAGCTGGCACATCGGCGGCTGACCCGGAACGCACACCCCGCGCCCCACGGGCGCAACCGCAGGCACACACCGAGGGCGGCGGCCGCCCAACCGGCCACCGCCATCGGCACACCAGAACTCAACCAACCTGCCCCCGGCGCCACTTACCCCAGCCCGGCACCACGCCCACCCCGGCACCCCCTCCCCCACTCACCCCCAGCCCCTCCCAAGGCGCGCCCACCGACCTCCCCCAACAGAAGCAACCTCCAGCGCACCCATCGGCTACCCTGTCAGGGGTCTAGGCCCTTGCCTCCGTAGCTCAGGGGATAGAGCACCGCTCTCCTAAAGCGGGTGTCGCAGGTTCGAATCCTGCCGGGGGCACCGGTGGAAAAGGCCCCCAACCGTGCATGGTTGGGGGCCTTTGACATCCAGACATGACATCAACGGCGAGGGCCAACCGCGGTCTGGGCTCCTCTTGAGCAGCCGGTCCATGTGGCTGATGGCCTCGCGTTGAGCGTCCTGGGGCTCAGCTTTCGCGTTGCTGCACGTGGAAGTTCGACCAGGCCGGCCACGTTCCTGGTACGGCAGTCATCCAGGCGAGCTTCGCTTGCGCTTATTTGCCTCATCCGTTTGCCTCATCGGTCGGTTAGGCAGGTGAGAGCGACACAACCGAGCGGCGCATTGCCCACCGAGCGGCGTATTGCCCGCTTTGTTCGGTGGGCCTGGCCATTCCCATACCGACTCCGTGGCAGCGCCGCAGGCCGGGCCGGTGCCGGCTGCCGGGGCCGGTTGTCCACAGGGGCTACGGCGACCCCCTCGAAGCTCGTAGGCTTTCGGAATGGCTCTGGCGGACGTGGAAGTGGTCGTGGACATGGATGTGGAAGGCGCTTCGGAGGCAAGCGAGGCGGTGCAGGTGCTGCGCCGGGTGTTCGGCTATGAGGCGTTCCGCGGCAGTCAGCAGGAGATCATCGAGCACGTCACAGGGGGCGGGGACGCGGTCGTCCTGATGCCGACAGGCGGCGGAAAATCGCTGTGCTACCAGATCCCCTCCCTGGTCAGGGGCGGCGTGGGCGTGGTGATCTCGCCGCTGATCGCCTTGATGCAGGACCAGGTCGACGCCCTGCGGGCGCTCGGCGTGCGGGCCGGATTCCTCAATTCGACCCAGGATCTGGACGAGCGGCGGCTGGTCGAGGCGGAGTTCCTGTCCGGGGAGCTGGATCTGCTGTATCTGGCGCCCGAGCGGCTGCGGGTCGAGCAGACGCTCGGCCTGCTGGACCGCGGAAAGATCTCACTCTTCGCCATCGACGAGGCACACTGCGTCGCCCAGTGGGGCCATGACTTCCGGCCGGACTACCTGGCGCTGTCGATGCTGCACGAGCGCTGGCCCGAGGTACCGCGGATCGCCCTGACCGCCACCGCGACCGAGGCCACCCACACGGAGATCAGCTCCCGGCTGCGGATGGACAAGGCCCGCCATTTCGTGGCGAGCTTCGACCGGCCGAACATCCAGTACCGGATCGCGGCGAAGAGCGAGCCCAAGAAGCAGCTCCTGGAGCTGCTGCGCAGCGAGCACGCCGGCGACGCGGGCATCGTCTACTGCCTGTCGCGGGCCTCGGTGGAGAAGACCGCGCAGTTCCTGGTGGACAACGGCATCGCCGCGGTGCCGTATCACGCGGGCCTCGACCCCCGTACCCGTGCCGCGCACCAGTCCCGGTTCCTGCGCGAGGACGGGCTGGTCGTGGTCGCCACGATCGCCTTCGGCATGGGCATCGACAAACCGGACGTGCGGTTCGTGGCGCATCTGGACCTGCCCAAGTCGGTGGAGGGCTACTACCAGGAGACCGGGCGCGCCGGGCGCGACGGCCAGCCGTCCACGGCCTGGCTGGCCTACGGGCTGCAGGACGTGGTCCAGCAGCGGAAGATGATCGACGGCTCCGAGGGGGACGAGGCGCACCGGCGGCGGCTGTCGGCCCACCTCGACGCGATGCTGGCGCTGTGCGAGACGGTGGAGTGCCGCCGGGTGCGTCTGCTGGCCTACTTCGGGCAGGAGAGCACCGCCTGCGGCAACTGCGACACCTGCCTGGCCCCGCCGCAGACCTGGGACGGCACGGTGGCCGCGCAGAAGCTGCTGTCCACGATCGTCCGGCTGAAGCGGGAGCGCGGGCAGAAGTTCGGCGCCGGCCAGATCATCGACATCCTCCAGGGCAAGAAGACCGCCAAGGTCATCCAGTTCGACCACGACGGCCTGAGCGTGTTCGGAGTGGGCGACGACCTCAAGGAAGCCGAATGGCGCGGCGTCGTACGGCAGTTGCTGGCCCAGGGGCTGCTGGCCGTCGAGGGTGACTACGGCACGCTGGTGCTCACGGAGGCCAGCGCCGAGGTGCTGGGCGGCCGGCGTGAGGTGCCGATGCGCCGGGAGCCGGAGAAGCCGGCGCGGGCGGCCCGGGCGAAGGCGAAGGGCAAGCGGGCGGCGCCGGTGGATCTGCCGGCGGAGGCGGCGGCGGCCTTCGAGGCGCTGCGCGGCTGGCGGGGCGCCACGGCCAAGGAGCAGGGCGTCCCGGCGTATGTGATCTTCCACGACGCGACGCTGCGGGAGATCGCCACCCTCCGGCCCGCGACGACGGCCGAGCTGGGCTCGGTCAACGGCGTCGGCGAGAACAAGCTCGCGAAGTACGGCGCGCAGATCCTGGAGGTCCTGGCGGGCCGGGACCCGCACGAGGGCGCCGAGGACGGCGGGGGCGCCCCCGCCGGCGCCACGCCGCCCACCGAGGCCCCCGAGGCCCCCCGGGCCACCACGGCCCCCGCCGGCACCGGCACCGCCAGCGCCCACCTGCCCCCCGAGCCCGAGGACGAGGACCTCCCGGAGCCGCCGGACGACATCGACTGGTGAGGATCGACCAGTGACGCGCCACCGTCCCCGGTGGCGTGACCTCATTCGACGACGGCGCTCCGCGGCAGCCGCAGCAGGGTGCGGGCGCCGCCGTCGGGGGCGTTGGTGAAGCGGACGTCGATGCCCAGCACGGCGGAGTGGCCGACGGCGATGGTCAGGCCCAGCCCGTGCCCCCGGCCGCGGCCCGGGGCGTCGGTGCGGAAGCGCTGCGGGCCGTGGTGCAGCAGGTCGGCCGGGTAGCCGGGCCCGTGATCGCGTACCTCGATGGTGGGCCGAGGCCCGGCCGCGGCGTCCACGGTGACGACGACCGGGGCCCGGCCGTGCCGGTGGGCGTTGATGACGAGGTTGGCCAGGATGCGGTCCAGGCGGCGCCGGTCGGTCTCCACGACCGCGTCGGCGGCGATCCGTACCTCGGTGTCGAGGGCGGTGGCGGCGACACAGCGGCGGACCAGGTCCCCCAGGTCGTAGGCGGAGAGGTCCGCGTGCTCGGCGCCCGAGTCGAGCCGGGAGATCTCCAGCAGGTCCTCGGTGAGCCGGCGCAGCGCCCGCAGCCGGTCGTTGATCATTTCCTTGGGGCGGCCCTCCGGCAGCAGCTCGGCCGAGGCGAGGATGCCGGTCAGCGGCGTGCGCAGCTCGTGCGCGACATCGGCGGTGAAGCGCTGCTCGGCCTGCAGACGGCTCTGCAGCGAGCCGGCCACCGAGTCCAGCGCGGCCGCCACCGCCGCCACCTCGTCCTGGCCCGCCCGGCCGCCCGGCCCCCGGTCGGCTCCGTCGCCGACCCGGGCGTCCAGGTCCCCCGCGGTGATCCGGCGGGCGACCGCCGCGGTGGTGCCCAGCCGCCGGCTGATGCGCTGCGCCAGGAACAGCCCGGCCAGGGCGACGGTCGTGGCGGCGAGCACGGCCGAGCCGAGGATGGCGGTGTCGAAGTTGTCCAGCGAGCGGTGGACCGTGCCGTAGGGCGTCCACACGGCCATGACCTGGCCGTCGGCCGGCGCCGCCGCCCACATGACGGAGCGGCCGTGGTAGCTCCCGACCATGGTGCCGTGCCGGCCGGAGCGCGCCAGCCGGCGCAGCGGCGCGGGCAGTTCGGGCGGGTCGAGCAGCGAGTTGAGTCCCTCACGGGAGGTGCCGTACTCGAACAGGTTCAGGGCGGTGTCCAGGTTCGCGCGGGCCTCCTTGCGTACCTGGCCGACCGTCTGACGGGCCACCGCGTTGTGCACGAGCACCCCGAGGACGGCGGCGACCGCGCAGCTCACCGCCATCACGGTCAGCGCGATCTTCCAGCGGAGGGAGACCGCCGGCGGCCTCACGGGCTGCCGCCGACGGCCTGCGGGGTCTGCGGGGTGCGGGCGTCGTCGAGGGTGAGGTTCCACAGGTCCATCTCGTGGCCGTCCCAGACGTAGTCGGTGACGCTGACGTAGCGCGGGTCCTTGGTGGGCTCGCGGACCGCGAGATGACCCGCCGCCAGCTCGACCCCGGCCAGGACCCCGCGCAGCACGAGGATCCGGGTCACCACCGTCTTGCGGACGGCGTAGACCCGCAGTTCGCTGCTGCGCGGGCCGAGGTTGACGGCCATCAGCAGATCGGGCTTGCCGTCGTCCGTGAGGTCGTGCAGCACCGGAGGGCGGACCGCGCTCGGGGCGGGCGGGGTCCGGCCCTGCGCGGCGATGTCCGCGTCCAGGACGGCGAGCGGGTTCGCGGCGGCCATGCTGCCGCCCGGGATCCGCGGGACGCCGGGGACGGGCACCAGTACCGCCGGATTCTCGTTGCGGCTGGGCGGGGCGGGCGAGTAGCCGGGCCACAGCACCAGCGGCGCGTCCACGTCCCTGGCGCGCCCCTCGCTCTGCAGTCCCTCCAGGTTCGTGCAGCCGGTGACGAGGGCGAGGGCGGCGACGGCGGCCGCGGCGACGGTGCGCGGGGTCGGGGCGGCCCCGGGGCGGGAGGCCGGCGCCGTGCGTGCTCGCAGCCGTCGCATCTCGTCGCCACCGCCTTCGCCGTCTCGCCGCCTCACCACACCGCCGCCCTGCCGCACCGGACCGGGCGCCCGGACGATCACCGCAGCGGCAATTCATCGGATATGCGGACGTAGCCCTGCATCACGCTATCCAAGGTGGCGTCGAGCGGAATCTCCGGATCGGCCATTGCGTGGCTCCCCGGGGCTTTTGCGGCCGTCGACTGGGCCGAACGGGCGAGGTCTTCACAGGACCGATCCCAGAGATCTTGCCGACTGTTACACAACCTACGGATTGCCGTTAAGGACGCTCCGTACCGTGCTCCCTGTACCTGCCCCCAGGGCGGCCGCGAGCTGCCCACGACGAGGAGTACCCATGCGGGCCCAGTACCGCTCCATGATCCGTACCGCCGCCGTCGCGACCGGCGCGCTGGCCGTCCTGCTGCTTCCCGCGGGCGCCGCCTCCGCCGCCGACTCCACCGCACCCACGGAGAGCCGGACCTCGATCATGCTGCCCGACAACGGGCTGGCCGGGCTGGCCGAGAAGGCCGGCCATCTGCCCAAGGCGGGTCTGCTCGGCGGCGTGGGCGCGCTCGGCGTGGCCGGCGCCGCCACCGCCCTGCACCGCCGTCGCGGCGGAACCCGGGGCCGGCAGGCCTGAGCCGCCGCCCCAGCACACCCGGAGCCCCCGCCTCCCCGCGGGCTACTCCTCCCCCACCAGGCGCTGCACCTCCTGGTACCCCATCGCCTCGCCCACCGCGTCCTCCGGGCGCCGGGCCGTCCGCAGGGCGTCCGCCGCCGTGAGGGTGGCCTGCAGGGCCGTGCGGAAGAGCAGTGAGCCGGTGCTGATGCGGCGCACCCCCAGCTCCCCCAGACGGCTGACGGTGTGCCGCCCCGGCGCGAAGAGGATGTTCAGCGGGGCGGGGATCTCGGCGGCCAGCACCGACACGTCCTCGTCGGCGGTGACCCCCGGCACGAAGATGCCGTCCGCGCCCGCCGCGAGATAGCTCTCGGCCCGGGCGAGCGTCGCCGACAGCGGCGGCGGGGCGTCCACCAGCCAGTGGGTGTCGACCCGGGCGTTGAGGAACAGGCCCGGCGCACGCTCCTTCAGCGCGCTGATCAACTCCGCCTGGCGGACCGGGTCCTGCAGACCCCCGCCGCCCGGAAGCCCGTCCTCCAGATTCAGCCCCGCGGCCCCGGCCTCCGCCAACTCACCCGCCAGATCGGCCACTTGCCCGACGTCGCCGCCGAATCCCCCCTCGATGTCGACGGTGTACGGGCAGGCCAGTCGGCCCGAGAGCCGCCGCGCCAGGGCCAGCGTCGCCTCCCGGACCTCGGGGCGGGCCTCCCCGTCCGGACAGCCCAGCGCCGCGGCGACGCCCAGGCTCGTCGTGCCGACCGCCGCGTACCCGGCCCCGGCGAGCGCGAGGGCCGAGGTGACGTCCCAGGCGTTGGGCAGCAGCAGCGGCTGATCGGCGTGGTGCAGCGCGTGGAAGTGGAAGGTGGCGTACTCCGGGGAGGTACTCATACGGGCACCGTAGGCCGCAGGCCCTTCGATCGGCGCCGAAGACTCGCGGCGGACACCGGAGTGATGACCACTCCGGCGTACATCGCCGCGCCCGCCCGGGGGGCCGCACCGCCCGCGGCCCCTCCCGGGAGAGCGGCCCGCCGGGGCCCCGGACGGCGATCCGCCCGGCCCGCACGACGGGCCCCGGGCCTCCTGCCGCCGCTACCCGCCTCCCTGGCACGTCCCCGGCCGCCCGTACAGCGTGATCCGGGCGCCCCGGACCTCCGTGCTGCGGCAGACCGTGAACGCGTCGTGCAGCGTGGCCCGTTTGGCCAGCTCCTGGTCGTTGTCGTCGTCCGTCGCCCCGTCCGGGTCGCTGGCGACGACGATCCGGCGGGCGGCCAGCATCCGTGCGCGGACCGCGTCGCCGGACCGCTCGGTGCCGTAGAGGGTGTGCGAGGCCCGCGGGCTCTGCGCCAGCGCGAGATCGCGCAGCCCCCGGAAGTCGTGCGGCTGGGTCGCGCGCCAGATCCGCCGCCGGGCGGGCATGAACAGCAGCCCGTCGCCGGGCTCGGACATCGCCCGCACCTCCCGGGCGACGGCGGTGACATCGTCGACCCGGCTGTCCGGGCTGCGCAGATGGACGTCCACGGGCAGCAGCGCCGTCACCACCAGCGCCACCGCCAGCGTCCGGCGCAGCCGCCGGCCCCGGGTCTGGCCCCGTTCACCGGCCGGCCGCAGCAGCCGGGCCAGCGCCGCGCCCGCCAGCAGCGCGAACCCGACGACGTAGTAGAGGACGTAGCGGTCCACATAGGCCGGTTCGACGTGGGAGAGGAGCAGCAGCAGGAGGGTGGGGAGCAGCAGCAGCGGGATGCCCACGGCGCGCAGGCCGATCGGACCGCGGGAGCGGATCGGGACGCGGGCGCAGGCCAGGCCGCCGACCGCCAGCACGGCGAAGGTCAGCAGCTGGACGGGGTCGGGCCACATGAGCCAGCTGATCTGCGCCGACTGCCGGGTGCTGAAGACGGCGAGCGGCGCCAGGCAGCCGAGGACGGTCGCCGCGCACAGCAGCCAGGTGCGCAGGACGCGACGGGGCAGCCGGGCCAGGACCACCGCGGCGCCGTGCGCGGGCAGCGCCAGCGAGGCGAACTCGTGCAGCAGACAGGCGAACAGCATCAGCGCCGTGTAGCCGAACCAGAGCCGGCGGCGCGGGCGCGCGCCGGCCAGGACGAGCAGATAGCCGGCCCAGACGACCAGCGCGCAGACCGTGGCGTACGAGCGGCCCTCCTGCGCGTACTGCTGCACGACGGGGATCAGCGCGAAGGTCAGGCCCGCCAGCAGCCCCGCCCGCCGGCCGACCAGGCGCTGCCCCAGCAGGGCGACCCCCGCGGCGGCCGCCGTCATCGCGGCCACCGACGGCAGCCGCAGGCCGATGACGGCGCCGAGCGCATCGCCGAGGGTGGCGTCGTAGACCAGGAACCAGCAGTGCATCAGCGCGTAGTAGAGGCCGTGGACGACATCGACCTGCTGGAGCGTGGGCCACAGCTCGGCGAGGCCACGGTGCGCCATGTCGTAGGTGACGGCCTCGTCCCGCCAGACGGCGTCCTGGCGGCGGATACCCCAGGCGCCCAGAAACAGCATCAGCCCGGAGGGCACCAGCACCACCGCGCCGTGTGCCAGCCACGCGCCGCGGACGGCCACGGCGGGCGCGTAGGTCTTCTGTGCTTGCGCTACGTCGATGACGGACTCCGGTCACGCACGGGACGGACGGACAGACAGTCAGAAAGACAGGCTCACGAGCAGCGGACGGGCCCGTGTCGGCCCGGGGATGAGGTGGTGGGCCGGGTGGGCTCGCGGGCAGCGCGGCCGGGTACTCCGGGGGCTCCGGGCCGGCCGCCCGGAGCCCCCGGCGGCACTCACCCGATGCGGACCAGCTTCGCGCCGAAGCCCGGCTCGACGAGGTCCTTCTGCAGGGCGACCGGCACCTTCTGCATGCTCTGGCCGTTGCCGACGGTCAGCATCCCGACCTCGGTACCGGCCTTCGCGGTGTGCGGGACGGTCTTGCCGCCGTCGCCGACGCTCAACTCCAGCTTCTGGCCCGGGACTCCGACCGCCTTCAGGTCCTTGGTGGCGACGACCGGCGTGCGCCCGTTCAGACCGTCGTCGACGTACCCGACGACCTGGCCCTTCTTCACCGCCGTGGCCGAGGTCAGCGCGTCGCGCACGGCCTCGATGACCTTCTGGCTGTTGTTCTTGACCAGGGTGAGGCTGTTGGAGCCGTTGGGGTCCAGCCCCTTGAAGTGCTGGTCCATCATCGTGCCCAGTATCAACCGGTCCTTGCCGTCGACGGTCTTGTAGGCCGCCCAGGACAGCGCGCCGCCGGCCGCCGTACTGGAGCCGGTCTTGATGCCCTTGATGCTCAGGCCTGCCAGCAGCAGGTTGTCGATGTTGCTGTTGATCCGCTCCGGCAGGCCCGGGATGTCGGCGTTGGTCATGGCGACGATCGGCCGGAAGGCGTCGAACTTCATCACGGCCTCGGCCAGCTTGAGCTGGTCGACCGCGGTGCTGACGGTCTTGGGATCCAGGCCACTGGGGTCGGTGTAGGTGGTGTTCTTCATGCCCAGGTCCTTGGCGGCCGTGTTCATCTTCTTGACGAACGCCGTCTCGTTGTCGGACTGGGTGTCCCAACGGCCCAGCAGCCGGGCGATGTTGTTGCCGGACGGGATCATCAGCATCTTGAGCATGTCCTGCTCGCTGAACTTCTGCCCGGCCTTCAGCCCCTCGATCCGGGACTCGTCCGTGGAGCCGCCCTCGGCCACCGCCTTGGCGTCGACCGTGATCTTCGGGCCCTTCTCGTCCTTCTTGAGCGGGTGGTCCCGGAGGATGACGTAGGCCGTCATGATCTTGGCCACGCTCGCGGTCGGCACCGGCTTCTGCGGGCCGAACGTCCCCAGGTCCCCGGAGCCCACCACCTTGATCGCGGCCTGCCCCTGCGCGGGCCACGGGATGGTGAGCTTGCCCCCCTCGAAGGTGAACGAGGACTTGGCGTCGCCGACGGTGAGCGTCGGGTTGGGCAGCGGGCGCACCGCCTGGGCCACCACGAACACGATCGCCAGCAGCACCGCCAGCGGGGTCCAGATCTTGAAGCGGCGGACGACCGTGCGCAGCGGCGTCTCGGTCGGCGGCGGGGTGTTGGTGAGCTGCGCCAGGAGGTCGAGCGGCGGCAGCGGCTCCTGCTTGGTCCGCTCCGAGTCGGTCAGCGCGGCGGGAGCGGGCGCGCCGGTGGCCTCCGTGGCGGACGGCGTCGCGCCGGTCCGGCCGGCCTGCCCGGGCGACGCGGCCGGCTTGGCTGCGGGCGGCGCACCGGGCGCCTTGGCCGCCGGCTTCTCCGGCGACTTCTGCCCGGGCTTCGCGGCCGCCTTGGCGTCCGCCTTGCTGTCCGTGGTGCCGGTGGACTTCGCGGCCGCCTCGTCCGAGGACGTGTCCGCGCCCTTGTCGGCAGACTTCTCCGGGTCCTGGTCCGCGGACTTCTCCGCAGCCTTGCCCTCGGCCTTGTCCCCCGCCTTGTCCCCCGTCTTGTCGGCGACCTTGTCGGGCGTACGGGCCGGTGTCTTGGGCGCCGTCTTGCCCAGCGACCTGCCCGCCGTACCGTCGTCCGTCGACTTCAGCGCCACGAACTGGCTGGTCCGCTCCGAGTCCCGCTCGGGCGCGCCCTTCGCCTTGCCGCCGGCGCCCTTCTCGGCGTCGCCGTCCTTCTTGGCGCCACCCTTGGCGTCGCCGCCCTTGGCGTCGCCGTCCTTCGCGGCACCGGACTCGCCGTCGCCGTCGGAGGTGTCCTTGGCGTCGGCCCGTGGCGTCGCCTTGGGGCCTGCCTCGGGGTCGGCCTTGGCGTCGGTCTTGCCGGTGCTCCCGGGCCTGGCCTTGGCCGCGTCCTCGTCCTCGTCCTTGGCCTTGGCCTGCGGGTTGATCTTGAACGCGGTGGTCGCCTGGTCGACGGACTCGGTCGCCGCGCCCTTCCCCTTCAGCTTCGCAATGGCAAACACCCGGGTCGCCTCGTCGGCCGGCGCCTCCTCGGCGTCACCGCCGTCGCCGTCGCCCGCGTCCTCGCCCTTCTCCGCCTTGCCGTCCGCACCGGCGGGCTCACCCTTCCGCGACCCGGTGGTCTTGAACACCGCGGTCGGCTGATCGACGGGCCCGGCCTGGCGCGGCAACGACGCGGCATCGGCCGCGGACTCACCCTCGGCCCCGGACTTCGTGTCCGGCTCCGGCTTTGCGTCTGCGCCGTCGGCAGCCTCGGCCCCGGCGTCGCCCTCGGCCTCTTCGTCGTCCGTCCCCGCCACCCAGGCGGCCACAGCGGCGCGGAGGCGGTCGTCGCCACCCCCACCGCCCCCATCGCCCTCAGCGGCCCCCTGAGACGCCTCAGCGGCCTCGGAGGCACCACTTCCTCCGGACACCTCGGACGAGTCCGCAGCCTCCCCCTCGGACGGCTCCACGGCCTTCGCGTCGCCCGCGGCCGCCGGCTTCCCGGCCTCCGGCTTCACGGACGCCGACTTCGCGGACTTCGGCTTCGATGCGTCCTTGGCCGCGGACTTCCCGCCGGCCGCGGACTGCGAGCCGTTCTTCGGACCGTCCTTCGGGCGCGCGTCTTCCCCCGCCCCCGATTCCTGCTGCTTCGCCGGCTCGTCCGGCTCTCGGCGGAAGGCGGACAGGCGCGGATCACGTTCGCTCCGCGCCGTCTCCCCCGACGACTGCTTCTTGTCCGACTTGTCGGGGGACTCGCCCGCCACCGATGTCTCCTTCATTTGTCGCACTGCCTGCCTTGGCCCAGTGTTTCCAAGTGTCCTGTGTATGCGCAGCACCATCTCGCCGCCACGCGTACCAGGACGCGTCACACCCCGCAGAAAGATGTCGCCGACGTGCAAGACGAGAACGACATACCTACCGGTTCCCTACCGAACCCCCCACGCACCCTCGACAGATGAATGTGAGAGGGGTCACCCTGTCACTCATCCACGCGGGGAGGCATGGATGGGCAGGAGCCGCAGAACAATTCCGGAGGAGCTTCTGCTGCTGGCTTTGGACCCGGCCACGGGCACCACAGCACAGCCGCAGTCGCTCGACCTCGGCCTGGCCGGGGCCCAGCTAGTAGAGCTGGCTCTGGCAGGACGGATAGCCCCAGACGGGGATCGTATCGCCGTGGTGATGGCACGGCCGACAGGAGATCCAACACTGGACTCCGCGCTCGAATTGCTGCGCCGACGCGGCAGTCCGGTGCGCGCGGTCCACTGGATCGGCGGGCCCCGACTCGGGCTGCGCCAGACCTACCTCACGCATCTCGAACGGTGCGGCATGGTGCATGCCGTGGCGGGCCAGATGTGCGGGGTGTTGCCGACGACGCGCTACCAGGCGACGGAGACGGCCATCAGCCGGGAGATCAGGACCCGGCTGGACAACGCGATCCGCACCGGCGTACCCCCGGACCCGCGGACCGCGGCGCTGGCCGCGCTGGCCCATGCGGTCGGGCTCGGCAAGCATCTGTACCCCGGGAACGAAGGGCGGTCATCGCGCTCCCGTCTCCGGGATCTGATCCGCCACGACCCGATGGGCGGGCTGGTCGCGCACGCCGTCATGGATGTGCAGAACGGCGTCGGGGCCCAGCCCCGCAGGCCGCAGGCCGCCGCCGTGGCGCCGGTGCGGCAACCGGCGGCCCGGGCCACCGCGGAACCGGCCGGCGCGCCGGGCCAGTCGCGGCACGGTCACGGCAGGATGGCCCGGGTGGGCGCCCGCTGACCCCGGCGGACACCGTTCCGCACCACCGACAGCACCCATACAGGTAGTGCACGCGCACAGGTACCGCGCGCACCACCACCCCCACGATCCCGTTCGGGAGCCGCAGCACACGGCGCGGGGTGGCGGGCCGACCGATGTCACAAGCGGTCGGCCCGCCACCCCGCGCCTCTGTGTCCGCCCCGCCGCGCTTTACCGGTTCCGGCCCCAAATTTCCAGCCTGACCACCTTGTCCAGCCATTTGCCAGCGCGATGCGGACCGTTGGTGGCAGTCTGCTGAACAGAAAACAGCAGTACGGAGCCGGAGGTGCACTTAGCGTGGCGTCCAATGTCAACCCCACCGTCAGGCGACGCCGATTGGGCCAGGAGCTGCGCAGGCTGCGCGAGGCCAAAGGCATGACGGCAGAAGAAGTGGCGGACCGGCTGCTGGTCTCCCAGTCGAAGATCAGCCGCCTGGAGAACGGCCGCCGCAGCATCAGCCAGCGGGACGTACGCGATCTCTGCGGGGTCTACGAGGTGGCCGACCAGCACATGGTCGAATCTCTGATGCAAATGGCGAAGGAGTCCCGCCAGCAGGGCTGGTGGCACGCCTTCGGAAGCCTCTCGCCGAGCTACAGCGTCTACATCGGGCTGGAAGCCGACGCGCTCTCCGTGCGGAACTACGAGTCACTCCTGGTGCCCGGCCTGCTCCAGACGCCGGAGTACGCGGAGGCGGTGATCCGCGGGATGTGGCCGGAGGCCACCCCGGAAGACGTCGAGAGCCGGGTCGGCGTGCGCCTCAAGCGGCAGCAGCGGCTGCACGCCCCCGAGGCCCCGCTCCGCTTCTGGGCCGTGATCGACGAGTCGGCCACCCGCCGCGTCGTCGGGGACCGCCGCACGATGCGCGAACAGCTGGAGCGGCTCGTCGAGTTGAGCCTGCTGCCCCACGTCACGCTCCAGGTGGTGCCGTACTCGGTGGGTTCCCACCCCGGAATGACCGGGACGTTCTCCATCCTGGAGTTCGACGACCCCTCGGACTCGACCACGGTCTATCTGGAGGGCGTCACCAGCGACCTCTACCTGGAGAAGCACGGGGACGTGCACAAGTACGGGATCATGTACGAACATCTCCGGGCCCAAGCACTGAATGCGGACGAGACACGCAAATTCATCTCAGATGTGGCCAAGGAGTACGCGGCCTGATCCGGCGGGCCGGAAAGTACACCACCACCGTACTGCGAAGGAAGAGCCCTCCGGCATATGTCATCCGGTCGAGTGAGCGGCTCCTCCCGTTAGCGATGTTGGAGCGTAGCGTCATCAGCACCCCGAGAAGTCACCACTTCTCGCCCACCTGAACGCACGGGAGTGCAAATGACGAGGAATCTCAACACCGATCTGATGTGGCGGAAGTCGTCATACTCGGGTAAGGACGGAAATTGCGTCGAGGTGGCCCGTGTGGCCGACTCCGTTGTCGGCGTGCGTGACAGCAAGGCCGCCCACGGACCGGTTCTCTCCTTCTCCGCGCAGGCATGGACGGCCCTGCTGTCGGATATCGACCACGGACGCCTTGGCAGCGCCTGACACGCTTCTCGCCCGCGTCACGATACGAGCCCTCTCGACTGGTCCGCCGTCCTGGCCGAGGGGGCTCAGCCTCGCCCGTCGCGCCGCCCCGCCCCCGCCTTCCTCCGGGACGGAGCGGCCTCACGTCAGCGGAGTTCGTCCACATAGCGATCGGTTCCCGGCACGGTGGGAATGAACGGCGCGACGAATTCGACGGTGCCCGCACCGTGTTCCGCCACCAGGGAATCGAGCCCGGTGAAGTGCTCGTTCCAGCACGCGCGTGGATCCTGTTCCAGGAACCACAGAAGCGTCAGCCGGGTATCCACGCCGGCGACCTGATCGACGTAGGACATTCGGTCGTCCGGCAAGGGGTGCGGACGAAAGATCAGCACCATGGCCGCGGGCGATCCGGACAACCGTTCCGGAAGGTGCCGCGCGCACAGCCACTCCAGAAGATTCTCACGCTCATCCGGGCCGGCCGCATCGATAACCTCCACGACCAAACCGTCGTAGGGGTAATTCAGCGCGTGAATGTCCCGGGGCCCGTCGTTTTTGTCGCGATACACCGTGGCCAGGTGGCCGTGGAACGCCGTAAAGACATGGGTGCGGTCGTGATGGACGCGGCCGTCGCGGTGGAGACGCTGATTGATTCCCACACTCCACTTCAGGTGCTCCGAATAGCGCCCCTCAGTGACCCAGTATGTGGAGATATAGCACCCGTTTGTCACGGGCTCGGCGATCGCGGACGCCGCCGGATACCGCAGGAGCTGGAGGTCGCGCGTCGCCACCCACCGGCGGCCCGCGTACATCCATGGCATGGCCATGGCCCCGGCGATGAAGTGGTCGTCCTCGTACCAGCGGTTGTAGGCGCGCTCGTGTCCGGCGTGCGGCTCCACCATCGTGAGGAGGGCATGCCCCGGGCGCACACCGTAGGGGCCCGTGCCCGCCAGCCGGGCATAGGTCTCCAGATCGCCGGCCTCGCTCATGACGGTCCTCCCGGGGCTGCGGTGTGTACGGGGAAACAATTTTGACGCTCCGTCAGATATGACGCCAGGGGTGCGGCACCCCCAGCACATCCCGCGCGGCGCACCTCCGGCACCGTGCCGTCCGGCGCCTCCTGCCGGGGCCGGGTTCGCCCTGTGGAAAACCTGTGCACCCCCGACCGCCCCGCCTAAGCTCGTGTCGTCCGCCGCTCAGCCGTCGCGCGGACCGGTCACGAGGGGAGTCGCCATGCCGGACGTACCAGGTGACCGGGCGGGTGTGCCGGTGCCCGGGCTCGCCACCCGGGCGGCGCGGACCGGTGGTTCGCCCGTGCGCGAGATCCTGGCGCTCACCGCCCGGCCCGAGGTCATCTCGTTCGCCGGCGGGCTGCCCGCACCCGAGCTGTTCGACGCGGAGGGCATCGCGGCCGCCTTCGCGCAGGTGCTCGCCGAGGATCCGTCGCGTGCCCTGCAGTACTCCACGACGGAGGGGGATCCGGAGCTGCGCGCGGCCGTTGCGGCGCGCACCACCGCGCGCGGCCTGGTCACCGGCGCCGACGATCTGCTCGTGACCACCGGCTCCCAGCAGGGGCTGACGCTGCTGGCCACGACCCTGCTGGAGCCCGGCGACGTGGTGCTGGTCGAGGACCCCTGCTACCTCGCCGCGTTGCAGATCTTCTCCTTCGCCGGCGCCCGGGTGGTGCCGGTGCCGACCGACGACGAGGGGCTGGATCCGGTCGCGCTGGACGAGATCACCGCGCGCGAGCGGCCCAAACTGCTCTACCTCGTGCCGACGTTCCAGAATCCGACCGGCCGCACGCTGTCCGCCGGGCGCCGGGCCGCGGTGGCCGAGGTCGCCGCCCGGCGCGGCCTGTGGATAGCCGAGGACGATCCGTACGGCGAGCTGCGCTTCGAGGGCGAAGCGGTGCCGTGGGTCGCCTCCTTCCCCGGGGCCGAGGACCGTACGGCGCTGCTCGGCTCGTTCTCCAAGATCATGGCCCCCGGGCTGCGGCTGGGGACGCTGCGCGCGCCGGCCGCCCTGCGGCGCGCGTGTGTGATCGCCAAGCAGGCCGCCGATCTGCACACCTCGACCGTCGACCAGGCCGCCGCGGCGCGGTATCTGGCGGTCGCCGATCTGGACGCGCATCTGACACGGGTGCGCACGGCCTACCGCGCACGGCGCGACGCGCTGGTCGACGGGCTGCCCGAGGCGCTGCCCGAGGGCTCGCGGTGGAACCGTCCGGCGGGCGGGATGTTCGTGTGGGCGACGCTGCCGCGGGGGTACGACGCCACGGCGCTGCTGCCGGAGGTGGTGCGGCACGATGTCGCCTACGTCCCCGGGGCGCCGTTCTTCGCCGGGACGCCGGACGCCACCGCCGCCCGGCTGTCGTTCGTGACGCACTCCCCGGAGGAGATCCGCGAAGGGCTCGGCCGGCTGCGCAAGGCGCTGGAGCACGCCGGCGGTCACGGATGAGTGCGGCGGGCGGTGGCTGCCTGGACGGGTGAACGCCACGGGCCGCGGCCGGCCGCCTCCGCGGGCCCCCGTGCGCGGCCGGGCTCTGGCCTTCCGCGGACCCCGCGCCTATCCTGACGCGCCATCAGGAACGCGGAACGTACGGGACGGCCCGGCCGGGAGGCGCGCATGCTGCTGCGGAACAAGACCGTCATCGTCTCGGGCGTGGGGGCCGGGCTCGGCCGGCAGGTCGTGGCGGCCTGCCTGCGGGACGGCGCCTCGGTGGTGCTGGGCGCCCGCACGGCGGAGCATCTCGCCACGTCGGCGGAGCAACTGGACCCTTCGGGCGCGCGGACGGCCTGGCGGGCGACCGATATCGCCGACGAGGCGCAGTGCGCGGCGCTGGCCGCCCTGGCCGTGGAGCGGTTCGGCGGGATCGACGCGGTGATCCATGTGGCCGCGCTGGACTCGCTCTTCGGAGGTCTGCGGGACGCCGACTTCGAGTCCTGGCACCGTGTCGTGGACATCAACCTCTTCGGCACGCTGCGGATGACCCGCGCCTGTCTGCCCTCGCTCACGGCGCGCGGCGGCGGCTCGGTGGTGATGATCGGCACCCAGTCGTCCCTCGCCGCGCCCTCGCAGGTGCAGCAGGCGGCGTATGCGGCGTCCAAGGGTGGGCTGGTCTCGGCCATGTACTCGCTGGCGCGGGAGCTGGGACCGGACCGGATCCGGGTCAACACCGTGCAGCCGGGCTGGATGTGGGGCCCGCCGGTGGAGGCCTATGTACGCTTCCAGGCGCACACCGAGGGCGTCCCGGAGTCCGAGGTCCTCGACCGCCTCACCGCGCGGATGGCGCTGCCCGAGCTCGCGACGGACGCGGACGTGGCCGAGACCGCGGTCTTCCTGGCCTCCGACCGGGCGCGCGCCATCACGGGCCAGTCGCTGCTGGTCAACGCGGGGGAGCTGATGCGGTAGGCGGGCGGCCGACGGTTCCCCCTAGGCCCGGGGGTAGCGGGCCAGCCACCCCGGCGAGGAGCCGGCCGGGCCGTGCAGCGCGGCCCCCTGGGTCATCTCCATCGAGAAGTCGTCGGCCAGCTGCAGGATCGTGCCCCGGCCCTCCAGCTCGGCCAGCCACTCCGGCGGCAGCGCCGTCTCGCCGTGCAGGGTGCCCAGCAGATTGCCGCAGACGGCACCGGTGGAGTCGCTGTCGCCGCCGTGGTTGACGGCGAGCAGCAGCCCGTGCCGGATGTCCTCGGCGACCAGTGCGCAGTACACCCCGATCGCGAGCGCCTCCTCGGCCGTCCAGCCCTCGCCCAGCGACTCCACCCGGGCGGGTGTCGGCATCCCCTGCCGTACGGCGCCGAGCGCGCGCTTGAGGGCGTCGGAGGTCTCCTCGTGGCCCGGGCGGGTGGCCAGATGGGCCAGAGCCTTCTGCACGGCGCCGTCGAGCACCTCGCCGCGGGCCAGGGAGTGGCTGATGACCGCGAAGGCGCCGGCGGCCAGATAGCCGGTGGGGTGGCCGTGGGTCTGGGCGGCGCACTCGGCGGCGAGCTGGAAGACCAGCTGGGGCTCCCAGCCGACCAGGAGCCCGAACGGCGCGGAGCGCATGACCGCGCCGCAGCCCTTGGAGTCCGGGTTCTTGGGCGCCTCCAGGGTGCCCATCGCCTCGTCGCCGAGTCCGCTCAGGCAGGCCCGGCCGGGCGCGCGGCGGGAGTACAGCCACTCCTCGCGGGCGAGCCAGCCGTCGTCCTTCCTGCGCTCGTCGGGTCCCCAGTCGCGCTGGGTGGCGGCCCAGCGCAGATAGGCGCGGTGGACGTCGGTCGGCGGGTGCCAGGCCCCGGTGTCACGGCGGACCTGCGCCCGGATCAGTCCGTCCACGGTGAACAGGGTCATCTGGGTGTCGTCGGTGACCGCGCCGCGCCGCCCGAAGGCGGGCACCAGGTCCGTGACGCCGTCCTGGCCGTGCGCCGTGCGGATCGCGTCCAGCGAGTCGAATTCGATACCGGCGCCCAGTGCGTCACCGAGGGCGCCGCCGAGCAGACAGCCGCGCACCCGGCTGCGGAAGTCCTGCTGTTCCGCGCGCCCCCAGATGGCGCCGCCTCCCGCTGCGCTCACTGCGCCTCCCGAAGCTCACGACGTTCGGGGGCCTAGCAGAGGCCCCCCGGGGCAGCACTGTAATCGGTCAGGATTGATCAATTTTTGGCCAGGAGGGTAATGCGAATAGTCACTCGCAAGGAGGCCTTTGGCCGGTACGGTCCCGTTCAGCACCATCCGGACCCTGCCGTCCCCTCGCCCTCGGGAGAACCCGCATGACGTTGCGCTGCGCCGTCCTCGACGACTACCAGGACGTCGCCCTGTCGATGGCCGACTGGTCCCCCCTGGCGGGCACCGTGGACGTCCGTGCGCTGCGGCGGCACCTCGGCTCCGAGGACGAGGTGGTGGCCGCGATCGGCGACTGCGAGATCGTCGTCGCGATGCGCGAGCGCACCCCGTTCCCCGCCTCGCTCCTGGCCCGGCTGCCCCGGCTGCGGCTCCTGGTCACCTCCGGGATGCGCAACGCCGCCATCGATCTGGCGGCCGCCACCCGGCACGGCGTCACGGTCTGCGGCACCGCGAGCCACACCGAGCCGCCGGTCGAGCTGACCTGGGCGCTGATCCTGGGCCTCGCCCGCCACGTCGCCACCGAGAGTGCCGCGCTGCGCGCCGACGGGCCCTGGCAGAGCACGCTCGGCGCGGATCTGCACGGCCGCACGCTCGGCCTGCTCGGGCTCGGCAGGATCGGCACCCGGGTCGCCCGGATCGGCCAGGCCTTCGGGATGAACGTGACCGCCTGGAGCCGGAATCTGACCGATGAGCGCGCCGCGGAGGCGGGCGTGCGGCGCGCCGCCTCCAAGGAAGAGCTGCTGGAGTCCGGCGACTTCGTCTCCGTCCACCTCGTGCTCGGCGACCGCACCCGCGGCCTGCTCGGCGCCGACGCACTGCGCCGGATGCGGCCCACGGCGTACCTCGTCAACACCTCCCGCGCGGCCCTCGTCGAGGAGTCCGCGCTGCTGCGGGCGCTGCGGGAGGGCTGGATCGCGGGCGCCGGCCTGGACGTCTTCGACCGGGAGCCGCTGCCCGCCGGCCACCCGCTGCGCACCCTGCCGAACGTGCTCGCCCTCCCCCACCTCGGCTATGTCACCCGCCGCAACTACGAGGGCTACTTCCCGCAGGCCGTCGAGGACATCACCGCCTTTCTGGCGGGCAGTCCGGTGCGCGCACTGGGCTGACGCGGGGCGGGCGGCGCCGGGCCGGGGGACGGCGGGGCCACCCGGTCCCCGCCCGGGGGTCAACCGTTCGATCATGGCGGCCCCGTGCGCTGGGCATGCTGTCCCCATGTCCGAGTACGAGTGGGATCGCACCACCATGGCCGTTGTCGCCTCCGCGCTCTCCGGGGACAGCGACGGCGCGGTGGAACTCCTCCGTCCGCTCCCCCAGAGCGATGTCTGCCATATCGCCGTACGGCTCGCCGCGATGGCCGCCGACGCGCTGATCGTCGCCGCCCAGGACAGCGGAGGCGACCGCGAGGAGGCACTGTCGCAGTGGCAGCAGTGCATCCTGCAGCACGAGGCCGAGTACGAGGGCGGGGAGTAACGAAGCCGGCGCCGGCCCCGTTACCTCGTTACCCCCGCTACTCCACGACCGGCAGCAGCTCCGGCAGACGGCCGTCCGAGGCGAGGGCGGCGGCGCGGCGTTCCTCGGGGACCGGGCCGTAGGTCGTGGTGCGCGGGCGTGCGGGGCGGCCGGCCAGGTCGGCGATGGCGGTCAGGTCGGCGAGGGAACGGTAGGAGCCGTAACTGGAGCCCGCCATCCGGGAGATGGTCTCCTCCATCAGGGTGCCGCCCAGGTCGTTGGCGCCGGAGCGGAGCATCTCGGCGGCGCCCTCCGTGCCGAGCTTGACCCAGCTGGTCTGGATGTTGGTGAGGTGGGGGTGGAGCAGCACCCGGGCCATGGCCGTGACCGCGCGGTTGTCGCGGGTGGTGGGGCCGGGGCGGGCGATGCCGGCGAGGTAGACGGGGGCGTTGGTGTGGATGAAGGGGAGGGTGACGAACTCCGTGAAGCCTCCGGTCTCCTGCTGGATCCGCGAGAGCAGCCGCAGATGGCCCAGCCAGTGGCGCGGCTGGTCGACATGGCCGTACATCATCGTCGAGGACGAGCGGATGCCCAGCTCATGGGCGGTCTTGATGACCTCGACCCAGGTGGCGGTGGGCAGTTTGCCCTTGGTCAGGACCCAGCGGACCTCGTCGTCGAGGATCTCGGCGGCGGTGCCGGGGATCGAGCCCAGGCCGGCGGCCCTGGCCTCGGTCAGCCACTCGCGGATCGACAGCCCGGTGCGCGTGGCGCCGTTGACGACCTCCATGGGCGAGAAGGCGTGCACATGCATCCCCGGGACGCGTTCCTTGACGGCCCGCGCGATGTCGAAGTACGCGGTGCCGGGCAGATCGGGGTGGATGCCGCCCTGCATGCACACCTCCACCGCGCCCACGTCCCAGGCCTGCTGGGCGCGGTCGGCGACCTGGGAGAGGGAGAGGGTGTAGGCGTCGGCGTCGGTGCGGCGCTGGGCGAACGCGCAGAAGCGGCAGCCGGTGTAGCAGACGTTGGTGAAGTTGATGTTCCTGGTGACGATGTAGGTGACGTCGTCGCCCACGGTGTCGCGGCGCAGGGTGTCGGCGATGGTGCAGAGGGCGTCCAGGGCCGGTCCGTCGGCGTGCAGCAGTGCGAGCGCCTCGGCGTCGCTGAGCCGGGTGGGGTCGTCGGCGGCCTGTGACAGCGCCTGCCGCACGTCGGCGTCGAGGCGCTCGGGCACCATCCCGGGGGCGGCGGCCTCGCGCAGCGCCTCCCAGTCGCCGTAGACCTCGTCGAAGTCGTCGCGGCGGTCGGTCGTGCGGCCGTCGGTGTCGATGGTGCGGTGCAGGTCCGTACGGCCCGAGGAGCTCATCGTGAAGCCCTCGTCGGGCTCCTGCCAGGGGCGGCCCACCACGGGTGCGTCCTCCACCGCCAGGCCCGTCTCCGGGTCGGCGAGCGCACGGACATGGGGCAGCAGGCGGGGGTCGAGCCAGGGCTCGCCGCGCTGGAGGAACTCCGGGTAGATGGGGAGCCGTTCGCGCAGCTCGAAGCCGGCGGCGGCGCAGCGCGCGGTGAGTTCCTCGATCTGCGGCCAGGGGCGCTCGGGGTTGACGTGGTCCGGCGTCAGCGGGGAGACGCCGCCCCAGTCGTCGATCCCGGCGTCGATGAGCAGGGCGTACGCGCCGTCGACGAGGTTGGGCGGTGCCTGGATGCGGGTCGAGGGGCCCATGAGGTGGCGGGCCACCGCGATCGTCGCGGCGAGTTCCTCCAGCTCGGTGTCCGGCACTCCGCGCATCGCCGTGTCCGGCTTGGCGCGGAAATTCTGCATGATCAGTTCCTGGATGCCGTGGTAGGCACGCTGGATGCGGCGCAGCGCGAAGAGGGACTCCGCGCGCTCCTCGTACGTCTCGCCGATGCCGATGAGCAGGCCCGTGGTGAAGGGGACGTTGGAGCGGCCGGCGTCCTCCAGGACGCGCAGCCGGACGGCCGGTTCCTTGTCGGGCGAGCCGTGGTGCGGGCCGCCGGGCTCGCTCCACAGGCGCTCGGCGGTCGTCTCCAGCATCATCCCCAGGGAGGGCGCCACGGGCTTGAGGCGCTGGAAGTCCGTCCAGGACAGCACACCGGGGTTGAGGTGCGGCAGCAGACCGGTCTCCTCCAGGACGCGGATGGCCATGGCACGTACATAGGACAGCGTGTCGTCGTAACCGTGCGCCTCCAGCCACTCGCGGGCCTCGGGCCAGCGGTCCTCCGGCCTGTCGCCGAGCGTGAACAGGGCCTCCTTGCAGCCCATTTCGGCGCCGCGGCGGGCGATGTCCAGCACCTCGTCGGGCGACATGAACATCCCGTGGCCGTCCCGGCGCAGCTTGCCGGGGACGGTGACGAAGGTGCAGTAGTGGCACTTGTCCCGGCACAGCCGCGTCAGGGGGAGGAAGACGCCGCGCGAGTAGGTGAGGACTCCGGGGCGGCCGGCGGCCTCCAGGCCGGCGTCCCGCACCCGGGCCGCGGAGGCGCACAGGTCCCGCAGGTCCTCGCCGCGGGCCTGGAGCAGCACCGTGGCCTCGCCGGCGTCCAGCGCCACGCCGTCCCGGGCCCGCTTGAGCGCACGGCGCATGGCGTTGGCCGTGGGCCGGCTCCCGCGGGTGGGTCCAAGGGTGAGGTCGCGGTCGGTCCCTTGGTCGGATGCCTGGTCAGGTCCCTGCGCGCTGGAAGTCATCCTCCGAGGATACGAGCGCCCACCGACAGCGCCGCCGCCGGAGAACGCAGCGGCTGCTGTGCCGCTGATCACTACGGGCGGAGGTTCCGGCCACGCCCGTGCGGGCACTTCCCGGCGGCGGCTCACCGCATGCCTACATCCCGGCCAGCAGCTCCTCGGAGTAGGTCCGGGTCAGGAACTCCATGTTGTGGCCGTCGGGGTCGTTGAGGTAGAGACCCCGGCCGCCGTCCAGGGTGTTGATCTCCTGTGGCCGGTGGTGCAGGGGGTCGGCCCAGTAGGACAGCTCGCGCTCCTGTATGCGCGCGAAGATCGCGTCGAACTCCTCCTCGGTCACCAGGAACGCGTAGTGCGTGGGGACGAACTCGCGGCCGCCGGCGACGTGCTCGGCGTAGTCGAGGGCCACCCCGTTGTCCAGCTTGAGGGCGGCGAAGGGGCCGTACGCCTTCGGTTCGGGCGCGCCGAGCAGCTCGGCCAGGAACCTGGCGGAGGCGAACCGGTCGGTGCTGTGCACGATCGTGTGGTCGAGGCGGGGCATGGGGTCTCCTTGCTCTCTCCGGGCCCGTGGCCGGCGCCGCCCCCGCACCACGGGGGGGCGGGCCGGCCGTCGCTCTTCCGGGGCCGCTGACCGGACTCCTGCGGACCCCTGAGCCTCCGGGATGACCGGCTGCGGGAGTCCTCACCTACGACGCTACGACTGCGCGGGCGCTCCCGGAACGGCCTTCGGTCGCCCTCTGGGCGGGGGACGGTACACCGATGGTCCTAGGGCTCGCCGGCGGGGCGTGGCGGGAGGCGGCCACGCCCCGCCGGCGCCCCGGGGAAGGCGGCCGTCACTCCCCCCGGCCGTCACCGTCCCCTTACGCCCCGCTCCCCTGCGTCACAGATACTGCGCGAAGTCGTCGAGCGTCCGCAGGACTTCCGCCTCCCCGGCCGCCGGCAGCTGCAGGACCACTTCCGCCAGGCCCAGCTCGCGGTAGTGCGCCAGCTTCCCGGGCGAGGGACGGACCGCGTACGGCACCACGACGGGCTCGCCGGTGCGGCCGGCGTCCGTCCACGCCTGTCGCAGCGCCGGCACGGTCTCGCTCAGTCCCCGCCCGCCGATCGGCAGCCACCCGTCCGCGTAGGCCGCGATCTGCCCGAAGAGCTTGGGCCCGGCCGCGCCGCCCAGCAGGATGCGTGGCGCGCCGTGCACCGGCTTGGGGAACGCGAGGGAGGCCCGTACGGAGCCGAATGCGCCCTGGTACGCGGTCGGTTCCCCGGCCCACAGGGCGCGCATCAGCGCCACCCGGTCCCGGGCCAGCTCCCGCCTCGTCGACCACTCCACCCCGTGGTCGGCGGCTTCCTCGACGTTCCATCCGTAGCCGACGCCGAGGGTGAAGCGGCCCCCGGAGAGGAAGTCGAGGGTGGCGACCTGCTTGGCGAGGTCGACCGGATCGTGCTGGCCGACGAGGGTGATGCCGGTGCCCAGGGCGAGCCGCTCGGTGACCGCGGCGGCCTGGCCGAGCGCGATGAACGGGTCGAGGGTGCGGCCGTATTCGCGGGGCAGGGGTTCGCCCATGGGCGCGGGGGTGTCGCGGCTGACGGGGATGTGGGTGTGTTCGGGGAGGTAGAGCCCGGCGAATCCGCGCTGCTCCAGTTCGTGGCCCAGCCGGTCCGGCCGGATCGTCTCGTCCGTCAGGAAGATCGTGGTCGCGATCCGCATGGGGAAACCTCCGTCAGACGTGTGGGTGACCGCATGGTGCCTCACCGGTCAACGGTTATCCACAGCCCTTTCGCCGCGTGTCCCGCTCCGCGTACAACAGTTCACGCGGCGCAACGAGCCGACCGCACGGCGACACGGCACGGACACCACTCGGCAAGGGGGCGGGGATGGAACGACGCGAGGTCCTGAGACTTTCGGCGGTTGCGGGCGCGGCGGGCGCGCTTACGCTCGGACGTGTGAGCTTCGCCGACGCGGCACCCGCGGACGGGCTGCCCGCGGGCGGGCCCGGCGAGCGGACCCGCCGCGTCACCGGCCATCTGCCCACGGGCGCGCCGGACTTCGTCCATCTGCCCGTCGAAGTCCCGCACGGCGTCCGCGAGATCGCCGTCTCCTACACCTATGACCGGCCCGCCGTCCCCGAGGGCACGGTGGGCAACGCCTGCGACATCGGCATCTTCGACGAGCGGGGCACCGCCCTCGGCGGCGCCGGTTTCCGCGGCTGGTCGGGCGGGGCGCGCACGGAGTTCTTCCTGCGCGCCGATGACGCCACCCCCGGCTATCTCCCGGGCCCCGTCAACGCCGGCACCTGGCACATCGCCCTCGGCCCGTACACGGTCGCGCCGCAGGGACTGTCCTACGACGTCACCGTCACCCTGCGGTACGGCCCCCGGGGCCGCACCCCGGCTCCCGTCCATCCGCCCGAGCGCGCCCGGGGCCGCGGCCGCGCCTGGTACCGCGGGGACAGCCATCTGCACTCCGTGCACTCCGACGGCAAGCGCACTCCTGCCGAGATCGCCGCGCTGGCCCGCGCCGCCGGGCTGGACTTCCTGACCACCACCGAGCACAACACCACCTCCTCACACCGCGCCTGGGAGGGCCTGTGGGGCGATGACCTGCTGATCCTCACCGGAGAGGAGATCACCACCCGCAACGGCCACGTGGTGGCGATGGGCACCGACCCCGGGGTCTTCCTCGACTGGCGCTACCGTGCCCGCGACAACGCCTTCGGCAGGTACGCCCGCGCCGTGCGGCGGGCCGGCGGACTGGTCATCCCCGCGCATCCGCACGCCACCTGCATCGGCTGCAACTGGAAGTTCGGGCTGAACGACGCCGACGCGGTGGAGGTGTGGAACGGCCCGTACACCCCCGATGACGAGGTCACCCTCGCCGAGTGGGACAACACCCTGGTGGCGCACGTCCAGGGCCGCGCCGACTGGCTGCCGGCCGTCGGCCACAGCGACGCCCACCGCGATCCGGATGTCGTCGGCCTGCCGCAGACCGTGGTGCTCGCCGACGACCTCTCCCGCCGGGCGCTGTTGGACGGCATCCGGGCGGGCCGCGTCTGGATCGCCGAGTCCGCGAAGGTCGACCTGGCCTTCTCCGTCACCGGCGCGCACGGCGAACACGCCGGGATCGGCGAGCGCCTGGACGCCCCCGGCGCCTCCGAGATCACCGCCCGGCTGACGGTCAGCGGCGCACCGGGCTGCACGGCCTCCTTCGTCACCGACCAGGGACGGCTGTACACGGCCCCGTTCCCGCCCTCGGGCCACGGCACTCTCACCTGGCGGACGACCCCCGACAACGCCGCCTACCTCCGCGCGGAGGTCCGCCATCCCGCCACCACCCCGGGCCTCCCGGGCCCGATGGCCGCGATGACCAACCCGGTCTTCGTGGGGCGCCGGGAATGAGCCCCGAGCCGGGCTCGGCCACCGAGCCGCCACACCTCCATGCCGTCCCGCGGCCGTGCGGCCATGCGGTCACGCCACCATCCCGCCATGCGGCCACGCGACCATCCCGCCCTGCGGTCACGCCACCATCCCGCCACGCCGTCACCCCGCCATGCCGCCACGCCGCCGCCGTCCACGCTCGTCCGCTCGCCGGCCCGGCCCGCGGCGCCCTGCCGGGCCCCACTCGTCGTCATCGCCCACCAGACGGGACCGGCCCACCCGGAGGGCCCATGACGGCGATCCGCGGGTGGCGCCCCCGGCCGCCCGCCTCAGCCCGGCCAGACGATCGCCTGCAGTTCGCTGTACGCGTGCAGGGCGTAGGAGCCCACGTCCCGTCCCACCCCGCTCTGCTTGAAGCCGCCGAACGGCGCCTCCATGTTCCGTCCAACGGTGTTCACCCCGACCCCGCCGGCCCGCAGTTGCCGGGCCACCCGGAAGGCGCGGGAGACATCGCCGGACCACACGTAGTCGATGAGTCCGTAGTCGCTGTCGTTGGCGAGGGCCACCGCCTCGTCCTCGTCGTCGAAGGGCAGGGCGACGACGACCGGGCCGAAGATCTCCTCGCGCACCACCCGCATCCCGGGGGTGCAGTCGGCCAGCAGCGTCGGCGTGACGTAGAAGCCGCGCGCCGGGGCGGACGGCCGCTCCCCGCCCGTGACGACCCGCGCGCCCTCCTTGCGCCCCAGCTCCACGTACGACTCGACGCGGTCGCGGTGCGCGGCGGAGATCACCGGCCCGACCACCGCCCCGCGCGCCCGGGGATCGCCGACCGGCAGCCGCGCGGCGTACCGCGCCAGCCGCTCCACCAGCGCCTCGTACACCCGGCGCTGGACGAGCACCCGGGTGGGCGCCGTGCAGATCTGGCCGCTGTAGAAGGAGTATGTGGTGCCGATGCCGGCCACCGCCGCGTCCAGGTCGGCGTCGTCGAAGACCACCGCGGCGCCCTTGCCGCCCAGCTCCATGAGCTGGCGCTTCATCCCGCGTCCGCAGACCTCGGCGATGCGCTGCCCGACGGCCGTGGAGCCGGTGAAGCTCACCATGTCCACGTCGGGCGCCTCGACGGCCGCCTCGCCGACCTCCGCCGAGGCCCCGCCGACGACGTTCACGACCCCCGGCGGCACCCCCGCCTCGGCCAGCGCCGCCGCCATCCGGTACACCGACAGCGGGTCCTGCGGGGCCGGCTTGACCACGACGGTGTTGCCCATCGCCAGGGCCGGCGCGATCTTCCCGGCGGGGTTCGCCCAGGGGTTGTTGTACGAGGTGATGCAGGTGACGACGCCGACCGGCTGCCGCACGGCCAGCGCGCCCAGCACGCCCGCCTTCCCCATCGGCCCGGCCTCGTTGATCTGCGGCGGCAGCCCCTGCTCGACCGGCTCCAGCGCCCCCCGCGCATAGCGCCGGAAGCGTGCCACCCCCACCGCGACCTGCATCCCGCGCGCGGTGGCGGTCGTCGCGCCGCTCTCGGCCTGCGCGAGTTCGGCATGCGCGGCGAAGTCCCGCTGCATCAGCTCCGCGGCCCGGTCCAGGAGCGCGGCGCGGCGCTGTGGCGGCGTACGGGACCAGGCCGGGAACGCCGCGCGCGCCGCGGACGCCGCCTCGTGGACCTGCGCCCGGCTCGCCTGCGGTGCGAGCCCGACGACGGCCTCCGTCGCCGGGTCGAGGACCTCGTGGTGTCCGCCGTCCGGCTCGGTCCACTCCCCGCCGATGAACAGCCGCTCCGCGGCCCTCACTTGGTGCTCACCGTTCTCGTGTCCCGCCCCGAGCGCAGCACCGTTCCCGGCACCGCGCCGGTCACCACGTCCTCCCGGAGCACCTCGACGCCGTTGACCCACACCGCGGTGACGCCGATCGCCCGGGAGTCCAGGCGCGGGCTGTCGCCGGGCAGATCGTGCACCAGCGTGGCCTTGCCCGCGTCGATCCGCTCGGGGTCGAAGAGGACCAGGTCCGCGTGCCAGCCCTCCTCGATGCGGCCCCGCTCCCGCAGGCCGAAGAGCTGCGCGGGGTCGTCGGTGAGCATCTTGACGGCCTGCTCCAGCCCTCTCAGCTTCCTGCCGCGCAGGCAGTCGCCGAGGAAGCGCGTGGTGTACGGCGCCCCGCACATCCGGTCCAGGTGGGCGCCCGCGTCCGACCCGCCCAGCAGCACGTCCTCGTGCTGCCAGGTCTCGGCACGCAGCGCCCAGGAGGCCGGGTCGTTGTCGCTGGGCATCGGCCACAGCACCGTCCGCAGCCCGTCGTTGGCGCAGATCTCGACCAGGCAGGCGAAGGGCTCCAGGCCGCGTTCGGCCGCGATGTCCTCGACGACGCGGCCGGTCAGGCCCTCGTTGGCGGCGGAGTAGGTGTCGCCGATGACGTACCGGCCGAAGTGGGCCAGCCGCCGGAAGACGCCCGCCTCCTCGCTGTTCGCCCGCCGCAGCATCTCGTCCCGGACGTCCGCGTCGCGCAGCCGCTCGATCCGCTCGGGCACCGGCAGGCCCAGCACCTCGCCCCAGCCGGGTATCAGGTTCAGGGCGCAGAAGGTGCCCAGCGACATGTTCATGGGCGTGAGGATCGGCATCGTCAGGGCCACGATCCGGCCGCCGGCCCGCCGGGCCCGTTCGCCGGCGAGCAGCTGCCGCGGCACGCGGTCGGGCACGGCCGCGTCGATGGTCAGCACGTTCCAGTTCAGCGGGCGTCCGGCGGTCGCGCTCAGCTCGACCAGCAGCTCGATCTCGGCGTCGCTGAAGCGGTCCAGGCAGCCGGCCACGATCGCCTCGATCTGGGTGCCCTCGTGCGCGGCGACGGCCCGTGCCAGCGCGAGCAGTTCCGCCGGTTCGGCGTGCCGGGAGGCGACCGGCCGCCCGTCGCCGTCGGAGTGGGTGGCGGACCGGGTGGTGGAGAAGCCCCACGCCCCGGCGTCCATCGCCTCGTGGAAGAGGGTCAGCATCTGCTCCAGTTGCGCGGGCGTGGGCTGCCCGCCGACGGCGTCCTCCCCCATGACGTAGCGGCGGAGCGCGCAGTGCCCCACCATGAAGCCCGCGTTGACGGCGATCCGCCCCTCCAGCGCGTCCAGGTACTCGCCGAAGGAGCTCCACGACCAGGGCGCGCCCTCCTCCAGCGCGACCAGGGACATGCCCTCGACCTTGGACATCATCCGGCGGGTGTAGTCGGCGTCGGCGGGCCGATCGGGGTGGAGCGGGGCCAGGGTGAACCCGCAGTTGCCGCCGGCCACGGTCGTCACCCCGTGGTTGAGCGAGGGGGTGGCGTACGGGTCCCAGAAGAGCTGGGCGTCGTAGTGGGTGTGCGGGTCGACGAAGCCGGGGGCGAGGACCAGCCCGGTGGCGTCCTCACTGGTCGTCGCGGCCCGGGTGACGGTGCCGGCCGGTGCGATGACGGCGATCCGGCCGGCCCGGATGCCGACGTCGGCGGTGCGGGCGGGCGCGCCCGTGCCGTCCACGACGGTCGCGCCCTTGATCAGGTGGTCGAGCACGGGCGATGCCCCCTTCTCGTTGGCTGCTCCTGGGCTGCTGCGCGGCGGACCCCGGCCCGTCCCCGGCGGACCGGGCCCTACCGGGCGCGGCCGGCCGGCGGGCCTCAGCTGCCCGCGGTCGTGCGGAACCGGGTGGTCCGGTGCACCGGATCGGTGTCGATCTTCGGGATCACGTGCTCGCCGATCAGCCTGATCGAGTTCATGGTGTCCTCGTACGGGATCCCGATCGGCAGCCCGAAGCTCAGCTGGTCGGCGCCCGCCCGCTCCCAGCGCCGGCACTGCCCGAGCACCTCGTCCGGGTCGCCGCAGATCATCAGCTCCTCGGCGATCAGCAGCTCGATGACCTCCGCGGTGTAGTCGGGCAGCAGCTCGGGCCACTCGGGGATGCCGTCGGGCCGCGGGAAGGTGTCGTGGTAGCGGAAGACCAGCGACTGGAGGTAGTTGAGCCCGCCGTTGACCGCGATCTCCACCGCCTTGTCGTGCGTCTCGGCGCAGATCGCGGTCGAGGTCACCATCACGTTGTCGTTGACGAAGTCGCCGATCGGCTCGGCGTCACGGATCGCCGTCTTGTACTGCTCCAGCACCCACTCCATGTCGGAGACCTTCTGCACGCTGAAGCCGAGGACGCCCAGGCCCTTCTTCGCCGCCATGGCGTACGAGGACGGTGAGCCGGCCGCGTACCACATCGCCGGGTGCGAGGCCCCGTACGGCTTGGGGAAGATCTTGCGCGGCGGCAGCTGCCAGTGGGTGCCCCGGAACCCGGGATACTCCTCCTGGAGCCACATCTTCGGGAACTCGGCGATGGTCTCTTCCCAGATCTCCTTGGTGTGGTTCATGTCGGTGATGCCCGGCAGGAACCCCAGGATCTCGTGGCTGCCGGCGCCCCGCCCGCTGCCGAATTCGAAGCGTCCTTCGCTGAGATGGTCGAGCATGGCGACCTTCTCGGCGACCTTCACCGGGTGGTTGACCTGGGCGAGCGGGTTGAAGATCCCGGAGCCCAGGTGGATCCGCTCGGTCGCATGAGCCAGATAGCCGAGGAAGACGTCGTTGGCGGAGAGGTGCGAGTACTCCTCCAGGAAGTGGTGCTCGGACGCCCAGGCGTATTTGAAGCCGGACTTGTCCGCCTGGATGACGTACTCGGTCTCCTCCATCAGCGCCTTGTGCTCCGCGAGCGGATCGGTCTCGGCCCGCTTGCCCACGTATCCCTGTACAAAGAGCCCGAATTCCACGGAGGTTCACCGTCCCTGTACTGTTTCTGACGTACCGTCAGATTCGATGTGCCGACTGTTCCAGCGCACGCACGGAGCGTCAAGGCCCGCCACCGGACAAGCTGACACCACCTCAGATGAGGCTGACCCCCGCCAGCCAGCCCCCGTCGATGACGAACGGCTGCCCGGTGATGTACGACGAGTCCTCGCACGACAGGAAGAGCGCCAGCCGGGCGACCTCCGCCGGCTGCCCGATCCGCCCCAGCGGCACCACCTTCCGGTAGAGCTCGTCGACGGCCCGCTTCGACTCATCGGGGTCGGCGGCCGGGTCGAGCGCGGCCGGGTTGGTCATCGGGGTGTCCACCGCCCCCGGGCACACCGCGTTGACCCGGATCCTCCGGGCCGCCAGCTCCATCGCGGCGACCCGGGTCAGCCCGAGGACCGCGTGCTTGGTCGCGGCGTACGCCCCCACGAACGCCATGCCGGTCAGTGCCGTGTACGAGGCCGTGTTGACGATGGTCCCGCCGCCCGCCGCCTCGATCTCCGGCGCCACCGTACGGATCCCCAGGAAGCAGCCGACCTGGTTGACCTGCACCACCTGCTGGAACTCCGCCAGCGGGGTCGAGACCAGCTCGTTGAAGCGCAGGATCCCGGCGTTGTTGACCAGCCCGTCGATCTTCCCGAAGGTGTCCTTGGCGACGGCGGTGGCGGCCTGCCAGTCGTCCTCCCGCGTCACGTCCAGATGGACGTAGCGCGCGACGCCCTCCCCCAGCTCCGCGGCGAGCACCTCCCCCTGCTCGTCGAGCACATCCCCGAGCAGCACCCGCGCCCCCTCCGCGGCGAACAGCCGCGCCTCCTGCTCCCCCTGCCCCCGCGCCGCCCCCGTCACGACGACGACCCGCCCGTCGAGCTTGCCCATGACTGCACTCCCCTTGTCGAAGGTTTGCCTCTGCCGCCGGGCAGGTGTCCGCGCGGCGGCACGCACGGGGCCTTCCGCCCCTGCCGGCGCGGCACGTGCCTGTCGGGCGGCGGCCGTCAGCCACCCAGCAACGGCGCCACATCCGTCCCGAACGCGGCCATCTGGTCGGTCAGTTCGCCCCGGCTGCGGCTGCGGAACCGCACCTGGACCTGGTCCACGCCCATCGCCCGGTACTCCCGCAGCGAGTCCGCGATCCGCTCCGGCGTGCCCGCCAGCGTCCGCCGGCCGACCGCCCACCCCGGCTCGCCCACGTACAGCGACTCGGTGAGGGCGCCGATCACGGGGGGCGTCTCGATCCCCGCAGCCTCCCGCAGCCGACGCAGCCGCGCGATCTGCCCGGGCAGCGCGTCCCGCCGGTCGCCCTGCGGCAGCCAGCCGTCGCCGCGTTCGGCGGCCCGGCGCACGGCGGCGGGCGAGGAGCCGCCCACCCAGACCGGCGGCCGCGGCGTCTGCACGGGGCGCGGCGCCTGCCCCAGCCCCTCGAACGCGAACCGCTCGCCCGCGAACTCGGGGAACTCCTCCGGCCCCAGCGCCGCCTTCAGCGCGTCGACCGTCTCGTCCAATACGGCGCCGCGCCGCGCGAAGTCCACCCCGAGCGCCTCGAACTCCTCCCGGACGTGCCCGGCCCCGACGCCGAGGATCAGCCGCCCCCCGGAGAGCCGGTCCAGCGTCGCGTACTGCTTGGCCGTGACCAGCGGATGCCTGAGCCCGACCACCGCGACATGGCTCAGCAGCCGCACCCGCTCGGTGACGGCGGCCAGATGCGCGAGGGTGGCGACCGGGTCGTACCAGACGGTGCTCATCGCCTCGGCCAGCCGCCGCGGGATCGCGATGTGCTCACAGCAGGCGAGATACGCGAACCCGTACCGGTCGGCGGCCCGCGCGACCGCCACCAGGTCGGCGGGCCCGGCCGCCGGCTCCCACCCCTCCGCGAACAGCGTGCTCTGCGCCTGCACCGGCAGCTGCATCCCATAAGCCACCCGCCCCGCCTCGGGCCGCCACACCGCCCCGTCCCCGCCGTCCATACGCCCTCCCGCCATATCTGACGCATCGTCATATAGCTTGCGCGGGACATCGTGGTGGCTCCGGGAACATCCGGCAAGGGGGACGGCGGGCGCGGGCGGGGCCCACTCCGGGGAGCACACCCCCGGACAACTCCGTCACCCCTGGGGCCGCACCCTCCTGCTCTCGGCCACCCGGCACACCTCACGCAGGCTGCTGCTCAACTGTCGTGCGAGGTGATGCAGTTCCGGAAACGTCTCCTTACGGTCGGCCGGCATCTCTGCCGCATGACCGAGCAGGTCCTCGGCCATGTCGAGCTGGACGGCCTCCACGCCGTCCGCGATCCGGGAGACCGCGCCCGCACCGTCACCCACGACGATGCAGGTCTTCCCGTCCGGCGTCGTCCACGGCACCAGCCGCGCCTCCTGCGGATCGCTCATCGGGCGGCCTCCCCCTCGCCACAGGGCGGGGGGCATGCGAAGGCGGTCAGTAACCGCGCGCCGGGCGAGTGACGCGCAAGACGATTCGGCATCATGGCCTGCTTTCTCGGGTGGGTCACACGCCCGCCGCGCCGTTCACCGCCCGGCGGGAGCTTCGGTGATCATGCGATGACCGACCGTAGGGGCCCCGGGAAAGCGGCAGGGGCACACTTTGTGCCCTCACCCGCTCACGCCGCCAGCACGCCGACTCTCACCGCCAGTTCGCTCGCCCGCCGCCGCTGCGCCGGACTCTTCGACTCTGCCTCCTCCAGGACGATGCGCCGGGCGTAACCGTTGTAGCGAACGGTCTCCGGTGCGGCCTCGTACGCCTTGCCGAGCGCGGCCAGAGCCGCCTCCGGCTGCCCGTCGAGCTGGTATCCGCGCGCCTCCTCGATGCGGTGGCGGGCCCGCCGGGGGCGCGAGGGGATGGTCGCGGCGTCCGCGGCGGCAGCCTGCCGGACGCTCTCCGGCCCGGCGTGCAGCTCCACCGCGACGGTCATCGCGTGCGCGCCCATGACGGCTCGCGAGAAGGAGGTCACGGGGTGGTGGTAGTCGGCGGGCAGCCGGTCGGCCATGGCGCGCGCCACGTCCCACGAGCGCC
This sequence comes from Streptomyces kronopolitis, assembly GCF_050953795.1. Lineage (GTDB taxonomy): Bacteria > Actinomycetota > Actinomycetes > Streptomycetales > Streptomycetaceae > Streptomyces > Streptomyces kronopolitis_A. Next base: position 3,627,033 of record NZ_CP191850.1, read on the forward strand.
AGGCGGTCCCGGTGTCACCGCGGCGGGCCGCCGTGTACCCGGCCTCGAACTGCAGGGCTCCGGTGATGGCGAGCACGTCGTTTCCGGCATCCGGCAACAGCGGTTCCAGATAGCGCAGGGTTTCCCGGTTCACCGCGTCGGCGGCGTCGAAATGCGCGTGCCCGCTGTCCCGGTGGGCCTGCGTCGCCAGCCACGCCGATACGCCGATGGCATGCGGAACCTCGGATTCCTGCGCCGCGACCATGCCCCGCTCCACCACCCGCCACAGCAGCGAGGCATCCGGCTGGTAGGCGAGGAAGAACTGGCTGAGGCTGTACACCTCGGACAGCAGCGCCTGCGCTCCGCGTCGCTCCCGAGCCGAGTCGGCCTGCAGCACCGCGAGTTGCGCGTCCCGGATGAGGTCCGGCAGGAGAGCCCCGATGACGTCACGGTGATGCGGAGCCGAATGCCGGGCGGCCCACGCGCGGACCAGGCGTTCCTGAAGGTGCGCCGGCGACGGCGCCCCGCGCCGCGTGGTCACCGGGAAGGTGTTGACGGCCGACCGGACCTGCGGCAGCCGGGCGTGACCCGGCCCCGTGAACATGGCGACGGCCATCGACTGCTCCCCGGTGAGGTCGGAGAGGTCCCGCACCCGCAGCGCCTCCGCGATCCGCAGGATCACCGGCGGCTTGGGCATCTTCCGGCGCCCGCCCTCCACCTGCTTGACCCAGCTCGGCGCCTTGCCCAGCAGCCCGGCCAGGACGTGACGGCTCATCCCTCCGCGGGTCCGCAGGATCTGCATCCGCCGGCCGAAGGCGACCGGCTCGACAAACGGATCCGGCGGAGCATCTGAAGACGGAGACACGGCCTCGCCCCTCTCCGTACAGCTCGTCACTGTCAGAGTACGGGCCGGGACGATACGCGGCGGCGCCCTGTGGAAAGCCCGTCCCGCAGGGCGAACTTCCGCACCAGGCCGTGCCGGCCCCGGCCCGTCAGTGGCCGCAACGGAGACAGGGGCGCGCTCCCGGACCTCCCCCGGTCACCCCCCGGCCCCCGCCCACAACCCCTCCCCCGTCAGCCCCAGCAGGTCGATCGCATTGCCGCGCACGATGCGTTCGACCACGTCCGGGGGCAGGTGGCCCATCTGGGACTCGCCGACCTCCTTCGACTTCGGCCAGGTGGAGTCCGAGTGCGGGTAGTCGGTCTCGTAGAGGACGTTGCCGACGCCGATCGCGTCGAGGTTGCGCAGGCCGAAGGCGTCGTCGAAGAAGCAGCCGTGGATGTGTTCGGCGAAGAGTTCGGCCGGTGGGCGCAGGACCTTGTCGGCGACGCCGCCCCAGGCGCGGTTCTCCTCCCACACCACGTGGGCGCGCTCCAGGACATACGGAATCCAGCCGATCTGCCCCTCGGCGTACATGATCTTCAGCCGGGGAAAACGGTCGAGCTTTCCGCTCATCAGCCAGTCGACCATCGAGAAGCAGCAGTTGGCGAAGGTGATCGTCGACCCCACGGCGGCCGGAGCGTCGGGGGACGTCGAGGGCATCTTCGACGAGGAGCCGATGTGCATGGCGATGACCGTGCCGGTCTCGTCGCAGACGCGCAGGAACGGGTCCCAGTGGTCGGTGTGGATGCTGGGCAGCCCCAGATGTGGCGGGATCTCGCTGAAGCAGACCGCCCGGACGCCGCGGTCCGCGTTGCGCCGCACCTCCGCGGCGGCCAGTTCCGCGTCCCACAGCGGAACGAGGGTGAGCGGGATCAGCCGGCCCCGCGCCTGGGGGCCGCACCACTCCTCCACCATCCAGTCGTTGTACGCCCGCACCCCCAGCAGCCCCAGCTCACGGTCCTTGGCCTCGGTGAAGGTCTGGCCGCAGAAGCGCGGGAAGGTGGGGAAGCACAGGGCGGACTGGACGTGGTTGACGTCCATGTCGGCCAGCCGTTCGGGCACGCTGAAGGAGCCGGGGCGCATCTGCTCGTAGGTGATCCCTTCCAGCCTGATCTCGTCGCGGGAGTAGCCGACGGCGGTGTCCAGGCGGGTCAGCGGGCGGTGCAGGTCCTCGTAGACCCACCAGTCGGCTATCGGGCCGTCGTCGCCCACGGCGCCCATCTTTGGAGCGAACTTTCCGCCGACGAAGGTCATTTCCTTCACGGGCGCCCGGACGACGCGCGGGCCGCTGTCCCGGTACTTCGACGGGAGCCGGTCCCGCCAGACGTGGGGTGGCTCCACCGTGTGGTCGTCCACCGAAATGATCCTGGGGAAGGTCGCCATGCCGGATACGGTAGCGCCGATCTGACGATCCGTCAGCAATGGGGGAACCAGGACGGGAATACCGGGCGCGCACGGAACGTTCGACTCCGTGACCCCGGGGCGCAGCGGCCCCGGCCCCGGCCCCGATCAGGCGGGGAGGCTTTGTGCACGGTCGGGACCCCTACTGACGGAAGCGGGCGCGACAAGGCAGACTGACCGTTGCGCACAGCGAGGTTGTGCGTACAGCGCGACAGATGGCACACAGCAGGGGGGCACCATGGACGACGGTCCGGGGCGGGAGCGGCTCCGCTTCACCGTGCTCGGTCCCGTACGGGCCTGGCGCGGCGCAACGCCGCTGGCAGCGGGCTCCCCGCAGCAGCGCGCGCTGCTCGCCGCACTACTGCTGCGCGGCGGGCGCACCGCCACCGCGCCCGAACTCGTCGACGCCCTCTGGGGCGACGAACCGCCGCACGCCGCGCTCGCCGCGCTGCGCACCTACGCCTCCCGGCTCCGCAAGGCCCTCGGCGGCGACTCCGAGGCCCTGGTCAGCGAGTCCGGCGGCTACGCCCTGCGGCCGGTGGACGACCACCCGCTGGACCTCGACCACGACCACGCCGAGCAGTACGCCGCCGAGGCGGAGAAGGCCAAGGCCTCCGGCGACCGCACCCGTGCCCGGGAACTCCTCGACGCGGCCCTGGCGCTGTGGGACGGCGAGCCGCTGGCCGGGCTGGCCGGACCGTACGCGGAGACCCAGCGCACCCGGCTGGAGGAATGGCGGCTCTCGCTCACCGAGACCCGCCTCGAACTCGACCTGGAAGCCGGCTGCCACGCGGAGGTGGTCTCCGAACTGACCGCGCTCACCGCCACCCACCCGCTGCGCGAGCGGCTGCGCGAACTCCTCATGCTGGCCCTCTACCGCAGTGGACGGCAGGCCGAGGCGCTCGCCGTCTACGCCGACACCCGCCGGCTGCTCGCCGACGAACTCGGCGTCGACCCCTGCGCCTCGCTCTCCGACCTCCAGCACCGGATCCTGCGCGCCGACACCGACCTGGACGCGCCGCCCGCCGTCGACGACTGCCCCGACACCAGCGACCAGGTCTTCGTGCGCCCCCAGCAGCTCCCGGCCACCGTCGCCGACTTCACCGGCCGCAGCGCCTTCGTCGACGACCTCGGCCGGCAGCTGGCCACCGCCGAGGGCAGCGTGATGGCCGTCTCCGCGCTCACCGGCATCGGCGGCGTCGGCAAGACCACCCTCGCCGTCCATGTCGCGCACGCCGCCCGCGAGCACTTCCCCGACGGGCAGCTCTACGTCGACCTGCAGGGCGCGGGCCAGGCCCCCTCCGAGCCGGAGGCGGTGCTCGGCGCCTTCCTGCGGGCCCTCGGAACCGCTGATTCCGCCATCCCGGACGGCCTGGAGGAGCGCGCCGCGCTCTACCGCTCCACCGTCGCCGGCCGCCGCGTCCTGACGCTGCTGGACAACGCGCGCGACGCCGCCCAGATCCGCCCGCTGCTGCCCGGCGCGGAGGGCTGCGCCGCGCTGATCACCAGCCGCGCCCGCATGATCGACCTGGCCGGGGCGCATCTCATCGACCTCGACGTGATGAGCCCGGAGGAGGCGCTGACCCTCTTCACCCGCATCGTCGGGGAGGAGCGCGTCACCTCCGAGCGGCAGGCCGCCATGGCCGTCGTCGGCGCCTGCGGCTTCCTGCCGCTGGCCATCCGGATCGCCGCCTCCCGGCTCGCCGCGCGCCGTACGTGGACGGTCTCCGTCCTGGCCAGCAAGCTCGCCGACGAACGCCGCCGGCTGGACGAGCTGCGCGCCGGCGACCTCGCCGTCAAGGCCACCTTCGAGCTGGGCTACGGACAGCTGGAGCCCCACCAGGCACGGGCCTTCCGGCTGTTGGGGCTGGCCGACGGCCCGGACATCTCGCTGGCCGCCGCGGCGGCCGTCCTCGACCTTGACATCGATGCCGCGGAGGACCTCGTCGAGTCCCTGGTCGACGCCAGCCTCCTGGAGTCCGCCGCCCCGGGCCGCTACCGCTTCCACGATCTGGTGCGGCTCTACGCCCGCGCCTGTGCCGAGCGGGACGAACAGCCGCCCTCGGAGCGGGAGGCCGCCCTGTCGCGGCTGCTGGACTTCTATCTGGCGACGGCCGCCCGGATGTACGCCCTGGAGCGGCCCGGCGACCGGCTCATCGACCACATGGAGTCCACGAGCTACCCGGGGCTGGAGTTGACGGACCGGCAGGACGCGCTGGCCTGGCTGTTCAGCGAAGCCAGCTGCGTGCTCGCCTGCGCCCGGCACGCCACCGGCCCCGCCTTCCTGCGGCGCTCGGTCGATCTGCTGCTGCTGACCCTGGACCTCGCCGAGTCCGGCGCCGACGCCCGGCAGTACGAGCAGGCCAATGTGCGGCTGCTGGAGGCCGCCCGGGCCGCCGAGGACCAGCACGCCCAGGCCCGGCTGCACACCTCGCTCACCAACGTCCACACCCTCGCCGGCCGGCTCGACGAGGCGGACGAGCACGCCAAGTCGGCCATGCTGCTCGGGCTGGCCGTGGGGGACCCCTTCTCGTCGTCCAACGCGCCCAACGACCGGGGCATCATCGCCGGTGAACAGAAGCGGCACGCGGACGCGGAGGCGTATCTCAACCAGGCGCTCAGCGCCTTTCGCGCGGACAACAACGAGCAGTCCGAGGCCAGCGCGCTGTGCAACCTCTCCCGGGTCCATCTGGACACCGGGCGCACGGAGAGCGCCATCGAACTCGCCGAACAGGGCATCGCCATCTACCGCCGGCTCGGCGCCGAACGCCGCCTGGCCAACGGCATGTACGCCCTCGCGCTGGCCTTCACCCTGGCCGAACGCCTGGATGACGCCACCGTTCAGCTGATGAAGGCGCTGACGATATTCCAGCAGAGCCGCCAGCGGTTCTGGGAGGGCATGACGTACTTCCGGCTCGCCGAGGTCGAACTGGCCGGGAACCGGCCCGCGGACGCCGCCAACCACGCCGAGCAGGCACTGACCACGCTGCGCGGCATCGGCGGCGAATGGTGGCGGGCCAACGCCCTGACGACGCTCGGCCGGGCCCTGCACGCCATCGGCCACCCCAGCCGGGCGCGGGTGTGCTGGCAGGAGGCGCTGGCCATCCATGACCGGCTCGGCTCGCCCGAGGCCATGACGGTGCGCTCGCTACTGGCCCCGATGGCCGCCGCGTAACCGCAGGTCAGCGACGTAATCGCGGGCGTTTATCGATCGTTCATCGCCGACGGCCATTCTCTTACCAACCGATCCGCCGCCTCGGGGGGCAAGCGGCTCGGTGACCCGGCCCCACCGTAAGGTGTTCGGCCCTGGTACACCTCTCCGGCGGCCCTCGGGGGAGTCGCCGGCGAGGCGTACTGTACAGCGCCCATACACAGGAGTTGGTCACCGTGAGTACAGAAGAGAGCAACGTCCAGCCGACCCAGAAGCCCATCATGAAGCCGATGGACAAGCACCGGCCGATCATCGGCGAGGGCACCGCTGCGGAGGCGTCTTCGGCGCCCGCACCCGGCGTCCTGTCCGCCAAGGACAAGCACAGGCCGATCGTGGATCCGCAGTAGTACGGAGCGGGGCACGACGTTTCGGGGGATCGCAGGGGCTGGTTTCGATGGCACGGAGGGGAGCCATCGGGACCGGTCCCTGCGGCGTTTTCCGCTTTCCCCTCCGCCCACGGCACCTTTCACACCCGGAGTACGCATGAACCGACTCATGACGGCCCTGATGACCCTGGCGGTGGCCGCCGCCATATCCGGCGGCGCCGCGGCGCCGGCACTGGCGGACGGCAGCCATCCGGTTCCCGGAGCGGGCCTGACCACGCTGGACCGGCACCGGCCCGTGGCCCCGCAGTAGGCCCGACACAGCAGGCCCAGCAGCAGCCCGCACGACTCTGACACTCCGTCAGTTTCGCTGCTACAGTCGCGCATCCGGCCCCGGCGAGAGCGCCGGGGCCGGATCCCGTTCGGTCCTGCCCACCCCTGGAGGCGCGCCGTGTTCGAACCCGCCCGTGTGCAGTCGCTGTGGGAACTGCTCACCTACCGCGCACAGGCCTCGCGCGGCGCACCGATGTTCTTCGACGAGGGTGGGCGGACGGTCACCTTCGACGCGGTGCGAGACGAGGCGCTGCGGGTGGCGGCCGGGTTGCACGACCTGGGCATCGGTCCCCGGACGCGGGTGGCCTGGCAGTTGCCGAGCCGGATCGGGACGGTGGTCCTCTCGTTGGCGCTGGCCCGGCTCGGGGCCGTGCAGATACCCGTCATACCCCTGCACCGCGCGCGTGAAGTGGGCTTCATCCTGGCGGAGTCGGCGGCGGAGTGGGTGCTCGTGCCGGGTGTGTGGCGGGGGTTCGACCACACCGCGATGGTGCGTGCGGTGGCCGGGGACGGGGTGCGGGTGCTGCCGGTGGACGAGCGGCTGCCCGTGGGGGATCCGGCGGGGCTGCCCGAGGCGGTGCCGGGCGGCGACGGGGACACCACCTGGATCTACTACACCTCCGGCACCACCGCGGCGCCCAAGGGCGTCGAGCACACCGATGCCACCCTCATCGCCGGCGGCGTCGGGCTGGCCACCGCGTTGGGGATGTCCCCGGACGACATCGGCTCGATCGCCTTTCCCTACGCGCACATCGCCGGCCCGGACTACGTCATCGCCATGCTGGTCAGCGGGTTTCCCGCGGTCGTCCTGGAGAGCTTCGAGCCGGGGCGGGCGGCCGGGGTCTACCGGCGGCACGGGGTGACGATGGCCGGCGGCAGCACCGCCTTCTATCAGGCGTTCCTGGACGAGTCGCGGCGCCGGCGGCGGGGGGAGCCGCAGGCCGGCCCGCTGATCCCCTCGCTGCGGCTGCTGTCGGGCGGCGGGGCGCCGCTGCCGCCGGAGCTCCACCGGGCGGCCGGGCGGGAGCTGAGCTGCGCGATCGTGCACGGATACGGGATGACCGAGTGCCCGATGATCGCGATGGGCACCCCGTACGACAGCGACGAGCAGCTCGCCCGGACGGTCGGCAGGCCGGTCGTGGGCGCGCGGGTGCGCATCGCCCGGCCGGACGGGTCCGAGGCCGCGGCCGGGGAGAGCGGTGAGGTGACGCTGAAGGGCCCGATGGTGTTCCGGCGCTACACCGACCCGGCGCTGACCGCGGAGGCCTTCGACGCCGAGGGCTACTTCCGCACCGGTGACCTGGGCACCGTGCGGGACGACGGGCACCTGGTGCTCACCGGGCGGCTCAAGGACATCATCATCCGCAAGGGCGAGAACATCTCCGCGCAGGAGATCGAGGATCTGGTGCACACCCATCCGGCGGTGGCGCAGGCGGCGGTGATCGGGCTGCCGGACCGGGAGCGCGGTGAGCGGGTGTGCGCGGTGGTGGTCCCCACCGATCCGGCCGCGCCACCGCTCACCCTGGACACGCTGACCGCGCATCTGCGGGCGGCCGGGCTGATGGTGCAGAAGCTGCCGGAGCAACTGGAGATCACCGGGGAGCTGCCGCGCGGCGGGCCGCTGGACAAGGTGCTGAAGGCGGCGCTGCGGGAGCGCTACGCACCGCGGTCCGCGCAGCGGTATACGGAGTAGCCGCGGCCTCCGGCCGGTGTGGCGATGAGTTCCGGGGGCGGGCGGAGTCTTCACTGGGAGTGCGGCGACAGCTCTGCGCCGGCACGGCCCCTCGGAACGGAAGGATCCCGGACGATGACCGAGATGATCGACTTCGCGGCGCAGGCCCGGCTGGTGGCGCGGCTCGGCGACCACACCGACGAAGCGCTGCTGGATGCGCCCACCCCCTGCGAGGACTACGCCGTGCGCCATCTCCTGGGGCATCTGGTCGGGCTGGCCGGCGCCTTCCAGGACGTGGCGCGCAAGAACCTCGGCCCGGTGACCGGCACCGCTCCGGGGTCGGGGCCCCCGGCCGAGGTGGCGCCCGGCTGGCGGGCCGAGCTGGACCGCAATCTCGGCGGGATGACCGAGGCCTGGCGCGACCCGCAGGCGTGGGAGGGGGAGACCCAGGCGGGCGGGGTGACGCTGCCGGGCGCGGTCGCGGGCCGGGTCGCGCTCAACGAGCTGGTCCTGCACGGCTGGGACCTGGCGCGCGCCACGGGCCAGGAGTACGCGCCCGCCCGGGCCGACCTCGACGTCTGCCACGCGCTGCTGTCCGCCTGGGCCGAGGACGGGGCGGGCGAGGGGCCCTTCGGGGCCGCGGTCGCCGTGCCCGGGGACGCGCCCCTGCTCGACCGGGTGGTGGCGCTCAGCGGCCGCCGGCCCGACTGGACGCCCCCGGGGGCGTAGGGGGCGGGCCGGGGTCCGGGAGGCTCCGGCCGGGGCGACGGCGGGTCACGCGGGCGCGGGCCCCGGGACGGCAGTGCGCAGCCGGGTCTTGAGGACCTTGCCACTGGCGTTGCGCGGGAGCGTGGCGACGAAGGTGACCTCCCGGGGGACCTTGTAGTTGGCCATTTCGCGGCGCGACCAGGCGATCAGGTCGTCGGCGGTGAGCCGGGAGCCGGCCCGGCGGACCGCGTAGGCCCGGCCGACCTCGCCGAGCCGGGGGTCGGGGATGCCGATGACGGCGACCTCGGCGATGTCCGGGTGCCGGCCGAGGAGTTGCTCTATCTCGGCGGGATAGGCGTTGAACCCACCGACGATGAACATGTCCTTGAGGCGGTCGGTGATCCGCAGGTTGCCCGCCGCGTCGAGGACGCCGATGTCGCCGGTGCGCAACCAGCCGTCGCGGGTCAGGGCGCGGGCGGTGCCGGCCGGGTCCTCGAAGTAGCCGGACATCACGTGGTAGCCGCGGACCAGGACCTCGCCCGGCTCGCCGGGGGCCGCCGGAGCGCCCGTGGCGTCGACGACCCGGACCTCGGTGCCGGGCAGGGCGCGGCCCGAGGTCGTGGCGATGACCTCGGGCGGATCGCTGCGGCGGCACATCGTGACGATGCCCGAGCTCTCCGAGAGGCCGTACGCGGTCAGCACGGTGGAGATCTTCAGCTCGCTGCGCAGCCGCTCGACCAGCTCCAGCGGGACCACGGCGGCGCCGGTCACCACCAGGCGCAGCGCGGACAGGTCGTAGCGGTCGCGGGCGGGGTGGTCGAGCAGCTGCTGGTGGAGGGTGGGCGGGCCGGGGAGCACGGAGACGTGCTCGGCGGCGATGTGGGCGAGCGCGGTCTCCACGCTGAAGACCGGCTGCGGGATCATCGTCGCGCCGCGCAGCAGGCAGGCGATGGTCCCGGCCTTGTAGCCGAAGGTGTGGAAGAACGGGTTGACGATCAGATAGCGGTCGCCTTCCCGCAGGCCGGCGAGTTCGCTCCAGACGTCGTAGGCGCGCAGGGTCTGCGCATGCGTGATCACGGCGCCCTTGGGGTGGCCGGTGGTGCCGGAGGTGAAGATGATGTCCGAGGCGTCGTCGGGGCGCAGGGCGTCGGCCCGCTCGCGGACCGTCCCTGCGGGTATCCCCGCACCGCCGGCGAGGAAGTCCGGCCAGCTGACGAAGTCCGCGGGGGCGTCGTCGGCGAGCACCACGACCCGCTCCAGCTGCGGGAGTCCGGGCAGCGGGCCGTGGCCGGTGCCCTCCCGGGCGGCGCGGCGCAGCGAGGCGGCGTAGGACGTGCCGAGGAAGGTGCCGGTGACGAAGAGCAGCCGGGCGCGGGTGCGGCGCAGGACGTAGGCGGCTTCGGCGCCCTTGAAGCGGGTGTTGACCGGGACGAGGACGGCGCCGGCGGTGACCGCCCCGAGGGCGGAGACGATCCAGTCGAGGGTGTTGGGCGCCCAGACGGCGACGCGGTCGCCGGGGAGTACCCCGGAGGCGATGCAGGCGGCCGCCGCCCGCTCCACCCGCTCCCCCAGCTGTGCGTACGAGACCCGGGTGCGGCCCTCGACGACGGCCTCCCGGGGGCCGTACCGCGCGGCGGCCGCGCGCACCAGCCGGGGAATGGCGCCGTACTCCAGGTCGGCCCGCACATCCAGGTCGTCACGCATCGCACTTGCCTCCCGGTGAAGAGAGCGTCGTCCACCACTAGCTGACTGTGCGTCAGATTAGCGGTAGCCTCCTCCGCTGTCAGCACTGACGACCGACCACGGAGGTGGCGACGGTGGCGACCCTCAAGGACGCGACGGCGATAGCCGGCATCGGGCAGACGCCGTTCGCGAAGCGACTCCCGGCATCCGAGAAGACCCTGGCGTGTCAGGCGATCGTCGCGGCGCTGGACGACGCCGGGATCGCCCCCTCGGAGGTGGACGCCTTCGCCTCCTACACCATGGAGGAGACCGACGAGGTCGAGATCGCCAAGGCCATCGGCGCCGGGGACGTCACCCACTTCTCCAAGGTCGGCTACGGCGGCGGCGGTTCCTGTGCGACGGTGGCGCATCTGGCCGCCGCCATCGCCACCGGCCAGGCGAACGTCGGCGTCGCCTGGCGGTCCCGCAAACGCGGCTCGGGACCGCGGCCCTGGAAGAACACCCAGGTCCAGCTGCCCACCCCGGGGCAGTGGACACGCCCCTTCGGGCTGCTGCGCCCCGCCGACGAGATCGGCCTGCTGGCCCGCCGCTACATGCACGAATACGGCGCCACCCGCGACCACTTCTTCAACGTCGCCCTCGCCTGCCGCAACCGCGCCAACCAGAACCCGGCCGCGATCATGTACGAACGCCCGCTGACCCGCGAGATGTACATGACCGCCCGCTGGATCAGCGAGCCGCTGTGCCTGTTCGACAACTGCCTGGAGACCGACGGCGCCCTGGCCTGTGTCGTGGTCGCGGCCGGGCGCGCCCGCGACTGCCGCCACCGGCCCGTCTACGTCCACGCCGCCGCCCAGGGCCTGCCCGCCCAGCACCACGGCATGGTCAACTACTGGAACGACGACCCGCTCACCGGCCCCGCCTGGACCGCCGCCCGCCACCTGTGGAAGGGCGCCGACCTGGGCCCGCAGGACGTCGACGTGGCACAGATCTATGACGCCTTCACCCCCCTGATCCCCCTCTCGCTGGAGGGCTACGGATTCTGCGGACGCGGCGAGGGCGCGGCCTTCACCGAGGGCGGCGCCCTGGAGACCGGCGGCCGGCTGCCGCTCAACACCGGCGGCGGCGGCCTCTCGGAGGCGTACGTGCACGGCTTCAACCTCATCACCGAAGGCGTCCGGCAGCTGCGCGGCACCAGCACCGCGCAGGTCCCCGGCGCCGCCACCTGTCTGGTCACCGCGGGCGAGGGCGTCCCCACCTCGGCCCTGCTGCTGAGGAGTTGAGACACCATGACCATCGGTGAATCCACCGGCGGGCCCGTGCGGGAGTCCGTGCGTGCTGCCATGACATCCAGCGTGGCACCCGCCACTGACAACGGGCCCGGCGGCAGCGACAGCGTCGAACGCCTGCTGCTTCCCGTCCCCGACGAGGACGGCGCCCCGTTCTGGGAGTACGCCGCCAGGGGCGAGCTGCGCGTCCAGGCCTGCGACGACTGCGGCGCGCTGCGCTTCCCGCCCCGGCCCTGCTGCCCGCACTGCCAGTCCTTCGCCGCCCGCTGGCAGCGGATGAGCGGCCGCGGCCGCATCTGGTCCTACGTCCTGCCGCACCCGCCGCTGCTGCCCGCGTACGCCGCCCTGCCCGGTTACAACGCGATCGTCGTGGAGCTGGCGGAGGCCCCGCGCATCCGCCTCGTCGGCAACCTCGTCACCACCGCCGACGCCCCGCTCAACTCCGTGGACCCCGCCCGGCTGCGGATCGGCGCCCCGGTGAAGGCCGCCTTCCACACCCTCCCGGAGGGCATGACCGTGCCCCGCTGGCTCCTGGAGCGGCCGTGACCCTGCACACCGCCGTCAAGGACGGGGTCGCGCTGGTCACCCTCGACCGGCCCGACCGGCACAACGCGATCGACCTGGACACCGCCGCCGCACTCGCCGCCACCTGGCGGGCGCTGCGCCACGACGACGCGGTGCGCGCCGCGGTGCTCACCGGCGCCGGCGGCCGGGCCTTCTGCACCGGCCTCGACCGCTTCGCGCACGTCCCGCAGCCGTCCTCGCCCTACTCCCTGGACGACCCGCTGCTCCGCATCGGCCCGAAGGCCAACGACCTGTGGAAACCGGTGATCGCCGCGGTCGACGGAATGGCCTGCGGGGGCGCCTTCTACCTGCTGGGCGAGTGCGAGTTCCTCATCGCGTCGGAGAACTCCACCTTCTTCGACCCGCACACCACCTACGGGATGGTCAGCGCGTACGAGTCCGTCCACATGGCGCAGCGGATGCCCTACGGGGAGATCGCCCGGCTGGCCCTGATGGGGACGGCGGAGCGGCTGGGCGCCCCCCGCGCCTACGCGATCGGCCTGGTCTCCGAGCTGACCGCGCCCGGCGCCGCGGCCGAGGTGGCGCTGCGCCGCGCGGCCGTGCTCGCCGCCCAGCCCACCGGGGCGGTCCAGGGCACCGTGCGCGCGCTGTGGGCGGCCCGGGAGGCGGCCGCGGCACCGGCCCTGGCCCACGCCCCCCAGCTGATCGCGCTGGGCAATCTGCCCCCGGACCGCCAGGCGGAGCTGTTCGCCGCCCGCAAACGGCCCGGCCACCGGGACGGCGGCCCCGACGGCGGCCCCCTGGTGCGGTGACCCCGGGGCCACCCCGGGGACCGGCCCTGGGGCGGCGCCTCACATACGGGTCTTGTGCGCCCGCGTGATCTGGCAGGTGAACCAGAACCGCCCGATGGAGGACTGGTTGACCGTGTACTTGGCGGTGTACGTCTCGGTGTCCCCGGGGCCGACGACGATCGAGCGCTGGTGCAGCCCGTACGCCTTGCCGTCGGCCGGCTTGGCCTTCATCCAGTTGACGGCCATGTCGTAGGAGAAGGAGTCCGTCGTGGACGGGTTGGTGAGGGAGACCGTGTACGTGAACTGGCGCAGCGAATTGGAGAAGTCGCAGTCGCTGCCGTGGACGTCCGACCGGCCGTCCGGGTCGTAGGTCTCCTCGGCCGGCGACGGCGAGTAGGTGGGCTCGTCCGACGGGCTCGCGTCCGGGCCGTAGGCGTCGCTCGCCGTGGGCGTCGGGGAGGGCGGCAGCACCACCGGGTGCGCCCGGGGGAGGAGACAGCCGCTGAGCGTGGTGGCCGCGACCAGCGTCAGGGCGGCCGCGGCCGCCGTTCTGTTCCCCCTGCGGGCACCCCCGCGGCCGGCCGTGCGCGTGCGCGTGCGCTGCTTCATGCTCCGCTCGATCCCCCGTGAAAAACGTCCGACCTCGCCGCCACCCCGGCGGCTTGACGCGTGCACGGCACCCTAGCAAGCGGCACCGACACCCCGGAGAGGCACCGGCCACGCGGCCGGGCGTACTTCTCTCGCGGGCGCGCACACCCAGGCGTAGCGTCGGTCACGGAGGACGACCGGACGACCCGAAGCGAGGCGACGCCCGTGGTGCGCAACGTTCTCGGGTCGCTGATCGCCCTCATCGGAGCGACGGCCGCCGTCTGGAGCCCCTTCCGTCCCTGGTACGACGGCCGTCACGGAGTGGACGTCCGCATCGAGGACCTCTTCCACGGCCTCACCGGCAACGGTGCCGCGCTCTTCGGCTCGCTCCTCCTCCCCATGGCCTTCGCCGCGCTGCTGACCCTGATCGGTGTCGCCCTGCGCTCCCGGCTGCTGGTCACCCTCGCGGGCCTGGTGGTGCTGGGCTTCACGGTCCTGTGGATGGTCCGCCAGGGGCAGGCCGCCACCGAGCTGACGGCCGGCGCCCGCGGACTGGGCGTGGGCGTGGCCAACGCCCTGGGCGGCGGCTTCCTGCTGCTGCTCGGCGCCCTGATCATGCGGGGCCGCGGCCGCCGGGTCCTCGACCGCGACGACGAGGGCGGCCGGGGATACGACGACCGGCGCCATGACGACCGCGGGTACGACGACGGGTACTACGCCCCGCCGCCGTACGACGAGCGCTACGAGGCCCCCACCCGCTACGACCAGGACACCCCCTATCCCCCCGGGACGCCCGAACCCTGGGACGCGGGCCGCCCGGGCGCCGAGGAGTGGAACCCGGAGCCGTACCCGACCGGACCCACCCCCGCCGGACCGCCGGCGGGCCCCGCCCACGGAGGCCACGGCGGCGGCGCCCACGGGCCGGGCGACGACACCCCCACCGCTCCCCAGCCGGTGCCCCCGCCACCGCCGCCCACCCGGCAGCAGACACCACCACAGCCCCAACAGCCGCAGCAGCCGCAGCAGCCGCAGCAGCAACCTCCGACCATGCCGGCCCATCGCCAGCCCCCCACGCCTCCCGTGGAATGGGGCAGGGACCAGCGCCGGCCGCGGCCGCACGAGCCCGGCCGGCCCGCGCCGCAGGACGGGGAGCCGCGCCGCCAGGAGCCCGGACAGCCTCCGCAGGATCCCGAACCGCCCCCGGAGGACCGTCGGTAGACGGCCGGACGGCGGTGACGGCGCGCACGGCGGCGCCGCACGGCACGGACCGCCGGGGCCGCTGCCCCGCACGGCCGGCGCGTCACGAACGCCGCGCCAGCCCCGTCCCCTTGGCCGCGTCCAGCGCGTACACACAGCGGTCCTTGCTGCACGCGTAGACCACTCCGCCGACCGCCACCGGGGAGCCGGTGATCTCGCCGCCGGTCTCCAGCTTCCAGCGCAGCTGGCCGCCCATCGCGTCGAGCGTGTAGAGACAGTGGTCGGCCGAGCCGAAGTGCACCCGGCCCTCCGCGACGACCGGGGCGCCCACGACCTCGGCGCCGGCCTGGAACCGCCAGCGCGGGGTGCCGGTGACCGCGTCGAGGGTGTAGAGCGCCTTGCCGCTGCCCAGATGGACCGCGCCGTGCGCCACCAGCACCGGTTCGGTGGACTGCCGCGCCTCGGTGGCGATCCGCCAGCGGTCGCGGCCGTCCGCCGCGTCCAGCGCGTAGACCGTGCCGAGGTAGTCCGCCAGATAGACCCCACCGCCGGTGACGGCCGGGCCGGGGGCGAAGGCGGGCGGGCTCAGGAACACCGCGGGTGCCTCGAAGTGCCAGCGCACGTCGCCGCGGGCGATGTCGATCGCCAGCACCCGGGTGCCGGCCACCACGTAGACCGCGCCGTCCGACGCGGGCAGCAGCCGCATCGGCACCCCGCCGCAGGCCGCCGCGTCGCCGATCGGATAGGACCAGCGCTCGGCGCCGGTACGGGCCTCCAGCGCCTTCAGCCGCGCGTCGGCCCAGACGAACACCGTGCCGTCGTGCACCACGGGCCCGGCCTCGGCGCTCTCGAAGTCGGTCTGGACGCCGCCGGTCTCCCACAGCAGCTCGCCGGTGCCGGCCTCCCACGCCTGCACGCCGCCGCCGCGGGTGCTGGTGACGACCGTCCCGTGGTCGACCTTGAGGGCGTAGACCCAGCCCTCGGTGTTCAGCCGCCAGCGGTCGCTGCCGTCCTCGGCGTCCAGCGCGTACAGGCTGGGGCCGTCCGAGGCATGGATCCGGCCGTCCGCGACCGCCATCGCCCAGGCGACGTCCCGGGTCTTGAACTTGCGGCGCCCGCTGGCCACATCGAGCGCGTGCACCTCGAAGGACGTGACGTACAGCAGGTCGTCGGCGACGGCGGGGGTGCCCCAGACGTCGTTCGACATCCGGAACCGCCAGGGGCGCCAGCGGCCCGGCTCGGCGGTCGGGGCCTCGGGCGGAGCGGACGGCGCGGCCTCACCGCGGCCCGGCCCCTCCGCCGGACCGCCGGCCGCCGGACCCTGCGCGGGCACACCGGCGGGAGCAGCGCCGGGCGGGCGCACCCAGTTCGTGGCGGCACCGGCCTGCGCGCGCGGCTGCGGCCCCGGGGCGTCGGCGCGCGGACCGGGCCCTATCGGGGCGGGCGAGCCGCCGAGGCGTACCGGGCCGGCCGCGCCGTCCGCGGGGGCGGGCGGGGCGGCCAGGGCGCCGGCGGGCGGCGCCGCGGAGACCGGGGTCACCCGGGCCGTGGAGGCCTCCGGGCCGAGCACCGCGGCCTGCGGCATCGGGCCGGGGTGGGCACCGCGCGGATCGCCGCCGCGGTGCACGCCGGGGCCCGCGCCGAGCCGGCCGCCCCAGCCGGACTCCGCGCCGACGGGGGCGCTCTCGGGCCGCGGCGGCGCCTGGACGGGCTGTGCCGCGGGCATCGGCGGCGAGGCGGGCGGGGCCGGCGGCGCGGCCGGGGCCGGACGGCCCGCGGCACGGCCGGAGCCGGCCCGCTGACCGCCCGCGGGTACGGCGGTGCGCCCGCCGCGCCGGCCCTCGATGAGCGCCACCGCGCCGGCCGGCAGCCAGGCCGAGGCGGTGCCGCTGTCGTCGCTGCCGGAGCCGAAGAGATGCGGCGCGAGCTGGGACTGCAGATCGGCGGGGGACGGCCGCTGGCCGGCCTCCATCTGCATGCAGGACTCCATCAGCGGACGCAGTTCGTCCGGCAGGCCGGCCAGGTCGGGGCCCTCGCGCAGCAGCATGAAGACCGTCTCGACGGGGTTGGCGCCGTGGAACGGGGCGTGCCCGGTGGCGGCGAAGACCAGCGTGGAGCCGAGGGAGAAGACGTCGCTGGCGCCCGTCACGCTGCGTGAGTCCCGCGCCTGCTCGGGCGACATGTAGGCGGGCGTGCCGACGGCCACGTTGGTCATCGTGAGCCGCGTGTTGGACACCCCGGAGGCGATACCGAAGTCGATCACCCGCGGGCCGTCCTCGACGACCAGCACGTTCGACGGCTTCAGGTCGCGGTGCACCAGGCCCGCGCCGTGGATGGACTGCAGCGCCTCGGCGATGCCGGCCGCCAGCCAGCGCACCGCCTGGGCCGGGAGCGGCCCGCACTCATTGACTATTTCCTCCAGGGAGGGCGCGGGGACGTACGCCGTCGCGAGCCACGGCACCGCTGCGCGCGGGTCGGCGTCCACCACGGCCGCGGTGTAGAAGCCGCTGACCGCGCGGGCCGCCTCGACCTCGCGTGTGAAGCGGACCCGGAACAGCTGGTCCTCGGCGAGCTCGGTACGCACCGTCTTGATCGCCACGCGCCGGCCGGACGCCGAGCGCGCCAGATAGACCAGTCCCATGCCGCCGGCCCCGAGACGGCCGAGCACCTCGAACGGGCCGATCCGCCGGGGATCGTGCTGCGTCAGCTGCTTCAGCTGCTCCACCACTTGCCTGCCACCTCCCCGTGGGGCGAAAAACGACTCTCCATAGCCACGAGCCGCCGAGAGCCACTGCCCCGTGCGGCGTCTCCCCACCCACGGCGAGGACTGCCGAAACGGCCGTACGCGTGCTGATTCTTCCTGGCCGGGCCGACGGTTGCGAACCCGGGGCCTGTCCGCCGTGTCACTGCATACCCCCCGTAGTCCGCACCGGGCCCGTTACCCGATGTCACCCAACCCCGCCTGACGTGCTCCGATACGTCCGCCGACGGGCGGTTGCCGCGGGGGTTACCGGCCGGTTGCGGACGTCCTTCGCGCGGTGCCGCCCGATATATGGACGTTCACCATTCCGTTTGACGGGCTTACCGCGGAAGCGGTTCACACTCTCCGGCAGGTACGGGTCGCGGTGGCCGAAAGCATGCCCTCCCCGCGACCGTGCGCACCGCTCCCCCACCGGCTCGTGCTCCCGCCCTCGGCCCGGGTCCGCGTCCCCCGGCCCAATTCTGCGCGTTCGAAGGTCACTTCGGCGCCGCCCCCTCCCGATATCGCACCGCGAGGCGGGCCGGGCAACACAGAGTGACGACCGCCACCCCGGCCGCACGCCCACGCTAGCCGCGCTCCGGCCACCCCGCCCGGGGAACATTCGAATGCCTGAACGATCCACAGGGGTCGCGGCGGGGCCGGCGACGGCGGGCAGGACAGGGGGCGAATGTTCAACTGACGGCCATCGGGGAGCACTTGCCGCACAGGGGGTGACCACTTATCCACCAAAGTTGTCCACAGCCTGTTGATAAGACGGTTCACCGGTTCGGACCAAGCGGGGCCGCGCCCGTGGCGACCACGGCCGGACCCGCCACCCGCCCCTACGGACGGGTTGCGCAACCCGAACTCCCCCATCCCCATTTGCAGGCAGCCAAATCGCGCTCCGATCACCCCTCGGTAAGCTGACGGCATGACAGGACAAGTGCGAACCGTCGACGGCAGAGTTGCCGGCCGCCGCGGACAGGCGACGCGGCAAAAGCTTCTCGACTGCCTCAGCGAAATGCTCAGTTCGTCCCCCTATCGGGACGTCAAGGTCATCGATGTAGCCCGAAAAGCGGGGACTTCACCCGCTACGTTCTATCAGTACTTCCCGGACGTCGAGGGCGCTGTCCTCGAAATCGCCGAGGAGATGGCCAAAGAAGGCGCCACTCTGACCGATCTTGTCGCCGAACGCTCCTGGGTGGGCAAGTCCGGCTGGCAGACCGCGGAAGAGCTGGTCGAGGGCTTCCTCTCCTTCTGGCGTCGGCACGATGCGATTCTGCGCGTCGTCGACCTGGGCGCGGCCGAGGGGGACAAGCGGTTCTACAAGATCCGCATGAAGATCCTGAATGCCGTCACCAACTCTCTTACGGACTCCATCAAGGATCTCCAGAGCAAGAACAAGGTCGACAAGGACGTGAGCGCGCCCGCCATGGCCGGCTCGCTCGTCGCGATGCTGGCGGCCGTCGCCGGACACCAGAAGGGTTTCCAGAGCTGGGGTGTCAAGCAAGCGGAACTCAAGCCGAACCTGGCACTGCTGGTGCACTTCGGCGTCACCGGAAAGAAGCCGACCAAATAGCGTCGCCTCTTGTGAGTTCCGTCGCCTGAGAATGCCTCCGCGACAGCAGCCGGGGAAGCGGCCCGAGAAGCCGCCGCGCCCCGAAGTCCCGGTGTGCCCGGGACGGTTCGCCGTCGGTCCTGTATCCGTCCTGCCATAGCTGTATTACCCACGCAGCGGGCGCCGCGCGATCCCCCGGGATCCACCGCGGCGCCCGCTGCCGTATGCGCCCGGAGATCGCCCGGGGAGGGACACCGCTCCCCGGGCGGCTCGTTCAGCGCCGCTCCAGCCGGAACAGCCGTATCTCCCGCGCCACCCGTGCCTGGTACGCGGCGTACGGAGGCCAGAAGGCCAGCGCCGCCCGCCAGGCCAGCGCCCGCTCCCCGCCGGTCAGCAGCCGGGCCCGCACCGGCACGTCCCGGCCCCGCCAACTCACCTCGGCATCCGGGTGCTTGAGGAGGTTTCCGGTCCAGGCCGGGTGCCCCGGGCGCCCGAAGTTGCTGCCGACCACTATCCAGCTGCCGTCCTCCTGCGGCAGGCACGCCAGCGGGGTACGCCGCGGCTGCCCGCTCCTCGCGCCGGTCGCGGTGAGCACCACGCCGGGCAGCATCCGGGTGCTGAGCAGCACCTTTCCCCGCGTCAGCCGGTGCAGGGCGCGGTCCAGCCCGGGGAGGACGTGCGGCGCGATCCGGGCGAACGTCCGGGTCGCGGAGATCTTCTGGACCAGCCCCGCACCGGCCGGCATCAGGCGTCCACCGCCTCGGACGCGGGGGCCTGTGGCCGACCCCGCTCCGGCCCGCCGGCCCCCGTGAACAGCCCCGCCTCCTCGGCGGCCCGCGCCCGGAGCCGGTGCACCGGGCCCAGCAGCAGTTCGTCGCAGGCCGCGCGCTTGAAGTAGAGATGCGCCTCGTGCTCCCAGGTGAAGCCGATCCCGCCGTGCAGCTGCACCGTCTCGGCCGCCACCGCGCGCAGCGTCTCCAGCGCCTGGGCGAGCGCCAGCGCCGCCGCCCCGGGCTCGCCCGCGCCGCCCGCCGACCAGGCCGCGTAGTACGCCGCCGAACGCGCCGCCTGGAGCCGGACGTACAGATCGGCGAGGCGGTGCTGCACCGCCTGGAAGGAGCCGATCGGCCGGCCGAACTGCTCACGCTCCTTGACGTGGGCGACGGTGCGGGCGAGCGCCGCGTCGGCCGCCCCGACGGCCTCGGCGGCCAGCGCCGCGGCCGCCACCACCCCGGTCGCGGCGAGCGCCGCGGTCACCGCGGAATCCGTACCGGCGCCCTCCCCCAGCAACTCGGCCGGCACCTCCCGCAGTTCGAGGCGGGCCTGCGCCCGGGTCTCGTCCAGCACGGTCTGCCGGGTCCGCAGCAGACCGGGCACCCCGGCCCCGCCGTCCCGCGCCCCGCCCGCCACTCCGCTCTCCCCCACCCGGACGACGAAGAGCAGGGTGCGGCTGCGCGTGAACCCACCGGCGTGGGCGGCCACCACCAGTACCTCCGCGGTGTGCCCGGCCGGCACCTGCCCGGCCTCGCCGTACAGCCGCCAGCCGCCGTCCACCGGCCGTGCCTGGATCCCGCCGGCCCGGCCGCCGCCCGCCCAGTCACCGTCGTTGGGCCCGGTCAGCGCCAGCGCGGTGGCCAGCGCTCCGCCCGGTACGACCAGCGTGCCGGTCAGCTCGCCGCAGGCCAGGGCCGGCAACAGTGCGGCGCGCTGCCGCGCACTGCCGAGCGCGAGGATCAGCGGGGCGGCCAGCGCGGCGGTGGCGATCAGTGGCGAGGGAAGGACGGCGCGGCCGGTTTCCTCGCAGGCCAGGGCGAGTTCGGTGGGTCCGCAGCCGACGCCGCCGTACGCGGCCGGCAGCGCCAGCCCGGGCAGTCCGAGCCGCCCCGCCAGCTCCCCCCACAGCTCCCGGTCGTACCCCTCCGGGGTGCGCACCGCCGTCTTGACGCTGTCCGGGCCGCAGCGCTTGAGCAGCAGTTCGCGCAGCGTACGGCGGATTTCGTGCTGCTCCTCGGTGAACGCGGCATCCATCGGCGGGCTCCTCCCGACCGTGCGACAACACCCGTCCGGTCCGACGGGCCGCCGGCTTCCGATCTGACGGGCCGTCATACTAAGGACGGGCGGGGCACTTTCCTAGGGCGAGCCGGCAAAGTCCGGGCCGGGCGGGGCTTCGCGGACCCGCCCCGGGCGAGCCCGCGTGGAGGCCGGCCGCCCCTCCGCCGGGTGACCCCGGGGTTTCCCCCGGGGTCACCCTCGGGCGCCTGCCGCCCGGCTCAGCGGATCAGGCGCACCGTGAGCCGCGTTTCGGTGCTGCTGGTGGTGACGCCGTGGACGGTGCCGTGCGCGGTGCGGTAGCGCCCGGTGCCGCCGGTGATCGCGAGGTCGATGTCGCCGGGGCCGGCGCTGGTGACGGTGAAGCGGCCCTGGACGGTGAGCTGCCCCTGGGCAAGGCTCAGGTCGGCCGTGCACTGGAGGTCGAACTCATCGGCGGGAGCGGTGCGGGTCAGCGTGCAGATCTCGCTGTAGGTGCCGACCGCGGTCGTGCCGCGCAGCAGATTCCCGCTGACGACGAATTCATCGCCCAGACTGGGGCCGGACGATCCGTCGACGTCGACAAATGCGCCCTGGGTCTGCTGCGCGGTCAGCTGGAATACTTCCTCGCCGGGAGGATAGTGGCCGCCGCCGGAACCGGCGGCGGCCGATGCCGGCTGCGCGCAGAAAATCAGGGCCGCGCATCCGGTGACCGCACTCAGCACGAAACCCTTGACGTTGAAGTGACGCACGATTCCTCCTGTGGGACTGGAAGGGAAATGCACTTGGCTAGGCGAGGAAAGGTGTTCTCGTGGAAGGGAAAGGGAGCGTGGCGGCGGAATCGCCGATAACCGCTCCGTGACCTGGGCATGAGTCGGCGGCTCACCACGTGCTCAGCCGCCGTAGGCCGCGCGGGAACTCACCCCGGCCGCGATGGAGAGAATTCCCCGGCACAGATCACAGACGGAAGAGCGATAGCTGCCGCGCCTGCGGGGATACGAGGGAGCCAGGCTCCCGGGCGCGCTCGAAAGAACGTGAAACAAAGGCGAACATGACACTCCCCAGGGCCGGCGGGAAAAGGAATCCCGCACACGGAAATGCCTGCTCCGCCGTATGGGCAAACAGCGAGCAGTGAACCGGCCGCACACCTCGCCGGCAATTTCACACGCAAACGGAGAATACCCTCCCAGGGAAAGCATTTAAAGGTTGCGCGAAATCTCCGATAATCGCTTTAAGATGTCTGCGGCGCCCGTCCGGCCGTCGTGCGGCCCGGTCCGTCGCGGCGTCCCCCGACCCTGGTCCGGACCCCGCCTGCCCGCCGCCCGCACCCTGCCCCGGCACCCCATATCTGATGTACCGTCAGATTCATGACTTCAGGGGCCCCTTACGGGCATCGCAAGGTCGCTGTCGCCGGAGTCGCCCTGTCCGACTGCGGACGCGTGGACGACGCCACCCCGTACGCCCTGCACGCCCAGGCCGCCCGCCGGGCGCTCGCCGACAGCGGCCTGGACCGCTCGGCGATCGACGGCTTCGCCTCGGCCGGACTGGGCACCCTCGCACCCATCGAGGTCGCCGAATACCTGGGACTGCGCCCCACCTGGGTCGACTCGACCTCGGTCGGCGGCGCCACCTGGGAGGTGCTGGCCGCGCACGCCGCCGAGGCGATCGCCGCCGGCCATGCCGACGCGGTGCTCCTCGTCTACGGCTCCACCGCCCGCGCCGACATCAAGGCGGGGCGCCGCACCTCGAACCTCTCCTTCGGCGCCCGCGGCCCCCTGCAGTTCGAGGTCCCCTACGGGCACACCCTGATCGCCAAGTACGCCATGGCGGCGCGCCGCCACATGCACCAATACGGCACCACGCTGGAGCAGTTGGCCCAGGTCGCGGTGCAGACCCGGGCCAACGCGGCGGCCAACCCGGAGGCCCTGTACCGCGATCCGATCACCGTCGACGACGTCCTCGGCGGCCCGGTGATCGCCGACCCGTTCACCATGCTGCACTGCTGCATCCGCTCCGACGGCGGCTGCGCGGTGCTGCTCGTCGCCGAGGACCGCGTCCAGGACCTCGCCAAGCCCCCCATATGGGTGCTCGGTTCGGGCACCGCGGTCTCCCACACCACCATGTCGCAGTGGGACGACTTCACCGTCTCGCCCGCGGCCGACTCCGGCCGGCAGGCCTTCGACCGCGCCGGGGTCCGCCCCGACGAGATCGATCTCGCCGAGCTGTACGACGCCTTCACCTACATGACCCTGGTGACGCTGGAGGACCTGGGGTTCTGCGCCAAGGGCGAGGGCGGCGCGTTCGTCGGGACGGGGCGGCTGCTGCGGGACGGGGAGTTGCCGGTCAACACCGACGGCGGCGGGCTGTCCGCCTGCCACCCCGGGATGCGGGGGCTGTTCCTGCTGGTCGAGGCGGTACGCCAGCTGCGGGGCGAGGCCGGCCCGAACCGCCAGGTCCGTAAGGCCGACGGCGCCCCGCCCCGGCTGGCGGTCGCCTCGGGCACCGGGGGCTGGTTCTGTTCCTCGGGGACGGTGGTGCTGGGGCGGGACTGAGGGACGGGAGCGCCGGCGGTGAGCGGGCCTACCGGACCGGCGGGCGGGTGATGACGCTGAAGGCCGTGCCGAACGGGTCGGTGACCGCGGCCATCCGCCCGTAAGGGGCGTCCTCGGGGTCGTCCGCCGTGCCGCCCGCGGCGCGGGCGAGGGCGACCAGCTCATCGGTGTCCGCCACCTCGAACACGGTCTGCCAGCGGGACACCTCGGCCGCCGGCGCGCCGAAGACGCCGCCGATCTCATGGCCGTCCGGGCGGCGCAGGAAGGTGAAGTCGAGGTCGGGGACGGCGTCGTTGCCGTCGAGCGTGAAGCCGAAGACGCCGGCGTAGAAGCGGCGGGCCGGCTCGGGGGCCGGGGACGACAGATCGTTGCGGACCAGCGTGCAGGGCTCGTTGACCAGCTCACAGCCCGGCAGCGCCTGCCCCTGCCAGAGGCCGAAGGGGGCGCCGACGCAGTCCGTCACGACGGCAGTGCGGGCCAGGTCCGCCAGGTCGGCCGGCGGTGCGAGCAGGCTCCCGCCGCTCCCGGTGATCCGCCGGACGGCTCCGTCGCAGTCGTCGGTGGCGAGATACGGCAGCCACCAGGACTCGCCGGCGGCATCCGCGGCGGAGCGGGGACGCAGTGACGCCACCCGCCGTCCGCGCAGCAGACACAGGGCGAGCGGGCCGTTCGCCGTCGGCAGCGGCGCGTACTCCCAGCCGAACAGCGCGCGGTAGAACTCCTGCGCCCGGTCCAGGTCGGGCACCCCGAGATCGACCCAGGTCGGCGTCCCGAACGGCTGGTTGCTGCTGATCTCGCTCATCGGATCTCCCTCACGAGTGACGCTGCCGGGGCCACGCTAACGAGCATCGAGGACAGGAAGTGTCCTCGATGGCACCGCACTTCCGGACGGGCCCGGGGCCGATGGTGCCGACGGTGCCGGGGCGCCGGCCGGCCCGTCCGTGGCCGTTCTCACACCGCGGAGCGGCCGACGCACCGCAGACTTGCTCCCATGTGGATGCAGACCCTCGCGGCGGCCGGCGTGCTCGCCCTGCTGACCGTGGTGCCGGGGCCGGACATGGCCGTGGTCACCAAGCGCGCCCTCACCGGCGGCCGGGCGGAGGCCCTGCGCGCCGCCGCCGGCATCACCACCGGGCTCCTGGTGTGGGGCGGGTGCACCGTCGTCGGGCTCGCCGCCGTCCTCGCGGCCTCGGCACAGGCGTACTTCGTGGTCAAGATCCTGGGCGCCGGGTACCTGGTCGTCCTCGGCCTGCAGGCGCTGTGGCAGAGCCGCCGCTCGGCGCGGCCGGCCGGCGGGCCGCGGACCACGCGCGTGGGGCGCGCCTACCTCACGGGCCTGGCCACCAATGTCCTCAACCCGAAGATCGCCGTCTTCTACACCGGTCTGCTGCCCACGCTCGCCCCGCACGGACTGTCCACGACGGCCGGCATGGGACTGCTGGTCCTGCTGCACGCGGCACTGACCCTGACCTGGCTGGGGACCTACGCCTACCTGGTCTCCCGGGCGCGCGCGGTCTTCGAACGGCCCCGGGTGCGCCACCTGCTGGACCGCGTGACGGGCGTGGTGCTCCTCGGCTTCGGGGCACGGATCGCCGTGGAAGCCACCTGAGAAGCCGCGCACGACACGACGCCACGCACGAGGGGGAACGGGACATGGGCGGGACGCCGGGCAGGACGCTGGGCACCATCGAACGGATCTGGCGGTACCCCCTCAAGTCCACCGGCGGTGAGCTGCTGGACGAGGCCGCCGTCGACGCCCGGGGCCTCCTCGGCGACCGGCTCTACGCGGTGCGGGACGCCGAGGGCAAGTTCGGCTCGGGCAAGAACACCCGCCGCTTCCGCCGCATGCCGGGACTGCTGCGGCTGCGGTCCCGCTACCCCGGCGGGGCGGTCGGACGGCCGCCCGAGCTGCTGGACCCGAACGGCGAGCCGGTACCGGACGCCACCGCCTACGTGCGGCGCCATCTGGGCCGCGACGATGTCGAAGTGGCCCGTGAGGAGGCGGTCTCGCACTTCGACCAGCTCCCCGTCAGCCTCCTGACCACCGCCACCCTCGACTGGGTCCGCGCGGCCGTGCCCGGCGTGCCCGTCGACGAGCGCCGGTTCCGGCCGAACCTGCTGGTGCGGACGCCGCCGGGCACGCCCGCGTTCGTCGAGGACGAGTGGTTCGGCGGCACCGCCCGCATCGGCGAGACCCTGCGCCTCCGGTTCGAGCGCGCCAGTGAGCGGTGCCTGATGACCAACGAGGCCCAGCAGGACCTGCCGCACTCCCCGCGCATCCTGCGTGCCCTCGCGCAGGCACACGACATGCGGCTGGACGCGCTGGCCACGGTGGCGCAGCCGGGACGGGTGCGGCTCGGGGACACCCTCGAACTGCTCTGAGCCGCCCCCCGGTGTCCTCCGGGGCCTCGTGCGCCACCCGCTCCCCCGCCGCGTGCGCCCACCGCCGTACGCTGCCCGGCATGAGCGATCACCCCGCGCACCGGGAGACCCGGGACACCCCTTCCGCCGGCGGCCCGGCGGCGCAGCCTGCCGACGACGCCGGGGCCCGCGCGTTCCATGAACTGCTGCGCGGGCTGCGGGTCTGGGACACCGAGCTGCCGTCGTTCGACCCGGCGGCGGCGCCCGCCGCGCCGCTGCCGCTGTTCCGGCAGTGGCTGCGGGAGGCCGCCGAGGCCGGCGTCACCGAGCCGCACACCATGACCCTGGCCACGGCAGACGCGGCCGGCACCCCGTCCGTCCGCACCCTCATGCTGCACGACGCCGACGAGCAGGGCTGGCACTTCGCCTCGCACCGCGGCAGCCGCAAGGCCCGCGAGCTTCAGGAACGGCCATGGGCGGCCCTCGGCTTCTACTGGCCGGCGGTCGGCCGCCAGGTACGGGTCTGCGGACCGGTGACGGCGGCGGGTCCCGAGGAGAGCGCGGCCGATCTGCACCGCCGCTCCACGGGCGCGCTGGCGGCGGCGCTGGTCGGCCGGCAGAGCGAGGTGCTCGGCTCGGCCGAGGAGCTGGCGCGTGCCTCGGAGGCGGCGTGGGAGCGGGCCCGGCGCGAACCGGAGGCGCCGGTGCCGACCTGGACGCTGTATGTGCTGCACCCCGAGGAGGTCGAGTTCTTCCAGGGCGACGCGCAGCGCCGGCATGTGCGCCTCAACTACCGCCGCGAGGGTGGGCACTGGGTGCGGGAACTGCTCTGGCCGTAGGGCGAACGGCGGCCGGCCTCACAGCCGCCGGTACATGATGTGCAGCCCCACACAGCCCGCGGTGGGGTGCCGGAAGCCCTCGGGCAGGGTCGTCATGATCTCAAAGCCCGGGGACTCCCGGAGCGCGACGGCGCCGGCGTCGGTCTCCACCACGGCGTTGAACTGCATCGCCCGGTAGCCCTCGGCGCGGGCCCGGTCCAGTACGTGGTGCCCCGGTGCACGCCCGACGCCCCGGCCCCCGTGCCGCGGGTCGACCATGAAGCCGGCGCCGGCGAGGTGCGAGGCGCCGCCCATGTGGTGGGGGTTCGTCTTGGCGGTACCGAACACCGCCCCGGCATCGTCGACGGCGACGACCGTGCGGCCGGGCGGCCGGGCGGTGCGAGCAGCCACATGTCGCGGGCCGTCGCCTCGCCGAGGTCCCGCTGAGAGGTGGAGGTCTCCCCGGCCGCCACGATGGCGTGGCGAAAGGGCCGGATGGCGGGCCGGCCGGCCGCGGTCGCGCCGTACGGATCGGCACGGCCTCGGCATGCCGCGCGCCCGGACGGCCCGCCACCGGAAACCGCCGGGGCCGAACGCGTATCAGGCGGGCCGGAAGACGGGGACGGCGAACCCGGCGCCGGCGTCCGCGCCGTCCGTCGCCCCCGCGTCGCGGAAGTGCACCCGCAGCGGCATCCCGATCCGCAGCGCGGACTCGGGGCAGTCGGTGATCTCGGTCATCATCCGCGGCCCCTCGGCGAGATCGACGACGGCCGCGGTGTACGGGACCCGGTCGCCGAAGGGCGGGAGGTCGTTGCGGTGCACGACGGACCAGGTGTAGAGCGTGGCCCGGCCGGTGGCCGCTTCCCAGCCGACGTGCTCGCTCCAGCAGTACGGGCAGAACTCGCGCGGGTAGTGGTGGGCAGCGCCGCACCCCTTCGCCCGGCACCGGCGCAGCAGCAGCCGCCCTTCGGCGGCCGCCTCCCAGTACGGACGGGTGAAGGCATCGCTCTCCGGCAGGTCGAAACGTGCCGCGGCCCGCGCCGGCCCGTCCCCTCCACGCCCGGTCTTCCCCATCCCGGCACCCCTCCCGCACCCACCGGCCCGCGCTCACCGGCTCCACCGGATCGCAATTCTGACGGTACGTCAGTCCAGCCGATCCGGGGCGGGCGCGCAAGAGGGCCGACTCTCGGCCCCCGAGTCCTGGACTTCGGACCCCAGGCTTCGGGCTTCGGGCTTCGGCCCCCCCGACTTCGGCTCCGGACCCCGGACAGCCGGACCCCGCCCCCGGGCTTCGGCTCCCGGCGCCGGGCAGCCGGACAGCCGGGCCCCGCCCCAATGTTTAGCGTGCACCCATATTCCTGACGCAGCGTCAGTTCAAGTAATCTGACTGAGTGTCAGGTAATCAGAGCCGTCTCACAGGAGCGGGCGTCTGCGATGCTTGGATCGACTCACGGCACCCTCACCACGCACTCCCGTCCGGCCCGCGTCGTGGCCTGTGGGGAGCAACGACCACACACCGTCCACGGCATCAGTGAACCGCAACCCGGCGACGGTGGACAGGGCACCGGCGCCACCGACCGCGACGTCAGCGGGCGACCGCTGCACGCCCCGGTGCCCGACCTGGACCGTTTCTTCCGGCCCGAGTCGGTGGCGGTGGTCGGCGCCTCGGACAGCGAGGGCCGCCCCAACACCGGCATCACCCGCCAGCTGATCGCCTGGGCCGAACGCGTCGGGGCCCGGCTCCATCCGGTCAACCCCGGACGCGCCGAGGTCTTCGGGCGGCCCTGCCACGCCACCGTCGCCGACCTGCCGGAGACCGTCGACCTCGCCGTCCTGCTGGTCGGCGACCCGCTGCCGGTCATCGAGCAACTCGGCGAGGCCAAGGTGAAGTTCGCGGTGGCCTTCGCCTCCGGCTTCGCCGAGACCGGCGAGCGGGGCGCGGCCGCCCAGGCCCGGCTGGCCGAGGCCGTCGCCCGCGCCGGCCTGCGGCTGCTCGGCCCGAACACCAACCTCAACGCCTTCGAGAAGTTCCGCACGGACCTCGACGGCCCGGCCATCGCCCTCATCACGCAGTCCGGCCACCAGGGCCGGCCGGTCTTCAGCCTCCAGGAACTGGGCATCCGCCTCTCGCACTGGGCCCCCACCGGCAACGAGGCCGACCTGGAGACCGCCGACTTCCTCTCCTACTTCGCCACCCGGCCCGAGGTCGGCGCCATCGCCGCGTATGTGGAAGGGCTCAAGGACGGCCGCAGCTTTCTGCTCGCCGCCGACCGCGCCGCCCGCAACAAGGTGCCCGTCGTCGCCGTCAAGGTCGGCCGTACCGAGGCCGGCGCCCGGACCGCCGCCTCGCACACCGGCAAACTGACCGGCGCCGACGGGGTCGTGGACGCCGCGATGCGGCAGTTCGGCGTGATCCGGGTGGACGGGCTGGACGAGCTGCAGGACACCGCCGCGCTGCTGGCCCGCGCCCGGAAGCCCACCGCCGAGGGCGTCGCGGTCTATTCGATCTCCGGCGGCACCGGCGCCCACTTCGCCGACCTGGCGACAGCGGCGGGGCTGCGGCTGCCCACCCTCGGCGACGCCAAGCAGGCCGAACTGCACCAGTGGATACCGGACTATCTCAGCGTCGCCAATCCGGTCGACAACGGCGGGCACCCGGTCGGCGACTGGCGCGGACCGAAGATCATCGAAGCGCTGCTGGCCGACCCGTCCATCGGCGTCCTGATCTGCCCGATCACCGGGCCCTTCCCGCCGATGAGCGACAAGCTCGCGCGGGATCTGGTGGACGCGGCGGAGCGCACGGACAAGCTGGTGTGTGTGGTGTGGGGCTCGCCGGTCGGCACGGAGGAGGCCTACCGCAGCACGCTCCTCGGGTCCTCGCGGGTGGCGACCTTCCGCACCTTCGCGAACTGCGTCACCGCCGTCCGCGCCTATCTCGACCACCACCGCTTCGCGGCCGGCTACCGCTCCCCCTTCGAGGACGCCCCGCGGGTCCTGTCCCCCTCCGCCCGCAAGGCACGGGCCCTGATGCGCCCGGGCCAGCAGCTCAGCGAGCACGCCGCCAAGCAGCTGCTGCGCGCCTACGGCATCCGCGTCCCGCGCGAACAGCTGGTGACCAGCGCGGCCGCTGCCGTACGGGCGGCGAGCCTGGTCGGCTACCCCGTGGTGATGAAGGCCTCCGGGCCGCAGCTGGCGCACAAGACCGAACTCGGCCTGGTCAAGGTCGGTCTGACCTCGGCCAGCCAGATCCGGGACGCCTATCGCGAGCTCACCGACATCGCCCGCTACGAGGACGTGCCGCTGGACGGGGTGCTGGTCTGCCAGATGATCGAGCGCGGCGTAGAGATGGTCGTCGGCGTCACCCGGGACAGCCTCTTCGGACCGACCGTGACCGTGGGCCTGGGCGGGGTGCTGGTGGAGGTCCTGCGGGATGTCGCGGTGGGCGTGCCGCCCTTCGGCGAGGACCAGGCGCGCGCGATGCTCGGCGAACTCCGCGGCCACGCCCTCCTGGACGGCGTGCGCGGCGCGCCGCCCGCGGATGTCGATGCCCTGGTCGAGGTCGTGCTCAGGGTGCAGCGGATGGCCCTGGAACTCGACGGTGAACTCGCCGAGCTGGACATCAATCCGCTGGTGGTCCTGCCACGCGGCGAGGGCGCCGTGGCCCTGGACGCCCTCGCCGTCTGCCCCTGACCGCACCGCACCGCGCACCCCCCGCCGTCCCGTTTGGAGCCGCTCCCCCATGACCCGCTCACCGTCCCCCGCGTCCGTTCCCCCCGAAGCGCCCGGCGGACCCGCCGGGGCCGACGGGCCCGCCGCCGACCGCGCGGATCCCGTCGACTCCTTGATACTCGAGACCACTGACAACGGCGTCCGCCGGCTCACCCTCAACCGGCCGGACGTGCTGAACGCGGTCACCTGGGAGCAGCGCGAACGCCTCATCGACCGGCTCGCCGACGCCTCCGCCGACCCGGACGTACGCGCCGTCGTCCTGACCGCCACCGGCAAGGGCTTCTGCGCCGGCGCCGATCTGCGCGGCGCGCCCGCCACCGGGGAGCGGGTCGCCGGCGATGTCGCCCGGATGATCCGCCACGGCGCCCAGCGGCTCGTCACGGCCGTGCTGGACTGCGAGAAGCCGGTCCTCGCCGCCGTCAACGGCACCGCGGCCGGGCTGGGTGCCCATCTCGCGCTCGCCTGCGATCTGGTGCTGGCCGCCGAATCGGCCCGCTTCATCGAGGTGTTCGTGCGCCGCGGCCTGGTCCCGGACGGCGCCGGCGCCTACCTCCTGCCGCGGCTGATCGGTCCGCAGCGCGCCAAGGAGCTGCTGTTCTTCGGCGACGCGGTGCCGGCCGCGCAGGCGCAGCGGCTGGGGCTGGTCAACCGGGTCGTCCCGGACGGCGAACTCGCGGCGGTGGCACAGGAGTGGGCCGAGCGGCTGGCGGCCGGCCCGACCCGCGCGCTGGCGCTGACCAAGCAGCTGGTCAACGCCTCGCTCGACGGCGACCGGGCCACGGCGCTGGCCGCGGAGGCCACCGCCCAGGAGATCAACATGACGACGGCGGACGCCCGGGAGGGGGTCGCCTCCTTCGTGGCGCGCCGCGACCCGGTGTACCGGGGCCGCTGACCGGCGCCCCACCGCACCGGGCCGGGCCTCGCTCCACCCCGCGCCCGCCTACGGCATGTCGTCCGCGCACTCCGCCACTTCGCGGGTGTTGCGCGTCCGCACCCCCGGGAGCCATCCCCGCACGCCCTGCCCGCTGGTGACCAGATACCAGCGGGTGGAGGTGACACCGGCCTCGTCGCGGATCAGCAGGCCGTCCGTCACCACACAGCGCGCGGTCACCTCGTCGCCGTGCCAGACCCGCCCCGCGGCGTTGCCGCGGGCGGCGTACGCGGTGCGCGGGTCCCTGGCCAGCCGCAGCGCGCACTCCAGGGAACGGCCGGTGCGGCAGGCCCGTTCGCTGTTGTAGACATCGATCTTCACCGTCCGGGGCGGCCCGGCCGGCCGCAGGGCCACCGGCCCGGGGCGCACCAGCCACCACACCCCCAGCAGCACCGCGGCGACCGCGGCGGCCACCGCGAGCACGACCGCGTACGGCCGCCTCCGGGGCGGCGTCACCGCCCACGGCACCGGCCCGGCGCCCGGCCCCTTGACGCGGTCCCAGAGGCCGGGCGGGGTCTCGATCTGTTCGTCCGCGCGCCGCAGCCGTGAGCGCAACAGCGCCCCGGCATCGTCCCCGGCGCCGTCCCCCCGGCCGCCCCCGGCGTCCCGTCCGCCGCCGCCCGCACCACCGTCGTGGCGTGACCCCACACCCACCGCGCCGCTCACCTCCCGGCCTGCCCGTGCTCGGATTCAACGAGGAGGGCACGCAGCCTGTCCAGCGCGCGGGCGCGATGGCGGGCGGCGGTGCCCCGATGCACCTTCATGATCTTCGCGGCCTGGTCGAGGGTGTAGCCGTCGAGGTCGACGAGGATGACGATGCCGGCCTGCCGGTGCGACAGCTTCCGCAGCAGGCGCACCGCCTCGATCTCGGCCTGCCGGCGCTCCACCCCGCCGTCCCAGCCGCCGGGCCCGGCGCCCGCGGCCGCCCCGCCCGCACCGGTCTCCTCGACCTCCGCCATGCCGTCGACCAGCACCTGACGCCGGTCCTTGCGGTGCGCGTCGCGGGCGACGTTGAGCACGGCGGTGAAGGCGTAGGCGTACGGCTCCGGGTGGGCGAGGAAGCGCTGGGGGCGGCGGGCGAGCTTGAGGTAGGCCTCGTGCACCACGTCCTCCGCGGTCTGTCTCGATCCCGCGAGCATCACCGCTCTCCGGTAGAGGCGGGGCAGCAGCCCGCAGAAGACCTCGTCGAAGGTGGGTGACGCGGCGGGCGAAGTCGGCGTCGGTCTCGCATCGGCCATGTACCGCAACTCTCCCCCGTGTGCGGCCGCGGTCGCGGCCGAGCAGGAGACTGCCCGTGCGAGCGGGGCGCAATCGGGAATCCGCCGGCCATCTCGCGCGAATCCACCGAGACCAGGTCCGATCCACCGGTAAACCACACGTGCGGGTGGCCCGCCGCCGCACCGCCCTTCACATCTGACGCTGCATCAGATTCAATGAAAGGCATGATGGGACATGCGGGAATGGCGGCCACGGCCGTGCGGTATCTGCGCTCCGTCGGCGCGCCCACCACGGCCGCCGCACCGCCCTCCGCGCCACCGCGGCCCGCGCTGCGCGCCGTGCGCGACGACGAGCGCGCCCCGCTGGATCCGGCCGAATTCCGCGCCGTCCTGGGGCACTTCGCCAGCGGCGTCACGATCATCACGGCTCCCGGGGAGCCGGACCCGGCCGGCTTCGCCTGCCAGTCCTTCGCCTCGCTGTCCCTCGATCCGCCGCTGGTGGCGTTCATGGTGGGCCGTACGTCGACCACCTGGCCCCGGATCGCCCGCGCCGGCGTGTTCTGCGTCAACATCCTCGGCGCCGGCCAGGGCGCGCTGTGCCGCGGGTTCGCGGTCAGTGGTGGCGACAAGTTCGCCGGCGTCTCCCACGGGCCCGCGCCGGCGACCGGCTCGCCCCGGCTGGCGGACGTCCCGGCCTGGATCGACTGCACGGTGCATGCCGTGCACACCGGCGGCGACCATCTGATCGTGGTCGGCCGGGTCGAGGCCCTCGGCACGGATCCGGCCGCCGCCCGCACCGGCCCGCTCCTCTTCCACCGGGGCGACTTCGGCCGGTTCCGTCCGTGAGCGCGGACGGCTGACGCGTCACGACACCCCGACCCCCGCCGCCCGCGCGCCCCCGGCCCGTAAGATCCCCGCCGCGGCACGCCGGGCGGCCACCGGGCCGGCAGCCGCGGCGCCCCGCCTCCTAGCCGAAGGTCAGCACCCCCCGCGCCACCCGCCCGTGGTGCGCGTCGTCCGCCGCCTTCGCGAAGTCCTCCACCGGGTACGTCCGGGTCACCAGCTCGTCCAGCAGCAGCCGCCCCTCGCGGTACAGCCGGGCGTACAGCGCGATGTCCCGCTGCGGCCGCGCCGACCCGTAACGGCAGCCCAGGATCGACTTGTCGAGATACATCGAGGACACCAGGAACGAGGCCTCGGCGGTGGCCGGCGGCACCCCGAGCAGCACCGCCTGGCCGTGCCGGTCCAGCAGGTCGACGGCCTGCCGGATCAGCCGGGTGCTGCCCACGCACTCGAAGGCGTGGTCGGCGCCGGTCGGCAGGATCGTCTTCACCGCCTTGACGCCGTCCGCCACCGCCGACGCGTCGAGGAAGTGCGTCGCCCCGAACTGCCGGGCCACCGCCTCCTTGGCGGGGTTGGCGTCCACCGCCACGATCGTCGACGCCCCGGCGATCCGCGCCCCCTGGAGCACATTGAGGCCGATGCCGCCGGCGCCGATCACCACGACCGAGTCCCCGCGGTCCACCTTCGCCCGGTTCAGCACCGCCCCCACCCCGGTCAGCACCCCGCACCCGATCAGCGCGGCCGACGCCATCGGAATGTCCCGGGCGATCTTGACGGCCTGCACCGCCTTGACGACCGTGCGCTCCGCGAACGCCGAGTTCGACGCGAAGTTGAACAGCTCGCTCTCCCCGCGCCGGAACGGCTTGCCGGGCATCCCGATCGCCTTGCGGCACATCGTCGGCCGCCCCCGGTCGCACTCCGCGCACGCCCCGCAGTTGGCCAGCGTCGACAGCGCGACATGGTCGCCGGGCACTACATGATCGACGCCCGCGCCGACGGCCTCCACCACCCCCGCCCCCTCGTGCCCCAGCACCACCGGCACCGGGAACGGGATGGTCCCGTCGATCACCGACAGATCGCTGTGGCACAGGCCCGCGGCCCGGATCCCGACCAGCACCTCGCCCGGCCCCGGCGCCCGTACCTCCAGGTCGTCCACGACCCGCGGCCGCTCGCCGTCGAATATGACGCCTCTCATCACCGCTCCACTCTGGGCAGGCCGAGCACGCGCTCGGCGATGATGTTGCGCTGGATCTCGTCCGAGCCGCCGTAGAGGGTGTCGGCCCGGGTGAAGAGGAACAGCCGTTGCCACGCGTCGAGTGCGTACGGCTCCCGCGCGCTCCAGTCGACGGGGCCCAGCGCGGCCGCGGCGCCCCGCACCCGCATCGCCAGCTCCCCGAGCCGCTGGTGCCAGCCGCCCCACAGCAGCTTGGCGACGCTCGGCGCACCGGCGTCCCCGGCCGCGCCCAGGGTCCGTAGCGCGTTCCAGCGCATGACCCGCAACTCGGCCCACTGACGCACGAGTTGCTCACACAGCACCGGATCGCGGAGCGTGCCGCTCCGGAGCGCGGCGGCGAGCACCGCGGACAGCTCCGCGGCGAACCCGATCTGCTGCACCAGCGTGGACACCCCCCGCTCCTGCGCCAGCAGCTCCATCGCGACCCGCCAGCCGGCCCCTTCCCCGCCGACCACGTGCCCGGCCACCGCGCCGTCGAAGAACACCTCGTTGAACTCCGCCGTCCCGGACATCTGCCGGATCGGCCGCACCTCGATCCGCCCCGGCTGGTCCATCGCCACCAGCAGGAAGGAAAGCCCCCGGTGCCGCCGCTCGCCCGGATCGGTCCGCGCCAGCACGAAGCACCAGTCGGCCTCCCGGGCCAGCGAGGTCCAGATCTTCTGCCCGGTGACGCGGTACCCGGTGCCGTCGCGGACCGCCACCGTCCGCAGCGCCGCCAGGTCCGAGCCCGCGTCCGGCTCGCTGTAGCCCTGGCACCACAGCTCCTCGCCCCGGGCGACGGGCGGCAGGAACCGCCGCCGCTGCGCCTCGTCGCCGTGCGCGAGCAGCGTCGGCGCCAGCAGGTTCTCCCCGATGTGCCCCACCCGCCCCGGCGCCCCGGCCCGCGCGTACTCCTCGGCCCAGACCACCTGCCGGATCAGGCTCACCGGCCGGCTCCCGTACGCGCCCTCCGGGCAGTTCCACCCGAGCCCGATCCAGCCGCCGGCCCCCAGTTCCCGCTCCCAGGCCCGGCGCACCGCGGCCCCCTCGTGCTCGCTGCCGGGACCGCCGCGCCCCGCCCACTCGGCGTACGGCCCCACCAGATGACTCCCGAGCCAGTCCCGGGCCTCCGCCCGGAACCGGTCGTCCGCATGCCCGAAACCGAAGTCCACGCCGCCCTCCCACGCACCCACCGCCGACCGCCCCCGCACGGGCCCCGCCTGCCGCTTGCGCCCCCGCGGTTACCGGTTGGGCCGCGCCTTGGCCGCGGCCGCGGCGGCCATCTGCGACAGCTGCGCCAGCATCGGCATCGGATCGGTGCCCACCGACCCCGGCAGCACGTCCGCCACCCGCTCCGGCGTCCACCCGCCCTCGTCGGCATACACGGACCGCAGCTCCCGCGGCTGCGCCCATACGGCGATCTTGGGCCCGGCCACGGTGTAGACCTGCCCGGTGATCTCCCGGGCCCGCTCGCTCAGCAGATAGACCACCAGCGCCGCCACGTCCTCCGGCTCGCCGATCTCCGTCAGCTCGGTCGGCACGTTCGCCGACATCCGCGTCCGCGCGACGGGCGCCACCGCGTTGGCCGTCACCCCGTACTTGTGCAGGCCCAGCGCGGCGCTGCGCACCAGCGAGATGATCCCGCCCTTCGCGGAGGCGTAGTTGGCCTGGGAGACCGACCCCTGGTGGTTGCCGCTGGTGAAGCCCAGCAGGGTGCCCGACCCCTGCCGGCGCATCACCGCCGAGGCCGCCCGGAAGAGCGTGAACGTCCCCTTCAGATGCGTGGCGACGACCGGGTCCCACTCCTCCTCGGACATGTTGAACAGCATCCGCTCCCGCAGGATCCCGGCCACGCACACCACACCGTCGATCGCCCCGTACTGTGCCAGCGCGGTGTCCACGATCCGCTGGCCGCCGGCCATGGTGGACACGTCGTCGGCGACCGCGGTCGCCACGCCGCCCGCCGCCTGGATCTCCTTGACCACGGCCTCGGCGACCTCGCTGCTCGGCTCACCGCCCGCTATGGAGACCCCGTAGTCGTTGACGACCACCCGTGCGCCCTGTGCCGCGCAGGCCAGCGCCACCGCCCGGCCGATGCCCCGGCCCGCCCCCGTGACGGCGATCACCTTGCCGGCCAAGAAGTTCCCCATGTCCAGCCCCTCCCACAGTTTCTGACGGACCGTTAGATTTTTGAGCAGACCCGGTACGAACACAAGACCCCGGGCCGAACCGACCCCGCCGCCCCGAGGAGGGCCCGATGCCCCTGCCGCAGGAGTTCCACGACATCGCCGCACGCGTGAACAACTGGGGCCGCTGGGGGGCGGACGACGAGATCGGCACCCTCAACCTGATCACCGGCCGGGTCGTACGGGAGGCCGCCGCCTGCGTCCGCAGCGGCCGCCGCGTCCCGCTCGCGCTGCCGCTCCAACAGGACGGCGTACAGACCGGCGTGATCCCCGGCCGGATCAACCCGCTGCACACCATGACCGCCGTCAACCACGAGATCTTCGGCCCGGACACCGTCGCGACCTCGGACGACGCGGTCACCATGGGCCTGCAGTGCGCCACCCACTGGGACGGCCTCGCCCATGTCTCGCACTCCGGGCGGCTCTACAACGACCGCCCCGCCCATACGGTCACCGCACACCTCGGCGCCACCGCCCTGGGCATCGAGCGGGCCACGCCGATCGTCTCCCGCGGCGTCCTGCTGGACGTCGCCCGCGCCCACGGCACCGACCGGCTGCCGCCCGGCCACGCCGTCACCCCCGAGGACCTGGACGCCGCCGAGGAGCTGGCCCGCACCACGGTCCGGCCCGGCGACGTCGTCCTCGTACGGACCGGCCAGCTGCGGCACTACCTGGCCGGCGACCGCCAGGCGTACGCCTTCCCGTCACCGGGCCTGTCGCTGCGCACCCCGGAATGGTTCCGGGCGCGCGATGTCGCGGCGGTCGCCAACGACACCCTGACCTTTGAGATCTTCCCGCCGGAGATCGAGGACCTGTGGATGCCGGTGCACGCCCTCCACCTGGTCGAGATGGGCATGCCGCAGGGCCAGAACTGGAATCTTGAGGAGCTGTCCGCGGCCTGCGCGCAGGAGGGGCGCGGCGCGTTCTTCCTGTCCGCGACGGCCGAGCCCTTCGTCGGCGGGACCGGCGCACCGGTCGCGCCCGTGGCGGTGCTCTGAAGCGGCCTCGCCGGGCCACTCCACGCTCCCCGCACCCGCCGGGGCACCGGACCGGCCGACTGCCCCGCGGCCTCGTCCTCGTACTACGCCCGATGCGTCACGGCGCGCGGCGCCGCGTGACGGGGCTCGAAGGCCCCCAGATCGGCCCCCGCCGCCATCAGCAGCGGCTGGCCGCGGTCCACCTCGCACCAGATCCGCTTGCCGGTGCCCTCCTGCTGCCAGCCCCACCGGTCGGCCAGACCGTCGACCAGCTCCAGACCGCGGCCGTTGGTGTCGTCGCCCTCGGCGTGCCGCTGGCGCGGCGGGCGGCCGCTGGCATCGGCGACCTCGACCCGGACGGTGCCGACCACGGCGCCCGACCCGGTGAAACACATCCGCAGCACGGCCGAAGCGCCGGTGTGGACCACGGCGTTGGTGACGAGTTCGGAGATCAGCAGGATCAGCGTCTCCGCCACCGGCTCATCGACCCCTATGCCGGAGCCCACGAGCCGCGACCGGGCCCATCGCCGAGCCCGCCCCACCTCCGCGGGGTCGGGTCGTACGTCCAACTGCACCTGAAGCACCTGCACCGCTCACACCATCCGAACCGGCGGAAACATCGCCTCGCGCCTCCACGGAGTCACGGTGCGTGACCCCGGTGGAGCACAGCATGGTTGACGTTGAGTCACCCCAACAAGCGCTTCGGGCATATTCCAGCGCAAGGGAGTATGCATCCTGCATACTGTGCGACGCACTTTGCGGGGAGTCGAACAAGGGGGGCGACCGGGCCCACGCCTTGGGCGGGCGGCGCGCAGTCCGTCACCCGGAGCCGTCGCCACGACGACACCGGGTTCGTTGCGCCTCAGAACCACTCGCACCCAACGGAGCGTACCCGAGCCGAACGCCGACTCCCCCCTGTGACGAGTCACGCATAGGACACAACCCGATATCGACCCTCCGTGACCACTTCTGCGTAGTGAGTCCGACATTTCGCGCAGAGGTTGCCAGAGTCTGACGTCCACCCCTCCCGGCACCGCCGTCACCGCTCCGCCCCGCGCCGTCAGGCGATCAGGTCCGCGGCCAGCAGTTCTTCCGCCTCCCCGGCGACCCCCCAGCACTCCGCCCGCAGCCAGGCCCGCTTGAGGTGCAGATGGACATCGGCCTCCCAGGTGAAGCCCATACCGCCGTGGACCTGCACACAGTCCCGCGCGTTGCGCACCGCGGCCTCGTCGGCCAGCAACTTCGCCCCGGTGACATCGAGATCACCCTCCGTGACCGATGCCGCGTAGACCGCACACCGGGCCATTTCCGCCCGTACCAGCATCTGCGCGCAGAGGTGCTTGACCGCCTGGAACGAGCCGACGGGGGCGCCGAACTGCTCGCGCCGGCGGGCGTGGGCGACCGCCAGCTCGACCGTCCGGGCCGCGCTGCCCAGCTGTTGCGCCGCGGTGAGCAGGGCGGCCTCGCGGCGCAGCCGGGGCACGTCGAGGGCGAGGGCCTCGGTGCGCGGCAGCCCCGTGACGCGGGCGAGCGGGGTGAGCGGATCGACGGAAGCAAAGGGGGCGCAGGACACGCGCTCCGCCGCGCTCCGGTACACGCCAGCGATGCGCCCCTGTGCGCCCCCGCCCGCGCCGTCGCGGCACTCCGCGCCCCGCTCCGTGCCCCGCCCCACCAAGATCAACTCATCGCAGACGGCCGGGTGTTCCCACAGCGCCGGCTCCCGCCCGCCCTCGCACAGCCCGACGATCCTCTCCCCGGACGCGACCCCGGCCACGACCCCGGCCAGCAGGTGGCACGCCACCAGCGGTCCGGGCAGCAGCGCCCGCCCGGTCTCCTCCAGGACCAGCACCGCCTCCGGCAGCCCCAGCCCCACCCCGCCCGCCTCCTCCGGCAGCCGCAGCGCGAAGAACCCGGCCGCGCCCAGCTCCCGCCACAGCGCACGGTCCGGCGCCGCGCCGGCGACCGCGTCCCGCAGCCGCTCCGGCCCGAATCGCTTGGCCAGCAGCTCCCGGGCGGCTCGCCGCAACGCCCGCTGGTCCTCGGTGAGTTGGAAGTCCACCGGCCCGGTCACCGCCCCTTCGGCAGGCCGAGGATGCGCTCGGCGACGATGTTGCGCTGGATCTGCGAGGTGCCGGCCGCGATGGTGTACGAGAGGGACGAGAGCCGGCCGGCCACCCACTCGTGGTCCACGTCCAGCGCACCGGCCCCCAGCACCTCCGCCGCCGCGTCGTACAGCTCCTGGCGGGCGTGCGAGTAGCGCAGCTTGAACACCGAGCCGCCGGCCCCCGGGACGCCCCCGCCACCGGGCCGCCCGCCGTGCGGCCGGGCGGCGGCCGCCTCGCTCACGTTCCACTGGGTCAGCCGCCACAGCGCCGCGAACTCCGCGTGCAGCCGGCCCAGCCGGCGGCGCAGCACGGCGTCGTCCCAGCGGCCGTTGTCCCGGGCCGTGCGGGCGAGCGCGCCGAGCATCCGGCGGCACGCCACCACCTCGCCGACGAAGGCGGTGCCGCGCTCGAAGGACAGCGTCACCATCGTCACCCGCCAGCCGTCGTTCTCCGCACCGACCCGGTGGGTGACCGGCACCCGGACCTCGTCGAGGAACACCTCGGCGAACTCCGCCGAGCCGGCGAGGGTGCGCAGCGGCCGGACCGTCACGCCCGGGGCGTCCATGGGCATCGCCAGCCAGCTGATGCCGCGGTGGCGGGGCGCGTCCGGGTCGGTGCGGACGAGGAGTTCGCACCAGTCGGCGACCTCGGCGTGCGAGGTCCACAGCTTGGTGCCGCTGACGACGTAGTGGTCGCCGTCGCGCACCGCCGTGGTGCGCAGCGCGGCGAGGTCGGAGCCGGCGTCCGGTTCGCTGAAGCCCTGGCACCAGATCTCGTCGCCGCGCAGGATCGGCGGCAGCCAGCGGGCACGCTGCTCCGCGCTGCCCTCGGCGGCGACGGTCGGCCCGGCGTGCAGCAGCCCGACGAAGTTCGCACCGACATAGGGGGCCCCGGCCCGCTCGGTCTCCTCCAGGAAGATCAGGTGCTGGGTGGGGGTGGCGCCCCGCCCGCCGGCGTCCTCGGGCCAGTGCAGCCCCGCGTATCCGGCGTCGTACAGCATCCGCTGCCAGGCCGCGTCGTACGCCCGCCGGCCGGGCCAGTCGTCCGCCGCGGGCTTCGCGGGGAGGGTGGGCAGCACCTCGCCGAGCCACCGCCGCAGCCGCGCCCGGAAGGCGTCCTCCTCCTCGGTGCAGGTGAGGTCCATGGCGCGCCTACCGGCCGGGGGCCGCGCGGGGCGGGCGGCCCGCGGGCGGGCGCACCGGGTCGTCGGCGCCGAGGAGGCGCGGTGGCTCCATGGGGTTGCGCATCGTCGTCCCCTCACCCCGTGTCCGGCCGGGCCGACCGGCATCGACAGATCTGACGCCTCGTCAGAATTAGCCTAGCCGCGGACGCGGTGAGCCGACAAGACGTCGACTACCCATCCGCATAAGCGATATGACGACACGTCAGAGATGCATACGGCCGCTCAGCCCGGGCGGTAGGCGCTGGTGGCCTGGGAGTAGAGCTGGTCGATCTCGTGCCGGCCGCTGTCCGGGCCGATCACCAGGACGAGGTGGTAGCGGCCGTTGTGGATCATCGCGAGGTTGCGGACGTAGACCACCCGGCCGCTGTTGTCGCGCCAGGAGAAGGTGCCCTCGGCCATCGCCGTCTTCCCGACGTCGATCCGCTGCAGGCCGGAGGCCGAGGCCCAGCCCGAGGAGCGGTACGGCGCCAGCTCGGCTTCCTTGTTCTGCAGATACGCCATCGGGTCGGTGCCGAAGCGCGCCGTGGTGTCCCGGCCGGGCACGACCACCAGCTCGTAGTCCCCGCCGACGTACCGCACCTGGCGCCGGTCGTTGGCCCCGCGCCGCTGCCAGCCCTTGCGGACCGCGACCTGGAAGCCCTCCGGGTCGGTGCGGACCTCGAAGCCCTTGGCGACGCCCGCGGGCGCGGTGGTCTGCGACGCGCCCGTGCCGCCGCCCCGCTCACCGCCGTCGGACGGTGCGGCGCTGTGACCGGGTGCCGCGCTCGCGCCCGGACGGCCCGCGCCGTGCCCGCCGGCCTTGGAGTCCTGGCCGGAGTCCGGCAGGAACGCCAGCGCGTAGACGACCGCACCGACGAGCAGCAGCACGACCGCGACGAGCAGCAGCCGGGCCCGCGGGCGCGGGGCGCGGCCCGGGCCCGCCGACGGGGACGCGGCGTCCGGGCCGGACCCGCTCCCGTGCGGCCCGGCCGGCTCGCCGTCCGCCGGCCCCGGCGACGCGGTCGGCCGGACGGGCCGGGCCTGCCGGGGCGGCCGGAGCGGCTTGGGCTGCTTCGGGGGGCGGGGCGGACGGGGGGCGGGGGCGAGCGGGGCGGACTGCTCCGCCTCCGGCGCGGCCCGTCGGGGCGCCGGCGCGGCGGGTGGTGCCGCGAGCGGCGTGATCGGCGGTGGCGCGAGCGGGGCGGCGGGGGCCGCGGCGACGGCCGGCGCGGGCTGCGGCCGGGCCCGCCGGGAGGCCCGGGTCTTCTTGTGACGCCCCTTCCGCACGAGTTCACCACGGCGCCGCACGATCGGCAGCCGCCGCGGATCGGCCTCCTGCTCCAGCGCCGGCACGGTCACCAGCCGGCTCTGGGCCACCGGCTCCGGCGCCGTACGGATCAGCGACCGCAGCCAACCGTTCAGCTCCTCGAAGTCCGGACGGTCGGCGGGGTCCTGACGCAGCAGCGACTCGACGACGGGACGCAGCGCCCCGCACTCCTCGGCCACCGCCGGCGGCCGGGAGCAGACCAGCTGCGCCAGCTCGGCGGCGCTGTCCTCCGGGAACGGCGGCTCCCCCTGCACACACCGGTAGAGCAGCGCGCCGACCGCCCACAGATCGGTGGCCGGACCCACCGGCGGCGCCAGCTGCCAGTTCGTGTGGACCGGTCCCGCCTGCTCCGGCGCCCAGCGCTCGGTGACCGGGCCGATCACCGTCAGCCGGGCCTGCCGCGCCCGCTCGGCGGCGAGCCCGGCGCTGGGGCGGCCGAAGGCGGGGGCGGCGCCGTCCGCCGCGGGCGGCCGCTCGTCCGGCGCGGACTTGGTCAGGGAGGTCCGCTCGGCGGAGCCGCCCGGCGCGGGGTCCTTCGCCGCCGGGCCGTCGGTTGCCGCGGCCCGCGGGCTCCCGGTCGCGGCGGGTGACTCGTCCCCGCACAGCGCCTCCTGGGCCGCGCCCGCCGCCAGGCCGGTCAGGATGGCCCGGCCGTCTTCGCAGACCAGGACCGTACGGGCGGTGATGTTGCGGTGCAGCCAGCCGTCCGCGTGCAGCACCCGCAGCGCGGCCAGCAGATCCGCGGCGATCTCCGCGGCGCGGTGCGGGGACAGCGCCCGCTCGGCGAGCAGCGCGGACAGCGGGCGCGCGGTGAGGAGTTCCGCGACCACCCACAGGCTGCCGTCCTGGACGAAGACGTCGAAGACCTGCTCCAGCCGGGGGTGATCGGCCAGCTGGGCCGCCGTCGTCGCGGCTTGGAGCGCGCGCCGCACGGCGGGATCGCGGGGACTGCGGTCGGCCGCGGACACGCCCGGCGGGCGCGCCCCGCCCGGACGGACGCCGTGCCCCGCCTCGGGCGGCCCGGCCGCCTCGGCTCCCACGACCTCCGCCTCGACGACCTCCGGCAGCGGCACCTGACGGAGCAGGACCTCCTGCCCGCTGAAGGTGTCGAAGGCCCGGGTCTCGGCGAATTCGTCCTCGCCGAGGGGCCGCAACGGCAGGCGGTATCTCTCGGCGAGCACCCTTCCCGCGTACTCGTCCACGACGCCTCCCCGCAGCGCGCACTGTGTCTGCCGTCGCGCGCCGGAGCCGCCCATCGGCGCCGGCGCCTCCGGTCACTTCCGGTCGCATTCCCGCCGATTGCGGATGCGTACGGTCCTCGCCGTCTCACGATACGTGCCACCGCCGGAGCGCGCGGCCCGCTCGGCCCAACGACGCGCGCCCCGTCCGTTCTTCACCCGGACCGTCCTCAGCCCTTCAGCGCGAACGTCTTGAAGGCGGTGTGGATCAGGTCCTGGCACGCCTTGTCCGACCAGGCGTCCGCCTTGCAGGTGATCATGATCGCGTAGCCGTGCCGGTCGTCGGCCCGGAAACCGCGGTCGAGGACCCGGACCTTCTCCCCGCTCTGCCGGCGGGTGAACGACCAGTCGGCGACCGTCGGGTAGCCCCGCCACTTCACGGACTTGATGCCGATGAGGTGGTAGTCCTCGCTGGAGCCGCGCACGGCCGGCTCCAGGCTGCGCCAGGAGGCCGCCGCGTCGGTGCCGGGCTTGGCGTTGTAGTCGATCTGGACCCGCGGGAAGCCGCCCGAGGCGCTGTAGATGACGCCGGAGCCCTGGCCCGCGGTGCCCGTCTGGTGGAAGCCCTCGGGCATCGCCATACGGAAGTGGTAACCGCCGTTGGAGACATCGGCGAAGCCGTCCGGCACCGCCTTGCCGCCCGCGTCGCCCTTGTCGCCCTTGTCGTCCCCGGCGTCCGTACCGCTCGTGTCGCCGGCGGGTGTGACCTCCGTCGACTGCGGGGCGGGATCGCCGGGGGCGTCCTTCGCGGTGTCCCCGTTCGAGGTGTCCGACTCCGCCGAGGGCTTCGACCGGCCCGCGGAGGCCGCCTTGTCGTGTGTGCCGGCGGCCTTGCCGTGCGTCTGCGCGGAGTCGTCGCCGCTGAGCGCGAGGGCCAGCACCGTGCCCAGCACCGCCAGGGCGACGACCACGGCCACGATGATCAGGGTGCGGCGCGGGACGACATCGGTCACCGAAGCGCGGGTCGACGGACGGTTCCCGTCGCCGGGCCTGGCGGCCTCCACCCGGGCCTTCGCGGCGACCGCCGCGGCGCGCACGGCCTGCAGGGCACCGTGCATCCGCTCCTTGGCGGCCTCGGTGTCGAACCCGGGGCGGGCGCTCGCCGGGCGGTCCGCCTC
This sequence comes from Streptomyces kronopolitis, assembly GCF_050953795.1. GTDB lineage: Bacteria > Actinomycetota > Actinomycetes > Streptomycetales > Streptomycetaceae > Streptomyces > Streptomyces kronopolitis_A. The sequence goes on from NZ_CP191850.1 coordinate 3,671,719, forward strand.
CGCGGCGGCGGTGGCGGCGTCCTTGTCCGCCGCCTTCGCCGGCGCGGCACCGGAGGCGTCCCGGACGGGCTTCGCTGCCGCCTTCTGCGGGCGCCCGGTCCACTCCGGCGTGCGCGCCGCGGCGGCCTTGCCGGCCGCGGCCGGCTTCTCGTCCGCGGCGGCGGTGCCGGAGCCGCTCGCGCTCCCGGCCGCCGGCTCGGTGACCGGCACGGCGGCCGGCCTCGCCTTCGGCTTGCGCGCCGGCCGCGCCTTCGGGGCGGGCTTCGGGGCGGCCTTGGGCTTCGCCTCCGCCCGCTTCCCGGGCGCCGTCGGCAGCACCATGGCCCGGGTCTCGTCCAGCGGGGGCTCGGGCTTGCCGGGCTCGGGCGCGTGCACCACGTCCAGCAGCAGCGCCCGGGCACCGGCGTCGTCCAGCCGGGCCGCCGGGTCCTTCACCAGCAGCCCGTAGATGACCTCTTCCAGCACGCCGGCGCTCTTCGGCGGCTCGACCGGCTCGGTCATCACCGCGGTCAGGGTGGCGATGGCCGAGCCCTTGTCGTACGGCGGCACGCCCTCGACACAGGCGTACAGCAGGCCGCCCAGCGACCACATGTCGGCCGGCGGCCCGGGCTTGTGGCCGCGGGCGCGCTCCGGGGAGATGTAGGAGGGGGCGCCGACGAGCATGCCGGTCGAGGTCACGGAGGGGTCGCCCTCGACCTGGGCGATACCGAAGTCGGTCAGCACGACCCGGCCGTCGTCGGACATCAGGACGTTGGACGGCTTCACATCACGGTGCAGGATGCCCTCGCTGTGCGCGGCACGCAGCACGTCGAGCACGGCCATGCCCACCTCGGCGGCGCGGCGCGGGGTCAGCGGGCCGTCGTCACGGACGACCTCGGCCAGCGAGCGGCCCTCGACCAGCTCCATCACGATCCACGGGCGGTCGTCCTCGTCGACCACGTCGTAGACCGTCACGGCGCCGTTGTTCCGGATCCGGGCGATCGCCTTGGCCTCGCGGAGCGTACGGGTGATCAGACGACGCTTCTCGTCCTCCTCGACCCCGCCCGGGAAGCGCAGCTCCTTGACTGCGACCGTACGGCCCAGGACCTCGTCGCGTGCCCGCCAGACGGTGCCCATACCGCCCCGGCCGAGAACATCGGCGAGCCGGTACCGGCCGGCGAGCAGCCTGCCCTCCTTGCCGTCCATCTCGACCTCGTCACCCACTGAATCCCCTCTGCAATCCAGTCGAGTTGGCAGCTTCGACGTCCCATCGATCACCAAACTGACCCAACTCGGACAACCCACCCTGGCAGAGCCTTCATTCTCCCTCATCCGGAGCCATGCGGAAGGCCCGGGTCGGTGCCGGGCAACACCGCGTACCCGTCATGATGGCCCGGACGAACGGGAGTCCCGATGACGATGCGCCCGCCGCGCCCGGCCCCGGCCGGTGACCTGCGCCCGGCCGGGCGCCGCCGCGCCGCGGTCCCCACGGGCGTGCTGGCCGCGCTGGCCCTGGCGGCCTGCACCGCCCGGCCCGTCCTTGCCCCCGCCCCGCCCGCGCACGTCGTCCACCGCTCGCCGGCGGCGGGAACGGCCCGGCCGGCCCCGCCCCGGCCGGCCGCCGACGGAGCGGGAACGGCCACGTCCGCACTGCGCCGTCTGGTCGACGACGGTGCGCCGGGCGCCGCCTCGCTCACCACCCGCGCCGGCGCCTCCTCCGCCGCGCGCTTCCGCGCGGCCGGGGTCGCCGATCTGCACAGCGGCCGCCGGATCGGGCGACAGGACCACTTCCGGGCCGGCTCCCTCACCAAGACCCTGGTCGCGACCGTGATCCTGCAACTCGTCGCCGAAGGCCGGCTGACCCTCCACGACAGCGCCGCCGCCCACCTCCCGCCGGGCCTGCCGACCAGGGGGAACGGCACGGGCAGCGATCTGCGGCGGGTGACGGTCCACCAGCTGCTGGACCACACGAGTGGTTTGTTCAACTACACCGCGGACCCCCGGCTGTCCCGGCAGCTGAGCGGCACGGGCTTCAGCCCCCACCGCTACGACAGCCACACCCCGGGCGAGCTGCTGCGGATCGCGCTGGACCATCCCCCGGTGGCCGCGCCGGGCGCCCGCTACGCCTACTCCAACACCAACTACCTCGTCCTCGGCCTGGTCATCGAGGCCGTCACCGGACACCCGTACGCCACCGAGATCCGCCGCCGCCTCCTCGTTCCCGCCGGTCTCGGCCACACCTCCTTCCCCGGCACCGACCCGGCGCTGCCCGAGCCGCACGGCCGGGGGTACTCCCGGATCGGCCACCGCCGCGTCGACGCCACCTCCCTGAACCCCAGCCGGGCCGGCGCGGCCGGCGAGATGGTCACCACCCTCGGCGATCTCAACCGCTTCTTCTCCGCGCTGCTCGGCGGGAAGTTCCTGGCGCCGCGCCAGATGGCCGAGATACGCAGCGAGAAGGGCACCGGCGGCGCCTACGGCCTCGGCCTGTACGCCACCGGGCTGCCCTGCGGCGTCACGGTCTGGGGCCACGACGGCGACATCAACGGCTCCTTCGCCCGGACCGCGGGCACCGCCGACGGCCGTCATGTCGTCAGCTACCGCATCAACACCGACCACCTGGCCGACCCGGCGCACGGCACCGACGTCCTGACCGCGGAGTTCTGCCCCCGGCGGCCCGGGGACCGGCCCGGCACCGGCCCGCCGTCCCGGCCGTAGGAGTCGCGACCGCAGGGCTCGCGGCCTACAGCGGCACGATGTCCGGCGCTCCCAGCCGCGCCGCATCCGCCGTCAGATCGTCCGGCTGGCGCTGCGATTCACGTTCCGCCTCGACCCGCTTGTGGTAGTGCGCGATCTCCTTCTCGACCTGGTCGCTGTCCCAGCCCAGCGCCGGGGCGATCAGCTCGGCCACCTCGCGGGCGCTGCGGGCGCCGCGGTCGAAGGTCTCGAAGGAGATCCGGGTGCGCCGGGTCAGCACGTCGTCGAGGTGCCGGGCGCCCTCGTGCGTGCAGGCGTAGACCGCCTCGGCCCGCAGGTAGTCGTCCGCGGCCGCCAGCGGTTCGCCCAGCGAGGGATCGGCCACCACCAGCTCCAGCAGCTCCTCGGCCAGCGAGCCGTAACGGTTCAACAGATGCTCGATGCGCGCCACGTGCAGCCCGGTGCGTGCCGCGATCCGGGCCCGCGCGTTCCACAGCGCCCGGTAGCCCTCCGCCCCGACCAGCGGCACGTCCTCGGTGACGCACTCCGCCACCCGCTGGTCGAGCGCGTGCACCGCCTCGTCCACCGCGTCCTTGGCCATCACCCGGTACGTCGTGTACTTGCCGCCCGCGACCACCACCAGGCCCGGCACCGGATGGGCGACGGTGTGCTCGCGCGACAGCTTGCTGGTGGCGTCCGACTCCCCGGCCAGCAGCGGACGCAGCCCGGCGTAGACACCCTCCACGTCGTCCCTGGTCAGCGGCGTCGCGAGCACCTCGTTGACATGCTCCAGCAGATAGTCGATGTCCGCGCTGGAGGCCGCCGGATGCGCCTTGTCGAGATCCCAGTCGGTGTCCGTGGTTCCCACGATCCAGTGCCGCCCCCACGGGATGACGAACAGCACGCTCTTCTCGGTCCGCAGGATCAGCCCGCTCGTCGAATGGATCCGGTCCTTCGGGACGACCAGGTGGATCCCCTTCGACGCGCGGACGTGGAACTGCCCGCGCTCCCCGATCAGCGCCTGGGTGTCGTCCGTCCACACCCCGGTGGAATTGACGATCTGCCGCGCCCGGATCTCGTACTCACCGCCGCCCTCGACGTCCTCCACCCGCGCGCCGACCACCCGCTCGCCCTCGCGCAGGAAGCCCACCACCCGCGCCCGGTTGGCGACCGCCGCCCCGTAGGACGCCGCGGTCCGCACCATCGTCGCCACGTAGCGCGCGTCGTCCATCTGGGCGTCGTAGTACTGCAACGCTCCGACCAGCGCACCCTTCTTCAGGCAGGGCGCGACCCGCAGGGCCCGCTTGTGCGAGAGGTGCCGGTGCACGGGCAGCCCGCGGCCGTGCCCCGACGAGACCGACATCGCGTCGTACAGCGCCACACCCGCACCCGCGTACCAGCGCTCCCAGCCCTTGTGCCGCAGCGGATAGAGAAACGGCACCGGCTTGACCAGATGCGGCGCCAGCCGCTCCAGCAGCAGCCCGCGTTCCTTCAGCGCCTCTCTGACCAGCGCGAAGTCCAGCATCTCCAGATACCGCAGACCGCCGTGGATGAGCTTGCTCGACCTGCTGGACGTGCCCGAGGCCCAGTCCCGCGCCTCGACGAGTCCGGTGGACAGGCCGCGGGTCGCCGCGTCCAGCGCGGTCCCCGCGCCGACGACTCCCCCGCCGACCACGAGGATGTCCAGCTCCCGCTCCGCCATTCGGGCGAGCGCCTCGGCCCGCTGCGCCGGTCCCAGTATCGCTGTCTGCACCGCTGCCTCCCGCTGTGATCGGGGCCACACCCCCCGGTCCGTCGATTCTGTCCGCGCTGCGTTCCGGTATCCACCCTCCGCTCACGACGGCAACACCCCGCCGGGCTTGATCCACCAATCCCTATTCTGGGTCAAATATCCGCTTAGTCTACTTATGCGCCATCCGCATACGTCATGCGCACACGTCATTCGCAGTCGCTCGGGAAGGACGGCCGCAGCATGCCCGCAGATCTCGCCGTCATCGGACTCGGTCACCTCGGCCTCCCCCTCGCCCAGGCCGCCACCACCGCCGGCATCACCACCCTCGGCTACGACCCCGACCCGCACTCCGCCGCCCTCTCGGGCGCCGACGGGCCGCTGTCCGCCACCGAACTCCGCCGCCTGCTCTCGGCCGGCTTCCGCACCACCACCGATCCCACCGCCCTCAGCCGGGTCCGCACGGCCGTCATCTGTGCGCCCACCCCCCTAGGCGAGGACCGCACCCTGGACCTGGGCGGCATCGCCGACGCCGCCCGCACCCTGGCCGCGCAGCTGCGGCCGCACACCACGGTGATCCTCGAATCCACCGCGTACCCCGGCACCACCGAGGAATTCCTGCGCCCCCTCCTGGAGGAGGGCTCCGGCCTCACCGCCGGACGCGACTTCCACCTCGCCTGCTCCCCCGGCCGCCACGACCCCGGCAACCGCACCCACCACTACGCCAACACCCCCAAGGTCATCGGCGGCCTCACCCCGGCCTGCACGGAGGCGGCCGCCGCCTTCTACAACCGCCTCACCGACAAGGTCGTCCGCGCCCGCGGCCTCCGCGAGGCCGAGACCACCAAGCTGCTGGAGGCCAACTACCGCCACCTCAACATCGCGCTGATGAACGAGATGGCGGTCTTCTGCCATGACATCGGCGTCGACCTGTGGGACGTCATCCGCTGCGCCGAGACCAAGCCGTTCGGCTTCCAGTCCTTCCGCCCCGGCCCCGGCGTGGGCGGCCACGCCGCCCCCATCGACCCCAACCACCTGGCCCACACGGGCGGTTCACCGGGCCACCCGCTCCGCATGGTGGAGCTCGCCCAGGAGGTGAACGCCCGGATGCCCCGCTACGTCATCCAGCGCTGCGCCACCCTCCTCAACCACCACGGCAAGTCCGCCCGCGGCGCCCGCGTCCTGCTGCTCGGCGTCACCTACAAGCCGGACATCGCCGACCTGACCGGCTCCCCGGCCCACGAGATCGCCTCCCGGCTGCGGGAACTGGGCGCGCACCTCACGTACCACGACCCGTACGTCCCCCGGTGGAACGTCCTGGACCGCCCCGTCCCCCGCGCCGACTCCCTCTACGAAGCGGCCGCCGCCGCGGACCTGACCGTCCTCCTCCAGGCCCACCGCACGTACGACCTCCAGGGCCTGTCCGTGAAGGCCCAGCTCCTCCTCGACACCAGGGGGGCCACCCCCGCCGGGGCGGCGCATCGGCTTTAGCGCCGGGCATCGGCGAACGTGTGTGACTGCGGCGCCGTTTCGCCCTTCGCCTTCGGCGGGGTGGGTTGGTTGGGCGGGGGCGCCTGTGCTGTGTGGTGGGTGCCGGTGGCGGTCCTCCGGGGCCTGTGTTGTGGACTGCTTCGCTTTACGTCCACAACACAAGCCCCTCCGGCCCACCCCCTCCCGTCCGGATCGGCACCCCCGCCCGGTGGGAGGAATGGTGAAAAACCAGAAGCTCGGCCGTGGCGTACTCCGGCCGAGCTTCTGGCTTTTGTCTTTGACACTCCCCCCACCGGGGTGGGGCCCCCACAACTACGGGAGGGGGCAGGGGCGGAGGGGTGTGTTGTCGGACGTAAAGCGAAGCAGTCCGACAACACACCCCGGAGCCCCTGCCACCGCCACCCCCACACAGCAACCGGGACCCCACCCCACAACCACCCCCGCTCCCGCCGAAGGCGGGAAAAACCCACGGAAGAACCACGGCGGGAAACCCGGCAACGTGGGAAGGCCCAGCTCAGCGCAGCTCAGCGCCGCGGCGCCACCGTGACCTCAACCCGCTGGAATTCCTTCAGCTCCGAGTACCCGGTCGTCGCCATCGCCCGTCGCAGCGCGCCGAAGAAGTTCATCGAGCCGTCGGGAACCGTCGACGGCCCGAGCAGCACCTCCTCGGTGGTGCCGACCGCCCCGAGGTCCATCCGCTTGCCGCGCGGCACGTCCTCGTGCACGGCTTCCATGCCCCAGTGGTGGCCGCGGCCGGGCGCATCCGTGGCGCGGGCCAGCGGGGAGCCCATCATCACGGCGTCGGCGCCGCAGGCGATCGCCTTGGGGAGGTCGCCGGACCAGCCCACGCCGCCGTCGGCGATGACGTGGACGTAGCGGCCGCCGGACTCGTCCATGTAGTCACGGCGAGCGGCCGCGACATCCGCGACGGCGGTCGCCATCGGGACCTGGATGCCCAGGACGTTACGGGTGGTGTGCGCCGCGCCGCCGCCGAAGCCGACCAGCACACCGGCCGCGCCGGTCCGCATCAGGTGCAGCGCCGCGGTGTAGGTGGCGCAGCCGCCGACGATGACCGGGACGTCCAGCTCGTAGATGAACTGCTTGAGGTTCAGCGGCTCGGCCGCGGAGGAGACGTGCTCGGCGGAGACCGTCGTGCCGCGGATGACGAAGATGTCGACGCCGGCGTCCACGACGGCCTTGGAGAACTGGGCCGTGCGCTGCGGGGAGAGGGCCGCGGCGGTCACCACGCCCGCGTCCCGCACCTCCTTGATGCGCTGGCCGATCAGCTCTTCCCTGATCGGCGCGGCGTAGATCTCCTGGAGCCGCTTGGTGGCCGTGGGGCCGTCCAGCTCCGCGATCTCGGCGAGCAGCGGCTCCGGGTCCTCGTACCGGGTCCACAGGCCTTCGAGGTTGAGGACGCCCAGGCCGCCCAGCTCGCCGATGCGGATGGCGGTCTGCGGCGAGACCACGGAGTCCATGGGAGCGGCCAGGAAGGGCAGCTCGAAGCGGTAGGCGTCGATCTGCCAGGCGATCGAGACCTCCTTCGGGTCGCGGGTGCGGCGACTCGGTACGACGGCGATGTCGTCGAATGCGTATGCCCGGCGGCCGCGCTTGCCGCGCCCGATCTCGATCTCAGTCACGTGTGTGGCCTTTCCCTCTACGTCTGCCGTACCAGTATCCCCGACACGCCGAAGCCCGCGGCCGGGGTGCGGCCACGGGCTTGTGCACGCGTACGGACGGTGCCGTACGCGCAGGTCAGCGCCGAGTGTAGTTCGGAGCCTCGGTGGTCATCTGGATGTCGTGCGGGTGGCTCTCCTTGAGACCCGCGGAGGTGATGCGCACGAAGTGGCCCTTCTCCTTGAGCTCGGAGATGTCGGCGGAGCCGACGTAGCCCATGGAGGCCCGCAGACCGCCGACGAGCTGGTGGGCGACCGAGGAGAGCGGGCCGCGGTAGGGCACCTGGCCCTCGATGCCCTCGGGGACCAGCTTGTCCTCGGACAGCACGTTGTCCTGGAAGTAGCGGTCCTTGGAGAAGGAGCGGGCCTGGCCGCGGGACTGCATCGCGCCCAGCGAGCCCATGCCGCGGTAGGACTTGAACTGCTTGCCGTTGATGAAGACCATCTCGCCGGGCGACTCCTCGCAGCCGGCCAGCAGTGAGCCCAGCATGACGGTGTCCGCGCCGGCCGCGATGGCCTTGGCGATGTCACCGGAGAACTGGAGGCCGCCGTCACCGATCAGCGGTACGCCCGCGGCGTGCGCGGCCCGCGCCGCCTCGTAGATCGCGGTGACCTGCGGGACGCCGACGCCGGCGACGACGCGGGTGGTACAGATCGAGCCGGGGCCTACCCCGACCTTGATGCCGTCGGCGCCCGCGTCGATCAGCGCCTGCGCGCCGTCGCGGGTGGCGACGTTGCCGCCGACGACATCGACGCTGATGTTGGACTTGACCTTGGCGATCATGTCGAGGATGCCGCGGCTGTGGCCGTGCGCACTGTCGATGACGAGGAAGTCGGCACCGGCCTCGACCAGCGCCTGCGCCCGCTCGTACGCCTCGCCGCCGACACCCACCGCGGCACCGACGACCAGCCGGCCCTCGGCGTCCTTGGCCGCGTTCGGGTACTTCTCGGCCTTGACGAAGTCCTTGACCGTGATCAGGCCCTTGAGCACGCCCGCGTCGTCGACCAGCGGCAGCTTCTCGATCTTGTGGCGGCGCAGCAGCTCGATGGCGTCCTCGCCGGAGATGCCGACCTTGCCGGTGACCAGCGGCATCGGCGTCATGACCTCGCGGACCTGACGGCTGCGGTCCATCTCGAAGGCCATGTCACGGTTGGTGACGATGCCCAGCAGCTTGCCCGCGGCGTCGGTGACCGGCACCCCGCTGATGCGGAACTTGGCACACAGCGCGTCGGCCTCGGCCAGCTCGGCGTCCGGACGGACCGTGATCGGGTCGGTGACCATGCCGGACTCGGAGCGCTTGACCAGGTCGACCTGGTTGGCCTGGTCCTCGATGGACAGGTTGCGGTGGAGTACGCCCGCGCCGCCCTGCCGTGCCATGGCGATGGCCATGCGCGCCTCGGTCACCTTGTCCATCGCCGCCGACAGCAGCGGGATGTTCACCGTGACATTGCGCGAGACCCGGGACGCGGTGCTCACCGCGTTCGGCAGCACCTCCGACGCACCCGGCAGCAGCAGCACGTCGTCGTATGTCAGCCCGAGCATGGCGAATTTGGCGGGCATACCGTCGACGTTGTCACTCATGACACCTTCCCCAATGCTCTTGCCTCAGCGCGGACTCCCATGCTAACGGCCTAAGGAAGTGTCCCAATCCACGAGCGATGAGGGCCTCGTCACTTGTGTATTTCTACGGCGAATCCACGCCGCGCGGACCGGGAATCTGCTACTGCTCGGCGAGCGCCCGCAGCCTGCTCAGCGCACGGTGCTGGGCGACCCGGACGGCGCCGGGCGACATCCCCAGCATCTGCCCGGTCTCCTCCGCCGTCAGCCCGACGGCGACCCGCAGCAGGACCAGCTCCCGCTGGTTCTCCGGAAGGTTCGCCAGCAGCTTCTTGGCCCACTCCGCGTCGCTGCTCAGCAGCGCCCGCTCCTCGGGACCGAGGGAATCGTCCGGCTGCTCCGGCATCTCGTCGGACGGCACGGCCGTGCTGCCCGGGTGCCGCATCGCCGCCCGCTGCAGATCGGCGACCTTGTGGCCGGCGATGGCGAAGACGAACGCCTCGAAGGGCTTGCCGGTGTCGCGGTAGCGCGGCAGCGCACAGAGCACCGCGACACACACTTCCTGTGCCAGATCCTCGACGAAGTGCCGGGCGTCACCCGGCAGCCGCGACAGCCGGGTGCGGCAGTAGCGCAGGGCGAGGGGGTGCACATGGGCCAGCAGGTCGTGGGTGGCCCGCTGGTCGCCCTCGACTGCGCGGGCGACGAGATCGCCGATTTCCTGCTTCCCGTCCTCACGCATCGGACCATGGTGCCTTGGCGCCGCACGATCCGCGGCATCAGGTCCGTACTTGTGCACTGAAGCGTTATGCGCGGCAGGTGCGCCGGCTGTCATGTCCTGCGCCCTCCCCTCGTGCCCGACCGACCCGTCCCCGAGGAACTCCATACCTCAAGGATGCGGCACCGCGCGGCGAATCGGACCGCCGGCGGACGCGGCGGCCTGCGGGGCACCCTGCCACCCCGCCCGCCGCAGGGCGGGCGGGGATCTTCACTCCCCCGCATCGCTGCACGTCATAACGCCTTAGCGGACCAGTCCCCAGCGGAAGCCCAGGGCCACCGCATGTGCGCGGTCCGAGGCGCCGAGCTTCTTGAAGAGGCGCCGGGCATGCGTCTTGACGGTGTCCTCGGAGAGGAACAGCTCACGGCCGATCTCGGCGTTGGAGCGGCCGTGACTCATGCCCTCCAGCACCTGGATCTCCCGCGCGGTGAGCGTCGGTGCGGCGCCCATCTCGGCGGAGCGCAGCCGCCGCGGGGCGAGCCGCCACGTCGGGTCGGCCAGCGCCTGGGTCACCGTCGCCCGCAGTTCGGCGCGCGAGGCGTCCTTGTGCAGATAGCCGCGGGCACCGGCGGCGACCGCGAGCGCGACCCCGTCCAGATCCTCGGCCACCGTGAGCATGATGATCCGGGCGCCGGGATCGGCGGACAGCAGCCGGCGCACGGTCTCGACACCGCCGAGACCGGGCATCCGTACGTCCATCAAAATAAGGTCCGAGCGATCGGCGCCCCAGCGGCGGAGGACTTCCTCGCCGTTGGCCGCGGTCGTCACGCGCTCGACGCCGGGCACGGTCGCAACCGCCCGACGGAGCGCCTCTCGGGCAAGCGGGGAGTCGTCGCAGACGAGGACGGATGTCATGACCGTCCTCCGCAGCTGATGCGCGTCACCTTGAGCCTCCAGGCTGGTACGTATCGTCACCTGTTGCGATTGACGGCCTCGGACACCTGCCCTACGGCTACCTCTGCCAATCGCCTCCGCACACTCAACGACGGTCACTCGAAAGAGTTACGGCTTCGGCGACCGAGTTCAGCACGCTCCGTAAGGAGCCGGATACGCAGACGACTCAATGGGCGACCGGCATCCGCGCGTGCACCATATGCCCTATTTAGCTCTCTTTCTTCCATTTTCGTGGTGACTGTGGCTAGATTCGCAATGAGTCATATTTACATCTACTTCGACAGTAGATGTACCGTCGTGAGCACCGAGCCCGCACCAGCATCGCTTCGAGGGGACACGCAATGGCAGATTTCTCCCGCCTCCCGGGCCCGAACGCCGACCTGTGGGACTGGCAGCTGCTGGCCGCCTGCCGTGGCGTGGACAGCTCCCTCTTCTTCCATCCGGAGGGTGAGCGCGGAGCGGCCCGCAGTGCGCGTGAGACATCGGCGAAGGAAGTCTGTATGCGCTGCCCGGTACGGGCCGAGTGCGCGGCGCATGCACTGGCCGTCCGTGAGCCCTACGGGGTCTGGGGCGGCCTGACGGAGGACGAACGCGAGGAGCTCATGGGCCGGGCCCGCCACCGGCTGATCCCCGCGTCCTCCATGACCGGCCACGCGAGCACCCCGGGCGCCTGACCCACGCGGAGCGGATCGCCCCTGAAGAAACGTTCCTGCAAGAGCTGTGCGTCTGCGGGCTCGGGTGGGGGCTTTGCGGCGGGGGAGGGATGGGGGTGGTGGTGCGGCTGGGCGCGGGTGCGTCGGGTGCGTTGGGTGCGTTGGGTGCGTTGGGTGCAGTGACGATGCGGGACGAGTTCGGGTGTGGCTGGGTGCGGGTGTGGCCAGGTGCGGGTGTGGTTGTGGCCAGGTGCGGGTGTGGTGGTGTAACTCAGCGCGGGCGGGTGCGGTGACGAGGCGGGCGGGCGCGGATGCGGTCGGGTGCGGGGGTGGCCGGGCGCGTGCGGCCGGGCGCCTTGACCGAGGTGGGGCGGGGGGGCGGGTGCGGGTGTAGCAGGGCGGGTGCGGTGACGCGGGCCGGGTGGGTGGTGTCGGGGTGCCGGAATCTCGGCGGAGGGCGGTGCGGGGACGGCCCGGTGCGCGGGTTCGCTCAGCGGCCCGCGGCGTCCGCCAGCTGGTCGAGCGTGGCCTCGACGGCGGGGACGTGTGCCAGATCCGGCAGGGTGAGCGCGACGATCTCACGGTGGACGGCGGGCTCCATCCGTACGGCCGTGGCCCCCTTGAGGCGTACCGATGTCAGGGTCAGCTCGGGCAGCGCGGCGACCCCCAGGCCGACGCCGACCAGGCCGATCACCGCGGGGTAGTCGTCCGTCGCGAAGTCGATGCGCGGGGTGAAGCCGGCGCTCTCGCAGACCTCCACGAGATGCCGGCGGCAGCGCGGACAGCCCGCGATCCAGGGCTCGTCGGCCAGCTCGGAGAAGTGCGCGCTCTTCGCCGTCGCCAGCCGGTGCCCGTCCGGCACCAGGCCCACCAGCCGGTCCGCCAGGATCGGCCGCACCACCAGGTCGTCCCACTCGGCGGCGGCCGCCGGGTCCGCTCCGCGCACTTCCGGATAGCGGAAGGCGAGCGCGATCTCGCAGTCGCCGTTGCGCAGCATCTCGATCGAGCGCGGGGGCTCGGCCTCGACCAGCGAGACCCGGGTGCCCGGGTGGGCCGCGCGCATGGCCGCCAGAGCGGTCGGGACCAGCGTCGAGCTGCCGGAGGGGAAGGACACCAGCCGCACCCGTCCGGCGCGCAGGCCCGCGATGGCCGCGATCTCCTCCTCGGCGGCGGTGAGCCCGGCGAGGATGCCGACGGCGTGCCGCACGAGTGACTCGCCCGCCTGGGTCAGCCGCATCTCCCGGCCCGTACGGACCAGCAGCGGGGTGCCGGCGGACTGTTCCAGCGCCTTCATCTGCTGGCTGACGGCCGGTTGGGTACAGCCCAGTTCGCGCGCGGCGGCGGAGAACGAACCGGTCCGGGCGACCGCACGCAGCACACGGAGATGACGGGCCTCGATCATGCCCCAAGCATAAGCGGGTCTTGGGTTGATCGGGAAAAAGTGTGCCGATGCTTTTGGGCGGACGCGCGATACGTGGCGCCGGCCCGCTTCGCCGCTCCATGACGGGCGGCGAACGGGGAAGATGCTGAGGAGGCCCTCGGGGGCCACGTCGAGCGAGCAATCGGAGCGCCACATGAAGCTGCTGACCGTGAACGTGGGGCGGCCCGCACCGTCCGGGCACACCGACGCGGTGGGTGGCACGGGTATCGACAAGCGACCCGTGGACGGACCGGTGGCGGTGACCGCCCCGGGACCCAAGGGCACCGGCGGCAGCGGGCTGGCCGGTGACGCGGTGGTCGATCTGCGCCATCACGGCGGCGACGACCAAGCGGTTTACGCCTATTCCCGGGAGGATCTGGACGACTGGGAGCGGGAGCTGGGCCGCGAGCTGGCCAACGGGTCGTTCGGCGAGAACCTCACGACGGCAGGGGTGGAACTCACCGGCGCGCTGATCGGCGACCGCTGGCGGGTGGGCCCGCGGCTGCTGCTGGAGGTGAGCTGTCCGCGCATTCCCTGCCGGACGTTCCAGGGGTGGCTGGGCGAGCACGGCTGGCTGAAGCGGTTCACCCAGGCCTCGGTGCCCGGCGCCTATCTGCGGGTGATCGAGCCGGGCGAGATCAGCGCCGGGGACGCCGTCGAGCTGGTGCACCGCCCGGCGCACGAGGTGACCATCCAGCTGATGTTCCAGGCCCTGACCCTCCGTCGGGAGCTGCTGCCGCGGCTGCTGGAGGCGGGTGAGGCGCTCCCGGCGGAGGCGCGGCGACGGGTGCTGGCGTACGAGGAGCGAAGGAAAGCCTGAGTCCCGGGGCCGGACGGCCGGCCCGGGTGGTGCGGGGTGCCCGGGCGGCAAGGCCCCCGCGGGCGGCGGACGGTGGGCTTCCGGCCGGGGCGGCGGACGGCGGCGCGGCGCTCGGAGGGGGTGGCCGCGTCGGTGGGGTTGGGGCTCGGGCCCCGCGGCCGGTGCGGATAGCGTGCCCGTATGACGACTGCACTGATCACAGGAGCCACGGCGGGCATCGGGGCGGCGTTCGCCCGACGGCTCGCGAGCGACGGCCACAGCGTGGTGCTGGTGGCCCGGGACGAGAAGCGACTGCACGAGCAGGCCACCGAGTTGCACGACCGGCACGGCATCGAGGCGGAGGTGCTGAGCGCCGACCTGGCCACCGAGGACGGCATCGCCGCCGTCGAGGCGCGGCTCTCGGACACCAGGCACCCGGTGGATCTGCTGGTGAACAACGCCGGGTTCGGCAACAAGGGCGAGTACCTCGAAGTCCCGATGGCCGACGAGCTGACGATGCTGAAGGTGCACTGCGAGGCCGTACTGCGGCTGACCACGGCCGGGGTGCGCGGGATGCGGGACCGCCGGCGCGGCGCGGTGGTCAACGTGGCGTCGGTGGCGGCGTTCGTGCCGCGCGGCACCTACGGCGCGAGCAAGGCGTGGGTCGTGCAGTTCACCCAGGGCGCCGCGCGGGATCTGGCGGGCAGCGGGGTGCGGCTGATGGCGCTGTGCCCCGGGTTCGTCCGGACCGAGTTCCACCAGCGGGCCGGGATGGGGACGGACAACATCCCCGGCTGGATGTGGCTGGACGCGGACAAGCTCGTCGACGCCGCGATGAAGGACCTGACACGGGGCAAGTCGCTGTCCATTCCGGACCCCCGCTACAAGGCACTGATGGGCGCGGTGAAGCTGGCGCCCCGTGGCGTGCTGGGCGGGGTCACCTCCCGTACGGGCCGGAAGTTCGGGCCGCGCTGACGCACGGTCGCCTTCCGCGCCGGCGGACGCGGCGCCGTGGGGGCGCGCCGACCGGAAGCACGGGGGTGCGGGGAGCCGTGACGACACGGAGCGGTGACGGCGGGCGGTGAGGGCCCGGTTCCGGAGCCCGGGGGCGGTTCGCCTCATGGCCGGGACACCTGCCCTGACACCCCGTCATCCTCCGTGTCCGGCGGGGGCAGGTCGAGGCGGGTGCGGGTGCCGTCCTGCCAGGTGACCTCCATGCCGTGCCGGGTGAGGCGGACGGTCGCCAGGGTGTGGACGGGGGCCGGGTCAGGGTCGGCGGTCAGCGACGCCAGGGCCGCGAAGAGGGTGCCCCCGGGACCGGCGGTGACGGTGCCCTCCACGGCGAGGGTCGCGGTACGGGGACCGATGAGGGTGCTTCCCGTAGGGGTGCGGCGGGCCGGGGTGTCGTAGCCGTGGACGGGGTGGAGCTGGGCGGTGGGGCCGTCGGGGGTGGTGGCCCAGCCGGTCTGGCGGACGCGGGTGCCGGGGGCGGCGCCGGTGACCCGGTGGACGCGGAGTTCGGCGCGGCCGTGGACGAGGGTGGCGGACAGGATCCGGATGCCGGCGAGTTCGGTGCCGTCGGGGGCGCGCGGGGTGTGGACGGAGGAGGCCCGATCGGGGCCGGTGGCCTGCGGGACGGCGGGGCCGCGGGTGGTGGGGCGGCCGTCGAGCAGCAGGGCGAGGTGGTTGTCGGGCAGGGCCGGGTCGTCGTCGGTGGGCGCCGTGGGCCCGGTGCGGGTGGAGTAGGCGAAGCGGGCGTAATAGGGGTCGGGGGTGGTGCGGACGGAGTTGCTGCCGTGGTTGTGGAGGCGGACCAGTCCGTCGGAGGCGGTGGACTGGAGCAGCAGGCCCGTGGTGCCGAAGGGCCCGGCGGCGTCGGCGGTTTCGGCGGGCAGCGCCTCCTCGGGGGCGGTCCAGGCGGGATGGCCGGCGGGCAGCAGCAGGCCGAGGAAGCCCTTGGCCGCCCAGTACGGCGACGCCGGGCCGGAGTAGCTCTGGAGCATCGGCGCGTACGGCCCGTACCAGCCGAGGGGTAGCAGGCCGTCCGGGGTGAGGGCGCCGCGGTCGAGGAAGTGGCGCACGGCACCGGAGGCGAGACGGCGGGTGGCACCGGGGGTGAGCGGCGTGTGGCCGGTGAGGGCGCCCAGCCACGGGGCGGCTGCGGCGGCGAAGCGGTAGGTGAGGGAGCGGCCGAAGGGCAGAGGCGCGCCGTTGGCGTCGAAGAGGCGGGTGCTGGCGTCCAGTTGGGCGCGCAGCCGGGGGCCGTACGTCGCCAGCAGGGTCCGGTCGGCCGCCAGATGGGCGTGCAGGACCGGGTAGAAGTGCAGCGCCCAGCCGTTGTAGTGGTCGAAGGCGCGGTTGTCGCCGTCCGCGTACCAGCCGTCGCCCCGGTACCAGTCCTCGATGCGGGTCAGCGCACGGTCGATGGCCGCCCCGGAACGGTCGGTCTCGATGCCCGTCTCGCGCAGGAAACCGCCGACGGTCAGACCGAAGAGCCACCAGTTGTTGTCGACGGGGGACGGGCCCAGGGCCGGCAGCAGCCACTCGGCGACGCGGGTGCGGACGCGCTCGTCGAGGGTGTCCCACAGCCATCGCCGGGTCAGGCGCAGCCCGAGGGCGAGCGAGGCGGCCTCGACGCGGGCCTGGCGCACGGTCTCGATGCGGGGCCAGGACTCCGGGTCGGCGGGGGTGGGTTCGCGGGCGGCACCGGACCTGCGGGTGCCCGCGGCGAGCCCCTCGGCGTAACGGGGGAGGTGGCCGTGTGGATCGTGTCCGTTGTCGCCGGCCACCCGGAGCGCGGCGAGCAGGAACGTACGGGCGAAGCCTTCGAGGCCGTCCGAGCGGGGGCCGGAGGAACTGGGGCGGGCCCCGGGGAGCACGATCAGGCCGTGTTGCGGGGAGGCATGGCGGGCGGTGGCCCGCAGCAGGGCATCGGCCGTCACCTCCCAATGGGCCCGGGTCCAGCCGGTGTACGGGCTGCGGCGGCGGTCCTCGGGCGGCAGCGCCCAGGGCGGATGCCCCGGAGAAGGCCGATGGCGGCCCGCACTCCCCCATGTCCTCACGTCTCCGCCCCCTTTCCGTACCGGTCCGCTCCCCGCCGTCCGCCCCCGGCGCCCTCGCACCGACGGCTCCGCGGCGACACACTGAGGTGCCGCTCCCCCCGACGGTGGCGGCAGGTGACGCGCACTGACGGGCGACCGCGAAGGAGCACGTTCCTCACTATGCACCCGACCCCTGACCACCCCGCCAGGCCTGTGGATAACCCTCCCGCCCGGCCCGCCGTGCTGCTGTCGATGGAGCCCGGCATCGCCGGCCGGCTGCTCGACACCCGCCATCGCACCCGCCTGACGGCCCTGGCCCGTACCGACCCGCACCTCGTCGCCCACGACCTGACCGCCCCCTCCCCCGCGGTCGCCGCCGCCCTCGCCGAGGCCGAGGTCCTCCTCACCGGTTGGGGTGCCCCACCGCTCACCGGCGCCGTCCTGGCCGCGGCGCCCGGGCTACGCGCCGTCATCCACGCCGCCGGCTCGGTACGGCATCACCTCACCGACGCCTGCTGGGAGCGCGGCATCGCCGTCAGCTCGGCCGCCGCCGCCAACGCGCTCCCGGTCGCCGAGTACACGCTCGCCGCGATCCTCTTCGCCAACAAGCGCGTGCTGCACGCCGCCCACCGCTACCGGGACCTGCGCGCACCGCATGACTGGGCCGACGCACTCGACGGCGCCGGCAACCACCACCGCACCATCGGCATCATCGGTGCCTCCCGCATCGGCCGCCGCGTCATCGAACTGCTGCGCCCGTTCGACCTGCGGGTGCTGCTTTACGACCCGTACGTGGACGCGGACGAAGCCGCCCGGCTCGCCGTGACGCCGGTCCCCCTCGACGCGCTCTGCGCCGGCAGCGACCTCGTCACCGTGCACGCCCCGCAACTGCCCGCCACCCGCCATCTGCTCGGCGCCCCCGAACTGGCCCTGATGCCCGACGGCGCCACCCTGATCAACACCGCCCGCGGCTCCCTGGTCGACCCGGACGCGCTGCTCCCCGAGCTGGTCAGCGGCCGTCTGCACGCCGTCCTCGACGTCACCGAACCCGAACTCCCGCCGCCCGGCTCGCCGTTGTGGGACCTCCCGAACGTCCTGCTGACGCCCCACGTGGCGGGGTCCCTGGGCACCGAACTCCACCGCCTGGCCGACCACGCCCTCGACGAACTCGAACGGTACGCACACGGCCGCCCCTTCAGCGCCCCCGTACGACTGGAGCATCTGCACCGCTCGGCATAGCGCGCCGGTCCGGGGTCCAGCAGGCGCGCACGGGCGGGGTGCCCGGGAGCCCGGCAAGCGCGCACGGGCGGGGCGGGCCTCGCCCCCCGCGCCCCCGCATGGCCGCACGGCCGCGCGGCCGCACACGGGGCTCCCCTCCATTCCAGTCCCGCCCACCCCCCGAAGGGGGGTGGGCGGCGGGGAAACAACACACCAGGGGATGGGCGGCGCGGAAACAACACACCAGGGGACGAGTTACGGAAGCCACCGCCCCGGGGCCCCTGGCGTCCGAGGCCGCCCCGGGGATCCCGAAACCCGAGCTCACCCCGGAGCCCTGGAAGCCCCAAACCCGGGAACCCAGAAAGCCCCCGAGAGCCCCCCGTAAAACCCCTCCCCGCCCCGCCCCTCCCCTCCCCAAAAACCCCGAAGACCCGGCCCCCGCCGAAGCGGAAGCCGGGTCTTCGGAAGACGGTCCACGGCGGGCCCGCAGGCCTGCCGTCACCGTGTCAGCTCACGTCAGTGCGCGTGGCCGTGGCCGTGGCCGGCCTCGGCCGCGTCGTCCTCGGCGGGCTTCTCGACGACCAGGGTCTCGGTCGTCAGCAGCAGCGACGCGATGGACGCGGCGTTCTCCAGGGCGGAGCGGGTGACCTTGACCGGGTCGATGACGCCGGCCTTGACCAGGTCGCCGTACTCACCGGTGGCGGCGTTGAAGCCGTTGCCCTTGTCCTGCTCGGCGACCTTCGAGGTGATGACGTAGCCCTCGAGGCCCGCGTTCTCCGCGATCCAGCGCAGCGGCTCGACGACGGCGCGGCGGACGACGGCGACACCGGTGGCCTCGTCGCCCTCCTTGCCGAGGGAGCCCTCCAGCACCTTGGCGGCGTGGACCAGAGCGGAGCCACCACCGGAGACGATGCCCTCTTCGACCGCGGCGCGGGTCGCGGAGATGGCGTCCTCCAGACGGTGCTTCTTCTCCTTGAGCTCGACCTCGGTGGCCGCACCCACGCGGATGACGCAGACGCCACCGGCGAGCTTGGCGAGGCGCTCCTGGAGCTTCTCGCGGTCCCAGTCCGAGTCGGTGCTCTCGATCTCGGCCTTGATCTGCGCGACGCGACCGGTGACGTCCTCGGACTTGCCGCCACCGTCGACGATGGTGGTGTCGTCCTTGGTGACGGTCACGCGGCGGGCGGTGCCCAGCACGTCCAGACCGGCCTGGTCGAGCTTGAGGCCGACCTCCTCGGCGATGACGGTGGCACCGGTGAGGGTGGCGATGTCGCCGAGCATGGCCTTGCGGCGGTCACCGAAGCCGGGGGCCTTGACGGCCACGGCGTTGAAGGTGCCACGGATCTTGTTGACGACCAGGGTCGACAGGGCCTCGCCCTCGACGTCCTCGGCGATGATCAGCAGCGGCTTCGAGGCGCCGGCCTGGATGACCTTCTCCAGCAGCGGCAGCAGGTCCTGGATCGAGGCGATCTTGCCCTGGTGGATCAGGATGTACGGGTCCTCGAGGACGGCCTCCATACGCTCCTGGTCGGTGACCATGTACGGCGAGAGGTAGCCCTTGTCGAAGGCCATGCCCTCGGTGAAGTCGAGCTCCAGGCCGAAGGTGTTGGACTCCTCGACGGTGATGACACCGTCCTTGCCGACCTTGTCCATCGCCTCGGCGATCAGCTCGCCGACCTGCTTGTCCTGGGCGGACAGGCCGGCCACGGCGGCGATGTCGGACTTGTCGTCGATCGGGCGCGCGGTCGCGAGGAGCTCGTCGGACACGGCCTTGACGGCGGCGTCGATGCCCTTCTTGAGCGCGGCCGGGGAGGCACCCGCGGCGACGTTGCGCAGACCCTCGCGGACCAGCGCCTGGGCCAGCACGGTGGCGGTGGTGGTGCCGTCACCCGCGATGTCGTTGGTCTTGGTCGCGACCTCCTTGACGAGCTGCGCGCCAAGGTTCTCGTACGGGTCGTCGATCTCGACCTCACGGGCGATGGTGACACCGTCGTTGGTGATGGTCGGGGCGCCGAACTTCTTGTCGATGACGACGTTGCGGCCCTTGGGGCCGATCGTCACCTTGACGGTGTCGGCAAGCTTGTTGACGCCGCGCTCAAGGGCGCGACGGGCGTCCTCGTCGAACTTCAGGATCTTCGCCATGGGTTGCTTCAAGTCCTCTCATTGCGATCCTCGGCCACGCAGTGGGGACCGCTGTCGCTCAAACGAACTGCGCCCCTGCCCCGGGTTGTTTAGACGCGGGAACCAGGGGCGCAGATCACGGCAAATCCGGTGACTTACTTCTCGACGATCGCGAGAACGTCGCGAGCCGAGAGAACGAGGTACTCCTCGTTGTTGTACTTCACCTCGGTGCCGCCGTACTTGCTGTAGAGAACGACGTCGCCGACGGTGACGTCGAGCTCGATGCGCTTACCGTCTTCGACACGGCCCGGGCCCACGGCCAGGACGACGCCCTCCTGGGGCTTCTCCTTGGCGGTGTCCGGAATGACCAGGCCCGAGGCCGTGGTCTGCTCGGCGTCGAGCGGCTGGACCACAATGCGGTCCTCGAGCGGCTTGATGGCAACCTTGGAGCTGGTGGTCGTCACGATCCGACCTCCCCCTTCGGAGATCTCACGGGGTTAACTGTCTGAGGTGGCGACCAGGTCGATCCGTCGTCGCGGGTGCCGGACCTGCCCGTCGCTGTATGTCTGGCACTCCCCACTGGAGAGTGCCAACGCCGAGACTATGACGCGGTTAGCACTCGGTCAAGCGGAGTGCCAGCGCGGCGGGGGGAGGTTCCGCCACCGCCGGGTTGACCCGCCCCGCGACGACCCGGCCCCCGCCGCCCGGGCGCGGCCCATCTGCGGCGGGATCCCGGCGGGTTCGGGCGCTCTCGCGACCGGGTCCGGGCGGGTGCAGGCACTCCCTCACGGCGGGATCCGGGCGGATTCAGGGGCGTTCCTCCCGGACGCGAGGGGTCCGTTTTCCGTCAAAAAGGACACACCTCCCCTTCCCCCGCAACCACGCCACCGGCTGCCTCGTCTACCTCCCCGGCTGCCGAACCGGCGAACCGGACGCACTCCCGGACGGCCGGCGGCCTCGACGACCGATGGCGGAGGACTCCCGTGCGTGGACTGACCAGCGTGCCCCGGGCCGCCGCGCGGCCGGAGAGCGAAGCGGAACGCACCATGACGTTCGCCGCGCTGGCCCGGGCACCGGACCGCCGGCGGACCGAGGCGTGGCTGCTCACCCTCGTCGTCCTGATCGCGGACTTCGGCTACGCCTACACCGGGCTGTCGATGACCGGCCGGCTGCCCGGCGGGCTGACCGGCTTCGCCGTCAGCATGTTGTTCGTGGCGCTGGTCCCGCATCTGGTGCTGCGCCGCTACGCGCCGCGCGCCGACCCGCTGATCCTGCCGCTGGCGACGCTGCTGACCGGGATCGGCCTGGTGCTGCTGCACCGCCTGGACGTCACCTATGCGCAGACGCCCCGGCTGAAGATCGCCGAGGCCGCGAGCGGCCAGCTGGTGTGGACGGTGATCGGGGTGGCGACCTGCATCGCCATCCTGTTGCTGCTGCGCGACCACCGCATTCTCCAGCGCTACACCTATCTGACGATAGCGGTCGCGCTGGTGCTGCTGATGGCGCCGGCTTTCTTCGGCGCCGACATGTACGGCGCCAAGCGCTGGATCCTGCTGGGCCCCCTGTCGCTGCAGCCCGGCGAGTTCGTGAAGATCATGATCTCGGTGTTCTTCGCGGGCTATCTCACCGTCAACCGCGACGCGCTGGCGCTGGCCGGACGACGGGTCCTGGGCGTCCAGCTGCCCCCGGGACGGCAGCTCGCGCCGATCTTCACGATCTGGGTGATCAGCCTGCTGGTGCTGGTCTTCGAACGGGACCTGGGCACCTCGCTGATCTTCTTCGGGGTCTTCGTGATCATGCTCTACATGGCGACCGAGCGCACCAGTTGGGTGCTGTGCGGCCTCGCCATGGCCGTGGTCGGGGCCACCGTCGTGGGCTCGACGGAACCGCACGTCAAGGGCCGGATCATGGCCTGGCTGCACCCCATGGACATCTTCCTGCCCCCGGGGCAGCGGCCACCGGGCCTGATCTCCGACCAGGCCGCGCAGGCCCTGTTCAGCTTCGGCAGCGGCGGCATCTCGGGCAGCGGCCTGGGCCAGGGCCACCCCGAGCTGATCGGATTCGCCGGCAACAGCGACTTCATCCTCACCACCGTCGGCGAAGAGCTGGGCCTGGCCGGGGTGATGGCCGTCCTGATGCTGTACGTGCTGCTCGCCCAGCGCGGGATGCGGGTCGGCCTGACGGCGCGCGACCCCTTCGGCAAGCTGCTGGCGGTCGGGCTCTCCGGGGCCCTGCTGCTCCAGGTCTTCGTCGTCGCCGGCGGGGTCACCGGCCTCATCCCCCTGACCGGCAAGGCCCTGCCCTTCCTCGCCAAGGGAGGCTCCTCCCTCGTCGCGAACTGGGTGATGGTGGCGCTACTGCTCCGCATCAGCGACCATGCGCAGCGCCGGCGGGAGCCGGCGTAGTTCTTCCCACGTTTTCTGCTTTCCCGCCGTGGGGGTTTCTCGCCGTTTGTCGCCCGCTTCGCGGTGCGCTGTCCGCTGCGCGGGGCTGTTTCGTACGGTGTCGGCTGTCCCGCCGTGGGGGTTTGTCGCCGTTGCGCCTGCGGCCGGTCCGCTGCGCTTCACCGTCTCCCCCACGTTGTCGGCTGTCCCGCCGTGGAGGTTGCTCGCCGTTGCGCCTGCGGCGGGCGGTGGGTGTCGGGTGCGGTGACGGACCTGCGGGGGTGGGTGTTCGGACTGCTTCGCTTTACGTCCGAACACCCACCCCCTCCGGCCCGTCCCCTCCCGTGGGGAGAGAAGTTTCGGTGGGTGGGGGCGGGCCGTGGGGGCCTGTTTCTGTGCGAGGCATCAGGCGCGCTGGACCGGCCACGTTCACCCCCACCGGCCTCTCCTCCCTCCCCCAAACGGGAGGGGGCGGGCCGGAGGGGCCTGGTGTGTGGACGTAAAGCGAAGCAGTCCACACACCAGGCCCCGGAGGTCCGTCACCGCACCCGACAGCCCCGCGCAGCGGACCCCGCCCGCCGCCGGCGCAACGGCGACAAACCACCACGGCGGGACAGCCGACACCGTACGAAACAGCCCCGCGCAGCGGAAAGGTGAGCAACCCCCACGGCGGGACAGCCAAAAACGTGGGGAGACAATGGACCCGTGAATGACCTCGACGTTTTTGCCGGCCTGCTCGCCCCGGAGGGACAGGCTCTGTTGGCCGAGTTGCGGGACCACGATCCGGCGGACGAGCTGGCGGCGGCCACCCGGCTGCGGCGGGAGCACCCGGCGGAGCTGGTCTCCGCCGCGCTCGGCCAGGCCCGGCTGCGGCAGCGCGCGGTGGCGAAGTTCGGGGCGGACGCGCGGCGGATGTACTTCACGCCGAACGGTGTCGAGCAGTCCACCCGCACCACCGTCGCCGACCACCGCGCGGCCCGCTTCGCCGCGCTGGGCGTCCGTACGCTGGCCGATCTGTGCTGCGGCATCGGCGGTGACGCGCTGGCGCTGGCCCGGGCCGGGATCCGGGTGCTGGCCGTCGACCGTGATCCGCTGGCCTGCGCGGCGGCCCGGGCCAACGCGGAGGCGCTGGGGCTCGCGGATCTGATCGAGGTGCGCTGCGCGGACGTGACGGAGGTGGACACCGCCGGGTATGACGCGGTGTTCGTCGATCCGGCGCGGCGCAGCACGAAGCGCGGGGGCCGAATCTTCGATCCGGAGGCGTACGCGCCGCCGTTGTCGTGGGCCGTGGAGGCGGCCCGTGCGGCGCCGTGCGCGGCGCTGAAGATCGCGCCCGGGGTTCCGCACGAGGCCCTGCCCGCGGACGCCGAGACGGAGTGGATCTCGGACGGGGGCGACGTCAAGGAGGCCGTGGTGTGGTTCGGGCCGGCCTCGCGGGGTTCGGACGGTCCGGTCCGGGGCGGCCGCCGCGCGACCCTGCTGCCGGCCGGCGACTCCCTGCTCGGCGCCGCGCGGCCGGATCCGGCCGGGGACGAGGCGGACCGGGCCCCCGTGGGACCGGTCGGGGAGTGGCTGTACGAGCCGGACGGCGCGGTGATCCGGGCCCATCTGGTCGCGGACGTCGCCCGGCAGCTCGACGGCCGGCTGATCGACCCGACCATCGCGTACATCACCGCGGACCGGCTGACGGCCACGCCGTACGCGACCGCCTACGCGCTCACCGACGTGCTGCCGTTCAACGTCAAGAAGCTCAAGGCGCTGCTGCGCGAGCGCGGGGTCGGGATCGCGGTGATCAAGAAGCGGGGGTCCGCGGTGGAACCCGAGGAGCTGCGCAAGAAGCTGAAGCTGGGCGGCGGCCGCAACTCCTGCACGATCTTCCTCACCCGGGTCGACGGCGCCCCCTCGATGCTGCTGGGCCGGCCGGCCGCCGAGGCGGCCGGGGAGCCGGTCACGTCAGGTCGGTGAGGTCCTCGGCGTAGATCTGGGAGAGCGGCTGCGGGCCGATGTACTGCTGGCAGGTGCACTGGCCGGCCTCGTACTGCACCGGCCGGTGGTCCTCGTCCCAGACCACCGCCACCTCCACCCGCTCATGGCACTTGCCCCGCTTGTCGTGTTTGGCGAGGTGGTGGGTGCAGCCGCACACCGGCTCCGGCTGCTTGTGGGCGGCGGCGAGTTCCTGGCGCTCCTGGCGCGCGGACTCCAGCCGTTCCATCTTCCGTTCGTGCCGGGTGCGCAGCGCCGTGCGTGCGGTGTCGGCGACCTTCGCGAATCCGCCCGCCATGAAGAAGATGAAGACCCACCAGAACCAGTCCACAGCCTTGCCGCCTCCCCACGTGCGCGCCCGGTGCTGGTTGCCAGGGTAAGACCTCGGACCACGCACCGGGCGGGGGGAGGCCACAGCACGCGAAGAACGACAAACCAAGTCCCCGCGGCGGCCGCCCTCTCAGGAGTAGAGGTTGTGCTTGCTCACCTCGTGGACGTGGCCGTGGCCGTGGCCGTGGCCGTGGCCGTGGCCGTGGCCGTGGCCGTGCGTCTGCGGGTCGGCAGCCTCGCCGGGGACGTGCGGCTCGGTGACCGGCAGCGACGAGTCCGCGGACAGGTCCCAGGCGGAGGCCGCGCGGCCGCGGGCCACCATCTCCGCGCCCAGGGCGGCGACCATCGCGCCGTTGTCGGTGCACAGCTTGGGCCGCGGCACCCGCAGCGTGATGCCGGCGTCCTCGCAGCGGCGCTGGGCCATCGCCCGCAGCCGGGAGTTGGCCGCCACCCCGCCGCCGATCATCAGGTGGTCCACGCCGTTGTCCTTGCAGGCCCGGACGGCCTTACGGGTCAGCACGTCCACCACGGCCTCCTGGAAGGACGCCGAGACGTCCGCCACCGGCACCTCCTCGCCGGCCGCCCGCTTGGCCTCGATCCAGCGGGCGACCGCCGTCTTCAGGCCGGAGAAGGAGAAGTCGTAGACCGGGTCGCGGGGGCCGGTCAGTCCGCGCGGGAAGCGGATCGCGTCGGGGTTGCCCTCGCGTGCGTAGCGGTCGATGACCGGGCCGCCGGGGAAGCCGAGGTGGAGCACCCGTGCGATCTTGTCGAAGGCCTCGCCGGCCGCGTCGTCGATCGTCGAGCCGAGGGGGCGTACGTCGGCGGTGATGTCGGGCGCGAGGAGCAGCGAGGAGTGACCGCCGGAGACCAGCAGCGCCATCGTCGGCTCCGGCAGCGGGCCGTGCTCCAGCTGGTCGACGCAGATGTGCGAGGCGAGGTGGTTGACGCCGTAGAGCGGCTTGCCGAGGGCATAGGCGTACGCCTTGGCGGCCGAGACGCCGACCAGCAGCGCGCCGGCCAGGCCCGGTCCGGCGGTGACCGCGATCCCGTCCAGGTCGGAGGCGGCGACGCCGGCGTCCTTCAGGGCGCGCTGGATGGTGGGGACCATCGCCTCCAGGTGGGCGCGCGAGGCCACCTCCGGCACCACCCCTCCGAAGCGGGCGTGCTCGTCGACGCTGGAGGCGACCGCGTCCGCGAGGAGGGTGTGGCCGCGGACGATGCCGACACCGGTCTCGTCGCAGGAGGTCTCGATGCCGAGGACGAGCGGTCCGCCGCGTGAGTCAGCCATGAGTCTCAAGTTCCTTGTACGGGAGGTGCTTCGGAGGAGGTCTGGGTGGTGCGGCGCATCACCAGGGCGTCGACGTTGCCGGGCTGGTAGTAGCCGCGGCGGAAGCCGACCGGCTCGAAGCCGAAACGCTCGTAGAGGCGCTGGGCGCGGAGGTTGTCGACCCGCACCTCCAGCAGCACCTCGTGGCACTCGAAGTCGGTGGCGGCGCCGAGCAGTTCGGTGAGCATCCGGGCGCCGAGGCCGGAGCCCCACCGGTCGCGGGCGGTGGCGATGGTCTGGATGTCGCCGGTGCCGTCGACGGCGGCCAGTCCGCCGTAGCCGAGCAGCCGGCCGTCCCGCTCGGCGACGAGGTAGCGGCGGCTGGCGCGGGGGCCGCGCGCGTGGGCCAGCTCGGACCAGAACATGCCGGGCGACCAGGCGTCCTCGGGGAACAGTTCCCGTTCCAGCGCCAGCACCGGCCCGAGGTCCCACCAGCGCATCTCGCGCAGCACCGGGTCGCGGTCCGCGGAGCCGTCCGGCGGCGGCGCCGGGGGGCGCGGGTCGGGCGAGGGGCGGACGCTCACCGGGGGGTGACCACCTTGTAGTTGGCCGGGACCTGGGCGTCCGGGCGGCGCAGGTACAGCGGCTGCGGGGGCAGCAGCTCCTCGCCCGCCGCCAGCTTCCGCACGGCCAGCGCGGCCAGGGCGGCGGCCGACTGGTGCTCGGGCCCGTCGCGCCGTACGCCGGTGAAGACCGTGTCGTAGAGCAGCGCGCCCGCGCCCACGGCGGGGACGCCGGCCACCTCGGCGGCGATGTCGGCGGGGCGGTCGACGGCGGGCTCGGTCAGCCGGGTCGCCGGGCCGGACGCCGTACGGGGCTCGTAGCGCGCCCAGTAGACCTCCTTGCGGCGGGCGTCGGTGGCCACGACGAAGGGCTCGGTCAGCCCGGCGGCGTGGGCGAGGCCGTCGAGCGTGCACAGGCCGTGGACGGGGACGCCGAGCACCGCCCCGAAGGTCGCGGCGGTGACCAGGCCGACCCGCAGGCCGGTGTAGGGCCCCGGGCCCACGCCGACCACGATGTCGCTGACCGCGTCGAGCGTGTGGCCGGCCTCGGCCAGCACCCGGTCGACGGCGGGCAGCAGCAGTTCACCGTGCCGGCGGGCGTCCACCTGACGGGACTCGGCGAGCACGCCGGATCCGTCGTGGAGCGCGACGGTGACGGCGGGGGTGGCGGTGTCAAGAGCTAGCAGCAGCACGCCCTCAAGACTACGGCTCGGCGGGCGGTCCCCGTTCCGGTGCTACCGTCGCCCCCGTAGTCAGCAGCATGCAGCCCGGCGTCCAGGACCGGGCCTCCCCGCCGGGGAGTGGTGAGGAAAGGTGGCACAGCGGTGCCCGCTAAGAGCAGCACGATCGTCACCGCGCTGACGGCGGCGGCCCTGGTCGCGGTCGGGGTGCTCGGGTACCAGGCCTCGGCGTCCGCCCCGGACACCCTCAGCCAGGCCCGTAGGGGCGATCACCAGGCCCCCAAGGGCCACCCGGACGGGCACGACAAGAAGAACACGAAGGACCCCGCCCCCGCCCCGGCCCCGGTTCCGGCCGCCTCCGGCGCGGGCCAGCGGATCGTCTACTCGCTCGCCGCCAAGCGGGTCTGGCTGGTCGGCACGAAGGGCACGGCGCAGCGGACGTTCACGGTCACGCCCAGTACGGTCAGCCCGCCGCGGGGCACCTACGCGGTCGGCTCGCGGTCGGTGAGCGTCACGGGCTCCGACGGCATCGCCATCGAGCACGTCGTGCGGTTCACCAGCGTCAGCGGCGTCACGGTCGGCTTCAGCGCCGCCGTGGACGGCTCGCGGCCCGACCCGGGCGCGGGGAAGAAGACCGGCGGCATCCGTGAGTCGCGCGAGGACGGCAAGGCGATGTGGGACTTCGCGCTGCACGGCACCAAGGTCGTCGTCGTCCCCTGACCGCACGTGGCCGGCCCGCCGCCGGGTGTCGCCCCTACGGGCTACGCCGCGTCGCGGCCGCCGGTGGACAGCGGTCCGCTCCCGGCCCCGTCCGTCCCTTCCGGCTCGCATGGCTCCCGCGTCCCGCCGTCCGGCCCCGCGGTGTCGCGGCGGGCCTCGTCGGCGGTGTCGGGGGGCGTGGAGACGGCGCTCGCCGCCGCGCAGGCCGCCAGCAGTTCATCCATGGTCGGCGTCTCGCGCGCCTCGTGGGCGGCGCGCCCGGCCGCCGCGAGGGCGGCGATCCCGCGCCCGTCGGGCGTGGGAGAGGGCTGCTGGGCGGACATGGACGCCTCCCGGGGCTCCTGGGGCAAAGCGACAGAAGCTAGGCTGGCTACTTAGGCTGACCTAACTAGGGGTCTCTCCCCATGTCACCACGCCCGGTACCAGGTGCGCAACATCTTACCGACGGCTTGTCGGAAACTACCGGCCCGCGACGCGTCCCGCCCCCGCGGTTTCCGGGTCCGCCCGCGGTCAGCAGGCCTCCAGGGCGGGCAGCCCGGCGTCCGCCCAGCGCGGGCCGAGGCCGGTCACCGTCACCTCACGGACGTCGTCCGCGTCGGACTCCGGCACCCCGTCACTGCCCATGGCGCGCCCGATGACCACCTGGAGCCGGTTCTCGGACAGCTCCTCGACCTTGCCCTCGCCCCACTCCACGACCACCACCGACTCCGGCAGCGAGACATCGAGGTCGAGGTCCTCCATCTCGTCCAGGCCGCCGCCGAGCCGGTAGGCGTCGACGTGCACCAGCGCGGGGCCGCCGGTCAGCGAGGGGTGGACCCGGGCGATGACGAACGTGGGGGAGGTGACGGCGCCGCGCACGCCCAGCGCCTCCCCCAGGCCGCGGGTCAGCGTGGTCTTGCCGGCCCCCAGCTCACCGGTGAGCAGCACCAGGTCGCCGGGGCGCAGCAGCGGGGCCAGCCGACGGCCCAACTCCTGCATCCGGTCGGGGGACTTGACGGTTACGTGCGCCATCGCGCCGGTGGTGCTCATGCCGCAAATGGTACGGCCCGGACGCGGTGGCGCTTCCGGGCCGGGTTCCGGGCGGACCGCCCGGCGAGTGGATCATGCCTGGTCGGGGGCCCGGCGCAGGTGCGGAGCGGGCCGGCCGGGCCACCCGGGCGGAGGGTTCAGGCGCGGGCGTGCCGGGAGCTGCGGGCCGCCGCGCTCGCCCGCTCCACCAGCGACACCAGATGCTCGTTGACCAGCTCGGGCCGCTCCAGCATCACCAGGTGGCCGGCCTCCGGGACGCACACCAGCTCGGCGTCGGGCAGCACCTCGGCGATCGTCCGGCTGTGGTCGGCGGGGGTGATCAGATCACTCTCCCCGGCGAGCACCAGCGCGGGCACCGCGTCGTACGCCACCAGCGCCTCGGTCTTGTCGTGCACCGCGAAGGCCGGGAAGAACTCGGCGACCACATCGATCGGGGTCGCCTCGATCAACCGCTCGCCGAACCGCGCGATGCCCGGGTCCACCTTCTCCGGTGTCCCGAACGAATAGCGCTTGATCAGCCCCGCGAAGAGGTCGGCGGTGGCCCGGCGCCCGCGCTCGACGATCTCGTGCTGCCAGCCCAGCGCCCTGAGGACGCCCGGCGCGAGCCAGTGGAAGGCCTTCATGCCCATCGACGGCAGCCCGTAGGTGACCTCGCTGAGCCGCCCCGCGGACGTGCCGATCAGGGCCACCCCGACCACCCGCTCCGCGACGAACTCCGGGAACTGGTCGGCCAGCGCCATCACCGTCATCCCGCCCATGGAGTGCCCGACCAGCACGATCGGCCCCTCGGGGACCGCGGCGTCCAGCACCGCCTTCAGGTCGCGGCCCAGCAGGTCGATGGTGACCTCCTCGGTGCCGTCGATCTGGGCGTGGCCGCGCGAGGAGCGGCCGTGGCTGCGCTGGTCCCAGTGGACGGTGCGGACCGTGCCGCGCAGCGCCGAGCGCTGGAAGTGCCAGGAGTCCTGGCTGAGGCAGTAGCCATGGCTGAAAACGACCGTGGGAGCCGTGCCCCGCCGGCCGAGCGCCGCGGTCAGCCGCTTGCGCAGACCGCTGTGCGCCTCCTGCGCGGCACGGGCCTCCTTGCCACGGACGGGCTTGGCCGACCGGTCGCCCTTGCCGCTCCCGGCGCTCCTGGCGCCCTTGCCCGTCCGCGCGTCCTTCTCCGGACGGCCCGGCTCCGGGCCCGGCTCGTCGACCTCGTAGTACAGCTCGGTGCCGTCCTCGGCGATCGCCGCGCCCGGTGTGCCGCGCAGCGTGCCGTACGGGCCGGCGGCGTCCAGCGCGAGCCGGGCCCGGCGGCGCATCCCGCGGCCGACGGTCATCCGCTCTATCGCCACCCCGGCCGCGGCACCCGCCGCGACCACGCCGATGGCGGCGCCGGCGATACCGGCGTGCCGGCCCGCCCGCGCCCAGTTTCCGGCGGCCTCGGCCGCCGCCTCCACCGCCTGTGCGGCGGCCTCCTGCCCCTCGGTCATGCCGTACCCCCCGTGAGCGTGCGGTCTCCTCCGGCTTCGCTGCGTGTGGCGCTGTCCACATGGACGCGCGGGACCCGGGTTCCGATCCGGGTGACGATTTCATAGCCGATGGTTCCGGCCACCCTGGCCCAGTCCTCGGCGGTCGGCTCGCCGCCGTCGCCGGGGCCGAACAGCACCGCCCGGTCGCCCGGCTCGGCGCGGTCGCCGCCCAGGTCGACCACGAACTGGTCCATCGCGATCCGCCCGGCGACCGTGCGCCACGCGCCGGCGACCAGCACCGGGCCGCTGTTGGAGGCGTGCCGCGGGATGCCGTCGGCGTAGCCGAGCGGGACCAGCGCCAGGGTCGTCTCGCCGGGCGTCGTGTACTGGTGCCCGTACGACACACCGTGGCCGCCCGGGACGCGCTTGACCGACGCCAGCGCGGCCTCCAGCGTCATCGCCGGCCGCAGCCCCAGCTCCTGCGAGGTGCCGAGCTCGGGGCTGGGTGAGATGCCGTAGATCCCGATGCCGGTGCGGACCAGGTCGAAGTGCGCCTCGGGGAGGGTCAGCAGCGCCGGGGTGTTGGCGAGGTGCCGGACCTCGGGACGCAGCCCGGCCCGCCCGGCGATCGCCAACGCCTCGTGGAAGGCGGTCAGCTGGAGGGCGATCGAGGGGTGGCCGGGCTCGTCGGCGCAGGCGAAGTGCGACCAGACGCCGGTGACCCGCAGCGTGCCCTCCGCCTCGGCGGCGCGGGCCGCGGCGGTCAGCTCCGGCCAGTCGGCGGGCGCGCAGCCGTTGCGGCCGAGACCGGTGTCGATCTTGAGCTGGACGCGGGCGGTGCGGCCGCACTCCCGCGCGGCCGCGGTCACCTCGCGCAGTGCCCACAGCCCGCTCACGGAGATGTCGATGTCCTGCTCGACGGCCCGGCGCCAGGGGCCGCCCGGCGTCCACAGCCAGCACATCAGCCGTCCGGTGTCGCCGGCCGCCCGCAGCGCGAACGCCTCCTCAGGCAGCGCCGTGCCCAGCCAGCCGGCGCCGGCCTCACGGGCGGCGCGCGCACAGCGCACCGCCCCGTGTCCGTAGCCGTCGGACTTGACCACGGCCATCAGCTCTGCCCGGGGTGCGCGCTCCTTGAGGGCACGCACATTCGACCGCACGGCGGCGAGGTCGATGGTGGCGCGGGCGCGCTTCGCTGTCTCGTTCATCCCCCTCAGTGTCGCAGGCGGCACCACGACACCCCGGGGGACGGGCGGGGAAACCGTGCTCACACGCCGGGTTTCCGCCCCCAGACGTACACGACGTCGCCCTTCCTCAGCACTTCCCAGACCCTGCGCGCGTCCGTCATGGTGAGGTTGACGCAGCCGTGCGAGCCCGGCCCGGAGTAGATGTCCTCGTAGACGCCGTGCAGCGCCTCCCCGCGGTCGAAGAACTGCGCGTAGGGCATGGCCGTGTGGTAGAGGTTCGAGATGTGCCGCCGGTGGCGCAGATAGATCCGGTACGACCCGGTGCGGGTCTCCATCGTCGGCGCGCCGGAGCGGATCGTGACCGGGTCGAAGAGCACCCGCCCGTCCTGCTGCACCCACATCAGCTGCCGGTTGAGATCGACGCAGGCCGTGCGCTCGGCGGTGTCGGGGCAGTGTCCGGCCCGGTTGGGGTCCTTCCTGGCCCGCAGCACCCGCACCGTGGCACCGGTGACCGGCCCGGCGAACCCGGTGGCCGGCGCGATGCGGTGCTCCTGCTGGAAGCGCCGGATCGCCCGGCAGTCCCCCTCGCTCTGCCGCCCGTCCACCTCGCGCCCCAGATAGCGCTCCGCCTGCCGCTGGTAGGGCCCGGTGGTCCGGCTGCACGCCGGCTCCCGCAGGCCCCGGCGCACCGCCTCGGACCGCGGCACGTACTCCAGGTGCGGCCGCGGCACCCCGTCCGGGGAGACCGCGGGCGCCCGGCCCGGCTCCCGCGCGAGGCCGGGGACCGGTCCGGGCACCCGCCACGGCGCGGACGACGGGGCGACGGCCACCGCGGACGGTCCGGCGGCGGCGAGCAGCGAGGCGCAGACCAGCAGCGCCGAGAAGGTGCGTTTCATGCCCTCACGCATGCCGTGGCCGTGCGGTCATACAAGCCCTCCGCACGCCAGGTTCGCCCTGGTGCCCGCCCCGTTCCCCCGCGGGGCGTAACGCCTCACGGGAGAACTGTCAAGCCGTCACATCCCGCCAGGCCGCGTCCAGATGGGCGGCCACCTCCGAGGCGAGGATCGGGGCGCCCTCCCGTCCGGCCGCCCGGCGCGCGGCCAGCCCGTGCAGGTACGCGCCGACGGATCCCGCGTCCAGGGCCGGCAGTCCCGCGGCGAGCAGCGAGCCCGTCACCCCCGACAGCACGTCCCCGCTGCCGGCCGTCGCCAGCCAGCCGGTTCCGGTGGGGTTCACCCGCACCGGGCCGCCGGCCGCCGCGACCAGCGTCGTCGACCCCTTGAGCAGCACCGTGGCGCCGAAGTCGCGCGCCAACTCCCGTACGGACGCCAGCCGTGCCGCCTCGACCTCCGCGCGCCCGCACCCCAGCAGCGCCGCCGCCTCCCCGGCATGCGGCGTCAGCAGCGTCGGCGCACCGCGCTCCCGCACCCGCCGCGGCGTCAGGAACCGCAGCCCGTCGGCGTCCACCAGCACCGGCACGTCCGACGCCAGCACGTCCTCCAGCGCGTCCGACTCGTCCCCGATCCCGGGCCCGATCACCCACGCCTGTACCCGCCCGGCCTTGTCCGGCGGCCCGGCGTGCACCAGCGTCTCCGGGAAGCGGGCCAGGACCGCGGCCGCGGCCGGGCCGACGTAGCGCACCGCGCCCGCGCCGCCGCGCAGCGCCCCGGCCACCGCGAGCACCGCCGCGCCCGGATACCGCGCGGACCCGGCGACCACCCCCACCACGCCCCGCCGGTACTTGTCGCTCTCGGCCGACGGGCGCGGCAGCAGCCGTGCCACGTCCGCGTGCTGCAGGGCCTCCATGGCGGCCTCCGGCGGCAGCGTGAGCCCGATGTCCACCAGCCGCAGCGCGCCGGCCCGCTCCCGCGCCGGGTCGGTCAGCAAGCCCGGCTTGTACGCGCCGAAGGTCACCGTGGCGTCGGCCCGTACCGCCTCCCCGCTCACCTCGCCGGTGTCCGCGTCCACCCCGCTCGGCAGGTCGACGGCCAGCACCGGCGCCGACTCCCGGGCCGCCCGCGCCAGTTGCGCCGCCTCGGGCCGCAGTCCGCCGCGTCCCCCGATCCCGACGATGCCGTCCACCACCAGATCGGCCCGGGCGAGGTCCCGCGGCGCGTCGCCCGACACCCGCCCGCCGGCCGACCGCAAGGCGGCGAGCCCGCCGGAGTGGGCCCGTTCGGGCGACAGCAGCACGGCCGCCACCCCGGCCCCCCGCCGCGCCAGCCGGGCACCGGCGTACAGCGCGTCGCCGCCGTTGTCGCCGCTGCCCACCAGCAGCACCACCCGGGCGCCGTACACCCGTCCCAGCAACTCCGCGCAGGCCACGGCCAGTCCGGCCGCGGCCCGCTGCATCAGGGCCCCTTCGGGCAGCCGGGCCATGAGCTCCCGCTCGGCGGCCCGCACGGTCTCCACGCTGTAGGCAGTCCTCATACCGCCAAGTCTCGCCCCTCGTCGGCGGGGCGTGGCGGATTTCCCGCCCGCCGCCGCACCCCTACCCCTCGGCGATCACCACGGCGGAGGCCACGCCCGCGTCATGGCTCAGCGAGACGTGCCAGGACCGGACGCCGAGTTCCGCGGCGCGCGCCTCGACCGTCCCGCGCACCCGCAGCCGCGGCTGCCCGCTGTCCTCGACGTACACCTCGGCATCGCTCCAGTGCAGCCCGCCCGGCGCCCCCAGCGCCTTGGCCAGCGCCTCCTTCGCGGCGAACCGGGCCGCCAGCGAGGCGGTGCCGCGGCGCTCCCCGCTCGGCAGACACAGCTCCGAGGGGAGGAACAGCCGCCCCGCCAGCTCGGGCGTGCGGTCCAGCGCCGCCCCGAAGCGCTCGATCTCCGCCACGTCGATCCCCACCCCGATGATCATTCGACGGTCACCGACTTGGCGAGGTTGCGCGGCTGGTCGACCTCGTTGCCGCGGGCGGTGGCCAGCTCACAGGCGAAGACCTGCAGCGGCACCGTGGACACCAGCGGCTGCAGCAGCACCGGCGTCCGCGGGATCCGTACGAGGTGGTCGGCGTAGGGCACCACCGTCTCGTCGCCCTCCTCCGCGATCACGATGGTCCGCGCGCCGCGGGCCCGGATCTCCTGGATGTTGGACACGATCTTGTCGTGCAGCACGGACCGCCCGCGCGGCGACGGCACGACCACCACCACCGGCAGGTCCTGCTCGATCAGCGCGATCGGCCCGTGCTTCAGCTCGCCGGCCGCGAAGCCCTCCGCGTGCATGTACGCGAGTTCCTTGAGCTTGAGCGCGCCCTCCAGTGCCACCGGATAGCCCACGTGCCGGCCGAGGAAGAGCACCGTGTTCTTGTCGGCGAGGCTGCGCGCCAGCTCCCGCACCGGCTCCATCGTGCCGAGCACCTGCTCGACCTGGGTGCCGATGGCGGCGAGTTCGCGCACCACCGCCCGGATCTCGTCGCCCCACTTCGTGCCCCGCACCTGCGCCACGTACAGCGCCACCAGATAGCAGGCCACCAGCTGGGTCAAGAACGCCTTCGTGGACGCCACCGCGACCTCGGGCCCGGCGTGGGTGTACAGCACCGCGTCCGACTCCCGCGGGATGGTCGACCCGTTGGTGTTGCAGATGGCGAGCACCTTCGCGCCCTGCTCACGGGCGTGCCGCAGCGCCATCAGGGTGTCCATGGTCTCGCCGGACTGGCTGATGGCGATGACCAGGGTGTGCCGGTCCAGGATCGGGTCGCGGTAGCGGAACTCGCTGGCCAGCTCGGTCTCGCAGGGGATCCGCGTCCAGTGCTCGATCGCGTACTTGGCGATCATCCCCGCGTGGTACGCCGTCCCGCACGCCACGATGACGACCTTGTCGACCTCGCGCAGCACCTCCGGCGGGATCCGCACCTCGTCCAGGGACAGCACCCCCGAGGCGTCGATCCGGCCCAGCAGGGTGTCCGCGACGGCCTTCGGCTGCTCGGCGATCTCCTTGAGCATGAAGTAGTCGTAGCCGCCCTTCTCGGCGGCCGAGGCGTCCCAGTCGACGTGGTACTCCCGCACCTCGGCGGGCGCCCCGTCGAAGCCGGTGACCGTCACCGCCTCCCGGCGCAGCTCCACGACCTGGTCCTGGCCCAGCTCGATCGCCTCACGGGTGTGCGCGATGAACGCCGCGACGTCCGAGGCGAGGAAGGCCTCACCGTCCCCGACCCCCACCACCAGCGGGGAGTTGCGGCGCGCCCCGACCACCACGTCCGGCTCGTCGGCGTGCACCGCGACCAGCGTGAAGGCGCCCTCCAGCCGGCGGCACACCTGCCGCATCGCCTCGGCCAGCTCCCCGCAGGACGAGTAGGCCTCGGCCAGCAGGTGGGCCACCGTCTCGGTGTCGGTCTCGGACGTCAACTCGTGCCCGCGGTCGGTGAGTTCGGCGCGCAGGGCGGCGAAGTTCTCGATGATGCCGTTGTGCACGACGCAGACCCGGCCGGCGTTGTCCAGATGCGGATGGGCGTTGGCGTCGGTGGGCGCGCCGTGGGTGGCCCACCGGGTGTGCCCGATGCCGGCCGCGCCGGTGGGCAGCGGACGGTCCGCCAGCTCCTTCTCCAGATTGGCGAGTTTGCCGGCCTTTCTGGCCGCGGCCAGTCCGCCGTCGGCAAGTACAGCCACACCCGCCGAGTCGTAGCCGCGGTACTCCAGCCGCTTCAGTCCGGCCAGGACGACGTCCAGGGCGCTCTGCCCGCCCACATATCCCACGATTCCGCACATGGGGGCAGCGTACGCTGCGGGCCCCTGCGGCCCGCGGTGCACGTGGCGGCGGGTCACGGCCGGCCCACCGCGGCCCGGAGGTCAGTACCCGAGCGCTATCCGGTCGTGCGCCTCACGCACCGTCTCCAGGAACTCCTCATCCGCCTCCGCGTCCACGCCGAGCCCGCTGACCGGCTCGTAGCGCTCCAGGAAATCGGCGAGGTCCTCGCCCAGGTCCTCGTCCGGCAGATCCTCCGCCAGCTCGGCGTACACCCGCGCGGCGAAACAGTCCGACGCGGCCTTCGTACCCCGGCCGCGGACCGTGCTCGCGGTCCTCCCCCACGGTCGCTGTCCCAGCAGACCGGCCTTACGCGCTCCCACACGTGCCCCCTTGCGTCGTCCACGGCCCTGGGCGGGCGTGTCCCCGCCACCGACCGTACCGGGCAATATCCATTCGGGTACAGACAGCAAGGGGGAGATGCACCCAAGCCCGCCCTGACAGGCACAACCCCACTCGCAGACGTCAGCCTGGCACCCGGAGGTGAACGGCACGTGACGCCTGCGCACAATGGGCGCGTGCCCCCGACGACCGATCCGCAGCACCGACGCCGCGCCGACAGCTCCCCGTACGTCGATCTGACGCGCGCGCAGTGGAGCGCCCTGCGGGAGAAGACCCCGCTGCCCCTGACGGCCGAGGAGGTCGAACGGCTGCGGGGGCTCGGTGATGTCATCGACCTCGACGAGGTCCGCGACGTCTACCTCCCGCTGTCCCGGCTCCTCAACCTCTACGTCGGCGCCACCAGCAACCTGCGCGGCGCGCTCAACACCTTCCTCGGCGACGCGGGCGGCGGCCCCCAGACCGGCACCCCCTTCGTCATCGGGGTCGCGGGCAGCGTGGCGGTCGGCAAGTCCACCACGGCCCGGCTGCTCCAGGCGCTGCTGGCCCGCTGGCCCGAGCACCCCCGGGTGGAGCTGGTCACCACCGACGGCTTCCTCTTCCCCAACGCCGAGCTGCACCGCCGCGGCCTGATGTCCCGCAAGGGCTTCCCGGAGTCCTACGACCGCCGGGCGCTGACCCGCTTCGTCGCCGATGTGAAGTCCGGCCGGGCCGAGGTCTCCGCGCCCGTCTACTCCCACCTGATCTACGACATCGTGCCCGACGAGCGGCTGACCGTGCGCCGCCCGGACATCCTCATCGTCGAGGGGCTGAACGTCCTCCAGCCGGCGCTGCCCGGCAAGGACGGCCGCACCCGCCTGGGCCTCGCCGACTTCTTCGACTTCTCCGTCTACGTCGACGCCCGCACCGAGGACATCGAGCGGTGGTACCTCGGCCGCTTCCGCAAGCTGCGCCGGACCGCCTTCCAGAACCCGTTCTCGTACTTCCGCAAGTACACCCAGGTCTCCGAGGACGAGGCCCTCGACTACGCCCGGAAGATGTGGCGGACCATCAACAAGCCCAACCTGCAGCAGAACGTGGCCCCGACCCGCGGCCGCGCGAACCTGGTCCTGCGCAAGGGGCCGGACCACAAGGTGCAGCGGCTGTCGTTGCGCAAGCTCTGAACCCCGAGGGAGCCCGTCACCCGTGCTGCACCTGCGTCTGATCGTGCCCGCCGACCGCACACCCGCGGTCCTCCGACTGCTGGAGGACACCGTCGGCACCACCCACCTGATCGTGTTCACCGGCGCCGCCCGCGATCCGCGGGGCGATGTCGTGCTGTGCGACGTGGCGCGCGAGGCGGGCGACGGCTTGCTCGCCGACCTGCGGGCACTGGGCATCGACGAGTCCGGTTCGATCGCCGTGGAGGACGTGGCCCTGTCGCTGTCCCGGCACGCGGACCGGGCGGAGCGGGACGCGCCCGGCGAGGGCGCGGACGCGGTGCTGTGGGAGTCCCTCACCGAAGCCACCCACGAGGAGTCGACGCTCTCGGTCACCTACCTCGCGTTCCTGACCCTGGCGACGATGATCGCGGCGTGTGGCGTGGTGCTCGACAACGCCATCCTGATCGTCGGCGCGATGGCGGTCGGCCCGGAGTTCGGTCCAGTTGCCGGCATCTGCACCGCGATGGTGCGCCGCGCCCCGCGACTGGCCTGGCGCTCGGTGCTGGCCCTGGTCGTCGGGTTCGCGGTGGCCATGCTCGCGACCGTGGGCTTCACCCACCTCATGGACGCGGTCGGGCTCTTCCGCCTCACCGACCTGGACGCGGCGCGGCCCAACACCAACTTCATCTACCGGCCCGACTGGACCTCCTTCGTCGTCGCCGTGCTCGCCGGCTGCGCCGGGGTGCTCTCGCTGACCTCCGCAAAGTCGGGTGCCCTGGTCGGGGTGGCCATCTCCGTCACCACGGTCCCGGCGGCCGCCAACGCCGCCGTCGCCCTCGGCTACGGCGAATACGGGCAGGCCTGGCACTCCATGGAACAGCTCCTGCTGAACCTCGTCGGCATCGTCCTGGCCGGCGTGCTCACGCTCCTGGCCCAGAAGGCCGTGTGGGCCCGCGCCCGCCGACGCGAACGGGCGGGCGCCTGACCACCGTCAGGAACCCGCCCGCCGAAGCACCCCGCCGCGGCTCAGCCCAGCGCGGACTTGACCGCGTCGGCCAGCCGTCCGGCCACCGCCCGGGCCTGCTCGATGTCGGCCGCCTCCACCATCACGCGCACCAGCGGCTCCGTGCCGGAGGGCCGCAGCAGCACCCGCCCGGTCGCCCCCAGCTCCCGCTCCGCCTCGGTGACCGCCGCGGTCAGCTCGGGCGAGGTGGCCACCCGCGACTTGTCGACGTCGGGGACGTTGATGAGGATCTGCGGCAGCCGCTCCATGACGCCCGCCAGCTCGGCCAGCGGCCGGCCGGTCGCGGCGACCCGCGCGGCCAGCATCAGACCGGTCAGCGTGCCGTCACCGGTGGTGGCGTGGTCCAGCACGATGACGTGCCCGGACTGCTCGCCGCCCAGCGCGAAGCCGTGCGCCTTCATCTCCTCCAGGACGTAGCGGTCGCCGACCGCCGTCTGGACCAGCTCGATGCCCGCGCGCTCCATGGCCAGCTTGAAGCCCAGGTTCGACATGACGGTGGCGACCACGGTGTTCTTGCGCAGCGTGGCGGCCTCGCGCATCCCCAGCGCCAGCACCGCGAGGATCTGGTCCCCGTCGACCTCGTTGCCCTCGCGGTCCACGGCCAGGCAGCGGTCCGCGTCGCCGTCGTGGGCGACACCCAGGTCGGCGCCGTGCTCGACGACGGCCGCGCGCAGCAGCGCGAGGTGGGTGGAGCCGCAGCCGTCGTTGATGTTCAGGCCGTCGGGCTCGGTGCCGAGGGTGATGACATCGGCGCCGGCCCGGGCGAACGCCTCGGGCGAGACCCGCGACGCCGCGCCGTGCGCGCCGTCGATGACGATCTTCAGCCCGTCCAGGCGGTTGGGCAGGACCCCGACGAGGTGCGCGACATAGTTGTCGAAGCCCTCGTCGTAGACGGTGACCCGGCCCACGCCGGCGCCGGTCGGCCGCTCCCAGGGCTCACCGGAGCTGTGCGCACGGTAGGTCCGCTCGATCCGGTCCTCCAGCTCGTCGGCGAGCTTGTGGCCGCCGCGGGCGAAGAACTTGATGCCGTTGTCGGGCATCGCGTTGTGGCTGGCCGAGAGCATCACACCGAGGTCCGCGCCGAGCGAGCCGGTCAGATACGCGACCGCCGGGGTCGGGAGCACACCCACCCGCAGCACGTCCACCCCGGCACTGGCCAGGCCGGCGACGACCGCGGCCTCCAGGAACTCCCCGGAGGCGCGTGGATCACGCCCGACCACGGCCACCGGCCGGTGACCTTCGAAGGTGCCCGCTTCGGCGAGTACGTGCGCCGCAGCGACCGACAGACCGAGCGCCAGCTCCGCCGTCAGGTCCGCATTGGCGACACCGCGCACACCGTCCGTGCCGAAGAGTCGTCCCACAGGTGTCCTCCGAGTAGATGAGCTTGGACCAGAGATGTACGTCCAGGTATACGCGTCCGGTCCCGGATAGCCGAACGCCCCGGCAGCACGGAGGTGCCACCGGGGCGTACGCCAAGGGCTGCATGGAGCAGCGCGCGGTTAGCGCTTGCTGTACTGCGGCGCCTTGCGGGC
Source organism: Streptomyces kronopolitis (assembly GCF_050953795.1). GTDB lineage: Bacteria > Actinomycetota > Actinomycetes > Streptomycetales > Streptomycetaceae > Streptomyces > Streptomyces kronopolitis_A. The sequence continues at coordinate 3,712,142 of NZ_CP191850.1, forward strand.
CTTCTTCAGACCGGCCTTCTTGCGCTCGACCGCACGGTCGTCACGCTTGAGGAATCCGGCCTTCTTCAGCGCGCCGCGGTTGTTGTCGACGTCCGCCTCGTTCAGCGCACGGGCCACGCCCAGGCGCAGCGCACCGGCCTGGCCGGAGATGCCGCCGCCGGAGATGCGGGCCACGACGTCGTAGCGGTTGTCGAGCTCGAGCACCTTGAAGGGCTCGTTGACTTCCTGCTGGTGCACCTTGTTGGGGAAGTAGCCCTCAAGGGTACGACCGTTGATCTTCCACTGGCCGGTGCCCGGGACGATCCGGACGCGGGCGATGGCGTTCTTGCGACGGCCCAGGCCGGCCGCCGGCTGCGGGTCGCCGAAGCGGGACGCGAGGGACTCGGAGGTGTACTCCGACTCCACGACCTCGGTCTCGGTGGTGTACTCCTCGACCTCAACCTCGTCCAGCGGGGTCTCGGGGGTGGTCTCAGCCACGATGCTCCTCAGATTCTCTGTCGTCTTAGGGGGTGGCCGGACTTACTGCGCGACCTGGGTGATCTCGAACGGGACCGGCTGCTGCGCAGCGTGCGGGTGCTCGGCACCCGCGTAGACCTTCAGCTTCGAGAGCATCTGACGGCCGAGGGTGTTCTTGGGGAGCATGCCCTTGATGGCCTTCTCGACGGCCTTCTCGGGGTTCTTGTCGAGCAGCTCGTCGTAACGGACGGAGCGCAGACCACCCGGGAAACCGGAGTGACGGTAGGCCATCTTCTGGGTCCGCTTGTTGCCGGACAGGTGCACCTTGTCGGCGTTGACGATGATGACGAAGTCACCCATGTCAACGTGCGGCGCGTAGACCGGCTTGTGCTTGCCCCGCAGGAGGGTCGCGGCCTGGGTGGCCAGACGGCCCAGGACAACGTCCTGCGCGTCAATGATGTGCCACTGGCGCTGGACATCGCCGGGCTTGGGGCTGAACGTACGCACGTCTTAGCCTTCGCTTCTGAGTGAATGGGTCCTGTACTGGTCGCCGTGGCTGACACACAGCAGGGCGGCACTACGGGTGACGCAACCCGATCGTCCGCCGCTGGTTATCGGCCCAGGGACCGGCGTAAGGGCCCCTCACGTGAGATAGAGCAAGCCAATACGCATAACGAACTGGCAGAATACCGGGCCGTCCCCAGTGGGGTCAAAACACGCCCCGAACCGGCGTGCGGTTCCGGACCGCCGCTCACCGTCCGGTCACCGTCGGTACCCTGCCCCCCACGGCGGGCATCCGCCGCCCGGCGCCCGCCGTCACGGCCCGCCGGACGGCCGCGCCCGCTACCGCTTCCGCTCCACCCGGCGCTCGTCCCACACCGGCTCGGAGGTCTCGCGCACCAGCCCGTCCGACCCGAACACCAGGAACCGGTCGAAGGCCTTCGCGAACCACCGGTCGTGGGTCACCGCCACCACCGTGCCCTCGTACGCCTCCAGCCCCTCCTGGAGCGCCTCAGCGGACTCCAGGTCCAGGTTGTCCGTCGGCTCGTCGAGCAGCAGGGCAGTGGTGCCGGCCAGCTCCAGCAGCAGGATCTGGAAGCGGGCCTGCTGGCCGCCGGAGAGCCGCTCGAAGCGCTGCTCGGCCTGCTTCTCCAGCTCGTAGCGGCGCAGCGCCGACATGGCCTGGCCCTTGTCCCTGGCGTGCTCGGTCCACAGGATGTCGAGCAGCGGGCGGCCCATCAGCTCGGGGTGGGCGTGCGTCTGGGCGAAGTGGCCGGGGACCACCCGGGCGCCCAGCTTCCAGCTGCCGTTGTGCGCGACGGGACGGTCGGTGTCCCCGGCCAGCAGACGTAGGAAGTGCGACTTGCCAGAGCCGTTGGAGCCCAGGACCGCGACCCGCTCGCCGTAGAAGATCTCCAGGTCGAACGGGCGCATCAGACCGGTCAGCTCCAGACCCTCGCAGGTCACCGCCCGGACGCCGGTGCGCCCGCCACGCAGCCGCATCGTGATGTCCTGCTCACGCGGCGGCTCCGGCGGCGGCCCGGCCTCCTCGAACTTCCGCAGCCGGGTCTGCGCCGCCGCGTAGCGCGAGGCCAGCTCGTGGCTGACCGAGGCGGCCTGCCGCAGCGAGATCACCAGCTTCTTCAGCTGCGCGTGCTTCTCGTCCCAGCGCCGCCGCAGCTCCTCGAAGCGGGCGAAGCGCTCCTTGCGCGCGGCGTGGTACGTGCCGAAGCCCCCGCCGTGCACCCAGACGTCGGAGCCCGCCGGGCCCGGCTCGACACTGACGATCTTCTCCGCGGCGCGGGCCAGCAGCTCCCGGTCGTGGGAGACGAACAACACGGTCTTGCGGGTGGTCCGCAGCTGCTCCTCCAGCCAGCGCTTGCCGGGGACGTCCAGATAGTTGTCCGGCTCGTCCAGCAGCAGCACCTCGTCGGTACCGCGCAGCAGCGACTCCAGCACCAGCCGCTTCTGCTCGCCCCCGGACAGCGTGCGCACCTGCCGCCACTGCGCCTTCTCGTACGGCATCCCCAGCGCGGCCGTGGTGCACATGTCCCAGACCGTCTCGGCCTCGTAGCCGCGCGCCTCGGCCCAGTCACTGAGCGCCTGGGCGTAGCTCATCTGCGCGGCCTCGTCGTCGCCCTCGGCGCTCATCATGGCCAGCTCGGCGGCGTCCACCGCAGCGGCCGCCGCCCTGATCCGCGGCTGCGCCACCGAAACCAGCAGGTCACGCACCGTACGGTCATCGCGGACCGAGCCCACGAACTGCGGCATCACGCCCAGTCCGCCGCTGACCGTGACCGCCCCGCCGTGCGGCTGCAGCTCCCCCGCGATCAGGCGCAGCAGCGTCGTCTTCCCGGCGCCGTTGGCTCCCACCAGTGCGACCGACGCGCCCTCCCCCACTCGGAAGGACACGTCTCCCAGCAGGACCCTCCCGTCCGGCAGGTAGTACTCCAGATGCCCGGCCTCAAGATGTCCCATGAGCGGGATTGTCACCGGTCGTTCCGCGTTCCACCAACCCGATTAGGATGCGCGGCATGAGCTTTGGGCAAGGGGGGCCGTTCGACGGCCCCGGGGGATCTTCGTCGTCCACGCCGGACTGGGGCGCGCTCGCCGAGGAGAGCGAGGCACGGTCCCGCCGCAAACGCCGACTGTGGATCGTCGGCGGCGCCCTGGCGACCCTCGCGGTGGCCGGCATCGTCACCGCGGCCGTCATGGCGAGCGGCGGCGGCTCCGCGAGCGGCGGCGCGACGGCCGCACCCACCGCGTCCGACCAGGCCGCGGCCCCGGACGACAAGCCGTCCTTCCCCGACGTCTCGGTGCCGCCCCCGCCGAACCCGCGGGACTACATCACCGACCCGAAGAAGGACACCGCGCCGCTCACCCCGGCCACCCTCTTCCCGCAGAAGACCATGGTCGTCGGCGAGCACAGCTACCCGCGCACCGCCACCGCCGGCACGAAGGACTGCACCGCCGCCGCCCAGGGCGCGCTGGTCTCCTCGCTGTCCCACAACGGCTGCAAGCAGCTGCTGCGGGCCACGTACTCCAAGGGCGGCGTCGCGGTCACCATCGGCGTCGCGGTCTTCGACTCGCCCGCCGGGGCCGCCAAGGTCATGAACGAGGGCAGGCCCAACCTGATGCCGCTGGCCGGCGGCGGGGTCCCCTCGGACTTCTGCCAGGGCACCAAGTGCCGGATGGCGACCAACGCCACGGGCCGCTACGCCTACTTCACGATCGCCGGCTACCTCAACGGCAAGGACGTCACCGGCTCCGAGACCAGGGCCCGGCAGATCGCCCGGGACGGCGGGGCCTACGCCTTCACCCAGATCACCCAGCGCGGCAAGGACCAGGCCGCGAAGGCCGCCGAGCGCCAGCTCAAGGAAGCCCGGCGCAAGGCCGGCCACTCCTGACGCCGGCCGGTGGCGCCCCCGCCGGGCGGGGCGCCCCGCCGCCTCAGCAGCAGCCGGCCCCCGGCAGCGTCCGCTTGTTCCGCGCCTCCAGGTTGCGCGCCATCAGCAGCTCGTCGGCCGGATAGCCGACCTCCTCCAGCGTCAGCCCGTGCGGCCGCACGACGTGCACCGCGGAGTCCCGCACCCCGGCCGCCAGCACCTTGCCGGGCCAGTCCGGCGGCCGGTGCCCGTCCCCGACGAACAGCATCGCGCCCACCAGCGAGCGCACCATGTTGTGGCAGAAGGCGTCGGCCCGCACGGTCGCCGTGATGATCCCGTCCGCGCCCCGCTCCCAGCTGAGCCGCTGCAGGGTGCGGATCGTCGTCGCGCCCTCCCGCCGCTTGCAGTACGCCGCGAAGTCGTGCTCCCCCAGCAGCGCCCGCGACGCCTCGTTCATGGCGTCGACGTCCAGCTCCCAGTCGTGCCACAGCACATGGCTGCGCAGCAGCGGATCCACGCCCCCGTGGTGATCGGTCACCCGGTAGGCATAGCGCCGCCAGACCGCCGAGAACCGCGCGTTGAAGCCGTACGGGGCCTCACCGACCCGCCAGACCCGCACGTCCTTCGGCAGCCGCCCGGCCAGCCGCCGCAGCAGCCGGTCCGCGTGCGCGGCCCACACCTCGGACGGCAGGTCGACGTGCGCCACCTGGCCCCGCGCGTGCACCCCCGCGTCCGTCCGCCCGGCGACGGTCAGCTCATAGGTCTGTGTGGACCGCGTCACCGTCCGCAGCGCGTCCTCGATCTCTCCCTGCACGGTCCGTCGGCCGCCGGGCTGCTTGGCCCAGCCGGAGAACTCCGCTCCGTCGTACGACAGGTCCAGCCGCACCCGTACGAACCCGGGCTCCACTTCGTCACTCACGTCAGCAATCCTCCCTCACGCCACGGACGGCCCCGCACACACGAAAGCGGGCCCGCCCCGAAGGGCGGACCCGCTCATCGCGAGACGGTGCCTCAGGCGTCCTTGGACTCCTCGGCGGGAGCCTCGGTGGACTCCGCCGCGGTGGCCTCGGCGTCCTTGGCCGCACGCTTGGTCGCGGCCTCGGCCTCACCGGTGGCCTGCTGGGCCACGGTCAGGGCCTCCACCAGCTCGATGACGGCCATGGGCGCGTTGTCGCCACGGCGGTTACCGATCTTGGTGATGCGGGTGTAGCCACCCGGACGGTTCTCGAACCGCGGGGCGATCTCGGTGAAGAGCGTGTGGACGACGCTCTTGTCCGAGATCAGCTGCATGACCTGGCGGCGGTTGTGCAGGTCCGCCTTCTTCGCCTTGGTCACCAGACGCTCGGCGTACGGACGCAGACGGCGGGCCTTGGCCTCGGTCGTCGTGATGCGGCCGTGCTCGAAGAGCGCGGTGGCCAGGTTGCGCAGCATGAGACGCTCGTGCGCCGCGCTGCCGCCCATACGGGCACCCTTGGCGGGCTTCGGCATGGTGTTTCTCCTTCATTGCTGCACCGGCCGTATCAGGTACCGGTGTCAGTTCCCACGAGGCGGCCGCCCCGCGGAAGATCACGCACGGCTGGGGCCCGGGGCGTGGCCCCGGACCCCAGCCGGAAAACTCAGTACTGCTCGGTCTCCACGAACCCGGCGTCCGCGTCGTCGTCGGCGCCGAAGGCGTCGGCGGCAGCGGTCGGGTCGAATCCGGGCGGGCTGTCCTTGAGGGCCAGGCCCATGCCGGCCAGCTTCGCCTTGACCTCGTCGATCGACTTCGCACCGAAGTTGCGGATGTCGAGCAGGTCGGCCTCGGAGCGCGCCACGAGCTCACCCACGGAGTGGATGCCCTCACGCTTGAGGCAGTTGTAGGAGCGGACCGTGAGCTCCAGCTCCTCGATCGGCAGCGCCAGGTCGGCGGCGAGGGCGGCGTCCGTCGGGGACGGGCCCATGTCAATGCCCTCGGCGTCGATGTTGAGCTCGCGGGCCAGACCGAACAGCTCGACCAGGGTCTTTCCGGCCGACGCCATGGCGTCACGCGGACGCATGGCCTGCTTGGTCTCGACGTCGACGATCAGCTTGTCGAAGTCGGTGCGCTGCTCGACACGGGTCGCCTCGACCTTGTAGGTGACCTTGAGCACCGGCGAGTAGATGGAGTCGACCGGGATACGGCCGATCTCCTGGCCCACCTGCTTGTTCTGCACGGCGGAGACGTAGCCGCGACCGCGCTCGACGGTCAGCTCCATCTCCAGCTTGCCCTTGCCGTTGAGCGTGGCGAGGACCAGGTCGGGGTTGTGCACCTCGACGCCGGCCGGCGGGGCGATGTCCGCGGCGGTGACCAGACCCGGGCCCTGCTTGCGCAGGTACATCACGACGGGCTCGTCGTGCTCCGAGGAGACGACCAGCTGCTTGATGTTGAGGATCAGGTCGGTGACGTCCTCCTTGACGCCCGGCACGGTGGTGAACTCGTGCAGGACCCCGTCGATCCGGATGCTGGTCACGGCAGCACCGGGGATCGAGGAGAGGAGGGTGCGACGCAGGGAGTTGCCGAGGGTGTAGCCGAAGCCCGGCTCCAGCGGCTCGATCACGAACCGGGAGCGGTATTCGTCGACGACCTCTTCGGTCAACGAGGGACGCTGAGCAATCAGCATGGTGTTCGATCCTTCAGTCGTGGACGCCCGCTATTTGACGCCCGCTGTACTGACAAGGGTACGGGCGGCACGGCGCTTGACGCTCCGTACCGCCCCCACCGGTCAGCTCTTACTTGGAGTAGAGCTCAACGATCAGCTGCTCCTGCACCTGGGTGTCGATCACCTGGCGCTCGGGCATGCTGTGCACGAGAATCCGCAGGTTCGACGGAATCGCTTCCAGCCAGGCCGGAACCGTCTTCTCGCCGGCCTCGGCCTTGGCCACCTCGAAGGGGGTCAGGGTCCGAGAGCCCTCGCGGACCTCGACGATGTCGTTCACGGCCACGCGGGCCGACGGAATGTCGGTCTTGCGGCCGTTCACGGTGATGTGTCCGTGACGCACCAGCTGACGGGCGTGGTCGCGGGACTTGGCAAAGCCGGCCCGGTAGACCACGTTGTCGAGGCGGGTCTCAAGGATGCGCAGAAGGTTCTCACCGGTCTTGCCGGTCTTCTGGTTCGCTTCCTTGTAGTAGTTCACGAACTGCTTCTCAAGGACACCGTAGATACGGCTGCACTTCTGCTTCTCACGAAGCTGGAGCAGGTACTCGCTGTCCTTGGTGCGCCCGCGACCGTGCTCACCCGGGGGGTAAGGACGGATCTCGATCGGGCACTTCGCGCTCTCGCACTTGCTCCCCTTGAGGAAGAGCTTCTGCTTCTCCCGACGGCAACGCTTGCAGTCGGCCCCGGTGTAACGCGCCATTGTCTAGTTGTCTCCTACTTCAAGGGTGGTCAGACGCGGCGACGCTTGGGCGGGCGGCATCCGTTGTGCGGGGTGGGCGTGACGTCCTGGATCGAACCCACCTCGAGGCCGGTGGCCTGGAGGGAGCGGATCGCGGTCTCACGGCCGGAGCCGGGACCCTTGACGAAGACGTCGACCTTGCGCATGCCGTGCTCCTGCGCGCGGCGGGCGGCCGACTCGGCGGCCATCTGCGCGGCGAAGGGGGTGGACTTGCGCGAGCCCTTGAAGCCGACGTGGCCGGCAGAGGCCCAAGAGATCACGTTGCCCGTGGGGTCCGTGATCGAGACGATCGTGTTGTTGAACGTGCTCTTGATGTGAGCGTGCCCGTGGGCAACGTTCTTCTTCTCCTTGCGGCGCACCTTCTTGGCGCCGGCCGTACGGCCCTTCGGAGGCATTCATTACTCCCGTGGAGGTGGTCGGTCCTACAGCGAAGACCGCTGGTGAGCGTCCTGCTGAGGACTACTTCTTGCCCGGCTTCTTCTTGCCGGCGATCGCGCGACGCGGACCCTTGCGGGTACGGGCGTTCGTGCTGGTGCGCTGACCGTGCACCGGCAGACCACGACGGTGACGCAGACCCTGGTAGCAGCCGATCTCGACCTTGCGGCGGATGTCGGCCTGGATCTCGCGACGGAGGTCACCCTCGGTCTTGAGGTTGTTGTCCACGAATTCGCGGATCTTGATCAGGTCTTCCTCGGCCAGGTCGCGAACCCGGGTGTTCGGGTCCACGCCGGTGGCGGCAAGGGTCTGCTGCGAGAGCGTCCGCCCGATACCGAAGACGTAGGTGAGGGCGACCTCCACGCGCTTTTCGCGCGGGAGATCAACGCCTGCGAGGCGTGCCATTGATGTGGCTCCTGATGGCTATTCGGAGGTCTTCCACAGCACCGTTCCCGTAAGACTCTGGAGAATTACGAGCCGGGTCCCCGGCCTCCGAGCCGGGGGTGTCGTCCCACGCGAGAGATGCGGGGGTCGGGTGACTGCGTATGTACGTATGTGTTGCGTCGCGCGAAAACTGCGAAATGCAGGTGGTCGGCGTGCGTCAGCCCTGGCGCTGCTTGTGGCGCAGGTTGTCGCAGATGACCATGACCCGGCCGTGGCGGCGGATCACCTTGCACTTGTCGCAGATCTTCTTGACGCTCGGCTTGACCTTCATGGGATGTGAGGTTCTCCGGGTCAGTGCCGTCACCCCACGGGAGCGGGGCGGCGACAAGATCTACTTGTAGCGGTAGACGATCCGGCCACGCGTCAGGTCGTAGGGAGAAAGCTCCACGACGACCCGGTCATCCGGGAGGATACGGATGTAGTGCATCCGCATCTTGCCGCTGATGTGCGCGAGGACCTTGTGACCGTTCTGGAGCTCCACCTTGAACATGGCGTTCGGGAGGGACTCGATCACGGTGCCCTCGATCTCGATGGCACCTTGCTTCTTGGCCACGCTTCGCCCTTCGAATCGGCTACCTTGATCGACTCTCTCGCCTCGCGCCCTCAACCAAGAGGGCATACGGATGCACGAGAGCCGACGCGTCAGTCTACGTCAGTGCCTGGGAAAAGACGAATCCAGCATTATTGCCCACCGCGAGTGATCCTTATGCCGCACGGGCGCCGTACGCCCCGGTCCGGCCCCTCTCGCGGGGGTGCCCCGCGGTCCTTACGACCGGGCGGCGGGGTCGGGCGCCACCGTGATGCCCAGCTCGGCGAGCTTGGCCTTGCCGCCGTCCGGGGCGGTGAGCACCAGCGGGCCCTCCTCGGTCAGCGCGACCGAGTGCTCCCAGTGCGAGGACCAGCTGCCGTCGTTCGACTTGACCGTCCAGTCGTCGTCCAGGACGTGGGTCTTGGCCGTGCCGAGATTGACCATCGGCTCGATGGCGATACAGAAGCCGGGCACCAGCTTGGGGCCGCGGCCGCGCTTGCGGTCGACGTAGTTCAGCAGGTGCGGGTCCATGTGCATCTGCGAGCCGATGCCGTGGCCGCCGTAGTCCTCGACGATGCCGTACTTACCGCCGGCCGGCCGCGGCTGGCGGCGGATGTAGCCCTCGATCGCCTTGGAGATGTCGACCAACCGGTTGCCCTTGGCGACGGCCGCGATGCCCGCCCACATCGACTCCTCGGTGACCCGGCTGAGCTCGATCAGCTCGTCGGAGTGACCGGTGCCGACGAAGGCCGTGTAGGCCGCGTCGCCGTGCCAGCCGTCGATGATCGCGCCGCAGTCGATGGAGATCAGGTCGCCGTCCCGCAGCACCGTGTCGCTGTCGGGGATGCCGTGGACCACCACGTCGTTGACCGAGGTGCAGATCGTCGCGGGGAAGCCGCCGTACCCGAGGAAGTTCGACTTCGCTCCGTGCTCGGCGAGCACCGCGCGTGCCGCGTCGTCCAGGTCCTTGGTCGTGGCGCCCGGCACCGCGGCCTTACGGGTGGCCGCGTGGATGGCGGCGACCACCAGCCCCGCCTCGCGCATCTTGGCGATCTGCTCGGGGGTCTTGATCTCCACCATTACGGCCTTCCTCCGCGGCCGGGCCGCCGCCGCTCCCGCGGGGCCGGCGGACCGCCGCTGTGGTCTTTCACTCGATGGTCGCTGCCTACGGTAACCGTTCGTGCGCCGGACCGGCGCACCCCGGATACGCCGCGGCCGCGGTACCCACCAGGGGCACCGCGGCCGTCGGTCTGCTGCTTATGCGCCGCGCTGGAGGGCGTCCATCGCGCGCTTGGTGACCTCTTCGACCTTGCCGAGGGCCGGGATCGTGACGACCAGATCCTGGTCCTTGTAGTAGTCGATGATCGGCTCGGTCTCCGTGTGGTAGACCTCCAGCCGCTTGCGGACGGTCGCCTCGCGGTCGTCGTCCCGCTGGTACAGCTCGCCGCCGCAGACGTCGCAGACGCCCTCGGCCTTCGGCTTGTTGTACTCCGCGTGGAAGACGTGGCTGGAGTCGTTGCGGCAGATGCGCCGGCCGGCGATCCGCTTGACGACCTCCTCCTCGGGGACCTCCAGGTCCAAAACCGCGTCCAGCTTGAGGCCGCTGTTCTTGAGGTACTCGTCCAGCGCCTCGGCCTGGCCGAGGTTGCGCGGGAAGCCGTCGAGGAGGAAACCCTCGGCGGCGTCGGCCTGCTCCATACGGTCCTCGGCCATCCCGATGGTCACCGAGTCGGGGACCAGGTTGCCGGCGTCCATGTATGACTTCGCCTCGACACCCAGGGGCGTGCCCTGACTGATGTTGGCGCGGAACAGGTCCCCCGTGGAGATGTGCGGGATCGCGAGGTTCTTGGCAAGGTACGCAGCCTGCGTACCCTTGCCGGCCCCCGGGGGTCCGACGAGGACGATTCGCATCAGCGGAGGAACCCTTCGTAGTTGCGCTGCTGAAGCTGGCTCTCGATCTGCTTCACGGTCTCCAGGCCCACACCCACGATGATGAGGATGCTCGTCCCGCCGAACGGGAAGTTCTGGTTCGCGTTGAAAAGCACCAACGCCACTGTTGGTACGAGCGCGATCAGCCCCAGGTACAGCGAGCCCGGCCACGTGATCCGGTTGAGCACGTAGCTGAGGTACTCGGCCGTCGGGCGACCAGCCCGGATACCCGGGATGAAGCCACCATACTTCTTCATGTTGTCGGCAACTTCTTCGGGGTTGAAGCTGATGGCCACGTAGAAGAAGGCGAAGAACACGATCAGCAGGAAGTACGTAACGATGTAAACCGGGTGATTTCCCTTGGTGAAGTTGGTGGCGATCCACGTCGCCCATGCCGCCTTCGACCCGCTGAACTGTGCGATGAGGGCTGGAATGTAGAGCAGCGATGACGCGAAGATGACGGGAATCACACCCGCCTGATTCACCTTGAGCGGGATGTACGTGGACGTACCGCCATAGGACCGGCGGCCGATCATCCGCTTCGCGTACTGCACGGGGATGCGCCGCTGGGCCTGCTCGACGAAGACCACCAGCGCGACCATCGCCAGGCCGACCGCGATGACCGAGAAGAACTCGATCCAGCCGTCGGCCAGCTTGCCCTGGGCCTTGATCTGCCACAGCGCGCCCGGGAAGCCGGCGGCGATCGAGATGAACATCAGGATCGACATGCCGTTTCCGATGCCGCGGTCGGTCACCAGCTCACCGAGCCACATGATCAGGCCGGTGCCGGCGGTCATCGTGATGACCATGGTGATGGTGGTGAAGATCGAGTCACTGGGCACGATCTCGGTGGCGACCGGGCAGCTCTGGAAGAGCGCACCGCTGCGGGCGGTGGCCACCAGGCCGGTGCCCTGCAGGATGGCGAGCGCCACGGTCAGATAGCGGGTGTACTGGGTGATCTTCGCCTGGCCGGACTGCCCCTCTTTCTTGAGGGCCTCCAGCCGCGGGATCACCACGGTCAGCAGCTGGAGGATGATGCTCGCCGTGATGTACGGCATGATCCCCAGCGCGAAGATCGTGATCTGCAGCAGCGCACCACCGCTGAACATGTTCACCAGGGCGAACAACCCGCTGTTGCCGCCGGCCTGCTTCATGCAGGTCTCGACGTTCGCGTAGTTCACCCCGGGGACCGGGACGTGTGCGCCGATCCGGTAGAGCACCACGATGCCCAACGTGAACAGCAGCTTCTTGCGCAGGTCGGGCGTCTTGAACGCTCGGGCGAACGCGGTGAGCACGGTGCCTCCTGCGCCTCCCGCCTCGAATGCGGGAGGTGACGGTCTTGAGGATCGACGAATACTTGGCGGCCACAACCACGCGGAAAACGGTCCGCGCGGCGGGGGCCGGGGCCTGGGCCCCGGAAATAACGGTCCATGCCACCTTACCGGCGACGGAACCCCCGTGGAACGACCAACCGGGGATGCCCCAATCGATGGGCATCCCCGGTCAGTTGAACCGAACAGCTCAGATGAGCTCGGTCACGCTGCCGCCGGCAGCGGCGATCTTCTCCTTGGCGGAGCCGGAAACGGCGTCAACCGAAACCTGCAGCGCCACGGAGACCTCGCCGGCGCCGAGCACCTTGACGAGCTCGTTCTTGCGCACCGCGCCCTTGGCGACCAGATCGGCCACCGTGACCTCGCCACCCTGCGGGTAGAGCGCGGCCAGCTTGTCCAGGTTCACGACCTGGAACTGCTTGTGGGCGGGGTTCTTGAAGCCCTTCAGCTTCGGGAGGCGCATGTGGAGGGGCATCTGCCCGCCCTCGAAGCGCTCCGGAACCTGGTAACGGGCCTTGGTGCCCTTGGTACCACGACCAGCGGTCTTACCCTTGGACGCCTCACCACGACCGACACGGGTCTTGGCGGTCTTGGCACCCGGGGCGGGCCGGAGGTTGTGGACCTTCAGCGGGTTGTTTTCCGCCATGTCAGTCGACCTCCTCAACCGTCACGAGGTGGCGGACGGTGTGCACCATGCCGCGGAACTCGGGACGGTCCTCCTTGACAACCACGTCGTTGAGCCGCTTGAGGCCCAGCGAACGAAGGGTGTCGCGGTGATTCTGCTTGCTACCGATGAAGGACTTCGTCTGCGTGATCTTGAGGTGCGCCATTACGCGGTCACCCCTGCACGCGCCCGCAGCAGAGCGGCGGGAGCAACGTCCTCCAGCGGCAGGCCACGACGGGCCGCGATCTCCTCGGGGCGCTGCAGGCCCTGAAGCGCGGTCACCGTGGCGTGCACGATGTTGATCGGGTTCGACGAACCGAGCGACTTGCTCAGCACGTCGTGGATGCCCGCGCACTCCAGAACGGCACGCACGGGGCCACCGGCGATCACACCGGTACCGGGGGAAGCAGGCTTGAGCAGGACGACGCCCGCAGCCTTCTCGCCCTGGATGGGGTGAGGGATGGTGCCCTGGATACGGGGGACCTTGAAGAAGTTCTTCTTGGCCTCTTCCACGCCCTTGGCGATGGCAGCCGGAACTTCCTTGGCCTTGCCGTAACCGACACCTACGGTGCCGTCACCGTCGCCCACCACGACCAGCGCGGTGAAGCTGAAGCGACGACCACCCTTGACTACCTTGGCGACGCGGTTGATCGCGACAACGCGCTCAACGTACGCGGTCTTCTCGGCGGCAGCGCCACCGTCGCGACCCTTCCGGTCCCGCCGCTCGCCGCCACCGGCACCGCTCCCGCGGCGCTGGGGTCCAGCCATTGGAATTACCTCTCTCTGTTACGTCCGCTAGCTCCGGAACCGGGGCTTAGAACTTCAGCCCGGCTTCGCGGGCGGCGTCGGCCAGAGCGGCAATCCGCCCGGCGTACTGCTTGCCACCACGGTCGAACACGACGGCCTCGACACCGGCGGCCTTGGCACGCTCAGCGACCAGGGAGCCGACCTTCTGGGCCTGGGCGCTCTTGTCGCCCTCGCCACCACGGATCGACGCGTCCAGGCTCGACGCCGAGGCCAGCGTGTGGCCCTTGATGTCGTCGATGACCTGCGCGGTGATGCCACGGTTGGACCGCGTCACCACCAGACGCGGGCGCTCCGGGGTACCCGAAATCCGCTTACGGATGCGGATGTGGCGACGCTTGGCGGCGGCGCGCTTGTAGGCGTCACCCTTCGCGATCTTCACACCGTATGCCATGGCTTACTTACCAGCCTTTCCGACCTTGCGGCGGATGACCTCGCCGGCGTACTTGACGCCCTTGGCCTTGTACGGGTCAGGCTTGCGCAGCTTGCGGATGTTCGCCGCCACCTCGCCGACCTTCTGCTTGTCGATGCCCTCGACGCTGAGCTTGGTCGGGGACTCGACCTTGAAGGAGATGCCCTCGGGCGCCTCGACGATGATGGGGTGGCTGTAGCCCAGCGAGAACTCCAGGTTGGAGCCCTTCGCCTGAACGCGGTAGCCGACACCGCTGATCTCGAGCGCCTTGCTGTACCCCTGGGTCACGCCGGTGATCATGTTCGCCACCAGCGTGCGGGACAGGCCGTGCAGGGCCTTGTTCTGACGCTCGTCGTTCGGGCGGGAGACGTTGATCACGCCGTCCTCACCCTTGGCGACCTCGATGGGCGCCACAACGGTGTGCGAGAGGGAACCCTTGGGGCCCTTCACCGCGACCGTGCGGCCCTCGATGGTGACGTCCACACCAGCGGGAACCTGGATGGGCAGCTTGCCAATACGCGACATTAGCTATTCCTCCGTTCCCTGGTTACCAGACGTAGGCGAGGACTTCCCCACCCACGCCCTTCTTGCTGGCCTGCTGACCGGTCAGGAGACCGTGGGACGTGGAGATGATCGCCACGCCCAGGCCGCCGAGGACCTTCGGCAGGTTGGTGGACTTTGCGTAGACCCGGAGGCCCGGCTTCGAGATCCGCTTGATGCCGGCGATCGAGCGCTCGCGGTTCGGGCCGAACTTCAGCTCGAGGACGAGGTTCTTGCCGACCTCGGCGTCCTCGACCTTCCAGCCGGTGATGTAACCCTCCTGCTGGAGGATCTCCGCGATGTGCGACTTGATCTTGCTGTGCGGCATCACGACGGTGTCGTGGTACGCCGAGTTCGCGTTCCGCAGACGGGTCAGCATGTCTGCGATGGGATCAGTCATGGTCATGAATTGGCCTTCGGCCTCTCTCGCCGGGGTTTCCTATGTGCGCCATCCCTCTCCCCGATCAGAGTCGGGACGGGTGCGGCGCGGGGACCTACGGCGTAGTAAGCGACGTTATGCGGGCTCGGCCCGCGGTCGGTCTCGGCGGCGGTGCGCCCAAACCCTTCCACCCTACGGGATAGAAGGGCCCGGGCGCCCACCGACCGAATACTTACCGAGAGCTTCTGGTCATCCCAACTAAGGGATTACCAGGAGCTCTTGGTCACGCCCGGCAGCTCGCCACGGTGAGCCATCTCACGAAGGCACACGCGGCACAGGCCGAACTTACGGTAAACGGAGTGCGGACGGCCGCAGCGCTGGCAGCGCGTGTAGGCACGCACACCGAACTTCGGCTTGCGAGCAGCCTTGGCAATCAGAGCCTTCTTCGCCATCTCGCTCACGCCTCCTTGAACGGGAAGCCGAGGTGACGAAGGAGGGCGCGGCCCTCGTCGTCGTTGGTCGCCGTGGTGACCACGGTGATGTCCATACCCCGGGTACGGTCGATCTTGTCCTGGTCGATCTCGTGGAACATGACCTGCTCCGTGAGACCGAAGGTGTAGTTGCCCCGGCCGTCGAACTGCTTCGGGGACAGACCACGGAAGTCGCGGATGCGCGGCAGCGCGAGCGACAGCAGACGGTCCAGGAACTCCCACATGCGGTCACCGCGGAGGGTGACGTGGGCACCGATCGGCTGGCCCTCACGCAGCTTGAACTGCGCGATGGACTTACGGGCCTTGGTGACGGCCGGCTTCTGGCCGGTGATCGTGGTGAGGTCCTTGATGGCACCCTCGATCAGCTTGGAGTCGCGGGCGGCGTCGCCCACACCCATGTTGACCACGATCTTGGTCAGACCGGGGATCTGCATGACGTTCTCGAGCGAGAACTCGTCCTTCAGCTTCCCGGCGATCTCTTCGCGGTAGCGCGTCTTGAGACGCGGCGCGTTGGTGGTGGCAGTCATCAGATGTCCTCACCGGTCCGCTTGGCAACGCGGATCTTGTTGCCCTCGTCGTCGAAGCGGTATCCGACGCGGGTGACGACCTTGTTCCCGTCCTTCTCCACAACCAGCTGCACGTTGCTGACGTGGACGGGAGCCTCGGTCGTCACGATGCCGCCGGTCTTCGACCCACGAGCGGTCTGTCCGGCCTTGGTGTGCTTCTTGACCCGGTTGACACCCTCGACCAGGACGCGGTCCTCGCGGGGGAAGGCCTGGATGACCTTGCCCTGCTTGCCCTTGTCCTTACCGGTGATGACCTGGACCAGGTCGCCCTTCTTGATCTTCATCGGTTACAGCACCTCCGGCGCGAGCGAGATGATCTTCATGAACTTCTTCTCGCGCAGCTCCCGGCCCACCGGGCCGAAGATGCGGGTGCCGCGGGGGTCGCCATCGTTCTTGAGGATGACGGCCGCGTTCTCGTCGAAGCGGATGTACGAGCCGTCCGGACGGCGGCGCTCCTTGACGGTGCGAACGATGACGGCCTTGACGACGTCACCCTTCTTCACGTTGCCACCGGGGATCGCATCCTTGACGGTGGCGACGATGACGTCACCGATGCCCGCGTAGCGGCGACCGGAACCACCGAGAACACGGATGCAAAGGATCTCCTTCGCACCAGTGTTGTCGGCGACACGCAGTCGCGACTCCTGCTGGATCACGTCTATCTCCTGATTGTCTGCCGGTTCCCGGTGAGAAGCGCGAGTGCTTCGCGCTTCTCACCGAGCCTGGCGGAACTGCTCCTGGGGCGGACCCCCAGGAGGGATTACTTGGCCTTCTCGAGGATCTCGACGATGCGCCAGCGCTTGGTGGCGGACAGCGGCCGGGTCTCCATCAGGAGGACGCGGTCGCCGACACCGGCAGCGTTCTGCTCGTCGTGCGCCTTGAGCTTGTTGGTACGGCGGATGACCTTGCCGTACAGCGCGTGCTTGACGCGGTCCTCGACAGCGACGACGACGGTCTTGTCCATCTTGTCGCTGACGACGAGACCCTCACGGGTCTTGCGGAAACCGCGCTCGTTCGTCTCAGTCACATTCTTCTCGCTCATCAGGCGCTCTCCACCGTCTCGATGCCCAGCTCGCGCTCACGCATCAGGGTGTAGATCCGGGCGATGTCCTTACGGACGGACTTGAGCCGACCGTGGTTCTCGAGCTGTCCGGTCGCCGCCTGGAAGCGGAGGTTGAACAGCTCCTCCTTGGCCTCACGAAGCTTGCCGACGAGGTCCTCGTCATTCAGCTCGCGCAGCTCGGTCGCCTTGGTACCGGCCGCCATCACGACTCACCTGCCTCGCGCCGCACGATGCGGCACTTCATCGGAAGCTTGTGGGCGGCGCGGGTCAGCGCCTCCTTGGCAACCTTTTCGTTCGGGAAGGACAGCTCGAACATCACCCGACCGGGCTTGACGTTCGCGACCCACCACTCCGGAGAACCCTTACCGGAACCCATGCGGGTTTCGGCCGGCTTCTTCGTGAGCGGGCGGTCCGGGTAAATGTTGATCCAGACCTTGCCGCCACGCTTGATGTGACGGGTCATCGCGATACGAGCGGACTCGATCTGACGGTTCGTCACGTAAGCCGGGGTGACGGCCTGAATGCCGTACTCACCGAAGGCCAGCTCGGTGCCACCCTTGGCCATACCGCTGCGCTTCGGGTGGTGCTGCTTGCGGTGCTTGACCCTGCGAGGGATCAGCATGTCGGTCAGGCCTCCGTTCCGGGGGTCTCCGCCGGAGCAGCGGCAGCAGCCTCGGCCTTGGGGGCCTCGGCGCCGGCGTTCTGCTGCTGCGGCTTGCGGCCACCGCGGCCGCCACGCTCGCCACCGCGGCGCGGGCGGTCGTTGCCGCCACCGCGGGCCGGGCGGTTACCCGCACGGGCGGCAGCGTTCTCGGCACGCACCTCGGCGATGTTCTTGACGTCGCCCTTGTAGATCCAGACCTTCACACCGATACGGCCGAAGGTGGTCTTGGCCTCGAAGAAGCCGTAGTCGACGTTCGCACGGAGCGTGTGCAGGGGCACACGGCCCTCGCGGTAGAACTCCGAGCGGGACATCTCGGCGCCGCCGAGACGGCCACCGCACTGGATCTTGATGCCCTTGGCGCCGGCCTTCATCGTCGACTGCATGCTCTTACGCATGGCGCGACGGAAGGAGACGCGGGAGGACAGCTGCTCGGCGACGGCCTGGGCCACCAGCTGAGCGTCGGTCTCGGGGTTCTTGACCTCGAGGATGTTCAGCTGGACCTGCTTGCCGGTCAGCTTCTCCAGCTCACCGCGGATGCGGTCGGCCTCGGCGCCGCGGCGGCCGATGACGATGCCCGGACGAGCGGTGTGGATGTCAACGCGGACGCGCTCACGGGTGCGCTCGATCTCCACCTTGGAGATACCGGCGCGCTCCATGCCCTTCGTCATCATGCGACGAATGGCGACGTCTTCCTTGACGTAGTCCTTGTACAGCTTGTCGGCGTACCAGCGGGACTTGAAGTCCGTCGTCACGCCGAGACGGAACCCGTGCGGGTTTACCTTCTGGCCCATTACCGGGTTCCTTCCTTGCTGCTGACGACCACGGTGATGTGGCTGGTCCGCTTGCGGATCCGGTAGGCACGGCCCTGGGCACGCGGACGGAACCGCTTCAGGGTCGGGCCCTCGTCGACATAGGCCTCGGAGATGACGAGGCTGCCGGCGTCGGTGTGGTCGTAGTTGTGCGCGGCGTTGGCAATGGCGCTGTCGAGCACCTTGCCCACCGGCACGCTCGCGGCCTGCGGGGCGAAACGCAGGACCGCCTGAGCCTCCGTGGCATTCATGCCACGGATAAGGTCCACCACGCGGCGGGCCTTCATGGGCGTGACGCGGATGTACCGCGCCTGGGCCCTGGCTTCCATGGTTGTCCCTTCGGTGTCAGTCATAGTCTTCGCACTCCGCCGATCAACGACGCCGCGACTTGCGGTCGTCCTTCTCGTGGCCGCGGAAGGTGCGGGTCGGCGCAAACTCGCCGAGCTTGTGGCCGACCATCGACTCGGTGACGAACACCGGGACGTGCTTGCGGCCGTCGTGCACCGCGATCGTGTGGCCGAGCATGGCCGGGACGATCATGGAGCGGCGGGACCAGGTCTTGATGACGTTCTTGGTGCCGGCATCGTTCTGAACATCCACCTTCTTGGAAAGGTGGTCGTCGACGAAGGGCCCCTTCTTGAGACTGCGCGGCATCTAAACCCGCTCCTAGCGCTTCTTGTTCGTCTTGCGGCGGCGGACGATGTACTTGTTGCTCGCCTTCTTCGGCGAACGAGTACGACCCTCCTTCTGACCCCAGGGCGAGACCGGGTGGCGACCACCGGAGGTCTTGCCCTCACCACCACCGTGCGGGTGGTCGACCGGGTTCATGACGACACCACGCACGGTCGGGCGGACGCCCTTCCAGCGCATACGGCCGGCCTTGCCCCAGTTGATGTTCGACTGCTCGGCGTTGCCGACCTCGCCCACAGTGGCGCGGCAGCGGACGTCGACCAGGCGGATCTCACCCGACGGCATACGGAGGTGGGCCATGCGGCCCTCCTTCGCCAGCAGCTGCACGGAGGCACCGGCCGAGCGGGCGAACTTCGCACCGCCGCCCGGACGCAGCTCGATCGCGTGGATCGTCGTACCCACGGGGATGTGACGCAGCGGCAGGTTGTTGCCCGGCTTGATGTCGGCGCCAGGGCCGTTCTCAATCCGAGCACCCTGGGCCAGGCCACGGGGCGCGATGATGTAGCGCTTCTCGCCGTCTGCGTAGTGCAGGAGCGCGATGCGCGCGGTGCGGTTGGGGTCGTACTCGATGTGCGCGACCTTGGCCGGCACGCCGTCCTTGTCGTGACGACGGAAGTCGATCACTCGGTAGGCGCGCTTGTGGCCACCGCCCTGGTGGCGAACGGTCACACGACCGGCGTTGTTACGGCCGCCCTTGCTGTGCAGGGGGCGGACCAGCGACTTCTCCGGCGTGGACCGCGTGATCTCGACAAAGTCGGCGACGCTGGAGCCACGACGGCCCGGGGTCGTCGGCTTGTACTTGCGGATACCCATTTCTCAGTCCTCGTCCGATTCCGGACGACTCGGACTCCGTTAGGAGACCGGGCCGCCGAAGATGTCGATACGGTCGCCCTCGGCGAGGGTCACGATGGCGCGCTTGGTGTCTGCGCGCTTGCCGTAACCGGTGCGGGTGCGCTTGCGCTTGCCCTGCCGGTTGATCGTGTTGACCCCGGTGACCTTGACCGAGAAGACCGCCTCGACGGCCTGCTTGATCTGGGTCTTGTTCGAGCCGGGCGCGACGATGAACGTGTACTTGTTCTCGTCCAGCAGCGCGTAGCTCTTCTCGGAAACCACCGGCTTGACGAGAACGTCGCGCGGGTCCGTGAAGGTCTTGCTGGTGACGACGGCCTCAGTCATCAGGCGTCGCTCCCTTCGGTCTCAGCGTTGGCCTTGGGGCCAGACACGAAGGACTCGAAGGCGGCCTTGGTGAAGACCACGTCGTCGGAGACGAGCACGTCATACGTGTTCAGCTGGCCCGGCTCCAGGATGTGCACCTGGGGCAGGTTGCGGGCGGACAGCCACGCGGCCTCGTCGCTGCGCTCGACGACCAGGAGCACGTTCTTGCGCTCGCTGACCTTGCCGAGGAGAGTCTTGGCGGCCTTGGTGGAGATGTCGCCCTCGACCACGCCGGAAACGACGTGGATACGGCTGTTGCGGGCCCGGTCGGTGAGGGCACCGCGCAGGGCGGCGACCTTCATCTTCTTCGGGGTCCGCTGGCTGTAGTCACGCGGCACGGGGCCGTGGACGATGCCACCGCCGGCGAACTGCGGCGCACGGGTCGAACCCTGACGCGCCCGGCCGGTGCCCTTCTGGCGGTAAGGCTTCTTGCCACCGCCGCGGACCTCGCCGCGAGTCTTGGTCTTGTGCGTGCCCTGACGGGCCGCGGCCAGCTGCGCGACAACGACCTGGTGGATCAGCGGAACGCTGACCTTGGCGTCGAAGATCTCCGTGGGGAGTTCGACGCTACCGGCCTTGTCGCCTGCCGGCGAAAGGATGTCAATGGTGCTCATCGGTTACCTCAGGCCCCCTTGGCCGCGGTACGGACCAGGACGAGGCCGCCGTTCGGACCAGGAACTGCGCCCTTGATGAGCAGCAGACCCTTCTCCGCGTCAACGGCATGGACGGTCAGGTTCTGGGTGGTGACCCGCTCATTGCCCATACGGCCGGCCATCCGCATGCCCTTGAACACGCGGCCCGGGGTGGCACAGCCACCGATGGAGCCAGGCTTACGGTGCACGCGGTGGGCACCGTGGGAGGCCTTGCCGCCATGGAAGCCGTGACGCTTCATGACACCGGCGAAGCCCTTGCCCTTGCTCTTGCCGGTCACATCCACCTTGACGCCGGACTCGAAGGTCTCAGCGGTCACTTCCTGGCCGAGGGTGTACTCACCGGCATCGGTGGTACGGACCTCGACGAGGTGGCGACGGGGGGTGACGTCGGCCTTCGCGAAGTGGCCCTTGAGGGGCTTGTTCACCTTGCGCGGGTCGATCTCGCCGAAGGCGATCTGGACGGAGTCGTAACCGTCCTGGTCATTGGTGCGCACCTGGGTAACGACACAGGGGCCGGCCTTCACCACGGTCACCGGGACGACACGGTTGTTCTCGTCCCAGACCTGGGTCATGCCGAGCTTCTCGCCCAGGATGCCCTTGATCTGCTTTGCCATCTCTTCCGCGCCTCTCAGAGCTTGATCTCGATGTCAACGCCGGCCGGAAGGTCCAGGCGCATCAGCGAGTCAACGGTCTTGGGCGTCGGGTCGAGGATGTCGATCAGGCGCTTGTGCGTGCGCATCTCGAAGTGCTCGCGCGAGTCCTTGTACTTGTGCGGCGACTTGATGACGCAGTACACGTTCTTTTCAGTGGGCAGCGGCACCGGGCCCGCGACCGACGCACCAGTACGGGTCACCGTCTCGACGATCTTCTTCGCCGAAGAGTCGATGACCTCGTGGTCGTAGGCCTTGAGCCGGATGCGGATCTTCTGTCCCGCCATGGCTACTTCGTAGTCCTGTCTCTCGTAACGCTCTGGGACCCGGTGCGCTGCGCCTCCTGAGAGACGCTGTTCTTCTCCGACCCACGCGGTCGGGCGTGTCGCACCCCTTCTCGTAAATCCCCACACGAGGGATCCTTCAAGAAGGAGATGGCAGGGGAAGAACACCCACCGGGCGCCTGGCCGAGGCACCCCGCTGACGCTTCCCGGAAGATTCCCGTATTTCCGGCCCTGAGAAGGGACGACGAATACCTGGGACTCGCTTCCGGTCCTCCCGGCGGGAGGCGCGCAGCATCGGCACTCAACCGAGCAACCTGGACAGTGTGCCACACGGGCTACACCACTGGCCAACCGAAGCCGGAGACACTACCCGACCGCCGGACCGATCGGCGCCCCCGGGAGGGGGAACTCGCGGGAAAGTCGCCGGATTTCCCCTTCGTCACGCGGCGGGGAACCCGGCGGGGACACCCCGGCGGGAACCCGGCAGGGACACCCCGCAAGGGCGGCTCGTCCGCCCCCTGCGGCCCTGCGCCGGGGGCGGCGGCGCCCCTGGACCCCCGCGCCGCGTCGCGCCGCGAGGGGCGCCCCTACCGCCTCGGAGGAGGCCGCCCGGCCCGGCGCCGCCGCGCGGCGCCCCGGCCGGCGGGCTAAGCCCGCGCCACCGCCCCCGGCCCCCGCACCGTCCCGCTGCCCGGGGCCGGCTCCGAGGGGTCCGCGCCGAGGTCCACGATGCGGTTGCCGGCGTCGACATGGACCACCCGCGGCCGCAGCGTCCGCGCCTGCGCGTCGTCGACCTGCGCGTAGCTGATCAGGATGACCAGGTCCCCGGGGTGGACCATATGGGCGGCCGCCCCGTTGATGCCGATCACGCCGGAGCCGCGTTCGCCCTCGATCGTGTAGGTCTCCAGCCGGGCGCCGTTCGTGACGTCGACGATGTGGACCAGCTCGCCGGGCAGCAGATCGGCGGCGTCCAGCAGGTCGGCGTCGACGGTGACCGAACCGACGTAGTGCAGATCGGCCTGGGTCACGGTGGCACGGTGGATCTTGGACTTGACCATGGTGCGCAGCACGGTGTCACTCCTGTGGCGAAGGGTCGCGTCTCCGTTGTGGAGTACGCGCCGACCGCCCCATGCTCCGCGAGCCGCGCCGGCCTGACAAGGTCCGCGGGGCCGGCGCCGCCCCTCCCCCGCCACACACGCAGAAGTGCCCGTACGACCGAGGTCGTACGGGCACTTCTCACGAGCACACGGCTCGAAAGCTCCGAGGAGCTACCGGGTCAGCTCACCAATTACTTGATGACCTTGGTGACCTGGCCGGCGCCGACGGTACGGCCACCCTCACGGATGGTGAACCGCAGGCCCTCCTCCATGGCGACCGGCTGAATCAGCGAGACGTTCATGGTGGCGTTGTCGCCCGGCATGACCATCTCGGTGCCCTCCTGGAGGGTCACCACGCCGGTCACGTCAGTCGTACGGAAGTAGAACTGCGGGCGGTAGTTGTTGAAGAACGGGGTGTGACGGCCACCCTCGTCCTTCGACAGGATGTAGGCCGTGGCCTCGAACTCGGTGTGCGGGGTGACCGAACCCGGCTTGATGATGCACTGGCCGCGCTCGACGTCCTCGCGCTTGATGCCGCGGAGCAGCAGACCGACGTTCTCACCGGCCTGGCCCTCGTCGAGCAGCTTGCGGAACATCTCGATACCGGTGACCGTGGTGGTGGTCTTCTCGGTCTTGATGCCGATGATGTCGACGGTCTCGTTGACCTTGAGGACACCGCGCTCGATGCGGCCGGTGACGACGGTGCCACGACCGGTGATCGTGAAGACGTCCTCGATCGGCATCAGGAACGGCTGGTCGACGTCACGCTTGGGCTCGGGGACGTTCTCGTCCACGGCCTTCATCAGCTCGACGACGGACTTGGTCCACTCCGGGTCGCCCTCGAGCGCCTTGAGAGCGGAGACCTTGACGACCGGCAGGTCGTCGCCCGGGAACTCGTACTCGGACAGGAGCTCACGAACCTCGAGCTCGACGAGCTCCATGATCTCCTCGTCGTCCACCATGTCGGCCTTGTTCAGGGCGACAACGATGTACGGAACGCCGGACTGACGCGCCAGGAGCACGTGCTCCTTGGTCTGCGGCATGGGACCATCGGTCGCGGCGACCACGAGGATCGCGCCGTCCATCTGGGCGGCACCGGTGATCATGTTCTTGATGTAGTCCGCGTGACCCGGGCAGTCAACGTGGGCGTAGTGACGGTTGGCCGTCTGGTACTCCACGTGCGCGATCGAAATGGTGATACCGCGCTGCCGCTCCTCCGGCGCCTTGTCGATGTCCTCGAAAGGCGTGAAGGGGTTCAGGTCAGGGAACTCGTCATGCAGCACCTTGGTGATCGCCGCGGTAAGAGTCGTCTTACCGTGGTCGACGTGACCGATGGTGCCGATGTTGACGTGCGGCTTAGTCCGCTCGAACTTCGCCTTCGCCACGGGGGTCCTCCTGAAGAGTGGTTCTGTACGCCTTACTCATCGGCGCCAGGTGATCTTTGCTGGGGTGCCGGCTGGCGGGGCAATCCTCACGGATTGCGGGGATTGCCCCACCAGACGGTGTCAAGCCTAAAGCGTGTTCCGGCTCTCGGGAGACGGAGCTATTCGCCCTTGGCCTTCGCGATGATCTCCTCGGCGACGTTCCGGGGAACCTCGGCGTAGGAGTCGAACTGCATCGAGTAGCTTGCGCGACCCGACGTCTTGCTGCGGAGGTCTCCGACGTAGCCGAACATCTCCGAGAGCGGAACCAGGCCCGTGACGAGCTTGGCGCCGCTGCGGTCCTCCATGGACTGGATCTGACCACGGCGGGAGTTGATGTCGCCGATCACATCGCCCATGTAGTCCTCGGGCGTGGTGACCTCGACCTTCATCATCGGCTCGAGCAGGGCCGGGGAGGCCTTGCGGGCGGCCTCCTTGAAGGCCATCGAACCGGCGATCTTGAAGGCCATTTCCGACGAGTCAACCTCGTGGAAGGCACCGTCGAGGAGGGTGACCTTGACACCGGTCAGCGGGTAGCCGGCGAGAACACCGAACTCCATGGCCTCCTGGCAGCCCGCGTCCACGGACGGGATGTACTCCCGCGGGATACGGCCACCGGTGACCTTGTTCTCGAACTCGTACCCGTCGCCCTCGAGCGGCGCGATCGCGATCTGCACCTTCGCGAACTGGCCGGAACCACCAGTCTGCTTCTTGTGCGTGTAGTCGAGACGCTCGACCGGCTTGCGCAGGGTCTCGCGGTACGCGACCTGCGGCTTGCCGACGTTGGCCTCGACCCGGAACTCACGCTTCATACGGTCGACCAGCACGTCGAGGTGCAGTTCGCCCATACCCGCGATGATGGTCTGGCCGGTCTCCTCGTCGGTGTGAACCTGGAACGAGGGGTCCTCTTCGGCGAGTCGCTGGATGGCGACACCCAGCTTCTCCTGGTCGCCCTTGGACTTGGGCTCGATGGCGACCTGGATGACCGGGGCCGGGAACTCCATCGACTCCAGGATGACCGGGTTGCCCGCGTCACAGAGGGTCTCACCGGTGGTGGTCTGCTTCAGACCCATGACGGCGACGATGTCACCGGCACCCACCGAGTCGATCTCCTCACGCTTGTTCGCGTGCATCCGGTAGATCTTGCCGATGCGCTCCTTCTTGCCCTTCACGGAGTTCTGCACCTGCGAGCCGGCCTCAAGGCGGCCCGAGTACACCCGGATGAAGGTGAGCTTGCCCAGGTGGGGGTCGCTCGCAATCTTGAACGCGAGGGCGGAAAGCGGCTCGTCCACGGACGGCTTGCGCTTGATGACCTCTTCCGCGTCGTTGACCGCGTGGCCCTCGATGGCCTCGACGTCCAACGGGGAGGGGAGGTAGCGCACGACCGCGTCGAGCAGGGGCTGCACGCCCTTGTTCTTGAACGCGGTACCGCAGAACACCGGGGTGACGGTGGTGTTCTCGGCCTTGCCCGAAGCGATGGTGATCCGGCGGATCGCGGCGTAGAGCTGCTCCACGGTGGGCTCCTGGCCCTCCAGGTACTGCTCCATGACCTCTTCATCGTTCTCGGCCACGGCCTCGAGCAGCTTGCCGCGCCACTCGTCGGCAGCCTCGATGTGGGTGTCCGGGATGTCGACGGTGTCGTACATCTCGCCCTTGGCGGCCTCGGCCGACCAGACCAGGGCCTTCATCGTCACGAGGTCGACGACGCCCTTGAAGTCGGCCTCGGTGCCGATCGGCAGCTGCATCACGATCGGGGTCGCGCCCAGGCGGTCGACGATCATGTCGACGCAGCGGTGGAACTCGGCACCCGTGCGGTCGAGCTTGTTGACGAAGCAGATACGCGGCACGCCGTAGCGGTCCGCCTGACGCCAGACGGTCTCGGACTGGGGCTCGACACCGGCAACGCCGTCGAACACCGTCACCGCACCGTCCAGGACGCGCAGCGAGCGCTCCACCTCGACCGTGAAGTCGACGTGGCCCGGGGTGTCGATGATGTTGATGGTGTTGTCGACGTCTTCCAGCGGCCAGTGGCAGGTCGTCGCGGCAGACGTGATGGTGATGCCGCGCTCCTGCTCCTGCTCCATCCAGTCCATCGTGGCAGCGCCGTCGTGGACCTCACCGATCTTGTACGAAACACCGGTGTAGAACAGGATCCGCTCGGTGGTGGTCGTCTTGCCCGCGTCGATGTGGGCCATGATCCCGATATTGCGGACCTTGGCCAGGTCAAGCGAAGTGGTGGCCATAGTGGCTCAATCTTCTCTCGGTCTCGATGTGGGTTGCGACTACCAGCGGTAGTGCGCGAAGGCCTTGTTGGACTCGGCCATCTTGTGCGTGTCCTCACGCTTCTTGACCGAAGCGCCGAGGCCGTTGGAGGCGTCGAGCAGTTCGTTCATGAGGCGCTCGGTCATGGTCTTCTCGCGGCGGGCGCGGGAGTAGCCCACGAGCCAGCGGAGCGAGAGGGTGGCGGCGCGGCCGGGCTTGACCTCGACCGGGACCTGGTAGGTCGCGCCACCGACACGGCGGGACTTGACCTCAAGGGTCGGCTTGATGTTCTCGAGCGCGCGCTTGAGCGTGATGACCGGGTCGTTACCGGTCTTCTCGCGCAGACCCTCCATGGCGCCGTAGACGATGCGCTCGGCGGTGGAGCGCTTGCCGTTCAGCAGCACCTTGTTGATGAGGGAGGTCACCAGAGGAGAACCGTAGACCGGGTCGATGATGACCGGGCGCTTCGGGGCGGGGCCCTTACGAGGCATTCTTACTTCTCCTTCTTGGCGCCGTAGCGGCTGCGAGCCTGCTTGCGGTTCTTGACGCCCTGCGTGTCGAGGGAGCCGCGGATGATCTTGTACCGAACACCCGGCAGGTCCTTCACACGACCACCACGCACGAGCACGATCGAGTGCTCCTGCAGGTTGTGGCCCTCACCCGGAATGTAAGCGGTGACCTCGATCCCGCTGGTCAGACGCACACGCGCGACCTTACGCAGGGCCGAGTTCGGCTTCTTCGGGGTGGTCGTGAAAACACGCGTGCAGACGCCACGGCGCTGGGGGGAACCCTCGAGCGCGGGCGTCTTGTTCTTCTCGACCTTGTCCTGCCGGCCCTTGCGGACCAGCTGCTGGATCGTAGGCACCGTTTCTCCGGTTTCTGTGTGCCAGTCTCGGTAAAGCTAACCTGGAACTTCCCCGACCCACGCGGTCGGGTGTGTCGAATACTGCAGTCCGAACCCTCGCTGGAACGAGCGTGGCGGCAGATTGCGGTGTCAAAACCTGGCCACCGCGGTGAGCGCACTCCGGGCAGAAGCTCGGGAGATTGCGCATACGGCAGCCCAGGGACACCCCAGGCACAAGGTCAGAGCGTACCTACCGCATTGGCTGCGGTCAAAACAAATGCACACGCGAAGGACACGCCGGACTCCTCACGGCGTTGCGGCCACCGTAGTGCGATCCACGGCCCTACGGAAGAAGGCACCGCTCCCCCGCCACGACCGGGGCCGGCCGGCCCCGCAGCCCCTAGAGGTTGGACACGGCGAGCAGGACCGACAGCAGGAGGAACAGCGTCCAGCCGCCGATGCCCAGCCAGCCGAGCACCAGGCCGGCGAGGGCCTGCCCGTCCCCGCGCTCGCCGGTGCGGCGGATCTCGGCACGCGCCTTGTGCCCCAGGATCACGGCCGGGATCGCCGTCAGCCCCCAGGTCACCGGCGTCATGATCCCACAGACCAGGGCGCCCGTCGCCGAACCGTTCGTGGGCACCGGCGGCGGCATCTGCATCGGCAGGAAGGTCGCCGGCATCATCGGGCGCTGCGGCAGGAACTGCGCCTGCGGCACCGGCCCCTGCGGCAGATCCGCGACCAGCATCTGCAACTCGGCGTGGGTCTGGGCCTGGTAGGCCCGCGCGAGCCGCTGCTCGTACTCCGGCTGCTGCAGCCGCCCCTCGGCGAATCCCGCCTTGAGCACATCGACCGCCCGCTCACGATCGGCGTGCGAGGCACGCATGACCGGCACCTGATTCGACGGCTGAGCAGGCTGCCCACCCTGCCACGGCTGGAATGCCACTTCGCGAACCTCCCCCCGCTCGACAGTTCTCCCCATCTTCTCATCACAGACGCAGAGAAGGGAGGACAAGTTCCCCCGCACGCACGCCTGCCACGGGAGGACGGGCGGAAAGGGGGCGCCCGCACACGCCGCAGGGCGGCCACCCCGAGGGGTGACCGCCCTGTTGCTGTCGTACGGACCAGGATTACTGGTTGTACGGACCGTAGTCGTAGTCCTCCAGCGGGACCGCCTGGCCGGAGCCGGTGCCGAAGGGCGAGTAGTCGATGTCGTCGTAACCGACGGCCGAGTACATCGCGGCCTTCGCCTCCTCGGTCGGCTCGACCCGGATGTTGCGGTAGCGGGACAGGCCCGTACCGGCCGGGATGAGCTTACCGATGATGACGTTCTCCTTGAGGCCGATCAGGGAGTCCGACTTGGCGTTGATCGCCGCGTCGGTCAGGACCCTGGTCGTCTCCTGGAAGGACGCCGCCGACAGCCACGACTCGGTGGCCAGCGACGCCTTGGTGATACCCATCAGCTGCGGACGGCCGGAGGCCGGGTGGCCACCCTCCGCCACGACCCGACGGTTCTCACCCTCGAACTTCGTGCGCTCCACCAGCTCGCCCGGCAGCAGCTCCGCGTCGCCGGACTCGATGATCGTCACACGGCGCAGCATCTGCCGGATGATGATCTCGATGTGCTTGTCGTGGATCGCCACGCCCTGGCTGTTGTAGACCTTCTGGACCTCGCCGACCAGGTGGACCTGGACGGCACGCTGGCCGAGGATCCGCAGCACGTCGTGCGGGTTGACGGCACCCACGGTCATCGGCTGGCCGACCGTGACGTGGTCGCCCTCGCCCACCAGGAGACGGGCACGCTTGGAGACGCCGTAGGCCATCTCGTCGCTGCCGTCGTCCGGGGTGACAACGACCTTCTTGGTCTTCTCGGTCTCCTCGATCCGGACGCGGCCGGCCGCCTCCGAGATCGGGGCGACGCCCTTGGGCGTACGGGCCTCGAAGAGCTCGACGACACGCGGCAGACCCAGGGTGATGTCGTCACCGGCCACACCACCGGTGTGGAAGGTACGCATCGTCAGCTGGGTGCCGGGCTCACCGATGGACTGGGCGGCGATGATGCCGACCGCCTCACCGATGTCGACCAGCTTGCCGGTGGCCAGCGAACGGCCGTAGCAGAAGGCACAGGTGCCGACCGCGGACTCACAGGTCAGGACCGAGCGGGTCTTGACCTCCTCGACGCCCGCGTTGACCAGCGCGTCGATGAGCACGTCACCGAGGTCGACGTTCGCCGGGGCGACGACCTTGCCGTCGACGACGACATCCTCGGCCAGCATGCGTGCGTAGACGCTGGACTCGACGTCGTCCGCCTTGCGCAGGACACCCGCGGCGTCCTTCGAGGCGATCCGCAGCTTGAGGCCGCGCTCGGTGCCGCAGTCCTCCTCGCGAATGATGACGTCCTGGGAGACGTCGACCAGACGACGGGTGAGGTAACCGGAGTCGGCGGTACGCAGAGCGGTGTCCGCCAGACCCTTACGGGCACCGTGCGTGGAGATGAAGTACTCCAGCACGGACAGACCCTCGCGGAACGAGGCCTTGATCGGACGCGGGATGGTCTCGTTCTTGGCGTTCGACACCAGACCACGCATACCCGCGATCTGCCGCATCTGCATCATGTTTCCTCGGGCACCCGAGTCAACCATCATGAAGATGGGGTTCGTCTTGGGGAAGTTCTCATTCATCGCCTCGGAGACCTCGTTGGTCGCCTTGGTCCAGATGTTGATGAGTTCCTGCGTGCGCTCGTCCTTGGTGATCAGACCGCGCTCGTACTGCTTCTGGACCTTCTCGTCCTGGGCCTCGTAGCCCGCGACGATGGCCTTCTTGGCCTCCGGCACGACGATGTCCGAGACGGCGACGGTGACGCCGGAACGGGTCGCCCAGTGGAAGCCGGCCGCCTTCAGGTTGTCGAGCGTCGCCGCAACGATGACCTTGGGGTAGCGCTCGGCCAGGTCGTTGACGATCGCGGAGAGCTGCTTCTTGCCCACCGAGTAGTCGACGAACGGGTAGTCCTCGGGCAGCAGCTCGTTGAAGAGCGCGCGGCCCAGGGTCGTCCGCAGGCGGAAGCTGTCACCGGGCTGCCACTCGGGCTCGCCCTCTTCCGGAACCGGCGGGGTCCAGCCGCGCGGCGGGACGGTGCCGATCGGGAAGCGGATGTCGACCTTCGCCTGGAGCGAGAGCTCCTTGGCGTCGAACGCCATGATCGCCTCGGCGGTCGAGCCGAACGCCCGGCCCTCACCGATGACCTTGCGCTCCTCTTCATCCGTGGTGAGGAAGAAGAGACCGAGCACCATGTCCTGGGTCGGCATGGTGACCGGACGGCCGTCGGCCGGCTTGAGGATGTTGTTCGAGGACAGCATCAGGATGCGGGCCTCGGCCTGGGCCTCCGCGGACAGCGGGAGGTGGACGGCCATCTGGTCACCGTCGAAGTCCGCGTTGAACGCGGTGCAGACGAGCGGGTGAATCTGAATGGCCTTGCCCTCGACCAGCTGCGGCTCGAAGGCCTGGATGCCCAGACGGTGCAGGGTGGGTGCACGGTTCAGCAGCACCGGGTGCTCGGCGATGACCTCTTCGAGGACGTCGTACACGACGGTGCGGCCGCGCTCGACCATGCGCTTGGCGCTCTTGATGTTCTGCGCGTGGTTGAGGTCCACCAGGCGCTTCATCACGAACGGCTTGAAGAGCTCCAGCGCCATGGCCTTGGGCAGACCGCACTGGTGCAGCTTGAGCTGCGGGCCGACGACGATGACGGAACGCGCCGAGTAGTCGACTCGCTTACCGAGCAGGTTCTGACGGAA
Organism: Streptomyces kronopolitis; assembly: GCF_050953795.1. Classification (GTDB taxonomy): domain Bacteria; phylum Actinomycetota; class Actinomycetes; order Streptomycetales; family Streptomycetaceae; genus Streptomyces; species Streptomyces kronopolitis_A. The sequence goes on from NZ_CP191850.1 coordinate 3,743,365, forward strand.
GCGGCCCTGCTTGCCCTTCAGCATGTCACTGAGGGACTTCAGCGGGCGGTTACCGGGACCGGTGACCGGGCGACCGCGGCGGCCGTTGTCGAACAGCGCGTCGACGGCCTCCTGCAGCATCCGCTTCTCGTTGTTCACGATGATCTCGGGCGCGCCGAGGTCGAGAAGCCGCTTGAGGCGGTTGTTGCGGTTGATCACACGGCGGTACAGGTCGTTCAGGTCGGAGGTCGCGAAGCGGCCACCGTCCAGCTGCACCATCGGACGCAGGTCCGGCGGGATCACCGGGATGCAGTCCAGCACCATGCCCTTGGGGCTGTTGCGGGTCTGCAGGAAGGCGGAGACGACCTTGAGGCGCTTGAGCGCACGGGTCTTCTTCTGGCCCTTGCCGGTCCGGATGATCTCGCGGAGGCGCTCGGCCTCCTCGTCGAGGTCGAAGGTCTCCAGGCGCTTCTGCAGGGCGGCGGCACCCATGGAGCCGTCGAAGTACGTGCCGAAGCGGTCCCGCAGCTCGCGGTAGAGCAGCTCGTCGCCCTCGAGGTCCTGGACCTTGAGGTTCTTGAAGCGGTTCCAGACCTCGTCGAGACGGTCGATCTCGCGCTGCGCACGGTCGCGCAGCTGCTTCATCTCGCGCTCGGCACCCTCGCGCACCTTGCGGCGCACGTCCGCCTTGGCGCCCTCGGCCTCCAGCTCGGCCAGGTCGGTCTCGAGCTTCTTGGCGCGGGCCTCCAGGTCGGAGTCGCGGCGCTGCTCGATCTGCTGACGCTCGACGGAGACGTGCGCCTCCAGCGAGGGCAGGTCGCGCGTACGGCGCTCCTCGTCCACCCACGTGATCATGTAGGCGGCGAAGTAGATGACCTTCTCGAGGTCCTTGGGCGCGAGGTCCAGCAGGTAGCCCAGCCGGCTCGGCACGCCCTTGAAGTACCAGATGTGGGTCACGGGAGCGGCAAGCTCGATGTGGCCCATCCGCTCACGCCGCACCTTGGCGCGAGTGACCTCGACGCCGCAGCGCTCGCAGATGATGCCCTTGAAGCGGACGCGCTTGTACTTACCGCAGTAGCACTCCCAGTCCCGGGTCGGACCGAAGATCTTCTCGCAGAAGAGTCCGTCCTTTTCGGGCTTGAGCGTGCGGTAGTTGATGGTCTCGGGCTTCTTGACCTCGCCGTGGCTCCACTGACGGATGTCGTCAGCGGTGGCCAGACCGATCCGGAGCTCATCGAAGAAGTTGACGTCGAGCACTATGCGTCAATCCCTCTCAGGGTTGTAAGTCTTGGGGTCTGAAACGGGGGTCCTGGGGCCGGCCGGGGGAACCATCGCTGGCTCCCCGGCCGGACTCCCGTCAGACCTCTTCGACGCTGCTCGGCTCGCGCCGGGACAGGTCGATGCCGAGCTCCTCCGCTGCGCGGAAGACGTCCTCGTCGGTGTCGCGCATCTCGATGGACATGCCGTCCGAGGACAGCACCTCCACGTTGAGGCACAGGGACTGCATTTCCTTGATGAGCACCTTGAAGGACTCGGGAATGCCGGGCTCGGGGATGTTCTCGCCCTTGACGATGGCCTCGTAGACCTTCACGCGGCCGGTCACGTCGTCGGACTTGATCGTCAGCAGCTCCTGGAGGGCGTATGCGGCGCCGTATGCCTCCAGCGCCCACACCTCCATCTCACCGAACCGCTGGCCACCGAACTGAGCCTTACCACCCAGCGGCTGCTGGGTGATCATCGAGTACGGACCGGTCGAACGCGCGTGGAGCTTGTCGTCGACCAGGTGGTGCAGCTTGAGGATGTACATGTACCCGATCGAGATCGGGTCCGGGAACGGCTCACCGGAGCGGCCGTCGAACAGCCGGGCCTTGCCGGAGCCCTTGACCATCCGCTCACCGTCACGGTTGGGGATCGTCGACTCGAAGAGACCGGAGATCTCGTCCTCGCGCGCACCGTCGAACACCGGGGTGGCGACGTTGGAGCCGGGGGCGACCTCGTCGGCGGAGATCGAGTGGAGACGCTTCTTCCACTCCTCCTCGACACCCTCGACCTTCCAGCCCTGGCTGGCGAGCCAGCCGAGGTGGATCTCCAGGACCTGTCCCGGGTTCATTCGGGACGGGACACCCAGCGGGTTGAGGATGATGTCGACCGGGGTGCCGTCCTCGAGGAACGGCATGTCCTCGACCGGCAGGATCTTCGAGATGACGCCCTTGTTGCCGTGCCGGCCGGCGAGCTTGTCGCCGTCGGTGATCTTGCGCTTCTGGGCGACGTAGACGCGGACCAGCTGGTTCACGCCCGGGGGCAGCTCGTCGCCCTCTTCGCGGTCGAAGACGCGGACGCCGATGACCTTGCCGATCTCACCGTGCGGCACCTTCAGCGAGGTGTCGCGCACCTCGCGCGCCTTCTCACCGAAGATCGCGCGGAGCAGGCGCTCCTCGGGGGTCAGCTCGGTCTCACCCTTGGGCGTGACCTTGCCGACGAGGATGTCGCCGGCGACGACCTCGGCACCGATACGGATGATGCCGCGCTCGTCGAGGTCGGAGAGGACCTCCTCGGAGACGTTCGGGATGTCCCGGGTGATCTCCTCGGGGCCCAGCTTGGTGTCACGGGCGTCGACCTCGTGCTCCTCGATGTGGATCGAGGAGAGGACGTCGTCCTGCACGAGGCGCTGCGACAGGATGATCGCGTCCTCGTAGTTGTGACCCTCCCACGGCATGAACGCCACGAGCAGGTTCTTACCGAGGGCCATCTCGCCCTCTTCGGTGGACGGACCGTCGGCGAGGACCTGGCCCTCGATGACGCGCGCGCCCTCGTCCACGACGACCTTCTGGTTGAAGGAGGTGCCCTGGTTGGAGCGGGTGAACTTGGCGACGCGGTACGTGGTGTACGTGCCGTCGTCGTTGGCGACGGTGATGTAGTCCGCGGAGACCTCCTGGACCACACCGTCCTTCTCCGCCTTGATGACGTCGCCGGCGTCGACCGCGCAGCGGTACTCCATGCCGGTGCCGACCAGCGGCGACTCCGCCTTGATCAGCGGAACGGCCTGGCGCATCATGTTCGATCCCATGAGCGCGCGGTTGGCGTCGTCGTGCTCGAGGAACGGGATCATGGCGGTCGCGGCCGACACCATCTGGCGCGGCGAGACGTCCATGAAGTCGACCTCGTCGGCCGGCACCAGGTCGACCTCGCCGCCGCGGCGGCGGACCAGGACACGCTGCTCGGCGAAGCGCATGTCCTCGGAGAGCTTCGCGTTGGCCTGGGCGATCAGGAAGCGGTCCTCCTCATCAGCGGTGAGGTAGTCCACCTCCTCGGTGACCTGGCCGTCGACGACCTTGCGGTAGGGCGTCTCGATGAAGCCGAAGACGTTGACCCGGCCGTAGGAGGCCAGCGAGCCGATCAGACCGATGTTGGGACCTTCAGGGGTCTCGATCGGGCACATGCGGCCGTAGTGCGAGGGGTGCACGTCACGGACGTCCAGGCCGGCCCGCTCACGGGAGAGACCGCCCGGGCCCAGCGCCGACAGACGGCGCTTGTGGGTCAGACCCGACAGCGGGTTGGTCTGGTCCATGAACTGCGACAGCTGGCTGGTGCCGAAGAACTCCTTGATGGAGGCGACGACCGGCCGGATGTTGATCAGGGTCTGCGGCGTGATCGCCTCGACGTCCTGGGTGGTCATGCGCTCACGCACGACGCGCTCCATACGGGCGAGACCCGTACGGACCTGGTTCTGGATCAGCTCGCCGACGTTGCGCAGACGGCGGTTGCCGAAGTGGTCGATGTCGTCGGTCTCGACGACGATCTCCGTGCCGTTCTCGCCGATCGTCTCGGTCTCACCGGCGTGCAGCTTGACCAGGTACTTGATCGTGGCGATGACGTCATCGGTGGTCAGCACACCGGCGTCGAGCGGCTCGTCGCCGCCGAGCTTCTTGTTGACCTTGTAGCGGCCGACCTTCGCGAGGTCGTAGCGCTTCGGGTTGAAGTAGAGGTTCTCGAGCAGCGTCTGCGCGGCCTCACGGGTCGGCGGCTCGCCCGGACGCAGCTTGCGGTAGATGTCGAGCAGCGCGTCGTCCTGGCCCTGGGTGTGGTCCTTCTCCAGGGTGGCGCGCATGGACTCGTACTCGCCGAACTCCTCGAGGATCTGCTCGGTGGTCCACCCGAGCGCCTTGAGCAGGACGGTGACGGACTGCTTGCGCTTGCGGTCGATGCGCACACCGACCATGTCGCGCTTGTCGATCTCCATCTCCAGCCAGGCACCCCGGGACGGGATGATCTTGGCGGAGAAGATGTCCTTGTCGGACGTCTTGTCGATGGAGCTGTCGAAGTACACGCCCGGCGAGCGGACCAGCTGCGAGACGACGACACGCTCGGTGCCGTTGATGCAGAAGGTTCCCTTGTTGGTCATGAGCGGGAAGTCGCCCATGAAGACCGTCTGGGACTTGATCTCGCCGGTCTCGTTGTTCGTGAACTCAGCGGTGACGAAGAGCGGAGCCGCGTACGTGAAGTCGCGCTCCTTGCACTCGTCGATGGAGTTCTTCGGGGGCTCGAAGCGGTGGTCGCGGAACGTCAGCGACATCGACCCGGAGAAGTCCTCGATCGGGGAGATCTCTTCGAAGATCTCTTCCAGACCGGACTTGGTGGGGACTTCCTGCCCACTCTCCAGCGCAGCCTCGACGCGACCCTTCCATGCGGCATTGCCGAGCAGCCAGTCGAAGCTTTCGGTCTGCAGCGCAAGGAGGTTCGGAACCCCGAGGGGCTCCTTGATCTTCGCAAAAGAGATGCGCAGCGGGGCGGTGCTGTCGCCGTTGTTCGTATTGGCAGTCGAGGCGTTGCGCGAGGCGGCCAAGAGGGGGTCCTTCCGAGGGCTCGGACTCACTACGCGCGTACCGGTCCCGAACCGAACAGACTGAGGGAAAGCCCAGATCAGGGCGGATCATTCAGCTTTGCTCGGGCTCGGGTATGCCCCTGGTGACGGGCAGGGAGCAGCTAACAGGCAGCGCAAAGGGTCAGTGTAGCCACTTGGCACACTGATGTCCAGAGCGAGTTTCCGGAGACCGGTTCAGCACCGTGATACCGATCTTCTCCCTCCGGGGGGCCGTGTCCTCCGCACCGGAGGAAGCCCTCGTTTGTTCTTCTCAATGCCCTGCGCCTGCCGAAAGCCCTGCGCCAGTGGCGCACACCGATGCTTCCCTCTTCGTCGGCGATCCATGCCTCGAACCCTGGATCGCTTCTGCGTCGCGTCCCGAGAATTGCGCGCCGCGTCCGGTTCGTCAAGGCCCCCCACCTCGGGGAGATCGTCACATGGGGGCAGGTCCGGGCAACGAAGATCACCATACTCGCACGCAGGCGCGAGGGAATGCAGCCGTGACGAGCACGCCGAAGGGCGACCACCCGCATGGGTGATCGCCCTTGGCACGTGTCCCTGACGCCTCAGGCGCCCGGGACGTGAGTCGGAAGACTCAGTGAAGTCACTTGACCTCGACGGAGGCGCCGGCGCCCTTGAGGGACTCGGCGGCCTTCTCGGCGGCGTCCTTGGCGACCTTCTCGAGGACGGGCTTCGGGGTGCCGTCGACGAGGTCCTTGGCCTCCTTCAGACCCAGGGAGGTCAGCTCACGCACGACCTTGATGACCTGGATCTTCTTGTCGCCCGCACCGGTGAGGATGACGTCGAACTCGTCCTTCTCCTCCTCGGCGGCGGCGGCCGGGGCGCCCGGGGCACCGGCGGCGGCAACGGCGACCGGGGCAGCAGCCTCGACGTCGAACTTGTCCTCGAAGAGCTTCACGAACTCGGAGAGCTCGATGAGGGTCATCTCCTCGAACTGCGCGAGCAGGTCTTCCTGGCTGAGCTTCGCCATGGTGGCGGTCCTTCCACTAATTCGGCGGGTGCCGGATGTACATGAATGGCGGGCGTACGGGCCCGCTGGGCCTACGAGTGCCACGCCCCGGCAGGGGCATGAGTGTGGTTACTCGGCAGCCTCGGCGGGAGCCGGCGTACCGGCACCGCCCTGCTCGACCTTGCTGCGAAGCGCGTCCGCGGTGCGGGCGAACTTCGTGAGCGGGGCCTGGAAGGTCGCCGCGGCCTTGGCCATGGACGCCTTCATGCCACCCGCCAGCTTGGCGAGCAGAACCTCGCGGGACTCGAGGTCCGCAAGCTTCTTGATCTCGTCGGCGGACAGCGCCTTGCCGTCAAGGACACCGCCCTTGATGACGAGAGCGGGGTTTTCCTTGGCGAAGTCACGAAGACCCTTCGCCGCCGTGACCGGGTCACCGGTCACGAAGGCAACAGCGGTCGAGCCCTTGAGGTGCTCGTCCAGCTGAATCCCGGCCTCCTTGGCCGCGATCTTGGTCAGCGTGTTCTTCACCACACGGTACTGAGCGTTCTCGCCGAGAGAACGACGCAGCTCCTTGAGCTGCGCCACACTCAGTCCGGTGTAAGAAGTCACAACAGCTGCGTGGGAGTCACGGAGCTTCTCCGTGATCTCCGCAACGGCTGCGTTCTTGTCAGACGTCGCCATGAGCCTCGGCCTCCTTCCGGGTGATGAGGACCGCGCAGAAGGGGCTGGGCAAAACAAACGCCCCGGCGCAGGCGCACGGGGCGTACTCGACCGTACGGAAATCCGTCCGGGAGTTCATCCATACACACCTGCGCAGGCCGTCCGCAGCTAGCGGATCCTTCGGCCACCGCGCGCCCGGAATCCGGACGCACAGAGACAACCAGCGGTCTTTGGCTTCCGGGAAAAGATACGGGAGCCGACCGCGGTCAGGCAAATCGGCCCGGGCGGGGGACCTCGGAGGGCCCCCGCCCGGGCCGGCGCACGCGCGGTGGAGCCGGTCAGGCGCCGGGTGCGGTGGCCGTCCGGCCGGCCGGCGGCGGGGTCAGGTCGACCGTGGCGCCGTAGTCCGAGAAGAGCGCCGTGGAGCTGCTCGGCTGCTTGCCGCCGAGCTTCTCCACCTTCTTGACCAGCAGGTTGTGGTCGTCGATCCAGACGTCGAGCTGCTCGCTCTTCGCGCCGCCCTTCGCGAGCTGCTTCTGGACGAGGTCCCGGACCGACTTGCCGGCCTTGTCGCTCAGCTGATCCATCGTGACGGTGCCGGTGTAGTGCGTGGCCCGGACGCCGTTCACGCTCTCCTTGCCGACGGCCTTGGCCGTGCCGGAGGCGATCAGCAGCTCGATCGGCTGGCTCGGGTCGGCGTTCTGCAGGACGTCCTGGAAGAGCGTGCCCGAGCCGCCCAGCCCCTTCGACAGCGCCTCGTACGAGTACTTCATCCAGGGCTTGCCGCCCATGCCCGGCATGACGGCGCTCATGTTCATGTACACGGCGTCCTTGGTGTAGATCGCCTTGATCGGCTTGCCGGGGCCGCCCCCGCCGCTCACGGTGTTCGACACGTTCATCTGCATGCCGTGCGTCCAGTCCAGCCCGCCCTTGATGGACTGCTTCATCCGGCCGCGGGGCGTGGTCGTGTCGGTGGTGCCGTCGATCTGCGCGGTCTTCTTGCCGGAGGTCGCCTCCTGGGCGGCCTTCAGCGCGTCCACCGGGTTCTGTGCCGGGTCCTGCTTGCCGCCCGCTGCGTCGCTGCTCCCACCGCTGCCGCTGCCGCTGCCGGCCGCCTTGCCACCGTCGTCGTTACAGGCGCTCAGGCTGCCGACCAACATCACCGCACCCGCCACGGCGGCGGCTATACGCGTGCTCCGCATGTGAGGCTCCCCCTTTAGATCATCTTTATGGACCTCGGGGCGACTGTAATGCAGGGCACCGACAGCGCATGCGTCAGGCCCCGTCCCTCCCGGAGGGGAGACGGGGCCTGACGTGAAACATCACGCGCTACGAGGCGCTGATCGAGGAGATCAGACGGCGTCGTCCTCGACGAGGAGGTTGCGGGTGCGGTTGGCGTCCAGCGGGATGCCGGGGCCCATCGTGGTGGTGACGGTCGCCTTCTTGATGTAGCGGCCCTTCGCGGCGGACGGCTTGAGGCGGTTGATCTCCTCGAGCGCCGCGGCGTAGTTCTCCACCAGCTTGGTCTCGTCGAAGGAGACCTTGCCGATGATGAAGTGGAGGTTCGCGTGCTTGTCCACGCGGAACTCGATCTTGCCGCCCTTGATGTCGGTGACAGCCTTGGCGACATCCGGGGTGACGGTGCCGGTCTTCGGGTTCGGCATCAGACCACGGGGACCGAGCACGCGGCCGAGGCGGCCGACCTTGCCCATGAGGTCCGGGGTGGCGACGACGGCGTCGAAGTCCAGACGGCCCTTGGAGACCTCGTCGATCAGTTCGTCCGAGCCGACGATGTCGGCGCCGGCGGCTTCCGCGGCCGCAGCACGGTCACCGGTCGCGAAGACCAGGACCCGGGCGGTCTTACCGGTGCCGTGCGGGAGGTTCACGGTGCCACGGACCATCTGGTCGGCCTTGCGCGGGTCAACGCCCAGACGCATGGCGACCTCGACGGTCGCGTCGAACTTGACGGAGGTGGTCTCCTTGGCGAGACGGACGGCCTCGAGGGGGGCGTACACGCGCTCCCGGTCGATCTTCGCGTCCGCGTTGCGAAGAGTCTTGCTGCGCTTCACTTCTGCTCCTGGTGCAGTGGGGTGGAGTCGTGGTGCGGACCAGCGCCTGGTCCTGCCACGGGGTGCCGTGAGGGGCTGAGGATCAGCCCTCGACCGTGACGCCCATGGAACGGGCGGTGCCGGCGATGATCTTCTCGGCGGCGTCCAGGTCGTTGGCGTTCAGGTCGGGCATCTTGGTGGTGGCGATCTCGCGGACCTGGTCGCGGGTGATCTTGGCGACCTTGGTCTTGTGCGGCTCGCCGGAGCCCTTCTCCACGCCCGCGGCCTTCAGGATCAGCTTCGCGGCCGGCGGAGTCTTGGTGATGAAGGTGAAGGAACGGTCTTCGTAGACCGTGATCTCCACCGGCACGACCATGCCACGCTGCGACTCGGTCGCGGCGTTGTAGGCCTTGCAGAACTCCATGATGTTGACGCCGTGCTGACCCAGCGCGGGGCCGACCGGCGGAGCCGGGTTTGCGGCACCGGCCTGGATCTGGAGCTTGATAAGCCCCGTGACCTTCTTCTTCTTGGGAGGCATGCTCTCTCCGGGTCCTAGTGAGAGGTGTTTCGCCTGGCCATCCGGTCATCCGGATGGAGGCATACCGCACCACGATAACGGGTATCGTCGTGCGGCCAAAAACCGAGCAGGTCAGACCGGCTGTGAGCCCGTCTGACCTGGTCGGTTTGGCTGGTGGTCCGGAAGAACCTAGTTCTTCTGGATCTGGTCGAAGCTCAGCTCGACCGGGGTCTCGCGGCCGAAGATCTCGACGAGGCCCTTGACCTTCTTCGAGTCGGCGTTGATCTCGTTGATCGTCGCCTGCAGCGTCGCGAACGGGCCGTCGGTGACGGTGACGGAGTCGCCCACCTCGAAGTCCAGCACCTGGACCTCGACCTTGCGGGACGGCGCCGGCTTACCCTCGGCCGCGGCGGCCTCCTTGGCGGCCTTCTCCTCGGCCTCCGGGGCGAGCATCTTGACGATCTCGTCCAGCGTCAGCGGGTAGGGGTCGTAGGCGTTGCCGACGAAGCCGGTGACACCCGGGGTGTTGCGGACGACGCCCCAGGACTCGTTCGTCAGGTCCATGCGCACGAGAACGTAGCCCGGGAGCTTGTTCTGGCGGATGGTCTTGCGCTCGCCGTTCTTGATCTGGGCGACCTCTTCCTGCGGCACCTCGGCCTGGAAGATGAAGTCCTCGACGTTCAGCGAGACGGCACGCTGTTCGAGGTTGGTCTTCACGCGGTTCTCGTAGCCCGCGTAGGTGTGGATGACGTACCACTCACCGGGCAGGCCGCGGAGTTCCTCGCGGAGGGCGGCGATCGGGTCGACCGGCTCCTGCTCCTCGTCCTCGGCGACCTCGGCGGTGGCCTCGGCGTCCTCCTCGACGTGCACCGCGGCCTCTTCGGCGGGCTCACCGGCGGCGTCCTCGGCGTCGACCTCGTCGACCGCGTCGGCGTTCTCGACGATGTCACGCGCGGTGTCGTCGCCCTCGACCTCGGCCGAGGCGGCCGCGTCCACGTCGGCCGCTGCCGTTTCGGCGGAGTCGGCGGCGTCGTTCAGGTTCGGGTCAGACACGGTGGCTGCTTCTTCCTGGCTTCAAGGGGTTGAACATGCGAAACGGGCGCCCGCTGAGGCGCCCTCCGCGGGATCAGCCGAAGACGTACCCGACGACTCGGTTGATTCCCAAGTCAATCACGGTTACGAGACCGATGATGATGACAACGAAGACGATCACCACACTGGTGTACGTCGACAGCTGGCTGCGCGTCGGCCAGACGACCTTGCGGAGCTCCGCCACGATCTGGCGGTAGAAAAGCGCGAGCCGCGCGAAAGGGCCCTTCTTGCCGCGCTTGCCGCCGCGACGGGGCTTCTTCTGGGAATCCGCGGTGTCGTCCTCGGAATGACCGCGCTCAGGCATGTCGATGGAGCCCAGGGCGTCCGTCACTCGTCCTCACCTGAATCCGGATCGTGGCCGTGCCGCGCCCTGCCCTGCCGCACGGCGGTGCATTTCCTACGTACGCGTGCACGCACCGTGGTGGAGAGTGCGTGTAGCAGGGCCGGAGGGACTTGAACCCCCAACCGCTGGTTTTGGAGACCAGTGCTCTACCAATTGAGCTACGACCCTTTGTGGTTCCCCCAACCTACCGCATACGGGCGACTGCACCTGGTGCATGTCCCGCGGCGACCTGTTGGGAGCCAACGGTCAGCGAGTGTACGTGCTTCGGGGCCGGGCGTCGAACACGATCCATGCGGGTGGTGCCCGCAAACCCGTGTGCCGGGCTCGTCGGGGGTCTGCAACGATGCATGTATGAGCGCTGCAACCCCTTCCGCATCGTCCCCCACCGAACGCCGGGTCTCGGCCCGCGTCGGTTCGATCTCCGAGTCGGCGACCCTCGCCGTCGACGCCAAGGCGAAGGCCCTCAAGGCCGCCGGACGTCCGGTGATCGGCTTCGGCGCCGGTGAGCCCGACTTCCCCACGCCCGACTACATCGTCGAGGCGGCCGTCGAGGCCTGCCGCAACCCGAAGTACCACCGCTACACCCCGGCAGGCGGCCTGCCCGAGCTGAAGACCGCGATCGCCGCGAAGACGCTGCGCGACTCCGGCTACGAGATCGAGGCCGCGAACGTCCTGGTGACGAACGGTGGCAAGCAGGCGATCTACGAGGCGTTCGCAGCGATCCTCGACCCGGGCGACGAGGTCATCGTCCCGGCGCCGTACTGGACCACCTACCCCGAGTCGATCCGTCTCGCCGGCGGTGTGCCGGTCGACGTGGTCGCCGACGAGACCACCGGCTACCGCGTGACCGTGGAGCAGCTGGAGGCCGCCCGCACGGACCGCACCAAGGTGCTGCTGTTCGTCTCGCCGTCGAACCCGACCGGCGCGGTCTACACCCGCGAGCAGGTCGAGGCGGTCGGCCGCTGGGCCGCCGAGCACGGCCTGTGGGTGCTGACCGACGAGATCTACGAGCACCTGGTCTACGGCGACGCCGAGTTCTCGTCGCTGCCGGTGGTCGTGCCCGAGCTGCGCGACAAGTGCATCATCGTCAACGGCGTGGCGAAGACCTACGCGATGACCGGCTGGCGGGTGGGCTGGGCGATCGGTCCCAAGGACGTCATCAAGGCCGCGGCGAACCTCCAGTCGCACGCCACGTCCAACGTCTCCAACGTCGCCCAGGCCGCGGCCATCGCGGCGGTCTCCGGCGATCTGACGGCCGTCGAGGAGATGAAGGTCGCCTTCGACCGCCGCCGTCGCACCATCGTGCGGATGCTCAACGAGATCGACGGCGTGCTGTGCCCCGAGCCGGAGGGCGCGTTCTACGCGTACCCGTCGGTCAAGGAGCTGCTGGGCAAGGAGATCCGCGGCAAGCGCCCGCAGACCAGCGTCGAGCTGGCCGGGCTGATCCTGGAGGAGGCGGAGGTCGCCGTCGTCCCGGGTGAGGCCTTCGGCACCCCCGGCTACCTGCGGCTTTCCTACGCACTGGGCGACGAGGACCTGGTCGAGGGCGTGTCGCGGCTGCAGAAGCTGCTGGCGGAGGCCAAGTAGCCCCTGAAGGACTGCCGGCACCTGGGATACCCGCATGCCGTGAGCGGGCGCCGGGACACCGTCCCGGCGCCCGCTCGTCCGTTCTCCCGGACACCCCTTCGGGAAAGGCCCTACCGGCGCGCCGGTCCCATGCGGCAAGATCTTGGGATGGAGAGCGTTCGTGCCCGCGGCGGAGCCGCCATTCGAGACCTGCGCCAGCTGCCGAAGGCCCATCTGCACCTGCATTTCACCGGTTCGATGCGGCCCGCCACCCTGCTGGAGCTCGCCGACAAGTACGGCGTCCATCTGCCGGAGGCGCTGCGCGGCGGTGAGCCGCCCCGGCTGCGCGCCACGGACGAGCGCGGCTGGTTCCGCTTCCAGCGGCTGTACGACCTCGCACGGTCGTGCCTGCGGGAGCCCGAGGACATCCAGCGGCTGGTGCGCGAGGCCGCCGAGGAGGACGTCCGCGACGGGTCGCGGTGGCTGGAGATCCAGGTCGACCCGACCTCGTACGCACCGCGGCTGGGCGGGCTGATCCCGGCCCTGGAGATCATTCTGGACGCGGTGCGCGGCGCGTCGCGGGACACCGGGCTCGGCATCCGCGTGCTGGTCGCCGCGAACCGCATGAAGCACCCGCTGGACGCCCGCACGCTGGCCCGGCTCGCGGTGCGCTACGCCGACCACGGAGTGATCGGCTTCGGGCTGTCCAACGACGAACGCCGGGGATTCGCCCGGGACTTCGACCGCGCCTTCGCGATCGCGCGCGAGGGCGGTCTGCTGGCGGCGCCGCACGGCGGGGAGCTGTCGGGGCCGGCCAGCGTCCGCGACTGTCTGGACGATCTGCACGCCGGCCGGGTGGGGCACGGCGTCCGGGCCGCGGAGGACCCCGCGCTGCTGCGCCGGCTGGCCGCGCGCGGGGTGACCTGCGAGGTGTGCCCGTCGTCGAATGTGGCGCTGGGGGTCTACGAGAAGCCGGAGGACGTGCCGCTGCGGACGCTGTTCGACGCGGGCGTGCCGATGGCGCTGGGCGCCGACGACCCGCTGCTGTTCGGGTCGCGGCTGGCCGCGCAGTACGAGATCGCCCGCGGCGTGCACGACTTCACCGATGCCGAACTCGCCGAGCTGGCCCGCCAGTCGGTCCGCGGCTCGTGCGCCCCGCAGGACGAGAAGCAGCGGCTGCTGGCGGGGATCGACGCCTGGCTGGCCGAGCCGGGTGCGGCGGCCTGATCCGAACGGCAGAGCCTAGAGGCTGACGCCGACCGTGACCGGTTCGTTGACGAGCGTGACGCCGAAGGCCGCGTGGACCCCGTCGCGGACCTCACGGGCCAGGGCGAGCAGGTCCTCGGTGGTGGCCTGCCCGCGGTTGGTGAGCGCGAGGGTGTGCTTGGTGGAGATGCGGGCCGGGCCGCTGCCGTAGCCCTTGGTGAAGCCGGCCCGGTCGATCAGCCAGGCGGCGGAGGTCTTGACCAGGCCCTCACCGGCCGGGAAGGCGGGCGGGGCGGTCTCGGGGCCGAGCCGGTCCCGGACCCGCCGGAGGAAGGCGGCGTGCTCGGCCTCGGTGAGGATCGGGTTGGTGAAGAAGGAGCCGGCCGACCAGGTGTCGTGGTCGGCGGGGTCCAGCACCATGCCCTTGCCGGCGCGCAGCGCCAGCACGGTCGTACGGGCGGCGGCGGCCGGGACCCGGTCACCGGCCCCGACGCCGAGGGCGCGGGCGGTCTCGGGGTACTTCAGGGGCGCGGACAGCCCCCCGGCGTCCTCCAGGGCGAAGCGCACGCGCAGCACGACGAACCGGTCGGGGTGCTCCTTGAAGCGGCTGTGGCGGTAGGAGAAGCCGCACTCCGCGCCCGGGATCGTGACGGTCTCGCCGGCCCGGCGGTCGTAGGCGACGACCTCGGTGATCGTGGTGGAGACCTCCTGGCCGTACGCGCCCACGTTCTGGATCGGGGTGGCGCCCGCCGAGCCGGGGATGCCGGCCAGGCACTCCACGCCGGCCAGCCCGGCCTCGACCGTACGGGCGACCGCCTCGGACCAGTTCTCGCCGGCGGCGAGGGTGAGGGTCGTGCCGTCGAGTGCGAAGCCCCGGGTGGCGATGCGCAGGGCCGTACCGTCGAAGCCCTTGTCGCCGATGACGAGGTTGCTGCCGCCGCCGATGATCAGCAGCGGGTCCCCGGCCGCGTCGGCCGCGCGGACGGCCGCGATCACCTCGTCGTCGGTGGTGGCCGTGACGAGGCGGGTGGCCGGTCCGCCGAGGCGGAAGGTGGTCAGCGGGGCGAGGGGCGCGTCATGGAGTTCCTGCACGCGCCCAAGGGTACGGGGGCGGCCCCGGCGTCCTCGGCCGGCCGCCCCCGGACGGCGCCGGCTCAGGCGAGGCGGACCACGGCGCGGGACATGCCCAGCACCTTCTGGCCCGCGCTCATCGCGGTGAGATCGACCCGGACCGTACGGTCGTCGTCGTCCAGCTTGGCGGCGACCTTGGCGCTGACCTCGATCAGCGCGCCGGTCTCGTCGTTGGGGACGACCACCGGCTTGGTGAAGCGCACGCCGTACTCGGCGACCGCGCCGGGGTCGCCGGCCCAGTCGGTGACCACGCGGATCGCCTCGGCCATGGTGAACATGCCGTGGGCGATGACGTCCGGCAGCCCGACCTCCTTGGCGAACTTCTCGTTCCAGTGGATCGGGTTGAAGTCACCGGAGGCGCCCGCGTACCGCACGAGCGTGGCGCGGCTCACGGGGAAGGTCTGCGCCGGGAGTTCGGTGCCGACCTCGACCTCGTCGTAGGAAATCTTGGCGGTCATCTCAGGCCTCCCGGTCGGCGCGGGCCACCAGCTTGGTGAACGCGGTCACGACGTGCTCGCCGGCCTCGTCGTGCACCTCGCCGCGGATGTCGATGATGTCGTTGCCCGCCATGGACTTGATGGCCTCGATGGTGGAGGTGACGCTCAGCCGGTCCCCGCTGCGCACCGGCCGGGTGTAGGCGAACTTCTGGTCGCCGTGCACCACCCGGCTGTAGTCCAGCCCGAGTTGCGGGTCCTCGATGACCTGTCCCGCGGCCTTGAAGGTGATCGCGAACACGAAGGTTGGCGGCGCGATCACATCGCAGTACCCGAGCGCCTTCGCCGCTTCGGCGTCGGTGTAGGCGGGGTTGCTGTCACCGATGGCCTCGGCGAATTCGCGGATCTTTTCCCGGCCGACCTCGTACGGGTCGGTGGGCGGGTACGTGCGTCCCACAAATGACTGGTCGAGCGCCATGGGCTCGCAACCTCCCTGTACTGATGGTGATAACGCCGTGAGGCCGCCCCCACGAATGGGGACGGCCTCACGAACGAGCCTGTGTTATCGCGTCTCGCGGTGCGCGGTGTGCGAGTTGCAACGGGGGCAGTGCTTCTTCATCTCAAGACGGTCCGGGTCGTTACGCCGGTTCTTCTTGGTGATGTAGTTCCGCTCCTTGCACTCCACGCAGGCCAGCGTGATCTTCGGGCGGACGTCGGTGGCAGCCACGTGAGTGCTCCTTGGACGGACGGGTGGTCGGATTAACGCATAAAAGAGTAGCCGATCGGAGGACCGACCCCACAATCGGCTACTGTCAGTAGCGGTGACCGGACTTGAACCGGTGACACAGCGATTATGAGCCGCTTGCTCTACCGACTGAGCTACACCGCTGCGATGCGAGGGGATCCCGCCCGAAGACGGGAACCTCACACATCAGAGCCCCAATACGGAATCGAACCGTAGACCTTCTCCTTACCATGGAGACGCTCTGCCGACTGAGCTATTGGGGCGAGCGATGAAGACATTACACGGCCCGCCGCCAAACGTGAAATCCGTATCCGGGCCGTGCCCCAAGTGCCCCGGGCACCACACCGGTACGACTATTTCGCGCCTGCGCACCGCTCTCCCGGCGGCGTCCTAGGCTCGGGAGAACGCTGCGTGATCTTGCACGCCGGTGCTTTCGAGGAGCGCGATGTCCGACAGCAGTTCGCCGCAGCCCCAGCCGGGAAAGCCCGGCGGCGCCGGCCGGTACGCCAGGCCGGACAGCGGCGCGCTGGTGCTGTGCGGTGCCCGGCTCGCCGACGGCCGGACGGTGGACGTGCGGCTCGGCGGTGGCCGCATCGAGGCCGTCGGGACGGCCGGCAGCCTCGCCCCGCAGGGCGCCCGCGTCGACCTCGCCGGCTACCTCCTGCTCCCCTCCCCCGTCGAGCCCCACGCGCACTGCGACACCGCGCTGACCGCGGACCGCGACGGCCCCGTGTCCGGCTCGGCCGAGGACGTCCAGCGGCGGACCACCGAGGCCGCGCTGCTCCAGCTGGGACACGGCGCCACCGCCTCGCGCAGCCACGTCAGGATCGGCGACGTCCAGGGCCTGCGCTCGCTGGAGGCCGTGCTGCAGGCCCGCAGGTCGCTGCGCGGGCTGGCCGATCTGGCGGCGGTGGCGGTGCCGCGGGTGCTGACCGGGGTGGCCGGCGCGGACGGGCTGGCGATGCTGCGGGACGCGGTGAAGATGGGCGCCTCGGTCATCGGCGGCTGCCCCGACCTCGACCCCGACCCCGCCGGGTACGTCGAGACGGTCCTGGAGCTCGCGGGCGAGCACGGCTGTCCGGTGGACCTGCACACCGACGGCGCCGATCCGGCGCGGCTGGCGCGGATCGCGGCGATGGCGGGCGGGCTGCGGCCGGGGGTCGCACTCGGGCCGTGTGCGGGGATGGCGCGGATGCCGCGGAGCGTGGCGGCGCGGGTCGCCGAGCAGTTGGCGGCCGCCGGGGTCGCCGTCGTGTGCCTGCCGCAGGGCGACTGCGCGGGCCTGGAGCGGCACGGCTCGCGGGTGGCGCGGCCGGCGCCGGTGCGGTTGCTGCGGGCGGCCGGAGTCCGGGTGGCGGCGGGCAGCGGGGCGCTGCGGGACGTGGCGAACCCGGTGGGGCGGGGCGACCCCCTGGAGGCCGCGTATCTCCTGGCGTCCCTGGGGGAGGCCACGCCCGAGGCGGCCTACGGGACGGTGAGTTCGGCGGCGCGGGCGACGCTGAACCTGCCGGAGGTGCGGGTCGAGGCGGGCTTCCCCGCGGAGCTGCTGGCGGTGCGCGGGGAGCGGATCGCCGGGGTGCTCTCGCTGGCGTACAGCCGGATCGTGATCCACCGCGGGCGGGTGGTCGCCCGCACCAGCGCGGTACGCGAGTACTGCGACTCGGCGGCGGAGGTGGCGCTGGAGCTGCCGCGGCAGTCGCAGCGCTGAGCGGCGGCGCTGCGCCGCGGGGGCGGGAAGGCGGCGGCCGCCCGGCCGGTCCCGCACCGCGCGGCGGCCCTTCGGCGTACGGTCGGGATCATGCGCATTGTCATCGCAGGTGGACATGGTCAGATCGCGCTGCGGCTGGAGCGGTTGCTCGCCAAGCGCGGGGACGAGGTCGCGGGCATCATCCGCCGGCCGGAACAGGCCGGCGACCTGCTGGCCGCGGGAGCCGAACCGGTGGTCTGCGACCTGGAGTCGGCGTCGGTGGAGGATGTCGCCCGGCACATGGAGGGGGTGGACGCGGCCGTCTTCGCGGCGGGCGCGGGCCCGGGCAGCGGCGTCGGGCGCAAGGACACGGTGGACCGGGGCGCGGCGGCGCTCTTCGCGGACGCGGCCGAGGCGGCGGGCGTTAGGCGCTTCCTCGTCGTCTCCTCGATGGGCGCGGACCGTGAGCCGCCGGAGGGCACCGATCCGGTCTTCGCGGCGTATCTGCGGGCGAAGGGCGCCGCGGACGCGGACGTACGGGCCCGCGCCGGCCTGGACTGGACGATCCTGCGGCCGGGCCGGCTGACCGACGATCCCGGGACGGACCTGGTGCGGCTCGGCGAGTCCACCGGCCGGGACGAGGTGTCCCGTGACGACGTGGCCGCCGTCCTGGCGGCCCTGCTCGACGAACCGGGCACCATCGGGCGGACGCTGGAGCTGATCGGCGGCGAGGTCCCCGTGAAGGACGCGGTACGGGCGGCGGCCGGGGGCTGAGAAGCGGCCTCCGCGCGGCGGACCGGGGCGGCGTCCCGCGTCCGCCGTGCGGGGAAGCCGTGCGGGGGTGCCGTGCGGAACGGTGTGGCGGCGGGGCGTTGGTGCCCGGTCAGGTCGACGCATATCGCAAAGGGCCCCTGGCTTGTGATCTCACAAGCCAGGGGCCCTTTGCGTTTCCCTGTGGCGGCGCCAGGATTCGAACCTGGGAAGGCTGAGCCGGCAGATTTACAGTCTGCTCCCTTTGGCCGCTCGGGCACACCGCCTGGGTTTGCTGCCGGGAGACTCCGCCGGGGCGGTGCTCGGTGGCAACGACGTAAACCATACCCGATGACCGGGGGTGGTCCGCCACTCGATTCGGGAGCCCTGGATCTTGGTCGGGTGGCTAGGCTTGGCAGGCGGTCCGGGTCGGACCGTACCCCTGACGGATCTACGTACGAGGAGCCAACTCAACATGGCCGACTCCAGTTTCGACATCGTCTCGAAGGTAGAGCGGCAGGAGGTCGACAACGCGCTCAACCAGGCCGCCAAGGAGATCTCGCAGCGCTACGACTTCAAGGGCGTGGGCGCGTCGATCGAGTGGTCGGGCGAGAAGATCGAGATGCGGGCCAACGCCGAGGAGCGGGTCAAGGCCGTACTCGACATCTTCCAGTCCAAGCTGGTCAAGCGCGGGATCTCGCTGAAGGCGCTGGACGCCGGGGAGCCGCAGGCCTCGGGCAAGGAGTACAAGATCTTCGCCTCGATCGAGGAGGGGATCTCGCAGGACAACGCCAAGAAGGTCGCCAAGATCATCCGCGATGAGGGCCCGAAGGGCGTCAAGGCGCAGGTGCAGGGCGACGAACTGCGGGTCAGCTCGAAGAGCCGGGACGACCTGCAGGCGGTGCAGCAGCTGCTGAAGGGCAAGGACCTGGACTTCGCGCTGCAGTTCGTGAACTACCGCTAGGAGCCCGGTTCCGGGTGCCACAAGGATGGGGCGGCGCGCTTCGGCGTGCCGCCCCACCTGTGTGTCCGGCGGCGGGTCAGCGCGCCGCGAACGGCTCTTCGGTCAAGACGATGTCGCGGCCCAGCGGCATGAGGGAGATCGGGATCATCTTGAAGTTCGCGATGCCGAACGGGATGCCGATGATCGTCACGCACAGGGCGATGCCGGTGACGATGTGCCCCAGGGCCAGCCACCAGCCCGCGAAGATGATCCAGATGATGTTGCCGATCGCCGAGCCGACGCCGGCGTCGTGGCGCTGGACGGTCGTCCGGCCGAAGGGCCACAGGGCGTAGCCGGCGATCCGGAAGGACGCGATGCCGAACGGGATGGTGACGATCAGGATGCAGCAGACGATGCCCGCGACGACATAGCCGATCGCCAGCCAGAAGCCGCTGAGGACCAGCCAGAGGACGTTGAGGATGAGCTTCATGATCAGCAGCCTTCCGAGGGCACGGTGGAGAGTGTGTCTGCCGTGCTAGACGCGCTGAGCCGGGTGAATCGTTGCATTCATGATGCGACGGCTCCGGGGTGACGGCCACCGCTCCCGGCGCCGGCCGGGACCTCAGGGGCGGGGGCCCGCCTGCTGTTCGAGGCGGGCGATGCGCTCGCGCATCGGGGGGTGGGTGGAGAACAGCCGGGACATGCCCTCGCCGGCCCGGAACGGGTTGGCGATCATCAGGTGGCCGGCGGTCTCCAGACGGGGTTCGGGCGGCAGCGGCAGCTGCTGGGTGCCGGCCTCCAGCTTGCGCAGGGCGGAGGCCAGGGCCAGCGGGTCGCCGGTGAGCCGGGCGCCCGAGGCGTCGGCCTCGTACTCGCGGGAGCGGCTGACGGCGAGCTGGATGAGGGAGGCCGCGACCGGGCCGAGGATCATGATCAGCAGCATGCCGACGAGGCCGGGGCCCTCGTCGTCGTCGGAGCGGCCCACCGGGATCAGCCAGGCGAAGTTGACGAGGAACATCACCACCGAGGCCAGCGCGCCCGCGACGGAGGAGATCAGGATGTCGCGGTTGTAGACGTGGCTCAGCTCGTGGCCGAGGACGCCGCGCAGCTCGCGTTCGTCGAGGAGCTGGAGGATGCCGTCGGTGCAGCAGACCGCGGCGTTGCGGGGGTTGCGGCCGGTGGCGAAGGCGTTGGGCGCCTGGGTCGGGGAGAGGTACAGGCGGGGCATCGGCTGGCGCGCGGTGGTGGAGAGCTCGCGGACCATGCGGTACAGCTGCGGGGCCTCGAACTCGCTGACGGGGCGGGCGCGCATGGCCCGCAGCGCCAGTTTGTCGCTGTTCCAGTACGCGTAGGCGTTGGTGCCCAGGGCGACGAGGACGGCGATGATCAGCCCCGTACGGCCGAAGAAGCCACCGATGACGATCAGGAGGGCGGACAGCCCCCCGAGGAGTACGGCGGTCCTGAGCCCGTTGTGCCGGCGGTGCACGGTGCGCCCTCCAAGCGGTCCGGCAGGGGAACCCTGTGCTGCGTTGCTCCACGCTCCGGTGGATCCTTACTCACTGGTCAACGCGGGATGAACGGGCCTGGTTCCCCGGTGTGCGCACGGCGGCCCGGGCCGGGCACCCGAAAGCGCCCCGTGGGCGGGGGCCCCGCGGGGGCGGGCAGGCGGCCGTGCGGGCCGTCAGGGGCGGCGGGTGCGCGGGGTGCGGCGGGCCGGCCACCGGCTCAGAGCAGCGTCCCGGAGGCGAAGCGCAGCACGAGCTGCGGGGCGCCGGAGAGGGCGATGCCCAGGACGGCGGCGAGAGCGATGGCGGTGGCGAGCGGGGCCGGGATCGCGGCGCGGTGCGGGGCCTGCGCGGGCGCCTGCTCCGGCGCGCTCTCCTCGGCTCCCCGGAAGAGGACCGTGGTCCACTGCAGGTAGTAGTAGAGCGCGATCACGACATTGACCGCCATGACGACCGCGAGCCAGGCCAGGCCCGCTTCGACGGCCGCGGAGAACACCGTGACCTTGGCGAACAGGCCGATGATGCCCGGCGGCAGGCCGGCCAGGCACAGCAGGAAGAAGCCGAGGGCGAGCGCCACCAGGGGCCGCCGGTGGTACAGGCCCCGGTAGTCGGTGATCCGGTTGGCGGGCCGGGTGCGGGCCACCACAGCGGCGACCGCGAAGGCGCCGAGGTTCACGGCCGCGTACATCAGGGCGTAGGCGACGGTGGAGCCGATGGCGTGCGCCGGGTCGTGGACGGAGCCGGCCGCCGCGATCGGGACCAGGAGGTAGCCGGCCTGGCCGACCGAGGACCAGGCGAGCAGCCGCACGGCGCTGTGGGCGCGCCGGGGGTCCTGGCGCAGGGCCGCGACGTTGCCGACGGTCATGGTCAGCGCGGCGAGGACGGCCAGCGCCGGGCCCCAGACACCGGCGTACGAGGGGAAGCCCTCGACCGTGACGAGGATCAGGCCGGAGAAGCCGACGGCCTTGCCGACCACGGAGAGGTAGCCGGCGATGGGGAGCGGCGCGCCGACGTAGGTGTCCGGCACCCAGAAGTGGAACGGGGCGGCGGCGGTCTTGAAGGCGAAGCCGACCAGGGTGAGGGCGACGCCGGCGCTCGCCAGGGTGGCCAGCCGCGGGTCGGGCAGGGCGGTGAGGGCGTGCGCCACCCGGGAGAGGTGCAGGCTGCCGGTGGCCGCGTACAGGAAGCTGACGCCGAGCAGCATCACGGCGGTGGCGGCCACCGAGGACAGGAAGAACTTGAGGGCGGCCTCGGAGGAGAGGCGGTCCCCGCGGCGCAGGCCGACCAGCGCGAAGGCGGGCAGCGAGGCGACCTCGAGGGCGATGACGAGGGTGGCCAGGTCCCGGGAGGCGGGCAGCAGGGCGGCGCCGGCCGCCGAGGACAGCAGCAGGAACCAGTACTCGCCGGCGGGCAGCTCCCCGTCCTTGACGGACTCCAGGGACAGCAGCGCGGTCAGCAGCGCCCCGGCGAGCACCAGGAACTGGATCACCAGGGTGAACGGGTCGGCCACATAGCTGCAGACCGCGGGGTGGCCGGACAGGCAGAAGGTGCGGCGCTCGCCGCCCAGGAGCGGCAGCAGCGAGAGCCCGGCGAGCACCAGTCCCGCCGTCGCGACCAGGCCCAGCAGCGGCTTGCGGGCCGCGGGCAGGAAGAGGTCGGCGACCAGCACCACCAGCGCGACGACCGCGGTGAGGGTGGGCGGCGCGAGGGCGACCCAGTCCACGGACTGGACCAGCGAGGGGACCGAGCTCATCACTTACCGCCTCCGAGGAGCTGCTGGACGGCCGGGTCGCTGAGGCCGAGGAGGGCCGCGGGCCACAGTCCGGCGAGGACGGTGAGGACGGCCAGGGGGCTCCAGGCCGCGTATTCGTAGCGCGCGAGGTCGGGCAGGGCGGGGACCGGAGCGGGCGGGCCGTCCGGGGCCGCGCCGCCCTTGCCGGCCGGGTTCCCGTCGCTCGTGGCGGCCGGGTCGGTGGCGCCGAGCACGGCGGCCCCGGCCAGGTCGACGGTGCCGCCCATACAGACACGGCGGACGACGAGCAGCAGGTAGGCGGCGGTCAGCAGGGTGCCGAGGCCGGCCATCACCATGAACGTCAGGAAGGCGGGGCGGCTGAGGCCGGCGGCCGGCCGGAAGGCACCGAACATCGCGAGCATCTCGCCCCAGAAGCCGGCCAGTCCGGGGATGCCCAGGGAGGCGACGGCCCCGAAGGCGAGCAGTCCGCCGAAGCGGGGTGCCCGGGCGTAGAGGGCGGCGCCGGACGGGGCGGGCAGCAGCGCGGCGGCGCCGGACGCCGCGGGGCGCCGGCCGGCGGAGCGGGCGAGGGTGTCGAGGTCGGTGCTGCCGGTGCGGTCCTTGAGCGCGCCGACCAGGAAGAAGAGCAGGCCGGTGATCAGGCCGTGCGCGATGTTGGCGAACAGCGCGCCGTTCACGCCGGTGGGCGTCATGGTCGCGATGCCGAGCAGTACGAAGCCCATGTGGCCGACGGAGCTGTAGGCGATCAGACGCTTGAGGTCGCCGCCCGCGCCCTTGCGCACGAGGGCCAGGCAGGCGAGCGAGCCGTAGAGGATGCCGACGGCGGCCAGCGCGGCGAGGTACGGCGCGAAGGTGTGCATGCCCTCGGGGGTGATGGGCAGCGCGATCCGTACGAAGCCGTAGGTGCCCATCTTCAGCAGCACGCCGGCCAGCAGCACCGAGCCGACGGTGGGGGCGGCGGTGTGCGCGTCGGGCAGCCAGCTGTGCAGCGGCCACATCGGGGACTTGACGGCCAGTCCGAGGCCGATCGCGAGCACCGCGAGCAGCTGGACCGTGTGGCTGAGCTGGGCTTTCGGGCCGTTGTCAGTGGCCAGTGCCACCATGTCGAAGGTGCCGGACTTCATGCCGATGAGAAGGAGGCCGAGCAGCATCACGACGGAGCCGAGCAGCGTGTAGAGGATGAACTTCCAGGCCGCCGCCTGCCGCCTCGCACCGCCCCAGCGGGCGATGAGGAAGTACATCGGGATGAGGACCATCTCGAAGGCGAGGAAGAACAGCATCAGGTCGAGGACGGCGAAGGTGGCGAGGGTGCCGGCCTCAAGCATGAGCAGCAGGGCCACGAATGCCTTGGGGGACGGGCCAGCCGGCATGTGGAAATAGCTGTAGAGCGCGCAGAGGAAGGTCAGCAGCGCGGTCAGGACGACGAGGGGGAGCGAGATGCCGTCGACGCCGAGGTGGATACGGATGTCGAGCGCGGGGATCCAGCTGATGTCGGTGGTGGCCTGCATACGGGCCGGCCGGGCGTGGTCGAAGCCGACGGCCAGGGCGATGGCCGCGGCGAGCACGGCACCGGTGACGGTCACGCCGTGGCGCAGTACGGCCTGGTCGGGGTTCTTGCCCCGGAGGCCGGGCGGCGCCGGGAGGAGCGCAGCGAGCGCGCCGACGAGGGGGAGGACGACGATGCCCGCGAGGAGAAGCTGCAGGGCGGTGTGATTCACGGGTCAGGCCCTCCTCAGGGTTTCGGCTCCGGCGAGGCAGACCACGTGGGCTGTCGGCTGGGGATGCGGGGGTCGGCCCCCGGGGGATGGCTGCACGGTCAGACTCCGGTGCCCGTGGCGACGAGGACGGCGGCGACGGCCAGCACGAGCGAGCCCGCGAGCAGCGCGCCGAGGTAGGTCTGCACGTTGCCGGTCTGGGCCCGTCGGACGGCGGCCCCCAGCAGGCGGGGTCCGGCGCCCGCGGCGCGGACGTAGGTGTCGACGACCTCACGGTCCAGGAAGCGGACGAGGGTGGCGGCCGCGCGTACGGGCCGCACGAACAGCGCCGAGTAGAGGGCGTCGAGGTGGAAGCCGACTGCGGCGTGCGGCTGGAGCGGGCCGAGGAGGAGGCGGCCGGGGTCGGCCGGGTCCGCGGCGCCGGCGTTGTCGCCGTAGACCGGGGCGTGGGTGGCGATGGCCGTCTCCTCGGCGGCCTCGGGGCCGGCGTCCGGGTCGGCCACGACCGCACCGATGGGGGTGCGGGCGGCCAGGGCGGTGGTGTGGCGCCAGGCGGCGTAGGTGACCAGGCCGCCGACGAGGGCGACGCCGGTGCCCAGGACGGAGGTGGTCAGGGTCGGGGCGAGGGAGCGTCCGTCGAACCACCGCGGCAGCAGCGGGGCGGCCAGGCCCAGCGCGGCGGTCGGCACGAAGAGCACCCACAGCACGGCGTTCATCACGACCGGCCGGCGGCCGTGGTCGGGTGCTTCGGCGCCCTTGCCGCGGAAGACCCGCAGCCACAGGCGCATGGCGTAGGCCGCGGTGAGGAGGGCGGTGAGGAGTCCGGAGACCAGGACGGTCCAGCCGACCGCGCCGGGGATGCCGTGCGCGTCGCCGGTGGCGGCGTGCTCGGCGGCGCCCAGGACGGCTTCCTTGGAGAAGAAGCCGGCGAACGGCGGGATCGCGGCGAGCGCGAGCAGCGCGACCGTCATCGTCCAGTAGGCGTCCGGGATGCGCCGGGCCAGGCCGCTCATCCGGGACATGGCGGCCAGCGAGTTGGTGCCCGCGGCGTGGATGATCACGCCGGCGCCGAGGAAGAGGAGGGCCTTGAAGGCACCGTGCGAGATCAGGTGGAAGACGGCGGCGCCGCGGTCGCCGACGGCCAGCGCGCCGAGCATGTAGCCGAGCTGGCCGACCGTCGAATAGGCCAGGACCCGCTTGATGTCGTCCTGGGCCAGGGCGGCCAGGCCGGAGCCGACCATGGTG
The DNA here is from genome assembly GCF_050953795.1 of Streptomyces kronopolitis. GTDB lineage: Bacteria > Actinomycetota > Actinomycetes > Streptomycetales > Streptomycetaceae > Streptomyces > Streptomyces kronopolitis_A. Next base: position 3,768,515 of record NZ_CP191850.1, read on the forward strand.
ATCGCGGCCATGACGGCGAGCACCACCAGCGCCGCCGCGGAGGCGGCGAACACGGGGAGGAGGCGGGCCACGACATAGACACCGGCCGCCACCATCGTCGCGGCGTGGATCAGCGCGGAGACCGGTGTCGGGCCGGCCATCGCGTCCGGGAGCCAGGTGTGCAGCGGGAACTGCGCCGACTTGCCCGCGACACCGGCCAGCAGCAGCAGCGCGACCAGCGTCGGGTGGTGCAGCCCACCGCCGGCGACGGAGCCGAGGATGCCGGTGATGCGGAAGGTCCCGGCGTCGGTGGCCAGCGCGAAGATGCCGAAGAGGAAGGGGACGTCGCCGAGCTTGGTGACGAGGAAGGCCTTGAGGGAGGCGGACCGGGCGGCCTCGGTCTCCCAGTAGTGGCCGACGAGGAAGTAGGAGCAGATGCCCATGACTTCCCAGCCGACGAGCAGCACCATCAGGTCGCCGGTGTAGACGACCAGCAGCATCGCGGAGGTGAAGAGGGAGACCAGCGCGGCGTAGGAGGCGTAGCGCGGGTCGTCGCGCAGGTAGCCGGTGGAGTAGAGCTGCACGCAGGTCGCCACGGTGCCGACCAGGACGGCGATCAGCACCGCGAAGCCGTCGAGGTGCAGGGACAGGTCGATGGGGATCGAGCCGGTCGGGGTGAGTTCGGTGGCCACGTCGGTGGCCGGGCCGGTGCCCTGCCCGACGGCGACGACCACCGTCAGCACGGCGGCGGCCAGGGTCGGCAGCACCGCCAGCGGCCGCACGAACCCCGGTGCCCGGCGGCCCAGCAGAAGCCCGGCGACGGCCCCGAGGAAGGGCAGGAGAGGAACGAGGACGGCAGTGGTCGTGAGCGTCACGCGGCGGCCTCCGCCGTGGTGTCCGGCTGCGGTTCCCCGTCCGCGGCGTCCGCCCGCTCGGCGAGGTCACGGAGCCGGTCGATGTCGGAGCTGCCGCGGTTGCGGTAGACGAGCAGCACGATCGCCAGCCCGATGCCGATCTCGGCGGCGGCGATGGCGATGGTGAAGAGGGTGAGCGCCTGGCCGGCGTGCAGGGTGTCGCGCAGCCAGACGTCGAAGGCGACGAGGTTGAGGTTGACGGCGTTGAGCATCAGCTCGACGGACATCAGCACCAGGATCGCGTTGCGGCGTGCGAGGACGCCGTAGAGACCGGTGCAGAAGAGGAGGACGGCGAGGACGGCCGGGTAGGCGAGATGCATCAGCGCTGCTCCTCCCGGGGAGCGGGGGCGGGGGCGGCACCGTCGTCGAGGGCGGCCGCCGCGGCCTTGCCCTCGCCGGTCCTGCGGGACAGCACGATCGCGCCGACGAGCGCGGCGAGCAGCAGCACGGACAGCGCCTCGAAGGGCAGCACCCAGTACTGGAAGAGGCTGCGTCCGGTGACCTCGGTGGAGCCCTGGACGGCGCGGTCCAGGTCGATCCAGGTGGCGCGGAAGGCGTCCACGACGACCCAGACCAGCGCCGCCGCCGCGGCGAGGGCCACCGTGAGCGCGGCCCAGCGGTTGCCCGAATCGGCGTCCGGGGAACGGCCGATGGGCGCCTTGGTGAGCATCAGCCCGAAGAGCAGCAGGACGACGACCGAGCCGACGTAGATCAGTACCTGCACCCAGGCGATGAACTCGGCCGTCAGCAGCAGGTATTCCACGGCGATCCCGCCGAGGGCGACGACCAGCCAGAGGGCGGCGTGGATCAGCTGCCGGGTGGTGACGGTCAGCAGGGCCGCGCCGAGGGTGGCGATCCCGACGAGGACGAAGGCGATCTCGACGCCGCTGGGCGAGAGGAAGCCGTGGCCGGTGGCAGCGAGGGTCACGTTGCCTCCCCCGGGTTCTCCGGCCGGTCCTGCCGCGGTTCTTCCCGCGTCTCGGCCTCCGCGGCCTGCTGCGCGGCGAGCTTGTCCGCCGTCTTGCGGGCGGCGGTGAGTTCCTTGGGGTCCTCGGCCGCCGGGTCGAGCGCCGGCGGTTCGGGCACCGTCCACATCCACTCGCGCAGCTTGTCGCGCTCGTGGGTCAGCTCGCGGATGTCCGTCTCGGCGTACTCGAACTCCGGTGACCAGAAGAGCGCGTCGAAGGGGCAGACCTCGATGCAGATCCCGCAGTACATGCACAGCGCGAAGTCGATGGCGAAGCGGTCCAGCACGTTGCGGCTGCGCTCGCGGCCTCCGGGGGCGGCGGGCGGCACCGTCTCCTTGTGGGAGTCGATGTAGATGCACCAGTCGGGGCACTCGCGGGCGCACAGCATGCAGACCGTGCAGTTCTCCTCGAACAGCCCGATGACGCCGCGGGTGCGGGGCGCGAGGTCGGGCTGGACGTCCGGGTACTGCGCGGTGACCGATCGTTTCGTCATCGTCCGCAGGGTGACGGCCAGCCCCTTGGCGAGGCCGGAACCGGGGAAGCTCATGACGAGATCACCACCTTGACGACGCCGGTGAGGGCGATCTGGGCGAGCGAGAGCGGGATGAGGACCGTCCAGGCGAGCTTTTGCAGCTGGTCCTCGCGCAGCCGGGGGTAGGTCACCCGCAGCCAGATGACGCCGAAGGCGAGGAGCACGGTCTTCACCAGCGTCCACAGCCAGCCCAGGCCGTCGGCGCCGAACGGGCCGTGCCAGCCGCCGAGGAAGAGGACGGCGGTCAGCGCGGAGAGGACGACGATGCCCGCGTATTCGGCGAGGAGGAAGAGCGCGAAGCGCAGCCCGGTGTACTCGGTGTAGGCCCCGAAGATGATCTCCGAGTCGGCGACCGGCATGTCGAACGGCGGCCGCTGCAGTTCGGCGAGCCCCGCGACGAAGAAGACGACCCCGCCGACGATCTGCCAGGGCACCCACCACCAGTGGAAGGCCTCCAGGATGCCGGGCAGCGAGAGGGTGCCGGCCGCCATCGCGACCGAGGCCGCGGCGAGCAGCATCGGCAGCTCGTAGGCGAGCAGCTGGGCGGCCGTGCGCAGGCCTCCGAGCAGCGAGAACTTGTTGGCCGAGGCCCAGCCCGCCATCAGCGAGCCGAGCACGCCGACGCCCATGACGGCGAGCACGAAGAAGATCCCCGCGTCCAGATCCTGTCCCACGGCGTTGTGCGGGCCGATCGGGACGGCGACCAGGACCAGGAGGTAGGGCAGCAGGGCGACGGCCGGCGCGAGCTGGAAGATCCGCCGGTCGGCGCCGGCCGGGACGATGTCCTCCTTCTGCGCGAACTTCACGCCGTCGGCGACCAGTTGCGCCCAGCCGTGGAACCCGCCCGCGTACATGGGGCCGAGGCGGCCCTGCATATGGGCCATGACCTTGTGCTCGGTCTGGCCGATGACCAGTGGGAACACCAGGAAGACGACGAAGACGGCCACGAGGCGCAGCGCGATGTCGAGCGCGTCGCTCATGGGGTGTCGCCTCCTTCCGGTTCCTGGGACTCGTCCGTCGCGGGGCCGGGCGGCCCGGGCGGCGGCGTGGGCTCCGGCTTCGGTGCGGACTCCCGATCCGGCTTCGGTGCCGGCACCTGTTCCTGCTCCGGCGCCGGTTTCCGCGTCGGACCGGGCTCCGCCGTGCCGGATTCCCGGGGCTTCCCCGGCTCCCCCGACTCCTCGAAGGCCGGGCGGGCGTGGTGCCACGGTGCGTCGGAGGAGCCCGCGGGCGCCGCCTTCGGGGCGGCCTGCGGGGTCTCCGGGGGCTCCGGGGGCTCTGCGGTCTTCGGGGTCTCTGCTGTCTCCGGGGGCTCCGGGGCCGTCTCCGCGGGCTCCGCGGCCGGGGCCGCCTCCGCCTGCTGACTGGCCGAGCCGGCGCTCGCCGACCGCGTGCGGCGGGCCGGGCGCTCCGGACGGTCGCCACCGGGCGCGGTGGCCGGAACCTCCGGCGTCCCCGCGGCCCCGCCGTCCGCCTGCTGACCGGCCGAGCCCGCGCCGGCGGTCCGGGTCCGCCGGGCCGGGCGCTCGCCCGCCGCGCCGGCCGCACGGGCACCGCCCGCGGCCCGCGCACCCCGTGCCGGACGCGCCGGGGCCGGCGGCAGCTGGCCCTTCAGCGGGCCCCATTCGTTCGGGTCCGGGACGCCGGGGGGCAGCATCTGACGGCGCTTGGGCCCGCCGTGCTCGGGCTCCCCCGGCTCCTTGGCCCCCGGCCACGCCTTCGCGACCCGCGCCGCCAGCACGAAGTCCTTGCGCAGCGGGTGGCCTTCGAAGCTGTCCGGGAGGAGCAGCGGGACGAGGTGCGGATGGCCGGTGAAGTCGATGCCGAACATCTCGTGGGTCTCGCGCTCGTGCCAGCCGGCGCCCGGGTAGACCCCGAGAGCGGTGGGCAGCGCGGCCGCCTCGTGCGGCACGGTCGTCCGCAGCAGCAGCCGGCGGACGGTGCCGGGGCCCGCCACCCGGACGAGATGGGCGCAGACCCGGAAGCCGGTGCCGGGTTCGTCGACGGCGCTCAGCCAGTCGAAGTAGCGGCAGCCGAGATCGTCGCGGGCGGCCGTCAGCGCGGGGAGCCAGCCGTCCGCGGGGACGTCGACGGTCAGCAGGTCGTAGGCCAGCTCCGCCGTGGCCCCGGTGCCGAAGATCTCGCTCGCGGGCCGCGGCAGCCAGCCGACGACGGGCTCGGGCTGCTCGGCGGCTGCCGGCTGCTCGGCGGCTGCCGGCTGCTCGGCATCCGCCGGCAGTTGCTCGGGCTTGCCCGGCTGCTGCCCGGGATTCTCGGGCTGCTCGCTCATCGGGGCTCCTCCCCCGCCGGCGCGGGCGGCGTGACCAGTCCGCTGCGCAGCGCGGCCGTCGAGGGCCGGGCCGTGCCGCCCTGCGCGTACCGCTCCCCCAGCGACTCGCGGGCGATCTTCTCCTGGAGCTTGAGGATGCCCTGGAGCAGCGCCTCCGGCCGCGGCGGGCAGCCCGGGACGTACACGTCCACCGGAATGATCTGGTCGACGCCCTTGGTGACGGCGTACGAATCCCAGTAGGGGCCGCCGCAGTTGGAGCAGGCGCCGAAGGAGATGACGTACTTCGGCTCGGGCATCTGCTCGTAGAGCCGCTTGACCGCCGGCGCCATCTTGTCGGTGACCGTGCCGGAGACCACCATCAGGTCGGCCTGGCGCGGGCCGGGCGCGAACGGGATGACGCCGAGCCGGATGAAGTCGTGCCGTGCCATGGACGCGGCGATGAACTCGATGGCGCAGCAGGCCAGACCGAAGTTGAAGACCCACAGGCTGTAGCGGCGGCCCCAGTTGAGGACCACCTTCATCGGTTCGGGCGCGAGCCGGGCGAGGGTGCCCAGGCGCCGCGGCTCCGGCAGGAACTCGGGGCCGGCGCCCTCGGACGCTGCTGCGGGCCCGTGGGGTGCGGGGTTCACGTCCATTCCAGGACGCCCTTCTTCCATGCGTAGAGCAGGCCGATGGCGAGGAAGCCGAGGAAGATGAACATCTCCACCAGCGTCACACCACCGAAGCCGGGGGCGGCGAAGATCGTCGCCCAGGGGAACAGGAAGATCGAGTCGACGGCGAAGACGACGTAGAGGAAGGCGTAGACGTAGTAGCGGACCTGGGTGTGCGCCCAGCCCTCGCCGACCGGGTCCACGCCGCATTCGTACGTCAGCAGCTTCTCGGGGGTCGGCACCACCGGTCGTAGCAGCCGCCCGGCCCCGAAGGCCACGGCCACGAAGAGCACCCCGATCAGGGCGATGATCCCGACGACCGAGTAACCCTGGAAATACTCCGTGGCGACGGTGGTGCGTCCGGTCGCGTCCACCACGTCCGCCCCTCGCTCCCTGACTGCGCTTGTGCAACGACTTCGACGATCTGTACGGACGGGAGTCTAGGCCCTGGCCGGGCCGCCCCGAGAAGCCGCGTCGTCGCCGACGGTGAGCTTGTCCCCACTTCGCCCTACCTGGGCGGCAGGGAGCGTAAGCCGCACCTCCGGTGGTCTCGGCGACTGTCTCACAGAGCGGACGCGCGCGAGGCCGCGACGGACGCCGGCCACCCCGTCAGCGGGCCGGCGGCGGGGCGTCCCGGCCGGTCCGCGAGCGGCCGTTCTCGGTCCGTGAGACGGCCCGGTTCATCGCCTCGGCCGCGATCCCCGCCGCCGCCTGGAGCGTCCGCTCGCCGAGCAGCTCCGTACGGATCGCCCCGCCCGCCGCGAGGTGGCGGTCGTACGGAAGCGGAAGCACCGCCGCGCCGCCGACGGCGAGATGCTCGGCGGCCCTGCGGACATCGAGCCCGGTGTCGGGCGCGGCATGGCTGAGCACCACGACGGTCGTCGGCAGCATCCGGGGGTGCAGACCGCCGACCCAGTCCAGGACGGAGCGGGTGGCGGCCACGCCCTCCGGGGTCGCCGGGCAGACCAGGATGCGGGCCTGCGTCGTCACCAGCGCGGTGCGCGCCACCTCGGCGGGCAGCGTCTCGCAGTCGACGACGGTGGTCGCGAAGTACCGGCGCAGCGAGGTCATCACGACCCGGTAGGTGTCGAGGTCCAGGCGGGTGCCGATGGCGCCCTGGCTGCCGGGCAGCAGCCAGCCGCCGCCCGGAAACGGAATCAGATACCCGGTCAGGTCCGTGATCAGCATCGACGGATCGACGATCTGTGCCAGGTCGGTTCCCGACCAGCGCACCTCGGTCGCCCCCAGCCGGTGCGGGAGCGTGCCGAGCGCCGGATCGGCCTCGACGGCCAGCACCGGATCGGCGCGGTAGTGCGCGTAGGTGAGGGCCAGCAGCGCGGACACCGTGGACTTGCCCGCGCCGCCGCGGATGCTGGTCACCGCGATCTGCCGGCCGGTGGTGACCGGCTGCTGGATGGCGTATCCGGCCCGGGTGACGGCGGTGGTCTCCGCCGCGGGCGACGAGGCGATCGCCCGCCGTACGGCCCGCCCGGCGCGCTGGGTGACGGACTCCCCGTGCCGGGGCTTGCTCCGCAGCGCGTCCAGCTCGGGCGGCATCAGCGGCACGGAGACGGGGGTGGGCCCGGACCGCCGCATCGGGGCGGCCGCGCGGACGCGGACGGGAGCGGGGGCGTGGACGGGGGTCGGCGTGTGCACGGGGGCGGGCCCGGACGCGGCGGCCCGCGGGTGCGGGGCCGGGGCCGGGTAGGGAGCCGCCCCGGAGGGCCCGGCGGGCGCGGGCGTCCGCGGTGGAGCGGACGGCACGGGCGGATACCCGGAGGGGGCCGGCGGATACGCGGGAGGGGCATACCCCGTAGGGGCGGGCCCGTAGGAGGAGGAAGAGACCGGGGCCGGGGCAGGGGCCGGGGCGACCGGCGGAAGCAGCGCGCCGTCGGGACGGGGCTCCGCCGTCGGCGCCGTGGGGATGTCCCGGACATCCGCCTCGGTGAAGGCGGCTCCGGATCCGGATACCGGCCCGGCTCCGGCCCCCGCGTCGCTCGCGTCCCCCGGTGTCATCGCTTCCCCACCCCGCTCCCGCAGCACCTCGTACTGCGCGTCGCTCATTGCCGGACCGTCCGCCGGTCCGTCCGCCGGTCCGCCCGCCGCCGGCCCGTCCGCCGCCACTGGTCCCTCCGCTGCCATGTCCGTCTCCGCCTCCGGCTCAGAACGCGTGCAGCAGCCCGCTGTAGACCCCGAACGCCCCGAGGGCCACCGGGATCAGCGCCACCACACCGACCGACTCGACGACGTCCATCAGCCGGCGCAGCCGGGCCCGGACGTGCTCCGGCGGCCGCGGCGCGAGCGCCGCGAGCGGCAGCACCGCCAGCACGCCCAACACGGCCAGCGCACCCGCCGGATCACCCGAAGCGGCCCCCCACCGCAGCACCAGGCACACCGCGACCGCGGTGCCGGCCCCCAGCAGCGCGAGGACCTCGACCGCCAGCGGATAGGCCCGCGCACGCGCCAGCGTGACCAGGCACAACAGGGCAGCGGCGGCGGCCGACCAGCCGTCCCCGGCCACCGCGGCGAGCACGCCCGCCGCGCCCGCGGAGACCGCCACGGCGACGGTGGCCGGCGCGAGACCGCGATGGGTCGCGCCCAGGGCGGTCGCCACCTGGTGCCGGCTCACCGGCGCACCGCCGGAGCGCAGGTCGTCGAGCCGGGTCAGCCCGGCCGCCCGCAGCGCCAGCCGGGGCAGATACCCCAGCACGAGCACCGAGAGCGCGCCCAGCACAACTCCCGTACGTGCCGCGCCGGTCAGCGCCAGCCCGGCCTCCCAGGCGCCCACCGCGCCGGCCACCGCCGCCGCGCCGACGAGCCCGCCGCGCCCCGGCCCCGTACGGACCCCGAGCAGCGCGAGCACGGCCGCGACGGTCAGTCCGACGGCCGCCAGCCGTTCCGCGCCGGGCGAGGAGGCCTGCCACGCGGCGAGCACGCCGAGCGCCCCGCCGAGCAGCAGGAGCGTGGTGTGCAGCGGGCGCCGGCCGGTGCCCGCGCGCAGCGCGCCGAGCGCCGCGGCCGACACCCCGGCGATCCCGAGCGGGAGCGCCGCGGCACCGGGCCCGTACCAACACGCCGCCGCCGTACCGGCGATGACGGCCAGCAGCACGCTCGCCGCGCCGGCCGTCCACGTCCGGCTCCGGGCGCCCCAGCGCCGGCCGTGCACCCGCAGTTCGCCGGCGGCCTCGTCCGTCGTGCCGGGCGCGGCCGCCGCGGGTGTCCCGGATTCCGGTACGAGCCGCAGCTCGGCGCCCTCGGAAAGCCTCGCCGAGGCGAGCGAGTCGTCCGGCGAGAGCACCGTCCCGTCCGCGGCCATCAGCCGCCGCGCCAGGGGTTCTTGGCCCGGCCGGTCGCCGAGCAGCCGCAGGATCTCGGGCAGCAGCACCCCGAGGGACTCCCGCGCGGGGAGCACGAGCTCGACCCGACGCCGCTCGCCCACCAGGGTCACCCGGCTGAGGGAGGTACCCGACACGGCCCCCGAACCCCTCCCCGTACTCACACTCACCATGCCGACGCGGTCCCTGTGTTGCTGTCAGTGGGGCTCACTCGGGGCGCACGCGCACCGCCCGTCATCCTGCCACGATACGGCCCGGCCGCCACCGCCCGTCCGGCCCGGAATGCGGCCGGCCGGCCCGCCCCGCGCGAGGGGCCGGCGACGAACCGGGACAGGGTGCGGAAAACCCCACCACCGACCACCCCTGTGCCCATGGCACCGGGCGACGCGGCCGGGCAGGCTGGGGCCCATGACGGAAAGATCCCGGTCCCGTACCGCCGCCGACGCCCCGCCACCGCCGCCCCGGGCACGGTTCGGTGGCCCGATGTGGCGGGAGGTCGCCTACCTCCTGGCCAACTTCCCGCTGGGGCTGGCGGCGTGGGTGGTGGTGCTGGTGTGGCTCACGCTGGGCATCGGGCTGTCCGTCACCGTGATCGGGCTGCCGCTGCTCGCGACGGGGCTGCTGGCGTGCCGGCGGTACGGGCGGCTGGAGCGCGCCCGGGCGGCGGCGCTGCTGGGGCTGCGGGTCGCGGAGCCGAGCCGGCTGCGGCCGCGGGAGCCGGGCTTCTTCCCGTGGCTGTGGACCTGTCTGAAGGATCCGGTCGCCTGGCGGCACGCGCTGTTCGCCTTCGTCCGGCTGCCGTGGGTCCTGCTCACCTTCACGGCCGTCCTCGTCCTGCTGGTCGTGGGGTGGCCGGTGCTGCCGTGGGCGGCACGCCGGCTGTCCGACGTGGACCGGGCGATGGTGCGCGGGCTGCTCTCGCCCTCCGGCGAGCTGGAGCGGCGGATCGCCGAGCTGGAGTCGGACCGGGTGACGGTCACCGACACCGCGGCCGCCGATCTGCGCCGCATCGAACGGGACCTGCACGACGGCGCGCAGGCCCGCCTGGTGGCCCTCGCGATGGGGCTCGGGCTGGCCAAGGAGAAGCTGGTGGAGGATCCGCGCGCGGCGGCTGCGATGGTGGACGAGGCGCACGGCGAGGTGAAGCTCGCCCTCCAGGAGCTGCGGGACCTGGCCCGCGGCATCCACCCGGCGATCCTCACCGACCGCGGCCTCGGGCCCGCGCTGACCTCGCTGGCCGCGCGCTGCACGGTGCCGGTGACCACCTCGGTGGACCTGACCGAGCGGCCCGCGCCCGCCATCGAGGGCATCGTCTACTTCACCGTCTCGGAGCTGCTGCAGAACGTCTCCAAGCACAGTGCGGCGCGGCGGGCGTCGGTCGAGGTGTGGCGGGTCGAGGGGGGCGGGCCCGCAGGGCTCCCGGACCGGGGCGGTGGCGGGCGGGGGGCGGGCGACCGGCTCTTGATCCTGGTGTCGGACGACGGGCGGGGCGGGGCCCGGCTGGACGGCGGCAGCGGGATGGCCGGGCTCGCCGGGCGGCTGGGGTCGGTGGACGGGCTGTTCGTGCTGGACTCGCCGGTGGGCGGACCCACCCGGGTGACGGCCGAGCTGCCGTGGCGGGCGCGGACGGATTCCGGTCCGGCGTCGACGGGCCGCTGAGGGCGCACGCCTCCCGGGGGTGGTGGGGAAAACCCCCGGCCAAGACTGCGAGGGCCCTCATGGTGCGGCGGGCGCCGGGCGCGGACCCTGGGTGGGACGCAATGAGCGGGCAGCGGCCACGAGCGGCGCCGCGACCGGCAGAACCGGCCGAACGAACGGCAGAAATGGACGACGCGACGATGGATTCCGCAGACGCACCGCAGCACCGCGGCTCCCGTGTGCCCGTGGGGCTGCGCGCCCCGTTCTCCGGGCGCACCTGGCGGGAGACCCTGTACCTCTTCCTCAACCTCCCGATGGCCATGGTGATGTTCACCTACACGGTGACGGTGGTCTCCCTGGGCGCCGGCCTGCTGGTGACGTTCGTCGGGATCCCGGTGCTGGCCGCCGGTCTCGCCGGCGCCCGCGGCCTCGGCGCCGTGGAGCGGGCCCGGGCCCGGGCCCTGCTGGGGATGGAGGTCGCCGATCCGGGTCCCGTCCGGGCCGCGAAGCCGGGGCTGATGGGGTGGGTCGGGGCGGTGCTGAGGAGCGGGGCGTCCTGGCGGCACGTCGTCTACGGACTGCTGCACTTCCCGTGGGGGATCTTCTCCTTCGTCTGCGCGCTGACCTTCTGGACCGTCGGGTGGGCGCTGCTGGCCTACCCGCTGCTGCGGTGGGTCTTCCCCGCGTACGTCGACCAGCCGGGCCTGCGGCTGTTCGACGACGGCCGCGGCCACGAATTCGTCGTGGACGGCCCGGTGGAGGTCGCCCTCACCGGCGGGATCGGGCTGCTGATGGTGCTGGCCGGGCCGTGGGTGATCCGCGGGCTGACCCAGGTGGACCGGGTCATGGTCCAAGGCCTGCTGGGGCCCTCCTCCCTCGCCACCCGGGTCGAGGAGCTGGAGTCGGACCGCGGGGTGGTGGTGGACACCGCGGCGGCCGACCTGCGCCGCATCGAGCGCGATCTGCACGACGGCGCCCAGGCCCGGCTGGTCGCGCTCGCCATGGACCTGGGCCTGGCCAGGGAGAAGCTCGACGAGGACCCGCAGGCCGCCGCGAAGATGGTGGACGAGGCCCACGGCGAGGTGAAGCTCGCCCTCCAGGAGCTGCGGGACCTGGCCCGCGGCATCCACCCGGCGATCCTCACCGACCGCGGGCTCGGGCCCGCGCTGTCGGCGCTGGCCGCGCGGTGCACGGTGCCGGTCACGGTGGGCGTCGAGGCCATGCGCCGCCCGGCCGCCGCGATCGAGGGCATCGCCTACTTCACCGCCTCCGAGCTGCTGCAGAACGTCTCCAAGCACTCCCGGGCGGGCAGCGCGACGCTGGACGTGTGGCGCACCGAGGACCGGCTGATGGTGCTGGTCGCGGACGACGGGCGGGGCGGCGCGCACACCGGCGCCGGCACCGGTCTGGCGGGCCTGGCCGAGCGCCTGGCCGCCGTCGACGGCCTGCTGATCGTGGACTCCCCGGACGGCGGCCCGACCCGCATCACCGCCGAACTGCCCTGGCGCGGCTGACCCCCGGCCGGCAGCGGGCTCCCGGGCCGGTACCCGGGGCCCGCCGCCGCTGCGCCCCCTTCCCGCTCTCCCGCCTTCCCCGCCGCGTCCCCGTCCGGATGCTGGGATGCTGGAGGCGGCAGAGCGGGATGCGCTGAGGGCAGGGGGAATCTGAACCGTGGAGGACACAGTGCGGGTGGTCATCGCCGAGGATTCGGTGCTGCTGCGGGAGGGCCTGACCCGGCTGCTCACCGACCGGGGGCACGAGGTCGTGGCGGGCGTGGCGGACGCCGAGGCGCTGATCGAGGTGATCGCCGAGCTGGCGGACGGGGGCGCGCTGCCGGACGTGGTGGTGGCGGACGTACGGATGCCGCCGACGCACACCGACGAGGGGGTGCGGGCCGCGATCCGGCTGCGCCGGGACCACCCCGGCCTGGGGGTGCTGGTGCTCTCGCAGTACGTCGAGGAGCAGTACGCCACCGAGCTGCTGGCCGGCTCCAGCCGGGGCATCGGCTACCTCCTCAAGGATCGGGTGGCCGAGGTGCGGGAGTTCGTCGACGCGGTGGTCCGGGTCGCCGGGGGCGGGACCGCGCTGGACCCGGAGGTGGTGGCGCAGCTGCTGGGCCGCAGCCGCAAGCAGGACGTGCTGGCGCATCTGACGCCGCGGGAGCGGGAGGTCCTGGGCCTGATGGCCGAGGGGCGGACGAACTCCGCGGTGGCCCGGGAGCTGGTGGTCAGCGCGGGCGCGGTCGAGAAGCACGTCAGCAACATCTTCCTGAAGCTGGGGCTGGCGCAGAGTGACGGGGATCACCGTCGGGTGCTCGCGGTACTCACCTACCTCAATTCCTGACGGTCTGACACCCTGTCAGAGAGGTGGCCCGAGGCGTTTTCCACCGGGATCCAGGACTTTGGTAGTAGAACCAATGGCGGAGTCCGGAGCGTCAAGGGCGGGGCGGTCACGGGTGCGGTGATTTCATGACAAAACACACCAGATCGGTGTCTCACATCGACGTCCAGCATGCGACCGCCCCAGGGAAGGCCACCCTTACCCACGTACGATGGCGAGGGGACAACCGGTCGGTACGACACGTCCCGAGCCCTGCCTCCGGCGGGGACGCCGCACCCCTCGAGGGAGGTCCGAAGCAGTGACCAGCCAGGTCAGTAGCCCAGCCGAGCAGACCGATGCAGCGCTTGTCGGGGAACAGCGCGCATCCGGCGCCGGCGGGGAAGGCAAGGAAGTCCGGCGTCTGGACCGGGTGATCATCCGGTTCGCGGGTGACTCCGGTGACGGTATGCAGCTCACCGGCGACCGGTTCACCTCCGAGACGGCGTCGTTCGGGAACGACCTCTCGACGCTGCCGAATTTCCCCGCCGAGATCCGGGCCCCCGCCGGGACCCTGCCGGGCGTCTCCAGCTTCCAGCTGCACTTCGCCGACCATGACATCCTCACGCCCGGTGACGCGCCGAACGTCCTGGTCGCGATGAATCCGGCGGCGCTGAAGGCGAATATCGGCGATGTGCCGCGGGGTGCGGACATCATCGTGAACACCGATGAATTCACCAAGCGCCCGATGGCGAAGGTCGGCTATGCGACCAGCCCGCTGGAAGACGGTTCGCTGGAGGCCTACAACGTCCATCCGGTACCGCTGACCACGCTGACCATCGAGGCGCTCAAGGAGTTCGGACTCTCCCGCAAGGAGGCCGAGCGCAGCAAGAACATGTTCGCGCTGGGGCTGCTGTCGTGGATGTATCACCGGCCGACCGAGGGGACCGAGAAGTTCCTGCGGGCGAAGTTCGCGAAGAAGCCGGATATCGCGGAGGCGAATGTCACCGCGTTCCGGGCCGGCTGGAATTTCGGTGAGACGACGGAGGATTTCGCCGTCTCCTACGAGGTCGCACCGGCGACCAAGGCCTTTCCCACCGGCACCTACCGCAATATCTCCGGCAATCTCGCACTGTCCTACGGGCTGATCGCGGCGGGCCGGCAGGCGGATCTGCCGCTGTATCTGGGCTCGTACCCCATCACCCCGGCCTCGGACATCCTGCACGAGCTGTCCAAGCACAAGAACTTCGGTGTGCGCACGTTCCAGGCGGAGGACGAGATCGCCGGGATCGGCGCGGCGCTGGGCGCGGCGTTCGGCGGTGCGCTGGCGGTGACGACCACCTCCGGCCCCGGTGTGGCGCTGAAGTCGGAGACGATCGGCCTGGCGGTCAGCCTGGAGCTGCCGCTGCTGGTCGTGGACATCCAGCGCGGCGGACCCTCGACGGGACTGCCCACCAAGACCGAGCAGGCCGATCTGCTGCAGGCGATGTACGGCCGCAACGGCGAGGCACCGGTGCCGATCGTGGCGCCCAGGACTCCCGCCGACTGCTTCGACGCGGCGCTGGACGCGGCCCGCATCGCGCTGACCTACCGCACGCCCGTCTTCCTGCTCTCCGACGGCTATCTGGCCAACGGCTCCGAGCCGTGGCGGATCCCCGACGTCGACGAACTCCCCGACCTGCGCGTGCAGTTCGCGTCCGGCCCCAACCACCAGCTGGCGGACGGCACCGAGGTCTTCTGGCCGTTCAAGCGCGACGAGCAGACGCTGGCCCGCCCCTGGGCGGTGCCGGGCACGCCGGGCCTGGAGCACCGCATCGGCGGCATCGAGAAGCAGGACGGCACCGGCAACATCTCCTACGACCCGGCCAACCACGACTTCATGGTGCGCACCCGCCAGGCGAAGGTCGACGGCGTCGAGGTCCCGGACCTGGCGGTCGACGACCCGGCCGACGAGGGCGGCAGCGGCGCGCGGACCCTGGTCCTGGGCTGGGGTTCGACCTACGGTCCGATCACCGCGGCGGTCCGCCGGGTCCGGGGCGCCGGGGAGCGCATCGCGCAGGCCCATCTGCGCCACCTCAACCCCTTCCCGCGGAATCTGGGCGAGGTCCTGGCACGTTACGACAAGGTGATCGTGCCGGAGATGAACCTCGGACAGCTCGCCACGCTGCTGCGCGCCCGATACCTCGTGGACGCGCACTCGCACACCCAGGTCAGCGGAATGCCGTTCAAGGCCGAGCAGCTTGCGGAGGTCTTTAAGGAGGCCATCAATGACTGAGGCGATCTCGGAGCGGCCCTCGCAGATCGAGGCGCTGTCCCTGGTGCCCAAGGCCGAGGCCAAGCAGTCCATGAAGGACTTCAAGTCCGATCAGGAAGTGCGCTGGTGCCCCGGCTGCGGTGACTACGCCGTCCTCGCCGCCGTGCAGGGCTTCATGCCCGAACTCGGCCTGGCGAAGGAGAACATCGTCTTCGTCTCCGGCATCGGCTGCTCCTCCCGCTTCCCGTACTACATGAACACCTACGGGATGCACTCCATCCACGGCCGCGCCCCGGCCATCGCCACCGGCCTGGCCTCCTCCCGGCGCGACCTGTCCGTCTGGGTCGTCACGGGCGACGGCGACGCGCTGTCCATCGGCGGCAACCACCTCATCCACGCCCTGCGGCGCAACGTCAACCTCAAGATCCTGCTGTTCAACAACCGGATCTACGGGCTGACCAAGGGTCAGTACAGCCCCACCTCCGAGGTCGGCAAGATCACCAAGTCGACGCCGATGGGCTCGCTGGACGCCCCGTTCAACCCCGTCTCGCTGGCCCTGGGCGCCGAGGCGTCCTTCGTGGCCCGCACCGTCGACTCCGACCGCAAGCACCTCACCTCGGTGCTGCGCGAGGCCGCCGCCCACCCGGGCACGGCGCTGGTGGAGATCTACCAGAACTGCAACATCTTCAACGACGGCGCCTTCGAGGTCCTCAAGGACAAGGAGCAGGCCCAGGAGGCCGTCATCCGCCTGGAGCACGGCCAGCCCATCCGCTTCGGCGCGCTGGCCCCCGACGGTTTCGGCTCCAAGGGCGTGGTCCGCGACCCCGCCACCGGCGACCTCAAGGTCATCGACGTCCGGGAGGAAGGCCTGGGCGGGGTGCTGGTGCACGACGCGCACAACCCCTCCCCCACCACGGCCTTCGCGCTCTCCCGGCTCGCCGACGCCGACACCCTCCACCACACCCCCATCGGTGTGCTGCGCAGCGTCGAGCGCCCGGTCTACGACACCCTGATGTCCGACCAGCTCGACGCCGCCATCGAGCAGCAGGGCAAGGGCGACCTGGGCGCCCTGCTGACCGGCAACGACACCTGGACGGTCGTCGGCTGACGGCCGGTCCACCAGGGGTTCCCGGGCCGAAGCGCCCGCCGGAACCGGCGACGGCACCCGCGGGGTGCCCGCACGGAACGTCTTCGGACGGTCCCCGCGGGCACCCCGTCGCCGTTCAGTTACCGCACTCCAGGGCCTGTCATGACCGTATATCGGAACACACATGACAGACGGGGCGGGCGGCGTTACCTTCGCAGAGTCGACGACGCGCCACCAGGAGGGTCCCTTGCCGACTCGGAGCGATCAGCGTGCCGGACTCGCCTACGGCGTCGCCGCCTACACCATGTGGGGCCTGCTGCCCCTCTACTGGCATCTCCTGGACGCCGCCGCGCCCTCCGAGATCCTGGCCCACCGCATGGCGTGGTCGCTGCCCGTCGCCCTCGTCATCCTGGCGGTGCTCCGCCGCTGGTCGTGGATCGGTCCGCTGCTGCGCCGGCCCCGGAAACTCGCGCTGATCCTGCTCAGCGCCGTGGTCATCTCGGCCAACTGGTTCCTCTACATCTGGTCGGTCAACTCCGGGCACGTCCTGGAGGCGTCGCTGGGCTACTTCATCAACCCGCTGGTCAGCATCGCTTTCGGGGTGCTCTTCCTGCGCGAGCGGCTGCGGCCGCTGCAGTGGACGGCGGTGGGCATCGGCACCGCGTCGGTGGTCGTGATGACCGTCGCCTACGGCAAGGTGCCCTGGATCGCGCTCGGGCTGGCCTTCTCGTTCGCGACGTACGGGCTGGTCAAGAAGGGCGTCAAGCTCGACGGCATCGAGGGCTTCAGCGCCGAGACGGCCATGCAGCTGCTGCCCGCCCTGGGCTTCCTGGTCTACCTGGGCCTGCACGGCCGGGCCGGTTTCCTCACCGGCGGGGTGGGCCAGGCGCTGCTGCTCGCGGGCTGCGGCATCGCCACCGCCGTGCCGCTGATCTGCTTCGGCGCCTCGGCCGTGCGGCTGCCGCTGACCATGATCGGGATGCTGCAGTACCTGGCCCCGACCTTTCAGTTCCTGCTGGGGCTCACCGTCTTCCACGAGGCGATGCCGCCGGAGCGCTGGGCCGGCTTCGCGCTGGTGTGGGTGGCCCTGACCGTGCTGACCTGGGACGCGCTGCGGACCGCACGGCGGGGGCGGGCGGCGCTGGCCGACGCCGCGGCCCGCTCGGGCGAGGCGGCCGCGGTCGGCGCGCTCCGGGCGGCGGACGCGGCCCGGGCGGCGTCCGCGGCGGAGACGGCCGCGGACCGCACCGCGGCGCCGGAGTCCTCCGACGGCCTCACGCGGTGATGTCCCGGCCGGCGAACCGCGCCCAGGCCGCCGAGCCGAACACCAGGGAGTACAGCGCCTGCAGACCGAGGTTCTTCTGTACGTCGTCCCAGTAGACGGGGTCGCGGAGCAGGTCCGCGAAGGACAGCCAGTAGTGGGGGAAGAGGTAGGGCTGGACGGCCTGCAACTGCGGGATGGTGTCCAGGATCTGCACGGTGATCAGCAGGCCGACCGTGGTCGCCATGGCCGCGATCCCGCTGCCGGTGAGCGTCGAGACGAACAGGCCGATGGCGGCCACCCCGACGAGCGACAGCGCCACCGCCCCGGCGACGGCCAGCGCCCGCAGCAGCCCCTCGCCGAAGGAGACGGACGTGCCCGACAGCAGGGTGACCTCCCCCAGCGGGAAGAGCAGCGCACCGGCCGCCAGCGCGGAGAGCGCCACGACCACGGTGGCCACCAGGCAGAACGTCAGGATCGTGGCGAACTTGACCAGCAGCAGGCGGGTGCGGCCGGCGGGCGCGACCAGGAGGTAGCGCAGCGTCCCGCCGTGTGCCTCGCCCGCGATCGCGTCGCCCGCGAGCACGCCGACGGCCATCGGCAGGAAGAACGGCAGGGTCACCGCCAGCGAGGTGAGCACCAGGAAGAGGCCGTTGTGGGTGACCTGGGAGAGGAAAGCCGGGCCGGCGTCGCCGCCCCCGCCGTCCCCCGCTTTGCCTCCGCCGGAGTCGAGCCGTACGGCGACGCCGACCAGGACCGGAACGCACGCGAGCACCGCCAGCAGCGCCAGGGTGCGCCAGCGACGGAAGGTCACGGCGATCTCGTTGCGCAGCAGGCCCGGCGACCACAGCGGCCGGGGCGTGCGCGGCGCCGCCTCAGCCCGCGACATCGAAGCCCTCCCCGGTCAGCTGGACGAAGATGTCCTCCAGGCAGGCGCGTTCGGTGCCGAAGCCGCGGACCCGCACCCCGGCACGCACCAGTGCGGCGTTGAGATCCGCAAGCTCCGGCGCCGCCCCGCCACCGCCCGCTTCCCGCGGCGGGTGCGGGGGCGGCAGTTCGCCCGTCACCCGGTCGCCGTCGGCGCGCAGGGCGGTCAGGCCGTGTGCGGTCAGCACCCGGATCGCGTCCGCCGGATCGGGGGTGGTCACCGTCAGCCGCCCCGGGCCCGCGTCGAGGACCGTGGCGGTGAGCTCGGCGACCGTGCCCTGGGTGAGCAGCCGGCCGCGGGTCATCACCGCGGCGTGGGTGCAGATCTGCTCGATCTCGTCGAGCAGATGGGAGGAGAGGAAGACGGTGGTGCCGTCCGCCGCCAGCTCACGGACCAGGGTGCGGATCTCCCGCATGCCCTGCGGGTCCAGGCCGTTGGTCGGCTCGTCGAGCACCAGCAGGTCCCGGGGTCGGAGCAGGGCGGCGGCCAGGCCGAGGCGCTGTTTCATGCCGAGGGAGTAGGCGCGGGCCTTCTTGCCGGCCGCGGCGGCCAGCCCCACCCGCTCCAGCGCCCGGCCGACCCGCTCGCCACGGGTGGCGGGGTCGGCGGCCGGATCGGCGGCGTCGAACCGCCGGAGGTTGTCCCGCCCGCTGAGGAAGCCGTAGAGCGCCGGCCCCTCGATGAGGGCGCCGACCCGGGGCAGCACCCGGCGGCCGGCCGACGGCATCGGTGCGCCCAGCACCCGCGCGCTGCCGGCCGTCGCCCCGATCAGGCCCATCAGCATGCGGATGGTGGTGGTCTTGCCGCAGCCGTTGGGGCCGAGGAAGCCGAAGACGCTGCCGCGCGGCACGACCAGATCGAGGCCGTCGACGGCGAGCCGGCCGCCGCGATAGGCCTTGGTCAGCCCCCGCGTCTCGATCGCCGGGTCCCCGGCCGGCGCACGCCCCGGACCGGTCCCTTCGGCCCGCGGACCGTCCGGCCGCGGACCATCCGGCCGTGGGGCGGGCGTCCGTGGGGCGGGTGGCGGTTGCATCGGCTGGCTCCCCCACCTCGTACGAATGGGTCCGCGGGCCACGCCGCGACGCCCCGGGAGGGACGGCGCGGCGGGCCCGCGAGGGCTGCGGGGCCCGTTACTTGGCGGCGTTGGCCGCGTCGATCAGGGCTTGCTTGTCGACGGCACCGACGTAGAGCGTGCCCTTGTCCGTGACCAGGGCGTTGACCAGGCGGGTGCTGAAGACCTTGCCGGAGCCGAACGAGCCGTGCACCGTGTCGCCGATGCTGTCCAGGAACGCCGCGGGACCGCCGGCTGCCTTGGACTTGTCCTTGTCCTTGCCGGAGGCCGGACCGGAGCCCTCACCCTTGACCGTGGCGATCGACGTCCAGCCCTTGCCGAGGACGTTCATCCCGCCCATCTCCTCGGTGACGGCCTTCATGTCCTTGGGAGCCACCCCGTCCTTGCCGTGCGGGCGGTGCGCCTTGGCGTCCGCCGCGCCGCCGTCGACGACCTTGGCACCCTTGGGCGGGGTGAAGGAGAACGTGCTCGCGGCGGGCTTGGCGAAGTCGACGCTGGTGAAACCGACGTCGACGGCGGCCGCGCCACCGCTCTTGGGGGTCAGGGTGAACTTCAGCGGCACACCCTTGTCGGCGTCCACCGCGACCCGGATCGAGCCGACCGTGGAGGCCGACTGCTTGGGCTTGATGAGCAGCTGGTAGGCGTCCCGCCCGGCGACCTTCGCGGTGCCGTCGACGGTGACCGAGGTCGTGTCGCCGGCCGCTTGGAGGGCCTGCTTCGCGAGGTCCTGCGGGGTGGCGTTCTTCAGACCCGGGGGAACTTCTTCGGGGGCGTGCCGCTTGCCGTGCGCGCCGGTCGCGGGCGCGGTGTGGTGGAAGGCGGTGTTGCTGTTGCTGTCGTACCCCCACACCTCGTCGCCGTTGTGGACGAGGCTGTACTCGGCGGCCTTGTCGATGATCGACACCCGCTGCTTCTCGGGGCCGTCGGAGGCCACGCGGAGGGTGTGCGTCCCGGACGCCAGCTCCATCAGCTTGCTCTGCGGCTCGGCGGATCCGCCGTCGCCGCCCTTCTGTCCGCCGAAGGCACCCGCTCCGCCCGCGCCGCCCGGCAGGGACGGCAGGCCGAGGTCGGTGCTGACCTTGACCGTGCCGGAGAGCTGCTGGACGTCCGACTTGGCCATTTTGGCTATCAGGTCCTGCGCCGAGATCTTCGGCAGGTCCGGGGAGCCCGAGCCGGCGAACGCCGGGACCAGCCCGATCGTGGCCGCCGCCACCGCCCCCACCGCGACCGGCACGGCATACCGCGCCGCCTTACGACGCCTGGCGGAGCCCTCCCCGTCCCAGCCGTCGGTGCCCTCTGTCGGTTCGTTGCGTGGCATCTGCCCTACCTCCGTCGTATGCGGCGGTTGTTGCGCTGTCCACTCGTCCACCCCTGGGCTCATTGTGGCCCGTCCGCCGCGCTCTGGTGGTTTCCATCTCACCAAATCGTCCGGCGCCACACGTCAGCCCGCGGGAGCAACTTGTCGTACTGCTGAGGTATGACACCGGGTCACCTCACGCGGGAACTCCGTACGCCGGGAGTCTGATCGCTCCCTAGGGGATGGCACAACGGGCCTCGGGGGCGGCCCCGGGAACGGGCTCAGCCCGCCCGGTGCACGACCGCGTCGCAGAGGCCTTCGAGGGCCGCCTTGGCCGTGCAGGCCGGCAGCGGCGCCAGCGAGGCGCGCGCCTCCTCGGCGTGGCGGACGGTGTCCCTCCGGGCCTCTTCGAGCGCCGGGTGGGCGCGCAGCCCGGCCAGCGCCTCGGCGTGCCGGGCGTCGTCGGTGAGGTCGCCGGCCAGCAGCTCGGCCAGCGCGCGGTCCTCGGCCGTGCCGGAGGCGCTCTCGGCCCGTGCCCGCAGGCGCAGTACGGGCAGCGTCGGGATGCCCTCGCGCAGGTCCGTGCCGGGCGTCTTGCCCGACTCGTGCGAGTCGCTGGCGATGTCCAGGACGTCGTCGGCCAACTGGAAGGCGGTGCCCAGCCGCTCGCCGTACTGGGTGAGGATGTTGACGGTCGACTCGTCGGCGCCCGACATCATCGCGCCGAACCGCCCCGCGACCGCGACCAGCGAGCCGGTCTTGCCCGCGAGGACGTCCAGGTAGTGGTCGATGGGGTCGCGGCCGTCGCGCGGTCCGGCGGTCTCCAGGATCTGGCCGGTCACCAGACGCTCGAACGCCTCGGCCTGGATGCGGACCGCGTCCGGTCCGAGGTCGGCGAGGATGTGCGAGGCGCGGGCGAACAGGAAGTCGCCGGTCAGCACCGCGACGGAGTTGCCCCAGCGGGCGTTGGCGCTGGCCACGCCGCGGCGCACGTCCGCCTCGTCCATCACGTCGTCGTGGTAGAGCGTCGCCAGGTGCGTGAGCTCCACCACCACCGCGGAGGGCACCACGCCGGGGCTGTAGGGGTCACCGAATTGCGCGGCCAGCATCACCAGCAGCGGCCGGAACCGCTTGCCGCCCGCGCGCACGAGATGCTGCGCGGATCCGGTGATGAACGGCACGTCGCTCTTGGTGGCCTCCAGCAGGCCCTCCTCGACAGCCGCCAACCCGGCCTGGACATCGGCCTCAAGAGCCTGGTCCCGCACGCTCAGCCCGAAGGGCCCGACGACGGTCACGAGGGGTACTCCTGTCTGCTGACGATCAAACTGAATGTCGATCTGTCGCTGTCTCCACCGTTGGCCAGCGTATCCGGTCGCAGTTCGATCACCGTGAGCGCCCGCCCCCCGAACCGCCCGGGAAGCACCGCACCCCCCTCGCAGGTGCGTGGGGCCCCGCCTGTTGACGTGCGCGCGGGGCGGGAGCGCGGGGGTCGGCGGGGCCCGCGCGCGGTCCCCGCCCGCCGCCGTCACCGCCGTGACGGGAGAGCCGAATACCGGCGGGCGGCCTGCCGTTTTCGGCCATCCCGGGACCGCTCCCGCCCCGTCGCCGTCGCGGGCCCCGGGCCGTCCGCCCGGGGCCCCCGGCTCACCCGTACGCCCGTGCCAGGGCCCGTGCCAGCCGCGGCGAGGCGAAGTCGGTGCCGCACACGAAGCGCATCACCGGCCCGAACGAGGCGGCCGCCGGCAGCCCCGTGAAATACAGCCCCGGCACCGACGAGCGGAAGCCGGCGTCCAGCAGCGGCCCGCCGGCCCGCGTCACGATCTCGGTGCGCAGCCCCTGGCCCAGGAAGTCCAGCGCCGCCAGGTCCATCCGGTAGCCGGTCGCGGCCAGCACATGATCGGCGGCCAGCTCCCCGCCCTGCCCGTCGGCGCCGCGCAGCGCCAGCACCGGACGGCCCTCGCGCACCGTGGCCCGCACGATCCGCCGCCCCTGCGTGACCTGCACCCGGCCGCTGAAGCGGTCCCGCAGCCACCACGCCCCCAGCGGGCCGAGCACCCGGCGCACCAGATAGCGCCGGGCGGGCACCGGCAGCCGGCGGAAGGCGCCCGCGTGGTACGACAGCGCGTGCAGCGACCAGGCGTTGCCGAACGGCGAGGACGGCCGCAGGCGGGGCTGCCGGTCCGGCGGCACCCCGAAGCCCACCGCGGCCGGGCCGCGCGCCACCACGCGCACCGACTCCGCCCCCGCCTCGGCCAGCAGCACCGCGCTCTCCAGCGCCGACTGCCCGGCGCCGATCACGGCCACCGACCGGCCGGCCAGCGCGGACAGGTCGTGGTGTTGCGAGCTGTGCGAGACCGGTCCGGTGGCGGACGGGCCGTCGGGGATCGCGGCGGCCAGCTCCGGCGGCAGGTGCGCCAGCCCGCTCAGCCCCGTGGCGACGACCACCGCCCGCGCCCCGACCTGCTCCCCGCTGTCCAGTTTCAGCTCGAAGCCGTCGGCCCGCCGGTCGGCCGAGACCACCCGGACCTGCTCCAGGTCGGGGACCAGCCGCCGCTGCACCCACTGCCCGTACCGCACGAAGGCCTCGACGGGGACCAGGTCCCAGTCCGAAGCGAACGGCCCCTCCCCCGTCGCCGCGCAGAAGTCCGCGAGGCCGTGGCCGGGCTGCGGGGCGTCGATGCCGGACGCCGCGGGCGTCGACTTGAGCAGCATGCCCGCGGGCATCTGCTCCCGCCAGCTCACCATCGGCTGCCCGAAGACCCGCACCGGCAGGCCGCGCGCCCGTAAGTGCGCGGCCGTCGACAGGCCGTACGGCCCGGCCCCGATCACCGCTACCGGAGTGCTCAATTCGGTCCCTCCCCTTGCTCGATCGGTGCCTGGGCACCCGCCCGGCGGCCCGCCCGCCGCAGCTGCATCAGATGTCTGGCGCCCGGCCCGGCGGAGCGCGCGAGCATCGTCAGGAACGGCAGCGGGTCATCGCCGGCGAACCACGCGAGCTCGGTACCGGCGGCCGGCGCCGGGGCGTGCGGGGGGCGGCGGCCGCCGCGCCGGTACGCCCAGCGCGCGGGCAGATCGACGTTCTCGACGACGAAGCGGTGCCCGGGGCGCTGGGCGCCCTCGGGGACGGGGCGCCCGGTGAGCGCCAGATGCTGGGCGCGGACCACGTCCACCCCCGCCGTGTTCTCGAAGAGCCGGAACTGCGCGCCCATCCGCGGGTTGAAGTCCAGCAGCTTGTACCGGCCGTCGCGGCGGTCCAGGCGCCAGTCCAGGTCGGCGATGCCGGCGAAGCCGATACGGCGGATGAACCGGGCGCTCATCCGGGCGAGTTCGGGGTTGTCGGCGACATGGGCGCAGGCCGTCATGCCGGCATGCGGCGGCCAGGAGCGCACCTTGACGCCGGTGAACAGCGCCAGCGGCGCGCCGTCGGCGGCGAAGCAGCCGTGCACGACCCAGTCCTCGGCGTGCTCTTGCGGCAGGTACTCCTGGAGGATCACTCCGGGGCGCGGGCCCCAGTCCCGCGCCAGGTCCAGCAGCTGCCGCGGCCCGGCGATCCGGGTCGTGCCCGTGACGGCGGGCCGCGCGCGGCGGACGAACGCCTCGCGGTTCTTGGCCACCACCGGGAAGCGCGCCCGCCCCGCGTACGCCTCGATGTCCGCGTACGAGCCGGGGAAGACGGCGGCCGGCGAGGGCACCCCGTGGGTGGTGCACAGCTCGTGCAGCCCCTGCTTGCTGGCCAGCCGCCGCGGCAGCCCGGGGGCCGGGCGGGCGAAGAGGAACGACCCGGCGAGCGCCTCGGCGTGTTCGGCCGTCAGCACCGCCGCCTCTTCGTCGGTGGGTATCAGCAGCGCCGGCCGGCCGATCCGCCGCCCGATCCGCAGCAGCCCCGCCACCAGGCGCTCCGGCTCCTCGCGCCCGGTGGTGGGCCACACGAAGCGGCCGCGGAGGTAGCGGGAGGCGGCTGCGGGCGTCCAGCGGTCCTCCGTGACGGCGTACATGGGCACCCCGAGCCGCCCCAGCGTGCGGATCGCCCCCACACCGCCGTGGTGCAGGGGGTAGGAGCCGATCTTCACGATCAGCCCCGGAACGCTCCGGTCGACCGCGAGCCGTGCGCCACTGCGAACCACGTGTCCCCCCAACGGCACGGTCCCTCCCCGGCCCGCGCCAGGAAAGGAAGCTAGGCCCGAATTGCGCAGTGCAGCAAGGCTTTTCCGGACATTGCCGAGGCGCGGGGCGCGACGAACGGCGCGATGAGCCCCGCTCTTCCTACGCATCTGCGCCGTCGCGCCCCAACCGCCCCGGCGGCGGGTGCCCGGCCGTACTCTGATCAACGGGCCCCACGGCCCGCGGGCCACCGGGCCCGGCCGCCCACCGGCGACGACGCACGCGAGGAGCTGTCCATGCCCGAGCAGAGCCCGTTCGACCTGGCGGAAGGCGATCCCTTCGGCCCGCACAACCTCCCCTACGGCGTCTTCAGCACCGCCGACGCCCCCGACCGGCGCCGGATCGGCGTCCGCTACGGCGACCGGGTGCTGGACCTGAGCGCGCTGCCGAGCGCCCTGCCCGCCGCCATCCGCCCGCACGCCGAACTCCTCGCGGCGCCGACCCTCAACCCGCTGCTCGCGGCAGGCCGGCCCGTCTGGCAGCAGATCCGCGCGGCCGTCCGCAGTGCGGTGACCGACCCCGCGCACCGCGGCGAAGTGGCGCCGCTGTTCCACCCGTTGGACGAGGTCACCCTGCACCTCCCCTTCGAGGTCGCCGACTACGTCGACTTCTACTCCAGCGAGCACCACGCCACCAACGTCGGCCGGATCTTCCGCCCTGACAGCGCGGCGCTGCCCCCCAACTGGAAGCATCTGCCGATCGGCTACCACGGCCGGGCGGGCACCGTCGTCGCCACCGGCACCCCGGTCGTCCGGCCGCAGGGCCAGCGCAAGGCCCCCGAGGACGAGCTGCCGTCCTTCGGCCCGTCCCTCCGGCTCGACATCGAGGCCGAGGTCGGCTTCGTCGTCGGCACGCCCTCCACGCTCCACGAGCCCGTGGGCCTCGGCTCCTTCCGGGAGCACGTCTTCGGCGTCTGCCTGGTCAACGACTGGTCCGCCCGCGACATCCAGGCCTGGGAGTACGTGCCGCTCGGCCCGTTCCTCGGCAAGTCCTTCGCCACCTCCGTCTCCGCCTGGATCACCCCGCTCGACGCCCTGGACGAGGCCCGTACGCCGCCGCCCGCCCGGGACTTCCCGCTGCTGCCCTACCTCGACGACACGGCGGCCGAGCCGGGCGGCCTCGACCTGCGGATCGAGGTGCGGATCAACGGCGAGACCGTCTCCCGGCCGCCCTTCTCGGCCATGTACTGGACGGCGGCCCAGCAGCTCGCCCACATGACGGTCAACGGCGCCTCGCTGCGCACCGGCGACCTGTTCGCCTCCGGCACGGTCTCCGGGCCCGACCCCGACCAGCTCGGCTGCCTGCTCGAACTCACCCGCGGCAAGGGCCCCTGGCTCCAGGACGGCGACGAGGTCACCCTCACCGCCTGGGCGCCCGGCCCCGACGGGTCCCGGATCGGGCTGGGCGAGGTCACCGGCCGCATCCTGCCCGCGGGATGACCGCGGCGCCGCTCACCGTCGCCGAGGAGCTGCTGCTGCTCGCCCACGACCCGGCGCGCGGCCGGCCCCTGGCCAACGCCCGGTATCTGCGGTGGGGGCCGGCCGGCGCGGCGCTGGCCGAGCTGGCGGAGGCGGGGCGGATCGCCGGGGAACGCGGCAACCGGATCACGGTGGTCAATCCGCTGCCGCCGGGCGATCCGGTGCCGGACGGCGCGCCGGCGGCCCTGCCGGTGCCCGC
The DNA here is from genome assembly GCF_050953795.1 of Streptomyces kronopolitis. Classification (GTDB taxonomy): domain Bacteria; phylum Actinomycetota; class Actinomycetes; order Streptomycetales; family Streptomycetaceae; genus Streptomyces; species Streptomyces kronopolitis_A. The sequence continues at coordinate 3,794,874 of NZ_CP191850.1, forward strand.
CAAGCAGCGCCGGGGCGTGGCGGCAGAGCGCTGGGTGCAGCGCTCCGGCCGGCCGGTCCAGGAGCTGTGCCTGCGGCGGCTGGTGGAGCGCGGCGCACTGCGCAGGGAGCCCCGGCGGGCGCCGGGGCTCTTCCGGTACGAGCGGTTCCCGGCCGGGGCGGTCGACCTCCTCGGCCCGGCCCGGGAACGCTTCGTGGCCGCGGCGGCCGCGGGGTTCCCGGACCGCCGCGGCCGGCTGCTCGGCGCGCTGGTCTCGGCGGCCGGCCTGGACCGCACGGTCCTGCCCGGCCGCGACCACCGCACCGCACGCCGGGCGATGAAGCACTTCGCGCAGGAGATCTGGACGGCGCAGGCGGTCGGGCGCGCGGTCCGGGCGGACAAGTCGGCAGCGGACGGGAGCTGACGTCCCGGGGCCGCCCTCTTCCGGGTGCCGCCCCCTCTCCCGTTTCTCCCCTTCCGTCCACCTCCACGTCACAGCCCCACACCAACTCCGTACCGGCGCCGCCGCAATCGTGCGCACGGCTCGAAGGGCCGCCGGGGCCGCTGTTAGCCTCACGTCACCCTGACCCACGACCTAGGAGACGTACGTGCGCAAGGCAGCGCAGATCGCCGGGGCGGCCGCCATCGCCGCGATGCTGCTCAGCGGCTGCGGAAGCAGCGGCGACACCGGCAGCGACAGCAAGCCGAGCAAGGCGCCGCAGGATGCGCCGTCGACTCCGGGAAGCGGCGGCAAGTCCGCGGGCGCCGGCGCGGTCGAGGGGGCCTGGAAGTCCGGTTCGGCCGCCAAGCCGCTGGTCCTCGTGATCAGCCAGGGCACCGTCGCCTTCAGCAACGGGCACCAGGCCGCCTGCCTGGGCAAGGTCCAGGAGATGGGCGGGATGGCCATGGCCGCCCTCAAGTGCACCGACGGGGACACCACCCGCACCATGGGCACCCTCAAGCCCGGCACGGACGGCAAGACCCTGACCGTCGACTGGAAGAACGGCCCCACCGAGAAGTACACCAAGTCCGGCGACGGCAGCGTGAAGATCCCGGACATGCCGCAGCTGCCGAGCCAGATGCCCAAGAGCTGACCTGCGCGCCGCACGGCGACGGCCGCCGCCCGGAGCCCCCCGAGGGTTCCGGACGGCGGCCGTCGCCGTGCCGCCGGGCCACTGTGCTCAGCGCACGAAGACCGAGGCCTGGCCGGCCAGATCGAGGAAATACTGCGGCGCCAGGCCGAGCACCAGGGTGGCGGTCACCCCGATGGCGATCGCGGTGGTCGTCAGCGGGCTGGGCACCGCGACGGTCGGGCCGTCCGCCTTCGGCTCGTTGAAGAACATCAGCACGATGACGCGGATGTAGAAGAACGCGGCGATGGCGGAGGAGAGCACACCGACCACCACCAGCCAGCCCGCGCCACTCTGCGCCGCCGCCTTGAAGACCGCGAACTTCCCGGCGAACCCGGAGGTCAGCGGGATGCCGGCGAAGGCCAGCAGGAACACCGCGAAGACCGCGGCCACCAGCGGCGAACGCCGCCCGAGCCCGGCCCACTTGGACAGCGCGGTGGCCTCGCCGCCGGCGTCCCGCACCAGCGTGACCACGGCGAAGGCGCCGAGCGTCACGAAGGAGTAGGCGCCGAGGTAGAAGAGCACCGAGGAGACGCCGTCCTCGCTGGTGGCGACGACACCGGCGAGGAGGAAGCCGGCATGCGCGATGGAGGAGTACGCCAGCAGCCGCTTGATGTCGGTCTGGGTGATGGCGACGATCGCCCCGCCCAGCATCGTGAGGATCGCGACGCCCCACATCACCGGCCGCCAGTCCCAGCGCAGGCCCGGCAGGACGACGTACAGCAGGCGCAGCAGCGCGCCGAAGGCGGCGACCTTGGTGGCGGCCGCCATGAACCCGGTGACCGGGGTCGGGGAGCCCTGGTAGACGTCCGGGGTCCACATGTGGAACGGGACCGCGCCGACCTTGAACAGCAGCCCCATCAGCACCAGTGCCGCGCCGATCAGCAGCAGGGCGTCATTGCCCATCGTGCCGGCCAGCGCCGGATCGATCTGCTTGGCGCCGTCCGAGACCACCTCGGCGATCCCGGCGTAGGTCACCGTGCCCGCGTAGCCGTAGAGCAGGGCCACGCCGAACAGCAGGAAGGCCGAGGAGAAGGCGCCGAGGAGGAAGTACTTCACCGCGGCCTCCTGGGACAGCAGCCGCTGGCGGCGGGCCAGCGCACACAGGAGGTACAGCGGGAGGGAGAAGACCTCCAGCGCGATGAACAGCGTCAGCAGGTCGTTGGCCGCCGGGAAGATCAGCATGCCGCCGACCGCGAAGAGCAGGATCGGGAAGACCTCGGTGGTGGTGAACCCGGCCTTGACCGCGGCCTGTTCGGCCGCGCTCCCGGGGACGGCCGCGGGCTCGGCGGCGAAGGAGTCCACCCGCCCCCGGGCCCCCGCCTTCGTCCGGGCGGCTGCGCCCTCGCCGTGCGCCGCGGGTTCGAGCCGGCGCTCGGCGAAGGTGAAGACGGCGATCAGGGACACCAGCAGGATCGTGCCCTGGAGGAACAGCGCGGGACCGTCGACGGCGACGGCGCCCATCGCGGCGATGTGCGCCTTGGACGAGCCGAAGCCGCCGGCCGCCAGGCCGATCACCGCGGCGAACGCGGCGGCCAGCGCCACCAGCGACAGCAGCAGCTGGGAGTAGTAGCGGTTGCGGCGCGGGACCAGCGCCTCGATCAGGATGCCGATCACCGCCGCGCCGAGGACGATCAGCGTCGGCGACAGCTCGGTGTACTCGATGTGCGGTGCCGGGATCTTGCCCGGCGCGCCGGCCGCCACCGTCCACAGGCTGTGGACACTTGCCACGGAACTCACTTCGCGGCCTCCACGTCTTGATCACGCACGGCGTGGCCGTGCCGGCCTCCGCCGGGCACGGCGTCCACCTGCACAGTGGGCTTGGGATCCTTCTTGTCCACGACGGACAGGGTGTGGTCGACCGCCGGATTGACCAGGTCGGTCAGCGGCTTGGGGTACACCCCGAGGAAGAGCAGCAGCGCGATCAGCGGCGCCACCACGACCAGCTCCCGCACCCGGAGGTCGGGCAGGCCGCTCACCTGGGGCTTCACCGGCCCGGTCATCGTCCGCTGGTAGAGGACGAGGACGTACAGCGCGGCGAGCACGATGCCGAGGGTGGCGATGATGCCGATCACCGGATAGCGGCTGAACGTGCCGACCAGGACCAGGAATTCGCTGACGAACGGTGCCAGGCCGGGCAGCGAGAGGGTGGCCAGACCGCCGATGAGGAAGGTGCCGGCGAGGATCGGGGCGACCTTCTGGACGCCGCCGTAGTCCGCGATGAGCCGGGAGCCGCGGCGGCTGATCAGGAAGCCGGCCACCAGCATCAGCGCGGCGGTCGAGATGCCGTGGTTGACCATGTAGAGCGTCGCGCCGCCCTGGCCCTGGGAGGTCATTGCGAAGATGCCCAGGATGATGAAGCCGAAGTGCGAGATCGAGGCGTAGGCGATCAGACGCTTGATGTCCCGCTGGGCGACCGCCAGCAGCGCGCCGTAGAGCACGCTGATCAGCGCGAGCACCAGGATCACGGGCGTCGCCCAGCTGCTGGCCTCGGGGAAGAGCTGGAGGCAGAAGCGGAGCATCGCGAAGGTGCCGACCTTGTCGACCACCGCGGTGATGAGCACCGCGACCGGCGAGGTGGACTCGCCCATGGCGCCGGGCAGCCAGGTGTGCAGCGGCCACAGCGGCGCCTTCACCGCGAAGGCGAAGAAGAAGCCGAGGAAGAGCAGCCGCTCGGTGCCGGTGCCGATGTGCAGCCGGCCGGCCGCCCGGGCCTCGACGATCTGCTGGAGCGAGAAGGTGCCGCTGCCGAGCTGGTCGGCGGTGACGGCGTAGAGCCCGATCACCGCGGCCAGCATGATCAGCCCGCCGGCGAGGTTGTAGAGGAGGAACTTCACCGCGGCGTACGAGCGCCGGCGCGCGGCCCCGTCCTCGTCGTCGCCGCCGGCCCGGTCCCCGAAGCCGCCGATGAGGAAGTACATCGGGATCAGCATGGCTTCGAAGAAGAGGTAGAAGACGAAGACGTCGGTGGCCTCGAAGGAGATCACCACCATCGCCTCGACGGCCAGGATCAGCGCGAAGAAGCCCTGGGTGGGCCTCCAGTGATAGTTGGGCGTGGCCTCTTCATTGGGGCCTCCCCTGCTCGAACGGAGCTGAGAGCTTGGGGAAGGGTCGGCGTCATGCCAGCCGGCCAGGATGATGAAGGGGATCAGCAGGGTGGTCAGGGCGATCAGGGCGACCGCGATGCCGTCCACGCCGAGTGCGTAGCGGACGCCGAAGTCGCTGATCCAGGCGTGCGATTCGGTGAACTGATAGGGGCTCTTGGAGCCGGGGTCGAAGCGGAACGCGACCACCAGCGCCAGCGCGAAGGTGACCACCGAGACCAGCAGCGCGAGCCACTTGGCCGCGGTGCGCCTGGCGGCGGGCAGCGCGGCGGTGGCGAGCGCACCGGCCGCCGGCACCGCGGCCACCACCGTCAGCAGGGGAAACGACATGGCTCAGACACCCCTCATCAGCAGGGTCGCGGCGACGAGAACGGCGGCGCCGCCCAGCATCTGGACCGCGTAGGAACGCACGAACCCGGTCTGCAACTGCCGCAGCAGCCCGGAGAGCCCGCCCATCGCGGCCGCCGTGCCGTTGACCGCGCCGTCCACCACGGAGCGGTCGAGCCGGACGAGGGTGCCGGTGAGTTCCTCGCCACCGCGGACGAACACGACGTGGTTGAAGTCGTCCTGGAGCAGATCGCGGCGGGCGGCCCGGGTGAGCAGCGAACCGCGCGGGGCGAGCGCCGGGACGGGCTTGCGGCCGTACATCCCCCAGGCGATGCCGACCCCGATGACCAGCACCACCATGGTGGCGGCGGTGACGGTGGTGGCGCTGACCGGGGAGTGGCCGTGGGCGAACGAGGTGACCGGCTCCAGCCACTTCACGAACGCCTCGTTGATGCTGAACAGCCCGCCGGCGAAGACCGAGCCGAAGGCGAGCACGATCATCGGGAGCGTCATGACCTTGGGCGACTCGTGCGGATGCACCTCGGCCGGGTCCCAGCGCTTCTCCCCGAAGAAGGTCATCAGCATCACCCGGGTCATGTAGAAGGCGGTGATCGCGGCGCCGAGGAGGGCCGCGCCGCCGAGGATCCAGCCCTCGGTGCCGCCCCGGGCGAACGCCGCCTCGATGATCTTGTCCTTGGAGAAGAAGCCGGACAGCCCGGGGAAGCCGATGATCGCCAGATAGCCGAGGCCGAAGGTGACGAAGGTGACCGGCATGTATTTCCGCAGACCGCCGTAACGGCGCATGTCCACCTCGTCGTTCATCCCGTGCATCACGGAACCGGCGCCGAGGAAGAGGCCCGCCTTGAAGAAGCCGTGGGTGACCAGATGCATGATCGCGAAGGCGTAGCCGATCGGGCCGAGCCCGGCGGCCAGGATCATGTACCCGATCTGCGACATCGTCGAGCCGGCCAGCGCCTTCTTGATGTCGTCCTTGGCACAACCGACGATCGCACCGAAGAGGAGGGTGACCGCGCCCACCACGACGACCGCCAGCTGGGCGGTCGGCGCGGCGTTGAAGATCGCCCCGGAGCGGGTGATCAGATACACGCCGGCGGTGACCATCGTGGCGGCGTGGATCAGGGCCGAGACCGGGGTCGGGCCCTCCATCGCGTCACCGAGCCAGGACTGCAGCGGCACCTGTGCCGACTTGCCGCAGGCCGCCAGCAGCAACAGCAGCCCCAGGGCGGTCAGCGTGCCCTGGCCGGTGCGGCCGGTGGCGGCGAACACCGGGCCGAAGGCGAAGGTCCCGAACGTCGTGAACATCAGCATGATCGCGATGGACAGGCCCATGTCGCCGACGCGGTTGACCAGGAACGCCTTCTTGGCGGCGGTGGCCGCGCTGGGCTTGTGCTGCCAGAAGCCGATGAGGAGGTACGAGGCGAGGCCGACGCCCTCCCAGCCGGCGTACAGCAGGAGGTAGTTGTCGGCGAGGACGAGCAGCAGCATCGCCGCGAGGAAGAGATTGAGGTAGCCGAAGAAGCGGCGGCGCCGCTCGTCGTGCTCCATGTAGCCGATCGAGTAGATGTGGATCAGCGATCCGACACCCGTGATCAGCAGGACGAAGGTCATCGACAGCTGGTCGAGCTGGAAGGCGATGTCGGCGCGGAAGCCGCCGACCGGGATCCAGCTGAACAGCTGCTGATGCAGGGCACGGTCCCCGGCCCCCTTGCCGAGCATGTCGGCGAAGAGCACCACCCCGAGGGCGAACGACGCCACCGAGAACAGCGTGCCGATCAGATGGCCGGCGCGGTCGAGTCGTGTGCCGCCGCACAGCAGCAGGGCCGCACCGACCAGCGGTGCCGCGACAAGCAGCGCGATCAAGTTCTCCACTTTGTGCGACCCCTTACAGCTTCATCAGGCTGGCGTCGTCGACCGAGGCCGTATGACGGGTGCGGAAGATCGACACGATGATGGCCAGGCCGACCACGACCTCGGCCGCCGCGACGACCATGGTGAAGAAGGCGATGATCTGGCCGTCCAGATTCCCGTGCATCCGCGAGAAGGTGACGAAGGCGAGGTTGCAGGCGTTGAGCATCAGCTCGATGCACATGAACACCACGATGGCGTTCCGCCTGATCAGCACCCCGGCCGCGCCGATGGTGAACAACAGGGCGGCGAGATAGAGGTAGTAGACCGGATTCATTTCTTGGCCCCCTCCTTGTGCTCCCTCGGCGCCGGCCCGCCGGGCGGCGGCTCCGCGGCCTCGTTCCCGGGGCTCCGGCCCAGCCAGTCCTCGGAGCGCCGCTCCAGCGCCCTCAGCTCGGCGAGCGATTCACCGGAGACGTCGCGGACCTGGCCCCGCTCGCGCAGCGTCGGGCTGACACTCAGCTCGGAGGTGGTGCCGTCCGGCAGCAGGCCCGGGATGTCCACGGCGTTGTGCCGGGCGTAGACACCGGGGGCGGGCAGCGGCGGCACCTGCTTGCCCTCGCGCACCCGCGCCTCGGACTGCTCGCGCTGGGTCCTGGCGCGCTCCGTGCGCTCCCGGTGGGTGAGCACCATCGCGCCGACGGCCGCCGTGATCAGCAGTGCGCCGGTGATTTCGAAGGCGAAGACGTACTTGGTGAAGATGAGCGCCGCCAGGCCCTGCACATTGCCGCCGGCGTTGGCCTCGCCCAGGCCGTTGAACTCCTTGAGCGAGGCATTGCCGATGCCGGCGATCAGCAGGATGCCGAAGCCGATGCCCAGGCCGGCGGCGAGCCACCGCTGGCCCTTGAGCGTCTCCTTGAGGGAGTCCGCGGCCGTGACACCGACGAGCATGACGACGAACAGGAACAGCATCATGATCGCGCCGGTGTAGACGACGATCTGCACGACACCGAGGAAGTACGCGCCGTTGGCGAGGTAGAAGACCGCCAGGACGATCATGGTCCCGGCGAGCGAGAGGGCGCTGTGCACCGCCCGCCTCATCAGGATCGTGCACAGCGCGCCGGCGACGGCGACGGTGCCCAGGATCCAGAACTGCACGGCCTCGCCCGTGGAGGTCACGGAGGCCGCGGCGGCCAGTGCGGTCATGCCGTCGCCCCCTTACCGTCGGACTCCGGCTCCGGCTTCTCGCCCTTGGAGTGCGCGACCTGACGGACCGCGCCCGGGGCGGCCTCGGTCACCAGGCCCTTGTAGTAGTCCTTCTCCGTCATGCCGGGGAAGATCGCATGCGGGGTGTCGACCATCGTGTCCTCCAGGCCCGCGAGCAGCTCCTCCTTGGTGTAGATGAGGGAGGCGCGGGACCGGTCGGCGAGTTCGTACTCGTTGGTCATGGTCAGGGCGCGGGTCGGGCAGGCCTCGACGCACAGGCCGCACAGGATGCAGCGCAGATAGTTGATCTGGTAGACGCGGCCGTAGCGCTCGCCCGGGGAGTAGCGCTCCTCGTCGGTGTTGTCCGCGCCCTCGACATAGATCGCGTCCGCCGGGCAGGCCCAGGCGCACAGCTCGCAGCCGATGCACTTCTCCAGCCCGTCCGGATGGCGGTTGAGCTGGTGGCGGCCGTGGAAGCGCGGCGCCGTCGGCTTCTTCTCCTCCGGGTACTGCTCGGTCAGCCGCTTCTTGAACATGGCCTTAAAGGTCACGCCGAAGCCGGCCACGGGGTTCTGGAACTCAGGCACCGTCGCCCCCCTTTCCGTCGTGTGCATTTCCGTCACTGACAGTGTCCACCCCGCCACTGACAATCAACTCCCGCTCGCCGCGCGGCCGTCGGCGGGGCACCGGTGGCAGCTCCTGGCCCGGCAGTGGCGGCACCGGGAACCCGCCGGCCATCGGGTCGAAGGCCTCGTCGCCGTCGGCCTCCTCCGCCGCCTCACCGCGCCGGAAGAAGTCGACGAGCAGGGAGATCAGCAGCAGTGCGACGGCGCCGCCGGCGACGTACAGCACGATCTGCGAGAAGTTGTAGCCCTCGTTCTTCAGCGCCCGGACCGTGGCGACCAGCATCAGCCAGACCAGCGAGACCGGGATGAGGACCTTCCAGCCCAGCTTCATGAACTGGTCGTAGCGCACCCGGGGAAGGGTGCCGCGCAGCCAGATGAAGAAGAACAGCAGCAGCTGCACCTTGAGGGTGAACCAGAGCAGCGGCCACCAGCCGTGGTTGGCGCCCTCCCAGAAGGTGGAGACGGGCCAGGGCGCCCGCCAGCCGCCTAGGAAGAGGGTGATCGCGACCGCCGAGACGGTGACCATGTTGACGTACTCGGCGAGCATGAACATCGCGAACTTGATCGACGAGTACTCGGTGTTGAAGCCGCCGACGAGGTCGCCCTCGGACTCCGGCATGTCGAACGGCGCGCGGTTGGTCTCGCCCACCATCGCGACGATGTAGATGATGAAGGACACCGGCAGCAGCAGGACGTACCAGCGGTTGTGCTGGGACTCCACGATGGTCGACGTCGACATCGACCCGGAATAGAGGAACACCGCCGCGAACGACATCCCCATCGCGATCTCGTACGAGATCATCTGCGCGCACGAGCGCAGCCCGCCCAGCAGCGGATAGGTCGAGCCGGAGGACCAGCCGGCCAGCACGATGCCGTAGATGCCGACCGAGGCCGTGGCCAGGATGTAGAGGATGCCGATCGGCAGGTCGGTCAGCTGCATCGGGGTGCGGACCCCGAAGATCGAGATCTCGTTGCCCGCCGGGCCGAAGGGGATCACCGCGATCGCCATGAAGGCCGGGATGGCCGCCACGACCGGCGCGAGGACGTAGACCACCTTGTCGGCCCGCTTGACGACCAGGTCCTCCTTCAGCATCAGCTTGATGCCGTCGGCGAGGGACTGGAGCATGCCCCAGGGGCCGTGCCGGTTGGGGCCGATGCGCAGCTGCATCCAGGCGACGACCTTGCGCTCCCACACGATCGAGAACAGCACCGTCAGCATCAGGAAGGCGAAGCAGAAGACCGCCTTGATGACGACGAGCCACCACGGATCGTGGCCGAACATCGACAGGTCCTCGCGGGCCAGCGCGCTGCCGGCGGCGAGTTGATCGAGCTGCTGCATCATGCGTCCACCTCCTCGGCCGGCACCGGCAGACCCGGGGCGGCGGAGATCTTCACCAGGTCACCGGGGAGCGCCCCGATATCGGCGGCGACGCCACCGCCCGTGGAATTCAGCGGCAGCCACACCACCCGGTCGGGCATCGGCGTGACCTGGAGCGGCAAGTGCACCGCACCGGCCGGCCCGGTCACCGCCAGCAGGTCGCCGTCCTTGACCCCGGTCTCCTGCGCGGTGGTCGGCGACAGCCGGGCGAGCGCGGCATGGCGGGTACCGGCCAGCGCCTCGTCGCCCTCCTGGAGCACGCCCCGGTCCAGCAGGAGCCGGTGGCCGGCGAGAACGGCCTCGCCGCCGTCCGGCCGGGGCAGCGCCCGCGCGCTCTGCGCCGGCTCCCCGGCGTACGGGCCGTCCCAGCCGCCCAGGCGGTCCAGTTCGCGCCGCACGGAGCGCAGGTCCGGCAGCCCCAGATGGACGTCCATGGCGTCGGCGAGCATGTCCAGCACCCGGGCGTCGGGCTGCGACTGCCGCCGGGTCATCTGGTCCGGCTTGAGCGCCGCCTCGAACAGCCGCGCCCGGCCCTCCCAGTTGAGGAAGGTGCCGGCCTTCTCCACGACGGCCGCCACCGGCAGGACCACATCCGCCCGGTCGGTGACCTGCGAGGGCCGCAGCTCCAGGCTGACCAGGAAGCCGACCTCGTCCAGGGCGGTCAGCGCACGCGCCGGGTCCGGCAGGTCGGCGACCTCGACGCCGCCGACCAGCAGCGCGCCCAACTCCCCGGTCGCCGCGGCCTCGATGATCTGTGCGGTGTCCCGGCCGTGCCGGTGCGGCAGCGCGGCCACGCCCCAGGCGGCGGCGACCTCGTCACGGGCCCGCGGGTCGGTGGCCGGCCGGCCGCCGGGCAGCAGACCGGGCAGCGCACCGGCCTCGACGGCGCCGCGTTCACCGGCCCGCCGCGGGATCCACACCAGGTGGGCGCCGGTGGCGGTGGCGGCGCCGACGGCCGCGGTCAGCGCGCCGGGCACCGAGGCCAGCCGCTCGCCGACGACGATCACCGCGCCGTCCGCGCGCAGCGCCTCGGCCGCGGCCCGCCCCTCGCCCTCCAGTCCGGCCCCGCCCGTAAGTCCCTCCCGGGAGAGCGCGGTCAGCCATTCGGTCTCGGTGCCGGGCGCGGCCGGCAACAGCGTGCCGCCGGCCTTGATCAGGCCGCGGGAGGCATAGCTCGCCAGCCCGAAGGTGCGCTGTCCGCTCCTGCGGTGGGCCTTGCGCAGCCGCAGGAAGACACCGGGGGCCTCCTCCTCGGCCTCGATGCCGGCCAGCAGGACGGCCGGCGCCTGCTCCAGCGTGGTGTAGGTGACGCCCGGCCCGCCGCCCGGCCCACGGCGCCCGTCGTCCAGGTCGCGGCCGCGTCCGGCGACCCGGGAGGCCAGGAAGTCCGCCTCCTCGGCGCTGTGCGCCCGGGCCCGGAAGTCGACGTCGTGGGTGTCCAGCGCGACCCGGGCGAACTTGGCGTAGGCGTAGGCGTCCTCGACGGTCAGCCGGCCGCCGGTCAGCACGCCGGTGCGGCCCCGGGCCGCCGACAGCCCGCGGGCCGCCGCCGCCAGGGCGGCCGGCCAGCTCGCCGGCTCCAGTTCACCGGACTCCCGGTTGCGCACCAGGGGGTGCTCCAGCCGGTCGCGCTGCTGGGCGTAGCGGAAGGCGAACCGCCCCTTGTCGCAGATCCACTCCTCGTTGACCTCGGGGTCGTTGGCCGCCAGCCGCCGCAGGACCTTGCCGCGCCGGTGGTCCGTGCGTGTCGCGCAACCGCCCGCGCAGTGTTCGCACACCGACGGCGAGGAGACCAGGTCGAAGGGGCGGGAACGGAAGCGGTACGCGGCGGAGGTGAGCGCGCCCACCGGGCAGATCTGGATGGTGTTGCCGGAGAAGTACGACTGGAAGGGGTCGCCCTCCCCCGTACCGACCTGCTGGAGCGCGCCGCGCTCGACCAGCTCGATCATCGGGTCGCCGGCGATCTGGTTGCTGAAGCGGGTGCAGCGCGCGCACAGCACGCACCGCTCACGGTCCAGCAGCACCTGCGTGGAGATCGGCACCGGCTTGGCGAAGGTGCGCTTCTTGCCCTCGAAGCGCGACTCCGGGTCGCCGACCTGCATCGCCTGGTTCTGCAGCGGGCACTCGCCGCCCTTGTCGCAGACCGGGCAGTCCAGCGGGTGGTTGATCAGCAGCAGCTCCATCACGCCGCGCTGGGCCTTCTCCGCCACCGGCGAGGTCAGCTGCGAGCGGACGACCATGCCGTCGGTGCAGGTGATGGTGCAGGAGGCCATCGGCTTGCGCTGGCCCTCGACCTCGACGATGCACTGCCGGCAGGCGCCCGCCGGGTCCAGCAGCGGGTGATCGCAAAAGCGCGGGATCTCGATGCCGAGGAGTTCGGCGGCGCGGATGACCAGCGTCCCCTTGGGGACGGAGATCTGGATGCCGTCGATCGTCAGGGTGACGAGGTCCTCCGGCGGGATCGCCGCCTCGCCGCCCCCCGAGGGAGCACTTGTGGTGACGGTCATGCATTCACCCCCAGGTGAGCGTCGTTGTCGCCCCAGAGGGTCGACTTGGCGGGGTCGAAGGGGCAGCCCCGGCCGGTGATGTGCTGCTCGTACTCCTCGCGGAAGTACTTCAGCGAGGAGAAGATCGGCGAGGCGGCGCCGTCGCCGAGCGCGCAGAAGGACTTGCCGTTGATGTTGTCGGCGATGTCGTCGATCTTGTCGAGGTCGCCCATCGCGCCCTTGCCGGCCTCGATGTCGCGGAGCAACTGCACCAGCCAGTAGGTGCCTTCGCGGCAGGGCGTGCACTTGCCGCAGGACTCGTGCGCGTAGAACTCGGTCCAGCGGGTGACCGCGCGGACCACGCAGGTGGTCTCGTCGAAGCACTGGAGCGCCTTGGTGCCGAGCATCGAGCCGGCCGCGCCGACGCCCTCGTAGTCGAGCGGGACGTCGAGGTGCTCCTCGGTGAACATCGGGGTCGAGGAGCCGCCCGGTGTCCAGAACTTCAGCCGGTGGCCGCGGCGCATCCCGCCGCTCATGTCCAGCAGCTGGCGCAGCGTGATGCCCAGCGGGGCCTCGTACTGGCCGGGGCGGGCGACGTGGCCGCTGAGCGAGTAGAGCGTGAAGCCCGGGGACTTCTCGGTGCCCATCGAGCGGAACCAGTCCTTGCCCCGCAGCAGGATCGCGGGAACCGAGGCGATGGACTCGACGTTGTTCACGACAGTGGGGCAGGCGTAGAGGCCCGCCACCGCCGGGAAGGGAGGACGCAGCCGGGGCTGTCCGCGACGGCCCTCCAGGGAGTCCAGCAGCGCGGTTTCCTCACCGCAGATGTACGCGCCGGCGCCCGCGTGCACGATCACGTCCAGGTCGAGTCCCGAGCCGAGGATGTTCTTCCCGAGGAAGCCCGCCGCATAGGCCTCGCGCACGGCCTCGTGCAGCCGGCGCAGCACGGGCACGACCTCACCGCGCAGATAGATGAAGGCATGGTTCGAGCGGATCGCGTGGCAGGCGATCACGATGCCCTCGATCAGGGAGTGCGGGTTGGCGAAGAGGAGCGGGATGTCCTTGCAGGTCCCGGGCTCCGACTCGTCGGCGTTGACCACGAGGTAGTGCGGTTTGCCGTCGCCCTGCGGGATGAACTGCCACTTCATCCCGGTGGGGAAGCCGGCGCCGCCGCGGCCGCGCAGCCCGGAGTCCTTGACGTAGGCGATCACGTCGTCCGGGGCCATCGCGAGGGCCCTGCGCAGGCCGTCGTAGCCCTGGTGGCGGCGGTAGGTCTCCAGCGTCCAGGATTCGGGCTGGTCCCAGAAGGCGGACAGGACCGGGGCCAGGAGCTTTTCGGGGCTTGCCTCACCGCCGGCCTCGGGCCGGGAGGCGCCCCCGTGCTCGGCTGCCACTGTCATCACTCCCCCTCCTCTGCTGCGGGCCCCGCCGGATGGTGTTCGTCGGAGGCCGAGGTCTCGTGCGGTGCGTCGTGCGAACTGGGGTGGCCCGGGGGTGCCTGGCCGTCGCCGTGGCCCGCGGCGGGCGCCTCGTCGGCGCCGGTCCGCGCGGTGCGGGGCGCGATGACGGTGTCGCCGCCGTGGCCCGGGGCGACCTCGCCCTTGGCCAGGCGCAGCCCGATCAGGGAGGCGGGCCCGGCGCCGCCGGTGGCCCGGACGGCTCCGGGCCGCTCGTCGGGGAATCCCGCGAGCATCCGGGAGGTCTGCCGGAAGGTGCACAGCGGGGCGCCGCGGGTGGGCTCGACGCTCCGGCCGGCCCGCAGGTCGTCGACGAGCCGCCGGGCGGACTGCGGCGTCTGGTTGTCGAAGAACTCCCAGTTGACCATCACGACCGGGGCGAAGTCGCAGGCCGCGTTGCACTCGATGTGTTCGAGGGTGACCGTGCCGTCCTCGGTGGTCTCGCCGTTGCCGACGCCGAGATGCTCCTTGAGGTCCTCGAAGATGGCGTCGCCGCCCATCACCGCGCACAGGGTGTTGGTGCAGACCCCGACCTGGTAATCGCCGCTCGCCCTGCGGCGGTACATGGAGTAGAAGGTCGAGACCGCGGTGACCTCGGCGGTGGTGAGGTCGAGCAGCTCGGCGCAGAAGCGGATGCCGGTGCGGGTGACGTGCCCCTCCTCGGCCTGGACGAGGTGCAGCAGCGGCAGCAGCGCCGAGCGCGCGCCGGGGTAGCGGGCGATCACCTCCTTGGCGTCCGCCTCCAGCCGGGCCCGGACGTCCGCCGGGTAGTCGGGAGCGGGAAGCGCGGGCATTCCCAGCTGCACGTCGTGGTTCGCCTCGGTGGGGTTCACCGGTCGACGCCTCCCATCACGGGGTCGATGGACGCGACGGCGACGATGACGTCGGCGACCTGGCCGCCCTCGCACATCGCCGCCATGGCCTGGAGATTGGTGAAGGACGGGTCGCGGAAGTGCACCCGGTAGGGGCGGGTGCCGCCGTCGCTGACCGCGTGCACGCCCAGCTCGCCCTTGGGCGATTCGACGGCCGCGTAGGTCTGCCCCGGCGGGACCCGGAAGCCCTCGGTCACCAGCTTGAAGTGGTGGATCAGGGCCTCCATCGAGGTGCCCATGATCTTCTTGATGTGGTCGAGGGAGTTGCCCAGGCCGTCCGGGCCGAGGGCCAGCTGGGCGGGCCAGGCGATCTTCTTGTCCGCGACCATCACCGGGCCGGGCGCCAGCCGGTCCAGGCACTGCTCGACGATCCGCAGCGACTGGCGCATCTCCTCCAGCCGGATCAGGAACCGGCCGTAGGAGTCGCAGGTGTCGGCGGTCGGCACCTCGAAGTCGTAGTCCTCGTAGCCGCAGTACGGCTGCGTCTTGCGCAGGTCGTGCGGCAGTCCGGCCGAACGGACGATGGGCCCGGTGGCGCCGGTGGCCATGCAGCCGGCCAGGTCGAGATAGCCGATGCCCTCCATCCGGCCCTTGAAGACGGGATTGCCGGTGGCGAGCTTGTCGTACTCGCCGATGTTCTTCCGCATCTTCTTGACGAACTCGCGTACCTGGTCGACCGCCCCGGGCGGCAGGTCCTGGGCGAGGCCACCGGGCCGGATGTACGCGTGGTTCATCCGCAGGCCGGTGATCAGCTCGTAGATGTCGAGGATGAGCTCACGGTCGCGGAACCCGTAGATCATGATCGTGGTGGCGCCCAGCTCCATCCCGCCGGTGGCGATCGCCACGAGGTGGGAGGACATCCGGTTGAGCTCCATCAGCATGACGCGGATGACCGTGGCCCGGTCGGGGATGTCGGCGGTGATGCCGAGCAGCTTCTCCACGGCCAGGCAGTAGGCCGTCTCGTTGAAGAAGGGGGTGAGGTAATCCATCCTCGTGACGAAGGTGGTGCCCTGCGTCCAGGTCCGGAATTCGAGGTTCTTCTCGATGCCGGTGTGCAGATAGCCGATGCCGCAGCGGGCCTCGGTGACGGTCTCGCCGTCGATCTCCAGGATCAGCCGGAGCACGCCGTGGGTGGAGGGGTGCTGCGGCCCCATGTTGACGATGATCCGCTCGTCGTCGGACTTCACGGCGGCGGCCGCGATCTCGTCCCAGTCCCCACCGGAGACGTTGTAGACGGTCCCCTCGGTGGTCTCCCGGGCGGGCGACGGCTCGGTGTCGAAGTCGCTCGCCGTGCGGTGGCCGTTCGAGGAGTGCGAGTGGGGTGCAGTAGTCATCAGCTGTACGACCTCCGCTGGTCGGGAGCCGGGATCTGGGCGCCCTTGTACTCGACGGGAATGCCGCCGAGCGGGTAGTCCTTGCGCTGCGGAAAGCCCTGCCAGTCGTCCGGCATCATGATCCGGGTCAGCGCCGGGTGGCCGTCGAAGACGATGCCGAAGAAGTCGTAGGTCTCGCGCTCGTGCCAGTCGTTGGTCGGATAGACGTCCACCAGCGAGGGCACGTGCGGGTCAGCGTCCGGCACACCGACCTCCAGCCGGATCAGCCGGTTGTGGGTGATCGAGCGCAGGTGGTAGACGGCGTGCAGCTCGCGGCCCCGGTCGCCGGGGAAGTGCACCCCGCTCACGCCCGTGCACAGCTCGAAGCGCAGCGCCGGGTCGTCGCGCAGGATCCGGGCGACCGCCGGCAGCGCGCCGCGCTCGATGTGGAAGGTCAGCTCCGCGCGGTCGACGACGGTCTTCTCGATGACGTTCCCGGGGACCAGGCCCTGCTCGTCGAGGGCGCCCTCCAGTTCGTCGGCGATCTCGTCGAACTCCCCGAAACCTTCGGTGCCCGCCGGACCGCCGTAGGGCCGGCTGCTCTCGCCGGGCAGCCGCACGGTCCGTACGAGCCCGCCGTAGCCGGAGGTGTCGCCGCCGTTGTCGGCGCCGAACATGCCGCGGCGGGTGCCGATCACCTCGCCGGTGTCCTCGCGCTGCGCGGGCACGGCTTCTTCCTGGCCGTCCCGGCCGTTCTCGCCGTCCGGCGCGCCGGAACCCCCGGGGTTCTTCTGCTCACTCACCGCAGCAGCCCCTTCATCTCGATCAGCGGGAGCGCCTTGAGCGCGGCTTCCTCCGCCTCCCGGGCGGCCTGCTCCTGGTTGACCCCGAGCTTGGTGTTCTGGATCTTCTGGTGCAGCTTGAGAATGGCGTCCATCAGCATCTCGGGACGCGGCGGGCAGCCCGGCAGATAGATGTCGACGGGCACGATGTGGTCGACGCCCTGGACGATCGCGTAGTTGTTGAACATGCCGCCCGAAGAGGCACAAACCCCCATGGAGATCACCCACTTCGGGTCCGGCATCTGGTCGTAGACCTGCCGCAGCACGGGCGCCATCTTCTGGCTCACCCGGCCGGCCACGATCATCAGGTCCGCCTGCCGCGGCGAGCCGCGGAAGACCTCCATGCCGAAGCGGGCCAGGTCATAGCGCCCGGCGCCGGTCGTCATCATCTCGATGGCGCAGCAGGCCAGCCCGAAGGTCGCGGGGAAGACCGAGGATTTGCGCACCCAGCCCGCGGCCTGCTCGACAGTGGTCAGCAAAAAGCCGCTGGGCAGCTTCTCTTCCAGTCCCATGTGTGCCCCCTAGTCCCATTCCAGGCCGCCACGACGCCAGACGTAGGCGTAGGCGACGAAGACGGTGAGCGCGAAGAGGAGCATCTCGACGAGCCCGAAAAGCCCCAGGGCGTCGAAGCTGACGGCCCAGGGATAGAGGAAGACGATCTCGATGTCGAAGACGATGAAGAGCATCGCCGTCAGGTAGTACTTGATCGGGAAGCGGCCACCACCGGACGGATGTGGCGTCGGCTCGATTCCGCATTCGTACGCCTCGAGCTTGGCCCGGTTGTAACGCCTGGGCCCGACGAGGGTGGCCATCACGACGGAGAAGATCGCAAAGCCTGCCCCGAGGGCTCCCAGTACGAGGATGGGCGCGTAAGCGTTCACCGTCCTCGCTCCCTTCAGTCGACGATGACTGGATGGCGGTCCGCTCGGGCCCTTGATCGCCCCGTGGAGATCGTGCACATGTGAGGCAGTTCACAAGCCCGAGCCGCCTGCATCTTATGCCCGTCGGTCTGTGATCTGCGACACGGGGATGACCAACGCCTTTGTGATCTCCACCACCCGGCGAAGGATCATGAAGTCGGATGAGCGGTGATCTTCATACGTGAAGCGCGCGAGTGATCACGAGAGGTGACATTCACCCGGGTTACCGCTGGTCAGTGCGGGGTTGCCAATATCAAGTGAAGCGCGCTAGGGGCAAATTGGCGCTGGGCGCGGTCAACTGCTAGTGGAGTCCGGCCCGTAGACGTGACCCGCTCGTGACCCCGCCGTGATCGCCTCCGCGTGCTTTCGTTCACGAGCGGCGGCCGGCGTCAGATCACGGGAACATAACGGACACTCAAGAGTGACCTATCCCACGCTATTTCACGCACTAAGTCCTTGACGTCCGGGAAGCCTTGGCGTGGCGGATGGGGAAGTGATAGGCGCCCCCCGCACCCGCATCGAGCAGCAAATGCCATGCGTAGGAACATGATCGCGAAATTCGGACATCCCGTCGCGGGTGTGACGGGCAGGCAAAACGTCCCTTTTGTTCGCCGCGTACACGACAAGTGTGCCGCACTGCACCTTTGTTGGCAGCAACCTGCGGCTCCTGATACCCGTTATTGCCATGTCCCCGAACGCACTCATACCCAGCCACCGGAAGCCCCGTCGCCCTTCCGCGTCCTCGCGGGCGCTGCGTGCCGGAGTGACCGGTGGCTTCCTCACCCTCGCGGTGACCGGCGCCACGGTGCCGGCCAACGCCGCGGAGAAGCCCGTCTCCGAAACCCAGGAGATGCCGACGATCACGACGGCGCTGGCCACCAGCGCCGCGAAGAGCGCCGACACCGCCCAGCAGGTCGCGTTCAACTACGAGCGTCAGGCACTCCAGGACAGCGCCCTCTCCAAGGCCGCCAAGTCCGCGGAGCAGGCAAAGGCCGAGGCCGTGAAGAAGGCCAAGGCCGCGGCCAAGAAGAAGGCCGAGGAGGCCCGCAAGGCCAAGGAGGCCACGCAGGTCCGTGCGTCGCGCTCCTCGGAGCGGACCACCCTGTCCGCCCCGACCAACGCCACCGGCTCGTCCGCCACGCTCGTCGCCTTCCTCAAGGCGCAGCTCGGCAAGGCGTACGTGCTGGGCTCCAGCGGCCCGTCCTCGTACGACTGCTCCGGCCTGACCCAGGCCGCGTTCAGCCAGATCGGCGTCGACCTGCCGCGGGTCTCGCAGGACCAGTCCACCGCCGGCACCCAGGTCGGCCTGGACAACCTCCAGGTCGGCGACATCCTGTACTGGGGCAGCGCGGGCAGCGCCTACCACGTCGGCGTCTACGTCGGTGGCGGCAAGTTCATCGGCGCCCAGAACCCGAGCACCGGCATCGTCGAGCGCCCGCTCGACTACGACCAGCCGACCGGCGCGGTGCGCGTCCTGTAGGACCGCCGCGCCCCTGGTGCCGCACAAGGGCCGTCTCTCCTGCCGCTCGGGAGGGACGGTCCTTCGGCATGCCGTCCGCCGCCCCGTGCGGCGCTCCATGCGCCGTCCCCGGCCTTTCTCCGGCCTTCCCGGACTCGCCGGCCCTCCGCGCCCGCCGGACGGCCGTTTCACGCCGTACGGCGCCGTGAACCGGCCGGGTACCCCCCAACGGCCGTGCGAAGAGCGACCGATGGGCGGTGTGAAACGTTGCACCTCTCGCCATATGCCGCAGATGTCCTCCTCGGGACGTCGTGCGGGATCCCCAGCGAGAGGACACGCGCGCTCCGATGAACATCCCCCGCACCGCCCGCCGGACCGTCTCCCGGGCCGCGACGGCGGCCGCCCTGGCCACCGCCCTCGGCCTGGGCGCCGTCCCCGCCGCGACCGCGGCCGCCCCGGCCGCCGCCCCGCACGCCGCAGGAGCCCCGGCCACCGGCCCGCACGGCGGCTGGCACCAGGACGGACTGCGGCTGAAGGCCGCCGACAACCGGAAGGTGGACGCCTTCGTGGCCCGCGCCCGGCGGGCCGAGCGCTCCATCAGCCCCCAGGTCCGCGCCGTCGCCCGGATCAGCCACGCCGAACTCGTCGGCTTCGACCAGCGGCTGAAGTCGCCGGACTCGCTCAAGCGCAAGGTCGCCACCTGGATGCGCGAGACGCCGGGGCAGTCGGTCGACACCTCGCTCGCGCTGATCAACGACGCGGTCCGCTACACCCTCCAGTGGCCGGCCGGCCACTACAGCCAGGGCGTGAACACCGCGGCCGCCCTGCTCTCGGCCTGGGGCAACGACTCCACCCGCTGGGCCAACACCTGGCACCGGGCCGCCGGCTACAAGGCGATCAACTCCGCCTGGCGCGCACCCCGCTCCGGTCAGCTCTTCGAGGTCCAGTTCCACACGCCCGAGAGCAAGGCGGCCCAGTTGCAGACGCACAAGCTGTACGAGGAGGAGCGGCTGCCGGGCACCCCGCCCGCGCGGGTGCGGGAGCTCCAGGAGCAGCAGAACGCGATCTTCGCGGCGGTGCCGGTGCCGGCGGGTGCCGAGCGGCTGACCGCCCCGGCCCACCGGGTGGCCGACCCGTCCCGCCACCGGCCGGCCCCGGACCCGGCCCGCCGCCTCCCGGCGCCGGCGCACCTCCCCGTCGGCTGACCGGACCGGTCTGCTCCGCTCCGGCGTCACCGGTGTCCGCCCCCGGTGACGCCGGAACGCCGATGACGCCGGGACGCGGATTGCCGATGACGCCGGGGCCGGCCGGGGCACCGGTCGCCGCGGCCGGCCCCGGCGGGTCACCAGCCCGCGCCCGCCGGCTGCCTGATGCTCGCGTTGAGCCGGTTGAAGAGGTTGGTGACCCCGATCGTCAGGAGGTTCGCCGCCAGCTGCCGCTCGTCGTGGTGGTCGGCTGCGGCGTCCCAGACGGTGTCCGGCACCGGGTCGGCGCTGTCGGCGAGCCGGGTGGCCGCCTCGGTGAGCGCCAGGGCGGCGCGCTCGGCGGCCGAGAAGTACGGCGCCTCCCGCCAGGCCGCCACCGCGAACAGGCGCTCGTCGCTCGCCCCGTTCTTCCGGGCGCTCTTGACGCCCCCGTCGACGCAGAAGCTGCAGCCGTTGATCTGGCTGGCGCGCAGGTGCACCAGCTCCAGCGTCGTCTCCGGCACCCCGCCCTGACGCGTCGCCTTCGCCACGTCGAGCAGCGGCTGCGCGGCCTCGGGGAGGACCGTCGCGGGGTTCTTCATCCGTGCGTTCATCAGGGGTCTCCTTCGGGATGTCCGTCGTTGCCGCACTGACGGATCCCGGCCGGAGAAGGCGACGGCGGCGGCCCGGAAGAGTCTTCCGGGCCGCCGCCGCTGGTCAGGGGGCCGCCGCCGGGTCTTCGCCCGCGGCCGGCCCGGGGGTCACGCCTTCGGTGCGACCTTGCTCAGACCGTTGATGATGCGGTCCATCGCGTCACCGCCCGTGGGGTCGGTGAGGTTGGCGAGCATCTTGAGGGTGAAGCGCATCAGCAGCGGGTGGGTCAGACCGCGCTGGGTCGCGACCTTCATGACCTTGGGGTTGCCGATGAGCTTCACGAAGGCGCGGCCCAGGGAGTAGTAGCCGCCGTAGGTGTCCTTGAGGATCTTCGGGTAGCGCTGCAGGGCCAGCTCGCGCTGCGCGTACGTGGCGCGGGCGTGCGCCTGCGTGATCACCTCGGCGGCGATCGCGCCGGACTCCATGGCGTAGGCGATGCCCTCGCCGTTGAACGGGTTGACCAGCCCGCCGGCGTCACCGACCAGCAGCAGGCCCTTGGTGTAGTGCGGCTGGCGGTTGAAGGCCATCGGGAGCGCGGCGCCGCGGATCGGGCCGGTCATGTTCTCCGGCGTGTAGCCCCAGTCGGCGGGCATCGAGGCGCACCACGCCTTGAGGATCTCGCGCCAGTCCAGCTCCTTGAAGGCGGAGCTGGAGTTGAGGATGCCGAGGCCGACGTTGCTGGTCCCGTCGCCCATGCCGAAGATCCAGCCGTAGCCGGGCAGCAGCCGGTCCTGGGCGCCGCGGCGGTCCCACAGCTCCAGCCAGGACTCCAGGTAGTCGTCGTCGTGCCGGGGCGAGGTGAAGTACGTCCGCACGGCCACGCCCATGGGGCGGTCCTCGCGCCGGTGCAGCCCCATGGCCAGCGAGAGCCGGGTGGAGTTGCCGTCGGCGGCGACGACCAGCGGGGCGTGGAAGGTGACCGGGGTCTTCTCCTCGCCGAGCTTGGCGTGCACGCCGGTGAGGTGGCCGGTCAGCTCGTGGACGATCGGCGCCCCCACGTTGCAGCGCTCGTACAGCCGCGCACCGGCCTTCTGCGCCTGCCGGGCCAGCTGCTCGTCGAAGTCGTCGCGCTTGCGGACCAGTCCGTAGTCCGGGTACGAGGCCAGCTCCGGCCAGTCGAGCTGGAGGCGGGAGCCGCCGCCGATGATCCGCAGGCCCTTGTTGCGCAGCCAGCCCGCTTCCTCGGAGATGTCGATCCCCATCGCGACCAGCTGCTTGGTGGCGCGCGGGGTCAGCCCGTCGCCGCAGACCTTCTCGCGCGGGAACGCGGTCTTCTCCAGCAGGAGCACATCCAGACCGGATTTGGCGAGGTGATAGGCGGTGGCCGAGCCGGCGGGCCCGGCACCGACGACGATCACGTCCGCGCTGTGCTCCGAGCGGGCCTGGGTCACGGAATCGGTCACGGACGCGGACTCGGTCACGGTGCTGTCTCCCGGAAGTCGATATCTGGATTTCTGGGTGCCGCCCGGCACCGGCAGGTGCAGTCTATGGGGGCACCGGTAGGCGGAGCCTGAAGGGTTGGGCGGCGGCCGCCGGGCACGCTCCGCCCGTGCGCCGCCGGCATCCCGGCCGCTCCGGGGGCCGACGGGCAACCGCCGCCGGCGGCCCCGCCGTTCACCCCTCGGTCAGTCCGTGGCGGGCTTTGCCGCCCGGTGCAGTGCCACCACACCGCCGGTCAGATTGCGCCAGGCCACCCCGGTCCAGCCCACGCCCTGGAGGCGGGCGGCGAGTTCGGGCTGGTTCGGCCAGGTACGGATGGACTCGGCGAGGTAGACGTAGGCGTCCGGGTTGCTGCTGACCGCGCGGGCGACCGGCGGCAGCGCGCGCATCAGGTACTCGGTGTAGACGGTCCGGAACGGTGCCCACGTCGGCTCGCTGAACTCGCAGATCACCAGGCGTCCGCCGGGCTTGGTGACGCGGTACAGCTCCGCCAGCGCGGCATCGGTGTCCTGGATGTTGCGCAGCCCGAAGGAGATGGTGACGGCGTCGAACACCCCGTCCGCGAACGGCAGCCGGGTGCCGTCACCGGCCGTGAACGGCAGCCACGGGTGGCGCTTCTTGCCCTCACCCAGCATGCCGACGGAGAAGTCGCAGGGCACGACGTACGCACCGGCCCCGGCGAACGGCAGCGAGGAGGTGCCCGTGCCCGCCGCGAGGTCGAGCACCCGCTCGGCGGGGCGTGCGGCCACCGCGCGCTCCACCTCCTTGCGCCACAGCCGCGCCTGCCCCAGGGAGAGGACATCGTTGGTGAGGTCGTACCGTGCCGCCACGTCGTCGAACATCGCGGCGACTTCGTGCGGCTGCTTGTCCAGGGATGCTCGGGTCACCCGGCCATTGTCCACCGTGCCCGGTCCCCGGCCCGCACCGGGCACGCCCGGGCGCCGCGACCGGGCCGGGCGGCGGGGCCGGGCGGCGGGCGACGGGGCCGGGCGGCGGGATGCCTGCTTCAGCGGCGGCGGTACACGAGACGGCCGGCCAGCACCGTGGCCAGGCAGCTGCCGTCCGCGGCGAAGACGGCGAAATCGGCAGCCCCGCCGACGGTCAGCGTGCGCCCGCGGCCGGCGGGCAGCTCCGCGAGCCCGGACCGCCGGACGGCGGTGCGGACCGCGGGCCGGGTGAACGGCCCGGTCAGCGCCGTCGTGCCGAGGGACAGCAGTCGCTGGAGGCCGCGGCGGGCGCCGGCGCCCCAGCGTGCCGCGGTCATGTCGAGCGCGGCGAGCGCCTCGCCGCCGACCGGCTCCTCCCCCAGCTCCCCGGCCTCGCGGGGGTCGGGGTGGTAGACGGTCTCCAGCAGCGCGGCGGCGTCCGGTTCGGTCCGGCCGGGGGTCAGCACGCCGTCCCACTCCCGCACCCGCGCCTGGTCGCCGTGGGCCGCCAGCAGCTCCTCGTACGGCCCGATGGCGGCGATCCGGCCGCCGTCGACGAGCACCGCGTGGCCGGCGGCCGGCGCCCCGTCGGGGGTGCGCCGGACACCGCGCACGCGGTGAAGTGTCAGCACCGCGGGCTCAGTTGGCCTCGACGAGCTTCAGCTCCGGATGGGCCGTGCCGCCCTCGAGCGCCGTCGAGGACAGATGCGAGACGGCCTTGTCGTCGACCGGGTCGTTCGCCGGGTCGTCGTGCACCACCAGGTGCTCGTAGGTCGTGGCGCGCTGGGCCGGGACCCGGCCCGCCTTGCGGATCAGGTCGATGATCTCCATGCGGTTGGAGCGGTGCTTGGCACCGGCGGAGGAGACGACGTTCTCCTCCAGCATGATCGAGCCGAGGTCGTCCGCGCCGTAGTGCAGCGAGAGCTGGCCGGCTTCCTTGCCGGTGGTCAGCCACGAGCCCTGGATGTGCGCGACGTTGTCGAGGAAGATCCGGGCGATGGCGATCATGCGCAGGTACTCGAAGAGGGTGGCCTGCGTCTGGCCCTTCAGCTTGTTGTTCTCGGGCTGGTAGGTGTACGGGATGAAGGCGCGGAAGCCGCCCGTACGGTCCTGGACGTCGCGGATCATCCGGATGTGCTCGATGCGCTCGGCGTTGGTCTCGCCGGTGCCCATCAGCATCGTGGACGTCGACTCCACGCCCAGGTTGTGCGCCGCCTCCATGATCTCCAGCCAGCGCTCGCCGGACTCCTTCAGCGGCGCGATGGCCTTGCGCGGGCGGGCCGGCAGCAGCTCGGCGCCGGCGCCCGCGAAGGAGTCGAGCCCCGCGGCGTGGATCCGCTGGATCGCCTCCTCGACGGACACCTGGGAGATCCGTGCCATGTGCTCGACCTCGGAGGCGCCGAGCGAGTGGATGACCAGCTCGGGGTACGCCTTCTTGATCGCGGAGAAGTGCTCCTCGTAGTACTCGACGCCGTAGTCGGGGTGGTGGCCGCCCTGGAACATGATCTGGGTGCCGCCGAGTTCGACGGTCTCCGCGCAGCGGCGCAGGATGTCGTCGAGATCGCGGGTCCAGCCCTTGTCGGTGTCCTTCGGCGCGGCGTAGAAGGCGCAGAACTTGCACGCCGTCACACACACATTGGTGTAGTTGATGTTGCGCTCGACGATGTACGTCGCGATGTGCTCGGTGCCCGCGTAGCGACGGCGGCGGGCGGCGTCGGCGGCCTTGCCCAGCGCGTGCAGCGGGGCGGAGCGGTACAGGTCGAGCGCTTCCTGCGGCGTGATCCGGCCGCCCTGCGCGGCGCGGTCGAGCACGGACTGGAGGTCGGCGTTCTCGGTCACCGGGGCGTCCCTTTCACAGGCGGGCATCACGAACTGAACCAGCCTACGTCAGGGGTCCGACACCCTCACCGCCGGTCAGCTCCCGCCCGGCACCCGTGCCTGGTCAGCGCCGTGACGGCCCGGCGGCCGGCCTGTTCCGGCCGCCCGTCCGCCTCCTCCGGAGGCCGCCGGCGCGGCCCGCCCGGCCGGCTACCCGGCCGCCGACGGGAGCAGTTCCACCTTCACATCGGCAGGGAACCCGGTCGTCGGCCCGACGCGCCGGGCGAACTCCGTGACCCCCCGCAGCTGCTCGGGCCCGAAACGGAAGTCGAGCGTGGTGAAGTAGCGCTCCAGGACGGGCTCGTCGAAGGTCTCCCAGCGGGCCGCCTGCTCGGCGACCTTGCCGACCTCCTCCAGCGACACGTCGCGCGAGGCCAGGAACGCCTCGTGCACCTTCTGCACCACCTCCGGCTCGCGTGCCAGGTACGCACGCCGGGTCGCCCAGACGGCGAAGACGAACGGCAGCCCCGTCCAGTCCTTCCACATCTGGCCCAGGTCGTGGACCTCCAGGCCCAGCCGCGGCCCGTCGTGCAGATTGGCGCGCAGCGCGGCGTCACCGATCAGCACCGCCGCGTCCGCCTCCTGCATCATCACGCCGAGGTCGGGCGGGCAGGTGTAGTAGTCGGGCCGCACGCCGATCTTCTCGGCCAGCAGCAGCTGGGCCAGCCGTACGGACGTCCGCGAGGTCGAGCCGAGGGCGACCCGGGCACCGTCCAGCTGCTCCAGCGGCTTCTGCGAAACGATCACGCAGGACATCACCGGGCCGTCGCACCCGACGGCGAGGTCGGGGAAGGCGACGAGGTCGTCGGCGGCCCGCAGGTACTCCACGAGGGTGATCGGGGCGATGTCGAGGTCACCGCGGACCAGCTGCTCGCTGAGCTTCTCCGGCGTGTCCTTGGTGAGGTCCAGATCGAGCAGGGTGCCCGTACGGGCGAGGCCCCAGTAAAGGGGCAGGCAGTTGAGGAACTGGATGTGGCCCACTCGCGGCCGGCTGCGACGGCGGCCGGCGTCGGCTCCCGCGGGTGCGTCTCCGAAGGTTGAATTGTCCACATGCGGAGGCTAGACCCGTGCCACACGGGCCGGCGCGGCGGGTCGGCATATGGACGTTAGTGCGGTCGGTTAAACGTGATCTTTGGCTCTTCCGCCTCGCGAGCGCACCATGCTAAGCTCAGCGCAAGTTGCAGTTTGGTTTCCCTTGCAGTACAGAGCCTGCGGAGCATGTGACCCCGCAGGCTCTTGTAGTTTCAGACTTCTTTGCAGGTTCTGGAGCAGGGCAACCCTTTGGCCCAAGGAGGGCTTATGGCTACCGGAACCGTCAAGTGGTTCAACGCTGAAAAGGGCTTCGGCTTCATCGCCCAGGACGGCGGCGGCCCGGATGTCTTCGTCCACTACTCGGCGATCAACGCCTCTGGCTTCCGCTCCCTGGAGGAGAACCAGCAGGTGAACTTCGACGTCACGCAGGGCCCGAAGGGTCCGCAGGCGGAGAACGTCACGCCGGTCTAAGTTGCCCGGCCCGGAATTTTTCCAGGTCGTTTCCAGCAGTACCCAAGGAGCCCCGCTCCGCCATTTCGGTGGCGAGCGGGGCTCCTGCCTTTCGCCTGCCGGCGCGGGGTGAATGGCCATTGCATGAATTCTCCTCGTCCGGCACATGACATATCCGTCTCGGGGCGCGGCACCGCGGAATTCCCCCGGCGTCGAGGACGGCGACCGCCGCCGCGTAGACCGCCCTCCGGCCGACGACCGGGAGCCCGCGGAGTGCCGGCCGCCACCCCGCTGTGCAGGCATGTTCCGCCGGCGAGCCCCGCCCGGCCCGGCCCGCGGCCCTGCCGATTCCCGCCGGGATTCCCGCCCCGTACGAGGAACCGTTGAGGCCGCCCCCTCCGCCCCTCCCGCTCCGGCCGTCACCCTCGTTTGGTCACAAAGAAACCGGATCTCGCCAGATACCGGCGCCCCCCGGACAAACACCCGTGCTCCCGGGCACTCACCCAGTGGAAAGCCCCGAGAACCCGAGAAAGCGCCGCGCGCAACAACCGTGAACGACAAGGGTTCCGCCGAGGTGGCGAGCGCGGTGACGACGACGGCGGAAGGTGCGCGACGGGGCGCCCATTCCGGGGAGACGGTGGCGCATTCGTGCCAGTTGTCGAGCATGCCGGAATCCTTGGCCCTCCGCGACGAATCCAGGGAGGCCCGGTTCCGCCGCGGAGACAAGGCGGGGAAAAGGGCGGGAATGGCAACGCATTCGGCGCGCCGGCGGTGGGCCGTAAGGGGACTGCGCCCGCCGACTTCCGGCGCAAGTCCGCTCCGCGCACCACAACGGGCGCGCGGAGCGGCGGACCATGGCCGGGTAAGTCAATACTCCCGAGCCGGGCACGTCATCGGGCTCCGCACTCAGCGGAATTCAGGCATCCGCTCTCCCCGCACAACGGCCGGAATTCTGCGCAACGCCACGTCGAGCACCCAGCCAATGGCGACACGGAACGCACCGATCCGCCGCGCGGGGAAGCGAGCCCCGCCCCCTGCCGCATCGGCCCGCCTCGCCCTCCACGGCCGGTCGGCGCACCGCGCTCTCCGGGCCCCCGACACCCCCGCCGGGCGGGCCCGCCGGCCGGCATATATCGGCGTAAGTCCGCCCCGGCACACAGAAGTTGCTGCCGATGACGAAGTGATCACGGAAAGTGGTCACATCGGAACATGGCGCGGCATACCGTGGGCAGAATGAGCGAGCAGTTGCCCCCACAGAAGACCTGTCCCGACTGTGGCGGCAGAGGCACCGTGGACTGGGAGACGCCTGCCGGCGACCAGGTCACGACGCAGTGCTCCGGTTGCGGCGGCACCGGCACCGTCCTGGCTTAGGGGAGGCGGAGGCGACATGACGACCTTGGGAAGGAACGGCAAGCCGGTCGGCCTGGACGCGCAGTACGTCGGCCGGCTGCCGTGCTCGACCTGCGGGATACGTTCGATGAAGCTGCCCGGCCAACAGGGCGGACTGTGCATTCCGTGCTACGCCGAGGAGTGCGCCGCCGCGGGGCGACGGGCGGCGACGGCCGGGGCGTGGGTGGCGGCGAGCTTCGTCGGAGACCCCTGCCTGGCCTGCGGCTCGCGCTCCGTCGACGCCAACGGCTGGGCCTTCTGGTGCAATTCCTGCGACATGCAGACGGCGGTCGCACTGCCGCCCCGGTGAGCCGGGCCGCCGCGGACGCGACCCGTCAAGAGCGGCGACATCGCACGTCAGACCCCGTGCCACCTCCCCCACAGAGGTGACACGGGGTTCCAGTCTGACGCGTCGGGAGCGAGGCCTCCAGAGCGGGGTCACCCGCTTTCGTAAAGGCTGGCTATGTCTTTGGCGAAATCGCGCGAGACGACGCCGCGGCGGAGTTTCAGCGACGGGGTGAGATGCCCGCTCTCCGGGGTGAAATCCACCGGGAGGACGGCGAAGCGGCGGATCGATTCGGCGCGGGAGACCAGCGCGTTGGCGTCGTCCACCGCGCGCTGCAGGTCGTCGAGCAGGCGCTCGTCACGCAGCAGCTGCTCCTGCGGCACGCTCTGCTTCCGGTGCATCTGGCGCCAGTGGGCGAGGCCGTCCGGATCCAGGGTGAGCAGGGCGGTGACGTAGGGGCGGCGGTCGCCGACGACCATGCACTGGCCGACGAGCGGATGGGAGCGGAGGCGGTCCTCCAGCGGCGCGGGGGCGACGTTCTTGCCGCCCGTGGTCACGATGATCTCCTTCTTGCGGCCGGTGAGGGTGAGGTAGCCGTCGGCGTCCAGGGATCCGAGGTCACCCGTGGCGAACCAGCCATGGTCGGTGACGGGGCGCGCCGCGCCGAGGGCGGCGTCCCAGTAGCCGGAGAAGACGTGTCCGCCGTGGATCAGGATCTCGCCGTCGTCGGCGATCCGCACCGCGCTGCCGGGCAGCGGCCAGCCGACCGTGCCCATGCGGGGCCGGAGCGGGGGCGTGAGGGTGGTGGCGGCCGTGGTCTCCGTCAGGCCGTAGCCCTCGAAGATCTCGATGCCGGCGCCGGTGTAGAAGGCGGCGAGGCGGTGGCCGAGGGGGGAGCCGCCGCAGAGGACGTGGCGGACCCTGCCGCCGAGGGCGGCCCGGATGCGGCGGTAGACGAGCGGGTCGTAGAGCTTGCGGGCGGATTTGAGCGCGACACCGGGGCCGGGGCCCGTCCCGTGTTCGCGGGCCTCGACCGCCTCCCCGTAGGAGCGGGCGACGCGAACCGCCCGGTCGAAGGCGGCAGCCTTGCCCGCCTTCTCCGCGGCGGCCCGGCCGCTGTTGAAGACCTTCTCCAGGACGTACGGGATGGCCAGCAGGAACGTCGGCCGGAAGCCGGCGAGGTCGGCGAGCAGGTCTTCGGTCCGCATGCTGGGGGCGTGGCCGAGGCGGACGCGGGCGCGCAGGCAGCCGACGGCCACCATGCGCCCGAAGACGTGGGAGAGCGGGAGGAAGAGGAGGGTGCCGGCGGGCTCCTCGCCGTCCGAGGTGAAGACCGGGTGCAGCTGCCCGACGGCGTTGTCGACCTCGGCGAAGAAGTTGGCGTGGGTGAGGGCGCAACCCTTGGGGCGACCGGTGGTGCCGGAGGTGTAGATGAGGGTGGCGAGGGCGTACGGGCCGGTGGCGGCGCGGCACTGGTCGACCGCCTCGTCCGGCAGCTCCCGGCCCGCGGCGACGAGTTGGGCGACGGCCCCGGTGTTGAACTGCCACAGGTGGTCCAGCGCGGGCAGTTCGCCGCGCAGTCCGCTGATCAGGCGGGCCTCCTCGACGTTCTCCACGACGCAGGCCCGGGCGCCGGAGTCCGCCAGGATCCACTGCGCCTGGTGGGCGGAGGAGGTGGGATAGAGCGGGACGGTGACCAGGCCGGCCGCCCAGGCGGCGAAGTCGACGAGGGTCCACTCGTAGGTCGTACGGGCCATGATCGCGAGCCGGTCGCCGGGGCGCAGACCGTGCGCGAGCAGGCCCTTGGCGACGGCGCGGACCTCGACGGCGAACTCCGCCGCGGTGATGTCACGCCAGGTGCCGCTGGGCTGTTTGCGGGCGAGCACGACGTCGGCGGGGGCCTCGGCGGCGTTGGTGAAGGGGAGGTCCCCGAGCGAGCCACTACGGACGGGCGGGGCCAGCGGCGGGACGTAGACCTCCCGGACCGCGTCGTCGACCAGGGTCTTGTGGGGCTCCGTCACGGTGCGGGCGGGGGCGTCGGCCGGGTCGGCGGGGGTTCCTTCGGCGGATGGGCCGGTGGCTGCACTGTCCTGGTGGAACACGAGCGGCTCCTCGTTTCGCCTGTGGAGTGCGGGAAGGGTGGGACGCGGCACTGCCCGTAGTGGGGGGCCGCAAGGAGAGCGCGGGCTCCTGGAGGCCGGGCCCGGAATGCCTAAGCGCGGCCCGGCACGGGTCCGTAGGCCACGCCCGGTAACCCCCGGAGCGCGGCAGCCGTCATCGCAACGGCAGCCACCACAGCGACAACCGGCCCCCGGGCCCCACCCGTCCTCGGCATCGACCTACCCGACGCCATCGGACCGTCGGCCACCCACAGCCCGAACACCCCACCACATCAGGGCGGTTGAGCCCGCCCGGCCACGGCGGACACGGCCGCCTGCGGACGGCTCGCCCCCGGCGCGGGCATCCGTGGCACTCATCTGCGACCCAGCTCCTGACCCAGCGGTAACCTTACGTAGAGGTCAACTTATGTGAGCGGCGGGAGCCGGCCAATGGCCGCGCGACACCTTCACCAATTCACCCCACGGACCCCGGTTCCGGGTCACGCGCCGCACACCCGGACCCCGCACACGGACCGGCCACCGCCCGCGGCCACTCCCGCCGCCCCGGTGCGCGGCGCACACCGGCCGCCGCGCACCGCGCCGCGTCACCCCCCGACGCCGGACCGGCTCCCCTGGCCGGCGAGTCCGCCCGGCGCCCACCGCTCCCCGCCCATCATCCGGCCGAGGCCCGCCCAGACGACGTTCATCATCGTGGCCGCACTGTCCTTCGCCGAAGGATGCGCCCGCTCCCCCGAAGTCCCGTCGTCCGACAGGCAGTTGACCCACTCGGCGAGCGACTCGGCCGCGCCGACCAGAGCATGGGCGAGCCCGGCCACCTCGCGGTCGGCCAGCTCACCGACGCAGCCTTTCTCCTTTGCGGCTGCACCCAGCAACTCCGTGACGAATACGACGATCTCCCCCCGCACGGCGGCGACTTCGCGGGCGAACGGCTCGCCGTGCGTACGGGCCTGCTGATGCAGCACGGCCCAGCCCTCCCGGTGCTCGGCGGTGTACGCGAAGAATCCCCGCAGGCCGTTCCACAGCTTGCGATCGGCGCTCTCCCCCGGCTCGACGGCCGCCCGCACCGCCGCCACCAGCGACTCCGACTCCCGCCGGATCACCGCGCTGAACAGGTCGTCCTTCGAATTCAGGTACAAATAGACCAGCGGCTTGGACACCCCGGCCAGCTCGGCGATCTCGTCCATCGAGGCCGCCCGATATCCACGCCGTGCGAACGTCAGCACCGCGGCGTCCAGCATCTGCTGCTCCCGGACCGCGCGCGGCACCCTCTTGCTCTTCACAGCTCCCACCCTGAATACCCCTCCATCCCGCCCCTTTACTGCAAAGTAAGTTTACGATCTCCGCCGCCCGCCCTCCGCGCCCTTGACGCGTTCCCGCCTATCACGAGACGATACGTCTCGTTACGTCGACTGCGACCACCGCCCGGAGGAGAGCCCCGTGCAGCAATTCATCGATGCCGCCCCCGGCATCCGCTTGTGGACCGAACAGCGCGGGCCCGCCGAAGCGCCCCCGCTGCTGCTGGTCATGGGTGCCCAGGCGACAGGCGTCGGCTGGCCGGAGCCCCTGGTCGACGCGCTCGCCGCACACCACCGGGTCATCCGCTACGACCACCGCGACACCGGCCGCTCCACGTGGCCCTTCGAGGAACGGCCCTACCGCATCGCGGATCTGGCCACGGATGTGCGCGCCGTCCTCGACGGTCTGGGCATCGGCCGGGCACATCTCGTCGGCATGTCATTGGGCGGCATGCTGGCCCAGATGGTGCTGGCGGACCACCCCGACCGATGCCTCAGCGCCACTCTCATCGGTACCAGCGCCCTCAGCACCACCCCCTACACCCGCCCGGACGGCAGCACGGTCCCGGCCGGGGAGCTGCCGGGCATCGCGCCCGAGGTCCTGGAGCTGTGGTCCCGCCCCGTCGGGGAGCACGGGGAGGCGGCCGAGGTGGCTCGCCGGCTCACACACTGGCGGGTACTCGCCGGTGACCAACTCCCCTTCGACGCGGACTGGTTCCGCGCACTGGAGCGGCGCGTCATCGCCCACACCGGACACCACCGCACGTCGACCGCGCACGGCCGCGCCGCCGTGGACGGCATGCTCCGCACGGAGCGTCTCGCCGCGAACGAGGTGCCGACCCTGGTCATCTGCGCCCCCGCCGAACCGGTCTTCCCCCCGCCGCACCCCCAGCACCTCGCCCAGTGCGTCCGCGGCGCCCGGCTCGTCGAGATCCCGGGCATGGGCCACGCCCTGCCACCCGCCGTCCACGCGCCCCTGGCCGCGGCGATCCTGGCCCACACGGGAGCGACGGCGGGCTGAGGGCACCGCGGGCACCGGCCCGACCACGACGGTGCCCCGGCCGACAGGGCCGGGGCACCGCACGCTCTCCTCGGGCCGGCCGCCGAAAGCGGCGCCGGCCCACGGCCCGCAGGCCCGGTCCGTGGCGCTAGGCGGCGGCCACCGGGTCCGCGAGCGGCGCCGTCTGCTCCGTGCGCACGGCGTCGGCCGCGGGCGGGGTGATGCTCGTCGCCCCCCGGTACGCGTCGTGGTCGAGGATCTTCTCCCGGGCGGAGACCAGGATCGGGATGACGGACTGGCCGGCGACGTTGGTGGCCGTGCGCATCATGTCCAGGATCGGGTCGATGGCCATCAGCAGGCCGACGCCTTCCAGGGGCAGGCCCAGGGTGGAGAGGGTCAGCGTCAGCATGACCGTCGCGCCGGTCAGGCCGGCGGTGGCGGCGGAGCCGATGACGGAGACGAAGGCGATCAGGAGGTAGTCGCCGAGGCCCAGGTGGACGTCGAAGATCTGGGCGATGAAGATCGCGGCGATCGCCGGGTAGATCGAGGCGCAGCCGTCCATCTTGGTCGTCGAGCCGAACGGCACCGCGAAGGAGGCGTACTCGCGCGGCACCCCGAGGCGCTCGGTGACCTGCTGGGTGACCGGCATGGTGCCAACCGAGGAGCGGGAGACGAAGGCCAGCTGGATGGCCGGCCAGGCGCCGCGGAAGAACTGCAGCGGGTTGACCTTGGCGACGGTCGACAGCAGCAGCGGGTAGACGCCGAACATCACCAGCGCGCAGCCGACGTAGATGTCGACGGTGAAGGTCGCGTACTTGCCGATGAGGTTCCAGCCGTAGGTCGCGATGGCGTTGCCGATGAGGCCGACGGTGCCGAGCGGGGCGAGGCGGATGACCCACCACAGGGCCTTCTGCAGCAGTTCGAGGACCGAGCGGCTGATCGTGAGGACCGGCTCGGCCTTCTCGCCGAGCTGGAGGGCCGCGATCCCGGCGACGGCCGCCATGAAGACGATCTGCAGGACGTTCAGCTCGGTGAACGGCGTGATGATGTCGGTGGGGACGATGCCGGTCAGGAAGTCGATCCAGGAGCCCGCGTGGTCGGGGAGCTTGCCGTCCTTGGGGGTCAGGCCGGTGCCCGCGCCGGGGTGCGTGAGCAGGCCGATCGCCAGGCCGATCGCGACCGCGATCAGCGAGGTGACCATGAACCACAGCAGGGTGCGGGTGGCCAGCCGGGCGGCGTTGTTGACCTGGCGCAGGTTGGTGATCGACACCAGGATCGCGAAGAAGACCAGCGGCGCCACGGCCAGCTTCAGCAGCTGGACGAAGAGGTCGCCGACGTGCTGCAGCGTGGCGGTGAGCCAGCCGACGTCACCGTTCTTGGCGATCCCGCCGAGCACGACGCCCAGGACGAGGCCGGCCAGGATCTGGGCCCAGAACGGGACCTTGGGTATGCGGGACTTGGGGGTCTGGGGCGCCGGTGAGGACGCGGCGGTCTCGGCAGACGTGGACAACGGACACACTCCGGGGACAGGTCAGGCATGGGAAGGCGGCGCGGGGCGCCAGGGGTCGAGCGGCCGCGGAGCGGTTCGAGAGAGCTCGAAGCAGGGGGCCTCCCGCCCGGAGGGCGAGGGGGATCTCCGGCCGCCGGAGGAAACGGTCAGCGGCGGCAACAGGCCGCGGACAGACAGCGGCAGAGATCGACATGCAGGCGCGCCACGAGCGGAATGCTCCTGGGGGACGGGGGCGCGGCTGCGGTCTTCATGTCACGCACATTAACACTTGAACTTTGAGGAACTCAAAGAAAATCTTTTAGTTCTGATGGGCCCGGGGCGCCGGACAACCCGTCAGAAACGCGACAGGCGCCCGGCCATGGAGCAAAGCCCATGGCGGCGGGCGCCTGTCGTGGTGGTGCGGTTGTGAGGTGTCTTACACGAGGGACCGGGCTTACGCCCCGTCCTCCTGGCCGGCGTGGGCCGCGAGCCGCTCGCGCTGGCGGTCGACCTTGGCGACGATCTGCTCGGACATCGCCTCGCGCTGCTTGCGCAGCAGCACGAAGCTGAGCGGCGCGGAGATCACGATGGCGAGCAGCAGCAGCCAGACGGTGTTGGACGCGCCGACGGCCAGCGGGATGACGTGGACGTAGGCCAGCCCCCACACCACGGCGAAGGAGGCGACGAAGAGGCCGATGCGAAGAGCGGTGTAGCGGAGCGTGGCGAACTGGTGGCTACTCACGGATGGGACCTTCTCCTCAACGGCAACCTAAAGGGTCTGCATCCAGTCAAGCACAGCGCTTCGGGCGATCTTCGTGCCCCCCGCCGGTCCCGCGGCTCAGGCCAGCTCCTGCCACATGGTGATGTCGTCCCGGACGTCCCCCTCGGCGACCTGGATCGCGCCGGGGACCCGGCCGACCTCCTTGTAGCCGCAGGACGCGTAGAAGCGGCTGAGGCCGGTGCCGCCGCGGCAGGTGAGCCGGATACCGCGGATCCCGTCGAGCGAGCGGGCGGCGTCGGCGACCGCGGCCATCAGCTCCCGGCCGACCCCCTGGCCCTGGACGGAGGGGTGCACCATGACGGTGTAGGCCCACAGCCAGTGGCGCATCAGCCGGTGGGTGTTGAGGGTGAGGAACGCCGCGGCCAGGACCCGGCCGTCCGGATCGCGGCCGACCAGCAGCCGCGTGTGGCCCTCGGCCATCGACGCCAGATGCCTCAGCAGCTCGGGGCGCACGTCGTCCACGGTCACCGGCGGGACGAAGCCGACGGCGCCGTCGGCGTTGGACACCTCGGTCCACAGCGCGCATATCCCGTCGCGGAGGGCGGGGGTGACGGAAGGGTCCAGGTCGAAGCGGACGTTCATGACCCGGACCCTAACTCCCGCCACTGACAGCGGCCGCCGCCCGTTCAGAGGCGCATCGGCTGGGGCGACTCCCGCCGCTCGGGGTCCGGTCCCGGGTACTCGCGGATGGCCTCGTAGCGGGTGTTGCGCTCGACGGGGCGGAAGCCGGCGTCGCGGATCAGGTCGAGCAGGTCGTCACGGGTCAGCTTGTTGGGCGTGCCGTAGTTGTCCGCGTCGTGCGTGATCTTGTACTCGACGACCGAGCCGTCCATGTCGTCGGCGCCGTGCTGCAGCGCGAGCTGGGTGGTCTGCAGGCCGTGCATGACCCAGAAGCACTTGACGTGCGGGACGTTGTCGAACAGCAGACGGGAGACCGCGAAGGTCTTCAGGGCCTCGGCGCCGGTCGCCATCGTCGTGCGGGCCTGGAGCTTGTTGCGGACCTTGCCGTCCTGCATGTCCACGAAGTCGTGCTGGTAGCGCAGCGGGATGAAGACCTGGAAGCCGCCGGTCTCGTCCTGCAGCTCCCGCAGTCGCAGCACGTGGTCGACGCGGTGGCGGGGCTCCTCGATGTGCCCGTAGAGCATCGTCGAGGGGGTCTTCAGGCCCTTCTCGTGGGCCAGGCGGTGGATGCGCGACCAGTCCTCCCAGTGGGTGCGGTGGTCGACGATGTGCTGCCGCACCTCCCAGTCGAAGATCTCCGCGCCACCGCCGGTCAGCGACTCCAGACCGGCGTCGATCAGCTCGTCGAGGATCTCCGAGGCGCTCAGCCCCGAGATGGTCTCGAAGTGGTGGATCTCGGTGGCGGTGAAGGCCTTCAGGGAGACGTCCGGAAGGGCTTCCTTGAGGGCCTTGAGGGAGCGCGGGTAGTAGCGCCACGGCAGGGTCGGGTGCAGACCGTTGACGATGTGCAGCTCGGTGAGGTTCTCGCCCTCCATCGCCTTGGCGAGGCGGACGGCCTCCTCGATCCGCATCGTGTAGGCGTCCTTCTCCCCCGGCTTGCGCTGGAAGGAGCAGTAGGCGCACGAGGCGGTGCACACGTTCGTCATGTTGAGGTGACGGTTGACGTTGAAGTGCACGACGTCGCCGTTCTTACGCGTGCGCACCTCGTGGGCCAGCCCGCCGAGCCAGGCCAGGTCGTCGCACTCGTACAGGGCGATACCGTCCTCGCGGGTCAGCCGCTCCCCGGCGTGGACCTTCGCCTCCAGCTCACGCTTGAGGCCCACATCCATCGACGCCGCCATCCGGTCGCCTCCAGTCTCTGCCGTATCGGTGCCGTTTCGGTGCCGGAAACGGGCTTCGTCGAGCGTACTCCCCCGTAACAGAGGCGGACGGGGGCCCCTTGGCGCGCCCGTCCGCTCCCGGTGTGCCGTCCGGCGGCCGGTGGGCTACTCGTCCTCTTCGGGCAGCTCGCCGACGCGGTTCTCCCACTTGGTGGAGAGCACGATCGTGGTGCGGGTACGGGAGACGCCCTTGGTGCCGGACAGCCGCCGGATGGTGCGCTCCAGGCCGTCCACATCGCCCACCCGCACCTTGAGCATGTACGAGTCGTCGCCCGCGATGAACCAGCAGTCCTCGATCTCGGCGAGGTCGCGCAGCCGGTGCGCGACGTCCTCGTGGTCGGTCGCGTCCGACAGCGAGATGCCCACGAGCGCGGTGACGCCGAGGCCGAGCGAGGCGGCGTCGACCGTCGCGCGGTAGCCGGTGATCACGCCGGCCGCCTCCAGGCGGTTGATCCGGTCCGTGACGCTGGGCCCGGAGAGGCCGACGAGCCGGCCCAGCTCCGCGTACGAGGCCCGGCCGTTCTCGCGAAGTGCCTGGATGAGCTGCCTGTCCACCGCGTCCATGCCCTCAAGCCTTCCAATCTTTACGCATTTTCGGATTCTGCATGTAGAATCTAAGGCATACAGGGCCTAGACCCTGTGAATCTTTCGGTCTCTGACGTTCTCAGGAGTTGTCACCGTGTACTCGATCGAGATGGCCTACGCCCGCATGCGCGAGCTGCAGGACCAGGCCAATCGTTCACGTGCCCACCGGTCCGCCGCACCTCGGGCCAAGCGCCGCTTCGGCCGCGCCGCCGCAGCCGAGCAGCGCTAGGGAGCGTCCGGGGCGTCCCCTTCCACGGAGCCGCCCCGCAGCTCCCCCTCCCACCGCCGGTACAGCCGGTGCGGCACATCCGCCGCGTCGAGCACCCGGCCCGCGACGAAGTCCACCAGATCCTGGATGTGCGTCGCTCCCGCGTAGAACGCCGGTGAGGCGGGCAGCACCACGGCGCCCGCCTCGTCCAGCGTCACCAGATGCTTCAGCGTCGGACCGTTCAGCGGCGTCTCGCGCACCGCGACCACCAGCCGCCGCCGCTCCTTGAGCGTCACGCTCGCCACCCGCTGCAGCAGATCCTTCGACAGTCCGAGCGCGACCCCGGCCACGCACGCGGTGCTGGCCGGGACGATCAGCATCCCCTTGACCGGGTACGACCCCGACGAGGGCCCGGCGGCCAGATCCCCGGCCGGCCAGAACCGCACCCGCGCCAGGTCCGCCTCGGTCACCGGGAACGTCGACGGCTTGCCGTCCGCCCCGCGCGCCAGCCATTCCCGCAGGTCGGCGCGCCAGTGGGCGTCCCGGAAGGCGATCCCGGTCTCGTCCAGCAGGGTCAGCCGCGACGCCCGGCTGACGATCAGATCCACCGCCTCCCCGGCGGCGAGCAGCCCGCGCAGGACGGACGCCGCGTACGGCGTCCCGGACGCGCCGGAGATCCCCACGACCCACGGACGGCGTCGGCCGGGGTCCTGCTTGCTGGTGTCGTTGCGCGGCGGCTCCACGCCATCGAGCCTATCCGGCGGAACCGTGGACCCCGTCACGGCCGTTCTTACCTGTGCGCCCCTGGCGCGGTCCCGCCGAGGGCCGCCCCGCCCGGGGTCGGGAAGGGACGGCCGGAGATGAGATCACGCGCGAAGCCCGCGCTCTGCCTGATGCTGGGCTGGGTCGCCCTGCTGTGGGTGCTGGAAGGGGTCGACACCGTCAGCGGGGGCGCCCTGGACTCCTTCGGGATCCAGCCGCGCGAGCCCGCCGAACTGGTCGATGTGGTGCCCGCCGCCTTTGTGCACTTCGGCTTCGCCCATCTCGTGGCGAACACCGTGCCGCTGCTGCTGCTCGGCTTCGTCGCCGCGCTGCGCAGCGGGGTGCGGCGCTTCCTCGCCGTCGTCCTGCTGATCGCCCTCACCAGCGGGCTGGGCGTCTGGTTCACGGCCGCGCCGGGCAGCAACACCGCGGGCGTCTCCGGCGTCATCTTCGGCCTCTTCGGCTATCTCCTGGTGCGCGGCTTCATCGAGCGCTCCCTGCTGGACATCGGCATCGGCCTGGTCATCGGCGCGCTGTACGGCTCGATCCTGTGGGGCGCGCTGCCGACGGACAGCCAGATCAGCTGGCAGGGGCATCTGTTCGGGCTGATCGGCGGGGTGCTGGCGGCCTTCGTCTTCCGCGAGCGCGCCCGGTCCGGTGCTGCGGGGCCCGTTGTCGGACCCGTCACGTAGCCTCGGAATCGAACGGGAGCCGCGGGCGGGGACGAGACCCCACTTCGTGCGGTCTCCGCACGCAGCAGGCACTGCACACGGGGGAGCAGACCATGTCCGACTACCAGCAGCAGCCGGGGTACGGGCCGTACGGCGGCGGACCGCAGCAGCCGTACGGCGCGCCCCAGCAGGGCTGGCCCGGCGGCGCGCCCGGCGCCTACGGCTACCCCGGCCCGCAGCAGCCCGGCCACGGCGGCCGGCCGTCGCCGGGCTCGGCGAACTCCGCGATGTGGGCCCATCTCGGCACCCTGCTGGTGATCGCCGGCGGCTCGGTGATGTGCTGCGGTCTGGGGGCGCTCCTCGGCTGGATCTTCCCGCTGTCGGTCCGCAACAACGCGCGCCACAGACAGGATCCGTACGTCCGCCACCACGCCACCCAGGCGCTGAACTTCGGCATCACCCAGGCCGTCATGGCGGCCATCGGCGTGGTGCTGTACTTCGGCAGCGCCCTCGTCTTCGCCGCGGCCGCCTCGGAATCCCAGCGCCAGAGCTCCGGTCTGGCCGTCCCCCTGCTGACCGTCGCCGCCATCATGGGCGTCTACGGCATATCCGGCCTGGTCTGCGCGATCATGGCCACGGTCAAGGCCACCCGCGGCGAACTGTGGACCTACCCGCGGCTGATCGCCTGGCCGCTCAGCAAGGGCTGAGCGGCGGATCCGGCGGGGCCGCCGGTGGCCCGCGCGTCAGGGCCGACGGCCGCGGGCCGGCCCGTCCGCCGCGGGCCGAACCGGCTTCCGTGCACGGACCGTCCGCCGCCCGGACCGCTCCCCGTCCCCGGATCGCGCTGCGTGCTCCGTCCTCAGACCGTCAGCCCGCGCACCAGCAGATCCAGCAGCGCACAGACGAAGAGCGCGATCCCGATGAACCCGTTGACCTGGAAGAACGCCCGGTTGAGCCGGCTGAGGTCGTGCGGCTTGACGATCGTGTGCTCGTAGAGGAAGGCCGCCGCCACGATCACCAGCCCCAGCCAGAAGAACACGCCGGCGCCGGTCGCCAGCTCGTACCAGACGAACAGCCCGGTCGTGACGAGATGACAGCCGCGCGCCCCGCGGATCGCGGCCGGGATGCCGAAGCGGGCCGGGACCGAGAGCACCCCGACCTCACGGTCCGTCTCCACGTCCTGGCAGGCGTAGATCAGGTCGAAGCCGCCGATCCAGATGCCGACCGCGAGGCCGAGGATCACCGCGTCCCAGGACCAGCTCCCGGTGATGGCCAGCCAGGCGCCGATCGGACCCATCGCCTGGGCGAGGCCGAGGATCGCCTGCGGGAAGTTCGTGAACCGCTTGCCGTACGGATACACCACCATCGGCACCACCGCGATCGGCGCGAGCACCAGGCACAGGGTGTTGAGCAGTGCCGCCGCGCCCAGGAAGACGACGAGCGCGATCAGCGCGCCCGTCCACGCCGACTTCACCGACACCGCGCCGGTGACCAGCTCCCGGTGCGCGGTGCGCGGATTGCGGGCGTCGATCTCACGGTCGATGATCCGGTTCGCCGCCATCGCGAAGGTCCGCAGACCGACCATGGCGACGGTGACGAGCAGCAGCCGGCCCCACTGGAGGTGCCGGTCCGCCTCGTACATCGCGGTCAGCGCGGCGATATAGGCGAAGGGCAGCGCGAAGACCGAGTGCTCGATCATCACCAGGCGCAGGAACGCCTTGGTCCGGCCCGGCTGCGGGACCGCCGCGGATGCGCTGCTCACGAGAGTCCGTACTCCTTCCAGCGGCGGTCGACCAGCGCCGCCGTCCGCGGGTCCGACTCGACCATCTCCGGCCAGCCCCCGTCGCGCGTGTAGCCCTCCTCGGGCCACTTCCGCGTCGCGTCGATACCCGCCTTGCCGCCCCAGAACTGCTGGTAGGAGGCGTGGTCGAGATGGTCGACGGGACCTTCGACGACGGTGAGGTCGCGGGCGTAGTCGGTGTTGCCCAGCGCCCGCCAGGACACCTCGTGGAGGTTGTGCACATCGCAGTCCGCGTCCACGACCACGATCAGCTTGGTCAGCGACATCATGTGCGCACCCCAGATGGCGTGCATCACCTTCTGGGCGTGCTTGGGGTACTTCTTGTCGATCGAGACGATCGCGCAGTTGTGGAAGCCGCCGGACTCCGGCAGGTGGTAGTCCACGATGTCCGGGACGATGATCTTGAGCAGTGGCAGGAAGAACCGCTCCGTCGCCCGCCCCAGCGGGCCGTCCTCCGTCGGCGGGCGCCCCACCACGATCGACTGGAGCAGCGGCCGCTTCCGCATCGTCACGCAGTCGATGGTCAGCGCCGGGAAGGGCTCCTGCGGCGTGTAGAAGCCGGTGTGGTCGCCGAACGGGCCCTCGGGCAGCATCTCGCCGGGCTCCAGCCAGCCCTCGATGACGACCTCGGCGTGCGCCGGCACCTGGAGCGGCACGGTCTTGCAGTCGACCATCTCGATCCGCTTGCCCTGGAGGAAGCCGGCGAAGAGGTACTCGTCGATGTCACCGGGCAGCGGCGCGGTCGAGGCGTACGTCACGGCCGGCGGGCAGCCGAAGGCGATGGCGACCGGCAGCTTCTCCCCGCGCTTGGCGGCGACCTGGTAGTGGTTGCGGCTGTCCTTGTGGATCTGCCAGTGCATCCCGATGGTGCGCTTGTCGTGGCGCTGGAGGCGGTAGAGGCCGAGGTTGCGCACCCCGCTCTCCGGGTGCTTGGTGTGCGTCAGCCCCAGGTTGAAGAAGGAGCCGCCGTCCTCGGGCCAGGTGAACAGCGCCGGCAGCCGGTCCAGATCCACCTCGTCGCCCTGGAGCACGACCTCCTGGACGGGCGCGCTCTCGCCCTTCACCTTCTTCGGCGGCACGTGCGTCATGCCGGCGAGCTTGCCGAACGCCTCGCGCACCCCGACGAAGCCCTGCGGCAGTTCGGGCTTGAGCAGCCCGCCGATCTTGCCGCTGATGTCCTCGTACGCCTTCAGGCCCAGCGCCTTCAGCAGCCGGCGGTCGGTGCCGTAGACGTTCATCGCGAGCGGCATCGCGGAGCCCTTGACGTTCTCGAAGAGCAGCGCCGGGCCACCGGACTTCTGCACCCGGTCCACGATCTCGCCGACTTCCAGATACGGATCGACCTCGGCCTTGATGCGCTTGAGGTCGCCCTCCCGCTCCAGTGCGCGCAGGAACGAGCGAAGATCGTCGTAAGCCATGCCGTCCAGTATCGGGTACGCACTACCCTGGACGGGTCACCGGGCCCCGCCGAGGGCCCGCCGCCGCGCGCAGGGGGCTCCGTTCCGCAATGCTCAGGTATCTGCCCTTCCTCCTGGTGCCAGCGCTGTGGATCTACGCGTTCATCGACTGCCTGAACACCCCCGAATCCCAGGTGCGCGGCCTGCCCAAGGTCGTCTGGGTGCTGATCGTCCTGCTCTTCGGCGAGGTGCTGGTCGGGCCGGTCGCCTGGCTGGTGGCCGGCAAGCGGCGCCGGCCGGCCCGGGCCGACGGCTCGACTCCCCTGCCCTGGCACCGCGACCGCGGCACCACGTGGGTCGCCCCGGACGACAACCCCGAGTTCCTCCGCTCCCTCAAGGACGAGCACCCGCGGGAGGAGAACCGCCGGGACGAGACCCGGCTCAAGGACTGGGAGGCCGACCTGCGCCGCCGCGAGGAGGAGCTCCGCCGCAGGAACGGCGGTACGGCGGACGGCCCCGGAGAGGTCTCCTGAGCCCACCGCCCCGGCGTACGGTGTGGCCATGGACCGTACGCAGGACTGGGACCCGGACCGCGACGCACTCCGGCCGCACGGCCACCCCTCCGCCCGCGCCATGCTGGCCACGGCCCTCGCCGAGGCCCGCGCCGGCCTCGCCGAGGGCGGCATCCCGATCGGCGCGGCCCTCTACGGCCCCGACGGCACCCTCCTCGGCCGCGGCCACAACCGCCGCGTCCAGGACAACGACCCCTCCCTGCACGCCGAAACCGCCGCCTTCCGCGCCGCCGGCCGCCAACCCGGCTACCGCGGCACCACGATGGTCACCACCCTCTCCCCCTGCTGGTACTGCAGCGGCCTGATCCGCCAGTTCCACATCCCCCGCGTCATCATCGGCGAGGCCCACACCTTCCCCGGCGCCCACGACTGGCTCACCCGGAACGGCACCGAGATCGTCCTCCTCGACGACCCCGAATGCAGAGAACTGATGCGGGAGTTCACCGAGGCACGGCCGGAGCTGTGGCGGGAGGACATCGGGGGCGGGTGAGGGGCCACCGGGCGCCCGGCCGTGCGACGCAGCGGATCCACACCCGCATTCCGGCGGCCAGGCCTGTCCGGCACAGAGCCACAGCTACGCCGAACCCCCGCCTCGCTACGCCGAAGATCCTGACCACTACGCCAAACTTCGACACAGAGACGCCTCATCGGACTCACGCTACGCATGAATATGGCCACCCAAATATGCGAGATGAGCATCCGCGCACAATACTTGTCAGTCAGTCACATAAACCGACCGGCGTGCATAGATTCCCTTCCCAGACCTGACGATCCGTCGCCCCGGAAAGAGGGCGCTGTCGGGTTTCCGGGAGGAACACATGCCCAAGGTCCACATTCCCGTGATCGGGTACGAGCAGGGCGGCCGCCAGATGCTGGTGACCTCCATGAGCCCTGTTGATCTGGTCCGTATGGTCTCCAAGCCCGAGGCCTGGGACCCGGTCAAGACCACCGCCCACGGCAATCGGCCGCGCGATACCGCGCACCTCAAGGGCATCGTCGCGTACCTGGAAGAGGAGGAGCATTTCGTCCTCGGCGCGGCCGTCCTGTATCTGACGGAGAAGGAGGCCACCTTCACCCCGGCCGAGATCCCGGGCCTCACCCGGGAGACGGACGCCGCTCGTGTCGG
Source organism: Streptomyces kronopolitis (assembly GCF_050953795.1). GTDB lineage: Bacteria > Actinomycetota > Actinomycetes > Streptomycetales > Streptomycetaceae > Streptomyces > Streptomyces kronopolitis_A. Next base: position 3,838,726 of record NZ_CP191850.1, read on the forward strand.
CAGCCTGTCGGTGGACATCGGCGCGAAGTTCGACATCGGCGACGGCCAGCACCGCATCGGCGCATACGAGAACATCGTTTCCACCCGCGACGAGGACGACCCCGTCCTCCAGCGGCTGCGCAATTCGGGGCAGCCGGTGATCGTCGTCATCGAGGACGACCACCGTCGCCGGGCACAGGACTTCGCCGACCTCCAGCGCAATGTCAAGGCCCCCACGCAATCGATGGGCCAGTCGATGGACCGGCGTCAGCCCATCAATCGAGAGCTCGGGGAGCTCTTCGACGTGGTGCCGCTGTTCGACGACCGGATCGAATATTTCAAGGACAACCCCGGCAAGCTGTCGGCCAAGTTGTTCAGCTTCAAGACGGTGCGGTACGTGTCGGGCCTTCTCCTCGTCGGCAATGCCTACCGCAGCCCGTCCAGCATGGACAAGGCGGTCAACGCGCTCTTCGAGGGGGAACAGGCCGAAGCCTCGCGCGCCAAGCTGAAGGAATTCTGGACGGCACTGGGCGAGCTGGTCCGGTTCGCCGACGTGGTCGACGGCACGATCAAGGCGCCGGAGCTGCGCCAGGCGACGTACCTCACCTCCGCCGGCGTGCTCTATGCCCTCGCGTACGCCACGTACTCGGCCCAGCGCTCGGGCATCCCCCTCACCGAAGCGGTGCAGGCACTCGACACGGTGAGCTTCGACCGGCCTACCAAGTCCGAGGGGCTGACCGGCGAGGACACGATCTTCGCGGGGAGCCTCATCGACCCCGACACGGGGAAGCTTCAGGCCGGCCGTACCGCGTGGGAGACGGCCGCGAAGACGCTGCTGGAGGTCATCCGCGAGAAGGCCGGCGAGGCCACCGCATAGCCGGCGCCGGCCGCCGGGGGCACCGGCCACCGCGTCTCCACCCGTGGAGGGATCCTTCCGATCGTCGGCGGGATGCCGGCCTGCGGTTTCGGCGTCTGGATGCGCTACCTGGTGGTTGCCGTCCCCTGGCTGCTGCGCCGGGTACGGGTCGAGGACGGCCTGATGCGCGGCCGGTTCGGCCCTTCCTACGAGGCCTCCGGCGCGCGTCTCCCGGCCCTGACCCCGTGGACGCGTCCGCCCCTGGCCGGCCCCGGGGGTGCCGACGGCGAGCGGCGGTAGCGGCCGCTGATGCCGTTCCGGGAGTGCCCAAAGGGCCCTCCCGGCGCCGCCCGACGGGCGTGCCTACCCGGCACCCGGGGGAACTCCGGGGCTTGGCCGCGTGTCCTGGTGCGGCGTGGCAAACACGTAGAGCGGGGCACGCGGGGTCCGTTGTGCGCTGCTTCGTGTGGCGTACGGGGCGTAGCGGCGGTCGGCCAACTGGCAACCGTTCACGGCCAATTGCTGCATCGTTCAGCAACCTCCCCCTGCCCGGGAAACTCAGCCGCAGCCACAGTCAAGTCGGCCCACTGAGGGCTCACGCGACTCAGGGAGAGTGGCACATATGCCTGACATGACCCGACGCAGACTCCTCGGCTCCGCGGCCGGCGCGGTCGGCGGCGCCGCCGCGCTGGCGCTGCTTCCGCCCAGCGTCCAAAAGGCCGTCGCCGCCGGACCCGCTCGTCACGGCTCACTGCACGACATCGAGCACGTCGTCATGCTCATGCAGGAGAACCGCTCGTTCGACCACTACTTCGGCACCCTGCGCGGGGTACGCGGCTTCGCCGACCCGGACGCGCTGACGCTGCCCGACGGCCGGTCCGTCTTCCACCAGCCGGACACCGTGAACCCGGACGGCTATCTGCTGCCGTTCCGCCTCAACACGCACACCTCCAGCGCCCAGGCCATCCCCTCCACCAGCCACGCCTGGTCCGTGCAGCACGACGCGTGGAACGGCGGCAAGATGGACCGCTGGCTGCCCGCGCACCGCAAGGCCGACGGGGTCAACGGTCCGTATGTGATGGGCTATCACACCCGCGAGGACATCCCCTTCCAGTTCGCCCTCGCCGAGGCCTTCACCCTCTGCGACAACTACTTCTGCTCGGTCTTCGGCCCCACCTGGCCCAACCGGCTGTACTGGATGACCGGCACCCTCGACCCGGGCGGCACCCGCGGCGGCCCGGTGCTCAACAACACCGCGCCCAAGCCGTACCGCTGGACGACCTACGCCGAACGGCTGGAGGCGGCCGGCATCAGCTGGAAGGTCTACCAGGAGGAGGACGACTACGGCTGCAACCTCCTGGAGCAGTTCCAGACGTTCCGGGACTCCCAGCCGGGCCAGCCGCTCTACGAGCGCGGGATGCGCCCGCAGCCGGCCGGCACCTTCGAGGACGACGCCCGGGCCGACCGGCTCCCGGCCGTCTCCTGGCTGATCCCCACCAGCCACCAGTCCGAGCACCCGGACTACCTGCCGGCCGCCGGCGCCGACTACGTCGCCCAGAAGATCGAGGCGATCGCGTCCAACCCGAAGGTGTGGGCCAAGACGGTCTTCATCCTCAATTACGACGAGAACGACGGGCTCTTCGACCATGTGCCGCCGCCGGTGCCGCCCGCGGGGACGAAGGACGAGTTCGTCCAGGGCCTGCCGATCGGCGGGGGCTTCCGGGTGCCGTGCATGATCATCTCGCCGTGGACGGTGGGCGGCTGGGCGGCCGGCGAGGCCTTCGACCACACCTCGGTGCTGCAGTTCCTGGAGCGCTGGACGGGTGTGGCCGAGCCCAACATCAGCGACTGGCGGCGGTCCGCGTTCGGCGATCTGACCTCGGCGTTCGGCTTCCGCGAGGCGGCCCGCCGGCCGCCGCGGCTGCCGGACGACACCGCCGAGCAGCTGGCCGAGGCGCAGTGGGACGTGGCGCATCTGCCGAAGCCGACGCTGCCGGGCGCCGGGCAGCGGCCGCCGCGCCAGGAACGGGGCCGGCGCAGGCGCCGCTAGGGATCCCGCACGGCCTGCGGCGCCCCGCCCCGGGCCGTGCGCCCCGCCCCGTGAAACGGCGGTGCCGTACGGAGCGGGGGCTCGTCAGGAGCCCCGCCTCCGTACGGCACGGGGGTGCGGGCCGAAGCCCCGCGGATCAGACGCCGGCGTACGAGTGCAGACCCGTCACGAAGATGTTCACGCCGTAGTAGTTGAACAGGTAGCAGGCGAACGCGATCAGGCCCAGCCAGGCGGCCTTGCGGCCCTTCCAGCCGGCCGTGGAGCGGGCGTGCAGATAGCAGGCGTAGCCGACCCAGGTGATGAAGGCCCAGACCTCCTTGGGGTCCCAGCCCCAGTAGCGGCCCCAGGCGGCCTCGGCCCAGATGGCGCCCGCGATGATGGTGAACGTCCACAGCGGGAAGACCGTGGCGTTGACGCGGTAGGCGAACTTGTCGAGCGAGGCGGCCGAGGGCAGCCGCTCCAGCACCGAGGTGGCGAAGGCACCGGGCTGCTTGCCCGCCGGGTCGGCGAGCTTGGCCTCGTAGCGGTCGCGGAAGAGGAACAGCAGCGTGGCGACGGCACCGAGGTAGAGCACCGCGCCGGACAGGATCGCGCAGCTGACGTGGATCCACAGCCAGTACGAGTGCAGCGCGGGCACCAGCTGGTCGCTGGCGGTGTAGAGCACCGAGACGGCCAGCCCCAGGTCGAGCAGCACGGTGGTGACCAGCGGCAGCCCGATCCAGCGGACGTTCTTGCGGAGCGTGAGCAGCAGCAGGTAGATGCCCACCGCGACCGCGGCGAAGGTGGTGGAGAACTCGTACATGTTGCCCCAGGGGGCACGCTGTACGGACAGGGCGCGGGTGATGACGCCGCCCACGTGCAGGCCCCAGGCCAGCACGGTCAGCGAGACGGCGATCCGCCCGTAGAGGTCGCCCTTCTCCGTGCCGCCCGCGGCGCCCGGGCCGTCGGGGACGTCGCGGCTGCCGGCGGCGGACTTGGTGATGACCTTGGGGCGCTCCAGCACGGCGGTGCCGCCGCCCTGCTGCGCCGCCTTGACGGAGACCGTCGCCGCGGGCGCCTGGGTCCGGGTGGTCAGCGCGGCGGCGGTGCGGGCGACCTTGCTGCGGCTGCCGAACACCCACTCGCTCAGGTGGGCGATGAAGGCGAGCGTATAGACCGCCATTGCCGAATAGACCAGCAGGTTGCTGTTGTGCGCCAGCGTCTCGTTGGCGGCGGCAGCGATGTTCACGCGCGCGCTCCTTCGGAGGGTTCAGCAGGACCGTCAGAGTCAGTGGGCTCCGCGGGGTCTTCGGAGCCGGAGGCGGCCCCGGGGGCCGGCTCGGGCTGCGGGTCGGATTCCGGGCCGGCCACGGCGTCCGGAACGAGCGGGGCGTCGGGCTCCAGCGCCCCCGCGAGATCGCCGAGTTCCTCCGGCAGCCGGGGGGACTCGCTGCGGCCGAGGCCGGCCATCTCGACGACGGTCACCCCGTCCGGACCCGCTTCTGCCCGGATCCACACCCGGCGCCGCTGGATGAACAGCGAGCCGGCCAGGCCCAGCAGGGCGGCGACCGCGCCGGTCAGCGCGAGGCCGTTGCCGGGCTGGTGGGTGATCTTGAAGCTGGCCCAGTTCTTGATGCCGGTGAACTGGATGCTGCCGTCGCCGTCCGGCAGCTTCATGGTCTCCCCGGGCAGCATCATCTTGGCGAGCGGGGCGCCCTTGACCTTGTACTGCTTCAGGTACTTCTTCTGCAGCTGGTAGACGTTCTGCGGCAGCCCCGAGTCGACGCCCAGGTCACCGTGGTAGGCGGTCAGCGTCAGCACCGGGTAGTCCAGCGCGGGGAACTGGGAGAACATCGAGCCGGAGCCCTTGCCGCCGAACGTCGGCACGAAGAAGCCCTGGAAGCCCAGCTGATTGCGCTTGCCGTCCTTGGTCTGCGCGCCCGGGACCTTCACCACACCGGTCGAGGTGAGGTTCTTGGGGTCCTGCGGGAGGAAGGGCACCGCGCCCTTGTAGACGACCTTGCCGCGGCCGTCCTTGACGGTCACCTCCGGCGCGTAGCCGTGCGAGAGCAGGAAGACCTTCGAGCCCGCGATGTCGAGCGGGGTGTTCACCTCGACCGCCTTGCGGTGCTCCTTGCCGTCCGCGCCGGTGTAGTACGTCACATGGGCGCGGAAGGTACGCGGGGTGCCCTTCTGGGGGCCGCTGCGCTCGTAGGTCGCCTCGAACTTGTTCAGCGTGAAGCCGAAGGGCTCCATGGTGTCGGTGTCGAAGAAGGCACCGGACTTGAAGTCGTCGAACTGGGTGAGGCTGTTGGCGAAGCCGTCGCCCTCGGTGACGAGCTTGCCGCCCTCGGACTTCCACAGGCTGCCGACGGCGAACGCCACCAGCATCACGATCAGCGCGACGTGGAAGATCAGGTTGCCGGCCTCGCGCAGATAGCCCTTCTCGGCGGCGACAGCGGTGCCGGTCCGGTGGGTGCGAAACCGCCGCTTCTTCATCAGCCGCCGGGCCGCGCCGAGGACCTCCTCGGGCGCCGCGTCGGTGCGCCAGGTGGTGTACGCGGGCAGCCGGGTCAGCCGGCGCGGGGCGGCCGGCGGGCGGCCGCGGAGCTGGCCGACGAACTGCCAGCTGCGCGGCACGATGCAGCCGATCAGCGAGATGAACAGCAGCAGGTAGATCGCCGAGAACCACACCGAGCTGTAGACGTGGAACATCCCGAGCTTGTCGTAGATGCCGCCGAGCGTGGAGTGGTCCGCCTTGAACTGGTCGACCTTGACCGGGTCGATGCTGGTCTGCGGGATCAGCGATCCGGGGATCGCGCCGATCGACAGCAGGAAGAGCAGCAGCAGCGCCACCCGCATCGAGGTCAGCTGCCGCCAGAACCACCGCGCCCAGCCGATCGGACCGAGCGAGGGGAAGGTGACGTCCTCCTGGGGCGCGGTGGAGAGCTGGGATCCGGCGGTGCCGAGATCGCCGGCCGCTCCGGCCCCGGAGTCCGGCTCGCGGGGGGTGTCGGTCTTGGTGGACATCAATCAGATCCCAACGGTGGAGCTTTGTGCCCAGCTCTGCAGGTCGGACATCAGGCTGTCCCAGATGCCGGTGACGAGGAGGAGGCCGAGCGCGATCATCATGCCGCCGCCGATCCGCATCACCCACTGGTAGTGCCGCTTGACCCAGCCGAACGCCCCGAGCACCCGGCGGAATGCCAGTGCGACGGCGATGAACGGCAGGCCCAGGCCAAGGCAGTACGCCACGGTGAGCAGGGCACCGCGCGCGGCGCTGGCATCGTAGAACGTCAGGGTGCTGACGGCGGCGAAGGTCGGTCCCAGGCAGGGCGTCCAGCCCACGCCGAAGAGCACCCCGAGCACCGGCGCGCCTGCCAGGCCCATGGCGGGCTTCATGTGGAAGCGCAGCTCGCGCTGTCCGAAGCGCCGCAGCACGCCGGCGAACGCCAGCCCGAGCAGGATCATCAGCACGCCCAGGACGCGCGAGATGATGTCGCGGTACTCCAGCAGGGTCTTGCCGGCGAAGCCGAAGAGCGCGCCGCCGGAGACGAAGACGGCGGTGAAGCCGAGCACGAAGAGCGCGGCGCCGGCCAGCATCCGGCCGCGCCGGGCCTCGCCGAGGTCGGTGCCGGTGACGCCGGTCACATACGACATGTAGCCCGGCACCAGCGGCAGGACGCAGGGCGAGAAGAAGGAGACGAGCCCGGCGAGGAGCGCGAGGGGGACGGCGGCGAGGAGCGTGCCGTTGAGGACGGTCTGGTTCTCCGCTGCGGCGGCGAGCGCGATCACGTGATCACTTCTCGGCAATCAGCGGGGCGATCATCTTGCGCAGCTCGTTCTCGGCGAGCGGGCCGATCGACCGGGCGGCGATCCGGCCCTGCCGGTCGATGGCGATCGTGGAGGGGATCGACTGGGGGTTGAGGCTGCCCTTGGGGAAGCGGAGCATCAGCCGGCCGGTCGGGTCGAACAGGCTCGGGTAGGGCACCTTGTGCTCGTCCTCGAAGCTGGTGGCCTGCGACTTCTCGGAGTCGCGGGTGTTGATCCCGACGAACTGGACGCCCTTGCCCTTGGTCTCGTTCGCGACCTTGGCGAAGTTCGGCGCCTCGGCGATGCAGGGGCCGCACCACGAGCCCCAGACATTGACGATGACGACCTTGCCCTTGTAGGCGGCCACGTCCAGCTTCTTGCCGGTGGTGGTCTCACCGGAGAGGTCCGGCGCCGCCTGCCGCTCGTCCTTCTTGACGGTGTCGATGCCGTTCTTGCCCTGGACGAAGCGGGTCTGCGCCGAGCCCCCGGAGGCGCCGTCCCCGCAGGCGCTCAGCGTGAGCGAGGCGGCCGCGGCCCCTGCGGCGAGCAGGGTCAGGCGGCGTCGGCTCGTGAGGCGGCGTGGGACGCGGCAGGCACTCATGTGAAAAGTTTCGCATGGGCCCATTCCGGATCTTCCGCGCCCCCCTCCGACGGCCGGTCGTGACCCGCCGGCGCTTGTCAGGCGGCTGACAAATACGACTTCCAGCCGCCGGTCGGCTGCTGACCGACGGGCAGCTGCTGGAGCTTGCGCAGCACCTCGGGATCCTGGACGTCGATCCAGTCGGTGAACTGCCGGAACGACACCAGCCGGACATCCTTGTTCTGCTCATTGGAAATCTGCTTGAGCGCTTCCTCGACGGCATCCATATAGATGCCGCCATTCCACTGCTCGAAGTGATTTCCGATGAAGAACGGCGCGCGATTGGTCTCGTACGCCCGGCGGAAGCCGGAAATGTAGGCGTCCGTGGCCTGCTGCCGCCAGCCGGGGTAGTTCACCGGCGGAGCCTTGGTCGTATTCTTCGACTGATTGGCGAGGATGTTGTAGTCCATCGAGAGCACCTCGAAAGAGTGCCCCGGGAAGGGGATCTGCTGGAGCGGGAAGTCCCAGATGCCCATCTTCTTCTTCGGCCACATCTGGATACCGCCGGGTGAGCTGGCGTCGTAGCGCCAGCCGAGCTTCTTGGCGGTGGGCAGCAGATTCTCCTGGCCCAGCAGACAGGGGGTGCGGCTGCCGACCAGTTCCTTGCGGTAGTCGAACGGCAGTGCCTCGGCGTCGGTGAAGCCGGTGTTCGTGCGCCACTTCGTGACGAAGTCCATCGCCTGGTCGATCTCGGACTGCCACTGCTGGGGCGTCCAGTGCTTGACCGAGGTCGAGGACTCGCCGCAGAAGTGCCCGTTGAAGTGGGTGCCGATCTCGTGGCCGTCCAGCCAGGCCTCCCGCACGTACTTCAGCGTCTCCTTGATGTGGTCGTCGCTGAGGTAGCCGATGGCGGAGGCGCCGCGCCGGTTGTTCGGCGGGTCGTAGAGGTGCTTCTTGGATTCGGGCAGCAGATACAGTCCGGAGAGGAAGAACGTCATCGCCGCGCCGTGGTCCTTGGCGAGCTTGAGGAAACGGGGGAAGAGGCCGTTGCCGACCTCTCCGGCCCCGTCCCAGGAAAAGATCACGAACTGCGGCGGGGTCTGACCGGGCGCCAGCCGTTCGGGGGCCTTGGGCTGATGGGGCTGCGCGCCGGAATTCGCGGTCGAACCGTCACCGATGGGCTTGGACCGGGCCTGGACCGAATCCTTGACCCGCTGCTTGTCCGCCCCCGCGTTATCCGAGCCCGACGTCGAGCAGCCGGCGACGCCCAGCGCCGCAGCTGCTCCCACTCCCATCCCCAACAGGTTTCGCCGACTGATCGCGCGCATACCCTCGACCCCATCCGTGCTCGCCGAACTCGTTATCCATATAAACGGACAACCGAGAAGAGGGCATGTTGAGGGTGGGGGTTCCGGCTAATCGCTCACATTTTCACTTTGCCTGGCTTTGACGTTCCGCCAGGTGATGCACCGTCAGGCCCCGAAAGCCTTGGCCTTTCCCTTGACGGGTTTGGCGCCCGCCAGGAGGTGGGACGGAACCAGGTCACGCGCCGGCTCGCCGTACCCCACCGAGATGATCTTGTCACCGTGGAAGGTGAACGACGTCAGCGAGGCCAGCGTGCACTGCCGCTTCCGCGGGTCGTGCCACAGCCGGCGCCGCTCGGCGAAGCTGCGCACGATCCAGATCGGCAGCTGGTGGCTGACCGCCACCGCCTCGTGCCCGCGCGCCGCGTCCCGCGCCGCACCCAGCGCCGCCATCATCCGCACGACCTGCTCGATGTACGGCTCGCCCCAGGACGGGCGGAACGGATTCGTCAGGTACTTCCAGTTCCCCGGCTTCTTCAGCGCGCCGTCGCCGACCCCGAAGGTCTTGCCCTCGAAGACGTTGCCGGCCTCGATGAGCCGCTCGTCGGTGGCCAGCTCCAGTCCGTGCGCTCCGGCGATCGGCTCCGCGGTCTCCTGCGCGCGCTCCAGCGGGGAGGCGACGACATGCGTGATGTCGCGCCCCGCCAGGTGCTCGGCGACCCGGTCGGCCATCTTCCGCCCCAGGTCGGAGAGGTGGTAGCCGGGCCGGCGCCCGTAGAGGACGCCGTCGGGGTTGTGCACCTCGCCGTGCCGCATCAGATGCACGACGGTGATGTCTTCGCTGCTCATGTCACCCATTCATTCAGTCGTCGGCCGGCGGCGCCGGAACCGTGCCTGGAGTCAGGCGGTCGCTTCGGCCGCGGCCCGCGCGGCGGCCGGAAGGGCGGCGGCGATCCGCTCGACGGCCGCCGTGTCGTGCGCGGTCGACACGAACCACGACTCGAAGGCGGACGGCGGGAGGTAGACGCCCTGCGCCAGCATCGAGTGGAAGAAGGCGGTGAAGCGGAACGCGTCCTGCGCCTTGGCCGTGTCGTAGTCGGTGACCTCGGCGTCCGTGAAGAACACCGAGAACATGTTGCCCGCGGCCTGGAGCCGGTGCGCCACGCCCTCCTTCGCCAGCGCCGCGGTGACCAGCGCGCGCAGCTCCGCCGAGACCGCGTCGACCTTCGCGTACGCGGCGTCGTCCAGCAGCCGCAGCTGCGCGACACCCGCGGCGGTGGCGATCGGGTTCCCGGACAGGGTGCCCGCCTGGTAGACGGGGCCGGCCGGGGCGAGGTGCGCCATGACATCGGCGCGGCCGCCGAAGGCCGCGGCCGGGAAGCCGCCGCCCATGACCTTGCCGAAGGTCATCAGATCCGGACGTACCCCATCAATTCCATACCAACCGGCCTTGCTGACGCGGAAGCCGGTCATCACCTCGTCGGAGAGGTAGAGGGCACCGTTGCCGGCGCACAGGTCCTTCAGGCCCTGGTTGAACCCGGGCAGCGGCGGCACCACGCCCATGTTGCCCGGCGACGCCTCCGTGATCACACAGGCGATCTCACCCGGGTGCGCGGCGAACGCGGCCCGCACCGCCTCCAGGTCGTTGTACGGCAGCACGATCGTGTCGCCGGCCTGGGCACCCGTCACCCCCGGCGTGTCGGGCAGACCGAAGGTCGCCACGCCCGAACCCGCGGCGGCCAGCAGCGCGTCGACATGCCCGTGGTAGCAGCCCGCGAACTTGATCACCTTCGGCCGGCCGGTGAAGCCGCGCGCCAGCCGGATCGCCGACATCGTCGCCTCGGTGCCGCTGGAGACCAGCCGCACCTGCTCGACCGGCTCGATGCGGGCCACGATCTCCTCCGCCAGCTCGACCTCGCCGGCGCCGGGCGTGCCGAAGGACGTACCGCGGGCGACCGCGTCCTGCACCGCGGCGATCACCTCGGGGCGCGAGTGCCCGAGGATCATCGGGCCCCACGAGCACACGAGGTCGACGTATTCCCGGCCGTCGGCGTCCGTGAGGTACGGACCGCTGCCGGACACCATGAACCGGGGCGTTCCCCCCACGGCGCGGAACGCACGGACCGGTGAATTGACGCCGCCCGGCGTCACGGCGGACGCCCGGTCGAACAGCGACTGCGAAACTGGGGCTTCATACGGAAAAGACACGGTGATCCTGACCTGCATAAACGGGGGGAGGGCGGCGTGCGGACGCGGCCCGGCTGGCATCGGGACGGGATTCCCCGCGCGGTACGTGTGCACGAGCCGCCCGGTTCAGTCCCGGTCCTTTTTTGATTCCTCTCGCTTTCGACCGGGCGTCAGCCCCCACTCGTCTGCGAAACTGGGGCCGACGTACGAGTAAGTCACGCAAGCAATGGTCTCAGAGGCGCACGGGGGCGTGCGGCCGGGCGTTTCACGCGCCGGTGACGGGGGAGGTCTCTGAGACGATGATCGGGTTGCGCGGCTGGGGCTGCGAGTGGTCGGGTGGAGATATGCATCGCGGTGGCGAACTGGGCGAGGGAACCAATGACCGGGGTCCCGAGCGCGCCCAGCGCGGCCGTCACCGGCGTGAGGAAACCACGGGCGGGGACATCAGGGGCGGCCGCATGGGGGTGACGTACAAGTACTTCGGCGCGCCCAACGGCGCGACCGCGGCCCGCGTCCCGATCTCCATGCGCCCCGAGGAACTCGGCGGTGACGAACTCGGCATGGGCGGCATGTTCTCCAAGATCAAGCCGGAGACCATGGCCGCCATGGTGCTCACAGGTATAGAGGGCATACCGCTGCACAAGGTTCCGCCGCTGGAGCTCGTCGTCCTGCACCCCGACTACGCCGTGGTCAAGCTCCCCATGACCGTGGTGGACCCGCTGCGCGGGGTGGGCGAGGAGTCGGTCGGCGCGGCCGCCTTCATCTGGTCCACCGTCCCCGACCGCGGCGGCCCGCGCGACGCCTTCGCCGTCTACCAGCTGCTGCACGAGTGGCAGGACTTCAGCCACCGGCTGCACGAGGCGGGACATCAGGCGTACTGCCTGGTGTGGCCGTAACGGTTCAGCGCCCGGGCGGGCGGCCCGTGCACCGCGGTGCACGGGCCGCCCGCCGATCGGGCCGCTTTCGCCCTTCCCCCTGACCCCTCCCCGTTCACCAGGTGGGCCGGGCCGAGACACCCCCGTCGACGACCAGATCCTGTCCGGTGATCCAGGACGCCATCGGTGAGGCCAGGAAGACACAGGCGTCGCCCACGTCCCGGGGCCGCCCCAACCGCCCGGCGGGTGCCGCCTCTTGCCAGCGGCCCACCCCCTCGGGCCAGTCCGCCGCCAGCCCGGGGCGGTCGATCAGGCCGGGCGAGACGCTGTTGACGCGGATCCCGTGGGGCCCGTATTCGAGCGCCGCCGACCGCGCGTGCATCACCACCGCCGCTTTGGACGCGCAGTAGTGGGCGTGCCGCGGCGCCGGACGGTCCGCCTCGATCGAGGCGATGTGGGTGATCGAGCCCCCCGCCGGTCCGGACGTCTCCCGGCCGGCCCGCATCACGTCCACCGCGGCCTGGGTGCAGGCGAAGACGCTGTGCACCGTGGGATCCGCCACCGCCCGCCAGTCGGCGAGCGACATCCCCGCCAGCTCCTGCGTCGGCTGCACCCCCGCGTTGTTCACCAGCGCGGTCAGCCGCCCGCGCCAGCCCGCCGCCTCGGTGACCAGGCGGTGGCACTCCTCCTCGGCGGCCAGATCGGCACGCAGCGCCAGCGCGCTCCCGCCGTCCGCCTCGATCCGCTCGACCAGCGCCCGCGCCGCCTCGGCGCCCGTGCGGTAGTGCGCCACGACGGCGGCGCCCGCGGCGGCGAACCGCAGCGCGATCCCGCGCCCCAGGCCCCCGGAGGCGCCGGTGACCAGGGCGACCTGGCCGCGCAGATCGGGCAGCCCGGGATCGCGGTCGGCGCCGTCCCGCCGCGGAGCCTCGCGGGTCACGGCCGGCTCAGCGCGGTGATCCGCGCCGCCTCCCGGGGAAAGCGCGCGGCCAGTGCGGCGGCGTCCCCGTGCTCGTAGTCCGCGAAGGTGAATCCGGGCGCCATCGTGCAGCCGAAGAGCGTCCAGGAGCCGCCGTCGGCGACCTCGGCGGCCATCCAGGTGCCGGCCGGCACCGTGAACTGGACGTGCTGCCCGCCCAGGACGTCCGGCCCGAGCACGACCGTACGGGCCCCGCCGCCTTCCGCCAGCAGGAAGAGGGTGAGCGGATCGCCCCGGTAGAAGTGCCAGATCTCGTCGGCGGGCAGCCGGTGCAGCGCGGAGAAGTCGCCCGGCTCGGCGGTCAGCAGCATCACGATGGCCGAGCCCTCGGGCCGTCCGTCGGGGCGCTCGGGCCCCGCCCAGGTACGCCGGAAGAGCCCGCCCTCGCGGGGCAGCGGCGCCAGCCCGTAGAACTCGATCAGCGCCTCGGGCAGGGGATCACGGGACGTGTGCCGGTCGTCCATCTGCGCAGTCGCCTCCCACTCGTCGCCGACCACGGCCTGATCCTAGGGCGGGCGGCGGCCCGCCGCGGGGCACAATCGGGCCATGTCCGCCACCTCGCCCGACAGCCCGTCAGCAGCCGCCCCCGGTACGGCATCCGGTGGGGCGGCCCCCCTGGACCCCGCGGTTCCCCTGGACACCACGGCCGTCTGGGACGCGGTCGACGAGATCGTCCGCTGGCTCGACCGGGAGAGCGGTCTGCCGCCGGAACAGGAGCGGCTGCTGCGGCTGCTGAAGCTGTCGGAGGAGGCCGGTGAGGTCGCCCAGGCCGTCATCGGGGCCACCGGCCAGAACCCGCGCAAGGGCCGCAGTCACACCTGGGACGAGGTGCACGGCGAGCTGTGCGACGTGATCGTCACGGCGATGGTGGCCCTGCGGACCCTGACGCCCGGCGCCCGCGGGGTGTTCGACGGACATCTGCGGCGGATCGCGGCCCGGGTGCCGTCACCCGCGGACGGTCACCGCGACACACCGGCCCGCTGAGCCCCTCAGCCCGCCGTCCACAACGGATCGCGGCCCGTCTCGGCCAGGAGGTGCTCCAGGTCACCGGCGCCGGGCGGGACGGGGAGCGGCGCGGCGAAGACGTTCATCGTCCGTGCCGTGGGGCCCATCCGGTCGACCAGGGCCCGCAGTTCGGCCACACAGCCGGCGGGCGGGGCGTGCGGCTGCCCGGTCGCCCGTGCCACGTCCCAGGCGTGCACCGTGAGGTCCAGCAGCGCCATCGCGCCGACGGTGCGCGCCGGCAGGTTCATCGCGCCGGTCGTCCCCTCCTCCGCGCCGGGCGCCGCCCAGGCCTCGACCAGCCGCGTCGTCTCGTCCGCGAACCGGTCGGGCCACCGTGCCCCGAACTCGCCGAGCCGGTCGGGCGGGCTGCCGAACGTGACGTCCTCCTTGGCGGCCAGCGCCTGAAAGGTGACGACCACCTGGAAGAGGTGGTTGAGCAGCGCCCGTACGTCGTACTCGGCACAGGGCGTCGGCCGCTTCAGCTGGTCCTCGCCGACACCGCGCAGGACGGGCAGCGCCGCCTCGCCCGCCGCGGCGAGCAGCGCACTGATCGGGAGACCGTCCACGTCATTCGTGCCATGTGCGTCTTTCATTCCGTTCATGCCGAGGACGCTACGGGCCACGGGAGGCGGCGGCTTGAAAAAACGCGACAGGTCCCCCGCCCCCGCCACGGCCCGTCCTAGGATCCAGGGCATGGCCGCTCCACGGCGCGACACCCGGGGCATCGTCGACGCCCCCGGGCTCTTCACGCGGGTGCAGTTCCGCCGCCGCACCCCCGCCGCACCGCTGCGCCCTTACGTCGAGCACTACTGGCTGATCGACTGGGACCTCTCCGAGCCGTATGCCACCCATGTCGTTCCGCATCCGTGCGTGAACCTCGTCTTCCAGCGGTACGCCGACCGCCCGGGCTTCGGGGAGGTCGCGGGGGTGGGGCGGGCGCTGTTCGCCCAGCAGCTGACGGGGCGCGGGCGGGTGTGCGGGGTGCAGTTCCGGCCCGGCGGGTTCCGCCCGTTCGCCCCGGAGCGGCCGGCGACCGACTGGACGGACCGCCGGCTGCCGCTGGCGACGGTCTTCGGGTACTCCGACGCCGACGCCCCCGCGGCCGCCGTACTGGACCCGGACGACGAGGACGCCCGGGTGGCCGCGCTCGACGCCGTGCTGACCCCGCTGCTGCGGGCCGGGCCACCGGTCCTCGCCCAGGCCGGGCTCGCCATGCGGCTGGCCGACCGGATCCGCACCGACCGGACGATCCGCCGGGTCGCGGACTTCGCACGGTCCGAGGGCATGTCCCTGCGGGCGCTGCAACGGCTGTTCGCCGGGTACGTCGGGGTCAGCCCCAAGTGGGTGGTGCTGCGCTACCGGGTGCACGAGGCCCTGGAGCGCGCCGCGTCCGACGCGGAGGTCGACTGGGCCGCGCTCGCCGCCGAGCTGGGTTACAGCGATCAGGCCCATCTGATCCGCGAGGTCACCGCCACCGTCGGGGTCCCGCCGACCGCCTACCCGCGCTGAGTCCGCCGGCCGCTCTCGTCAGGGGTGTTCGGCGGTCAGATACCGCTGGACGGTGGGCGCCATCCAGGCCACGAGCTCGTCGCGGCTGAGGTCCACCGTCGGCTGGAGATGCAGGACATAGCGGCACAGCGCCATGCCGAGGATCTGTGAGGCGATCAGCCCGGCGCGGGCCTGCGCCTCCTCGGGGACCGGGCAGACCGCGGCGAGGACCGGGTTGATCTGCTCGGCGAACACGCCGCGCATCCGCTCCGCGCCCGCCTCGTTGGTGACGCCGACACGCATCATCCCGGTCAGCGTCTCGTCGTGCTCCCAGCGCTCCAGGAAGTGGCGGACGAGCCGGGCGCCGGCCTCCTCGCGCGGGACATGGGTGAGGTCGGGGGCGTGCACCTCGATGGTGGAGGCTGCGGCGAAGAGGCCCGCCTTGTTGCCGTAGTAGCGCATGACCATCGACGGGTCGATGCCCGCGTCGCCCGCGATGGCGCGGATGGTGGCGCGCTCGTAGCCGTCCGCGGCGAAGCGGTCCCGGGCGGCGGCCAGGATCGCGGCCCGGGTGGCGTCCGAGCGGCGGGGGCGGGCGGTCCGCTCCGCTCCGGCTGCCGGGGCGGCGGGGTCGCCGGGGTCGCCGGTCCGGCCGGACGCGGAGGCGCCGGACGCGGAGGCGCCGGACGTGCCCGGCAGGGCGGCTGCCAGCGCGTCTTCGGGCGCGGATCCGGCGGCGGAGGGAGCGTGATCGGCCATGTCCACAACTGTAGGCCAACGGCTGTTGACATGCCAGGCCGAGCCGCCCTAAGCTTGCCAACAAGCGTTGACCAACATGCGTTGGCAGGCCGACAGGGTCGGCAGGTCGCCAGGGTTGGTCACGGTTGCACGGTCGGCAGAGTTGCCACAGGGCACAGGAGGGCGGAAGCCATGGACACCATGGATGCCAGGAACCCCGAGACCAGCGACAGCGGCCCCCGGAATGCACCGGCGGAAGCGACCCGCGGCACGACGCGCGACGCCTCCCACGACACGGACGTCCTCGTGGTGGGCGCAGGCCCGACCGGCCTGCTGCTCGCCGGAGACCTCGCCGAGGCGGGACTGCGGGTCACGCTGCTGGAGCGCCGCCCCGGAAAGATCAGCAACCTCACCCGCGCCCTGGTGGTCCACGCCCGCACCCTGGAGCAGCTGGACGCCCGCGGCCTCGCCGACGAGCTGGTCGCCGGCGGGTATCCGCTCTCCTCCCTCCTCCTCTTCGGCGGCGCCACCATCGACGCGTCCCGGCTCCACTCCCGCTTCCCCTTCGTCCTGGTCACCCCGCAGTTCGAGGTCGAGCGGCTGCTGGAGCGGCGGGCCCGCCGGGCCGGTGTGACCTTCCGCCCCGATTCCGAGGTGCTCGGTCTCGACCAGGACGCCGGGGGCGTGACGGTGCGCTTCCGCACCCCCGAGGGCCTCGGGAGCCTCCGCGCCGCCTACACGGTCGGCACCGACGGCGTCCGCAGCACCATCCGCGAGGCCATCGGCCAGCCCTTCCCCGGTAAGTCCGTCATCCGCTCCCTGCTGCTCGCCGATGTCCGGCTGACCCGGGAGCCCTCGTCACCCTTCAACGTCGGTGCCGGAGGGGAGGCGTTCGCCCTGCTCAGCTCCTTCGGTGACGGCTGGTATCGCGTCATCGGCTGGAGCCCCGAGCACCAGGCCGACGACGACGTACCCGTCAGCCTCGACGAGATCCGCGACATCACCCGGCGTGCCCTGGGCAGCGACTACGGCATGCACGAGGCCCGCTGGATCTCCCGCTTCCACAGCGACGAGCGTCAGGCCCCCCAGTACCGCGTCGGCCGGGTCTTCCTCGCCGGCGACGCCGCCCATGTGCACTCCCCCGCCGGCGGCCAGGGCATGAACACCGGCCTTCAGGACGCCGCGAACCTCAGCTGGAAGCTGGCCGCGGTACTCCGGGGACACGCCCCCGAGAGCCTGCTCGACAGCTATCAGGCCGAGCGCCACCCGGTGGGCAAGGCGGTCCTGCGCAGCAGCGGCGCCCTGGTCCGGCTCGCCCTGATGCAGTCCTTCCCCGGCCGCGTGGCCCGTGCGACCGCCACCCGGCTCCTGCGCCGTCTGGGGCCGCTGGCCAACCGCGCCATCCTCGCCATCTCGGGCCTCGGCATCGCCTACCCCGCCGGGCCCGGCGCCCATCGGCTGGCCGGCGAGCGCGCCCCCGACATCCGGCTGGCCGACGGCAGCCGCCTCTACGAGGTGCTCCGCCAGGGCAGGTTCGTCCTGATCACCCCCGCCGACGAGCCCGGCGGTGCGCGCCCGGCCGACGAGCCAGGCGACGGCCGCCGCACCGACGACCGCGCCACCGCGGGCACCCACCCCACCGACAACCGCCCCGTGACCGTCCACTGGCGCAGCGCCCGCCGCACGGCCGTCCTGGTCCGTCCCGACGGCTATATCGCCTGGGCCACCGACGCCACCGCCCCCGCCGAGCGCGCCCGCGCCCTGCGCACCGCCGTACGGCACTGGACCGGTGCCGAGTCCGGGGACGACGGCCCCATATCCGGCGCGCTCACCCCGTCAGGACATGCCGCGGACATGCCCACGGGTCACTGAGACAGCGCCACCGGTGGTGGACGGCCCCGGCCCGACCGCGGCCTCCGTCCCGGCCACGGAGCCCCCGTTCCGACCAGGCCCCCGCACCGACCACTGAGCCCCCGTTCCGAGCACTGCACGCACCGCACCCGTGCTCATCGCGTCGGAACGGGCAGGGCGTCCGTAGGCTTTCCTCATGGTGATCGCCCGTTCCATCGCCCTCTTCGTCGTCGCCGCCCTCTTCGAGATCGGCGGCGCCTGGCTGGTGTGGCAGGGCGTCCGCGAACACAAGGGCTGGGTCTGGATCGGCGCCGGGGTGGTCGCGCTGGGGCTCTACGGCTTCGTCGCTACCCTCCAGCCGGACGCCAACTTCGGGCGGATCCTGGCCGCGTACGGCGGCATCTTCGTCGCCGGCTCGCTGGCCTGGGGCGCGGTCGCCGACGGCTACCGCCCCGACCGCTGGGACATCCTGGGCGCGGCGATCTGTCTGGCCGGAATGGCCGTGCTCATGTACGCGCCCCGGGGCCGGTGAACACCCCCGCCTATCCTGGCCGGACACCCCCCGCGCCCATGAGGAGCGGGGACCCACCCCATCGCCCGAGGAGAGTCGCATGACCGCCGAGGCCCGTACCGCCGTCGTCACCGGAGCGAGCAGCGGCATCGGCGCGGCCACCGCCCGAGCGCTGGCCGCGGCCGGCTATCACGTGGTGCTCACCGCCCGCCGCAAGGAGCGCATCGAGGCGCTCGCCGCCGAGTTGCCGCACGCCGAGGCCTACCCGCTCGACGTCACCGACCGCGACGCCGTCGACACCTTCGCGGCCTGGCTCGACCGCTTCCCCTCCCTCGACGTCCTGGTCAACAACGCCGGCGGTGCCTACGGCGCGGAGCCGGTCGCCAGCGGCGACCCCGCCGACTGGCGCGCCATGTACGAGGTCAACGTGCTGGGCGTGCTCCACATGACCCAGGCGCTGCTGCCCCAGCTCACCGCCTCCGGCGACGGCACCGTCGTCGTGCTGTCCTCCACCGCGGGCCTGGGCACCTACGAGGGCGGCGGCGGTTATGTCGCGGCCAAGCACGGCGCGCACGTCATCGCCGAGACCCTCCGCCTGGAGCTGTGCGGGGAGCCGGTGCGCGTCATCGAGGTCGCCCCGGGCATGGTCCGGACCGACGAGTTCGCCACCACCCGCTTCCGCGGCGACACCGCCAAGGCCGCCAAGGTCTACGAGGGCGTCGACCAGCCGCTCAGCGCGGAGGACGTCGCCGACACCGTCGCCTGGGCCATCACCCGCCCCGCCCACGTCAACATCGACCTGCTGGTGGTCCGCCCCCGCGCCCAGGCCTCCAACTCCAAGGTCCACCGCACCACCTGAGCCACGGCGCCGGCCCGGCAGCCCACCCCGCACCACCTGAGCCCCGGGCCGCGCCCGGCACCACGGCCGCCGGCCCACCGCGGCCCACCGGCTCGCCACCGCGAAACCGTGCCGCGCCTCCCGCGCCGCTCCCCCGGCGCCGCGCCGCGAAAGCCCCGGACCACGTCGGGTCCGGGGCTTGCCGATCGCAGGTGGTGCCGGGGCTCACCCCTTCACGCACACCACCTGCTTGAGCTGGGCCACGACCTCCACGAGGTCCCGCTGCTGCTCCATGACCTTCTCGATCGGCTTGTAGGCGCCGGGGATCTCATCGATCACCCCGGAGTCCTTACGGCACTCCACGCCCCGCGTCTGCTCCATCAGGTCCTGCGCGGAGAAGCGCTTCCTCGCGGCGTTCCGGCTCATCCTGCGGCCCGCGCCGTGCGAGGCGGACTGGAAGCTCGCGGGGTTCCCCAGGCCCTTGACGATGTACGAGCCGGTCCCCATCGAGCCCGGGATGATGCCGTACTCGCCGCTGCCGGCCCGGATCGCGCCCTTGCGGGTCACCAGCAGATCCATGTCGTCGTAGCACTCCTCGGCGACATAGTTGTGGTGGCTACAACTGACCTGTACCTTCAGGAAAGTTTGCGGCGGGACACTCGGCCGCCACATTGCAGACGCTGCTGCTCTCCCCGCACGTGTCGCCCCAAAGTCGTACCTCAGAGCAGCCCAGGCGATCCACCCGAGCGAACCCAGCGATGGTGTGGCCCATCGTCATGCAAGGGCCCCCGCGACGTGTCGTCGGCCGCGATCCTGAGCGCGAGCAGGGTGCCACGTGTGGCCACGATCAATGCGTCGGGGCTGTTGTCCGGGCCGGTAGAACACAGCTCGGCAATATGTCGGCTCACAGCCGAGCGCTTGATGATTCGCCCGGTGGAGTCGATGTGGAACAGGGCGCCTTGGTCGCCACCGATCAGGAACCCGGCCCCAGCAGGGATCACGCCCTCGGCCGGTCGCTGCCGGAGGTCGATCCGCCACCGAAGTGCTCCCTCGGCGAGGTCGGCCACTGCGTATCCCGTGGGCTCCCGCAGCCACAGCAGTCCGCCGGCGCACTGGACCGCAGTAGGCGCCAGAGCTCTGTCATGGCACCGGAGGGTGCGGATGGTTCCACCCCCGATGCGGATCTCGACGACGGTGCTCTGCCCGCAGCGGGCCAGGACACGGTCAGCGCCCGCCCAGGAGAAGAGCATCCCCGCATCAGCGGCGGTCAACGGCTCCGGAAGCTCCCACCGGGCCCGTTCCCAGCCGTCACGCATCCGGATCAGACGCACGCTCGCCCCGCGCCCCTCCCCCATCAGAACGGCATCGCCGACGACCAGGGGGCGGACGGTGTCGTGGCGTTCACCTGTGCTCCATAGGAGGCGGCCAGTGGACAGGTCGAAAGCGTGCAGCGGTGTGTAGCCGCGCCAGCCGCCTACGATCACGGTGTCGTCGCCGACCACGATGTGCCCGGCGAGTCGAGGGAGATCGGCCTTCCAGAGCACGGCCCCGGTGCGGAGATCCCAGCAGGTGAGGACGTCGGTGTTCTGCGCGATGCCGAGGCAGTGGTCACCGGCCGCCACGACCGAACGCGGCCAGAGACCGAACGGGACGTCCCATCGGAGCGTGCCGTCCCGCCAGTCCAAGCAGACCAGACGGCTCTGCCGCTCATGGGCGACGACGCAGTCCCCCGCCACGGCCACCGTGCACGGGTGGAGACGCTGGTGCAGCGTCCGCTCCCACAGGACTTCCTCAGACATCTCCGCACTCAATCAAACGCCCCACCGCAAGAGCCAGCCGATTCCGGCGGCCGGACGTGGCCGTCGAAACCGCCAGCTCCGCTCAGCCCTTCACGCAGACGACCTGCTTGAGCTTGGCGACAACCTGGACCAGGTCCCGCTGCTGCTCGATCACCTTGCCGATCAGCTTGTACGCGCCGGGAATCTCGTCCACCACGCCAGAGTCCTTACGGCACTCCACGCCCGCCGTCTGCTGCTCCAAGTCCTGCGTCGAGAACCGCTTCTTCGCAGCGTTCCGGCTCATCTTGCGGCCGGCACCGTGCGAGGCGGAGTTGAAGGACTTCTCGTTGCCCAGGCCACGGACGATGTAGGACTCCGTCCCCATCGAGCCGGGGATGATTCCCCACTCACCTCCACGGGCGCTGATGGCTCCCTTGCGGGTAACCAGCAGGTCCATGCCGTCGTACCGCTCTTCGCTGACGTAGTTGTGGTGGCAGCTGATCACACCAGGGCGGTACTCCACCGTCCTCATCTGACCTTGACTATCTTCCTGCTGGCAGGAGATCACCGGCTCGAAGACCGGCTTGGCCCTCTTGAACTCCTTGCGGACCACGTCCTGGAAGAGCGCCATCATCACGGCCCGGTTGTGCTTCGCGTACTCCTGCGCCCAGAACAGGTCGTTGCGGTACGCCGCCATCTGCGGGGTGTCCGCGACGAAGACGGCGAGGTCGCGGTCGACCAGGCCCTGGTTGTGCGGCAGCTTCTGCGCCTGGCCCATGTGGAACTCGGCCAGCTCCTTGCCGATGTTCCGGGAGCCGGAGTGCAGCATCAGCCACACCGCGCCGGTCTCGTCGAGGCAGAACTCGATGAAGTGGTTGCCGCTGCCGAGCGACCCCATCTGCTTGGTCGCCCGCTCCTGCCGGAACCTGACCGCCTCGGCCACGCCGCCGAACCGCGCCCAGAAGTCGTCCCACCCCGCGGTGGGGAAGCCGTGCAGCCGCCCGGGGTCGACCGGGTCGCCGTGCATCCCCCGGCCCACCGGGATGGCCTGCTCGATCTTCGAGCGGAGCCGGGACAGATCGCCGGGCAGGTCGTTGGCGGTGAGCGAGGTCTTGACCGCGCTCATCCCGCAGCCGATGTCGACGCCGACCGCCGCCGGGCAGACCGCGCCGCGCATGGCGATCACCGAGCCGACCGTGGCGCCCTTGCCGTAGTGCACGTCCGGCATCACGGCCAGGCCCTTGATCCACGGCAGGGTGGCGACGTTGTGCAGCTGCCGCATGGCTACGTCCTCGACCCCGTCCGGGTCCGTCCACATCCGGATCGGAACCTGGGCACCAGGCACCTCGACATAGGACATAACTTCCCCATTCCCCCGAATTTATGAAAAACGCAAAAGCCGGACAAGTTATCCGATCTTGGACGGCAAACCGGCGTAGGCGGCAAGACGTGCGATAGACATTGTGTCCATCGGCCGCCGACCGGCGGCAACCAGATTTCCCAGGGAAGGAGCCGCGAGCGATGCCACGCAAGTCGTTCGTACCCGGTGCCGCGGTGGTGGCGGCCGCGGCGCTGGCCGTCGGCCTCGCCGGCTGCAGCGGCGGCTCCGGCCAGGACGGCAGCGGCGCCGACGCGAAGGGCGGCAGCGCCGCCAGTTCGAATCCGGCCGCCGAACCGGGCCGCTACCAGACCCTCCCCGAGGCCTGCGGGCTGCCCTCGCGCAGCGCCATCCGCGGCATGCTGCCCGGCGACGACAAGTCCCTGTCGTCCGCGGAGGCCGACAAGCTCTACCGCGGCCAGGCCGACATCACCTACGACACCGACCGCCGCGTCGGCTGCCGCTGGACCCGCGAGACCACCGCCGGCACCCGCCACATCGGCCTCGACATCCAGCGCGTGGTGTCCTACGACGGCGCCGTCAGCGATGACGACAAGGCGCAGGAGATCTACGACTCCAAGGCGCAGGCCGCACAGATACCGTCCGGCGCCGGCTCCCCGTCGCCCGCCTCACCGTCCCCGTCCACCCCGAAGGGTGCGGACAAGGGCGCGGACAAGGCCAAGGGCAAGGACAAGGGCACCGGGCCCGTCACGAACAGCGCACCGGACGCGAAGGACAAGGACGCGTCGGGCAGCCCCTCGCAGTCCTCCGACCCGAGCGCGCAGCCGAGCGGCTCGACCGCCCCCCGCGCCCTGGACGACCTCGCGGACGACGCCTTCCTCAATGACAAATTGGTCACAGCGGACTCCGGAGTGCACCGCGACGTCACTGTGGTCTTTCGCACGTCGAATGTGATCGTGACGCTCACGTACGACCAGTGGTCGACGGACAAGACGATGTTGCCGGACAGCCAGGAACTGCAGGACAAGGCCCGTTCGCTGGCCGGCGAGCTCTCCGACAGCCTCAGCGAATAGTCCGGATCGCACACCTTGACCGACTCGCCACACAAGGCGAAGAAGCGCCCGTTTTGGGCTGCGCACTCATCGACAGGAATCGGTCACCCACCCCGTCGCGCCGCGTACCGTGCGTCTAGCCCTGCCCGTAGACGGGACGGGGCGGGCCTGATGGCCGGCCATGCCGACCCGACGACGAACAGCGAAGGAACCATGCACCGTTCAGCCAAGCGACTCGCCAGCCTTCTCACCTGCGCAGCAGTTCCGGTGCTGCTCGTCGCCGGCTGCTCCGGCTCGGACAGCGACAGCTCCGGTGACGCCTCCGCCTCCGCCCCCTCCAGCAGCGCCAAGTCCTCCGCGCCGACCGTCGCCCCCGCGAAGTTCAAGAAGCTGCCCAACCCGTGCCAGACGTTCTCCAAGGACACCATCAAGAAGATGCTGCCCAAGGTGAAGGACGCCTCCGGGAACCAGGGCGACTCCTCGGACAACACCGCCCACGGCACCTGCTCGTGGACCAGCTCCGACGAGAACGGTGTCGACGGCACCCAGTTCCGCTGGCTGGACATCGGCCTCCAGCGCTACGACTCCGACCCCGGCGTCGGCTCCGGCGAGCAGCGCGCCACGGACTTCTACACCAAGCAGGTCAGTGACGCCAAGGACGCCAAGGGCGCCAAGAAGCTGTCGGCCATCAAGACCTCCGGCACCGGCGACGAGGCGACCGCGATCACCTACGACGTGAAGAAGGAGGGCAACGACTTCAAGAACACGACCATCGTCGCCCGCACCTCCAACATCGTCGTCACGATCAACTACAACGGTGCCGGCCTGGCCGGCGCGGACGCCCCCAAGAGTGCCGACCTGCTCAAGCAGGCCCAGGCCGCCGCCAAGGAAGCCGTCGCCTCCGCCACCAAGGCCAACGGCAGCTGATCCACCGGAAGGGCCCGCACCGTCCCCCGGTGCGGGGCCCTTCCGCCCACGCGTGGGCTCTCCCGCCCGGCCCCGCCCGGCCGCCCGGCCCGCCCGGTGAGGACCGCCACCCCGTGTGAGCACCCCTTCACCGGCCCCCGCCCCTACCGGCACACGCCCCTTCGCACGCATGTGCCAGGCTGTCGCTCGCAACTGATCGACTGGGAGGGGTCCTCGGGTGGCCGCGCCGCTGAAGCTGACACGCACACACCGGATACTCATCGGAGTAGTCATCGCCGGCGCGGTCGTGATCGCCGGCATCGGCTTCGCCGGCTCCTACACGGCCGTGCGGGAACTCGCCCTGAAGAAGGGCTTCGGCACCTTCGCCTACTTCTTCCCGCTCGGCATCGACGCGGGCATCTGCGTCCTGCTCGCCCTGGATCTGCTGCTGACCTGGATCCGCATGCCCTTCCCGCTGCTGCGGCAGACGGCATGGCTGCTGACGGTGGCGACGGTGGCCTTCAACGCCGCGGCGGCGTCCGACCCCCTGGGCATGGGCATGCACGCCGTCATCCCGGTGCTGTTCGTCGTCACCGTCGAGGCCGCCCGGCACGCCGTCGGGCGGATGGCCGACATCACGGCGGACAAGCACATGGAGGGCGTCCGCCTCACCCGCTGGCTGCTGTCGCCCCTCCCGACCTTCCTGTTGTGGCGGCGGATGAAGCTGTGGGAGCTGCGCTCCTACGACGCGGTGATCAAGCTGGAGCAGGAGCGGCTGGTGTACCAGGCCCGCCTGCGTTCCCGGTTCGGGCGGGGCTGGCGCCGCAAGGCCCCCGTGGAATCCCTCATGCCGCTGCGGTTGGCGCGGTACGGGGTGCCGCTGGCGCAGACCGCTCCCGAGGGGCTGGCCGCGGCGGGCATCGACCCTCAGCTGCTGCCGGCGACGGCAGCGCGGCCCACGCAGTCCGCCCCGGACCCGGCGCCCCGGAGCATGCCGGGCCGCGAGTTGCCGGCCCAGGGCCAGCCACCCCGTACCGCGCCGAGCCAGGCAGCACCGTCCCAGGCCGTGCACGCCCAGGAACTGCCCCAGGGAATGCCGAACCAGGGCACCCCGCCCCAGGGAATGCCGAACCAAGCCGCGCCGAACCAGGGCACGCCGCCGGACCAAGCCGCGCCGAACCAGGGCACGCCGAGCCAGTGGTTCGCGGCGCCGCAGCAGGGGACGTACCAGGGTGATTACGACCCGGCGTTCGTCCCGGAGCAGGAGCACCAGCCCTCCCCCGACGAGCAGCGGCAGCTGCCGACGCACGAGCGGGACCAGCCGGCGGCGCCGGCCCCCGAGGCCTCCGTCCCGGTACCGAACGGCGCTGGGGGAACCCGCCCCCTCGGCAAGGGCACCCCGCAGCCGGACGCCCCATCAGCCCCATCAACCCCGCAGGTCCAGCCGGAGCCGGCCCCGCAACCCGCCGCCACCCCGGCCGACGAGGACCTCTACCAGGTGTTCCGGCACTCGATAGAGGGCGAGGGCATGCCGACACCGGGCGCGTTCGCGGCCAACGTGGAGGCGCAGTTCGGGGTCCGTCTGCAATCGCGCGAACTGAACCGCTACATGGACCAGTTCAGCGACCGCCTCAACGCGGAGCTGATGGAGGAGCACATCGCGTAACCCCCCGCGCACGGCTTCGGCCAGGGAAAAGGGGGCGGCCCCGGGATGTCTCCTCCCGGGGCCGCCCCCTTTCCTCACCGCTGAGCCATATCCCCTCCCGGGGCCCACGACTCAGCGGCAACGACGCACCGGCCCACCGGCCGTCCTCATTCCCCCAGCAGCTTGCGCACCCGGTCGGCGCCGACCGCCAGCAGCAGCGTGGGCAGCCGCGGACCGGTGTCCCGGCCGACCAGGAGGTTGTAGAGGAGGGCGAAGAAGCTGCGCTGGGCGACCTTCAGTTCCGGGGTCGGCTTGGCGTCCGGCTCCAGGCCCGCCTGCACCTTCGGCACGCCGTAGACCAGCGTGGTCAGCCCGTCCAGCGACCAGTGCGTGGCGAGGCCGTCCAGCAGCAGCCGCAGCGAGCCGCGGGCCTGCTCGTCGAGGGTGGCGAGCAGCTCCTCGTCGGGCTCGTCGCGCACGATGGTCCGCTGCTCGGCCGGGACCTGGGTGTTGATCCAGTACTCGGCCCGGTCGAGCCGCGGGCGGGTCTCGTCGAGGTCCGTGACGGGGTTGGCCGGGTCCAGCTCGCCGAGGATCCGCAGCGTCTGCTCGTCGTGGCCCGCGGTGATGTCCGCGACCGAGGCGAGCGTGCGGTACGGCAGCGGGCGCGGAGTGCGCGGCAGCTCACCGGCGGCGGTCCGGGCCGCGCGGGAGTGCGCGGCGGCGTCGGCCGGCAGTGCGGTGCCGTCCGCGACCTTGGACTCCAGCTTGTCCCACTCGTCGTAGAGCCGCTGGATCTCCTGGTCGAAGGCGATCTTGAAGGACTGGTTGGGCCGGCGGCGCGCGTACAGCCAGCGCAGCAGCGGCGCCTCCATGATCTTCAGCGCGTCACCCGGCGTCGGCACCCCGCCGCGCGACGAGGACATCTTGGCCATGCCGCTGATGCCGACGAAGGCGTACATGGGACCGATCGGCTGCTCGCCGCCGAAGATCTGCCGGACGATCTGGCCGCCGACGACGAAGGACGAGCCGGGCGAGGAGTGGTCGACGCCGGACGGCTCGAAGAGCACGCCCTCGTAGGCCCACCGCATCGGCCAGTCGACCTTCCAGACCAGCTTGCCGCGGTCGAACTCGCTGAGCCGGACCGTCTCGGCGAAACCGCACTCCGTGCAGGTGTAGGCGAGTTCGGTGGTCTCGTCGTCGTACGAGGTGACCGTGGTCAGGTCCTTCTCGCACCGCTCGCAGTAGGGCTTGTACGGGAAGTAGCCGGCCGAGCCGCCGCTGCCGTCGTCCTCGCCGGCCGCGCCCGAGCCCTCGGCGGCCTCCAGCTCGGCCTCGTCGACGGGCTTCTGCGACTTCTTGGCGGGCGCCTTCTTCGTGCGGTACTGGTCGAGGATCGCGTCGATGTCCGCGCGGTGCTTCATCGCGTGCAGGATCTGCTCGCGGTAGGCACCGGAGGTGTACTGCTCGGTCTGGCTGATGCCGTCGAACTCCACGCCCATCTCGGCGAGCGCCTCGGCCATGGCGGCCTTGAAGTGCTCCGCCCAGCTCGGGTACGGCGAACCGGCCGGGGCCGGCACCGCGGTCAGCGGCTTGCCGATGTGCTGGGCCCAGGACTCGTCGACGCCCGGGACGCCGTTGGGGACCTTGCGGTAGCGGTCGTAGTCGTCCCAGGAGATGAGGTGGCGGACCTCGTAGCCGCGGCGGCGGATCTCGTCGGCGACGAGGTGCGGGGTCATGACCTCGCGGAGGTTGCCGAGGTGGATCGGGCCGGACGGGCTCAGGCCCGAGGCGCAGACGATCACCGGCGCGGAGGCCCCGGCGGCCGTTTTGCCCGGGGCGCGGCGCTCCGCCTCGGCAATGACCTCGTCGGCGAACCTGGAGACCCAGTCGGTCTCGGTGCTCTGCTGAGCCACGATCGGCCCTTCCTCTTCCTGGTGTATCCCCATTGCGCCGTCCTGCGCGCGGACGCACAAAAGCCTGACGGTGCCCATTGTCCCAGACGGAAAATCAGTGGTAGTGCCGTGGGATACTCGTTGGCAAACCCTTTCCACTCCGACGACACCTCCCTTCCGGAAGAGAGCACCTCTCCATGGCCTCGGTCACCTCCCTCGCAGCTTCGGTCCATCAGCGCGTCGCGGACGCCCTCTCGGCAGCCCTGCCGGAGGCCGGCGCCGCCGACCCGTTGCTGCGACGAAGCGACCGGGCCGACTACCAGGCCAACGGCATGCTGGCGCTGGCGAAGAAGCTCCAGGGCAATCCGCGGGAGCTGGCGGCCAAGGTCGTCGCGGAGATCGGCGAGAACCCCCTCTTCAAGGAGGTCGAGGTCTCCGGCCCCGGCTTCCTCAACATCACGGTCACCGACCGGTCGATCACCGAGACGCTGGCCGCGCGCGCCGCCGACGACCGGCTGGGCGTCCCGCTGAAGGAGCGGCCCGGCGTCACGGTCATCGACTACGCCCAGCCGAACGTCGCCAAGGAGATGCACGTCGGGCACCTGCGCTCGGCGGTCATCGGCGACGCCCTGCGCCACATGCTGGACTTCACCGGTGAGCGGACGATCGGCCGGCACCACATCGGCGACTGGGGCACCCAGTTCGGCATGCTCATCCAGTACCTGATCGAGAACCCCGGCGAGCTGGCCCCGGCGGCCGACGTCGACGGCGAGCAGGCGATGAGCAACCTCAACCGCGTCTACAAGGCCTCGCGCGCAGTCTTCGACTCCGACGAGCAGTTCAAGGAGCGGGCCCGCAAGCGGGTCGTGGCGCTCCAGAGCGGCGACAAGGAGACCCTCGACCTGTGGCAGCGGTTCGTGGACGAGTCGAAGGTCTACTTCTCCTCGGTCTTCGAGAAGCTGGACATGGAGATCCGCGACGACGAGATCGTCGGTGAGTCCGCGTACAACGACATGATGGCCGAGACGGCGCGGCTGCTGGAGGAGTCGGGCGTCGCGGTCCGCTCCGAGGGCGCGCTGGTCGTCTTCTTCGACGAGATCCGCGGCAAGGACGACCAGCCGGTGCCGCTGATCGTGCAGAAGGCGGACGGCGGCTTCGGCTACGCGGCCTCCGACCTCTCCGCGATCCGCAACCGCGTCCTGGACCTGAAGGCGACGACGCTGCTGTACGTCGTCGACGTCCGCCAGTCGCTGCACTTCAAGATGGTCTTCGAGGCGGCCCGCCGGGCGGGCTGGCTGACCGACGGCGTCACCGCGCACAACATGGGCTACGGCACGGTCCTCGGTGCGGACGGCAAGCCGTTCAAGACCCGTGCGGGCGAGACCGTGCGCCTGGAGGACCTCCTCGACGAGGCGGCCGAGCGGGCGACGACGGTGGTGCGCGAGAAGGGCGCGGCGGTCGGTCTGACCGAGCAGGAGATCACCGAGAACGGCGCACAGGTCGGCATCGGCGCGGTGAAGTACGCGGACCTGTCGACGTCGGCCAGCCGCGACTACAAGTTCGACCTGGACCAGATGGTGTCGCTCAACGGCGACACCTCGGTGTACCTCCAGTACGCCTACGCCCGTATCCGGTCGATCTTCCGCAAGGCCGGTGACGCGGCCCCCGCGGCGCACCCGGAGCTTCCGCTCGCCCCGGCCGAGCGGGCGCTGGGCCTGCACCTCGACCAGTTCGGCGAGGTGCTCGCCGAGGCCGCCGCGTCGTACGAGCCGCACAAGCTCGCCGCGTACCTCTACGGCCTCGCCTCGCTCTTCACGACCTTCTACGACCAGTGCCCGGTCCTGAAGGCCGAGGGCGGCCCGGACCAGCTCGCGAACCGGCTGTTCCTCTGCGACCTGACCGCCCGCACCCTCCACCAGGGCATGGCCCTGCTCGGAATCCGTACTCCCGAGCGCCTCTGAGCCCGTCTTCGCCTAGGGTCTGGCCGGAACGGCCCCGTACAACGCAGCTGTTGTACGGGGCCGTTCCGTTTTTTTCTCCATGGAGGGGCAGGACAGCGATGTACGAGAACAGCGGGACCGGCACCGTGCCGACGCGGCGGGCCTTGCTCGGAACGGGGGCCGGACTGCTGGCGGCCGGCCTGCTGGCGGGGTCGGCCGGGCCCGCCACCGCGCAGGAACCGGCGGCTACCGCCCCGAAGGACCCGGCCGCCGCGAAGGCCCCGTCGACCGGTGACGCCCAGGCGGCCCTGCGCCGCCTGGAGCGGACACATCACGCGCGCATCGGCGCCTACGCGCACAACACCCGCACCGGCGCCACCGTCGCCTACCGCGCCGACACCCGCGCCCCCATGTGCTCGGTCTTCAAGGCCCTCGCCGTAGGGGCGGTGCTGCGCGATCTCGACCACCACGGGGAGACCCTCGCCCGCCGCATCCACTACACCCGCGCCGATGTCATCGCCAACTCCCCCGTCACCGAGGCCCATCTCGCCACCGGCATGACGATCGCCGGGCTGTGCGCCGCCGCCGTCCAGCGCAGCGACAACACGGCGGCCAACCTCCTGCTGCGGGAGCTCGGCGGCCCCACCGCCGTCACCGGCTTCGCCCGCTCCCTCGGCGACCACCACACCCGCCTCGACCGCTGGGAGCCGGACCTCAACTCGGCCGAGCCGTGGCGCAGGACGGACACCACCACGCCCGCCGCCATCGGCCGCACCTTCGCCCGGCTGCTGGTGGGCGACGGGCTCACGCCCGTGGACCGGGCCCGGCTGACGGCCTGGATGAAGGCCAACGAGACCAACACGGACCGCTTCCGCGCTGCGCTGCCCCGTGACTGGGCCATCGCCGACAAGACCGGCACCGGCTCGTACGGCACCGCCAACGACGCGGGCGTGGCCTGGACCCCGGACGGCACCCCGATCGTGCTGGCCGTGCTGACCGGCAGCGCCGAGCGGTCGGCGCCCGGCAACGACCGGCTGGTCGCGGACGTGACGAGGGTCCTCGCGCGGGCCGTGACGCACTGAGGTCCCGGGCCGTGCCCCGCTGAGACGGCGGTCCGGGCAGGTGTGACGGTCAGGGCATGTGCTTGCGCGCCGCGTCCTTGGTCTTCTCGCTCGCGTCCAGCCCGTGTCCGGCGGTCTTCTCGGCCTTGCCCTCGGCCTGGAGCTTGCGGTTGTGCGTGGCCCGGCCGACGACTTCCTTCACGGCGCCGATGACCTGGGCGCCCTTGGCCTGCATCTTGCGCTTGGCGG
Source organism: Streptomyces kronopolitis (assembly GCF_050953795.1). GTDB lineage: Bacteria > Actinomycetota > Actinomycetes > Streptomycetales > Streptomycetaceae > Streptomyces > Streptomyces kronopolitis_A. The sequence continues at coordinate 3,869,624 of NZ_CP191850.1, forward strand.
TCATGGTTACCCGCTCCTCGGTCGGTCGGGGATCTTCCTTGACAATCGAACGCGTGCCCGGCTGACGGCGGTCAAAACATGCCGGCAACGACAAAGCTCCCGCCCCGGACCCGGGGCGGGAGCTGCGGCGGGCGGTGCGCCGGGCGTCTCACAGGCCCTGCGCGACCTCCGTCGCCCAGTACGTCAGGATCATGTCCGCACCGGCCCGCTTGATGCCGGTCAGCGCCTCCAGGATCGCCTTGTCGCGGTCGATCCAGCCCTTCTCGGCGGCCGCCTCGATCATCGCGTACTCACCGGAGATCTGGTACGCGGCGACGGGCACGTCCACCGAGTCCGCGATCTTCGCGAGGACGTCGAGGTACGGCATCGCCGGCTTGACCATCACCATGTCGGCACCCTCGTCGAGGTCGAGCGCCAGCTCGCGCAGCGACTCCCGGAAGTTCGCCGGGTCCTGCTGGTAGGTCTTCCGGTCGCCCTGGAGCGAGGAGCCGACGGCCTCCCGGAACGGCCCGTAGAACGCGGAGGAGTACTTCGCGGTGTAGGCGAGGATCGACACGTCCTCGTGCCCGGTCTGGTCCAGGGCGTCCCTGACCACACCGATCTGGCCGTCCATCATCCCGCTGGGACCCACGGTGTGGACGCCCGCGTCGGCCTGCACCTGCGCCATCTCGGCGTAGCGCTCCAGCGTCGCGTCGTTGTCGACCCGCCCGTCCGCGTCCAGCACGCCGCAGTGGCCGTGATCGGTGTACTCGTCCAGGCACAGGTCCGACATGATCACGAGGTCGTCGCCGACCTCGGCCCGCACGTCCCGGATCGCCAGCTGCAGGATGCCGTCCGGATCCGTGCCCGCCGTGCCGAGGGCGTCCTTCTTGTCGTCCTCGGGCACCCCGAACAGCATGATCCCGGCGACCCCCGCCTCGACGGCCTCGACAGCGGCCTTGCGCAGCGTGTCCCGCGTGTGCTGGACGACGCCCGGCATCGCGGAGATCGGCACCGGCGCGCTGATCCCCTCGCGCACGAACGCGGGCAGGATCAGATCGGCCGGGTGCAGCCGGTGCTCCGCGACCATCCGCCGCATGGCGGGGGTGGTCCGCAGGCGCCGCGGCCGCGCCCCTGGGAAGCTTCCGTACTTCGTCATACCGCCCACGCTACGCCCGCCGTACGCCTGCCTTTGCCGACGTACCGTCGGACTTTTGCGACGTACCGTCGGAGCGGAAGACTCCGCGGACCGCCCCGCTCAGGCCGCCACGGCGGGACCCTCGACGGGCTCACCGGACGCCGGCCCGGGGCGGCATTCCCGGCACCGCCCGGGCTCCGGCGCCCGGAACGCGCGCTCACAGCCGTCGCAGGTCTGGAACGGCTCCGGAGGGGGCGGGCAGGGGGCGTCCGGGATGGTCTCGCGTCCCGGGGGCAGCGGCGGCGGAAGCATCTCCCGGAGACGGTGTGCGAGCAGCCCCGCCGGGTTCTTCAGCTCGGCCGGGAGCGCGGCGGTCAGCGTGCGGTGCACGGCCGCGGCCGTGGCGCCGTTCTCGAACCAGGCGGCCACGGCGGAGGCCAGGCGCCGCACGTCCCGCCCGGACAGGGTGAGCCGGTCATCGGTCCGGCGCAGCGACGCGAGCAGGGCGCGGGCGGTGACCTGGTGCGCGTCCGGGGCCGCCTCGGGGACGAGTTCCGGGGCGATTTCCGGGGCGATTTCCGGGACAGGTTCGGGGGTGGAGTCAGGGACGGGCTCGGGCACCGGCCGCGCGGGCGACGGCTGTGGCGCTCGCGCCGCACGGGCCTCCTCCGGGACGCCGGGCGCGTGATGCGCGTACGTACGGGTGAGCACCCGGCCGTCGGCGGTCCGCTCCCGCACCCGCTCGACGTAGCCGTACGCCTCCAACTCCCGCAGGGCGAAGGCGATCCGGTCCCGCCCCTCGGGGAAGCGGGCGGCGAGGCTGCGGATGTCGACGGCCGCGCCCTCGGGCAGCGACAGGATGTGGGTGCCCACCCCGATCGCCGTCAGGGACAGGTCGCGGTGCTGGGCGAGGTGGTTGCCGATGATCGTGTACCGGTCCGGCTGGTACAGCCGGATGTGGGTCACCCCGTAGTGGGCGGCACTTCGCCGAACACGGGGATACGGGCGCGCTGCGCGGTTAGGCTTCTCTTCAGCCATCGGGAAGGTGCTTCTTCCTCTGGTGGTCAGGCCCTCGCATTGGGATTGCAGTCCCGGCGGGGGCCGTCGCATGTCTGCGGTGGTGGTCAGGCCCGAGCCTGCCCACCCAAGTCGCCCACGCGCCAGCCGAGTTGAGCCGGTTCACCCCCATGGGTGACATACGCGGGGTTTGGTGGGTGGGGAAGGTTCTTTCCCAGGGGTTCTCTGTCTTTGACCGCCCGCCGCACCGCCACCCGGCCCACCGGATCCCGCCTTTCCGGGCTCCGGTTCAGCGCTCGGCATCCGGCCCGAGATCCAGCTCCGCCCACACGGTCTTGCACGGCACCGGCCCTTCCTGGACGCCCCAGCGGTCCGCCGACTCCGCGACGAGCAGCAGCCCGTGCCCGGACTCGGACAGGGTGCCGCCGGAGTCCGGCGCACGGACGGGCAGCCGGTCACCGCGCGTATCGGTCACCTCGATACGGAGCGTGGCGGGCGGCACGACGGCGAGGGTGAGCCGGAAACTCCGCCCGGCGACGCGCCCGTGCTGCACCGCGTTCGCCGCCAGCTCCGCGACGAGCAGCCGGGTGGGGTCGAAGGGCAGCCCCCACGAGGCCAGTTGCTCCACGGCGAGGATGCGGGCCAGCCGGGCACCCCGGGGCGTGGCGGAGAGCGGAACGGAGTACCGGAGGGACGGGGCGGGGTCCGCCCCGAGGCCGGTAACGGAACTGCTGGTTCGAGTGATTCGCTGATTCACGTCACACAGCGTGGTCGTGCGTATCTAGCCTGAGAAGGACCGGAAGCCGGACAGGGCGCAATTGTCCGGGGCGATACGACTCTTGTCCGGGCCACGCACCGTAGCGGTCACGGGCGACGGACGTTGAACATGGTCACAAGGCGGAGGGGGTCGGACATGAGCGAATGGGATACGGGCCCGGAGGACGAGGAAGCCGGGGCCGTGATGAAAGTCGTCGGGCGGCAGCTCAAGCTGTGGCGCGAGGCGGCCGGGCTCACCCAGGCCGAATTCGGGAAAGCGATCGGGTACAGCGAGGAGTCGGTGTCCGCGGTGGAGCGCGGACGCCGGGTTCCCCAGCCGGAGTACCTGGACCTGGCGGACGAGGTACTGGGAGCGGGTGGCCGACTCGCCGCACTGAAGGAGGACGTGGCACTCGTCCGCTACCCGAAGAAGGTCCGGGACCTGACGAAGCTGGAAGCGGCGTCGGTTGAGCTGTGCTGCTACGAGAGCTCCGTCTTCAACGGCCTGCTGCAGATCGAGGAGTACGCACGCGCACTCATCGGCAACCGCCGCCCGTTCTTCACGCCACGCGAAATCGAGGAGCGGGTCGCGGGCCGCATGGCCCGCCAGAATATCCTGGACAGTTCGGCGACTCCGCCCATCTTCAGCTTTATTCAGTGCGAGTCGACGCTGCGCCGCCCCATCGGGGGCAAGCCGGTGATGCGCAGGCAGCTCGAACGGTTGCTGGAGGTCGGCCAGTTCCGGAACGTGGACCTCCAAGTGCTCCCACTGGGACGGGAAGTGAACCCAGGTCTCAGCGGTTCGTTCAGCCTGCGTCGGCTGAAGGGGGGCGATACGGTCGCACACGCCGAGGTCCAGCATCTCAGCCGAGTGATCTCCGAACCACCACAGGTACAGATGCTCGACATGCGTTATGGCAGCATCCGGGTGCAAGCTCTCACACCACGTGAGTCACTGGCCTTTATCGAGAAAGTGCGGGAAGAGACATGACCCTCAAGCCTTGCTCCGGGACCGAGCGCGAACCGCACTGGGCGAAGAGCAGCTACAGCAGCGACGAGGGGGGCGAGTGCGTCGAGGTCGCCACCACCCCCGGCACCGTCCTCATCCGCGACTCCAAGAACCCCGACGGCCCCCGCCTCACCCTCGCTCCCACCACTTGGGCCGCGTTCCTCCCGTACGCCGCCGAGCACTGACGGATCAGGACGGCGGACACGCAGAAGGGCGCCCCCACAAGGGAGGCGCCCTTCAAGCCGTACCCACGGCCGTACCGACGGCCGCTCAGCTACGGGCCCGCCGACGCGACCCGGGCCGCCGCTCGCTCGGCCGGGTGACCGGGTCACCGGCCTCCAGCGCGGCATCGCGGCGCGCCGCGCCGAAGTCCGCGAGGGCCTCGGCCAGCTTGTGCACCGACGGCTCGGGCGACATGACGTCCACCCGCAGGCCGTGCTCCTCGGCGGTCTTGGCGGTGGCCGGGCCGATACAGGCGATCACCGTCACGTTGTGCGGCTTGCCCGCGATCCCGACGAGGTTGCGCACCGTCGACGAGGACGTGAAGAGCACCGCGTCGAAACCGCCGCCCTTGATCGCCTCACGGGTCTCGGCCGGCGGCGGCGAGGCGCGCACCGTCCGGTAGGCGGTGACGTCGTCGACCTCCCAGCCCAGCTCGATCAGGCCCGCCACCAGGGTCTCGGTGGCGATGTCGGCACGCGGCAGGAAGACGCGGTCGATCGGGTCGAAGACCGGGTCGTAGGGCGGCCAGTCCTCCAGCAGCCCGGCGGCCGACTGCTCACCGCTCGGCACCAGGTCGGGCTTCACACCGAAGGCGACCAGCGCCTTGGCGGTCTGCTCGCCGACCGCGGCGACCTTGATCCCGGCGAAGGCCCGGGCGTCCAGGCCGTACTCCTCGAACTTCTCCCGGACCGCCTTGACGGCGTTGACCGAGGTGAAGGCGATCCACTCGTAGCGGCCGGTCACCAGGCCCTTGACCGCGCGCTCCATCTGCTGCGGGGTACGCGGCGGCTCGACGGCGATGGTGGGGACCTCGTGCGACACCGCGCCGTACGAGACGAGCTGGTCGGAGAGCGAAGCGGCCTGCTCCTTGGTCCGCGGCACGAGTACCCGCCAGCCGAACAGCGGCTTGGACTCGAACCACGACAGCGGCTCACGCCGGGCCGCGGCACTGCGCTCACCGACCACGGCTATGACCGGCTGGCCGCCGTCCGCCGACGGCAGCACCTTCGCGGCCTTCAGCACCTGCGCGACCGACCCGAGGGTGGCCGTCCAGGTGCGCTGACGGGTGGTGGTGCCGGCGACCGTGACGGTCAGCGGGGTGTCCGGCTTGCGGCCGGCGGACACCAGCTCACCGGCGGCCGCGGCCACCGAATCGAGGCTGGTGGAGACCACGGCCGTGGCATCGCTGGCCCCGACCTCGGTCCAGCAGCGCTCGTCGGCCGTGCGGGCGTCGATGAACCGCACGTCGGTGCCGTGGGCGTCGCGCAGCGGCACCCCGGCGTACGCGGGCACGCCGACGGCCGCGGCGATACCGGGCACCACCTCGAAGACGATGCCCTCGGCGGCGCAGGCCAGCATCTCCTCGGCGACATACCCGTCGAGGCCGGGGTCCCCTGTGACGGCGCGCACGACCCGCTTGCCCGCGCGGGCCGCCGTCATGACAAGATTGGCGGTGTCGCGAAGGGCCGGTACGTCCGCAGGGATTGACGCCTCGTCAGCCGGCGTCTGCAGTGGTGTGTCGACCTGTGCGCGTGCATGCACACGCACCACGTCCAGCACCTGCGGGTCGGCGATCAGCACGTCCGCGGAGGCCAGCGCCTCCACGGCCCGCAGCGTCAGCAGGCCCGGGTCTCCCGGCCCGGCACCCAGGAAGGTGACCTGACCGGAGGCGAAATGGTTTGGGGCGGTGGGGTTCAAAGTGCTCGCTCCCCCATAAGACCGGCCGCACCCTTAGCGAGCATCTCGGCGGCGAGTTCCCGGCCCAGCTTCAGCGGGACCGACTCGACGTCGGGAGTGGCGGGTACGTGCCCGGTGGTGGACAGTTGCACCAGCGTGCTGCCGTCGGTCGTGCCGACGACACCGCGCAGATGCAATTCGGTGACAGCCTGCTCGTCAGCCGTGGGGCCTCCCCTGCTCGAACGGAGTCGAGCGCTCGGGGAGAGGTCGGCCAGTGCTCCGACGGGTGCGGAACAGCCGGCCTCCAGGGCGGCGAGCAGGGAGCGCTCGGCGGTCACGGCGGCCCGGGTGCCCGGGTCGTCGAGCTCGGCGAGCTGGGCGGCGAGGTCTGCGTTGACCGCAGCGCACTCGATCGCCAGTGCCCCCTGGCCGGGGGCGGGCAAAACCACGTCGGGCGACAGCAGCTGCGTCGCCTCGTCGATGCGGCCGATGCGGGTGAGTCCGGCGGCGGCGAGTACCACCGCGTCCAGCTCGCCCTTCTCGACGAAGCCGATGCGGGTGTCGATGTTCCCGCGTATCGGCACGGCCTCCACGCTCCGGCCCAGCGACCGGGCCCAGGCGTTGAGCTGCGCCATCCGCCGAGGGGAGCCGGTCCCCACGCGGGCACCGTCGGGCAGCTGCTCGAAGGTGAGCCCGTCCCTGGCGATCAGCGCGTCGCGGGGGTCCTCCCGCACGGGTATGGCCGCCAGGGTCAGGTCGTCGGGCTGCGTGGTGGGCAGGTCCTTGAGGGAGTGGACGGCGAAGTCGATCTCCCCGGCGAGCAGCGCGTCGCGCAGCGCGGAGACGAACACGCCGGTGCCGCCGATCTGCGCGAGGTGCTCGCGGGAGGTGTCGCCGTAGGTGGTGATCTCCACCAGCTCGACCGGCCGGCCGGTCACCTTCCGGACCGCCTCGGCGACCTGCCCGGACTGGGCCATGGCGAGCTTGCTGCGCCGGGTGCCCAGCCTCAGCGCTCGTGTGGTGCTGTCGTTCATGCCCGCTCCCGTGCATCGCGCGTGTCGGCCCTGCTGACGGCGGCGACCGTCTCGGGGTCGAGGTCGAACAGTTCCCGCAGTGCGTCCGCGTACCCGGCGCCGCCGGGCTCGCTGGCGAGCTGCTTGACCCGCACGGTGGGCGCGTGCAGCAGCTTGTCGACGACCCGGCGCACGGTCTGGGTGATCTCGGCGCGCTGCTTGTCGTCCAGGTCGGGAAGTCGGCCGTCGAGCCGGGCGATCTCGCCGCTGACGACATCCGCGGCCATGGTGCGCAGGGCGACCACGGTGGGGGTGATGTGCGCGGCCCGCTGGGCCGCGCCGAACGCGGCGACCTCGTCGGAGACGATGCCGCGCACCTTGTCCACGTCGGCCGCCATCGGCGCGTCCGCGGACGCGTCGGCCAGCGACTCGATGTCGACGAGGTGCGCGCCCTCGATCCGGTGCACCGCGGCGTCTATGTCCCGCGGCATCGCGAGGTCGAGCAGCGCCAGCGGCGCCGGGTTGTCCTGGCGCGCGGCCGCGACCATCTCACCGGCCAGCACCAGACCGGTCGCGCCGGTACAGGACACCACGATGTCGGCGGCGGCCAGCTCCTGCGGGACGGTGGTCATGGCCACCGCGCGGGCGGCGAGCCCGCTCGCGGCGCCGGGGCCGCCCGGCTCGGTGAGGATCCGGACCAGCCGCTCGGCCCGCTCGACGGTGCGGTTGGCCACCGCCAGCTCGCCGACACCGGCCCGCACCAGGGTGGTGGCGGCCAGCGACGACATCGAGCCGGCGCCGATGACCAGCGCCCGCTTGCCCCGCGCCCAGCTCTCCACGTCCCCGCCGCCCGCGAGCTGCTCCAGCCCGAAGGTGACCAGCGACTGGCCGGCCTTGTCGATACCGGTCTCGCTGTGCGCGCGCTTGCCGACCCGCAGGGCCTGCTGGAACAGGTCGTTCAGCAGCCGGCCGGCGGTGTGCAGCTCCTGCGCGACGGCCAGCGCGTCCTTGATCTGCCCGAGGATCTGGCCCTCGCCGACGACCATCGAGTCCAGGCCGCAGGCCACCGAGAAGAGGTGGTGGACGGCGCGGTCCTCGTAGTGGACGTACAGATAAGGGGTCAACTCCTCCAGACCGGCGGCGCCGTGCCGCGCCAGGAGGGTGGACAGCTCGGCGACACCGGCGTGGAACTTGTCCACGTCGGCGTACAGCTCGATGCGGTTGCAGGTGGACAGCACCGCGGCCTCGGTGACCGGCTCGGCCGACACCGCGTCCTGCAGTAGCTTGCCGCGCGCCTCCGGGGCGAGGGCGGCCCGCTCCAGCACGCTCACCGGCGCGCTGCGATGGCTCAGCCCGACGACCAGCAGACTCATGCCGGCATCACGGCGGGAACGTCCCCGTCAGGTCCCTTGCGATCGCCGGTGACGGCAGCGGCAGCGGCACGGGTGGCCGGGGCCGGGGCCGGGGCGCCACCGTCGGGCCCGCCGTCCTCACCCGCCTTGCGCTGCTCGTGGAAGGCGAGGATCTGCAGCTCTATGGACAGGTCGACCTTGCGGACGTCCACCCCGTCGGGGACGGTCAGCACGGTCGGCGCGAAGTTGAGGATGGAGGTGACACCGGCGGCGACCAGGCGGTCACAGACCTGCTGGGCGGCCCCCGCGGGCGTCGCGATGACACCGATCGAGACACCGTTGCTCTCGATGATGTGCTCCAGCTCGTCCGTGTGCTGGACTCCGATGCCCGCGACGGGCTTGCCGGCCATCGCCGGGTCGGCGTCTATCAGCGCGGCGACCCGGAACCCGCGCGAGGCGAAGCCCCCGTAGTTGGCGAGCGCGGCGCCGAGGTTACCGATGCCGACGATCACAACCGGCCAGTCCTGGGTCAGCCCCAGCTCACGCGAGATCTGGTAGACGAGGTACTCGACGTCGTAGCCGACGCCGCGGGTCCCGTACGAGCCGAGGTAGGAGAAGTCCTTGCGCAGCTTGGCGGAATTGACCCCCGCCGCGGCCGCGAGTTCCTCGGAGGAGACCGTGGGTACCGAGCGCTCGGAGAGCGCCGTCAGGGCGCGCAGATACAGCGGGAGACGGGCGACGGTGGCCTCGGGAATGCCTCGGCTTCGGGTCGCCGGTCGGTGAGTTCGGCCAGTTGCCACGGTGCTCCTGCGGGTAGAGCGGGGCTGCGGACGACCGTCTGGAACCCGACCGCCCTGTCTTCTGCAGGCTATGTCTTTGTGAACGCGTGCACAAAGATGGTGTCCGGTTTGTCCGGCCAAAGTGATGGGGGTCACGCGGCTTTTACGGGCCTTCGCGGAACCAACTCCCGAGGCCCGCCGTTGGCTCGCGCCACCCGTCTGACCAGGCAGCACCGACGGGAGCACGCGCCCTCACTCCTTACCGCCATACCCCCGGAAACCTACAAATCGCCCATCGATGGTAAGCCACCCCGACCGGCCCGGACCGGCCCCGGACACGCCGCGAGCGGCAGGCCCCGGGCGGTCTGCCGGCTCGCCGCGGACGGCCCCGGCGGGCCGGCACACCCCCGGACCCGGGCCCCGCCCCCGGCCCGCCCCGGGCACAATGACCCCATGGCCCCCTCGTTCAACGTGTTCAGCCGCAGCTCCCGCAAGAACCCCGCCGACCGGATGGTCACCCTCGTCGGCAAGCCGGGCTGCCACCTCTGCGACGACGCCCAGGCCGTGATCGAGAAGGTCTGCGCCGAGACCGGCGCGTCCTGGGAGCGCAAGGACATCACCGAGGACCCCGAACTGCACCGCAAGTACTGGGAGCAGATTCCGGTCGTCCTCGTCGACGGCGCCCAGCACGACTTCTGGCGGGTCGACCCCAAGCGCCTGCGCACCGCACTGGGCGCCTGAGCCCCCGCCGCGGACGGCCGCCCGGACCCGCCGCGGTCCGCCCCCGGACCCCCGCCACGACCCGCCGCGGGATGGCCGTAACGCACCCGTCCCCCGCCGCCGGCCTTCCGGACACGCGCCCGTAACCGGCTGCACCGAACAAACTGGCTACGCTGTCGCCATGGCTCTCCCGTCTCCCGACCACCGCCCCGGCAGGAGTCCCCACGGGACGCCCCTCGTCCCGTCCGCGCGCCGCCCCCGGTGGACGCCCTCCGGGGCGCTGCCGTCCCTGGGGTGGTTCACCCGCCGCCGGCGCCCCGCCACGGCGCGCAGCGTGCTGGCCGGCGAGGCCGCGGCCGAGGCCGCCCGCAAGTCCACCCAGGACGCGCCGCCCGTCGAGGAGACCCCGGCCGAGCCCGAGTTCCCGGTCGTCGGGGACACGGCCGCCGCCGCCTTCTTCGACCTCGACAACACCGTCATGCAGGGCGCCGCGCTGTTCCACTTCGGCCGCGGCCTCTACAAGCGGCACTTCTTCCACAAGCGCGACCTCGCCCGCTTCGCCTGGCAGCAGATCTACTTCCGCCTGGCCGGCTCGGAGAACCCCGAGCACATGGCCGACGTCCGCAACAGCGCCCTGTCCATCGTCCAGGGCCACCGCGTCGCCGAACTGATGTCGATCGGCGAGGAGATCTACGACGAGTACATGGCCGAGCGGGTCTGGCCGGGCACCCGCGCCCTGGCCCAGGCACACCTCGACGCGGGCCAGAAGGTCTGGCTGGTGACCGCGGCCCCCGTGGAGACCGCGACGATCATCGCCCGCCGCCTCGGCCTGACCGGCGCGCTGGGCACCGTCGCCGAGTCCGTCGGCGGGGTCTACACGGGCAAGCTGGTCGGCGAGCCGCTGCACGGCCCCGCCAAGGCCGAGGCGGTCCGCGCGCTGGCCGCGGCCGAGGGCCTGGACCTCTCGCACTGCGCCGCCTACAGCGACTCCGCCAACGACATCCCGATGCTGTCGCTGGTGGGACACCCCTACGCGATCAACCCCGACAGCCGCCTGCGCAAGCACGCCCGCGAGCAGGGCTGGCGGCTGCGCGACTACCGGACCGGCCGGAAAGCCGCCAAGATCGGCATCCCGGCGGCGGCCGGCGTGGGCGCCCTCGCGGGCGGCGCCGCGGCCGCCGTCGCGCTCCAGCGACGACGCCGCTGACCAGGGATGATCACGGAGCGACACGGCGGGCCATCCCCTGTCCCTACCCCCGCCGCCGTCCGCTCAGTCACATTGCTGCCGGTCAGCCACAACACGCCCTCCAACCAGGCAGATTGCGTTCCCTTCCGATCAATAGTTGCTCAGTAATCGATACTTGATCTGCCACCAACCCGGCACGGACCGTAAGTAATCGATGATTTGAGCAACTGGGTGTAGCGCTGCCTGTACGAAGCGTTATTCTCCTCAGACGCAATCCGGAACCCACACGTCCCTACGACGAGTGAACGGTCCCGCACTGCACGTGATGGAAGCTCTGCCTCTGGGAGTCCCGTGTACCCACACGTCGGGGTTGACGCCTCGGGCCTGGCTACGCTGCGCACGACACTCGTCGACCACCTGCGCAGTTTCGTCCCCACCGCGTACGCCGTCCCCGCATTCGCCTCAGCCGTCCCCGCCGCCGGCCCCTGCTACGCCCTGGCCGACGGGAGTGCTGCGGTCGGCAAGGCCGCCGGCAGATCCCGCCGCGCCGGCACCGGCACGACCACCGCCCGCCGCCCCGCCGACAGCGACAGCCGTCGCATGATGGACCTGGTCGAGCGGGCCCAGGCCGGCGAGGCCGAGGCCTTCGGCCGCCTCTACGACCAGTACGCCGACACGGTCTACCGCTACATCTACTACCGCGTCGGAGGCCGTGCCACGGCCGAGGACCTCACAAGCGAGACCTTTCTGCGCGCCCTGCGCCGCATCGGCACGTTCACCTGGCAGGGCCGCGATTTCGGCGCCTGGCTGGTGACCATCGCGCGCAATCTGGTCGCCGACCACTTCAAGTCCTCCCGCTTCCGCCTGGAAGTCACCACCGGAGAGATGCTCGACGCCAACGAGGTCGAGCGCAGCCCCGAGGACTCCGTCCTCGAATCCCTCTCCAACGCCGCCCTGTTGGAGGCGGTACGCAAGCTCAACCCCCAGCAGCAGGAGTGCGTCACGCTGCGCTTCCTGCAGGGCCTCTCGGTCGCCGAGACCGCCCGTGTCATGGGCAAGAACGAGGGCGCGATCAAGACCCTCCAGTACCGCGCCGTCCGCACCCTGGCGCGACTGCTCCCCGAAGACGCCCGCTGACCGACCCCTATCCGCACAAATCGACGCCCCGTCCCACGCCGTGCGCCGCTCACACCTGGTGATCTTTCATAACCGGTCGGTCAGATCATCGTGAGTGCGTAACCCGAGTGCCGCGCCGCTCGTTGTGCGGAATGCAGGCTCCATGCGGTCACGCCATGCCCGCCGCCTCTCACTCGATCGAGTGGCCGCGGACTGCTGCGTGCAACCGTCCGGTCCGTCTGGACAGTCAAAGCCAGTCCGGGGAGTCGAGCGGGATGACGAGAGGAGGTGCCGCCCGTGATCGCGAATGTCTCGGTGCACCGGCGGGCCAACGCCTTCGCCCAGACCCTGGAGGAGCAGGTCCTCGAGGGCACGGCGGCCGAGGACCAGGTCGACAATCCGGCGCAAGCGCCGGGCGAAGCACGGCTGTTGGCGGTCGCCGACGGCCTCGGGAGACTCCCGAGGCCGGAGATGGCTGCCGAGGTCAAGACTGTCCAGCGCGCCCAGCTCATCGCCGCGATGGAGGCCGCCTTCGCCGAAGGCGCTCCGTCCGACGGTGCCCGGGTGCCCGAGCAGCGCGAACACAAGGGCGCGCACCGCGCCACGAAATCGGTCGGCCGGCTGCGCCCGCGCTCCCGCCTCTCCAAGGGGCTGGCAGCGGGCGGACTGACGGTCGGCGTCGCCGCAGGGGCCTTCACCGGCGTCGCCGCGGCCAGCTCCGACGCCCTCCCCGGCGACTCCCTCTACGGCCTCAAGCGCGGCATGGAGGACCTCAAGCTCGGCATGGCCGACGACGACTCCGACCGCGGCCGGCTCTATCTCGACCAGGCCTCCACCCGCATCATGGAGGTCCGCCGCCTGATGGAGCGCGCCCGGCTCGCCGACCTCGACCACGAGTCGCTCGGCGAGATCCGCAAGGCGCTCGCCGGCATCACCCATGACGCGGGCGAGGGCCACCGCCTGCTCCACCAGGCCTACGAACGCGACGGCTCGCTCGGCCCCATCCAGGCGCTGAACTCCTTCACCACGTCGCACCGCGGCACCTGGTCACAGCTGCGCGACAAGCTCCCCGTGCAGCTGATGGACGTCCGCGACAAGGTCAGCTCGGTCTTCGACGCCATAGACCATGAGGTCGGTCCGCTGCGCTCGCTGCTGCCGCCCACCCCGGCCGGCAAGCACCACCACCGCAACACGCCCGGCTCCGCGGGCACCGGATCCGGCTCCGCCGGCCACCCGGCGCCCTCCGGCAGCAAGTCCGCCTCCGGCCGGCACTCCGGTGGCGCGCACGCCCCCCGCCCGTCGGCCACCCCGTCCCAGGACGACGGCCTGCTCGGTGGCAATACGGGCGGCCTGCTCGACCCGCCGTCCAAGAGCGGCAGCCCGTCCCCGCACCGTGGCCACCACGGCAAGGAGCCCGGCGGCCAGCCCGACGTCACCCTCCCGCCGCTGATCCCGGGACTGCTTCCCGGTCTGGGCATCGACGGCGAGGATCTCCCGAAGTAGCGCCCGCCCCGCGCCGCACGCTCGGTGTTCTTCTGGTCCTTCCCTCAGAAGAACACCGAGCGTCGCTGCACCAGCAGCTTGTAGAGCGTGTGCTGAATCGTTTCCCGCACCTGATCGGTGAGGTTGAACATCAGCATCGGATCGTCCGCCGCCTCCTGCGGATAGCCGGCCGTCGGGATCGGCTCGCCGAACTGGATCGTCCACTTCGTCGGCAGCGGCAGCGCCCCGAGCGGCCCCAGCCAGGGGAACGTCGGCGTGACGGGGAAATACGGCAGCCCGAAGACCCGCGCCAGCGTCTTGGCGTTCCCGATCATCGGGTAGATCTCCTCCGCCCCCACGATCGAGCACGGCACGATCGGCACCCCGGCCTTCAGCGCCGTCGAGACGAACCCGCCCCGGCCGAAGCGCTGGAGCTTGTAGCGGTCCGAGAAGGGCTTGCCGATGCCCTTGAAGCCCTCCGGCATCACCCCGACGATCTCGCCGCGCTCCAGCAGCCGCTGGGCATCCTCCGCACAGGCCAGGGTGTGCCCGGCCTTGCGCGCCAGCTCGTTTATCACCGGCAGGACGAACACCAAATCGGCCGCCAGCAGCCGCAGATGGCGCTGTGCCGGGTGATTGTCGTGCACCGCGACCTGGAGCATCAGACCGTCGAGCGGCAGCGTCCCGGAGTGGTTGGAGACGATCAGCGCGCCGCCCTCGGACGGGATGTTCTCCACGCCCTTCACCTCGACCCGGAAGTACTTCTCGTACACGGGCCGCAGCAGCGACATCAGGACCTGGTCGGTCAGCTCCTCGTCGTACCCGAAGTCGTCGACCTCGTAGTCGCCGGTGATCCGCCGGCGCAGGAAGGCCAGGCCGCCCGCGATCCGCTCGTCCAGGGACCGCGGCCGCGACGGCGGGGCCGCCGCCGGCGGGTGCTCGGTCCGTGCTTCCGGTACGGGCGCCAGCGCCGCACCGCGTTCCGTGCGCCCGGCCCGCCTGGCCTTCCTGCGCGCCCGGGGCTCCTCGCCGAAGGGAATGACCTTGGCGTCCGCCATCGTGGGTGAACTCCTCACTGGCTCTGGCCGCCGCGTGCGGGGAGCACGCCGGCGAGCCGGTCGACGGTGCGGGCGAGGGACGCGGGCGGCAACAGCCCGGGTCCGCGACTGCGGGCGAATTCCGCGAAGGTCTCCGCCGTCGTGTACTTCGGACGGAATCCCAGTGTCTCGCGCATCTGCGTCGTCTCGACGACCCTGCCGTGCGTGAGCAGCCGGATCTGCTCCGGTGAGAAGTCCGTGATGCCGACGGACCGCAGCGCCGTACCGGCCCAGGTCACCGTCGGCAGGAGCAGCGGGACGGTGGGCCGCCCCAGCCGCCGGGCGGTCTGCGACAGTAGCAGCACCCCGTCCCCGGCGATGTTGAACGTGCCGCTGTTGAGCGTGCCGCGGCGCGGCGCGGCGGCGGCGATCCGCAGGACCGCGATGGCGTCGTCCTCGTGGACGAACTGCAGCCGCGGGTCGTAGCCGAGGACGGTGGGCCACACGGGCAGCGAGAAATACTCGGCGAGCGGGGAATCCGCGCACGGCCCGAGGATATTGGCGAAGCGCAGCACACACACCGCCACGTCGGGCCGGCGCCGGGCGAAGCCGCGGACATACCCCTCGACCTCGACGATGTCCTTGGCGAAGCCACCGCTGGGCAGCGACTTCGGCGTGGTGGTCTCGGTGAAGACGGCGGGGTCCCGGGGCGCGGAGCCGTAGACGCTGGTGCTGGACTTGATGACCAGCCGCTGCACCTTCGGGGCCTTCTGGCAGGCGCCGAGGAGCTGCATCGTCCCGATGACGTTGGTTTCCTTCACCGAGGCGCGGCCGCCGCGCTTGCCCAACGGTGTGCCGTTGATGTCCATATGGATGACGGTGTCGACACCCGTCTCGGCCAGCACCCGCGCAATGGCCGGATGCCGGATATCGGCCTTGAGGAATTCCGCGCCGCCCAGATGGTGTTCCGGCGCCACCGCGTCGACCCCGATCACCCGGTCGACATCCGGATCGCGCTGGATACGGCGTACGAACCGCCCGCCCAGCTGCCGTGCGACTCCCGTGACGAGCACGACCCTGCCCAAGATCAGGACTTCCTTCCCGCCGCGACTTCCGCCTAGCCGAGCTGTGCCGACCACGCTATCGGGTCGGTGTTGCGCGGTGATGACCACAGGATGCCCGCGGGCACATTTCCGCCCGACCACCGTCCATACGGCCCACAACGCACCGCAGCCCCCCATCGCACCAAGGCGATGGGGGGCTGCGAATTCGCGATCAGCGTCGCTTACTTCTTGTTGCGACGCTGAACACGGGTGCGCTTGAGCAGCTTGCGGTGCTTCTTCTTCGCCATCCGCTTGCGCCGCTTCTTGATAACAGAGCCCACGACTACCCTCGCTCACTTCGATTACTCGGTGCGGGGCGTCCGAGCCCACACTACCTACATCGCGCCAGCCTACCCGGCGCCGGGCGAACGGCGTAATCCGAGGGTCGGCAAAGGTCCCGTCAGGCTGATTCCACCCCCACAAAGGACTCCCGGAGGTAGTCGTGCACCGCCTGCTCCGGAACCCGGAAAGACCTCCCCACGCGAATCGCGGGCAGATGACCGCTGTGCACCAAGCGGTACACGGTCATCTTGGACACCCTCATCACCGTGGCGACCTCCGCCACGGTCAGGAACACAACCTCGTTCAGAGGCCTCTGCTCTGCAGCCATGCCACACCTGCACCTTCCGCATAAGACGGGTCACCGGCTTCCCCTCCGGTGACTCTTCGTCGCCATGCGCTCACTCCCCAGATTAGGGGCGGGTGATGCGAGTGGGGAAGAGGAGCAGCGAACAGCCGCCTATCGGGACAGACGCGCCCGATTAAGGACATAACGCGCCAGCGGTCGATAGGACGCCGCACACACCGCGTCGTCGAGCGGCACCACCTCGGACACCCTCCCCTCGGCCTCGCCGACGAACAGCGCGGGGTCGTCCGTATCGGCCAGCCCGATCGCCTCGATACCCAGCTGACCTGCCCCGCAGACCCAACCGTGGTCCCCGATCACCAGCGCCGGCAGCGGCCCGGAAGCGTCCGCCGCGGCCGCCAGAACGGTCCGCACGGGCAGCGGCGAATGGGTGTGCACGCCCCCCACCGCGGGCGCGCCCCGCACGCCTGCTTCTCGCATCAGCGCGACTCCCCGTACGTAGTCGAGTGTGCAGGTACGTACGCCGAACCGGGTCGCTATGTCGACACGGGCGCCATACGCCGAGGTGAGAACCGGGCAGCCCGCCGACGAGAGAGCGTCTGCGAGAGCGGCGTAGAACCCCAGCAGCCGGTCCGGATGACCGGTGCCGAGCAGCACCGGGAGCCGCCGGCCCGCCGCCTCCGCCACCCTGTCGGCGAACCGGTCCAGGGCGGCGATCGTCCGGTCGGGATCGACCACATCAGGGCCGGAAGTATGCGCGGGATCGACCGAAACCCCGCACTTCTGCCCCATCAGTCGCAGGACTTCACCCAGCGACCACTCCCGCACAGGATCCAGACCCAGCAGCACCCGGGGGTCGCGTGCCGCGAAGAGCCGGTAGCGCGCCAGGCTCTTCTCCCGCAGGGTCGCGATCGTCCCCGCGAGCCGCGCCTCGATCAGGTGCGCCCGCAGCGCACCGGTAGCCAACACAGGACCCATACTGTCCGGTTGGTCGGCATACGGGTGCCCCGACCGACGGGTAGTCACACATCCGTGGGGCCCGCAGCGGATACGGCCCCACGGCCGCGGCCGCCGGCCCCCGGAGACGGCGGCCCGCCGCATCCCGGGGCACGGCATGACAGCACGTCAGGGGCGTGCTCCCGGCCCCGGGCTACGGCAGCAGCCCGTGCGAGGGGAACACCGCACGGCGGGTGGCCAGCACCGCCTGGTCCAGCCGGTCGGCCGGGTCGTAGCCGTCGTCGACGAAGTCCCGCCACCGCGGCGTACGCCCGTCCGTCATCCGGTGCGGCGCCAACTGCCGCGTCCTGCGGAACACTTCGTGCCGCCAGGACTCCGGCACCATCGAGGCCGGATCGATCGGCCGGTCCGCCGCGATCGCCGCCAGATGCGTCCAGCTGCGCGGCACCACGTCCACCACGGCGTAGCCGCCCCCGCCGAGCGCGACCCACCGGCCGTCCGCGTACTGGTGCGCCAGGTCGTGACAGGCCTCGGCCACCGCCCGCTGGGCGTCCAGGCTCACCGCGAGGTGCGCCAGCGGATCCTCGAAGTGGGTGTCCGCGCCGTGCTGGGACACGATCACCTGCGGCCGGAAGGCCCCCAGCAGCTCCGGCACCACCGCGTGGAAGGCCCGCAGCCAGCCCTCGTCCCCGGTCCCGGCCGGCAGCGCCACATTCGCCGCGGTGCCCTCCGCGCCCTCCCCGCCGGTCTCCTCCGGCCAGCCGGTCTGCGGGAAGAGCGTCCGCGGATGCTCGTGCAGCGAGATCGTCAGGACTCGCGGGTCCTCCCAGAACGCCGCCTGCACCCCGTCGCCGTGGTGCACGTCCACATCGACGTACGCGACCCGTTCGGCGCCCAGCTCCAGCAGCCGGGCCACCGCCAGCGACGCGTCGTTGTAGATGCAGAACCCGGCCGCCCCGCCCGGCATCGCGTGGTGCAGCCCGCCGGCGAAGTTCACCGCGTGCGCCGCGTCTCCCCGCCAGACGGCCTCCGCCGCGCCCACCGACTGCCCGGCGATCAGCGCGGACGCCTCGTGCATCCCCGCGAACGCCGGATCGTCCGCCGTCCCGAGCCCGTACGAGAGATCCGCGGCCGCCGGGTCCGCCGAGGCCCTGCGCACCGCACCGATGTAGTCCTCACGGTGCACCAGCCGCAGGGTCGAATCCCCCGCCGGCTTGGCCGCGACCACCTCCAGCGGCCCGCGGTCGAGCTCGAACGCCTCCACCAAACGCATGGTCAGCGCGAGCCGGACCGGGTCCATCGGATGCCCGGACCCGAAGTCGTAGCCCGTTACTGCCTCATCCCACATCAGCTGTGCGCGGCCGCTCATGCCCGTCACCGTATCGGGCCTCCGGCGCCCCGAACGAACGGGCATACACCAACGTCACCAACACCAGGGCCATCGGTACGAGCATCGCCCCCCGATAGCTCCAGGCATCGCCGAGCGCCCCCACCAGCGGAGAGCCGATCAAAAAGCCCACATAGTTGAAAATGTTCAGCCGCGCGACGGCCGCGTCCGAAGCCTCCGGCCCGTGCTTCTCGAAGGCGACCCGCCCGGCCGCGGCGAACGTCTGCGGCACGATCACACACAGCCCCAGCCCCAGCAGCGTGAAGCCGGCCATCCCCGCCCAAGGCCCGCTCGCCGCGGCCACCACCGCGAACCCGCCCGCCGCCACCACCGTCCCGCACCGCACCACCGCGACCGCCCCGAAGCGCCGCACCCCCAGGTCCCCCACCACCCGCCCGAGCAGCGTGGTGACCATATAGACGTTGTACGGAACCGTGGCCAGCTGCTCCGAGCTCCCCAGGACGTCGTGCAGATACTTGGCGCTCCAGTTGGAGACGGTCGAGTCCCCGATATACGTGATGGCCATCACCAGACACAGCGGCAACAGCAGCCGCATCGCCAGCGGCACGGCGACCGCCCCGCCCGTCCCGGCCCCCGCGGCCCCCGGCGCCGTCCGCTCCCGGTCCACGAACCACCGGCCCACTACCAGGGCCAGTGGCAACAGCACCGCCACCACCGGCCCGTACAGCAGCGCCAGCGACAGCTTCCAGTGCGCCCCGGCCCAGGCCAGCGAGGCCCCCACGATGCCGCCCAGGCTGAACGCCGCGTGGAACCCGAGCATGATGCTGCGCCCGTACGCCCGCTGCAGACTCACCCCGAGCATGTTCATCGAGGCGTCCAGGGCCCCCACCGACAGCCCGAAGACCGCCAGCGCCACCGCCACCTGAGCCGTCGTTCCGACCGACCCGACACCCACCAGCGCCAGGCACACCACGGGCTGCACACACCGCAGCACCCGGCCGGCCGGCACCCGCTTCACCAGCTGCTCGGTGACGACACTGCCGACGCCCGCCAGCACGGGCACCGCCGCCAGGAACGCCGGCAGCAGCGCGTCCGATATGCGGTACCGCTCCTGGATCGCGGGTATCCGGGTCACGAGGAGGGCGAAGACCGCGCCCTGGACGAAGAAGCTGAGGGCGAGCGAGAGCCGTCCGTGCCGCAGCTGCGCATCTGGTACCCGAGGGGCCGTCATGGCCGCTCAGCCTAGAACTCCCCCCTACCACTGGGTAGATGGATCACCACACCAATTCGGCGGGCGCCTGCCGGCCGGTTGCCGGCCGGTTGCCGGCCGGGGGCTACCGCAACAGCTCGGGCAGCTCCGCCATCCGGCCGAACAGCCCGCTGACCGCGCCGGCCTCGGTCAGCTTCTCCGCCGGCGTCATCGCGGTGAACCCATAGACGTCCATCCCCGCCGCGACCGCGGCCCGCACGCCCAGCGGGCTGTCCTCGACGACCGCACACCGCTCCGGCGCCACGCCCCTCTCCCGCGCCGCGTGCACAAAGAGGTCCGGGGCCGGCTTCCCCCGCCCCACGTCCTGGGCGCTGAAGACCCGCCCCGCCGGAAACCACCGGTCCAGCCCCGTCGTGCGGTGCCCCACCCGGATCCGCTCGTGACTGCCGGAGGAGGCGACACAGTACGGAACGCCGTCCGCGTCCAGCTTCTCCAGCACCTCGGTCACCCCGGTCACCGGCCGCAGCTCCCGCTCGAACGCCTCGAAGACCCGGCCGTGGAAGACCTCGTCGAAGTCCGCGGGCAGCCGCCGGCCCGTCCGCTCCAGGACCAGCTCGTGAATGCGGTGCATCGCCGACCCCATGAAGTCGCGTATCGACTCCTCGTACGACGTGGGATGCCCCAGCTCGGTCAGATAGCCGGCCAGGATGGTGTTGGAGAGGGGTTCGCTGTCGACGAGCACACCGTCGTTGTCGAAGATGACCAACTCGTATCGCATGCCCTGAGCTTAGGCACACCGCTGCCCCGGGACGGTTTCTGTTCCGGAACGCAGAAAAGCCCCGCACCATACGGTGCGGGGCTTTCCCACAATGATTGTTCGGCGGCGTCCTACTCTCCCACAGGGTCCCCCCTGCAGTACCATCGGCGCTGAAAGGCTTAGCTTCCGGGTTCGAAATGTAACCGGGCGTTTCCCTAACGCTATGACCACCGAAACACTATGAAGTTAACCAACCCGGCAATAAAACAGGTCGTTACTTCAGAACCTACACAGTGGACGCGAGCAACTGAGGACAAGCCCTCGGCCTATTAGTACCAGTCAACTCCACCCGTTGCCGGGCTTCCATATCTGGCCTATCAACCCAGTCGTCTACTGGGAGCCTTAACCCCTCAAAGGGGGTGGGAGTCCTCATCTCGAAGCAGGCTTCCCGCTTAGATGCTTTCAGCGGTTATCCTTTCCGAACGTAGCCAACCAGCCATGCCCTTGGCAGGACAACTGGCACACCAGAGGTTCGTCCGTCCCGGTCCTCTCGTACTAGGGACAGCCCTTCTCAAGACTCCTACGCGCACAGCGGATAGGGACCGAACTGTCTCACGACGTTCTAAACCCAGCTCGCGTACCGCTTTAATGGGCGAACAGCCCAACCCTTGGGACCGACTCCAGCCCCAGGATGCGACGAGCCGACATCGAGGTGCCAAACCATCCCGTCGATATGGACTCTTGGGGAAGATCAGCCTGTTATCCCCGGGGTACCTTTTATCCGTTGAGCGACGGCGCTTCCACAAGCCACCGCCGGATCACTAGTCCCTACTTTCGTACCTGCTCGACCCGTCAGTCTCACAGTCAAGCTCCCTTGTGCACTTACACTCAACACCTGATTACCAACCAGGCTGAGGGAACCTTTGGGCGCCTCCGTTACTCTTTAGGAGGCAACCGCCCCAGTTAAACTACCCACCAGACACTGTCCCTGATCCGGATCACGGACCCAGGTTAGACATCCAGCACGACCAGAGTGGTATTTCAACAATGACTCCACAACCACTGGCGTGGCCGCTTCAAAGTCTCCCACCTATCCTACACAAGCCGAACCGAACACCAATATCAAGCTATAGTAAAGGTCCCGGGGTCTTTCCGTCCTGCTGCGCGAAACGAGCATCTTTACTCGTAATGCAATTTCACCGGGCCTATGGTTGAGACAGTCGAGAAGTCGTTACGCCATTCGTGCAGGTCGGAACTTACCCGACAAGGAATTTCGCTACCTTAGGATGGTTATAGTTACCACCGCCGTTTACTGGCGCTTAAGTTCTCAGCTTCGCCAACCCGAAGGTTGACTAACCGGTCCCCTTAACGTTCCAGCACCGGGCAGGCGTCAGTCCGTATACATCGCCTTACGGCTTCGCACGGACCTGTGTTTTTAGTAAACAGTCGCTTCTCGCTGGTCTCTGCGGCCACCACCAGCTCACACTGCAAGAGTGATCACCAGCAATGGCCCCCCTTCTCCCGAAGTTACGGGGGCATTTTGCCGAGTTCCTTAACCATAGTTCACCCGAACGCCTCGGTATTCTCTACCTGACCACCTGAGTCGGTTTAGGGTACGGGCCGCCATGAAACTCGCTAGAGGCTTTTCTCGACAGCATAGGATCATCCACTTCACCACAATCGGCTCGGCATCAGGTCTCAGCCTTAACGTGTGACGGATTTACCTACCACACGGCCTACACCCTTACCCCGGGACAACCACCGCCCGGGCTGGACTACCTTCCTGCGTCACCCCATCGCTTACCTACTACCACCTTGGATCGGCGGCTCCACCACGTCCCTTTGTCCGAAGACTCCAGGCCGGCTTCACGGCCTTAGCATTAATGGATTCGATACTGGGCGTTTCAAAGCGGGTACCGGAATATCAACCGGTTGTCCATCGACTACGCCTGTCGGCCTCGCCTTAGGTCCCGACTTACCCTGGGCAGATCAGCTTGACCCAGGAACCCTTAGTCAATCGGCGCACACGTTTCCCACGTGTGTATCGCTACTCATGCCTGCATTCTCACTCGTGAACCGTCCACAACTCGTTTCCACGGCTGCTTCACCCGGCACACGACGCTCCCCTACCCATCACGATCCCCGTTGGGGGTAATATCGCAATGACACGACTTCGGCGGTGTGCTTGAGCCCCGCTACATTGTCGGCGCGGAATCACTTGACCAGTGAGCTATTACGCACTCTTTCAAGGGTGGCTGCTTCTAAGCCAACCTCCTGGTTGTCTCTGCGACTCCACATCCTTTCCCACTTAGCACACGCTTAGGGGCCTTAGTCGATGCTCTGGGCTGTTTCCCTCTCGACCATGGAGCTTATCCCCCACAGTCTCACTGCCGCGCTCTCACTTACCGGCATTCGGAGTTTGGCTAAGGTCAGTAACCCGGTAGGGCCCATCGCCTATCCAGTGCTCTACCTCCGGCAAGAAACACACGACGCTGCACCTAAATGCATTTCGGGGAGAACCAGCTATCACGGAGTTTGATTGGCCTTTCACCCCTAACCACAGGTCATCCCCCAGGTTTTCAACCCTGGTGGGTTCGGTCCTCCACGAAGTCTTACCTCCGCTTCAACCTGCCCATGGCTAGATCACTCCGCTTCGGGTCTTGGGCACGCTACTCAACGCCCTATTCGGACTCGCTTTCGCTACGGCTTCCCCACACGGGTTAACCTCGCAACATACCGCAAACTCGCAGGCTCATTCTTCAAAAGGCACGCAGTCACGACGCACCGAGCAAGCTCGATGCGCGACGCTCCCACGGCTTGTAGGCACACGGTTTCAGGTACTATTTCACTCCGCTCCCGCGGTACTTTTCACCATTCCCTCACGGTACTATCCGCTATCGGTCACCAGGGAATATTTAGGCTTAACGGGTGGTCCCGCCAGATTCACACGGGATTTCTCGGGCCCCGTGCTACTTGGGTGGTTCTCAAACGAGCCGCTAATGTTTCAGCTACGGGGGTCTTACCCTCTACGCCGGACCTTTCGCATGTCCTTCGCCTACATCAACGGTTTCTGACTCGTCTCACAGCCGGCAGACTGCAAAAGAGAACTCCCACAACCCCAACCACGCAACCCCTGCCGGGTATCACACGTGACTGGTTTGGCCTCATCCGGTTTCGCTCGCCACTACTCCCGGAATCACGGTTGTTTTCTCTTCCTGCGGGTACTGAGATGTTTCACTTCCCCGCGTTCCCTCCACACTGCCTATGTGTTCAGCAGCGGGTGACAGCCCATGACGACTGCCGGGTTTCCCCATTCGGACACCCCCGGATCAAAGCTCGGTTGACAGCTCCCCGGGGCCTATCGTGGCCTCCCACGTCCTTCATCGGTTCCTGGTGCCAAGGCATCCACCGTGCGCCCTTAAAAACTTGGCCACAGATGCTCGCGTCCACTGTGCAGTTCTCAAGCAACGACCAGCCACCCACCACCCCAACCCGAAGGCTGAGTTCACTGGGGCCGGCATCGCGAAGGTCCAGACCGTAGTCCGTACCCTCAGATACCCAACAGCGCGCCCGGCCCACTCAACCCCCAGATGCTTTCCACGCCGAAGCAGTACTAACTTCCAGAGAATCAAGTGTGCCGAATAGTCAACGTTCCACCCATGAGCAACCAGCATCAGACATTCGCCGATGTACTGGCCTCTGACCCGGACAAGTCCGAGTAAGAAGTGCTCCTTAGAAAGGAGGTGATCCAGCCGCACCTTCCGGTACGGCTACCTTGTTACGACTTCGTCCCAATCGCCAGTCCCACCTTCGACGATTCCCTCCCACAAGGGGTTGGGCCACCGGCTTCGGGTGTTACCGACTTTCGTGACGTGACGGGCGGTGTGTACAAGGCCCGGGAACGTATTCACCGCAGCAATGCTGATCTGCGATTACTAGCAACTCCGACTTCATGGGGTCGAGTTGCAGACCCCAATCCGAACTGAGACCGGCTTTTTGAGATTCGCTCCACCTCGCGGTATCGCAGCTCATTGTACCGGCCATTGTAGCACGTGTGCAGCCCAAGACATAAGGGGCATGATGACTTGACGTCGTCCCCACCTTCCTCCGAGTTGACCCCGGCAGTCTCCTGTGAGTCCCCATCACCCCGAAGGGCATGCTGGCAACACAGAACAAGGGTTGCGCTCGTTGCGGGACTTAACCCAACATCTCACGACACGAGCTGACGACAGCCATGCACCACCTGTACACCGACCACAAGGGGGCGCCTGTCTCCAGACGTTTCCGGTGTATGTCAAGCCTTGGTAAGGTTCTTCGCGTTGCGTCGAATTAAGCCACATGCTCCGCTGCTTGTGCGGGCCCCCGTCAATTCCTTTGAGTTTTAGCCTTGCGGCCGTACTCCCCAGGCGGGGAACTTAATGCGTTAGCTGCGGCACGGACGACGTGGAATGTCGCCCACACCTAGTTCCCAACGTTTACGGCGTGGACTACCAGGGTATCTAATCCTGTTCGCTCCCCACGCTTTCGCTCCTCAGCGTCAGTATCGGCCCAGAGATCCGCCTTCGCCACCGGTGTTCCTCCTGATATCTGCGCATTTCACCGCTACACCAGGAATTCCGATCTCCCCTACCGAACTCTAGCCTGCCCGTATCGAATGCAGACCCGGGGTTAAGCCCCGGGCTTTCACATCCGACGTGACAAGCCGCCTACGAGCTCTTTACGCCCAATAATTCCGGACAACGCTTGCGCCCTACGTATTACCGCGGCTGCTGGCACGTAGTTAGCCGGCGCTTCTTCTGCAGGTACCGTCACTCTCGCTTCTTCCCTGCTGAAAGAGGTTTACAACCCGAAGGCCGTCATCCCTCACGCGGCGTCGCTGCATCAGGCTTTCGCCCATTGTGCAATATTCCCCACTGCTGCCTCCCGTAGGAGTCTGGGCCGTGTCTCAGTCCCAGTGTGGCCGGTCGCCCTCTCAGGCCGGCTACCCGTCGTCGCCTTGGTAGGCCATCACCCCACCAACAAGCTGATAGGCCGCGGGCTCATCCTTCACCGCCGGAGCTTTCCACACGGAGGTCATGCGACCCCGTGTCGTATCCGGTATTAGACCCCGTTTCCAGGGCTTGTCCCAGAGTGAAGGGCAGATTGCCCACGTGTTACTCACCCGTTCGCCACTAATCCCCTCCCGAAGGAGGTTCATCGTTCGACTTGCATGTGTTAAGCACGCCGCCAGCGTTCGTCCTGAGCCAGGATCAAACTCTCCGTGAATGTTTACCCGTAATCGGGTCAACACACACGAGAGCGGAACGACCAGACGGAATAGGTCCGGTCGTTCACAGCGTCCTCGCTGTGTGTGCCATCCGCACCGCATGGTGCCGATGGACTTTCAAAGGAACCTCATCCACCGAGGTGGACGGGGTATCAACATATCTGGCGTTGACTTTTGGCACGCTGTTGAGTTCTCAAGGAACGGACGCTTCCTTTGTGCCTTATCGGTTCTGATTGACTCAGTACCGGGCTCTCCGAGCGCTTCCCTTCGGTCTTGCGTTTCCGACTCTATCAGATCCTTGCGGGCCCGATTTTCGCCGGTGCGTTTCCGCCTTTCGGCTTCTTCGCGTTTCCAACCTTACCAGATCCGTTTCCGTGTCCGGCGCCCTGTTGGAGCGGGCTCGGCCGTCCGGCTTTCGCTTTTCGACCTTTCCGACTCTACCAGACCCGATTTCGTTCCGTTTCCGGTCCGAATTCGTTTCCGATTCCCCGTCGGAGGGGTTGCCGTGGTGCGGCTATTTGAGCTGCCGCGCCTTTCGGCGTGATCACTACTTTAGCGGAATTCCTCGCTGACGCATAATCACGTCACGGTTCGAATTTCGGCATGCCGAAATAGGTCCCGTTGAGGGGCCGTGCAGTAGTGGTGTGCCGCGAAGCGGCGGGATGGCTGCCGCAGAAACCGTTCCGGCTCTGTGGCAACTCGGAGAACACTACGGATGGGCCAGGACCGTGTCAACTCGCGTCAGTCAAGGTCACTCAGACGTCCGTCGGCGTCCGGCTGGGCGTCCTCGACGCGGCGCAGCAGACGGGTCAACACCTGCCCGAGGATCTGACGCTCCCCGCCGTTGAGGTCCTGGAGGAGGTCCTCTTCGAAGACCGATGCCAGGCGCATCGCCTCGAGCCACTTCTCGCGACCCTCGTCGGTCAGCTCGACGATGACGCGGACGCGGTTGGCCTCGTCGCGCTCCCGGGTGACCAGACCCTCGTTCGCCATGCGGTCGATGCGGTGGGTCATGGCGGCCGGCGTGAGGCCTAGGCGCTTGGCCAGTTCGCCGGGGCCCAGTTGATAGGGGGCTCCGGAGACGACGAGGGCCTTGAGGACCTCCCACTCGGCATTGCTCAGGCCCAGGGTGGCGGTCTGCCGCCCGTAGGCGACGTTCATCCGCCGGTTGAGGCGCTGGAGTGCGGAGACGACCTGCTCCACCTGGGGGTCGAGGTCCTGGAACTCGCGCTGGTAGGCCGCGATCTGTTCCTCGAGGCTCGGCTCGGCAGCGTCGGCGGCCGCATCGGAGGGCTCAGACATGCGGCGCAGTATGACATGGAAGTCATTGGCGTTGAAGTTCTTCGGCGTGTACTCTTTAGCTTCGAACTTTAGAGTTGAAGTCTTCAGGGTGTGACTGTCTGGTCTCGCCCCGTCGCCTGTCGCAGCTCGCCGGTTCGTCCTTCTTATCCGTCTGATGACATGACCTAGGTAGGTGAGTGTGACCACCGCGATGGGCGCCGCGTTGCGCCGGATCCAGCTCGGGAACGCGCTGAGCGCGTTCGGCAACGGCTTCACCGTTCCGTATCTGTACGTCTATGTGGCGAAGGTGCGGGATCTCGGCGCGAGTACGGCCGGGGTGGTGCTGGCGATGCTGGCGGTGGCCGCTCTCGTCGTTCTGCCGCTGACCGGCCGGGCCATCGACCGGCGCGGGCCGCTGCCGGTGGCCGTCGTCGGGACGGTCTCGGCCGCCGCCGGTGCCCTGGGGCTGGGGCTGTCCGCCACCGAACCGCTGGTCGTCGCGTCGGCCATCGCGCTCGGTGCCGGCATCGCGGTCATCCAGCCGGCGCTCGCGACGATGATCGTGTGGTGCTCGACGACGCTGACCCGCTCGCGCGCGTTCGCCACCCAGTTCTTCCTGAACAACCTGGGCCTGGGCGTCGGCGGACTGGTCGGCGGGCTGCTGGTCGACGAGTCGCACCCCGAGAGCTTCGTGCGGCTGTTCGCGATAGAGGCCGTGATGTTCCTGGTGCTCGGCGCGGCGGTGGCGAGCGTGCGGCTGCCGCGCACGCCGAAGGTGGAGGACACCGTCCCCACCGAGGAGCGGGCGAAGGGCGCCTGGCGGGCGATGTTCGCCGACCGGCGGATGATGTGGCTGTGCGTGCTCGGCTTCGTGCTGTTCTTCGCCTGCTACGGGCAGTTCGAGTCGGGGCTCGCGGCCTATGCCACCGAGGTCACCCGGATCGCGCCGGCGAGCCTGGGTATCGCGCTGGCGGCCAATACGGCGGCGATCGTGGCGGCGCAGTTCGTGGTGCTCAAGCTCGTCGAGC
Organism: Streptomyces kronopolitis; assembly: GCF_050953795.1. GTDB lineage: Bacteria > Actinomycetota > Actinomycetes > Streptomycetales > Streptomycetaceae > Streptomyces > Streptomyces kronopolitis_A. The sequence goes on from NZ_CP191850.1 coordinate 3,897,643, forward strand.
GGCGGCGGCGCAGCCGGGTCATGGCGCTGGTCGGGATGGTCTGGACGGTGGCGTGGATAGCCGCCGGTCTGTCCGGGCTGGTGCACGGCTCACAGGTGGTGGCCACCGCGCTGCTGATCTCGACCTACGCGCTGTTCGGTATCGGTGAGTCGATGCTGTCGCCGACGCTGGCCCCGCTGGTCGCCGATCTGGCCCCGGCCTCCCTGATCGGCCAGTACAACTCGGCGTTCGCCCTGGTCAAGCAGCTGGCGCTGGCGCTGGGGCCGGCGGTGGGTGCCCTGATGGTGGGGCACGGAATGTATGCGTCGTACATCGTGATGCTGGTGGTGTGTGCGCTGGGGATCAGCGCGCTGTCGCTGTGGCTGGGCCGGATGCTGCGGCCGGGGCAGGACAATCCGCACCGTGCGGTGGCGGCCGTGCCGGCACCCCGTGCGGAGGTGCCGGGGGCGGCGGAGACCACCGGTTCGGTGCCCGCGGCCGTGTGAGACCGGCGAGGGGCGGGGCGGGGCGCCGAGGTGCCCGGCCCCGCCTTTCGCGTATCCGAGGTGCTGATCCCCGGTCCGGGGGCGGGGATCAGCCGGCCGCCGGGCGCTGCGGCCGGGCGTGCGCCTGCGCGTGTACCTGGCCGTGCGGCAGGGCGAATTCGCACCAGACGGCCTTGCCGCCGCCCGGGGTGCGGCGGGAGCCCCAGGACGAGGCGATGGTCGCGATGATGGAGATGCCCCGGCCGGCCTCGTCGACCGGCTCGGCGCGGCGGCGGCGTGGCAGGTGGTCGTCCCCGTCGGTGACCTCGACGATCAGCCGGCGATCCGTGCGCCGCAGACGCAGCCGCATGGGCGGGGTGCCGTGCTGGAGGGAGTTGGCGACGAGTTCGCTGGCGGCCAGTACGCCGAGGTCGTGCAGCTCGGGGGAGAAACGCCAGGAGGCGAGGACCCCGGAGGCGAAGGCGCGGGCCCGCGGGGCCGCTTCGACGCCGCCGTGCAGTTCGAGGGCGGCGTTGTGGAACAGCTCGGCGTCGTGGCCGGTCCGCTCCGGGTGCTGGAGGACGAGGATGGCGACGTCGTCGTCGTGCGCGGCCGTGATGCCCAGGGAGCGCAGCAGGCGGTCGCAGACGATGTCGGGGGCGCCGGCCGCACCGGCGAAGGCGCGCTCCAGGGCCTCCACCCCCTCGTCGATGTCCTTGTCCCGGCGCTCGACCAGGCCGTCGGTGTAGAGGACGGCGCTGCCGCCGGGACCGAGGGGGACGGAGCCCGAGGTGTGCAGCCAGCCGCCGGTGCCCAGCGGCGGGCCGGTGGGCTCGGCGGCGCGGCGGACCGTGCCGTCGGCGTCGCGGACGAGGATGGGCAGATGGCCGGCCGAGGAGTAGACGAGCCGGCCCTCGTTCGGGTCGTGGACGGCGTAGACGCAGGTGGCGATCTGGCTGGCGTCGATCTCGGCGGCCAGGCCGTCGAGCAGCTGGATGACCTCGTGCGGCGGGAGGTCGAGGCGGGCGTAGGCGCGGACCGCGGTGCGCAGCTGACCCATGACGGCCGCGGCGCGCACCCCGCGGCCCATGACGTCGCCGATGACCAGGGCGGTGCGGCCGGCGCCGAGGGTGATGACGTCGTACCAGTCGCCGCCGACCGCGGCCTCCGTGCCGCCGGGCTGGTAGGTGGCGGCCACCCGCAGGTCGTCGGGCTGCTCCAGTTCCTGGGGCAGGAGGGAGCGCTGGAGGGTGACCGCGGCCTCACGCTGGCGGGCCTCGCTGGCGCGCAGCCGCTCGGCGGACTCGATCTGGTCGGTGACCTCGGCCCCGAAGACCAGGACGCCGTTGCGCGGCGCGACACAGGCGACCTCGGGGTCGGGCGCCGGGCCGCTCGCCGCGACCTCGACCGGGGCGCAGGTGAAGGTGTAGTAGGCGTCGCGGGAGCGGTCGCCGCCCGTGCCGGCGGGGACCTTGCGGGACTTGACCGTCCGCGGCCGGCCGCTGCGCAGGACCTGGTCCATCAGGGGCAGCAGGCCCAGTTCGTCCAGCTCGGGGAGGGCCTCGCGGGCGGGGTGGCCGGCCGGGCGGGCGCCGAAGACGTGGGCGTAGGCGCCGTTGACGTAGGCGAGGCGGTGCTCGGGGCCGTAGAGGACGGCGACGAGCGCGGGGATGGTGCCGAGGATGTCGTGGACGGACAGCGCGTCGACGGTGGGCGGCAGGGCCTCGGGGGTGAGCTCCCGGGAGGGCGCCGGCTCGGCGTGCTCGGCGCGGGCCGCGGGGACCGAGCCGGTGGTGGCACCCGAGGGCGGGGCCGGCGTGTCGTCCGGGCCCGCGGGTCCGGCGGAGGGCGCCGGGGCGGACGCGGCGGCGGCCGGGCCGGAGGCGGGGCGGGGTGCGGCGCGGTCGGACCGTGCGGCGGCGCGCCGCTGTGTGCCGGGGAGTTTGGCGCTCCAGCGCGTGAAGATCACGGAGGGGTACCTCTTACTTCGCGTCGTCGCGCGGGGTCGGGCCGTCGGCAGGGCGGAACCTCCCGGCCGGGGGCCGGAAGAGGGTCGGCTGGGGGCACTCTCGGCGCCCTCTTGCGGAATGCAGCAAACGTCCAGAATCCTCGTGATTGTCACTCTTTGCAGATACGAGCCCACCCATGGTCACACGTCCAGTGTGGCCGACCGGACGGACATCCGTCAGGCGCCGGGGCGCCCTGTGGAGTTCCGCGCTCCGCCGCAACCGGTCGTTCCAGGGATGACGGCGGATCAACTCGTGTGGGCGTACGGCGCGTCAACTGGCCTCGTTGTGCCGACCCGTGCCGGCGGCGAGTTCGAATTCGGCGCGCGGGTTCTCCAGCGAGCCGAGCGAGACGATCTCACGTTTGAACAGGCCCGCGAGGGTCCATTCGGCGAGCACCCTGGCCTTGCGGTTGAAGGTCGGCACCCGGCTGAGGTGGTACGCACGGTGCATGAACCACGCCGGGTAGCCCTTCAGCTTGCGCCCGTAGAGGTGCGCGACGCCCTTGTGCAGGCCGAGGGACGCCACCGACCCGACGTACTTGTGCCGGTAGTCCACGACCGGCCCGCCGCGCACCGCCGAGGCGATGTTCTCGGCGAGCACCTTGGCCTGGCGCAGCGCGTGCTGGGCGTTGGGCGCGCACATCGGCCGCGGCCCCCCGGGCTCGGCCGGCTCGGCGGTCAGATCCGGGACGGCGGCCGCGTCCCCGGCGGACCAGGCGTGCTCGACGCCGTCCACCCGGAGCGCGGGGGTGCACTGCAGACGGCCGTGGGCGGCCAGCGGCAGCTTGGTCGCGGCCAGGACGGGGTGCGGCTTGACGCCCGCGGTCCACACCAGGGTCCGGGTCGGGAAGCGGGAGCCGTCGCTGAGGACGGCGACCCGCTTCTCACAGGACTCCAGCCGGGTCTCCATCCGCACGTCGATGTTGCGGGCGCGCAGCTCACGCACGGCGTAACGGCCCATCTCCGGCCCCACCTCGGGCAGGATGCGGTCGGTGGCCTCGACCAGGATCCACTTCATGTCCTCGGGCTTGATGTTGTGGTAGTAGCGGGCGGCGTAGCGGGCCATGTCCTCCAGTTCGGCCAGCGCCTCCACGCCCGCGTAGCCGCCGCCGACGAAGACGAAGGTCAGCGCGGCGTCGCGGACCGCGGGGTCACGGGTGGAGGAGGCGATGTCGAGCTGCCCGAGGACGTGGTTGCGCAGCCCGATGGCCTCTTCGACGGTCTTGAAGCCGATGCCGACCTCGGCCAGGCCCGGGACGGGCAGGGTGCGCGAGACCGAGCCGGGCGCGAGGACCAGCTCGTCGTAGGCGACCTCGACGGAGTCGCCGCCGGTCTCCTCCGCGGCCAGGGTGGTGAGGGTGGCCCGGCGCTCGCCGTGGTCGATGGCGGTGACCTCGCCGATGACAACCCGGCACTGCGGCAGCACCCGGCGCAGCGGGACGACGACATGGCGCGGGGAGATCGAGCCGGCCGCGGCCTCGGGCAGGAATGGCTGATAAGTCATGTAGGGATCCGGGTCGACCACCATCACCTCGACGGTGCCCTGCCGCAGCTCCTGCTTCAGCTTCCGCTGCAGCCGCAGGGCGGTGTACATCCCCACATAGCCACCGCCGACAACGAGAATGCGCGTCACGTTGTTCGAAGACACAGCCTTCACAGGGGTTCTCCTCGCGGTGTCGAACAGGCCCGGACGGCACCGACCGCGGAGGCCAGCCGGCGGCGCTCCACCATCGGGAACTGCGCCCCCGGAAAGGCACAGCACTGTTCCATGACGCATCGCCGGAGCGCCTTTGTCCACAGGCCCGTCGAAATGAGTGACCGGGCGCGGCCCCGGGGACGGAACGGCCCATTCCGCACGGGCGCGGAGAGGTGCGCTGGTCAGAGGGTGGGGGACGGCCGAGCGGCAGGGGTGAAATCCGGGCGGATCACGCCGCTTGGGCCGATCGGGGGTGCATTGTGCGGAACTCCCCCTTCATTCTTGACCCCAGCTCAACTATGTTCGTATCTCGTTGGGGTGCACCCTGTCATCGGTCCGCCCTGACTGTCAGGGCGGGGAGTCTCCGGGGGGAGACGTCATTACCGGGGGATATCTATGCACACGCAGGGCTCTCAATGGCCGACCACCGTCACGATGGCAGCTGCCTCGGACGGCGCCGGGAGCGGTGGCACACACAGCGGTGCCACACACAGCAGAACCAACGAGAACGGCAACGGCACCGGCATGACCCACCGGGCCGCTGCGGGACCGGGCGGCCGGAGCACGCCGCTGCGGGTGGACGCACAGCGCAATCTGGAACACGTGCTGCGCGCCGCGCGCGAGGTGTTCGGCGAGCTGGGATACGGCGCGCCCATGGAGGACGTGGCCCGGCGGGCCCGTGTGGGGGTCGGCACGGTCTACCGCCGCTTCCCCAGCAAGGACGTCCTCGTCCGCCGGATAGCGGAGGAGGAGACCGCACGGCTGACGGACCAGGCGCGTACGGCGCTGGGCCAGGAGGACGATCCGTGGTCGGCGCTCTCGCGCTTCCTGCGGACCTCGGTGGCCTCGGGGGCCGGGCGGCTGCTGCCGCCGGGCATCCTGCGGGCGGACGCGGACACCGGCCGGCCCACGCTGCCGTCGGTGCCCGGGGCGAACGAGCCGCGGCTGCCGGACGGTCTGAGCGAGGCGCGGGTGCCGCTGCAGCGGGTGGCGCCCGGAGGTGACGGGACGCCCGCCGCTCTGCGGCCGGCCGGTGAGCGTGCGGTCCCGCAGGACGAGCCGGCTCCGGTGGCCGAGACCACCGGCGCCGACGCGCTGCTGGAGGTCGTCGGGCGGCTGGTCGAGCGCGCCAAGGCGGCCGGGGAGCTGCGCACCGATGTGACGGTCTCCGACGTTCTCTTAGTCATCGCCACGGGTGCACCGGCGCTGCCCGACCCCGGCCACCAGCAGGCCGCCTCCGCGCGACTGCTGGAAATCCTGCTGGAGGGGCTGCGCTCACGTCGGGAGCGGTGAGTTCCGGCGGCCGCGGACCGTCCCGGTGGAACCCGTTCGCCGGGTCCCCCGGGCGGGCCCGGCCGCGGAACGGCCACCACGCCCTCCGGGGCTGCACGGGGCGCGCGCGGGGTCGTCCGTACGGGGTCCGCGCGCGGTGTGGTCCGTCTGGGCACGGTGGCTCGTACGGGTGAACGCCCGTGCGGTCGTCCGCCCTTGCTCCCCGGAGGAGTGGCGGGTGGCCGGAGTCCGCTGCCACCGGGGCGCGGTGTGGCACGCTGGCGCGGTATTCGGGTGGGACGGCGGCTTCGGGAGCCTCGGCAATGAGTGTTGACGGGCAGGACGAGCGGCGCGACGGCGGGTCCGGGGTGGGTGCCCACGACGAGACGCCGGCCGGGCATGTACCCGCTCCGGGTGGGCCGTTGGACGCGGCCGCCGCTGACCCGGGGCCGGCCGTACCGGCTCCGCGCGCCGGCGGCCCCACGGACGTGGCCCCTCTCGTACCGCGGCAACGCAGCCGCGACGGCCGGCCTGCCCCGGAAGCAGATCCCGGGGACGGCGAACTCCCGCCCTCCGACGCCCAGTTGCTCGCCGACCTGCGGGCCGGCGACGACGGCGCGTACGAGGAGATCTACCGCCGGCACGCCCCCGCGGTCCGCGGCTACGCCCGCGGCTGCTGCCGGGATGCGGACACCGCGGAGGATCTGACCGGCGAGGTCTTCGCCCGCACCCTGCAGGCGGTGCGCGGCGGCGCGGGCCCCGAGTCCGCGGTGCGGGCCTATCTGCTGACGACCCTGCGGCGGGTCGCGGCGTCCTGGGCGAAGACCGCCCGCCGGGAGCAACTCGTCGAGGACTTCGCGGTGTTCGCGCTCTCCGCGGCCGGCCCGCCGGGGGACGCGAAGACCCTCGAACCGGGCGCGGAGGTGCGCGCCATGCAGGAGGCCGAGCGCTCGCTGGCCGTAGAGGCCTTCCGCAGCCTTCCGGAGCGCTATCAGACGGTGCTGTGGCACACCGCCGTCGAGGACGAGTCGCCGAGCCAGGTCGCCCCGCTGCTCGGGCTGACCGCGAACGCCACGGCCGTCTTGGCGCACCGCGCCCGGGAGGGCCTCAAGCAGGCGTATCTGCAGGCGCACGTCAGCCGGTCGCTGACCGACGGCGGCGACTGCGCCCGCTACGCCGACCGGCTCGGCGCCTACGCGCGCGGCGGGCTGCGGATGCGGGCCGAGCGGGGACTGCGCAGACATCTGGACGACTGCGCCCGGTGCCGGCTGGCCGCGCTGGAGGTCGAGGACGTCAACCAGCGGATCGGTGCGCTGCTGCCGGTCGCGGTCATCGGCTGGCTGGCCGCCGGGTACGCCGTCAAGGCGGCGGCGGGTGCCGCGGCGGGAGCGGCGGCCGGGGCCGGAGCGGCCGGACTCACCGGGGGCGGCTCGGGAGGTGCCGGCGCCGCCGGCGGTGCCGCCGCGGGCAAGGGGCTGAGCGTCTCGCTGACGGTCGGTCTCGGGGTCGGGGCGGCGGCGGCGGTGGCCGGCACGGTCCTCGCGCTGTCGCTGACCGGCCACCCGCACCGGGCGCCGGAACCGCAGGCCCGCTCCGCCCGGCCGGCCCCGGCCGCGCCGCAGAAGCCGGCGCCCGTGCCGTCACAGCCGGGACTTCCGCCGGCGGCCGGCGCCGCGCCCACCCCCGAGTCGCCCTCTACACCGGCCCCCGCGCACCCCCGGGCACCGGCCCACAGGCAGCGGCCGGCCCCGCCCGCGGCCCCGTCCCCGCGGAAGCCGGCGCCCGCTCCGTCCCGGCCCGCGTCCCCGGCCGCCCCCGCCCCGACGCGCCCGGCCCCCGGCGCCACCCCGCCGAAGCCGGCCCCGAAACCACCGCTCCCTCCGCTGACGACATATCGACTCAACACACTCAACCGTGACTTCATGGGCGATGGCAGCAAGCCGGAGGTGCGCTCCCTCGGCAGCGGCTGGCTGTGGACGCGGCGGGCGCCGGCGATCGGCGGCACGCGGTATCCCCACGGGGTGAGCGTGCCCGCGCTGTCGTCGGTGACCATCGACCTCAACCGCCCGTGCACCGCCTATGACGCCGTCGTGGGCGTCGACGATCTGAGCAGGGGACCCGGGGCGCTGCGCTTCTCCGTCTACGCGGACGGGGTGCGGCTGTGGCGGTCGCCCGCGCTCCGCGGCGGGGAGGCCGGGATTCCGCTGCATCTCCCGCTGGCGGGCCACCGGACGCTGCGGCTGGTGACCGAACCGGCGGCCCACGGCGCACCGGCGCTCGGGGACTGGGCGCGGTCGACCCTCAGCTGTCGTTGACCGGCGGCCGCCCGGCGCCGGACACCGCCCCGGATCAGGTCAGCCGCGCCCGGGGCACGACCCCGCCCGCGACCGCCTTCTGACGCGGCGCCCCCGCCCCCGTCCAGCACGAGCCCCGCCGGGTCACCAGCCGCCGCAGCCACAGCTCCGTGGAGACCAGCTCGGCCAGCCCGTCCATGGGCAGCGCGGCGCCCTCCGCCGCGTCCCGCAGCGCCTTGCGGACCACCCGTGCCTCCACCAGCCCCGCATCGGCCAGCAGCGGTGCGTCGAAGAGCTGTTCCAGCCCGTCTATGGCGCCGCGCAGCCCGGCGCGTACCTCCGCCGCATGGGTGAGGTGCGAGGTGGCGCCCCAGCCGGTCGGCAGATCGCGTACGCCGGCCCCGGCCAGTACGGAGCGCAGCACGGTGGCCCGCGCCCCCGGCTGCACCCGCAGGGTGTCCGGCAGGGCCCGGCAGGCGAGCACCACCTGGTTGTCGAGGAAGGGCGCGTGCAGCCGCTGGCTGCGGACCTCGGCGGCCTGCTCGAAGACCCGGTGGTCGGCGGCCTGGCGGGTCAGCGCGGCACGGGCCCGGCGCTCCCCGGGGCGGCTCACGGCGGGCACCCGCTGCACCGCCTCGCTCAGCCGAACCGATACTTCCGCCAGCGCCTCCCCCGTGAGCCAGCGCGCCGCGGGCCCCGGACGGCACCAGGCGAGCGCGGCCAGCGAGGCGTCCACGGCCCCGGCGGCCACCGGCTCGTCGGCGAACTGCCGCTCCAGGAGGCGGCGTGCGGTGTCGGCCATCCCGGAGGCGTAGGGGGTACGGGCGAGCCTGCGGGCGGCGCGGTAGACGGTGAACGGGACGAGGACGGACTGCGCCGTGGAGCCGTCGGCCTTCGCCAGCGCGGTGACCGGACGCAGCAGATGGCGCCGGCGGCGGTCCAGGAGGAGGTCGGCGAGGCGGGCCGGGTGGGCGTCGAGGACCTGGCGGGCGCCGTGCCCGACGAAGTGGTCCGCGCTGCCGGCCAGCAGCCGTCGGCGGTGCCGGCTCGCGGTGATGAGGGAGGGGCCCGGCTCGTCCGTGAGCGGGCCGCTTTCGAGGTCCGCGTACGGGAGGGCCTCTTCGCCGGCCGCGACGACGACGTGGTGCAGCCGCGGGTTGTCCGCGAGGCTGCGGGCGCGCTCCAGTTCGGCTTCGCGGGAGGCCGCTCCGCCGTTGGTGGCACGGTCGTTGAAGGTGACGGCCAGGAGGCGTTCGCCCTGGCCGCCCAGCCGTCCGGGGCGGCCGGGGAGGCCGGCGGCCAGCAGGGCGAGGGTCCCCGACGCGCTGCCTCCGGAGAGGTCGGCGCCGATGCCCGGGGCCGGCGCGCCCCGTGCCGCGCGCCGCGCCGCGGGTCCCATGCCGGGCACCGGGCCGGGGTCGAGGCCGTCGCGGCCGTCCGGGTCGGGCACGTGCCGGGGCCCGGCCAGCCGCGCGCGGACGGCGTCGACCAGGGCGTCGCGGACGCCGTCCACGGCCTGCTCCGGGGCGAGCGGGGGCGCGGCGACGGCCAGCGAGGCGGTCGGCTCGAAGGAGGTGATGTCGCCGGCGCCGCCGCGCAGCACCAGGGCGTGGCCGGGCGGGATCCGGCGGACCCCTTCGTACGGCGTGCCATCGCCGAGCGCCTCGGGGACGTCCGGGCAGGCCAGCAGCGCGGCCAGGTGGCCGATGTCGAGCGTGGCCTCGACGAGGTCGGCGAGCGGCAGGGCGGCGGTGGCGTAGGCGGTGCCGCCGGCCCAGCGGGTGTGGAAGACGGGGCGGGCGCCCGCCAGATCGCCGGTGACGGTGAGCCGCCGCCCCGTCCGGACGACGGCGGTGTAGCTGCCCGGCCAGGCGGTCAGGTGGCGCAGCGCGCCCCCGCGCGCCGCGAACAGGCCCACCCGCAGCTGGTCGTCGGTGGCCCCGCAGGCGCCGAAGACCGCGAGCCGGGTCTCGGGGTCGGCCTGGACCACCCGGACCTCGTCCGGCCGCCAGTCGCCTACCGCCCAGAGGGGATCGGGGTCGCCCCACACCAGCTGTGCACCCACGGGAAGGACCGCGCGGCCCTCCTCACCGGGGGCCGGGCCCGAGGCCGCCGGCCCCGTGGTGGCACTGCTCCACCCCACCAACCAGCGCATCGCCGCCTCCACCCGATGTCCCCGTCCGCCGGGGCCAACGGCCACCCCGTACAGCGGATCGCCCGGCCGCCGCGGGCTGTTGTGGCGACCATGCTGCCATGACGGCGCCGCGGAGGAGGCGTTGAGGCGGTCCTGTATACGGGCGGTTCCCCTCGCACGGCCCCCGGGAGGGCCGCCGGCGGGAGCGGGGTGGGCGGCACCGGCCCGCCGCGGGCGAGCGGCGGGCGGTGGAGCGGCCGGGCGGACGGCGCCGGCAACGAGGCCGGGCGGGCCGGCCTCCGGACGCCCTCCCGCCGGGGTGGGGCGGCGGCGCCCGCCCCGGCCCCGGAGGCCCCCCGTGTGGCCCCCGGGGCGGCCCCCGAATATGCGGCGGCGCGAAATCACCACCCGTAGACTTTCGGCCAAAGTCCTTTCCACACAGCCCAGTTGACATTCTCGGGCTGGGTGTCAACCGGTACCCCGGCAGGCCGGCGAGCGGCCTGTGCGACGGTCCGGGAGGCGGGCTGCGCCCCCCGGACCGGACCGTCACCCGCGGGGAATGAGGTGACGGTATCCCCCAGCCCACTGGATCCAGTGCAGCGGGCCGACCCACGCAGAAGCCATGGAAGCGCTCCCCGCGGGGCCCGCCCAGCGCGCACGGACGGGCGCACGGGCACACGTACCCGGAGCACATGCCAATTCCCGCACCCCTGTTTGAACACGAATCTCGCCATCCGGCACACCGGCCCTTAACGGTCAGGATCCGGCGAACTACTCTGGGTGGACGCATGCCCCGGGGTACCGGGGCGGCCGTCGCTGTGTCGAGGGGTGCGCATGTCCAGGGATATACGCGGGCCGAACGAAAAGCTCGGCACCGTTCTCGCCCTCGCGGGGATCAGCAATGCCGGACTGGCGCGCCGGGTCAACGACCTCGGTGCGCAGCGCGGACTGACGCTTCGTTACGACAAGACGTCGGTGGCGCGGTGGGTCTCCAAGGGCATGGTGCCGCAGGGCGCCGCGCCCCACCTCATCGCGTCCGCGATCGGCAGCAAACTCGGCCGGCCCGTCCCGCTGCACGAGATCGGGCTGGCCGACGCGGACCCGGCGCCCGAGGTGGGCCTGGCGTTCCCCCGTGACGTGGGCGCCGCGGTGCGCTCCGCGACCGAGTTGTACCGCCTGGATCTGGCCGGACGGCGGGCCGGCGGGGGCGGCATCTGGCAGAGCCTGGCCGGATCCTTCGCCGTCAGCGCGTACGCCACCCCCGCCTCGCGCTGGCTGATATCCCCGGCGGACAGTTCGGTGGCCCGGGAGGCGGCCGAGGCGCGCGACAAGGACGCCGCGGCGGCCGGCGACGCCGGCATCCCCCAGCACGTCGGGCACAGCGACGTCAGCAAGCTGCGGGAGGCCGCCGAGGACGCGCGCCGCTGGGACTCCAAGTACGGCGGCGGGGACTGGCGTTCCTCCATGGTGCCGGAGTGCCTGCGGGTGGACGCGGCCCCGTTGCTGCTCGCCTCGTACAGCGACGAGGTCGGACGGGCGCTCTTCGGGGCGACCTCCGAACTCACCCGGCTCGCGGGATGGATGGCCTTCGACACGGGCCAGCAGGAGGCCGCGCAGCGCTACTACATCCAGGCGCTGCGGCTCGCCCGCGCGGCCGCCGATGTCCCCCTGGGCGGCTATGTCCTCGCCTCGATGTCCCTCCAGGCGACGTACCGCGGCTTCGCGGACGAGGGCGTCGACCTCGCCCAGGCCGCCCTGGAGCGCAACCGCGGTCTGGCCACGGCCCGCACCATGAGCTTCTTCCGCCTGGTGGAGGCGCGCGCGCAGGCCAAGGCCGGCGAGGCGCGCGCCTGTGAGGTGGCGCTGAAGGCCTCCGAGGGCTGGCTGGAGCGCTCCCGCAGCGGCGACCCCGACCCGTCGTGGCTGGACTTCTACTCGTACGAGCGCTTCGCCGCGGACGCCGCCGAGTGCTACCGCGATCTGCGGCTGCCCCGCCAGGTGCGCCGCTTCACGGAGCAGGCCCTGTCGCGCCCGACCGAGGAATTCGTCCGCTCCCACGGGCTGCGCCTGGTGGTGTCCGCGGTGGCCGAACTGGAGTCCGGCAACCTCGACGCGGCCTGCGCGGCGGGCACCCGCGCGGTCGAGGTGGCGGGCCGGATCTCCTCCGCCCGCACCACCGAGTACGTCCGCGATCTGCTGCACCGCCTGGAGCCGTACGGCGACGAGCCGCGCGTGGTGGAGCTGCGCGAACGGGCGCGACCGCTGCTGGCGGCGCCAGCTTAGGAGCGGGGCGCCCGCTCAGGCGCGGGTGCCGGACGGGCTACGGGCGCCGGGCGGGGAACGGGCGCCGGGCGGGGAACGGGCGCCGGGCGGGGAACGCGGGCGTCCGGCCCCTGCCGGCCGGGTGGCACGGGCGTCCGGCCGGGTGGCACGGGCGTCCGGCCGGGCCCGAAGGAAACCGGCCGGGGGACCGCCGGATCGGCATTGTCGGTGCCGGCCGTCATGATGGGATACGTCGTCGGTGAGGACGCGCGGGTCCGCGGCGACGGACGGGCCTGCGGTCATGCGGTTGGGGAGGTGCAGTGGCGGCGTACGACTGCGATGTGCTGGTGATCGGTGCCGGCATCATCGGGCTCTCTACGGCTTACGCGCTCACGCGTGCCGCCCCCGGCACACGCGTCGTGGTCCTGGAGAAGGAGTCCGGTCCGGCCCGCCATCAGACCGGGCGCAACAGCGGCGTCATCCACAGCGGCATCTACTATCCGCCCGGCTCGCTCAAGGCCCGCTACGCCCTCCAGGGCTCGGCGGAAATGGTGAAGTTCTGCACCGAGCACGACATTCCGCACGAGGTCACCGGCAAGCTGATCGTCGCCACCGACCGCAGCGAGCTGCCCCGGTTGCACGGCCTGATCCAGCGCGGCCGCGAGCACGGCCTGCCGGTGCGCGAGCTCGGCCCCGCCCAGATAGCCAGGTACGAACCCGAGGTCCGCGGCCTGGCCGCCATCCATGTCGGCACGACCGGCATCTGCGATTTCGGCGCGGTCGCCCGCCGGTTCGCCCGGCTCGCCGAGGACGCCGGCGCCCGGATCGTCCAGGGCACCGAGGTGACGGCCATCGGCCGCCGCCCCGGCCGGGTGGCGGTCCGCACGGCCGATGGCACGGTCCACCGCGCCCGCGCCCTGGTCAACTGCGCCGGTCTGCACTGCGACCGGATCGCCCGGCTGGCCGGCGACGCCCCGGGCATGCGGATCATCCCGTTCCGTGGTGAGTACTTCACCCTCGCCCCGGAGCGCGCCGCCCTCGTGAAGGGCCTGGTCTACCCGGTCCCCGATCCGGCCTTCCCGTTCCTCGGCGTCCATCTGACCCGCGGCGTCGACGGCGCCGTCCACCTCGGCCCGAACGCCGTCCCCGCCCTGGCCCGTGAGGGCTACGACTGGCGCACGGTGCACCCCGCCGAGCTGGCCGGCACCCTGGCCTACCCCGGCTCCTGGCGGATAGCCCGCCGCCACTGGCGCTACGGCGCCGGCGAGCTGCGCCGCTCGCTGTCCCGGCGTGCCTTCACCGACGCGGTCCGCCGCCTGCTCCCGGCCGTCCGCGAGGAGGACCTGCGCCCGTCCCCGGCCGGCGTCCGCGCCCAGGCCGTCCTCCCCGACGGCACCCTGGTCGACGACTTCCTCTTCGCCGAGTCCCCCGGCATGGTCCATGTCCTGAACGCCCCGTCCCCCGCCGCCACGGCCTCCCTCCCCATCGGCCGCGAGGTGGCCCGCCGGGTCCTGGAAGCGCTACCGACCTGACGGCGCGGGCGCGGACGCGGGGCGGTACGCACCCCGGCCCCACGGCCGACCGCGGCCCACACCCCTGTGCCCCCACACCCGGCCGCTCCCCGTCCCCACCCTCCGTAGAATCACCTCACTGTGTCCGAGAACTCCGCCACCCCCGAGCCCGCCGCCCCCGACGCGCACGCACCGGAGGCACACGCTCCGGAAGCCGCCGCCGACGAGACCCGCGGCCTCGGCTCCACCGCCGTCTCCGCCGCCACCCCGCGCCGCGGCGCGCCCATGTTCCCCGACGGGACGGGCCCCGCCGCCGACCCCGCGGGCTCGCACCACGAGCGGCGGATCCGTTCCTTCCAGCCCCGCCGCAGCCGCGTCTCGCCCAGCCAGGCCGACGCGCTGCGCCGGCGGTGGCCCACCTGGGGGCTGGACATCGACGGGCTGTCGCGCCTGGACCTCGACGCGTTCTTCGACGGGCGGCCGGTCGTCCTGGAGATCGGCTTCGGCATGGGCGAGGCCACGGCACAGATGGCCGCCGCCGACCCGGACACCGGCATCCTCGCCTGTGACGTCCACACCCCCGGCCAGGGCAACCTGCTCGCGCTCGCGGAGCGGATGGGCCTGTCCAACGTCCGGGTGGCCAACGGCGACGCGATCATCCTGCTGCGCGAGATGCTGGCCCCCGGCTCCCTCGCCGGTCTGCGCATCTACTTCCCCGACCCCTGGCCGAAGAAGCGCCACCACAAGCGCCGCCTCATCCAGCCGGAGTTCCTCGCCCTGGCGAGCACCCGGCTCGCGCCCGGCGCCCTCGTCCACTGCGCGACCGACTGGGAGCCGTACGCCGAGCAGATGCTGGAGGTCCTCTCGGCCGAGCCGGCGCTGGAGAACCTCCACCCCGGCTATGCGCCGCGGCCGGAGTTCCGCCCGCTCACCAAGTTCGAGGGCCAGGGCCTGGACAAGGGACATGTCGTGCACGACCTCCTGTTCCGCCGTCGTGCCACGTAGCGCGAAGGCCGCTCGTTAGGGTCGATGGGTGTACCCGTCCCAGCCGCCCCCGCCCCGCCCGCCCGTCCCTCCCCCGTACACACCCCCGGCCGGCCCACCCGGCCCGCACGAGCCCGCCGCCGCGCCCGCCCGGCGCCGGCCCGCCCCGTGGCGCAGCACGACGCTGCGGGCGATCGCCCTGGTCTCGATGCTCGCGCTCTCCGGCGTGATCATCATCGGCCTGGTCCGTCAGGAGACCGGCACCGAGGGCCTGCTGGTCGGCCTCGGCCTGGCCGTGTTCCCGGTACCGCTGCTGATCGCGGCGTTCTGCTGGCTCGACCGCATCGCCCCCGAGCCCTGGCGCAACCTCGCGTTCGCCTTCTCCTGGGGTGCCTGCGCCGCCGCCCTGGTCGCGCTCCTCGCCAACGGCTTCGCGACCGACTGGCTGGCCGCCAACATCGCCTCCGCCTCGCCCTCCGAGGCCGAGACCTGGGGCGCCACGATCATCGCCCCGATCGTCGAGGAGCTGGTCAAGGCCGTCGCCGTGGTGCTCGTCTACCGCTTCCGCCGCCAGGACTTCGACGGCATCACGGACGGCATCGTCATCGCCGGCATCACCGCCACCGGCTTCGCCTTCACCGAGAACATCCTCTACCTGGGCAACGCCTTCGGCGAGGACCAGTCGATGGGCCACTCCGGCCTGGACTCCCTCACCGCCGGCACCTTCTTCCTCCGCATCATCATCTCCCCCTTCGCCCACCCCCTCTTCACCATCCTCACCGGCCTCGCGTTCGGCATCGTCGCCACCCGCTACCCCCGCCGCCGCGGCGCCCGCATCGCGCTCGCCCTCCTCGGCCTGCTCACCGCCGTCCTCCTGCACGCCATCTGGAACGGCGCCTCCGCGCTCGGCGAGCCCGGCTTCCTCACCGTCTACGGCCTCTTCATGGTCCCCGTGCTCCTCGCCCTGACCTGGCTGGCCGTCTGGGCCCGCAACCAGGAGCTGCTCTCCCTGCGCGGCTACCTCGCCCCCTATGCCACCGCCGGCTGGCTCGACCCCACCGAACCCACCGCCCTCTCCTCCCCCAGAACCCGCGCCCTGGCCCGCACCATGACCCGCCGCACCCACGGCCCCGCCGCCGCCCGCGCCGTCACCGAATACACCGCCATCGCCACCACCCTCTCCTTCCACCGCCGCCGCGCCCACCTCCTGGGCCCCACCCCGGACTTCTTCAGCCGCGAACAACACCTCCTGGAACACCTCCGGCACTACCAGGGGTGGGGACGGGCGGCGCTGGTAGAGGCCTGGAGCGACGAGAGCCTGTAGCGGGGGGGAGGCTGGGGCCCGCTCCTCAGCCGGCACGCTAGGAAGCGCCGACCATCCCCCACTCCATCGCTGAGGTGGAACCGGCCCAGCCGTCCGACGTGCGCCAGATCGCCCCAATGCCGTGGTCCTCCAGGTAGTGGGCGTAGACCCCGATGTCCTCGGAGAAAAGCCCCAGAAGATGGGGCTTACGCGCGCCCTTCTGCACGTACCAGAAGTAGCTGTACTCCAACAGTTGCCCCACGGCCTCGCGCACGGCCTGGGTGGCGTTCCCCTTCTTCACCGCCTTGGCTTCGACCAGCCACTCGTCCTGCGCCGTCTGCAGCACCAGGTCCCGTGGATGCACCTGTGCGGTGATCGGCGTGAAGCCTCGCTGACAGATGTAGGGGCCAAAGCGTCGCACCAGTTCCTCATGGACCCGCTTCTTGCGCTGCTCACCGGCCGGGATACGGACGAAGTAGTCCTCACTCGTCTTCGGCCGAAAGCCCTCCAGCCCCTCGTAGGTGGCGTGCCCGTGGGTGGTGTACTCCACCACTGGGCCATCGGGCTCGCTCACCACATCGATCTGGCGCTCCACGACGAGGGCAGCCTGCAGAATCTTGGCCATGTTGCCGAGGTCCGCGCAGAGGTCGCCTTCGCTCGGGAGCCGATCGATCGAGTAGCAGCGCGCGGCCACGCTGCTGGCCTCGTATGCCCGCGCGCGCCAGCCGTGGTGCTGAAAGCGTGGCTGGTCCGTCCACCCTTCAACGAGATCGGAAGAAAGCTCGGCCAGCAACGACTGGCCTCTGACGCCCAAGTGCGTGCGGAGCTTGCTGCCGCAGGTCCCTAGGCGCTCACTGAGCGAGGTGACCCCCTGCTGAAGGGTCAGGGCGACGGACTGCAGATCGGCCGCAAAGATGTAGGCAAGGTAGAGCCCATCGGTGCCGCTGCCTCCCCTGGACGGCTCATACACCTGAATCCACGGGGTCGCCGCGGCACCGCCTTTCCCTCCGTGCCCCTTCGCCTTCATGTCGTAGGGCAAGGCCGCTGCGAGCCGGGTGCCCGCCGCCTTCAGCACCTCTTGTCCTGGGTTCCCCCTGACGGTGCGGAGCGTGGTGTCGAACGTCGTTGCCACATCCAGGAGGAGATCGCGTATACCCATGATCAAAAATTAGATGAAAGCGATCACAAGCGAAATCACGTTGAAGCAACGTGCCCGTGCCGGCAGCCATTGCTGGCCATATGGAATGACGCAATCCTCATGCGTTGTCAGTGGGCCCTGCTACAACTGTCCGCAGAAGCAGCAGACTTCACGTCGAGTGCACGGTCGTCGGCTGCATGCCTGCACGCCCGCCAGCTCCGGGCCCCCTGGCTCTGCTGGCGTGAAGGAAGCTTTCGCCCCAGCCGAGCGCGCGTATCCGCCGCGACCACCCACACCACCAGTCTGGAATCGAGTTGCACCCCTACCCTCACCAGCAGGACATGTTGGAACGGCTGCGCATCGAGCGCGAGATCCACCATCGCCATCGCAACCTGCTGGTAGCAGCCACCGGCACAGGCAAGACCGTGATGGCAGCGCTCGACTACCGGCACCTCATGCAACAGCGGGCCGATACGCCGCCCACGCTCCTCTTCATCGCGCACCGCCAGGAAATTCTGCAGCAGTCGCTCCAGACCTACCGACGGGTGCTCGGCAATACGCACTTCGGGGAGCTACTCGTCGGCGGTTTGGCCCCACGGGACGGGAATCAGGTGTTCGCCAGCGTGCAGTCGCTGCATCAGGGCGCCCTCGACCAACTCGCCCCCGATCGTTTCGACATCATCGTGATCGATGAGTTCCATCACGCAGTGTCGAAGACATATCGCCGCATCATCGAACACTTCCACCCCACCGAGCTACTGGGCCTGACGGCGACACCAGAGCGAATGGATGGCCGCACGGTCCAGGGTGAATTCTTTGAGGGGCGGATCGCTGCCGAGATGCGCCTATGGGAGGCCCTGGAAAACGACCTCCTCAGCCCCTTCCACTACTTCGGCATCGCCGACGACATCGACCTGGAAGCGGTTGCCTGGAAGCGTGGCGCCTACCTCCCACACGAACTGGACGCGCTCCTCAGCGGAAACCACGACCGGGCGAGCTTGGTCGTCAAGGCAGTACAGGACAAGGTGGCCGACCCGCAGACGATGAAGGCGTTGGGGTTCTGCGTCTCCGTAAACCATGCCCGCTTCATGGCCAGCTTCTTTAACCAAGCGGGCTTCCGCGCTCTCGCACTCGACGGGTCGACTCCCTCCGCCGATCGTGCCCTCGCCCTGGCCGCTCTGCGGGACGGCACGGTGCAAGTCCTCTTCTCGGTCGACCTCTTCAATGAGGGTCTGGACATTCCCGACGTTGACACCGTGCTGCTGTTGCGCCCGACCTCCAGCGCCACCATCTTTCTCCAGCAGCTAGGACGCGGACTGCGGCGTACCCCTGGCAAGCGCAGGCTCACCGTCTTGGACTTCATTGGGCAGCATCGCAAGGAGTTCCGCTTCGAGAACCAGTTCCGGGCGCTCACCAACCTCACCCGCAATCGGCTGGTGAACCACCTGGAACGGGACTTCCCCCAGCTGCCCGACGGGTGCCGCATCGTCCTGGATCGCAAGTCAAAGGAAAGGGTTCTGCACAACATCAGAAGCCAGGTGAGCGTCAATGTCACCGAGCTGACCCGCGAAGTCTCTACGTACGCAGAGCCCCAGCTCGCCCGTTACCTGGAGGAGAGCCAGCGCGAGCTCAAGGAGCTCTACAAGTCGAACAACTCATGGACGCGGTTGCTGAGGCGGTCACGCCTCCTGCCCGGGGTCGCACCCGCAGGCGAAGAGGAACTCCTTAAGCGCGTCTCCGCGTTCCTGCACGTAGCCGATCCGCAACGGGTAGCGGCATATACACGCATGCTGTCCGATGACGCGCCGGACTATGACGCACTCGACGCTATGGGCAAGGCGTACGCACGCATGCTGTTCTTCTCCCTCTGGCCGCTGGGCAACGCGTTCTCCAGCTATGCAGAAGGGTTCTCCACCCTTCGCCCTCACAAGGCGTTCCGAAACGAGCTCCGACAGGTGCTCGCGTACAACGTGGCGCACACGGACCATTACCCCCTCCCACTCACCGGGGAGCAACACAGCCTTCCGATGGCCGTGCACGCCTCCTACAGCCGAGAAGAAATTCTGCCCGCCCTCGGACAGGCGGCTGTGGATGGCTTCAAGCCTGGGCACTTCCGTGAAGGGGTGAAGTGGTGCGCGAGCATCAACACGGACGCCCTACTGATCACCTTGGAGAAGGACGAGAAGGACTTCTCACCACAGACCCGCTACCGCGACTACGCGATGAGCCCCACGCAGTTCCACTGGGAGTCGCAAAACCAGACCTCGGAGAACTCTGCGACCGGTCAGCGCTACCAGCAGCACACGGCACGCGGCTCACACGTCCTGCTCTTCGTCCGCCGATACAAGTCGACGGATATGGGTGGGCCGCAACCCTGGATGCTCCTTGGGCCAGCCGCATACATGTCCCACGAGTCCAGCAAGCCCATGGGGATCATCTGGAAGCTCGAGCATCCGCTGCCTGCCGATGTGTGGACCTATGCCGCTCACGCCGGAGGCTAAGCAAGGGCTCCGCGCCTCCTCTAGGGCCGCGACGGACCGCGCGTAAGGTCGGCGATGTTGTCCCCCTATGAGGAGGTTACTGAGATGGCTCAGGTCCCCACCGCACTAGTCGCCGCAACCGGCCTGCTGGGCGGATACGCCGTGGCTCGTTGGACGAAGAAGCGGCCTCTTGGGGGAGTGGCGTTGTTGGCGGCCGGGGCGGTGGCGGCCAAGGGGTGGCAGCAGAAGGCCGGGAACGCGACGGCGGCGGCGTTGGGTGGGGCGTATGTGGCGGCGTCTGCCGGGTCGCATCCGCTGGCGAAGAAGATCGGGGCGTGGCCCTCGGTGTGCGCGGTGGCGGCTGGCATGGCCGCGGCGTCGTGGGCAGTGGTGGACCGCCGACGGCAGGGCTGAGAGCCGGCGGAGTGCGGGCCGGGGCCGGCCCCGGCTTCCGGACCCGGCCCGTCCCACGGGTGGCCCCGGCTCAGGCCGAGGCCTCGTTCAGCAAGGTGAGTTCGGTGTCGCTGAGGGTCAGGTCCCCCACCGCCAGCAGGGCCGGGAGCTGTTCCACCGTGCGGGCGCTGGCGATCGGGGCCGCGACGGTGGGCCGGGCGGCGAGCCAGGCCAGGGCGACGGTGGCGACCTCGGCCTCGTGGGCGGCGGCGACGGTGTCGAGGGCCTCCAGGACCCGCAGGCCGCGGTCGGTGGCCAGATGCTGGGCGGCGGCACCGGAGCGGGCGCTGTCGGTGGTGGTGCCCGGGCGGTACTTGCCGGTCAGGAAGCCGGAGGCGAGGGCGTAGTACGGCACAGCGGCCACGTTGTTGCGGGCCGCCACGTCGGCGAGTTCGCCCTCGTAGGTGTCGCGGGAGACCAGGTTGTAGTGCGGCTGGAGGGCGACGTAGCGGGCCAGGCCCTCGCGGTCCGAGAAGGCGAGGGCCTCCGCCAGGCGCTGCGCCGAGATGTTGGAGGCGGCGATCTCACGGACCTTGCCGGCCCGGACAAGGTCGTCGAGGGCCGTGAGGAACTCCCCGACCTCGACCGATTCGTCGTCGTAGTGGGTGTAGTAGAGGTCGATGTAGTCGGTGCGCAGGCGGGTCAGGGACTCGTCGACCGCGGCCTTGATCGTCGCGGCGGACAGGCCCTTGCGGTCCGGGTGGGCGCCGACCTTGGTGGCGATGACGACGTCGGAGCGGTTGCCGCGCGAGGCCAGCCAGTTGCCGAGGACGGTCTCGGACTCGCCGCCCTTGTTGCCCGGGACCCACGCCGAGTAGACGTCGGCGGTGTCGATGAAGTTGCCGCCGCCGGCCACATACGCGTCGAGCACGGCGAAGGACTCGGCCTCGTCGGCCGTCCAGCCGAAGACGTTGCCGCCCAGGGAGAGCGGGGAGACCGAGAGCGAACCGAGGGACTTGGGGGCGTGGGCGGCGTGCGGGCCTTGAGACGTGGTCATGCGTGGTGTCAACGTCGCGGGGGCGGAGGCTATTCCTGGGGGCCGGGTGGCCCGCGACGGCCGGGAACCCGGGCTCCCGCACCACGTCCCCGCCACACGCCCGCGTGCTTCGGCCGCCGCGCCCCACACCGGCTGCCGTAGCGGCAGTTACACCTTGATCCCGTGGTCCCGCAGCCACGGCATCGGGTCGATCGGGTCGCCGCCGCCGGGGCGCACCTCCAGATGGAGATGGGGGCCGGTGACATTGCCGGTGGCGCCGACGCGGGCGATGACCTCGCCCGTGCGTACCTTGCCGGAGGTCCGCACCATCGAGGACAGATGGCAGAACCAGAGTTCGGTGCCGTCGTCGAGGGTGAGGACGATGCGATAGCCGTACGCACCGGCCCAGCCGGCCTGGGCGATGGTGCCGGAGTGGATCGCCTTGACGGGCGTGCCGGACGGTGCGGCGAAGTCCTGTCCGGTGTGGTCCGCGGCCCAGCGGTCGCCGGACTCGCCGAAGCCGGCGGTCAGGGTGAACGAGGCAACGGGGGCGGTAAAGCTCTGGGCCAGCTTGGCGAGGCGCGCGGCCTCCGCCTTCTGACGGGCCGCTTCTTCGGCCTGGCGCTTGGCCTCCATCTCCGCTGCCTTCTTGGCCGTGGCGGCCTTCTCGGCCGACTGCTGGTGGGCGGTGGCTTCCTTCTCGGCCTGCTGGAGGGCGGTGTGCTCGGCGGTGTCGCGGGCCTCCTGCTCGCCGGCGCCCTGCTGCACGTCGGCCTGCTGGAGGATCCGGCTGCGCAGCGCCTCACCGGGGCCCGCACCGCCGTCGTCCGCGCCCGAACCGGTGCCCTGGCCGAGGGGGCCGGAGACGGCCGCTACCGGGGAGCCGGAGGCCGGGGCGGCGGCCGCGGTGTTGGTGGCGTCCGCGGTGTGGGTGGCGTCCGCGTCCGCGTCGGATATGAGGCCGCCGACGCCCGGGAGGGACGCGGCGTCCGGGAGGGCGTCGGAGAGGCCGTCGGCCATTCCGCCGACGTCGGGCATCGAGATCGGGAGCGGCGGGCGGTCCTCGGCGGAGGCCATTCCGCTCGCGCCGACCGCGGCGATCACTCCGACACCCAGGACCGTGCCGCCACGGGTGAGACCGCCGGCGCGCTGCTTGGCCACCCGGTGCTTACCGCGGACGGAGGGGACGGATTCCTCGGTGGGATTCCATTCCTCCCACGGACCGTCGCCGTTCCCGTCCGGATCACCGGGGCCCGGTAAGGCACCTCGGTCATCGGGCCCGTAGGCGGACGGACCCTCGGGGGCAGGCCTGTTGGACGCCACGGAGGCGCACTCCTTTCCTTCCTTCTCGCCTACCGGGTTAGCTGACGGGTTCGGAGCAGGAAGGTCTCCTACGGCCGCCCGCTGGCGGAGGGCGTCCGATTCACCCCAAGGAAGTGGTTCCCCGGTTCCCTTGGTGCAGTTCGAGGTGCTGGGGGTGCGTGAAAAGCGCATGCGGGATTCGGCGTCAGCGCACGGTGCCGCCTCTTGCGGCGGCTGGGACGACCGCGCTGCGTTATCGGACAGTAATAGAGATCGCATCCGAATTCCAAGCCTTCCCGCGAACCGATACGGCCGGTGCACGAGCCCGGTCAGGGACTTTGCGGCGGATCGGGGTCACAAACGGGCGAGTCACCCACCCGGCTCTAAACGATCTCGTGGTGATTGTGCGTCAGTTGTTATGCGGAGGGGTGGGCCTCAGTTACGGAACGTGAGAGCAGTGGCGTCGGCTCATGGTCGTCAGCGCCGGGTACACGGGTCATGGCGAGGGCGCCGGTGGCGCGACTCGTCCGGTCGCCGCTCGACGGCCGGCCCGGCGGCGGGCACCGGATCTCGCACGAGCGGCCACCCCCGGAACCTGAGCCCCGGCAGGCACGCCCCCGCCCCCTACTCCCCCATCGGCCGCTGCACCGCCAGCAGGGCCAGATCGTCGGCCGGTTCGCCGCCCGTGTGCCGGGTGACGTCCTCGATGAGGGTGTCCAGGAGGACGTCCGGGCCCGGGAAGCGGCCGCCGCGCAGTCTGCCCGGCGGGTGGTAGCTGCGGCCGAACAGATCACGGGCCGCGCTCACCCCGTCGGTGAAGCAGAGCAGCAGGGCCCCGGCCGGGAAGAACGTCTCGTCCGGCCGGCCGGGCCGGCTGCCCACCGCGCTCATCCCCAGCGGCAGCCCCGGCTCCGCGGGGAGCAGCTCGCGCAGCCCGCCGTCCGGGGCGAGCAGCAGCGGGGCGGGGTGGCCGCGGTTGAGCACCCGCAGGACGGACGGCTCGCCGGCGGGCAGCTCGGCCAGGAGGGCGGTGGCGAAGTCCTCGGACCGGTCGGGGCCCTCGCCGCCCCGCTCGCGCTCCCGTTCCAGCGCCCGCTCCAGCCGCCCCGCCACCGCCTCCAGGCTCGCCTCCTGATCCGCCGCCTCACGGAACGCGCCGAGGACGGTCATCGCGGACGCCACCGCCGGCAGGCCCTTGCCCCGTACGTCGCCGACGATCAGCCGTACGCCGTGCGGGGTGTCCTGCACCGCGTAGAGGTCGCCGCCGGTTCCGGAAGCCGCCCGCGCACCCCGGTAGCGGGCGGCGACGGCGAACCCGGCGAGCCGGGCGGGCGGCGTGGGCAGGACGGCGCGCTGGGCGGCCGCGGCCTCCCGCACGGCTTCCGGGGGCCCGCCGGCCCGCACCACCCGGTGGATGGCCAGCGCGAGCAGGGAGACGGCGAGGACCAGGACGATCTCCGTCACCGCGGCCCCGCGCGACGGCGCGGCACCGCGGTGGACAACGGTCCAGATCTCGCCGAGCGTGGCCGCCAGGGCCGTCAGCGCGGTGGTCCGCAGCGAGGACAGCGGCGCGGCCGTCGGCGGGGCGGCGGCGAAGAAGGGGGCGGCGGTGCAGCCGGGCGGCGCCGCCACGCCGAAGGCCAGGCCGCCGATGATCAGCAGCGCCGGGACGCGGCCCACCAGGCGTCGCACGGCCGGGGACACCGGGGCCCGCCGCTCCCCGCCGCCCTCGGAGGGCGCCGCACCGTCGCGCATCCGCACCGGCCCCTTCGCCCGCCGCCCGTCCGCACGGGCACCCGGCTGTCCGTCCCGCCGTCCCAGGGTTGCCGCTACGGGACGGGGCGGCGAGTCACCGGGGGCCGGACGGGTCATCCGCGTCCGGACGCCCTCGCCCGAGCCGGCGCGCTCCAGGAGCGCTCGCGGCAGGGCCACTTGGGCCCTCACGACGGCGGGGGACGGCGAAGGGCCCGGACCGTCTCCGGTCCGGGCCCTTCGGGGTGCCGGTGGGCGCCGCGGACGGCTCTCCCGTCCGTTTCTGGTGGGCCATCAGGGGCTCGAACCCTGAACCAATGGATTAAAAGTCCACTGCTCTGCCAATTGAGCTAATGGCCCGCACCGAGCAGCATAGCCCGAGGAGGTCCCACAGCCCGAAGCCATAAGCCGCACGGGCTTCCGGGCGGGTGTCCCGGGGCCGTTTCCCGGGGTGTGCGGCCGCCCCAACGCGCAGGGCCCGTACGGCACTTGCGTGCGTACGGGCCCCTCGTCATGCGCGCCGGTCAGGCGTCAGCGATCAGCTGTTGCGCTTCCAGCGCGGCTTGTCCTCGCGACGGCCGAAGCCGCCGGTCGTGGCGCCACGGTGGTCGTCGCGGCGGCCGTAGGGGCGGTCGCCGCCGGAGCGGTGGCCACCGGTGGAGGGACGGCCGCCGGAGCGGTCGTCACGGTTGAAGGGACGGTCACCGCCACCGGAGCGGTAGCCGCCGGTGGCGGGACGGCCGCCGGAGCGGTCGTCACGGTTGAACGGGCGGCTGGGACGGTCACCGCGGTCGCGGTTGAAGCCGCCGCGGTCGTCACGGCGCTCGAAGGAACGGCCACCGGAACGGTCGTCACGACGGTCACGGTTGAACCCGCCACGGTCGCCACCGCGCTCGTCACGACGGTCGAAGGAACGCCCGCCCGAGCGGTCGTCACGACGGTCACGGTTGAACCCGCCACGGTCGCCACCGCGCTCGTCACGACGGTCGAAGGAACGCCCGCCCGAGCGGTCGTCACGACGGTCACGGTTGAACCCGCCACGGTCGCCACCGCGGTCACGGTTGAAGCCACCGCGGTCACCGCGGTCGAAGGAGCGGCCGCCGGAGCG
This sequence comes from Streptomyces kronopolitis, assembly GCF_050953795.1. Classification (GTDB taxonomy): domain Bacteria; phylum Actinomycetota; class Actinomycetes; order Streptomycetales; family Streptomycetaceae; genus Streptomyces; species Streptomyces kronopolitis_A. The sequence goes on from NZ_CP191850.1 coordinate 3,922,780, forward strand.
GTCGTCGCGGCGGTCGCGGCGGTCGAAGTTGCCCCGCTCGTCGCGGCGCTCGTCCGGTGCGGTGCTCTGGGCCGGCACGGCGGCCGCGGCGGCGGCCTCCGCCTCGGCGGTCTGCGCGGCGGCGGCCAGCGCCTCCGCGGGGTCCTCGCCACGCTCACGGGCGGCGCGGGCGGTCAGCCGGTCGGCCTCCTCGCGCAGCTCGGTGGCGCGGCGCTGCAGACGCTCCAGCTCGCGGGTGACCTCGGCCACCTCGCGCTCGGCCTGCTTGGCGGAGTTGTTCGCACCGTCGGCCTGGACCTCGGTGAGCGAGCGCGCGCCGGTGATGCGGGCGACGTCCTCGTCGAAGGTACCGGAGCCGCCGACGATGTGGCGCGAGGCGTCCACGCCCGCGTCCTCCATCAGCCGGAAGATCTGGCGGCGCTGGTGCGGCAGCGACAGCGAGACGACCGTGCCGGACTGGCCGGCGCGGGCGGTACGGCCCGAGCGGTGCAGGTAGTCCTTGTGGTCACCGGCCGGGTCGACGTTCAGGACCAGGTCGATGCCGTCGACGTGGATACCGCGGGCGGCGACGTCGGTGGCGACCAGCGCGTTGACGTAGCCGTCCTTGAAGTCCGCGAGGACCCGGGTGCGGGCGCCCTGCGTCATGCCGCCGTGCAGCGCGTCGGCCTTCACGCCGGACTCGACGAGCTGCTCGGCGATGCGGTCGGCGCCCAGCTGGGTGCGGACGAAGATGATGGTGCGGCCCTTGCGGGCGGCGATGGCGGCGGTGACCGGCGCCTTGTCCTTCGGCTTCACGACCAGGACGTGGTGGGTCATGGTGGTGACGTTGCCCTGGGCGCTGTCGACCTCGTGGCTGACCGGGTTGGTCAGGTAGCGCTTGACCAGGGTGCCGATCTCGTTCTCCATCGTGGCGGAGAACAGCATCCGCTGACCGCCCGCGGGCACCTGGTCGAGCAGCTCGGTGACCTCGGGCAGGAAGCCCAGGTCGGACATCTGGTCGGCCTCGTCGAGGACGGCGACCTGGACGTTCTCCAGGGAGCAGGCGCCACGGTTGATGATGTCGCGCAGCCGGCCCGGGGTGGCGACGAGGACGTCGACGCCGCGCTCCAGGGCGTAGATCTGGTTGCCCATGGACGTACCGCCGCAGACGACCTTCATCTTGAGGCCGAGCACGTCGCCGTAGGGCTGGAGGGCGTCCGCGACCTGCATCGCGAGCTCACGGGTCGGGGTGAGGATGACCGCGCGGGGCTTCTTCTTCTCGGTGTGGCCGCCGGCCAGCGTGGCCAGGGTCGGCAGACCGAAGGAGAGCGTCTTGCCGGAGCCGGTGCGGCCACGGCCGAGGATGTCCTTGCCGGCCAGCGCGTCCGGGATGGTCGCGGCCTGGATCGGGAAGGGGGTGGTGACGCCGTTCTGCGCGAGCTTGCGGACGACGCCCTCGGGCAGTCCGAGGTCGGCGAAGGTGACGGTGTCGGTGGCGGCTTCGGCCGCGTCGGTCTCGGGCGCCTCGTCGGCCGCCGTCACCTCGGAAACCGTCTGCTCGTCGATTGCGGGCATGACGGACTGCTCAGTGGAAATGGACATGCGAAATGCGAAACCTTCCGGAGTCTCGGCACGCGCCCAAACTCCGTGTGTTTCACACGACCGCCTCTATGCGGTCAGCCACGGCAAGGGAGAGAACGCGCCACGCGGCGCGCTTCTGTTCTGGCGCCGGGCAAATGGGATCAAACGATCTACCACCATACGCACTCCGCCCCCCGAATGGCAAATGACCTTCCGGTCACGCCCTCCGCCCCACGCCCGGCGCCCTCACCCGCCCCCGCCGGGACCCGCTCAGGCCTCGTCGTCCTCGTACCCGTCCGGCTGCGAGGCCACCGGCGACACGGGCGACGGCCCCGACGCCTGGGAGCTCGGCGGCGGCGCGGGAGTGGTCGGCGGCGGGGACGGCTGCGCGGGCGGTGTGGCGGGGGAGGTCTGGGCCGGCGGCGTGGCCGGGTGGTCGGGGCGGGAGGGCGAGGGCCTGGGGTGGCCGGGGCGGCCGCCGTGCCCGCCGTGGCCCGCTCCCGCGCCGGGCTCGGGGCCCGACGGCTGCACCGGCTGGGACGGCGCACCGGGGTCGGACGGCGACGGCTCCGCGCTCTGCGACTCCTCGGCTTCCTTGTCGTCGCCGCCGGCCGGGTGCGCGGCGCCACCGCGCCCCATCCGCCGTGGACCGCCGCCGCGGCCGTCCACGGACACCCCGCCGGAGCCGGGCGCCCCGTCCTTCGCGCCGTGCCGGGACGTACTACCGGACTGTTTCGGCTGTTCGGGGTCGCTCACGTTCATGCAGGCGGCCAGTGAGAGGGCCAGCGCGGAGACGGTCACGGCCGCGGCGACGCGCGGGCGGAGCCGGGCCGCCGGGGGACGGGTGGCGGGGACGGGGGCGGGAACGCTCGACGACGACGGGGACGGTGTCGGCATCGGGGGCGAATGGCGGTAAGGGCGCGGGCGCACGGCGGGACCTCCGGATCCGGAGCGCAGGGACAGCGGCACGGACGCCCTGCCCAACTCCCGCCGCCCGCCCGAGGACACGCGCGACACCCCGCGGATCGCCCCCGGAGTGCCGCCGGGGCCCGGCCCGGCCCGCCGCCGTACTAGCCGTACCCGAGCGCGTGCAGCCGCTCGTCGTCGATCCCGAAGTGGTGCGCGATCTCGTGAACGACCGTCACCTCGGTCTCCGCGACCACGTCCTCGCGGGTGTCGCACATCCGCAGCGTCGGCCCCCGGTAGACGGTGATCCGGTCCGGCAGCACCCCCGCGTACCACTCCCCCCGGTCGGTCAGCGGCGTCCCCTCGTAGAGCCCGAGCAGCCCGGGGTCGCCGGCCGGCGGCTCGTCCTCGACGAAGACCGCCACGTTGTCCATCAGCCGGGTCAGCTCCGGCGGGATCCGGTCCAGGGCCTCGGCGACCAGTTCCTCGAACTCCTCGCGCGTCATTTCCAGCACACCCCCATTCTCCGCCACCCGGCCCCCGGACGACCCTCCTGGACCGCACGCCGCACCGCGGCCCAACCGGAAGTCCCCGCTCCCCGCTTAACGGCCGCACGGTGGGGCATACGGGACCAATGGCCCGCGCCGCGCGCTCCCGGACACCGCACCCCGACCGCCCGCCCCGCACCCCGCACCGGCTGCCGACCGCCCTGCCCGACGGCGTACGCGCACTGCCCGCAGCCGTCCGCCGCGCCTACCGCTCCCGTCGTAAGCCCCCCACCGCCACCGTGCCCGACGGCGCTCCGCACCACCCCCTGCGCGCCGCCCTCGGCCTGCTGGCGGTCACCGTCCTCGGGGCCTGGCTGGGCTTACTGCTGATCGGCAGCCTCCGCGTCCCGGTCGGCCCGATGGACACCAGCATGGCGCTGCGCCCCTCGCTGACCGGCGGCACCCGGATCACCGTCGCGCCCCTGGGCGATCTGGAACTGAGCAGCCACCACGCACCCGTCCGGCTCGATGTCGACGTCGACCGGCTCGACCCGGTCCGCTCGCAGGCACTGGTCGACCACCCCGAGCGGTTCGCCGGCCTCCAGGACGAGGTCACCCGTGACGTCACCCGCGGCGCCCGGCGGCTGGCCCTGCACTCCTGCGTCGCCGTGGCGTCCGGCGCCGCCGCGCTGAGCCTGGCCGTGCACCGCCGCCCGCGCCGCGCACTGGCCGCCGGCGGGCTGGCGCTCGCCCTGCTAGCCGCCTGCGCGGGCACCGCGTACGCCACCTGGAACCCCCGGTCCGTACTGGAGCCGAAGTTCTCCGGGCTGCTCTCCTCGGCCCCGTCCGTGGTCGGCAACGCCCGCAGCATCGTCAGCGAATTCCACGTCTACCAGAAGGAGTTGGCACGCCTGGTCACCAACGTCACCAAGCTCTACGACGCCACCTCCACGCTCCCGGCGTACCAGCCGGACCCCACCACGCTGCGCGTCCTGCACGTCTCGGACATCCACCTCAACCCCGCCGGCTGGGGGATCATCGCCTCCCTGGTGAAGCAGTACCGGATCAACGTGATCATCGACACCGGCGACACCATGGACCACGGCTCGGCCGCCGAGAACCACTTCCTGGACCCGGCCTCCTCCCTCGGCGCCCCGTACGTGTGGGTGCGCGGCAATCACGACTCGCGCACCACGCAGCGGTATCTGACCCACCGCAAGCACGTCACGGTCCTCGACCACGGCGCCGTCACCCGGATCGCCGGCGTGCGGATCGCGGGCGTCGGCGACCCGCAGTTCACCCCGGACCGCTCCGTGGTGGCGGCCGGCGACCCCGCCGAGCGCACCGCCGGCGGCCGGCTCGCCGACGCGCTGCGCACCCAGCGGCTGGCCGGCACCCCCGTCGACATCGCGCTGGCCCACAACCCCGCCGCCGCGACCGAGGCGGACGGCCTGGCGCCGCTCGCGCTGGCCGGCCACCTCCACCACCGGGAGATCACCACGCTCCCCCGGGGCACCCGGCTGATGGTCGAGGGCTCCACGGGCGGCGGCGGACTGCGCGCGGTGCAGAACAAGAAGCCCGCGCCGGTCCAGGCCTCGGTCCTCTATCTGGACCGGAGAACCAAACGGCTCCAGGCCTGGGACGAGATCACCCTGGGCGGCCTGGGACTGTCCCGGGCCGAGGTCAGCCGGCACCTCCCCCACGAGAACCGGCCCGGCGCCACGCCGTCGCCCTCCCTTCCAGTTCACTCCACCGGCCCGCCCTCCGGCCCCCCGGCGAGCGCCCCTTCACGCCCGGCCGGGGGCGCTTCGGAGCGCACCGGGTAAACCGTTTTGGCGAACGGTCCTCCCATCCCATATGCTTCTCACGTCCCCGACGGCGCCGGTAACGACGCCAAGGTGGCCACCAGCCCTCATCGTCTAGTGGCCCAGGACGCCGCCCTTTCAAGGCGGTAGCACGGGTTCGAATCCCGTTGGGGGCACGCATCACCGTGTGGGAGACTGGTGCACGCCGGTTTCGCACAATGCAAGGTCCTGTGGAGCAGTTTGGAGTGCTCGCCACCCTGTCAAGGTGGAGGCCGCGGGTTCAAATCCCGTCAGGACCGCTGCGGCTGGGTAGCTCAGTTGGTACGAGCGATCGCCTGAAAAGCGATAGGTCGCCGGTTCGACCCCGGCCCCAGCCACACCCTTTGGAAGAAGGCCCCGATTCCTCGGATCGGGGCCTTCTTCATTGCTGCCGCCCGGTCCTCCGCCCGGCCTTCGCCCCTGTCCGGTGCCCGGACCTCATCCCCGCCCGGTCCGGCCGCGCGCACGCCCGACGGCTCCCGGAACATCAGCCGGGCACCACCGGTGATCACCGCCGTCGACCCCGGGCCCAGCGCCATCCGCAGCAGCCGAGCCTCCCCCTCCTCATCCTGCGACGCGCCGAAGACGAGCCAGCAGGCCAGGGCGATACCGGCGGCCATCACGGCCGCGCCGACGAGACGCCGTAATCCGTTGTCCATGGCGTCATCCTCACGCACCCGCGAGGGCGCCGGAGAGTCGATTTCGCGACGGCCCCCGCGCCGGCGCCGGGCCCGGGCGGCGTCCGCACGGGCAAATGGTTCGCCAGTCGTTTACGCGAGGTGAGATCCTGGGGGACGTATGTCCAGTCAGCCTGCTTCCGCCCTGCCCGACGGCACCGCTCCCAGCCTGTCCGATCTGCACAAGCGTCTGCCCGAGCTGATGCTGCGCGATCAGCAGCGGCTGGGACGCCGGCTCGACGGCGCACGCCGGATCCGTAAGCCCGAAGCGCGGGCCGCCGTGCTCGCCGAGATCGCCGGCGGTGTCGACGAGGCGGAGCTGCGAGTGGCGCAGCGCCGCGCCGCCGTGCCCGGGATCACATATCCCGAAGAGCTTCCGGTCAGCCAGAAGAAGGACGAGATCCTCGCCGCGATCCGCGACCACCAGGTCGTGATCGTCGCCGGTGAGACCGGCTCCGGCAAGACGACGCAGATCCCCAAGATCTGTCTGGAGCTCGGCCGGGGCGTGCGGGGCCTGATCGGGCACACCCAGCCGCGCCGGATCGCGGCCCGTACGGTTGCCGAGCGGGTGGCCGAGGAACTGAGGACCCCGCTGGGCGAGGCGGTGGGCTGGAAGGTCCGCTTCACCGACCAGGTCGGCGGCGACACCCTGGTCAAGCTGATGACGGACGGCATTCTGCTCGCCGAGATCCAGACGGACCGCGAGCTGCGCCAGTACGACACGATCATCATCGACGAGGCCCACGAGCGCAGTCTCAACATCGACTTCATCCTCGGCTATCTGGCCCAGCTGCTGCCCCGGCGCCCGGACCTCAAGGTCGTGATCACCTCCGCGACCATCGACCCGGAGCGCTTCGCGCGGCACTTCGGTGCCTTCGCCGCCGTGGACGCCGCCGACCGCCGGGGCGCCGCCGGCCGTCCGGACGCGTCCGGCGACGAGGAGGCGAAGCCGACCGCCCCCGTCGTCGAGGTCTCCGGCCGTACGTATCCGGTCGAGGTGCGCTACCGCCCGCTGCTGGAGGAGGGCGGCCAGGAGGCCGACCGCGACCAGATCACCGCGATCTGCGACGCCGTGGACGAGCTGCAGGCCGAGGGCCCCGGCGACATCCTGGTGTTCCTCTCCGGCGAGCGGGAGATCCGGGACACCGCGGACGCGCTGAACAAGAAGGCCCTGCCCTTCACCGAGGTCCTCCCCCTGTACGCGCGGCTCTCGCACGCCGAGCAGCACCGCGTCTTCCAGCGGCACACGGGCCGGCGCATCGTGCTGGCCACCAACGTCGCGGAGACCTCGCTGACCGTCCCCGGCATCCGGTACGTCATCGACCCCGGCATGGCCCGGATCTCGCGCTACAGCTACCGCACCAAGGTCCAGCGGCTGCCCATCGAGCCCGTCTCGCAGGCCAGCGCCAACCAGCGCAAGGGCCGCTGCGGCCGCACCAGCGACGGCATCTGCATCCGCCTCTACTCCGAGGACGACTTCCTCTCCCGTCCCGAGTTCACGGACGCGGAGATCCTGCGGACCAATCTCGCCTCCGTCATCCTCCAGATGACCGCGGCCGGCCTCGGTGAGATCGAGAAGTTCCCCTTCATCGACCCGCCGGACCGCCGCAACATCAAGGACGGCATCGATCTGCTCAGCGAGCTGGGCGCGCTGGAGACCGGCAAGAAGTCCGACCGGTCGGGGCAGCAGGGGCAGCGGCTGACCCCGATGGGCCGCAAGCTCTCCCAGCTGCCGGTCGACCCGCGGCTGGCGCGGATGGTGCTGGAGGCGGACCGCAACGGCTGCGTCCGGGAGGTCATGGTCATCGCGGCGGCGCTGTCCATCCAGGACCCGCGCGAGCGGCCCGCCGACAAGCAGCAGCAAGCCGACCAGCAGCACGCCCGCTTCAAGGACGAGAGCTCCGACTTCCTCGCGTTCCTGCACCTGTGGCGCTACGTCCGCGAACAGCAGAAGGAGCTGTCCTCCTCGGCCTTCCGCCGGATGTGCCGCAGCGAGTTCCTGAACTACCTGCGGATACGCGAGTGGCAGGACATCTACTCCCAGCTGCGGTCGGTCGCCAAGACCATGGGCATCCACCTCAGCGAGGAGGACGCGGCGCCGGACCACATCCACACCTCCCTGCTCGCCGGTTTGCTTTCGCACATCGGGCTCAAGGACACCGACGCCAAGAACGAGTATCTGGGCGCCCGCAGCGCCAAGTTCGCGGTGTTCCCCGGCTCCGCGCTCTTCAAGAAGGCACCGCGCTGGGTGATGTCGGCCGAGCTGGTCGAGACGTCCCGGCTGTGGGCGCGGGTGAACGCCAGGATCGAGCCGGAATGGATCGAACCGCTCGCCCAGCACCTGGTCAAATGCACCTACAGCGAGCCGCACTGGGAACAGAAGATGGCCGCGGTGATGGCCTACGAGCGGGTGACGCTGTACGGCGTCCCGATCGTCGCCCAGCGCAAGATCGCCTACGGCCGGATCGATCCGGAGACCTCGCGCGATCTGTTCATCCGCAACGCCCTGGTCGAGGGCGACTGGCGCACCCAGCACCAGTTCTTCCATGACAACCGCAAACTCCTCGGCGAGGTCGAGGAGTTGGAACACCGCGCCCGGCGCCGCGACATCCTCGTCGACGACGAGACGCTCTTCGACTTCTACGACCGGCGCCTGCCCGACGACGTGGTCTCCGGAGCGCACTTCGACGCCTGGTGGAAGCAGAAGCGCCGGGACGAGCCGGAGCTGCTGAACTTCGAGCACTCGATGCTCATCAACGAGTCCGCCGAGGCCGTCACCAAGGACGACTATCCGGACTCCTGGCGGCAGGGAAAGCTGAAGTTCAAGGTCACCTACCAGTTCGAGCCGGGCGCGGACGCCGACGGCGTGACCGTCCACATCCCCCTCCAGGTCCTCAACCAGGTCTCCGCCGAGGGCTTCGACTGGCAGATCCCGGGCCTGCGCGAGCAGCTGGTGACGGAGCTGATCCGCTCGCTGCCCAAGCCGATCCGGCGCAACTACGTCCCCGCGCCGAACTTCGCGGCCCGCTTCCTGGACACCACCGTCCCCCTCCAGGGCGCCCTGACGACCTCTCTGGCGGCCGGTCTGCAGCGCATGGTGGGCGTCCCCGTCGACGCCGCGGACTTCGACCCGGACCGGATCCCCGACCACCTCAAGATCACCTTCCGGGTGGTCGACGAGCGGCGCCGCAAGCTCGCCGAGGCCAAGGATCTGGAGGCGCTGCGGCTGCAGCTCAAGCCGAAGACCCGGGCGGCCCTCTCCAAGGCCTTCGAGCAGGGCGCCGAGCGGTCCGCCGGGGACCGCGCCGGCGGCGGCGCGGACGGCACATCCGACAAGCGGACGACGCCCGGCCCCGAGCAGCGCACCGGCCTGACCTCCTGGACCCTCGGCACGCTGCCGCGCACCTTCGAGACCCGGCGCGCGGGCCAGCCGCTGAAGGCCTACCCGGCGCTGGTCGACGAGGGCAGCAGCGTCGCCGTCCGCCTCTTCGACACCGAGGCCGAGCAGCTCACCGCGATGTGGGCCGGCACCCGCCGCCTCATCCTGCTCAACATCCCCACCAACCCCGCCAAGTTCGCCCAGGACAAGCTGAGCAATCAGCAGAAGCTGGCGCTGTCCCGCAATCCGCACGGCTCCATCCCGGCGCTCTTCGAGGACTGTGTGACGGCCGCCGCCGACCGCCTGATCGCGGCCCGGGGCGGCCCGGCCTGGGACGAGGAGTCCTTCCGGAAGCTCTTCGACGCGGTCCGTACCGACCTGGTGGACGTCACCCTCAAGACCATCCAGCAGGTGCAGGAGGTGCTGGCGGCCTGGCAGGCCTGCGAGCGCCGGCTGAAGGAGACGACCTTCGCCTCCCTGCTGCCGTCGCTGACGGACATCAAGGAGCAGCTGGCGGCGCTGATCGGGCCGGGCTTCGTGACGGCGCACGGCGCCAAGCGGTTGCCGGACCTGATGCGCTATCTGGTGGCCGCCGACCGCCGTCTGCAGCAGCTGCCCACCCACGCCGAGCGGGACCGCACCCGCATGGCGAAGGTGAAGGAGATGCAGGACGAATACGCCTGGCTGCTGGAGCAGTTCCCGCAGGGCCGCCCGGTGCCGGCCGCGGCCCGGGAGATCCGCTGGATGATCGAGGAGCTGCGGGTGAGCTACTTCGCCCATGCCCTGGGGACCGCGTACCCGGTCTCCGACAAGCGCATCGTGAAGGCCGTGGACGCCGCCGCGCCGTAGGAATCAGGGCTACCGGTATCGAGTTCGACCGCACCCCCTGACCTGCTGTACAGTCTTGTTTCGCAGCCCGCCGCAAGCGGAAAGCACGCAAGGTCCTGTGGAGCAGTTTGGAGTGCTCGCCACCCTGTCAAGGTGGAGGCCGCGGGTTCAAATCCCGTCAGGACCGCATTTCTACGGCCCGCACCTCTCCGGTGCGGGCCGTACTGCTGTGTCCGAGCCCGCCCTGGGCGGGCGCCCCCCACACTCCGTCAGGAACTCCCCTCCGCGGCCCGCCTCACCACCCGGCCCGGGGCGCCCCGCCGCCACCCGGCCCGCACCGCCGCCACGGCCCCCCACGCCCTACGGACCCGGCCCCGTACCGCCGTCCACCTCCCCCGGGACACCCGTCGTAGCGCCGCTCCTCTCCCCCGCCCCCGCCCGGTGCGGTCCGCAGCCGGATTGCGGCCCGCCGTATTGACGGCGGCACGTACCCCCGGTACCCACGGAGGAAGGGAGCGGGGCGGGGAGGGGTGCGTGATGACCACTGCGGTACGGCACGAGACCAGGGCGCTGTTGCGGGCCCATCTGTCCGCCGCCACGGGCTACCGGCATCTGACGCGGCACTGCCCCATCTGCCACCAGCTGCTGCGGCTCGCCATGGAGCCGCACACGGCCCGCTCCGGGGCTCCTGCGCCCCGGTCCGCCCCCGCACCCTCCCCGGCCCGCTGCGCGCCACCGGCCGCCGAGGACGAAAGTCCTGCGGCCCGGTGACCAATTGCCGCATGCGTCACCGACCGCGCGCTGACAGGCTGGATGTCGTGGTGGGTGCGGCGCGCGGTGGGCGCCGTTCTCTATCGCAGCGGACGGACCGGCTTCAAGCGCCGCGCGGTGTGACGGGTGTCACTGAACAAGTTTGGCGAGATGTGGAACTTACCGCCGCCCTACAACCGGTCAATTTAATATGTGCAATTGCACCACCCGTGAGCGGCTCCGGAACGAGGGCGCCACGTCCGCGCACAGAGACCCTCACAGGCCCCGTGAAGGCACCCTGACCGGCATCCGGGAGCACGCCGGCGCCAGGCCGGCCCGAGCGCCACGGCGGGCCCGGAAGCGGGCGCACACAAAAAAATCGCGCTGGACCCGGCGGAGTCCAGCGCGATCGATGACGTACCCAGGTGGAGCGGGTGTGGAGCCCGTTGGGGCAGGCGCCGCGTCATATGGAGCTATGTGAAGCATGGTGGTGCAAAGCAGGCATTTTCGGGTTGGGGGCCCCGAAAACAGCCTGGTTATGCGGTTATTCAGGCCTCGCTGCGCTGCTGCGGAATGCCCGCGAGCAGTGCGCGGACCTCAGCCTCGCGGTAACGCCGGTGTCCTCCGAGCGTACGGATGGACGTGAGCTTGCCTGCCTTGGCCCAGCGGGTCACCGTCTTCGGGTCCACGCGGAACATCGTGGCAACCTCGGCGGGGGTAAGCAGCGGCTCGGCGTCAGGGGTGCGAGCGGTCATGAGCGGCCTCCTCGGGAGAACCGAACCATCACGGTTCTTTCCTCTAAATTCTGCACCTTGACCCACGTTGCCCGAAATGGCGGACGCGGGCCGAGTCGGTTATAGGACGAACGGCTTGTCCTCGGCACTACAACTACACCATCTGTCCAGCCACGTCGGCCAAACCGATGGAATTGCCCTCTCAGGTGTTCAACCTCGGCGGATGCCGATGGACCGTGCCATAGCGGACAGTCACACGGCCGTGACGATCAGTCACAGCATGCTCAGCCGCCACGAGACCCCTCAAGGAACGCAATACCGATCTATCCGCCCTTAGTTGGACGGAAGGAGCCCAGGTCGGGCTCCTTGTCCTATTTTGACACGAGGGTATGGCTTGGGAGCAAGACCCGAAGTCAGTGCTTTAGGTCACGCTTGAGGCAATCGCCCGGATCAGGACCTACGTCCTTTACCGCCTCGGCAGGGAAAGCGTACGCAGCGCTTCCGCTTCGCGGGCCGTGGGACGCCCGCCGGCGCTCAGCTGGAGAACTGGCGCTCGCGGACCGCCCGCCACCGCTGGGACAGCTTCTCGTACGCGACACCGGCCCGCTCGCCGTCCCCGTCGCGCAGCGCCGCCAGCCCCTCCGCCACCTCGGCGGCGGAACGGTCCTCGGCGAGCTGCCCCTCGGGCACCGCGTGCACCAGCCCTCCGTAGTCCAGCTCCACGAGCGAACGCGGATGGAACTCCTCGAGCCAGCGCCCCACATCTACCAGGCCGTCGATCAGCGGCCCCTCCTCCAGGGCGTCCCGCAGCGTCCGCAGCCCCCGGGCGACCCGGCGTCTGGCCTCCACCATCGGCGTCCGGTAACGCAGCACGGGCGCCCGGTCACTCTGCGCGTACTCCCGCTCCCCGTCGTCGAAGAGCACGAACCAGCGGACCGGGACGTGCCAGGTCGCCCCGCGGATCCAGGGCCGGGCGTCCGGATTGCGCTCGCGCCACCGCTCGTAGTCGGTGGCCGCCTGCAGCCGCACCACCGGGGGCAGCGCCGCGTCCAGCACCGACGCCGGCAGCAGCTCGGACAGCTCCTCCAAGGCCTGCCAGCCGCGCAGCCGGGTGCGCCACGGGCACACGCAGGTCACCTCGTCCACGACGGCGACGAAGGCGTCCGCGCTCTCGTGGACCGGCACCGGCACCGGGGGCGTCGGCAGCAGATCGGCCAGCGCCCGGCGCTGCTCGTCCTGGGCGGTGGGGGTGTCCTCCCGTTTGGCATAGCGCGCCCAGTGGGAGCGTTCCGGCTCGGGGAATGCAGCCAGCGGCTCATAGACCCGTAGATATGCCATGTACGGGACCTTCACCGACGACGCCAGGGCCACGCCCGCTCCTTCAAAGGGGGAGTCCGCCGCCAGGAGATCCGAAGGCCCCCGCCGGCCTGCGATACGACCAGATCGTCCCATGCCCGTCCCCCGGGAGAGGGTGATCCCGGGCACCTGCCGGATCAACCCGCCCGGCAGGTCTTACGCTCTTGTCAACCGGCCCTCCCCACCCACAGGAGGGCGTCCCCTCGCGACCTATGGGAGTCACCACCGTGACTGACGTACGTCCGGCCCCCGCCGGCACCGACGGCGGCGTTCTGCACACCCTGTTCCGCTCGGAGCAGGGGGGCCATGAGCAGGTCGTTCTCTGCCAGGACCGCGCCAGCGGCCTCAAGGCCGTGATCGCCATCCACAGCACCGCCCTGGGCCCCGCCCTCGGCGGTACCCGCTTCCACGCCTACGCCTCCGAGGAGGAGGCCGTGCTGGACGCCCTGAACCTCTCGCGCGGCATGTCCTACAAGAACGCCCTGGCCGGGCTGGACCACGGCGGCGGCAAGGCCGTCATCATCGGCGACCCCGACCTGGTCAAGACCGAGGAACTCCTGCTCGCCTACGGCAGGTTCGTGGCCTCCCTCGGGGGCCGCTACGTCACCGCCTGCGACGTCGGCACGTACGTCGCCGACATGGACGTGGTGGCCCGGACGAACGAGTGGACCACCGGCCGCTCCCCCGCCAACGGCGGCGCCGGCGACTCCTCCGTGCTGACCGCCTACGGCGTCTTCCAGGGCATGCGCGCCTCGGCCCAGCACGCCTGGGGCGACCCGACGCTGCGCGGCCGCAAGGTCGGCATCGCGGGCGTCGGCAAGGTCGGCCACCTCCTGGTGGAACACCTCCTCCAGGACGGCGCCGAGGTCGTGATCACGGACGTGCGCAGCGACTGCGTCGACCGGGTGCGCACCGTGCACCCGCAGGTCACCGTCGCCGCGGACACCGAGGAACTGATCCGCACCGAGGGCCTGGACGTCTACGCGCCGTGCGCGCTGGGCGGTGCGCTGAGCGACGAGTCACTGCCGGTGCTGACCGCGAAGGTGGTGTGCGGCGCGGCCAACAACCAGCTCGCGCACCCCGGCGTCGAGAAGGACCTGTCCGACCGCGGCATCCTCTACGCCCCCGATTACGTGGTGAACGCCGGCGGCGTCATCCAGGTGGCCGACGAGCTGCACGGCTTCGACTTCGACCGCTGCAAGACCAAGGCGGCGAGGATCTTCGACACCACGCTCGCGATATTCGCGCGTGCGAAGGCCGACGGCATCCCGCCCGCCGCGGCCGCGGACCGGCTGGCCGAGCAGCGCATGGCGGAGGCGCGGCGCGCCTGAGCCCCGGCGACCGCCCCGGGCGGAGGAACGGCCGGGGGCGGTGGGGAACGACCGGAAACGGCCGGGAACGACCGGAAACACAGCCTTGTGCGGCCCGTCGCGGGCGGTCGGGGGAGACTTCCCTCACCACCCGTCGGCGGGTCGCTGTGCAGGACAGGTTAAAATCGCAGTTGACCAGCGGGGACGGGGCACCTCGCAGGTCGTGCCGAGCGGCGGGTGATGCGGGCGACGTACCGTATGGCCGCGGAAGCAGGTACCGTTAAAGCCCTACGGGCCGGTCTCTCTGTCGAGAGCCCGCTCTGATCCATGAACGCGTGTCAAGACTCTGGGGCCATCGAGCCCCGTCATTGAGGGGGTCGACCCATGGGGCGCGGCCGGGCCAAGGCCAAGCAGACAAAGGTCGCCCGCCAGCTGAAGTACAGCAGCGGTGGGACGGATCTCTCACGACTGGCCGACGAGCTGGGTGCAGCACCGTCGAACCAGCAGCCTCCGAACGCAGAGCCGTTCGAGGAGGACGAGGACGACGACCCGTACGCACGGTACGCAGAGCTGTACAACGACGACGATGAGGACGACGGCGACTCGTCCCAGCAACGTCGTCGCGCTTGACGTTCTGCGCTCGCGGCACCCGCAAGAGCATCGCGGACCCGGTCCTGGGCTTTGCCCGGACCGGGTTCTGTGCTGCCCGGGTGACGGTGGGCACGGCGGCCGCCGCGCACCGTCCGACGACGGCCGCGGGCGCCGCACCGGTGGCTGCCGGTGCGGGCGCCGGCCCGGTCGGGCTGCTCAGCTCGCGTAGTCACCGGTCAGGGTCACTGCCTCTGCGTGGTCACCGCGGTCGACGACCTCACCGCTGACCCAGGCGTCCACACCGCGGTCGGCGAGCGTGGTCAGGGCGGCCTGCACGGAGTCCTGCGGGACGACGGCGATCATGCCGACGCCCATGTTCAGGGTCTTCTCCAGCTCCCCGCGCTCGACCGCGCCGGCCGAGCCGACCAGGTCGAAGACCGCGCCCGGCGTCCAGGTGCCGCGGTCGACGGTGGCGTGCAGACCGTCCGGGATCACCCGGGCGAGGTTGTTGGCCAGGCCGCCGCCGGTGATGTGCGAGAAGGCGTGCACATCGGTGGTGCGGGTCAGCGCGAGGCAGTCCAGCGAGTAGATCTTGGTGGGCTCCAGGAGCTCCTCGCCGAGCGTGCGGCCGAACTCCGGGACCTCGCGGTCCAGGGCCATTCCCGCGCGGTCGAACAGGACATGGCGGACCAGCGAGTACCCGTTCGAGTGAAGCCCGGAGGACGCCATGGCGATCACCGCGTCGCCCGTACGGATACGGTCCGCGCCCAGGACGCGGTCCGCCTCGACGACGCCCGTGCCGGCGCCGGCGACGTCGAACTCGTCCGCGCCCAGCAGCCCCGGGTGCTCCGCGGTCTCGCCGCCGACCAGCGCGCAGCCGGCCAGCACACAGCCCTCGGCGATGCCCTTGACGATGGCGGCGACCCGCTCGGGGTAGACCTTGCCGACGCAGATGTAGTCGGTCATGAACAGCGGTTCGGCGCCGCAGACGACCAGGTCGTCGACGACCATGCCGACGAGGTCGTGGCCGATGCTGTCGTAGACGCCCATCTTGCGGGCGATGTCGACCTTGGTGCCGACGCCGTCGGTCGCCGAGGCGAGCAGCGGGCGCTCGTAGCGCTTGAGGGCGGAGGCGTCGAAGAGGCCGGCGAAGCCGCCCAGGCCGCCGACGACCTCGGGGCGGGTGGCCTTCTTGACCCACTCCTTCATGAGGTCCACGGCGCGGTCGCCGGCTTCGATGTCGACGCCCGCGGCTGCGTAGCTGGCACCGGAGGATTCAGCGGACATGGCTGAGAACTTTCCTGTCGTGTGTGTACGAGCTCTACGGGCGACGCAGCGCGTCGGCGCCGCCGACCCCGGCGGTGAGCGTCTGGACGCCGTCCACATCGGACTTGGTCCGGCTCGCGGTCTCCGATTCCAGGAGGTGCTTGCCCAGCAGCTCCGGGTCGGGCAGATCCATCGGGTATTCGCCGTCGAAGCAGGCGCGGCACAGATTCGGCTTGGCGATCGTGGTCGCCTCGATCATGCCGTCGATGGAGATGTACGCGAGCGAGTCGGCGCCCAGCGACTTGCCGATCTCCTCCACGCTCAGCCCGTTGGCGATCAGCTCCGCGCGGGTGGCGAAGTCGATGCCGAAGAAGCACGGCCACTTGATCGGCGGGGAGGAGATCCGGATGTGGACCTCGGCCGCGCCGGCCTCGCGGAGCATCCGGACCAGGGCGCGCTGGGTGTTGCCGCGGACGATCGAGTCGTCGACGACCACCAGGCGCTTGCCGCGGATGACTTCCTTGAGCGGGTTGAGCTTGAGGCGGATGCCGAGCTGGCGGATGGTCTGCGAGGGCTGGATGAAGGTCCGGCCGACGTAGGAGTTCTTGACCAGGCCCGAGCCGTAGGGGATGCCACTGGCCTCGGCGTACCCGACGGCGGCCGGGGTGCCCGACTCCGGAGTCGCTATCACCAGGTCGGCGTCGGCGGGCGCCTCGGCGGCCAGCTTGCGGCCCATCTCCACCCGGGAGAGGTACACGTTGCGGCCGGCGATGTCGGTGTCCGGGCGGGCGAGATACACGTACTCGAAGACGCAGCCCTTGGGGCGGGCCTCGGCGAAACGGCTGCTGCGCAGGCCGTTCTCGTCGATGGCGACCATCTCGCCGGGCTCGATCTCGCGGATGAAGCTGGCGCCGCAGATGTCCAGGGCGGCGGTCTCGGAGGCCACCACCCAGCCGCGCTCCAGACGGCCCAGGACCAGCGGGCGGATGCCCTGCGGGTCGCGGGCTGCGTAGAGCGTGTGCTCGTCCATGAAGCAGAGCGAGAAGGCGCCCATGACCTTCGGCAGGACGCGCGGGGCGGCCTCCTCGACGGTCAGCGGCTTGCCCTCTTCGTCGACCTGGCCGGCCAGCAGGGCCGTCACCAGGTCGGTGTCGTTGGTGGCCGCGACCTGGGTCGCCCGGCCGCCTTCACGGGGCAGCGCGGCGACCAGATCCGCCAGCTCGGCGGTGTTCACCAGGTTGCCGTTGTGGCCGAGCGCGATGGAGCCGTGCGCGGTGGCACGGAACGTCGGCTGGGCGTTCTCCCACACCGAGGCACCGGTGGTGGAGTAGCGGGCATGGCCCACGGCGATGTGGCCCTGGAGAGAGCCGAGCGAAGTCTCGTCGAAGACCTGGGAAACCAGGCCCATGTCCTTGAAGACGAGGATCTGGGAGCCGTTGCTCACCGCGATGCCCGCGGACTCCTGTCCACGGTGCTGCAGCGCATACAGCCCGAAATAGGTGAGTTTGGCGACCTCTTCACCCGGAGCCCAGACACCGAAGACGCCGCAAGCGTCCTGGGGGCCCTTCTCACCGGGGAGCAGGTCGTGGCTGAGTCGTCCGTCACCACGTGGCACGGCACCGAGTCTAGGGCAGGTCGCGGATTCATCCGAACCGGGGATGGCCCCGGACCTGGATGAGTGCATGAATGAGCGGCCGCCGGGCTTGGCGTGCCCACGCCCACACGGGGGCGGCCGGCCGCCCCGGCGCGGCCCGGAACCCTTGGCTCACCTGCTGCGCCGCCGGGCGGGGGCCGCACGGCGCCGGCCGTGTGGATCTTGGGCCTCGGGGGTGCGTTCCGCTCCGTGTGAGATGCGCGACGCCTTCGCCGGCCGCCGCCGGTACGGGGCGCACGGCCCCGCCCGGCCCCGCCCGGCCCGCGGCCGTCAGCTCAGCACGGGCAGATATCCACCGATGTCGGACCGCTCGCCGCTGGCGCTGACGGCCGCGGCCTCCCGCGCCAGGGCCCAGCTGGTCCGGCCCGTGGCAAGCCGGATCCAGGTCAGCGGGTCGGTCTCGACGACGTTCGGCGGGGTGCCGCGGGTGTGCTTGGGGCCGGCCACGCACTGCACCACGGCGAACGGCGGAACCCGCAGCTCCACCGACCCGCCGGGGGCCCGGTCCGCCAGGACGTCGGCCAGCAGGCGGGTGGTGGCGGCCAGGGCCTGGCGGTCGAAGGGGATCTCCCGGCCGGTCGCCGCCGCGAGGTCGTCGGTGTGCACGACGAGTTCGACACAGCGGGTGACCAGGAGGTCGGCCAGGGTCATCGCGCCGGGGCGGGAGGCCAGCAGCCGGTCGTCCGGCAGCGGCAGGACAACCTCGGCGAACTCCGCCGCGGTGCGCTCCAGCAGCGCCGCGGGGTCGTGTGCGGCGGCCAGGACGCGGGTGCGTGCGTCGATGCCGGAGGCGAGCCCGGCGGCCGCGGACGGCCACTGCAGCAGGGTGGCCTCCGCCCGCGCCGGGGCCGGGTGCTCCAGCGCGCGGGCCAGGCTGCCGAGCGTCAGGGACAGATGCGCCACCAGCTCGCGCACCGTCCAGTCGCCGAGCCGGGTCGGCAGCGCCAACTGGCCGGGTGCGAGCGCGCGTACGGCCTCCTGGACATGGGCGAGCTGGGCCGTGACGGCCGCACGGGTCTTCTGCGGGTCGTACCGGCGCGGGCGCGGTTTCCGGGCGGCAGGGGGCATGTACGTCACCCTACGAGGCACCACCGACAGTCGCCCGCGGATCGCGGCGGCCCGGCGCCCGCCGCTCCCGCAGGGTCGTCAACTCCCGCTGCTCTCGGGGCAGTTCGAGGCCGTCCGGCGGACCCGGGACGGGACACGCGGTCGGCACGGGCGGGCGCTCAGCTCCCCGGTGTCGCCGCCGGCGCCCCGGCCTCGAATATCTCGCCGGTGCGCGGGACGCCGGTGCCGTGCCAGGTGAAGGGAGTGCCGTGGGCGGTGCGCGGGTCGGCGGCGTCCATGAGCTGGAAGTGGACATGCGGCTCGCTGCTGTTGCCGGAGTTGCCGCACTCGCCGACGGGCTCCCCCACCCGCACCCGGTCGCCCGCGCGGACCGTGAGCGAACCGCGGCGCACGTGCGCGTACAGCGCGTGGATGCCGCCGCCCAGGTCGAGGATCACATGGTTGCCGAGCATCCAGCGGGCGCCGCCGAGCGTACGGACCGGGCCCTCGACGGCGAGCAGATAGGCGGCCGCGGGCCAGGACGTGCGGCTGAGATGGTCGCGCCGGCCGTCCTCGGCCCGGACGACGGTGGCGTCGGCGACGGCGAGCAGGGGCGCGCCGAAGGCCGGGAAGGCCTCGTTGCGGCGGGCCGGCGGCCACCAGACGAAGCCGGGCCTGGCACCCGGCTCCGGTTCCGCCACCACGTCGATGGCGTAGGCCTGCCCGAAGGACAAGGTGTCATGGCTGGGGACCTTGTCGGCGGGGCTGTTCAGGGCCCGCCAGCGGCCGCCGACCGGCGCGGCGACCGCCACCGGGGCGGGGGCCGCGGCCCGCAGCGCGTCCGCCTCCCCACGGGCCGCGCGCCGGTTCACCCCGCATTCGATCAGCACCCACAGGCCGAGCGGAAACCAGATCCACCAGCGGGGGAAGTCGGCGAAGAAGCTCGCCACGAACACGGCGAAAACAGCGAACAGGCAGGCGCGGGCGGCGAGCACGGAGAGCCTCCGCACCGTGGTGGACTTCATTCCGATTCCCCCTGGAGTGATGGTGGCCGGGCGGGGCCGCCGGGCGCCGGCCGGCCCGGCAGCGGTACGACGTGGTCGGTGCGGAAAAACGGCGACGGCCCGTCCCCATGATGGGGCGGGCCGTCGGACCGTCGGCGGGGGCGGTGCGCCCCCGGGCGGTCTCAGGCGAGGAGACCCGGGATCGTCGCCTCGTGGGCCTCCGTCAGCTCCCCGAGCGGGATGCTGAACTGGCCCTGGACGTCGATCTCCGCGCCGTCGACCACACCGATCCGGGTGGCCGGCAGCCCCCGCGCACCGCACATGTCGGTGAAGCGGAGTTCCTCGCTGCGCGGGACGGCGACGACCGCGCGGCCCGCCGACTCAGAGAACAGCAGCACGAACGGGTCCTGGCCGTCCGGCACCACCACGCGGGCGCCGTTGCCGCCGCGCAGGCACGACTCCACCAGGGCCTGGATCAGACCGCCGTCGGAGAGGTCGTGCGCGGCGTCGATCATGCCGTCACGGGAGGCCGAGATCAGCACCTCGGCCAGCAGCCGCTCGCGCTCCAGGTCGACCCGCGGCGGCAGACCGCCGAGGTGCTCGTGCACCACCTGGGACCAGGCCGAACCGCCCAGCTCCTCACGGGTGTCACCGAGGAGGTAGAGCAGCTGGCCCTCCTCCGCGAAGCCGATCGGCGTCCGGCGGTTCACATCGTCGATCACGCCCAGCACCGCGACGACCGGGGTCGGGTGGATCGCCACCTCGCCGGTCTGGTTGTAGAGCGAGACGTTGCCGCCGGTGACCGGCGTGCCCAGGGTCTGGCAGGCGTCCGCGAGACCACGGGTGGCCTCGGCGAACTGCCACATGACGGCCGGGTCCTCGGGCGAGCCGAAGTTCAGGCAGTCGGAGACCGCGAGCGGCTTGGCCCCGGACGCGGCGACGTTGCGGTAGGCCTCGGCCAGCGCCAGCTGCGCGCCCGCGTACGGGTCGAGCTTGGCGTAGCGGCCGTTGCCGTCCGTGGCGAGCGCGACACCGAGGTTGGTGTCCTCGTCGATCCGGACCATGCCGGAGTCCTCCGGCATCGCCAGGACGGTGTTGCCCTGCACGAACCGGTCGTACTGATCGGTGATCCACGCCTTCGAGGCCTGGTTGGGCGACGCCACCAGCGCCAGGACCTGCGCGCGCAGCTCCTCGGCGTTCGCCGGACGGGCCAGCTTCGCGGCGTCGTCGGCCTGGAGGGCGTCCTGCCAGTCGGGCCGCGCGTAGGGCCGCTGGTAGACCGGGCCCTCGTGCGCGACGGTGCGCGGCGGGACGTCGACGATCTGCTCGCCGTGCCAGAAGATCTCCAGCTGCGAGCCCTCGGTCACCTCACCGATGACGGTGGCGATGACGTCCCACTTCTCGCAGATCTCCAGGAAGCGGTCGACCTTGCCGGGCTCGACGATCGCGCACATGCGCTCCTGCGACTCGCTCATGAGGATTTCCTCGGGCGAGAGGGAGGAGTCGCGCAGCGGGACGGTGTCCAGCTCGACGCGCATACCGCCGGAGCCGGCCGAGGCCAGCTCGCTGGTGGCACAGGACAGCCCGGCGCCGCCGAGGTCCTGGATGCCGGCGACCAGGTCGGCCTTGAAGATCTCCAGGGTGCACTCGATGAGCAGCTTCTCCTGGAAGGGGTCACCGACCTGGACGGCGGGCCGCTTGGCCGGCTTGGTGTCGTCGAAGGTCTCGGACGCCAGGACCGAGACGCCGCCGATGCCGTCGCCGCCGGTGCGGGCGCCGTAGAGGATGACCTTGTTGCCGGCGCCGGACGCCTTGGCGAGGTGGATGTCCTCGTGCTTCATCACGCCGATGCAGCCGGCGTTGACCAGCGGGTTGCCCTGGTAGCAGGCGTCGAAGACGACCTCGCCGCCGATGTTGGGCAGGCCCAGGCAGTTGCCGTAGCCGCCGATGCCCGCGACCACGCCCGGCAGGACGCGCTTGGTGTCGGGGTGGTCGGCGGCGCCGAACCGCAGCGGGTCGACGACGGCGACCGGGCGGGCGCCCATGGCGAGGATGTCGCGGACGATGCCGCCGACGCCGGTGGCCGCGCCCTGGTAGGGCTCGATGTACGAGGGGTGGTTGTGGGACTCCACCTTGAACGTGACGGCGTAGCCCTGGCCGACGTCGACGACACCGGCGTTCTCGCCGATGCCGACGAGCATCGCGTCGTTCTCCGGGGCCTTCTCACCGAACTGCTTGAGATGGACCTTGCTGCTCTTGTAGGAGCAGTGCTCGGACCACATGACCGAGTACATGGCGAGTTCGGCGCCGGTGGGACGGCGGCCGAGGATCTCGCGGATGCGCTGGTACTCGTCCTGCTTCAGGCCCAGCTCGGCCCACGGCTGGTCGGCGTCCGGCGTCTCGGCGGCGTGCTTGACGGTGTCGAGGCTGTGCTTAATGGTGCCCTCGCTTCGCTCGGCCATCATGCGTTGACCAGCTTCTTCAGGATCGAGGTGAAGAATCCGAGGCCGTCGGTACGGCCCGTACCGATCAGCGGCTCCACGGCGTGCTCGGGGTGCGGCATGAGGCCGACGACATTGCCCGCCTCATTGGTGATGCCGGCGATGTCGCGGAGCGAGCCGTTGGGGTTGCCGTCCAGGTAGCGGAAGGCGACCCGGCCCTCGGCCTCCAGCATGTCGAGCGTGCGCGCGTCGGCGACATAGCGGCCGTCGATGTTCTTCAGCGGAATGCTGATCTCCTGCCCGGACGTGTAGTCCGCGGTCCAGGAGGTCTCCGCGTTCTCCACCCGCAGCTTCTGATCGCGGCAGATGAAGTGCAGATGGTTGTTGCGCAGCATGGCGCCGGGCAGCAGGTGGGTCTCGGTGAGCACCTGGAAGCCGTTGCAGATACCGAGGACCGGCATACCGGCCTTCGCCTGCGCGATGACGGTCTCCATCACCGGCGAGAAACGGGAGATCGCTCCGGCCCGCAGATAGTCGCCGTAGGAGAAACCGCCGGGCAGTACCACGGCGTCGACCTGCTTGAGGTCCTTGTCGCGGTGCCACAGCGGCACCGCCTCGGCTCCGGCGACCCGGACCGCGCGCTGGGTGTCGCGGTCGTCGAGCGTGCCGGGGAAGGTGATGACTCCGATGCGCGAGGTCATGAGTCGACCCGCACGGTGAAGTCTTCGATGACGGTGTTGGCGAGGAAGGTCTCGGCCATCTCATGGATGCGAGCGAGGGCGGCGTCGTCGACCGGACCCTCCACCTCAAGTTCGAAACGCTTGCCCTGACGGACGTCGGCGATCCCCTCGAAGCCCAGGCGTGGCAGTGCGCGCTGCACCGCCTGCCCCTGCGGGTCGAGGATCTCCGGCTTGAGCATGACGTCGACTACGACGCGTGCCACTGGCACTCCCGGTGGTGTGGTGCGTAAGGCGGTGTCCTCACAGTACCGTGTTCGAAAATCTACGCGCATAGATATACGCTGCCCCCCATCACGGTCCGGTATCGGTGAGAGTGCAGCTCAGGAAAAATTCTCGAAAAGATCCGGGGTCCGGATTGCGGGAAGACACGCTGACAAAATTAACTGGGCTTCACAATGCAATGCCCATCGCTGTACAAATGAAAAAGCATTGATCCCAATCAGCCGGATCCGGAGCATCACCCCATGTCAACAAGGGGTCGCTCCACGAAAGGACCGATATCCGTGGCGCAGCGCGTAGTAGTAACGCTCTCCGATGACATCGACGGAGGAGAAGCCGCAGAGACGGTCGCCTTCGGATTGGACGGGAAGACGTACGAGATCGACCTCAATCCAGCCAATGCGAAGAAACTGCGCGGCGCCCTCGCTCCGTTCGTCGAGGCCGGCCGCAAGCGGGCCAAGTCCGGCAAGGCCTACCACCGGACCGCGGTGAACCCCGATCCCGCGGCCGTCCGCGCCTGGGCCCGCTCCCACCAGATGGACGTCCCGCCGCGCGGCCGGATCCCCAAGAAGGTGTACGAGGCCTTCAACGCCGCCAACCACTAACCGACTTGCCGGCGTCCCCCGGCCCGGGCGCAGCCGACTTGCACAGCACCCCTACTGATCAGCTAGAGTCTGGAGCACGCCGAGGGGCGAGGCCGACAGGCCGGACCTCACGGAGTCACGCGGGTGTAGCTCAGTAGTAGAGCGCCCCCTTTCCAAGGGGGAGGCGCAGTGTGCAATCCCTGTCACCCGCTCTGACTGCTCGACCGGTCCTACGGATCAGGTAGAGTAGCTGTCGCGCCGCTCGGTGAAAGCCGAGTGGATGCCTGCGGACGTAGCTCAGTTGGTAGAGCGCAACCTTGCCAAGGTTGAGGTCGCGAGTTCGAGCCTCGTCGTCCGCTCAGAATAAGAAGGCCCCGGTTCTCTGGACCGGGGCCTTCTGCATTTCTGAAGTCACGTCACACACTCTGTTCACTTCCCGCACTCCCGGCACCGGCAACTGACATTTGTCATCGGCTGCGATGACAGGCCGCACTGCCCGAGGCCGTGATCCGGCGAAACGCTGGACGCATGAACATCGGGGAGAAAACCATCGCGAGCCCCGCCGGGAGCACCGGCCCCGGGGGCGGTGTGATCGACGTCACCGGACTGCGCCGACGCTACGGCTTCGTCTCCCGCCGGCGGCAGACGGGCGGGCCCGGCGACCGGAGCCGTTCGAACGGACGGCAGGACCACGAGGCCGTGCGCGGCATCGACTTCTCCGTCGGCCGCGGGGAGCTGTTCGCCCTGCTCGGGACCAACGGCGCGGGCAAGACCTCCACTCTCGAACTACTGGTTGGGCTGGCGCCGCCCAGCGGCGGACGGGTCCGGGTCCTCGGCAGGGATCCCTACCGGGAGCGGCGCGCGGTGCGGCCGCGGATCGGCGTCATGCTCCAGGAGGGCGGCTTCCCCGGCGAGCTGACGCCGGCGGAGACCCTGCGGATGTGGGCCGGGTGCACCACCGGGGCGCGGCCGGTCGACGAGGCACTCGGCACCGTGGGGCTCGGCCGGCGCCAAAACGTCCGGATCAAGCAGCTGTCCGGCGGCGAGCGGCGGCGGCTGGACCTCGCGCTGGCGCTGCTGGGCCGGCCGGAGGTGCTGTTCCTGGACGAGCCGACCACCGGGCTGGACACCGAAGCGCGCCGTACGACCTGGGAGTTGGTCCGCGGACTGCGGGACGAGGGGACCACCATCGTGCTGACCACGCACTATCTCGAAGAGGCCGAGGAGCTGGCGGACCGGCTGGCGATCCTGCACGAGGGGCGGATCGCGGCGGCGGGGCCGGTCGCCGAGGTGGTCGCCGCGCACCCCGCCCGCCTCTCCTTCGAGCTGCCCGACGACCTCTGTCCCGGATCGCTCCCGGCGTGGACGGAGCTGGGCGTCCTCGGCCGGGAGACGGAGGGGCGCACGATCCGGCTGCGGACGGGCGAACTGCAGCGGACCGCGACCGGAGTGCTGCTCTGGGCGCAGCGCGAGGGGATCACGCTGCGCGGACTGGATGTCAGGTCCGCATCCCTGGAAGAGGCTTTTCTGCACATCGCGAAGGGGCTGGAGCGCGCATGAACACGCCTGCGGAACACCTCACGGGCACCGGCCCGGCGAAAGACCCCGCGCGGACCGGGAGCGCGGGCCGTCTGCTGTCCCTCGGGCGGGCCGAGTGGACGCTGCTCACCCGCAACAAGTCCGCGCTGTCCACGTCGCTGGCCCTTCCGGTCGCCATGGCGTTCGCGATGAAAGGGGCGGCCGGCCACGTCGGCCCGGCCCGCTCCGGGCTGTCGCCCGACACGCTGCTGCTGCCCGCGGCCCTGGGATACGTCCTGCTCTTCGCCGTCTACTCCACCCTCACCGGTGCCTATGTCGCCCGGCGGGAAGAGCTCGTGCTCAAGCGGCTGCGCACCGGTGAGCCGGCGGATCGGGAGATCCTGGCCGGCACCGCGCTGCCGTTCGTGGTCCTCGGGCTGGTCCAGTGCGCCGTGCTCGTCGTCCTGGGCGACGTGGTCCTGCACGCGGGACTGCCTCGCGCTCCGCTGTCCCTGGTCGCCGGCGTGCTGCTCGGCACGGTGCTGGTCGTGACCCTCGCCGCGGCGTGCTCCTCGCTCGCCGGCTCGACCGAGGCGGCGCAGCTGGTCGTGCTGCCCCTGATGTTGCTGTCCATGGCCGGGTCCGGGATCGTGGCCCCTCTGGAGGCCTTCCCCGAGCGCGTGGCCACGGTCCTCGAACTGCTGCCGCTGTCACCGGTGATGGCGCTGATCCGTGCCGGGTGGACCGGTGGGGCGGATGCCGGGCAGACGCTGTCCCACCTGGCCGTCGTCGCGGTGTGGATCGCGCTCGCGCTGGTGGCGGTACGGCGGTGGTTCCGCTGGGAGCCGCGGCGCTAGCGTCAGGGGAGCCGGAGCGGCGGGGGTGGAGCGATGGGTGGGCTACGGGCGGTGTGGCGGCGCCGCAGTGAGCGGGGCATGGTCGATGCGTACTTCCGCTGGACGCTGTGCGCCTTCCCCTGGCTTTCCGTCCTCGGCGGGGTGACGCCCCTCCTCAGCAGCACGGAGGAGGGCGCGCTGCCCACCGCCCTGGCCGGCACCGCGGTGGGCCTGAACATCCTTCAGGCCGGCCTGGCGGTGCCCCTGTTGCACCACGCGCTGGACGGATATCTCGGGCGTGGGGCGCCGCCGCGCCGGCTGCTGCTGGTCTCGGGTGTGCTGACCGCCGCCGCCGAGGCCGCGCTCCTCGCGCTGGTGGCCGTCAAGGGACTGCGCGGCGTGGACGCACCGGGCGGGGCGGCGCTCGCGTTCGGCGCGGCCCTCACCCCGTTCCTCATGGCGTACTGCCTGATGGTGTCCAAGCGGACGTACCTGGTGGCGCTGGCCGGCGGCGCGGTGCTGTCGGCCGGGCTGCTCGCCGCGCTGACCGGCGCCGGGCCGCTGCCCGTGGTGCTGGCGGTGCTGCTGCTCTCCGCGGGCCTGTGGAGCTTGGTCCTCGCGCGGCCCACGGGCTGGCTGCTCGCCGTGTTCCGCAAGCTGGAGTCGGCACGCGAGACCGCGACCCGGCTCGCGGTCGCCGAGGAGCGGCTGCGGTTCGGCCGGGATCTGCACGATGTGATGGGCCGGAATCTGGCCGTGATCGCGCTGAAGAGCGAGCTGGCGGTCCGGCTGGCCCGGCGGGGGCAGCCGGCGGCCGTGGCACAGATGGTGGAGGTGCAGCGGATCGCCCAGGAGTCACAGCGGGAGGTACGGGAGGTGGTGCGCGGCTACCGGCGGGCCGAACTCCGGACGGAGTTGGCCGGTGCCCGCGGTGTGCTCCGGGCCGCGGGGGTGGACTGCCGTATCGAAGGCGGGGAGGGCACGCCGCTGCCGCCGGAGGTCGAGTCGGCGCTCGGCTGGGTGGTCCGCGAAGGCACCACGAACGTCCTGCGGCACGCCGCCGAGGCCCGGCGCTGTGTGCTGCGGATGCTGATCGACCCGGACCGCTCGGTCCTGGTGCTGACCATGGAGAACAACGGGGTCATCCGGCCGCCGGACGCGGCCGCCCCGCCCGCCGGCAGCGGACTGAAGGGACTGCGCGAGCGGCTGGACCCGCTGGGCGGGACCCTGACCGCCGGTCCGGCCCCGGACGGCTGCTTCCGGCTGACGGTCGAACTCCCGCTGGGCGGGGTGCGCACGGAGCGTGCGGGGCACGAATCTCCCGGCCCGGCGGCCGGCGTGAGCGAGGAGGCGGGGCGGCGGGATGGGTGACGGGATGATCCGGGTGCTGCTCGCGGACGACGAGCACCTGATCCGGGGAGCGCTGGCGGCGCTGCTGTCGCTGGAGGACGACCTGATGGTCGTGGCGGAGGCGGCGTCGGGGCCCGAGGCCCAGGCGATGGCGCGGGCGCACGCACCGGATGTGGCGGTGCTGGATCTGCAGATGCCCGGGGCTGACGGTGTGACGGTTGCCACATCTTTGCGGGTCGATGTGCCGGGGTGCCGGTCGATGATCGTGACGAGCCACGGACGGCCGGGGCATCTGAAGCGGGCGCTGACCGCGGGGGTGCGGGGCTTCGTGCCGAAGACGGTCTCGGCGCAGCGGCTGGCCGAGATCATCCGCACGGTGCACGCCGGGAGCCGTTATGTCGACCCGGAGTTGGCGGCGGACGCGATCAGTGCCGGGGACTCGCCGCTGACCGCGCGGGAGGCGGAGGTGCTGGCATGCGCCGCGGACGGGGCGCCGGTCGTGGAGATCGCGGAGCGGGCCTCGCTGTCGCCGGGGACGGTGCGCAACTACCTCTCGTCGGCCAGCGCCAAGCTCGGTGCGGAGAACCGCCACGCGGCGGTGCGGCTCGCCCGGGAGCGAGGTTGGCTATAGTGGTCCCCGCACCGCGCGGCGGCGACTGACGCCAGGAGCCTTGTACGGCGCATGCGGACGTAGCTCAGTTGGTAGAGCGCAACCTTGCCAAGGTTGAGGTCGCGAGTTCGAGCCTCGTCGTCCGCTCAGAAGGAGAAGCCCCGGTCGGTAGGGATACCGACCGGGGCTTCTTCGTACGCCGGTGTGGTCCGCGGACCCGTCGGCCCGGGCCGCGGGGGCCCGGGCCGGGAGGCGCTACGTCCAGGGAAGTCCCGTGAGGCGCTCGTAGGCCTCGGCGTACTTGGCGCGGGTGCTCTCGACGATCTCGTGCGGGAGGGCGGGCGGCGGCAGCGTGCCCGTACGGTCCCAGTCCGCGGCGGGCGAGGTCAGCCAGTCGCGGACGAACTGCTTGTCGAACGACGGCTGGGCGCGGCCCGGCTTCCACAGGTCGGCCGGCCAGAAGCGCGAGGAGTCGGGCGTCAGGACCTCGTCGGCCAGGGTCAGCCGCCCGCCGTCGAAGCCGAACTCGAACTTGGTGTCCGCCAGGATGACGCCGCGCTCACGGGCGATGTCGCGGGCCCGGCCGTAGACGGCGAGGGTGGTCTGCCGCAGCTCGGCGGCGACCTCGGGACCGACCTGGTGGGCGACCTCCTCGTAGGAGACGTTCTCGTCGTGGTCGCCGACGTCGGCCTTGGTGGCCGGGGTGAAGATCGGGGCGGGCAGCTCGGAGCCGTCCACGAGGCCTTCGGGCAGGGCCAGCCCGCAGACCGTACGGGTCCGGCGGTACTCGGCCAGGCCCGAGCCGGTGAGGTAGCCGCGGGCCACGCACTCGACCGGGACCATGTCCAGCGACTTGCAGACCAGGGTGCGGCCCGCCCAGTCGGCGGGGGCGCCGGCCGGGACGTCGGTGGACAGGACGTGGTGCGGGACCAGGTCGGTGAGCTGCTCGAACCACCACAGGGACAGCTGGGTGAGGATGCGCCCCTTGTCGGGGATCTCGGTGGGCAGCACCCAGTCGTAGACGGAGGTGCGGTCGCTGGCGACCATGACCAGCTCGCCGGCGGCGTTGCGATAGAGGTCGCGCACCTTCCCGGTGTGGAGGTGGGTGAGCCCGGGGACCTCCACCGGCTCAGGCTTTTCTACAAAACCGGGCACGCTTCCTCCGCGTAGGTTGATCCAGGAGTCCCCTCGATTCTCCCTCACGCCGGGCGGTGGTGACCGACGGGGGCCGGGTGCGCCCGGTGGCGACGGGCGCCCCGGGGCCCCGGAGGCGCGGGGCCACCCGGGCCCGGCGGGCGTACGGCAACGTTTCTGCCGTCCTGGGCTGCCGCGTTCAGTCGCGTTTGCAGATCCGGTCGAGGAGGTTGGCGGTGGCGCGCTGGACGCGCTGGTCGACATGGCCGGGGCGGTCGAGGGCGGGGGACCAGGCGAAGGTGCCGGACGAGAAGACCCAGGCGCCGCTGGGGGCGCGGTAGAGGGAGGTCTCCTGATGGCGGCGGGCGCCCTCGCTGTCGCGGTAGGGGGAATGGGCGAGCAGGATGCGTTCGCTGTGGTCGGGGAGGCTGGTGCGGGGGAAGTAGCGGTCGGCCTCGCCGGCGACCAGGCCGGGCAGCTCGTCGCCCTCGTGGGCGCCGGTGGCCTCCCACAGCCAGTGCTCGCCGTTGCGGACGACCAGGGGCGCCGGCTCGGGGACCCGGCCGGCGTACTGGATGCCCATCAGCCGCTGCTCGGGGTCGCCCAGCTCGCGCCAGAGCGCGGGACGGCCGGGACCCTGCCGCTTGCGGCACGTCAGCAGCGAATCCGGGCCCGAGGGCGACGGGGACAGCTCGACCTGCCAGTACATGGTGTTGGCGGACAGGAAGACCAGGGAGGTGCCGTTGTCGCGGGCGCTCTCGACCGTGCGGCGCATCGGCACCGACCAGTACTCGTCGTGGCCGGGGAAGACCAGGCCGCGGTAGCGCGAGGGGTCGACGCGGCCGGCGTGCAGATCGCGGGCGTCGGCGTAGGCGAGGTCGTAGCCGTAGCGCTCCGCCCAGCGGATGAAGTCGTAGGCGTGGCCGACATGGAGGGGCAGTCCGGCGCCCGCGTAGGGGCGGTTGAAGGAGACGGTGGTGGCGGCGTCCCCCTCGCCGAGCAGCGCGCCGTCCTCGTCCCAGGCGTGGTAGAGGCTGGCGCCGGTGCGGCCGTCCTCCGGGTAGAGGTTGTAGGCCTGCCAGGTGATGTCGGGCAGCAGCAGGAGGAGGTCGGCGGGCTGGTTGTCGCGGACCGTGAAGGGGATGTGGGAGCGGTAGCGGCCGTCGGCGGTGGTCAGCACGGCGACATAGGCGCCGAGGTTCCAGTAGGTGGGGACCTGGAGGCGCCAGGACAGCCACCAGTGGTGGCAGGTGACCGTGCGCTCGACCGCCATCGGGGGCGGCTGGACGATGCCGGCCAGGCGGGGGCTGGTGGTGACCTTGTGGGCACCCGTCCCGCCGTAGTGGCCGATGCGGTAGACGTCGATGCTGAAGGGCTGCGGCGGGTCGACCGAGACCCGGAAGTCGATGGCCTCACCGGGGGCCACCGCGCCGGTGCCGGCGAAGCCCTTGATCTGGCGGTGCACGTCATCGGCGGTGCGCGGGCCGTTGTGCTTGTGCGGCGCCGGCTCGCGCAGATCGCCCCGGGCCACGGCCGGGTCGACGTACCAGGGAACGATGCGGCCGGACTCGAAGTACGTCTCGCTGCCGCGCAGCCAGGGCAGCGGGCCCTGTCCGAACGGGTCCGTGACCGCGTGCGCCAGCGCGCCCGACTCCCAGCGCCTGATCTGATCCGTCGCCACCTTCCACTCCCCTCCCGCATCCCCCGTCGGTCCGGGCCGACGGGCCGGTGCTGCGTCCGGCTGAGCGGACCCGGCCGGCCATCCCCCAGCACATCACATTACGCACTCACTTCGTCACCCTTCGTCGTGAATTTAGAGGGCACCGCCCCCGAAATGCGAACTGGAAGGGAACATTCAGCCGGTAGGGGCGGGCGGCCCCGGGTGTCCGGCCCGGATCTCGCTGCCCGGTTCGCCTCCTCACGGCGGGGTGGCGGGCAGCCGCGGCCGTCGAGTCATACCAGCCGGACCGGCTTCTCGGGGCGGACGCCGACGGTCGTCAGCCAGCCGCGCAGCGGCCCGTCGTCCCCGTCGTCGACCAGGCTGAGCACCGGGCGGCCGAGGTCGGCCCGGCGGGCGCCGTCGACCAGCAGCGCCGGGCCGTCGAGCCAGTCCAGCCCGGGGGCGGCACCGGCGGTGTCGACGGCGGCGCAGCAGACCATGGCGGTGACGTGGTCGGCGAGGAGCTCACGGCCGGTGCGGGGCGGTTGCAGCGGGAACAGCGGCAGGCCGCCCTCGGCCAGGCCGTCGCCCCAGGCCACCCCCACGGCGGCGTCCTGCTCGCGGCTGCCGCGGGCGGCCTGGCGGGCCGCCTCCTCGCGCTCCTCCCGCTCGACCTCCGCGCCCAGCCGGGCGGCGACCAGATCGCCGGCCCGCTCGTCGTGCGCGAGCCGGTCGATGACCCGGGCCAGCGTCGGTCCCGGGGCCGGGGCGGCCGGTGTCCGGTCGGCGGGCGGCGGGCCGTCCGCGGGCGGGCTCACGGCCGGGACGCCGTCGGGACCGGGCAGCGCCGGGCGGCGGCCGGCGGGCGCGTGGGCGGGGGTGTGGGCGTACGAGAGGGGCGCCGCGGCGGAGTCGGGGGCCGCGGGCGGGGGCGCCGGCAGCGCGGTCGCCGGAAGATTGTCGAGAACCCGATGGAGGCGGGCGGCCTCCAGACGCCATTTCCGGTCCACGACCTCTTCCGGATACTGCTGCCAGCAGACCGGCGACCAGTCGGGCCCCGGCTCGGCGGGGCCGCCGTGGAAGAGCCGGGCGGCCAGCAGGGAGGCGGCGCGGTCGATGGCGCCCGGCTCCTCCAGGAGGTCGCAGGCCGGGCGGTCGCCGAGGCGGGAGGCGAAGCCGTCGGCGAGGCGGTCGCGGCGGGAGAGTTCGGTGAGCGCGGAGACCACGCCGGCGTCCAGCCGGGACGGCCAGCGGCCCATCCGCCAGGCGGGCAGCGCGACCCGGGTCAGCAGCCGGTCCCAGCCCGCGTACGCCAGGCCGACCTGCTCCTGGGCGACGATCCGCAGGCCGTAGTCGACGTTCTGGGCGCGCTCGGAGGCGGCGGCCGCGACGGCGCGCTCCATGATCGTGGCGTGCTCGCGGCCGACGTGCAGCAGCAGCCGCGCCACCCGGCCGACGAAGCGGAGCGGAAGACCGTGCAGCCGGCCGCCGGTCCTGGCGGCTACCGCCACGGCGGCGTCCAGACCGCGGATGAACCGGCGGGCGGCGGCTATGTCGGGGTGCGCGGAGGGGCCGGTGCCGGCGACGACGGGCGCCAGCAGGGCGCGCAGCTCGGCGACCCGCATCCACCACAGGAACGGGGAGCCGATGACCAGGACCGGCGCCTCGGGGGCCCGGCGCCCGGCACCGTCCGCACGGCGCAGGCCGCGCGGCGGGCCGTGGGCGCGGTGGGTGCGGTCCTCCAGCCAGCTGTCGCAGTCCGGGGTCAGCGCTATGGCCGAGGGAGCGGGGACGTCCAGGCGCTCGGCGAGATCGCGGACCAGGCGGTAGAGGTCGGGGGCCGACTTCTCGGAGATCGGCACGGACGGGCTGAGGGCGGGTCTGGCGCGCGCCACGACGACGGTGACCAGCGCGGCCAGCAGCAGGCTGACCACGGCGGCGCCGCCGGCGATCCAGCCGGCGAGGTCCCAGCCGGCGCCGAGCCGCCCGGTCGCCCGGCCGGCGAACAGCACCACCGCCACAGCCGCGGGCAGCAGCGCCACGGCTCTCGCCCTGCTGCGGATCCGCAGCACGGCGAGGGCGCGGGCACGCGCCGCCAGGACGCCTGTTTCGGGACTTGCCACGAGCCTGTACACCCCCTGCTGTCCTGACGGAGCCGGACGGAGAGAACGCGGGACGGACTACGAGAGATGCGCGTCGGTGGTGCACGCGAGGGCACACCACCACTGTGGCACCGGCCACCGACATCGCAATGCCGGTGAGCCAGTTGCCGGACGCCGCCGCGGCGGGGGTGCCGGATTCCGGCACGGCCACCGCAGGACGCTTGCGCGGCACCCTAGTTGGGGGGTGCGCGCCCCGTCAGCGGGATATGTGGTGCGGTCACCCGATGGAATGGCTTTGGGCAAAGCCGGGAACCGGTGCCGGGACGGTGTG
This sequence comes from Streptomyces kronopolitis, assembly GCF_050953795.1. Classification (GTDB taxonomy): domain Bacteria; phylum Actinomycetota; class Actinomycetes; order Streptomycetales; family Streptomycetaceae; genus Streptomyces; species Streptomyces kronopolitis_A. The sequence continues at coordinate 3,955,699 of NZ_CP191850.1, forward strand.
GGCGGTGCGCCCTTCGGCCCTGTCTGCGCCCACAACGACAGGGGCATATGCCACGGTATGTGACATATGCCCCAGAAGAGACCTCGCCGGGTGGAGCAGGCACGCCCGCTCCGGCGTCCGCTCCCGCTACGCGCCCGGTGCCTGCGCCGCCTCGTCCGCGACCTTGGCGGCGATGTCCGTGCGGTGCTGCGAGCCGTCCAGCCGGATCCGGTCCACGGCGCGGTAGGCGCGCCGGCGGGCGGTGGTGAGGTCGGCGCCGACGGCCGTGACGGACAGCACCCGGCCGCCCGCGCTCAGCACCGCGCCGGCGTCGTCGAGCCGGGTGCCGGCGTGCAGCACGTACGCGTCCGGGGCGTCCTTCTCGGCGACCTCGGCCAGGCCCTCGATGGGGTCGCCGGTGCGCGGGGTGCCGGGGTAGTTGTGCGAGGCGATGACGACCGTGACGGCGGCGTCGTCGTGCCAGCGCAGCGGCGGCAGGGCGGCGAGGTTGCCGGTGGCGGCCGCGGTCAGCAGCCCGCCGAGCGGGGTCTGCAGGCGGGCGAGGACGACCTGGGTCTCCGGGTCGCCGAAGCGCGCGTTGAACTCGATCACGCGCACCCCGCGGGAGGTGATCGCCAGGCCCGCGTAGAGCAGCCCGGAGAACGGGGTGCCGCGGCGGCGCAGCTCGTCGACGGTGGGCTGCAGGACCGTGGCCATGACCTCGTCGACCAGCTGGGGGTCGGCCCAGGGCAGCGGGCTGTAGGCGCCCATGCCGCCGGTGTTGGGGCCCGCGTCGCCGTCGAGGGCGCGCTTGAAGTCCTGGGCGGGCTGCAGCGGGACGACGGTCTCGCCGTCGGTGACGGCGAAGAGCGAGACCTCGGGGCCGTCGAGGAACTCCTCGATGACGACGCGCTCGCAGGCCAGCGCGTGCGCCCGGGCCGCCTCGACGTCCTCGGTGACCACGACGCCCTTGCCGGCCGCCAGCCCGTCGTCCTTGACGACATACGGCGCCCCGAAGGCGTCCAGGGCTTCGTCGATCTCTTCCGGGGTGGTGCAGACATAGCTGCGGGCGGTGGGGACGGCCGCGGCGGCCATCACGTCCTTGGCGAAGGCCTTGGAGCCCTCCAGCTGCGCGGCCTCGGCCGAGGGGCCGAACACCGGGATGCCGCGCTCGCGGACGGCGTCCGCGACGCCCGCCACCAGGGGGGCTTCGGGACCGACCACGACCAGATCGGCCGCCAGGCCGGCGGCGAGTTCGGCGACGGCCGTGCCGTCGAGGGCGTTGACCCCGTGCAATTCGGCCACCTCGGCGATGCCGGCGTTGCCGGGAGCGCAGTGCAGCGCGGTGACGTCGGGGTCGAGGGACAGAGAGCGGCACAGGGCGTGTTCGCGGGCGCCGCCGCCGATGACGAGGACCTTCACGGTGGCAGCCTAGACGAGAGCGCCGGACCGCCGGACCCCGGCCGGGCCCCGGCGGCGGGCGGGCCCGAAGCGGCCGGAAACCGCGCGTCGCCGCGGCGGCAACTCTTTCGGGTGAGTTGCCCGATGCCCCTATACCCGACATGGCACTCCTTCCGGGCGGAAAGAGCGTGATCGTGGGGCCGACGCCAGCCGTTCGGCGGTAGGAAGGAGGCTGCGTGCACCGACCGTCCCGTATGACACGCGTGCCTCGCACGTACCGGAAGAGAGTTTTGGAGAGGGAGTGCACGGGTGAGTCAGCCGGAGATGCAGCCCGAGGGACCCCCTCGGGAGGGCGGCAGCCCCACGCGGGAGAACGGCCGCCGGGGCTCCGGCCGGCGGGATCTCGCGGGGCGGGTCTTCCCGCTCGGCGACTGGGGTGAGCCGGCCGACCGTCTGGACGCGCTCTACCTGTGGACCGAGGAGGGCGCGCTGCGCGCCGCCGACTGGTATCTGCGCGACCGGCGGGGCAAGCGGCGCGGTGCGCGGGTGCTGCGGCTGGGGGCGGCGGCCGGCGTGACGGTGGGCGGGGCGCTGCCGCTGCTGGATCTGGCCGGGGTCTGGCCGGGCGGGGCGCCCTGGGGCTGTCTGTCGCTGCTGCTGGCCGCGGTGTGCGTGGGCGCCGACCGGTACTTCGGGGTGACGGCCGGGTGGATGCGGGACCTGGCTACCGCCCAGGCGATCCACCGGCGGCTGGAGGCGCTGCAGTTCGACTGGGCGGCGGAGAGCGTGCGCGAGGTGCTCGGGCCGGCCGAGGGCACCGCGGGCGAGGCGGCGGAGCGCTGCCTGGGCCTGCTGCGGCGGTTCACCGAGGACCTCGCCGAGCTGGTGCGGGCCGAAACGGCCGACTGGATGGCGGAGTTCCGGGCCGGGCCGGTGCCGCAGGCCACGCTCGCGGTGGTGCCGTGGGCGGCCGTGCCGCGGCCCGAGGGCACGGCCCCGCAGCCCCGGTATCCGCTGCCGCCGCCGGGCGCCCGCCCGAACATGCCGCGGCAGCGGCCGCCGGAGTCCCCGCGCTGACCGCGGCCGTACGGGGTGGCGGGAGCGAGCGGGGTCACTCCCCGGCCCGCTCCCGCCCCCGTTCCGGGTCAGCTGAAGACGATCATGGAGCCCTGGCCGAGGCTCCGGGTGGCGGCCGCGTGCAGCCCGAGCCAGACGTGCCGCTCCCGGGCGAACGGACTGTCGTCCAGGGGCACCGCGCTCGCCCGCTCCTCCAGTGAGGTGGGCCCGGCCGGCGGCGCCGGAGGGGCCGGCGGATTGGCCGGATCGATGCCCAGGGACGGCGCGACGAGTTCGAGCTCGCGCAGCAGGCCGTGCGAGGAGCCCAGCGGGCCGCCGCCCTCCAGCAGTTCGTCGTTGGCGAGCGGCTGCGGGAAGTCGACCGGGACGTAGGCGCCCGCGTGGTCGTAGTGCCACACCAGATGGGACTCCTGCGCGGTGGCCTCGAACATCTCCAGCAACTGCTCGTAGTCGCCGCCCAGTTCGTCGACCGGGGTCACCTCCAGGCCGCACAGCCGCAGCAGATAGGCACGGCGCAGGAAGTGCAGGGCGTCGTAGTCGAAGCCGGCGATGGGCGCGACGTCACCGGAGAGCCCCGGCATGTAGCTGAAGACCGGGACCGGTGGCAGACCCGCTTCCGTCAGGGCCTTGTCATAGGCGGCGATCTCTTCGGAGAACGGGTTGTCGGGGCTGTGGCACAGCACATCGACGAGGGGTACCAGCCACAGGTCACATGCCACGAGTGTGGGCTCGCTTCCGGTCGGGGGACTAGGACTCCGGCGCACGTACGCTACGGGTACGGCCCATGACGGCCGACGGTCGGGACAGCGTAGTGCTAGCCGCGCGTTCCGACGAGAGCGAGGGAGTGCTCGTTGTACTCCGCGATCAGCCGCTGGGCGGTGGGCAGATCGTGGTGGATCAGCGCGTCGGCCAGCGCGCCGTGCCCCTGCCACAGATGGCTGCGCAGATCCGCCTGGCGGCGCAGCAGCGGCACCGCGAACATCCAGGTCTGCACGCGGATCCGGTCCAGGAAGTCGCTGATGTAGGCGTTGTGCACGATGCCGCTCAGCTCACGCCAGAACCGCAGGTCGTAGCCGATGAGCACGTCGAGGTCACCGGCCCGGGCGGCCCGTTCGGCCTCGTCGGCGCGGCGGCGGATGGAGACCAGCACCCCGGCGGGGGTGGCGCGCAGGGCGTGGTCGGCGCCGCTGCGGAAGATGCCCTCGATGATCAGCGTGCGGGCCTCGACCATGGCGCGGAAGTCGTCGGAGCTGAAGGCGTGCACCTTGTAGCCGCGGTGCTGTTCGACGTCGAGCAGGCCCTGGGCGCACAGATCCAGCAGCGCCTCGCGCACCGGGGTCGCGGAGACGCCGTACTGCTCGGCGATCTCCTTGACGGTGAAGGGGTGGCCGCACGGCAGCCGGCCGGCCAGGATCTCGTCGCGCAGCGCGTCGGCGATCTGCTGGCGCAGGGTGCTGCGTCGTATGACTGAGCTGTCTCCGCCGGCGGCCATCGTCTGCGTCTCCTTCGACGTCCCAGACCGCGCAGGTGGGAGCGGCCCCCGCCCACGATAGGCGAGGGCCACGCCGGGCCGCCGGGCGAGGGCGCTCTTCGAGCGTCCCGCGCGGCGGCCGTGACCTGCGGTTTCCCCGCGGACGGGGACCGCGGGGCGACGGTTCAGACGGTGTGGGCGTCGGCCGCCGTCAGCGCCTGGTCGAGGGCGGCGAGGCCCTCCTTGGCCTCGGCCTCGGTGACCGTGCAGGCGGGGACGACATGCGTCCGGTTCATGTTCACGAACGGCCACAGCCCACCGCTCTTGCAGGCCGCGGCGAATTCGGCCATCGGAGCGTTGGCGGCGCCGGACGCGTTGTAGGGGACCAGCGGCTCGCGGGTCTCCTTGTTCTTCACCAGGTCCAGGGCCCAGAAGACGCCCATGCCGCGGACCTCGCCGACCGACGGGTGACGTGCGGCGATCTCGTGCAGCGCGGGGCCGATGACCTTCTCCCCGATCTCGGCGGCGTTCTCCACGATCCGCTCCTCGGTCATCGCGTTCATGGTGGCGACGGCGGAGGCGCAGGCCAGGGGGTGGCCGGAGTAGGTCAGACCGCCCGGGTAGGGGCGCTGGTCGAAGGTGGCCGCGATCTCGGCGCTGATCGCCACGCCGCCCAGCGGCACATAGCCGGAGTTGACGCCCTTGGCGAAGGTCAGCAGGTCGGGGGTGACGCCGAAGTGGTCGGCGGCGAACCAGGCGCCCGTGCGGCCGAAGCCCGCCATGACCTCGTCGAGGATGAAGACGATGCCGAAGCGGTCGCAGATCTCGCGGACCCCGGCGAGGTAGCCGGCCGGCGGGACCATGATCCCGGCGGTGCCCGGCACGGTCTCCAGGATGATCGCCGCGATCGACTGCGGACCCTCGAAGGCGATGGTCTGCTCCAGGTGCGCGAGGGCGCGCTCGCACTCCTGCTGCTCGTTCTCGGCGTGGAAGGCCGAGCGGTAGAGGAACGGGCCCCAGAAGTGGACCACACCCGCGGAGGCGGTGTCGGAGGGCCAGCGGCGCGGGTCGCCGGTCAGGTTGATCGCGGTGGCGGTGGCGCCGTGGTATGAGCGGTAGGCGGAGAGCACCTTGGCGCGGCCGGTGTGCAGCCGGGCCATCCGGACCGCGTTCTCCACGGCCTCCGCGCCGCCGTTGGTGAAGAAGATCTTGTCGAGGTCGCCGGGGGTGCGCTCGGCGACCAGCCGGGCGGCCTCGGAGCGGACGTCCACGGCGAATCCGGGCGCGAGGGTGCACAGCTTCGCGGCCTGCTCCTGGATCGCCGCGACGACCTTGGGGTGCTGGTGGCCGATGTTGGTGTTGACCAGCTGGGAGGAGAAGTCGAGGTAGCGGTTGCCGTCGTAGTCCCAGAAGTACGAGCCCTCGGCGCCGGCGATCGGCAGCGGGTCGATCAGGCCCTGCGCGGACCAGGAGTGGAAGACGTGCGCGCGGTCGGCGGCCTTTACTGCGGCACCGGCAGCGGGGTCGGCGGAGGCGGAGGGCGTCGTGGTCACGGTCAGTACCTCGGATCGGTCGCTCGGGTCCGCCGGGGGATGGGCGCGGCGAACGTCCTCAGCGTAGGGATCACGGGCACCGGTCGACACCGACAGTGTGTATGGCACTCACCACCCGCGCGGACACACTGTCTACGGGCGGGCGCCCTGTCCGGCGTCCGGGGACGGCCGGCCGGGCGCGGGGCGGTCAGCCGGCCGCGGGGAACACCGTCCGCACCGCCCGCCCCCAGGGGTGGGCGGTCAGCTCCGGGCGCAGCGCCGCCAGGCCCCCGCAGTAGACGGGGAAGTCCTCCGCGGGTATCCCGCGGGCGGCCAGCAGCCGGTCCGCCGGGCCGGGCCCGCCGCCGGTCCGGCTCCGTACGAGGACCAGCCCGCCCTCGGCGCGCACCGTGCGGCCGGTCTCCGCGTCCCGGCAGCGCAGCGCCGCGTCACAGACCAGGCGCTGGCCGTCCGCGGCCAGGACGGCCCGGGTGCGCTCGGTCTCCAGGACGCGGCGCAGGCCGTCGGGGGCCGCGGGGCCGTCGGAGCCGTCCAGTACGGAGGCGAGGAAGCGGCGGGGCGCCGGGCCGAGCACCGCGTCATCGGGCAGCAGCGGCCTGCGGTGCGTGACCGGTGCCCCGCCCCGCCCGGTGAGCGCGACCTCGACCTGCCGCTCCCCGGTGTCCTCGCAGGTCCACTCCCGGATCGTGTGGCGGGTCCGGCGCTCCAGCCGGTGTTCGTGGAAGAACCGCAGGCCGGGGGTGTCGTAGTAGACCGCGCGGCAGGGGAACCAGCGGCGGCCGTTGACGCACAGCGCCACGAACCCGCCGCCGGGCCGGTCCCGTTCGGTGAGTGCGACCGCCACGGCGGTGAAGACCTCGAACGGGACGAGATAGCTGCGGTCGCACGGGGCGGGGCGGGCGGCCCGTGCCCGGACGTCGGCGAGCGTCGCCGGACGTGCGGCCATGGCGGCGCGGGCGAGGGCTCGTACGGCGGGGATCACTCGGTCTCCTTCGGCGTGACGTCGGTGGCGTTGCTGTCGGAGGCGCTGCTGTCGGAGGCGTCGTTGTCGTACGCGTTCTACGCCCTGCGCGCCCCCGGAAGTTCCGGTACGCGGAAACCGGCATCCGTCATCGCCGGGTCTCGGACAAAGTCGGCCGGTTGTGACACCCCGCCGACGACCGCGGGCCCCTCCGGCGCGGCGGATTGACAGCACACTGTCGTCATGCCCAGGGTGCTGTCACGGGCCGTGTGCCGCACCGGCACCGGACCCGGGAGCCGGGGATTCCGCCGCCGACCGAGGAGCACCCATGACCGACAGCACCGCACCCGACGCACCGGCCGGCGGCACCGTGCACGTCGCCGCCTACGACACGCTCGCCGACTGGGAGTGCGGCCACGCCCTCGCCCACCTCCGCGACGGCGGCTCCTTCCGCCCCTCGCGGCCGGCCTACGCCGTGGCCACCGTCGCGCTCACCGCCGACCGGCCGGTGACGACCATGGGCGGGCAGCGGATCACCCCCGATCTCGCGCTCGACGCGCTGCGTCCCGGCGACAGCGCGCTGCTGATCCTCCCGGGCGCCCGGCTCTGGGACACCGGCCCGGAGTTGGCGCCCTTCGCCGACAAGGCCCGGGAGTTCCTCGCCGCGGGGCTACCGGTCGCCGCGATCTGCGGCGCGACCGCGGGTCTGGCCCGGGCGGGCCTGCTGGACGACCGCGCGCACACCAGCGGGGCCGCCGGGTACCTCGCCGCGCAGTCCGGCTACCGGGGCGCCGGTCACTACCGCGAGGCGGACGCGGTGCGCGACGGCGGGCTGATCACCGCGGGCCCGACCGAGCCGGTGGCCTTCGCCCGGGAGATCTTCGCCGCGCTCGACGTCATGGAGCCGGCGGTCCTCGACGCCTGGTACCGGCTGTTCGCCCGCTCCGACGCCGCCGCCTTCCCCGTGCTCCGGGCGGCGGGCGCGGCCCGCGGCGGCTCCGCGTGACCGCCCCCCGGCCGCACGGGTCCCGGGGCGCCGTGCGGGAGGACCCGGAACTCCGCGGCTCCGCGCTCCTCAGCCGTACCGCCCTCGCCGTCTTCCGCCTCAACGGCCGGCTCCTGTCGGTCGCCGACGGCCTCGCCCGCCCGTCCGGCCTGACCGCCGCCTGGTGGCAGGTCCTGGGCGCCGTCCTGCCCGAGCCGCTGCCGGTGGCCGGGATCGCCCGCGCGATGGGCATCACCCGGCAGAGCGTGCAGCGCATCGCCGACCTCCTGGTCGACCGCGAGCTGGCGGAGTACCGCCCCAACCCGGCACACCGCCGCGCCAAGCTCCTCGCCCCCACCACGGCGGGCCGGGCGGCCGTGGCCCGCATCGCCCCCGGTCACGCCGAGTTCGCCGCCCGCCTGTCCGAACGACTCGGCGGCCCGGACGACTTCCGGCAGGTCATGGCGTCCCTGGAGCGCCTGTCGACCGCCCTGGACGCCCTCGCGGAGGACGACGGGATCCCCCCGGCCGCGCGCGGGTGAGAACCCACCCGACGTCCTCCCGGGACGACGCGTACTCCCCCATCACGACGAACAACCGCGCACCCACCCCGTGAGGGAATGGATGTGCGGCTGTCCGCGCCCGCCGTTCCGGCCGTCCTACGACAGGAACGAGTTGATCTCGATCGTCTCGTCGCGGCCGGGGCCGACGCCGATCGCGGAGATCGGGGCACCGGACATCTCCTCCAGCGCCTTGACGTACGCCTGGGCGTTCTTCGGCAGGTCGGCGAAGGACTTGGCCTTGGTGATGTCCTCGGACCAGCCGGGGAGCATCTCGTAGACCGGCTTCGCGTGGTGGAAGTCGGACTGGCTGTAGGGCAGTTCCTCGGTGCGCTTGCCGTCGATCTCGTAGGCGACGCAGACCGGGATCTGCTCCCAGCCGGTCAGCACGTCGAGCTTGGTGAGGAAGAAGTCCGTCAGACCGTTGACGCGGGTCGCGTAGCGGGCGATGACCGCGTCGAACCAGCCGCAGCGGCGGTCACGGCCGGTGGTCACCCCGCGCTCGCCGCCGATGCGGCGCAGCGCCTCGCCGTCCTCGTCGAACAGCTCGGTCGGGAACGGACCGGCGCCGACGCGCGTCGTATAGGCCTTGAGGATGCCGATGACGCGGCTGATCTTGGTGGGGCCGACGCCCGCACCGGTGCAGGCGCCGCCCGCGGTCGGGTTCGAGGACGTGACGAAGGGGTACGTGCCGTGATCGATGTCCAGCAGCGTGCCCTGGCCGCCCTCGAAGAGGACCACCTTGTCGTCGTCCAGCGCCTTGTTCAGGATCAGGGTGGTGTCGGCGACATAGCCCTTGATCTTGTCGGCGTAGCCCAGCAGCTCCTCGACGACCTGGTCGGCCTCGATGGCGCGGCGGTTGTAGAGCTTGGTCAGCAGCTGGTTCTTGACCTCAAGAGCCGCCTCGACCTTCTGGATGAGGATCGACTCGTCGTAGAGGTCCTGCACCCGGATGCCGACGCGGTTGATCTTGTCGGCGTAGGTCGGGCCGATGCCGCGGCCGGTGGTGCCGATCTTCCGCTTGCCGAGGAACCGTTCCGTCACCTTGTCGACGGTGATGTTGTACGGCGTGATCAGGTGCGCGTTACCGCTGAGCAGCAGCTTGGACGTGTCGACGCCGCGCTCGTTGAGTCCGCTCAGCTCGGAGAGCAGGACCGCCGGGTCGACGACGACACCGTTGCCGATGACCGGGGTGCACCCCGGCGAGAGGATTCCGGAAGGGAGCAGGTGCAGTGCGTACTTCTGGTCGCCGACGACGACCGTGTGGCCGGCATTGTTGCCGCCCTGGTAGCGCACCACATAGTCCACGGACCCACCGAGCAGATCGGTGGCCTTTCCCTTGCCCTCATCACCCCACTGAGCACCGAGCAGCACAAGTGCGGGCACAGGCGTACACCCCTTCCGGGCGGGGCATGTCCAACGTGCGTGGATGGCGACAACGTGCGTGTTCACGCGTACGTCATCGCCAGAGCCGTCGAACCGGTGCCCCGGAATAGACGAAGCCCCTGGCGCAATAGCGCAAGGGGCTCTTGCACCGAGATGCTACCTGAGGAAGGACCGAGGTGTCGGCGCAGCCTTCTGGGCACTTTCCCGTGGACTCCGTTCGGGGGTACCCCCTGCTCGTGGTCATCGACCCGGTCGCCCGCAGTACCGACGGCGAGGCCGTGCGGATCGCGAAGGATGTCCTGTGCGCGGGCGCGGGGGCGAAAATCTGCCTCCCGGAGGGCCCGGAGGAATTCGCGCGGATGCTGGCCCGGCGCGGGCAGCGGCGGCCGGTGGTGATCGGCGACGACCGGGCGCTGCTGCGCGTGGTGAGCCTGCTGCACAAGGAGCGGGAGCTGGCCGGGGTGCCGCTGTCGATGGTCCCGGTCGGGGCCCCGGCCACCGTCGCGCTGAGCCGCGCCCTGGGCATCCCGACGGACACCGTGGCCGCCGCCCGGACCGTCCTGGACGGCGGGGAGCGCCCGATGGACCTGCTCACGGACGACAGCGACGGCATCGTGCTGGGCAGCCTGCGCATCCCGTGCGGCGAGACGGGCCGGCCGGGGCCCGGGACGGCGGTGCCCCGGCAGTCGTCCCCGGCGGACGCGGCGGATCCGGCGGATTCCGTGGCCCCCCGGGGCGGCCCGGCGGCACCGGGGGATCCGGCCGACGGGGACGGCCCCTGGTGGCGGCCGTACGCCCGCACCGCCCGCACGGCGCTGTCGCTGCTGGCCGCCCCGGCGGCCGGGCACCTGCGGTCCGGCGACGGCCGCACGGGCGGGCGACGGGCACGGGTGCCGGGGCAGCGGCTGCGGATCGAGGCGGACGGGGTGCTGCTGGCCGATCTGGACCGGCCGGTGCGCGGGGTGTCGGTGGTGCCGGGCGGCCGGGCCGGGAACGGGTCCGGGCCGGACGGCGGCGGTGAGCTGGCCGAGGTCGTGGTGCACTGGCCCGGCGGCGGGCGGTCGGTGCGCACCCGGGCGCGGGCGGTGACGGTGTCCGGCGCGGACTTCCACTACCGGGCGGACGCCCTGGTCGGCGGCCCGGTCCGGACCCGTACGTGGACGGTGCAGCCGGCGGCCTGGCGGCTCCAGCTGCCGCGGGACTGAGGCGGCCTCCCGAGGCACAGCAGAAACGGTCCCTCAGCGGGCGGCGTCCTCCAGCTCGGCCCGCATCCGGTCGCGGTGCTCGCGCCAGCGCTGGAGCAGCCCGGTGAGCTCCGTCTGCAGGAACTCGAAGAACACCAGCGTCTCGCCGATCCGGCGGCCCGCGGGCGAGTCCTCGCCGAGGCTCACCACGCCCTCGCGCAGGGTGCCCTCCCAGCGGGTGAGGACGTTGTCGCGGCGGGCCAGCGCCTCGTACCACTGGTCGCTGTGCACGCGGTAGCGGTCGCGGCGGGAGCCGGGCTCGCGCTCGCGGCTGACCATGTCGACCTGGGACAGATAGCGGATCGCGCCGGAGACGGCGGCCGGACTGACCTGGAGGCGCTCGCCGAGTTCGGCCGAGGTCAGCACGCCGGAGTCGGAGGCGAGCAGACAGGCGAAGACCCGGGCGGACATCCGCTGCATCCCGGCGTCGACCAGCTGCGCGGCGAACCGCTCGACGAACTGCGCGACCGCCTCGTCGTCGCGGGCGTGCCCGGTGGGGTCCGGACGGGTCCCGGCGGTCCGGTCCGCGCTCCGGTGCTGCTCGCTCATGTCCGCATCATCTCCCCTGATCAGCGACGCCCCTCAACTTTATATGGTTTCTTAACTTCACAAGTTTGTGAATCTAGCGTACCTTCGAAATCATGACCACGGCAATCTCTCCCGCTCCCGCGATCCGGGTGGACGGCCTGCACAAGTCCTTCGGCCGCACCCACGCGCTGGACGGCCTCGATCTGCGGGTCGGCGCCGGTGAGGTGCACGGCTTCCTCGGCCCCAACGGCGCCGGGAAGTCCACGACGATCCGCGTCCTGCTCGGCCTGCTGCGCGCCGACGGCGGCACCGCCCGGCTGCTGGGCAAGGACCCCTGGCAGGACGCCGTCGAGCTGCACCGCCGCCTCGCCTACGTCCCCGGCGACGTCACCCTGTGGCGCAACCTCTCCGGCGGCGAGGTCATCGACCTCTACGGACGGCTGCGCGGCGGACTGGACGCCGGGCGCCGGGCCGAGCTGCTGGAGCGGTTCGAGCTCGACCCCACCAAGAAGGGCCGGACGTACTCCAAGGGCAACCGGCAGAAGGTCGCCCTGGTCGCCGCCTTCGCCTCCGCCCCCGAGGTCGAACTGCTCATCCTCGACGAGCCGACCTCCGGTCTCGACCCGCTGATGGAGGAGGTCTTCCAGAGCTGCGTGGCCGAGGAGCGCGACCGCGGACGCACCGTCCTGCTCTCCAGCCATGTGCTGTCCGAGGTCGAGGCGCTCTGCGACCGCGTCAGCATCATCCGCGGCGGACGCACCGTCGAATCCGGCACGCTGGCGGAGCTGCGGCACCTGACCCGCACCGCGGTCACCGCCGAACTCGCCGGTCCACCGGGCGGACTGGCCACCCTCCCCGGCGTCCACGGGCTGGAACTGCGGGGCGACCGCGTCACCTTCCAGGCCGACACCGACAAGCTCGACGCCGTGCTCCGCTCGCTCGGCGCCTCCGGCGTCCGCAGCCTCACCAGCACCCCGCCCACCCTGGAGGAGCTCTTCCTGCGCCACTACCAGGACGACGCCCGCGGCGCGGCGGTCGCGCGATGACCACCGTGGCCGCACCGCTCCCCGTCCGCGCCGCGCGCACCCGTCAACTGGCGGGCACCGGGCCCCTGCTGCGGCTGGCGCTGCGCCGCGACCGGGTGCTGATCCCGGCATGGGTGCTGGGCCTCGGCGTGGTCGTCGCCGGCACCGGCTCGTCCTTCGAGGCGCTCTACGACACCGCCGCCCGCCGCGCCGCCCTGGCCGTCTCGATGAACGCCAACGGCTCGATGCGCGCGCTGTACGGACCGGTCTTCGGCGACTCCGTGGGCGGGCTCGTCGCCTGGCGGATGGCCGGCTTCGGCGCCGTCCTCGCCGCCATGATGAGTCTGCTGATCGTGGTCCGGCACACCCGCGAGGAGGAGGAGACGGGCCGTCAGGAGCTGCTCTGCGCGGGCGCGGTCGGCCGTCGCGCACCGCTGACCGCGGCCCTGCTGACGGCCCTGCTCGCCGATGCCGCGCTCGCCGTGGTGATCGCGGGCTCGCTGGCCGGCTCCGGGCGGCCGGCGGCCGGTTCGCTCGCGCTCGGCCTCGGCATCGGCGCCACCGGTCTGCTGTTCGCCGCGCTGGCCGCCGTCACCGCCCAGCTCACCGAGAGCGCGCGGCTCGCCAAGGGGCTGACCGGCGCCGTCCTCGGCCTGGCCTTCGCGCTGCGCGCCGCGGGCGACGCCGGCTCCGACGGCGCCACCTCCCCGCTCACCTGGGCCTCCCCGCTCGGCTGGCCGCAGCAGCTGCGCGCCTTCGCCGGCGAACGCTGGTGGCCGCTCGCTCTGTTCGCGGCGGCGACGGCCCTGGTCGTCGCCGTCGCCCACGCCCTGACCGCCCGCCGCGACCTCGGCATGAGCTTTCTGCCCACCCGCCCCGGTCCGGCCCGGGCGCCGCGCTCCCTGAGCGGTCCGCTCGGTCTGGCCTGGCGGCTCCAGCGCACCACCCTGGCGGGCTGGACGCTCGGCTTCCTGTGCGCGGGCGGGATCTTCGGCGGTCTCGCCAAGGGCGCCTCGGACCTGGTCGGCGGCAACGCGCGCACCCGCGAGATCGTCGCGCGGATGGGGGGTCAACAGGACCTGACCGATGCCTTCCTGGCGACGATGGCCGGCCTGCTCGGCATGGTCGCCGCGCTCTTCGCGGTGGGTGCGGTGCTGCGGCTGCACGGCGAGGAGACCGCCGGGCGGGCCGAGCCGGTGCTGGCCGGCGCGGTCGGCCGGCTCCGCTGGGCGGCCGGTCATCTGGCCCTGGCCTTCGGGGGCGGCGCCGTCATCCTGGCCTTCGGCGGCCTGGCCCTGGGCGTCTCCTACGGCGTCTCGGCCGGCGACCCGCTCGGCTGGACCGGCCCGGTGCTGGCCGCCACCCTCGCCCAGGCCCCGGCCGTCTGGACGCTCACCGGTCTGGCGGTCCTCGTCCTCGGCCTGCTCCCCAAGGCCACCGGGGCCGTCTGGGCCCTGGTCGGCGGCTGTCTGGCCCTCGGCTGGGTCGGCCCCTCCCTGGACCTCCCCCGCTGGGCGATGGACCTCTCGCCGTACAGCCATCTGCCCAAGCTGCCCGGCACGGAGGCCACCGCCGCGCCGTTCCTCTGGCTGCTGGCGCTCTCCGCCCTCTTCACCGCCGCCGGTCTGCTGGGCCTGCGCCGGCGCGACCTTGGCTGACCGGGGCGGCGCGAGCGTGTCCACAGGGTGTGGATGCCGCACCCCACCCCCACACGGCAGCACATCGGGGATCCGAAGACCAGTCACCCTGTGCCATTTCACCTGACGGTGCGATAACCCACAGTAACTCTAGAGCGCAGGGTGATGGTCTTGTTACTTTCCGTATGCGTAGCCGTGACCACGGCGCGCGGCATCGGAGGGGATCATGCGACGCATCAGCACCAGGATCGGCATGCTCGCGGCGGCGGCGCTGCTGGCCGTCACCGCGGCCGGGCCCGCCCGGGGGGCGCAGGCGCACGACACCGCCCGGCGCACCGGCACCGACTCCGCGGCCTACTTCGTGATGACCGATGTCACCCGCGCCGAGTTCGTCATCAAGCTCACCGACCCCCGCAAGATCCAGCACGCCCGGGAGCTGCTGAGCGGGGCGACCAGGTCGGAGCCGCATGTCATCGGCCGGATCGAGAAGCGCCCCGCCCCGTACAACGGACGCTGGAGCTTCCATCTCCGCCCGGAGACGATCGACTTCTTCGACTTCGCCATCGAGGTCTGTGACGCCACCACGCCCTATGTCGAGGACCATCTCGACGAGGCCGGCGGCCCGTTCCTGCCCGGGCTGATCTGGTGCCCCTGGAGTTCGACGCTGGTGCGGGAGGTTCCCCAGCCGTAAGGCCCCCGGTCCGGGCCGCCGGCCTGCCCCGCCCACGGCTCCCGGGCGGGGCCCCCGCCGGGGCGGCGGCCCTCATCCTCCCGGAGTCACCAGCCGCGCCTCGTAGGCGAACACCGCCGCCTGGGTGCGGTCCCGCAGCCCCAGCTTCACCAGGATGCGGCTGACGTGCGTCTTCACCGTGGACTCGGCGACGACCAGATGCTCGGCGATCTCGCCGTTCGACAGACCCTGGGCGACCAGCACCAGGACCTCCGTCTCCCGCTCCGTCAGATCGGCGATGCGCTCCTGGGCCGGGGCGCGCGGGGTGCCCAGCCGGGAGAACTCCGAGATCAGCCGCTTGGTGACGGTGGGCGCGAGCAGCGCCTCGCCGGAGGCGACGACCCGTACGCCGTCGGCGAGCTGTCCGGCCGAGGCGTCCTTGAGCAGGAAGCCGCTCGCCCCGGAGCGCAGCGCCTGGTAGACGTACTCGTCCAGATCGAAGGTGGTCAGCACGAGCACCTTGGCGTCCGCGTCGGCGGCCACGATCTCGCGGGTCGCCTCCAGGCCGTTCATCTCCGGCATGCGGATGTCCATCAGGACGACGTCGGGCCGCAGCACCCCGACCTTCTGCACCGCCTGGCGGCCGTCGACGGCCTCGCCGACGACCTCGATGTCCGGCATCGCGTTGAGCAGGACGGAGAAGCCCTCGCGGACCATCACCTGATCGTCGACGATCAGTACACGGATCATGCCTTCTTTCCCCCTGCCGCGGCCTCGCCGGCCGCACTCCCCACCGGAATGAACGCCGCGACCTCGAAGCCGCCGTCCTCGGTGTGGTCGGCGGTCATCTCACCGCCCAGCATTTGTACCCGCTCGCGCATGCCCAGCACACCGTGCCCCGCCCCCGGGGACGGTTTGGCCAGCCGGCTCGGCCGGCCGTTGATGATCCGCAGGCCGATGCCGCCCAGGACGTAGGAGATCTCCACCCGGGCGTCGGCGCCCGGCGAGTGCCGCAGCGCGTTGCTCAGCCCCTCCTGCACGATCCGGTACGCGGACAGCTCCACGCCCTGCGGCAGCTGCCGCGGCGCACCGGTGACCACGGCCTCGACGGTCAGCCCGGCGCCGCGCACGCTGTCCAGCAGCGAGTCGAGGGTGGCGAGGGTGGGCTGCGGGGCCTCCGGGTCGCTCTCCGCGAAGGCGTCCGGATCCGCGGAGCGGACCACGCCCAGGATGCGGCGCAGCTCGGTCAGCGCGGCCACCGCGTTCTCCCGGATCGTCGCGAAGGACGTGGCCAGCTCGGGCGGGGTGTCCGCCACCCGGTACGGGGCGGCCTCGGCCTGGATGGCGATCACGGACATGTGGTGGGCGACCACGTCGTGCAGCTCACGGGCGATCAGGGCACGCTCCTCCAGCAGCGTGCGCCGGGAGCGCTCCTCGGCGGTGACGGTCCGGGTCTCGACGACCTGCCGGCGCTCCTCGCGCCAGGCGCGGACCGCGGCGGCGGAGACCAGCACCACCCCGCAGAACACCGCGACCGGCGGCAGATCGCCGGGATCCCTGCCGATCAGCGCCGTCAGCACGGCCGACAGCGCGAAGGTGACCAGCCACATCTCGATGGCCAGCCGGGGCCGGGTGCGCAGCACCACGAGCACCATCACGGCGAGGTGCGTGGCGAAGGCCGGGCCGCCGAAGACACTGGCGAACGGGGAGGAGAAGCCCACCGTGGTGACCGCCGCCGCCACGAACGCGAACAGCGACAGCCAGTAGGCGCCCACCGGGCGGAAGAGCGTGAGCATCGGCCCCGCGGCGACCAGCGCGCTGAAGCCGGTGACCAGGAGGCCGCGCAGCGAGCCCATCGAGCTTCCGCCGGTGAGGGTCGCCAGGAAGACGCACACGGAGAAGAAGCCCACGGTCAGGTGCGGCAGCCAGCGCGCCCAGTGCCGCAGCCGTTGCGGCAGCCACGGCACCCACCGGGACACCTTGGCGTCCTCCAGCGGCGGCATCGGGCGGAACGCGAAGGCGTCGACGAACAGGTCCTGGCGCAGCCGGTGCAGCGCGCCGTGCGCCATCCGGGCTTCCGAGCGCAGGCTGTCCTGCGTCTGGGTCGTGTCATTCACGCTGACAACGGTAAGCAACCGCACGCCGCCGGGCGTCCTCACCAGTGGGGATCTGTGGGCGTCCGCCTCAGGTACTAGACGGCCGACACAGGAGCCGGGTCAGCACGTCACAGCTGGGGCTGCCGGGAGTGACGGGGGCGTAGTGACCGACGCCGGGCAGCTCGCGCAGCACGGTGGTGGCGGGGCCGCGTGCGGCGTAGCGGCGGGAGAGTTCCGGCGGGACGTCCGGGTCGTCGGTGCCGTGCAGGATCGTGACCGGAATGCCGGCCGGCGGCCGCTGCGCCGGGTCGGCCGCGGCGAGGCGGGCCGGGAAGCCGGGCCCCGCTCCGAGGAGTTCGGCGACCGCACCGCCGCTCAGCCCCAGCGCGTGGGCGCGGGCGAGGTCGGCGACCGGGGAGACGGCCAGCACCCGGGCCACCGGGGTGCCCGGGCGGGCGGCGGCGAGCAGCGCGAGATGGCCGCCCGCGGAGTGGCCGACCAGCACGGGCGACGAGCCGGGCGCCTCGGGCGCCAGGGCCGCGCAGGCCGCGTCGATGCCCGCCGTGACGTCCTCGAACGTCTGCGGCGCCCCGCCGCCCGCCCCGACCCTGCGGTACTCCGCGAGCGCGACCGGCAGCCCCCGCCCGGCCAGCTCCGCGGCGAGCGGCGACAGATGGCGGCGGTCGTAGGCCGCGCGCCAGAATCCGCCGTGCAGCAGGACGACCACCGGGCCGCGGGCCGCCGCGGGCGCGCCGTCGCCCCGCGGCAGATACACATCGACGAGCTGGTCCGGATGCGGCCCGTAGGCCACCGTCCGGTCCGGCGCCACCGGGGCCAGCCCCAGCAGCGCCGACTCCTCGTCCGCGACCGTCACCCGCCGTCCCCCGACGACACCTCGGGCAGCGCCCGCAGCACCTCGCCCAGCACCCGGGCCGCCCGCTCCGCGTCCGCGAAGGAGGTGTAGAGCGGGGTGAAGCCGAAGCGCAGCACGTCGGGCGGGCGGAAGTCGCCGACCACCCCGCGCCGGATCAGCTCGTCCATCACCTGGCCGGCGACCGGGGTTTCACCCTGCCCGAACGGCGAGCCGAGCGCGGGCGCGCAGGCCAGCGACACCTGGCTGCCGCGCCGCTCGTGCGCGGCGGGCGTCAGGGAGCGGACCCGGCCCGGCGGCACACAGGCCTGCACGCACTCCAGGAAGAAGTCGGTCAGGGCCAGGCTCTTGGTGCGGACCGCCTCGATGGACACCCCGTCCCAGACCTCCAGCGCCGCCTCCAGCGCGAGCAGCGAGAGGATGTCGGGGGTGCCTACCCGGCCGCGCGCGATGCCGTGGGCGGGGGTGTGGTCGGGGTCCATCGCGAACGGGTCGGCGTGGGAGTTCCAGCCCGGCAGCGGCGACTCGAACCGCTCCTGGAGGCTCTCGCGGAGGTAGAGGTAGGCGGGCGAACCCGGCCCGCCGTTGAGGTACTTGTACGTGCAGCCGACGGCCAGGTCGACGTGGTGCGCGTCGAGGCCGACCGGCAGCGCACCGGCGCTGTGGCACAGGTCCCAGACGGCGAGCGCGCCCGCGGAGTGCAGCGCGTGGGTGATGCCCGGCAGGTCGTTGAGCCGGCCGGTGCGGTAGTCGACGTGGTTGACCAGTGCCAGCGCGGTCCGCTCGGTGACCTCGTCGGCGATCCGCGCGGGCTCGACCGGGCGCACCGCGAGGCCGGTCATCCGGGCCGCGGACCGGGCGATGTAGCCGTCGGTCGGGAAGGTCGTGGCGTCGACGAGGATCTCCGTGCAGCCCTTGCCGGCCATCCGGACCCCGCCGACCACGGCCTTGAAGATGTTGACGCTGGTGGAGTCGCCGACCACCACCCGGCCCGGCCCGGCACCGATCAGCGGCGCGATCTTGTCGCCGATCCGCTCCGGCGCGGTCCACCAGCCCGACTCGCTCCACGAGCGGATGCGCAGCTCACCCCACTCGCGGGCGATGACATCGGCGAGGCGGTCGGGCACCGCGCGGGGCAGCGCCCCGAGGGAGTTGCCGTCGAGGTAGACGGCGGCGCCGCCCGATGCCTCGTCCGGCGCGGCGTCCAGGACGAAGCGGTCGCGGACCGCGGCCAGCGGGTCGGCCTTGTCCCACTCCCGCGCACGGGCGCTGAGTTCACCCTCCGTGGGGGAGCCGGGGCCGGCCGCGCCGGCGGGGAATCCTGGGATCTCAGACATGACTGCGCGCCGTCCACAGCTCGGGGAAGACATTCTTGCGGGCCCGCTTCTCCAGCCAGGCCACCCCCGCGGAGCCGCCGGTGCCCATCTTGGCGCCCATGGCCCGCCGGGTCGCGACCAGGTGATCGTTGCGCCATCGCCAGACCAGCTCGGCGACATCGGTCAGCGCCTCACCCAGCAGGACGAGGTCCGACTCCTGTGAACCGGCGTAGATCTCGGCCCAGACCGCCTCGACGGCCGGGTCCGGTTCGTAGCGCAGCGCCGGGTCCCGCCGCAGCACGGCCTCCGGTATCGCATGGCCGCGGCGGGCCAGCAGCCGCAGCACCTCGTCCCACAGGCTCGGCTCGTGCAGGGCCTTCTCCAGCTCGGCGCGCTCACGGGGCGCACCGCGGTGCGGCACCAGCATGGAGGCGGACTTCTCACCGAGCAGGAACTCAAGACGCCGGTACATCGCCGACTGGAACCCGGATCCCTCGCCGAGCGCGCTGCGGTAGGCGTTGAACTGCGCCGGGGTCAGCCGGGCCAGCGGCTTCCAGGCGGCGTTCAGCGCCTCCAGCTCGTAGGTGGAGCGGCGCAGCGCGTCGCGGACCACCGTCAGGTCGTCGCGGCGCAGCGCCTCGGCGGCGGTGCACCACTCGTGGACGATGACCGTGAACCACAGCTCCATGACCTGGGTGGTGACCAGGAAGACCATCTCGCCGGGGTCGTCGGAGAGCGGGTGCTGGAGGTGGGTGAGGACATCCGCCTGGACATAGTCCTCGTACGGGGTCGTGCCGCGGGAGCCGATGCTGAGATCGGGGGCGAACGGCGGCTCGGACTCGGCATCGGCCGGTGCGGCGCCGACCGGACAGCCGGGTCCGCCGGGAGCGGTCACCGCGCTGTCCGCGGGATCTGTGGGAGACGGCTGCGACATGAGGGACTCCTCAGGTGCGAACTACCGGGTAGCGGTCCGCCCCTTCCTCGTCGGCTTGGGAGCCCCGGTCCCCTCGGGCTCGGGATGGCCCGGCCCACTGAAATCATCGGTGCTGGACAGCGACCGCGCAAGGGCCGGCCGCGATCACGCGGCCGGCCCCCGGTCGTGCCCTGTTTCCCGTCGCCGGGCCGCCCCAGGAAGGGGCGCCGGCGGTCAGCCGAGGGTGTCGGCCGCGGTCGGCGAGGACTCCCGCAGGAAGGTCGAGCAGCGCGCGTACTCCTCCTGCTCGCCGATCGACCCGGCGGCCCGGGCGAGGGCGTGCAGCGCCCGCAGGAAGCCGCGGTTGGGCTCGTGCTCGAACGGCACCGGGCCGTGGCCCTTCCAGCCGGCCCGGCGCAGCGCGTCCAGCCCGCGGTGGTAGCCGGTGCGGGCGTAGGCGTACGACTCGATGACCCGGCCCCCCTCGAACGCGTCGTCCGCCAGCTGCGCCCAGGCCAGGGAGGAGGCCGGGTACTTCGCGGCGACGTCGGACGGCGCCGTGCCCGCGGCGAGCATCTCGCGGGGCTCGGGGTCGTCGGGCAGATGGGTCGGGGGCGGTCCCCCGAGGAGGTTCTCGTGAATGGCCATGCGTCCCAGTCTGCCTGGTCGCGGGGGCCGGGTGGGACCGGCCGGGGCCGGACCGGGGGCCTCGCGGCGGTCATCGGCCCGCTCATCCGCCCTCCGGCGCCGCTCCGCCGCCCCGCGGCGGCTGCGCCTCCCGCACCCGTATCCCGCCCGGATCGAGCGGCGGGGCGCCCACCCCGCAGTGGAAGGTGCACTCCGGGTGGCACCGCTCCGCCAGGGCCGGCTCGGCAGCCTGCGCCACCGGGGTGCGCACCGTCAGAAACGCGATCAGCGCACCCACCACCAGGATCCCCGCGCACAGCGGCATCGCCCGCCGGAAGGCCGCCCCGAACTGGTCCGCCGAGCGATAGGCCTCCGGGCCGATGCCCGCCAGCAGCGGCAGCGCCGCGACCGCCACCAGGCTCGCCGCCCGGGCCGCCGCGTTGTTGATGCCGCTGGCCAGGCCCGCGCGGTCCACGTCCACCGACGCCAGCACCGTCGAGGTGAGCGGCGCGACCAGCGTCACCATGCCCGCGCCCAGCACCACCAGCGCGGGCAGCACATCGGTGAGGTACGAGGAGCCCCGGTCCGCCCGCGTCATCAGCAGCATCCCCGCGGCGCACAGCAGCGGCCCGACGGTCAGCGGGATCCGGGGCCCGATGCGCTGCCCCAGCGCGCCGGAGCGGGCGGACAGCAGCAGCATCAGCACGGTGGTGGGCAACAGCGCGGTGCCGGCCTGCAGCGCCGAATAGCCCACCACGACCTGGAGCTGGAGCACGGACAGGAAGAAGAAACCGCCGAACGCGGCATAGACGCACAGGGTCACCACGTTGACGGCGGAGAACAGCCGGATGCTGAAGATGGCCGGCGGCAGCATCGGATCCGGCCGCCGCCGTTCGACCCGGACGAAGACCACCCCGAGCAGCACGCCGAGGACCGCGGGCAGGATCACGCCCACCGACGCGCCCCCGGCCGGCGCGGCGATCAGCGCATAGGTCACCCCGGCCAGCGCCAGCGCCCCCAGCACCGCGCCGGGCACGTCGAACCCGCGGCGCTCGCGGGCGTCCCGCTCCCGGGTCTCGGGGACGTGCCGCAGCGCCACCGGCACACACACGGCGGCCAGCGGCACGTTGAGGAAGAACACCCAGCGCCAGCCCGCGCCGTCCACCAGCCAGCCGCCGATGAACGGGCCGACGGCCGCGGCCACCCCGCCGAGCCCGGACCAGGCGCCGACCGCCCGCGGCCGGTCGTCCGGGTGGTAGACGGCCTGGATCAGCGCCAGCGAACCGGGGGTGAGCAGCGCACCGCCCACGCCCTGCAGCGCCCGGGCCGTGATCAGCACCCCCGCGTTCGGCGCCAGCCCGCACAGCAGCGAGGCCGCGGCGAACCACACCACGCCGATCACGAACACCCGGCGCCGGCCGAACCGGTCGCCGAGCGCGCCGCCCAGCAGGATCAGCGAGGAGAGGGTGAGCATGTAGGCGGTGACCGTCCACTGGAGCACGGCCAGATCGGCGTTGAGGTCCTCGCCGATCCTGGGCAGGGCGACATTGACGACGGTGCTGTCGAGCATCGCCATCCCGGACCCCAGCACGGCGGTCGCCAGCACCCACCGGCCCCGTGCCGAGGTCAGCCGGACACCTCCGGGGGCCGCGGACTCCTGCCGTTCACTCATACCGCGAGCTTGCCCGGCGAACCGGCGGTCTGCACGGCGAAGGCCCCGCATCTCACCAGGAGATGCGGGGCCTTCGCACCCGTAAGGGTCGGACCGCCCGGACTACTTGATCTTGGTGCCGGCCGAGCGCAGATGGGTGCAGGCCTCGGTGACGCGCTTGGCCATGCCGGCCTCGGCCAGCTTGCCCCAGCTGCGCGGGTCGTAGGTCTTCTTGTTGCCGACCTCGCCGTCGACCTTCAGCACGCCGTCGTAGTTGCGGAACATGTGGTCCGCGACCGGGCGGGTAAAGGCGTACTGGGTGTCGGTGTCCAGGTTCATCTTGACCACGCCGTTCTCCAGCGCGGTGGCGATCTCCTGCTCGGTGGAGCCGGAGCCGCCGTGAAAGACGAAGTCGAACGGGGCCGACGTGCCGTACTTGGCGCCCACGCCCTCCTGGAGGTCCTTCAGCAGCTCGGGGCGGAGCACGACATTGCCCGGCTTGTACACGCCGTGGACGTTGCCGAAGGAGGCGGCGAGCAGGTAGCGGCCCTTCTCGCCCAGGCCCAGCGCCTCGGCGGTGCGCAGCGCGTCGTCGACCGTGGTGTACAGCTCGTCGTTGATCTCGTGGGTGACGCCGTCCTCCTCGCCGCCGGTCGGGGTGATCTCGACCTCAAGGATGATCTTGGCGGCGGCGGCCTTGGCCAGCAGCTCCTGGCCGATGGCGAGGTTGTCGGCCAGGTTCTCGGCCGAGCCGTCCCACATGTGGGACTGGAAGAGCGGGTTCTGCCCCTTGGCCACGCGCTCCGCGGAGATGTCCAACAGCGGGCGGACGTAGCCGTCGAGCTTGTCCTTGGGGCAGTGGTCGGTGTGCAGCGCGACGGTGACGTCGTACTTCTCCGCCACCACGTGCGCGAACTCGGCGAGGGCTACCGCGCCGGTCACCATGTCCTTCTTGTACTGGCCGCCCAGGAACTCCGCACCACCGGTGGAGATCTGGATGATGCCGTCGCTCTCGGCCTCGGCGAAGCCACGCAGCGCGGCGTGCAGCGTCTGCGTCGACGTGACGTTGATGGCCGGGTAGGCGAACTTTCCTGCCTTCGCCCGGTCCAGCATCTCGTTGTAGACCTCGGGGGTTGCGATGGGCATCTGTCCGCTCCTTGTGTGTGCGGGGTGTGCGTTCTTGGCCCTGACCAGGGGGCGAGGACTTCGCCGAGCACATCTTCCCAGACAAGGCCGATCGGGCCGCATTGCCCGCCCGGCCGTCTCGCACAGTGGGCGGCCGGTTTCACGTGAAACCAGCCGCCCCTCGGCAAAGCCGCAGCTCAGAGTCGTGCCCGCGCCGGAGCGGGGCCCGGCCGGACCTCAGCCCAGGCCGAGGTCACCGAGCTGGTAGCCGGTGAGGTAGGGCAGGCCGGCCTCGGCGATGGCCGACGCGGCACCCCGGTCCACGATCGTCGCCACCGCGACGACCTCGGCACCCGCCTCCCGCGCCGCCTCGACGGCGGTCAGCGGCGAGCCGCCGGTGGTGGAGGTGTCCTCGACGACCAGGACCCGGCGGCCCGTGATGTCCGGGCCCTCGATGCGGCGCTGCATGCCGTGCGCCTTCTGCGCCTTGCGGACGACGAAGGAGTCCAGCCGCCGGCCGCGCGCGGCCGAGGCGTGCAGCATCGACGTCGCGACCGGGTCGGCGCCGAGCGTGAGCCCGCCGACCGCGTCGTAGTCCAGCTCGGCGGTCAGGTCCAGCATCAGCTGCCCGACCAGCGGCGCGGCCTCGCCGTCCAGGGTGATCCGGCGCAGGTCGATGTAGTAGTCGGCCTCCTTGCCGGAGGAAAGCGTCACCTTGCCGTGCACCACGGCCTTGTTCTTGATCTGCTGCAGCAGCGCGCCGCGCACGTCGTCACTCATACGCACGAGCTTAGGCGCTGTCCCCGGCCAGGCTCCGCCAGCTCCAGGTCATGGAGACCTCCAGCGGATCGATGGGGGTGACCAGGCGCGGCAGGGTGTTGAGACCGTTCGGCGGGCCGGACTGCGGCTCGACACAGACCGCCTCTTCCTGCTCGTCGTAGACCACCACCCACTCGGCGCGGCTGGCGACCGTCAGCTCCAGCCGTCCCGGCCAGGTGAGCGTGGCCCGGACGCCCTGCGGCATGCCGAAGCAGTCGTCCCAGGGGCCGGGCACCGGCGGGATCCGCCGGCCGGTGGGGAGGTGGTCCTCGCCCCGCTCCTCCTGCCACTCGGGCGCGAAGTCGAGCCGGACGTCCTCGCCGCCCTCCCCCAGATTCCGCCGGAACCAGGGGTGCCAGCCTGCCTGGGCGGGGAAGGAGTCGTCGATCGTCTCGATGCCCAGGGTGACGGTCAGCGAGCCGCCGTCCTCGGCCAGTTCGACGAGCTGGGTGACCCGGCCCGGGTACGGCCAGGGGGCCGCCGGGTCGGTGAGTTCATAGGTGAAGACCGCCTCGGTGGCGCTCGAACGCGCCGTCCGCCAGCGGAGGTTGCGGCCGGTGCCGTGGATGGCGTGCGGCGCGGCGTTGAGCGGCATCTGGTGCAGTACGCCGCCGCCCCGCGCCCCGTTGCCCGCGGCGACGCCGCTGCGGAACTGCCCGTGGTCGAGCCTGCCGCACCACGGAACCATCGGGAAGCAGCCGTAATGGTCGCCCTGCCGCAGCAGCTCCGTGCCGCCGACACGGAGGCCGGCGATCCGGCAGCCGTTGTCCGGCCGGACGATCACTTCGGCGTCTCCGGCGGCCAGCCGTACGCCCTGAGGCGCCCCGGTCCGCGCTGCGTGCTGCGTGGTGTTGTCGGTACTCACGCAGGCGACCCTAGCGGGGCCCGGTTCCCCGGGGCGGGACGCCGCGGCCTCCCGGCGGCCGTCCGCCGCGGCCCGCGAACGGCGCGGGGCGGAGCCGGGTCAGCGGCGCCGGCGCAGCACCCGGCCGACGACCACGGCGGAGGCCAGCACGACCGCGGCGGCGGGCGCCGCCCAGCGCAGGGTCATCGAGGTGCCGTGCGGTTCGGGCGCGGGCACCGGCGCATAGCGGCCGCGCGGCGGGGCGTGGTCGACCTCCTCCGCGCTGCGTCCGATCATCGTCCGGCGGGCGTGCGCCGCCTCGGCGGGGGCGAGCCCGTCCTCGTCGTGCCCGTACGCGTGCTCGGGCCGCTCCTCGTGCACGGCGTGGAAGGCCTCCGCCGCCTCGTCGCCGTCGAGCCCGTCGACGCCCTCGAAATCCTCGGCGCCGGCCGCGTCGCCGGTGTCCGCCGCCCCGAGGACGTCGTCCTCGCCGGGCGAATCCCCGGACGGCGGCGGCGCCCCGGGACCGGACTCCGCGCCACCCCCGGACTCCCCGGCCGGCCGCTGCCGCAGGTCCTCCGTGAGGTTCGCCGCGAAGCGGTCCAGCAGCCGGCGGCCGGCGGTCTCCGCGGCGTGACCGGTGGCCTCGGCGAGCCGGCCGTCGCTGTGCACCGTGCCGGAGCAGACCAGCCGCGTACCGGGTCCGGGCTCGGTGGCCGGGAACAGCCGCAGGGTCAGGGACAGCACCGCCGCCCCGTCGCCGCGCGACTCGGCACCCTTGGCCTCGACGGTCACCACGGCGGCCGCACCGTCGCCGCCGGTGGCGTCGTCCGTGGCGGCGACCGTCAGCGAGCCGCGGTAGGTGATGGTGGAGCTTCCGATGCGCAGCCGCAGCCGGCCCTCCGCGCGCCCCGGGGCCGCGTCGGCATCGAGCTGGACTCCTGGGACACAGCGCGCCACCCGCTCGGGCCTGCTGAGCGCCTGCCGCACGGTCCCGACGGGAAACGGAACGTACACCTCATGCTCCATGACATGGGAGCCTACCCAGCACGCCCGGACCCGTGCCCGCCCACGCACGGTTTTCCGCGCACCGGCCCGCAGCAGCCCCCTCGCAGCGGCCCGCGCCCGCACACTCCCCGCACGCCCGAGCGCCGCCGACCGCCGGACCCGGTGCCGCCCGCTCACCCGAGATAGCGCGGATGTATCAGCGTCGACGGCGGCAGCCCCGGGATGCGGCCGCGGGCCGACCCGCGCCTACCGGCTTCCAGCTCCTCCCGGCCCAGGCCCGCCAGCGGGGGCGCGTCGGGCGCCAGTCCGAAGCGCGGGCGGTGCCGCGCGGCCAGCAGGAAGCCCCAGTAGCGGCCCCGCCCGGCCGAGGGCGCGGCGGCGGGCACCTCGGCGTCCACCAGCGGGAGGGGGTGCGCCGCACGGTCCGGGCCCCCGTAGAAGGACGCGGGCCGGCCCGGCACGCGGTACGGCACGGTGGCCAGCCCCACGGAGCGGAGCGTCGCGTCCACCGTCCAGTACAGCCGCGCCCGTTCGACCGGCGGCCCGGCGTGCACCACCAGCCGCCCGTCACCGGCCAGCACCCGCGTGGCGAGACCGTAGAACTCCTGGGAGTAGAGCTTGGTGCTGGCGGCGATCCCGGGGTCGGGAAGGTCGGAGACGATCACGTCGTACGGGGCCCGCCGCCGGGCGCTCATCCCCTGCTGCCGCAGCCAGTCGAAGGCGTCCTCGGTCACCACCCGCACCCGGGGATCGGCGAGCGAGTGCCGGTTGAGCCGGGAGAGGCCCGGGTCATTCCGCGCCAACCGCAGCACACCCGGGTCGAGTTCGACGACGGTGACCGAACGGACCGAGCGGTAGCGCAGGATCTCGCGCACCGCGAGCCCGTCCCCGCCGCCGAGGACCAGCACCCGGCGGTGCGGACCACCCGCCATCGCCGGATGCACCAGCGCTTCGTGGTAGCGGAACTCGGTCTCCGAGCTGACCCGCAGCCGGCCGTCCAGATACAGCGCCAGCGGCCCGCCAAAACCTTTCCTCCCCCGCCCCACCCCGGCTCCCCCGCCCGTGCCGCCGGTCATCACCACCTCCTGGATGCCGGTCTGCACCGCGACCCGCGCCGAGGAGCCGTACACCGCCTGCCGGGCGGCCCGTTCGAACGGCGTGGCCAGCACCATGCCAGCCGCCAGCAGCGCGAGCACCAGGGCGTTGACGCCGAGCAGCGCCCAGCGGGCGCGGACGGTCAGATCACGGCGGAAGAGCCACAGCACCAGCACGGCCCCGGCCACCGCGTTGACGACGCCGGTCAGCAGCGCGCCGGTCAGCTGCCCGAAGCTCGGCAGCAGCAGGAAGGGGAAAGCCAGTCCGCCGACGAGCGCGCCGACGTAGTCCGCGGCGAAGAGGTCGGCGACCGCACCGCCCGCGTCCTGCCGCCGCACCCGCTGGATCAGCGTCATCAGCAGCGGCACCTCGGCGCCGATCAGGATGCCGATGGCCAGGGAGAAGCCGACGAGCGCGGAGCGGGACTGGCCGAACCACGCGAAGCCGGCGTACAGCGCCATCGCGGAGGCGCCGCCGACCAGTGCGAGACCCGCCTCGACCGCGCCGAAGCCGACCGCCGCCCGGCAGCGCAGCCGCTTGGCGAGCAGCGCGCCCACCCCCATCGCGAAGACCATGACGGACAGCACGACGGAAGCCTGGGTGACGGAGTCCCCCACCAAGTACGTCGCCATCGCGACGAGTTCGAGTTCGTAGACCAGACCGCAGGCGGCGCAGACGAAGACGATGCCGAGGACGAGCAGTCGGCCGAGCCCGGCCGGCACGGGCAGCCGCGCCGGGGTCAGGTCCTCCGGCGGCCCGACGACTCCGGTGGGAGCGGGCTCTGACGGGTCGATCATGCGTGAACGTTACGTGACGATTCGGTGCCCCTCCGTCACCCACACGAGTACAGTCTGCGGGCGCCGTACGGCAGTTGGGGGCGCGGCGGCACACGGGGCACCGCAGGGGCGTCCGTGCCACACCGGCCGCGCATACCCCGCAATGCGCGCCCCGCCGGACCTCCCTGCCCCCGGCGCATCACCCTCGCGCCCCTCGCCCCGCCCACGCTCCCGCACGCTCCCGCCGGCCGGACCGGTCACTTTCCGCCGGCTCCCGCCGGCCCGCCGCGACCGCCGTCCGTACGCCCACCCGGGTGCGGGTGGCCACCAGGCGCCCCTCCTGTGGATACGCGTGCCAGGTCCGCCAGCGCACCTGCCCCTGCTGACACTGCGCCAGCATCGCGGTGAAGGCGTGCGGCGAACCGGGGAACGTCCCGGCCAGGCCGTGCGGATGCTCGGCGACCAGCGCGAGCAATTCCTGCGCCCGCCCGGCGAACGAGCCGCGCGAAAGGGTCTCCACATGGGCGGCGAATTCGTACTCCCAGTCCCCCAGCCGCTTTGCCACACCGAGCGGCAGCGGGGTGCTGCTGCCCGGCATACAGGCGACCGTTTCGGAGCACCTGCCGCGCTCCTGTTCCAGGAGCACCTGATGGGAGGCGCCCAGCAGCCTCAACTGAAGCTGGGCGCCATGGAGTTGAAGATCGAGTACGGCCAGCGCCGGCAGGGGTTCCCTGCCCAGCGCCCAGGCCAGGTCGGAGGCACGGGTATCGGTGTACGCCGCTGTCAAAGTGGTGAGCATGGGTCGGCTCCGCAAGCACGCAGTGGAATGGTGGGCCGGCCCGCCCGAGAAGGATCAGGAATGTACGACTGCCTGCCGGCTCGTGCCCACGTGGGATCGGAGAACGTGGGGGATTCTCTGATGAAGAGGGAATCATGAAAGCCCGGTCGCCCACAGCGCTTTTACCCATCTCCACCCGGGTTTACATCCGCGCGGGGGCCTTCCAGTTCAGTTGTTCAACACGCAAGCGTACGGCGGGTGTTGGTATTTACCCCGCACCCGCCGTGTGCATATGCGATGAGCAATGAGCCACCCGCATAATGCCGTGAAAAAACCGCGCTCGTGAATCAGGAACTGCCGCCCCCGCCACCGCAGCCACCGCCGCCACCACAGCCACCGCCCCCGCAGGAATGGCCGCCGCCGCACCCGTGATGCCCGCCTCCGTGGTGCCCGCCGCCGTGGTGCCCGCCGCCGTGGTGGCCGTGGTGCCCACCGCCCGAGCCGTCGCCGCTGAGCCACCAGCCGCCCGCGGCGCCGGAGGTCCTCCCGCGCCGGGCCCCGCCCCGCGAGGCCAGGGCCACCAGCCCGATGACCACCGCGCAGATCACGAGAAACATGACGATTCCCATGTGCCTCACACTCCTTTCGTTCCCCCGAAGCGTGGGGGCACCTCGCACGCCCTTTGGGCAGTGGGGCGCCTCCGCTCCCCGTCCGGCGCCCCGTGCGCCGTCCCGGCACCGTCCCGCGCCGGTGGCCGTCCTCGTCGACGGCCGTCACTGTCCTTCGCCCGGGGCTGATGCCCGGGCCACGCGGTCTCAAAGCACAGTTGAGGAACTCCAGAGGTTCGGCGGAGGATGGCCGGCATGGACCGACCGCTGCTCAACCGCCGCCTCGCCGAATTCGGCACCACGATCTTCGCCGAAATGTCGGCCCTCGCCGTACGGACCGGCTCCCTCAACCTCGGCCAGGGCTTTCCCGACGCCGACGGGCCCGAGGAGGTCAGGGAGGCCGCGGTGCGTGCCCTGCGCGACGGCCGCGGCAACCAGTACCCGCCGGGCCCCGGCGTCCCGGAGCTGCGCACCGCCGTCGCCGCCCACCAGGAGCGCTTCTACGGGCACCGCGGCCTGTCCTGGGACCCCGACACCGAGGTCCTGGTCACCGCCGGCGCCACCGAGGCCATCGCGGCCACCCTGCTGGCGCTGCTGGAGCCGGACGACGAGGTCATCGCGCTGGAGCCGTACTACGACTCCTACGCCGCGTGCATCGCGATGGCGGGCGGCCGGCGCGTGCCGGTGACCCTGCGCCCGGACCCGGAGGCCGGCAGCTACCGCCTCGACCTCGACGAGCTGCGCGACGCCGTCACCGACCGCACCCGCCTGATCCTCCTGAACACCCCGCACAACCCCACCGGCACGGTCCTGTCCGCCCCGGAACTCGCCGAGATCGCCCGCCTCGCCGTCGAGCGCGATCTGCTCGTCGTCACCGACGAGGTCTACGAGCACCTGGTGTTCGAGGGCGAGCACCTCCCCCTCGCGTCGTTCCCCGGCATGCGCGAGCGCACCGTCACCATCAGCTCGGCCGGCAAGACCTTCTCCTTCACGGGCTGGAAGGTCGGCTGGGTCACCGCGCCCGCCGAGCTGGTCACCGCCGTGCGCGCGGCCAAGCAGTTCCTCACCTACGTCTCCGCCGGCCCCTTCCAGTACGCCGTCGCCGAGGCGCTCGCCCTGCCGGACAGCTACTACAGCGGCCTGCGCGAGGACCTGCGCACCAAGCGGGACGTCCTGGCACGCGGACTGGCCGACGCCGGCTTCCGCGTCTTCACCCCCTCCGGCACCTACTTCATCACCACCGACATCCGCCCCCTGGGCCACGACGACGGCTTCGCCTTCTGCCGCGCCCTGCCCGAGCGCGCCGGTGTCGTCGCCAT
The DNA here is from genome assembly GCF_050953795.1 of Streptomyces kronopolitis. Taxonomy (GTDB): domain Bacteria; phylum Actinomycetota; class Actinomycetes; order Streptomycetales; family Streptomycetaceae; genus Streptomyces; species Streptomyces kronopolitis_A. The sequence continues at coordinate 3,986,022 of NZ_CP191850.1, forward strand.
CCCCAACGCCGTGTTCTACGACCACAAGGACGAGGGCGCGCCCTACGTCCGCTTCGCGTTCTGCAAGGGCGTGGACGTCCTGCGCGAGGCGGCCGACCGGCTGCAGAAGCTCTGAGCGACAGAGCCGCACACATGACGACGCGGGCCCCGGAGCCGAAAGCTCCGGGGCCCGCGCAGCCGCACTGCGGACGGGGACTCAGGCCTCGTCGTCGCCCGGCTTCTCGTCGGAGTCGCCTTCGATCTCGGCCTCCAGGCCGAGCTGCTCGACGATCCACTTGTCGAATTCGATCGAGGCGCGAACCCAGCTGACCGTGCTCGACACGAAGTGTTCGAGCGAAACACCGGTGCCGATCAGCATCGATGCCTCACCGATCAGACGGACCGTGCCGTCGTCATGGGTGTGGGTGTAGGCCTTGGGCCACAGCGTCCGGCGGTTCCAGTCGTCGATCGCCTCCAGCAGCTTCGACTTGTCGTCGATGCCGTGGGCGCGGTCGTAGAACGTACGGACGGAGAAGATCTGCTGCTCCTCCTCGCCCCGGAACATGAAGTACGTGCGGAACTGCTCCCACGGAGCGGCGAGGTCACCCTCCTCGTCGACGACGTACTTCAGCTCCATCTGGTCGAGGAGCTGCTTGACCAGGTCCTGGTCAGGCACGACGGGACCCTCAGGCCCCGAGGGCTCGGGTTCGGGCTGGCCCCCGAAATTCGGAATCGAGGACGGGTCGATGCTCACCGTGGAATTCCCTTCGTATGGTCCCTGCCATCCTCCCCCACATCCGCCCCGTACTGGCAACCCGGGACGAGACGGATACGGGCGGGCCGTCGCCCGGGCCACGCCCGCGGGCGGGCGGCCGGTCCGCACCGGCCGGCCGTGAGGGCCCCGCGGCGCGGCGCGGCGGCGCACCCCGCCGGTGCGGCCCGGAGCCCGGGCCCGGGGCACGGGGGCCGGGCCCCGGCGCCGCGGCGCCCCGCTCAGCCCGCCGCGTGCCCCACCGGCTCCACCGACAGCTGGTCGCCGTCCACGTCCACCCGCACGGTGTCCCCGTCGAGCACCTCGCCGGAGAGGATCGCGCGGGCGAGCGGGTCGCCGATGGCCGTCTGGACCAGGCGGCGCAGCGGACGGGCGCCGTAGGACATGTCCGGGGCCGGGGCGTCGGCCGCCGGTTCCTGGCCGAGCCAGGCGAGCCAGGTCAGGGCGCGGTCGGTGACGTCCAGCGTCAGCCGGCGGTCGCCGAGGCGGCGCTGGAGGTGGTCCAGCTGGATCCGGGCGATCCGCTGGAGCTGGTCGGTGCCGAGCGGGTGGAAGACGACCACGTCGTCGAGGCGGTTGAGGAACTCGGGCCGGAAGGAGGCCCGGACCGTCTCCAGCACCTTCTCCCGCTTCTGGTCCTCCTTGAGCAGCGGGTCCATCAGGAAGCCCGAGCCGAGGTTGGAGGTCAGGATGAGGATGGTGTTGCGGAAGTCGACCGTGCGGCCCTGGCCGTCGGTGAGCCGCCCGTCGTCGAGGACCTGCAGCAGGACGTCGAAGACCTCGTGGTGGGCCTTCTCCACCTCGTCCAGCAGCACGACGGAGTACGGACGGCGGCGGACCGCCTCGGTGAGCTGGCCGCCCTCCTCGTAGCCGACGTAGCCGGGCGGCGCGCCGACCAGCCGCGCGACGCTGTGCTTCTCACCGTACTCCGACATGTCGATGCGGACCATCGCCCGCTCGTCGTCGAAGAGGAAGTCCGCGAGGGCCTTGGCCAGCTCGGTCTTGCCGACACCCGTGGGGCCGAGGAAGAGGAAGGAGCCGGTGGGGCGGTCGGGGTCGGCGATGCCGGCGCGGGTGCGGCGTACGGCGTCGGAGACCGACCGGACGGCCTCGGTCTGGCCGATCAGCCGCCGGCCCAGCTCCTCCTCCATCCGCAGGAGCTTTTGCGTCTCGCCCTCCAGCAGCCGGCCGGCCGGGATGCCGGTCCAGGCGCCCACCACGTCCGCGATGTCGTCGGGCCCGACCTCCTCCTTGACCATGGACTCCTTGGACGCCTCCTGCTCGGCCTCGGCGGCGGCCGCCTCCTCCAGCTCCTGCTCCAGGCCCGGGATCTCGCCGTAGAGCAGCTTGGAGGCGGTGTCGAAGTCGCCGTCGCGCTGGGCGCGCTCGGCCTGCCCGCGCAGCTCGTCGAGCTTCTCCTTGAGCGCGCCGACGCGGTTGAGGCTCTGCTTCTCCTTCTCCCAGCGGGCGGTCAGACCGCGCAGCTCCTCCTCCTTGTCGGCGAGGTCCTTGCGCAGCTTCTCCAGGCGCTGGACGGAGCCGGCGTCGGTCTCGTTGCGCAGCGCCAGCTCCTCCATCTTGAGCCGGTCGACCGCGCGCTGGAGCTCGTCGATCTCCACGGGCGAGGAGTCGATCTCCATCCGGAGCCGGGAGGCGGCCTCGTCGACCAGGTCGATGGCCTTGTCGGGCAGGAACCGGGAGGTGATGTAGCGGTCGGAGAGGGAGGCGGCGGCGACCAGCGCGGAGTCCGCAATCTGCACCTTGTGGTGGGCCTCGTAGCGGCCCTTGAGTCCGCGCAGGATGGCCACGGTGTCCTCGACGGTCGGCTCGGCGACCAGCACCTGCTGGAAGCGCCGCTCCAGCGCCGGGTCCTTCTCGATCCGCTCGCGGTACTCGTCGAGCGTGGTGGCGCCGACCATGCGCAGCTCACCACGGGCCAGCATCGGCTTGAGCATGTTGCCGGCGTCCATGGACGAGTCGCCGCCGGCGCCCGCGCCGACGACCGTGTGCAGCTCGTCGATGAAGGTGATGATCTGGCCCTCGCTGGACTTGATCTCCGCCAGGACGGTCTTCAGCCGCTCCTCGAACTCACCGCGGTACTTGGCGCCCGCGACCATCGCCCCCAGGTCCAGCGCGACCAGCCGCTTGTTGCGCAGCGACTCGGGCACGTCGCCCTTGACGATCCGCTGCGCCAGCCCCTCGACGACGGCGGTCTTGCCGACGCCCGGCTCGCCGATCAGCACCGGGTTGTTCTTGGTACGGCGGGAGAGCACCTGCACCACACGGCGGATCTCGTGGTCCCGGCCGATGACCGGGTCGAGCTTGCCCTCGCGGGCGGCCGCGGTGAAGTCCGTGCCGAACTTCTCCAGCGCCTTGTACGTGCCCTCCGGGTCGGCGTTGGTCACCCGCTGCCCGCCGCGGCTGGCCTCGAAGGCGGCCAGCAGCTTCTTGGCGGAGGCGCCCTGCTGGGCCAGCAGGGCGCCGGTCCGCCCGCCCTTCTCCGCGATGCCGATCAGGAGGTGCTCGGTGGAGACATAGGCGTCCCCGAGCTCCTTGGCGCGCTGGGTGGCGTCCGCGATGGCGGAGAGCAGATCGCGGTCCGGCTGCGGCGGCGCGACCGTCGAGCCCTGCACGCTGGGCAGCGCCGCGAGCTGCCGCTCGGCCCCGTTGCGCAGGGCCGCGGCGTCCGCCTCGACGGCGGACAGCAGATCCATGATGTTCTCGTTGTCCTGCCCGGACAGCAGCGCGAGCAGGAGATGCGCGGACGTCATGTCCGCATGCCCGGCGGTGACCGCCCGCTCATTGGCGGCGCTCAGCGCCTCCCGGCTCTTGTTGGTCAGCTCGGCGTCCACGTGCGCGTGATCCTCCTCGACTCGTCCTGAACAGCCTCGTCGCCCGGCCCGGCGCCCGGTCCCGACGCTTCCTGCTCACACCGGCATGCGATAAGTTGAGTCTAGTGCACTCAAGGCTCTTTCGGGAGTGCCGGCCCCCGCCCGGCGCGCCCGCTCTCCGTGAGCGACCCCCGGCGCACCCGCCGTCACCCGCCGGCCACCGCCGGGCCCGGGCCGCCGCACGGCCGCGAACTACGCTTGCCCCCATGGCCCACGACCTCAGCGCCCTCAGCCCGGACTATCTCGCCTTCTGGGGCGAGTATCTGATGCCGACGCTCACCACCCCCCGCCCGGACAGCACCCCGCACGTCGTCCCCGTGGGCGTCACCTACGACGCCGGGCAGCGGATCGCGCGGATCATCACCCGCAAGGACAGCACCAAGGTCAAGAACGTCCTCGCCGCCGGCGCGGACGGTGCCGCGGTGGCCGTCTGCCAGGTCGACAAGGGGCGCTGGGCGACGCTGGAGGGCCGGGCGCGGGTGCGCACGGACGCCGAGTCGGTGGCCGACGCGGTGCGCCGCTATGCCGAGCGGTACGGCCGGACGCCGGCCCCCAACCCCGACCGCGTCATGATCGAGATCGCGGTGACCCGGGCCATGGGCCGGGCCTGAGCGCCGCATGGCGCCGGCCCCTCGCTCCATGACGACCGCTGCGCACCACCCCGGCCCCGCCCCGCCGCGGCCCCGGGCCGAGCTGTGTCCGCGCTGCGGCGGGCAGCTCGCCGTCAATCAGGACGGCTGGAAGATCTGCCACGCCTGCGGATACGCCTCTCCACCCGGTACAGCCCCTCCACCACGGACCGCCCACGGGGGTATCGTCGCCCCCACAGTCGCCACGCCCCGGAGGGCACGATGAACTCGGTCCGAGTCACGGCGATCGCCTGCCTGATGCCGCTGTCCGAGCTGGACGAGGATCCGTTTCTGGTCGACGACCGCGGCCAGCACGACATGTGCACCCGGTGGGCGGCGGCCCGTGCGTACCACCTCACCTGCCGCCTGAGCCTGCACCAGCTGCGCGCCGACCACGGCGCGCTGTGGCGGGACGTCGAGGAGGGCCTGGTCGACGTGTTCGTGGCGCCCAACCGGCGGGCGCTGGAGAACGCCATCCACGGCGCCGACGAGTTCAGCGCCCGGTGCGCCGCGGCCGGCGTCCGGCTGGAGACCGCGGACCTCGACGAGCCGGTCTACACCCTCGCGATGAAGTCCCACGTGCACCGGCGGCTGTCCATGCCGACCGCCGGATACAGCGGCCGCTGAACCGCCCCCGCACAGCGGAAAGGGCCGGGTCTCCCCGGCCCTTCGCCACTTCTCGCTCCGGACGGCCGCCCGGCCGGCCCGTTACTCGGACCGCTTGGGCCGCCAGACCACCAGCGCGCTGGTCTGCTGCACATCCTGATACGGCACCAGATCGCGCCGGTAGGAGGCGTGCACCGCCGCCTCCCGCTGCTGCATCGTGCTGGCCGCGCCCTCCAGGGCGCCCTGGAGCTCGACGACCCGCTGCTGCAGGGCCGCGACCTGGTTCTCCAGCTCGATGATGCGCTTGATGCCGGCGAGGTTGATGCCCTCGTCCTGGGACAACTGCTGCACCGTACGGAGCAGTTCGATGTCCCGGGCCGAATAGCGGCGGCCCCGCCCGGCCGTGCGGTCGGGCGAGACCAGCCCCAGCCGGTCGTACTGCCGGAGGGTCTGCGGATGCAGCCCGGAGAGCTGGGCCGCGACGGAGATGACGTATACCGGCGACTCTTCGGTCAGTTCATACGGGTTACGACGCTGCCCGCCCCGGCTGTCCATCTCATGCTCCCTTCGCGGCCTGGAACAGCTCCGCCCGCGGGTCCGGGCCCGCGGTCGCCTCGCGATACGACTCCAGCGACGCCTTGGCCCGGTCGCTGAGGTCACCGGGGACCAGCACCTCGATGGTGACCAGCAGATCACCTCGGGTGCCGTCCTTGCGGGTCGCTCCCTTGCCGCGGGCCCGCATGGTGCGTCCGTTGGGGGTGCCGGCCGGCAGCTTCAGCGTCACCGGCGGGCCGCCCAGCGTCGGCACCTTGACCTCACCGCCGAGCGCGGCCTCCGGGAAGGTGACCGGCACCGTGACGGTGAGGTTGTCGCCCTTGCGGCCGAAGACGGGGTGGGCGTCGACATGCACGACCACGTACAGATCGCCGGCCGGACCGCCCTGCTCGCCCGGGGCGCCCTTGCCGCGCAGCCGGATGCGCTGCCCGTCGGAGACGCCCGCCGGGATACGCACCTGCATCGTGCGGGCACTGGTGGCGCGCCCGCTGCCCTTGCAGACCTCACAGGGGTCCTGGGCGATCAGGCCCCGGCCCTTGCAGTCGGCGCACGGGTCGGTGAGCGAGAAGCCACCGCCCGCGCCCCGGCTGACCTGGCCGGTGCCGACGCAGGTCGGGCAGACCCGCGGCGTACCGTTTTTGTCGCCGGTGCCCGAACACGCCTTGCACGGCGCCTGGCTGGACATCCGCAGCGGGACCGTGGCCCCGTCGACCGCCTCGGTGAAGCTGAGCGTCACCTCGGACTCGATGTCCTGGCCGCGGCGCGCGTGGGTGCGCGGACCGGCCCCGCCGCGGTTGAACAGGCCGCCGAAGACATCGCCCAGGCCGCCGCCGAAACCGCCGCCGCCCTGGCCTCCCTGGCCGCCCCCGAAGAGGTCACCCAGGTCGAAGTTGAAGTTGCCGCCGCCCCCGCCGGGTCCCGGCCGGAACCCGCCGTTGCCGAACAGCGCCCGCGCCTCGTCGTACTCCTTGCGGCGCTTGCTGTCGCCCAGGACGTCGTTGGCCTCGGAGATCTCCTTGAAGCGCTCCTCGGCCTTGGCGTCGCCCTTGTTGGCGTCCGGGTGGAACTCGCGGGCGAGCTTGCGGTACGCCTTCTTGATCTCCGCTTCGGTGGCGTCCTTCGGGACGCCGAGGACCTTGTAGTAGTCCTTCTCGACGAAGTCCTTGGTGCTCATCCCCGACGTCCCTCCTCCCGCACGGTTTTCCTGTCTGCGCTCACGTCAGCCCTCGTCCGGGCCACCGTTCTCCTCGTCCGAAGCCTTGGCACCCGGTGAGTCGTCATCGGATCCGGACTTGGTGCCCTGGGCACCCGGCTGCGGCTCGGCGACGGCGACCCGCGCGGGGCGGATCGTTCGTTCACCGATGCGATACCCGGGCTGCAGGATCGCCACGCACGTCGTCTCGGTGACGTCCGGTGCGTACGAGTGCATCAGCGCTTCGTGGATCGTCGGGTCGAAGGGCTCGCCCTCCGTGCCGAACTGCTGCAGACCCAGCTTGGCGACCACGGTCTCCAGCGACTCGGCCACCGACTTGAAGCCGCCGACCAGCTCGCCGTGCTCACGCGCACGGCCGACGTCGTCGAGGGTGGGAAGGAGTTCGGACAGGAGGTTCGCCGCGGCGATCTCCTTGACCGTCACCCGGTCCCGTTCCACCCGACGGCGGTAGTTCTGGTACTCCGCCTGGAGCCGCTGGAGGTCCGTCGTGCGCTCGCTGAGCGCCGTACGCACCTGGTCCAGCTGCGCCTGGAGCGCTATGTCCGTTACGTCCCCGGCCGGGGCCGAGCCCGCCTTGTCGGCGGACTCGGCCTGCGCCGCGTCTTCGGGAGCGGCGTCGGAAGGGACGTCGGGCTTCTCGTCGAAGCCCGGGGTCTCCTCCGTCACGCGGCACCATCCTTCTTCGGCTTCTCGTCGTCGACGATCTCGGCGTCCACCACGTCATCGGCGGCGTCGGCCTTGGCCTGCTCGGCGCCCTCGGCACCGGCGGCACCGGCGGCACCCTGGGCGTCGGCGTACATGGCCTGGCCCAGCTTCTGCGAGACGGCGGCGACCTTCTCGGTGGCCGTGCGGATCTCGGCGGTGTTGTCGCCCTCGGCGGACTCACCCTTGAGCTTTTCCTTCAGCTCGGTGAGGGCCTCCTCGACCTCGGTCTTGACCTCGCCCGGGACCTTCTCCTCGTTGTCCTTGAGGAACTTCTCGGTCTGGTAGACGAGCTGCTCGGCCTGGTTGCGGGTCTCGGCGGCCTCGCGGCGCTTGGTGTCCTCGTCCGCGTACTGCTCGGCCTCCTGGCGCATCCGGTCGACCTCGTCCTTCGGCAGCGAGGAGCCGCCGGTGACGGTCATCTTCTGCTCCTTGCCCGTGCCCAGGTCCTTCGCGGTCACGTGCATGATGCCGTTGGCGTCGATGTCGAAGGAGACCTCGATCTGCGGGACCCCGCGGGGGGCCGGCGGCAGACCGGTCAGCTCGAACATCCCGAGCTTCTTGTTGTACGCCGCGATCTCGCGCTCGCCCTGGTAGACCTGGATCTGCACGGACGGCTGGTTGTCCTCGGCCGTCGTGAAGATCTCGGACCGCTTGGTCGGGATCGTGGTGTTGCGCTCGATGAGCTTGGTCATGATGCCGCCCTTGGTCTCGATACCGAGGGACAGCGGGGTGACGTCCAGCAGGAGGACGTCCTTGACCTCACCCTTGAGGACACCGGCCTGGAGGGTGGCGCCGATGGCGACGACCTCGTCCGGGTTGACGCCCTTGTTGGCGTCCTTGCCGCCGGTCAGCTCCTTGACCAGCTCGGCGACGGCCGGCATACGGGTCGAGCCGCCGACCAGGACCACGTGGTCGATCTCGGACAGGTTGATACCCGCGTCCTTGATCACGTTGTGGAACGGCGTCTTGCAGCGGTCCAGGAGGTCCGAGGTGAGCTGCTGGAACTGCGAGCGGGTGAGCTTCTCGTCCAGGTGCAGCGGGCCCTCGGCGGAGGCGGTGATGTAGGGAAGGTTGATCGTCGTCTCCGTGGAGGACGACAGCTCGATCTTCGCCTTCTCGGCGGCCTCACGCAGGCGCTGGAGCGCCATCTTGTCCTTGGCCAGGTCGACGCCGTGGCCGTTCTGGAACTGCTTGACCAGGTAGTCGACGACGCGCTGGTCCCAGTCGTCACCACCGAGGTGGTTGTCACCGTTGGTGGCCTTCACCTCGACGACACCGTCGCCGATCTCCAGCAGCGAGACGTCGAAGGTGCCGCCACCGAGGTCGAAGACCAGGATGGTCTGGTCGTCCTTCTCCAGGCCGTAGGCCAGAGCCGCGGCGGTGGGCTCGTTGACGATGCGCAGGACGTTCAGGCCCGCGATCTCGCCGGCCTCCTTGGTGGCCTGACGCTCGGAGTCGTTGAAGTAGGCCGGAACGGTGATGACCGCGTCGACGACCTTCTCCCCGAGGTACGACTCGGCGTCGCGCTTGAGCTTCTGCAGGATGAAGGCGCTCATCTGCTGCGGGTTGAAGCCCTTGCCGTCGATGTCGATCTTCCAGTCGGTGCCCATGTGGCGCTTGACCGACCGGATGGTCCTGTCGACGTTGGTGACCGCCTGGCGCTTCGCGACCTCGCCGACCAGCACCTCGCCATTCTTGGCGAAGGCGACGACGGACGGCGTGGTCCTGGCGCCCTCGGCGTTGGTGATGACGGTGGGCTCACCGCCTTCGAGAACACTGACGACGGAGTTCGTCGTGCCCAGGTCGATGCCGACCGCACGTGCCATTTCAATTCCTCCAGCTGACTTGAGTGGAACAGGCTCAACAGTGCAGCACGGAAGAAAGCCTGTCAACAGACGTGAGTCGGTGGCGCTCAAGTTTTATGTGGCGCTTATCGTCACTACGTCTCCACGGAGACGCCCGCAGGGCCACAGAGGGTTGCCTTCGCGACGCAGATCACCGGCCGGGCGGCTTCATGGGGCACGGGAGAATGGGTAACCTCAGCGCAGACCCGAAAAGTTACCGCTTAGTAGTTCCGCTCAGTTTTCCGCTCTCGCAGGTTCGAGGAGCCACCCATGCAACTCGCCGCGATCATTGTGTCGCTGGTCCTAATCGCGGTCGGCGTCGCCCTGTTCGGCCGCGCCATCCTGCAGATCTACCGCTTCGTGCGGCTGGGTCAGCCGGTGCCCGCCGGCACCCGGACGGACGATCCGACGCGCCGCACGGTCACCGTGGCCAAGGAGTTCCTCGGCCACACCCGGATGAACCGCTGGGGCGTCGTCGGCGTGGCGCACTGGTTCGTGGCCGTGGGCTTCTTCTCCCTGCTGCTGACGATCGTCAACGCCATCGGCCAGCTCTTCCAGGCGGACTGGCTGATCCCGCTGATCGGCGACTGGCTGCCGTACGAGATCTTCGTCGAGTTCCTCGGCCTGACGACGACGCTGGGCATCGTGACCCTGATCGTCATCCGCCAGCTGAGCAAGCCCGGCAAGGCGGGCCGCAAGTCCCGCTTCACGGGCTCCAACTTCGGCCAGGCGTACTTCGTCGAGGCCGTCATCCTCATCGTCGGCGTGTGCATCATGACGCTGCGCGCCCTGGAGGGCGTCCAGCACGGTGTGGACCACTACGAGATCGGGTTCTTCGCCTCGTACCCGCTGATCCTGGCCTTCAAGGGACTCGGCCTCACCGCGATCCAGAACCTCACCTACCTCGTCGCGGGGATCAAGATCGCGACCTCCTTCATCTGGATGATCACGGTCGCCCTCAAGACCGACATGGGCGTCGCCTGGCACCGCTTCCTGGCCTTCCCCAACATCTGGTTCAAGCGCGAGGCGTCCGGTGACGTGGCGCTGGGCGCGCTCCAGCCGATGACCAGCGAGGGCAAGGAGATCGACTTCGAGGACCCGGGCGAGGACGACCAGTTCGGCGTCTCGCAGATCGAGCACTTCTCCTGGAAGGGCATCCTCGACTTCTCCACCTGCACCGAGTGCGGCCGCTGCCAGTCGCAGTGCCCGGCCTGGAACACCGGCAAGCCGCTGTCGCCGAAGCTGCTGATCATGGCGCTGCGCGACCACGCGCACGCCAAGGCCCCGTATCTGCTGGCCGGCGGCGGCAAGACGATGGAGGGCGAGGAGAAGGCGAGCGAGGAGCAGCTCAAGGACGTTCCCGCCGCCGCGCTGGCCGAGGCCGAGCGCCCGCTGATCGGCACCCTCGAAGAGAACGGCGTCATCGACCCCGACGTCCTGTGGTCCTGCACCACCTGCGGCGCCTGCGTCGAGCAGTGCCCGGTCGACATCGAGCACATCGACCACATCGTCGACATGCGTCGCTACCAGGTGATGATCGAGTCCAGCTTCCCCAGTGAGGCGGGCACGATGCTGAAGAACCTGGAGAAGAAGGGCAACCCCTGGGGCCTGGCCAAGAAGCAGCGTCTGGCGTGGACCAAGGAGGTCGACTTCGAGGTTCCGGTCGTCGGCCAGGACGTCGAGGACCTCACCGAGGTCGAGTACCTGTACTGGGTCGGCTGCGCCGGCGCCCTGGAGGACCGCGCCAAGAAGACCACCAAGGCCTTCGCCGAGCTGCTCCACATCGCGGGCGTGAAGTTCGCGATCATGGGCGGCGACGAGAAGTGCACCGGTGACTCGCCGCGCCGCCTGGGCAACGAGTTCCTCTTCCAGCAGCTCGGCGCGGAGAACGTGGCCACGCTGAACGCGGCCTTCGGTGAGGATGACGAGGACGAGTCGACCAGGAAGCCGAAGTCCTCGAAGAAGATCGTCGCGACCTGCCCGCACTGCTTCAACACGATCGCGAACGAGTACCCCCAGCTGGGCGGCGAGTACGAGGTCATCCACCACACCCAGCTGCTCCAGCACCTCGTCGACGAGGGCAAGCTGACCCCCGTCACGCCGGTGGAGGGTCTGATCACCTACCACGACCCCTGCTACCTGGGCCGCCACAACAAGGTCTACACGCCGCCGCGCGAGATCATCGCCAAGGTGCCGGGCCTGCGGAACGAGGAGATGCACCGCCACAAGGAGCGCGGCTTCTGCTGTGGCGCCGGCGGCGCCCGGATGTGGATGGAAGAGCGCATCGGCAAGCGCATCAACAACGAGCGCGTCGACGAGGCCCTGTCGCTCAACCCCGACATCGTCTCGACCGCCTGCCCCTTCTGCCTCGTCATGCTGACCGACTCGGTCAACGGCAAGAAGAACGACGGCAAGGCGAAGGAATCCATCCAGGTCGTCGACGTCGCCCAGCTGCTGCTGGACTCCGTCAGGACCCCCGTCGACCCCGCGGGCGACGAGGAGCCCAAGGACGCCCCCGAGCCGGAGCCGGTGCAGTAGCCGCCCGGTGAACGCACAGGCCGGCGGCCGGTCCCGTAGCTGTACGGGGCCGGCCGCCGGCGTTTTCCACAGGCCCGCGACCGGCGTTGCGGGACGGCCGCCGGCCGGGGAGCATCAGGGGCGGCGAAGCACGCCACGACGACAGCGTGAGTGAACGGGGTGGGGACGGCATGCGAGGACGGTCCGCGGTGGCGGCGGGGTGCGGGCTCGCGCTCGCCCTGCTCCTCAGCTCCTGCCATCCGTTCGGTTCCTCCGGTGCCGGCCGTCCCGCCGCCCGGCACCGCGCCTCCTCGCTGCCCGCCGCGCGCGCCGTCCCCGCCGGCCACGGCAGCACCACCGACCCGGACTTCAACGGGGACGGCCACCCCGATCTCGTCGTCGACAGCCTGCTGGCGCCCGCCGGCGGCCATGACGACGACCCGGGCATCGGCATCGTCTACGGCTCGGCGCACGGACTCGCCCCGGCCACCCGGGAGTTGCTCACCCCGGCCCGCAACGCCGCGCCCACCGGCGCCACCGTGCCCGCCTCCTTCGAGGCCGAGACCGTCTGCGATCTCGACCGGGACGGCTTCAGCGACCTCGTCGTCACCACCGACCCGCCGTACGACGGCATCGGCCGCCCGCCCGTCCCCGTCCAGCTCCTCTTCGGCTCGCCGCGGGGCCTCGGCGCGGCCCGTTCCGTGCGGCTGCGCATCCCCGCCCGGGCCCGCTTCGGCAACGAATGGCCCGACCAGCCCGTCTGCGGCGACTTCGACGGGGACGGCGCCCAGGATCTGGCCGTCACCGCCTCCGGCCCCCGGATCAGCTACCTCCGCGGCCCGTTCACCCGCTCCGGCGCCCCCGAGGCGGCCGGCGCACCGGTCGCCGTCCCCGGTACCGCCCTGGCCCCCGCGGCCCCCCTCTCCGCCGCCGCCGACCTCGATCACGACGGCGCCGACGACCTCCTCGTGCGCGCCGCCGGCCCCGGCCGCACGGCCCGCAGCCGTCTGGCGCTCGGCGGCCCCCGGGGTCCGCTCCGTGCGGGCCCGGCCGCCTATCCGCCCGGGTACGCCACGGTCTTCGGCCGCTTCTCCGTCGGCGGCCGGGGCGCGACGGCGGTCACCGCCGGCCCCAACGGCCTGCTGTCCGTCGCCGGCCGCCCAGGCACGGTCCGTACGGACACCGGCGGCACGCCCACCCTCGCCGCCGCCGAGGTGACCGGCGACGGCTACACCGACCTCGTCATAGGCGGCGCCCGCCCCGCCTTCCTCGCCGGCTCCGCGAAGGGGCTGTCCACCGCCGTGCACCGCCTCACGGTGCCCCGCCTCCCCGGGACGGGCGGCTCGCGCTCCACGGTCCTCGCCCTCGACGACTTCGACGGCGACCACCGTGCCGATCTCGTGCTGCTGACCCGGCGCGGCCACACCCACGACAGGGTGACGGTGTACCCCGGCGGCCCGTCGGGCCCCGCCCCGAAGCCCGCCCTCTCGTTCACCACGGCGGACTTCACCGCTCCCTGAGCGGTTCATGACCACCACTCAGGCCCGCGGTGGCCGTGGGCGCACGACCGCCACCGTTCACGGGCCGGCCGACCCGCCGTCAGCACCCCGCCAATCGGCCCCGTGAACAATGCAGTTGCCCGCCCCCGAGGCGCGACCCGACCATGACGGCATGGACAATGCGGGCTCCCACGCCGGTCCGGGCACAGGCACGGCCACCGGCAGCGATCCGGACACCGGCGCCGCCGACGGCACCGGCCTCGGCACCCCCGGCACCGGCACCGGCACGAACGTGACCATGAAAGTGAACACGCGCATGCACCTCAGCACCGGCGGCCCACCCGCTGCCGCCCCCGCCCCGCCGCTGGCCATCCGGCTCGCCCTGCCCGTCGACGCCCCGGCGATAGCCGCCGTCCACCTGGCATCGCGGCAGGCCACCATGCCGTATCTGCCACCGCAGCGCCGTACGCACGACGAGGTCACCCGCTGGATCCGGGAGATCGTGCTGCCGCAGTGTCACACCGTCGTCGCCGCCCGTGGCGCGGAGATCCTCGGCTACGCCAGCGTCCGAGGCGAGCTGCTCGACCAGCTCTATCTGCGCCCGGACGTGCTCCGTGCCGGCATCGGCAGCCGGCTGCTCGCCGCGGCCCGGCGCCACCGCCCGGCCGGCCTGTCCCTGCACGTCTTCCAACTCAACACCCGGGCCCGGGCGTTCTACGCCCACCACGGCTTCCGCGTCATGGCCACCGACGACGGCAGCGGCAACATGGAGAACCTGCCGCAGCTCACCCTCCGCTGGACGCCCGCCACCGCCCCGGTTCCCCCTCGGGGAACCCCCTAGGGGATGTCACAGGTCAGCAGCAAACCCCGCCCCGATGCCCCTGCTCCGCCACCCGATCCGCGCGGACCAGGTACTTTCGAGTACGTGGCTGGATTCAGGATGGGTCGCGGACGGGATGCCCGCCCCGCGCAGAACGGACAGCAAGGGCAGCAGGGGCAGCAGGCCCCGTACGGACAGCAAGGGCCGTACGGGCAGCAGCCCCCACCACCGCACGGGCAGTGGCAGCAGGCGCCGCAGCAGTACGGCGGACAGCAGCCGCAGCCGCACGGGCAGCACGGCGAGCCCGAGTACTTCGGCGACGGCGGCTACCACCCCCAGCAGTCCTACGCGCCGTACACGAACGACAACAACCCGGGTCACACCCAGCAGTTCAGCGTCGGCGAGGCGCCGGACGCCTACGGCACGCAGCCGGGCGGATACGACAACGGACCCGACGGCGCGTACGCGGACAGCGGCACCTACCGCGCGGGCCGGACCAGCGCACCGCCGGCCGGCCCCAAGCTGCACTGGAAGCAGCTGCTGTCCGGCATCGTGCTGCGCCCCGACGCCACGTTCTGGCAGATGCGCGACCACGCGGTCTGGGCCCCCGCCCTCCTCGTCACCTTCATCTACGGCCTGCTCGCGGTCTTCGGCTTCGACAAGGCCCGCGAGGACGTGCTGAACGCCACGCTGTCCAACAGCATCCCCTGGGTGCTGATCACCGCGGTGATGTTCATCATCGGCAGCCTGATCCTGGGCACGGTCACCCACACCATGGCCCGCCAGCTCGGCGGTGACGGCGCCTGGCAGCCGACCATCGGCCTGGCCATGCTGATCATGACGATCACGGACGCGCCCCGGCTGCTCTTCGCCATGTTCCTCGGCGGCGACAGCACCCTGGTGCAGGTCCTGGGCTGGCTGACCTGGCTCGCCACCGGCTATCTGCTCACCACCATGGTGAGCAAGTCGCACGACCTGCCCTGGCCCAAGGCGCTCGGCGCCTCCGCGATCCAGCTGGTCGCCCTGCTCGCCCTGCTGAAGCTCGGCACGCTGTGACGCTCGGCACGCGGTAACGCCGTACCGGCCACGGGCGAGGGGCCCGCCCCGGAGCACGCACACTCCGGAGCGGGCCCTTCGCCGTACGGGCATCCCCCAGGGGCAGGCCCCGCGTCCTACGCGAACCGCTGCCCGTCCGACCCGTCACACGCCCGCAGCCGCAGCGGTTCCTTCGCCGCACCCAGCGTCAGGCACAGCGACGGCGCGGCGGCCGGCCGGATCGTGCCGCCGGTCCGTACGAACTCCTGGTTGGCCGCGCCCGAGCAGTTCCACAGCACCAGACCGGCCCCCGCCTCGTACCGGGCACCGGGCACGTCCAGGCACCGGTCCTGGGTCAGCTCCACGTGCACCGACCGCCGCTCGGGGTCGTACCACCAGCCCTGGTTGCGCCCGCCGTGGCAGTCCCAGCCGCCGACCACGGTCCCGTTGGCGCTCGCGCCGCCGGTCGCGTCCACACAGGTGCCCGTGGCCGCGTTCTTCAGCGGCCCGTAGGCCTCGTCCCAGGCGCCGGCGTACAGCGTCGGCCCCCCGGTGCTCGCCGAATCCGCGCAGCCCGCCTCCCGCAGCCCCGACGCGTACAGCTGGGTCAGGCACGAGGCGAACGCGCCGTGCCCGCGGGCGTTGGGGTGGAAGGACTGCCGCACCGAGTTCGCGTTCGGCGGGAAGGGATTCGTGAGGTTCACCCACAGCCCGCGGGCCCAGGTGTCCTCCATGCACACCTCGTGCCCGTGGAACAGCCGGGAGGCGTCCAGATAGGTCGCACCCGCCTCCAGCGCGGCCTTCCGCATCCCCTTCTCGAACCCCGGCACGGCGGCGTTGCGCCCCCAGCCCGCGTCGGAGGTGTATCCCGTACATCCGCCCGGCAGCTTCCCCGGATAGTGCGGGTTGTCCTTCACATCCGGCCCGATCGGACTCGGATACGACATCACCACGAGCCGGTAGTCACCGTCGGCGTACCCCGCGTCCCGCATCACGGTCCGCAGATCCCCGACCGTCCGCTCGACCTTCGGCACCAGCCCGTCGACCCGCGCCTGCCAGCCCGGCTGGTACTTCTGCTCGCAGGTGCCCTGCAGCAGGAACCAGCGCTCCACGCAGTCCGTCATCACCGGCCCGAACTGCAGATCGTCGTTGGCGCCGGCCACCAGGAGCACCATCTTCAGCCGGGTGTTGCGGGCCGCGATCGCCAGGCTGTCGCTCTGCACCAGCTCATCGGCGTACTGCTTGCTGCCGCCGATCACGATGTTGCCGGTACCGGCACCCGAGCAGGCGGCGTTGTACGTCACGTCCGCCGCGATCCCGGTCCGGTGGATGGCCGAGTCCGGGGAGCGGTGGCACCAGTTGTCCGGCCCGTCGGTACCCGGCTCGTACGTCCCGACGCCCTCCCCCGAGATCTCGCTGTCACCCAGCGAGATCAACGAGGTCTTCCGCTCCCCCACCGGCCGCTCGGCCGGATCCCCGTAGAGCCTCGTCGCCTCCCGCGCCCGGATCTTCTCCAGTCCGGGCGCCAGCGGCGCGACGGCCGCGGCGCCGCCCGGCCGGTCCCGCGCCACGGCCCCGGGCGCGGCCGCCGCACCACCCGCCGCCACGGTGCACACCACGGTCAGCGCCGCCGCCGAGGTCATCACCACCGCCCGCAGCCGCCGCCCTCTCCCCTCGCGCCACCCATGTAACGCCCCCCGCCCACGTCTCGCACGCGCCATGGACCCTCCCCTACGGTCTGCTGTTACCGCGGGTTGTAGTCGCCACCGGCCCCACACGGAACACCCGGAACGGAATTGGCCGGATCCGGCACACAGCAGCGCACCCGACCGCCGACTCCGGTGCGGAGTGCGGCGATCGGGTGCAGGAAGGGTGCGTGCGCGGCGCGGGCAGGTGCCCGCCCGCCGCGGGCTCAGGCGTCGAGTATCTGACCCTCGCGCCGCACGACCGGCGGCTCGACGCTCCAGGGGAAGTTGATCCACTCGTCCGTGCGCTTCCACACGTACTCGCACTTCACCAGCGAGTGCGACTTCTCGTAGATCACCGCGCTGCGGACCTCCGCCACGGTGCCCTGGCAGAAGTCGTGGACCAGCTTGAGCGTCTTGCCGGTGTCCGCGACATCGTCGGCGATCAGCACCTTCTTGTCCGAGAAGTCGATCGCGTTCGGCACCGGCGCGAGCATGACCGGCATCTCCAGGGTGGTCCCCACCCCGGTGTAGAACTCCACATTCACCAGGTGGATGTTCTTGCAGTCCAGCGCGTACGCCAGACCGCCGGCGACGAAGACGCCGCCGCGGGCGATCGACAGCACGACGTCGGGCTCGTACCCGTCGTCGGCGATCGTCTGCGCCAGCTCGCGGATCGCCCCGCCGAACCGCTCGTACGTCAGGTTCTCCCGCACGTCACTCACGTATCTCTCTCAGACCCTCGGTGTCCACGCCCTGCCACGCGCCCGCCCTGTGGAGCGCGCCCCCGCACCGACGCGGCTGTGTCATACCTGCGAACGGTGAAAGTTCTTGAACGACCGGGACGGCGTCGGACCGCGCTGCCCCTGGTAGCGGGAGCCGTACTTCTCACTGCCGTACGGGTGCTCGGCCGGGGAGGTCAGCCGGAACATGCACAGCTGCCCGATCTTCATGCCCGGCCACAGCTTGATCGGCAGCGTGGCGACATTGCTCAGCTCCAGCGTCACGTGACCGCTGAACCCCGGGTCGATGAATCCGGCCGTCGAGTGCGTCAGCAGCCCCAGCCGCCCCAGCGAGCTCTTCCCCTCGAGCCGGGACGCAAGATCGTCGGGCAGCGTGATGACCTCGTACGTCGAGGCCAGCACGAACTCGCCCGGGTGCAGGATGAACGCCTCGTCGCCCTCGGGCACGACCTCACGGGTCAGATCGCACTGCTCGACCGCAGGGTCGATGTGCGGGTAGCGGTGATTCTCGAACACCCGGAAATAGCGGTCCAGCCGCACGTCGATGCTGGACGGCTGCACCATCGATTCGTCATAGGGGTCGATGCGCACCCGACCAGCGTCGATCTCGGCCCGGATGTCCTTGTCTGAGAGAAGCACGAGGACGAGGATACGCGCCCGCCCGACCCCCCTCACACGACGAGGGCCCGGCCTCCCCAGGGAGGCCGGGCCCTCGCTCCACTCCACATCGCTACCGCTCACCACGGCCGCCGCGGCCTCTCCTGCTCGCCGCCGCACCACCGCTCACCACCGGCCGTCGCCGATGGCTCCGTTCACTCACTACCGCTTCGCGTACTCGACGGGCACCGAGTGCCGCAGCCGAGCACAGCGCGGGCAGCGCAACAGCCGTCCGGGACCGAGCCGGTCGGTGGTCTGCATCGGGAACGAAGCGGTGCTGAACACGTGGCCCTCGGCACAACGTACGACGGTGCGCTCCATCAAGTCCCTCTCCCAACTGCGTGGACAACAAAAGCCACATTAGGGGATGAACTGGGCGCCCTCGAAGGCGGCACTCCGACGCCCCACCGTACGCCTCAACTCCCGCACCCCGCACCCACATCCCACCCCCGACCCCACCCGCCACACACCCCCCGGCGCCACCCCCGACACCCCTCCCGAGCACGCCAAATGCACCGCAGGGCGACGATGGGGTAGAGTGTGCGACGATGTTCCGCTCTCCACGCGAGAGGGAATGACGCGGGTGTAGTTTAATGGTAGAACATGAGCTTCCCAAGCTCAGAGCGCGGGTTCGATTCCCGTCACCCGCTCCATAGTTGAGGCCCAGGTCAGCGACCTGGGCCTTGTTTGGTGTCTGGACCGGCTAGGCACGCGCACCAGATCCGCACCAGAAGGGTCGTCGGAAGGCTTCTTGCGGGCCTTGCTGCGGGCGGCACGCACGAGGGCTCGGACCAGCGGTGACGCAGGTGGGCTGGAGCGGTAGTGAGCCCGGCAAGAAGAAGCAAGAATGGCGATCACGCCCCTCACCTGTGCGTTTGTCGCAGATGAGGGGCCGTCGCCGTTCTCTTCGAGGACCCCGCCGGGCGGCGCACGTACGGTCCGTACGGCCTGTTACACGATCCCGTAGACCCAGGCCCCGTGGGAGCCCGAAACGGCCTTGCCCTTCTTGCCGTTGAATGCCCGGAGCGCGAACCGCTGTCCGTTCCGGAGCTTGGGCTTGTACGTCTGGCACCCGCCGTCGGCCATGTTGTAGCCGTAGAAGTTGTCGTCGTCCTCGATCGTCACCATGATGCTGAGGCCGTCAGAGGCGTTGTCGCACACCTTGAGCGTGTTGGTGGAGCTGTTGAACACGGCGCTCCCCTTGTTCATGTAGTGGGGGTGCGCGGTGTACGTGGCCGCTTGTGCGGGTGCAGTCGCGAGCACGGTGACTGCCGCGGCGAAGGCAACGGTCCCCAGCGTCCGGGCGTAGCGCATGTGTCTTCTTCCTCCAGGTGAGTGGTACAAGATCGCGACGCTACCAGCATGATCAACTACACGGAGCGGGAAAGCAGGCTGCGGGCTGCGGGCTGCGTCCGGCCGGAGCCGCCCGCCCGGCCGGGGAGCGGCTCGGCCCGGCGGACCCGCGGGGGCAGCCGGGAAGAGGGCGCCGGCAGGGCGGGCTGCCCGTACCTCCACCGTGCGGATGCGGGCGTGTGAGCGGACCGGACCGGACCCTGATGTGTGGCTCATCTGGCCGAGCCCGTCATGGGCGCTCCGCTCAGCGCGCCACCGTCGTGGCAAGTTGGGCGCGGGCGTCCTGGCGAGCCAGGTTGAGGATCGGCTGCTGCGGTGCCACCCACTCCAGTTGGTGCTGCGCGGGATACACGCCGTACTCGCTGATCGCGATATGCACCCTGCCGACACGTTGTAGGAAGGTCGCGCCAACCCTCGGTAGACCTGCATTTCCCTGTTGTAAGGAACCACTCCACTTACGTGGCTGCGGCACAAAACCGGCCGCTGTTCACACAGGTCAGTCCCGCAGTCGTTACGGAACACACGGTGATTGCCGGGCGCAGAGCGGGGGTTCGACTCCCGATGTCCGTTCCATGGCGAGGGTCCAGGTGAGCGACCAGAGCTTTCATGGAGCCCGCAACTCCCGCGTACGCGTGCCCTTCGATTTCACCAACTCCCGACGGTGAAATACCCCGAGGGATGCCTTTCGGCCCGTCAGAAGGCCTCGGCGCCCTTTCCGCGGCGTCTCGATGTGGTCGGAGCCGGCACGCCCGCTCCGCGGAACCGGAACAGCGGCCGTTCGGTGAGCGTGTGGGCGATCAATTTCGGGTGGGGAGAGCGGTCACGGGCAGGGCGGCCACCCCCCACAGGAGTCGCCCTGACCGTGATCGCGATAGGGCGATTGCGCGCCCGCATGGGGTTCTGCGTCGTGGGGCGCCGGCGCGTTACCCGGAGGAGCGGTACGTCCGGTGTGTGGGGTGTTGGGTGCTGTTTCGGGGGTGGGGTGGGGCGTGTGTGGGTGTGGGTGGGTGGAGGCGGGGCCCCGTAGGTGGGTGTGACGGTTTTGGTGCGGGTGTCGCAGTGGGGGGTGCCGATCGGATTCGGTCGTGCGGTGCCTGGATGATGCGGTCCCCCCGCTTCAGGTTGCCGCGCGTGGCGTGGGCGGCCCCCCAGCCGGCCGCCCGCGCCGTCGGTCGTTGGCCGTGAAGTGGTGGGCCGAGGGCAGCGATGTGAATTAGCGGTGAAGGGAGTTTCGGAAACATTGGGCGGGAAAAGCACGGCACCGTGAGTTACCTCAATGACGGCATACCGCGAAATCGCCCATACGGTTCGAGTGCAAACTCTTCCTACCACGGCGGAGATACGGCTCCGCTCCCGAATGAGGGAGGGCACGGCCCGTATCCCGGCAATGCGCCCTCGCCGTACCCGCCTGCCCCGGCCGATCCGTACTACTCCGCTCCGCCACCCACCCCTTACCACCCCAGGGAGAGTGGGCGGGGAAACCGGAGAGGAATCGGCGCGGATCGACTCGCCTTGATCATTCACAGTCTTGCGGACCTCGCCGCCGGGTTTCTCGGGCTGTGGATCCTGCTGTATCTGCTCGACGCGAATCATGCGAATGTCTTCGTCGACTTCGTCCGTGGTGTGGCCAACTGGCTCGCGAGCTGGTCGCAGGACATCTTCATCATGAAGACGGAAGGGCTGCGGGTGTTCTTCAACTTCGCCCTTCCCGCGCTGGTTTACCTCGCCGTCGGGCATGGCGCGGCTGCCTGGCTGCGGCGTCTTTGACCCGTTCTTCCGGCGTGCGCGCTCAGGGGGCGCGGCCAGTCCCTGTGTCCCCTGAGCGCCGAGGTGGGGAAGTCCGGCCGGGCGCGTGCCGGTCACCTCGTTGATGCATTTCGTGGAGATCGTTGTCTGTGAAGCCGGCTGTCCGATCGGTGGGCCGCACCGGCGGGCCGCCACCTATGGCACCGGTTTGACCCGCCTGAATTCTCTCCGTCGGCCTTGACCACCCGTTCGGTCGGCTTCCTGCGCATGTGGCGTGACATTGCAGCCGAATGTCCCCTGGGTGGGGTGCAGTTGGTCGGGGAGAGAGCTGTCCATCTGATGTGTTTTCAGGCCGGTGACCGGGCCTGTCGTCCCTCGCCGGCCGGTTTCTCGTCGGGCCAACCCCTCGTCGGGCCAATGCCTCCCCGAGCCAGCCCGTCGCCGGGCGGCACGTTCGCGCAATCTGCCGGTTCGGCCATTGGGGCCTTGAGCGTGGTGGTGGAAGACCTCGCCAGGGTGTGTGCGTGAGGTGGTGAAGGCGGCGGAGTGGAACCGCGCGAGGTGTCGGCGGCAGGCGGTGTGTGGGGGCGGCCGGCTCGGTTGCGGCTACGGGTGGGGGCCACGGGGCGCAAGTGGTGGTGGGTTTTTTGGGCTCGGGGACCGAGTGCGGTGGGGGGTCGTCGCGATGGACTCGGGGTGTGGGCGGCGCTCGTCGCTCCGCGGCCCGGTCCGCCGGGTGTCGCTCCGAGGTGCTCCGTGTGCCCGGTCCGGCCGGGTCTTCCGCACGAGACCTGTGAGGCGTGGGTGGACGAGGACGAGATCGTCGGTGGCTGGAGCCTGGTGCAGTGTTCGGTCGAGCGGGCCGGGCGGGAGACCCGGCCGCTGGGGGACCGGCCCGGCGGGATGCTGCTGTACACGGCCGACGGCTGGATGAGTGCGCTGCTGACCACCGACCCGGCGGGCGCCGACGCGGCCGGGGCGCGGGCGGAAGCGGCCACCACCGCGGGGGTGTCCGGCGGGACCGTGGCGTACGCGGGGCGCTGGGAGCGGACGCCGGACGGGGCGGTGCGTCATCGCGTCGCCGCCAGCCACTACGGGCCCTGGGTGGGGACCACCCTGGAGCGCGCCGTCCACCACGGGCCGGACGAACTGGTGCTGACGGCTACCACTGATGAGGGTGCCCGCCAGCGCCTGCGGTGGCGCAGAGCCCGGGTGTGAGCGTCCCACGATGGCCGGGCGGCCACCTTCCGGCCCCGCCCCCTCCCGGACCGCCCTCCGGCACGCCCGCCGCCGGGCGTCCTCCGGGACCCGAGGCCCGACCTCCTTCTCCTCCTTCTCCCCCCTCCTCCCCCTTCTCCCCTCTCCCTTCCTCCTTCCTTCCCTTCCCCCCGGAGGTAGTGCGTCATGCGCACAGCACAGCTCGACGGCCGACTGGTACTCGTCCACGAGGACGGAGCCGTCGATGTGGAGCGGGCCAGTGACGGCCGGTTCCCCGCCGATCCGCAGGCCGTCTTCGCGTGCTGGGCGGAGTTCTGCGAGTGGGCGCGGACGCCGGCCGCGCACGAGGGCGAGCGGATCCCGCCGGCCCACGACCGGCTCGGTGCGCCCGTGCCGCGTCCGCGGCAGGTGTTCGCGGTCGGGCTGAACTACGCCGACCACATCGAGGAGTCCGGCCTCGACACCCCTGCCCAGCCGGCCGTCTTCACCAAGTACCCGACGTCGCTGGCCGGTCCGTACGACACGGTGGAGCTGCCCAGCGCGAGGGTGGACTGGGAGGTCGAGCTGGTGGTCGTGATCGGCGCGCGGGCCCATCGGGTGTCCGCCGGGGACGCCTGGCGGCACGTCGCGGGGCTCACCCTGGGCCAGGATCTGTCGGAGCGCCACATCCAACTGCAGGGACCCGCGCCGCAGTTCGCGCTCGGCAAGTCGTTCCCCGGGTTCAGTCCGACCGGTCCGGTCCTGGTCACCCCGGACGAGTTCGCCGACCCCGACGACCTGGCGCTCGGCTGCGCCGTCGACGGCGAGACGATGCAGGACTCCCGCACCGGGCGGATGGTCTTCCCGGTCGCGCAGCAGATCGCCCGGCTCTCCGCGATCTGCCCGCTGCTGCCCGGTGACCTGCTCTTCACGGGCACGCCGGCCGGGGTCGGCGGTGCCCGTACGCCGCGCCGCTTCCTCGCCCCCGGGGAGGAACTGCACAGCTGGATCGACGGTATCGGCGCGCTGCGCAACCGGATGGTCGCCGGCGCGGCCTACCCCGACGGTCCCGGCGCCTGACCCCGATCTCCCCGCTTTCCGCTTCCGAGGAGCTGCCATGCCCTTGCACCGTCTCGCCCGCATCACCATGGGGGTGCCCGATGTCGCGGCCACCCACGACTACTACGCCGATTTCGGGCTCACCGCCCTGGGCCGCGGGCGCTTCGCCTCGGCCGACGGCGGCGAACAGCTGAGGATCGTGCACGCGGCCCGGCGCCGGCTGGACGAACTGGTCGTCGCGGCCGACGACGCCGATGACCTCGGCCGGATCGGCGCCGCCCTGGACCGCCTGGAGCTGCCGTACGTCCTCGACGGGCGCGGCCTGCGCGCGGTCGATCCGGGGACGGAGGTGACGGTGACCGTCGAGGTCCGAGCGCGCCTCGCGCAGGCCGCGCCCGCACCGGTGCCGTACAACGGGCCAGGCCGTGCCGAGCGGCCCGACGGGCGGGCACCGGCGGTGCTGCGCGAGGACCCGGTCCGGCCGCGCCGGCTGGGGCATGTGGTGCTCGGCTCGACCGACCGGCCCGCCTCGCAGCGGTTCTTCACCGAGGGCCTCGGCTTCAAGGTCAGCGATCTGGTCCCCGGCGCGGCCTTCCTGCGGTGTTCCACCGATCATCACAACGTGCTGGTGCAGCAGGCCCCGCTGCCCTTCCTGCACCACTCCTCCTGGCAGGTCGACGACGTCGACGAGGTCGGGCGCGGGGCGACGCGGATGCTGGAGGGGCACCCCGAACGGCACGTCTGGGGCCTGGGCCGCCACCACATGGGCTCGAACTTCTTCTGGTACCTCAAGGACCCGGCGGGCAACTTCTCCGAGTACTTCGCCGACATGGACTGCATCGTCGACGACCAGCTGTGGACCCCCCGGGTATGGGAGGACGCCCGCGCGCTCTCCAGCTGGGGCCCGCCGGTCCCGCCGTCCTTCCTCCGGCCCGAGGATCTCGCCGCGCTGATGACCGGCGCCCACGACGCGCACTGACCACCGCACGGCAGGAGGACGACATGAACGAGCACCGCACGGACACCGCAGCCGGCCGCGGCACGGACCCCGCCGCGAGCCCCGAACCGGCCGCCGGGGCCACCGGTCCCGACGACCACGAGGTGTACGAGGTATATGACGTACTCGTCGTCGGCGCCGGACCGGTCGGGCTGACCACCGCGGCCCAACTCGGCGCGCGGGGGCGGCGGGTGGGCCTCGTCGAACGCTGGCCCCAGCGCTACCCGCTGCCCCGGGCGGTGGTCTTCGACCACGAGGTCGCCCGCGTCCTGGCCTCGCTGGGCCTCGCGGACGAGCTGGCCGCCCTCAGTGAACCGGCCGCGGACTACGAATGGCGCAACGGCCGGGGCGAGACCCTGCTCCGGCTGGCCTTCGAGGACACCGGCCACTCCGGCTGGCCGGCCATGAACCTCTTCACCCAGCCGCAGCTGGAGGCTGCCCTGGAGGCACAGGCCCGGCGCACCCCCGGGGTCGAGGTGCTGCGCGGCTGGGAGGCCGTGGACCTCACCGAGGACGCCGACGGCATCGCGCTGACCGTCGCCGAGAGCGCCGGGGACCGGCCGGTGCTCCGCGACGGGAGGCGGCGGCAGCGCACCCTGCGGGCGCGCTACGCCGTCGGCTGCGACGGCGCCCACAGCTTCGTCCGCTCCCGGATGACGACGGCGATGACCGACCGCGGCTTCCAGCACGACTGGCTGGTGCTCGACGTGCTCCCGCACGACCGGGACCGGGTCTTCGCCCCGCGCAACCTCCAGATCTGCGACCCGGCCCGGCCCACCACCGCGGTCTCCGGCGGGCCCGGCCGGCGGCGCTGGGAGTTCATGCTGCTGCCCGGCGAATCGGCCGCGGAGTTCGGCAGCGCGGAGATGGCCTGGCGGCTGCTGGCCGGCTGGGACCTGCACCCGGGCAACGCGACCCTGGAGCGGCACACCGTCTACACCTTCCGGGCCCGCTGGGCCGAGCGGTGGCGCGAGGGACGGCTGCTGCTGGCCGGTGACGCCGCCCACCAGATGCCGCCCTTCGCCGGGCAGGGCATGTGTTCCGGCATCCGGGACGCCGCCAACCTCACCTGGAAGCTGGATCTCGTGCTCTCCGGCGACGCCGACGCCGCCCTGCTGGAGACCTACACCTCGGAGCGCTCCGGGCATCTGCGGCACGCCCTCGAACTCTCCGTCCTGCTGGGCGGCATCATCTGCGAACCCGACCCCGACGCCGCGGCGCTGCGCGACGCGCGGCTGCTCGCCGACCGGCAGGCCGGCCGGGACCCGCTGGCGGACCTGCCCCCGCAGATCCTCACCGCGGGGCTGCTGCGACAAGGGGCGGACGGCGCGCCGGCGGGCCCGGCCGGACAGCTCGGCTGCCAGGGCCGGGTGCGCTTCCGCGGCCGCACCGGGCTCTTCGACCAGGTCGTCGGCACCGGCTTCACGCTGCTCGCCACCGGGGACCCGCGCGCCGTGCTCGACGACGAGGCCCTCGGCTGGTGCGCCCGGCTCGGCATCCGCCTCCTGCGGGTCACCGGCGACCCCGCGGCACCCGGGCCGGACGAGGTCGTCGACCTCGACGGCACCTACCGTGCCCACCTGGCGCACCACGGCCAGCACGCCCTGCTGCTGCGCCCGGACCACTACGTCTTCGGCGGCGCCGCCCGCCCGGAGGAGGTGTCCGGCCTGGTGGCGGCGCTGCGGCGGGGGCTCGACGGGGCCTTCGCCGCGGTACCCGCCCGGTGAGCTGACACCCGCCCTCCCGTCCGCACCGGCGGCAGGGGCCCGCACCCCTGACGGCCGGCGGCGGTGGTAGGGGTGGTCGGGCACCGGGACACGGTGCGGCCGGCTCCGGCCCCACGCACCCGAAGGGCGACACCATGACACGCCAGTGGCTCCGGCAGCTCCGCCCGGACCCGGACCTCCCGTCCCACGATCCGGCGATTCCACCGGCCGTGGTGAGCGCCGCGGCCGCGGAGCTGGGGCCCGAGCCGGTCCGGTGGGGGCTGCAGACCGCCGACGCCATGGCCGCCGAGGTCCTGGAGCAGGTTCCCGAGCACGGCGGCGGCCCGGCGCCGCTGGCCACCCTGCGGCGCTCGACCGAGTCCACCGTGCTGGCCGCCCTGCGCCTCCTGCTCATCGAAGGCTCCGGCGACGGCAACCACCTGCCCGAGGAAGCCCTGGACAGCTGCCGCGAGTTCGCGCGCCGGGGCCTGCGGCTCGACCGGGTGCTGCGCGGGGTGCGGCTCGGCCACGCCAGGCTCACCCAGGAACTCACCACGGCCGTCGAGCGGTACGTCCCGGCCGGCGAACGCCTCACCGAGCTGCGCCGGGTCACCGAGGAACTCTTCGCCCACGCCGACGCCCACGCCGGTCTGATCGCCGAGTCCTACATCGCCGAGCGGGACCGCTGGCGCGGCAGCGACGAGGCGGCCCGCCGCGCGACGGTCGACGCGCTGCTGGCCGCCCGCCCGGTCGACCCGGAAGCCGCGACCCGGCTGCTGCGCCACGACGTCACCCGGACCCAGCTGGCCGCCGTGCTGTGGTGCGCGCGCACCGAGGACCCGGTGCCCGCCGCGGAACGGCTCCAGCACACGGCGGCCGCGCTGGCCCGTGCCCTGGGCACCGGATCCCCGCTGACGGTCCCCGCCACGGCGGACACCGCCTGGGTGTGGCTGCACGCACCCGACGACCTCGCCGGCCTGGCCGACCGGGTGCGCGGCGGATGCGACCGCGCCCCGGGCGTCCGCCTCGCCCTCGGCCCGCCCGCGCACGGCACCGCCGGGATGCGCCGCAGCCACCTCGGCGCACGCGAGGCGGAACGCGTCGCCCGGCTCGCCCCCGGCGACTGGCTGACCGACTACCGCGACGTCCGGCCGGCCGCCCTGGCCACCGCCGACCCCGAGCACGCCCGCTGGTTCGTGCACGACGTCCTCGGCCCGCTGGCCTCCGTCGGCGCCCGGGTGGGGGAGTTGCGCGAGACGCTGCGGGTGTACCTCGCCGAGGAGCGCAGCCTGCGCGCCGCGGCCGCCACCCTGCACGTGGCCCGCAACACCGTCACCTACCGGGTCAGGCGCGCCGAGGAACTCCTGCCCCGGGCCGCCACCGCGGGCAGCACCCTGGAGCTGCGCCTCGCCCTGGAGATCGCCCGGTTCCTGCCGGCCTGACGAGACCCCGGCCGGGCGGCGGCACGGTCCCCGCCGGCCGGCATCCCGGTCAACGAGCCCGAAAGCTGATCTCAACTACCGTCATTCGTAAGGTAGTTGAGAACACATGACACGACCCGTGGCCGCTCCTCCCCACACCCCCGCCGCTTTTGTCACCGTTCCGCAACAGGCGTGAACCGCCTCGGAAGATGCCCCGTACAGCCACGTGTGCGCGGCCCCGGTGGCCGCGGCGATACGCAGCGATACGCAGCGATACGCAGCGAGGGAAGGAAACGGCATGGCCGGCGGCAACATCCACATCAGCCCGGACGAGATGCGGGAGGCCTCGACCTGGCTTCAGAACCAGAAGGAACTGATGCAGCAGAGCCTGCACGAGGCCAACACCAAGATGGACGAGATGGTCGAGGCGGCCTACGCGACCCCCGGCTCGGAGACCAAGTTCCGTCCGTACTGGGAGGAGTACAAGAACGGGACCGAGAAGGCGATCGAAGGCCTTCAGGGCGTCAGCGAGTTCATCAAGCAGGTCGCCGACGCGTTCGTCGACACCGACGACCAGACGTCCGGCTCCATCGGCTGACGTGCCCCGCCTGGTCCGGCCCCGTCCTCCCGGTGAGGGCGGGGCCGGACGGCCGGAGCAGGAGAGGAGACACCGATGGGGCGCATCAGCGTGCCCGTGCAGGACCTGAAGGACACCGCCAAGGAGCTCCAGAACATCGGGGACCTGATCGGCAATTCCGCGACGCTCTACCACGCCACGGGCGAGTCCGGCTCGTTCAAGAGCGCCGCCGGTGACTCCCGTCTCGCCGAGGCCCTCGACGGGTTCGACAAGGCATGGGTGGCGGGTCACGAGCGGGTCCACGACAACGTGAAGACGTTCTCCGAGAACACCGACAAGATCGCCGAGAACTTCACGAAGACGGACGACGACACCGCCGCCTCGCTGGAGAAATCGAAGAAGGACGCGTGACAGGAGACGTCGTGCGGAAGGGAAAGGCGTCATGACGCAACCGGTCACGCAGAAGCGGCCCGAGGGCGCGCCCGCCGGCTACACACTGAGGTTCCCCGACTCCTGGTGGCATCTCGACCTCGACCCGGGCACCCGGGACGCGTCGATCCGCCGCCGTATCGAGTCCGAGGTGAAGCAGGCCCCGCAGCTCTCCCGTGAGCAGGTGGACGCGCTGATCCGCAGTACCCGGCGCACCGCCCGCGAGGCGCACGCGCAGGGCGCGCTGCGGGCGGCGGGAATGCTCAGGATCCTGCGGGCGAGCAGCGGCCCCCTGGTGCTCAGCGCCACGGCGGTGGTGCTGCGGATGTCCGTTCCCGAGGAGCAGTCGGAGGACCTGGCGGACCTCGTGATGGCGGCCGGCATGCAGCTGGGCACCGCGGCCGAGGGCACCGGACTGCCGCCCGGCGAGGTGGAGTTGACGGAGCTGCCGCATGTCGGGGCGGTCGGGCGGATCAGCCGGATCGAGGACGTGGACCACCAGGGCAAGCCGGTGCCCACCGCGATGCGGCACACCCTGATCCCGGTGCCGAACAGCCGGGACTATCTGGTGCTCGCCAGCTCCACCCCCAACGTGGATCTGGCCGAGCAGTTCTACGACGTCTTCGACGCGATCGCGGAGTCGTTCCGCTTCGAGGACCCGGCCGGCACGTCCGGCGCAGCGGATCCGGCGGCGAAGCCGGCCGGATCAGGCCCCATGGGCGAAGCAGACAAGGGAAAGTGAGGAAGCGGCCATGGCGCGTCCAGCGGTGTCCGAATGGGAATCGGTCTTCGGGTTCGACGACGACCCGACTCCGGGTGATGCGGAGGTGCTCGGACAACTCGCGCGCAGCTACCGCTCCGTGGCCGACAACGCGGGTGACGCCCTCCCCCTCGTCTCCGGGCTGGAGAACCAGCAGGTGGGCGAGGGCAAGTCCATGGAGAAGCTCCGGGACAAGCTGGGCGACCTGGCCAACCAGGTGCGCAAGCTGCACAGCTCCTACGACCAGGCGGCCGGCGCCCTGGACACGTATGTGCACTCGCTGCGCGACCAGCAGCGCAACGCCGACAACGCCCTGGAGAAGGGGCGCGAGGCCAAGGAGCGGCTGGCGTCGGCCACCGACGCGGTGCGCGCGGCCGGTGCCGACATCGGCCGGCTCGACACGGTCAACCACCCGCCGGACGACATCGACGCGCGGGCCAGTACCCGGCGCGCGCTGGACGAGGCGCACAGCAAGCAGTCCACGGCGCAGGGGCACGCCGATGACGCGCAGGCGGACCTCGACGCGGCCCGCATGCTGGCCGAGGACGCGCGGCAGGTCCGCGAGGAGGACGCCTCCACCGCGGCGCAGAAGCTGGACGACGCGAAGGACGAGTCCGTCGCGGGCTACAGCCTGTGGGACAAGATCAAGAAGGCGTTCAGCACGGCCCTGGGCATCATCAGCGCGGTGCTGGGCGTGCTGGCGATGCTGGTGCCCGGCCTCCAGGGCATCGGGATCGCCCTGACGATCGGCAGCATCGTGGCCGGCGCGGCCTCGCTCGGCATCAACATGTCGATCATGGCCGAGACGGGCGAGTGGAACGTCCTGGAGATCGTGCTCGGCGTCGTGGGCCTGGTCGGGGGCGGGGCCGCGGCCCTCAAGGGCCTCGGGGGGATCGGCTCGGCCCTCAAGGGGGTCAAGCCCGCCTCGATCAAGCCGGGCAACATCCGTGTCACCAGCCGGCCCACGGGCAGCCGTACGTGCAAGACCGACCCGGTCGATGTGGCCAGCGGGGAAATGCTGCTGACGCAGACCGACCTGTCGCTGCCCGGCGTGCTGCCGCTGGTCCTCACCCGCACGCATCTCTCCACGTACCGCTACGGCCAGTTCTACGGCCCGTCCTGGGCCTCCACCCTGGACGAGCGCCTCGACGTGGACGACCGGGGACGGGCGTCGTGGGCCCGCGAGGACGGCTCGATCCTGACCTACCCGGGCCTGCCCGCCGCCGGGTCCGACGAGCCGGTGTGGCCCGAGGAAGGCCCCCGCCTGCCGCTGACCTGCGCGGAAACCGGCACCGCGGGCGAGAGCACCTACCGGGTCTCCGACCCCCGCACGGGCCTCGTCCGCACCTTCGCGCACGATCCCGCCGACGAGAGCGGCCTGTACTGGCTGACCCGGTGGCACGACCGCAACGGCAACGAGGTCACCGTCTCCCGCCTGGAGGACGGCACCCCGACCGCGCTGGCCCACTCCGGCGGCTACCACGCCACCCTGGAGTGCCCCCTCGGCCGCGTGACCCGTCTGACGGTCACCACGCCCGACGGGCCCGTCGGGGTCATGTCCTACGGCTATGACGACTCCGGCAACCTCACCCACGTCACCAACTCCTCCGGCAAGCCGCTGGAGTTCACCTACGACGACCGCTCGCGCATCACCGCCTGGACGGACCGGAACGACTCCACCTACCGCTACGTCTACGACGACGACAGCCGCGTCACCGAGACCGTCGGCCCCGAGGGCTACCTCTCCTCCCGCTGGAACTACGACCCCGACCAGCAGCAGACGCACTTCACCGACGCCTGCGGCGCCACGACCGTCTACCAGCTCAACGACCTGCACCAGGTCACCGCCGAGACCGACCCGCTCGGCAACACCACCACCTGTGAGTGGGACCGCTACGACCACCTCCTGGCCCGCACCGACGCCCTCGGCCACACCACCCGGTTCGAGTACGACAGCGCCCGCAACCCCACCGTCATCGAACTCCCGGACGGCAGCCGGTCCACGGCGACGTACAACGAACTGAACCTTCCGCTCTCCTCGACCGGTCACGACGGGACGACCTGGCACTGTGCGTACGACGAGCGGGGCAATCCCACTGCCATGACCGGGCCGGACGGGGGCACGCTCAGGTTCACCCACGACCGCGCAGGTGCCGTCGCGACCGCAACTGACGCCTCGGGCGCAGCAGCCACGTATGACAACGACGCCGCCGGTCTGCCCCTCTCCGTCACGGATGCCTCCGGCGGAACCGCCCTGCTCGAACGCGACGCGTTCGGCCGCCCCACCGTCCTCACCGACCCACTGGGTGCGATCACCCGCACCATATGGACCGTCGAAGGCCGCGTATCGGAGCGCACAGCAATCGATGGCCGCACCGAACGCTTCACCTGGGACGGCGAGGGCAACTGCCTCACGCACACCAACCCCGCAGGCGCCACCACCCGTTTCGAGTACACGCATTTCGACCGGCTCGCGGCGCGTACCGACCCCGACGGCGCCCGGTCCACCTTCGTCTACGACGCCGAGCTGCGCCCCACCCGAGTCACCAACCCGCAGGGCCTGAACTGGGATTACGCCTACGACCGCGTCGGCCGTCTCCTCAAGGAGGCCGACTTCGACAACCGCGAAATCCGTTACGCCCACGACGCGCTGGGCCGGGTCACCTCCCGCACGACACCGCTAGGCGAGGAGATCGGCTACACGTACAACGAACTCGGTCAGCTGACGTCCAAGGACGCGGCCGGGGTGCGGACCGACTACACCTATGACGCCGCAGGCGCGCTCCTCCGCGCGGTGTCCCCCACCTCCACGCTCACTTTCGAGCGGGACATCACGGGGAACCTGCTGTCGGAAACCGTCGACGGACGCACCACCCGCTACACCTACGACTTCATGGGGCGTCGCACCTCCCGCACCACACCCACCGGCGCGTACACCGAACTCGCCTACGACCGGGCAGGCAACCGTACCTCCCTGACCTCCGACGGCCACCGGATGGAGTTCACTCACGACCTCCTCGGACATGAACTCGTCCGCGCACTGGGCACGACCGCCTCGCCGGTCGCCATGACCACAACCTGGGACATGGCTGGTCGCCCCGTCGCACAGGGGCTCACCACCCCGGGCGGGGTCGTTCGGGCCGGCACCTACGCGTACCGGGCGGACAACTACGTCTCCGCCCTCACCGACGAGGTGAGGGGGACGAGCAAGGAGATGGAACTGGACCGGGTGGGACGCCCGTTGACGGTCACCGCCGAGGGCTGGACCGAGTCCTACGCCTACGACCAGGCAGGCAACCAGACCGAGGCCCACTGGCCCGACAAGGCGCCGCGCACCGAGGCCCGAGGCTCCCGGACCTACACCGACACCCGTCTGCTCTCCGCCGGCACGGTCCGGTACGAATACGACGAGGCGGGCCGCATGGTCCTGCGGCAAAAGCGCCGCCTGTCGAAGAAGCCCGACACCTGGCGCTACGAGTGGGACGCCGAGGACCACCTCGTCGCCTGCGTCACCCCCGACGGCACCCGGTGGCACTACACCTACGACCCGATGGGCCGCCGCACCGCCAAGTACCGCATGGCGGAGGACGGCGTCACTGCGGCCGAAGCGGTGCACTTCACCTGGGACGAAACGCGCCTCGCCGAGCAGACGGACGGCACCACCGGCGTCATCCTCACCTGGGACCACGACGGCCACCGACCCCTCACGCAGCTGGAGCGCAAGCCGGGAAGCCAGGACGAGTTCGACTCCCGCTTCTTCGCCATCGCCACCGACCTCGTCGGCACCCCCACCGAACTGGTCGATGAGCAGGGCACCATCGCCTGGCGCTCCCGTGCCACGCTGTGGGGCGTCACCACACGCAATCGGAACGCGATCGCTCACACACCGCTGCGTTTCCCGGGGCAGTACGAGGACCCCGAAACGGGCCTGCACTACAACTACTTCCGCCACTACGACCCCGAGACCGCCCGCTACACGACGCCGGACCCGCTCGGCCTCAAACCCGCCCTCAACCACCACACCTACGTCAAGAATCCCCTGGCGTGGACCGACCCCCTCGGCCTCGCGCCCTGCAGTGCGACGTACGGCCCTCTGACCAACGGCGCCGGCAGCTCCATGAAGGTCAAACTGGGGCCCGGCTCCAACTTGAACGGAAAGGCCCCGTCGGTCAAGCCCGCCTGGTGGCCGACCGGAAAGGGGCCGACAGCGCTGTGGTTCCAGAAGCAGATGGTGCAAGGACATCTGCTGAACGAGCATCTCGGCGGGCCGGGCAACACCCTGAGCAATTTGACCCCGTTGACGAAGACCGGAAACCTGAACCACCTCAACTCCATCGAGGGAACTGTAAAGAGGGAAGTGGCAGCAGGAAACACGGTGGAGTACGAGGTCATCGCGCACTACGGGAAGGTCACCGGGGCGGACCTGGGGGCCACTGGCCAGGTTGCCGCCGACATCGATCGGAACTACTCGTCGCTGATTCCCGAGTACCTCTCGTGCTACGCCACGGTGTACGACAAACAGGGCGCCCACATGTACGGAGAAGGCTGGCAAGTACGCAACACGAAGTGACTCGGGCGACGCCGATTCTCCTGCGGCGAATCTCGATGCCTCCCCCGTCATCGTCGCCATCGGCGACGAATGGTGGTCCGAGGGGACCGGGCATTTCCCGCTCGGCGCGGAGGATCTGAACGGGGACGACGTTTCACGCCGGCGCATCGGGCAGCAGCGAAGCCGTCCGCACACCACAGAGGGCTCCCGCCGAACTCGTCGGCGGGAGCCCTCTGTCGCGCAGCCCGTGGGGATCAGCCCTCGGCTGCCGGGAGTACCGTCTCCGGGACCTGGACGGTGCGCAGGACACCGTCGCCCAGGTGCAGGATCGCCCGGCCCTGGCGGGTCGCGCCCAGGCGGCTGCGGGGCACCTTGACGCCGATCAGCTCGCCGTCGCTCATGTTCTGCGGCTTCAGCAGCAGTCCGCACCGGTTCCGGCGGGCCTCGGTGTGCCAGCCGGAGAACCCGGAGGTGAGCCGCTCGGTCTGGCCCGCGATGACCAGGCCCCGGCCGGTCTCGGCACCGGACTTGGCGATCTGTGTGAGGACCGGCTCGGCCTTCGTCTTCAGCAGCAGGTCGGCGTCGTCCAGGAGCACCACGGCCCCGTCGGGCGCGGAGGCCAGTGCCGCCTCCAGGGCCGTGGGGTCGAGGTCGGCGTCGTCGAACACCGCGAGCACGCCGGGCCGTCCGGCGAGGTGGCGCAGCGGCGAGCGGGCCGGGGCCCCGACCACGATCGGGGTGCCGGCCGTGAGCAGCGCCAGCGCCATCGTCGACAGCGCGGTGCTGCGTCCCGAGCGGGCGGGCCCGGCGACCAGGAACGTCGGGGTGACGGTGAAGTCCGGCCCGATCGCGCTGAGTTCGTCACCACCGACGCCGGCCAGCGCCCACCGCGCGGAGCGCCGGGCCGGGACGAGGCGGGCGGCCTCCTCGAAGGTGAGCCGGTCCGGCAGGGTGTCGACGCGGAACGGCCGGGTGGCGGCGGGCAGATGGGCCGCCCACTGCCGGCACTGCTCGGCGATCTGCTGGAGCGCCGCGGCCTGCGCCTGGCCCTCCGGGTTCTCGGTGAGGAGCGCGATCTGCACTTCGGCCTTGTCGGCGGCGCGGAAGGCGCGGCCCGGCGGGATCTCGTCGGGCACGTTGCGCTGGGTGATGCCGATCATGCCGTACTCGGACTTCTCGTTGAGCTTCAGCACGAGCTTGTCCTCGGTGGAGCCGTTGACCCGGCTGGAGAACAGCGCCCGGTCACCGGTCATCACCAGGTGGATGCCGGCGCTCGCGCCGTCCCGGAGCAGAGTGAGCACGGCGTTCAGCAGATTGCCCGCGTCGTACTCGCCGAGCTGCTTGTCGAAGACCTCCCACCGGTCGAGGAACAGCACGATGTGCGGCGGCCGTTCGTCCTCGGGCAGGGCGCGGCGCAGCTCCGTCAGGTCGGCGCTGCCGCGGGCGGCGAGCATCTCCTGGCGCCGGGTCAGCTCCGCCGTCAGCCGGGCCAGCAGCCGGGCCACCCGGTCGGGCTGGGTGCGCTGGGTGACGGCGCCGCAGTGCGGCAGCCCCTCCATGGCCAGCAGCGCGCCGTTGCCGCAGTCGA
Organism: Streptomyces kronopolitis; assembly: GCF_050953795.1. Lineage (GTDB taxonomy): Bacteria > Actinomycetota > Actinomycetes > Streptomycetales > Streptomycetaceae > Streptomyces > Streptomyces kronopolitis_A. Next base: position 4,021,554 of record NZ_CP191850.1, read on the forward strand.
TGCCGTACATGTGCAGCTGCGCCGGGGAGTGGACCCGGGCCAGCGTGCCGGCGAGGGTGCGCAGCGTCTGCGAACGGCCCTGCCGGGGCGAGCCGACGAGGTGCAGGTGCCCGAGCGTCGCCGGGTCGATCACCAGCGGGAGCCGGGCCTGCTGGGCGGGCAGGTCCACCACGCCGTACGCGACGGGCGCGAGGTCGTAGTCCGAGGCCGGGACCGGCGGCAGGTCGCCGAGGACCAGCTTCTCGGGCAGCGGCGGCAGCCAGGGGCTGTGCTGCGCGGGGATGCCCATCTCCCGGTCCGCCTCGCGGATCGCCGCGACGAGCCCGGTGAGGTCCGTCTCCACCTCGGCGGGCGCGGCCACGGCGCGCGGCCGCGCCGGCAGCGGCTCGCCGAGCCGCTCCCAGCCGACCGCCACCGCCCACGGCGCCGGCAGCGAGGCCGCCGCGGCGCCGGGCCGGCGGCCGCCGACCCGCCCGGACTGGAACGGCACCAGGGAGTTCTGGCCCAGGCGCACATAGGCCCGGCCGGGGTTGCTCTGCGAGATCCCCGCGGCCTCACCGGAGTTGAGGACGTCCTGGCTCTCGCCGGCGTCCGTCACCCGCAGCGCGATCCGCAGATTGGTGTTGGCGCGGATCTCCGAGGAGACGACGCCGCTGGGGCGCTGGGTCGCCAGGATCAGGTGGATGCCGAGGCTGCGGCCCCGCTGGGCGATGTTGACCAGGCCCTTCACGAAGTCCGGCAGATCGCGCACCATCGAGGCGAACTCGTCGATGACGATGAGCAGCCGGGGCATCGGGGGGCGGCCCGCCGCCGGCTCGCGCTCCAGCAGGTCGACGTAGTCCTCGATGTCCTTGGCGCCCGCCGCGGCGAGGATGTGCTCGCGCCGGGTGAGTTCCGCCGTCAGCGATACCAGGGCCCGCTCGACGAGGTGGGCGTCGAGGTCGGTGACCATGCCGACGGTGTGCGGCAGGTGCACGCAGTCCTTGAACGCGGAGCCGCCCTTGTAGTCGACGAGGACGAACGTCATCGCGTCCGGCCGGTTCGCCACCGCGAGGGAGGCGACCAGCGTCTGGAGCAGTTCGGACTTGCCGGAGCCGGTGGTGCCGGCGACGAGCCCGTGCGGGCCGTCGCGCCGCAGGTCCAGGTGGAACGGGCCGTCCAGGGAGACGCCGACGGCCGCCCGGGTCGAGCGGCCCCCGGCCGTCCAGCGCGCCCGGATGCCGGCGGCCTGCGGCGGGTCGAGGGAGAGGACGTCGAGCAGCCGCGCGGACTGCGGGAGCACCGCGGCCTGTTCGTCGTCCCCGCCCGGGTCCCGCAGCGGCCCCATCGCGCGGGCCAGCGAACGGCACCAGTCCTGGGACACCACGTCGGGCCGGATGCCCCCGACGGTGCCCCGCCCGGAGCGTCCCACCCGCACCGTGCCGCCGGGCTCCTCGGCGACGACGGCGAGGCACTCCTCGGGCAGCAGCCGCTCCTCGGCGTCCAGGCAGACCGCGCGGACGCCGACGGACGGCCCGTCGCGCAGGATCTGCGCCACGCCGGGCAGCGACCGCAGCCGGCGGGCGCCGTCGAGGACGACCAGCACATCGGGCCCGGCGGCCCGGCTGCGCCGGTCCTCCCGTCCGGCCCGCTCGGCGATCAGCGCGGTCAGTTCGGCGACCCGCCGGGCACAGGTCTCGGTGCCGTAGCCGATGTTCGCCGGGGTGTCGCCGGACTTCCTCCGCACGTGCGGCAGCCAGCGCAGCCAGGACCAGCCGTCGCGGCCCGGACCGCCGGTGGTCAGCAGGTGGATCTGGAGGTCACGCGGGCTGTGCAGGACGGCGGCCTGGGCGATGGCCCACCGCGCCACCGCGCGCGCTGCCGGGCCCTCGCCGGCGATGCCCAGGACGTCGTGCTCGCGCAGCGGCACGGTCACCGGGACGTCGTAGGCCGTCCAGGGGTCCTCGCGGCGGTGTTCGTCCTTGGTCGGGTCCTGGAGCACCACGTCGGAGGGCAGGTCGGCGGTGCCGATGCGCAGTTCCAGGAAGTCGGCGTCCGTGGTGCGGCGCTCCCACAGGCGGCGCCGGGGGCCGACGGCGGTCAGGACGACCTCGGCCGGGTCCGGGAAGCCGCGCCGCCGGGCGGTGCGTTCGGCCGTCAGGGCCTGCTCCGCGTCGCCCTCGATGCGCCCCTTCTTCTCCTCGTAGGCGGCGACCTGGTCGGAGTGCGACTGGCGTCCGTTGCGCCGGCTCATCAGGTAGTTGCCGACGATCACGACCGGGGAGAGCAGCCCGAACAGCAGCATCGACATGCGGCCGAAGGCCAGCGCGCCGACCCCGGCCATCACCACCGGGGCGGCCGCGGTGATCCACGGCAGCGGCCGGGCGGCGGGGGCCCCGGGCGGGGAGGGCAGGGTGAAGCGGGTGGCGTTCTCGGCCGGCCGCAGCCGCGGCGGCCGGTTGTAGTCCCAGCCGGTGCCGTCCTCCGACAGCTGCACGGCCGCGTCCGGCTTCTGGGGGAGGGCGAGTTCGAGCAGGCAGCCGCCGACGAGGAGCTGTGCGCCGGCCGGCCAGGCGGTGGCCCCGGCGAGGTCCTCGCGGTCCAGCTGGAGGGGCCCGTCCGGCGCTGCCGGGTCGGGCGCGACCCGGCAGCGTCCGCCGGGGCCCACGGTCAGCACGGCGAACGGCCGCTGCGGCACGACGCGCAGCACCTGCGCGGTGCCGTCGTGCGCCAGTCCGATCCGGTAGGAGCCGATGTCGAGCCGGTGCACCGCACCCGCCCCGGCCCCACCGACCGCGCGGACCTCCACCAGCCCGCCCGGTTCGGCCGACGAGGTGCCCGCCGGGCGCCCCAGGCCCACGACGGAGGCGTGCCGCAGCGGCGCGTCCCGCAGCCGCAGGTCCGCGGGCAGCAGCTGGTCACCGGCGTACAGGCCGAGGCCCTCGGGGGGCCGGTGGACGCCGCCCGCCCCGGCCAGCGCCTCCGCGACGGCACCCACGGGCGTGTCGGGGTCGGCGTCGAGATGGACGTCGAACGCCTCACCGCCCCCCTCGACCACGGTCAACATCAACGACACGAAAACGTCCTCCAGCCGGCGTGAACGGGGGCCACGGGAGCCCTGTCCGTCGGCTCCCGTGCCACTGACCGGACCTACGGCGCCGGTGCGCGGATGGTTCACGGGCCGGTCCGGTGCCCGTCCGCCGCCCGCCGTGAACCATCCGCGGGCGGGCCCCGTAGTGGCCTTCGGGTACCTGGCACCGCGACGTAGCCGCGGTGCCGCCCGCTTCCGACCGTCCCGGCTCCGCCGCCGGGGCGTCCCGACAAGGAGTCCGAAGATGATCTGGTACGTCCTGGCCGTGGTGCTGGGGCTGGCGCTGATCGGGGCGGTGGCCGCGCTGATCGTCACCGAGCGGCGGCCCCGCCCGCCCAAGCCCGCCGCCGCCTCGGCCGCCGTCGTGGGGCGCGAGGCGCTGGACGTGGTCAACGCGGGCCTGCGCCGGCTGACCGGTGAGTGCCTGCGCTCCGGCCGGTCGCTGCCCGACCTGTACGCCGTCGTCTACTCCGAGGCACGCCTCGGACTGCTGCTGGCCGGCCGCGAGGAATCCGCCCCCGCGCCCTGGACCGCCGAGGCCGACGGCGAGCGCTGGACGATCTCGCCCGACAACCTGCACCGCCCCGGCCCGGAGGGCGAACCGGCCCTGCCGTACGCGCTGACGGTGACGGTGGGGCTGGACGGCGCCGACCGGGTGCTGGTCGACCTCTCCCGGGCGGGGGGACCGGTCTCGGTGACCGGTCCGGACGAGGAGGTGCGCAGCCTGGCACGGGCCCTCGTCACCGAGGCGCTCGCCGGCCCGGTGGGCGCGCTCGCCGAGGTCACCCTGGTGGGCTCGCTGGCCGGCGACGGCTTCTTCGGGGGCCAAGCGCCCCGGACCTCGCGGCTGCACAGCGCGGCCAGCCTGGAGGAGGCGTTCGCCAGGGCGGCTTCGGCCGGCCGGGGACAGCCGGAGCCCGGGTCGTCCGACGTCACCCAGATCTTCCGGCTCATCGAGGGCAGCAGCCGGATCGCCGTCGAGGGCGAGGCGCCCCACCTGTTCGTCGTGGACGCCTCACAGCTCCCGCGCCGGGCGGGGGCGTTGGACGGTCTGCGGCGCGGGGACGCGCTGCTGGTGCTCGGCGACGCGCCCGCGGGGTGGCCCTGGCGGGCCGGCGCGGACGGCTCGCTCGACACCGGTCCGCTCGGCCTGGACATCACCCGGCACGCGGGGCGCCTCGCGTGAGGCTCAGCCGGCGGCCCGGTCCTGGCCGCCGGCGCGCAGCCCGCGGCTGTGCAGCGCCGCCCGCAGCGCGCGGGCGGCGTAGTGGGTTCGCGACTTGACCGTGCCCGGCGGCACGCCGAGCACCCTGGCCGTCTGGTTGACGCTGCGCCCCAGGTAGTGCACGTGCAGCAACACCTCGCGCTGCGGCGGCCGCAGGTCCCCCAGCGCCTCGATGAGCACCTGGGAGGTCAGCAGGTGGTCCACGCCGTCGGACACCGGGAGGTGGGCGAGTTCGGGGTCACCGGCCTCCGGCGGTCTGGCCTGCCGGGCGCGGTGTCCGTCGATGACGAGGTTGCGCAGCACGGTGAACAGCCACGGCCGCACCGAGTCCGCGGTCGGGTCGAGTTCTTCGGCGTGGTGCCAGGCGCGGATCGCGACTTCCTGGAGGACGTCCTCGGCGCGGTGCCAGTCGCCTCCCAGCCGTCGGGCGGCGAACTGCAGCAACGCGCTGCCGTGGCACTGGTAGAGGGCTCTGAGGAACTCGTCGGGGCGGAGTTCCGCGGTGTGGGGGCGGGATATGCGGTCTTCGGTCGAAGCACTGGCCGACAAGGGCCTTTTCCTCTCCGGATCATCTGTGGGGGGGGAGACGGACGCCGCCGGCCGTGGGGGAGCCGGCGGACGCCGCCACGAGCGGTCGTGCGCCGTGTGCGGCGTGTCCGCCGGCCGCGGGCGGCGCCGGCCCCGCCCGTCAGCCCGGTTCGCGGGAGGAAAGCGAGCGCACCTGAGCAGGCGTCAATTCCTGGTCGTAGAGATGCACATCGCAGACGCCGCCCTTCCAGTGGTCGGCCGGCTTCCCGTCGAACTTGGCGCGTCCGATCACCACGCTTCCGGTGGGCTTCACCGTCCCGGCGGCCTGCCTGCTGCCCGCGAGCCGGCCGTTCACGTAGACCCGCATCCGGTGGTCCTTCTGCCGGTAGGTGCCGGTGAGGTGGTACCAGCGGCCGGCCTGCGGCTGCCCGGCCTGCTCCGCGACCGTACGGGCACCGGTGAAACTGAAGGCGAAGTTCTGGTCCTGGCCGGAGTACTGGAGGTAGAACGTGCTGCTCCGGTCGCCGTCCTGGGACAGGACGGTGTGGAAGCCGTTCAGGTCCTCGGGGGTGAGCCGCACCCGTGCGGCGACCGAGTAGTCCTTGCCGGCGGTGTCGAGCCGGGTTCCGGTGTCCGCGAATCCGCTGGTGCCGTCCAGCCGCAGGGCGCCGGCGCCGGGCCCGTCGGCCCACTGCGCGCCGCCGTTGACGACGGCGTCGTGCTCCCCCGCCTTCGCGGTGCCCGACCGGTGCAGCGGCCACCACCCGATACCGCGCAGCGCCCCGGTACCGGCATCCGGCCCCGCCGGGGCCGCCGTTCCCCCGGTGTCGTCCTTCGCGGAACCTCCGGCCCCCTGGCCGCGCACCAGTTGGGTGACGACGAAGGCCAGCGCGACGGTCAGTACGGCGATCGCGGTGATGAGCGACCATCTGCGCGTCATGAATCTCCCCGGGACGTGCGGCATACAGGTGACACAGGTGACCACGGATCCGTTCCGGAAGTGGTTCACCATGCACGCGAAGTCTGACAGGCCGTCGACTCGCCGGATGGGTGCCCCTTAATGTGCTGACCTGCGCAGGAACAGGCGGCGACACCACGGTATGAGTGGTTCCACATGGTTCTCCGAGACACCCGGAACGGCCCCCCGGAAGGCCCGCGGACACCCCCTCGACGACTCCACCGGCCCCCGGTCCCAGCACTCCCCCCTACTAGCATGCACTGCATGACTCATGCGGTGTAAGGTACTGGCCATGGAAGAGACGCCCGCCCCCCGCGCCCAGTGGCTGCGAGGGGTGCTGGACATGTGCCTGCTGGCCCTGATGGCGGAAGGCCCGGTCTACGGATACGAGATGACCGTCCGGCTCGCCCGGGCCGGACTCGACGTCGCGGACGGCTCGATCTACCCGGCGCTGGCGCGCCTGCGCAAGCGCGAACTGGTCGAGATCGAACGCCGCAGCGGGGACGGCGGCCCCGCCCGCACCTACTACAGCCCCAGCCCCGCGGGCATGCGGATGCTCCGCTCCTGGAACCGTGACTGGCACGCGTTCGCCACGAGCATCGGCTCTCTCATCGGCCCATCCGCACGGGAGGAATCATGACACCGACGGTCGACGACGCGATACGCACGGCCACCGAGACCTGGCGCCGCCTGGGCGTCGAGCGGGACGCGATCGGGGAGATGGCCGAGGAACTGGCCGCGGACCTGACCGCCGCCGCCGGTGACGGCCGCTCGGTCGCCGACTACCTGGGCGGGGACATCGAGGCGCTGGCCACCTCCTGGGCGGACGAACGCGGCCTGCTGCCGACCCACCGGCACCTGAAGGAGACCGCCGTCGCCGCGGCCCAGGGCGCCGCCCTGCCCGCCCTCGCCGCCCTCGCCCTGTGGTGGGTGTACTGGTCGCACCTCCTCGACCCCAGCGGCGAAACCCTGACCACCACGGCCGACGGCCAGGTGCTGCACGAGATACGCAAGTTCCCCGACCCCGGCGTCCCGCTGATGTGGGTGGGTCTGCCGCTGTGCGTGCTCGCCGCCTTCTTCCTGGTCCGGCGCGCCGTCCACGGAACGCTCCGCCACCATGCCGCCCCCGCGCACGAGGCGACCGTACGGGCCCTGACCAAGGCCCTCCCCGCCCTGCTCGCGGCAGCCGCCCTCCTGGGCATCGCCACCGGCCTCTTCGGCGCCCACGTGGTGGGGCACTACCAACTCCTCTTCACCGCCCCCTTCGCCCCGGCCGCCGTGCTCGCCACCGTCGCCGCCGGCGCCACCTGGATCCGCCACCGCACCTGCCCGCGGGCGGCCGCCGCCGCATGAACAGCGACGGCGGCCGCCGTCAGGCCAGATCCAGCAACTGCTCATGGAAGCCGCCGAATCCGTTGCGCTCGTCCACCAGGTGGATCTCCAGGATCCAGTGGCAGCGCCGCCCCGCCCGGTCGGTACGGCGCATCGGATGGACGTTGTCCGGCACGACGTACGACTCCGTCTTGGCGCCGTCGATCGTCTCGTGCGGGAACTCCCCGACGAGATGCCCCGCGTGCCAGCCGCCCAGGGCCCAGCCGGCCTCCGCCGCCAGCCGCGCCACCTCGGCGTACAGCCCCGCACCCGTGATCTCCGGATCGGCCTCGAACGCCCGCCGGCCGGCCGCGAAGAGGGCCGCCAGGTCCTCCCGCAGCCGGTGCTTGACCGGGTCGTCGCCGAGGACGAAGGTGCGGCCGAAGTCCGCTTCGTACTCCTCGAAGATCGGGCCGAAGTCGGCGAACGCGATGTCGTCAGCCCCGATGACCCGGTCCGGCGGATTCTCCCGGTAGGGGAACAGGGTGTTCGGCCCCGAGCGGACGATCCGCTTGTGCCAGTGCTTCGTCGTGCCGAACATCTCGTTCGCCAGATCCCGGATCCGGTCACTGACCTCCCGCTCACCGGCCCCCGGCGCCACCAGCCCCCGCGCCTCGACCTCCGCGAACAGCGCCGCCGCCTTGCCCTGCGCCGCCACCAGCCCCCGGACCCGCGCTTCCTCGTCCACACCCTCGGATACGCCCATTGCCGGCACTCCTCTCCTCCTCGCGCCTTTCACACCCACAACACCGGGCGAGCCCCCTACGCCACCCGCCCGGCCCACCCATCCCACACGCCCACCTCCGGGCCGTCACGCAGGCGCGGCCATGAGCTGGGTCGGGTATGCCGCCCTCGACGAACTCGTCGAATGTCCCCCCGACCGAGCAAGCCTGCCGGGCCACCGGAGGCACGAAGCGGCCCTGCCCTCTGCCGCCCCCCCCCCCCGGTCCACAACTCCCTAACTCCCTTGACGCCTCCCGGGCCGGGAGCTTTAGTGATCGCGACCGTCTTCAAACGATCAACATCCAGCGATCCGCGATCTCTTGGGGGAATCGATGCGCACTCTCACCTCGGCCGGGGCCGCCCTCGCCGCCGTCGGCCTCAGCCTCGGTCTGAGTTCGGCACCGGCGTCCGCGGCGCCCGCCGCTCCTGCCGTGCCGGGTGCTTCGCAGCACTCCGTCCCGGCCCCACTGGCGGCGAAGGCCCCGCCGAAGTCGGGGAAGGACAGCATCAAGTGCAGCGGATCGAGCGGGAAGGTCAACTTCTCGTGGAAGACCGGCTGGTCGAGCACCACGGTCTACTACAACAACCACTGCCTCGGGGGCACGCGCACCACCGCTGCCTTCAAGTTCTACAACAACGGATCGACGCCGTTCTACAAGTGCGTCACCTTCCAGGGCGATGCCCAGGGCAAGTACAAGTTCGCGCACATCAACGAGATCATGGACGTGAACACCGACACCAAGAAGTGCAAGAACAACTAGTCAGCCGGCGCCCGGGGCGACGCAGCGGGGCGTAGATGCCGCGCAGGTCGTCCTCGGTGGCGAGGCCGTCGCGGCGGGCCTGGCCGGCGATGGCCGGGTCCAGGACGCGGTCGGCCACATGCCGCCCCGGTGGGCACGGTCCGCCTCGTCGGCGTGACACCAGGTGCCGGTGCTCGGTGTGATGTCGGCGAACCCGGCGGGCCGAGCCCGGGCCGGCAGCCGCCGCCCGGCGTCCGGCTCGCCGTCGTTGACCCGCGCGCACCGCGACCAGCTCGGCCAGATCGGCGGTGAGAGTACCCGGCCGGCAGCCGACATCCAGGAGACGTGCCCCGGGACGCAGCTGACCGATCGGATACGCCGCGGACCTCTGCGCCGTACGCCGGCGAAGCACGCGCAGCAACGATTCGTGCGGTCCCCGCGTGTACGCGGCCGTGCCGCCCTGGCTCACCGCGGTCGCCGGCCCCGCGAGCGGCAGAACCCGGAAGGCGCAGGGGCGGGGGCACGGCTCAAGGGGGTGTGGGTGCGTTGCGGACGCGCCGTGCGCTTCGGTATGCGCGGAGGAGGATCTTCAGCATGGCGGGGAGGGCGGGGCGTGCCGAGGACGTGAGGAGGCGTGGGCCCTTGGTGGTGGCGGCGGCGGTGGTGGCTTCTTCGAGGGCGATCAGGGCGCGGACGAAGGGGCGGTTGGCAGGCGGGAGGAGGTCCGTCACGGGGTGGCTGGCGGCCAGGGTGGTGCGGGCCTGGTGGAGCAGGTCGCTCAGCAGGGCGCGGACTTCGGGGGTGTCCCGGGCCTGGAGCAGGTCGGTGCGGGTGACGCCGTGGCGGAGCAGGGTGTCCCGCGGGATGGTGAGTCGGTCGTCGGCGAGGTCTTCGGCCAGGTCGTTGACGAAGTCGAGGCGCTGGCTGCCGTCGATGTAGGTGCGGCAGGCGGCGCGGTAGCCGGCGGGTTCGTCGCCGGGTGCGAGCAGACAGGCGACCAGCAGGAACGCCGGCAGGGAGTAGTCGTCGAGGTAACGCTGGTAGTCCGACTCCGTGGCGAAGCCGGTGAATTCGAGGTCGGTGACGGCGGTGTTGAGGAAGTCGCGGACGTGGCCGAGGAGGCGGGGGTGCCGCGTGCCGGTGTGCAGGAGGGGGCGGATCACGGGGTGGTCGCTGACGCCGGTGGCCAGAGCCTGGTGCACCTCCTTCTCCCATGCCGCGTAGGCGGCGGCGCGCTCGGGCAGCGGGCCGTGGTCGAGGAGGTTGTCGGTGTGGTGCATGAAGGCGGTGGCGGCGATCACGTGGGGAGCCAGGGGGCGCGGCAGGAGCAGCAGGACCGCCAGGTAGGCCGCGGGCTTGTAGCGGGCCACCCGTGCACGCTGCCGGGTGAAGTCGTCGCGCAGCCGCGGGTCGTGAATGCCGGCGGCGTCCAGCCTGGTGGCCCACATGCGCAGGGGCAGGCCCGGGCGGGTACCTGTCCGCGTGCCCGTGCCCGTGCCTTTCCCCATTCCCGTGCCCGTGCTCTTGCTCGTGCTCATCCGGTGTCCTTTGCGGTGGTGGGAGGTCGGAGGTCGGAGGTCCGGCCCGTGTTCCGGGGGGCGTCTCCGTGTCCGAGCGCTGCGCATGCTCATTCTCCGGGCGGGAGTGCGGGCCGCGCCGCCCGGCCGAGGAGTGGTCCCGCCCCCACCCCCGAATTCCCCTCGCCCCGGCGCCCTCCCCGAAGGCAGCATGAGGGGATGATCCTTTCCGGGCCGCCCGGCCGCGAAGTGCACGTCCCGCCGTCGATCGTCTCGCTGGCCGGCGGGCGGGCTCTGGTGCCCGTCTGGCAGAACGCCCTGGGTGGGCTGACCTTTCAGCTCGGCACCGGGGACGGCCGGGTGTTCGCCAAGTGGGCGCCGGCCGGCTCCGGACTGGATCTCGGCGCCGAGATCACGCGCCTGGACTGGGCCGGGCGCTTCACGCCGGTGCCCCCCGTCCTCGACCACGGGGACGACGCGGACGGGGCCTGGCTCGTCACCCGTGGGCTGCCCGGTGAGAGCGCCGTCAGCCCGCGCTGGAAGGCTGATCCCGGCACCGCGGTACGGGCGCTGGGGGTGGGGCTGCGCGCCCTGCACGAGCGCCTTCCGGTGGCCGGCTGCCCGTTCGGCTGGTCGGTCGCCGCTCGTCTGGAGCGTGCCCGGGGTGCGGGGGCCGATGTCCCCGCGGCGCTCACGGAGCCGGCGGTGGACCGGCTCGTCGTGTGTCACGGAGACCCCTGCGCGCCGAACACGCTGCTGCACGAGGACGGTTCCTGGTCCGGCCATGTGGACATGGGCGCGCTGGGCGTCGCGGACCGCTGGGCCGACCTCGCCGTCGCCACCTGGAGCACCGAGTGGAACTACGGGCCGGGATGGGAGGACACCCTCCTCGACGCCTACGGCATCGCCCCCGACCCGGAACGCAGCGGCTTCTACCGCCGCCTGTGGGACCTCACCTGACGCAGCTACCGCGATCCCGCCGCATTCCGGTACGTCAGATGAGCCCGGGATCCCCGGATACGAGGTGCTCCGTCCGAGGTCCGGTAATCCTGCGCATTCTCTGTGCAGAAAGGGCACGCGCGCGCTGCCGATGCCGGCTCCACGGGGCGAGAGCCCCTCACGCGGCGCCCTGTCCTTCGCGCGGCACGGCCGGCGCCGCTTGGCAATCCAGGGGTGCCCAAAGGCCGGTGAAGGAGTTGTCACCATCCGGTGGAACGGGCCGCGTGCCGACATCACGTGATACCGGAACGTCTGGGGACATGACCGATGGGTCGCAGTGGCCGGTTCGCCGTGGACGTGGTGGGATCGCGCAGCGATCGGAAGGCTCACATCCGCTTCCGCTCTGCCACGGCCGCCGGACCGGCAGCGTCAGCTTGTCGCCGGGGCGGCCGATACCGCTCAGGATCACCGTGAACAACGAAGGAAAGGGCCGTCATGCAGAAGGACTCCATGCCCCGGAACGAGACGCACGAGATCGCCGACCACGAGCTGGACCAGGTGTCCGGTGGCATGCTCGGGGCCGGAAACCTGTTGGGCGGCGGGGCGTCGGCCCTGCCCGGCCTGCCCGCGCTGCCCGCGCTGGGCGGCTCGGTCTCGGGTGGCGTGAGCGGCCAGATAGGTCCCGTCTCCGGCCAGGCGGGCTTCTCCGGCGGCGTGGGGATCTGACACGTCACGCAACACCGCTGCACCGCCCGTCCCACCGGTTCGTCGCGCCGCCCGCAGTGTCTTCCGGTGGGGTGGTCATGGGCCCCGGCACGCTCGCGCGTCCGGGGCCCACGGCAGCTCTCGGCGCCTGACGGGGCCCACGGCGGTCTCAGCGGCCGCCGGGGTCAGGGAATCGCGAACCCCCCGGCCCCCGGGCTCACTTCGGCACCCGCGGCGCCACCGCCGCCGCGAAGTCCGAGGCGAGAGCGCACAGGTCGCGCTGCGGACCCTCGTTGACCCGGGCGACATGCACGAGGACCTCGCCGAACGACGCGGGCCACAGGAGCACGCAGGCGTTGTCGTTGCCCGTGGCGGCGGCGGACGGTACGCCGGCGACCGGGATCGGCGTCGGCGACGGTGAGACCGGGACGTCCCGGGTGTAGATGAGGTGGAACGTCGCGGTCTCGCGGCCGTCGGAGCCGGCGTAGCTCCACTTGCACGACTTCAGCTGCACGCTGGAGTTGCTCGGGTCGTCGGGCAGGCCCGTGCCCAGCCCCAACTGCTGGGCCGTGGTGGCGTCGAGCACCGCGCACGGGTCGCTCGCGGATCCCGGGGAGGCCGATGCCGTCGGGTAGGACCCGTACCCGGTCGGCGAACTCGACGGCACGACGCCCGGCAGGACGTCGCCCTGGTCCATGCGGTCGTCGCTGCCGTCGCGCGCCAGCAGCCAGATGCCCGTGCCGGCCGCCGCCGCCAGCAGGACCGTGGCGACCGCCACGACCAGCATGCGCCGGGGCCTGCTGCCTGATGGCGGTCCGTCCTGGTGCGGCGCCGCCGCCCAGTCCTGCCGCTCCTCGTCCCATTGGTCCACGCCGACTACCCCTGCCTGCCCAAGAGTTGCGTGATCTGCTGCACCACGGCCGCCGCCGAGGCGAGCGTGGCCGCGGCCGTCGCACCGAGGTCGAGCCGCTCACGCAGCCACTGCAGACGGCTGCGGCGCACCTGCCCGGTGGCCTCGATCTCCTCCTCGGCCTCGGCGAGCCGGGCGTCCACGTCGGACGTCTCGTCGCTGGGGCTGAGCAGACGCAACTGCGCACGCAGGGTGCCCATGGCCGCGAGGAGTGCGTCCGGTGCGTCGAGCACCTGGGTGGTGGCGTCCAGGGCCCTGGCCTGCGGCCCCGAGGCCGCCGCGCCCCCGCTCATGACGCCGATGCTGACGGCGCCGGCGGCCGGGGGCCCGACGGGCGGCCCCCCGCCGCCGGGCGGCGGCGCGGGCCGGCCGACGCGCTGCGCGCGGTCCTCGGCCGTCGCCCCCTCGCCGGCGGCCACCGCGCCACCGGTCAGCACACCGACACTGATTCCGCCTGAAGCACTCGGCGGGGACGGCGGGACGGCGGCCGCGCCGCCCGCTCCCTCGTCCTCCGCCGGCTCCCGCATCCCCGTGGTCATGACCGGCCACCCCCCGCTTTCACCGTGATGTCCTGCTGCTTCGCCGAGGCCCGCTCACCCGTCGCGACCGCGCCACCGCTCATCTCGCCGATGAAGACCCCGCCCCCGTTCACATTGACGACGTACTGCTCGAACTCGCCGGACTCGTAGCCCTTCGTGCGCAGCGCCGTCCGCACCCCGCCGGCGATCCGGTCCTGCAGCGTCTTCACGTACCGGCTGATGTCCATCTCCTGGAGCAGCGACACCTCGTGCACGCTGCCCAGCTCCCGCACCGAGGTGACCGGCCCGTCCGGCAGCGCGTACTGCGGGAGCGTCAGCCAGGTACGGAAGAGGGAGACGGCCGTGCGGAGCAGCGAGACCGCGGCGGCGAACCCCGCCGCGGGGCTGGTGAGCAGGCAGCGCACGGCATCGCGCAGCACATCGTCCGTACCCTGCGCGGCGATCACGTCCACCGAACGGAACTCCGGGCGGACGGGCGTGAGGATGTGCGGCACGACCTCCAGGACCAGCATCCCGCCCTGGGTGTGGACGCGGACCAGGAGGGAGACCCCGACCTGTTCGTCCCACGCCCCGACGCGCACCCGCAGGAAGTGCCGGCGCGCCTCGCCGCCCTCGCCGACCGCGCCGTCGAGGTGCCGCCGCACATTGGCGGGGTCGTACCTGACCTCGCCGCGCGCGACCCCGACGGGCAGATAGACCATCTCGTCGACCTCCAGGGAGCGGAGGCGGTCGCGGCTGCTGACCGCGGCCGAGGTGCGCAGGGCCTCCAGCCGCGGCTTGATGAGGTCGATGACCTCGCGGCCCGTGAGCGCCCCGGCGTCCGCGTCCGCGCCCGGTCGCGGCACCCCGCCCAGCTGCTTCTGCGGCTCCCGCCGCTTCAGCTCCATGACGAACGACCACGGCTTGTACGGTTCGCCGGCCCCGACGAACGGCCGGAAAGGGTCGTAGATCGCCAGGTGCGCGTGCTGTTCACGGTCGATGGCCGCGCCGATGCGCTGATACTGCTCGCCGGCCGGCAGTTCCTCGCGGGGCGCCCGCGCATGGGCGGCGCGGCTCAGCCGGTGGCGCATCACGGAGGAGACGTGCGCGCGGTAGGCCCACACGGGCGGGACCAGCAGCACCGGGAAGATCACGGCGGCCCAGGCGTCGGCGCCGCTGAAGAGGGTGAAGAGCACCAGCGCCCAGTACGCGAACGTCACGGCGAACGGCAGGACCGGCAGCACCGCCTTCAGCCGGCCGCGGGTGGCTTCCTTGAGCACCGAGCGGCCGAGCGCGAAGACGGCGCCCCGGCCCCCGCGAACGCCCCAGCACACGCCGCAGACCAGCCCGTACGCCAGGAACCAGGGCACCGGCAGCAGCGTCTCCGACCCGATGCCGGCCGGCCAGCAGGCGACGAATCCCGCCCAGACCACCAGCAGCGCCAGCCCGGTCTCCGCCTCCCGGCGGCGGGCGCGCAGGGCGTGCGCGAGGACCGGCAGGACGTCGATGCCGAGCGACGGGGCGACCGGGCGCTCCTCGTGCTCGACCAGCTGCTCGATGACGCGGCGGCGGAACTGACTGTCGAAGTAGACACCCGCGCACAGCAGCCGGGTGGCCTCGCTGCGGATGTGCTGCGGAGCGCCGTCCGGCGGCGACGCGGCGGACTCTTCAGGCACGAGCACCCACCCCCCGATGGTCGAACTCACTCTCGAAACAAGGAAGTTGAGTGAGTTTCAGTAGGGACAGTATGACCCTCGGCCGCCGCCCCCGGAAGGGATTCGGGCGCAGTGTCGGTAAGCATCCGAATTGTGAGGAAGAGCGAGGGATGGGGGAGGGATGGGGGGCCGGGCGGACTGCCCGGGGCCGGGGCGTGTTCCGGGCCCGGGGCTCTGTCGGGGCCGGGGGCATCTGCCCAGCTCAGGGGCGGTGCGCGGGCCTCGCGGAGGGCGGCGGGAGCGGGGTGCGGAGTAGGGTGAAAGCACCGGGAGCACTTCGTGGAACGGCTCTCTTACGGGTGTGTCTCCCGGCCGGCAGCACCACCGGGTCGCGGGAGCCGCGAGCCCGGGACAGGTCGCGGTATGACCGAGAAGACCGGCAGCGACACCACCGGGTGTCGGCGGGAGCTTCCCGGGCCGGGAGCCCGGACCGCCGCGCGGACGCCCGTCGGCACGAAGGGTGTGAGGGCATGGAGACCGTCGTCACCGTGGCCGCGATCCTGGCCCTGATCATCGTGGTCGCGTACCTGCTCGGCCTGCGGAGCGGGCCGCAGGCCGGCCCGGGCACGGCACGCCACGGCGGACGGGGCGCGGCGGCCCGCGGGGACCGGCGCGCGGCGCGCCGACGGGCGGCCGGGCTCCCCGACCCACCCGCCGTCCCTCCGGGCGGCCCGCGATGAGACACCCCCAGCCGCTGCCCGCGGCCGGGCACGCGGAGGTCCGGATCGTGGCGGCGACGCCGGAGGTCGCCCGGCTGATCGCGGAGGCGCTGCGGAGCCGCTTCGCCGCCACCGAGCAGCGCAGCTACCCCGCCGGCGGCGAGGGCGGGACCCGCCTGCACCTCACGGTCGACACCACCCACACCGCGGGGCCACCCCGCCCCTGGCTGGTGACCAGCGAGTCGTCCGGGTACCGCCGTCTCCAGGCGGACGAGATGTGAAGGGGCCGGTGCCGGCCGCGGCCCGCGAAGCCCCGGCCGCGCCGGTGGGCGGGCGGCGCCGGCCCCGGGGGCGTAGCGAACCGAGGAGCGAGCGGCAGCCATGGCAACACTGCACGAGCGCAAGAGCTACCGCGCGGCGGTCCTGAAGGCGCTGTACCGGGCCACCGCGGAGAACCGGCTGGACACCTCGGGGGTCCGGCTGCGCGACGACCTGGGGCTGCCCGAACAGGATCTGGCCGCCGCGTGCCGGTATCTGGCGGGCGAAGGGCTCGTCGAGGTCGACTGGACCACGCACCACACGCCCGCGTTGGTCACGCTGACGCACGAGGGCATCCGGCAGATGGAGGCCGAGGAGGAGGAACGCGAGGCCCGCGGCTGACCGGGCGGCCGGGCACACGGGCAGCCGGGCGCACGGCGGCCGGACGCACGGGCGGCGGTACCGCCGGCGGCTCCCCCGCACCGCGGCGGCCCGTCACCACGCGACGGTCAGAACTGGAGCCCGGGCAGCTCGGTGGACTCCGGCGGGGCCGGAGCGGCCGGGGTGACGCAGGTGAAGCCCAGCCGGGTCAGCGCCCTGGTCATCTCGCCCGCCGTGAAGTCCCGGCGGTCCTGCCGCGTGATCACCGCACCGACCTGCTTGACGGGGTAGGTGCGGCGGCCGATGACCACACACGGGCCGAGAGCGGGCTCCGGCGAGATCCCCGCCATGAGCTGCTCCACCTCACTCTTGACGAAGTCGAAGGGGAAGTGGGCGATAACGCATCGCATGGTGCCTCAACAGGGTTGAAGGGAGGGACCCGGCGCTTCCTGCCGGGTCCCGATCGATGCGGCCGCTCATGGCGTGAGCGGTCCGGACGGACGGATCATGCGGTCGCGCCGCCACGGGAGCGGTCCCGGGACACGGGCGCCCGCCCGTGCGCCGACGCCGCGGAGCGACGCCCCCGGCCGCCGCCTCCCCGACGGCGGCGCGAGGCCGCGGTGCGCGGCGCGTTCTGCTGCGCGGCCGGGGCGGCGAGGGTGACGGGGATGCCCGAGGGGGCCTGGGCGCCGGTGATACGGCTCAGTTCGGCCTCGCCGGAGCGCACCTTGGCCGTGCGCGGGGTGATCCCGGCGTCGGCCATCAGCCGGTCCATCTCGCGGCGCTGGTGGGGCAGGACGAGGGTGACGACGCTGCCCGACTCACCGGCGCGGGCGGTGCGCCCACCACGGTGCAGATAGTCCTTGTGGTCGGTGGGCGGGTCCACGTTGACGACGAGGTCGAGGTCGTCGACGTGGATCCCGCGGGCCGCCACGTTGGTGGCGACCAGGGCCGTGACCTGGCCCTCCTTGAACTGGGCCAGGGTGCGGGTGCGCTGCGGCTGGGACTTCCCACCGTGCAGCGCGGCGGCCCGCACCCCGCTCTTCAGCAGGTGCTTGGTGAGCCGGTCCACGGCGTGCTTGGTGTCCAGGAACATGATGACGCGGCCGTCACGGGCGGCGATCTCCGTCGTCGTGGCGTGCTTGTCGGCGTCGTGGACGTGCAGGAGGTGATGCTCCATCGTGGTCACCGCCCCCGCGGAGGGGTCGACCGAGTGCACGACCGGGTCGTGCAGGTAGCGGCGGACCAGGGCGTCGACGTTGCGGTCCAGGGTGGCCGAGAAGAGCAGCCGCTGACCGTCGGCCGGCATCAGGTCGATCAGTGCCGTGATCTGCGGCATGAACCCCATGTCGGTCATCTGGTCGGCCTCGTCCAGCACGGTGACGGTGACCCGGTCCAGCCGGCAGTCACCCCGCGCGATGAGGTCCCGCAGCCGCCCGGGGGTGGCCACCACGACCTCCGCGCCGTCCCGCAGGGCGCCGGCCTGACGGCCGATCGACATGCCGCCGACCACCGTGGCCAGCCGCAGCGACAGGGCGCGGGCGTAGGGGGTGAGCGCGTCCGTCACCTGCTGGGCGAGCTCCCGGGTGGGGACGAGGACGACGGCCAGCGGCCGGCGGGACTCCGCGCGCTGCCCGGCGAGGCGGGCGAGCAGCGCGAGGCCGAAGGCCAGGGTCTTGCCGGAGCCGGTGCGGCCACGGCCCAGGACGTCCCGGCCGGCCAGCGAGTTCGGCAGCGTCGCCGCCTGGATCGGGAACGGCACGGTCACGCCCTCGGCGGCGAGCGCCGCGAGGAGCGGCTGCGGCATGTCCAGCTCGTCGAACGCGGCGACGGCCGGCAGCGGCGGGGTCAGGGGCGCCGGGACGCTGTACTCCCCCTGCGGAGCGCCGGAGCGGCCCTTCCGGCCACCCGAGGGGCGGGAATTCTTCGCGCGGTTCGGTGCCTTGGCTCGGTTGGGTGTCTTGGAACGGTCCCGGGTGGTGGGGCTGCCCTGACCCGTTCGGGTGGTGCGGCCGTTCGTACGTGCTGCGCGGTTCATGTGAACCTTCCTCGGTCGAGAGCGACACGTACGAGGAATCCTCGGCCCTGCGGACCACACGGAGAATCGCCAGAACGAGTCGAACAAGATATGAAACAGGTCCGGCTGCGAACGAGATTTTCGAGGTATGCGCGCCGGAATATCTCGGCATTCTGCGCGGCGGGCCGGCCGAGGACATCGGACGGCAGGCTTCGAAAAAGGAACTCGAACGGCAGGACTCGAAAGCCGCGGCGACGGCCGGTGATGACCGGCTGCGCCGTCCCGCGGCGGCCGCCCCCGTCGCCCGCGCCCCGGACGGCGCGAGCCACCGGGCGGCACGGCCGCGTGGGCCGCGAAATGACAAGCGCTGGGGCCCGCACCCAAGGCGCGGGCCCCAGCGTTGCACGCTTCAGCTTCAGGCGGGAACGATGTTCTCCGCCTGGGGGCCCTTCTGGCCCTGGGTGACGTCGAAGCTCACCTTCTGGCCCTCCTGCAGCTCACGGAAGCCCTGGGCGGCGATGTTCGAGTAGTGGGCGAACACGTCAGCGCCGCCACCGTCCTGCTCGATGAAGCCGAAGCCCTTTTCCGAGTTGAACCACTTCACGGTGCCAGTAGCCATATCTTATTTCTCCATTCGGGGAATTCTTTGGACCCGCACTGCGCGAGCCTCGCGTCGCCGCGATGATTCTCCCATCCGGAAAAATTCCGGCTACACAAAACGCTCCCACCGGCTCGGCCGGCCGAAGCGTTGAAGATTTCGGGAACCACAACTGCAACTGATATCGACAGTAGCACGGCTCATACAACACCGCACAGAGGATTCCCGGCCGACCACCCCCGAGCCCGGAAGCGGTGCCCACGCGTCCGTAATTTCTCTGTTGGCGACATGAGATATTCATCGCCATTCAACGCCGAATCCATGTGCGCCGCCCTCCCGGCCCGGGCCCCGACCGGCCGAAATCTGTAGCGGCCGCAATAGACATTCTTCACCGCCAGCGGATAGGCTCGGTCGCGCAGCGCGCAGCCGTCCGGCAGGGCGGGCCACGCACTGCGAGCACTGCCTGGCAGCAGGGCCACGGAGTGCGCCCCGACCCGGACGCGGTTCCCGGGCGGACAGGCGGAGACCGACCCCGGTGGGGCCTTGGGTGCAGACGGACCCGGGCCCCTGGATGCCCAGGAAGAAGGGTGCGCATGGCTCCGGAACCCCGGCCGAACGCCGCCGGCCATCTCGACGACGACGATTACCCCGCCTACACGATGGGCCGCGCCGCGGAGCTGATCGGCTCCACGCCCGCCTTCCTGCGGTCCCTGGGCGAAGCCCGCCTCATCACCCCGCTGCGGTCCGGCGGCGGCCACCGCCGCTACTCCCGCTACCAGCTGCGCATCGCCGCCCGCGCCCGCGAACTCGTCGACCAGGGCACCCCGATCGACGCCGCCTGCCGCATCATCATCCTCGAGGACCAGCTCGAAGAGGCCCTGCGCCTCAACGACGAGCTGCGCCGGCACGAGGGCCGACCGGACCGGCACACCGGCTCCTGACCGACGGCCTCACGGACGGCCTCACCGCCGGCCCCGCTGACACCCTCCCCGCCGGCCCCGCCGACGGCCCCACCGGCGGCCTCGCGGCCGGATCCCTGCGGCGGTGATCCGGGCACCTTTCCCGTGGTCTTGGTTCACGAGGTCCCGGGGATTCCCGAAGAGGCGATTGCGAACACCGCGATTGATTCCGAGCGCGCGGTGTCCAGCCGGGCCACTTCCCCCTGCCTATGCGCCACTTCACTCTTCCCGGCTTCCCCGGCTTCCCCGGCTTCCCCGGCTTCCCCGGCTTCCCCGGCCTCCCTGGCTTCTTCAGCCTCCTCGGCCTCCCCGGCGGTGAATTCCTTTCCCCGCCCCCTCGACTCCTGTCGAATATGACGCTTCCTCAAAACCCGCACACCGTCAGGGTTTTTGGTGGCCGGGTCAGGTTTCGGCATGGCGGGCCCGGGAAGATCAAGAAGCGGTCCGCAGGGCGGTGGCGGGCCTGTCCCGGCGCGACGGGCGGGCCACGGCCCGGGGCGCGGACGGGCCGTCGCGACAGGCCGCGGGCGCGGACACCCGGCACCCGCCGCGCGAATTCTCCCCTATCGGGGCGGGTATCCGGGAAGCGAATTCCCGCCCCGTATAAGGCGGATCGGCGGGCGTCGCCAATTTCCTTGGTGCATCCCGGTATTCGTGCGGACATGTCCGGAGCGGAAATACCGATGGGTAAGGAATCTGCACGGAAGCGTTACAAGCTCTACGCGTTGCCTTCTGTATGTGCCGTTAGCGTTGCTGGCCGCTCGATCCCGCGTGCGAACGTGAAAAAACGTCGCCGGCGTCCCTGGCGGCGCAGCCAGCACAGAAAGATCGCAGATGGATTACTGCTCGTCCTGCCGTCGGAATCTCAATGGGGCGCTGGTGTGCCCGGGATGCGGTGACTACGCCCCCGACATCGCCCCGCCGTCCCACCGCCGCCGCCCCTCCCAGCTGAACCCTGCCGCCCAGCCGCGTGCGGAGGCCGCCGAGTCCTCGTGGGAGGCCTGGCCCGCGAGGGAGGACGCCGCCGCGGGGGCCTTCCCCGCTGCTCCGTACCCCGCTTCCGGACCCGTCGACGACGCCGCGGCCGGTGAGCCGGCGGCCGGCGACAACGGCGGTACGGGCGACGGTGCGGCCGGTGGCTACGAGGGTGCCGCCCCCGACGGGCTCGGCCGGGCGGCCCGGCGTCGGCAGTTGGCGCGCTGGAAGAAGTACCGCCGGCGGGCCGCGGCCGCCACGGCCCTCGCCCTGGTGGGCGGCGGTCTGACCGCGAGCCTCCTGCAGAACAAGCCGGCCACCGGGCACACCCAGGCGGCCGGATCCCCCCACCCGGAGGGCGTGGGCACGCCCCGGACGGTGAACACCGGTGCGTCCTCGAAGGAGCCGGACGGGCACCCTTCGCGGCAGCACGACAGCCGCCCCTCCAGGGCGGCCGGCCGGTCGCAGCCCACCGTGGCGAGCACGCCGCCCGCCGCCCCGGCGAGCCCGCGGCCGACCGCCACCCACACCGCGCCCCGCCACTCCGCGGCCCCGCACGCCGCTCCGCACGTCACCTCCGCGCCGGCCACCGCGCACGACGACCACCGCGTCGCGGCCCCGAGCGTCACGCCGTCCCCGTCCACCACCCGCCCCGGCACCGACAACCCGCCGGCCACGAGCACCTCCCCGTCGAGCCCGGCCCCGACCGCCCCGACGGCCGACCCGACCTCGCCGGTGTGCCTCCTGGGCGTGGTGTGCGTGGGCTGACGCCGCCCTCCGGCATGGCCTCGGCGTCGCACGGCAGTGGGACGTCCGGGGAGGTGCACCGGCCGGCCGGCACGCCCCGTCCCGGTCCCGCTCGGCGGGCCGGGCCACCCGGTCCTCGCCCCGCGGCCCCGTTCAGCGGAGCGCGCCGCCCGCCCCCTCGCGGGCGCGGCGGCGGCCGGCGGGTGCGGTCGTGGGTGGCTGCGGGGCGCCGTGCGGAGCAGGGGACGGCGGGCGGGTGCGGGACTTGAGGACCTGGGCGCCGATGGCGAGGGGGACGCCCAGCAGCAGGACGTAGAAGACGCCGATCTTGCGCAGATCGTCGAGGAAGAACCAGACGGCGGTCAGCGCGGTGAACCAGAAGGCCACCAGCGCGAATCCGCCCGATCGTTCGTCCCGGTAGCCGGCGGCCAGGCACAGCACGGCGACCACCCCCAGCATCAGCGCCAGGATGACGTAGTGGGTGTCCCAGCCGATGTAGCCGCGGGCGAGCCCGGAGAGCACCGCCACCGCCTCCGCCACCGGGCCCCAGGCCACCGCGCACGCCAGCCGCGCCGACCACAGCAGCAGCACGGCCCCCGCCACCGCGGCGAGCAGGGCGACCCGGGAGAAGGCGCTGCCCTCGATCACGTCGGTCCGGGAGATCACCAGCGACAGCAGACAGCCCAGCAGCGCGACCGCCCCCTCGGCCGTCGGGCGGAACACCACCCGGGCCGGCCGCCGGCGCGCGGACCGCGGCGCCGGGACGGCGTCCTGGGGCGGTGCGGGCGTCCCCGGAGCCGGCACGGCGGCGGCCCGGGGGTCGAGCGCGGTGGGTGTCGGGACGGGCGGCGGCGGGGTGACCCGGGCCGCCGCGGTCAGCGCCGTACGCATCGCGGCGGCATCGGCGAAGCGGTTCTTCCTGTCCTTGTGCAGCGCCTGGACGATCACCGCGTCGAGGGCGGGCGGCAGGTCCGGGCGGAGCCGCGAGGGCGGCACCGGGTCCGCGGTCAGATGCTGGTGCATGACGGAGAACGGGGAATCGCCGGTGTACGGGGGCCGCCCGGTCAACAGCTCGTACAGCAGACACCCCACGGCGTAGAGGTCCGTGCGGTGGTCGGTGTCGCCGCCCTTGATCTGCTCGGGGGCCAGATAGGCCGGGGTGCCGACCGCCACGCCCGTGCCGGTCAGCCGGGTGGCCACCTCGCTGAGGGCCTTGGCGATACCGAAGTCGACGACCTTGACCCGGCCCGTGCCGGCGAGCATCACGTTCGCGGGTTTGATGTCCCGGTGCACGATGGCGTGCCGGTGGCTGTGCTCCAGCGCCTCCAGCACCTGCCCCACGACATCGACGGCCCGCTCCGGCGGCAGCGCCCCGCCCTTGAGGACGTGGCTGAGAGTGGTGCCCTCCACGTACTCCATGACGAGATAGGGCTCGGCCACGCCGCCGGAGGCGTCCTCGCCGGCATCGTGCACGGTGGCGACGCCGGGGTGGTTGAGCGCGGCGGCGGCATGCGCCTCGCGCCGGAAACGGGAGAGGAACTCGGGCTGCAGCGCCAGTTCGGCGGAGAGCGTCTTGACGGCGACGGTACGGCGCAACCGGTGGTCCAGGGCCCGGTGCACCGTCCCCATCCCCCCGTGCCCGAGCTGCTCCACCAGCTCGTAGCGCTGCCCCAATATCCTGTTCTCCACCGGGTTTCCTCCACGGACCGTCGACGCCGACACGCCGGAAGACGCCCCCGGGCGCTGGCGGGTTCCGCCGCGGGGAGGGGCGCCGGGTCCGGTCCGCGCCCGCCCGGTGGCTCGTTCAGGTGTACGGGCTAGGGTGGCCGGAAAGTGTTCCGGTGCGGTGAAGGAGACCCGCGGTGTCCGATCTGGGGCGACTCGTGGCCGACCGGTACCGGCTCGTGCAGCGCGTGGGCCGCGGCGGCATGGGGACCGTGTGGCGGGCCGAGGACGAGGTGCTCGGCCGGCCGGTCGCCGTGAAGAAGCTGCACGTACCGCCGCATCTGGACGACGACGAGGCCCGCACGCTCCACGAGCGCACCCGCCGCGAGGCCCGCAGCGCCGCCCGGATCACCCACCCCAACGTGATCGTGGTGCACGACGTCGTCGACGACGAGGGTCTGCCCTGCATCGTCATGGAGTACGTCCCCTCCGTCACGCTGGGGGAGCTGCTCCGGCGCGAGGGTGCGCTGGCGCCCGGCGAGGCGGCCCGGATCGGCTGCGGGATGGCCGCCGCACTGCGCGCCGCGCACGACGCCGGGGTGCTGCACCGGGACGTCAAGCCCGCCAATGTGCTGCTCGGCAACGGGGGGCGGGTCGTCCTCACCGACTTCGGGATCGCCGTGCAGTCCGGCACGCCCTCGCTGACCCGGACCGGCGAGCTGGTGGGGTCGATCCCCTACCTCGCGCCGGAGCGTCTGCGCAGCCAGGACACCGGCCCCGGCCCGGCCTGCGACCTGTGGTCCCTGGGCGCCACGCTGTACGAAGCCGTCGAGGGCCGCCCCCCGTTCCGGCGGGACACCGCGATCGAGACGGCCTACGCCACGGTCGTCGACGCGCACGATCCCCCGCGCAGCGCCGGCGAACTGGCCCCGGTGATCGAGGGCCTGTTGGTGAAGGACCCCGGCCGGCGCATGGCCGCCCACGAGGCCGAGCGCCTCCTCGGCCGGGCGGCCGGCACCCCGCCGGACGCCGGCGCCCCGGCCGACCCGGCCGCCCCGGCTCCCCGGACCTCCCCCGGAGCCGGCCCCGGCGCCGCCCCCGAACCGCCCACCCGCCCCCACCCCGCCGGGGAACCCACCACGGCCCGGAAGGGCCGCCGCGGCCGGCGCACGCTGTGGTGGTGCCTCGCCGCGGTGGCGGCCGCCGGCTGTGCGGTGGGCGGGGTGCTGCTGTGGCCCGCAGGAGGCTCCGGCGCCGCGGCCGGCCGGCCGCCGGGGACCACCGACGGCCCGAAGCGCCCCCGCCCGTCCCCGCCGCCGCTGCCCGCGGGATACCACCTCGCCAAGGAGGGCACGGGCGTCTCCCTCCCCGTACGGGACGGCTGGACGCGCCGGTCCGTGTCCGGCGACGAGGCCGCCTATGTGGACCCCACCAAACTGGTGGGCCTGCGCATCAACATCGCGCCGTTCGCCGGGACCGATCCGCTCCGGCACTGGCGGGACACCGAGGAGGCCCAGACCCGCCGGGACAACCCGGGATACGAGCGGGTCCGGATGGATCCCACGACCTTCCGCGGACGGCCCGCCGGGTACTGGGAGTTCACCTTCCCGGGCCGGGCGCGCACCTACCGGGCGGCCGAGCTGGCCTTCAGCGGTGCCGACCACACCCGGTACGTCGTCTACCTCTCCGCGCCGGACGCCGAGTGGAACCGGTACCGGCCGGTCTTCGACCACGCCGTCAACGGCATCCGGCTGCCCTCGTAGCCGCCGGTCCGCGCGCACAGCGCGACGAGGGTGAGCACCGCGCAGACGGGATAGCACCAGCCGAGGGCGGCGAGGTACCAGGGGCGGCCGAACACGGTGATGTCCGGCTGGGCCAGCTCCAGCCAGTGGATGGGGTAGCCGGCGAGGACGGCGCACCAGGCGAGCAGGGCGACGGTCCGCGAGCGGGTCCGGCGCGCGGTGTACACCAGCCACAGCACCGCCGCGGCGGCCCAGACCCAATGGTGGCACCAGGAGACGGGGCACAGCAGCAGCCCGGTGAACTGGACGGCGAGCAGCGCGCCGAGCCGGTCGCCGCGGCGGGCCGTGCGCACCAGCGCGGCCGACGCCGCGAGCGCCACCGGGACGGCCACCGCCCACCAGGCCGCGGACCAGCCGACGTCATGGCCGAGGGTGCGCGACAGGGCCCCGCGCAGCGACTGGTTCAGCACCGAGCCGACCGGCCCGACCCGGCCGGCCTCGCCGACCGCGTGGAGCCAGAACTCGGCGGCGGAGTGCGGAGCCGCCCACCAGCCGGCCGCGACCGTGGCGAGGAACACCGCGGCCGTCCAGCCCGCCGCCGCCCAGCGCCGCTGCGCCAGGAAGTACAGGCCGGTGACCGCGGGGACCAGCTTGATGCCCGCGGCGAGGCCGGCGCCGAGCCCCGCCGTCGCCGCGGCCCGGCGCCGGACCGCGTAGCCGACCAGCGCCGCCAGCAGCAGGTTGATCTGCCCGAAAGCGCAGGTGACGGCGGCCGGTTCGGTCCACAGCAGGGCGGCGCTCCACAGCAACACCCGGCGCCGGTGACGGACGGCCGGCGCGGCCGGGTCGGCCAGCCGCAGACAGCAGTGGACCAGCGCGCACAGCGCCGCCACCGAGGCGGCGGTCCACAGGCCGCTGACCACCGGCCAGGTGAGGAGCCCGAGCGGGAGGAAGAGCAGGGCGGCGAAGGGCGGATAGGTGAACGGCAGCGGGAAGAGGTGCGGGCCGGGCAGGCGCAGGCGGAAGGCGTAGAGGTCGCCGGTGGCCAGATGCGGGGCGGCGGCCCGGTAGACCCGCAGATCGATCAGGCCCGTCCGCAGGCACGCCGGGAGCCACACGAGCAACAGCAGCGCGGTGGCGGACAGCAGCAGCACGAGGCCGGGGTGCCGGGCGAACAGCCCGCGCAGCGCGTGGGCGCGGCCCCGGCCCGGTGCCGTACGCCACCCGCCCGTCCGGCCCGGAGGAAGGCGGACCCCGCGGCTCACGCGCCGCGGCCCGTCCGCCGGCCGTGCTCCGCGGGGCGGCGCGGCACGGCGGGGTCCGGCGCCCCGGCCGCCTCGCCGACCCCGGCCGCCTCCCAGGCCCCGGCCGCCTCGTAGACACTGACGGCGAACGGGCGGCAGCTGTCGGCCTCCACGTGCTCGGCGACGCGGCGCAGGCCCGCTTCGGCCTCCAGGTACGCGCAGAATCTGCGGGCCTCCGGCCAGGGGTGCACCAGGACCAGCAGCCCGCCGGGCGCCACGGCCGCGGTCAGATGGGCGCAGGCCCGCCGCAGTTGCCGGGCGCGCCCGAGGTAGTAGAGCAGCTCGGCGCAGAAGACGAGGTCGAAGCGGCCGGCCGGCGGGGTGGTCACGATGTTCAGCCGGACGAACCGGGGGACCGGGCCGGCGGCGCGGGCCCGGGCGAGGGCGCGCTCGGAGATGTCCGCACCGGTGATGTCGGCCTGCGGGTAGGCCGCCGCGAGGCGATGGGTGAAGGTGCCCTCGCTGCATCCCACGTCCAGGATCCGCCGGTAGGGCCGCTCGGGCAGCTGCCCGAGCGTCGTCGCGTACTTGAACTGCTCGTAGTCGTCCACGGCCAGCCTCCACGGGTCCGGCCGCCGGTGCCACCAGTCGAAGTACCGGTGCAGCAACCGCTCCTGGCCGCGGACACCGAAGAGGGACAGCACGGCGAAGAGCGTGCGGTGACAGCGGTCGAGGACCGTGTGCATGGATACCTTCCGGCGGTTGCGGTGGCCGCTTTCCCCGGTGGCCGCCGCGCGAAGGGGGCGGCGCGGTGCGTCAGCGGGTGACGTCGTCGTAGGCGTGCGCGAAAGCGTCGGTGACCACCGGCCAGGTGCAGTGCACCGGTTCGGTCTCCCAGTTGTGGGCCGCCAGGCTGCGCCGTGCCCCCGGGGTGCGGGCCAGCCAGAGCACCTCGTCGGCGAGGGCGAAGGCGGAGTGACCGCACAGCGCGCCCTCCCGGTTGTGCCGGACGAAGTCGGCGACACCGGTGTGCACCCGGGCCAGCACCGGCAGCCCGCTGGTGCGCGCCTCCAGCGCCGCGATCCCGAAGGACTCCCGGCAGGACGCGTTGACGAACAGGTCCGCCTCGGACAGCAGTTCCCGGACCTCCCGCGGCTGCAGGCGGCCCACCAGACGGATCCAGCCGTCCATCCCGTTGCGGCGCAGATAGCGCTGTATCGGCCGCAGGCTCGGGCCGGCGCCCGCGAAGGTGGCGCGCAGCGCCGTGCCCTGACGGGACATCCGGGTGTGCGCGGAGTGCAGCGCCGCCAGCAGTTCCATGGGCTCCTTGCGCGGGACGAGCCGGCCGACGGCGACCACGTGCACCCGGCCGTCCTGCCGCTCCGCCGCGGCGCGGGTGCGCCACCACGCGGCGTCGATGCCGTTGGGGATGACCCGCGGGGCCAGGTCCGGCAGCGCCTGGCGGACCAGCCGGGCGGCCGACCGGCTCACCGTCGTCACGGCCACCGGAGCGGCCGGTCCGTGTCCGGTGCGGCTCAGCAGGCGGTACATGACCCGCACGACCGGGTCCCACATGCTGTGGATGGTGGCCACGGCCGGGATGCCGCGCCGCCGCGCGCAGGCCAGCGCCGCCCAGGCGAACGGGGAGGCGGCGCCCAGGTGCACATGCACCACCCTTGGGTGACGCGTCGTCAACAGCCGGTCGATCGCCTGTCCCGCCCTGGGGTGAACGGGCAGCTGCCCGGGCACCCGCGCGGTGAGCCGGTGCACGGGAAACGGCCATGGCGTCTCCGGTGCGCCCGGGGCGGCGGGCGTGGCGGTGGCGACCTCGGTGGCCTGACCCGCCCGGTGCTGCGCGGCGGCCAGGGCGGCGACCTGGATCTCGATACCTCCGGTCCGCGGCGCAAAGCAGTCTGAAATGTGAAGGATCATGGCTGCACTTCCGAAATCTGGCGTGAAGTCCACCAGTATGGGGTGGTACATCATGCTTCGTGCGACATACGTGTTTGTTCTTCCACGCCCACCCGGACGACGAGGCCCTGCTGACCGCCGGCACCATGGCGGGCCTGGCCCGGCGGGGACACCGCGTGGTGCTGGTCCTGGCCACGGCGGGCGAACGCGGGCTGACCTCCGACGCGCTGCGCGGCGACGGCCTCGGCGGGGTGCGCCGCGAGGAGGCGCACGCCTCCGCCCGGATCCTGGGGTGCGCGCGGGTCGCCTTCCTCGGCTACGCCGATTCCGGGCACATCGGCGCCCCGGCCGCCCCCGCCCCCGGCGGCGCGCAGCCGTTCGCCTCGGCGGACGTCGCGGAGGCGGCCGCCCGGCTGGCCGGCATCCTGGCCGAGGAGCGCGCCGACCTGCTGACCGTCTACGACCCGGCCGGCGGCTACGGCCATCCCGACCACGTCCAGGTGCACCGCGTCGGCTACCGCGCGGCACACCTCGCGGGCACCCCGGTGGTGTTGGAGGCCACCGTCGACCGGACACTGCTGCTGCGCGGGCTGCGGGCGGCCTCCTGGGTGCACCGCTTCCCGCCGGACTTCGACCGGGACGCCTTCCGCGCGGCATACGGCGCCCGCTCCGAGATCACCCACCGGGTGCCGGTCAAGCGCCACTGGCGGGCCAAGCGCGCCAGCCTCGCCGCGCACCTCAGCCAGGCGCGGGGCGGTGACTCCGAACGCACCCTGGCCGCCCTGGGCCGGCTGCCCGGTCCGGCCTTCCGCCAGGTGCTGGGAACCGAGTGGTACATCCAGCGCGGGCTGCCCGCCGGGCCCGTCCTGCGCGATCCGCTGGCCACCCTGGCGGGCACCGTGGCGTCGGCAGCGCGCCGATGACGCACCGCGCCCGGCGGCTGCCGGCGTGCGCCGGGCGGCTGCTGGGCGTGCTCTCCTCCGCCGCCGGCCTGGTGCTGCTGGCGCTGGCCGTGCCGAGGGCGGCGGGCACCGACTGGTCCGCCGTCCGGGACCGGCTCGCCCATCTCGGCGGCGCGCAACCGGCCCTGATGTGCGCCGCGGCGGCCGCCGCACTGTGGACCTACACCTACGTCCTGACCGCCGCCCTGCCGGGATTGACGCGGCGTCAGGCGCTGCTGGTGCACTGCACCGGCAGCGCCGTCAGCAATCTGCTGCCGTTCGGCGGCGGTGCCGGGGTCGCGGTCACCTACGCCATGACGCGCCGCTGGGGGCACCCGCCGGGTGCGGTGGCGGTGTGCGTGGCGCTCACCGGGGTGTGCAACGTCGCCGCCCGGCTGTTCCTGTCGGCGGTGGGCGCCCTGCTGCTGGCCCGGACGGCGGTGCCCGGCATCGGCTGGGCGGCGGCCGCCGGTGCGGTGGTCCTGGCCCTGCCCGCGGTGTACGCCGCCGTCCGCCCCCTCGTCCGCCGCCGCGCGCCCCGGGTCCGCCGGCCGGACGCGCCCGCCGGGACGCTGCGGCGCCGGATCACCGCGGGCGCCAGGCGGCTGGCCGCGGGGGTGCGCACCGGCCGGGACGTGCTGCACCGCTCGTGGCCGCAGCTGATGTGCGCGATGACCGCCACACTGGCGGCCCAGGGCGCGCTGTTCGTGGTCTGTCTGCACGCGGCGGGGGCCCGTACGGGTACCGGGGACGCCCTCGCGGTGTTCGCCGCCAGCCGGCTGCTCACCCAGATCGCGGTGACCCCGGGCGGGATCGGGGTCACCGAGAGCGCCGCCGCCGTCGCCCTCGTCGCCCTCGGTGGGGCCCCCGCCGCGGTGGCCGCGGCGCTGCTGCTCTACGCCGCGTTCACGCATCTGCTGGAGATCCCGCTGGGCGCGCTCACCGGGGCCCTCTGGCTGCTGCACCCGGGGGTACGGCGGCCGGCACCGGCACCGGCCGCGCCCTGAACTCCCCTACCCGGTCCGGTCCTTGGGGCGGCCGGGGCGCGTCAGCCCGGGCCGGGCCGCGGCTCCGCCGTCTCGTACGGCGGCTCGTGGGGCGGCGCCTCGCCCGGGTGCGCGGCGGCTCCGCAGGAAGGGGCGGCGGCGACGCGGCCGGGCGCCGGGCCGGACGCCACGGGCCCGGGCCGTCCCGCCGCCCCCGCCCCGCGCCGCCACAGCGCCACCGCGGCCAGCGCCGCGGCCGCCCCGGCCACCGCCGCGCAGCCGCTCGCCCAGGTCGGCCCCTGGCCCGAGGGCATCACCACCAGTGTCAGCGCCACCACCGCCGCCTTCGCGCCGGTCCGCGCCAGCGGCCGCCAGTCGGCCGCCGCCAGCGGCACCACCGCCCACAGCGCGTACCAGGGCTGGGCCACCGGCGCGGCCGCCACCAGCGCCAGCAGCCCCGCCCCCGTGGCCCGTTCGGCGCCGGTCCGCGGGGCGCGCCACACGCACAGGCCCACCGCGACCAGGCCCACCGCGAGCCCGGCCAGCCGCGCGGCCGTCATCGCCCCGTCCGCCGTGCCCCACCCCAGCCCCTCGGCGAGCCACCCCAGCAGATGGCCGGCGTCGGTGCTCAGGGACAGCAGCGTGTGCACCTCGGCGGGCGTCCGCAGGGTCCACAGCCAGCCCCACCCCTGGCCGCACGCCGCCACCCCCGCCACCAGCGCGGCGGCGGCCACCCCGGCGAGCCGCGCCGCCTGCCGCCACCGCTCCCGCCGGCCGGCCCGCCCGGCCACGCTCACCGCGGCCGCGCACAGCAACGCCACCACGGCGGGTGCCTTCACCAGCACCGCCGCGATCAGCACGACCGTCCCCAGACACCAGCGCCCGCGGCGGAACGCCACCAGCCCGGCCGGCACCAGCCCGAGCAGCAGCGCGTCGTTGTGCGCCCCGCCCACCAGGTGCAGCAGCACCAGCGGACTGAGCGCCCCGGCCCACAACGCGCCGGCCGCCCCCGGGCCCGAGGTGCCCGCCAGCCGTCCCAGCGACCACACCAGCAGCCCCACCCCGGCCAGTGCCACCAGCCGCAGCCCCAGCGCCGCGGCCACCACGTGCCCTTCCCCGGTGAGCGCCACCACGGCGCGGGCCACGGCGACGGACAGCGGTCCGTAGGGGGCCGGCGCGTCGTGCCACATCCCCGGGACGTTGGCCGCGAGCGGGCCGCCCAGGGCCGCCGGACCCAGCACATAGACATCCAGGCCGCGGCCCGCCAGCGCGCCCTGGGCGAGATAGCTGTAGGCGTCGCTGCTGCCCAGCAGCGGGCCCGGCACCAGCGGCAGCGCCCAGCACCACAGCGCCGTCCGCAGCTGCCGCCGCCCGGCGGCCGCCCCGGACGCGAGGAGGCCGCCCAGCCGCCACCAGGCGGTGAGCAGCAGCACCAGCCCCGCATAGGACAGCGCCACGCACACCGAGGTGAACGGCTCCCCGCGCCGGCCCCACACCCCGTCCGCAACTCCCGGCGGCAGCGCCCCGGATGCCCAGGCACCGGCCCCCAGCAGCACGGATCCCAGTGTGCCCAGGAGCACGGCTCCCCGGACGGTGCTCGCTGCCGCGCTCATCCGGCCAACCTAGACGCGGAGCGGGCCGCGGCGGCGCACACGGCCGGGCAAGTCGCCCGTCCGTGGGCGGGCGGGCCCGCGCCGCCGCGGCGGACGGCCCGTCACCGCTGCGGCGCCGCGGTTCAGTCGGCGCAGTAGCTGTCTTGCTGCGGGCGCCGCCCCGTCGTCAGGAACGTGGTCACCGTGCGGTCCCCGCAGGCGTTGCCGTTGCCCAGGTAGGCGCCGTGCCCGCCGTGGCCGAGGGTGACCAGAGCGGCCCGGCCGCCGAGCGCCTGACGCATCTTCAGGGCACCGGCGTACGGGGTGTTGGGGTCCCGGCGGTTCTGGATCATCAGGATGTCGGCGGGCCCGTCCGCGGTGATCCGGGTGGGTTCGCCGGCCGGCGCGTCCTTCCAGAAGGCGCAGGCCGAGACGTTCACCGGCATCCCGCCGGTGAGCGGATGCCGGACCCGGTCGGCGGCCACCGCACGCCGGTAGGCGGGCAGCGACGCCGGCCAGCGCACATCGTTGCAGACGGTCGCCATCGTGACGGCCGCGTCCTCGTCGGGCAGCGGCCCGGCGACGGCGGCCGGCAGCACCGGCACGGCGGCCGGATCGCGGGCGGCCCGCACGAGCCGGGCCAGCCCCTCGAAGAGGTCGTCGCCGACCAGGGCGTTCTGCATCGCCTGCCGCAGCCGGTTGCCGGTCAGCGGGACGCCCGGGGTGGTGGACGGCTTCGGCGCGCGGTCCAGCTTCGCCGCCAGCGCGAGGAACAGCGGCCGGACGTCCGCGGCGCGCCGGGCCAGCCGCAGTTCCCCGCGGGCCGGGTCCGCCGCCCAGGCCGCGAAGTCCGGGAACCGGTCGTCCGCGCCGACCGCCGTGTTCGCCAGCCACCCCCGCTCCACCCGGAACGGATCGGGGTCGCCGGTGCTGTCCAGCACCCAGCGGTCGGTGTGCCGCGGGTACTTCTGCGCGTACACCGCCGCGACATAGGACCCGTACGAGACACCCCAGGCCGACAGCTTCTCCTCGCCCAGGGCCCGGCGCAGGCGGTCGATGTCGCGCACCTCGTTCGCCGTGGTCATGCTGGGCACCACCGCCCCGCCGTTCCGATGGCACGCCTCGGCGATCCGCCGGGAGCGGGCGGTGTTCTCCGCGATGCCGCCGTCCGGGCCCGGCCAGGACCGCAGGGTGACCAGGTGCCGGTCCTCCGGGGCGAGCCCGCAGCCCGCCCGCGAACTGCCGCCCACCCCGCGCGGATCGAAACTGACCAGGTCGTACGCCCCCGCCGTCGCCCGACTCAGCGCCGCGCCCTTCGCCGTCATCCGGCTCAGTCCGGAGCCGCCCGGCCCGCCGGGGACGACCAGCAGCGTGCCCCGGCGCGCCGCGGGCCGCTCGCTGCGCACCCGGGTCACGGCGAGGCCGAGCCGCGGGCCGCCGGGGTCGCGGTAGTCGAGCGGGACGGGCAGGGTGGCGCACTCCCGGCCGGGCGGGTCCTGGGGGCCGGCGCACGGCCGCCACGCGAGCGCGGGGGTGCGGACGCCGGCCGCGCCGGCCGGCTGTGCGGTGGTCACCGTGGCGGCGAGGACCGCGAGACAGAGCGCGGAGGCCCGCACCCGGGAGGCGTAAGTCGTCATGGGGCAAGGGTGGTTGAGCCATTCGCGACCGCCCATCC
Source organism: Streptomyces kronopolitis (assembly GCF_050953795.1). Taxonomy (GTDB): domain Bacteria; phylum Actinomycetota; class Actinomycetes; order Streptomycetales; family Streptomycetaceae; genus Streptomyces; species Streptomyces kronopolitis_A. The sequence goes on from NZ_CP191850.1 coordinate 4,054,823, forward strand.
GGCAACCCTCAGTGCCCGCAGGGGGGTTGACCCGAGTAAGCGGTCCGCACGGAGCCGCTCCGGGCTACTCGCCGATGCCGATCAGCGCCAGCGTGATGTTGTCGGGGCCCCCCGCCTCGATGGCGGACCTCCACAGTTCGAAGGCGGCCCGGCCGCCGCTGTGCTGCCGCAGCAACTCCGCGATCTCGTCCTGCGGGACGTGGTCGGTCAGGCCGTCGGTGCACACCAGGTAGCGGGCGCCCGTGGCGAGCGGCGCGGTCGTGAGGTGCGGGACGACCGGCGTGAACTCCGGTGCCCCGCCGAGCGCCTGGGTCACGAGGGAGGTGGTGGTCCGGCCCGGAGTGAGCGGCGGGCTGTCGTCCACGCTCACCTGCCGCAGACCGTCCGCGCCCGCGTCCAGCACCCGGCTGTCGCCGACGTTGAACACCAGCACCGACCCGTCCCGCACGACGGCGCCGGCCACCGTCGTGCCCATGGTGCACAGCTCCGGGTCCCGGTCAGCGGCCGCGTACACCGCGTGGTTGCAGAGGTTCAGGGCGTCACGGACGGCCTCCTCGCCGTCCAGTGACGGGCCGAGCGCCGCCAGTTGCCGCACGGTCAGCGCGCTGGCCACCTCGCCGGCCGGCTGCCCGCCGATGCCGTCGGCGACCGCGACGACCAGCGGGCCGCCGAGCGGGAACACCAGGGTCTGCGGGTTCTCGGTCACCGTGCCGCAGAGCGTCCAGGGGCCGGCCACCAGGCTGTCCTCGTTGTGCTCGCGGACCAGTCCGGTGTGGCTCAGCGCGGTCACGGTGACGTACTGCATGGACGCGTCCCCCGTCCCCGGTCGTGCTCCACCACGGCGGGCCCGCGGCGTGCCGTGCCCCCATTGTCGCGCCGGGGTCCCGTCCCGCGCGCCCGCTGGACGGTCACCGGCCGGTCAGCGGGGTTCCCGGCCGCTCAGGGAGCCGCGCTGCATCAGCCGGGAGATGTCCTTGCCGGTGGCGATGCCCACCAGCCGCCCGCCGTCCACGACGAGGATGCGGGCCCCGCTGCGCAGGGTGAGCCGGTCGAGCGCCGTGCTCAGCGGCTCGTCCGGGGCGGCGACGGCGCACTGGGACAGCGGGATCGCCACCTCGCGCACCCGCACGCTCTCCCGGCTCGCCACCGGCAGGGACGCCAGCCGGCGCAGCTGCACGACGCCGCTGGGGCGGCCGTCGAAGTCGACCAGCGGCAGCGCGGAGTGCCGCGAGGGCACGGCGACCTCGTCGATGAAGCGCTGGACGGTCAGCCAGTCGGCGCCGGTCGTCACCGGGCTGGACATCGCCTCGGCCACCGTGACCCCGCGCAGCGCGGCGTGCAGCGCGGCACGGCGCCGCTCGGCCCCGGCGACGACCATGATGAACAGGCCGACGAAGACGATCCACAGCCCGCTCGGCGCGCCCCGCAGCACGGCGATCCAGCCGGCGGCCACCAGCAGCAGCCCCATGATCTGGCCGCCCCGGGAGGCCACCACGTCCGCGCGGTCCCGGTCCCCGGTGCGCCACCACAGCACGGCCTGCACCACCCGGCCGCCGTCCAGCGGCACGGCCGGCAGCAGGTTGAACACGCCCAGGAACAGATTCGCCCAGCCCAGCCAGGCCAGGACGACGGCGGGCACCGCCCAGCCGGACAGCCGGTGCAGCCCGAACCCGGCGCCGAGCGCGACCCCGCCGATGACCAGGCTGGTCAGCGGCCCGCTGACGGCCACCGCGAACGCCGCCGCGGCGGTCTTGGGCCGCCCCATCCGGGTGGTGCCGCCCAGCGCCCACAGCGTGACGTCCTCGACGGAGATCTTCTTGCGCAGGGCGGTCGCGGCATGCGCCGTCTCGTGCAGCAGCAGGCTGCCCATGAGCAGCGCGGCCCCGACGACCCCGGCGAGGGCGTAGACCGCGCCCGGGCGGCCCGGCGTCCAGACGGGCAGGCCCTGCCGGCCCAGCGCGTACGCGAACAGGCCGATCAGCAGCGGCACGCTCCAGTGCATGCGCAGCGGCACCCCGACCACATGTCCCACACGGACCGAGCCGTTCATGCGCGTCTCCTGCCCGCCCGGTGCCCGGCCGCCACCCGGGGCGGACCTCGTCGGCCCGCGCTCCGGGAAGTGACCGCCCGGTCCTCACCTCACCATTGTCGCGCGCGGAACCTACGCTGGAGAGACGGAAGCACGGCCGGCCGTACGGACGGCGACCCCGTCCGGCGGCGCAGCACGCGGGAGGTGCGACATGGGTCAGAGCCACCACTTCCACCTGGACCAGGGTGATCACTCGATCACCGTGAACGTGGGGCCCGGCCGGGCCGGGGAGGTCGAGCTCCTGGTGGACGGCAAGGTGATCGCCTACCAGAAGGAGCACAGCGCCGGGATGAACGTGCTGACCGGCGAGCTTCCCGAGGAGCCCGTCCACCCCTTCCGGGTCCTGCTGCGCCAGCCGCATCTGGTGCCTTCCATGCCCCGGTGCACGCTGGAGCTGGACGGCGTCGAGCAGCCGATGCCGGAGCGGCTCGTCCTCTGAGCCCGCCGCGGCGCGGCCACCGGGTGAGCGGCCGCCCGGAGCCTTCGCCTGCCCCCGTCCGCCTGCTCCCGTCCGCCTGCCTCCGCGCCGCCCGGCCGGTACCCGCTCCGCGCGCAAAAGGGCGCATGACGCGTTGGGCCACCCGGCTGATTGTGGCCGCCGAGCGTTTCGCTCCTGGCGGGTTGAACGACGGTGCGGGAGCGCAACGGCAGGACGATACGTCTGGCATCGGACGGACGCGGAGGCGAGGAGCGACGTGAGAAGAATTGCGCAGGCAGGGAGCATCGTCGGGGCATGTGGACTGGTGATGCTCGGTGGCGGGGTCGCCCGGGCCGTGACCGTTCCGGGTGACTCGCTGCTGTCGGCGGTGGCGGGTGCCGACGTCGGCACCGTGGCCGGCATGGTCTCCGGAGTGATCTGCAACAACCGCCTCGCCGACTTCAACTACAAGTCCCCGGTGGTCAGATCGCCGCACCCCTGCGTCAACGGGCCGGTCCACAGCGGCAACAGCCTGCACAGCGGCAACTTCATCAACCACGGCAACCCCAACAACAGCGGCAATCTCCACAACACCAACGGGTCCACGAACAGCGGCGACAGCGTCACCGGCGCGTCGAAGGACAGCGGCAACAACCTCCAGCGCATCCTGCGCCTGCCCTGACCCGGAACGGGCCCCGGCCGGGGCCCGTTCCCCCGCGGCCCTTCCCGATCGCCCGGCGGCCTCCGCCGGGCGATCACCGTGTGCGGCCCCGCCTCCGCCGCAGCGCCCCCGGGGCCCGCCCGGAACGACTCCCGCCGGGAACGACTCCGGCCCCGGAGCGATCCGGGGCCGGAGGGTGTGACGGGTCAGCGGCGGATCACAGGCGCTGCCGGCCGCCGTGGCCGATGTGCTGCTGGTTGTTGCTGGTCTTGTTCTCGGCTCCGGTCGTGCCGCCCGCGTCGTCGTTGGTGTTGCCGTTGACGTTGGTCGGGCTACCGCTGTTGCTGTTGTTGCCCGACAAGTGGACGTTCTGCGAGTTCTGAACGTTTCCGCTGTTCAGTGGCCCGTTGATGCAGATCCGGGCGCGCTGGGTGCAGTTGAATCCGGCGTGGAAGCTGGCCACGGTGTCGCTGTTCCACACGCCGCCCCCGTCGTCGAACGGCCCGTCCCAGGCCTGGGCGGGCGAGGCCCCGCCGGCGGCCAGGAGCAGACCGCACGCTCCCGCAATCACCACATTGAACCGTGCCATGTTCTTCACTGTGTGCTCCTGCACCTCGCGGTTGGTACCCCGCGGACTTGCTACCGGCCGTGCCTCCATCCGCCAAGCGTGCGCAACGGCCCGTCCCGCGCATTCACCCTGATCGATCACCGGATTCACCGTGACGGCCCTGCGACGGCACACCAACGGCCGCCGGGCTGCGCCGTCCGGGGCGTGCCGGACGGCGCGAGCCGGGCGGGATGTCGCGGGCGCGTCCTACGACCGCAGCCGCAGCCGCTGGCCCGGGCGGAGGTGGTCCGGGCCCCGGTGGAGGGTGCCCTTGTTCAGGCCGTACAGGGCCTTGGTGCCGCCCGGGACCCGGGCGTGCGCGGCGACGGCGGAGAGGCTGTCGCCGCGGCGCACCACATGGGTGCGGGCGGCGGACCGCAGAGCGCGGGTGGCGGGGCCCCGGCTCGGGCCGGCCGCGGCGGCCTCCTGGTCGGCGGGGAGGGTACGGTCGCTCGCCGAGGTCACCCGGGCGCAGTTCGGCCAGGCCGACAGGCCGCGGTCGCGGACGATGCGCTCACCGACGGCGATCTGCTGGGCGCGGCTGGCGAGGTCGGCACGCGGGGCGAAGCGGTCGCCCCCGTACGCGCGCCAGGTGGCGAGGTCGATCTGCAGCCCGCCGTGGTAGCCGTTTCCGGTGTTGATGTGCCAGCGGCCGCTGCTCTCGCAGGCGGCGATCCGCTCCCAGTCGGGGCCCGGCGGGCCGGCGGGCGCGCGGGACACGGCGGCGCCCCGGCCGGCGGGGCCGAGGACTCCCAGCATGACCAGCAGCACGAACAGCAGCGTTTCGACGGACCGTTTGGCTAGGTGCGACGGCATGACGGTTTCCTCCGCTGTGCTCCGGCAACGCCGTGGCGCAGTGACTCGCCACGACCGGTGGGCACGCACCAACTAACCCGGCAATATGGTTTTTGGCGTGCTTGAGGAGCGCGACATGCGGGGTTTCACCCGGGTGGGCGCGTGGCAGCAACCGGCGGACCGGGGCGGCGGACGGCGACAGCCGCGAGCGGCGGACGGGCGCGGTCAGGCGACGGGCAGCGCCTCGTACGGGGTGCGCGGCGGTGCGGCGGGCGGCGGGGAGCCACGTGCCGCGACGGCGCCGACGGGAGCCCTCGAACGGGTCGCGGCGGGATACGCCGAGCCCCGACCTCACCCGGTGGGAGTCCGCACGGCCTCTGCGCGGTCATGCCGTCGACCGCTTCCCGCTCGCCACCCACGGAAATTCCGCTACGCAGGCGCTGCGTGCGGTTCTCGGGCTGGAGCCGGGGAGGGTCCGGGACCGGTGCCCCGTGGGGGCTGGGCCGTTGAACTCCGGGCGTGGTAAGGGTCGTTCAGGTCTGTGCGTGGACCGGCCGTTGCGGTGGGTCCGGCGTCTGCGGATGTTTCACGTGGAACACGTCTGCGACGGCTCCGGTGTCCGCTCCTGCGTCTGTGCCAGGTCTGTCTCTACGTCGGTTGTGCCTCTACGTCGGTTGGACTTCGGTGTCCGCGTCAGTTCTGCGGCCGCGTCATTTCCTGCGTCCGCGTGGGCGTTGCCCGGGCTGCTGGTCCGTCGTGCGGCTCCGCTGCGGGAGCCCGCCTCGGGATCCGCTGCCGGACCGGGCGGTGGGATCTGTCCGCCGGAACTGCTCCGGAGGTGCCCACCGGTGTGCCGGCGGTGGATCGTGCCGGTGACCGCTCTTCTCGGCGCGGATCTGTCACGCGCCTCGTCCGTCTCGTGTCCGTCCCTCGTCGGGGCGGGCCGAGCCGTCGGAATCATCGGAGCCGTCGAACCGTCGAGCCGTCGAACCGTCGAAAACCCGAGGTCAGATGACACCGGCGGTGTGCGCGCGGTTGCGGGCCGCCGGGATGACCGCGCCGCGTGCGTCGGCGTGGGCATCGGCAGGCGCGGCGGCGGCCGGCTTGGCGTCTGCCGGGGCCGCGGTGGCCTGGGCTGTCGCGTCCTGGTCGGCGCAGTCGTCGGAGGTCAGCGGATCGGCCGTGTAGCTGCGTCGGCTGCGCATGCCGGGTGAGGTGCCGTGCGCCTCGGCGAGGATGCGCTGCTTGATCGTCGGCGGCAGCTCGGGCCGCGGGAACCTGCGGCGTCCCGATCCGGCCTGGCCGTACAGCGGTACGGCGCGCGGCGCGGGCACCGAGGGAGACCCCGCTCCCGGCCGGTCCGACGCGCCGTGGCCCACCGCCTCGGCAACTCCCGCGCCCGGGGCCTCGCCGCCCGTGCTCTCCTTGCCCGGCGTCCGCTCGTACAGTGCGGCGTCCCGGCGCGCCGCCGAGGCGGTCGCGGAGACACCCAGTGATGCCAGCAGCCTGCCGAGCACGGCAAGGCACACCGCCCAGAACTTCATGACCTTGGTCGCAGCCATGGCCCCTCACTTTCGGTGAGGACCTCTCCCCGAGAGATCCGTTGCGTCTACTTCCGTCGTGCCGGTGGTGCATCGCTCCAGTCGCTCCGCTTCCGGGGTGCACCGCTCGGATGGCGTCGCTTCTGTTGCGTTTTCTTATGATGAGTACGCAATGGGAGGAATCGCGGACCGACGCCCCCGGATCGGCGTTCTTCCGATGAACACCACCCGTACGCAGTAGCCGCGGCCCTCCAGGGGCGGGGGAGCGCAGGTCGCGGGCCCGGCCGGCCGGGGTCTTCACCCGCGCCGCGACGCGGGTCGGGACGCCTGCGGGTGCGCCGGACGGGAACCCGGGTTATGGCCGGGCGCGAGCCACATCCGGGCTCAGGGCGGAGCCGGGCTCAGGGCAGGGCGGGGCCGGGCTCAGGCCGGTGTCAGCTCGCCGGTGCGCGCCATCTGCGCCATCATGCGCACGCCCGTCGGCTCGGGGATGCCGGGCGGGATGATCAGCAGGTCCCAGCGGCCCCGGCCCATCGAGACCAGACAGACGGTGTCCGGCCCGGGGCGGCCGGCGGTCCTGCGCAGGCGCACCACATGGCCCTCGACGAGGATGTGGGACGGGAGCGCGGGCCAGGCCTTGCCGTTCACGGTGGCGTGCGTGATCCGCGGCCAGTCGAAGGGCAACGCGGTCAACAGTTCGGGGAGTTCGGCCAGGAGATCGGCCGAGTGCGGCCACCAGACGCCGTCGATGCGCCGCGCCGTACCGGTGTGCGGGGCGAAGGTCAGGCGGGCGACGGGCGGGGGCGCGTGGTGCCGGTGCGGGTCGGCGTGCGGGTGGTCCTTGGCGACGGCGGTCATGCGGTGCTCCCGATGCGGCGGGCCGCCACCCGCGCCGGGTCCGGCCAGTGCACGTCCCGGACCCAGCCGAGCCGTTCGAAGAGCCGGATGACGGCGGCGGACACATCGACCTGCCCGCGGTCGACGCCGTGCCGGGCGCAGGTCGGGTCGGCGTGGTGCAGGTTGTGCCAGCTCTCGCCGAACGACAGCAGGGCCAGCGGCCACAGATTGGTCGCCCGGTCGTGGCGGCGGGTGCGGAAGGGCCGCTCACCGATGAGGTGGCAGAGCGAATTGACGCTCCAGGTCACATGGTGCAGCAGCGCGATCCGGACGAATCCCGCCCACAGCAGGGCGGTCAGCGCGGTGACCCAGGAGCCGCCCAGCGCCCAGCCGAGCGCGAAGGGCAGGCCGAGGGTGAGCAGGCACAGCAGGGGAAACGCCCGGTCCACCGCCCGGATGCCGGGGTCGGCGAGCAGGTCGGGCGCGTAGCGGCGGTGCGAGGTGGGGTCGTCACCGAACAGCCAGCCGATGTGCGAGTGCACCAGTCCGCGCAGCTGACCGCGCAGGCCGGTGCCGTAGCGGTAGGGGGAGTGCGGATCGCCGGGGCGGTCGGTGAAGGCGTGATGGCGGCGGTGGGTGGCGACCCAGTCGATGACATCGCCCTGGAAGCTGAGCGAGCCGGCCACGGCCAGGGCGACCCGCAGCACGGGGGTGGCGGTGTAGCTGCCGTGGGTCAGTCCGCGGTGGAAGCCGATGGTGACGCCCAGCCCGCTGATGACGTAGAAGACCACCAGCAGCACGAGGTCGGTCAGGTGCACGACGCTGCCCCACAGCAGGGGGATCGCGACGGCCAGTCCGACGAAGGGGGCGACGACGATGATGCCGGTCACCGTCACGTACATCCTGCGGCCGCCGGTCGGCGGGGAGGGGGCGTCGCGGTCGGGGAACGGCGAGGTCCCGTCGTAGTCCCGAGCCGGCGGGGCGCCGCGGGCCGCGGAGGTCACAGGTCGCTTCCCGCCTTGCCGGAGGGCGGCGCCGGGCCGGCCACGTGCGGTCCGCTCCGGGCGGCCTCGGCCTGCTGCTGTCTGCGCAGCCGCCGCGACTCCCTCCAGTCCGCGTACCGGTGGTGGGGCATCCGCCCGGTGTTCTGTGCGTTGAGCCGGGCGAGGAACAGTGCGCCCAGCGCGACCAGCGCCAGCAGCACGACCACGGTCCACAGCGTCTGCATGTGCTCACCTCACCGCATACCTCGGTCACCCTCGGCATTTCTCGGTGTTCCGGTGCTTTCACGGTACCCCGAGTGGGCCCGGTGAACCCCTGTATGGGGGTACATGGGCTGCTCTGTGCGGTTATCGCAAGGTATGGGGCCGTCTACCGGTCGGTCCGGAGGTGCCGGCCCGTGCGCCGGCGGGGGCGCCCCCGGTGGGCGCCCCCCGGCGGGCGGGCGCCCCGGCCGGCGGCGGGCGCTCAGTAGGATGCTGCGGCGTCCCGGCCCGCGGGGCGCCCGGCGTGACGGGAGGCGACGGCATGGGCGCAAAGCCCTTCGGGAGGCCGCCGGGCGGTGCGCAAAGGCCCGGTGCGCCGGAGCCGCAGGAGCGCGGCGCAGGCGGGCCGGAGCACACCCGGCGCCGCGGGCAGGGCCAGCTGGAGGCCCAGGTACTGGCCGCGCTGCACCACGCGCCGGGGCCGGCCGGCGCCGCCTGGGTCCGGGAGCGGCTCGGCGGCGACCTCGCGTACACGACCGTGATGACGATCCTCTCCCGGCTGCACGCCAAACAGGCCGTCACCCGCGAGCGGTCCGGCCGCGCCTACCTCTGGAGCCCGGCTGCCGACGAGGCCGGGCTCGCCGCCCTGCGGATGCGCCGCGTCCTGGACGGCGAACCGGACCGGGACGCCGTGCTGACCAGCTTCGTCTCCACGCTCTCCGCGCAGGACGAGCAGCTGCTGCGCGCCCTGCTGGACCGTGCCGCGGACGAGGACCCCGGCACGGACGAAGCACGCGGGGGCTGACCGGTGGGCGTCTTCGTGTTCCTGCCGCTCGTCCTGCCGCTCACCGCCCTGCCGATCGCCCGGCTCGCGGAGCAGCACCTCCATCCGCGGGCCACCACCCGGCTGCTGACCCTGCTCGCCGCGGTCCTCGGGCTGTGCAGCACGCTCTGTCTGGGGCTGCTGGTGGTGGTCGGCACCGCCCAGCTGCCCGGCAACCCACTGCCCGACGGCTGGTCGGACCCGGAGGTACGGGCCGCGGTCCCGTACGCCGAGGTCGCCGGCGCCGCCGCGATCCCGCTGCTGGCCACGGCGCTCACCGTCTGCGGCACCACGCTGCGCCGGCACCACCGCGTCCGGGCCCGCACCCACCGCGCGCTGGACGTGCTGCCGGCCGGCGCCGACCCCGCGGTGCTGCCGGACAGCGTCCCGTACGCCTACGCCGTGCCCGCCGCCCCCGCCCGGCCCGGGCGCCCCGCCAGGCCCGGCCGGATAGCGGTCTCCCGCGGGATGCTGGAGCGCCTGGACGAGGACGAGGTCCGCGCGCTGTTCGCCCACGAGCGGGCCCACCTGACCTGCCGTCACCACCGGGCGCTGCTCGCCGTGCGCCTGGCCGGCTGCGTCAACCCGCTGCTGCTGCCGCTGCGTTCGGCCGTCGCGTTCGCCACCGAGCGCTGGGCGGACGAGGAGGCGGCGCGGGTGGTGGGCGACCGGCGGCTGACGGCCCGGGCGGTGGGCCGGGCGGCGTTGATCCAGCGGTCCGCGGCGCCGGTGGAGCTGGCGCACTTCGCGGGGCCCGAACCGGGGCCGGTGCCACGGCGGGTGGCGGCGCTGCTCGGGCCCGTACCGCCGGCCCGTCCGTGGCCGCCGGCGCTGACCCCGGCGGGGCTGGCGGCCCTGGTCGCCGCGGCGGGCACCGCCGCCTCCGCGCTCTGCGCGCTCAACGCGGCCGTCGCGCTGTTCGTCGTTCTGAAGGCGGCCACGCCGCTGTGAGTGCACACTGACCCATGACCCGTACCGGGCGGCTCCCGCGCAGTGCGCCGTGCGCCACCCGACGACCGGCACCTTCTACACGACTGTAGAACTTCCCGGTACAGTGGCGCGCACTGCGCAACAGGCGCGTCCGGAGGGGGAGATGGCGACGAGGTGCGGACTCCTGACCTGGGACTGCCCGCCTCCAGAAACGGAGGTGCGATGGGTCTATCAGCCGGTGGAGGTCCAATACCCGGACGGCGGATGGACGTTGGGCCGGATCAATGCCTGGTGGACGGACGGGGCGGGCGAGTTGTGGTGCCGGCTGCGGACGCTGCCCGGCGGCGCGTGCCCGCAGTGGCTGCGTTACGACCCCGAGTCGATCCTGCTCCTGCCCAGCACCGGTCTGTGACCCGCTCCCCCCGGCCGGCCCGCCCGGCCGCCGCGGGCGCCCCCTCCCCCGTACGGCATCACCCGCATCAACAGCATCAGAAGGACCAGAAGGGCCACCGGCGTGCATGACAGGCAGAGGCACCAGCAGACGGCCCGGCGGGGCTCCGGTGGCGCCACCGGAGCGCCCCCTGCCGCCGGTGACGGCTCCCGCGGCCCCGGCGGCTCCCGCGCCTCCGCGCGCCGCCGGCCCGCCGACCCGGCCGGCCGGTCCGCCGGCGGCTCACGGAAGGCGGGCCGGCCGGACAAGGTCCGGATGACCCGCCGCGGCCGGATCGTCGCCTGGACCGGCGGCACGCTCGGCGTGCTGCTGCTGTGCACGGCCGGCGTCGGGGCGTGGGTCTACCAGCACCTGGACGGCAACATCCACGGCGCGGACATCGGCGTGGACGGTGCCCGGCCGGTCAATCTCAGCCCCGGCTCCAAGAACATCCTGGTCGTCGGCTCCGACAGCCGGGCCGGCGCCAATGCCAAATACGGCAAGGGCCTGACCACCATGCAGTCGGACACGCTGATGATGGTGCACATCGCCGCCAACCGGAAGTGGGCCACCGCGGTGTCCTTCCCCCGGGACTCCTGGGTGCAGATCCCCGCCTGCACCCGCGGCAACGGCTCCCGGTCCACCCCCCACCACTTCAAGATCAACGAGGCGTTCTCGATCGGCGGCGACTCCGGCGACATCGGCAAGGCCGCGGCCTGCACCATCAAGACCGTCGAGAAGAACACCGGGCTGCGCGTCGACCACTTCGCCTCGGTCGACTTCCAGGGCTTCAAGGGCATGGTCAACGCCCTGGGCGGCATAGAGGTCTGCCCCAAGCACGCCATCCACGACAAGAAGGCCCACCTGGACCTGGAAGCGGGCTGCCAGAACGTCCAGGACGAGAAGGCCCTCGGCTACGTCCGCACCCGCTACAGCGTCGGCGACGGCTCCGACCTCGGCCGGATCGGCCGCCAGCAGGAGTTCATGAAGGCCCTGGGCGCCAAGGCGCAGGCCAAGCTCACCAGCCCGGGCGAGCTGTACGACTTCCTGGACTCGGCCACCAAGTCCCTGACCACCGACAAGGACCTGGACGGCCTCAAGCCGCTCTACGACCTGGCCGCGACCGTCAAGGACATCCCCTCCGACCGGCTCACCTTCGTGACCGTCCCCAACTACTACCGCGAGTCCGACGTCCCCACCGACAAGGCCAATGTCGTCTGGCAATACCCGCAGGCCGCCCAGCTGTTCAGCGACATCGCCCACGACCGGGAACTCGGCGCCGCCGGGAAGAAGAAGCTCGCCGAGGCCGCCAAGAACCCGGTGACCGCGCACGCCGTGCGGGTCCGCGTGCTCAACGGCACGGGCATCGCCGGCCGGGCCGCCTCCGCCGCCGAGCAGTTGCGCAAGCTCGGCTTCACCGTCATCGCCACCGGCAACGGCCCCGCCACGGACCGCACCACCCTCACCTACCCCGCCGCGCTCAAGACCCAGAGCGAGGTGCTCGCCGCCCGCCTCCAGGGGACCAAGGCCACGGAGTCGGCCGGTGCGGCGGCGGACGCGGTGACGCTGACGATCGGGCCGGACTTCCGGGCACAGGACTAGTCGGCCCCCGGCGCCCCGGCCGCGGTCGGGGCGCGGCGGACACCGGCGCCGTCCGTCAGACCCGCAGCCGCTCGACCGGGCGGGCCGTGCGCATCTCGATGTCGTGCGCGGCCCGCTGGATCAGCTGATGGCTGAGGTCGGACATCGCCCGCGCCACCGCCAGTTCGTCCCCGATGTCCGGGACGTTCTCATCGGCGGGATTGCAGCGCGCCGTGCCCTGACCGACCAGCTGTCCGCCGTCCTTGCCCCGCAGCCTGGCCTCGGCCCGGACCTCGCTGTCGATCTCGGTGATGCTGATCTCGGTGTTCCAGGTCTTCGTGGCGGTCACCGGAAGCCTCCTCGTACGTCCCCCGAACAGCACATGTACCGCCCCCACACCCCCATCGTCGCACCGGCCGGGACCGCCCGCACCTGGGGCGATCCCACGCACGACCAGGGGTTTTCCCATGGCGGGGGCGCGTCGAACCGCCCTGATCCGCGGCGCGGTGTCGGTGCTCCGCGCCCGGGTCAGTCCTCGCCCTCCAGCTCCCCCTCGGTCTCCAGGAACGCCTCCCGCAGCGCCGCCAGCGTCTCGGCGTCCGGCTTCTCCCACATGCCGCGGGACTCGGCCTCCAGGAGGCGCTCGGCGATGCCGTGCAGGGCCCAGGGGTTGGCCTCCTGGAGGAAGGCGCGGTTCTCCGGGTCCAGGACGTAGGCCTGGGCGAGCTTGTCGTACATCCAGTCGGCGACCACGCCCGTGGTGGCGTCGTAGCCGAACAGGTAGTCCACGGTGGCGGCGAGTTCGAAGGCGCCCTTGTAGCCGTGGCGGCGCATCGCCTCGATCCAGCGGGGGTTGACCACCCGGGCGCGGAAGACCCGGGAGGTCTCCTCGACCAGGGAGCGGGTGCGGACCGTCTCGGGCCGGGTCGAGTCGCCGATGTAGGCCTCGGGCGCCTTGCCCTTGAGCGCCTTGACGGTGGCGACCATCCCGCCGTGGTACTGGAAGTAGTCGTCGGAGTCCGCGATGTCGTGCTCGCGGGTGTCGGTGTTCTTGGCGGCGACCGCGATGCGCTTGTAGGCGGTCTCCATCTCCTCCCGGGCCGGGCGGCCCTCCAGGCCCCGGCCGTAGGCGTAGCCGCCCCAGACGGTGTAGACCTCGGCGAGGTCGGCGTCGGTGCGCCAGTCGCGGGAGTCGATCAGCTGGAGCAGCCCCGCGCCGTACGTCCCCGGGCGGGAGCCGAAGATGCGGGTGGTGGCGCGCCGCTCGTCGCCGTGCGCGGCCAGGTCGGCCTGGGCGTGGGCGCGCACGAAGTTGGACTCCGCGGGCTCGTCCAGCCCGGCGACCAGCCGTACCGCGTCGTCGAGGAGGCCGATGACGTGCGGGAAGGCGTCGCGGAAGAAGCCCGAGATGCGCAGCGTGACATCGACGCGGGGACGGTCCAACTCGGCGAGCGGGATCGGCTCCAGGCCGTTGACCCGGCGCGAGGCGTCGTCCCACACGGGGCGGACGCCCAGCAGCGCGAGGGCCTCGGCCACGTCGTCGCCGCTGGTGCGCATCGCGCTGGTGCCCCACAGCGACAGCCCGACCGACTGCGGCCAGTCGCCGTTGTCGTCGCGGTAGCGCGCCAGCAGGGAGTCGGCGAGGGCCTGGCCGGTCTCCCAGGCGAGGCGGGAGGGGACGGCCTTGGGGTCGACGGAGTAGAAGTTGCGGCCCGTCGGCAGGACGTTGACCAGGCCGCGCAGCGGGGAGCCGGAGGGACCGGCCGGCACGAAGCCGCCGTTCAGCGCGTGCACCGCGTGGTCGATCTCGTCGGTGGTGGCGGCGAGGCGCGGCACGACCTGGCGGGCGGCGAAGTCGAGGATGTCGGCGACCGCGGACGCGTGGCCCGCGGCGATGCCGGCCACCGCCGCCGGGTCCCACTGCGCGTCCTCCATCGCCTGCACCAGCGCGCGGGCGGTGGCCTCGGCCTCGTCGGCGCTCGTGCGGGTCGCGGCGGACTCGTCCAGGCCGAGCGCCTCGCGCAGGCCGGGCAGCGCCGACGTCCCGCCCCAGATCTGGCGGGCGCGCAGGATCGAGAGCACGAGGTTGACGCGCGCCTCGCCGGTCGGCGCGCCGCCCAGGACGTGCAGCCCGTCGCGGATCTGGGCGTCCTTGACCTCGCACAGCCAGCCGTCGACGTGCAGCAGGAAGTCGTCGAAGCCGTCGTCGTCCGGGCGGGCCTCCAGGCCCAGGTCGTGGTCGAGCTTGGCGGCCTGGATCAGCGTCCAGATCTGGGCGCGGATCGCGGGCAGCTTGGCCGGGTCCATGGCGGAGATCGCCGCGTACTCGTCGAGCAGCTGCTCCAGGCGCGCGATGTCGCCGTAGGACTCCGCGCGCGCCATCGGCGGGACGAGGTGGTCGACGAGGGTGGCGTGCACCCGGCGCTTGGCCTGGGTGCCCTCGCCGGGGTCGTTGACCAGGAAGGGGTAGATCAGCGGGAGGTCGCCGAGGGCGGCGTCCGGGCCGCAGGCGGCGGACAGGCCGGCGTTCTTGCCGGGCAGCCACTCCAGGTTGCCGTGCTTGCCCAGGTGGACCATGGCGTCCGCGCCGAAGCCGCCGTCGGCCGCGGAGGCGGCGATCCAGCGGTAGGCGGCCAAGTAGTGGTGCGAGGGCGGCAGATCGGGGTCGTGGTAGATCGCGATCGGGTTCTCGCCGAAGCCGCGCGGCGGCTGGATGAGGATCAGCAGATTGCCGCGGCGCAGGGCCGCCAGCACGATGTCGCCCTCGGGGTTGCGGCTGCGGTCGACGAACATCTCGCCGGGCGGCGGGCCCCAGTGCTCCTCGACGGAGTCGCGCAGCTCCTGCGGGAGGGTGGCGTACCAGCGCTTGTAGTCGGCGGCGGGGATGCGGACCGGGTTGCGGGCGAGCTGCTCCTCGGTGAGCCACTCCTGGTCGTGGCCACCGGCCTCGATCAGGGCGTAGATCAGCTCGTCGCCGTCGCCGGACGCCAGGCCCGGGACCTCCTCGGCGCCGAAGTCGTAGCCGTCGGCCCGCAGCCGGCGCAGCAGCGCGACGGCGCTGGCCGGGGTGTCCAGGCCGACCGCGTTGCCGATGCGGGAGTGCTTGGTCGGGTAGGCGGACAGCACCAGCGCGAGGCGCTTCTCGGCGGCCGGGATGTGCCGCAGCCGGGCGTGCCGGACGGCGATCCCGGCGACCCGGGCGGCGCGCTCGGGGTCCGCGACGTAGACCGGCAGACCGTCCTCGTCGACCTCCTTGAAGGAGAACGGGACGGTGATCAGCCGGCCGTCGAACTCGGGGACGGCGATCTGCGAGGCGGCGTCCAGCGGGGAGAGGCCCTCGTCGTTCTCCTCCCAGGCGCTGCGCGGCCCGGTCAGGCACAGGGCCTGGAGGATCGGCACGTCGAGCGCGGCCAGCGCCCCGGCGTCCCAGGCCTCGTCGTCACCGCCGGCCGAGGCCTCGGCGGGCTTGCTGCCGCCCGCCGCCAGGACCGTGGTGACCAGCGCGTCGGCGGCCCCCAGGGCCTCGATCAGCTCCGGCTCGGGGGCGCGCAGGGAGGCGACGAAGAGCGGGCGGGCCCGGCCGCCGGCCGCCTCGATCTGCTCGCACAGGGTCCGCACGAAGCCGGTGTTGCCGCTCATGTGGTGGGCGCGGTAGTAGAGCACCGCGATCACCGGGCCGCTGTCGTTGCGGCTCTCCCGGTCCAGCGGGCCCCAGGACGGGGCGGGCGCCGGCGGCTCGAAGCCGTGGCCGGTCAGCAGCACCGTGTCGGAGAGGAAGCGGGCGAGCTGGTCGAGGTTGGCGGGGCCGCCGTGCGCGAGGTAGGCGTGCGCCTCGGCCGCGATGCCGACCGGGACCGTGGACTGCTCCATGAGCTGGGCGTCGGGGGCCTGTTCACCGGTGAGCACGACGACGGGGCGGTGCTGGTCCTCGGCGAGCAGCAGGTCCAGGCCCTCCTGCCAGGCGCGGATGCCGCCCAGGAGGCGCACGACGACCAGGTCCACACCGTCCAGCAGGGCCGGCAATTCGGCGACGTCGAGGCGGGCGGGGTTGGCGAGCCGGTAGGGCACCGGGCCCGTGGCCGCGCGGGCGCTGAGCAGATCGGTGTCGGAGGTCGACAGCAGCAGAAGCATGCGTGCGCAGGCCTTCCTCGGGGTGTCCGCGCCCCGGGTGGTCGTAAGGACGGCGGGAGTTCCTGACTCACCCGGCGCCTGCCGGGTTCACAGTGGCGGGACCGCGCCGGATTCGCACCGGGCTTCCTCCCTGGGGTCGTCCGACCCCACGCCGTCGCTGGCGTCGGCGGATCAGCCGACCCACCGACCTGAATGGTAAGGGCTGAGCCCGGAGGAGGTAAGCGGGCCTCCGCGGCGGCCGCACCGGGGTGCCCGCGAGGGGGTCCGGGGCCGGTTCCGGCGCGCACCGTCGTAGGTATGCTCGCCGCCATGCCGCCCTCCCCCTCGACACGCCCCCCAGGGGCCGAGCCGCCCCTGCGGGACCGCGGTGACGCCTGCCCGGGAGCGCTGCGGCTGCACGGTGCCGCCGACGGGTATCTGGCCCGAGTGCGACTGCCCGCAGGAGATTTGACGGTGCGTCAGGCAACGGACCTGGCCGACGCGGCGGACCGGCTCGGCGACGGCCACCTCTCCCTGACCTCGCGCGGCAACGCCGAGCTGCGCGGCCTGCCCGAGGGCTGCGGCGCCGAGCTGGCCGGGCTGCTGCGCGACGCCGGACTGCTGCCCTCCGCCCGCCACGAGCGCGTCCGCAACATCCTCGCCTCCCCCCTTGCCGGACTGACGCCCAACAGCCCTGCCCGGGTGCGGCGGTGGGCCCGTGAGCTGGACGGTCTGCTCTGCGCGAGCGAGCCGGCGACCGCGCTGTCGGGCCGTTTCCTCTTCGTCCTGGACGACGGGCGGGGCGAGCTGGCGGGCCTGGGCGGCGATGTGAGCTTGGTCGCAGAAGCGGCCCCGGCCGGGGGGACCCCCGGCGCCGGGGACACCGCGCTGCTGCGGGTCGGCGACGATCCGGCGGCGCTGCGGATCGCCGGCCCGGACGCCCCGCGGGCCGCGCTCGCCGCCGCCGAGGCCTTTCTGACCGCCGCCGCGGCGGGCGGCAGCGGCGCCTGGCGGGTGCGCGAACTGCCCGACGGACAGCGGCTGACGGCCCGCGACGTGGCGGAGCATCTGCACCGAACCGGCATCAGCGCCACATATCTGACGCGGGCCCCGGCGCCCGCCGCCCCGGTGGCCCCCCGCGCCGCGGCCCCCGGGATCGTCGAAGGCCCCGACGGCACGGCGGCGCTCAGCGTGCTGGCACCGCTGGGCCGGCTGACGTCCGCCCAGTGGCGGCTGCTGACCGCCGTCGCCGCCGACGACGGCTGCGGCGCGCTGCGGCTGACCCCCTGGCGCGGCGTCGTCCTGCCCGGGCTGCCCGGGCTGCCGGCCGGCGCGGCCGCCGCGCGCCTGTCCGCACTGGCCGCGGCCGGGCTGATCACCGATCCCCGCTCCCCCTGGCACCGCCTCGGTGCCTGCACCGGCCGCCCCGGCTGCGCCAAGTCGCTCACCGATGTCCGCACCGACGTGGCGGCCGCCGTCACCGCGGGCGCCCCCGTCCCCGGCGCTCCCCCCGCCGCCGTACCCGACGGCCTGCCCGTCCACTGGTCCGGCTGCGCCCGCCGCTGCGGCCACCCCCACGGCGCCTGGGTCGACGTGCTGGCAACGGAGGAGGGCTACCGGGTGTCGGTCGTCCGGCCCGCTGCCGCACCGCCCCCCGGTGACACCCCGGCACCCCCGCCGCACCCCGCCCCACCGGCCCCGAGCCACACCCCATGAGCCAGCCCGCACCCGACAACCCCGAGGCCACAGTGACCGCGTTCGACTACGAGAAGGACGGTGCGGCGATCTACCGCCAGTCCTTCGCCACCATCCGCGCCGAGGCGGACCTCGGCGGGCTGCCCGCCGACGTCAGCCGGGTCACGGTCCGCATGATCCACGCCTGCGGCATGGTCGACCTGGTACGCGACCTGGCCTTCACCCCCGGCGTGGTGGCCGCCGCCCGCACGGCACTGCGCGCCGGCGCGCCCGTCCTCTGCGACGCCAACATGGTCGCCAGCGGCGTCACCCGCAAGCGGCTGCCGGCGGACAACGAGGTGCTGTGCACCCTCACCGACCCGTCGGTCCCGGACCTGGCCGCCCGGATGGGCACGACCCGCAGCGCCGCCGCCCTGGAGCTGTGGCGGGACCGGATGGACGGCGCCGTGGTGGCGTTCGGCAACGCCCCCACCGCCCTGTTCCGGTTCCTGGAGATGATCGGGGAAGGGGCGCCCCGCCCGGCCGCGGTCATCGGCATACCCGTCGGCTTCATCGGCGCCGCGGAGTCCAAGGACGCGCTGATCGCCCATCCGTCGAAGCTGGATCACCTGGTGGTGCGCGGACGCCGCGGCGGCAGCGCCATGGCCGCGGCCGCGATCAACGCCCTGGCGAGCGAGGAAGAGTGAGCGTGAGCGAGCAGCAGGCACCCGGCAACGACGGCACCCCGCCCGCCCCGGGCCGTCTTTACGGCGTCGGGCTCGGCCCCGGCGACCCGTCCCTGATGACCGTGCGGGCCGTACAGGTCATCGGCGCGGCCGACGTCATCGCGTACCACAGCGCCCGGCACGGACGCTCCATCGCGCGCGCCATCGCCGCCGAGCACCTGCGCCCCGACCACCTGGAGGAGGCGCTGGTCTACCCGGTCACCACCGAGTCGACCGACCACCCCGGCGGCTACCGGGGCGCGCTGGACGAGTTCTACGAGTCCGCGGCGGCCCGCCTCGCCGCCCACCTCGACGCCGGCCGCACCGTCGCCGTCATCTCCGAGGGCGACCCGCTCTTCTACGGCTCCTACCAGCACATGCACAAGCGGCTGGCCGACCGCTACCCCACCGAGGTCATCCCCGGCGTCACGTCCATCAGCGCCGCCGCGGCCCGCCTGGGCCGGCCGCTCGCCGAGGCCGACGAGGTCCTGACGATCCTCCCCGGCACCCTGCCGGAGGAGGAGCTGACCGCCCGTCTGGCCTCGACCGACACCGCCGTCGTCATGAAGCTCGGCCGCACCTTCCCCACCGTGCGCCGCGCCATGGAACGCGCCGGGCGGCTGCCGGAGGCCCACTACGTCGAGCGCGCCACCATGTCCGGTGAACGCACCGAGAAGCTGGCCGACATCGACGCGCAGACGGTCCCGTACTTCGCCGTCACCGTCGTCCCCAGCCGCATCGCGAGCCCGCCCGCCGAGGCCGGCGCCGAGCCCGGCACCGGTGAGGTCGTCGTCGTCGGCACCGGCCCGGCCGGCCCGCTCTGGCTGACCCCCGAGTCCCGCGGCGCCCTGGCCGCCGCCGAGGACCTGGTCGGCTACACCACCTACCTCGACCGCGTCCCCGCGCGCCCCGGCCAGCGCCGCCACGGCTCCGACAACAAGGTCGAGTCCGAACGCGCCGAACTCGCCCTGGACCTGGCCCGGCGCGGCCGCCGGGTGGCCGTGGTCTCCGGCGGCGACCCCGGTGTCTTCGCCATGGCCACCGCCGTGCTGGAGGTCGCCGCCCAGGACCCGTACCGGGCCATCCCCGTCCGCGTCCTGCCGGGCGTCACCGCCGCCAACGCCGCCGCCGCCCGCGCCGGCGCCCCCCTCGGCCACGACTACGCGGTCATCTCCCTGTCCGACCGCCTCAAGCCCTGGGAGGTCATCGCCGAACGCCTGCACGCGGCCGCCTCCGCCGACCTGGCCCTGGCCCTCTACAACCCCGGCTCCCGCAGCCGCACCTGGCAGGTCGGCAAGGCCCGCGAACTCCTCCTGGAACACCGCGCCCCCGACACCCCGGTCATCCTCGCCCGCGACATCGGCGGCCCCGAGGAATCCGTCCGCACGGTCCGCCTGGCCGACCTCGACCCCCACCAGGTCGACATGCGCACCCTCCTGATCGTCGGCTCGTCCCAGACGCAGGCGGCACACCGCGACGACGGCACCGAGATCGTGTGGACACCGCGCCGGTACCCGGAGCAGTGAACCGGCCGCCGGGAGGGCGGCGTCGGCTCAGGCGGTGAGGTCCAGGAGGCGGACCGGTTCGCCGTGCCATCTCTTGGGGGAGGCGGTGGCGATGATCGCTCCGTCGGGACGGTCCGGCGTGGGCCGGGCCGCGTACTCGCTGTGGGCCGCGGCCCACGTCTCACGGCCCGCCAGGGCCAGGGCGGCAGGCAGGTCCAGGTCGAGGACGGTGATGCCGGGCAGGGCCGCGAGGTGCTCCGCGGTGCCGGGCCGCGCCCGGTCCGCCTCGACGAGCGCACACGCCGGCGCGTAGAGGTACCAGCCGGGCTCGGCGTGGGCGCGGTGGATGAGGCGGGAGGCGAGGACGTTGCCCTGGCCGGCCGCGGTCATCGCGGTGTCGTCCAGGACGATGTGCAGGGCGTCGCTCACCGGCCGGTCACCTGCGCCAGACGCCGGTCGAGTTCACTGTCCAGGTCCTGCTGCTCCCCGGCGGTCGGGGCGTACCCGTTCCACTTCTTCAGCGCCGCGCGGGCCTTCTCGGCACGCTCCGCACGCTCGGCCGGGGTCAGCAGGGTCTCCGCCAGACGCGCCAGATAGGCGCGCAGTGACAGGCCCTCGGCAGCCGCTATGGCGGCGAGCCGGTCCTTGGCCTCTTCAGGGATGCGGACATTGGCATCGGACATCGTCGCGCTCTTCCATCGGGGTACGGGTACGTACCCGTACCCTAGCCCACACCTCCCCCGTCAGCCCCAGCCGAGGGTCCGGCGTTCAGGCTCCGGTGGCCGCCGCTGCCTCACGGCGGCAGAGCGTGCACCGGTCCGTGCCGTCCCACTCCTCCCACCCGAAGGCCGCAGGGTCGAAGGACCTGCCCTCCAGCTCTTCGCGCACGGCCACGCGATAGGCCCATACCGCGTCGAGATACGGGTGGTAGGCGTCGTGGAACGCGGGCGAGGTCTGCCGGGCGCCCTCACCGACGACCCGCTGCAGAACGCGCAGCCGCTCGAACATCACCTGCCCGGCGCCGGCGATGTCGGTCGTCGCGTCGATGAACAGCCGCTCGCGCACTTCCCGGATCCCGGCGTCGCTCAGCGCCGCACGGGCGGCGGCGGCGAGATCGGCCCCGTCCTCCGGATTCTGGGCGAGCTGCCGCAGCCGCGCGTGCCCCACTCCGGCAGCGGTGATGAACTCGATGTACACCGCCCGCCGCCGGGCCTCGCTGGTGCGTTCCCCCTCGCGGCGATGGCGCAGACGATCGGCGAGAACGGTCCCGGAGATCGCGATGACCCCACCGCTCAACGTCGCGAGAAGTGTTCCCCAGTCCATGCGTCCCCCTTGACGGTGACCATGAAAGCCGCGCCTCAGCGGAGCCCGTCAGACTTCACGCCACCTATGAACGCCGACCAGGCGCCGTCCGGGAACAACAGCACCGGGCCCCCGGGGCTCTTGCTGTCACGGACGGGGACGGCACCGGGGAAGCTGTCGGCGACCTCGATGCAGTTGTCAGCTCCCCCATCGCTGTAGCTGCTCTTGTGCCATACGGCGTCGACCAGGTCGGGGATGGTGTTCATGGTCTGCTGTCCTCCACCAACTGCCGGATGAATACTGCTGAATCAGGCGGCGAGAGTGCCGCGTCGCGAAGCTGATCGTAAGACAGGCGGTATCGCTCGACATCGGCTGGCTCTTCGAGCAGTTCGCCTGACTTGTTGCCTTCCAAGTAGGCAACGGCGCTACCGTCCGCCGCCCACAAGAGCCAGAGTGAACCGCCCATCAGGCTATGCACTCCAGCGGCGAAGGGAAGCACCTGGATGGTCATGTGCTGAGCCTCGGCAGCTTCTGAGATGCGCACCAACTGGTCATGCCAGATCTTGGGATCGGGCACCGGGCGGCGCAACGCCGACTCGTCAAGGATGACCCGGACGTGCGCCGGTCGGTCACGCTGCAACAACTCCTGTCGGCCCAGTCGTGCGGCGACGGACTCTTCGAGCTCCTCGGGGGCTATGGGCGTCGGCGAAGACGACAGCGAGAATGTGGCGAAGTCCTCGGTCTGCAGCAAGCCAGGAACCGTGATCGCATACGAATGCAGGATCGTCGCCTTCGCCTCAAGCTTCATGAACTCCCTGTACTTGTCCTTGAAGGCATCCAGCCGCGCCAGCTTCCACAGGCGGACGAGCAGCTCGCCCGTCCCGTAGACCCGGTCCAGCGCCTCCATGACCGGCAGCTTCGAGAGCCGTTCGCCCGTTTCCAGGCGGTGCAGGTAGGTGCGGTCGTAGTTGATCTCGTCGGCCAGCTGGGCCAGCGACCTGCCGGACGCCTCCCGTAACCGGCGGAGTTCACCTGCGAGGACCCGGCGCGCCGAGCCCTCATCCTCCTCGGAACTCTTTTCGACCATTCCCCCATCTCCCTGTTGTCCCGTGCCGACGACAACGCCAACTCCCTGTCGGAGGCGTCTCGTTGTGACGACTCTAGGGCTGCGAAATGGAATCAGCAGCCCAGTCGGGACTCGAACGGAGAAGAGGAATGGGAATGGCGGAGCGCAGTCCGGTGGCCGGGAAGATCAGGGACGCGGAGCAGGCCTGCGGCGAACTGCGGGCGGCGTTGAAGGGGGCGGGCATCACCCTGCCGTCGCTGGCCGTGGACGTCCTCTCGCTGGCGGAGCACTTTCCACTGCCCCTCGTGGAGCTGGGGCGATGCACCCCGGATGTCGCGCGACGGCTCGCGGACGCGGTACGGAAGTGCGCCCCGTGAGCGACGTGAGAGAGGAAAGCGGTGATTCCACGGACGTCGGTGATCCGAGCGAGGACGACGAACCGGAGGAGTCCGTAAGGCGCCGCGAAGAATTAGCCAAAAGGGTCCGCGAGGCCAATCACTTCAGCACGAAGTGGCCCCGCTGAAAAGGCGGCGGAGCCATTCCGCGGCCTCCTCCGGACCCGTCGCGACCGGTACGCCGTCCGGGACGGGCGGCCGCTGGACGACGACCACCGGCAGCCCGGCCTCGCGGGCCGCCGTCAGTTTGGCTGCGGTGGCGGCCGCCCCGCTGTCCTTCGTGACGAGGACATCGATGCGGTGCTCCCGCAGCAGGGCCCGTTCGCCCTCGGGTGTGAACGGGCCGCGGTCCAGGAGGGTCGTCATCCGGGGTGGGCAGGGGGGCTCGGGGGCGTCGACGGAGCGGACGAGGAACCACAGGTCGGTGAGGTGGGCGAAGTGGGCGAGGCCCATGCGGCCGGTGGTCAGGAAGATGCGGTTGCCCAGGGCCGGGAGGGCGGCGGCCGCCTCGTCCAGGCAGGTGACCGGGTGCCAGCGGTCGCCGGGTCCCGGTACCCAGCCGGGCCGGCGGAGGGCGAGCAGGGGAACATGGACGGTGCCGGCGGCCAGGGCCGCATGGCGACTGATCGTGTCGGCGAAAGGATGGGTGGCGTCGATGAGCGCGTCCACCGCGTGCTCGCGCAGCCAGCGGGCTTGGCCCTCGGGGCCGCCGAACCCGCCGATGCGTACCTCCCCGGCGGGCAGCCGGGGCGCGGCGACCCGGCCGGCGAGCGAGCTGGTCACCCGCAGGGACGGGTCGGCCGCCAGCAGGCCGGCCAGTCGGCGGGCCTCGGTCGTACCGCCGAGAATCAGGACGTGGCGCACCGGGCGGGCTGCGTCGTTCATGGGATGTGGGTTCCTCCGTGGCTGAGGCGCAACCGCAGGGTACGGGGCCGCAGGATGCGGGCGGGGCCGCGGGCGGGCGCGGCGCGCAGCTCGCGCACACCGGGCTGCGGCACGGCTGGACGACCGGTGCCTGCGCGACGGCGGCGAGCACGGCCGCGTACACGGCGCTGCTGAGCGGCGAGTTCCCCGACCCGGTGACGATCACGCTGCCGAAGGGGCAGACACCGGCCTTCGCGCTGGCGGTGGAGGAACTGGCGGCGGGCCGGTCCTCCGCGATGGCGGGCGTGGTCAAGGACGCGGGCGACGACCCGGACGTCACCCACGGGGCGCTCGTGCGCGCCACGGTGCGGCCGCTGCCCGCCGGGTCGGGCCTCGTCTTCCGGGCCGGGCCGGGCGTCGGCACGGTGACCCGGCCGGGGCTGCCGCTGGACGTCGGCGAGCCGGCGGTCAACCCCGTGCCGCGGCAGCTGATCCGGGAGCACCTGACGGAGGTCGCCGCGCGGTACGGCGGGGCGGCGGCGGGCACGGTGCCGGACGTCGAGGTGGAGATCTCGGTCGACCACGGGGAGGAGATCGCCCGCAGCACCTGGAACCCGCGGCTGGGCATCCTGGGCGGGCTGTCGATCCTGGGCACCACCGGGATCGTGGTGCCGTACTCCTGCTCGGCCTGGATCGACTCCATCCGGCGCGGGGTGGACGTGGCGCGGGCCGCGGGGCGCCGGCACGTGGCCGGGTGTACGGGCTCGACCTCGGAGAAGGTCGCCGTCGCCGTGCACCACCTGCCCGAGGACGCGCTGCTGGACATGGGCGACTTCGCGGGCGCGGTGCTGAAGTACCTGCGGCGTCATCCGGTGGACCGGCTGACGGTCTGCGGCGGGTTCGCCAAGCTGTCCAAGCTGGCGGCCGGGCACCTGGATCTGCACTCCGCGCGCTCCCAGGTCGACAAGGGCTTCCTGGCGGAGCTGGCCCGGCGGGGCGGGGCCGACGAGGCACTGGCGGCGGCAGTGGCGGAGGCCAACACCGGCCTGGCGGCACTCCAGTTGTGTGCCGCGGCGGGCGTGCCGCTGGGCGATCTGGTGGCGGCGCGGGCGCGCGAGGAGTCGCTGGCCGTGCTGCGGGGGGCGCCCGTCGCGGTCGATGTCCTGTGCATCGACCGCGCGGGGATGGTGGTGGGCCGGGCGGAGCCGCGGGGCCCCGGGGGGAGCGGACGTGGAGCGCCCCTCGGGTGAGGGGCGTCCCCGGTCCGCCGGTCAGGTGCGGTAGCCGCGGTTGAGCCGCCGCGCGCAGGCGGTGTCGTTGCCGGTGAGGGCGCCCAGGGCCGTTCTGAGGGCACAGGCCGTCATCTGCAGCGGGTTGTTGTTGCGGTAGCGCCCCTGGGCCGCGGTGCGGCGGTCGCTGCGGCGGTCCCGGAACCGGCCGGAGCTGTCGTAGCTCCGCATCGGGGTGTCGTGCATCCACGGCGAGGCGTCGTGCGTCCGCGGGGTATCCGACGACAGCGTGGCGTGGTCCTTGCCGTCCGCGACGGCGGCGGGGCCGCCGACGAGCGTCAGCACGGTTGCGGCGCCGACCAGGCCGGCGGCGAGTCTGGTACGCATCGTGGCGTACTCCTTTGGCTCGGCCCCCCTTTGGATGTCGCTGCTTCCTTACCGGCCCCCGGGAGCCAGGAAACGGCCATTCACCCCGATGCGGTCAGATCACCCCCGGACGGTCCCGGGCGCACGGAGTGTCGGTCCTGCGGGGGGCCGGTCCTACGGGGGCCGGTCCTACGGGGTGTCGCTCCGCTCCGGGGCGCACGGGGCGCACGGGGCGTGCGGGCGCTCGCGGTCGGCCGAGTAGAGGTGGCTGTCGCGGAACTGCTCGGCGCCCAGGGTCCGGCCGACGAGGATGACGGCCGTGCGGACCACCCCCGCGTCCTTCACCTGGCCCGCGATGTCGGCGAGGGTGCCGCGCAGCACGAGTTCGTCGGGGCGGGAGGCCATGGCGACGACGGCGGCCGGGCAGTCGGCGCCGTAGTGCGGCAGGAGTTCGGCCACGACCCGGTCCACGTACATCGCCGCCAGGTGGAGGACCAGCAGCGCGCCGCTGCGGCCGAGGGTGGCGAGGTCCTCGCCCTCGGGCATGGGCGTGGCGCGCTGGGCGACCCGGGTGAGGACGACGGTCTGGCCGACGGTGGGGACGGTCAGCTCGCGCTTGAGGGCGGCGGCCGCCGCGGCGAACGCGGGCACGCCCGGCACCACGTCGTAGGGCACCCCGGCCGCGTCCAGCCGCCGCATCTGCTCGGCGACCGCGCTGAAGACGGACGGGTCGCCGGAGTGCAGCCGGGCCACGTCGTGGCCCTCGCGGTGGGCGCGGACCATCTCGGCGGTGATCGTGCCGAGGTCCAGCTGCGCGGTGTCGATGAGCCGGGCGCCGGGCGGGCACGCGTCGAGCAGCTCCCGCGGCACCAGGCTGCCGGCGTACAGACACACCCCGCAGGCCTCCAGCGTCCGGGCGCCGCGCACGGTGATCAGGTCGGCGGCGCCGGGGCCCGCGCCGATGAAGTGGACGGTCATGACGGTCGGTTCTCCTGCGGGGACGGGGACGGGGCCGGGTCCGAAAGGGCGGCAGGGGCATCGGAAGGGGCGGCGGACGGGGGTTTGACCACCGACCACTGGGTGACCGGCATCGCCTGCCGCCAGCCCGTGAAACCGCCGACCGGCACCGCGTGGGAGACCGCGAGCCGGACCAGTTCGCCACCGTGGCGGCGATAGCGGTCGGCGAGCAGCGCCTCGGATTCCAGGGTCACCGTGTTGGCGACGAGGCGGCCGCCCGCGGGCAGCGCCGCCCAGCAGGCGTCGAGCAGGCCGGGGGCGGTCAGCCCGCCGCCGATGAACACCGCGTCCGGCACCGGCAGTCCCGCCAGCGCGCCGGGCGCCGGGCCGGTGACCACCCGCAGTCCGGGGACGCCCAGCGCCCCGGCGTTGCGGCCGATCCGCTCGGCACGCACCGGGTCCCGCTCGACACTGACGGCACGGCAGCTGCGGTGCGCCCGCAGCCATTCGACGGCGATGGAGCCGGAGCCGGAGCCGATGTCCCACAGGAGCTCGCCGGGGGCGGGCGCCAGCGCGGCCAGGGTGGCGGCCCGGACATGACGCTTGGTCAGCTGGCCGTCGTGCGCGTAGGCGTCGTCGGGCAGCCCGGGGACGGTGGACAGGTGTGGGGTGCCGGGCGCGCGGACGCAGTCGAGCGCGAGCACGTTGAGGGCGTCGCCGGGCGGCAGGTCCCAGCCGTCGGCCACCCCCTCGGCCATCCGCTCCCGGGCACCGCCGAGCTGCTCCAGCACCCGCATCCGGGTCGGGCCGAAGCCGTGGACGCGCAGCAGCGCGGCGACCTCGGCCGGGGTGCCGGCGCCCGCGGACAGCACCAGCACCCGGCGGCCGTCGTACAGCGCCCGGACCAGGTTCTCGGCGGGCCGCCCGACGAGCGTGACGACCTCGGTGTCCTCCAGCGGCCAGCCGAGCCGGGCACAGGCGTGGGAGACGGAGGAGGGGTGCGGCAGGATCCGCAGCCGGGGGCCCGGTTCGGCCGCGGGGCCCCGGCCCGCCCGCTCCGCCAGCACCTCGCTCAGGGTCCGCCCGATCCCGTGGAACATCGGATCCCCACTGGCCAGCACGCACACCCGGCGCCCGGCATGCGCGTCGAGCAGCCCGGGCACGGCGGGCCGCAGCGGCGACGGCCACGGCACCCGCACCCCGGCACACTCCTCGGGCAGCAGCGCCAGCTGCCGGGCCCCGCCGATCAGCACCTCCGCCGCGCACAGCGCGTCACGGGAGACGGCGGGCAGCCCGTCCCAGCCGTCGGCCCCGATCCCGACGACACACAGCGGCTCGGGAACGGCCGGATCGGTCGGTGCGGGGCTCACTGCCGGGTACCTCGGAGTCGGGAGGGGACGGATGCCGCCCCGGAAGGACGGGAGCCGAACTCTACTGACCGTCCGCAAGCCCCCGGGCCGCGGGGAGGCCGGGGCGGCTCCGGGCACCCGCCCGCCCCGTTCAGCTCAGCAGCGCCCGCAGGAACTGGCCCGTGAACAGGAAGGCCGCGCAGAAGCCGACGAGCGCCGGGAGCCACTGCCAGAGGCCGCGTGGGGCGTCGAAGCAGACCAGGTGGCCGAGGACGGCGAGGACGCCGGTCAGGGCGCCCAGCCAGAAGGGCAGGCCGTCGTGGTGGGTGTACAGGATGGCGACGGCGGCCAGCAGGCCCAGCACCGCCATGATCTGGCCCCTGCCGGGCGCGGGCCGCCGGGTCTCCCCCGTAGCGCTCATGCCGCCGGATGCTACCCGCGCCGGGCCGGCTGCGGCCGTTGCCCACGCCGGACGGGGCCGGGCGGTCGGCTTCCGTTTCCCGCTCTCCCTCCTTCGGCCCCCACACCGCTCTGACCAGGCACGATCGGCCGTTCGACGGTAATGACAACGGTCACCGGTGCAGCCTTTGGATCTTTCGCCGAAGTGCGGTTTGCTTCCCAGCAGGAGCCAGTCGGCAGGAGCCGGGAAGGAGCGTTCATGACCGAGCACGCCCACAGCCAGGGGCACGACCACAGCCATGCGCACGGTGTCTCGGCGGACACCGACCGGCGCTGGCTGCGCGGCGCGCTCTTCCTGCTGACCGGATATCTGGCGATCGAGGTCGTGATCGGTGTCCTGGCGCAGTCCCTGGCGCTGATCGCGGACGCCGCCCACATGCTCACCGACGCGGTCTCGATCGTGCTCGCCCTGGTCGCCATGCGGCTGGCCGCGCGCCCGGCCCGCGGCGGGTACACCTACGGGCTCAAGCGCGCCGAGATCCTCTCCGCGCAGGCCAACGGCATCACCCTGCTGCTGCTGTCGGCCTGGCTGGGGTACGAGGCGATCCAGCGGCTGATCTCGCCGCCCGCGGTGACCGGCGGGCTGGTGCTGGTCACCGCGCTGGCCGGGGTCGTGATCAATCTGATCTGCACCTGGATGCTGTCCCGGGCCAACCGCTCCAGCCTGAACGTCGAGGGCGCCTACCAGCACATCCTCAACGACCTGTTCGGCTTCATCGCCACCGCCGTCTCCGGTCTGATCGTGCTGACGACCGGCTTCCGGCAGGCGGACGCCATCGCCTCGCTGGTGGTCGTGGTGCTGATGCTGCGGGCCGGGATCAGTCTGGTGCGCGAGTCCGGCCGGATCTTCCTGGAGGCCGCACCGGCCGGGATCGACCCGGACGCGCTGGGCGATCATCTGTGCGCCGCGGACCAGGTAGTCGAGGTGCACGATCTGCACATCTGGCAGATCACCTCCGGGCAGCCGGCGCTGTCCGCGCACATCCTGGTGGAGCCGGGCGGCGACTGCCACAAGGTCCGCCGCAGTCTCCAGGAGCTGCTGAGCGGCGAGTACGGCATCGGCCACGCCACCCTCCAGGTCGATCACGTCGGCGAACAGGGCGCGCCCGACGACGTCCTCACCCTCGGCCCGCGTCCCGGCGCCGAGCCGGACCAGGGGCCCGGGCACTGCGCGGACGCCCACGGCCCGGTGCACCGGCCGGGGCCGCACGAGCACTGACGGCGGCCGCCGGGGCCCGGCCGGACGGGTCCGATCCCGCCCCGCCGATCCTGCGAGCCGCCGCCCGGACGTTCCGCCGCTGCCGCCCTCACTCGGGTGAACCCGTGCCCGGGAGGGGGCCGCCTGCCGCCGGTGGCGGCGGCCGCGATGCTCCGATGACGGCATGAGAACCGCCGTTGTCCGCACGCTGCTGTGCGCCGCCACGTTCCTCGGACCGTCCGCCGCGGCAGCCGCACCGCAGGCACCACCGCCCGCCGTCTCGGTGTCGGTCGCGGTGACCGACGGGATCGACGACACCGAGGCCGGCAAGCGGCTCGACTACCGCATCACCGTGCACAACCTGGGGCCCACCGTGGTCCACCGGGCCCGCATCGAGCAGGAGATGCCGGCCACCACGACCTCCGCCACCGCGCCCGGCGCCACCGTCGAGGGGCGGGGCTCGGGCGGGCGGAAGGTGATCTGGCGCTCCGATCTGCCCGCGCACGACATCCAGGTGTTCCGGGCCACCGCCGTGCTCGGCGACCGCCCCGACCTCACCGCCACCGCGGCCCCCGGCAGCCTGCGCGCCGCCGCGACGGTCTGCGTCTACGTCGGCGGGTCCTTCGCGCCCACGGCCTGCTCGGGCGACCTCGACGACATGCCGGAGACGCGCCCGGAGGGCGGCGACGGCGATGGCTGGGTGTGGTGGGCGGTGGGCGCCGCGGCCGCCGCGCTGCTCGGGCCGGGCGTGGTGCGGGCGGTACGGCGGCGGACCGCGGCCCGGCGCTGAGCACGGCCGGGCGCCCGGTCACCCGTTGGCACCGGCCCCGCTCGCGGACGGCGGAGGTTCGCACTTGCCTGGGAGCAGGCCGCGGGGCGCGCCGGGTGGCGCTCCCCCGGACCGGCCGAGCCAGGGACGCCGAGCGAAATGCCGCCAGGAAGGACAGCCGCGATGTCAGCGAGCGCACCCGTACGCCCGGGCGGGCGGGTGCCGGCGGGGGAATCCGCCCCACCGACCGGGCACCGCCCGCACCGGCGCCCGCGGGGCCTGGTCGGCGGGGTGCTGCTGCTGGTGGGAGTGGTGCTGCTGCCGCTGGGGCTGGCCGCCGTCCGGGCGCGCACCGAGCTGACCGAGACCGACGGCTATGTGGCGGCGGTGGCGCCGCTGGCCGGGAACGCCGCCGTACAGGAGGCGGTCGTCGACGAGGTGACCGACGGGGTGATGGCCCATGTCCGGCTCGACGGACTGCTGAAGGCCGTCCCCCGCGCCGAACGCCCGGCGGTGCGCCGCCACTTCACCCGCGGCATCCGCCAGTACGTGACCCGGCAGGTGCGGCAGGTCGTCACCGGCCACGGCTTCCCGGCGATGTGGAACGGGGTGCACCGCACCGCCCACCGGACCCTGGACGGCAGCCTGACCGCGCCCGGGCGCTCCGCGGTCACCCTCGATCTCACGCCCGTCGTGGAGCGGGTGCGCGGTCAGCTGTCCCACAACGGCATCGGGCTCGACGTCGTGCGCCGGGTGCCGACGGCCGGGGCGCGGATCGTGCTGCTGAAGGCCCCGGACGTGCCGCGGGTCCGGGCGCTCTACGACCTCGTCCACACCGGGGCCCGGCTGCTGCCGCCGGCCGCGGCGCTGTGTCTGGCCGGCGGGCTGCTGCTGGTGCGGCGCCGGCGGCGGGCGCTGATCGGCGCCGGGGCGGGCTGTGCGGCGGCCGCCGGGCTGCTGGCCATGGCGCTGGCGCTGCTGCGCCGCCGCACCCTGGACGCGCTGCCCGCCATGGTCTCCCGGCCGGCCGCGGACGCCTACGCCGACGCGCTCACCGATCCGCTGCTGACCGGGGTCTGGCTGCTCATCGGCGCGGGCACGCTGACCGCCGCGCTGGCCGCGGGCGGCCCGCAGGCGGCCCGGGCGCTGCGCGCACGGCTCGCGGCCCGCGGCGCCGGCGGCTCCTGACCTTCGCTCAGAGCGCCAGCACCGTCTTGCCCTGGGCCCGGCCGGTGCGGCTGGCGGCCAGCGCCTCCGGCGCCTCCTCCAGGGCGACCTCGCGGCCCACCAGGACCGTCAGCCGGCCCGCGTCGACGTGTCCGGCGAGGATCTCCAGCAGCTGCGGGGAGGGGCGGTTGACGAAGTTGAAGCCGCGGAGGTTGTGCTCGGTCAGCTCGTCCGCGTCGGCCGAGCCGATGAGCGAGACGGCGATGCCCCCGTCGCGCACGGTCCGCGTCATCTTGGCGAAGTCCTCGGGGCCGCCGGTCATGTCGATCAGCACGTCGACGCCGTCCGGATGGGCCGACAGCACCTGGTCGGCGACCGATCCCGCGGTGTGGTCGACGGTCTCCGCGGCGCCCAGGGTGCGCATCAGCTCCGCCTTGGCGGGGCGCGCGGTGGCGATCACCTCGGCGCCGCGGCCGGCCGCGAGCTGGGTGGCGAAGGTGCCGACGCCACCGGTCGCGCCGACGATCAGCACCCGCCGGCCCTCGCCCACCCGGGTCTCCTCCACCAGGTTGTACGCGGTCATGCCTGCCGTCGGCAGCGCCGCGGAGCTGGCGTAGGTGACGCTGCGGGCGGCGTGCGCGATGCGGTCCTCGTCGGCGAGGGCGAGCTCGCAGTACGAACCACCGCCCTGCGCCGGTCGCTGGAACTGCCCGAACACCGCGTCGCCGATGGTGAACCGCCGTACCCCCGACCCGATCGCGAGCACCTCACCCGCCCCGTCGCTCCCCAGGACCAGCGGGAACGAGGCCGGCACGGCATCCCCGAACATCCCGTCGGCGATCTTCCAGTCGACGGGGTTGAGTCCGGCGGCGGCCAACCGCACCAGGACCTCACCGGGCCCTGGTTCGGGCTGTGGCAGATCCATGAGCTGCGGCTGTGCACCGAATGCGCTGACTGCTACGGCTCTCATGTGGCGTTCCCTTCCACCCTTCCGACCGGTGGCCGAAGTGGATCGTAAGCACGGGGGCGGGGCCGGACGCGGCAGGAGGGGAGGCGGTGCGGCGGAAGCAACTCTTACGGCCCCCCGGGCAGGGCCGCCTGGCCGCCGGGCGGACCCGGGGCGGTGAATTCCCCGCCCCGCGGGTCACGGCCACGAGAGCGTCCGGCGGCCGGACGCGGCGGCTCGGGTACACATGACGCCATGCGCGTTCTGGTGGTGGAGGACGAGGAGTTCCTCGCGGACATGATCGTCTCGGGGCTGCGCCGCGCGGCGCTCACGGTGGACATCGCCCACAGCGGCCGCGGGGCGCTGGACCGGCTGCGGCGCGACGCCTACGACGTCCTGGTCCTGGACCGGGATCTGCCCGGACTGCACGGTGACGAGGTCGTCCGGTACGTGGTGGAACAGGCGCTGCCGACCCGGGTGTTGCTGCTCGTCGCGGCCGGCCCGGCAACCGGCCGGGCACCCGTTCCCGGCGGCCGCCAGGAGCCCGGCGCCGACGACCGGCTGACCAAGCCGTTCGCGTTCGACGTACTGCGCGACCGGGTGCTGGCCCTGGGCCACGGCGCCCGCTCGGGACGTCCACCGGTGATCGAGCGGGCCGGTGTCCGCCTCGACACCGGGCGCCGGCTGGCCGTCCGCGACGGCCGGCCGCTGGCGCTGTCCCGCAGGGAGTTCGGCGTGCTGGAGGTGCTGCTGCGCGCCCGCGGCGCGGTGGTGGGCGAGGACGAGCTGATCGAGGAGGTGTGGGAGGAGCAGCCCCGCCACCGCACCAACGCCGTCCGCGTCACGCTCGGCACCCTGCGCGCCAAGCTCGGCGAGCCGCCGGTGATCGAGTCCGTGCCGGGCGCCGGATACCGGATGGGCGACGGGCCGGCGGCGGACGACGCCCCCTCGGCGAGCGGCGAGCCGGCGGCCGGCGCCCGCGGCTGAACCGGTGCCCCCGGCCCCGGCTGACGGCCGGTCCGGGCCCGCCCCACCCGATTGCGCGTAAGACGGGTCGGGCCGCGGACCGCGGGATTCAATGGCGCAATGATCCGGTTCGACTCCGTCACCAAGCGCTACCCCGACGGGACCACCGCCGTCGACGACCTCTCCTTCGAGGTCCGTGAGGGTGAGCTGGTGACGCTGGTCGGGCCGTCCGGCTGCGGCAAGACGACGACCATGATGATGGTCAACCGGCTGATCGACCCCACCCACGGCCGGATCAGCGTCGAGGGGGCCGACATCGCCGGCGTCGACCCGGTGCGGCTGCGCCGCCGGATCGGCTACGTCATCCAGCAGACCGGTCTCTTCCCGCATCGCACCGTGCTGGACAACACCGCGACCGTGCCGTTTCTGACCGGCTGGAAGAAGGCCAGGGCGCGCGAGCGGGCCGCCGAACTCCTCGACCTGGTCGGCCTGGACCCCGGCGTCTACGGCTCCCGCTACCCCGACCAGCTCTCCGGCGGCCAGCGCCAGCGGGTCGGAGTGGCCCGGGCGCTCGCCGCCGACCCGCCGGTGCTGCTGATGGACGAGCCGTTCGGCGCGGTCGACCCGGTCGTGCGCGACCGGCTCCAGAAGGAGTTCCTGCGGCTCCAGGCCGGCATGCACAAGACCGTGCTGCTGGTCACCCACGACATCGAGGAGGCCATCCGGCTCGGCGACCGGATCGCGGTCTACGGGGAGGGCCGGATCGAGCAGTACGACACCCCGGCGAACGTCCTCGGCGCCCCCGCCACGCCCTATGTCGCCGAATTCGTCGGCACCGACCGCGCGTTGAAGCAGCTCTCGGTCACCGCCATCGACCGCGCCGACCTCGAACGCCCTCCGTTCGCCCGGCTCGGCGAGCCCGCCGCGGACGCCACGACCCGGCTGCGGGCCGAGGGCGCCCGCTGGGCTGTGGTCCTCGACGAGGAGGGCGAACTTCACGGCTGGGTGGGCACCGAGGAGCTGGTGGGGGCAGCCGGCACGGTCGCCGGGCACGCCCGGCGGATGGAGGCCTGGGTCCCGGTGACCGGCACCCTCAAGGACGCCTTCAGCGAGATGCTCAAGCACGACGCCGGGTGGATCGCGGTACTGGACGGCCACCGCTTCCTGGGCGTCCTCACCCCGACCGCGCTCCACGAGGCCCTGCGCCGCACCATCGGCCGGGGCGAGCGGGGCGTACCGCGGGAGCGGGACGAGGTGGATTCCGTGCCGACGCAGTGAGCGCGCGGGAGGGCGGGAGAAGGGCCGCGTGTTTCACGTGAAACACGCGGCGCCGAGCGGGAGTGCGGCCGCGGTCACCGCTTCGGCAGCAGCCCCTTCGCTTGCAGGTAGGCGCGGGCCACGTCCGCGGGCAGCCGCCGCCAGCTGTCCACCTGCTCGTTGAGGTACGCCAGATCGGCGGTGGTGAGGACCTTGCCGAGGCGGTTGAGCGCGGCGGCCACCCGTGCGCTGCCCGCGCGGGAGCGGTTGACGACCGGGAGGACGTAGTCGGCGTTCTGCAGCTTCTTGTCGTCGGTGAGCAGCACCAGGCCGAACTTGTCGAGCGTGGCGTCGGTGCTGGTGGTCAGCATCAGCTGGTCCTGCCCGTTCTGCACGGCCCGCTTGGCGGGGGTGGTGCCGACGCCCTTCGGGTCGATGGCGGTGATGTGGATCCCGTACTTCTTCCGCAGCCCCGGCGCGCAGAACGGCCGCTGGACGCACTCGTCACCCGCCGCCAGACGCACCGGCAGCTTGGCGCGGCCCAGATCGCTGAGCGTCTTGAGGTGGTGCTTGCGGGCGTAGGCGGCGCTGACCGCGAAGGCGTTCTGGTCGACGGCCCGGCCGGCCGGGAGCACGGTCAGCCCGCGGGGTCCGGCGAGCCGCCGCAGCGCGGCCATGGTGACACCGAGATCGGGCGAGGCGACCGGGGCCGCCCGGGAGCCCTTGTTCTTGGCGTGGAGCCAGTCCGCGAAGGTCGCGGCGTACTCGGGGACGACATCGATCTG
Source organism: Streptomyces kronopolitis (assembly GCF_050953795.1). GTDB lineage: Bacteria > Actinomycetota > Actinomycetes > Streptomycetales > Streptomycetaceae > Streptomyces > Streptomyces kronopolitis_A. The sequence goes on from NZ_CP191850.1 coordinate 4,089,829, forward strand.
CCCGGCCTCCAGGGCGGGTTCGTACAGCTCACGGTTGCCGACGGTCACCACATGGGTGCGGTAGCCGGCGTGGTCGAGCAGCGCCGCGTACATCTGGGCGAGCAGCTCGCTCTCGGTGAACCCGGCCGAGCCGATGGCCAGCTCGTGGCTGTCGCCGGGGGAGCTGGTGATCGCGGACCGGGTCTCCAGGGACGGCCCGCCGGCACAGCCCCCGAGCCCGAGGGCGGCGAGGAGCACCAGGACCGGCCCGGCGGCCTTCACCGGGCCTGCCCCCGCACCCACCCCGGCGCGCGCCGCTGCACCAGCTCGAAGGCCGCCTCCATCAGCAGGGCGAACACTGCGACCAGTACGGCACCGGCGACCACCTGCGGGGTGCTGGCCAGGTTGAACCCCGCGGTGATGATCCGGCCCAGCCCGCCGCCGCCCACCAGCGCGGCCAGCGTCGCCGTGGCCACCAGCTGGACCGCGGCGATCCGGACGCCGGTCAGCACGAGCGGGAAGGCGAGCGGCACCTCCACCCGCCGTACCAGCTGAAACCCGGTCATCCCCATGCCACGCGCGGCCCGCACCACGTTCTGGTCCACCTCCCGCATCCCGACGTATGCGTTGGTCAGCAGGGGCGGAATGGCGAACAGCACCAGCGCAATGATCGTCGGCCACTGACCGTACCGCCCGAGGGGCGTGAGCAGCAGCAGGACCAGGACGGCGAAGGTGGGCACCGCCCGGCCGACGTTGGCGAGGTTGACGGCCAGCGCGCCGCCGCGCCCGAGATGGCCGAGGGTCAGCGCGACCGGCAGCGCGATCAGGGCGCTGAGGGCCAGGCAGGCGAAGGTGAGCACCACATGCTGTTCGAGGCGGTGCCAGACGCCGTTCTCGCCGGACCAGTTGGCGGCGGTGGTCAGCCAGGACCAGACCGCGGCGAGGGTGCTCACGCCCGCCGCCCGACGGCCGCGGCCGGCGCTTCCGTTCCCGCCGCGGCCCGCCTGCGCACCCTGCGCCCCCGCGTCCGCCGGTGCACCCGCCGCCAGGGCGTGAGCAGCCGCTCCGCGCCGAGCAGCAGCAGATCGAGGACGACCGCGATGAGCACGCAGAGCACCGACGCGGTGAGCACCTGCGCCTTGAAGAAGGAGTTCATCCCGGCGTAGATGAGGTTGCCCAGTCCGCCGTATCCGACGATCGCGCCGACGGTGGTGAGCGCGACCGCGGAGACCGTGGCGATCCGCAGCCCGGCCATCGCGGCCGGCACGGCCAGCGGCAGCTCCACGGTCAGCAGTTGGCGCATCGGCCCGTACCCCATGCCGCGGGCGGCCTCCGTGGCCTCGGCCGGGACCCCGTCCAGCCCGGCCAGGATGTTCCGTACGAGCAGGGTGAGGGAGTACAGGGCCAGGCCGACCACGACGAGGGTGGCGGACAGCCCGTAGACCGGCAGCAGCAGGGAGAACATCGCCAGCGACGGGATCGTGTAGACCACCGTGGTGACGCCGAGCACCGGCCCGGCCGTCCAGCGCCGGCGGCGGGCCAGCAGCGCCAGCGGGACCGCGATCACCAGCCCGAGTGCCACCGAGGACAGCGTCAGCTGCAGATGCTGGACGACCGCGTCGAGCAGGATCTGCTGACGGGTACGCAGATACGCGCCGCAGATCCAGTCGTTCCGGGCCAGGCAGTCGTTCGGCGGCGGTGCGGTCACGGTACGAGTCCACCCCGGCGGGGGCGGGGTGTCGCGGCGGACGCGTCCGATCGGGGTGGCCGCCGACCGCCCCCACCACGGCAGACACCCGGCCCGCCCCCTCCTCGCCCCACGCCATGGATCTCCACCTACACACCCCACGTATACATTGCATGTATACTTCCTATGTATAGTCGCTTCCGCGTCCCTGTTCGACCGCCGTGAGCGCGGGGCGGCGCGGCCTCGGCCTGCCCGTACGCGCCGGCTTCGCCCTGCCCGATCGCAGGTCACGGGCCTGCCGCCCGCCGTCCGTACCGAGGAGAACCGCATGCCGAAGCAGATATCCGCGGCCCGCCGCACGTCCTTGGCCGGGCTGCTGACGGCCACCTCCCTCGCCCTGGCCCTCAGCGGCTGCGCCACCTACGACGTCACGGCCCCGGCCGACGCCCGCGCCGAGGCACCCGAGGCCGCCGTCAAGGCGATGGACGCCCGGCTCGCCGCGGTCGGGGAGGCGAAGAACGGGGAGAGCCCGGGCGGGAAGACCGGCACCAAGGGGGACGGCGCGGCAGGGAAGAAGGGGACGGGCGGCGACGAGGTCGACTGCCGCAAGGCCAAGTGCGTGGCGCTGACCTTCGACGCGGGCCCCAGCGAGAACACCGGCCGCCTGCTGGACATCCTCAAGCGGGAGAAGGTGCACGCGACCTTCTTCATGCTCGGCGAGAACCATGTCGACAAGCGCCCCGCCGAGGTGAAGCGGATCGACGCCGAGGGCCATGAGCTGGCCAACCACACCTGGTCGCACCGGATCCTGACCGACATCGAGCCCGCGGAGGCCCGGCGCGAGATGTCCCGCGTCCAGGACGCGGTCCGCAAGATCACCGGCAAGACGCCGAAGCTGATGCGCCCGCCGCAGGGCAGGACCGACGAGAGCGTCTCCGCGATCAGCAAGGACCTCGGCCTGGCCCAGATCCTGTGGAGCGTGACCGCCAAGGACTACCGGACCAACGACTCGGCCCTGATCACCCAGCGGGTGCTCGAACAGACCGAGCGCGACGGCATCATCCTGCTCCACGACATCTACCGCGGAACCGTGCCGGCCGTCCCCGGCATCCTCAAGGAGCTGAAGAGGCGCGGCTACACGGTGGTCACGGTCTCCCGGCTGCTCGCCCCGGCGACGCCACAGCCGGGGATGGTCTACCGGCCGTAGCGCACGGCGGGGGCGGACATCGCGGGGCGCGGCCCGCCGCGCACGGACCCGCCGCCGGTCACTCCGTCCCGGCCCCGGCCGTCCCCGCCCCGGCCGTCCCGGCGGCAGTCCCGGCCCCGGCCGCCCCAGCGGTCTCGGTCGGCCCCACCGGCCCCCGGTTGCGCAGCCGGTGCCACCAGTGCCGGCGGCGCGGGTGCACGGCGCGGCCCAGCCGCCGGCCCAGCAGCAGATAACCGAGCAGCGCGCCGGTGCAGTTGAGGATGACGTCGTCGATGTCGAAGGCGCGGCCGGTGATCAGCGCCCCCTGCACCAGTTCCACCAGCAGCATCACCAGCGCCGTCGCCACCCCCACCCGCACCAGCCCGCGGGCCTTCGGCAGCAGCACCGGGAGCAGCACCCCGAACGGGATTCCCAGGACGACATTGCCGCCCACCTGCTTGGCCGCGTCGACCGCCGGCGACCGGGTGAGATAGCTCCGGATCGAATCGCCCGGGTGGAGGTTGGGGTGGGTGAGCGGCACCGACGCCGCCGACGGGGTCAGCGTGACCCGCGCCAGCGCCACCGCGAAGGCCACCATCGCGGCGAACGCCAGCACCAGCAGCAGGATCCGGACGGCCAGTGGGGCCCGCGCGGCCACCGGTGACCACCCGGCCCCGTCGCCCTGTTCCGTACGCGCCATGAGGATCTCCCGGTGTCCGAGAGGGGCCGTGCGCCCCGATGGCAGGTGCGGGTACCCCCGGCTGCGGCGATCATGCGGAACGGCCGGCCGCCCCGCACCGGGCCCGGCCACCCACACGACAGGGGCGCCGGATCACTCCGGCGCCCCTGCGCGTCTCCCCGCGGTGCGCGGCCGCTCGGCCCGCCCGCGGACGTCACCCGCGGCTCACCCCCGCGGGCGCTCCGCCTCCACCCGCCGGCGTCCCTTGTCGTCGGACGCGGCCGGCGACGTGGACGGCCCGGCCTGCGGCCCCGCGGCACCGCCCTTGCCCGCCCCGGGCTTCCGCGGCGGGGCGACGGCCTGGGTGTCCTGCGGGAACGTCAGCTGCTGGCTCTGCCACTCCAGGGCCGGGGCGACCTCGCGCCGCCAGGTCGTGAACTGGTGGCTGCCCTGCGGCAGGATGATCGAGTCGACCGTCATCGGCGGCTTGACCGCGTGCACGAAGTCCATCGTCGCGCCGTAATCCGCCTCGCCCTTGCGGCTGCTGGCCACCAGCGCGGAGATCTGCGGGGTGGGCAGGTGCTTCAGCCGCCACAGCAGGTCGTGCTCGTGCTCGCGCTTGGCGCCCTCGGGCCCCGGGCCGAACAGGCTGCCGGTGGTCAGGTCGTCCTTGATCGCGTAGTCACCCGAGAGCGAGACCGCCGAGGTGTAGGCCTTCGGGTTGCGCATCGCCAGCTGCAGCGAGCAGGAGCCGCCGGACGAGTAGCCGAACGCGCCCCAGGCGCTGGGGTCGTGGCCCACCCGGTAGGTCGCCTTCATGGCGTCCGGCAGGTCCTTGGTGAAGAACGTCTCGGCCTGCGGCCCGCCCGGCACGTCCACGCACTCGGTGTCCCGCGGCGGCGCGATGGTCGGCCGCACCATGACGATCACCGTCGGCTGCATCCGGCCCTGTGCGATCAGCCGGCCCGCGTTCTGCGGCACCTGGAGGTGCTGGGCGAGGTTCATGATGCCGCCGGGGTAGCCGCTGATGACGACCATGACGGGGAACCGCTGACGGCGGAACTGCTGCTGGAAGTACTGCGGCGGCAGATAGACGAAGCCGGGGTTGATGGCCCGCGTGCGGCGGCCGATGATCCGTACGGACTCGACCTTGCCCACCTTGTCCGCGGGGCCCTTGGGCAGCCCGGTCACCCGGTCGAGGCCCTGCGGCCCGGCGGGCTGGATCAGCCCGCCCTTCATGTTGCCCACCGAGGCGTACTGGCCGCCGCCCTGGCTCACGGACACCGGGGCCTTGTCGTTGTTGCCCAGCAGTTCGTCCCAGTTGCCGTAGAACTCGAAGTTCGTGTTCACGGCGAGGGCGAGCGCGCACACGATCGACAGCTGGGTGACCGCGATGGCCCCCAGTCTGCCCAGGACCGGGCCCACCCCGCGTCGTGACAACCGGGGCCAGAGCCAGACCGTGGCGGCCACACTCGCCACCGCCAGCACGATCACCGTGTACTCGAGCGACTGACTGGTCAGCCCCATGCGCCCACATCTCCCGTCACCCGCGAAAGGGTTCTTGCCTTCTTCCGGCCGCCTAAGGCACAACGTGCGGCTCAGGACAATGGTCACCGGAGAAGATGGGCACACCTGCGCATCGGATACCTGAACGACCCAGTTCTTACCTCGCTCTTGCCACATCGTTTCCGCGGCGTGATGTGCGACGGGGGCCGACGGCGCCCGCGAGGGCGGGGCGAGCACGGCGCGGGTGGCGCGCCTGCCGGAGGAAAGGCGCAGGTCAGCGAGGGTTTCGGGATCGGGGCGCGGCTCCGGCGGCCGGGACACCCGCGGCGCGGGCCACCACTCGGGCCCCACAAATCCCGCCACTTCACAAATGGCCGAATCAACTTCCCTTCCCCGTCCGGCCCTTGCGACACTCTCCCCCTTCTCCGCCGCCGCGCCCGCCAAAGCCCGTCCCGCAGTTTCCGGCCCACGGCACGCGGTTCGCATTTCGCTGATTTATTGCTCCCTATTTTTCCTGATGTGCGGTGTGCTGCATATGGGGGAGTAATGCGTTGTTCGGGTGCACTGTCGCGATGCATGACGCGTTGCTTCCTTTGCGGCGCTTTCTGCGTGATGTGCCCTTCGCGGGGCGAATGCCGAGGTCCGGTCCGTGAAATGCCGTGGGGAGATTCGGCGAAGAGGGCGACGGCCCGTCAGAGCCCCCGGAAGGCCCGTCCGTACGGCCCGGCAACCTCGTACGCAGGGCGAATGCGGCAATGACCCGCCGGCCGAAACCCCTCGTCCCCGGAACACCCCCGGATGGCCCACCACACAAGGCGCGGGGTCCCACGATGAGGCCGGTCCCGGCCGCTACGCTTACGTATCCGTCCTGGTCAGGGACATGTCTGTGCTTCACGGACAAAGGCCGCACCCACCACACGCAAGAGAGGTTCGCCGATGGGCATTCGGAGTCTGCTGCGCAACGCTTTCGGTCGCTCCAAGGCGACCCGCGAAGAAACCGGCGCGGCCCCGAGCGGCGCCGGCACCCCGGAATCCGCGACCATTCCCGAGGCCCGCGAGGAGTCCGTCCCGGCCCCCTCCGCTCCGGCCCCGGAAGCCGAGGTCCCGGCCGCACGGACGGCACCCCCTGCGTCGACGGAGGCCGCGTCCACCGACCCGGCTCCGGCGGCTCCCACGCTGCCGGCCCAGGGCAGCCGGCCCGATGTCGCGGAGCGCGCGGCGGCACGGGACGAGGCCGAGGTGCGGGACGAGCCCGCGGTGGAGTCCGTCGAGCCGGCGGAGCCGGTGGCGGACGTGGCCGAGGCCGCGAAGGCCGCCGAGCCTGCCGAGGCGCCCGTGGCGGAGCCGGCCGAGGGCGCCGCTCCGGCCGGGGCCCCCGCCGAAGCCTCCTCCGACGCCGCCTCCGACCTCGTGAGCCAGGCCTTTGACCACCCGGCGCCGCCGGCCGCGGAGCCGGAGGCAGCGGCGGAGGCAGCGGCGGAGGCAGCGGCGGAAGCCGAGCCCGAGCCGGCAGCAGCGGCCACCGCGCCGGAGCCCGCGCCGCAGGCCGTCGCAGAGCCGGAGGCCGAGCCGGAGCCCGAGCCCGAGGCGGTGGCGGAAGCCGGGCCGAAGGCAGCAGCCGAGCCCGAGCCGGCCCCGGCGCCGGCGCCCGAGCCCGTCGCCCCCGCGGCCGCGGACACCAGCGGCACCGCCACGCCCCCCGCCCTCGTCAGCCTCGTGAAGTCCGCGGCCGCCACCCTGGACAAGCACGGCCTCGGCACCCAGCGCGCCGCCGTCTACCTGGTCCTCGACCGCTCCGGCTCGATGCGCAACTACTACAAGGACGGCACCGTCCAGAACCTCGCCGAGCAGGCCCTGGGCCTGGCCGTCCGGTTCGACGACGACGCCACCGTCCCGGTCGTCTTCTTCTCCACCGACGTCGACGGCACCGCCGACCTCGACCTCACCAACTACGAGGGACGCATCGAGGAGCTGCACGCCGGCCTCGGGCACATGGGCCGGACGAACTACCACTGGGCCATCAACGCCGTCATCGAGCACTACAAGAAGTCCGGCTCCACCGCGCCGGCCTTCGTCATCTTCCAGACCGACGGCGCCCCGACCTCCAAGCCGGCTGCCGAGAAGGCGCTCTGCGAGGCGGCCGGGCTGCCCCTGTTCTGGCAGTTCGTCGGCTTCGGCGACCCGGACGCCAAGGGCTTCGACTTCCTGCGCAAGCTCGACGACCTGAGCGTCCCGGAGAAGCGGGTCATCGACAACGCCGGCTTCTTCCACGCCGGCCGCGACCCCCGCGGCCTCTCCCACGACGAGCTCTACCAGCAGCTCATGGTCGAGTTCCCCGAGTGGCTCGCCGAGGCCCGCAGCGCCGGCATCCTCAAGGACAGCTGACCTCCCCGCTCCGCTCACCCCACCTCACCGGCCGCGGCCGGGCCCCCACCGGCCCGTCCGCGGCCGCTGTCGTCCGCCCCCGCACGCCCCACGGGTGTCTCACCCGCCCCGCCCGGCTCCCTGACCACACGAGAGGCGGGCGCCCGCCCCGCTACCTACGCTGAATGGGTGACATGCCCCGTGTGATCCGGTTGCTCCGGTGTGGGCGGCGAGGTGGGCGGGGTGGCCCTACCAGCCGAGCGAGGCCGGTCGTGATGAGTGACGCGAGCCAGCAGGGAGCCGCCGCCGGCGCTCCCGGCGCCAGCACCCCGAGCTGGGCCGTGGCGGCCCCGCCCGATCCGCGGCGCTGGTGGGGGCTGGTGGTGATCGCGATCGCGCAGCTCATGGTGGTGCTGGACGCGACGATCGTGAACATCGCGCTGCCGTCGGCCCAGCGCGACCTGGGGATCTCGGACGCGAACCGGCAGTGGGTCATCACGGCGTACACGCTCGCCTTCGGCGGGCTGCTGCTGCTCGGCGGGCGGATCGCCGACCTGGTCGGTCGGAAGAAGACGTTCATGATCGGCCTGGTCGGGTTCGCGGTGGCGTCGGCCGTGGGCGGCGCGGCCACCGGCTCCGGGATGCTGTTCGGGGCGCGGGCCCTCCAGGGCGCCTTCGGGGCGCTGCTGGCACCGTCCGCGCTGTCGCTGCTGACCACGACGTTCACCATCGGCAAGGAACGCAGCAAGGCCTTCGGCATCTACGGGGCCATCGCGGGCGGCGGCGCGGCCATCGGGCTGATCGCCGGCGGCCTGCTGACCCAGTACCTGACCTGGCGCTGGTGTCTGTATGTGAACGTGCCGGTCGCGGTGATCGCGTTCACCGGCGCCGCCGTGTTCCTGCGCGACAAGCCCGAGCGGGACCGCGTCCACCTGGACGTGCCCGGCGTGCTGCTGGGCTGCAGCGGCCTGGTCGCGATCGTCTACGCGTGCAGCGAGGCGGAGCCGCGGGGCTGGGGTGACGGACTGGTCATCGGGCTGCTGGCCGGCGGTGTGCTGCTGCTGGCCGCCTTCGCGTGGTGGCAGACGCGGGCCCGCCATCCCCTGCTGCCCCTGCACATCGTGCGGAACCGGAACCGCGGCGGCGCCTTCCTGACCATGGCGCTGGCGGTCATCGCGCTGTTCGGGATGTTCCTGTTCATGACGTACTACCTGCAGACCGTGCTCGGCTACTCCCCGGTGAAGACCGGAATGGCCTTCCTGCCGATGGTGGCGGCGATCGTGATCGGGTCGACGCAGATCTCCGCGCGGCTGCTGCACCGCGTTCCGCCGCGGTTCCTGATGGTCCCGGGCGCACTGCTCGCCGCCGCGGGGCTGTTCACGCTGCGGTACCTGACGGCCGCGCCCGCCTATGTCTCGCACGTCCTTCCGGCCATGCTGCTCGTCGGGCTCGGCATGGGCCTGACCTTCATGCCGGTGATGGCGACGGCCACGTCCGGAGTGGCGCCGCACGACTCCGGGGTCACCTCCGCGACGGTCAACACCGCGCAGCAGGTGGGCGGTTCGATCGGGACGGCGCTGCTGAACACGATCGCGACCTCGGCGAGCGCGACCTTCATCGCGAGCCGGCTGGCGGACGCGGCACGGCGGGCCGGCGGGCCCGGGGGGCTGACCCCGGCGGTGCGCGACGGGATCGTGAAGACCGGTGTCGTGCACGGGTTCACCATCGCCATCGGGGTGGGGTCCGCCGTCATGCTGCTGGCCGCCCTGGTCGCCGGGCTGATGGTCAACGGCCGGCCCGCGCAGCAGGGGCCGGTGCCGACGTCGGAGGGCGCCGAGTCGGCGGACGCCGCGGTGTGAGGGCGGCCCGCGGGGCGATGCCCCCGTGGGCCCGCGGAGAGCCGTCGGACACCGGTGGCGGCGCGGTGGCGGGGCCTTGTCCACCCTGTAAAAGCCCGCGCGGGCACCCCTGGCCCGTCCAGTACGATATTGACGTTCCGTAAAGCAAATCCTCACTCACCGTAGCGACTTGGGAGCAGCCGGCAATGGCTCGACACCTCATCACCAGCGCCCTTCCGTACATCAACGGGATCAAGCACCTGGGCAACATGGTGGGGTCCATGCTCCCGGCGGATGTGTACTCCCGCTATATGCGCCAGCGCGGGCACGAGGTGCTCTACCTCTGCGCGACGGACGAGCACGGCACCCCCGCCGAGCTGGCGGCCAAGGACGCGGGGCAGTCGGTCGACGCCTTCTGCGCCGAGCAGCACGACAAGCAGAAGGCGATCTACGACGGCTTCGCCCTCGACTTCGACTACTTCGGCCGGAGCTCCTCGCGGGAGAACGTCGAGCTGACCCAGCACTTCGCGCGCAAGCTGCACGAGAACGGCTTCATCGAGGAGCGGGCGATCCGCCAGGTCTTCTCGGTCACCGACGACCGCTTCCTGCCGGACCGCTACATCGTCGGCACCTGCCCGCACTGCGGCTACGACAAGGCCCGCGGCGACCAGTGCGAGAACTGCACCCGGGTGCTCGACCCCACCGATCTGATCGACGCCCGCTCGGCGATCAGCGGCAGCGGCGATCTGGAGGTCCGGGAGACCAAGCACCTCTTCCTGCTCCAGTCGAAGCTGCAGCACGAGGTCGAGGGCTGGCTGGAGGGCAACGGCAGCAAGGAGTGGCCGACGCTGGCCTCGTCCATCGCGCACAAGTGGCTGACCGAGGGCCTCCAGGACCGGGCGATCACCCGTGACCTGGACTGGGGCGTTCCGGTGCCGGCCGATGTGTGGCCCGAGCTGGCCGCCGAGGGCAAGGTCTTCTACGTGTGGTTCGACGCGCCGATCGAGTACATCGGGGCGACGAAGGAGTGGGCGGACGCCGCGTCCGACGGGAGCCGCGACTGGAAGTCGTGGTGGTACGAGGCCGAGGACGTCCGGTACACGCAGTTCATGGCCAAGGACAACGTCCCGTTCCACTCCGTGATGTTCCCGGCGACCCAGCTGGGGACCCGCGAGCCGTGGCAGAAGGTCGACTTCCTCAAGGCCTTCAACTGGCTGAACTACTACGGCGGGAAGTTCTCCACCTCCCAGCGGCGCGGCATCTTCACCGACGCGGCGCTGGAGTTGCTGCCGGCCGACTACTGGCGCTACTTCCTGATCGCCAACGCCCCCGAGTCGGACGACACGTCCTTCACCTGGGAGCTGTTCTCCTCGTCGGTCAACAAGGACCTGGCCGACACCCTCGGCAACTTCGTCAACCGCGTACTGTCGTTCTCCCGCAAGCGCTTCGGCGACGAGGTGCCCGCGGGCGCCGAGGCCGGGGCCGCCGAGCAGAAGCTGGGCGCGGAGATCGCCGGGCTGCTGGCCGAGTACGAGGGCCACATGGACGCCCTCCAGTTCCGCAAGGCCGCCGCCTCGCTGCGCGCCCTGTGGAGCGCGGGCAACTCCTACCTGGAGGAGAAGGCCCCCTGGCTGGAGATCAAGACGGACAAGGACGCGGCGGCGCTGACGCTGCGCACGGCGATGAACCTGATCCACCTCTACGCGGTGGTCTCCGAGCCGTTCATCCCGTCCTCGGCCAAGGCCATGCGAAGCGCCTTCACGCTGGAGAACGACACCGCGGTGTGGGTCTCCCCGGAGGAGGCCGAGGCGCTCGCCTCGGTACCGGCCGGGACCCCGTTCACCGTCCCGCCGGTGCTCTTCGCGAAGATCACCGAGGAGGACCTGGAGTCCTACCGCGCCCGCTTCGGCGGCGCCGAGCAGTAACCCTCCCCGCACCCGTGCGCACGCGCCCGTCCGGCCCCCGCGGCCGGGCGGGCGCGCGCGTGTGCGGCCCCGGAGGTGCCGCGGCCGGGCCCCGGGCTCAGGGCCGGGCCGGCGGCGACACATAGGCGCTCAGCCGGTCCAGGCCCGGCACCCGCCGCAGCGGGACCGGCCGCCAGCCCCGGGCGTAGCCGGGCGGCTTGCCGCCGGTGACCAGCAGGACGGCGGCCGGCCGGTGCGCGCCCAGCCGGGCCAGCGCGGCGGGGCTGATGCGTGCGTCATGGCCGTACGGCTGCCGGGACGCGCAGCCCGCCCGGTACGCCACCCGCACCGCCTCCTCGCCGCTGACCACGCAGGGCGGCCGGACCCCGGCCTCGCGCAGCATCCCGGCGATCCGGTCGATGCCGGTCTGCGCCCGCGCGGTGCTCTGCACCATCCGGTGCACGATCATCAGCTGGACCACCTCATGGCCGATCAGCACCAGGACCAGGGCGGCCACCGCCCAGGCGTGCCGGCGGCGCGGCAGCCGGGTCAGCCAGTACAGGAACCAGGCGGCCGGCATCAGCAGCAGGGCGTAGGCGGGCAGCAGGAAGCGGGGCGCGGCGTAGTCCACGGTCAGGAGGTAGGGGGCGGCGAGGCAGACGCCGACCAGGGCCGCCATGACGAGCGGGGCCGGCCCGAACCGGTGCCGGTCGCCGGCGGACTCCCGCAGCCGCACCCCGGACCAGGCCGGACGCCCGCGGTGCGGCGCCGCCGCCAGGCCGGTGCCGTCGGCCGGGGCGGTGACCCGCCGCAGCCCGTCCGGCGGGACGGGGCTCAGCCCGAGCGGATGCCGGTCGGCGCGGCGGGCGGACGGCCAGACCGATCCGTACCCGTGCAGCGCGCCGCCCCACTCGCGCACCCGCAGCGCCGCCCAGAGCGCCCCGATGACGGCCAGCGGCAGCAGGAACCACCACACCGCCGCCACCGGGTGGTCCCACGCCAGATGGCAGGGGCGGCAGAGCGTCTTCCCCTGGAGGGCGCGGGCGTGGTCGTCGAACGACAGGTGCCAGCCGAGGCCGCCCTGGATCCGCCCGGCCTGCCGCAGCCGGGCGAGGAGCCCGCCGTAGTGCAGATACGCCTCGGTGACCCACTCGGCGCATCCCAGAACCAGCCCCGCCGGCAGCCCCAGCAGCACGGCGGGGCGCCGCCATGCCGGTACGCACAGCGCCGCGGCGAAGAGCGGCACGGCCAGGCACACGGCGTCGGTGGGGCGCATCAGTGCGGCGAAGGCCACCGCGGCGGCCAGCCCCGCCGCCGCGCCCCGCCCGGCCCGGGGCGCCAGTTGGCGGGGCGGCTGCCGGACGGCCCGCAGGAAGCAGCCGGTGGCGGCGAGCGCGGCGTAGGCGACCCACAGGTTGGGCATCGCCTGCGGCCCGTAGAAGAGCGTGACCCACAGGCCGGCGAAGAGCGCGCCGCCCAGGGCCGGGACGGGCGCGGGCAGCAGGCGCCGCCAGACGCACAGACAGAGCAGCAGTCCGGCGCCGGAGAGCACCGCCAGATAGCAGTGCAGCACGGGCGCCGAGGTCGTCAGGGCGGCCGCCGGGGCGAGCAGGAAGGAGACCCCGCGGGCCCGCGGGGCGCTGAAGAACGCGGCCGGCCGGTGCGGATCGACCTGGCTGACGTACACCGCCTCGTCCCACCCCAGCCCGGGGGTGACCAGGGCCGAGTAGAGCAGGCACGCGGTGAAGACGACGGCGACGGCGGCGAGCCACCACAGGTCACGGGCCGGGGCGGAGCGCACCGGCCGGGCCCTCGGCCCGAGGGCGGACGCGGCGGAGAGGAGGCTGGCTTGCTGCATGGGCACCAGCGTGCGGGCGGCGCGGGGGCCCGGCCACACGGGTGGAGCGGTCGGGGCACCCGGACCGCCGTCGCGGGCCCGCGGCCGGACCTCGTGCCGGGCGCCCGACGGTCGTGCCCCGGAACGGGCCGGGGCGGCGTTTCACGTGAAACGCCGCCCCTGAGCCTGCCGGGAGTGTGCTCCCGGGTCGTGCCTACTTCGCCTGCGGCTTGCGGATCGAGAGGTGCAGCTCCTTCAGGCGCGCTTCCTCGACCTCGCTCGGGGCGCCCATCAGCAGATCCTGGGCGTTGCCGTTGAGCGGGAAGGCGATGGTCTCGCGGATGTTGGGCTCGTCGGCCAGCAGCATGACGATGCGGTCGACGCCCGGGGCGATGCCACCGTGCGGCGGGGCGCCGAACTTGAAGGCGCGGAGCATGCCGCCGAACTCGGCCTCGACGGTCTCCTTGTCGTAACCGGCGATGGCGAAGGCCTTGTACATGACCTCGGGCTCGTGGTTACGGATCGCGCCGGAGGACAGCTCGGTGCCGTTGCAGACGATGTCGTACTGCCAGGCCAGGATGTCCAGCGGGTCCTGGGTCTCCAGCGCCTTCAGGCCGCCCTGCGGCATGGAGAAGGGGTTGTGCGAGAACTCGATCTTGCCGGTGTCCTCGTCCTTCTCGAACATCGGGAAGTCGACGATCCAGCAGAAGCGGAACTCGTCCTCGACGAAGTGGCCGGCGCGCTTGGCGGCCTCGACGCGGACGGCACCCATGATCTTGGAGACCTCGTCGAACTCACCGGCGCCGAAGAAGACGGCGTGGCCCGGCTTGAGGTCCAGGGCGGACACCAGCGCCTTGATGTCGTCCTCGGTGAGGAACTTGGCGATCGGTCCGGTCAGCTCGGTCTTCTCCGCGTCGCCGCCGACGCGGACCCAGGCCAGGCCCTTGGCGCCCTGCTGGACGGCGAAGTCGCCCAGCTGGTCGAAGAACTTGCGCGGCTGGTCGCCGGTGTCCGGCACGGCCAGGGCGCGGACGTGCTTGCCGGCGAAGGCCTTGAAGCCGGAGCCCGCGAAGACGTCGGAGACGTCCACCAGCTCCAGCTCGGCGCGCAGATCCGGCTTGTCGGAGCCGTACTTGAGCATCGCCTCGCGGAACGGGATGCGCGCGAAGGGGGAGGTGACCGTGCGGCCGTTGCCGAACTCGGTGAACAGCTCGGTCATCAGCGTCTCGACGGGCCCGAAGACGTCCTCCTGCTCGACGAAGCTCATCTCGACGTCGAGCTGGTAGAACTCGCCCGGCGAGCGGTCCGCGCGGGCGTCCTCGTCGCGGAAGCAGGGCGCGATCTGGAAGTAGCGGTCGAAGCCGGCGATCATCAGCAGCTGCTTGAACTGCTGGGGGGCCTGCGGCAGCGCGTAGAACTTGCCGGCGTGCAGACGGGAGGGGACCAGGAAGTCGCGGGCGCCCTCGGGGGAGGTCGCGGAGAGGATCGGGGTCGCCATCTCGTTGAAGCCGAGGGCCACCATCTTGTGACGGATGGCGGAGATGACGGCGGTGCGCAGCATGATGTTGCGGTGCATCCGCTCGCGGCGCAGGTCGAGGAAGCGGTACTCCAGGCGGCGCTCCTCGTTGACGCCGTCGTCCGCGTTGATCGTGAAGGGGATCTGGTCGGCGGCGCCGAGCACCTCGACCTCGGTGACCTCGATCTCGACCTCGCCGGTCGGCAGATCGGGGTTGACGTTGTCGGCGCCGCGCGCGCTGACCTTGCCGTCGATCCGGACGACGGACTCCTTGGTCAGGGAGCCGAGAGCCTCGTTGGCCGGGGTGCCGGGGCGGGCGACGAGCTGGACCAGACCGTAGTGGTCGCGCAGATCGATGAAGAGGATGCCGCCCAGGTCACGTCGATTGTGCAGCCAGCCGCTGAGGCGGACGTCGGTGTCGACGTCCGCGGCTCGGAGCTCGCCGCAGTTGTGGGACCGGTACCGATGCATCGCTCATCCAAGTCGTCGCGAGGTCGAGGTGAGGAGTTGGGAGAGGGAGAGGAAAAGGAGCACGGGCGCGGATGCCCGGTCGCTCTCCCCGTGGATCACCCGAAAGGCCACCCCAGGATTGACATAACCGCTCCAGGTTACCGTCCCGGTCCGCGCGGCTTGGTTGACATATACGCAACAGCGTCGCCGCCCCCGGGAGCGAACGCCCCAACTGGGACGATGGTCACGTCCAGCGTGCTGGCCCGGCCTCGCCAAACGCCCATAAAGTGAGGCAATGCGCACCGAGGACCTCCTGGCCGCCATCGCGACCGGCCTGTGGCGCTGGGACAACGCGTCGGGGCGGGTGACCCTCGATGCCGAAGCCGCCCGGCTGCTCGGGCTGCCCGCCGCCCCCGCCGAGCTGACCGAGGCCGCGGTGCGTTCCCGGTTCCATCCCGTCGACTTCGCCGAGATCAACGGGATCGTGCAGCTCGCCCTCGCCGAGGAGACCCTGGCCGAGGCCCGGCTGCGCATCGTCGACGAACGCGGGCGGGTGCAGCGCATCGTCCGCACCCGCTCCCGCGCCCGGGTCGTCGACGGCGGCTTCGAACTCGTCGGCACCCTCCAGGAGGTGCCCGAGCCGCAGCCCGGGACCTCCGCCGCGCACACCCCGATCACCGGCGACTGGCGGCGCTCACGCGAGGCGTTCCTGCTGGACGCGGGCCGGGCGCTGGCCGAGGCACGGTCCACCGCCGAGGTGCTGCGGGTCGCGGCGGGGCTGTCCATGCCCGGGTTCATGCCGGACGGGCTGGCGGTCTTCGCCATCGAGGGCGACCGGCTGTCGGTCATCGGCCACCACGGTCCCCACGACGCCCACGAGAACCCCGCGGCGCCGTTCCCCGGCACGGCGCTGGCGGACCACCACCCGGCCGCCGAGGTCGTCCGCACCGGGCGGGCCCTGTATCTGCCCACCCCAGAGGAGTACAGCCGCCGCTACCCCGCCGTCCGGCCCGTGGAGACCCCTTGCCGGCGCACCTCCTGGGCGTTCGTGCCCCTGGTGAACGCGGGCCGGACCATCGGCGCCTGGATGGCCGCGTTCCTCCAGCCCGTGGCCTTCACCCCCGACGAGCGCTCGGTGCTGACCACCGTCGCCCGGATGCTGGCGCAGGCGCTGGCCAGGGCCGGGATGCAGGAGGAACAGCAGGAACTGGCCCTGGGACTGCAGCGCAGCATGATGCCGACGGTGCAGCCGGATATCCCCGGGATGACGGTCGCGGCGCGCTATGTCCCCACCGGCGGCGGACTGGAGGTCGGCGGCGACTGGTACGACATGATCCCGCTGCCGTCCGGCCGTCTCGCCCTGGTGATCGGGGACGTCCAGGGACACGACGTGCGGGCCGCGGGCCTGATGGGCCAGCTGCGGATCGCCCTGCGCGCCTACGCCTCCGAGGGACACCACCCCGACGCGGTGCTCTCCCGCGCCTCCCGGTTCCTGGCCGGGATCAACGCGACCGAGCTGCACGGCCACGGCGAGGACCAGCGCTTCGCGACCTGCCTGTACATCGAGGTGGATCCGGCGACGGGGCTGCTGGACATCGCACGGGCCGGGCACCCCGACCCGGCGATCCTGCTGGACGACGGCACGGTGCTGGTCCGGCCCACCGCGGGTGGCCTGCCGCTGGGCATCGTCCCGGACACCGACTACCCCACCACCCGGCTCGTCCTGGAGCCCGGCGAGACCATGCTGGTGTGCACCGACGGGCTGATCGAGACCGGCGGCCACGACCTGGACACCGGCTGGGCGCGGCTGCGCGACACCATCGAGGCGCACGAGGCCGGTGAGCTCGACGAGAGCCTGGAGCGGCTCGCCGACGCCCTGGTCCAGGCCGTGCACGGACCGCCCTCGCACCACACCACCGGACCGCTGGTGGACCGCCGGGAGGACGACATCGCCCTCCTCCTGCTGCGCCGCGACGGCGCCGGCTGCGTGATCGGCGCCGGCGGACCGTCGGCCCGGCCCGTGCGGCGCACCGTGCTCACCGTCGCCCAGGCCGAGCCGGAGCGGATAGCCGAGGCGCGCCGGCAGGTCCGTGAGCTGCTGCACGACTGGGCCGACCCGGACCAGGTGGATTCGGCGGTGCTGATGGTCTCCGAGATGGTCACCAACGTGCTGCTGCACACCGACGGGGACGCCCTGCTGGTCGCCGAGGTCACCGGCGAGCGCGGGTCGCGGCGTGTCCGGATCGATGTCGCCGACAGCAGCGACGAGTTGCCGCACCGCCGCTGCCCCGGCGAGCTGGCGTCGTCCGGGCGCGGTCTGGTGCTGCTGGAACTGCTCGCCGGGGCGTGGGGCGTGGATCCGCGCGGGGACGGCAAGTCGACGTGGTGCGAGCTCTACGAGGACGCCGGTGCGGCGGCCGGCCCGCTGTCGTCGGAGTCCGGTCCCGCGGTGTAGTGCCGCCGCAGCTCGTGGAGCACGCCGGAGAAGGCGGCGACCAGCGGCACGGACAGCAGCATGCCGAGGATGCCGGCGACGCTGGCGCCCGCGGTGATCGCCAGCAGCACGGTCGCCGGATGCATCTGGACGGTACGGCTCTGGATCATCGGCTGCAGCACATGCCCCTCCAGGACCTGCACGGCCAGCACGACGCCCAGCGCCCACAGCGCGATCACGAAACCGCGGTCGGCCAGCGCCACCAGGACCGCCACGGCGCCCGAGATGAAGGCGCCGAGGTAGGGGATGTAGGCGCCGACGAAGACCAGTGCGCCCAGCCCGACCGCGCCCGGCACCCGCAGGACCAGCAACCCGATGGTGATGCAGAGGGCGTCGATCAGCGCGATGAAGGTGGTGCCGCGCATGAAGCCCTCGATGCCCTGGAACCCCCGGCGGGCCATCCGCTCCAGCTGCGGCCCGGAGCGGCCCGGCGCCCAGTCGTTCAGCGCCCGGACGGCCTTGTCGGAGTCGCGCAGGAAGAAGAAGGTCAGCAGCAGGGCCAGGATCGACGCGGCGATGAACTGCCCGACGACGCTGACGCCGGCCAGCAGCCCGGAGGCCGCGCTGCCGCCGAACTTGGTGATCAGCTGCTTGGACCGGGAGGCGAGGTCGTCGAGCGAGGTACCGGCCGTGCCGAAGTGTTCGGTGAGGCTCTTGGCGGCGCTGCGGAGCGAGGCGATGATCTGGTCACCGGTCTCGACCAGCGCGCTGACCACGATGTACCCGGCGCCGCCGACCACCACCACGAGGACGGCGCAGGTCAGTCCGGCCGCCAGGGAGCGGTTGAGCCGCATCGCCACCAGCCGCCGGTAGAGCGGCCCGAGCAGCCCGCTGCCCAGCAGCGCCAGCAGGACCGGGGTGACCGCCGCGCTCAGTTCGACGCACAGCCACACCCCCAGGGCCACCACGGTCGCGAGCAGCAGCACCACCAGGCACCAGGCCGCGGCCCGGCGGGCCTCGACGGGCAGCAGCGGCTCGCGGGACCACGGCCGTTCACGCTCGGCGCCGGGCCGGTTTTCGTCCGAGTCGTTTCGCACCCGGACAGTCCACCACGCCCGACGGCCCGGGCCCGGGCCCCGAAACGGGCCGGGGCGGCGTTTCACGTGAAACGCCGTCCCTGGTCCCTGCGGGGCTCACCGTGCCGTCGACGCGGCGTCAGTGCTCGCCGTCGGGGATGGTGCCGAGCCGGCCGGCCTGGAAGTCCTCGAAGGCCTGGGCGAGTTCGGCGTGGGTGTTCATCACGAACGGGCCGTAATGCATCATCGGCTCGCGGATCGGCAGCCCGCCCAGCAGCACCACCTCGAAGTTCGGGCTGCGCGACTCCTGGGACTCGTCCGCCCGGATCGTGAGCGAGTCGCCGTCACCGAACACGACCGCCTGTCCCATACGGAACGGGCGCCCCTCGGCACCGGCCGCGCCGCGTCCGGCCAGGGCGTAGGCGAGGGCGTTGAAGTCCTTGCGCCACGGCAGGGTCAGTTCGGCTCCCGGGTTCACCGTCACATGCATCATCGTGATCGGGGTGTGGGTGATGCCCGGGCCCTGGTGGCCGTCGAGCTCACCGGCGATCAGCCGCAGCAGCGCGCCGCCGTCGGCGCTGGTCAGCAGCTTGACGTTGCCCCCGCCGATGTCCTGGTAGCGCGGGGCCATCATCTTGTCGCTCTTCGGGAGGTTCACCCACAGCTGGAGGCCGTGGAAGAGCCCGCCGGACAGGACCAGCGACTCCGGCGGCGCCTCGATGTGCAGCAGGCCCGAACCGGCCGTCATCCACTGGGTGTCGCCGTCGTTGATGACGCCGCCGCCCCCGTGCGAGTCACGGTGCACGAAGGTGCCGTCGATCAGGTACGTCACGGTCTCGAAGCCGCGGTGCGGGTGCCAGGGCGTGCCCTTGGGCTCGCCCGGCGCGTACTCCACCTCGCCCATCTGATCCATCATGATGAACGGGTCGAGGTGCTTGTAGTCGATGCCGGCGAATGCCCGGCGCACCGGAAAGCCCTCGCCCTCGAATCCACTCGGAGCGGTGGCTACGGCCAGCGCGGGACGGGTGTGCGCCGCGACGGGCGCCGCCACACGCGGCAGGGTCAGCGGGTTCTCTACGGTCACTGCGGGCATCAAGGCCTCCTCGGTCACACCCAACTTAGTTGAATGGTGAACAACCTGCAAGGGGCATGGCATTCCCTCCCACATATCTGCAGGTCAGGTGGGTGATCGAGAGTCCGCCACCAGGAGGACCGGGCACGGCCGACGGACAGCCGAAGGGGCCGGCCCCCTCCCGGGACCGGCCCCTCACACAGCAAAGACGGCCGGGACCCTCCATGGGCCCGGCCGCGTACCGGCAGGCGCTAGCCGTACATCCGCCGCATCGCGAAGTCGACCATCTGCTCCACAGCCTTCGCGTCGAAGACCATCCGGTGGTCGCCCTCCATGTCGAGGACGAACCCGTAGCCGGTCGGCAGCAGATCGAGGACCTCGGCGCCGGTGATCACGAAGTACTTGGACTCCTTGCCCGCGTACCGCCGCAGCTCCTTGAGCGAGGTGAACATCGGGATCACCGGCTGCTGGGTGTTGTGCAGCGCCAGGAAGCCGGGGTTGTCACCGCGGGGACAGTAGATCTTGGACGTGGAGAAGATGCCCTGGAAGTCCTCGGCCGACATCGAGCCGGTGGTGAAGGCGCGCACCGCGTCGGCCAGGGAGGGCGGGGACGGCTCGGGGTAGAGCGGCTGCTCGCCGTAGCCCCCGGGGGCCGGTTGCTGCGGCGGGGGCGGCGCACCGTATTGCTGCTGCCCGGCACCCGCGTTCTGGTCGTAGCCGTACATGCGGCCCAGCGTACTGAGTCGGCGGGCGACAGGGGACGCTCGTCACAGATGCGCGGTAGGGGTTGATTCTTATTACCGGTGGGTAGCATCATTTAGCTACTAGCTGGTATTGCGTCTGAGGTCCCTCCCTTGGGGCCCTCTCCCGAACCCTTAACGGAGCCGTACCCATGGGCCACTACAAGTCGAATCTCCGCGACATCGAGTTCAACCTCTTCGAGGTCCTCGGCCGCGACAGCGTGTACGGCACCGGACCGTTCGCGGAGATGGATGTCGACACCGCCAAGAGCGTGCTGTCCGAGATCGCCCGGCTGTCCGAGAACGAGCTGGCGGAGTCCTTCGCCGACACCGACCGCAACCCGCCGGTCTTCGACCCGGACACCAACACCGCGCCGGTTCCGGACACCTTCAAGAAGAGCTACCAGGCCTACATGGACGCCGAGTGGTGGCGGCTGGGCATCCCGGAGGAGCTGGGCGGCACCACCGCGCCGCGCTCCCTCCTGTGGGGCTTCGCCGAGACCATCCTGGGCGCCAACCCGGCCGTGTGGATGTACGCGTCCGGCCCCGCCTTCGCCGGCGTGCTCTTCGACGAGGGCACCGAGGAGCAGCACCGCATAGCCCAGCTGATGGTGGACAAGCAGTGGGGCTCGACCATGGTCCTCACCGAGCCGGACGCCGGTTCGGACGTCGGCGCCGGCCGCACCAAGGCCGTGCAGCAGGCGGACGGCTCCTGGCACATCGAGGGCGTCAAGCGCTTCATCACCTCCGGTGAGCACGACATGTCCGAGAACATCGTGCACTTCGTCCTCGCCCGCCCCGAGGGTGCCGGTCCGGGCACCAAGGGCCTGTCGCTGTTCATCGTGCCGAAGTACGACTTCGACCGGGAGAGCGGCGAGCTGGGCGAGCGCAACGGCGCCTACGCCACCAACGTCGAGCACAAGATGGGCCTGAAGGCCTCCAACACCTGCGAGATGACCTTCGGCGCCAACCACCCGGCCAAGGGCTGGTTGCTCGGCGAGAAGCACGACGGCATCCGCCAGATGTTCAAGATCATCGAGTTCGCCCGGATGATGGTCGGCACGAAGGCCATCGCCACCCTCTCCACCGGCTACCTCAACGCGCTGGAGTACGCCAAGGAGCGCGTGCAGGGCCCGGACCTGGCGGCCTTCACCGACAAGACCGCCCCGCGCGTCACGATCACCCACCACCCCGACGTGCGCCGCTCCCTGATGACGCAGAAGGCGTACGCCGAGGGCATGCGCGCCCTGGTGCTCTACACCGCCACGGTCCAGGACGAGATCATCGTCAAGGAGGCCGCGGGCGAGGACGCGAGCGCCGAGACCCGCCTCAACGACCTGCTCCTGCCGATCGTCAAGGGCTACGGCTCGGAGAAGTCCTACGAGCAGCTGGCGCAGTCGTTGCAGACCTTCGGCGGCTCCGGCTACCTGCAGGAGTACCCGATCGAGCAGTACATCCGGGACGCCAAGATCGACACCCTCTACGAGGGCACCACCGCGATCCAGGGCCAGGACTTCTTCTTCCGGAAGGTCGTCCGCGACCAGGGCCAGGCGCTCACCGCCCTGTCCGACGAGATCAAGCAGTTCCTCGCCGGTGACACCGGTGGCGAGGAGCTGGCCCAGGCCCGCGGCGAGCTGGCCAAGGCCGCCGCCGACCTGGAGGCGATCGTCGGCACCATGCTGACCGACCTCGCGGCGACCGAGAAGGACGTCAAGTCCATCTACAAGGTCGGGCTGAACACCACCCGCGTGCTCATGGCCTCGGGCGACGTCGTCATCGGCTACCTCCTGCTCAAGGGCGCGGCCGTGGCCGCCGGGAAGCTGGAGAGCGCCTCCGCGAAGGACAAGCCCTTCTACACCGGCAAGATCGCCGCCGCGAAGTTCTTCGCGCACAACGTCCTGCCGGGCGTCGGCATCGAGCGCGGGCTGGCCGAGAGCGTCGACCAGTCGCTGATGGAGCTCGACGAAGCCGCGTTCTGAGCACGCCGCCCGCAGCCCGCTGCGGCGCTCTGACCGGTCCTTCGGACTGACCGCACCGACCGACGCGGCCCGTCTCTCTTCCCCCGGAGAGGCGGGCCGCGTCGTCTGCGGCCGCCGGCCGGCGCCGCCCGCGCCGGTGAGCCACCCGTCCGCCCGGCGAGCGGGACGGACACCCCGACGAGCGGGACGGAAACACGGAATTGCCCCTTCCCTTACGGACTTCGCTCCGGCGTACGCGAATCGTGGCCGGAAGGCAACGGAGTCACGAGGCATGCGCACGAGGAATGCCGGGCCGGGATCCTTATGCTGAATCCATGACCAACTCCGCCCGCTTCGATCGCGGCCACACCGACGACCTCATGTCCTTCCTCGCCGCCAGCCCGTCCCCCTACCACGCGGTGGCGAATGCGGCGGAGCGGCTGGAGAAGGCCGGTTTCCACCAGGTCGCCGAGGTCGACGAGTGGGACGGCACGAGCGGCGGGAAGTACGTGCTGCGCGGCGGGGCGATCATCGCCTGGTACGTGCCCGAGGGCGCGAGCGCGTCGACTCCGTACCGAATTGTCGGGGCTCACACCGACTCTCCCAATCTGCGGGTCAAGCCGATTCCGGACACCGGCTCCCGCGGCTGGCGGCAGATCGCCGTCGAGATCTACGGCGGCACCCTGCTCAACACCTGGCTCGACCGCGATCTGGGGCTCAGCGGGCGGGTGACGCTGGCGGACGGCAGCCACCGGCTGGTGCACGTCGACCGGGCGCTGCTGCGCGTTCCCCAACTGGCCGTGCATCTGGACCGCTCGGTGAACTCCGACGGCCTCAAGCTCGACAAGCAGCGCCACATGACGCCGATCTGGGGCCTGGGCACGGTGGCCGAGGGCGATCTGATCGCCTTCGTCGCCGAGGAGACCGGCGTCCCGGCCGGCGACATCAAGGGCTGGGACCTGATGGTGCACAGCATCGAGGCCCCCGCCTATCTGGGCCGCGACCAGGAGCTGCTGGCCGGCCCGCGGATGGACAACCTGCTGTCCGTGCACGCCGGTACGGCCGCGCTGGCCGCCGCCGCGGCGAGAGGTGGTGAGCTACCGGCCATCCCGGTGCTGGCCGCCTTCGACCACGAGGAGAACGGCAGCCAGTCCGACACCGGCGCCGACGGCCCGCTGCTCGGCACGGTGCTGGAGCGCTCGGTCTTCGCCCGCGGCGGCTCGTACGAGGACCGGGCCCGGGCCTTCGCCGGCACCCTCTGCCTGTCCTCCGACACCGGCCACGCCGTCCACCCCAACTACAGCGAGCGGCACGAGCCGGGGCACCACCCGATGCCCAACGGCGGACCGATCCTCAAGGTCAACGTCAACCAGCGCTACGCGACGGACGGCAGCGGACGGGCCGTCTTCGCGGCGGCCTGCGAGCGGGCCGGGGTCCCGTGGCAGAGCTTCGTGTCCAACAACTCGATGCCGTGCGGGACCACCATCGGGCCGATCACCGCGGCCCGGCACGGCATCGCGACGGTCGACATCGGAGTGGCGATCCTTTCCATGCACTCGGCGCGTGAGCTGTGCGGTGCCGAGGACCCGTATCTGCTGGCGAACGCCCTGACGGCCTTCCTGGAGGGCTGAGTTGGACTTCTCCCTGCTCGGCCCCATCGCCGTGACGACCGGCTCCGCGGAGCTGTCGCTCGGGCCCGCCAAACGGCGCAGCGTGCTCGCGCTGCTGCTGCTCCAGCCCAACACCACCGTGCCCCTGGAGCAGTTGATCGACTCCCTGTGGGAGGACGAGCCGCCCGAGCACGCCCGCACGGTCGTCCAGGGGCACGTCTCACGGCTGCGCGCCACGCTCGCCGAGGGCGGAGCGGAGGCGTACGGCGTCGAACTGACCACGCACGGCTCCGCCTATCTGCTGCGGCTGCCGGAGGAGCTGATCGACGCCCACCGGTTCGGTGAGCTGGTGACCCTGGCCCGTCCCGAGGCCGCGCCGGGCGACGCGGTACCCCTGCTGCGCGAGGCGCTGGGCCTCTGGCGGGGCCCCGCGCTGACCGGCACGGTCACCAGCCCGCCGTTCGCGGCCGCCGCGCACGCGCTGGAGGAGCGCCGGTTGACGGCCGTCGAGGCGCTCGGGCGGGCGTACGGCGCGCTCGGCGAGCACGAGCAGGCGGCCGCGATCCTCTACTCCGCCGCCGTCAACCACCCGTTGCGCGAAGGGCTGATCGCCGGGCTGATGCGGGCGCTGTTCCGTACGGGGCGACAGTCCGACGCGCTGGAGTGGTTCCACCGCACCCGGCGGCTGCTCAGCGAGGAGCTGGGCGTCGACCCCGGCGAGCGGCTGCGCGGCGCCTACGAGGAGATCCTGCGGGCGGAGGCCGCCGGCCGGGTGCGCAAGGCCGCCGGGCCCACGGGCGGAGCGGGCGCCTCCGGTGCCGGGCCCGCCGGCGGGCCCCGTTCCGCGACGGGCGGCGGGGCGCGTCCCGCCGCGGAGGAACCGCGGCCCGCGGCCCCCGGGGAGACCGGCACGGCGGCGCCCGGCGCCGCCGAGGCGGGCGCCGCGAACGGGCCGGGCCCGCGGGCCGGTGCCGCGCCCCGGCTGCTGCCCCGTCCCCCCGCCCGCTTCCTGGGCCGCGAGCAGCAGCTCACCGCGCTGACGCAGGTGCTGACCGACCGCACGACCGGTGAGAGCCCGCTCGCCGTGGTGGCGGGCCCGGCCGGCGTCGGCAAGACGGCCTGCGCCGTGCAGTGGGCGCATGTGCACGCCGGGTCCTTCCCCGACGGCCAGCTCTTCGCCGATCTGCGCGGCTTCGGCGAGGGCGACGAGGCGCCGCCGGCCGAGATCCTGCGTGACTTCCTGCTGGCGCTGGGCACCCCGCCGGAGCGGGTGCCCCGCTCCGCCGAGGCCGCCTCGGCGCTGTTCCGCTCGCTGGTCGCCGAGCGCCGGCTGCTAGTCGTCCTCGACAACGCGCGCAGCTCGGCGCAGGTACGGCCGCTGCTGCCCGGCGGCCCGCACTGCGCCACGGTCGTCACCAGCCGCAGCCGGCTCGACGGTCTGGTCGCCACCGACTGGGCCCGCCCGGTCGGCCTCCAGGCGCTCGGCCACGAGGAGGGCGCGGCGCTGCTCGGCGCGATGCTCGGCCCGGACCGGGTCGCCGAGGACCCGGCCGCCGCGCGCGAACTGGTCGACCTGTGCGACGGACTGCCGCTGGCGCTGCGGGCCGCGGCCGCCCAGCTGACCGCCCGGCCGCGCTGGCGGCTGGCCCGGCTGGCCGCCGCGCTGCACGACGAACGGCGGCGGCTGGCGCTGCTGTCGGCCGAGGACGCCGGCGTCGCGGCGGCGCTGCGGATGTCCGTGGCCCGGCTGTCGGCGGACGACGCCCGGCTGCTCAGCGCGCTCGCGACGACCTCGGACGGACACCTCAACGCCTCGGCGGCCGCGGCGCTGGCCGGGTACGACCAGGAGCGCACCCAGGACGGCCTGGACCGGCTCGCGGAGATGCATCTGGTGGACGAGGAGGCCACCGACGTCTACACCATCAGCACGCTGACGCAGCTGTTCGCGCGGGACACCCAGGGGGAGAGCGGGGAAGCGGAACCCGGCGGTTCGGATGACGGGGGCGGCGCGCGCGGCTGAGCCGTGCCCGGGCCCGCCCCGCGCGGACGTTAGGCGCACGTTAGTGGCACGCCAGCGGCCGGCGGCACTCTGGTGCCCAGGCCGCGGGGGAGAACCCGGCCGGACACAGGGCGCACCGCGGACACGGTGCGGGCCACCGACCGGGGGAGACCGACATGGACAGCCGCACCCGATCCGAGACCGTCTCCCACGGGACCGTCCCCGGGGCCGCCACCGGTGGCCCCGCCCGGGGACGGACCGTCCGCCGCCGCACGCTGCGCTGCGCCGGGGCCGGGCTGACCGCCGTCGCCGCGCTCACCCTGACCGCCTGCGGCGGCCAGGACAACCCGCTCCAGACCAGCGCCGCCAAGCCGTTCCACCCGCGGCCCCTGGAGGCCGTCCCGGTGGCCCGGCAGGCCGGCGGCACCGTACCGGGCGGCCTGCAGACCGACAGCGGCCGGGAGGAGCGGACGGCTTCGGGGCACACCGGCAACGGCCCGGCGGCGGGCACGACCGGCCGCACCCTCGACGCCCGTACGGGCCGCGGCGGCAACGCCACCGCCGGACACACCACCTGCGACGCCGCGAAGGTCCGCCTCACGGCCACCGTGCTGACCCGGCCGGTCAACCATCTGCTGCTGACGGCCACCAACATCTCCGGCGCCCCCTGCGACCTCCACTTCTCCCCGGACCTGCGGTTCGACGACGCCGCGTCGCCGCTCCCCGCGCTGCCGGCCGGCAAGCCGCAGGCCGTGGTCACCCTCGCCCCCGGCGCGTCCGGCTACGCGGGCGTGCTGACCTCGTCCGCCGACGGCTCCGGCCGCCACGGCCGGATGAGGACCTCACTGTCCGTCAGCCTCCCCGGCCGCGACGGCAAGGGCAGCATCGGCGGCCCGGCGGCCGTGGAGCTCCCCGGCGGCGCGGCATACGTCGACGACAGCGCCTGGGTGACGTACTGGCGCGCGGACGTGAGCGAGGCGACGGCCTGGTGAGCCACCGTTGAGGAACCGCCTCCGGTGAGCCACCCCTGACTCAGGGCGCCCGCAACCCCCAGCGGGCGCCCTGTGCCGCGTCCGGGCCCCCGCCGCCCCCTCCGCGCACGGATCTTCACCCGCTCTCCGGGGCCTCTTCACCGCCGCGACGTCCCATCTGACCTGCTATGGCGCCAGATCGCCCGGGCGGCCCGCGCACCTGCCCTGGCGGATCCGGCGGCTATGGATATCGTGGCCGTGCCATGACAGACGCGCCTCACTGACACCGCAGCTCCACACGGGGGGACCCACCCATGACCGTACGCCGCTCCCGCCATCGCTCCGCCGCGTACGCCGCGCTGGCGCTCGGACTGGCCGGCTCGCTCGCGCTGACCGGCTGCAACAGCCACTCGTCGAAGCGGTCGAAGTCTTCGAAGAAGTCGTCCTCGTCGTCCCGGTCGTCCGGGTCCTCCTGGTCGTCCTCCAAGAGCAAGAAGCGCAAGGTCATCGGCGGCGCGGCGGGAGTGGGCGCGGGGACGGCGGCCTCGCGCCGGGTGCCCGACTGCTACCCGAGCACCTACAAGGTCACGTTCTCCCAGCAGAGCGGCCCCGGCAGCCATGTCACGGTGAAGTTCAAGAACACCACCGCCCGCGACTGCACGCTCCACAACGCCCCGCTGCTGCGCTTCGACCACGCCAAGACCGCGCTGCCGCTGTCGCAGGGCACGCCCGGTCACCTCAGCGGCACCCGCCTCACGGTGCCCGGCCACGGTTACGCCTACGCGGTCATCCCCACCGACACCGCGGCCGCCAGGGGCACCGCGCGGAAGTCGGTGACCATCGACTTCATGGGCCGCTCGGCCGGTTCCGTCACCCACGGCCCGGTGACCGTCGACTTCGCGGAGAAGCGGCTGCACCTCTCCGTCGGCACGACCAAGGTCACCAACTGGACGTCGAGCGTCCACGGCGCCGAGCTGGCGGCGGGCGTCGGGAAGTAGCGGCCGGCGCCGGGCGGCCGTCCGGGTCCGGTGACGGCCCGGACCGCCGCGCGGCTACTGCGCGTCCAGCCCCGCGAGGACCAGTCCCAGCCGGGCCGTCCCGTCCGCGGAGACCTCCACCGGAACGCCCCAGTCCTGCTGGTGCACATGGCAGGCGGGGTACTCGATGTCCGGGGCGTCATCGCAGGACGCGGCCATCGCCGAGACGTGCAGCACCCCCTCGGTCACACCGTCCGCGAGCACCAGGTCGCGGGCGAGATCGGTACCCGGGCCCGCACCCGCGGCGAGCAGCTCCGGCGGGGTCGCGCTGACCAGCAGCCGCGTCGACGGGCCGTAGCGGGTGTCGAGCTTCTGGCCCGCGGGAGCCTGGAAGACCACCTCCAGCCGCAGCGCCCCCGGGGCGACCGCAGTGGCCGCGCGCCGGGTGTGGTGCGCCACCGCCTCGACCCGGACCGCCTCCTCGGGCAGCCGCAGCCGGGTCAGCCGGTGCCGGGCCGACTCCACGACCACGATGTCGTCGCCGGCCAGCACCGCCGCGGACGGCTCCCGCAGGTCCGTCGCCAACGTCGTCACCTCACCGCTCGCGGGATCGAAGCGGCGCAGCGCGTGGTTGTAGGTGTCCGCGACGGCCACCGAGCCGTCGGGCAGCGCGGTCACGCCCAGCGGATGCTGCAACAGCGCCTGGCCGGCCGGACCGTCGCGGTGCCCGAAGTCGAAGAGCCCGGTACCGGCGGCGGTGCGCACGACATAGCCGTCGCCCGTCTCGTCGGGCTCCACCCAGCGGACCGCGCTGGTCTCGGAGTCGGCGACCCACAGCCGCTCGCCGGACGCCGCGAGCCCGGACGGCTGGGCGAACCAGGCCTCCGCGGCCGGGCCGTCCACCAGACCCTCGTGGGTCGTACCGGCCGCGACCTCGACCGTGCCGGTGGCCGGGTCGTAGGTCCACAGCTGGTGCACCCCGGCCATCGCGATCCACAGCCGGTCCCGCCACCAGGCGAGGTCCCACGGCGAGGAGAGCGCCACCTCACGGGCCGGGCCCGAGGTCGGCGAGCCCTGCCACCACTGCGTGCCGGTGCCCGCCACCGTCTCCAGCGTGCCGCTCTCGGGGTCGAAGACGCGAAGGGCGTGGTTGACCGTGTCCGCCACGGCCACCGTGCCGTCGGGCAGCAGCGCCAGGCCCTGCGGCTCGTTGAAGGAATCCGGGGTCAGCCCGCGCTCACCGGAGCCGATCCGGCGCAGCACCTGCTCGCCGTCGGCCGCCAGCTCCACCAGCTGATGCCGGGTGGTGTCCGACACCAGGAAGCCGCCGTGGGGCAGCCGGACCGCCTTGCCGGGGAAGCGCAGATCGGTGGCGACCGGCTCCGGCGGCACATAGGGGCCGTCGCCGCGGCGCAGCGTGCCCTTCGCCGTGTGCGCGGCCTCCAGCTCCTCGACCAGCTGCTCGATGGCGTGCGCATGGCCCTCGCCGGCGTGCTGGGCGACGACATAGCCCTCGGGGTCGATCACCACGAGCGTGGGCCAGGCCCGGACCGCGTACTGCTTCCAGGTGGCCAGTTCGGGGTCGTCGAGGACCGGGTGCTCCACCTCGTAGCGCTCGACGGCGTCCACGACCGCCTGGTGCTCGGCCTCGTGCACGAACTTCGGGGAGTGCACACCGATGATCACGACCGTGTCGCGGTGCCGCTCCTCCAGCGCACGCAGCTCGTCCAGGACATGCAGACAGTTCACACAGCAAAAGGTCCAGAAATCCAGGACGACGATGCGTCCACGCAGGTCGGAGAGGGTCAGTTCCTTGTCGCCGGTGTTCAGCCAGCCGCCCTTGCCGATCAGCTCGGGGGCGCGGACGCGTGCACGTGAAGCCATGGGGCCATTCAACGTCACTCCGGTGCGTGCGCATTCCGCAGGTCCCGGCGGGAACACGTCCTCCATGCTGCACTCTCCCGGGGAGCCGGCCCCGCACTCGCGCAAGTACCTGGTCCGCGACCGCATCTTCGGCATCGGTGACGACTACTGGATCGAGGACGAGCACGGGCGGCACGCCTTCCTCGTCGACGGCAAGGCGCTGCGGCTGCGGGAGACCTTCGAGCTGAAGGACCCCGAGCGGCGGGTGCTGATCACCATCCGCAAGAAGATGCTCAGCCTGCGCGACACCATGACCATCGAGCGGGACGACCAGCCGCTGGCCACGATCAAGCGCAAGCGGCTCTCGCTGCTGCGCAACCACTACCGCGTCGAGCTGGTGGACGGCACCGAACTCGACGTCAGCGGCAAGATCCTCGACCGGGAGTTCGCGGTCGAGTACGAGGGGGAGCTGCTCGCCGACATCTCACGGCGCTGGCTGACCGTGCGGGACACCTATGCGGTCGGCGTGGTGCGGGAGGACGCGGATCCGGCACTGCTCATCGCCGTCGCGGTCTGTGTGATCCGGCTGGCGGAGCGGGAGCGCGGCGAGGACTGAGAAGCGGGCGTTCCGCCCCGCGTCGCACCCCTCTGCCGCCGGGGGACATCGGCCTACGATGGTCACCCGAAAGCACTGCCGGGGTGCTCGCGCGCAGCGTAACTTAACTGCACAGACCGCAGCCCGCGTACGAACCGTCCGAGGGGTCCCGTGACCGTCCATCCCAGCCTTCAGTCCTCCGTCGATGCCTGGTCCCACTCCATAGAAGCGATAACCGAGCTGGTGACTCCGCTCGTCGAAGGCGAGTGGAACGGGGCGACGGGCCTGCCAGGATGGTCCGTGCGCGATGTGGTCTCCCATGTCATCGGCCTGGAATGCGAAATGCTGGGCGACCCGCGGCCGATCCACACGCTGCCGCGCGACCTCTACCACGTCCGCAGCGAGTCGGCGCGACGCATGGAGGTGCAGGTCGACGTCCGCCGGCACCACACCGCGCCGGAGATGCTCAGCGAACTCGAGTACACCGTCATCCGCCGCTCCCGGCAGCTGCGCAACGAGTCCCGTCAGCCGGACGCCGTGGTGCGCAGCCCGCTCGGTGAGGAGCGCTCACTGGAGTTCGTCCTCCAGCAGCGGGCGTTCGATGTCTGGGTGCACGAGCAGGACCTGCGCCGGGCGCTCGGCAAGCCCGGCAACCTCGACTCCCCCGGCGCCCATGTGACGCGCGACCTGCTGGTGAAGGCCCTGCCCGGCATCGTCGCCAAGAGGGCCCAGGCCCCGGCCGATTCGGCGGTGGTCTTCGACGTCAGCGGGGCGCTGGAGTTCCTGCGCACGGTCCGCCTCGACGCCGAGGGCAACGCCACGATCGACGGCAGTGTCTCGCTCGGCCCGACCGTGACGCTCGCCCTGGACTGGGACACCTTCCACCAGCTGGCCTGTGGCCGGGTCCGCCCGGCGGCCGTCGCCGAGCAGATCAAGATCGACGGCGACCGCGAGCTGGCCGACGCGGTCCTGCACCACTTCGCCATCACGCCGTAGCGGCGCCCCGGCCGGCGCGGAACCGGCCGCCCCCACACTCCCACCGGCCGGCCGGCACGCGGGGAGTGCGTCCCGGAGCGAGCTGTTTCACGTGAAACCGCGCTGTCCGTTTCACGTGAAACGGGCCCGCCCGAAGGCCAGTTGACCGTCCGGCGTCAGGCCGGGACGTGCACGGCCTCGACCCGGCTGACCACCAGCCGTTCGCGCTCGCGTCGTACCGCTCGCCGGCGCAGCCGCAGCATCTGCGAGACACCGAGCGCCTCGACCACGAAGAGCGAGGAGAAGGCGATCCGGTAGTTGTCGCCGGTGGCGTCCAGCAGGACCCCGATGGCGAACAGGGTCGTCATCGAGGCGGTGAAGCCGCCCATGTTGACGATGCCGGAGGCGGTGCCCAGGCGCTCGGGCGGATTGGCGGGCCGCGCGAAATCGAAGCCGATCATCGAGGCGGGACCGCAGGCGCCCAGCACCGCGCACAGCGCGATCAGCAGTCCCCTCGGCGCATGGTCGCCCGGCCAGCTCAGCACGAGCACCCACATCAGAGCCGTGGCGAGGACCGTGCCCAGGGCCAGCGGCATCCGGGCCGCGTGATGACGGGCGATGACCTGGCCGTAGACCAGGCCCACCGCCATGTTGGAGAGCACCACCAGGGTGAGCAGTTCACCGGCGGTGCCACGGGAGAGCCCCTGGGCCTCGACGAGGAACGGCAGGCCCCACAGCAGCAGGAACACCATCGCGGGGAACTGGGTGGTGAAGTGCACCCACATGCCCAGCCGGGTGCCGGGCTCACGCCAGGACTCGGCGATCTGCCGGCGGACGAAGCCCGGGCCGGCGTGCTCGGCGGCGGGCGGCGGCGGGGCGAAGCCCTCCGGGTGGTCCTTGAGGAACACCAGCAGCACGATCAGCACGACGATGCCGCCGGCGGCACTGGCGGCAAAGGTCGGCGTCCAGCCGAAGCTGTGCAGGAACCGGGCGAGGACGAGCGTCGAGACGAGGTTGCCCGCCATGCCGACCAGCGCGGCGATCTGCGCGACCATCGGGCCGCGGCGGGCCGGGAACCACCGGGAGCCCAGCCGCAGCACGCTGATGAACGTCATCGCGTCCCCGCAGCCGAGCAGCGCACGGGAGCCGAGCGCCATGGGGTACGAGCTGGAGAGCGCGAAGCCGAACTGGCCGACGGTGTAGAGCACCACGCCCAGGGTCAGCACCTTCTTGGCGCCGAGGCGGTCGACCAGCAGCCCGACGGGAATCTGCATCCCCGCGTACACCAGCAGCTGGAGGATGGAGAAGGTCGACAGCGCCGAGGCGTTGATGTGGAAGCGCTCGGCGGCGTCCAGTCCGGCCACCCCGAGGCTGGTGCGGTAGGTGATGGCGACGAAGTAGACCGCGACGCCGATGCCCCAGACGGCCATGGCCCTGGCACCGCCGGGCGGGTCGGCGGGCAGCAGCCGGGCGCTGCCGCCGCCTATGCCGGAACTGCCGGCCCCGTCGGCCGCCCCCGTGCCGGCGCTCATCGCACATCCCCCTGCGCGAGGTGACGGACCCAGCTGACGTGGCGCTGCACGACGCCGGTCGCGGCGTCCGCGTCCCCGGCCCGCAGCGCCTCAAGGATCTCCGCATGCTCGGAGATGTTCTTGGCGATCCGGTCCGGATGGGCGTGCATCACCGCGACCCCCATCCGCAATTGCCGGTCGCGCAGCTGCTCGTAGAGACGGTCCAGGATCTGGTTGCCGGCGCTGCGCACGATGGCGGCGTGGAAGGCGCGGTCGGTGACGGAGACGGCGGCCAGATCGCCAGCGGCGGCCTGCTCCCGCATCGTCTCCAGCAGCTCGGCCAGCTCGCCGAGCAGCGCCTGGCTCGCGGGCACCGCCTTGGCGGCGGCGTGCTTCTCCACCAGCAGCCGGGTCTCGACGACATCGGCGATCTCCTGCGCGGAGACCGGCAGCACCAGCGCGCCCTTCTTCGGGTAGAGCTTGATCAGCCCCTCGACCTCCAGCCGCAGCAGCGCCTCGCGCACCGGGGTCCGTGAGACCCCGACGGCCTCGGCCAGCTCCCCCTCGGTGAGCAGCATCCCGCCCTCGTAGCGGCGGTCCAGGACGGCGTCCTTGACATGCGCGTAGACCCGCTCGGCGGCGGGCGGCTGTTTGGCGGCGGACTCCCGGACAGGGGCGGTGGGCGTGGCGGCGGAAGGCATGCACACATGATAGATACAACAGGTATACGTGCGAAACCCGGTCCGCGATACGGACATGACCCACCGGACCGGGCGGACCGCTGCCCACCGGCGCCCTCCGCACCCGCTCCGCGCCCGCCTCTCGCCCGGCTCCCCACCCCCGGCGAGGTACCTCTCACGGCGGACCGGGCCCGTTCGCCTCCGCGCTCCCCCGCGCTCTTCCGCGAGGAACGGCGGCGTCTGCGGGACCACACCCGGTCCGGCGCCGATGCCCAGGTCAGCGACCCGGCTGCGCCCGGCCCTCCCGGTCGTGGCCGAGAAGCTCACCGTGCGCGGCGGGCGGTCGGCGACATTCCGCTTTCCCCCGGCGATCCCGGCCCCGGCCGGACGGCAGACCACAGGCTGATGCCCCGTCCCTCTCAGGTCTGACACGAGTCCGTACCTGCCGCGTACGAAGGAGCGCGGATCTCATGGGTGAATAGAGACAGGGAGCCGGGGAGGCTCCGACAGCCAAGGGGAGTGGACATGCAGCCCAGGACGAGCGCCGGCCGCCGTACGCGGAACACCGTCGTGGTGGCCCTGATCGTGGCCGGCCTGTGGGCCGGCGTCACCCTGACCCGCGGCGCCGCCCGCGCCGAGGAGCCCGGAACGAACGGCCCGGTGGGACACTTCAGCCGCGCGGTCCAGCTCATCCACGGCTGACCACCGGCCCCTACCGCTCGCTACACCGCCCGCGGCTCTCCGCGGTAGGTCCCGAACGACCAGCGGTTGCCCTCGGGGTCGCGAGCGCCGAAGCCCCGTGAGCCGTAGTCGGTGACGGCCGGCTCATCAGTGATCTCCGCGCCGGCCGCGGTGGCCCGGGCGTACAGCTCGTCGGGACGGTCGGTGACGACATAGGCCCCGAAGGTCCCCGGCCGCAGCGGCCAGTGGTCGTCCTTCTCGTCCCGGGCGGAGCCGAGCATGATGCCGCCGCCCTCCGGCCAGGAGAGCTGGGCGTGCTCGATGCGCCCGCCCTCGCCGGGGATGACCACGGTCTCCTCGAAGCCGAACGCGTCGACCAGGAACCGGATCAGCGCGCGGGCATCTCGAGCCCGCAGCGTCGGCCATACCTGGGGTGCGGGTGTGGTGTCGGACATGGTCGCCGGACCTCCAGCCTCGGACGGGCGGCCGCCGGTGGGCCGCTGACCTCAGCCTCCTCGCCGTACCTCCGGGCCGGGGCCTTTCGGGATTCCTCGGCGAGCCGTCCGCGCACGGGCGTCCACGGAACCCGGACGGGGCCCGGGCGGCGTTTCACGTGAAACGTCGCCCGGGCCCCGCATACCGGCTCATCCCCAGGTGATCAGGCGCTTCGGCCGTTCCAGCACCGCGGCGATGTCGGCGAGCAGCTTGGAGCCCAGCTCACCGTCGATGAGGCGGTGGTCGAAGGACAGCGCGAGGGTGGTGACCTGACGCGCCTTCACCTTGCCCTTGTGGACCCACGGCTGGAGCTTGACCGCGCCGAAGGCCAGGATCGCCGACTCCCCCGGGTTGAGGATCGGCGTACCGGTGTCGACGCCGAAGACGCCGACGTTGGTGATGGTGACCGTGCCGCCGGACATCGCCGCCGGGGAGGTCTTGCCGTCGCGGGCGGTGGCGACCAGGTCACCCAGTTCCGCGGCCAGCTCGGGGAGCGTCTTGGATCCGGCGTCCTTGATGTTCGGGACGATCAGCCCGCGCGGAGTGGCCGCCGCGATCCCGAGATTGACGTCGTCCTTGTAGACGATCTCCTGGTTCACCTCGTCCCAGGCCGCGTTGACCTCCGGGTGGCGCCGGAGGGCGACCAGGAAGGCCTTGGCGACGAGCAGCAGCGGGTTGACCCGCAGCCCCGCCATGTCCGGGTCCTGCTTGAGTTCCTGGACGAGCTTCATCGTGCGGGTCACATCGACGGTGATGAACTCCGTGACGTGTGGCGCGGTGAAGGCACTGGCGACCATCGCCTGCGCGGTGGCCTTGCGGACGCCCTTGACCGGCACCCGCCGCTCGCCGCCGGCGACCGGGACCGCCGCCGGAGCCACGGCCACCGGGCCGGGGGCGGCCGCCGCGGACGCCGCCGCTGCCGGGGCCGCGGCGGCATGTACGTCCTCACGCGTGATGATGCCGTCCGGCCCGGTCGGCGCGATCGTCGCCAGGTCGATGCCGAGGTCCTTGGCGAGCTTGCGCACCGGCGGCTTGGCCAGCGGACGTCCGGCGGTGGGCACCGCACCTGCGGCCGGGGCCGCGGGAGCGGAAGGCGCGGCAGGCACCGGCACCGGGGTGACCACCGGGGCGGGCGCGGCCCGCCCGTTCAGCTCGGCCTGGAGCGCGGCGCCCGCGGCCTCCGGCTGGGCCGGCACCGCGGGCTGCTTGCGCGCCCGGCGCTTGGTCGAGGACGGCGCGGCGCCGTAGCCGACCAGCACCGCCTGGCGGCCCTGCGGCTCGGCGTCCTCCTCGGCGGACGGCGCGGACTGCTGCGGCGCGTCCGCCGCCGGCGCCGCGGCGGGCCCGGCTCCGGGGTCGGTGTCCACCGAGATGATGACGGTGCCGACATCGACGGTGACGCCCTCACCGAAGTTCAGCTCGTGCACCACCCCGTCGTAAGGGATGGGCAGTTCGACGGCCGCCTTGGCGGTCTCGACCTCACAGACGACCTGGCCGTCGGCGACGGTGTCGCCCGGCTGGACGTACCACTTGAGGATCTCGGCCTCGGTGAGGCCCTCGCCCACGTCGGGCATCTTGAACTCGCGGAAGCGCTGAGCGCGGGCGGGACTTGCAGTCATGGTCACGAACTCTCCTCAAACCCTCAGTACGCCAACGCACGGTCAACGGCGTCGAGCACCCGGTCCAGCCCCGGAAGGTACTCGTCCTCCAGACGGGAGGGCGGATACGGGGAGTGGAAACCGCCGACCCGCAGGACCGGAGCCTCCAGGTGGTAGAAGCACCGCTCGGTGATCCGGGCGGCGATCTCCGCACCTGCGCCGAAGAAGACCGGGGCCTCGTGGACGACGACCAGCCGGCCGGTCTTCTCCACCGACGACTGCACGGTGTCGAAGTCGATCGGGGAGAGCGAGCGCAGATCGACGACCTCGACCGACTTGCCCTCCTCCGCCGCGACCTTGGCGACGTCCAGGCAGACCTTCACCATCGGGCCGTAGGCGGCCAGCGTGAGGTCGGCGCCGCTCTGGGCGATCCGGGCCTTGTGCAGCGGGTCCGGGATCGACTCGGTGTCCAGCCGCGACTTGTCGTGGTAGCGGCGCTTGGGCTCGAAGTAGATGACCGGGTCGTCACCGGCGATGGCCTGCTGGAGCATCCAGTAGGCATCCGAGGAGTTCGAGGGAGTGACGATCTTGAGGCCCGCGACATGCGCGAACAGCGCCTCGGGGGACTCGGAGTGGTGCTCGACCGCGCCGATGCCGCCCGCGTACGGAATGCGGATGACGACCGGCACCTTGACCTTGCCCAGCGCGCGGGCGTGCATCTTCGCGAGCTGGGTGACGATCTGGTCGTAGGCGGGGAAGACGAAGCCGTCGAACTGGATCTCCACGACGGGGCGGTAGCCGCGCAGGGCCATGCCGATCGCGGTGCCGACGATGCCGGACTCGGCGAGCGGGGTGTCGATCACCCGGTCGTCGCCGAAGTCCTTCTGCAGGCCGTCGGTGACGCGGAAGACGCCACCGAGCTTGCCGACGTCCTCGCCCATGACGAGGACCTTGGGGTCGGCCTCCATGGAGGCACGCAGCGATTCGTTGATCGCCTTGGCAATGGTGATCTTCTCGAAGACTGCCATGGTCAGTTCCCCTCCGCGGCGGCGTCGGCATCGACGAACGACGCCTGGTAGGCGGCGAACTGAGCGCGCTCCTCATCGACGAGCGCGTGCCCGTCGGCGTAGACATTCTCGAAGATGGCCATGTCGTCCGGGTCGGGCATGGCACGCACCGCGTCGCGCACCCGCTTGCCGAGGGCGTGGCTCTCCTCGTCGATCGAGGCGAGGTAGGCCTCGTCGACGATGCCCTCGGACTCCAGGTACGTCCGCAGCCGCAGGATCGGGTCCTTGGCCTCCCAGGCCGCCCGCTCCTCGTCCTCCCGGTACTTCGTCGGGTCGTCGGAGGTGGTGTGGGCACCCATGCGGTAGGTGAACGCCTCGATGAGCATCGGGCCCTGGCCGGTGCGGGCCCGCTCCAGCGCCGCCCGGGTCACCGCCAGACAGGCCAGGACGTCATTGCCGTCGACCCGTACGCCGGGGAATCCGAAGCCGCGGGCGCGCTGGTAGAGCGGCACCCGGGTCTGCTTCTCGGTCGGCTCGGAAATCGCCCACTGGTTGTTCTGGCAGAAGAACACGACCGGGGCGTTGTAGACCGCGGAGAAGGTGAAGGATTCGGCGACATCTCCCTGGCTGGAGGCACCGTCACCGAAATACGCGATGACCGCGGAATCCGCGCCGTCCTTCTGCACCCCCATCGCATAGCCGGTCGCGTGCAGCGTCTGCGAACCGATGACGATGGTGTAGAGGTGGAAGTTGTTGGTGTTGGGATCCCAGCCGCCGTGATTGACGCCGCGGAACATGCCCAGCAGATTCGTCGGGTCGACGCCGCGGCACCAGGCCACGCCGTGCTCGCGGTAGGTCGGGAAGACGTAGTCGTCGTCGCGCAGCGCGCGGCCGGAGCCGATCTGGGCGGCCTCCTGGCCCAGCAGCGAGGCCCACAGGCCCAGCTCGCCCTGGCGCTGGAGGGTGGTCGCCTCGGCGTCGAACTTCCGCGTCAGCACCATGTCGCGGTAGAGACCGCGCAGCTCGTCGGGGGACAGGTCGATCGAGTAATCGGGGTGCTCGACCCGCTCCCCTTCGGGGGTCAGCAGTTGTACGAGCTGATCCTGCTCCGCCTGCTCGGTCCGGCCGGAATTCCGGGCCCGGTCCGGGGACGCCTTCTTGGCCGGCGTCGCCTTTTTGGCGGCGGTGCGCTTGCTGCTGCCGCGGGCGTTTTTCCGCTGCGCAGTGCCTTCCACGGTCACGTGCTGCTCCTCCGTCTGTCCGGCCCCCGGGGTCCGCCGGTGGCCGTATTGCGGCTCACCCGGTATCCGATACGGCGCACGGGGTGTGTGCGATCGCGGCCCGGCTCCGGGTGGAACAAAGCTCCCGGACAGTGGCCTGCTCATTGCACGTTACCCATTGTCAAAGCCGAAGTGGAAACGGCGCTGACCTGCGATTTTGCTTGGATTTCCAAGTAAATCGCTAAGGCTTGGAACAACTCCTGGTCACAGCGTTGCAGGCCGCCGGGACAACGGCACGTTATATCGGTGACCTGGAGCACGGGAAGACTTGATGTGTGAGACTGGGGTGGTGCGCGAAGACGGAAAAATCACGGTATTCCTGCTCGATGACCACGAAGTTGTCCGGCGTGGCGTCCACGAAATGCTCTCGGTCGAGGACGACATCGAGGTGGTGGGCGAGGCGGGCACGGCGGCAGATGCCCTGGTCAGGATCCCGGCGACCCGCCCGGACGTGGCGGTGCTCGACGTCCGGCTGCCCGACGGGAGCGGTGTCGAGGTCTGTCGCGAGATCCGTTCACAGGATGAGGACATCAAATGCCTGATGCTCACCTCGTTCGCGGATGACGAGGCCCTTTTCGATGCGATTATGGCCGGTGCGTCAGGCTATGTCCTCAAGGCCATTCGAGGCAACGAACTCCTCTCCGCGGTGCGCGACGTGGCGGCCGGGAAGTCCCTGCTCGACCCCGTGGCCACCGCCCGGGTGCTGGAGCGGCTGCGCGACGGCAGCACCACCAAGGGTGACGACCGGCTGGCGAACCTCACCGACCAGGAGCGCCGGATCCTCGATCTGATCGGCGAGGGCCTGACCAATCG
This sequence comes from Streptomyces kronopolitis, assembly GCF_050953795.1. Taxonomy (GTDB): domain Bacteria; phylum Actinomycetota; class Actinomycetes; order Streptomycetales; family Streptomycetaceae; genus Streptomyces; species Streptomyces kronopolitis_A. The sequence continues at coordinate 4,129,110 of NZ_CP191850.1, forward strand.
CGCGATCGGCGAAAGGCTGCACCTCGCCGAGAAGACGATCAAGAATTACGTCTCCTCCCTGCTGTCCAAGCTCGGCATGGAACGACGCTCCCAGGCCGCCGCGTACGTCGCGCGCATGCAGGCCGAGCGGCACTGACACCGCCCGAGGGGTGTCGTTCGGACCGAGCCCGGCCTGATCCGAACGAGACCCCCTCGGGGCGGGGTTCGCCGCCACGCCCGGCTCATGGCGATTCAGGACCATCGGCCCCGCCGCACGGGGCTGCTGGCCCCTACGTGCCGGTCGCTCCCGCCCGGCAAGGTGGTGCCATGCCCACCGACAACCACCGCGCCATCGAGCTGCTGAGCCGCACGCCGTACGGGCGCGTCTCCGCCAGTCGGCGGGCGCTGCCCTTCACCACCGTCGCCCGGCACCTCGTCCTCGACGGGCGGCTGGTGCTGCGGCTGCACCAGGGCTACGACTACCACCAGGCCCTGGACGGCAGCGTGGTCTCCTACGAGGCCGACAACGTCAACAGCGGTGAGAACGACACCTGGTCGGTGCAGTTCACCGGCACCGCCCGGGTCGTCGATCCCACCCCCGTCGAGCGGGAACTGTTCGGCCGCCCGCCGCTGCTGGCCGACGGCGCCCCCTTCGCCCCGGTCTTCCTGCGCATCGAGCCGGAGTTCGTGACCCTGCACTGCCTCAGCGACGTGCCGGCCCTGCGGGACGTGCACTCTGTGTGAGGCTCTCCGGCGCGCCCGCTGTGACGGATGCCGTTGATCTAACATCTGGTGGGTGCTGCGCTCATCTGTAGTCCGGACGGCGGCGACGCCCGACAAAGACACCCTCGGAGCCCTGCTCCGCCACTACACCGGCGCCGGCGCGCCGCTGTCCTGTGAGCCCGTCGCCGAGGGTCTGCTCAACCACGGCTACTTCCTCGCCACCACCCGCGGCCGCTACTTCCTCAAGCACCACCTCGACGGCGACCTCGCCGCCCTCACCCGCCAGCACCGCGCCACCCGCCGGCTCGCCGCGCTCGGCCTGCCGGTCGCGCCGCCCCGCGCCGACGCGGACGGCCGCACCGTCACCGTCCTCGACGGCCGCTGCTACGCCCTGCACCCCTGGGTCGTGGGCCGGCACCTCGACGGCGCGGCGCTGACCCGTGGCCAGTCCCGGCGGCTGGGCGCGCTGCTCGGGCTGGTCCACACCGCCCTGGAGCAGGTCATGGCCGACGAGCCGCCTCCGCCGCGGCCGCCCGGCGCGGACGCCGGCGCCGACCCGGAGCGGACCGTCGAGACGATCGAGGAGCTGCTGGCGCTGGCCCGCGGCGCCCGCCCGCGCACCAGCTTCGACGAGCTCGCCGAGCACCGTCTGCTGGAGCGCCGGGCCCTGCTGGCCGAGCAGGCGCACCACCGTCCGCCGCCCGGCGCCGAGCCACCGGCGGGCTGGGTGCACGGCGACTTCCACCCGCTGAACGTCCTCTACCGCGGCACGGAGCCGACCGCGATCGTCGACTGGGACCGGCTGGGCGTCCAGCCGCGCGCCGAGGAGGCGGTCCGGGCCGCCGCGATCTTCTTCGTGCGCCCCTGCGGGACCCTGGACCTGGCCAAGGTGGCGGCGTACGCGGGCGCCTACCGCAGCGCCTGCGGAGCCGGCGCCGGGGAGCTGGCCGCGGCCGTCCACCGGGTGTGGTGGGAGCGGCTGAACGACTTCTGGATGCTGACCTGGCGCTACCAGCTCGGCGACCGCCGCACCGATCCCCAGTTCCCGGCGGCGGCCGCGCTGGCCGTGTGGTGGACCCGCGAGTACCGGGCCGTACGGAACGCCTTCACCCGCTGACGCGCGGGCGGGGCGCCGGTCAGCCGGCCGGGCCGAGCGTCGAGCCGGTGTCCGTGCCGGTGCCGGTGGTGGTCCCGCTGTCCGTGCCGGTGGTCGTGCCGCCGTCGCCGGTGCCCCCGTCCGCGGTGCCGCCGTCGGCCGTCCCACCGTCCGCGGTGCCGCCGTCCGACGTCCCGCCGGTGGATCCGGTGGGCGGCTGCGACGTCGAGGGTTCCGGCGTCGACGGCTCGGGGCTGGAGGGCTCGGGCGACTTGGGCGTGCTGGGCTGCTGCGACGGCGGGCTGTAGGTGTCGCCGTCGCCGCCCGTGGTGCCCGGGTCGGTCTCCGGGGTGCTCGGCTCCTCCGTCTGCGGCTCGTCCGTCTTGTCGTCCTTGGACGGCGACGGGGAGTGCGTGGCGGGGGTGTTCTTCTTGGTGTCCTGGCCGCCGGTGTTCTGCAGCGCGAAGGCCACGCCCACCGCGATGGCGATCACCGCGAGCGCCGCGATCAGCCAGATCTTGCCGCGGCCGCCCCGGGCGGGCCGGGGACCGCCGTCGAAGCCGCCGTCGTCGTCGCGCATGCCGGGCGTGAAGATCGGCTGCGCCGTGGTCTGGCCGGCGTCGGGGTGCGGCAGCGCCGTGGTGGCCGCGGTGCCCATGGCACCGGTGTGACCGCCCTCGTGCAGCGCGACCGGGCCGGTGTTCCAGGTGCCGGTGTGGCCGCCCTGCTCGTGCAGCATCTGCAGCGAGTACTGGACCAGGCCGCGCATCTCCTCGGCGGACTGGAACCGGTCGTCGGGGTCCTTGGCCAGCGACCGCATGACCAGGCCGTCCAGCTCCGGCGGCACCGCGTCGGCGACCTCGGACGGCGCCACCGGCATGTCCTGGACGTGCTGGTAGACGACCGACAACGGTGTCTCGCCGGTGAACGGCGGCCGCAGCGTGAGGAGCTCGTAGAGCAGGCAGCCGGTGGCGTAGAGGTCGGAGCGGGTGTCGACGGTCTTGCCGAGCGCCTGCTCCGGGGAGAGGTACTGGGGCGTTCCCATGACCATGCCGGTCTGGGTCATGGTCGACTGGGCGCCGTGCAGGGCACGGGCGATGCCGAAGTCCATGACCTTGACGGCGCCGCTGTTCGTGATGATCACGTTCGCGGGCTTGATGTCACGGTGCACGATGCCGTGCTGGTGGCTGTAGGCCAGCGCCTCCAGCACCCCGGAGACGATGATCAGCGCCTGGTCCGCCGGCGGGGCGTCGGCGTTGAGCAGCAGATCGCGGATGGTGTGGCCCTCGACCAGCTCCATCACGATGTACGGCACGGTGTTCCCGCCGACCAGGTCCTCGCCCGAGTCGTAGACCGCCACGACCGCGTGGTGGTTCAGCCCGGCCACGGACTGTGCCTCACGCGTGAAGCGGGCCTTGGAGACCGGATCCTCGGCCAGGTCCGCGCGCAGCAGCTTCACGGCGACGGTGCGACCGAGACGGACGTCCTCGGCGGCGAACACCTCCGCCATCCCACCGCGGCCGAGCCGTCGCGTGAGCCGGTAGCGGCCGTCGCCGACCAGCCCGCCGTTGCCCCACATCTCCGGTGCGTCGGGGATATTGGAGCCGGTGGCGTCAGGATCGGACGGGCCCTGGGGGCTCTGCGTCGGTGCCATCGGTCCTCGCCGTCGAATCGATCCGCATGAGAGCGGTAAGGTCATCGGTCTTCGCTAGAGCACGCTACAGGTTCCGCGGCATCCACCGGTCCGCCGTGGACAGGCCGGGAAACCGGTGGGAAGCCAGTGCGGGCAAGTTCACCAGGGACGATCCGGTGCCGAAATCGTCTGGCAGCCGTGATGGGATCTTGCGCATCTGGTCACGGAACGGGCACACAGCTTGACGTGTCCGGGCCCTGGGGCAGACTTGGCTGCGGAATTCCAGATTTTGATCACTATCCGTACAGGATGGTGCGCGCGTAGGGGGAAGCGGAGCGATGAGCCAGGACGGCGCTCAGGGCCAATTCGAGGGCCGTGCGGTCGGCGGGGGACGTTACCAGCTTCGTGATCTTCTCGGCGCCGGCGGCATGGCCTCCGTGCACCTCGCCTACGACAGCGTGCTCGACCGCGAGGTCGCGATCAAGACCCTGCACACCGAGCTCGGCCGCGAGCAGGCCTTCCGTGAGCGCTTCCGCCGCGAGGCGCAGTCCGTGGCGAAGCTCACGCACACCAACATCGTCTCGGTCTTCGACTCCGGCGAGGACGAGCTCGACGGCGCCATGGTTCCGTACATCGTCATGGAGTACGTCGCGGGCCAGCCGCTGCGCTCCGATCTGGACACCGACGTCGCCCAACATGGCGCGATGCCGACGGAAAAAGCCCTGAAGATCACGGCGGATGTGCTCGCCGCGCTCGAGGTCAGCCACGAGATGGGCCTGGTCCACCGGGACATCAAGCCCGGCAACGTGATGCTGAACAAGCGCGGCGTCGTCAAGGTCATGGACTTCGGCATCGCCCGGGCCATGCAGTCCGGCGTGACGTCGATGACGCAGACCGGCATGGTCGTCGGCACCCCGCAGTACCTCTCGCCCGAGCAGGCGCTCGGGCGCGGTGTGGACGCCCGCTCCGACCTCTACTCCGTCGGCATCATGCTCTTCGAGCTGCTGACGGGCCAGCTGCCGTTCGACGCGGACTCCCCGCTGGCCATCGCCTACGCCCATGTCCAGGAAGAGCCCCCGGTCCCGTCGGGCATCAACAGCGCGCTGCCGCCGGCCGTGGACGCGCTGGTGGCCCGGGCGCTGAAGAAGAACCCCAATGAGCGGTTCCCCACCGCCGAGGCGATGCGGGACGAGTGCCTGCGGATCGTCGGGTCCGGGCAGTCCGGCGCGACGCCGCTGATCATCGGTGGTGGCCCGCCGGCCCGCACCAGCGGCGCGTCGGTGTCCTCCGCGGTGTTCCCCACCGCGTCCGGCGCCCTGCACACCCCGGCCCCGCCGAGCGTGCAACAGCCGTACCAGCCGACCCAGGCGGCCGGCTTCGGGCCGTCGACGCCCCCGCCGCCGAACAGCGCCTACCCGACGCCCACCCCCGGCCCCATCCCCGCGCCGTACCACGCGGGCGGCTTCCAGCCCCCGGCGTACACCCCGCCGCCCCCGCCCGTGACGGCCTCGATGCCGCCGGCCGGCGGCCGCAAGGGCAACTCCGCGGTGATCGTCGTCTCGGCGATCGTCGGGGTGGTCGTGGTCACCGCGATCGCGATCGGCATCGGTCTGAGCGCCGGCTCCAGCGACGACAACGGCGGGGACGTGACCCCGACCCCGACGTACTCGTCCTACTCCTCGCCCACCGAGAGTGTCCGGCCCGAGGACAAGACGGCGACGATCCTGACGTCCGACTGCACCAACCCGACCAAGAGCTACAGCGACAAGGGCAAGATCCTCGCCCCGTCGTTCCGCTTCAAGAACCTGGACTCGGTGAAGAAGTGCATCGAGGCGGCGGGCTGGAAGTACAAGATCGTCAAGGAAGAGGACAGCGCGATCTGGGGCAAGAACACCGTCACGGATCAGACCCCGGCCGCCATCAGCTGGTGGGACCCGCGCAAGGGCGACACCATCGAGCTGACGGTCTCGACCGGCCGCAGCGGCTGACGACGCCCGGCCCACGGGTCCCCGGAGCATGGGAAGGGGCCGGCACGCAGTGCGTGCCGGCCCCTTCCGTGCGTCCCGATCCGCCGGTGGCGGAGCCGGCGCTCTAGAGGTACGGGCCCGAGCGGGCGCCGCCCTGGCCGGGCTGCCCCTCCTCACCGTCCAGTGAGACGGCGCCGGGCGGCAGCGCACGGCGCATCGACTCCAGCTGGGCACGGGCCGCCATCTGCTGGGCGAACAGCGCGGTCTGGATGCCGTGGAACAGCCCCTCCAGCCAACCCACCAGCTGAGCCTGGGCGATCCGCAGCTCCGCCTCCGTCGGCACGGACTCATTGGTGAAGGGCAGCGACAGCCGCTCCAGCTCCTCGACCAGCTCGGGTGCCAGGCCGTCCTCCAGCTCCTTGACCGAGCTGGCGTGGATCTCCTTCAGCCGGACCCGGCTCGCCTCGTCGAGCGGCGCGGCCTTCACCTCTTCCAGCAGCTGCTTGATCATGCTGCCGATGCGCATGACCTTCGCAGGCTGTTCGACCATGTCCGTCACCGGCGTCTCGCGGGGCTCATCGCCGTTCTCCCCGCCACCGGAGCCGGCGCTGCCGAGCGCCATGCCGTCCGGGCCGACAACCAGGACGTGCGGGTTCTCCTGCGACCGTTCGTTCATCGGCATATCCATGCCGCCATTCTCTCGCACAAGGGGTTATGAACGGTGGTGCCCCCTGGAGAACGTGATCCACCCTCCTGACGCGAACCGGCTGTCACGGTTTCACGTGAAACAAGCGCTTCCCGGCCGTTTCACGTGAAACCGTGGACGTCAGCTACGCCGCAGCCGCAGGGCGAAGAAGGCCAGCCCCAGTCCGGTGAGGGCAAGGCCGGCACCCAGCGGCAGGACCCGCTCCACCGGGGCCGTGGGCGTTTCCAGGGCTGAGGGGTCGCTCACGGCCGCCTCGCCGTCCGCCCCGTCCGGCACGGAGCCGCCCTGCTTCTTCGGGACGACGGGCGGCAGCGGCGGCAGGCTCTCGTAGGAGCGCACCGGGCGCCGGTCGGCGACGTTGTGGCGGCGCGAGGCGTCCGATCCGGCCGGGGCACGGGAGCCGGACGCCGCGGGCTGGTGGTGCTTGCGCGGCGCGTGCCGGCCGGGCCGGGGGTGCGCACGGTCGGCGTCGGGCGGGCCGGGAGGACCGGGCGGCCCGTGATGACCACGCCAGGAGAGGTCGCCGCCCCCGTCCTCGGTGCCCGGGAGGCCGTAAGGCGGCATCGGACCGGGGAAGTCGGGGCCGAACGGGCGATGCGGGCGATGCCGCCACTCTCCGTAGCCCCGGCGCCCGCCGGGGTGGTGGTGCGGCGACCGGTGCGGGAAGCCCGGAAAGGCGTACGGCAGTCCTGGGATGCGGTCCGGCAGCTCCCGCGCGGACGGGCCGGAGTGCCCGTGGTGCACCCGGCCCCGCCCGTCGGATCGCGGGGGACCGGGCGCCGGATCGTCCTCGCCGTAGCCGTCCGGCCCGAAGTCGTCGGCTCCGTAGTCGTCCCCGCTGCCGTCGTCGTGCGGATCGTCCTGGCGGGCGAGGTTCGGCGGACGGTCGACCGGAGTGGCCCGTCGGTCCGCAGCCACCGCGGAGGTGGCGCCCAGAGGTACGGGCAGGACGACGGAGGCCACCAACAGGCCGGTGGCAATGCGCGAACGGAACCCTGGAGCGCCCACGTGCCCCTCCCGTGCCGAGCCGTCGAGTGACCCGTCCAGCGTCACATGTGACGAGATTCACGGCATCTCGGACATATCAGGTGGGTTACCCGTCGGCCACGCGGGAGGGGCGGCACGTGCCGGGTGCGTGTTCCAGCCGACTCAGACGGTCAGGACGACCTTGCCGACGTGCGCACTCGCGTCCACGACGCGGTGTGCCTCGGCGGCCTCCGGCATCGGCAGCGCGCGGTCCACGATCGGCCGGACCTGACCGTTGGAGATCAGCGGCCAGACGTGCTCGCGTACGGCGGCGACGATGGCCGCCTTCTCGTTCAGCGGGCGGGCCCGCAGCCCGGCACCGGTGATCGCGGCACGCTTGGCCATCAGCGCGGCGAGGTTCAGCTCCGCCTTCACCCCGCCCTGCAGCCCGATGACCGCCAGCCGTCCGCTGATCGCCAGCGCCTTGACGTTCCGCTGCAGGTACTTCGCCCCGATGATGTCGAGGATGACGTCCGCGCCCGCCCCGTCGGTGGCCTTGCGGATCTCCTGGACGAAGTCCTGCTCGCGGTAGTCGATGAGGATGTCGGCGCCCAACTCGGCGCAGCGCGCCAGCTTCTCGGGGCCGCCCGCGGTGACCGCGACCCGTGCGCCGACGGCCTTGGCGAGCTGGATCGCCATCGTGCCGATACCGCTGGCGCCGCCGTGGACCAGCAGGGTCTCGCCGGGCCGCAGGTGCGCGATCATGAAGACGTTCGACCAGACCGTGCAGGTCACCTCGGGCAGCGCCGCGGCCGTGACCAGGTCCAGCCCGGCCGGCACCGGCAGCAGCTGCCCGGCCGGAACGGCGACCTTCTCGGCGTAGCCGCCGCCCGCGAGCAGTGCGCACACCTCGTCGCCCACGGCCCAGCCGTGCACACCGGGTCCGAGCGCGCTGATCCGCCCGGAGCACTCCAGCCCGGGGTACGGGGAGGAGCCGGGCGGCGGGTCGTAGAAACCCTGACGCTGGAGCAGATCCGCGCGGTTCACGGCGCTGGCCGCGACCTCGATCAGGACCTCGCCCTCGGCGGGCTGCGGATCGGGCACATCCGCCCAGACAAGTGCTTCGGGGCCACCGGGCTCCGGGATAGTGATCGCTCGCATGGCGCGAGGCTACTCGCCGTGCGCGCGCGGGGCGACGGTGCGGGGCCCCCGGATCACCACCGGCCCGGCCTTCCCACCTGCACAGAGCCCGGTGAACCGCCGCCCGGGACACCGGACTCCGCAGAGGTCGGGACGAAGCGGAGCAGCCGGGCCGGGGATCCCGTCGCGCCGGCACGACGGCCACTCCCCTGGGTGACCGCCCCGGCATTGCCCCACGACGGCCCCACGGGCGGCGATATCAACAACCCGTGATCGACACGACCGCCCCCACCCGCGCCGTTGCCCTGCCGCCCGGTCCCTGCACCGGCAAGGGGCCCGCCGGCCTCCTCGGCCGTACCGGCGCCGCCACGGCACCACCGCCGCCCGCCCGGCGCCACCGCCCACCGCCCCTCCCCTCGACCGCCGTGCGCGCGCAAGCGTCGGCATCGCGGACCATGGGAGGTATGTCCCCCTCACACACCGCTGCGGAGCGGGCCGTTCCCCGGGAGGCGGCCGGATGAACGACGCGCGGCCACCGCGCCGCAGGCCCGGCAGATTCCCGATCCTCCGCTCCCTCTGGTCGCTCTCCCGCTCCGAGGCCAAGGACGACACGGAGGCCGGCCGCTCCATCGTCCTGCCCGCGCAGGGCATGACCCCACCGCTCCAGCAGGTGGCGCGCCGGCTGCTGATGGCGCTGGCGGTGCTGGCGGTCACCACCCTGCTCGTCTGGCTCGAGCGCGCCGGGTACCGCGACAACGCCCACGACGAACTCACCTTCCTCGGCGCGGCCTACTACGCGACGGTCACCCTCTCGACCACCGGTTACGGCGACATCACCCCGGTCAGCGACGGCGCGCGGCTGACCAACATCCTGCTCATCACGCCGCTCCGGGTGCTGTTCCTGATCATTCTGGTCGGCACCACACTCGAAGTGCTCACCGCACGCACCCGCCACCAGGTGCGCATCCACCGCTGGAGATCCCGTATGCGAGACCACACCGTCGTCATCGGATACGGAACCAAGGGCCGCCACACCATCGAGACCCTGACCGTCCAGGGCGTCCCCAAGGACCAGATCGTCGTGGTCGATCCGCAGCAGAGCGCCGTGGACACCGCCGGCAGCGACGGGTTCGTGGCGGTGCACGGCGACGCGACCCGCTCCGACACCCTGACCAGGGCCGAGGTGCAGCGGGCCGCACGCGTGGTCGTGGCGACCCAGCGCGACGACACCGCCGCCCTGGTCACCCTGACGGCACGCCAGCTCACCCGGCACGCCACGATCGTGGTGGCGGTCCGGGAGGACGAGAACGTGCCGCTGCTCAAGCAGAGCGGCGCCGACCTCGTCATCACCAGCTCCAGCTCGGCGGGCCGGCTGCTGGGCATGTCGATGGCCAGCCCGAACGTGGGCAGCGTCCTGGAGGACCTGCTGACGTACGGGAGCGGGCTCGACCTCGACGAACGGCCGGTGACCCGGAGCGAGGCGGGCCGCTCCCCGCGCGAGCTCGACGACCTGGTCGTAGCGGTCGTACGGGGCCACCGCGTCCTGAACTACACCGACCCGCAGGCCGCCACCCTGGAACTCACCGACCGCGTGATCACCATCCGGCAGGCGGTGCCGAGCGCCTGACCCGCCAGGCCGGCCGCAGCCGCGCGCGGCCCCGGGGGACGGCAGCCGTCCTACCGCTCCCCCGGGGCGTCCCAGTCCGTCGGTGCCTCGGGGGTCCAGCCCGCAGACCAGCCCGCCGGCCAGGGCAGTTCCAGGAGTTCCAGCTCGTCCCCGCGCCGCGCGCCGCCGGGCGGGACGACCGCCAGCGCATCGGCGGCGGCGATCCCGCGCAGCATGGCGGGGCCGTGGAAGTGCAGCGGCGCCGCCATCAGGCCGTACCGCTCGTCGTCGCGGTAGGCCACCGGAACGAGCCGGGTGTCGTGCGCGGGACCGGGGACGGGGGCGGCCAGCGGCACCCGGTACGGCGGAGCGGGGCGGCGCGCGGCGAGCGCGGACAGCAGGGGTTCGGCGAGCGTGCACAGCCCGGCCACCGCCGCGAGGGGATTGCCCGGCAGACCGACGAGATGCCGGCCCGGGGCCAGCCGGGCGAGCAGCATGGGGTGCCCGGGGCGGACCGCCACCCCGTCCACCAGCACCTCGGCGCCCAGCCGGCGCAGGGTGGGGTGGACATGGTCGACGGGGCCGGACGCGGTGCCTCCGGTGGTGAGCACCACGTCCGCGGTGGAGGCCGCGAGCGCCTCGTACAGTGCGTCGGCGTCATCGGCGAGCGGGCGGGCCGCGGCCGTCTCGACGCCCAGCGCGTGCAGCCAGGGCGCCAGCATCGGCCCGAGCGCGTCACGGATCCGGCCTTCCTCAGGCAGCCCGCGGGCCAGCAACTCGTCGCCCAGGACGAAGACTTCGGCGCGCGGCCGGGGGTGGGCGGTCAGCTCGTCATAGCCGGCCGCCGCGGCCAGGCCGAGGACGGCGGGGGTCACCAGGGCGCCGGCCGGCAGCAACTGGTCGCCGCGCCGGCACTCCTGGCCGCGCGGGCGGATGTCCTGGCCGGGCGGCACCGGCCGCGGGGCATACAGCCGCCGCCCGCCGCCGGACGCCCGGACCTCACCGTGTTCGCTGCGCAGGACGGCGGTGGCGCCGGACGGGACGCGGGCACCGGTGGCGATCGCGATCGCCCGGCCGTCGAGGAGCCCCTCGGTGGGCGCGTGACCGGCGAGGATGCCGGTCGCCGGGCCGGTCTCTGGGGTGCCGGCGGGGTCGTCGAGGCGCCAGGGGCCGGGGCCGGCGACCGCCCAGCCGTCCATCGCCGAGGTGTCGAACGACGGCAGGTCGGTGAGCGCGGTGAGGGGCGCGGCCAGCGTGCGGCCGAGGGCCGCGGCGAGCGCCGAAGTGCGCGGCGCGGGCGGCTCGGTCACGGCCCGCCGGGCGATGTCCCGGGCGGTGTGCCAGGGGAGGGCGGGGGTGGGGGTGGGGTCTGCGGGGTCTGTGGGGTCAGTCGGGTCAGTCGGGGCGGGGCGATTGCCGGTGGGGGCGGGGGTGTCGGAGGTGTTGGAGGTGTGGCGGGTGTCCGAGGGGGAGGGGACCTGGGAGGCGAAGGGGTCGCCTGGGGCGAACGGGTCGTCGGGGTTGTAGGGGACGTCGGGGGTGGAGGACGTCCAGGAGGTGTCACCGGCGTCGCCGGGCGTGGCCGCACACGCCGCACGGGCGGCGTACGACACCCGGACGGTCGGGGCCTCGGCTCCGGCCCCAGATCCGGTCCCGGCTCCGGTCCCGGCTCCGGCCCGGGGGCGTTCGCGCGGCGGGCGCGGGCCGTTGACCAGCGCGAGCGCATCGTCGAACGGGTCGCCGCCGTGGGAGCCGCCCTCGTCCGGGGCGGTGCCCGCCGTCCCGGCCACCGTGTCGTCCGGCTGCCCGTCGGTCATTCCGCGGGCTTCGCGTCGTCGTGGGCGACGGCGCCGCCGGACCGGGCGGCGCCCTCGGACTCCTCGGCCTCCGCCGCCCAGCGGTGGGCCAGCGCGGCGGCCCGGTCGGACAACTCCTGCACGTCGCGGCCCTGCCGGCCCGCCGCGTAACCGATCAGAAAGGTCGTCAGCGGGGCGGCCGGGCGGGCGACGCCGTGCGCCGCGTCCCGCGCGAGGTCGAGAAGCGCTGCCGCGTCGACATCGAGCTCGATGCCCAGTTCGGCCTTGACTGCGGTGATCCATTCGTCCAGCACGGTGCCATGCTCCCTGATGCGGGCACGGGCCGCGCTGAGGTCTTCCCAGGTGTCGCAGTCGAAGGACGCCGTGGACGGGGCGTCCGGAACCCGCGCGAGCAGCAGCTCGGTCCACAGGGCACGCAGCGGCAGCCCGGCCAGGGTGCCGTGCCCGGCCCGCAGCCGCGCCAGCTCGCGGCGCAGCGGACCGGCCCGGTAGGCGGCCACCAGCGGCTGGTCCCGTCCCGAGGCGTCATGGAGCATCGCCCCGTCGTAGGGCGTGCCCTCGTAGGGCATGCCGTCGTCGTAGGGCGTGCCGTCGCGGGGCGTGCCGTCGCGGCCCTGTCCGGAGGCGTCGGCCGGGGCCGGGGCCGGGGCCGGGGCTGTCGCCGTCGCCGGGGCGGTCGCGCTCGCCAGGAGGCGGTGCACGGTCTCGGCGGTCAGGAACGGGAGGTCGGCGGAGAGCACCAGCACCACCGGGGCGGTGGTGTGCCGCAGTCCGGCTTCCAGCGCGGCGAGCGGGCCGCCGCCGGGCGGGTCCTCCAGGGCACGGACGACGGGCCGGACGGTCGGACGGCCGGGGCCGACGACGACGGTGCGCGCGGCATCGGGGCAGGCCGCGAGCACCCGGTCCAGGAGAGGACGGCCGCCGACGGACAGCGCGGGTTTGTCCGCACCGCCGAGCCGCCGGGCCGCACCTCCGGCCAGCACGAGGGCGTCGTAGACGGTGGTGTGGTCGCTCACCCCTTGAGTATCGCCAGGGGTACGGGGGGCACACCGCCGCCGGAGCCACGACGGATGTCAGATCTGCCACAGCGGAAGCGGTCCCGCTCGCGGTTCCCGGGGCCGGTCGCGGCGTCGGCACCGGGTCCCGTCGTCGGCAGCGCCGTCGTGTCAGCCGTCCCGCCGTGCCGGCCGGCTCGTCCTCGCCGGCCGGCTCGCCGTCGCCACCGGCCGCGTGCCGGTCACAGCGTCCGCAGCAGCGTCGCGGGCTGCTCCACGCAGTCGGCGACGAACCGCAGGAAGCCGCCTGCCGTACCACCGTCGCACACCCGGTGGTCGAAGGTGAGCGAAAGCTGTACGACCTGCCGGACCGCCAACTCACCCTCGTGCACCCACGGTTTGGCCGTTATTCGGCCGACGCCGAGCATCGCCGCCTCCGGGTGGTTGATGATCGGCGTGGAGCCGTCGACACCGAAGACCCCGTAGTTGTTGAGGGTGAAGGTGCCGTGCGTCAGCTCGGCCAGGGAGAGCCCGCCGGCCCGGGCGGTCTCCGTGAGCCGGGCGATCTCCGCGGACAGCTCCTCGGCCGTGCGGGTATGCGCGTCCCGTACGACCGGCACCATCAGGCCACGGTCGGTCTGCGCCGCGAAGCCCAGGTGCACGGCGGGCAGCCGCACGATCTCCTGGGACGCGGTGTCTACGGTGGCGTTGAGCTGCGGGAAGCGGGCGAGGGCCGCCGTACTGATCCGGGCCAGCAGGGCGAGCAGCGACACCTTGGGACCGCCCGCGGCGTTCATCGCCCTGCGGGCGGCGAGGAGTTCGGTGGCGTCGGCGTCCACCCAGCAGGTCGCCTCGGGGATCTCCCGGCGGCTGCGGCTGAACTTCTCCGCGGCCGCACCGAGCATCCCCTTCAACGGGATCCGCTCCTCGCCCGGCACGACACCGGTCCCGGCAACGGCCCGGGCGGGCGTCATGGACCCGGCGGGCGCCACAGCCCCGGCCGCGGGCACGGCCCCGGTCAGCTCCCGTTCACGCTCGCGGATCGCGCACTCCACGTCCGTACGGAGAATCAGCCCGTCACGCCCGGACCCCGTCAACTCACGCAGATCCAGGTCGTGTTCCCGCGCCATCCGGCGCACCAGCGGCGAGATGACGGCCACCGTACGGCTGTCGTCCTCGGCCACCCCGGCCCCGGCGGACCCGTTCGCGCCGGTGGTACCGGCTGCCTCGGACTTCCCGCCGGTACCGGCCGCCCCCACGGCGGTCGCCCCGGCGTGCACCGTCTCCGGGCCACCCGTCCTGTCACCGGCCACCGCGGCCCCGGCCGGTCCGTGCGCCGCCCGTGCCGGCGGACGCTGCGCCCCGCCGAGGGGGCTCGCTCCCCCGGGACGGATCCGGCGCCGCCGGGCCGCCGCCGCAGCCGTGCCGTAGCCGACGAGCACATTCCCGGACCCGGAATCCGCCGCGCCCGCCCCGGAGGCACCAGGGGCCGCCGCGGAAGCGGGTGTGCCGCCGGCCTCGCCCCGCGCGCCCGCCCCGGAGCCCGGCTCCTCGCCCGGGCCGGTCGCTGCAAGATCGTCCGGCACGGCCCCCACCGCGACCGTCACCAGCGGATCGCCGACCGGGACCTCCGTCCCCTCCTCGCCGAAACGGGCGGTCACCACGCCTCCGTAGGGGCAGGGCACCTCCACCATCGCCTTGGCCGTCTCGACCTCCACCACCGGCTGGTCGATGGCCACCACCTCGCCGACCTCGACCAGCCAGTGCACGATCGTCGCCTCGGTCAGGCCCTCCCCCAGATCGGGCAGGGTGAATTCGCGGACCACGGCCATCACTCACCACCTCCGACAGTCCGGTCCGACTCCCACTGGAGGCGGGCGACGGTGTCCAGGATCCGGTCCACACCCGGCAGATGGTGCCGCTCCAGCATCGGCGGCGCGTAGGGGATGTCGAACCCGGCGACGCGCAGGACCGGCGCCTCCAGGTGGTGGAAGCAGCGCTCGGTGATCCGTGCGGCGATCTCCCCTCCGGGACCGCCGAACCCGTTGGACTCGTGCACGACCACGGCCCGCCCGGTGCGCCGCACCGAGGCGCAGACCGTGTCGTCGTCGAACGGCATCAGGGAGCGCAGATCGACCACTTCCAGGTCCCAGCCCTCGGACCGGGCGGCCTCGGCGGCCTCCATACAAACCGGGAGCGACGGACCGTAGGTGATCAGGGTGGCGCTGCTGCCGCGGCGCCGGACCGCGGCCCGCCCCAGGGGGGCGACCTCGGTGGGTGCGTCGGGCGACCAGTCGGCCTTGGACCAGTACAGCCGCTTGGGCTCCAGGAAGACGACCGGGTCGTCGGAGGCGATGGCCGCCCGCAGCAGCCCGTAGGCGTCCTCGACGGTCGCCGGGGTGACGACCTGGAGGCCCGCGGTGGCGAGGTAGTACGCCTCGGAGGAGTCGCTGTGGTGCTCGACCCCGCCGATCCCGCCGCCGTAGGGGACGCGGATGGTCAGCGGCATCGTCAGGGCGCCGCGGGTGCGGTTGCGCATCTTGGCGACATGGCTGATCAGCTGCTCGAACGCCGGATAGGCGAACGCGTCGAACTGCATCTCCACGACCGGCCGCAGCCCGTACATCGCCATGCCGACGGCGGTGCCCAGGATGCCGGCCTCGGCGAGCGCGGTGTCCGTGCAGCGGTCCTCGCCGAACTCCTTGGCGAGGCCGTCGGTGACCCGGAAGACGCCGCCCAGGGTGCCGACGTCCTCGCCCATGACATGGACGGACGGGTCGTCCGCCATCGCGTCGCGCATCGCGCGGGTCAGCGCCTGCGCCATGGTGGCGGGCTTGCGCGCGGTCGCCGGAACGGTGGTCGTCATGGCCTGGCCTCCTCGGCGACGCCGCCGGCGCCCGCCGCGTCCTCGGTGTGTCCGGCGGCCTCGGCGTCCAGTTCGGCACGCAACTGGGCCGCCTGGGAACGCAGTTGGCTGGTCTGCTCGGCGAATACGTGGGTGAACAGGTCCATCGGGTCCAGCGCGGGGTCGGCGTTCATCCGCTCCCGGAGGTCGGCCGCCAACTGCTCGGCGCCCTCCTTGGTGTCGTCGACGAAGGCGTCGGTCAGCAGCTCACGGGCGGCCAGCTCGCGCTCCAGCAGGGCTATCGGATCGTGCGCCCGCCAGGTCTCGACCTCGGCCGCGCTGCGGTAGCGGGTCGCGTCGTCGGCGTTGGTGTGGGCCTCGATGCGGTAGGTGACGGCCTCGACCAGGGTGGGGCCGCCGCCCCGGCGGGCCCGCTGCACGGCCTCGCTGAGCACCTCGTACATCGCGGGTGCGTCGTTGCCGTCCACCAGGCGGCCCGGCATGCCGTATCCGACCGCCTTGTGGGCCAGGGACGGCGCGGCGGTCTGCTTGGCCAGCGGCACGGAGATCGCGAAGCCGTTGTTCTGGACGAGGAAGACCACCGGCGCCTGCCACAGGGCCGCGAAATTCAGCGCCTCGTGGAAGTCGCCCTCGCTCGTGCCGCCGTCGCCGACCATCGCCAGCGCCACCACCTCGTCACCCTTGAGGCGGGCGGCGTGCGCCAGGCCCACGGCGTGCGGGAGCTGGGTGGCGAGCGGGGTGCACAGGGGGGCGATGCGGTGTTCGTGCGGGTCGTAGCCGCTGTGCCAGTCGCCGCGCAGCAGGGTCAGCGCCTGGACGGGGTCGAGGCCGCGGGCCACCGCGGCGAGGGTGTCGCGGTAGCTCGGGAAGAGCCAGTCGCGCTCTTCAAGGGCCAGCGCCGCGGCGATCTCGCAGGCCTCCTGGCCGGTGGAGGAGGGGTAGACCGCCAGGCGTCCCTGCCGGGTCAGGGCCGTGGCCTGCGCGTTGTACCGGCGGCCGCGCACCAGCTGGGTGTAGAGCCGGGTCAGCAGTCCGGAGTCGAGCCGGGCGGCGGCGTCCGTCCCCAGGAGGCGGTAGGGCTCCGGGTCGGGCAGGAGAGGCGCGGGGTCGGTGCGCGGCCGCCAGGAAGGCGGCGGGCCGGCCAGGCTGCTCGTGTTCCTGCTGCTGCCGGGCTGCTCAAGGACCGTCATGTCGAGCACCTCCTCTGATCGAAGGGGTGGCGCGATGCGCCTCATGTGGGTGGTGGGCCGACGGCGGGTGGGCAGGATGCATCGGGTCAGGACGACGGGATCGCCCTTCCCTACCGATTGTTCGGTCGCTGATGCATTTTGGCTACGGGTGGGTTCAGCCTGTGGACAAACGGTTCTCCACAGCTTCAGATGAAGGCAGGGCGTCCACAAAGGGGAGGCGGGAGCACATGCCGGACGAACAGATGGCCAATTCCGGCGGGCAGGCACCGTCCGGCGGGCAGCCGCCCGCGGAGGAGGCGCCGCCCGTGCCGCCCGCGCGCCCGCTGGACACCATCGACCGCTCGATCCTGCGCATGCTCCAGACCGACGGCCGCGCCTCGATACGCTCCGTGGCCGAGCGGGTGCACGTCTCCCGCGCCAACGCCTACGCCCGGATCAACCGGCTGCTGGACGACGGGGTGATCCGCGGCTTCAGCGCCCTGGTCGACCAGGAACGGGCAGGTCAGGGCGCCTCCGCGTACATCACGCTGAAGATCGTGCAGAACTCGTGGCGCACCGTGCGCAAGCAGCTCACCACGCTGCCGGGGACCACCCACATCGCGCTGGTCAGCGGCGATTTCGATGTGCTGCTGCTGGTCCACACCAAGGACAACCGCGAGCTGCGCGAACTCGTCCTCACCCGGATCCAGTCGATCCCGGAGGTGCTGAGCACCCGCACGCTACTGGTCTTCGAGGAGACCGACCTCGGGCCCGAGGGGGACTGACCACCGCGCGGCCCCCGGGGCACACCAGGGGCCCGGAAGGCGCCCCGGCGGGCGTCTCAGGCCTTGCGCAGCCCCGCGAACGCCGTCCGCACCACGGCCTCGGCGACCTCGTCCCGGCGCACCGCACCACCGCGCCCGGGGCGGTACCACTCCACGATCGAGTTGATCATGCCGAAGAGCAGCCGGGTGGCCAGCCGGATGTCCACGTCGTCGCGCAGGTCACCGTCGGCGGCGGCCCGCTTGAGCAGATCCGCGACCTCGTGGTCGAACTCCCGGCGGCGCTCCATGGCCCACCGCTCGGTGTCCGTGTTTCCCCGCACCCGCAACAGCAGCGTCACATAGGGGAGTTCGTCCATCAGCACCTCGGCCACCCGCCGGGTGACGTGCTCCAGCCGCTCGATCGCCCGCCCCTGGCGCGCACCCGGCTCCTCCAGCACGCCGAACAGCCCGTCCAGAGCCCGGCTTATGGCGCGGCGCAGCAGCTCTTCCTTGCTGCGCACATGGTGGTAGATCGAGGACTTCGAGATGCCGGCCGCCTTGGAGAGGTGCTCCATGGAGGTGCCGTCGTAGCCGCGCTCGATGAACACCTCGACGGCGACCGCGAGCAGCGAATCGGGCGTATAGGTGTCGCGCTTGGCCATGGTCATGATTAGAGCACCTACTCCTCGAGGTCCGCACGGCGCCGTAGTGCCCAGGACGGTACATAGCGGCCGCCGGCGTTGTGGCGATACATCGCGTCCAGCAATTCCCACACCCACCGGGCGCCCAGCCGCTCGGCCCACTCCATGGGGCCGCCGGGATAGTTGACGCCCAGCCGCATGGCCGTGTCGATGTCTTGGGGAGTCGCCACCTCACGGGCCGCCGCGTCCACGGCGAAGTCGACGATCATCGCGATCGTCCGGGCGGCGATCATGCCAGGCACATCGTCGACCACGCTGACCTGCTTGCCCAGCGCCTGGAAGAGCCCCACGGCCTCCGCGAGGTCCGCTTCGCAGGCCTGCGCCGAGGCAGCCAGGGCGATCCTGGTCGCGGCCCGGTAGTCGAGCGACAGATCGAAGCAGACGTACCTGCCGTCGGCCCGGCCCGACGCCGGACGGCCGTCGGTCAGCGCCAGGCGGGCCCCTCCGGGCAGCCGTAGGAAGCCCTCCGGCCCGTACGGCGTGCCCTCCTCGGTGACCTTGACGCCCGCCTCCTCGATCAGCTCCCGCAGCACCGCCGCCGGGCCGGGCAGCGCCGCGTGCAGGGCGACGGACGCGGGCGCCGGGCAGGGGTCCGCGGTCCGGGGTGCGGGCCGGCGGGCGCCCTCGGCGTAGTCGAACCAGCCGCGCCCCGTCTTGCGGCCGTGCAGTCCGGACTCCACCAGGCGCCGCTGCGCCAGGGAGGGCGTGAACTTCGGGTCCTGGAAGAAGGCGTTCCACACGGAGTGGGTGACCGCCTCGTTCACGTCCTGCCCGATGAGGTCGGTCAGCTCGAAGGGCCCCATCCTGAAGCCGGTACCCTCGCGCAGCACCGCGTCGAGGGTGGCGGGGTCGGCGGTCCGCTCCTCGTAGGCACGCAGGGCCTCGGCGTAGAAGGGGCGGGCGATGCGGTTGACGAGGAAACCGGGGGTGTCGGCGCAGCGCACCGGAGTCTTCCCCCAGGCGGCGGCGGTGTCGTACGCGGTGGTGGCGGCCGTCTCGTCGGTGGCGAAGCCGCTGATCACCTCGACCAGGGGCAGCAGCGGCGCGGGGTTGAAGAAGTGCAGGCCCACACACCTGCCGGGGTGGCGCAGCCCGCCCGCGACGGCCGTCACGGACAGCGAGGAGGTGTTGGTGGCCAGCAGGCAGTCCGCCGCCACGATGTCCTCCAGGGCGGTGAACAGCTCCTGCTTTGCCGGGAGTTGTTCCAGGATCGCTTCGATGACCAGCGCGGCATCGGCCAGCTCGGCGAGATCCGCCGCAGGGGAGAGCCTGCCCGCCGCCGCGTCCCGCTCGGACGCAGAGATCCGGCCTTTTTCGACGAGCCGGCCCAGGCGGCCGGCGATCGCCCCGGCGGCCTGCCCGGCGCGCCCGGGGGCCGTGTCGTAGAGGCGTACGCGGTGGCCGGCGACCAGCGCCACCTGCGCGATGCCCTGTCCCATGGTGCCGGTACCCACCACTGCCACGGTGCTGCTCGTCCCGATTGCCGTCATGCCAGCTGATCCTCCCCGACCGACTTTTCCACAGCCTGGCCGGGCCCTCTTGCCCCGACCGATCGTTCGGTTACTCTAACTCCGTTGCCCCGTGCGCACCCAGCCCCTGTCCACTCTCCGCCCGGCTCGACGAGGAGTTGGTCTTCGATGGCCGCCGAAATGACCGCAGCGCAGTTGATCGAGAAGCACCGTCCGACCCTCGACCGGACGCTGGAGGCGATCAGCACCCGCGCGTACTGGTCCCCGCACCCCGAGCACCCCAAGGCGTACGGCGAGACCGCCGCGCCCGACGGGCTCGCCGCGTTCGAGGCGCTGCGCGGCAAGCGGTTCGAGCTCGACCAGCCCGGCACCGACGACTGGACGGGCGAGGAGATCTCCCCGTACGGACCGGAGTTGGGCATCACCTATCCGCATCCGGACGCGGAGGTCCTGCTGCCGGCCATGCGCGCCGCGCTCCCCGTCTGGCGGGACGCCGGTCCCGAGGCGCGGGCGGCGGTGTGCCTGGAGATCCTGGCCCGGATCAGCGCGCGCACCCACGAGTTCGCCCAGGCCGTGATGCACACCAGCGGACAGGCCTTCATGATGGCGTTCCAGGCGGGCGGGCCGCACGCCCAGGACCGCGGCCTGGAGGCGGTGGCGTACGCGTACGCCGAGCAGGTCCGCACCCCGCGGCAGGCACCGTGGTCCAAGCCCCAGGGCAAGCGCGATCCGCTGGAGCTGAACAAGAGCTTCACGCCCGTGCCGCGCGGCATCGCCCTGATGATCGGCTGCAACACCTTCCCGACGTGGAACGGCTATCCGGGCCTGTTCGCCTCCCTGGCGACCGGCAACCCGGTGCTGGTCAAGCCGCATCCGCGGGCCGTGCTGCCGCTGGCGATGACCGTCAAGGTGGCCCGCGAGGTCCTCGAGGACGCCGGCTTCCCGGCCGATCTGGTGTGCCTGGCGGTGGACAAGCCGGGGGAGGGCTTGGCCAAGACCCTGGCCGTCCGCCCCGAGATCCGCATCATCGACTACACCGGCTCGACCGCCTTCGGCGACTGGCTGGAGACGCACGCCCGGCAGGCGCAGGTCTTCACGGAGAAGGCCGGCGTCAACACCGTCGTCATCGACTCCACCGACGGCTACAAGGGCATGCTCGGCAACCTCGCCTTCTCCCTGTCCCTCTACAGCGGCCAGATGTGCACCACCCCGCAGAATCTGCTGATCCCGCGCGAGGGCATCACCACGGACGCCGGGCCCAAGTCGTACGACGAGGTCGTCAGCGATCTCGCGGCCGCGGTGGGCGGGCTGCTGGGCGACGATGCCCGGGCCAACGCGCTGCTGGGCGCCCTGGTCAATCCGCAGGTCAAGGAGCGGCTCGAGGCCGCGGCCGGGCTCGGCGAGGTGGCGCTGGCCTCCCGTGAGGTGGACAACCCCGAATTCCCCGGGGCCACGGTCCGCACGCCGGTGATCGTCAAGCTCGACGGCGCCAAGCCGGACGACGAGGCGGCCTATCTGTCGGAGTGCTTCGGGCCGGTCTCCTTCGCGGTGGCCGTCGATTCCGCGGCCGACGCGGTGGATCTGCTGCGGCGCACGATCCGCGACAAGGGCGCCATGACGGTCGGCGCGTACACCACCTCCGCCGAGGTCGAGCAGCTGGTGGAGGAGGCCTGTCTGGAGGAGTGCGCCCAGCTGTCGCTGAATCTGACCGGCGGGATCTATGTGAACCAGACCGCGGCGTTCTCGGACTTCCACGGCTCGGGTGGCAACCCGGCGGCCAACGCGGTGCTCTGCGACGGCGCCTTCGTCGCGAACCGCTTCCGGACGGTGGAGGTGCGCCGGCAGGCGTGAGGGGCGACGGGGCCGGACGGGGGCCCGGAGCGTTCTTCCGGGCCCCGCATCGTTCGGTCAGGGGGCAGCCGGCCCCTCGATCCGCGCATGGCGGCCGATCCAGGCATGCATGGCGATGGCGGCCGCGGCCCCCGCGTTGATCGAGCGGGTCGAGCCGAACTGCGCGATCGAGCAGACCAGCGAGGCGTGCCGGCGCGCGTCCTCGGTCAGCCCCGGCCCCTCCTGGCCGAACAGCAGCACACAGCGCCGCGGCAGCGCGGTCGTCTCCAGCGGCACGGAGCCGGGGAGATTGTCGATCCCGATGATCGGCAGCTCCTCGGCCGCCGCCCAGGCCGTGAGATCCGCGGTGTCCGGGTGGTGGCGGACGTGCTGGTAGCGGTCGGTGACCATCGCGCCGCGGCGGTTCCAGCGGCGCTGCCCGACGATATGGATCTCCTTGGCCAGGAACGCGTTGGCGGTCCGGACCACCGAGCCGATGTTGAAGTCGTGGCTCCAGTTCTCGACGGCCACATGGAAGTCGTGGCGCCGGGTGTCCAGATCGGCGACGATCGCCTCCCGCGTCCAGTAGCGGTACCGGTCGACGACATTGCGGCGGTCGCCGTGCGCGAGCAACTCGGGGTCGAGCCGCTCGTCCTGCGGCCAGGGCTCGGGGTGCGGCCCGACGCCGATCTGGGTCCCGTACCCCTCGTCGTACTGGACCGGCTCGGCGGGGGCGGTGTTCTCGCTGCTCACCCCACGAGCGTATGGCCCCCGCCGCCGTGGTCCGCACGGGCCGGCGGCTCGCCGTCCCCGGAGCCGGGGGCAGGGACGGCCTTCCGGTCGCGCCGGAACAGCCGTTCCCACAGGCCGGAGAG
This sequence comes from Streptomyces kronopolitis, assembly GCF_050953795.1. Classification (GTDB taxonomy): domain Bacteria; phylum Actinomycetota; class Actinomycetes; order Streptomycetales; family Streptomycetaceae; genus Streptomyces; species Streptomyces kronopolitis_A. Next base: position 4,151,412 of record NZ_CP191850.1, read on the forward strand.
GCGCCCGGCGACCCAGGTCAGGAAGTTCGTGGGCAGGAAGACCGCGTCCGCGGTGATCATCGCGAGCGAGAAGAACGGCAACCCCAGCAGGAACGCGATCGAGAGGTGCTCGCAGATCATCGCGACCAGCAGCACATTCTTCAGCCGGCGGTTGAAGAGCGTGAAGGGGAAGGCGACCTGCACGATCACCGTGCCGTAGGTGATCAGCATGACCATCACGCCATTGCTGCCGAGCAGGTCGGACAGACCGGGCCAGGGCGAGAAGTAGTCCAGGTGCATCGGGTAATAGACGGCGGTGCCGTCCTGCCAGCGGTTCCCCTGGATCTTGTACCAGCCGGCGGTGGCGTAGATCAGGCACACCTCGACCATGATCACCAGCAGTGCGCCGTTGTGGGCGAGCTTGGCGAGGGTGTCCAGGACGATCCGCGGCTCTCCGGGCGCGTACCGCTGCACCGCCCACCACAGGCCATGGGCCAGCCACAGGCCCCACAGCACCAGGCTCCAGCCGAGGTGCGGGAACGGGCCGTGCCCGAACCAGGTGAGGCCCCAGCCGCCGGTCAGCTGGGCGACGGCCAGGGCGAGGCCGAGCACGGCCCACAGCACGACGCCGGGCAGGTCACGGGGGACGGCGGGGCGGCCGGTGGCGCCGTCAGGGGCGTCGGCGGCGGCCCGCCGGGCGCGGCGCGCGTCCAGCGACCAGACCTGCCCGCACCGGGTCAGCACGAGATACATCGACATCAGGTGGATGACGTTGTCGCCGCCGTCCCCTATGAAGATGCTGCGGTTCTGCAGCGAGAGCACGCCCACCATGAAGAGCACCGACATGGTGCGGGTGCGCCAGCCGAGCATCAGCAGCGCGGAGGCCACGATGGCCAGGAGGTAGACGCACTCGAACCAGGCGCCGCTGTCGGACCAGGGCAGCACGGAGAAGGCATGGTTGCCGGCCAGGAGCCGGCGCGCCATGTCCAGACTCCAGGGGCTGTCGGGCCCGTAGAGCACCGCGCGGTGCGGCCATTCGCGCAGCAGGAACAGCAGCCAGGTCGCCGAGAAGCCGATCCGGATCAGGGCGGTCTGGTACGGCGCCAGCGCGCGTGCGGTGACGAACCCGAAGCCACGGCCTATGGCGCGCTCTATGCGGGTCTCCTGGTAGGAGGAAGTCTCCTGGGGCGTCTGTGGTGCCTGTGCTTGCTGCGGCACGTCGGTCGGCTCCGTGGTGTGCGGCGGCTGCCGGTCGTCCGGCGTCTGCTGAGGCTGCTGGGGCGTCGGTGACGTCACTTGCGCTTCGCCCCCTCGGGCAGGTCGTCTGCGGTGACCTGCCACCAGGGCAGTACGCGGTACACGGGCTTGTCGCTGATCTTCTCGGAGCTCCACGGCGGCGGGGTGACCGCGGTCGTCTGCGAACGGACCTGGAACTGCTCGACGCGGGCGCCGCCCCGGGTCCACTCGCCCTCCATCCGCAGCAGCACCAGCCGCCGGATGTAGCGCTCGGACAGCTCACCGCGGGGGCCCACCGGGCGGTTCTGCGCGTTGTGACTGCTGCTGAAGAGCTCCCAGGCCCGGCGCAGCTGGTTCTGCTGGGTGTGGCTGGGCAGCGGGTTGTGGAGAATGGCGTTTCCGTCGCGGGCGGTCAGATCCGTCCATCCCGTGGTCCGCACGGCGCCGTCACCGGTGCGCAGCTGCCCGCGCACCTGGACGGCGATGTTCTGCTGGAGGGGATTGGGCGCGAACAGCTTCCAGTTCTGTTCGTACTCGGGATACACATATTCGCTGATCAGGGCGCCCTGTTGCTTGCTGAGCGTGTTCGACGGCGCGACGTGCAGAAACATCATGGCGAGATGGATCGCGACGACGACCGCGACGGCGCACGCCGCTACCCCGATGATGATCCGCGAGGGCAGCGAGAGCGCGGCCAATGGCCGCGATTCGTCCCCGTATGACTGCATTCCCGCCCCGTTCCCAGAATCCATGCGGCCAACTCCGCTCCGGAACGGTACCTACGCGGCCCCGCCGGGCACACCCTCACCCGCGTTATCCACAGGCTTGACACCCGAGGTCCGCCCACTCACCATTGAACCGAACGATCGGTCGGTCGGGAGTAGCGAGGGGGCATCACATGACGACGATCGCGCCGGAGGACACGGCCCACGAGACCGTATTCGACGCCACCGTGGCCGCGGACGAGCGCATCGAACCGCGGGACTGGATGCCGGACGCCTACCGCTCGACTCTCGTGCGGCAGATAGCCCAGCACGCCCACTCCGAGATCATCGGCATGCAGCCGGAGGCCAACTGGATCACCCGCGCGCCGTCCCTGCGCCGCAAGGCGATCCTGATGGCGAAGGTGCAGGACGAGGCCGGCCACGGCCTGTATCTCTACAGCGCCGCCGAGACCCTGGGCACCAGCCGCGACGAGCTGCTCGACAAGCTGCACTCCGGCCGCCAGAAGTACTCCTCGATCTTCAATTACCCGACCCTGACCTGGGCCGACGTTGGCGCCATCGGCTGGCTGGTGGACGGCGCGGCGATCACCAACCAGGTCCCCCTGTGCCGCTGCTCCTACGGCCCCTACGCCCGCGCGATGGTCCGCGTCTGCAAGGAGGAGTCCTTCCACCAGCGACAGGGCTACGAGTCCCTGCTTGCCCTCAGCCGCGGCACCGAAGCCCAGCACGCCATGGCACAGGACGCGGTGAACCGCTGGTGGTGGCCGTCGCTGATGATGTTCGGCCCGCCCGACGACGAGTCGTCGCACTCCGCACAGTCCATGGCCTGGAAGATCAAACGGCACTCCAACGACGAGCTGCGCCAGCGCTTCGTGGACATCTGCGTCCCCCAGGCCGAAGCCCTCGGGCTCAAGCTCCCCGACCCGGATCTGACGTGGAACGAGGAGCGCGGCCACTGGGATTCCGGCCCGATCGACTGGACCGAGTTCCGCGAGGTCCTCAAGGGCAACGGCCCCTGCAACGCCCAGCGGATCGACCGCCGGCGGCAGGCGCACGAGGAAGGCGCCTGGGTGCGCGAAGCCGCCGCCGCACACGCCGCCAAGCACGGGAAGGCCACCCGATGACCACACCGCGCCCCGCCGAGACCCCCGCAGCCGCCGCGGACACCGCTCCCCGGCCCGGCGACTGGCCGCTGTGGGAGGTCTTCGTGCGCAGCCGCCGCGGCCTCTCGCACACCCACGCCGGAAGCCTGCACGCGCCGGACGCCGAGATGGCGCTGCGCAACGCCCGGGACCTCTACACCCGCCGCTCGGAGGGCGTCTCTCTGTGGGTGGTGCCCTCCGCGCAGATCACCGCCTCCTCGCCCGACGAGAAGGACGCCTTCTTCGAGCCGGCCGGCGACAAGCCCTACCGCCACCCGACGTTCTACGAGATCCCGGACGGGGTGCATCACCTTTGAGGAACGTCACCGCCACCCCGGCCCTGCCCCTCGGGGACGACGCCCTGATCCTCTCCCACCGCCTGGGCGAGTGGGCCGGAAACGCCCCGGTCCTGGAGGAGGAGGTCGCGCTGGCCAACATCGCGCTGGATCTGCTCGGTCAGGCCCGCGTCCTGCTCTCCCTGGCCGGCGACGAGGACGAGCTTGCCTACCTGCGCGAGGAGCGGCAGTTCCGCAACCTCCAGCTCGTCGAGCAGCCCAACGGCGACTTCGCCCACACCATCGCCCGCCAGCTCTACTTCTCCACCTACCAGGAGCTTCTGTTCGAGCATCTCGCCGCCATAGACAGTGAGTTGGCGCCCCTGGCGGCGAAGGCCGTCAAGGAGGTCGCCTACCACCGCGACCACGCCCACCAGTGGACCCTGCGCCTGGGCGACGGCACCGACGAAAGCCGGGTCCGGATGCAACGCGCACTGGACGCCCTCTGGCGCTTCACCGGCGAACTGTTCGAGCCGGTCGAGGGGCTGGAAGCCCTCCCCTGGACGGCTCTGCACGACAGCTGGACCACCCGCATCACCCACACCCTGGAGCAAGCCACCCTCACGGTCCCCGACGGCCCCCGCCGAGGCGGCTGGGCGGCCGGCGCGGGCCGCCAGGGACTGCACACCGAGTCGTTCGGGCGGATGCTCGCGGAGATGCAGCACCTCCACCGCAGCCACCCGGGGGCGTCATGGTGACCACCACCGCCCTCGAAGCGGAACTGCTGACGCTGGCCGGTTCCGTTCCCGACCCCGAGCTGCCCGTGCTCACCCTCGCCGAGCTGGGCGTGCTGCGCGGGGTGCAGCTGACGGCGCCGGGCCGGGCCGAGGTGCTCCTCACCCCCACCTACACCGGCTGCCCCGCCGTCGAGGCGATGTCCGCCGACATAGAGCAGGTGCTGCACGACCACGGCATCCCCGAGGTGGAGGTCCGCACGGTCCTCAGCCCGCCGTGGACCACGGACGCGATCACCGCCGAGGGCCGCCGCAAGCTCGCCGAGTTCGGCATCGCGCCCCCACGCCCCACGGGACCGGTCGGCGGACCGGTCGCCGTCGACCTCACCCTGCGCTGCCCGCACTGCGGATCGACCGACACCACCCTGCTGAGCCGGTTCTCCTCCACCGCGTGCAAGGCCCTGCGCCGCTGTGAGTCCTGCCGTGAACCCTTCGACCACTTCAAGGAGTTGTGATGTTCCACCCGCTCCAGGTCCGGGAGATCGAGCGGCTCACGGACGATGCGGTGGCCGTCACCTTCACGGTCCCGCCCGAGTTGCACACGACCTTCCGGCACACGCCCGGGCAGCACATCGCCCTGCGCCGCTCGGTCAACGGCCAGGAGATCCGCCGCACGTACTCCATCTGCGCCCCGGCCACCGACCGGCCGGTGCTGCGCGTGGGCATCCGCCTGGTCGAGGACGGCGCCTTCTCGACCTACGCGCTCAAGGAACTCGCGGTGGGCGACACCGTGGAGGTCATGGCCCCGGCCGGCCGGTTCACCCTCGACCCCCGTCCCGGCCACTTCGTCGGCATCGTCGGCGGCAGCGGCATCACCCCCGTGCTGTCCATCGCCGCCACCCTGCTCGCCCGGCAGCCGGACGCCCGCTTCTGCCTCATCCGCAGTGACCGCACAGCGGCATCGACGATGTTCCTGGAGGAGGTGGCCGACCTCAAGGACCGCTACCCCCAGCGCTTCCAGCTCCTCCACACGCTCTCCCGCGAGGAACAACAGGCCGGCCTGCCCTCCGGCCGCCTGGACGAGCCCCGGCTGCGCTCCCTCCTGCCCGCCCTGCTGACGATCGACTCCGTCGACGGCTGGTACCTCTGCGGCCCCTACGGCCTGGTGCAGGGCGCCGAACGCGCCCTGAACGCCCTGGGTGTGCCCCGCACCCGTATCCACGAAGAGATCTTCCACGTCGACAACGGCAGCGCGACGGCCCCGGCCGTCGCCACCCCCGCGCACAGCACGGTGACCGCCACCCTCGACGGCCGCTCCGGCACCTGGCCCGTCCACGACAGCGAATCGCTGCTCGAAGCGGTCCTGCGCAACCGCGCCGACGCCCCCTACGCCTGCAAGGGCGGCGTGTGCGGCACCTGCCGCGCCTTCCTGGTGAAGGGCGAGGTCCGGATGGACCGTAACTTCGCCCTGGAAGCCGACGAGGTCGACGCGGGATACGTCCTGGCCTGCCAGTCCCACCCGGCCACCGAAAAGGTCGAGCTGGACTTCGACCGCTGACCCATCTCGGCCCGCCCCGACCGGGCGCCGCGACACCTTGCCCGTAGCCGCCCGGACGGGACACCAACTCCCTTACCTTTCAGGCCATTCACTCCTCCCCACACCATTCCCAATTACTGGAACCTGTTCTACCTTGACGCTCCGTCAGAACGAGGCGCCGCGTGGGAGGACAAACCAGTGGACTTCACCTTCACCGAGGAGCAGCAGGCCGCCGCCGAAGCTGCGAAGGCCGTCTTCTCCGGGGTCGCTCCGGACAGCGTGCCCAGCCCCGCGCTCACCCCCGGCGCGGTCGCCGACGACTTCGACCGGACGCTGTGGAGCAAGCTCGCCGACGCCGATCTGCTGAGCCTGCTGATCGCGCCCGAGCACGGCGGGGCGGGCCTGGACACGATCGCGCTCTGCCTCGTCCTCCGTGAATCAGCCAAGGTCCTGGCGCGGGTCCCGCTGCTGGAATGCGGCGCCGCCGCACTCACCCTCCAGCGCTACGGATCCGACGAACTACGGGCGGAAGTCCTCCCCCGGATCGCCACCGGCGACCTCGTCGTGACCGTTGCCGCCGGCGGCCGCACCGGACACGAACCGGCCGAACTCGCCGTGCAGGCCCGCCCGGAGGGCACCGACTGGATCATCGACGGCGTCCAGACCGCCGTCCCCTGGGCCCGGACAGCGGACCGGATCCTGCTGCCCGCCCACACCCCCGAAGGCCATGCCGTTCTCGCGCTCGTCTCCCGCGCCCACCCCGGCGTGACCCTCGACGACCAGATATCCACCAGCGGCGAGCGCCTCGCCGAGGTCCGCCTGGACTCCGTACGCGTCAGCGGCCGGGAAATGATCGACGACGCCACCGCCTGGGCGTCGCTGCGCAACGTTCTGACCACCGGTACCTGTGCACTCGCCCTGGGACTCGGCGAGCGCGTCCTCGCCATGACCAGCGACTACACCGGAAAGCGCGAACAGTTCGGGTTCCCGGTGGCCACTTTCCAGGCCGTCGCCGTCCAGGCCGCCGACCGCTTCATCGACCTGCGCGCCATGGAGGCCACCCTCTGGCAGGCGGCCTGGCGCCTCACCACCGACGCGGCCGGCCCGCTACCGCCCGCCGGAGATGTGGCGGTCGCCAAGATCTGGGCCTCCGAGGGCGTCCGCCGCGTCGTCCAGACCGCCCAGCATCTGCACGGCGGCTTCGGCGCCGACACCGACTACCCCCTGCACCGCTACCACGCCTGGGCCAAGCACCTCGAGCTCTCCCTCGGCCCCGCCGCCGCCCACGAGGAAGCCCTCGGCGACCTGCTCGCGACCCATCCACTGGGCTGAAGGGGAGAGATCCGCCGCGCGCCCCGGGAGGTCGGGACATCGGGTACCTCGGGTCTGGTTTCACGTGAAACCAGACCCGGATTCACGGAGAATCTGCCGCCAGGAAGGCAGGCCACGCAACCGCGGCCTTCTCCTGCGGGGCCTTCGCCACCGGTCTCGTCGGGCCGGCGCCCCGCGCGGGCTCATCCGACTCCCGGCTAGACGACCGAGCCCGAGCCGCCCTTGCCGTCCGAGACGGGACGGCCGGCGGCTTCCCAGGCTTGCATGCCGCCGACGACGTTCACGGCGTCGACACCCTGCTGGATCAGATACTGGGCGACCTGCGCCGAGCGCCCACCGACCCGGCACAGCACGTACACCTTGCCGTCCGCAGGAGCCGCCTCGGTCAGTTCCCCGTACCGGGCAACGAAATCGCTCATCGGGATGTGCAACGCACCCTCGGCGTGCCCCGCCTCCCACTCGTCGTCCTCACGCACGTCCAGAAGGAAGTCCTCCGACGTGAGCGCATCAACACCGACCGTGGGCACAGAACCAAAATGCATGGCCCCGACGCTACCCGACCAGCTGCGCGAGGTAGGCCTCGCGTTCTGAGACATCGGCGAGCAGCTTCTCGGCGATCTCCTCCAGCAGCGCGTCCGGATCCTCCGGCGCCATCTTGATCATCGCGCCGATCGCGCTCTCCTCCAGCTCGGCGGCAGCGGCAGCCAGCAGCTCCTTGCGCTCGGCCAGCCACTCCAGCCGGGCGTAGAGCTCCTCGCTCTCGCTGCGCCGCTCCTCGGGCACGGGACCTTCCTCCCACTCCCGCGCCAGCTCACGCAGCAATGCCTCGTCGCCCCGCGCGTACGCGGCATTGACCCGCACGATGAATTCATCCCGCCGTGCCCGCTCCGCGTCCTCCCGCGCCAGGTCGGGGTGGGCCTTGCGCACCAGGTCGCGGTAGACCTTGCGGGCTTCCTCGCTGGGCCGCACCTTCTGCGGCGGCTGCACCGACTGTTCGGTGAGCATCGCCTGCGCCTCCGGGAACAGCCCGTCCGGCCCCATCCAGCCGTGGAACAGCTCTTCCACCTCTGGCATCGGCAGCACCGAGGCCCGGGCCTCCTGCGCCTTGCGGAGGTCCTCGGCAGCGCCCGTACGCGCTGCCACCGCCTCGGCGATCTGTGCGTCCAGCTCGTCCAGCCGCGCGTACATGGGGCCGAGGCGCTGATGATGCAGGCGGGAGAAGTTCTCGACCTCCACCCGGAAGGTCTCCACCGCGATCTCGAACTCGATCAGCGCCTGCTCCGCAGCCAGCACCGCCTTTGCCAGCCGCTTGGTCGCCTCGTCCTGCGCCGCCTGCTGATCCTGCACGTCACTCTGCTCGGCTTTCGGGTCGCCCTGACCATCGCCGGCCCCAGGCGCTCCCTCTGCTCCCGCCGAACCGGCGGGCATCTCGGCGCCTGCCCCGGCTCGGTCCGCGGGCTGGCCGGCCGTCTCGCCCTGGCCCGTACCGCCCCCCTCGGGGCTCGCGGGCCGACCTTCCGGGACTCCGCCGTCACCGAGCGGGGCGCCCTGACCACCGTCGCGGGCGTCCGTTGCCTGCGGGTCGGTCTGGTCGTCCGGGGTACCCGATACGTCCGGTCGGTGCTGGCCGTCCTGCGTGTTCTCCGCGTGCGAGTTCGTCACCCGGTCAGCGTACGGCCCATGCCGGACCGGGGCTTCCACAGTTGTCCTTCCCCTTTCCTGCTCGGGGCCCCTCCCCCCGCCCCACCCCTCCTCCCCCTCAATCAAGCGAACGATCAGCCGAGCAACCGGACAAACAGCCGACCAACCCACCAGCAGAAGTCAGCCACCGACCACCCGGCAGCAAACCCCCGCGTTAGCCGTCACCAGACGGCGACACCCGTCAGCGGACACCGGTCAGCAGTCAGCAGTCAGCAGTCAGCAGTCAGCAGTCAGCAGTCAGCAGTCAGCAGAAGGCTCCGCCGAGACAGCCTGACGGCCGACTCGCGAAACGCTGTACTCGGTACGCGGCACCTTCACCCGCTTCACCCGCGCCCGAGTCTGGATGCCCGAGCCCGAGCCCGAGCTTGGCACCTGCCACCTGCCACCTGCCACCTGCCACCCAACGTCCGCCCCCGGCACCCGGCGCTGGCACCCAGGCCTACAGCCGTCACACCCAGACCCCTGGCCCCGCACTAGGCAGCCCCCGCCCGAGCCCGGCCTCTCCCCGGACGTCCCCCTCTCAGATCCCCGTCTCCGCTGCGATGCGGCCGTTTCTTACCGCTGTGGCCAGTGCTGCGTGGTCGGCTTCCGTGCGGTCTGCGTAGGACAGGGCGAAGTGCGCGATGGCCTCGTCGAGTTCCTCGTTCTTTCCGCAGTAGCCGGCCACCAGGCGGGGGTCGGCGCTGTGTGCGTGGGCTCGGGCCAGGAGGGCGCCGGTCATGCGGGCGTAGTCGTCCAGCTGGTCGTCGGAGAGCTGCGCCGGGTCCACGCTGCCCTTGCGGTTTCTGAACTGGCGGACCTGGAAGGGCAGTCCGTCCCGTCGGGCGGTGCCCGAGGCGGCACCGGACGAGCCGGGCGAGCCCGGCGAGGCGATGTCCTGCACTGTCGTCCAGCCCAGCAGGATGTCGCTGACCACCTGCATCCGGCGCTGTCCGAGCACTATCCGGCGCCCCTCGTGCATCACCGCCGGCACCGGGAAGCCTGCCTTCTCCACATGCGGCGCCAGCACCGAGGCACGCGCCTCCTTCACCTGGAGGACCAGTGGCTCGCCCCGGTGATCCAGGAGCAGCACCACATAGGACCGCAGGCCCACGCTGCCCGTGCCGACCACACGGAAGGCCACGTCCTGCACGGCGTACCGGGCCAGCAGCGGCAGCATGTCCTCGGGAAGCGTGTCCAGATAGTCGGCCAGGGAAGCCGCCACGGCTGCCGCTTCGGCATCCGGCACCCGCCGCAGCACCGGCTCCGCGTCCACGAACCGCAGGCCGCCGTCCGCCGTCAGCTCCGTCGCCTTCGCCGCGAACCGCGCGCTGGTGTTCTTGCGCGCCTTGTCCGCGACCCGCTCCAGCGTCCCCAGCAGATCCCGGGCGTCGGTGTGCGAGACGAGCTCCTCGTCAGCGATCGCGTTCCACGCCTCGGTCACCGGAAGCTTGGCCAGCAGCCGCATGGTGCGCCGGTACGCGCCCGTCACGTCCTGTGCGGCCCGGTGGCAGTCGTCATCGCTCGCGCCCGCCTCCCGGCCCGCCAGCACCATCGAGGTGGCGAGCCGCTTCACGTCCCACTCCCACGGGCCGTACAAGGTCTCGTCGAAGTCGTTGAGATCGATGACCAGGCCACCCCGGGCGTCGCCGTAGAGCCCGAAGTTGGCGGCGTGCGCATCTCCGCAGATCTGCGCGCCGATACCGGTGGTGGGCTCGGCCGTCAGGTCATACGCCATCAGCCCTGCCGAGCCGCGGAGGAAGGCGAAGGGACTCGCGGCCATCCGGCCGACCCGTATCGGCGTCAGCTCGGGCAAACGGCCGGCATTCGATGCCTCGACCGCCGCCACCGCATCCGGCCGCCCGGCCGCGCTCGACAGCGCGGCCTGCTCGGCACGCGGAAGGCGCTTCCGCAGCGCCTTCCCGACCGCCTTGGGCGACGGCCCTTGGGTGTCTGCCTTCGCGAACCCCGGTACGTACGGCACACGCGACATCGCGGCCACCTCCCCCTTCACGAACTGCGGTCCTGAGTCCCTGTTGTCGCCATCGCCGGCCCGACCAGCAGCGGACGGTCCGGCGCTCCGACGGCAACGACGTTACCCAGATCCCCGCACGGCCTGCAGGGCCTGTGGATAACTCTTCGGAACAGCCGAACCCGACCGGACCGAACCAAACCAGACGGTACCGGGCTAAACCTGACGCCTCATCAAGAGCTCCGGCCCCAGCGGCCGGCACACAGACCACCCGCCGCACAGCCGCACAGCCGCACAGCCGCACAGCAAAGGCAGCCAGCCCGCCCTACCTAAACCCCCACAGCCTCTTCCATCTCCTCTTCCCGCACCTCCTCTTCCCGCTCCTCATCCACCCGCGCCCTCTCCCCAGCCGCAGCCGACCCGGACGCCGCACCCGACCCCGACCCCGACCCCACAACCGCACCCGACCCCGGCTCCGGCACAGCGGCCCGCACCGCGGCCGCCGCCACCGCCGCGGCGTTGGCCACGGCCTCCGCCTCCGCACCGCGTCGCCGCCTCTCGGCCAGCGCCGCCGCGCCGACCGTCACCACACCGGCGACCAGCCACCCCACGAGCGTCCAGACATGCCCGGACAGGCCGTAGCCGTCGAAGTAGACGTGGCTGCGAGTGCCTTCGACGAAGCCCGAGCCATTCCAGAACGAGTGCAGCGCCGCGAAGAACCCGTTCTGCATCTCGGGGCGGAAGATCCCGCCGGAGGACGTGAAGTTGAGCATCACGAACAGGGCCATCACACCGAGCGTGGTCCAGCGCTTGAGGAAGGTGTGCAGGCCGGTGCCGATCAGCAGAATGCCGGCGGAGTAGAGCCAGGCCATGCCCCACAGTCCCGCGAGGCCGTGGTCGACGAGGTGGAAGACGGGGCCGGCGAACGCCGTGCCGATGAGGCCGACGACGAAGGACATGCCCAGCGCCAGCGCCACCCGCAGCCGGATCGGCAGCACGGCTCCGGCGCCGCCGATCACCGCGACCGACGCGTAGGACCCGATGCTGATCGCGACCAGCAGGAAGAAGATGCCCTGCCCCGTCGGATCGTCCTCGGCCGTCGGCACCACGTCCGTGACCTTCAGCGGCGCGCCCTGGTGCGCCGCGATCGGGGTGAAGACCTTCTGCACGACGGTGGCGCTGGTGTCGGATCCGGCGGTCGCCACCAGCAACTCGGGGGCCGGCCGCACGGCGCCCGCCGCCCCGTCGGCACCCGCCCGCGCCCCCGCCGCGCCCGCCCCACCCGAAGCATCCAAGGCACCCGAAGCACCTGAAGCAGCCGAAGCACCCTTCACACCATGGGCGTTGCTCACATACGCACCGAAGATCTCCTGGTGCCTGAGCCCGTCGATCGCCGCCGACCGGTCGCCGACGGTCCGCACCTCCAGCGCGCCGTCCGCCTTGTCATTGATCGACTGGGCGAGCAGCTGCGCGCTGCGGCCCGATCCGACGACCGCCACGGGCAGGTGGTGCGGCGCCGGGTTGGCGAAGGCACCCAGATACGCCAGCCCCATCCCGACGCACATCAACAGCGGGGTGATCAGGTGCGTCAGGACGTGCCGCAGCCCGGCGGAGTGCCGGGACCGCGGGGAACGGCGCGCGTGCTGGTGGTCGGGGCGGTGGTCCGTACTCATGGGGCAGGCCTTCTCAGCTCGTCGGCTCAGCTGTCGCCACTGGCGGGAAACCAGTAGTTGGCTATTACAACTCTCAAATCACGTTGTACTATACAACTAGCTCTACGAAAGGCAACCCGTGGCCCACCGCGACGACTCCGTCGAGACCATCCAGCAGGAGATGACCGCGTTCGCCCGCCGGGCCCGCGCCAGCGCCGCCCGGATGCACCCCGAGCTGTCACTGGTCTCCTACACCCTGCTGGCACACCTCGATGACCAGCACGGATGCCGCGCCACGGACCTCGCCGCGCACTATCTCCTGGACAAGTCCACGGTCAGCCGGCAGATCGCCGCACTGGAGAAGCTCGGCTTCGTCGAGCGCCGTATCGACCCGGACGACCAGCGCGTCCAGGTGCTGCACCCCACCGAGAAGGGCGCCCAGGTGCTCGCCGACGTCACCGCCCGGCGCCGCCTGGCGTTCCGCGACCGGCTGGCGGACTGGAACGAGGACGACCTCGACCGCTTCGCGACCTACCTGGAGCGCTACAACGCCGCCCGGGAACGACAGGACTGACGAGAGAGCCAAGACCCGAAGGCCGCCGGCCGCCCCGCCCCGAGGCGTCCGTCAGTCTACTTCCGGAACTGCTCCGGGCACTGCCCGCCGTCGGTGAGATACGTCTCCGCCCACCGCGCCAGCTCCTTGAGCGAGGGCTCCATGGCCAGACCGGCCTCCGTCAGCCGGTAGGAGACCCGCAGCGGCGGCCCCCCGTCCACCTCGCGCACGACCAGGCCGGTCGCCGACAGCTCCATCAGGCGGTCGGAGAGCATCCGCTCACTGATCCCGGGGATGGCCCGCCGCAGCTCGGCGAAGTGCACCGGGCCCGGCATGAGAGTGGCGACGATCAGGCCCGTCCAGCGCTTTCCGAAGACCTCGAAGACGCGCGTCATGCCGCCGTCGACCTGCCTGCACATCGCCTCGCCCTGGTCCGCCATAGGCCCAGCGTACCGCCCTCCTGTTTGCTACTGCGGAAAAGTAAGTTCCTGTGCTATGAATAGTGACGTACGGAATTCAACCTGTGGTCGCGCACCGCCCGGCCGCGTACCGAAGGACCGATCCCCATGGCCACGCTTCTGCTCATCGACTCCTCCGTCTTCCCCGAGGCCGGCTCCGCCTCCCGCTCGGTCACCGCGGCCTTCCGCAAGGCCTGGGAGGCGCAGCACCCCGACGGCACCGTCATCCACCGCGACCTGGCCGCCGACCCGCTGCCACACCTCGACGCGGTCGCCGCCTCCGCCGGCTTCTCCGACCCGGCCACCCACTCCCCCGAGCAGCAGGCGGCCTTCGCACTGCGCGTCCGGCTCGCCGAGGAACTGGAGCAGGCCGACGCGATCGTCATCGGCGCACCGATGTACAACTTCACGATCCCCTCCACGCTCAAGGCATGGCTCGACCAGGTGATCCTCATGGGCCGCACGTCGGGCGAGCAGCCGTCCGCCAAGGGCACCCCGGTCACCGTCGTCGCCAGCCGCGGCGGCTCCTACGCGCCGGGCACGCCCCGTGAGCCCTTCGAGTACGTGCAGAACTACCTGGAGGCCGTACTGGGCGGCGGGCTGGGCCTGGACGTCGACTTCATCGTCCCGGAGCTGACCATGGCCCCCAACAACCCGGCGATGGCCGAGCTGGTGCCGCTGTACGAGACCTCCCGCGACAAGGCGCACGAGGACGCGACGGCCAAGGCGAAGGCCCTCGCCGCGCGCCTCGCCGCCTGAACCCGGCCCGGAACGCCCCCGAGCCGGCCCGGCACGACCGGCCGGAAGCATCCCGGATTCGGGGAGGGGGAGCGGGAACGGGGCCCGGGGCTCCGGGCGAGGGCTGCCGGACACGGCACCTCGCCCACGCCCCGGGCCCCAACTCCCGCCCCCGTAAAAGCGATTGGTTCGCGCCGCCCGGCGCCCGGCCCCGGAAGCCGTCCGCCCGGGCCCGCACGCACGCGCACCCAAGATCAAATATGTGACGTAGGCCTCACGCCGGCCCCCGCGGATCCGTCGCGCCCGTGACGCGGGCAACAACGTGACGAAGACAACGAAAGACCCCCGGTCGCCGGATTTCTCCGGAGACCGGGGGTCTCATCTGTGCGCGAGGGGGGAGTTGAACCCCCACGCCCTTTCGGGCACTGGAACCTGAATCCAGCGCGTCTGCCTATTCCGCCACCCGCGCATGGGTGCTGCCGGTTGATGCTCTCACGTGATCCGGGCCGTTCCGTCCGGGTCTTGTGCGAGCGCCTTTCGACATGCAGAACATTAGCACGCTGTCGGGGGTGCCTTCACATGCCTTTCCCCCGGTCCCCGACCTGCGGGTACCTCCCGGCGGCACCCCTCCGCGCCTCGGGCATTGGCCGTGCACCGCCCCTAGGGGTCACACTCGCGGTAGCCGCGACCGGAGCGAGCGCACCGGCCGGCTTCCGGGCCGACCGGAAGGGCAGGCTCCGTGCCGGGGCCCCGTGCCACGACCGACTCCGGGCCCCGCCCGGCCGGACCGGTCGGCGGTTGCGGGACACTGTTCACGGGGCACATCTACGATCGCAGTGCACGAGCAGTGGGCAAGGAGCAGACAAGCACCGGGCAACCCTGTGAGGGGCGACACTCGTCCTCAAGGCGGGAAAGGGGAACCAGCCGATTTCCCTACGCGTGGATACGATCAGTAAGCAGTATCAGGACGACTCGATGTGGACGACCCCGACGAAGACTGAGGAAGGAGGTGCCCCGTGGGAGTACTGAAGCGTTTCGAGCAGCGGCTCGAAGGTCTCGTCAACGGCACCTTCGCCAAGGTGTTCAAGTCCGAGGTACAGCCCGTGGAGATCGCCGGCGCCCTGCAGCGCGAGTGCGACAACAACGCCACCATCTGGAACCGCGACCGCACGGTCGTTCCCAACGACTTCATCGTCGAGCTGAGCACGCCTGACTTCGAGCGGCTGAGCCCCTACAGCGGGCAGCTCGGCGACGAGCTCTCGAGCATGGTCCGCGACTACGCGAAGCAGCAGCGCTACACCTTCATGGGCTCGATCAAGGTCCATCTGGAGAAGGCCGACGATCTCGACACCGGCCTGTACCGCGTCCGCAGCCGCACGCTCGCCTCCAGCTCGTCCCAGGAGCCCGCGGGCCCGGCGGGCGCCCCGCGCGCCGCCTCGGCGCCCCGCGGCAGCCAGCCCGGCGGCGGGCACGTGAGCCCGCCTCCCATGCCGTCGTCCCCGCCCCCCGGCGGCGCACAGCCCGTACCCCGTACGGCACCGCCCGGTGCAGGACCGCAGCCCCAGGCACAGACCCGGCGCTGGATCGAGATCAACGGCACCCGCCACCAGATCTCGCGTCCCACCCTCGTGCTGGGCCGCAGCACCGACGCCGACGTACGGATCGACGACCCGGGTGTCTCCCGGCGTCACTGCGAGATCCGGGTCGGAACGCCCCCCATGGTCCAGGACCTGGGCTCCACGAACGGCATCGTGGTGGACGGGCAGCACACCACTCGCGCTAATCTCCGCGACGGCTCGCGGATTGTCGTGGGCAGTACCACCATCGTTTACCGGCAAGCCGAAGGGTGAAGCGGGGGCAATGTCAGAGCTGACCCTCACGGTCATGCGGTTGGGTTTCCTCGCCGTACTGTGGCTGTTCGTCATCGTGGCCGTTCAGGTCATCCGCAGCGATCTGTTCGGCACGCGCGTCACACAGCGCGGTGCCGCCCGGCGGGGCGGACAGGAAGCACGTACGCAGCGACAGGCGGCCGCACCGCCACCGCAGCAGCAGCGCCGCCAGGAAGGCGGCCGCGGCAACAACCGGCAGCGCCGAGGAGCCCCCACCAAGCTGGTGGTCTCCGAGGGCTCGCTGACCGGCACCACCGTCGCCCTCCAAGGCCA
Source organism: Streptomyces kronopolitis (assembly GCF_050953795.1). Taxonomy (GTDB): domain Bacteria; phylum Actinomycetota; class Actinomycetes; order Streptomycetales; family Streptomycetaceae; genus Streptomyces; species Streptomyces kronopolitis_A. The sequence continues at coordinate 4,167,587 of NZ_CP191850.1, forward strand.
GACGATCTCCCTGGGCCGCGCGCACGACTCCACGATCGTGCTGGACGACGACTACGCGTCCAGCAGGCATGCCAGGATCTACCCGGACCGTGACGGCCAGTGGATCGTCGAGGACCTCGGTTCCACCAACGGCACGTACCTGGACCGGACCCGACTGACGACCCCGACACCGATTCCGCTGGGAGCCCCGATCCGCATCGGCAAGACCGTCATCGAGCTGCGGAAGTAGTACGACAATGAGCGAGCGGAGCGAGCGAGCCGCGGCGGTCCACTCGACGGACCACGGTGTGCTCCCGACCGGAGGGTGGGCAGTGTGGCTCGACGAGACCGGCTGTACCCCGAGCCGACGGGTGAGGTGCGCATGAGTCTGTCCCTGCGCTTCGCCGCCGGATCGCACAAGGGCATGATCCGCGAGGGCAACGAAGACTCCGGTTACGCCGGGCCACGGCTGCTCGCCATCGCGGACGGCATGGGCGGCCAGGCCGCCGGTGAGGTCGCCTCCTCCGAGGTGATCTCCACCCTCGTCCAGCTCGACGACGACGTACCCGGCTCCGACCTCCTGACCTCCCTGGGCACGGCCGTGCAGCGCGCCAACGACCAGCTGCGGGTGATGGTCGAGGAGGACCCCCAGCTGGAGGGCATGGGCACGACCCTGACCGCCCTGCTGTGGACCGGACAGCGGCTCGGCCTGGTCCACGTCGGCGACTCGCGCGCCTACCTGCTGCGCGACGGCGTCCTGACCCAGATCACCCAGGACCACACCTGGGTGCAGCGGCTGGTCGACGAGGGCCGGATCACCGAAGAGGAAGCCACCACCCACCCGCAGCGGTCCCTGCTGATGCGGGCGCTGGGCAGCGGCGATCACGTCGAGCCGGACCTGTCGATCCGTGAGGTGCGGGCCGGCGACCGGTATCTGATCTGCTCGGACGGACTGTCCGGAGTCGTCAGCCACCAGACGCTGGAAGAGACCCTCGCCAGCTACCACGGGCCGCACGAGACCGTGCAGGAGCTGATCCAGCTCGCCCTGCGCGGCGGCGGTCCCGACAACATCACCTGCATCGTCGCCGACGTCCTGGGCGTGGACGGCAACGACACGATGGCCGGGCAGCTCAACGACACCCCGGTCGTCGTCGGCGCCGTCGCGGAGAACCAGCACCAGCTCAGCGACCCGAGCACGATGCAGACGCCCGCCGCCCGGGCCGCCGAGCTCGGCCGGCCGGGCGGGCAGCCGCCCGCACCCGGTGGCGGCTTCGGGCCCCCCGGCAGCGGTGATCCGGAGGTCGGCGGTCCGCCGCAGGGCTCCTTCGGCGCGTTCATGGACGAGGACTTCGTCAAGCCCCGCCCGCGCGGACGGTGGATCAAGCGGACCCTGCTGATCGCGCTGGCGCTGGCGGTCGTCGGCGGCGGGCTCTACACGGGCTACCGCTGGACGCAGACCCAGTACTTCGTCGGCAGCAAGGACGACCACGTCGCGCTCTACCGGGGCATCAGCCAGGACCTCGCGTGGATAAAGCTCAACGACGTCGACCAGGACCACCCCGAGATCGAACTCAAGTACCTGCCGCTGTACCAGCGCAACCAGGTCAAGGAGACGATCGCGGTCGACAGCCGCACCCAGGGCGGCGAGAAGGTCACCGAACTGAGCCGGCAGGCCAACGCCTGCCGCAGCAAGGAGCAGCGGGAGGCCGCCGAGCGCGAGGCCGCGCGGCACCCCGGCAAGGGCCAGACGGGCACCCCGTCGAAGCCCGGCACGCCGTCCAAGTCCGGTGCCCCGAGCACCCGGCCCGGCTCCACCGACAAGACGGACAAGAACAGCGGCACCAGCACGGCAGGCACCCTGGCCGCGCCCGTGTCCCCGTCTCCCACAGCCAGCCCCAGCCAGGCCCCCACCGAGGAACAGCTGAAGCTGGAAAAGAATTGCAGCACCCAGCAGTGAGGGCGTAGGGGGCCGTAGATCTCATGAGCAGCAGTACCACCAACACCACCACTATCGGCACCATCGGAGCCCCGAGCCGCCGCAACACCGAACTGGCGATGCTCGTCTTCGCGGTGCTGATCCCGGTGTTCGCGTACATCAACGTCGGCCTGGCCAAGGAAGGCACGGTGCCGGCCGGTGTGCTCGGCTACAGCCTGGGCCTCGGCCTGCTGGCGGGCGTCGCGCATCTCGTCGTCCGCAAGTGGGCGCCGTACGCCGACCCGCTGATGCTGCCGATCGCCACCCTGCTCAACGGCCTGGGCCTGATCTTCATCTGGCGGCTGGACCAGGAGCCCTCGCTGGGCCCGGCGATGGCGCCCAACCAGCTGATGTGGTCGACCCTCGGTGTGGCCTTCTTCCTCGCCATCCTGATCTTCCTCAAGGACCACCGCGTCCTGCAGCGCTACACCTACATCTCGATGGTGGTCGCGCTGGTGCTGCTGGTGGCGCCGGTGTTCTTTCCCGGGGTCAACGGCGCGAAGATCTGGATCAAGATCCCGGGTCTGGGCTCGCTGCAGCCCGGTGAGTTCGCGAAGATCATCATCGCGATCTTCTTCGCCGGCTATCTGATGGTGAAGCGGGACGCGCTGGCGCTGGCCAGCCGCCGCTTCATGGGCCTCTACCTCCCGCGCGGCCGCGACCTCGGACCGATCCTCGTCATCTGGGCGCTGAGCCTGATGATCCTGGTCTTCGAGACCGACCTGGGTACCTCGCTGCTCTTCTTCGGTCTGTTCGTCGTCATGCTGTACGTCGCCACCGAGCGCACCAGCTGGATCGTGTTCGGTCTGCTGCTCAGCGCGGGCGGCGCGGTCGCGGTGGCCACGTTCGAGTCGCACGTCCAGACGCGTGTGCACAACTGGCTCAACCCGCTGGAGCTGTCCAACGGCGGTGTCACCGAGACCGCCCAGGCGATGTACTCCTTCGGGTCCGGCGGCATCCTCGGCTCCGGTCTGGGACAGGGCTACTCCCGCCTCATCCTGGGCATCGCGCCCAAGAGTGACTACATCCTCGCCACCGTCGGCGAGGAGGTCGGTCTGGCCGGCCTGATGGCCATCCTGCTGCTCTACGGCCTGCTCATCGAGCGCGGTATCCGCACGGCGCTGGCCGCCCGCGACCCGTTCGGCAAGCTGCTGGCGATCGGCCTGTCCGGCGCCTTCGCGCTGCAGGTCTTCGTCGTCGCCGGCGGTGTGACCGGGCTGATCCCGCTGACGGGTATGACGATGCCGTTCCTCGCCCAGGGTGGCTCGTCCGTGATCGCCAACTGGGCACTCGTCGCCATCCTGCTGCGGATCAGCGACACCGCGCGCCGCCCGGCGCCGGCTCCCGCCCCGTCCACCGACGCCGAGATGACCCAGGTGGTCCGCCCGTGAACAAGCCCCTGCGCCGGGTCGCGATCTTCTGCGGCCTGCTCGTCCTCGCCCTGCTGGTCCGCGTCAACTGGGTGCAGTTCGTCGAGGGTGACCAGCTCAAGAACGACCCGCACAACCGCCGGGTCGCCATCGAGCGCTACAGCACCCCGCGCGGCAACATCATCGTGGACGGCAAGGCCGTCACCGGCTCCACGACCACCGACAGCGGCGACTTCAAGTACAAGCGCACGTACAAGAACGGCAAGATGTGGGCGCCGGTCACCGGCTACGCCTCGCAGGCGTTCGACGCCAACCAGCTGGAGAAGCTGAACGACGGCATCCTCACCGGCACCGATGACCGCCTCTTCTTCAGCCGCACGGTCGACATGTTCACCGGCGGCAAGCAGAAGGGTGGCGACGTGGTCACCACCCTCAACGCCAAGGCCCAGAAGGCCGCCTTCGAAGGGCTCGGCAAGCAGAAGGGCGCGGTCGCCGCGATCAACCCGGAGACCGGCGCGATCCTGGCGCTGGCCAGCACCCCGTCGTACGACCCGTCCTCGTTCGCCGGCATGAGCAACAAGGACGCCGAGGCGTACAACGCGCTGCAGAAGAAGAGCGACCCCGACGAGCCGATGCTCAACCGGGCGCTGCGCCAGACCTACCCGCCCGGCTCCACCTTCAAGGTCGTCACGGCCTCGGCGGCCCTGGAGAACAAGCTCTACACGGACGTCGACACCAAGACCAACTCGCCGCTGCCCTACACGCTCCCCGACACCTCGGGCCTCCCGCTGAAGAACGAGGGCAACATCCCCTGCGAGGACGCCACCCTCCGAGAGGCGCTGCGCTGGTCCTGCAACACCGTGTTCGGCAAGATCAGCGCCGACCTCGGCAACAAGAAGATGAAGGCCGAGGCGGAGAAGTTCGGCTTCAACGACCCGGGGATCAACACCCCGGTCCGTGCCTCGGAGTCGATCTACCCCGAGGACAACCGGCCGCAGAACGCCATGGCGGGCATCGGCCAGGCCTCCAACCGCGCCACGCCGCTGCAGATGGCCATGGTCGCCTCGGCCGTCGCCGACGGCGGCAAGCTGATGAAGCCGTACATGGTCGACCAGCTGGTCGCGCAGAACCTCAACGTGGTCCAGCAGCACACGCCGCAGCAGATGAGCCGGCCGCTGAGCCCGGAGAACGCCCAGAAGGTCCAGAGCATCATGGAGACCGTGGTCAAGAACGGCACGGGAACCGCCGCTCAGATCCCGGGCGTCACCGTCGGCGGAAAGACCGGCACCGCGCAGCACGGCGAGAACAACAAGGACAACCCGTACGCCTGGTTCATTTCCTACGCGAAGACCGGCAAGGGCACCCCCGTCGCGGTCGCCGTCGTCATTGAGGGATCCGACACCCTCCGCGACGACATCGCCGGCGGCAAACTCGCTGCTCCGATCGCAAAGCGCGTGATGGAGGCAGTACTCGAAGGCCAGAAGTGACGCGGATCATGCCAATACCGGTCACGTATCAGGTTGCGGCTCCGGTCCGGTCCGGTAGGGCCTGCCGGGTACCGTATGCCCGGACAGCACACCGCCGGACCACACACCGGTGCGGTCGGGACTGACGGAGAGGGCTGGAGAAGCTTATGGAAGAGCCGCGTCGCCTCGGCGGCCGGTACGAGCTGGGCTCGGTGCTCGGCCGCGGTGGCATGGCCGAGGTGTACCTCGCGCATGACACCCGCCTGGGCCGCACCGTAGCTGTGAAGACGCTGCGGGTGGATCTCGCCCGTGACCCGTCCTTCCAAGCCCGGTTCCGCCGTGAGGCCCAGTCGGCCGCCTCGCTGAACCATCCGTCGATCGTCGCGGTCTACGACACCGGCGAGGACTACGTCGACGGCGTTTCCATCCCGTACATCGTGATGGAGTACGTCGACGGCTCCACCCTGCGTGAGCTGCTGCACTCCGGAAGAAAGCTGCTGCCCGAGCGTTCGCTGGAGATGACCACCGGTGTCCTCCAGGCGCTGGAGTACTCCCACCGGGCCGGCATCGTCCACCGCGACATCAAGCCCGCCAACGTCATGCTGACGCGCACCGGCCAGGTCAAGGTCATGGACTTCGGCATCGCCCGCGCCATGGGCGACGCCGGCATGACCATGACGCAGACCGCGGCCGTCATCGGCACGGCGCAGTACCTCTCTCCCGAGCAGGCCAAGGGCGAGCAGGTCGACGCCCGCTCCGACCTGTACTCCACCGGCTGTCTGCTCTACGAGCTGCTGACGGTCCGGCCGCCGTTCGTCGGTGACTCACCGGTCGCGGTGGCCTATCAGCATGTCCGTGAAGAGCCGCAGAAGCCGAGCAACTTCGACCCCGAGATCACGCCGGAGATGGACGCCATCGTCCTGAAGGCGCTGGTCAAGGACCCGGACTACCGCTATCAGTCGGCGGACGAGATGCGCGCCGACATCGAGGCGGCCCTGGAGGGCCAGCCGGTCGCGGCGACCTCCGCCATGGGCGCGGTGGGCTACGACCAGGACCAGCCGACCACGATGCTGCGCCCGCAGGATCCGGCCGGCCAGACCTCGATGATGCCGCCGATGAGCGACGACGGGGGCTACGGCGACGACCGCGGCGACCGCCGGCGTGGCGGCGGCCAGAAGAAGAGCAACACCTCGACGATCCTGCTGGTGCTGGCGGCCGTCCTCGTCCTGATCGGTGCGATCTTCATCGGCAAGGCGATGTTCAGCCAGAACAACAAGGGCGGCACGACACCCGTCCCCAACCTTGTGGGCAAGACTCTCCGCGAGGCCAAGGAGTCCGGCCGCAACGGCAGCTTCAAGGTCGACGAGGGGGGCCGCAAGGCCTGCGACAACGTCAAGAAGGGCCAGGTCACCGAGCAGGACCGCAAGCCCGGCGACGACATGCGGAAGAACGACACGATCACCGTCACGCTGTGCACGGGCCAGGAGCAGATCTCGGTTCCCAGCGTGACCGGCCTGACCGAGTCCGAGGCCCGCTCGGACCTCCGGGAAAAGGGCTTCACCAACATCGAGAGCAAGCCCGTCGTCTCCGACCGTGACCCCGGTACCGTCGCGGACCAGGACCCGGCGGCGAACTCCAAGAAGACCAAGGGCACCAAGATCACGCTGTCCATCGCCACGGCGAGCCCGAAGGTGAGCGTCCCCGACGTCACCGGACAGGACGCCGACGCGGCGGAGAAGCAGCTGAAGGACCAGGGCTTCCAGGTCTCCCGGTCCGAGCAGGAAACCCCCGACCCCACCAAGGTCGGAAAGGTGATCTCGCAGAGCCCGGAGGGCAACACCAAGGCCAAGCCCAACTCCACGGTGACCCTGACGATCGGCAAGGCGGGTGCCCAGACGCCGGTGCCCAGCGTGATCGGCCAGACCGTGAAGCAGGCCAAGCAGGCGCTCCAGCAGGCCGGGTACAAGAACATCCAGTTCGCCGGCGGCAGTTCGCAGGACGACAACGCCCGGGTGGTCACGCAGGACCCGGCCGCCCAGACCCCGTCCGACCCCACGACCACCACCGTCACGCTGACGACCATCGGCGGCGGGGGCGGCAACGGTAACGGCGGCAACGACGGCGGGGGCGGCATCTTCGGCGGACCGTTCGGCGGCTAGCGGCCCGTACGGCGAGGAAGCACGGAGCCCCGGCACCCAGGAAGGGTGCCGGGGCTCTCCGCTGTCCGCAGGCCGGGCCGGCGGGGCCGTTGGCGGCTAGCCGAGTTCCTTCGGAGGTGTGCGGTCCGCGTCGACCTTCTCGGTGCGGACCAGTTCGCCCCAGACGACGTAGCGGTAGGTCGAGGTGTAGACCGGGGTGCAGGTCGTGAGGGTGATGTAGCGGCCGGCCTTGTGCTTGCCGGATTCCTTCGGGACCTCGTCGAGGACGTCCACGTTGAACTTCGAGGTCTCGGGCAGCGTCGCGAAGACCTTGTAGACGTACCAGGTGTCCTGGGTCTCGAAGACGATCGGGTCGCCGTCCTTGAGCTTGTCGATGTTGTGGAACTTCGCGCCGTGGCCGTCGCGGTGCGCGGCGAGGGTGAAGTTGCCCTTCTTGTCCTTCGGCAGGCCCGACTTGACCGGCTTGGTGTAATAGCCGGCCACGCCCTCGTTGAGGATCCCGGCGCCGGTGCCCTTCTTGACCAGTACCTCGCCGTTGTCCATCGCCGGCACGTGCAGGAAGCCGATGCCGTCCTTGGTGTCGAGCTCCCCCGGCCCCTTGGGACCGCTGCTCGCCCAGTGCTTGCGCACCTGGTCGCCCTGCTGGTGCGCGGCGCGGTCGGCGAGGACGTTGGTCCACCACAGCGAGTAGGCGACGAACAGCCCCAGGATCAGCCCGGCCGTGATCAGCAGCTCACCGATGACGCTGACGACGGAGGCGACTGCTCTGCGCACCCGGCGCGGCGGGAGTGGCGGCGCGGACCGGTCGGATACCTGGTCGTTTCCGGTGGCAGTCACCGCGTAGCACCCCTCTTTTGTTCATTCAGCCGGTGAGCGCATCCGGTTTGCCCTTGCTCCGCGGCCGCTCGTCGACCATCTTGCCCCAGACGATCATCCGATAGGTACTGGTGAACTCGGGGGTGCAGGTCGTCAGCGTGAGGTAGCGGCCCGGGCCGGTGAACCCCGAGCCGGGTGGCACGGGGCCGATCACGCTGGTGTTGCTGGGCGAGGTCTGCGGGAGGATGCTCTCCATCTCGTAGGTGTAGTACGAGCTCTGCGTCTCGACGACGATTTTGTCGCCCTTGGTCAGCTTGTTGATGTAGCGGAACGGCTCGCCGTGGGTGTTGCGGTGCGCGGCCACCGCGAAGTTGCCCTTCTTGTCCCAGGGCATCGCGGTCTTGGTGCCGCTGTTCTTGTCGTAGTGACCGACCATGCCGTGGTCGAGCACGTTGTGCTTGTCGATGCCCTCGGCTATCGGAGCCTTCACATCGAGCTTGGGGATGTACATGATCCCGAAGCGCTCGCCGTCCGCGAGGTTCTTCTTCTCGCCGCCGCCCTTGTCCCACTCGTGCTGGAGGTTGGTGGTGGCGCCGCCCGCCTCCTCCTCGGCGCGGACGTTCGTCCACCAGAGCTGATAGGTGACGAAGAGCAGCATCAGCACGCCGAGGGTGATGAACACTTCGCCCAGCGCGCGGCTGGCGATCAGGCTGGGGCTGTCCTTGGCGGCGCGGGCGGCCCGCCGGGCCTCCACCCGGGACGTGGGGGCTGCGGCGGCCTCAGTGGCGGCCGCGGTGTCGCCCGGCCCGCCGTGTCGTCCTCGCCGGCCGCCGCGCTTGGCGGCCTCCTGCGCGGCTTTGCGCCGGGCGGCTCTGCCGCCTCCGGCCGGAGACTCCGCCGTGGTTTCACGTGAAACCACGGCACCCCCGGCCTCCGCGTCGTCCCTCGTGTCCGCGGCATCGGTTTCACGTGAAACGGTGGCGCCGCCGGGCGTCTCGGCCTGCCGCAGCGCCATGGTCTCGTCGTCGTTCCGCCACGGCGCGGGGGCGGCCGCCGCGGGGGGAGCGGGAGCGGCGGGTGGCGGTGTCTCCCGCGGGACGTAGGGCCGGGCTATCGGCTGGGCCGAGGCGGGGCGCGGGGCGGGGACGGGGCCGGCGCCGTAGCCCTGGCCGTAGTCGGCGGACTGCGGCGGCGCGGGCGGCTGTCGGTGCGGCGGGGTGGTGTCCGGCTGCAGATGCGGGCGGAACCACGGCGAGCCCTGCCGCACGCCCTCCTGGGCCGGCTTGCCCCGGCGTCGTCCCCGGCCCGGCCGGCCGTACGCAGCGGCCGGGCCGGCCGGGGGTGCCTGCCCCGGCAGCGGATCGTTCAGGGGGTCGTTGAGCGCGTCCACCGCGGCCTCGAACGCGTCGGGCTGCCGGTGGGGCTCCTGCGGCCCGTATGGGTCGTGTGGCGCATACGACCGGTCCGGTTCGTAGGGCTCGGAGGAACTGCCTTCACGCTCGGGGCGCAAGGCGGTCACGCGCCGGCCTTGCCGACCACCGGGGCCAGCCCCGTCGAGCGCGCCACCGCCCCCTCATCGCCGCATTCGACGAGCCAGTTGGCCAGCATCCGGTGCCCCCACTCGGTCAGGACCGACTCGGGGTGGAACTGCACACCCTCCACCGGTAGTTCGCGGTGCCGCAGACCCATGATGATCCGTCCGCCGGGAACGTCGTCGGCCTCCGTCCAGGAGGTGACGAGCAGGTCGTCGGGGACGGTGTCCGGCTCGACGGCCAGGGAGTGGTAGCGGGTGGCGGTGAACGGGCTGGGCAGCCCGTTGAAGACGCCGCCGTTCTCGTGGAGCACCGGCGAGGTCTTGCCGTGCAGCAGCTCGGGCGCGCGGTCCACCACGCCGCCGTAGGCGACCGCCATCGACTGCATGCCCAGGCAGACGCCGAAGACCGGGACGCCGGTGTCCGCGCAGTGCCGGACCATGTCGACGCAGACACCGGCCTGCTCGGGGGTGCCGGGTCCGGGCGACAGCAGCACCCCGTCGAAGCCGTCCTGGGCGTGCCGCGGGGCGACCTCGTCGTTGCGCAGCACCTCGCACTCGGCACCGAGTTGGTAGAGGTACTGGACGAGGTTGAAGACGAAGCTGTCGTAGTTGTCGACGACGAGAATCCGTGCGGTCATCGGACGGCTGCCATCCCTTGATCGACAGTGACGTCATTGAAGGGGAGCAGCGGCTCCGCCCACGGAAAGACGTACTGGAAGAGTATGAAGACCACCGTCAGGGCGAGCACCAGGGAAATCAGCGCCTTCACCCACGTGTTGCCCGGCAGATGCCGCCAGATCCAGCCGTACATGCTGTCGCTGTCCCCTTGCCGATGCCGATGACGATGTCCGTTGCGACACCAGAGTAAGGGGCGAGGGCGGGCGCAGGTGGGTCAGCCGGTCAAAGCCGATGGCCTTCCCCGTGCCGCGGGTTGGGTGGAATCCAGGTGTGCCCAGGCGATCAGCCGGTGGCTGTGGCCCCATTCCGGCTCGCAGGTCGTCAGCGTGAGATACCGCCCGGGGCCGTGGAAACCGGACTTGAGCGGCACGGGGTCGATCACGCCGACATCGCCGGGCAGCGTCGTGTAGGGCCGGTTGTCGATGCGGTAGGTGAACCAGGTCGTGCCGTCGGTGAGCACCACGGCGTCGCCGGGGCGCAGCCGGGGGAAGTCCTTGAACGGGTCGCCGTAGGTGCGGCGGTGCCCGGCGACGGAGAAGTTGCCGAGCGCGCCGAGGTGCGCGGTGCGGTCGTAGTGGCCCAGACCGCGCTTGAGGACGTCGGCCGCGGTGCCCTCCAGCACGGGCTTCGCCCAGTCGGCGCCGAAACGCGGGATGTACATCACGGCGAACGAGGCGCCCGGCGGGTAGGCGCGGGGGCGCGCGGCCGGTGCGGTGCCGCCGCCGGGGGCCGGCGGGCGGGTGGGAGTGGTGACCGGGCCGGTGGACCATCGGTCCTGGAGCCGGCCGATCTCGCCGTCCATGGCGCTGTCGGCCCGTACGCCGGTCCAGAAGAGGAGGTAGAACACGAAGAGCACGATGAGCGCGCCCGCGGTGACGCAGATTTCGCTGAGCGTCCGCACGATCCACCGCACCGTCGTTCCGCCCCGCTGCGTCATCCGGCCCCGCCCCTCCCCGCTGCCCCGGGGGGCGCGGCTACGGCTTCACAGGCTGTGCGTAGTGGAGATCCACTGTGCCGGAGTAGCCGGGAAGAGTCACCGCCTCGTGCTGGTCGACTTTCCAGCCGAGGCCGTAGGCGTTCACGTACTGGAGGTAGTTCTGGATGGCGGGGGAGGCGGTCAGGGCGTTGGTGAGGGCCTCGCGGTCGCCGACGGCGGTGATCTTGTACGGCGGGGAGTAGACCCGGCCCTGGAGGATCAGGGTGTTGCCGACGCAGCGCACCGCGCTGGTGGAGATCAGCCGCTGGTCCATGACCTTGATGCCCTTGGCGCCGCCGTGCCACAGGGCGTTCACGACGGCCTGCAGGTCCTGCTGGTGGATGACCAGGTCGTTGGGCTGGGGCTCGGGGATGCCGGGGATCTTGGCGGTGGCGTTCGGCGGGGCGTCGGTGAGCGTGACCGTCACGCCCTGGCCCTTGACCGGCTTGGTGCCGGCGTTCTTCTCCAGCGCTTTGAGCTTGGCCTCCTCGGCCTGGGAGTTGCCGTTGTCGCGCTGGGCGAGGGAGTCGACCTCGGCGCGCAGCGCGGCGTTGCTCTCGTCCTGGACGCCGTTCTTGTGGCTGCGCTCCTGGATGAGGTCGGACAGCCGCAGCATCGAGTCGTCCGAGCGCAGGTTCGTGCCCCGTGCGGTGTCGAAGCTGAGCCAGAACAGCATCCCGGCGAGCGCGAAGACCACGAGCGTGAGGAGGCGTACCGGCCGCAGGCGCGAGCGGGCGGGGCGGTCGGAGGAGTCAGCGGAATTGCTCAACGTACCCTTACTCCTTACGGCGCCGCGGAAGGACTACGCTAACGGACGCCCGGGAGACGAATCCGCTCCCCACCGCATCCGCGTCCCGGCGCACACTCCGTACCTCCCCGCGGATGGGGGCACCGCCCGCTCGAGCACGGACGAGAGCCGGGGAGCAGCACATCGACAGGAGAGTTCCTCGTGCCGAAGTCACGGATCCGCAAGAAGGACGACTTCACGCCGCCGCCGGCGGCGAAGACCACCAGCCTGAAGATGAACTCAGGGCGTGGCTGGGTAGCGCCGCTGATGCTGGCCATGTTCCTGATCGGACTGGTGTGGATCGTGACGTTCTACGTATCCGAGGGCGATCTGCCCATCGGGGCCATGGGCAACTGGAACATCGTCTGCGGCTTCGGATTCATCGCGGTGGGCTTCGGCGTATCCACCCAGTGGAAGTAGGGCAAGCCCTACCCAAGGCCATCCACACGGTTATCCACAGTCGGGGAAAACTTCAGAAGATCTGTGGATAACCTTCGGGAGGTTGACGCCGGTGTGATCGGCGGCCTCCGCCCCGAGCCACCCGCTCCCCCTGTCCCGGCTGGGGAAACGCAGGTCAGGGCGGTGCGGAACGAGAGTTCCGCACCGCATGCACAAGATCGGCCACGCACTGTGGACAACGTGGCGCCACGAGCCCTCAGCCCGTGAGCTGAAGGGTCCGTACCCACACCACGGCGACGATCGCGAGCAGCATCACCGCGCAGGTCCCCAGATGCACCAGGGTCCGCCTGTCACGCGGCGCGTGCACCATCCCGAACGCCACCGCGGCGCCCACCACGAGCCCGCCCACATGCGCCTGCCAGGCGATATTCGGCCACAGGAACGTGAAGACGAGGTTCAGGCCGAGCAGGATCAGCACCGGCTTCATGTCGTACCGCAGCCGCCGCATCAGCACCGCGGTCGCGCCGAGCAGCCCGAAGATCGCGCCGGAGGCGCCCAGCGAGGGCTGGTTCTGCGCGTCGAGGAGGAACGACAGGGCGCTGCCGCCCAGGCCGGCCAGCAGATAGAGCGCCAGGAACCGGGCCCGGCCGAGCGCCGCCTCCAGCGGCGGCCCCAGCCACCACAGCGAGAGCATGTTGAAGGCGATGTGGGCGATCTGCTGGTGCAGGAACATCGCGGTCAGCAGGCGGTACCACTCGCCCTCGGCGACGCCGACGAGCTGGTAGCGGCCCGGCTCGGCGGCCAGACCGATCAGATCGAGGTGGTTGACCAGCGGGCTCATCGCGCCGCCGGTCGCCATGACGGCGAGGAAGAGCGCGACGTTGAGGCCCAGCAGCACCTTGGTGACCAGGCGGGGATCGGCGGTGATCGTGCCGCCCGCGAGCGTGCGCGGCGCCGCGGCCTGCGGGGCCCGGCCGCTGCCGCCGCCGGCGCGTACGCAGTCCGGGCACTGGAAGCCGACCGAGGCGCTGATCATGCACTCGGGGCATATCGGCTTGTCACAGCGGGTGCAGCGGATGCCGGTCGGGCGGTCCGGGTGGCGGTAACAGCCCGGCAGGCCGTCGTCGCCCCGTGCGTCCCGCGGCTCCTGTGGGCTGCCTGGCACCTGGTCCATCGGTCCCCTCGTCCTCTTCTCCGTCCGGGCGCCCACGCGCCCTCCCGCCCGGCTCCGGACGAGCGTCGCGCCCCGCCTGATGTACGACCGGGCGGGGCGCAATGGTTCCCCGGCTCACGCCGGGGCACAAGACACGGCTCAGCGGGTCTCGATGACCACCGACTCGATGACGACGTCCTGGACCGGACGGTCCGTGCGCGGGTTCGTCTGGGTGCCGGCGATCGCGTCGACGACCTTCTTGCCGGCGTCGTTGCTGACCTCGCCGAAGATGGTGTGCTTGCCGGTCAGCCAGGCGGTCGCGCCGACGGTCACGAAGAACTGCGAGCCGTTCGTGCCGGGGCCGGCGTTCGCCATGGCCAGGAGGTACGGCTTGTTGAAGGCCAGGTCGGGGTGGAACTCGTCCCCGAACTCGTACCCGGGGCCGCCGGTGCCGTTGCCCAGCGGGTCGCCGCCCTGGATCATGAAGCCACTGATCACCCGGTGGAAGACGGTGCCGTCGTAGAGGCGGTCCGTGGACTTCTTGCCCGTCGCCGGGTGCGTCCACTCCCGCTCGCCGTTGGCGAGCTCGACGAAGTTCTTGACCGTCTTGGGTGCATGGTTCGGCAGAAGCCGAATCTCGATGTCGCCCTGGTTCGTCTTCAGGGTGGCGTAGAGCTGCTCAGCCACGATCTACCTTCCATAAGTCTGCACTGACGGTTCACGATCCTCGCATGGACCGGCCCGCCCGTGGTCCGACCTCACCCCTCTCGGGCCGCGCGCCACTCTTTCCCCCCGCCCGGCTCGTGACGGCCTTCGTGCCGATTTCCTGCGCCGGGAGCGGCAAAGCGTGGCATTGTCGTCAACAAGGCTCCGGAAGGTCCGCAATGACCCGGATGCCCGCTCGCACATGCCGTGTGACGTCCGAGCGGGCATGATCTTCAAACGGGTGGACAGGCGATACAGCAGACACGGGGGAACCAGGCCCCCAGCCCCGGACAACGCCACCGAGGAGGAGGATCCCGTGACCCGCAAGGACAGCGTGCGCGCCGCGACCGGTACGGCCAGGGACAGCGTGCGGCACGCCGCGGAGGTGGTGGCTCCGTATGCCGGTACGGCCAAGGAAGCCGCCGTGCACTTCGCTCATGAAGCACGTACGCGCGCGGCTCCCAAGGTGGCCGAGGCCGCCCACCAGGCACGCACGCAGTACGACGCCCACCTGCAGCCGCGGTTCGAGCACGCCCGCGGCACCCTGCCGCCCAAGGTGGACGCCGCGGCGACCCGCGCGGCACGCCGCACCCGCAAGGCCGCCCGCCAGGCCGCCGACTACACCGGGCCGCGGCTGGAGAACGCCGTGACCAGCGCGCGCGCCGCGGCCGAGCCGGTGCGGGAGGAAGCCGTCGCGCGCGGTGCCGCCGCGCTCGCCGCGCTCCGCGGCCAGGTGACGGCCAAGGAGATCGCCAAGCTCCAGAAGAAGCACAGCCGGCGGGCCAAGTGCGGCAAGGCCGCCAAGCGCCTCACCGTGCTGGGCCTCCTGGCCGGCGGTGCGATCGCCGCATGGAAGTGGTGGGACAAGCAGGCCAACCCGGACTGGCTGGTCGAGCCGCCGGCTCCCACCGAGGTCAGCGACCGCGGCCGGCTGAGCTCGGTCGACGGCAGCCAGTCACTCGACCCCGAGGTGCAGGCCAAGCAGGCCGACGCCGAGGCCGATGAACGCGGCGGCGGCAGCACCGCCTGATCCGGCCGCCACCGGCTCACGGGCCGTGTCCGCCCTCCCCTCCCGGGAGCCGGCGGACACGGCCCGCCCGCGTAGGGCCGTGCGATACGTCCTCAGCCGAGCGCGGACCGCAGCCGGGCGAAGGCCGTCCGCAGGATCGCCGGATGGCTCGCCGCGTTGATGCGGAAGCAGTTCGCGAACGCCTGGCCGCCGAAGGTCTCGCCGGCCAGGACGTGGATGCCGCTGCGCTCCAGCGCCCCGGCGAACCGGCGCGCGTCCTGCTCCCCCGCGGCCTCGGCCCACACCAGGTACGTGGCGTCGGGCGCCGCCGCGGCGACGCGCACCGGCAGATCCGTCAGCTCGTCGAGAACGAGCCGCACGCGCTCGGCGAGTTCCTCGCGCAGGGTGTGCAGCCAGGCGACGCCCTCCGGCCCGTAGCAGGCGACGGTGGCGAGGGCGCCGAGGCTGCCCGGGCGCCCCAGAAGGCTCTGCGGCAGCTCCGCGAGGGCGTGCGCCGAGCGCTCGGAGGCGTAGACACTGGCGCTCTTCAGCCCGGGGATGTTGAACGCCTTCGACGCGGAGGTGAGGCCGAAGGCGCGTATCCCGTGGACGGCCGCGTCCGCGAACGCCGAGGGCATCGCGCGGCCGGGCATCCCCAGCGGGAGGTGCACCTCGTTGGAGAGCAGCAGCAGGTCGTGCTCCCGGCACACCCCGATCGCCCGGGACAGCTCCGGGAGGGTCCAGGCCCGCCCGACCGGGTTGTGCGGCTGGCACACGATCCAGCCGCGGGCGCCCTCCCGGGCCGCGGTGGCCAGGGCCGCCCAGTCGTGCTGCCAGTGCCCCCCGGTGCGGCGCAGCGGCACGGCCACCGGTACGAGGCCCGCCTCGCGGACCACCGTGAACAGATCGCCGTACACAGGGGTCTCGACGAGGACGGGGCTGCCCGGCGGCAGCCCGGAGTGCATCAGGGTGCGCAGCCCGGTCAGCACGTCCGTGGTGCAGCGCAGCCCGGCGGCCTGTGCGTCGTGGTGCTCGGCCAGATAGCGCCCGCACGCCGCCTCCTGCGCCTCGGGCAGGCCGTAGCCGGTCTCGCCGAGACCGATGGCCTCGACCAGGGCGGAGCGCAGGAAATCCGGTGGGTGGAGGTCCATTTCGGCGACGCCGAGGCAGATCCGGTCGGGGGTGTCCGGGCCGAGCTGCCACTTCAGGGTGCGGCGGGCGCGCAGCGCGTCGAGGTCGGCCAGGAAGCGCGGACGCTCCGGCAGCAGGCCGGGCGAGGCGGTACGGGTGGGGCGGGCCGGCGGCTGGTGGGCCGTCGCCGCCCGGAGGTCATGGGGCATTCCGGTCCAGTTCGATGTAGAGCCGGGTGCCGCCCTTGCCCTTGGTGCGGCGGCGCACGGACACCGTGCCCTGGATCTCCTTCGGGTGGCGGACGTGCGTCCCGCCGCAGGGGATCTCCAGGTCTCCCGAGCGCCACACGAAGACGTCCCGGGTGCCGGGCAGCGGGTCGACCGTCGCCTCGGGGGAGTTGGCCAGCAGCTGGGTGACGCGCTCCTGGATGCCGGGGACGGCGTCCGTCGCGATCGCGCAGTTGAAGTCGAAGCGGGCGGAGCTGTCGCTGATGTGGCAGCCGCGGGTCGACCGCGTCAGCCCCTGGGACTCCAGGTATTCGCCGGTCGCGTGGAAGAGGAAGTGCGCCAGGGTGTGCATCTGCATGTGGTGCAGCCGGCGCTCCCCGTCGATCTCCATCGTGACCTGCTCGCCCACGGTGAGCGCGCAGGGCTCCTCGAACTCGTGGTAGAACACCGCCTCGATGGTGGCGACTTCGCCGTTGGGCAGCTGGAACGGGCGGCCGCCGGCCTTCTGCACGTCGATGACGCGCTGTCCGTTGACCGTTCCCTGGTCGGCGACCTGACCGCCGGACTCCGCGTAGAAGACGGACTGGTCGAAGATCGCGTAGCGGTCACTGACCTGGAGCACCGTCGCCGTGCCCGTGGTGGCGTACGGGTCGTGGTGGAAGAGCTGCTTGGTGGGCGGGCAAGAGCTCCACAGGGCGGCTTCAATCACTGCTGTCTCCCCAGTTCAGTAGCGTGGTGCCATACAGTTCGCCGCGGTCGGCGAAGAAGGTGAGGATCTCACCTTCGGCGTCCGGCCCCAGGGCGGCGGCGAGTTGGCGCGCCCCCATGTAGCAGACGCCGGAGGAGCCGCCCACGCTGATGCCGCGGGCCGCCAACTCCTGCACTCCGGCACAGGCTTGGGCGTCGGACACCTGGAACACCCCGGCCACGCGGTCCCGGGCGGAGTCGATGACGGCCGGGATGCGGTTCTGGTTGCCGGTGCCGCGCAGGATGCTGGGGGCGGGGTCGCCGCCGAAGGTGATGGAGCCGTGCCGGTCGGCGACATAGGAGCGGATGCCCTCGTCGTGCAGCATGGCGGACAGCGCGGAGAAGTGGCCGCCGCTGCCGACGCAGAAGATGCCGGCGCTGATGCGGGCGAAGTCCAGGGTGCGTCTCAGGTGGGGGACCACCCAGCGGGTGTAGACCTCGGGGTTGAGCGGGCTGTCGTTCTGGTTGGTCCAGTAGTAGTGGGGGTTCTCCGCCCGCAGCTGCTGGAGCAGGTCGTCCCGGGCCTGCTGGAAGCCGAGGACGGGGTGCGGCGCCGGGGCGAGGTGCAGCACGGCGCCCGCCAGCTCGATCTTGCGCCGGGTCACGGCCGGGATGCCGGGGTCGGACACCAGGTGGATCTCGTGGCCCAGCAGGCGGCCCGCGGCCGCCAGGCCCAGGCCCAGCGACCCGGAGGTGGACTCGATCACCGGCTGGCCCTCGGCGAGCAGGCCGTGTTCCCGGGCCAGCAGCAGCAGGCCGAGGCCGAGGATGGACTTGAAGCTGGTCTCGGTGGCGGGGCTGCCGTGGATCGCGCGCAGCACGAGACGGGTGTCGTCGATGCGGCCGGCGTGCAGGGTGGTCAGCCGGCTGAGCCCGTCGAGGACGGCGTAGGGATCGACGCGGTCCGGGGGCGCGGCGGTGACGGTCATGAACGGCCCTCCAGAAGGTTCTTGGCCCAGAAGATCGAGATGAGCAGGACGGCGATGCCCGCCAGCTGGATCCAGCTGAGCTCCTGGCCGAACAGGACGAAGCCGTACACGGCGGCGGCGACCGGCTGGAGCAGCACGTAGACGGCGGCCAGCTGAAGCCGCAGGAACTTCACCGCGTGCGCCATGAGGGTCTGCCCGAGCACCTGCGAGGTCACGGCGAGCGCGATCAGCACCAGCCAGCCCTTGGCCGTCGTCGGCCACAGGCTCTCGCCGAGCGCGGCGGCGACGACGAAGCAGGCCGCGGCGCAGGCCAGGCTGAGGGTGGCCATGATGCGGGTCGCCTCGTAGCGCTCGCGCAGGCCCTTGGTCACGACGAGGAACAGGGCGTAGAACACGGCGGTCAGCAGGGCGAGTACGTCACCGCGCAGGTGCTGCGGGTCGAGGCCGGTACCCAGGATGACGAGGATGTACAGGCCGCCGAGCGCAAGCAGCGCCGGGAACAGCAGCTTCCACGGGATGCGGTCCTTGAAGAGGAAGAACAGCAGCGGGGCGATGATGAACGGCACCAGGTTGGCCAGGAGGTTGGCCTCGGCCAGCGAGGTGTAGAGGAACGAGATGTTCCACAGGCACAGGTCGGCCGCGAGGAACAGCCCGCCGAGCACGATCAGGAAGCGGTCGCGCGGCGTCACCCGGGCCTGCGCGGCCGGGGCCTCGCCCGCCGCCGGGGCCTGGCCGCCGCGGGCCGTGCGGCCCGCGTTCCGCGACAGGGCGACGGACATCCCGAGCAGCAGCGGTACGGCGAAGAGGGAGCGGTAGGCGCCGGTGGCGACCGGGCCGATCTCGCTGATCCGGACGAACACCCCGCCCAGGGCCAGGCAGCACACGGCGAGCAGCACCATGCCCTGGTAGTGGGCCTGGGACCGGGGGCGGGTCGGAGGGCTCGGGTCCGGCGCGGCCGGACCGGGGGCGGCCCCCGGCTCGGGGGCCGTGCTGGTGGTGCTGGTCGTCAACGCTGGGCCTCTTTCAGGGTGAAGGTCTCGCTGCTGTATCCGCAGGCCTCCAGCTGCGTGCGGCACTCCCGGACCCGCAGGTCGTGGTCCGGCTGGTGGCGGGAGAAGATGAGCCCCGCGAGCGTGCCGCTGTGCGCGATGCAGACGCCCAGGGCGCCCAGGTCGTGCTGGATCCGCCGCAGGTCCTCCAGGGACTTCTTGGGCAGCCGGTCGTTGTGCAACTCGGCGCTCCGGGAGGCGACTTCGGCCGCGGCCGCGTAGTCGTCGGCCCGCAGGGCGGTGTCGAGCTGCGCGAAGAGCTGTGCGTAGACCCGCGCCTTGCCCGGGTCCTCGGGGCTCTCCTGGTGGAACTCCTCGGTGCGCACCCAGCCGCCCTCGTCGATGCCGACGATGGTCCAGCGCAGGTCCGTGCGGTACGCGTGCAGGAGCCGGTGGGTGCGCTGGGCGCAGGCCGCGACTCCCGGGTGCAGGAGGTAGTCGCCGTACTCCAGCTTCCGGGCCACGGAGAGCGCGAGCGCGTGCACGACCGGCTCCGGGGTCTGCGGGTGCAGGCTGCGAATGCACAGCTGAGCGGTCGCCAGAATGTCGGCGGTGGAGCTGGCGTAACCCTTCGCCACCGGGATGTTGGAATCGATCTCGATCGTGCAGTCGGGAGCGCCGTGTCCCAGCTCGGCGCTCAGTAATTCGAAAGCGGAAAGGGCCTTGACCCGGTCACCAGGAGTGATGCCGAGCCGCTTCTTACCCGTGCCCTCTTGCGGGCACAACCGAGCCTGACTTTTCAACTCCTCGATCGGGGCAGTGAAAAGAAAATGCTCGAACCCATGCGCACCAAAGGTATACCCCTGGAGAATTTCTCCGAAAGTGCCATGGATCGCTGTGACGATCTCGGCAGGCATGGCGCAGTTCTATACGGCCATGATCGGAGCTGCAATCCAAGATATCCTTTAGGTATCCATAAAAGTCATTTTGAAGGCCGGAAAAATGCGCCCGCTTCGTACCGTTCGACCCTTTTGATGCGGCAACCGGACGGTATATTCGCACCCTTCATCCCGATTACTGCGGCCATAACTGGAATCCGGATTTCCGCACTCCATTTCCCATGACCCCATCTCTTTACCTTCACTTGGGGGTAGCTTTGCAATCACGGCTCCCCGGTGAGCAACGCCGGGGACGTCACCGCCCATTCCTCGTCTGCTCAATGGGGTTGATCGGAAACACGGCAATTCCGTATGCTCGCCGAGTGATCGAGCCCCGCCACCTTCGTGTACTGCATGCCGTGATGAAGGCCGGTTCATTCACCGCCGCCGCACGTGAGCTGAACTGCACGCAACCGGCAGTCAGTCAGCAGATAAAAGCCCTCGAAAAGTCCGTGGGAACGCCGATTCTGGCCCGCTCGGGGCGGGACGCGCGTCTCACGGAAGCCGGCGAGATTCTCGCGCGGCACGCCACGTCCATTCTCGCCCGGCTGACCGCGGCGGAAGAGGAGATAGCCGCCATCGCGGGCCTGCACATGGGCTGTGTGCGGCTGGTCTCCTTCCTCAGCGGCACCGCCACGGTGATCCCGCCGGCCCTGGCCACCATGCGCGCGGCCCAGCCGGACATCGAGGTCACCCTCAGCGAGGCCACACCGCCGCGCGCCATCGCGATGCTGCGCGACGGCGAGTGCGACATCGCGCTGGCCTTCCGCTATCCGGACCTCCCCGCCCTCGCCCCGCGCACCGCTGCCGCATACCCGGACGACCCCGGCGCGGAGAAGGCGGACGACGCCGACTGGGACGGTCTGGTCGCGCATCCCCTGCTCACCGACCGGCTCGTCGGCCTGCTCCCCGCGGGCCATCACCTCGCCGGCGCGGACAAGCTGGAACTCACCGACCTGGCCGACGACACCTGGGTCCTCGGCTGCGCGAGCTGCCGCCACCATGTGGTGAAGCTCTGCGCGCGCAGTGGGTTCACCCCCCGGATGGACCTGACCACCGATGACTACCCCACGGTGATCGGCCTGGTCGGCGCCGGCATGGGGGTGGCGGTCCTGCCGGAGCTGGCGCTGAGTTCCGTGCCGTCCGCGTCGATCCGCCTGGTGCCGGTCGTCCCCACCGTCCCGCGCGAGGTGGTCGCCCTGACCCTGCCCGCCCACGAGTCCGTGCCGGCGGTCCGGCTCATGCTCCAGCACCTGGGAGGCGCCGCCCGCCTCGCCGCGCGGGAACCGTCGACGGCACCGGGCTGAGCCGGAACCGGCGGCCGGGACACGCCCCCGCGCGCCGTCCTCCGCCCGTCCGGAGCCGGCCCGCGACGCCGGCACGAAAAAAGACCCCTCCGACCGCGTTTCCGCAGGTCGGAGAGGTCTTCGTGGTGGAGCCTAGGGGAGTCGAACCCCTGACATCTGCCATGCAAAGACAGCGCTCTACCAACTGAGCTAAGGCCCCTTCGCGCACCAGGGTACCCGGTGTCCGGCCCCTTTCCCGACCGGGTATCGCCGCGCACCGTCGCTCTCCGTAGGATGCTTCGCGAGATTCGCGGCAGCGAAGCCACCGGGGAGACAGGGGAGACGGTATGGACGCAGCACAGCAGGAAGCCACCGCGCGGGCCCGGGAGCTGCAGCGCAGTTGGTACGGGGAGCCTCTGGGTGCGTTGTTCCGCCGTCTCATCGACGATCTCGGCCTCAACCAGGCCCGGCTCGCCGCCGTACTGGGGCTGTCCGCCCCGATGCTGTCCCAGCTGATGAGCGGACAGCGGGCAAAGATAGGCAACCCGGCCGTGGTCCAGCGGGTGCAGGCGCTGCAGGACCTGGCCGGCCAGGTCGCCGACGGCAGCGTCAGCGCCGCCGAGGCGACCGACCGCATGGAAGAGATCAGGAAGACCGCGGGGGGCTCGGTGCTGAACAACACCGCGCAGCAGACGTCTTCGACCGGGGCGACCACGGTGCGGCGCGTGGTGCGCGAGATCCAGTCGCTGCTGCGGTCCGTCTCCGACGCCGGGGACATCATCGACGCGGCGAACACCCTCGCCCCCGCTCACCCCGAACTGGCAGAGTTTCTCCGGGTTTACGGTGCCGGTCGCACCGCGGACGCGGTCGCCCACTACGAGGCGCACCAGAGCTAGCGGGGTGTCGTTCGGATCGTGGTGGATCGGGGAGCGGGCCAGGATCCGAACGACCCCCCGTGGCCACAGGGGACCTTGCGAGTTCAGACAGCGGACGGGGCGCCATGGGTGAGATCTTCGCCGGCCGGTACGAGCTGATCGACCCGATCGGACGGGGCGGGGTGGGCGCGGTCTGGCGCGCCTGGGACGCCCGGCGGCGGCGCTACGTCGCGGCCAAGGTGCTCCAGCAGAGCGATGCGCACACACTGCTGCGCTTCGTCCGCGAACAGGCACTGCGGATCGACCACCCGCATGTGCTGGCCCCGGCGAGCTGGGCCGCGGACGACGACAAGGTGCTGTTCACCATGGACCTGGTGAACGGCGGCTCGCTGGCGCATCTGATCGGGGATTACGGGCCGCTGCCGCCGCGGTTCGTGTGCGTCCTGCTGGACCAGCTGCTGGCCGGGCTGGCCGCGGTGCACGCGGAGGGCGTGGTGCACCGTGACATCAAGCCGGCGAACATCCTGCTGGAGGCCACCGGTACCGGCCGTCCGCATCTGCGGCTGTCGGACTTCGGCATCGCGATGCGCAAGGGGGAGCCACGGCTCACCGAGGCCAACTATGTGGTGGGGACGCCCGGTTACTTCGCGCCGGAGCAGATGCTGGGCGCCGAACCGGACTTCCCCGCCGATCTGTTCGCGGTCGGCCTGGTCGCGCTCTATCTGATCACCGGCGTCAAGCCGGACGCCGAGGGCCTGACCGACCACTTCGACCGGCCCGGCATCCCCGACGCGCCCGAGGGCGTGCCGGAGCCGCTGTGGCAGGTGCTGGCGTCCCTGGTGCACCCCGACCCGGACGCGCGGTTCAAGACGGCCACCGGGGCGCGCAAGGCCGTCCTCGGGGTGGTCGAGCTGCTGCCGGAGATGACGATCGAGGACGAGATCGTCGAGGTCTTCGACCACATAGGCCCCCTGCCGGCCGGCTTCGGGCCGACCGGGCCGCTGCGAGCCACCGGGGACACCACGGGAGCCGCGACCGCCGGCGCCACCGCGGGCACCGCGTCCACCGGCCATGTCTCCATGTCGGACACCGGCAGCTTCCAGCTGGCCCCACCGGACCCCACACCCACCCCCGCACCCGCTCCGGGACCGCGTCCGGCGCCGGGCCATGCACCCACGGGCCCCGCGTCCACGGGCCATGGCGGTCCGCCGGCAGGCCATGCCGGTCCGCCGACGGGGTACGGCAGCACGCCTACCGGATACGGCCACCCGCCCACGGGACAGAGGGGCCCGGCCACCGGCCAGGTGGGCACGCCTACCGGCCAGGTGGGCATGCCGACGGGCCACACCGGCCCGTCCACGGGGCACACGGGCCCGGTCACGGGGCACACGGGCCCGGTCACGGGCCACACCGGCCCGGTCACCGGCCATGGCGCCCCGGCCGCCCGGGTGGGCCCCGCCGGGCCGGGCACCTCGTCCGGCATGCCCCATACGCCGGCCCCGCCCCCGGCACCCGCGTACGAGCCGACGGCCGCCGTCCCCCCGGACCACTCCGCGACCCGCCCCTACACGGCGGGCCCGCAGCCGCTGCCCGTCCGGCACCCGGCCGCTGCCCCCGTCGCCACGCCGACCGCCGCGCCGCCCGCGCCGTACCGGAGACCGGGGCCGCCCGTGAAGGTCGCGATCCCGGTGCTGATCGTGGCGCTGCTGTGCATCGCGGTCGGTGTGTGGGCGCTGCTGACGGCCTGACACCACGCCACGGGCGCGAGCGGCTGTCGGCTCCTGCCCCGCTACCAGCCCGGCGGTGGACCGAACTGTGAGCCCCGCTGGCTCTGTTGGGTGGTCCGGGTCGACTGTCCGGGCACGGCGGGCGGTGCGGGTGGCTCACCGGAGGTGCCCGCCGTGACGACGGGCACCGCCACCGCGCGCCGGGCCACCAGCGTCCACGTCCCGAGCCCCGTCAGCAGCACCACGCCGGTGCCGATACCGGCGTAGGCCACCGTCATCAGGACGCCGCTCTTCGCCGTCTCCCCGGCCTGCTGCGCGGTCCGGCCCGTGCGCGCCGTATCGCGGTCCTCGGGCGTGACGGAGAAGGTGCCGGCCGGCTGGGCGTAGTCGGGGCCGGACTTGGCGTGGAGCCGGACGTCCACCCGGAGCGTGAGGTCCGTGCCCTGGGGGAAGTACCGCGCGGTATCGGGGTGCAGGGAGACCGCGAGGTAGTACCAGCCCGCGAACCGCATCGCGCTGACCGCGTTGACGGGGTTGAAGCGGTTGCCGTAGTCGACCGGCGCGGTGAACTGCTTGGCCGCTGCCGGCTCGCCCCGGTACGGGACGAAGGTGGCCCCGCCGACCGCGCCGCGGGCCGGGTTGTAGACGCCCAGCCCCAGGCCGCTGGCGACGAACCCGGATGTCCGGCCGAGGGCTTTGCCGGTGGCGCCGCCGCTGCTGCGGCCAGCGGCGTTCGGCAGCTCCGCGCTGAGGTTGAGGCGCTGTCCCCAGTCCACCGGGACGCGGTAGAAGCGGGTCTCGCCGGGCCGGATCCGGTCCGTCCAGACGCCCGAGGTCACCGAGCCCGCGTCGTTGAAGCCGGTGCCGCCCCGGGCGGTGCGCCTGGTGGTGTCCGTGCGCGGTGCGGGCGTCGCGGTGCTCCAGGTGCCCTGGCCGGGCCGGGCGGGGGTGCTGCCCTTGAGCGGGGGCTCTTCGAGGTAGTCCAGCTCGATCGGCCAGATGTCGGAGCCGGAGGCCGCCGAGCCCT
Source organism: Streptomyces kronopolitis (assembly GCF_050953795.1). Classification (GTDB taxonomy): domain Bacteria; phylum Actinomycetota; class Actinomycetes; order Streptomycetales; family Streptomycetaceae; genus Streptomyces; species Streptomyces kronopolitis_A. The sequence continues at coordinate 4,192,469 of NZ_CP191850.1, forward strand.
GCCGGCTGAGCACCAGGTAGTACGGGCCGGCCTTCTGACAGGCCGTGCGGTCGGAGCCGATGCGGCGGGTGGCGTAGTCGGCGATCGGATACGCCATACCACCGCCGCGGAAGAACGGGCTGGCTCCCGTGTCGCACGTGTGCCCGCTGCTGTCCTGGACGTTGATGGTCAGCTTGTCGCCGTAGTCCCGGACCTTGGTGCCGGGCGGGGGAGCCACCACCGCCGAGAAGTACGCGTTCGTCCGGTCGTCCAGGATGACCGAGTAGTACTTCTTCTCCCCGCGCTTGATGCGGTCGGTGTGCAGTCCGGGCCTCAGCCGCGGTGCATCGGAGTTGCTGGCCGATCCCCCGACCCGGGTGGCGCCGTCCGCGATGCGGTAGCCGGGTATCGCGTCGGCCGAGGCCACGCCCACCGCCCCCGGCAGCACCGCCACCGCGCCGAGCGTCGCCAGTACGGCGATGCCCCTGTGCGTCCTGCGCGCCGTCACCACGAGCCACCCCTCCTCGGATCCGTGTTCCCGTCGGCAGCGGCCGGCCGGCGACGGGGATGTACGTGGACCGGCGCCGAACCGGCCCGGCAGCAGGACGCCCACTCGTCGGCGGCGACCGCCCTCACACGTCCTGGGGGCCATCCTCCACCGCTGTCCCGCGCGGTGTCCGCCGAGGGCCCGGAATCCCGCCGGGAGACCGCGGCACCCCGACCCGCGGCACCACGGTGCCCCACCCTCCGACTCGTCCCCGAACTCCTGGTCATGGCACAGCTGCTGGCCCCGATGTTCCACGTGAAACATCGACTCCCGCCCCCACCGAGCGACCCCGAGCACCTGGCAGCCCCACGCGCCGGCCGACACCACCCCGCGCCACACTCCACACCGCCGGCAAGGCGTTTGCCAATGCAAGCAAATGGTGTGCTATAGCAAACTCACGAGCCCGGCCACCGCCCCCCGCAATCCCCCTCGGCCACCCGGGCCGCCGGCCGCCGACCCCGCCTCCCAGGGCGCCCTCAGAGCGCCCCAGCCGCCCCCGGACGCACGAAACCCCGACCACCCAGGGGCAGTCGGGGTCCGTACGAATGTGCTGTGCGTGTGGGGTCTCAGACACCCGAACCTGCGGGCACGGAGTCGGTCGCCTCCGTCCACAGATCCTGCTCGGCGCGATCCGCCTGGATCTGGCGGTACACGAGGAGCCCGCCGATGGCGGCCAGTGCGACCAGGAGAAGCTTCTTCACCGCGCGACCTCGTCTTTCGTTGACGTAGGGGACCTATGTCGGCCGATGATACACACCGGTTGATACCGATCGGTTACCTAGCCCACGGTCGGCTACACCTCAGCCACGGCGCCCGCCACGAGCCAACTTGCGCCCGCACAGAACGAATCGGCCCGGCCGGAGAGATCTCCGGCCGGGCCGACTGCGCGGTGCGGCTACCAGGACTTGAACCTGGGGCCTCTTCCTTATCAGGGAAGCGCTCTAACCGTCTGAGCTATAGCCGCTCGTTCGCTGCACCGAAAGATTAGCGCACTTCAGAGGCGTTCCCAAAATCGGATCCCGGAGCCCTTCGCACACCCGTCGGTGCGGGCTCACTCGTCCTCGGCGAGGGTGAGCTCGACGCCTCCGACGAAGCCCGCCGACAGGTTGTAGATGAACGCCCCGAGCGTGGCCAGCGCGGTCGCCAGCACCACATCGATCACCGCGATGATCGAGGTGAACAGCAGCACCCGCGGCAGCGACAGCAACGACTGCACATCGAAGCCGGCACCGTCACCGGAGCCGGTGGCGTCGCTGATCGTCCCGCCGACCGTGGTGAAGACCCCCATGGCGTTCATGACCATCCACAGCACCGCGACGGCCACCACGGTGCAGATGCCCAGCGCGATGGAGAGCAGGAAGCTGACCTTCATCACCGACCACGGATCGGCGCGGGCCACCCGCAGCCGCGCCTTACGGGTCCGCGGGGCCGTGCGGGCGCCCGTACGCGGCAGGCGCACCGCGGCCCCGCCCTGCTGTCCGCCGGCGGTGGGATACGCCTGAGGCGGCTCGTAGGGCTGTGCGGAGCCGCCCTCGGGCTTTCCCTGCGGCTGTGGTTGCGGCTGACGGGTATCGGTCACGGGTCCCCCCTGGTGCGAGCCCTCGTCCCGGGGGCCGGTGTCAGAAACGGCGGAGCCACGGGCGCCGGCATCCGTCACGGTGGCGGATTTCGACGAGGAGCCCTTGCCGGCTCCCGGTCCGTCCGCTGCAGCGCCCGTGGCTCCACTCACGACCTACTCCTCGTGCTACTCCGCCGTGGGCTGCTCGCCCTCGGCCACTGTGGGCTCGGTCCCCTCGGCCGCGTCGGTCTCCTCGGGTCCCTCGACCCCGTCGACCTCTTCGGCCTCACGGCCGGCCTCGGCGTTCCGTGCGATACCGACGACGGCATCACGCTTGCCCAGGTTGATCAGTTGGACGCCCATGGTGTCACGGCCGGTCTCCCGCACTCCGTTGACCCGCGTACGGATCACGCCACCCCCGAGCGTGATCGCGAGGATCTCGTCGGTCCCCTCGACGACCAGCGCGCCGACCAGCGAACCCCGGTCCTCCACGATCTTCGCGGCCTTGATACCGAGACCGCCACGGCCCTGGACACGGTACTCGTCGACCGGAGTGCGCTTGGCGTAGCCGCCGTCCGTCGCGGTGAAGACGTACGTACCGGCGCGGACCACGTTCATCGAGAGCAGTTCATCGCCCTCGCGGAAGCTCATGCCCTTCACGCCGGAGGTGGCGCGGCCCATCGGGCGCAGCGCGTCGTCGGTCGCGGTGAACCGGATCGACTGCGCCTTCTTGCTGATCAGCAGCAGGTCGTCGGTCTCCGACACCAGCTCGGCGCCGATCAGCTCGTCGTCCGTGCCGTCCGCCTGCTCGCGCAGGTTGATCGCGATCACACCGCCGGAGCGGGGCGAGTCGTAGTCCTTGAGCGGCGTCTTCTTCACCAGGCCGGCCTTGGTGGCGAGGACCAGGTAGGGCACGGCCTCGTAGTCGCGGATCGCCAGGATCTGCGCGATCTGCTCGTCCGGTTGGAAGGCGAGGAGATTGGCCACATGCTGACCCCGCGCGTCGCGTCCCGCGTCCGGGAGCTCGTAGGCCTTGGCGCGGTAGACCCGGCCCTTGTTCGTGAAGAACAGCAGCCAGTGGTGGGTGGTGGAGACGAAGAAGTGGTCGACGATGTCGTCTTCCTTGAGCTTCGTGCCCCGCACGCCCTTGCCGCCGCGCTTCTGCGAGCGGTAGTCGTCGGTCTTGGTGCGCTTCACATAGCCGCCACGGGTGATCGTGACGACGATGTCCTCCTCGGCGATCAGGTCCTCGATGGACATGTCGCCCTCGAAGGGCACCAGCTTGGAGCGCCGGTCGTCGCCGAACTTCTCGACGATCGCGGCGAGTTCCTCGCTGATGATCTGGCGCTGGCGCTCCGGGGAGGCCAGGATCGCGTTGTACTCGCTGATCTTGCGCTGCAGCTCGTCGTGCTCGGCGGTGATCTTCTGGCGCTCCAGGGCGGCCAGCCGGCGCAGCTGCATCTCCAGGATCGCGTTCGCCTGGATCTCGTCGATCTCCAGGAGGCCCATCAGGCCCTCGCGCGCCACCTCGACGGTGTCACTGCGCCGGATCAGCGCGATGACCTCGTCGATGGCGTCCAGCGCCTTGAGCAGGCCGCGCAGGATGTGCGCCCGCTCCTCGGCCTTGCGCAGCCGGAACTTCGTGCGGCGGACGATGACCTCGATCTGGTGCGTGACCCAGTTGCGGATGAACGCGTCCAGCGAGAGCGTGCGCGGCACCCCGTCGACCAGCGCGAGCATGTTGGCGCCGAAGTTGGTCTGCAGATCGGTGTGCTTGTAGAGGTTGTTGAGGACGACCTTGGCGACCGCGTCCCGCTTGAGGACGATGACCAGGCGCTGTCCGGTGCGCGAGGAGGTCTCGTCGCGGACGTCCGCGATGCCGCCGACCTTGCCGTCCTTGACCAGGTCGGCGATCTTCTGCGCGAGGTTGTCCGGGTTGACCTGGTAGGGCAGCTCGGTGACCACCAGGCACTGGCGGTTCTGGATCTCCTCGACCTCGACCACCGCGCGCATCGTGATCGAGCCGCGGCCGGTGCGGTAGGCCTCCTCGATGCCCTTGCGGCCGACCACCAGCGCGCCGGTGGGGAAGTCGGGGCCCTTGATCCGCTCGATCAGCGCCTCCAGCAGCTCCTCCTGGGAGGCCTCCGGGTTCTCCAGCGCCCACTGGGCACCGGCGGCGACCTCGCGCAGGTTGTGCGGCGGGATGTTGGTGGCCATACCGACCGCGATGCCCGCCGAACCGTTGATCAGCAGGTTCGGGAAGCGGGCCGGCAGGACCGTCGGCTCCTGGTTACGGCCGTCGTAGTTGTCCTGGAAGTCGACGGTCTCCTCGTCGATGTCCCGGAGCATCTCCATCGACAGCGGCGCCATCTTGCACTCGGTGTACCGCATGGCCGCGGCCGGGTCGTTGCCCGGGGAGCCGAAGTTGCCGTTGGAGTCCACCAGCGGCATCCGCATCGACCAGGTCTGCGCCAGGCGGACCAGGGCGTCGTAGATCGAGGAGTCGCCGTGCGGGTGGTACGTACCCATGACGTCGCCGACGACGCGGGCGCACTTGTAGAAGCCCTTCTCGGGGCGGTACCCGCCGTCGTACATCGCGTAGAGCACCCGGCGGTGGACGGGCTTGAGGCCGTCCCGGACGTCGGGCAGCGCACGCGAGACGATGACGGACATCGCGTAGTCGAGGTAGGAGCGCTGCATCTCCGTTTCGAGCCCGACGGGCTCGACGCGCATGCCCACGCCTTCGATGGCGGCGGGCGTGCCCTCGGCGGTCACGCCGTCCGGGGTCACAGGGGTGTTCTCGTCGGCCATGCTGGTTCAAAGTCCTTTCGAGCTGCGGCTGTTGTACGGGCCGACAGGGCTCAGATGTCGAGGAAGCGGACGTCCTTGGCGTTGCGCTGGATGAACGAGCGGCGTGCCTCGACGTCCTCACCCATCAGCACCGAGAACAGGTCGTCCGCGCGGGCCGCGTCGTCCAGCGAGACCTGGCCGAGGACACGGTGGTCGGTGTCCATGGTCGTGATCCGCAGCTCCTCGGCGTTCATCTCACCGAGACCCTTGAAGCGCTGGACCGAGTCGTCCTTGATGCGCTTGCCGCTCCGCTTGCCGAGCTCGATCAGCGCGTCCCGCTCCGGGTCGGAGTAGGCGTACTCGAAGTCGTCCCGGCCCCACTTGATCTTGTAGAGCGGCGGGCGGGAGAGGTAGACGTGCCCGGCCTCGACCAGCGGCCGCATGAAGCGGAAGAGGAAGGTGAGCAGCAGGGTGTTGATGTGCTGACCGTCGACGTCGGCGTCCGCCATCAGGATGATCTTGTGATAGCGGAGCTTCGCGATGTCGAAGTCCTCGTGGACCCCGGTGCCGAAGGCCGAGATCAGCGCCTGGACCTCGTTGTTCTGCAGGATCTTGTCGACCCTGGCCTTCTCGACGTTGAGGATCTTGCCCCGGATCGGCAGGATCGCCTGGTACTCCGGGTTGCGGCCGGACTTGGCCGAGCCGCCGGCGGAGTCACCCTCGACGATGAAGATCTCGCACTTGGTCGGGTCGTTGGACTGGCAGTCGCTCAGCTTGCCCGGCAGCGACGCCGTCTCCAGCAGCCCCTTGCGGCGGGTCAGATCGCGCGCCTTGCGGGCCGCGACCCGGGCCGTCGCCGCCTGGATGCCCTTGCGGATGATGTCCGCGGCCTCGTTGGGGTTGCGGTCCAGCCAGTCCGTGAGGTGCTCGTGCACGACCTTCTGCACGAAGGTCTTCGCCTCGGTGTTGCCCAGCTTCGTCTTGGTCTGGCCCTCGAACTGCGGCTCGCCGAGCTTGACCGAGATGATCGCCGTCAGACCCTCGCGGATGTCCTCGCCCGTGAGGTTGTCGTCCTTCTCGCGCAGCAGCTTCTTGTCGCGCGCGTAACGGTTGATCAGACCCGTCAGCGCCGCCCGGAAGCCCTCTTCGTGCGTGCCGCCCTCATGGGTGTGGATGGTGTTCGCGAAGCTGTAGACACCCTCGCTGTACTGGGTGTTCCACTGCATCGCGATCTCGACCGAGAGCAGCCGCTCCTTGTCCTCGGCCTCCACGTCGATGACCGTGGGGTGTACCAGCTCGCCCTTGCGGGAGTTCAGGTACGTCACGAAGTCGACGATGCCGCCCTCGTAGAAGTAGCGGACCGAGAGGGGCTTGCCCTCCTCGTCCACGTGGTCCGGGCGCTCGTCCGTCAGCGCGATCGTCAGACCCTTGTTGAGGAACGCCATCTCCTGGAAGCGCCGGGAGAGCGTCTCGAAGCTGTACTCGGTGGTCTCGAAGATGTCGCCGTCGGCCCAGAACGTGACCGAGGTGCCGGACTCCTGGGTGGCCTCGTGCTGGGCCAGCGGCGCGGTCGGCACACCGAGCTTGTACTCCTGCGTCCAGCGGTGGCCGTCCGTGCGGACCTCGACCGCCACCCGCTGCGAGAGCGCGTTCACGACGGAGACACCCACGCCGTGCAGACCACCGGAGACCGCGTAGCCGCCGCCGCCGAACTTGCCGCCCGCGTGCAGCACGGTCATCACGACCTCGACGGCCGGCTTGTTCTCCGAGGGCACGATGCCGACCGGGATGCCACGGCCGTTGTCGACGACGCGGACGCCGCCGTCGGGGAGGATCGTCACGTCGATCGTGTCGGCGTGGCCGGCCATCGCCTCGTCGACGGAGTTGTCGACGACCTCTTGCACGAGGTGGTGCAGGCCCCGCTCGCCCGTCGAGCCGATGTACATGCCGGGGCGCTTGCGGACCGCGTCCAGGCCTTCGAGGACGGTGATCGCACTGGCGTCGTACGACTTCTCCACCGAGGAGTCGCCCAGGACGCCGGCAGGAACCCCCTCTTCTGTGGAAGCCGTGATGTTCTCGTTGAGGTCGCCGGAGTCGGCCACGAAGCGCCCTTTCTGGCACAGCACGAGCCCTTCCACACCTGTGGGGATCACCCCTGGGAAGACAGGCGGGAGCGGCTGCGTCGTTCGACATGTTCCGCGAGTGGGCGGGATTGCCATCAGTCTACCGGTAGCGCTGACACTCATGGGGGTTTGCAGCCACCTGAGTCGTCATGTGCCGCCCTGAACTGGCGTCCGCCGACTCCCCATATCCGAGAAGGGGCCCCAAGGCGCTCACACGGGCACTCAGCGCTTCCGGCTGTCAACCGGCGGCTACCGTGAGCGGAGTCTCACCCGCCTCACCCGTATACGGGGGTCCTACGCGCGTCACCCCGGCGCCGCGCGGCTCAGCCGTAGGTGTCGCCGGGGCCCTTGCTTCCGGGTGCGCGCAGCGCTCCGTACCGCCGGGCGGGACCGCCCGGACCCAGCACCTTGATCACCTTCACGGTGCCGTGGCCCAGGTCCTCGTTGAGGCGGGCCACCAGCGTCGGGGCAAGTAGCCGCAGCTGCGTCGCCCACGCCGTCGAATCGCACTGCACCGTCAGCACCCGGGCGTCCTCGTCGTACTTCTGCGGCTCGCAGTGCTGCGCCACCTCGGGCCCCACCAGCTGCGGCCAGCGCCCCATCACCCCGCCGACCGCGGCCGGGGTTTCCCAGCCGCGCTCCGTGATCAGCCGGTTGATCGCCGCACCGAGCGGCAGCGGGTCGCGGCCGTCCGCCCGCGCGCCCGACCGCAGGCCTCCGCGCCGGGCCTGCTTCTTCTGCTGGGCGGCCGCGCCCCGCGCCCGCGCCTGCTCCTTGGCGGCCACCAGCGCCTGGCGGGCCAGGTCCACCCCGGAGAGCTCCGGTTCCTTGGGCCGCTCGGGCTGCGGGTCGCTCACGGGATCACCTTCTCCACGGCGCCGCCGGACACCTCGAAGCGCGCCCCGGACAGCACCGCGGGAACGTCCTCGGCCACCGCCGCCGTCACCAGGACCTGCTCGCCCGGCGCCACCAGCTCCGCCAGCCGCTCGCGGCGCCGCGCGTCCAGCTCGGCGAAGACGTCGTCGAGGACCAGGACCGGCTCGCCCGCCCGTCGCCCGCCCTCGTCCGGGGCGCCCGCCGGACCGCTCATCGGGCTCTCCGCGCGCAGCAGGTCGTACGAGGCCAGCCGCAGCGCCAGGGCGTACGACCAGGACTCGCCGTGGCTGGCGTAGCCCTTCGCCGGGAGCTGGCCCAGCTTGAGCACCAGGTCGTCGCGGTGCGGGCCGACCAGCGTCACCCCGCGCTCGATCTCCTGCTTACGGGCCTCGCCGAGCGCGGCCAGCAGCACGCCGTACAGCTCCTCGCGGTTCGTGGCGGCGGCCATCGCCTCGCCCGCGGACCCGCGGTACTCCAGCGCCAGCGGACCGCCGCCCGGCGCCAGCTGCTGATAGGCCTTGTCCGCCAGCGGCTGCAGCGCCGCGATCAGGTCGAGCCGCTGGGCGAGCAGCTCGGCGCCGGCCCGCGCCAGATGCTGGTCCCAGATGTCCAGCGTCGACAGATCCATCTGCCGACCGCCGTGCCGCCGCGCCAGCGCGGCGGTCTTCAGCAGGGTGTTGCGCTGTTTGAGGACGCGGTCGTAGTCCGCCCGCACCCCGCCCATCCGCGGCGAACGGGCCGTGATCAGCTCGTCCAGGAAGCGCCGCCGCTCTCCCGGGTCGCCCTTGACCAGCGCCAGATCCTCCGGCGCGAACAGCACCGAGCGCACGATCCCCAGCACGTCCCGCGGCTTGGACTGCGAGGACCGGTTGATCCTGGCGCGGTTCGCCTTGCCGGGATTGAGCTCCAGTTCGATCAGCTGCTGCCGCTCGCCCTGGACGACCGCGGCCCGGACGATCGCCCGCTCGGCGCCCATCCGTACCAGCGGCGCGTCCGAGGAGACCCGGTGGCTGCCGAGCGTGGCGAGATAGCCGACCGCTTCGACCAGATTGGTCTTGCCCTGTCCGTTGGGCCCCACGAACGCCGTGACGCCCGGTTCGAGGGGAACCTCGACCCGGGCGTACGAGCGGAAGTCGGCGAGGGACAGATGCGTGACATGCATGACGGCGCCGACCTCCCCCGGCTTTTTCTGCGGTGACTGCTGTTCGGTACTGCTGCGGGCTACTTCTTGCTCTCGACCGCGTGGCCACCGAACTGGTTGCGCAGCGCGGCGATCATCTTCATCTGCGGGGAGTCGTCCTGACGGGACGCGAAGCGGGCGAAGAGCGAGGCCGTGATCGCGGGCAGCGGCACGGCGTTGTCGATCGCGGCCTCGACCGTCCAGCGGCCCTCACCGGAGTCGGCGGCGAAGCCGCGCAGCTTCTCGAGGTGCTCGTCGTCGTCGAGGGCGTTGACGGCCAGGTCGAGCAGCCAGGAGCGGATGACCGTGCCCTCCTGCCAGGAGCGGAAGATCTCGCGCACGTCCGTGACGGAGTCGACCTTCTCCAGCAGCTCCCAGCCCTCGGCGAAGGCCTGCATCATCGCGTACTCGATGCCGTTGTGGACCATCTTGGCGAAGTGGCCGGCGCCGACCTTGCCGGCGTGCACCGAGCCGAACTCACCCTCGGGCTTGAGGGCGTCGAAGATCGGCTGCACCTTGGCGACATCGTCCTTCTCGCCGCCGTACATCAGCGCATAGCCGTTCTCCAGGCCCCAGACGCCGCCGGAGACGCCGCAGTCGACGAAGCCGATGCCCTTGGCCTTCAGCTCCTCGGCGTGCTTCTCGTCGTCGGTCCAGCGGGAGTTGCCGCCGTCGACGACGATGTCGCCCGGCGACAGCAGCTCGGCCAGCTCGTCGACCGTGGACTGGGTGGCGGCACCGGCCGGCACCATGACCCAGACGACCCGCGGGCCCTTGAGCTTGTCCACGAGCCCCTGGAGGCTGTTGACATCCGCCACGTCCGGGTTGCGGTCGTATCCGATGACGGTGTGGCCGGCGCGGCGAATGCGCTCGCGCATGTTGCCGCCCATCTTGCCGAGACCGACGAGACCGAGCTCCATCAGAGACCCTCTTTGCACGTAGTCGTTGCTGTCGTACCCGAGTCCGAGCCTACGCCCGTAGGTCCGTGCACACCTGTGGGCTCAGCCGCTCATCAGGGGCCCGTCAGCCGGTCGCCGCACAGGGCGGGGCCAGGGCACCGCGACCCACGGCGAATACGCGCCGCGGGTCGCACGGACGGCCGTCAGCCCGACAGCCGCACCGGCATGATCAGGTACTTGTACGCGTCGTCCGCCTCGGCGTCCTTCGCCGGCCGGCCGCTCAGCAGCGCGGGCTTGGTCGAGGTCGTGAAGGACAGCTGCGCCACCGGGGAGTCGATGGCCGACAGGCCCTCCAGCAGGAAGCCGGGGTTGAAGGCGATCGAGATGTCGTCGCCGTCCAGATCGGCGTCGACCCTCTCCACAGCCTGTGCGTCGTCGCTGGAGCCGGCCTCCAGGATCAGCACACCCTGCTCGAAGCTCAGCCGGACCGGGGTGTTCCGCTCGGCCACCAGCGCCACACGCTTGACGGCCTCGACGAACGGGGCGGTCTCGATCACGGCGACGGAGTTGAACTCGGTCGGGAAGAGCGTGCGGTACTTCGGCAGGTCGCCTTCGAGCAGACGCGTCGTCGTCCGGCGCCCGGCGCCCTCGAAACCGATCAGCCCCTCGCCCTGGCCGGAGCCGGAGAGCGCGAGCGTGACGGTGTCGCCGCTGCTCAGGGACTTGGCGGTGTCCAGCAGGGTCTTGGCGGGGACCAGCGCGACCGCGGAGGCGTCCGGGCTCTCCGGCTTCCAGAGGAACTCGCGCACCGCGAAGCGGTAGCGGTCGGTGGAGGCCAGGGTGACGGTGTCGCCCTCGATCTCGATCCGGACGCCGGTGAGCACCGGGAGGGTGTCGTCACGGCCGGCGGCGATGGCGACCTGGGCGGCGGCCGCGGCGAAGACCTCACCGGGGACGGTGCCGGTGGCGGTGGGCATGGCCGGCAGGGCCGGGTACTCCTCCACAGGAAGGGTGTGGAGGGTGAACCGCGAGGAGCCGCAGACGACGGTCACCCGTACACCGTCGGTGGAAATCTCCACCGGGCGGTTGGGCAAGGCGCGGCAGATGTCGGCGAGCAGCCGGCCGGAGACGAGGACCGTGCCCTCCTCCTCCACCTCCGCGTCCACCGAGACCCGCGCGGAGACCTCGTAGTCGAAGCCGGAGAGGCTCAGCGCGCCTTCCTCCGCCTTCAGCAGCAGGCCCGCGAGGACGGGCACCGGCGGACGGGCCGGGAGGCTCTTGGCCGCCCAGGCCACTGCCTCCGCGAGTACATCGCGCTCCACCCGGATCTTCACCGGAACCGCCTCCTGCTGTTGCTGGCTCTCGCCCTGCTGGCCTTCGTCGTCGGCTGAGTTGCCGGAGACCAGTCTGACGCACGCCACCGACAGTCGGTGCGGCTCGGGGTCAAGTCGGATCGACCGGTGTCGGACGCCCGGCGGCCAACTTGTGCACAGGCCCCGTTTCCGAACGAGTTCCCCGGTAGATATCCGTGGTCGTAGTAGTAGGGCCTGTGGAAACCGTGGACAACTGCCTTTACGCAGGTCAGCACGGATTTTTTGTCCACTGCTCCTGTGGGCGGCGGCCGTGGAAAAGCCGGCGTAGCTGTGGACCACGAGAAGTTCTGCACACCCGATGCACAGGGGAAGGCCACTTCTCCCCAGTGCCGTCCCCAGCTTTACCCCGGTTCCCCACAGCCCAACCGGCCAACTTGGTGTGACGGCTTTCACTCGGCCCGGTGAGAGCGGGTGTTGCGTTGCCGAACAGTGGACAGGGGTGTGGAGAAGCTGGGGACAACAGCCGCTTGCCTGTGGGCGGCCGGTGGACAAGATCGTGTCTCCCCTGTGGACGAAATCTCCGTCCACACCCTGTGGAAGACGGTTGGCCACAAATCCACACCCGGCTGACCTCCTCCGATGCCCCGTCAGCTCATCGCCCTGTGGATCCCACAGGGATAACTTTCCCCTCCCCAGGATGTGGAAGGAAAATTGTTGCCCAATCTGTGGAGGGAGGCCGTGACCCGGCCCGGAATCGAACACGGCCGGCCCGCTCCACAGGTTTGGGACGGCCCCGGAGCGCACCGATCCGCGGCGTGAACACCTCCGAAGCAGCCCGGAAGCACCCTCTGAGCCGGCTCGGGCCGGCGCGGGACGTGCGCGGAGCGGGGCGCCGAGAGCACCGGCGCGCGGGACGGGAAAGCCGCGCGCGAGGCCGGAGCGCCGGGAACGGCCGGAGGCCAAGCCACCCTCCCCCTCTCCTATCTCCTCCTGCCCGCTCCTTCCTCTCCCCGTACGGCCTTCTCCCCGTACGACGAAGGGCGCTCCGGGAGCGGGTCCCGGAGCGCCCTGGGCGTCCGTGGTGGCCGGTGCGGCGCCGTGGCGTCGTGGCGCCGGCCTCAGCCGTTCTTGATGCGGTTGGTCAGCTCGGTGACCTGGTTGTAGATCGAGCGCCGCTCGGCCATCAGCGCGCGGATCTTCCGGTCGGCGTGCATCACGGTCGTGTGGTCCCGGCCGCCGAACTGCGCGCCGATCTTCGGCAGCGAGAGATCGGTCAGCTCACGGCACAGATACATGGCGATCTGCCGGGCGGTCACCAGCACCCGGCTGCGCGAGGAGCCGCACAGATCGTCGATGGTCAGCCCGAAGTAGTCGGCCGTCGAGGCCATGATCGCCGTCGCGGTGATCTCCGGCGCGGCGTCCTCGCCCCCGGGGATCAGATCCTTCAGCACGATCTCGGTCAGCCCCAGGTCCACCGGCTGCCGGTTGAGCGAGGCGAACGCGGTGACCCGGATCAGCGCGCCCTCCAGCTCGCGGATGTTGCGCGAGATCCGGGACGCGATGAACTCCAGCACCTCCGGCGGAGCGTTCAGCTGCTCCTGCACCGCCTTCTTGCGCAGGATCGCGATCCGGGTCTCCAGCTCGGGCGGCTGGACGTCGGTGATCAGGCCCCACTCGAAGCGGTTGCGCAGCCGGTCCTCCAGGGTGACCAGCTGCTTGGGCGGCCGGTCACTGGAGAGCACGATCTGCTTGTTCGCGTTGTGCAGCGTATTGAAGGTGTGGAAGAACTCCTCCTGCGTCGACTCCTTGCTCGCCAGGAACTGGATGTCGTCGACCAGCAGGATGTCCATGTCGCGGTAGCGCTTGCGGAACGCGTCCGCCTTGCCGTCGCGGATGGAGTTGATGAACTCGTTGGTGAACTCCTCCGAGCTCACGTACCGCACCCGGGTGCCCGGATACAGGCTCCGTGCGTAGTGCCCGATCGCATGCAGCAGGTGGGTCTTGCCGAGGCCCGATTCCCCGTAGATGAACAGGGGGTTGTAGGCCTTGGCCGGCGCCTCGGCGACGGCGACCGCGGCGGCGTGCGCGAAGCGGTTCGAGGCACCGATGACGAAGGTGTCGAAGAGGTACTTGGGGTTCAGCCGCGCGGTCGGCTCACCGGGGCCGGTCGCCGGCGCGGGCTGGGCCGCGAGCGGGCTGGGCGCGCCGCTGGGCGCCGGCAGCACGGCGCCGGGACCGGAGCCGGGGATGCCCGGGCGGCCCCCGTGCCCGCCGGGCTGGTGCTCGGACAGATCACGGCGCGGCGGGTCGTAACGGGAGCGGTGGCCGTCGGAGTGCTGCGGCGGCCCGCTGCGGTCGGACGTCTGCCCGCGGTAGTCGTTCTGCCGCTGCTGGTGCTGCGAGACGTGGGACGACGGGGAGGCGTACGGGTCGCGGTCGGGGAAGCCGCCGGAGTGCTGCTGCCAGCCGTAGTCGTCGCGCGGCCCGGGACCGCCGGCCATGGGGGAGTGCTGCGGCCAGCCGCCCGGCTCGTGCCGGGGCTGCTGGTAGTCCGGATAGGCGGGCCGGACGTCCGGCAGGTCGTCGTTCTGGTGCCCGTAGCCCTGCCGGCTGTCGTGGCGGGTCTCGTAACCGTCGTACTGCTCGTGCTGCTGCGGCTGACGTGTCTGCTGGTGCGACTGCTGAGAATGCGGGGCCTGCTGCTGCGACTGGTGCTGCTGGTGTGCAGGGGGTGCGGGCGGTGTCGCGGGCTCCTCGGAGGAGTCGTCCACGGTGATCGCGATCCGGATCGGGCGGCCGCACTCGTGGCTGAGGGCCTCGCCGATCAGTGGCGCCAGCCGGCCCTCGAGCACGGTCTTGGCGAACTCATTGGGCACAGCGAGCAGTGCGGTGTCCGCGACCAGCGCCAGCGGCTGGGTGCGCCTGAGCCAGTCCTGGTCCTTGGGCTTGAGGCCGTCGGCCTCCGCACGAAGGAGATGATCGAGCACGCGGGGCCACACTGCGGCAAGATCGGCAGGCACATCAGCCACAGGGCACGCTCTCTCACAGTCCCACGAATGTGTGATTCTCAGGACGGGCGGGAAGGAATCGGAGTTCAGCCACGGTAGTCAGGGCGGGCCTGGGGATTCAAGTTGTTGTCCACAGGCTGTGCATAGTGTGTCCCGGCGTGGGGCCGGAACGGGCTGCCGAGGAGCCGGTTTGACCGGATGGCGTAGCCGCGCGTACCGTGACCAGGTCGAGTTGTCGATGGCTGCTGCCGCCTGCCTCCGATGGGCAAAGATCACGCTCGAGTGATCGTGTAGCGGTGCACTTAGGCGTTGCGAGCTACTCGTGGGCGCACGGTGACAGCCAGTCGACGCCCCACATCTGTCTCTCCTTGAGACAACAAGCATTCCTGGAGCCCCCGAGTGAGCAAGCGCACCTTCCAGCCGAACAACCGCCGCCGCGCGAAGACCCACGGCTTCCGTCTGCGCATGCGGACCCGTGCCGGCCGCGCGATTCTCGCGTCCCGCCGTGGCAAGGGTCGCGCCCGCCTGTCTGCCTGAGCAGCCGGAAAACTAGGTCCATGACGTGCTGCCTACCGAGTATCGGCTGAGGCGGCGCGAGGACTTTGCGACCGCGGTACGCCGGGGACGCAGGGCCGGGCGCCCGCTCCTTGTCGTTCATTTTCGAAGCGGTGCAACGGACCCGCACGGGTCGGGGGAAAGTGTTCCCCCGGCACGTGCGGGTTTCGTCGTGAGCAAGGCAGTGGGTATCGCTGTCGTGCGCAGCAAGGTCAAGCGCAGACTCCGTCATCTCGTGCGCGATCGGCTGGACCGGCTGCCCGCCGGTAGCCTGGTTGTCGTACGGGCCCTGCCCGGCGCGGGTGACGCGGATCACGATCAGCTGGCCCGCGACCTGGACGCCGCCTTCGAGCGGCTGCTGGGAGGGGTGCCGAGAGGCCGCCATCCCTCGGCGGCTGCGACCGACAGCAGCTGCCCCGCGGGCCCCCGGAGCTCCGGACGGGACCCGGGAGGGAGCGCACAGTGAAGTACCCGCTGCTGCTTTTGATCAAGATCTATCAGTGGACCATCAGCCCCCTGCTGGGACCGGTCTGCAAGTACTACCCGTCGTGCTCGCACTATGGCTATACGGCCATCGACCGGCACGGCGCGGTGAAAGGGACTGCGCTGACAGCCTGGCGCATCCTGCGTTGCAATCCGTGGTCGCTCGGGGGCGTCGACCACGTCCCTCCCCGGAAGCGTCCGGTTTGGCATCAGCGGCTGAGGAGCCGCCTGGGCGGGCCCACCGTCCCTGAGCCTGTCGCCCAGCCCGAGACTCAGCCCAACGTCCAAGGAGCCTGATTCGTGGACACGATCCTCAGTCCCCTCTATATCGCTGTTTCCTGGATCATCGTCCAGTTCCACTCGTTCTACAGCCTCATCTTTGACAAGGACAGTGGCGCGGCGTGGGGTCTGTCCATCGTCTCGCTGGTGGTGCTGATCCGTATCTGCCTGATCCCGCTCTTCGTGAAGCAGATCAAGTCGACGCGGAACATGCAGGCGCTTCAGCCGAAGATGAAGGCGATCCAGGAGCGCTACAAGAGCGACAAGCAGCGCCAGTCCGAAGAGATGATGAAGCTCTACAAGGAGACGGGCACCAACCCGCTCTCGAGCTGTCTCCCGATTCTGGCCCAGTCACCGTTCTTCATCTCGCTGTACCAGGTTCTGAGCCACATCGCGCAGAACAAGACGGTCGGCGTCATCGACGTCCCGCTGCTGGAGAGCGCGCAGCGGGCGCACATCTTCGGTGCGCCGCTGGCGGCGAAGTTCATGGACAGCGCGGCGAAGATCCAGAGCCTCGGCGCTTCGGTGATCGACGTCCGCGTGGTCACGATCATCATGATCGTCCTGATGTCGGCGTCGCAGTTCTACACGCAGCGCCAGCTGATGACCAAGAACGTCGACCTCACGGTGAAGACGCCGTTCATGCAGCAGCAGAAGATGCTGATGTACGTCTTCCCCATCATGTTCGCCGTCTTCGGCATCAACTTCCCCGTCGGTGTTCTCGTCTACTGGCTGACCACCAACGTGTGGACCATGGGCCAGCAGATGTTCGTCATCCGTCGTAACCCGACCCCGGGCAGCAAGGCCTTCGCGGAGCGCCAGGAGCGGCTGCGGGCCCAGGGAAAGGTCGTCGAGGACCCGGCCGTGGTCGAGGCGAAGCACGCCGCCGAGGAGGCGCGCCAGAACCGCCAGCAGCCCAAGCGCCAGACGAAGGCCAAGCGGCAGACCGGCGGCGCTCCCGCCGGCGGTGCCCAGAACCGCACGCGTGCCGCGTCTTCGGCGCATGACGCGGACGCCGGCACGGCGGAATCCGGCCAGGGTGCCGGGAAGAAGCAGTCGCTGGACAAGAAGGACGCGCAGGGCGGCAAGGAGAAGGGCGGCGCCTCCGGGTCCCGCACCACCAAGTCCGGGCAGCGCAAGGGCCAGCAGCCCAAGCACCCGTCGAAGAAGTAGAAGGAGTCCCTTTCGTGACGGACACGACCCCTGCCGCCGAGGGCACCGACACCCTGAGCCGCCTGGAGCAGGAAGGCGAGATCGCGGCCGACTACCTCGAGGGTCTGCTGGACATCGCCGACCTCGACGGCGACATCGACATGGATGTCGAGGCCGACCGCGCCGCCGTGTCGATCATCAGCGATTCGACCAGCCGCGACCTGCAGAAGCTGGTGGGCCGCGACGGCGAGGTGCTGGAGGCGCTGCAGGAGCTGACCCGGCTGGCCGTCCACCGCGAGACCGGTGACCGCAGCCGTCTGATGCTGGACATCGCCGGCTTCCGGGCGCGCAAGCGCGAGGAGCTCGCGGAGATCGGTGCGAAGGCGGCCGAGGAGGCCAAGGGCACCGGCGAGCCGGTGAAGCTCGACCCGATGACTCCCTTCGAGCGCAAGGTCGTTCATGACGCGGTGGCCGCCGCCGGGCTCCGGAGCGAGTCCGAGGGCGAGGAGCCGCAGCGCCGAGTGGTAGTGCTCCCGGCCTGACCGCCCAGCGCTCCCGTTTCTCTTGGCCCCGTCTGTTCGCAGGCGGGGCCAAAAGTTGTCAGCGTTCTGTGTTATCCCGGGTGCCTGACCCGGATACCCGGCAGGAAAAGCAGTCCAGAGAAAGGGCGGTTCCCCGTGACGGAGGCAGCAGCGGAGCTCCCTCCCGCGCCGAAGGCGGCGGAGGAGGTTTTCGGCGAGCACTATGCGGAGGCCGTGCGGTACGGCGAACTGCTCGCCGACGCCGGCGTGACGCGAGGGCTCATCGGCCCGCGCGAGGTTCCGCGCCTGTGGGAGCGGCACCTGTTGAACTGCGCCGTGCTCTCCGAGGTGGTGCCCGAGGGCGTCTCGGTCTGTGACGTGGGTTCGGGAGCGGGGCTGCCCGGTATCCCGCTCGCCCTGGTGCGCCCGGACCTGAAGATCACGCTCCTGGAGCCCCTGCTGCGGCGTACGAACTTCCTCCAGGAGGTCGTCGAGCTGCTGGGGCTGGACCATGTCACCGTGGTGCGGGGCCGGGCCGAAGAGGTCATGGGCAAGCTTCCGCAGGTGCATGTGGTGACGGCGCGCGCGGTGGCTCCGCTCGACCGGCTGGCCGGCTGGGGCGTTCCCCTGCTGCGTCCCTACGGCGAGATGCTGGCGCTCAAGGGTGATGCCGCGGAGGAGGAGCTCAAGGGTGCCCGGGCGGCGCTGAGTAAGCTCGGCGTGGTGGAGACCTCGGTGGTGCATGTGGGCGAGGGGATCGTGGATCCTCCCTCCACCGTCGTACGGGTCGAGGTCGGCGAGAGCCCGGGCGGAGTGCGCTTCGCGGCCAAGCGGGCGAAGGCGGCCCGAGTGAACCGGGTGTCCAGGGGACGCCGACGCTGATGCCGAAGTGAGGCGGGTCGGCACGTAGGAAGACGCGGAATGCGCTGATCCGTGCATCGGGATCGGCGAATTCCGCAAATGCCACCAAAACGACATAAGGCGGAGTGTCGCGGCTCATTCAGTCGCGACGCTGGCATCGTGTTTCACGTGAAACGTCGTTCTCTGCTGCAAGGCATCATCGGCCGTGGTCGTGCGGCCGCCGCGCCGCGCGACCACCGGCCCACAAGGGTCAGGGAAGTATCCACAGACGTGGGTTCGTCCACAGGAGAGCGGACCTCACTGGTTCACGACACCGAAAGCATGGCAGGCTCTGAACATTGCGAGCCCTCTGTCGAGGAGAGTGAACCCTTGCGGTCCGACGCCAACATCGCGGGACCGATGACCGATCCGGTCCCCGGTCCCCGTAGCGAGTCGTTCGGGGACGACGTTTCACGTGAAACGCCGCCCCCGATGGACGACACCCCGATCGGTCGTGCAGCTCAGCTGGCGGTGGAGGCAATCGGCCGCGCGGGTGAGGGGCTGCCCCGGCCCGAACAGACTCGGGTCATGGTGGTGGCCAACCAGAAGGGCGGGGTCGGGAAGACCACGACCACGGTGAACCTGGCGGCCTCCTTGGCTCTGCACGGTGCACGGGTGCTGGTGATCGACCTCGACCCCCAGGGCAACGCGTCCACGGCGCTGGGGATCGACCATCACTCCGACGTTCCGTCGATCTATGACGTGCTGGTGGAGAGCAAGCCGCTCTCCGATGTGGTCCAGCCGGTCCTGGATGTCGAGGGCCTCTTCTGTGCGCCCGCCACGATCGATCTGGCCGGCGCGGAGATCGAGCTGGTCTCGCTGGTGGCTCGCGAAAGCCGGCTGGACCGGGCCATCAAGGCGTACGAACAGCCGCTGGACTACATCTTCATCGACTGTCCGCCCTCCCTCGGCCTGCTGACGGTGAACGCGCTGGTGGCCGGCGCCGAGGTGCTGATCCCGATTCAGTGCGAGTACTACGCCCTCGAGGGACTGGGCCAGCTGCTGCGGAACGTCGATCTGGTGCGGGGACATCTCAACCCCACGCTCCATGTCTCGACGATCCTGCTCACCATGTACGACGGGCGCACCCGGCTGGCTTCCCAGGTCGCCGATGAGGTGCGCAGTCACTTCGGTCGCGAGGTGCTCCGTACGAGCATTCCCCGGTCGGTGCGCATCTCGGAGGCACCCAGCTACGGGCAGACGGTGCTCACTTATGACCCGGGATCCAGTGGCTCGCTGTCCTACCTCGAAGCGGCCCGGGAGATCGCACTGCGTGGGGTCCCGCAGACCGGGGGCCAGGGCCTCAGCGTGAACTATGAAGCACAGCACAGCATCTCGGAGGGGACTCAGTGAGCGAACGACGTAGAGGCCTGGGCCGTGGGCTCGGTGCGCTGATCCCCGCAGCACCGCAGAGCACGGACCATGTCGGGACCGCAGGACAGGGCGCGACGTCACCGTCGTCCGTCCCCGTCCTTGCCCCGGAGCGAGGAGTGGCGGCGGCCAAGGTGACCGCGCTGCCGGCGCACGGTGTTTCACGTGAAACGGAAGTACCTGCCGGCCGGGAGAGCGCGGAGTCGGGTGTCGCGGAGGTGTCCGGTGCGCACTTCGCCGAGGTGCCGCTGGATGCAATCAAGCCCAACCCGCGCCAGCCGCGCGAGGTCTTCGACGAGGACGCCCTTGCAGAGCTGGTCACCTCCATCAAGGAGGTCGGACTGCTCCAGCCGGTGGTCGTCCGTCAGACGGGTCCGGGGCGCTATGAACTCATCATGGGCGAGCGCCGCTGGCGTGCGTGCCGTGAGGCCGGCCTGGAGAAGATTCCGGCGATCGTACGGGCCACCGACGATGAGAAGCTGCTGCTCGACGCGCTGCTGGAGAACCTCCACCGCGCCCAGCTGAACCCGCTGGAAGAGGCGGCCGCCTATGACCAGTTGCTGAAGGACTTCGCCTGCACGCATGACGAGCTGGCCGACCGGATCGGGCGTTCGCGTCCCCAGGTCTCCAACACACTGCGACTGCTGAAGCTCTCGCCGTCCGTACAGAAGCGGCTTGCCGCCGGAGTGCTCTCGGCCGGACATGCCCGCGCGCTGCTTTCCGTGGAGGACTCGGAAGAGCAGGACCATCTCGCGCGCCGCATCGTGGCCGAGGGACTCTCGGTCCGTTCGGTCGAAGAGATCGTCACGCTGATGGGGACGACGCCCAAGAACGCGAGCAAGACCAAGGGGCCGCGTGCCGGCGCCCGGGTGTCCCCCGCGCTCACGGGTCTTGCCTCCCGGCTGTCCGACCGGTTCGAGACCCGGGTGAAGGTCGATCTGGGGCAGAAGAAGGGCAAGATCGTCGTCGAGTTCGCCTCGATGGACGACCTGGAGCGCATCCTCGGCACCCTCGCCCCGGGTGAGGGCCGCGTCCTCGGCCAGGTGCTGGCCGAGGAGAGCGACGAAGAAGAGTGAGCTGACGCGTCGGCCCCGGGCGGGCCGTGTTCCGGGCCATACCGGAACACGGCCCGCCCTTTGCTCTCTTGCGGTACCCGCGCCCGTAAAGGGTGGTTACGATGCGTTCGGGTATGGCACGCATCCATGTGGAGACACCTCATACCGAGGAGAGGGCCATGCGATCGGTGAGCCGCACCGGACTGTTGGCCGCGGGGTTCAGCCTCGCAGCCGTCGGAGGATTCGTTGGAGGTCTGCTCAGGGAGCAGGCGGCACTGACGGTGCTGCGCGGTACGGCGGGCGAGGGAAGTGAGGACCTGGATTCATGGGCCGTCGGCTCGTACCGCTCACGCTGGACAACCTTCCGGATCTCCCCAAGCGCTGCCGCTCCTGTGTCTTCTGGGAGCTCGACCCCGTCAGCGGTGAGGCCGCGGTAAAGGCGGGTCGTCCCGAGCTGGAGAAGGAAGCCTGGATCTCGGCGGTGCTGCTGGAATGGGGCTCCTGCGGACGGGTGGTCTATGTCGACGAGGTGCCCGTGGGCTTCGTGATGTACGCCCCGCCGGCCTATGTGCCGCGCTCCACGGCCTTCCCCACCAGCCCGGTGTCGCCGGACGCGGTGCAGCTGCTGACGGCCTGGCTGATTCCCGGCTACCAGGACCAGGGGCTGGGGCGCGTGATGGTCCAGACGGTCGCCAAGGACCTCATCCAGCGCGGGTTCAAGGCCATCGAGGCCTTTGGCGATGCCCGTTGGAGCGAACCTGCGTGTGTGCTGCCTGCTGACCATCTCCTTGCGGTGGGCTTCAAGACCGTACGGCCCCACCCCCGCTTTCCCCGGCTGCGTCTGGAGCTGCGGACCACGATCTCGTGGAAGGAAGACGTCGAGCTGGCTCTCGACCGCCTGTTGGGGGCCGTGCAGAAGGAGCCCGCGCTGCGGCCGCTCTGAGCGTGGATGTTTCACGTGAAACAGAGAACGGGCCCTCCCCTCGTGGGGCGGGCCCGTTTCCCGTGAAACGTGACGAGGTGCCTCGTCAGGCGAGGTAGTCCTCCAGGTCGCGCACGATCGCGGCCTTCGGCTTGGCGCCGACGATGGTCTTCACGACCTCGCCGCCCTGGTAGACGTTCATCGTCGGGATCGACATGACGCCGTACTTGGCGGTGGTCGCCGGGTTCTCGTCGGTGTTCAGCTTGGCGATGACGATCTCGTCATGCTCGGCGGCAATGGCCTCCAGGGACGGGGCGATCTGGCGGCACGGACCGCACCAGGTGGCCCAGAAGTCCACGAGAACGGGCTTGTCGCTCTTGAGGACGACCTCTTCGAAGTTGTCGTCCGTGACGGTCACCGTGGCGCCGGCCATGGCAATCTCCTTACTGGGTGGGTGGTGGGAAAGCGGGGTGCGCGGGTCAGACGGACGCGGTCTTGTCCGGCTCGGCCGTCGCCTCGCCGTCCGACAGCGCGGCGAGGAACCGCTCGGCGTCGAGGGCGGCGGAGCAGCCGGTGCCGGCCGCGGTGATCGCCTGACGGTAGGTGTGGTCGACGACGTCGCCGGCGGCGAAGACACCGGTCTGGTTGGTGCGCGTGCTGGGCGCCTCGACCTTGAGGTAGCCGTCGTCGTCGAGCTTCAGCTGACCCTTGAACAGCTCGGTCCGCGGGTCATGGCCGATCGCGATGAACAGGCCGGTGACCGGGAGTTCGGAGGTCTCGCCGGTCTTGAGGTTGCGCAGCGTCAGGCCCGACAGCTTGCTCTCGCCGTGCAGCTCGGCGACCTCGCTGTCCCACACAAACTTGATCTTCGGGTCGGCGAAGGCGCGCTCCTGCATCGCCTTGCTGGCGCGCAGAGTGTCGCGACGGTGGACGACCGTCACCGACTTGGCGAAGCGGGAGAGGAACGTGGCCTCCTCCATCGCGGTGTCGCCGCCGCCGATCACGGCGATGTCCTGGTCCTTGAAGAAGAAGCCGTCGCACGTCGCGCACCAGGACACGCCGCGGCCGGACAGCTCGTCCTCTCGGGGCAGACCGAGCTTGCGGTGCTGGGAGCCGGTGGTGACGATCACGGTCTTCGCGCGGTGCACCGTTCCGGCGGAGTCGGTGACGGTCTTGATCTCGTCGGAGAGATCGACCGCGGTGACATCGTCCGGCACCAGCTCGGCGCCGAAGCGCTCGGCCTGGGCGCGCATGTTGTCCATCAGGTCCGGCCCCATGATGCCGTCGCGGAAGCCGGGGAAGTTCTCCACGTCGGTGGTGTTCATCAGCGCGCCTCCGGCGGTGACAGCACCTTCGAAGACCAGCGGCTTCAGGGACGCGCGGGCGGTGTAGAGCGCTGCGGTGTAGCCCGCGGGCCCGGAGCCGATGATGATCACGTTACGGACGTCGCTCACGGGTGTCTTCCTTGTCTCTGCCGACTGCTTGCTGGGGCTCTCGGAACCTCTCACCCCACCCAACGGATCCTACGGGGCGAGCATTCCCGGAGTGTCACAGCGCACGTCTCGTCGTTCAGTCTCGCTGGTACGAGTGCGTCAGCAGGACCTTCCCGGGAGCGGGCGGGGTGGCAGAGACGCATGAGGATGCGATGACATAGGCGGAGACGCGCTGCGGGTCACTCGGGTCCGGCAGCACCACGAGATAGGCATCCTTGCCCTGATAGCGGGTGTGGCTGGAGGCGAGCGGGGCTTCCGGGCGCCCGATGCCCTGGCGTACACACGACGGAACGGTGTCGGCGGTGCCGCGCAGCGGGCTGTCGGGGGTGCTGCGGGCGCCGACGTCCGGGGTCTTGTGCGAGCCCTTGGACGCGAGCAGCTGCTGGACGCGCGGGCCAAGGCTGGCGGCGGTCAGCTCGCCTGCGGCAGCGGTGCTCTTCTCGGTGCTCGCCCCCCGGTGCGGGGCACTTGCCTGCGTGCCGTCGTCAGCGGCGTTCTGGAGGAGCAGGCCACCAAAGCTCAGGACCGCCGCGGCCGCGGCGGTACCGAGCAGTATCCGGGGCCAGCGCCGCGCGCGGGACGAGCGGCCGCCCGGCGACTGTCGGCCGGGCCCGGAGGAGCCGCGGGGACGACCCGCGGGCCGGGTGGACGCGCCTCGGCCGGGCGGCTCGTCCTTGGTTTCACGTGAAACGGTGATCGGTGCGGTGACGGTTTCACGTGAAACCGTCACTCCGCCGGCGGGAGTGGTGGCGTCCAGCAGCGCCTCGGCCGCGAGGGCGGCATCGATGCGGCCGGCGATGTCGGCCGGCATCCGCGCCGGGCCGGGGAGTGTGCCGAGCAGTGCCCGGATCTCCTCCAGGGAGGCGTAGACGTCTTCGCACAGCGCGCAGGTATCGAGATGGTGGCGCAGCTCCGCGGTGCGCAGGGGGGACAGCAGTCCGTCCGTGAGCTCGGAGATCTCGGATACCTCTGGGTGGTCACCCGTGGGGTGCTCCCCCGTGCCGGTAGTCGATGTCACGCTCGCCCACCTCCGCCCTTCACGGCACCTTTGTCCTTCGGCCCTGCCGTCGGTGGGACGGATGTCCCCTGCGCCCGGTTCCTTCCCCCGCTCGCGGGTTTGCTACCCCCGTCGTCGGTGCGCAGATGGGTGACCAAAGGCAGCAGCCGAGCACGGCCCCGTGCACAGCGGCTCTTCACCGTTCCCGTCGGGATGTCGAGGATCGCCGCGGCCTCGGCCACGGGGTATCCCTGCATATCGACGAGGACCAGAGCGGCACGCTGTTCCTCGGGAAGGGTGCGCAGGGCGCCGAGCAGCTCGCGGTGCAGATCCTTGCGCTCGGCGGGTGCCGCGGCGGATTCCTCCGGTTCGAGAAGCTGCTCCAGCCGCTCGGTCTCGGCGACGGGCGAGGTGCGCCGGGAGGCGGTCTTACGGGCTCGGTCGAGACAGGCATTGACCGTGATGCGGTGCAGCCAGGTGGTGACGGCGGACTGGCCACGGAAGGTATGGGCCGCGCGATAGGCGGACACCAAGGCGTCCTGCACGGCGTCGGCGGCCTCTTCGCGGTCGCCCAGAGTGCGCAGCGCCACCGCCCAGAGCCGGTCGCGATGGCGCCGGACGATCTCCCCGAAGGCATCGGGATCGCCGTCGACATGGAGGCTGAGGAGGTCTTGATCGCTGCGGTCGTCCAGCGAGCTCATGAAAGGACCCCCTCCCTTTGGGACTGACGTGATCTCACCAAGATCGTTCCTCGGTCGCAAGGCCCGGCGCATAGCTTATGGCACTGCTTCTGCCCCGTCTGAGGCCATAAAGCGTGCCGGCGCCGAACCTCATGGGTTCGGCGCCGGTTTCTGCGCAGTCAGTGGATCGTCGGCCGCTTCTCCGGCTGATCAGCCGGAGACCTTCACCTCGGAGATCCCGCCGCGGAACCAGTCCGCTTCCCCGTCACTGGGCAGCTCGGTGATGTGGATCAGGAGGTACCGCGTCTTCACGGGCTTGTCCGGCTTCACCGTGAGCTTGTCCCCGGCCTTCGACGACTTCGAGAGCCGCTGGGAGAAGTCACTGAGCGAGGTCGGATTCGACGTGGAGGGGCCGGCGGCCAGAATCTCCGTGGTCTGCCCCGGGCGGTACATGCTGACCTGCACGCTGGATACGTCCTTGGCGCTGCCCAGGTCTATGACGATGCCGCTGCCGTCCTTGCGATTCGGCAGGTTCCCGAAGTTCGGCCACCCCTTGAACCGCTTGGTGACCCACGCGGTCGACGGGTCGCCATCGGCCGCGGCGGACGCCTTGTCCGGGGAGAAGGCCTCCCCCAGCGGAGAGAACTCCGTGGCGCCGGCGATCGACAGCGGCTTCGTGGGCTTCTTCTTGGAGCCCTGCTGTGGCTGGGAGTTCTGGGGCTTGTCCTGGTCGTTCTCCCGCTTCAGCAGCGTGTCCGCCAGCTGCCAGCTGCCCAGGCCCAGCGCCGCGATGAGCAGCGCGGAGACGGACCACTTCAGTGCCCGGCCGGTGCGGCTCTGCAGCGGCGGCGGAGGCGTGGCCACAGACTGCGCCTGGCGGGCGGTGGGGCCGCTGTGGGCCGACGCCTGGCGGTGACTGCCCTGCTGGTAGCCCGTGCGCTGGTAGGGCGGGGGCGTGGCGAACGCGGTCTCCGGGGGCCGGATGCGCGGCATGGCGGCGACGGCCGCGGCCAACTCCTCGGGAGTGGTGCACGGCGGCTCCTGGCGGGAGGCCGTGGCGCCGTCGTTGATCAGCGCGCGCATGGCGAGCTCGGACAGTCCGCGGTGCACGCCGGCCCGCACCTGGTCCGGCGCGATGAGCCCGACGCCCTTCGGCAGGCCGGTGAGGCCGTGGGCATCGTTCTCGTACGGCCAGCGCTGGGTCAGCGCGGCGTAGAGCAGCGCGCCGATCGCCTCGGTGTCCGTGCGCTGCGGGTGCTCGCAGGTGATGCCGCGCAGCGCCGCCATGACGGCCAGGCCGCGGATGCGGTACTGCCCGGACTCCGTGCGCAGCACCGAGCCGGGGGTGATCCGCAGATGGGACAGCCCCTCGCGGTGTGCGGCGGCCATGGCCTGGGAGACCTGGCTGACGAGCTGGTAGGCGTCGTGCGGCTCCAGCGGGCCGTTGGCCAGCACCGTGGTGAGTTCGGTGGCGTCCGGCAGCCATTCGTGGACGACGTAGACGAGGTCGTTCTCCTCGACGGCGTCCAGGACCTGCACGAACCGGGGGTCACCGAGCAGTGCCGAGGAGCGGGCGGCGGACAGTACCGGCCTGGCCCGTGGGTGCTCGGCGGGCAGGATGTGCACGCCGACGGCGCGGCGCAGCTTCTCGTCGACCGCGCGCCAGCTGCTGAATCCGTCCAGACGGGTGACGCACTCCTCGAGGCGATAGCGTCTGGCAAGCTTGTGGCCGCTGTGCAGTTCCGGTGGCTGGGCCTCGATCGCCTCGGCACGCTCCTCAGCGGTGCCTGCGGCGTCGTTCTCCCCGCCGGATACCTTCTCGGCCTTAGCACCGTCGTCCGTGGCCTTACCCGCCTTGGCGGTCAGCGGTTCTTCACCGCTCGTGTCAGCCACGTCGACGGCAGCCGTGCTCCGTTCCGCCACCGTCGTTCCTGCCTCCCCATCCGTTGCAGGCTCAATGAGCCAAGACAATTGTGCCCACAGTCCGCCACTATGCACGACACACGGTGGCAGTCGATGGTTGTGCTCCCTCAGCGCCCCAGCTTCGACCGGACCATGCCGACCAGGGCGTTCAGTTCCTCGATGCGCATTTTGCGTGCGGCGACGTAGAACACGGCCAGAAGCGCGGCAGCGCCGACGATCAGAGCGGACAGCGATCCGAGGACGTCGCTGCCCAGTGTCTGCATGATGCCGTAGACCGCCGCCCCGGAGATGATCGTGGCCGGAATGCTCGCTCCGGCCAGCCGCGCATAGGTCCGGACGACGTGCGCCGTGTCGAGATCGCCGTCCATGCGCTTGCCCAGACGCCGCCAGGCCACGCCCACGCCGATGATGTACGCCAGGCCGTAGGAGGCCGCCATGCCGACCACGGCCCAGCGGGCCGGCAGGACCAGGAAGCACAGGGCGGAGGCGGCGGCGTTGACCGCGGCGACGATCACCGTGTTGTAGAAGGGGGTGCGGGTGTCCTCGTACGCGTAGAAGGCGCGCAGGACGACGTACTGGACCGAGAACGGGATCAGCCCCACACCGAAGGCCATCAGCATGTAGCCCATCGGGATCCCGGCGCCGGACGAGCCGTAGACCAGCGTGCACAGTGGGATGCCGAGGGACAGGAAGCCGAACGAGATCGGGACGATGGCGACGGCGGAGGTGCGCAGGCCCTGCGACATGTCGTCGCGGACGGCTCCGGTGTCACCGTCGTGCGCGGAGCGTGCCAGACGCGGCAGCAGCGCCGCCATCACGGAGACGGTGATGATCGCCTGCGGCATGTTCCAGATCAGCTGCGCGCTGGCGTACGAGATGAAGCCGGTGCCCGGGTGGCCCTGGTCGTTGGCGGTGTTGCCGGCCCAGGTGGAGAGCTGGGTGACGACGAGCACGCCCGCCTGGTTGGCGAGCACGAACAGTACGGTCCACTTGGCGAGCTTGGCGGCCTTGCCCAGGCCGTGGCCGCGCCAGTCGAACCGCAGCCGGAGCTTGAAGTCGGCGTCGCGGAGGTACGGGATCATGGCCAGCGCCTGGACCACGAGCCCGAGGAGGGTGCCGATGCCCAGGAGCCGGATGCCCTGGTCGGGGATGGTGGTGACGCCGATGTGCGAGGTCTTCGCCGTGCCGTAGACCCAGATGAACAGGCCGAAGGTGGCGATCATGACGATGTTGTTGAGGACCGGGGTCCACATCATCGCGCCGAAGCGGCCGCGGGCGTTGAGGATCTGCCCCATGACCACGTGCAGACCCATGAAGAAGATCGTGGGTACGCAGTAGCGGGTGAACGCGACCGCGACCTCGTTGGCCGCCGGATCGCGGGAGATGTCGAAGGAGACCAGTTTCACCAGGAGCGGCGCGGCCACGACGGCCAGCACGGTCAGCACGCCGAGGACCACGACGACCAGCGTCAGCAGCCGGTTGGCGTAGGCTTCGCCGCCGTCGTCGTCCTCCTTCATGGCGCGCACCAGCTGCGGCACGAAGACGGAGTTCAGACCGCCGCCGATGGTCAGGATGAAGATCATGGTCGGGAGCTGGTAGGCGACCTGCCAGGAGTCACCGAGGACCGCGCCGCCGAGCGCCGCGACGATCAGCGCCGAGCGGACGAAGCCCGTCAGACGGGACACCATCGTGCCGGCGGCCATCACCGCGCTGGACTTGAGCAGGCCGGAGGCGCGGCCACCGGACTGCTTGCCGGCCGCCGCCACGGGGGCGGGCTCCGGTTCCGGCACGGGCTGGGGCGGTACGGCCTCCGGGCCCGCAGCCACGGGTGCTGCGGGGTGCTGGGACTCGTAGTGCTGCTGGTCCCGGTAGAGATGCGCGAAGGCATCCGGCTCGGGGTGGTCCTGGGCGGCCTGGGTCATCAGGTCGTCGACGCCCACGAACTGGGTGGTCGCGGCGGCATCGCCGTAGGGGAGATTGCGGGCGGGCCCCTGCGGATCCGAGGGCGGAGGGGTGGCCCAGCGCTGCTGATCGGGGGTGTGCCGGCCGGCGGCAGGCTGCGGGTAGAGCGGCTGCGTGGGCTGGTCCTGCGGCGGGTGCACGGCGCGGTCGTGGAACGCCTCGGCCACCGGGTCCTGTGCCGTCGGGTGCTGTGCGCGGTGTGGATCGTTGCGGTAGGCGTCCTGGACGTAGGGGTCCTGGTCCGCGGGCAACGGGGGCGTCGGAGGGACCGGCCCGTTGGGGTCGCCATTGGCGCCCCGGCCCCGGTCACCGTCGTACGGCGCATTCATCGCTGCCCCACCTCATCCGTCGCCGGCCATCCGGCCCCGCCATCTATCAACGGTCCACTTTCTCACCTGAGCCGGACGGGTCGGAGCTTTCCGAACCGGTGTCCGGCGTGGGGTCACTCGGCTGCTCGGGCTGGTCGCCGTCCGTGCCGCCGTTGTCGCCGTCCGTGCCTGAATCGCCGTCGGTGCCGTCTCCGTCGGTCCCGTCCTCGGCCCGCCGGCCGGCTGCCCGCTTGCGCTGGAGGTAGATCCGGACGCCGGCGAGGACGAGCAGCAGCACGCCGCCCGCGATGACGAGCATCACCGTCGCGGTGATCTCCGTGACGTTCACCTGGAACGTCATGGGCTCACCGTAGGGCTTTCCGTCCGAGGTGTAGAGCTGGGCGGTCACCCAGGCCCGGCCGTTCGCGTTCGCGGTGGTGTCGAACTTGAAGGACTGGCTGTGTCCGCCGTCCACCGTGATCGTCTGCGTCTTCCCCGCGTCCAGTCGGTTGGGCTGCGAGGAGGTCAGCTTCAGCTTCATGTCCCGGACGCCCTGGACCAGGTTGTTCTGGACCGTCACCGGAATCGTGGCGCTGCGCCCGGAGAGCGTGGCCTCCGACTTCTGGATCAGGTGCACCTTCTTGGTCAGGCCGTCGAGGTAGCTGCGCACCGAGTGGCGGAACGCCTTGGCACCGGTGGGGTTGCCCCGCCACTGCGTCGACATCTCCCGCATTATGGCGTTGCCGAACGGCGTCACCACGCGCTCCGGGTGGGCCAGGATCACCTGGTAGTCGTCCAGCGCGTCCTGGGTGCCCTGGATCTGCCGGAAGGCATCCGTGGGGAGCTCCTGGCGGCGCAGCGAGGACGGGTAGGAGTTGCCGCTCGGGACGTGGCGGGTGGCCGCGCGGTCGGGCTTGGCCTTGGCGGCGCCGCTGAGGCTCAGCGGCTGGGTCCAGCGGCCGGACTGCTTGAGGTCCCGCAGCGCCGTGGCCATCGCCTGGGCCTGGCTGACCGTGGGCATGCGCTGCGGCGCGACGACGATGCTGCGCTGCCGGCCGGGGTCCTCCAGGTTGATCATCTCGGTCTGGGCGAGGAACTCCTGGACCGCGTGGGCGGTGTTTCCCGCCTTCGACATATCGCCTTCGAAGGCCCGCGAGAGCTGGGCGTCCGCGACGACGGCGGTATTGCCGCCGCCGATGGGCCGGGCGGCCGTCGGGGTGTAGGACAGCCCGCCGGCCTCGCGCAGGCTGTCGCTGCGGGTGATCACGTTGTGTGCGCCGGCCGAGGTCGCGACGTCGACGATGGAGGAGTCGATGGCGCCGTCGACGGGCCAGGCGAAGTCCGTGCGCGGTTTGACGCCGAGGATCGTGTCCACGGTCTTGTCGGCGAGATCGGTGGCCGGCCCGAGGTGGCTGAGCGCGCTGGGCACGCCCTTGCCGTGGTGGGCCAGGGATGCCAGGTCGGGGTCGGCGAAGGGCAGTGCGACCACCTGGTGCGTCTTGGCCGCTTCCTCGAGCTCGTGCAGCCACTGCTTGGCGACCGCCTGGTTCTTGCCCATGGGCCCGTCCGGCCCGTTCACCCGGTACGACTTGGTCATCGCGTCGACCGTCGCGAGCAGGTCGGGATCGATGACGAAGGTCACCGGGAGGTTCTTGGCGAGCGAGACCATCTGCTGCAGCCGGCCACCGGGCGCCAGCTCGGCGGCGAGGTCGTCATCGCGGAAGACCGGCGTCTGCTGGGCGTCGGCGTCGGTCTCCGCGGTGAGGTGCGTGGAGGAGATCAGCGGCCACATGTACGTGAGCTGCGTCTTCTTCGCGCTGTCGGACTCCTGCCAGGGGAGGAACGTCCGGTCGAAACCGAGGACCTGCCCGTACGGCGCGGACGCGGAGCGTCCTGACAGAGAGATACCGAGCTGGTACACCCCGTCCTTGCTGAGGTCGAGATCCTTGACCGGGACGCTGAGGCTGAAGGGCTGGCTGACGCCTGGCTCCAGCTTGTCGATCTTCTCCGTGTGGCCCTTGACCGCTTCGCCGTCCGCGCCCGCCAGATAGCCGGTGCGGCGGGACAGGCTCTCGATGGAGCTGCGGCCGCCGATCGCGCTGCCGCGGTGCATGGCGACCTTGGCGTCGGTGATCGTGCTGCGGCCGTCGTTGATCAGCGTGCCGGAGACGGTGACCGTGTCGTCCCCGGACGGCGTGGGCGGGGACATGGAGTCGATCGTCACATCGACCGTGCGGGAGCCGGTGGGGGCTGCCTGAGCGGTGGAAGCGTGCGGCACCTGGAGCAGCCCCACGACAAGGAGCACTCCGGTGAGCAGTGTCACAGTCCTTCGCAGCCATCGACCACGCGGCCGTTCAGTCGCCTGGAACCCTGCCGCCTCGGCCACGCGCTCGCCCGTCCCTCGTCGTCGTCTGTGGTCGTTCGGAATGTGCGTCCACGAATGGTAACGAGGTGCGCCGGGCCGGAGTGCCAGGGACTGCTCCACATGATGGCGGCGCAGAGGGCGGTCCGCCCCGCCTGTCCCCTTTATTACGTGACGCCTGGGGGCTGCGCGGCCACGTACCCTGTTTTGTTGTGCCGAACGCCAACAATGATCACCCCGCCCCGCTCTCCGAGCGGACCCCGCAGTCGACGAACGCGCTGAACCACGTCCAGCGCCGTGCCGTGAGCGAGCTGCTGCGGGTGTCCCCCGTCGCGGATGACCTGGCCCGTCGATTCCAGGAGGCCGGGTTCACGCTTGCCCTGGTCGGCGGCTCGGTCCGGGACGCGCTGCTGGGCCGGCTCGGCAATGACCTCGACTTCACCACCGATGCCCGCCCCGAGGACGTCCTCAAGATCGTCCGGCCCTGGGCCGACGCGGTCTGGGAAGTCGGTATCGCCTTCGGGACGGTCGGCTGCAAGAAGGACACGTTCGACATCGAGGTCACGACCTACCGCTCGGAGGCATACGACCGCACTTCCCGCAAGCCGGAGGTGTCGTACGGGGACTCCATCGAGCAGGATCTGGCCCGCCGGGACTTCACGGTGAACGCCATGGCGGTGCTGCTGCCGCAGAAGGAGTTCGTCGACCCGCACGACGGTCTGGAGGACCTGGCGGCCCGCGTGCTGCGGACGCCGGGGACGCCGCAGGAGTCGTTCTCCGACGATCCGCTGCGGATGATGCGTGCGGCCCGCTTCGCCGCCCAGCTGGACTTCGAGGTCGCTCCCGAGGTCATCGCCGCCATGAAGGCGATGTCGGACCGCATCGAGATCGTCTCCGCGGAGCGTGTGCGGGACGAGCTGAACAAGCTGATCCTTGCGCCGCATCCGCGCGAGGGGCTGCGGCTGCTCGTCGAATCGGGCCTGGCCGACCAGGTGCTGCCCGAGCTGCCCGCGCTGCGGCTGGAGAGTGACGAGCATCACCGCCACAAGGACGTCTACGAGCATTCGCTGACGGTCCTGGAGCAGGCGATCGACCTCGAGGAGAACGGTCCCGATCTTGTGCTGCGGCTGGCGGCCCTGCTGCACGACATCGGCAAGCCCAGGACGCGGCGCTTCGAGCAGGACGGCCGGGTCTCCTTCCACCACCACGAGGTGGTGGGAGCGAAGATGACCAAGAAGCGGATGACCGCGCTGAAGTATTCCAACGACATGATCAAGGACGTCTCGCGGCTGGTGGAGCTCCACCTGCGCTTCCACGGCTACGGGACGGGCGAGTGGACGGACTCCGCGGTCCGCCGGTACGTGCGGGATGCCGGCCCGCAGTTGGAGCGGCTGCACAAGCTCACGCGCTCGGACTGCACCACCCGCAACAAGCGCAAGGCCGGTGCCCTGTCCCGTGCCTACGACGGGCTCGAGGAGCGCATCGCGCGGCTGCAGGAACAGGAAGAGCTGGAAGCGATCCGACCGGATCTCGACGGCAACGAGATCATGAAGATCCTGGGCATTCGCCCGGGGCCCGAGGTCGGCAAGGCGTACCAGCAGATGCTGGAGCTCCGGCTGGAGCACGGCCCCATGGACCGTGAGGCGGCCATCGCCGCGTTGAAGGAATGGTGGGCCACCCAGAGCTGAAGTTTCACGTGAAACGCGCGGTCGGTCCACGGCCATGTTTCACGTGAAACGAGGAGAGGAGCGGTGTTTCACGTGAAACACCGCTCCTCGTCTTTCCGGCGCCAGGCCGGTTACTTCGCGGCGGTCAGGCAGAGCACCATGGCGGTGTCGGCACGCCGGCGACGGTGCGTTTCCTTGACGTAGGCCGGCTGACCCGCGGGGCACACCGAGGTGTCCGTGGTGCCGTTGTGCACGGCGGTCACCTTGTACTGGGCCTTCGAGGTCCCGCAGTCCACCACCTCGAGGCCGTCATCGAGCGAGCTGCTGGACTTGTGCACGCAGTCGCCGACCTCGGCGGACTCCGCGTCATCCATGCTGCTGATCCACGCGACTGCGATGACGATCAGCCCGATGACGAGCCCGATGCCCCGCAGGACGGTCCGGGCGGAACGCTTGGCGGGCCGCGGCGGCGGTACGGGAGGTCCGCCCTGCATGAACGGCTGCTGCGGGGCCAAGGGGTAACCGGGCTGCGGCTGCTGTCCGTAGGGAGCCTGCGGCTGCGTGGGGTGGCCGTAGCCACCCTGCGGCGGACCGTAGGAAGGGTGCGGCGCCGGCGCCTGCGGATAGGGACTCTGCCCGTAGGGCGGCTGTCCATAGGGCTGCTGACCGTATGGCGCCTGGCCGTACGGATGCGCGCCCTGATGAGGCGGCGTGGTCATGGGATCCCCCGGTTTTGGTGCGTCAGACGCGTGTAGGACGCCCGTAAGGTATCCGGTCCGCAGTCCCTGCCGCAGAGGCCGAGGCGTTCACCGCACCGGGGAGGGCCTCTCACCCCGGCCGAAGCGGACAACCATCACGGCCACCAGCGCGTACAGCACGGTCACCACGCCCAGCAGCGCGACGGACCGTCCGTCCGGAGGCAGCATGAGCGCGGCGACGGCGGCGGCGCCGACGAAGGCGACGTTGAACAGGACGTCGTACAGGGCGAAGACCCGGCCACGGAAGGCGTCGTCCACGGACGACTGGACGATGGTGTCCGTCGAGATCTTGGTCCCCTGGGTGCTGAGGCCGAGCACGAACGCGGCCGCCAGCATCGGGCCCGGCGTGAAGAACAGCCCCAGGGTCGGGACCAGCACGGCGCCCAGGGCGGCACAGCAGACGATCCAGCCGAACGCGGTGAGCCGTGTGACGGCCCAGGGCGTGACGACAGCGGCGGCGAAGAACCCCCCGCCGGACACCGCGAGGGTGATCCCGAGCAGTGCCAGGCCCTCGGACGCGGTGTCGGACCAGGAGTACCGGCACAGCATCAGCACCATGACCGTCAGGGCCCCGTAGCAGAACCGGATCAGGGTCATCGCGGTCAGCGCACGCGCCGCGGTGCGCCGCTCGGCGAGATGGCGCAGCCCTTCCGCAAGACCGCGCACCGTGCTCAACAGGGCTTCCCGCAGGTGGGGTTGGAGGCGTGCGTCATCCGGTCCGAGCAGTTGCGGTGTCATCCGCAGTGAGGTGAGGGCCGAACAGAAGTAGAGGGCCGCGGCGAGGAGTACGACGAACGCGTCCACGTCCGAGCCCGCCAGTCGGATGGCGAAGGCGAGCCCGCCGCCGGCCGTCGCGGCGAGCGTCCCGGCGGTGGGGGCGAGGGAGTTGGCCATGACCAGCTGCTGCTCACCGTTGACCACTCGGGGGAGCGCGGCCGAGAGACCGGCCAGGACGAAGCGGTTCACGGCCGTCACGGACAGGGCCGAGGCGTAGAACAGCCAGTCCGGGACCTCCGACGCGACCAGCCCCGCGGTCACCATGGCCAGCACGGTCCGCAGCAGGTTGCCGTACAGCAGGACCTGACGGCGGCGCCAGCGGTCGAGGAGGACACCGGTGAACGGCCCGAGGAGCGAGTACGGCAGCAGCAGGATCGCCATGGCGGAGGCGATGGCCGCGGGCGAGGCCTGTTTCTCGGGCGAGAAGACGACGAACGTCGCCAGGGCGACCTGGAACACCCCGTCGGCCGCCTGGGACAGGAGCCGTGCGGCGAGGAGCGAACGGAAGTCGCGTAGCCGGAGTAAGACGGACAGGGCGCGCACCGCATGCATGAGGCACAGCCTCACACAGCCCGCAGGCCCCCGGGTGGAATACCCGGGGGCCTGCGGGGGAGCGGCGTGGGGCGTCTCAGCGCTCGACCTCACCGTTGATGAACTTCTCGACGTTCTCCCGTGCCTCGTCGTCGAAGTACTGCACCGGCGGCGACTTCATGAAGTACGAGGACGCGGAGAGGATCGGGCCACCGATGCCCCGGTCCTTGGCGATCTTCGCGGCGCGCAGGGCGTCGATGATGACACCCGCGGAGTTCGGGGAGTCCCACACCTCGAGCTTGTACTCCAGGTTCAGCGGAACGTCACCGAAGGCGCGGCCCTCGAGCCGGACGTAGGCCCACTTGCGGTCGTCCAGCCAGGCCACGTAGTCCGAGGGGCCGATGTGGACGTTGTCCTCGCCCAGCTCACGGTCCCGGATCTGGGAGGTGACGGCCTGCGTCTTGGAGATCTTCTTGGACTCCAGGCGCTCGCGCTCGAGCATGTTCTTGAAGTCCATGTTGCCGCCGACGTTCAGCTGCATCGTGCGGTCCAGGATGACGCCCCGGTCCTCGAAGAGCTTGGCCATCACGCGGTGCGTGATCGTGGCACCGACCTGCGACTTGATGTCGTCACCGACGATCGGGACGCCGGCCTCGGTGAACTTGTCCGCCCACTCCTTGGTGCCGGCGATGAACACCGGGAGGGCGTTGACGAAGGCGACCTTGGCGTCGAGGGCGCACTGCGCGTAGAACTTCGCCGCGTCCTCGGAGCCGACGGGGAGGTAGCAGACCAGGACGTCGACCTGCTTGTCCTTGAGGACCTGGACGACGTCGACCGGGGCCTCGGTGGACTCCTCGATGGTCTGGCGGTAGTACTTGCCCAGGCCGTCGTGGGTGTGGCCGCGCTGGACCGTCACGCCGGCATTCGGCACGTCGCAGATCTTGATGGTGTTGTTCTCGCTGGCGCCGATGGCATCCGCGAGGTCGAGCCCGACCTTCTTGGCGTCGACGTCGAAGGCGGCCACGAACTCGACGTCACGCACGTGGTAGTCGCCGAACTGCACGTGCATGAGGCCGGGCACGCGGCTCTTCGGGTCGGCGTCCTTGTAGTACTCGACGCCCTGTACCAGCGAGGCGGCGCAGTTGCCCACGCCGACGATGGCTACGCGAACCGAACCCATTCCGGTTGCTCCCTGTGATCTCGATGAGGCTCCGCACGACGGAACCTCATGTGGTGGTGTCATCGGACGGATCCGGCCGGGTACCACCCCGGTGCCGGGGCAGGCCGCCCGTATCTCCTGACTGGTGGTTGCGCTCCTGTGCTGCGGAACCCGGTGCGCGCTGATCGCGCCCGGCACGCTCACTTTCGATGAGCTCGTTCAGCCAGCGGACTTCGCGCTCCACGGACTCCATGCCGTGCCGCTGCAGCTCGAGGGTGTAGTCGTCCAGCCGCTCGCGGGACCTGGCCAGGGAGGTGCGCATCCGCTCGAGGCGCTCCTCCAGGCGGCTGCGGCGGCCTTCCAGCACGCGCATCCGCACGTCCCGCGACGTCTGGCCGAAAAAGGCGAAGCGGACGCCGAAGTGTTCGTCCTCCCAGGCGTCCGGCCCGGAGTGCGCGAGCAGCTCCTCGAAGTGCTCTTTGCCCGCTGCGGTCAATCGGTAGACGATCTTGGCTCGGCGCCCTGTCAGGGCCGCGGCCGGTACGCCCTCCGCAGCGCCCTCGGTCTCCTCGATGAGCCAGCCGTTGGCGACCAGCGCCTTGAGGCAGGGGTAGAGGGTGCCGTAGCTGAACGCACGGAAGACCCCGAGCGACGTGTTGAGCCGTTTCCGCAGCTCGTAGCCGTGCATCGGGGATTCGCGGAGCAGGCCGAGGACGGCGAACTCAAGGATGCCGGAACGTCTGCTCATCCTCCGCCTCCCTGGTCTGTGCGTTCTTTATGTCGCGCTGATGTATCGACTCGATACATCCAGACGATAGAACGGCCGCCGGGGCGGAACAAGAGGGGGGATGGTGAACGGCGTCACATCACCGATTCGTGCTACTCAACCTGACTGATTTGGAGTGAATTTCAACACTGGGCAGGTTTTGGTCGTGCGTAGTCTGTGCGGCATGCAGACTGCCGGGAACCGTGGGCCTATATCTGACGTCCCCGTCCTCGGTGTAGTGCGGCTCGAACCTAGGAGCGAGCCGCACATCCGGGGGGACCTGAAGACAACTGCCGCCTTCAGGCGACGAGATAGCGCGCCTGCCCGAGGAGTATTCGTTCCATGAGCGAGCACCGTCGCAAACCGCCACAGCCGCAGAGTGGCGGACGTGCCGCGGCCCGACGCGCCGCACAGCAGCCACCGGGGCGCCGAGGCGCCCCTTCGCGTGGCTCGGCTGTCAGTTCTGCCTCTCCCTCCGAGTCATACGGTCCCGAGCCGCGGCAGGGCGGGCGTGCCGAGGCCCGCAGAGCCGCCCAGCGTGGGCGTCGAAGGGCGTCCGAGGCCTCCGATTCGGCCTCCGGTGACGGTGGCGGCGGCCGTGGCCGCGGTGGCGGAGGCCGGCGCGGTGGCGGCGGCGGTGGCCCCGAGGGCCGCGGTCGCGGTGGCGGGAAGCCGGCCAAGAAGCGACTGATCGACTACCCGCGTGCGCACCGCACCGGGTGGCAGCGCTTCGTGCCGTCCTGGAAGCAGGTCGCCAGCCTGAGCGTCGGCTTCATAGGGCTGATCGTCGGCGTTTCCGGAGTCGCGCTGGCCGTGGTGCAGGTTCCCGACGAGAGCCTGGCCGCCAAATCGCAGAACAATGTCTATCTCTGGGCCAATGGCAAGGTCATGGCGCGTGACGGAGAGACGAACCGGCAGAACGTCACGATCAATGAAATTCCGCGTTCGATGCAGAATGCGGCGATCTCTGCGGAAAATGCCTCGTTCCGCACGGACTCGGGTGTGGACCCGATGGGTATCGCGCGTGCCGTGTTCAACATGGCCAAGGGCGGCGAGACCCAGGGCGGATCGACGATCACGCAGCAGTATGTGAAGAACGCGATGCTGAGCCAGCAGCAGACCCTGGACCGCAAGTTCAAGGAACTGTTCATCGCGATCAAGGTCGGCTGGTCGAAGAACAAGGACCAGATCCTCCAGGGATACCTCAACACCAGCTACTACGGCCGCGGCGCCTACGGCATCCAGGCGGCGGCTCAGGCGTACTACGGCGTGGACGCCGACAAGCTGAAGCCGGACCAGAGCGCCTTCCTGGCCACCGTGCTCAAGGGCGCGGACCTGTACGACCCCGCGGGCGGTACCAGCCCGGGGGCCACCCGGGCGGCGAACACCAAGCGTGCCGAGGCGCGCTGGTCCTGGATCCTCGACCGCGAGGTCGACAACCACCTCATGTCGAAGGCGCAGCGGGACTCCTACCGCGGGAAGTTCCCCAAGCCGAAGCTGCCGAAGCCGGTCGCCAGCAAGAGCGGCCAGATCGGCTACATGATGGACACCTCGAAGAAGTACGTGCTCAAGCACTCCGGGCTCAGTGAGGCGCAGTTCGACAAGGGCGGCTACACGATCCGGACGACCTTCGACGAGAAGCGGACCAACCAGCTCGAGACCGCGGTCAAGAAGGTCGACAAGCGGTACATCGATCCCAAGAAGCGCGCGAAGGACAAATACGTCCAGTTCGGTGGGGCCTCGGTGGTACCGGGAGACGGCAAGATCGTCGCCCTGTACGGCGGTGAGGGCTACGACAAGGGCCACTTCAGCAACAACGCCGACACCTTCGGTGTGCCGGTCGGCTCGACCTGGAAGCCGTTCGTGCTCGCGGCGTCGATGAAGTACGGAACGGCCAAGAGCGAGGGCCAGCCGATCTCACCGGACAGCCGGTACAACGGCGATGACCACCTCAAGGTGAAGGACGCGCAAGGCAACTTCGTCCGGAAGCGGGACAACTCGGTCTTCTACCAGGAGAACGAGAGCAACCACCCCTGGGGCTACATCCCCTTGACCAAGGCGATGGAGCAGTCCGTCAACACCCCGTTCGTGCAGCTCGGCATGGATGTCGGGATGAGCAAGGTCCGGGACATGGCTCAGGCGGCGGGCATCGCGCCGGCCAGCTTCGACAAGAACCTGAACCCGTCGTTCGCACTGGGCACCTCCACGCCGAGCGCGATCCGGATGGCCGACGCCTATGCCACGTTCGCCGCTTCGGGGACGAAGGTCGAGCCGTATTCGGTGACCAAGGTGACGTTCGAGGGCGAGGACCTGAAGGGCTTCGACAAGCCCACGCCCGAGACCGGCATGGATTCCAACATCGCCAACAACGTGACCAAGGTGCTGAAGAACGTCATCCAGAACGGCACCGCGAAGGAAGCCAGGCGGCTGGGCATGCCGGCCGCGGGCAAGACCGGTACCACCGACGAGAACAAGTCGGCCTGGTTCGTCGGCTACACCAAGCAGCTGTCGACGTCCGTCACGATGTTCCGTGAGGACGCCCAGAACCCGCGTCAGCTGTCCATGAACGGCGTCGGTGGCTTCGACTCGATCCATGGTGGTGCGCTGCCCACCGAGGTGTGGACCGAGTACATGCTGCAGGCGATGAAGGGCGTCACGCCGGTGGACTTCCAGCCCGCCACGCCCATCGGGGACCGGGTGGACGAGGAGGGCATGCCGACTCCGACGCCGACCCCCACGCCGTCGGACACGCCGTCGAGCTCTCCGTCGGGGACGCCCAGCAAGTCCGCTCCCCCGACGAACTCTCCCAGCCCCAGCCCCTCGGACTCCTGCTCTCCCTGGGACATCAACTGCAAGAACAGCGGTGGCGCCGGTAACGGCGGCGGAGGCAATGGAGGCGCCAACGGTGGGCCCGGCGGACCGGGCGGCGGCACCGGAGGCACCAGTCCGACGCCCGACCCGACGGACGCGACCGGCGGCGGCTGGTTCGGCGGCCCGACCGGTTGATGAGCACCGACCGTTTCACGTGAAACGCTGAAGGTTTCACGTGAAACACCGGGAGCCACGAAGCCCCCGCCCGGATTGTCCGGGCGGGGGCTTCGCCGTCTTCGCCACAAGGTCGTACGGCAGGATGGGGCCATGACGAGCGTGCGACGGGACGAGTCGGTGCGGCCGACGGAGCGGGATGAGGTGGCGGCGGCCGGCAGCGAGCTGATCGGAGGACCGATCGGCCGGCACGCACTGCTCGGAACGAGTTGGCTGACACCGGTACGGGTCATCGCGCTGGTCGCCCTCGGTATGTTCGCGCTCGGTATGGTGCAGAAGCTCCCCTGCTACAACGGCGGCTGGTTCTTCGGCGCCACGAGCCAGTACACCCACGCCTGCTACTCCGACATCCCCCACCTCTATGCGGGGCGGGGCTTCGCCGATGGGCTGATCCCGTACTTCGACCGGCTGCCGGGCGACATGGAGTATCTCGAGTACCCGGTGCTCACCGGTCTCTTCATGGAGGTCGCCTCCTGGATGACCCCGCACTCGGGCGGCATCCAGCAGCGCGAACAGATCTACTGGCTGGTCAACGCCGGCATGCTGATGATCTGCGCCGTCGTGGTCGCCGTATGCGTGACCCGCACCCACCGGCGGCGTCCCTGGGACGGCCTCCTCGTCGCTCTGGCGCCCGCCGCCGCCCTCACCGCCACCATCAACTGGGACCTGCTGGCGATCGCCCTGACTGCCGCGGGAATGCTGATGTGGTCCCGCAGCCGCCCGCTGGCGGCCGGTGTCCTCCTCGGGCTGGCCACCGCGGCGAAGCTGTATCCCGTGCTGCTGCTGGGCCCCCTGCTGGTGCTGTGCTGGCGTGCGGGAGCCTGGCGCGCGTACCGGAAGGTGGCGACCGGCGCCGTGGTGTCGTGGCTGGTGGTGAACCTCCCGGTGATGATCACGCACGACGCCACGGGATTCCACATCCGGGAGGGCTGGGCGAAGTTCTACACGTTCAGCCAGGAACGGCCCATCGACTTCGGCTCGGTCTGGCTGCTGATCTCGCAGCGCACCGGGAACCCCCTGGAGAACGCCAATACCTACGCCACGCTGCTGATGATCCTCGGCTGCGCCGGCATCGGCCTGCTGACCCTCCACGCGCCGCGCCGGCCGCGCTTCGCCCAGCTGGCGTTCCTGGTCGTCGCGCTGTTCATCCTCACCAACAAGGTCTACTCGCCGCAGTACGTCCTGTGGCTGATCCCGCTCGCCGCGCTGGCCCGGCCGCGCTGGCGGGACTTCCTGATCTGGCAGGCCTGCGAGGTCATGTACTTCCTGGGGATCTGGATGTACCTCGCCTACACGGGCAACGGCGACAAGCACCAGGGGCTCCCCACGGAGGGGTACCAACTGGCCATCGTCCTGCACCTGTTGGGCACGCTCTACCTGTGTGCCGTGGTCGTACGGGACATCTGGCTGCCGGAGCGCGATGTGGTCCGCAGGGACGGGGACGACGACCCCTCGGGCGGCGTCCTGGACCGCAGCGCCGATGCCTTCGTGCTCGGGAGGACACACCAGCAGCCCCGGCACGCGGTGCACTTCGAGGCGGCGCCACGGGTGCGCTGGGGCGCCGTACGGGAGTGAGCCGGAAGCCGGCCGAACAGCGTGCCAAGGGCCCGGCGCCGCAGGAGATCTCTGCGGCGCCGGGCCCTTGATCCGTCCGGAGCGGACTGCGTCCGGCTCAGCGGTCCATGAGGCGGTCGTACTGCGTGGTGGTGTGGCGCAGATGGGCCACCAGCTCCTCGCCGACCTGCGGCTGCGGGGCATCCCCCGGTACGAACAGGATCGACACCTGCATGTGCGGCGGCTCCGCGAACCAGCGCTGCTTCCCGGCCCACACATAGGGCGCGAGGTTGCGGTTGACGGTGGCCAGGCCGGCCCGCGCCACGCCCTTGGCGCGCGGCATCACGCCGTGCAGCGCCTTGGGCGACTCCAGGCCGACGCCGTGCGAAGTGCCGCCGGCGACCACGACCAGGTAGCCGTCCGAGGCTGCCTTCTGCTGGCGGTAGCCGAAGCGCTCGCCCTTGGCGATCCGGGTGACGTCGAGCACCGCACCGCGGTACTCGGTGGCCTCGTGGTCGCCCAGCCACAGCCGGGTACCGATCCGCGCGCGGAACCGCGTCTGCGGGAACTGCTGCTGGAGACGGGCGAGTTCATCGGCCTTGAGGTGGCTGACGAACATGGTGTGCAGGGGCAGACGGGCGGCACGCAGCCGGTCCATCCAGCCGATGACCTCCTCGACCGCGTCCGACCCGTCGGTGCGGTCCAGGGGCAGGTGGATCGCGAAGCCCTCGAGGCGGACGTCCTCGATGGCCGTTGCCAGCTTCGGCAGGTCCTCCGGCTTGACGCCATGGCGCTTCATGCTGCTCATGACCTCGATGACCACGCGGGCGCCGACCAGGCCACCGACGCCCTCGACGGAGGAGACCGAGCGGATCGCCCGGTCGGGCAGCGGCACCGGCTCCTCGCCGTGGCGGAACGGCGTCAGGACGAGCAGGTCGCCGCTGAAGAAGTCCTTGATTCGGGCCGCCTCGTAGGTGGTCCCGACCGCGAGGATGTCGGCGCCCAGGCGGGTCGCCTCGTCGGCGAGGCGCTCATGGCCGAAGCCGTAGCCGTTGCCCTTGCAGACCGGGACGAGCCCGGGGAACTGCTGGAGAACGCTCTGCTGATGCGCCCGCCAGCGCGCGGTGTCGACGTAGAGGGTGAGCGCCATGGCCGGGCCCGGAACCTTTCTCGTAGCTGCGGTGTGTCAGAGGTACCAACGGTGCGGTGAAGCGGATCAGCGGCGTGCCATGTACATATCGAACGCCTTGTGCAGAAGCTTGTTGAGCGGGAAGTCCCACTCGCCGAGGTACTCCGCTGCCTGCCCGCCCGTGCCGACCTTGAACTGGATCAGGCCGAAGAGGTGGTCGTTCTCGTCCAGCGAGTCGCTGATGCCGCGGAGGTCGTAGACCGAGGCGCCGAGCGCGTAGGAGTCCTGGAGCATCCGCCACTGCATGGCGTTCGAGGGGCGGACCTCGCGGCCGATGTTGTCGGAGGCGCCGTAGGAGTACCAGACGTGCCCGCCGACCACGAGCATCGTCGCCGCGGAAAGGTTCACGCCGTTGTGGCGCGCGAAGTAGAGCCGCATGCGATTGGGGTCCTCGGAGTTGAGGGCCGTCCACATGCGCTGGAAGTAACTGAGCGGCCGCGGCCGGAACTGGTCACGCACCGCGGTGATCTCGTAGAGACGCTGCCATTCGGCCAGGTCGTCGT
Organism: Streptomyces kronopolitis; assembly: GCF_050953795.1. GTDB lineage: Bacteria > Actinomycetota > Actinomycetes > Streptomycetales > Streptomycetaceae > Streptomyces > Streptomyces kronopolitis_A. The sequence goes on from NZ_CP191850.1 coordinate 4,235,654, forward strand.
AGCCGCCCTGGACGACCTCGACGCCGGCCTTCTCGGCCTTCTTGATGTTGCGGCGCCACAGCTGGTTGAAGCCCTTGTGGACCTCCTCCAGGGAGCGGTCGGCCAGCGGCACCTGGAAGACGTAGCGGGGCTGGACGTCGGCGAAGCCGGCGCCGCCGTCCTCACCCTGCTGCCAGCCCATGCGGCGCAGCTTGTCGGCCACCTCGAAGGCGCGCGGCTCGATGTGCGTCGCCTCGACGTCCCGCAGGCGCTTCACATCCGGGTTCTGGATGCCGGCCTTGATGGCCTGGGCGTCCCAGCGGCGGATGATGACCGGCGGGCCCATCTTCACGGTGAAGGCGCCCTGCTGCTTGAGGTGCCTCAGCATCGGCTGCAGCCAGTCCTCCAGGTTCGGCGAATGCCAGTTGATGACCGGCCCCTCGGGGAGGTACGCCAGGTAGAGCTTGACCTTGGGGACCTGGCGGTAGAGCACCAGGCCCGCGCCGACCATCTTGCCGCTCGCGTCGAACCAGCCCAGGCTCTCCGCCCGCCATTCGGCCTTCACGTCCGCCCAGGCCGGAACCTGCATGTGGCTTGCCGCGGGCAGGCTCTGGATATACGCCAGATGCTGCTCACGGCTGATGGTCCTCAGGGTCAGGCTCATGCGGGGCGCTCCTCGGCAGGTGTGTCCCCATGGTCGGGGCTCCGGCTCTCGCGCCGAAGCCTACTGTGACCGTGGAGCGCCCCGACTGGGCCGTACGGCCACGGACCCCATATGCCGCACAGCTCAGGGGCCCGTACGGCGTCGCTAGCCGATCACGCCGCCGAAAAGGCCGCCGTGCGCCAGGCCGAGATAGAAGCCCACGGCCGAGGCCCCGAGGCCGATGATCAACAGGAAGCGTTCGCCCGTCGTCGAGGAGATGAACTGGCCCCACAGGCCGGTACCGATACCGATCAGGCCGACCCAGGAGCTGATGAGGTGCAGGCTGGGAGAGAGCGTGGTGAAGACGGCGATCGCGCCGAATACCACGGTCACGATCGCGAGCGTGTTCTCGACGGGATGGTCCTTGCCGTCGCTGTTGAGCAGCGAGAGCAGATTGCGCTGGGTCCTTGCCTGTGCCATGCGGCACCTCCGATGACAGGGCGGCGCACTGTAACGCCGCTCACACCCGTTGTGTTCCAGATTGGGGGGTGTACCGGCCGGATTTCAACCGGAAGGCTCGAGGCAGGTACTCTGTACGGTCTGCGCCTATGTCTGTCCGGATGACCGGTCGGACCCGGCGCGGAAACGCATACGACCCTCCTGCCACGGAACGACCGTGGCCGCTGAGTCCAAAGGAGGTGGGTTCCACATGCGTCACTACGAGGTGATGGTCATCCTCGACCCCGATCTCGAGGAGCGCGCTGTCTCCCCGCTGATCGAGAACTTCCTCTCCGTCGTCCGTGAGGGCAACGGAAAGGTCGAGAAGGTCGACACCTGGGGCCGTCGTCGTCTCTCGTACGAGATCAAGAAGAAGCCCGAGGGCATCTACTCGGTCATCGACCTGCAGGCCGAGCCTGCGGTCGTCAAGGAGCTCGACCGTCAGATGAACCTGAACGAGTCGGTCCTCCGGACCAAGGTTCTCCGTCCCGAGACCCACTGAGCGCGACAGCGCCAGCGGTAACCGGGTCCGAGTAGCAGCAACACCAGCAGCCAGCAGCACACCCGCCGAGAGGTTCCCCTAATGGCAGGCGAGACCGTCATCACGGTTGTCGGCAATCTTGTCGACGACCCCGAGCTGCGCTTCACCCCGTCCGGTGCGGCGGTCGCGAAGTTCCGCGTCGCGTCCACTCCCCGCACTTTCGACCGTCAGACCAATGAGTGGAAGGACGGCGAGAGCCTGTTCCTCACCTGCTCGGTGTGGCGTCAGGCGGCCGAGAACGTCGCCGAGTCCCTGACGCGGGGTACCCGCGTGGTCGTCCAGGGCCGCCTCAAGCAGCGGTCGTACGAGGACCGCGAGGGCGTGAAGCGCACGGTCTACGAGCTCGACGTCGAGGAAGTGGGCGCGAGCCTGAAGAACGCCACGGCCAAGATCACCAAGACCAGCGGTCGTGGTGGCCAGGGTGGCGGCGGCTTCGGCGGCGGTCAGCAGGGCGGTGGCCAGGGTGGCGGCGGTTGGGGCGGCGGCCCCGGCGGCGGCCAGCAGGGCGGCGGCGGTGCTCCCGCCGACGACCCGTGGGCGACCAGTGGCCCGGCCGGCGGCGGTCAGCAGGGTGGCGGCGGCGGTGGCTGGGGCGGTAGCTCCGGCGGTGGCTACTCGGACGAGCCGCCCTTCTAGGTCCATGCAGCCGGTCCGACCCGCGCTGTTTCACGTGAAACAGCGCTGCGGAACGGCCGGGGGTCTGGCGAGGGCGTCAGCACAAACTTCTTGAACTCATTGGAGAGAGACAATGGCGAAGCCGCCTGCTCGCAAGCCTAAGAAGAAGGTTTGCGTGTTCTGCAAGGAGAAGATCTCCTACGTGGACTACAAGGACACGAACCTGCTGCGGAAGTTCATTTCCGACCGTGGCAAGATCCGTGCCCGCCGGGTCACCGGCAACTGCACCCAGCACCAGCGTGACGTCGCCACGGCCGTGAAGAACAGCCGTGAGATGGCGCTGCTGCCCTACACGTCCACCGCGCGATAAGGGAAGGGTGACCGAATCATGAAGATCATCCTCACCCACGAGGTCTCCGGCCTCGGCACCGCCGGCGACGTCGTTGACGTCAAGGACGGGTACGCCCGCAACTACCTGGTTCCGCGTGGTTTCGCGATCCGCTGGACCAAGGGTGGCGAGAAGGACGTCGAGCAGATCCGTCGCGGTCGCAAGATCCGCGAGATCGCCACGATCGAGCAGGCCAACGAGGTCAAGGGCCAGCTCGAGGGCGTCAACGTGAAGCTGGCCGTGCGTGCCGGCGACGCGGGTCGCCTGTTCGGCTCCATCACCCCGGCCGACGTCGCCTCGGCGATCAAGGCTGCCGGTGGTCCGGACGTCGACAAGCGCCGTGTCGAGATCGGCTCGCCGATCAAGACCCTGGGCGCGCACCAGATCTCCGTGCGTCTGCACGCCGAGGTCGTTGCGAAGCTCGGCGTCGAGGTCGTCGCCGCGTAATCGCAGTACCGCGCCGAAGGGCCGCATCCCGTCACCGGGGTGCGGCCCTTCGCCGTGTCCGGGGCCGTTGCCCGGTTCGGTCCTCGTGGGGCGGCCGGGCCGGAGCCCGCTCTCAGTCCTCGTCCTGGGCGTGCTTGTAGAGCTTGGCGATGTCCTCGCCGAAGTACGCGGCGTAGGAGACGTCGTCCTCGTCGCCGCCGCCTTCGTGGCCGCCCAGGACACCGATGACCGTGCCGGTGTGGCTCTTGGGGTCGTAGTCGGCCAGCCAGGGGCTGCCGCTCGTGCCGCCCTCGAAGTCGGTGCACTGGATGCGCAACTGGGTGTCGCTGAACTTCGTGGTGCGGTTCTGGCAGGAGATCGGCGTATTGCGGCTGGTGGGATAGCCCGTGATCTTCACTTCGTTGTCGAAGCCACGGTCTATGCCGAGAGTGTTGCCGCCCAGGACGTCCTGGACCTGCTTGCCGTTCTTCTTGTCGAGCACGAGGAAGGCGACGTCGTAGTCCTCGTCCTGCGACTTGGCCCAGTGATCGTCGACGATCACCCTCTTGACCTTCCACAGGCCGGTGGGCTCGTCACCGTTGCGGTAGTCCGGGGCGAAGACCAGATCGTCGACCGTGCTGCCGGCGTCGCTGTCGAAGGCACAGTGCGCCGCGGTGATGAGCATGTTCCTGCCCGGGCTCTGCACCACGCTCGCGGTGCAGAAGTGGTCGCCGGAGTCGTCCTTCTCGAAGACCGCGCCGACCCGTGCGTTCTGCTCGGTTCTGCGCGGGGTGTACGCATTGCCGTCGTCGGCCGGCGCCGTCGCCTTGGGGTCCTGGTCCTGCGGGTCCTGGCTGCCCTCGCCGGACTTGCCGAAGCTGCTGCGGCCGCCGCTGTTTCCGCTGCTGATGCCGGTGACGCCGGATTCTTCCGTGGCGTAGCCCACCACGGCAGCAGCCACCATGACGACGAACGTCAGGGGCAGCACGGATTTCCTGGCAAGCGAGCGCACAGGGTCATTATTGACACGCGCTGCGTGTAAACGGGAGGTGCTTCAGCGCGAGGCCCCGGTCACAATCCATCGTCCGGAACGCGTGCGCAGCCACAGGGTCAGCAGACGCGCGGTCATCATCAGGGTCATTGCCCACCACAGTGTGACAAGTCCGCCGCCGAGGGCCGGCACGGCCAGCGCGACCGGTGCGAACAGGGCCAGCGTCGCGACCATGGCCCAGGCGAGATACGGGCCGTCCCCCGCGCCCATCAGCACGCCGTCGAGGATGAAGACGATGCCGGAGACCGGCTGGGTCAGGGCCACGACCAGGAGCGTGGCCAGCAGCGGGCCCTCCACGGCGGGGTCGGAGGTGAACAGCGGGATGAACAGCGGGCGGGCGAGCGCGACCAGCAGGCCGAGCACCAGGCCGGCGGCGATGCCCCACTGGACCATCCGGCGGCAGGCTGCCCTGGCGCCCTCGCGGTCCCCCGCCCCGAGGTAGCGGCCTATGATGGCCTGCCCGGCGATGGCGATCGCGTCCAGCGCGAAGGCCAGCAGGGACCACAGCGTGAGCACGATCTGGTGGGCGGCGACCTCGGCGTCGCCGAGCCGGGCGGCGACGGCGGTGGCGATCATCAGCACGGCGCGCAGCGAGAGCGTCCGCACCAGCAGCGGGACCCCGGCCTGCGCCGAGGCGCGGATCCCCGCGGCGTCGGGGCGCAGCGAGGCGCCGTGCCGTCGTGCACCGCGGACGACGACGGTGAGGTAGACCGCGGCCATGCCGCACTGGGCGATGACCGTGCCCCAGGCCGAGCCCGCGATGCCGAGGCCGGCGCCGTAGACCAGGCCGATGTTGAGCGCGGCGTTGAGGGAGAAGCCGCCGAGGGCGACGTAGAGCGGGGTCCGGGTGTCCTGGAGGCCACGCAGCACGCCGGTGGCGGCCAGCACGACGAGCATCGCGGGGATGCCCAGCGCGCTGATCCGCAGGTAGGTCGTGGCGTACGGGGCGGCGGTGCCGGAGGCGCCGAAGGCCTCGACGAGCCAGGGGGCACCGGGCAGCACGGCCGCGATCACGACGGCGCCGAGCAGCAGCGCGAGCCAGATGCCGTCCATGCCCTGGCGGATGGCGGCGGGGAGGTCGCCGGCGCCGACCCTGCGGGCGACCGCCGCGGTGGTGGCGTAGGCGAGGAAGACGAAGACGGAGACGGCGGTGGTCAGCAGGGCGGCGGCGATGCCGAGGCCGGCGAGTTGGGGGGTGCCGAGGTGGCCGATGACGGCGCTGTCGGCCATGACGAAGAGCGGTTCCGCGACCAGGGCGCCGAAGGCCGGCAGGGCGAGGGCGATGATCTCGCGGTCATGGCGGCGAACGGTGCGTCGCGGTGTCGCGGGAGCCTGTGTCATGCGGTCAATCTAATCTTCCACAGGTAAGAGATGCAAACCCCTTGCAGTCCTTACTTTCCGCTGTGCGGAGTGCTCATCCGTGTGCCGTTTGCAGCGATCTTGCACACCTGGGGAAAGTTTTTCTCCCCCACAGCCTATGGATGAGAAAGATGCAGGTCAGACGAGTGAGGGTGGGGTGATTGTGTGCTTGTCCACAGAAGTTTCCCCCGGGCCGTGCACAGGATCCGGGGACTTCTCCACAGCTGAGGGCCAGTCATCCACATGGCCTGTGGATAACCAGATTGGCGGACGGTGCCCACAGGCCTACCGTGGTCCGGCACCCGCCGCCTGTTCCGGCCTGAGAAGCCGTCCGAACTCGACGCGCCGTAACCGGAGTCGGGCGTCTCGATTGTCAGAGCTGTGCCGTAAGAAAGAACCGCACAGCAAGGTCCGCGTCGCGGACGGGAGGAGGTGCCGGGGTGAGCATTCCCGAGCCCATGGAAGACCCTTGGGCGGACTCCGGTCCCAGCGACCTGCTGCCGTCCGCCCGCTCCCGGCGCGGCGAGGGCAAGGGCCGCGGCCGCGGCGACCGGCAGGAGCGTGACGACGACGGCGGTTGGGCCGGCGGCTTCGAGCGGGTCCCCCCGCAGGACCTGGACGCCGAGCAGTCCGTGCTCGGCGGCATGCTGCTGTCCAAGGACGCCATCGCGGATGTCGTCGAGGTCCTCAAGGGTGAGGACTTCTACCGTCCCGCCCATGAGCTGGTCTACCAGGCGATCCTCGATCTCTACGCCAAGGGCGAGCCGGCCGACCCGATCACCATCGCCGCGGAGCTGACCAAGCGGGGCGAGATCGCCCGGGTGGGCGGCGCCTCGTATCTGCACACCCTCGTGCAGTCCGTACCGACCGCGGCGAACGCCGAGTATTACGCCGAGATCGTCCACGAGCGGGCGGTGCTGCGCCGGCTGGTCGAGGCCGGCACCCGTATCACGCAGATGGGATACGCCGCGGACGGCGATGTCGACGAGATCGTCAACAGCGCCCAGGCGGAGATCTACGCCGTCACCGAGCAGCGGACCAGCGAGGACTACCTCCCGCTCGGCGACATCATGGAGGGCGCGCTCGACGAGATCGAGGCGATCGGTTCACGCCAGGGCCAGATGACGGGCGTGCCGACGGGCTTCACCGATCTCGACTCCCTCACCAACGGCCTGCACCCGGGCCAGATGATCGTCATCGCGGCCCGCCCCGCCATGGGTAAGTCGACCCTGGCACTGGACTTCGCGCGGGCTTGCTCGATCAAGAGCAACCTGCCGAGCGTGATCTTCTCGCTGGAAATGGGGCGCAACGAAATCGCGATGCGCCTGCTGTCCGCCGAGGCGCGGGTGGCGCTGCACCACATGCGTTCCGGCAGCATGACGGACGAGGACTGGACGCGGCTGGCGCGCCGGATGCCGGACGTCTCCGCCGCGCCGCTGTACATCGACGATTCGCCGAACCTCTCGATGATGGAGATCCGCGCGAAGTGCCGCCGGCTCAAGCAGCGCAACGAGCTGAAGCTGGTGGTCATCGACTATCTGCAGCTGATGCAGTCCGGCGGCTCGAAGCGCGCCGAGAGCCGCCAGCAGGAGGTCTCGGACATGTCCCGAAACCTCAAGCTGCTCGCGAAGGAGCTGGAGCTCCCGGTCATCGCGCTCTCCCAGCTGAACCGTGGCCCGGAACAGCGCACGGACAAGAAGCCGATGGTCTCCGACCTCCGTGAATCCGGCTCGATCGAGCAGGACGCCGACATGGTCATCCTGCTGCACCGCGAGGACGCCTACGAGAAGGAGTCCCCACGGGCCGGCGAGGCCGACCTGATCGTGGCCAAGCACCGTAACGGCCCCACCGCCACGATCACGGTGGCCTTCCAGGGCCACTACTCGCGGTTCGTGGACATGGCCCAGACCTGAGCCGGCGGCCTGTCGGTTTCCAGATCCTGTGGCCTTCCCTCAGCGATGGCCACCGCGTGGCCGATACTCGCCGGCGGGTCCGTCGCAAACTCAACGGGGCGGTGTGACCGGGAACCACATGCCGAGCCACTGCTCGGCGCCCCAGGCCTCGAACCGCTCTACCTCAGTGAACCCCAGCTTCGCCGCGAGACGCATCGAGCCGGCGTTGGCGGTCTGGGTGGTGAGCACCACCGGCTCACCGGGAAGCGCGCCGGCGAGCCAACCGAGCGCCGCTGCGCACGCCTCGGCGGCGTACCCGAATCCCCACGCCCGCGGCTGGAACAGGTAGCCGAGATCGACTTTCCCAGCGGCAGCGGAGCGGCGGTGCCCCGTTGCTCTCCTGAGCAGGATCTGGCCGATCATCGATCCTTCGAGATCAACGACGAAGCTCCCGGGCCACCGCTCGGGGGCCCCGGACATCTCGCGCTCAAGCTCGTCACGCGGCCGGGGGCCACCGAGGTAGGTGTGCACCTCTGGCGAGGCGAGCAGCGCGATGAACGCCGCACGGTCCCGAGCCTCGGGCTCACGGAGGACGAGCCTGTCGGTCCTGATCGGCCCAGGCGGCCAAGCCACGGATCCCAGATCTTCCATCCGTGCACGCTAACAAGTGGTCAAACCAAGCGAAGGGGAAAGCTGGGCGCCACAGACGATGCTGAAGCAGTGCGCAAAGCCTGAGGCATTGGGAATCTACAGGTCCGTCCGTACGGGCCTCGGATTTCGTGCCGCAGTCTCCGGGCTGATGTCGGATCGGATTCGGCTGTGCCATGGATCTGAGACGTGCAGGTCGTGACCATCACAGGATGGGCTGTGTGGTCCCTTCGGCGAGACGGCATGGCGCCAGCCAGCACCGTCATCATTTGCCGGTGACCACATGAATGCGCTGCTACTGGGACGAGGAAGACACCAGGTTCTACTTCGAGGTCGACGCCGAAGGCTGGGTGACCCGGCAGGTCGAACTCGAAGGGCCTGAGATGACCCCGATCGCGGCTGCTTCCCTCGTCGAGTACGACAGCAGATTCGGGATCACCGCCGAGTTGCCCATCTCGGAATGGGCACGCCACGGCCCCGAGCAACTGACCGCCGAGGATTTCGAGGCAGTCTGGGGTCCCGCCCGTCGGCAGATCTCGTTCCGACCCGGCTGAAATCTCGGTCCGCGTGGGCTACTTGGCATCCTCTCGCCCGCTGGACAGCCTGACGATGACACCGTTCTGAGGCAGCCGCCGCTTGACACGTCGTGAGACTGAAGGGGCACGTCCAGGTCACAACGCCGGTGAACCCACACCGGGAGAGCGTCGGGCGGCGGCTTCGCCTCGCACGGTCGGGTCAGGGTGCGACCGACAGGACGATCTTGCCGGTGGTGCGGCCGGTCTCGCCGAGGGTGTGTGCCTTCCCGGCGTCCTCCAGCGGCATCACGGAGTCGATGAGGACCCGCAGCTCTCCGCCGGCCACCAGGTCGGCCACGGCCTGCAGTCCGGCCCGGTCCGGCTCGACCATCATGAATCCCGCGCTGATCCGTGCCTCGCGTGCCTGCTCGGCCGGGAACGTCTCGTCCAGCGGCAGGATCGAGACCAGGCGGCCGCCCGAGCGCAGGGTGCGCAGCGAGCGGGCCCCGTACGCGCCCGCGATGGTGTCGACGACGACGTCGACATCGCGCACCGTCTCGGCGAAGTCCTGCTGGGTGTAGTCGATGACTTCGTCGGCGCCCAGCTCGCGCAGCACGTCGTGCTTGGTCTGCCGGGCGGTGCCGATCACGTACGCGCCGCGGGCCTTGGCGATCTGCACGGCGAGATGGCCGACTCCGCCGGCCGCGGCGTGGATCAGTACCCGCTCACCGGGCTGGAGCTGCGCGGTGTCGACCAGCGCCTGCCAGGCGGTCAGCGCCGCCAGGGGAAGGGCCGCGCCCTGCACATGGTCCAGGCCCTCCGGGAGGTGGGCGAAGTGGCGGGCCGGCGCGGTGACGTACTCGGCGTACGCCCCGGCCGGGTGCGGGAAGCGGGGCATCCCGAAGACCTTGTCGCCCGGCTCGAAGAGGGTCACCCCGAGCCCGACCTCCTCGACCACACCGGAGACGTCGAAGCCCAGGGTCAGCGGCGCCCCGCGGCCGGTCATGAACGCGCCCTCGGCCCGCGTCTTCCAGTCCGTCGGGTTGACGCCCGCGGCGTGCACCCGGACCAGGATCTCCGTCGGGCCCGGCACCGGGCGGTCGGTCGTGATCATCTTGAGGACCTCGGGGCCCCCGGCGGTGTCCTGGCTGACGGCGCGCATCTGCGGGGCCTGGGACGCGGACATGGTGTCTCCTTCGCATGCTGAGGGCTGTGACCTGGGCGTATGAGCCGTGGGTGCGGCCGTTCTCCCCAGGTGCTGACAGCTTTCCGCGGTGGACGGGTCCCTGGCGGTGTCCTAATGGCCAACGTTTGAAAGAATCGGGACATGAATCGGGACATGAATCGAGAGGGGCATCGGGACATGCATCGCGTGGGAGTGCTCGCCCTGGACGGAGTCGTCCCCTTCGAGCTGGCGATTCCGGCACGGATCTTCGGCGCGGCGGTCGGCGCCGGCGGTAAGCCGCTCTACTCCGTCGTCACGTGCAGTCTGGACGGAGGCCCCGTGCGGGCCGACGCCGACTACGACATCACGGTCGCTCAGGACGCCTCCGTCCTGGCGGACGTGGACACCCTCGTCATCCCGCCGTCCCACGCCCTGGGCGCGATCTGCGTGGACGGCCGGCTCCCCGACGACCTGCGCACCGCGCTGGAGCGGGTCCGCCCGGGCACCCGGATGGTGGCCATCTGCACCGGTGCCTTCGTCCTGGCCGCCGCGGGGCTGCTCGATCACCGGCCGGCCACCACACACTGGAAGGAGGCCGCACAGCTGCAGCGCCTCTTCACCACCGTGCGTGTCGATCCCAATGTGCTGTTCGTCGACGACGGTGATGTCCTCACCTCTGCCGGAGTGGCCGCGGGCGTGGATGTGTGTGTGCACCTGGTGCGCCGCGACCACGGCAGCGCCGTCGCCAACGACGTGGCCCGCATGTGTGTGGTGCCGCCTTGGCGCGACGGCGGCCAGGCGCAGTTCATCCGGCAGCCCGTGCCCCAGCCGGCGGGCGGTACCGCGGCCACCCGCGCCTGGGCCCTCGACCGGCTCGACGAGCCCCTCGCCCTGACCGACCTCGCCGCGCACGCCCAGGTCAGCGTGCGCACCCTGACCCGGCGTTTTCGCGACGAGGTCGGGATGAGCCCCGGTCAGTGGCTCGCCGGCCAGCGCATCGAACGCGCCCGGCATCTGCTGGAAACCACGGACTGGCCCGTCGACCTCGTCGCCCGCCACGCGGGCTTCGGCACCGGGACCTCGCTGCGCCAGCATCTGCACAGCGCGGTGGGCGTGGCACCGCAGACCTACCGGCGCACCTTCCGGAACACCACTGTGCTGACGGCCTGACATACCGCGGGGTGGGGAGGCCGCGCGGCTGGGCAGCCGGCGTACGGCGAGCAGGCGGAACCGGGCGTGGTGATCGGGGCGGCGGTGATGCGGGGAGGATGGGCTCGGCCGAGTCGGATCCGCCGTGGAGGAAACGCATGACCATCGCACAGTCCAGGCAGTCCCAGGGGCCGGGGGCGGCCGCCGTGCCCGACGAGTTCGTGGAGCTGTTGCCGCAGACGCGGCGGGCGTTGCTGCACCGGCTGGCGGTGGGGCAGTCGGAGGGCCGGGCACCCTCGATGGTGGGCGCGGTGATCCGTGACGGCCGGACGGTGTGGACGTCAGCCCGCGGTGCGGTGGACGGGGAGGCGCCGCACGACGCGATGCAGTACCGGATCGGCTCGCTCACCAAGACCTTCGTCGCCGTGCTGGTGCTGAGACTGCGGGACGAGGGACTGCTGCGGCTGGAGGACCCGCTCGGCAGGCATCTGGACGGGACTCCGGTGCCGGACGCGACGATCGCGCAACTGCTCGCGCACAGTTCGGGGCTGACCGCCGAGCCGCGCGGCCCGTGGTGGGAGCGGACCGCGGGCGAGCTGCGGCCCTCGCCCGCCGACCTCTTCGGCGAGCGGCCGCAGCGGCTGCCTGCCGGCCGTCGGCACCACTACTCCAACCCCGGCTATGCGCTGCTCGGGGCGCTGGTCGAACGGCTGCGGGGCGACACCCCCTGGTACGAGGTCCTGCGCCGTGAGGTGCTGGAACCACTCGGCATGAGCCGTACGACTCTGCATCCGCAACCGCCGTTCGCCGCTGGCTGGGCGGTACATCCGTGGGCCGACGTGTTGCTGCCGGAGCCGACCGAGGACACCGGACTGATGGGCCCGGCGGGGCAGTTGTGGTCGACGACGGCAGACCTGTGCCGATGGTCGGCGTTCCTGCTGCGGGGCGACGACGGGGTGCTCAGTGCGGAGAGCCTGGCCGAGATGCGGATGCCGGCCGTACCGCCGGAGGGTGCCTGGGACGCGGCGTACGGTCTGGGCCTTCAACTCGTGCGGCGAGAGGGGCGGCTGCTGGCCGGACATCTCGGCTCGATGCCCGGCTATCTGGCGGCGCTGTGGACCGATGCCGAGGAGGACGTCGCCGCAGTCGTGCTGACCAACTGCACATCGGGCCCGGCGGTCGCGGCCGTCGCCGCCGATCTCCTCGCCCTGGTGACCGAGCACGAGCCGCGGTTCCCCGAGGCCTGGCGCCCGCTGACCGAGACGCCGGAACGGGAGCTGCTGGAGCTGACCGGGCCCTGGTACTGGGGCGCGAACCCGCACGTCCTGCGTGTGCGGCCCGACCGGGGGCTGGAGCTCGCGCCGATGTCCGGAGCGGGCCGGGCCTCGCGGTTCCGCCCGGCGGAGGACGGCACGTGGACGGGGCTGGACGGCTATTACGCGGGCGAGACGCTGCGGGTGGTCCGGGACGCGGACGGGGCGGTCAGCCATCTGGACCTCGGCACCTTTGTGTTCACCCGCGGGCCCTACGAGCCGTCAGAGGCGGTGCCCGGCGGGGTGGATCCGCGGGGCTGGCGGGTGTGAGGCCCGTAGGCGAGGGGGCGCGGGCCGGACGTACAGTCGAGCCAGATGTCAGGAGCCGCGCCGCGTCGGCTCGCCACCGCTGGAAGGCCTTGTGACTGCCGTGTCTGACCCGACCGCGAACTTTGCTGTCCCCGATCTGCTCGACCTGCCGCCGCTCACCGCGGCTCACTTCGCGCGGATCGAGGACAAGGTCGCCGCGCTGCTGCACACCCGCTGCGATGTCGTGGCGATGCAGGGCGAGGCGCTGCTTCCGCTGGAAGCCTGTATCCGCTCGGCCGTCCGCCCCGGCAGCACCGCGCTCAACATCATCACCGGGCCGTACGGCGAGACCTTCGGCGGCTGGCTGCGCTCCTGCGGCGCCGAGGTCGTCACGCTCACCGCGCCGTTCACGGGCGCGGCCGGCCCGCAGCAGGTGGCCGACGCCCTGCGGAAGCACCCGGAGATCGACTTTGTGAGCCTGGTGCACGCCGAGGCGGCCACCGGCAACACCAATCCCGTCGCCGAGATCGGCGCGGTGGTGCGGGAGCACGGCGCTCTGCTGATGCTGGACGCGGTCGCCTCGGTGGGAGCCGAACCGCTGCTCACCGACGAGTGGGGAGTGGACCTCTGTGTGATCGGCGGGCAGAAGGCGTTGGCCGGGCCCGCCGGAGTGTCGGCCGTCTCGGTCAGCGCACGGGCGTGGGAGCGCATCGCCGCCAACGAGCAGGCCCCGCGGCGCTCGTACCTCTCACTGCTGGACTGGAAGGAGCGCTGGATCGACGGCGGACGCACCGCACTGCCGCACGCCCCGGCGCAGCTGGAGATGCTGGCGCTGGAACAGGCCGCGGACCGCATCGAAGCCGAGGGTCTGGCCGCGGTCATCACGCGGCACCGGGCGGCGTCCGCGGCGACCAGGGCCGGTGTCCAGGCCCTGGGAGGGCTCGCGCCATACGTCGTGCGGAACGAGGACGCGGCGCCGGCCGCCACGACGCTCCGTGCGTCCGAGGGGATCGACGCCCGGGAGGCCGTGGCAGCTGCGCTCGCAGTGGATGCCGCCGTGCCGGTGCAGGCCGCGGCGGGCGCGCTGGCCAAGGAGATGATCCGGGTGAATCACTATGGTCGCGCCGCCGACCGGGCCGTGGTCACGGCCTCGCTGATGGCGCTGGCGGGTGGGCTGCGTGCGCTGGGCGTGTCGGTGGATGCCGAGGCGGCGGCCCTGGCAGCGGGCGCGGCATGGGACACGGCGGTCGCCGGCTGAGCCGGGTCGGCGCCCGGATGTAGGGCGAGCCGTTGATGTGGGGTCGTGTTTCACGTGAAACACGACCCCACACGTATGTCTGGGTGCGGGGGCGTTTCACGTGAAACGGTCGGACATTGCGGGGGGCCCGACGGCAGGAGTCGCGGGCTCAGGAGGGGTGCTGGCCAGCGGCCCTAGTACCGCCAAGTCGCCTATGCAGAAGCAGAGTTGGATGCGGAGGGCGCAGGGCTCCCGATGCTCTGTGAGTGGGGAACGCCGGTGACCTCGCGGCTTTCGTCCGTCCGGCGCCCTCCGGTGGCGCACCCCGGGCGCCGGAAACAGGCTTGACGCCGGGGGCACCGCATTCGCTGTCGATGGAATGCCGCGGGTGCAGGCGCGCGCTCCCGTGAGCCGACGGTTCATCGGCCTCGTCGCACGACCGCACAGCTCCGCCCGATCTTCCCGCCGCGGCGATCGGCTCGTCAGCGACGGTCGGTCGAGTCGCTAACGATCTTGTTTGAGCCCTCCTCTAGAATCGGAACGACTGACCCGTTTGTGTGGGCGGATCCCTTCACCCCGAGGTCGACGAAATCTCAGGAGGCCCGGCGATGGCGGACGGCGGTGTCGCGCCCTCGCGTGCGGATGCGCGGCGGAACAGAGCACTGGTGCTCCAGGCGGCCCGATTCGCCTTCGAGGAGCAGGGGTTGGGGGTGCCGCTCGGGGAGATCGCACGCCGTGCGGGGGTCGGCGCGGGTACCGTCTACCGGCATTTTTCGTCCAAGGAAGCCCTGTTCAGGGCGACCATCGTGGACCGGATCGAACTCTTCACCGACACCGCGAGGGACTTGGCCGATGTCACGGATCCCGGTCCGGTCTTCTTTCGCTTTCTGGCGTCGGTCGTGCGGCTCGCATCACAGAACAGGGCGTTGTGCGATGCGCTGGAGGCGGCCGGCGCGGGCCGCTTCGAGCCGTCGCCCGGGGTCGGCAAGGACTTCGAGGACGCGCTGGAGACCTTGCTCAGTAGGGCTCAAGAGGCGGGCGCGGTCCGCCCGGACGTCGGGATAGCGGACGTCCGGGCGCTGCTGGTGGGCTGTCTCTCGATGGAGCGGGCCCGGGCGGGTTCCGGCGCGGAGGGCGGGGTGCGGGGCCGGATGACGGCGTTGATGTGTGAGGCGTTGCAGCCTGAGCGGACCGTGACGAAACTGCCTTCCGAGGTCGTGAAACGTAACGGAGAGCGGTGTGAGGTGTGTGGAGCGGTGCTCACAGCAGCGCTCACGGGTCGGCCCGCCCGCTACTGCGGAGGCGCCTGCCGGCAAAAGGCCCACCGGGCGCGGAGGCGCACCCGGCAGAGGTGAGGTGCCACGGCCGGGGCCGACCGGACGGCTCCCGGCTCAGAGCGGGAGCTTGAAGCCCAGGTGGGAGGCCTCGAACCCGAGGCGCTCGTAGAAGCGGTGCGCGTCGACCCGGGTCGCGTCCGAGGTGAGCTGCACCATCTGGCAGCCGAGCGTGCGGGACTCGGCGACCGCCCATTCGATCAGCTCGGTACCGAGGCCGGTGCCACGCTCGTCGCGGTGGATCCGTACGCCTTCGATGATCGAGCGGGTGGCGCCGCGGCGGGACAGCCCGGGGACGACCGTGAGCTGGAGCGTGCCGATCGTCCGCCCGTCGCGGACCGCCACCATGAGGTGCTGCTGCGGGTCGGCGGCCAGCACCTCGAACGCGGCTCGGTACGGCGTCAGATCGTCCGGGGCCTCGCGGACAGCGCCCAGCGGGTCGTCGGCGAGCATGGCGACGATGGCGGGCAGATCGTCTTCGGTCGCGCGGCGTATCTCGATGTCACTCATGGGCGCGACCCTATGCCGAGGGATTCCCGGGGCGGCAGGCGGTCGGCCGCCCGCTACCGGGCCCTGTCCGCGGGCCTCACTCGGACGGAGCGAGCGTTTCGACGGCGGTGACGAGCGGTGCCAGCTCAGGTCGTTGCGCGGCGTTCTGGAGTGCCTCGCGCAGGGCTCCGTCATGGGTGGGCCGGGCCTCCACGAGGAGGGTTCGGCCCTCGGACGTGACGTTGGTGTAGATGCCGCGCCGGTCGTCGGGGCACAGATAGCGCGAGAGCAGGCCGCGTTCCTCGAGCCGGGTCACCAGGCGGGTGGTGGCGCTCTGGCTCAGGACGACGGAGTCCGCGACCTGGTGCATCCGCAGATGGCCGCCGGGTCCGTCGTGCTGCTCGTTGAGCACATTGAGGACCGAGAACTCGCGGACACTGAGGTCGTGCCGGGCCTGCAGCGCGCGCTCGATGTGCGTCTCGATGCGGCCGTGCAGCGCGGAAAGCGCGCACCAGCCCTGCGCCAGTGCCGGAGTGGCTGCCGGCGGGCAGTCGGGCGCGGTGGCCGTCGCTTCCTGCGTGACCTGCTTCTCGCGCGTCTGCTGCGTCATCGAAGACCTCCTCATAGGTCGTACGAGCCAGGATAGGCCACGCGCGAAATATCCCGCGCTTGCAATTAACCCGCGTCTGCAATTATTGTGGACGCTCGTAAGCGACGGACGCAATGAAGTGAAGGGATCCGTCATGCCTCTCGCACTCCTGGCTCTCGCCATCGGTGCCTTCGGGATCGGAACGACCGAGTTCGCGGTGATGGGCCTGCTGCCCGACATGGCGGCCGGCTTCGGCATCTCCATCCCGCTCGCCGGATACGCGACCACTCTCTACGCCCTCGGCGTGGTCGTCGGAGCGCCCCTGATGACGGCTCTCGGTACGCGCTTCACCCGCAAGCAGATGCTGATGCTGCTGATGGGCCTGTTCATCGCCGGCAATCTGCTCACCGCCGTCGCACCCACCTTCGGGGTCCTGCTCGCGGGGCGGATCGTCGCCGCGTTCACGCATGGCGCGTTCTTCGGCATCGGTGCGCTCGTGGCGGCCGACCTCGTCGCGCCCCAGAAGCGCGCCACCGCCATCTCGCTGATGTTCAGCGGTCTGACCGTCGCCAACGTCGTCGGGGTGCCGGTCGGCACGCTGCTCAGCCAGCACTTCGACTGGCGCACCACCTTCTACGCCATCACCGCGCTCGGCGTGATCGGCCTGCTCGGCATCGTCCGGCTGATCCCGGCGCAGCGAGCGAAGGCGGCCTCCCCCATGGGCAGTGAACTCGCCGTCTTCCGCAATCCCCAGGTCGGCCTGGCGATGCTGATGACGGTCCTGGGCTTCGGCGGCGTCTTCGCGGCCGTCACTTACCTGGCCTCGATGATGACCGAGGTCACCGGCTTCGCCCCGTCCTCCGTGATCTGGCTGACGGTCGTCTTCGGCCTCGGCATGGTCGGCGGAAACCTGGTCTCCGGCCGTTTCACCGACCGCGCGATGATGCCGATGCTCTATGTGTCGATGACGGGTCTGGCACTCTCGCTGGCCGCGTTCACCTTCACCGCGCACAGCAAGACCGCCGCCATCGTCACCATCGCGCTGATCGGCGTCTTCGGCTTCGCCACCGTGCCGCCGCTCCAGAAGCGGGTGATGGATCAGGCGGCCTCGGCTCCCACCCTCGCCTCGGCGGGCAATATCGCGGCCTTCAACTTCGGCAATGCCCTGGCCGCCTGGCTCGGCGGGATCGTCATCTCGGCCGGCCTCGGCTACACCGCGCCCAACTGGGTCGGCGCGCTGATGACCACCGCGGCCCTCGGGGTAGCGATATTCGCCTCCGCCCTCGAGCGACGCCAGAAGAGCCGCGGCCAGGTGGTGGCCGCCGGGGGACCCGCCGCGGTCGTCGACGAGTCGGTGCACGTGACGCACGGCTGACCTTGCCGCCCGCACCGCACCACCACCGGCCAACTGCCGCTCGCCAGCATCTCGGAAGGGCTGACAAGGACCCGCGGCACGCACGGCACCACCAGCACCAGAACCAGAAACACGATCTCCCCAAGGACACCCCTCATGAGCACCACCATCCCCGCCACCGAGGCCGCCCCTACCGTTCGTCCGCTCACGACCCGCGAGGCCGATGCCCTCATCGAGGCTGCCGCCCGGGCGGCCGAGGGTCTCGGAGTGGGCGGCAGTGTCACCGTGCTGGACGGGGGCGGCAATCTGCTCGGCTTCCGGCGCGACGACGCGGCCGTGCTGATCTCCGGCGAGACCAGCACCCGCAAGGCGTACACCGCACTGCAGTTGGACGCACCGACCACTGACCTCGTCGACCTCGTCCGGCCCGACGGGCTCTTCCACACACTGCCGACGGCGCTGGACCGGCCGCTGCTCTTCCTCGCCGGCGGGGTACCGCTCCACCGCGACGGCAGGCTGATCGGCGCGCTCGGGTTCGGCGGCGGCTCCCCCGAACAGGACCACCGGATTGCCCTCGCGGCGATAGCGGAGAGCGGCCTCGTCTGAGGGCCCTCGGGTCCCGCTCCTAGCGGACCTCCGCGCCCTTGATACCTCACCTTTGTGCCCGACCGGCGCGGGATCCGGCCGACCGCGCGGCGTGCAGTCGGCTGCCGCGCTTCGTCGAGCCCCAGGGCTTGAGGACGGAGATCGCGGTGAGGAAGAAGTAGGTGGCCGTGGCGACCGCCGGCGCGACGACAAGCGGGACGCCGGGGGCCGGGGTGCCCGCCGCGGCCTCGGCGGCGAGGTGGTTGATGCCGGGTCGGAGTGCGCACACCGACAGCAGCAGGGTGAGGAGCGTCAGCCAGAACTTGGTGACCACCCAGCGGTACCTCGCCAGCCCCCACGGTGTGCCCAGCGACAGCGCCAGCCCGCTGATCAGCGATAGCAGGGCGACGGGAAGGACCAGCCAGTCACCGAAGATCTTCATCGCGCGGTAGGCGGCCGACGCCATGTCGGGTGAGTTGGCGGCGTAGCCGGTGATGCCGAGCGCCAGCAGGCCGAGTGTGAGGCCGAGCCAGCTGACGGACACGGCGACATGAAGGACGAGAACGGCCCGGCGGGCGGGGCGGCTGAGCTGTCGCATGCCGTCCACGGTGGTGTTCCGCGCCCCGCGGTACATCTGCCCGCGGGAGTATCCGCGCCTATGCGGGCTTGAGTACGTCCCCCCCCCCGCATACCGGCGGCCTGCCCCCTCCGGTCCTGGGACCGTACGGCAGCCGAGGTCCATCGTTCGTCCCGGGACCGTACGGCAGCCGAGGACCACCACCCGCCCCGGGACCGTGCAGCCGCCGCCCGCCGCCCGCCGCCCGCCGCCCGCCGCCCGCCGCCCGCCGCCCGCCGCCCGCCGCCCGTCGCCCGTTTCGAGCCCCGTACACAGCCGGTCGTAGCCATCCCCGGTTCCGGCCGGGCCTCTCGCCGGACGGGCCCCTAGGCTCGGGGGGCATGGGCAAGCTGCATCTGTTCGACATGGACGGGACCCTGCTGCACGGGTCCGCGGCCGCTGTCGAGATCTCCCGCCGGCTCGGGCTGGAGCGGGAGATCGCCGAGCTGGAACGGGGATTCGCCGCGGGCGAGCTGACGCCCGTCCGGTTCGCACAACTGGCTTGTGACATGTGGGCCGCCGAGCTGACCGAGCTTCAGGTGGCCGCGGCTTTCGAGGGCGCGCCCTGGCTGACCGGGATCCGGGAGGTCTGGGCGGATATCCGAGCACGTGGTGAACGGTGCGCGGTGATCTCCCTGTCGCCGGCGTTCTTCGTCGAACGGCTGCTGGGCTGGGGCGCCGACACGGCGCACGGCTCACTCTGGCCCGCGGTGCCGATCCGGCAGCCGGTGGATCCGGCGGGCATCCTCTCCTCGGCGGCGAAGGTGCGGATCGCCGATGAACTCTGCGCGCAGTACGGGTTGACCCGGGCCGACTGCGTGGCATATGGCGACTCGATGTCGGACACCGAACTGTTCGCGGCGGTTCCGCGGTCCATTGCCGTGAATGCGGATCACCATGTCAGCGACCTGGCCTCATATGCGTACGCGGGCCGTGACCTGCGTGAGGCATACGAACTGGTCCGTACTGGCGGGTAATTCCGAGTTCCCCGGCGGAATCGCCCCCTGTATCCACTGAAATTGCACTCTGTGGGGAGGATCACTGCTATCGGAGGGCTCGTGCGGGGTGCTCCAAGATCAGGTCTTGTGGTTTCAACCGCTGCCGGTATGGTCGACTCCGGCTTGGCGGAGGCGAGCGCTTCCGCGGGTGTACGGAGGTCGGGCAAATCTCGTCAGTCTAGCGGCGAAGCCACCCTCGGCGCCGGTACTTCCCGCAATTTGTCCGACGGGTGAGCAAGAGTGGGATGCTGCTGACGCGGCATCTGTTCCGCATTGTCGCAAGGACGTGAGATTTGTCCGCTTTGGAGGGTGTTGCCGGGATCGCTTGAGTCGATTAACAATTCCGGGGCAGGGCGGGGGAATTCCGGGCAGTTCCGATCACGGAAGTGCGTAGACAACCGAAAGACGTTCGAGGCGAGGCAGACCATGGACGCTCCGACCACCACGTCGGCCGATAACGGCTCTTCCGGCGGGAACAGTGGCGATTGGGGTTGGTTCACTCCGTCGGCGAAGAAGTCCTCCGGAGATCCACAGGAGCGGCAAAACCAGGACCGGCAAGAGAACGAGAACGGCCGGACCGAACCCGACGAGCGGAGTGCACACCACGACCGCGACGAGTACAGAGATCGCCATCAGCGGCAGGAAAGAACGGACCGGAACGACCGGGAGGACATACCCAGTCGTCCGGTCAACCCGATCCGGCCGGTAGGCACCGCGGCCGAGCGCGAGAGCGACACGGAGCCGCCGCAGGTCGCGCAGCCGCGCCCCGCCGAGGCGACCCGTCAGCACGCCGCCCCCTCCTCCACCGAGGCCCCCGCCGCGGCCGCCCCTGAGGGCCAGCCCTCCGTTGCCCCCGGGTACGCCCCTTCCGCCTACACGGCGCCGCAGCACGAGGCCGAGCCCGCCCCCATCGCGGACCGTGATCCGTTCCGGGGCAGCTGGCCGATCTGGGAGCGGGTGTCCGGCCCGGGCCCGGAGCCCGAGCCCGTACACGAACCGGCGCACCACACGCAGCCTCCCGCGGCACACGCCCCCACCGGAGCCGCCCCGGTCCAGGAGCCGACGCTTCCGGAACCGCCCGTTCAGCAGCCGGCGACTCAGCAGCCGCCCGTTCAGCAGCCGGCGGCCCCGCGGCCGCCTGTTCAGCAACGGCCCGTTCAGCAGACACCCGCTCCGGAACCGGCGGCCCCACAACGGCCTGGCCCGCAGCCGCCTGTCCAGGAACAGGCCGGCCAGGAACCGGCCGGCCAGCAACAACCCGTGCCGCAACAACCCGTGCCGCAACAACCCGTGCCGCAACAACCCGTCCAGAACCAGGCCCCTGCCGCCCCCGCCTCCGTCTTCGCGCCCAGGGAGCGTCCCGCCGCTCCTGCCCCCGAGCCCTCGCTCGGCGCGGTGCGGGCCGCGGCCTCCTCGGCCACCCCTGCCTCGCCCGACGCGATACTCATCCGTCGCACCATGGCGGAGATCGAGCCCGTGGCCGACAAGGTCACCTCGTACTTCTACGCGCTGCTCTTCGTCCAGTACCCCGACCTGCGGGCGCTGTTCCCCGCGTCGATGGACACCCAGCGCGACCGGCTCTTCAAGGCGCTGCTCACCGCCGCCCAGCACGTCGACGACGCCGATGTGCTCACCGCCTACCTGGCGAACCTCGGCCGCGGTCACCGCAAATACGGCACCGTGCCCGACCACTACCCGGCGGTCGGCGAGTGCCTGCTCGCCGCGCTCGGGCGCTATGCGACGTCCAGCTGGGGGCCGGAGACCGAGGCCGCGTGGGTGCGCGCCTACACCGCGATCTCGCAGATCATGATCGACGCGGCGGCCGCGGACGAGGCCGTGGCCCCCGCGTGGTGGCATGCCGAGGTGGTCTCGCACGAGCTGCGCACCCCCGACATCGCGGTGGTGACGGTCCGCCCGGACCAGCCCTACCCGTTCCTCGCGGGCCAGTACACCAGCGTGGAAACCCCCTGGTGGCCGCGGGTCTGGCGGCACTACTCCTTCGCCTCCGCACCCCGCTCCGACGGCCTGCTCTCGTTCCACGTCAAGGCGGTCCCGGCCGGCTGGGTCTCCAACGCCATGGTCCATCGCGCCCGCCCCGGCGACGTCATCCGGCTCGGGGCGCCCGGCGGTTCGATGACCGTCGACCACACCACGCGCAGCGGTCTGCTGTGCGTCGGCGGCGGCACCGGTATCGCGCCCCTCAAGGCCCTGGTCGAGGATGTCGCGGAACACGGCATCCACCGCCCCGTGGAGGTCTTCTACGGCGCCCGCAGCGACCACGACCTCTACGACCTCGACACCATGCTGCATCTGGAAAAGGCGCACCCCTGGCTCTCCGTCCGCCCGGTCGTCGCCACCGGACCCGCTGCTCGTGGCGGGACGAGCAGCGAGACCGGGCAACTTCCGGACGCAGTGCGGCAATACGGTCCGTTCCAGGAATATGACGCATATCTGTCCGGGCCGCCGGGGTTGATCCGCAGCGGTGTGGACGCGTTGGTCGGGGCCGGCGTCCCGGCCGACCGCATACGGCACGACTCCGTGGAAGAGCTGGTCGCGGCGGCGGGCTGAGGTCTTCGCAGCGCAGGCGGTCTTTGCGGGGCACAGGGCGAGTATCCGGTCCGACAGGGGAGTGATGGGGCATGGCGCAGCAGGAACGCCCCGGAAGCGACGGCGAACACTTGGTGCAGCAGCGGCTCGGCACCACCGAGCGCGCCGACCGCTTCTACGGGGACCAGGTACTGGACCATCTCAACGTCCGTATGCAGGAGTTCGTGGCCCGGCAGGAGATGTTCTTCCTGGCCACGGCGGATCGCCACGGCGAGTGCGATTCGACGTTCCGGGCCGGCCCGCCCGGCTTCATCCAGGTGCTGGGCGACCGGACGCTGGCGTACCCGGAATACCGTGGCAACGGTGTCATGGCGTCCATCGGCAACATCTCGGAGAACCCGCGCCTGGGCATCCTGATGATCGACTTCACCCGCGATCGCATCGGACTGCACATCAACGGGCGTGCCCGGGTCGTCATGGACGAGGAGATGCGGGCGCGCTGCACCGATCTCCCGGTCGATCCGATCCCCGGCCGGCGCGCCCAGTTGTGGGTCACGGTCGAGGTCGAGGAGGCCTACATCCACTGCGCCAAACACATCCCGCCTCTGCAGAAGGTCCCGGCGCAGGGCCGCGGGGCGCGGGCCTGGGGCACCGATGACGTCAAGCGCAAGGGCGGCGACTTCTTCGGTGCGGCGGCCGAGGCGGGTGAGCGGCAGCCCTTCCGCCGTGCGGCGCACGGCAACGAACAACTGCGGGGCGGCCTGCACGAGGACATCGCGGACCCCGCCTACCGGGAAACGGCCAGGCAGGATGCCGTTCCCCAGGAAGCGGCGCCCATGGAGACGGCTCCGGTGCACGGCAGCGGCCCGGTGGCCGCCACGTCCCGGGTCGCGCGGGCCGGTCCGGCGACCGGTGCCGGTCCCCGGGTGGCCGGCCGCGAGGACTACGTCGAGGAGCTGAACGCGGAGTTCCTCGACCGGGTCGAGCGGGTGCTCGCCCGGGCCCGGCCCCGGCGGCCCGTGGAGGACGAGCCCGGGTTCCGTGGATGGTTCGACCGCCGCGACGCCTGAGCCACCGCCCGCGTCGTGGCGCCGTCAGCCCAGGTCGGGGGCGTGCATGGCCCGCACGCCCTCGATATTGCCGTCCAGGTAGTGCCGCAGCGACAGCGGTACGACCTCGACGGAGGCGATGCCGACGCGGGTGAAGGGCACCCGCACGATCTCGTAGTCCCCGCAGGGCTCGTCGACCTCGGGGCCGTGCCGGCGGGAGAGATCCATGGAGTCGAGCCGGCAGACGAAGAAGTGCTGCACCTTCACGCCGTCCACGCCGCCGTCGCTGAAGTGCTCGACGGTGTCGACGAAGACCGGCACCACGTCCTTGATCTTCGCGCCCAGTTCCTCGTCCAGCTCCCGGTGGAGGGCCTCGACCACCGTGGCGTCCTCGGGCTCGACCCCGCCGCCCGGGGTGATCCAGTACGGCGCCCGGCCCGGCTTGGTGCGTTTGATCAGAACGAGGTCCGCGCCGTCGAGCAGAATCGCGCGGGCGGTGCGTTTGACGACTGGCCGTACGTTCATAGGGGACAGATGCCGCAGTCGGGGCCCGGTGAAACCCAGGCCTCTCGTTCACCAGGCGACGGCGGCCCGCAGCAGCCATTCCTGCGCCCGCGCGATATGCGGCAGCCCGAGCGTCCCGGTCCGTGCGACCAGGAAATAGGTCCGCAGCGGAGGCACCGGCGGGTCGAGCAGGGCGATGCCCTCACCGCGGTCGAGCGCATCGGCGCACGGAGAGCGGGGTAGCAGGGCGACCCCCGCCCCGGCCGCCACACCGGACAGCACCACCCGGAGATCGGCGGCGATCATGGTGGCGGAGGCGGCGGGCTTGGCGTCGAAGGCCGCGGACCAGTAGCGGGCGATCAGCGGCAGGTTCTCGTGGACCTCGACGAGCGGTAGGGGATCCAGCGCCCGCGCGCCCGCCCTTGAGTACCGCAGGTCCGCCCAGCTGGTCCGCCCAGAGCGGTGCGGCGATCAGTACGTGCTCCTCGTCGCACAGCGGGGTCAGCGCGCGGAGCGCCCGCTCGGCGAGGAACTCCGGGGGCCTGGCGAGATGCAGGGTGCGGGTGACGGAGTCCCGGTCCAGGCCGGCTTCGGTGATCTCGGTGAGCGCGTCGAGATGCGGCGCGTACCTCCCGCGCCCCTCGGAAGCCTGGTCGCAGGCCAACCACAACCTGTCGATAGGGTGGTGTCGCCAGGGTGATGGGGCACTGACGCACAGTCAACTAGCCTTGTTCGAGCGGTCGTTTCACGTGAAACCGTTGGTTTCACGTGAAACGCTTGGGCTCTAACCCACGTGGCCCGCAGGCCGGCAGGGTGACGAGCGGGGATACCCCGCCAGTCTTCCCATGTCCTTTCCCGCGCGCTGGACCGCAGGTTCACGCCTATTGTTCGAGTCGTCCCCGTAAGCGGTGTGCCTTTGCGCAGCTCGTGGCGGTGTGAGCGGGTCAGCTCTGCGCGGCCGCGTCCAGTGCGCGGGTGACATCCGCGAGTAGGTCCTCCGCCTCCTCGACGCCGACGGAGAAGCGGATGAAGCCTTCCGGCACCGCGTCACCGCCCCAACGCGCCCGGCGCTCTGCGCTGGACCGCACGCCGCCGAAGCTCGTCGCGTCGTCGACCAGGGTCAGGGCCGCCAGGAACCGTTCCGCGTAGGCCTTGTCGGGCAGCACGAAGCTCACCACGGAGCCGAAGCGGCCCGGGCGCATCTGCCGGACGGCGAGCGGGTGGGACGGGTCGGACGGCAGCCCGGGGTGCCGGAGGCCGGTGACCTCGGGGCGGCCGGCCAGCGCTGCGGCCAGCGCCAGCGCGTTCTGTGACTGCTGGCGGACGCGCAGCGCCAGAGTGGCGAGCGAGCGATGCGCGAGCCAGCTCTCCATCGGGCCGGGGATCGCGCCCACGGTCTTGCGCCACAGCCGCACGGCATCGGCCAACGCGGCATCGCGGGTGCTGACGTACCCCAGCAGCACATCGCCATGACCGGTCAGCGCCTTGGTGCCGCTGGCCACGGAGAAGTCCGCGCCGAGATCCAGCGGTCGCTGGCCGAGCGGGGTGGCCAGGGTGTTGTCGACGGCGACCAGCACGCCGTGACGGTGGGCCTCATCGGACAGCCGCCGGATGTCGCATACATCGAGGCCGGGGTTGGAGGGTGTCTCGATCCACAGCAGCCCGGCGCCGTCCAAGGCGTCGAGCTGAGCATCGAGAGCCGTCGGCGCCGTACGGACCTCGATGCCGTAGCTCTCCAGCCGCGTCCGGACAGCCGGCAGCAACTGGTAGCCGTCGCTGGGGAACACCACGGCGTCACCGGTGCGCAGGTGGGAGAAGAGAACGGCGGCGATCGCCGCCATCCCGGAGGCGAATGCCACGGTATAGGCGGGTTCCTCCGGTGATTCGAGCTCTCCGATGGCCTGTTCCAGTCGGGTCCAGGTCGGGTTGGCATCACGCCCGTACGTATACGGGCCGACGGCGTCGCCGGGGAGGTGGTAGTGCGCCGCGAACACCGGCCCGGGGAGAGCCGGCTCGTACGCCTCGGGCTCCGGGAGCCCGGCCCGTACGACGCGGGTGCCGTCGCCTGTCATGTGTGCTCCTTGTTCCGCGGCCGGTTCGGCCCCCGGAGGCCGGGCGAGCTGTCGTGCTCGGGCGGGCGGGCCGCGACCACACCGCGGTCCGCGAGCGCGTCCCGGACCGCCGCCAGCAGGCCCTCGCTCGCGGACTCGATCATCTCCAGGCACTCCTCGAAGCCGTCGAATCCGCCGTAGTACGGATCGGGGACGTCCAGGTCATCCGTGAAGCCGGAGCCGGACCGGGAGCCGGGGAGCCGACCCGGGCCGGCGGCCGCCGCCGCGCCCTTC
Organism: Streptomyces kronopolitis; assembly: GCF_050953795.1. GTDB lineage: Bacteria > Actinomycetota > Actinomycetes > Streptomycetales > Streptomycetaceae > Streptomyces > Streptomyces kronopolitis_A. The sequence goes on from NZ_CP191850.1 coordinate 4,261,732, forward strand.
TCGTACGAGCGCAGCAGGCGGACCTTGGCGGCGTCCTGCTCGGTGGGGGCCAGGCCGCGCAGCTCGCGCAGATGGCCGGAGTCGAGCGCGATGACCAGGTCGAGGTGGTCGAACCACGAGGCGTGGAACTGCCGGGCGGTGTGGGCATACGGGTAGCCGCCCGTGCGCAGTACGGCGACCGTGCGCGGGTCGGCTCCGTCGCCCTCGTGCCAGCTGCCGGTGCCCGCGCTGTCGACCTCGACCAGGCCGTCGAGTCCGTCCTCCGCGAGGTGGGCGCGGACCACGGACTCCGCCATCGGCGACCGGCAGATATTGCCGGTGCAGACGAAGCAGATGCGGAAGGGGGCGTTCAAAGGTCAGTCCTCGTCGGGAAGTACCACGTGCATCGCCCAGGCCACGATGGAAATGATCACGCCGCCGAGCAGTGCCGTCCAGAAGCCGCCCACATGGAAGGCGAGGTCGGCCTTGCCGGCGAGCCAGGACGTGAGCAACAGCATGAGGGCATTCACGACCAGCGTGATCAAGCCGAGGGTGAGGATGAACAAGGGGAAGGAGAGCAACTTCACCACGGGCTTGACGATGAAATTGACCAGCCCGAAGATCAGCGCGACCAGGATCAGGGTGAGTATTTTGCGGCCGGTGTTCTCACCGGTGAGCGTGATGTCCTTGAGCAGCCAGATGGCCACGGCAAGCGCCGCGGCGTTGGCGATCGTCTTGACCAGAAAATGCTTCATGGTGAGATCGTCGCAGACGAGTCTGAACTATCGAGGGGTGCGAACGGCATGAAGGCTTTCCGACTGGATGAGCTGGAGGCGGAGCGGGCCGCGAACGACGGTGCATATCTGCAGTTTGTCCGGGAACGCACCATGTCGGTCGGCCTGTACGCACTGGACGCGGGTGGCACCGATCCGCAGCAGCCGCACGCCCAGGACGAGGTGTATCTCGTGGTCAGCGGCCGTGCGGCGATCACCGTCGGCACGGAGACGGAGTCGGTGGCCCGCGGCAGTGTGGTCTTCGTCCCGGCCGGGGTGCCACACAAGTTCCACCACATCAGCGAGGACCTCCGGGTGATGGTGGTCTTCTCTCCTCCTGAGAGCTAAGGGACGGGCCCCGGGTCCCCGTAGGGGACGGGTCAGGGGAGGGTGGGGGCTGCGCGGCCCCCACGGCGGCGGCCGGCGTCCTAGCATCATGGGAGAAGGAATCGGACGGGTGTGGCGGCGGACACGCGGCACACGGAACGTGCCCTTCGGCGCGACAGACGGCGCAGCAGGCAGACAACGCAACGGACAGATAGCGCGGTGCACACAGCGACAGCGCGACAGACGGAAAGCGGGGCAGAGCAGTGGCTGGTAAGGGGATATTCGCAGGGCTTCCTTGGTGGGTCACCTGGGTCGTGGTGCCCGTCATCCTGATCGTCGTCTTCGGCGGTCTGATCACTGCCGCGCTCGGGTTTCTGATCGGCCTGCTGTTCAAGGTCCTCATAGCGGCGGCGCTGATCGCCGGGGCCATCTACCTGGTGCGCAGGTTCACCGGCTCGTCCTCGTCCTCGTCGAAGAGCGACTGGTAGGCGAACGGACCGAGGCGGCCCGGCATTGCCGGCCGCCCCGACTCCCGCTCTGAGGAACGGCCCGCGCACCGCACCCGGCCCCACCCGGCCGGCCCCGGACGCCCGCGCGGGCCGTTCCTCAGCTCACCAGGGCGGTGCTCGTGGGTGTGGCGTCGTCGGGGGCCCTGGCGTACGTCTGGCGTCAGAGGCGGGTGACGGGCCCGGCGCCGCGTGGTGGTCGCGTGGTGGCACGCAGCGGGCCGGGCGTCGGGGTACGAGCACTCCGCGGGCCTCGAGGGCCCGGCGGCGCGGTGCCCATGCGGCTGACGCGTCGCGGCTGATGCCCCGCCGGAGCCCCCGGGAGAGGCACGGCCGGGCATCGGTATGAGCCCACGCCGGTCGTCGGTATCGCCCGGTAACGGCCCGGGCCCACAACTCGCCACCACCGGCATACGGGCCGAAGACAGCTGACGGGACCGGCACCCGGCACCCGGCCGCCGGAAGGAACTAGCCCACGTACACCGGCTCGGGGCCACAGCCAAAGACGCCGCCTCACGGGTACCGGGCTAAGAGCAACGGCCCACGGGCACCAGCTGATCGTCAGTGGGGCACACGTACCGAGCCAATGGGATCGCCCCACGGCCACCACCATCCGGCGCCAACCCGCCAACCCGCCCAACCAACAAGGGCGCACGGATACCGGCCCACGAGCCCCCACGGACCACCTCCAGGACACCACCTCCCGGGCACCACTTCTCGGACCACCTCCCGGGCCACCTCCCTGGCGTCGTCTCACCCCCACCACGCTCGCCCCCCAACAACTCACCCCCGCCCCACCCGCCAACTCCACCCCACCGTCCCCGAAACCGGCCGATCGGTCGCGTCTCAAATCGCCCAAGGGTGGTGCAATCGATTTCGATGTCGAATCAATCCCGCCCGCTCGCGTCCACACGGGGACCAGGCCGGGTGACTCCCCGAATTTCCGCTTACGGCCTGGATCGGCCGAGTTAGAGTGCGGCTCGCAGGCGTCTTCCGGATGGTGGCATTCCGGGACATTCCGAGTGAAGCGAGACCGGTCCGACCGGCACGCGGGGGCCCGGGAGACGCGCGCGGTGGCGGGCGTGTGTCCCGCGACCGGGCCCCCGTGCCCCACCGCGAGCGGATCTGGGGGTAGGCGTTGTCACTCGTGAATGGCGAATCCGTCTCTCATCCCACCTTGATCGGATCGGTGCAGCGGGCGCTCCGGCTGCTGGAGGCGGTGGGCGCCCATCCCGGCGGCGCGCCCGCCAAGCAGCTCGCCAGGGAGGCCGGTCTGCCGCTGCCGACGACCTACCACCTGCTGCGGACCCTGACGTACGAGGGCTATCTGCACCGCGAGCACGGTGTGTTCGTGCTCGGTGCGGCTGCCGAGGCCATCGGCCGGGCCGGGGCGGGGTGCCGGCAGCGGGCGCGGATCTCCGACGCCCTGGCGGTGGCCGGCCGCGAATTGGGCGCCGCCGTCTACTTCGCTGTCTACCGTGAGGGTGAAGTTGAAGTGGTCGCGGTGACCGACGACCCGGAGCGGCCGCCCGTAGAGGAGTGGGTCGATTTCCGCACCACCGCCCACGCCCATGCGATTGGACAGTGCCTGCTCGCGCAGCTTGACGAGGCATCAAGGAAGGAGCATCTCGCGCGCTATCCCGTCCAGTCGATAACACCCTTTTCCGTGCGAACTGAGGACGATTTGCTGCATCGTTTGGATACAGTGCGTCGCGGTCAAGTGGCTTATGAGCGGCAGGAATATGCCCTTGGCACGGTGTGCGCAGCCATCCCCATTCAGGTCGGGGCGGCTTCCGCGGCGCTGGCGATTTCTCTGCCCGCGGACGAACTGCATCGATTGCGGTCCGTTACGGACCGACTACGAAAAATGGCGGAGGCAACACTAACGACACTCGCCTTCTCTATCAGTATCTGAAAACTCACTCCTTGTGATCTGCTGGCACCTGGCAGACGATGGCGCCAATAGGGCTACGGGGGATGTTTCCCGGCCATCTCCGATCAAGTGCGGGGCAGTGGTTGATGACCGACACAGTTCAGGCAGAAGTGATCATGAGCTTCGTCGTCTCGGATGAGCTTGCGTTCCGGATCCCGGTGGAGCTGGACTTCGCCAGCGCCGATCCCTACGCCGTCCGCCTCACCTTCGACCTGCCCGGCGATGCACCTGTGACCTGGGCGTTCGGCCGGGAGTTGCTGCTGGACGGGCTGAGCCGGCCGTCCGGTGAGGGCGATGTGCGCATCGAGCCGGCCTCCCCCGAGCACCTCAGCGATGTCTTCATCAGCCTTCAAGTCGGTTCGGAGCGTGCGCTGTTCCGGGTGAGCGCGGCGCCGCTGGTGGCCTTCCTGGACCGCACGGACCGCCTCGTGCCGCTCGGCAAGGAAGAGGTCTGCGACACCCTGGAGGCCGTGCTGGACCGGATCCTCACCGAGGCGCCGGCGGGCTGACGCCGTCCCCGCGTGCCCACCCGTAAGTCCCGTCCCGCACCGACCGTCCACGCCGACGCCAGCGGGTACGCAGGTGATCCCGCGTACCCGCCTGCTCACCGCACGCCGCCGCGCCCCGCACCATCCCCGTCGGGCGTCCCCACCCGTCACCCGTCACCCGTCCCTCGCGCCCTTCGCCCCCGGCCGTGTCCGAACGCGCCCCGCGCCCGCCGTCCCTCGCGCCCCGCCGCACCCCGCACAACGCCCCCACCCCTCACCGCTTGCGGCGCCTTCCGTGCCCCCCGTGCCGTCGCTGCCGCCCGACCGTGGCGGCCATCGGCCCACCGGCGCCGTCCGGCCCCGCGAGGCCCGCACCAGCTCCCGTACCGGCTTCCGCCCCGCCTCCCGCTCCCGGCCCGCCGGTCCCCGGGGGACCGCCTCGCTCCTTCCGGTCCGCCGAGACCACCAGCGCCGCCAGCAGCGTCGTCAGCGGTACCGCCGCGACCAGCCCGATGCTGCCCACCAGCGTGCGGACGACCTCCTCCGCGACCACTTCGCTCGTGGCGACCGTGCCGACGCTGCTCTGTGCGATCGAGAACAGCAAAAGCAACGGCAGCGCCGCGCCCGCGTAGGCCAGCACCAGCGTGTTGACGACGGACGCGATGTGGTCCCGGCCGATCCGCATCGCCGCGCCGTACAGCTTGCGCCAGCCGGCCGACGGGTCCGCCTCCTTGAGCTCCCAGACCGCGGCGGTCTGCGTGACCGTCACATCGTCGAGCACGCCGAGCGACCCGATGATGATTCCCGCGAGCAGCAGACCGCGGATCTCGATGTCCGGGTAGAGGCCGTGCACCAGCCCGGTGGTGTCGTCCGTATTGCCGGTCAGCAGCGCCCAGTTGATGAACACCGACCCGAGCAGCCCGATCAGCAGCAGGGACGCCAGGGTGCCGAGCACGGCCACCGACGTGCGCGCCGTCAGCCCGTGGCACAGATACAGCGCGATCAGCATGATCGCGCTGCCCCCGACCACCGCCACCACCAGCGGATCGGAGCCCTGGAGGATCGCCGGGAGGATGAACAGCGTCAGGACCACGAAGCTGGCCGCGAGGGCCACCAGCGCGAGGATGCCGCGCAGCCGGCCGACGAGCACCACCGCGAGGGCGAAGACCGCCGCCAGCACCCACATCGGAAGCGAGCGGTCCACATCACTGACCGAGTACTGCAACTCCTTCGGCGCCTTGGGGGAGTAGGCCACCACCACGTCCTGGCCGGCGGTGTAGTGGCGCAGGGCGTCCGGCGTCACCACCGTCCGGAAGGTGCGCCCGGCGTTCTCCCCCGTGGTGACCTCGATCGTCGCCTGCTGGCAGGGCTTGCCCCTGGCCGACGCTCCCCCGGCCGGCGGCTGACCGCCCGGTGACGGCGGCTGGGGCTGCTGCTCGGCGTGGACGTCCGCGCAGTTCACCTCCGCCACCTTGGTCACTCTGGCCCGCTCGGTGGGCTGGTCGAAGCCGACGCCGGACGGCTTGTGGGGTGGTGCGCCGCCGGGCCAGAGCACGAGCAGCCCCACGGCCACCGCGGCCGCGAAGGGGATCAGCACCGCCGCGATGACCTTGCGCAGGTGCCGTGAGACGGGTGCTGCGGGGCCGTGGCCATGGCTGTGGGCGTGCGGGGCGGAGTGGTGGTGGGACTCGACAGGAGGCACGGCCCGATCATTGCAAGAGTCCGGGCCCCCTGTTCACCACGGCGGAACGGCCGCTACCGTGGAGCCACCTTTGCAATCGCGGGAGCTCGGAGCACCGGGCTGAGAGGGCGCTGACCTCCGCGGGACCGCCGGCACGTAACCGGCGCCGGACCCACGGAAGCCGCTGCGTCGACCGCCGAACCTGTTACCGGGTAATGCCGGCGTAGGGAGTTGGGTCTGATGACTCTGCAGGATGCACGCACGCCCGAAAACGGTGCCGGCGACGGCAACGAGCCGCTGATCGGCTGGCACAAGGGCTATGTTTCCGGATCGCGTCCGGACCTTCGGGTTCCGGTGCGGCGGGTGCACCTCACCAACGGCAAGGACGTGACGCTCTACGACACGTCAGGGCCGTACACCGATCCCCATATCGAAACCGACGTCCGCCGCGGCCTGGCACCGCTGCGGGAAAACTGGATCATCGGCCGGGGCGACACCGAGGAGTACGCGGGCCGCCCCCTGCGGCCGGAGGACGACGGCCTCAAGCACACCTCGCCGCGCGGCGGCCTCAAGAACCTCGACGCGGTCTTCCCCGGCCGCCCCCGCCAGCCGCGCCGCGGCCGCGACGGCGCCGCGGTCACCCAGCTCGCCTACGCGCGGCGCGGCGAGATCACCGCGGAGATGGAGTACGTCGCCGTCCGCGAGAACGTCGCCCCCGAGTTCGTGCGCGACGAGATCGCGGCCGGGCGCGCGGTGCTGCCGGCGAACATCAACCACCCGGAGATCGAGCCGATGATCATCGGCAAGAACTTCCTGGTCAAGGTGAACGCCAACATCGGCAACTCGGCGGTGACTTCCTCCATCGAGGAGGAGGTGGAGAAGATGACCTGGGCGACCCGCTGGGGCGCCGACACGGTCATGGACCTGTCCACCGGCCGCAACATCCACACCACCCGCGAGTGGGTGCTGCGCAACTCCCCCGTCCCCATCGGCACCGTCCCCCTCTACCAGGCGCTGGAGAAGGTCGACGGCAAGGCCGAGGAGCTGACCTGGGAGATCTACAAGGACACCGTCATCGAGCAGGCCGAACAGGGCGTCGACTACATGACGGTGCACGCCGGTGTGCTCCTCCGGTACGTCCCGCTCACGGCCCGCCGCAAGACCGGCATCGTCTCCCGTGGCGGCTCGATCATGGCGGCCTGGTGCCTGGCGCACCACGAGGAGTCGTTCCTCTACACGCACTTCGAGGAGCTCTGCGAGATCCTCGCCTCCTACGACGTCACCTACTCGCTCGGTGACGGCCTGCGCCCCGGCTCCATCGCGGACGCCAACGACGAGGCGCAGTTCGCGGAGCTGCGGACGCTCGGCGAGCTGAACACCGTCGCCAAGCGGCACGGCGTGCAGACCATGATCGAGGGCCCGGGACACGTCCCGATGCACAAGATCAAGGAGAACATCGACCTCCAGCAGGAGATCTGCGAAGAGGCCCCGTTCTACACGCTCGGCCCGCTGACCACCGATATCGCGCCCGCCTACGACCACATCACCTCCGGCATCGGCGCCGCGATGATCGCCTGGTGGGGCACCGCGATGCTCTGTTACGTCACGCCCAAGGAGCACCTGGGCCTGCCGGACCGTGACGACGTCAAGACCGGCGTGATCACGTACAAGATCGCGGCGCATGCGGCGGACCTCGCCAAGGGCCACCCGGGCGCCCAGGATTGGGACGACGCGCTCTCCGACGCCCGCTTCGAGTTCCGCTGGGAGGACCAGTTCAACCTGGCCCTCGACCCGGACACCGCCCGCGCCTTCCACGACGCGACGCTGCCCGCGGAGCCGGCGAAGACGGCCCACTTCTGCTCCATGTGCGGGCCGAAGTTCTGCTCGATGAAGATCAGCCGCAGCATCACCGAGCAGTTCGGCGGGGAGCCGGACGCGACGCCCGAGGAGGTCGAGGCGGGGATGCTGGAGAAGTCCAAGGAGTTCGCCGCCGCGGGGAACCGGGTGTACCTGCCGCTGGCCGACTGACCGGGGCCCGTCCTTCGCGCTGTCCCGGTGGGAGCCGCCGTGCTCCCGCCGGGACAGCGCTCCGTTCTCGTGCGGCGCAGCCCGTCCAGCTCACTCCGGCGGGTGGTCCGGTCCGCCGTGATCCGGGCTGGTGAAGTCCGGGCTGGAGTAGCGCGGACGGGAGCCGGCGGAAGGGCTGTCGGGGCTGGAGAACTCCGGGCGGGAGTAGCCGAGGGTCGGGATGCGGCTCTCGGGTGCGGCGGTGCGGCGCGGGAGGGAGCGGGCGGGGGCGTCGTCCGGCCGGGCCGCGCGGTCGGCGAGGGCCTCACGGAGAAACGGCAGCAGGCCGCGCTCCAGGAGGGCGCCGCGCCAGGCCTCGTGGGCCAGGTGCAGTTCTTCGCTCAGGTCCTCGGCTCTGGCGGCCTGGGCGGACGGACCGTTGCGCAGCGCCGTCAGGAGCAGACCGCCCATCGCGACGAGGGTGCCCACCGCGGTCAGCGCCGCGAAGATCCAGCCGACGCTGATCAGCGGCCGGGCCAGGGACTTGTCGGGGCTGATGGCGCTCAGCACATAGCCGATGAGGAGGAAGAGGACGGCGGCGATGCCGGCGAGGACGGGGGCGAGCACGGCGATCATGGCGGTCAGTCCGGCGCCGGTGGCCTCCGCCTCGTCGAGAGTGGCCGGTTCTGCACCCTCGTCGGCGCCCCCGGCCGGCTCCTCGCCGACCGCAGTGGACGGGGACGGTGCGCGTGCCGGCGCGCGCACCTCGGCGCGCAGGTGCACATAGCGCTGGTATTCGGCCGTGGCGCAGGCGGCGATGGCGGTGGTGGCGCTGAGCGCCATCGCGCGCAACTGCTCGGTGCCGAGCTGCTGTCCCGCGCCACCGGTGAGGTCGTCCGGGCGGTATTCGGCGGTGCGCAGCGCCTCATCGAGGATCCGCGCGAATTCCGCGCGGTCCTCGTTCAGCAGGTGCGGAGCGCTGTTCATATGGATCCCCCGATGCTCCGTAGGGCCGTACGGCCGGCGTGGGCCGGGTGGTGGGCAGAAACGGAGGAGAGCCTGCTACGGATAGTCCGATGGTAGAGCTACTCCGGCACGGCGTGACAGAGAGTTTGCGGAATTTGAGTAACGCCGCGACCGGTTCACGCCGGTAGAGGGCACCCGGTCCCCTGCCCTCCGGACAGCTGTCCGGTTGAACCGCTGACGCTCAGCCGGCCAAAGGAAGTTGAACGACCAGTAGCTTCCCGGCCATCGTGATACCGCCGTCCATGGCGATGGCCAGACCATCGGCGTAGACATGCGGACCCTCGACCGCGACGCTCTCGCTCTCGCCGTCCTCCGCCCCGACTTCGCCCAGCAGATACGGGATCGGGCTGTGGCCGTGGACGACGCGGTCGCCGCCGTAGGCGTCGAGGAGTTCGCGCACGGCATCGGAGCCGGACTCGTCGCGGAAGGCGAAGCGCTTGGTGAACTTCCGGAACAGGTCCCAGACTTCGTCCGCCTCGCTGCGCGTCAGCACCTCGTGCACGGTGTCGTTGACGGCCTCGATGGAGTCGCCGTAGTCGAGGTAGGCGGTGGTGTCGGAGTGCACGAGCAGATGCCCGTCCTCCTCCATCACGGCGTCCAGCCGGGCCATCCACTGGAGGTGGTGGTCCTCCAGGCGGTCCATGTCGGTCTTCTGGCCGCCGTTGAGGAGCCAGGCGGCCTGGAAGGAGGCGGTGCCGGCACCGGACTGCACGGGGGTGTCGCCGAACCGCTTGGCGCCCAGCAGCAGCAGTTCGTGATTGCCCATCAGGGCCTTGCAGTAGCCGCCGGCGGCCGCGGCTTCGGCGGAGAGCTGCATCACGAGGTCGATGACGCCGATGCCGTCCGGGCCGCGGTCGGTGAAGTCGCCGAGGAACCAGAGCCGGGCGTTGCCGGCCGCCCAGCTGCCGTCGGCGTCGATCAGGCCCTCGGCGGCCAGCGCCTCGCGCAGCTCGTCGTAGTAGCCGTGCACATCGCCGACGACGTACAACGGGCCCATGCCGTCGGGCGCGTCGGGGTCCGGAGCCGGTTCCGGGACGGGGACGACGGACGGCCGGTCGATCAGGGTGTCCGTCCGGCCGGGCTCGATGACCGGCAGGTCACGCGCGGTCGGCGTGTACTCCTCGGGGAGGTCGGCCGGCGGCGCGGCGGGCGGCACCACGGGGGGTGCGGCGGGCGGTGCGGCCGGGGCGCCTGCGGGCAGCGGGACCGGTGGGCCGGCAGGCGGCACGGGGGACCCGGCGGTCATGCCGGAGGGCACTCCGGGCGGCGGTACCGACGCCGGAGCTTCTCCCGCCATGGTCCACACCATGGGTCCCTGACCGGCCCCCTGAGTCATCGACCCCTCCACCATCGCGCCGCCGTGCACCTCTCGGACCTTTGCCTGGTCGACGGCGGTCCGCGGTGTCGTGCGCCCATCATAGGAATGCCGGTAGCGGGTTGTGACGCACCCGGGGGTGGTCAATCCTCCGGAGCCCGGCATTCGCGGCTGATTTCTCCCGGGATCACCCGGTTTTTTCCCTGTTGAAGTGAGCGTGCGGTCCTCCGTATGTGCGAGCAAGATCAATCGCCGGTGGGTCCCCGGGGTGGACTGACGGTCGTTCGGGGCGAGCGCCGCTGGGACGAGGCCCGGATGATCAGGTCGGTCGGTATGACCTGTTCGATCGGCCGGCCGGTGTCGAGCCCCTCGATGGCGTCGATGAGGATCTGGACGACGGCGGTGCCGATGCGGCGCGGCTTGAGGGACAGCGTGGTGACGGGCGGCTCGGTGGCCGCGTAGAGGGTGGACTCGCTGCAGCACACCAGCAGCAGGTCCTCCGGGACCCGCAGCCCGTAGCGGCGGGCGGCGGCGAGCAGGTCCGTGCCGTTGGGGTCGAAGAGCCCGTAGACCGCGTCCGGGCGGTCCGGGCGGGCCAGCAGCCGGTCGGCGGCCACCGCGCCCGCGCACGGGTCGTGCGCCGGGTAGGACTCGTACACCGGGTCCTGGCCGACCCGCTCGCACCAGTGCAGATAGGCGGTGGTCGACAGTCGTGTGTAGGTGTCGGTGGTGTTGCCGGTGAGCAGGCCGATGCGGCGGGCGCCGGCGTCGGCGAGATGGTCGAGCAGGCCGAGGACGGCCGCCTCGTGATCGTTGTCGACCCAGCCGGTGACCGGCAGCGCGCCGCCGGGCCGGCCGTCGGAGACGACGGGGATGCCGTGCCGGACCAGCTCGGTGACGACGGGGTCGCCGTCGGCGGGGTCGATGACGACGGTGCCGTCCAGGGCGACGTTGGACCACACGTCGTGGCGGGAGGTCGCGGGGAGGATGACCAGCGCATAGCCGCGGGCCAGGGCGGCGGAGGTGGCGGCTCTCGCCATCTCCGCGAAGTAGGCGAATTCGGTGAAGGTGAAAGGTTCATCCCCGTACGTGGTCACGGTCAGGCCGAGGAGGCCCGACTTGCCGGTACGGAGGGTGCGGGCGGCTGCGGACGGGCGGTAGCCCAGCCGGTCGGCCACCTCGCGGACATGGCTACGGGTGGCATCCGGAAGCCGGCCCTTGCCGTTGAGCGCGTCGGAGACGGTCGTGATCGACACACCGGCTGCGGCGGCCACGTCCCGGATGCCCGCCCGCCCCAGCCGGCGACCGGTCGACCGGCTCACCTGGTGCTTCCCTGCTGCTGTCATGGCGAGCCGATAGTAGGGCTCGTGAGCGCCCTTCACGCGGCTTGGGTGACGGCTTCGGAAAGACACGTTTCTGCATGGCGAAGGCCCACCAAGTCACCTTGATTCGCAGGTAGTTGGGTGGGGAAGGGATGATTCCGGGGGAGATTCGGCAGCTTCACCTGCCCGTCGGTTCAGGTCGCGAAGTGGCCTCAAGTCACCTTGACGGGGGATGCGCGCCACGGCGCGAGCCACCGGCGCGCACCGGATCGGGCAGCGCCCTTCGACGGGGTCGCGCGGGCCGGCCGGGCGGGGCCGTCGGGGTGCCCGAGGCGGTCCGGGGCTGCCACCGAACGGGTTAATCCTCATAAGGTGTGCAGTATTGGAGACGAGCGGGACGGTTGAGGAGGACCTGCGGTGAGCGAGAAGACCCCGAAGCTGCGTACGGCGCTGGACGGCATCCCCACGTATAAGCCGGGCCGGCCGGCGGCTGCCGGTGGAGCGGTCACCTACAAGCTGTCCTCCAACGAGAACCCCTATCCGCCGCTGCCCGGCGTCCTGGAGAGCGCGGTGAGTGCCGCCGGGGCCTTCAACCGCTACCCGGACATGGCCTGCACGGGTCTGATGGCGGAGCTGTCCGAGCGGTTCTCGGTGCCGGTGGAGCACCTGGCGACCGGCACCGGTTCGGTGGGCGTGGCCCAGCAGCTGGTCCAGTCGACGGCCGGGCCCGGTGATGAAGTGATCTACGCCTGGCGGTCGTTCGAGGCGTACCCGATCGTCACCCAGGTCTCCGGCGCCACCCCGGTGCAGGTCCCGCTGGACTCCGACGAGGTGCACGACCTGGAGGCCATGCTCGCGGCGATCACCGAGCGGACCCGGCTGATCTTCGTCTGCAACCCCAACAACCCCACCGGCACCGTGGTGCGCCGCGCGGAGCTGGAGTCCTTCCTGGACCGGGTGCCGAGCGATGTGCTGGTGGTGCTGGACGAGGCCTACTGCGAATTCGTGCGCGACCCCGAGGTGCCGGACGGCCTCGACCTCTACCGGGACCGCCCCAATGTGTGTGTGCTGCGCACCTTCTCCAAGGCGTACGGCCTGGCGGGGCTGCGGGTCGGCTTCGCGGTGGCGCACGAGCCGGTGGCCGCCGCGCTGCGCAAGACGGCGGTGCCGTTCGGTGTGAGCCAGCTCGCGCAGGAGGCGGCGGTGGCCTCGCTGCGCAGCGAGGCGGCCCTGCTGGAGCGGGTCGACGCGCTGGTGGCCGAGCGGACGCGGGTGGTCGAGGGGCTCCTCGGGCAGGGCTGGACGGTCGCCGAGACGCAGGCCAATTTCGTCTGGCTGCGGCTGGGCGAGCGCACCGCCGACTTCGCGGCGGCCTGTGAGCGGGCCGGCGTGGTGGTCCGGCCGTTCCCCGGCGAGGGCGTGCGGGTGACGATCGGGGAGAGCCCGGCGATGGATCTGTTCCTGGAGGCCGCGGAGGGCTTCCGCAAGGCGTTGTAGGCCGTCGTACGAGCGCCGCCGAGGCCGTGGGTCCCGTGACCCGCGGCCTCGGCGTTTTTGCGCCCGCGCCATGGATTCGAGCGTGACCGCGGTCACGCACCCCCCAGAGGAATGGCTGAAAGGCGGTGGGGGATAATCATTTGTGAATGTGAACGCGTTCACAAGCGCGCCCCGGTATGTGCCGCTTTATGTGGCGCAAAAGGGGCACTGGCGCAGTGCAACGGTGACGTAAGGAGGAAGCGACGTGGAGCTGGCGTTGGCGCCAGAGACACTGGCGCGATGGCAATTCGGCATCACGACCGTCTACCACTTCCTGTTCGTCCCCTTGACGATCTCCCTCGCCGCCCTGGTGGCCGGACTCGAGACCGCATGGGTGCGCACGGCGAAGGAGAAGTACCTCAAAGCCACCAAGTTCTGGGGCAAGCTGTTTCTGATCAACATCGCGATGGGCGTCGTCACCGGCATCGTCCAGGAGTTCCAGTTCGGAATGAACTGGTCCGACTACTCGCGGTTCGTCGGTGACGTCTTCGGTGCCCCGCTGGCCCTCGAGGCGCTGATCGCCTTCTTCTTCGAGTCCACCTTCATCGGACTGTGGATCTTCGGCTGGGACAAGCTGCCCAAGAAGATCCACTGCTTCTGCATGTGGATGGTCTCGATCGGCACGATCCTGTCGGCGTACTTCATCCTGGCGGCGAACTCCTGGATGCAGCACCCGGTCGGCTACAAGTACAACGCCGCCACCGGACGTGCCGAGCTGACCGACTTCTGGAAGGTGCTGACCCAGGACACCACCCTGGTCGTGGCCTTCCACACGCTGACCGCGGCCTTCTTGACGGGCGCCGCCTTCATGGTCGGCATCGCCGCCTTCCACCTGATGCGCAAGAAGCACGTCAAGGTCATGCGCACCTCGCTGCGGCTCGGGCTGGTCACCCTCGTGATCGCCGGCGTGCTGACCGCGATCAGCGGTGACTCGCTCGGCAAGGTCATGTTCCAGCAGCAGCCGATGAAGATGGCCGCCGCCGAGGCGCTGTGGGACAAGGAGGAGCCGGCGCCGTTCTCGGTCTTCGCGTACGGCGATGTCGAAAAGGGCCACAACGACGTGGCCATCGAGATCCCCGGCCTGCTCTCCTTCCTGGCGCACAGCGACTTCTCCTCGCCGGTGCCCGGCATCAACGACGTCAACAAGTCCGAGCAGCAGAAGTTCGGGCCCGGTGACTACCGGCCCAACATCCCGGTCGCCTACTGGGGCTTCCGCTGGATGATCGGCTTCGGGATGTCGTCGTTCGCCATCGGGCTCGCCGGCCTCTGGCTCACCCGGAAGAAGTTCTGGCTCTCGCCGGGGCTGCGGACGGGGGACGAGGAGCCACCCCGGCTCGCGCTCACCAAGAACAAGGAACTCGGCGCCCGGCTGAGCAAGGCGTACTGGTCGCTCGCCTTCGTCACCCTCGGCTTCCCGCTGATCGCCAACTCGTGGGGCTGGATCTTCACCGAGATGGGCCGCCAGCCCTGGGCCGTCTACGGCGTGCTGCGCACCTCCGACGCGGTGTCCCCCGGCGTCTCGCAGGGCGAGGTGCTCACCTCGATGATCGTCTTCACCACGCTGTACGCGGTCCTCGCCGTGGTCGAGGTCAAGCTGCTGGTGAAGTACATCAAGGCCGGCCCGCAGGAGCTCTCCGACTCCGACCTCAACCCGCCCACCAGGATCGGCGGCGACAGCACGGACGCCGACCGGCCGATGGCCTTCTCGTACTAGGAGGCGACCGTGCAACTCCACGACGTCTGGTTCGTCCTCATCGCCTTCCTCTGGGTCGGGTACTTCTTCCTCGAAGGGTTCGACTTCGGGATCGGCGTCCTCACCAAGCTCCTCGCCCGCGACCGGCGCGAGCGGCGCGTACTGATCAACACCATCGGGCCGGTCTGGGACGGCAACGAGGTCTGGCTGCTCAGTGCGGCCGGGGGCACCTTCGCGGCGTTCCCCGACTGGTACGCCACCCTGTTCTCCGGGTTCTACCTGCCGGTGCTGTTGATCCTCGTCTGTCTGATCCTGCGCGGTGTCGCCTTCGAGTACCGCGTCAAGCGGCCCGAGGAGCGCTGGCAGCGCAACTGGGAGCACACGATCTTCTGGACCTCGCTGCTGCCCGCGGTGCTGTGGGGCGTCATCTTCGGCAACATCGTGCACGGCGTGAAGATCAATGCCCACAAGGAGTACGTGGGCGGCCTGCTCGACCTCTTCCACCCCTACGCGCTCCTCGGCGGGCTGGTCACGCTGACGCTGTTCACCTTCCACGGTGCGGTGTTCGCCTCGCTCAAGACCGTCGGTGACATCCGGGAGCGGGCGCGCCGCACGGCGACCGCCGTCGGGCTGATCGCCGTGGTGCTGGTGACCGGGTTCCTGGGTTGGACGCAGGCCGACAAGGGCGACGGCGCGAGCCTGGTCGTCCTGGTGGTCGCGGTGGCCGCGCTGGTCGCGGCGCTGGTCGCCACCCGGCTGGGGCGTGAGGGCTGGGCCTTCGTGTTCTCCGGCGTCACGATCGTGGCCGCCGTCGCGATGCTGTTCCTGACGCTGTTCCCGAACGTCATGCCCTCCACGCTGAACGAGAGCTGGAGCCTGACGGTCGGCAACGCCTCGTCCAGCCCGTACACCCTGAAGATCATGACCTGGGGCGCCGGGTTCGCCGCGCCCCTCGTGATGCTCTACCAGGGGTGGACGTACTGGGTCTTCCGCAAGCGCATCGGCACCCAGCACCTCGCCGCCGATGCCCACTAGCCGGCCGGCCGCCCCTCGGGGCGGCTCCGGCAGGAGGGAATGTTTCACGTGAAACCCGTCGACCCGCGCCTGCTCCGTTACGCCCGCGCCACCCGTGGCTTCCTCGTCGCGGTGGTGGTGCTCGGGCTCGCCGGAGCGGGCCTGGTCGTCGGCCAGGCGATGCTGATCGCCGAGATCGTGGTGGGCGCCTTCCAGCACGGCCTCGGCCCCGGCGGCCTGACCACACCGCTGGTCCTGCTCGCCGCCGTCTCCGTCGGCCGCGGGCTGGTCTCCTGGCTCACCGAGCTGGCTGCCCACCGCGCCGGTGCGGCGGTCAAGTCCGAGCTGCGGATGCGGCTGATCGAGCGGGCGGCGAAGCTCGGTCCCGACCGGCGCCCGGCCACGTCCGAGGGAGCGCCGGACGAGGCGGCGTGGCGCACCGGCGCCCTCACCACCCTCGCCACCCGCGGCATCGACGCCCTGGACGACTACTTCGCGCGCTATCTGCCGCAGCTGGGGCTGGCGGTCGTCGTCCCGGTCGCGGTGCTCGCCCGGATCGTCACCGGCGACTGGGTCTCGGCCGTCACCATCGTGCTCACCCTGCCGCTGATCCCGCTGTTCATGGTTCTGATCGGCTGGGCCACCCAGTCGCGGATGGACCGTCAGTGGCGGCTGCTCGCCCGGCTGTCGGGCCACTTCCTGGACGTCGTGGAGGGGCTGCCCACCCTCAAGGTCTTCGGGCGGGCCAAGGCCCAGGCCGCCGCCATCCGGGAGATCACCGGCACCTACCGCCGGGCCACGCTGCGCACCCTGCGGATCGCCTTCCTCTCCTCCTTCGCCCTGGAACTCCTCGCCACGATCTCCGTCGCGCTGGTCGCGGTCGGCATCGGGATGCGCCTGGTGAAGGGCGAACTCGACCTCTACACCGGCCTGATGGTGCTGGTGCTGGCCCCCGAGGCCTATCTGCCGCTGCGGCAGGTCGGCGCGCAGTACCACGCCGCGGCCGAGGGGCTGGCGGCCGCGGAGGAGATCTTCGCGGTACTGGAGACACCGCTGCCCGTACCCGGCACCGCGCCCGCGCCCGAGGGCACCGCACTGGCCGTCGAGAACCTGGTCGTCCGCCACCCCGGGCGCACCGCCGACTCGCTCCCCGCCACCTCGTTCGAGGTCCGGCCCGGGGAGACCGTCGCGCTGGTGGGGCCCTCCGGCGCCGGCAAGTCCACGCTGCTGAGCGTGCTGCTGGGCTTCACCGCACCGGCCGCGGGACGGGCCCTCGTCGACGGGCGGGACATCGCGTCCCTGGACCCCGAGAGCTGGCGGCAGCGGATCGCCTGGGTGCCGCAGCAGCCGCACCTGTTCGCCGGCAGCATCGCCGAGAACGTACGGCTGGCGCGGCCGGACGCGGACGAGGCGGCGGTGCGCGCGGCCCTGGCCGACGCGGGTGCGCTGGACTTCGTCGACGCCCTTCCGGACGGGACGGCCGGCAGGCTCGGCGAGTCCGGTGCCGGGCTCTCCGCCGGGCAGCGCCAGCGCCTCGCACTCGCCCGCGCCTTCCTCGCCGACCGCCCGATCCTGCTGCTGGACGAGCCCACCGCGAATCTGGACGGCGCCACTGAGGAGGCGGTCGTGGCCGCGGTCCGCCGGCTCGCGGCCGGCCGTACGGTCCTGCTCGTCGTCCACCGGCCGGCGCTGCTGTCGGTGGCGGACCGGGTGGTGCGCCTCCCGGACCCGGCGGGGACCGAGCCGGCCGGCGCGGGGGAGCCGCGGCCGCACACCGGTGCCGGAGCGCGCCCGGAGGCCGCGGCGGTGCCCGCTCCGCGGGAGGCGGACGACACCGGCGTCCCGGAGCGGGAGACGGCGGGGCCCGCCCGCGGCGGCCCGCTCGCCCGGCTGCGCGGGACGGCCCGCGCCCGCCGGGCCCGGCTGGGTCTGGCGCTGCTGCTGGGGAGCCTCGCGCTGGGCTGCGCGGTGGGCCTGATGGCGACGTCCGGCTGGCTGATCTCGCGTGCGGCGCAGCAGCCGCCGGTGCTGTATCTGCTGGTGGCGGTGACCGCGACCCGGGCGTTCGGCATCGGGCGGGCGGTCTTCCGGTACGCCGAGCGGCTGGTCGCGCATGACGTGGTGTTCCGGATGCTCGCCGATGTGCGCGTGGCCGTCTTCCAGCGGCTGGAGCGGTTGGCGCCGGCCGGGCTCGCGGGGCGCCGGCGCGGCGATCTGCTGTCGCGGCTGGTGGCCGACGTCGACGCGGTACAGGACTACTTCCTGCGCTGGCTTTTGCCGGTCGGCGCGGCGGTGCTGGTCGGTGCGGGCGCGATCGGCTTCACCGGCTGGCTGCTGCCGCAGGCCGGGGCGATCCTCGCCGCCGGGCTGCTGCTCGCGGGCATCGGGGTGCCGCTGCTCTCGGACGCGCTGGCCCGGCGGGCGGAGCGTCAGCTGGCGCCGGCCCGCGGACGGCTCGCCACCCGGGTCGTCGAGGTGCTCACCGGCACCGCCGAGCTGACGGTGGCCGGCGCGCTCCCGGCCCGTACGGCGGCGGTGCGGCGCGCGGACCGGGACCTGACCGCGCTCGCCGCCAGCTCGGCCGCCGTGGCCGGGACCGGTGCCGGGCTGTCGGCGCTGCTGTGCGGGCTGACCACGGCCGCGGCGGCGGTCGCCGGGGTCCAGGCCGTGCACGCCGGCCGGCTGGAGGGGGTGGCGCTGGCGGTCGTCGTGCTCACCCCGCTCGCCGCGTTCGAGGCGGTCACGGGGCTGCCGCTCGCGGTGCAGTACCGCCGGCGCACCCGGCACGCCGCCGAGCGGGTCTTCGAGGTGCTGGACGCCCCGGAGCCGGTGCGCGAGCCGGCCGTCCCGGCCGACGCTCCCGCGACGCCGTTCCCGCTGGTGGTGCGGGGGCTGACCGCGCGCTACCCGGGGCAGGACCGGCCGGCGCTGGACGGGGTCGGCTTCACCCTGCGGGCCGGGCACCGGCTCGCCGTCGTCGGCACGTCCGGTTCCGGCAAGACCACACTGGCGCAGGTGCTGCTGCGCTTCCTGGACCAGGAGTCGGGGACGTACACACTGGCCGGCACCGCGGCCCGGGAACTCGACGGTGACGCGGTCCGGCGGCTGGTGGGGCTGTGCGCGCAGGACGCGCACCTCTTCGACAGCTCGCTGCGGGAGAACCTCCGGCTCGCCCGCCGGGACCGCTCGGTGCCGGACGGCGCCGACCAGGACCTGTGGGACGCGCTCGGCCGGGCGCGGCTCGCGGACTGGGTGCGCGGGCTGCCCGACGGCCTGGACACCATGGTCGGTGAGCACGGCGCCCGGCTGTCCGGCGGCCAGCGGCAGCGACTGGCGCTGGCCCGTGCGCTGCTCGCGGACTTCCCGGTGCTCGTCCTGGACGAGCCCGCCGAGCACCTCGACCTGGCCACCGCCGACGCGCTGACCGCCGATCTGCTGGCCGCGACCGAGGGCCGTACGACGGTTCTGATCACCCACCGGCTCACCGGTCTCGACGCCGTCGACGAGGTGCTGGTGCTGGACGGCGGGCGGATCGTGCAGAGCGGGAGCCCGGCCGCGCTGGCCGCGGCCGACGGCCCGTACCGCCGCATGTGGGAGCGTGAGCGGGCCGTGGAGGCGGCCTACGGCGCGGCCCAGCCGGTGGCGTAGGGGCGTGGTCCGCGGCGTTCCTCCCATACGCGGACTTTCCTCGGAAAAGAGCCGTTATTAGGCTCATGACATGGCAGCCACTGCGGAACCACCACCCCCGGGCCCGGAGGACCCCGGAAGCGGTGGCGCGGGCACGGCCCCCGACCCCATGGACGTCGCCACCGAGGCCACGCGCAGCTTGCAGGGCCTGTCACCCGAGCTGACCGCCCGGGTACCCCAGCTGCTGGAGGCGATGCGGACGGTCGGTGCCGGGCTCGACCTGCACGTCACCCTCGACCGGATCGTGGAGACCGCCGCCGAGATCGCCGACGCCCGCTACGCCGCGATCGGGATCATCGACGAGACCGGCGCCGGGCTCTCGGACTTCGTGACGTACGGCGTGACCACCCGGCAGCACGAGCAGATCGGCGCGCTGCCCGACGGCCACAAGGGCCTGCTCGGCGCGCTCATCCACGACCCCAAGCCGCTGCGCCTGGGCGACCTCACCGAGGACGCCCGCTCGGCCGGGTTCCCGCCCGGGCACCCGCCGATGCGGACGTTCCTGGGGGTGCCGATCCGGGTGCAGGGCGAGATCTTCGGCAACCTGTATCTGACGGAGAAGCGCGGCGGCGCGGAGTTCAGCGAGGAAGACCTGCACATGGTGCGGGTGCTGGCCACCGAGGCGGGTATCGCGATCGGCAACACCCGGCTGCATTCGGCGACCCGGCAGCGGGAGCGGTGGATCGACGGTTCCGTGGCCGTGACCACCGAACTCCTGGCCGGCAGCGATGTCGACGACGCGCTCGCGGTGGTCGCCGAGCAGGCCCGGAAGCTGGCGGACTCGGCGGCCGGCATCGTGCTGCTGCCCGATGACGAGGGCGGGCTGGAGATCGTCGCGGTGTCGGCGGACGACCCCACCGGGATCATGGGCACGCAGATCCCTCGCGACAGCCCGGTGGTCGAGCAACTCCTGCGCGGGGAACCGGTGTTCGTGGAGGACTCGGCCAGTGATTCGCGCATGGTCACGGACATCGCGCAGCGCTTCGGCCCCAGCATGATGCTGCCGCTCAAGAGCGGCGGCCGGGTGCTCGGCACCCTCACGACCCCGCGCAGCCGCGGCGCCCGCCCGTTCACCGACGCCGAGCGGACGCTGGCCACCCAGTTCGCGGCGCAGGCCGCGCTGGCGCTGGTGCTGGCCGACGCCCAGCGCGACCGGGAACGGCTGGCGGTCTACGAGGACCGCGACCGGATCGCCCGTGACCTGCACGATCTCGTCATCCAGCGGCTGTTCGCGACGGGCATGATCCTGGAGAGCGCCCAGCGCCGGACGATCGTGCCGGAGGTGGCGCAGGGCGTCGGCAAGGCCGTCGACGAGCTGGACGTGACCATCCAGGAGATCCGCACCGCGATCTTCGCCCTCCAGCAGGGCCCGGCCGAGGCGCCGTCCGGGCTGCGCACCCGGGTGCTGCGGGAGGTCGGCACCGCCGCCGTACCGCTGGGCTTCCAGCCGTCGGCCGCCTTCGTCGGCGCGGTCGACTCCCGGGTCGGCGAGCTGACCGGCAAGAACCTGATCGCCGCGCTGCGCGAGGCGCTGTCGAACGCCTTCCGGCACGCCCAGGCGTCCCGGATCGAGGTGGTCGTCGACGCCACGATCAGCCTGCCGGACGGCACCGACGGCGTCCGGCTCACGGTCGCCGACGACGGCATCGGCATCCCGGACGGCGGCCGCCGCAGTGGCCTGCGCAACCTCGCCAAGCGCGCGGAGTCGCTGGGCGGCCGCAGCACCTACGGCGCGGGGCTGGGCGAGGCCGGGACGGGGACGACGGTGTGGTGGGAGGCGCCGCTGTGAGGGGGCGCGAGGGGCGCGCTCAGCGCTGCCGGCCGCCCTCCGCCAGGATCCGCTCGATGACGACCGCGACACCGTCGTCGTTGTTGGACGCGGTGTGGCGCGTCGTGGCGGCCAGCACATCCGGGTGGGCGTTGGCCATGGCGTACGCGGTGCCCGCCCAGGTCAGCATCTCTATGTCGTTCGGCATGTCCCCGAAGGCAACGACCTCCTCCGGGGCGATGCCGCGCTCGGCACAGCAGTGGGCGAGGGTGCCCGCCTTGCTCACCCCGGGGCCGCTGATCTCCAGGAGGGCGGTGGGGCTGGACCGGGTGAAGGAGGCGAGCCCGCCCGCGACCGTACGGGCCAGCGTGAGGAAGGCGTCGGGGTCCAGCTCCGGGTGGTGGGCGAGCAGCTTGATCACCGGCTGGTCGGGGAAGGCGGGGCCGTCGGCGTCACCGGCCGGGCCGTCCTGCGGCGGCGCGTCCGGGGCCGGCGGGGTGACGAAGTCCTCGGCGAGCAGCTTCTCGGCCGGGGCGACGACCGCGGCCGGATCCAGCAGCAGCGGCGGGTAGTGCGGCTCGTAGTGGATGCCACCGGTGCGCTCGACCGCGAACGAGGTACCGGGGGCGGCGCCGCGCAGCGCGTCCACGACGGCCAGCGCGGTGGTCCGCTCCAGGGGGCTGACGTCGACGATCCGGCCGCCGCGGTGCAGATCGACGACGGCCGCGCCGTTCGCGCAGATCGCCAGTCCGTGGCCGTGCACATGGTCGCTGACCACGCCCATCCAGCGGGCCGGGCGGCCGGTGACGAAGAACACCTCGATGCCGGCCCGCTCGGCGGCGGCGAGCGCGGCGATGGTCCGGTCGGAGACCGTCTTGTCGTCGTGCAGCAGGGTGCCGTCGAGGTCGGTGGCGATCAGCCGGGGCGCAACGGCCGTAGCGGGGCCCCGGGATGGCGTGGCGGAGGCATCAGTCACGGGGCCATCTTCCCGTACCGCCGCGCACAGGCGGGCGGTGGGTTGCGCGGATGAGCCCCGCGGCGGGCGGGCGGCGGCCGCCGAGGCGGATCGTGCGGCACCTCCGGGCGGCCGTACGCTCGGGGGTATGCGATTGAGCACCGTGATACTCCCCGTCCGCCGCTGGTCCCAAGGCGGGCGGGAGGTGTGGCAGCGCGCCGAGGAACTGGGCTTCCACGCCGCGTACACCTATGACCACCTCTCGTGGCGCAGCTTCCGCGACCAGGCCTGGTTCGGCGCCCTGCCGACGCTGACCGCGGCCGCGGCGGCCACCTCCCGGCTGCGCCTGGGCACCCTCGTCACCTCGCCGAACTTCCGGCACCCGGTCACGCTCGCCAAGGAACTGATCTCCCTCGACGACATCAGCGACGGCCGGATCACCCTGGGCATCGGCGCCGGCGGCAACGGCTTCGACGCCACCGCGCTGGGCCAGGAGCCCTGGGAGCCGCGGGAACGGGCCGACCGCTTCGCCGAGTTCGTCGGGCTGCTGGACCGGATGCTGAGCCAGGACGTCGTCTCCTACCGGGGCGAGCACTACTCGGCGCACGAGGTGCGCAACATTCCCGGCTGTGTGCAGCGGCCCCGGCTGCCGTTCGCGGTGGCGGCCACCGGACCGCGCGGGCTGAAGCTGGCCGCCCGGTACGGCCAGGCCTGGGTGACGACCGGCGATCCCAAGGTCGTCAACGCGGGCGGGACGCCCGACGAGTCCCGCGAGGCGATCCGCGGACAGGTCGAACGTCTGGGGAAGGCCTGCGCCGACCAGGGCCGGGACGCCGCCGAGCTGCAGAAGATCATGCTGACGGGCTTCACCCCGGACCGCCCGCTGGACTCCGTGGACGCCTTCGTCGACTTCGCCGGACGCCATGCGGAGCTGGGCATCGACGAACTGGTCCTCCACTGGCCGATCGCCGATTCGCTCTTCGCGGCCGACCCCGCGGTCTTCGAGCGCATCGTCACGGAGGCGCCGGCGCAGCTGGAAGCGGCCCGGTAGAGGGGTTTCTCCGGGGACGGCCGGCCCTACGGGGCGGGCCGTCCGACGCGCCCGGTGTTCTCCTGGCCCGAGCTTTACTCCGCATATAGCTGCGAAGAGGGAGAATCGGGACAGCGGCGCAGTGTGAGGTACGCGGCGCGCGGCACGAGAACGGCGCGCGAGCGGGTCGGCACACTGCGCGAAATGCGGCGTGTGGAGGAGCCATGGCACAGACCCGATTCGCCCCGGACCGCGGGCTGACCTCACGCATGGTCACGACGATGTTCTTCATCGGACTGCTGTACGTGGTCGTCGTCGGCGTGCTGGTGGTGCTGCTCAAGGGCGCGTGGGTGGTGGTCCTGCTGATCGCGGGCGGGCTGTTCGTCGCGCAGTTCTGGTTCAGCGACCGGATCGCGGCATTCAGCATGGGGGCCCGCGAGGTCACCCCGGAGGAGGCGCCCGCGCTGCACGGCGCCGTCGACCGGCTCTGCGCGCTGGCGGACATGCCCAAGCCCCGGGTCGCGATCGCCGAGTCGGACGTGCCGAACGCGTTCGCCACCGGCCGCAGCCAGAAGAACTCGATGGTCTGCGCCACGACCGGGCTGCTGCGGCGGCTGGAGCCGGAGGAGCTGGAGGGCGTGCTGGCCCATGAGCTCTCGCACGTCGCCCACCGCGATGTCGCGGTGATGACCATCGCCTCGTTCCTCGGCGTGCTGGCCGGGATCATCACCCGCGCCGCCCTGTGGAGCGGCATCGGCCGCAACAACCGTGACCAGAACGCGGCCATCGCCGTGCTCATCGTCACCGGCGTCAGCGTGGTCGTCTACGCGATCAGCTTCCTGCTGACCCGGCTGCTGTCCCGTTACCGCGAGCTGTCCGCCGACCGGGCCGCCGCACTGCTGACCGGCCGCCCCTCCGCGCTGGCCGCCGCGCTCACCAAGGTCACCGGCCAGATCGCGCGGATCCCGACCGAGGATCTGCGCAAGGACCAGGCGTTCAACGCCTTCTTCTTCGCCCCGGCGTTCAACAAGGAGAGCTTCAACCGGCTGCTGTCCTCGCACCCGACGCTGGAACAGCGGCTGGACCAGCTGGGCCGGATCGCGGCGGAGCTGGGACGGCCTTGACGGCCGTGACGCACGGTGCCGCCCGTAACGAGCAAGGAGTACCCCGCACATGGGATTTCTGGACGCCCTCCTCGGCCGCAGCAAGCCGGTACGCCCCGATCTTGACCAGCTCTTCGCCCTGCCGTCCGCCGCGGTGACGCTCCAGGCCGCGGCCGGATTCGAGCCCACCGGCCTGGGGTCGGTGTGTTTCGCGAGCGTCGAGGGCGGGGCGTTCTCGCGCATCCAGGAGGAAGCGCGGGCCCTGCTGGACGGCTCGGTGGAGTTCACCCAGGACGCGTACGGCTACTCGTGGCTGCTCGCACGGCACCCGGCGGAGGACGTGGCGGGCCTGGTCAATGACCTGCACGCGGTCAACACCTCGCTGGAGGAGGCGGGTTTCGGCCCGCAGCTGCTGTGTTCGCTGCTCGGCTTCCGCGACGAACGGCAGCGGCCGCTGGCGCTGGTCTACCTCTACAAGCGGGGCACGTTCTACCCCTTCGCCCCCAAGACGGACGCCGGCGAGAAGCGCGACAACCCGCTCGAACTCCAGGTGCGGGCGATGATCGGGGACGATCTGACCATCGAGCAGGACCTGTCGCGGTGGTTCCCGGTGTGGGGCGCGCCGGGGCTCTGAGCCGGTACGGGGCATTGAGCCGGTCCGGGGCTGGTGCCCGTGTGGGGCGGCGGGCCCTGTGCGGCCAAGGGGTCAGTCGGGGAAGCCGAGGTATGCGGCCGGCACCCGGTCGGTGAGCCAGACGCCGTTGGCGCTGACCTGGAAGACATGGCCCGCCCGGTGCATCGCGGCGGCGTCGACGGTCAGCACCACAGGAGTGCCGCGGCGCGCGCCCACCCGGGTCGCGGTCTCCGGGTCGGGCGAGAGGTGCACGGCGTGCCGCGCCATCGGCCGCAGTCCCTCGGCGCGGATGGCGGCCAGATGGCGGCCCACCGTGCCGTGGAAGAGCCGGCCGGGCGGTACGGCGGGCGGCAGATCGAGTACGACGTGCACGGAGTGGCCTTGGTGCGCGCGGATCCGGTCGCCCTCGATGACGTACCGCTGCTTGTCGTTGTCGGCGACGACCTGCTCCAACTCGGCCCGGGAAAACGGGAATCCATGCCGCGCGGCCGCTGCCATCAGGACGTCCACGGGCACCCGGCCCTGGGCGTCGAGGGTGATGCCGATCCGCTCCGGCGCATGACGCAGATGCTTCGCCAGGTACTTCGAGAGGCGCACGGAGCGCTGCTTGTCCATGCCTCCAGGGTGGCGCGGCGCGCGTCCGTCGGCACCTGAATTCCGGGCCGGAGGGGTTGTGGTGGGGAGGTTTTGAGGCGGGAAGGTGGACGCCGGGGCGCGGGCGTCAGTCCCCTGCGGGTCGGCCCGCCTCTTCCTGCCGGCTCTCTTCCTGGGGACGGCCCGGCTCGTGCTTCCGCTGCGCGAGTTCGCTCGCCTTCCTCGCCCTGGCGCCGGTGACCTCTTCGGCCGCCCACCGCGCCCACTCCTCCTGGGTCGCCGACATCCGCAGGCCGTACTCCAGGGCGATCCGCCCGTAGACCGAGATCATTTCCTCGTCCCACTGGGCGGTCTTGTCGAGATGTTCGAGTTCGGCGTGGGCGCGCGCGGCGCGCTCGGCCTGATGCAGGAGGTAGGTCTGCGCCTCGAGCGGCGTGACGAGGCCGAGGAAGAAGGTGCGCAGCAGGCCGTCATGGCGCTGCTGGCCCGTGGGCTGGACCTCGACGAGCCAATGGCGCAGCTCCGCCAGCCCGTCCGCGGTGATCGCGTACTCCTTGCGGCCGCGGGGGCCGTGGGCCGCGACCTCGGCGAGACCGGCCGTCGTGAGCTTGGTCAGCTCGCCGTAGACCTGGCTCTGCGTGGCAGGCCAGACGTTCGACAGCGAGGCGTTGAACAGCTTCATCAGGTCGTAGCCGCTCGCCGGGGATTCGGCCAGCAGACCCAGCACGGCATGTTTCAGGCTCATGGCCCGCACTTTACCTTCCACTGTTGACATGTCAAAGGTGGAGCTTCTATGTTCGACATGTCGAGAGTGGAATGTGCCGCGCAGGGCGGCGGCTCGACGGCGCGCGGAGCGCCGGCGGGCGCGGGCGACGAGGGGGAACCATGAACTATCTGCGGGGCTTCATTCCCTGGCTGGTCTTCGCGGGGGTGTCCTCGGCCGGCTGGCAGTGGGGCGCGCTCGCCGGTCTGGTGACGGCCGTGGTGCTGCTCCTCGCCGACCGTGCGGCCGGCCTCGCGCTCGAACACCGTCTGCTGGAATACGGCACGATCGTGTTCTTCGCGGCGCTCGGGATACTCGCCTTCGCCCAGCCGGACAGCGCTCTCAAGAGCTACGGCAGCGCGCTCTCGATGGGCTGGCTGGCGCTGATCGCGTGGGTGTCGATCGCCGTGCGGCGTCCCTTCACGCTGGGGTTCGCGCGGCGGATGGCCCCGCCGGAGGTCTGGGACAGTCCGCTGTTCCGCCGCATCAATGTCGTGCTCACCGCCGCCTGGGCGTCGTCCTTCACGCTCACCGCGATCGCGCAGGCCGCCGCCTCCGCCCTCGGCTGGAGCGTGGCCGTCTCGATCGTCATTCAGCTCGCCGGATTCATCCTTCCCGTCCGCTTCACCGCCGCCTACCCGGAGCGGGCCCGAGCCCGCTTCCTGCGGGAGTCCGGTACGCGGACCGACACCCAGGGAGGCCTGGCCTCATGACCACCACATCCCCGACCACCGCATCCGCATCCGATGCCCCGGCCCCGCACATGGCGGGCAACTTCGCCCCGGTGAAGGAGGAACTGACCGCCTACGACCTCCCGGTCACGGGCACGATCCCGCCCGAGCTGACCGGCTGGTTCCTGCGCAACGGGCCCAACCCGCGGGACGCCGCCACCCCGCACTGGTTCTTCGGTGACGGCATGGTCCACGGCCTGCGCCTGGAGGGCGGCCGGGCTGTCTCCTACCGCAACCGCTGGGTGCGCACCGCCACCTTCACCGAGGGCGTGCAGCCGGTGGACGCCCAGGGCCGCCGGAATCGGGCGGCGGGCGTGGCCAACACCCATGTCGTCCGCCATGCCGGACGCACCCTCGCCCTGGTCGAGACGTCGTTCCCCTACGAGATCGACTGCCGCCCCGGCCATGAGCTGGAGACCGTCGGCGTCCATGACTTCGAAGGCCGGCTCACCACCGCCATGACCGCTCACCCCAAGACCTGCCCGGTCACCGGTGAGCTGCACTTCTTCGGCTACGGCGGCCCCAACCCGCCCTATCTCACCTACCACCGTGCCGATGCCTCGGGGGAGTTGGTGCTCAGCCGGCCCATCGACGTCCCGGGTCCGACGATGATGCACGACTTCCATCTCACCGCGCGCCATGTCGTCTTCATGGACCTCCCGGTCGTCTTCGACCGCAGCCACCCGGGCATGCCGTACCGCTGGGACCCGGAGTACGGCGCCCGGCTCGGTGTGCTGCGTCGCGACGACCCCCAGGGTGCGGTCCGCTGGCTGTCCATCGACCCCTGCTATGTCTTCCACGCCCTGAACGCCCACGACGAGGGCGACCGGCGCATCGTGCTCCATGTGTCCCGCTACGCGGATTTCGGCGACGGGACCCCGGCCCACCTGTGGCGCTGGACGATCGATCTCGTCACCGGCACCGTCGCCGAGGAGCAACTCGACGACCGCTTCTGCGAGTTCCCCAGGGTGGACGACCGGCTCGCCGGCCAACCGGCCTGCTTCGGTCATGCCACCACCGCGGAGCTGCCGGGCACCGGCCCGATACCCGGCGCTCTGCTCCGCTACGACCTGGAGACGGGCGGGGTCGTCCGACACGACTTCGGCCCCGGGCGCACCCCGGGCGAGGCGGTCTTCGCCCCGGCCGATGACCGACCGGGAGGACCCGGCTGGCTGCTCACCTATGTCTACGACGCCTCCACCGATACCAGCGATCTCGTCGTACTCGACACGGAGGACATATCCGCCGACCCGGTCGCCACGGTCCATCTCCCCCAGCGGGTGCCCTACGGATTCCATGGCAACTGGCTTCCGGATCCTGCCAGTTGACGCTGATGTCCCTGAAGGGCGCGGCAGGGCCGCGCCCGGCTGCACCTTGACAACTCAAGAGGGATACGAGGGGAGGGGCGGGCCCGTGGCCGGGGCGGGGACTGCGGGCTCCGGACGCCACGGGCCGGCGGCCGGGGGCTGACGAGCGCGGGTCAGGGCCCGTCCGGGCGTCCCCGGCCGTCCTTCTCGGGGGCTGTGCGGTCCTTCTGGCGGGCGGCGGTCCCGGCCGGTGTGCCCGCCGGTGCGGGTCCGCTTCCGCCTGCCGCCAGGGCGTCCATCGTGCGGGCGTGGACCTCCCGCTGTGCGGCGGCGGCGAGGAAGGCCGCCGTGTGCTCCGGGCCCACCAGCGCCTGCACGGCCCGCACGGTGTCGGCGGGGAGCGTCACGCTCTCGAAGGCTGCCACCGGGTCGGTAGCGGTAGCGGGACGGGTGGCCGAGACCGGCTTCACGGCTGCCGGAGGTGCGGCGCCGGTCCGTGGCCCGGGGACACCCACGGATGCCCCGGCCTTCCCGGCCACTGCTCCGTCCGGCCCGGCCGCCGGCCCGATCTCCGCCGGTGCCACCGCTCGGCCCGTTCCCCCTTCCCCACTCACTCCCGCTCCCGCTCCCCCTCCGACCGGCCCGAGTGCCTTCGTGGGGCGGGCGTCGCTGAGGTGGTGGCGCAGGTACTGGGTGGCCAGGGTGCGCATGGCGCGGGCGAGTTCGGCGTCGATGGTCTGCTGGGCCAGGGGGCGCAGTCGGCGTACCAGAACGGCGGCCTCCGCCGCCTCGGCCCCGGTCGGCAGATGCTCCAGGAACGGCTGGAAGACGTGCTCGGCGGTGAAATCCAGGAACCGGGCGGCGATCTGCTCGACCTGGCCGCGCACCTCCCGCAGATGACCGGAGATCGCCAGGAGCGGGACGCCGGCCGCGTGCAGATCGGCGGCGACGGCGAGTTCCCGCGGGCTGGGGACGAGGAAGGCGTCGTCCCGGCCGGGGACCCGTTCCAGGACGCCCAGTTCGACGGCCTCGGCGATCGCCGTCTCGTCGGAGGTGCCCCCGAAGGCGGCACTCAGTTCGGCGCGGGAGAGGCGGGCCGGCTCCTCGTCGGTCCACGGCCCGTCGATCTCGGTGACCAGGCCCAGGACCCCGCCGAGGTCGAGGCCCGCGTCCCAGGCCTGGAGGAGTTCCTTGATGCTGGCCAGGGTGTAGCCGCGGTCGAGCAGACCGGCGATCTGGCGCAGCCGCGCCAGGTGGGCGTCGCCGTAGACATTGGCCCGGCCGCGGCGCTCCGGGCGGGGGAGCAGCCCGCGGTCCTGATACGCACGGATCGTGCGGACCGTGGCGCCGCTGAGGTGAGCCAGGTCCTCGATGCGGTACTCGGCGGGCTGCGGCTGCTCGGTCATTCGGTTGCTCCTCACACCATGGCCGCGCGTTACGGGAGAGCCGCTCGGCCCACCGCACCCGCCGCGGCGCGTGCCGCCGGGGAGGAGGCCAGATAGGCGACGGCCGTGCGCAGCGACCCTTCCTGCGAGGGATGGTACGACCGCCGCAGGTACCGCGGTATCGCCGCTCCCAGCTCTCCCCAGGTGGGCAGCAGCCCCTTGCGGACGGCACGGCGGTGCGCGCGCAGCGAGTAGCGGGAGGGGGAAGCCAGTTGCGGGTCGTGCCGCAGGAGGTAGGCGGCGCCCCAGCCCCAGAGGTAGAGCAGCACGGGGGTGGTCATGGCCATACCCAGGACACGACGGAGATAGCGGCCGGGGTCCTCGCCTCCGGTGTGCTGGTACATGTCGAAGGCGACCGCGCGGTGCTCGACCTCCTCCGCGCCGTGCCAGCGCAGCAGGTCGAGCATGACCGGGTCGGGCCCGGCGCGGTCGAGGCCCTCGGCGTTCAGCACCCAGTCGCCGAGCACCGCGGTGAACTGCTCGATGGCGGCGATCACGGAGAGCCGGAACCGCAGCCACTCCCGGTCGGTGAGCGGGAGGCCGAAGGGCGGCTTCTCCCCCAGGAGGTGGGCGAAGAGGGCATCGACGTGCCGGGTGTAGGGGGTGGTGTCCAGGCCCTGGTGGGCCAGGTGGTCGAGCACGGTGGAGTGCTGGACGCTGTGGGTGGCCTCCTGGCCCATGAAGCCTTTGACGTCCGTGCGGAGTTGCTCGTCGTGGACCAGCGGCAGGGCTTCCTTGAAGACCTTGACGAACCATCGCTCGCCCGCCGGCAGCAGCAGGTGCAGCACGTTGATGACGTGGGTGGCGGTGGGCTCGTCCGGTATCCACACCAGCGGTGTGGCCCGCCAGTCGAACGAGACCCGCCGCGGTGCGATGGGGCGGGGCTCCTGGACGTGCGGCGGGAGGTCTGGGGTGGTCATGCGGCGTGCTCCTGGGGGTGGTTGGTTCTCCTGACCGGCGGCGGGGGCGCCCGGCCCCGGTACCGGGCCCCTGATGCCGGGCGGTCGCGGCTCCGACCGACCGCTGCTTGGCCGGGCCCGGCCTGCTCCGTACTGGGGGCCGTGTGGGGCCCATGGGCGGCTTCCGTGGCTCGGCAGGTGTGGCCGCACGGCGGGCACCCGCCCGTGCGCGCCCGCCCGTCCGCCGTGCCCGTCCGCCATACCCGGCGCCACACACGGCCGGTGCCCGGTCCCGCTACCCGCCGCCCGGCCCCCTGGAGTCCTACAACCGCGGCTCGAAGCGGGCGAAGGCGCGCAGCAGGCGGGGGGTGAAGCGGTACAGCAGGCGGGCGCCGTGTGCTTCGGGGGTGACCGGCACCACCGCCTGGTTGTGGACGACCGCGCGCAGGATGGCGTCGGCGACCTTCTCCGGTGGGTAGCTGCGCCGCCGGTACTTCCGCGCGGCCGAGTCCTGGCGACGCTTCTCCTCGTCGGCCGGGACCCCCGTGAAGTGGGCGGTGTCGGTGATGGCGGTGTTGACCAGCCCGGGGCAGATGGCCGTGACGCCGATGCCCTGCCCCGCCAGCTCGGCGCGCAGACACTCGCTGAGCATCAGGACGGCCGCCTTGGACGTGCTGTAGGCGGGCAGCATCTTCGACGGGAGGAAGGCGGCGGCCGAGGCGGTGTTGACGATGTGACCGCCCTGCCCGCGGTCCGCCATCCGGCTGCCGAAGACCCGGCAGCCGTGGATGACGCCCCAGAGGTTCACGTCCAGGACCTTCTTCCAGTCCTCGGTGGTGGTCTGGAGGAAGGAGCCGGCCAGCCCGATGCCGGCGTTGTTCACCAGCACGTCGACCGTGCCGTACTCCGCGTCGACCCGGTCGGCGAGCTTCTCCATCGCCGCCTCGTCCGCGACGTCGACGGCCTTCGCCCAGGCCTGGGGTGCGCCGATCAGCCGGGAGAGGTCCGCGGTCCGTGCCGCGCCCTCGGCGTCCCGGTCGACGGCGATGATCCGCGCGCCGGCCTCCGCGAAGGCGAACGCCGTCGCCCGGCCGATGCCGCTGGCCGCGCCGGTCACCAGCACCAGCTGTCCGCCGAACCGGTCGGCGTGCGCCCCGGACGCCACGACCCGCCGCGCCGGATCGCCCTCCTCCTTGGCGGTGACGAACGCATCGATCCAGGAGACCAGTTGGTCCGGGCGGGTACGCGGCACCCAGTGCTTGGCCGGGAGGGTGCGGCGCACCAGCTGGGGAGCCCACTGCTCCAGGTCGTCGTAGAGCCGCTCGGAGAGGAAGGCGTCCCCGGTGGGGGTGATCAGCTGGACCGGGCAGTGCGCGTAGGCGTCGGCGCGCGGGCGGCGGAGCCGGGGGAGCACATTGTCGCGGTAGAGCCAGGCGCCGTGCGCCGCGTCCCTCGGCAGCGAGGCGGTGGGGTAGTCACCGGCCGGCATCTTCTCCAGCCGCTCCAGGATCCGCGGCCAGCGCTTGCCGAGCGGGCCCTTCCACGCCAGCTCGGGCAGCACGGGGGTGTGCAGCATGCCGACGTACCAGGACTTGGCGCTCTGCTGCAGCAGTTGGGCGGCCCGCCGGGGGGTGGGGCGCGTCATCCGCGCCTTGATCCAGTGGCCGAAGTGGTCCAGGGACGGGCCCGACATGGAGGTGAAGGAGGCGATCCGGCCCTCCGTGCGCGGCACCGTGGCGAATTCCCAGCCCTGTACCGAGCCCCAGTCGTGGCCGACGAGGTGGACCGGGCGGCCCGGGCTGACGGCGTCGGCGACGGCCAAGAAGTCGTCCGTCAGCTTTTCCAGGGTGAAGCCGCCCCGCAGCGGCCTCGGGGCGGTGGACCGGCCGCAGCCCCGGACGTCGTAGAGCACCACATGGAAGCGGTCGGCCAGCCCGCGGGCGACCTCGGACCACACCTCCTTGCTGTCGGGATAGCCGTGCACCAGCAGCACCGTCGGCTGCTCCGGATCACCCAGCTCCGCGACGCACAGCTCGATCCCGCCGGTCCGCACCCGGCGCTCCCGCGCCCCCGCGATCCCCGCACCGGCTCCGGCCCCGCCGTCCGCTGCGCCGCCCCGCTGCCCCCGGCCCATCCCCGACCCCCGGCTCATCCCGGACCCCTTCCTCCGGCTACTGCCCTCTCCATGCCCCGGGCCTTCTCCACGTCCCTGTCCCCCTCCACGTCCCGTGTTCACGCGGCCCTCTCCTCCTGCCAGCGCCGCACATGCGGCAGATCGTCGTCGAGCCAAAAGGCGCTTTCCTGCGGGTCCGCCGAGTCCGTCACGACCAGGATTTCCTCGAACTTCGCGCCGGTGCCCCGGAAGCCCAGGTGGGGTTCGACGGCCCACAGCCCCGGTGCCGGCGGGTGGTCGGAGAAGCGGTACGGGCTCCACAGCGGGGACCAGCCGTCCCGGTGGCCGCGCAGCGCATCGGAGGCGAGGCCCCGCAGGGAGCCGACGCCGAACCCGAAGACGGTGGGGGACCAGCGGCGTTGCCCGACCCGGTCGATCTTGTGCGCGATCACGCCGAACGGATAGGCGCGGTGCCGGTTGGCATAGCCCTGCCGCACCATCAGCCGGTCGACGTCCTCGTATATCTCCCGCAGCGACCGCCGCTCGCGCACCTCGCGCAGGATCAGGGCCCGGTGTGCTTCGAGGTCGGCGAGGAGCCGGTCGTGCACGGGGTTGAGGCCCAGACAGCCCGAGTAGCCGATATCGGCGGTGAACCCCTGGTGGACCGGAGCCAGGTCGAGGATGAAAGGCATCCCGGGCTCCAGCACACGGTGGGTGGGGAAGAACTGGAGCGGCACCCGGAAGTTGACGAAGGCCGTGCGGTCGCCGAACCACGCGAACGGCAGGTGGAACCAGTCCTGTACGCCACGCTCGCGCAGCCACTCGCGCTGCATCCGCGCCGCCGTACGCTCGGTGACCCCGGGCCGGAGCTGCGCGGCCACCGCCTCCGCGCAGGCATAGGCGAGCCGCTGGACCTCCTTGAATCCCCCCAGCTCGGCGCTGAGTTCCGCGGCGTCCCGTGCGGTCGCTGTGGTGACTGAGGCCATCGCCCACCGTCCCGTCCCTGAGCAGTCATCGCGGTACGTGCTCGTAACTTGACACTGATAAATGTGACAATGGCCGAAGGCTGCGTCAAGAGGGGGCAGGCGCGGGCGCCGCGATCCCGACGCCGCGACCCCGACGCCGTAGGGAGCTCCCGGGAGGAGACCCCTACGGGCATGTACTACCGCAGGCGGAGGGAGATCCCATCGTCTGGGTTGACGACCGGTGTGGCGGGCGCCACTAGCGTCTACGACGTGACTGTGATCGTGACCGAAAGCCTGAGCAAGCGGTTCCCGCGGGTGACCGCCTTGGACCGGCTCTCCGTTGACATCGCCCCCGGCGTAACGGGCCTGGTGGGTGCCAACGGCGCCGGCAAGTCCACCCTGATCAAAATCCTTCTGGGACTGGCTCCGGCCACCGAGGGGAGTGCGCATGTCCTCGGCCTGGACGTGACCAAGGACGGCGGCACCATCCGTGAACGGGTCGGCTACATGCCCGAGCACGACTGCCTGCCGCCGGACGTCTCGGCCACCGAATTCGTCGTGCACATGGCCCGGATGTCCGGCCTGCCGCCGACCGCCGCCCGCGAGCGCACCGCGGACACCCTGCGCCACGTCGGCCTCTACGAGGAGCGCTACCGCCCCATCGGCGGCTATTCGACGGGTATGAAGCAGCGGGTGAAACTGGCCCAGGCCCTGGTCCACGACCCGCAGCTGGTCTTCCTCGACGAGCCCACCAACGGCCTCGACCCGGCCGGGCGGGACGAGATGCTCGGGCTGATCCAGCGCGTCCACCGCGACTTCGGGATCTCCGTCCTGGTGACCTCCCACCTCCTCGGCGAGCTGGAGCGCACCTGTGATCATGTCGTCGTCATCGACGGCGGCAAACTGCTGCGCTCCTCCTCGACCGATGAGTTCACGCAGGTCACGGCCTCGCTGGCGGTCGAGGTGACGGACACCGACGCCCATCCGGACGGCACCGGAGCGCTGCGCACGGCCCTGGCCGCCGCCGGTGTCGCGGTGACCACCGCCGCGGGCGGCTCCGAGAGCCTCGCCTCCTCCGGCCACCTCCTGTATGTCGAGGCGGCCGGCGAGGAGACCTACGACCTGGTGCGCGACACCGTCGCCGGGCTCGGGCTGGGCCTGGTCCGGATGGAACAGCGCCGCCACCGGATCGCCGAGGTCTTCCGTGACGCGGACGCCGCGCAGGCCATCCCCGCCCCCGCGGGCGCCCCGCGCGCCCCGCACGCCACCCAGGACGGAGGCGCCCACGATGTCGCCTGAGCCCACGACGCCCCAGACCGCGACCTCGCAGCCCGCCGCGGCCCCGTCCGCGACGGCCGTGGCCGGTGCGCCGGGCGGCGCCCATATCCACAACATCGGCTACCGCCACTACGACGGCCCCCGCCTGGGCCGCGCCTATGCCCGCCGGTCGCTCTTCTCGCAGAGCCTGCGCGGCGCCTACGGTCTGGGCCGCTCGGCCAAGAGCAAGGTGCTGCCGATGCTGCTCTTCGCCGTGATGTGCCTGCCCGCCGCGATCATGGTCGCGGTGGCGGTGTTCACCAAGGCAGGCAAGCTCCCGGTCGGCTACTCCGGCTACGCCGTCTACCTCCAGGCCGTCATCGGCCTCTATCTGGCGTCCCAGGCCCCGCAGTCGGTCTCCCGGGATCTGCGCTTCCGGTCCATACCGCTGTATTTCTCCCGCCCCATCGAGCGGGGCGACTACGTGGCATCGAAGTTCGCGGCCATGGCCGCCGCCCTGTTCGCCCTCACCACCGCCCCCCTGCTGGTGCTCTACGCCGGAGCGCTGCTGGCGAAGATGGACTTCCTCGACCAGACCAAGGGGCTGGTACAAGGACTGGTCTCCGTGGTGCTGCTCTCGCTGCTGTTCGCCGGGATCGGCCTGGTCGTCTCCGCGGTCACCCCGCGGCGCGGTTTCGGCGTCGCCGCCGTGATCGCCGTCCTGACCATTCCGTACGGCGCGGTGAGCGCGCTGCAGGGGATCGCCCACATCCAGGGCAACGACGCCGCCGCCGGCTGGCTGGGGCTGTTCTCCCCCATCACCCTGATCGACGGGGTGCAGGCGGTGTTCCTCGGGGGCACCAGCTCCTTCCCCGACAGCATCGCCCCCTCGACCGGCGCCGGATTCGTCTACCTCCTCGTCACGCTCTCGGTCATCGCCGGCTGCTACGCCCTGCTGCTGCGCCGCTACCGGAAGGCCGGGCTGTGACGCCCGCCCGCCGCCGGCCGCTGCCGGGCGGCGCCCCCGGCCCCACCACGACCCTCCGAAGGAACGGGCCGCGCCCATGACGCACCTCTCCATCGACCATGTCTCGCGCTGGTTCGGCAACGTCGTCGCCGTCAACGACATCACGATGTCCATCGGGCCCGGCGTGACCGGCCTGCTCGGCCCCAACGGCGCCGGCAAGTCGACCCTCATCAACATGATGGGCGGCTTCCTCGCGCCCTCCAACGGCACCGTCACCCTCGACGGCGCGACGATCTGGCGCAACGCCGGCATCTACCGTCACATCGGCATCGTCCCGGAGCGCGAGGCGATGTACGACTTCCTCACCGGGCGCGAATTCGTCGTCGCCAACGCCGAGTTGCACGGGCTGGGCCGGACCGAGGCGGCCCGGGCGCTGGCCACCGTCGAGATGGAATACGCCCAGGACCGCAAGATCTCGACGTACAGCAAGGGCATGCGCCAGCGCGTGAAGATGGCGTCCGCGCTGGTCCACGACCCGTCCGTGCTGCTGCTCGACGAGCCGTTCAACGGCATGGACCCGCGCCAGCGGATGCAGCTGATGGAGCTGCTGCGGCAGATGGGCGACCAGGGCCGGACGGTCCTGTTCTCCTCGCACATCCTCGAAGAGGTCGAGCAACTCGCCTCCCACATCGAGGTGGTGGTGGCCGGACGGCACGCCGCGTCCGGCGACTTCCGCAAGATCCGTCGCCTGATGACCGACCGCCCGCACCGCTACCTCATCCGGTCCGACAACGACCGGGCGCTGGCCGGTGCCCTGATCGCCGACCCCTCGACGGCCGGGATCGAGGTGGATCTCGCCGAAGGCGCCCTGCGGGTCCAGGCGGTCGACTTCGGGCGCTTCACCGAACTCCTGCCGCGGGTCGCCCGCGAGCACGGCATCCGCCTGCTGACGGTCTCGCCCTCCGACGAGTCGCTGGAATCCGTCTTCTCCTACCTCGTAGCGGCCTGACCGAGGCCTGAAAGGAGCCCTGACGCATGTCCACGACCACTCCGGCGGCCTCGCCCGCGCGCGCGCCCAAGGCCGCACTGTTCCACCCGACCGTCGCCCGGCTCACCTACCGCGCCCTGCTCGGCCGGCGGCGAGCCCTGATCCTCTTCGCCCTGCCCACCCTGCTGGTGGTGCTCGCCATCGCCGTCCGCGCGCTGGCCAGCGCGGACGACTCCACCGCCGGCGGCATCCTGGGCGGCTTCGCGCTCGGCACGATGGTGCCGCTGATCGGCGTCATCGCCGGTACGGGCGCGATAGGCCCGGAGATCGACGACGGCTCGGTGGTCTACCTCCTGGCCAAGCCGGTGACCCGGCCGACGATCATCTTCACCAAACTCCTCGTCGCGATCGGTGTCACGGTCGCCTTCTCCGCCCTGCCCGTCCTGCTCGCCGGCTTCCTCCTCAACGGCAACAGCCAGCAGATGGCCGTGGGGTACGCGGTGGCGGCGGCGATCGCCTCGGTCGCCTACAGCGCCCTGTTCCTGCTCTTCGGCACGCTCACCCGGCACGCCGTGGTGTTCGGCCTGGTCTACGCCCTGGTCTGGGAAGCGCTCATGGGGACGCTCATTCCGGGCGCGAAGACCCTCAGCATCCAGCAGTGGGCGCTGGCCATCGGGCAGCGGGTGGCCGCGGACGGCGCGATCACCTCGGACGTCGGACTGCCCGCCGCGATCTGCCTGCTGGTCGGCCTCACGGTCGTCGCCACCTGGTACGCCGGCCGCCGTCTGAAGGCGCTCACGCTCGCCGGCGAGGAGTAACCCCCGCCGGCGGCCGGGCCCGCGGGGTGGCAGGACGGACCTCGTCCCTGCCGCCCCGCGGGTCCGTAGGCACACCGTGCCGTCGAGGCCCCGGCCCTAAGCCCCGCCACCGCCCGCTGCGCCGCCACTCACAGCGTTACCGCTTCCCCCGCCCCGCTGCCGGCGGTTGAACTCCCGCACGTTCCTCAGATGCCGCGGGTAGTCGGCCGTGAAGCGGGTGTCGCCCGGTGTGACCGTGACGAAGTAGAGCCAGTCACCGGTCGGCGGTGCCCCGGCCGCCCGCAGCGCGTCCGCCCCGGGGTTGTCGATCGGCGTCGGCGGCAGGCCCGCGTTCCGGTAGGTGTTGTACGGGCTGTCGATCCTGGTGTCGGCGTGGCTGGTGCGCAACGTGCTGCGGCCCAGCGCGTAGTTGAGCGTCGAGTCCATCTGCAGCGGCATGTGGTGGTCGAGCCGGTTGGTGATGACCCGGGCGACCTTGCCCATGTCGGCCGGCCGGTCCGCCTCGGCCTGCACGATGCTGGCGATGACCACCGTCCGGTAGGAGGAGACGCCGCGGTCGGCGAGGTGCCCCCTGGCGGTCCTGACCATGTAGGAGAGCAGCGACGCCGGGGTGGTGTCCGAGCGGAGCGGATACGTCGCCGGAAAGAGGTAGCCCTCGGGGTTGCCGTGGGCGTCGTCCGGCAGAGTGAGGTGCGCGCTCCTCGCTGCCTTCGCCGTGGAACCCGCGGGCACCTTCAGGGCCCTGTCCGCGGCGGCGTAGATCTGTCCGGCCCGCTGCCCCTCGGGGACCGTCAGGGAGCCCACGGCCCGCCCGCGCAGCCACCGGGCCAGCAGCAGGCCGCCCAGGACGAGCACGACGACCAGGACGGCCAGGACGGTCACGAGAAGAAGCCGGCCACGACGGGAGGACCACGGTCCCGGCCGGTGCACGGTGTGCTGAACCTCGCTCATGGGGGCACGGTAGGACACCACCCCGACCGTCGGGTGACCACCACGAGAAGGGGTCCCGGAGATCTCCGGGACACCGCCCCACCGGCGCTCTTTCCCTCCCCGTACGGGCTACTCGCCGTTCCCCTCGCCGATCCGCCGGTCCCGCCCCGCGCCCGCGCCCAGCAGCGCCAGACCGGCGCAGACCGCGAGCAGCAGGATCAGCGGGACACTCCAGCCACCGGTGGCCTGGTGGACCGCGCCCAGCACCAGGGGCCCGGCGGCGGCGAGGAGGTAGCCGCCGGTCTGGGCCATGCCGGAGAGCCGGGCGGCGGTGTGGGCGTCACCGGAGCGCAGCACCATCATCGTCAGGGCCAGCCCCAGCGCACCGCCCTGTCCGACGCCGAGCAGCGCGGCCCACAGCCAGGCGCCGGCCACCGGCGCCAGCAGCAGACCGGCGACGCCGCAGGCCATCAGCGCGGACACCGCCACGCCCAGCAGCCGCTGACGCCGCATCCGCCCCGCGAGCACCGGCACCACGAACGAACCGGCCATCTGCAGCAGCGTGCTGAACGCGAAGACCAGCCCGGCCTCGCTCTTGGCCATGCCGTGGTCGGTGAAGATCGTCGGCATCCAGGCGATGCTCACGTACGCGATCAGCGACTGCGAGCCCATGAACAGCGTGACCTGCCAGGCCAGCGGGGAGCGGCTCAGCTTCGGCCCGGCCGCGCCCCGATGCGCCGGGGTGGCCGCGGGCGCGCCGTGCCGGCTGCCCCGCCGGACGAGCAGGGCCTGCGGGATCCAGACCACCGCGGCGACGGCGGCCAGCAGCGACCAGGAGACCAGCGACCCCTGCCAGCTGCCGAGCGCTTCCTCCAGCGGGACCGCCGTGGCGGCCGAGACGGTCGCCCCCAGGATCATCGCGGTCGAGTACAGCGCCGTCATCCCCGCCGCCCGGTCCGGGAAGTCCCGCTTGATCAGCCCCGGCATCAGCACGTTCAGCAGGGCTATGGAGGACCCCACCACCGCGCACCCGGCGAACAGCGCGACCACCGGCGGGGCGATCCGCAGCACGATGCCGCCGCACAGCGCTACCAGCGCCCCGCACAGCACCGCCTCCGTGCCCCAGCGCCGCGCCAGCTTCGGCGCGGCGATCGAGCCGAGTCCCATGAAGACCAGCGGAATCGTCGTCACCAGGCTGCTGGAGGTCGCGGTCAGCCCGAAGTGCCGGCCGATCTCCCCGAGCAGCGGGGAGACACCGGCCAGCGCGGTGCGCATGTTGAGCGCGGCGAGCACGATCCCGGCCATGAGCAGGGCGGGGTGGGCCCGCAGCCGGCGGCGGGCGGTGGCGACCGGCGGTGTCGCGACCAGATCCTCCTCGGCGTCGATCACCGCGGTTGCCCGCTCGGATGTGCTCGGCATGCTCTCTTCCTCCGCTCGTTCGGCCGGCCGCGGCGATCTGCCGCGCGGCTCGTGCGTGTGTCCGCTCCCCGCGCGAAAGCCCGTCCGTGCGCCGGCATCGCGCACCGGCTTCCGGCGCGCCCGGGCACCCGTGCTGCGGCACCGGAGCACCGTGGGCCCGGTGCGAAAAGGCAGGGAACCCCGTCGTCCGGTCCGGAGACAGGGGCTCAGTCGTCGCTCAGCAGGGCTTCCACGGCCCGCTTCGGCTTCTCCAGCAGGGCGCGGGTGGCCCGTTCCGCGGCCTCCGGGTCGCCCGCCGCGATCGCGTCCAGCACCGCGCGGTGATCCCCGTGCAGGATCCTCGGCATCGCCCGGTCGTCGAGCGCGCTGACCAGCGCCTCCCGCACCGAGCTGCTGAACCAGCCGTAGGTGGCCGTCAGCGCGGTGTTGTGCGCGGCCTCGACCACGGCCCGGTGGAAGGCGATGTCGTGGTCGGCGTAGAGCTCCAGCTGGTCGGCGTGCGGCTGGCCCTCCGCGTCCGCGAGGTCGGCCTGCGCGTCCAGCGCGGCCCGCATCCGCGCCAGGTCGGCGGGCTCGTGGCGCAGCGCGGCCAGCCGGGCGGCCTCCGCCTCCAGCGCGATCCGCAGCTCCAGCACGTCCCGGATGCCCGCCCGTTGGACGCCGCGCATGATGTCGCCGGGGTCCGCGGTGGACACCACGAAGGTGCCCTCGCCCTGCCGGGAGCGCAGCATCCCCGCATGGACGAGCACCCGCACGGCCTCGCGGACGGTGTTCCGGCCGACTTCGAGCTGTTCGGCGAGCGCGTGCTCGGTGGGGATGCGGGAGCCCACCGTCCATTCCCCGGCGGCGAGTTGGGCCCGCAGGGCGTCGACGACGGTGTCCACGAGTGAGCGTCGTCCCGCCGCCTGCAGTGCCATGGCCGTTCCGTCCGTGTCGGTGAGCGCCAGTTGCCCTGTCATCCTACAACTGACTGATTCATCGTACATGGAAGTGGTCGGGGAGGGGAAAATACCTGGTGGGAGCGCGTACGGGGGCGGGCGGCGGGGTGCCGGGCGGTGTCCCTGCCGCCCCGTCGCCCGCCCCCTGCGTCACAGTCCGACGTCCCGCTCCTGGAGGTCCGCCAGGGATTCGCGGCGCACCAGGAGGCGGGCCCGGCCGCCGGTGACGGCGACGACCGGCGGCCGGCCGACGAGGTTGTAGCCGGAGGCCATCGAGAGCTGGTAGGCGCCGGCGACGGGCACGGCCAGCAGGTCGCCGGGGCGGACGTCGGCGGGCAACGGGACATCGGCGGCGAGCACATCGCCCGCCTCGCAGTGCCGCCCGACGACGGTGACCGGCTCCGTCGCGGCCGCCGTGTCCCGCCCGACCAGCCGCGGGGCGTAGCGCACCCCGTACAGCGCGGGCCGGGGGTTGTCGCTCATCCCGCCGTCCACCGCGACGAAGGTGTGGGCGCCGGTCCGCTTGACCGACAGCACCCGGTAGAGGACGACGCCGGCCGGACCCACCACGGCGCGGCCGGGCTCGACGGCGAGCCGGGGCACCGGCAGTCCGGCCGCCGCGCAGCCGCGGGCCAGCTCCGTGCGGACCCTCGCGGCGAGGGCGGCGACGTCGAGGGCCGGCTCACCGGGGCGGTAGGCGACGCCGTGGCCGCCGCCGAGGTCCAGCTCGGGCAGCGTGACACCGTGCTGCTCACGGATCCGGGCCAGCAGGCCGATCAGTCGTCGCACGGCCGACAGATACGGCTTGACGGTGGTGATCTGCGAGCCCAAGTGGCAGTGCAGCCCGACCAGTTCGAGGCAGGGCTGGCCGAGCACCCGGGCGATGGCGTGCTGGGCGGAGCCGTCGGCGATCGACAGCCCGAACTTCTGGTCGTCGGTCCCGGTCCGGATCTTGGCGTGCCCGCCGGCGGCGATCCCCGGCACGACCCGGATCAGGACCTTCTGCCGGGTGCCCGCCGGAACCGCGGCGGCCAGCCGGGCGATCTCCGCGGTGTTGTCGAGGGCGATCCGGCCGACGCCGAGCCGCAGCGCGGCCCGCAGATCCGCCGGGCTCTTGGCGTTGCCGTGCAGCACCATCCGCGCGGGCGGGAAGCCGGCGGTGACGGCCAGTTCCAGTTCGCCCGCCGAGCAGACGTCCAGGCCGAGGCCCTCCTCCCGCACCCAGTGCACCATGGCGCGGCACAGGAACGCCTTGGCCGCGTAGTAGACCTCGGCGTCGGGGAAGGCCCGCAGGTAGGCCCGGCAGCGATGGCGTATCTCGTCCTCGTCCAGGACGTAGGAGGGGGTGCCGAACCGGTCGGCCACCTCGGTGAGCGGCACCCCGCCGACGGCCAGATCGTCATGGCCCGCGGGTGTCGTCGACCCGGGCCAGACGGACAGCGGCCCGTCGCCGGCGGCCGGCCCGTTGTCGGAGGCCGGCCCGTCGCCGGCGGCCGGCCGGAGGGCGGTGCGCGGCGGGGCTGTGACGGCACCGGCCACGGGGGCGGCGGTTTCCGGGACGGCCCGGGGCGGGGCGTGACGACGCCTCGGGTTCAGGCGGTTCGGGTGACTCATGGCGCTCGCCTCCCTCAGACGGCCCGCAGATGGTGACCGCGGCTGCGGGGCGTCTCGGGGACGAACCCCGGATCCACGGTCAGCGCCGCCGCCCCGACGGGTTCGGCCAGCGCCCGCAGCGCGGCCTCGGAGAGCCTGACCCACGGCTGGCCGCTGCCGAGGACCGCGGCGAGCCGCTCGGGCGAGGTGAAGCCGACGGCGGTGCGGCCGCCGAGCGGAGTGCGGAACAGGCGGGCCGTGCAGCCCGCGGGGCCCGACCGGACGGGGACGTACAGCAGCCCGGCCGGGACGGGTTCGGCAGGCTCGGGATCTTCCGCGTACAGGGGATGGGACACGGCGTCGCTCCTCGTGCAGAACAGCGGCCCCGGACCGGTGGGAAACGCGTGCGCCGGGGCTCGGCCCTGACGCTATGCCCGGGATGCGGGGCTTCCGGCCGGTCCCTGACGCGTCATTGACGGGTTGTGGGCCCTACTTGACGCGATGCTGCCGCCCGGTGGCCGGCTGTGCGACGGGGGTGACACAGGGCAGCCGCCGGCCGGGCCTGGCCCGCCCCGCTCGACCTTGACACGGTGGAAGGCACTGGACTGGAAGGCACCATGTTCACCATCGGGGACTTCGCCCGGCACGGACGGGTGTCGGCCCGCATGCTGCGCCACTACGACGCGCTCGGGCTGCTGCGCCCGGCCCGCACTGACGGCGGCGGGCGCGCGGCTGGCCCAGGTCGAGGCGAGGCTCCGGACGATCGAGAGTGAGGGACGCATGTCTGCCGACGAGGTGGTGGTCAAGCGCACCGCAACGG
Source organism: Streptomyces kronopolitis (assembly GCF_050953795.1). Lineage (GTDB taxonomy): Bacteria > Actinomycetota > Actinomycetes > Streptomycetales > Streptomycetaceae > Streptomyces > Streptomyces kronopolitis_A. The sequence continues at coordinate 4,305,056 of NZ_CP191850.1, forward strand.
TCCTGCTGGCCGAGCTGACCGGCATCGCGGCCGGCTACGGGCCCGAGGACATCGGGCCGGTCATCCAGCCGCTCTACGCCGAACTGTGCCGCCGGCTGGAGGCGGCCGGGGTGACCCCGGCCGGACCGGGCCTGGCCTATTACGAGGACGCCCCGCGGACCGGAGCGGGCGGCGAACGGCCCGCCGACGACGAGGACTCCGGCGGTGCGGCCGTCGTCGTCCACGCCGGGATCGTGCTCACCCGCGAAGCCCTGGACAAGGCCGGCTGCACGGCCACCGGCAGGTCCACGACGGCCGGCGCGGACGGCCCCGGCTTCGACGTCGTCACCCTCCCCGGCCTCGACTGCGCCGCCACGGTGGTCCACCACGGCCCGATGAGCCGGATCCTGCCCACCGTCCAGAACCTGGCCCGCTGGATCGACACCAACGGCTACCGTTCCGCCGGTTACGCCCGCGAGCTCTACCTGGAGTGCCCACCCGACCAGGAGCAATGGATCACCGAGATCCAGGAGCCGGTGGTCCGGATCTGAGCGCGGCTCTCCCGTGCCCACGGCGGCGTCCTTCGCCGCACGCTAGCCTCGAATGGTGACAATCGACGGCAATCAGGACGGGGCGGTTCCGGGGGACGCGCTCGGCCACCCTCGGTGCCCGCGCACCGACTTCGGCGGGAGCGCGCCCCTCCGGCGGCTCATCGAGACCCCCGGACCGCGGATCGCCGCCCCCCGAGGGCGCCGCTGATGGGCGCGCCGATGGAGCCGCCGCGGCCCGGTGTGCGGACGCCGTGCGGGAATCCGCTGGTCCGGGCGAGGGAGTGGGTGCGCAGCAGTCCCGGTACGCACATCTGGCTGCTGGTCATCGGGGTCACCAGCCTGGTCGTGGCCTCCGCCTCGGAGGGGCTGGGGCAGTTCCTCGTCCACCGCACCAGCAGCAACATCCACGAACTGAACGAGCATCCGCTGCCGTCGCTGCTGATCAGCGGCTTCTGGATCGAACGCCCCGGGTCCTTCCTGCTCTACGTGGTGATGTTCGAGCTGGTGCACGCCAACGTGGAGCGCTGGACGGGGACCACGCGCTGGCTGCTGACCGTCGGCGGTGCGCACATCGCGGCCACCCTGGCCAGCCAGGAACTCGTGCTGCTGGCCATCGAGGGGCACCGGCTGCCGCGGTCGATGACTCATGTGGTGGACATCGGCGTCTCGTACGGGCTGGCGGCGGCCGCCGGGGTGCTGACCTACCGGCTGCGGCCGCCCTGGCGGTACGGCTACCTCGCCGTGGTGCTGGTGTTCTTCGGCATCCCGCTGCTGACCGGTGCGAGCTTCACCGACTTCGGTCATGCCATCGCGCTGGCCATGGGCTTCGCCGCCTGGCCGCTGACCCCGGCGGCGGCCGCCGGGGCCGGGGAGGCCGCGGAGCCGGGGGAGGCGCCGACGAATGCGGCGCACGGGCGAAAGGGCGTGCGGCCGGGGACCGCGGAGCCGGAGAGAACCGGTCCGGACGCCCGGCCGCCCGCGGGGTCCGGACCGCCGGACGGTCAGGAGAGGTAGAGCCGCTCCAGCACCACCGCGACGCCGTCCTCCTCGTTGGAGGCGGTGAGTTCGTGCGCCACGGCCTTCAGCTCGTCATGGGCGTTGGCCATCGCCACGCCGTGCGCGGACCAGGCGAACATCGGGATGTCGTTGGGCATGTCGCCGAAGGCCAGCGTCTCCTTGGCGGTGACGCCCAGCCGGCGGGCGGCCAGCGACAGTCCGGTGGCCTTCGACAGGCCCAGCGGCAGCAGTTCGACGATGCCCTCGCCGGCCACCGTCACCCCCACCAGGTCCCCGGCGATCTGCCGCGCGGCCAGCGCCAGCGCGTCGTCGTCCAGGGTCGGGTGCTGGAGGTAGACCTTGTTGAGCGGGGCCGCCCACAGCTCGCCGGGATCGTCCAGCAGGACGTTCGGCAGCGGGCCCTCCTGGACGCGGTAGCCGGGGGCGACCAGCACCTCGCCGTCGAGTCCGTCGCGGCTGGCCGCCAGATACAGCGGACCGGTCTCCGCCTCGATCTTGGACAGCGCCAGACCGGCCAGCTGGCGGTCGAGCGTCACCGACGTCAGCAGCCGGTGCTCACCGGCGTGGTAGACCTGACCGCCCTGCCCGCACACCGCGAGGCCCTTGTACTCCAGGGCATCCAGGATGTGCCGGGTCCAGGGCACGGCCCGGCCGGTGACGACGATGTGTGCCGCGCCCGCCGCGGTGGCCGCGGCGAGCGCCTGGCGGGTGCGCTCGGAGACGGTCTCGTCGGGGCGCAGCAGCGTCCCGTCGAGATCCGTCGCGATGAGCTTGTAGGGCAGCGGAGCCGGCGTGCTCACTTGGCGACGGGCTCCAGGATCTCACGGCCGCCCAGGTAGGGGCGGAGCACCTCGGGGACGCGCACGGAGCCGTCCGCCTGCTGGTGGTTCTCGAAGATCGCCACGATGGTGCGCGGAACGGCGCAGAGCGTGCCGTTCAGGGTCGCCAGCGGCGAGACCTTCTGCTTGCCGTCGACGTTCTCGCGCATCCGGACCGAGAGGCGGCGGGCCTGGAACTCGTCGCAGTTGGAGGCCGAGGTCAGCTCGCGGTACTTGCCCTGGGTGGGGATCCACGCCTCGCAGTCGAACTTGCGCGAGGCGGAGGCGCCGAGGTCACCGGTGGCGACGTCGATCACCTGGAAGGGCAGCTCCAGACCGGTCAGCCACTGCTTCTCCCAGTCCAGCAGGCGCTGGTGCTCGGCCTGCGCGTCGTCCGGCGCGACGTAGGAGAACATCTCCACCTTGTCGAACTGGTGGACCCGGAAGATGCCGCGGGTGTCCTTGCCGTAGGTGCCGGCCTCGCGGCGGAAGCACGGCGAGAAACCGGCGTAGCGCAGCGGCAGCTTGGCCGCGTCGACGATCTCGTCCATGTGGTACGCGGCGAGCGGGACCTCGGAGGTGCCGACCAGGTAGTAGTCGTCCTTCTCCAGGTGGTAGACGTTCTCCGCGGCCTGGCCGAGGAAGCCGGTGCCCTCCATGGCGCGCGGGCGCACCAGGGCGGGGGTCAGCATCGGGGTGAAGCCGGCCGCGGTGGCCTGCGCGATGGCGGCGTTGACCAGGGCGAGCTCCAGCAGCGCGCCGACGCCGGTGAGGTAGTAGAAGCGGGAGCCGGAGACCTTGGCGCCGCGCTCGACGTCGATGGCGCCGAGCAGTTCGCCGATCTCCAGGTGGTCCTTGGGCTCGAAGCCCTCGGCGGTGAAGTCACGGATGGTGCCGTGCGTCTCCAGGACCGTGAAGTCCTCCTCGCCGCCCACGGGGACGTCGGGGTGGACGAGGTTGCCGAGCTTGCGCAGCAGCGCCTGCGTCTCCTCCTTGGCCTCGTCCTGCGCGGCGTCGGCGGCCTTGACGGCGGCGGACAGCTCGCCGGCCTTCTCCAGCAGCGCGGCCTTCTCGTCGGCGGCGGCCTTGGGGATCAGCTTGCCGAGCGACTTCTGCTCGGCACGCAGCTCGTCGAAGCGGACGCTGGACGACCTGCGCCGCTCGTCGGCGGAGAGAAGCGCGTCGACGAGTGCGACGTCCTCTCCACGGGCGCGCTGGGACGCGCGCACACGGTCGGGGTCCTCACGAAGCAGGCGAAGGTCAATCACCCCCCCAGGCTACCGGGGCCTCACCGCGGCACTCGACGCGATATTCCCCCGCACGGCATTTGTCCGTTTTGAGGTGTTTATTCCCTTAAGGGGGGCGGAAGGAAAGCGACGGGAAATGCAGTCGCATTCCGGGGTGCGCGGCGGTTCGGCGCGGGGCTTTCGCGGGGTGCCGGGGAGGGGATTTCGCGGCGCCCCGGCCGGTGATCCACTGCGCGCGGGGCGGCAGTTGGGCGGCCTCCGCAGAGGGGTGCGGGTCAGGGTTATCCCCCGGGATTCCCTTGGTTGTCCACAGGGGCTGGGGGTTTCCGGATTGTTATCCACAGGCTGTGTGTGAGATCTGTGGAAGTCGGAGGAGATCATTCCGCTCCCGAAATGCTCGGCTATGGATTCTCTGTCCAAACCCCGTTCACGCACTCTTTCGTGTGGGATTGCCTCGCCCTAAAGGATTGATCACCTGAATTGTGCTGACGCTGTCCGACGTGAGGTGCTGTGGAGTGATGTGGGATCAGTAGGGCGATTTGTCGACTCTGTCCGTTTCCCGTGTCGACTTACCCACAGGTCGAGAACCGGGCCTGTGGATAACTTTGTGGATAACTCGCGGCCCCGTCAAAGCCGCAGGTCGTGCCGTTCCGCGGGGCCCTCGCTGCCGGGTCGCGGCGCGCCCGGAGCGCCCGCTCAGCCCCGCCCGTCCAGGCAGCGCGCCAGCCAGTCCGACGCCTCGCTGAACGCCGCGTCGGTCATCTCGCGCCGCACGGTCGGCAGCACCTCGTCGGCCCGCGGGTACGAGCCGAGGAAGCGCACCTCGCGGCAGACCCGCTTGAGCCCCATCAGGACCTCGCTGACCCGGCGGTCGGTGAGATGCCCCTCGCAGTCCACCGAGAAGCAGTAACGGCCGATGCCCTCACCGGTCGGCCGGGACTCGATCCGCATCATGTTCACCCCGCGGACCGCGTACTCCTGGAGCAGCTCCAGCAGCGCGCCGGGGTGGTCCTCGGACAGCCACAGCACCACCGAGGTCTTGTCCGCGCCGGTGGGCGAGGCGGGCCGGGCCGGGCGGCCCACCAGTACGAAGCGGGTGGCCGCGTTCTGCGCGTCGTGGATGTCGGTGACCAGCGGCGAGAGGCCGTAGGTCACGGCCGCGAACTCGCCGGCGAACGCGCCGTCGTAGCGGCCCTCCTGCACCAGCCGGGCACCGTCGGCGTTCGAGGCCGCCGACTCCCATACGGCCTCGGGGAGTTGGGCAGCCAGCCACTTGCGCACCTGCGGCTGGGCGACCGGATGCCCGGTCACCGTCTTGACCTCGCTGATCGCCGTACCGGGGCGCACCAGCAGCGCGAAGGCGATCGGCAGCAGCACCTCGCGGTAGATCATCAGCGGCTCGCCGGCGGCGAGTTCGTCGAGGGTGGTGGTCACCCCGCCCTCGACGGAGTTCTCGATCGGCACCAGCGCCGCGGCGGCCTCACCGGCGCGCACCGCGTCCAGGGCGGCCGGCACCGACACCATCGGCACCAGCTCGCGGGTGGCCGCCTCGGGCAGGCTGCGCAGCGCGGCCTCCGTGAAGGTGCCCTCGGGGCCGAGATAGGTATAGCGGCTGGCCGACATGGATAGGACTCCCTCGCGTAACTGCGGGGGCACCCCGCCGATGTTCCTGCCCTGCCACGATAACCGGCCCGTCCGGGGCCCGGGCCGGACTTCCGCGGCGGGCCGGGGCCGGGCCCCGGGGCCGCTCAGCCCTCCAGCAGCGGCCGGCCCACGTAGCCGCCCGGCTCCGCGGCCGGCGGCACCGCGAACAGTCCGCTCGCCTCGTGCCGCAGGAACGGCGAGAGCGCGTCCCCGCGGTCCAGCTTCCGCTGGATCTGGGTGAAGGCCCGCAGCGGATCGGCCTGCCAGCAGACGAAGAGCAGTCCGGCGTCCGGGGCGCCGTCCTCCCGGAAGCCGTCGTGGTAGGAGAACGGGCGGCGCAGCAGGGCCGCGCCCTGATTGGACGCCGGCGCCGCGATCCGGGCGTGCGCGTTGGCCGGGATCACCGGCAGCCCGTCGGATCCGTTCGCGTCCAGCCGCATCGGGGTGGTCTCGGAACCGCCGGTCAGCGGGGCACCGTTGGCCTTGCGGCGCCCGATGACCTTCTCCTGCTCGTGCCGGGAGCGCTTCTCCCAGTCGTCCAGCAGCATCCGGATCCGCCGGACCACGGCGTAGGACCCGCCGCGCATCCAGGCCTGCTCGCCGTCGCGCCCGACGAAGATCCGCTCGTCGAAGTCCTTGTCCGACGGCTTCGGATTGTTGGTGCCGTCGATCTGGCCCATCAGATTGCGGGCGGTCATCGGGCGCGCGGTGGCGCCCGGGGTGCGGTGGAAGCCGTTCATCTGCCAGCGCAGCCGGGCACTGCCGGCCGCGTCCTTCTGCAGCGCGCGCAGCGCGTGGAAGGCGACCAGGGCGTCGTCGGCGCCGATCTGGATCCACAGATCGCCGTTGCTGCGCCGGGGGTCCAGCGCGTCGGCGGAGAAGTCCGGCAGCGGGTCGAGCTGGACGGGGCGCCGCTTCGTCAGGCCCGTACGGCCGAAGAAGCTGTGCCCGAGGCCGAACGTGACGGTCAGCGAGGACGGGCCGGCGTCGAGCGCGACCCCGGTGTCGGCGTCCGGGACGCGCCCGGCCATCAGCTCCTCGGCCGTCCGCGACCAGCGCCGCAGCAGCGCGGCGGCGGTCTTGCGGTCCGCGTCCGGGGCCAGGTCGAAGGCGACGAGATGGCCGGTGGCCTGGAGCGGGGTGGTGATCCCCGCCTGGTGCGTGGTGTGCGCCTCCCGGAACGCCACCTCGGTCGAGCCGATGCTGGTCAGCGCGGTGGGGGCGGGGTCCTGCGCGGCGTGTGCCGCGAGCGCGCCGCCGGCCCCGCCGGCCACCAGCCCGGCCGCGCCCGCCGCGCCGGCGGTGCCGAGCAGCCGGCGCCGGGAGACCTGCGGGGAGGGGGAGGCGCCGCCTGCGCCGGCCGGTGTGGCGGCCGGCTCGGCGGCCGGGGCGGGGACGCGGCCGCCGGTTGGCCCGCCGGTCCGGGTGCCGGGGGTCCGCTTGCCGGTGGCCTTCTTGCCGGGGGTCTGCTTGCTCATGAGCCGATCTTCACGTTCTTGATCTCGGTGACCTGGTCGATGTCGGAGGTCCGCACGACCAGCGACAGCTGCCACTGCCCGGGGACCGGCAGCCGGACCCCGCTCGCGCGCCAGCGGCCCGTGCCCTCGTGCCGGGCGGTGGCCGCCAGCGGCCCGAGCTTCTTGGCCTTCTGGGTGAAGGCGAGCTTCACCTCGGGGACGTCCATGGGCTTGCCCGAGGGATCCGTGAGCCGCAGCCGCACCGTATTGGCGGCCGTGCTGCTCCCGGGGGCGAGGTCGAGGCGGGCGGTGCCCTTGCCGTGCGGGCCGCCGGTGTCGAACGGGATGGTCAGCGACTGCTGCCGGGCGGCCGCCGCGGCCTGCCCGCCCGAGGTGGCCTTGACCGCCTCTTCGGTGCGGGCCGGCTCGGTGGCCGTCAGCACCGTGGTCACCACGAGCACGACGGCCGCGACCGCCGCCTCGGCCAGCACGGACCGGCGCAGCCCCCGTCGCTCCGGATCGGCGTCGCGCTTCCGCTTGGCCCGCGTACTGTCCAACACGGCCTGCTGCCGGGCGAGTTGAGCGGCACGGGCGGGGTCGGGGGCGGAGGCGTCGTCGGGGGTGTCAGGGGCGTCGGGGGTGTCTGCGGACGTGGACCCGGAATCGGAACCGCCTCCCGTCCCCGGGCGGGTGGCGCGGGCCGATCCGGCGGTGGCGGTGGCGGCGGCCGGAACACCGACGCCGGCCTTCTCCGCGCCCGCGTCCGCCGGCGAGGCCTCCGAGGTCCCCGCCCCGGTCGCCCCGGTCGCCCCGGCCGTCTTCTCCGCCTCGTCGGCCTCGACCGCCTCAGCCGCCAGGTCCTCCCCCGCCGGCAACTCTGCCAGCCGCCCCGTCCACCTGCGCGACACCCAGGCGATCCCGACGAGCACCACGACCAGCCCCGCCTTGAGCAGCAGCAGCCACCCGTACGTGGTGTCGGTCAGCGCCCGCCAGGTGCCGACCTGGCGCCAGGACTGGTAGATGCCGGTGGTGACCAGCACCAGCACCGAGCCGAACGCGATCCGCGAGAAGCGGCGCACGGCGGCCCGTTCGACCGGCGGGCCCCAGTACAGGGACACCACCAGCGTCGCCAGCCCGCCGAGCCAGGCGGCGACCGCGAGCAGATGCAGCACGTCGACCGGCATCGCGACGGCGGTCTGCAGACCGGTCGAGGCGTGCTCGGCCATCGCCCAGGTCGCGGCGAGCCCGGCGGCGATGATCACGCCGCCGACGCCGAGACCGAAGGTGAGGTCCTTTCGCTGCCGGGCCGCCACCGCGGGATCCAACGGCTCCTCGCCCGGCTCGGCCGGCTCCTGGGTCCGGGCGTACGCCCCGAAGAGCACCGCCACGAGCAGCGCCGCGGCGGCGAGCAGCAGCAGCCGGGAGACCAGCGCCGCACCCGGCTTGGTCACCAGGACCTGCTGGAGGCCGCCGAAGTCGAAGACGTCGGCGAGATCGCCGGACCCCGTGTAGGGGGTACGCAACAACAGCATCGCCACGGTGGTGCCGGTCAGCAGCGCCCAGCCCTGGACGACCACCCGCTGCACGGACCGCACGAGGGCCGCGGCCGGCCGGCAGGCCACCACGAAGGCGGCGCCGCCCACCAGCAGCACGAACCCGGTGTACGCCAGCGCGCGGGCGATCCCGTAGAGCGCGCCCACCAGCCCGCCGCCGGCCTGCTGCGGGGAGACGGCGGCGGTGGTCTTGGAGGGCGCGCCGACCGAGAAGGTGAAGGCGCCCGAGACGGGGTGGCTGTCGGCGGAGACCGCCTGCCAGGCGACGGTGTACGTACCGTCGCCGAGCCCCGCCGGCAGCCCGGCGCCGTATTTGACGACGCTGCCGCTGGACAGGTTGCGCAGCTTGCCGGCGTCCACCCGCTTGCCCTTCGGATCCAGGACCCGGATGGAGTCGTCGCCCATGGCGACGCCCTCGGAGAAGGTGAGCGCCACCTGCTCGGGGGCGTGGTTGACCACCGCCCCCTGCGCGGGCGTGCTGCCGGTCAGCGCGGCGTGCGCCGACGCCGGGGCGGCACCGCCGAGTCCGCCGAGCAGCGCACCCGCCAGCGCCACCGCGACGACCAGCAGGCGCAGCACGGCGGACCGTCCCGGCCGGAGCCCGGTGGTGACCATAGTGATCGCTCCCCTTACTGCGTCTGCTGGGTTGTCCGTGGGGGAGCCGGCCGGTGCCGGCTCCCCCAAGGCGGCTACTTCTCCGGCGCGTAGGTGGCGGCCTTGACCGGGACCTCCACCTTGATCGGTTTCGCGGTGGCGAAGTGCAGCTCGACGGTGACCTTCTCGCCCTCGGCCGGCTTCTTCTTCAGCCCCATGAACATCAGGTGGCTGCCGCCGCGGCCGAGCACCAGCTCGCCGTTGGCCGGTACGGGCAGGGAGTTGACCTGCTCCATCTTGGTGCCGACCGTCTTGTGCAGCGAGATGTCCTCGGACAGGTCGCTGGTGACGGAGGTGAGCTTGTCCGCGGTGCCGCCGCTGTTCTTGACGGTGAAGTACGCACCCGCCATTTTCTGGGTGACCGGCTGCGGCATGTACGGGTCCGCGACCTTCAGCTGCGGCGCGCTGTCGCCGCAGCCCGCCAGGACGAGACCGGTGGTCAGGGTGAGGGCGGCGGCGAGGGTGGTGCGGCGGTTCACGGGTTCTGTCCCTTGACGATCTTCGGCAGTGCCTTGGTGTAGTTGTCGGAGGTCGCCTCCTGCATGCCCATCCAGTGGATCTTGTCGTCCTTGGGGGAGCTGAGCAGCACCTGCGCCCCGTGGGTGGACACGACATCGCCGTTCTTCTTCTTGACCGGCTTCTCGATGCCGATGTTCACGCTGCGCGCGGCGGCCTGGATGGTGTCGAACTTTCCGGTCAGCCCGGTGAAGTCCTTGTTGATGCCGCCGAGCCACTTCTTGAGGGTGGCCGGGGTGTCGCGTTCGGGGTCGGAGGTGACGAAGACGACCCGCAGATCCTTCTGCTCGTCCTTCGGCAGCTGCTTCACCGCGACGGCGATGTTGGCCATCGTCAGCGGGCAGACGTCGGGGCAGTTGGTGTAGCCGAAGTAGATCAGTGTCGGGTGGCCCTTGGTCTGCTTCAGCAGGTCGTACTTCTTGCCGGCGGTGTCCGTCAGGACCAGGTCCGGCTTCGCCATCGGGCTGTCGAGCGTGACGATCGGCTTGGCGGCGGTGCCGCCGGAGACCTCGGCGGCGGGCTTGTTGCTGTCATCGCCGTTGCAGGCGGTCAGGCTGAGCGCTGCGGCCGCCGTGAGGGCGGACGCCAGCAGGGTTCTTCTACGCATTGCAGATAAATCCTGTGAGTCGGCTCCCGGAAGTCCGGGAGGGGTGCCGGGCCGGCACGGGTCGGGCGCCGGCCCGTGCGGTGATCAGGCGCTGCGGCGCCGGCCGGCGAACACGCCGAAGCCGACTCCGGCGAGGCCGACGACGATGCCGGCGGCACCCAGGACGCGGGCGGTGGTGTCACTGCCGGACGCCGCGGCGGCGGTGTTCCGGCCGCCTTCCCCGGCCCCGCTCTTGTCGTCCGCTGCGGCGCCGTGGCCGTCCGCCCCGGCCGCGGTGAGCTTGAGGACCGGTGCCGGGTTCTCCGGCTCCGGCGCGCCTTCCTTGGTGGGCTCGATCCAGCGCACGACCTTCTTGTCGTCGTACGTCTGCAGGGCCTTGAAGACGAGCTGGCCGGTGTCCTCGGGCAGCTGCCCCACGGAGAGCGGGAACTGCTGGAACTGGCCCGGCTCGACGCCCTTGTCCTCGGCCGTCCACGTGATCTTCGAGGGGGCTTCGGTGATCTTCTCGCCCTCCATCTCGATCGGCTTGGGGAGCTTGGCCTTGGTGATGGACACCTTCCAGCCGGGCACCGGCTGCGGCATGACGGATGCCAGCGGGTGGTCGGTCGGCAGCGTGACCTCGAGCTTCACCGTCGAGGAGTCGTCGCGCTCGTTGGGCACCTTGAAGTTGACGGTCGCGAAGCTGCCCTTGGCGGCCGACTCCGGCTGCACGCTGACGTGCGCGAACGCCGGTCCGGCGAGCAGCAGCACGCTGCCGGCAGCGGCGGCGCCGACCAGCGGCATCCGGCGCGCGTAGCGCCGCGTCCGCGACGACTCCGGCTGCTGTGACTGCTGTGGCATCGGCGTCATCTTCGAGTTCTTCGACATCGGAAAACACTCCACAGGAAGGAGAAAGGTGCTCATAACGGTTCGGGTGGCGCGCGTACGGCGACGACGCGCGAGCCCGTACCCGTCCTGTGGGAGCGTGGTTCGCGTGACGTCAGGCCGCGAGGGCGAGGGTGGGTGGCCCGCGCCTGATCACACTGTGGTGGAGTGCGGGGTCCTGCGGGCCGGGTTTGTCATCCCCGTACGAAACGGGGGCGCGCAGCGCCTTGTCGTGCGCCGTCGCAAGTCCCCTGAGCAGGGCGTGGACCAGCCGGAGCGCCCCGCGCACGGCATGGACCAGCGTCCGCACGGCGCTCTCGTACGCGGCCGGCGCCGACAGCCGGACCAGCCGCCACAGCGCCACCTCGCCCCGCCGCAGCAGCCAGCCGAGCGCGAGCGCGGCCAGCAGGTGTCCCAACAGCATGGGCAGCGAGGGCAGCAGCGCCTCGGGCCCGGAGCCCGCGGCGGCCGCGGAACCGGCCATGGGGTGTCCCGCCGGGGCGGTCATCCCGGCGGCCGACGCCGTGTCGAAGCCGCCCGAGCCGAGCATCCGGCGCGCCTGGGTCCCGTCCATCCGCCCGGCGCCGAACCCGCAGGTGACATGGCGGGCGAGGGCGATCGCCGCCTGGTCCGTGAGCCCGCCGATGCCGTGTCCGCCGACGCGGGGCGGCACGATCCGGGGGCTCTGGCCCCAGGCGAACAGGGCGTGCAGACCGAGCTGCGCCACGGCGAGTCCCGCGGCGATCCCCGGCAGCGAGCGCTCCCGTCCGGCCAGCGGTGCCGCGAGCGCGAAGACCGCGACCGCGGCCACCCCCAGCGTCCACAGCGGGACGCCGGCGCACGAGGCGGTGATGTGCCCGGCCGCGGACAGCGCGACACAGGCCGCGGCGAAGACCGCGGCCCTCAGCAGCCGGAGGTCGGCGGCTGCGCGCGCTGTGGAGGCGGGCGGGGGAGTCATGGCGGCGCCATCATCCCACTGCGCTTATGGGCCGCCTACGGCAGGTCGGCACCAAGGGGCGCCCGGCGGGGCGCCCGAGGAGTCCGGCGGGGCGCGCAAGGGCGCATGGGCAGCGCTGCGCCTACACCGATGCGCTCACTCTTCGCATCCGCCGAATGAGCGGTATCACGTCCCGGACATGCTTACGGACCTTGAGGCACGGCAATAGGTATCGATATGTCGAGCCGCGGCCAGGAGGCTGGAGCGATGAGCATCTGGTGGTCACTCCATTTGCGGCGTGAGGCTGCGAGCGTCCCGCTCGCCCGCCGCCTGTTGCTGGGCACGATGGAGACGGCGGGCGTGGACCCGGACATCTGCTACGACCTGGCGGTGGCCCTCTCCGAGGCCTGTGCCAACGCCGTCGAGCACGGCGGGGACGCGGCCTCCGAGGACTACCGCGTCACGGCGTTCATCGACGGTGACACCTGCCGCATCGAGATCACCGACTCGGGCCCCGGCTTCCGCCCCCGCCCCGCACCCTCCGCCCCGCCCCATACGGCCGGGGACCGCGCCCTCGCGCCGGCCCCCGTGCCCACCCCCGAGCAGGCCCCCGCCTTCGCCGAGGACGGCCGGGGGCTCTTTCTGATCGAGGCCCTCACCGACCACGTCCACTACCGCAACCGCACGGGCCGCCCGGGCGCGGTCGTCAGCTTCGACAAGATCCTCAAGTGGCGCGAGGGGGCGGCGCTTCCGCTGGCGTCGTGAGCGGCGCCCGTTGCGCACTCCGGCGTCAGTCCCGCGAAGTGCGGTGCGCCGCCGGTCAGTTGGGGCGCGGCGTGGCCCGACCGGTGCGCAGGGCCAGCCGCCGTACCCGGCGCCAGTCCATCGGCGGCAGACCGCGCGGCACCCCGGGGCGGTGCCGGGGCAGTCGTACGCGCAGTGCCCCGGGTGCGATCCGGCAGCGGACGGGGGTGGGCAGGGTGAGGGCCTCGCCGTCGACGCCGGCCTGGACGGCGGGGGCGTCCGCGTCGACGACGACGTCCCGGGCGCTCAGCGAGGTCAGGCCGGGACCGTTGCGGCCGCGCAGCGTCCAGGCCGCCTGCGCCGCGTTGTCGACCTTGACGCCCAGCATCCCCAGGACGCCGGAGTCCAGCCGCTCCCGCAGGCCAAGGCCCGCCGGATCGTCCATGCGGTAGGGGTTGTTGCTCACCAGGACGGCCTGCGGCCCGTCGACGGCGGTGCCGCCCGCGCGCACGGTCAGGTGCGGACCGCTGTGGTGGGTCAGCAGATCCGGCAGCATCTCCAGGGTCGTGCGGGCCTTGTCCGCGCGGTACGCCGGACTCTGCACGACCGCCGCATAGGCGCCGAACGAGGCGTTGTTGACGAAGATCCGGTCCCCGGCGAAGCCCAGATCGACGCGCCGCTCGACGCCGTCGGTCAGCGCCTCCAGGCACGTCGAGGGGTCCTCGCGGTCCAGCCCGAGGTCCATGGCGAAGTGGTTGCGGGTCCCGGCGGAGATCACCACGAACGGCACGTCGCGCTCCGCCGCCACGCCCGCGACCAGGGCCTGGGTGCCGTCACCGCCCGCGACGCCGAGCAGATCGGCACCGTCGTCGACGGCCCGCCGGGCCAGTTCGGCCACGTCCCGGGGGTGCGCGGGATCCAGTACGCACACCTCGGCGCCGAGCGCCTCGGCCTTGTCCACCAGCCCGAACTCCCCGACCTTCCCGCCGCCCGACCGCGGATTCATGATCAGGAAGGGGTGCGCGGGCGGCGGGGCCGCGGGCTCCGGCCGGCTCACCGGGTCGCTCGGTGCCGCCAGCGCGGCCCGGCCCGTGGAGACCGCCAGCGCCCACAGCACGACCGAGAGGAGTACCACCCAGAGCAGCCCGGCGATCACGTAGAGCACGAGGACGGCGAGCGGGGCGGCCAGGGTGAGCACGAGGCCCAGCACCCGCGCGACCCCCTTGCGGGAGAGCGTCCACCACAGCCCGGCCGCGGCCACGGCCAGTCCGGCCGCCCCCAGGCCCACCAGGGCGAGGCTCTGCAGCCCGGCGAAGCCCAGCAGTACCAGCACCGCCGCCGCTGCCGCCGTCAGCGCCAGGCGCGCCGTCCAGCGTCCGTCCATGCGGCCACCTCCCGTCCGGCCCCGCACGCCCGCACGGGGGCGGCGTGGCGCGGTCCCTTCCAGCGTCCACCGGCGCGGCCCGGACCACATCCGGGAGCGAGGGCGTGAGGGGAGCAGGCGTTGCCCACAGGGAGCCGCAGGGGGCGCGAGGCCCGGGCAGCGTGGTGACGCGCCGGCGGCGAGGTGTCAAACGGGGCGAACGGGAGCAGTCGGAAATCTGACTGAAAATCGCCCTTGCGTAAGGTGGTTAGCGCGGCCTCGCGGTGGGAGGACCTCCCCCGCGGCGTCCCCTGTCCCGGCGAGACCAGCGCACACCTGATGAATGCGAAGTTGCTCGCATTAACCTTTCCCGGACAATACTTGGCGTGATCCCGCACTGCAATACGGAGCCGTCGTGACGACAGCGCACCACGCCCCGGGCGAGGCCCGCCCCGGTGGGCGCACGGCCCGCACCCGCGAGGCCGTAGTGGCCGCCGTTTTCGAGGAGTTGGGCGCGCACGGGCTCGGCGGGCTGACCATGGAGAGGGTCGCCCGGCGCGCGGGAATCCACCTGGCCACGGTCTACCGCCGCTGGCGCTGCGTCGAGGGCCTGATCTGCGAGCTGCTGACCGAGCTGAGTGCCGATGTGCCGCTGCCGGACTCCGGGGCCCTGGCCGGGGACCTGCGGGCGCTGGCCCGCGCGGTGGCCGACTTCTACGGGGAGGCGCGGGTCCGGCGCCTGATCGAGGCGGTGGTCTCCGCCGCGGCCCGCGACCCGAAGGTGGCCCAGGAGCTGCGGACCTTCTTCGACGAGCGGCTGGCGCTGGCCGGCCGGATGGTCCAACGGGCCGTCGGCCGCGGCGAACTGCCCCCGGAAACCGACCCGGTGCAGGTGATGTCGGCGCTCGGCGCGCCCTTCTACTACCGGATCCTGATCACCCGCCGCCCCGTCGACCGCGACCTCGCCGACTCCGCCGCCACCGCGGTCCTGGCGGCCGCCCACGCCGGCGCGTACCCGCGGAAGGACGGCCGCCCGGCCGACGGCACGTCCCCCGGCGGCTGAGGCCACCGGGGGACGGGGAAGCAGGCGGTGCCGCGCGGACTACTTGCCGAGCAGGCCGGCCATCCAGGCCTCGACCTCGTCCGAGCGCCGCGGCAGCCCGGCCGACAGATTGCGGTTGCCGTCCTCCGTCACGAGGATGTCGTCCTCGATCCGGACGCCGATGCCGCGGTACTCCTCGGGAACGGTCAGATCGTCCGCCTGGAAATACAGACCGGGCTCGACGGTCAGCACCACGCCCGGCGCCAGCGTGCCGTTGACGTACGACTCGGTGCGGGCCGCGGCGCAGTCGTGGACGTCCAGACCGAGCATGTGGCCGGTGCCGTGCAGGGTCCAGCGGCGCTGCAGACCCAGCTCCAGGACCCGCTCGACCGGGCCCTCCAGCAGGCCCCACTCGACCAGCTTCTCGGCCAGGACCCGCTGCGCCGCGTCGTGGAAGTCGCGGAAGGCCGCGCCCGGCTTGACCGCGGCGATGCCCGCCTCCTGGGCCTCGTACACCGCGTCGTAGACGGTGCGCTGGAGGTCGGTGTAGCGGCCGTTGATCGGCAGGGTGCGGGTGACGTCCGCGGTGTAGAGGGAGGTGGTCTCCACGCCGGCGTCCAGGAGGAGCAGATCGCCGGAGCGGACCGCGCCGTTGTTGCGGACCCAGTGCAGCGTGGTGGCGTGCGGGCCGGCGGCGCAGATCGAGCCGTAGCCGACGTCGTTGCCCTCGACGCGGGCGCGCAGGAAGAACGTGCCCTCGATGTAGCGCTCGCTGGTCGCCTCGGCCTTGTCCAGGACCTTCACGACGTCCTCGAAGCCGCGCACCGTGGAGTCGACGGCCTTCTGCAGCTCGCCGATCTCGAACTCGTCCTTGATCACGCGCGCTTCGGAGAGGTGGACCCGCAGCTCTTCGTCGCGCTCGGCGGTGACCTTGTCGGTCAGCGCGGCCTCGATGCCGGCGTCGTGGCCGCGCACCACGCGGACCGGGCCGCCGGCCTCCCTGAGCGTCTCGGCCAGCTCGCGCACGTCCTTGCAGGGGACGCCGAGCAGCGCCTCGGCCTCGGTCAGGCTGTGCCGCCGGCCGACCCACAGCTCGCCCATGCCGTTCAGCCAGAACTCGCCGTTGTCCCGGTCGGAGCGGGGCAGCCGGTAGAGCGTCGGCTCGTGGGTCTCCCCCCGGGGCTCCAGGACCAGGACGCTGTCGTCGGTCTGGTCGCCGGTGAGGTAGACGTACTCCGTCGCGGCACGGAAGTCGTACTCGGTGTCGTTGGAGCGGGTCTTGAGCGTGCCCGCCGGGATCACCAGACGCTCGCCGGGGAAGCGCGCGGACAGCGCGGCCCGCCGCCGGGCGGCGTTCGGGGCCTGCTCGATCGGCCGCAGGTCACGCAGCTCGGTATCGGCCCAGCCGCTCTTCATGTTGTCCGCGAGCTCATCGGAGACGGCCGGGTAGAGGCCGTTCTTCCGCTGCTTGATCGGCTGCTCGTGCTCGTCCGGGGTCTCCGGCGTGAGCTCGTCGGTCACGGTGCCTCCTCTAAAGACTGAACCGCCTTCCATCGTATGTGCGGATCGAAAGCGGTCCAGGGGCGGAAAGGTGTGACCTCTCCGGCAATCCGGCCCCTGCGGTGCGTCTGCGCGCCGCGGGCCGGCCGGCTCCGTGCGGCCGGCTCACTCCTCGAAGTACGCCGCGAGCAGCACCACGTCCTCCTCCGACGACGGATCGTCCAGGCCCTGCGGCAGCATCGTGCGCACGATGTGGTCCACGACGGCCTCGGGGTCGTGCCGGATCGCCCGGGGGACGCCCGCGGCGGCCGCGTGCAGCAGGCTGAAGGCGCGGTCCATGGACTCGCCGGTGCGCCGCAGCAGACCGTCGCTGTAGAGCAGCACGGTCTCGCCGCCGGCCGGTTCGATCTCCACGCTGGGCGCCTCCCAGCAGGCCAGCATGCCCAGCGGCGCGGACAGCGAGGTCTCCACGAACTCGGTCCGCGTCCCGCCCAGGACGAGCGGCGGACAGTGGCCTGCCCCGGCCAGCACCAGCGTGCGCGCCGGTGCGCTCCCCCAGCCGCCGCCCGGGGCGTCCGCCGGGTCCGGGGGAGGGCCGTCGATGCCGCCCGGCCCGGGGGCGAGGGCCGGTCCGCCCGGCGTGCCGGGCGGCGGCTCGCTGTAGGCGAACAGCGCGGTGGCGCTGCGGGCCGGCTCGGTCAGCCGCAACAGCAGTTCGAGATCGGACAGGACCGCGACCGGATCCTCGCCCTCCATGACGGCGTAGGCGCGCAGGGAGGCCCGCAGCCGCCCCATGGCGGCCACCGCGCTCGGCCCGGAGCCGGTCACCGAGCCGACCGCCAGGCCCAGCGCGCCGTCGGGCAGCGGCAGCGCGTCGTACCAGTCGCCGCCGCCGCGCGGACCGGTGCTGTGCCGCACGGCCAGGCGGACGCCGGGGATCCGCGGCAGCCGGTGCGGCAGCAGCTCCTCGCGCAGGGTCTCGGTGGCCTGCCGGCTGCGGTGCAGCTCCAGGAGGCGGGCGAGGTGTTCGGCGGCGTGCGCCCGGTAGAGGCCGACGAGATGGCGCTGCCGCTCGGTGGGCTCGGCCGGTTCGTCGTAGAGCCACACCGCGGCGCCGGTGCGGCCGATGGGGTCGGCGGTGAGCGGGACCGCGTAACTGGCCGCGTACCCGAGACGGGCGGCGACCTCCCGCAGGCGCGGGTCGAGGTCCTTCTCCCCGGGGATGTCGGGCTCGGAGATCTCGGTGCGGACCACGGCGGACGCGCGCGGGTCGGCGGTGCGGACCGGGGCGTCGAGCGGCTCGGCCCGTTCGTCCTCACCGCAGGCGCCGGGCTCGGGAAGGCCGTCCAGTATCCGGGCGTACGACAGGGCGCGGCGCGGGACGGTCTCGATGTGGCCGATCTCGGCGTGGCCGAGGCCGAGGCCGACGGTGGTCTCCGGGCCGAGGCCGTCGGCCGGGGCGAGGACGACCAGTCCGCGGCGGGCCCCGACCAGCGCCGCGCCGGCCCGCAGCAGCTCCCGCAGGGCGTCCTCCAGCGTGCGGGTGTGCGCGAGCCGTTCGGTCAGGTCGTGCAGGGTGCTGAGGTCGGAGATCCAGCCGGCCAGCCGGTCCTGGACGGCGGCGAGTTGCTCGTCGCCGGACACGCCGGGGGACGCGCCGCCGGCGCCGGCTGACGGGGTGTCGGAACCGGGGGCCCGGGAGGCGCCCGGCGCGCCCTCGGACAGGGCGTCGGAGCCGGCGTCCGCGGGGGCGTTCGCGGTATGTGGCGCGACAGTGTGCGCGAGGGCGGGAAGTGCTGGTTCGATTCCAGCCACTTTCGGTACGTGCGGGGCGCTCATGACCGACGGCTCTCGTCGGGCCGGGTGTGACCCCAGGTCAGGCCGCTTTTTGCCAGGGAGTGCGGCATTTTGTTGAGTGATGTTGTGCGGTGCAGTGGACCGCTCAATTTCCTCAATAGCATCGCAAACCCCCATGTCATGCTGCTCCGCTATCAATGACTCCAGATGTACACGCATCAACGATGTGATGTCCAGCACTGTCCCCATGGGGTTTGTGGTGTCAGCGAGGTCTGTACTTTGGCCTGAAAAAAGCCCCCTGAGCGTCAATTTGAGGTCGACTGACGGCGATCAGCAGCGCGTCATCACCACAGTGGCGGGTACGTAATCGGAAAGGTGCGGGGCCAGTTGCGGCCGCACCGGAACCCTCCGGCGGGCAGCGGCGTCTCACACGCCGACGGCCGCTACGCACTCCCAAGCGGCGGGGACTGCACGACCCAAGCGCAAGCGCC
Organism: Streptomyces kronopolitis; assembly: GCF_050953795.1. Classification (GTDB taxonomy): domain Bacteria; phylum Actinomycetota; class Actinomycetes; order Streptomycetales; family Streptomycetaceae; genus Streptomyces; species Streptomyces kronopolitis_A. The sequence goes on from NZ_CP191850.1 coordinate 4,323,837, forward strand.
ATGCGCGCGCCACCCCCCGCCACGTTCCACGCTCGGCGTACGGCGTGATGCGCTGCCTTGTACACGCGGTGACCAGTGATCCACGTGACGTGATCGATGTGCGATCGGCCCCGGGCTGCACTGCCGGGTCTTCAGGAAACGTCACAAAAGGCATGAAGCGGCACGGCGGACGACCGCGAGTCGAAAGCGGCGCCCGGCAATGCGATGCGTAGTGCGATGGACTCAGCCCTCGGCGTTAACGGAAAGGAACGAGCGCTCATGCGCGAGATCCTCGGAAGGCGACGCAAGCTCCTGTTCCGGCGCGGCGGAAGGTCGGCGCTGCTCGATGCGGCGCTCCGGTGCGCCACCGAGTGGCAGTGGCCCGTCCTTCCCGGAGTGGGCCTCAGGTCGGGCGGCCGGCAGCCGGCCGGTGCCCGGCTCGGCCTCGGCGAGCGGCCCGCCCCTCGGTGCAACTGCCCCGACCCCGACTGTGTGGTGCCCGGTGCGCACCCCTTCGACCCCGGCCTGCTGGCCGCCACCACCGACGCCCGGATGCTGCGCTGGTGGTGGACCAACCGCCCCGATGCCCCGCTGGTGCTGGCCACGGGCGGCCGGGCGCCCTGCGCGGTGAGCCTGCCCGCCGTCGCCGGCGCCCGCGCCCTGGCGGCCCTGGACCACTTCGGCGTACGCCTCGGCCCCGTGGTGGCCACCCCCACCCGCTGGTCGCTGCTCGTATCGCCTTACGACCTCGCGGAGTTGGGCGAGCTGCTGCACTCCCGGGACTGGGTGCCCAGCTCGCTGCGCTTCCACGGCGAGGGCGGCTACGTGGTGCTCCCGCCCTCACCGGTCGGTACCGGCCGGGTCCGCTGGGAGCGCCCGCCGGCCTCCGGTCCGGCCGCGCCCTGGCTGCCGAAGGTCGCCACGATCGTGGACGCCCTCGTCACCGCGAGCACCAGCACTCCCGACGGCGGCAGCCGGCTCGCCTACTGACGCCGCGCGGCGCCCCGGCGCCCGGTTCGACGCGGGCGGTGTCACCCACCGCCCGCGGGCGGATCACCCGTACGGGTGTGACCGCCCCCGATCCCGCCCGGAAACGGGCTTCGGGTGTCATGGGGCACCCCCGCCGGCCGATAGGTTCGCACCACCGTCAAGCCGTCGTCGGCGGCATCTCAATCGCAGGTGGGGGCCCATGCAGCGTGCGCAGAAACTCCGCTTGACCGGGCTCGCCGGCGTCGCGGTGCTCGCCCTCGCCGTGCCGCTCGGTGCCGCGATGGCCGGCCCGGCCTACCGCGCGGCTCCGGGAACGCAGCCGGGGACAGCGGCCAAGGCCGAAAACAGCTCTTCGGACGACATGGTGGACACGGCCGAAAGTGGCTCCGATCCGGGCACGAGCCCTGCCGCCGGCGCCGGCTCCGGGAGCGCCTCCGGCCCCCGCACCGGCCCCGGCCGCCTCCCCGGGCATACCGTCCGCTGCGGGCCCGAACTCACCGCCCCGCAGGGCATCGAGGCCCAGACCTGTGTGCTTTCCCGGGCGGGCCGGACCCGGGCGAGGACGTACTACCGCAACCGCACGGGCCGCCCGCTGCGCGCCGCCCTCACGCTGCTGCGGCCGGACGGCGGGGCCGTCCAGGCGAACTGCGCGGTGCCGGCGGCCGGGGCGCCGGGGATGTGTGAGACGCCGGCCGGTCCGACCGTGCACGCGGGAGGGCTGCCGTACGCCGCGGTGGCGGAGGTCTCCGACGTGGCGGGGGAGCGGCTGCTGCTGCGCTCCGGCAGCAACTCGCCGCTGCGGAGCGGTGGTTCAAAGCGCTGAGGGGAGAGACGCCGGGGGAGGCGGGGCGGATGCCCGGGCCTCGGCGCTCTCGACGCCCCGGTCCGGTGAAGCGGATCGTCCGCCTCCGGACATGGAAGCGCCCGGTCGCTGGCGACGGGGGATGCACCAGCGACCGGGCTTTTAGAACCGTAACAAGAGATCGGCGGTTCGCAAATTCGATCGTGGAATTCCGGACGCCGATTTACCGGCAGGTACGGGCAGTTGTGACTGGTGTCACGCGCCGGTTTTCGCGGAGGCGTCCACTCCGCCCGGCCGGGGCCGGCCCGGTCAGCTCAGGGTGACCTGACGGTTGGTGAGACCGCCCCGCGCCCGGCGCTCCTCGGGGCTCAGCGGGGCGTCCTCGGCCAGCGCCTTCGCCAGCCGCTCGGCGAACGCCGCGGCGGGCTCGGCGACGTCGTCGGCGCTCATCGACGAGGGCAGGTCCCAGACCGGAACGACCAGGCCGTGGGCGCGGAACGAGCCGACCAGACGGGTGTTCTCACCGAGCGAGGTGGCACCCGCCACGTGCAGTCGCGCGAGCGCGTCCAGCAGTTGCTCCTCGGGGTATCCGGTGACCCAGCGCAGGTGGTTCTTGTCCGGCGCCTCGCACCAGTACGCGCCCTCCAGCCCGGGGATCCGCGCGGTCGGGATGGCCGCCGCGTTGGCCCGCTCCAGCGAGGCCGCGACCTCGCCGGTGGCGTTCTCGGGGTTCTCCACCCAGAACTCGAAGCCGGTGTGGACGGTCGGCTCAAAAGCCGCGTCCGCATCGAGCAGGTCCTGCAGCCGCGGGCCGTCGGGCGCGGTCCGTGCGGCGGGGACCGGAGTGCCGGGCTCCGCGGTCAGGGCGCGCTGGAGGATGTCCGCGAGGTCGCGGCTGAGGTCGCCGGAGGCGGTGTCGTTCTGCAGGCCGAGCATGATCGCGCCGTTGTCGCGGCGCAGCGCGGGCCAGGCCATCGGCAGCACCGTCGCCAGCGTCACCGACGGGACGCCCTCGGGCAGTCCGCCCTTCAGCGTCAACTCGGCGGTGGCGGCGGGCACCAGCTCCCGCAGTGCCACCCAGTCGCACTCACCGGGCAGGCCCTCGAACGGCCGCTGCACGAGCGCGGTGGCGGCATGCGCCGCGGCCCGCCCGTGACAGGCCTTGTACCGGCGGCCGGAACCGCAGGGACAGGGCTCGCGAGCGCCGACGACCGGCACCTCGCCGTCCTTGATCTGCGGTGCTGCGGCCTGGGACTGGGGACGGCGCTTCTTGGCCATGGCGACGGAGTCTCCTGGTCGATCCTGGGCGTACGGACGCGTTTCGGCGCGAGCCTAGAGGATTGCGTACCCGGTCGCGTCCGGCTGCGCCCGCGGCCGTGTCCCGTAACGGTGCGGCCGGGACCCGTTCCGTCGGCCGGGTCCGCCTAGACGAGTTCGTCGAAGTCGGGGAAGCCCGGCCCCAGCGGATGCCCGGTGCGCACCGGCGCGCCCGTGGCGAGCGAGGGCGGCAGATCGGGCGTCAGTTCCACGCGCGTAGCGAACGCGTCGTGAAGGGACAGGGCGGCCCAGACCGTCACCTCGCCCGCGGCGGTGTCGCGCACGCCCCAGTCCTTGGCGAGCGAGCGGATGATCGCCAGCCCGCGGCCGCCGCGCGCCGTGACCGACGGAGTGGCCGGAAGTGGCCGGGTCGGGCCGCCGCCGTCGGTGACCGAGACGGTCAGCCTGCCCTGCGCGTCGATGCGCCAGGAGGCCCGGATGGATGCCGACGGGGTGTCACCCTGCCCGGCCGTTACGGAATCCGGTGCGCCGTTTTCGTATATCGGACGCGCATGGCGACACGAATTGCTCAACAGCTCCGAAAGAATAAGGACCGCGTCATCGACGACCGTGTCCTGAACTCCACTTGCCAGTAGCTCTTCACGCATGCGCCGCCTGGCCATGCCCACACCCACTGGTCCGTGGGGTACGGCCATGATCGACGACGTCGGCACCTCTTGTGCCACCACCAACGCCACCCCCGAGACCTCCTTTGCCCCACGCCACGGGATGAATGCCCCAATGGACTGGACCGGAAACCGGCCAAGCGACACTCGGTGACGCACTGGACATAATCGAATACGGGTCGAATGCGCCGGTGCACACCCTGTGAGGAGCTTTAGCCAAGACCCAGTTGCATTCGCACCTGTTTGGGGCGATTTGTAATGACTGCGTCCACGCCCAATTCCCGGCAGAGCGCGACATCGGCCTCGTCGTTGACCGTCCACACATGGACCCGGTGGCCCGCGCGGTGCGCCTTGGCGACGTAGTCGGGGTGCGCGCGGAGGATCCGGATGCCCGGGCCCGCGATGCCGACGCCGGGCGGGAGCCGGCCGTCGCGGTGCCGGGGGGTGAGGAACTGCATCAGATAGACGCCGGGGAGCGCGGGCGCCGCGGCCCGGACGCGGTGCAGCGAGCGCGCCGAGAAGCTCATGACCCGGACCTGGGGAGTCCAGTCGGTGCGGGAGGCCGGCTTCGTGTGCCCGAAGCGGCCGAGCAGCTCGACCAATCGCTCCTCCACCTGTCCGGCCCAGCGCGTCGGATGCTTGGTCTCGATGGCCAGCTCGACCCGGCGGTCCGCGTCGGCGACCAGTTCCAGCAGCCGTTCCAGCGTCAGGACGGCGGTCCGCTCGGGGTCCTCGTGCTGCCGGTCCGGCGCCTCGTTCGCGAACCCCTCGGTCTTCCAGGAGCCGAAGTCCAGCATGGCGAGGTCGGCGAGTTCCAGGGCGGAGACCGAGCCGCGTCCGTTGGAGGTGCGGTTCACCCGCCGGTCGTGTACGCACACCAGATGGCCGTCCGCGGTCAGCCGGACATCGCACTCCAGGGCGTCCGCGCCGTCCTCGATCGCCTTGCGGTAGGCGGCCAGGGTGTGCTCCGGCGCGTCTTCCGAGGCACCGCGATGGGCTACGACGGACAGGGCGGGACGATCCGGACGGGCGCCCTGAACGGGGCGTGCATAGGTCACCGCGTTATCGTGCCATCCGCCGCCTCCGGGCCCGTCGGTGCGTACCCCTGGCACGGAACAGGGGATGCGCCGGTTTTGTCCGGGATAAAGGATGAGGGGACAGTCACAGTCTCGGCTTACGGTGCTCTGACGCGCAGTGGGTAAGGCTGGAACGGAGACTCGCCCGTACCGTCCGGTCGCAGGTCGCGGCCCGGATGCACGGACCGGGTCTCGCGGACGGACGGGAGCCGCGACGGACCGCCGGGCCACGGCCCGCGGCCCCGGACCGGCGGACCGGGACTCGCCCGCGGCGCCCGGATCCCGGATCCTGAATCCTGGAGTACCGGGTTCCGGATCCCTCGGCACCGAGGAAACCGGACGCCCCGGAGGGCCCGCCAGGCCCGCCGGACCGCAACAACCGCACCACCCGGCGGACCACCCGGCCCGCCGGCAGGAACAGACCGCACCACCCGGACGCACCCCCAAGGGTCCGGCCGCACCGCAAGCCCCGGAAGAAACGGCGCCCCAGGCATCAGACAGCCGAGGCACCGGGCACCCGCCCGCGAGTCGTGGACACCGACAGTCGTGAAGCTGAGGAGAGAGCTGTGAGCACCGAGAACGAGGGAGCCGTCCCGTCGGAGGCCAAGCCGCCGACCGGGCCGCAGCCGGACAGCGCCTCCGCCTCCGGCGCCCGGTCTCCCGGCGGTCCGCCGCCGGCCGCTCCCCCCGTGGCGCCCCCGCCCCCGGACTTCGCGCCGACCGCGGCCGCGCCCCACGGCGGGGCCGGCGGGATGCCGCCCTACAGCTCCGGACAGCCTCCGCAGCACGGCTTCGGCCACCCCGGCGACGAGCCCACGGACCGGACCGCCCCGCTCCCCCCGTACGGCTCGGCCGCGCACGGTGCCCCCGGAGCGGGCGGCGGCGCGGGCGGCTGGGGCGGTCCCCCGTACGGCGGTGGCGGCGGCGACCCCTGGGGTCTCACCGGTAACCCCGCCCCCAAGCGGCGCAACGGCGGTCTGATCGCGGCCGTCCTGGCGGCCGCGCTGGTCTTCGGCGGTGTCGGCGGCGGTGTGGGCTTCTGGCTCGCGGGCCGCAGCGACGACGCCTCGACGACGGTCTCCGCGCCCGGCGACGCCGGGGCGCTGAACCGCAAGCCCACCTCCGTCTCCGGGATAGCGCAGAAGGCGCTGCCCAGCGTCGTGACGATCGAGGCCCAGGGCGCCGGCGGCGAGGGCGGCACGGGCACCGGCTTCGTCTACGACAAGCAGGGCCACATCCTCACCAACAACCACGTCGTCGCCAGCGCGGCCGACGGCGGCAAGCTCACCGCGACGTTCTCCAACGGCAAGAAGTACAACGCCGAGGTCGTCGGCCACGCCCAGGGCTACGACGTCGCCGTGATCAAGCTCAAGAACGCCTCCGGCGCCCCGCTCAACCCGCTCCCGCTCGGCAAGTCCTCCCATGTGCAGGTCGGCGACGCCACGATCGCGATCGGCGCGCCCTTCGGCCTGTCCGGCACGGTCACCACCGGCATCATCAGCGCCAAGGACCGCCCGGTGGCCTCCAGCGACGGCGGCGGCGCCAGCGCCTCGTACATGAGCGCCCTGCAGACGGACGCCTCGATAAACCCCGGTAACTCCGGCGGCCCGCTGATGGACGCCGCCGGCAACGTCATCGGCATCAACTCCGCCATCCAGTCGGCCGGCAACGGCGGCGGCCTGGGCGGCGAGTCCCAGCAGTCCGGCAGCATCGGCCTGGGCTTCGCGATCCCGATCGACCAGGCGAAGCGGGTCGCCCAGGACCTGATCAAGACGGGCAAGCCGGTCTATCCCCAGATCGGCGTCCAGGTCGGCATGCGCGACACCGGCAACGGCGCCACCATCGCCCAGACCGGCAACAACGGCACCGACGCCGTCAGCCCGAACGGCCCCGCCGCCAAGGCCGGCCTCAAGCCCGGCGACATGATCACCAAGCTCGACAACACGGTGATCGACAGCGGCCCCACCCTCATCAGCGAGATCTGGCAGCACAAGCCCGGCGACGAGGTCACCCTGACCTACAAGCGAGGCGGCAAGGAGCACACCGCACGGGTCACCTTGGGGCAGCGCACAGGCGACAAGTGACGCGCTAGTCTGATCCCGCGACACCACACACCGGTGCCGCGGGGAGGCTTGCCCGAGCGGCCTAAGGGAACAGTCTTGAAAACTGTCGTGGCGGCAACGTCACCGTGGGTTCAAATCCCACAGCCTCCGCGGTGAGGTACATGGAACGGCCCTCGACCGGGGAATTCTGGTCGGGGGTCGTTTCATGTCCTGGCGACCGATGATCCGTGGCCGACCGCTCGTGGCCGCGTTCGGCCGCCCTGTCTGGCACGGAACCGGCACGCACGCGGGCGCCATGACGACCCGGCGGTTTCGCTGACGGGTGCCGTTCCGGCGGCAGGGAGCAGGGCCGGATCCGCGTCAGAGTGCTGCGGTCTCCTCGGGCTTGGTGGGGCGGCGTCTTCGTTTCTGGCCTCACGGTCGCGTCAGAGGGTTCGCGGACCCGTGCGGCATCCGCTCGGAAAAATAGGTCGTGCTCGTGGGTGATCTTTTGTATCGTCAGAAAAACACTCAACGGGGGGATTTCCATGATTCGTCGTGCCTCGCTGGCTGCTGCTGCGTGTGCGGCCGTCGGTTTTTCGCTGCTTACTGTTCCGGCTCATGCGGCTGGGGCCGAGGCGTCGACCGCCAAGGTGGCGCAGAAGGTGGCGTCGGGGTCGGACCATGTCAAGTGCACCAGCATGAGCAACGGACAGCTCTGCATCGTCATGAACAGCCGGCCGCAGTCCATCGACGTCCTGTACACCAAGAAGGACGGCTCGAACATCAAGGCGCAGCTCGGCTATCGCATGAACGGTTCGTCGTCGTACGACAGGCTCGAGACCATCAGCAAGGGCGACCGGGCCACCAGCACCTGGAAGATGAGCTGGCCCTGCAACAAGGCCGTTGGCCTGATCAAGGTCCAGGGGCAGGGGACCTTCGAGACCCCGTCGGCGACGTTCCCGGGCTGCTGACGAGGTAGTGAGCGGGGCGGGATTGTCCTCGTACTGGGCGTACTTGGGTGGCTTCGACAGCGCGGTGTGATGTCGTAGGTGTCGTCGCGGCCCGGAGGAGAGCGGCCAGGCAGGGGATAGCGCTCGTCAGCGACAGCATCACCGCTAAGGGGCCCGCCATGGGGCGGGCCCCTTTCGCATGTGCGCAGAAGCTGTTGGTGTCTTCCCCCTCCCGGTCGCACCTGTATTAGCCGGGCGTTAGTGGTGCGGCAGTCAGGCGGTAAGGGCCCCGTTCAGAGTGGGTGTCGTACCGAGGCGATCACGACACCAACTTCCTCCGGGGGACACGAAATGAGCTCCAGCACCACTGCCCGCACCGCTCGCCGCCGCACCATGCGCGTCGCCGCCGCGGCTCTGGTCGCCACCGCCGGCCTCAGCCTGACCGCCTGCTCCGGTGCGGACGCCACCAGCGCGAAGCCCACGGGGAGCACGGGCACGAGTGCTGCCGCCGAGCCCGGCGGCGCGGGTCCCTCCGCCGGAGCGCAGGGCGCCGGCGCTCAGCCGGGCAACGCGAAGTCGGGCTCCGGCGGCGGAGCTTCGTCGCATGCCGGCTCCGGCGGCGCCGCCTCGTCCCGGGCCGGCTCGGGGAACGGTGCGGCGAAGAGCGGGGGGACGAGCAAGTTCTGCCGCACGAATGAGCTGAACATCGAGGCTGTGGACAGCTCGCCCGATTCGGGCACCGGTGACGTGACCGTTCAGATGACGAACAAGGGCGGGCGGACCTGCTCGACGACGGGCTTCGCGGGCGTCGATCTGAAGGATGCCGATGGCACCTCCGCGCCGGTCCACCGCGGCCACGAGCAGCCTCGGATCACCGACCTGAAGCCTGGTGACACCGCCACCTTCAGCATCTCGTACACGGTCGACTCCAGCGGCGACAACCTCGCGAGCCCGACCAACATCATCGTGACCCCGCCGAACGAGACCCACAGCGTTTCTCTGAAGTGGCCCGCGGAGGCGCTGAAGCTGGCCGGTCCGTATGACGAGAAGATCCAGGTTCACCCGGTCGGCATCGCCAACTGAGCATCGGGAAGGCTCTCGCGAGAGCCGTTCTGACACTCGCCCCGTGGGACCGCTGATTGCGGTGTCCCGGGGCCCGGGGCGAAGCCCGGCAGGTGTGTGGCAGGGTGCTCTGCCTCTTCGACGGTGGCGTGCTGCCGGTGCTCAACCGGTCCAGTGGCGAGCGTAGAGCGTGCGGGCCTCGTGGAGGTTGGTCACGGTGTTCTCCTCGACGGCGTTCAGGGTCGGGGCGTAGGGGTGGCCGCTGTGTGCCCAGAGGAGGTGCACCAGGGCGTAGGCCGCGAGGAACAGGTAGTGCGGGTGTGTATAGGTCTTGATGCTCGCAGCGCTGCTGTAGAAGGGGGAGAAGGATTCCCCGTGGTACCGCTCGTTCCGGGCGGTGTAGAGGAGCCCGCACAGAAGGATGCGGAGCCGGGCGGGGAGCGACAGGTTGACCTGGGTACCTGCGATGTCGAGGGTTTCTCCCGCCAGGGCGCGACGGAGCAGGGCGGCCCCGCGGCGGGCGGTGTCACCGTCCGCCGCGGCATACTTCTTCTCGACGAGGGCCAGGAAGTCCGTGATCATGCCCGGCAGGGCATCTCCGGGGCCGTAGCCCATTGACAGCCTGGTCAGGGCGCGACCGCTGCTTTCGGCCGGCTCGCGAGTGATGAGCCGCTTGAAGAGATACCCGCAGGTCTGGCTGGGAATTTCGCCGAGCAGCGCTTCCGTGACCGGGTTGGACAGCCTGGGGTCGGCGCTCAAGCGTCCCAACGCGTCCGTGATGTTCGGTCCCTTCTTCGGGGGAGCCGACCACCACGCGTGAGCGCTCTTTTCGAGCACCTTCCACACCGAGTCGAAGGCGATGTCCGGGCGTCGGGGCAAAGCATCGAGGGCCTCCAAAAGAAAGGAGACCTGCGTGTTGTACCAGAGGTCGTCCGAATGAGTCAGCGGGAGCGGGACGAAGAAGCGGGATCCGGCCCGGGCCACTCGCTCCGCGAACTGGTCCTCGATGAGCAGGCGTTGCCGCTCTTCCAAGATCCCGGTTCGGCTCCACGCGGCGATGATGTCGATGCGCTCGCGCCGTTGCTTGGATCGCCTCTGTGAATCCATCGGGCCGTCCCCCTCCACGGCTCCTCTGAGGAAGAGGAGCGTGCTCTGCCGTTGCGTGACGATACCTCAGCTCATCCGACCGCAACTCGGAAACAGCCGAGGTGTGTTGGTGGTGCTCCTGGCCTGCGGAGGGTGTGCGTCCGGCAAGATCACGGCCGGCTTTGGGCCGGGCGGTCGGCTTCCCGTGCCGGCTTGGCCGTCGTGATGCTGCGGATTGGTCCGGGCGGCGGTGTGATGCCCTACCCAGGCTGTTTCGGAATATGAAGTCCTTGGCCTGAGTGTCTCTTTATGCTGGTATTGAAGGTCTGTTTCTCTTTCTTTGTCCGTGCGGTGGCTCGATGAATTCTTGGGTAATTCGCGTGCTGGTTGGTTAATGGCAGGTATTGTTGTGGGGTGTCCGGTTGAGTGGTGTGTGTGGGGAGTGGGTGTGGGCGGCGTGAGTGGATATGGGCCGGGGGATGTGGTGGTGCGGCGGGCTGTGGGGCGGGACGGGCGGGGGCTTACCCGGTTGGTGCGGGGGTCGCGGGCGTATCAGGGGCGGTATGCGGCCATGGTCAAGGGGTATCGGGTGGGGCCGGATTACGTGGAGGCGCACCGGGTTTTTGTGGCGGTGGAGGCGGGGGGACCGGATGAGGATTCTTCCGGAGCGGGGCGGGTTTTGGGGTTTTATGCGTTGGTGGTGGAGGCGGGGGAGCTGGATTTGATGTTTGTGGCGGACCGGGTGCAGGGGTGTGGGATAGGGAGGATGCTGGTCGAGCATATGAAGGGGGAGGCGCGGCGGCTCGGGGTTGAGAGGGTGCGGGTGGTTTCGCATCCGCCGGCCGAGGGGTTTTATCGCAGTGTGGGTGCGCGGCAGGTCGGGGTGGTGCCCGCGAATCCGCCGGTGGTGATGTGGGATCGGCCGGAGTTTGAATTCGTGGTGGGGGAAAGCGAGTAAATCGGTTGGTGTGGGGGACGGGGTCGGTGATCGTGGGGGTATGACGCGATCGTTTGAGGAGCTGGTGGCCGAGGCGGAGGCCGTGTCGGTCGAGGGGTGGGATTTCTCGTGGCTGGACGGGAGGGCCACCGAGGAGCGGCCCTCCTGGGGGTATCAGCGGGGCATGGGGGAGCGGCTGGCGCGGGCGTCGGCCGCTTTGGACGTGCAGACCGGTGGTGGGGAGGTGCTCGCCGGGGCGGAGAAGTTGCCGCCGGTGATGGTGGCGACGGAGTCCTGGCCGCCGAATGTCGCCAAGGCCACCGCGCTGTTGCATCCGCTCGGCGCGGTGGTGGTGGCCGATCCGGACGAGCCGCCGCTGCCGTTCGGTGAAGCGGCGTTCGACCTGGTGACGAGCCGCCATCCGGTGACCGTGTGGTGGGAGGAGATCGCGCGGGTGCTGCGGCCGGGGGGCGTCTACTTCTCCCAACAGGTCGGGCCGGCGAGCGTGTTCGAGCTGGTCGAGTTCTTTTTGGGGCCGCAGCCGGAGCACGTGCGGCGGGCCCGTCACCCCGAGGACGCGCGCCGGGCGGCGGAGGCGGCGGGCCTGGAGGTGGTGGATCTGCGGGTGGAGTCGTTGCGGACCGAGTTCTTCGATGTCGGGGCGGTCGTCTACTTCCTGCGGAAGGTCGTGTGGATGGTGCCCGGGTTCACGGTGGAGCGCTATCGCGACCGGTTGCGGGAGCTGGATGAGTTGATCCGTCGTGAGGGGGCGTTCGTGGCGTGGACGACCCGGTTTCTGATGGAGGCGCGGAAGGCTCCTTCGGTGCAAGCATCCCCTTCGGTGCAAGCATCCCCTTCCGTGTAAGGCATCCCCTTCGGTGTAAGGCATCACTTTCGGTGTGGGGGTGTGGCGCGGGCCGCGGAGGCGAGGGTGGTGTGTGCCTCCTGGGCGGAGAGGCCGGTGGCGCGGGCTGCCTCCGTCAGGCGGGCGCAGAGTTCCTGGCCGAGGCCGGCCTCGTGGGCGCGGCAGGCGGCCCAGAAGAGGCGGGCGTTGCGCTGGCCGTACGGGGAGGCGCGGACGAAGCGTAGGAGGGCCGCGGCCTGCTGGGGCGGGACGCCGGGTGGGGGCTCCCGGTGCGCGGGCGGGGGCGGGTAGGCGAGGAGGCCGAGCAGGGGGCCCGGCAGGGGGGCGGGGCGGCGTGGTGTGTGCGGGGCGTGGGTGTATCGCCCGTGGGTGGTGACCGAGCCGGGGCCGACCAGATAGCCGGCGGTGCCGCGGATGTCGATGCCCGGGGCGAGGCGTCCGGCCGAATTCGGTACGGGTGGGGCCGGGGGGCCGGTGAACCAGAGGTGGCGGCCGCCGCTGGGGGTGAGGACCGTGACGGTCGGCGGGATCGGGACGTCGAGCTCTTCGGCGAGGAAGCGCAGAGCGGTCAGGCCGTCGGCGCCGTTCTTGGTGTCGAGGTCGATGCCGATGAGGTGGTGTGGGGGCCGTCCGCAGGCGATGCCGTAGGCGGTGGACCAGGGCGCGGCGGCGAACATCCGGCGGATGGTGAGCGGGTCGGTGCTCGCGTCATGGACGCCGTGCCCGAGCCGGCCGCACGCGCCGCGGCAGGGCGGGACCTCGGGATGCCCGCGGTGCGGGGAGCGTAGGGCGGGGAGCTTGTTACGGGTCAGCGGGATGACGGGATAGCCGCCGGAGGCGGCGAGGAGCGCCGCGGTGAGCGCGGCGGCGTGCGGATCGGGCGGGGGCTCGGTGCGCGGGGAGTGGGACGGCGGGTCGGGGGGCAGGCCGGTCCGCGGGGCAGGCGGCGGTTCGCCCCGGTGGTCGGTCGGTGTTTCGGTATGGCGTCGGTGCATGGCCATGGAGCTATTTTCGTACGAATGTTCGACGAAGGGAAGGGGGTGTGGAAGGGAGTGGGGCGCGCGCCGGGGGCTTCTGGGGGTGCGGGTGTGGGCGGTGGGCCTGGAGGTGAGCGGTGCGGCGGGGCTTCTGGAGGGCTCGCCGCCGTCGAGGGGTGGGGCGGGCGATCACGGGGGGCGGTGGGGGTTTATTCGGGGGTGCTCATGCTTGCGGGGGAATCGGGGCCCGGTGATGGGTCCGCCGTGGATTCGTGGGCAAGCCTGAGTGCGCGACGTCGAGGAAAGCACCGTGGTGGTCGGCCAACTACCGGGTGAAGCAAGGAAGTTCCATGTATGGGGGGCGGAGGAAGTGGGAGCGGATCGGTGACAGCGGGTCCGGTGGTTCCGGTCCCGTGCGTCGGAGAGAGCCGCAAACGGGCGTAGTCATCGGCACGGTGACGAACGGCGTCACCAGCGCCGTGACGAACGCCGTGAGGAAAGCCGTGACGAACGCCGTCACCAGCACGGTGGCGAATGCCGTCACCGGCACAGGACACCAACGCAGTCGTATGTCAGAGCTGTAGAGCAGACCCCCGCGCAGAAGGGCCGTGCCGGATGCCGGCGCGGTAGATCCAGAAGTCGTGTTCCGTAGGAGGAATAGACATGGCAAGCATCCGTACCGCCCGTGTTCTCGCCGTTGCCGCCGCGCTGCCGCTCGCGGCCGCGCTCTGCACCGGCGTGGCGCAGGCCGACAACGGCGGCTTTGCGACCGGCGGGTCGAGTTCGGCGGCGACGAGCCAGGCGGGGAGCGGTGTCGGCGGCACCAACCTCGGCAATTCGACCACCGGCCAGCAGGTCGCCAACGGGGCCGGGGCCTCCAACCAGAACAACACCGCCAGCGTGAACGGCTCCGGCCCCACGCGCATCGACCAGACCAACGCCACCGTCACGTTCACCAAGCTCTGGTGAGCCGGTGGCGGTCTCCGGGGAGCCGGCGGCGCGTCGCGAGGGGAGCGCGGCGCGGCTGACCGGCGGGTGAGGCGTCAGGGCCGGTACGGAGGGAATGGGGCTGCTCCGGAGTTCGCTGCGCCGGCCTTGACAGTGAGCGGGTTTCTGACGGACAGTCAGAAACCCGCTCGCTTCCTTTGTGCGCCCGGCCCCCGTGTACCGGGCGTACGGCCCTCAGAAGGGGAGGCCGCCGACGTGCACCTCGCCCCCACTGCCCGCCAGGAACAATTGCGCAGCCAACTGCGTTCCTACTTCAGGGAGTTGTTGCCGAACGGGCCGGTCGAGGAGGAGGACGAGCAGCGCGCGGTGCTGCGCCGGATCGGTGCGGACGGCATGCTGGGGCTGGGCTGGCCGACGGCCTACGGAGGGCAGGGCCGCGGGCCCGACGAGCAGTTCGTGTTCTTCGACGAGGCGTATCGCGCGGGCGCGCCGGTCTCGATGGTCACCCTCAACACCGTCGGCCCGACCCTGATGAAGTACGGCACCCCGCAGCAGAGGGACTACTTCCTGCCGCGGATCCTCCGTGGCGAGCTGGTCTTCGCGATCGGCTATACGGAGCCCGGGGCCGGGACCGACCTCGCCGCACTCCGCACCCGCGCGGAAAGGCGGCCGGGTGGAGTGCCTCCCGAAGGCGGGGTCCGTTCCGACGGCGGAGCGGGCGCCGCCCCTGACGCGGCGTGTGCCGAGCCCGGCCCGGGCGCCGCCGAGGACGCGCACTGGCTGATCAACGGCGCCAAGAGCTTCACCAGCAACGCCCACCGGGCCGACTGGATCTGGCTGGCCTGTCGCACCGACCCCGAGGCGCCCAAGCACCGGGGCATCTCCCTCCTCCTCGTGCCCACCGACGCACCCGGCTTCTCCTGGACGCCGATCGAGACGGTCGGCGGGCTGATGACCACCGCCACGTACTACGACGGCATCCGCGTCCCGGCCGGGAATCTCGTCGGCGAGGAGAACGGCGGCTGGCAGCTGATCACCAACCAGCTCAACCATGAACGCGTCGCGCTGGCCGCCCTCGGGATGCAGGCCGAGGACTCCTTCGACGCGGCGCTGGCGTATGCCCGTACGCCGGATCAGGAGACCGGCGAGCGGCCCGCGGACCGGCCCTGGGTACGCTCCCGGCTCGCCGAGGCGCACGCCCGGCTGGCCGCGACCCGGCTGCTGAACTGGCGGCTGGTCGGGGATGTGGGTGCCGGGACGCTCAGCCCCGGAGACGCCGCCGGGGTGAAGTTCGCCGGGACGGAGAGCGCTGTCGAGGTCTACCGGATGTGCCAGGAGGTGGCCGGGGACGCCGCCCTGGTGCGGGCCGGATCTCCGGGCGCCTTCGGGGACGGCGAACTGGAGCGGATGAACCGGGCGGCCCAGATCAACACGTTCGGGGGCGGGGTGAGCGAGGTCCAGCGGGAGATCGTCGCGACGATGCGACTGGGGATGCGGAGGGGGCGGCGATGAGCGAAGTGGCCCAGGAGGAGCCGGCGCCGGCGGCGCGCACCGCCCGGCCCCCGGAGACGCCCCTGCCTCACGCACGGCTCAAGGCCTTCGAGGGGCGTCCGGCCGCGACCGCGGCGGTCGGCAAGGACCCGGTCAACGCGCCGATGATCAGGCACTGGTGTGAGGCGATGGGCGACGCCAACCCGGCCTACCGGGGACCGGACGCCATCGCTCCGCCGACGATGCTGCAGGCCTGGACGATGGGCGGCCTCGCCGGCCACACGGACCGCTCGGGCGCGTTCGACGCGCTTTTCGCGCTGCTGGACGGAGCCGGGTACACCTCGGTCGTCGCCACCGACTGCGAGCAGGAGTATCTGCGGCCGCTGCGGCCGGGCGACGAGATCACCTTCGACGCGGTGATCGAGACCGTGTCGGAGCGCAAGACGACCAAGCTGGGGGCCGGGCACTTCGTCACGACGCGGATGGACGTGCGGGCGGGCGGGGAACTCGCGGGGACGCACCGCTTCCGGATCCTCAAGTACGCCCCGCACGCCCGGCAGACCCCGCCCGCCCTGCAGGACAAGCACGCCCAGGACAAGCACGCCCAGGACAAGCACGCTCAGGACGCGCACGCCCAGGAGGACCGGAAACCGGAGCCGCCCGCCCCGCCCGCCTCACCCGCCGCGCCAGCTCCGGCCGCCCCGCGCCGCCCCCGCCCGGTCATCAACCGCGACAACGCCGGATTCTGGGCGGGCGTCGCCGCGCACCGGCTGCTGATCCAGCGGTGCACGGGGTGCCGGACGCTGCGTTTCCCCTGGCTGCCGGGGTGCTCGCGGTGCGGGTCGCCGGAGTGGGACACCGTCGAGGCGAGCGGTGCGGGCACGGTCTTCTCCTACGTCGTGCTGCACCACCCGCCCTTCCCCGCCTTCGACCCGCCCTACGCGGTCGGACTGATCGAACTCGCGGAAGGGGTACGGATGGTCAGCAACATCGTCGGCGTCCCGCACGACCGGGTGCGCATCGGCATGCCCGTCCGGCTCGCCTTCGAGCGGGTGGACGAGGAGTTCGAGCTGCCGGTCTTCCGGGCGACGGCGGGGGGTGAGGGGTGACATGGACTTCACGCCCACACCGGAGCAGACGGCGGCCCGTGAGCTGGCCGCGGAGATCTTCGGCGACCTGTCCACCCCCGAGCGCCTCGCCGACCGCGGCGCGGAGACGGACACCGCCCTCTGGAAGGAGCTGTGCTCGGCCGGGCTGCCGGGCGCGGTGGCGGAGACCGGGCTGCTCGGGCTGGTCCTGATGCTGGAGGAGCAGGGCCGGACGACGGCGCAGGTGCCGTTCGCCGCGAGCTGTGTCTACGGGCTGCTGGCGATCGGTGCGCACGGCGACGCGGACCAGCGGGCACGGCTGCTGCCGGCGCTCGGGGACGGCACGGCGGTCGCCACCGGGGCGTTCCCGGCCCGGCCGGGCGGCGTACGGGCCTGGCCGGACGCGCCCCGCAGGCCGGAAGGAACCGCGGGAATGCCAACAACCGCGAGGCCGGAAGGACCTGCGGGAGCGCGAGTAACCGCGAGGCCGGAAGGAACCGCCGGAACGACAGCGACCGCGAGGCCGGAAGGACCCGCGAGGCCGGACGGTCCCCGGCCGGCGGACGAGCCCCGCAGGACGGACGGCAGGGCGCGGCTGACCGGCTGCGTCCCCGTGGTTCCGTGGCTGCGCGAGGCCACCCATGTGCTGGTACCGGACGGGGTGACGCAGACACTGTGGCTGCTGCGCACCGACGCCCCCGGGGTACGACGGGACCCGGTCGAGACCACCGCCCCCTGGTCGGCGGGCCGGCTCACGCTCGACGACGCCCCCGCCGAACGGCTGGGTCCGGACGCCTCCGCGCCCCGGCGGTCCGCCCTCCACCCGTACGCCGATGTCCTGGCCACCGCCCGTACCGCCTTCGCGGGTCTGCAGGCCGGGGTCTGTGCCGGGGCGCTGGCCCGTGCGGTGTCCCACACCCTGACGCGGGAGCAGTTCGGCCGGCCGCTCTGCACCCACCAGGGCGTTCAGCTGCGCGCCGCCGACGCCCACATGGACACCGAGGCCATCCGGCTGACCGCCTACGAGGCGGCCTGGCGCCGGGACGCGGGTCTGGACGCCGGGGAGCAGGCGCTGACCGCCGCCTGGTGGGCCGCCGAGGCGGGCACCCGTGTCGTACACACCGGCCAGCATCTGCACGGCGGCATCGGCGCCGATCTGGAACACCCCGTCCACCGGCACTTTCTGTGGGGCCGCCAACTGGCCGCCTACCTGGGCTCGGGCGCCGAAGTGCTGGAGGAACTGGGCCGGTTGCTCACCACACGGGACCCGCGGGGAGCACAGGCGGCACAGGCGGCTCAGGCCGCAGAGGCCGTACCGAACGCGCGGGATCCGCACCCCCGGCACGAGGAGGCCGCCTCATGAAAGCCGGTGACGAGCTTCCGGAACTCACCGTCCCGATCACCCGCACCCTGATCGTGGCCGGCGCACTCGCCTCCCGTGACTACCAGGACGTGCACCACGACACCGAGGCGGCCGCGGAGAAGGGCTCCCCGGACATCTTCATGAACATCCTGACCACCAACGGGCTGGTCGGCCGCTACCTCACCGACCACTTCGGGCCACGCTGCGTGCTGCGCAAGGTCGCCATCCGGCTGGGCGCACCCAACTACCCCGGGGACACCATGGTGTTGCGCGGCACCGTCACCGAGGTGGCGGACGGCACGGCCGTGGTGCGGGTGGTCGGGGCGAACGGCCTCGGCCACCACGTCACCGGCACCGTGACGGTGAGCCTCCCGGAGGGCACGGAATGAGCATCCACCGCCGCGACTCCCTGGGCGGCCGGGCCGCGATCGCCGGTATCGGGGCCACCGAGTTCTCCAAGGACTCCGGCCGCAGCGAACTGAAGCTCGCCGTGGAGGCGGTCCGGGCCGCCCTCGACGACGCCGGGCTGACACCCGGGGACGTCGACGGCATGGTCACCTTCACCATGGACACCAACCCCGAGATCACCGTCGCGCAGGCGGCCGGCATCGGCGAACTGTCCTTCTTCTCCCGCGTCCACTACGGGGGCGGCGCGGCCTGCGCCACCGTCCAGCAGGCGGCCCTGGCGGTCGCCACCGGGCTCGCCGAAGTCGTCGTCTGCTACCGGGCGTTCAACGAGCGCTCCGGCCGCCGCTTCGGCTCCGGCGTCCAGCAGCGGGAACCCTCCGCGGAGGGCGCGGCGCTCGGCTGGAACCTCCCCTTCGGCCTGCTCACCCCCGCCTCCTGGGTCGCCATGGCCGCACAGCGCTACCTCCACACCTACGGGCTGACGCCGGACGCCTTCGGCCATGTCGCGGTCACCGGCCGCCGCCACGCCGCCACCAACCCGGCCGCCTACTTCCACGGGAGGCCGATCACCCTCGCCGACCACGCCGCCTCCCGCTGGATCGTGGAGCCGCTGCGGCTGCTGGACTGCTGCCAGGAGACGGACGGCGCCCAGGCGATCGTGGTGACCTCGCCCGAGCGGGCCCGTACGCTGCCGCACCCGCCGGCGCTGATCACGGCCGCCGCGCAGGGCGCGGGCCGCGCCCAGGAGCAGATGACCAGCTTCTACCGCGACGCGCTGACCGGCCTCCCGGAGACGCGGGTGGTCGCCCGCCAGCTCTGGCGCACCTCCGGGCTCTCCCCGGCCGACATCGACCTGGCGATCCTCTACGACCACTTCACCCCCTTCGTGCTCATGCAGCTGGAGGAGTTCGGCTTCTGCGCCCCCGGTGAGGCCGCCGACTTCGTCGCCGCGGACGCCCTGCCCCTCAACACCCACGGTGGCCAGCTCGGCGAGGCCTATCTGCACGGCATGAACGGCATCGCCGAGGCCGTCCGCCAGCTGCGCGGCACCTCCGTCAACCAGTCCGCCGCCCCCGCGCACGTCCTGGTCACGGCGGGGACCGGGGTGCCCACCTCCGGGCTGGTCCTCGGCGCGGACGGCTCCTGATCACCGTCCCGGGCACGGAGCCGACGCCTTACGCGAAGCGCGGGACGGTAGCGGCGGGCGTCGCGGGTCGGGGTCCCCTTGGGGGAGGGCGCCCCGCCCCGTCCCCCCAAAGGAGGTGCGGCGGGGGCCACCCGTACAACTTGAGGCGGATGGCGCTTCGGCACCT
This sequence comes from Streptomyces kronopolitis, assembly GCF_050953795.1. Classification (GTDB taxonomy): domain Bacteria; phylum Actinomycetota; class Actinomycetes; order Streptomycetales; family Streptomycetaceae; genus Streptomyces; species Streptomyces kronopolitis_A. The sequence goes on from NZ_CP191850.1 coordinate 4,343,160, forward strand.
GGGGCCGATCCCCAGGCCCCACCCTCGCTTCTAGCGTGGTTCACATGACCACGCCAGTGTGCAGAAGCGCCTCAACCGCCGCTGTCTTCCCGACGTTCTCGTCCTATGTACGGGCCCGGGGGCCGGTCCTGCTGCGCGCTGCGCGGTCGATGTCCGGCAACCCGAACGACGCCGAGGATCTCCTCCAGACCGCGCTCACCAAGACCTTCGTGGCCTGGGAGCGCATCGAGGACCACCGCGCACTGGACGGCTACGTCCGCCGCGCGCTGATCAACACCCGCACCTCCCAGTGGCGCAAGCGCAAGGTGGAGGAGTTCGCCGTCGACGAGCTGCCGGAGCCGGACCCGCTGCCGGCACCCGACCCGGCCGAGCTCCAGGGCCTGCGCGATGCGATGTGGCGCGCCGTGCTGCGACTGCCGCCCCGCCAGCGGGCCATGGTCGTACTCAGGTATTACGAGGACCTCAGCGAGGCCCAGACCGCCGAGGTCATGGAGGTCTCGATCGGCACGGTCAAGAGCGCCGTCTCCCGCGCCCTGGCCAAGCTCCGGGAGGACCCGGAACTGGGGATGATCGCCTGACCACCCGCGACCGCGAGCCTCAGCCCTCGTCGGCGGCGTACGCCAGGAAGTCGGACCACGTGCCCGGCTGGACGCGCAGCTGCGGTCCGTGGGGGTTCTTGGAGTCGCGGATGCGGATGGTGTCGGGGGCGGTGGCGACCTCGATGCAGTCGTCACGCTCGTTGCTGTCGCTGTAGCTGCTCTTGAACCACGCCAGATCAGAATCGTTTCCCGTAGAGGGCTTGAGGGTCATGTCTCTCCCAGCGCATTTTCGATGAAGGCCAGTGACTCCCGGGGCGTGAGAGCCTGGGCACGGATGATGCCATAGCGCAGCTCAAGGATCCGGATCTCTTTCGGGTCGCTGATCGGCCCGTTGGTGGCTTGGCCTTCGTCGCGCCCCACCGCTGAGCCGTCCCCGAACTTCAGGATCTGGATCCGACCACCCATCCCGGCGTGGTCGTCACGGTCGGTCGGCATCACCTGGATTTCGACGTTCCGTAACTTCCCTACCTCCAACAGGCGTTCGAGCTGCCGACGCAGAACCATTCTCCCCCCGACCGGGCGGCAGAGCGTCACCTCTTCTTGGACGAATGTGAGCGATGGTGCCGGTGAGCGCTCGAAAATCGCCTCTCGGGCGACGCGGGCGGCTACCAGTCGCTCCACCTGGTCGTGCGAGTAAGCGGGCCGTCGCATCTCGAACAGCGCCGTCGTGTACTCCTTCGTCTGCAACAGCCCATGCAAGTTGTGGTTGCTGTAGGCGCCGAGTTCGACGGCCTCTGCCTCCAGCTTGGCCAGATCGCGGACCTTTTTCGGGTACCTGGCCTGTTCCAGGTCGGTCTTCATCGCGGCGATCTTGCCCCCCGCATCCAGCACCTCGTCCGCCTTGTCGAGGAACTCCGGGCGGGGGATCCGCGCGCCCCGCTCGATCTTGTAGATCAAGTTCTCGCCGTAGCCCATGATCGCTGCGAACTCCGCAGGTCGCATGCCCTTTGCCTGCCGCCAGAGTTTCAATTGGCGGCCGACCGCTTCGACGACGGCCCTCGACTCGTCTTCCGGATCGAGATCCCAGCCCGCCTCGTCCGCTCCGTCAACATTCATCCGCTCCCACCTCCTGGACAGCGGGGACACTCCTGGACAAGACCAGGACGGTCACCGTGAGTACCGGCCGAATCACTTTTCAGCGTAAGCACGGGCGACCACGCTGAGTGATATGAATCAGGAAATCCCCGCGTACAAGCTCCAGTTCAGGGTCCAGCTGTCCGCCACCCGCCGGGGCGCCCGCCTCGCGCGGCTGCTGGCCACGGAGGAACTCCGGGCATGGGGCCTGCCGTTCGAGGCACCGGCTCAGGTCATCGCCGAGTTGGCCGCGAACGCCGCCACGCACGGGTGCGTACCGGGGCGGGACTTCCGGCTCGCCGTGCTGTCCGACGCGGACACGCTCCGTATTGAGGTGACGGACGCGCAAGGGGACCGGCTCCCGGCCCGGCAGGCGGCGCACGTGGGGGAGTCGGGGCACGGGCTGGTGCTCGTCGAGGCGCTCGCGGACCGCTGGGGGGTGTGCCGGGGGCCGTTCCCCTGCAAGACGGTCTGGGCGGAATTCGACCTTCCGATGTGGGGGCGGTGAGGCGGCCGGCCGCTCGTGCACCGGATCCCGGAAAGCCGGACGCCGGTACGCGGGGCGCCGGGGCCCCGGGCCGTAAAAGACTTCATTACCGCAGGTGAGAAACCATCCCAGCCATCCCAACCGGCCCTGGGGCCAAGGTCGTCACCCACCTGGGTGATCCCGCACCGGAAGATTCGCCTCCGCGGACTGTTTCGAGGCAGTCTCGGCACCAGCACCCCGGAACCTTGCGGACCCCGCAAGCCCGTACACACACGACGGCCCCCGGCCGGGACTGGCATCCCGATCGAGGGCCTGACCACCGAGGAAGAAACACCTTCCAGATGGCTGAGAAGCAGTTTAATGCGCCTGCGCCCGCCCGGTCCGCGATTCGGCGAAGCCCTGGCCGCGGCGTGCAGAAGGTCACCGAGTACCAGCGCCCCGGCTACACGATCATCGGCAACCACCTGACCCAGCACCGCGCGCTGTCGGGCCTGGCGATCGGGCTGGCCGCCCACATCCAGTCGCTGCCCGACGGCGCGCCGGTCGACATCCGTACGCTCGCCAGGCGCTTCCCCGAGGGGCGGGACCGGATCGCCGCCGCCTTACGGGAGTTGGAGACGCACGGCTACCTCGAACGGGTCCGGCGGCGCACCGAGGGAGGGCAGCTCGTCACGGTCACGCTCTCGTACAACAACCCGGAGGCCACCCGCGCCCGCCGCGCACGGGGCGAGGCCGAGGAGGACAAGCGGCGCCGGGCGACCGCCCCGCCGCCCCGCCGCCCCACCGGCCCGCCCCCGCACCGATTCCCCCGCCGGCCCCGGAGCCTGCCTGCGCACCGGCGGCACCGGTCGTATCGGCGGCGCCGGCCGCCCCGGCCGTACGAGCAGCCCCGACCGCGCCACAGCCACCACAGCAACCGTCACCACAGCCGCCACCACCCCGCGCCCGGCTCCCCCGCCCCCGCACCCCCGCGCACGGCACCCCGGCCGGTGACCTCTTGGCCGGGCTGCGCCGTGACGATCCCCGGCTGTTGCTCTCCGCCCGGGACGTCGACCGCCTCGCACCGGCTGCCGCCGTCTGGCTGGCACGCGGGGCGTCCCCGGACGCCGTACGCAACGCCCTGGTCAGCGACCTGCCGACGGCTCTCCACCACCCGGCCGCCCTGCTCGCCCACCGGCTGAGCGAACGGCTGCCCCCACCCCTCCCGGCCGTCGCCGCCCGCTCCGCTCCGGCGCCGGACCGCCCGGACCCGCTCCAGACCTGCGACGGGTGCGAGCGCGCCTTCCGCGCCCCCGGTCCGGGGCGGTGCCGCGACTGCCGAAGACACGGGTGACGCGCCGCACGAGGGCCTGCGGTCAGGAACAGCGGCCAGGAACGCACCGCTCACGTCCCCCGGTTCACCATCATCCTGCCCACCGCCTGTTCCAGCTCCGCGATGCGGTCGGCGAGGCGGGCCTTGTCGTCGCCCTTGGCGTCGCGCAGGAGGAGTTCGACTTCGGCGAGCTGGCCGGCGATCTCCGCGAGGCGGGAGGCGTCGCCGGCCCCGGACTGCGGTGGCTCGTCGGGCTTCCCGGGCTGCGGCTCGCCGGGCTTCCCGGGCTGTACGGACGGGCCGGGCGGCGGGGGCCCGGGGGCGCCCGGGTCCGGCGGGAGGTCGGGGTGCGGTGCCGCCGCCGGCTGGTCGGCCTTTCCGGATGCGGGCGGGGCCGGGTGGTCCTGCGCCGCCGGTGTCGAGGTCGTGACCCCGGGGGCGGGCGTGCCCATCGGTGCCGTCATGGGCGGCGGGGGTGGCGCCCCCTCGCCCGCGGGGTTCTCGTCCGAGGTCAGCAGGCGCCGCAACTGCTCGGCCTGGGAAGCGAGTTGGCGGTTCTTGCGGAAGAGGTCGAGGAAGACGTTCACCTTGGTGCGCAGCAGCCAGGGGTCGAACGGCTTGATCAGGAAATCGGCGGCGCCGACCGTGTAGCCGCGGTAGGCGTAGTTGGGGTCGATGGAGGCGCCGGTCAGGAGAATGATCGGGACGTCCTTCGTCTGGTCCAGGCCCTTGATGTTGGCGGCGGTCTCGAAGCCGTTCATGCCCGGCATCAGCACATCGATGAGGACGACCGCGAATTCCTCGCGGAGCATGGCCTTCAGGGCCTCCTCGCCGGAGCGGGCGCGCACCACCTTCTGGGTGAGGGAGCCCAGTACGGCTTCCAGCGCGACGAGGTTCTCCTCCATGTCGTCGACGATGAGGATGCTGGGTGCGGTGTCCGGAGCGGTCGTCATGGGTGCTCCCCCGTCGTTCCGTCGGTGTCCTGGCCGGTGTCCCCGTCCGGATCACGGCCCGCGTCGGGGCCGGTACCCGCCCCCGCGTCGAGGCCGGCGCCGGTGCTCGTGTCGCCGTCGGCCCCGGGGCGCGGCGGCGGATCGCAGTCCTCCGGGTCCAGGAGGCGGCAGATCACGGACAGCAGCCGGTCCACGTCCACCGGCTTGGGGATGTAGTCGTTGGCCCCGCCCTCGATGGCCTTCTCGCGGTCGCCCGGCATGGCCTTCGCGGTGAGCGCGATGACCGGGAGGTCCGCGAACCGGGGGGCCTGGCGGATGGCCGCGATCATCTCGTAGCCGTCCATCTCCGGCATCATGATGTCCATCAGCACCAGCGAGACATCCGGTGTCCGGTCCAGGACCTCCAGCCCCTCGCGGCCGTTCTCGGCGTACTTCACGCTGATGCCGACCCGGCCGAGGACGTGCGTGAGGGCGAAGACGTTGCGGATGTCGTCGTCGACGATGAGGATGCGGCGGTCGGCCAGCACCTCGCCGGGGCGGCCGCTGAGCCAGTCCTTGAGGCGGGTGGTCTCCGGCCAGGTCACGGCGTCGCCCTCGGAGTCGGCGGCGGGGGCCGGCGCCGGGGCCGCCGGTTCCTGGTCCTCCTGGCCGCGGAAGAGGTCGCCGCGCGGGGCGCCCTCCAGCTCCGCGGGCGCGGACGTGCGCTGCTCGCCCAGCGCGGGCCGGGCGGCCGCCGGGGTGACGCCGGCCGGGGCCGGGCCCTCCGCGGTGACGGGCCCGGCCGTGGAGCCCGTGGCGGGGGAGGGGCCGGTGTAGCGCGCGGGCACGTACAGGGTGAAGGTCGAACCGGCGCCCGGCTCGCTCTCGGCGATGATCCGGCCGCCCAGCAGCGCGGCCATGTCACGGCTGATGGACAGGCCGAGACCGGTGCCGCCGTATTTGCGGTTGGTGGTGCCGTCGGACTGCTGGAACGCCTCGAAGATCGCGTCGAGTTTCTCCGGCGAGATACCGATGCCGGTGTCCTTGACGGAGAGCGCGATGACGTTGTCGGCGGTGCGCAGCGACTCCTCCTCGAAGTCCGTGCCCGGCACCCGCTGGACGAGGAGTTCCACGCTGCCGGAGGAGGTGAACTTCACGGCGTTGGACAGCAGGTTGCGCAGGATCTGCTGGAGGCGCTGTTCGTCGGAGAACAGCTCCTTGGGGACGTTTTCGGCGACCTTGACGTCGAAGGTCAGTCCGCGGTCGACGGTGAGCGGTTTGAAGGTGGCCCGCACGTAGTCGAGGAGCTTGATCAGCGGCAGGGTCTTGGGGTGGACGTCCATCCGGCCGGCCTCGATCTTCGACAGATCGAGGATGTCGTTGATGAGCTGGAGCAGATCGGCGCCCGCGCGGTGGATGGTGACGGCGAACTCCACCTCCTGCGCGGACAGCCGGCCCTCGGGGTTGTCGGCCAGCAGCCGGGAGAGCACCAGCAGGGAGTTCAGCGGGGTGCGCAGCTCGTGCGACATGTTCGCCAGGAACTCCGACTTGTACTGCGAGGAGGTGGCCAGCAGCGCCGCCTTCTCCTCCAACTCGGCGTTCGTGAGCTGGAGTTCGTCGGAGCGCTGACGCAGCTCGGCGGTCAGCCGCTGGGACTCCGAGAGCAGCGACTCCGTCCGGGCGTTGGCGATGATGGTGTTGATCGAGACGCCGATGGTGTTCACGAACTGGTCGATGAAGGCGAGGTGGACCTCGCTGAACCGGCTGAACGACGCCAGCTCGATGACGCCGAGCACCTGGTCCTCGAAGAGGATCGGGAGGATGACGATGCTGGCGGGGGCGGCGGCGCCGAGTCCGGAGCTGATGGTGATGTAGTCGGGCGGCACGGCCTCGACGACGATGCGCTTCTTCTCCATGGCGGACTGGGTGATCAGGCCCCAGCCGGGGGTGCCCAGCCGCAGCCGCGGCAGCGAGCGGCGGCCCTCGGGCTGGCCGGTGCCGTAGCCGGCGATCAGCTCCAGCCCCTCGCCGGGCTCGGCGCCCGCCTCGGCCAGGAAGAACGCGCCGAACTGCGCGTTCACCAGCGGGGTCAGCTCGCGCAGGATCAGGTCGGCGACCTCGACCAGGTCGCGGTGGCCCTGCATCAGGCTGGCGATACGGGCCAGGTTGGACTCCAGCCAGTCCTTGGCGCGGGTGGTCTCGCGGAGGTTGGCGACCATCAGGTTGACGTTGTTCTTCAGGGCGGCGACCTCGCCCTGGGCGTCCACGGTGATCGAGCCGGACATGTCGCCCTGGGTGACGGCGCTGGCCACCTCGGCGATCGCCCGGACCTGTGTCGTCAGGTTCAGCGCCAGCTCGTTGACGCTGGTGGTCAGCCGCTTCCAGGTGCCGTACACGCCCTCGACCCGGGCCTGTCCGCCCAACTGGCCCTCGCTGCCGACCTCACGGGCCACGCGGGTCACCTCGGACGAGAACGAGGACAGGGTGTCGACCATGGTGTTGATCGTCGTCTTGAGTTCGAGGATCTCGCCGCGGGCGTCGACGTCGATCTTCTTCGACAGGTCGCCCTTGGCGACGGCGGTGGCGACCTGGGCGATGTTGCGGACCTGGGAGGTCAGGTTGTCGGCCATGAAGTTGACGTTGTTGGTGAGGTTCTCCCAGACGCCCGAGACGCCGTGCACCTGCGCGCGGCCGCCGAGCCGTCCCTCGGTGCCGACCTCGCGGGCCACCCGGGTGACCTCGTCGGCGAACGCCCGCAGCTGCTGGACCATCGTGTTGACGGTGTCCTTCAGCTCCAGGATCTCGCCGCGGGCGTCGACGTCGATCTTCTTCGACAGGTCGCCGTTGGCCACCGAGGTGGTCACCTGGGCGATGTTGCGGACCTGGGAGGTCAGATTGAGCGCCATGAAGTTGACGTTGTCGGTGAGGTCCTTCCAGACCCCGGAGACGCCCCTGACCTGCGCCTGACCGCCGAGGTTTCCCTCGGTGCCGACCTCGCGGGCCACCCGGGTGACCTCGTCGGCGAAGGCGGAGAGCTGGTCGACCATGGTGTTGATCGTCGTCTTGAGTTCGAGGATCTCGCCCTTGGCCTCGACGGTGATCGTCTTGCCGAGGTCGCCCTCCGCGACGGCGGTGGCGACCTGGGCGATGTTGCGGACCTGGGAGGTCAGGTTGTCGGCCATGAAGTTGACGCTCTCGGTGAGGTCACGCCAGACCCCGGAAACGCCTCTGACCTGCGCGCGGCCGCCGAGCTGTCCCTCGGTGCCGACCTCGCGGGCCACCCGGGTGACCTCGTCGGCGAAGGCGGAGAGCTGGTCGACCATGGTGTTGATCGTCGACTTCAGTTCGAGGATCTCGCCCCGGGCGTCCACGGTGATCTTCTGACTCAGGTCGCCGGTGGCCACCGCCGTCGTCACCTGTGCGATGTTGCGGACCTGCCAGGTCAGGTTGGACGCCATGAAGTTGACGTTGTCGGTGAGGTCCTTCCAGACCCCGGAGACGCCCCTGACCTGCGCGCGGCCGCCGAGCTGTCCCTCGGTGCCGACCTCGCGGGCCACCCGGGTGACCTCGTCGGCGAACGCCCGCAGCTGGTCGACCATCTTGTTGACGGTCAGCTTCAGTTCCAGCAGTTCGCCGGTGGCCTCCACCGTCACCTGCTGGGTCAGATCGCCGGTGGCCACCGCCGTCGTGACCACCGCGATGTCGCGCACCTGCGCCGTCAGCCGGGACGCCATGGTGTTGACCGCCTCGGTCACGTGCAGCCAGTCGCCGGAGAGCCCCTGGACCTTGGCCCGGCCGCCGAGGCGCCCCTCGGTGCCCACCTCGCGGGCGACCCGGGTGACCTCGCCGGTGAACAGCGACAGCTGGTCGACCATGCGGTTCACGCCGCTGCCCAGCCGGCGCAGATCGCCGCGGAGCTGGCGGTTGCCGTCGTGCAGATCGACGCGCTGGGTCAGATCGCCGTCGGCCACCGCGTCCAGCACCCGGGTGGCCTTGGCGAGCGGGACCACCAGCGCCTCCAGCACGGTGTTCGCCGCGTCGATGTTCGTCGTCCAGGCCCCCTGGCCGGGGCTCGCGGAGATCCGCTCGTCCAGCCGACCCTGCCGGATGACCTCGCCCCGTACGCGCTGCAGCTCGGAGGAGAGATGGGCGTTACGGGCGATGATCTGGTTCAGGACGCCGATCATGTCGGCCAGCACGCCGTCCGGGGAGCCGCCGTCGGGCGGGCTGGGAACACGGGTGGTGAAGTCCCCGTCGCGCAGCGCGTTCATCGCCGCGAGCAGCGGCCGCAGTTCGCTGGTGCGTACCCACTGCCCGTCGTCGGGGGGCTCCGCGGGCCGCGTGCTCCCGGGTGTCGCCGGGGACCGGGGGGTCTCGGAGTCCGCGGTGGCCGGCGCGCTCCCGTCGGCCACCGCGGGCCGGGCGGGCGCAGGGGTGTCCGCGGCTTGCGGAGCAGCCTCGCGCCGGGTCGGGTCGAGCGCCATGTCACACCATCCCGCCGATGATCGGTAGAGAGAGGGTTCCGTCGGGCAGAGTGATCAATTTGGGCAGGTATGACATAGTATAAAGCGCCCGTAGATGTATTTTCCCGGCACCTCCAGGGGGTGCAGTGACCTCGCTGTCCTCCCCGCCCACGACGGAAACCGTCTCCCGGAAAGGCCTGCCCGCGAACCAGCTCGCGGCGGCCGGAGCGCGCAAGTTCGTGCGGGCGCTGCTCTCCGAACGGGCGGCCGCGCCACCCGCCACCACGGCCGGGCGCGGAGCGGCGGCGATCAGCCAGGAACTGATCCACGACGCGGTGCTCCTGACCAGCGAGCTGGTCACCAACGCCGTGATGTACGCCGGGACCGACATCGACGTGACCTGCCGCCTGGAGTACGGCCGGCCCTCCGGCGAAGAAGGCGGCGAGCGGCCGGGACGGGCCACCGTGGGCGTGGTCATGGAGGTCTCCGACCGCCACCCCTCGCGGGGCGTACGCGGCGGGGTGGACGCCCGCAGCGGGGAGCCGGGGTACGGGCTCCAGCTGGTGAGCGCGCTGGCGGAGTCCTGGGGCGTGACCTACCACAAGGCCGTCAAGACCGTCTGGTTCCGCCTGGAGGCCACCGAGGGCGAGCCCGGCACGGCCGGGAGCCCCTCCCCGCGGCTCGAACGCCCCGCCGCCGAGCCGTCCGCGCCGCCGCTGGCGCACCCCGCGCGGGAGCCGGCCCACCGGCCCGGACTCGCCGCCGAATGGGCCGACCGCGGCGGCCCGTCCTTCCTCGCCGAGACCAGCGAGCTGCTGGCCGGACAGCTCGACCAGGACATGGTCACCGCGCTCGCCGCCCAGCTCCTGGTGCCCCGGCTCGCCGACTGGTGCGCGATCTGGCTGACCACCGAGGGCGGCGGCATGGAGCTGTCCCGCGTCTGGCACGTCGACGAGCGGCGGATCACCCCGCTCCGCGACGACCTGGAGCGCAGCGATCCGCCGACCGAGGCCATCCGCACCGCCGGTATCCCCTGGCCCTGGCCGGAAAGCGCCGGCGCGGCCCCCACCGGCGGCTCGGCGCTCGCCTTCCCCCTCGTCGCCCGGGACGCCGAACAGGGCGTGCTGCTGCTCGGCCGGGCCGGACACCTACAGATGACCGACACCGTGGTGCGGATGGTCGAGGACGTGGCGCGCCGGGTCGCACAGGCCGTGTACACCGCCCGCCAGTACACCCGGCAGACCACGATCAGCCTGGCGCTCCAGCGCCGCCAGCTGCCCGCCTCGCTCGCCAGCATCGTCGGCGTCGACACCGCGATCGTCTACGAGCCGCACGGCGAGGGCCAGACCGTCGGCGGCGACTTCTACGACGTCTTCCCGATGGGCGACCGCCGCTGGTGCTTCCTGCTCGGCGACGTCCAGGGCAAGGACCCGGAGGCGATGTCCGTCACCGGACTGGCCCGCCACCTGGTGCGGCTGCTGGCCCGGGAGGGGCACGGCGTCGAGTCGGTCCTGAGCCGGCTGAACCTGGCCATGGCGGAGGAGAGCGCCGAGGCGGTGGAGCAGGGCGGCGAGCAGGCCTCCTCCCGCTTTCTGAGCCTGCTCTACGGCGAGCTGGAGGTCGAGCCGGGCGTGCCCGGCGCCCGCTGCACGGTCGCCACGGCCGGCCACCCGCCACCGCTGCACATGTTCGTCGACGGCACCGTCGAGGCGGCCTCCGAGCCGCAGATGCTGCTGGGCATCGACGAGGGCACCGAATTCCAGGCCAGCTCCTTCACCCTCGCACCGGGCGAGACCCTGCTGTGCGTCACCGACGGGGTCACCGAACGCCGCAGCGGCAACTGGCAGTTGGACGACAACGACGGTCTGATGGAAGTGCTGCGAGACGGCATGGGGCTGGGCGCCAAGGCCCTCGCCGAGCACGTCCGGCGCGCCGCCCACGACTTCGGCACCGGCCCGGTCGAGGACGACCTGTCGGTGCTGGTCCTCCAGGCGGTGACCCCGGCGGCCGACCGGCGCCCGTGAGGCCGGCCGGCGCCCGCCCGCCCCGGCCGTACGGCGGGGGCGGTGGGCGGTGCCGCGGTATCAGCGCCGGCCGTCGGCCTTGAGGACCACCGGCCGGCCGCCGCCAGCGAGCACCCCGCCGCCGCTCCCGGCGACCGGGTCGAACCGCCCGGCGAACAGCGGACGGACGACGGCGGGACCGTCGCCGCCCGGACGCGCGGCCGGGGCGGTGTGCGGGGCCGCCTGCGCGGTGCCGCAGGCGAGCGCACCGATTCCGCCCAGGGCGGCAAGGACGAGACAACGGCCGAGGTGGGGGCGCATGGGACGCTCCTGTCGGAAGAGGACGAAGGACCGGGGTTCCGGTGGGCGCCAGCGTGCTGCGCGGCGCCGAGGCGGCACAAGCAACGTGCCGTACGGGCCCTCCCTGCGGGTGAAAGGGGCGGCCCGGCAGCCCGGCGGGTTGACCCGGTCCGGGCCCGCGCGGGCGAGGACGGCGGCGCGGGCCCGTCGGGTGGCCGTATCCGGTCAGGAGCGGGCAAGAACACACCCCGGAGGGCGTGACATACCGCCTGGTATGCGATGACAATCGCAGCACCACTAACCGCCCGTAACAAAGCGGAGGCACCCGGTGCTCAGCACGATGCAGGACGTACCGCTCACGGTCTCGCGAATCCTGGCCCACGGATCGACGGTTCACGGCCAGTCGCAGGTCATCACCTGGACCGAGGGGGACCCGCAGCGCCGCACCTTCGCCGAGATCGGCCGCCGCGCCGCCCGGCTGGCCCACGCGCTCGGCGAGGAGCTGTCCGTGGCCGACGAGGAACGCGTCGGCACCCTCATGTGGAACAACGCCGAGCACCTGGAGGCCTACCTCGCGATCCCCTCCATGGGGGCGGTGCTGCACACCCTCAACCTGCGGCTGCCCGCCGAGCAGTTGGTGTGGATCATCAACCACGCCCAGGACCGGGTCGTGCTGGTCAACGGCAGCCTCCTCTCGCTGCTCGCCCCGCTGCTCGGCCAGGTGCCGCACGTCGAGCACGTCGTGGTCGTCGGCCCCGGCGACCGCTCCGTACTGGACGGCGCCCCGGTCCGCGTGCACGACTACGAGGAGCTGCTCGCCGGCCGCCCGGACAGCTATGACTGGCCCGAGATCGACGAGCGGGAGGCCGCGGCGCTCTGCTACACCTCGGGCACCACCGGCGACCCCAAGGGCGTGCTCTACAGCCACCGTTCGCTCTACCTGCACTCGATGCAGGTCAACACCGCCGAGGCGTTCGCCCTCACCTCACGCGACATCACCCTGCCGGTGGTGCCGATGTTCCACGTCAACGCCTGGGGCCTGCCGCACGCCGCGTTCATGGCCGGCGCCTGGCTGCTGATGCCGGACCGCTTCCTGCAGCCCGCGCCGCTCGCCGAGATGATCGCGACCGAACGGCCCACCATCGGCGCCGCCGTCCCCACCATCTGGCAGGGGCTGCTCGCCGAACTCGACGCCACGAAGCGGGACGTGGCCTGTCTGCGGACGGTCGTCATCGGCGGCTCGGCCTGCCCGCCCGCCCTGATGCGCGGCTTCGAGGAGCGCCACGGCATCCGCGTCGTCCACGCCTGGGGCATGACCGAGACCTCCCCGCTGGGCAGCGTCGCCCATCCGCCGGCCGGCGTCAGCGGCGACGAGGAGTGGGACTACCGCGCCACCCAGGGCCGCTTCCCCGCCTCCGTGGAGGCCCGGCTGATCGGCCCGGACGGCGAACGGCTCCCCGCGGACGGCCGGGCCGCCGGTGAACTGGAGGTCCGCGGGCCCTGGATCGCCGGTGCCTACTACGGCGGCGCGCAGGGCGAACCGCTGCGCCCCGAGGACAAGTTCAGCCCCGACGGCTGGCTGCGCACCGGCGACGTCGGCACCATCACCCCCAACGGCTTCCTGACGCTGACCGACCGCGCCAAGGACGTCATCAAGTCCGGCGGCGAGTGGATCTCCTCGGTCGAGCTGGAGAACCACCTGATGGCCCACCCGCACGTCGCGGAGGCCGCGGTGGTCGCCGTACCGGACGACAAGTGGGGTGAGCGGCCGCTGGCGACGGTGGTCCTCAACCACGGTGTGAGCATCGGCTACGAGGAGCTGAAGGCGTTCCTCGGCGAGCGGGTCGCGCGCTGGCAGCTGCCGGAGCGCTGGGCGGTGATCCCGGCGGTGCCCAAGACGAGCGTGGGCAAGTTCGACAAGAAGGTGCTGCGCAAGCAGTACGCGGACGGGCAGCTGGACGTCACGCTGCTGGCGTGAGCCGGCGGCCGTGAGCGGTGCTCCGGGCCCGGGCGTCCACGGCGTGGGCGTCCGGCCGGTCGGCCGCGCGCACCCCGGTCTCCCCGGTCACCGCGGTCAGTTCGTGCCGATCTTGGCGAGCAGATCGACGATCCGGGACTGGACCTCGGCGCTCGTCGAGCGCTCGGCCAGGAAGAGCACCGTCTCGCCGACGGCCAGCCGGGGCAGCTGCGCCGGATCCATGTCGGCGGAGGTGTAGACGACCAGCGGGGTGTGATCGAGCAGCCCGTTGGCGCGCAGCCAGTCGACGATGCCGGCCCGCCGGCGGCGCACCTGCATCAGGTCCATCACCACCAGATTCGGCCGCATCTGCGTGGCGAGGGTGACCGCGTCGGCGTCCGCGCAGGCCCGGCCGACCTGCATCCCGCGCCGCTCCAGCGAGGCGGTCAGCGCCGCCGCGATGTCGTCGTTCTGCTCGATCAGCAGCACCCGCGGCGGGTGCACCTCGCTGTCCCGCGGGGCCAGTGCCTTGAGGAGCACGGCCGGGTCGGCGCCGTACGCGGCCTCCCGGGTGGCCTGCCCCAGACCGGCCGTCACCAGGACCGGGACCTTGGCCGCGCCCGCCGCCTGGCGCAGCGACTGGAGCGCGGTGCGGGTGATCGGCCCGGTCAGCGGGTCGACGAAGAGCGCCGCCGGATACGCGGCGATCTGCGCGTCCACCTCCTCACGGGAGTTGACGATCACCGGGCGGTAGCCGCGGTCGCTGAGCGCCTGCTGGGTGGCGCCGTCCGGCGCGGGCCAGACCAGCAGCCGGCGCGGGTTGTCCAGCGGCTCCGGCGGCAGCTCGTCGTCCCGCGGCATGGGCTGACGGTCCATCACCTCGATGGCGCCGTTCGGACCGTCCAGCGGCTCGGGCCCCTCGCTGCCCTCGTCCGGCGCGGAGATCGCGAAGGCCCGGCCCTCGCTCGCGTCCAGCAGATGCGGCTGGGGCGGTGCGGCGGCCGGGTGCTGGGCCTGCTGAGGCGGCTGCTGCGGCGGGGCGGTGGGGTGCGGCCGGGCCTCGGCCGCCCCGGGCCCGGCGGCGGTCGTGCGCTCACCCTCCTGCGGCGGCGCGGCCAGCTTGCGGCGGCGGCCCGAACCGGCGGACGTACCCCCGGGCGGGGTGCTGCCGGGCGGCACCGGCGGGCGCTGCTGGTCGGCGATCTGCTGCGCGAACGGCACGCCCTGCCCGAGCGTGCGCACGCTGAACGCGCGCCCCTGGGAGTGCCCCGCGGCATGCCCGTCGTCCTCGGCGGCGGGCGGCAGCGGCTGACGGTGCGGCGCCGCGGCCGGCCCGCCCTGCGCGGCGGCCGGCGCCGGGCCCGCGGACTCTTCGGCCGGGCTGGGGCGACCGCGCCGGCGGCCGGTGGGGGCGGGGGCCTCGGCGGCCTGCGGATGCTGGGGCGCGGCGGGCGCGTGGGGCGGCTGGGGGGCGGCGGTCTCCGGCGCCGGGGCGATGCCGGCCGCCGTGCCGGTGGCCGAACCCGTCGCCTCGGCCGGTTCGGAGGGCTGCGCCACGAGCCCCTCCGGGCCCGCCACGAAGGTCCCGGAGGACTCGGAGTCGGCCATCGCGGCCGCCGCGCGCTCCTCGGCGGCGGCCCGCCTGGCCCGCCGTCTCCCGGTCGGCTCGCCCTCCCCGTCACCCTGCGGCGGCGTGGCGTCACCGGCCGCGGCGAGCTCGTGGCCCGGCTGCGCGCCGGGCGCCGGGGCCTGCGGACCACCGGCCACCGGACGGCGCGCCCGACGGCGTCCCGTGCCGCTGCCGTCGGACGGTCCCCCACCGGGCAGCCGGTCGGCGGCCGCCGACAGCTCCGGCGACGACTGCGGGGCGCGGTCCGCCGCGGCGGGCGGCAGCGCGAAGGCCGTGCGGGCACCGGAAGCCTGCGGGGCACCGGCGGCCGCCTGGCCGTCGCCCTGCGCGGGACGCCCCGGCGCCTCGGCCAGCGCCCGGCGCGCCCGTCGGCCGTTCTGCGGTACGGGGGCGAGCCCCTGCGGGCCCGCCGACTGGCCGGGAATGTGGGCCTGGCCCGGAGCCGCGGCCTGATCCGGCGCCGGGGCCTGGCCCGGAATCTGCGGGCGCGACGCAACCTGCGCGGGCGCCTCGGCCGCCGTCGTGTGGGAACCGGCGGGCAGCGCGGGCAGGCCGCCGCCCTCCGTCGCCCCCTGCCGGGCCCGGCGCCGTCCGGTCGGCGGCACGGCCTCGGCCCCCGCCATCCCCGGCGGCAGCCCCGCCCCGTGCGTACCGTCACCGTGCTGCGGGTGCGCGCCCCGGCCGCCGTCGGTCCCGGCCGCGCCCGTCCCGCCCCGGTCGCCGTCGCCCACCGCACCGTGCGGACCGGCGGCCTGCGGGCCGCCCGCCGCCGCAGGTGCGCCCGACTGCGCGCCCTGCTCCGCACCCGAGTGCCGCGCCCGCCGGCGGCCGGTCGGCTGCGCGCCGCCCGCCTGGGCCGGCACGACACCGTGCCCCGCACCGCCGCCGAGCGGCTGCCCGGACCCGCCGCTGCCACCCGGTCCACCGGGCCCGCCGTCACCACCGGGACGGCCCTCGCCGCCCTCGCCGCCCTCGTCGTCCGGCCGCTCGACGGCCGCGGAATCCGCCGCGTTCTGGGTGCCCCGCGCCCGCGCGGCCGGCACCGGCATCACCGTCGTCTCGTTGCCGGTCGGCTCGGGTCCCCGGTCCGCCCCGGCGTCCAGGGCCGCGCCGTCCGCCGCCACCGGCAGCTCCAGCACATACGCGCTGCCGCCCGCACCGGGCCCGCCGCCGGGCGCCCCCGGCACGTCGTGGGTCTGCAGCAGCCCGCCGTGCTGCCGCACGATGCCGCGCACGATCGGCTCATGGACCGGGTCGCCGCCGCCGAACGGCCCGCGCACCTCGATCCGTACGACATCGCCGCGCTTGGCCGCCGCCACCACGATCGTCGAATCACCCGGGATCGGCCCCGAACGCCCGCCCATGGCGGTCTCGCCGGCCGGCATCCGGCCCGTCGAATCCACCCCGGCGACATCCGCGATCAGATGCGACAGCGCCTGCGCGATCCGCTCCGCGTCGACCGTCGCCTCTATCGGCGGCGCATGCACCGCGAACTGTGCGCGGCCCGGCCCGATCAGCTCGATCGCGCCCTCCACACCCGCCGCGACCACCGCGTCCATGGACACCGTCGTGCGGTGCAGCTTCTCCTTGCCGGAGTCCAGCCGCTGGAAGCTGAGGACGTTGTCCACCAGCGTCGTCATCCGGGCATGGCCGGCCGCGAGGTGGTGCAGGATCTGGTTGGCCTCGGGCCACAGCTGCCCGGCCGGGTCCGAGGCGAGCGTGCCCAGCTCGCCCTTCAGCTCCTCCAACGGCCCGCGCAGCGCCTGGTCGAGCACCGCCAGCAGCTGGGTGTGCCGGGCCGCCAGCGCGTCGAAGGCGCGGCGGTCGGTGAAGGTCATCACCGCGCCGACGAGCTGATCGCCGTCCCGCACCGGCGCCGTCGTCAGATCGACGGACACCGCGCGCCCGTCCTTCGCCCACAGCGCCTGTCCGCGCACCCGGTGCTTGCGTCCCGACTTGAGCGTGTCCGCCAGCGGGGTGTCCTCCCACGGCAGTGTCGAGCCGTCCGTCCGGGAGTGGTGGATGAGCGGATGCAGCTCCTTGCCGCCCAGCTCGCTCGCCCGGTAGCCCAGGATCTGTGCCGCGGACGGATTGACGAGCACGACCTTGCCCTCGGCGTCGACCCCGACCACCCCCTCGGCCGCGGCCCGCAGGATCATCTCGGTCTGCCGCTGCTGCCGGGCCAGCTCGGTCTCGGTGTCCAGCGTCCCGGTCAGATCGCGGACCACCAGCATCAGCAGCTCGTTGCCCGTGTAGCCGTTGCGGTGATCGGCGTACGCGGCCTCGAAGGCCGACTCGTACGGCGTGCGGCCGTCCTCGAGATTCGCGCTGGTCACCTCGACCAGCAGCTCGGTCCCGTCGGTCCGCCGCGCGACCATCCGCGTCGGCTTCGTGCGGGTGCCCTCTTCCTCCTCGTCCAGGCGCCGCATGGAGCCCGGGATCCGCTTGGAGTCGAAGGACGGCAGCAGATCGAGCAGCCCGCGCCCGACCAGGGCCGTGCCCGGCGCCTCGAAGGTCTCCAGCGCGATGGTGTTGGCGTTGACGACGGTGCCGTTGCAGTTCACCAGCAACAGGGCGTCGGGGAGGGCGTCGAGTATGGCTGCGAGGCGAGCAGCGCCTCGGGATGGCCTGCTGCTCACGACGACGCTTCCTCCCTGTTACCGCACCTTGCCGGATCCACCGCGGTGGACCGCTGGGATGGAGTCTACGGGCACTTGCCCGGGACGCGGAGGCGGATGACGAGGAGGTACTGCCACGGGGTTGTGCGACTCGCCGCACGACCGACATGTGCCCCTCGTCCTGACCTGCCGCGCTACTACGGCACGAACCGGGTCATGAGCGGGTCGAGGGGAGCAGGGGTTCGAAGTGGCCCCAGCGGCTGATCTCACACCCATTGGTGCGCCGGAAGTCGGCGTTGACGGGGCGCCCGGCCCAGGTACCGGTGACATGGGCGAGGGCCGGCCCGCCGTACATCATCGTGCAGTTCACCCCTTGCGGCACCGGGGCGAACGGGTCCCGGCCCCACCGCGCCATCCCGTCGAGCTTCGCGCACGCGGCCTTGACGTGCGGGTGGTTGCCGCCGCCGGGGTGGCAGTACAGCTCGAAGGTGCCGTCGGTGCGCGCCGAGCCGGAGTGGTGGACGGTGACGGTGAGGTGATCGCCGCGCCCGAGGTCCGCCACCGGCCGGGCGGCGGCGGGGGAGCCCCCGTCGGGCGTCCGGGGGTCGGCGACGTGATGGCCGGCGCCGACCAGACCGGTCCCGGACCAGTGGTGCGGCAGCGGGATCGGGGCGGCCGCCGCGGCGGGCCCGGCCAGGGTCAGCGCGGCGGCGGAGGCGAGGGACACGGCGGTCGCCGCGGCGGCGAGGCGGGTGCCGGCCGTGGCGGTGGCGCCGACGACTGCGGAGAAAAGGGATGACGTCCGGTGGTGCGGCATCACAGGCTCCAGAGGCGAGTGCGGGGCGGCACGCGGTGCGTACACGCTGGGGGCGCACGACGACGACGTCGCAACGGCCCCACACTCCTAACGCGCTACCGCCCTCGACGTTGCGCCGCAGGAACGTCTTTGCCGGGCGGGCCGCGTGGCTAGTACCGTGGGGGGCGATTGGTGACAGCCCTTGGAGCTGTGCCATTATCTGGACACACCACAGCGCGCATCTGCGTGCGTGGGGTGTGTGGAGGCGTCGCCTAGTCCGGTCTATGGCGCCGCACTGCTAATGCGGTTTGGGGTTTACCCCCCATCGAGGGTTCAAATCCCTCCGCCTCCGCTCTCCGTTCGGGCCCCGGTCTTCGAGACCGGGGCCCGAACGCTTTTCCGGGCGGCACGGGGCTTGTCCGCGGCCGGTCTCCGGTCCGTGCGGGTCCGGGCGGTTCCGGGTGGTTCCGTGCGGGTCCGGGTGGGGCGTCGGGCGGGTCCGGGTTACGGCAGGCTCCCGCCGCACCGATCCCCTCCCCCATCCATCGGCCCGGGGCGACCGACCCTCGGGGGAGGCAGCCGGTCGGCCGAAAGGGGTCATCCGGCCGCGACCCGCCCGCACGCACTCTGGGCATGCCCGGCCGGACCACGCCACCCTGAACCCATGACGACCCCGAACCGCCGACCCGCGTCCCCGTGCGGCCCCGCCATCGGCGGCATCCCCGTCCCCGACAGCACCCTGGCCCGGGAGGCGACCGAACTCGTCCGCGACGTCACCGACGACCTGATCTACCACCACTCCCGCCGCGTCTACCTCTTCGGCGCCCACCACGGCCACCACCGGGGCCTGGACTTCGACCCGGAGCTGCTCTACGTGGGCGCCCTCTTCCATGACCTCGGCCTCACTGGGAAGTTCCGCACCTCCCGGCAGCGCTTCGAGCTCGACGGCGCCGACGAGGCCCGCGCCTTCCTGACCGCCCGCGGCATCCCCGAGGACCGCGCCCGCCTGGTCTGGGAAGGCATCGCCCTGCACACCACCCCGGAGATCCCGCACCACATGGCCCCTGAGGTCGCGCTCGTCACCGCCGGCGTCGAACTCGACGTCCTCGGCATCGGCTACGACACCCTCCCCACGGAGACCCGCGAAGCCGTCGTCGCGGCCCACCCGCGCCCCGACTTCAAGCGCCGCATCCTCCACGCCTTCCACGCCGGCCTGGCGCACCGCCCCGCGACCACCTTCGGCAATGTGAAGGCCGACGTCCTGGACCGATTCGAAGAGGGCTACACCCGCCCGAACTTCGTCCGCATCATCGAGGACTCCCCCTGGCCCGAGTAGCCCCCCCCAAACACCCCCACAAGCGCGTTTCCGCAGGTCAGGGGTGCTACGGGCAATGGATTTCGCCTCACGGCGCAGGTCATGTAATGTTGTTCCCGCAACGCCGACCGGCAAGAAAAACCGCCGGAAAGCCAAGCGCTCGTAGCTTAACGGATAGAGCATCTGACTACGGATCAGAAGGTTGCAGGTTCGAATCCTGCCGAGCGCACAGCAGGTCAAAGCCCCCGCCGGGTAATCCGGACGGGGGCTTTGTCGTGCCGTACAGCAGCGAAGTACAGCAACCGGGTCAGCTGGCGCCGCCCATCGCTTCGGAGAGCTTGCCGAGGGCCGCGCGCACCTCTTCCTCACTCGCTTCGGCGTAGACCTCCATCGTCATCGCAATCTGGGAGTGCCGGAGGATCCGCTGCGCGATCTTCGGATGCACCTTCAGGGCGACCAGCAGCGAACCGCAGGTGTGCCGCGTGTTCCGCAGCGGGATGCCCCGAAGGCCGGCCCGGCGAGCCCGTAGCGCGAACATCCGGGTCATGTTGCCCGGCTCGATCGGCGTGCCGTACTTCGTCGTGAAGACGAGACCGCGGCTGTCCTGCCACAGATCACCGACCGCCTTCCGGTCCCCGATCTGCAGAGCGCGACGCATCCGGAGCGCCTTGAGGCAGAGCGCCGGCAGCGGCAGGAAGTCGTCCGACTCCTCCGTCTTGGTCTCCCGGTGGAGGAGCTGGCGCCCCGCCCGCTGGATCTGGTGATCCACGTACAGCTCACCCGCCTCGAAGTCGATGGACTTCCACGTCAGGCCCAGCACCTCACCACGGCGAAGCCCGAGGCACAGCACGAGCACCCAGGCTGCGAGGAGCGGATCCTCCCGAGTCACGGCGTCCGCCAGGAAATGACCTGCCTCGGCCGCGGACCAGGGCTTGATCCGGCGACGCCGCGGCTTGGGCACCTTCACCAGGGCGGCGACGTTCTTCCCGATCTCCTCTTCGGTGACCGCGTGTGTCAGGGCGGCCCGCAGGGCATCGCGAGCCGCTTGGATCACCCGACGGGATGCATACGCCTCACAGCACTCCCCGGCTGCACAGCAGCGCCGACGGCTGGGAGCCCTCTTGGCGTCCTTCCCCTGGGCGCAGCACTGGCAGGTGATCGTCAGCTTGGTCAGCCATTCGCGCACGTCCCGGACGGTGAGCTTGTCCAGCCGCTTCGAGCCGAGGTGGGGAGCGATGTAGAGCCGTACGCAGCCCTCGTACGAGACGTATGACAGGGGCGCGAGGTTCGGCTTCACGATGGACTCAAGCCAGTACGCCAGGAAGGCGGAGACCGTGCGGTGTCGAGTAGCGACCGGGCCGTTCTTCGCTTCCACGTGAAGCTTGATCCACTTGTCGTGGACGTCTTCGCGGGTCTTGCCGTAGACGTACTTGCGCTTCTTCGTGCCGTCCGGGGTGGTCACCCAGGCGTAAGCGGCGAAGCCGTTCTTGTAGGGGTAGATCGAGCCTTCACCGTTGCCACGCTTGCCGCTCATGCTGACCACTCCATCTCCGCTTCACGGGCACGGCGTTCGATGTACTCATCCACCCAGCGGGGCAGGATGCGGCGGTTGCGGCCGTCCTTGATGGAGTGGATCTCGCCGGTGAGCACGAGCATCTTGGTCTTGGACAGGCCGTAGCCGAGCATCTGCGCGACTTCGGCGGTGGTGTGCCACTTCCTCTCGATCAGGGTGGTGGTCATGACCAGTCGTCTCCTTCTTCGGCTTGGAGGTCGGCGCGGGCTTGGCGTGCGGTGTCGCGGTTGGTCTGGATGTCGCGGGCGATGGTGGCGGCGAGGGCGGATTCGCCGGGGGTGTGGCCGTGGCCGGCGTACTGCCAGTCGGTCAGGACGAGGACGGTGTCCGGCTGCGCGGTTTCGAGGCCGAGGGCTTGGCGTTCCTGGGCGGCGCGGAAGTCGGCGCGGGCCGCGCGCAGCTCGCCGAGGGTGACCGAGTAGCGGCGGGACTTGGAGGAGAAGTGGCCGCGGAAACCGAGCATGTGGGCCCAGGCCCAGAGGCGACGGTCCGGGTAGAGCGGATCCAGGGTCTTGCACGCGGTGATCAGGCGGCGGGTGTGTTCGGGGACCTGGTGGTGGTCCAGCTCGGTGAGTTCGCCGATGCGGCGGTCGAGAGTGCCGGTGGTCTCGGCGGCTTTGGTCGCGTACTTCGCGACGTAGGAGGCCACGGCCTGTTCGGTGATGTCGGAGCCGTCGCCGAATGCCTTGACCGGCCGGACGTCCAGTTGCGTGCCCCAGTGGAAGGTCCGGGTGGGCTGGTCGCCGGCAGGCGGGGCCGTGACCGAGGTGTAGGAGTGCGTGGCGGCGGCGCGGATCGCGTCGGTCAGCAGGTCGACGCTTGCCCAGGACGGCGGCGGTGTTCCGGGGCCGTCCGGTCCGTCGATGCGGATCACCGCGTGGAAGTGGAGGGCGCCGCGCTTCTGGAATTCGGCGACCTTGCCGTAGGAGAGGCGGGCCGATTCCTTGAGGGCGCGTTGGGTGAGGTCGGCGCGGGCGGCCAATTCGCGGCGGAGTCGGGTGGTGAAGCGTTGCCAGAGGTCGCCCGCGTGATTGTTGAACAGGACGGCGGCGGCGTAGTCGTACGTCTCGTGGTCCAGGGCGGTGCCGAGCGCCGGATCGTCCGTGCGGTGCTGTGTGCCGCAGCGGCAGACGCCTCGGTCGGGCTGGTTGTGCACGGGGCCGAAGGAGGGCGCGGTGAGCGTGGTGAAGACACGGGGGTGGTCTCGAACGGTGCCGGGGATGTCGCGGCGGTCGTCTCCGGCCAGGCCGGCGCGGATGAGGCGGTAGGTGTCCCCGGCGTACGTCCAGGCGCAGGCGGGGCAGCGGGAGGCACGGCGGTTGCCGCAGGCGAGGCGGAGTCGTCCGCCGGGTTCGGTGGCGGTTGAGTAGTGGTGCAGGGTCTCGCCCGACGTGCGGTCCTTGGTAAGGGTCCAGCCGGTGAGGTGGATCGGGTCGGAGCAGCCGCCGGTGCGGTGAATCTGGTCGGCCCAGCGGTCGTAGTCGGGGGCCGAAGCCACCCTCAGCAGGTCGCCGAGGGTGGTCAGGTCGAGGAGCGCGTCAGGCACGGGCGACCTCCCGCGTACGCGGGTGTGGTCGGTCATGATGGAGCTTCCTTCCGGATCTGTGGTTCGGGCAGGAGCACGGCTCCCGGGCGGCGGAGACTTGGCGGTTGAGGCCGCCCGGGGGCCGGTCAGCGGTGCGTGCGCCCGGAGGCGAGCAGCGAGCGGAGGACGACCGCGCAGACGGCGACGGACACCCCGCTGATGGCGACCGCCAGGAGCATCGAGACCAGGACGGCGCCGACGACCAGGACCACGCCCGTGCCGCCGCCGACGAGGGCGACCGCGGTACCGGGCGTGAGTTGAACGGCGGGGCGGGGCGAGGACTGAGCGACCGGGGCCGGCGCCGGGGCGTGCCGCACGGGGGCGGTCGGTTCGACGGTGAGAGGAACGACGAGCCCGGTGGGCGTCGGGTTGGTCGGGACCTTGGGACGGAACATGGTGGATCTCCCTTCTGCAGGCGTTACTTGACGGCTGCGTTGATGGCGGAGGCCAGGAAGCTGTCGGCGAGGAGGTAGCCGCCGAGGAGGAACACGGCTACGAGCCACCAGGGCGGGCGGATGAGCTTGATCCCGAGGTAGCCGACGGCGATCAGAGCGAGCCAGAGCGGGACGTCCATGGGGTCTCCTCGGTCGTTCAGCGGACGGAGCAGCGGTGGGTGCGGGCGGCGAGCTGGGCGGCCGAGCGGCTGGAGAAGTCGGAAGACCAGCCGCAGCGGTCGGCGGTGCAGACGGCGGCGTGCTTGGTGCGGCCGTGGCGGTCGCGATGGGTGCCGATCTGTACGGGGCCGATCCGCATGACGGAGTGGAAGTGGTCGCGGGGAGGCATGGTGGTTCTCCTTGCTGGTCAGGTGAGTTGGGCGGCGATGGAGTCGGCGAGCTTGGGCGGGACGCCGAGGCGGACCCG
Source organism: Streptomyces kronopolitis (assembly GCF_050953795.1). Lineage (GTDB taxonomy): Bacteria > Actinomycetota > Actinomycetes > Streptomycetales > Streptomycetaceae > Streptomyces > Streptomyces kronopolitis_A. The sequence continues at coordinate 4,366,665 of NZ_CP191850.1, forward strand.
CAGGGTGTCGGCGTCGATCCGGTCCCCGGTCCGGGCGCGGTGTTCGTCTGCGACCTTGCGGGCGTGGGCGACGAGCGCGGCCGGGACGGGCGCGGGTGCGGGTGCAGGCCGGGACGGTTCGGCGGGGGGCTCAGTCGTGGGGAGGTCGACGGCGCGCAACTCGGCCGGATTGTCCGGGAGTTCGGCTTCAGGAGCCGGAGCGGGCACCGGAGTCACGTCGATCGGCGGGGCGGGATCGGCCGCTTCAGCTGCACTCCGCGTATGCGCCAGCAGCGTCCCGCCGAGAAAGGCGAGCGCCGGCCATCCGGCGATGCCGAAGCGGAGCCAGGCGGGTGGGTGCCGGAGGTCGAGGAACCCAGCGGTCACGACGTTGGCGCCGAGCGAAGCCACCAAGGCGATCAGGAACCAGCACCACGCGAGCCGGGACGAGCCGTCGTTGCGGAGTCGCCGCCAGGCCGCGACCAGCAGCAGGTCGACGCTGATCGGGTAGGCCCACGCCTTCCAGCCGTCCTGTCCGGCAGCGGCGGCCAGGTCGTGGAGGTGGGCGAAGGAGAGCGCTCCGGCGATCACGGCTTGTACGAGAACGGGGTCCGGGCGGATGCGTCCCATGACGGTTCTCCTTCCGGGAGCTGACATGGAGGGGTAGGGACTTGGCGCGTCGAGGTGGCGGCCGACCTTGGGAAGGGGAGGGTCAGGCAGTCGCGGAGGACGCCTTGGCGAGCCGCACGGCAGTCGAGGCCGGCGGGGCGACGGCGGGCCGGAAGGGCGCGAGCGCGGGCAGGTCCGGCGTGCGGTCGGCGTACTTGTTGCAGAGGTTCACTGCCTCGCGCAGCGAGGTGTGCGGGGCGCGGATGCGTGACCAGCCACCGCTCAAGTCACCGGCGACAGCGATGCCGGGGGCGTCCGCGGGTATCTGGATGGCGGCCAGTACGGCGTCCGGGGAGATGTCGCCGAAGGCCATGTTGGCGCTGGTCTCGTCGTTGACGCGGTGCACCGTACGGCCGGTGAGCTGGGCCCGGAGCATCGTGATGCCCTTGCCGAGTTCGGAGCCGAAGCGCTGGCCGCAGATCTCCAGGTAGATGCCGGCGGCGCGGCCGAGCTGGGCCAGCCGGACGAGCGCGGTGATGGTCCGGTCCCGGCGCTTCTCCTCCTCCTTGGAGGCGAAGAGCGCGAGTTCGGACACCTCGTCCACCAGGACCACGACGGGCGTGGGCCGCAGGTCCTCGGCCAGGTCCCAGATGTCGGCGGCGATCTCCGCATCCGGGACGTTCACGCTGATGCGCTGTTCCTCGCGGACGAGTTGGTAGACGTACTCCATGTGCGAGACCAGAGCTTCGAGCAGATCGAGTGCGGTGTCCTGGTTGTCGGCGAGGGCGGAAAAGCGGCGAGCCAGTGGGAACAGCTCGACGCCCTGCTTGCAGTCGATGCCGACGAGCGCCACGTCCTGGGCGGCGAGGCCGGCCACCAGATTGCGCTGGTAGACGGACTTGCCCGACTCGGTGGCCCCGATCGTGAGCCCGTGCGGGACGATCCGGAAATCTCGGTAGTGGACCGCCCCGTCCTCGCGCAGTGCGACGGGCACACGCATCGGAGTGCGGTCGATCTTGGCGGGCATCTGCACGCGCTTGAGCACGTCGTAGCCCGTCATCCGCAGTTCGACGACCCCGGAGCGGATCTCCCGGGCGGTGACGCCGTACATCCCGAAGGAGTGCCGCAGCCGATCGGTGGCGGCGGAGACATCGAATGCGTCCTGGCCGGGCCGGAGTTTGAGCCGCAGGACGAGCCCGGTACGGGTCGGCCGGAGGCGGAGGATGCGTGGGGCGCGCGACTCGGGGGCCGGGCGGTCGGTCATGCGAGCGAGCGCGAGCCGCCAGCGCGAGGGCGGGACGGTCAGGCCGCAGGCGTCCATGACCGAGGCATACCGGACTAACACCCGCAGCGCGGCGAGTACGACCCCGAGCGTCATCCAGTACCAGGCGGGGCGCCGCCACCGCAGTACGACAGCGGTGGCGACGACCAGCAGCAGTACGACCGAGAGACGGGCCATGATCAGGCCGCCTCAGCCTGCGAGCCGCCGGCGGCGAGCGAGGTGACCGCCACGGCGCGGAAGGCGATGCCGTGCCGCTTCTGCCCGTTGAACTCGTTCTCCCACGGCCGGGCGATCAGGCCGGTCAGCGCCACCGGCGTGCCCATGCCCAGCTCACCGGAGACCCCGCTCTCGGGGACGGTGACGGAAAGGATCTCCACCGCGTCGTTGGCGGCGAACATCACGTCCACGGTCATGAGCTTCGCCCCGGTCTCGACGTCGAGGGCGACCTCACCGGTACGGCGGTCCTTGACCTTGATCTGCGGCTGCTTCGCGACCATCACGGTCGCGGCGGAGGTGTCGACGGGGATCTGACGCACTACGGATCACTCCTCTATAGATCATAGAACTCCGTCACTCATGTACATGAGTGACATGAAGAAGAGTGCCTGACTCCTGTACATGAGTCAACCCGCCTCGACGAAGAAGTCGGGGCGGGCTGAGGAGAGTTGAGCGGGTGTCAGTCAGTGGCGGGGATGCGGTAGCTGAAAACGAACTGGTCAGCGGCCATGAGGGTGTCGCAGACCTCCACCACTCGGCCTTCGGTCGTCAGCGCCTCACGGACGAGATGCACGACGGGGGCACCGGGGCTGAGCGCCAGCTCGGACGCTTCGGCCTTGGTGGCGGACCGGGCCTGCAAGGTCTCCACGAACTCGGCGAACTCATACCCGTGGTCTTCGAGTCGGGCGTAGATACCGCCACCGCCGGGATTCTCGGCGAAGAGCTCGGGGATGTCCTTCACGACGTCCCACGGCAGGTACGAGCTGGCCGTCTCGACCGGCGTGCCGTTACGGAAGTACAGCCGCCGGCGGGCGAGAACCTGAGTGCCGGGCTCGACCCCGAGCCGCTCGGCCACGTCCTCGGGGACCTCCATGGGCCCGATGTACAGCACGCTGACCTTGGCCGTAGCCCCCGACTGCGCGGACTCCGCCAGATACGCAGCCTTGCCGCCCTGCCGGTGCGAGCGACGGAAGCGGTCGGAGGATCGGTGCCGTACCGGCGGCCGGTCCTTCACGATCGAGCCCTTGCCGTGGCGGGTCTCCACCAGACCGCTCGCCCGGACCTCCACCATCGCCTTGCGGATCGTGCCGCCCGAGACGCCGTAGCGTTCGACCAGCTCCGATTCACTCGGCACCATCTCGCCGGGCTTGAGGACCCCAGCCCTGATCTGCTGGAGGACATCGTCGGCGATCTGCACGTATCGAGGTACGGCCCTGCCCCCTCCTACCGCGGTTCCCATCGTTCTTCCCATCCTCCTATGCTCCTGTACATGAGTAACAGCGCTCCGGAAGCCCAGTCAATGCCACTGCATTCCGTGTCCGTGGCCGGAGTGGTGGTCCGCGAGGACGGCAAGCTCCTAACGATCCGGCGGGCCGACAACGGCGCTTGGGAGCTCCCGGGCGGGGTGCTCGAACTCGACGAGACCCCGGAGGCCGGCGTACGACGCGAAGTCTGGGAAGAAACGGGCATCCACATCGAGGTGGACGAGCTCACCGGGGTCTACAAGAACACGACACGAGGCATCGTCGCCCTGGTCTTCCGCTGCAAGCCGGTAGGCGGCGAGGAGCGGACCTCCAGCGAGTCGACGGCGGTCACCTGGCTCACGCCCGACGAGGTGGCGCAGTCCATGTCCGAGGTCTACGCGGTCCGGTTCCTGGACGCCTTGGACGGGGCGGGCCCTCACGTACGAAGCCACGACGGCAAACGGCTGGCCCGGGCGCGATAGAACTTTCCCTACTTCATCAAGGCTCGCTGCGCTCGCTACCCGGCCCCGCGGTAGGGGCAGTTCAGGAGCACACCACACGCTGGCGCAGGAGCGCTGACGTTCCCGGCCTCCTGGAACTGCAAGCAGTCAGATCACAGATCAGAGGTGCCGCGCACAGCGCGGCGGCGCCGGCCGTCGCCGCCGCACGGCTCCCTCCTCGTCTCCGCCGCCGGGGCCGCGCGCCGTCGACGCCCGCGCCCACAAGGGGCGAAAGACCAGGCCGGGGGTGGGGCGGTCGGCTCCACGGCTTTACCCACCTCCCCGGTTCGGGTCCCGCGTCGAGCAAGACCAGGGGGCCACTCGTTCAAATTCCGGGCAGCTCACAAGCCTGCCCGAGTTGCCGGCCAGCGTACGGCCCCCTGCTCATGCTCGACCCCAAACCGGGCAGGCCACCGGCCAAAGCCGTGGAGCCGACCTATCGCGTGCGTTGCCCGACGATCACAGACGTCACAACAGTCACAGGTGAAGATAGATCAGGCACGTAATAGACGATCACAAACAAGACCATCACTGCCGCCCAGCGGGTGGCCCGCTTGCCCTTGAACCTGGTCAGCCACGCGGTGTGGGCACGCAACTTCGTGCCCGCTGACGAAGGCTTACTAAACATGCACGCACTCTCCTCACTCAGTTCCCGCTTCAACTCAGCACAGAAGTGCTGCGCTGCAGGCCCTGACCGTTCCAACTCCCTTACACAGTGATTAGGGAACCGAGACCACTCAGTCCGAAGAAGCAACTAAGGTGAGGTCCGGGGGCTTTCCGAACGTTCCGAGTCGGACACGTCGGACGCGAGTGCATCGGGAGATCGGCGGTACGGATGACCGAAGACAGCTCGACTCAAGTACTGCAGGAGGAGCTGCGGTCTCTGGAACGACGAGCCCAGGCCGTCCGTAGGGGCCACGGGCGTTCGTGGACTCGCAACGTGGCTGTTCAAGCATCAGGACTCTCGAAGCAGACAGTAAGCGGCTGGTTTAGTCAGAAACATCCGAGAGTTCCCAAAAACCCGGATGACCTATGGAAGCTGGTATCTATTTACAGCTCATGGGCGAACGAGAGGGCGCGTCGACCTTACTGGGAAAAACTCCTGGAATGCGCCAATGCTGCGATAATCGCCGCTACTCCTTCAAAGGCATTAGATCAAAGGGTAAGGGATTGGACAGACCCTTTCGCGCTTGAGGTTCACCGCTCCATTTCCTCGAGAGAGCGGCAATTTGACCTCCCTTCACTTCCTGCTTATGTTCGACGCCCTCATGATGGTTTACTTGAAGACGCTGCTTTAGAAGCGGCCAACGGAGCAAGCAGGATTTCCATCTTGCTTGGGGAATCTTCTACAGGCAAGACTCGAGCATGCTGGGAAGTCCTGCAAAAAATTCCCGACTCGTGGAATCTTTGGCATCCAATCTCCCCTTCACACGCTGAGGCGCTAGCCGTCGTCATAGATAAAGGAATTCCCCCCAGGACAGTTCTATGGCTCAACGAAACACAGCTCTATCTCGACACCCCCGCAAGCTCCCTGGGAGAACGCGTAGCCGCTGGCCTACGTGAATTGCTCAGAGACCCCAAAGCGGGTCCTATTTTGATTCTGGGAACGATGTGGCCCAAACATTGGGGCAGAATTACAAGGTGCCCTGCTGCAGGTGGTGACGACAGGCACCCTCAGGCGCGATCCCTCCTCGCTGGTTCAGATATCCTAGTTCCTAGTAGTTTCCTTAGGGAGCCGCTAGAAAATCTGAAAGAGCTGATGAAAGCAGACCCCAGGCTAGCCGAAGCCTACAAGAGCACGAAGGGTAAAAAGGCTCGCATTACACAGTTCCTCGCAGGGGCTCCCGCACAAATGGAACGCTACCTTAATGGGCCCCAGGGTGCGAGAGCGATTGTGGATGCGGCAATCGATTTGCGTCGCTTCGGGCATGCGCCGATAATTCGTGAGTCATTGTTGGTGGAAATGTCGTCCGCCGCTTTGGACCTGGACGAGTTGATCCTGTTGGGTGACAATTGGGTTGGGGAATCCCTTGAGTACACGCTCACACCCTGTAAAGGTGTGAGCGGCCCGCTGAGTCGAGTGTCGCCGATACTAGATACCGCTGGTTCAGATCGGCATTATCGGATTTCGGACTATGTAGAGCAAGTTGGAAGCGCTGCACGCGCCTCCCTGTTGCCTCCCTCTGATTTTCCGTACATAGTGCTTCAAAATGTTAACGAATTGGAGCAACTTCGCGCCATCGCCTCTTCTCTTGCGGATAGGGGGCGGATCTTCCATGCTGCGCAGCTATACCTGCGAGCATCGGAACTTGGCGACTATGAATCTGGTTTCAAGTTGGCTGACATTCTAGATTTCGCAAAGGATCATGTAGGTGCGATAGAGGTGGTGAGGCGCCATCACGATGCAGGAGATCCTGGTAGCGCCAAGAAACTAGTGGGCTACTTGTATGAAAGTGGCCAGATCATAGAGGTTGAAGAGATTTGCATTAAGGAGATTGAACACGGAGACGCGAGGCCTCTGGTTTCCTTGAGAGAGTTCTGCGACAGCTACGATGACTCTGCGACACATCAACACATTGAAGGCAAGGTGCTAAGTCGAAAGTTTCCAGACCTCTATTCTCGCATATGCAGCTCAGAGGATCGTATTTCAAACTACGTCCAGTTTGCGATAGAGGTGTCGCGCCAGCTTAAAGTCTCGCAAGATGAGGCAGAAAGTCTGATCGATGCAGAAATTGAAGCCATGATGCCTAGGCTGCATTTGATTAATGGTGCCATGGAAGAGGAGGTCGGCGAGTTGCGTACCGCAACCGAGCGTTTGCACTTGCTTGTTGAAGAAGGCAAGTCGGACATCTTTCATATTGAGACCGTGCGCATACTTCAGAGAATTGAGGATCTCCAGAATTCAGGAGATTTTGCGGAGGCGCGAAACCTGATCGATAATGGATTGAATTGTGGGAGAATTGGATTGGAGGTCTTGGATGTACTCCTCTCTGAGTCCGATTCTTCACACTTGGAGGAATCTGCGTTGCGATTCGGCCTTGATTGGGAGGGGGATCTGATTGGCCCATGGGCGCTAGCAGATGTGCGGCATGCATGCCATCTGGCACTTGGGGGCGATGAGTAGCCATACCGCGTCGATCATTTTTGAATCTAGAGCGACTGTTTAAGATATCGGCCCACAAGCGCAGTTCGAAAGCACGCCTTAGGCTGGGCAAGCCATGCAGCTGGTGGGGGCTGTGAACTGCCAACGCTGATTGGTGGGACGTACCCGTCCCCGGAGCGCAGCATGAGGTCCCAACCGGAGATGATGGTCGAACGGCAGGGGAGCCCCGTTGAACATTGGGCTCCCGTGCCGTCCGGTGTGTCGCTGCTACTCGAAGGTCGTCGCAGGCAGTCGAGGGCCCTCGTCGTCTTCGCAAGCAGGAGGATCCGCTAACGGCAGGCGGTGACCACGGCTGATCGCTACACGACGCACCTCGCGCAGGGCTTCAGCCATGTTCAGCGCCAGGAGCCGGACTTCGTTCGGCTCGGCCTCTCCGTCGCCAAGCACTTCGAGCGCGTGCTCCAGGAGCTCGCCTGACATTTCCAGCTGCACCGCTTCCGTGGTGTCCGCAAGGCGCGATAGGTAGCCACCGCTGCCCTCGGTGCTCAGATAGCAGGGGTTGCCCTCGGGTCCTGACCACGGGAGGAGCCGCAGCTCGCTGTGGGTCGTCATCCTCCGCTTGTCCTCTCGTGAGTCAAGTGGTGAGTGGTGAAGAATGCGTCGGCGCGGTCGCCAGGAAGCACCAGGAGCGCCGCCTCGACCACGCGGCCTGTGTGGTCGGCCGCCACGCGCGTGATCGCGAGTACTGACAAGGTCGAGCTGATGCGAAGGGTCGCCGCTTCCTCTGGTGTCGGAGGACGAGCGCTGACTCGTTCGCGGACCTCAGCCAGCGGCGGGCGGAGCTCTGTCAGCTTCGCCTCAACGCTCTTGCAGCAGTGCGATTCGGCGGGAACGTCGGTCGGCGACAGGTCGCGAGGTACGTAGATGCGAGCGAGGCTGTGCGGTGACTTCCCCTCGTGGGTGAGGCAGAGGAATTCGGTGAGCGGGCTACTGGCCGACACCCCCAGCAGAAAGGTCAGTTGACCGTGCGCCTGGAGGTTGGTGGTGCGGACGCTGACGCGTAACGCCGACTCGGCGGAGGACTCCGTCCTGAGCGTGTGACCGCCGCCGATGTACGTGATTCTGCGGAGGGGGTAGCGGACGAAGTTGCCCTTGCCGTGGATCTTCTCGACGAGCCCTTCGCCCTGTAGGGCCGAGAGGGCGCTTCGCAACGTCGACGTGCTGACCCCGTAGCGGGAAGCGAGCTGCGCCTCAGAAGGGAGACATGCGCCGGCCTTGATCCGGCCGGTCGAGATCTTGTTCCGGAGGTCATCGGCAATGACGTGACGGCGAGAAGTCACGGACGGCATCACCACCTTCTCAGCGTGCGTAGGACTACAAGCCGAGAGCGGGCGTGCAGGGTGAGCAGTTCGCCCGACTCGAAGCACAGACGCTTCGCTCCGCCGGGAAGCTGGAGCAGGTTGGTGACACGACACGAATGGCCGCCGATCTGGATGATGTCGCCGCGCTGCACGCTGGCAGATGTGATCTCGACAGGGGCGGCCGGTGCACCACCCGGCGCCCAGCCCCTCACTGGGGTCCGTCCTTTCGGTCACCGCGGGAGGCCACTGTGTGGCAGGCGCAACTGCACGCCTCGTAGACGATGGGAACGCCGACCGGTGCAGCCGCGGGCGAGGAATGCGCGCACTCACTGTGCCTACCGATCCGGCAGGAACTCGATTGATAGGTAACGGCCTTCGGGTTGCTCACGCAGTGCTTCTGACGAGGAGGCATCAAAGGGCCTCCGCCGTCGCGGACCAGTTGTGGCGGATACGGTTGAACATGCTGATCAGCTCCTATCGCTGACGGCCAGGCCCCCGGACATCGCCTGTCGCGGGGGCCGTTCTGTGTACGGCGGCCCATAAGGTGCGGCCGTTCAAGCTGTTGGCGAAGAGCCCGAATCGGTCGGCCTCCGCCACCACTTCCAAGACCTCCCGCCATGACTCGGCGGAGAGCGCTTCCGGTACCTCCGCTTCGATCGAGGTGACTACGTGGTGGTGCTCCACGCGCGGGGTGAGGCCGGCGGCGGACAGCCGGGCTGCGATGCCTTCGGCTCTTGGTTCCGAAGCAGGCACAGGGCAGCCTCCGTCACTGGCGGTCACTTGGAGTGAAGCTAGTTAACTAGATTAGGGCTAGTGGACTAGATTTTCCATATGCCTGAGCAGCCGCCGTATCTCCGAATCGCTGACGAGCTCCGGCGACGGATCGCGGAGCAGGAGTGGACGCCGGGAGACCGACTCCCGTCGCGCGCCCAGATTGCCGAGGAGTGCGACGTCGGCGAGAACGTGGTTCGTCGCGCTCAAGAGCTACTGATTTCCCAGGGAGCGCTGGAGGGTCGTGCCGGATCCGGTACGTACGTTGCCGCCCCTCGTCAGCGTGTACGCGTGGTCCGCTCCTCGGCGCGCGAGCAGCCTGACGGTTCCCCGTTCCGCGCGGACATGAAGGCCGCGGGCAAGTTGGGGGATTGGGAGAGCCGGACCGAGGCGAAGGTGCCGGCGCCTGCCGAGATCTCGTCGCGGCTCGGTATCGCCGAGGGTGATCTGTGCGTCCGCACCGTGTACGAGTTCCTCGCTGACGGTAAGCCTGTGCAGCTGTCGACGAGCTGGGAGCCGTACGACCTCACCGCTGGCACCGTCGTCGTCCTCCCCGAGGGAGGGCCGCACGCAGGCGCGGGCGTGGTGAACCGCATGGCCGAGATCGGCATCACGATCAGCCACGCAGTGGAGCAGCCGGAGCCGCGGCAAGCGAATGCCGAGGAGGCATCGCTCCTCGGGATCCAGAAGGGCGGCTTGGTCACGCACGTCCGGCGGACGTATTACAGCGACGAGGGGCGGCCCGTTGAGACGGCGGACATCGTCGTCCCTGCCGCTCTGTGCGAGATCGTCTACGAGATCCCCATCAGTCGTTAGTGGAGCTGACGTTCCCAACCCGGTGTTCCCACACGACTAGCGAACGGAGACGTGCATGCCCACACAGCCTCCAGTGTGTCTGCGCTGTGAGCAGGACTGGGTTCATCCGTGGTGATGCGACCTCGACGACCCTGCTGCCGGTAGTTCGCAACGAGGGGTCAACGTGCATCAGGTCCCACGTGTTGGGCTCCTGTCGAACTTGTCTTCACTTGCGCAGCCCCGGCTGCGCTCCGCTCCGCCGGGCGCGCTACCGGCTCCGCCGCGGGCGCCGCTTCTGTCTTCGGCTCGCTCCGCCGGCGCTGCGCCGACGAGCGCCCTGGAGAGGGTTGGCTGGCGGCATGAGGCCAGAACACATCGTGGCTGGGGCGATGGGTTCCACGGCTTTAGGCAGCCACTTAGGGGGGAGCCTCGAAGATCATGGCCCCAACGTCGTGCGTTACCGGGCAGGTCCACAGACTGCCCGACGCGCCGGAAGCTTACGGAGCCATGATCACTCCCCCCCAATCCGCTCCGCCGACCTCATAATTCGACTGACGACACCATGGGGCGAATGTCAAACTAGGCCCTATGGATGAATCCGATCTGCCACTTTATGAGTCTCTTGGAAAAAGGCTGTCGTGGGGAGTCGTAGATAGGTCCGTCAGCAGCGGCGCAATCGACATTTCGGAAATGACTGACGAGGAGGTGGTGAGCGCTGCCCTGTTCGGCTTCCTCAACGACACTGAGCCCGTCGATTCGGCGAACGAACGAGACAGCGATCCGTCCGACAGCGAAGTCCTCGTGGTAACCGACCACTCTGACGGCCTACTCCGCAAGGCGAACGAGGCCGTAGGTTCCGAGGAATACTGGTTCGCGATCCTATTCTACGCCACATGGATCGAGCATTGGATAAACAATATCTTGATCAGCCTGAGTTGCCGGTCCAACGTGCCAGCAGGAGTAGCGGTAGCCCTGGTCCGCAGTTGCGGCTTCAACCTGAAGATGAAGGACGTGTGGACGTCACTGGGCGCGGAGCCACTTGAGAAAGAAATCATGCGCACCATGGCCGAACTCATGGAACTAAGAAATGGATTTGTGCACTACAAGTGGCAAGCCCGAATAAGCTCAGAGAAAGAGCGCCAGGATCAGCGAGTGAAAGAGGTAGCCCTCGAAGGGCAAAAGCTCATCAAGATCCTTGAGGAGATCGAGGATCAAGTCCTTTTCCTTGGGCGCCGCAAGTCGCTTCGAGCTCAACTCGGTCTCTCCGAATGAGCTACCTGGGCAGCAGTCTGGCGTCACCCTCCATGCTGCCTCCAGTCTGACCACCCCGGGGCCGCCAATCAACTGATCCGCATCCAGGCCGTGCCACTCTCGTGCCAGAACGGACGGGGGCTCAAGGAGACTCGGGGCTCGCCGGGGCCTGAGTCAACTGGCGTCCGCCCAAGGCAGGCATCCACTGGTCACGTCCGCGATCGCCCTACCTCGCTCCTAAAAGTGTCCGAGCATTCTGTTAGTTCCTCTTAGGCAGCCGCTTTGGGGCGAGCCTCTAAGATCACGGCCCCAACGTCGTGCTTTAACGGGCAGGTCCACAGACTGCCAGACTCGCCGGAAGCTTAAGGGGCCATGATCGCTCGCCCCAAAGCAGCTCCGGTCCAAAGGCGTTCCACCGCCCTCTGAGGCAGATCTTGCTCAAAGAGCTGGGAGAGGGGCGCTGGCGCAGCGAAGTCATCGTCTGAGGGCGCCCAGCAGCACTTACGTCCATCCTGTGTCAGTCAGCCTTGGCTACTGCATTTCCCGTCCCGCCACGTCACAGACTTGCGCCCAGATTTCCGCGACAGAGACCGCGGTTAGTGGAACGGTTTCGGTGTAGCCCACGTAGCCCAGTCCATTGTCCAGGACGTAAGGGAATCCTGCGCGACGCCAAGATCGCACGATCACGCTCTCAACAGCACGAGCCTGAGCGCCGATCTCAAACCGCATTGTCTCGACGCTGAGCCATCCGTTCCGGCGGTGGTCAGCGAGCCGCATGTTCTTGGGGCTGTCTTCGCATATTCCAATCTTGGCTGCTACAAGTCGAGGCGAAACAACTAGATACAGAACCGCCGGTTTATCTGGTTTGAAGCCATTGTCCGCGCAAGCTCCGCACGGTCCACATTGAAACCTGCTATTGAGGACGGGCGAGCAGAAGTGTCCCTTCGCGATACAGCGCCCTGGCCATTTCGTGGCATCGTTCCTGTATGGCAGTTTTGGGTCGGGAATATAGCCCCACTCTTTCGCGATCTGACGGGCGCGCTCTTCAGGGTGCCGCCTCTTGCCGCCGCAGTTCTCGCAGCCACCCTGCTGGCCGTTCTTGACGTTGTCGAGCCTGGGGCCAGGGTCGCAGACCTCCCAACAACGAAGACACCAGGAACGGGTGGCAGTTCTGGAGCCGGTAACTTCGAACATGGGTAGAACCCGCCCCAGCTTGATCATCTCGGCTCTACGTTGATGGGCACGCTCCCCTCTGCGGCAGTGTATGCAGGCGACTTTGCCCTCCTTCGCCAACGCCCGGACGGAGCTTAGGTAGGTTGGGAACGGGGTGGCGTTTCCCTCGCAGCGCGGCTTGAGGCATCTCACGAGGAGGGGGATTGATGTTCTACCGGGGTACGGCTGCACAGGCTCGACGCCGGAAGCGCGCAGCTCGAGTAAGGCACCACCGTGGTTCGTCTTGGGATGTTTCATGCCGTCAGCATCCCGCGAGTCACTGACATCGCCGATATGGATCGACTGGCGTGCTGTGGACCATCCATGGACAGGGAATCGCCGAGAGCGCCCTCGCGGGCCTATGACCTGGGGAAGTATCCAGCGCTGAACGGCTCTTCGGAGCCGTGTGCGTGTCGAGCACTTCCAAACTGGGGCTCTCCCGCCAACAGACTTGGAAAGCGTGATGGCGGTGCAGAACTCAGCAGGCGTCTGATGGTGGCGGGCCCGGTTGGGTTTGCCGGACGCCGGTGCACGCCACCAGGGTGCTGCCGTCCTGGTCGAGGAACAGCATGAAGATCCACGCCCCATCGGTGGCCCGGATCTGACTCAGCCGGACCGGCCCGCCGTAGCGGTTGAGGTGTTGCACGGCCTGCTCAAGGCCGGACGTCTCGATGCCCTTCTGGAGGGTGTGTCTGAGCCGGCGCCCATAAACTCCGGCGAGTGACTGGGCAGGCGTCGTGCCATCCCAGACAACATAAGAAGCGCCGGAGCGGAGAGCAGCCAGAGCGGCCGCCGAGGTCTCGTCGTCACCTCTCAGCAACTGTTCGAGTCGTTCCCGTCGCACGCTCTCACCCCCGGCCCCGATCGTGCTGTACAGCAACGAAGTACAGCAACCCCAGCAAGCGCCAGCGCCCAGCACCGGTCGCCATGCTCCTCCCCGCAGCCTGTATGACCCCCAATGACCGATCTCTCCAGAGCTACGGATCAGAAGGTTGCAGGTTCGAATCCTGCCGAGCGCACAGCAAGCCAGAGGCCCCGTTCGATATCGAACGGGGCCTCTGGTGTTTCTCTTGACGGCAGTAAGCGACGGCAACTGCCTCTGAGCGCTGGTCGGGGTGGACCAGGTGGGCACCCGGATGCCGGCCGGGTCGGCGTCATTGTCCGGGTGTTGCGGCCATCCCTCAGTGCGTCCCTCGTGCGGTCGAGTCCGTAGGGCGGGGTGGGGTGGGGCATATGTGGACAAGGGGGATGAGGGGAGGGGGGGTGGGTCGGGGAGGCGATTAGGTGTTGGGGTGGGTGTCGCGTAGAGTTTGGGTTACCGACGCGGGGTGGAGCAGCTCGGTAGCTCGCTGGGCTCATAACCCAGAGGTCGCAGGTTCAAATCCTGTCCCCGCTACTGATAGCCGCAGGCCCAGTGGATTCACTTCCACTGGGCCTGCGGCTTTTGTGCGTGTGGTTCAGGGGTGGGCCGGTGGGGGTGGGGCTGTGTAGTGGGCGGCCGGGCCGGGGGGTCGGGTCGGGGTGGGGTGGAGAAGGAGGTCGTCGTCGTAGTCGGGGCCGTTTTGGTGGCGGAAGGGCAGCGGGGGCGTGGTGGGGAGCGTGCGGAGGCGTTCGCGCAGGCGGGTGGCGGCGGTGGCGTAGGTGGTGGGGGTGGTGCGGTCCGCGCCGGGGATGAGGAGGGGCGGGACGACGGAGATCCCGGTGTACCAGAGGGTGCCGTGCTGGAGGGGGAAGAGGAGGTCGTTGAGGTCGCCGTTGACGCCGCGGGGGCCGAGGGTGGCGGCGCGGGCGCCGGCGGTGGTGACGACCATGGCGCGCTTGCCGGTGAGTCTGCCGTCGCCGTAGCGGCGGGGGCGGCCGGTGGCCGGGTTGGTGAGGCCGAAGGCGAAGCCCTTGACGAAGACGCGGTCGAACCAGCCCTTGAGGACGGCGGGCATGCCGTACCACCAGAGGGGGAACTGGACGATCAAGGTGTCGGCCCAGGTGAGCTTCTCCTGTTCGGCGCGGATGTCGGGGGCCAAATGGCCGCCCTCGTAGGCGCGTTGGGAGGCCTCGCCGACGAGGAGGCGGTCGGCCGGGTCGTGGGCGTAGTCGGCGGCGTCGACCACCGGGTTCCACTTCATGGCGTACAGGTCGGAGACGCGGTGCTGGTGGCCGTGCGCGTCGAGGGTGCGCAGGCCCTCGGTCATGAGGGAGCCGCTCAGTGAGCGCCGGTCGGGGTGGGCGAACAGCCAGAGGACCTTCATGTCTTCCACTCTCCGGGGGTGTGGAGGGGCAAACGAGTGGCCCGATGGCCATGGTGTGTCAGGATCGGGCCATGGGTGTGGAGGAGAGCGGCGGGCGGCGGCACCGGGTGGTGGTGCTGGTGCGGGACGGGATGCTGCCCATGGAGGTGGGCATCGTGCACCGGATCTTCGGGGAGGCCCGGTCGGCCGACGGGGAGCCGCTCTATGAGCTGATGACGTGTGCACTGCGGGCCGGGGAGGTGCTGACGGACACGGATTTCACGGTCCGCGTCGCCCATGGGCCGGAGGCGCTGGCGACGGCCGACACCGTGGTCGTACCGGCGTCCGGGGCGGACTACGACGGGAGCGAGGGGTGCGGGGCCGGGCGGCTGAGTGCGGAGCTGGCCGGTGCGCTGGGCCGGATCCGGCCGGGGACGCGGGTCGCGTCGATCTGTACGGGGGCGTTCGTGCTGGCCGCGGCCGGGCTGCTGGACGGGCGGCGGGCGACCACGCACTGGGCCTCGGTGGACGACTTCCGCCGACTGTTCCCCTCGGTCGAGCTGGATGCGGACGTGCTGTACACCGACTGCGGCGAGGTGCTGACGGCGGCCGGTGTCGCCTCCGGGACCGATCTGTGTCTGCACATGGTCCGGTGTGATCACGGGGCGGCGGTGGCCAACGACGTGGCGCGGCGGACGGTCGTGCCGCCGCACCGGGAGGGCGGCCAGGCGCAGTACATCCGGCGGCCGGTGCCGGAGCCGCAGCTGTCCTCCACGGGGGCGGCGCGGGCCTGGGCGCTGGAGCATCTGGACCGGCCGCTGAGTCTGCGGGAGCTGGCGGCGCGCGAGTCGATGAGCGTACGGACCTTCACCCGGCGCTTCCGGGAGGAGACCGGGATCTCGCCGCTCCAGTGGCTGACCCGGCAACGCGTCGAGCGGGCACGGCAGTTGCTGGAGGAGACCGAGCTGACCGTGGACCGGATCGCGGCCGAGGCCGGCTTCGGGACGGCGGCCTCGCTGCGGCAGCATCTGCAGGCGGCGGTGGGGGTCTCGCCGCGGGCCTACCGGTGCACCTTCCGGGGACCCGGAAGCGAGGGCGGGCAGGGCCCCGGCGCACCGTGAGCGCGGGCGGCGTTGTCAGTGGGTGGTCGTACGCTGGCAGTGTGTGGCGATGTACGGGACCGCGCTGGTCGGGCGGTGGGCCGGAGCCGGCGGGGCGTTTCGCGCAGCGGCTCGGCTGGTACTGCGCGGAGCGCGCGGAGACGCGGACGAGCTTGCTCCCCGCGGGCAGGACGCTGGCGTTCACGGCGGTGGGGGAACGGCGCTGTCCGGGGGTGTGGCGGGCCGGCCGCTGGATCGTGTGCCCGTATCGCGCGGTGCTCGACGGGGTGAGCGCCAGGGACCAGTGCGCGCGCTGCGCCCAGCTGGACCGGTCGCGTTCGGTGGCGGCGGACACGATGGCCGACGACCCGCGTCCGTACGGCGTCTACCTCGCGTACTTCGGGCCCGGCCTGTTGAAGGTGGGGATCACGGCGGCCGAGCGGGGAGCGGCCCGGCTGGTGGAGCAGGGCGCGGTGGCGTACGCCTGGTTGGGGCGGGGGCCGCTGATGGCGGCGCGGCGGGCGGAGGCGGTGCTGGGGAGCGCGCTGGCGGTGCCCGACAGGTTCACGAAGGCGGCGAAGCGGGCGGCGCGCGGGGCGCTGCCACCGGTGGCGGACCGGGCGGCCGAGCTGGCCCACCTGCACGGCAGGGCGCGGGAGCCGGCGCTCTGGCCGGAGACGCTGGAGCCGGTGGAGTTCGCGTGCACGGACCATTCGCAGTTGTTCGGGCTCGACCGGATTCCGGGTGAGGTGGCGGAGCTGGGCGGGATGACGGCGGGGGCGGACGTGGTGGGGGAGGTGCTGGCCGGGGTGGGGTCCGATGTGTATCTGCGGCTGGCGGGCGAGCACGGGGCGGGAGCGCGTGAGGGGGAGGGGGCCGGTAGGGGCGGTGGGACCGGTGGGCTGATTGCGGTGATGGACGCGCGGGTGTTGTCGGGGTGGGTGCTGGGGGCGGCCGCGGGCCCGGTGACGACCGTGCCGGTGTCGGAGCCGGCGAGGGGGCGGGCCGGGGCGAAGGGGGCCGGGGAGCGGGAGGGCGGTGGGCAGGAGGGGTTGTTCTGAGCCGGCGGAGGGGGTTGTTCCGGGGTGGGCGGGGGCGTTGGATGCTGTGTGCGGGTAGCTGGTGCGGGATGTGGTGGGCGAGTCGCCGTGGGGAGCCGTGGCGGGCGGGCCCGTAGGGGCGAGACGTAAGGGGAGGGGCCCGGCGTGGCGGACGGGGATGAGCGGGTCGGCGCGTTCTGGCGGGAGTTGGGGCTGCCGGGGCTGATCGATGTGCACACGCACTTCATGCCCGAGCGGGTGATGGCGAAGGTCTGGGCGTACTTCGACGCCGCCGGGCCGCTGGTGGGCCGGGCATGGCCGATCGCCTACCGGTTCGAGGAGGACGAGCGGCTGGCGGTGCTGCGCGGATTCGGGGTGCGGGCGTTCACCTCGATGATCTACCCGCACAAACCGGGAATGGCGCAGTGGCTCAACGGCTGGGCGGCCGATTTCGCCGCCCGGACGCCCGACTGCCTGCGCACCGCGACGTTCTTCCCGGAGGAGGGCGCCGGCCGCTATCTGGAGGCCGAACTCGCGAGCGGGGCGCGGGTCTTCAAGGCGCATGTGCAGGTGGGCGGGTACGACCCGGCCGATGCGCGGCTCGCACCGGTGTGGGGTGCGCTCGCGGAGGCCGGAGCGCCGGTGGTCATCCACTGCGGCTCGGGGCCGGCGCCCGGCAAGCACACCGGGCCCGAGCCGATCGCGCGGCTGCTGGCGCGGCATCCCCGGCTGCGGTTGATCATCGCCCACATGGGGATGCCGGAGTACACCGACTTCCTGGACCTCGCACAGCGCTATCCGGGGGTGCACCTCGATACGACGATGGCCTTCACCGACTTCTCCGAGCGGACCGCGCCGTTCCCACGACAGGAGCGCGGCCGGCTGAGGGACCTCGGTGAGCGGGTGCTGTTCGGCAGCGACTTCCCCAACATCCCCTACGGGTACGCGCATGCGCTGGAGGCGCTGACCCGGCTGGAGCTGGGCGAGGAGTGGCTGCGCGGGGTCTGTTACGGGAATGCGGCGCGGCTGTTCGGGGTGTGAGCCGGACGGCGCGGACGGCGCGGACTGTGCGGACGGTGCCGTGAGGGGCGGCGGGGAGCGGGGAGGCCGGCCGGGCTCCGGGGTGTTCGGCCGGCTTCCCGGACGGCGTCAGGGTGCCGGTGGGGTGGCGGCGGCCGCGGCCAGGTGCGTCAGGGCCGTGCGCAGGTCGGCGAGGGTGTCCTCGTCCGTCAGGCGGGCGGTGGCGGGGTCGGTCTTCGGGCCGATGGCGGGGATCTCGCGGCAGGCCGCCGTCACGACCGTGCCGGTCATCATGCGCAGGGTCTCGCGGAGTTGGGCGTTGGCGTGGTCGCCGCCGGCGGGGGACGGGGAGGCGGTGAGCACCGCGACCGGCTTGTGGACGCACTCACCGCTGCTGACCAGCCAGTCGAGCGCGTTCTTGAGGACACCGGGGACGCCGTGCGCGTACTCGGGGCTGACGAGGAGCAGGGCGTCGGCGGCGGCGACCCCGGTGCGCAGGGCGGCGACGGGCGCGGGAGGTGTGTCGCCCTCGCCGTCCAGGTCCGGGTTGAAGTGCGGGAGCGCGCCGATGTCCGCGAGGGCGGTCGGGCCGTCCCAGAGGGCGAGGGCGGAGCGCAGCACAGCGCCGTTGGAGGAGCGTTCCCGCAGACTGCCGGAGAGGGCGAGGAGTCTCATGGGGTGACGGTACGCGGCACGCGGCGTGGGGCGCGGGGACGGGGCCCAGTTGGGCGGCGGGGGCACCCGGCGGGAGGTGAACGTGCTGGTCAGGCCGATTGTCAGTGGCCGGTGCGATGCTGTGCAGGTGGTGATCGGCCTGGACCGCGCGGGGGGCGGCCCAGGCCGGTCGGGAACGCGTACGGCCGGGGCGGGGCGGTACGGGGCAGTGTGCGGGCAGGGGTGGGGCGGGGCGGGGGCGGGCCCCCGGGGGAGGGGGAAGCGGAGCACGGGGGATTCTCAGGAAATTCACAGAAAGGCGCAAGGAAGCTCTCACGGCGGCCTCTCAAGCTCACCGACATGACCGTGACTTCGTCCTCCTCAGCGTCGTTCCGTACGTCGGCTTCGGCCTCGTCCTCCAGGGGGGCGCCCGCGAAGCAGCCGGAGCTGTTGCGGGCCGACGGCAGTCCCGTACGGGTCCTGGTCGTGGACGACGAGTCCTCGCTGGCCGATCTGCTGTCGCTCGCGCTGCGCTACGAGGGCTGGGACATCCGCGCGGAGGGGGACGGCGCGGGCGCGCTGCGCTGCGCCCGTAGTTGGCGGCCGGACGCGGTCCTGCTCGATGTGATGCTGCCCGACATGAACGGGCTGACGGTGCTCGGCCGGCTGCGGCGGGAACTGCCGGACGTCCCGGTGCTGTTCCTGACCGCCAAGGACGCGGTCGAGGACCGGATCGCCGGGCTGACGGCGGGCGGCGACGACTACGTCACCAAGCCGTTCAGCCTGGAGGAGGTCGTGGCCCGGCTGCGCGGACTGCTGCGCCGGGCGGGCGCGGCCGCCGCGCGGAGCGAGTCGCGGCTGACGGTGGGCGATCTGGTGCTCGACGAGGACAGCCACGAGGTGTGGCGGGACGGTCAGGAGATCCATCTGACGGCCACCGAGTTCGAGCTGCTGCGCTATCTGATGCGCAATCCGCGGCGGGTGCTGAGCAAGACGCAGATCCTCGACCGGGTCTGGAGCTATGACTTCGGCGGCCAGGCCAACGTCGTGGAGCTCTACATCTCGTACCTGCGGCGGAAGATCGACGTGGGGCGGGCGCCGATGATTCACACCCGCCGGGGTGCGGGCTATCTGATCAAGCCCGGTGAGTGACGGAGCGACCCGGCGGCCGGCCGGGTGGCCGGCCGGGCGGTCGGTGAGCGAGCCGAGCGAGCCGTACACGCCGGATGGCCGGGCCGAACCGGCCGTCCCGGCCGACCACTCCGTCCCGGCCGACCACTCCGTCCCGGCTGACCACTCCGTCCCGGCCGACCACCCCACCCCGCCCGACCGAACCGGCCACCCCGCCCCCGGCAAGCCCCCGACACCCGCGACGCCCCCGACACTCCCCGCACCCCCGGCCTCCCCGCCCCCCGCCGCGTCGCGCCGTCGCTGGTCGCTGCGGACCCGGCTGGTCGTGTCGGCGGTGGTCATGATCGCCGTGGTGGGCGCCGTCATCGGGACGGTGACGACCATCGCCCTGCACTCCTATCTGCAGGGGCAGCTGGACGGGCAGGTCCAGGAATCCGTGCGGCGGGCGGAGGATCCGCGGCCGCACGATCCGCTGCGCAAGGAGGGCAACGGCCTGGACTTCGTGGCCATGGGGGGCCAGCCGCTGGGGACCGTGGGGGCACGGATCGGGCCCGACGGCACCGTCCAGGACGGGGCGAAGCTGAGCAACTCCAACCAGCGGCTGCCCGAGGACCGGCTGGCGCGGCTGAACGGGGACCAGCTCGCCGCGCTGGACGCGGTGCCGCGGGACGGCAGGCCGCACACCACCGAGGTGCCCGGCCTCGGTGACTACCGGGTGCAGACCGGCAAGAACGGCACGCTGATGCTCGGCCTGCCGCTGCGCTACGTCCAGGGCACGGTCGGCAGGCTCGTCCTCATCGAGGGGTGTGTGACGCTCGCCGGGCTGATCGCGGCCGGGATCGCCGGGTCCGCGATGGTCGGCATCGCGCTGCGGCCGCTGCGCAGGGTCGCCGCCACCGCCACCCGCGTCTCCGAACTCCCGCTGCACCGCGGCGAGGTGGCGCTGCACGTACGGGTGCCGGCGTCCGAGTCGGACGGGCGGACGGAGGTGGGGCAGGTCGGCGCGGCGCTGAACCGGATGCTGGGACACGTCGGTTCGGCGCTCTCGGCCCGCCAGGAGAGCGAGACGCGGGTGCGGCGCTTCGTCGCCGACGCCAGCCATGAGCTGCGCACACCGCTCGCGTCGATCCGCGGCTATGCCGAGCTGACCCGGCGCGGACGCGAGCAGCCCGGGCCGGAGACCCGGCACGCGCTGGGGCGGATCGAGTCGGAGGCGGAGCGGATGACGGGGCTGGTGGAGGACCTGTTGCTGCTCGCCCGGCTCGACTCCGGCCGGCCGCTGTCGTGTGCGCGCACCGATCTGTCGCCGCTGGTGGTGGACGCGGTGAGCGACGCGCGGGTGGCCGGGCCCGGTCACCGGTGGCGGCTGGAGCTGCCGGACGAGCCGGCGCTGGTGTGCGGCGACGGCGAGCGGCTGCACCAGGTCCTGGTGAATCTGCTGGCCAACGCCCGTACCCACACGCCGGAGGGCACCACGGTGACCGCACGGGTGGTGGCGGCGGGCCGGGGCGGTCCGGTGCGGCTGGCGGTGCAGGACGACGGACCCGGCATTCCGGCCGGGCTGCTGCCGCACGTCTTCGAGCGCTTCGCGCGCGGCGACGCCTCGCGCTCGCGGATCGCCGGGAGCACGGGGCTCGGCCTCGCCATCGTGCAGGCGGTGGTCGCCGCGCACGGCGGCACGGTCGGGGTGGACAGCGTGCCGGGACGGACCGTCTTCACGGTGACCCTGCCGTCGGACGCGTCGGACGCGTCGGACGCATCGGCCGTGACCCGGACCGCGCCCGCTCGGGCGCCCGCACTCCCGCCCGCGCCCCCGAGCGCACCCACCGTCCCCCACTCATAGCCCAGGCACAGGTTCACCACACGGGCATGACAGCGGAGTTGGCGAGTGTCGTCTGCATGACGACGACACAGCCGCCCGGCCCGCAGCTGGGTTCCCTGCCGCCCCGTGAGCATCTGCGCCTCGGCCAGATCGCGACCGTGCTGGACGTGGTGATCCCCGTCCACAACGAGGAGCGGGACCTCGCACCCTGTGTGCGGCGCCTCCACGAGCACCTCGTCCGCACCTTCCCGTACACCTTCCGGATCACCATCGCCGACAACGCGAGCACGGACCGTACGCCGGATGTCGCCGCGCGGCTCGACGACGCGATCGACGAGGTCACGGCGGTGCGACTGGAGCAGAAGGGGCGCGGGCGGGCGCTGCGCACCGTGTGGTCGCTGTCCGAGGCGCCGGTGCTGGCCTACATGGACGTCGACCTGTCCACCGACCTCAACGCGCTGCTGCCGCTGGTGGCGCCGCTGATCTCCGGGCACTCGGACCTGGCGATCGGCACCCGGCTCAACCGGGGCGCCCGCGTCGTGCGTGGGCCGAAGCGGGAATTCATCTCACGCGCCTACAACCTGATCCTGCGCGGCTCGCTCGCCGCCCGGTTCTCCGACGCGCAGTGCGGGTTCAAGGCCATCCGGGGCGAGGTGGCCGCGCGGCTGCTGCCGATGGTCGAGGACACCGGCTGGTTCTTCGACACCGAGCTGCTGGTGCTCGCGGAGCGGGCCGGGCTGCGGATCCACGAGGTGCCGGTGGACTGGATCGACGATCCCGACAGCACCGTGCACCTCGTGCGGACGGCCGCCGACGACCTCAAGGGCGTGTGGCGGGTGGGGCGGGCGCTGGCGACCGGTGCGCTGCCGCTGGACCGGCTGGCCCGCCCGTTCGGGGACGATCCGCGCGACCGTGAACTGTCCGGGGTGCCCGGCGGACTGGCCCGCCAGCTCGTCGGCTTCTGCGTCGTCGGCGGGCTGAGCACCCTGCTCTACCTCGGCCTGTACTCCCTCTTCCGGCTCGGCGTGGGGCCGCAGCCGGCCAACGCGGCGGCCCTGCTGGTCTCGGCGCTCGGCAACACCGCCGCCAACCGGCGGCTGACCTTCGGCGTACGGGGCCGGGACCGGGCGGTCCGCCACCAGGCCCAGGGGCTGGTGGTCTTCGCCATCGGACTCGTGTTGACCAGCGGTTCCCTCGCCGCCCTCGACGCCGCCAGCGGCACCCCCTCGCACGGCACCGAACTCGCGGTGCTGGTGTCCGCCAATCTCGCGGCGACCGTGCTGCGGTTCCTGCTCTTCCGCGCCTGGGTCTTCCCGGACCGTGAACGCGCGGACGAGACCGCCGCGGCGCAGCTGCCCGTTCCGCACGACCGTGACGACCTCTTCAGGAGCGCTCGATGACCCCGCACCCGTCCGGTACGCCGGCCCGGCCGCCGTATCCGACCCCGACGCCACCGCAGGGGGCGCCGCCGGCTTCCGGGGAGCCGTCCGCGGCGCCGCACCCGGTGGCCGACCCCCGCTGGGCGCGCCCCGCGCTGGCGGCACTGCTGCTGGTCACGCTGGTGCTCTACCTCTGGAGCCTGTCCTCCTCCGGCTACGCCAACCAGTTCTACTCGGCCGCCGTGCAGGCCGGCAGCGAGAGCTGGAAGGCCTTCTTCTTCGGCTCCTCGGACGCGGCCAACGCCATCACCGTCGACAAGCCGCCGGCCGCGCTGTGGCCGATGGCGCTGTCGGTACGGCTCTTCGGGCTCGGCTCGTGGGCGATCCTGGTGCCCGAGGCGCTGATGGGCGTGGCCACCGTCGGGGTGCTGTACGCGGCCGTGCGGCGGCGGTTCGGGGCGGGCGCCGGGCTGCTCGCGGGCGCGGCGCTGGCGGTGACGCCGGTCGCGGCGCTGATGTTCCGGTTCAACAACCCCGACGCGCTGCTGTGCCTGCTGATGGTCTGCGCCGTCGCCGCGGTGCTGCGCGGCCTGGCCGACGGCCGTACGAGGTGGCTGGTGCTGGCCGGGGTCTGCTTCGGCCTGGGATTCCTCACCAAGACGCTCCAGGCGTGGCTGATCCTGCCGGCGCTGGCCGTGGTGTACGCCTGCTGCGCGCCGGTGACGCTGCGCCGCCGGCTGGGCCAACTGCTGCTCGCCGGGCTGGCGATGGTGGTGTCCGCCGGCTGGTGGGTGGCGATCGTCGAGCTGTGGCCGGCGTCCTCGCGCCCGTACATCGGCGGCTCGCAGCACAACAGCTTCCTGGAGCTGACCTTCGGCTACAACGGCTTCGGGCGGATCAGCGGCAACGAGACCGGCAGCGTCGGCGGGGGTGGCCGCGGCGGTGGCGGCGGTGGCGGCTGGGGGCAGACCGGGATCACCCGGCTGTTCTCGTCCGACATGGGCGGGCAGATCTCGTGGCTGCTGCCCGCGGCGCTGATCCTGCTGGTGGCGGCGGTGTGCGTGCTGTGGCGGGCGCGGCGCGCGGTGGCCGCCGAACAGGCCGCGCAGCGTGCGGAGTTCCTCGTGTGGGGCGGCGCCCTGCTGATGACCTTCACGATCTTCAGCTTCATGTCCGGGATCTTCCACCAGTACTACAACATCGCGCTGGCCCCGTATATCGCGGCGCTGGTCGGGATGGGCGCGGCGCTGCTGTGGCGGCGCGGCGGGCGGCTCGCCGCCGGTGTGCTGGCCGGGACGGTCGTGGTGACCGCCGGCTGGTCGTTCGTGCTGCTGGACCGCTCGCCGACGTGGTTGCCGTGGCTGCGCTGGACGGTGCTGGTGCTCGGTCTGCTCGCGGCGGCCGCTCTGCCGGCGGCGGCGCGTCCGGGGGCGCCGCTGTGGCGGGCCGCACCGGACGGCGCTGCGGACGGGGACGGGGCCGGTACGCCGCGGACCGCCGCGGGCCGGCGGGTCGCGGTGCTCGCGGCCGGGCTCGCGGTGGCCACGGCGCTGGCCGGGCCGGTGGCGTACACCCTCGATACGGTCAACACCCCCAAGAACGGGTCGATCGTCACGGCCGGGCCCTCGGTGCGCGGTGCGATGGGCGGGCCCGGCGGCTTCCCGGGCGGCGGCCGGGGCCGGATGTGGCGCGGCCACAACGGCGGGATGCCGGGCGGTGTCCCGGGCGCGGGCCGGGGCGGGCAGGGCATGCCGCCGGGGGCCGGCGGCACGGTCCGGGGCGGCAAGCAGGGGGCCCGGCAGGGCTTCCCGGGCGGCTTCGGTGAGCGCGGCGGCACGGGCGGCGGCATGGGCGGTCTGCTCAACGGCAGCAAGGTGAGCGACCGGGCGAAGGCGCTGGTGTCGAAGGACGCGGAGCACTACACCTGGGCCGCCGCGGCCATCGGTGCGCAGAACGCCGCGAGCTACCAACTCGCCACCCAGAAGCCGCTGATGTCGATCGGCGGCTTCAACGGGAGCGACCCCTCGCCGACCCTCGCCCAGTTCCAGCGCTACGTCGCGGACGGGAAGATCCACTACTTCATCGCGGGCGGCCGGGACGGACGCGGCGCCGGCGGCGGCAAGGGCGGTCCCGGCACCGGCAAGGGCGGCCCCGGCGGCACGTGGGCCGGGCCCGGCGGCAAGGCCACCACCGGCGGGAAGGGCAACCCCGGCGGCGGGCGGGGCGGTCCCGGCGGTGGCAGCGGCGACTCCGCGAAGATCTCGTCCTGGGTGGAGAAGACCTTCCGGAAGGTCACCGTCGGCGGCGCCACCTTCTACGACCTGACCCGGAAGGCCTAACGGGCGGGGGCGGACGCCGGGCGGTACCCCGGGGCGCGGCGCGCCGTCCCGCCGGCACGACGGAAAAGGAAATGTACGGCGTATAACACTCCCTGTACGGTGTAAGGTGTCCGCCTCGCACCGTACAGGGAGCCCGTATGTCCGCCGTGGCCTCCGACGCCACCACGCTCCAGCCCACCGGCCGGCACGCCGCCCGCTGGGTGATCCTCGCCGTCATCTGCCTCGCGCAGCTCACGGTGGTCCTCGACAACACCGTCCTCAACGTCGCCATCCCCTCCCTGACCGGGGAGCTGAACGCGACCACCGCCGACGTCCAGTGGATGATCAACGCCTACTCGCTGGTCCAGTCCGGTCTGCTGCTCACCGCCGGCAACGCCGCCGACCGCTACGGCCGCAAGAAGATGCTCGCCACCGGCCTGGCGCTGTTCGGCCTCGCCTCGCTGGGCGCGGCCCTCGCCCAGTCGCCCGGCCAGCTCATCGCCGCCCGCGCCGGGATGGGCGTGGGCGGCGCGCTGCTGGTGACCACCACCCTCGCCGTCGTCATGCAGATCTTCGACGACGCCGAGCGGCCCAAGGCCATCGGCATCTGGAGCTCGGTCAACTCCCTCGGCTTCGTCGCCGGGCCGCTGATCGGCGGCGCGCTGCTGGACCACTTCTGGTGGGGCTCGCTCTTCCTGGTCAATCTGCCGGTCGCCGTCATGGCGGTGGTGGCCGTCGTCGCCCTGGTCCCGGAGTCCAGGAGCCCCGGCGGGGAGCGGCCGGACCTGCCGGGCGCCCTGCTGTCCATGATCGGCATGGGCGGGGTGGTCTTCGCGATCATCTCCGGGCCGCAGGCCGGCTGGCTGTCCGGGCGGGTGCTGATCTCCGCCGCCGTCGGGGCCGCCGGGCTCGCGGCCTTCGCCCGGTGGGAACTGCGGGTCCCGTATCCCATGCTGGACATGCACTTCTTCCGCAACCGCCGGTTCATCGGCGCGGTCTCCGGCGGCATCCTCGTCGCCTTCGGAATGGGCGGCTCGCTCTTCCTTCTCACCCAGCACCTCCAACTGGTGCTCGGCTACGGCCCGTTGGACGCGGGGCTGCGGATGGCGCCGCTCGCCGTCACCGTCATCCTGATCAACTTCACCGGTCTCGGCGCCCGACTGATGCCCAGGATCGGCACCCCCGGGATGATCATCGCGGGGATGTCGCTGCTCGCGGCCGGTCTCGCCGCCATAGCGCTGCTCGGCGGGCACAGCTACGGCGGCCTGCTGACCGGCCTGCTCGTCATGGGTGTCGGCGTGGCGCTCGCCATGCCGGCGATGGCCAACGCGATCATGTCCGCGATCCCGCCGGCCAAGGCCGGCGTGGGCGCCGGGGTCAACGGCACGCTGATGGAGTTCGGCCAGGGCCTGGGCGTCGCCGTCCTCGGCGCGGTCCTCAACTCCCGCTTCGTGGCGCTTCTCCCGGTGGTCGCCGCGGGCGCCGGCTCGCTGCCCGCGGCGCTCGACCGGGCCCGTACGGGTGCCGAACGGGCCGCCGTGCAGGACGCCTTCGCCACCGGCATCGGCGTCAGCCAGCTGGCCGGGGCGGCCGCGGTCTTCCTCGGCGGACTGCTCGCCGCGGTGCTGCTGAGCCGGGCCGAGCGCACCGGCACCGGGCAGGCGGCGCCGGGCGCGTCCGCCGGTCCGGAACCGGCCGCCGCCGCGGCGGAATAGCATCGTCCGTGGACATGATCGCGAACGGCCCGTACGGGCGGCGGGCACCGCGCCCCCACGGGCCGTTCCCCGGACGACGCGCAGGAACAGGGAGGGCGCCATGGCGGCGAAGGACGGCCCGGCCGGGAAGCGGCCGAACAGCGTCTGGCTGACCGAACGCCCCCCGCCCCGGCGGAAGACAGAGCAGCCGGCTGGACTCGGCCTGGACAAGATCGTCGCGGCGACGGTCCGGCTGCTGGACGCCGACGGCCTGGCGAAGTTCTCCATGCGCCGGCTCGCCGCCGGCCTCGGCGTCACCGCGATGTCGGTCTACTGGTACGTCGACACCAAGGACGACCTGCTGGAACTCGCCCTGGACCACGTCATGGGCGAGATGCGGCTGCCGGACGAGAGCGACGCCGGCCAGGACTGGCGGGAGCACCTGCGGGCACTGGCCGGCGAGTACCGCGCCCTGCTGACCGGCCACCCGTGGGTCGCCCGGCTGCTGGGGATGTACATCAACGTCGGCCCGCACTCCACGGCCTTCTCCGACGCCAGCATGCGGGTGATGAAGGGCAGCGGGCTGTCGCTGGAGCAGATCGCCGGCGGGCTGTCCGCCGTCTTCCAGTTCGTCTACGGCTTCGCCACCATCGAGGGCCTGTTCAACGCCCGCTGCGCGGAGGCGGGGATGCCCGTCGACGCGTATTTCCGGCAGGTGATGCAGGCGCTCCAGGGCCGCCCGGAGTTCGCCGAGCTGCTGGAGAACTCCACCGAGGTCATGGCGGCCCGCGGCGGCGCCACCATGGAGGAGATGCGCGACCGCGACTTCGCCTTCGCCCTCGATCTGCAGATCGCCGGCATCGAGGCGATGCGCGACCGGCCGTCGCGCTGACGGCCGGGGCCGGGCGGGCCCGGGCCCCGGGGGAGGCCCGGGGCCTCACCCCATCGGCAGGCTCTCGCCCTGCACCGCCTGGATGTCCAGCTCGACCTTGAGCGTCGTGCCGATCGCCGCGATGCCGGCCGCCACCACCTGGTTGTAGTTCATCTTGAACTCCTCGCGGCGCAGCTCCGCGGTCGCGCGGAACGCGGCGCGCACCCCGCCCCACGGGTCGGGTCCGGTGCCCAGGTAGCTCAGTTCGAGGTCCACCGGGCGCACGACGCCGTGCAGCGACAACTCACCGTGCACCGTCCAGCGGTCGGTGCCGGCCGGTGCCAGGCCCGAGCTGCGGTAGGTGAGTTCCGGGTACGTCTCGACGTTCAGGAAGTCCTCGGAGCGCAGATGGCCGTCGCGCATCCCGTTGCCGGTGTCGATGGACGCGGCCTTGATGACCGCCTCGACCCGCGACGTCGCAAGGTCCTCGGCGATCTCGATCCGGCCGCTGAACTCGGTGAACCGGCCGTGCACGCTGGAGATCCCCAGGTGCTGGGCGACCGCGGCCACCGACGAGTGCATCGGGTCGATGGTCCAGGCACCGGGCGGCGGCAGCTCGGCCCCGCCCTGCCGCGCCAGGACGACGGCGCCCACGTCCATCCGGCCGCTCGCCGTCACGATCGCCGTGGAGGCGGCCGGCGCGTAGCCGACGGCCGTCACGATGACCGTGTACGGGCCGGGGGCCAGCGGCTCTGCGCTGCGGACGGCGCCTTCCTCGTCCGCCGCCGCGCGCAGCACCTGCGCGCCCGTCATGTCGGTGACGGTCAGTACGGCGTGCTGGACCGCCCAGCCGTCCCGTGTGCGGATCTGGGCCCGCAGTCCCGCGCCCGTCGAAGTCATTGCCTCTCCCGTTTCTTGCCTGGTGTGGTGACCCGGCCCGCCGCGGCGCCGCGGCGGGCCGGGGGAGTGTCGGGCTCCGGACGGCGGCGTGCAGGCCGTCCCCTGCCTGTGTGCCACGCCGCCGCCGGAGCCCTGGGGGCCGGTCCGGGGCGCGCCTCCGCTCAATGCGCGCCCGGGACCGGGGTCTTGCTCCCGGGGAGGTCCCGGGGGCCGGAGGTCAGTCCCCGGGGTGGGCGAGTGCCACGTCGTACCCGTCGACCCCGCGAGCGTCGACCGCGAGGCCGGTGGCGACCGGGGGGTAGCCGCTCGCGATGACCGTGTAGTCGCCGGCGTCCAGGTCGGTGAAGGCGTACGCGCCGTCCTCCCCGGTCGTCGAGGTGGCCACGACGTTGCCGGCCGCGTCCACCAGCGTCACCCGGGCGTCCGGCAGCGGACGGCGGTCGTCGCCCGCGCGGACGACGCCCTGCACCCGTGCGCCGGACAGCAGCTCGACCTCGATGCGGGTGGTGCCCTGGCCGCCGACCTCGACCGGCAGCGCGGCCGGGCGGTGGTTCGGGGCGTTCACGGCGACGGTGAAGGTCCCCGGCGCCAGCTCGTCGAAGGCGAAGTGGCCCTCGGCGCCGGTCGCTCCGGTGGCCAGCACCTCGCCGCGGACATCGGTGACGACGACCATCGCGCCCTCCACCGGCTGACCGGTGGCCGCGCTGCGGACCTGGCCGCCGAGGCCGCTGGTGCCGCTGAGCAGGATGTCGTAGCCGTGCGGCTGGTCGCCGACGACGACCGTGGAGGCCTGCGGCTGGTGGCCGTCGGCCGCCGCGATCAGCACGTACGAGCCGGCGCCGGGGGCGTTCAGCATGTACGAGCCGTTGGCCTGGGCGACCGCGCGGCCCAGCTGACGCCCGCCGAGCGAGATCAGCGTGACCGCGGACCGCGGCACGGGGTTGCCGTCCGCGTTCCGGACGAAGCCGTGGACCGCGGAGCCGGTGGGGGTGGCGTCACCGCCGCCGGCGGAGGCGTAGGCGGCCAGCGGCCGGGTGGCCGCCGCGGCGGCCGGCTGGGCCCAGGAGGGGACGTGCGCGTCGTCCTCCGGGGCCACCGAGGGGGCACCCACCAGGGCGAGTTCCCGCTCCTCGGCCGGCGCCGGGGCGGCGGCCTGGGCGGGGACGCCGGTGAGGGACGGGGTGGCGGGCGCGGTGGCCGCGGCCTCCTCGCCCTCCGGGCTCTGGTGCAGTCCGCCACGCGTCTTCAACGCGACCTCCTTGATGAACAGGGTGAAGAGGAAGGCGAGCAGCGCACAGGGCGCCGCGTACAGGAACACATCGCCGACCCCATGACCGTAGGCGCTCTCCATGACGGTGCGCAGCGGAGCCGGCAGAGAATCCAGGTCCGGGATGCCGCCGCCGCTGTTGCCGGCGCCGTGCGCGGCGGCCTTGGCGGCCTTGGGGCCGAGGTCGGCCAGGCCGTCCTTGACGTAGTGGGTGACGCGGTTGGCGAGCACCGCACCGAGGGCCGAGACGCCCACCGCACCGCCCAGCGAGCGGAAGAAGGTCACGACGGACGAGGCGGAGCCGAGGTCCTGCGGGGCGACCTGGTTCTGCGTGGCGAGCACCAGGTTCTGCATCATCATGCCGATGCCCAGGCCCATCAGCGCCATGAAGATCGCGATGTGCCAGTACTCGGTGTCGTAGCGGATGGTGCCCAGCAGGCCGAGGCCGGCGGTCAGCAGCACGCCACCGGAGACCAGCCAGGCCTTCCAGCGGCCGGTCTTGGTGATGATCTGGCCCGACACGGTCGACGAGATGAACAGGCCGCCGATCATCGGGATCGTCATGACACCGGACATCGTCGGCGACTTGCCGCGAGCCAGCTGGAAGTACTGGCTGAAGAAGACGGTGCCGGTGAACATCGCGACACCGACGAAGAGCGAGGCCAGCGAGGCCAGGGTGATCGTCTTGTTGCGGAACAGCCGCAACGGGATGATCGGCTCCTTGGCCTTGGTCTCGACGAGGACGAAGACCGCGCCGAGCACGACCGCGCCGCCGACCATCGCGGCGGTCTGCCACGACATCCAGTCGTACTTGTCGCCGGCCAGCGTCACCCACACCAGCAGCAGCGAGACCGCCGCGCTGATGAAGAAGGCGCCCGCCCAGTCGACCTTGACGCCCTCGCGCTTGACGACGGGAAGCTTCAGGGTCTTCTGCAGCACGATCAGCGCGATGATCGCGAACGGCACACCGACGTAGAAGCACCAGCGCCAGCCGAGCCAGCTGGTGTCGGTGATGACGCCGCCGAGCAGCGGGCCGCCGACGGTGGCGACGGCGAAGGTGGCACCGAGGTAGCCGCTGTAACGGCCGCGCTCCCGCGGGGAGATCATCGCGGCCATCACGATCTGGGCCAGGGCGGACAGACCGCCCACGCCTATGCCCTGCACGACCCGGCAGGCGATCAGCATGCCGGTGTTCTGCGACAGACCGGCGACGACCGAGCCCAGGACATAGATGATCAGCGCGAACTGGACCAGCAGCTTCTTGCTGAACAGGTCGGAGAGCTTGCCCCACAGGGGGGTGGTGGCGGTCATCGCCAGCAGCGAGGCGGTGACCACCCACGTGTAGGCGCTCTGTCCGCCGTCGAGGTCATGGATGATCTCGGGCAGCGCGTTGGAGACGATCGTCGACGACAGGATGGCGACGAACATGCCGAGCAGCAGCCCGGACAGCGCCTCCATGATCTGACGGTGAGTCATCGGGGCCCCGTCGGAGGCGTGGTGTCCGCCTCCGTGTCTGGCGTGGCCGCCCCGCACACCGGCCGGTGTGGTCGTAGCCATGTGGTTCCTTTTCATTCCGCGGGTGTACGGGTGGTGTCGTGGTGCGCCCGGGGGCGACAGTCGCCGAAGCTCGTACGGAGCCTGGCGAGCAGTTCGTTGAGACGTCCGACGTCGGCGTCGGACCAGTCGTTCAGATAGCGGGCGAGCGTGGCCGAGTAGCGCGCGGAGAGTTCCTCCAGGAGCTCCCGGCCGCTCGGCGTCAGCCGCAGCAGCCGCGACCGCTTGTCCGCCGGATCGGGCTCCCGCTCGATCCAGCCGCGCTCCGCGACATGGGCCACGTGCCGGCTGGTCACCGACATGTCGATGGCGAGCAGCTCGGCGAGCTGGCTCATCCGCATCTCGCCGTGCCGGTCGAGCAGGGTGAGCACGCCGGCCGAGGCGGGCGGGCAGTCCTGGGGCAGGATCCGGCCCATCTCGCGCTTGACGGCGCCGATGGCGCTGAGTTGCCTGGCCAGCTCCTCGAACTGACGGTGAGCGGCCACCGGCTCCTCCACGATCCTCGTTCGCATTTTGTTGCTTGGGGCAACCATAGGCAAGTTGGTTGCTGAAGGCAAACGATTGGTCCGGGATGAAAGTAAAGGAAGGGGAAAGTCTGTGGCCGCCGACGGTCAACGGGTCCGACGCGTCCCGCAAAGGCGCAGGTCGGAGGCGGTATCGCGAGCCCCGGCCGATACCGGTCGGTAGCGGGACAGCCTCAGACGACCCGCCCGTGACCCCGCCCACACCCCGGCCACCCCCCGTAGGCCGGCCCTCCCCGCTCCGTAGGCGCCCCTGCCGCGCACCCAGGGGTGCCCGCTCGCCCCCGGTTCGCTAGGGTCCTTGCCCATGGCGACCAACCCGCAGAACCAGGCCGGCGGCAACTACGACCCGGCCGGCAGCACGCAGATGTTCCGGGCCTTCGTGGACGAGGGCGGCACCCCGCAGGCCGGCGGTGGCGGCGGCCGCCGCGCGGCGGCCCCGCAGCAGGCGTCCGGCCCGCGCGTGGGCGTCATCGTCGGCGTGATCGTCGCGGTGCTGGTCGTCGCGGGCGCGGCCTGGCTGGCGCTGGCGTAACGCCCCGCACCTCCCCGTACGGGGGCCCGGCGTCCCGGGCTCCCGGCCGCGGCGGACGGCTCAGTTCAGGGCCGCGATCCGCTCCGCGGACCGCTGCGCATCCGCCAGTACGCCCGTCAGCCCGCCGTGCACCAGCCGCCCGGCACGCTTGACCGTGCGCCCGGCCACCAGGACCGTGTCGACGTTCCCCGGGTGCGCGGCGGTCACCACCGCGCCGATCGGATCGTGGTCCACCGGGGCGAGATTGACCGCGTCGGCGCGCAGCAGCACCAGATCGGCGCTCTTGCCGATCCCCAGCGACCCGGTCTCGTCGCCCAGGCCGAGCGCCGCGGCCCCCTCGGCGGTGGCCATGCGCAGCACGTCCGCCGCCCGGACCGCGGGCCCCTCGCCGTCGCCCCCCTCGAAGTGACTGCTCGTCAGCGCGGCCCGCATCTGCGAGAACATGTCGCCCGGCGCCGAGGTGACCGCGTCCGCGCCCAGCCCCGTGGTGATGCCCGCCCGGCGCAGCCGGGGGGCCATCGGCGCACCGAACCGCATCGAGGCCTCGATCGCCGGGGTGATCGCCACCGCGCCGCCGGACTCGGCGATCAGCCGCAGCTCGGAGTCGGGCAGCGAATTGCCGTGCACGTAGAGGGTGCCGGGGGCGATCAGCCCGTGCTCCCGGAGCGCGGCGACCGGCTCCGGCGCCACCGGCCCGGCCGTCACGTGCACCACGACGGGCAGCGCCAGCTCACGGGCCAGCAGCCAGTCCTCGCGCACCGTCTCCGGCGGGCCGAACGAGGGGCCGACGGGCGCCAGGGCCATCGTGAGCAGCGCCTCGGATGAGCCGAAGTGCTCGGTGCGCACCCGCCGCACCCAGTCGGCCCGCCGGGCGCCCTCGTCGAAGACCGGGTAGCCGTAGCCGAATACGGCGCGGATCCCGGCGTCCCGCAGCCCCTCGACGGCGGCCGCGCTGTGCTCCGGGGAGTACTGGACGTGGGAGAAGTCCTGCACGGTGGTGATCCCCGCGTCCAGGCACTCCAGGGCGCCCAGGAGGTTGCCGGTGTGCACGTCGGCGGGGGTGAAGCGGCCGGCGAGGTCGCCGAGGATCCGGCTGAGGTAGCCGTCCAGGCTCTCGTCGACGGCGGCCGAGCGCAGCACCGCCTGCCACACGTGCCGGTGGGTGTCGACGAACCCGGGCAGCACGATCATGCCGCGGGCGTCGAGCACCTCGATGCCGGGATCGTCCCCGTCGAGCGGCAGCCCGGGGCCCACGGCGGCGATCCGGCCCTCCTCGACGAGGACGTCGGTGTGCGGGTGGACGGTGGGGTGGGGGTCGGTGTCGATGACCAGACCGCCGCGCAGCAGCAGGCGCGGGGGGCGACGGCTCTCGCTTCCCATGGCAGATCACACCTCTACACACTCGGAAGAAAGCTTTTTAGAAAGCTATCATGGTGGTGAACTATCCTGCCCGACGTGACCGCCGCGCCCGGACCAGGATCCGACCCCGTCGACGCGCTGATCGGCGCCTGGCGGGCCGAGCTGCCCGACGTGCTGCGCCCCTCGACGGAGCTGTCGAAACGCATAACGCAGCTGGCCGGCGCGCTGGACCGGGCCACCCGCCGGATACTGCCCGAACTCGGCCTCACGGTCGCGGAGTTCGACATCCTGACCGCGCTGCGCCGAGCGGGTGAGCCGTACGCGATGAAGCCGAACGCGCTCGCCCGCGCCCTGCTGCTGTCGTCGGGCGGCATCAGCAACGTGGTCAACCACCTCGCGGCCCGCGGTCTCGTCCTGCGGGAGCCCTCCTCGGACGACGGGCGCAGCACCGTCATCCGGCTGACCCCGGACGGCGTGGCCGCCGCCGAGCACGCCGTCCGCCTCCATGCCGACGCCCACGAGTCGGTCTTCGCCGAGGCGTCCCCCGCCGCCGTGCACGCGGCCGCCCGGGCCCTGCGCGAGGTGGGCGTCCGCAGCGGCCCGGAGCCCCGGCCGCTGCGCACGGGACGGAACCGCAGCCGCTCGTGAGGGGCCGGAACGTCGCGGTCCGGGAGGCGCCCCGCCGTCCGGGGCGGCGGCCCCGTCCGGGCCGCCGCCCTCGGTGTGCGGGGTGCCGCCACCGGCCCGGGGGCCGGCCGCCCTATCCGGCGTCCGCGGCCGCCTGGAGCGCGGCGATGTCGATCTTCTTCATGCCGAACATGGCCTTCATGGCACGGGCCGCCCGGTCCTGGTCCGGATCGTTGAGCAGCTCCGCCATCCCGCCCGGCGCCACCTGCCAGGACAGGCCGTACCTGTCCTTCAGCCAGCCGCAGGGGCCCTCCTCGCCGCCCTCGGAGAGCTTGGCCCAGTAGTAGTCGATCTCGTCCTGGTCGGCGCAGGTGATCATCAGCGAGATCGCCTCGCTGAAGGTGAATTCCGGGCCGCCGTTGATCGCCAGGTACTCCTGGCCGTCGAGCTCGAACACCACGGTCAGCACGGTGCCCGCCGGACGCGGGCCCGCCTCGTTGTAGTGGGTGACGTCCTTGATCCGCGAGTTCGGGAACACCGAGCAGTAGAACTCGGCGGCCTCCTTGCCCTGGGTGTCGAACCAGAGGTTGGGGGTGATCTTGGGCATGGTCTTCTCCCTGGGACGGATGCGCTGCCGGTGGCCGCGTCTGTGCCTCTTCAGACCGTCGCACCCCGCGGAACTCATCGCTCTCCAGGAAGGAACATTCGGAGGCTTTTCGGGTCGGGGAGCGAGTGCGGACGTGCGGGCCCCCGCGCCGCCCCGCTTCCGGCTACTTCCAGGTGAAGGACACGTCCCTGGTGTCGAGGTGCATGCCCGCCGGGACCCGCCAGCCGTCCACGCACACCCGCCAGCTGCCGGACTTCTTCCGGCCCGGCGCGAGCGGCAGCGGCAGCTCGTGGGTGGAGGTGATCGTGGCCCAGTCGATGCCGAGGCCGCCGATGATGTGGGTGCCGAACGTGACGGTCCCGGCGGTGACGGGCCGGTCGCCGGTGTTGAGGAAGTCGAGGGAGACCTTCTCGCACCAGCGGACATCGGTGTCGGCGAGGCGGGGCCTGCCGATCAGGAGACCCGCGGGGGCGCCCGGACCGGGCGGCAGGGTGGGCGAGGGCGGCTCGGGGGAGGGCGAACCGTGCGAGGGGGGCCGGGAACCGTGCGGCGGCGCGGGCGAGTTGGGCGTGGCCGGCGGGGGAGCGGGAGTGCTTCCACCGCCCCGGCCGGCAGGTTTCCCGGGCGAGGGGGTGGTGCGGGCGCCCGGAGTGGCGGCGTCGCCTCCGGCCCGGCCCGGGCCGGAGGCGGGAGCGGAGCCGCTGTCGGAGGACGCGCTCGCGCCGGGGCGCGTGGGGTGCGTGGCGCAGTCGTCGCCGTGACCGCGGTCGCCGCTGCCGTGAGCGCCGTCGCCGCCGTCCAGCGGCGTCAGCTCGACACCGTCGCGGGGCGGTACGGGGGTGCCCGGCGGATGGCCGCCGGCGGGGTCCGCCGCGCCCACCGCGGCGTAGCCCTGCCCGGCCGCGGTCCCGCAGCCGGTGAGCAGAACACCCAGACACAGCACGGCCGCAGAGGCACGGGCAGCAGTCGTCCGTCGCATCGGGCCAGTGTTGCTGACGGGGTGTCAGGTGTACAGAGGGCGGACGGACGGCTCTCGAACGGGCGGGCGTGCGCCGCGTGCGCCACGCCCCCGCGGCCTCCGGTCCTCTGCAACTGTCCGCCGAGCGGCACCACGGAGCGCCGTACGGCCCCCCGGCGGACCGTTCCTCAGTCGGAGATCAGGCCCTCGCGCAGCTGCGCCAGGGTGCGGGTCAGCAGCCGGGAGACATGCATCTGGGAGATGCCGACCTCCTCGCCGATCTGGGACTGCGTCATGTTGGCGAAAAAGCGCAGCATGATGATCTGGCGCTCGCGGGCCGGGAGTTTGGCCAGCAGCGGCTTGAGGGACTCGCGGTACTCCACGCCCTCCAGCGCGCTGTCCTCGTAGCCGAGGCGGTCCGCGAGGGAACCCTCGCCGCCGTCGTCCTCGGGGGAGGGGGAGTCGAGCGAGGAGGCGGTGTAGGCGTTGCCGACGGCCAGGCCGTCGACCACGTCCTCCTCCGACACCCCCAGGCACAGGGCGAGTTCGGGGACGGTCGGGGAGCGGTCCAGCTTCTGGGAGAGCTCGTCGCTGGCCTTGGTGAGGGCCAGGCGCAGCTCCTGGAGCCGGCGCGGGACCCGCACGGACCACGAGGTGTCGCGGAAGAACCGCTTGATCTCACCGACCACCGTCGGCATCGCGAACGTCGGGAATTCCACGCCGCGTTCGCAGTCGAAACGGTCGATCGCCTTGATCAGGCCGATCGTGCCGACCTGGACGATGTCCTCCATCGGCTCGTTGCGGCTGCGGAAGCGGGCGGCCGCGTACCGCACGAGCGGGAGGTTCAGCTCGATGAGCGTGTCGCGGACGTAGGTGCGCTCCGCGCAGTCCTTGTCGAGCGAGGCGAGCCGCAGGAACAGGGAGCGGGAGAGCGTGCGGGTGTTGATGGCGTCGTCGTCGTGCACGTGCGGTGCGGGCGCGGGAATCGCGGAAAGCACCTTTGAGCTGCCCAGTTCTACGGACATGCCACCCCCTTGAGGTCGCGGACGGGTCGCTGCGGCGTCCCCGGGCCGGGGTGGACCGGGGAGGGATACCTCCACCTGAATACCGGAGGCAGCGCTACGGCAAACGCGGTTCCTGCAGAATGTCACATGTCGGCAACACGCTGTAGCGCCATGTCGACATATCTGCGCAGGCCGTGCGGGGACGGTCGCCCGTCCCGGTTAGGCGTCGATCCTGTTTGCGGATCGCAGCCGGGCGAAGCTCCGCGACAGTAGCCGTGAGACGTGCATCTGCGACACCCCCAGCTCCGCACTGATCTGGGACTGCGTCAGATTGCTGTAGTAACGCAGCAGAAGGATCCGCTGCTCGCGCTCGGGCAGCTGGACGAGGAGGTGCCGGACGAGGTCGCGGTGCTCGACCCCGGCGAGTTCCGGGTCCTCGTAGCCGAGGCGGTCGAGCAGTCCGGGCAGGCCGTCGCCCTCCTGGGCGGCCTCCAGCGAGGTGGCGTGATACGAGCGGCCGGCCTCCAGGCAGGCCAGCACCTCGTCCTCGCCGATCTTGAGGCGCTCGGCGATCTCGGCGGTGGTGGGGGAGCGGCCGTGCAGCACCGTCAGGTCCTCGGTGGCGCCGTTGACCTGCACCCACAGCTCGTGGAGGCGGCGCGGCACATGGACGGTGCGGACATTGTCTCGAAAGTAGCGTTTGATCTCGCCGACGACGGTGGGCATCGCGAAGGTGGGGAACTGGACGCCCCGGTCCGGATCGAAGCGGTCGATCGCGTTGATCAGGCCGATGGTGCCGACCTGGATAACGTCTTCCATGGGTTCGTTGCGGCTGCGGAAGCGGGCCGCGGCATAGCGGACCAGCGGAAGATTGGCCTCGATCAGCGCGGCACGGACCCGGGTGTGCTCCGGGGTGCCGGGGTCGAGGTCCGTCAGCTCGGCGAACAGCACCTGTGTGAGTGCCCGCGTGTCCGCGCTTCGGCTCTCGCGGGATGGAGCCTTGGGCGCAGTACGGGCCGTCACGGTCACGCCACCCTTCACAGTGCATGTATCCGGCAAAAGCGGTCATAGCATCACAAGACATGTGCACTGTGTGCAAGCACCCCATAACGCCGTGTTGAACAGAGAGTTGGGGTGGGTGCGGGGGATCCGGGGGGCCGGTGGGCGGCGGCGGGCGCCCGGGGGTACGGCAAAGCCCCCCGCCCGTACGGGACGAGGGGCTCGGCGGGGCCGGGCGCGGGGGCGCCGCGGCTCAGAATTCGTAGTCGGCGATCACCCAGGTGGCGAATTCACGCCACTGTGCGGCGGCCGCCTGATGGGCCGGATGCTCCAGGTAGCGCCGGAGGGCGTCCTTGTCGGCCACGGCCGAATTGATCGCGAAGTCGTGGGCGATCGGACGGTCGGTGATGTTCCAGGCGCACTCCCAGAACGTCAGCTCCGGAATCTCGCCCTCCAGCGCCGCGAAGGCACGGACGCCGGCCTGCACGCGTTCCTCGTCGCGGGAGACGCCGTCATTGAGCTTGAACAGGACCAGGTGGCGGATCACAGGGGCCTCCGTGGGCGGGCGGGTGCGGCTGGACCGTGCGGCCGGGCCGGTGGCCGGACGGGCGCGGGGCGGACCGCCGGGCGGCCTCGGCGCCGCCGGCCGGACGTGGCCTAGCTGATCAGCTGGGTCATGAACTGACCCATGCCCTGTGCGGCGGACGAGATGCCCTCGAAGCCTATCTGGACCAGGTCGGCGGCGCGCTTGGGGGAGGTGATGATCGTGTACAGCACGAAGACGATCAGCAGATACAGCACGATCTTCTTGGCCTGCGCCATCAGCCCGACTCCCCTACGCAGTCCCCTACGGCAGTGCCTGCAGTTCCCGTCTGCAGTCGGGCGAGTGTAACCACACGTGTTCGATCGCGGGGGCGGCGCCTGCGGGGCGGGCGCCGGTCCCGTCGCACGATCCGGCATCTCCTCTTGATCCGGATTTTATGGACCAAAGGCCCGCCAAAGGGGGCCCTTCGCCTGCCTGTTGAGACGGTCCGCGGCGGCACCATGGGCAGCGTGGTCCGCTGGATCTGGCAGGAATCCAGGGGACCCGGGACAGGACCTCACTGCGGGGTCCACGCCGACCGTCCCCGGACGGCGGCGCGGACTTGGGGGTTCGTCCGCATCGGGGGGAGCGGTCGTCCGTCGACGCCGCTCCCCCCGCCCGATCCCGGCCCCGCCTCGGCGCCGGCCCCCGGAGACCACCGGGGGCCAGGACACGACCCCGAGGCGGGGCTTCGTCGTGCGCGGCCGGCGGCGGCGTCCCGTGCCGAGCGCCCCCGGCCCGTGTGACGCACCGGTCCCCGGCGGGCCGCAACCAAGGGCGAGCGCCGCCGCGTCCTGCACTCCGTACGACTCGGATGTCCCGGGTGCTCCGCCGCGCCGTGTCCGGACCCGCCGCCATGCATCATGTACGCGACACAACGGAGCGCGGCAGCGCGCCGCGCCGCGGCGTGGGGCCGCGTGGGACCAGAAAGGAACACGGGCTCCAACGATGAAGATCGACTGGGACCGGCGTACCTGCGCACGCCGCGGGCACATCACCTACCTCCCGCACGAGGAGCACCTCCGGGAGAGGCTGCACGCCGCCACCGCCCTCGGCGAGGCCTGGCGCTGTCTGCGCTGCGGAGACTTCGTCCTCGGCGACCCGCACGGCTCCGGTCCGGCCGCCGACGCCCCGCTGGTCCCGCGCGGGAAGGTGCTACGCGATCTGTTCATCCTGCGCTTCCTGGCGGTCGAGCGGGCGGTGCGCGGGGTGTTCATCGTGCTGGCCGCGGTCGGCGTGTGGCAGTTCAGCAACCGCAAGGACGCGGTCCGCCGGTTCTTCGACGAGTACCTCGCCGTGCTCCGCCCGGTGGCCCGGCACTTCCACTACGACCTGGACCAGTCGCCGGTCGTCGGCACCATCCAGAAGACCTTCGGCTACCGGCACTCCACCCTGGTGCTGGTGGCCGCGCTGCTGCTGGTCTACGCCCTCGTGGAGATCGTCGAGGGCGTCGGTCTGTGGCGCGCCAAGCGCTGGGCGGAGTATCTGACGGTGGTCGCCACGGCGGCCTTCCTGCCGCTGGAGATCTACGAGCTGACCGAGAAGGTCAGCTGGCTCAAGATCGCCACGTTGGTGATCAACATCCTCGCGGTGCTCTACATCGCGGTCACCAAGCGGCTGTTCGCGCTGCGCGGCGGCCGCGCGGCCTTCGAGGCGGAGCGGCACAGCGCCTCCCTGCTGGAGGTCGAGACCTCGGCCGGAGTGCCCGCGGCCACCCATAATGGCTGAACGATCGATCCGAGGGGGAACCACACCATGTCCGTGAACTCCGCACCGTCCCGGCCCGATTCGCCCCGCGCGCAGGCCCGGTCCGTTCGCCCGCGCGCGCTGCGGCGGCGCCCGGCCGTCGTGCTGGCACTGCTCGCCGGACTGCTGGCGGCGGCCGTCGCCCCGGCGACCGCGGCCGGCCGCGGCGCGCCCGACACCGCGCGGGTGGCGACCACCGCGAGCGCCCCGGGCCACGGCCACGCCGCCCCGGCACGCCCCGCGGCCGCCCCCGCGCGCTCCGCCACCGCCCACCGTCACTCCGCACAGCTCACCTCGGCCTTCAAGGTCAAGAAGTCGAAGTGGAAGTCGAAGACCAAGAAGAAGGGCGGCTTCTTCAAGAAGCTCGGGATCTTCCTGGTCGTGCTCTTCGTGCTCTTCGTCGTCGCCGTGATCCTGGTGATCTGGCTGATCGTGCGCTTCTTCCGCCGCGCGGGCCGCAACCGGCGCAACGCCTAGCGTCCGCTCCCCGGCCGCCGCGGCGCTCGGCGGCCGGGGCGGGCCGGCCCCCGGACACGACGAAGGCCCCGATCCCTGAGGCATCGGGGCCTTCGTTTCGAGCGGTAGCGGTGGGATTTGAACCCACGGAGGAGTTGCCCCCTCACGCGCTTTCGAGGCGCGCTCCTTCGGCCGCTCGGACACGCTACCGAGAGAGAGCTTAGCCCACGGGTGGCCGTGCGCCGAAATCGGATTCCGGGAACCGGCCGCCGGGGCACCGGGGCGCGCTCAGCGCTCGCGGAAGAAGGCCGTGAGCAGCCCGGCGCACTCAGCCTCCAGGACCCCGGTGATGACCTCGGGGCGATGGTTGAGACGGCGGTCACGGACCACGTCCCAGAGGGAGCCGGCCGCCCCCGCCTTGGCGTCCCGGGCACCGTAGACGACCCGGTCCACGCGGGAGAGCACGAGCGCGCCCGCGCACATCGTGCACGGTTCGAGGGTGACGACGAGCGTGCAGCCGGTCAGCCGCCACTCCCCGGTGTCGCGGGCCGCCGCGCGCAGCGCGAGGACCTCGGCGTGCGCGGTCGGGTCGCCGGTGGCCTCGCGGGCGTTATGGCCGGTGCCGAGGACCGTGCCGTCCGCGGACAGCACGACGGCGCCCACCGGGACGTCACCGGTCCCGGGGGCGCGGGCGGCCTCGTCCAGCGCCTGCCGCATCGGTGCGATCCACGGATCGCGCAGCGGGTCGGGCGCGGGGGAGGGGAGTGAGGCGGAAGGGGGGACGGTCATGCCCCCAGTGTCGGGGACGTGACCGGGGGCCGGACCCGCCCCTGGGGGCGGGGACCCGGCCGGGACCGCTCAGCGCACGGCTTCGAGGACTTCCGTGCAGCCCAGCGAGTCGGCGATGGTGCTCAGCGCATCGCCGTCCAGGGTCAGCAGTTCCTGCTCGCTGACGCCCAGGTCGGCCAGCAGGGCGGCGTCGCCGAGCGGACCGCGGGGCGGGCCGTCCGAGCCGTTCACCGCGTCCAGGGTGTCGTCCGGTGCGTGGTCGTTGTTGTCGTCGGGGTCGGGGTCGGGTTCGCCGTCCTCCGTGCCGTCCAGGTCGAGGCTGTCCAGGTCGTCGGCCGCGTCGTCCTCCTCGCGGCCGAGCAGCTCGTCGGTCAGCATCGCGCCGTACGAGCTTTTGGCGGCGGCGGCGGCGTTGGACAGGAAGACCCGCGGGTCGTCCTCCCCGTCGACCCGGATGACGCCGAACCAGGCGTCCTCCTG
The DNA here is from genome assembly GCF_050953795.1 of Streptomyces kronopolitis. Classification (GTDB taxonomy): domain Bacteria; phylum Actinomycetota; class Actinomycetes; order Streptomycetales; family Streptomycetaceae; genus Streptomyces; species Streptomyces kronopolitis_A. The sequence continues at coordinate 4,408,627 of NZ_CP191850.1, forward strand.
CTCGATGAAGGCCACCACCGTGTCGTCGTCGACCGCCGCCTCTCGGGCCAGATCGGCCAGATCGGTCAGCGTCTCCACATCGTCGAGCTCCGTATCGCTCGCTTCCCACCCGTCTTCGGTGCGCGCGAGCAGTGCGGCGAAGTACACCGTGACTCTCCCACTGGTCATAGGCGTGCCGGGCCGGGCGGGGCGGCGCTGCACGCCGTTGGTCCCGCCCCTTTCGGAATCGTGGCAGAAACAACGCCGCCGCGCGGGGTCTTCGGTGCTGCGTCGTGCGGAGGTTGTGCGAGATGTCGCTCACGTGCCGCAGCGCAGACGGGTGCGCGGGGGTGTTCCGCTACCAGCGGAATGTACGCATCCGCACTGCCTGGCGCATGCGTTCGGCCCGTACGCGGCGCGGCTGGACGCGGTCGCGCAGCTCCTTGGCCTCGTGCAGGTCCCGCAGAAATTGGGCACGGCGCCGTCGGCGCGCCGCTTCCGTCCCCTCGTCCGGGGCCGGGTCCCGGCTGCCGGGGACGGTGTCGTTCGGGTCGTCGGTCCGCTTGCGGTCGGGCACGCGCACACCACCTCGGGCAAAATCCTCGCCCTCTGACAGGAGAGCCGATCGGGCGTATGTGCCCCCTTTCCCTCCTTTCGGTGGTTTGATGCCCACCACGTGCCACGGTTGCGCCGGTCGGCCGGGCACTGCACGGCGGGCGCCGGGGCCTTCCGGCTCGGTTACTGTCGATGTCATGCGGATCCACGTCGTCGACCACCCGCTGGTGGCGCACAAACTCACCACACTGCGCGACAAGCGCACCGACTCCCCGACTTTCCGGCGGCTCGCCGATGAGCTGGTCACCCTGCTCGCCTACGAGGCCACCCGTGATGTGCGCACCGAGCAGGTCGACATCGAGACCCCGGTGACGGCGACCACCGGCGTGCGGATGTCGCACCCGCGCCCCCTGGTCGTCCCGATCCTGCGGGCCGGACTGGGCATGCTGGAGGGCATGGTCCGGCTGCTGCCCACCGCCGAGGTCGGCTTCATGGGCATGGTCCGCAACGAGGAGACGTACGAGGCGCACACCTACGCCACGCGGATGCCCGACGATCTCTCGGGCCGTCAGGTGTACGTCGTCGACCCGATGCTCGCCACCGGCGGCACGCTGGTCGCGGCGATCCGTGAGCTGATCCAGCGCGGCGCGGACGACGTCACCGCGATCTGCCTGCTGGCCGCGCCGGAGGGCGTGGAGGTCATGGAGAAGGAGCTGGCCGGCGCGCCGGTGACGGTGGTCACCGCGGCGGTCGACGAGCGGCTCAACGAGGCCCGTTACATCGTGCCGGGCCTGGGCGACGCGGGCGACCGCATGTACGGCACGGCCGGCTGAGCCCACCGCGCCCCGCTCACCCGATCACTGTCCGGGCCCCGCACCACGCATGGTGCGGGGCCCGTCCGTACGCGCTCAGCACTTGGCGTCGCCGGAGGGGGCCGGGGACGGACGGGTCAGCAGGGCAAGGGACTTCGCGGCGTCCTGCGAGGCGGTGAGGTTCTTGAAGGTGTCGCCGATGATCAGGTCGAGGTCGGCGCCCTTGCGGGCGTCGGTCTTCTGCTGCGCGCCGGCGAGCTGGGTGGAGAGCACCTTCATCGGGCCCTGGACCGCGGCCGCGGGGCCGAGCAGTATCCCGGCGCCCTTGACCTTCTTGTCGTAGGCGGCGGGGGCGTTGCCCACCTTGCCGATCTTGAAGCCGCGCTTCTCCAGCTCGTCCGCGGTGCGTTTGGCGAGCCCGGAGCGCGGGGTGGCGTTGAAGACGTTGACGGTCAGGGCGCCGGGCGCGGGCAGCTTGCGGGCGGCGTCGTGGGCCCGTGCCGTCCCGGCCTTGGCGCTCTCGGTGCAGTGCCGCTCACCCGGGGCGGCGTGGGCGGTGTCGGACCGGCCGCCGAACACGTCGATGAGCTGCAGGGAGCCCCAGGCGGCCAGGCCGAGGACGCAGGCCGTGGCGGCGAGGGAAAGGACGATCCGGCGGCGGTGGCGGGGGCGGCGCATCCGCGGATACCTGTCGCCCGTGATGCGGTACTTCCCGCCCATGCCCGGGGGCGTCAGCATGCTCATGGGCGCAGCGTAGTGCGGGTGGCCGTCCGTGCCTACTAGATGATCAACGCGTGGCGCGAGACCCAACCCAAAAGGGTCAATACGGACAGGGTGGCTTGGGTGTCGACGGGCGTAAAGAGGGGATTTCCGGCCTGTTGGGCGGCGGGGCGCCGCGGGTCAGCCGAGTTCGAGCACGCGGGCGTGCAGCACCTGGCGCTGCTGGAGGGCCGCGCGGACCGCGCGGTGCAGCCCGTCCTCCAGATAGAGGTCGCCCTCCCACTTCACGACGTGCGCGAAGAGGTCGCCGTAGAACGTCGAGTCCTCGGCGAGCAGCGTCTCCAGATCGAGCTGCTGCTTGGTCGTCACCAACTGGTCGAGGCGTACCGGGCGCGGGGCGACGTCCGCCCACTGGCGGGTGCTCTCCCGGCCGTGGTCCGGGTACGGCCGGCCGTTTCCGATGCGCTTGAAGATCACACGGAAAGCCTACCGGGCGAGCGGCACCGGGCGCAGCCATGCCGCAGCAGTGCAAAAGGATCATTGGTGGCAAATTTGGATCATTGGGGAGCGGCGGCCCGGAGGATATGGCCGGAAGCGACCCGAACGGCCTATCGCGTGGCGCGATGCGGCGGCCGCTCCCCCGGCCCGCGCCACGGCGCGGGGCTCACCACGGACGGGCGGCCGCCCGGCTCGGCTGCCAGTACGTGACGGTGGCGGTGCGCGGGTCGACCCGGACCGGGGGGCCGTCCAGGCCGACCTGGACGGGGGCGCTGCGGGCGGCCAGCGCGACGCCGAACTGGGAGATCCGGTGGTGGTCCGGGCCGCCCCGCCCGCCGTTGCGGGTGACGACCATGGCGTAGGCGGTGGCGTCGGGCTTCAGGGCGACCGGGGAGAACGGGCGGCTGCCGGGGATCGCCGGGAGGGCGGGCCGCCGGCCGTCGCCGAACCGCAGCAGGGGGTAGCGCTGGGCGGCGAAGTCGCAGGTCCGGTCGGAGATGTTGGTGACGGTCAGCAGCATCCGGTGGTGTCGCCGCGGCATCGCGCCGGCGTGGAACTTGAGCATCTCGGGGGTGCAGGCCGCCGGTCCGCCGGGGGCGGGGGGAGGATTCTGGCCGTCTCCCGGGGCGGGGTGGTCGGGGGCCGGTGAGACGGCGGTGACGGGGCCGCCGGCCCGGCCGCCGTAGCCGTGGCAGGCCGTTGCCAGTGCCAACACGGCGGCGACGAGCAGACCCGCGGCGGCGGCCCGGCTGCGCAGGGCGGTGAACGGCATAGGGAGCTCCCCCCGGAACGGTGGCGTGCACACGACCTTCGGCGTGGGTGCTGGCGATCCGCTAACGCGCGGCTAACGCGGGCCGGTGCCGGGGGGCCGCGGGCCGGCGTGGTCCCGGTGCGGGGGTGGCGGCCGGATCGGTGGAGTATGCATCAATCACTCAATGTACGGCCTGAGTTGAGGGGGACGCAGGGGGTCCCGCGGTACCGGTGCCCTCCGGGGTGGGGCCGGCCGGCGGGGGCGTGGAGGGCGGATCGGGGGTGGCGGAGGAGCCGTCGCCCGGCCGTGCGCCCGCCCCGGGCGTGGCGGTGCCCGGCGGGTGCGGCCGTGCGGTGCCGGCGGGTGCGCCGGAGGGGCCGGGGCCGTGGTGGGGGGTGGCCGGCGGCCTGCTGGGGGAGGGGGTCGGAGTCGGTGTCCGGCCGGAGCCGGTGGAGGGGGCGGGGCTCACGGGGCTCGGCGGCCGGGCGGGCGCCGGCCGGTCCGGCCGGCCGTCCGGGGCGGCCACCAGGACGCCCACCGCGACGGCGGCGGCCGCGGCCGCGGCGGCCAGCGGCAGGCCGAACCGGCGCAGCGGGGGCTGCCGCAGGACGGACAGCCGGCCGCGGCGCAGGTGCGGCCCGGGGGGTGCGGCGGGCCGCAGGTCCCGGATGCCGATGCTCTCCGCGCGGGCCGTGAGGGCCTGGCGCAGCCGCTCCTCCACCGGGCCGTGCGGGGCGGCGGCGCCGGGGACGGAGCCCGTGCCGCCGGGGTGCGGGGAGCCGTCGCCGCTGTCGCCGGGCAGGCCCGGGGTGCGGCCGGTGCCCGGGCCGGGGCCGTTCATGACCGCGCCTCCAAGATCTTCTCCAGCGAGTCCAGCGCGCGGCTGGCGAGGGACTTCACCGCGCCGCGACTGATGCCCAGCGTCGTCGCGATCTGCGCCTCCGTCAGCTCGCCCCAGTACCGCAGGACGAGGACCTCCCGGCGGCGGGCGGTCAGCCCGCCCAGCGCGGCGAGCACCTCCCGGTGCTCCTCGTCGAGCACGATGCGCTCCTCGGCGGACGGGGCGTCCGCCTCGTGCGGCGGGGTGTAGTTGCGCGCGGTGCGCCGGCGCCGCAGTACCGAGCGGGCGGCGTTGACGACCGCGGTGCGCAGATAGGCCAGGGCGTTGTCGACCTCGCCGAGCTGTTCGCCGTGGCGCTTGTAGAGCGCGGCGAACGCGTCCTGGACGACGTCCTCCGCGGTGGCCCGGTCGTCCACGAGCAGCACGGCCAGCCGGACCATGGCCAGCCGGTGGGCGTGGTACAGCTCGCTGATCGTCGGCGGCGGGTCGGGCGGCACGGCGGCCCGGGCGCCCGGCAACCGGGCGCCGGTGCCGGGCGGTTCGCCGGCCGCCGGGCGTCCGGCGTACGGGGTGTCGCGGCGGGCGGCCACCGGGCGGACGGTGCGCAGCAGCCACCGCCACAGGGCAGGCCGGAGCCCCGGCACGGCGAACCGTACCGGGGCGAGCTGCGGACCGGCGGAGAACTCCATCACTTCCTCGGGACGCGGCGGCCGGGCGCGGGTTCAGCCGCGCCGGCGGCGGAGCGCGTAGACGGTGCCGCCGCCCGCGGCGATCAGGGCGGCGGCGGTGCCGCCGAGCGCCATGGTGGTGGTGGACGAGGCCCCGGTGCGGGCGAGTTCGCGGTCCTTGCCGGCGCCCTGGGCGGGGGCGGAGGCGGCCGGAGTGGGCGGGGCGGTCGGGGTCGCGCCGGGGTGGGCGGGGGTGCTGCTCGGCCGCGGGCCCGGGGCGGTGGGGGAGGCGCTGGGCCGCGGGGGCTCGGTGGCGCCGCCGGACGGGGCAGGCGTCGCCACCCCGCCGCCCGGCGGCGGGGTGGGCGACTCGGACGCCTGGACGGAGAGCGGCCGCGGCTTGGGTGCGTCGGCGTGGGCGGGGGCCGCCGTCGACAGCGCGACCAGCGCGAGCGCCGCGAGCAGTCCGGCGCCGGCCGCGCCGCGGGGAAGGGGGCGGGCGGCGGACGGCCGGGCTGCGGCGGTGGTGCGGGGGGTACGGATGGACTTCACGGTCGGCTGCTCCACGTTCGTCGACGGGGTGGCGCCCGGGGGGCGCCCTCACCCGTGACGACGTGCGGCCGGGGCCGGGGTTGCCGGTGGCGGCGGAAAAACTTCCCGGCCGTTGTACGGCCCCGCCCGGGACGGCACGCGGGCCGCCCCGGGCGGGGCCGTACAACGGGTTCGTGATGGGGGTGCGGGGCTCAGATCGTGGACGCGTCGATCACGAAGCGGTAGCGGACGTCGCTGGCCAGCACCCGCTCGTAGGCCTCGTTGATCCGGTCCGCGGAGATCACCTCGATGTCGGCGGTCAGCCCGTGCTCACCGCAGAAGTCGAGCATCTCCTGGGTCTCGGGGATGCCGCCGATCATCGAGCCGGCGATCGACCGGCGCTGCGGGATCATGGCGAACGGCGCGACCGGCAGCGGGCTCTCCGGAGCGCCGAGCTGCACCAGGGTGCCGTCGGTGCGCAGCAGCCCGAGGTAGGCGTTCAGGTCGAGCTGTGCCGAGACGGTGTTGACGATCAGGTCGAAGGTGCCGACCAGCTGCTCGAAGGTGGCCGGGTCGGACGTCGCGTAGTAGTGGTCGGCGCCCAGCCGCAGCCCGTCGTCCTTCTTGCGCAGCGACTGGCTCAGCACGGTGACCTCCGCGCCCATCGCGTGCGCGATCTTCACGCCCATGTGGCCGAGGCCGCCGAGACCGACCACGGCGACCTTCCGGCCGGGGCCGGCCTTCCAGTGGGCGAGCGGCGAGTAGAGGGTGATCCCGGCGCACAGCAGCGGGGCGGCGGCGTCCAGCGGAATGCTCTCGGGTATCCGCAGGGCGTAGTTCTCGTCGATCACCAGGTGGGTGGAGTAGCCGCCGTAGGTGGGCTCGCCGTCCCGGCCGGTCGCGTTGTACGTGCCGACGTTGCCGAGTTCGCCGGTGCAGTACTGCTGCAGTCCGGCCCGGCAGTTCTCGCACTCGCGGCAGGAGTCGACGAAGCAGCCGACGCCGACCCGGTCGCCCGTCCGGTAGCGGGTGACCTCGGCGCCGACCTCGGCGACCACACCGGCGATCTCATGGCCGGGGACGATCGGGAAGTTCCCGCCGTCGCCCCACTCGGCGCGCACGGTGTGGATGTCGGAGTGGCAGATGCCGGCGTACTTGATCTCGATGACGATGTCGTGGGCACCCGGTGCGCGGCGCGGAATCGTGATCCGCTCCAGCGGTGCCTTCGGGGCGGGCGCGGCATACGCCGGGACAGCTGCGACAGAGGTGTGGGTCATGCCACCGAGAATGCGTCGCTCCGCCTGCCCCAACCAGTGCACCCTTGAACCTATGCATGGCGTGCCTACTACTGACGGAACCACCCAGCCGCCCGCGGAGCCGGATCCGCGCACCGGCATCGGCGAGTTCCTGCGCTCCCGCCGGGCCCGGCTGCGGCCGCGGGACGTCGGGCTGCCGGAGCAGGGCGGGCTGCGCCGGGTGCCGGGGCTGCGCCGCGAGGAGCTGGCGCGGCTGGCCGGGGTCAGTGTGGCGTACTACATCCGTCTCGAACAGGGCCGCGGCCACAACGTGTCGGCCGCGGTGCTGGACGCCCTCGGCGACGCCCTGCGGCTGACCCCCGCCGAGCGCGACCACCTCACCCATCTCGCCCGCCCGGTCTCCCGGCGGATCCGCCCCGCCGCCCGGCCGCAGCGGGTCCGCCCGGCCGTGCAGCAGCTGCTCGACGCGATGGAGCAGGTCCCCGCCTACGTCATCGGGCGGCGGCTGGACATCCTCGCCTGGAACCGGCCGGCCCGCGCCCTGCTCGGGGACTTCGCGGCGCTGCCGCGCGAGGAGCGCAACCTGGCCCGGCAGGTGTTCCTGGACCCGGCGGCGCGGGCGCTGTACGAGAACTGGGACGCCAAGGCCGCCGACGTGGTCGGGTATCTGCGGCGCGATGCGGGCCGTCATCCGGACGACCCCGCGCTGGCCGGGCTGATCGGCCGACTCTCGTGCGACAGCCCGGAGTTCCGGCGGCTGTGGGCCGCGCACGAGGTGCAGGACAAGGGCTTCGGCGTCAAGGTGCTCCGCCATCCGCGAGCCGGACGGCTCACCCTGGCGTGCGAGACCCTGACGCTGCCCGCCGACCCCGGCCAGCAGGTGATCACCTACCACGCGGAGCCGGGGTCGCGGTCGGCCGAGGCGCTGCGGCTGCTGGCGTCGGCTCAGGAGAAGACCACCGAGCGGAGCTTGAGCAGTTCCGAGGCGCGGCCGCCGTTGGGCCGCAGCGTGTAGGAACTCCCGGTGCAGTCGGGGCCGGTGAAGACGGTGGCGACGGACGAGGTGTAGTTCTTCGGGGAGTGCGCGGGCAGCACGTTCGAGTCGGTCACCTCGGGCAGCGCGAGGCAGGCCCGGCTCGGCGGATCGGACAGCAGGCTCACGCGCGGGGTGCCGTCCGGGTCGTTGTACACGTAGGTGAAGGGGCCGGTGGACGCGCCGGCGGTGGAGGCCGGCAGGGCCAGTGCCAGGGCGAGGGCGCCGACGGCGGTGGCGGCGGTGTGACGAAGACGCATGGGACAGGTCCTTTCATTCCGTTTCCGTGCGGAATGTGTGGTGCCCAGGCATACGACCCCTGATGTCCGTTGTCACACGAAGGAGTTCCGGCGGGACGCCCGCGCGGTTGTTGTTCGGACCGGCCGGGAAACCGGCGGTGGAACCGGCCGGCGCCGTCGGGCGTGGCCCGCCGGGCGTCAGGCGCGGTGCGGTGCGTCCGCGCGCGCCCGCAGGACGCCGGCGATCCGCTCGCACCAGTCGCGGGTCTCCCGCTCGAAGCCCAGGCCGCGCAGGCAGGTCAGATACGGGCCGATCCGGGCGCCGTGGGCCAGGAACTCCGCCTCGTCCGCGCCGCCGCGCAGCCGGCTCAGCAGCTGCTCGAAGATCTCGACCTTGGCGGCGGCCGTCCGGGCCCGCTCGGTGAGCTGCGCGCGCACCGCCGTGGCGTCGATGTGGTCCACGGCCTGCACCTTGACCAGCAGATCGTCGCGGATGAAGGACGGCCGGGACGCGGCCGCCGCGAACCGCTCCAGCTCGGCCAGACCCTCGTCGGTGACCGAGAACAGCCGCTTGTTGGGCCGGGTCTCCTGCACCACCTGACGGCCGGTGACCAGCCCCGCCGCCTCCAGCCCGGCCAGCTCCGCGTAGAGCTGCTGCGGCAGTGCGTGCCAGAAGTTGGCGACGCCGATGTCGAACGCCTTGGCCAGCTGATAGCCGCTGTACTCGCCGTCGAGCAGCGCCGCCAGCACCGCGTGCTTGAGAGCCATCTCCCCGGCCACCCCTTCCCATACTCAAGAATATGACTAATCATAGTCGTGACTATGGGAGCGCGGGGCCGAGCGCCGGGACCACATCCGGTCCCGGCCGGTTCGCTGCCCGGCCGAGGCGAGGAGGAAGCTCATGGGGACGACCGCGGACCGCTTCAAGGCGGCGGTGGAGGAACGGGAACTGAGCGCGCTGGACGAGCTGTTCACCGAGGACGTCCGCCTCTACAGCCCGGTGAAGTTCACCCCGTTCGAGGGGCGGCCGATGGTACTCGGGCTGTTCGGGGTGCTGCTGCGCACCTTCGAGGACTTCCACTACGTCGGCGAGCTGGCGGGCAGCGCGCAGACGGCGGCGGGTGCGGACGGCGGCACCGCCGAGTCGGTGATCCTGATCTTCCGGGCCACCGTGCGCGGCAAGCAGATCCACGGCATCGATCTGCTGCAGTTCGACGAGGCGGGCCGGATCAAGGAGTTCACGGTGATGGTGCGGCCGCAGTCCGCGGTGCAGGCACTGGGCGAGGCGGTGCTGGCCGGACTCGTCGAGGACGGACTGGTGCCGCAGCCGTAGGGCGCCCGGCGCCCGCTCGGGGCCGGACCGGAGGCGCGGGCCGTGCCGGCCCGCGCCTCCGGCGGGGAGCGTCAGACCCGCTCGGTCTGCTCCACCGTGATCGCGGCGGCCGGGCAGATCGCCGCCGCCTCCTCGACCGCTTCGTGCAGCGCGGCGGGCGGTTCGGCGTTCAGCAGGACGACGATGCCGTCCTCGTCACGCTGGTCGAAGACATCGGGCGCGGACAGCACACAGCTTCCGGCGCCGCAGCACTTGTCCTGGTCGATGAGCACGCGCATGGTTCTCTCCTGGTCGGACTGCCCGGCTGTCCTGGGGCCGGGGCGGACGGGTGGTGACGGGAGGACGGAGGGACGGCGGGGGCCGGTGGGTTCCGGCGGCGGGCGATGATTCACCAGGCGAGGGGCAGCGCGTGCACCCCGTAGATCCCCATGTCGTGACGGAACGGGACGTCCTCGAAGGGGATGTCGAGCCGCAGCCCCGGCAGCCTGCGCAGCAGCGTCTCCAGGGCGATCTGGAGCTCCACGCGGGCCAGGGGCTGCCCCAGGCACTGATGGATGCCGAAACCGAAGGCCACGTGGCGGCGGGCGTCGCGGCCGACATCGAGCCCGTCGCCCCCGGGGAAGGTGTCCTCGTCGCGGTTGGCGGTGTTGAGGGTGCACACCACGCCCTCACCGGCCCGGATGGTGACGTCACCGACCCGGACGTCCTGGGTGGCGACCCGGGGCAGGCCGTTGTGCACGATCGTCAGATAGCGCAGCAGCTCCTCCACCGCGCCCTTGATCAGCGAGGGGTCCTCGCGCAGCCGGGCCAGCTGCTCGGGGTTGCGCAGCAGGACGAGGGTGGACAGCGCGGTCATGTTGGCCGTGGTCTCATGGCCGGCGATCAGCAACAGCCGTCCCATGGCGGCGATTTCGGCCGACGTCAGATCGCCGCGGGCGACCAGCCGGCTGATGATCGCGTCGTCCGGCTCCGCCCGCTTGGCGTCGGCGAGCCGGACCAGATACCCCACCAGCTCGTCCTGTGCGGCCCGTACCTCCTCGCGCGTCGAGCGGAGGTTGAGCAGGATCCCGCTGTGCCGCTGGAAGAACTCGTGGTCCTCGTACGGGACGCCGAGCAGCAGACAGATCACCAACGACGGCAGCGGCAGCGCGAATTCGGCCACCAGATCACCCGAGGTGCGGCCCTCGGTCATCCGGTCGAGCAGCTCGTCGGTCAGGCGCTGCACCTCGGGGCGCATCGCCTCCATCTTCTTCACCATGAAGTCCGCGGTGAGCATCCGGCGCAGCCGGGCGTGCCCGGGGTCGTCCATGCGCAGGAAGGTCGGGTCGGTGCCGATGATCTCCCGCCCGCCGGCGGTGAAGAACGGGAAGCCGGGACGGGTCGCGTCGGCGCTGAACAGCGGGTCGCCGAGGACCTGCCGTACGTCCTGATGCCGGGTCACCAGCCAGCAGGAGGAGCCGTCCCACAGTGTCGCCCGGGTGACCGGCTCCTCCCGGAGGGCCCGTGCGACGCCGGGTGCCGGGTCGAAGGGGCAGCCGGCGGCCCGCGCGGCCGGGACGCCGAGGGAGGGGAGGGGCGTGCCCGGTCCGGTGCCGGGGTCCGTGTCGATGCGTTCTGCGGTCGTCATGCGGCGGGTCCTTCCACGTACGGGTCACGGCACTGCCGTGGCAGTCGGTGCGGGTGGCGCCACTCCTCGATGGGGTCTGCTGGGCGTAAGTAGTTACCTAAGTTAAGCAACTATGGGAACGCTAACTCACCGCGGACGGGGGAGGGAAGGGGAGATCGGGGACCGTGCGAGGTTGGCTCAAACCGAGCGGGGACCCGGCCCGGAGCGGGTCGGGGCGGCGGGGTTTCCGGCGCCCCATGGACGGCTAAAGTGCCTGCATGCCGGACCCCGGAAGAGACCAGGACCCCACCGCCGCGCTGCAAAGAGTGCTGGCCACGCTGTCCTATCTGCTCACCCGCTCCCGGGCGCACGAACGCCAGGCCGCCCGGGCGGGGGTCACCGCGGCACGGTCCGATCTGTGGCTGCTGATGGCCCTGGAGGACAGCGGGGGCGTCAGCCGGGTCGGCGATCTGGCCGACCTGCTGATGGTCGAACCGCCCCATGTCACGCGCCAGATCGGCCAGTTGGAATCCCAGGACCTGGTCGCCCGGACCCCGGACTCCCTCGACCGCCGGGCCCGGAAGGTGGCGATCACCCCGCACGGCAAGGCCATCCTCAACCGGCTGCAGAAGACCAGCCAGGCCGGTCTGCACGAGGCCCTGGCCGGCTTCGACGACGCCGACATCGCCACCACCGTCGCCGTGCTCAACCATCTGGTGGCGCACGCCCGGGAGAAGCACGGGCGCTCCTGAGCGGGGTGGGGCAGGGCCCCACCCCGTCCGGTGTCACTCGATCTCGACGCGGCCGCTGTGGCCGTTGTCCTTGCCGGTGGTGCCGTTGCGGTCGGCGGAGTGGTCCGCCTCGGGGGTGCCGAGGTTGCGGCGGACCGAGTCCAGGATGGTCAGGCCCTGGCCGACCAGGCCCGCGGCGATCTCACCGAGGCCGTCGGTGCCGTTGAGGACGTTGACGTTGGCGTTGGCCAGGCCCGCGGAGGCCTCCTTGACGATCTGCGGGAGCTGGTCGATGAGCATCCGGTCCAGGGCCACGCGGTCGTGCGAGGCGGCCGCCTCGGCCTGGATCTTCATCCGCTCGGCCTCGGCCAGGGCCAGCAGCCGGATGCGCTCGGCCTCCGCCTCGGCGGGCTTGACGACCTCGGCCACCAGCTCCTGCTGACGCAGCAGGGCCGCGCGCTCGGCCAGCTCGGTACGGGCCGCGAGGACCTCCTGCTGGGCGTGGGCCTGCGCCAGCGGACCGGCCTGCGCGGACCGGGCCTTGGCGCGGTCCACCTCGGCGGCGTACTCGGCCTGGACCACGGCGGTCTGCCGGGAGTACTCCGCCTGATTACGGACGGCCTCCTGCTCCGCCTCGGCCGAGGCCTGGGTGGCCTGTGCCTGGGCGATCTGCGCCTGCCGCTGGATGGCCGCCTTGTGCGGGGCGGACATCGCCTCGATGTAGCCGGTCTCGCCGTCGTCGATCGACTGGATCTGCAGCGAGTCGACGATCAGACCGATCTTCGCCATCTCGGTCTTGGAGGTCTCCAGGACCTCGGTGGCCAGCTTCTGGCGTTCGGTGACGATCTCCTCGACCGTCATCGAGCCGATGATGGACCGCAGATGGCCGGCGAAGATCCGGCCGGTCAGGACCGACATCTGGTCCTGGTCGGACAGGAACCGCTGGCCGGCGTTGACCACGCTCTCGGTGTCGTTGCCGACCTTGAACGCGATCACCGCGCGCACCGTCAGCGCGATGCCCTGCCGGGTCACACAGGTCTCCGAGACCTCCGCCTCGCACATGGCGAGCGTCAGGAAGCGGACCTTGCGGAAGACCGGCAGCACGAATTTGCCGTGTCCGGTGACCACTCGGAACGGCGCGCCCCCCTGTCCACGCCTGCCTCCCGAGATCAGCATCGCTTGATCGGGGGCAGGAACGCGGTAACCGAACATCCTTCGTCTCCTCAACCGGCGTCGCCGGCATCGCCGGGCAACGCGTCCAACGGATCCGCCCACTCCATGACGTCGACCTGGCGACTGCCACGGGACTCGATCACGAGCACGGTGGCCCCTACCGGAAGGGGCTCGGCGGACCAGGCGAGAAAGGCCTCCGTGCCGCCCCTGACGCGCACCAGGACCTCACCGGGACCAGCGGCTCCACGTGTGCCGATCAACAGCACTCCCGTACAGCCGATCACGGCATCGTCCTGTGCCATCGGCGGCGGCCCTCCCCCGTTACGTTCCTGGTGAAATGACCATAGCGCTCCGGCGGGCGATGGCCTATGGGGGGATCACGGCGCGTTGGGGCCGCGGGGCGCGTCCGCCGGAAACGCGCTGAGAGCGGAGTGAATTGCGGGTGCGGATTCCGGGTGGCCTTTCCGGTCGGTCCACGGGAAGGCCCGTTCCGTTCACGGGGTGACGCGTTTTCGTCCGCGGCCCGGTGGACGGAATACGGAACCGGCCCCTCCGTGCCGGGTGGCGGGGAAGGGCCGGTGCGGAGGGGCCGGAGCGGCGGCCGGTAGGCGTGAGGGTCGGGGGAAGCCGGCCGAGGGTCTCGAAGTGGACCGTCGGCGTGCGGCGTTGTCGTTACGGGCTGGTGGCGATGACCGTGCCGCCCACCCAGCAGCCCTGGCTCGCGTCGGCCCAGTAGGTGATCGTGGAGCCGCCCTTCCAGGACATGGCGCACTCGACGCGGCCGGTCGCGGCCGACGCAGACGCGGGGGTGGCGGCCGCCGCGGACTGCACGGGCACGGCGAGCAGGCCGAGGCCGCCGATCGCTGCCACGAGGGTGAGGCGCCTGAGGTTTTTGCGCATGCCGATCTCCTGTACGTCGGAGGGAAGGTGGGCAGCCGGCGAGGGCGGAGTGAATGACGCAATCCAGGCGAGCTGCACTCGCCTGGATTGTTCACCGGCCCGCTCTAGGGAATCACCTAAGAGTCCCGCCGTAGGCTGCGAAAGGAGCCGGAAGGCGTGCAGAGCCTCCGGTCGCGGTGTGTTCAGCCGGGATCGGTGCCCCGGACGCCCGACCTCCGCCGTGCCGGAGTGTGCCACCGAACGCCCCTGCCGCAGGCGACTTTCTCCTGCCCGCCGGTAAGCAGCATGCGGTGCATGACGGGTTGACAGATTTCCGGGACCAGGATTTCTCGAGCGGGAGGCCGAGAAAGTAATTCGAGGTCAGAAGTTCGTGCGGAATTCTGAAACCCTCCCGGAAATGTACGCCCCGGCACGAACAGCGGCATCGCAGGATACGAGTGAATTCGCAGGCGGAGCTGACAGCAGACGGAGGGTTCGTGCGCAATCGAGAGATCACACTGACGGCGGGAGCCGCGCCGCAGGAGGCCCTGGGTGTCGCCCGCGCGGCGCTGGAGCGGCACGGCTACCACTGGGTGCCGCAGACCAACAGCAGCGCGGAGGTGCGCGAGGGCGAGAACGAGGTCCGCAGCAAGCTCTTCACCGGCCGGCTCTGCATGAGCCTGTCCGTGCAGGGCGACCGGCTGGTCATGGAAGCCGAGACCAACGGCCTGGGGCTGGCCGCCACGACCGGAGCCCCGGCCGCCACGGTACGGATCCGCAACAAGCTGAACCACTGCGCGGACATGGTGGGCAGCGCGCTCGCCCAGGCGGGGCTGGCCCGCTGACCGCCGGCCGGCGCTGACCGCCGGGCCGGCGCGCCGCCCACCACCGGGGTGTCTCAGGCGGCCGGGCCGGCGAACGGTCCGCCGCCCTGGAAGGCCAGTTCGGCGAAGCGTGCGCCGATGCGGCGGTGGGTGGCCGCGTCCGGGTGGAGCTGATCGGGCAGCGGCAGTTCGGCGAAGTCCGCCTCGCCGTAGAGGGCGCACCCGTCGAGGTAGGACAGGTGCGGGTCCTCGGCCGCCCGTTGTTTCACGATCCGGGCCAGCTCGGCGCGGATGACGCCCAGCGTCAGCTTCCCGGGGGCCCGCTCCGCGGGATCCCCCGCCGCCCGGAACTGCAGCTCGCCGCCACCGAGGTTGCTCAGGTCCGGGAGGCTGGGGCCGGGGGCGTCCTCGTGGATCGGGCAGTGGATCGGGGAGACGACCAGCAGCGGCGTGTCCGGGTGCCCCTCGCGGACGGTGTCGAGGAAGCCGTGCACGGCCGGGGTGAAGGCGCGCAGCCGCATCAGATCGGCATTGACCAGGTTGATGCCGATCTTGATGCTGATCAGGTCCGCCGGGGTGTCCCGCAGGGCGCGGGCGGTGAACGGGTCGAGCAGGGCGCTCCCGCTCAGGCCGAGGTTGATCAGTTCGACCCCGCCGAGGGAGGCGGCCAGCGCCGGCCAGGTCGTGGTGGGGCTCGCGGCGTTCGACCCGTGGCTGATCGAACTCCCGTGATGCAGCCACACCTTGCGGTCCCCCCGCGGCACGGCCTCGACGGGGGCGTCGGTGCGCAGGGCGACCAGCTCGGTCACCTCGTTGTGCGGCAGCCAGATCTCGACGTCCTTCACCCGCTCGGGCAGACCGCTGAACCGCACGGTGCCGACCGGTCCGGGCCGGACGTCCACGGACCCGGTGGTCATGTCCACCATCCTGACGTTTCCGCCGGTCCCGCCGCCCTGGCCGGCCAGGCGGCCGTCCACGAGCAGGTCGTAGACGCCCTCCGGGCGCGGCGGGGCGCCCCGGTACTCGATCCTGGTGCGCAGCGTGTCCAGTTCGACGGCGGTGGCCCGGGTCCGGAACACCAGCCGGACGCCCGAGGCCTGGGCCTCGGCCGAGGCCAGCTGGCCGTCGTCGCACTGCGCGCGGGCCCGGGCCGGCAGCCGGTGCGGCAGCAGGCCGTGCGCGGTCCGCTCCAGATCGAGCGCGCCGCGCAGCAGGTCCGCGGTGAGGGGCGTGGTGCTCCAGCCCGGCGCCTGGGGCGGGTCGGAGGAGCCGGGGTCGGGGGCGTGCTCGCGAGTCATCCCCCCAGCCTGCCAACCGGTTGCCCGATGCACACATTAATTTTCGCCGGGGGCGGCCGGGAGCCGGCGAACTCGCCGCGGGTGCCTACCGCTTGCCCGCCGCCCCCTCGTGACGGTCGAGCGCGGTCAGCAGCCGGCGCAGCGAGGCCCGGGTGGCCGCGATCTCCTCGTCCGGCAGGTCGGCGAAGAGCGTGCGGTGGGTGGCCGTCGCCCGGTCGGTGACCCTTGCGAGCGCCTCCGCGCCGCGTGGTGTCAGGGCCAGCAGGGGCGAGCCGCGGTGATCCGGGTTGGACGCGTACGCGGCGAGCTCGAACGCCACCAGGTCGTTGGCGACCCGCTGGATGTTCTGGCGGCTGACGCCCAGCCGGCGCGCGGCCTGCGGAACGGTGAGCGAGTCCTCGGACACCACGCTCATCAGCTGCCACCGGGCCTGGGTGAGCCCCTCCGCGCCGGCCGTCCGCTCGCCCAGCCGCCGCAGGGCCCCGGCCGCCTCGAAGACATCGGCGATCAGCAGGGCGGTCTCGTCCGGCACCGTCTGCGGCACCTCGTTCGGCATGGCACGCCACCTCTCTTGACAACACATTGCTAGTGAAGCAACATGTTGTCATCGTACCCGAATGGCGACCCGAAGGACAGGCCATGCCCAGGACCGATCTCTACCGGAACGTACACATGGGGCAGCGGGCGCGGCTGTTCACGCTCGCCGTCGAACTCGGCGCCGCGGACATGTCCCGCGGCGGCGCCGCCGCCGAGCAGGCGCACCGCTGCCTCGCCATGACGCAGGAGCTGCGCGAGCACGCCGACCACGAGGACACCTACATCCACCGGCTGCTCCGGGAGCGGGCGCCGGAGGCGGCCGACGCGCTGGAGGCCGAGCACGTCCGCCTCGACGCCACCTTCGCCGCCCTGGACGAGCGGGCGCGGGCCCTGCCCGGCACCGCCGCCGACGCCCTCCCGGACGCCCGGCACGCGCTGTACCTGGCGCTCGGCGAGGTGATCAGCGCCTACCTCGCGCATCTGCACCTGGAGGAGACGGTCGCGATGCCGGCGCTGTGGCAGTCCGCGAGCGAGGAGGAGCTGCGCGCCGTGTTCGATGCCTTCCACTCCTCCCGGACCCCCGAGGAGGCCCTCACCGACCTGCGGCGCATGCTGCCCGCCCTGCCGCCCGCGGACCGTGCGGCGATCATGCGCGAGGTCGTCGACAGCGCGCCGGAACAGGCCGGCGCCACACTCGCCGCGGCCGCAACGACCCTCGGCCCCGACCAGCGCGACCGCCTCTACGACGACCTCGGCGCACCGGAGGTGTGGGCGCTGCGGCGGGTCGGGACGGCGTAGGCCCGTGTGGTGGGGCGGAAGGCGGCGCGATTCAGTCCGCGGGAATGTCCGGGTAGGACTTCTTTCCGTCGACCACCGGGTTTCCGGACGGGATGGTTCCGTTCAGGAGGTAGTCGGTGACCGGCTTGTCGACGGCCGCGTTGTCCCGTGAAAGGTACTGCTCGTGATCGGGGGCGTTCTTCACGGTGATGAGGGTGTCGTCGAGGGTTTTCGCCATCTCCCGCCCGCCCGCAAAGGGCGTCCTGTTGTCCCGCCCCGCCTGCACGACCAGCCCCTTCGTCGGATATCCGCGCCGTGTGATCCTGGGCGGCTCCGGCGGGGTGAATCCCCGGAAGGTCGAGGCGGTGGGCAGATAGGCGCTCATGTCCCGCCCGTAGTCGTGCTTGTTGAGCATCTCGCGTGCCTTCGCGCGATAGGACTCGGGATCGCTGGACCACTGCCACTCGGACGAGACAATTTCGTTGCTCCTGACCGACCACTCTTCCTTCGCGCTCCCGGTCGCGTTCTTCGCGGTCTTCTTCGCGGCCTTCTCGGGGTGGTCCCTCCGGTCGCCGACCATTTTCGCCAAGTCGGCCCACTGTGATATGTCGTGCGCGTCCGACGTCATGGTGGCGTCGAATTCCTGGGCACCCTCCTGCCCCAGCTTCTGAGATACCTTCGCAACGGTGTCGAGCACGTCGGCTCGGGACGTCCCGAGATGGAACGTCCGGTCCCGCTGTCCGGCCCACCGCGCCCACTCCGCCACGGTGCGCAGGCCATCCTGTGACTGCAGCTCGCCGTAGGTCTGCCCCATGCCGGACGGAGGTACGGCGGAGTCCAGGACCGACCGGTCGAGGCGGGCGGGGTACAGGCTTCCGTACACGGCACCCAGGAACGTCCCGTACGAGTACCCCAGGTAGTTGATTTTCTTCTCGTTCAGCAAGCCCCGGATGACATCCATGTCCCGGGCCGTATTGCTGGTGTTGAAGTGCTTCACCCTCGCGGCGCCACCGTTCTTCTTCTCGATGCGCCCCATGTATTCCCTGGCCCAGGCGGTCTGCTTGTCGAAGACGTTGCCCGGGCCGTCGAGCTTCGGCCGGGAGCCGACATACGGCTTCGTGGCCATGGCCCAGTCCAGCGGGGCATACAGCGGGGCGGACTCGCCCGTACCCCGGGGATCGAAACCGATCAGGTCGTAAGTGCCGCGCAGTGAACTCTTCCTGATGTTGTCCGGAATCTTCAGCCCGGAGCCACCCGGCCCGCCGGGGTTGTAGAACAGCACTCCCCGGCGCTTCCCGGTGGCCTTCAGGCGGCTGAAGGTGACCGATATTTTCTCGCCCTTCGGGTTCTTGTAGTCCAGCGGGACGCTGATCGAGGCGCACTGCGCCTCCTTGTCGGCCCGGCACGCCGTCCAGTTGATTTTCTGCCCGTAGAACGACGCCAGCTCTTTCGGCGTGCCCGGGGCACTCGCGTGTGCCGGTACGACGGTGACTCCCGACAACACCCCCAGTACGCCCAGTGCGGTGGCGCCCCGCAGGACCGTACGAGGCAGGCCGGACCCGCTCTTTCCGTGCGTGAAATTCATGTCCGCTCTCCCTTGCCGGCACGCTGGAATTCCGTGCGTGTGCAGATTGATAAAGCCACCGTAGGGTCAGCCGCGTGATGGCTCCGTGACAGCGAAATGATGGTTTACTGACGGCCCTCGCATTCCTCCGGCGGCCCTGAACCGACGGGGTGCGGGATCAGGCCGCCAGCGCGGTGAGGAGGTCTCGCACGGTGGTCGCCACGGCGTCCCGGGCGGGGCCGAGGTAGCGGCGCGGATCGGTCAGCGCCGGCTCCTCACGCAGCACGTCGCGGACGGTGTGGGTCAGCGAGACGTTGAGCGCCGTGCCGATGTTGATCTTCGTCATGCCGGAGTGGACCGCGGCGCGGAGTTCCGCGTCGGGAACGCCGGACGAGCCGTGCAGCACCAACGGGACCGGGACGGCTTCCCGGAGGCGGGCGATGAGCGCGTGGTCCAGGTGCGCCGACCGCCGTGTCATGGCGTGGCTGTTGCCCACCGCGACCGCCAGGGCGTCCACCCCGGTGCGCGCCACGTACTCGGCGGCTTCCGCCGGGTCGGTGCGGACCCCGTCGGCGTGTGCGCTCGCGGGGGAGTCGGGTTTGCCGCCCACGTACCCCAGTTCGGCCTCGATCCACAGGCCGGCCTCGTGCGCCCACCGTGCCGCCGCGGCGGTGGCGGCGAGATTGTCGGTGTAGGGCAGCGCCCCGGCGTCGAACATGACGGAGGAGAAGCCGGTGGCGGCCGCCTGGTGCAGCAGGCCGATGTCGGTGACGTGGTCGAGGTGCAGCGCGACGCCGACCGCCGCCGTGCGGGCCATCGAGGCGGTCGCCAGCGCGAGGGGCGCGAGCCGGCCGCCGTGGTAGCGCACGGCGTTCTCGCTGATCTGCAGGATGACCGGCCGGCCGGCGGTCTCGGCGCCCGACACGATGCCCTCGGCGTGCTCCAGGGTGATGGCGTTGAACGCGGCGACGCAGCCGCGCCCGGCGGCTCGGCCGACGAGGTCTCCGGTGGGGACCAGGGGCATGGCGTACTCCTCGTACGGGGAAGGCTCGACGTGCGGGGCCGAGCGGGCGGCGGCTCAGGGGCCGGCGGCCGACGGCTCGGTGGGCTCGGCGGTGTCCCCGCGCTTCTCGTCGGCGTAGACCATCAGCGTCGATCCGCCGAGGGCGAGCACGATGCCGACCGTCGCCCAGATCGTCGGCAGCGTCCGGTAGACCAGCAGGGACAGCACGATCGTGAGGACCGGCGCCAGGGCGTTGGTGATCGGCGCGACGACGCTGGCCTTGCCGCGGCTGAGCGCCATCACCAGGAACAGTGCGCCCACGGCGTTCAGGATCTGGGTGCCGGCGGTGAGCGCCGGGGCCTGCCAGGGGGCGTCGGGCAGCCCGCCCATGATGAGGACGGCGACCGGCACGAGGAGCAGCCCGCTGACGGTCATCCAACCGAACGTCGTGGCCTCGTTGACCCCGGCGAGTGCGGCCTTGCGCATGAAGAACGCCTGCGACCCCCAGGCCACGCAGACGAGCACGGCCAGCGCCAACCAGGAGCCGGTGGCGGCCGAACCCCCGGCGCCCGCGGGGATGCTGAGCAGCACGATGGCGACCAAGGCGGCGATCACGCCGGTGACGGCGAGCTTCCCGATCCGCTCGCGGAGCAGCGCGACGGCCATCAGGACGGTGATCACCGGGGAGAGCGAGACCACGGGGAAGATCAGATACGCGGGGCCGTCGGACAGCGCCTGGAACAGCAGGAGCTGACCGCCCGCTCCGGTGAGCCCGGCCGCGAGCCCGTACACCGCGGCGACGGGGCGGCGGTCGAACCGTCCGCGGCGCAGCGCGATCGTGCACGGGACGAGCATGGTGAACGCCCAGATCACGTAGACCATCTCGTTCGGGTAGCCGTACCGCTCGCCGGGCTCGTTGGAGAACGCCCCCCAGACTCCCCAGAACAGCACCAGCAGTCCCGCCCAGAGGATCCAGCTGTTCTTGTCACGCGTCGTCATGGCCGACCTCCGCGGTGGTGGGGTCCGAGGCGGCGCGCAGGGCGGCCAGCGCCTCGGTGCCGAGAGGGGCGCCGGCCAGCTTGGCCGCGTAGAGCGCGGCGCCCACCACCGGTTCGAACAGGGGGCGGCGCAGCTCGTACGCCGCCGCGCCGTTCCCGAGCGCGGCAGCGAACGCCTCGCGCACCCGGGCCGAGCGGAAGACCCCGCCGGAGTAGGAGACCGGGGTCGTCTCGTCACGGGAGAAGCCCAGGCGGCGCCGGGCACTGTCCACCAGCAGGGCCAGTTCGCCGCCGGCCTCGGTGAGGAGGGCGGCGGCCGCCGTGTCACCCGCCCCGGCCGCCTCGATCACGACCGGGGTCAGCGCGGCGATCTCGCTGCGGTGCCCCTGCCGGCGGTTGAGCACGATATCGATCACTTCGAGGTCCGCGGTCAGCGCGAGGTCGCGGCGCAGCAGGTCCGCGAGCGGTCCCTCGGGCAGCCTGCCGTCGCTCATCCGGGAGAACACGTTCAGCGCCCGGGTGGCGATCCAGTACGCCGAGCCCTCGTCGCCGAACAGCTCGCTCCAGCCGCCGGTGCGCACCCCGCGGCCCCGCCGCTCGCCGTACGCCATCGAGCCGGTGCCGCTGATGACGTTGATCCCGTCCACGGCGCCCAGCGAACCGGCCCAGCCGCAGATCATGTCGTTGTCGCACGTGTAGCGCCGGTGCCCCAGCACCCGGCCGGGGGCGGCGTCCAGCGCGGCGAGGTCACCGGGGACCTCGCCGTACCCGGGCAGGCCCAGGAAGGTGTGGTCGATGTCCGCGGGGGTGAGGCCGGCTGCCCCGGTCACGGCACCGATGCCCCGTTCGAGGACCCGTACGACGTGGTCGACGCCACCGGTGGCCCGGTCCGCGAAGTAGTAGGCGCCGTCACCCAGCGCCCGGGCCCGGACGGCGCCCGCGCTGTCGATCAGGCAGAAGGCCGTCTTGGTGCCTCCGCCGTCCACACCCAGAAACATCATTGCTCCTCCGTTCGGCTTTCCCGGCACGCGGTTACGCGAGGTCGTCCCGACCGCCGGGGAGCGGGTGCACGGTCACGCCCCGCACCACGCGGTTCACCTCTCCCGACGGGAACGGGTTGTCGGGCCGGATGCCGTGCGCCAGGGAGGACCGCAGCGCGATCAGCTGTGCGGTGATCACGGCGGGCAGGGCCAGGGTGGCGTCGTCGGCGTCGGCGAGCCCGGGCAGCAGCCAACTGCCGTCCTCCGGCAGCCCGTCGGGGGACGCGGTGACGGCCACGACGCTGCCGGGTGCCGGGCCCGCGCGCAGCTCGGCGATGATGTCGAGGTCGTAGCGGCGTGTGTAGGGGTCGTTGGAGACGTACACGAGGACGGCCGTGCGCGCGTTCAGCACCGACTTGGGGCCGTGCCGAAAGCCCAGCGCGGACTCCGCGGACGCGACGAGCGCGCCCCCGGTCAGCTCCAGCAGCTTCAGCGCGGACTCCTGGGCCAGCCCCTTCAGCGCACTGCTGCTGCCGAGGTAGACCACCCGCTCGGGCCGGCGGGCCAGCAGGGTGTCGATGTCCCGGTCCAGGCTCCCGGTGGTGAGGTGCTCGGCCGCCGCGGCCGCCACCTCGACGCCGTCGGTGTCGAGCGCGCCGAAGGCGAGCAGGCACGCCACCAGCATGCCGGTGAAGCTCGATGTCATGGCGAAGCCCCGGTCGTTGGCCGCGGCCGGCATCAGCAGCACGTGCGACGCGGGGTGCTCCCGGTGCGTCCGGGCCAGCTGCCCGCCGCTGTTGCAGGTGACGACGAGGTGGTGCACGCGGTGCAGGACCTGCTCGGCGAGGCGGGTGGCCGCGACGCTCTCCGGGCTGTCCCCGGACCGTGCGAAGGACACCAGCAGGGTGGGGACGTCCTCCGGGAAGGCCGCGTAGGGGTCCGCGACGATGTCGGTGGTGGACACCGCGTCCACGCGCCGCCCGGTGGCCTCGGCCAGCGCCGCCCGGACGACCTCCCCGGCGAAGGCCGAGGTCCCGGCTCCGGTCAGGACGATCCGCAGGTCCTTCTCGCCGAGCAGCGGGCCGAGGAAGGCGTCCAGTTCGGCCCGTGCGCCGGCGAGGAGCGCATCGATCTCGCGCCACACCGCGGGCTGTTGGGCGATCTCCGCGACCGTGTGGTCGGCTCCGTCGCCCCGGGGCGACGCGTGGGGGGTGGAGGTGGTCACACGTACTCCTCGTCTCGGACCCGGCATGCGTGGTCGTAGTCGCGCAGGACGTCCCGGATCCGGTCGACGACCAGTTCCCGGGGCGTCAGGTTCAGGGTCCCGGTCCGCACCCGCCGGTACTGCTCGGGCAGATGGGCGCTCACCAGGGGAAGGGGGATGGTGACGGCCGAGAGGTGGGCGAACAAGCGGTCCTGTGCGGCGGCGATCTCGGGGTCGGGCCAGTAGTAGCGCATGCGGTCGCTGTAGCTGTAGCGCCGGGCCAGCCGCTGCTGGGCGGCGCCCCCCTCGTAGTAGCCCGCCCACTCGGAAGGGTCGTCGCGCATCCGGCGGTCGACGACCTCGGGGAGCCCGGATCGCGCCTGCGGGTCGAGGAGTTCGTCCTCGATGGCGGCCAGTGCGAACAGGGCCTCGCGCAGCGCGAACGTCAGACCGGGGCCCACCTTGAGCACGGCCCAGTGGTCCGCTACGAGGGCGGCCAGCCCCTCGGCGGTCTGGTAGTCCGTCGAGTGGGCCTCGAAGACCATGTGCGGCTCACCGGCGAGCACGTCCCGCAGTTCGGTCGTCCGCTCGTGCCGGTAGTCGACGACGTGGCGGTGGTCGAACTCGACGCCCGGTTGCACGACCAGGGCCATCACCCGGGGCCAGGCACCGGCGACGCGGTGCGCCGCGAAGGCGTCGCGATGGCGCGCAAGGGTGCGGCGGGCGGCCCGGGGGCTGGTGGGCGCCACACCGTCCAGCGTCTCGTGCGCCCCGCCGGGCACCGGCACCTCGGTACCGATGACATAGCGCAGGGCGGCGGCGGAGCGGCCCGCGGCGTGCTCGGCCACGGCCACCAGGCGTGTGGTGCGCTCGGCGACCATGTCGTCCGTCAGCGCTGCGGGGTCGCCGGCGCAGGAGAAGCTGCAGTCGAGGTGGATCTTCGTGAAGCCGGCCCGGACATAGGCCGCGACGAGGGCTTCCGCTTCGGCCATCGCCTGCTCCGGCGGCTGCGCGCGCCACCGGTTCGGCCCCAGATGGTCCCCGCCGAGCACGATCCGGTCCGGCGGCAGGCCGTGTGCGGTGGCCGTGCCGTGCACCAGCGCGCGAAAGTCCGCCGGCCGCATGCCGGTGTACCCGCCGTACTGGTCGACCTGGTTGGAGGTGGCCTCCACCAGCAGGGTGCCTCCCGAGGCGAGCGCCTGGCGCACGGCTGCCTCGATGACCAGCGGGTGGGCCGAGCACACGGAGGTGATGCCGCGCGGCTCACCCGCCTTCTGGTCTCGCACCACTCCGTCCAAGGGGTTCCACATGATCCGCTCCAAGGTTCACCGAAGAGCGCGCGGCCCAAATCGGAACGTATGCCTCCGGAAACGACACCGGAATGCTATTGGTATGCACTTTGGTCGTCAATGGCCCGATTCTGGTATTGAACTGGCATGCACCAAACTGGTATATATCTGGTATGCCATCGGACAACGCTCTCCCGCAGGGCCTCCTGGGCGGCGACTCCCTGCCCCTGTACTCCCGGATCGCCGGACGCCTCCTGGACGACATCACCGCCGGCGGCGCCCGGCCCGGGGACCGCCTGCCGTCCGAGCGGCTGCTGGCCGGCCGGTACGGCGTCTCGCGCGTCACCCTGCGCAGCGCGCTCGGCGAACTGGCCGAGCGCGACATCATCGAGTCCGCACCGGCCCGCGGATGGTTCCTCGCCCAGGGCTACGAGGGCGCGGTCCCGGCCCCCCGGCCGTCCGCCGCCCCCGGGGGCGGCCAGACGGTGCAGGGCTTCGCCGACTACGCCGAGCAGTACGGCTTCCGGCTCCGCGACGAGGTCCTGGAATCCCGGGTCCGGGCGGCCACCGTCCAGGAGTCCGAACTGCTGCGCGTCACCCCGGGGGCCGCGCTCTTCGAGATGCGCCGGCTCCGCTTCCTCGACGACATCGTCGTCGTGCTGGAGCACAACCGGCTGCCCCTCGGGCTGTGCCCGCAGCTGGCGGAGACCGACTTCACCAAGGACACCCTGTTCGCCAGCCTCCGCCGCGCCGACCCGCCCCAACTGCCCAAGGTCGCCGACTACTCGGTGGAGGCCCGGCATCCCACGGAGGAGGAGGGAAAGCTGCTCGAAATCACCGATGCGACCCCCGTCCTGGTCGCCACCCAGCTCGCCTTCAACCAGAACGGTCAGCCCCTGGAGCTCACCGCCGCGGTCTTCCGCGGCGACCGGTACCACTTCCGGGCCTCGATCACCGGGTGAGTCCGCCTCGTGGGCGAACGGGTCCTATTCCCGACCGTCCTTCGGTACGGGCAGCCGCCCGCCCCGGCTGTCGGCGATGCGCAGGACATCGCCGAGCGCCATCGTGGTCCGCAACAGCGTGACCCGGAGGGTGAGCGGTCCGGCCGCCGGATCCTCCAACACCTCCCCGGCGTCGTGGAGTACGGCGGCCCCCTCACGCATCTGCTCCGCCTCCATCAGGTCGGCCTTCCGGGCGAGATAGCCGCCGCCGGCGTCGTCGCTCCGCAGGAAGCACGGGTTCCCCGCGAGCGACGCCCACGGCAGCAGCCGCAGCCCGGAGCCCGGCCGCTGGGGATTGTCGGGGTCGTAGCAGCCGATCGTGTTCCTCAAGTCGTCAACCTCCAAAGGGCGGTGGCCAGACCCCGGCCGGTTCACCGGACGCGGGAGTCTTTCTCCGTACACCCCCCTAGCGTTGGGTCACGGCGCTAGCCTCGCCAGTGCACAGAGCGTGACAACACATTCGTCACAGGGGAGTTGACGAAATGGGCACCGCCTACGGGGACTGGCTCCGCGAACAGCGCGAGCTGGCCGGCATGACACAACAGCAACTGGCAGACGCGGCGATGATGACCCGCTCCCACATCGCCCACATCGAGGCGGGCCGCCGCATCCCGTCGAAGGAGGACGCGTGGCGCCTGGACCGGGCGCTGAACACGGGGAACGTGCTGAGCAGCTTCCTGCCGCAGGACGACTCAGCGGTTGCCGAGCACTTCAAAGCAGCTAAGCATCTCGAACAACAAGCCACGATGATCCGAGAGTTCGCGCTGTCTTACGTCCCGGGCATCCTCCAGACCGACGCGTACGCGCATGCGGTTCTGAGCGTTGCCTTCCCTCCTCGGAGTGACGAGGAACGTGACAGGCACGTGGTCACACGTCTTGAGCGAGCCAAGGTGCTCAGTAATCCCGTATCGCCCGTGGTGTGGGCGCTGCTGGATGAGGCCGTGTTGCGTCGACTGATCGGTGGTCCTGCCGTCATGGCGGACCAGATCATGCACATTGTTCGTCTGGCGGAGGACGGCAGGGCGCGTATCCACGTGATGCCGTTCGGGCTGGGTGCGTATCCGCTTCTGCAAAGCATGCTGACGTTGATGTGGTTCGACGACCAGCCACCCGTGGCCTATTCCGAAGGTCAGGCCATCGGCAAGGTGCATGACGCCCCGGACATGGTCCAGCAGCTACAGAGCATCTACGCTCTCGCGATGGGGGACGCCCTGCCGTTGAAGGAGTCAATCGCCCTGATGCGGGCGACAGCGAGGGAATACGAAGACCATGACTGAGCCCATCATCCCGGACGCCTCCACGTTGTGTGGCTGGCGCAAGTCGTCGTACAGCGGGTCGGATTCGGGCAGCTGCCTGGAGGTCCTGGACGGCAACCCCTCCGGTGTCCCCGTCCGTGACTCGAAGGTTCCACATGGTCCCGCGCTCGTGTTCGAGATATCCGTGTGGTCGTTGTTCGTCGCCGCCGTCAAGCACGGGGCACTCACCGGCTCCGGCTGACCCTGCGGCGCCTCAGCGGAACGGAAGTGGCCGGCCCTGTTCCGATGCCGGGCGGGGGCCGAAGATCCGGCGTTCCGGCTCCGTGATCGGGACGTCGTGGATGCCGGCCTCCCGGCGGCGCATGAGGCCGTCCTCGTCGAACTCCCACAGCTCGTTGCCGTAGCTGCGCCACCACTGGCCGGCCGCGTCGTGGCACTCGTACTGGAAGCGCACCGCGATCCGGTCGCCGTGGAAGGACCACAGCTCCTTGCGCAGCGCGTAGTCAAGCTCGCGGGCCCACTTCCGGCGCAGGAAGGCGACGATCTCCGCGCGGCCGGTGAGGAAGGTGTCCCGGTTCCGCCAGACCGAGTCCTCGGTGTACGCCAGGGCGACCCGCTCGGGGTCGCGGGTGTTCCAGGCGTCCTCGGCGGCCTGCACCTTCTGCAGCGCGCCCGCCTCGTCGAACGGCGGGAACGGTGGGCGTGGCGGCATGGCGGGCTCCCTCTCGCGATCCGGAGAACGAGCGTTCTCGCTCGTTCGGCTAGTGTAGAGAACGACCGTTCTCCTGGAAAGCGCCGGAAGGGCCATGAACCACGACGAAGCCCGTGCGCGGATACTCGACGCCGCGGAGACGCTGTTCTACGACCGGGGCATCCAGTCCGTCGGCATGGATGAACTCCGCGCCGCCGCAGGGGTGTCGCTCAAGCGCCTCTACGGGTGCTTCCCCGCCAAGCAGGACCTCGTCGAGGCGTATCTGCGCCGCCGCGACGACCGGTGGCGCACCGCCCTCGCCGGGTACGTCACCCAGCGTGCCGAGGCCCCCGGGGCCCGTCCGCTGGCGGTCTTCGACTGGCTGCACGACTGGTTCTCCGGCCCGGACTTCCGCGGCTGCGCGTTCGTCAACTCCTTCGGCGAGCTGGGAGCCACCTCGGACGGGGTCGCCCGGATCGCCCGCGCGCACAAGCGCGCGCTGCGCGCGTACCTGACGGACCTCGTCCGGGACGCCGGATCCGCTGAACCGGACGTCCTGGGCGTCCAGTTGGCGCTGCTCGTGGACGGGGCGATCACCACGGCCGCGATCGCGGGGGAGCCCTCCGCCGCCCGGCAGGCCCGCAGCGCCGCCGCGGCGCTGCTCACGGCAGGCGCGGCGGGCCGGTGACGGGCCGGGGCGCGACGCCACCGGGCGCCGCGTGCGCGAGGTGAGCTGGTAGACAGTCGGGATGGAGATCCGCACGATCCGCTACTTCCTCATGGTGGTCGACACCGGGTCCGTCTCGGCGGCGTCGCGTGCCCTGCACGTCGCCCAGCCCTCGCTGTCCCGCCAGATCCGGCAGCTGGAGAAGTCCCTGGGCTTCGAACTCTTCGTCCGGCACCGCGGGCGGCTGCACATCAGCCCGGCCGGGACCCGGCTGCTGCCCGTCGCCCGCGATCTGGTGACCCGGCACGACCAGGCGGTGGCGATGATGCGCACCCTCGCCGAGGGGCACGAGCCGCGGCTGACGGTCGCCGCGACGGTGACCACCATCAACGACGTGCTCGCGCCGCTGGCCGCCGTCTCGCGGCACGCCGTGCTCAATCTGGTGGAGGTCGCCACCGCGGGTATCGCCGACACCGTCTCCAGCGGGCAGGCCGACCTCGGCTTCTCCGCGCATCCGGGGGCGACCGACCTGGAGGTCCGGCTCGTCGTGCGCTTCCCGGTGTTCGCGCAGGTGGCCGCCGGACACCGGTGGGCGGGCCGGCCCACCGTGCCGCTGCCGGAACTCGTGCGCGAACCGCTGATCGTGCCCACCCGTACCTACTCCGCGCGCCGGGTGTTCGACGACCATCTGTCGCGGATGTCCGGCCCGCTCGGGCGGCACACCGTGCAGGAGATGGACCTGCCCCGCGCCGCCCAGGCCCTGGCGGCACGCGGCCAGGGCGTGGCGATCGTCACCGACGAGCCGCAGTACGGGCTGCACCCGATAGTGATCACCGGCCCCGCCGAGGACGAACGCGTCGACCTGCCGCTGTTCGCCCTCTGGAACGCCACCCATTACGCCGCCGAACTCATCGAGCGGTGCGTGGCGGAGGTGCGCGACTTCTGTGTCCA
The DNA here is from genome assembly GCF_050953795.1 of Streptomyces kronopolitis. Lineage (GTDB taxonomy): Bacteria > Actinomycetota > Actinomycetes > Streptomycetales > Streptomycetaceae > Streptomyces > Streptomyces kronopolitis_A. Next base: position 4,437,272 of record NZ_CP191850.1, read on the forward strand.
CACCTTCCCCGAGGCGGGGGAGGCCTGACGGGCCGGTGCCCCGGCCGGCTCCCGCCGCGCGCTCCCGGAAACCCATGCCCATCAGGCATGGGAGGTAGCGAAAACAGGTCGTGGACAGTCATGGGTGGCCTGCGAAGACTGAGACGGCGGAAGCGGAAGGGGCACCGGGCCCGGTCGCCGCCGGGCTCCCACGCGCCGGGCACCCCGTCCGCTCCGGTTCCGGGAAGCGAAGCCCGTGCCGATCGCGCATCGGCCCGACACGAAGGACGGCCCCCATGGCACTGGCCAGTGACGAGCAGCGCGGCGCCCCGTCCGACAGCCCGCCGACCGAGGCCGACCGCTGGTTCCTCGGCCATCCCCGGGGCCTGGTGACGCTCTTCAGCGTCGAGATGTGGGAACGCTTCAGCTGGTACGCGCTCCAGGCACTGCTGGTGCTCTATCTGTCCGACACGGCCGCGCACGGCGGACTGGGCATGTCGCAGGGCGCCGCCGCCTCCCTCGTCTCCGCGTACGGCACCCTCGTCTACCTGCTGTCGGTCGTCGGCGGATGGTGCGCCGACCGGCTCCTCGGGGGCCGCCGGTCCGTGCTCGTCGGCGGCGTGGCGATCGCCTGCGGCCACTACGCGATGGCCGTGCCCGCCCCCTGGTCGACCTGGGCCGGGCTCGCGCTGATCATCCTGGGCACCGGCTTCCTGAAGCCCAACGCCGCCAACGTGGTCGGCAAGCTCTACCGCCGCGACGACGTCCGCCGCGACGCCGGCTTCTCGCTCTACTACATGGGCATCAACATCGGGGCGCTGCTCGGCCAGCTCCTCGGGGGTTGGCTCGGGCAGGGCTGGGGCTACCACTGGGGCTTCTCCTGCGCCGCACTCGGCATGACGCTCGGGCTCCTCCAGTACGTCCTCGGCCGGCGCCATCTGCCGCCGCGGGCCGACCGGCCCGACGCGCCGCTGCGGCCGGGCGAGGGCGCGCGGGCCGCCCGGCGGGCCGGCGCGGTCGTCCTCGCACTGGCCGCCGCCGGCTGCGTCCTCGCGCTGACCGGCACGCTGACGCTGGGGGTGGGCGTCGACCTGGTCTCGGGCGTCTCGGTCGCGGTGCCGGTCGTCGCCTTCGCCGTCATGTTCGCCAGCCCCAGGACGACGCGCCGGGAGAAGTCCGCGCTGGCCGCCTACGTCCCGCTGTTCCTGGCGGCCGCGGCCTTCTACGTCATCTTCAACCAGTTCTCCTCGGTGCTGACCCTGTTCGCCGCCGACCGTGTGGACGCCGACCTCTTCGGATGGCACTTCCCGTCCTCGTGGTTCTTCGCGGTCAACCCCGGCGCCGGGCTGCTCATCGCCCCGCTCCTGGCGTCCCTGTGGACCCGGATGGGGGCCCGGCAGCCCGCCACCTCGCTGAAGTTCGGCGCCGCGCTGTTCTTCGTCGGGGCCTCGTTCCTGCTGATACCGCCGGCCGTGACCCTGTCGCAGGGCCACCGGGTGGCCGCGCCCTGGCTGATCCTGGTGTACCTGGCGCAGACCGTGGCCGAGCTGCTGCTCGCACCGATCGGCATGGCCGTCACCTCACGCCTCGCACCGCGGGCCTTCCACGGGCAGACCCTGGCCGTGTGGTTCTGCGCGCCCGCGATGGGCGCGGGCCTCGGCGCCCAGCTCGTCGGGTACTACGGCAAGGTCTCCGACCTCGTGTACTTCGGCACCACCGGCGCCGTCGCCCTCGTCCTCGGCCTCGTCATCGCCGCCGCGACGCCGTGGATCCGCCGCCGCGCCGGCGGACTCGCCTGACCGCGCCGGCCGCCCCACCACCCAACTCCCGCCTTCGGAGGCACTCTTGTCCACCACCACGCTCGTGCACGACCGGATCCGGCAGGCCATGGCGGAGCGCGCCCCGCGGCTGTGGGACGTCGCCCGGGACCTGCACCGGCACCCGGAACTCGCCTTCGAGGAGCACCGGTCGGCCGCCCTGCTCGGCAAGGAACTCGAAGCCGAGGGCTTCACCGTCGAGCGGGGCGTGGCCGGCCTGGAGACGGCGTTCACGGCGCGGGCCGGGAAGGGCGACGGGCCCTGTGTCGCACTCCTGCTGGAGTACGACGCGCTGCCCGGCATCGGCCACGCGTGCGGCCACAATCTGATCGCGGGCGCCGGACTCGGCGCCGCCCTGGCCCTCCGCGACGCCCTGCCGGACATCGACGGCACCCTGCTCGTGGTCGGCACCCCCGCCGAGGAGGGCGGCGGCGGCAAGGCGATCGAGGTGGAGGCCGGGGTGTTCGACGGCGTCGACGCCGCGCTGATGTTCCACCCCGGGGTGCACAGCTGGACCTCCGCCCCGCTGACCGCCCAGGTGCAGTACCGCGTCGCCTTCCGTGGCCGCGCCGCCCACCCGACCGGCAACCCCACCGAGGGCCTGGACGCCCTCGCCGCCCTCATCCAGCTGTTCCAGACCCTCGCCGTGGTGCAGCGCCGGCTGCCCGAGGGCTCCCACATACAAGGGATCATCACCGACGGCGGCCGGGCCACGAACATCGTGCCGGAGTACGCGGAGGGCCGCTTCGGACTCCGCGGGCTCACCGGCGCCCTCCTGGACGAGGTGATCGCGGAACTCACCCGGGCCGCCGAGGGCGTCGCCCTGGCCACCGGCACCGGCGTGGACGTCGCCCAGGTCTCCACCCGCTACGCGCACTTCCGCAACAGCGACGTGCTGTCCGAGACCTTCGCCGCACACCTCGCACGCGCCGGCATCACGGTCGGCGAGCCCACCCCGGGCGTCTACCTCGGCTCCTCCGACATCGGCAATGTGAGCGTCAGGGTCCCCGCGATCCACCCGTTCGTCGCCATCCTGGGCCCGGACGAGTCCGACCACACCCCCCGGTTCGCCGAAGCGGCCGGCGGTCCCGCGGGCCGCACGGCGATGCTGGCCTCCGCCGAGGCGCTGGCCTGTACCGCCGCCGATGTGCTGCTGTGCCCCGACCTCGGCGCCCGGGCCTGGACGGAACTTCGCGCAAAGGAAGCCGCGGGCCGCTGACCCGCGGGCCGCTGACCCCGCGGGCCGCGGTCGTGGCGGCGGACGCCTACGGCCGGTCGTCGCGCCGGAACAGGCCCGTCCACAGGAAGGGCTCGCCGAAGTGCGGGGAGCCCGGCGGCTCGTCACGCATGCGGCGCAGTTCGCGTTCCGTCAGGCCGGCGAAGATGCCGCGCAGGGAGTCCGGGGTGTAGGCCAGGCCGCCTTGGAGGCCGCGGCCGCGGTAGCAGTCGCGGTCGTCCAGCTCGGAGCCCATCGCGCCGGCGGCGAAGCAGGTGAGGGCGAAGTGGCCGCCGGGCGCCAGGCACCGGTCGAGCAGGGCGAGATAGCTCAGACGGCGGTGCGGCGGCAGATGGTGGAAGCAGCCGGAGTCGTAGATCAGGTCGTACGGGCCGCGGAGTGCGGTGCCGGCGAGCGCGAAGGCGTCCCCGCGGAGGAAGCGGACCGGCGACGAGGTCTCCGCGGCCCGCTCCCGGGCCCAGTCGAGGGCGGCCGGGGAGAGGTCGACCGCGTCCACCTCGAAGCCCGCGGCGGCGAGATGGAGCGCGTTGCGGCCCGGGCCGCAGCCCAGGTCGAGGGCGCGCCCCGGGGCGAGCAGCCCGCGCTCCAGCCAGGAGACGAGGCTCTCGTCGGGCTTCGCCACGAAGAACGGCACCGGCTTGGAGCGGTCCGCGTAGAAGCCGTCCCACCAGGAGGCCGCGCCGGCGGTCTCGCGGCCGTCCTCCGGCGCGCACAGGCCGTCCAGGAGCGTGAGGACGTCGTCGAGGGTGCGCAGGTGGCGGTCCATCAGGTCCCCTTTCCCGTGGCCTCGATCGTAGGCCCGGGCAGGGCCGAAGCCCAGGTCAGGCCGTGGAGGGGGAGGCGGTGGCGCGGGGTGTGCGGGCCGTGGCGACGGCGGGGGAGGGCCGGGGCCGCACGGGGCGTGGCGGCGCGGCCGGGCGGTCGCCGAAGGCCGTCCCGGGGGTGTTTCCGCGGGCCCCGGGGCGGGTTTCTCGGCGAGGAGCCGGGCAGGCCCTGGTGCGGGCCCGCCCGGCGGTCACGGGGACAGGGCGGGGGAGCGGGTCAGATCAGCACCCGGGCCAGCGAGCCGAGCGCCCCGTCCAGTTCCTCGGCGGTGATGGTCAGCGGCGGGGCCAGCCGGATCGTCGAGCCGTGGGTGTCCTTGACCAGCACGCCCTCCTTCATGAGGCGTTCACTGATCTCCCGGCCGGTGCCGAGCGCGGGGTCGATGTCCACGCCCGCCCACAGGCCGCGGGAGCGGAAGCCGGTGACGCCCTTGCCGGTCAGCGCGGCCAGGCCGGCCCGCAGCCGCTCGCCGAGTTCGGCGGCGCGGTGCTGGAACTCGCCGGTGGCGAGCAGCTCGATCACGGCCGAACCGACCGCGGCCGCCAGCGGGTTGCCGCCGAAGGTCGAGCCGTGCTGGCCGGGGCCGAGCACGCCGAGCACCTCGCGGCGGGCGACGACCGCGGAGACCGGGACGATGCCGCCGCCGAGGGCCTTGCCCAGCAGCAGCACGTCGGGGACCACGGACTCGTGCTCGACGGCCAGGGTCTTGCCGGTGCGGCCCAGGCCGGACTGGATCTCGTCGGCGATGAGCAGACAGCCGGCCCGGCGGGTCAGTTCGCGCACGCCGGTGAGGTAGCCGTCGTCGGGGATGAGGACGCCGGCCTCGCCCTGGATCGGCTCGATCAGCACCGCGGCCGTGGTCTCGTCCACGGCCGCCTCCAGGGCGGCGAGGTCGTTGTAGGGGACGGTGCGGAAGCCGGGCGCGAAGGGGCCGAAGCCGGCGCGGGCCTCCTCGTCGTCGGAGAAGCCCACGATGGTGGTCGTGCGGCCGTGGAAGTTGCCGCCGGCCACCACGATCGTGGCGCGGTCCGCCGGGACGCCCTTGACGTCGTAGGCCCACTTGCGGGCGACCTTGATGCCGCTCTCCACCGCCTCGGCGCCGGTGTTCATCGGCAGCACCATGTCCAGGCCGGTCAGCGAGGCGAGGGCCTCGGCGAAGCCGGCGAGCCGGTCGTTGTGGAACGCGCGGGAGGTGAGGGTCAGTTGATCCAGCTGGCGGTGCGCGGCGTCGATCAGGGCCGGGTGCCGGTGGCCGAAGTTCAGCGCCGAATAGCCGGCCAGCATGTCGAGGTAGCGGCGCCCCTCGACGTCCTCGACCCAGACGCCCTCGGCGCGCGCGACCACCACGGGCAGCGGGTGGTAGTTGTGCGCCAGGACCGGGCCCTCGGCCTGGATCAGCTCCGCGGACGAACGGGGAGCGAGCACCGGGGCGGTACGGGTGGGAGCGGTCATCAGCGGATCTCCTGGGTGCAGCACTTGATGCCACCGCCGGCCTTGTGGAACTCGGACAGGTCGACGGGGACGGGGACGTAACCCCGGTCGGTGAGCCGGCCGATGAGGCCGGTCGCCTGCGGGGCGATGAACACATGGCGGCCGTCGGAGACGGAGTTGAGCCCGAAGGCCAGGGCGTCGTCCCGGTCGGCGAGCACCGCGTGCGGGAAGAGCCGGGCGAGCACCTCGCGGCAGCCGGGGGAGAAGGCCTCGGGGTAGTACGCGATGTTCCCCTCGTCGAGCACGAAGAGCGCGGTGTCGAGGTGGTAGAAGTGCGGGTCCACCAGCTGGAGGCTGATGGTCGGCACCCCGAAGAACTCCTGCACCTCCTGATGGGCGGCGCGGGTGGTGCGAAAGCCGGTGCCGGCCAGCACATAGGGGCCCACCGGGACCAGATCGCCCTCGCCCTCGCACACCGACTCCGGGCGGTAGACGTCGAAGCCGGCGGCCTTGAACCACGTCTCGTACGCGGTGGACTCCGGCCGCCGCTGCGGGGCGTGGAAGAGCGAGCCGAAGACCCGCCCGGCCATCACGAGGGCCGAATTCGCCGCGAACACCATGTCGGGCAGCCCGGGCACCGGCGCCACGGCCTCCACCGTGTGCCCGTGGGCGCGGTAGACGCCGGTCAGCGCCTCCCACTGGCGGGCCGCCAGCGCGGTGTCCACCGGTGCGTCCGTGCGCATCCAGGGGTTGATGGCGTACCGCACATCGAAATGCCGGGGCTCGCAGACCAGAAAGCGCCGGGGGCTCGCTACACGACTCGTCGACACGTCCACATCCCTCCACTCCTGCCCTGACAGACCGTAAAGGGTTGTCACCTGGGGTGTTTCCACGGTACGGAGCAGGGGATTCCGGCAACAAGCGACAAATGCTGCGTGCTGGCGCAGGAATGCTGCGTATCGAGGTCTATTTCTGCACGATGCCTGCGTCGCCTGCATCGAGGGGGCCGCGGGCCCCCGCCTCCGGGCTGTCCGGCAGCAGGTGGGACAGCACCATGTAGCTGATCGTCTTGCGGATGAAGGGTTCGGCCCGGATCCGTTCGAGCACCTCCTCGAAGTGCTCGACGTCGTTCGCCCGCACGTGCAGCAGCGCGTCGGCGCCCCCGGTGACGGTCATCGCCGCCGCGATCTCCGGATGGTTGCGGACCACCTCCGCGAGGCGGCGGGGCGGGGCGGCGCTGTCGCAGTACACCTCGACGTACGCCTCGGTCAGCCAGCCCAGCGCGGACGGCCGGACGGTGGCGCTGAAGCCGGTGATCACGTCGTTCTCGCGCAGCCGGTCCACCCGCCGCTTCACCGCGGTCGCCGACAGCCCGATCGCGCCGCCGATCTCCGCGAAGCTCGCCCGGCCGTTGTCGATCAGCGCCGCGATGATCTTGCGGTCGAGCTCGTCGAAGGGTGCCGCCTTGTGGGTCACTGGACCTCCCGTTGCATCCGGTCCCGCTGCGCTCTGCCGGGTCCGCCCGGTGGCGGTGGCCTCACCGTAGCGATTCCGGCCACCGGGCACGTGGGCCCACGGCGCCGCCCGGGCCCCGCATGGGATCCTGGTGCGTCATGGATCTGCCGGACGGTCGGTGGACGGACGTGCGGCGATGACGAGGGTGCCCCGATGAGACTCTGCTTCCTGGTGGAGGAGCAGTACCGCCACGACGGCATGCCCCTGGACGTGATCCGCCAACTCGGCGCCTGGGGACACCAGGTGGACGTGCGCTGGCCCGGCCGCTCGCTGATATCCCTGTCCGAGGAGATACGGGCGGGCAGCCACGACGCCTGGGTCCTCAAGACCGTCTCCGGCGGCCCGGGCCTGACCCTGCTGGAGGCCGCGGCGTCCGCCGGGCTGACGACGGTGAACGACGTCCGGGCGATCCGGGGCGTGCGCGACAAGGCGCTGGCCGCGGTGATCGCCCGCGACACGGGGCTGCCGGTCCCCGTGACGTACGCGGCGGCCCGGGCCGAGGAGTTCGCGGAGATACCCGCGGCGCAGTTCCCGCTCGTGGTCAAGCCCGCGGACGGCAGCTCCGGCCGGGCCGTCCGGCTGGTGGCGAGCCCGGAGCGGCTGCGGGAGCCCGCGGCGCCCGGCCCGGCGGCCCCCGACGCCAGCGGCAACGGGCTGCTCATCGCCCAGCCCTACGTCCCCAACTCCGGTACGGACCTGAAGGTCTACAGCGTCGCCGGCGAGCTGTACGCCACCGAGCGCTGCTCGCCCCTGCACCCCGCGCACGCCGTCCGCGAACGCCAGGTGCCGCTGACCGCCGAGGTCGCCCGGATCGCGGCCCGGATCGGCGAGGTCTTCGGCCTCGACCTCTACGGCGTCGACATCCTGCTCGGGCCCGACGGCCCGGTGGTCGTCGACATCAACGACTTCCCCAGCTTCCGTCAGGTGCCGGACGCGGTCGCCCGGGTGTCCGCCGCGGTGCTGGAACTCGCCCGCCGCGGGACGGGCGGCCCCGGCGCCGGACGGACCCCGGCGGCCGCCGCACCGGCCTCGCGCACGGTGCCGGTCCTCCCGCGCCCCGCCCGCCCCACCGCGCCCCTCGGCGGCGGCCGGTGAGGATCGGTCTGCTCACCGCCGACCCGAGCCATCCGCTGCTGGCCGCGGTCACCGCGCTGCTGACGCCGGAGCACCGGGTCGTCCCCCTGGACCCGGGCACCGCCACCGCGGGGCCCGGCCTCTTCCCGCTCGCCGATGTCTATCTGCTCAAGGCGCGCACCCCGCGGGCGCTGGCGCTCGCCGCCTTCCTGGAGGAGCACGGCGCCCCGGTGCTCAACTCCGCGGCGGCGACCGCCCGCTGCCAGGACCGGGTCGCGATGGCCGAGGTGGCCCGCGCGGCCGGGCTGCCGTTCGCCGCCACCACCGCGGTGACCACGGTCGGCCGGCTGGCGGCGGCCGGGGAGCCGGCCACTCCGCTGGTGCTCAAGAGCCGGTTCAGCCGTCGCCACGACCTGGTGACCCGCGCCGACGGCGCCGCACGGCTGCGCGAGCTGGCCGCCGACTGGGCCGAGGAGCCGGTGGTGGTCCAGGAGTTCACCGCGAACAGCGGCTGGGACCACAAGCTGTGGGTGGTCGACGGCCGGCTCTTCGCCGGGCTGCGCCGCTCGGAGCTGGCCCCGGGCGGCCGCGGACCGACCCGGTCGCTGCCGCCCGGCGAACTGCCCGCGAGCTGGCGGGCCGCCGCGCTGCGGGCCGGCGAGGTCTTCGGCCTGGAGGTCTACGGCGTGGACGTCCTCGACGCCGGCGACGGCGCCCCGCTGCTCGTGGACGTCAACGCCTTCCCCGGCATCCGGGGCCAGGCAGGCGCCCCCGAGGCGCTCGCCGCACTCGCCCTGCGCACCGCGGAGAGCGGTCCGAGGGCCGCCACGGACGAAAGAAAACTGCCAGAAGTCAGCGGCAGATAAGCCTCGTTCGAAGCCGATCGAACCGAAGTGACGTGGAGGCGGAAGCTCCTCCTCCATAAGGCCTAAGCCACCGGTCACCGGGGTAGCGCTGCCCCCGTCAAGGGGGGCGTGGACCGGCGCGCCGTCCTTCCGTGCACCGGGAATCCGCAGGGAACCCGCAGGGAAAGCGAAGGAAAGAGGCCAGCAACGGTGTCGCAGCAGCCATTCGAATTGCCCACCTTCTACACGCCCCACCCGGCGCGGCTGAACCCGCATCTGGAGGCGGCCCGCACGCACTCCCGGACGTGGGCGCGCGGGAGGGGAATGCTGGAGGGCTCCGGCATCTGGGAGCAGCGGGACCTCGACGCCCACGACTACGCCCTGCTGTGCGCCTACACCCACCCGGACTGCGACGCGGACGCGCTCTCCCTGGTCACCGACTGGTACGTCTGGGTCTTCTTCTTCGACGACCACTTCCTGGAGGCGTTCAAGCGCACGCTGGACCGGGCGGGCGGCAAGGAGTACCTCGACCGGCTGCCGGCGTTCATGCCGATGGACCTGTCCACGCCCGTGCCCGAGCCGGCCAACCCCGTCGAGGCGGGACTCGCCGACCTGTGGGCGCGCACCGTGCCGCACATGTCCATGGACTGGCGGCGGCGGTTCGCCGAGAGCACCGAGCATCTGCTCAACGAGTCGCTCTGGGAACTGTCCAACATCGGCATCCACCGGGTGCCCAATCCCGTCGAGTACATCGAGATGCGCCGCAAGGTCGGCGGCGCGCCCTGGTCGGCGGGCCTGGTGGAGTACGCGACCGGCGCCGAGGTGCCCGCCGCCGTCGCCGGGTCCCGTCCGCTGCGGGTGCTGCGCGACACGTTCTCCGACGCCGTCCATCTGCGCAACGACCTCTTCTCCTACCAGCGGGAGACCGAGGAGGAGGGTGAGCTGAGCAACGGCGTCCTGGTGCTGGAGACCTTCCTGGACTGCACCACCCAGCAGGCCGCGGACTCCGTCAACGACCTGATCACCTCGCGGTTGCAGCAGTTCGAGAACACCGTCGGCACCGAACTCCCCGTGCTCTTCGCCGAGCAGGGCCTGGACGCGGCATCCTGCGCGGACGTGCTGACGTACGCCAAGGGGCTCCAGGACTGGCAGTCCGGCGGCCACGAATGGCACATGCGCTCCAGCCGCTACATGAACGGCGGCGGGTCCGCGGCCCGCACCTCGCCCACCTGGTCGCCCTTCTCCGCCGGCGGCCTGGGCACCTCGGCGGCGGACCTGCACACCGCCCTGGCCACCACCGCCGGGCCCCGCCTGCGCAGCACCACCCATGTGCCGCACCCCAAGGTCGGCCCGTCCCGCATCCCCGAGATCTCCCTGCCGTTCACCACCACCCTCAGCCCCCATCTGGAGGGCGCCCGGGGCCGGCTCGTGGCCTGGGCGCACCGGATGGGCATGCTGCGGCCGCAGCCCGGGGTGCCGCTGTCCGACGTCTGGGACGAGCCCGCGATGATCCGCCACGATCTGGCGCTGTGCGCGGCCGGTCTGCACCCCGACGCCACCCCCGGGCAACTCGACCTCGACGCCGCCTGGCTGGCCTGGGGCACCTACGCGGACGACTACTACCCGCAGGTCTTCGGGCGCCCGCGCGACCTCGCCGCCGCGAAGCTGTGCACCGCGCGGCTGTCGTCCTTCATGCCCCTGGACCTCTCCGCCCCGGCGTCGCAGCCGGTCAACGCCCTCGAACGCGGACTCGCCGACCTGTGGGCCCGTACGGCGGGTCCGATGCCCCCCGAGTCGCGCCGGGCGTTCCGGCAGGCCGTCGACACGATGACGGCGAGCTGGCTGTGGGAGCTGGACAACCACGTCCAGCACCGGATCCCCGACCCGGTCGACTACATCGAGATGCGCCGGGCGACCTTCGGCTCCGACCTCACCATGAGCCTGAGCCGCCTCGGCCACGGCCGGCGGATCCCGCCGGAGGTCTACCGCAGCGGCACCCTGCGCGCACTGGAGAACGCCGCCGCCGACTTCGCCTGCCTGCTGAACGACGTCTACTCGTACCAGAAGGAGATCGAGTACGAGGGGGAGGTCCACAACGGAATCCTGGTCGTCCAGACCTTCTTCGACTGCGACTACCCGACCGCGCTGCACATCGTCCACGACCTCATGACCTCGCGCGTGAACGAGTTCCGGCATGTCGCGGAGCATCAACTCCCGGTTCTCTGCGATGACTTCGACCTTTCCGCGGAGGCCCGGGCGACGCTCGACGGTTACGTCCGTGAGCTGGAGAACTGGATGGCCGGCATCCTCACCTGGCACCGGGGCTGCCGCCGCTACGCCGAGCCCGAGCTGCGCCACCCGGCCGGTTCGCCGGGGTGGCTGGGCGCACCCGGCGGACTGGGCACGTCGGCGGCGCGGCTCCATCGTGCGGGTGCGGGAGCCGGAGCGGGGGTGGGGTAGCCCGGGGGTCGGCCCGTAGGGGGAGCGGTCGCGGTCCGGGGGGCGGCGGTGGTGGCGGGGACGCCACGCCGGTCGGCCCCCGGACGCCTCGTGGCATGTCCTGCTGCATGGTGAATATCCCTTATGAGGTGAATATTCTGATGGGGCGTCGGGAACCCACATGGCGACATCCCGTAAGGGCCTGACCCGGGCCGTTCGGACCGCCGCCCGTGGCTGACGAGGAGTTCCGACTGTGCGACGCATGACCGCTTTCCTTGGCGCCCTGGCCCTCACCGGGGCGTTCGCGGCGTTCGCCCCCCATGGCGCCCAGGCCGTCACCGGCGTCATCACGTACCACACCCGCCCCGAGAACCGGCCGCACGAGATCCTCGACCCGGGCGACGACCACTGCTACGGGGTGGGGGACGGCTACGGCACGGTGGACAACGACACCCCCACCGACCTCTACCTGTACAGCTCACGTGACTGCACCGGCCCCAGGCTGACCGTGGTGCCCAGCCGCGACTGGCGCAACGTCCGCTTCGGCAGCCTCCAGCTGAGCCCGGACGGCCCCCGCGAACCGGTGCCCAACGACGACCCCTCCGACCGCCCGAACCCGTCCGACAGCTCCGACCCGTCCGCCCGCCCGGACCCCGCACACCGCGCGGACCCGCGCGATGACGACGACCCGTCGGACGCCGGTGACCCCTCGGACGCCGGCGACCCGTCGGACAACTCCGACGACACCGGTGCCTCGGACCCCTCGGACGACCAGGAGCGCCCGGCGAACCCGGAGGACCCGGACGGCACCCGTGGGACGAACGGCGTACAGGGACACGGGCAGCTTCAGGGGCACCGGCAGGCGCAGGGGCACGGACAGGTTCAGGGCCACGGACAGGCGCAGGGGCACGGACAGCGGCAGGCTCAGGGACCGGCGCGGGTTCAGGCGCACGGGAAGGTTCAGGGGCACGGACAGGTGCAGGGGCACGGGAAGGTTCAGGCACACGGGAAGCCGCAGGGGCAGGGGCACCGGCAGGTGCAGGCCCAGGGACACGGGCGGGTTCAGAGCCACCGGCAGGTGCAGGGTCAGGGGCACCGGCGGGCTCAGGGACACGGGCAGGTGCAGGGGCACCGGCGAGTCCAGGGGCACGGGCGGGCGTAGGGGGCGGAGGTAGGGGGCGGTCGGCCGTGTGACGGGGGCGGGTCGGGCCGGGGTGGTGCCGGGCACGGGGCGATGGTTGGCACCGGGGCCGTGCGGTGGGCACCACCCCGGCCGTCGCGGCTCTTGGCCCCCGGCCGTCCGGCTACCGCCGCCCCGCCGCTCCGCCGTCCGGCTGTCGCCCGGCCGCCCGGACCAGGAACTCCCGGAAGCTCCGGGGCGGGCGGCCCGTGAGGCGTTCGACGGTGTCGGTGACGCGGTCCTCGGCACCGTCGGCGATGGCCCGGTCCAGCCCGGCCAGCAGGGCGGCGAACTCCGCGGGCATGGTGGCGGCCAGACGCTCCCGGAGCTGTTCGGCGGCGAGGGGGAGGTGGCGCACGGGCCTGCCGGTGACCTCGGTGACGAGGGCGGCGATGTCGTCGTAGCCGAGCGCCTGCGGGCCGGTGAGGATCAGGTCGTCGGCGGGGACCCGTTCGCCGGTGAGGGCGTGGACGGCGACGGCGGCGATGTCGTCCGCGTCGATGAAGCCGACCCGGCCGGTGCCGGTCGCGGTCAGCAGGACGCCGTCGGTGCGGATGCTCTGCGCGTGCGGATGGTCGCCGGTGAAGTTCTGCATGAACCAGGAGGGCCGCAGCACCGACCACTCGTCGACGTGGTCGGGAAGCGCCGCATGCACCCGGCCCACCCCCGGACCCCCGGCGGGGAGGGCGGAGGAGCTGAGGAGCACGACGCGGCGCGCACCGGCCGCACGGGCCCGGGCGAGGAACGGCAGCATGACCGCGGCCGGGTCCGGATCACCGACCGGCGGCACGAGATAGAGCCGCGACGCGCCCCGCAGAGCGGCGTCATGGGTGGCGGGATCGTGCCAGTCGAAGGACACACCCTCGGCGCCGGGCAGTTCGGGGGCGCGGCGTGCGGCGGCCCGCACCGGGTGGCCGAGCGCAGCCAGCCGCGCCACGAGGCGGCTGCCGGTGTTCCCGGTGGCCCCGGTGACCAGGATGGCGCCACGGGCCGACTCGGCCGGGGGCGGTGTGGGCTGGTCGTTCATGAGACTCCGTCAGGGTGTGGGGCCGGGCGCATGGTGGGTCGGGGGCGTGGTGTGCCGCCCGGGGAGGTGCGGGACTTCGCGGCGTCCATGGAGGCCGGTACGCCCAGCGGGTTCCAGTAGTCGCGGTAGCGGGTGATGCGCCCTTCGGCGGCCGTCATCACGACGACGTAGTCCCCCTCGTACGGAGCCCCGCTCGCCATGATCCGGCCGGTGGCATGCATCTCGACCACGATGGTGTCCGGGCGCCCCGTCCGGTGGATCTCGACGTACGGAAAGGCGTGCAGATCGATGGGGTCGGGGTAATCCCGCAGATACGCGGCGACCGCCGTCCTGCCCTCCAGCCGCTTCGGATAGCGCTCCGGCGCGAACGGAAACTCGAAGACGGCGTTCTCGTCACACAGCGCCACCCACCCCTCGATGTCCTTGTCCAGCAACATCCGCAGCCCACGCCGAAAGAGATCCGCCGGGCCGGTGGTCGATGGGGCGGCGGCTGGTGGGTCGGTGGCCGGTGGAGAGGCGTCCGGTGGGGGCGCGACGGGGGAGGCGGTGTCCGGCGGGGACGCGGCGGGGGAGGCGGTGTCCGGCGTGGGGGATGTCGGCGTTCGGTGCGCGGTGGGTGGCGCCGGCGCTCGGGACGCGGTGGTCGGCCTCGGCGGTCGGGATGCGTCGGGTGTCCTGCGGTCGTGGTGGGCGGCGTCGTTCATGGGATGCCTCGCCTCTACACTGACGGGGATGCGATGCGGACCATCGGTCCGTTTCCTGTCGTCGTGACTATACGGACCGCCGGTCCGTTTCGTAAAGGGGAGGTCGGAGGCCGTCATGCCCGAACGCAAGGCGCGCGCGGACGCGCTCCGCAACCGTGAGGCCGTCCTGACGGCAGCCGATGAGCTCTTCGCCCGCAGCGCCAGCCCCCGGAGCGTGTCGATGGACGACATCGCGGCGGCGGCCGGCGTCGGCAAGGGCACCCTCTTCCGCCGCTTCGGCGATCGCACCGGTCTGATCCGCGAGGTGTTCGAGGCACGCATCGAGCCGCTGCGGCATGCCGTGGAGGAGGGGCCGCCGCCGCTCGGCCCCTCGGCCGCACCACAGGACCGGGTGCCCGCACTGCTCGACGCCCTCCTGCGCTTCAAGCTCGACCACCGCCATCTCTCCCTCGCCCTGGAGGAGGCAGGCAGCGGCAGCCCGTACGAGGGAGCGTCCTACGCGTGGTGGCACGGCGTCCTCCGCGAAACGCTCGAGCGGCTGCCGGGGCTGCCGGGGCTGCCGGGGCTGCCGGAGAGGCCGGAGAGGCCGGAGGCCGCTGAGGGTGCGGGGTCCGCTGAGGGCATGGGGGCGGCTGAGGGCGTGGGAGCCGCTGGGGGGCACGGTGAGGCGGGCGCCGAGAGCGGCGACGCGGACAAGGACGCACGCGGAGACGCGTCGCGCGACCCGGCGGGGAACTGCGACTTCACCGCGCACGCCCTGCTGGCCGCCACCCGCGCCGACCTGGTCGAGTACCTCACCGACCAGAAGGAACTGACGCCCGACCAGATCCGAGCCCGCCTGGCCGCTTACGTGGGCCGGGTACTCGGCGAGGGGCGGACGGGCTGACGTTGCCCTTCCTGCCGCACGCGGCCTTTCCTGCCGCACGCGGCCTTTCCTGCCTAACGAGGCTGTCTCGGGCTGACGTGGTTGGTTCGGGCCCGGCGCAGCCTTCCCGGCCCGACGCGGCCCGACCGCTCTTCAGCCGGGCGGCATCAGCCCGGACAGCGTCGCCTCCACCAGGCCGCGGGCGTACGACGCGTCCAGCGGGCCCGGCCGGAACACCAGCCGGTACATCATCGGCGCCACGATGTGGTCCATGACCACCTCGGCGTCCGGCGCCGGTTCGCCCCGGTCGGCCGCGCGGGCGAGGATGACTCCCACCTGCTCGGCGGCGTAGGCCGAGCACTGACCCGCGTTGCTGCCGTCCGGATCACCGGCGAGCGCGTCACGGATGTAGGCACGGCCCGGGGGCGAGGCCATCTCCTCCAGGAACTGCTCGGCCCAGGCCTCCAGGTCGGTGCGCAGCGCTCCGTGATCGGCGGGCTCCGTCTCCGGGCGGAGGCGCTCGACGGCCACGTCGGACAGCAACTCCTGGAGGTCCCCCCATCGTCGGTAGATCGTCGACGGGGTGACACCGGCGCGGGCGGCGATCAGGGGAACGGTCAGCGCGTCACGGCCCTGTTCGGCCTCGAGGTCACGCACGGCGGTGTGCACCGACTCCTGGACGCGGGCGCTGCGCCCTCCGGGGCGGGTCATCGGCCTGGGGCTCATGTCTCCACCTTACGGCTTAAGGCGAAGGAGTTGCTTCAAGGGGGCCGCGGGGGCCAAGGGAGACAAGGGGGCCAAGGGAGCCACGTATCCCGGGAGCGAATGCTGAGGCCCACAGCTCCCGCTCCCCCGAACCCGCACCGCGGCCCCACCCCGCGACGCACCACGGCACCCACCCTGCGACCCGCACCGCGGCACCCTCCCCGGGTTCCGCATCGCGGCACTCACCGCCCTGGAGCGAACGGAGCTGCCCCCTACCGGAGCACGGGCCCAGGCACTCACCCCCAGCGCCCCCACCTGATACTTGGGCGCGTCGGTGCATCAGGCGGCCACCGGAACGGTTCGGCCGGCACCGTCGGACGCGGCCTCGTAGGCGCGGCCCACCCGCAGCACCGTGGCCTCGTCGAAGGGGCGCCCCATCAGCTGGAGACCGGTCGGCAGCCCCGTGCCATCGGGGCCGACGGGCAGGGACAGCGCGGGTATGCCGGTGATGTTGGCAGGTGCGCAGAGCCTGACGTAGGCGTCGGAGACCGACTCCACCGAGCCGTCCGGCCACTGCACCGTCTCCTGTCCGGCCCTGACGGCGGGTATCGGCACGCTGGGCGCGGCGACCACGTCGACCTGCCGGAACAGCTCGGCCCAAGCCTCGCGCATCAGGGCACGGGAGCGCTGGGCGCGCAGATAGTCGCCCGCCGGGAAGAGCGTGCCGGCCTCCAGCAGGACCCGGACGTCCTCGCCGTAGCGCTCCGGCACCGAGCGCAGCGTCCGCTCATGGGCGGCGGTGGCCTCGGGCACCATGAGCCCCCACTGCGTCGCCTGGAGGTAGCGGACCATCGGGATGTCGATGTCCACGAGCTCGGCTCCCTGCGCCCGCAGTTGCTCGATGGCCGCCCGCACCGAGGCCTCCACGCCGGGGTCCACGCGCTCGAAGTAGTGCTGACGGGGGATGCCGATGCGCAGCCCCGCCAGATCGGTGCTCTCGGGGGACGCGAGGTAGGGCGGGTACGAGGCCGGAGTGCCGGTGCGGGCGGCGGGGCCCGGTATGCCCGCCGGGCCGGGGCCGCCGGGTGGGCTGTGGTGGCCGACCAGGGCGGTGAGTACGAGGGCGGCGTCCTCGACCGTGCGGGTCAGCGGGCCGACGTGGTCCAGCGACCACGAAAGGGAGGTCACGCCCTGGAGCGGGAGCAGGCCATAGGTGGGCTTGAGGCCGACCACACCGTTCAGCGCCGCCGGGACCCGGATGGAGCCGCCGGTGTCCGTACCGAGGGCGAAGGTGGCGGCTCCCGCGGCCACGGCGACGGCCGAGCCGCCGCTCGACCCGCCGGCGACGCGGGTGTGGTCCCTGGCGTTGCGGGTCTGCGGTGTCGTCAGGCCGTAGCCGAATTCATGGGTGTGCGTCTTGCCGACCAGGACCGCGCCGGCATCCGAGAGCCGGGCGGCCACGGCGCTGTCCGTGGCCGGCGGGTGCGGTGCGCCCACCCGCGAACTTGCCGTGGTGGGCAGCCCGTTGGCGTCGATGAGGTCCTTGAGTCCGAACGGGATGCCGTGCAGAGGGCCGCGGTGGAGGCCCGCCGCGATCTCCCGTTCCGCCTGCTGGGCCGACCGGCGCGCGGTGTCAGCGGCGAAGGTGACATACGCGCCCAGGTGGGCCTCCACCGCGTCGATCCGGTCGAGCACCGACTCGGTCAGTTCCACGGGGGAGAGCTCTCCCGTCCGGATCGCGCCGGCCGCGCCGGCCAGGGTCAACTCATAGGGCTGCACGGGAGGTTCCTCCAGCCTGGTAGACGGGGGCGGGTGGCGTCTGCCCGAGGTCCAGCTCACGCAGCACGCCGACGACGGAGTGGATGTGGTTCGCCGTGGCGGTCACGGCGGCGAGGCGGTCGTCTGTCAGGGGGAGTCCGGCGCGGAGGGCCCAGCGGGCGCCTTCCTGTGGGGTGAGTTCTGCGGCGGTCATGCCCGGCCTTTCGTGGTTCTGCGCGTGCCTTCGCGGGCTGCGCACACTTCTCGTTCCGTCGCGGGGCAGGGAGTTGGGAGGCGGCGGTGATGTCTCGGAAACGGCTAAAGCTAACCTTTTGCTTTAGTTCACCATAGACTCCGGGCCCGCTTAACGCAACGGGTTCGCTTTTATTTGTGGAGGGAGGGGGTCGGGCCTCGCCGGCCGGGGCGCCGTGGCTCAGCTCGTCAGGAGCTGCCGGCGCCGGTACGACCCGGCGAGCCCGTCCGCGCCGACGACGGTCACCTGCACCTTGTCCGGGTGGGTGCCGTGCGCCAGCACCTCGGCCCGGGCGGGCGACGGTGTCGCCAGGGCGCCCCGGAGGGCCGCGGCGTGCACGGCAGGACCGCCCTCCGAGGGGATGGGTGAGGCGCGGTGACTGGCGGTGCACGGTGCCCGCTGCCGGCGTGGTGGCCGAGGGTGTGCCATCACGCAACGCTGTGTGAGGCCACGACTTGCGAGCCGACCAAAGCCCGGCGGCACGGTCGGCTGCGGGGCCCCCACCGCCCCCACCCCGCCAGTCTCACCCGCGCCCACCCCCGCCCCGACCAGCCTCGACTTCCCCTCAACTGGCCACTCGTGACTGGGTGAAATTCCGGTCGCGGGGGCTCCGCGGCCTCGCTGACGGCTGTCGGAAGGTGCGGTAAATCGGTACCCGGAGAGTAGCCGCCCAGCACCCTTTGTGATGTTTGAGAAGAATATTGGCTTATGTCTGAATTTTCACGCAAATCGGCTTGTTGGAGACAGGTGAGCGTCGTAGCTTGGGAGTTGTCGTAGCCGGTATCGGTTCGACAACAAGGAACACACTACGAGGAGGCGAAGATGAGCTTCCGTAAGGTCTTCCCGAGAAGGCGTAGGCGTGACCACGACCGCCGTGGCCGCGGCCGCGGATACGACGACTGCGGGCGCGGACGCCGCAGGCGCAATGGACGAGGCCGGGACCGCAGGCGCGGTTACTGACTCAAACCCCTGAGTTCGAGGCTGGCTCGCGTACCGCGCGGGTCCGCCTCGTTGGTTAGGGGGCCGTGCCACGTGGCCCCGGTCAACAGCCGAAGCAGCAGCGACGAGACGAGTCGCGACCATGCATCTGCGCAGCTCACGCCGGCGCCGAGAGCGCCTCGAAGCGCCTCAACGAGGTGCGGAACCACCACCCATGGGAGGGGAATCCCCTCTGCCGGACAGCGATTCTCCGGCCATCTACGCTCCGGACAGCGATGCTCCGGGCAGGGGCACGCCGGGCAGCGAAGCCGGCGACAGAGCCTCTCCGAGCGGGCCTCTTCCGGACCGTGACGCTGACGACTACGGAGACCGTGACGACTCCGGGCTCCCAGGGGCCGCCGCACGAACCTGGCGGCGACCGCCCTCGGACACGGACAACGTGTTCCACCAGCTCGTCGTCGACACCTCGATCAGCACCCGGCGAGTGGGCTTCAAGGAGTCCGTACGCCGCTTCTGGCCGCTGACCCGCGGCGACCGGCGCTGGATCGTGCTGGTCTGCCTGAGCGCCATCGTGGCCGCGCTCGCGGAGACCGCGGCCATCCTGCTATTCGCCGAACTCACCGACAACGCCCTGCAGAAGGGCTCGGTCAGCGCCTTCTGGGGCCCCGCCGGCCTGTGGCTCGCGGTGGCCGTGGCCGGCGCGATCGTGGGATATCTGGGCAACTCGCTCGCCGCCTGGACGGCCGAACGCTTCGTCATGCGGCTCAGGGCACGGGTCTTCGCCCATCTGCAGAAGCTGCCCCCGCACTTCTTCCAGCGCAACCGCCGGGGTGACCTGGTCGAGCGCATGACCGGCGACGTGGACGCCATCGAGCAACTGGTGGTCACCGGGCTCGTGCAGGCGGTCTCGGCCGGCTTCGCCGTCCTCTTCTACGCCGGTGCCGCGCTCTGGCTGCGCTGGGACCTGGCGCTCGCCACCTTCGCCCTGGTCCCGCTGTTCCTGATAGCCGCCAGCCGCTTCACCGGCCGGGTCAAGGAGGTCTCCCGCCGGGAACGCGTCGCGGACGGCGCCATCACCTCCGTGGTGGAGGAGGGGCTGGTCAACGTCGTCCTGACGCAGGCCTACAACCGGCAGCGCGACGAACAGGCACGGCTCCGCCGGGAGGCCCGCCGCTGGCTGCGGGCCTCGGTGACCAGCGCCCGCCTCAACGAGCTGTACAGCCAGCTGGTCGAGGTCCTCGAAACGCTCTGCGTGCTCGCCATCATCGGCCTGGGCGCCTGGGAGATCTCCGCCGACCGGATGTCCCTGGGCCAGCTCCTGGCCTTCGCCGCCTTCATCGGCTACCTCTACCCGCCGATCCGCGGACTGGGCCAGCTCGGACTGACCGTCACCGAGGCCACCGCCGGAGCCGAGCGACTGCTGGAGATCCTCGACGCCCGGCCCGCCGTCACCGACCCGGAGCCCTCCGACGTCGTGCCGGCGCCCAAGCGCGCGGTCGGCGCCGTCGAGGCCTGCGGGGTCGGCTTCCGCTACCCCGGCAATACGGACGAGGCCCTCCACGACTTCTCGTTCAGCGCGGTACCCGGGGAACTCGTGTGCATCACCGGCCCCAGCGGCGCCGGAAAGTCGACCCTGGCCGCCCTGCTGCTGCGCTTCTACGACCCGGACACCGGCAGCGTCCGGCTGGACGGCATCCCCCTGAACCGGCTGCCCCTCGCCCAGATACGCAGCAACATCACCCTGCTGCCCCAGGAGACCCTGGTTCTGCACGACACCGTGGAGGAGAACATCGCCTGCGGGCGCGACGTCACCCACGACGAGGTCGTCCGCGCCGCCCGGGCCGCCGACGCCCACACCTTCATCACCGACCTCCCCGACGGCTACGAGACGGTCATCGCCCCCGGCACCTCCCGGCTCTCCGGCGGTCAGCTGCAACGCGTCGCCATCGCCCGCGCCATGCTGCGCAACGCGCCCGTACTCCTCCTCGACGAGCCCACCACCGGCCTGGACACCCTCGCCACCCAGCGCATCCTCGGGCCGCTGCGCCGCCTGGCCGAAGGCCGCACCACCCTCGTGATCACGCACGACCTGGCGCTCGCCGCGGACGCCGACCGCGTTCTGGTCCTGGACAAGGGGCGCCTGGTGGAATCCGGCACCCACGCCCAACTCCTGTCCCGCCGCGGCCTGTACGCCACGCTGTTCCACACCCGTCCCCCACAGCGCAACGGCACCACGCACGCCTCACCCACCGTCCGCCCCGTCGCCGACGGAGACCGACAGGCCGGGTGACGGGCGGGCCGGGGGACGGCTGAGCCTGCCATTACCCACCGTCCCGCGCGTCCCACCCCCTCCGTCACCCGTGGTACACGGGGTGACACCCAGCGCGTCGGTCCCACCGGCCCCGCCCGCCGGGCCCAAGATGGTCCCGTGAACCAGGAGCGCGCGTGACGAGGCCGGCCACAGCCGGGAGTGACAGCGCCGCTGGAGCCCGCCACCTCCGCCGGGCGGTCGGGTTCTGGGGGCTGATGTTCATCTCCCTGGGATCGATCATCGGTTCCGGCTGGCTGCTGGGTGCCCTCACCACGGCCGCCATCGCCGGACCGGCGTCCCTGGTCTCCTGGGTGCTCGCCTCGGCGATGCTCGCCGTGCTCGCACTGGCCCACGCGGAGCTGGGCGCCACCTACCCGATCGCGGGCGGCACCGCCCGCTTCCCCTTCTTCGCCTTCGGCCCCCTGGTGGGCTTCACGGCGGGCTGGATGTCCTGGCTGCGCTCGGTCCTGATCTCACCGATCGAGGTCGAGGCCACGCTCTCCTACCTGGACCGCATCGGCTGGGTCCGCGACCGGGTGCAGATGCTGCACCCGAACGGCACCCTCACCGCCGCGGGCCTGGTCGTCGCGACCTGCTTCATGCTGCTGTTCACCGTCATCAACGTCCTCGGCGTACGCCTGCTGTCCGGGATCAACTCGGTCACCGCCGTGGTGAAGACGGCGGTACCGCTGCTGACCGTGGTGGTGCTGATGACGCTCGCCTTCCACGGCTCGAACTTCACCGCGGGCGGCGGCTTCGCACCCCACGGGGCGCACGGCGTCTTCGCGGCGCTGCCCGCCGGAGTGGTGTTCGCGCTGCTGGGCTTCGAGCAGGCCATCCAACTGGCCGGTGAGGCCCGCAATCCGCAGCGGGACGTCTCCCGCGCGGTGATCGTGGCCATGGCGGTCGGCACCGGCCTCTACCTCCTGCTGCAGATCGCCTTCATCGCCGCCCTCGACCCCGGCGTCCTCATCCACGGCTGGGACAACCCGGTGGGCAAGGGCAACTTCGGGCCCTACGCCACCCTCGCCACCACCATCGGGGCCGGCTGGCTGGCGACCATCCTCTACGTCGACGCCGTGATCTCCCCGGCGGGCACCGGCCTGGTCTACATGGCCGGCGCCGCCCGGCTCACGTACGCCATGGGCCGCGAGCGGGTCCTGCCCCAGCCCCTCACCCAGCTGGGCCGCAGCCGGGTGCCGGTCGTCTCGACGCTCCTCGCCTTCGTGGTCGGCGAGCTGGCCTTCCTGCCCTTCCCCAGCTGGCAGGCCTTGGTCGGCCTGGTCACCTCGGCCGCGGCGATCATGTACGCGTTCGCGCCGGTGTCCCTGCACGCGCTGCGCGTGCGCGACGGCGGCCGCCACCGCCCCTACCGCCTGCCCCGCGGACCCCTCATGGCCCCCGCGGGGTTCGTCTTCGCCAACTTGATCTTCTACTGGTCCGGTTACGAGGCGGACTGGAAGCTCGGCCTCGCCGCCCTGCTCGGTTTCGCCGTCCTCGCGCTCACCCGCCGCGGCATCCCGGTGGGCGAACGCAGCGGCCTGCGCGGCAGGTCGGCCGCCTGGATCTGGCCCTGGCTGGGCGGCATGGTCCTCATCGGCCGCCTGGGGCGCTACGGCGGCATCCGCGCCCTGCCGGACTGGTGGGACCTGGTCATCGTGATCGTCTTCAGCCTCGTCATCCACTACACCGCCGTGCGCCTCGCGATGCCGCCCGAGGCGGTGAACGCGGCCGTCACACGCGAGGAGGAGGGCGAGTCGGTACCCCCGCAGGCCGCCCCCGGGCGCTGACCGGCCGGACTCAGCCCCCCTCCGCCCGCGTCACGCGCTCCTCGGTCCGCTCCGAGCACGCATCGCAGGCCGCCTCGGCGCCCAGGCCGTCGAACGCTGCCGCTACCGCCTCGGCAGGCGGCGCTGCGCCCACAGCTTGACGTCCTTCCACTCGCGCGAAAGCCCGGCGAAGACGTCCCGGCCGTCGTCCGCCGCCTCCGCCACGAGGGCGGCCAGATCCGGTGTCCGGCTCAGGAACAGCGGATCGCGGGCCCGTACGGCGGCCCGCACGGCCAGGAACGGGACCGGCGGCTCCGGGACCATGCGGCCGCGGTGGTCGGTGACCTGATCGCCCAGCGGGAACTTCCCGAACATCACCCCGACCGGGCCGTAGAGGTTCTTCAGCGCCCAGTGCGGCCACGCCAGCACCTCCCGGCCGGCGCCGAACACCGCGAGGTTCTCGCAGACCAGCGCACCACGGGGGCGGCTCAGCTGCGTCCGGACCCACTCCGCCGCGCGCACCCCGGCCCGGAAGATCTCCGCCTCGACATCCGCCGGATCCCCGGCCGCCTCGTACACCGTCCACGCCGTCAGCCCGTGCTCCACGGAGGGGCTGAGGTAGGGGCAGTGGACGGACATCGCCCGCACATAGTCGGTGATCTCCACCGTCGTGGGGCGGGTGGTGCGGCTCTCGACGAGCCGGAGCGCGCCGGCGGCGGGGCGGCGTGTTCCGTCCGTGTGCACGGCGGTCATCGGGCGGCCACCTCCGGCCGGGGGAGAGGGAGGGTGTGCACGGGATCAGCCCTTCGGTCGTCGTGGAGGAACGGGGGTGTCCGGGCGGGCCGCCGACGGTGCGGCGGGGCGGCGTTCAGCGCTCCTCGGCGCCGGCCGGGGCGCGGGGCGGCACGGTCAGCAGTGGCTTGAAGTAGTCCTTGGGGTGCGGCTCGCCGATCAGCCGGCCGTCGGCCTCGACCCAGGCGTGGGCGGCGAAGGGATGGGTGCGTACGCCCGTGCACCAGGTGGGCCACACCCCGCGGGCCCGGCACAGCAGCGCGGTGGCGAGGGAGCGCTGCAGACAGTTCTGCCCGGCACAGCGCAGGCTCACCGCCACGACCTGGTCGCGAGCCCGCCGGGCCTGGCCGGCATCGGCCGGCGCCGCCCCGCGGCGGGCGAATTCGAGGACGGTGCGCAGCCGTACCGGTTTCAGGCGGGCCAGCGGCCGCGCGATCCCGACGGCGAGCAGCGGCAGCAGGCGGCGCCGCAGGGGGAGCCGGGCGCGCCGGTCCAGCGCCATGGACTGGCTCATGGGGCCACCGTCAGCTCGGCGCCGCGCAGTTGCCCGACCACCGCGTCGACGTCGTGCCGGGCCCGCTGCGGGTCGATGCCGTGGGCGGCGGCGAGGCCGTCGGCGATCGCCTCGGGCGTGTCCCCGTCCAGCAGGCGCTGCAGTACGCGGCTGCCGGTGACGTTGAGCTGCCAGTAACGGCCGGTGCGCTGATGCAGCAGCACCGTGCCGTCGTCGGTGTCCGTCATGGAGACGTCGGGATGAAGCCGCATACGGGTCAGACCTCCGAGGTGACAGTGCCGTTGCCGGCACGGGGAGCGGTGCCGGGGCCGCCGGCGGTGCGCAGCCAGGTCTCGCAGCCGAGCAGGCTCTCCAGCGCCTGGGCGGTGGTGTTGTCCGGCTGCGGCCCGCCCAGCCGCAGCCGGAGCGCGGCGGTGTCGATCAGCCCGCGGGCCGCCAGCGCGGAATCGTCGAAGAGGTCCAGAACGGCGGGCAGGTTACGGCGCAGCCCCCGTCTGATGTCCTCGCCGAACTCGCCCTTGGTGGACCGCGCCCGGATCGCGTCCGGCACGAGACCGTCCGTGGCATCGGCCAGCAGGGGCTTGTACCGCCAGGGCCCGGCGTGCCGGTGCGCCGGGACGCGCAGCACGGCGTCGAGGACGGTGTCGTCCAGATACGGCATGTCCAGCTCCACCCCGGCCTCGGCGTACAGCCCGGCCAGCAGCCGGTAACTGGCCGTATTGGAGCGGATCATGAGCACCATCGTGTGGGTGGCGAGGTCCTCGGCGAGCGGGCGCGCACCCTCGGCGGCGCGGCGCAGCGCGTCCCGGGCCAGCGCGACGCCGTCGGGGGTCATCCAGGGCGCCGCCCGTACGGGCCCCAGGCCCCAGCCCAGCGCCGGGCGGCGCAGCGGCGGGCGGGGCGCGGTCAACAGCTCGGCCTGGTCCCGCCACCACGCGGGCAGACTTCCCGGCTGCGCGAGCGCGGCGAGCGTCGCCTTCAGCGGCCAGCGTTTCAACGCGCAGTGCGCCCGTACGTGCTGGAGGGCCGTCACCGGGTTGCGGCGCAGCAGCGCGTGCAGATAGGTCGGCATCGGGGAGAACAGCTCGTCGCCGCCGTGCCCCGCCAGATGCCGGCGGGAGCCGCGGTCCGCGAGCAGCCGGGCGCCCCACCGGATCCGGGCCGTCGCACGGGTCAGCGAGACGGGCTCCTCGGCGGACACCGCGCGGCCGGGGTCGGCGAAGATCTCGGGGAGCTCGTGCTGCGGCACGACGAGGTGCTCGGCGCGGTCGAGCAGCCGCGACGCATGCCCCGCGTACGCCGCGTCGTCGTTGCCCGCGTCGGCCTCGCCCCAGCGGAAGGTCAGCAGCCGGGGCGTGTGCCGGGCCGCCAGAAAGCACAGGGACGTCGAATCCAGCCCGCCGGACAGGTCCGCGCTCAACCGGCCTTCCCGGGGCGCACCGCGGTCCACCACGGAGAGGAGGGCGTCCCGCACCGCCGCTGTTCCGTCGCGTGGCGACCAGTCCGGTGTGGGCGGACTCCACCACACCGCTTCCCGGTCCCGGTTGCCGTCCCACAGCAGACAGTTCTCCGGGGCGAGCGTGCCGATGCCCGACCATGCACTGCGCGCGTTGGCCGGATAGGGCACCTGCAATCCGCACGCGACATGCAGCGCCAGCGCTTCCTCGTCGACCCCGGCCCCGGTCATCGCGGCGAGCACAGCGGACCGGTCCGCGGCGACCCGCACACCGTTCACCCGGGTGTGGAAGACGCGCCGCAGCCCGGAGGCGCTGCCCTGCAGCCGGACCTTCCCATCCACCGAGGCCACGACATGGCAGGACCCCAGCAGCGACGGAACGGCCCGCTCCAGATCGGACATCCGGGAGACGCGGGCGGCGATCCGCGCCAGCCCGTCCTCGGTGACCGGGCACGACCCGAACACGGCAAGCCGTACCGGCCCGGCCGAGGCCACCCGCATCTGATCGCGGGACCACTCACCGACCAGCCACGGCCGCCCGGAGGCGTGCGCGACCACGCCGGCCCGCGCGAACGGCACGAGCGCCCGGATCTCCGCACCGTCGGCGGTATCGGGCAGGACCACGAACCCAGCACTCAACTACGCCATCCCCCCGCCGGCCGCCGGCCGAAGAGCGCGCCGTGGGGAAGCACCGCATGCCTCGACTCCACGGGCGGGCCGCAGCCCTCATCGATGAGAAGGAGACCGGGCTCCGCACACGCAGGCCCGGCTCCCCCGTCGGTCACCACTCCCGGCAGACGGTTTACCAGTAGTAGTTGAAGAACCAATCGGGCGACGTACCGTGCCAGTTGCCCAGGGTGTCTTCGGTGAACTCGCCGACCTCGACCAGCATCGGTGGAATGTATTCCGTGGGCGCCTGCTCGGACTGCTCGGGCATTGCCACCTCCGTAATTTGCCACCAGCAACGGACTTGCTGATGGCGGAACGTAGCACCGCGCCGAACATCGCCTCTGTGATCCACATCACACGAACTACCCGGTGGAATGCGCGTAGTTCGCAAGATTTCCAGCTCTGAGTGCGCGCCGCCCACAAAACCGGAGGACGAAAAAACTCGTCCTCCACGCACCCGCGGTACCTCGTGACCACCGCGGCCACGTCGACGCTGCTGCCACCCCGCCCCGGACCCGCCCGCACCCATGCCGTTCCGGGCGTCCCGCGGCAGCGGCGCACTCCCGCCCCACCCCTCCGCCGGCGCACCGAACACGCCCCACCCGGCACTCTCACTCCGCTCACCACCACCGCGTACGAGCGCCCCCAAATGCCGCGGTCACGCCGTAGCGAAACACGAGCACGGCACGCCCGATGCCATTCACCCCCACACATCACACAAGCAAAGGCGAGATCGAGCCATCCACCGACAATCCGTCGAACGGGAAAACCGGCAAAGCCCGTTCGACGGTTTACCGCGGCGGCTGCTCCAGGAATTCCTGGCCCCGCTGATGGAATCGGCAACGTGGCGTGGAACTCGCGCTGGAGGGACCGTCACGAGCGCTACGTGAGGTCGAGGAGTCCAGTGCGCCTTGCCAAAGCGGGCAGGCGAAACAACACCACCCGCTGGGTCCTCTGCCCCAGGAGATCACCACCCGGCGCGATACGAAGGACGCCAAATCTCCCGCCGGCCGGTACCCCCGGTCAAAGGAGGCTGCCACCCTGGGAGTTCGAGGCGGCCGCCGGTACCTGCCGTGTCCCATCCGCGCTCCGGCCGACGCCACCGATTGGCTGTTGTTCCGGCTGGCGGCGGGTTGTCACGGAGCGACGCGGGGGAGCGGGGGAGCGGGGGAGGGGTGGAAGCGGCCCGGGGTGTTCCTCGCCGCAGCCGCTTGCCCTCTGGGTTCGCACGCGAACTACCGCCCCCCATAGTGGCGTTGACTCTCCTGCGCGCCCTGTTGAGTGTCAGTGGCCGTTCCTATGGTGGAGGAATGGCTAATGGGGTGTGGCACACCGGATATGGCATAGAGATCAATCTGTCCCTGCCCGACCTCGGTCACCCGGGACGTCCCGATCTGCTGCGGGAGATCACCGCCAGGGTCTCCGATCGCGACCCGCAACTGCTCGAATGCCTCGCACACCACGACGGACGGGAATGCCTGTCGGAGACCGGCGGGAAGTCTCCGTGGATGTTCATCCGCCGGGGCCGGGTCGGGGGCAGACGACCGCTCGTGGCCTCGCACCTGCCGATCACGCACAAGGCGACTCCGGCGGAGAGCGCCCAGCACAAAGCCACCAAGGAGCGCATCGTCGAGACCGCCGGGCGCTACGGCCTGGACGCCGAGGCCGAGATGCCCATGGCCAACCGGCGGAGCATCTCGGACGCCGTCGTCACCGGCCCCGGCGGCCTCAGGATCGGCTGGGAGATCCAGTACCACCACCTCAGCCCCAGCAGCGTGCACCGGCGCTCGGTCAACGCGGTGGAGCACGGCATCACCCCGCTCTGGGTGGCGAAGGACCGGACGGCTTCACTGATCGACCGGGCTCCCTGGGCACGCGTCGATGACATGCCGTGGAAGGACATCGCCGACGGCAAGGAGATGGTGATCCGCGGCGGGTACCGGCACCTCGAGACCTGGAAGTGCCTACCGAGCAGGGAGCGCCACTGTCTCCTCAGCGAGGGCGCCGGCCATTGTGGCGCGGTGCACGCCGACTGGTTCGTGCCCGCGCTGTGCCTCCCGCAGAAGAAGCCGGTCTTCATCGAGGATCTCGTCCTGCAGAGCGCGACGGGGCAGAGCGTGCCGGTCTACGTGCCCAGCCGGGGGAGCGGCCGTGCGGGGCGCCACATGTGGGTGCCGGCAGCCGATCGTGCGCTGTGGGAGGAGATCGTCGAAGAGAAGACGCCCTTGCCCGCAGCACCGGTCGAAGAGGACGACGACGCGGTCACCTTCGCCGAGCAGGAGATCGACCGTACCTGCCGGGCGGGCGAGGACAACTGGTCCGTCGGTGACGCCCGGCCTCTTCGTGATCTCGACCAACCGACCGGTGGCTTCACCCTCCCCCGCCTGCCGGCCCCACGCGTCTGCGACCCGATACGGATCACTCCCGTCGAGCGGGCGGCGGCCTCCGCGGCGCTGGGCTGCCCGCCTTGGGAACTCGGGCTGTGCGCCGGGTGCAGCCAGCTGATGCGGCGGCACGGGCAGAACGCGGCCATGTACTGCAAGGCGTGCCGCGCTGTACTCAACGGGCGATAGCCCGGAACTGCCGCCGCAACGTTGAAGGGCCCCACCGCAAGCGGTGGGGCCCTTCAACGTTGTGCCCGGTGAGAGCACTGGCGGAGGATACGAGATTCGAACTCGTGAGGGGTTGCCCCCAACACGCTTTCCAAGCGTGCGCCCTAGGCCACTAGGCGAATCCTCCGCCGCAAACAATACAAGACGTTGGGGAGTGCTCGCGAACATGATCCGGAGGAGGGGGTCCGGGAGGGGGCGGAGTGGGTCGGGGGCGGGGGTCCGGGTCGTTTCCGGGGCCGGGGATCCGCTACTGTGGTGCGCAGCCCCTCACGTGGCGCTATCTGACTGAACTCCCCCAGGGCCGGAAGGCAGCAAGGGTAGGTCGGCTCTGGCGGGTGCGTGGGGGGCGCTTGCGTTCGCGGGCCGGTGGGTTGTCAGTGCGGCCCGATATCGTCGTATGCGTGTCGTCCCTCGCGCTGTACCGCCGCTACCGCCCCGAGACCTTCGCCGAGGTCATCGGGCAAGAGCACGTGACCGATCCGCTGCAGCAGGCATTGCGGAACAATCGCGTCAATCACGCCTATCTGTTCAGTGGGCCGCGTGGCTGCGGCAAGACGACGAGCGCGCGGATCCTGGCGCGCTGCCTCAACTGTGAGGAAGGTCCCACCCCCACGCCCTGCGGGACCTGCCAGTCGTGCGTGGACCTGGCCAGGAACGGCCGGGGCTCGATCGACGTGATCGAGATCGACGCGGCGTCGCACGGTGGCGTGGACGACGCCCGTGAGCTGCGGGAGAAGGCCTTCTTCGGGCCGGCGAGCAGCCGGTACAAGATCTACATCATCGATGAGGCGCACATGGTGACCTCGGCGGGCTTCAACGCCCTGCTGAAGGTCGTCGAGGAGCCGCCGGAGCATCTGAAGTTCATCTTCGCGACCACCGAGCCCGAGAAGGTCATCGGGACGATCCGGTCGCGTACGCATCACTATCCCTTCCGGCTGGTGCCGCCCGGGACGCTGCGCGAGTACCTGGCCCAGGTGTGCGGCCAGGAGGACATCCCGGTCGCGGACGGCGTGCTTCCGCTGGTGGTGCGCGCCGGTGCCGGGTCGGTGCGTGACTCGATGTCCGTGATGGACCAGCTGCTCGCCGGTGCCGCCTCCGACGGTGTGACCTATGCCATGGCGACGGCGCTGCTGGGCTACACCGACGGATCGCTGCTGGATTCGATCGTGGAGGCCTTCGCCGCGGGGGACGGGGCGGCGGCCTTCGAGGTCGTGGACCGGGTCATCGAGGGCGGCAACGACCCGCGGCGCTTCGTGGCGGACCTGCTGGAGCGGCTGCGGGATCTGGTGATCCTGGCGGCCGTGCCGGACGCGGGGGAGAAGGGGCTGATCGATGCCCCCGCCGATGTCGTGGAGCGGATGACGGCGCAGGCGTCCGTCTTCGGGGCGGCGGAGCTGAGCCGGGCCGCCGACCTGGTCAACACGGGCCTGACGGAGATGCGCGGGGCGACCTCGCCGCGGCTGCAGCTGGAGCTGATCTGCGCGCGGGTGCTGCTGCCGGCGGCGTACGACGACGAGCGGTCGGTGCAGGCACGGCTCGACCGGCTGGAGCGCGGCGCCGGTGGCGCGCTGCCGGGCCGGGCCGGTGGCGCCGCGGGCCCCGGGGGCGACCCCGGCCCCGGGGCCCCGCCGGTGGTGGCGTCCGGTGGCGGGCCCGCGGCGGGCTATGTGCCGGGGCCGGAGGCACATCCGCCGATGCCGCCCGCCGGCCCGTCCGGCCCGGCCGCGGCGCGTGCCGCGGTGCGGGGCGCGGCGAACGGCGGCCAGGGGGGCGGCGCGGCCGCTCCGGGGCCGCAGACGGCAGGAACGGCGGCGTCCGGCGGGCCGGCGGCCGCACCCGGCCCGGAGCAGCCGAGCGGCCCCGCGGGGCCGCAGCAGAGCGCCCCGGTGCAGCCGCAGCAGCCTTCCGGACAGGACGGCGGCCCCGCGGGCGCGGGCGCCCGGCCCGGGGCCTGGCCGGGCAGTACGGCCAAGGGCACCGGCGCCGGCGGCGGCAGCCCCGCGGGCGGCGCCGGACGGCAGCCCGGTGGCTGGCCCACGGCCGTGGCGCCGGGGCAGGGCGGGGCACCCGCCGCCTCCGGGCCCGCCGCCGGGCCCGCGGAGCCGGCCGGCCCGCCCGTGGCCCAGCAGCCCACCCCTCAGCAGCCCGCCCCGCAGGCCGCTGCGGCCCCGGGAGCGGCGCAGGGTGCCGCCCAGGTACGGCAGATGTGGCCGGACATCCTGGAGGCGGTGAAGGACCGCCGGCGCTTCACCTGGATCCTGCTGAGCCAGAACGCCCAGGTCTCCGGCTTCGACGGCACGACGCTGCAGATCGGCTTCCCCAACGCCGGCGCCCGCGACAGCTTCGCCAACGGCGGCAGCGAGGACGTCCTCAAGGACGTGCTGGCCGAGCGGTTCCAGCTGCAGTGGCGGGTCGAGGCGATCGTCGACCCGTCGGGCGGCGCCGGTCCGCCGGCCGGCGGCACCCCCCGCGGCGGTGGTGGCGGCTTCGGCGGCGGAGCCCCCGCGGCCCCGCCGCAGGGCGCCCCGCAGGCCCCGCCGCAGCAGAGCGGCCCGGCGGCGCCCCCGTCGTCCGGGGGCAGGTACGGAGCGGGCGGTGAGGCGGCCGGTGGCAGCGGCGGCGGAGGCGGCAGCCAGGGCGCGCGGAGGGCCCGGGAGGCCGTGTCGCCGGCGGCGTCCGCGGGCGGCGGCCAGGGCGGGCCCGTGGCGGAGCCCGCGTACACGCCGCCGGAGCCCCCGCCGACGTCGATCGAGTACGACATGCCGGCCGAGGACGACGCCGATCTCGTCGACTCCGCGCTCAGCGGTCACGACCTGATCGTCCGCGAGCTCGGCGCGACGGTGATCGAGGAGTTCAACAACGAGTAGACGGCGCCCACAAGCGCCGCGGACCGGCCGCCGAGCAGGTCAGCAGACGTACACCGGACGTACATCCGTGCTCCTCCCTCCGGCGTAGGGCGCGGGGGCGGTGAAACACGTAGGCTCGGGCTACCGCACCAATCGTTGTCGTATGGCAGGAGTCACGTCGTGATCCCCGGTGGTCAGCCCAATATGCAGCAGCTGCTTCAGCAGGCCCAGAAGATGCAGCAGGATCTCGCGGCCGCCCAGCAGGAGCTCGCGGAGACACCCGTCGAGGGCTCCGCGGGCGGTGGCCTGGTCAAGGCCACGGTGACCGGCTCCGGTGAGCTCACGGGCCTGGTCATCGACCCCAAGGCGGTCGACACCGACTCCGCGGAGGAGACGGCCGAGACGATCGCCGACCTCGTCCTGGCGGCGGTCCGGGACGCCAACGCCAGTGCCCAGCAGCTGCAGCAGCAGAAGCTCGGCCCGCTCGCCCAGGGTCTGGGCGGTGGCGGAATCCCCGGTCTCCCCTTCTGAGGAGTAGCCAACTAGCGTACGCAGCACGGCAGAAGAGAAAGAAGACGTTCCGTGTATGAAGGCGTGGTCCAGGACCTGATCGACGAGCTGGGCAGGCTGCCCGGCGTCGGTCCCAAGAGCGCGCAGCGGATCGCCTTCCACATTCTTCAGGCCGAGCCGACCGATGTCCGCCGGCTCGCGAACGCGCTGATGGAGGTCAAGGCGAAGGTCCGGTTCTGCGGCACCTGCGGCAATGTGGCGCAGGAGGAGCAGTGCCGGGTCTGCCTGGACCCGAGGCGCGATCCGGCGGTCATCTGCGTCGTGGAGGAGCCCAAGGACGTCGTGGCGATCGAGCGGACGCGTGAGTTCCGCGGTCGCTACCACGTCCTCGGCGGGGCGATCAGCCCGATCGAGGGTGTGGGCCCCGACGACCTGCGGATCAGGGAACTGCTGGCCAGGCTCGCGGACGGCACCGTCACCGAGCTGATTTTGGCCACCGACCCCAATCTGGAGGGCGAGGCCACGGCCACCTATCTGGCCCGCATGATCAAACCCATGGGCCTGAGAGTGACGCGACTGGCCAGCGGACTGCCGGTCGGGGGCGATCTGGAGTACGCGGACGAGGTCACGCTCGGGCGGGCCTTCGAAGGGAGGAGACTTCTCGATGTCTGATGCCACGCTGCACAACGCGACACAGGACCCGGACGACTTCGCCGTATCGATCTCCGACTCGATCGAGAGCTTCATCGTCGCGGTGACCGAGGTCGCCAAGGGCGACGAGCCGGACAGCGCGGTGCCCTTCCTGCTGCTGGAGATCTCCCAGCTGCTGCTGACCGGCGGCCGCCTGGGCGCCCACGAGGACTTCGTCCCCGACGAGCGCTACGAGCCGGACATCGGCCCCGAGGCGGACGTCGACGAGCTGCGTGAGCGCTTCGCGACCCTGCTCGACCCGGTGGACGTCTACTCCGAGGTCTTCGACCCGTACGTGCCGCGCAGCGAGCCGGTCGCCAGCCGCATCTCCGACGACCTGGCCGACATCATCACCGACCTGCGCCACGGCCTGGCGCACTACCGCGCGGGCCGGGTCAGCGAGGCCCTGTGGTGGTGGCAGTTCTCCTACCTCTCCAACTGGGGCCCGACCGCCTCGGCCGCCCTGCGCGCGCTGCAGTCGCTGGTCGCCCACGTACGCCTCGACCAGCCGCTGGTGGAGCTGGACGGGCTGGACACCGACAGCGACGTCACCGGCGACGAGGAGCGGCTCGCCGAGGAGGCCGGCAAGGTCATGGCGGCGGAGATCGCGGGCCCGCTGGGGCTGCGCGGAAGCTGAGCCCGGGGGCGGCCGTCCGGGGCCGCGCGCCCCGTCCGGCGCCCGCCGCCGGGGCGCACGAGGCGCCAGGCGCCGACCGCCCCGTGATGCCTCGCGCCGTGGCCGGACCCTGTGAGCTGGGTTACGTTTTCGTGTGTACCGAGCTGGAGCGGGCATGTGCTCGCCGGGCAGGCGCAACGGTGCGCCGTGTGGATACCGCCCGCGGGACGCGGAACTCACGAGTTCAGGTGGCCATGGTGATCACGCCGATCACGGTGGTCAAGGAGTGAGTCACGCGTCTCACGATGCGGTATCAGCAGGGCGGATTCCGCTTGCTCGTTAGACTGAGCCGACCGCAGTACCCCCATTTCCGGGGGTCCGGGAGGAAACTCCCGATGAGACAGTTGCGAGGAGCGCACGTGGGCCTTGTCGTGCAGAAGTACGGCGGCTCATCCGTTGCGGATGCCGAGGGCATCAAGCGCGTTGCCAAGCGAGTCGTCGAAGCCAAGAAGAACGGCAACCAGGTTGTCGTGGTGGTTTCGGCGATGGGCGACACGACGGACGAGCTGATCGATCTCGCGCAGGAAGTGTCCCCGATTCCGTCGGGGCGCGAGTTCGACATGCTGCTGACCGCCGGAGAGCGGATCTCCATGGCCCTGCTGGCGATGGCCATCAAAAACCTCGGTCACGAGGCGCAGTCCTTCACCGGGAGCCAGGCCGGTGTCATCACCGACTCCGTGCACAACAAGGCACGGATCATCGATGTCACGCCGGGCCGTATCAAGACCTCCGTCGACGAGGGCAACATCGCCATCGTCGCCGGCTTCCAGGGCGTGTCCCAGGACAAGAAGGACATCACGACGCTGGGCCGCGGCGGGTCGGACACGACCGCTGTCGCGCTGGCGGCCGCCCTGGACGCCGATGTCTGTGAGATCTACACCGATGTGGACGGTGTCTTCACCGCCGACCCGCGGGTCGTGAAGAAGGCCCGGAAGATCGACTGGATCTCCTTCGAGGACATGCTGGAGCTGGCCAGCTCCGGATCCAAGGTGCTGCTGCACCGCTGCGTCGAGTACGCACGCCGTTACAACATCCCGATCCATGTCCGCTCGTCCTTCTCGGGACTGCAGGGCACGTGGGTCAGCAACGAACCGCAAGGGGACCAGCCGATGGAGCAGGCAATCATCTCGGGCGTCGCACATGACACCTCCGAGGCGAAGGTCACGGTCGTCGGGGTTCCGGACAAGCCGGGCGAGGCCGCGCGCATCTTCCGTGCGATCGCGGACTCCGAGGTCAACATCGACATGGTCGTGCAGAACGTGTCCGCCGCGTCGACCGGTCTGACCGACATCTCCTTCACGCTGCCCAAGACGGAGGGCCGCAAGGCCGTCGCGGCCCTGGAGAAGACCCGTGCCGCGGTCGGCTTCGACTCGCTGCGCTACGACGACCAGATCGCCAAGATCTCCCTGGTCGGCGCGGGTATGAAGACCAACCCGGGCGTCACGGCGACCTTCTTCGAGGCGCTGTCGAACGCGGGCGTGAACATCGAGCTGATCTCGACCTCCGAGATCCGCATCTCGGTCGTCACCCGCGCCGATGACGTGAACGAGGCCGTGCGCGCCGTCCACACCGCCTTCGGACTCGACACGGACAGTGACGAGGCCGTGGTCTATGGCGGCACCGGGCGATGATTCCGGCCGAGGCGGGCCGTCCGTCCCACGCTGACTCGGCGGGGGCGGACGCCCGCCCGGCCGCCCGGCCTCAGCTCGCCGTCGTCGGTGCCACGGGCACCGTCGGCGGCGTTCTGCTGGGCATCCTCTCCGAGCACGCCGACATCTGGGGCGAGATCCGGCTGATCGCCTCTTCCCGCTCGGCCGGCCGCAAGCTGACCGTGCGGGGTACGGAGGTCGAGGTCGTCGCGCTGAGCGAGGAGGCCTTCGACGGTATCGACGTGGCGATGTTCGACGTCCCCGACGAGGTCTCCGCCCAGTGGGCGCCGGTCGCGGTGTCCAAGGGCGCGGTGGTCGTGGACAACTCCGGCGCGTTCCGGATGGATCCGGACGTGCCGCTGGTCGTCCCCGAGATCAACGCGCACGCGGCGCGGGTGCGCCCGCGCGGCATCATCGCCACCCCGAACTGCACGACGCTCTCGATGATCGTCGCGCTGGGGGCGCTGCACGCCGAGTACGGGCTGAGCGAGCTGATCGTCTCCTCCTACCAGGCGGTTTCCGGGGTGGGGCGGGCCGGCATCGACACCCTGCGGGGACAGGTGTCCGCGGTGTCCGGCACGGAGCTGGGGACCGCGCCCGGCGATGTGCGGCGGGCCGCCGGGGACACCCTAGGGCCGTTCCCGGCGCCGATCGCGCTCAACGTGGTGCCCTGGGCCGGCTCGCTCCAGGAGGACGGCTGGTCCTCCGAGGAGCTCAAGATCCGCAACGAGTCCCGCAAGATCCTCGGGATGCCGGACCTGCCGGTCACCGCCACCTGCGTACGGGTGCCGGTGATCACGACCCATTCGCTGTCCGTGCACGCCCGCTTCGAGAACGAGGTCACGGTCGGCGGCGCCCACGAGATCCTCGCCGCGGCTCCCGGGGTGGTCCTGTGCGACGATCCGGCAGAGGACGAATACCCCACCCCCTCCGATGTCGTCGGCACGGATCCGACCTGGGTCGGGCGGGTGCGCCGGTCGCTGGACGACCCGCGGGCGCTGGAGCTGTTCGTGTGCGGGGACAATCTGCGCAAGGGGGCGGCGCTGAACACCGCACAGGTCGGGGAGCTGGTGGCGGCCGAGCTGCGAGGCCGGAACCCCCGGGGGTAGCGGGCGCGGACGGGGGCTCGCGCCCTGTGGAGTACGCGACTTGGCGCGATCGGTCGCCGTACGCCGACCATCTGGGAGATACTTTGCGAGGCGTGTGAAGATTATGTGAGCGAATCGCCGGTACCCCTCTCTTGATCTGGGCTGACGATCCGTTCGACCATGCGCTCCCCGCCACGCTGCAACCGGCAGTCGGGCGGGGCGCGTCTTTGTGGCCGCCCCTCAGGGGGTGGCCCGAGGGACCCGCGGGCCGCACGGTGAGCTCCGGTCGGCGGGCATGCGCGTCGGGGAAAACAGGGCATTCAGGAAGAGCTGGTACGCATGAGGGCATTTGATGCATCGTCAAAAGCGGTGCCTTGCGCGTACAACCCTTGTGGGGGGAAGCGTGTCCAACAAGCGTGGCAGAGGTACTCGGATTCACCATCGCCCCAGCGGGCGCAGCGGCAGGTGCGGCAGTGCGCCCGCCGCTCTCCCGCATGTCCGGGAGCATGCCGGTGATCGCTCCCTGGCCCACCGCGCGTCCCGCACAGATCCCACCGCAACGCGGGGAATCTGACGACGCGATGGCAGCGGGCACCACGGTCGACCACCTCACCGAGACCTATCGCGCGCACTACCGCTCCCTGCTGGGGCTCGCCGCGCTGCTCCTCGACGACACCGCCTCCTGCGAGGACGTCGTCCAGGAGGCCTTCATCCGCGTGCACTCCGCGCGCGGACGGGTGCGCGAACCCGAGAAGACCCTCGCCTACCTCCGGCAGACCGTCGTCAACCTCTCGCGCTCCGCGCTGCGCCGCCGCATCCTCGGGCTCAAGCTGCTCTCCAAGCCGATGCCCGACATGGCGAGCGCCGAGGAGGGCGCGTACGACCTGCTGGAGCGGGACCAGCTGATCCAGGCGATGCGCGGCCTCCAGCGCCGGCAGCGCGAGGTGCTGGTGCTGCGCTACTTCGCCGACATGACCGAGGCGCAGGTCGCCGAGACGCTGGGTATATCGCTCGGCTCCGTCAAGGCCTACGGGTCGCGGGGCATCGCGGCGCTCCGCGTCGCCATGGAGACTCCGGCATGAACGGCACGACGTCCGGCCGGTACGACCCGTACGACTCGCGCGGCACGCACGAAGCCAGCCCCCCGCGCACCGCACACACCCCGAACACCCCGATCACCCTGAAAAACAGCAGCACTTCACCTCACCTCACAGACCCCATGCACCACCGCACACCCCACGGCAACCGGCTCGCCCCGACCGGCCCCCCGCCTCCCGGCGCCCCGTACGGCTCGCCTGACGAGCACCGGCGCCCGGGCGCCCCCGGCCAGGAGGGGCGGCACGGCCCGGCCGGCGCGCGGGGCAGGCCCGGCGAGACGACGCGCGGGCTGTGCGCGGTGCGTACGGCACAGGGGCCCGGAGGCGGCGGACCCGAGGACGGCCACCGGCGCGGCCTCCCGTACGGGAAAGGGGCGAATTCCGGCCAAGAATCCGGCAACGGCGATGACATCGCTGTCGAGGCCGGCACGCCGGATGCCGCCGCACCGGACACGGCAGACACCGGTGACGCGGCCGACCACTCGCCGTACGACGAACACGGCAGGCGCGCCTACGACCACGACGAGGGGCACGCCTACGACAGCCGCGGCAGCCGCCCCTACGACGGCGATGACACTCATGCCTACGACCGCGCGGCCTTCGGCGGCAGCGGCCTAGACGACGGCCCCTTCGGCGGCGGGCGCGGCGGCTCCGGCGAGGGGCCCGGATCCGGCCATCCCACGGGCGGCTTCGGCGGCGAGGACGACCTGCGGCGGCTGCTGCAGTCCCGCGTCGGCGACCTCGAACCGTCACCGGACGCACTGGAGCAGCTGCGCCGTGCCGTGCCCGCCCGCCGGCAGCGCCGCCGCCATGCCGTAGTGGGCGCCGCGGCCGCGCTGCTGCTCGGCGGCACGTCCATCCCCGCCATGGTCCATGTGGCGAACCTCGCCGACAGTTCCGGGGACCGGCCCGCCAACACGGCGAGCAGCCGGCACACCCAGGGCGGCGCCGAGGGCGTGCACGGCGAGGGCACCGAGCAGGCCGGACCCCGGCCGCCCGGCGCGGACGGCGGACTGCCGGGCGCGGACCGGCACGGCGGCCGGGACCGGACCGCGGGCAAGCACGGCGCGGGCCACGGGGCGGGCGCCGGCACCCCCGCCCCGGACGAGACCATGGACGTCACCTCGCCGGTCTGCGGGCGCGAACAGCTCGGCCAGGGCACCAGCACGGTCGGCACCGCCGACTCCGCGGGCCGCGTCTACGGCGCGTTCCGGGTGGTCAACACCTCCAGCACCGCCTGCTCCGTGGAGGGCGGCGGCACCGTCGGCGTGGTCGCCCAGGGCGCCACCAACCCCGACCGCATCCATGTCGTCGACCACACCTCCGGCGACGAAGCCACCGGACTGCCCGACCCGGCCACCACCCCTGACCAGCTTGTTCTCAAGCCGGGGGAGTCGTACGAGGTCAAGTTCGCCTGGATCCCGCAGTCCGGCGGCGGCACCACCGGCTGCGCCAACCCCGGGCCCTCACCGACCCCCGAGCCCACCAAGGACGCCGGACAGTCCGCGGACACCGGGTCCACGGCGGCGGGCGACGGCGGCGGCCAGGCGGGCGGCGACACGGGCTCCGGCGACAGCGGGGCGGCGGCCGGCGGCATCGTCCTCAGCCACACCCCGGAGGCCGGCGAGCCCGCCGCGGCCGACGCCAAGGTCACGGACGCCTGCGCCGGGACCGTGTACCGCACCGAAGCGCTGGCGGCGCCGCGGTAGCCGTGGTCCGGCGGAAGTGCCAGGTCCCGGTGGGCGGGGCCCGGTGCGGAGGGGGCGGTGCGGCCCGGCCGGGTGGGCCCCGTACCGTTAATGGCGTGTACCGGTTCCTGCTGACCCCGCGGTGGTGGGGAATCAACGTGTTCGCCGTACTGGCGATTCCGCTCTGCCTCTTCATGGGGAGCTGGCAGCTGAGCCGCTTCGAGGGCCGCGTCCAGGACCACCAGCAGCAGGAGAGCCGCTCCGCCCGCGCCAAGGCGGCGGCCGCGCGCCCCCTGGAGAGTCTGCTGCCCGTCGACACGGTGACCTCCGGTCGCCAGGCCAGCGCCCGCGGGCACTACGACGCCGGCCACCAACTGCTCGTACCGGACCGCACCCTGAAGGACAAGCGCGGCGAGCGGCAGGGTTTCTACGTCCTTGATCTGCTGCGTACGGACGGCGGCAAGGCGCTCCCGGTCGTCCGCGGCTGGCTGCCCGGCGACGCCGCCTCGAAGGCCGACACGGCGAAGGTGCCCGCGCCGCCCAAGGGCGAGGTGACGGTCACCGGGGCGCTGCAGGCCTCCGAGAACCAGGGCACCGACGGCGTGCAGGCCGGCGGCGGGCTGCCGCAGGGACAGCTCGGCATGATCAGCGCGGCGTCGCTGGTCAACATCGTGCCGTACCCGGTCCACGACGCGTGGATCACCCAGACCGATCCGCAGGCGCCGCTGCACGCGGTTCCGCCGGCCGCCGCCGAGGGCAGCGGGCTGGACCTGAAGGCCTTCCAGAACCTCGGCTACACGGGCGAGTGGTTCGTTTTCGCGGGCTTCGTGGTCTTCATGTGGTTCCGCCTCTTCCGCCGCGACGCCGAAGCTGCCAAGGACCTGGCGCTGGGCATCGTGCCGGAGGGGGACGAGGGCGCAGCGGGCGGCGGCGCGGGGGCGGCCTCGGCTGGGGGTTCGGCCGGGTCCGAGCCGGAGAGCGACCGGGCCGAGGGCTCCGGGGCGGGCCGGGGCGAGGAGCGAGCCGCGGAGCAGGGCGAGGCGGCGCGGGCCGGGCAGGTCTGAGGGTCGTCCGGTGCCGTGGCGGACACCTGCCGCTGCTGCAACCGTGTTGCACCTGGTCAGAGGGCGTACCACGGCAGTAGCTGCAATGGAGCAGCCGTGCCACGGTGGGCCGTATGGCAGGCAACCACACGCACCCGCACGGCCATGAGCACGCGCGCCGTGACCACCGCCACCATGATCACGTGCCCGGTCGCCGTCATGAGGGCGTCGACGGCGGGCCCGGCCCGGACGGCGAGCAGGTGTCCGGGGGCGGCGGGCAGCCGTCCCAGGGGGGCGGGCAGGTGTCCGGGGGCGGCGGGCAGGACTCCCGGCCTCAGCCGCCGCACCGCTTCCGTCGCTGGTCGCGGCTGCGCCACCGGCTCGCCCACCTGGTCACCCCGCACAGCCATGCGTCCACGGACAAGGTCGACGCCGCGATGGAGGCCTCCCGCGAGGGCCTGCGCACCCTGTGGCTCTCCCTGGGCATCCTGGGCCTGACCAGCGTGATCCAGCTGGTGGTCGTCGCGCTGTCGGGATCGGTGGCGCTGCTCGGCGACACCATCCACAATGCCGCCGACGCACTGACCGCCGTCCCGCTGGGCATCGCCTTCGTGCTCGGCCGACGGGCCGCGAACCGCCGCTACACCTACGGCTACGGCCGTGCCGAGGACCTCGCGGGCATCGCCATCGTGCTGACGATCGCCGCCTCCTCGGCGCTGGCCGGCTACGAAGCCGTGGACCGGTTGCTGAACCCCCGCGAGGTCACC
The DNA here is from genome assembly GCF_050953795.1 of Streptomyces kronopolitis. Taxonomy (GTDB): domain Bacteria; phylum Actinomycetota; class Actinomycetes; order Streptomycetales; family Streptomycetaceae; genus Streptomyces; species Streptomyces kronopolitis_A. The sequence goes on from NZ_CP191850.1 coordinate 4,478,042, forward strand.
CATCTGTGGGCCGTGGCCGCGGCCGCCGTCGTGGGGTTCGTCGGCAACGAGTGGGTGGCCCGCTACCGCATCCGCACCGGCCGCAGGATCGGCTCGGCCGCCCTGATCGCCGACGGTCTGCACGCCCGTACCGACGGCTTCACCTCACTCGCCGTCCTTCTCGGCGCGGGCGGCGCGGCCCTCGGGTGGCGGGCGGCCGACCCCCTCATCGGCCTGCTGATCACCGCCGCGATCCTCATGGTGCTGCGCGACGCGGCCCGGGAGGTCTACCGGCGGCTGATGGACTCCGTCGACCCCGAGATCATCGACGCCGCCGAGGGAGCGCTGCGTTCCGTGGACGGTGTCCGCGGCATCGGCCAGGTCCGGATGCGCTGGATCGGTAATACGCTGCGTGCCGAGGCCGACATCGTCGTCGACTCCCGGCTGACCGTGGTGCAGGCGCACGCCCTCGCGGTAGCCGCCGAACACGCCCTCATCCACGCCGTCCCCCGCCTCACCGCGGCGACCGTCCACACCGACCACACCACCCCCAACGGGACTGACCCGCATGTGGTGTTGGCTCACCATGGTGTGGGTGTGGGTGTGGGTGTGGGGGAGGGAGCGGGATTGGGCGTGGGGGCGGGTGTGGGAGGGGGAGTTGGGGTGGGGGCGGGGTGAGGTGGCCGGGTCGGCTGCTTTCCCCTTCTTCCTCCCCCCCGGGGGCCCGCCCCCTCCCACCCACCTCCACCACCACCTGCCCATGGCCGACTTACGGCCCGGACCAACCCCAAGCTCCAGCCAGGGGACGGCCTCAGCCCAAGCCTCAGCCAGCGCCGGCCTAGAGCCGGGCAACCGATGCCGGCCCAGCCCCCAGCGCCCAGACCCCAGCCCCGTGCCGGTCTCAGCGCAGGCCCAGGCTCAGCCGCGAGCCCAGCCCCAGCCAGGTGCCGGTCTCAGCAAAGGCCCAGCCCCACGCCGGCCAAGCCCCGGCCACCCTCAGCCCCAGCCCACCGGCGCGCACCCCCGACGCGGCCGCCCCGGAGCAACAACCGTCCGTCCGCAACCCCGGGATTCCCAGCCCGTCAACTACTCCTTCGCACCCACATGGCGCTGGGCGAAGTCGAGTTCCAGGCGGACCTGCTTGATGCGTTCCTCCACGACGAGGGAGCCGTGGCCGGCGTCGTAGCGGTAGACCTCGTGGGGATGGCCGCGGCCCTCCAGGCGCTTCACGTAGTTCTCCACCTGCTGGATCGGGCACCGCGGGTCGTTGACGCCCGCCGAGATGTACACCGGCGCCCGCACCGCGTCCACATAGGTCAGCGGCGACGATGCCTCGAAGCGGTCCGGGACCTCCTCGGGCGTGCCGCCCAGCAGGGTCCGGTCCATGGCCTTGAGGGCTTCCATCTCGTCGTTGTACGCCGTGACGTAGTCCGCGACCGGGACCGCCGCCAGGCCCACCGCCCATGCCTCCGGCTGCATGCCGAGCCCCAGGAGTGTCAGGTAGCCGCCCCATGAGCCGCCCGCCAGCACCAGCCGCTCCGGGTCGGCCAGTCCGGAGGAGACCGCCCACTCGCGTACCGCCGCGATGTCCTCCAGCTCGATCAGCCCGACGCGATGCTTGAGCGCATCCGTCCAGGCGCGGCCGTAGCCGGTCGAACCGCGGTAGTTGACGCGGACGACCGCGAAGCCGTGGTCCACCCACGCCGCGGGCGACGAAGCGAAAGCGTCGCTGTCGTGCCAGGTCGGGCCGCCGTGGATGTCGAACACCGTCGGGAAGGGGCCTTCGCCCGCGGGCTGCTGCACCAGCGCGTGGATGCGGCCGCCCGGGCCCTCCACCCAGACGTCACGCACCGGGACCGACCCGGGGGCCTTCATACCCGGCGGGTCCAGCACGACCTTGCCGCTCGTCGAGCGCACCTCCGGGGGCTGCGCCGCAGACGACCAGAGGAACTCCACCGTGCCGTCGGGACGGGCCGTCGCTCCCGAGACCGTGCCGGCCGGGGTCTCGACCCGGGTCAGCGGACGCCCGGCCGCGGATCCCGCGGTCCCGCCCGGCTCTCCCAGCTCGTAGCGCCACAGTTCGCTGCGGGCCTGGAACTCGTGCTCCACCAGCAGGGCCGACCCGTCGGGGTACCAGTCGGCGCCCACGTCTCCGGGCAGGTCGATCTCCAGGGCGGTCTCCACCCCGGTCAGCGGGTCCCAGACCATCGGCTCCCAACGGCCCCGGCGCTGGTGCCCGACCAACAGCCTGGTGTCCCCGTCGACGGGGGCGAAGCCCATCACCGACAGGCCCAGCTCCTGGGTCCCGCCGGCGGTGTCGTCGAGCTCGGCGACCGTGGAGCCGTCGGGCCGGACGACGCGGATCGCGGAGTGCATCGCATCGCCGTGCTCGGTGTGCTCCAGGGCGATCAGCGAGCCGTCGTGCGAGAGATCGCCGACGCCCGCCGATTCGCGGTGCCGGTAGACCTCCACAGGAGATTCACCGGGCCGTACGACATGGACCGTGGAGCCCTCCTCGTCCGTGGAGCAGCCGACGATCGCGGTCCCGTCCCGGCCGATCGCCAGTCCTCCCGGATAGGCGGCGGCGATCCCCGGAGTGGCCGGCTCATCCGGGCCGCCCTCGAAGGGCTGCCGCATCCAGACGCCGAACTCGTCGCCGTCGGTGTCGGAGAACCACCAGATCCACCGGCCGTCCGGCGACAGCGTCCCATCCGTCGTGCCGTTCGGGCGGTCGGTGACCTGCCGCTGCGCGCCGGTCGAGCGGTCCCAGGAGTACAGCTCGAAGGTGCCGGTGGCGTTCGAGACGAACAGGGAGCGGTCCGGGGCGTCCTCGGCCCAGTCGGGCAGCCCGATCCGCGGCGCGCGGAAGCGCTTCTCCCAGTCCGGCATCGCGTCCGCCGCGCCACCGGAGCCCGCCGCCGGCCTCTCGGCTCCCGCTATGGGTCCTGCCGAGTCCGTCGTCCCGGACCCCTGGTGGGTAGGGGGCGTCAAAGATGTCGGGTCGGTGGCGTGAGCTGGGCCTGCGGTCGTCTCGTCAGTCATGAGCCCATTCTGCGCCCGGCGCCGCGAATCCGTCGGCGAGGGTCACCAGGCTGTGGATAACTTCGCCGAATGCGACAACAAACGCCCCTTGACGACGTGCGGGAGGCCGATCGCCCGAGGTGGGACGTGTGCGGCACCCACCTCATGCCTCCTCCGCCCCCCCAACCCGGCCACCTGCGCAGGCCACCCGCCATTCCCCGCCCCTACCGCAGAAACAGCCCCAGGGCCCCGTCGAGCGACCAGCTCTGCCAGCTCACGGCGAGCAGCCCCGTGACCGAGATCAGCCCCATCATCAGGTTCTGCCCCTGCTCCGCCCAGTCGTGGATCATCAGCACGAGGTAGATCAGGTTGAGCACGGCCCCTGCGACCAGGGCTATCGGCGTGAGGAACCCCACGATCAGCCCGAGGCCGAGAGCGAGTTCCGCGTAGGCGACGAGATACGCCATCAGCCGTGGATGGGGCTTCACGAAGCGCGCGAAGCTCCTGCGTACCGGGGGCCACCGGTGATCCGCCGCGATGCCGGCCGCCCAGGTGATGCCGCCGCCGGCGAACCAGGTCTTCTTGTCCTTGTGGCGCCAGCTCTCCAGCCACCACAGCCCGAGGCCGATGCGGAGCACGGCGAACCACTCGGTGCCGCTGAGCCAGATCGTGTGCATGCTGCCCCCTCGCCTCACCACTTAGCTGACGATGTGTCAGTTCAGCGGACGGCGTGCGAACGCGCAAGGGGTGGAGTTCCCGGCCGTGCCTTGTCGTCGAAGGGGGTAGCCCATAACCTCGGAACTGATGGGTCGTCAGAAACCGGTCCCGGAGTGTGAGGGTGTGACGCACCGGCGGGCAGTTGGGGGTACAGCGTGAGCAGCATCGACAGCGGCACGGCGGAGCTACCCAAGGTCATCAGCGTGGACGATCACGTGATCGAGCCCGCGCACCTCTTCGAGACCTGGCTTCCGAAGAAGTACCGCGACAAGGGGCCGAAGCCCTTCACCGCCGGGATCGGAGAGCTGGAGTACGTCGGGGGGAAGTACCGCTTCACCACCGACCCCGAGGGCCAGATCACGGACTGGTGGCAGTACGAGGGCCTGATCTTCCCGTACAAGCGCATCATCGCCGCCGTCGGCTTCTCGCGCGACGAGATGACCCTGGACGGGATCACCCGGGAGCAGATGCGCCGCGGATGCTGGGACCCCAAGGCCCGGCTGGCGGACATGGACCTCAACCACGTGGAGGCGTCGCTCTGCTTCCCCACGTTTCCGCGCTTTTGCGGCCAGACGTTCGCGGAGGCCGAGGACAAGGAGGTCGGGCTCGCCTGCGTCCGGGCGTACAACGACTGGATGGTGGAGGAGTGGTGCGGGGACAGCGGCGGCCGGCTGATTCCGCTGTGCCTCATCCCGCTGTGGGACGTCGACCTCGCCGTCGCCGAGATCCGGCGCAACGCGGCACGCGGCGTACGGGCGGTGACCTTCAGTGAGATCCCGACGTATCTGGGCCTGCCATCCATCCACTGCGGGTACTGGGATCCGTTCTTCGCCGCGTGCGAGGAGAACGGCACCGTGGTGAACATGCACATCGGCTCGTCGTCACAGATGCCGGCGGCCTCGCCGGACGCGCCTCCGGCGGTGCAGGCCTCGCTGAGCTTCAACAACGCCATGGCCTCGATGATGGACTTCCTGTTCAGCGGCGTCCTGGTGAAGTTCCCCCGGCTGAAGCTCGCCTACAGCGAAGGGCAGATGGGCTGGATCCCGTACGCCCTGGAGCGCGCCGACGACGTCTGGGAGCAGCACCGGGCGTGGGGCGGGGTGAAGGACCTGATCCCCGAGCCGCCGTCGTCCTACTACTACCGGCAGATCTTCTGCTGCTTCTTCCGGGACAAGCACGGCGTCGAGGCGATCGAGACGGTGGGCGTCGACAACGCGACGTTCGAGACCGACTACCCCCACGTGGACTCGACCTGGCCGCACACGAAGCAGGTCGCCGCCGAACACGTGGCGGGCCTCCCGGAGGACGTGACCTACAAAATCCTCCGCGGCAACGCGATCCGGATGCTGGAACTGCCGCTTGATCAAGGGTGATGTGAGGGGTGGGGTGCAGGGCTCGGCCGGCGTCGCGTCCAAGGGGAGGCCGTCTTCCTCGGCGGAGTCCACTCCGATTTCCAGGAAGAAACGCCCCCCGGAACAGGCGACACCACCCCCGACCCCAACCACGCAAATGCCCGACCGCTGGCGACGGGGGATGCACCAGCGATCGGGCTGGGGGCAACACTAACAAGGCTGCTCGGGCGGCGGGAGCCAACTTCCCGGCTGCAATGTCGTGTTGTGACGGGGATCACGTGACATGGGCTGTCGAGGGCGGGAAACGGGGGCTGAAGGGGCGTGTGGGTGTGGTGAGTGGAATATTTCCGTCCGGTACCGGTGCAAATCGGGTTCGGTCGGGGGCGGCTCCGTCACCCGTCGCACAGTGACGTGTAGGAGAGGCGGGGCAGGTACTCGTGCCACGTCTTCGGCGTCAGAACGCCCCGGGTGGTCGCGCAGATGCGGTGGATCGCCTCGTCGGAGTCCAGGTTCCACAGCCGTACGGAATCGGCGCCGCTGGAGACGCCGAGCAGATGGCTCGTGGGGCTGAACGACAGGAAGCTGCCCGTCTTGGCGTCCGGGTTCATCGAGGGGCCCAGGGGAGTGGCCCGGTCGGGGTGGGTGACGTTCCAGAGCTGGACGCGGTCGTCGTTGCCACTGCTGGCCAGGGTGTGGCCGTCCGGGCTGAACGTCAGCGACACGATGGCTTCGGTGTGGCCCTTGAGGGTGGAGAGCCGGGTGGTCTGGGAAGGGTGGGTGACGTTCCAGAGCCGGACGGTGTTGTCGTCGCTGCCGCTGGCCAGGGTGTGGCCGTCCGGGCTGTAGGCGAGCCGGTTGACGGGGCCCAGGTGCCCCGTGAGGGGGGCGCCGAGCGGGGTGGCGTGACGCGGGTCGGCCACCCGCCAGAGCCGGACCGTGGCGTCCGCGGCGCCGCTGGCCAGGGTGCGGCCGTCCGGGCTGAAGGCGAGGGAGTTGACGTAGCCCGTGTGGCCGGCGAGCGGCGCGCCGAGCGGGCGCACGCGGGACGGGGCGCTGACGTCCCACAGCTGAACGGTGCGGTCCTCGTGGGCGGTTGCCAGGGTGCGCCCGTCCGGGCTGAAGGCCAGCGCGCCGGCGCCCGCGTAGCGCGTCCGCAGCGCGACGGGCGGTCCGCAGGGGCGGGGCCGGGCCGGATCGGTGACGTTCCACAGCCGCACCGTGTGGTCGGCCGTCAGTGCCGCGAGCATGTGGCCGTCCGGGGAGAAGGCCATCGACCGCACACCCCCCTTCCCGGGGGTGAACGGTGTGCCCAGCAGGGCGGGCCGGCGGGGCGTGCGCACGTTCCACAGGCGCGCCCGGCCGTCGCGCGCGGCCGTGGCGAGGACCTGTCCGTCCGGGCGGAATGCCCCGATACGGCCGATCATGTCCGACGCCGGTATCGACCACAGGCGGGCCTCGTTGTCGCCGCTCCCGGTGGCGAGGGTGCGCCCGTCGGGGCTGAAGCTCACCGCGTACATCTCGCCACTGCTGCCCGCGAGCGGCTCGCCGACCTGCGAGGGGTACGCCGGATTGCGGACGTTCCACACGCTGGCGGTGCTGTCCGCGCTGCCGGCGGCGAGCATCGTCCCGTCGGGGCTGAAGTCGACGGACCACACGGGGCCGGTGTGGCCGGTGAGAGGCGCACCGAGCGGTTTCGGCCGCCGTGGCGCGGCCACGTTCCAGAGCCGGATGGTGTCGTCCGCGCCGCCGCTGGCGAGGGTGCGGCCGTCGGGGCTGAAGGCCACGGAGTGCACGGTGCCCTCGTGACCCCGCAACACCGGGGCGAGCGGCGTCGGATGGCGCCGGTCGGCCATGTCCCACAGTCTGATCGCGTGGTCGTCGCCGCCGGCCGCGAGCGTGTGTCCGTCGGGGCTGAACGCCACGGAGCGCACCGCGTCGGTGGGGCCGGTCAGGGGGGCGAGCGGCCTCGGCCGGTGCGCGCCGCGCAGGTCCCACAGGTGGACGGTGTGGTCCTCGTCGGCGGCGGCCAGCGTGCGTCCGTCGGGGCTGAAGGCCAGCAGGTAGACCGAGCCGCCGTGGCCGGTCAGGGGCGCGCCGACCGGACGCGGATAGCCGGGGTCGCGCACGTCCCACAGCCGGATCGCGCCGTCGTCCGACGCGCTGGCGAGGGTGTGTCCGTCCGGGCTGAAGACGGCGGTGCTCACCCAGCTCGTGTGGCCGGTCAGCGGCTTGCCGAGGGGCAGGGGGCGCGCCGGGTCGGCGACGTCCCACAGCCGTACGGTGCGGTCGTAGCTCGCGGTGGCCAGAATCCGTCCGTCCGGGCTGAACGAGGTGAGGTAGACGGCGCCGGTGTGGCCGAGCAGCGGCGTGGCCAGCGGCGCGTTCACCGTCGAGATCAGCCGGCTGTCCGTCCCGGCGTCGTCCGGCCGCAAATGGTGCGCCACCAGGTCGAGCCGGGCGGAGAGCGAGGGATCCGTGTACTGGGCGCGGTCGGCTTCGGCGAGCACCTGCGCGAACACCGCGTCGTCCCGCTGCCGCCAGGCGACCACCGCCGCACCGGCCGCCAGCACCGCAAGGACGGCCAGCGCCGCCACCGCACCGCGGCCGATCCGGACCGTGCGCCTGCGCAGCCGGACCGAAGCGGCCAGGAACTCCGCCGCGTTCCGGGTCAGAAAGGTGTCACCGGCGGACCGCGCCCAGGAACGGGCCTGTTCCAGCCGCGAACCCCGGTAGAGCAGCGAGGCGTCGCGGTGCGAGCCCTCCCAGGCCCGGCCGTCCTCCTCCAGCCGCTGGCGCAGCAGATTGCCCTTCCTGTCCTCGTCGATCCAGTCGCGCAGCCGGGGCCAGGCGTGCAGCAGCGCCTCATGGGTGATCTCCACGGCCTCCGCGTCGAGCGTCACCAGCCGGGCGTGCACCAGCGCTTCGAGCGACTCCGCCGTCCTGCGCGGATCCGCGGACTCCTCGGCCAGTTGGCGCCGCGTCCCCCGCCGGCGGGTGGCCCGGGTGTCCTCGCCGAGCCGGACCAGCCGCAGGAGGAGCAGCCGCGCGGCCGTGCGGGCGGTCGGGCCGAGACCGGACCAGGCCCGCTCGGCGGTCGCCGCCACCGCGCCCTGGATGCCGCCCGCCGCGCGGTAGCCGGCCAGCGTCAGCCGCCCCGCCGTGCGCCGCTGCCAGGTGGCGAGCAGCGCGTGGGACAGGAGCGGCAGCACCCCCGCGTCGTGCGCGCCGCCGAGGCCGCCGGCACTGACCTCCCGGACGATCAACTCCGCCAGCCCCGGTTCGAGTTCCAGCCCCACCGCCTTGGCCGGACCGGTCACCGCTTCGCGCAGCTCCGCGGCGGTCAGCGGACCGAGCACCATGTGCCGGTGCTGCAGCGCGTCGGCCAGTTCGGGATGGCCCAGACACTGCTCGTAGAAGTCGGCGCGGATGCCGAGGACGACGAGGACGGGGGCCGGATCACCCGGGGCCGCGGGCGTGCAGGCGGCGTGCAGAAGCGCGAGGAACGTGCGGCGGCTCGCCTCGTCGGAGCAGAGCGTGAAGGCCTCCTCGAACTGATCCACGACGAGGACCGGACGGGCCCCGGAGGGCGCCGTGCGCCGCGCCCACGCCGCCGCGGCCTCCCGCACCGCCCGCGCGTGGTGCGGAGCGCGGGGCTCCTGCCCCGCCGGCTCCGGCGCGACGGTGGCGAGGGGAGCCAGCTCCGGTATCCGGCGGGTCAGCTCCGCGACCGGATCGGCGCCCGGCACCAGCCGCAGTACCTCCCTCGCCCGGCCGCTCCCGTCGCCCAGCGCGCCGTCGTGCACGGCGGGTACCAGACCGGCGTTCAGCAGCGAGGACTTCCCCGCCCCCGAGGCGCCCACGAGCATGACCAGACCGCCCGACTCCTGCGCCGCGCGGAGCTGGGCGACGAGGGCGGCGGTGCTCCGCTCCCGTCCGAAGAACCACCGGGCGTCGTGCCGGCGGTACGCGGCCAGCCCCTGGTAGGGGCACACACCGGGCACGGCCGGGGCCTCGGCCGGGAGGCGTTCCTCGTCCTCCGCGGGGGCCGCCGCGCGGTCGCCGACCGCGCGTTCCCACAACAGCTGCCACTGCGCCAGGTCGTACAGGCCCGCGGACACCGGCGCGGGCCGCACCCGCCGTGCCTGGGGGATCAGGACGTGCAGCACCGCGGCGAGGGCGGCGAACTGGGCGGGTACGTTCCTGGCCCGCCGCCAGTCACTGATCCGCTGCACGGACACCCGCACCGGCCGCCCGCGTTCGTCGACCCGGTGCAGCCGGACGACCGCTTCGGCCACCTTCTTGAGGGGAGGGTTGCCGGCCTCCTTGTAGAGCAGCGCGAGACGTTCCGCGAAGGCCGTGCGTGCCCCTGAGCCGGAACTCAAGGTCTCCACTCCTTACTTCCCCCCGCGCCTGGACATCCGGACCGGAAAACTCACCTTATCTGGCTGACCTGCGACGATGCCGTCGGCCCGATGCCACGAGCTCCTCCGGAAGAGCCACACCTGACAGGATCACGACGCAGCAGCGCAGCACGCGGCGTCGCCCTCACAGGCCACCGTCCGGCGCTCGGAAAGACAACCCCCGGGGCAAGGTCTCGTAGCTTCCGCCGGAGTGACGCCGGCGGTCACGGAACGGGCGCAGGAGCGTGAGCCCCCCTGGCGCGCGGGCCCCGCCAGGTACTGCCGCCACGACGACCACGGGTGCCGCCAGGCTCGATCCGCGCCGGTACGGGGGGCGCGGATCGGCGCAGCCGCGCCCTTCGGTACCGGTCCCCACGAGGGGAGGGACCGGTACCGAACGGCGCGGCACGGGGGAGTGTGCGCGGGCCGGGGACGGCAGTGGCGGTCAAGTGGTTCTCGGAGGGGCGGCGTTGTTCCGCCCGCCGACTGTGGCGCGGATCACTTCGCGTCCGCGCCCCGCACGTGGGAAAAACCCCTGAAGGAGCGTCAGTGGGCGGCGCTCACGGGCGCGCACTTCCCGTCTTCTCCCAAGCCTTCCGCCCCACCCGGGCGGAGAACACGTCAGGCCCGGTTTCCGTTTCCGGAAACCGGGCCTGAACTGCTACTTCTCAGTCGGGGTGGCGGGATTTGAACCCACGACCTCTTCGTCCCGAACGAAGCGCGCTGCCAAGCTGCGCTACACCCCGAAGCAACGAGCTCTACTTTAGCGGACCGATCCCCGTAGGTGAAATCCGGTTCCCGCGAAGCCGGGGAGCGGGCCTGACCTGGTCGATCCCGATGACGATCAAGGGGAGGAGGCAGCCGGCCAGTCCGATGCCGAGCGCGGTGGCGGCGCCGGGCGACGGGGCTCCGGCGGCGGCCGGGAAGGCGAGGGCGAAGGCGAGGTAGAGGAGGGGGTAGACCGGCCACTGCCAGGTACAGGCCGCACGGAAGCCGCGCGGCGCCGTCAGCAGGAGCCAGTCGGCGAGGGCGGCCAGGGGCGTCGCGAGGTAGAGGAGCTGGTGTGCGAGTGCCTGGGGGACGGTGGGGGCGGCGGCGTGCGGCAGGGCGAAGGCCGTGGAGTCCGCGGCGGGGAGGGCGTGGTGGAGAAGGGCAGGGAGGAAGAGGAAGGGCAGCAGCGCGCCGGTGAGTCGGGGGCTCACCACGCGGCGGCCGTTCCAGGCGCGGTGGGCCGCGGCGGCGAAGACCAGCGCGGCGGCGAGGTTGGCCTGCACGGGAAAACGGGCGAGGAGCGCGGCCGGGGCGGTGGCGCCGGCGGCCGCGAGGAGCGTGCCCGTGAGCGCGGCCGCGCTGATGAGGGCACGGAAGGCGGCCGCCCGGGGGCGGCGGATCCGGGGGGCGACGGCCGCTGCCGGGGTGCGGGCGGCGGCACCGGCGGGACCGGTGGCGTGGCGCGTGGACTGCGAGGTCCGGGTGGGGTCGGACATTCCTCCACGTTACGGCGATGATCAGCGGGCGCGGGAGCCCCCGTCCGGCAAAACTCCGGCCCGGGGGAGCCCGTGGCAGGGCCCTTCGCCGCCGCGGGCGGGTGCCGGCCCGAGCAGCGGCATGGATTCCCGGGCCCCGGACCGCGCCGGCGCCGGGACGGCCGGCGTCAGCGCCCCGACCGCCTCAGTCCCCCGACCGTGTCAGCCCGTACGGCGGCACTGCCCGCCCGGCTCGTGTGCGCCGGCCGCCGACCGCGTCACCCTCCGTCCCGACCGGACCCGCTCCGGCGTGCTGCCTGCCGGCCCTCAGCCCCGCTCGGTCAGCGTCAGCAGGGTGGCCTCCGGGGGGCAGGCGAAGCGGACCGGGGTGTACCGGTTGGTGCCGCAGCCGGCGGAGACGTGGAGGAAGGACGTGTGGCCGCCGGCGGTGTGGGTGGACAGGCCCTTCACCCGGTCGGGGTCGATGTCGCAGTTGGTGACGAGGGCCCCGTAGAAGGGGATGCAGAGCTGGCCGCCGTGCGTGTGGCCGGCCAGGACCAGCGGGTAGCCGTCGGCGGTGAAGGCGTCCAGGGAACGCAGATAGGGGGCGTGGACGACGGCCAGGGAGAGGTCGGCGCCGGACTCCGGGCCGCCGGCGACCTCGGCGTAGCGGTCCCGCTTGATGTGCGGGTCGTCCAGGCCGGTCAGGGCGATCTCGATGCCCTCCAGCTTGAGGCGGCCGCGGGAATTGGACAGGCCGACCCAGCCGGCCGCGTCGAACGCGTCGCGCAGGTCCTCCCACGGGTTGTGGACCGCCCCCACGACGGGCGCGTTGCCGTTGAGGCCGTGCCGCCCCCTGACCCGCTCGACCAGATAGCGGGCGGGGTTGCGCAGCTTGGGTCCGTAGTAGTCGTTTGAGCCGAAGACGTAGGCGCCGGGGAACTCCATCAGCGGGCCCAGCGCGTCCAGCGTCTCCGGCACGCCCTCGGTGTCGGAGAGGTTGTCGCCGGTGTTGACGACGAAGTCGGGGCGCAGCCCGGCGAGCGACTGCAGCCAGCGCTGCTTCTTGCGCTGTCCGCTGACCATGTGGATGTCGGAGACCTGCAGGACGCGCAACGGCCGCATGCCCCGGGGCAGTACGGGCACGGTCACGCGCCGCAGGCGGAAGGAGCGGACTTCGAAGCCGGCGGCATAGGTCAGGCCGGCCGCGCCGACTGCGGTCAGGGCCAGGGGTACTCCGTATCGCGCGCGCATGCTTCCATCGTCGCAGAGTGACGGGGGTGGGTGCAGCGCACGGGCGGGCCGGGGTCCGCCGGGTGGGGGTAGGGCCGTTGCCCGGCGGGAAAAGGCGCGGCGGTTGTCGGTGGGTGGGGGCATACTCGACGGCATGACCACGCTCAAGTCCAAGTTGCGGGATGACCTCACCGTCGCGATCAAGGCGCGCGACGAGCTGCGTTCCTCCACCCTCCGCCTCACGCTGACCGCGATCCAGAAGGAGGAGGTCGCGGGCACGGTGGCACGCGAGCTGTCCGACGACGAGGTCGAGAAGATCATCGCGCGCGAGGCGAAGAAGCGCCGGGAGGCCGCGGACGCCTTCTCCCAGGCCGGCCGCGCCGAGCAGGCCGAGCGGGAGCGCGCCGAGGGCGGGGTGCTCGCGGACTATCTGCCCCAGCAGCTGACCGACGAGGAGCTGGCGGGCCTGGTCGCGGCCGCCGTCGCGGAGGCCAGGGCCGGCGGCGCCGAGGGGCCGCGGGCGATGGGCGCCGTCATGAAGATCGTCAACCCCCAGGTGGCCGGCCGCGCCGAGGGTGGTCGGGTGGCCGCGGTGGTGAAGAAGCTGCTGGCCGGCTGAGCGGCGGCGGTCCTTCCGCCGGAACGCCGAGGGGCGCCCCCGTGGTGGGGGCGCCCCTCGCCGCGTTCCGTAGGGGCGACCGGCACATGCCCTACGGGCCGACCGGCCGCCCACGGGCCAACGGGCCGTCTACCAGCCGCCGTTACCGCCGCCCAGAATGTCCGGGAAGCCGGGGATGTGCAATCCGCCGCCGTGCTTCTTGCCGTGGCCGCCCCGGCCGGGCTTGTGCGGCCCGGGGCCCTTGTCGCCGTCGTCGCCCCGGCCCTTGTCCTTGACGGGATCGTCGATCGGGACGGTGGGCAGCCCGGGCGCCGGCCGGCCGTCCAGGGCGCCGGTCATGGCGTCCCGCCAGATGGGTCCGGGGGTGTCGGCGCCGTAGACCTTGTCGTGCGGCACCCCGCCGATGGTGATGTCGTACATCTTGCGCTTGTGCTGCGGGTCGCCGACCCAGACCGCACCGGCCGCGTTCGGGGTGTAGCCCACGAACCAGGCGGCGTAGCGGCTGTCGCTGGTGCCGGTCTTGCCGGCGCTGTCCCGGCCGTGGAGGCCGGCCTCCTTGCCGGTGCCGTCCTCGACCACGCCCTTGAGCAGGGTGTTGACCGTGTCCGCGGTCTTCTTGGACATCGCGCTGCGGCAGCTGGTCTGCGGGACCCGCATCGCCCGGCCCCGCGCGTCGGTGATCGACTCGATGGCGACGGGGGAGCAGTACTCCCCGCCGTTGGCGAAGGCGGCGTACCCGGCGGCCATGGTCAGCGGCGACATCTCCTGCACGCCGAGGGTCATCGACGGCACCTGCTGCAGCGGCTTGCCGTCCGCCCGCTCGATGCCCATCTTCTGGGCCATCTTCACCGCGGGGCAGATGCCCATGTCGCTGATCAGCTGCACGAAGTAGGTGTTGACCGACTTCGCGGTCGCCTCCTTCATGCCGTACGGGCCGACCTCTTCCTTGTTCTCGTTCTGGGTGGTGTCGGTGCCCTGCCACTCGCCGTCGCAGGTCTGCACCGGGCTCGGATACGGCATCCGGTACGGCGAGGGGTACTCCTGCTCGGGACTGGTCCCCTGCTCCAGCGCGGCCGCCGCGATCACCGGCTTGAAGGTCGAGCCGGGCTGGTACCCGGCGCCCCCGCCCATGCGGTGGTCGACCGAGAGGTTGATCACGGTCTGGTTCGCGCCGAAGCCGTACGGGCGCGACTGGCCCATGCCGAGGATCTTTCCGGTGCCCGGCTCGACGATGCTGGCGGCGCCGGCGACCGGGTCGTCGTCGTAGACGTGCTCGGCGAGCGAGGACTGGATCGACTTCTGGGTCTGCGGGTCGAGGGTGGTGCGGATGGTCATGCCGCCCTCGTTCCAGCGCTTCGCCCGGATCTTCCGGGTCTTTCCGAAGGACTTGTCGCCGAGGAAGGTCTTGCGGATGTAGTCGCAGAAGAAGCCGGCGCCGTCGGTGGCGGTGATGCAGCCGTTCTTGGGGCGGCTGACCGCCAGCTCGATCGGCTTCTTGGCGGCCGCGTCGGCCTGCGCCTGCGTGATGTCCTTCAGGTCGGCCATCCGCTGCAGGACGGTGTTGCGCCGCCGGGTCGCCTCCTGCGGGTCGTTGACCGGGTCGTAGCGGCTGGGCGACTGGACGAGACCGGCCAGCAGCGCCGACTCCTGGAGGTTCAGGTCCTTGGCGTCCTTGCTGAAGTAGCGCTGCGCGGCCGCCTCGACGCCGTAGGCCTGCTGCCCGAAGAACGTGATGTTGAGGTAGTTCTGCAGGATCTTGCGCTTGCCGAGTTCCTTCTCGACCTGGATCGCGTACTTCAGCTCTTTGATCTTGCGGCCGATGGTCTGCTGGGTGGCCTGCGCGACCTTGTCCGGGTCGTCGCCCGCCTCCTCGACGAAGACGTTCTTCACATACTGCTGGGTCAGCGTCGAGGCGCCCTGGGAGACGCCGCCCGACTGGGCGTTCTTGTTGACCGCCCGCAGGATCCCCTTCAGGTCGACGGCGCCGTGCTGATAGAAGCGCGCGTCCTCGATCGCCACGATCGCCTTCTGGATGTACGGCGACATGTCCTTGATGCCGACGACCGTGCGGTCACGGGAGTAGACCTTGGCGATCTCACCGCCGTCGGCGTCCAGGATCCTGGTCCGCTGGCTGAGGGGCGGGGTCTTGAGGTTCGCCGGGATGTCGTCGAAGCCCTCGACGGTTCCCTTGGCGGTGAGACCGAGCGCCCCGGCCGCCGGGAGCGCGAGACCGGCGAGCACCGCTCCGGCCAGGACGCTGACACCGAGGAACTTGGCGGCCTGCTGCGTCTTGGACAGACCTCCGCCGTCGCGCTTCTTAGGCATGAGGGCACCCTACGTTCTTCATCCGCCGGACAGGGGTGCACCTGTTCGTTTAGCCTGTTCTCGGCTGCCCAGCTGAACGGTTACGCATGAGTTCGTCAACCCCCACTCCCTGCGGACCGCGCCCCCACGTGTCCGTGTATGACGACAAAACTCCCGTGTCAGGGCGGTGAACTATCCCGCCTTGGGTGCAAAGTGAGGTATGCCCTGCGGTCACTCCGTTGGGTGATCTGCCGCATACGCATAGTCCGTTCGGACCATTCAAGATTGGGCCCGAAGGGGGTGTTGCGCCCTGCCTGCCTTCCGTAACGTCCTCAACTGGCAACGGTGAATATGCCGATTGCCGCCGTGGGGGAGCCTCGATTCGGGAGAGGACGGCGCCAGCATGAGCTGGGTAACCGACTGGAGTGCACAGGCAGCCTGCCGCACTACCGATCCGGATGAACTGTTCGTTCAGGGAGCGGCGCAGAACCGCGCCAAGGCGGTGTGCACCGGATGCCCGGTGCGCACGGAGTGCCTGGCCGACGCCCTGGACAACCGGGTGGAGTTCGGCGTGTGGGGCGGGATGACCGAACGCGAGCGGAGGGCGCTGCTGCGCCGCCGCCCGACCGTGACGTCGTGGCGCCGGCTGCTGGAGACAGCGCGCACGGAGTACGAGCGCAGCACGGGCATCCTGTCCGTGGACTGTGAGGACGAGATGTTCGACGCGTTCGCCGCGGTCGGGTAGCCCCGGCGGCCGGCCGGGAGACCGGAGAAGAGTCGGAGCAGTCGGAAGAGCCGCTGGAACTTGGCCGAGAACCTTCGGCCGATGGCTCGGTCCGGTCGCGCTCGGTCCGCTCGTCGGACCCGGTGGTGGGCGAGCGGTGGAAGGGGGGTGGCTGAGCCGGCGTATGTACGGCTCAGTCGTCGGTGTCGGTAGCGATTTGCCGGCGGTGCTGGTCGGTCTTCGCGGTCGTTCAGTCGTCGGTGTCCGTGAGGTTCTGTGCCAGACGGTCGCCGATGGCACGCAGTCCCGCGAGGTCATGGACATCGCCGGGCAGCGCGGCGACCTCCGTCACCGGAACTTCGGGATGCAGCGCGGTGAAGCGATCCCGCGTGCGTCGTTCGCGTGCGAGCACCTGCATGCGTTCCGCGTGCAGTCGGAGCAGCCCGGCGGCCAGTTGCGCTGCCGAGGCCGAGGTGGGTGTCACATGCTCCGCCGTGGCGGGGGAGAGGCCGCCGGCGGTACGTGGTCCAGCCTTCCCGGCGTCGAGATCCACAATGCCGTCGGCTTCAAGATTATTTTCTGCGGGGGCGGTGGACGCCGGGTGGGTGTCCGCCCCGTCCGCATGGGTGTCCTCGGCCCGCTGGTCCGTCAGGGCCTCCGCGGCGGCCAGCGCGCGCTCGGCGCTGAGTTGGGACGCGCCGCTGCCGTGCACGCGGTTCAGCACCAGACCGGCCAGCGGCATCTGCTCGGCGGCCAGCCGCTCGACGAAGTACGCCGCCTCGCGCAGCGCGTCCCGCTCCGGCGCGGCCACCACCAGGAACGCCGTGCCGGGCGCCTGCAGCAGCCGGTAGGTGGCGTCCGCGCGGGTGCGGAAGCCGCCGAACATGGTGTCCATGGCGGCCACGAACGTCTGCACATCGCGCAGGAGTTGGCCGCCCATGAGCTTGCTGAGGGTGCCGGTCATCATCGACATGCCGACATTGAGGAACTTCATGCCGGCCCGGCCGCCGACCTTCGCCGGGGCCATCAGCACCCGGATGAACTTGCCGTCCAGGAAGGAGCCGAGACGCTTGGGAGCGTCCAGGAAGTCCAGGGCGGAGCGGCTCGGCGGGGTGTCGACGACGATCAGGTCCCACTCGTCGTTCGCGCGCAGCTGGCCGAGCTTCTCCATCGCCATGTACTCCTGCGTGCCCGCGAAACCGGCCGACAGGGACTGGTAGAAGGGGTTCTCCAGGATGGCGCGGGAGCGGTCGGCGTCCGCGTGGCCCTCGACGATCTCGTCGAAGGTGCGCTTCATGTCCAGCATCATCGCGTGGAGTTCGCCGCCCGCGGACTCGTCGACGTCCTTGACCCGGCGCGGGACGTTGTCCAGCTCGGAGATGCCCATGGACTGGGCCAGCCGCCGGGCCGGGTCGATGGTCAGCACGACGACCCGGCGGCCGCGCTCGGCGGCCCGCACGCCCAGCGCCGCGGCGGTCGTCGTCTTGCCGACACCGCCCGAGCCGCAGCACACCACGATGCGGGTGTGCGGGTCGTCGATGAGTGCATCGACCTCCAGCCGCGGGGCCGAGGCGTCCAGCGTCGTGGTGTCCGCGGTCATATGGGCCCCTGTTTCCGCAGGTCTCTCGCCAGGCGGTAGAGCCCGGCGAGGTCCACTCCCTCGGGGAGCAGCTCCAACTCGTAGGTGGGCAGGCCGATGGCGGTCAGTTCGGCGTACTCGGCGCGCTCCAGCTCGACCCGCTCGGCGTGTTCGCGGGCCTGCTCCAGCAGGGGGTCGATCAGCCGGTCCGCCAGGCCGCCGCGGCGGGCGCCGCCCAGACCGGCCTGGGAGAGCGCCTTGGCGACGCCTGCCCGGGCGCCGCGGGCGGCGATGTCGAGATCGCCGTTGTCCAGCAGCGCCGGGCGGGTCATGTTGATGACGATGCCGCCCACGGGGATGCCGGCGGCGCGCAGCTCCGCGACGCCGTCCGCGGTCTCCTGGACCGGCATCTCCTCCAGGAGCGTCACCAGGTGCACCGCGGTCTCGGGCGATTTCAGGACGCGCATCACGGCCTGCGCCTGATTGTGGATCGGCCCGATCTTCGCCAGGCCGGCCACCTCGTCGTTGACGTTCAGGAAGCGGGTGATGCGGCCGGTCGGCGGGGCGTCCATCACCACGGCGTCGTAGACGAACCTGCCGTTCTTGTCCTTGCGGCGGACGGCCTCGCACGCCTTGCCGGTCAGCAGGACGTCCCGCAGGCCCGGCGCGATGGTGGTGGCGAAGTCGATCGCGCCGAGCTTCTTCAGCGCCCGGCCCGCGCTGCCGAGCTTGTAGAACATCTGGAGGTAGTCCAACAGGGCGCGTTCGGCGTCGATGGCGAGGGCGTGCACCTCGCCGCCCCCGCGTCTGCCGCCGCCCCGGGGCACCTCGCCGCCGGACTCGGTCCCGGCGGCCGCCCGGAGCGCCGCGCCGTCCGACGCCGGAGCCACCGCGATCTTGCGTTCCTCGTAGGGAAGCGCTTCGGTTTCGAACAGCTGGGCAATGCCCTGCCGGCCCTCGACCTCGACCAGGAGGGTACGGCGTCCCTCGGTGGCCAGGGCGAGGGCGAGGGCGGCGGCGACCGTGGTCTTGCCGGTGCCGCCCTTGCCGCTGACGACATGGAGCCTGCTCACGCCAAGGAGCCTAACCAGTCTGCGTCCCGAGTACGCCCGGGATGGCGCCCGGGACACCCCGGAGATCTGCCCGCGGTCCCTCGGGGACGCGTCAGGGATGTGCCGTAGGGGGCGGGCGGCAGGCGTGCGGGAGGGGCGGGGACGGGCTGCGGCACACGGCGTCCACCGCTGCCGTGGACACGTATTACGCTCGCCCCATGACCAAGTGGGAATACGCGACCGTGCCGCTCCTCGTGCACGCGACGAAGCAGATTCTGGACACCTGGGGCGAGGACGGCTGGGAGCTGGTCCAGGTCGTCCCCGGCCCGAACAACCCCGAGCAGCTGGTGGCCTACCTGAAGCGGGAGAAGCAGGCGTGAGCGCGGTGGAGGAGAAGATCGCGACGCTCGGTCTGAAGCTGCCGCAGGTCGTGCCGCCGCTGGCCTCCTACCAGCCCGCGGTGCGCTCCGGCGCCTATGTGCACACCTCCGGCCAGCTGCCGATGGTGGACGGCGCGCTGCCGGCCACCGGCAAGGTCGGTGCCGAGGTCAGCGCGGAGCAGGCGAAGGAACTCGCCGCGACCTGTGCGCTGAACGCGCTGGCCGCCGTGAAGTCCGTGGTGGGCGACCTCGACCGGATCCAGCGGGTCGTCAAGGTCACCGGCTTCGTGGCCTCCGCGCCCGACTTCACCGGTCAGCCGGGCGTGCTCAACGGCGCCAGCGAGCTGCTGGGCGAGATCCTCGGCGACAAGGGCGTGCACGCCCGGTCCGCGGTGGGCGTGGCGGTGCTCCCGCTCGACTCGCCGGTCGAGGTCGAGATCCAGGTGCAGATCGCCGAATAGTCCGGTCGTGGGGGCGGTGACGTCCGCCCCGTGTGCCGTGCCCCGGAGGGCCCCGCGTCAGCAGGGGCCCTCCGGCGCGAAAGTGGCCCTCGAACATCCGCGCGCGAGCGCATAGCATCCGGCCATGGCGTCCACGACCAACGGCCAGTGGTACCCGCCGGAGTGGCCGGACCGCATCCGGGCACTCGCGAACGGCGAGCTGACCCCTGCCGAGCCCCGCAGGGCCGCGACCGTTCTGCTGCTGCGGGACTCCGCCGCCGGCGGCCCCGCCGTCCACATGCTGCGCAGACGCACCTCCATGGCCTTCGCCGGGGGCGCGTACGCCTATCCGGGCGGGTCCGTCGATCCGCGGGACGAGCGCCCGGTGGCCTGGGCCGGCCCCTCGCGCGCCCAGTGGGCGGTCCGTATGGGCGTCGATCCGGCCACCGCGCAGAGCATCGTGTGCGCCGCGGTCCGCGAGACGTTCGAGGAGACGGGCGTGCTGCTCGCCGGCGCCTCGGCCGATACGGTCGTCGCCGACACCAGGGGCGAGGACTGGGAGGCGGACCGCGCCGCCCTCGTCGCCCACGAACTGTCCTTCGCCGACTTCCTGGGCCGCCGCGGACTGGTCCTGCGCTCCGACCTGCTG
Source organism: Streptomyces kronopolitis (assembly GCF_050953795.1). Classification (GTDB taxonomy): domain Bacteria; phylum Actinomycetota; class Actinomycetes; order Streptomycetales; family Streptomycetaceae; genus Streptomyces; species Streptomyces kronopolitis_A. The sequence continues at coordinate 4,497,957 of NZ_CP191850.1, forward strand.
GGCGCCTGGGCCCGCTGGATCACCCCCGAGTTCGAGCCGCGGCGCTACGACACCTGGTTCTTCGTCGCGGAGCTGCCCGAGGGACAGCGGACCCTCCCCCAAGGACCCGAGGCGAGCCCCCGGGGCGCACCCGCCTCGGCCCCCGGCGCGTCCACCGAGGCGGATCTCGCGGTCTGGATCCGGCCACAGGAGGCGGCCGACGGCTACGACCGTGGTGAGCTGCTGATGATGCCGCCGACCATCGCGACGCTGCGCGGACTCCGGCCGTACGCCACCGCCGCCGACGCGCTGGCCGCCGCGGAGGCCCAGGACCTGACGCCGGTGCTGGCGCGGGCCCGGGTGGTGGGCGGCGGGATCGAGCTGAGCTGGCCGGGGCACGACGAATTCACCAAGCACATCGCGCAGACGGACACGGGATCCGGCGCTCCCGGGGGCGCCGACGGCCTCCCGGACCGCTCCGGCCCCCCGGGAGGGACCCCCGCATGACCGATCCGACCGCTCTTCCCGGCCGGCCGCGTGGCGGGGCCCTCTCCGGGCAGGCCACCGCGCGCGCCCACTGCGTGCTGGCCCCCAACCCCTCGCCGATGACGCTGGACGGCACCAACACCTGGATCGTCGCCGAACCGGACTCCGACCTCGCCGTCGTCATCGACCCCGGGCCGCTCGACGAGGGCCACCTGCGGGCCGTCATCGACACCGCCGAGCAGGCCGGCAAGCGCGTCGCGCTGACCCTGCTGACCCACGGTCACCCCGACCACGCAGACGGCGCCGCCCGCTTCGCCGAGCTGACCCGGACGGCCGTACGGGCGCTCGACCCGACGCTCCGTCTGGGCGGGGAGGGGCTCGACGCGGGCGATGTCATCACCACCGGCGGCCTGGAGCTGCGGGTGGTGCCCACCCCGGGTCACACCGCCGACTCGCTCTCCTTCCACCTCCCGGCCGATCGCGCGGTCCTCACCGGCGACACGGTCCTGGGGCGCGGCACCACGGTGGTCGCCCACCCCGACGGGCGGCTGGGCGACTATCTGGACTCGCTGCGCCGGCTGCGCGCGCTCACCGTCGACGACGGGGTGGCCACGGTCCTGCCGGGCCACGGGCCGGTGCTGAACGACGCCCAGGGGGCCGTGGAGTTCTATCTGGCACACCGCGCGCACCGGCTCGCCCAGGTGGAGACCGCCGTCGAGGCCGGCCACCGCACCCCCGGGGAGATCGTCGCGAGCGTGTACGCCGATGTCGACCGCTCCCTGTGGCCGGCCGCCGAGCTGTCGGTCCGGGCGCAGCTCGACTACCTGGGCGAACACGGACTGATCGACGGCTGACGCCCTGGTCGGGCCGCGGCCGTCCGGCGGCGGGTGCACCGTCACCGGTCCGGTGGGCGGGGCGCCTTCGCCCCGTGGACGGCCAGGTACTCGCCGGCCAGCCAGGGGGCGAGGCCGGCGAGCAGCTCGTCCAGCAGCTCCGGGTGGGCGGCGGGCGCCCGGGCGGCGTGCGCGGCGGCGCGCATCTGGCCGGCCCACGCCGGGTAGTAGTGGCCGAAGACCTCCGCGGACTCGGCGAGGTCACTGGTCCAGCCGCCCCAGCGCGGCATGACCAGGGTGAACCCGGTCCGTACGAGCCGCCGGGTCACGCCCCGGGTCAGCCGGGTGCGCTCGGCCTGCGTGGTGGCCGACGCGGCCCGCTCGCGCAGCCGTGGCAGGTCGCGGAAGAGATCGCCGTTGAGCTCGCGGGCCAGGAGCGAGGACGGGCGGTAGCGGGGCAGCCGGGCGGCGAGGTCCGGGCCGCTGAGCGGTGTGCACAGGCAGGCCACGAACCATCCCAGGTCGTGGCGCTCCGGCGCGCTCAGCAGACGGGCCTCGCTGAACAGCAGGATGCCCGCGCCGTCGATCTGCGGAAAGGCGCCGTCGAGGCTCTCCTCGACGGCGCGGGCGGCCGCGCGGTCGGCCTCGGTGGGCTCGGTCCGCAGGGCGAGCAGCGCGTCGAGGTCGGAGACCCCGGGGACGGCGGTGCCGCGCGGGATGCTGCCGTAGAGGTAGCTGCTGTGCAGGCGCGCCGGGCCGAAATGCGCGGCGAGCCGGTCGCCGAGCCCCGCCACCACGGGTGCGAACCGCGCGGGCACGCGGTCCGGCGAGCCCTCCCGTACGCAGCAGCCGTCCTCGTCCGTCCCGGTGCCGTGGATCATGAGCGCCACTCTGGCGAAGCGGCCGGCGGTGGCGCGAGCGATTTACGGTCCCGGGGCGGCCGCGCGGCCACCGGGGCCGCCGCGTGTCCTGACCGTCCCGGGGTGCCCTGCGGTCATGACGAAGGGCCCCGCCGGAGCGGGGCCCTTCCAGGCAGTCCGTGCGCCGGGTCAGCGCGAGCGCTTGGCCAGCCGCTCGACGTCCAGCAGGATCACGGCGCGCGCCTCCAGGCGCAGCCAGCCGCGGCCCGCGAAGTCCGCGAGCGCCTTGTTGACCGTCTCGCGGGAGGCGCCCACCAGCTGGGCCAGCTCCTCCTGCGTCAGGTCGTGCACGACGTGGATGCCCTCCTCGGACTGCACACCGAAGCGGCGCGACAGGTCGAGCAGGGCGCGGGCCACCCGGCCCGGCACGTCCGAGAAGACCAGGTCGGACATCTGGTCGTTGGTCTTGCGCAGGCGGCGGGCGACCGCCCGCAGCAGCGCGGTGGCGACCTCGGGGCGGGCATTCAGCCAGGGCTGAAGGTCGCCGTGCCCCAGCCCGAGGAGCTTGACCTCGGTGAGGGCGGAAGCGGTGGCGGTGCGCGGGCCCGGGTCGAAGAGCGAGAGCTCTCCGATCAGCTCCCCGGGGCCGAGGACGGCGAGCATGTTCTCCCGGCCGTCCGGGGAGGTGCGGTGCAGCTTCACCTTGCCCTCGGTGACCACGTACAGGCGGTCGCCGGGGTCCCCTTCGTGGAACAGGGCGTCGCCGCGGGCGAGCGTGACCTCTCCCATTGAGGCGCGCAGCTCGGCCGCCTGCTCGTCATCGAGCGCCGCGAAGAGCGGTGCGCGCCGCAGAACGTCGTCCACGAGATCTCTCCTTGTCGACATGCTCCGGGGGACTGTGGTCCCCATCATGCCGGAATGCAAAACAGTGCGATCAATCACAAGTTTGCCGGACCGGTGCCCCGAGCCATAAGGCAGGGGGCCGATTGGAGTCACGAATACCGGCGATCAAGCCGGATGTCGGTGGCTGGCCTTAGTCTGGCCGAGTGTCCAATACGCCGGTGAGAGCAGAGGACTGGGGGGCCGGTCGGGTGAGTGCGGGGCGTGATTCCGCTGTGGGCGAACAGCCGTCCGGTCGCGCCTCGGATCCGGAGGAACGGAACAAATCAACCCCCGGCGACGCGTCCGTCCGGAAGCCCGCCGTCCGGATACCCGGCGCGTCCCGCGCGTCGACGCAGCACACCACCGCACCGACCGCCGCGCACAAGAGCCCGGTAGGCAAGAGCTCGGCAGGGAAGAAGGCCGCCGTGAACGAAACACCCGAGAAGCCGGCGGCCGCCAAGAAGGCCACGGCGAAGAAGACCGCCACGAAGAAGACCGCCACGAGGACCGTGGCGAAGAAGGCCGCGGCCAGGAAGGCCACGGCCGGGACGTCCGCCCCCGCCGGGAAGGCGACGGCGAAGTCGGCCGCCAAGACGGCCGCCGGGAAGAGCCCCGCCAAGAAGGCCCCCGCCAAGAAGGCCCCCGCGCGCAAGCCCGAGTCCCGGGTCGCCATGGTGCGCCGGGCCCGCCGGATCAACCGCGAGCTCGCCGAGCTGTATCCGTACGCCCACCCCGAGCTGGACTTCACCAACTCCTTCGAACTGCTGGTCGCCACGGTCCTGTCCGCGCAGACCACCGACCTGAGGGTCAACCAGACCACCCCGCGGCTGTTCGCGGTCTGCCCCACCCCCGAGGACATGGCCGCCATGGACCCCGAGCGGCTGGAGGAGCTGATCCGCCCGACCGGCTTCTTCCGGGCCAAGGCGAAATCGCTGCTGGGCCTGTCCGCGGCGCTGCGTGACCGCTTCGGCGGCGAGGTGCCGGGCCGCCTGGAGGACCTCGTCACGCTCCCCGGGGTCGGCCGCAAGACCGCCAACGTGGTGCTGGGCAACGCCTTCGGCGTCCCCGGCATCACCGTCGACACCCACTTCGGCCGCCTCGCCCGGCGCTTCGGCTGGACCACCGCCGAGGACGCCGAGAAGGTCGAGGCGGACGTCGCCGAGATCTTCCCCAAGAGCGAGTGGACGATGCTCTCGCACCGCGTGGTCTTCCACGGCCGCCGCGTCTGCCACTCCCGCAAGCCCGCCTGCGGCGCCTGCGCCATCGCCCCGCTGTGCCCCGCGTACGGCGAGGGCGAGACGGACCCGGAGAAGGCGAAGAAGCTGCTGAAGTACGAGCTGGGCGGCCGGCCCGGCCAGCGGCTGAAGCCGCCGGCCGACTACCCGGGGCAGCCCGCGCCCCCGATGGCGCCCCCGGCGGCCGCCTCGTGAGGGCGGCCGTCCAGCGGTGACCGACGATCCACGCCAGGCCTGGAGGGGGCGCGTATGAGAAGTGCACGGGAGCAGCGGTACGACGAGGAGGCGGGCATGGGTGACACGGCGTCCGGACCGGAGATCCCGGTCTCCGCCGACGGCCTGCCCGACTGGCTGGCCCCGGTGGCCCGCGCGGCCGCCACGGTCCAGCCGCGCCAGCTCAGCCGCTTCCTGCCGCCGGAGAGCGGCGGCCGGCAGTCCGCGGTGCTGATCCTCTTCGGCCACGGCCCCCGCGGCCCCGAGCTGCTCCTGATGGAGCGCGCCGGCACCCTGCGCTCCCATGCGGGCCAGCCCTCCTTCCCCGGTGGCGCCCTCGACCCGGAGGACGGTGACGCCGAGGGGCCCGGCCCGGTGCGGGCGGCGCTGCGCGAGGCCCGCGAGGAGACCGGCCTCGATCCGTCCGGCGTGCAGGTCTTCGGGGTGCTGCCGCGGCTCTACATCCCCGTCAGCGGCTTCGTGGTGACACCCGTGTTGGGCTGGTGGCGCCGGCCCAGTCCCGTGGGTGCGGTCGACCAGGCGGAGACCGCACGGGTGTTCACGGTTCCCGTGGCGGATCTCACGGACCCGGCGCATCGGGTGACGACGCGCCATCCCAGTGGCCACACCGGCCCCGCCTTTCTTGTCGAGAATGCTCTGGTCTGGGGTTTTACGGCCGGAGTGATCGACCGGATCCTGCACTACGCGGGCTGGGAGATTCCGTGGGACCGTGACAAGGCGGTCCCACTCGACTGGCGCTCGTGAGACGGTGTCCGGCGTGAACGTCCTGGACATCCTGCTGCTGGTCGCGGCCGTGTGGTTCGCGATCGTCGGCTATCGGCAAGGCTTTGTCGTCGGCATCCTGTCCGTGATCGGCTTCCTCGGAGGCGGCCTGATCGCGGTCTATCTGCTGCCCGTGATCTGGAACGAGATCACCGGCGATGCCACCCCCGGCACCTTCGCGGCCATCGCGGCGGTCGCCATCGTCATCGTGTGCGCATCCGTGGGCCAGGCGCTCACCACCCATCTGGGCAACAAGCTGCGCCGCCACATCACCTGGTCACCCGCCAGAGCGCTGGACGCGACCGGCGGCGCGCTGGTCAACGTCCTGGCGATGCTGCTGGTCGCCTGGCTGATCGGGTCGGCGCTGGCCGGTACGTCCCTGCCGACGCTCGGCAAGGAGGTCCGCAACTCCAAGGTGCTGCTGGGTGTGTCCCGGGTGATGCCCCAGCAGGCCAGCACGTGGTTCGCCGACTTCTCCTCGGTCCTCGCCCAGAACGGCTTCCCGCAGGTCTTCACGCCGTTCTCCAACGAGCCGATCAACAATGTGCCCGCGCCCGACCCGCAGCTGGCCACCAGCCCGGTGGCGGCCCAGGCCCGGCGCAGCATCGTCAAGGTCGTCGGCACGGCCCCCGGTTGCGGCAAGGTCCTGGAGGGCAGCGGCTTCGTCTTCGGCCGGCATCGCGTGATGACGAACGCCCATGTCGTCGGCGGGGTGCGCCAGCCGACGGTCCAGGTGGGCGGCGAGGGCCGCACGTACGACGCCAGGGTCGTGCTCTACGACTGGCAGCGCGACATCGCCGTCCTGGACGTGCCGCAGCTGAACGCCCCGGCCCTGCGGTTCGCCGGACCGGACGCACGCAGCGGCAACAACGCCATCGTCGCCGGCTTCCCGGAGAACGGCGGCTATGACGTCCGCGCCGCCCGTATCCGCGGCCGCATCCAGGCGAACGGCCCGGACATCTACCACCGCGCCACGGTCCGCCGTGATGTCTACTCCCTCTACGCCACGGTCCGGCAGGGCAACTCCGGCGGTCCGCTGCTCACCCCGAAGGGTGAGGTCTACGGCGTCGTCTTCGCGAAGTCGCTGGACGACTCGCACACCGGTTACGCCCTGACCGCGGACGAGATCCGCGCGGACATCGCCAAGGGGCGTACGGCCGAGCAGCAGGTCGACAGCCAGGGCTGCGCGATCTGAGTCAGCGGGGGGCGAGCCGGGCGCGGGGGGCGGTGTTCTCCGCGCCTCGCCGGCGGCGTGTCAGGTACGGGAATGGCGTAGTCGCGCGCTCATCCAGCGCGCTCTGCGGCGCAGGATCCGCGGGATGCCCATCGGGTGCGCCGGGTCGGGGGACGGTCCGGATGTGAGATCCGGGGTTCCCCTGTCCTGAGTACCCACTACAGCGGCACTGCTGCGGCGGTTGCGTGCCACGTCACGGTAGTCGTGCGTCCAGCCCATACTTTCGACTCTGCCCCGCCCCAAGGTCGGTAACCGCCTCGGAGGCCGCCAATTGGCCTATGCGTCGGGCAATTGGCTGCTCGTCATACGAGCGTTCGAGAGGGGAGCGCGGGTGCCCCGTTCGGCCGTGCGATCCGTCCTCCCGGCGGGCGGCGGACGTCCGGACGGGCCGGGGCTTTCAACGGTGCGGCCCGGGGCGTGTGTTGCCCCGGCCGCACGGTGTACGCGGTGTGTCAGCGGTCCGGTTCCGGGTCCTTCAGCCAGTTGATCAGCTCCGTGGAGAACGCCACCGGGTCCTCCTCGTGCGGGAAGTGCCCCAGGCCGTCGAACAGCCGCCAGCGGTAGGGCGCCTCGACGTACTGACCGGAGCCGGCCGCGCTGCGGGTGCGCATCACCGGGTCCAGGGAACCGTGCAGATGCAGTGTCGGCACGCGTACCGGGCGCTTCATCCGGCGGTTGAACTGGATGCCGTCGGGGCGGGCCAGCGACCGCACCATCCAGCGGTAGGGCTCGATGGAGCAGTGTGCCGTGGAGGGGATGCTCATCGCCCGCCGGTAGACAGCGAGCGCGTCCTCGTCGGGCTGCCGGGGCCCGGACCAGTCGCGGATCATCCGGCCCACCAGCTCCGCGTCGTCCGCCGTCAGGCTGCGTTCGGGCAGCCAGGGGCGCTGGAAGTTCCAGATGTGCGAACTCCGGGCGCTCTGCCGGACGTCGGCGAGCATCGCCGAGCGCCAGCGGCGCGGATGCGGCATCGAGGACACGGCCAGCCGGCGCACCAGCTTGGGCCGCATCACCGCCGCCGTCCACGCGAGATAGCCGCCCAGGTCGTGCCCGACGAGCGCGGCGTCCGGTTCGCCCAGGGACCGGATGACGCCGGTGATGTCCAGGGCGAGATTCGCCGGGTCGTAGCCGCGCGGGGTGCGGTCGCTGCCGCCGACCCCCCGCAGGTCCATCGCCACCGCGCGGAAGCCCGCCTCGGCCAGGGCCGGGAGCTGGTGTCGCCAGGTCCACCAGAACTGCGGGAAGCCGTGCAGCAGCAGCACCAGCGGGCCGTCGCCCAGCTCCGCGATGTGGAAGCGGGCGCCGTTGGCCGCGACATCGCGGTGGGACACCTCTTGCCCGCCCGGGACGTCGATCCGGACGACCGAGGCGGTGCTGTCAGGGGCTGTCATACCGATGAGCGTGTCACAGACTCCAGCATCGGGTGTTCCACCGGCGCCACACGCGGGTGCGGCTTGGCCTTCTGGAGCACCGCAGCGGTCTCCTTGGCGGAGCTGATGGAGCGCTCCGGCTTCTTGATCTTCTTCATCTTCGCCACCGCGAGGAGGGACAGCAGCCCGGCGACGACCAGGAAGGCGCCGCCGACGATCAGGAAGGACCAGGCGAGCCCGAGGCCGAGGTTGTGGATGCCGTACGCGGCCGCGAAGCTCAGCACCGGCAGTGCGAACAGGGCCAGCGCGCCCGCCACCGTGAACGCGGCGCCGCCGATGCCCGCCCGCTTGGCATCCTGCCGGAACTCCGCCTTGGCCAGCGCGATCTCGTCGTGCAGCAGCGCGGACATCTCGGCCGTGGCCGTGGCCACCAGCTGTCCGAGGCTGCGTTCCGTGCCGTTGTCGGCTGCGCTCATCGCCGTCTCCCTCTTCTCGTCACCCGGAAGCAAAGCCTCTCAGATCATGCCGGACCATCGTCTCCGGCGTGCGTGCCGGAGGCCAGTTCGGCAAGCCGCCGGTGTTCGGCGGCCTTGGCTTCGTGGATGGCGGCCATCCGCAGGTGGTACTCGGGCTTGTCGAGTTCGTAGATGTCCGGGATGCCGTCCTGGTCCTCGTCCCGCTCCTCGTCCTCGCACAGCGCCTTGTACTTGGTGTTGCGGACCTTGAGGAGGATGCCGGCGAAGACGGCCGCCAGCAGCGAGCCGATCAGCACCGATGCCTTGATCTCGTCGGTCAGGACCGGGTCGCCGGAGAAGGCGAGTTCGCCGATGAGGAGGGAGACGGTGAAGCCGATGCCGGCGAGGGAGGCGACGGCGAAGACATCCGGCCACTTGAGGTCGGGGTTGAGCTGGGCCCTGGTGAAGCGGGCCGTGCACCACGTGCCGCCGAAGATGCCGAGCGTCTTGCCCACCACCAGGCCGAGCACGACGCCGAGCGTCTCCGGCCGGGTGAAGACGTCGTGGACCGCGCCGCCGGACAGGGACACGCCCGCGGAGAAGAGGGCGAACAGCGGCACCGCGAAGCCGGCCGAGAGCGGGCGGACCAGATGCTCGATGTGCTCGCCGGGTGATTGGCTCTCGCCCTCGCGCCGGGTGCAGCGCAGCATCAGGCCCATCGCGACGCCGGCGATGGTGGCGTGCACCCCGCTGTTCTCCATCAGAGCCCAGATGGCCAGCGCGAGCGGGACGTAGATGTACCAGCCCCGGACGCCCTTGCGCAGCAGCAGGTAGAAGAGCAGCAGGCCGGCGACGGAGAGCCCGAGCGCCAGGAAGTTGATCGTCGAGGTGAAGAAGACCGCGATGATCAGGATCGCGAAGAGATCGTCGACGACCGCGAGGGTGAGCAGAAAGGCGCGCAGCGCGGCGGGCAGCGACGTGCCGATCACGGCCAGGACGGCGAGGGCGAAGGCGATGTCGGTGGCGGTGGGGACCGCCCAGCCCTGCAGCGAGCCGCCGCCGAGACCGTTGACCGTGACGTAGACGACCGCGGGCATCGCCATGCCGCAGATCGCGGCGATCACGGGGAGCGCGGCGGCCCGCGGGTCGCGCAGCTCACCGGCGACCAGTTCGCGCTTCAGCTCGATGCCGGCCACGAAGAAGAAGACCGCGAGCAGCCCGTTGGCGGCCCAGTGCTGGACGGAGAGGTCCAGGCCCAGCCAGGACGGGCCGAGGTGGAAGCCGCGGACCGCCTCATAGCTGGCGCCGAGGGTGTTTGCCCAGATCAGAGCGGCTACGGCCGCGGCCAGGAGGAGGATGCCGCCGACGGTCTCGGTGCGCAGGGCTTCCGCGAGGTAGTTCCGCTCGGGCAGGGACATGCGTCCCAGGAATATGGAGCGGCGGTTGTTGGGCGCACTCACGGGGGTGACCTCCGGCCTTCGGCAGCTGTGTACGGCTGTGGCAGTTGCCGACCAGACTTCCCGGCGCACCCTGAGTTTCTTGGCGTTTTCTTGACGCGGTTCCTACCTTACCGGGCGGGTGCGGGGCGCTGTCCGGTGGCCTCACTTTACGGGCAAAACGGTCTCCCGGCCGTCCGGTGCGCGGGCCGTGGCCGGTCGCCGGACCGGTGGATCCGGATGCCGGAAAAGGCGCGGCGGCGGACGGTCTGCCGGGGCCGGTCACGACGACGGGGGCGTGCGGCCGCACCGGCCGCACGCCCCCGTCACCCGTTCCGCTCAGTCCTCGCTCGCCGCGCTCGGCAGCTTCGCCTGGATCAGGTCCATGACCGAGGAGTCGGTCAGCGTGGTGACGTCACCGAGGTCGCGGTTCTCGGCCACATCGCGCAGCAGCCGGCGCATGATCTTGCCGGAGCGGGTCTTGGGCAGCTCCGCCACCGGCATGATCCGCTTGGGCTTGGCGATCGGGCCGAGCTGCTGGGCGACATGCGCGCGCAGCTCCTCGACCAGGCCCTCGTCCTCCTCCGCGCCGCCGCGCAGAATGACGAAGGCGCAGATGGCCTGGGTGGTCTGCGGGTCGGTGGCGCCGACGACCGCGGCCTCGGCCACCTTCGGGTGCGAGACCAGCGCCGACTCCACCTCCGTGGTGGAGATGTTGTGGCCGGACACCAGCATCACGTCGTCCACCCGGCCGAGCAGCCAGATGTCGCCGTCGGTGTCCTTCTTGGCGCCGTCGCCGGCGAAGTACTTGCCCTCGAAGCGGGACCAGTACGTGTCGAGGTAGCGCTGGTCGTCGCCCCAGATCGTGCGGAGCATGGCCGGCCAGGGCTCGGTCAGCACGAGGTAGCCGCCGGCCCCGTCGGGGACCTCGCGGGCGTCGTCGTCCACGACGGTCGCGGCGATTCCGGGCAGCGGCACCTGGGCCGAGCCGGGCTTGGTCGCCGTGACGCCCGGCAGCGGGCTGAGCATCATCCCGCCGGTCTCGGTCTGCCACCAGGTGTCGACGATCGGCGTGGCGTCGGCCCCGATGTGCTTGCGGTACCACATCCATGCCTCGGGGTTGATCGGCTCGCCCACCGACCCCAGGACGCGCAGCGACGACAGGTCGAACTTCGCCGGGATGTCGTCGCCCCACTTCATGCAGGCGCGGATCGCGGTCGGCGCGGTGTAGAGGACCGTCACGCCGTACTTCTGCACGATCTCCCACCAGCGGCCCTGGTGCGGGGTGTCGGGCGTGCCCTCGTAGAGCACCTCGGTGGCGCCGTTGGAGAGCGGGCCGTAGGTGATGTACGAGTGGCCGGTCACCCAGCCGACGTCGGCGGTGCACCAGAAGACGTCGGTCTCCGGCTTCAGGTCGAACACCGCGTGGTGGGTGTACGAGACCTGGGTGAGGTAGCCGCCGGTGGTGTGCAGGATGCCCTTGGGCTTACCCGTCGTGCCGGAGGTGTACAGGATGAACAGCGGGTGCTCGGCGTCGAAGGCCTCGGGCGTGTGCTGGTCGCTCTGCCGCTCGACGAGGTCGTGCCACCACACGTCGCGCCCCTCGTGCCAGGCGACGTCCTCCTGGCCGGTGCGGCGAACGACCAGCACGCTGCGGACGTTCTCGGTGCCGGGCCTGGTCAGCGCCTCGTCGACGGCGGGCTTGAGGGCGGACGGCTTGCCGCGGCGGTAACCGCCGTCGGCGGTGATCACGACGCGGGCGTCGGCGTCGTTGATGCGGGTGGCCAGCGCGTCCGCGGAGAAGCCGCCGAAGACGACGGAGTGCGGGGCGCCCAGGCGGGCGCAGGCCAGCATGGAGATGACCGCTTCCGGGATCATCGGCAGGTAGATGGCGACCCGGTCGCCGCTGCGCACACCCAGCTCGGTCAGCGCATGGGCGGCCTTGGAGACCTCGCGCTGGAGCTCGGCGTAGGTGATCGTGCGGGTGTCGCCCGGCTCGCCCTCGAAGTGCAGCGCGACGCGGTCGCCCAGGCCGTTCTCCACGTGGCGGTCCACGCAGTTGTAGGCGACGTTGAGCTTGCCGTCGGCGAACCACTTCGCGAAGGGCGCGTTGGACCAGTCGAGGGTCTGGGTGGGCGTGGTGTCCCACGACAGTCGTCCGGCCTGCTCGGCCCAGAAGCCCAGCCGGTCGGCCGCGGCCTGCTCGTACGCGGCAGCCGTGACGTTGGCGTGCGCGGCCAGATCGGCGGGCGGTGCGAACCGCCGCTCCTCCTTGAGCAGGTTGGCGAGGCTTTCGTTGCTCACAACATCTCCCATTCCCAGGGCGTCCGAAGTGTCCCCAGGCCCTAGCTCATCAGCCCGTGCGTGGCCTGACAAGGGCTGTGGACAAATATTGGTGTAGACCATTGTCCGGACGGCTCGTTTCCGGGCTGTCGAGGGGATGTTGTGCAGGTCAGACCGTCACCGGCACCGCTTCGCCGCGGACGGCGCCGAACCGGCCGGTGGCCTCGTCGAGCACATAGGCCTGGGCCTCGCCGACGTGGAAGTACATGCCGTGCAGGGCGAGCGAGCCCTCGGCCACCCGGCGGGCCACACACGGATGAGCCCGGAGGTGGTCGAGCTGCTGCATGACATTGACGAGCGCCAGCCGCTCCTGATCATCGCTCACCGGACGCTCGCGCAGGGCGACTTCTCCCCGCCCCAGCCGCCCGATGCGCTGCATCCGCGCCAGGCTCGGCCGGCCGTGCCGCAGCCAGCGGGCTAGCGGGGTCGGCTCGGCCTCCTCCGGGGCGGCGCCGCTCAGCAGCGCTCCCATGGCACCGCACCCCGAGTGCCCGCACACCGTGATCGAGCCGACCCGCAGCACCTCCACCGCGTACTCGACCGCCGCCCCGACGGAGTCACAGGAGGCGTCCGAGCCCGGCGGCGGCATCAGATTGCCGACGTTGCGCACGGTGAACAGATCGCCCGGGCCGCTGGAGGTGATCATGCTGGTGACCAGCCGGGAGTCGGCACAGGTCAGAAACAGCTGGGTGGGCCGCTGGCCGTCGCGCGCCAGCCGGGCCAGTTCCTCGCGGACGAGCGGGGCGGTGTGGCGCTGGAAGGCGCTGACCCCGCCCAGGAGTTGGCTGCCGCTGTCCGCCGGCTCGGCCGCGCCGTCCGGGTCGGGACGGGTGCAGTGGTGCTGGCGCCACGGCGTCCAGGGTCGGCAGGAGTGCGCGCCGGCCGCTTCGGCGGGCGGGCGTCCCGGGCGCCCCCCGAGGGTCACCAGGCCGCCGTGTGCCCGGTGGGCGGCGGCCCACGACTGCAGCGCCTCGTAGGCGGCGTGGTCCATGAACGAGCCGCACAGCTCGACGACGACCTCGGCGTGCGCCGGCACCCGGGCCAGTGTCCGGGTCAGCCGCGGCACCGCCAGAAACGTCAACTGCCCGCTGACGCGTACCCGGTAGCCGTCGGACTCCTCCGTCACCGTGACCCGGGTGCGGGTCAGCCGGCGCAGCGCCAGGAAGACCGCGACGGCGATGCCCGTCGCCACCCCCTGGAGCACACCGAGGAGGATCACTCCGCCCAAGGTGGCCACGTAGACCGGGAATTCACGGTGCCGCCGCACATGCCGGATGTGCGCGAAGCTCACCATCCGCACCCCGACGACCAGCACCAGCGCGGCGAGCGCCGCCAGCGGGATCGCCTCCAGCGCGGCGGCCAGCAGGCCCGCGCACAGCAGTACCCACACGCCGTGCAGCACGGTGGCGCGCCGGGTGACCGCGCCGGCCCGGACGTTGGCCGAGCCGCGCATCGCGCCCCCGGAGACCGGCAGCCCGCCCAGCAGCCCCGAGACGACATTGGCCGCCCCCTGGCCGGCCAGCTCGCGGTTGAGCCGGGCACGCCGTACCGGCGGGCCGGGGCGCTCGGCCGCCAGCCGGTCGACGGCCAGCGCCGAGAGCATCGACTCCATACCGGCGACCAGGGTGACGGTCAACACTGCGGCCGCCAGGGCCGGCACGGACGCGTCCGGCAGCACGGGCAGTTCGGGCGTCCGCCAGGACGGCAGCTCGACGCGCGCCACCGACGAGCCCGCGCTCATCGCCGTCGCCGCGAGGACGGCGGCCAGCGGCGCCGGCAGCACCCGCGCCCACCGCCCGGCGCGACCCGGCAGGCGCCCCCAGCCGAGGAGTACCGCCACCGTGACGGCGCCGATCAGCAGCGCGAGGACGTGCGGATGCGCCAACTGACCGGGCAGCGCCGCGGCGTTGTCGAGCGCCGAGCCGTCGGGGCCGCCGCCGAGCACCACATGGAGCTGCCCGATCGCGATGGTGACCCCGATACCGGCCAGCAGGCCGTGCACGATCGCCGGGCTGACGGCCGACGCCGCCCGGGCCGCGCGCAGCGCTCCCAGGGCGAGTTGGGCGAGACCGGCCAGGACCGTGACGGCACAGGTGGCGCGCCAGCCGTAGCGCTGGACCAGGTCGGCGGTGACCGCCAGCAGGCCGGTCGCGGCGCCGGTCACCTGGAGCGGCGCGCCCCCGAGCAGTCCGGCGACGAGGCCACCGGCGACGGCGGCGACCAGACCGGCCTGGAGCGGGGCGCCGGTGGCCAGCGCGACGCCCAGGGACAGCGGGACGGCGAGCAGGAAGACCACGATCGAGGCGGAGAGGTCCCGCCGCCAGACGGTCAGGCCGGCCCGCTCCCTCCGGGAGGTGGGCTCGGCCGCCGCCCGGGGTCCGGGAGGGGCTTCGGGGTGGTGCCGGTTGCGCGGCTGCTGCGGCGGCGACTTCTCCATCTGCGACATTCCCGTCTCCTCCGGGGCGACGCGGTCGCGCGGGGCGCGATCGTGGGGCGGCGGTGTGCTGCGGCGGGACGCGAGCCGGCCGGCGGTCGTCGCTGTGGGGTGACGGTCCGGTGACTCTCAAGCATCGGTAAACGAACCGTAATGCCAGGTAAAGGTCAGGAGAAGACTTTGCGGGCAAATGCCGCAATCCTTCCCTCCATCGGATGAATATGATGACTAATCACTTGCCCCTTTAGCCCCTTTTCTTGGTGTATGGAAGCTTGCACGCAATTATCCGATTAATCACTCGGAAGGTGCGCACAGGCACCGGGAATGGGGTGGCCGATGACGGCCGCAGCAAGGGTGACGGCGTCACGAGTCACGGCTTCCGTCGCGGCGGTGGTCGCGCTGGCAGCGCTGGCCGGCTGCTCCACGGCGATACAGAACGGCCCGCCCCCGGGCACCAGGAAGGGCCGGGCGGTGCCCAAGGCGCCCGCCCGGCCGTTCCGGCTGATCGGCGACGGCTCCACCGCGTACACGGGCGCCCAGCCCCACCAGCCCAGGCCGCACCGGCTCGCGCCGGGAAAGCGTCCCCCGCAGTTCGTGGTGTTCTCCTGGGACGGCGCCGGCGAGGACGGCCAGAAGCTCTTCTCGCACTTCCGCGCGGTCGGCAAGAAATACGGCGCGGCCATGACGTACTTCCTCAGCGGCGTCTACATGCTGCCCGGCGACCGCAGGCAGCTGTACGAGCCGCCCCGGCACAAGACCGGCGCCTCGGACATCGGCTTCAACGACATCCAGGGCGTCAAGAACACCGTGGCCCAGATGCGTGCCGCCTGGCTGGAGGGCAACGAGATCGGCACCCACTTCAACGGCCACTTCTGCGGCCCGCGCGGCGGTGTCGGTACCTGGACGCCGGACGAGTGGATCAGCGAGATCGAGCAGGCCGAGGCGTTCGTGCAGCACTGGAAGACCAACGCGGGCCTGGCCGCCGAACCTCCGCTGCCGTTCGACTACTCCCGGGAGCTGGTGGGCGGCCGCGCGCCCTGCCTGGAGGGCCAGCGCAACCTGATCTCCGCGGCCAAGGAGATGGGCTTCCGCTACGACGCCAGCTCCGTGGGCGGCCGGCAGACCTGGCCCCGGCGGATCGACGGCATCTGGGACTTCCCGCTGCAGGAGATCCCGTTCCCCGGGCGGGGGCTGGAGACGCTCTCGATGGACTACAACTTCCTCGCCAATCAGTCCGGCACCACGGAGGGCAACCCGCAGATGCACGCCACATGGGGCCGGCAGATGCGCGACGGCCTGCTCGCGGCCTTCGACCGCGCCTACCGCGGCAACCGCGCCCCGCTGTTCATCGGCAACCACTTCGAGTCCTGGAACGGCGGCACGTACATGAAGGCCGTGGAGCAGGCCATCAAGGAGATCTGCCCCCGCAAGGGAGTCCGGTGCGTCAGCTTCAAGCAGCTCAGCGACTGGCTGGACGTCCAGGACCCGGAGGTGCTGGCGAAGCTGCGGGCGCTGCCGGTGGGCCGGGAACCGGGCGGCGGGTGGGCGGCGTACCTCTCCAGCGGCTCCCCGGCGCCGTCCGCACCGGCTCCGTCCGTCCCCACCAGCAAACCGGCCGAGCCGCCCGCGCCCGCCCACGCCGCGTGGCAGGTCAGGCGGGCTGTGGGGTAGCCGCCCCCTCGAAGAGCACGAAGGCGGGGTCGACCTGGGCCGCCAGGTCGACCCCGGTCTTCGCATTGCCCCAGCTCTCCGCGTTCTTCAGGTGGAAGTGCACCATCTGGCGCGTGTAGCGCTCCCAGTCCCGGTCGCCGTAGGCGGCGTCGGCGGTGTCGTGCAGCGTCCGCAGGGCGGCCCGGTTGGGCTCTTCCAGCTGGGCGAAGCGGGCCGGCCGGCCCTTCTCCATGGCGCGCACCCAGTCGGAGTGGCCCACGGTCACCAGCAGGTCGTCGCCCACCTCGTCGCGCAGGAAAGCCAGGTCCTCGGGGCCCTGCACCTTGTTGCCCACGACCTTCAGGGGCACGCCGAAGTCCCGGGCGTACTCGCTGTACTGGCGGTAGACGGCGACGCCCTTCCGGGTCGGCTCGGCGACCAGGAAGGTCATGTCGAAGCGGGTGAACATCCCGGAGGCGAAGGAGTCGGAACCGGCCGTCATGTCGACGACGACGTACTCCCCGCGCCCGTCCACCAGGTGGTTCAGGCACAGCTCCACCGCGCCGACCTTGGAGTGGTAGCAGGCGACCCCCAGGTCGGACTCGGTGAACGGACCCGTGGCCATCAGCCGGACGGCGCTGTCGTCGAGCTCCACCGGCCTGGCGCACGCGGCGTAGACGGGGTTGGCCTCGCCCACCCGCAGCAGCCGCGAGCCCTCACCGGGCGGGGTGGTCTTGATCATGGATTCGGCGGACGGGATCCGGGGGTTGCTCCCGCGCAGGTAGTCCTTGATCAGCGGGAGATGGGCGCCCATCGCGGGGAGCGCGGCGGCCTGTGACTCGTCGAGTCCGAGGGCGGCGCCCAGATGCTGGTTGATGTCGGCGTCCACCGCGATCACGGGGACCCGGGCCGCGGCGAGATGCCGGATGAACAGGGAGGACAGGGTGGTCTTGCCGCTGCCGCCCTTTCCTACGAAAGCGATCTTCATGTTCACCAAGGGTAATCTTGGCATGGCCCTGAGTGAGAGAGCCGCGTGAGGAAGACCACTCCTTCGAGGGGTACGGCCAGGTGGTGCGTAGGGTCGTGGTCATGGCTGGAATCTCCCGGGGGACCTCCCCCGCACCCCCTCGAGCGAGCGACGACCCGCTCGCGACCCTGGCCTCGCTCCCGGGAGTCGCCGACTCCGTGGAATCGGTGCGCAAGGGCGTGGACCGCGTCTACGGGCACAGGGTCATGCGACGCCGCAGCAACGAGGTCACCTCCGAGGCGGCGCTGCGCGGAGCGCGCGGTTCCGCTGCCCTCTCGGGAGCCGACTGGGCGCTCGAAGAGGTCCGGCGCCGCACCGACTTCGGCGTCGACGGCGAGCCGCGGACGGTCGGCGCGGCCCTGCGGCTGACGGCCGAATCCGGCCAGCTGCTCAGCGTCTGGCGGCAGTCCCCCCTGCGGGTGCTGGCGCGGCTCCATCTGGTGGCGGCCGGCGGCGAGTCGGCCGACGAGACGGTGGGGCGGCCCCGGCTGGCCGGCGAACCGGTCGACGAGCCGCTCGTCGAACTGCCGCTGCCGGACGCCGACGAGGTCGCCGGACGGCTCGACGGGCTGTCGCGAATGCTGCTCGCCGGCACCCGGGCGCCGGCGCTGGTGACCGCTGCGGTGGTGCACGGCGAGCTGCTCGCGCTGCGGCCGTTCGTCTCCTGCAACGGGCTGGTCGCGCGGGCCGCGGAGCGGATCGTGCTGATCGGGAGCGGGCTGGACCCGAAATCGATCTGCCCCGCCGAGGTCGGACACGCCGAGCTGGGCCGCGCGGCGTATGTCGCCGCCCTGGAGGGCTACGTCTCGGGCACCCCGGAGGGCGTCGCGGCATGGATCGCGCACTGCGGACGGGCGGTGGAACTCGGCGTCCGGGAGAGCACCGCGGTCTGTGAGGCGCTGCAGCGCGGCGCGGCATAACGCGCGGGGACGGAAAGTCCGGGCCGGTGCCCGGAATTCCGGAAGCGTGGCTTCATTCGTCCCTGAACAGGGATGCGGCGGTACCAATGGGTGGTACCGCCGCTGGCATGTCCGCCGGGTTACCATGCGTGCTCGAAAATGTGCCCATCAGGTCGGAATCTTCGTCCGGTTACCTGGTGCGGCTGGCCCGTAATCGACGGGTCGGCGTCGCGTGGGTGCCTGGCTTTCATGCATCGGTCCGTGGGCCACTTCCTGCGTTAAAGGCGTTCCTCTCGGATGTCCTTGGTCTCGCGGGCCGTTAAGTCCTTTGTACTCCTCGGGTGAGTCAAGCGGAACCCTGCTTCGCAGATCTTTACGTTTGGCGTCAAACGCGTTCGGCGCGGGCCAGCGGACCACGGACAAGGGAGCCGATGCGGGACTTCGTGGTTTTCCGGCGGCTCGTGTACCAGACAAGCGTCGCGGTGGCGACGGCCGCGCCCGCCGCGGCCATGATGGCGAGCGCCGGCCGGGAAGGCATGGACAGCGTCGGCAGCCGCTGCTTGAGCGGGACCGGGCGGTGGAAGGAGAGAACCGGCCAGCCGCGCGCGGCCGCCTCGCGGCGCAGTGCCCGGTCCGGATTGACCGCACACGGGTGGCCGACCGCCGAGAGCATCGGGACATCGGTCGCCGAATCGCTGTAGGCATAACAGCGCGCGAGGTCGTAGCCCTCGGATTCGGCGAGTTCCCGGATGGCCTCCGCCTTGGTCGGGCCATAGGCGTAATACTCCACCTCGCCGGTGAAGCGGCCGTCCTCGCCGACGACCATGCGGGTGGCCACCACCCGGTCCGCGCCCAGGAGTTCACCGATCGGTTCGACGACCTCGGCGCCCGAGGTGGACACGATCACGACATCGCGGCCCGCAGCGTGATGCTCCTCGATGAGCGAGGCCGCCTCGTCGTAAATGATGGGGTCGATCAGATCGTGCAGGGTCTCGGCGACGATCTCCCGCACCTGTGCCACGTCCCAGCCGCGGCACAGCGAGGAGAGATACTCCCGCATTCGCTCCATCTGATCGTGGTCGGCGCCGCCCGCCAGGAACACGAACTGGGCGTACGCGGTGCGCAGTACGGCCCGCCGATTGATCAGGCCGCCTTGGTAGAACGACTTGCTGAAGGTCAGCGTGCTCGACTTTGCAATGACGGTCTTGTCCAAGTCGAAGAACGCGGCAGTACGGGGACTCGAGTGAGGCACGGAGTGGTTTTCCACGGGGCGAGCATAGGCGCCCACCATTCGGCGTAAGGTGTGGCGCGTGGGTTTGCCTGAGAAGGCTCTCGGGTACACCATGGAAGTCACGGATCGTTCGCGACCGTGCTAACCCGGTCCGGCTCCTCCCCCCCGAGTCGGCCGTGGGGACGACCCCCGCTCTCCCCCCCGGCGGGGGTCGTCGCATGTCCGGACGCATTTCCCGTCGTCGGACGCAGATCCACTTCTCTCCCTGCCCCGTGCGGCGGCCTGGGCCATGACGCCCACGTTCCATAACACACCGTAGTTGCCGGGATGCTCTGCGAAACGCCCGCCAGGTACTCGGAAGCGGCCGTTCCTCGCCGGAATAGGTGACAGGGATATTCACAGCCGTGGCGTTGTCCACAGATTTTCTTCAAGATCCACAAGATTTTCCCGATCGCTGCACGGTGAAAGTCCGCGAGTTCGCCGAGGTGCGAGCCGCGTAGCGATAGGGGGACGGAACGTGGCCGGATTCATGCCATCGGAACAACCGGTGGGAAGCGGTGGAGAGCGTGGCGGGCCGCTGATCGTCACCGAGGACGAAAAACTCCTCGACGATCTTGTGCGGCTGTGTGCGGCGGCCGGCGCGCTGCCCGAAGTGGCGCACGGGCTGCCGGCCCGCAAAGGGGAGTGGGAGGCGCCGCCCCTGGTGATCGTCGGCGCGGACTGCGCCCGCAGGCTGCGCGGCGCCGGACGACGGGCGGGCGTCCTGCTGGCGGCTCGCGACGAGGACGATCCGGACCTGTGGCGCCAGGCCGTCGCTCTCGGGGCGGAGCGCGTGCTCGCGCTGCCCGA
Source organism: Streptomyces kronopolitis (assembly GCF_050953795.1). Lineage (GTDB taxonomy): Bacteria > Actinomycetota > Actinomycetes > Streptomycetales > Streptomycetaceae > Streptomyces > Streptomyces kronopolitis_A. The sequence goes on from NZ_CP191850.1 coordinate 4,518,156, forward strand.
CGGCGAGCGCTGGCTGGTCGACCGGATCGCCGACGCCGTCGAGGGCGTCGGGCCGCCGGCCCTGACCGTCGGCGTCATCGGCGGCCGCGGCGGCGCCGGGGCGAGCACCCTGGCCGGTGCGCTGGCCCTCACCGCGGCCCGGACCGGCCGCCGCACCCTGCTCGTCGACGGGGATCCGCTGGGCGGCGGGCTGGACGTCCTGCTGGGCGGGGAGAAGGAGAAGGGCCTGCGCTGGCCCGCCTTCGCCGAATCGCGCGGCCGGGTGGCCTGCGGCGCCCTGGCCGAGTCGCTGCCGCGACTGCACTCGCTGCGCGTCCTCAGCTGGGACCGGGACTCCGATGTCGTCATCCCGCCGCCGGCCATGCGCGCGGTCATGGCGGCGGCGCGCCGGCGCGGCGGGGTCGTGGTGGTGGACCTGCCGCGCAGGGTCGACGAGGCGGCGGCCGAGGCCCTGGCCCAGGTGGACATGGGACTGCTGCTCGTTCCCACGGAGCTGCGCGCGGTCGCGGCCGCCCAGCGGGTGGCCTCCGGCGTGCGGCAGGTGCTCGGCGATCTGCGGGTGGTGGCCTGTGAAGCCCCCGCACGCCACGGGGATGGCCTGCCACCGGACGAGATCGCCCGCCTGACGGGGCTGCCGCCGGCCGGTGAAGTGCCATGGGAGGCGGGCCTGTCGGCGGATCTCGCCCGCGGGGTGCCGCCGGGGGCGCAGCCGCGCGGTCCGCTGGCGCGGTTCTGCGCGGGGTTCTGGGAACGCGTGGCGGAGAGCGTGGATGGCGGCGGTGCGGGGCCGGAGCGGGAGCAGACGTCCTGCCGGGGCGGGGGCCGGACATGAGCCAGAGCCAGGACCTGCTGGAGGCGGTGCGCCGGCGGCTCGCCGAGGACGGGGCGGAGCCGACGCCGGCACGGGTGGCGCTGGCGCTGCGCGAGCAGGGGCGGCTCCTGGGGGACGCCGAGGTGCTGGGCGTGGTGGCCGTGCTGCGCTCGGAGATGGTGGGCAGCGGCCCGCTGGAGCCCCTGCTGGCCGCGCCCGATGTCACGGACGTCCTGGTCACAGCGCCGGACGAGGTGTGGGTCGACCGCGGCGGCGGACTGGAGCGCACGGACGTCCGCTTCCGGGACGCGGCGGAGGTGCGCAGACTCGCCCAGCGGCTGGCGGCCGTGGCGGGCCGGCGGCTCGACGATGCCCGGCCATGGGTGGACGCCCGGCTGCCGGACGGCACCCGGCTGCACGCCGTGCTGCCCCCGGTGGCGGTCGCCGGGACCTGCCTGTCCCTGCGGGTGCTGCGGCCACGGGCCTTCGGCCTCGCGGACCTGGTGGCGGCCGGCACGATCCCGCCGGGCGGCGACCGGCTGCTCCGCGCGCTCCTGGCGGCCCGGCTGTCCTTTCTCATCAGCGGTGGGACGGGCGCGGGCAAGACCACCCTTCTCAGCACCCTCCTCGGCCTGGTCTCTGTGGACGAACGGATCGTCCTGGCCGAGGACTCGGCGGAGCTGCGTCCCGACCACCCCCATGTGGTGCGACTCGAGACCCGGCCCGCCAACCAGGAGGGCGTCGGCCGGGTGACGCTGCGGGACCTCGTACGGCAGGCGCTGCGGATGCGCCCGGACCGGCTGGTGGTCGGCGAGGTGCGCGGCCCCGAGGTCACGGATCTGCTGGCGGCTCTCAACACGGGGCACGAGGGCGGCTGCGGCACGGTCCATGCCAACGCCGCGGCCGATGTCCCGGCGCGTCTGGAGGCCCTCGGCTCGACCGCGGGGCTGGACCGCGCCGCACTGCACAGTCAGCTGGCGGCCGCGGTCTCCGTCGTCCTGCATGTCGTACGGGACCGGGGCGGCCGTCGCCGGATCGCCGAGATTCATGTCCTGGAGCGGGACCGCGGCGGCTTCGTGGTGACCGTACCGGCTGCCGTCCGTAGCCCCGCCGGCTTCCAGGAGGCCGCCGGCTGGGGGCGGTTGATGGGGCTGTGCGAGCGGGGCGGGTTCCGGTGAGTGCGGCCGGCGGGGCAGCACTGCTGGGTGCGGCGCTCTGCGCGGGAGCCGCGGGCCGGCTGGCCTGGGGACGGCCGGACGACGTACGGCGGCGGGCCCGGGCGCTGTTCGGAGCCCCTGGGGAGAAGGACGCGGCGGTGGGGTGGCGGGCCCGCCTGCGGGGCAGCGAGGTGCGGGCGTGGTGCGCCCAGCGGGTGGTCGAGGGGGACGCGGGGCGGCGATGGCGCCTGGGACGGCTGGGGGACGTCGGGCGGGAGCTGTGGTGCCTGCCGGCCGGGCTGGTGCTGGGGGTGCTGGGCGGGTCCGTGCTTCCGCCGCTGGCTTCGGTGGCGGCGGCGTTCCTCGTCCGGCGGTGGCTGGCCGCCCGGGGAGCGGTGCGGGCGCGCGACCGGCGGGCCGCTGCGGTGATCACGTTGTGCGCGGCGGTGGCGGGGGAGCTGCGGGCCGGGCGGCAGCCCGCCCAGGCCCTGCTCGCCGCGGGTGCGCCGGGGCTGGGAGCGGCGGGCTCGGGCGTGATCGCGGCAGCGCGGTACGGCGGAGACGTCCCCCAGGCATTGCGTGCGGCGGGGCGACTGCCGGGGGCAGAGGGGCTGACCGGCATGGCCGCGTGCTGGCAGGTGGCGGTGGAGGGCGGCGCGGGACTGGCCTGCGGACTGGAGCGGATCGCCTCCGGTCTGCGTGCCCAGCGCGAGCAACGCGACGAGCTGCGGGCCCAGTTGGCGGGCCCCCGGGCCACCGCGCTGATGCTCGCCCTGCTGCCCGGCGGCGGGCTCCTGATGGGCAGCGCCCTCGGCGCCGACCCACTGAGGGTGCTGCTGCACACCCCGGCCGGGTGGGGCTGTCTGGTGATCGGCGGCCTCCTGGAATGGGGCGGAGTGGTCTGGACGGCCCGGATCGTCGCGGCCGCGGAAGGCACATGAGGAGGGGTGGAGATGAGCGCAGAAGTTGTCCACAGGGTGGGGATGACGGTTGCGGCGGTGACGGCGATGCTCTGCGCCGTGGCACTGCTGCGGGAGGCACGCCGCGGACGGGCCGTGAGGCGACGGGTCTCGGCGTTATGGGCGGCCACCGGTCCGGCCCTATACGGGGCGGACGGGGCCCCGCCCTGTATAGGGCCGGACCGGGCTCCCTGGCGCCGCCGGGCCTCGACCGCGAAGCACGCCGCACACGGTCGGCTGAGCGAGTGGGCCGGACCGGCGGGAGCGGCCGTCCTGATGTTCATCCTCGTCGGTGGCGCGGGCGGAGCCCTGGCAGGACTCGCCGTGGGCTGGGGAGCGCACCGCGCCCTGGCCCGCCAACGAGGTGCGGAGTCGGCGCGGTGGGCGGCAGCGGAGGTACGGGCGGCACTGGCACCGGCCGGTGATCTGCTGGCGGCCTGTCTCGCTGCGGGAGCCGGGCCGCGGGAATCGGCCGAGGCGGTGGGCCGGTCGCTCGACGGGCCGGTGGCGCAGCGGCTGCGCCAGGTGGCGGCGGAACTGCGCCTGGGCGGAGAACCGGCGGCCGTGTGGCCGCGACTGGCCGAACTCCCCGGTGCGGAAGGGCTGGCGCGCTGTATGGAGCGCGCCGGGATATCCGGGGTGCCGGCCGTGGAGGCGGCCTCCCGGACCGCGGCCGAACTCCGTGCGGAACAGGCCTGGTCGGCGGTCGCCCGGGCCCGGCGGGCCGGGGTGATGGTCACCGTTCCGTTGTCGGCGTGCTTCCTGCCGGCGTTCCTGGTGCTCGGAGTGACCCCGGTACTGATCGGCCTGGCGAGCGGGCTCCTGGGGCGCAACTGAGGCGCGCACGCGGCGATTTCCAAGGCCGCTGCCGGCCCGGTCCTGGGCGGGTCGGACCGGACCGGTCAGGTGGGCGAGGGGATGCGCCGCCTCGCGGGCGACAACAGCTCATCAGCAGACATTCATCAGCAGACGACTTCCCGAGGGGGATGGACATGGTGCGCAGTGGAGTCCGGAGCGGAACGGCCGGGCGTGGAGTGGCCCGGAGCGGAGTGGTCCGGCGGTGGTGGGCGCGGTGGCGCGGGATCGGGGCCGACGATCGCGGGATGACCACGGCCGAGTACGCCGTGGGGACACTCGCGGCGTGTGCCCTGGCGGCGGTGCTCTACAAGGTCGTGACGAGTGGACCGGTGCAGGCGCTGCTGCGGTCGGTGATCGAGCGGGCGATCAATGTCCAGTTCTGAGCGGGGCGCCCCGCTCCCCCGGAACCGGGGCGCCCCGCCGGGGGCCCGCGATGCCGGATTCGTGACGGCGGAGACCGCGGTGGTCCTCCCCGTGCTGGTCGTCGTGGTGGCGGCGCTGATCTGGGGGCTGATGGCGGCCTGTGCCCGCATCGAGTGCGTGGACGCGGCGCGAGCCGGAGCCCGTGCCGCGGCGCGCTCGGAACCACCGTCGGCGGTGATCTCGGCGGCGCGGGGCGCGGCCCCACGGGGCGCGCGCGTCGCGCTGGCGCGGGAGGGCGACCTGGTGCGGGTACGGGTCGAGGCCGAGGTGCCCGGTGTGGCGCGGCTGACGGTGCGGGTCGGTGGGGAGGCGGTGGCTCTTGCGGAGGAGACGGTGCGGTGACGAGGGTTCCGCGACGGTCTGGACGGTCGTCGCCGCGGCGACGCTCTGCGCGGTCTTCGTCGCCCTGATGGGAGTGGGCCAGGCCGTCGCGGCCCGTCACCGGGCGGGCGGCGCGGCGGACCTGGCGGCGCTGGCCGCGGCGGATCGCGCTCTGCAGGGCCCGGCTGAGGCCTGTGCGGCGGCGCACCGGGTCGCGGCGGCGCAGCACGCCGTCCTGGTGCGCTGCGCGGTGGACGGCCGGATCGCCGATGTCTCGGCCGAGGCGGGCAGCCTCCCGTTCACCTCCCGGGTACGCGCCCGGGCGGGCCCTGCGGGGCAAGCACCCGCCGGGCGGGCCGGTGGAGGGCACTCCGCGGGGCCGGATGCGGGACCCGGTGCCGCCACGGCGCTCGCGGGCCGACCTCAGCCGCTCGCAGGCCACCCCTCGCGCGCCACGCGACAGCCCCGGCGTCACCTGCACCCCGCGCCACCGCGGTATCTCACACGGCGCCCCGCGCGCCCCCTACGCCTCCTTCGGCGCCCCGCGCAGCAGTTCGCCCAGGAGACGCACGGCGCCCCGTTTGTGGAGCGGGTCATTGCCGTTGCCGCACTTGGGGGACTGGATGCAGGAAGGGCAGCCGGCGTCGCATTCGCAGGCGGCGATGGCGTCCCGGGTGGCGGTGAGCCACTCGGCGGCCGTGTGGAAGGCGCGTTCGGCGAATCCGGCGCCGCCCGGGTGGCCGTCGTAGACGAAGACGGTCGGCAGCAGGGTGTCCGGGTGCAGCGGCACGGAGACACCGCCGATGTCCCAGCGGTCACAGGTGGCGAAGAGCGGCAGCATGCCGATGGAGGCGTGTTCCGCGGCGTGCAGGGCGCCGCCCAGCTGCTCGGGGTTCACACGGGCGGCGTCGAGTTGGTCCTCGGTGACCGTCCACCACACCGCGCGGGTGCGCAGCGTACGCGGCGGCAGGTCGAGTTTGGTCTCGCCCAGCACCTCGCCGGTGATCAGCTTCCGGCGCAGAAAGGAGACGACCTGATTGGTGACCTCGACGGAGCCGAAGCACAGCCGGGCATCGCCCCAGGGGATCTCGGTGTCGGTCTCCAGGACGGAGATGGCGGTGGTGTCGCGGGCGGTCGTGGAATAGGGCGGGCTGGCCTCCTCGACGAGCGCCACATCGTCCTCCAGGTCGAGCTGCTTGACGACATAGCTGCGCCCCTGGTGGAGATGGACCGCGCCGTCGTGGACGGTGGTGTGCGCGGCGGCGGCGTCCACGGTGCCCAGCAGCCGGCCGGTGCCGGCCTCCACGACCTGCACCGGCGAGCCGCCCTGGCCGCGGATGTCGGCGAGGTCGGCGGCCCGCTCCCGGCGCGTCCAGTGCCAGGCCCGGGCCCGCCGGCGCAGCAGGCCCGCGGCCTCCAGCTGGGGCATCAGACCGGCGGCCGCGGTGCCGAACAGGGCAAAATCCCCTTCCGTGAGCGGGATTTCGGCGGCGGCCGCGCAGAGGTGCGGGGCGAGCACGTAGGGGTTGTCGGGGTCGAGGACGGTGCTCTCCACGGGCTGGTCGAAGAGCGCCTCGGGGTGGTGGACCAGATAGGTGTCCAGCGGGTCGTCGCGGGCCACGAGCACGGCGAGCGCGCCCTGCCCGGAGCGGCCCGCCCGCCCGGCCTGCTGCCACAGCGAGGCCCGGGTCCCCGGATAGCCGGCGATGACCACGGCGTCCAGCCCGGAGACGTCCACGCCCAGTTCGAGCGCGGTGGTGGCGGCCAGTCCGAGCAGATCGCCGCTGTGCAGGGCGCGTTCCAGGGCGCGGCGCTCCTCGGGCAGATAGCCGCCCCGGTAGGCGGCGACCCGCTTGGGCAGCGAACGGTCCACCTCCGCGAGCCGCTCCTGCGCGATCAGGGCGATCAGCTCGGCGCCGCGCCGGGAGCGGACGAACGCGACGCTGCGCACGCCCTGGACGGCGAGATCGGTGAGCAGGTCCGCGGTCTCGGCGGTGGCGGTGCGGCGGACCGGGGCACCCTGCTCGCCGTGCAGTTCGGTCAGCGGCGGCTCCCACAGCGCGAAGACCAACTCGCCGCGCGGCGAGGTGTCCTCCGTGATTTCCACCACGGGCAGTCCGGTGAGCCGGGTCGCGGCCGGCCCCGGCTCGGCGGCGGTCGCGGAGGCCAGCAGAAAGACCGGATCGGAGCCGTAGCGGGCACAGATCCGGCGCAGTCGGCGGACGATCTGCGCGACGTGCGAGCCGAAGACCCCGCGGTAGCTGTGGCATTCGTCGATGACGACATAGCGCAGCGCGCGCAGGAAGGAGGACCAGCGCGGGTGCGAGGGCAGGATGCCGCTGTGCAGCATGTCGGGGTTGGTCAGCACATAGTTGGCGTACTGGCGGACCCATTCGCGCTCCTCGACGGGGGTGTCACCGTCGTAGACCGCGGGCCGCACGGCCGTGCCCAGCGGGGTGGCCAGTTCGCGTACTGCGCGCCGCTGATCAGCCGCCAGGGCCTTCGTGGGGGCCAGATACAGCGCCGTGGCACCCCGTCCGTTCGGGGCCTCGGAACCGTCCAGGAGCGTGGAGAGGACCGGTGCGAGATAGGCCAGGGACTTCCCCGACGCGGTCCCGGTGGCGACGACGACCGATGCGCCGCGCACCGCGTGTTCGGACGTCCGTGCCTGGTGGGCCCAGGGGCGATCGATTCCGGCCGAGCGGATGGCGTCGATCACTTCCGGCCGGATCTGTTCCGGCCAGTCGGCATGGCTGCCGATACGCGGGGGCAAGTGCTCCGTATGAGTGATGCGCGCAGCGCGGGTCGCGCCCCGGGCGAGACGTTCGAGAATCATGCCTGGGGAAGGGCGCGCGCCCGCATCCGGCGGGACGGGATTGGAGGCCATCGGCACCGAGTGTGTCACCGGAGTGACGGACAATGCTCAAAGGGCGTCGTGCACGCCTGCCGGTAAGTGATTGAATGCCATCGCGGCTGCCAGATCCGCCCCTACCGTCGGTGGGGAGGCCCCAGGGGGGCGACCGCTCGATAGCAAGGTGCTGGAGGATCCGTGGACCTGTCCCTGTCGACCCGGACCGTTGGCGACCGTACGGTCGTCGAGGTCGGTGGCGAGATTGATGTATACACCGCGCCCAAGCTGCGCGAGCAGCTGGTCGAGCTTGTGAACGACGGAAGCTACCACCTCGTGGTGGACATGGAACGTGTCGACTTCCTCGACTCCACTGGGCTCGGCGTGCTGGTCGGCGGACTCAAGCGGGTGCGTGCCCATGAGGGCTCGCTGCGCCTGGTCTGCAACCAGGAGCGCATTCTCAAGATCTTCCGTATCACCGGTCTGACCAAGGTGTTCCCGATTCACACCTCGGTCGAGGAAGCCGTCTCCGCTACCGACTGACGGTTTCACCGGACCCCCGTGCCCTCTCGGCGCGGGGGGAGGAAGCAGTGGGGGGTACCGGACGTCGTGTCCGGCCCCCTGCGTCGCACGCCCGCATAACGAGGGGGATGGCATGGCCACCGTCGAACTTCGATTCAGCGCCCTTCCCGAGCATGTCCGCACCGCGCGTCTGGTCGCGGCTGCCGTGGCACGGCGCGCCGGGGTGGACGAGGCCGTGCTGGACGAGGTGCGGCTCGCCGTCGGTGAGGCGTGCAGTCGCGCCGTGGGGCTGCACGAGAGCCATGACATCAACTCGCCGGTGCGGGTCCTGCTGATCGAGGACGAGAAGAAGTTCTCGATCGAGGTGGGCGACGGAGTGAACGGCGACTCCGGTGCGCACGAGAACGGTGCGGCCCGGGGCGCCGCGGAGAGCGACGCCGAGGGCGAGGACGAGATGGGCCTCGCGGTCATCAGCGGGCTGGTCGACGACGTCGAGGTCACCGCGGGCAAGGACGGCGGCATGATCCGCATGACCTGGCCCACGACGACGGCAGCGGTCCTGCCGCAGGGCGGCTAGCCCGCCGCAGACGGCCCGTACGGGCCGTCCCGCCCGAAGAGCGCCGGGAGCGCCACGGGCGGCCTTCACGAGCCGTCTGGCGGGCCCACCGTCTCCCCGTGCTCACGAGCCCGTGAGCACGCAGGCCCACGAGTCCACGTGGCAGAAGCCGTCACGGCTGCCACCCACTCCGCTGCTACCCACCCCCGCGCCTCCGCGCCCCTGCCGGGCTGCCCGGCTGTAGGGCCTCGCCAGGGCGACTCCAACCGCCTTACAGGCGGCCCCCGCCCCCACAAGCCGCCCCCGTGCCGCACAGCGCCTGGGGCACCGCAACCCTGACCACAGCACGAGCCCGGAGCGCTCGGCCCCCAGCTCCTGGCCCGCTGTCCCGACAACCGCCGCACGAGCCCCCAGGCGGCCCGACACGCCTCCCGGCCCCGGCACCCGCCCAGAGCCCCGGCCCCTGGCTCTCCCCAGGCCTCAGCCCGCGCAGGCCACCCGGGAGCCGCACGCTCCGCCGTCATCGGCCGTTCCTCGCACGGGACACCCCTTCGTCACGCGTCACGCGGTCCTCATGCGATGCGATCCGGCCTTGATCTGATGTGCCTTCACCGGCTGCCGGGGGTGGCGGGCGCGTGGCGGGCCACCCGTTCAGCCGTAGACGGGCGGACCAATTCCCTCCGGTGTCACGCCGGCCTCGCCCGGCGCGGGATTCCCGGGCGGCGTCCTTGAGCAGCGGCGATCAGTGCGCGTGCGGCGAATGATCAGTACGACAGAGAGATCATCGGGCGACGGTCAGTGAATTCATCGCTTTCCTTCGTCCGGGCGAATTCTGAGCGGCGTCGACCTTTTGATCTTCGCCGCTATCGGCGAATTCCCTTTGACGCGCACTGTTTTGATCAACCGTGGCTCCCTACAATCCGTCCACATCTTGCTCAGGACGCCTGAGCGTGCTTCCGCGCGCCCATGTGCCAAACGTCAAGGAGGACGAATGGCGGGGCCTTACACCCCTCAGTTGCTTGACACCCCCACTTTTCTGGCCGGGCCGTCTCTTACGACGGGCAACCGCGGCATCGTGCTGGCGATCGCGGTGGTCGCCCTGGCGGCGCTGGCTGTCGCGGCGGTGCTGGTCCGCCAAGTGCTCGCGGCCGGTGAGGGAACCGACAGTATGAAGAAGATCGCGGCGGCCGTGCAGGAAGGCGCAAATGCCTACCTGGCGCGGCAGTTGCGGACCCTCGGCGTATTCGCCGTCGTGGTGTTCTTCCTGCTCATGCTGCTGCCCGCGGACAATTGGTCGCAGCGCGCCGGACGCAGCGCCTTCTTCTTGATCGGCGCCGGATTCTCGGCGGCCACCGGCTATATCGGCATGTGGCTCGCGGTGCGCAGCAATGTGCGCGTGGCCGCGGCCGCCCGGGAAGCCACGCCGGGGGAGGGGGACCACGGGAAAAAGGATCTTACGGCCGTCTCCCACAAGGCGATGAAGATCGCATTCCGTACCGGTGGCGTCGTCGGCATGTTCACCGTGGGGCTGGGCCTGCTCGGCGCGTCGTGCGTGGTGCTCGTCTACGCGGTCGACGCGCCCAAGGTGCTGGAGGGCTTCGGTCTCGGTGCCGCGCTGATCGCGATGTTCATGAGGGTCGGCGGCGGCATCTTCACCAAGGCCGCGGACGTCGGCGCGGACCTCGTCGGCAAGGTCGAGCAGGGCATCCCCGAGGACGACCCGCGCAACGCCGCGACCATCGCGGACAACGTGGGCGACAACGTCGGTGACTGCGCCGGTATGGCCGCCGACCTCTTCGAGTCGTACGCGGTGACCCTGGTCGCCGCCCTGATCCTGGGCATGGCCGCCTTCGGTGACGCCGGGCTCGCCTTCCCGCTGCTGGTCCCGGCGATCGGGGTGCTCACCGCGATGGTCGGCATCTTCGTCGTCGCGCCGCGGCGCAGCGACCGCAGCGGCATGACGGCGATCAACCGCGGGTTCTTCATCTCCGCGGGCATCTCGCTGGTTCTGGTGGCCGTCGCGGTGTTCACCTACCTGCCGTCCAGTTACGGGGACCTGACCGGTGTCACCGACACCGACATCCTGAGCCGGACCGGCGACCCGCGGATGCTGGCGCTGGTGGCGGTCGCCATCGGCATCGTGCTGGCCGCGCTGATCCAGCAGCTGACCGGCTACTTCACCGAGACCAGCCGGCGTCCCGTGCGGGACATCGGCAAGACCTCGCTGACCGGCCCGGCAACGGTCGTGCTCTCCGGCATCTCGATCGGTCTGGAGTCGGCCGTCTACTCGGCGGTGCTGATCGGACTGGCCGTCTACGGGGCGTACCTGCTGGGCGGGGCCTCCATCATGCTGGCGCTGTTCGCGGTCGCACTGGCCGGCACCGGCCTGCTGACCACCGTCGGCGTGATCGTGGCGATGGACACCTTCGGCCCGGTCTCCGACAACGCCCAGGGCATCGCGGAGATGTCCGGGGACGTCACCGGTGACGGCGCGCAGGTGCTCACCGACCTGGACGCGGTCGGCAACACCACCAAGGCCATCACCAAGGGCATCGCGATCGCGACGGCCGTACTGGCCGCGGCCGCGCTCTTCGGCTCCTACCGGGACGCCATCGCCACCGCCGTCCGCGGGGTCGGCACGGCAGCCAACGACATGGGCCTGAGCCTGGACATCTCGCAGCCCAACAACCTGGTCGGGCTGATCCTCGGCGCCTCGGTCGTCTTCCTGTTCTCGGGGCTGGCGATCAACGCGGTGTCGCGGTCGGCGGGAGCGGTCGTCTTCGAGGTGCGCCGGCAGTTCCGCGAGCACCCCGGGATCATGGACCACACCGAGACGCCCGAGTACGGGCGGGTGGTCGACATCTGCACCAAGGACGCGTTGCGTGAGCTCGCCACTCCCGGGCTGCTGGCGGTGCTCACCCCCATCGCGGTCGGCTTCGCGCTCGGCGTCGGCGCGCTCGGCTCGTTCCTGGCCGGTGCGATCGGCACCGGCACGCTGATGGCGGTCTTCCTCGCCAACTCCGGTGGCGCGTGGGACAACGCCAAGAAGCTCGTCGAGGACGGTCACCACGGCGGCAAGGGCAGTGAGGCGCACGCCGCGACGGTCATCGGGGACACCGTGGGCGACCCGTTCAAGGACACCGCGGGTCCGGCGATCAACCCGCTGCTGAAGGTCATGAACCTGGTGGCGCTGCTGATCGCGCCGGCTGTGGTGAAGTTCTCCTTCGGGCAGGACAAGAGCGACGGCGTGCGGCTGGTGGTCGCGCTGCTGGCGATCGCCGTCATCATCGGCGCGGTCTACGTCTCCAAGCGGCGCGGAATCGCCGTGGGTGACGAAGACAACTCCGAAGACCCCGAAGGCATCGCCAAATCGGCCGAGACGGTGGTCGCCTCCTAGCCGGAAGGGACCGCCGAAAGGGCGCGCGGACCGCTCAACTGGGCGGGTGGACGGCGTTTTTTACCGACGCCGGCCACCCGCCTTCCGTGTGCCCGGGTGGCCCTGCGGGGCTTGGTGCAAATGGCTGCAATGAGGACGGGCCGCGATGGCCGACCCGATGCCCAGGCCCTTTGGACGTGTATGTTCCGGGGCCGAGAGCCATGGAAGGGACCAATCCGGTGAACAAGAAGCTTGTGGCTGCACTGTCCGGCGGTGCGGCACTGGTGCTCGCGCTGACCGGCTGCAGCGACGACAGCAACAAGAAGCTCAACGACTGGGCGAAGAGTTTCTGCGACCCTGCGCAGGCTCAGTTCAAGCAGATCCAGGACGCCAACGGCGCCATGCAGACGGCCGACAACGGCAGCACCGACTCCAAGAAGGTCCAGCAGACCGACTCGGCGGCGTTCCAGAAGATTTCCCAGGCGTACGCCTCGCTGGCCAAGTCCCTGGAGAAGGCCGGGCCGCCGCCCACCGACCAGGGCAAGACGGCCCAGCAGAACGCGGTCAAGGAACTCAACTCGCTGTCCAAGGGCTACGCGGACCTCCAGAAGCAGGTCAACAAGCTGGACACCTCGGACAAGCTGAAGTTCGCGGACGGTCTGCGCGACCTCTCCAACGGCATCAACAAGCTCAACAAGCAGAGCGAGGCCGCCTTCAAGAACCTCGAGGCCGGCGATGTCGGTACGGCGATGGCCAACCAGAAGGGCTGTCAGAACCCGGCCGCGTCCGGCTCCCCGGCCCCCACGCAGTCCAAGAAGTCCTAGCGACCGGGGACGGCGGCCAGGGCAGGAGCACCGGCGGACCGCGGCGCACGCGGCCCCGCCACCGCCCGGGACGGCCCGGCGACGCGCCCGGAAGGGGTGCGGCGCCGGGCCGTCGCCGATTGTCGGTGGCAGGGCCGACAATGGGGGCGTGAGTACGCACCTCCCCACCGCAGATGCCCAGGACCCCGACAGCACCGCCCGCACCACCCGGCTGCGCGAGGCGCTGCTGGCCGCCGACTTCACCGCCGACGGGTTGCTGGAGCTGCTCGGCGGCCCGGCCTATGCCGCGCTGGCGCGCAGCGAGACCGTCCCCGCGCTGCGGGCGACGCGCGGCGACGGCCCGCTGGAGACCCTGGTGCGGCTGTTCCTGCTGCAGCGTCCGGTGGCGCTGTCACGGGCACAGGCCGCGCTGCCGGTCGCGGACTGCCTCGCCGACGGCTGGCTGGTGCAGGAGGGCGACGAGCTGCGCGCCAGTGTGGACGTCCGCCCGTACGGCGGTCCCGAGGGGCAGAACTGGTGGATCGTCTCCGATCCGGGGTGTGCGGTCGGCGGCGCCGGCGGCATCCGGGGCGGCGGGGACGCGGACCGCTCCGAGCTGGTGCTCGGCGTCGGCGGCGCCTCCACGACCCTCGCCGGTCTCACCGTGCGCCGCCCGGTCGCCGGCGCCCTCGACCTCGGTACGGGCTCCGGCATCCAGGCGCTGCACGCCGCGCAGCACGCGACCCGGGTCACCGCCACCGACCTCAACCCCCGGGCGCTGCGGATGACCGCGCTGACGCTGGCGCTCTCCGGGGCCCGGCCGGCGGAGCTGCGCGAGGGCTCGCTGTTCGAGCCCGTCGGGGAGGAGACCTACGACCTGATCGTGTCCAACCCCCCGTTCGTGATCTCCCCGGGCGCCCGGCTGACGTACCGCGACGGCGGCATGGGCGGCGACGACCTGTGCCGCACGCTCGTCGAGCAGGCGGCAGCGCGGCTCAACGACGGCGGGTACTGCCAGCTGCTGGCCAACTGGCAGCACGTGGCGGGTGAGGAGTGGCAGGACCGGCTGCGCTCCTGGGTGCCGCGCGGCTGCGACGCCTGGATCGTGCAGCGCGAGGTGCAGGACGTCACCCAGTACGCCGAGCTGTGGCTGCGGGACGCGGGCGACCACCGCGCCGGTGACGAGACGTACACCGCGCGGTACGACGCCTGGCTCGACGAGTTCGAGGCGCAGGGGACCAGGGCCGTCGGCTTCGGCTGGATCACGCTGCGCAAGTCCGGGGCGGACACCCCCTCGATCACGGTCGAGGAATGGCCGCATCCGGTCGAGCAGCCCCTGGGGGAGTCGGTCGTCGGCCACTTCGCCCGCCAGGACTACCTGCGCGACACGGACGACGCCGCGCTGCTGGCCGCCCATTTCCGGCTCGCCGACGGGGTGGTGCAGGAGCAGGTCGGGCCCCCCGGGGCGGAGGACCCGGAGCATGTGGTGCTGCGTCAGAACCGCGGTATGCGGCGGGCGACGAAGGTGGACACGGTCGGCGCGGGCTTCGCCGGGGTGTGTGACGGCACCCTGCCCGCCGGGCGGATTCTCGACGCCATCGCCCAACTCGTCGGCGAGGACCCGGTCCTGCTGCGCGACCGCACCCCGGCCACGATCCGGATGCTGGTCGAGCAGGGGTTCCTGGAGCCGGTGGCGGCGAGCGACTGACGAGGGCGGGGGAGCGCCGGGGCGGGACACGCGGAAGTCGTTCACCCGGCGTTCGCCCAGTGGCCGCCCCGGCGTGCCACGCTCCCCGCATGGAGAGTGGACCCGAGGCGTTCGCCGGTGCCGCGTTCGCGCTGTTCGGCGGTGGACTGCTGGCGTGGACGGGCGTGTGCCTGCGGACCGGGATGCCGGTCGCCGACGGTGTCAGCCGTCCGGTCGCCACCGCGACGGCACTGCTGTGCGGGGTGGCGTTCCTCGCCACGGGCTGCTGGCTGCTGGTGGCCCTGTAGCCGCTGTCGGCAGGGTCCCCGCCGCCGCGCGACGGCCCCGCGCTCCATGGCTCTGACGAGGCACGACGTTCACTTCAGGCCAGTTCTGTCGTAGTTGGCCGATCTGTGGCGGTACGAGGGAACTTTCCGGTGCTGTCGCTCATGTTCCTCAGTGAAGGTCTCCACAGGCCGGTCGGCCGGCCCACGGCCATCGGACCGGCAGGCGCACCGACCCCATCAGTGAGGAACTCAGATGAACCGTGCACTTCGCTACGCCACCGTCGGCGTCATCGCCGTCTCCCTGCTCGCCGGCGGCTCCGCCGCGGCCTTCGCCGCGCCGCAGCAGCTCCACACCCCCGCCGCGGTCGTGGCCGCCGCGCCGGCCGCCGCCAGCCTGACGGCCAAGGCCAGCGCGACCACGGTCAACGCCTGGCAGGAGTTCCGGATCTCCGGTGCCGCCAAGGGCCTCAAGGCCGGCACCAAGGTCACCGTCCAGCAGAAGCAGGGCAGCAAGTGGGTCTCGCTGCCCGCGCAGTCGCCGGTCAACTCCAAGGGCGCCTACTCGGTGCGGGTCAAGCTCGGCCTCAAGGGCGTCAACCAGCTCCGCATCGGCGCCGGCGCCACCGTCTCGCCGGTGGTCAAGGTCACCGTCCGCTGACCCCGGACGGTCCGGTCACGGCCGGACCGTCCCCGTCCGCTCCGTCGGCCGCGTGCTAGCCGACGAGATTGCGGGCGACCGTCCACACCGCGGCAATGCCGAGCACCAGGGCATTGCCGCGGCCGGTCACCCGCGGCCGGTACGCGCGCCCGCCCAGCCCCGCGCCCAGCCAGCGCACGACGGCGTACGCCGCCACCGGCACGCCCAGCGTCAGGAGCACGGCGTTGTCGTGGAAGGCCGCCACCACCTCGCCGTGCATCAGGTCGTACGCCATCCGCGTCCCGCCGCACACCGGGCACAGCAGACCGGTGGCCCATTTGAACGGGCAGGGGAGCAGCAGCTGCCCCGGCCGGTGCGGATCGGTGTGCCAGAGATAGACGGCGGCGGGGACGCCCAGGCCGAGCGCCGCCGCCGCGCCGCGCAGGGTGCGCCGGCGCACCGCCGCCCCCGTGGGTCCCGCGGGCCGGGCGGGACCCCACGACTCCTTGTGACTCACACGCTCAGCGACCTGGCGTAGTTGACCTGGTTGAGCACGAACATGACCTGCTCGCGGGACTGCACCGGGATCATCGTGGAGTGGTGCCGGCCGCCGCTGTTGACCGTGACCTGCACGAATCCGGTCGTCACCCGCTCCTTCATCAGCAGGAACAGCAGACCGAGCAGACAGAAGAGGAAGAAGACGATGGCGAGCACGACCGCGTGCGTCGGCATCCGCTCCTCCGTCCGCGACATGTCCGTCGCCGTCCACACCGCGCCCTTCAGCGGCATCGGCCCCGCGGGCGTCATGATCGTGTCACCGCTGACCGCGATGTCGCCGAGCGACAGCATCATCCCGCCGGGCTGCCCACCGCCCTGGTGACCGCCGGGCGCGAAGCCCGGTGCGGGCGGCTGCTGCGCGCCGGTGTGCGGGGCGCCGTAGCCGGGCGGCGGCTGCGAGGGGGACTGCGGATAGCCGTACCCGGGCTCCCCGGGGCGGCCGCCCTGCGGGAAGCCGTAGCCGGAGCCGGCGGGCGTGCCGCCGTCCGGTGCGGCGTAAGGGTTCTGGCCGGGCGGTTGTTCCGGTGGCGGTCCGGGGTACTGGTGCGCCATGAGTGGTCCCCCCGAGGGTGCGTGACGACGGCCGTACTCGGCTCGAACGGCGAGCCGTGCCGTGTCCATCCTGCCAGCCCGCTCACATGCTGTATCAAGGCAATGACGGCATTCGACGCCGCCCGGTGACGGTCCGCGGCCCGCGGACGGTACGGGCCACGGCGCCGGGCGGGCGGTGAACGGCCGGGGATTCGTCACTGTGTGAGATCGCCCGTGGTGCCCGGACCGCGGTCCTGCGGGAGTCGTCCGAGGTGGGCGCCGGGAAGCGACGCGGGCCCGCCATGATCCACCGGGCCCGCTCCCGGCCCGCGGGGAACGCCTCCTGCGGTCCGTGCGGCATGAAGGCATGTAGTCGGGTTACCGTTCGAGTGGCGTTGCGGGGTTTTTCCGTTTGACACGGGGCCGGGAGGTACCGTCACACTCCGCAGCGTCAAGCGTCACCGCAGTGCGCCCCCAACGTCCGACCGGGGGGTATTCCCAGCGTCGACCGGAGAGAAGAGCGAAGTTGTCCCCGACCAGCGAGACCACAGGCGGCGGCCGCCGACTCGTCATCGTCGAGTCGCCTGCCAAGGCAAAGACGATCAAGGGCTATCTCGGCCCTGGCTACGTGGTCGAGGCCAGCGTCGGGCACATCCGTGACCTGCCCAACGGCGCCGCAGAGGTCCCCGCGAAGTACAAGGGCGAGCCCTGGGCCCGCCTCGGCGTGAACGTCGACGCCGACTTCCAGCCGATCTACGTCGTCAACAGCGATAAGAAGGACCAGGTCAAGAAGCTCAAGGAGCTGCTGGCCGAGTCCGATGAGCTCTATCTCGCCACAGATGAGGACCGGGAGGGCGAGGCCATCGCCTGGCACCTCCAGGAGATCCTCAAGCCCAAGGTCCCCGTCCACCGGATGGTCTTCCACGAGATCACCAAGGACGCGATCCGCGAGGCCGTGGCCAATCCGCGCGATCTGAACCAGAAGCTGGTCGACGCCCAGGAGACCCGCCGGATCCTCGACCGCCTCTACGGCTACGAGGTCTCGCCGGTCCTGTGGAAGAAGGTCATGCCCCGGCTGTCGGCCGGCCGCGTGCAGTCCGTGGCGACCCGTCTCGTCGTCGAGCGGGAGCGCGAGCGCATCGCCTTCCGCTCCGCCGAGTACTGGGACCTGACCGGCACCTTTTCCCCCAACCTCGGCTCCGCTCGGCCGGGGGGACCCCCATCCGGCCGGGCCGGTGACGCCAGCGACCCGTCGGTGCTGACCGCCCGCCTGAACTCCGTCGACGGCCGCCGCATCGCCCAGGGCCGTGACTTCGGCGCCAACGGACAGCTCAAGAACGACAGCCTCCATCTGGACGAGGCGAACGCCCGCGCGCTCGCCGCCGCCCTGGAGCACACCGACTTCGCGGTCCGCTCGGTCGAGTCCAAGCCCTACCGCCGCTCGCCGTACGCCCCGTTCCGGACGACGACCCTCCAGCAGGAGGCCAGCCGCAAGCTCGGCTTCGGCGCGAAGTCCACGATGCAGGTGGCGCAGAAGCTGTACGAGAACGGCTTCATCACCTATATGCGTACGGACTCCACCACGCTCTCGGACACCGCGGTCTCCGCGGCCCGGGCGCAGGTGACGCAGCTGTACGGCGCGAGCTACCTCCCGGACAAGCCGCGCACCTACGCGGGCAAGGTCAAGAACGCCCAGGAGGCGCACGAGGCGATCCGCCCCTCCGGCGACCGCTTCCGCACCCCGGCCGAGACCGGTCTGTCCGGCGATCAGTTCAAGCTCTACGAGCTGATCTGGAAGCGGACCGTGGCCTCCCAGATGAAGGACGCGACCGGCAACTCCGTCACCGTCAAGATCGGCGGCCGCTCCGCCGACGGCCGGGACGTCGAGTTCAGCGCGTCCGGCAAGACCATCACCTTCCACGGCTTCCTCAAGGCCTACGTGGAGGGCGCCGACGACCCGAACGCCGAGCTGGACGACCGCGAGCGCCGGCTGCCGCAGGTCGCCGAGGGCGACGCGCTGGCCGCGCGGGAGATCACCGCCGACGGGCACGCCACCAAGCCGCCCGCCCGCTACACCGAGGCCACGCTGGTCAAGGAGCTGGAAGAGCGCGAGATCGGCCGCCCGTCGACGTACGCGTCGATCATCGGCACGATCCTCGACCGCGGCTATGTCTTCAAGAAGGGCACCGCGCTCGTCCCCTCGTTCCTGTCGTTCGCGGTGGTCAACCTCCTGGAGAAGCACTTCGGCCGGCTGGTCGACTACGACTTCACCGCCAAGATGGAGGACGACCTCGACCGCATCGCGCGCGGCGAGGCCCAGTCCGTGCCGTGGCTGCGGCGCTTCTACTTCGGCGAGGGCGAGGCCGAGGGTGCCGCCTCGGACGCCGGCAACGGCGACGGCGACCACCTCGGCGGCCTCAAGGAACTGGTCACCGACCTGGGCGCGATCGACGCCCGGGAGATCTCGTCCTTCGCGGTCAGCGACGACATCAAGCTGCGGGTCGGCCGCTACGGCCCGTACGTCGAGCGCGGGGAGAAGGACGCCGAGGGCCACCAGCGCGCCGACGTGCCCGACGACCTGGCGCCCGACGAGCTGACGGTGGAGTACGCCGAGGAACTGCTCGCCAAGCCGAGCGGCGACTTCGAGCTGGGCATGGACCCGGGCAGCGGCCACCAGATCGTCGCCAAGGACGGCCGCTACGGCCCCTACGTCACCGAGATCCTGCCCGAGGGCACGCCGAAGACCGGCAAGAACGCGGTCAAGCCGCGCACCGCCTCGCTCTTCAAGTCGATGTCCCTGGACACCGTGACCCTGGCGGACGCGCTCAAGCTGATGTCGCTGCCGCGGGTCGTCGGCAAGGACCCCGAGGGCGTGGAGATCACCGCGCAGAACGGCCGCTACGGCCCGTATCTGAAGAAGGGCACCGACTCGCGCTCCCTGGAGACCGAGGAGCAGCTCTTCACGATCACCGTCGACGAGGCGCTGGCGATCTACGCCCAGCCCAAGCAGCGCGGGCGGGCCGCCGCCAAGCCGCCGCTGAAGGAGCTGGGCACGGACCCGGTCAGCGGCAAGCCGGTGGTGGTCAAGGACGGTCGGTTCGGCGCGTATGTGACCGACGGCGAGACCAACGCGACCCTGCGGCGGGACGACGACGTCGAGACGGTCACCGCCGAGCGCGGCTACGAGCTGCTGGCGGAGAAGCGCGCCAAGGGGCCGGCGAAGAAGACCGCCAAGAAGGCGGCCAAGAAGGCGCCGGCCAAGAAGACGGCCGCGAAGAAGACGGCGGCCAAGAAGACCGCGGCGAAGACCACCACGGCGAAGACCACCACGGCGAAGAAGACCACCGCGGCGAAGAAGACGACCGCCAAGAAGGCCACCGCGAAGACCGCCGCGGCCAAGAAGACGGCGGCGCCGGCCGAGGACTAGCCGGCCGCGCCACCGGGCCCGCCCGGTGGCAAAACCGCAGGACAGAGGCGGACCCGACGGATTCCTTCCGTCGGGTCCGCCCATTTGTTCGGGCGGGCGCTCGACGGCGTGGGGTGTCCCGATAGGCTGGCGAGATGACGCGTGCCGAGCAGCCAACGGTCGTGACCCCCACTTCAGGCGCCCTAGCGGCGGATTCCCGCGAGCGCGCCGTGCGAGCCCTGCTCCGCTTCCCCCCACTGAAGCGATTGTGGAGCGCCCAGTTCGTCGGGGGCATCGGCGATGCCCTGTCCATGCTTGTCCTGGTACTCCTCGCCCTTCAGGCGGCGTTGTACGTACCGCTGGGCGGCGAGCCCGTCTTCGGCGGTGGATATCGGGGTGCCGCGCTCGCGGTCACCGCGGTCTTCGCCGCCCGGATGCTGTCGACGCTGCTCTTCGGGGCCGTCCTGCTGGGCCCGCTGTCCGCGCTGACCGCGCCCTCGGGGCCGCTGGACCGGCGCTGGACGATGATCGGCGCGGACCTGCTGCGGCTCGCGCTGCTGGTCATCGCGCCCTTGTGGATCAACTGGACGCCGGACGACGCGCTGGCCTGGCTGCTGGTGACGGTCTTCGTCATCGGCGTCGCCGAGCGCTTCTGGACCGTCGCGCGGGAGAGCGCGGCGCCCGGGCTGCTGCCCGCGCCGCCCGCGGAGGGCGCCGCCGTCCGGCCGCTCCCGGACCACATGGACGCCCTGCGCCGCCTCTCGCTGCGCACCGGCTTCGTCTCGCTGCCCATCGCGGCCGCCGCACTCGTGGTCGTCACCCTCGTCAGCAAGCTGCTGGGCGTCGGCATCGACTGGTTCCACCTGCACCAGGCCGCGCTCGGCTCGTACGTCGCCGCCGGGCTGTTCGCCGCCTCCGTATCGATCCTCTACTTCATCGAACTCCCCGGTGGGCAGACGCCGCGGCCGCGCTCCCCTCTGGAGGGGCTGCGCCGCCCGCGTGCCACGGGAACGACGACCGGACGGCCGGCTCAGGGCGAGAACGCCGAACAGGGCAGCGCCCGGGCGGCCGCCGACAAGGGCCGCACCGGCGTGCTCCCGCTGCTGGTGACGACCTGCGCCGCGGTGGCCGCCGCGATCGCCGCCGCCGTCTCGCTCGCCGTCCTGCACGGCTACGACCTGGCCGGCGGACCGGCCACCTTCGCGCTGCTGGTGCTCGCGCTGACCGGCGGCACGGTCGTCGGCATCCGCGCCGCGCACCGCGTCCTGCCCGGCCTCTCCCGGCGCCGGCTGCTCGCCCTCGCGGTGGCCGCCACGGGGCTGGCGCTGCTGGCCATGGGGCTGGTCCCGGACCCGACGACGGTGCTGGTGCTCGCGCTGCTGGCCGGTGTCTGCGCCGGCATAGCCGCCAATACGGGGCACGTCCTGCTGGACCAGGAGTCCGAGGAGTCCCGCACCGCCCGCACCACCGAGCATCTGCACGCCGTCGTCCGGCTCTCGGTCGCGGTGGCCGCCATCGTCGCGCCGCTGCTCGCGGCCGTCATCGGCCCGCACCACCTCGGGGACGGCACCTTCAACTTCGCCTACGGCGGCGCCGCCTACACCCTGATGCTGGCCGGCGCGCTGCTGCTGCCGGTCGCCGCCCTGGTGCTCGGCAAGGTCGACGACCGGCAGGGCGTGCCGCTGCGGCGCGACCTGCGCGAGGCCCTGCGCGGCGGCGACCCGGCCCAGGCACCCGCCCCCACCGGCTTCTTCCTCGCCCTCGAAGGCGGCGACGGCGCCGGCAAGTCCACCCAGGTCGAGGCGCTCGCGGAGTGGATCCGCGGCAAGGGCCACGAGGTCGTGGTGACCCGCGAGCCGGGCGCCACCGCGATCGGCAAGCGCCTGCGCTCGATCATCCTGGACGTCTCGACGTCCGGGCTCTCGGACCGTGCGGAGGCGCTGATGTTCGCCGCCGACCGGGCCGAGCACGTCAACAGCGTCATCCGGCCGGCCCTGGAGCGCGGCGCGGTCGTCCTCACCGACCGGTACATCGACTCCTCGGTCGCCTACCAGGGCGCCGGGCGCAACCTCGCGCCCACTGAGATCGCCCGGATCTCGCGCTGGGCCACCGACGGCCTCGTGCCCCATCTGACGGTGCTGCTCGACATCTCCCCGGAGACCGCGCGGGAGCGCTTCACCGAGGCACCGGACCGGCTGGAGTCCGAGCCCGCCGAGTTCCACCAGCGGGTGCGGGCCGGCTTCCTGACCCTGGCCGCCGCCGACCCCGCGCGCTATCTGGTCGTCGACGCCGGGCAGGAGCCGGAAGCCGTCACCACCGTCGTGCGGCACCGCCTCGACCAGGTCCTCCCGCTGTCCGAGGCCGAGATCCAGGCGCAGGCCGAGGCCCGTAAGGCCGCCGAGGAGGAGGCCCGCCGCAAGGCCGAGGAGGAGGCCGCGCGCAAGGCGGAGGAGGAGCGCCTGGAGCGCGAGCGCCAGGAGCAGCTCGCCAAGCTGCGCGCCGAGGAGGAGGAGCGCAAGCGCCGCGAGGCCGAGGAGGCCAGGGCGCGCGAGGAGGCCCGGCAGGCCGAGGAGGCCCGCAAGCGCGCCGAGGAGGCCCGGCAGGCCGCGGAGGCCGAGCGGCAGCGCCGCGAGGCGGAGGAGCGCGCCCGCGAGGCCGAGCAGGAGCGGCTGCGCAAGCAGCACGAGGAAGAGGCGCGGCTGCGCAAGGAGGCCGAGGAGCGCCGCCTGGAGAAGCAGCGCAAGGCCGAGGCGGCCCTGGTCCGCGCCGAGGAGGCGCGGCGGGCGGCAGCCGAGGAGGCGGCCGCCGCGGAGGCCAGGGCGGCGGCCGAGGCCCGGGCCGCGGAGGAGGCGGCGGCGGACGCTCCCACCGCGGAGACGCCCGTCGCGGACCTGCGCAAGCGGCTGGCGGAGAGCGCGCCGGAGGAGCCGGCGGAGTCCGGCTCCGGCACGGACGCCGAGCGCACCGAGGCCCTGTCGTGGCCCGAGGCGCAGGGCGGGCACCCGTCCGGCGCGGCGGACGAGACCGCGGTGCTGCCCTCCGTAGGGGACGGCCGGGACTCCCGGGACGGCCGTGGGGCCGGCCCGGACGCGGACGAGACCGCCGTCCTGCCGCCCGTACGCGACGCCGGCACCGGGGGCCGGGGCCGGACCGAGCGGGAGGGCGACCCCGCCGACCGCGTGCCGTCGTGGATGTTCCGCAAGGAGACGCCGGAAGCGGCGGAGCCCGGGCACGCCGCGGCAGCCGGGCGCCCGTCCGGCACCCCGGCCGAGTCGCGCGTGGAGCGCACCCGTGAACTCCCGCAGATCGACCCGGCGACGGGCCACCCCGTCGAGCCCGCGCAGCGCAGCCGCCCCCGCCCCGAATGGGCGGAGGAGACCCCGCTGGACGATCTGCCGACGCTCGCCGACGAACTGCTGGGCGAGCGCGACGACGAAGCGGACGACGGGGCGGGCGGCAACGCGGGCGGCAACGGCCGCCGCGGCGGCCGGGGACGGCGCCGCTAGCACCGGTCCGCAAGCACACCCTCGGCCGTGGCCGCAGCCCGAAAGCTGCGGTCACGGCCGTTTTCCGCTTCCGCGCACGCGGCCGCCGGGCCGTCCGGCGCCGATTGTCGGTGGGGTGCACCACAATGGGTCGGGCGCGGAGCGATGCGTGGTGTGCGCGGCCGGCGCGGGCGCACTCCGCACCCCACGGGCAGTACGGAACGGACAGGAACGGCGGGCAGCGATGACGGTATGGGACGACGTGGTCGGCCAGGACCGGGTGACGGTGCAGCTGGCCGCTGCCGCGCGCGACGCGGACGCCCTCATCACCGCGGAGCACGCCGCGGCCGCGGCCGGGAGCGGCGGGCAGCCGGCGCCGTCCGCCGACCCGAGCGGCGCCTCCCAGATGACCCACGCCTGGCTGTTCACGGGCCCGCCGGGCTCCGGCCGGGCCACCGCGGCCCGGGCCTTCGCCGCCGCCCTGCAGTGCGTCAGCCCGGACCGCGCGGGGGAGTACGGCGCCCCCGGCTGCGGCTTCTGCGACGGCTGCCACACCGCCCTGGTCGGCACGCATGCCGATGTCGAGATCGTCCGCACGGACCTGCTGTCGATCGGCGTCAAGGAGACCCGTGACCTGGTCCGGCGGTCCTCCCTCTCCCCGTCCGGCGGCCGCTGGCAGGTGATCGTCCTGGAGGACGCCGACCGCCTCACCGAAGGCGCCGGCAACGTCCTCCTCAAGGCCGTGGAGGAGCCCGCCCCCCGTACGGTCTGGCTGCTCTGCGCCCCCTCCGTGGAGGACGTCCTGCCCACCATCCGCTCCCGCTGCCGACACCTCTCGCTGTGCACGCCGCCGGTCGACGCCGTCGCCGAGGTCCTCGTCCGCCGGGACGGCATCGAGCCGGCCGCCGCCGCCCGGGCCGCCCGCGCCACCCAGGGGCACATCGGCCGGGCCCGTCGGCTCGCCACCGACGAGCGGGCCCGCGCCCGCCGGACGGCCGTGCTCAAACTCCCGCTCCGCGTCGACGACATCGGCGGCTGCCTCAAGGCCGCCCAGGAGCTGATCGACGCCGCGGGGGAGGACGCCAAGCAGGTCGCCGAGGACGTCGACACCAAGGAGACCGAGGAGCTGCGCGCCGCGCTCGGCGCCGCCGCGGGGACCGGCGGCCGGCTGCCGCGCGGCACGGCCGGCGCCATGAAGGAGCTCCAGGACCGGCAGAAGCGCCGCTCGACCCGCACCCAGCGCGACAGCCTCGACCTGGCCCTGGTCGACCTCACCGGCTTCTACCGCGACGTGCTCGCCCTCCAGCTGGGCGCCTCGGTGGCGCTGGCCAACGACGAGGTCCGCGACAGCGTCGAGCGCATCGCCACCGCCTCGACCGCCGAGCGCACCCTGCGCCGGATAGAAGCCGTCATCGCCTGCCGCGAGGCCCTGGACCGCAATGTGGCCCCGCTCCTCGCGGTCGAGGCCATGACGGCGGCCCTCCGCGCCGGCTGAACACCCCGAGCGGGACCCGCACCCCCGTCCACGCCACCTCCCACTCCCTCAAGCGCGCACACAACGTCCCCGCCCGGATACTCTCCGTTCAGGAAACGTCACCCGCGCCCACCCCACCACCGGCTCCCCGCCCCGCACCCCACCTCCGAGGACCGCACCACACCGCACCGCACTCCAGCTTCCACGGACCGAGACCAAGGGACACCGCCCATGGCCACCAGCCGTCTGCTCCGCACCTCCGCCGCTGCCCTCGTGGCCACCGCTCTGCTGATCTCCGGCTGCTCCTCGGGGAGTTCCTCCCCCGACGGCGACACCTCCGCGGGCGGCACCACGGAGGCCGGCGCCCAGCGCCCCGCCGCCGACTCCACCCTTGAGCCCCTCGCGTCCTCCACGCCCGGCAACCTCCGCCCGTACTACGACCAGAAACTGAGCTGGCGCCCCTGCGGCGTGTCCGGATTCGAGTGCGCCACGATGAAGGCCCCCCTGGACTACGCCAAACCCGACGCCGGCAACGACCTCAAGCTCGCCGTGGCCCGCAAGAAGGCCACCGGCCCCGGCCGCCGGATCGGCTCCCTGCTGGTCAACCCGGGCGGCCCCGGCGCCTCCGCGATCGACTACCTCCAGCAGTACGCGCCCCAGCCCGCCCCCGTCCGCGCCCGCTACGACATGGTGGCGATGGACCCGCGCGGCGTGGCCCGCAGCGCACCGGTCGAGTGCCTGTCCAACAAGCAGATGGACGCCTACACCGAGGTCGACCAGACCCCGGACACTGCGGCCGAGACCACCAAGCTCGTCAACGCCTACCGCGCGTTCGCCAAGGGCTGCGAAGCCCGCTCCGGCAAGCTGCTCCCGCACGTCTCCACCGTCGAGACCTCCCGCGACATGGACGTCCTGCGCGCCGTCCTGGGTGATGCCAAGCTCAACTACGTCGGCGCCTCCTACGGCACCCTGATCGGTGCCACCTACGCCGGTCTCTACCCCTCCCGCGTCGGCCGGATGGTCCTCGACGGCGCCATGGACCCGGAGCTCGACTCCCGCGCCACCAACCTCGAACAGACCGCCGGCTTCAACACCGCCTTCACCTCGTTCGCCGCGGACTGCATCAAGCAGAAGGACTGCCCGCTCGGCACGAAGAGCACCGCGGACGCCGCCCGCCAGCTGTCTGCCCTCTTCAAGAAGCTGGACGCCCACCCGGCGGCGACGGGCCAGGAACGCAAGCTCACCGAGTCCCTCGCCACCACGGGCGTCATCGCCGCCATGTACGACCAGCGGGCCTGGCCCGTCCTGCGGGAGTACCTGGCCCAGGCCAAGGCCGGCGACGGCCGCGGGCTGCTCACCCTCTCCGACAGCTACTACGAGCGCGACCCGAACGGCACGTACAGCAACCAGATGTACGCCAACCCCGCCGTCAACTGCCTCGACCTCGCACCCGCCTTCCGCGACCCCGCCCAGGCCCGCGCCGCCGTGCCCGCCTTCCGCAAGGCCTCCCCGGTCTTCGGCGAAAGCTTCGCCTGGGCCGCCCTGAACTGCGCGTACTGGCCGGTCAAGCCCACCGGCACCGCCCACCGCATCGAGGCCAAGGGCGCCGCCCCGATCCTCGTCGTCGGCACCACCCGCGACCCGGCCACCCCCTACATCTGGGCCAAGGCCCTCGCCGCCCAGCTCTCCAGCGCCACCCTCCTCACCTACGAGGGCGACGGCCACACCGCCTACGGCCGCGGCAGCGACTGCATCGACACCGCGATCAACACCTACCTCCTCGACGGCACCGTCCCCCCGAAGGGCAAACGCTGCAAGTGATCCGCACCACACCCCCCACACCCCTTCCGGCCAACCTCTGACCAGCCCCTAAACCGGTGACAGAGCACCCCTCAACGATGTGTAGACTGGGCCGCGCACCACGCCGCCTTAGCTCAGTTGGCCAGAGCAACGCACTCGTAATGCGTAGGTCTCGGGTTCGAATCCCGAAGGCGGCTCAGAGAGAAGGCCAGGTCACATAGCCCGTGACCTGGCCTTTTGCGTTGCTCGGGGCATGACGTGTCGCGCGGCAGCGGTGCCGCGAGATGACTTGCGTGAGCGATGCGTGAGCGGGGGCGCTCAGAGACCTACTTCTTGGGCTTCCGGAGCTTGGCCTTCGTGTCGTCCTTGGCCTGGGCTTTCGCCTTGTTCTTCGGCTTGCCGCCCTTGCCGGTGTTCTTCGCCGTGGCCTTCTTGGCCTTCTCCTTCTTCGCCGCCTTGCGGGCAGCCTTCTCCGCCTCGGCCTTGCGCTGAAGCGGCACCAGCTTCGCCGTCGCCTCGGCGGCGCTCTTGCCGACCTGGGGCAGGACGCTCTGGTAGATGTCCCGCGTGATGCGGGTGTCGCTGTGTCCGAGCGTGTCCGACACGATCTTGATGTCGATGTCGGCGGCCAGCATGAGGGTTGCCGCTCCGTGACGCAGGTCGTGCAGCCGGATCGGCGGGAGGCCGGAGGCGGCGACGAGGCGCTCGAAGAGGTCGGTCACCTTGCCCGGGTGGAGCCAGGAGCCGTCTTCCTGAGTGAAGACGTGGCCGGTCTCGACCCAGGCCGAGCCCCACTCCGCGCGGTCCGCTTCCTGCCGCTCGCGGTGCCGCTTGAGGACGTTGACGGTGTCGTCGTCGAGTGCGACCACGCGATAGCCGCTGTCCGTCTTGGGATCGGACGCCTCGATCTCCCATCCGTCCTGCACGAGTTGGGAGGAGACGGTGAGCGAGTGGGTGTCGAGGTTCGTCTCCGACCACGGTTGCCCGCACGCCTCGCCACGGCGCAGGCCGCGGAAGGCGATCAGGTGCCACATCGCGTACAGCCGGTCTTCGGCGACGAAGTCGAGGAAGGTGCCGGTCTGCTGGGGCGTCCAGACCATCACCGGCGACGGCTTCTCGCCCGTCTGCTCCCACTTGGCAACCCGTTCGTCCGTCCACACGAGCGCCTTGGGCTTGCGTACGGGATCGATCTCGACGTGGGCGGCCGGGTTGAACGTGATGATCTGCTGCCCGATCGCGTCGTTCAGGGCCGCGCGGAGAGTGGCCTTGACGTGCTGACGCGTGGCGGGGCCGGTGACGCGACGGAAGCGCGGCATTGCGTCGATCGCGGCATTCATCGCCTTGCGACGGGCACGGTTCTCCACGCCCTTCCACGGTACGGTCGCCAGCTCGTCGATCGCGGCTCGCCGCTGGGCGTTGTACTCCAGGATCTGGGCGTTGGCGTCGCGGATGTCCGTGAACATCTCGCTGAGGTGGCTGACGCGCAGCCGGTCCAGTCGCCGGTTTCCGATGCGCGGCTTCAAGTGCACGCGGATGTCGGTCTCGTAGCGATTGAGGCCGGACTTGCGTATGCGCTTACCGGCCAGCCACCGGTCGAGCCACTCGCTCACTGTCAGGCTGCCGATGAGGTCCTGGCCGGCGTTCAGGCGCCGCCTCGTCTCCTCGACGTCAGGCAGAGGCGAACGCTCGCGGCTGACCTCCGCCAGCATCTCGGCGATGAGTTCCGTGCCCTCGGGGTCGTCCGACTCGGCCAGACCGAGGAGAGCGCGGACGTGGTCGAGGTCGGCCTGGGCCGACTTGAGGCTGCTGTACCCGCCACGGGCGAACGAGCGTCGGCTGCCGTCCTCACGGGGCGAGAGCTCCTGGCGTATGGAGTAGGTGCAGTGGTTCCTGCTGTTGCGCTTGGGGCAGGAGGTGCCGAGTTCCTTGCCGGTCTTCGGGTCGCGGCAGGAGCAGCGGCGATAGGTGGAGCCCTTCAAAGATCATTCTCCTCGGTGATATCGGGATCGCTCCCGGGGGAATCGATTGCGGCGGCAAGGTCGGGCCACAGGAATGGAGGCGTGACGCCCTCTTCTCGGATGAAGGCGCGGATCCTGCGCAGACGGTTCGCGGCGCCGTCAGCCACCTCGGCGGCACGAGCCTGAGCGCGGAGGGCCTCGGCCTTTCGGTCGGCGTTCGGGGCAGTCTCGGCGTGGTAGCGCGCGTACTCCTCATCGCGTCGCGCGCTCTGCAGTTGCTCCTCGGCGGCGTGGTGGGCGCGGAAGTAGCGGAGCATGTCGTCGTCCACGCCGAGGTCCGTCTCCTCCCCGGTGAACCAGCGCAGGGCGTTCACGGGGGAGGTGGGGTGCTGAAGCGGGAGCCGCTGCACACCGTCGACGTAACCGACGGGATAGATGAGGCAGATGGGTGGGGTGTTCAGCGCCTCGGCCAACACCATGACGTCGACCAAGGGCAGGTTGGAGCGGCGTCCGGACTCCATGTTGGCGATCACGTTGCGGGGGATCGAGTGGCCGATCTCCTCGCACTTGTCGGCCAAGTCCTGTGCGCTCCACCCCAGTTCCTTCCGTCGTCTACGGACCTCGTCGGCCACGGTGGCCATTACCTGGTCCACCCACTCAAGGACGTCGTCCTCGTCGTCGGCCTTCTCGTATCCATGGTCGCTACGGCGTTGTGTCATACGGACACATTAGCTCGCCTAACGTTGATTTCGTGACCTGGAGACGGGCGCGATGGTCGCGTTCGCCGAGGGCTCAGTCGTGGATGGAGCGCGCATGCGCGAGAACGAAGCTGGTGGGCGAGCGAAGGGGATGAGCCGCGAGGAGCTTCTAGAGCTTCCCGCCGCCGTTGACCTGGAGACAGGCAACCGAGCTTTGGGGCTGGGGCGGAGTAAGGGATACGAGCTCGCC
The DNA here is from genome assembly GCF_050953795.1 of Streptomyces kronopolitis. Lineage (GTDB taxonomy): Bacteria > Actinomycetota > Actinomycetes > Streptomycetales > Streptomycetaceae > Streptomyces > Streptomyces kronopolitis_A. The sequence continues at coordinate 4,547,561 of NZ_CP191850.1, forward strand.
AAGCGTGATCAGTACCCGTGCAAGGTGCTGCGACTCGGCAATGCCTACCGGGTGGTGACGGCGGACCTGTTGGCCCTGCTGGGGCTGGCAGCGTGAAGCAGCTGGTGCGTAGCAGGCGCTTCTGCGCTGAGCTGACACAGAAATGCTGGACTGTGGCGTGGCGTGGACGTACTGTCCGTGGTCGCTCGCGGTACCGAGACGCCCGCGAGAAGGGGGAGAGCCTCCGGCGGTGCAACGCCGGAGGCCCCAAGGCTCCCCAGCAATCCCATGAGAACCGACCCGGCGGCAGGGGCGTGCAAGCCCGACACCGCCAGACGAGGAGCCGCCCAGTGCAACCCGAGAGCCCCGAGTCCTATTCCGCCCCCGCCCGAGCGGGCTGGCCGGCCACGGCCATCCCCGGCCAGCCCGGCGCCCACATGCGCGCAGTGCAGGCCGACAGCGCCGCGGCAGACCCGAGCGAGGGTGCGGTCGAACGCAGCGTCGACGAGGCGGATGCCGCGAGCGAGCTGGAGGGTCTACCCGACGCGGAGCCGACAGCTGGCTCGAAGCTACTGGATGAACTGCGCGCCCAAGTAGCCCAGTTCGTGATCCCACCCTCGTCGGAGGCGCTGGACGCGATCACTCTGTGGGTGGCGGCGACGCATCTCCAGCCCGCGTGGCAGCACGCCCCGCGCCTGGCGGTGGTGGGCCCGGCGAAGCGCTGCGGCAAGTCGCGGCTGCTGGACGTGCTGACCGAGACGGTCCACGAGCCGATGCTGACCATCAACACCACACCGGCGGCCATCTTCCGCTCGATCAGCGAGGAGGAGCCGCCGACGCTGCTGGTGGACGAGGCCGACACCATCTTCGGCCCGAAGGTGGCGGAGAAGAACGAGGAGACGCGTGGCCTGCTCAACGCCGGTCATCAGCGCGGCCGGTACGTCACCAGGGTCGTCGGCAACGACCACACCCCGCACAAGTTCGCTACCTTCGCCATGGCGGCCATCGCGGGAATCGGTGACCTGCCTGACACGGTCATGGACCGTTCGGTGGTGATCCGCATGCGGCGGCGGGCCGAGGGCGAGAAGGTCCGGCCCTTCCGCTCCCGCCGCGATATCCCCGCCCTGCACGAGATACGCGACCGCATCCACGCGTGGGCCAGGCCGCTGCTGGAGGAGGCCGCGAACCTGGAGCCGGACATGCCGGTCGAAGACCGCGCCGCCGACACGTGGGAGCCCCTGGTGATCGTCGCCGATCTGGCAGGCGGTCGCTGGCCCCGGCTGGCGCGGGTCGCCTGCGTGCGGATGGTCAATGCCGAAGTGGCGGCCGAGGAGGACCACCCCAGTGGTGCACGAATCCTTGCCGACATCCGCCGGGTCTTCTTCGCCCAGCGTGAGGTGGACAGCCTGTCCACAGGGGACCTCCTCCACCACCTGCGCCAAGACGCCGAAGCCCCGTGGGCGGAGCGGGGACGTGACGGCCTAACGGCCCGAGAACTCGGCAGGATGCTGCGCGACTTCGACATTCGGCCCGGCAACGTGCGCATGGCCGACGGAAGGCAGCTCAAGGGCTACGTGCGGAACAAGTTCCTCGACGCGTGGCGGCGCTACTGCCCCACCGTGCACCCGGTCGACGCCGGTCCCGCGCCCAGCTCGGGCTGAGCCCCGCCCCTCCGGTTGCCGTCCTTGCCGTCCCTGCCGTGATCCCGCAGGTCAAACGGCATGTCGGTAAGACGGCAGCCAGGCTCAAGACGGCAACGCGATGACCAACGGCGCGCTGACCGCCAGGACGTCTCCCACCTCCGTCTTGCGCCGTCCTAGGCGTCCCTGCCGTATCGCCGCAGGTCACAGGAGCTTCGGCCAAGACGGAAGACGTATCCGCCCCGTCCACTGCCACCCCCACGCTCCAACCCGAGGGCGGCGGTGCCGCAATACGTCGGCACCGCCGCCGAGACGGAACGCCAGCACCTGTGCCGTACCTGCTCTGACCTGCGGTTTCAACGGCCAAGACGGCCAAGACGGACCACGCCACCACCACAGGAGAACCCCGCTTGACCACCCTCGCACCACCCGCCAACCACACCAATCAGGACACTGGTGGGAGCCGCGCTCTTAGGCCAGGAGGGCAGCAGGTGATGACCAAACAGACCGCCGAGCAATATGCGCTCGTCGCGGCGGGAACCGTCATCGTCGCCCTGACCGCCGGTGGGTTCTGGCTCTCCTACGCGCACCTCGCTGAGGTCGCCGGACAGCACGGACTCAAGAGTTCCCCCGTACGTCAATGGGCCTGGCCCGCGACGTTGGACGCGTTCATCGTCGCGGGGGAGTTGCTGATGCTCCGCGCGGGCCTGCGGCGGCTCACTGATGGGTGGGCCATCGCCCTCACGGCCACTGGGTCGGTCGGTTCCATCGCGCTGAACGTAGCCGGGGTCAGCGGAGCCGGCGGGCCCGGAGCGAAGCCCCTGCTCGACTATGTGGTCGCTGCCGTACCCCCGACCGCCGCGCTGCTGGCCTTCGGCGTCCTGATGCGGCAGATCCACCAGCTGGTCGACCAGCCGATCGCCCGACTGGGAACGGCGTTGGATGAGGGACCGGAGGCAGCGACCAATGCTGCTGTCCGTGCCACTGAGCCACCGGCTGGCAGTTCCGCCCAGTCGCCGGAATCTCAGCTCCGGGAATCGGACAGCAAGCCACGTGGGGGCCGCCCAGCTGGGGCCACGGTCGAGGAGCTCGTGGAGATCGGTCGGATCGCCGCTGCAGAGCAGGGCAAAGCCACCCGGGACATTGTCCAAAAGGCCATACGGGCCAAGGGACTGACGGTCAGCGGGGAACGGCTGACCGAGGTGATGGAAGTCCTTCGACGCGAGCTCGAAGCCGCTTCCGGCACCGGTCCCGATAGGGACTGACCGCTCGTCCCATGGGGTGACCGGAACCCTTCCGGTCACCCCGCCACCGGTCACCGCCCCCTCACCGCTTGGTCATCCACACCTGTGGAGGGGGCCGTGAACCGCCTGGACTCTGCCTGCCCTTCCTCGTCAGCCCGCCTGCCCCACTCGCACCTTCCGGAGAGCCACCCATGACGCACGACCCACACCACGCCGAGGCCACTCACAACGAGCCACGGCTGCTGACGAAGTCCCCTGGAGCGATGGGCCTTTTGCGGCGGGCATTCGGATGGATTGCCCCTGGCGGAGCCAGTAGTACCCCGAGTCCGACTCAAGGCCGGCCTTCGGGGATCTCCGCCCCAGGGGTGGCGGAGACGGCCCAGCGCCAGGGGACGCCGGGCCAAGGGGTCGGGGCCGGGGGTGGCCCCGACCCGGACACGCTCCACGCCATCCAACGCGAGACCCTCCGCCCCGCCCGTGCCGCCGAGAGCGCCACCGGCGAGCCCTCCGTGAAGAACGCCCAGCCCACGATCCGTCGCTTCAGCGGCAACAAGCGCACCGTCCGCGTCGGCCCGCTGCGGTTCACCGACCACGAGCACGCCGGCCTTCAGGAGGCCGCCACCGAGCACGGCTACAAGGGCGAGTCCGGCTTCGCCGCCGATGTCGTCCTGGCCTTCATCACCGGCCGGTTCACTGCCAACCTTCCCCTGTCCGGGGATCGCCGCCGCACGCACATGTTCCGCGCCCAGGTCCTGCGCCAGCTCAACCGCATCGGCGTCAACATCAACCAGATCGCCCGCGCCCTCAACAGTGACCTCACCCCACCCGACATACGCCACCGCCTCGACGAACTCCACCACCTGCTGGAACTGATAGCCGACGCCCTGCGCCAGCCTGCCGACCCGCGGGAGGATCTCGCCGCATGATCGCCGCCATCAAGGCGCCCGGCGCCAACACCCGCGGCCTGCTTGCCTACCTCTACGGCCGAGGAACCCACGACGAACACTTCGACCCGCACATCGTGGCCGGCTTCGCGATGCTCGGCATGCCAGACCCCGGCCGCGACGAGATGGCCACCCTCACCGAACTCGCCCGCCACCTCGACGAGCCCGTCCGCCTGCGCAACAGCGAGTTCGGCAAGCCTGTCACCGACCACGTCTGGCACTGCCCCGTCCGTGCCGCACCCGAAGACCGCTACCTCTCTGATGCCGAATGGGGCGAGATCGCCCAGCGCGTCGTCGCCGCGGCCGGCATCGCCCCTGCCGGTGATGACCTGGCCTGCCGCTGGATCGCCGTACGCCACGCAGACGACCACATCCACATCCTCGCCACCACCGTCCGCGAAGACGGCCGCCGCCCCAAACTCCATGACAGCGGCATCCGCGTCGGCGACGCATGCCGCGAGATCGAGAAGGACTACGGTCTGCGCCGCCTGAAGAAGGGCGATCGCACCGGCACCCGTCGCCCCATCCAGGCCGAGATGCACAAGGCCCAGCGCCTCGGCTGGGAGCAGACCAGCAAGGAGTGGCTCCAGGACCGCATCCGCGCCGCGATCCCCCACGCGAAGAGCGCCGAGGAACTCCTCGCCTACCTCGAAGCCGACGGTGTCCTGGTCAAGGCCAAGCGGGGCCCGTCCGGTGACCTCCTCGGCTACGCCGTCGGACGCCCCGGCGACCTCAACAAGGACGACGAACAGATCTTCCACCCCGGCGGAAAGATCGCCCCTGACCTCTCCCTTCCCAAGATCAAGGCCCGCCTCGAAGCCAGCCAGCCCGAAGAGCACCCCATCGCCCGCCGCGCGCAGCCCAGCACCCCCTGGCACCGAGCAACTGACGCCCTCGACAGTCTCCACGCTGACCTTGCCGACGACGCACGAGCCCAGGGACACATCACCGCCCTCGGGGAACTGATCGAAGCCACCGCCCAGAAGGCACCCGCCGACCTGCGCACTGAACTCCAAGCCGCGTCCAAGGCGTTCGCACGCGCCCAACGCTCCCAGATCCGGGCAGAAGACCGAGCCGCCCACGCTCTGCGCAACGCGGCCCGCGACATCGCCCACACCGCCACCGGCCCCGACGGCAGTGCCCTCGCCGCCCTGGTCGCAGCCCTCGTCTGGGCCGCAATCGTCGCGGGACGCTGGCACGAAGCCAAGGGCCACGCCCACCAAGCCGACGCCGCCCGCCAATCCCTCCAGCACCTTCAAAGCGCCGCCGACCACGCCCTCACCCCGGAACTCACAGACCTCGCGCAACGTCAACCGAAGGAGGAGACCCGCCGCACCCTGGCCAGCGACGTACGAGCCGCCATCCCCGAACACGCCGAGCAGATCCTCGCCGACACCGGCTGGCCGGCCCTCGCCACCGTCCTCGCTGATGCCGAAGCCCGCGGCCACAAACCCCGCCAACTCCTCAAGGAAGCAGCCGCCCAACGCGAACTGGCCACCGCCCGCCAACCCGCCCGCGTCCTGATCACCCGCATCCAGCACACCGGACGCAACCCCATCCCCAACCGCCGCGCAGCAGCAGCCCGACTCCGCACCACCGCAGCCCCGCACCCGCCCCTCGGGCGGCCTGACTTCGCCAAGCCAACGGCGGCAACTACAGCACCGGCCGAGCAGCACCACCGCCGGCGCTCGTAACTGCCCAACACGCCCTCTGCACGACCGTGGCTCCGCTGCGGTCGTGCAGAGCGCTCGGTGGCTCGCCTCCCACCGGAATCTGGGTGGTGGGAGGCTGCGGTCCTGCATGGGCTCACTGCTGGGCAGCGCTGTATCGGTGGCTGAAACCCACTCCCACCAGGTCGATTGTCGGTGCCGTATGTCATGGTCATCATCTGTGGGCCGAATGCATCGCCAGTGGTTCACAACGGGTTACGAGTACATGGTCAAGGGGGAAGTACGGCATGGCCGGCGACGGTTTCGACGTAGACACCGACCATCTCAAGTCCGCTGCTCCGACGTTCCACCGGGAGTCTGTTGCCCTGGAACGGGCGACGGCCAAGCTTCGTCACACGCTGGGCGGGCTGGGGGAGCCCTGGGGTGGTGACGAGCAGGGCAAGAAGTTCGAGCATGCCTACGCCCCGCATCAGGCGCAGATCGAGAAGGCGGCCGCGGCCCTGGTCAAGGGCCTGTCCAGCATCACCAAGGCCATGAACGACATGGCTGCCAACCACGAAGACGCCGACCACTCGGCCAAGTCCGGCTTCGAGGGCGGTAAGTGATGGGCGCTGCCGACAAGGCCAAGGAGATCGTCCAGGATCTCACCGGCATGTGGTGGCCGGAGGGCGACGAGGATGAACTCCGCGAGGCTGCCCGTGCTTGGCGGACGTACGCGGACGATGTCGAGGACTGCACTGCTGCCTGCCACAAGAAGGCCCAGGACGTCATCGACAACAACAAGGGCAAGTCGATCGAGGCGTTCGGGGAGTTCTGGCGCAAGTACCACGGCGGCGGCAAGGGTTACCTCGACGATGTGGCCAGCGCTGCCCGAGACATGGCCAAGGCGCTGGACAAGTACGCAGACCAGGTCGCCGAGGCCAAGAAGAAGATCGAGCACGAGCTGGAGATAGCCGGCGCGGTCTTGGTCGCCGGCACGGCCCTGGCCCTCTTCACCGGCGGCATCAGCGAAGTCGCGGCGGCCGGTGCCACCGAGGCGATCGTCGCGGCGGCGAGCACGGCGGGCGTCGCCGTTTCCGCCACCGTCACCGAGATCGCCGGAACGGTCCTGGCCACCGCTGCCATCGGCGGCATCGAGGCGATCACGGTGGACGTGGTCGTCGCCCAAGGCGGACGTAACCTCCTCGGCGATCAGAAGGGCATCAACCTGGCGGAGATCAAGGACGCCGGAGTCAGCGGGGTCTTGCTGGGGGGTGCCCTGGGCGGCGCAGGCCGCGCGGCGAAGGCTGTCGGCGACGCCGGTGGCTTCAAGAACGCCTTCGGCAAGATGAAGCTGGATGGCTTGGGCAACTTCAAGAACCCGCTGCGCGACTTCGAGATGTCGCTGCCCAACGTGGGGGGCCCGCGCTTTGCGATGGCCGGCGAGGGGCCTGTCGGTCCGACCGGCCAGCCGCTGATGCGCAGCGCCGAGCGCGGCGGAGGGGGAGGCCGGGCACCTCAGAAGCCAATTCCGCCGTATGCCAAGCCGCTGGACAGCATGGGCCGAGCCACCGGCGTCGAAACGAGGATCACGCAAGACATGCTCGACACCGGCACCAAGGCATCCCGGCGGATGCAGCCCCCGGGCTGGGGAGGCGAAGCGGCTGGTCACACGCGCGGACACCTCCTGGCCCGATCACTCGGGGGAGACGGCCGCTCTGAGGCCAACATCGTGATCATGCACAAGACTGCGAACAACGAGGTGATGGAAAAGCTCGAAGAGCAAATCTATGAAACTGTGAAGCAGCGCGGGAGCGTGGAATATTCAGCGGCACCTGCCTACGCCAATCCAGGCGACATAATTCCTACGGGCGTGCACGTCAGGGCCATTGGGCCTGGCCTGCACATCGACCAGACCATCATCAACAAGTAGGCGGCCATGACTGATCTCGAACTCTTGGCATCGTTTCGCGCAACTGGTGAAGCGGGACCGGTCATCAATGACTGGAAGGCCGCCGAGGAGGCCCTGAGCGCCGCCTTTCCGCCTGCGTTCAAAACGTTTCTCGAAGCTTTTGGCGGCGCGAAGTTCGACGACTTTCTGCGGGTGTATCGGGCAGGTGCCGAGAACGAGTACGCCGACCTGGTGGCGAACACGGTCACGGCGCGGCACACCATGGAGGTGACGCGGGACACGATCCGGGAACTGCTGGCAGAGCGGGGTGTGAAACCCTCGCAGCTGATCTGCTGGGGCGGCACGGACAACGCGGACATGTGCTTCCTGATCCCGCACGAGGACCCCGAGCAGTGGGCTGTCCTCACCGTCATCGGCCGTGGCAGGGAGTACGACCTGTACGAAGGTCCGGTGGAGAGCTATCTGCTGCGGATCCTCCGGGGTGACATCGTGAGCGAGGTCTTCCCGGACGACTTCCCCGACGAGGAACCGGGCTACGAGCGCAACCCGTGGATCTAGCGGGTGCAGCAACGCGCCTCCGATCCGGGCACGTGCCCGGATCGGAGGCGTCGTGGTCTTCGCCGCAACCTGCGACGAGCGCAACCGCTTCGCGGTCAAGCACCGCGGGCCGCACAGCGAAGGCTGTACGCGACGCCGGTGGCTTCAAGAACGCCTTCAGCAAGGTGAAGCTGGATGGCTTGGGCAACTTAAAGAACCCGCTGCGCGACTTCGAGATATTCGCTGCCCAACTTGGGGGTTCGGCACAGAAGGCATGATGGTGGTACCGCCGCCCCGAGACCATGCCCTGGTTTAAGGGATGGGCATGAGGCCGAGCGCCTCCGTGGATCTGACCGGGTAGGGGGCGGACCGAATGCGGTACTGATGCACCGGCCATGACCGCATGCCGCGGTCATGGCCGGTGGGCGCTCTGCGATTGGTCACTGTGTGGCGGGAGTCATCCGTTGGCCGTCGCGAATCCATCTGACTCCCGCCATTCGTGATCGAGGACTGAGTACGTGATCGAGTCCCTCCACGCTCCTCGTACGAACACGTGCTCCCGAATGCGGCCTTCCTCCGTCATGCCGGCGCGTAGCAGGGTCTTGGCAGAGGCGGCGTTCAGTGGTGCGCGAGCGGCCCAGATGCGGTGCAGGCCAAGGTGGTTGAAGCCGAGGGCGCACATCAGGTGAACGGTTTCGGTGCCCAGGCCCGCGCCCCATGTGTGGGGGCGCAGGGCAAAGCCGATTGTGGCGGCTTTCTGGGCGTGCGGGTCGAGCGCCAGGCGGGCGAAGCCCACCAGGTCCCTTTCCTCCTGGCGGACCACACCGAGGGCGTATTCGGTACGGGGTTGCTCGCCGGAGGAGGCGATGGAGCGGGCGACGATCTCCCCGGCCTGTTCATGGGTTCGGGGTTCGAAGCTCAGGTGGCGGGTGGCCTCGGCGTCGCCGTAGATGGCGTGTACGGCGTCCACGTCGTCGCTGGTGAGTTCGCGCAACTGAAGCCGGGGGCTTGCGATGTCGACCGGATGCATGGTCGGGACCCTACTCGCAGGCGGTGTTACCTGGGCAGGGCGGCGACAGGGGCCGCGGTGAACGCCTCGATTTCCTCCCGTGTCGTGCGAGCCTCGGGTGCGGTGAGCCACCGGGGATCCCGAAGCGCGGTGTGGACCTGCCGCACCGAGGCAACGATGCCGTTGATGCGCTGATCGGCGGGCAGGTCGAGAACGGGCCGCATGGCCTCGTCGACACCGTCGAGGCTTCCGGCATGGATGCGGGCGAGGGCAAGGTCGGTGTGGGCGCCGGCCTGGTCACCGAAAGCCCACTCTTCAGGTTCCGCTTGGCGGTAGGCGGCGACGGCCGCTTCAGCTTGATGCTCCGCCTCGGGGGCGTTAGGCAGCCAGGCGGTGGCGTCGGCGGCGTAGTAGAGCTGGCGTGGTACCGGGAAGGTCATGATGCCGCCGAACTCGTCCAGGTCGTCGGGGGACGCCGCATCGCGGGCCCGTTCGGCTTCTGTGAGGGACTCCCGTACAGCCGCCACATCGCCGAGTGCGGCGCTGGCACGGGCTTGCAAACAAGACAGCCATACGGCGCTGGTGCCGGTCACGCCCCCCACCTGGGAGATGCCGAGGGAAGCGTATTTGGAGGCTTCCTGGTGTCGGCCGTCCCAGTAGGCGATCAGGGATTGCAGGCCGCGGACCCAGGCGCGCATGGCGCGGTGGTCGGCGTTGTCCGCGCATACGTAGGCGGTGCGGGCCTGTGTCATGGCCGATCGCGGGTCGCCGAGGTCGTGGCTGGCCTTGGCGAGCATGCCGGAGGTGATGGCGGAGAGCAGGTACAACTCGCGGGCCTGGCCGGGGCGGACATGGCCATGTTCGAGGAAGCGGAAGGAGAGGTCTTGGACTTCGACGAGGTCGCCGAGGAGGGGGGCCAGCGGCAGCTGCGGGTAGGCGGCGGCTAGACGACGCACCTCCTGGTGGAGCTCGTCCAGGGTCTCAGGACCTACGTTGCTGCCTTCTGCCATCGCGCTGAAGCGGAATGCACGGCGAGCTGCCATGGCGACCTGCCTCTCTAACGTGTCCCGGCCGGCGTTGCCGCCTGGAACGGGTCTGCTGGTGAACTCGATGCCGTCGAAGCCGCTGTCCCCTTCGCTGGGTTCGAGCGAGGGGGACAGCAGCCGTGTCGGCATGACGAGCCGAAGCTGGGGAACGGCATCGGCTGCAGCACCGCCCTCGTCCGCTGGACCGAGCAGGACGTCGACGGGGTGTCGGAACATCGCCTCCAGTACCCGGCACAAGGCCGGGTAGGGGCGGGTCTTCACCTCGCCCCCGTACCACCGCTCAAACTGCCGCTTCGACACCGTCAGGCCGACAAGCGTCGGATCACGGTCCTGTTCGGCGAGTTCGTTGGCCGTGCGCTCGAAGTGAAGCTTGAAGGTTTCGAACACCTGCCAGTGGCGCCTGGTGATCAATGTCCGTAGAAGAGTGGGCCTTTGAGCCATCAATCCCCCGATGGGTTCCGGTCGGCTCGTCGGTTCGACGGTAGCCCCGCAATGCCGCCGTACGGGAGTAAGAGCTGCCGTGTGCGAGGAGATGACGGTGGAGACGGCGGCAACGTGACGGTACCCATGTCGTCCACTTCGCCAAGCCCGAATCAGACGTCGGCACTCATGTCGTGGTGAGGCGTGCCGCTTGGACGTCAGGCTCGATGCCCGCCCTGAACGCGAGCGACGAGGTGGTGTTCCGGCAATGCCAGCAGCAGGAGACAGCGCGATGCGGCGACAGGCAGAGCCCCGTACCGCGATTCGGAGCACGGAGGCCATTTGGAGCGACAGCGGCCCGCCCATGCGGCGCGAGCGGACCTTCTCTCCACACGGCTCGTCCGTGAGTGAGGCACGGAAGTTCGCCGTCGAGGCTCTGTCGGCTTGGGGAGTCCGGGACCGCCTCGATGACGTGTGTCTGTGCCTGTCTGAGGTCGCTACCAACGCGCTCGTACATGCAGGTCCGCCCAGCTTCGGATTCCGGGCACGGCTAGGCATCAGCGGATCGGTGGTTCGGCTGGAGGTTCACGATCAGGATGCGGACCGGCCGCATCGGCAGCATCCGCGCCTTGATGACACCTCGGGTCGCGGCCTGCTCCTGGTGGACGAACTGTCCGATGGGTGGGGCGTGGACGAGCAGCACGGCATCGGCAAGACCGTCTGGATCACCTTCAAGATCACCGCCCCTGACCCTCGCACGCCCAAACGCGAGATCTGACGGCGATGCGACCTGTTCACACCGATCACCAACGCCCATACAGAAAAGAGGAACCCATGCCCAAAGCCCAAAATCCCTTACCCGGCCGGATCGTCATCCTCGGTGCCGGCCCCTGCGGACTGGCATGCGCGAACGAACTGGACCGTCTCGGCCACCGCAACTGGACCCTGTTGGAGGCGGCGCCCACTGTCGGAGGGCTGGCGTCATCCGTGGTCGATCGCGCCGGCTTCACCTGGGACCTGGGTGGCCACGTGGTCTTCTCCCACTTCGGAGAGTTCGACCGGATCCTGGGCGAGCTCTTCGCCCCGCCTGAACTGCTGCACCACGACCGGTCTTCGTACATCCGATTCCGCGACCGCTGGGTGCCCTACCCCTTCCAGCAGTACCTCCACTGCTTGCCGCAGGCTGACGCCGAAGCGTGCCTGGTGTCGCTGACCCACGCCTGCCAACAGCGCGAACAGACCCTGCCGACCGACACCGACTTCGCGACGTGGCTACAGGCCCAGTACGGAAGCGGCCTCGTCGAGCGCTTCTTCGCCCCGTACAACACCAAGGTCTGGGCGATCTCACCAGAGAAGATGAGCGCAGGCTGGGTCGCGGAGCGAGTGGCACCGGTCGACCTCGACGAGATCCTGGCGGCCTTCTACGGCGTCAAAGCCCCCGCACCGAAGTGGGGCCCGAACTCCACGTTCGCTTTCCCTTCCATCGGGGGAACTGGAGAGATCTGGCGACGACTGGGCGCCCGCCTGGGCAACCGAGTCCGTACCCGAGCCCCAGCCACGTCGATCGACCCGAGCGCCCGCCTCGTGCGACTGGATAACGGGGAGGCGGTCCCTTACGACCAGGTCGTGGCCACCCTGCCACTGGACCGACTCGCCGCCATGACGACGACGAGCCCACTCGACGTGGGAGAGGCGGCCCGACGGCTGAAGCACACCACCGTCGCCATGGTCGGCCTCGGATACCGGGCCCCCACCCTGGACGAGCGGTCATGGTTCTACTTCCCGGAGGACGACGTGCCGTTCTACCGCGCCACCAACTTCAGCAAGTACGCCCCTGCCAACGTCCCCGGCGCCGACACCACCGCCTTCAGCTCATGGATGACGGAGATCTCCGTGATGCCCGGGACTCGGGTCAACCAGCGTGCCTTCGTGAAAGCCGCCGATGCTGCGCTGAGGCGACACCGCCTGGTTCCCGGACTGGCCGAGCTGGCCTCCGCCCATGTGGAAATGATCCCGTACGCCTACCCGATCCCCACTCTGGACCGGGACGAGGCGCTGGCGTTGACGGTGCCGTGGCTGGAAGACCAAGCGATCTACCCTCGCGGCAGGTTCGGCACCTGGCGGTACGAGATCGGCAACATGGACCACGCGGTGAAGATGGGCGTCGATATCGCGCGCCGTCTGGTCACGGGGGCAACCGAGGAGCTACTCAGCAGCCAGGCCGCGGTTCCCGCGGGGAGCCGCTCATGACCACCACCACGACGACGTCCGTCACCTTCGCCGGACACGTCTTCGATGTCGAGGTGGACCAGGACTTCGCCGTCGAACAGCGCACTCACCTGCACAGCTTCGTCCCCGAGGCCGCGCCGGCTCCACCCTGTGGTCGGCTGACCAGCATCCGCATCCGCCACAACCGTGAGCTGTTCGCAGACCGGTCCGCCCGCCTCCAGACGGTGCAAAGCCGGTGCGTCGAGCCGTTCCGCGGTGAGCCGTACCTGCGGTCGCGGGTGGGTGACGTGGACTGGTGGCGCCCTCATCCCCGCTCGCACCTGTCCCAGGACCATCTCTATGCGCACGACTCCACCGGACGCCTGCACATCGTCCTCCACCCTGATGCACATCGCGGAGAGCGCTATCTGCTGCGCATCGTCCGGGAAGTCGTGATGCGGTGCGGCGAAGACCGGGGCTGGACCGCATTCCATGCCGCCGCGGCGTCCATCGACGGAAACGGGGTGCTCATCGCCGGACCCACCACAGCCGGCAAGACCACCGTGCTCGCCGCTCTCGCCTGCCACCGCCGCGCGGACCTGGTGGCCTCCGACCGCGCGATGCTTGCGCAGAACGCGGCCGACGTCATCGGTGTCCCACTGTCCATCCGCATCGCGGGAGGCACACTGTCGGCTCTGACGCCGCGCGAGGCCCTGCCACCGCACCGGGTGCTCCCTCGCACGTTCGGTACAGATCAGAAGGCAAGCTGCACCCCGCGGGATTTCGCCGCCGCCTTCGCGGCCCAGGTCCACGAGGGCGCTCCACTGCGCCTCGTGCTTCTGCCACGGCTTCGCAACGACGATACCCCGCTCAGCATCCAGGGGCTGCACGGCGAAACCGCCCGCGCCGAGTTGGCCGCCGCGTGCTGTACCCCGGATGACGAGGACTGGCTCCATCCGTGGTTCGCGTGTCAGACCCGGTCGGTGGAGGGACTGCGCGCTCAGGCCGACCAGGTACTGGACGACCTGGTAGCGAAAGTCCCGGTGTTCAGGGTCACCGCCGGCGTTCGCATTCCCCACTTGCTGGAACGCCTCGCCGACACCGTTGCCAGGAGGCTTTCGTGATACCGAAACGCGTCGCCGTTGTAGGTCCCGTGGCCTCCGGGAAATCCACCCTCGCTGCCGTGGTTGCCGGACACACGGGACTGCCTCACCTGGACCTCGACAACCTGTTCTGGGGAGCCGGCTGGACGCCCGTCGACGCCGTGACCTTCCAGAACCGGGTCAGGGAAGCGCTCGGCGCAGAGACCTGGATCGCCGACGGCAACTACAGCGGGCCTGTCGGCGAGATGCTGCTGGGCCACGCCGAGCTGGCGATCTGGCTCGACCTCCCCCTGCGCACCTGCCTGCCCCGGCTGCTCAAGCGCTCATTCCGGCGAGCCGCCCGTGGCGAGGAGCTGTTCGCCGGCAACCAGGAGACCTTCCGGCATCTGTTCGCCAGGGACTCGATTCTCCTCTGGGGCCCGGCCCATCACCGCCAGCACCGCCGTCGCTGGCACCACCATCTCGGCCCCAACAAGCCCCATGGGCTGTCCGTGCTGCGCCTCACCAGATCCACGGCCGTTGCACCGGCGCTCCGAGCCATGGGTCTGTTGCCCGCAGCTACGAGGGCGGTGGCACCGTGCCGCACACGGTGATCGCCTCGGCCGTCCGCGTCCCCTGGCACAGCCACCATGGGGGCTACGACCGGCTCCTTGATTACCTGCCGGAAGCCAAGCGCATCGCCGCGCCACGAGGAATCACCGGCCAGAAGATCGCCACTGCCGCCCATCACTGGCTCCGCCGCCGCTGCCCTCTGCCGTTCTACCCGGCCGAGCACTTCGCCACGGATGCACGCGTCCTCGCCGGGCGCGGGCCCGCCCACATCCTCTACGGCGACGAGCAGTTCTGGTTCTCCCGCCACCGACCGGGCCCGACCGCCGTCACCTATCACCAGCCACCCGCACACCTGGCCCGCTTCATGCCGGCCACGAACTGGCGGCGGCTCGCCGCACACGCAAGCCAGATCATCGCCCTCGCCCCCGACCAGCTGGCGTTCTTTGCCAACCACCTGTCCGAGGAGCGCGTGCACCTGATCCCGCACGGCATCGACACCGCCGCCTTCACGCCGTCAGGAGTCCCGGAGCCCGTCGGCCGGCCATTGCTCCTGACTGTGGGCTGGTGGCTGCGCGATTGGGACGTCCTGGACACGGTCCACGACCAGCTCCATCGACGGCACGGCAACGACATCGAGCTCGCCGTCGTCACCCGTCAGGCCGACCGGCGCACCTGGCACCCGGCCGTGCGCCTGCTGGAAGGAATCAGCGAACTCACCCTCATCCAGTTCTACCGCCAGGCCGCGGCCGTCTTCCTCCCCCTGACGGAGGCAACCGCCAACAACGCCCTCCTGGAAGCCCTGGCCTGTGGAACCCCGGTAGTTGCCACCGACACCGGCGGCATCTCGTACTACACGGGTCACGGCCCGGCCGCCTTGCTCACACCACCCGGTGACGCAGCTGCCGCCGCCGAAGCCATCGAAACCCTCCTCGACGAACTCGGCACCGCTGCACACGCTTCACGACGTGCCGCGGCCCGGGAACGCGCCGAGCTCTTCGCCTGGCCGCGCATCGCCGATCAAGTTCGCTCCGTCTACCGCCTGCTGGAGGACGAACGATGATGCTGGCCGAACTGTGGCTCCACTACGCCGTTCCCGTCCTGCTAGCCCTCCTGCTGGCCCGCGGGCTCTGGGCACTCGTAGCCGTCGAACTCTCTGCCCGTTGGCTGCTGGACAACGCACGCCGAGACCCCGTCTCGGCCGACGAGGACGGGCCCTGGCTGGTGGTCCTGCTGCCCATGCTCCGCGAGCAAACCCTTGCCCCCAAGACGATTGCTGCCTTCACGGCCCTGGACTACCCACGAGAACGTGCAGTGGTCGTCGCCATCACCACCGAACGAGAAGAGAACGCCCGCCGGCGCGACCGTGATCGCCTTCCGGCGCTGGCGGACACCAGCTGCCTCACCGAGGTGCAACTGCGCGGGATGTTCCCCCGCGCCCGTTGCAGCGACGTCGCTGACGAGGTCAACGCCGCTCCCAGGGAGAAGCGTCTCTCCCTTCTCGCCGAGCTGTACGACGCAGAGCCCACGACATGCGAAACCCTCGCTGCCCTTGCCGATGACCAGCCAGCCGTCGGGCTGCGTCTGGTACACCTGCACCAACCTGACACCGGCGGCCGCAAGGCCGGACAGCTCAACCACGCCGTCGACCGCCTCGACGAGGTTCTCGGCCCCCTCGGCTGGCACGACGAGAATGACGCGGACAGCACCTTTCTCTGCGTCTATGACGCCGACGCCATCCCGGACGTCCGTACGCTGACCGCCTTCGCCGAGACAGCTACTCGCCACAGGGCCCTGACGGGTTGGCCACCGGTCCTGATCCAGCAGCAGCGCCTGCCACTGCTCGGCCGCCGCCCCTTTCCACCCGGCGCCACCGGCCTGTTCCTGGCGGGAGAATGGCTCTACCAGCTCCGCCGCTCACTCGGCATCGAGCTCGCCCGAATCCGCCTGACGCAATGGCTCACTACCACCCAAGTCCCGCGCCTCGTAGAGACACTGCTGCGGCCAATGATCTACGCCGTCGGCTGTGGCATGACCGTCCACCTGCCGACCGTACGAACCCTCGGTGGCTTCCCCGAACCGATGGAGGATCTCGGCACCGGCCACCGTCTCTCCCTCCTCGGTGCCGACATCGCATCCACCACCGTCGCCGCCCTGGACGAGCCGTATACAGAGCCACGCGGCCTGACCAACCTCCATGCCCTCGCCTTCCTCACGTCAGCCCGACCGGACCGCCATGCGAAGGCCGTCGCTCAGCTACCGAGCGCTCTCACTCGCATCGGCAAGGCGCTCTTGGTACTCCGGGAATGGGCCGACGAGGTCGCCTGGGTTGCCGGCGCCCCGCTGATCGCCGCCGCGGTCGTCTCCGCCGGTTGGTCCGGTCCCCTGTGGTCCGCGCTTGCCCTCGCAGGTGTCCTGCTGCATGGCCCCGTCCTAACCGCTCGGCTCATCGGGCTGGCCCCTGCCCTCCATGCCGCGGTCGTACCCCCGACCGGCCGCGTCGCTGCTACTCCATGCCCCACACGCGGCCGCCGAGCAGGATTGATCGCAAGCAGCCCCGTCCAACCGTTCATCCGTCTCGTCGGCCCCTGGCGGATGATCTTCCGCCGCATCACCGGACACGCCACCACCTTCGGCAAGACTGAGCGCTGAAGCACCACCCAATCCACATCAGGAAGTTGGACCAGCAAGTGACTGAATCCGCCACCCCCGAAATTCGCACCTCCGCCAAAGCCGTTGTCCTCCACGATGACCAGATCCTCCTCATGCGGGCCGTCTGGGAGGACCAGGAGTGCTACTTCCTCCCTGGAGGCGGCCAACACCCCGGAGAGAGTCTCGGCGACGCCGTCGCCCGCGAAGTCGACGAGGAAACCGGCCTGACCGTCACCGTCGAGCGGCTGCTGTGGCTCCGTGAATACATCGGCGCCAACCACGACCACCCCGAAAGCGAAGCCGACACCCACCGCATCGAAGCGATCTTCCTGTGCACCCCCACCAGTGATCCCGGCCAGCTCGGCGGCCATGCCCAGGACGAGGTGCAGACTGGCCTGGAGTGGGTGCCGCTGGGCAAGGTCCCTGCCCTCAACCTGCTGCCGCAGGCCATCCGCCAGCCAATCGCCTCCCTCACGGAGACGCCGCCCAAGCTTCCCGGCACCTACCTCGGCGATGTCGCCTGACAGCGCTATGGACGGTATCGACGGCCGCGTTCCACCCAGTGCCCGCGAGATCACCACCGGCCAGGCCAACCGTGTCTGGTCGGTGGAAGGATCGATGCCGTACATCCTCAAGTACTACGGCGACCCGAGCCGTGCTGCCAATGAAGTCGCCGCTCTCCGGCTCCTGACCAGCCACCGCGCCCCATGTCCACAGCTGCTCGCCGCGTCCAGAGGCAGCAGCACCCCTTCATGGACCGCACAGGCCGCACTACACGCGAAGCCTGTGCCCATCGACCGGTTCCTGGCAGACCTCGCCGAACCGCTGGCCGCCATCCACCGCATCCCCGGCACGCACTTCGGCCGCCTCGCCGGCACCCAACAACACCGCAGCTGGACCGGCTACCTCCACGACCGCTTGCGCACTTATGCGGCAGCCGCACCAGCCCTACGCGTCGTGGCCCGATGCCTCCACCAGGAAGTCGACGCCAGCGACACCCCGATCCAGCCAGTGCTGCTCCATCACGATCTGCAGCCGGGCCACCTCCTTCGGGAACCCGCGGGTTCCCGTCTGCTCATCGACTGGGAGCTGGCCATCTTCGGCGACTATCAGTCCGACCTTGCTCGCCTCGCCGTACGTCTCGGCCTCGACGACCCCACGCCCGTATTCGCTCTCGCCAGTCAGCCCGGCGCCACAGCCGAAGGCCGACTCCATCTGTACTGGCGCATCCACCTGCTCGCCGACGCCGCACTGAGCACAGACCGCGCCGTACGGGAATGGGCAGCCGGGAGGTTACTTGCTTCGAACGTCACGTAGCTGCTGGCGACTACCGAGTCGCTAGTGCCGCTGGTGGACTCTTGGGCGATGAGCTACAAGAGCAGATATCTGGGTGCACCCAGGGGTAGTTCGCAGGGAATGGTTTTGGATGAGGATCAACTCGGCAGACGGACAGCCTCAGCCCCTACGGACCTTCGCCCAAGAAGTAGGTGGTTCCAGGCCGCTCCACAGCTGACGAGTGGACTGATTGTCCCGCTTTCTTGCTAGCTTTCGGTCCGTCCCCAAGGAGGTGCGGTGTTGTCATCCTCGTCTGCCAAGGCTGGCCCAGCTGATCTGCGAGTTGAGCCACTCGATGGCGTGCTCGACGAGGTCGAGCGTGCTCTTCGAACACAGTTGGACCGGGGTTCTCTGGTGCGCAAGCGTCGAACGCTGGGGGTGCCTACAGATCGTGGCACATGGGTGCGGGTTGAGCGGCGTTGCCTCGACAAAATCGGCAGCCAAGGCTGGAACGGCACCGAGTGCGCTGCTTTCCTGGAAGGAGTGTCCAAGCCACAGTGGCATCGAGGCATCGAATGGAGACAGCCTGGGGACCCCATGATGTGGCGGGCGGATGAGACGGATCTTCTTCCCAGCGCGCCCGTCGGCAGCAGTGTCCTAGCCGAAGAGCCAGCGCTGCCGGACTACTGGTGGCAGGCGCTCAATACGTCGCTGGACGCCCTGGTTGAACAGCACACGAGGCGCGTCGCCACCCCCGACACCATGATGATCACGCAGAGTCGCGTCGCCCAAGCGATCCGTCGCTTTCTCCCCGGTGATGTCGATACGACAGTGCAACGATGGCTGCCGGCACACGCGGATCTGAATTGGGCGAACGTGACCGGGCCAGAGTTCTGCCTGTTTGACTGGGAGGACTGGGGCATGGCTCCTCAAGGGTTGGATGCCGCGTCGTTGTGGGGCAGCTCCCTTGCAGTTCCAGCTCTGGCCGAGCGCGTCCGCCGCGAGCGGACCGACGATCTGGAGAGCCGGGACGGCAAGCTAATGGTCTTGTTTGTCTGCGCGAAGATCCTGGTACCGGATGCCCATCCTGAGGATCCGCGCCTCGAACCCGCACGTCACATCGCGGCACAGGTCGCGGAGGACCTTCAGAGAGATTGACGGGCTCTCTATTCGCGGGGGCGCCGTCGATAGCCTCTTCTGAGGGCAGGCATCTCGATCGAGCGAGCCTGCTGGTCTGGAGGGATTGCGGACGCGGATCTTCCGGGAGCGGCAGTCGCGTGGGTCGGGGTCGAGGTAGATAGTTCGCTTGGTCACGTGCTGCGATGTTCGCCGGACCGTCGGCTCGGTCTACCTCGTCCGTCTCTTTGGTATCCATCCCAGCCGCCACGGTGGAGTACGTCCCTGCTGCCCATCCGGTGACCAGAAGGCATCGACCCCGCGGACGGCTCACCGGGAGTCGGTGGTCCGTAGGGCTTGTGGACGGTCTGGGTGCCCGCACACCGACGTATGCCGTCACAGGCATGCGGGCTGATCCGTCAGATCTCCTTGAACGTTCCGCTTATGCCGAGTTCTTCTAGACGTTGCTGGATCTGTTCTGCCTCATCGGCCTGTATGACCAATTGGAGAGTGCCCTGCAGATAGCTGATCTGCCTTTCGTCTAGGGCCATATAGAACGCCCGGAAGAGTGCGGCCAAACCGTCGGCGCTGTCGCCGTTGGCCAGGAGGTTTTTGGTGAAAGAGAAGGCGACCTGCCGGTCCCTGACCTGCTCCCTTTTCGGGGATTGGTCCGGACTCGGCCCGTCGGCTTCCCGCTGTCGGGGCACGCCCGGTGTCTCGCCCGCTGAGTTGCCTGGTTCGTGCGCCGAGCCGTTAGCGACGGTGTCGTCGGCACTTAAGGAGCATCGACCTTCATGTACCGGCTGGTCGCAGTCGGCGCACATCTTGGGCTGTGGCCTGGCGAGGCGCAGACCCGTGCTCGCGAGGTTGACCTGTCCTGGGGCTGTGACTTCCACCTCGGTCCCCGCTCCGTCGACGATGCTCAGCAGGCCCTGGCTGACAGCATCGAAGATCGCCTGCTGAAGGTCGCGGTCCCCGCTGTACAGCAGCGGCAATCGTGGGGCGCTGTAGAAGGCGGATCGGATGTCAGAGAGGGTCTTTCCGTAGTCGTGGTCGCGAAGGTTGTGCAGGAGAGCCTTGGCGCTGAACTGGCCAGTGTCGAAAACCTTGTCCCGAGCTGCGAGGCCCTTCCAGACGAGCATGCCGTCGAGCGCGGTGATGTTGTCCTTGTCGAAGGTAAGTTGGTCGAGGTGCCGCTCCCCGTCCGGATCGGGCTGGGCCAGGTAGGCGACATGCTGGTACGCCCGCTTGAGCGCCCTTTCCAGCTGCGTCGTGGCCTCGGCGAGCTCCTTGGCGCCGATTGTCTTGAGTTCGGCATCGTTCTGAATCTCGGGCGCATGCAGAGCCTTCTGCCTTGCCAGGTACTCCACCGCCAAGTTCCGTGCAAGAGAACGCTGCTGGGTGTTCACCACGGCGTACACCGCGCTGCTGGCCCACTGGACGGGGAGCTGCTGCGCACCTTGCCCGAGCCCCATGGCGACGGTGAGCGCCTCGAGGGTCGGCTTCTCCATGCCGTTGCGCAGGCTGTACTGCGCCGGGTCGAGGACGATGAGCCGTGTGGTGTAGGCGGTGTCCAGGCCGGCCGTGGCGAGGACGTCGGCGGGACTGTGTTGGGAGTCCGCCGGGACGAACTGCAGGTCGCGGAACGGGCCGCTGCTGGCTAGCCTCTTTGCGATGTCGGCGATGACCTGGTCGCGTTCGGCCTCGGTGATGGTGCGCCGGATGTTCTTCACCAACATGCGGTGGGTGAGCCGGGTGGAGAGGAAGTAACGGGCAGGCTTGTTGTTGCCTTGACCGGGAGTGATGTCGAGGGCGCTCATCCCCTGGTTCGGGTTAACCAGCTCATCGACGACGCCGTCTGCGTCAGTGACGGTGTACGCGGCTTCGGGCACACTGGTGGCCGCCTTGACCTCAGGAGCACTGGCGCCGCGGCCCCGCCCCGGGCGCAGGGTGCCGACAACACTCGCCAGGAAGATGAAGGTGGCCGCCCGTTCGGCCGCGCGCGGATTGTTCGTGCCCCAGGCGCTGGACTGCCGTTCGAGGTCCTGGCGCCGCGCTGCGCCTGACGAGCCGTCGTGGTTGATGACCTCGATCTCGGCCAAGCTCCGATAGTTCGCGATGGTGCGGTCGTCCTCCACCAGGCCGCTGCCCAGGAGCGCCTCGCGGACGGTGCTGTCTGACAGCGGCAGGTCTCCCGGTCCAATGAGCGCTGGCACCCACTCGCCTGCCTTGCCGCGCTGCTGCAGGGCATAGACCGTGGCTGCGAAGATGCGGATAGTGGACCGGACCCGTTGGAATCCGGTTACCTTGCTCCACTCCGACTGCGCCAGGCTCATCAGCATGGGGTGGAAGGGGTAGCAAGATGTCATTTCTGCACGCCAGTTGCGGCGCCACGCAGCTCCGATCGGATCCCAGACCTGCTTGCTCCAGGTCTTGTCCGTCAGCACTTCCTCGTAGAGCGCAGCAGTCGCAGCGAGCACCTCACCAGCGGGTTCAGCGTCGAACAGCCGCCGGCGGAGGATGTCGGCGAAGTCGCCCACGCCGGTGACAGTGGTGGGCAGGCCGTTGCGGTCGAGATTGCTATTCAGGTCGTCGCGGCGGGCCTGAGCGGCGGGCGAGAGCGCGGTCTTATCGATGTCGGAGGCGATCATCACGACCAGCATTGCGACGTGCGGGACATCGTTGACGACATCAAGCAAAGCCCGCAGGAACGCCATGTCCTGGGCCGCCAGGTCGGTCTGGTTTGCGCCGTCCAGTCCGTTGCCGATGTAGTCGAGCACCTCGTCGACGATGATCAGCACGGGTCGGTTCACCGCGCTGATGGCTTCAGCGATC
Organism: Streptomyces kronopolitis; assembly: GCF_050953795.1. Classification (GTDB taxonomy): domain Bacteria; phylum Actinomycetota; class Actinomycetes; order Streptomycetales; family Streptomycetaceae; genus Streptomyces; species Streptomyces kronopolitis_A. Next base: position 4,569,679 of record NZ_CP191850.1, read on the forward strand.
TTGTGCTTGTCGCTCCAGTACCGACGGTAGCGTTCGAAGAGGGTGTAGTCCTTGGAGAAAAGACGCCACAGGAAACGCTCGTAGAGGTTGACCGCAGGCCCATCGAGCTCCTGTACCCCAGCCCCTGGAGTCATGTTGTCGCAGGGCAGCACGACGACATGTGGACGTCCAAGGCTGTCAGCAAGCGGGTGGCCGATTCTGGCCCTCGCGCGCTCGGTCACTTTCTGGCCGAGCTCAGTTCCCAGCAGCGCCCTTGGGTTGGCGGCCAGATGGTAGGCGCCGATGCACGCGTGCGACTTACCGCCGCCCATGCCCTGGTCGAGTCGGGTGACTGCTCGGGCTTTCAAGTAGTCGTCGCCACCACCGATGCGGACTGCGATTTCGGTGAGCAGGTCAATGAGCCGTTCGGTCGGGTGTGTGATGTCACCGTAGTAGTCGGCGTCGGCATAGGGCGGCCGCTCGGCTCCCGTGGCGTGAACGGCTCGGAACAGCGACATCTGTACGTCATCGATCTGCCCGGAGGCGCTCCGGATCTCCTGGCGGAGCTTGAGTGCCTTCCACCACGGCGTCACGCTGGTCGTCATGGTTTCTCTCCTGGGCTGGTGGAAACGAGGATCATGGGGGGCGGTGTTGGTCGTTTTCACGTGAGCCGCAACTGGACGTCGTCAATCAGTTGGAGTTGGGATTCTTCGCAGTTGTTCGCAGCGACCGCCTCGGCGGCACTGACCACGCCGGCCCGGTTGCGCAGCACGCGGGTAAATCGGACGGAGTCTGGGTCGTTGTCGGGAAGCCGGTCCGCGAGGAACTGGACTGCGGCCCACAGGAAGGTGTCATCGGCCGTGTGCTCTGCGGCCGCCAGTACCTGCCCCATGGCTTGCAGGCCCTCCTCCGAGGCGGCTGCGAGCGCGAGGGCGATGTCGATGACGGTCGAATCCTCGTCGATCTTGACCTTGCAGTCGCGGGCAGCGATGAACTGCACACCCTTGTCGGCATCAGGGACCAGGTCGCGTATCGCTGCCAGGTCGAGCGAGGAAGCCAGAGCCTGCCAGCGCAGTTCGGACTTTGCACGGATCTGGCGGTTATAGAGCGTGATCCACCACAATGCGAACCGCGTTCGAGCGTCAAAGGTCTCTAGCGGCTGGTGGTTGATCTCGACTGCCATGGCTTCTTGGACCGCAGCTCGCGCCAGCGGAAGAAATGTATAGATGTCGACGGGTTCGCCCTTGGCGTCGAGAACTTCGCTGTAACGTCCGACGACCTCCATGGCTGGTCCGGCAGCGGCCATTAGCATGTCCGCCGGGGCCAAACCCCACCGCTCCCAGTCGGGGTAACGCCGCTTGATCTCTGCCTTGATCTCGGCCTCGACCGCGCCCTTGCGCCCAGGGGATCGTCCGGGTGCCATGGGGCGGCACGTCATGGTCAGGGTGGTCTCGATGTTCGCCTTGCCCTGATGGTTGCTGGCCTCAGTGTTCGCAGGCCAGGACCCGGTCATCACCAGGCCGGCCTTCTCGATGGCCGTGAGCAGGCGCTGCCAGACCTCCGGATCTCCGGAACCGAACACGATGGTCACCAGCCCGTCGTCGCGGACCACGCGACGCATCTCGCCGAACGCCTGGGCGATCTTCGTGTCGTAGTGCTCCCGAGTTCGGTGCTCGTTGGGCGCCTCTCCCCGGACCCGCTTGACGATGATCTCTTCCGATTTCTCCTGGCAGCCGTGTTCGTCGGAAGTGATGACGAGCTCGGGCCAGGTGCTGTGCAGGGCGCGCTTCAACCATGCGTAGATCAGATCGGAGGAGTCGGCATACGCGATCATCTCGTCGTATGGCGGGTCGGTGACCACGGCAGTGATGGACCTGTCCCGCAGGTTCATCGCGGTAGCGGACCCCCGCGTCACGCTGACAGGCGTCCCCTGGATCTCGGCCATCAGGTTCGAGAGCGTCGCCATGCTGCTTTTGCACAGTGACGACCATGATCCCGCTCCTGTGCCGATTCCCACTTCGAAGAAGTCCTGTGAAAATGTGATTGATCCCTGATTTGCGTATACGTCGTGAACCCCTGCGCGACTGATGTCGATCGTGCATCCACGGGTAGCCCGTCGAAGCTTCCGAGCGACGACCGCCCCTGCATAACCACTCAGCGCTCGCGCATAGTCAGGGCTAACCCCCGTCTTGTACATGAGTTCGTCGGCCACCTCGGCGATGGACCGGGTGAGCATGACGAAGGCCAGGGTCTGCCGATCGCACATGAAGTCGCCGTAGGTGCGCGCCCCGTAGATAGATGGCCCGATGATGTTGTTGTTGCCCGGTGCGATCCGTTCGTCCGGTACGGCGCTCAGAAACGGACTCGGGTCGGACAGCTCACGTAGTGCCGCGGGCGTTGCGGCGACAGCCGAGAGCTCTGCCTGGGTGGGCTCCCGATACTCCTTGCCGGAGTCGTCCGAGTGGTCGGCCACCACCAGAAGCATGTCTGTGGCGCGCCTCTCGTCCGTCAGTCGTCGATGCACATCGAGTGGGTGCACATGACTGCAGAAGGGGCAGATCGCAGACTTCCCCGGTAGCGTGCGGCCCTCAGCCGTACGAGCGCGCGTCAGTGTTGGAGTACGCCTTGGAGGGCCCTCGTGCACCACCGCTGCGCAGGTACCGGCAGTGGGGTCGGCTTCGATGTAGAACGACTGGCCGGGATCGATGACAGGCGGTGCGCCCTTGCGACCGCGCTTCTGACTCGGCCTTCGAAGCTCGTACGAGCCGACCAGAGGGAATCGGTTGCCGCACTCCTGGCACGGTATGGCGATGGCCCACAGATACCCCCATGGTCGTTTGTCGTTGACCTCGGGGTAGTAGTCCGCCATGGCTGCCGTCCACCGGCGTCCGACCTCGTCGAGAGTTGCGCGAACGTCAACAAGCAGCCGTGGCCGGTCATCGTAGAGGGCGTCGCTTTCCTCGGCGAATGGCAGGTTCGGCTCCTGAGACCAGTCCCGGAGGGGGAAGTCGGTGAGGAGTGTGCTGGCCAGCACTGCGACCGGGCTGTAGTCGACACCGTGGGCCTCAAAGCCGAGCCGCCCCGCCTCGAGCGGGATCATTCCGCGCCCGCTGAACGGGTCCAGGACTGATGCGCCCTCAGGGTTGGCCTTGATGATCTCGTCATGGAGCATCTGCCAAGCGGCGTAGCGCCCGGACATGGCCTTGTGTACCAGCTCTTGAAGACGCTGTTGCTCGGCCTGGTCCTCCGGCCAGGGCAGCAGCGAGCAGACCACCGCAGCCTTAGCCTGTGCGACTGGACGCTTCGCGAACCACGGGAACAGTCCGATCTCGGTTGCACCGCTTCCCCATCCTGCTGAACTGTTCGCCGAAACCTCGGCACAGGGGAACCAGCGTTCAATCATTCGGGTCATGCGTTGCTCCCGGGGGCGTTCTTGAGGCTGCTGCCCGGGACACGGAACACCGCGTTCCCGGTCATGACGTTCGCGAAGAGGGTGGCGGGGTCCTGGTAGGCGCCGAAGAATCGGCCCTTGCCGTCGACGCACTGGTCGATGACGTAGAGCCAGTACTCCTTTCGATGCTGGGTTGCGATGAGGACTTCGTTGCCTGTCATTCGGATGCCGTCGCTGGCCGCGCTGCGGAGCACGCCCTTGACCTCGACATGGCGGACTTGGCTATGGCGGCGGGCCTCCAAGTCGTAACCACGGCCCTCGGTGTGAACATCGGCCACGGTCCAGCCGTCGTCCTCAAGGAGCTGTTGCACGCGCCGCATGGAGACCCGCTCGGCGTCGATCTCGGCCTGGACGCTGATGTCGGCGGTGGCCAGGATGCGGATTCGACCCACCTGCTTCGGTTCGGTCAGATGCACGTCCGCGAGCCGCTCGAGCTCTTCGAGTCGCTGGGCGGTCTGGGTCTGAAGCCGGTGCCGCAGCTCAAGGCGGGCGTCGCGGTCATCGATGCGATCGGTCAGGCTCAGCGGCAGGTTGGTCAGGTCACGGCGGGCCTGTGCGAACCAGTCGGCGCGCACCTTCCGGTGCTCCGTGACGGTCGCGGCGGCTACTTCGCGGGCCGCTGTGAGCGCCTGGCCCTCCCGAGCCGGATGCAGTGAGCCGCCGTTCTGGTCGGTGGGCACGAGGTTGGCCAGGGACTCCCATCGCACTGGGCGGGCATTGCCGCTGTCGTCCACCTTGATCAAGGTGGCCCATATGCTGGCGCGCTTACCGTTGCTCTCGGTCATCGTCGCCTCGTACGCGTACAGGTCGTACGGGGTGAGGCTGGTGGGGTCGGATGCGGCGCCGGACTGGTACAGGTCCTCGGCCAGGCTGTGCTCGGCTGTGTTGATCAGGTCGCTGAAGCCGGGCTCACCGGGGCCGAGGGTGACGGTGTCACCGATGTCGATGCTCTCCGAGGCTTCGCGCACGACATCCCCGCTGGTGGCGACGTGAACCTCGTTCCGTCCGCCCAGAGTGGCCGGAAAGGTGGCCTCGCCGCTTAGAGAGAGTCGCCGAAACCCGGGCCCGGCTGCGGTCGGAGCGGACTTCAGTACGCCGGCCGCCGCGAGCCGATCGAGGTATGCCTCGACGATGGCCGGGTTGATGCGAGCGAAGAGGTCACGCTGAAGCAGGGTCAGTGCGGCCACCGCGTCCACCTGGCTGGCCAGGCGTCGCTCGTTGTCCCGTACCTTCCGGGCTGCTCGGCTGAGTTCCTGCGCTTGGACCGCCTGGGCTGCGTCGATGGCCTGCTGCTTCTTCAGCTCGTCGTTGCCGTAGAGGTCCGACAACCACTTGTCATAGTCGACGCCGGTGATTTCGGCGACCGCCGAGAGGCTGTCGAACATCTGGCCGCGCAGCTCGTTTGCGGCCGTAACGAAGTTGTCGAGGAGGCGTAGCAGGGTCGCGCCTTCCCGGGTGTCGGTGGCGACCAGGTTGTAGAGGTAGACATCGCGCTGCTGACCGACGCGGTGGATGCGTCCCATCCGCTGTTCGAGACGGACCAAAGACCACGGGATGTCGTAGTTCACGAGCACGTGCGCGGCCTGCAGGTCGATACCCTCATTGCCAGCGTCAGTGGTGACGATGATCTGGAATTCGGCGCGCATGAACGCCTTGCGCGTCTCATCGCGTTCGGCTTTTCCCTGGCGGCCGGAGTAGAGCTGGGCGGTGTATCCCTGGGCCTGGAGCCGCCGGGCGATCCACTCGGCCGAGTCTGCGTACTCAGTGAAGACAACAGCCTGTTCACCGTTCCCAGGGTGGACCCCGTGGGCGGCCAGGCAGTCGTCGGTGAGTCGCTTCCACTTCGACGGCTGCCAGCGAGAGTCACGGACCGTTGCCTCGATCTGTTGCAGAAGGCTGTTGATCGCGGCCCGCTCAGCCCTGGTCGAGGCTGAGACCGTGTGAATCACCTTCGCCTCATCGACCTCAGCCTCGTCACCGTGATCCTCGCGGTCGGCGATGAGCGCAGCCTCCGCCTCGCTCATCGCCCCCATGTGCTCGTGCCGCCGGCGCAGCGTTTCAGCCAGCGCGTAGAGACTGGAGGCTGCTCGCTTGCCGTAGACCATGCGGGCAAGCGGCTGCGCCACCGGAGGGAAGAACCGGTCGACCATCTCTAGGGCGGCCCTGTAGAAGCCGTACTCGGTCTGCGACAGCGGGACGCTGTGGTTGCGTGCGGTGCGCCCTTTGAACAACCGGGTCGTGCCGTCGTAGTCGACTAAGTCCTCCTTCATCCGTCGCAGGAAATGGATGGGGCCGGGGCGCAGCGCACTGAGCTCGATGTTGGGGTCGTTGCCCGGATCCGGGTAGATCTCCGGGTCGACCAGATGCAGCAGGTGTCGGAAGAGCCACTCTTTGCCCCGGTGTGGCGTTGCCGTCATCAGCAGCGCCCGCGGGGTGTTCTTGGCCAGTAGCCGCCCGACCTGGTGGAATCCGGCGGCAGTCGGAGTCAGCCGGTGCGCCTCGTCGAAGACAACCAAATCCCAGCCGGCCTTGTCTGGCCGGATGGCGTCCTGCACCGCGGGGTTCACCGCTGCCAACTCCAGTGACACCACCCACAGGTCGTTGGAGTTCAGAGCGTCCTCGCGCACCGTGGCCGAGGTCAGCTGCCGCAGTCCGCCCCCCAGCAACCGCTGGAAGTCGTCCACCCACTTGGTGGCGAGGTTCGCAGGGCACACGATGATCGCCCGCTTGATCAGACCAAGCCTCTGCATCTCACGCAGATATAAGCCGGCCATGATCGTTTTGCCAGTACCTGGCTCGTCGCTGAGAAGGAAACGCAGCAGGGGCTGGGGAAGCATCGCTCCGTAGACGGCTGTGGTCTGGTGAGCGTATGGCTTCAGTGGCGTGGCTGCCATCGCGCTGGACTCGGCGTTGGTCGCCGCGGCGTTCATCCATTGGGTCCACATTGCGGCCAGAACACGGGCTGAGTCGGCCTGCCCGTCGCTGACGAGAGGTCGCACGGTCTCGGTGTCTCCGGCTGCCAGATTCACTTCGTGGCGACGGTCTTCGTCGTCGACCAAGATGAGGTCCCATGACCCCGGTTGATCTCCGGGCAGGGCGAACCTGACGGTGGCGAACTCTGGTACGCCAGCTGCCTGAACCCTTACTCTCTGGCCGCGCTCAAAGGTGCCTTGGGGCTGCATGCTATGCATCTGCCACAAGGCGCGTTGGAGTCCAGGTGATGAGACTGACCACAAGCCAGCCCGCTAGACGTGGACAAGCCATGTCCTGGTTCCTCCCCCTCGGCCACCCGTCGTCCCCAACTTTGGCCGACTAACGGATGGTCAAATTACAGTAGCCAACTGCTACTTCCAAGACCGAGAAGACCAGGATGGGGGGCCTGAGCGACGGTTTCCGGCCACCCATTTCCGCAGACGCAAGGGCCGGTTGGAACGTAACGCCGTTCGTTCAGGTCAACCTCACGGGTCGCGCTGTGGAGGTGAGGGCGGGCTACCGAGAGTCGAATCTGGCCAACGATCTCGCGATACCCCCACACCTCGTGGAGCTACCAGGACACGCCCTTGCTTCGTCGTTCCTTGGGACGGCGAACTCGTTCAAGGAGCTTCCCTCGTTGCGCGGAGACCGCGGCCGGAGGGGCAGCTGCTCAATGGCGGCCATCACGCCGCCTGGCTGGGCGGCGGGCGGCATCGGTGGCTAGTGGCAGCTGGCACCGGGACCCCTCCTGATGGTCGGCTTCAGCTCACCCATGCGGCAGCGCTTCCTCGATGCGCCACGGCGCGCCGTATCAGCTTGGCGAGTACTTTTCGCTCGGCCGGGACAGTGCGGGCGAGGCTGTGATGGGCTCATTGCGTGAGCGATGCGTGAGCGGACCGAGCAGCACCCATTGGACTGCGCGTCAGGCTCATGAGGCCGTTGATCCTCTGACCAGCCAAAACGGGACCTGGCGCCATCGCCCGGCACTGCCTGTCACGACCCCGCACCCCCTCGTTATGCGTAGGTCTCGGGTTCGAATCCCGAAGGCGGCTCAGTGAGGAACCCCAGGTCATGTAGCCCGTGACCTGGGGTTTTGTGCTGCTCGGGGCGTGATGCGTCGGCGGCTGGGGTGCCCCGTGGGTGAGATGTCTGAGTGAGGTGCCGGTGCGAAGCGCAGGTGTTCTCAATGCTTCATCGCATGTTCCTGAAGGGAGTGGACGCTGATGTCGTCGTGGGATACGTGGGACATGGCCTCGATGCCCTGGAGGGCGGCGGCGAGGGCTTGGACGGTGGTGAGGCAGGGGACGGAGCGGGCGATGGCGGCGGTGCGGATTTCGTAGCCGTCTTGGCGGCCGTCGGGGCCGTGGGGGGTGTTGACGATGAGGTCGATCTCGCCGTCGTGGATGAGTTGGACGATGGTGCGCTCGCCGTTCGGGCCCTCGCCCTCGCTGAGTTTGCGGACGACGGTGGCGTTGATGCCGTTGCGGCGCAGCACCTCGGCGGTGCCGGAGGTGGCGAGGAGTTCGAAGCCGTGGGTGAGGAGTTCCCGGGCCGGGAAGAGCACGGCGGGCTTGTCGCGGTGGGCGACGGAGAGGAAGGCGCGGCCCTTGGTCGGCAGCGGGCCGTAAGCGCCGGTCTGGGACTTGGCGTAGGCGGTGCCGAAGACGGAGTCGATGCCCATGACCTCGCCGGTGGAGCGCATCTCCGGGCCGAGGACGGTGTCGACGCCGCGGCCGTGGATGTCGCGGAACCGGGACCAGGGCAGGACGGCTTCCTTGACGGAGATCGGGGCGTCCAGGGGGAGGGTGCCGCCGTCCCCGGTGGCGGGGAGCATGCCTTCGGCGCGTAGTTCGGCGACGGTCGCGCCGAGGGAGAGGCGGGCGGCGGCCTTGGCGAGCGGTACGGCGGTGGCCTTCGAGGTGAAGGGGACGGTGCGGGAGGCGCGGGGGTTGGCCTCCAGGACGTAGAGGGTGTCGCCGGCCATGGCGAACTGGATGTTGATCAGGCCGCGGACGCCGACGCCCTTGGCGATGGCCTCGGTCGAGGCGCGCAGCCGTTTGATGTCGTAGCCGCCCAGGGTGATGGGGGGCAGGGCGCAGGCGGAGTCGCCGGAGTGGATGCCGGCCTCCTCGATGTGCTCCATGACGCCGCCGAGGTAGAGCTCGTGGCCGTCGTAGAGCGCGTCGACGTCGATCTCGATCGCGTCGTCGAGGAACCGGTCGACCAGGACCGGGCGGGTGGGGCTGATCTCGGTGGACTCCGCGATGTAGGTGCAGAGGCGGGCCTCGTCGTAGACGATTTCCATGCCGCGGCCGCCGAGCACGTAGGAGGGCCGGACGAGGACCGGGTAGCCGATCTTCTCGGCGATCTCCCTGGCGCCGTCGAAGGTGGTGGCGGTGCCGTGTTCGGGGGCGGGGAGGCCCGCTTCGGCGAGGACCTGGCCGAACGCGCCGCGGTCCTCGGCGGCGTGGATCGCCTCGGGCGGGGTCCCGACGATGGGGACGCCGTTGTCCTTGAGGGCTTGGGCGAGGCCGAGGGGGGTCTGTCCGCCGAGTTGGACGATGACGCCGGCGACGGGGCCTGCCTGGGTCTCGGCGTGGACGATCTCCAGGACGTCTTCGAGGGTGAGGGGCTCGAAGTAGAGGCGGTCGGAGGTGTCGTAGTCGGTGGAGACGGTCTCGGGGTTGCAGTTGATCATCACGGTCTCGTAGCCGGCGTCGCTCAGGGCGAAGGAGGCGTGGACGCAGGAGTAGTCGAACTCGATGCCCTGGCCGATGCGGTTGGGGCCGGAGCCGAGGATGATCACGGCGGGCTTCTCGCGCGGCGCGACCTCGCTCTCCTCGTCGTAGGAGGAGTAGAAGTACGGGGTCTTCGCGGCGAATTCGGCGGCGCAGGTGTCGACCGTCTTGTAGACCGGACGGACCCCGAGGGCGTGGCGGACCTCGCGGACGACGTCTTCGCGCAGCCCGCGGATCGCCGCGATCTGCGCGTCGGAGAAGCCGTGCCGCTTGGCGTCCGCAAGGATCTGCGGGTGCAGCTTCTCGGCGGCCGCGATCTCGTCCGCGACCTCCTTGATCAGGAAAAGCTGGTCGACGAACCACGGATCGATCTTCGTCGCCTCGAAGACCTCCTGCGGCGTCGCCCCCGCACGGATCGCCTGCATGACCGTGTTGATCCGGCCATCGGTGGGAACCTTCGCCACCTCCAGCAACTCCGCCTTCGCACCCGGCACGGAGACGAAGTCGAACTGACTGTCCTTCTTCTCCAGCGAGCGCAGGGCCTTGTTGAGGGCCTCGGTGAAGTTCCGGCCGATCGCCATCGCCTCACCGACCGACTTCATCGTCGTGGTGAGGGTGGCATCGGCCGCCGGGAACTTCTCGAACGCGAACCGCGGGACCTTGACGACGACGTAGTCAAGCGTCGGCTCGAAGGACGCCGGGGTCTTCTCGGTGATGTCGTTGGGGATCTCATCGAGGGTGTAGCCGACGGCGAGGCGGGCAGCGATCTTCGCGATGGGGAAGCCGGTGGCCTTCGAGGCCAGTGCGGAGGAGCGGGAGACCCGCGGGTTCATCTCGATGACGATGACCCGCCCGTCCTCGGGATTGACCGCGAACTGGATGTTGCAGCCACCCGTGTCGACCCCCACCTCCCGGATCACCGCGATGCCGACGTCCCGCAGGATCTGGTACTCACGGTCGGTCAGCGTCATCGCGGGGGCGACGGTGATCGAGTCGCCGGTGTGCACACCCATCGGGTCGAAGTTCTCGATGGAGCACACGACCACGACGTTGTCACTCTTGTCGCGCATCAGCTCCAGCTCATACTCCTTCCACCCCAGAATCGACTCCTCCAGGAGCACCTCGGTGGTCGGGGAGAGCGTCAGGCCCTGACCGGCGATACGGCGCAGCTCCTCCTCGTTGTGCGCGAAGCCGGAACCCGCACCGCCCATGGTGAACGAGGGCCGCACCACCACGGGGTAGCCGCCGAGCTCCTCGACACCCGCCAGGACATCGTCCATGGAGTGGCAGATGTAGGAGCGCGCGGACTCACCGTGACCGATCTTCTTGCGGACCTCCTCCACGACCTCCTTGAACAGGTCGCGGTCCTCACCCTTGTTGATCGCCTCCACGTTCGCGCCGATCAGCTCGACGCCGTACCTGTCGAGGGTGCCGGAGGCGTGCAGCGAGATCGCCGTGTTCAGCGCGGTCTGGCCGCCCAGGGTGGGCAGCAGCGCGTCGGGGCGTTCCTTGGCGATGATCTTCTCGACGAAGTCCGGGGTGATCGGCTCGACGTAGGTGGCGTCGGCGATCTCCGGGTCGGTCATGATCGTCGCCGGGTTGGAGTTGACCAGAATGACCCGCAGGCCCTCGGCCTTCAGCACCCGGCAGGCCTGGGTGCCGGAGTAGTCGAACTCGGCGGCCTGGCCGATGACGATCGGACCGGAGCCGATGACCAGGACGGACTGGATATCGGAGCGCTTAGGCACGCTGGCCCTCCATCAGGGATACGAAGCGGTCGAAGAGGTACGCGGCGTCATGCGGACCCGCGGCGGCTTCGGGGTGGTACTGGACACTGAACGCCGGCTGGTCGAGGAGGTGCAGGCCCTCCACCACGTCATCGTTGAGGCAGACATGGGAGACCTCGGCGCGGCCGAAGGGCGTCTCGGAGACCTTGTCGAGCGGGGCGTCGACGGCGAACCCGTGATTGTGGGCGGTGACCTCCACCTTGCCCGTCGTACGGTCCTGCACCGGCTGATTGATCCCCCGATGCCCGTACTTCAACTTGAACGTCCCGAAACCCAGGGCGCGGCCCAGGATCTGATTGCCGAAACAGATACCGAACAGCGGCGTCTTGCGCTCCAGCACCCCGCGCATGAGCGAGACCGCGTGGTCGGCGGTGGCCGGGTCCCCCGGCCCGTTGGAGAAGAACACCCCGTCCGGAGCCACCGCGTAGACGTCCTCGACGCTCGCCGTGGCGGGCAGGACGTGCACCTCGATGCCGCGCTCCGCCATCCGGTGCGGCGTCATCCCCTTGATCCCCAGATCGATCGCCGCGACCGTGAACTTCTTCGTACCGATCGCCGGGACCACATAGGGCTCCTTCGTGGCGACCTGGGCGGACAGGTCGGCGCCGGCCATCTCGGGAGCCTGGCGCACCTTGGCCAGCATCGTGCCCTCGTCGGGCAGCGCGTCACCGGAGAAGATACCCACCCGCATCGCACCACGCTCACGCAGATGACGGGTCAGCGCACGGGTGTCGACACCGCTGATGCCCACCACGCCCTGCGCGACCAGCTCGTCGTCCAGCGAACGCACCGCGCGCCAGTTGGACGGGATACGGGCGGGGTCGCGCACGACGTAACCGGAAACCCAGATCCGCTGCGACTCCGGATCCTCGTCGTTCACACCGGTGTTGCCGATGTGCGGAGCCGTCATCACGACGACCTGACGGTGATAGGAGGGGTCCGTCAGCGTCTCCTGATAGCCGGACATGCCCGTGTTGAACACGGCTTCGCCGAAGGTCTCCCCCACGGCCCCGTAGGCGCGGCCCCGGAAGCTGCGGCCGTCCTCCAGGACGAGTACGGCGGGAGTCCGGCCGGGTCGGCGGGTGGGGAGCGTCACCCGGTTCACCGGTCCTGTCCGCAGGTCTGGCGGCGTCCGGTGACCGGAGCGGTCACCTCGGCCGAGCACTCCAGGCGGAATCGGGCGGCCGTCCGCAGCACGGCCTTCTCGACGTCGCCGCTGGTCGTGCCCTTGAACCGGAACCGCGCGCCCACGTGCTCGTATCCGCCGATGCGCGGCAGGACGTGGCCCACGGGCGGGATGACGGACGTGTAGGGGCCCTCGTCCGGGTCCGGCGAGGCGGGCAGGTCCCAGGCGACCACCCGGCAGGGGGCCGGCACGGGGAGCGGGACGAGCAGCCAGCCGCCGGTGTGCCAGGTGGACGGTACGGGCAGGTCGGGGCGGTTGCCGAGCTGGATGTGGGCCGCCGCGGCCATCAGGTCGATGCCGTGCACCTCCCGCCACACGAAGGGGATCTCGGCGCCGCCGACGCGGTAGCCGGCCTCCAGGAACTGCAGCACGGGGGTGCCGTCGGGCGTCCGGCCGGCGAACAGTTCCAGGTGGAAGACCCAGGGTTCGGTGCTCAGCGCACCGGCCGCACGGGCGGTGAACTCGCCTATGAGGAAGAGGAGTTGGGGGTCGTCGATCTCTACCGAGCCGAGGGCCTCGCCCTCGGTGAAGTCCACGCAGGTGTTGACGTACCGGGACGCCCGCCAGGGGCCGAGCGCCTCGCCGGTCCACAGGCCGTCGATGTGCAGGACCGGGTCGGCGCAGTACGTCTGCACCAGGCGCGGCTCCGGCGGCAGGGTGCGCAGCAGCGGCAGATCGGCCGCGGAGTCCAGGCGGACGACGCCGCGGCTGGCGGTGCCGCGGCGGGGTTTGACCACGACGGGCCAGCCGTGGGCCTCGGCGAAGGCCTCCACGGCGGCCTCGTCGGGCGCGTCCGCGAAGGAGGGGGCCGGGACGCCGGCGTCCGCGATCACGCGGTTCATGGCCAGCTTGTCGCGGAACCTCGCCAGTTCGTCCGGCCTCTGTCCGGCGCAGCCGAGCTTCTCGCGCACCAGTGCCGCGGTGTCGAGGTCGCCCTCGTTGAGGGCCAGTACGCGCCGCGGCGTGCCGAACCGTGCGCTCAGGTGGGCGACGGCCGGCCAGACGCCGTGGAAGTCGTCGGTGGCGGGGACCATGCGGACCGCGGCAGCGCCGGCCGGTACGGAGGGCAGGCCCAGGTTGGTCGTCACATAGGTGACGTCGTACGCCTCGTGGTCGAGGTAGTTCTCGTAGCGCGCGTACCCGTCGCGCCACCGGTGGATGACGAGGAGGTGCTCCTTCATGCCTGGCCCGCCTCCGGCGCCGTGCGCGCGCCCTTCCGGGCCAGCTGCGTGCGGCTGTGGACGCTGCCCACCGCGTACGTCGCCGACACCACGGCGGCGCGGGCCGAGCCGAGCGCCTCGCGGGCCGTGTCGAGGTCGCCCTCGGGCAGCCGGGCCACGATGTCGGTCGCGCAGTCGATGAGGTGCAGGGCGGCGCGGGTGAGGGGCTGGTCCGCCGTGAACTCCTGCTCGACCAGGCGGCGGGCGTTCTTCAACTGGGTGACGGAGTCGGCCGGGGCGGTGGTGGGCGACGCCGGGGCGGCAGCAGCGATCGTTGTCACGGGCACTCTCTTCTCCTCCAGATCCGTGGGACTGGTCCTCGTTCGGCGAGCACCCGGGCGCGGAGCCCGAGTGCTCGCAGCAATGCGTCGCGGCGTCGGACCTCCGCCGGGAGGCCGGGCGGGATCAGCTCGTCTCGAAGCGGATCCGGGCGTTGGCCGTCTCGCACTTGGTGACCGCGTCCTCGGCGTCGCGCCCGGAGGCGATGACGTACCCGGAGACGCAGTCCGCGACGGTGAGCAGCGGCGGCACGGTGTCGCCCTCGCTCTTGGCGATGACGGCCGCCACGTCGACGTCCATGAACTCGTCCAGGTAGGGGAGGAACACCTGGGCCACCTCGCCCTTGGGGACGTGCCGGATGACGTCGGCGGCGTCCTCGGGCACGTCGAGGGCGGTGATCTCGCCCGGCTCCGGGGTGAAGAAGCGGACCGCGGCGCCGCCCAGCGGCTCCGGCGAGGTCTCGGGCAGTTCGTCGATGCCCAGCGGCACGGTGAGGAACATGCGGTTCAGGTTCAGTCCGAAGGCCCGCCGCACCAGCTCGGGGGCGCCGCTGCCGGCGAGCCGGGCGTGCGACTCCAGGACCCGCGGCCCGTGCTTCGTCAGGACGAACTCGCTGTGCGAGGGACCCTCGGTGAGGCCCACGGCATCGAGGAACTTGGGGGTCAGCTCGCGCAGCGCCGCCAGCTGCGGGACGGCGACCCGGCTGGGGGTGCTGACCTCCCACTCCACGTACTTCTCGTTCATCCGGTACTCGGAGTAGCCGATCGTCAGGTGCCGGCCCTCGTGCGAGAAGGAGTCGACGCTGACGACGGGCCCGTCGAGGTACTCCTCGGCGATGACGCCCGAGATCTCCGCCGCCTGCAGCGCGCTCCATGCGGCCGCGGCCTCGTCCGCGTTCGCGACGGGGTGGATGTGCAGGCTCGCCACTCCGTCGACGGGCTTGACGATGACGGTCCCGCCGACCTCGGCCTGGAACGCGGCGATCTCCGCGGCGCTGTGCACCATGCGGTAGAGGACCGGGCTCAGGTGGTGCTTGGCGAGGAGCTCGCGGGTGAGCGCCTTGTCCTTCAGGGCGCGGGCGGTGGCCTCGCTGACGCCGGGCAGACCCAGGGCGTCCACGACGAAGCCGGTGGACTCGGCCGCGGGCTCGGTGGTGGTCAGGACCCGGTCGAAGGGCCGCTCGTCGTGCAGCGGCTTGAGGGTGTCGAGGAGGGCCTGGCCGTCGGCGATCGGCGCGTGCACGATGCGCTCGCAGTGCACGGATATCGCCGGGTCGTAGGCGCCTTCCTCGTGCACGAGGACCACGTCGATGCCGAGTTCCTTGGCGCCGGCGATGGGAGCCGGCCTGCCGCCGATGACCGCTACGCGGAACTTGCCTGCCATGGTGCGTCCTTTTCGGTGAAGGGGTGTGTCAGGGGTGGTGGGTCAGGTGTGGTGGGTCAGGGGTGAGGTGTCGGAGGCGGTGGGTCAGGGGGGAACGGGTGCGCCGGGCCCGCCGTCAGGCGGCGTAGCAGCGGCGCAGCCAGCGCGCCGTGGCGTCGGGGGCCGGGGAGAACGCCTTACGGCGGTGGAGCACCCGGTAGTTGTCGAAGATCATGAACTCGCCGGGCTGCAGCACGAGTTCGGTGGACGGGGCGGTGCCCAGCGCGGTGGACCAGCGCTCCAGCGCCGCGGCCGCGGCATCGGTGCAGCCGGCCGTGGTGCCGCGGTCGTAGCGGGCACGGTGGTGCCGGCCGTCCGGACCGGGCTCCAGCACGGAGGTCTTCGTCAGCGGCGCCGTCGACCGCTGGTCGTTGGAGGCGGGCGCCCCGACCTGGAACTCCTGGGCCAGCAGCGCGAGCCGGGTCTCCTCGTCGAGCCGGACGACGACATCGTCGAGCGCCATCAGCTCGGTCGGCACGCGCTCCTCGTTGCGGACGGTGTAGAAGCTCAGGTACGGCGGTGCGTACAGCCGGGGGTCCGAGCCGGGCGGGCTGAAGGGCTGGTGCGGGTTGTCGGAGTGCCAGAAGAACTCCGAGTCCGCGCCCCAGGAACTGGTCGTGCCGGAGGCCTCCGGATTGGGCACGACGTTGCGGATGAGACGCCCGTCGTTCTCGTAGGCCACCGCGAACGGCGTGCACCCCAGCAGCCGCAGCAGCCCGAGGTGGAGCGCGTTGGTGACGGCGAGCCGGGACTCGTCCCCGAATCCGGAGACCGGGGTGGCGGGGAAGTCCTGGGTGGGCAGGTTGGTGAGGGTCAGCGCATGGCTGCCCCCGGCGGTGAACACCTGGATTCCGTGCAGGGTCTCGCCCGGCAGGTACCGGCGCAGCGCGTAGGCACCGATCCTGGCGAGGATCGCGTCGTCAAGATCCGAGTCCAGGCGGGTTTCGGAGACCCGTTCCGAAATCTCCTTGCCCAACAGTTCCCGGGCGCTGTCCTCGACGTGGAACCGGGTGAGCTGGAGCAAGCTGGTCATGAATTTCTCCGATCAATAAGTGGCACGCCGTTGTGCGCGACTCAGCGATCTGCCGAAGGAATCCAGTAGGTCGCTGCACTCCGGTTCCATCGGCGGGCCATCGGGTCCCGTACGAGCCGGCCCAGCAGGCCTGCCGGAGTGATGAAGAGGATGTAGACGAGCAGGAGCACGAAGGTGCGCATGGCGTTCCGATCTGTGGGGCGGGCCGGGGGCCGGCGCCGGTGGCGGGCTGCGTCAGTCCAGCGGGATCTCGTCACGCCAGTCGGACTCCTCCGACCAGGCGGGCTGGGCGCTCTTCTCCAGCAGGAAGTTGCCGAGTGCGAGCAGGTCGATGTCGGTGCGCATGAAGCAGGTGTAGGCGTCGTGCGGGGTGTTGACGATCGGCTCGCCGCGCACGTTGAACGAGGTGTTGACCAGCACGGGGCAGCCGGTGCGGGCCTTGAAGGCGGTCAGCAGCCGGTGGTAGGCCGGGTTGCTGTGCTCGGTGACCGTCTGCACGCGGGCCGAGCTGTCGACGTGGGTGACCGCGGGAATGGTGGAGCGCGGCACCTTCAGCAGGTCGAGGCCGGAGGCGCCGGTCTCCTGCGCCGCCAGTCGCTGGGCCGCCGCCACCTGCGAGACCACCAGCATGTACGGGCTCTTCTGCGGCAGGTCGAAGTAGTCCTTCGCGTCCTCCTCCAGGACGGCGGGCGCGAAGGGCCGGAAGGACTCCCGGAACTTGATCTTGAGGTTCATCGCCGACTGCATGGCCGGGTTGCGCGGGTCGCCCACGATGGAGCGCGCGCCCAGGGCCCGGGGGCCGAACTCCATGCGGCCCTGGAAGAAGCCGGCGATCTTGCCCTCGGCCAGCTGCTCGGCGACCGCCTTGGCCAGGGTGTCGCTGTCCAGGTGCTGGTAGGGGATGTGGTTCGCGTCGAGGTACGCGGCGATCTGCGCGTCGTCGAAGCCGGGGCCGAGCAGGGAGCCGCTCATGGCGTCCTGTCCGCTCCCGGTGTGCCCGCGCCGGGCCCCGCGCTCCATCGCCACGGCCTGGGCGGCGCCCAACGCCCCGCCGGCGTCCCCGGCGGCGGGCTGGATCCATACCTCGTCGAAGATGCCCGCGTCGATCACCTTGCCGTTGGCGACGCAGTTCAGCGCGACCCCGCCGGCCAGGCAGAGCCGGGACTCGCCGGTGCGCTCCCGTGCGGAGCGGGCCAGCTTGAGCACGGCTTCCTCGGTGACCTCCTGCACGGAGGCGGCGAGGTCGAATTCCCGCTCGGTGAGCGCGGCTTCGGGCATCCGCCGGGGGCCGCCGAAGAGCTTCTCGAAGCCCTTGCCGGTCATCACCTGGCCGCGCATGTATGCGAAGTAGCGCATGTCCAGGCGGAACGAGCCGTCCGGCTTGATGTCGATGAGGCGCTCGCGGATGAGATCGGCGTAGCGCGGCGTGCCGTACGGGGCCAGGCCCATCAGCTTGTACTCGCCGGAGTCGACCTTGAAGCCGCAGAAGTAGGTGAACGCGGAGTAGAGCAGCCCCAGGGAGTGCGGGAAGCGCAGCTCCGACACCGGCTTCAGCTCGGTGCCCCGGCCGTGCCACAGCGTGGTCGTGGCCCACTCGCCCACACCGTCGATGCACAGCACGGCCGCGGACTCGTACGGGCTCGGGAAGAAGGCGGAGGCGGCGTGCGACTCGTGGTGGCGGCGCACGGACAGCTCCGGGACCCGCCCCCGGCCGAGCGCGGCCAGCTCGTCGCGGACGGTGTCCGCGGTGTGCAGCTTGCCGCCCCGCGAGAGCCACGCGGGGAGGGTGTCGCGGAAGGAGGCGAAGCCCATGGGCGCCGCTCCCTTGAAGGTGGAGAGCACCCGCTTGAACTTCAGCCGCGGGTCCTCGTAGTAGGCGACCGCCGAGACGTCGTCGAGGCTCACCCCGTACTCGTCGAGGCAGTACTCCACCGCCTGCGCCGGGAAGGCGGGGTCGTGCCGGCGCCTGCTGAAACGTTCCTCCTGCGCTGCCGCAACGGGCACGCCGTCGGCGACGAGTGCCGCCGCGCTGTCGTGGTAGTAGGCCGCGATGCCGAGAACCAGGTCAGTCACTGATGTTGTCCCTCGCCGTGGTCGGGGTCACGCCGAGGCGTGACCGGGTACGCGTACCGCTGTGCGCGGCCGCTCCTGGGGTGGGCCGGCCGGGGTGGTTCACCGGCGCCTGCGCGCGGACCTGCCGCGGCGCGCCGCCCTGCGGGCCCCCATGCCGCTCGGTGGGTTCAGGGACCGGTAGCCGGTCCTGACCCGCTCCCACACCTCTGTGCGCGCGCCGGGTCCCGGGGTGTCGGGAAGGGCGGCCATCAGGGTGTCGATCGCGTCGGCCGCCCACGCGGAGTGCCCGGTGGCGACGTTGTCGATGGTGTTGTGGATGTCCACGAAGCGCGTGTTGAAGCCGTACGTCTTCAGGGCCATGCGGGCCCTGCGGTACGTCCCGCCCACCCCCGACAGCTCCATGGCCAGGTTGAGGCCCAGCACCTCGGGCAGGAAGGTGCGCGGGAAGCGGCCCACGCACAGCCAGTACACCGGCAGTTCGAACGAGGCGTCGTGGAAGCCGGGCCAGCGCGCGAACTCCGGGGAGGCGGTGGGCGGCAGCTCGATGTCCATCTCCTTGAGCACCTCGCGGTAGATCAAGGGGTGGTTGAGCTTCGGCTCGCCGTTGCCCAGCTCGTCCCAGTAGGTCTCGAAGAGCGAGTGGCCGATCTCCGAGGAGGCCTGCTCGTAGTCGGTGAAACCCTGGAGCCAGCTGCCGTCGATGAGGGTGAGCGGCGCCGTCTGCACGGTGTCCTCGACCACGGCCTCCCGGGTCGGCAGCGGGATCTCCGCGTTCTCCTCGAACTCCGCGCCGTGCCGGTCGTGCTGGGTCTGGAGCCAGGGCCGCAGCCCCTCGCGGCCCCAGGCGTCCGGCAGCAGCATCGTTCCGGCGTCCATCCCGTGCCGGGAGCGCGCCAGCCAGCCCGCCGTGTAGTCCAGGGCCCAGGCGCGCAGTGCGGGGGTGTCGGTGCGCCCCATCAGCAGGTGGTAGGCGTCGCGCAGATCGGCCGGGGCCCGGCCGGCGGACGGTGCGCCGGCCCGCAGCGCGGCGGCCACCGCGGTCAGCTGTCCGCCCGCCGGCCGGGGCGCGGGGGAGCGGGTGTCCGGTGCGGTGTCCGCCGCGCGCACCGTCTCCGGGGACAGCGAGTCGATCCAGCGGCGGATCACCGTCAGGTCCTCCGGGGAGAACACCCGGAACATCGGTCCGCGCTCGCCGACCAGGCCGCGCACCAGCGAACTGGCGCCGGAGCGGCCGGGCTTGACGAGCCGGCTGCGGGCCAGGACACCGAGCAGCGGCCCGGCGTCGGTGCGGCAGTCGGCCAGCCAGGCGCTCAGCGGCCGCCCCTCCATCTCGAAGCCGTGGTGGTACACGGCCCCCTCGCGGGAGCGCAGCCGCATCAGCTCGGCCATGTCGTACGCCGGGTCCTTGGACGCGGTCAGCTCCGTGTGGAGCAGCTCCGCCCAGTCGCGCAGCTCGGCCAGCGCCCAGCCGAAGCCCAGCCGGACCGCGTCGGCGGCGGCCGGCCCGCCCTCGGCGATCAGCGCGTCCACCGCCGCACGGCACATCAGGGGCGGCGGTTCGCCCTCCTGGCCCCGGCCGTCGGAGAGGTCGAGGGCGGCCCAGTCCGCCTCCGTGGGCAGCGCCCGGGCGACCAGGGCGAGCGGCGGCAGCAGCCCGACGGTGCGCAGGCACAGGTCGGCGCCGAGGAGTTCGCCGCGGAAGTCGTCCGGGCGGCGGCTCATCGCCAGCAGCAGCGCGGGGAAGCGGAACGTGCGGTCCGCGATGCGCTGGTCGCCGGTGAGCCGGGCCAGGGGGACCGCGTTCTCCGAGAGCCGCAGATGGCGCAGGAGGCCCAGGTACGCATGGCCCCGGGAGGCTCCCGGATGTCCGGCGCCCACATCACAGGCGTACAGCGCCAGGGTCCGCAGCACGGCCGGCTCGTCCGCGTTGCCGGGGGCGCTGAGCCACTGCAGCCAGGCGCCCGAGACCAGGGCGAGCGGGGCGCAGCCGAGCACCGCCCGGCGGACGAGGGCCTGCCGGGCGCCGTCCGCGCCGTCACCGGTGACGGGCGGGTGCGCCGCGTCCCCGGCCACGTCGAGCGCCCGGAAGCGGGCGCTCTCGGTGCGCGCCCAGTCGGCGGCCCGGCGGACGGCAGCGTCGAGATCCGTCTCCGCGCCTGCTGCCTGCCGGCGCAGTTCGGCGCGGACCTCGTCGGTGAACCGGCCCCCGGGGACGGACGCCTCCGGGTCGGCGGCGTACGCGTACACCGTCCGTGCGGTGTCGTCGTCCCGCGCCGGTACGTGCCGCGGGGCCGGGCCGGTTGCCTGATGGCCTTGCATCCTTCTCCTCTCCTCTGCTTCGTGGACCATCCGGCGCGCGGTGCCGCCGCCGGCCGTACCGGTCAGAACATGGGGTAGATGGAGGCGTCGTTCTTGCGCTTGGCGCGCTTGTTGCGCCGGAACAGCGCATTGGCGATCTTTCGCACGAAGGACATGTTCGGTAATTCCTCTCGGGTAAGGGGAGTTGAGGTCAGGACAGGCCGAGGGTGTCCGCCATGATGTGGGCGACGACGTCGTATCCGTGGTCCGTGTAGTGCGCCCGGTCGACGAATATCCAGTCGTTCGGGCCGACCGCGTCGGCGACGACGGGATTCAGGTCGTGGTATCCGATGCCGAGCTTTTCGCAGCCGGTCCGCAGGGTTTCGGAGAACTCCCGGGCGACCTCCGGCGTCGAGATGTCGCCGTACAGCGCTTCCCAGGTGCCGAGTTTGGAGATCCGGTCGATCTCGTCGAAGAGCAGCTTTTCCTGGGGAGCCGGGGTGTCGCGCATCCACTGGGCCATGGGCTGGAGGACGTAGCTGACGCGGGTGTGCGGGCCGGCCAGCCTGCGCCAGCTGTCCAGGTGGCGCAGGGTGAGGTCGGCCGCCGACGCGATGACCTGCGGGATGTCCCGGCGGACGTCGTCGTGGGTGGAGATGGTGCGCCGCCGCTCCGTGCGCCGGCCGAAGGGCTTGGCGGCCTTCCGGTTGCTCTCGCGCAGCTCCTCCATCTTCTCGAAGTACTCGCCGCAGAACCAGAATGCGCCGTGGTCGCCCTGCTGCCATTCGGGCAGGCGGCCGACGGTCAGATCGTTGAGCCCCGAGAAAATGACGATCTCTTCGATCTCGGGCAGCAGATGCCGGTACAACGTGAAGAGCAGGAGTTCCTGGGTGGAGTTGTAGCAGCGGCCGCCGAAATTGAGCCACGGGGCGGAGGGGGCGTGCTTGCTCCACAATTGGGAGGCCAGCGTGGTGGCGTCACTGGTGGCGCCGATGCCGAGCACGGTGGAACTGCCGGCGATCAGCCGGACGGGACCCGCCGGCACGTTCTCCGCCGCCGAGGCCGTGGCGCCGCCGGGACCGTGTGAGATACGGAATCCGGCCCGGTCCGTGTTGATGGTCGCGGACCGGTAATCCGCCTGGTGGAAATACATGAGGTACGGCAGATAGCGCGCCTCGCCGCGGTCGTCGAACCGCGCGTACTCCTGGTGCTGCGGAGTCAGTTCGTCGCGGTGCAGTTTCACGGGAAAGCTCCTCGGATCGTGTGCGGACATTCCTCCCAACCGGCGCACGGCGGCGCGCACGGACAGGGCGGCCCGAGGCGCGTACACGGTGGAAGAAGGAACGGAGAAACGGAGGTGGAGAGAATTCGGGCGAGAAGAATTCAGGGCGCCGGACGAAAGCCCGGAGAGAGCCCCGGAGAGCGCCCCGGAGAAGGCCCCGGAGGGAGGACCGGAGAGCGCCCCGGCGGCGCGCTCAGGTGCCGAACAGCGGGCCGCGGTGCAGCTTGTGCTGGGCGGCCTGGGCCAGCGGCCGCACCACCATCCGGTCGACGTTGACGTGCTGCGGGAGCCCCACGACGAGCGACACGCACTCGGCCACGTCGTCCGCGGTCAGCGGCGCGTCGACGTTCTCGTAGAGCGCGGCCGCCCCGGCGGCGTCGCCGCGCAGCCGGTTGAGGGCGAACTCCTCGGTGTGCACCATCCCGGGCGCCACCTCGATGACCCGGACCGGCTGACCGCACAGTTCCAGCCGCAGCGTTTCGCTGAGGGCGTGCTCGGCGTGCTTGGCGGCGCTGTAGCCGCCCCCGCCCTCGTAGTTGACGAACGCGGCGGTGGAGGTGAGGGTCACGACCGTGCCGCCGCCCTCCCGCAGCAGGGGCAGCAGCGCCTGCGTCATCCGCAGCGTGCCCAGCACGTTGACGGAGAACATGTGCGCCCAGTCGTCCGGCGCGGCGAGCGCCACCGGCTCCGCGCCGAGGGCGCCGCCCGCGTTGTTGACCAGGACGTCACAGGAGTCCAGGTCGCCGGCGAAGTGCCGCACGGCGTCGTCGTCCGTGATGTCCAGGGGATACGCCTGCGCACCGGTCTCCGCCGCGAGCGCGGCCAGCCGGTCCGCGCGCCGGGCGAGGGCCACGACGTCGAAACCGTCCTTGGTCAGCCGGCGGACCGTTGCCGCACCGATTCCGCTGCTCGCACCGGTCACCACTACCTTGCCGGCCACCCGACACCTCCGCCTTTTCCCTTTATGGCATTTCCGAAACCTCTATTCGATGTGCCACGCATTAACGAGTGGAAGGCGGGTACCCGAAGGTTTCCTGCCAGGTATTCGTTCCGCTGCACACGTGAATCCTTCACGAATGCAGCCGTCAGCAGAAGTAATTCCGGGCGGCTGGATCGCGCATTGCGGGAACCCGACCGTGGGGCATAACGCCATGAAACGGCCACAGCGGGGCAACGCAAGAGGCCGGACCGCTCCGGTGGTACGGAGCGGTCCGGCCTCGGACGTACGGTGCTGCCCGGCCGGCTCAGGCGGGGCCGGAGGTGTCGAGGGCGAGGGTGACGGCCAGCGCCCCGAGCACGGTGCCCATCATGTAGCGCTGTGCCTTCAGCCAGGACGGGCGGCGGGTGAGGAAGACCGCGATGGCCCCCGCGCCCAGCACGATCACGAAGTTCACGCCGATGCTCACCACGATCTGGATCGTCCCCAGCGCGAGCCCCTGGAAGAGCACATGCCCCGACTTCGGGTTCACGAACTGCGGGATGAGCGAGAGGTACATGACGGCGATCTTGGGGTTGAGCAGGTTCGTCATCAGCCCCATCGTGAACAGCCGGCGGGGCGAGTCGTGCGGCACGTCCTCGGGGGTGAACACGCTGACCCCGCCGGGCTTGAGGGCCTTCCACGCCAGCCACAGCAGATACGCCGCGCCGGCCAGCTTGATGGCCGCGTAGAGCTCGGGGACGGCGATGAAGATCACCGACAGTCCGAGGTTGGCGGCGATCAGATAGATCATGAAGCCCACCGCGACCCCGCCGAGGGAGACGATCCCGGCCCGGCGCCCCTGGGTGATGCTCCGGGACACCAGGTAGATCATGTTCGGTCCGGGGGTCAGCACCATGCCGAGCGCGACCACCACCACGCCCAGGATTCCGCTCAGTTGCAGCATCTCTTGTTCCCTCTCCGGTGCATGCGCTGTCGTGCCTGGTCCGCCGTTGCCGCTCCGCCTCAGGGCGCCTTCAGGCGCGCCACCTCGGAGAGGTCGTGGACGAGATCGTGAATGAAGTGCTCGGTGCAGAGCTCGACGCTGAGCCCCGGTGCCCCCGAACGCGGGTCCCTGCCGAGCCAGTCGGCGCCGGTGAAGGTCTCGAAGCGGCAGGCCAGCGACTCCGCGGCCCAGCCGAGTTCCGGCGCCACCTGCCGGGGGTCCTCCTCGCTGTAGCGCGTGAGCAGGTCCGCCTCGACGTGCTTGCGGCCCGTCTCGCGGACCCGGCGCACCGGCGGCAGGCGGAGCATCGTGATCAGCCGCCGGTGGAAGAGCACGCACATGTCCCGCGCGTGGCAGCCGTATTCGAGCGGCGACCAGCCCAGCGGGCCGGTCTTCTGCCGGCTCAGGTGCGGGTCGCCCAGGATCGTGCGCCACTGCCCGGCGCACGCCCGCAGGACGGCCGGTACCTCGCGGCGGTGGAAGGCCTCGCCGGTGAACCCGCACCGTTCGCACCGCACCGACGTCAGCGACGTGCGGCCTCTCGTTCCTGACGGGGTCACGGGGTCCCTTCCTTGGCGCGTGCGACCGTGCGGGTCGGAGCACGATCGAGCATATTGATCCGATTGGCTCGGCGCAAGATTTGCATTGCACCGAGGGCAATTCTCTGCTTCCTCTGAGACGATGGGACGGGAAGCGGAGCGGTCGGGACCGGCACGGGCGAGGAGAGAGTCGTGAAGGACTATGTGCAGGCGGCGGACGCGGTGGCCGCGGACATCGCGGCGGGCCGGCTGCGGCCGGGCGACCGTCTGCCGCCGCAGCGCGACTTCGCCCGGCAGCACGGCATCGCCGCCTCCACGGCCGCCCGCGTCTACCAGGAACTGGCCCGTCGGGGGCACACGGTCGGCGAGGTGGGCCGCGGCACCTTCGTGCGCGCCACCGCGCACCCGGTCGCGCCCGCGCTGAGCGAGCCCGCGGACGGCCGGATCGATCTGGAACTGAACTACCCGGTGGTGCCCGGGCAGGCCGGGCTGCTCGGGGCCGGGCTGGGCGGACTGGCGGCGCCGGACGTGCTCGAAACCGTGCTGCGGCCGGTCGGTGCAATCGGCACCCCGGCCGCCCGTGAACTCTCGGCCGATCTGCTCGCCCGCGGCGGCTGGCGCCCGGACCCGGACCGGGTGCTGTTCGCCGGCAACGGCCGGCAGGCGATCTCGGCCGCGGTCTCCGCGCTGGTCCCGCCGGGGGCACGGCTGGGCATCGAGGAACTCACCTACCCCGGGCTCAAGGTCATCGCCGCCCGGCTCGGGATCACCCTGGTGCCGCTGGCCATGGACGAGGACGGACTGGTGCCGGAGGCGGTCCGGGCCGCCCACCGCAGTGCCCCGCTGCACGCCGTCTATGTCCAGCCGACTCTGCACAACCCGTTGTCCCTCACGATGAGCGAGCGGCGCCGGGGTGAACTGGGCGGTGTGTTGCGGGAGTTGGACCTCCACGCGATCGAGGACACCATCTGGGCGTTCCTCTACGACGACCGCCCGCCGCTCGCCGCCCTGGCGCCCGCGCACACGGTGGTGATCGACAGCCTGTCCAAGCGGCTGTCGCCCGGATTGACCCTCGGCTTCGCGGTGGCCCCGCCCGCGGTCGCCGCCGGCATCACCTCGGCCCTGCGCTCCGGCGGATGGACGCCCATGCGCTTCGCGCTGGAAGCCGCGGCCCGCTGGCAGGCGGACGGCGCGGTGCGGGCGCTGGTGGCGGAGAAGAAGCAGGAGGCGGCCCGCCGCCAGGAGGTGGCCGCCCGGCATCTGGGCCCCTTCCCGGTGCGCAGCGATCCGCGCTCGTACTACTGCTGGTGGGAGCTGCCGCGCCCCTGGCGGGCCGACATGTTCGTGGCCGCCGCGGCGCGGCACGGGATCGCGGTGACCCCCGCCGCGGCCTTCACGGTCGGCCAGTACCGGGCCCCCAACGCGATCCGCCTGGGGCTGGCCTCGCCGCGGATCGAGGTCCTCTCGCAGGCCCTCGCGGTGCTCGCGGACCTCGCCCGCTCCGCCCCGGACGAGCTCGTCTCCGACTGAGCTGCGGCGAGGGGCCGTTGGGGGGCGGCCCGGGCGGCGGGTCGGGGTCGCGCGGGCCGGGAGTCGCGCGGTCCGGGAGCGTGGCGGGCGGTGCGGGGCGGGCGGTGCGGGGCGGCCGCCGACCGCTCGCACACTATGGACCCGCCGGCCGCACCGGGCGGTCGTCCGCCCGTACCGTCCCGCCCTGCCCTTTCGGGCAGGATCGCCGTCTCCGCGCCGGCCGTCGCACCGGACCGGTGTACTCTGCACCCATCCTTCACGAGGACGGAGTCCGTCCGCGGACCGGCGTGCGCACCGCACCGGTCCCGGAATTCCGGATCGTCCTCTGAATTCCAGCCGTCCCGAGGGGTGACGGCTTCTTCGGTGTGCCCGGGATTTATCCCCAGGCGGAATCGCTGTGTCGCTGGGTATCCGGGGTGAAATCGGCGATGGCCTGTGCCTGCTGGGTGTCATCCGTCGAGATCGCAATGCCGGCCAGCGGCAGCAGAATCAGGGCGAGAGTGGAAATCAGGGCGGGTGCGGGCTTGGTGACTCTCGGCATGAGGAACTTCCCCGTTCGGTTATGTGTGTTTTGTCTGTTTAAGGCAAAACTTCCCAGGCCGAGCAGTCTCCCCGTCCAGTTTCCGGGCGGACGAGCGGCTGAACAGCCGATGGATCCGAGATGGCTGGTCGCGTCACTGACCAGGACTTTCCTTGACGACTCATTGATCTTGCGCCAGGTTCCGCTCGGAAGCCAGCCCGACTGGCATCATGATCAGGAAGTGCGACAACTGGAAGGGGGAGCAGATGGGCTCACATAAGGACATGTGCGGAAAGGGGGGTGCAGTTCGCCTCTGCGAGCAGGGGCTGAACCAATACCGCGAAGCCCTCGAAGCCGGGGTCATGTCGGGGGATGTGGCCGATTGCCTGCTCGCCTGCGGGCTGCTGCGGCCGCTGCCCGGATCGGTCGGCGTCTACATTCCCATTCCACCGGAAATTGCCGAGTCCGACCTCGCTCGGCCGGTCGAGCAGAAGATCCAGAATTCCCAGCAGGTCCTGACCGAGTTATACACCTCATTTCTCGCCGCGAAGGGGGTCTACCGCAAAGTGCAGCAGCAGGTGGCGACCCCGATCGACACCCTGATGGGCGAGGACGTGATCAGCGAGGCGCTCCAGATGGCCATCGGCAAGTGCCAGGGAGAATTGCTCACGGCACAGCCGGGCGGCGGCCGCCCCACCCATCTGCTGGCCGAGGCACTGCCCCGCGACCTCGCGCTGCTCCGCCGGGGGGTCCAGCAGCGCACCCTCTACCAGCACACCGTGCGCTCGCACGCCCCGACGCTCGGCTACATCGAACGCATACTGGCCGAGGGCGGCCAGATCCAGACGCTGGACGAGATCTTCGAGCGCGTCATCATCTGCGACCGCTCGATCGCCTTCATCCCCGGCTCCCCGGACCGCAAGACCCACGCCGTGGCCATCCGGCACCCCGGCGTCGTCGGCTTCCTGTCCAAGGCGTTCGACCACATGTGGGAGCGGGCGACGCCGGTCACCGCCGTCATGGGCCAGTACCGCCCCGAACCCCTCACCGACGTCGTCCGGCGCAGCGTGCTGCGCATGGTGGTCAGCGGCTGCACCGACGAGGTCATCGCGACCCGCCTCGGCATGAGTTCCCGCACCGTCTCCACCCACATCAGAAAGGTGTCGGAGATGCTCGGCAGCCGCAGCCGCGCGGAACTCGGCTATCTGGTCTCGGAGCACGGCCTCCTCAAGGACGAACCCGCCGACGCCGGCTGACCGGGCCGGGCCCGGCGGCCCCGCACGCCGCCCGCGGCCCGCACTACGCCGCGCCCTCCACCCGTCGACAACTCGCCCGCGTCGTACGGGGGGTTCCTGCCCCCCTGCCGAGCGGCGCTCGGCTCCCGCCGCCCCCAGTCCGTCCCGTCGCAGCATCCGGAGCTTCGCCGCTGCCCCCTCGGCCTCCGGGCGCGCGCCGGCTCCACGGTGCCCACGCCGCCGAGCGCTTGCCGCTTGCGGGGCCGCCCGGATGGCGGGCCCCCACGCGACCTCGTCACCCGACTCGCCCGGCCCGTCCCGCACCACGCTGACCTGGGGAAACAGTCCCGGAGGAGAGGGTGGCGCCCGGCGGCCGGGGGGTGTGCTCGCGTGGCGGGGGCCGGGGGATGCCCGCATGTTGAGGAGACAGCCGTGTCCTGGACCGGAGGAGGGGCGGGGGTGCCTGGCGCAGACGAGCCGTCTGCGGGTGAGTGGACCGGGAGGCTCCCGCATGTTTCGCAGATCGCTGCGGATACCCGCCGCCGGATGTGCCTTCCTGGTGACGGCCGCGGTGTCCTCGGCGGTGCTCTCCTCCGGACCGGAGGAGTACGCCGATGTCGCCGTGATCAGCGGCGCCCGGGCCGGTCCCGGCACCGCGGCCGCCCGGGTGATCGCGCACCGCGGTGCCTCCCGTGACGCGCCGGAGAACACCCTCGCCGCGGTCGACGCCGCACATCGCCGCGGACTCATATGGGTGGAGAACGACGTCCAGCGCAGCAGGGACGGCCGGCTGGTGGTGCTGCACGACGCCACCCTGGCGCGGACGACCGACGCCGCGAAGGTCTTTCCCGGGCGGGCGCCGTGGCGGGTGGGGGATTTCACCGCCGCCGAGATCGCGCGGCTGGACGCCGGGAGCTGGTTCGGCCGGCGGTTCGCGGGGGAGCGGGTGCCCACGCTCGCCGCCTATCTGCGCCGCCTGGAGCGCAACGGGCAGCGGCTGCTGCTGGAGATCAAGGCCCCGGAGAAGTACCCCGGTATCGAGGCGCAGGTCCTGCGGGAACTACGGGCGGCCGGTTGGCTGGATCGCGCCCATGTCCGCGGCCGCCTGGTGATCCAGAGCTTCTCCGTACGGTCCGTCCGCACCGTGCACGCGCGTGCACCCCAGGTGCGTACCGGGATTCTGGGGGCTCCCGCGGTGCGCCTGCTGGCGCGCTACGCGCGGTTCGCCGATCAGATCAACCCCCCTGCGTCCGCGCTCAGTTCGGGGTGGCTGGCGGCCGTGCACCGGCTGCGCGGACCGCACGGACGTCCCGTGGACGTCTACGTCTGGGGCGTGGCGAAGAACACCACCGTGCGGTCCGTTCGCGTACGCGGTGCCGACGGTGTTATTGAATAATGGGTAACGGGCGGTGGTTCGAGGGGCATTGTCCGGATCGCCCGCGGTGCCGGCCACACATGCCGCCGCACCGCCGTCCGCGCTGCGTGAAGGAGCTGTGGAGGGCGGATGCTGCGTGTGTGGCAGCCATAGTCGGGGATTTACGTGATTCCCGCCGCGGGGCTAAGGTGCCTGAGATGTTCGACGCCGCCACACTCCCCGTAAAAGAACTAAGACGCAGGATTTGGCTTTTGGGTTCCGATGTGCGGCCCGGTGCGGGCCAGCGTCCAGTTCCTCCCCTGGGATCCTTTCGGGAGGCTCCTTGACGAACGACTTTCCGGCGTACGGCGAACGGCGGGTTCCCCTGCCCCCGCCTCGGCATATGCCGCAGAACACGCTGACACGTACGGGCGCCGCGGCGTCGTCGCACTCCGCAGGTGCGACGGCGACCATGACGCCCGTGGCGAAGAGTTCCACCACGGCGACGGCGGACCGCCCGCTCTCCGACCCCCCTTCCGGGGGCGGCACTTCACCGGCCCGGTCCGAGCACCGTGCCGGGGGACGGGGTGGCAGCCGCGCCAAGAGCGCGGCCACGGGCGAGGCCAAGGCGAAGCCGCGCGACGCCTTTTTCGACAATGCGAAGTATCTGGCCATCGTGCTGGTGGCGATGGGGCACTCCTGGGAACCGCTGCGTGACGGCAGCCGGTCCGCGGCGGCGCTCTACATCACCGTCTATGCCTTTCATATGCCGGCCTTCATCATCATCTCGGGCTATTTCTCGCGCAGTTTCGATATGCGCAAGGACCGCCTGCAGCGGCTGATTACCGGCGTCGCCGTTCCCTACATCCTCTTCGAGGTCGCCTACACGCTCTTCAAGAGGTGGGCGGACGACGACCCCGGTTATCCGATCAGCCTCACGGACCCCTGGTATCTGACCTGGTTCCTGCTCGCGCTGTTCATCTGGCGGCTGACCACCCCGCTGTGGAAGATCGTGCGCTGGCCGGTCCCGCTGGCGCTGGCCATCGCCGTGCTCGCGTCCGTCTCCCCGGACATCGGCGACGACCTGGACCTCCAGCGGGTGCTGCAGTTCCTGCCGTTCTTCGTGATCGGGCTGTCGCTGCGGCCGGAGCACTTCAGGCTGGTACGCCGCAAGAAGGCGCGCATTCTGGCCGTTCCGGTGTTCGCCGCCGCGCTGGTCTTCGCCTACTGGGCGGCGCCGCGGATGAACGCCGCGTGGTTCTACCACCGCGACGCCGCGCAGGAACTCGCCGCCCCGTGGTGGAGCGGCGCGGTGATGACGCTGGCGATGTTCGGCTGCTCGCTGGTGCTCGTGGCCTGCTTCTTCGCCTGGATCCCGGGCCGCACCATGTGGTGCACGGCGCTGGGTGCGGGCACCCTGTACGGCTACCTGCTGCACGGCTTCCTGGCCAAGGGGTCGCGCTTTTGGAACTGGTACGACACCCCGTGGGTGCACACGCCCTGGGGCGCGGTACTGCTGACCCTCATCGCGGGCAGCGTCATCACGGTGCTGTGCACACCACCCGTGCAGCGGATCTTCCGGTTCGCCATGGAGCCCAAGATGACCTGGGCGTTCAAGAAGGACCCGGTGGGGACGGCCCGCAGCCGCCACTGAGCGGAGCGGACACCGCCGCACACCGTCAGGGCGCCCGTTCCACCGGAGGACCGGTGGGGCGGGCGCCCCGGTGTGTGCGGGGAGCGGGAGACGCGCTCCCGCTACCGGACGACGGCGATGCCCTCGATCTCGACCAGGGCCGCCTCGTCCCACAAACGGGTGGTCCCGATCACGGCCATTGCCGGATAGTCGCCCCCGATCAGCCGCTTCCACACCAGGCCGAGGTCGCGGGCGTGGCGGCGGTAGTCGGCGACATCGACCGCGAAGACGGTGAGCTTGGCGAGGTCGGACGGGCCGGCCCCGGCCGCCGCCGCGACGTCCAGGAGGTTGCTCAGCGCCCGCTCGAACTGCTCGACGACCCCGTCCCCGACGATCCGGCCCGCTCCGTCGAGCGCGGTCTGCCCGGCGAGGAAGACCATGGTGCCCGAGGCCGCGCGCACCCCGTGGCTGAAGCCGGCCGGCGGCGCGAGATGCGGTGGGTTGACGCGCTCCAGCCCGTCGGACGTCCCGCCCGCGCCCCGCCCGTCCCTGCCCGCTTCGCCGTGCTCGCCGTGCTTGCCGTGCTCGCCGTTCTCGGTCGTCATCCCTGCTCCCGCGCTCGTCCGGCCGTTCACGCATACGGGGGTTGCCCCCCAGGGGATTCAAGCGCCTCCGGCTCCCGGCCGTCCAGCGTTCCCCGCGCCCGCACGGCCGGAAACGGCGGAAGCCCGCCACCTGAGCCGGCCGGCTCAGTCCCCCGCCGCGCACGGATACAGCGCCGCCCGCAGATGCTCCGTCCAGTGGGCCGTCATCTCCCGTGCCGGCCGCGTGCGGGGTGCGTGCAGCTCGAAGCCGTGCCAGGCGCCGGGCACATTGCGGACCGTGACCTGCACCCCCGCGTCCATCAGGCGCCGGGCGTAGGCCAGCCCCGGGTCCCGCAGCGGATCGAGATCGCAGACCAGGACATAGGCCGGCGGCAGCCCCGTGAGGTCCTCGGCGCGGGCCGCCGCGGCGTAGGCGTCCGCCGCCGTGCCCTGGGGCAGATAGTGCTGCCATGTCCGGCGCATCGTGCGGAGGCTGTTGACCCACGGGGCGGGCACGTCCTCGGCGTCCGTCGGGAGCGGTTCCGTGGCGACGCGGTCGTCGACGTCCGGTACGCACATCGACTGGTAGGCCAGGGCCGGTCCGCCGCGGTCGCGGGCCATCAGGGCCACGGCCGCGCTCAGCCCGCCGCCCGCGGAGTTCCCGGTGACGGCGATCCGCCCGGCGTCGACGCCCAGCGCGGCCGCCTGCCCGGCGGTCCACTCCAGCGCGCGGTAGCAGTCCTCCACGCCCGCCGGATAGCGGTGCTCGGGCGCGAGCCGGTACTCGACGGAGACGACCACCGCGGGCAGCTCACGGCAGAGCGCGAGGGCCGTCGTGTCCTGCCCCGGCAGGGGCCGGCCGATCGCGTACCCACCGCCGTGGAAGTGCAGTACGGCGGGCAGCGCGCCGCCCGAGGAGGAGCCCTCGGCGTCCTCGCTGCCTTCGGGGCGGTAGACCTCGACCGTCAGCGTGCTGCCGTCCTCGCGCGGGAGGTCGTACCGGCGGCTGCGCACGCCGGTGCGGTCCGCCGGGGTCGCGGCCAGCAGCTTCCGGAACCGCTCTCGGGTCGCCTCGATGTCCTGGAAGGCATCGGAGTACGGCGGCAAGTCCGCCAGATACGGCGCGAGTTCGGGATGGACGGTTATTCCCGGCGGGAAGGGCACAGGGGTCTCCGGTGATCGCGTAGGGGGCCTGCATTCTGCTCGTACCGCCTCCTTCCCGCCATCACCGACACCCGCCCCGCTGCCCGCCTCCCGGTCACTTCGCGTCGGCATAGCACTCCACCACCGCCGTCGTGAACGGGAAGCGGACAGGGGCCTCCCCGAACGCGATCCGCCCCGCCGTCGCGGCCGCCGCGGCGATCGCCTCGGACACGGTCGCCGCCTCCTCGGCGGGGCAGTGCACGATCACCTCGTCGTGCTGGAAGAAGACCAGCTCGGCGCGGAGCCCGCCGTCCGCCAGCGACCGGCGCAGCGCCGCCAGCACCAGCAACGCCCAGTCGGCGGCGCTGCCCTGGACGACGAAGTTCCGCGTGAACCGGCCGCGGGCCCGGGCGGCGGCCGAGCCGCCGGCGTACCCGGCCGCCTGCGCGTCCTCCTGGGGCAGCCCGGCCTCGTCCGGCGGCGTCACGGACGCCGGCGGGCAGGTGCGTCCCATCCAGGTGCGCACCAGCCGGCCCTCCTCGCCCGCGCGGGCCGCCTCGTCGACATACGCCACCGCGGCCGGATAGCGACGGCGCAGATCGGCCATGTGCTTGAGGGCGTCGCCGGACGTCTGGCCGTAAATGGCTCCCAGCAGGGCGAGTTTGGCCCGGTCACGGTCGCCGCCGAACGCCCGGGCCGCCAGATCGGCGTACAGATCCTCGCCGGTGCCGGCCACCTCCATCAGGCCCCGGTCGCGGGAGACGGCCGCCAGCACCCGGGGTTCCATCTGGTCGGCGTCGGCGACCACCAGTCGCCATCCCAGGTCGGCCCGCACGGCCTGCCGGATCACCTTGGGGATCTGGAGCGCGCCGCCGCCGTTGGTGGTCCACCGGCCGGAGACCGTGCCACCGGGCACATACTCGGGGCGGAAGCGGCCGTCGTGCACCCACTGCTGGAGCCACGCCCAGCCGTGGGCGGTGTGCAGACGGTAGAGCTTCTTGTACGCCAACAGCGGGGCCACCGCGGGGTGATCGATCCGCTGCAGCTCCCATTTGCGGGTCGAGGTGAGGGAGATCCCGGCGCGCGCGAAGGACTTGAGGATCTCCTGGGGCAGATCCGGGCGCACCCGCGCGCCGGTGCCGAAGGCCCGGGAGACCTCCTCGGCCAGCTCCGCCATCCGCCGTGGCTCCAGGCCGCCCGGATACCGCCCGCCCAGCAGCCGGTCGAGCAGGTCACGGTGCACATCCGCCCGCCAGGGCACCCCGACCCGCCCCATTTCCGAGGCCACCAGCATGCCCGCGGACTCGGCGGCCAGCAGCAGCCGCATCCGGTCGGGGTGCTCCGCCCGCGCCGTACGCGCCACTTGGCCGGCATAGACCTCCAGCAGCGCGGCCAGCTCGTCCGTGCCGGGCGGCAGCGGCACCGGACCCGGCTCGAACAGCGACGGCTGGGTCTGCGCCGTACGGGCCGGCCCGTCCTGCGGAACGGGCAGGCCGTGCAGCCGCGCCCAGGCGGCGGCCAGCGAACGGGGCTGGCCGTACTGCCCCTCCTCATGGCCGATCAGCAGCGCCTCCGCGGCCTCCACGTCGTAACAGCGCTCGACGCGCACCCCCGCCGCCAGCAGCGGCCGGTAGATCTCCGCGGTGGACCGCCACACCCACCGCTCGACCCCGGGGCGGCTGCGCACGGCCTCGGCGAGCGAGGACTCCGCCAGCACCGGCCCCGCGGCCCGCCCGTCCGGGGCGAGCGGGCAGAGACGAGCACCCCCGTCGCCCGTCTCCACCACCGCCCATCTCATGCTCCTGAGTCTCGCACCGGGGTCTGACAACGGCTGGGCTCCGGCTCCGGCACCGATTCCGGCCTCGTCCCGGGCGAGGTCCCCGACGGGCGCGGACGAAGGCCCCCGGGGAACGGGCCGGGCAGCACTCCGCACAGCCCGCCTGCGCCCCCCACGGCACCTGCGCGAGCTTCAACTCCCATATGAAGAGCGGCAATTAGTGAAATCTGGCAGCGCAGAAAAAAGTGGAGGGCATCAAATCTCGCCGCCCCAGACCTCACTCATTCACCCGAATGAAGCGCTACTTTCACCTTGTTGATGCGTTGAACAGCTTGTCGCTCAAAGCGGCGCATCACCGAAATCTGCTTGCTGCTCAGTGAAGAGGTTCACCGTGAAGTTTGTCTCCAAGGCCGCTGTCCTGTCTGCCGCCGCGGGCATTGCCGTTGTGGGTGGGGCCGGTGTGGCCAGCGCTTACGGCGCCGGCGCCGCGGGCGTCGCCCACAACTCTCCCGGCGTCGTCTCCGGAAACGTCATTCAGGCCCCGGTCGACCTGCCGCTCAACGTCTGCGGCAACACCCTCAACGTTGTCGGACTGCTGAACCCGGCCGCCGGCAACACCTGCGTCAACCTCTGATCACCATACGGCGCTTGAGGTCCGGCCCGTGCCCGGGCGGGGCCTCTCGACGGCAAAGGCCGGTACGCATTCCGTACCGGCCTTTCGTATGCCCAAAAGGCCCGGCAGTGCAGCGCGGCTCAGCGTCAATGATATGTGTCTATTGGTTTCGTGGCATTCGGGTGAAACGGCGAAACCGCTCCCCCGGAAGTGAGTTGACCAGGGCGCTCCGGATACGGGCACTCCGCTTCGAGAAGGGTAAATCGTGATCAAGAAGGTCCTGGCCACGACGGCTGTAGCCGCGTCCGTCGTCGGAATCTCGGCGACGGCCGCCCCCCAGGCGATGGCGATCGGGAACCACAACGGCACGTCCACGGTCAACGGGAACGGCGCCAAGAGCGCGTTCGGCAACTCCACCACCATGGGTCGGATGAGCCCGCAGTTGGAGCTCATCCAGGGCTCGCTGAACAAGCCCTGCCTCGCTCTGGGCAAGGTGGACGCCCAGGTCTTCGCAGGTGCGACCCCGATCGCGCTGCAGGACATCAACGCGCTGTCGAGCTCGCAGAACCAGCAGTGCACCGAGAACTCGACGCAGGCAAAGGGCGACGACCCGCTGTCGCACATCCTCAGCGACATCCCGGTCCTGTCGGGCAACGGCGTCGGCAACCGCTGAGC
The DNA here is from genome assembly GCF_050953795.1 of Streptomyces kronopolitis. GTDB lineage: Bacteria > Actinomycetota > Actinomycetes > Streptomycetales > Streptomycetaceae > Streptomyces > Streptomyces kronopolitis_A. Next base: position 4,604,925 of record NZ_CP191850.1, read on the forward strand.
CTGCCATCGGCCGTAGGCCCGGACCGCCGGCTCTCGCTTCCAGAGCGGTCCGCGGCCTGCGACACCCCGTTACGAATCGTAGGGTCAGAACTTTTTCGATCCCCTTTCGGTAGGAATTCGTATTCGGCGGATGTCTCGTTGTTCGAACTCCGGTGTTTTTTCCGCGTCGTATGCGCGGTGGCAATCTCTCGAAATGGTCGTGCACCCTTCGGGCGATTCCTCCGAAAACCTCCGGGCAAGAGTTTCGTCCACGAGGGTAGATCGTTACCAATATCGGCAGCGGCGTTACGGGCGATCAACACGGCGCCCGAGCGACACGACGGTCGTGTGCGCCACGGACCCGCTGCAAGGAAGGGCAGAAAGTGAAGTACGCAAAGGCCGCAGCAATCACTGCCGGTGCGCTCATGGCGGTGGGCGTGGCATCGCCGGCGTTCGCCGACGCGGGGGCTTCGGGAGGCGCTACGGGCTCTCCCGGAGTCCTCTCCGGCAATCTCATCCAGGTTCCGATTCACGTCCCGCTCAACGTGTGCGGAAACACCGTCGACATCGTCGGTCTGCTCAACCCGGCGTTCGGCAACACCTGCCTGAACCACTGACTCGAAGAAATTCGAGCCGCTTCGATGTGATCCGGCCCCGGTGCACGGCTCCCCTGTGCACCGGGGCCGGTCGTCCTTCATCTCCCAGGGCGCCCGCACAACCCCTCCAAATTTCGGGCGGATTAGCCGAGAAGGGCGGAACTTCAGGGTTTCCCCGGATGAAGGCACTCGTTAGTCATGCTGAAAGCGGTGATCCGAGCAGCGAGATTATTGCTCGCGCGGCGCTGATGTCGCCGAACCGTCAAGCACCGCCCGAGAAGGGACAGTTGAAGTGAAGTACGCAAAGTCCGCCGCGGTTGTCGCCGGTTCCGTCATGGCACTGGGCGTCGCTGCCCCTGCTTTCGCCGCCCAGCCCGGCGCTCCGACCATGAGCCTCAACGGCGGGTTGTCCGACGCCCTGAGCAACAAGCAACTGGACGGCCACCAGATCACTCCGCTGATCAATACGGTCAAGGCCGCGGAGGGCAAGGTCAGGTCGACCAACGCGAAGAAGCTGCTCCATGGCGTTGCCGGGACGGCCAAGAAGACTCCGTTGCTCGGTGGGCTGCCGCTCAAGTAATGCCGAAACGGGTGGCGTTGACCGTCGGAGAGCGGACCTCGGAGCTGCCCGGCCCAGGAGCGGCGGCGGGTGTGTGGACTTCCCGGCTCCGCCGCCGTGGCAGGTGAGTTCGACGCGGATATCGAGATTGCGCGGTATGTGGCTCCGGGTTCAGGCGCCCGGAGTTGTGCCACGGCTCGGCCGTTCTTATCCCGGGCGCAGGCGTCCGGTCGCGAAGCCGAGCGGCAAAACTACTCGGTGCGCAGCTGTTTGAGTGAATGAGAACAACCAAAATCATCCTTGTGAGTTGGGCACATTGCCCGGCCCAAGGGCATCCCGAAACACGAAGGATCAAAATGATCAAGAAGGTTCTGGCGACCACGGCCGCGGCTGCTTCCATTGTCGGTGTGTCCGCTGCTGCCGCCCCCGCGGCGATGGCGATCGGCAACCAGCACGGACCGTCTACCGTTAACGGCAACGGTGCTGCGCAGTTCTACGGGAATTCCACCACGTATGGATACATGAGCCCGCAGATCGGGCTGATCCAGGGCTCGTTTAACAAGCCCTGCATCGCTGTGGGCAAGGTGCCCGTCCAGGCTCTCGCGGGTGCGACCCCGATCGCGCTGCAGGACATCAACCTGCTGTCGAGCTCGCAGAACCAGCAGTGCACCGAGAACTCGACGCAGGCAAAGGGCGACGACCCGCTGTCGCACGTCCTGGACAACATTCCGATCCTCTCCGGCAACGGTGTCCACAACCACTGACCGGCCGCCTACGACCCGGGCCGCCCGGTCCTCCTTCTTCCGGGCGGCCCGGGTTTCCGGCGTCCGGTTCCCGAGCGGAAGTGTTACTCGCTCGTGACTGCGCTCCGGTGAGCCGGATCGTTAGCAGTGGTGTGTGGAGGGAAGCTGCCAATGCCCTTGTGGAATTGATGGGCTACCAGGGCATTGGCATGCTGTCCGTAATTCGGCAGGGCCTGCGAATCCGTTCATCGGCATCGCAGGCCCTGTTGTATGTAATGAGAGTCGACAAGACCGGCTCGACAAGTCGCATTTTCGGTACGCGAATTGATGCACTTCGGGCCCCCGCGGCGACGATGGTATCTCTGCGGGAGATTCGTGCCAGCTATTCGGGTGATGGTGCGGAACTCAAACCGGTATGGCGGGTTGTTCAAACAGGGCTCCCGTGTCGGGAGTTCCCTCTCCTGAAGGGTTTCGTAATGAACAAGATGATCGCGGGCGCGGCTGCGGCGGCGTCGTTGGTCGGCTTTTCCGCCATGGCCGCTCCGCAGGCCATGGCGATCGGTGACCAGCATGGCACCAGGACGGTCAACGGAAACGGGGCGGCGTCGGTCTACGGCAACTCGACCACGCGCGGCGACCTGAGCACGCAGCTCGGGCTCGTCCAGGGCTCCCTGAACCAGCCGTGCCTCGGCCTGGGCAAGGTGGATGCCCAGGTTCTCGCCGGTGCGGCCCCGATCGCGCTGCAGGACATCAATGTGCTGTCCAGCGCGCAGAACCAGCAGTGCACCGAGAACTCGGCGCAGGTCAAGGGCGACGATCCGCTGTCGCACGTCATCGACGACATCCCGGTCCTCTCCGGGAACGGTGTCGGCAACGGCTGACGAGCAACAGTCGGGACATGCCACTCGCTTGTGTCTCCGGGCGGCCGGCGCCGCGTCTGCGCCGCCGGCCGCCCGGTCGTGAAGCGGCGGGGCGTGCGTCAACACTGCTGAGGAAGGACGAGAGATGCGACAGGGCCTGAAGGCGTGCATGTTCGTGGTGGCGGCGTCCGGTGTGCTCGGCGCGAGCTGCGGCACGGCGTACGCGGATGCCGGCGCCGGCGGAGGCACCGCGAACTCTCCCGGGGTGCTGTCCGGGAACAGCGTCCAGCTGACCGTGGACACCCCGGTCAACGCGTGTGGCAATTCGGTGGACGCGGGCGCGGCGCTCAACCCGGCGATGGGCAACTCGTGCGGGAACGGTGCGGGGGTGCGGCCGCCGTTTGCCGGGCGGTCCCCGGGGGAGGGGGCGCCGCGGACGATGGACGCCCCGGGGGTGCACTGGAATACCCCGGGGCAGCGTGCCGAGCCGGCGCCGCGCACGGGTGGGGAGCCGGCCGAGCGCCCCGCCGCGGCGCCGGTGGCGCCGCTGGCGCAGGTCCCCGGGCCCGCCGCGCGCCCCGCACACGAGGCGCAGGTGGGTGCCGTGCCGCGGGCCCGGGAGTCGGCGGACACCCCGCTGCTGGCGTCCACGGGCGGACCCGAGCTGGCGGCGGTCGCCGCGGCGGGCGGCGGCCTGCTGGCGGGCGGCGTGCTGCTGCTCCGCAGGACCCGGCCGCGCCGCGGGTGAGGGCCGGCCGGGGCCGGAGCGGGAGCCGGGCGGCGGGCCGGGAGCGTCCGTCCGGTGCCCGGCCCCGGCCGCCCGGGCCGGGCACCCCGCCCGGGCCGTGCCGCGTCCGGCCGCCTCTGGCAAAATAAGGACGAAGGCCGCAAAAGCCATCGTTCGATGAGGTGGGGACATGCTCATTGCGCTGGCGCAGACGGACTGCGTGCTCGGTGACGTGGAGGCGAACCTCGATATCGCCCGTGCGCAGGTCGAGCAGTCGGCGGCGCAGGGCGCGGATCTCGTCGTCTTTCCCGAACTGAGCCTGCACGGCTATCACTTGGGCGTACTGCCGCGCGACACGTCCATCGAGGCGAACGATCCCCGGCTGCTGGAACTCAGCCTCCTCGGCCCCGATGTGCTGGTCGGCTTCCACGAGCACACCGGTCTGCGGGCGTACAACACGGCGGGTCACTACGCGGACGGCGCGCTGCTGCACGCCCACCGCAAGCTCTATCTCCCCAACTACCTGGCCTGGGAGGAGCGCAAGCACGTCAGTCCGGGGCAGTCACTGCGCGCCTACGACCTGACGAAGTCCGGGAGTGGCGGCCGGGGCGCGACGCTGGTGTGCAATGACGCCTGGCAGCCGGCGCTGCCGTGGCTGGCGGTGCAGGACGGCGCCGAGGTGCTGTTCGTGCCGACCAACAGCGCGGCGAGCCTGGACCCGGAGGCGATGGACACCGGCCTGTACTGGGACACCCTGCTGTCCTATACGGCGAAGATGCTCCAGTGCTGGGTGGTCTTCGTCAACCGGGTGGGCAACGAGCACGGCGCGGCGTTCTGGGGCGGCTCGCGGGTGGTCGACCCGCGGGGCGCGGTGGTGGCGCAGGCGCCCAAGTGGGAGCCCGCGCTGGTCACCATCGAGATCGATCTCGCCGAGGCGCGCCGACAGCGCCGGGCGGTGCCGCTGGTCGCCGAGGCCCGGCTGGGGCTGATCGACCGCGAGGTGCGGCGGCTGATCGACGAGGGCGGCGACCACTGAGGGCGGCCGCCCGGCCCGTCGTCAGTGACCGCCCGCGGACCCCTGGCGGGGCGCCTCGGTGGGCCCGTCGTCCTTGAGGGCCTTGGCCTCGGACTTGAGGATGCGCATCGAGCGGCCGAGCCCGCGCGCCATGTCGGGGAGCTTCTGGGAGCCGAAGAGCAGCACGAGCACCGCGAGGATCAGGATCAGGTGCCAGGGCTCGAAGGCGTTGCGGAGCATCGGCGCGCTCGCTTTCGTCGGGGGCCGGGGAGACGTTCTGTCCAGTATTACCCGAACGGTCCGGCCGCCCCGGTGCAGGGGTCGCCCCCGACGCCGGGGCGGCCGGCCTCGGCTACCAGCTGGACTTGCGGACGCCCGGCAGGTGGCCCGCGTGCGCCTGCTCGCGCAGCCGTACGCGGGACAGCCCGAAGGCCCGGAAGTAACCGCGCGGGCGGCCGTCCATCGCGTCGCGGTTGCGCACCCGGGTGGGGCTGGCGTCCCGTGGCTGGCGGGACAGCTCCCGGCGGGCGGCGGTGCGCTCCTCCTCGGGGGTGTGCGAGCTGCGGATCACGGCCTTGAGGACGGCGCGGCGGGCCGCGTAGCGGGCGACGGTCGCGCGGCGCTTCGCGTCCTTGGCGATCTTGCTCTGCTTGGCCATCAGACCTTCTCCCCCCGGGCGCGGATGCGGGCGACGGCCGCCTCGATCCCGATGACGTCGACGGTCTTGAGACCCCTGGCGCTCAGGGTGAGCCGGATGTGGCGGCCCTCGCTCGGCAGCCAGTAGCGCTTGCGCTGGATGTTGGGGTCGAAGCGGCGCGGGGTGCGGCGGTGGGAGTGGGAGACGGCGTTGCCGAAGCCCGGCGCGCGGCCGGTCAGCTGGCAGTGGGCGGACATGGTGCGGTCCTTCCGGTCGGAGCCCCTGATGAGGGCCTATTGAAAATGGAAACCATTTCCGTATACTAACCGCATGGCTCGCAACGAACTACGCCCGGTCGTCAAGCTCCGGTCCACCGCCGGAACGGGCTTCACCTACGTCACCCGCAAGAACCGCCGTAACGACCCCGACCGCCTGGAACTGCGCAAGTACGACCCGGTGGCCGGCCGTCACGTCGACTTCCGAGAGGAGCGCTGAGCACCGTGCAGACCGCACTCCACCCCGCCTACGGGCCCGTCGTCTTCCGCGACCGGGCCGCCGGCCACGCCTTCCTGACCCGCTCGACCGCGACCGGTGAGCAGACGGTCGAGTGGGAGGACGGCCACACCTATCCCGTCATCGACGTCGAGATCTCCTCGGCGAGCCACCCCTTCTACACGGGCGCCGCCCGGGTGCTGGACACCGCGGGCCGCGTCGAGCGGTTCGAGCGCCGGTACGGCAAGCGGGACCGCTGATGGAGCGGCTCGACGTCGTGCTGCTCGGCGGCCTGCACGCGGACGCGCGGCGGGCCGCTGTCGAGCGGCTGCTGCGCACGGTGCCCGGCAGCGTCGCCCTCCACCACGACCTCTCCTCGGCCACCGAGGGCACCGTGCGGCGCACCGTCCGCGATGCCGGCGGCACGCTCGACGCCGGCATCGCGGACGGTCCGCTGGTCAACGACTGCGCTTGCTGTGCGCTGCGCGAGGACCTGGTGCCCGAGCTGGAGCGGCTGGCCGCCGGCCGGACGTGCCGGCTTGCGGTCGTCGAACTGTGGGACTCGGTCGAGCCCAAGGCCATGGCCGAGGTGATCACCTCCTGCGGCAGCGAGAATCTGGCGCTGACCGGCGTGCTCACCGCCGTCGACCCGGCCCTGGTGCTGCCCTGCCTCGGCTGCGGCGACGACCTTTCCGAGGCGGGCCTGGCGGCCGCGGCCTCCGACCGGCGCACCGTCGCCGACACCTGGGCACGGCAGCTGGAGTACGCCCCGGTGCTGGCGATCGCGGCGGGGGAGGAGGAGGCGGATCCGACCGACCTCGCGCTGCTCGCCCAGCTGCACCCGACGGCCGTCCAGGTGCCCGTCGAGGCGGAGGAGTTGGCGGCCGCGGCGACGGCCGGCTTCGATGTGGCGGCGGCCGCGGCGCGGCAACACCCGGCCTGCGCGCTGCTGCCCCAGGAGGCCGACGCGGAGGGCGTGGGCACCATGGTCTGGCGGCACACCCGTCCCTTCCACCCCGGCCGCCTCTACGCCGCGCTGGAGGACCTGACCTGCGCGGCCGCCCGCAGCCGGGGCCGGTTCTGGCTGGCCGACCGCCCGGACACGCTGCTGTCCTGGGACGCGGCCGGCGGTGCGCTGTGCGTGGAGAGCGCCGGACCGTGGCTGGCCGCGCTGCCGGACGCCGCCTGGGAGCTGGTGCCGCCGACGCGCCGGGCCGCGGCCGCGCTGGACTGGCACCCCGAGCACGGCGACCGCACCCAGCACCTGGTCTTCACCTCGCCCGGCCTGGACCGCGAGAACCTGCGCACCCTGCTGGACTCGTGTCTGCTCACCGACGCCGAGTACGCGGGCGGCCCGCCGTCCTGGAAGAGCCTGCCGCCCGCCTTCGACGCCCTGCTCGACCCCGTTTCGTAACGCCGGCCGCCCGCCCCCCGGTGACGGCCGTCCACCCCGCACGCACAAGGACGTTCCCATGCCCCGTCGGCACGAACCGCGCCGCACGCCCATCCCGCGCCGCAACCCGCTGGATGCGGCGGGCGTCACGTACATCGACTACAAGGACACCGACCTGCTGCGCAGGTTCCTCTCCGACCGCGGCAAAATCCGGAGCCGCCGGATCACCCGGGTCAGCGCCCGGCAGCAGCGGCAGCTGGCCCGCGCGGTCAGGAACGCCCGGGAGATGGCGCTGCTCCCGTATCCGTCCCGGTGACGTGACCGCGGCCCCGGGGTGGAGCCCGGGGGCCACGACGGCCCGCCGGCGAGACGTGTGCCACGCCCCCGGAACCCCGGGGGCGTGGCACACGTCTCTTCCCTGTCCGTGAGGGCTTCGGGCCCGGTGATCCGTATCAGGTGACGGAGCCGGCGCCGGCGCGCCGTGCCCTGAGCGGGCAGGTGGCGGGTGGCCTGCGGACCTGGTGCGCGGGGGGCCTGGGGGAGCGGTCCGGGAGGGCGCTCGACGAGCTGTGACGGGCTCGGCACCCGCTGTCGTGCACGTGCATCTGCGCATGCATCCGCATGAGAACGCGGCTATGCTCCGGGGCAGTTGACACCATTTATCACTGGGAGAGCCCTGTGCCCCACGCATACAACGGCATGGCCGCCACGGATCTCCACGAGGTGGCGTGGCAGAAGAGCAGGCACAGCAACTCCCAGGGCTCCTGCGTGGAGTTCGCCAAGCTGCCCGGGGGTGACATCGCGGTCCGCAACTCCCGCTTCCCGGACGGCCCCGCGCTCGTCTACACGCCGGCCGAGGTCCGGGCGATGCTGCTGGGCATCAAGGACGGGGAGTTCGACCACCTCGTACGGGACTGAGTGCCCGCGCGGCCCGATCGGCCGCGGGCACACGGCAACCGGGCGCCCGCCCATGACGGTGCGCCCGGTGTGCGGAGCGGCTACGGCAGCCGGAACAGCGCCCACACGATCTTGCCGTGCGCGGCCCCGGCCAGCGGGTGCCAGCCCCAGCTGTCGCTGAAGGAGTCCACCAGATACAGCCCGCGCCCCGACTCCGCGGCGAAGTCCGCCTCGCCGGCCACCGGGGAGTCGTCGCTCGGGTCCCGTACGGCGCAGACCAGCCGGGTGGACCAGCGCATCAGGTGCAGCCGGGCCGGCGGGGTGGCGTCGTGGTGCTCCGGGGCGGCGAGGACCGCGTGCCGCAGGGCGTTGGTGACGAGTTCGGAGACCACCAGGGCGACCGAGTCGAAGAGCTCGTCGAGATCCCAGCCGCGCAGGGTCTCGCGGGTGAACGCCCGTGCGCTGCGCACCGATTCGTAGCGTGGTGGGAGCGTGCGGGACGCGGATCCGGAGACGGCCAGGGGGTCGACGGGAGGGAAGCCCTGCCATAACGGCTCGAGCATGGTCAAAACCTTGGTCCCCATGCGAGGCACTCCTGGCGTTCGCGGACGTCATGACCCTGGCCGGTCAGCCGGATCTGGCGGATCTTTCACGAGCGTGCATGCGTGCGACGCCCATGGTTCCCAATGTGCGAGACAGATGCAAGGGCAGATGCACGTGCACGTGCCGCGATTGCGGGAACCCGCACCGGTTCGAGGGGGATTCTTCCCCGATGTTTGTGTGGAGGGCTTGCGGGGGCCTCACACATCTGTAACCGGATGAGCACTCAACGAAGCCCGGACGTGGCAGACTTGCGGCCCTCTGTTGGACGGGGTGGGGTCACGGGAGGGTCGGAGAGGTGTCCGCAAGTGAGTCGAGCGGGTCGGTGGTGCGGCGGATCCTGCTCGGGTCGCAGCTCCGCCGGCTGCGTGAGTCGCGCGGGATAACCCGCGAGGCGGCCGGCTACTCGATCCGTGCGTCCGAATCGAAGATCAGCCGCATGGAGTTGGGCCGCGTGAGCTTCAAGGCACGTGATGTGGAGGATCTGCTCACCCTGTACGGGGTCGGCGACGCGCAGGAGCGCGAGGCGCTGCTGTCCCTGGCGCGGGAAGCCAACGTGGCGGGCTGGTGGCACAGTTACACCGACGTACTGCCCGGATGGTTCCAGACGTATGTCGGTCTGGAAGGCGCCACCTCGCTGCTACGGGTCTATGAAGTCCAGTTCGTGCACGGGCTGTTGCAGACGGAGGACTACGCCCAGGCCGTCGTCAGACGCGGCATGCCGGACGCCGGTCCGGCCGAGATCGAGCGCCGTGTCGCGCTGCGCATGGAGCGCCAGAAGCTGCTGGTGGCCGAGCGGTCGGCGCAGTTCCACTGTGTGCTGGACGACGCGGCGCTGCGCCGCCCCTACGGCGAACGCGCGGTGATGCGTGAGCAGATGAAGCATCTGATCGAGGTGTCCGAGCGGCCCAATGTGCGGCTCCAGGTGATGCCCTTCAGCCTGGGCGGGCACGCGGGTGAGAGCGGCGCGTTCACCATGCTCGGCTTCCAGGAGTCGGGGCTGCCGGACGTGGTGTATCTGGAGCAGCTGACGAGCGCCCTCTATGTGGACAAGCCCGAAGAGGTGGCGCAGTACGGGCGGGTGATGGACCGCCTCCAGGAAGAGGGGCCGAATCCGGCCGAGACCAGGGACCTGCTGCGTGGGCTGCTCCAACTGATGTGACGCGTCGGTAGGATGGCGTGCCATCAGGAGTCAGCACCCCCCAATGCGGCGCCCTGAGCGCCCTGTTCTCCAGATCGGGATGGCATGTCCTACTTCGACGAGTTGGCGTATCAGTTCATCGACGGTGAGTGGCGCTCGGGCAGCGGCTCATGGGACATCGTCGACTTCAATCCCTATAACGGCGAGAAGCTGACCTCCATACCGGTGGCCACCGTCGAGGAGATCGACCAGGCCTACCGCGCCGCCGAGCGCGCCCAGCGGGCCTGGGGCGACACCAACCCCTACAGCCGCCGGCTGGTCTTCGAGCGGGCGCTGCGGATCATCGACGACCGCGAGGCGGAGCTGGCCGAGGCGATCGCCGCCGAGGTCGGCGGCACGCACGCCAAGGTGGGCTTCGAGCTGCACCTGGCCAAGGAGTTCCTGCGCGAGGCGGTGCAGCTGGCGCTGCGCGCCGAGGGCCGCATCCTCCCCTCGCCGATCGACGGCAAGGAGAACCGCCTCTACCGGCTCCCGGTCGGCGTCGTCAGCGTCATCAGCCCGTTCAACTTCCCGTTCCTGCTGTCGGTCAAGTCCGTCGCGCCGGCCCTCGCGCTCGGCAACGCCGTCGTCCTCAAGCCGCACCAGAACACCCCGATCTGCGGCGGCGGCCTGGTCGCCAGGATCTTCGAGGAGGCCGGGCTGCCGGCGGGCGTACTCAATGTCGTCGTCACCGACATCGCCGAGATCGGCGACGCGCTCCTGGAGCACCCGGTGCCCAAGACGATCTCCTTCACCGGATCCGAGAAGGTCGGCCGGCATGTCGCGACGGTCGCCGCGGCGCACTTCAAGCACGCCGTGCTGGAGCTGGGCGGCAACAGCGCGCTGGTCGTTCTCGACGACGCCGATGTGGACTACGCGGTCGACGCCGCGGTCTTCAGCCGCTTCGTCCACCAGGGCCAGGTCTGCATGGCCGCCAACCGGGTGCTGGTGGACCGCGCCGTGGAGCGGGAGTTCACCGAGAAGTTCGTCGCCAAGGTCCGCGGCCTGACGGTGGGCGACCCCACCGACCCGCGGACACACATCGGGCCGCTGATCAACGAGGGCCAGGCCGAGGCCGTCACCGCGCTGGTGGACCGGGCCGTCGCCGACGGTGCCGCGGCGCTGCTCCGGGGCGAGACCCGGGGCACGCTGGTCGCGCCGAGCGTGCTCGGCGGGCTGCCGGCGGACTCCCCGCTGCTCCGGCAGGAGATCTTCGGTCCCGTGGTGCTGCTGGTGCCGTTCGACGGTGACGAGGAGGCGGTGCGGCTCACCAACGCGACGCCGTACGGACTCAGCGGCGCCGTGCACACCGGTGACATCGAGCGCGGGGTGCGGTTCGCCAAGCGGATCGAGACCGGGATGTTCCACGTCAACGACGCCACGGTGCACGACGAGCCGATCGTGCCGTTCGGCGGCGCGAAGAGCTCCGGTGTCGGGCGGCTGAACGGCGACGCGATGGTGGAGGCGTTCACCACCACCAAGTGGATCTCCATCCAGCACGGCCGGTCGCGGTTCCCGTTCTGAGCGGAGGCCCCGCGCGCGGGGCCCGCGCCGACCGGTCGCGAGTCGAGGACAGAAGCTGACCGCAAGGGCTTCTAGCGTGAGTGAGGTCGAAAGGCGGACGGCGAGACGGCCGGCCGCCGGGGGATCCCACGAAAGGCGAATCCATGCCCACTCACGTTCCTGCCGAGGCACACGGTGACGAGGTCGGCGCGCTGCTGGCCTTCCTGGAGGCCCAGCGCGGCGGGCTGCGGCGGTCCGTCCTGGGACTGACCGAGGAGCAGGCCCGCCACCGCCCGTGCGTGAGCGCACTGACGACGGCCGGGCTGATCAAGCATGTCGCGGAGACCGAGCAGGGCTGGATCGAAACCGCCCAGCAGCGGCCGCACACCATCCAGCGGACCATGGACACCTGGCATCTGAGCTTCGAGGCCGGGGACGACGAGAGCGTGCCCGAGATGCTGGCGTTCTGGGACAAGGTCGCCCGGCGCACCGAGGAGTTCGTGCGCGCCCTGCCGAGCCTGGACGAGACCTTCCCGCTGCCCGAGGCGCCGTGGTACCCGCCCGAGGCCCGGCAGTCGATGCGCTGGCTGCTGCTGCACCTGATCGAGGAGACGGCCCGGCACGCCGGCCACGCCGACATCCTCCGCGAGTCCCTGGACGGCAAGACGGCCTTCGCCCTGGTGGACGAGGAGCGGGCGGGCCGGCAGGGGTAGGGAGCGGCACCGTCCGGAGGAGACCGGTGTCGTGGCGCGGTGTGGCCGCCGGCCCGGTGTGCGCCCGGGCGGTCGCCAGGGCGGAGTCCTTCCGGGCCGGGCCCGCGCACCGACGCCGGGGCGTTCCCGGCCGTTCCGGTCAAGGCACCCACCTTCTCGACCCTTCATCCGGAAAACCATAATTTCAGCTGAATACCCTTCACATACCACTGGGTCTCCCTATGCTGCGGGCATACCGGTCGGCAGGTACAAGACCGGATCTTCCTGCATGAAGGGGGGCATCGTGAGGGACCGCAAGGTCAATCGGATCAAGACGGGTGACTTCACGGGGCAGTTGGTTGCCGGGGACGGCAACAAGGTGGTCGGTGCCACCGGAGGTCCACCCCGGGCGCCCGAGGTGGACCAGGACGAACTGGAGGCGCTGCGGGCGGAGTTCGCCCTGGTGCGCGACCGGCTGGCGGCGCTGGACGACCCGCAGAGCGGGCGTGGCGCCGAACGACTGGCGGAGCTGGAGGAGGCCGTCGCGGACGGGGAGCCCGATGTACCGGTCATGGTGTACGTCAGGGGCTGGTTCGCGCGGCAGCTTCCCGCACTGGCCGGCGCGGTGACGAGCCTGATCGTCCATCCCGTTGTCGGCCGTCTCGTCCAGCAGGCCGGTGACGGCGTCGTGGCGGAGTTCCGGCGGCACTTCGGGGAGGAGGGCGCCGGATGACGCCCGGAGGCGATCGCCGGGTACGGATCAGCGGGGACGTGCGCGGCCAGATCGTGGTGGGCGACCACAACATCGTGGTCTCCGCCGAGCGTTCCGTCGTCACCGTCGTGCGGGAAGGCGAACGGCCGGTGCCACGCCGGCGGGAGTCCGTCGCTCTGCTGCCGCGCCGGCCGCGGTCCGCGGTCGGCCGGGACGCGGAACTCTCCACGGTCACCGCTGCCCTGGACGACGACGGCGCCGCTCAGGTGTCGGGGCCGGCGGGTGTCGGCAAGAGCACCCTGTTACGCCTGGCGGCGCACCGCCGCGCCGAGGCCGGCGAGGTGGCGTTCGTCGACGCCGCGGGCCGTGAGGTGGGCGATGTGCTGCAGGACGTGTTCGAGGCGTGCTACGACGCTCCCGGCTACCATCCGTCCCGCACCGAACTGCGACGCCTGATGTCCGGTGTGGACGTCGCGGTGGTCCTCGACGACCTCGACTGCGCGTCGGACGAGCTGGACGGCCTGCTCGACACCTTCCCCGACGCCCCCGTGCTCTCCTCGGGGGTGCGTCGCACGCTGTGGGGCCGGGGGCGTTCCCTGGCGCTCGACGGGCTGCGGCACGACGGCGCCACGGCGCTGCTCGCCCAGGCACTGGGCCGTCCCCTCGGCGATGACGAGGAGGCGGTGGCCGAGGCGCTGTGGCGGGCGACGTCCGGGTCTCCGCTGCAGCTCCTGCGCGCCGCCGCCGACGGACGCCTGGCGCGTGCCGCGGAGCTGGAGGCGGTGCTGCCCGGACTGCTGGCGGGACTGTCGGAGCGGGACAGCGACCTCATGGCGCTGTTGGCGCTGGCCGGTCAGGGGGGCGTGGGCACCGCGCTGCTGAGCGAGCTGGGCGGCGGCGGCGATGTTCCCGGGCGGTGCGAGCGGCTGGTCGCCACCGGACTGGCCGTCGCCACCGGCCACGGCTACCGGGTGTCCCCCGACCTGGGCACCACTTCTCTCGCCTCGCTGCGGCCCGGGCCCCCCGAACTGGTCGACCTCGCCGAGCGGATGGCGCGGTGGGCCGACTCCGCCGACCGGGATCCGGCCCAGGTGGCCGCCGGGCAGGCACTGATCACCGCGGTGATCGAGGCGGCGTCCCGGGCGCACGCACCACAGGCGGGGGCGCGGCTGGCCCGGGCGGCGGCCCCCGCGGCGGCCCGCTCCCTGCGTCTGGGGGCCTGGGGGCGGATCCTGGAACGGGGCAGGCAGGCCGCCGAACAGGCCGGGGACGGAAAGGCACTGGCCTATCTGACCCACGAGGACGGCATCCGGCAGCTGGTCTCGGGAAAGCGGGCGGCCGCGGCGGTGGCGTTCGCCGCGGCGGGTGAACTCTGGAAACACTTGGGCAACCACGGGGGAGCCGCCTCCGCGCAGCACGCGCAGCATCTGTGCGGACCCCAGGCCACCACCACCGCGCCGCCTGACGGGGGGCTGTCCGGCGGCGCGCACACCGGCGCGGCTCCCGCGGACGGCCATGCCGCGGTCCACGACCCGTCGTCGGCCGCGAGCCAGGGCGCGCCCGCGCACGCCGCCCCGCCCGCGGACCCCGGTACCGCGGCGGCCACGGCCACCGGCGGGCACACCGCCGGGCTCGGGCTCACCGCCAAGGTCGTCATCGGCGGCGGTCTGCTCGCCACGACCGCGGCGGGGGTGGTCCTCACCCAGCACCGCGCGGGAGAAGGGACCGTTCCCGTACGGGTCGTCGTGCACACCGACGTCCTGGAAGCCCACATGCCGGGAAAGGAGGAGAACGGGTGCGAGGTGTCCGGCGGCACGACGGACTGCACCACCGTCGTCCACCCCAAGAAGGGCACCCGGGGGCCGGTCGAGGTGCGGCCGGCCGATCCTCTGCCCGCCGGTACCAGCCTGATCTACTGGGGATGCGACGGCGGCCCCGCGTCGGCGTCCTGCACGCTGACCGCGAGCCGGCCACGGACCGTCTGCGTCACCACCACCTCTCCCCAGGACGGCGCCGCCCGCGGCCGGTGTGCCAGGCTCACCGGTTCGCCCGCCCCGGCTTCCGTGTTCCGGCCCATGGCCTGGGTCACCGCCACCCGTGTCGAGGTGCTGTCGACGCCACAGGGAAAGCCGCGGGTCCTCGCGACCGTCGCGGGCGCGAAGAAGCCCGGGACAGTCGTCTGGTCCCGGGACCGGAGCCAGCTCGCCTGGACCGAGATCGACGACCCGGGCACCGCCGGTTCGCTCGCCGGGTACGAGCCCTCCGGCACGATCCACCTCACGAACCTGCGCACCGGGGACGCCCACTCCTGGGAGTGCAACGCCTGCGATGTCGCCTTCCTCGGGGACGAGCTGATCTCCTCGGCGTTCGGCGGGGCGGACCTGTGGTCCTACCCGGTCAACGGCGGCGCACGGGTGAAGCGGACGTTCAAGGGACTGCCGCCCCATTCGCCGAGCCTGCTGGAGACGCCCGCCTACCGCCCCCTGGCCTCCTGGCAGGGGGACGGGCTCGTCACGTACGTCACCGCCCTGTACGACAACAACGGCAAGGACGCGGACGGCCTGTACCGGTTGTCGGCGGACGGCACCGCGGCACCCGTCCTCCGCCGGGACCCGGGCAACAGCTTCCGTGCCATCAGCCCGGACGGCACCCGGGTGCTCGTGACCCGGGCCGTGGGCCCGGCAACGGCCTCCTGCGAGGAGAGGAGCTACGAGACCACCGTGGTGAGCCTCTCCTCGGGCGGGCAGAGCGCGGCCGCCGCCCCCGGAGCGGGCTGGGCGGTCGCCGACGCCTGGTTCGCCCCCGGCGGTGCCGCCGAGGTCACGCACCGGCACAGCCGCACGGACCGGGGGGCGACCGGGCACTGCGCACTCGACCTCGGCGCCACCCCCCGCACGCTCACCCTCCGTCCGGGGTCCGGCTCCTGGAGCGCCGCGGCGAAGACGGGCGATCATCTCCGCGACGTGGGCGGTGGCTGGCAGGCCCACACGGGCCCCGCGGGAAGCGCGGCGCCCCTGACGCTCACCAAGGGACGGGAACAGCGGATGCTCGACACCGGCGTGGTGGGCGTCTTCCCCTCGTCGTCCCACTGAACGGGCGAGGCGGAGTACGGTCACCGCCCTCCGCACGCCTGGGGGCGGGATCGGCGCGGCCGCATCGGCGAGATCAGCGGTGCCGCGGCGTCCTCAGTGGTGGAACGCCGTGGCGACGTTCTCCGGGCGCTGCATCGGGCCCGGCTGCTCGCGGAGTTCGGTCAGCAGCTGCTCCAGGTCCGCGAGGAAGAGGTCGGCGAGGTCCATGGAGAAGCCGTTGCGGCAGACCACCCGCAGGACGGACAGGTCCTCGCGGTTCGGGGGGAAGGTGTAGGCGGGCACCAGCCAGCCGCGCTCCCGCATCCGCCGGGACACGTCGAAGACGTCGAACGCGGTGACGTGGTCGGCGGTGGTGAAGGCGAAGACCGGCAGCTGGTCGCCCTTGGTGAGCAGCCGGAAGTCGCCCAGCGCGCCGATCCGTTCGGCCATCGAGCAGGCCACGTCGCGGGTGGCCTGCTGGACGGCGCGGAATCCGGCCCGGCCGAGCCGCAGGAAGGTGTAGTACTGCGCGGCGACCTGGGCGCCGGGCCGGGAGAAGTTGAGGGCGAAGGTCGGCATGTCGCCGCCCAGGTAGTTGACCCGGAAGACCAGCTCCTCGGGCAGCGCCGCCGTGTCGCGCCACAGCGCCCAGCCGACGCCCGGGTAGACCAGTCCGTATTTGTGCCCCGAGGTGTTGATGGAGGCGACCCGCGGCAGCCGGAAGTCCCACATCAGCTCGGGGTCGAGGAAGGGCGCGATCATGGCGCCGGACGCGCCGTCCACATGGACCGGGATGTCCCAGCCCCGCTTCTCCTGGAGGTCGTCGAGGGCCGCGCAGATGTCGGCCACCGGCTCGTAGGACCCGTCGAAGGTCGAGCCGAGGATCGCCACGACGCCGATGGTGTTCTCGTCGCACAGCTCGGCGGCCGAGGCCGCGTCCAGATGGAAGCGGTCGCCCTCCATCGGGACGGTGCGCGCCTCGACCTCCCAGAAGTTGCAGAACTTCTCCCAGCAGACCTGGACGTTGGCGCCCATGACGAGGTTGGGCCGGGCGCTGCCCGGATAGCGGTCCTTGTTGCGCTGCATCCAGCGCCGTTTGAAGGCCATCCCGGCGAGCATGCAGGCCTCGCTCGACCCCGTGGTGGAGCAGCCGACGGCGGCCGAGGGGTCGGGGGCGTGCCACAGGTCGGAGAGCATGGCCACGCACCGCTTCTCGAGTTCGGCGGTGCGCGGGTACTCGTCCTTGTCGATCATGTTCTTGTCCCGGCACTCCGCCATCAGGACGCCGGCCTGCGGCTCCATCCAGGTCGTGACGAACGTCGCCAGGTTCAGCCGGGAGTTGCCGTCCAGCATCAGCTCGTCGTGCACGAACTGATAGGCGTTGTGCGGGGCGAGCGGGCCGTCGGGCAGGGTGTGCTGCGGGGGTGCGGTCTCCATCCCGGCGACCGGGTCGGCCTCGCCGTAGAAGGGGTTGACCGGGTGCCCGGTCTGCTTGCGGTCGGATGCCGATGCGCCTTTGTGCAGAGTCATGTTGTCGCCACTACCCGTCAACTGGCCGGAGAAAGGCCGCGCTTGATGGCCTTGGTGAACTTCACGACGCGCACCGCCTGGATGCGGGCGGCGGTGCGGGCGTCGTCGTCGAGCGGCGAGTCCGGGCCGCCGACGTGCGAAGTGCCGTAGGGATTGCCGTCGGAGAACTTCGCCGGGTCGGTGTAGCCCGGCGTCACGAGGATGCCGCCGAAGTGGTGGATGGTCTGGTACAGCGCGAGCAGGGTGGACTCCTGGCCGCCGTGCCGGGTGGCGCTCGCGGTGAAGCCGCTGTAGACCTTGTCGGCCAGCCGGCCCTGCTGCCAGAGGCCGCCCAGGGTGTCGAGGAACTGCTTGAGCTGTGAGCTCACATTGCCGAAGCGGGTGGGGGTGCCGAAGAGCACCGCGTCCGCCCACAGCATGTCCTCGGGCGTGGCCTCCATGATGTCGGCGGTGGCGGCGGCGTTCGCCGCCCAGGCCGGGTTGGCGTCGATCGCGGTCTGCGGGGCGAGTTCCGCGGTCCGGCGCAGCCGTACGTCCGCCCCGGCGTGCTCGGCGGCGTCGGCGATCAGCCGGGCGAGCTCGGCGACGGTGCCCGTCGAGGAGTAGTAGATGACGGCGACCGTGACGTCATGGTCGGGCATGGGCGTACCTCCTGAAACCCGACAATAAGGGCATCAGGGGCGGGTGGCCTCCAGGGCTCACCCAGTGGAAGCGGGTGCGGGCGGGCGGCCGCCCCGGAGGACCGCCACCCGCCCGCACCCGTCCCGTACGAGTCGCCCAGCCCGCGCTAGCCCGCGCTCGCCAGCGACAGCTTCGCCGCGAAGCCGAGGAACGCCGCCCCGGCGCCCGCCGACAGCCCGGCCGTCAGTCGCCGGCGCCGGCGGAAGGTCGCCGCCAGATACGTCCCGCTGAAGATCAGGACCGACAGATACGTGAGGCTGAACAGCTGTGCCCAGGCGCCCAGCGTCAGGAACGACAGCACCGGATGGGCGTACGAGGGGTCCACGAACTGCACGAAGAAGGAGATGAAGAACAAGATCGCCTTCGGGTTGAGCAGACTGACCACCAGCGCCCGGCGGTACGGCCGCTCGACGGCCTCCTTCGCCGCCCGCGGCGCCCGCTCCGCCTCTTGGTCCCGGCGGTCCTGACGGCCGCGCCACAGCGCCCAGGCGCCGCGTAGCATCCCGGCCGCCAGCCACGTCAGATAGCCCGCGCCGGCGAACTTGACGACGGCGAACAGCACCGGGCTGGTCTGCAGCAGCGAGGCCACCCCGCCCGCCGACAGCGTCATCAGCACGGTGTCGCCGCACAGCACACCGGCCGCCGCCCGGTAGGCCACCCGCGGGCCGCGCCGGGCGGCCACCGACACGACATAGAGCGAGTTCGGGCCCGGCAGCAGAATGATCAGCGCCAGCCCCACCAGATAGGTGGACAGATCCGTTATCCCCAGCATGAGCGGCAGGATCTCACCCGTGTGCGGCCCGCTCCCCGTATTCCAGGATCCGGACTTGCCCCTCACGCGGCGTGAGGAGCCATCGTGGGGTGCGTACCGAGGAGGGAGCGGACGTGAGCTATCCGGTAGGGCAGGTGGCCGGCCTCGCCGGGATCACCGTGCGTACCTTGCACCACTACGACGAGATCGGGCTGCTGCCGCCCGGTGAGCGCAGCCCCGCAGGTCACCGCCGCTACGGCGAGGACGACCTGGACCGGCTGCAGCAGATCCTCTTCTACCGGGAGCTCGGGTTCCCGCTCGATGAGGTCGCGGTCCTCCTGGACGATCCGGACGCGGACCCGCAGGACCATCTGCGGCGCCGGCACGACCTCCGGGGCGTGCCGGCGGACGCCGCCGAGGCCATGGACGTCGCCGAGGAGCACCGGCGGTTCATCAGCGGCGCGTACTACGGGTGCAGCCACGAGACGCATGCCGGGCTCGGCGAGATGTACGTCACGGACGAGCGGTTCACCGCCACCTACGAGGCCATCCGGCCCGGCCTCGCGGTGTACCTGCGCGACGCGATGCCGGCCAACGCCGTCCGCCGGCTGTGAGCCGTCCGGGCCGGGCACTCGCGCCCCGGCCCGGACGGTGCCGCGCCGGCGCGCTCAGCTCAGCGGGGAGAGCACCACGGCCGTGCCGTAGGCGCACACCTCGGTGCCCACGTCCGCGGCCTCCGTCACATCGAAGCGGAACATCAGCACCGCGTTCGCACCCCGCGAGCGGGCCTGCTCCACCAGCCGCTCCATCGCCTGGTTACGGGTCTCGACCAGGGTCTTGGTCAGGCCCCGCAGCTCGCCGCCGATCATCGACTTCAGGCCCGCGCCGATCTGGCTGCCGAGGTGCCGCGAGCGCACCGTCAGGCCGAAGACCTCGCCGATCACCCGTTCCACGTGAAACCCCGGGACGTCGTTGGTCGTCACCACCAGGACGTCGGACTGGGCGTGCTGCCCGCCGCCGTACTCCTCGATGCCCATGCCGCACACCTCCTCGTGGCCAGCATCACCCGGTCCGGGGCCCGCGGCCAGCGGTCGGGGGCCGTCGGGTGGGGGCGCGGGCGCCCGCCTGGAACCACGACGTGCCGTCCGGCGTTGATAGCTTTGGGCCCGCACACGCGCCTGCACCCCGTCGCTTCGCTCGTCGCACCGCACGATCCGGCGCCCTCGACCCAGGAGCCTTCACCCCGTGAATACTCTCGCGCTCGGCCCCCAGTGGCTGGACCCGGACTATCTGATCGCGACCTTCGGCCTGATCGGCGTCCTGGTCATCGTCTTCGCGGAGTCCGGCCTGCTGATCGGCTTCTTCCTGCCGGGTGACGCGCTGCTGTTCACCACGGGCCTGCTGGTGACGACGAACAAGCTGGACCAGCCGCTGGCGCTGGTGTGCTTCCTGATCGTGCTCGCGGCCGTCATCGGCGATCAGGTGGGCTACCTCTTCGGCCGCAAGGTCGGCCCCTCGCTCTTCAAGCGCCCCGACTCCCGCCTCTTCAAGCAGGAGAACGTCGAGAAGGCGCACGAGTTCTTCGAGAAGTACGGCCCCAAGTCGCTGATCCTGGCCCGCTTCGTGCCGATCGTGCGGACGTTCACGCCGATCATCGCCGGTGTGAGCCGGATGAACTACCGCTCCTTCATCACCTTCAACGTCGTCGGCGGTGTCCTGTGGGGCGCCGGGGTCACGCTGCTCGGCGCCCTGCTCGGCAACGTCGCCTTCGTCCACAAGAACATCGAGCTGATCCTCATCGCGATCGTGCTGGTCTCGGTGGTGCCGATCGCCATCGAGTTCCTCCGGGCGCGCGGCAAGGCCAAGAAGGAAGGCAGCGCGCCGGACACCCACGGGGGCGGCGCCCCCGCCGAGCCCTCGCGCCGCGGCCGGCACGCCAAGCGCTGACCGCGCGCCCGGCCCCGCCGCCGGGCTCCCTGCCACGCCGCGCCACACCCTTCGCCTCCGCCCGCCTCCCCCGGGAGGCCGCCCGCGGTGCTTGCTCCCCGGGGCCCTGGGCAGGCGAAAGGGGTGACTTCCTCCGATCCGCACGGCGCCACAGCCGAAAACGCCCGCCCCAAGGAAGCGCAGCGCACGGCCATCAGGCATCGTGTCCTTGACATCCGTCAGGAGGCTTACGAGGAGCGAAGATCCGTGGCGTCGGACCCACAGCGCGGCCAGCGCGGTACCAGCGGCAGCAGCGGCGGCAGCGGTGCCCCGGACCGCGGCGCCGCCCCCGAGGAGCGCAAGCCCGCGTCGGACGAGGCGCACAGCGCCTTCACCCCGCCGCTGGGCGTGCCGTACCCGCCGGCCCCCGAGGAGGAGCATCCCACCTCGGAGTTCGCGCTGCCCGCCGGGCTGCGCCCGGAGACGCCGGCCGAGCAGGAGGGCTCGGCGTTCACGCCGCCCAGCAGCACCACCGGCCAGCACCCGATGCCCGTCGGCGCCACCGCCATGGGCGCCGCCTTCACCCCGCCGCACGGCATACCGGTCGTCCGCCTCACCAAGGAGGCGCCCTGGCAGGACCGGATGCGCACGATGCTGCGGATGCCGGTGGGGGAGCGGCCGGTGCCCGAGCGCCCGGAGCGCGACGACGAGGAGACCGGTCCGGCCGTTCCCCGCGTCCTCGACCTGACGCTGCGTATCGGCGAGATCCTGCTGGCCGGCGGCGAGGGCGCGGAGGACGTCGAGGCCGCGATGTTCGGTGTGGCGCACGCCTACGGGCTGGAGCGCGTCGAGCCGACCGTCACGTTCACCCTGCTGT
This sequence comes from Streptomyces kronopolitis, assembly GCF_050953795.1. Classification (GTDB taxonomy): domain Bacteria; phylum Actinomycetota; class Actinomycetes; order Streptomycetales; family Streptomycetaceae; genus Streptomyces; species Streptomyces kronopolitis_A. Next base: position 4,626,346 of record NZ_CP191850.1, read on the forward strand.
CGATCTCCTACCAGCCCTCGCTGGTCGACGACCCGGTGACGGCCAGCCGCACGGTCCGGCGCCGCGGCGTCGACTACAACCGGCTGTCCGCGGTCTTCCGGCTCGTCGACGACATCGCCTCGGAGGGCATCACCCTTGAGGAGGCCTACCGCGGTCTCGCCGAGATCCGGCGTAACCGCCACCCGTACCCCAGCTGGGCGCTGACCCTGGCCTCCGGGCTGCTGTCCGGCGCGGCCTCGATGCTGGTCGGCGGTCAGGAACTGGTGTTCGTCGCGGCCGCGGTGGGCTCGATGCTCGGCGACCGGCTGGCCTGGCTCGCCTCCGGGCGCGGGCTGCCGGAGTTCTACCAGTTCGTGGTCGCCGCGATGCCGCCCGCCGCGGTCGGCGTCGCCTTCGGTCTGGCGCACGCCAGCATCCAGGCGTCCGCGGTGATCACCGGTGGGCTGTTCGCGCTGATCCCGGGGCGGGCCCTGGTCGCCGGTGTGCACGACGGGCTGACGGGCTACTACATCACCGCCGCCGCACGTCTGCTGGAGGTCGGCTATCTCATCGTCGGCATCGTCGTCGGCGTGCTCAGCGTGCTCTATATCGGTCTGCAGCTGAACCCCGCCCTGCGGCGGCTCAACCCGGAGCAGGCGCTGGGTCAGTACAACGCGCCGACGGTCCAGATCATCGCCGCCATGCTGCTGGCGCTGGCCTTCTGTGTGCTGCTCCAACAGGAACGCAACACCGTGGCGTTCGCGACGCTGAACGGCGGGGTCGCCTGGGTCGTCTACGGCACCCTCGTGCACCGCGCCGACATCAATGTGGTGCCGGCCACCGCCATCGCCGCCGGCGTGGTCGGACTCTTCGGGCAGTTGCTCTCCCGCTACCGCTACGCGTCGGCGCTGCCGTACGTCACGGCGGCCATCGGCCCGCTGCTGCCCGGTAGCGCCACGTACTTCGGTCTGCTCAACTTCGCCCAGGGGCATCTGGCGCAGGGGCTGCCGTCCCTGGTGCAGGCCGCCTCGCTGGCGCTCGCCATCGCCGTCGGGGTGAACCTCGGTGCCGAGATCGCCCGGCTGTTCCTGCGCGCGCCCGGCGTCGAGGAGGCCGCCGCCGGCCGCCGCGCCGCCAAGCGCACCCGTGGTTTCTAGGGCGGGACGCGGCGTCATCGGACGGGGCGCCCCGGCCGGAAAAGTACCTCATCGGGTGGAGGGCGAATCCTTGGCGCGCTCCACGCCCACCGCGGGTGCCGCCCACCGGGCGGCACCCGCGGTGCGGTCGGTGCCTGCGGCCGCACCGGCCGGCCGTCCTCCAGGGTGCTCGGCAGGCCGTATGCGACCGCTTCCCAAGTAAGCAGCGCAGCACTTAACTGACGCCTTTCGCGCACTGCTGCCTTTTGCCCGAGGGTGCCGCGCCGGCACATCAAGTAACCCATAACTTGATACCGGACGGCGTGCTAGCTTCGAACACCTTGACGACGAATCCCCAGCAGACCGGGCTGTCGCGCGCAAAAAAGCGACTGTCGTCAAAACGGGGGGAGCACTCATGGCGGGTCATGCGCACAGAGCGAGCCTGAGAGGCGGGACCGAAAACGGCGCCGAGTCGGTGGCCGGTGTCTTTCGACAACACACCACGCTGCTGGTCACGGGCGTGCTGCTGGGGCTGCTCGGGGTCGCCGCCTCGCTCACCCAGCCCTGGGCCATCGGCAAACTGATCGCGGCGGCGGGCCGCGACGAGTCGCTGGCACAACCCATCGCCCAGCTCGTCGGGCTCTTCTGCGCGGGCGCCCTCTTTTCCTCGCTCCAGGCCTACATTATCGGCCGGGCCGGGGAGAATATCGTCTTCGACGTCCGAGAGATCCTGACCGGCCGGCTGCTGCGCGCCGATCTCACCGCATTCGGAAAACAATCCCAGGGCGATATCTTCACCCGCACGGTCACCGATACCTCACTGGTGAAAATCGCCCTTTCGCAGAGCCTGGCCCAACTGATCATCAGCGGTGCCACGGTCATCGGCGGCGTCGTCCTGATGTTCCTCATCGACACCTGGCTGATGCTCATCACCATGAGCTGCCTGGGAGCCGCCAGCGTCCTGTCCCTCGCGCTCGCCCGCAAGCTGCGCAAGGTCGCCCTGGAGAACCGCGACGACACCGGCGAATTCGCGAGCGACATCCAGCGGGTGCTCTCCGCGCTGCCCACGGTCAAGGCCTCCCGCGCCGAGCCCCGCGAGGCCGCCCGGATCGGCAGGCTGGCCGACCAGGCGCGGCGTTCGGGCATCCGGGTCAACGCCTTCAACGCCCTGCTCATGCCGTCGATGAACGTCGGCACGCAGGGCGCGCTGGCCGTCGTCGTGGGCGTCGGGATGTCCTGGGTGGCCCGCGGCGAGATGAACATGGCCACGCTCACCTCGTTCATCATGTACCTCTTCCAACTGGTCTCGCCCCTGGTGACGTTCTTCATGGGGGTGGGCCAGTTCGTCCAGGGCCGGGCCGCCATCCAGCGGGTCGACGAACTGGCCCGGCTGCCCCAGGAGGGCGGCGGCGCGACGGCCGGCCGGGCCCCCGCGGCCTTCGGACCGCTCGCCCGGCAACGCCCGGCGGTGGAGTTCCACGACGTGCGGTTCGCCTACCGGCGCGGGAAGCAGGAGGACCGCACGCCGGTGCTCCGGGGCGTCTCGTTCACCGTGCCGGCGCGCGGGCTGACCGCGATCGTCGGACCGTCCGGCGCGGGCAAGACCACCATGTTCCAGCTGATCGAGCGCTTCTACGCGGCGGACGGCGGCCGCGTCCAGCTCAGCGGGCAGAACATCGAGGCGCTGCCGCTCGACACGGTCCGCGGGCTGGTCGGCTACGTCCAGCAGGACAGCGCCGCCATGCGCGGCACGGTCCGCGACAACCTGACCTACGCCCAGCCGCACGCGACGGAGTACGACATCCAGGAGGCGGTGGAGATGGCCGGCCTCACCACCGTGATCGCCCAGCTGCCGCAGGGCCTGGACACCGAACTCGGCGACCAGGGCAGCGGGTTGTCCGGCGGCCAGCGACAGCGCCTGTGCATCGCCCGCACCCTGCTGCAGAAGCCCGCGGTCATGCTGCTGGACGAGGCCACCTCCAATCTCGACTCCGACTCGGAGCGGGACTTCCGCGACGTGCTGCGCCGGGTCTCCCGGCAGTGCGCGGTCATCGCCATCGCCCACCGGATCTCCACGGTGATCGACGCCGAGAAGATCGTGGTGCTGGAGGGCGGCCGGGTCCGGGCCACCGGCGTCCACCAGGACCTGATGGAGCACGACGAGCTCTACCGGCGGCTGGCGGGCTCGCAACTGCACGCCGGACCCGGCCGGGCCGCCCCGGCGGCCGCCCCCGTGCCCATGGAACCCTGGGCACCGCCGCCCGCCCTCGCGATCGGCTGGCCCGCGTACGCCGGCCTCACCGAACAGACCGTGCGCCTGCGGCCGATCACCCAGGAGGAGCGCTGGTGAGCACCGCCGACGTGGCGATCGTGGGCACCGGGCCCAACGGGCTGGCGGCCGGGGTGGTCCTGGCCCGGGCCGGCCTGACGGTGGAGCTCTACGAGGGGGCCGAGACCCTCGGCGGCGGGCTGCGCACCGCCCCGCTCTTCGACAGCGGCGTCGTGCACGACCTGTGCTCCGCCGTCCACCCCATGGCCGCCGCCTCGCCGTTCTTCCGGGAGTTCGACCTGGCGGCCCGCGGGGTCGACCTCCTGCACCCCGAGATCAGCTACGCCCACCCCCTGGACGGCGGCCGCGCGGCCCTCGCCTACCGCTCGCTGGCCGAGACCTGTGCGCACCTGGGCGTCGACGGCCCCCGCTGGCGGCGGCTGATGGGCCCGCTGCGGGAGCACAGCGCGGGCGTCGTCGACCTGGTCTTCTCCGGCCCGCGCGGGCTGCCGCGGGACCCGGCGGCCGCCGTGCTGCTGGCGCACCGGCTGGCCGTCCACGGCACCGGGCTCGGCGCGGCACACTTCCGTGGCGAGGAGGCGGCCGCCCTGCTCACCGGCGTCGCCGCGCACGCGGTCGGCAAGCTGCCGAGCCTCGCCTCCGGCGCGGTGGCCCTGCTGCTCGGCCACCTCGCCCACGGGACGGGATGGCCCCTTCCGCGCGGCGGCAGCGGCCGCCTCGCCGAGGCGATGGCCCAGGACATCACCGCGCACGGCGGCGTCTTCCACACCGGGGTCACCATCGAGGACCTGGAGCAACTGCGCGGCGCCCGCGCGGTGTTGCTCGACACCAGCCCGAAGGGCTTCCTGGCCCTGGCCGGCGGCCGGCTGCCCCGCGCCTACGCCCGCGCCCTGGAGCGTTTCCGCTACGGCCCGGGCGCCGCCAAGGTCGACTTCCTGGTCTCCGAGCCGATTCCCTGGGCCGACCCGGCGGTGGGGCTGGCCGGAACGGTGCATCTGGGCGGCACCCGTGCCGAGATCGTCCGGCAGGAGACCCTGACCGCGCGCGGGGTGCGGACCGGCGAGCCCTTCGTCCTCCTCGTGGACCCGGCGGTGGCCGACCCCGGCCGCGCGCTGCCCGGCAAGCGCCCCGTGTGGGCCTACGCGCATGTGCCGAACGGCGATCCCACCGACCCCTACGAGCTGGTGCGCGCCCGCATCGAGCGCTACGCCCCGGGCTTCGGGGACACGGTCCTCGCCCACCGCTCGACGGCGGCTGCCCACTATGAGGCGTACAACCCCAACTACGTGGGCGGGGACATCGGTTCCGGCGCCATGACGCTGTATCAGAGCCTCGTCCGGCCCGTTCCCCGCATCGACCCTTACCGGACACCGCTGCCCGGGGTCTTCCTGTGCTCCTCGGCCACTCCGCCGGGGCCCGGTGTGCACGGCATGTCCGGCTATATGGCAGCTCTCTCCACCCTTCGGCGGTGTTTCGGTATACACAGTGCACCCGGCCTGGCGCCCACGCCCGTGCCATTCGGAAACGGCCCCGCCGGTAAATGCGGAGAGTGATGCGTGATGCTCCGTCAAGTGACGTACAGGGTGCGCTCGGTGGCGTGGAGCGGGCCGCCGAAAATTCATTGGACAGGCCATAGCGACCTGATATTGTCTCAAATGTAAGTACCCCCCCACACGCTCCGTTGAGGCGTCCTCACTGGATCGACAGGAACTGCTGGTCTGACCAACCATGCAGACGGCTGCGGTGATCCCGCGCCGCCTTGTTGGCGAATCACGTCTTGCCTCGTTCCAGCTCCTCGGCTTCGCGACGTTCCCATCGGCACCGGCAGTGGGGATAATGAGAGGAAGCTCGGGTGCAAAACGGGGTTGAAGACATTGGCTATGGGCGACAGTTCAAGGGCTGGTACGACCGGCTGATCCCGGATGACGGGATTACCGATGAGGCGGTGGAAGGGCTGGCGGCCCTCCATCCCGCACCCGGGACGGGAGCCCTTGAGTTCGGCGTCGGCACGGGGCGGATAGCCCTCCCGCTCTCCGCGCGTATCGGCCGGGTGACCGGCGTGGACTCCTCACCGGAGATGCTGGACGCACTGCGCGTCAAACTGAAGGACGGCGGCGACGTCGAGCCGGTGCACGGTGACATCCGCACCTATACCTCGGAATCCCGATACGCCCTCGTGTATTGCGTCTGCGCCACCCTGTCGATCCTGCACACCCCCGAGGACCAGCAGCAGGCCGTGCAGCGCGCGGCCGATCTCCTCACCCCCGGCGGCCGGCTGGTGATCGAGACCCACAACAAGCCGCCGATCCTGGAACTGCACGAGGGACGCACCCGCACCACCTACTTCGTCCCCTACCCGGAGCCCGGCACCGGTGTGCAGACCCACTCCACGCTGCTCGACGGCGGTCTGTGGCACTGCTCGCACATCCTCTACCAGCCCGACGGCACCACCCGGGTGGGATCCGAACTCACCCGGCTGACCACCCCGGACGACATCGACGGCTACGCCCGCGCGGCCGGGCTGCGGCCCGAGGCCCACCTGGCGCGGTGGGACGGCTCCCCGTACGGCGAGCGGGCCCCCATGTTCATCTGCTGCTACGTCAAGCCCTGAAAGACGGCAGCACACACAACAGCGCAGATGACAGAAGAGGGTTGCCGTGGGACGTCCTCCGATATTGCCGACCGACAAGAAATTCGCCCTCGTACTCAGAGTGGTGTCCGGTGAACTGACCGCAGCGGAAGCCGCGCGGGAAGCGGCGGTCTCCGAACAGTCCGTATCCAACTGGCGTCGACAGTTCATCGAGGGCGGCCGTAACGGCCTGGCCGGTGAAGGCGGCAGGGACTCCGAGAGCGCGTCGCGGATAGCGGAACTGATCAAAGAAAACGCCACGCTGAAGGCCACGATAGGCGAGCTTTACATAGAACTCCGGAAGTACAGCAGAAGTGTCATCGGCCGTGTTCCGGCGCCCCGGGGGAATACCCACCCCGGCCGGAGGGTCAACTAACTCATTATTTGAGTCCGGCCGTGCGTGCTAGATTCCTTGGTATCAGCCACTTCGAATCACGGGGGAGGGAATGTGGCGTCTTTGGAGCGCCAGTTTGCCGTAGGAATTTCCGGACTGGCGGGCGCGAGTCTGCTGGCCGGCGCAGTAATGCGATTCACCGGCAGACGTGAACGTGCGCGCCGCTTCATGCTGCACGAGCGGCCGGACGGAAGCCTTGTCGAGGTGGCCGTCGATATTCCTCCGCAGGCCCGTCGCGTTGTCCTGCTGGACAACGGTATGGGCATGCCCCATGAATACTGGGACTGGGTCTGCGGGGCGCTTCCCGCGGACATGGGATATGTGCGGTTCAACGCTCCCGGCTACGGGCTCAGCACACCGAGCACGCGCTACGGTCTGGAGCGGCATTTCGCGCTGCTGCAGGAATTGCGCGAGACGTACGCCGCCGGCCTCCCGCTGGTGCTGGCCGGCCACTCCCTCGGCGGGTACTTCGTCGCCGCCTATGCCTCGCTCCACCCCGGCGCGGCGGAAGGCGTGAGCGCGGTGGTCATGGTCGACGCCACCGACGTGGCCCATCTGCGCAGTTCCCGGCGCAGCGAGGTCGACCGCTGGTCGCAGCAGTCGATGCTCATGGAGCGGGTGTACGCCCTGGCCGGCCTGTCGGTCTTCCGCCCCGCCCTGAACAAGAACAAGACCTACCGCCCGGACATCAACCGGAGCTCCACCGCGTTCCTGGCGGAGCCCCGCACCTGGGCCCTGGCCTACCGGGACTACCTCGACGCGATGACCTACCCGGCCCTCACCGGCCTGGACGTCCCGCTGAGCGTGATCACGGCGGAGAACAACCACGGGGACAACGCCGCCCACCACGCGGTCCAGGCCAAGATGGCCGCCCTGGCGAAGAGTTCCCGCCACCGCATCATCGACGGCGCCGATCACGAGTCGCTGCTCACCGTCCAGGCACACGCCGAGCAGGTGGCAGCGGTGATCGCCGGCGATCCCCCGACCGGTCCGGCCGCCCCGCAACCACGGCGGCGGTCCGCCGCGGACCGTCCCGCCGCCAAGACCGCCGCGGGCGCGAAGAGGAGCTGACGTGAACCTGAGCGTGAACACCGAACGCGTGAAGACGGCCGCGGTCACGGCCTCGCTCGCCACCTGGCTCGTCGTGACCGCCGCGGCGCAGCTGCCCGATACGCGCTTCGACAGTCTCCTGTGGTGCGGCAAGCGGCGGATACCGACCCCCAACTGGCGCTTCTTCGGGCCGAATCCGGGCGTCAAGGACAGTCATCTGCTCTACCGGGACCTCACCGACGGCACGCCCGGCGAGTGGAAGGAGATCCCGGTCACCCGCGACCGGCCCTGGTACGCCCTCGCCTGGAACGCCCGCAACCGTTCCCCCAAGGCCCTGTTCGACGCCGTCCAGGGCATCCGCGCCCGCGCGGCGGCCGCCGGGTCGGAGATGGGCCCCGTGGTGTGGTCGCCCGGATACGTGCTGCTCTCCCGCTACATCCAGCACCACCTGCCGCACGCCGAAGGAGCCTCGCACAGCCAGTTCCTGCTGATGCACTCCTACCTCGCCGCCCCGGAGAACCGGGAGATCGAGCCCTTCTTCGTCTCCGAGGAGATCGCGCTGCCGACCGCCGGCACGCCCCGTCCCCGGACTCTTCCGACAGCCGCCTAGCAGTTTTTTCAGGCCCGCTCGGCCGGAAGCCGCGCACTCACTCGGCAGCTCCACCCCCGCGTGAGTCCGTGCCCTCCCGCCGAATGGCCGGAGTGCTCACAACCGAAAGAAAGAGGACAGCAATGTCTATGCTGGCTGACTTTGCCAACGCCCAGCTGGTCGACGTGGAGCCGGGCCGTATCGGCGCCGACGCGACCCCGACCATGATGACCCCGCTGGCGACCATCGCCACCCCGGAGGCGACGCCGATCGGTTTCGCGGCGACCTCCGCCACCGCGGTCGCGGTCGACAAGATCACGCACAACATCGCCGGCTGATCCATCGGCGACCGATCAATGAGGGCGGGGGCACGGTACGCCCGATACACGTACCGCGCCCCCGCCTTTTGATACCCACCTCATCCTCTCCACTCACAGGGAGCACTCACCCATGTTTCTCAGCGCTCCACCCGAGGTCACGGCACGCCGAGTGGCTTCGCTGGGCACGCTGGTCTCCGCACTGGAAATGCTGAGCCAGCACCGCAAGTTCGAGGAAGGTGAGCTGCTGAGCGGCCAACTGGAGAGCATGCGGCCCCGGTTCGCCAAGCGCTTTCCGCGGCTGACCCGCGCCCTCAGCTCCAAGAAGGCAGCGGTCGCCCTGTACGGAGTGCAGGCGGGTGCTTCCGCCGCCACCATGATCTGGGCGCACAAGCGCGGCGTGCGCGCGGCGGGCAGCGCCGTGCTGGCGGTGACCGGTGCGGCCGGCCGACTGCACACCCCCTTCGGCGGGGACGGCGCCGACCAGCTCCAGCAGGTGGTCAACGTGGTCCTCGCCTCGACCGGCACCTTCAAGGACGACGAGAAGGCCCGTGACGTGGCCATGCGCGCCCTGGCCCTGGAGACGACCATCTCCTACGTCGCCTCCGGCGTGGTCAAGCTGGTCTCCCCGGTGTGGCTGAGCGGGGAGGCCTTCAGCGGCGTCATCCGCACGCACAACTACGGGGACCCGCGCCTCTTCCAGCTGGTGCACAAGTACCCGATGCTGGGAAAGCTGGTGACCTGGGCCACGGTCGCCGCCGAGGTCGGCTTCCCGCTGGTCTTCGTGCTGCCCAAGCCCGCCGCCAAGGCCTATCTCGGCTCCATGACGCTGTTCCACCTGGGAATCGGTCAGTTCATGGGCCTCAACCGCTTCGTGCTGGCCTTCGGCGCCACCCACCCGGCACTGCTCTACGTCTTCCTGGAGAACGAGAAGCGCGCCGCACCGGTCGAGAAGGCCGCCGCGGCCCCCGCCCTCGCCTCCGCGTGACGGCTGCCCCTCACCCGGGGCCCGCCAGCCGTTCCCGTCCACGCCCACGCCCCGCGCGGGGCCGAGCCTCCTGCGGGCCGTCGCAGGCCGCCCAAGGCGCCTCCGCGCACGGCCGCCGCGCCCCTGCCCGCGGCCGGAGCCGGCCCGACCCCGCCCCGCCCCGGACACCGCCGTCCGCCGGCGACCCGTGACACGCACGACGGGCGGCACCCGACTGGGTGCCGCCCGTTCGCGTACGAAAATCAGAGTGCCCCTCCCGGCGCACGGCGGCCGCGGGAAGCGGGCCGGACGCCGGGTCGGTGACCCTGGATCAGTGCGCGCCGCCCTGCGCCTCAAGGCGCTTGTAGGAGGCCTCGATCTCGGCCTCGGCCTCGGTGCGGCCGACCCAGTCGGCGCCCTCGACGGACTTGCCGGGCTCCAGGTCCTTGTAGACCTCGAAGAAGTGCTGGATCTCCAGGCGGTCGAACTCCGACACGTGGTGGATGTCCCGCAGGTGCTCCACGCGCGGGTCGGACGCCGGCACGCACAGCAGCTTGTCGTCGCCGCCGGCCTCGTCGGTCATCCGGAACATGCCGATGGCACGGCACTTGATGAGGCAGCCGGGGAAGGTCGGCTCGTCCAGGATGACCAGGGCGTCCAGCGGGTCGCCGTCCTCGCCCAGGGTGTTCTCGACAAAGCCGTAGTCGGCCGGGTAGCTGGTCGAGGTGAAGAGTCGACGGTCCAGGCGGATCCGACCGGTCTCGTGGTCCACCTCGTACTTGTTCCGCGAACCCTTCGGGATCTCGATGGTGACGTCGAACTCCACGGGTGGCTCCTCCATGATCAACACATACGTCTGGTGATTAAGTGTCCCCCACGCAGGTGTGTGGTGGCGAAAGGGGCTGGTCCGAGGTGCCGGAGACCAGAACGTGGCAGGTCAGATGGCAGTCGGCGCAGCGTTCCGCGCGCACGGCGGCGGGGTCGGCCGGGCAGGCCGTGCGCACGTCGGCGCATGCCGCGAACCGGTCGGCGCGGGCAGCGGCCGATGCCGCACGGCAGGCCTGGCAGGCCACACCGCGTCACACACAGCAGACCTGGCGGCTCACGGTGGTCTCCGCGGGCACCGGCCTGGCGGTCGCGCTCGTCGCGGTGGCGGCGGCCGGACCGTGGGACTCGGGTCAGCGTACGGCCGAGCGCGCGGAGGCGGCGGTGATGGACGGCGCCAGTGGCGAGCATCACGCCGCGCAGCCGGCTCCCGCACCCAGCGCACCGGCCGTGCTGCCCGCGCTCGGCGCCCCCGCGCACGGTGCCGCCGGCCGCGGCGCGGCCCCCGTGCCCACCGACGCCGGGCTGGCCGACGCGCTCGCCCCGCTGCTGGCGGACCCGGCCCTCGGCCCGGTGCGCACGGCCTCCGTCGTGGACGTCGCCGCCGGCCGGGAGGTCTTCGGCGACGGGCAGAACAAGGCCGCCACCCCCGCCTCCACGGTCAAGCTCGCCACCGCCGTCGCCGCGCTCTCCGTGCTCGGCCCCGACCACCGCATCGACACCGGCGTCGTGCTGTCCGGCAAGGACCGCATCGTGCTGGTCGGCGCCGGCGACCCCACCCTCACCGCCCGGGCCCCGCGGCACGGTGCCGAGGAGCAGCCCGCGAATCTGCGCACCCTCGCAGACGCCACCGCCCGCGCCCTCAAGCGGCGCCACCTCACCAAGGTCGGCCTCGGCTACGACACCGGCGCCTACTCGGGCCCCGTCGAGCACCCCATCGGCCCGAACGAGAACCTCGCCCCGGTCACCGCGCTGATGGCCGACGAGGCCCGCCTCGACGACAGCGAGCACGGCCCGGCGCCCCGCGAGTCCGACCCGGCCCACGCCGCGGCCCGCACCTTCGCCGGCCTGCTCCACCAGCGCGGCATCACCGTCGACGGCGACCCGGCCGGTGCCAAGGCGCCCCGGAAGCCCGAGCGGATCGCCGCCGTCCACTCCCTGCCGCTGTCCGGGCTCGTCGAGCGGATGCTCACCAACAGCGACAACGACATCGCCGAGGCCCTGGCCCGGCAGACCGCGCTCGGCTCCCGTCGTCCGGCCAGCTTCGCGGGCGCCGGGGACGCCGTCCGCACCGCCCTTGCCCGGCAGCACCTGCCGCTGTCCGGTGCCGTCTTCAAGGACGGCAGCGGCCTGAACCGCGACGACAAGGTCAGCGCCGGCCTGCTCTCCCACCTCCTGCTGCAGGCCGCGGCGAGCGACCACCCGGCCCTGCGCCCGGTCGTCACCGGCCTGCCGGTGGCCGCCTTCACCGGCACTCTCAGCAACCGCTACCGGGGCCAGAGCGCCGGCGCCGGCGCCGTCCGCGCCAAGACCGGCACCCTCACCGGCGTGAACACCCTGGCCGGCACCGTCGTCGACGCCGACGGCCGCCTCCTGGTCTTCTCCTTCATGACCACCGGCACCACCGACCCCCAAGGCGCCCAGTCCGCCCTGGACAAACTCGCCTCAGCAGTAGCCAACTGCGGCTGCCGCTAAGGCGGAACAGCAGACACCGACCCGCCACCTCCACCCCCACCGGCCCTCCTCCCTCCCCCCACGGGAGGGGGCGGGCCGGAGGGGTCGGTGTGTGGGACGTAAAGCGAAGCAGTCCCACACACCGACCCCGGAGGCCCGTCACCGCACCCGACAGCCCCGCGCAGCGGACCCCGCCCGCCGCAGGCGCAACGGCGGGAACGCCGAAAACGGGGCCGTGGCAAAGCGCAGCGGACCGGCAACGGCGGGAACGCCGAAAACGGGGCCAAGTCAAAGCGCAGCGGAGCCGCACCGCGCAGTGGGCGACACACGGCGAGCCCCCCGGCGGGAAAGCCGACAGCGCGGGAAGGCGACAGTCGGCTACCCCCACGCCAGGCGCCCACGTACGGTGAACTCATGACGAGCATCGGTGGAACCGAGATGGTCGACTGGAATCTCGCGGTCGCGACCGCGACCCGCTTCGTGCGGCCGGGTCCCGAGGTGAGCCGGGACGAGGCACGCGCGATCGTCGCCGAGCTGCGCAAGCACGCCAAGGCCTCCGAGGCGCACGTCCGCGCCTTCACGCGCATGGCACAGCCCGACGCGACGGGCGAGGAGCCGCACGACACCCCGGTCCTCGTCGTGGACCGTCCCGGCTGGATCAAGGCGAACGTCGCCGGGTTCCGTGCCGTGCTCAAGCCGCTGCTGGCCAAGATGGAGGACCGCCGCTCGACGGTCCCCGGCGGCGCGGTGCTCGGCGCCGTCGGCGGCAAGGTCACCGGTGTGGAACTGGGCATGCTGCTGTCGTTCCTGGCCTCCCGGGTCCTGGGCCAGTACGAGACGTTCGCCCCGGCCTCCCGGGACCTGCCGGCCGCGGCACAGGGCGGCCGGCTGCTGCTCGTCGCGCCGAACATCGTGCACGTCGAGCGTGAGCTGGAGGTCTCCCCGCACGACTTCCGGCTGTGGGTGTGCCTCCACGAGGAGACCCACCGCACCCAGTTCACCGCCGTCCCGTGGCTGCGCGACCACATCGAGGGCGAGATCCAGTCCTTCCTCAGCGAGACGGACATCGACCCCGGCGCCCTCCTGGAGCGGCTGCGCGAGGCCGCCCAGTCGCTGGCCGGCGCCAAGCCCGAGGGCGAGGAGGGCGAGGACGACCGCTCGCTCGTCGATCTCGTCCAGACCCCCGCGCAGCGCGAGATCCTCGGCCGGCTGACCGCCGTGATGTCCCTGCTGGAGGGGCACGCCGACTTCGTGATGGACGGGGTGGGCCCCGATGTCGTGCCCACCGTCGCCGAGATCCGCGAGAAGTTCCAAAAGCGCCGGGCCAGCGGCGCGGGCCGGCTCGACCAGGCGCTGCGCAAGCTGCTCGGACTGGACGCCAAGCTCCGGCAGTACCGCGACGGCGAGCGGTTCGTCAGCGCGGTCGTCGAGGAGGTTGGCATGGACGGCTTCAACCGCGTCTGGACGTCGCCGAACACCCTCCCCACCAAACAAGAGATCGCCAAACCGGCGGACTGGATCGCGCGGGTGCACCGCAAGGCGGACGGGGCACCGTAAGCGAACGGCGTGAGCTGGGCACGCCGGGCGGCAGTAGCGCGCCCCTTCAATCACCCGTCTGAGGGACCGATACGGATGGATAGGCGTGCAATGCTCGGGGAACCGCTCGCCTCTGTCACCATCTAGGCACTCTGTGTGACGAAGTTGGGCCTCACGGCCCGAGGCTCCCCAGCTGAACGATTGGAAACGGACATGGGTCCCCATCCAGCGGTCGCCGCGATACGCCTGGCGGTCCGCCGCGTACTCCACGACGTCCTCACCCACCACTGCACGCAGGACCGGCCCGAGCCCCCGCTCGTGCTCGTCGCCTGCTCCGGCGGCGCCGATTCCATGGCGCTCGCCTCCGCTCTCGCCTTCGAGGCCCCCAAGCTCGGGGTCCGCGCCGGGGGCGTCACCATCGACCACGGCCTCCAGGAGGGCTCGGACCTCCGCGCCGCCGAGGTCGCCCTGCGCCTGCGGGGCCTGCGGCTGGACCCCGTCGAGGCCGTCGCCGTCCGGGTCGGCGAAGCCCACCCGGTGGCGCACGGTGCCGGCTACCGTGGTGGCGGCGGACGACGGGAGGGTGGGCCCGAAGCCGCCGCCCGCGACGCCCGCTACGCCGCCCTGGACGCCGTCGCCGAGCGCCACGGCGCCACCGCCGTCCTCCTCGGCCACACCCGCGACGACCAGGCGGAGACAGTGCTGCTCGGTCTCGCCCGCGGCTCCGGTACCCGCTCGCTGTCCGGCATGGCGGCGACCAGCGGCCGCGGCGGGCGCTACCGCCGCCCCTTCCTCGACGTGGACCGCCAGACCGCCCGCAAGGCCTGTCTGATCCAGTCGCTGCCCGTCTGGGACGACCCGCACAACACCGACCCCGCCTACACCCGCTCCCGGCTCCGCCACGAGGGCCTGCCCGCGCTGGAGAAGGCGCTCGGCAAGGGCGTCGTCGAGGCCCTGGCCCGCACCGCACAGCTCTCCCGCGACGACGCCGACGCCCTGGACGCCTGGGCCGCGGACGCCGAGGGCACGGTCCTCGACGAGGCCGGCACCCTCGACGTCGCCGCCCTGTTCGCCCTGCCCCCCGCGGTCCGCCGCCGGGTGCTGCGCCGGGCCGTCATCGCCGCCGGCTCACCGGCCGGTTCGCTCTTCGCCCGCCACATCGAGGAAGTGGACCGCCTGATCACGGCCTGGAGGGGGCAGGGAGCCATCAACCTCCCCGGGCGAGTGGGTGTGCGACGGCAGGGTGGCAGACTGGTCATCCGGCAGGGCTGAGCCGCAGACGCTGCCCCGCACCGAAGTCTCACGACTGACGCGAACACCGAACAGAGCGAGAGTGGCACGGGTGGACGACAAGGACATGGGCGCCGACCTTCAATCGGTACTCATCAGCAAGGAAGAGATCGACGCGAAGCTGGCGGAGCTGGCGGCGAAGATCGACGCGGAGTACGCGGGCAAGGACCTGCTCATCGTCGGTGTCCTCAAGGGCGCCGTGATGGTCATGGCGGACCTGGCGCGCGCGCTGTCCACCCCCGTCACCATGGACTGGATGGCCGTGTCCTCCTACGGCGCGGGCACCCAGTCCTCCGGTGTGGTCCGCATCCTCAAGGACCTCGACACCGACATCAAGGGCAAGCACGTCTTGATCGTCGAGGACATCATCGACTCCGGCCTGACGCTGTCCTGGCTGCTGTCGAACCTCGGCTCCCGGGAGCCGGCCTCGCTGGAGGTCTGCACCCTGCTGCGCAAGCCGGACGCGGCCAAGGTCGCGATCGACGTGAAGTGGATCGGCTTCGACATCCCGAACGAGTTCGTCGTCGGCTATGGCCTGGACTTCGCGGAGAAGTACCGCAATCTGCCGTTCGTCGGTACTCTCGCGCCGCACGTCTACGGCGGCTGAGGAAGCTCCCGCGGACCGGCGGGAACCCTTCGGGGCTTCCCGCCGTTGGAGCAGGGAGAGCAGAATCCCCGGCTGCATGTTCACTGTCGGCGCAGGCGCCGGGTGACGATGCTGGGGTACCGTCCGAAGGCAATTCTTTTTCGGGCCAGTAATACACCGTACGCACGACCAGCCCTCCCCAGGGCGTTGTGCCTCACTGTGGCAGGAGGGACGGGGCCTCAACGGCTCCGTATGGATGGACGTGAAGCGATACTTCCGTGGGCCGGTCATGTGGATCGTGCTGGCCGTCCTCGCCGTGGTCGTGTTGATGCAAGTCGTCGGCTCGTCCGGCGGCTACAAGACGGTGGACACCGGTCAGGTCGTCAAGGCGATCGCTGACAACAAGGTGAAATCCGCCGAGCTGACCACCGGTGACGAAAACAAGATCAAGATCGAGTTGTCGGGCTCCAACAAGATTGAGGGCTCCAACAAGATCCAGGCCAGCTACATCGGCGACCAGGGCGTCGACGTGGCGAAGAACCTGCAGGCCAAGTACCAGACGGGCGAGATCAAGGACGGTTACACCGTCTCCCCGTCGAAGCAGAACCCGTTCGTCGGCGTCCTGATCACGCTGCTCCCCTTCATCCTCCTTCCCATCATCTTCCTGTTCCTGATGAACCAGGCGCAGGGCGGTGGCTCCCGGGTGATGAACTTCGGGAAGTCGAAGGCGAAGCTGATCACGAAGGACACCCCGAAGACGACGTTCTCGGACGTCGCGGGGTCGGACGAGGCCGTCGAGGAGCTCCACGAGATCAAGGAGTTCCTCCAGGAGCCGGCGAAGTTCCAGGCCGTGGGCGCCAAGATCCCCAAGGGTGTGCTGCTGTACGGCCCGCCCGGAACGGGCAAGACCCTGCTCGCGCGCGCCGTCGCCGGCGAGGCGGGCGTCCCGTTCTACTCGATCTCCGGTTCCGACTTCGTCGAGATGTTCGTCGGCGTCGGCGCCTCCCGGGTCCGTGACCTCTTCGAGCAGGCCAAGGCGAACGCCCCGGCGATCGTCTTCGTCGACGAGATCGACGCCGTCGGCCGGCACCGCGGTGCGGGCCTGGGCGGTGGCCACGACGAGCGTGAGCAGACCCTCAACCAGCTGCTGGTCGAGATGGACGGCTTCGACGTGAAGGGCGGCGTCATCCTGATCGCCGCCACGAACCGTCCGGACATCCTCGACCCGGCGCTGCTGCGTCCCGGCCGTTTCGACCGGCAGATCGCCGTCGACCGTCCGGACCTGCAGGGCCGCCTGGAGATCCTCAAGGTCCACCAGAAGGGCAAGCCGGTCGCGCCGGACGTCGACCTCTCGGCCGTCGCCAAGCGCACCCCCGGCTTCACCGGTGCCGATCTGTCGAACGTGCTCAACGAGGCCGCGCTGCTGACGGCCCGGAGCGACGCGAAGCTGATCAACAACCACTTCCTGGACGAGGCGATCGACCGCGTCGTGGCCGGCCCGCAGAAGCGGACCCGGATCATGTCCGAGAAGGAGAAGAAGATCACCGCGTACCACGAGGGCGGACACGCCCTGGTCGCGGCGGCCTCACCGAACTCCGACCCGGTCCACAAGATCACGATCCTGTCCCGCGGCCGGGCCCTGGGCTACACCATGGTCCTGCCCGACGAGGACAAGTACTCCACCACCCGCAACGAGATGCTCGACCAGCTGGCGTACATGCTGGGCGGCCGCGCGGCGGAGGAGCTGGTCTTCCACGACCCGACCACGGGCGCCGCGAACGACATCGAGAAGGCCACCGCCACGGCCCGCGCGATGGTCACGCAGTACGGCATGACCGAGCGGCTCGGCGCGATCAAGTTCGGCACCGACAACTCCGAGCCCTTCCTGGGCCGTGAGATGGGTCACCAGCGCGACTACTCGGAAGAGATCGCCGCGCTGGTCGATGAGGAAGTCAAGAAGCTCATCGAGACCGCGCACAACGAGGCGTGGGAGATCCTGGTCGAGAACCGCGATGTGCTGGACAACCTCGTCCTGACGCTCCTGGAGAAGGAGACGCTCAACAAGGACGAGATCGCCGAGCTCTTCAAGCACGTGGTCAAGCGCCCGGCCCGCCCGGCGTGGACCGGCTCCTCGCGCCGTACGCCCTCCAGCCGCCCGCCGGTGCTGTCGCCGAAGGAGCTGGCCCCGGCCAACGGCTCCGTGACGACGAACGCCACCGTCTCCATCGAGAAGAAGGCGGCGGAGTCTCCGGAGGAGCAGCACCCCGAGAGCTGATCCCGCAGCTGCCCTCGGGCCCCGGAATAACTGCCGCGCCCCCCAGGCTTAACCTGGGGGGCGCGGCATTCCGCGATTTCGAGCGGGCGCAGAAGGAACGAGGCACCACATGACCGACCCTGTGACGCTGGACGTCGACGGCAAGATCGGCACTTTCGACGAGAAGCGCGCCGAGAACGCCGTCCGCGAGCTGCTCATCGCGGTGGGCGAGGACCCGGACCGCGAGGGGCTGCTGGAGACGCCGGCGCGGGTGGCACGGGCGTACAAGGAGATCTTCGCCGGTCTGTGGCAGAAGCCGGAGGACGTGCTCACGACCACGTTCGATCTGGGCCACGACGAGATGGTGCTGGTCAAGGACATCGAGCTGGTGTCCAGCTGCGAGCATCACCTGGTGCCGTTCGTCGGGGTGGCGCACGTCGGCTACATCCCGTCCGCGGACGGGAAGATCACCGGGCTGTCGAAGCTGGCGCGGCTGGTCGATGTGTTCGCCCGGCGCCCGCAGGTCCAGGAGCGGCTGACCACGCAGATCGCGGACTCCCTGATGGAGATCCTGGAGCCGCGCGGCGTGATCGTCGTCATCGAGTGCGAGCACATGTGCATGACGATGCGCGGGGTGCGCAAGCCCGGGGCCAAGACCACGACCTCGGCCGTCCGCGGCCAGCTGCGCGACGCCGCGACCCGCGCCGAGGCGATGAGCCTGATACTCGCCCGCTAGCCGATCGGTCCCCACGGCGCCGCATGCTCCGACGGCCGGGCCCCTGCTCGTGCGGCAGGGGCCCGGCCGTCGTCGGTGGCGCGGGGGAGGGGCGGTGGCCGGTCAGGCCTTGAGGTGGTTGCCCAGCCACTCCAGGGCGGCGGGGATCTCGCGGCGCCAGGTGTTGAAGTTGTGGCCGCCGCTGTCGAGGATGATCGACGAGATCCGGCTCGGGGACTTCGTCTGCTGGATGAACCGCAGGGTCTGGTGGTAGTTCCCCTCGCCCTGCTTGCTGCTGGTGACCAGCAGGTTCACCGGGGGAGCGGGCAGGTGCCGCTGGCGCCACAGCAGGTTGTTCTCCCGCTGGAGCTGCGGATTGCCGCCGAAGAGATCACCGGTGGTGGCGTCCTGGGGGGCCTTGTAGGCGCCGGAGAGCGCGACGGCGGTGGAGTACGCGTCGGGGTGGCGCATCGTCATCTTCAGCGCGCAGTAGCCGCCGGTGGAGTCGCCGATGACTCCCCAGCTCTTGGCCTCACGCCCTATTCGGTAGTGCTCCGCGATGTCCGCCCGCAGATCCTTGGTGAAGAACGTCTCGGTCTGCGGACCGTTCGGTATGTCCATGCACTCGGTATCGCGCGGCGGGGCCACGGTCGGCCGCATCATCACCAGGACCGTGGGACGCATCCGGTTCTTCTTCAGCAGGTCGTGCTGGGTCTGCGGGAAATGCAGCTTCTTGTAGAGCGCCTCGGCGGTACCCGGGTATCCGGTGAGCACCACGGCCGCCGGGAATTTCGTCTTCGCGTACTTCTTCTGGAAGTACTGCGGCGGCAGATAGACATACGCGGGGCTCGCGATGCTGGAGTGTTCGCCGCGGACCAGCACCTTGTCGATCCGGCCGCCGGAGGAGGGCCGGCCGCCGTTCTTGACGCTGACCCGCTCCGTGCCCAGCATCTGCAGCTTCGTGCCGTTCGGACCGGTCTGGTAATTGGTGACCACGCCCGGCTCCTGCTCCTGGCCGAACAGATCGGCCCAGGACGCGTAGAAACCGAAGGAATTGTTGGCGTAAAGGCCGATGGAGGCGAAAACGGCGAGCTGGGTCGCCAGCAGGAGCCCGATACGACCGAGGACGGCCCGCCAGTTCCCCTTGGACAGCCGGGGCCAGAGCCAAATCGTGAGGACGAACAGTGCCACCGCGACGAGGACGGCAAGAAGCAGCACTTTCTTGCTGGTGAGACCCATGTGGTGCTTTCTTCCGGGCGGCCGGGCCTTCCGTACCGCTAGTGGAACCCCTAGCCCTGAAACGCCGTCATACAGGGCGCAAAAAGTCCAGATGCTGCGACAAGGCTCGCACGTTCTCTCGACCGGGGCGACGGGAAAGTGATGTCTGACAGGCTAGATGGCGAAAAGTCGGAGACGGTTGCGTGGCGAACGCCACGCTGGCTCCGCGGCCCGCGACCCGAGGCGGTGCCGCGTGTCGTCGGCACGGCCGGGGTGATCGTCGGTCTGTTGAACCTCGCGGCCGGGGTGTTCCCGCGGTTCCGGCACAGCCGGGTGCACGCCGTGGCCGAGGTGCTGCCGGGCGCGGTGAGCCCGCTGGCGGCCGCCGCCTCCATCGTCGTCGGCATCCTGCTGCTCCTGCTGGCACACGGACTCAAGCGGCGCAAGCGGCGGGCCTGGGTGGCGGCGGTGGCGCTGCTCCCGGTGGGCATCGTGGCGCAGCTGGTGTACCGCCATTCGGTCTTCGGCGCGGTGCTCTCGCTGGCGCTGCTGGTGTTCCTGGTGCGTCACCGGCGGGAATTCGCGGCCCTGCCCGATCCGCGCAGCCGCTGGAAGGCCGTCGCCAACTTCGTCGTCCTCGGCGGCGCGAGCTTCGGCATCGGCCTGGTCATCGTCAGCACCCACCCCGGGAAGACCCTCGGCTCACCCACGGTGTGGGAGCGCGCCCAGCACGTCCTGTGGGGCCTGTTCGGCTTCGAGGGCCCGATCGGCTACACCCATCACGTCGACGACACCATCGGCTACTCCCTGGGCGCCCTCGGCCTGCTGACCGTCGCCACCACCGCCTACCTCGCCTTCCGCCCCGAGCACCCGGCCGCCCGGCTGACCGACGACGACGAGCGGCAGCTGCGCGAGCTGCTGGAGCGGCACGGCGCCCGGGACTCGCTGGGCTACTTCGCGCTGCGCCGGGACAAGGGCGCGGTCTTCTCCCCGACCGGCAAGGCCGCGGTCTGCTACCGGGTGATCTCCGGGGTGATGCTCGCCAGCGGCGACCCGATAGGCGACGTCGAGGCCTGGCCGGGCGCCATCGAGCGCTTCATGGAGGAGGCCCGGGCGCACTCCTGGACGCCGGCGGTCACCGGGTGCAGCGAGACCGGCGGCCAGGTGTGGACCCGGGAGACCGGGATGGACGCGCTGGAGCTGGGCGACGAGGCGATCGTGGACGTCGCCGGCTTCACCCTCACCGGCCGCGCGATGCGCAACGTACGGCAGATGGTCAAGCGCATCGAGCGCAACGGGTACGAGACCCGGGTGCGCCGGGTGCGCGACCTGGAGCCGGCCGAGCTGGCACGGATTCAGAAGGCCGCGGACGCCTGGCGGGACACCGACACCGAGCGCGGCTTCTCCATGGCGCTGGGCCGGATCGACGCGGTGGCCGACGGCGACGCGGTGATCGCCACCGCGCATCAGCCGGCGGCCGAGGGCGAGGAGCCCGGCCCGTACGGGGACCTGAAGGCCATGCAGCACTTCGTGCCGTGGGGCGGCGACGGCATCTCGCTGGAGCTGATGCGGCGTGACCGCGCCGCCGACCCCGGGATGAACGAGCTGCTGATCGTCGCCACGCTGCAGGCCGCCCCCGACCTCGGGATCAGGCAGGTGTCGCTGAACTTCGCGGTCTTCCGCTCCTCCCTGGAACGCGGCGAGAAGCTCGGCGCCGGGCCGGTCCTCCGGGTCTGGCGCGGCATGCTGATCTTCCTGTCCCGCTGGTACCAGATCGAGTCGCTGTACAAGTTCAACGACAAGTTCCGGCCACGCTGGGAGCCGCGCTTCGTGGTCTTCCGCAACAGCCGTGACATCCCGCGGATCGGGCTGGCGGCGCTCCAGGCCGAGGGGTATCTGGAGCTGAGCCTGCCGCGCTTCCTGCGGCGGCGGACGAATGCCGGGCCGCGGCCGTGTGCGCACCTGCCGGAGCCGGTGGGCACCGCCACCGTCGAACGGGCGGCCTGACGGGCCCGGTCCCGGGGCGCCCGGAGGGCCGGTCCGGGACGGCCGCGGCGGCCCGGCGCCCGAACTGTCCGGGCCCGCGGCAGCCGCAATCCGGCCGGTCGGCACACGGCCTACGCTGGTGCCATGAGTACCTTGCGTGGCCGGGTGGCCGGACTGCCGGACTGGGACCGCTGCGCGGTGTTGGGCGTCGTCAATGTGACGCCCGATTCGTTCTCCGACGGCGGTGACTGGTTCGACACCGAACTCGCGGTCAAACACGGCCTCGATCTGGTGGCGCAGGGCGCCGACATGGTGGACGTGGGCGGGGAGTCGACCCGCCCGGGCGCGGCGCGGGTGGACGAGGCCGAGGAGCTGCGCCGGGTCGTTCCGGTGGTCCGGGAGCTGGCCGCCGCCGGCGTGGTGGTCTCCGTCGACACCATGCGCGCCTCGGTCGCCGAGCGGGCCGTGGAGGCCGGGGCGCGGCTGGTCAACGACGTCAGCGGGGGCGCCGCCGATCCGGCGATGGTGCCCGTGGTGGCGGCGAGCCACGTCCCGTTCGTGGTGATGCACTGGCGCGGCCGGTCCATCGACATGAACAACCGGGCCGTCTACGGCGATGTGGTCGCCGACGTCGTCGACGAGCTGACGCGGAGCATGGAGCGCGCGGTGTCCGGCGGGATCGACCCGGACCGGATCGTCCTCGACCCCGGCCTGGGCTTCGCCAAGGAGGCCGGGCACGATCTGGCGCTGGTCGCCCGGCTGGCCGCGCTGCGTGCCCTGGGCCGTCCGCTGCTGGTGGCCGCATCGCGGAAACGGTTCCTGGGCAGGGTGCTGGCAGGCGGCGAGGGAGCCGCCCCGCCGCCGGCCCGGGAACGGGACGCCGCGACGGCGGCGGTGTCGGCGATCGTGGCGCGAGAGGGGGCCTGGGCGGTGCGGGTGCACGAGGTCAGGGCGAGCGCGGACGCGGTACGGGTGGCCCGTGCCGTGGAGGGTGCGGCGGCAGCGGCCGCCGCAGGGACGACGGCGAACACGACGGGAACGGTGTGAGCGGCTTGGGCCCACAGACGGACATCGAGCTGGTCGAGCAGGCGAACACGACCCTGTACGAGACCATCGAGCGCGGCGATCACGAAGCGTTGTCCGGGTTGTGGCTGGACGGCCAGGTCAGCGTGGTCCATCCGGGGTGGCCGGTGCTGCGGGGGCGCGGTGAGGTGCTCCGCTCGTACGCCCTGATCATGGCGAACACCGAGTACATCCAGTTCTTCCTCACGGACGTGGAGATCGACGTCATCGGCGACACCGCGCTGGTGACCTGCACCGAGAACATCCTCAGCGGCGGTCCGGCCGAGGACGACGGCTCGGTGGGTCCGTTGATCGGCCAGCTGGTGGTGGCGACCAATGTCTTCCGGCGCACGGACGAGGGCTGGCGGGTGTGGTCGCACCACGGCTCGCCGGTGCTGGCGGACCGTGACGACGACGAGGACGAGGACGATGAGGGGCCCGAGGGGCCCGGGGGACCCGACGAGGGCGACGGCGCCCCGGACGCCCTCTGAGGGCGCTCACGGGCGCGGGCGCCGGACGCCGGTGGCCCGGGCGCGCGGTGGTGTGAGCCTTGCCATGCCGTGCGCCCCAGCGCGCGGCGGCGGCCCCGCGCACCGGCGTCGGTCCGCCCCGGACCACCGGTGGGCGTCAGCCATCCGGGCGAGGGCGCACCCGTTCGAGCCAAGTGCGGCACGGGGAGGGGTGGGGCGTGGGCACGGGGGTAAGAGGGCCGCGCGGACGATCTACCGGTCTGCCGGTCTGCTAGGCACCGCCCCACGGGCTGTACCTAGCAGGAGGCCGGGGTCTTGTCCATGGCCCCCGTGGGCGAGGACTGTCGGTGCTCGAAGGTAGATTCGACGGCGAGGCGGTGTTGCCGGACGCTGCGGCGCCCGCCCGGAATCCGACGAACAGTGGCACCCCAGGTGCCGTGGACCAGTGGGAGTGATTCGCGTGGATCGTGTCGCGCTGCGTGGGCTGAGGGCCCGGGGCCACCACGGGGTGTTCGCCCGTGAGCGCGAGGAGGGCCAGACCTTCGTCGTCGACGTGGTCCTCGGCCTCGACACCCGTGAGGCGGCGGCAGGCGACGATCTCGCGAAGACCGTGCACTACGGCGTGGTGGCCGAGGAGGTGGTGGCCGTCGTGGAGGGCGAGCCCGTCGACCTCATCGAAACCCTGGCCGAGCGCATCGCCGACCAGTGCCTCAAGCACGGGGGCGTGCAGCAGGTGGAGGTGGTGGTGCACAAGCCGGAAGCGCCGATCACCGTCCCCTTCGACGACGTGACCATCACAATCACTCGGAGCCGAGTATGAAGCCCAACGGCCAGCCGACCCTCACCGCCGACGGGACCGCGCAGGCGCGCCCGGATTTCGGTGACCCGACCGTGCAGCCGGTGCCCGCCTCCGTGGTGGAGCAGGTGGACGCCGCGGATGTGACGCTCTCCAACCCCAAACACGCCGTGATCTCCCTGGGCAGCAACCTCGGCAACCGCCTGGAGATCCTCCAGGGCGCCGTCGACGCGCTGGAGGACACCCCCGGGCTGCGGGTCAAGGCCGTCTCCCCCGTCTACGAGACCGAGCCGTGGGGCGTGGAGCCCGGCTCCCAGCCGACGTACTTCAACGCCGTGGTGCTGATCCGCACGACGCTGCCGCCGGACTCCCTCCTGGAGCGCGGGCAGGCGATCGAGGAGGCCTTCGAGCGGGTCCGCGAGGAGCGCTGGGCGCCGCGCACGATCGACGTCGACATCCTGGCCTACCAGGGCGTGGTCTCCGACGACCCCGGGCTGACGCTGCCGCACCCGCGGGCCCACCAGCGCGCGTTCGTGCTGGCGCCGTGGCTCGACATCGACCCGGAGGCGGAGGTCCCCGGGCACGGCGCGGTGGCCGCCCTGCTGTCGGCGATCGGCCGCGACGGGGTCGCGCCGCGCACGGACCTGGAACTGCGGCTGCCCGAGTAGTCGTTAGGGTTGCGGGTCGGTTCCCTGCGGGAGGCATCCGTACGGAAGCGGCAAGGCGGCCATATCGGCAGGAATGGTCGTGACGGCAGGGAGTGTCATGACGGTGCGAAGGGCGAGCGCTCGGTGAAGCAGCTACACATCAAGGTGCTGGTCGGGCTGTTTCTGGTGGCCGGGGTGCTGGCCTGGGGCGGCGCCCGGCTGTGGGACGCTTTCGGCACCCTGCCCAGCGTGCCGGTGGCCGCGCCGATCGTGCTGGCGATGATCGCCGCGGTGCTCGCCGCGACCGCCTTCTCCTTCCGGTCGCGGCTGCGGGCGCAGCGCGAGCGCCGGCCGGGCGCGCGGGGCGTCGAGCCGCTGGTGGCCGTCCGCGCGGTGGTCTTCGGACAGGCCAGCGCGCTGGTGGCGGCGCTGGTGGCCGGGCTGTACGGCGGCGTCGGCGTCTTCTGGCTGACCTCGGGCCTGGATCTCGGGCCCCGCCGGGACCAGGCGATCTACGCCGGTCTGTCGGTGCTCGCCGGGGCCGCGGTCGTCGCGGCGGCGATCTTCCTGGAGCGGGTGTGCAAGCTGCCCGAGGACGACGGCAAGGGCAACGGCGGGGTGGACGCGGCCGTGTGAGGCCGGCCGGCCCGTGCGGTCAGCGGGCCCCCGAGAGCGTCTCCGTTCCCATCCGCCGCGCAGGGCACGGCGCCCGTGTGAAGAGCTGGAGCGGGCGCGTTGCGGAATGCGCCGCGCCGCGCGCCGCATTCCTTCCGGGGCATGTGGTGAACCGGTGCACGCGGTGAAGCGACAGCCGGGCCGCCGGGGGCGGCGCACCGTCCCCTCCCCGGCCGGTAAATCGCCGCAGCGTACGCCCACATCGGGCGCGGAGTGCGAGCCCGGCCGTGTCGTGGACCGGGGGACGATGCACGGGCATATGCGCAGTCGGCGGGGTAGGTCGAGAAGTAACCAGCGGGAAACGGATTGGTGTGCGCGGTCCCATAGATCCCGCACGCACGGTAAGTTTCTGGCCATGCCACGAGGACGCCACCGCCAATCACCACCCCTCCACCGGCTGCTTCCTCCCGCGACGGTCGCCGGTGCGTCGATCGCCTGCGCCGCGGGCGCGTGGTTCGCCGGCGACGACCTGGTGCAACGGGTGCTCGCCGCGGGCGCGGCAGCCGCCGCACTCACCGGCGCGGTCCTGCTGCGGACCTGGGACCGCAACGCCGGCCGGCGGGTCGCCGAACTCACCCGCGCCCGGCTGCGCGACGAGTGGCGCACCGAGGAGCGGATCGCCGAACTCGAAACGGATGTCGAGGAGTCCCGCGAGCTGCGCGCCGCCCTGGACGTCAAACTCCGCGCCAAGCGCGCCGAATTGGCCCGCCTGCGCAGCGAACACGCCGACCTGCTGCGCCGTTACGCCACCGCCGAGACCGAGCGGGCCAGCGCCCTGGAGGGCCGCCGGCTGCTCGCCATCGAGGCCGCGACGCCCTCCCGCGCCCTGCCCGCCGCCCGTCTGCCCCGCGCGCTCCACTTCGTCCGGTCGGGGGAGTCCTCGGTCCCGGCCCCGCGCGAGCCCCTCACCGGCGCGGACCGTACGGCCCCGGCGACCTATGCGCAGGCCGACCAGGCGCTCCGCCGCCTCGCCCGCAACGCCGCCCGCCAGCGCACCGCCCAGAAGGCCGCGCGCACCCCGCGGGACGGCTCCGCAGGCGATGCGGCCGCCCGTCCCGAGCCGTCCGGCCGTGAGGCCCGGGACGGTGAGAACGGCCGGGGGAAGGCACCGGCGGCCGCCGCACCGCGCACGGGTGGGGGCGCGCACGCCCGCCCGGACGACGCCGCCGGACCCGCGCTCCGTCCGGTCCCGGCCGCCGCCATCGCACCGTCCCGCCCGGCCGCGTCCCGCCGCACCGCGTCCCGCGCCCAGGGCGGCTTCGACTTCTTCGGCAACGCGACCGGCGACGGCCCCCGCGAGCTGACCGCGCCGCTGGAGGACGATCTGGCGGACGTCGTCGGGGACGAGGCCGTCGCCGAGCACTCGGCCCGCAAGCAGCCCGCCGCCCAGGGCGCCGCGGCCGGGGACGAGCGGGCCGGGGGCGACACCACCAACGGCACCGGCGAGGTCATCGACCTGACCGCGCACGACGAGACCGAGCAGCTCGACCTCGGCGGACTGCGCAGCGCCATCTCCTGACCGCGGCACGCCGCAGCGCGGCCCCGGAGCCCACAGAGGCTCCGGGGCCGCGCTGTTGTGAGAGTCCGTTGCGCCTTCCCGGCCCGGAGGGAGGAGTGCGCCGGCCGCCGTCCACACGGTGTGGACGGATCGGCGGCCCCCGCCCCGCGCCGCCTCCTTGGCGCCTACTTGTCGATGTCGCCCACGACGAAGAACAGCGAACCGAGGATCGCGACCATGTCGGCGACCAGCGTCCCCGGCAGCAACTCCACCAGCGCCTGGATGTTGTTGAACGACGCCGACCGCAGCTTGAGGCGGTAGGGCGTCTTCTCCCCCTTGGAGACCAGGTAATAGCCGTTGATGCCCAGGGGGTTCTCGGTCCACGCGTACGTCGCGCCCTCCGGGGCCTTCAACACCTTGGGCAGCCGCTGATTGACCGGCCCCGGCGGCAGCTCCGCGATCCGGTCCAGACAGGCGTCCGCGAGATCCAGCGCGTTGTGGCTCTGCTCCAGCAGGCACTCGAAGCGCGCCAGGCAGTCGCCCTCCTCGCGGGTGACGACCTTCAGCGTGGACTGCAGCTCCCCGTACGCCAGATACGGCTCGTCGCGCCGCAGATCGAAGTCCACCCCCGAGGCACGGGCGATCGGCCCGGAGACGCCGTAGCCGTGCACCGCCTCCGGCGTGAGCACACCCACCCCGCGGGTACGGCCGCGGAAGATCTCGTTGCCCAGGACCAGGTTGTCGAAGACGCCCATGCGGGAGCGCACCTCGGCGACGGCGTGCCGGGCCCGGCCCGCCCAGCCCGCCGGGAGGTCCTCCTTGAGGCCGCCGACGCGGTTGAACATGTAGTGCATCCGTCCGCCGGAGATCTCCTCCATGACGGTCTGGAGCTCCTCCCGCTCCCGGAACGCATGGAAGACCGGCGTGATGCCGCCCAGCTCCAGGGGGTAGGAGCCGAGGAACATCAGATGGTTCAGCACACGGTTCAGCTCGGCGAGCAGCGTCCGCAGCCAGACGGCACGCTCGGGCACCTCCATGCCCAGCATCCGCTCCACGGCCAGCACCACACCCAGCTCGTTGGAGAACGCCGACAGCCAGTCGTGCCGGTTGGCGAGCATGATGATCTGGCGGTAGTCGCGCGCCTCGAAGAGCTTCTCGGCACCGCGGTGCATATAGCCGATCACCGGCTCGGCGTGCTGGATGCGCTCGCCGTCCAGGACGAGGCGCAGCCGCAGCACGCCGTGCGTCGAGGGATGCTGCGGGCCGATGTTCAGCACCATGTCGGTGCTCTCCGCCGCGCCGCCGATGCCGACCGTCGTCTCCGTCATGGGAACAGTCTCGCAGGACCCCCCGACAGCGGACCGCGGAGCCCTCAGCCGTCCCACTCCCCGAGAAGCCCCGCGCACGCGCCGCCCACCGGCTCCACCAGCCAGCCGAAGCCGCCGAGGCCGCCCGGATCGGTCAGCTCCGCCGCCGCCCCCGCCGCGCCGAGGGCCCGCACGTACCCCGCCGGGTCGGCGGCGGCCAGCGTGAGCGGCGGCCGCCGGCCGTCCACGCCCAGGGCGTGCAGCGCCGCGCGCTGGGTCAGCCGCACCGCCCCCGGACCGGCACAGGAGTCCAGCGCCACATGCGCCGTGAGGTCGCAGCTGCCGTCCGGCACGGGCGGCACCTCACGGCCCTCACGGAAGCCGGTGAGCGTGCCGAACGGCGGCCGGTCGGCCCGCTCGTGCGCGTAATCGACGGCGACCGCCAGCCCGGCGCGCAGCGTGCCCACGGCCCGCGCCCAGGCCTCGTCCCGGGGACGGCCGATCTCGGCACGCAGCCCGGGGCCGGCGGCGCCCTCCCGGGCCGCCGGCCACCAGCGCTCCAGCCACTCCGCGTCTGCGCCGTCCACCGGCCCGCCCAGCCGCTCCGTCCCGTCGGCCCGCACCAGCACCCGGCGCGGCACCCCCTCCGCATCCGTCTCGACGACCTCGACCGGCACATTGTCGAGCCACTCGTTCGCGAACAGCAGCCCGCTCACCGAACCCGGCGCGGGCAGCTCGCCGTGCCAGCCGACCCGCGGATCGAGGCCCTCCGGGCGCGCGGCCCGCTCGACCACCAGCGGACGCAGCCGGGCCGCCACCTCCTCCGGCAGCGCGGCCAGCACCCCCGTCAGCAGCTCCCCGCGCCCCGCGCCCACATCGACCAGCGCCAGCTCCCCGGGATGCCCCAGCGCCGCGTCGACCCGGCACAGCAGGGTGGCGACGGCGCCCGCGTACAGCGGGGAGACATGCACGGACGTACGGAAGTGCCCGGCCGGCCCCGGACCCCCGGCCCGGGTGTAGAACCCCTCGCCCGGGCCGTACAGCGCCCGCTCCGTGGCCTCGCGCCACCCGCACCACTCGTTCGTCATCTGCACCACGCTACGGGCCCGCCCCGGCCCCGCCCGCACGGACAGCCGCGCACGTGCGACCCACCGCCCGCCGCGGGTGACGACCCGGATCTCCACCTTGGGGAGTAGACCCGGCCGGACAGGATCGCCCCTCCGGTTGACCCGTACACCCAAACCGCCTGCCTACGCTGGGTGACGTGCAGCGTCTCTACGACTTCCTCCGCCGACACCCGACGGGAGTGGACTCCTTCTGGGCGGTCGTACTCCTCGGGTTCAGCGCTCTGTCGATCGTGTTCGACAGCGTCGGAGTCGTGCACACGGCCGCGACCGTGATCTTCACCCTCGGCCTCTGCCTGGTCGTGGCGCTGCGCCGCAAGGCCCCGGTCAAGATGCTGCTGCTCACGGCCGCCATCGGCGTGAGCCAACTGATCATCGGCGTCCGGCCCATGTTCGGCGACTTCGCCATGCTCGTGATCGCCTACACCGTGGCGTCCGCACCCGCCGGCCCCCGCTGGGCCTCCCGCTGCGCCCTGATCGGTGCCGTCGCCGGCCCCGCCCTGACGTTCTGGCGCTACGCGAACGTCGACCACCAGTCGCTGCAGATGCGGATCTTCTACGTCGTCCTGATTACCGTGCCCTTCGTGCTGGCCTGGGTGCTCGGCGACTCCATGCGCACCCGCCGCGCCTACTGGGCGCAGCTGGAGGAGCGGGCCGCCCGGCTGGAGAAGGAGCGCGAGGCCCAGTCCCGGATCGCGGTCGCGGCCGAGCGCGCCCGGATCGCCCGCGAGCTGCACGACGTCGTCGCCCACAACGTCTCGGTGATGGTCGTCCAGGCCGACGGCGCCGCCTACGTCCTCGACACCGCCCCCGACCAGACCCGGCAGGCCCTGGAGACGATCTCCGGCACCGGGCGCCAGGCGCTCGCCGAGATGCGTCGGCTGCTGGGCATCCTGCGCACCGGCGAACAGGCCGAGAGCGGCGAATACGTGCCCCAGCCCGGCGTCGAGCAGCTCAGCGACCTCGTCGACCAGGTGCGCGGCGCGGGCCTGCCGGTCGACTTCCGCACCGAGGGCGAGCCCCGGGAGCTGCCCAGCAGCGTCGAGCTGACCGTCTACCGCATCGTCCAGGAAGCCCTCACCAACACCCGCAAACACGGCGGCCCCGACGTCCGCGCCACCGTCCGCGTCTCCTACCGGGGCGAGGACCTCGACCTCCTCGTCGAGGACGACGGACGCGGCGCACAGCAGGAGTACTACGAGGAGGGCGGCGCCGACGGCCTCGGCCACGGCCTGATCGGCATGCGGGAGCGCGTCGGCATGGTCGGCGGCAGCCTCACCGCCGGACCACGCCCGGGCGGCGGCTTCCGCATCGGCGCCGTCCTCCCGCTCAAACCCACCCGATGAACACCGCCGCGCCCCCACACCTCCCCGCCACGGCCCCCGGGCCGGCCCCCGACGACCACCACCGCCCCACCACACCGCCCCACCACACCGCTCCGCCCCACCGCTCCGCCCCACCACACCGCTCCATGCGCTCCGCCCCCGCCCGTGCACGAAGGGAACCCCCTGCCATGACCATCCGCGTGATG
This sequence comes from Streptomyces kronopolitis, assembly GCF_050953795.1. Classification (GTDB taxonomy): domain Bacteria; phylum Actinomycetota; class Actinomycetes; order Streptomycetales; family Streptomycetaceae; genus Streptomyces; species Streptomyces kronopolitis_A. Next base: position 4,656,891 of record NZ_CP191850.1, read on the forward strand.
CTCGTCGACGACCAGGTGCTGCTGCGCACCGGATTCCGGATGGTGCTGGCCGCGCAGCCGGACATGGAGGTCGTCGCGGAGGCGGGGGACGGGGTGGAGGCGCTGGAGGTGCTGCGCGCCACCCAGGTCGACGTGATCCTCATGGACGTGCGGATGCCGCATCTGGACGGGGTGGAGACCACCCGCCGGATCTGCGCCGGCGAACAGCCCGAAGGCGGCCCGAAGGTGCTCATCCTGACCACCTTCGACCTGGACGAATACGCCTTCTCCGCGCTGAAGGCCGGAGCCAGCGGCTTCATGCTCAAGGACGTGCCGCCCGGTGACCTGCTCGCCGCGATCCGCGCCGTGCAGAGCGGCGACGCGGTCGTCGCCCCCTCCACCACCCGCCGGCTCCTCGACCGCTTCACCCCCATGCTGCCCGCCACCTCCGCCGAGCCCTCCCGGCCCGAGCTGGGCCGGCTGACGGACCGGGAGCGGGAGGTGTTGCTGCTGGTCGCCCAGGGCCTGTCGAACGGGGAGATCGCGGCGCGGCTGGTCCTCTCCGAGGCCACGGTCAAGACGCATGTGGGCCGCATCCTGACCAAGCTGAACCTCCGGGACCGCGTCCAGGCGGTCGTCCTCGCCTACGAGACCGGGCTGGTGCGCGCGGGCGGAGCGGGCGGAGCGGGTGCACAGGGCTGAACCGGCGGGCGAGGTCCCCGGGGGCGGCCCGGAGGCGCGGGGGAGGGCGGTACCGGTCCGGGGGCTCCGGCTCAGCGTCTCCCCGGCGTCAACGCAGCACGCCCTCGAGGAAGTCGCTGCCCAGCCGGGCCACCGTCTGGAGGTTCAGCTGGTGCAGCACATAGCGCCCACGGCGCCGCGTCAGGATCAGCCCGGCCTTCTTCAGCGTGGCGATGTGCCGCGACACCTCCGGCGGGGTGATCCCGTACGCGTGCGCCAGCTCCCCCGTCGTGTGCGGCCCCCGGGACAGCGAACGGCACAGCTGCATCCGCATCGGATGCGCCAGGGCCTCCAGCCGCTGGTGCACCAGCTCCAGCGCGGCCGGCGCCGGCAACTCCGTTCCGGCGACCGGGTACTGGAGCACCGGGCGCCACCCCGGGGCATGGCTGAACAGCAGATGCGGCCAGCCGAACGACGTCGGCAGGAAGGTGACGCCCGGATCCGCCGGGTTCGAGAACGCCGTCGTACGCCCCTGGGCCAGTTTGTCGACCAGGATGCGGGTGGCGCCGCCGTCTCGGCCGACGTCCAGGGTCAGCGCGCGTGAGGTGGCCGACAGCGTCTCGGACAGGCCCTTGTGGCGCAGCAGTTCGGTCTTGTGCCGGGCGTCGGCCGCCAGCTGGATGCCCACCCGGCGCCAGATGTCCCCGAAGAACGCCTCCTCGCAGTCCTCGAACAGCCGGCGCAGCCACCGCCGCAGGCCGTCGGGGTCGGTCAGCATCCGGTCGGTGAAGGCCGCCTGCCGCGGGCCGCGCGCGGCCGCCATCTCCCGGACCCGCGCCCGCTCGTCCGGGTCGACCAGGGGTGAGGGCGTGCAGCGGGTGTAGGACGTCGAGCAGGTGATCTCGAACACCGCGGCCACGAACCGTTCGTCGTCGATGGCGTCCAGCTCGTCCAACTCCTCGGCGAGCGTCGCCCCGGGGCGGGCCGGCAGCAGGATGTCGGAGCGGGAGGAGCGCCACAGGAAGTCCGCCTCGCACAGCCGGTCGGCGAGGTCGGTGTCCAGTGCCGCGTTGGTGGCGGTGACCCAGCCGTGCAGCCCGGGATGGTGCCCCGGCTCGGACAACGCGTGCAGTGCGGCGCCCAGTTCCGCCAGCGGGGACGGGGAGAAGACGACGCGCTCCGGCGGCAGCCCGGTGATGTCGATGACGTTGGCCATGCGCACATCATGCGTGAGCCGCCACCTGCGCGGACATCGATTGACGGCTCTGGTCAATCGACGCGCGGCGGGCCGGGTGGCCACCGCACAGTGAGCGGCATGAACGCTTCCCAGCAGCACCTTCTCGACACCTACCGCGCCGCTCGCCGAGCCGAGGCCGCCCCGCCCGCTCCGGGCACCCACACCGTCCGCACCGCACACGAGATCCGCCAGTGGTTCCGCTTCCGGACCGTCGTCACCGAACCCGGCGAGCGGGGAGCGGGCAGGGGCGGAGGCCGGGTCGGGGGCTGGGCCGGGGGCTGGTTCGCGGGTCGCTTCGGGGGCCGGTTCGCAGGCCGGCTCTCGGGGCGGGGGAGGCGGCACGTGCGGGGGGTGGGGGCTTGAGGAGGGCATCGGGTGGGCTGGCGTTTGTCGCGCCTGGCTCCCCTTCCCCCGGGGGGCCTCCCCCCCCGCCCCCGCCCCCTCCCACCCCGCCTCCCCCCGACGCCCCCGCCCTACCCGCGCTCCTCCCGCACGCGCTCCACGTACGCCACGAACTCCCCGAGCACCGCGCGGACTTCTCCCGCCGTCCACTCCAGGGCGGACGCGGAGATCGTCAGCTCCGTGAGCGCCACCCCGGGCGGGCCGCCGAGGGTGGGCTCGGACCACCAGCGGAACAGCGTGGTCCCGGTCTCCTCCGCCTGGCGTACGGCGGCCTCGTTCAGCAGCTCGGGCGGGTACGGGAGCCACACCTGGAACTGGTGGGTGTGGGGTATCTCCGGATGCACCCGGAACCACGGCACGCCGGCACCGGCCAGGCCCTCGCCCAGCGCGCGGGCCACGGTCTTCGCGTGCGCCACGTACTCCGGCAGCCGGGGCAGCTCACGGTCCAGGCCGGTCAGGGCGGTCAGGGCGGCCGGCCACTGCTGGAACAGCTGGCCGCCGTACCGGTGCCGCCAGGTCCGCGCCTCGTCGATGAAGTCCTCGGTGCCCGCGAGGGCGGCGCCCGATATGCCGTTCAGCGTCTTGTAGAAGGAGACGTACACGCTGTCCGCGAGGGCCACGATCTCCGGGAGCGTGCGGCCGAAGTGCGGGCCGCACTCCCACAGCCGGGCGCCGTCGAAGTGCACCACCGCGTCGCGGTCCCGCGCCGCCGACACGGCCGCGGTCAGCTCGTCCCACGACGGCAGGACGAATCCGGCGTCGCGCAGCGGGAGTTCGAGGGTGAGCGTGCCGAACGGCTCGGCGAGGTCGGCTATCTCCGCGGCGGTCGGCGGCCGCGCGGCGCTCGTCGGGTGCACCATGCGCAGCCCGCTGACCGCGGCGTAGGCATCGCGCTCGTGCACCTCCATGTGTGACATGGGATGGCCGGCGACCGTGGCGTTGCCGGTGCGCCCCGCCCAGCAGCGCAGCGCGACCTGCTGGGCCATCGTGCCGGTCGGGAAGAAGGCGGCCGCCTCGGTGCCCAGGGCCTCGGCGGTGCGGCGCTCCAGCTCGCCGATGACGCTGTCGTCGTTGCCGTAGATGTCGGTCCAGCCGTCCAGGTCGAAGGCGGCCGGGGCGTCGGCGGCCAGTTCGTCCAGCCGGTCGCGGAGCGTTCTGGCCCCTCCCGAGCTGCCGGCCAGTACGCGCTTCGAGGACCGGATCGCCGCGAACATCCGCTCCCGCCCGACGGGACCCCGCGCCCCGTCCGGAGCTGCGCCCGAGCCGGCCCCCTCGGTGTCCGCCGAGCCCGTGCCCATGCTCCCCGCGCCGTCCTTGTTTGCGTTTCCCATACGCCTCACACGCCCCCTGCCTGCTCTTTCTCCGCGCGGTCGTTCCGGGCGATCCGCGCGCCGTCGGATTGATCATTGCCCAGTCCGGCGCGGGGCCGCGACCCCTGTGGATAACTCGGGCGGGAGACCCCCGTCTCACCTTGTGCACAACGCGGAAGGCCGCCGGAAACACTCGCGTAGCATGGCGATGAATCGTCCGGTACCCCCCGCGGACTGGAACGGAAGGCCATCGCCGCGTGAATGCACAGCCACCCACCGAGGCCCAGGACCGACCCGCCCGGCTGACCGTCGGGGTCGTCGGCGCCGGCCGTGTCGGGCCCGCCCTCGCCGCCGCGTTGCGGCTCGCGGGGCATCGTCCCGTCGCCGTGTCGGGAGTCTCCGACGCCTCCGTACGACGCGCCGCCGAGCTGCTGCCCGACGTCCCGCTGGTCACCCCCGCCGAGGTGTTCGCCCGCGCCGACCTCGTCCTGCTGACCGTCCCCGACGACGCCTTGGCCGGCCTGGTCAGCGGCCTCGCCGAGACCGGCGCCGTGCGCCCGGGCCAGCTGCTGGTGCACACCTCCGGGCGGTACGGCACCGCGGTGCTGGACCCGGCCACCCGCGCCGGGGCCCTGCCGCTGGCGCTGCATCCGGCGATGACGTTCACCGGCACCTCCGTGGATGTCCAGCGGCTGGCCGGCTGCTCGTTCGGGGTGACCTCGCCCGACGAGCTGCGGATGGCGGCGGAAGCGCTGGTCATCGAGATGGGCGGGGAGCCCGAGTGGATCGCGGAATCGGCCCGTCCGCTCTATCACGCGGCGCTCGCCATCGGCGCGAACCACCTGGTCACCCTGGTCGCCCAGGCCATGGAACTGCTGCACGACGCGGGTGTGCAGGCCCCTGACCGGATGCTGGGCCCGCTGCTCGGCGCCGCCCTGGACAACGCGCTCCGCTCCGGTGACGCCGCGCTGACCGGCCCGGTCGCCCGGGGCGACGCCGGCACCGTCGCCGTCCACATCGCCGAGCTGCGCCGGCACGCCCCGCAGAGCGTCGCCGGGTATCTGGCCATGGCCCGTACGACCGCGGACCGTGCGCTGTCCCACGGTCTGCTCAAGCCCGAACTCGCCGAGGACCTGCTCGATGTCCTCGCCGGCTCCGACGACGGCTCCGGCACCGCCCCTGGCCCCCGGGGCCCGGGCCCCGACGCCTCCGGTCCCGAGGGGGACGAGCGATGACGCGCCAGGAACCGCAGCCGCCGGTGGATCCGGAGCTCCCCGCCGAGTCGGCCCGGCCGGGCCCCGGACACCTCCTCCACACCGCCGTGGAGCTGCGCGATCTGCCCCGCAGCTCCGGTGGGGCGCGTGCGGTCGTGATGACCATGGGCGCGCTGCACGAGGGCCATGCCACCCTGGTGCGCGCCGCGCGCCGCCGCGTCGGCCCCCGGGGGCAGGTCGTCGTCACGGTCTTCGTCAATCCGCTGCAGTTCGGCGCCGGCGAGGACCTGGACCGCTATCCGCGCACGCTGGAGGCGGACGTCGAACTGGCCGCCGCGGCCGGTGCGGACGTGGTCTTCGCGCCGTCCGCCGACGAGGTCTACCCGGGCGGGGAACCGCAGATCCGGATCGCCGCCGGGCCCATGGGCGGCCTCCTGGAGGGCGCCAGCCGCCCCGGACACTTCGACGGCGTCCTGACGGTCGTCGCCAAGCTGCTGCATCTGACCGCGCCGGACTGCGCGTTCTACGGGCAGAAGGACGCCCAGCAGCTCGCGGTGATCACGAGGATGGCCGCCGACCTCAACTTCCCCGTCGAGATCGTCGGTGTCCCCACGGTCCGTGAGGAGGACGGGCTCGCCCTGTCCAGCCGCAACCGCTACCTCTCCGGGCCGGAGCGGCGCACCGCGCTCGCGCTGTCGGGGGCGCTGTTCGCGGCGCGCGACCGGCTCGCCGCCGAGGAGGCGCTGCGCGCCCGCGCCGCCTGCGCCGGCCATCCCGCCCAGGACCGCGCGGCGGGGCTGGCCGCCCTCGGTGAGGACCGGGCCGCCGCCGACGCGCACGCCGTCGCCTACGCCGCCGCGGTGCCCCCGCACGGGCCGTCGGTGGCGCGCGCCGCGGCCCACGCGGTGCTGGCGGACGCGGCCCTGCTCGACCCGCCGCTGGTGCTCGACTACCTGGCGCTGGTCGATCCGTCCGACTTCACCGAGGTCCCGGACGACTACGAGGGCGAGGCGATCCTCGCCGTCGCCGCCAAGGTCGGCATCACCCGCCTCATCGACAACATCCGTCTCCTCTTCGGGGCGCAGGGCACGCCGCCCGCCGCCCCGGGCGGAGCCACCCCGCGCGCCGCCGGCTCCGGCGCACCCGCCGACGACCCGGCCACCCCCCACCCCCACGGCCCCCTCGGAGCGACCCGATGACCGCCCAAGGAACAGGTACCGCACCCGGCCTCCTGCCGGGCAGCGGCATACGTCTGACCGCCCCCGCCCCTGGCTGGTCCCTGGAGGCGGACGTCGTCGTCGTGGGCTCCGGGGTGGCCGGGCTGACGGTCGCGCTGCGCTGCGCCGCGGCCGGCCGCCGGACCGTCGTCGTCACCAAGGCCCGCCTGGACGACGGCTCCACCCGCTGGGCGCAGGGCGGTATCGCGGCGGCGCTCGGCGAGGGCGACACCCCCGAGCAGCATCTGGCCGACACCCTCGTGGCCGGCGCCGGACTGTGTGACGAGGAGGCCGTGCGCACCCTGGTCACCGAGGGCCCCGACGCGGTCCACCGGCTCATCCGGACCGGCGCGCGCTTCGACACCGCACCGGACAGCGAGGAGATCGCGCTGACCCGCGAGGGCGGCCACCACCGCCGCCGGATCGCGCACGCCGGCGGCGACGCCACCGGGGCGGAGATCTCCCGCGCGCTCGTCGAGGCGGTCCGCGCCGCCGGCCTGCGCACCGTCGAGAACGCCCTGGTCCTGGACCTGCTCACGGACGCCGAGGGCCGCGCCTCGGGCGTCACCCTGCATGTGATGGGGGAGGGCCAGCACGATGGCGTCGGGGCCGTGCACGCCCCGGCGGTGGTGCTCGCCACCGGCGGCATGGGTCAGGTCTTCTCCGCGACCACCAACCCGGCGGTCTCCACCGGCGACGGGGTGGCGCTGGCGCTGCGCGCCGGCGCGGAGGTCTCCGACCTGGAATTCGTCCAGTTCCACCCGACCGTCCTGTATCTGGGCCCCGAAGCGGAGGGCCAGCAGCCGCTGATCTCCGAGGCCGTACGGGGCGAGGGCGCCCATCTCGTCGACGCCGACGGGACCCGCTTCATGGTGGGGCAGCACGAACTCGCCGAGCTGGCCCCGCGCGACATCGTGGCCAAGGCGATCATGCGCCGGGCGCACGAACAGGGCGTCGAGCACATGTATCTGGACGGCCGGCACTTCGGCGCGCAGATGTGGGAGAACCGCTTCCCGACCATCCTCGCCGCCTGCCGCAGCCACGGCATCGACCCGGTCAGCGAGCCGATACCGGTTGCCCCGGCCGCCCACTACGCCTCCGGCGGCGTGCGCACCGATCTGCGCGGGCGCACCACCGTCCCCGGCCTCTACGCCTGCGGTGAGGTCGCCTGCACCGGCGTGCACGGCGCGAACCGTCTCGCCTCCAACTCCCTCCTGGAGGGCCTGGTCTTCGCGGAGCGGATCGCCGCGGACCTCGCCGAAGGCCCCGCGACGCACCCCGCACCGGCGCCCGCCGCACACCCCGCGCCGGCGCCCGCGCCCCGTACCACCCTCCCGCTCCTCGTCCCCGAGGCCCGCGGCGCCGTGCAGCGGATCATGACCGCCGGCGCCGGGGTGCTGCGCAGCGCCGAGAGCCTGGCGCAGGCCTCCGCCGCCCTGGACCGCCTCCACCGCGAGGCCGCGGGGACGAGCGCCCCGGCCGCCGCGCACAAGGCCCCCGAGCCCGGCGTGGAAGCATGGGAGGCGACCAACCTCCTGTGCGTCGCCCGGGTACTGGTCGCCGCGGCACAGCGCCGTACGGAGACCCGCGGTTGCCATTGGCGCGAGGACCACCCGGAGCGGGACGATGCCTCCTGGCGCCGGCACTTCCGGATCACCCTGGACGCGGACCGCGCGCTGGACCTCCGTACGACGCGGACCGCCGGATTCCCGCCGACCGCCGGCGACGGCCCCCGGGCCACCGCCACCCCGTGACCACGCCCGACCGCAACAACAGACCACCGGGGGCACCCCACCCCCCTCCCGGAAGACGGAGCCACCCCGTGAGCAGCACCCGCGACGACCTCCCCCTCCTCCAGATCGGCGGGCCCGCCGGCGACACCCCCAGCGGTGGCTGCGGCGACGCCTGCGGCTGCGGCGGCGACGAAGGCTCGTACGAACTCGACCCGCTGAGCTGCGGCCTGGACCCCGACCTGGCCGCGCTGCTGGTGGCCGCCGGGCTCGACCCCGTGCAGGTCGAGGACATCGCGCACCTCGCCCTGGAGGAGGACCTCGATCAGGGCGTGGACGTCACGACCGTGGCGACCGTCCCCGAAGACGCCGTCGCCACCGCCGACTTCACCGCCCGCGAGGCCGGCACCGTCGCCGGGCTGCGGATCGCCGAGGCGGTGCTGTCCATGGTGTGCACCGACGAGTTCGCCGTCGAGCGGCACGTCGAGGACGGCGACCGGGTCGAGGCCGGCACCGTGCTGCTGAGCGTCACCACCCGCACCCGCGACCTGCTCACCGCCGAGCGCAGCGCGCTGAACCTCCTGTGCCGGCTGTCGGGCATCGCGACCGCGACCCGGCGCTGGGCGGACGTGCTGGAGGGGACCAAGGCCAAGGTCCGCGACACCCGCAAGACGACGCCGGGGCTGCGCGCCCTGGAGAAGTTCGCGGTGCGCTGCGGCGGCGGCGTCAACCACCGGATGTCGCTGTCCGACGCGGCGCTGATCAAGGACAATCACGTGGTCGCGGCGGGCGGCGTGGCGGCGGCCTTCCAGGCCGTGCGCTCCGAGTTCCCCGGGGTGCCCATCGAGGTGGAGGTCGACCGCCTCGACCAGATCCCGCCGATCCTGGACCAGGGCGCCGACCTGATCCTGCTGGACAACTTCACCCCGGAGCGGACCCGCGAGGCCGTGGAGCTGGTCGCCGGCCGCGCCATGCTGGAGTCCTCGGGCCGGCTGACGCTCGACAACGCCCGGCCCTACGCCGAGACCGGCGTCGACTACCTCGCGGTGGGGGCGCTCACGCACTCCTCGCCGATCCTCGACATCGGCCTTGACCTGCGCGAGGACGCGGACCCCACGGCGCTCGCCCCGGACACCGCGGCACGCGAGGACGGCTGACCGCCATGCTGTTGACCATCGACGTGGGCAACACCCACTCCGTCCTGGGGCTCTTCGACGGTGAGGAGATCGTCGAGCACTGGCGGATCTCCACCGACGCCCGCCGCACCGCCGACGAGCTCGCCGTCCTGCTCCAGGGCCTGATGGGGATGCATCCGCTGCTCGGCGACGACCTGGGCGACGGCATCGAGGGCATCTCCATCTGCTCCACGGTGCCCTCCGTGCTGCACGAACTGCGCGAGGTCACCCGCCGCTACTACGGCGACGTCCCCGCCGTCCTGGTGGAGCCCGGCGTCAAGACCGGCGTGCCGATCCTCATGGACAACCCCAAGGAGGTCGGCGCCGACCGGATCATCAACGCCCTGGCCGCCGTCGAGCTCTACGGCGGCCCCGCGGTGGTCGTCGACTTCGGCACGGCCACCACCTTCGACGCGGTGAGCGCGCGCGGTGAGTACGTCGGCGGCGTGATCGCGCCGGGCATCGAGATCTCCGTCGACGCGCTGGGCGTCAAGGGCGCCCAGCTCCGCAAGATCGAACTGGCCCGGCCGCGCAGCGTCATCGGCAAGAACACCGTCGAGGCCATGCAGTCCGGCATCCTCTACGGCTTCGCGGGCCAGGTCGACGGCGTGGTGCAGCGGATGGCACGGGAGCTGGCCGACGACCCGGAAGAGGTGACCGTGATCGCCACCGGCGGGCTGGCCCCGATGGTGCTCGGTGAGTCCTCGGTGATCGACGCGCACGAGCCGTGGCTCACCCTCATCGGTCTGCGGTTGGTCTACGAGCGCAATATCACCCGCTCGTAGCGGAAACGGCGGCTTTGCGCACCGGACTCCGGCCGGTCCCCACCGGCCGCCGGTACGCCGCGCGCGCGGTGGCGCGGCTCGCTGCCGCGCCACCGTTCACGAATTAAGCGGCTTTTGTCGAATTCGGTCGTAAAGTCGCCACATGCCAATGCCAAACGGAACCCGCGGCGGCATGGCGTTCAGCGCCGATGAGTTGCGTGTGCTCCGTCGCGCCCTCGCCCATGCCCTTGAACCGACGTCCCACCCCGCACCGCTCCGGGCCCCCGTGCCCGAGTGGTCACAGGACATCCAGGAATATCTCCGGCTGGCCGAGGCGGTGGACGAGGCGGTCCGCGAAGGCGGCCGGCTGCGCGCCTTCCTCCTCGCCGACCTCGCCCGCTACCGCGACGCCCTGCCCGGCTCGGCGGTCGGCTACCTCGCGCAGCTGACCGAGGCGCTGGCCGCCGGGCACGTACCCGGCCCCGACGACCTCGCCGCCCTGCGCGACCTCAGCGCCCGCCCGGCCACGATGGCCGAGTGCGCACGCCGCAAAGCCCTGCTGCACCACTGCGAGCAGCTGGCCGAGCACTCCGTACGGGCCAGGCTGCGCGCGCTCCCCGGCGGCCGCTCGGCGGCCCTCGACGGGCGCGAGCGCGAGCCCGACCGGGAGCCGAAACCGGACCGGAAACCGGAACGCACACCGGAGCCCGCCCCCTCGCCGCGGCCGAAGTCGCCCCGCCCGGACCGGCCGATCCCCACGCCCGGCGAGGTCTTCCCGCCCCGGAGGAAGCCAGCCCCGCCCCCCGAGAGCCGCACCGCCTGAGCGCTGCGTACTCTCGAAGGGTCACATTCCTGAAGGAGGCCGAACGGCATGGATTACGTCGCAGCGCTGCTCCCGCCCGTGGTGATGGCCGTGGCCTTCACCGCTCTGATCGTGACCATGGTCAAGAGCCAGGGCGGGGCGAACAAGTCCAAGGAGGACGCCGCCGTGGACGCCGTGCTGGCCCGCACCGAGTCCGCCGCCCAGGAGCCCCGCGGGCAGGGCGCCTGACCTCCCGCCGCCTTTCGGCGGCCCGCACGCACGGTACGACCCGGGAAACACCGTCCCGGGTCGTACTTCCTTTTTCCGGCACAAACGCCACGAGATCAACGGGCATTCACGACATCTCCCACTATTGTTCTTGTGTGCCGAGACGCTTGGGTGATCTGGAAGACGCGGTCATGACGCGGGTCTGGGAGTGGAACCGCCCGGTCACCGTTCGAGAAGTCCTGGAAGATCTGCAGAAGGAACGGTCGATCGCCTACACCACGGTCATGACCGTATTGGACAACCTCCACCAGAAGGGCTGGGTGCGCCGCGAGGCAGAAGGCCGCGCCTATCGATATGAGGCGGTCTCCACTCGCGCCGCCTACGCGGCCGCACTGATGAACGAGGCATGGTCGGCCAGTGACAACCCCGCGGCCGCCCTGGTGGCCTTCTTCGGCATGATGTCGCCGGAACAGCGACAGGCCTTGCGCGATGCCGTGCGGATGGTGGAAGTCGACGAACCCGCGGACGGCGCGGAACAACAGGCACAACCGGCACAAGCGGCCGCGCCGGCGGAAGAAGGCCGGGCACGGGCGGCACCCCGAGCGGCCGGGGAAGCCGGATCCGCCGAAGGGGATGAACCCGGGGCGAACGCCACCGGCAAGGGGCGATAGCGTCCCCGCATGCCTCCGCATTCAAAAGGCCTCACCGTGCGCCGCGCCAGGACCAGCGATGTTCCGGCCGTACGCCGGCTCATCGACGCCTACTCACGTGACGGGATCCTGCTCGACAAAGCCACCGTCACGCTTTACGAGGACATCCAGGAGTTCTGGGTCGCCGAGCGGGACGAAGACGCCGAGGTCGTGGGCTGCGGAGCGCTCCACGTCATGTGGGAAGACCTGGCCGAGGTCCGCACACTGGCCGTGGATCCGCGGCTCAAGGGGTCGGGAGTCGGCCATCAGGTCCTGGACAAGCTGGTGCGCACCGCGAGCTGGCTGGGAGTGCGGCGCATTTTCTGTCTCACCTTCGAAGTCGACTTCTTCACCAAGCACGGCTTCGTGGAGATCGGCGATGCCCCGGTAGACGGTGATGTCTACAGTGAGCTGCTGCGTTCCTATGACGAGGGCGTTGCGGAGTTCCTGGGCCTCGAACGAGTGAAGCCGAACACCCTGGGTAACAGCCGGATGCTTCTGCACCTGTGAGGAGTGTTCTATGTCCGAATCGCTCCCCTATCTCATGGCTACGGAAGCATGCGTTCCCCGGTCTGCGGGCAAGTGAACCCTACCCAAGGGTTTGTGTTTTTCCCGGAAAAGCGGTTTGCTTTCCGTCGTAATCCGCATTCGATGAAAGGGAAACCGGTGGCACAGAAGGTTCAGGTTCTTCTTGTCGACGACCTCAACGGTGGCGAGGCGGACGAGACGGTGACGTTCGCTCTCGACGGCAAGTCCTACGAGATCGACCTCTCCGACAGCAACGCCCAGAAGCTTCGCGAGTCGCTTGCCGACTTCGTGAAGGCGGGTCGCCGTACCGGTGGCCGCGCTTCTTCCGGTCGTGGCAAGTCCCGTGCGGCGGCTTCCGGCGGCAGCCAGGACACCGCGAAGATCCGCGCGTGGGCGAAGGAGAACGGCTACAACGTCAATGACCGTGGCCGGGTCCCCGCCGACATTCGCGAGGCATTCGAGAAGGCCAACGGCTGATCGCCGTTCGCGCGGTCCGATTGGGCATTACCAGCACGCCACAACCGGGCACGGTGGCACTCGGTGGCCGCCGCGCTCACGAGCCGTACGAGGTCGGGGGCGCCCCCGACGTCCCCGATTCCTGCTCCCGGCCCCGTGGTGGGCAGGGAATTCTCCGCCTCGTACCCGGGTCGGGGAGGTCGCACCCACCCCGCGGCCTCCCTCGCACCGAATCCGTATGACGGTGCCGGACCCGTGGGGAACGCGGGTGCGGGCATCCGGTCTCCGGTCCCACGCGCCGTGAGATCGGGCGCGAGCGCGCCCCACTCCAGCCATTCCAGGATTCCCGGGAGTTCCTCGGCGCCGCCGGCTGCGATGAAGATGAGCAATTTCGGCCGATTACCCGGCCGATTTCCGTCGCGTCCGGTCCGAAGCAGTGCCACCGGGCCGGTACAGGGCAGCCGGCGGAGTACGGCGTACCCCGCATCTGCGGGCATCTCCAGGAGATCGAAGCGCACCCCCGCCAGCAGTTCCACCGGTTCCCCGCCGGTGGTCGGCCAGCCCATTTCCTCCTCGTACCACCGTCGGACGGCGGCGAGGGGGCTGCGGGGGCGCGGAAGCACGCGGGCCATGCCCGGTGCAACTGCCGGAATGCCAGGAAGTTACGCTGTGTAGAGGTATGGATACTTTCCGCTTCCTCGTGCGGCGCATGCGGGAGCATGCGGCGGCGTGCGGATGTTCGCCCGTAGCGGATGGAAGCGGCCCGCGCCGCATGGAGTGTCAGTGGCAGCGGGTAAGACAGTCTCAGTGGGAAGAGACCGTGTGACCGGCGCCCGAGGCGATACGCCCCGGCCGGTGGCCGACGGCGGACGGCGTGTCGGCACCCGGCGCGTTCGCCACGGGCGTAGTGGCAGAGGGCGTATATGCCTGGCCTGCGGGAACATCGTCTCGCACCATCGAGTTGGAGCAGATGTCAGCTGTTCGGCAGTAAATTTCCCCGCCGGAGCGGGGGTGATCCGGACGGGTGTCGGCAGTTGGAATGAGCTGTCCCGCCCCGCGGGACTAGCATGCGGAAGGACAGGGAGGGGACCGACCCCTAACTGCCTGACCGCTCTGAGGAGCGATTAACGATGTTCGAGAGGTTCACCGACCGCGCGCGGCGGGTTGTCGTCCTGGCTCAGGAAGAAGCCCGGATGCTCAACCACAACTACATCGGCACCGAGCACATTCTCCTGGGCCTGATCCATGAGGGTGAGGGTGTCGCCGCTAAGGCCCTGGAGAGCCTCGGGATTTCGCTCGAGGCGGTCCGCCAGCAGGTGGAGGAGATCATCGGGCAGGGCCAGCAGGCCCCGTCCGGACACATTCCCTTCACCCCCCGTGCCAAGAAGGTCCTGGAGCTTTCGCTCCGTGAGGCCCTCCAGCTCGGCCACAATTACATCGGTACGGAGCACATCCTGCTCGGCCTGATCCGCGAGGGCGAGGGCGTCGCCGCCCAGGTCCTGGTGAAGCTGGGCGCCGATCTGAACCGGGTGCGGCAGCAGGTCATCCAGCTGCTCTCCGGCTACCAGGGCAAGGAGGCCGCCACGGCCGGCGGCCCCGCCGAGGGCACGCCCTCGACCTCCCTCGTCCTGGACCAGTTCGGCCGCAACCTGACGCAGGCCGCTCGCGAGACCAAGCTCGACCCGGTCATCGGGCGCGAGAAGGAAATCGAGCGGGTCATGCAGGTGCTGTCCCGCCGTACCAAGAACAACCCGGTCCTCATCGGCGAGCCCGGCGTCGGCAAGACGGCGGTCGTCGAGGGCCTGGCGCAGGCCATCGTCAAGGGCGAGGTGCCCGAGACCCTCAAGGACAAGCACCTCTACACCCTCGACCTCGGTGCCCTGGTCGCCGGCTCCCGCTACCGCGGTGACTTCGAGGAGCGCCTGAAGAAGGTCCTCAAGGAGATCCGCACCCGCGGCGACATCATCCTGTTCATCGACGAGCTCCACACCCTGGTGGGTGCGGGCGCCGCCGAGGGCGCGATCGACGCCGCGAGCATCCTCAAGCCCATGCTGGCGCGAGGCGAGCTGCAGACCATCGGTGCCACCACGCTCGACGAGTACCGCAAGCACCTGGAGAAGGACGCGGCCCTGGAGCGCCGCTTCCAGCCGATCCAGGTCGCGGAGCCGTCGCTGCCGCACACCATCGAGATCCTCAAGGGTCTGCGGGACCGCTACGAAGCGCACCACCGCGTCTCCATCACGGACTCCGCACTGGTCGCCGCCGCGACGCTCGCCGACCGCTACATCTCCGACCGCTTCCTGCCGGACAAGGCGATCGACCTGATCGACGAGGCCGGCTCCCGGATGCGCATCCGCCGGATGACCGCGCCGCCGGACCTGCGCGAATTCGACGAGAAGATCGCCGATGTGCGCCGGGAGAAGGAGTCCGCGATCGACTCGCAGGACTTCGAGATGGCCGCGGGCCTGCGCGACAAGGAGAAGCAGCTCCTGGCCGCGAAGGCGAAGCGGGAGAAGGAGTGGAAGGCCGGCGACATGGATGTCGTCGCCGAGGTGGACGAGGAGCTGATCGCCGAGGTGCTGGCGACGGCCACCGGCATCCCGGTCTTCAAGCTCACCGAGGAGGAGTCCTCCCGGCTGCTGCGGATGGAAGACGAGCTGCACAAGCGCGTCATCGGCCAGAAGGACGCCATCAAGGCGCTCTCCCAGGCCATCCGCCGTACCCGTGCCGGCCTGAAGGACCCCAAGCGTCCCGGCGGCTCGTTCATCTTCGCCGGTCCGTCCGGTGTCGGTAAGACGGAGCTGTCCAAGACGCTGGCGGAGTTCCTCTTCGGTGACGAGGACGCGCTGATCTCCCTCGACATGTCGGAGTTCAGCGAGAAGCACACGGTCTCGCGGCTGTTCGGTTCGCCTCCCGGCTACGTCGGCTACGAAGAGGGCGGCCAGCTCACCGAGAAGGTGCGCCGCAAGCCGTTCTCCGTCGTGCTCTTCGACGAGGTCGAGAAGGCCCACCCGGACATCTTCAACTCGCTGCTGCAGATCCTGGAGGACGGTCGCCTGACCGACTCCCAGGGCCGGGTCGTGGACTTCAAGAACACGGTCATCATCATGACGACCAACCTCGGCACGCGGGACATCTCCAAGGGCTTCAACCTCGGCTTCGCGGCCCAGGGCGACACCAAGTCCAGCTACGAGCGGATGAAGAACAAGGTCAACGAAGAGCTCAAGCAGCACTTCCGCCCCGAGTTCCTCAACCGTGTGGACGACACCGTCGTCTTCCACCAGCTGACCGAGGAAGACATCATCCAGATCGTCGACCTCATGATCGCCAAGGTGGACGAGCGGCTCAAGGACCGCGACATGGGCATCGAGCTCAGCGGCGAGGCCAAGTCGCTGCTGGCCAAGCGCGGGTACGACCCGGTGCTCGGCGCCCGTCCGCTGCGCCGCACGATCCAGCGCGAGATCGAGGACGCTCTCTCGGAGAAGATCCTCTTCAGCGAGCTGCGTCCCGGCCACATCGTGGTCGTCGACGTCGAGGGCGAGGGTGAGGCTGCCAAGTTCACCTTCCGCGGCGAGGAGAAGTCCGCACTCCCGGACGCCCCGCCGATCGAGTCCGCCACCGGCGGCTCGGGCCCCAACCTGAGCAAGGACGCGTAACCGCGCACCGCGCGCACCTCTCGCACGGGAACTGCCCCGGAACCGTTTCTGACGGGTCCGGGGCAGTTTTGTGTGCGGGGCCCTAGGTACGGGGGCGGGGGTAGCGGGCGGCCGTGATCTGTGGCGGCGGGGCAGCACGCAGGTCTGGAGGCCACAGGCCGCGCCCGCAGGCTCCAGAGACGGCCTCCAGCCGTGCGGCGAGGGCCGGGGCGCCCAGGTGGACGGCCTGGAGGTCGTCCATGTCGAGGTTGCCGAGGGCGCGCAGTGTGGTGGCCAGGGCGTCGGCCACCGCCTGGTCCTCGTCCGTGGGCACGGGGCGCTCGCCGGGGCCGGCGGTCCGGACGGCGCGGGTCACCAGCTCGGCCGCGATCCGGTGCAGGTCCTGGTCGGAGAGGGTGCGCCGCTCGCCGGTGAAGCTGACCAGGCCGGAGATCCGGACCGGCTTCGCCGCCAGGCCGGCGCCCGGGCCCTCCTTGACGAAGAGCTTCCTGACGAGGGGTGCGACCACGGCGGAGGTGAGTCGGACACCCAGTGCTGTCGGGTCCATGGTGCGGTTCCGCCCTCCCCCGTGGCCGGTGTTGTCGTCCGTGGCCGGTGCATTCGTCCCGTCCGGCCAGGCTAGGGCGGCCGCGGGCGCGGCGGGGCGGGGTTCGGCCAGGTGTCCGTGCGGGGGCGGGGTGCGGCGGCATGGGGCGGAAAGCTGTGGCGCCGGTCACGGAATTCGCTTCCGTATTGGCGGGGGAATTGCTTTTCGGTGGGGCGTGAGTAACCCGCGTCACAGCATTATGAGTAGCCCAGGTCACAGTGAAAAGGCATTTGATCTTGCCTATCGGTGACATGGCGCACAGGCGATTTTGGCCCTACTAGAGGGATTAGGGGTGGGCGGGGGCGGTGGTTCGGGGGGCGTGGGGGGCGCGGGTGCGCAGTGAGGGGGAGGTGAGGGCCGGGCGGGGGGTCGCCCGTGCAATGGAGGGGTAAAGGGCCTGTTCAGAGGGCCTTTGTGGGGCAGTGGGAGTGTCCGTGATGTCCGGAAGTGGCGGTTTCGTGCGGTGTTCGGGGGTGGGGTCAAGGGGTGGATTTGACCGGCCTTTGGTACGGGCCCGGTTAGTAGAAAGGCCCCTTGGCGGGGCGGCGCAGGCGGGTTACCAAGGAATGGCAATCCCGGTCCGCAGCCGGGGAGCCAATCACATTCTCTGGAGGGAAAACCCGCATGCCCAAGTTCACCGCTCTCCGCAATTCCAAGAAGTCCGCGCTCCGCAATCGCGTCGCCGTCGTGGCCGCCGGTGTCGGCGTGACCGCCGCACTCGGTGCCGGTATCGCCACCGCCGCCGACGCGGGGCTGCAGCACCTCACCTCGGGTGTCGGTTCGACCGTCACCGCGCAGGCCGACGCGCAGGCCAAGTCCGTCGCCGATGCCAAGGCCGCCGCGGCCAAGGCGAAGAAGGACGCGGCCAAGAAGGCCGACGCCTGGGTCAAGCCGGTCGACAAGTACACCCTGGGCGAGCCCTTCGGCATCGCCGGCAGCCACTGGTCGCACAAGCACAGTGGTCAGGACTTCGTCGTGCCGACCGGCACGCAGGTCAAGGCCGTCCACAAGGGCACCGTCGTCAAGGCCGGCCCCAATGGTGGCGGCGACGGCCCGGCGTACGGCAACGCCATCGTCATCCAGCACGAGAACGGCACGTACACCCAGTACGCGCACCTGTCACAGATACAGGTGCAGGTCGGCCAGCAGGTCGGCACCGGCCAGAACATCGGTCTGTCCGGCAGCACGGGTAACTCCACCGGTCCCCACCTGCACTTCGAGGTCCGCACCGGTCCCGACTACGGGACGGGCGTCGAGCCGACCGGATTCCTGCGGGCTCACGGCGACGCCGTCTGAGCTGAGTCCGGCCGGGCTGGCCGGCGGCTCGGCGGGTTTGCCGCCGTGACCAGTTCTGTGGCGACCTCGAGGATGGCCTTGCGCTTCTCCTCGGGGTCGCCCTCCACGTGCTGCATCGCGAACATGCCCGCGTGCATCGAGAACAGCGCCGTGACGCAGCGCACCTGATCAGCCAGCTCCGAGTCGGGCTCCTTCAGGAGGTCGCAGAGCGTCAGCATCCGCTCCTTGAAGCGCTCGCCGATGCTCAGCTCGCGCACCGCGGCCTGGTTCTCCTGCATGAAACGGAAGAGCGGCTCGGCCGACCGCAGCGCCTCGCCGTAGCGCCGGA
The DNA here is from genome assembly GCF_050953795.1 of Streptomyces kronopolitis. Classification (GTDB taxonomy): domain Bacteria; phylum Actinomycetota; class Actinomycetes; order Streptomycetales; family Streptomycetaceae; genus Streptomyces; species Streptomyces kronopolitis_A. Next base: position 4,675,169 of record NZ_CP191850.1, read on the forward strand.
TGACCTCCTGCTTGGTCTCCAGGGTGCGCGGCTGTTCCCCGGCCCAGGCGACCAGATCGTCGATCGGCCTGGTCAGGTCCTCGAACAGGCTGATGACGATGTCTTCCTTGGTCTTGAAGTGGTAGTACAGCGCCGCCTTCGTGACCTCCAGCTTTTCCGCGATCTCGCGCAGCGAGGTCTTCTCGTAGCCGTGTTCGGAGAACAGTCCCAGAGCGACGTCCTGAATGCGCTGGCGGGTGTTCCCCCTGCGCCCTTGTGTGCTCACGGTGTTCTCCTGCGTCGTCGGTGCCGGTCAGGGGGCCGCCCGGCCGGGTCGAAGGGAAACTTACTTGACGCCCGGCAAGTTGGCCGCCTATCTTCTTCAGTGTACTGAACTAGCCGGGCGGCAAGTAAGTGGGAGTGAGTAATGGGGAAGTCGCGCTCTGCGACCCCGACGGGGGACGGACGGATAGCGGCGTCGACGGGAAGACCGGACGCCGCACAGCACACGCAGGACAAGCAGCCGGCCAGCGTGCGGGTGGTGCTCTTCGCGCTGATGATCGCGATGCTGCTCGCGATGCTGGACAACATGATCGTCGGCACCGCGATGCCGACGATCGTCGGTGAACTGGGCGGGATGGACCACCTGTCCTGGGTGGTGACCGCCTACACGCTCGCGACCGCGGCCTCGACGCCGATCTGGGGCAAGCTCGGCGACATGTACGGGCGCAAGGGCGTCTTCCTGTCGTCCATCGTGCTCTTCCTGATCGGCTCCGCGCTGTCCGGCATGGCGCAGGACATGGGACAGCTGATCGGCTTCCGCGCCGTGCAGGGGCTGGGCGCGGGCGGTCTGATGGTCGGCGTCATGGCGATCATCGGCGACCTGATTCCGCCGCGGGAGCGCGGCAAGTACCAGGGCATGATGGCCGGCGTCATGGCCGTCGCGATGATCGGCGGACCGCTGGTCGGCGGCAGCATCACCGACCACCTCGGCTGGCGCTGGAGCTTCTACATCAACCTGCCGCTCGGCGCGATCGCGCTGATCATGGTGACCGCGGTGCTGCACCTGCCGAAGAAGCGGTCGCAGACCCGGATCGACTACGCCGGCGCCGCGCTGCTCACCCTGGGCATCACCTCGCTGGTGCTGATCACCACCTGGGGCGGCACCGAGTACGACTGGCTGTCCGGCCAGATCATCGGCCTCGGGGCGCTCGGCGTCGTGGCGCTCGCCCTCTTCGTACTGGTGGAGCGCAAGGTCGGCGAGCCGGTGCTGCCGCTGCACATCTTCCGTAACGGCAACTTCGCGCTGGTCACCCTGATCGGCTTCCTGGTCGGCTTCGTGATGTTCGGGTCGATGACGTTCCTGCCGCTGTTCCAGCAGACCGTGCAGAACGCCTCGGCCACCAACTCCGGTCTGCTGCTGCTGCCGATGCTGCTCGCGATGATGGCCGTGTCGCTGTTCGCCGGGCGGGTGACCACCCGGACCGGCAAGTACAAGATCTTCGTCGTGGTCGGCGGCGGCCTGATCACCGCGGGCCTGGCGCTGCTGTCCCTGATGGACACCGGCACCACCCGCTTCACCTCGGGTGTCTACATGGCGGTGCTCGGCGCCGGTATGGGATTCCTGATGCAGACCACGATGCTGATCGCGCAGAACAGCGTCGAGATGAAGGACATGGGCGTCGGCTCGTCCTCGGCGACCCTCTTCCGCACGATCGGCGGCTCCTTCGGCGTCGCGATCTTCGGCGCGATCTTCACCCACCAGGTGCAGACCACGATGGCCGAGCGGATCGGCGCGGCCGGTGCGAAGGTGACCGGCGGCGGGGCCCAGATGGACCCGAAGGGGCTGGCCAAGCTCCCGCCGGCGATCAAGGACGCGTACGACCACGCGGTGGCGACCGGCACCCACCACGTCTTCCTGTGGGGCGCGCTGATCAGCGTCGTGGGCTTCGCCGCGGCGTGGTTCCTCAAGGAGGTGCCGCTGCGCGGCGCCCCGACCCAGGCTGCCGGGAACCCGGAGGGTGGGGACGCTCCGGTGGACCGGATGGCGATGGCGGAGACCGTCTGATCCGGTACCGGTTCTCGGCCCACAGCGGCCCCCGGCAGGAAACTGCCGGGGGCCGCTGTGCTGGTTTCGGGGCCGGGCGGGGCGCAGGACGTCGTGGACCGCCGGGACCGGGGGCACCGGGAGGACCGGCGCCGCCGTCCCCGTCAGCGGTCGGGAAGCTGGATGACCGGGAAGCTGCCCGTATTGGTGGGCGCGTTCTCCGGGAGCCAGAGGACGGCGACGGCGCCGGTCGAGCCGTCGGTGAGGGCATCGGCGTTGCGGAAGGTGAGGCGGGCGCCCAGAACACGGGCCTGGCCGGCCGCGATGGTCAGACCCAGGCCGTGGCCGCGGCCGGCCCGGTCGCTGCTGCCGGTGCGAAAGCGGCTCGGGCCCTCCCGCAGCAGCGCCTCGGGGAAGCCCGCACCGTGGTCGCGGACCCGCAGCACCCGGCCCTCGACGGTGACCTCGATCGGCGTCCTGCCGTGCCGGGCGGCGTTGGCGATGAGATTGCCGAGGATCCGCTCCAGGCGGCGCGGGTCGGTGCTGACCTCGGCGTCCCGCGCGATCTCGACGACGATGTCGCGGTCGAGGGCGTGCACCCGGCGGGAGACGAACTCGCCGAGCACCACGTCCTGGAGTTCGGCGCGCTCCGCGTGGCCGTCCAGCCGGGCCACTTCCAGGACGTCCTCGACGAGGGTGCGCAGCGCCTGCGCCCGGTCGCGGACCAGCTCGGAGGGGCGGCCGGGCGGCAGCAGTTCGGCCGCGGTCAGCAGCCCGGTGACGGGGGTGCGCAGCTCGTGCGCGATATCGGCGGTGACCCTCCGCTCGGCCTCGATGCGCTCCTGGAGGGCATCCGACATGGCGTCCACGGCCCAGGCCAGATCGTCGGTCTCGTCGCGCACCCGCCCGCTGCCGACCTCGTCGCGGATACGGACCGAGGTGTCGCCGTCGGCGAGCTTGCCGGCGGCCGCGGCGGCCTTGCGCAGCCGCTGCGAGAGCCGTCCGCCGACGAGGACGCCCAGCGCGCAGCCGCCGACCACCACCGCGGTCGAGCCGATGACCAGCGCCTGGTCCAGGTCGTCCAGGACGGTGAAGCGGTCGCGGGACCGCTTGTGGACGGAGAGCACCCGGCCGTTGCCGAGCGGGGCGGCGGCCCACACGTCGGGGGCGGTGTCCCCGGTGTCGTCGAGGTAGGTGGCGCGCTTGTTCTTGGCGACCTCGTCGCGCAGCGGCTCGGGCAGCTCCGGATCGTTGATCTTGGCGCCGAACTGCAGCCGGTTGGTCGACTCGAAGATCCGCTGGGTCAGGTCGAGCAGCTCGATCTGATCGTCGCGGCTGCTGTCGAGCATGGAGTGCCGGGCTGCGTTGTGCACGACAAGGCTCAGCGCGATCGCGACCAGGGCTCCGACGAGCGCGATCGCGGCGCTGAGCTTCCATCTCAGCCCCGTCCGCAGGGCCAGCCTGACCACCGGCGGTGTCAGCCTCTCAGTTTGTATCCGAAGCCGCGGACCGTCTCGATCCGGTCCTGGCCGATCTTGCCGCGCAACCGCTGGACGTGGACGTCCACGACCCGGGTGTCACCACCCCAGCCGTAGTCCCAGACCCGCTCCAGCAGGCGGTCGCGCGAGAGGACCGTACCCGGCGCGTGGGAGAACTCCAGCAGCAGCCGCATCTCGGTCGGTGTCAGCGCGACGTTCTCGCCGCCCTTGCGGACCTCCATGCCCTCGGTGTCGACCTCCAGATCGCCGAAGCGCAGCAGCGTCTCGGCGGGGTCGTCCGCCTCTGCGCGCAGGGCCGCGGCGTCCGGGCCGCCGGCGTGGCCGAAGCGGCGCAGCACGGCGCGGATCCGGGCGACCAGCACCGCGCCGTCGAACGGCTTGGTGACGTAGTCGTCGGCGCCGGCCTCCAGACCGAGCACCACGTCGATGGAGTCGGCGCGCGCCGACAGCATGATCACCGGGACCGTCGACTCGTCCCGGATCCGTCGGCACAGGCTGACGCCGTCCAGCCCCGGCACCATCACATCGAGCAGCGCGATGTCCGGGCGGTTGGCGCGGAACGCCTCCAGGCCCGCGAGCCCGTCGGGCATCGCGGTGACCGCGAAGCCGTCCCGCTCCAGTGCGAGCTGGGTGGCTTCGCGGATGACGTCGTCGTCCTCGACGAACAGCACATGCGTCTCGGCCATGCGGTGGTCTCAACCCTCCGATGTCGTGCCGGCGTCCGGCGTCGCCTTGTTGTAGTCCGTGTGCGAGCTGGTGTGCTTGACGAAGCGGCCGTTCTTCCAGCGGTAGCTGGTCACGTCCTCCCCGGAGGGGCAGCACACCTTGTCCCGGGCGGCGTAGGTCTGCCGTGAGACCTCCAGCTCGCCCTTGTTGAGCCCGGCGTACACCGACGGCTGCTCATTGGCGTACACCTCGTCGTACCCGCCCTTCGCGCCGTCGCGCTTGCGGTAGACGTAGGAGCCGATGCCGACGGAGTCCGCGCAGGTCATGACGTTGACGATGATATCGGGGGAGGAGCTGCCGGTCAGGGACGCATACGTCACCTCGACCGGGTAGGCGTCGGCGGCGCACGGCTTGTGGAGGCTCTGCTTCACATAGCTGCCGACCTTGGGGTCGCCGCGCAGCAGCTGGATCGCGTTGACCTTCTTGCCCTTGGGGGTCGAGGTCGGGGTGGGGGTGGTGTTCACCGCACCCTTGGGGGCGGGGGTGGCGCCGGCCGACCCCTCGCTGCGCACGCCCTCGCCACCGGGATTGCATCCGGCCAGCAAAAGGCCGACGGCGGCCACCCCCGCCGTGGCCGCGCCGCCTTTGGTCAACCCCGTTCTGGTCAACCTGTTCCTGGACAATCCGCTCCCGCTCACCGTGCTGCTCGCACAGCTGCTGTTCCCGCTGCTGTTCCTGATGTGATTGTCGCGCGTACAGCCGTGAGCCGTAAGGCACCCGCCGATGTGTCCGCTTTATTCAGTAATGCCGAGATGGTGCGTGGGCGCCGCGCGGTGCGGTGCGTCACGGGCCGTGCGCCGCCGGTCAGGCCGCGCACCGCTCCTGCCCCCGCCCCCGCTCGCCGCGCTCCAGCATCCGGGCATCGATGTCACGCATCTGCAGTTCCTGGCGCAGCCGCGCGAGGGCACGGTGCAGGGTGCTCTTCACGGTACCCGTCGACATGCCGAGCGCCGCCGCGGTCTCCTCCGTGCTCATCTGCTCCCAGTGGCGCAGCACGACGACGCTGCGCTGCTTGGGCGCGAGCACCCCGAGGATGTCCATCAGCAGGGCGCGGTCGGCGCGCTGCTCGGAGCCGTCGTCCACGCTCGCGTCCGGGAGCTGCTCGGTGGGCACCTCCTCCAGCTTGCGCGCCCGCCACCACTCGGTCCGCGTGTTGATCATGACGCGGCGGAGGTAGGCGTCGGCCAGCGACTTGTCCGCGATGCCGTCCCAGCGGCCGTAGGTGCGCACCAGTGCCGTCTGCAGCAGGTCCTGGGCGTCGACCGGGTCGGGTACCAGGCGCCGGGCGCTCCGCAGCAGTGCCTCCTGCCGCGTCCGCACGTACTCTTCGAAGTCCAGTACCTTGCCGCCGCTGGTCGCCATATCGACGCCTCCGATCCGCTTTCGATTCCCCACGTTGACCGTGCTGGCGGTCATCTCCAGCACGAGGGAGACGCTACGGAGGAGGTGTTGCGGCGTAGTGTGCGTCGGCACCACAGCGGATGCACGGAAAACCCTCGGTTGTGTAACAGCCCACCGGGGGTCATACCTCGGACGGACGGCGGGCTCCCGGGCGTCATCCTCCGGGGGGAGAAGCGCCCCCGCCGGAAGGTCTAGGGGCCGTCACGACGCGGCAACCGGCCCGCGAGGGGGTCTTCTTCAGGGCACATCGCGGTGCTTTTCCGGTCATCACGCCCGGGAAGATCCGGGCATTGCACCCTGAAAGATGAGGTGAGATCAGAATCGGTTGCCCGGAAACGCGAGACGCGGCCGCCGAAGCGGCCGCGCCCCTGTATCCCCGTGAACGGTGCCGGCCGCGCTACGTCAGCGGCAGCCGGTAGCGGCCGCCGCCGAGCGGCTCCACCAGACCGTCCGAGACCAGCCCGTCGAGCGCCCGGGCCCGCTGCACCGGCTCGTCCCACACCGCGTCCAGCACCTGCTGCGGCACCGGCGCGACCGCCTCGCGCAGCACGGCGAGCAGCTTGCCGCGCACCTGCCGGTCGGTACCGGCGTAGGTCTGGATGCGCCGCGGCGGACCGTCGTGGGCCGGGGACCCGGCCTGCCGCCAGGCGCACTGCGCGGCGATCGGGCAGCGGCCGCACTCCGGCGAGCGCGCCGTGCACAACAGCGCACCCAGCTCCATCGTGGCCGCCGCCCAGCGCGCCGCCAGCTGCTCGTCCTCCGGCAGCAGCGCGCGGGCGAGCTTGCGCTCCGCCGCGGTGGTGGCGTTCGGCGGGAACTGGCGGCCGGCCACCGCGCGGGCGAACACCCGGCGCACATTGGTGTCCAGCACCGCGTGCCGCTGCCCGTAGGCGAACGAGGCGACCGCCGCTGCGGTGTACTCGCCGACGCCGGGCAGCGCGAGCAGCTGGGCGTGCTCGCGCGGCACGTCCCCGCCGTGCCGCTCCTGTATCGCGGAGGCGGCGGCGTGCAGACGCAGGGCGCGGCGCGGATAGCCGAGGCGGCCCCAGGCGCGCACCGCTTCACCGGGCGCCTCGGCGGCCAGGTCGGCGGGGCGCGGCCAGCGGGCCAGCCACTGCTCGTAGACCGGCAGCACTCTGCTGACCGGGGTCTGCTGCAGCATGAACTCGCTCACCATCACACCCCAGGCGCCCGCCTCGGGGCGGCGCCAGGGCAGATCGCGGGCGTGCTCGTCGAACCAGTCGGTGACCGGGCCGTGCAGCGCGGTCCCGTCGGCGGCTCCCGCGGCCGCGTCGGCGGCGGGGGCGGTCTCGGCGGCGGCGGTCGTGGCAGTGGTGGTGACAGGCGTCGAAGTCATGGCACTGACGATCCTGGCACGTCGGGGGGCGCCCGGGAAACGTGCCGGGCCCGCCCCGCCGCGCGTCCACCCGCGCGCAGGACGGCCGGGGGTGCACGGGTGGCGGTTACCAGCGGTATGCGGTATCCGGTGCTGCGCCCGGGGCGGGGGCCCGGCGCGCGCCGGCCGCTCCCGCCGGGTGAGGATGCGGTCATGGCGGAAAAGACCGGTGCGGAAATCACGAACGGCACGGGCGGGTCGGCCTGCCCGGAGGCGATCCGGCGGGCGCTCGGCGCGCACACCACGATGACGCTGGCGTACGCGGACGAGGACGGGCCGCAGGCCTGCGCGGTGCTCTACGCGGCGGACGCGGCGGACACGGCGGACACGGCGGGCGCGGCGGACGCGGCGGACACGGCGGGCGGCGGTGCGGCCGGCGCCGGGCCGGTGCTCTACTTCGTCACCGCGACCGGCACCCGCCACGGCCGGGCGCTGGCCGGCTCCGGCGGCCGGGCCGCGTTCACGGCGCAGCAGGACGGTCAGGAGTGGAGCGGGCTGACCGGGCTTCAGGGCCGGGGTCGCTGCCGCGTCCTGGCCGGCGCCGAGCGGGCCGCGGGCTGGCAGGTCTACCTCGCGCGCTTCCCGTTCGTCGCCGGGAGCGAGCGGCTGCGCGGCGCCCTGGAGCGGACCTCGCTGTGGGAGCTGCGCCCCGACTGGCTGCGGCTGATCGACAACGGGCGGGGCTTCGGGCACAAGGAGGAGTGGTCGCGGGGGTGAGGCCGGGGGCACCCGGGGCGCGCGGCGCGACCGGGGTGCGGGGCCCGTGCCGGGCGCCCCCGCGCGGTCTCCCTGAAGGGCCGGCCCCCGTACCCGGCCTTCGTGATCAACTGCCGTACGGGCCCGGCTTCGACGGGACCTCGCACCCCGTTCGGGAAGCTCGCCTCGTCCGGGGCGCCGCCTCCGGGCAGATGATGGGAAAAGTTGCACCGGATGCGGCGGGTACTGGCCGGTGCGGCCGCCGATCCCCCGTAGAGTTTCCGCGTGGGATCACTGCGCAATCCGATCGGGCCGCTTCCCTCCTCCATCTACTGGCGGCGGAGGGCCGTTGCGCTGGCCGTCGTCGTCCTGCTCGCCCTGCTGGTGGTGTGGGCGCTCAACTGGGGCCGGGGCGGCGGCGGAAGCGATGACGAGGGCAAGGGGTCGCAGGGACACGGGCCCGCGACGTCCATCACGCCCGGCCCCTCCGGCAGCGGCCCCGCGATCAGCGAAAAGCCGGGCGGACGCGGGGAGTCGGGCGGCGGGGGTGCCGGCTCCGGCGGCTCCGGTTCGGCGGGCGGCGACGACGCCCCCGGCGGCGGTCCGGGCTCCGGCGGCTCCGGCGGCGGGCCGATCGGCCAGGGCTCCGACGCGCACGCCGTCGAGGCCGGCACCACCCTCCCCAACTGTGTGTCCGACCAGGTCGAGTTGGTCCTGCGCAGCGTCAAGCACTCCTACGCGCCGGGCGCCGAGCCGAAGTTCGAGCTGACGGTCAAGAACGCCGCCGGCGCGGCCTGCAAGGTGGACCTCGGGCGGAAGGCCGCGGTGCTCACCATCACCGACAGCGCCGGCGACGACCGTGTGTGGGCCTCGAACGACTGCCCGTCGGGCACCGCGCCCGCGCTGCTGAAGGTGCCCGCCAAGGGCGAGGTGCAGCGCACCGTCGTCTGGGACCGGCGGGCCAGTGGTCCGCAGTGCGCGACGCCGAGTTCGGCCACCGTGCCGTCCGGCACCTACCGGATCGAGGCCGAGGTCCCGGGGCTGGACAAGGTCCACACGACCTTCGTGCTGGCCAAGGGCTGACGGCCCGGAGGCCACAGGTAGGGGCGGGCCGCCCCGGCCGGGCGGGCCCGCCGGAATGATCCGGGTGCCCACCCTCCGCCTGTGTTCGCCCAGGGTGATTCCGCCGAGAGCGTGCTTCCCTGGCCCCCGGCCGCCGGCGTCCGGCACAGTCGCCCCATGAAGCTACTGATGCTGGGCGGTACGGAGTTCGTCGGCCGGGCGGTCGCCGGGGCGGCGCTGGCGCGGGGCTGGGAGGTGACGGTCTTCCACCGCGGGAACCACGCACCGCCGCCGGGCGTGACGGCCCTGCACGGCGACCGCGCCACCCCGGCCGGGCTCGCGGCCCTGGAGCACGGCACCTGGGACGCCGTCGTCGACACCTGGAGCAACGCCCCCTCCGCGGTACGGGACGCCGGGCGGCTGCTGACCGGGCGCGCCGGGCGCTACGCCTACGTCTCCACCCGCTCCGTGTACACCTACCCGGCCCCCTACGGGCTCGACGAGGACGGGCCGCTGGTCGCCGGATCCGCCGACGACACGGCGTACGACGACTACGCGACGGCCAAGCGGGGCGGCGAACTGGCCGCGACCGAGGCGTTCGGCGACCGGGCGCTGCTGATCCGCGCGGGGCTGATCCTCGGGCCGTACGAGAACCTCGGGCGGCTGCCGTGGTGGCTGGACCGGATCGCCCGCGGCGGCCCGGTCCTCGCGCCGGGGCCGCGGGAGCTGGCGCTCCAGTACATCGACGCCCGCGATCTCGCCGAGTGGACCCTCGACGCCCTGGAGTCCGGGCTCGGCGGGGCGTACAACCTGGTCAGCGAGGCCGGGCACGCGACGATGGGCGAGCTGCTGGAGAGCTGCGCGCGGGTCACCGGCGCGGACGCGGAGCTGCGCTGGACGGCCCCCGAGGACATCCTCGCGGCCGGTATCGAGCCCTGGACCGAGCTGCCGGTCTGGCTGCCGCCCGGCGAGACGCGGGACACGCTCTTCGGCGGCGATGTGTCCAGGGCGCTGGCGACCGGGCTGCGCTGCCGTCCCGTCGGCGAAACGGTCGCCGACACCTGGGACTGGATGCGGTCCCTGGGCGGCACCGCCCCGCGGCGCACGGACCGGCCGGCGGTCGGCCTGGCCCCGGAGAAGGAGGCGGCGCTGCTGGGGTAGACACCCCTGGCTAGTGGTCGACCGCCGCGGCCGGCTCGTGCTCGCCCCCGCGAGCCGGCCGCCGAGGGGTGCGGGCCCGGCCGGTCGCCGCCAGCACGAAGGTGACACTGATCAGCAGCGACCAGGCACCGAACTTGTCCAGGCCGACCGGCTGCCAGCCGTGCAGCTGGTAGGGGTAGCGCCAGGCGCCGACGTAGGTGGCCGCGTTCTCCGCGACCCACAGGAAGAAGCCGATCAGGCCGAAGGACAGCGCCAGAGGCATCCGCCGCCGCACGCCCTGCACCGTGAAGCACACCCACGTTCCCGCGGTCACCACCAGGAGGAGACCCGCCAGCACCCACCGGGCGTCGGGCAGCCAGTGGTGGCTGAAGAAGTTGGCATAGATCAGGGCGGCCGTGACGGCCATGGCCCGGGTGCGGTACCGGACCAGTTCCAGGTCGAGCAGGCGCCAGGCCCGGCAGACGTAGCTGCCGACGGCCGCGTAGAGGAACCCGCCGTACAGCGGCACCCCCGCGAACTTCAGCACGGCCGGCCCGGGATAGCTCCAGGAGCCGAGCGAGACCTTCACGATCTCGAAGGCCAGGCCGATGACGTGGCAGCCGGCGATGACGGCGACGTCCCGTCCGCTCTCCCACCCGCGGAGCCAGAAGGTCAGCGTGAGCAGCACGCCGTAGCAGAACAGCACGTCGTACCGGGCCACGGGCAGCGCCGGCAGCAGCTTCGAGACCGCCAGGCCAGCGAGCAGGGCGCCGGCGAACGCGCAGGCCCTGGTCTGGCTCCAGGCGAAACCGAGGAGCTGGCGTAGCGGCGGGGTGGGCGCGGTGGCGGTCATGGACATGGGTGCCCCTGGGACGTGCGGTGTTGTCCCTACGGACGTGCCGTGCCGCCGGGTGGTTGCTCGGCAGGTCCGTGCGCCGTCATCCCGCAGCCCCGCTGAGCCAAACGCCAGGACTTAGACGTACCGCTCCAGGATCGACGACTCGGCCAGGCGCGACAGGCCCTCGCGGACCGAGCGGGCCCGGGCCTCGCCGACGCCGTCCACGGTCTGGAGGTCGTCGACGCTGGCGGCGAGGAGCTTTTGCAGCCCGCCGAAGTGGTCGACGAGGCGCTCGATGACCGTGCCGGGCAGCCGGGGGACCTTCGCCAGCAGGCGGAAGCCGCGCGGGGAGACCGCGGAGTCCAGCGTCTCGGGCGAGCCGCTGTAGCCCAGCGCGCGGGCCACGGTGGGCAGTTCGAGCAGCTCGGTGTGGCTGAGCGCGTCCAGCTCGGCGAGCGCCTCGGCCACCGTGCGCGAGCGCTTGGCGGTCGGCTGGGGGACGTAGTCGCGCACGACCAGCTCCCGCTCGGGCTCCACGCCGGCGATCAGCTCCTCCAGCTGGAGGGCGAGCAGCCGGCCGTCGGTGCCCAGCTCGACGACGTACTCGGCGATCTCGGTGGCGATCCGGCGGACCATCTCCAGGCGCTGGGCGACCGCGGAGACGTCGCGGACCGTGACCAAGTCCTCGATCTCCAGGGCGGAGAGGGTGCCGGCGACCTCGTCCAGCCGGAGCTTGTAGCGCTCCAGGGTGGCCAGCGCCTGGTTGGCGCGGGAGAGGATCGCGGCCGACTCCTCCAGGACGCGGCGCTCGCCGTCCACGTAGAGGGCGATCAGCCGCATCGACTGGCTGACCGAGACGACCGGGAAGCCGGCCTGGATCGAGACGCGCTGCGCGGTGCGGTGGCGGGTGCCGGTCTCCTCCGTCGGGATGGAGGCGTCGGGCACCAGCTGCACACCGGCCCGCAGGATCTTGGTGATGTCCTTGTCGAGGACCAGCGCGCCGTCGAGCTTGCACAGCTCGCGCAGCCGCGTGGCGGTGAACTCGACATCCAGCACGAATCCGCCGGTACACATGGATTCGACGGTCTTGTCGAAGCCGAGCACGATCAGTCCGCCCGTATTGCCGCGGAGGATGCGCTCCAGGCCGTCGCGCAGGGCCCGGCCGGGCGCGACGGCGCTCAGCGAGGCGCGCATCAGGGCCTCGGTGCCGGAACTGCCACCGGCCCTGCCGGGAGTCGATGCCCGGTCGTTGGCTGCCACTGCACTCCTCCGTCGCAAGGTCTGTCGGTCCGCAGGCCGCCCGGACCGTGCGTGGTCGACGTACCAGCGGAGCGTACGCGGCCGACTGGCAATTCTGCGGTGACGGGCGAGACCAGGGCAAAGTCTACCGGCGTGCGCCCTCCTCCTGCGGGGCCTCCCGGCGTACCCGCTTGGGCAGGACGCTCAGCGCCTCCCCGATGTCGGCCACCTCCAGCACCCGCATCCCGTCGGGGATCTTGCCGGGGTCCGCGGGGACCAGGGCGTGGGTGAAGCCGAGCCGGGCCGCCTCGGACAGCCGGCGCTGGACGCCGGTGACCCTGCGGACCTCGCCCGCGAGGCCGACCTCACCGATGGCGACGAGGTTCTTCGGCAGCGGGGTGTCACTGGCGGCGCTGGCCAGCGCGAGGGCCACGGCGAGGTCCGCGGCCGGCTCGGTCAGCTTCACCCCGCCCACCGTCGCGCTGTAGATGTCGCGCTTGCCCAGGGCGCTGATCCGGCCGCGCTGCTCCAGGACGGCGAGCATCATCGAGACCCGGGAGGTCTCCAGGCCGGAGGTGGTGCGCCGGGGGGAGGGGATCTGGGAGTCGACGGTCAGCGCCTGGACCTCGGCGACCAGCGGGCGGCGGCCCTCCAGCGTCACCGTCAGGCAGGTGCCGGGCACCGGCTCGGCGCGGCGGGTCAGGAACAGGCCCGAGGGGTCGGCGAGGCCGGTGATCCCCTCGTCGTGCAGCTCGAAGCAGCCGACCTCGTCGGTGGTGCCGTAGCGGTTCTTGACGCCGCGGACCAGCCGCAGCCGGGCGTGCCGGTCGCCCTCGAAGTGCAGGACGACATCGACGAGATGCTCCAGCAGGCGGGGGCCGGCGATGGCGCCGTCCTTGGTGACATGGCCCACCAGAAGGGTGGACATCCCGCGTTCCTTGGAGGCGCGGATCAGGGCGCCGGCCACCTCGCGGACCTGCGCCATGCCGCCGGGCGCCCCCTCGATCTCGGGGGAGGCGACGGTCTGCACCGAGTCCAGGACCAGCAGCGACGGCTTGACCGTGTCCAGATGACCGAGCACCGCGGACAGATCGGTTTCGGCCGCCAGATACAGATGGTCGTCGAGGGCGCCGATGCGGTCGGCGCGCAGCCGCACCTGGCTCGCGGACTCCTCGCCCGTGACATACAGCGTGCGGTGGGCGTCGGAGGCCGCCTTGGCGGCGACGTCCAGCAGCAGGGTGGACTTGCCGACGCCGGGCTCGCCGGCCAGCAGCACCACGGCGCCCGGGACCAGCCCGCCGCCCAGGACGCGGTCCAGTTCGTCCACGCCCGTGGAGCGGGCGGTGGCCTGCCGGCCGTCGACCTCGCCGATGGGCACGGCGGCCGTGGTGACCCGGCCGGGCGCGGTCGTGCGCACCGCCGGGGCGCCGCCGAACTCCTCGACCGTGCCCCATGCCTGGCACTCGGGGCAGCGGCCGAGCCACTTCGCGGTGGTCCAGCCGCATTCGGTGCAGCGGTAGGAGGGACGCTCCTTGCCCGACGATTTACGCGTTGCCATGGGGTCACCGTAACGGCGGGCTCTGACAGCGCGTTCTCAGGAGTGCCGGGAGCACCGGGAGCGGAGGCGGCCGGAGCCGGGCCCGGGGAGCCGCCGGTGGCACCGGAGAGTGGTGAGTGCGCAGTGCGCCAGCCGCGGAATGGCTGATTCGTGTCCTCTTTTGAGGGATCTGGTCACCCGTAAGGGTTAAAAGTGGCCAACGGGAGCAAGCCTGGCTGCATCATCCGCCTACCGTCGCCGGGGTGATGAGCAGGCCCGAGCACCCCACGCACTCCACCGGCGCACACCGGTCGCGCGGCGACGCGCAGCGCCGGAGCCGGCCGCAGTCCGACCGGCGGCCCGACCCGGACACCCCCGACGCGCCGCGCTCCCCGGACACCCATGACGGCCACGAGCCCTTCCTGGACGGGCTGTTCACCTACTGCCTCTCCGTGCTGTGCGCCCACGACGCGGCGATCGCGGTGCTCGGCGAGGTGCTCGCGCTCGCCGAGCGGCACCACCACCGGCGCCCCGCCGACCCCGCGCTGCACCGCCCCTGGCTCTACGCCCTGGCCCGCTGGTCCTGCCAGTGCCGGCTCGCCGAGCGGACCGGGCCGGGCGGCCGCGCGGCGGACACCAAGCGGCACGAGAGCGCGGCGCCGGACGCCGGGGCCGCCCGCGACGCCGAGCTGCGGCAGCGTGAACTCGCCGCGCTGGCCTGGCCGGAGGCCGCCGGCACCACCCCCGAGCAGCGGGAGGCGCTGGAGCTCTCGGTGCGCCATCAGCTCTCGGCCGACGAGGTCGCCGCGGTGCTCGGGGCCGACCCGGCGGCCACCCGCGCGCTGCTGGCCGCCGCGTCCTGCGAGGTCGAACGGACCCGCGCGGCGCTGGCCGTCGTGGAGTCCGGCCGCTGCCGTGAGGTCGCGCAGCTGGCGGGCGACACCCAGGTGCTGCTGGGCCCGGCGCTCAGCCGGGAGCTGGTGCGCCATGTCGACCACTGCACGGTGTGCCGGCGCACCGCCGAGCGGGCCACCGCCCCCGGCGCGTGGCCCGGCACCGCGCCGGTGGACCGGGGCGCGCTGCCGCTGGTCCCCGCGCCCCGGGAGGCCGTTCTCGGCGCGCAGGCGGTGGCCCGGCGCGCCAAGTCGGGCCGGGCGAAGGGGATGCCCGGCGCGGGCCGCGGCGGCCGGGCGGGTGGGGCAAACGGTTCTCCTCGCTACGACCGCAGCGGATTTCCCGTCGGCCCCCCGACGGACCGGGTGGCCCGCCGGCGCCGGCTGCGCGGCCGGGCGCTGACCACCACGGTGGTCGCCACCGTCGTCGCGGCGCCCGTCTTGGCCCTGTGGGCGGCGTACCACAGCACCCCGGCCACCGACGAGGCGGCGGACGACTCGCCCGCGGTGACGGCCAGCGAATCCCACACCGGGGAGCGGATGGGCGGCCGCCCCTACGAGAACGCCGGCAACGCCCGGACCACGCCCGGACCCGGCTTCACCACCGGCGACGGGTCGCACGACGTGTCCGTCGAGGTGATCAGCGCGAGCGGCGGGCCGGAGCGGACGGACGGGCCGGACGGCCGGCCGGAGGCCGCGGGCCGGCTGACGGTCGCCGCACAGCCGAGCGGCCGCAACACGGTGATCACGCTCAGCGCCTCGGGCTCCCGCCCCGTGCGCTGGCACGCCGCGGCGGGCGCGGCCTGGCTCCGGCTGAGCCGGACGGCGGGCTCGCTGCGGCCGGGGCAGTCCACCACCCTCACGGTCTCCATCGACCACGACCGGGAGCCCGCGGGCCACTGGCGGGCCCGGATCGCCGTCGAACCCGGCGGCACCGCCGTCACGATGGAGGGCTACGGCGCGACCGGTCCGGCTCCCGGCCCGCAGCGCCCGACGCCCGCGCACCCCAGGCCGCGGCCGACCCGGCCGTCCGCCACACCGACGCCCACGCCGACCCCGCCGGCGCCCACGCCCACCGCCACGTCCGGGACGCCGGCACCCACGCCGACCAAGCCGGCGCCGGGCTCCACGCCGTCCCACACCACCCACCCCGCCCGCTGAGCGCACACCGGGGCTCGCCACCTCCCACGGCGGCCCCGGCGCGCCCTACTTCTGCGGCGGGGCCGGGTCCGCCGGATGCGGCGCCATGGGCAGCGTCGCCGCCAGCCGCTCCTCGCACAGCTCGACGAGCCTGGCGTAGCCCTTCTTGCCCATCAGCTCGGTCAGCTCCGGCTTGTACGAGACGTACACCGGGTCGCCCGCGCCGTGCGCCGAGGTCGCCGAGGTGCACCACCAGTGCAGGTCGTGGCCGCCGGGGCCCCAGCCGCGCCGGTCGTACTCCCCGATCGTCACCTGGAGGATCTGGGTGTCGTCCGGCCGGTCGATCCAGTCGTAGGTGCGCCGCACCGGCAGCTGCCAGCAGACGTCCGGCTTGGTCTCCAGGGGCTCGCGGCCCTCGCGCAGCGCGAGGATGTGCAGCGAGCAGCCCGCGCCGGCCGCGAAGCCGGGGCGGTTCTGGAAGATGCAGGAGCCCTGCCAGCGGCGGGTCTGCCGGTCGCCGTCCTCGTCCTCCTCGATCCAGCCGGACGTGGTGCCCACGTCGTGGTGCTGCCACACCTCGGGCGTGAGGCGTGCCACATGCTGCGCGACCCGCTCCTCGTCCTCCTCGTCCGAGAAGTGCGCCCCCAGCGTGCAGCAGCCGTCGTCCGCCCGGCCGGCCTGGATGCCCTGGCAGCCGCTGCCGAAGATGCAGGTCCAGCGGGAGGTCAGCCAGGTCAGGTCGCAGCGGAAGATTTGCTCGTCGTCGCCCGGGTCGGGGAAGGTGACCCAGGCGCGGGCGAAGTCGAGGCCGACCTCGTCGGCCGTGGCCCCGCCCGGGGACCGCGCCTCCTCGGCCGCCTGAGCGCGCCGCTTTTCTTCCTTCTTCAGCGCTTTTTCGTGCTTCGCCTTTTTCGTCTTAGCCACGAGTCCAGCGTACGGCGAGCGGCGGTGGGCACCCGCGCCGACAGGAGCACCGGCCGCGCGCAGTAGGTTTCCCCGTATGAGACTCGGTGTCCTCGATGTGGGTTCGAATACGGTCCATCTCCTGGTGGTGGACGCACACCCCGGCGCGCGCCCGCTGCCCGCCTACTCGCACAAGGCGGAGCTGCGCCTGGCCGAACTCCTCGACGCGCGCGGCGCGATAAGCGAGGACGGGGTGGAGCGGCTGGTCGCCACCGTGCGGGAGGCGCTGCAGGTCGCCGAGGACAAGGGCGTCGAGAGCGTGCTGCCGTTCGCCACCTCCGCGGTCCGCGAGGCCACCAACGGCGAGGACGTGCTGCGCCGGGTCGCCGCGGAGACCGAGGTCGAGCTCCAGGTCCTCTCCGGCGAGGACGAGGCGCGGCTCACGTTCCTCGCCGCCCGCCGCTGGCTGGGCTGGTCCGCGGGCCGGCTGCTGGTGCTGGACATCGGCGGCGGCTCGCTGGAGATCGCCTACGGCCTCGACGAGGACCCGGACGCGGCGGTGTCGCTGCCGCTGGGCGCCGGCCGGCTGACCGCGGGCGATCTGCCCGGCGACCCGCCGGAGGCCGAGGACGTCCGCACGCTGCGCCGCCGGGTGCGCGCCGAGATCGCCAAGGTGGTGAGCGAATTCACCCGCTACGGCACTCCCGACCGGGTCGTCGGCACGTCCAAGACCTTCCGGCAGCTGGCCCGGATCGCGGGTGCCGCGCGCTCGGCGGAGGGGCTGTACGTCCAGCGGGAGCTCACCCGCAAGAAGCTGGAGGAGTGGGTGCCGCGGCTGGCCGCGATGTCCGCGCAGGAGCGGGGCACGCTGCCCGGCGTGTCCGAGGGGCGCTCGCGCCAGCTGCTGGCCGGGGCGCTGGTGGCGGAGGCGGCGATGGACCTGTTCGGGGTCGAGACGCTGGAGATCTGCCCGTGGGCGCTGCGCGAGGGCGTCATCCTGCGCCGGCTGGACCACCTGCCGTAGAGCCGGCGGCCGCGGTGCGCACGGGCCGGGCGGCGGGCAACGGCCGTCCGGGCCTCGTGCCCCGTGCACAGCACCGGCCCGTACGCTGTCCCTCGTGACAGAGCCAGTGGTGCGCATCCCGGATGCGAAGGTCGCGCTGTCCACGGCCTCGGTGTATCCGGAGTCGACGGCGACGGCCTTCGAGATCGCCGCACGCCTCGGCTACGACGGCGTCGAGGTCATGGTGTGGACCGACCCGGTCAGCCAGGACATCGACGCGCTGCGCCGGCTCTCCGACTACCACGGCGTACCGGTGCTGGCCGTGCATGCGCCGTGTCTGCTGATCACCCAGCGGGTCTGGTCCACCGACCCGTGGGTCAAGCTCCAGCGGGCCCGCAGCGCCGCGGAGAAGCTGGGCGCCTCGACGGTGGTGGTGCACCCGCCGTTCCGCTGGCAGCGCGGCTACGCGCGGGAGTTCGTCCGCGGGGTGTGGCGGATGGAGCACGAGACGGACGTGAAGTTCGCCGTCGAGAACATGTACCCGTGGCGCTACCGGGACCGCGAGATGCTGGCCTACGCCCCGGACTGGGACCCCACCAACGACGACTACCGGCACTTCACGGTCGACCTCTCGCACACCGCCACCGCCCGCAACGACGCGGTGGAGATGATGCAGCGGATGGGCGACCGGCTGGCGCATGTGCATCTGGCCGACGGCAACGGCTCCGCCAAGGACGAGCATCTGGTGCCGGGGCGCGGCAGCCAGCCCTGTGCGCAGGTGCTGGAGCGGCTGGCGGCCACCGGGTTCGACGGCCATGTGGTCGTCGAGGTCAACACCCGCCGGGCGATGTCCGCCGCCGAGCGCGAGGCGGACCTGGCCGAGGCGCTGGCCTTCACCCGCCTCCACCTCGCCTCGCCGACCTGGGTCCCGGGCTCGTGAGCGGCGGCGCCGACGGGCCGGACGAGGCGTCCGCGGAACCCGGCCCGCCGCCCCCGCCGGCCCGCCGCCGGGGCCGTCCCGCCCGGGCCGCCGACGGGGCCGGTCCCGGCGCCCGGGAGCGGATCCTGGCCGCGGCCCGTACGGAGTTCGCCGAGCGCGGCTACGACAAGACCTCGATGCGCCGGATCGCCCGGGCGGCCGGGGTGGACTCCGCGCTGGTGCACCACTACTTCGGCACCAAGGAGCAGGTCTTCGCGGCCGCCATCGAGCTGACCTTCGCCCCCGCGCTGACCATGCCGGACGCCTTGGCGGGCGGCGGTGCGGACGTCGGCGAGCGGATGGCCCGCTTCATGTTCGGCATCTGGGAGAACCCGGTCAGCCGGCAGCCGCTGCTGGCGATCATGCGCTCCGCGCTGACCAACGACACCGCGGCGGCCGTGCTGCGCGGGCTGATCGAGCGCCGGATGCTCCAGCGGGTGGCCGGCGAACTCGACGTGCCCGACCCGGAGTTCCGGGCCCAGCTGGCCGCCGGTCACCTGATCGGGATCGCGATGCTGCGCTACGTGATCAGGATGGACCCGGTCGCCTCCGCGGACACGGAGGAGATCATCGCCATGGTCGCCCCCGCACTCCAGCGCTATCTGACACAGCCCTGACAAGCGCCGCGTGTGCTGGCCCGAGACCCTCTGCGCTCTCGTGACCTGCACGAACGCCCCTCCTCGCGGTGTCCGCACTCCGGGCAGCTGTCTCACATCCCGGAGAGGCTGTCCAGATCTTGGATCAGGGGCGTAATCTCGACGGGAGCCTATATATGACGCCACTCGGTACCCGGCAGGGCCGGATACCGGCGCCGGCGGTCATACGGACGTAAATCCCGAGGGAGTGACCATCGTGCCCGAGCTGAGGTCCCGCACCGTTACCCATGGCCGCAACATGGCCGGCGCCCGAGCGCTTATGCAGGCATCCGGGGTAGCGCGCGAGGACTTCGGCAAGCCGATCGTCGCGGTCGCCAACAGCTTCACCGAGTTCGTGCCCGGCCACACCCACCTCCAGCCGGTCGGCCGGATCGTCTCCGAGGCGATCCACGCGGCGGGCGGCATCGCGCGTGAGTTCAACACCATCGCGGTCGACGACGGCATCGCCATGGGCCACGGCGGCATGCTCTACAGCCTGCCCTCCCGCGACCTGATCGCCGACTCCGTCGAGTACATGGTCGAGGCGCACTGCGCGGACGCGCTGATCTGCATCTCGAACTGCGACAAGATCACCCCCGGCATGCTGATGGCCGCGATGCGGCTCAACATCCCGACCGTCTTCGTCTCCGGCGGCCCGATGGAGTCCGGCAAGGCGACGCTGGTCGACGGCACCGTCCGCACCCTCGACCTGGTCGACGCGATCTCGGACGCCGTCAACGACAAGATCTCGGACGAGGACATCCTCCGCATCGAGGAGAACGCCTGCCCGACCTGCGGCTCCTGTTCCGGCATGTTCACCGCCAACTCGATGAACTGCCTGACCGAGGCCATCGGCCTGTCGCTGCCCGGCAACGGCTCCGTCCTCGCCACCCACACCGCCCGCCGGGCGCTGTACGAGAACGCCGGCCGCACCGTCGTCGAGATCACCAAGCGCCACTACGAGCAGGACGACCACACCGTCCTGCCGCGCAACATCGGCACCCGCGCCTCCTTCGAGAACGCCATGGCCCTGGACATCGCCATGGGCGGCTCGACGAACACGATCCTGCACCTGCTCGCCGCCGCCCAGGAAGCCGGCCTCAACTTCGACCTGGACGACATCAACGCGGTCTCGCGCCGGGTGCCCTGCCTGGCGAAGGTCGCGCCGAACGTCGCGCCGGGCGGCACGTACTACATGGAGGACGTGCACCGCGCCGGCGGCATCCCCGCCATCCTCGGCGAGCTGTGGCGCGCCGGACTCCTCAACGAGGACGTGCACACCGTGCACAGCGCCTCGATCGAGGAATGGCTCAAGACGTGGGACGTGCGCGGCGGTTCACCCTCCGACGTGGCCGTCGAACTGTGGCACGCGGCCCCCGGCTGCAAGCGCTCGGCGACCGCCTTCTCCCAGTCCGAGCGCTGGGACAGCCTCGACGTCGACGCCGAGGGCGGCTGCATCCGCGACCTGGCGCACGCCTACTCCGTCGACGGCGGCCTGGCGGTCCTCAAGGGCAACCTCGCCGAGGACGGCTGCGTGGTGAAGACCGCCGGCGTCGACGAGTCCATCTGGACCTTCGAGGGCCCGGCCGTGGTCTGCGAGTCGCAGGAGGAGGCCGTCGACAAGATCCTCAAGAAGCAGATCACGGAGGGCGACGTCGTCGTCATCCGCTACGAGGGCCCCAAGGGCGGCCCCGGCATGCAGGAGATGCTCTACCCGACGTCCTTCCTCAAGGGCCGCGGCCTGGGCAAGGCCTGCGCCCTGGTCACCGACGGCCGCTTCTCCGGCGGCACGTCCGGCCTGTCCATCGGCCACGCCTCCCCCGAGGCGGCGTCCGGCGGCACCATCGCCCTCGTCGAGGACGGCGACCGCATCCGCATCGACATCCCGAACCGCACGATCGAACTCCTCGTCGGCGACGTCGAGCTGGAGTCCCGCCGGCTGGCCCTGGAGGGCGTCTACGCCCCCAAGCACCGCGAACGCAAGGTCTCCCAGGCCCTGCGCGCCTACGCCGCCATGGCCACCAGCGCCGACAAGGGCGCGGTCCGCGACGTGAGCAAGCTGGGCTGAGGCCGCCGGGCAGGTTCTCAGCAGGTAGGGCAACGGCCCCCGTCGCGGCGAGCGGTGGGGGCCGTTGTCGTGGCTTCAGGGCCTGACGGCCACTGAGGGCGGAAGGTCGCGACATCATCGCGCGAGGGGCCTGCACGGTTGCCTTGAAGCCATGGAATTCAGTATCGAATCACTACCCTTTTGACGTGCAGGGTGGAGCCGGGGAAAATCCCGGCGAGCGTGAAGTAGTAGTCGCCTGCGGACATGTCGCCCCACGAGGATGTATTGCAGTGGTTGTTTCGAGTCCCATGGTTTTCATCGGGGCCGAATACGTCCTTGTACAGAGTGAGGGTAGCCGTTTTGAAGCCGTCGGCCGTGTCTGTCGAACACCCGCTGAACTGCACGGACGTGCTGGCGCCGTCGCGATTTCCGTCCGTCCAGCGCTTGGATTCATTGTTGACGTGCCAGTCCGAGATGTACGTGTTCCGACTGCCTTCCGCGTGGGCCGGGACAACCCCCACGAGACCCAGGAACAGCGATCCTGCGATAACTCCGGTTATTCGACGGTTCGCGTGCATAGCTTTGCTCACTTCCCCCGCATGACACGGTACTCGGCTCACCGCTTGGCCGTCGGGCGTCTTGCCCTTCCAGCGGTAACTTTCGGCGACTGCGGTAGGGAAATTAGCCGTAGGTGTTCGATATCGGCAACGTTGATTGCGGTGCATGGCTGAAATCGTGGGCCACTTCTCATGGTTATAGATGGGCATCCACGGGGTGTCGGGTGTGATGACACTGGCTCGTCAGGCGGTGTGGCTGATGTGAGTGGCGAGGGTGACTGTGCGACGGAAGTTGTGATTCCGATGCCCTCGCTCGTGGCATAGGTGACTGAATCTCGCGGGAAGGGCCTTCAGTCGACGGCGAGTTCGGATCGGCGCATTCCGTTTTGTGTGCAGTTGCTACACCCGGACACCGACAGTCTTCCCTGCGAAGTGTGCATTTTTGGCCAACCCGACGAGCTGCTGTATGTACAACTCGTGCGAGGGCACGGCATCTCGCCTTGAAATTTCGGAGTACCGCGCAGGTCGGAGCACAGGAGCGCGCTGAGCTCCATCTTGACTCAAATATTCGAATCCTGTTGCAGGTGTGCTGCAAGCGTCGGATGATTCGATCAGCGCCCCCCGGTCGAGTTCTCGACTGCACCTTCCGAGGGTGTGCACAGGGGGAGATTACTTAGGGGGAACGATGCGAGTTTCACGTGTGACTGGTGCTGTCCTGTCTGGTGTTCTGGCAACAGTCACCTTTGGCGCCATACCGGCGCACGCAGAGGGCAGTAAGACGTCGTACATCTCGTACTGGGCCACCGGAGCGGAGTCCGGCCGGTGGACCGACAACAACAGTGACGGCGCCAGCACCACGGTGCGCCTCTCCAACTGCACGACTGCGAGTTCGCCCCACACCAGGACGAGTGCAGCGGTTTCGGTATGGAAGGATGTCTTCGGCCCGGACACGAACAAGGGCTCAAAGAGTGATGTGTGCAGCTCGACGAAGTCTTGGGGGGACCTCGCTTCAGGTGACTACTACTTCAGCCTCGACAAGATTAATGGGACTTCGGGGCCGGGGACGTTCCACCTGTACGCCAAGCCCGTCAAGATGACGTGGTAATGGAATAGGTGACGAGGCGTCGGCCGGGAGCATGTCTGTGCTCCCGGCCGGCATTTTCGGCTCGCGGAAGCTAGGGTGCGATGTCTCTGCAATTCAATCGGTGTTCCTTCCAGTACGGACGGAAAGTTCCTGTCCTCGACCGGCTCGATCTCTCCATCGGGCACAGAGCCACCGTCCTGCTTGGGCCGAACGGCGCGGGGAAATCCACGCTTCTGGGTATTGCAGCCTCCTGGATCGCGCCTACCGAGGGCGCGGTGACCTGGCGGGGAGTCGATCCGGCCCGGCCGAAGTCACAGGCCGCCTATCGTCAGGCGGTGGGCTGGCTTCCTCAGAACGTCAAGCCCATGCCCGGACTCACCGTTCGGGAGAACGTCGCCTATATCGGATGGTTGAAGGGGATGTCCCGTTCCGACGCATGGGACCAGTCCCGCGACGCTCTGGAACGTGTGAAGCTGGGAAGCCTGGCGGACCGGAAGAGTCATCAGCTTTCCGGGGGCCAGCTGCGGCGCATGGGCATAGCGGGAACGCTCGTCCACAGGAGCGAGATCGTGCTTCTTGACGAACCCACCGCAGGTCTCGACCCCTCGCAGCGTCAGATCTTCCGCGATTTGGTGACGCAACTGCTGGCCGACATCCAGGTCGTGGTGTCGACCCATCAGACCGAGGACCTCGACACCATGTATGACCACGTGGTCATCCTCGACCAGGGCAGGGTGCGGTTCGAAGGCGACACCGACGCCTTCCTGTCCTTGGCCGCCCCCGGCATCCCCGAAAGCCGGCGTGCCGAGGGCGCCTACACCCAACTGATCGCCCAGGAGGTGTGAGCCATGTTGTGGCGTACCGTCCTGCGCTCCTCCTCCGCCTCGTGGCTGGCTCCCTTGCTGGCTGCGTTCGTGGCCCTGCTGCTGTCCGATGACCTCGCCGCCGGGGTCATCCACGGCTACTGGCCCAGCACCCTGGGAGCTGCCACCTTCGCCTTACCGTTCGTCGCACCTGCATGTGCCACGGCAGGCGCCTGGGAAGGTACCCGGCTCACGCGAGGCAACGTGACGCATTGGGCCCCGACGCGCTCCGGCCTCGGCATTGCCCTGCCGCTGCTCGCTCCCGTGCTCGTCCTGGGGACCGTCGGCATGGCTGTAGCCGTTGCCGTGACCATCTCCACGGGCCGCCCGGACGTCGGTACGCCGCCGGTCGGCATGGTTCTCATCTGGCTGGTCATTCTCACGGCCCACGCCATGGCCGGATTTCTTCTCGGCACACGCCTGCCCCTGGTCGTGGCCACGCCCCTGGCGCTCATCCTCAGCTTCGTGCTGACCGCGTACCCGGCTGCTCTGGAGCCGCTGTGGCTGCGCCACATGGTGACCGGTGGCATGGGCTCGTGCTGTTCTCTCGACCAGACGCCCAGCTGGCGTGCTGCGGCGAGCGCCCTGGTGCTCGCCCTTGGCGTCATCGTCGCTGCTGCCCTGGCTCTGACCATGCTGCGACGGCGAGCCCGCACTCTCCTCATCGGCGGAGCACTGGTGGCCGGCCTGGCCGGCAGCGCATGGCTCGCCTACGGGCTGCCGGCGGATCCGGTGACCGCTCGCTCCAGTGACCAGCTGGAGTGCGCCGGGGACGAACCGCGCGTGTGCCTGTGGCCGGAGCTGGCCGGGCACGCGGCCATGGTCCGGGAGAGCGCCACCGACGCACGTCACCGTCTCCAGCAGGCCGGGCTCAGCGTGCCCGACGAGCTCACCATGGACGAACATCCCGGAAAGGGATCTCTGTTCATCGGAGCCTGGCCGGACCCCACCCCGTCCGAGGTGCGAGCCGGTGTGGGCACCGCGCTTCTGCCGTCCGGGCCGCCGGCTTGTGCCCAGTCCGGCAGTTCCTTCCCCGGTGCCGATGCCTACGGGCCGACAGCCGCGTGGCTCTCCCTGACCGCGGGGGCCGAGCAGGAGGCAGTGGCCGGTCACTACGGTGAGAAGGAAGGCGCGGTGGCCGCACGCATCAGGCAGGCATCTCCCGACGAGCAGCTGGCGTGGTACCACCGTAACGACCGGGCCCTGCGCGACTGCACGACGCACCCTGCACCGCCGCCCGCACCGCACGTCCGGGAGTCAGCACGATGATCTGGTGGCTCAAAGCCAAAGGCGCCCCGGCAGTTGTCGCCTCCACCATTGCGGTGTACCTCATGGCCGCCTTGGTCCGTGAAGAGGCCATCCCCGTGCCCGCGGTCGTGGGTCCGTCCGGGCAGCTCCTGGTCACACAGATCCTCGGCGTACTCCCCGTCGTTCTGCTCCTGCACGGCATCGACCGCGGCGACACCATCACCGAAGAAGTCGCCCTGCGCCACAAGGGCCGACGCAACCTCACGCTGTGCCTCGCGTTCGCGATCCTGGCCGTGACGTTGGCGGTCGGTGTCCATCTGCTGTGGGACCGGCCCGAAGCGCTGTCTCTGGCCCGCAACTGCGTGGGCTTCCTCGGGGTCGCCCTCATCGTCCGGGCGGCTCTGGGGCCCGGCGTTGCTGCGATCTGTGTCGCTGTACTCCCCCTGGCCTGTGCCGCCGCCGGACGCAGACCGGGAGGCTCGGCCCAGCCCTGGGCATGGCCCATCCAGCAGCCGGTCTCCCACCTCGGCGCAGGCGAAGCCGCCTTTCTCTTCGCCGTTGGCTGCGCTCTCGTTCTGTGGAAGCAGCGTCCCCTGCTCAACTCACTCGCCCGCACCACCTGAAGAGCCGGGCGCGCGCGTCAGCCGCGGGAAAGCTGCCCGAGCTTCACTGCCGTGACGAAAGACCTCCAGGCCGTCGCCTCGAAGGTGAGGGCGGGGCCCTGGGGGTTCTTGCTGTCGCGGACGGGGACGAGGGCGGGGAGGTTGTCGGCTACCTCGACACAGTTGCCCCCGTCGGGGTTGCTGTAGGTGGACTTGCGCCAGGTGGCGGTGATCAGGAAGTCGTCGGAGACCTCGATGCACTGGCCGCCGTCCTGGTTGCTGTGGGTGCTCTTGCGCCAGGTGGCGGTGGTCAGGTCGATGGAGCGCACGGTGCTTCCTCCTCGCGGGTGCTCAATGGGGCCTGTCGTTGAGCGAGTTCAGCATGCAGAGTGCGTCGGGGGAAGGCCGTGATCGGACAACGGCCCCCGTCGCGGGCGAGCGACGGGGGCCGGTCTGTGGGCCGGCTCTTGAGAGCCGGGGCCGCGCGGGTCAGGTGCGGGGGAGTTGTCCGTGCTTCACGGCGGTGACGAAGGAGGTCCAGGCGGTCGCCTCGAAGGTGAGGGCGGGGCCGTGGGGGTTCTTGCTGTCGCGGACGGGGGTGACGGTGGGGATGTTGTCGGCAACCTCGATACACGCGCCCCGTCCGAATTGCTGTGGGTGCTCTTGCGCCAGGTGGCGGTGCTCAGATCGATGGATCGCACGGCACTTCCTCCAACATCCGCGTGACGAACTTCTGTGATTCGGCCGGGCTCAAAGCCCGGTCACGAACCGCATCGTACGCGTGTTGCAGATGCTCAACCGATGCAGTTTCCTCGATGAGTTCGCCGCGGTGTGCATTCTCGGTATAGGCGACGGTGCGGCCGTCCGGAAGACGCAGAAACATCACGGATGTGCTGTCCAGGCCGTAGAGCCCAGCGCTGAACGGTATTACGTGGAGTGTGATGTTGGGGCGTTTCGTCGCCTCGATCAGGTGCTCAAGCTGTTCCCGCCACTCCGGGGCATCCTCCAGCGGCGTTCGCAGTACCGCTTCCGAAAGGATGGTGCGAAACCGCGGCGAGTGGTCACCATCGAGCAACTCCCTCCGCCCCATCCGTGCTTCAACCTGCCGTGTGAGTTCTGCGCCTTCGCTGCTGCCCGCCTCAAGCAAGGCGCGCGCTTAGCCTTCTGTTTGGAGCACCCCATGAACGGTACTCACTCCGAAGTGCCAAAGGCTCACCGCCTCGGCTTCCAGAGCCATGTACCGCCGGTATCGCTCCTTGAACTGCGAAGGGTCTCCCGCTGCCAACTCCCATAGCGTCAGCAGCAGATCCTTCGTCCCGTAGTGGTGGTCCAGCGCCTGTGCGACCTCGGGGCTGCCGATCGTCTGGCCGCTCTCCATCTTGCCGAAGAGGGACCAGTCCCAGCCCAGTGCCGCACCGAGCTGCCGCAGGCTTTCGCCCTTCTTGGCGCGCAGTGAGCGCAGTTCTTCGGCGAACCGTTGGCGCGGTTCCTGGCTCCGGCCGGTGATCGCTCGTCGCGGCGGCATGGTGACCTCCTCCGTGGAAGCTGTGGAACTAGCGGCGCGGAGCGGTGCAACAGGGCCCGCAAGCGGCATTCGCGCCTTTTTCCGGGGCCATCCTCGTAATGGCCGGAACACACACGGTAGTGGCGCTCCGGGGTATCGGACAGGGAAACGGCAGACGGGAGCGATACGGATGACGACGCGACGACGGGCGGCGGGCGACGCGAGGGACGAGGCCGAGGTGGCCTGCGGGGAGTTGGCCGCCGTGCTCAAGGAGACCGGCATCGTGCTGCCGTCGCTGGCCGTGGGCCCGGTGACGTTCGGTTATGAACCGCCGCGCAGTCTCGTCGAGTTGGGGCGCTGCAACGTGGAGACGACCCGCAAGCTGATCGCGGTGCTGCAGCGGGCGGCCCGGTGAGCGCGGGCGCCCCGTACGTCTCGCCGGCCTGCCATGTCGGCAGGCACCCCGGATGCACCACGGGCGGTCCCGGGACCGAGGCCGCCGAGGCCGTTCCGGGGGTGCGGCGCGAGTGCTGTGGCTGTCCCTGCCATGCGGCGGGCGGTGGGCCCGGCCGTCACCAGCCCGCGGGGTCGCCCGACGCGGCGGAGAAGACGCTGCCGTCCGGTGCCGCCGCGTAGACGCGGCCGTGCCGGGCGTCCACCAACGGGGCCGGCAGCCTTTCCACGAACCCGTTGTGGCGGCCGTGCATCCGGGGCGGTGTCTGGCCCAGCAGCTCGCCGGAGCGGGTGTCGACCGCGAGCAGCCGGCCGTCCGCCGCGGTGAAATACAGCCGGTCGCCGCTCACCACCGGTGCCGAGCCCCGGCTGACGGAGGTCTCGGTGTCCCAGGTCCGCGCGCCGACGGCCTGCAGCGCACCGCCCTCCGCGAGCAGGTACACCGACTCGCCGCGCACGACGGCCGAGGCCCCGTCCAGCGGTGCGGTGAGCTTGAGGCGCCGGGTGTGCCCGGTGGCCGGGTCGTACCGGAGGACGGCGGTGGTGCGGTACGCCAACGACGGGTCGGTGACGGTCAGATAGAGCGCCCCGCCCGCACCGGGCCCGGCCACCGCGAGCAGCCCGGGCAGCCGGTGTGACCAGCGGACCCTGCCGTGGGCCGGGTCGATGGCGGTGACCTGGGTGCCGGTGCCGTCGGGGGTGTTCTCGGCCGCGTAGGCGGTGTGCCCGTCGCCGAACGCGGTGAAGGCGGGCAGGGCGTGGCCCGTGAAGCGCCGGTGCCACACCTGCCGGTGGCTCGTGCTGTCCAGCGCGGTGACGGTGCCGTCCGCCGCCGTCAGCAGCACCTGGTCCCCGACGATCCGAGCCCCGCCCTCGTAGCCGGAGACGTCCTTGGTCCAGCGGGTGGCGCCCTTGGCCTCGGCCGACGGGTCCAGCGCCGTCAGCCGTTCGGCGTCGGCGGAGAAGGCGTACAGCAGTCCGCCGGAGAGCGCCGGCGGGGTGGGGGAAGCGGCGTTCTTCGGGGAGTTCCCGCCGGTGGCGGCGTCGTCCTTGCGCTGCCAGGCCACCCGGCCGCTGCCCGGGGCGAGCCGGGCGGCGAGCACGCCGGGCTGGCCGCAGAAGACGGCGCCCGCGCCGTGGGTGCAGAAGGGCAGCTCGGCCGCGTGGCCCCGGGGGCGCTTGACGAGGGTGGTGTGCCACGGGCGGACGTCGGCCCGGTCGGCGGACGAGGGGCGGGTCTGCAGCTCGGGGTCCTGGCTGTCGCCCGCCGGGGCCAGCGCACGGATGCCGGTGAACGTGCCGGCACCGGTGACGAGCAGGGCGAGGGCGGCCCACAGGGGCCAGCGGCGGGTGCGGGGGTTGCGGGTACCGGAGGGGCGGCGGGGACCGGCGGGGTTTTCGGGGGCGGCGGCGCGGACGTGCGTCGGCTCGGGGCGTGCGGGCACGGCCCCGTCCCGTTCCGCCGGTGCGGCCGGACGTGCCTCCGCCGGGGCGTGCGTGCGCAGCAGCTCCATCAGCGCGTCCGGCGTCGGGCGGTCCGCGGGGTCCTTCGCCAGACAGCTCTCGATCAGCGGCGCCAACTCCTCGGGCACGCCCGCCAGATCGGCCTCGTCGTGGACCACCTGATACGCGACGATGTACGGGCTCTCCGAGTCGAACGGCCCGCGCCCGGTCGCGGCGTGCACCAGCACCGAGCCCAGCGCGAAGACATCCGCGGCGGGACCCACCTCGCGCGGCCGCTGGAACTGTTCCGGCGCCATGAACGGCGGCGTGCCGATCAATTTGCCGGTCTCGGTGCGCATGTCGCTGTCGGAAGGGCGCGAGATCCCGAAGTCGATGACTTTGGGACCGTCCGCGGCCAGCAGCACATTCCCCGGCTTGAGATCACGGTGCACCACCCCGGCGCGGTGGATGTCGCGCAGCGCCTCGGCGAGTCCGGCGGCCAGCTGCCGCACCTCGCCGGGCACCATCGGGCCATTCCTCTTGACATGGTCCGAGAGGGTCGGGCCGGGAATGTGCAGGGTCGCCATCCACGGCCGCCCGGCCTCCGGATCGGCGTCGACGACGGGCGCCGTGAAGGCCCCGCTGACCCGCCGGGCCGCCGCCACCTCCTGCCGGAACCGCCCGCGGAACTCCGGGTCCTGGGCGTATTCGGCATGGATGACCTTGACCGCCAGGCTCAGCCCGGACGAGGAGCGCGCCAGATGCACCACGCCCATTCCGCCGGAGCCCAGACGGGCTTCCAGACGATATTGCCCGGCATATTCCGGATGTTCCGCTTCCGATTCCGGCCCGGAATCGCGCAGCGCCGGCATGGATCCACCCCCGTGTCATTCCCTTGCCATGCGGTCGCGAGTGCGACGCGCGGAGCTTAGTCGATAGCGCGTGCGAGGTGAACGAGGCTTGCTAGCGTGCGCGTTGCGCCATCGAGGCGCACCGTCACGGCGCATCGTCGGACGAGCAGCCGCGGCGGCTCTCGCCACGGCGGCATACGGGTCTCGCCACGGCGGCATAAAAGAGGCACGAGTAAACGGGGGAATGCAGAGATGACCACAGAGGATCAACGGAGCGTAGGGGAGCCGGCCGAGGGGCAGGCGCTCGCCGCGGCGGGCGGCCTCGACTTCCCGCTCGCGCCCGGCTACCGCGTCAAGGTCCGCCAGGGCCCGAGCACCGACGAGCCCGTCGTGCGCACGCTGGCCGAGGGCGCCCGGGTGCAGATCCGCTGCCAGCGACACGGCCAGCGGGTGAGCGGCCCGTACGGCACCTCGGACATCTGGGACAACATCGCGCCCGGCCAGTACGTCTCCGACACGTACGTCCACACGGGCAGCAGCGGCAGGGTCGCTCCGGTCTGTACGAGCTGACCGGACTGACCGGACTGACCGGGCGGGACGTCACGACCGGACGGGACGTCACGACCGGACGGGACGTCACGACCGGACGGGACGTCACGACCGGACGGGACGTCGCGACCGGTCCGGACACCGCGACCGGTCCGCGTTTCCTGACCCGTCCGCCGCCGTCACCGGTCGGCCGTGCTCCGGTCCGGCGCCGCGCCCGCAGGCCCCGTGCCGCCCGCAGGCTCCCGTGCCGGCCCCGCCGGGGATAATCGGGGCATGAGCGAGCAGCAGAGGGCCACCGCGGAGCCGGGGCAGGGCGACGGCCGGGAGGCCGGCGGGGCGGAGCGCGGCGGACCGGAGCCGGAGCCGATCCGGTTCTTCGGCACCACCTGGGTCCGCCGCGACGGCGGCTACGGCCTGCGCCGGGCCGGGGTCGCGGTGGGCTCGCTCGCGCTGGCCGCGGCCGGTGCGGTGGTGCTGCGCTTCGCGTTCCAGGGCCTGGCGACGGCCGCCGTGGGCTCGCTCGTCAGCACGCTGGTCGTCGTCGGCATCGCCGTGTGCAGCGCCCTGGCCTTCCGCCACACCTGGGCGGGCTTCACCGGAGGCCCCGGCCCGTCGGCGGCGCGCGCGGCCGACAGCTCCGGGCAGGGGCTGATGCTCATCGGTTTCCTCGGCTCGCTGCTCGCCTACTTCTGCCGCAGCCTCGTCGAGGCTCCCGGGGAGAAGCGCTGCCGCGCCGAGTACGAAGTGGCCCGCGAGCGGTACGAGCGCCGCCGGGGCGCCCGTACCGGCAATCCGGCCACCCGCAAGTCGGGGACCAAGAAGCGCCGTTGAGCGAGGGGGCGCCAACCGCGGCAAGCGTGCGGCGGGCGGCTCAGCCCTGCGCGTCCCTCTCGTCGCCGCCCCCGGGGGCTCCGTCCCTCGCGTACCGGGCGGCCATCGTGTGGAACACCTCGCGCGGCTCCCAGTGCGTCCCGTCGAGCATCCGCACCACCCCGTACGAGGCGAGGTCGGCGCCCTTGAGCGTCTTGAAGCCCGCGAAGGTGAACCACAGCGCGGTGTCCACGCCCTCCTCCTCGAAGATGTCCAGCAGCTCCGTGAAGTAGCGCACCTGCTCGCTCTCGTCCGGCACCGCCCCGGCCGGCGGCTGCCAGGCAAGGCCGCCCCGCTCGCCCGCGCCGCGGTAGGCGCAGGTGCCGAACTCGGTCACCGCGACCGGCTTGCCGTGGCCGCGGTGCGCGCGCAGCTCGTCGCGGAACGTCGTGGCGTTGTACGCGGCCCGGTACGCGTCCACGCCGACGATGTCGAAGGGCTGCCAGTCGATGCTCTCCCAGGGGCCCGCGGCATAGCTGATCCGGCCGCCGAAGCGGGACCGGGCCACGGACGCCACCTCGGCGAGAAAGTTGTTGAGCCGCTCGTGCACCGGGCCCAGCGACGCCCACCAGTCCATGTCGGCGGAGATCATCGCCTGCAGCCGGGCGCCGTAGGTGTCCCCGGGGAGGAACCCGGCGCAGAACGCGCTCAGTTCGCACCCGGCGACGAACACCACCTCCGCCCCGCCCGCCCGTACGGCCTCGGCCCGCTCCGCGCAGTCCGCGAAGTACGGCAGCAGCTCCTCGGGGGTGAGGTCGACGGGGAAGGGCGCGAACCACACCTCCAGTCCGGCCTCCGCGGCGCACTGCGCGGCGATGCCCAGCCGCTCCGGATCGCCGCCCGAGATCCGCACCGCGTCACAGTGCAGCTCCCGCGCGATCGCCATGAGGTCGTGCCGCACCGCCTCGACGGTGAAGGTCTTCCGGGAGAGCTCCTCGCCGGGGAGGAATCCGACGTCGTAGTTGATGCCCCGTGCGCGCATGCCGCGTCTCACTGCCCTCTCTGGTTCCTCTGGATGCCTCGGTCCTGCCCTGCCTGCCCGTCGTGCCCGTCGTGCCCGCCGAGTCCGTGGGTCAGCAGGTCGAAGGCGAGCTCGATCTCCTCGCCCAGCCGCGCGCGGGCGTCCGCCGGCGCGCTGCCGTCGGCCAGCCGGCGGAAGAAGCCCTCCTGGAGGGTCACCACCGAGGCGCTGATCTGCGCCGCCGCCAACACGGCCGTCCGCTCGCCGAGTTCCGCGGTCAGCGCCTGCGCCAGCCGTTGCCGCTGCTGGTAGAGCAGGCTGTTCGTGGCGCTGCTCAGGGCGGGGCTGTCGAAGATCACCCGGACCCGGGAGACCAGCACCTCCGGGTCCAGGCCGGTCATCGGTCCGGCGGCGAGGGCCCGGAAGTGCGCCCGGAGCGCGGCCAGGGCCGTCGTGCCGGCCGCCCGTCCCGTGACGATGCCCGCCAGGTCGTCGTCCCCCACGCCCTGGAGGGCGAGCGCCTCCTTGGTCGGGAAATAGCTGAACAGCGTGGCCTTGGCCACCTGCGCCGCCTCGGCGATCTCGTTCACGGTGACCGCCTCGAAGCCCCGCTCGGCGAACAGCCGCCAGGCCGTCGCCGCGATCCGCCGCCGGGTCTCTTCCTTCTTCCGCTCACGCAGTCCCACCATGGCGCCACTCTAGCCATACCGGGTTCAAAATTAAACCGGGTATGACTTTTTTCCTCGGCCTCCGCGCGCTCCGTGACATGGGCAGGATGACGGGCATGCCGGAATCGCCTCAGCCTCAGCCGTCGCGGACGACGCAGCACGGCACGCCCGTACCGCCGCCGGCCCAAGCCACCCTGGCGCGGTCGTTCGACGCGGTGGCCGCCCAGTACGCCGCCGCCCGGCCCGGCTATCCACCGGCCCTCTTCGACACGATCGAGGAGCTGGCCGGACAGTCGCTGGCCGGGGCGCGGGTGCTGGACGTCGGGGCCGGCACGGGCATCGCCACCGGGCTGCTCGCCGCCCGTGGCGCACGGGTCACCGCCGTCGAGCCGGGCGCCGCCATGGCCGCCGAGCTGCGCGGCGCCCACCCCGGTACTCCGCTCGTCCGCGCGCTGGGTGACGCGCTGCCGTTCTCCGACGGCGCGGGCTTCGACCTCGTCGGCTATGCGCAGGCCTGGCACTGGACCGACCCCGCCCGCTCCGTGCCCGAGGCGATCCGCGTGCTGCGGCCCGGCGGCGCGCTCGCCCTGTGGTGGAACATCCCCGACCCGGAGGTGAGGTGGGCGGCTGCCCAGGAGGCCCGGATCGCCCGGCGGCTCCCCGGATGCCATGCCCACGGCGTCGCGCCGGAGGCCCCCGACCTGATCCGTGGCCTCGGCCTCGGACTGCGCCCGGTCACCCGCGTCCTGCACTGGACCAGGCGGGTCCC
Organism: Streptomyces kronopolitis; assembly: GCF_050953795.1. Taxonomy (GTDB): domain Bacteria; phylum Actinomycetota; class Actinomycetes; order Streptomycetales; family Streptomycetaceae; genus Streptomyces; species Streptomyces kronopolitis_A. Next base: position 4,708,751 of record NZ_CP191850.1, read on the forward strand.
CCTCGACACCCACCTCGCGATGCTGGGCAGCCGCTCGTACTTCTCCGCCCTCGGCCCCGCGGCCGCCGCCCCCGTCCTCGCGGACGAGCGGGCCGCGCTGCTGGACGTCTTCCCGGACGGCATCGTCGAGGAGGCCTACGCGCTGGACGTCACGGTCACCCGCCGGCCGCCCGTCCCGTCCTGACGGGGGCCCGCGGCAGACGACCGCGCGGGGGCGGAGGAGCGGAGCGGCGGCCCGGGTCCGCGTCGGGCCGCCGCTCAATACGTCAGCTTCGGCTCAATACGTCAGCTTCGGCTTCCCGTTCCCGTACAGCCAGGCCTGGAACAGCGGCTTCAGGTCCACGTGCGTGCGCTCCTGGCTGAAGGCGATGAAGTCCGCCGAATCGGCCGTGCCGTAGCGGTACTTCGCCGGCCACTCCTTGAGGATCCGGAAGAACGTCTTGTCGCCGACGGCGTTCCGCAGCTGCTGGAGCAGCATCGCGCCCCGCTCGTAGACGGCCGGGCCGGTCACGTTCTTCGCCGCGCCCGGGCGGCCCGGCGGGAAGTCCCAGCGCTCGTTGTGCGGGTCGTCCTTGTAGAGCGCGTCGAACTGCTGCTGCGGGGTCTTGCCGCCGGTGTGCTCGGCCCACAGCCACTCGGTGTACGTCGCGAAGCCCTCGTTGAGCCAGGCGTCTGCCCAGGTCCTCGGCGTCACCGAGTCCCCGAACCACTGGTGGGCCATCTCGTGCACCACGGTCACGGTGTCCGGCGCCCCGGCGTAGACCGGCTTGGTCTGGGTCTCCAGCGCCTCCCAGGTGATCCGTGCGGGGGTGTCGTCGACGATGGCGCCCGCCGAGGAGAAGGGGTACGGGCCGAACAGCCCGCTCTCCCACGTCAGGATCTCCGGCAGCTTCGCCAGCGGCCCCCGGCTCGCCCTGGCCTCCGCCGGGTCCACCGCGACGTACAGCGGCAGCCCCTGGGGCGTGTGCGAGGTGCGGACGTCGAACTTGCCGATGGTGGCGGTCGCCAGATAGCTGGCCATCGGCTGGCCGCTGTGCCACCGGAACGTTGTCCGGCCCCCGGCGGTCTTCCGCGACCGCAACTCCCCGTTGGCGACGGCGGTATAGCCCTGCGGCACGGTGATGCGGAAGTCGTACGTCGCCTTGTCCTCGGGGTGGTTGTTGCCGGGGAACCACGTCATGGACCCGGCGGGCTCACCCGAGACGAACGCCCCGTCGGGGGTCTTGACCCACCCCTCCGTCGTACCGTCCGGATCCGTCAGCTCCTGCGGGCTCCCGGCGTAGGTGACGGTCGTACGGAACGCGGCGCCCTTACGGAGCCCGTCGGGCGGCCGGACGATCAGCTTGTGTCCCTTGCGGGAGAAGTCGGCGTTCTCGCCGTCGACCCGCACGCGGGACACCTGCAGCCCCTGGAGGTCGAGCTGGAAGGAGCGCAGGTCCTCGGTGGCCTCGGAGGTGAGGTCGGCGGTCGCGTCCAGCCGCTTCTTCTGCACGTCGTAGTCGAGGTCCAGCCCGTAATGGCGCACCTGGTAGCCGCCGTTGCCGAGCGCCGGGAAGAGCGGATCGCCCACCCCGCCGCCGCCCGCCGCCCCCCGCGCACCGCCGCCGGTGCACGAGGAGAGCAGCAGGGCGACGGAGAGGGCGGCGGTCGCACCACAGGAGCGATAGGGCCGGCGGTTCACGGCACTCCAAGGGTCGGCGGTGATCAGCATGCCGACACTACGGTCATTTCCGCCCGGCCGCCGGTCCCTATCGGGCTCGTGTCACGGGGTGATGGACGGGGCCTTGCGCCGCGCGGACCCGTCTGGCCCGCGCCGGTGCTCCGCCCAGCTGCCGAGGGCGGTCGCACAGGCCCGGTCGAGATGCCGCAGCCCGGACAGGTCCAGCTCGATCTCCCGGTCCTCGGGCAGCGCCGCCAGCTGGTCGAGCAGCTTCGGCAGCCGCAGGAAGGTGGCGTTGCCGATGGCCCGGACGAGGAGCGGACGCCGGGGGAGCGGGGCGGCCGTGGTGCCGTGGCCGGGCCCGCCGTCGCCGCCCGCGGGCTCGTCGCGCTCCACGATCTCCAGATGGACGTGCGAGGTCTCCCACGCCGACTTGGCCACCGCCATCAGCAGCCCCAGCAGCACCCCCTCGAACATGTTCGTGGCCACGATCGCCACCGCCGTCGCGGCCAGCACCACGGCCTCGCCCCGGTGCTCGCGCCACAGCGGACGCCACTGCCGCACCGGGATCAACTTGCCGCCCGCATGGACCAGTACACCGGCCAGCGCCGCGATCGGCACCACGCTCAGCGCCACCGGAAACGCCGCCGCGAAGACCAGCAGCCACACCCCGTGCAGCACCCGCGAGGCCTTCGTCCGCGCCCCGGCGTGCACGTTCGCGGCGCTGCGGACGATCACCGCGGTCATCGGCAGCGCGCCGAGCAGCCCGCACACCGTGTTGCCGGCGCCCTGCGCCATCAGCTCCTTGTCGTAGTCGGTCCGCGGCCCGTCGTGCAGCCGGTCCACCGCGGCCGCGCTGAACAGCGACTCCGCCGACGCGATCAGCGCGAACGCCAGCACGGTGCCCACCGCCCCGGCCAGCGCCCCCGCCTCCGCGAGCCGGGCGAAGTCCGCGCCGCCCGGCGGCTGGACGACATCCAGCAGGCCCGCCACCTCGACCCGGGCCACCGGCAGATCCAGCGCCGCCACCACGGCCGTCGCCAGCGCCACCGCCACCAGCGGCGCCGGCAGCACCCGCGCCGCCGGCCGCCACTTGGGCCACAGCACCAGCAGCACGATGGTGCCCGCCCCCACGGCCAGCGCCGTCAGCGCCGTACCGGAGGAGGCGGTGTCCGCCACGAGATGCGGCAGCCCGCCCAGATTCGCCGGCCCGTTGCCCGGCGCCTTGGCATCCGCCAGGGCGTACAACTGCCCGGCGATCAGCACCAGTCCGATGCCCGCGAGCATCCCCTGGACCACCGCCACGGAAATGGCCCGGAACCAGCGGCCCAGCCGCAGCGCCCCCATGACCAGCTGCAACAGCCCGGCGAGCAGCACCAGCGCGCCCAGCGCGCCGAGCCCGTACTCCCGCACGGCCTCGAAAACCAGCACGGTCAGCCCGGCGGCCGGGCCGCTGACCTGCAGACTGCTGCCGGGCAGCAGCCCCGTCAGCAGCCCGCCGACGATCCCGGTGACCAGCCCCAGTTCGGCGGGCACCCCGGACGCGACGGCCACCCCGACACACAGCGGGACGGCGACGAGAAAGACGACGAGCGAGGCGGTGACATCGGCGCGCCCGCGCGCCAGCGTCCGGCGCGAGGGTATGGAGAGCAGGGACGGGCGGAGCCGGGCAACACGGAACCTCTGCATGAGCATGCCTCCAGCGAGTGCGTGGTGAGGCGGCGCGCGCGGACGCCCGGGTACGCACGAGAACGCACCGGGACACACGAGCCGAACGCGACGCGGCAGCGGTCCGGCGACCACCGGCCCGAGAGCTGTGGTCACCCGCCGCCGCGCCGTGTCACGTGGCGCGCGCCAGGAAAGGGATGACGGCTGGATCCGTCGGGTGCGCGGGCCGGGGGAGGCCCTGGGGCGGCTCTCGGCCCTCAGCAGCGGAAGACGAGGTGCCGGACCGGCAGTTCGCCCGATCTCCAGACCGGAACGGCCCGCCGGCCGGTGAGCGGGACGGTCCGGCCCGGCCCGCCCTCGGCGCGCAGCGGACCGGCACTCGACACGGTCGTGCGTGGAGGGACGGGCACGGAGACCGTGGCCGTGGAGCGCCCGCCGTGGCGCGTCCGGCAGCGGTCGGCACCGGGCTCCTGGTGCTCGGAGGCGTCCGACGCCCACTGCGCGTCGTCCGGCGCGTCCCCGCGGGCGGTGCTCTTCGCGGCCGCCGGCCCGCTCGCCGCGTACGCGCCTCCGGCGACCGCCGGAAGGGCCAGCACGAGGGCGACGACGAGCAACAGGAGCCGGCCGAGAAGGCCGGCCCGGGTCTTCGCCATGTCGCCCCTTCCGGCGCGGCTGGACAGGTCACCCCATTGTGTCCACGCGACCACGCAGCGCTCCACCTCGGGATGTAAGCACCCTGTGAACGAGGAGTTATCGGACGGGAATGGCTGGTTCCGTTCGCTCCGGCGGCCAGAAATGCCACCCCGTTCCGCAATGCGCCGCCCCGCGCTCTTATCCGCCCGCTTCGAAGCCCCACGCGGCCCGGTGGCCACCCGCGCCCCTCCGGCCACCTTCTTCTTTCTCCGGTTCTCCTTTCTCCGGCGGCGCCCCCGGCGGAGCGCATTTCCGCTGCCCACCCGCTTGACGCCCCACCCCGCCGGGAGCACTATTCATCACATGATGAATTATGGCCGCGACCCCGCCGTCGCCGTCCACGCGCAGGACCTCACCGCCGTCCGCGGCGGCCGCACCGTCCTCGACGCCCTCCGCTTCGACGTGCCCCGCGGCCGCATCACCGGCCTCCTCGGCCCCTCCGGCTGCGGCAAATCCACCCTGCTGCGCGCCATCGTCGGCACCCAGGCCAAGGTCACCGGCACCCTCGACGTCCTCGGCCGGCCCGCGGGCGACCCCCGGCTGCGCCCCCGTATCGGCTACGTCACCCAGGACCCGTCCGTCTACGACGACCTCACCGTCCGGCAGAACCTCGACTACTTCGCCGCCGTCCTCCACCCCGGCCGGGCCGCCCGGGCCCTGCGCCGCGACAGCGTCACCCGCGCCGTCGAGGACGTCGACCTCACCCGCCAGGCCGACGCCCTCGCCGGACACCTCTCCGGCGGCCAGCGCAGCCGGGTCTCCCTCGCGGTCGCCCTGCTCGGCGCCCCCGAACTCCTCGTCCTCGACGAACCCACCGTCGGACTCGACCCCGTCCTGCGCCGCGACCTGTGGAACCTCTTCCACACCCTCGCCGCCGACCGCGGCACCACCCTCCTGGTCTCCTCCCACGTCATGGACGAGGCCGAGCGCTGCCACCGGCTCCTCCTGATGCGCGAGGGCCGCATCCTGGCCGACGGCGCACCCGACGCCCTCCGGGAGCGCACCGGCTCCGCCACCGTCGAGGCCGCCTTCCTCCACCTCGTCGACGAGGCCGCGGCCACCGGCCGGACCCCGGAAGCGGCCCGCACCACCCTTGAGGAGTCCGCGCGATGACCACCGCACCGCACCCCACCGGCGCACCCCACCCCGCCACCGCGCCCTGGTCGCCGTCCCGCACCCTGGCCACCGCCGCCCGGGTCCTGCGCCAGCTGCGCCACGACCCGCGCACCATCGCGCTGATGCTCGTCGTCCCCTGCGTGATGATCGCCCTGCTGCGCTACGTCTTCGACGCCCGCCCGCAGACCTTCGACGGCATCGGCGCCTCGCTCCTCGGCATCTTCCCGATGATCACGATGTTCCTGGTGACCTCCATCGCCACCCTGCGCGAACGCACCTCCGGCACCCTGGAACGCCTCCTCGCCATGCCCCTCGGCAAGGCCGACCTGATCAGCGGCTACGCCCTCGCCTTCGGCCTGCTCGCCGTCGTCCAGTCCGCCCTCGCCACCGGCCTGTCCGTCCGGGTCCTGGGCCTGGACGTCATCGGCTCGCCCTGGCTGCTCCTCCTGGTGGCCGTCCTCGACGCCCTGCTCGGCACCGCCCTCGGCCTGTTCGTCTCGGCCTTCGCCGCCTCCGAATTCCAGGCCGTCCAGTTCATGCCCGCCGTCCTCATGCCCCAACTGCTGCTCTGCGGCCTGTTCACCCCGCGCGACACCATGCAGCCCGCGCTCCGGGCCCTCTCCGACGTCCTGCCGATGTCCTACGCCGTCGACGGGATGAACGAGGTCCTGCGGCACCCCGACATCACCGGCGAGTTCGTCCGCGACGCCGTCATCGTCACCGGCTGCGCCCTCCTCGTCCTCGGCCTCGGCGCCGCCACCCTCCGCCGCCGCACGGCCTGACGCCGTCCCGGCCCTCGGAACGCCGCCGCGCCGTCCGCCCGCCAGGTGCGAGGATGACGGGGCAACCGACCGCTCAACGGGCCGGCCCCCGGGCCACCGCCCGGGCACCACCGGCGAGGTGAACCGCAGCATGACCCAGAAGGTCGCCGTACTCGGCACCGGAAAAATCGGCGAAGCCCTGCTCAGCGGCATGATCCGGGGCGGCTGGGCGCCATCCGACCTGCTGGTCACCGCCCGCCGCCCGGAGCGCGCCGCACAGCTCCGCTCCCGCTACGGCGTCGAAGCCGTCAGCAACTCCGAGGCCGCCGAGGCCGCCGACACCCTCATCCTCACCGTCAAGCCCCAGGACATGGGCACCCTCCTGGCGGAGCTGACCCCGCACCTCCCCGCCGACCGCCTGGTCATCAGCGGCGCCGCCGGCATTCCCACCTCCTACTTCGAGGAACGCCTGGCCGCCGGCACCCCGGTCGTACGGGTCATGACGAACACCCCCGCCCTCGTCGACGAGGCGATGTCCGTCATCTCCGCCGGCACCCACGCCACCGGCAGCCACCTCACCCGCGCCGAGGAGATCTTCTCCGGCGTCGGCAAGACCCTCCGCGTCCCGGAGTCCCAGCAGGACGCCTGCACCGCGCTCTCCGGCTCCGGCCCGGCGTACTTCTACTTCCTCGTCGAGGCCATGACCGACGCCGGCATCCTCCTCGGCCTGCCCCGCGACAAGGCCCACGACCTCATCGTCCAGGCCGCCGTCGGCGCCGCGGTGATGCTCCGCGACAGCGGCGAACACCCCGTCACCCTCCGCGAGAACGTCACCTCCCCGGCGGGCACCACCATCAACGCCATCCGCGAACTGGAGAACCACGGCGTCCGCGCCGCCCTCCTCGCCGCGCTGGAAGCCGCCCGCGACCGCAGCCGCGAACTGGCCTCCGGCAACGGCTGATCCACGGCGGGAGCCACCACCACGGCTCCCGCCCGGAAGGGCCCTCTCCCCGAGGGCCCTCCCTCCCTACGGTCCCTAAGCCGACAGCCCCACCGCCCGATAGGCCGCGTCCACCCGCGGCCGGGCCAGCCCCCGCGCCCGCTCCGCACCGGCCCGCAGCACCTCGTCGACGTACGCGGGGTCGGCGGCCAGCTCCGCATGCCGCTTGCGCACCGGCCGCAGCACCTCCACCACGGCCTCCGCCACATCCTTCTTCAGCGCGCCGTACGAGGTGTACCCCTCGGCCAGCCGAGCCGGCTCCCCACCCGCGCACGCGGCCAGCACGTCCAGCAGGTTCGCCACCCCCGGCCGCTCGTCCCGCGCGTACACGACCTCGCCCGCCGTATCCGTCACGGCCCGCAGCACCTTCTTGCGCACCGCCTCCGGCTCGTCCAGCAAAAAGACGGTCCCGGCCGTCCGGCCCTGCGACTTCCCCATCTTCGACGTGGGCTCCTGCAGATCCATCACCCGCGCCGCCACCGCCGGATACGTCCCCTCCGGCACCACGAACGTCGCCCCGTACCGCTGGTTGAAGCGCACCGCCAGATCCCGCGTCAGCTCCAGATGCTGAGCCTGGTCCGCGCCGACCGGCACCTCGTGCGTCCCGTACGCCAGGACGTCCGCCGCCATCAGCGCCGGATACGTCAGCAGCGACAGCCGTACGCTCCCGCCCCGCGCCTCCTCGCGCGCCGCCTTCTCCTTGTACTGGATCATGCGCCGCATCTCACCGTCGGAAGCCGTGCACTCCATCAGATACGACAGCCGTACATGTTCGTGCACCTGACTCTGCACGAACAGGGTGCACCGCGCCGGATCCAGCCCCGCCGCCAGCAGCAGCGTCGCCGCCTGCCGGGTGAGCCGCCGCACCCGCGCCGGATCGTGCTCCACGGTCAGCGCGTGCAGATCCACCACACAGAACAGGGCGTCCGCCCGGTGCTGGTCCTCCTCGACCCACCGTCGCATCGCCCCCAGGTAGTTCCCCAGCGTCAGATGCCCCGTCGGCTGCACACCACTGAAGATCCGTACCCGCTCCGTCATCGCCATCCCGTCCGTCCTTGCCTTCGTCTTGCGCACCCTTGCCGGGTGCGTCGGGACCGCCGGCCTCACCGGCCGGCTGCGAGAGGGAGAAACGCGAACGGCCGCCGAAGCGGCGGCCGTGGTCATGCATGCGCTGTGGTCGGCCGCCGTCAGGCGAGCCACCACTGCTGTACGAGCGCATGCGGAGTCATGGGCTCAAAGTACCCCGCAAACCCTGCCCCGGCACGGGTTTGAAGCACCTGACCCCCTCGTGTAGTGTTCTCCGAGTTGCCACGGAGCCGACAGGCACCAGCAGCCATCCCGCCGCCTCGCGGCACACCACTACTGCACGGCCCCTCAACGGGACCTATTTCGGCATGCCGAAATTCGAACCGTGACGTGATTATGCGTCAGCGAGGAATTCCGCTAAAGTAGTGAACACGCCGAAAGGCGCGGCAGCTCAAATAGCCGCACCACGGCAACCCCCTCCGACGGGGAATCGGAAACGAATTCGGACCGGAAACGGAACGAAATCGGGTCTGGTAGAGTCGGAAAGGTCGAAAAGCGAAAGCCGGACGGCCGAGCCCGCTCCAACAGGGCGCCGGACACGGAAACGGATCTGGTAAGGTTGGAAACGCGAAGAAGCCGAAAGGCGGAAACGCACCGGCGAAAATCGGGCCCGCAAGGATCTGGTAGAGTCGGAAACGCAAGACCGAAGGGAAGCGCCCGGAGGGCCTGGTACTGAGTCAATCAGAACCGATAAGGCACAAAGGAAGCGTCCGTTCCTTGAGAACTCAACAGCGTGCCAAAAGTCAACGCCAGATATGTTGATACCCCGTCCACCTCGGTGGATGAGGTTCCTTTGAAAGTCCATCGGCACCCATGCGGTGCGGATGGCACACACAGCGAGGACGCTGTGAACGACCGGACCTATTCCGTCTGGTTGTTCCGCTCTCGTGTGTGTTTGACCCGCAGTTTTTAATTAAACGCAGTCGGGAAAACATTCACGGAGAGTTTGATCCTGGCTCAGGACGAACGCTGGCGGCGTGCTTAACACATGCAAGTCGAACGATGAACCTCCTTCGGGAGGGGATTAGTGGCGAACGGGTGAGTAACACGTGGGCAATCTGCCCTTCACTCTGGGACAAGCCCTGGAAACGGGGTCTAATACCGGATACGACACGGGGTCGCATGACCTCCGTGTGGAAAGCTCCGGCGGTGAAGGATGAGCCCGCGGCCTATCAGCTTGTTGGTGGGGTGATGGCCTACCAAGGCGACGACGGGTAGCCGGCCTGAGAGGGCGACCGGCCACACTGGGACTGAGACACGGCCCAGACTCCTACGGGAGGCAGCAGTGGGGAATATTGCACAATGGGCGAAAGCCTGATGCAGCGACGCCGCGTGAGGGATGACGGCCTTCGGGTTGTAAACCTCTTTCAGCAGGGAAGAAGCGAGAGTGACGGTACCTGCAGAAGAAGCGCCGGCTAACTACGTGCCAGCAGCCGCGGTAATACGTAGGGCGCAAGCGTTGTCCGGAATTATTGGGCGTAAAGAGCTCGTAGGCGGCTTGTCACGTCGGATGTGAAAGCCCGGGGCTTAACCCCGGGTCTGCATTCGATACGGGCAGGCTAGAGTTCGGTAGGGGAGATCGGAATTCCTGGTGTAGCGGTGAAATGCGCAGATATCAGGAGGAACACCGGTGGCGAAGGCGGATCTCTGGGCCGATACTGACGCTGAGGAGCGAAAGCGTGGGGAGCGAACAGGATTAGATACCCTGGTAGTCCACGCCGTAAACGTTGGGAACTAGGTGTGGGCGACATTCCACGTCGTCCGTGCCGCAGCTAACGCATTAAGTTCCCCGCCTGGGGAGTACGGCCGCAAGGCTAAAACTCAAAGGAATTGACGGGGGCCCGCACAAGCAGCGGAGCATGTGGCTTAATTCGACGCAACGCGAAGAACCTTACCAAGGCTTGACATACACCGGAAACGTCTGGAGACAGGCGCCCCCTTGTGGTCGGTGTACAGGTGGTGCATGGCTGTCGTCAGCTCGTGTCGTGAGATGTTGGGTTAAGTCCCGCAACGAGCGCAACCCTTGTTCTGTGTTGCCAGCATGCCCTTCGGGGTGATGGGGACTCACAGGAGACTGCCGGGGTCAACTCGGAGGAAGGTGGGGACGACGTCAAGTCATCATGCCCCTTATGTCTTGGGCTGCACACGTGCTACAATGGCCGGTACAATGAGCTGCGATACCGCGAGGTGGAGCGAATCTCAAAAAGCCGGTCTCAGTTCGGATTGGGGTCTGCAACTCGACCCCATGAAGTCGGAGTTGCTAGTAATCGCAGATCAGCATTGCTGCGGTGAATACGTTCCCGGGCCTTGTACACACCGCCCGTCACGTCACGAAAGTCGGTAACACCCGAAGCCGGTGGCCCAACCCCTTGTGGGAGGGAATCGTCGAAGGTGGGACTGGCGATTGGGACGAAGTCGTAACAAGGTAGCCGTACCGGAAGGTGCGGCTGGATCACCTCCTTTCTAAGGAGCACTTCTCACTCGGACTTGTCCGGGTCAGAGGCCAGTACATCGGCGAATGTCTGATGCTGGTTGCTCATGGGTGGAACGTTGACTATTCGGCACACTTGGTTGGTTGTCACTAGTACTGCTTCGGCGTGGAACGTGGGGATTGATCGGGTGGGCCGGGCGCGCTGTTGGGTATCTGAGGGTACGGACTACGGTCTGGACCTTCGCGATGCCGGCCCCAGTGAACTCAGCCTTCGGGTTGGGGTGGTGGGTGGCTGGTCGTTGCTTGAGAACTGCACAGTGGACGCGAGCATCTGTGGCCAAGTTTTTAAGGGCGCACGGTGGATGCCTTGGCACCAGGAACCGATGAAGGACGTGGGAGGCCACGATAGGCCCCGGGGAGCTGTCAACCGAGCTTTGATCCGGGGGTGTCCGAATGGGGAAACCCGGCAGTCGTCATGGGCTGTCACCCGCTGCTGAACACATAGGCAGTGTGGAGGGAACGCGGGGAAGTGAAACATCTCAGTACCCGCAGGAAGAGAAAACAACCGTGATTCCGGGAGTAGTGGCGAGCGAAACCGGATGAGGCCAAACCAGTCACGTGTGATACCCGGCAGGGGTTGCGTGGTTGGGGTTGTGGGAGTTCTCTTTTGCAGTCTGCCGGCTGTGAGACGAGTCAGAAACCGTTGATGTAGGCGAAGGACATGCGAAAGGTCCGGCGTAGAGGGTAAGACCCCCGTAGCTGAAACATTAGCGGCTCGTTTGAGAACCACCCAAGTAGCACGGGGCCCGAGAAATCCCGTGTGAATCTGGCGGGACCACCCGTTAAGCCTAAATATTCCCTGGTGACCGATAGCGGATAGTACCGTGAGGGAATGGTGAAAAGTACCGCGGGAGCGGAGTGAAATAGTACCTGAAACCGTGTGCCTACAAGCCGTGGGAGCGTCGCGCATCGAGCTTGCTCGGTGCGTCGTGACTGCGTGCCTTTTGAAGAATGAGCCTGCGAGTTTGCGGTATGTTGCGAGGTTAACCCGTGTGGGGAAGCCGTAGCGAAAGCGAGTCCGAATAGGGCGTTGAGTAGCGTGCCCAAGACCCGAAGCGGAGTGATCTAGCCATGGGCAGGTTGAAGCGGAGGTAAGACTTCGTGGAGGACCGAACCCACCAGGGTTGAAAACCTGGGGGATGACCTGTGGTTAGGGGTGAAAGGCCAATCAAACTCCGTGATAGCTGGTTCTCCCCGAAATGCATTTAGGTGCAGCGTCGTGTGTTTCTTGCCGGAGGTAGAGCACTGGATAGGCGATGGGCCCTACCGGGTTACTGACCTTAGCCAAACTCCGAATGCCGGTAAGTGAGAGCGCGGCAGTGAGACTGTGGGGGATAAGCTCCATGGTCGAGAGGGAAACAGCCCAGAGCATCGACTAAGGCCCCTAAGCGTGTGCTAAGTGGGAAAGGATGTGGAGTCGCAGAGACAACCAGGAGGTTGGCTTAGAAGCAGCCACCCTTGAAAGAGTGCGTAATAGCTCACTGGTCAAGTGATTCCGCGCCGACAATGTAGCGGGGCTCAAGCACACCGCCGAAGTCGTGTCATTGCGATATTACCCCCAACGGGGATCGTGATGGGTAGGGGAGCGTCGTGTGCCGGGTGAAGCAGCCGTGGAAACGAGTTGTGGACGGTTCACGAGTGAGAATGCAGGCATGAGTAGCGATACACACGTGGGAAACGTGTGCGCCGATTGACTAAGGGTTCCTGGGTCAAGCTGATCTGCCCAGGGTAAGTCGGGACCTAAGGCGAGGCCGACAGGCGTAGTCGATGGACAACCGGTTGATATTCCGGTACCCGCTTTGAAACGCCCAGTATCGAATCCATTAATGCTAAGGCCGTGAAGCCGGCCTGGAGTCTTCGGACAAAGGGACGTGGTGGAGCCGCCGATCCAAGGTGGTAGTAGGTAAGCGATGGGGTGACGCAGGAAGGTAGTCCAGCCCGGGCGGTGGTTGTCCCGGGGTAAGGGTGTAGGCCGTGTGGTAGGTAAATCCGTCACACGTTAAGGCTGAGACCTGATGCCGAGCCGATTGTGGTGAAGTGGATGATCCTATGCTGTCGAGAAAAGCCTCTAGCGAGTTTCATGGCGGCCCGTACCCTAAACCGACTCAGGTGGTCAGGTAGAGAATACCGAGGCGTTCGGGTGAACTATGGTTAAGGAACTCGGCAAAATGCCCCCGTAACTTCGGGAGAAGGGGGGCCATTGCTGGTGATCACTCTTGCAGTGTGAGCTGGTGGTGGCCGCAGAGACCAGCGAGAAGCGACTGTTTACTAAAAACACAGGTCCGTGCGAAGCCGTAAGGCGATGTATACGGACTGACGCCTGCCCGGTGCTGGAACGTTAAGGGGACCGGTTAGTCAACCTTCGGGTTGGCGAAGCTGAGAACTTAAGCGCCAGTAAACGGCGGTGGTAACTATAACCATCCTAAGGTAGCGAAATTCCTTGTCGGGTAAGTTCCGACCTGCACGAATGGCGTAACGACTTCTCGACTGTCTCAACCATAGGCCCGGTGAAATTGCATTACGAGTAAAGATGCTCGTTTCGCGCAGCAGGACGGAAAGACCCCGGGACCTTTACTATAGCTTGATATTGGTGTTCGGTTCGGCTTGTGTAGGATAGGTGGGAGACTTTGAAGCGGCCACGCCAGTGGTTGTGGAGTCATTGTTGAAATACCACTCTGGTCGTGCTGGATGTCTAACCTGGGTCCGTGATCCGGATCAGGGACAGTGTCTGGTGGGTAGTTTAACTGGGGCGGTTGCCTCCTAAAGAGTAACGGAGGCGCCCAAAGGTTCCCTCAGCCTGGTTGGTAATCAGGTGTTGAGTGTAAGTGCACAAGGGAGCTTGACTGTGAGACTGACGGGTCGAGCAGGTACGAAAGTAGGGACTAGTGATCCGGCGGTGGCTTGTGGAAGCGCCGTCGCTCAACGGATAAAAGGTACCCCGGGGATAACAGGCTGATCTTCCCCAAGAGTCCATATCGACGGGATGGTTTGGCACCTCGATGTCGGCTCGTCGCATCCTGGGGCTGGAGTCGGTCCCAAGGGTTGGGCTGTTCGCCCATTAAAGCGGTACGCGAGCTGGGTTTAGAACGTCGTGAGACAGTTCGGTCCCTATCCGCTGTGCGCGTAGGAGTCTTGAGAAGGGCTGTCCCTAGTACGAGAGGACCGGGACGGACGAACCTCTGGTGTGCCAGTTGTCCTGCCAAGGGCATGGCTGGTTGGCTACGTTCGGAAAGGATAACCGCTGAAAGCATCTAAGCGGGAAGCCTGCTTCGAGATGAGGACTCCCACCCCCTTTGAGGGGTTAAGGCTCCCAGTAGACGACTGGGTTGATAGGCCAGATATGGAAGCCCGGCAACGGGTGGAGTTGACTGGTACTAATAGGCCGAGGGCTTGTCCTCAGTTGCTCGCGTCCACTGTGTAGGTTCTGAAGTAACGACCTGTGTCATTGCCGGGTTGGTTAACTTCATAGTGTTTCGGTGGTCATAGCGTTAGGGAAACGCCCGGTTACATTTCGAACCCGGAAGCTAAGCCTTTCAGCGCCGATGGTACTGCAGGGGGGACCCTGTGGGAGAGTAGGACGCCGCCGAACAATCATTGTGGGAAAGCCCCGCACCGTATGGTGCGGGGCTTTTCTGCGTTCCGGAACAGAAACCGTTCCAGAGACTGGACTTTTCGCCCCGGAAGCCGGGGCGCTGCGATCCTGTGCCGCATGACGTATGTGATCAGGCCTGTGAAGGCGGAGGAGTGGCAGCGGCTCAGGGAACTGCGGCTGGCGGCCCTGGCGGATCCGATCGCCCGGGTGGCGTTCAATGAGACGCTGGAGGAGGCGACCGGCCGGCCCGACGAGGTGTGGCAACGCCGGGCGGCATGCAGCGAAGAGGGCGCCGCGCCGCTGACGTTCGTCGGGGAGGACGCGGACGGCCGGTGGGGCGGCATGGTGGTGGTCCTGGTCGAAGCGGACGAGGAGATGCCGCAGACCCATCTCGTGGGCGTGTATGTGCGGCCCGAGCACCGGGGGACCGGGCTGGCACGGGAGTTGTTCCGCGCGGCGATCGCATGGTCGTGGCAGCTCACCGAGCCGGTGGCCGAGCGGGTACGGCTGTGGGTGCACGAGGAGAACGGGCGGGCCGAGGCGTTCTACCGGTCCCTGGGGTTCGTGGAGACGGGGCGGACCGAGGCCGATCCGAAGGACCCGGCCGCGCGGGAGCGGGAGATGGTGCTGAAGCGGGAGTAGCGCGGTGCGGCCGGCTCCGTGGCGGCGGGTGTCAGGCCGTCAGGGAGTGGTGGGGCCAGCGGGCGCGGGCCTGTTCCTGGGAGCGCATCGTCGCCAGCGTCAGCAGGCCGCTCCTGGCGCCCGTGGCGAGGAGATCGGGCAGCGCGGGTAGCGGGGCGAGGGCCGCGATGTCGTCCAGGACGAGGGTGAGTGGTGGGTCGAGCCGACCGTCAGATGACCGTTCGGCCATGCGGCGGCCGTGCTCGACCACGCTCGAGAGGAGTGCGGTGAGCAGTGGCATCGCACCCGGGTCGGTACGCGGATCCTCGAGGGGATCGCCTACCACGTAAAGCGTTCCCCCCTCGTCGATAAATGATTCGAGGAGCGCGGAATCCGCTCGAAGTGGGTTGCAGGCGTCCCGGATGTGGATCGAGGAGAGCGCGGTCAGGGCGCGGCCGGCCAACTGCTGGGCGGCCTCGCGGCGTTCGGCGTAGGCGGTGAGCACCGACTCCAGCTCGCCGGCCTGGCCCGCGGAGGCCTTGGCGCTTGTGCGCAGGATGCGTACGGGCTCCTGTGCGGCGCCTGCGGCATGGGCCCAGCGGTGCAGCTGGCGGAACGGGCGGCCGTCGATCGCGGCGGCGTGCAGCCAGCAGCGCAGCAGGGTCTGGGCGGCGTCCGCGACGGCCGCGTCCGAGGCGGCGGCGGGGCGTACGGGGGCCAGCAGGGCGGCGGCGCGGGTGGTGGCGGTGGCGAGGTCCGTACAGCCGGAGGTCGGCGACCAGCGCAGCCGGGACGGGGTGTCCAGGCGGTGGGAGGGATCATAGGTCAGCAGGGGGCCGAGTTTGGCGCGGGCGTCCTTGGTCTCGGACCACAGGGCGGGATCCGTGGTGGCGACGATCAGCGGGCCGGGGGCGGCGGTGGCTGTGGCCAGGGTCGTGGCGAGGGCGGCGCCGCGGGTGGCGGAGAACTGGAGGCGGGGGAGGGCGGGTTCGTCCGTACCGCCGGGGTGCCCGGTCTCGGGGGCCGGCAGCGGGGGTGAGGTGCGCTGTTCGGGGAGGGGGCCGGTGGGCGCGGTCCCGACGGGCGTGGCCGGGACGGACGGTGCGGGCCGCGGGTCCTCGCCCGGCGCCGTGGGAACGGTGCTGACGGTCTCCTGGAGGGCCTCGCGGGCCTGCCACGCCTCCCGTTCGGCCTGCTGGGCCGCCGACGGCTGCGACGGCTGCGGTGGCTGCGGTGGCTGCGGTGGCTGCGATGAGTGGACGGGTGCGGTGGACGGGCGGGGCGTCGCCCGGCGGGCCTTCCGCACGGCGCGATAGCGGGTGACCGTTCCCAGCGTGAAGATCGCCAGGACCAGCAGCACCATCAGCTGGCCGATGAGGATGCCCCAGAACAGGCCGTAGCCGGAGAGCTGGCCCTGCGGGGTGTCGGGCCAGGCGGCGGCCATGTCATGGGGTGCGGCGACGAGATGACGCAGCGCCATCGGGGTGCCGGGGTAGGTGACGCCGGTGGGCCAGGCGCCGTGGGCGAAGAGGCCGGCCAGGCCCGTCGCGCTCCACACCAGGACGGTCAGGCCCAGCAGGAAGACGAGCAGCCCGATCAGCAGGGAGTCGGGGATGCCGCGGCCCCGGGGGCCGGGCGCCCCGCGGTAGCCGGCGGCGCCTCGTTCGTCGTCGTATCCGGGCCTCACGCCACCGTCTCGCTCGACTCGTCTCTCCACTGCCGCTCCCTCGCCATGGCATCGGCGCGTGCCTCGGCCTCGGCGTCCGCGGCCGCCTGGAGGGCGCGCGCCTCGTCCGTCGGCATCGCGGAGGACTCGGTCATCGCCCGGTCGGTGTAGACCAGCGGGCGTTCGGCCTCGGTGATGAGGTGTTTGACGACCTGGACGTTGCCGTTGACGTCCCAGACGGCGATGCCGGGGGTGAGGGTCGGGATGATCTCGACGGCCCAGCGGGGCAGGCCGAGCACCCGTCCGGTGGCCCGTGCCTCGTCGGCTTTCTGGGCGTAGATCGTGCGGGTGGAGGCCATCTTGAGGATCGCCGCGGCCTCGCGCGCGGCGGCGCCGTCGACCACGTCGCTGAGGTGGTGGACGACGGCCACGAACGACAGGCCGAGTCGCCGGCCGAACTTCAGCAGTCGCTGGAAGAGCTGGGCGACGAACGGGGAGTTGATGATGTGCCAGGCCTCTTCCACCAGGAAGATGCGCTTCTTGCGGTCGGGGCGGATCCAGGTGTGCTCCAGCCAGACGCCGACGATCGCCATCAGGATCGGCATCGCGATGGAGTTGCGGTCGATGTGCGAGAGGTCGAAGACGATGAGGGGGGCGTCGAGGTCGATGCCGGCCGTCGTCGGTCCGTCGAACATGCCGCGCAGGTCACCGTCGACGAGCCGGTCGAGGACCAGCGCGACGTCCAGACCCCAGGCCCGGACATCGTCTATGTCGACATTCATCGCCTCCGCCGACTCCGGTTCCGGATGCCGCAGTTGCTCGACGATGTCGGTCAGGACGGGCTGCCGGTCGGTGATGGTCTCGATCACGTAGGCGTGCGCGACCTTCAGGGCGAAGCCGGAGCGTTCGTCCAGGCCGTGGCCCATCGCGACCTCGATGATCGTGCGCAGCAGGGCCAGCTGGCCGGTGGTGGTGATCGACGGGTCGAGGGGGTTGAGACGGATGCCGCCGTTGAGGGCGGCGGTCGGGTCCAGGCGGATGGGGGTTATGCCCAGCTCCTGGGCGATGAGGTTCCACTCGCCGACGCCGTCCTCGCCCTGCGCGTCCAGCACGACGACCTGCCGGTCGCGGAACCGCAGCTGTCGCAGGACGTAGGTCTTCTCCAGCGCGGACTTGCCGTTGCCGGACTCGCCGAGGACCAGCCAGTGCGGGGCGGGCAGCTGCTGTCCGTACAGCTGGAAGGGGTCGTAGATGTATCCCTTGCCGCTGTAGACCTCACGGCCGATGATCACGCCGGAGTCGCCGAGACCGGGGGCCGCGGTGGGCAGATACACCGCCTGGGCCTGGCCGGTGGAGGTGCGTACGGGCAGCCGGGTCGTCTCCACCTTCCCGAACAGGAAGCTGGTGAACGCGTCGGTGAGCGCTCCGAGCGGATCGAGCATGGCCATGACGTACGCGCCTCCCAGCGGCTTTAGCGGCGGATCCCGGTCGCGAAGGGCAGGGTGTTGACGAACGCCCGGTGGTGCTCGCGGTCGCACCACTCCAGCTTGAGGTAGGACTTGCCGGCCGAGGCGCGGATGGTGCGCTTGTCGCGGGCCAGCGCTTCGGGGGAGCGGGAGGAGACCGTGATGTAGCCGACGAGGTTGACGCCGGCGGCGCCGGAGGCCAGGTCCTCGCCGCGCTGGTCCACGCGGCCGTGGTGGGCGACGTCCCGCGGGTCGACGACGCGGTTCATCTTCGCGGCCCGGCTGGCCTCGGCGTCGTCGTTGGTCTTCTCCGTCAGCATGCGCTCGATGGCGACCTCGGTGGGCTCCAGGTCCATGCAGACCGCGACCGTACGGATCACGTCGGGGGTGTGCACCAGGAGGGGCGCGAGGAAGTTGACGCCCACCGGGGTGAGCGGCCACTCCTTGACCCAGGCGGTGGCGTGGCACCACGGTGCGCGGGTCGTCGACTCCCGCGTCTTGGCCTGGAGGTAGGTCGGCTCCATCGCGTCGAGCTCGGCCGGCCAGGTGTTGCGCTTGCTCATCGCCTGGATGTGGTCGATGGGGTGGTCCGGGTCGTACATGGAGTGCACGAGGGAGGCGAGGCGGGCCTGGCCCAGCGGCTGGCGCACCCGGATGTCGGCCTCGGCGAGGCGGGCGCAGATGTCGGTCAGCTCACGGGCCATCACGACCGCGAGGCCGGCGTCCCGGTCCAGCTTCTTGCGCAGCAGCCCGCCCTGGTGCATCCGGGCGGCGCGCGCCATGGTCTGCGCCTCGGCGGCCAGCTCGCGGGTGTAGTGCATGCAGGCGACGAGGTAGGCGCGGTGCTGCTCGGAGGAGGTGGAGACCATCGACTGGAGCTGGTCGTAGGACTCCTGCAGCCAGGCCGGGGAGGAGCGGTCGCCACGCTGGGAGACGTCCTTGGCGTGCGCGTCGGGGTCGGCGGGCAGGGTGCGGGCGAGCATCTGCAGCCGGGTCACGTACCCGTCGCCGTTGGCCACGTGCTTCAGCAGCGTCCCGAAGCGGTCGACCAGCGCCTCCTGGTCCTCGCTGTCGCGCAGGCCGACGCCCGGGCCCTCGATCTCGATGGCGGCGGTGACCGTGCGGCGGTCGGCGTGCAGCAGGACGGCGATCTCGTCCGGTCCGAAGGGGGCGGACAGCCAGTTGATCCGGCCGATGCCGGGCGGCGGGCCGATCTCGATCTCCCGGCCGTCGAGGCGGACGCCGGCCTCGGCGGCGCCGGAGCGGTAGCCGGCGCCGCGGCGGACCGTACGGCGGAAGCTGCGCCGGATCTCGAACCACTTGTAGAACGTCCGGCCCTTGTACGGCACATAGACGAGGGCGAGCCCCAGCATCGGGAAGCCGGTGAGGGACACGATCCGCAGCGGCAACACGGGCACCAGCAGTCCGCACATCATCCCGAGGAACGCGCCCACGATGATCAGCGCGATCTCACCCGTCTCGCGGTTCTTGCCGACGATCGCGTGGGGCCGGGCGCGGCCGATCAGATAGGTGCGGCGTGGCGTGATCGGGTGGGACTGCGTGCTCAACGCCCCTCACCTCCTGAGGTCTTGCCGGTGCGGGAGCTGCTGCCCGGGCCGGGGTGCGGGTTCGTACGGGGTGCGGGGGTGGCGGGTACGGGGCCGCGGCCGCCGCCGGTGCGGGAGCTGTGCGCGGCGACGCCGCCGGCCACCGCGTCGGCCGGCCGGGACTGGCCGCCCTGCGCGCCCTGGGAGGCCCCGCCGTCCCCGCCGGAGCGGCGGGAGCTGTGGGTCTTGATGCCCTGGGAGACCAGCGCGGCCGGCGAGGAGATCATTGCGGCGGCCTGGCTGCCGTCGGTGGCCCGGCCCTTGTTCGTACGGGCCGAGACCATCTCGTCGCCGAAGCCGGGGACGAAGCGGTAGATCACCGCGCTGGCGAAGATGGCGAGGATGATGATGGCGAGGCCGGAGACGACGGCGGAGAAGGCGTTCGGGCCCTTGTCGTGGGAGAGCGCCCCGGCGATGCCGAGGACGATCACGATGACCGGCTTCACCATGATCACCGCGATCATGATGCCGGCCCAGCGGCGCACATGGCCCCACATGTTCTTGTCGACCAGGCCCGCGTAGACGACCGTGCCGAGCAGCGCCCCGACGTACAGCAGCGCGGCCCGGATCACCAGCTCCAGCCACAGCACACCGGCGGCCAGGACCGACACCAGCGACACCACGATCAGCATGATCGGCCCGCCGCCGATGTCGGTGCCCTTGGTGAGCGCCTGGGAGAACGCGCCGAAGAAGGTGTCGGTCTGGGCCCCCGTCCCCTTGGCGATGATCTCGGTGACGCCGTCGGTCGCCGACACGATCGTGTAGAGGATCAGCGGGGTGAAGGCGGAGGCCAGCACCGTGAGCCAGAGGAAGCCGACCGCCTCACCGATCGCCTCGGTCAGCCGCACCCCGCGCACGGCGCGCTTGGCGACGGCCAGCAGCCACAGCACGAGCGTGAGGACGGTGGAGGCGGCGAACACGACGGCGTACTGCCGCAGGAAGGCCGCGTTGGTGAAGTCCACATGGGAGGTGGCCTGCACCGCGTCCGACAGCTTGCCCACGATCCACGCGGCGGCCTTGGCGAAACCCTTGGCGAGGGAACTGAGGGGGTCGAGGGGGTTGTCGTCGGTGAGGCCCCCGGGCTGCTTGGGCGCACCGGACCCGGCTTTGTCACCGGATTGGCAGTAGGCCTTGGCGGGGCCCCGGACGAGGTCACAGGGGTCGCTGCTCGGTGTCGGGTCCGGTGCTGCGAAGGCGCGGGAGGCCAGCAGCACAGCGTTCGTTTGGACGATCGTCACCAGCGCGGCGAGGGAGAGGGCACGACGACTGTTAGCGGGCATAGGTGAACCCTCCGAACCCTTGCACGGCCTTGGTCATGTCCCCTGCCGACGCAGCAGCTTGGTCTCTGCCGACCGGAGCGGGACCGTCCTTCTGCGTGAAGTCGGTGACCTTCCAGTCCCCGTCCCTCCACTTCAGGTCGAACGTGTTCGTGTACCAGCTCTCCGACACGGGGTTCTTCGACTGCGCACCGGCGAGGCCGAAGAGGGCGGAGTACCAGACCGAGACCTTGGCGGTGTCGTCCTTGAGCGATTCGGTCTTGGTGCCGACCGGGTTCGCGCGTGAAACGAACGTCATGCCGCTGGGGGCGGTGCCGTCCGGCTTGAGACCGATCCGGCCGAGGAAGGCGGGGTCGGAGTACACCTTGTCGAGGGCGCTCTTGCGGGCCGCTGCCACGGATGGCGCATAGACGGCGTCGGCGATCTCGTGCCTTCTGGCGGCCTTGTACATACCTTCGCTGGTGAGCGCCACCGCATAATTCGCCGCCGCCGACTCCGCCCCCTGTTCCGTCTTGGGGAAGCCCTTGGCGATGCCGCCGTTCTTGCCGGTGACCGGCTTGGTGCCGGTGGGGGCGGTGGGGCGGGCGGCGCCGGCGTCCTTGGCGGCGTCGTCCGAGGGGGATTCGCTGTTGCCGCTGCCGCCGCGGTTGGCGAAGGCGATGGCCGCGAGCAGCAGGACGATCACGCCGACGATGGTGATGAGGTTGCGGCTGGTCAGGCCGGTGCGGGAGCGACGCGCCGCGCCGTAGCCTTCACCGTCGCTGTCGGGAAGTCTGGTCCGTGTCTGGCCCGTCTCGGGACCGCGGTGGCTGTCGCCGCCGTAGCCGCCGTCGTCGCTGAGACTCATCGCGCCTGTGCCCCCTCTGCCGCTGTCGCCGTGCGTGCCGTGGTGTTGCCGCCCTCATATGACCGTAGCCGCGCGCACGGCGACTCGGGTGCTGTGGTTCGAGTACATCTCACCGTGACGGGTCCTCAGATGCGGTACGGCGGAGGCGAATGGGGGACTCTGGGGCATTTGCGCCCCTGCCCCGTTCCGGGGTCGCCGCCGCCTTCTTGCGCCGCCCCGCTCCCGGATGCACCCGCCCCGGGGCGGTGGCCGGTCCCGTCGGTCCGCTGGTGGCGGGGGTGGCCAGGGGGCGGGGTGGTGGCGTCGGGCCGGCGTGAGTGGGCGTCAGCATGTGGCCTCGGCAGGGAAGGTGGAGACGGTGGGGGGTGAGCGGGGGCACGGGGAGGCGGAGAGAGGACGGGCGGGGGCGCATGGGGGCGGCGCGGGGACGGGCGCGGGTCAGGGTGCGCCGACGGGGCCGCCCGGGCTTCGGCGTGCCTAGACCGCCATGCCGTAAACGATGGTGAACAGTGTCCCCAGGGAGCCGATGATGAAGACGCCGGTCAGGCCGGCCACGATGAGGCCCTTGCCCTGTTCGGCGCTGAAGGTGTCGCGCAGCGCGGTGGCGCCGATGCGCTGCTTGGCGGCGCCCCAGATCGCGATGCCGAGGCACAGCAGGATCGCTACCGCCATGACCACCTCGATCATCACGCGGGCCTCGTTGCCCAGGGTCCCGAACGGCCCCCAGTCCGGGGCGATTCCGCCGATGATGGTGGTGATGTCGCCTTTGTCGGCCGCAATGAACATGTGTGAACTCACCGCCCCTTGATGGGTAGTTGTGCGCCTGGCCGGCGCGGTACAGGTCAGCCTCTATCTTCGCTGACAAACGAGCCGTCAGCTGTCGACTTGGCGCCTTTCTTTGACGGATCCCGTGGGAGTGGCGTGTATGTGCGGGCGCACGCCATCCATTGAACCGACTAGTCTCACTGTGTGTATCACGGTGGATAACCCTGAGCAATGATCATCGGAAGCGTCGGTGGCCGGTCCGGCGCGCCGTGCGGGACTGGTCCGTTCGTGTGGCGGCCGCGGGCCGTGCCGGCCGCCCCGGGCCCGTGGGCGGTGTCCCTCGTTCGGCGGTGTTCCCGGCGCGTCCGTGCGCGCACTCACCCTCCGGACGATGTGCCCCCTCTGGCGCCCCGTGCCGCTCTTGTGCCGCCCCCTGCGCCGTGTCGTGCGCCGTCGTGCGGCATCTCACGGCGCGGGGCGCGCGGGTCCGGCCGGAAAAAGGCAGTGAACCGCTGCTGGATGAGGGAGGGTTGGGGGGTGCGCAAATTCTGGGTGGCCGGTGGGCTCGGGGCAGGGCTGATGCTCTGTCTGCTCGGGCTGCTCGTGATCGCCACGTTCACGGTGGCGGCCGGGCTCGGCGGGGCCGCCGGGCGGGCCCTGGGGCTGGCGAAGGGCGCGGTGCCGGCGGCGTATCAGCCGCAGGTGCAGAAGTGGGGCACGCTGTGTTCGGCGATAAGCCCCGCGCTGCTGGCGGCGCAGCTCTACCAGGAGAGCGGATGGAACCCCAAGGCGCAGAGCGCGGCCGCCGCGCAGGGGCTGGCGCAGTTCATCCCGGGCACGTGGCAGACGCACGGCGTCGACGGGAACGGCGACGGCCGCAAGGACGTGTGGGACCCGCAGGACGCCATCGCGTCGGCGGCCTCGTACGACTGCGAGCTGGCGCGCTATGTGAAGGGCGCCTCGGGCGACCCCACGCAGAACATGCTCGCGGCGTACAACGCCGGCGCCTACCGGGTGATCCAGTACAACGGCGTGCCGCCCTATGGCGAGACCCGGAACTACGTGAAGACGATCACGACCCTGGCGAAGAGCTTCGAGGCGCGGACCGGGCCGGTGGCGCCGTCGCGGCAGGCCGCCGGGGCCATCTACTTCGCGCAGGAGAAGCTCGGTACCCGCTATCTGTGGGGCGGCACGGGGACCGCGGCGCAGGGCGGCCGGTTCGACTGCTCCGGGCTGACCCAGGCCGCGTACCGCTCGGTGGGCATCGAGCTGCCGCGGGTGGCGAACGACCAGTGGAACGCCGGGCCGCATCCCAAGCGGGACGAGCTGCTCCCGGGCGATCTGGTGTTCTTCGCCTACAACCTGAACGACCCCCGTTCGATCCACCATGTGGGGATGTACGTCGGGGGCGGCTACATGATCAACGCGCCGTACACGGGTGCCGTGATCCGGTTCGACAAGATCGACTCGCCGGACTACATCGGTGCGACGCGCGTGACCTCGGATGGCGCAAAAGCACTGCCGGGCACCAACCCTGCGTGAACATAAGGCCCTGAACTGCAGTGATGAATCAAGCTTCGATAACGTCCTGGTGATCTTCCGGTGGAGAAGGGAACGCCGGGGTGCGGCATCGCGTTTCCTTGGCGTGGGGACGTAGCAGAAATCGCAGCAGCACCCGCTCGACGACCACGGGGGCAGGCAGCACACGAAGGCGCTCGCGCGCGCGAAAGATAAGGGGCCGCGGCAGATGGCTGGACTCGCACTCGAGGGGCCGAATCCCGACGTCGACGTGCTCGACGGCGTCAACGGCCTCGCGAAGGACGCCCCCCACTGGGTCAACACGGCGATGGAGTACATCGGCGAGTACGGCCTCATCGCCGCCCTCGCGGTGCTGTGCCTGGTCGCCTGGTGGTCCGCGCGCCGTCGGCCCGGTGCGCCGTCCGCCGTCGCGGGGCTGGTCTGGGCGCCGCTGGCCTCGGGGATCGCGCTGCTGGCCAACATCCCGATCCGGGCGTTCGTCGAGCGGCCGCGGCCGTTCAAGGACCACCCCGGCCTGGCGGTGCTGATCCCCGGCAAGAGCGACTTCTCGTTCGTCAGCGACCACGCGACGCTCACCATGGCGGTCGGCGTCGGCCTGTTCGTCGCGCACCGCAAGTACGGCCTGATCGGCATCGGGCTGGCGCTCGCCGAGGGCTTCTGCCGCGTCTACATGGGCGTCCACTATCCGACGGACGTGATCGGCGGCTTCGCCCTGGGCACCGCCGTCGCGCTGCTGCTCGCGCCGCTCGCGCAGGCGCTCCTGGTGCCGCTGATGACGGCGATCGCCGGGTCGAAGCTGGCGTGGCTGGTGCGGGCGCCGGGCGCCGAGGGCGCGGACGGGGACGGCTCGCCCCCGGAGGGCAGCCGGGTGGTGGCCGCGGGCCCGGGGATGCAGCCCGGCCCCAAGGAGCGGGACAAGGATCTGGCGGCCTGACGGTCGCGGCCGGCGGGCCCTGCCGCCTGACGGCCCGTCGGCAGGGACGACGACCTGGCGGATGCGGACGGCCCGGACCCCTCGCGGGGCCGGGCCGTCCGTGTGTCCGCCCGCGGTCTCAGAGCGCCTGGGGGAAGGTGCTGAACAGCCGCTGCGGGTCGTAGGTGTGCTTGACCTGCGCGAGCCGGCCGGCCGCGGAGCCGTAGTAGGCGGACTTCCAGTCGCTCAGGCCCGGGTCGGTGTAGTTCTGGTAGGCGGCGCCCGAGGAGTAGCGGCGCATCGCGTCATGGAACGCATTCAGCCACGCGGTCTGCTTGCCGGACGAGCCGCCGGCCCCCCAGGACGTCAGGTACTGGGCGAGGAAGCGCGAGCCGCGGTGGACGAACGCGGTGTCGGTGCTGCCGACGCGGTTGATGGCGCCGCCCAGCGCCGTCAGGGCCACGTTGCCGCCGACGCCGCCCCGGCCGCCGCGCTCGATCTGGTCCATCAGGGCGCGGATGCCGGCCGCCGGCAGCGAGCGGTCGAAGAAGTGCGAGCGGGCGGCGTAGGTCTCGCGGCCCAGCTTGCCGGCGGCGGTGTGCCCGGGCAGCGAACCCGGCATGTGGCACTGCGCGGTGGACTTCGAGGAGCAGCCCGCGTACGACTCCATCGCGTCCAGGTAGCCGATCGGCGTGAGGTGGATGCTGGTGGCGGGGCCGGGGCCGCCGGGCTGGTCGGCGAGCTTGTCGACGGCGTTCTTCAGGTCGCCGTAGCTGCCCATCGAGAAGGCCGCGACGGAGACGCCGGGGGAGTTGCCGGGGCGGGCGTCGAGATGGCAGGCGGACCATATCTCGTCGGCCTGCGTGGGGCCCCACTTCTGCCAGGACGCCACCACCTTCGCCGCCTTCGACCACGGCCAGGTCATGTAGGCCATCACCGAGCGGGGCGCCGGGTGCGTGCGGAAGCGGAGTTCGGTGACCACGCCGAAGTTGCCGTTGCCGGCGCCGCGCAGCGCCCAGAAGAGGTCGGCGTGCCGGTCCTTGTCGCAGTCGACGGTCTTGCCGTCGGCCGTCACGAGGGTGGCGCCGACGAGGCTGTCGCAGGTCAGGCCGTAGGCGCGGGAGGACACGCCGTGGCCGCCGCCGAGCGTGAGCCCGGATATGCCGACGGTGGGGCAAGAGCCCCCGGGTATGGTCACGCCGTGCGCGCCCAGGCCCTCGTAGACGTCGATGAGTTTGGCGCCGGCGCCGATGCGGGTGATGCCGCCGGAGGGCGCGCCGACCTTGGACAGGGCGGAGACGTCGATGATGAGTTTGTTGTTGCCGCTGGACCAGCCCGCGTAGGAGTGGCCGCCGCTGCGGATGGCGACCGGGGTGTCGTGCCGCCGGGCGAAGGACAGGCACTCGGCGATGTCCGCCGGGTGCTTGACGTAGGCGATGGCCGACGGCTTCAGCGTGTCGTAGCGGGTGTTGTAGAGACGGCGGGCGGTCGCGTAGGCAGCGTCCGACGCCCGTATCAGCTTGCCGTCCAGGCTCTTGCCGAGCGCGGTCCAGGAGGCCTTGGAGGCCCCGCCGCCGGCGACGGCCGCGGTGTTCTGCACCGCGCCGACGCTGTTCGCGGTCCCCGAGGCGGAGGCGGAGGACGCCGCACCCGCCTTGCCGGTCTTGGTGTCGCAGCCGGTGGCCCAGGCGACCGACGTCGCCGCCAGTCCGCCGCCGACCTGCAGGAGTGTGCGCCGCTTCACTGGGATGGATCCCCCTCGATGTCGTCCGGTCCGGCCCCGCCCGCCGGGAGACCGGCAGAGGCTACGGGGCGTGTCCGAGGAGGCGGACACGGGCGGATGCGGCGACGCGCTGCCCCGCGTGCCGCTGTGCCCGGTCCTGTCCTGCGCTGTCCGGTAGCGGGCCTGAAGTCCGTTACCGGTGGCGGGCATTGCCTCCCCTCCTAGGCAGATGCCGTACGGGCGCGGGGGGTTCCCGGAACGGAGTTCCTCATTCCATCCGGCTGTGCGGAGCGGCGCCCGCCCCGGCGTCCACCAGATGCCGCTCGGCGTCCGTACGCGCCTGTGAGCGGGCGCGGCGGGCCGGCCCCCGCCAGCCGCAGTCACAGCGGGCGCTGCAGAAGGACCCGCGTTCGGTGGTGGAGGTCGCGTGGGGCGTTCGGTCGGGCACGCCGCCACGCTACGCCCCGTTCGCCGGTGCGTGACGAGCCCCCTCGCCACTCGTTGAACGGATCGGTCGGCGGAACGCGTGACGCGGCGGTGGCGCACCGTCCGGCCCACCCGAGCGGACCGGCCGGCCCAGGCCGTTCCCGAAGACAGCGGCCGAGGGGGCTCGTACGCGATGGTGGTGCAGGACAGGCGAGGAGGCGGCGCGGCCGTCGTGGCCATGGCGTGCGGGACGGGGCTGGCGGTCGGGCTGCTGACGACGGGCTGTTCCCCGGACGGCGCTGCGGCCGACGACCAGGAGCCGCCCGGCCGGGGCCCCGCCGCTGCCGCCAGGGACGTCCGGGCCAGCGCCGACGCCCTGCTGCGGGCCCGCTCCGCCCGGGTCCGTACGTCCATGGAGACCGTGAGCGGCGGCACCCGCGTGGCCATCCGCGGCACCGGCGGCTACGACTTCGTCACCAGCACCGGGCGGCTGCGCGTCGTGCTGCCCGATCCGGCGGGCCGGGCCGACGGCGGCCATCAGCCGGTCACCGAGATCCTCACGCCCGGTGCGCTGTTCATGAAGAACCGCGGCGCCGGGGTGCCCGCCGACAAATGGGTACGGGTCGCCACCGCCTCGCTCGCCGACGGGAACCTGGTCACCGGCGGTGCGACCGATCCGCTGACCGCCGCCGAACTCCTGCGTGGCGCACGGAATGTGACATATCAGGGCGAAGAGCGGGTGGACGGAGTCGTGGTGCGGCACTATCGGGGGGTGACGGACATCCAGACGGCCGCCCAGGCGGCGTCCCCGCGCTCCCGTTCCGCGCTGGTCGCCGCGGAGGAAGGATTCATCACCGACGAGGTGCCGTTCGAGGTGTCTCTGGACGGGGCCGGCCGGCTGCGCCGGGTGCGCCAGTGGTTCCGCTTCGCCAACGGCGCACCGCAGGGCGCGGCGGTGGTCTCCACCACGGAGCTGTCCGGTTTCGGCACGGGGATCACGGTGCGGCTGCCGGACGAGCGTGACATCTACGCGGGAAAGGTCGCCTCGGCCACCCCGTAGGGCCGGCGCGCCGGCCGGTCACCATGTCGGGGCGCGGGCGGGCAGGCGGAAATGGTCCATCCGTGCCATGCGCGGAGTGTGCGCCGCTCTTTACGCTGACGGTAACCACCGGAGGCGTGGGAAGGCGCTCGAAGGAGGAGGTGTTGTACGTGGCCGGACACCGCCCTACGACGGTTCAGGACCACGTCGCCCTCGTCGAGATCGACCTGACCGGTGAGTTGATGATCGCGGCGGCGGCCGCGAGCGAGGATCGGCTCAGTCCGGACCGTATCGACGAGGTGCTGGAGGTCGACGGGGAGGACGGCGGGCGCGTGCAGCCGGTGCCGCCGCCCGGGCCGGCGGGGCGTCCCCCGGGCTAGGGGTGTCGCAGGCCGGCCGGCTCAGGTGCGCAGCATCCGCTCGATCGCCTTGGTCGCTTCCTGGACCTTGGCGTCGATGGCCTCGGGGCCCTTGACGGCCGCGTCGGCGACGCAGTGCCGCAGATGCTCCTCCAGGAGCTGGAGACCGAAGGACTGCAGGCCCTTGGTGCTCGCCGAGACCTGGGTGAGTATGTCGATGCAGTACACATCCTCTTCGAGCATCCGCTGCAGTCCGCGGATCTGTCCCTCGATCCTGCGCAGTCGCTTGATGTGTGCGTCTTTCTGCTGTGCGTAGCCGTGCGGGCCGACTGCGGGAGGAGTCGCTGCGTTATCGGTCACGGTTTGGGCGTCGCCTCGGTGGTCGGAGTCCGGCTGCGGGGTGGCGCGGGCGGCGGGTGCTGCGGTGTCGCCGTCGGTGTCGGCGTCCATGGTCGTCATGGCCGTCTCCCCTGCTATCTAGGCGTCCATATACCCCTGGTGGGTATATGGTACCGAACTTTACGGGCACCTGTGGTACCCCGTGCAGAGCATGCTGCCCGATGGGCGACACTGAAGGAATGCCGGTTAGCAGTGGCTGGAGGATGCGCCTAGCATCAACCCGACCGAATCCGATGTACCCCGAGGATTTCACGTGCGCTTTCGTCTGACCCCCAGGGAGACGAGCTTCTACGACATGTTCGCCGCCTCCGCGGACAACATCGTCACCGGCTCGAAGCTCCTGATGGAACTGCTCGGGGCCGACGCCTCCGCCCGGGCAGAGATCGCTGAGCGGATGCGGGCGGCGGAGCACGCGGGGGACGACGCGACGCACGCGATCTTCCACCAGCTGAACTCCTCGTTCATCACGCCGTTCGACCGCGAGGACATCTACAACCTCGCCTCGTCGCTCGACGACATCATGGACTTCATGGAAGAGGCGGTCGACCTGGTCGTCCTCTACAAGGTCGAGGAGCTCCCCAAGGGCGTCGACCAGCAGATCGAGGTGCTGGCGCGGGCGGCCGAGCTGACCGCCGAGGCCATGCCGCATCTGCGGACGATGACCAACCTCACCGAGTACTGGATCGAGGTCAACCGGCTGGAGAACCAGGCCGACCAGATCCACCGCAAGCTGCTGGCGCACCTCTTCAACGGCAAGTACGACGCCATCGAGGTCCTCAAGCTCAAGCAGATCGTGGACATCCTGGAAGAGGCGGCGGACGCGTTCGAGCACGTCGCCAACACGGTCGAGACCATCGCGGTCAAGGAGTCCTGAGCGCCTCCCATGGACACCTTCGCGCTCATCGTGACCATTGCGGTCGCGCTCGGATTCACGTACACCAACGGCTTCCATGACTCCGCCAACGCCATCGCGACCTCGGTCTCGACCCGCGCGCTGACCCCGCGGGCGGCGCTGGCGATGGCCGCCGTCATGAACCTCGCCGGTGCCTTCCTCGGCAGCGGCGTCGCCAAGACGGTCAGCGAGGGGCTGATCGCCACTCCCCACGGCAGCAAGGGGATGGGCATCCTGTTCGCCGCGCTGGTGGGTGCGGTGGTCTGGAACCTGGTCACCTGGTACTTCGGCCTGCCCTCGTCGTCCTCGCACGCGCTGTTCGGCGGCATGGTCGGCGCCGCGCTGGCCGGTGGCACCACCGTGATCTGGTCCGGGGTGGTCGAGAAGGTCGTCCTGCCGATGTTCCTGTCGCCGGTGGTCGGGCTGGTGCTCGGCTATCTGGTGATGGTCGCGATCCTGTGGCTCTTCCGGAAGTCCAACCCGCACAAGGCCAAGCGCGGCTTCCGCATAGCCCAGACGGTGTCCGCGGCCGGTATGGCGCTCGGCCATGGCCTGCAGGACGCCCAGAAGACCATGGGTGTCGTCGTGATGGCCCTGGTCATCGCCGACGCCGAGGAGCCCAACGCCGCGATCCCGATCTGGGTCAAGCTGGCCTGTGCGCTCACCCTCTCGCTCGGTACGTACGCGGGCGGCTGGCGCATCATGCGCACCCTGGGCCGCCGCATCATCGAGCTGGACCCCCCGCAGGGCTTCGCCGCGGAGACCACGGCCGCCTCGGTCATGTACACCGCGTCGTTCATGTTCCAGGCCCCGATCTCCACGACCCATGTCATCACCTCCGCGATCATGGGTGTCGGCTCGACCAAGCGCCCGCGCGCGGTGCGCTGGGGCGTCGCCAAGAACATCGTGATGGGCTGGTTCATCACCATGCCGGCCGCGGCGCTGGTCGCGGCGTTCTCGTACTGGCTCGTCGCGCTGGCCTTCGGCTGACCGCTCTCCGCGCCACGGCAATGGGCCCGCCCCCGGGAAGAGGGGCGGGCCCTTCGTCGTGCGGTGGCACCGCCATGCAGCACCGCAGGACGTGGAGGGGGCGGCCCCGGCCGGTCGCCGGCCGGGGCGCGCGGGCGGCTCAGCCGAAGCGGCCGGAGATGTAGTCCTCCGTGGCCTGGACCGAGGGGTTGGAGAAGATCCGCTCGGTCTCGTCGATCTCGACCAGCTTGCCGGGCTGACCGACCGCGGCGAGGTTGAAGAACGCCGTACGGTCAGAGACGCGCGCGGCCTGCTGCATGTTGTGCGTCACGATGACGATCGTGAAGCGCTCCTTCAGCTCGCCGATCAGGTCCTCGATGGCGAGGGTGGAGATCGGGTCGAGGGCGGAGCACGGCTCGTCCATCAGCAGCACCTGCGGCTCGACCGCGATGGCGCGGGCGATGCACAGCCGCTGCTGCTGGCCGCCGGACAGGCCCGAACCGGGCTTGTTCAGCCGGTCCTTGACCTCGTTCCACAGGTTGGCGCCCTTGAGGGACCGCTCGACGATGTCCTTCAGCTCGCCCTTCTTGTACGAGCCGTTCAGCCGCAGGCCGGCCGCGACATTGTCGAAGATCGACATCGTGGGGAACGGGTTGGGGCGCTGGAAGACCATGCCGACGGTGCGGCGGACGGCCACCGGGTCGACGCCGGAGCCGTAGAGGTTCTCGTCGTCGAGCATCACCTTGCCCTCGACGCGGCCGCCGGGGGTGACCTCGTGCATCCGGTTCAGGGTGCGCAGGAAGGTCGACTTGCCGCAGCCGGACGGGCCGATGAAGGCCGTCACGGAGCGCGGCTCGACCGTCATCGAGATGTCGTCGATGGCCTTGTGGCTGCCGTAGTACGCGCTCAGGCCGCTGACGTCGATTCGCTTGGCCATGGAAATCACTGCTTCTTTCTGTCGCCGGGCCGGGTCGGCGGCCGGGCTGCGTCAAAAGGGTCGGACGTCGTCTCGCTTCGGCTCCGGTCGGGCGCCGCATCCTCGTTGCCGGGATGCGGGCTGCGGACTCCGCCGCGGCTCAACGCCGTCCTCCGCGGGGGGCCTTCCAGCGGGCGATGCCGCGGGCCAGCAGGTTGAGGACCATGACGAAGGCGATGAGGACCAGAGCTGCGGCCCAGGCGCGGTCGTAGGAGGCCTCGGAACCCTGCTGCCACTGCTGGAAGACGTAGAGCGGAAGCGACTGCTGGGCGTCCTGGAAGGGGTTGTTGTTGATCGTCTTCGCGCCCCAGACCAGGAGCAGCACGGGCGCCGTCTCGCCGGTGATCCGGGCGATGGCGAGCATCACGCCGGTGGTGATGCCGCCGACCGACGTCGGCAGCACGACCTTGAGGATGGTGCGCCACTTCGGCACGCCCAGGGCCAGCGACGCCTCGCGCAGCTCGTTCGGGACGAGCTTGAGCATCTCCTCGGTGGAGCGGACGACGACCGGCATCATCAGGATCGCCAGCGCCATCGCACCGGCGAAGCCGGACGGGCCGAAGCCGAGGATCAGGATCCACACCGAGAGGATGAACAGGCCGGCCACGATCGACGGGATGCCCGTCATGACGTCCACGAAGAAGGTCACGGCCCGGGCGAGCGCGCCGCGTCCGTATTCGACGAGGTAGATCGCGGTGAGCAGGCCGAGCGGCGCGGCGATCAGGGTGGCCAGGCCGACCTGCTCCAGGGTGCCGATGATCGCGTGGTAGATGCCGCCGCCGGGCAGGGCGTCCGGGGTGGTGCCCATGGAGTGCGAGAGGAAGAAGCCGTCCAGCACCTTGGTGCCGCGGGCGACGGTCTCCCACAGCAGGGAGGCCAGCGGGACGACGGCGACCAGGAAGCAGAGCCAGACCAGGCTGGTGGCCAGCCGGTCCTTGGCCTGCCGGGTGCCCTCGACGCCCGCGGCCAGCGCGAACGTGCCCAGCACGAAGAGCAGGCCGGCGAGCAGGCCCCACTGGACCGTGCTGTCCAGGCCGGCGGCCAGGCCGATGCCGCAGCCCGCGCCGGCCGCGGCCAGGGCGAGCGCCGGCGGGGTCCAGCGCGGCAGCCGGGCCTGCTTGAGGGAGACGGGCAGCGGGCCGCTGCCGTCGGAGACCGCGTGACGGCCGGTCATGACGCTCATGCTGCGGCTCCCGAATACTCCTTGCGGCGGGCGATGATCAGGCGGGCCGCGCCGTTGACGAGCAGCGTGATCACGAAGAGGACGAGCCCGGAGGCGATCAGCGCGTCCTGGCCGAACTCGTCGGCCTCGCTGAACTTGCTGGCGATGTTCTGGGCGAAGGTGCCGCCGCCCGGGTCCAGCAGGCTGGTGTTGATGAGGAAGCTGGGGGAGAGGACCGTGGCGACGGCCATCGTCTCGCCGAGCGCGCGGCCCAGGCCGAGCATGGAGGCGCTGATGATCCCGGAGCGGCCGAAGGGGAGCACCGACATCCGGATGACTTCCCAGCGGGTGGCGCCGAGGGCCAGCGCGGCCTCCTCGTGCGTCTTCGGGACCTGGAGGAAGACCTCACGGCTGACGCTGGTCACGATCGGCAGGATCATGATCGCGAGCAGGATGCCGACGGTGAACAGCGAGCGGGCCGCCCCGCCGGCGTAGCTGAAGATGCCGGTCCAGCCGAGGTAGTCGTCCAGCCAGGTGTAGAGACCGCTCAGGTGCGGGACGAGGAACAGCGCGCCCCACAGGCCGTAGATGATGCTGGGCACCGCGGCGAGCAGGTCGATGACGTAGCTGAGCGGGGAGGACAGCTTGCGCGGCGCGTAGTGCGAGATGAACAGCGCGATGCCGACCGCGACCGGCACGGCTATCAGCATCGCGATCAGCGAGCTGACGAGGGTGCCGAAGGCCAGCACGGCGATGCCGAACTTCGGGTCACTCCCGCTGGCGTTCCAGTCCAGCGTGGTGAAGAAGTTGGCCTTGTCGCCCGAGATGGCGAGCACCGAGCGGTAGGTCAGGAAGACCGCGATCGCGGCCATGATCGCCAGCAGGGCGATTCCGGAGCCCCGGGAGAGCCCGAGGAAGATCCGGTCGCCGGGGCGGACCGCCTTGCCGGAGACGGCGGAGCCGTCGTGCTGCGGTGGCAGGGGCGGGGTGTCGGTCGTGGAGGAGGGTGTCTTCATGGATTCTCCGGTCTGCGGAGCCGGTGAGGGCTCCTGGCGCGGCGGTGCACCGGACGGGCGGCGGCCCGAAAGGGGCCCTTGTGAGGGGGCCCCTTCGGTCGTACGGCGGCCGGTGGGCCGCCGCCCGGTGGGTCAGGAGAGCTTGGCGACGCTCGCGCGCACCTTGTCGGCGATCTCGGTGGGCAGCGGGGCGTAGCCGAGGGCCTTGAGGGCGCTCTGGCCGTCCTTGCTGGCGACGTAGGTCAGGAAGGACTTGGTGGCGGGCAGCGTCTCGGCCTTGTTGCCCTTGTCGCAGGCGATCTCGTACGTCACCAGGGTGATCGGGTAGGCACCCTCGGCCTTGGTGGTGTAGTTGAGCTGCAGGGCCAGGTCGTCGCCCGTGCCGACCTGCTTGGCCTCGGAGATGGCCTTCGAGGCGTTGTCGACGGTGGCGTCGACCGGCTGCTTGGCGCCGGTGTCCAGCTTGACCGTGGGGATCTTGCCGGCCGTCGCGTAGGACAGCTCGAAGTAGGAGATCGCCCCGGCGGTCTGCTTGACCTGCGAGGAGACGCCGGCCGAGCCGGACGCCGCCTGGCCGCCGGTGCCTTCCCACTTCTTGGCCGGCTCGTGCTTCCAGTCACCCGGGGCGGCGCCCTTGAGGTACTTGGTGAAGTTGTCGGTGGTGCCCGAGTCGTCGGAGCGGTGGAACGCCTGGATCTTGAGGTCCGGGAGCTTGGCGCCCGGGTTCAGCTTCTTGATCGCGGCGTCGTTCCACTTGGTGATCTTCGAGTCGAAGATCTTCGCCAGGGTCGGGGCGTCCAGCACGAGGTTGTCCGCGCCGGGGACGTTGTAGCCGACCGCGATCGGTCCGCCGACCATCGGCAGGTCGATCGCCTGGCCGTTCTTGCAGACCTTCTTGGACTTGGCGATCTCCTCCGGCTTGAGGGCCGAGTCGGAGCCCGCGAAGGCGGTCTGGCCCTGCAGGAAGGTCGTGACGCCGGCGCCGGAGCCCGTCGGCTGGTAGTTGATCTCGGTGCTCTTGCAGGCGCCCGAGTAGTTCTGCACCCAGACGTCCATGGCGTTCTTCTGCGCGGACGAGCCGGACGCGAGCAGCTTGCCCTTGCCGTCACACTTGATGTTCGACGTCTTGGCGGCGGCGGCGCCACCGCCGGAGGTGTCGTCGGAGCCGCACGCCGTCAGGGCCAGGGCACCGGAGACGGCGAGAGCGCCAACGGCGAGGGCGCGAACCCGGTTCTTGCGCTGAAGCTTCACTGTCGAGAGTTCCTTCCTGGGGCGCGCCGCTTCGTCGGCGTGCGGTGAGTGAGAGATGACTGCCGCGTCCATGGCGGAAGCCGGCCGTACTGCGCTCGTGCCGTGGGGGACGCGCACTCGGTAGGGCCGAAATTAGGTAGATCAGGTGAAGCGGCCGATGGAGGAGAGTGAACGCAGGGTGAACCTCGGCCATCGGCTGAGTGCGGGCCGATAAGTGCCGTTCGAGGGGTGGGATCCGGCACGTCGCCCTGTTGGATTACCGGTCGGTATGGCAGCATCCGCGCCTGAGACGTCGCGAATGCGTGCGGAACGACCGGAGGTGGCTGGTGGGGAGCCAGGGGGCACGGCAGGACGTGCGGGATGTTCCGGGAGCTCCGCGCGTACGGGGCGGGCGGGGCGGCCGGCTGAGGGCGTGCACCGCCGTCGTCCTGTGCGTGACGGGCCTGCTCGGCGGCATGGCGGCGACCGCCCACGCCGAGGCCCGCAGGAGCCCGGCCGCGGACCCGGTGAAGCCCGCGGACGCCGAGGCGCGCCACCTCGACGAGGTGCGCAAGAAGATCGACGCCCTGTACCGCAAGGCCGAGCAGGCCACCGACGCCTATAACGCCGCCAAGGAACAGGTCGACGTCCAGCAGAAGGAAATCGTCCAGCTGGCGCGCACCATCGATACCACCCAGCACAAACTGTCCGCACTCAAGCGGCAGGCGGGCGCGCTGGCCAGCGCCCAGTATCGCGGCGGCGGGCTGCCCGCCGAGGCGAAGCTGATGCTCAACGCCGATCCGGCGGGCTTTCTCGACAACGCCACCCTGGCCCGTAAGGGACAGCTCGCCGCAAAGCGAGTGGTCAGTCAACTGGCGCATCTCAAAGGCGACTTGCAGCGGTATTCGGACTCCGCCACGGACCGCTGGGAGAAGCTGGAGGCGAACCGCAAGAAGAAGGAAAGCGCTCAGCGGGACATCAAGAAACAGATCGATGAGGCAAAGCAGCTGGAATCCCGGCTGGCCGCCAGGGAAAAGGACCGGCTGAAGAAGCTGGAGGACGCGCAGGCCTTCCAGCAGCAGCAGAAGTGGCTCGACTCCGGCATCCTCAAAGACATCAGCAACAAGGCCTCGGCCGACGGCAAGAAGGCGATTTCGTACGCCACCGCGCAGATCGGCAAGGACTATGTGTGGGGCGCGGAGGGACCGGACACCTTCGACTGTTCCGGCCTGACCCTGCGGTCGTGGCAGGCCGCCGGCCGCACGATTCCGCGGACCTCACAGGAACAGTGGCGGCAACTGCCCCGGGTCGCCCTGAAGGACATGCGGCCGGGCGATCTGATTATTTATTTCTCCGATGCCAGTCATGTCGGGATGTATCTCGGTGACGGCGCGATTGTGCATGCGCCGCGCCCCGGCCGGCAGGTGACGATCACCGGTGCCGGTTCGATGCCGATCCTCGGTGTCGTCCGCCCCGACGGTGATGCCGGAGAAGATGGCGCGGCTCACACCCGGCGATAAATGACCTGTTTGTTTGCTCTCTGAGGGTTGTCGTCGCGTTGCTGAATGCACTCAAGCGGGGTGATGTTCGTCATTCCGCATTCCACCCTCTCCAGGTCAAATGGCTTATCGGTCGCGGCATATGACGATGGCCGATTGCCGCCGGGCATTCCATCCCACTCCGTACTGACGCTATGGTCGCCTGTCAGTGCCCGGTGCCACCCGTTCCATTCGACCGATGGACCACGGGACCCGGGCACGGTGGTGCACCGTCGGTGCCCCGCCGCACCCCTCGGGGGGAGGGAAGGAAGCAGACCGATGCCCGTACCCGTACCGCACCAGCGGACGGTCGTGCTGCCGCACCAGGCAGGACCGGTGGACGACGCCTGCGCGGAGACCGCGCGGGTCGCCCAGGCGCCGGGCGCGGGGGACGCGACGGCCCAGGGCGTCCGCGCCCCCGCCCCCGACGCGGGCCAGGAGGACCGGCCGGCGGCACAGGGCTCCCGTGAGCCCGCCCTCCCGCAGTCGGCCGACCGTCGACTTTCAGCCGACCATGGAACGACCCACCACGGCCTGACCCTGCTCCTCATCGGCGAGGACCCCAACAGTCACGTCCCCGAGATGTGGGACTGGGCGGGCCGCAAGGTGCGCCTGCGGACCGCCCGCAACCTCACCGAGGCCGCGCGGCTGCTCACCGACGATGTGCACTGCATCCTGCTCGACCTGTCCCCCCAGGCCCCCGAGGGCCGCGCGGAGCGGGACGCCGGGCACGCCGCCGAGGGGGACGAACTGGGCGTGCTGCGCGACGTCCTGCGGCTCGCGCCCTCGCACGCCGTCCTCGTCCTGACCTACGAGACGGATGCCGAGCGCGCCGCCGACGCCGTGCGCGTCGGCGCCCAGGACTACCTTTTCCGTGACGAACTGGACGGCGCGGTGCTCAGCCGCGCGGTCCGCTACGCCGTCGAACGCAAACGCGCCGACCTGGCCCAGCGCCAGCTCACCGAGTCGCGGATGCTCGCCCAGGAGAACGCCCGGCTGGAGCGGGGCCTGCTGCCCACGCCCCTGCTCGACGGCTCCGATCTGCGCTTCGCCGCCTGCTACCGCCCCGGCCGCAGCCGCGCGCTGCTCGGCGGCGACTTCTACGACACCGTCCGCACCCCGGACGGCACCGTCCACGCGATGATCGGCGACGTCTGCGGCCACGGCCCCGACGAGGCCGCCCTCGGCGTCGAGCTGCGCATCGCCTGGCGGGCGCTGACCTTCGCCGGGCTGTCCGGTGACGAACTGCTCGCCACCCTCCAGAAGGTGCTGGAGCACGAGCGCGCGGACGACGAGATCTTCGCGACGCTGTGCACCGTCGACATCTCCGCGGACGGCCGCCGCGCCGGGCTGTGCCTGGCCGGCCACCCCGCACCGCTGCTGGCCCGGGCCGGCGAGAGCCCGCGGCTGCTGCCCTACGAATTCGGCGGCCCGGCGCTCGGCCTGCTGCCGCACGCCCGCTGGCCGCGCCGGCAGGTCGAACTGGGCGGCTCCTGGAGCCTGATGATGTACACCGACGGGCTGATCGAGGGCCGCATCGGGGTGGGCAACCAGCGCCTCGGCCAGGAGGGCATGACCGAGCTGGTCAGCCGCAAGATGGCGGCCGGTCTCAGCGGCGAGGAGCTGCTGGACGCCTCGGTCAGGGAAGTACGCGATCTCAACGGCGGCGAGCTGACGGACGACGTGGCCGTGCTGCTGCTGGACCGGAGCTGACGCACCGGGCGGGATCCGGTGCCGGCGCGGCGGAGCGGCCGGGGTCCCGCAGGGGCCCGGCCGGGCGGGCTCAGCGCCCGCCGTTGAAGGGGCCGTACGGCCCGTCCGAGCTGGAGCCCCCGCGGCGCGGGCCGCTGCCGCCACCGGAGACCTCCCGGAGCGCGGGCCGCACGTCAACGGTGTAGACGATCACCGCGATCACGCCGATGACCGGCAGGAACGACATGATCGGGAGAATGAACAGCAGCGCCGTGGCCAGCGCGAGGAAGATCAGCCACATGCCCTTGGTCTGCTTGCTCGCGGCGCGGTAGGCGTCCTCGCGGCGCACGGCGGCATCGATCAGCATCACGGCGGCGTAGACGCCCAGGGCGAGCTGCACCCAGCTCAGAATGCTCTGGAACCCGTTAATCAGCACGCCGTCCACCGCCCGTTCGCCAGTCGTGTTCGTCCCGGTCCGGCACGGCCGTTTGCCGCCCGTGCCGCCCCACCGTACCCGGACAACGGGCCGGGCACCCGAAGGGTGCCCGGCCCGGCCCCGCAAATGGCGCCCTCACCGAAGAGTGAGTGACGTCACAGCGCGCTCACTTCGCGGACGGCGGCGTGCTCTTCTTCACCGGCGCCGGCTTGCGCTGCGCGACCGGCTTCTTCGGTGCGGCGGGCTTGGGCTGGGTCGCCGGGGTGGCCTTGGACTGTGCCTTGGCCCCGTTGGTGGCCGCGGGCTTCGGGGCGGTCTTGGACGCGGGCTTCGGCGCCGGCTCCGGCTCGATCGCCACCGCGAGGTCCTCGACCTGGTCGGCGGCCTCGCCGCGCCAGGTCGCCACCGCGCCGCGGCCGCGCTCGGCCAGCTCCTCGTAGCCCTCACGGGCCCGCACGACGGCCTCGGCGGCGCGGCCCACGCCCTGCAGCGCCAGCTCCTGCGCCTGGTCGCGGACCTTCTTGATGTCGCCGTCCAGCGAGCCCAGCAGCTCGGACAGCCGCTCCTGGGCGTCCTTGGCCTGCTTGCTGACCAGGGCCTGGACGTCCTTGGGGTCGGTGCTGCGCACGGAGTCGAAGTGCTTGGGCGCCTCGGCGCGGATCTTCTCGACGAGCTGCGGCACCTCGCCGAGCTTCTCGGCCGCCAGGTCGACGGTGCCGGCCAGCGCGTACAGCGGGGTGGCGTCGGTCAGGGTCTTGCGGAGGTCATCGGAGATGGCCATGACGTTTTTCCTCCTGGAAACGGAATCGGTTGCTCAGGTGGCGTGCGGGCCGCCGTCGGCCTCTGTGCCTGGGGTGTCCGTACCGCGCCCGACCCCGGGCCCGCTCGCAGCGGTGTCCCGATCTGCGGTGCCGAGCCCGTTCTCCTTGCGGAAGGACTCGTAGATCTGCAGCAGGACCTGCTTTTGTCTCTCGTTCAGCGCCGGGTCGGTGAGTATCGCGGTCTGCACCTCGACCCCGTCCAGACCGTGCCGCTCGTCCAGGATCCCGGCCTGGACGTAGAGCGTCTCCGCGGATATCCGCAGCGCCTTGGCGAGCTGCTGGAGGATTTCCGCGCTCGGCTTGCGCAAGCCGCGCTCGATCTGGCTGAGGTACGGGTTGGACACCCCGGCGGCATCCGCGAGCTGCCGCAGGCTCAGCCGCGCCGTGCGCCGCTGCTCCCGCAGGAACTCGCCGAGGTTGCCGACGTTGAGTGATGCCATACCCCGATGGTGCCTGCCGGTGCTAACTTTTGCAAGCAAGCGCTAGCAGAAGTGGTCCGACGGGGTGGGGAGGGGCTCCGGGCGGCCATCGAGCGCGCGGGGAGCCCGTCCGGTCGCCCGTTCCGCGGCCGTCGCCCGGATGCGCGGCTCAGGCCTCACGTCGGGCGTCCGTATGGGGATCATGTGTCACAGGACGGACGAATCCCCGACGAAAGGCATGACATGAAGGTCGCGGTCATCGGCGGCACCGGGCTGATCGGGTCGCAGGTCGTCAGGAAGCTGAACGCCGCGGGGCACGAGGCGGTGCCGTACGCGCAGTCCACCGGCACCGATGTGCTCAGCGGGCGGGGGCTGGACGAGGCGGCGGCAGGGGCCGATGTCCTCGTCAACCTGACGAACTCCCCGACCTTCGACGACGCGTCCCTGGCCTTCTTCCGGACCTCCATGGACAACCTGCTGGCCGCGGCCGCCAAGGCGGGTGTCGGCCACTTCGTCATCCTCTCGATCATCGGCGTGGACCAGGTGCCCGAGCTGGACTACTACCGGGCCAAGGCGCTCCAGGAGGAGATCCTCGCGGCCGGGCCGGTCCCGTACTCGATCGTCCGCGCGACGCAGTTCATGGAGTTCATGGACGCGGTGCTGTCCTGGACCGCCGAGGGTGACACCGTCCGGCTGCCCGCCACCCCGATCCAGCCGATCGCGGCCGGGGACGTGGCCGACGCGGTGGCGGAGGTCGCCGCGGGGCCGCCGCTGGGCGGCATTCACAAGGTCGCCGGCCCCGAGGTCTTCCCCCTCGACGACCTGGGCCGCCTCACTCTGGCCCACAAGGGCGACGACCGCACCGTCGTCACCGACCCCACCGCCGGCATGTTCGCCGCCGTCCGGGGCGATGTCCTCACCGACACGGACGCCCACCTCGCCCCCACCCGCTACACCGACTGGCTCGCCTGAACCGCTCGCCCCGTCCGGGCCCCTCACCTGCGGCCCGGCCGCTCAGAACGCCCACCGTGTGTGCGTGAAGACGCCGTCGTCCCGACCGAAGCCGTACGCCGTGGCCGGGGCGACGGCGAACAGCACCGCGCCCCCTGTGCGGAGCGCTTCCCCGAGCCCGTGGAAGGGGCCCTCGGGCGAGGTGATCTGCGGCCCGTACTTCGCCTCGTAGACCGCGATCACCTCGTCCAGCACCGCCGGATCGGCCACCCGCTCCGCCGTGCCCTCGACGACCAGGTCGAGCCCTTCGGCCAGCGCGTTCCGCCCGGTGGTCAGCGCGCAGTGCCCGTCAGTGGCGAGGTTTTGGGCCTTCTGCTCGTCCGGGCCGGTGGAGAAGTACAGCACCCCGTCGTGCCAGGCGGCGAGCACCGGAGTGACGTGCAGCCGGCCGTCCGGCCGCACCGTGGACACCCAGAAGATCTCGGCGGACGCCAGGTGGCGACGGGCCTCGGCCCACTCGGTGGCGGTGACGTCCGCGGCACCCGGGCGGGGGTTGAGGCCGGAGCTGTAGCGGGCGTCGAGTGCGGTCGTGGGCTGCGGTGCGGGTCCGTGGGTCGGCATGGCGGATCTCCCTTCCTCTTCCACCGGTAACGACCGGCCGGCGGCCCCGAAGTCATCGGCCGGGCCCCTTCGGGTCACCGCTCGCCCGGTTCGGGGCGGCCGCTACGGGGTGCCTTCCCCGGTGGCGGGCCGGGTCCCGATGACGACCGTGGCGTGCAGCTCGTCGGAGCCGGCCACCCGGGGCAGCAGCCCGTGGCGGGTGAAGGCCTCGACGGCCCGCGACGCCTGCCGCTCGCTCGTCTCGACCAGCAGATGCCCCTGCGGCGCCAGCCACCCGGGCGCGGCCGCGGTCACCCGCCGCAGCACGTCGAGCCCGTCCGCGCCGCCGTCCAGCGCGACCAGCGGCTCGTGCTCACGGGCCTCCGGCGGCAGCAGCCCGACCTCCTCGGTCGGGACGTAGGGCACGTTCGCCACCAGGACGTCGATACGGCCCCGCAGACCGGCGGGCAGCGCGTCGAAGAGGTCGCCGGCGAAGACCTTGCCGCCGGCGGCCCCGATGGTGCGGCGGGCGCAGCGCACCGCGGCGGGCTCGATGTCCGCCGCGTACAGCTCGACCCGGTCCAGGGCGGCGGCCAGTACGGCGCCGACCGCGCCGGATCCGCAGCACAGATCGACGACGACGGTGGGCCGGCCGGTGCGCGCCGCCGACCGGCGCCCCAGGCCGATGGCCTGGTCCACCAGGAATTCGGTGCGGCGCCGCGGCACGAAGACGCCGGGATCGACGGCGACCCGCCGCCCGTGGAACTCCGCCCAGCCGACGACGTGTTCCAGGGGAATGCCGAGGACACGGCGCTCCACCATGGCGGCGAGCCCGTCCGCCGTCCGCGCGGCCGAGCACAGCAACTCCGCCTCGTCCTCCGCGAACACGCACCCGGCGGCGCGCAGCCTGGCGACGACGCCGGCACGGGAGAGGGGCCGGGAGAGGGGTACCGCGCCGTCGGCCCGGGGCGAAACCGGCTCGGACCGCACGGGAGCGACCGATATGCGGGGTGACGACAGCGGGGACGACGACATGCGAGGTGACGACATGTGGGCCTTTCGGGGCGCCGAGGGCGCGTCCCGGGTCACGTGTGTCGAGCGGTCACCTGCGTCGGGCGGACCTGCGGACGTGAGCCGGGAGCACCTGCCTGATCTGGCGGGGAATCGGTCTCACCTCCTGGGTCGGTCCACTACTGAGAGTGCAACATTACCCGACCTGGGGCGCGGCGGCACGGGCAGACGGGGGGGGGCGGGCGCCGGGCGCGCAGGCTCGTCGGGCCGTGCGGAGCCCTTCCGCCGCCGGAGCACTCGCTCTTTCAACTTCGCTGGTTCCGGCGGCTCCTGAGTGGGGAGCCGGGACAACCCCGGGCTCCGGGAGGTGCCTTGAGGCATCCCGGCCTCGGCATGTGAGGCTGGGCCGCGGTCCGTCGGCATCCCTCTGCACCCCTCGGGAGGCGGCGGGTTCTATGAATCGAAAGTGCTTGTCATATTGGAAAGTGCTTGTCACGATGGAGTCGGAAGTCAGGTTCGTGAAGGCAGCGATCAGGGGGGACCGATATGGCGGAGTACGCATCAAAGGACGCGGTGGCCGCACTGGCCCGCGCGCAGGAGCTGCGCTCGACCGTGCGGGACGGCACGCGGTGGTACGCCTGGTATCAGGTGATCTACGGCAGCGCGACTGCGTTCACGCTGCTCAGCACCGGTCTGATCAGCAGGCCGTCCGGGGTGGCCATCGGCTGTGGCGTCTGGATCGCCGTCGTCGTCGGACTGTCCGTGTACGTCGCCCGGCAGCGCGTCACCCGGTGGGGCTTCCAGCGACGGCAGGCGTGTCTGATCACCGCTTGGGGGCTGCTGTACGGAGGGGTGCTGACCGTCGGCCTCATCCGGTTCCCCGGCGTCGTGGCGTGGTGGGTGCCCGGGGCGCTGTTGGTCGCCCTCCCCGGGCTGATAGGCGGCTACTTGGAGGCCCGACGGTGAGCACTTCACACCCCGGCATACATCCGCGCCATGGGCTCGACGAGGTGATCCACGCGCCCGTTCGCTTCTCCATCGTGGCGACCCTGGCGGCTGCGGGCAAAGCCGATTTCGGCTTCGTCCGTGACACCGTCGAGGTGAGCGACTCGGTTCTGTCGCGGCAGGTCACCACCTTGGAGAAGGCCGGATACGTCGCCGTCACCAAGGGGTACGTCGGCAAGCGCCCGCGCACCTGGCTCGCTCTCACGCCCGACGGCCGTGCGGCCTTCGCCGCGCACTGCCAGGCCCTGCGGGCGATAGCGGAGACGGCTGCCGACCAGTGACGCGCCGACCGGCGCCCGGGTGGGCGAGCGGGTGACGCGCCGCCGCCCTGTTGACTTGGAGTGTGCTTCAACTCGTAGCGTCCGGGGCGGATCCGGGGCGGTGGCCGGAACGGGGGCGACGGGCGGGGTTCACGGCCGGGGGTCGGCCGTGACGGGGTGGGTGGCCGCCGGTTGCCGGGTGGGCCGGGTCCGTTCGTCGTACGCCATGTGCATTCAGGAGGCAGCATCATGACCAGCACCAGCAGCATTCCGACGCGTCACCTCGGCGGGCTGGCGGTTTCCGCGCAGGGGCTCGGCTGTATGGGGATGAGCCACGGGTACGGCGCGTCGGACGACGCGCAGTCGATCGCGACCATCAACCGGGCGCTCGACCTCGGAGTCACCCTGCTGGACACCTCCGACTTCTACGGGGCGGGCCACAACGAGGAGTTGATCGGCCGGGCCGTCGCCGGGCGGCGGGACGAGGCGGTGCTGGCGACGAAGTTCGGGTTCGCCAACCGGCTCGGTGAGCCGACGGCGATCCGGGGTGACGCCGCCTATGTACGGGCGGCCTGTGACGCGTCACTGCGGCGGCTCGGGGTCGACCACATCGACCTCTACTACCAGCACCGCGTCGACCCGCAGGTGCCGATCGAGGAGACCGTCGGGGCGATGGCCGAGCTCGTCGCGGCCGGGAAGGTGCGGCATCTCGGGCTGTCCGAGGCGGGCGCCGCGACCGTCCGGCGGGCGCACGCGGTGCACCCGATCGCCGCGCTGCAGAGCGAGTGGTCGCTGTGGACCCGGGATCTGGAGCGGGAGATCGCTCCGGTGTGCCGTGAACTCGGCATCGGCCTGGTGCCGTTCTCCCCGCTCGGCCGGGGCTTCCTGACCGGGCGCTACACCTC
The DNA here is from genome assembly GCF_050953795.1 of Streptomyces kronopolitis. Lineage (GTDB taxonomy): Bacteria > Actinomycetota > Actinomycetes > Streptomycetales > Streptomycetaceae > Streptomyces > Streptomyces kronopolitis_A. Next base: position 4,753,348 of record NZ_CP191850.1, read on the forward strand.
CGTGGAGGGGCTGCCGGAGTCCGATCTGCGTCGGACCCAGCCGCGCTTCGCCGACGGCAACCTGGAGCAGAACCTGGCCATCGTGGAGAAGCTCGACGAGATCGCCGCCCGGAAGGGTGTCAGTGCCGGGCAGCTCGCGCTGGCCTGGGTGCAGCACCGCGGCGACGACGTGGTGCCGATCCCCGGCACCCGCCGGCAGAAGTACCTGGAGGAGAACCTCGGCGCCCTGGCCCTGGAGCTGACCGCCGGGGAACTCGCCGAGATCGACGCCGCCGCCCCCGCCGGCCGGATCGCCGGGACGCGCTACGACGAGGTCAGCATCGCGTTCGTGGAGAGCTGAGGCCACGCGGGCGGGGGTGTGGCGCGTGGCGCGGCGCCGACGCGGGCTCGCGGAGCGGGAGCGGGAGCGGTGCGGGAGCGCGGTGGCGTGCCGGGGGTGTGACCGCGCGCCACGGGGTGTGCGCCCTCCGCCACACCCGCGCGTGCCCGCGCCGCGCTGCCTAGACTTTTTGCAGCGCGGCAAGCCGGTGCCCACGGCCGTCGCTCCTGGGCCGCCGGCCGGAGGGAAGGACGGCGCGCCATGGACTGGAAGCTGGAACTGGTGCCGATTCCGGTCGCCGATGTGGAACGGGCGAAGCGCTTCTACAGCGAGCAGATGGGCTTCGCCGTCGATCACGACATGTGCGTCGGCGGCGAGGTCCGCATCGTGCAGCTGACGCCGCCGGGGTCGGGCTGCTCGATCGTCCTCGGCGCGGGTGCCGAGGACCCGGGAGCGCGGCCGGGGTCGGTGCGCGGGCTGCAACTGGTGGTGCCCGACATCGCCTCGGCCCGTGCGGAGCTGGCCGAGCGGGGGGTGGCGGTCGGCCCCGTCCAGCATGTCGAGAACGGGACGATGGTCGACGGCCCCGGCGGCGCGTGGAACTCGTTCGTCTACTTCAGCGACCCGGACGGCAACGGCTGGGCGCTCCAGGAACGCCCCTCGCCGGGATGAGAACCCGGCTGCGGAGGCGGGGAGTTGGCTTCCGGCCACGGGGCGGCCGGGGCGGGGGAGGGCTCCTAGGATCGGTGGATGACGACCGATCAGGAAGAGTTTCTGCGGACATTTCACGCCGCGCACCCCGCGGTGACGACGCAGGCCATGGCGCACGGGCGGGCCGAGGACGGCCGTTCCGGCTACCGGATCCTGCGGGACCGGGTCGCGGGGTGCGAGCGGGTGCTGGATCTGGGGTGCGGCGACGGGCTGCTGCTCGAACTCCTCGCCGCGCGGGACGGGGGCGCCCCGCGGGTGCTCGCCGGGCTCGACCTGTCCGCCGAGGAGCTGGCGCTGGCACGCCGCCGCCCGGGCGTCGGGCGGGCCGACCTGCGTGTCGGACGGGCGCAGCAACTGCCCTTCCAGGACGGCTGGTTCGACGGCTGTGTGTCCCACATGGCGCTGATGCTGATGGGGGAGGCGGAGCAGGTCGCGGCGGAGCTGGCGCGCGTGCTGGAGCCGGGCGGCACGCTGACCGCCGTACTGGGCGGCGGGGCGGCCGGCGGCGAGGCCTGCGAGCTGTTTCTGCGGCTGGCGAAGCCGCTGTTCCTCGCGGTGCCCGAGGGGCAGCGGATCCCACGCCTCGGTGACCGGCGGCTGCGCACCCGTGAAGGCTTCGACGCGGTGTTCTGTCCGGCCGGTTTCGGTCCGGCGGAATGGGAGACGGTGGCGATCGACCTGACCGGCCCGCCCGAGCAGGTCTGGCGCACCGTGGCCGCCTACTACGACGCCGGGCCGCTCGAAGCCTCCGCCATGGCGGAGCTGCGAGCCCGTCTCGAGGCGGAGTCGGTGGCGCTGGCGCTGCCGGACGGGCGCATTCCGTGCGGGATGCGGATGCATGTCGCGACGGCGGTGCGCTGATCCCCGGACTCGGGCGCCCGGCGGGGACGCAGCCTCCCAGAGCGCCCGCAACGGGCCTGCGGGAGCCGCCTGTTGCGGACACCCCCTAGCCCCCGTAGGGCCGGGTGGCGCGTGCCTCGCGAAGGGTCACCGCCCACCAGGTCAGCTGGCGGAGCAGGGCGTCGGCGGCCTGGGTGGCGGCGGCCGGTTCGCGCAGTTCGCCGGCGTCGTCGAAGAGGTTGCCGGCGAGGGCGAAGCTCACCGAGTCGCGGACCGTGGTGGCGTGCAACTCGGCGAAGACCAGCCGCAGTTGTTCCACGGCGCGCAGACCGCCGGAGATCCCGCCGTACGAGACGAAGCCGACCGGCTTGGCCTGCCACTGGGTGTGCAGCAGGTCGATGGCGTGCTTGAGCGGGGCCGGGAAGGAGTGGTTGTACTCGGGGGTGATCACGACGAACGCGTCCGCCTCGTCCACGCGCTTGGCGAAGGCCTCGTACTCCTGGCTGCCGTGGCGGAGGGTGTATGGGCGGACCTCGTCGAGGTCGATGACGTCGACGTCGAGATGCGGGTGGCGGGCGGCCTGCCGGGTGAACCAGGTCGCGATGACGGGCGCGAACCGGCCCTCCCGGGTGCTGCCGACGATCACTGCGAGGCGGTAGGGGTGCTCGGACATGCGGGGCCCTTCGTGGTCGGCGCGGGGGCGGCGGCGCGGGAGTCGGTGACGGCCGGGGTGCCGTCGGGACCCGACGCTAGGACCTCAAGCGAACTTGAGGTCAAACACGGGAGGGCAGGCCGGGCAGTTGCCCGGCCTGCCCCGTGCGCCTGGTGCCGTCCCCCGGCCCGTCCGCCGGGTCCGGCTCACTCCGCCCCGAACAGCTTCAGCAGCTCGGTCTTCTCGAACATCCGGGCCGTGTCGATCGCCGAGGGAGTGCCCGCCGACGGGTCCGCGCCGTGCGCCACCAGGACCTTGACGACCTCGTCCTCGGCCTTGAAGACGGCGCCGGCGAGCGGGGTCTGGCCGCGGTCGTTGGGGCGGTCGGCGTCGGCGCCGCGCTGCAACAGCGCCTCCACGGTGGTCGGATGGCCGTGGTACGCGGCCAGCATCACCAGCGAGTCGCCCTTGTCGTTCGTCAGGTTGGCGGGAACGCCCGCGTCCACATAAGCGGCGACGGTGTCGGTGTCACCGTGCCGCGCCAGGTCGAACACCTTCGCCGCGAGCTGCAGGACCTCGGGGTCGTGCGCGTGCTCGATCGCCTCGGGCCCCTGCGGCTCGGAATTCGCGTCGCTCATGGTCGCCGGCCTCCTGCTGTGGTGGGTGCTGCGTACGTGCACTGTCCTCGCCACCTTATGCAGGCCGTCGCCGTTGCGGCACCGGGCACATGCACCTCGCAGGGACGGGCCGGGCGGGACCGGTCGGGGGCCGGGCGACGGCCGTCCGCCGCCCGGCCCCCGGCCGTGCCGCTCAGAAGGCGGCGCGGATCTCGCCGACTCGGGCGCCGCCGCCGAGGAGCGGGGCGTCCTCCAGGCGGGAGAGCACGGGGGCGTCGATGCCCATGAGGCGCAGGGTGCGGGCGAGGACCGGGCCCAGGGTGCGGGTGGCACCGTCGTCGATCTTGAAGGCCAGGGCGCGGCCGTCGGGCAGGGCCAGTGCCTGCACGGCCTCGGCGCCCATCTTGGCGAGCGTGCCGGGGAGGGCCTGCATCAGCCAGGTGTCGGGGCGGCGGGTGCCGGCGACGTACTCGGGATGGGCGCGCATCGCGTCCGCGACCCGCCGCTCCGGGGTGCCGGGCCCGGCCAGGACGAAGTGCCGGAAGGCGCGGGCCAGGCCGGTCAGGGAGAGCGAGAGCAGGGGCGCGCCGCAGCCGTCCGTGCCGATGTGGGCGACGTCCTCGCCGGCGGCGGTGCGGACCCCGTCGGCCACCAGCTGCTGGAGCGGATGGTCCGGGTCGAGGTACGAGGCGAGCGGCCAGCCGTTGCGGGCGGAGGCGGCCAGCATGGCGGTGTGCTTGCCCGAGCAGTTCATGGTGAGGCGGTCGCGGGTGTGGCCCGCGGCGAGGTAGGCCTCCGCCTCCTCCGGGTCCAGCGGCAGGTCCGGCGGCGTCTGGAGCTGGTCGGCGGTCAGCCCGTGCTCGGCCAGCATGGTCCGCACCAGCGCGAGGTGGAACGGCTCGCCGGAGTGGCTCGCGGCGGCCAGCGCCAGCCGCTCACCGGAGAGGTCCAAACCCGCCCGCAGCACCGCCGCGGCCTGCATCGGCTTGTTCGTCGAGCGCGGGAAGACCGGCTCGGAGATCTCGCCCAGCGACCGGTCCACGCTGCCGTCGGCCGCGAGGACCACCAGCGAGCCGCGGTGCAGTCCCTCGACGAAGCCGGAGCGGACGACCTCGGCGAGGACGGGGTGAGCCGTGCGGGGCGCCGCCGCCCCCGAAACCGGGGACGCGGCGGAGCCCGGGGTCGGCTCGGGTATCGGAGTGGGCGAGGTCATCGGTGGCCTTCCGGGAGTGACCCGTGCCCCCGGAGGCTTGTGGCCGGTCAGGACAGCAGGTCGTCTACTTGGGCTTCGCCTTCACGGTACCTGCGGGCGATTTCGGCGCTGCACTCGTCGGTGGTGCGCTGGAGCGACTGGCGGCGGCGCGAGACCTGCTGCTCGTAGCGGATCAGCCGGCCCATCGCCTCGTGCAGCTCCTGGTCCGTGCGCGCGGTGAGGTCGGACAGCTCCACCTCGCCGAGCATCTCCTCGGCCAGCCTGCGGTACTCCTCGCTGTGCGGGGTCCCCAGCGTCACGTGCCGCGCCGAGGAGCGGTGCCGCGACGGCAGGTCGGTCAGGATCTCCGGGAGCCGGTCGAGGAGCGGGGAGTGCGGGGTGGTCCGGCGGGCGATCTCGGCCCGCAGGATGTCGATCCGGCCCTGCAACAGCCGCCGCAGATAGCTCAGATCGGCCTCCTCCTGCTGCGAATCGCGCCGCACCACCCGCAGCTCGGGCAGCCCCAGCCCGGACAGGTCGGGGGCCGTGGCCGGAAGGAAGCGTTCGAGCTGCTGCGGGGGGCGGGGGCGCTGCGGCGGGCCTGCCGGGAGCATGGGGCCGTCCTCCGTGCCGGGGGCCTCGGCACGCGCCGAGGTCGTGGTCGTCGTCAGGGCGGTGGGGGGTGGTGGGGTGCCGGGGGCCGGACGGGCCGGGTCCGGCGTGGGGGCGGTGGATGTCGTCCGTCCGGTCGGTGTCGTGCGGGCGGTTGGTCCGGGACCGGGTGTCTGTCCGGCGCCGAGAGTGCTCATGAATCGTTCCGTCCCCTCGTCCGGTGCCGCGTCCTGGGCATGTTGTCCATGAAACGCACCACGTGCACGCATCGTGCCACTCTGGGCGGTCCTTCTGCAGGGGCATGGCACCCGAACGGCCCCCGTAGGGGCACTGCTGTCCGAACGGGGCGGGCCGCCCGGCATCATGGCGGTATGCGAGCAGTGGTGCAGAGGATTGACGGCGCACGCGTCGAGGTGGCGGGCGAGACGGTCGGCGAGGTCGTCGGTGAGGGGCTGTGCGTGCTGGTGGGGGTCACGCACGACGACACCCCCGAGAAGGCGGCGCAGCTCGCCCGCAAGCTGTGGTCGGTGCGGCTGCTGCAGGGCGAGAAGTCCTGCTCGGACACCGCGGCGCCGCTCCTGGTGATCAGCCAGTTCACTCTCTACGGTGACGCCCGCAAGGGCCGCCGCCCCACCTGGAACGCCGCGGCCCCGGGGCCGGTCGCCGAGCCGCTGGTCGACGAGGTCGTCGACCGGCTGCGGGCGCTGGGCGCCCAGGTGGAGACCGGCCGCTTCGGGGCCGACATGAAGGTGTCGCTGACCAATGACGGGCCGTTCACGGTGCTGGTCGAGGTGTAGCCCCGCCGGCGGCGGACGGCTCAGGGCTCGACGACGACCTCCTGTGCCGCGGCGGTGCCGCCGGCCATCAGCGGGGCGTCCACCGGGACGTTCCGCTTGACCAGGGCGAGCGCGATCGGGCCCAGCTCGTGATGGCGGGCCGAGGTGGTCAGGAAGCCGAGCTGGCGGCCCTCCTCGCCGTCCGCGGCGAGGCGTACGGGGGTGCCGTGCGGCGGCAGATGGACCTCGCTGCCGTCCAGGTGCAGGAAGACCAGCCGGCGCGGCGGCTTCCCCAGGTTGTGGACCCGGGCGACGGTCTCCTGGCCGCGGTAGCAGCCCTTCTCGAGGTGCACCGCGCTGCCGATCCAGCCCACCTCGTGCGGGATGGTGCGGTGGTCGGTCTCCATGCCGAGCCGCGGGCGGTGGGCCTCGACGCGCAGCGCCTCCAGGGCCAGCACGCCGATGGCCGGCCCGTGGGCGGCGGCGAAGGCCTCCAGGCCGGCGCGCGGCAGGAACAGGTCGCGGCCGTGCGGGGTCTCGCGGACGACGGTGTGCTCGGGCACCTCGGCGATGGAGCCGGCCGGCAGATACACGACGGCGAACTCGTCGGTGCGGTCGGCGACCTCGACCCGGTAGAAGAACTTCATGCTCTCCAGGTAGGCGATCAGCGCCTCCTGGGTGCCCGGTTCGGTGTGCATCCAGGTCGTCTCGCCGTCGTCGACCATGGAGACGGCGTGCTCGACGTGGCCGTGCGCGGAGAGGATCAGCGCCTCGGTGGCATGACCGGGCGACAGGTCGCTGACGTGCTGGGTGAGCAGCAGGTGCAGCCAGCTCAGCCGCTCGGCGCCGGTGACGGTGACCACGCCGCGGTGCGAGAGGTCGACGAAGCCGGAGCCGTCGGCGAGCGCGCGCTGCTCACGGAAGAGGTCGCCGTAGTGCGCCGCGACGCCTTCGTCGGGGGCCTCGGCGGGGACGGCGCCGGGCAGCGACAGCAGGGGACTGGCGGGTGTTTGTCGCAGCATGTGCCCAGCCTACGACTCGGCGGCGATTGCCTCAGCCGTCCCCCTCGGCGGCCTTGTCCCGGCAGGAGGCACAGCGCCCGAAGATCGCGAAATGCTTCATGTCCGTCTCGAAGCCGAACTGTTCGCGCAGCTGCCTCGTGAACGGCTCGGCCACCGACAGGTCCGCCTCGATGACGTCCGTGCAGTCCCGGCACACCAGGTGGATGTGGTGGTGGCGGTCGGCGAGGTGGTAGGTGGGCGCCCCGTGCCCGAGGTGGGCGTGGCTGACCAGGCCCAGCTCCTCCAGGAGCTCCAGGGTCCGGTAGACGGTGGAGATGTTCACCCCGCCCGCCGTCTTGCGCACCTCGGTGAGGATGTCGTCCGGGGTGGCGTGCTCCAGCCTGTCCACGGCCTCCAGCACGAGCTGACGCTGTGGGGTCAGGCGGTATCCGCGCCTGCGGAGGTCGCTCTGCCAGTCTTTGGTCACCACACCGCCAGTATGAGGTGCTCCACCCCGGGACGGCGAAGATTCCTTGCGGCGGGCTTACGGGTTGTAGGGCGTGCCGTCCGGGCGGAAGAAGGAGACGCCGTCCGGTGTGTCGTCGGGCAGGCTCTGCGCCCACTCCTGGAGGTCGGCGACCTTCTTCAGATGCGCCGACATGTAGGGCCGCAGCGGCACGTCCGGGGTGGACTTCTCGCCGACCCACATCAGATCGCTGTTGACGTAGCCGTAGAGGCGCTTGCCGCCGCTGTACGGGCCGGAGGCCGCGGTGCGGGCGACGGCGTCGGTGGCCAGGTCGATCTGCGGCTTCTGGTCCGCCAGCTCGCCGTACCAGACCTCCACCAGGCCCTGGTCGCGGCACATCACGATCTCGACCTTGCGCTGGGCGTCGATGCGCCAGAAGCCGGTCTCGGTCTCCAGGGGGCGGACCTTCTTGCCCTCACCGTCGAGCACCCAGCTGTGCGAGGTGTACTCCAGGAAGTCACGGCCGTCGTGGGTGAAGGTGACCGACTGCCCGAAGTTGCACTTCTCGGAGCCGGGGAAGTCGGCCACGCCGGCGCCCTCCCACTTGCCGAGGAGGAAGGCGAGCGGCACCAGGGCCGGGTTCAGGTCGGACGGGATCTCGATCATGAGCGCTCAGGCGATCTGTAGAAGGGGGCGGAAGGGGCGCGCGGGGCGTGCTCGGCCGGGGGGGCTGCCGGCGGTCGGTCAGCGCTGGCCCTGGTAGAGCTTCTGCCAGGTCAGCGCGGCGAATCCGAGCACGCCGACGGCGACCAGAACGAGCAGGGTGGTGAAGAATGCCTCAAGCACGAGCGCGCTCCTTGAACGGGCGAGGGGGTAACGGACCGCCTGCGAGTCTAGTCGGCGGCACCGACAGCGGCGCTGTGAGGTCCTCCCCCGGGCTCCGGAAGAGCACGGGGTGCGCCCGCATCCCGCCCCTCGCGCCTACTCTTGCCCCATGGCGAAGAAGCTCGTGATCAAGGTGACGGCGGGCGCGGACGCGCCCGAGCGGTGTTCGCAGGCGTTCACGGTGGCGGCGGTGGCGGTCGCCAGCGGCGTCGAGGTCTCGTTGTGGCTGACCGGGGAATCGGTCTGGTTCGCGCTGCCGGGCCGGGCGGCGGAGTTCGAGCTGCCGCACGCGGCGCCGCTGCCGGAGCTGATCGACGGCATCCGGGCCGGTGGCGGGGCCATCACGGTCTGCACCCAGTGCGCGGCCCGGCGTGACATCGAGCAGAAGGACCTCATCGAGGGGGCCGGGATCGCCGGTGCCCAGGTGTTCGTCAGCGAGATCATGCCGGACGACGTGCAGGCGCTGGTCTACTGAGTCCCGCGGGCGCGGGCCGGCCTACTGGGGGTGCTTGTCGTCGCCCCGATCGTCCCCCCGGTCGTCCAGCTCGCGCCACCAGCGGTCGGACTCCGGGTCCCCGGACTCGTCCCACCAGCGCTCACCGGGCTCCCGGCGATTGCCGATGATCGCCGCGACCGGCGGGATCACCATCGCGACCACGCACATCCCCACCGCCGCCGGCACCGACCACAGCCGCACCACGCCCCAGGCGAGGACGAACAGCACCAGGCACACGCCCATCAGGACGAAGTACCTGAGATGGCGGCGCTGTACGGGCGACCGGCGGTGCGCGTCCATGCCTCCACGGTAAGTCCGCGCGGGGCCGGACAGAAGTCGGGCGCGGGACCCGCAGCGGGGCGGGCGCGGCCGTCCGCCACCGGGTACGGCAAAAGGGCCGCACCCCCGCATCAAGGCGTCCAAACCTCCGGGGGTGCGGCCCTTCCGGCCTTCGGTGCCGTCAGACGGCGATGGCGACCTCCGCCAGGCCGCCCTTCTCGGCGACGACCGTGCGGTCCGCGGTGCCGCCCGGGACGAGCGCACGCAGCGTCCAGGTGCCCTCGGCCGCGTAGAAGCGGAACTGTCCGGTCGCGGAGGTGGGGACCTCGGCGGTGAACTCGCCGGTGCTGTCCAGGAGTCGGACGTAACCGGTGACGGGCTCGCCGTCGCGGGTCACGCTGCCCTGGATCGTGGTCTCGCCGGGCTTGAGGGTCGAGGCGTCCGGGCCGCCTGCCTGTGCTCCACACATAGGGGTACTTCCTTGAGGGGTTGGGGAGAAGCTTGCGGGCTTACTTGGCGGCGCCGACCTCGATCGGCACGCCGACCAGCGAGCCGTACTCGGTCCAGGAGCCGTCGTAGTTCTTGACGTTCGCCTGGTCCAGCAGCTCGTGCAGGACGAACCAGGTGAGCGCGGAGCGCTCACCGATGCGGCAGTAGGCGATGGTGTCCTTGGCCAGGTCCACGGACTCCGACTCGTAGAGGGCCTTGAGCTCCTCGTCCGACTTGAAGGTGCCGTCGTCGTTGGCGTTCTTCGACCACGGGATGTTGCGGGCGCTGGGCACGTGGCCGGGGCGCTGCGACTGCTCCTGCGGGAGGTGCGCCGGGGCGAGCAGCTTGCCGCTGAACTCGTCGGGGGAGCGCACGTCGACCAGGTTGAGGTTGTCGATCGCGGCGACGACGTCGTCCCGGTAGGCGCGGATGGCGGTGTTCTGCGCCTTGGCCTTGTAGTCGGTGGCCGGGCGCTGGGGGACCTCGGAGCCGTCGACCAGGTCGCGCGAGTCCAGCTCCCACTTCTTGCGGCCGCCGTCGAGCAGCTTGACGCTGCCGTGGCCGTAGAGCTTGAAGTACCAGTAGGCGTAGGAGGCGAACCAGTTGTTGTTGCCGCCGTAGAGGACGACCGTGTCGTCGTTGCCGATGCCCTTGGCGGAGAGCAGCTTCTCGAAGCCCGCCTGGTCCACGAAGTCACGGCGCACCGGGTCCTGGAGGTCCTGCTTCCAGTCGATGCGGACGGCGTTCTTGATGTGGTTCTTGTCGTAGGCCGAGGTGTCCTCGTCGACCTCGACGAGGACGACCTTCGGGTCGTCCAGGTGGGCCTCGACCCAGTCGGCGTCTACGAGGACGTCGCTACGGCTCATGGTGTTCTCCTCCGGGGCAGTTGCGGGGGCGGTGGCAGAGTGGCACGCGGATCCGCCGGGAGCGCGCGGACGATCTCCGGGCGGGTGGTCCGGGCGGGCGCGGTGCGGGGATGAGCGGACGGCGGCCCGAGGGGCCGGCCGGCTGAAAACGGGCGGGAAGGCCCGTCAGACAGGGCGACAGAGCATGGCGGCGACGCGGCACAGGTCTACTGCCCGCCGCTTCGTCAGTACCGCACGTCCCCGTGGACGGAGACCGCTCAATGAGCTCTGCATGCCTCCGATCGTAGGGAGGCGGAGCGGGGCGTGTCACCGGCGTGTCGAATGGCGAGACGCGATTGTCCGTAATGCGGGATGGGAGGTCCCGTCGGGCGGGTATCCGGCGGGCCGCGGGGCCCGTTCGCCGGTGGGGGGTCTGGCGTACGGACCGGGGTGTCTCAGGGATTGGACGGGGTGGGTCCGGGCGCCGGCGCGGTGGCGCGCGCGGCGCGGCGGGCCGGTGGGGCGGCCCGCCGGCGGCGGCCGGTCAGCCGGGGAGCTTGACGTTCTTGCCGGAGGCGGAGATCGAGATGCCGTCGGGCATCGTCACGACCTTCTCCAGCTTCAGGTTGCCGGGCAGCTGGTCCAGCTTCCAGTCGTGGTCGGTCCGGGCGCGGACCTTGGACTCGCAGCCCGGGAGGACCTTGCACATCGTGGGCAGCCCGTCGGCCCGCAGCCGGACGGTGTCACCGTGGACGACGGAAATGGAGCCGGTCACGTCGAACTGGCTGAGCACCGGGATGTTCGGCGAGATCTTGACCTGGCTGCGGCCGTTCTTCTGGCCGCCGTAGGTGACCTTGACATCGGCGCCCGCCGCCCGGGTCAGGTCGGCGTAGTTGATCCGGGCGTTGCCGGTCGCCCAGGCGGCGCTCTCGATGGAGGTGTAGTCGCTGTTCAGCGCGACCTCGTGGAACTGCGCCGACAGCTGGTCGATGCGCAGCGTGCGGCCCTGGGCGCGGGCCTCGATGCCCCCGAGGTCGGCGTCGACCTCCTGGAGGTTGCGGCCGGCGATCTGGGTCAGGAACGGGAATCCCTTGATGGCGACGTTCGGGGTCTTGTCGAGCCCCTGGCTGCTGCGGATCTTGTCCGCGGCCTTGTCCTCGGCGAGATTCACCGCGACCCGGTCGGCCGCCACGAAGAGCCCGCCGAGTATGACCACGACGAACAGCAGCACACGAAGTGCACGCATCGAACCACTTCCCCCACACCTGGGCCGGGATACCGGCCGACTCGTCCGGGCAGGCCCCCTGCCTGCGTTTCCGGGGGAGCCTAGACGACGCCGAACGGGAAGCGGGAGCGGCGGCCGCCGGAGGGCGCAGGGTGCGCTTTCCGGCGGCCGCCGCTCCGTTTCGCCGGGAATCCTGGGGACTCCGCGGGACGTGCGCCTCCTGTGGCGGTTATCCCAGCGTGCGTCCCAGGACGTAGACCGCGGGCGCGGCCAGGGCCAGCGGCAGGGCCACCCCGGCCGTCAGGTGCACGAAGCGGGAGGGGTAGTCGTAGCTGGCCACCCGCAGCCCGATCAGGGCGCAGCCGCCGGCCGCCAGGCCCAGCAGCGCCCCGGACACCCCGAGGCCGGTGAGCTGGCCGGCCGCGATACCGGCGCCCGCGGCGGCCACCAGTGCCGCCCCGATCGAGGCGGGGCCGGGCAGCGGCAGCGCGCGGGCGAGCGTGGCCACCGCGGCACCGGCGGCGCCGACCACCACCGCATGCGGGCTCGCGGCGAGCTGGCCGCCGGCGAGCACCGCGAGCGCGGTCGAGGTCAGGCCCGCGGTCAGCGCGTACATCCGCTCGTCGGCGCTGCTGCGGTTGCGCAGCTGGAGGACGAGGACGAGCAGGCACCAGACGCCCAGCGTGCCGATGCCCACCAGCGGCGCGCTGGCGCGGTCGGTGGCCAGCAGCGCGACATCGGTGGTCAGACCGCCGAGGAAGGCGAGCGCGATGCCCTGACGGGCCGGCCACATGCCGTTCAGCCGGAACCAGCCGGCGGCGGTGACGGCCTGCAGCAGCGCCACCGGGACGGCGAGCACCGGGCGGCCCAGCGGCGCGGTGAGCGCCAGCAGCAGCGCGAGCCCGGCGGTCAGCGCGGCCGGCTGGATGCCGGGCGGGATGATCGGCGAGCGGCCCTCGGCGCGGGCCCGCTGGTTGGCCGCGAGCGGGGCGCTGGAGACCGGCGGGGTGGGCAGCGGCGGCTTGGCCGCGGGCGCGGCGGGCGCGGCGGGCGCCGGCCCGGCCTGCTGGGGGTGCGCCCGGCCGTAGGGGTCCTCGGCCGGCCGCGCGCTCTGGTGCTGGTTGGGCAGCTGCGAGGTCTCCGCGGACGGGATGCGGTAGCCGTCGTGCCCGTAGGGCGGCTGCGGCTGCTGCTGCGGCTGAGCGGGCTGCTGCGGTTGCGGCTGCTGGGATTGCTGGGGCTGCGGCCGTGCGTGCTGGGGCCGGCGCCCGTACTGCTGCTGTCCGTACGTCTCCCGCCCGTACTGATCGCGTCCGTACTGCTCGCGCCCGTACGCCTGCTGCCCGTATTGCTGCTGCCCGTAGGGGTCGTGCCCGGCCTGCTGCCCGTACGCCTGCTGCCCGTAGGGGTCGTGCCCCGGCTGCTGCGCGGACGGGTCGTGAGCCGGCCGGCCGTAGGGGCCCGGCGCGGGCTGCTGCGGCTGTGCGGCGTAGGGGTCCTGCGCGGCGTACGGATCCTGCGGCGCGTACGGGTCCGGCCGGCCGTACGGGTCCTGCGGCGGGTACGGATTGCGGTGCTGCGGCTGGTTGTCGCTCATGATCGTGTGCTCACCCTCCCGCGAACGGCGGCAGTACCTCGACGGTCCCGCCCTCGGCCAGCGGCACCGTCCCGTGGTCGCGGGTGCCGACCGGCGCGCCGTCCACCAGGAACGAGCAGCGCAGCAGCACGCGGGCGAACTCGGGGTTCGCGGCGTGCTCCGCCCGCGCCGCGTCGAGTGCCTCGGCGAGCGTCGCCGCCGCGTACGGCTCCTCTGCCGTGCCGGCGGCGGCCTTGGCCGCCGCCCAGTAGCGCACGGTGCCAGTTGTTGTCACGGCGGCCTCTTCGTCGTGTTCGTCGGTGCGTCGTGTCGGTCGGGGGCGTCCGGTGGTGGCCGGTGCCCCGTCGTTGCCGCCTCCATGATGGCGTACGCGGCGGCCCGTCCGGTTCCGGCAACATCTGGCAAAGCCTGCCCGTCCAAGCGGGGCAGACCGGGGAAATTCGGTTGCCGTGGGCACATGTTCGCTTAGGCTCACTGTGTGTTGGTCCGACTTGTACGGGGACATCTGCGGCCCCACAGACGCGCGATCTCCCTGATCGTGCTGCTCCAGCTGATCCAGACGCTCGCCACCCTCTACCTGCCCACCCTCAACGCCGACATCATCGACAACGGCGTCGTGAAGGGGGACACGGGCTACATCCTCGGCACCGGCGGCTTCATGGTCGTCGTCACCCTGCTGCAGATCGTCTGCGCGATCGGTGCCGTCTACTTCGGTGCCCGCACGGCCATGGCGCTGGGCCGGGACCTGCGCGCCGCGGTCTTCGACCGGGTGCAGTCCTTCTCCTCCCGGGAGATGGGCACGTTCGGGGCGCCGTCGCTGATCACCCGCACCACCAATGACGTCCAGCAGGTCCAGATGCTGGTGCTGATGACGTTCACGATGATGGTGACGGCGCCGATCATGTGCATCGGCGGCGTGCTGATGGCGCTCAACCAGGACGTGCCGCTGTCCGGTCTGCTGCTGGTCATCGTCCCCGTCCTGGCGGTGCTGATCTCCCTGATCGTGCGCCGGCTGCGCCCGCTCTTCCGCGGGGTGCAGCAGCGCATCGACACCGTCAACCGTGTCCTGCGCGAGCAGATCACCGGCATCCGCGTCATCCGCGCCTTCGTCCGTGACGGCTACGAGCGCGAGCGGTTCGCCGGGGCCAACACCGATCTGTTCGACATGTCGCTGCGCTCCGGCCGGCTGATGTCGATGATGTTCCCGCTGGTCATGCTGATCGTGAACCTCTCCAGCGTGGCCGTCGTCTGGTTCGGCGGGCTGCGGATCGACGCCGACGAGATGGAGATCGGCGCGCTGACGGCCTTCCTCAGCTACCTCATGTACATCCTGATGTCGATCATGATGGCGACGTTCATGGTGATGATGCTGCCGCGCGCGGAGGTCTGCGCCGAGCGCATCCACGAGGTGCTGTCCACCGACTCCAGCGTCACCCCGCCCGAGCACCCGGTCACCACGCTGCGCCGGCACGGCGAACTGGAACTGCGAAACGTCGAGTTCCGCTTCCCCGGTGCCGAGCAGCCGGTTCTCAGGGACATCTCGCTGATCGCCCGCCCCGGCGAGACCACTGCCGTCATCGGCTCCACGGGCTCGGGCAAGTCGACCCTGCTGGGCCTCGTACCGCGGCTCTTCGACGCGACCGGCGGCGCGGTCCTGGTGGACGGCGAGGACGTCCGCACCCTCGACCAGGAGACGCTGGCCCGGACCATAGGCCTGGTCCCGCAGAAGCCGTACCTCTTCTCCGGCACCGTCGCCAGCAACCTGCGCTACGGCAATCCGGACGCCACCGACGAGGAGCTGTGGCAGGCGCTGGAGACCGCCCAGGCCCGGGAGTTCGTCGAGCGGATGGAGGGCGGGCTGGCGGCCCCCGTCGCGCAGGGCGGCGGCAATGTCTCCGGCGGTCAGCGGCAGCGGCTGGCCATCGCGCGGGCGCTGGTGCGCCGGCCCGAGATCTACCTCTTCGACGACTCCTTCTCCGCGCTGGACTACGCGACGGACGCGGCGCTGCGGGCCGCGCTGTCCCGGGAGACCGACCGCGCGACGGTGGTGATCGTCGCTCAGCGGGTCGCCACGATCCGGGGGGCCGACCGGATCGTCGTCCTGGACGAGGGCCGGGTCGTCGGCACCGGTACCCACACCGAGCTGATGGCCGGCAACGAGACCTACCGGGAGATCGTGCTCTCCCAGCTCACCGAGCAGGAGGCGGCGTGACCACCGCGGACAGGGCGCCGGCCACCGGGACCCCGGCAGCCGGCGAGCAGAGCGCCCCGGCGCCCCGGAGAGGCCCGGCCCCGGCGGTCGGGCCGGCCCGGATGATGGGCGGCCAGCCCACCGAGAAGTCCATGAACTTCAAGGGCTCCGGCAAGCGGCTGCTGTCCCAGATGCGGCCCGAGCGCGGCGTCATCGGCATCGGGCTGCTGCTGGCCGTCGTCAGCGTGGCGCTGGCGGTGGTGGGTCCCAAGGTGCTCGGCAGGGCCACCGACCTGATCATGTCCGGTGTCATCGGCCGCCGGCTGCCCGAGGGGATCTCCAAGGCCCAGGCGATGGCCCAGCTGCGCGCCCACGGCCAGGGCGGGCTCGCCGACATGCTCGACGCGATGCCGGTCGTGCCCGGCCGGGGCATCGACTTCGGCGCCGTCGGCGGGGTGCTGCTCTGGGCCGCCGTGATCTACCTGGGCGCCACGGTGTTCGGCTTCGTCCAGGCCCGGATCGCCACCCGCGTCGTCCAGCGGACCGTCTTCCGGCTGCGCGAGCAGGTCGAGGAGAAGCTGGCGCGGCTGCCGCTGAGCTACTTCGACCGGCAGCAGCGCGGCGAGGTGCTCTCCCGCGCCACCAACGACATCGACAACATCCAGCAGACGCTGCAGCAGACCCTCAGCCAGATCGTGGCCTCGCTGCTGACCATCGTCGGCGTGCTGGTGATGATGTTCTGGATCTCGTGGCTGCTGGCGCTGGTCGCCCTGGTCACGGTCCCGCTCTCGATCCTCGTCGCCACCAAGGTCGGCAAGCGGGCCCAGCCGCAGTTCGTCCAGCAGTGGAAGACCACCGGCAAGCTCAACGCGCACATCGAGGAGATGTACACCGGCCACAGCCTGGTGAAGGTCTTCGGCCGCCAGCGGGAGTCCGCCGAGCTGTTCCGCGAGCAGAACGACGCGCTGTACGACGCGGGGTTCCGGGCCCAGTTCATCTCCGGGATCATCCAGCCCGCGATGATGTTCATCGGCAATCTGAACTACGTCATGGTGGCGGTCGTCGGCGGTCTGCGGGTCGCCTCCGGGGCGCTGTCCATCGGCGACGTCCAGGCCTTCATCCAGTACTCCCGGCAGTTCAGCCAGCCGCTCACCCAGGTCGCCTCGATGGCCAACCTCGTCCAGTCCGGCGTGGCCTCCGCCGAGCGGGTCTTCGAACTCCTCGACGCCGCCGAGCAGGAGCCCGACCCCGCCCGCCCGGCCCGGCCCGCGCGGGTGGAGGGCCGTGTCGAGTTCGAGGACGTCACCTTCCACTACTCCGCCGACAAGCCGCTCATCGAGGAGCTGTCGCTGGCCGTCCACCCCGGGCAGACGGTGGCGATCGTCGGCCCGACGGGCGCCGGCAAGACCACGCTCGTCAATCTGCTGATGCGCTTCTACGAGGTGCGCGGCGGCCGGATCACCCTCGACGGCACCGACATCGCCGGCATGGCACGCGAGGAACTGCGCTCCCACATCGGCATGGTCCTCCAGGACACCTGGCTGTTCGGCGGCACGATCGCGGAGAACATCGCCTACGGAGCGCCCGCGGGCACCTCCATGGACACGATCGTGGCGGCGGCCAGGGCCACCCACGTCGACCGCTTCGTGCGCACCCTGCCGGACGGCTACGACACGGTGCTCGACGACGAGGGCGGCAATGTCTCGGTCGGTGAGAAGCAGCTGATCACCATCGCCCGTGCCTTCCTCGCCGAACCGGCCATCCTGGTCCTGGACGAGGCCACCAGCTCGGTCGACACCCGCACCGAGGTGCTCATCCAGCACGCGATGGCCCGGCTCCGCAGCGGCCGCACCAGCTTCGTCATCGCCCACCGGCTCTCCACCATCCGCGACGCCGACACCATCCTGGTGATGGAGAACGGCGCGATCGTGGAACAGGGCCCGCATGACGCCCTGTTGGCGGCCGGCGGCGCCTACGCCCGTCTGTACGCGGCGCAGTTCGCCGAGGCGGTGGCCGAGACGGAGTGAGAGCGGCGGGCCGGCCGCCGCACCGCTACTGCGGGGTGCGGGCCGTGATCCACTCCCCGATCCGCCCCAGCAGCTCCGGCGCCGCCGCGTTCTCCGCGTGCCCGAAGCCCCGCTCGATCCACAGCTCCGTCGTCGCGGGGTCGGCGGCCGCGCTCAGCATCCGCGGATGATCGAGCGGGAAATACGGGTCGCGGTCGCCGTGGACCAGCAGCAGCGGCGTGGGCGCGATCCGCGGCACGGCCTCGGTGGGGGAGAGCGGGACCGGGTCCCAGTCCTCGGGGTGGATCCGGGTGCCCAGCCCGAGCCGGGAGACGAGCCGGCCGGCGGGGCGGGTGATGGCCCAGTTGACCCGGCGCATGGACGCGGTGCCGCGGTAGTACCAGCGGGCCGGGGCACTGACCGAGACGGCCGTGTCGGCGTGCGCACCGGTGCGCTCGTCGTGCGCCCCCGGGCGGTGCAGGGCCGCGTGCCGCAGGACGACCGACCCGCCCATGGAGAAGCCGACGGTGGCGACCCGGCGGTGGCCCAGGGCGCGGGCCCAGCGGACCGCGGCGGCCAGGTCCTCCACCTCCCGGTCGCCGACCGTGGAGCGCCCGCCGGAGCCGCCATGTCCACGGAAAGAGAACGTGATCACGTCCGCATGCTGGGAAAATGCGGCGGCCGCCCGGCGGAGTGCGGGGCGGTCCAGCGCCCCCGTGAAACCGTGCGCGAGGACGATCGCCGGGGCGTCGGCGCGGACGCCGCAAGCCGCTTCATCCGGGGCCCGGCGGGGGGTGTGGGCGGCCTCGATCCGGACCCCGTCGGAGGTCAACAGGCACACCCTCTGACCACTCGAAGTGATCGAGGGAACACAAGAACGCGCAAAATCGGCCTCGGGTCCGGGAGTCATGTGAGCTATTCTGCTGGGCAGGAAGGATCCGGGCAGCGTTGCCCCCGGATCCTTTTGTGCTTTCAGCCACGCGCCGGCGCGGCTGAAAGGACCCCGTACGAAGCAGTGCCGCAGACACCCCGGCCGAGGCCGGGGGTGCCCCCGTCGCAGGGACCGAGGAGGAACCAGACGTCATGGGCGAGCGAAGCAGGCAGGACCGCACACCGCACAGGGTGATTCGACCCGAGAACCGGGCAGGTGGTCGCACGTGAGTTCACTCCTGCTGCTGACCAATGCACTCCAGCCGTCGACGGAGGTGCTCCCGGCGCTCGGTCTGCTGCTGCACAGCGTGCGGGTGGCCCCTGCCGAGGGCCCCGCACTCATCGACACCCCCGGGGCCGACGTCATACTGATCGACGGCCGCCGTGACCTGCCCCACGTACGGTCCCTGTGCCAGCTGCTGCGGTCCACCGGACCCGGCTGCCCGCTGGTGCTGGTCGTCACCGAGGGCGGGCTGGCCGCCGTCACCGCCGACTGGGGCGTGGACGACGTCCTGCTGGACACCGCGGGCCCCGCCGAGGTCGAGGCCCGGCTGCGGCTGGCCATGGGCCGCCAGCAGATCACCACCGACGACGGCCCGATGGAGATCCGCAACGGTGATCTCTCGGTGGACGAGGCGACGTACAGCGCGAAGCTCAAGGGCCGGGCCCTGGACCTGACCTTCAAGGAGTTCGAGCTGCTGAAGTACCTGGCGCAGCACCCGGGCCGGGTCTTCACCCGCGCCCAGCTCCTCCAGGAGGTCTGGGGCTACGACTACTTCGGCGGCACGCGGACGGTCGACGTCCACGTCCGGCGGCTGCGCGCCAAGTTCGGCCCCGAGCACGAGTCGCTGATCGGCACGGTCCGCAACGTCGGCTACCGCTTCGTGGTGCCGGAGAAGCCGGACCGGTCGGGCGAGGGCAAGGGCAAGGGCGAGGCAGCGAAGACGGCGGAGTCCTCGGGGGCCCCGGGGGCCCCGGCCGTGTCGCGGCGTGACGGACGGGGCGCACCGGGTGGTGACGGTTCCGCGAAGGCGGCCGGCGCCGGCGCGGAATCCCCCGCGCCACAGCCTGCCCGCCGGTAGCACCACCCGCGTAGACTGCCGCGCGTGGCCAAGGTGACGCGGGATGATGTGGCAAGACTGGCGGGTACGTCCACCGCCGTTGTCAGTTACGTCATCAACAACGGACCACGGCCGGTCGCCCCGGCCACGCGCGAGCGGGTACTCGCCGCCATCCAGGAGCTCGGCTACCGGCCGGACCGGGTGGCGCAGGCGATGGCGTCCCGCCGTACCGACCTCATAGGTCTGATCGTGCCGGACACCCGGCAGCCGTTCTTCGCGGAGATGGCGCACGCGGTCGAACAGGCCGCCGCCGAGCGCGGAAAGATGGTCCTGGTCGGCAACGCCAACTACCTCGACGAGCGCGAGGTGCACTATCTGCGCGCCTTCCTCGGGATGCGGGTGTCCGGGCTGATCCTCATCAGCCAGGGCCCCAGCGAGCACGCGGCCGCCGAGATCGACGCCTGGGACGCCCGGGTGGTGCTGCTGCACCGCCGGCCGGACGCCATCGACGACGTCGCGGTGATGACGGACGACATCTGGGGCGCGCAGCTGGCGACCCGGCATCTGCTGGAGCACGGTCATCCCTACGTCGCCTTCCTCGGCGGCACGGAGGAGACCCCGAAGTCCGGCGACCCGGTCACCGACCACGTCGAGGGCTGGCGGCGGGCCATGCAGGAGTCCCAGAAGTCCACCGAGGGGCGCTACTTCCAGGCCCTGTACAACCGCTATGACGCCTACCAGGTCGCGCTGAAGCTGCTGGCCGGGCCCCAGCGGCCGCCGGCCATCATGTGCGCTACCGACGACCAGGCGATCGGGGTGCTGCGGGCGGCCCGCGAGCTGCGCATCGACGTGCCCGGTGAGCTGGCGGTCGCGGGCTTCGACGACGTGAAGGAGGCGGCACTGACCGACCCGCCGCTGACCACCGTCGCCTCCGACCGCGAGGCGATGGCGCGGGCGGCGGTCGATCTGGTGCTGGACGACGGGCTGCGGGTGGTGGGCTCCCGCCGTGAGCGGCTGCGGCAGTTCCCCTCGCGGCTGGTGGTCCGGCGCTCCTGCGGCTGCGGCGGCTGAGCGCCCGATCCGAAGCGCCCGATCCGAAGCGCCAAACCCTCCCCGGGCCGGCGGCTTTATATCGGGCATACCCACTTCTGTCGGGTCTCTCAGCACGCTCTCAGCCGGTTCTCATGGACCGGGCGCAGAGTTTTCGACATGAGCGAGAACTACCGCCGCAGCGGCGATGAGATGCCCCAGGACCGACCGTCCTCGTACGGCGACTCCGACAACTCCGGTCACGCCACCTTCGGGTACGGCGGCGAGCACGCCCAGCAGGCTCAGGGCGGCCACGGCGGTGTCCCGGGCGGCACGGGGCAGGCGGTGCCGCCGCCGCCCCCGTACGCGCCCCCCTCACGGCGCCGGCCGCGCCGCCCGGTCACGCTGATCGCGGCGGTGGCCCTCATCTCCGGTCTCATCGGCGGCGGCAGCGCGGCGCTGATCGCCGACGCCACCGGCCGGGCGACGCAGAACACCTCCTCCACCCCGCTGGTCAACGCGGGCGACAAGTCGAGCGGCAGCGGCGTCTCCGGGGTGGCCAAGGCCGTCAGCCCGGCGATCGTGGAGATCAAGGCCCGGACCGCGGGCGGGGAGTCCACCGGCTCCGGGGTGGTCGTCGCCAGTAACGGCGAGATCGTCACCAACAACCACGTGGTGTCCGGCGCGAGCACGGTGACCGTCACCTTCAGCGACGGCAGCCGGAAGAAGGCCGAGGTCGTCGGCACCGACCCCGACAAGGACCTGGCGATGGTCAAGATCAACGGCGCCAAGAACCTGACCGCGGCCTCGCTCGGCGACTCCGACAAGCTCACGGTCGGCGACCAGGTGGTGGCGATCGGCTCACCCGAGGGGCTGACCGGCTCGGTGACCAGCGGCATCGTCTCCGCGCTCAACCGGGACGTGACCGTCCCCAAGGAGGAGAGCCAGGGCCAGCAGGGCAACGGCGGCGGCAACGGGGGCGGCGACGGCGGCTGGCCGTTCGAGTTCGGCGGCCGGCAGTTCAACGGCGACACCGGCTCCTCGAAGACCTCCTACAAGGCGATCCAGACCGACGCCTCGCTCAACCCGGGCAACTCCGGCGGCGCGCTGATCAACATGCAGGGCCAGATCATCGGCATCAACTCCGCGATGTACTCGCCGAGTTCGGCGTCGAGCAGCTCGGCCGGCAGCATCGGCCTGGGCTTCGCCATCCCGATCAACACCGTCAAGGACGACCTCGACTCCCTGCGCGGCGGCGGGAGCGGAGGCAGCAACGGCGTCTGACCCCCGGCCCTTCCCCGGGAGTCCCCCGTCCCGCCCTGCCCCGGTACGAGACGCCACGCGTCGCCCGGCGGGAGGCACCCCGTCGTGCAAGGCTGAGGGCCGGCCGTTCCCCATCGACCCGAGGTAGCCACGCACATGAGCCCCGCCGAGCACGGTGATCACCCCTCCCGCATCCTGATCGTCGACGACGAGCCCGCGGTCCGCGAGGCCCTGCAGCGCTCCCTGGTCTTCGAGGGCTATGTGACCGAACAGGCCGTCGACGGTCTGGACGCGGTCGAGAAGGTCGCGGCCTGGGACCCCGAACTGATCGTGCTGGACGTGCTGATGCCCCGGATGGACGGGCTGACCGCGGCCCGCCGGCTCCGGGCGAGCGGGGTGACGCTGCCGATCCTGATGCTGACCGCCCGCGACACCGTCGGCGACCGGGTCACCGGCCTGGACGCCGGCGCCGACGACTACCTCGTCAAGCCCTTCGAGCTGGACGAGCTGCTGGCCCGGATCCGGGCCCTGCTGCGCCGCAGCTCGTACGCGGCCGGCGGGGGCGATCCCGAGGAGGGCGAGTCGCTGGCCTTCGCCGATCTGCGGATGGACCTGGCCACCCGCGAGGTGACCCGGGCCGGCCGGCCGGTGGAGCTGACCCGTACCGAGTTCACCCTGCTGGAGATGTTCCTCGCCCATCCGCGGCAGGTGCTCACCCGGGAGCAGATCCTCAAGGCCGTCTGGGGCTTCGACTTCGAGCCCACCTCCAACTCCCTGGACGTCTACGTGATGTATCTGCGCCGCAAGACGGAGGCGGGCGGGGAGCCGCGGCTGGTGCACACGGTGCGGGGGGTCGGCTACGTCCTGCGGGCGGACGGCGGTGCGGAATGAGCCAGGGCACCAGGACCTCCGCGGCGGGCGGCACGGGCCCGGCGTACAGCAGGCTCGGCGCCCGCTTCGCGCGGCTGCCGCTGCGCTCGCGGCTGACCCTGCTCACCGCGGCCGCGGTGGCGGTGGCGGTGGCGGTCTCCGCACTGGCCTGCTGGCTGCTCACCCGGGCCCAGCTGCGGGACGAGGTGGACAACACGCTGCAGAACGTCAACGTCGGCCCGGAGTATCTCCAGGCGACCTATGCCAACTGCCGGGCCAGCGACCCGACCGAGAACAAGAACGCCCCGCCCTCCTACTACAACGTCCAGATCGTGCAGGTCGACGGCTCGCGCTGCATCGGACCCAACTCCCAGCCGGTGAAGGTGCAGGCCGCGGACCTCGGGGTGGCGCAGGGCGTGCAGCGCGACACCCTGCACGACGCTGTCACCACGAGCGGGGCGGACGTGCGGGTGCTGACCAAGCACATCGAGGTCCAGGGTGTGCAGTTCGCGGTGTCCGTCTCGCGCCCGCTGACCGAGGTCGACAGCGCGCTGAACCGCCTCGCGCTGCTGCTGGCGGCCGTCGCCGGGCTGGGCGTGGTCGGCGCGGGCACGGCCGGACTGGTCATCGCCCGCTCCGGCCTCAAACCCGTGGACCGGCTGACCGACGCCGTCGAGCACGTCGCCCGCACCGAGGACCTGGCCATCCGGATCCCGGCCGACGGCGAGGACGAGATCGCCCGGCTGTCGCGCTCCTTCAACTCCATGACCGCCGCGCTGGCCGCCTCCCGCGATCTGCAGCAGCAGCTGATCGCGGACGCGGGCCACGAGCTGCGCACGCCGCTGACCTCGCTGCGTACCAACATCGATCTGCTGGTGCGCAGCGAGCGGTCCGGCCGGCCGATCCCGCCCGCCGACAAGGAGGCCCTGCTGGCCTCGGTGAAGGCCCAGATGGGGGAGCTGGCGGCGCTGATCGGCGATCTGCAGGAGCTGTCGCGGCCCCCGGAGCCGGGGCACAGCGCCATCGCGGTCATCGCACTGCACGAGATCGCCGGGGCGGCGCTGGAGCGGGCCCGGCTGCGCGGCCCGTCACTGCACTTCGCGGCGGATCTGCACCCCTGGTACGTCCGGGCCGAGCCGGCCTCGCTGGAGCGGGCGGTGGTCAATCTGCTCGACAACGCGGTGAAGTTCAGCCCGCCCGGCGGCACCGTCGAGGTCCGGCTGACCGACGGCGAGCTGACCGTGCGCGATCACGGACCGGGCATCCCGCAGGACGAACTGCCGCACGTCTTCGAGCGGTTCTGGCGCTCCCCGTCGGCGCGCAGCCTGCCGGGCAGCGGGCTGGGCCTGTCGATCGTGGCGCGGACGGCGGAGCAGGCGGGCGGTGCGGTCCGGCTGAAGTCGGCGGACCTCGGCGGCACCGAGGCGGTGCTGACACTGCCGGGCGCCGCGACCCCGCCGCCGGGCGCACCGGCCCCGCAACGGCCCCCGGAGCCGCCTGCCGCACCGCGGTAGCGACGACGGGCCCCGGGGCTTCCCCCGGGGCCCGTTTCCGTTCGTCTCCCGGCT
Organism: Streptomyces kronopolitis; assembly: GCF_050953795.1. Classification (GTDB taxonomy): domain Bacteria; phylum Actinomycetota; class Actinomycetes; order Streptomycetales; family Streptomycetaceae; genus Streptomyces; species Streptomyces kronopolitis_A. Next base: position 4,777,268 of record NZ_CP191850.1, read on the forward strand.
ACTTCCCGCCGTGCTTCTTCGCCGCGTCCCCGAACGGCAGCTCCACCCCCGACAGGTCGGCGCGGATGCCGTCCCGCTCGACGGAGATGTGCCGCAGCCGGACGTTGCCGGGCGTCTTGGGGAGCTGGAAGGACAGCGACAGCTGGTCGGCGAGCTGCGGCTTGGTCAGGCCGGACAGCGTGCCGAAGATCTTCGGGTCGATGCCGACCTTCTGGAGCAGCCAGGGGTGGTCGGTGACCACGTCGACGAGATTGACCTTCATCAGCTGCCGGACGAAGCGCGGCGAGCCGGTCAGCTCGTGCAGCTTCTCCTCGCTGTTCAGGGCGTCCTGGATGTAGGCCTTGGGGATGCCGATCCGGTCGGCGATCGCCGGGATGCTCAGCATCGCCTTGACCTTGGCGGCCTCCCGGCTGAGCTGCGCCGCGGTCTTGCGGGTCAGCCGCAGGCCCTCCTCCTTGCCGGTGCCGGGGCGGTAGACGGCGATGTCACCGATGTCCAGGCGCATCCGGCTGATGTCGGTGGAGATGCCGCGTTCGCCGGTCCGGTGGATGTTCGCCTGCGCCCGGACCCGCAAGTCGTGTCCGGCGATCGGCAGTTGGCCCACCGCGCGCACCGCGTCGGGGCCCATTTCACTGAACTTGACCTGGGAGGCACCCAGTTCACGGTTCATGTCGTCGAAGGCGAGCAGCACGCTGCCGTGCATCTGGCCGATCGTGGCGCCCTTGATCGAGCTGGGCAGATCGCCGTCGAGACGCACGTCGTCCGCGGTGGCCTCGAACTTGGCCAGCGAGACCCGGTCGGCGGCCAGGTCGGGAATGGTCACCTTGACCTGGTCGACGCGCTTGTCCGCGAGCTGGGTGAGGAACGGGAAACCCTTGATGTCGACTTCCGGGGTCGCGTTCAGATGCAGCGACTCCTTCAGCTTCTTGGCGGCCGCGTTCTGCGCGTACAACACCGCGAACCGGTCCCCGAGCGCCAGGAACGAGGTGCCGACCAGGACCGCGACCAGCAGCTTCAGGGTGATCGGGATGGCCGAGAAGCGGCTGATGCCACGCTTCTTGCGGCGGTGGTTCGGCGGCTTCCAGCCCTCGTCCGTCTCGTCGTCCGAGCGCAGCCCCAGGCCCAGCGGGTCGTCGCTGTCGTCGCGCTCGTTGAGGTAGGTGCGCCGCCGGGGCGTCCCGTCGGCGTCGTACGTGTCGAAGTCCGCCTCGGGCTCCGGCTCCGGGTCGGCGAGGGCCGCGAGGTCCGCGTAGGGGTTGACCGGGGCCACCGGGGTGAGTTTTCTGGTCTCGCCGGCAGGGTCGTCCGGGCTGCCCGCGGTGGCAAGGGAGTCGCTACCGTGCGGCGCGGCGGGCGCCGGCGAGGGTATGCGTGTGGGGGTGCGCATCCCTACATCCCACCATGAGCGGGTCCCTCGAACGCAAGTTGCACCGGACGTAAGTCGCGTATGCCCGCCTTGTCGCGCCGGCCTTGATAAAAAATTGCCTCGCCCATGGGCAGCCCTGACCACCGTCACCCCTCCGGCCGACCCGGACGACGGCCCGCACCGGCCGGCGCCCGCCCTGTGGGAATCCGCCCGGCGCGGACGGGGTTACCCCCCTGAACACCCGTAGTCCTCGCGCCCTATCGGCCCACCACCGGAAGACGGACGTCCTCCCATGAACTCTCCCGAGAACTCTCCCGAACGCGCCCCCGTGATCGTCGTCACCGGGGCCACCGGAAACATCGGCCGCCGACTTGTCGGCCGGCTCCTCGCGGACGGCGCCGCCGTGCGCGCGCTGACCCGCGATCCGGCGCGCGCCGCGCTGCCGGCCGGCGCCGAGGCCGTGCGCGCCGACCTCAACGACCCCCAGGACCTCGCACCGCTGCTGGCCGGCGCCGACGCGCTGTTCCTCAACCTGGCGGCCGGCGGGGAGCAGGCGGTGACCGCACTGGTCGACGCCGCCGTCGCGGCCGGCGTCCGCCGGATCGTCCTCAACTCCTCGATGGCGGTGACCGGCACCGCCGCCGACGACTCGAACCACATCGCCCGCATGCACGCCGCGTCGGAGCGCGCGGTGCGCGCGTCCGGCCTGGAGTGGACCTTCGTCCGCGGCAGCAACTACTCCACCAACACCCTCGCCTGGGCCCCGTCGATCCGCACCTCCGGCGTGGTGCGTGACGCGCACCCCGGCGCCCAGGGCTCGCCCGTGCACGAGGCCGACCTCGCCGATGTCGCCGCGGTCGCCCTCCTGGACCGCGGCGGCGCGCACCAGGGCCAGGCCTATCTCGTCACCGGCCCGGAGGTGCTGACCATCGCCCAGCAGGTCGCCGAGATCGGCCGGGCGACCGGACGCGAGACACGGGTCGAGCAGATCTCCGAGGAAGCCGCGGCCGAGGCGATGGCCGGCCCCCACTTCCCGCTGGAGGCCGCCCGGGAACTGGTCGCCCTCTTCGGCACGATGGTCGACGCGCCGACCTTCCCCGTCTCGGACGCCGTCGCACGCGTCACGGGCCGCCCGGGCCGGACGTACGCGGAGTGGGCCCGGGAGCATGCGGGGGACTTTTCCTGACGGGGGTGGGGCGCCGCCGGCTTCCTTACTGCCCGCCGGCGCGCTGCCCCTCCGCCCCGAGGAACTGCCTGACTCCGCCGCCAACACCTTGACGGGGCGGGCCGCTTCGGCGATGTCGTGGCCCATGCCCGTACGGCCGGAGGCGCCCCCACGACCGCGCCCCCGCCCCGGCGCATGGCCGGAGCGGGGGCGCGATGAACCTACGGAGCCGGCGGCTACTTCACCACCGTGATGCGGTCCGCCTTCGGCGGGGTCAGGGGGGCGGTCGCCGAGGAGTGCGCGGTCAGGTAGGCGGTGAGGGCGTCCAGGTCGGAGGGGCCGACGTACTTGTTCTTGCCTTCCTTGAAGGCGGGGAAGCCGTCGCCGCCGCCGGCCAGGAACTCGTTCATCGCGACGCGGTAGGTCTTGGCGGGGTCGAGGGCGGTGCCGTTCAGCTTCACCGAGTCCTTGACGAGGCGGTCGGCGCCGGACTTCTTCATGTCCAGGGTGTAGGTCAGGCCCCTGGAGACCTGGAGGATCTTCGGCGAGGCCTCGTTGGGGCCGCTGACCTGCTGCTGGAGTGCGGTCAGGAGCTGGGCGCCGGTGAGGTCGACGACGTTCATCATGTTGGTGAAGGGCTGGACGGTGAAGGCCTCGCCGTAGGTGACCACCCCGTCGCCCTCCGGGCCGGAGGCCTGGAAGGCGAGGTCGGAGCGGATGCCGCCGGGGTTCATCAGGGCGAGCTGCGCGCCGCCCTTGTCGGCGGCCTCGGTGGCCTCCAGCTGGGCGTCGGAGATGACGTCGCCGAGCGGGGACTCGGGGGCCTCGGTGCCGCGGCCCGCGATGTCGGCGGAGATGTGGCCGACGGGGCGGTTCGCGACCGGGGCGGCCAGCTTGTTCCAGCGGGCGATCAGCGAGGTCATGTCCGCGGCCTTGGGCTGGGTGCGGTCGACGACGTGGTTGACCGCGCCGGGCGCGGTGACGCGGGTGCGCACGATGTCACGGGTGCGGCGGTCGTAGCGCAGCGTGGTGTCGGTGTAGAGCTTGCCGTAGGACGCGGCGGAGGTGACGGTGCGCGGCCGCCCGGAGGGGTCCGGGATGGTGCAGGCGTAGGCCTGGTGGGTGTGGCCGGTGACCAGCGCGTCGACCTTCGGGGTGACGTGCTTGGCGATGTCGGTGATCGGCCCCGAGATGCCATCCCCGCGGCCGGGGCTGTCGCAGTGGTAGTTGTAGGAGGTGGAGGCGGGCTGGCCGCCCTCGTGGATGAGGGCGACGATCGCCTTCACGCCCTGGTGGTCGAGGACCTTGGCGTACTTGTCGATCGTCTCGACCTCGTCGTGGAACTTCAGGCCCTTGACGCCGCCGGCGCTGACGACGTCCGGGGTGCCCTCCAGCGTCACGCCGATGAAGCCGATTTTGACGCCCTTGTGCTTCCAGACGGTGTACGGCTTGAGCAGCGGCTTTCCGCTCTTCTCGTCCGTGACGTTGGCGGCGAGGTAGGGGAAGCCGGCGCCCCGGAACTTCTTGCCCTTCTCGTAGCAGCCGTCCTTGGGGTGGCAGCCGCCGTTCTGCAGGCGCGTCAGTTCCGCCCGGCCCTCGTCGAATTCGTGGTTGCCGACGGAGGTGACGTCGAGGCCCAGCTTGTTCATCGCCTCGATGGTCGGCTCGTCGTGGAAGAGCCCCGACAGCAGCGGGCTGGCGCCGACCAGGTCGCCGGCCGCCGCGGTGACCGAGTAGGGGTGGCCCTTACGGGCCGTGCGCAGCGACTGGGCGAGGTACTCCACGCCGCCCGCGGTGATGCTCTTCTTGCTGCCGTCCGGCTGGAGCTCCTCGACGGTGCCGGAGGAGCCCTGCGGCGGTTCGAGGTTGCCGTGGAAGTCGTTGAAGGAGAGCATCTGCACGTCGACGGTGCGGCCGGCGTGTGCGCGGTGGCCGGTGGCGGCGCCGGCCGGCAGGGCGGCGGCGGTGACCGTGGCGGCCGCGGCCAGTGCGGCGGCGCCGATCGTCAATCTGCTGATGGTGCGGCGCCGTTGCGGTCTCGCTGGCATGTGTTCCCCTCCTGGATGGTCCTGAGCGGACGGCAGCTTATTGTCGACGCGCGTAGCGCAACAGGGGGAAAGGATGACGACCTGGTTGCGGGTCGGGGGCGGGGTGCGCGGGTGGTACCCGTCGGGGGACCCGGCAGGGCCGTACGCTTCACACATGACTGACGCTGCACAGGAGATGGGCCGGGTCGGCCGCAGGATCCAGGTGGTCGACGAGGTCGCGCCGGAGACGGCCGCGGCCGTCGTCGATCTGATCGAGCGGGCGGCACGGACGGACGGGCAGCCCGCCGTGTCCGAGCAGGGGCGGCTGCAGCTGCGCGGGGGCCGGCGCCCCGGCGTGCGCCATGTGCTGGTGTACGTACCCGGTGACGAGGACGCGGGCGAGGAACTGGTCGCCTACGGGCAGCTGGAGGACACCGACCCGGTGGAGGCGCCGGCCGCCGAGCTGGTGGTGCACCCCGGTCACCGCGGCCGCGGACACGGCCGGGCGCTGGGCGGCGAGCTGCTGGAGCAGTCCGGGCGGCGGCTGCGGATCTGGGCGCACGGCGGGCATCCGGCCGCCCGGCACCTCGCCCAGACCCTGGGGCTGACGATGTTCCGGGAGCTGCGGCAGATGCGGCGCCCGCTGACGGATCTGGAGCTGCCGGAGCCGGTGTTCCCCGAGGGGGTGTCGGTGCGGACCTTCCAGCCGGGGACCGATGACGCGGCCTGGCTGGAGGTGAACGCGGAGGCGTTCGCCCACCACCCGGAGCAGGGCTCGCTCATCCAGCGCGACCTGGACGACCGCAAGGCCGCGTCGTGGTTCGACCCCAAGGGGTTCTTCCTGGCGGAGCAGGCGGGCCGGCTGGTCGGCTTCCACTGGACCAAGGTGCACGCCGACGAGGGGCTCGGCGAGGTCTATGTCCTCGGGGTCCGTCCGGGTGCGCAGGGCGGTGGCCTGGGCAAGGCGCTGACCTCGGTCGGGCTGCGTCATCTGGCCGCCCAGGGGCTGCCGACGGCGATGCTCTACGTGGACGCGGACAACGCCGCGGCGGTCAGCGTGTACGAGCGGATGGGGTTCGCCACCCACGAGACGGATCTGATGTACCGCTCGGAGACGTGAGCGCCGGGCCGGAGGCGGCCCGAGGAGGAGGAAGCGGGGCGGGCCCACGGTGGCCCGCCCCGCTTCTCACTGTCCGGGTGCGGCCTGCCGCCGCGCCCGCCACTCGCGCGCCAGCATCGCGTAGACGACCTCGTCGGCCCACTCCCCGTCGAGGAACTCGTTCTCCCGCAGATGGCCCTCGCGGCGCATCCCCAGCCGTTCCAGGAGCCGGGCGGAGGCGGTGTTGCGCCAGTCCAGCTCGGCCTGGATGCGGTGCAGCCCCAGCTCCTCGAAGCCGAGCCGCAGCAGCGCCCGGCTCGCCTCGGTCGCGTAGCCGTGGCCGGCGTGGTCGGGGTGGAAGACGTAGCCGATGCCGCCCTGGCGGTGCTCACGGCTCTTCCAGACGAAGGTGACGTCGCCGGCCAGCACCCCGCTCGCGCGCACGACGACGGCGAGCTGGAGGACGTCGCCGGACTCGCGCAGCGTGGTGCGGGTGGTCTTGGCGGCGACGGAGGCCCGGGAGCCGGCCTCGTCGAGCGGGCCCCAGTAGAGGTAGCGGCAGACCTCGGGGAGGCGTTGGTAGGCGTGGATCGCCGCGAGGTCGCCGGGGGTGACCGGGCGCAGATCCAGGCGTTCGGTGCGCAGCGGGTAGTCGGGGGTGTACGGCAGCGGTGGACTCACGGGCACGGATGGTGGGGGCACGCGGGCAGCGTACGCAGCGGAGGTTGACAGGTGCAGCCCACTTCCCTCACCCTTTCACTACTTAATTAGTGGAATGCATCAGAGGGGGGCGGCGATGCGGCCGATGATCAGGGGCGAGGGGGTCGGCCGGGCCGCGGGGCGCACCGCCGTCGAGGCGATCGGCCTCGGCAGGCGCCACCGCCGCCGCTGGGCGCTGCGCGACTGCACCTTCCGGCTGCCGGCCGGCCGCATCTGCGCACTGGTCGGCCCGAACGGCGCCGGCAAGAGCACGCTGCTCTCGCTGGCCGCCGGGCTGACCCGCCCCACCGAGGGCTCGATCCGGGTCGGCGACGGCGCCCCGGCCCGCCCCGTCATCGCCCATCTCGCCCAGGACAAGCCGCTCTACCGCCGGCTGACCGTCGCCGAGACGCTGGAGCTGGGCCGCGCCCTCAACCCCGGCCGCTGGAACGGGCGGTACGCCGAGCGGCTCGTCGACGACGGCGAGATCCCCCTCGGTGCCCGCGTCGCCACCCTCTCCGGCGGGCAGCGCACCCGCCTCGCGCTCGCCCTCGCCTTCGCCAAACGCCCCGAACTCCTGCTGCTCGACGAGCCGTTGGCCGGTCTCGACCCGCTCGTACGGCACCGGGTCGCGGCGCTGCTGCTGGCCGAGGCGGCCGAGCACGGCACCACCGTGGTGCTGTCGTCGGACCTGCTCGCCGAGCTGGACGGGGTCTGCGACCACGTGCTGCTGCTGGGCGACGGCCGGGTCCGGCTCGCGGGCGAGGTCGACGACGTCATCGGGGCGCACGCCCTGGTGATGGGGCGCCGGGGGCGGGGGCTGCCGCCGGAGGTCGCCGCGCACCCGGTCGTCGAGGCCCAGCTGTCCGGGCCGCGCTTCACCGCCCTCGTGCGGCGAAACGGCCCGGTCGCCGCCGGGCCCTGGGAGACCGCGGAGCCGTCCCTGGAGGAACTCCTGCTCGGCTATCTCCGCGCGCCCGGCGCGCCCGGGCTGATCGCGCCGAGCGCGGAGCCGCTCTCCGCGGCGCCGCGCCGCCGGCCCGGCCACAAGCCCGGCATCCCCGGCATGCCGCGCAACGGACCGCCCCGCCCGGCGGGGCTGCCGGGCTGCCGGGAGAGCCCCCCGCGCAGCACGGAACGCACACGGCACGACCATCACAGCGGCAAGGGAGCGGCGGCATGACCAGCACGGCACACCTCGGGACGAGCGGGCGCGGGAGCACCGCGGACACACCGGAGCACCCCCGCGCCACGCGCGGCCGGGGACCGCTGGGCGGCCTCGTCTGGCTGGTGTGGCGCCAGCACCGGCTGGTCCTCGGCGTGCTGCTCACCGCGGCGGTCGGCGGCGCGGTCTGGTGCGTGGTGCTGCGCGGCCGGATGGCCGCGTTCATCGACGCCCACCACATCGCCGGCTGTTCGCAGATCTCCCTCGTCGCACGCTGCGAGGGCACCCAGAGGGCGGTCACGGCCTTCCGCGACGCCTACGGCCCGTCGCTGAAACTGGCCGAGGTGGGCCTGGTGCTGCTGCCCGCGCTGGTCGGGCTGTTCCTGGGCGCCCCGCTGATCGCCCGCGAGCTGGAGGCCGGCACCCACAAGCTGGTGCTGTCCCAGTCGGTCGGCCCGCTGCGCTGGCTGGCGGCGAAGGTCGCGCTGCCCGCGGCGTTCGTGCTCGCGGCCGGCACGCTGGTGTCGACGGCCTTCGCCTGGCTCTGGCAGGTCGGCGGCGACGAGGTGTCCGGCTCGTACTGGTATTCGATCATGGGGTTCGGCTCGCTCGGCCCGGTGCCCGTCGCCTACTCCCTCCTGGGCCTCGCGATCGGCCTGCTGGCCGGCCTGCTGCTGGGCCGCACGGTCGCCGCGATGGGCGTCACGCTGACCGCCATGGTCCTGGTGCAGGTGGCGTTCACGCAGCTCAGGTCCCACCTGATGCCGCTGGTCACGGCCAAGTTCGGGGCCAGTGAGCCCACCCAGGTGCCGGACAGCTCCTGGCTGGTGGGGCAGGGGTACCACACCTCCACCGGCGAGCGGCTCTCCGACCTGCCCTGCCGGCCCAACCAGGATTTCGACGGCTGTCTGCGGCAGCACCACGTGGCCGGCCAGTACATCGACCACCACCCGGTGTCGCACCACTGGCCCCTGGCGTGGGCCGAGTCCGGGATCGTGCTGGTGGCGGCGGTGGTGCTGACCGTCCTCGCCTTCCGGGTGCTGCGGCGCCGGCACGGGTGATGGCGCGGGGCGCGGGCGGCGCCGCCCGCTTTTCCCGGTGCGCCGCCTCTGATGGCATTCTGCGTCCCGCATTTCCCTCTCCGGCGCATTTCCACTCCGCGCGCTTTCCCCTTCCTCGGGTTCCTCGGGTTCCCTGAGTTCCCCGGGCGAATTTTCATCGCGGGGGGAGGGGGCGGAGTGTTCCGGCGCTCAAATGCCTTGTGGCCGGGCCCCGTTCGCCGTACTGAACGGTGGGGGTGTCGGCCGCAACGCCCGCCCGGCATCGCCCGCCGCTCCCCGCCCCGCCGCACTTTCGTCGTCACCCCGGCCGAATGAGTTCGGCCGGTAAATCAAAAACCCGCATCCGCACCGACCGGGAAATCGCAAACGGCCGACCCCTTTCCGCCCCGCCTTTCCTTCCCCCGCCGCTTGATCAAATATGGCCCCGAAGAGACGGGCATTCCGCGTCTATAATCGGGCGTGTGACCACGGCCGCGTCGGGGCAAACAGCAGGGGCGCGCCGCACCGCGGAGCCCGTCGCGGAAACGGACCCCGCAGGGCGCCGCCCCCGGCACCCCGTCCCGCCCGACGGCACCGTGAGGGGCGGCCCCGCCCGGCGTCCCCCGCCCGCGCCCGGACACCGCCGGCGGCCCGGACCCGGCACCCCCGAAATGCCCCGGGGAGTAGCACCCCGCTTGCCTGGTGGCCATATCCGCGTTACCGGCGATTCAACGTCGCTTGCGAGCATCGCTGAATGCAGCCCGCTGTGCCGAACGTCCCTCCTCCCAGGCTCCATGTCGCGCCGCCACCTCTTCCCGACGCGCCTGGAACCCCGGGTACGCGGAAGAATAAGGACATGAACCAGCAGCCCAGCGCTCAGGCACAGGTCCAGCCCGAGACGTCGACCCCGAAGCCCCCCAAGGCCGCGCCGCCCTCGGCGCAGCCGTCGGTGGGCTCCATCGCCGCGCACCGCCCGCAGGCGGTCCGCGGGACGGTGCCCGGGCTGGAACCCGACCTCGACGCCGATCCCGATGCGTACGAGGACCGCGGCGTGGTGGGCGTGGACGGCGAGGAGCTGCCCGGTGACCGGTTCCTGGACCGCGAGCGCAGCTGGCTGGCGTTCAACGAGCGGGTGCTGGAGCTGGCCGAGGACCCGGCCACCCCCCTCCTCGAACGGGCGAACTTCCTTGCGATTTTCGCCAGCAATCTGGACGAGTTCTTCATGGTCCGGGTCGCCGGACTCAAGCGACGGATCGCCACCGGCGTGGCCACCCGCTCGGCCTCCGGCCTCCAGCCCCGTGAGGTGCTGGACCTGATCTGGACCCGCTCCCGCGAACTCATGGCCCGGCACGCCGCCTGCTACCAGCAGGACGTCGCCCCCGAGCTGGCCGACCAGGGCATCCATCTGATCCGCTGGCCCGAGCTGACCGAGAAGGAACAGGCCCGCCTGTTCACCCTCTTCCGCCAGCAGATCTTCCCGGTGCTCACGCCCCTGGCCGTGGACCCCGCGCACCCCTTCCCGTACATCTCCGGCCTCTCGCTGAACCTGGCCGTCGTCGTGCGCAACCCGGTCAGCGGCCATGACCACTTCGCGCGGGTCAAGGTGCCGCCGCTGCTCTCCCGCTTCCTGGAGGCCTCCCCGCAGCGCTACGTCCCCATCGAGGACGTCATCGCCGCCCACCTGGAGGAGCTGTTCCCGGGGATGGAGGTGCGTGCCCACCACATGTTCCGGGTCACCCGCAACGAGGACCTGGAGGTCGAGGAGGACGACGCGGAGAACCTCCTCCAGGCCCTGGAGAAGGAGCTGATGCGGCGCCGCTTCGGCCCGCCGGTGCGCCTGGAGGTCGAGGAGTCCATCGACCCGGCCGTGCTCGATCTGCTCGTCCAGGAGCTGAAGATCTCCGACGCCGAGGTCTACCCGCTGCCCGGCCCGCTGGACCTCACCGGCCTCTTCGGGATCGGGGCCCTGGACCGGCCCGAGCTGAAGTACCCCAAGTTCGTCGCCGGCACCCACCGCGACCTCGCCGAGGTGGAGTCCGCATCCGCCCCGGACATCTTCGCCGCCCTGCGCGCCCGCGACGTCCTCCTGCACCACCCCTACGACTCCTTCTCCACCTCCGTGCAGGCGTTCCTGGAGCAGGCCGCGGCCGACCCGGACGTCCTGGCGATCAAGCAGACGCTCTACCGCACCTCCGGCGACTCCCCGATAGTCGACGCCCTGATAGACGCCGCGGAGTCCGGCAAGCAGGTCCTCGTCCTGGTCGAGATCAAGGCGCGCTTCGACGAACAGGCCAACATCAAGTGGGCCCGGAAGCTGGAGGAGTCCGGCTGCCACGTCGTCTACGGCCTGGTCGGCCTCAAGACGCACTGCAAGCTCTCGCTGGTCGTCCGCCAGGAAGGCGAGATGCTGCGCCGCTACTCCCATGTGGGGACCGGCAATTACCACCCCAAGACGGCCCGGCTCTACGAGGACCTGGGGCTGCTGACCGCCGACCCGCAGGTCGGCGCCGACCTCTCCGACCTGTTCAACCGGCTCTCCGGCTACTCCCGCCGGGAGACCTACCGCCGCCTGCTGGTCGCGCCCAAGTCCCTGCGGGACGGCCTGATACAGCGCATCACCCAGGAGATCGACCACCAGCGCGCGGGCCGGTCCGCCTACGTCCGCGTCAAGGTCAACTCGATGGTCGACGAGGCCGTCATCGACGCGCTCTACCGCGCCTCGCAGGCCAGCGTACCGGTCGACGTCTGGGTGCGCGGCATCTGCGCGCTGCGGCCCGGAGTCCCCGGCCTGAGCGAGAACATCCGCGTCCGCAGCGTGCTCGGCCGCTTCCTGGAACACTCCCGGGTCTTCGCCTTCGGCAACGGCGGCGAGCCCGAGGTGTGGCTGGGCAGCGCCGACATGATGCACCGGAATCTGGACCGGCGGATCGAGGCACTGGTGCGGGTCACCGACCCGGCCCACCGCGTCGCGCTCAACCGGCTGCTGGAGACCGGCACCTCGGACGCCACGTCGTCCTGGCACCTGGGCCCGGACGGCGACTGGACCCGGCGCGCGGTGGACGCGGACGGCGCGCCGCTGCGCAACATTCAGGAAATGCTCATTGACGCCCGGAGGCGCCGGCGTGGCCCAGCGACATGACCAGCAGACCGGAGGGCCGGCGGGTCTTATCGGCATCGGATACGAGTTCGGCGGGGCGCCCGGAGCCCGTTCCGCCGTGGTGGACGCACCCGGCCCGGACGGCGGCGGCCGCCGCGGCACCTCACCCGGAGCGCTGATGACCCACGGCCACGGCCCCGCGGACGACGGCACCGACCCCGGCAGCGGCCTCACCACCCGCACCGCCGAGGAGGTCCTCGCCGGCTATCTGCACCAGCAGGCAGCGGAGTTCCTGCGCAGTCTGCGGCTGCACCGCGAGAGCGGCGCGGACGCGGAGGGCGCCGGCGACGCGGCCCGGCAGCTGCGCCGCGCCGCCCGCCGGATCAGCGCCACCCTGCACACCTACCGGCCGCTGACCGAGGAGGCCTGGGCCGACCAGCTCCGCGCCGAACTCGGCTGGCTGTCCGGCACCCTGGCCCGCGAACAGGCCTGCGCGGCCCGCCGCGACCGGCTGATGGCGGCCCTGCAACGGCTCACCGGCCGGGGGGAGCGGCCCGACCGCGGCGGCCCCGACGACCACGGCGGCCGGCCGGAACGCGACCGGCGCAGCGGGCGGGAGCGCACGGGCCGCCCCACCGCGGCGGCCGCCGCCCCGTCGGCCGTCTCCGACACCGCCGCCGACGCCGCCACCGAGCCGGACCCCGACGGCGCCCTGGCCGCCGGTGCCGCGCGGGCCGGTGCGCTGCTCGACCGCCAGCTCACCCTGGCCCGCACCCGCGCCCACTCCGCCGCGCTCCAGGCCCTGGGCTCCTCCCGCTTCCACGCCGTCGCCGACTCCGTGGCGGTGCTCGCCTCCGAGGCCCCGCCGGCCGGCAAGAACGGCGACCTGCCCGCCGCCGAGGCGCTGCCGCCGCTCGCCGACCAGGCCCACCGACGGCTGGTTGAGGCGGTGGCCACGCTGCCGCTCTCCCGCGCCGGCTACCCGTACCACGCCGCCGCGCTCGCCGCCGACCAGCGCCAGGACGCGCCCTGGCACCAGGTCCGGCTGCTGGTGCGGCTGAGCCGCTACGCCCGGGAGGTCATCGCCCCGGAGTACGCCGAGCAGCGGCTGGCGGAGGCGGGCCGGGCCCTGGAGTGGCACCGCGACGCCGCCGAGGCCGCCGCCGCGGCCACCGCCGCGGCCCGCACCCCCCGCATCGCCCCGGCCACCGCCTACGCCCTCGGCGTGCTGCACGCCGATCAGCGGCACGAAGTCGAGGCGGCCCGCTACGCCTTCGGCCGGGTATGGCTGCCGCGCCCGTCCGAGCGGACCGGCTGAGGCACACCCGACAGCATCCGACGCAGGCCAGGACCGACCGGAAGGGGATGAGGACGTGACGGTGGTGCAGCGGCCGGTACGGGCGGCGGGCTGCGTCCTGTGGCGCCGCGCGGCCGGCGAGGACGGCTTGGAGATCGCCCTCGTCCACCGCCCCAAGTACGACGACTGGTCGCACCCCAAAGGCAAGTTGAAGCGCGGCGAGAGCGCCCTGGCCGGAGCGGTGCGCGAGGTGGCCGAGGAGACCGGCATGTCCTGCCGCCCCGGCGCGCCGCTGCCGACCTCCACCTACGTGGCCAACGGCCGCCCCAAACAGGTCCGTTACTGGGCGGCCGAGGCCGTCGCCGGCGCCTTCACCCCCAACAGCGAGGTCGACCGCATGGAATGGCTCTCCCCGACCGACGCCCGCCACCGCCTCACCCAGGAACGCGACCGCCCGCTGGTGGACGCCTTGCTCGCGGCCCTGCACCTGGCGTGAGGGCCCTCCCGGGGGTGCCCGGGAGGGCCCTGGGGTGTGCGTGTGGGGTTCAGACGGCCTGCGCCTTCGCGTACTCGACGAAGTGCGACCACGGCTGGGCGGGGAAGGCGAGAGCGGGGCCGTGCGGGGTCTTGCTGTCGATCAGGCGCGCCAACTGCGCCTCCATGACCGCCGACCCACCGACGGGCCGACGTAGGCAGCTCTCGTCCAGCACCACGAAGACCAGCGGCGGGGGCGTACGAAGCAGTGTCGCCTGTCGTTCCGCGACGAGTGACACCCGCTCGTCCGCCTGCTCGGGCGAGATCGCTCCGCGCTTGACGTGACTCCCCGCGAGCACGGATGCATACTCCGGGGTCTGCAACAGCCCTGGAATAACGCCCACTTCATACAGCCGGATTTCCGCTGCCCGACCCTCGTAGTCGAGGTACTCCGGGAAGCCCTCCAGCAGGCTGCCGTGCTGGATCTCGCGGTACTGCCGCTCGAAGGTGTCCACGGTGCCCGCGATGCCGAATACGCGGTCGGCACTGCGCGAAATGCGCAGAGTCGGGGGCTTGCGGCCAGTTTCGACCGCTGACACGTGCGTACTCGAATACCCCAGGCGCTCGGCAAGCTCCTCCTGCGTCCAGCCGCGTGCCTCCCGCGAGCTGCGTAGACGCGCTCCGAAGGCCTCCCGAGGGCTGTGGTCCGGCGTCAACTCCTTGCGATTCAAAGAGCTTTCGCCAACGCTTCCTTCATCTCTGACAAGTTGAACGGCTTCCGACTGTAGGCCAGCCTGAGTCGCCCCGGTAGTGGAATGACTACAGAGAGGAGCGGCCGTTGTCGCGGAGTCAGACTCCCCCCGACCGCCCTGCGGCGGCTCAGCACCGCAGCGGCACGGACGAGCCGACAGCACGGCACTGCTCTCCTTCCTGGATCACTTCGGGCTGGTGTCCGGGAGCTTCGACCTCGCCGTGGACCGGGCGGGGGACCACTGGTGGCTGGAGCTGAACCCGAACGGCCAATGGGGGTGGCTGGAGGGACGGACCGGACTCGACATGTCCGGCGCATTCGCCGCTCTGCTGGCGCAAGGGAGTACCCATGACTGACACCGCGCCCGAGCGGCGTGCGCTCGCCGACCGGCTGGAGAGGGCCGGGGTCCTCACCACTCCCGCATGGCGAGCTGCGGTGGAAGCCGTACCGCGTGAGCTGTTCCTGCACCCCGGCGTGTTCCTGCCCGAGGAGGGCGGCCGGTGGCGGCCGGTCTCCGCCCACTCGGGTCCGATCCGGCCGAGTGGGCGGAGATTGCCTACAGCGACCGGTCCCTGACCACGCAGCTCGACGGACACCTGACCGCCGACCAGGTCAGCGACCTCGTGACGGGCTCGCCCACGTCGTCATCCACCACCCCGGTCACCGTGCTGGACATGATCGAGCGCGTGGAGGTCGACGACGGCCACCACGTGCTGGAGATCGGCACCGGCACCGGGTATTCCTCGGCCCTGATGTGCCACCGGCTCGGCGAGGACAACGTGACGACGGTGGAGGTCGACCCCGCCGTGTCGGCCCGCGTGGACGCCGCGCTGGTGGCGGCCGGATTCGAGACGTGGGCCGTGACCGGGGACGGGCTCCTCGGCCATCCCCGCCGCGCCCCGTACGACCGTGTCATCGCCACCTGCGCCGTGCGCCGCATCCCCTACACGTGGCTCAGGCAGACCGAGCCGGGCGGCATCGTCCTGGCCACCGTCGGCGGCTCCTGGGGCTACGGCACGGGCCTGGCCAAGGTCGTCGTGGGCGCGGACGGCACCGCCGAGGGCAGGATCACCGGCCCCTCCTCCTTCATGCAGGCACGATCCCAGGCCGCGCCACCGGTCTGCGGGGATCTGTCCGCCCGCACGGCCTACGCCGACAGCGAGCGGCGAACGGAGTTCCCGCCCACCCTGCTGGAGGAGTGGATGCCCGCCTTTCTCACCCAACTCGTCGCGCCGGGCTCCCAGTTCGTCCGCGCGGCGACACGCGAAGGCGCCCCGCTCCGGTACGTCTTCGATCCGGGACGTGAATCCTTTGCCGAGTTCACCGCGGCCGGCGACGCCTGGACGGTCCGCCAGGGCGGCCCCGTGGCGTTGTGGGACGGCATCGAACGGACGCTGGCCACGTGGCAGGACGCGGGAAGCCCCGACATCTCCGCCGTCCGGCTCCATATCACCGACCGGTTCCACACGTACTGGGTCGAGGACCATCCGCTGCTCATCTGGCAACACCCTCTCGCCTGAGCGAGGGACGCCAATGCGCAAGGCCCGCAATATTCTGCCCGCGCAGCCGTCACCGGCCCGTCGGATCCGTGATGCGGTGATTTCGTGCAAGGGACGTAAAATCGCGTCATGGCACAGAAAGTAATCACCATCTACGCGGATGATCTCACGGGTGAAGAGACCGCCGAGGTCACCACCCACACCTTGTCTCTTGACGGCGTCACTTACGAGCTCGACCTGGGCCCGGACAGCTACGACAAGCTGCTGGAGGCCGTCGCGCCGTTCACGCGGGTGGGGCGCCGGACGCGGAAGTCCAGAAAGTCGCGGCAGCAGGCCACGGGCGGCGAGGACACCGCCGCCATCAGGGCGTGGGCGAAGTCGGAGGGGTACGAGATCAGCGAGCGCGGCCGGGTGCCCGCCTCCATTCGTGAGGCCTACGGGAAGGCCAAGAAATAGCCGGTAAAGCCGGAATGGCCGCCGGGACCCCCGTGGACGGGGGCCCCGGCGGACGTCTGTGGAAGGGTGCCGGCCGCTTCCCGGAAAAGGCGACGGTTCGGGCCGCGTTTGGGGAGGGGCGGGCGGGTCCGCGGGCGCGGCGGATTCGGGTCCGGTAATCACGTGGTATTTCGCCGGGACGGGGGTCCGGGGTGACCGTCGAATTAATGGGGACTATCGCGAAGCCGTCTTTCTCCGGGCGGGCAGGGAAGGCCGGCGGGGGCCCCGCCCGGGGGAGTGCGGTCCGGCCCCGCACCGCGTCCGTCGGGCCCCTCACCGCCTCCGCAGCGACGCGTCCCCGACGGCCGGCGGCGTGTAGTAGTTGTCGGCGCGGTTGAGGTCGGTGCCGGGCGGGACGATGGCGTCGATCCGGTCGAGGAGGTCCGCGTCGAGGGTGACGTCCGCGCCCGCCAGCATGCCGTCGAGCTGATCGAGGGTGCGCGGGCCGATGATCACGGACGTCACCGCGGGGTGGCTGCGCACGAACGCGGTCGCCAGGTGCGGCAGCGGCAGGCCCGCCTCGTCCGCGACCGCCGACAGCGCGCGCACCGCCTCCGCCTTCCGGGCGTTCTCCGGTACCGAGAGGTCGAACTTCCGGGTCTCCATCCCGGCCCGTGAACTCGCCGACAGCTCACGGCCGGACAGCCACCCGGCGCTGAGCGGACCCCAGGTCAGCACGCCGATGCCGTAGCGCTGCGCGGTCGGCAGCACCGCGTTCTCCACCCCGCGCGCCAGCATCGAGTACGGCGGCTGCTCGGTGCGGAAGCGCTGGTGGCCGCGGCGCTCGGCGGTCCACTGGGCCTCCACGAGCTGCTCGGCGGGGAACGTCGAGGTGCCGATCGCCCGTACCTTGCCGGACCGTACGAGGTCGGAGAGGGCGGACAGGGTCTCGTCGATGTCGGTGGCCGGGTCGGCCCGGTGCACCTGGTAGAGGTCGAGGTGGTCGGTGCCCAGCCGGCGCAGGCTGTCCTCCACCGCGCGGACGATCCAGCGCCGGGAGCTGCCGCCGTGGTTGGCGTCCGGACCCATCGGGTTGAAGAACTTGGTGGCCAGGACGACGTCGTCGCGGCGGCCCTGGAGCGCCTTGCCGACGATCTCCTCGGACTCGCCCGCGGCGTACACGTCCGCGGTGTCGACGAAGTTGATCCCGGCGTCCAGCGCGCGGTGCACCAGCCGCACGCACTCGTCGTGGTCGGTGTTGCCCCAGGCCCCGAGCATCATCGCGCCGAGCGCGTACTCGCTGACCGAGATGCCGGTGCCGCCGAGGATCCTGCGCCGCATGAGCCGCTCCTTGTGCCGGGTCGAAGGGGTCGCTCGGGGGCGCGCGCCGGGGCGGGCCGTCCCACGGCGTGCGCGGACCGGGCCGTCTCCGGGGCGCCCCCGAGGTGTGTGAGCACCACCTTGCGGTGCGTGCACGGAGCGGGCCAGGCCCGTCCGGACCCGGGTCCGGCGGAACCACCCGACCGGCCGCGCGACGCATACTGGACCGATGCTGTACGCGGAAATCGAGATCGGCTCGTTCCTCAAGGCGCGCCGCGCGGCGCTCGACCCGGCCGAGCTGGGCCTGCCCGACGGGGTGAACCGGCGCCGGGTGCGCGGGCTGCGGCGCGAGGAGGTCGCCCAGGTCGCCGGCATCAGCGTCGACTACTACACCCGGATCGAGCAGGGCCGCGCGCACGCCATCTCGGACTCGGTGCTGGACGCCATCGCCCGGGCGCTGCGGCTGACCGGCGGCGAGGTGACGTATCTGCGCAACGTGGCCCTGCCTCGGCGTCCGGGCACCGACGACCCCGGCCCCGCCGGCTCCGGGCAGGGCGTGCGCCCGGAGATCCAGCAGCTGCTGGACGCGATGGACACCACCGTCCCGGCCATGGTCGTCGGCCGCGGCCTGGACATCCTGGCCTGGAACGCGCTCGGCGGTGCCTTCGCCTTCGACCTGGCGGCCCTCGCCCCGGACCGGCGGAACACCGCGCTGCTGGTCTTCCTCGACCCGGTGGCGCGCGCCCTGCACCCGGACTGGGAGGCGAAGGCCCTGGAGGTGGTCGGCAATCTGCGGGCCGACAGCGGCCGGCACCCCGACGACCCGCGGATCTGCGCCGTGGTCAATGAACTCCTCGACCACAGCGCGGACTTCCGCCGGCTGTGGGAGACGCAGACGGTGTACGAGTGCCTGCGCGGCACCAAGCGCGTCCTGCATCCGCACGTCGGCGAGCTGCTGATCACCTTCGAGAGCTTCCGGCTGAGCACCGACCCCGACCAGGCCCTGGTGACGTACACCGCCCCGCGCGGATCGCGGACGGAGCAGCGGCTGCGGGAGCTGGGGGCGCGGGTGGCGGGGGAGCGGCGGACCGCGGCCACCGCGGGGGCGGACACCCTCTGAGGCACTCCCTGGGTCACGCCCCGGGGCACCCCCGTAGGTCGCGCCCGGGGCACCCCTGGGTCACGCTCCGGGAAAACGGCCGGCTCAGCCCCTGGGGGCCAGGGCCTCCCACCGCACCGTGACCTCCCCCTGGCGGCGGCGCCGGGGGTCACCGGCCAGCGGCCAGTCCGTGGCCAGCGCCTGGACGGCGGCGCGCCACCGCTGGCGTGCGCCGAGCGTGCCCAGCGGGGCCGCCGCGGCCCAGGCGCGGTCGAAGTCCCGGAGGAAGGAGTGCACCGCCTCGCCCGGGACATTGCGGTGGATCAGCGCCTTCGGCAGGCGTTCGGCCAGGTCGGAGGGGGTCCGCAGGGAGCCGAGCCGGGCCGCGAAGGTGACCGTGCGCGGCCCCTCGGGGCCCAGCGCCACCCATACGTGCCGCCGGCCGATCTCGTCACAGGTGCCCTCGACCAGCAGTCCGCCGGGCGCCAGCCGGGCGCACAGCCGCTGCCACACGGCCGCCACCTCGTCCTCGTCGTACTGCCGCAGCACGTTCGCCGCCCGGATGAGCACGGGCGCCCGGCCCCGCGGGCCGGGCAGCGGCACCTCGAAGCCGCCGTGGACGAAGTCCAGCCCGGGCCGCTCGCAGTACCGGGCGGCCTCGACCCGCGCCGGGTCGATCTCGACGCCGACGACCCGGGCGTCCGGCCGGACCGTGCGCAACCGCCCGAGCAGCTCGACCGCGGTCCAGGGCGCGGCGCCGTAGCCCAGGTCGACCGCCACGGGGTCGGCTGCGCGGCGCAGCACGGCAGCGTGTTCGGCCGCTATCCAGCGGTCCATGCGGCGCAGCCGGTTGGGGTTGGTGGTCCCGCGGGTGGCGTTTCCGACGGGTCGGGACGGTGCGGGCGCCGTGGCGGCGGAGACGGAGGGGCGGCGGGCCATGCCGTCGAGAGTATGGGGTGGCGGGGTGCCGCCCGCCCGCCGAGGTACCGGGGCCCGTCCGCCGAAGCCCCCCGGCCCCTCCGCCCGGCGGCTCCCCGGCGTCCTCCCGCTGCACACTTGGTCACGCTTTGGCAAAGTGCCGCCGGAGCGCCCGGGACGGGAAGGGATGGCCCGGGTCCGTTGTTGGACGGGGTCGGAGGCGCGCCGCCCGTCCCGCCTAGGAGGTAGCTCGACGTGAGCCCATACGTGTCCCGGCTCCGTGGCCGTCCCCATGGCCAGTTCGCCGGCCAGCCGCGGCTGCGCCTGCCGGGAGGGACCCGCCGCCCGCGCCGGGTGGCGATGCTCAGCGTCCACACCTCACCGCTGCACCAGCCCGGGACCGGCGACGCCGGCGGCATGAACGTCTACATCGTCGAGCTGGCCAGGAAGCTCGCCTCGATCAACATCGAGGTGGAGATCTTCACCCGCGCCACCACCGCCACCCTCCCGCCCACCGTCGAACTCGCCCCCGGCGTCCTCGTACGGCACGTGGACGCCGGCCCGTACGAGGGCCTGGCCAAGGAGGAGCTGCCCGCGCAGCTGTGTGCCTTCACCCACGGCGTGATGCAGGCCTGGGCCGGCCACCGCCCCGGCCACTACGACCTGGTCCACTCCCACTACTGGCTGTCCGGCCATGTCGGCTGGCTGGCCGCGGAGCGCTGGGGCGCCCCGCTGGTGCACGCCATGCACACCATGGCCAAGGTCAAGAACGCCGCGCTCGCCGCCGGTGACACCCCCGAACCGGCCGCGCGGGTCATCGGCGAGACGCAGATCGTGCGCGCCGCGGACCGGCTGATAGCCAACACCGCCGAGGAGTCCGACGAGCTGGTGCGGCACTACGAGGCCGAGCCCGGCAAGGTCGCGGTGGTCCACCCCGGCGTCAATCTCGACCGCTTCCGGCCCACCGGAGGCGCGGTCGCCGAGAGCCGGGCCGCCGCCCGGGCCCGCCTCGGCCTGCCGCAGGACGCGGTCATCCCGCTCTTCGCCGGCCGCATACAGCCGCTGAAGGCCCCCGACATCCTGCTGCGCGCGGTCGCCGCCCTGGTCGACGAGGACCCCTCGCTGCGCTCCCGGCTGGTGGTGCCCGTCGTCGGCGGCCCCAGCGGCAGCGGGCTGGCCAAGCCCGAGGGCCTGCAGAAGCTGGCCGCCCGGCTCGGCGTCGCCGATCTCGTGCAGTTCCGCCCGCCGGTCGGCCAGGAACAGCTCGCCGACTGGTACCGCGCCGCGTCCGTGCTGGTCATGCCGTCGTACAGCGAGTCCTTCGGCCTGGTGGCCATCGAGGCCCAGGCGTGCGGCACCCCGGTGGTCGCGGCCTCGGTCGGCGGCCTGCCGGTGGCCGTGCGCGACGGCGTCAGCGGCTTCCTCGTCGCCGGCCACGACCCCGCCGACTACGCCCGCACCCTGAGCCGATTCCTCGCGGACCCCGAGCTGCCCGCCCGCATGGGCACCGACGCCGCCCGCCATGCCCGGTCCTTCGGCTGGGACACGGCCGCCGCGGCGACCGCGGAGGTGTACACCGCCGCGATGCAGGAGCGACGCCGTCACCTACGATCACCGCATGGCTGATGACGCGCGCGTGGTGATCGAGGCGGCCCTGGACGACGCCGGCCTGGAATGGGAGAGCCCCACCGGCGGCACCTATGTCGTCACCCTCCCCGGCACCCGCAAGCTGTCCACGACCTGCTCGCTCATCGTCGGCAAGCACTCGCTCTCCCTCAACGCCTTCGTCGTCCGCCACCCCGACGAGAACCACGCCGCCGTCCACCGCTGGCTGCTGGAGCGCAACACCCGCCTGTACGGCGTCAGTTACGCCATCGACAAGCTCGGCGACATCTACCTCGTCGGCAAGCTCCCGCTGGCCGCGGTCACCCCCGACGCACTCGACCGCCTCCTGGGCACCGTCCTGGAGAACGCCGACGGCAGCTTCAACACCCTGCTCGAAATGGGCTTCGCCACCGCCATCCGCAAGGAATACGACTGGCGTGTCTCCCGCGGCGAATCCACCCGCAATCTGGACGCGTTCGCGCACCTGACCCGGGGACGCACACAGCCGGAGAGCTGAACGCGACGTACGGGCGGGCTCTTCGCCGCCCCGGCGTACGCCCCACGCACGGCCCAAACCTCATCCCGGCGCGCCGTTGGGCCTGATGGGTCAAATACGGGCGCACTCCACCCGGAAAGCTCAGCCCTCCGCTCGTGTGGCACGTGCCCGCGGGAGGAAACGTGGCATAAAGGCTGACTGTGGGTCATATCACTACTGTGATGCAGATGGCCGACGATGTGTCTCCCTTCGCAGTAGGCAGAAAGGAACTCTCCTATGCGCACTGCCCGTACCTTGTTCGCCTCAGCCGTGATCACCGCGGTGTTCGCGGTCACCGCTCCCACCGCACTCGCCTCGTCCGCGGCCGAGGGCCGTGACCTGGACGGTGGATACTCGGCGTCGAGCTACCGTCACGACGAGCACCGGAGAGGCGATGACGACCACCGCTGGGGTCGCCACCACCACAAGTGCCGGCACCACCACCACCGTCGCCACCACCACCGTCACTACCGTCCGATCGGTGGCATCCACACCGGCGGCGGAGCGATGGCGCACTCCTTCCGCTGAACCGACTCCCACCGCCTCGTGACCGACTGAGGCGATGAGCCGCGCGGTACGCCGCCGGGGCCCGGCAAAGGGTCCCGGCGGCGTTTCCGTTGCCGGAAAGCCCAGGTCCTGGACCCCCGCAGGGCCCCCGACGGGATTCGATTACGCTCGACGCCATGGCCGACGCACCGTACAAGCTGATCCTCCTCCGCCACGGCGAGAGCGAGTGGAACGCGAAGAACCTGTTCACCGGCTGGGTGGACGTCAACCTCAACGAGAAGGGCGAGAAGGAGGCAGTCCGCGGCGGAGAGCTGCTCAAGGACGCCGGCCTGCTCCCCGACGTGGTGCACACCTCGCTCCAGAAGCGCGCCATCCGCACCGCGCAGCTGTCCCTGGAGGCCGCCGACCGTCACTGGATCCCGGTCCACCGCAGCTGGCGCCTGAACGAGCGCCACTACGGCGCGCTCCAGGGCAAGGACAAGGCGCAGACCCTGGCCGAGTTCGGCGAGGAGCAGTTCATGCTCTGGCGCCGCTCGTACGACACGCCGCCGCCGGCGCTCGACCGTGACGCCGAGTACTCCCAGTTCTCCGACCCGCGCTACGCCGGCCTCCCGCCCGAGCTGCGCCCGCAGACGGAGTGCCTCAAGGACGTCGTCGTCCGCATGCTCCCGTACTGGTTCGACGGCATCGTCCCCGACCTCCGCGCCGGCAAGACGGTCCTCGTCGCCGCCCACGGCAACAGCCTGCGCGCCCTGGTCAAGCACCTCGACGGCATCTCCGACGAGGACATCGCCGGCCTGAACATCCCCACCGGCATCCCGCTCGCCTACGAGCTGGACGCCGACTTCCGCCCGGTCACCCCCGGCGGCACCTACCTCGACCCGGACGCCGCCAAGGCCGCCATCGAGGCAGTGAAGAACCAGGGCAAGAAGAAGTAGCCCGCCCCGCACCGCGTCACCCGAGCCCCCCATCGGTGGTCTTCCCGCTGGTGGGGGGCTCGGTGCTGGGCGGGGCGGGGTGGCTGTCGGGGGTGGCTGTTGCCGTGACCCGGCGTGCCGTGGCGTGCGGGGGCAGCATGGAAGGGGGGCACATGTCCGCAATCTGGAGGATGAGACAGATGCCCAAGTTCATGGACATCCACCGCGGTATGGAGGGCCTCACGGCCGAGCAGCTGACGGCGGCGCACCAGGCCGACCTCGCCATCGAGTCCCAGGAAGGCGTGCACTTCGAGCACGCCTGGGCCGATCCCGACTCCGGCGACGTCTTCTGCCTGTCGGACGCCCCCTCGGCGGACGCCGTCCAGCGCGTCCACGAGCGCGCCGGCCACAAGGCCGACGAGATCCATCCGGTGCCGCTCAGCCTGTGAAGAGGACCGACCGCTGCGACCGGTGAGCCCCGGCCGCCCCCGGGGCGGCACCACCACGGCGACGGCAAAAGCGGCGGCCCCGACCGGAGGATCAACCGGTCGGGGCCGCCGTCGCACTGTGCCGTCGGGTCGCTAGCAGCTGCCGCCGCACTGGCACGGGCCGCCCGACTGGCAGCCGCAGCTGCAGCCGGGGCCGCAGCCGCAGGCGCCGAGCAGCGGGAGCCGCGGGCGCTCGACGGCCGCCGGGGCGCCGTGGGGCACGGGGTTGGGGGAGTCCGCCATGGGTGCCATGCATTGCCTCCTAGGGGTCACCTGGTGCCCATTGCATGCCCGGGTGACCAGGCGCGTCAACGGCGCGTGGAGGCACACGTCCACCGCGCACGCCGGGGCGGGAAGCGGACCCGTTCCCTTCGCCCGCCGCCGCGGTCAGGCGCCCTCCACCGCCGCCGCCGACGAGGCGATCTCATCGGCGTGCTCGCCGGTCACGAGGTAGACGACGCGCTTGGCTACGGAGACCGCGTGGTCCGCGAAGCGCTCGTAGTAGCGGCCCAGCAGGGTCACGTCCACGGCCGTCTCGATGCCGTGCTGCCAGCGGTCGTCCATCAGGTGCTGGAAGAGGGTGCGGTGCAGCATGTCCATCGCGTCGTCGTCCTGCTCCAGCTGCAGCGCGAGGTCGACGTCCTTGGTGATGATGACCTCGGCAGCCTTGGCCATCAGGCGCTGCGCCAGCTGCCCCATCTCCAGGATGGTGGCGTGCAGGTCGCGCGGGACGGCCGTCTCCGGGAAGCGCAGCCGGGCCAGCTTGGCCACGTGCTGGGCCAGGTCGCCCGAGCGCTCCAGGTCGGCGCTCATCCGCAGCGAGGTGACGACGATCCGCAGGTCGGTGGCGACCGGCTGCTGCCGCGCCAGCAGGGCGATCGCCCGCGCCTCCAGATCCCGCTGGAGGTCGTCGACCTTCTCGTCGGCGGCGATGACGTTCTCGGCCAGCTTGAGGTCCGCGTCGAGAATCGCCGTGGTGGCGCGCCCGATCGCGGAGCCGACGAGCCGGGCCATCTCGACCAGGCCCTCGCCGATCGAATCAAGCTCCTCGTGGTACGCGTCCCGCATCTGTGACCTTCTCTCGGATCGAGTGGTGGTGTGGGAGGTGGACGGGTACGGATGAACCTCTGCCCACGCTCTCACGGTCTGTGCCCGCGCGAGCCGCATCCCAGAAGCCGATGCTCCACGGAGCGCCCGCTCCGCCGTCCCGGTGCGGCCGGTGGGGCCGTCGCGCCGCGGTCACTCCGGGTGTCCGGGCGCGCGGCGGTGCGGAAGGGATCCGGCACCCGCACCCTTACCCTGCGGGCGCCGCGCGACCTGCGGTGCCACCGGGAGTGAACCGGCACCGACGTGAAGGTGAATTCTGGGCGACGTATCCCCGGCCGCCGGGCCGGCCGCCCGGTTCACCTGGCCACACTCCGTCGGGGCGGGGCTCGCGTGCCGTATCCCCAAGGGACACCCGGCCGGCAGCCGCCCGCCCGACCACGGCCCCCGGAGTGAACCGGCGCGGACGCCACGGTGAACTCTGGGCGACGGGTGTCCGGGCAGCGCCCCGCACCCCTGGGGAAGTGTCCGACCCGGCGCATAACCTGGAGTCATGAACGTGGACGCGGCCGTCGCCGCAGTGGCAGCGATCGCCGGACTGTGCACCGGCGTCTTCGCCATGCTGGCGTTCCGCTGGAGCGAACGCGACCAGGCCAAACCCACCCGCACCTCCCTGCACACGGACGCCGTGCTGCCGCCCGGGGTCGACACCGTGCTGTCGGTGCTCCGCTCCTCCGCGGTGGTGCTCGACGAGGCCGACGCCGTCGTCAAGGCCAGCTCCGCCGCCTACGCCCTCGGGCTGGTCCGCGGCGGCAAGCTCGCCGTCGAGCCGATGATGCAGATGGCCCGCGACACCCGCAGGGACGGCGAGATACGCCAGGTCGAGCTGGATCTGCCGCGCCGCGGCACCGGCCGCGGCGAGGCGCTCGCGGTCTCCGCCAGAGTCGCCCCGCTCGGCTCCCGGCTGGTCCTGCTGCTGGTCGAGGACCTCACGGAGGCCCGCCGCATAGAAGCGGTCCGCCGCGACTTCGTCGCCAACGTCAGCCATGAGCTCAAGACGCCCGTCGGCGCGCTCTCGCTGCTCTCCGAGGCCGTGATGGACGCCAGCGACGACCCCGAGGCCGTCGAGCGCTTCGCCGGCCGGATGCAGAACGAGGCCACCCGCCTGACCAACCTCGTCCAGGAGCTCATCGACCTCTCCCGGGTGCAGAACGACGACCCGCTGGAGGACGCCGAGCCGGTCCGGGTCGACGAGCTGGTCGCCGAGGCGATCGACCGCTGCCGCCAGCAGGCCGGCGCCAAGCAGATCACCATGGCCACCTCGATCGGCGGTCCCGACGGATCCGCCGCCCGCGCCGGCGGCGGACGGCCCGGGGGCGCCACCGACGGGCTGAGCATCTGGGGCAACCGCGGCCAGCTCGCGGCGGCCCTCGGCAACCTCGTCGAGAACGCCGTCAACTACTCCCCGGCGCGCACCCGCGTCGGGATCGCCGGACGGCGGGTCTCCGCCCCCGGCGGCGACCTGATCGAGATCGCGGTGACCGACCAGGGCATCGGGATATCCGAGAGGGACCGGGACCGCATCTTCGAGCGGTTCTACCGCGTGGACCCGGCGCGCTCGCGCGCCACCGGCGGCACCGGCCTCGGTCTCGCCATCGTCAAGCATGTGGCCGCCTCGCACGGCGGGGAGGTCACGGTGTGGAGCGCTGAGGGACAAGGCTCGACCTTCACCCTCCGTCTCCCGGAAGCCGGGGCCGGCCGCGACCGCGACCGCCCCGCCGACCTCTCCGCGGAGGGCCTCGACGACGAGGACCGCCCGTACGAGACCTTCAACGATCCACTCCCTGCTCACCCAGCCCCGGAGGTCCTTCCGTGACCCGAGTGCTTGTCGTCGAGGACGAGGAATCGTTCAGCGACGCACTGTCCTACATGCTCCGCAAGGAGGGCTTCGAGGTCGCCATCGCGGCCACGGGCCCCGACGGACTGGACGAATTCGAGCGCAACGGCGCCGACCTCGTCCTGCTCGACCTGATGCTGCCGGGCCTGCCCGGCACCGAAGTGTGCCGCCAGCTGCGCGGCCGCTCCAACGTCCCGGTGATCATGGTGACCGCCAAGGACAGCGAGATCGACAAGGTCGTCGGTCTGGAGATAGGGGCCGACGACTACGTCACCAAGCCCTTCTCCTCCCGCGAACTCGTCGCCCGCATCCGCGCCGTGCTGCGCCGCCGCGGGGAGCCGGAGGAGGTCACCCCGCAGGCCCTGGAGGCCGGCCCGGTCCGGATGGACGTGGACCGCCATGTCGTCACGGTCTCCGGCGGCAAGGTCGACCTGCCGCTCAAGGAGTTCGACCTCCTGGAGATGCTGCTGCGCAACGCCGGCCGGGTGCTGACCCGTATGCAGCTCATCGACCGGGTCTGGGGCGCCGACTACGTGGGCGACACCAAGACCCTGGACGTGCACGTCAAGCGGCTGCGCGCCAAGATCGAGCCCGACCCGGGCGCACCGCGCTACCTCGTCACGGTCCGCGGCCTGGGCTACAAGTTCGAGCCGTAAAACGGCCTGAGCGGCCCGTGCGCCGGCCGCCCGGCGCACGGGCCGCCGCATACGCCAGGGGCGCCCCTCCGGTCCGGAGGGGCGCCCCTGGCGTCGTGCTGTGCAGGCGGTGTCAGTGACCGCTGCCCGCGGACTGCGAGGGCTTGCCGGACCCGGACGCGCCGGGCTCACCCGACGGCTTGCCCGACGCCGAGGGCTTGCCGGAGCCCGACGGGGACGGCGTACCGGACGGCTGCGGCAGCTGGGAGGGCCCGTAACCCGCGAAGTAGCTCTTCGCCGGGACGACATAGGCGTTGATCTTGACCTTGCCGGTGGAGCTCAGGGTGAACGTCAGCGGCTGGGCGTTCCCGTCCTTGACGGCCTCCCGGCCGCTGGCCAGGACGGCCGAGGCGTCGCCCTTGCCGCCGAGCACGATGGAGCCGCCGGCGGGCACGGTGACCGGGCCCTTGCCGGAACCGCCCGGCGAGAGCTTGGCCGACTGGCCGGTGCCGTCGACGGAGATCGCGGTCAGCTTCTGGTCCGTGGCACCGGTGTTGAACACCGTCGCGGAAATCGCGGCCGGACCCTTGGCGTTCACGTCCGGCTGCGTGATGACCGTCGCGTTCTGGATCTTGATGTCGCCGACGGAGGTCGCGGCGTTGTCCGGCTTGACCTCCAGCGTCTGGGCGTCGTTCCCGGCCCCGCACGCGGACAGCGTGGCGATCGAGAGCGAAAGGACGGTGGCGGCGAGGACGCCGCGTCGAAGGCTGCGGCTCACGGCGGCGGCATCTCCTTGACGAGCTACGGCGGCCGAACTTCGTGCCCGGTCGCGGATGGACGGCTGGGGCGGCACTGCGTACGCGTCATGGAGACGGGTGCGTAAAGCCGCCCTAAGGGTGTGTCAGCGCCGCTAGGTTACCGAGCCGTCCTCACGCCGCCGCACCCGACCCGCCCCCAGCGCGATCAGCGGCCCGCCGGCGCCGCCCGCGTCCGGTTTCCGCCCCCGGGATCCCGGGCGTATCGCCGGGCGTTGGCGGAAAGCCGACCACCGCATGCCGCCGCGGAACGGGACGCAGAACGGGCTCCGCGCAAAACACCCGTGCAACGGCACGCGCAACGGGCCGCGGAACGGCACGCCGAGGGCGCACGCGTCGGCGTAGGGATCCGGCCGCACCCCGAGAACGCACACCGAGAACGTGGCCGAAATTTCGACAAGCGGCCGTTCGGGTGGCGGCCCTCAGGTTCCCCGGCGAAAAGCAGTATTCGCAGGGAATGTGAAGGCCTCGCGGAATTGATCACACTCTTCGGCCGCCGCGTGGTGATCAATTCGAGAATCGCCCAGGAGAGGTCTCCGAGCAGCCGAACGGAGTAGCGGAACTCGCTCATGTGGATCTGCGCAAAACGGGACGTTCAGCCCCTCGAACGGTGCCCTCCCGTCGTGTGACGGACGTGTTTCGAGTCACCCGTGCAGCCCCTCCGACCTGCGAATACCTCTCTTCAGAGGCCCCTCGCAGCACGTTCCGGTTACTGTTGTCAAGCCCCGAGATATGCCCTGACCTGCGAAAACGCCATTCAGAACGGCCCGTTCCCGTGTTAGCATGGATAGCCACGGAAGGGGTACCTGTCACATGACGTTCAAGGTTGGCGACACCGTGGTCTATCCCCATCACGGGGCCGCGCTGATCGAGGCCATCGAAACTCGCCAGATCAAAGGCGTGGACAAGACCTACTTGGTGCTGAAGGTCGCCCAGGGCGACTTGACTGTTCGTGTGCCAGCGGACAATGCGGAGTTCGTCGGCGTACGCGACGTGGTTGGTCAGGACGGGCTGGACCGGGTCTTCGAGGTGCTCCGCGCACCGTATGCCGAAGAGCCGACGAACTGGTCCCGTCGCTACAAGGCAAATCTCGAGAAACTCGCTTCCGGCGATGTGATCAAGGTTGCCGAAGTGGTGCGCGACCTGTGGCGGCGTGAGCGTGAGCGCGGGCTTTCCGCCGGTGAGAAGCGCATGCTCGCGAAGGCACGCCAGATTCTGGTGAGCGAACTCGCTCTCGCGGAAAACACCAACGAGGACAAGGCCGAGGCCCTGCTCGACGAGGTGCTCGCGTCCTGACGACGCCGTGTGCCTGACGACGCTGTGTGTGGGTCAAGCGTGTGAGGTTCCTGCATGCGTGGGTCACGCGTCCGCCGGCGAAGTGGCCGACGCAGCGACGACATAGCAATGCCGACGTAGTAATGCCGCGGTGCCCGAGTAACGACCGCTTCCCCAGCGGGGTGGTCTGTTGCCGGGCGCTGCGGCATATCTGCTGTTGTCCGGTGAATCGGCGGTTCATGAACGCACTCACGAACCTCGCCGAGGACCGCCGACTCACTGTGGCGTGCCGGGCCCGGGCAGCTGTCTCGACCGTGTCACGGAAGGGTCCGATCGAGGCGTCGCGCCCGGCACTCCCCCGCGCTCCAGGAGCCGGGGGCACGCTCAGGCCATACCCACCCCGCCCGAGGAAACAAACCTGTCTGCGTCAATTCCGGGCTCGCCCCGGACTCCGGAGTCATCGATGTCAGATCCTTCCCGTCCGGTCCGCACCGCCGCGGTGATTCCCGCCGCCGGCCGCGGTGTCCGGCTCGGTCCCGGCACCCCCAAGGCGCTGCGCACCCTGGGCGGCACCCCCATGCTGGTGCACGCCGTGCGCGCGATGGCCGCCTCCCGTGCCGTCTCGCTCATCGTGGTGGTCGCCCCGCCCGACGGCGCCACCGAGGTCGGCCGCCTGCTGCACGAGCATCCGCTCGCCGAGCGCACCGACCTCGTGGTCGTCCCCGGCGGACAGACCCGCCAGGAATCCGTCCAGCTCGGTCTGGCGGCGCTCCCGGACACCATCGAGGTCGTGCTGGTGCACGACGCCGCGCGGCCGCTGGTGCCGGCCGAGACGGTCGACGCGGTGGTCGCCGCCGTACGGGCCGGTGCGCCCGCCGTCGTCCCCGCGCTGCCGCTGGCGGACACCGTCAAGCAGGTCGAGCCGCAGCCGGCGGGCACGCCCGAGCCCGTCGTCGGCACCCCGGAGCGGGCCCTGCTGCGGGCCGTGCAGACCCCGCAGGGCTTCGACCTCGCGACCCTGCGCAAGGCGCACGACACCGTCGTCGAGGGCGAGGGTGCCACGGACGACGCCGGGCTGGTCGAACGGCTCGGCTCGCCGGTCGTGGTCGTCCCCGGCCACGAGGAGGCGTTCAAGGTGACCCGGCCGCTGGACCTGGTCCTGGCCGAGGCCGTACTCGCCCGCAGGAGGGCCACCGATGGCTATGTCTGAGCAGAGCGCGACCCACCCCGCCCCCGTGCTGCCCCTCGTCGGCGTCGGCACGGACGTGCACGCCTTCGAGCAGGGGCGTGAGCTGTGGTGTGCCGGGCTGCTGTGGGACGCCGCGGAGAGCGACGGATACGGCCTGGCCGGCCACAGCGACGGTGACGTGGTCGCGCACGCCGCCTGTGACGCGCTGTTCTCGGCGGCCGGCGTCGGCGACCTGGGCGCCCACTTCGGCACCGGCCGCCCCGAGTGGTCCGGTGCCTCGGGGGTGACGCTGCTGGCCGAGGCCGCGCGGATCGTCCGGGCCGAGGGCTTCACCATCGGC
Source organism: Streptomyces kronopolitis (assembly GCF_050953795.1). Classification (GTDB taxonomy): domain Bacteria; phylum Actinomycetota; class Actinomycetes; order Streptomycetales; family Streptomycetaceae; genus Streptomyces; species Streptomyces kronopolitis_A. The sequence goes on from NZ_CP191850.1 coordinate 4,807,966, forward strand.
AATGTCGCGGTGCAGGTCATCGGCGTGCGCCCGAAGGTCGGCAAGCGGCGGGACGAGGCGCAAAAGGCGCTCTCGGCGGCCGCCGGGGCGCCGGTCTCGGTCTCCGGGACGACCTCGGACGGGCTGGGGCTGACCGGCCGCGCCGAGGGCCTGGCCGCGATCGCCACGGCGCTGGTCTTCCGTACGGCCTGACGGCCCGGCGCGGCGCGAGGCGTGTGGCGGCGCCCGGAATTCCCCCGGATGGCGCGGGAATTCCGGGCGCCGCACGGCTGTTGGGGGAGGATCGGAGTGTTCGTGCCCACCGGAAGCGCCCGCAGGAAGGACCCCTCGTGACCGCCACCCTGTCCGACGACCTCAAGCAGCTCCTGGACTCCCCGGTCTTCGTGACCGTGGCCACGATCCAGCCCGACGGCAGTCCGCAGGTCTCCCCGGTCTGGGTGAAGCGGGACGGCGACGACCTGCTGTTCTCGACCACCCTCGGCCGCCGCAAGGAGGCCAACCTCCGGCGCGACCCCCGCGTCTCGGTCGTCATCCAGCCCTTCGACGCGCCGTACACCTACGCCGAGGTGCGCGGCGCCGCCTCGCTCAGCACCGAGGGCGGCCAGGACCTGATCGACGAGCTGTCGCGGAAGTACACCGGCAAGCCGTACGCGGACTTCAACCCCGCCTCGTCCGGTGACGCCCCGCGGGTCGTCGTCCGGGTCACCCCGCGCAAGGTGGTCGGCAGCATCTGACGGCGGCGCCGGTCCCGCCGCGCCGTGCCCGGATACTTCCGGCGAATCGGACGGCTGTCGCCGATCCCTTCCCCCGTGGCCCCGTGGGTCGCGGGGCACTGCCTCGTTCCGACTACCCTGGTTCCGTGACGATTCGCCTGTACGACACCAGCGCCCGGCAGATTCGCGACTTCACCCCGCTCGTGCCGGGCTGTGTCTCGATCTACCTGTGTGGTGCCACCGTGCAGGCCGCCCCGCACATCGGGCACATCAGGTCGGGCCTGAACTTCGACATCATGCGCCGCTGGTTCGCCTACCGCGGCTACGACGTGACGTTCGTGCGCAACATCACGGACATCGACGACAAGATCATCAAGAAGTCGGCCGAGCAGGGCCGCCCGTGGTGGGCGGTCGGCTACGAGAACGAGGTCGCCTTCAACGCGGCCTACGACGCCCTCGGCTGCCTGCGCCCGACCTACGAGCCACGCGCCACCGGCCACATCCCCGAGATGATCGAGATGATGCGCGGCCTGATCGAGCGGGGCCACGCCTACGCCGCCGACGGCAACGTTTACTTCGACGTGAAGTCCTTCCCGGGGTATCTCCAGCTCTCCAACCAGGAGTTGGACGACCTCCGCCAGCCGTCCGGCGAGGGCGAGACCGGCAAGCGGGACCCGCGCGACTTCGCGATGTGGAAGGCGGCCAAGGAGGGCGAGCCCAGCTGGGAGACCCCCTGGGGCCGCGGCCGTCCCGGCTGGCACCTGGAGTGCTCGGCGATGGCCCACAAGTACCTGGGCGAAGCCTTCGACATCCACGGCGGCGGCATCGACCTGATCTTCCCGCACCACGAGAACGAGATCGCCCAGGCCAAGGGCTTCGGCGACGACTTCGCCGCGTACTGGACCCACAACGCGTGGGTGACCATGAGCGGCGAGAAGATGTCCAAGTCGCTGGGCAACTCCCTGCTGGTCTCGGAGATGGCCAAGCGCTGGCGCCCGATCGTGCTGCGCTACTACCTGGGCACCCCGCACTACCGCTCGATGATCGAGTACAGCGAGGACGCGCTGCGCGAGGCCGAGTCCGCGTTCGCGCGGATCGAGGGATTCGTCCAGCGGGTCGTCGAGAAGGCCGGCCCCGTCGAGCCGGCGGCCGAGGTGCCGCAGGCCTTCGCCGAGGCGATGGACGACGACCTGGGCGTCCCGCAGGCGCTGGCGATCGTGCACACCACCGTCCGGCAGGGCAATTCCGCGCTGACCGCCGACGACAAGGAATCGGCGGTGGCCCGGCTGGCCGAGCTGCGCGCGATGCTCGGGGTGCTCGGCCTGGACCCGCTCGACGAGAGCTGGTCCGGCGGCGCGGACCGCGGCACGGACCTGCACGGCGTGGTCGACTCCCTGGTCCGCCTCGTCCTCGAACAGCGCCAGGCCGCCCGCTCCCGCAAGGACTACGCGACCGCCGACGCCATCCGCGACCAGCTCCAGCAGTCCGGACTCGCCATCGAGGACACCCCCTCCGGCCCCCGGTGGTCGCTGTCCTGACCCCCCTCCCGCCCTTCGCAGGCCACCCGGATTCGACCGTCCCGGTGGCCTCGGGCGACACTCATTCCATACGTACGTACCCACTCCACGTCGAGAGACGTCGAGAGCAGTGAAGAAACAGGTGACCCATGGCCGGCAACAGCCAGCGCAGGAACCGCCGCACGTCCAACAAGAAGGGCGCGCAGGTCGGCAGCGGCGGCAAGCGGCGCCGGAGCCTGGAGGGCAAGGGCCCGACCCCGCCCGCCTCCGCTCGTAAGGGACACGTCAAGAACCGCGTCGCCAACGCCCAGGCGAAGCAGGCCGCGGCGCGCCGCCCGGCGCCGCGCCGCGGTGGCGCCAAGGGCACCGCGGAGCTGGTCGTCGGCCGTAACCCGGTCTTCGAGGCGCTGCGCGACGGTGTGCCCGCGACCAACCTCTACGTCCAGCAGTTCATCGACAGCGACGAGCGGGTGCGCGCCGCACTCCAGCTCGCCTCCGAGCGCGGCGACATCAACCTGATGGAAGCGCCGCGCCCCGAGCTGGACCGGATGACCAACGGCCTCAACCACCAGGGCCTGGTCCTCCAGGTCCCGCCGTACGACTACGCGCACCCCGAGGACCTGGCCGCCGCCGCCTTCGACGACGGCGACGACCCGCTGATCGTCGCGCTCGACGGCGTCACCGACCCGCGCAACCTCGGTGCGGTCGTCCGCTCCGTGTGTGCCTTCGGCGGCCACGGCGTGGTCGTGCCGGAGCGCCGGGCGGCCGGTATGACGGCCGGTGCCTGGAAGACCTCGGCGGGCACCGCGGCCCGCACGCCGGTCGCCCGCGCCACCAACCTGACCCGGACCCTGGAGTCGTACCAGAAGGCCGGTCTGACGGTCGTCGGTCTGGCCGCGGACGGCGAGCTGGAGCTCCAGGACGTCGCGGCGCTGGACGGCCCCGTGGTCATCGTGGTCGGCAGCGAGGGCAAGGGCCTGTCGCGGCTGGTCGGCGAGACCTGTGACGTCCGGGTGCGGATCCCGATGCCGGGCGGCGCGGAGTCGCTGAACGCCGGTGTCGCGGCCGGTGTCGTCCTGTGGGAAGCGGCGCGCCGCCGCGGCTGAGTCGTGGTGCCCCGGGGTGGACGGTCCGTACCGGCACCCACCCTGGGGCAAGGCCTGACCCACGGTAGGTCTTTGCGGTATGTCGTGATCTTTTGACGGGTCTCGGACAGATCGACCCGGTCAAGGCAGTGTCTTAAGCGCGGGTCACTCGGTTAGATGAGCGTGGACACCAGAACACCCCGCACGCCTACGGGGGGACGCTCGCCGGGTTTCGATGACGAGCCGGGCCTGAGCTCGGTCAAGGTGCCGTGCGACCCCGCGCAGGTCATCGTCAACCACGCCAGTTTCCGCGTACAGCTCGCCGAGCCCGTGGCGCGCCACGCCGTGGACCCCGCGCGCATTCCCGCCCTCGGCAGCCAGGCCGCCGGAGCCCGACGCCGGGCACCCGTCGTGTGGAGCGGCCGCACCGCACCGGGCGGCACCGCCGGCGGCACCAGCCAGCTCCTGCACGCGGTGCGCGACGCGGGCATCGGCCTCGACGGCGGCCGGGCCGAGGACGTCGGCACGACCCAGGTCCTGCCCCGGATCCGCCTCGGCGACGGCGCCCCCGCCCAGACCGTGATCGGCCAGCGCGGCCCCGCCGACTCCGACTCCCTGCTGCGCGGCGTACGCCCCGTGGGCAGCGCATACGACAGCGACCACCCCCACCGGAACCCTCCCTACCGCGGTCGGTTCGACGACGGCTACGACGACGACCGCTTCGAGGCACCGGACGGCTACGACCCCGGCGCCAAGCGGCGCGGCGCCGAGTCCGTGCGGCACGCGTACTACCCGGGCCGCCGGATGAACCTCGGCGTCGTCCTGCTCCCGCTGCGGATCTTCCTCGGCCTGATCTCCGTCTACGCCGGCATGGGCAAGCTCTGCGACCCCGTCTACTTCGACGGCGGCGAGCGGGGCTCGATGGTCAAGTGGCTCCAGGCGCTCGACCCCTGGGCGCTGGCCGTGCCGCTGCGTGACTTCGCCGTCTCGCACCCGGTCGGCGCCGGTCTGACCGTCGCCTTCCTCCAGGTCGTCGTCGGCGTCCTGACCATCTGCGGGCTGTGGCAGCGCGTTGCCGCGTCCATCGGCGCCCTGCTGTCCGCGGCGCTGCTGATGACCGTCAGCTGGCGCACCATCCCCGCCTACGACGCCCCGCACATCATCTACCTCGCCGCCTGGAGCCCGTTGATCATCGCGGGCGCCCCGGTCTACTCCATGGACGGCCGGCTGGCCGGCGAGGCGTGGCGGCGGCTCGGCCCGCGCGTCGAGGTCGCCGACCTGCGGCGCCGGGTGCTGCGCCGCGGCGCCATGATGACCGCGATGGTGGCCGGGCTGACCCTGCTCATCGGCTCGCTGCTGGGCGGCGCCGTGCGGTCCGCCACGGTGGCGACCGTCCCGCGGCCCGGCGAGCCCGCGATCAACAACCTGCCCGGCTCCCCGCTGCCCCGCCCCAAGCACACCGCCCGGCCCGGCAAGCGGCACCCCGGCAGCGCGGTCCCGCGCCCCGGCACCCCGTCCGCGGACGCCTCGCGCAAGGCCCACAAGCCCGGCACCCCGTCCGCCTCGGCGCCCGGCACCGGCCGGTCGGCGGGCAGCACCAGCGGCCTCTCCCAGCAGCCGGGGGCGACCACCAGCGCGCCACAGCAGACCGTCCCCACCCGCCGCGCCCCGGCACCGAGCCGGGTGCCGACCAGCGCGGGCGGCACCGGCGGCGGCACCACCGGCACCGGCAGCTCCGGAAGCGGCTCCGGAGGCGAGTCCAGCCGCGGCGACACCCTCGGCGGCCTCCTGGGCTGACCGGCCGCCACCCCGCTCCAGCCCCCGCCCCCGATCGTCCCGCCCGCCCCGTACGGCCCGAATCCACCGGCCGGCACGGGGGGCGGGGTGGTCGGGGACGGGCGTGTGTGGGGGACGGGCACGTACGGGGGAGGGGACGGCTGCACGGGCCAGGGGGCGCGACGGGGCGGGACCCGTACGGGGGCGTGGGGACGGGGGAGCGGGCGCGAGAACGGCCGGGGCGCGGCTGCGGACGGGTGTGAGGGCGGACCACCGTTAGCCACCGGGCGCCGTTATCGGGCGGCGGCCGCGCTCAGCCGCCTCCGTGGCCTTCTGCGGCCCTCACGGCTCAACGGGGCGGGGAGCCGGGGCGGCCTCCACGGGCCGCCCCGGCGCCTCTCAACGCCCCTGCGCGCTCAGCTCCTTGGCGGCCTCGGTGAGGTCCTTGGCGGTGTCGATCGCGCGCCAGTAGGCGCCCTGCGGGAGCGGGAAACCGGCCAGCCGGCGTTCGCGGGCGAGGCGCGGGAAGGTGGTGCGCTCGTGGTCGCCGCGGGTGGGGAGCAGGTCGGTGAAGGCGGCGGAGAAGACGTACACGCCGGCGTTGATGAGATACGGCGACGGCGGCGACTCGATGAAGTCCAGGACGTGCCCGAACGCGTCGGTCTCCACGGCGCCCCACGGGATGTGGGGGCGGGCTAGCGCGAGGGTGGCCTCGGCGTCGCGCTCGTGGTGGAAGGCGGCCATCTCACGGAGCGGGAAGCGGGTCCAGATGTCGCCGTTGGTGGCGTACCAGGGCTCGTCCGGGCGGGGCAGCGAGCCGGCCGCGTACTTGAGCCCGCCGCCGCGGCCCAGGGGCTCGGTCTCGACAACGGTCGTGACGCGCACGGGAAGCCGGGCGTCGGCCAGCCAGTCCTGGAGGACGCCGGCGAGGTGCCCGCAGGAGATGACCACGTCCGTGACGCCTTCCTCGGCCAGCCAGTTCAGCTGGTGGCCGATGATCGGGGTCCCGGTACCGGGAATCTCGACCATCGGCTTGGGGCGGTCGTCGGTGTACGGGCGGAGACGTGAGCCCTGGCCGCCGGCCAGGACCACGGCCTGCGTGGGCTGCGGATGCTGGGCACCTGTCATGGTGCGCACCCTATGCGGTGCGCGAGGGGGTCACTGGGCGGCGGCGACGCCGGTGGCGAAGGAGGTGTCGCAGACCGGGCGGGAGAAGGCCTGGGCACGGTGCGCGGCGCCGTACTTGGCGACCGCGGCACGGCCGAGGTCACGGGCGATCGACGCGCAGTGCTTGGCCAGCGAGGGCCGCTTGGTGGTCGCCTCCTGGAGGTGGGTCAGGGCGGTGCCCGGATCCTTCTCCTGGAGCTCGACCAGCAGGCGCTGGCGCAGGGCTTCCTCGGGGGCGAGGTGCGCGGCCTTGGCGGCGCTTCCGGTGGACGCGGTCAGCACCTGTGAGTCGGTGGCCGTCGTGGCCCAGGGGACGCGGGTGACCGCGAGGGTCCCGGACAGCACGAGGACGACGGGGAGGACCAGGGCGAGAGTTCTGCCGATGCGGCGGGCTGCGGAGTTCACGGTCGAGATGGTAGCGAGGAGTGATGATTTGGCGACATTTGGTCACCGGATCGAGGGACGCAATGGCCCGTCAGTGCGGTACGGGTGTTGACGAACTGGTAGGAAAACCTCGGTTATGTCCGCATAGCGGCATGTCGCGCAGTCGGGCAGCACAGCGGCGGCGGTACCGAGTTCCTCCCCGGACCGCCGCCGCTCTCATCCGCTTCCCGATCCGTGCTCAGTCGGTGAGGCGCTCCCCGGACGACGTCGAGAAGACATGCGTCTCGCCGGGGCGCGGCACGACGTGCAGCCGGGCGCCCTTGTCCGGGACCTGGCGGCCGTTGACCCGTACGACCAGGTCCTTGACCTCGCCGCCGACCTCCGCGGCGCCGTACACGTAGCCGTCGGCGCCGAGTTCCTCGACGACGTTGACCGTGACGGGGAGGCCCGCCGGCGCGTCCGCGGTCTCCTTGGACAGCGACTTCGCGGCGTCGCCGTTCTGCTCGACGATGTCGAAGTGCTCGGGGCGCACGCCGACCGTCACCGTGCGGTCGCCCTTGTCGGCGGCCGCGGCCAGCGCCTCGCGGTTGACCGGCACGACGCTGTTGCCGAACTTCACGCCGCCGTCGGTGATCGGCACCTCGACCAGGTTCATCGCGGGCGACCCGATGAAGCCCGCCACGAACAGGTTCGCCGGCCGGTCGTACATGTTCCGCGGCGAATCGACCTGTTGCAGCAGACCGTCCTTGAGCACCGCGACCCGGTCGCCCATCGTCATGGCCTCGACCTGGTCGTGCGTGACGTACACCGTGGTGATGCCGAGCCGGCGCTGCAGCCCGGCGATCTGCGTACGGGTCTGCACCCGCAGCTTGGCGTCCAGGTTGGACAGCGGCTCGTCCATCAGGAAGACCTGCGGCTCACGGACGATCGCCCGGCCCATCGCGACGCGCTGCCGCTGACCGCCGGACAGCGCCTTGGGCTTGCGCCCCAGGTACTCGGTCAGGTCCAGGATCTTGGCCGCGTCCTCGACCTTCTGCCGGATCTCGGCCTTCGGCACCCCGGCGATCTTGAGCGCGAAGCCCATGTTGTCCGCCACCGTCATGTGCGGATAGAGCGCGTAGTTCTGGAACACCATGGCGATGTCCCGGTCCTTGGGCGGAAGGTGGGTGACATCGCGGTCCCCGATGCGGATGGCGCCTCCGTCGACGTCCTCCAGCCCCGCGAGCATCCGCAGAGAGGTGGACTTGCCGCATCCGGAGGGGCCGACCAGGACCAGAAACTCGCCGTCCTCGATGGCGATGTCCAGTTTGTCGACGGCGGGCTTGTCGGTACCCGGATAGATACGGGTTGCCTGGTCGTACGTGACCGTAGCCATGGTGATAAATCCCTTCACCGGCAGGAACGTGCCGGACGATCCGAGTAAAAGGAGTGGTGTAGTCCACTGATATGGACTCTCCGTGACGTTACCCGCGCCCGCTCCCCCTGTCAGTAGGCCTGCAGTCACGAATCGGGGAACGGACATCCGTCGACCCTGGGTACACTGCAACACGCACGCCTCCTTAGCTCAGCTGGCCAGAGCACCGCTCTTGTAAAGCGAAGGTCGTCGGTTCGAATCCGACAGGGGGCTCTTAGCTTGAGCAGGGAGGAAGCCCTGGGCCGGTGGTGGCCTGGGGCTTCTGACGTTCGCGGGTGACATCTGCGGCGATGCCTGTCGGGATCAGTACCGATTGAGCGGCCGTTTCAGGGGCTGGTTGCAGGAAGCCCGGAGTGGTTTCGCCCCGGCCCCGATCGGCTGCCTGCCTGCTGTCGCGATGTGGCCCAGCCGTGCAGCGGGGGGCGGAGTGGCGACACAGTGGGTGGGCTTGGAGGGGCGGTCTCGACGATCGAAGCTCACATCGGGGTGGACAGCGGGTCGTCGACCCGGCCGACTGGTGGAGACGCTTTGGCGGCACGCTGCGCACGTGAGGTGTGCTGCCGATGACAACTACGCACGTCGCACCCCTGCTTGAGCAGCGCGCGGGCGGTGGCGCGCGGTGGGCATCCAGAGCGGGCCAGTGGTGTGGGTCAGCGTAGGTGGGTGCCTCCGGCGGCGGCCGCTGGTTCGAGCGTGTCAGGGCGCCGGCAGTCTCATGTGTGGTCAGGATCCATCGGGCGTGGTCAGCCAGGTGTTTCCCGCTCTGGCGGCGGTGTGGATGCGTTGGATGTCGGAGGGGGTGAGGACGGGGGAGAGGGTGGAGAGGGCGTGGGCTGCGTGGGAGCCGTCTATCAGGTGGACGGAGGGGGTGGTGGTGCGGACGGTCAGGGTGGTGGCGCCGACCACGGCCAGTACGGGGTGGACGTCGACGGGGAAGCCGCAGGTGTGGGTGAGGAGGCGGGCGGCTCTGCGTGCTTCGAAGAGGCTGTTGCGGACGTAGGGGGTCGAGTGGCCGTTGACCATGGCGGTGTGGTCGCCGAGCCAGATTCTGCTGCCCTTGTGGTGCTTGGTGTTGATGGTGAAGACGCCGGGTGGGCCGATGGCCACGTGGTCGATGTCGGCGCCGCTCGGGAGTTCCACCGAGTGCAGGACGAACCAGCCGTCGCGGCGGAGCCGGTTCAGGCTCTGGCCCGCGATGCGCTCGCCCCGGAGGCCGGTTACCCAGGGGCGTAATGCGGCGTCGAGGCCGAACCATCGTTTGAGCGTGCGGAGGAGGGGGCTCGGTTCGAGCTCGTCGATCCGGCGCCGTAGTGAGGCTCCCGGTTTGTTCGCGGCCAGGTCCTGGCTCGGCGGCGGTGCGGTGGCCGGTGGGGGAGCGGGGCGGCTCGGTGGCTCCGTGGTGGGGGTGACGTCCGGATCGGAGGTCAGGAACGGGGCCAGGGCGGACAGGGCTTCGACGCGGTAGCTCTCGTCCAGGATGTTGATCTTGCCGGTTCTGCAGTCGTACCAGGCCACCGCGGCCGAATCCGCCGCGCGGTTCACGTAGACGCGGTCGTGTCCGTAGCGGCGCCACCGCTCCGTGCGTAAGTCCCCCACACCGCTCCCGCCCGTTGGTTCAACTCGCCTCCAGGGGAGCACAGTCGGTGCGGGGCGACAAGACGGCCCGGTCGGTGGGCCGGTGGGGGTGGGGCGGCGTAGGTTCGGCGGCATGGCGACTTCGATGACGTGTGAGGACTACGAGCGGCGGATGGAGCGGGCGGGTCGGGCCGCCGCCGACGCCGGGCTGGCCGGGCTGATCGTGACGCCGGGGCCGGATCTGACATGGCTGTGCGGCTACCGGCCGACGGCGGTCACCGAGCGGCTCACCGCGCTGGTGATCGAGCCGGGGCGGCGCTCGCGGCTGCTGGTGCCCGTATTGGAGCAGCCGGACGCGGAGCGTTCCACGGGAGCGGGGGCGCTGGAGGTGTCCGGGTGGGCCGATGGTGCGGACCCGTATGCCGAGGTGGCCAAGTGGGTGCACCCGCAGAGGCGTTACGGGGTGTCCGACTCGACGTGGGCGATGCATCTGCTGGGGTTCCAGCGGTCGCTGCCGGGCAGCGCGTACGCGGCGCTGTCGGAGGGGCTGCCGATGCTGCGGGCGGTCAAGGACGCCCATGAGGTGGCGCGGCTGGCCGCGGCCGGGGCCGCCGCGGACGCGACGTACGAGGAGATCGTGCGGCTGCCCTTCGGCGGGCGGCGGGAGTGCGACGTGGCGGCGGATCTGGCGCGGCTGCTGCGCGAGCACGGGCACAGCCAGGTGGACTTCACGATCGTCGGTTCGGGCCCGAACGGCGCCAATCCGCACCACGAGGCCGGCGAGCGGGTCATCGAGGAGGGCGACATGGTCGTGCTCGACTTCGGTGGCCTCAAGGACGGGTACGGCTCGGACACGACGCGGACGGTGCACGTCGGGCAGCCGGGTGCCGAGGAGCGCAAGGTGCACGACATCGTGCGGGAGGCGCAGCAGGCGGCGTTCGAGGCGGTGCGGCCGGGCGTCGCGTGCCAGGACGTCGACCGGGTGGCCCGGAAGGTGATCAAGGCGGCGGGGTACGGCGAGTACTTCATCCACCGGACCGGCCACGGCATCGGGGTGACCACCCACGAGCCGCCGTATCTGGTCGAGGGCGAGCATCTGACGCTGGTGCCCGGGATGTGCTTCTCGATCGAGCCGGGGATCTATCTGCCGGGGCGGTTCGGCGTGCGGATCGAGGACATCGTGACGTGCACCGAGTCGGGCGGGCGGCGGTTGAACGAGACGGGGCGGGAGCTGGCCGTCGTGCGCTAGGGGTGGCAGGGAGGGGAGTCTCCGGGGCCGGCCCTTCGGCGGTCGGCGTCGGGGGTTCGGGGGCTGCGTCGCAGGTCGGAGGGTGTTGTCAGTGGGGTGGTTCACGATGGGTCGTGCAGGTGGCGGAGGTCGTGGGCCGGCGAGGGCGGCGCGGCGGGACGGAAGGCGGTGAGCGCGTGGCAGGGCGCGACAAGGGAACGGTGCGGGCGGTGCGGCGTCCGGAGGTGCGGCTGCCGGAGCTGACCGCGTATGACGGCCGGGAGCTGGAGCCGGAGGGGGATTACGACGGACTGGAGTTCGCGGACGCCGACTGGGGCGGGCAGTCGGCGCGCGGTGCCCGGTTCATGGACTGCGCGATCAGGAGGTGCACGCTCGACGAGGCGGGGCTGAGCCGGGCGCGGTTCATCGACAGCGTGCTGAGCGGGGTGCGGGGAGTGGGTACGGATCTGTCCCAGGCCTCGCTGCGCGATGTGGAGGTGTCGGATCCCCGGCTGGGCGGGACGCAACTGCACGGCGCGGTGCTGGAGCGGGTGGTGGTGCGCGGCGGGAAGATCGACTTCCCGAATCTGCGCAGGGCCAAGCTGAAGGATGTCGCCTTCGAGGGGTGCGTGCTCATCGAGGCGGACTTCGCGGGGGCGCAGCTGGAGCGGGTGACGTTCGACGACTGCACCCTGGCGGGGGTGGACTTCTCCGAGGCGCGGATGAAGGACGTCGATCTGCGGGGTGCGGGCACGGTGGACATCGCGCGGGGCATTGACCGGCTGGCGGGCGCGGTGATCAGCGCGGCTCAACTGCTCGACCTCGCCCCGGCGTTCGCCGCACAGATAGGGGTCCGGGTGGAGTGAGGGGCTGACGGGGGAGGGGTGGCTATGGGGGGTGCACGTGGTGGTCAGACGCGGGGGAAGCGCGCCTGGAGGTCCCAGATGGCGGGGTTGTCGCCGAGGCCGTCGTGCATATCGGTGAGGTCGGCGATCAGGTCGTGCAGGAAGTCGCGGGCCTCGCGGCGCAGCGCGGAGTGGTTGAAGGTGAGCGGGGCCTCGTCGGCCGTCATCCAGTCGGCGTCGACGTCCACCCAGCCGAAGCGGCGCTCGAAGAAGATCCGGTCGGCGGATTCGGTGAAGTCCAGCTCGGCGTGGATCGGGCGGGCGGAGCGGTTGCCGCGGGGGTCGGTGTCGAGCTGTTCGACGATGTCGCACAGTGCCCAGGCGAAGTCGAGCACGGGCACCCAGCCCCAGGCGGTGGACAGCTCGCGGTCCGTCTTGGTGTCGGCAAGGTAGACGTCGCCGCAGAAGAGGTCGTGGCGCAGTGTGCGCACGTCCGCGGTCCGGTAGTCCGTCTGCGGCGGGTCCGGGAAGCGGCGGGAGAGGGAGTAGCCGACGTCGATCACGTGCTGATGGTGTCACGCCGGTGTGGCGGGTCACCGGGCGCGTCGGCTGTCGCGGGCGGCCGCCTCAGCCGATGACGGGAGAGCCTGCCGTTGGCGCGCTTGCCCCCCGCACACGCTCCCCCACCCCTACGCCCCCGTAAGCACCCGCGGCCCCTCCTCCGTCACGGCCACCGTGTGTTCGAAGTGGGCGGCGCGGGAGGTGTCCGTGGTGCGCAGGGTCCAGCCGTCGTCGTCGGCGTAGTAGGTGTCCTTGCCGCCGGCGAGGAACATCGGCTCGATGGCCAGGACCAGACCGGGGCGGAGGACGAGGCCGCGGCCCGGGCGGCCCTCGTTGGGGACCCCGGGGTCCTCGTGCATGCGGCGGCCGATGCCGTGTCCGCCGAAGTCCTCGGGGATGCCGTAGCCGGCGGCGCGTCCGACGGTGCCGACCGCGTGGGCGATGTCGCCGATCCGGGCGCCGGCGACGGCTGCCGCGATGCCCGCCTCCAGGGCCTGCCGGGTGGTGTCCATGAGCCGCTGGTCCTCGGGGCGGGCGGTGCCGACCGTGAAGCTGAGGGCCGCGTCGCCGGCCCAGCCGTCCAGGAGGGCGCCGCAGTCGACGCTCACCAGATCGCCGTCGCGCAGCCGGGAGCCGTCCGGGATGCCGTGCACGATCGCGTCGTTGACGGAGACGCACAGGACGCCGGGGAACGGGGTGGGGGCGAAGGACGGGCGGTAGCCGAGGAACGGTGAGTCGGCGCCGGCCTCGTGCAGGACCGCGTGGGCGACCTCGTCGAGGTCCAGCAGGCGCACGCCCGGCGCTGCCGCCGCGCGCACCGCCGCCAGCGCGTCGGCCACCACCCGGCCGGCCGCCCGCATCGCATCGATCTGGGCATCCGTCTTGAGTTCCACCATGCCTGTGACCTCCCGAGAACGCCGGTCGTGCTGCCGACAGGCGTTATTTCTTTACCGGTATTTCTTTACCGGTATTAGTATCACGGGCATGGTGCGGACTCCACTGACTCCCTGGGAACGTGAACGCGGCGAGCGGCTCGGTGCGCTGCTGCGTGCGGCGCGCGGCGGGCGCAGCATGGTCGACGTCGCCGCGGCGGCGGGGCTGTCCGCCGAGACGCTGCGGAAGATCGAGACCGGGCGGGCGCCGACACCGGCGTTCTTCACGGTGGCCGCGCTGGCCGGGACGCTGGGGCTGTCCCTGGACGAGGTGGCGACGCTGGCCACCCCGACCCCGGGGGAGGCGGCGGACGCGGTCGCCTGACGCGGCGGCGCGCGGCCGCCCGGCCGCGACCCCCGGAAACGCGCCGAGGGCCGGCTCCCCCAGGGGAACCGACCCTCCGATGCGCGCCGTGCGCCGGAAATCAGGCGGATGGCTCAGACGTTGACGCCGAAGTCCTGCGCGATGCCGACGAGGCCCGAGGCGTAACCCTGGCCCACGGCGCGGAACTTCCACTCGGCGCCGTTGCGGTAGAGCTCGCCGAAGACCATGGCGGTCTCGGTGGCGGCGTCCTCGCTGAGGTCGTAGCGGGCGACCTCGGCGCCGCCGGCCTGGTTGATGATGCGGATGAAGGCGTTGCGCACCTGGCCGAAGTTCTGACTGCGGTTCTCGGCGTCGTAGATGGAGACCGGGAAGACGATCTTGTCGATGTCGGCCGGCAGCGCCGCGAGGTTGATGTTGATCTGCTCGTCGTCGCCCTCGCCCTGGCCGGTGACGTTGTCACCGGTGTGCACGATCGACTGGTCCGGCGTGGCCTTGTTGTTGAAGAAGACGAAGTGCTGGTCCGAGTAGACCTTGCCGCTGCCGTTGACCGCGATGGCGCTCGCGTCGAGGTCGAAGTCCGTGCCGGTGGTGGTGCGGACGTCCCAGCCGAGGCCGACCGTGACGGCGGTCAGGCCCGGTGCCTCCTTGGTGAGGGAGACGTTGCCGCCCTTGGACAGGCTTACAGCCATGGGATGTCCCTTTCCTTGTCGACTCGTCGAAGCGTCGGGCTCCGTACTGCGCACGAAGCTACCGTCACCCACCACAACGCCATCAGGGGACCGGGAGGTTCCAGGTCTCTTTACTTTCTTTGCCGAATCCTGCGGGTGAATGTGGCGCGATGGACCGGGAAAAGCGGGTGACGGGTTCCGCGGCGCGCGGGATCATAGGACGCATGTCCGGGCCCTATGTCATCCGCGGTTCGGTCGCCCTTCCGGAGGCCGAGCTCGTCTGGCGCTTCTCGCGGTCCTCCGGCCCGGGCGGCCAGCACGTCAACACCAGCGACAGCCAGGTCGAGCTGCGCTTCGACCTCCACAGGACGCAGGCGCTGCCGCCGGTGTGGAAGGAGCGCGCCCTGGAGCGGCTGGCGGGCCGACTCGTCGACGGCGTGCTGTCCGTGCGCGCCTCGGAGCACCGCTCCCAATGGCGTAACCGCGAGACCGCCGCCGTGCGGCTGGCCGCGCTGCTCGCCGAGGCCACCGCGCCGCCGCCCAAGCCGCGCCGTAAGTCACGGATCCCGCGGGGCATCAACGAGCGCCGGCTGCGCGAGAAGAAGCAGCGCGGCGACACCAAGCGCGGCCGCTCGGGCCGCGACTGGACCTGACCGCCCGGCCCCGTCCCGCGGCGTTCGCCCCCGGTGCCTCACCCCAACTGGCGGTACTTCCCCCGGAAGTACGTCAGCGGCCCGTCGTCCTCGCTCGACACCGAACTCGCCAGGACGCGGGCGATGACGAGGGTGTGGTCGCCGGCCACGACTCGCTGCTCGGTGCGGCACTCCAGGGTCGCCAGCGCGCCCCCGATGAGCGGAGCGCCGGACGCTTCGCCCCGTATGAAGGGGATGTCGTTGAAGAGGAGTCTGTCGCTGATGCGGCCCTTCATCGCGAATCGTCCCGCAATCTGTCGCTGATGCCCCGACAGCACCGAAACGGCCCACAACGGCTGGAGCTCCAGCAGGTCGTCCATCCGTGAATCGTTGCGAACGCTCACCATCACCAGGGGCGGGGCGAGGGAGACGGACAGGAACGCGGAGGCGGTCATGCCCACGTCCTCGCCCTGCGGTCCGTCGTCCGGGTCATGGGCGGTGATCAGCACCACGCCGGCGGCGAGGCGGGACAGGGCGGCTCGGAACTCGTCGTCACTCACCCCCACAGAATGCGGGATCGGGGCGTCTCCCGGCACGGACGCGAGGGTGACGGTCGGGGCGGACGGGGCGGCGGGCCCGGTGGCCGTCGCATCGGCTGGGGTTTTCGTGAACACGCCATGAACGCTAACTTCGGTCGACCCCGGTGCGCATCGGGCCCCCGGACCACTCGCGTCCTAGGTCTGACGGCGGAATCCCGGAACGCTCGGAATTTGCGTTCAGGAAGTGTAGAAAGGGTGAAGGCGCGCTTCTGTTGCGGGTGATGTGGAAGATCGCCAACCGTCCCTCGCGGTTTGTGACTTGAGTCACAGCAGCCGCTAATTGTTGACCCTGTGTACCGAGTGAACAGCTCACTGTGATTCAGTGAGCGTGGAATCGGACGACAAGAATCGTGGAGTTTGCTGTCGAGGTCTCGGGGAGAGCGAACGATGGAGACCGAGTCGGAGCCATACGTCCGCCTTGCGACCCTGCGGCAGCTTCATCAAGTGGTCGCGGAGCTGAATACCGCACGTAGCCTTGCGGACACCCTGCAGACGGTCGCCGACGGCGCGATCACCGGACTCGGCTTCGAGCTGGCCGCGGTCAATCTCGTCCGTCCCGACGGCGATCTCGTGGTCGCCGCGGTCGCCGGCAGCGCGGGCGCCGAGGCGCTGATGGCCGGACGGGTCGGCTCCCGGGCGGCCTGGGACCGCCGGCTGTCCATGGGCGAGCGCTGGGGCGACCTCATCTTCATCCCGCACACCGAGGGCTGGGTGCTCGACGACGACGACGTACCCCAGTGGCACACGGCCGGGCCCGCGCCCCGCTTCCCCGACGAGTGGCACTCCATGGACCGCCTCCTGGCGCCCATGTACACCGCGGCCAACGGCGGTGGCGAGCTGCTCGGGGTGATCTCCGTCGACCGGCCGCGCAACGGCCGGCGCCCCGGCCCCTGGGGGCAGGAAGCCCTCCAGATGTACGCCTTCCAGTCCGCGATCGCGATCAGCAACGCCCGGCTGCGGGCGAACATGCAGCGCGCCCTGGTCCGGCTGGAGCGCGAGCAGCAGGCGCTGCGGGCCAGCGAGGAGAGCTTCCGGCAGGCGTTCGAGTACGCGCCGAGCGGGATGGCGGTCGCCGAAATGGGCGGTGACCAGCACGGACGGCTGCTGCGCACCAATGACGCGCTGTGCCGGCTGCTGGGTCGTCCGGCATCCGGGATGCGCCGCTACTCCTTCTCCGACCTCGTCCACCCCGAGGACATCGGCACCCTGCTGCGCACCTCCGCCGAGGGCGGCCGCGCCGAGCTGCGGCTGGCCCGCCGCGACGGCACGTATGTCTGGGTCTCGCTGCGCAACTCCGTCGTCGCCGACACCGCCGACGGTCCCCGGTTCCTGCTCACCCACGTCGAGGACATCGAGGAACGCAAGCGGCACGAGCTGCAGCTCGCCCACCGCGCCAGCCACGATTCGCTGACCGGGCTGCCCAACAGCGCCGAGCTGCGGGCCCGCCTCGGCGCCCGGCTGTGCTCGCTGCCGCCGGCGTCGATGGCGGACGCCTACGCCTCCTCGGGCGGCCTGGGCATCGATCCGCACGGCTTCCGGGTGGACGGCAAGGAGCCGTTCGAGGGCATCGACGGCTTCGAGGGCAACGCTCCGGCGCCGTTCGACCACCATGTGCATCTCGTCGCCCCCGCGGACGGGCCGGCCGACGACGGCTCCAAGGGGCTCGCGGTCCTCTTCTGCGACCTCGACGGCTTCAAATCGATCAACGACCGCTTCGGGCACAACACCGGCGACGCCGTGTTGATAGAGGTCGCCCGGCGGCTGACCAGCGGCGTCCGCGACGGCGACACGGTCGCCCGGCTCGGCGGCGACGAGTTCGTGGTGCTCGCCGACGGCCTCGGCACGGCCGACGCCCAGGACCTCGCGGTACGGCTGCGCAACGCGATCATCCCGCCGATCCGGGTGGAGGGCCGGGCGGTGCGGGTGGGCGCCAGCTTCGGCATCGGCTGGGCGAGCTGCGGGATGACGGCCGAGGAAGTGCTGGAGTCGGCCGACCAGCGGATGTACGTGGAAAAGCGGTCCCGCTCGAAGGCGAACCGGCGCGCCGCGGGCTGAGCGGCGCCCGTCGCGGGGCCCGCAGCGCGCCGCCGGTGCACGGTGCCGCGTATCTCACACCCGCCGTGCCATGGCCCCCGTACCAGCAGTTCACCGATCCGTAGCGATCTTGTGGCCCGCCGGGCTCGGTGTGCGGGCGTGTCGACGGGGTAGGCTGCGCCGATGCGGCGCGGCGCCGCCGGGGCCCGAAAGACAGTTCGCGCAGAAGATGCCTGCGAACGCGTAGAGACGCGTGACAGACGCGCACAGATCGCTTGGGAGTGACACGGAATGACGGCCGGCAACAACGGCGCGGACACGCCGGAGAACGACGACCCGTTCGCCTACCTCTACCGCTCGGAAGGCGGCGAGGGCGGCGCACCGGGCTCGGCGGGCGCCGGTGCGGGGACGCGGCAGCCGGGAATTCCGCGGACGTCCTACAACCAGGTGCGCGCGGTCGGCCAGCGCCAGTACGGCCAGCCGCCGCAGCAGCCGACGACGTACGGGCAGCAGAACGCCCACTACGCCGCGCCGGAGACGCTGCCCGGCGGCGACCGCACCCGCAGCGCCCCGGCCCCGGACGGCCCCGAGCCGCGCCGCAACCGCAACGGCCTGCTGATAGGCGCCGTCGCGGTGGTCGCGGTGGTCTGCATAGGCATCGGCGTCGCGATGCTCACCAACGGCAAGGACTCGAAGGGCGACGAGGCCGGCAAGTCGGGCCCGGCGGCCGGCGATTCGGTCGAGCCGGGCGGCAAGAAGCCGGGGAAGAAGAAGCCGGGGGAGCTGCCCAAGGAGGACGCGAGCGCGCTGCGTCTGGACGGCGGGACGGCGACCGCCAAGGATGTCAAGGGCTCCCACTCGGCGAGCGGTTCGTATGTCGCCGGCTTCAACCAGGTCGGAGCGAAGGTGCAGTGGACGGTGGACGCCCCGAAGGCGGGCGACTACCGGCTCTACGTGCGCTACGGCATCCCGGGCGAGGACGCCAACGCCACGCTGGCGGTGAACGACAAGCCCAATCCTCAGCCCCTCGGTCTGAAGAACTTCATCCACTCGGCGAAGGGCGACTGGGAGAAGGGCTGGCAGACCACCTGGGCCCCCGTCACCCTGAACAAGGGCACCAACACCATCGATATCTCCTGCGGGCAGGGCAACCAGTGCAACGCCAACCTGGACCAGGTGTGGCTGCAGCGGGGTGGCGCCAAGCAGTAGGCGGCGATGGTCGCCCCGGAGCCGGTGGTGTCGTCTCGTCCCCGCCCGGAAGTGGGTTGCCGTCGTTCTCTTGATCATGGTCGACTGATCGCAACAGTCCATCTGATCAAGGGAGATGACGTATGAAGATGCGTGCATTAGCGCTGACCGGTGCGGCACTGCTGGCCGCTCTGCCGGTCACCGTGGGAACCGCTGACGCGGCCGCCAAGTGCCCGAAGGGCAACATCTGCGGGTGGTCCCAGCCGAACTTCGGGGGGCACGCGTACTCCGTGGTCAGCCCCACGTCGGGGTGCAACGGATTCCACGGCGACGTCCGGTCGGTGTCCAACCAGAACAGGCACCGGGTGACCTTCTACAGCGACTCCGGATGCTACGGAAAGCGCTTCGACCTGACCAACGGCCACTACTCGGCCAAGACCCCGTGGCCGGTCAAGAGCATCGCCGTCTGGGGTCCGTGACACGGCTGTCGCGCTGCGGGGTGAGGAGGGGCGGCTGCCGGCCCTCCCTCACCCCGCCGTCGGATGGTCCGTCACCACCACGCGTGCCAGCATTTCCTCGTACGTGGCCGGGTCGAATTCGCCCGCTGCCGGGGCCCGTACGGTCGCGGCGGAGAGGGCGACCGCGCGGGTGAGGCGGTCGGGCCAGGAGAGGTCTTCCACCAGGCCCGACAGGAGGCCGGCGACCGCCGAGTCGCCGGCGCCGGTGGGGTTGCCGGTGAGGCGGCCGGGTGGGGTGGCCTGCCAGGCGCCGGCGGCGGTGACCGCGAGCATGCCGGCCGGGCCGAGTGAGGCGGCCACCGCGTGGGCGCCGCGGCGGCGGGCGTCGCGGGCGGCGCGCAGGGGTTCGGTGCTGCCGGTCAGGGCGGCGAGTTCCTCGGCGTTGGGCTTGGCGAGGTCGGGCCGGGCGGCCAGGCCCCGGCGCAGCGGTTCGCCGCTGGTGTCGAGCAGGACCGGGACGCCGGCGCTGCGCGCGGCCCGGGTGAGCCGGGCGTAGACGTCCACCGGGACGCCCGGCGGCAGGCTGCCGCACAGCGCCACCGCCCGTGCCCCGCCCAGCAGTTCGCGGTAGGTGCCGAGGAAGGTGTCCCATTCGGCGGGGGTGACGACCGGGCCCGGCTCGTTGAGCTGGGTGGTGTCCCCGGTGGCGGTGTCGGCGACCGCGACGGTGCGGCGGGTGGCGCCGCCGACCGGGACCAGGGCGTCGGTGACCTCGGTCTCCGCGAGCAGCGCGCGCAGCGCCTCGCCGGTGCCGCCGCCCGCGAAGCCGGTGGCGACCGTGCGGTGGCCGAGCGCGGCCAGCACCCGGGCGACGTTCAGGCCCTTGCCGCCGGGGCGTTCGGACACCTCGGTGACCCGGTGCGTGGTGTGCGGGCTGAGTCGGGGGACGCGGTAGGTGATGTCCAGGGCGGCGTTCAGCGTGACCGTGAGGATCATGGTCGCCCCTCCGGGCAGTCATGGCCGGGCGGCCGGGCGTCGGGTGACCGCGCGCGGCGGTGCATACGGACAAGTGCGCGAGCGATCATGCCATCGCGGGCGGCCGTTGGCCCAGACCCGGTCCGGCCGACCTGGTCGGCGGCGGTTCCGGGTAGCCGGACGCCCGCCCGCCCCGTCGCCCGGAGGCCCGGTCGTCAGCCCTTCCTCGGGTGCACCAGCCACTCGCCCCGGCGCATGACCCCCACCACGGCGTAGGCGTCGTCCAGCACCACCAGGTCGGCGTCCTTGCCGTCGCTCAGGGAGCCGGTGCGGCCGTCGATGCCCAGGAGGCGGGCGGGGGTGGCCGAAAGTGCCTGTACGGCCTGGTCGACCGTCAGGCCGTCGACGGTGACGGCACGCCGGAAGGCGCGGTCCAGGGTGAGGGTGGAGCCGGCGATCGAACCGGCCGTGGGTCCCTCGCTGATGCGCGCGACGCCGTCCTTGACCTCGACCCGCATCGGGCCCAGCGGATACATCCCGTCGCTCATCCCGGCCGCGCCCATCGCGTCGGTGATGAACGCGACCCGCCCGTCGCCCGCCTGCCGGACCGCCAGCTGGAGGACCGAGGGGTGCAGATGGGTGCCGTCGTTGATCAGCTCGACGGTGATCCGCTCGTCCTCCAGGAGCGCGGCGACCGGGCCGGGCGTGCGATGGCCCAGCGTGGGCATCGCGTTGAAGAGGTGGGTGGCGACGGTGGCGCCCGCCTCGATGGCCCGGCGGGTGGCGTCGTAGCCGGAGTCGGTGTGGCCGACGGCGGCGATCACCCCGGCGTCGGCCAGCAGGCGGACCGAGTCCAGGCCGCCGGGGAGTTCGGGGGCGAGGGTCATCATCGACGCGGTGCCGCGCGCGGCGTCGAGGAGCCGGCGGACCTCGGCCGGGTCCGGGTCGCGCAGCAGCTCCGGCTGGTGGGCGCCGCAGCGGTGCGGGGAGATGAACGGGCCCTCGAAGTGGATGCCGGCCAGCTCGCCCTGCTGGACCAGCTCGGCGAGCACCGCGGCCTGCCGGGCCAGGTCGGTCAGTTCGCCGGTGACGGTGGAGGCGACCATCGAGGTGGTGCCGTGCCGGCGGTGGGTGGCGATCGCGGTCAGGCACTCCTCCGGGTCGGCCGAGGAGAAGGAACCGCCGCCTCCGCCGTGGACGTGCATGTCCACGAAGCCGGGGACGATCAGATGGCCCGACAGGTCCATGACGTCGGCCGCCGGCGCGTCCCCGTTCCGGCCGAGGTCGGCGTCACGGCTGTGGACGGCGGCGATCCGGCCGCCCTCGACGGCGATCCGGCCGCGTTCGACGACACCGGACGGCCGGGCGATCCGGGCGCCGGCCAGGACGGTGCGCCCGGGGCCCGAGGGCCGCGGCACGGACTGTTGCTGAGCCATCAGGCGGTTACCTCCGTGGAGAGAAGATCCCGGGCGAGAAGCCCTGCGCCCAGGCACCCGGCGGCGTCCCCCAGGGCCGCCGGAACGATCGAGGGGAGCCGCTGGAACGTCAGGCGCCGGCGGACGGCCTCCCGCAGCGGGGTGAACAGCGTGTCGCCGGCCTCGGCGAGTCCGCCGCCGATGATCAGCATCTGCGGGTCGAGCAGGGTGAGCGCGGTCACCAGGCCGTCGGCGAGGGCGTCGACGGCCCGCTGCCACACGGCACGGGCCCGCTCGTCGCCGGACGCCACCGCCATGGCCGCGTCCGCCGCACCCGCCAGCGGGTCCCCGCAGGCGGCCGCCCAGTCCCGGCCCACCGCCGCGGCCGAGGCCACCGCCTCCAGACAGCCGCGCCGGCCGCAGCCGCACTCGGGCCCGCCGGGCCGGACGACGAGGTGGCCGATCTCGCCCGCGCCGCCGTGCGCTCCGGCCTCGATCCGCCCGCCGATGCCGATGGCGCCGGCGATCCCCGTGCCCAGCGGGACGAACAGGAAGCGGTCGGCGTCCCGTCCGGCCCCGATGCGGCCCTCGGCCAGTCCGCCGGTGCGCACGTCGTGGCCCAGGGCGACCGGCACCCCGCCGAGCCGCTCGGACAGCAGCGCCCGCAGCGGGACGTCCCGCCATCCGAGGTTCGCGGCGTAGACGGCCCGGCCGGCCCGTTCGTCGACGATGCCGGGTACGGCGACGCCGGCGGCCGCGGCCGGGGCGCCGTAGCGGGCCGCGCCGAGCGCGCGGAGGTCGGCGGCGAAGCCGAGGACGGTCTCGACGACGGCGTCCGGCCCGCGCTCGCGGCCGGTGGGACGCCGCGCCTCGTGGAGCAGTACGGGCGCACCGGCGGCGGCCTGACCGCCGGTCGCGGTGTCCACCCCGACGAGGGCGGCTTTCATGCCGGTGCCGCCCACATCAAGGGCGATGACGTGTCTCACGGGAACAGTTTCGCGCGATCCGGCCTGAAAGGTCTAGTCCACTCGCCGGACGGATCGCGTCCGGCGGGCCACCCGGAAGCCGGGGCGCGGGAGGAACGAGGGGGGTGGTGTAGACCTCCGAAAGGGCTCGGGAGAGACTCGTACTTCATGCCGCGTGAGGGGAGACCCCGCGGCGACGGGCCGCGGCCCGGCAAGCGCGGAAACACAGAACAAAAGGCGGAACAGCAGTGCAGCGGCGGTACTTGGGCCTGACGGCAGCGGCAATCGCCACCACGATGACGGTGACTCTCACCGGCTGCGGCAGCGGCTCCGGCGGCGACGTCACGCTCCAGCTGGTCGCGGCGGACTACGGCAGCGGCAAGGCCAACGACTCCCGGCACTACTGGGACGAGCTCGCCCGCGGCTTCGAGAAGAAGCACCCCGGCATCACGGTCGATGTCCACGTCTACAGCTGGACGGACGTCGACAAGAAGGTCGCGGACATGGTCGACGCCGGCCACGCCCCGGACCTCGCACAGATCGGCGCGTACGCCGACTACGCCGCCAAGGGCAAGCTCTACAGCGCCGACCAGCTGCTCTCCATCCCCACCCAGGCCAACTTCACGCCCTCCCTGGAGGAGGCCGGTGAATACAAGCGCGTCCAGTACGGACTGCCCTTCGGCGCCAGCACCCGGCGGCTCTTCTACAACAAGAAGCTGTTCGCCCAGGCCGGCATCAGCGGCCCGCCGCAGACCTGGGACGACATCGCCCACGACGCCCAGCTGCTGAAGGCACACGGCGTCAAGCTGCCGTTCGCGCTGCCGCTCGGCCCCGAGGAAACCCAGGCCGAGACGCTGATGTGGCTGCTCAGCGGCGGTGGCGGCTACACCGACAGCATCGGCAAGTACACGATCGATTCGCCGGAGAACGTCCGGACCTTCACCTGGCTCAAGGACGACCTCGTCGGCAAGGGCCTGACCGGCACCGACCCGGCCAAGCTCAACCGCGGGGCGGCGTTCAAGGCCTTCGCGGACGGCGACGTCGGCATGCTCAACGGCCATCCCACCCTGATGAAGCAGGCCGAGGCCAAGGGCGTCGACTACGGCACCGTCGAACTGCCCGGCCCCAAGGGCAAGGCCAAGGCCACGATGGGCGTCGCCGACTGGATGATGGCGTTCAAGCAGAACGGCCACCGCGCGCAGGCCGGCAAGTTCCTCGACTACGTCTACAGCGACCGCAACGTCGAGAAGTTCTCCGGCGAATACGGCCTGCTGCCCGTCACCACCTCCGCCTCCCAGTCGATGCAGGCGGACGATGCGTTCGCCAAGATGCACGGCTTCCTCCAGCAGCTCGCCGCCGCCGAGTTCTACCCGGCCGACAAGACCTCCTGGCCGCTGGTCTCCAAGACCGTCAAGGCGAAGATGGGCGCCGCGGTCCATCCGAACGGCAACCCGTCCGGGGTACTCACCGAGATCCAGAACACCGCCGACGCGGCCGACAACGCCGCGGAATGACCAGGGGCGGACAGCGGCGCCGGCGGCCGCCCGCCGCGGCGGCGGGCCGGGCGCTGTCGGACGGTGCGCTTATCGTGGAAGCGTGATGACGGACGCCGCGGCGGAGACGGGCGGCCCGGGCGACGAGCAGCGGCTCGGCGGGCCCGGGCCCGATGAGGGCTCCCCGGGGCTCACCGCCCGGGACGAGGCGGTGCTCGCCGTCGAGCGCCGCTCCTGGCCGGGTCCCGGCCCCAAGGAGCGCGCCATCCGCGAACAGCTCGGCATCTCCCCGACCCGCTATTACCAGCTCCTCAACGCCCTGCTGGACGACCCCCGGGCGCTCCGCCACGACCCCGGCACGATCCACCGCCTGCGCCGGATACGCGCCGCCCGCCGCGCCCGCCGCTGACGGCGCCGCCCGGCCCGCCCGGGCGGGCGCCCCTCCGGCCGAGCCGCCCCCGGCCGCCCGCCGCCCGCCGGTAGGGTCGGCGCATGGGCAGCCCCCCGAACGCCGCGCCGCAGTCCTCGCCGGACCCCGACCCCGAGCCGGTGCCGAGGCCGCACACCCCCGCCGGCCGCGACGGCCTCGCCGCGCTGCTGGCCCACCCGGAACGCGCCGTGATCGCCCTCGACTTCGACGGCACCCTCGCCGGGATCGTCCCCGACCCGGAGCGGGCCCGGGCCCATGACGGCGCCGTCGCGGCGCTGGGCCGCCTGGTGCCCCGGCTGCGCGCGGCCGCCGTGATCACCGGCCGCCCGGCCGCGGTCGCGGTCCGCCTCGGCGGCTTCGCGGACGTCCCCGGCCTGGACCACCTCACCGTCCTCGGCCACTACGGCGCCGAGCGCTGGGAGGCGTCCACCGGGGCCCTGAACGCCCCGCCGCCGCACCCCGGCGTCGCCGCGCTGGAGGCCGAACTCCCCGGCGTCCTGGAGTCCTCGGACCTCTGGCACGGCAGCTGGACCGCGACCGCCGTCGAGCGCAAGGGCGGCCGCGCCCTCGCCGTCCACACCCGCCGCGCCCCCGACCCGCAGGGCACCTTCGACCGGCTGCGCGCCCCGCTCGCCGCCCTCGCCGCCCGCCACGGCTTGATCGTCGAGCCCGGCCGGCTGGTCCTGGAACTCCGCCCGCCGGGCATGGACAAGGGCGTCGCGCTCGCCGACTGGGTCCGCGAGACCGGCGCCACCACCGTCCTCTACGCCGGCGACGACCTCGGCGACCTCGCCGCCTTCGACGCCGTCGAGCGGCTCCGGGCCGGCGGGTCGGCCGGCGTGCTGGTGTGCAGCGGCAGCGCCGAGGTGACCGAACTGGCCGACCGCGCGGACCTGGTGGTCGACGGCCCGGCCGGAGTCGTCGGCCTGCTCGGCGCCCTCGCGGACCGGCTGGACGAGCGCGGGGCCGGCACGCCGTAGTGGCGGGCCGCCTCCGCGACCGCCCTTTGGCGGCGTGCGGGGGCTAACGCCCGCCGCCCTGCCGGAAGCGCTCGCCCACCGTGCCCTGGTCCGTCTCCCACCAGGGGCGCGTCAGCTCGGGCTGCGGGGCGGCCGGAGCCTGCGGCGCGCCCGGCACCTGTGCTCCGTCCGACCGCTCGGGGCGCGCGGCGGGATCCGCCGCGGCCGCCCCGCCCACCACCGTCAGCTCGCGGTCCAGCCGGGCGTCCAGCGCCGCCGTCCGCCCGCGCTCGGAGCGCACCCACTCCGCGAACACCGCGATCAGGAACGGCAGTCCGACCAACTCGGCGAGGGTCAGCATCAGCCCGCCGCCGATCATCTGGTCCTGCTGCGGACTGGGGTCCCAGGGCCGGTGCTGCGACGCGTACCAACCGCCCGCGATCAGGGTGCCGCTGGTCATCACGACGATGCCGGGCACGGCGTCCACGAGCCCGTCGAGCAGGACCAGCAGCGCCCGCACCGGGTGGCTGCACCAGGCGGGCAGCAGCTGCGCGCGGGTGAGCATCGGCAGCACGAAGAGGCTTCCGGTGACCAGCAGTTGCAGATACATGATCTCGTGCAGCGAGCCGTGCCGCAGCGCCGTCGGGAAGTACGGAGTGAAGTAGATCGCCAGCTCGGACGACAGCACCAGTACCGTGCTGACCAGCGGGAACGTCAGCAGCCGCAGCACGCGCCCGGAGAGCGCCGCGCGCAGCCGCCGGGCGGCCGGCCGATGATCCGGCAGCGCGCGCAGCGCCAGCGCCAGCGGGTCGCCCAGCGCCAGGCCCAGCGGGGCGATCAGATCGAGCACGACGTTCTGCACGGCGGCGGTCCAGAACAGCTCGCGGTCGTAGACCGCCAGCCCGGACATCGTCGCCACCACGATCGCGCCCAGCCCGATCCCCGCGAACGCCGCGATCCGGACGACCGGCCACCGCTCACCGCGCCGCGCGAGCCGCATCACGCCCCACGCGTAGAGGCCGCCCAGTACGAGCACCAGCACCAGCGCGTACGGATCGAGCTGCCAGCTGTCGGCCAGCCGCCCCGCGGTGGCCCGGGGCAAACCCGCCGAAAGGGTTGTCACTGTCACGGGCCACCACGCTAGACCTGCCCCGGCGCACGCCGCGGGCAGGGGCCTCCGGACCGCGCAGGCCCGGGACGGCTCGTCCGGAACCGCGGCTCAGCCGCCCAGCTCCCGCAACTGGTCCAGGAACCACCGGGCGGGCGGCAGCGCGGTCGCCGCCGCGGCCAGCCGTTCGCTGCGCGCCGCCCGCTCGCCCTCGTCCATCGACAGCGCCTCGTGCAGCGCCTCGGCGGTCCCCGTGACGTCGTACGGATTGACGGTCAGCGCGTGGGCGCCCAGCTCCTCGTGCGCGCCCGCCTCCCGCGACAGCACCAGCGCACAGCCGGCGTCCGACACCACCGGGACCTCCTTGGCGACCAGGTTCATCCCGTCCCTGATCGGGTTGACGAGCGCCACGTCCGCGAGCCGGTAGGCGGCCAGCGAGCGGGCGAAGTCGTCCTTGACGTGCAGGACGACGGGCTGCCACCCGGCCGTCCCGTACGCGGCGTTGATCTCCCCGGCCACCCGCTCGACCTCCGCGGTGTAGTCCCGGTAGACGGCGAGGTCCTGACGGGAGGGGTAGGCGAAGGCGAGGTGCACGACCCGCTCGCGCCACTCGGGGCGGTCGGCGAGCAGCTGCCGGTAGGCGAGCAGCCCCCGCACGATGTTCTTGGAGAGTTCGGTGCGGTCCACGCGGACGATGGTTTTGCGGTCCGGCCCGCCGATCTGCGCGCGCAGCGCCGTCATCCGCTCCTCGACGTCGGGGCGGTGCGCCCGCTCGCGAAGGAACGCGGCGTCGGCGCCGAGCCCGTGCACGCCGATCCAGGTCGTGTGCGCCTTGCGCTCCGGGACGAGCGCGACGATGCCGGGCGACCCGTCCTCGGGCCGCACCCGCTCGCACTGCCCGCCGAGCCCCGTCTCCGCGCAGGCCAGGAAGTTCTCGGCCCACCGCCGGGTGAGGAAGTTCGCCCGGTCCGCGCCGAGAATCCCCAGCGCCAGCTGCCGCTGGACGTCGTCGGGCAGCATCGCGAAGTATTCGGCGGGGGCCCACGGCGTGTGCGAGAAATGCGCGATCCGCAGGTCGGGACGGCGCTCACGGAGCATGCCGGGCACCAGCGCCAGGTGGTAGTCCTGCACGAGCACGGCCGCGCCCTCGGCTGCACTCTCGGCCAGCGCGTCGGCGAAGGCCGCGTTGTACGTCTCGTACGCCGCCCACTGGGCCCGGAACTCCGCGCCGAAAACGGGTTCCAGCGGCGTCTGGTACAGCATGTGATGGACGAACCACAGCACCGAGTTCGCGACCCCGTTGTAGGCGGCGGCGTACACCTCGGCCGGAATGTCCAGCATCCGGACCCGCTGTCCACCGGTGTCCTCCGCCGCCAGCACCCCACCCGTCCGCCGCACGGCCTCCCGGTCACCCTCCCCGAGCGCGGCACACACCCACACCGCATCCGCCCGCCCGTCTCCCGACCGCCGCCCCTCATCGAGGCGCTCCGCGCCGCGTGTCGATTGCCCGATCGCCGACAACCCGGACACCAGCCCGCCCCCGCCCCGCTTGGCGGTGAGCGTCCCGTCCTCCCCGAGGCCGTACGACACCGGCCCACGATTCGATGCGACAAGAACCTCGGCACCTGCTTGCACTGCACTGCGCTCGGACACCATGTCGCGACAAGTAACCCGCCACAGAACCACCCAAACGTACGGAAGCGGCCAAGGGCGTGACCCTCACGCCGCCCGGCGGGAGGTGTACTCCGGGATGTCGGTCATCGGGGGGCGCTCCTCGGTGTCCACATCCGTGGTGCGGGGGACGAAGCCGTGTTCGCCGCGGTCGAACTGGGTAAGGCGGGGGCGGACCAAGTGGCCGCGGGTCAGGCGGAGTTGGGCGGTGCGGTAGATGGCGGCGGCCATTCGGCCGAGGGCCTGGCCGTCCTGGTGGCGGTGTTTGCGGACGCCGACGTCGACCTGGGCCAGGGCGTCGAGGCCGACGGTGTGCAGGGCGTCGACGAGCAGGCCGAGCTCCACGCCGTAGCCGACGGGGAAGGGGAGGCGTTCCAGGAGGGAGCGGCGGGCCGCGTACTCGCCGCCCAGGGGCTGGACGAAGCCGGCCAGCTGGGGCCAGTGGAGGTTGAGGAGCGGGCGGGCGACCAGCTCGGTGACCCGGCCGCCCTGGCCCGCGGCGGTGCGGTCGGGGCCGGTCTCCAGCGGGCGGTCGTACATCGCCTTGACGAACTGGACGTCCGGGTCGGTCAGCAACGGGCCGACGATCCCGGAGACGAAGGTGGCGGAGAATTCGCGCAGGTCGGCGTCGATGAAGCAGATGATGTCGCCGGTGGTGGCCAGCAGGGAGCGCCACAGCACCTCGCCCTTGCCGGGGAGGGAGGGCAGCCGCGGCAGGACGCTGTCACGGTGCACGACCCGGGCGCCGGCCGCCGCCGCGACCTCGGCGGTGCGGTCGGTGGAGCCGGAGTCCAGCACCACCAGCTCGTCGACCAGCGGCAGCGGGCCCGTCATCAGGGCGTCACGGATCGTCGTCACGATCGCGCCGACGGTGGCCTCCTCGTCGAGCGCGGGCAGCACGACACTGACCGTCCGGCCCGTCTGGCGCTTGGCCTCCAGCAGCTGCTCCAGCGGGCGGTCCGCGGCGGACCAGGACCGGGCGCCCAGCCAGCGCTGCACCTCTTCCAGCACGTCTACGACTCCTCGGTCGCCGCCGGAGGGCGGCCTGTGTGATCCATCTCGCGGTTCGGACGACTATCTCAACAGTCAGCGCCGTCGGTTACAGTCTTGAACAACGCGGATGACCGTCGCATGTCGGGGTCCACGCCACAAACGCCTGGGTTTCGGCCCAGCGCCATACCGCTCATCCAGAGGGGCAGAGGGATACGGCCCGTTGAAGCCCCGGCAACCCTCCAGCCGGTCTTGCCGCAAGGACGCCAGATGGCGTCCCGCGCGCGAGGCTCCCGGCTAGGGAAGGTGCCAAATCCGTCTCGTGGCGAGATTCGCCACGAGGAAGATGAGGAGAAAGGGCCTCGCCTCCATGGCTGTGCAAGTCACCGAAAACACCCCCACCGTCGCTCTGGGCCCCGCCGCGGCACTGTCCTGCCGCGAGTGCGGACAGCGTTTCGCACTCGGACCGATCTTCGCGTGCCAGGAATGTTTCGGGCCGCTCGAGGTCGCCTACGACCTGCCGAGCGGTGACCCCGAGGGCCTGAAGAAGCAGATCGAGGCCGGGCCGGACAACATCTGGCGCTACGCCCCGCTGCTGCCCGTCCCCACCGACGTGGCCGACAAGCCCAACCTGAACCCCGGCTTCACCAAGCTCGTCAAGGCCGACCGGCTCGCCGCCGAGCTGGGCGTCACCGGCGGGCTGTACGTCAAGGACGACTCCGGCAACCCGACGCACTCCTTCAAGGACCGCGTCGTGGCGATCGCCGTCGAGGCCGCCCGTGCCTTCGGCTTCACGACCCTGTCCTGCTCCTCGACCGGCAACCTCGCCGGGGCGGTCGGCGCCGCGGCCCGCCGCGCCGGTTTCAAGTCCTGCGTCTTCATCCCGCACGACCTGGAGGCCGGCAAGGTCGTCATGGCCGCGGTCTACGGCGGCGACCTGGTCGGCATCGAGGGCAACTACGACGACGTCAACCGCTTCTGCTCGGAGCTCATCGGCGACCCGCTGGGCGAGGGCTGGGGCTTCGTCAACGTCAATCTGCGCCCCTACTACGGCGAGGGTTCCAAGACCCTCGCGTACGAGATCTGCGAGCAGCTCGGCTGGCGGCTCCCGGACCAGATCGTCATCCCGATCGCGTCCGGCTCGCAGCTGACGAAGATCGACAAGGGGCTGAAGGAGCTGATCGCCCTCGGCCTGGTCGAGGACAGGCCCTACAAGATCTTCGGCGCCCAGGCGGAGGGCTGCTCGCCGGTGTCCACGGCCTTCAAGGCCGGGCACGACGTGGTGCGCCCGCAGAAGCCGAAGACCATCGCCAAGTCGCTGGCGATCGGCAACCCGGCGGACGGCCCGTATGTCCTCGACATCGCCCGGCGCACCGGCGGCGCGGTCGACGACGTCAACGACGAGCAGGTCGTGGACGCGATCAAGCTGCTGGCCCGCACGGAGGGGATCTTCGCGGAGACCGCGGGCGGCGTGACCGTCGGCGTGACCAAGAAGTTGATCGAGGAGGGGCTGCTCGACCCGTCCCTGACCACCGTCGTCCTCAACACCGGTGACGGCCTCAAGACCCTGGACGCGGTGGCGCCCACCTCCGGGCCCACGGCCACGATCCGCCCGGACCTGGACGCGTTCCGCGCGGCCGGCCTGGCCGGCTGAGGCCGCCGCACCGTCCCCGGACGGGCGCCGCGCCCCGGCCCCGCATTCGTACTCCGCACCACCGGAAGGCAGAACCATGAGCGTCAAGGTCCGCATCCCCACCATCCTCCGCACCTACACCGGCGGCCAGGCCGAGGTGCCCGCCGAGGGCGCGACCCTCTCCGAGGTGATCAGCGACCTGGAGCGGAACCACCAGGGCATCGCGGCCCGTGTGCTGGACGACGCCGGCAAGCTGCGCCGCTTCGTGAACGTCTACGTCAACGACGACGACGTGCGCTTCGAGCAGGGCCTGGAGACGCCGACCCCGGACGGCGCGGGCATCTCGATCATTCCCGCGGTCGCCGGCGGCTGCTGATTTGCGCCAACTCTTCCCCTGCTTGACCGGAATTGCCCCGTCCACCAGAAAGCGGACGGGGCAATTCCATGTTGTGAAAGGGGATACCATTGGGGTGATCCCCTTCCGGATATCACCGTGCGCGTGTCGAACGCAGAGGAATCAGCGACCAGTTGTGCTCAAAGTGTGAGCAGCTTTTGTCGCTTATGTGTGCTACGCCCGGCCCGACTTGCCCCGAAGAACTGGGATTTCACCTTAAATTGCCGATTCCCCGGCCCCAGATTTCTCGTCCGATTGACCTGTTGCTCTGGGCATCTGTGCAGATACATTCAGCGGCGGTCGACGCGTTCCGGCGCACACCCCACGGGCCTTTCGCGGGGTGAGGTCTGACCCGGGTCCGCGAAGTGCGGTCCTGCGCAAGGGCCAGTAATAGGGGAGTTAGGCATGGCTCAGGGCACCGTCAAGTGGTTCAACGCGGAGAAGGGGTACGGCTTCATCGCGGTCGACGGTGGTGCGGATGTTTTCGTCCACTACAGCGCGATCCAGATGGACGGCTACCGCACCCTTGAGGAGGGCCAGCGGGTCGAGTTCGAGATCTCGCAGGGCCAGAAGGGGCCGCAGGCGGACATGGTCCGGGTGGCCGGCTGAGGCGCCGACCGACTGCAGCGTGAAGAAGGCCCGTGCCCCTTGGGGGTGCGGGCCTTCTGCCGTCCGCCCCGTAGGGGGGCACCTCTCGACGGGCGCTTGCACTCGCACCCCGCGAGTGCTAATCATTGGCGTTAGCACTCTCCGAGTGAGAGTGCTACGAAGGACCGGGTCGGTGAGGCCCGCAGGCCGGGTGGGGCAGGGAACCACCAGGCTTCTGCAGGCCGTCCGTCGCGGGCGCCAGCGCGGTCCGGAGCAATCCTTCCCCACGCTCTCAACTGCGTTCGAGCAGGGGAGACCCCATTAGTCCGGGAGGACCACTTCACATGGCCAAGATCATCGCGTTCGACGAGGAGGCGCGGCGCGGTCTCGAGCGCGGGATGAACCAGCTCGCCGACGCCGTCAAGGTCACCCTCGGCCCCAAGGGCCGCAACGTCGTCCTCGAGAAGAAGTGGGGCGCCCCCACGATCACCAACGATGGTGTGTCCATCGCCAAGGAGATCGAGCTCGAGGACCCGTACGAGAAGATCGGCGCCGAGCTGGTCAAGGAGGTCGCGAAGAAGACGGACGACGTCGCCGGTGACGGCACGACGACCGCGACCGTCCTGGCCCAGGCCCTGGTCCGCGAGGGCCTGCGCAACGTCGCCGCCGGCGCCAACCCGATGGCCCTCAAGCGCGGTATCGAGAAGGCCGTCGAGGCCGTCTCCGCCGCCCTGCTGGAGCAGGCCAAGGACGTGGAGACCAAGGAGCAGATCGCTTCGACCGCCTCCATCTCCGCCGCCGACACCCAGATCGGCGAGCTGATCGCCGAGGCCATGGACAAGGTCGGCAAGGAAGGCGTCATCACCGTCGAGGAGTCCCAGACCTTCGGTCTGGAGCTGGAGCTCACCGAGGGTATGCGCTTCGACAAGGGCTACATCTCGGCGTACTTCGCGACCGACATGGAGCGCATGGAAGCCGCGCTCGACGACCCGTACATCCTGATCGTCAACTCCAAGATCAGCAGCGTGAAGGACCTGCTGCCGCTCCTGGAGAAGGTCATGCAGTCCGGCAAGCCGCTGCTGATCATCGCCGAGGACGTCGAGGGCGAGGCCCTGTCGACCCTGGTCGTCAACAAGATCCGTGGCACCTTCAAGTCCGTCGCCGTCAAGGCCCCGGGCTTCGGTGACCGCCGCAAGGCCATGCTCGGCGACATCGCCATCCTCACCGGTGGCACCGTCATCTCCGAGGAGGTCGGCCTCAAGCTGGAGAACGCCGGTCTCGAACTGCTCGGCCGCGCCCGCAAGGTCGTCATCACCAAGGACGAGACCACCATCGTCGACGGTGCCGGTGACAGCGAGCAGGTCCAGGGCCGCGTGAACCAGATCCGCGCCGAGATCGAGAACAGCGACTCGGACTACGACCGAGAGAAGCTCCAGGAGCGTCTGGCGAAGCTGGCCGGCGGCGTGGCCGTCATCAAGGCCGGTGCCGCCACCGAGGTCGAGCTCAAGGAGCGCAAGCACCGCATCGAGGACGCCGTTCGCAACGCGAAGGCGGCCGTCGAGGAGGGCATCGTCGCCGGCGGTGGCGTCGCCCTGCTCCAGGCTTCCTCGGTCTTCGAGAAGCTGGACCTCGACGGTGACGAGGCGACCGGCGCCAACGCCGTGAAGCTCGCGCTGGAGGCCCCGCTCAAGCAGATCTCCGTCAACGGCGGCCTTGAGGGCGGCGTCGTGGTGGAGAAGGTGCGCAACCTGGCCGTCGGCCACGGCCTGAACGCCGCGACCGGTGAGTACGTCGACATGATCGCCGAGGGCATCATCGACCCCGCCAAGGTCACGCGCTCCGCGCTGCAGAACGCCGCCTCCATCGCGGCGCTGTTCCTCACCACCGAGGCCGTCATCGCCGACAAGCCGGAGAAGGCCGCCGCGGCGGGCGCTCCGGGCGGCATGCCGGGCGGTGACATGGACTTCTGATCCTCGCGGATCAGACGCCGGTCCTCCCGGACCGCACGTCCAGACGTACGTCGGGGCGGCACCCTCCTCCCAGGGGGTGCCGCCCCGGCGGCGTTTACGGGACGCGGCAACGGTGCGGACACCGCCCTGCGCGATGCCGACCTGCTGGCTCGCTGGCTCGCTGCCTCATGGAGGCCGCCGAGGGCCGTCAAGATCTTCTCGCCACGGTCGACGGTTACGAGCGGCAGATGTTCGCGTACGGGGGCGAGGCCGTGCGCCACAGCCTCGCCGCGCTACCCGCCTTCGTCCCGAACCCGGAGCGCCCCGAGCCGGCCTAGGTTCACGCGGCGGGCCGCTGGCGGCGCCGGACGATGAGGCAGCCCGCGAGGCCCAGCGCCCCCGCCGTGGACAGCAGAACGGCGCCGCAGAGGGTGGCCGGGGCGGGTGGGGCGCCGGCGTCGAGGGTGCTTTCGAAGACGGCGTGGACCACCAGGACATGGCCGTGCGTCGTGGGCGGCGGCAGCGGGGGCGGTGTCTCGCCCCACAGGATCAGCGCCACACCGCCCGTGGTCAGCACGAGAACGGTGAGCGCCACGAGCAGCCTGGCGCGCCAGGGGCGGCGTAATCGGATCAGCATGGCGCCGCCGACGACGATCGAATCAGCATGACCCCGACGATACGGCCGCGCGCAGGCGGTCC
This sequence comes from Streptomyces kronopolitis, assembly GCF_050953795.1. GTDB lineage: Bacteria > Actinomycetota > Actinomycetes > Streptomycetales > Streptomycetaceae > Streptomyces > Streptomyces kronopolitis_A. Next base: position 4,842,336 of record NZ_CP191850.1, read on the forward strand.
ACACGGGCATGGACCCGGTCGGCGCGGGCCCGGTCGGCACGGGCCTGGGCGTCGGCACGGGCCCGGTCGGCGGTCGGCTCCCCGGGGCGACGGCGCCGGTCCGGTGGGGCCTCGCCCCGGCACGGGCCGCAGACCCCGCCGGGGAGCGCCTCGGGACGGCCGGGGGCGCGGCAGACGGTGCACTCCATGATCCGCAGGGCTCGGGACGACGGTCCCCGGGCCGGGTCCGGACCGGCGGCCGCCGCCTCGGGCGCGGAGCCGAGTGCGGGCGGCATCTTGTTGAGCAGCCGGGAGCGGGCGAGCCGGCCCGGGTGATGGATGTGCGGTGGCAGCCCGGAAGTCAGGGCGGACAGCAGTTGTTCCCGGGTCGCGCCGTGCGCCAGCCACTCCTCGGCGAACACTTCGAGGGACGCGCAGTCGGCGGCGGACAGCGTCATACGGGGTTCGGCGCGGCCGAGCGCGGCGAGGGCGGCGTAGCCGGGGGAGTGTGGCGGGCGGGTGTGGGAGTGGGGCTGGGGGTGGGGGTGGGTGTGTGGCGCCGGTGGGGGAGGGGCGGTGGGAGGTGCGGCGGCATCGTCCGGCTCCCCGTCGCCGTCACGGGCGCCGCCGGTGCCGGTGGTGAGGCCGACGACGCCGGCCTCCTCGTCCGTCATCGGGACGTTCCCGGCGCATAAGGCCATCCACCAGGAGTTTTCCCGGGTCGTACGCGAGAAGTAGGTGCGCGTCACCCAGAGCGGGCTGCCGTTGTCGCTGGTGTGTGTCTCGGCGACCCGCCGCAGATGGCCGGCCTCCGAGAGGCGGCGGAGCGCGGTCCGCAGGGCGCACTGCCCGTAGTCCGGCAACACCCTGGCCAGCGTCTTCACGGAGATGTCGGCACCCTCGGGCAGCCGGTCCAGGTAGGCGGCGATGGATGCCTCACGGCGGGGGAGATGCGCGAAGTCGCCGGGGCGGGAGGGGCGTTGGTCGGGTGCGGCGCGTTTGCCGTAGCCGGGGCGGGCGGCCGGGTGATCGCCGTGGGGGAGTGCGGGGGCGCACGGGGCGGCGTTAAAGTTGTCGCTAGCCATGAGATCGCCGGTCTTTCGATCTTGATGGTCAGACCCCGGTCGGTGTTGGTAGCACCTGCCGGGGTTGTTTGTTGCTGCGCACGCTAGACCGGAGCGACGTGATGTCGCAAGCCGGTCACGGAATGTCATCCGCGCTGGTGTGCACGGGAGTTGGCGGCTCGGGGGGAGGGTGGGTGGGTTACTTCCGCCCACCCGTTCCTTGGAAAGAGGGCTCGGGGTCCGCGGCTTGAGCCCCGGACCCCGAGTGTTGCCAGACGCCCTACAGGGAGCGGGACTTGATGCCCTCGATGAACGCCGCCCACGCCGGCACCCGGAACGCGAGCGCCGGACCGTCCGGATCCTTGGAGTCCCGGACGGGCACGATGCCGGGGTGGTCGTCGGAGACTTCGAGGCAGTTGCCGCCGCTGCCGTCGCTGTGGGTGGACTTGCGCCAGGTAGCAACCTCCAGGCAGTCGCCACCGTCGCCGCCGCTGTACGTGGACTTGTACCAGGTGGCGATTTCGAGGCAGTTTCCACCCTCGCCGCCGCTGTAGCTGGACTTGTGCCAGACGGCGGTGCTCAGGTCGTACTCAGGGCTGATCTTCATGCACGTAATCCTCCGCCACTGATTCGATCAGGGCCAGGGAATCTCGCGGCGACAGCGCGCTGGCCCCAAGCAGATCGTAAGTCAGGTTGTGGCGGGCGACTGTCGCTGGGTCGTCCTCCAACTTGCTTGCGTTCAGTACTTCGAGGTGGGCGAGCGTGGGCGCGTCCTCGAAGCTCATCAACTTGAGCGCGCCATTCAACGACGCATGGGCACCTGCCGAGAACGGCAACACCTGCAAGACGACTCGGTGCTTCCGGGCCAGCTCGGCCACATGCCCCAGCGCCTCCGCCATCACCGCCGGGCCGCCTGTCTTGCGCCGGAGCACCGCCTCGTCCAGCACCACCCACAACAGCGGCGTTGTTGGATGGTCGAGAAGCTGGGCGCGTTCGAGTCGAGCCGTGACCGTCTCCTCGATCACGCCCTCGGGTGCCGTCGGCTGGTACGCACGGCAGACCGCCCACGCATACGCCTTTGTCTGCAGCAGCCCAGGAATCAGCTGCGGCGCGTACTCCCTGATCGCCGTGGCGACGGCCTCCGCCTCCGCTGCCTCCGCGAAGTGGTCCGGGTATTTGGACTTCGTCGCGGCCTCGCAGTTGCGGGCGAAGTAGCCGTCCGTTCCGAGGATCTCGTCGATCTTCACGGCGTATTCCAGCTGCATCCGCCGGGTCCCGGCCTCCAGCTGGCCGATGAACGACCCGCTGACGAAGAGCGGGCGGCCGAGTTCTTCCTGGGTGAGACCGGCCTCTTCGCGCTTGTGGCGTAACTCCGCGCCGAGCATCGCGCGGGGTGACGAGGACGGGTCGAGGGGCTTCGGTCCGGGCATCGCAGCAACTCCCTGTTACACACGACTGGTTGTTGGGTCTGCGCCTCTATGCAGGCTAGACCCCCGGTCGCCACGCTGTGTGCGCAATGGCAACACTCAGTGGGGAAGGTGATGAGGCGAATGCTGACGGCGCGTGAGCGGATGCGGCAGGCGGAGGGCGTCACGGCGGAACTGCAGACGGCGCTCCGGGCGGTGGGGGTCACCCTGCCGTCCCTGGGCGTCGACCCGGTGTCGTGCGCGAGCAGCCATATGGCGCCGCTGGTCGAGTTGGGGCGCTGCAATCTGGACATGGCCCGGCGGCTCGCCGGCGTACTGGCGGACTACGCCCGGACCGCCGCACCGGGACACAGTGAGGAGGAGCGACGGCCGTGATGCCGCTGCCCGGAAGCTACGCGGTGGACGGGCGGGACGGCCGTATCGGCTTGGTCGTCGGCCATGAGGGGCCGTGCGTCCAGCTCCGGCCGCCCGGCGGTGGTGTGCCGTGGCACTGCCCACCGCAGATGCTGGAGGCCGCGCCGCCGTCCGCCGTGCTGGCCGCCCGCGTCAGAGAGCTGAACTGGCAGAGCCGGATGCCGTGACCGTGGTGGCCGGCGGGTCGTCGGTGTCATGGGTGGTGGGGCCGTTCGGGGTGTGGGGGATGTTGAGGGAGCCGGGGGCGTCCGGGCTGTCGTGGGCGTGGGCGTGGGCGTGGGCGTGGGCGGTGGCGGTGGCGCGGTCGGTGTCGGGGGAGGCGTTCAGTTCGGCCAGCATCTGTCTGCTGAAGCCGAAGAAGTACGTGGCGAGGAAGCCGGTGAGGTAGCCGACGGCGAGCCCCAGGGCGTAGACGACGAGGGTGGTGGTGAGGCCCTGGTTGCCCTTGACCAGGGGGAACAGGGCCCAGCCGGAGGGGCCGATGGCGGTGGAGCCGACGGCGTCGCCGAGTTGGTTGCACAGGCCGACGAAGCCGCCGCCGAACGCGCCGCCGACGCAGGCGGTGATGAAGGGGCGGCCCAGCGGCAGCGAGACACCGTAGATCAGGGGTTCGCCGACGCCCAGGAAGCCTGCGGGGAGGGCGGACTTGATGGTCGTACGGATCGAGCGGTTGTGGGGGAGGCGGAAGTAGACGGCGATGGCCGCGCCGACCTGGCCCGCCCCGGCCATGGCGAGGATCGGGAGCAGGACCGTGTAGCCCTGCTGCTCGATGAGGGTGGTGTGGATCGGGATGAGGGCTTGGTGGAGGCCCAGCATCACGAGGGGGAGGAAGAGGCCGCCCAGGAGGAAGCCGGCGAGCGCGCCGCCGTGGGCCAGCAGCCAGGTGGCGGCGGTGCCGATGGCGGTGGCGACCTCGCCCGCCGCGTACATCAGGCCGAAGAGCGTGACCAGGCCCGTGAGCAGCACCGTCAGGGTGGGCGTGACCAGGACGTCCAGCGCTTCGGGCACTCTTCTTCGGCACCACTTCTCCACCTGGACGGCGAGCAGCGCCGCGCCCAGCGCGCCGAGGACCCCGCCCTGGCCGGGGGAGAGCTTCTGGCCGAAGGCGGTGATCTGTGCGACGCCCGGGAAGACGATGATCGCGGCGACCGCGCCGCCCAGGATCGGGGTGCCGCCGAACTCCTTGGCGGTGTTGTAGCCGACGAAGACGGCGAGGAGCGACATGAAGCCGGAGGCCATGGCGGCGAGCGCGGGGACGACCGATGGCAGCCAGCCGAGGTTGGTCAGCAGACCGTTGAGGCCGGCGATGATGCCGCAGCCGATCAGGGCCGGGATCAGCGGGACGAAGATGTTGGCGATCCGGCGCAGGAACAGCTTCACCGGGGTGGCGTTCCGGGACTTCTGCCGGGCCTTGAGCGCGGCGCCCTGGGCGGCCAGCCCGTCCGCGGTGGTGGCGGTGGTGGCGTTGGTGGCGGGGGTGGTGGGGCGCGGGGTGGCCCCGGCGGGTGCGGTCGGCTCGGTGGCCGGCTCATGGTTCACCCGTTCATCGGTGACCGGCTCATCGGTGACCCGTTCATCGGTCACCCGTTTATCAGTGACCCGTTCATCGGCGGCCGGCTGTTCGGCGGCCTGCTCCGCGGGGTCGGCCTCGGCCACGAGGCGGGCGAACTCGGGGGTGACCCGGGCGACCGTCCCCGGGCCCAGCACGATCTGGTAGGTGTCGTCCTCGACCAGGCCCAGGACGGCCGGGAGTGCCCGGAGGGCCTCGTCCTGGACGAGGGTGAGGTCCCGGAGGCCGAGCCGGAGCCGGGTCATGCAGTGGTCGACGGAGGTGACGTTTCCGGCGCCGCCGACGAGCGGGAGGAGCGCGGCGGCGGTGGCACGGTTCTTGTCTTCGGACATAGGTGGCGCCTTGCTGTGGTGACAAATCCGGAAGGGGGTAGGGGGCGGGGTGCGGCAGGGCGGGTGATGCGGGTGTGCGGGTCTCAGTGCGGCCGGGCGGCCTGGAGGGCCGCACGGAGGTGGCCGTCGGCGGCGTCGAGCAGCCGGGCGGCGGTGGGGGCGTCGACCTCGCCGAGGAGGGTGAGGATGGCGTTCTTCACCTCGCCGTCCGTGCTGCGGAGCGCGGCCTCGATCTCCCCGTCGCCGGCGCCGGTGGCGAGCGCGACGATCCGGCGCGAGCGGGCCCGCAGCTTTTCGTTGGAGGCGCGGACGTCGACCATCAGATTCCCGTAGGTCTTGCCCAGCCGGATCATGGTGAGGGTCGAGATCATGTTGAGCACCAGCTTCTGGGCGGTGCCCGCCTTGAGCCGGGTGGAGCCGGTCAGCAGCTCCGGGCCGACCACGATCTCGATGCCGTGCTCGGCGGCCGCGGCCAGGGCCGAACCGGCGTTGCAGGACAGGCCGATGGTCAGCGCGCCCAGCGAACGGGCGTGCTCGACGGCCCCGATGGCGTAGGGGGTGCGGCCGGAGGCGGAGACGCCGACGACGGTGTCCATGTCGGTCACCTTGACCGCGGTGAGGTCCTCGGCCGCGAGTTCCTTGCTGTCCTCGGCGCCCTCGACGGCGGTGACCATCGCGGCGGGGCCACCGGCGATCAGCCCCAGCACGTCGGACGGGTCGGTGTTGAACGTCGGCGGGCATTCGCTGGCGTCCAGCACGCCGAGGCGGCCGGCGGTGCCCGCGCCCGCGTAGAGCAGCCGGCCGCCGTGGGCCATCCGGGCGGCGGCGTCGTCGATGGCGGCGGCGATCTCCGGGAGCCGCTCGGCGACGGCGGCGGGGACGGTGGCGTCCTCGGCGTTCATCGTGCGGGCGATGTCGAGGGTGGAGCGGCGGTCGATGTCGGCGAGCTCGGGCCGGAACGCCTCGGTGGTGAGGGTGTCCAGCTCGGCGCGCAGATCCGCGTGGTCGGCGGGGGAGGTCATGGCGTTGGTGGCTCTTTCCGGGCGGGAGGTACGAGGGCGGTGGCGGCGGCCGGCCGGTGGCCTGCCGGCCTCTGGGGACGAGCGGCGTCAGCGCTGGTGGGTGCGGGGGGAGTGGCGGTGGGCGAGGGCTTCGTAGGAGGCGGAGAGCGCCGGGGCAGCCGTCTCGTACGTACGCTGCGCGACGCCTATGAACAGGCAGTCCACGACCAGCAGCTGGCTGGTCCTGGACGACATCGCGGCCGGCCGCAGCTCGCTCTCGCGGGCGCTGGACGTGGTCAGGATGTGGTCGGCGTAGGAGGCGATCTCGCCGTCGGGGCGGCCGGTGATGGCGATCGTGGTCGCGCCGTGGTCGAAGGCCACCCGCAGGGGCTCTATGACATCGGTGGTCCGCCCGGAGTGGGTGATGGCCAGGGCGACATCACCGGTCCGCAGCTGCACGGCGTTCGTCACGGCCAGATGCGGGTCCGCGTGCGCATGCGCGATCAGTCCGATGCGCAGCAGTTTCTGGGCGAGGTCCTGGCCGACGACATGGGACGCCCCGATGCCGTACACATCGATACGGCGGGCACCGACGAGCGCACTGACGGCGGCTTCGAGCTGGGTGACATCCAGCCCGGCCGCGGTGTCGGCCAGGCACTGCTGCTCTTCCTGCGCCAGCTTCGCCACGACATCGGCGAGGGAGTCGTCGACCGCTATGTCCGCGGTCACCGCGGGGGCGGCGCCGGCCGCCTGCTGGGCCGCGAGCGCGGCGAGGGCGAGCCGCAGATCCCGGTAGCCGGGGTAGCCGAGCAGCCGGGAGGTCCGCACGACCGTGGCCTCGCTGGTGCCCGTGCGCTCCGCGAGGCCGGTGACGGTGAGGGCGGCGCAGCCGGCCGGATCGCTCGCCACGGTCTCGGCGACCCGCTGCATGGAGCGGGTCATCGTCGGGGCGAGGGTGCGGACCTTGGCGGCCAGCGCCGCGGGGGCGGGTGGGGCCGGCCGGGACTCGGCGGGCGCGCCCTTGAAAGTTTCCTTCACGCTGCTGCTCACTCTTGAAAAGTAATTTCATCGAGCGCGGGCGTCAATACCCTCGGTGAGTGCTGTGGACGGAGCGCAGGATGCGCCGGAGGCTGTGGACAACTCCGCTCGCCGGCGGAGCGTCGGGAGACAATGGGGCCATGGAGCTGGAACAGGCATTGCACGCCGCGCGGGCGCTGGTGCTCGCCGACCTGATGGCGGACAAGGTGGCCGACGCCGACATCGTCTCGCTCGTGGAGGACGCGGTCGTCCACCGCCGCTGGTGGGTCGAGCAGTGGCCGCAGGGCGTGGAATTCGTCGCGGGACTGATAGCGCAGGACGTCCAGGACTCCCTCCTGGACCGGTACGGCCGCTGGCCGTTGTGCCCCGTGTGCACGGAGGCGGGCGATCCCCATGCGCTCGATGTCGAGCCGGAGTTGGGGCCCGATCCGCACTGGGTCTGCCCCAAGACGGCCGTCGCGGTGGCCCGGGTCGGGCGTCTCGGCGCTCCTCTGGAGAGTTGAGGTGACCGCGGGTGCGGCGGGCTGACACGGCGATCCGGGCGGAGAACTGACGTGGCGATCTATATCGATCCGCCCACCTGGCCGGGGCACGGCAGGATGTGGTCGCACCTGGTCAGCGACCACTCCTTCGACGAATTGCACGCGTTCGCGGCGGGGATCGGTGCGCCCCGGCGGGCCTTCGAGCGCGACCACTACGACCTGCCGGCGGAGCGGTATGCCCAGGCGCTGCGGGCCGGAGCGGTGGCGGTCGGCAGCAAGGAGCTGCTGCGCCGGCTGACGGACGCGGGGCTGCGCCGCCCCAAGCACCGGCCGGCGCCCCCGCGGTAGGACACGGCCCCGACCGCCCGGATGGGGCCGACCGCACCGGCCGCCGGACCGGGCTGACCGCACCGGCCGCGTCGCGTTCGCCCCCGGCCTGCCCGGCGCTCGTCCGGTGTCCGTCCGGCTCCCGTCGCGGCGCGTCGCAGCGGCGGCGTGGCCCGGGGCCCGCGCACGATGGGCTGAGCGCGCGTCGTACCGAAAGGGGACAGCCATGCCAGCCGTCGCACCGGGGAACGAGCCGGTCACCGATCTCGCCGCCGACTACAGCAGTGAGGGAGCCACGGCGACCGGCTGGTCCGCGGCCGTCGGCGGCATGACCGAGGCGGAGATCTTCTGGCTCACCACCGTCCGTCCCGACGGCCGCCCGCACGTCACTCCGCTGCTGGCCGTCTGGTCGGACGGCGCGCTGCACTTCTGCACCGGCCCCGGCGAGCGCAAGGCCAAGAACCTGGAGGCCAATGCGCACTGTGTGCTGACGACCTCGACCGCCGGTGGCAACGATCTCCATGCGGGCCTCGACGTGGTCGTCGAGGGGGAGGCGGTGCCGCTCCGGGACGAGGCGGTGCTGCACCGGCTGGCCGCGCTGTACGTCGAGAAGTACGGCAGCGACTGGCACTTCGACGTCCGCGACGGGGCCTTCCACGGGCAGGGCGGCCGGGCTCTGGTCTTCCGGGTCGAGCCGGTCACGGCCTTCGGGTTCGGCCGGGGCGAGACCTACAGTCAGACCCGCTGGCGCTTCGACGGCGGATCCTGACCGGCCGAAGCGGACCGGCCGTGGCGCAAACGGCCCCGCCCCGCCCGGCCCGGCTCAGCCCCGCCCGCCCGTCCAGGCCCTCTCCGCGGCCTCCGCTGCCTCCGCGGCCTCCGCGGACTTCACGCCTCCGCCCTCTCCACCGCCTCCGCGGCCCCGGCAGTCCCGATCCCCTTCTCGGTCCCGGCCTCCGCGCCCCACGTCGCGCCCTGGGCCGGCTGCGGCCCGTGCGCCCCCGCCGAGGAGGCGATCAGCCGGGAGGTGTTCGTCGCGCGGTGCAGCCGGAAGGCGAAGGCGGTCAGGAGGACGGCGCCCGCCGCCAGCGCGGCGCCGGTCCAGGCCACGGACGGGTAGCCCCAGCCCGCCCCGATGGTCAGCCCGCCGAGCCAGGGGCCGAGGGTGTTGCCGATGTTGAAGGCGGCGGTGGTGGTCGCCCCGGCCAGCGTCGGCGCGGCGTTCGCGACGTTGAACATCCGGGCGTTCAGGGCCGGGGCCGTGGTGAACGCGGTCACCCCCAGCAGCAGCGAGAGCGCGACCGCGGCGACCGGGCTGTGCGCGGTCAGCGCCAATACGGCCAGCACGACGGTGGAGGCGGCTATCCCGCCGAAGAGGGTGCCGAAGAGATGGGCGTCGGCGATCCGGCCGCCGAGGAACGTACCGATCAGCGCGCCGACGCCGAAGAGCGCCAGCACCGTCGGCACCCAGCTCTCGGCGAGGCCGGCGGTGTCGGTCAGCAGCGGCGAGAGGTAGGAGAAGAGCGCGAAGACCGCGGCGCCGTTCAGCGCCGTGGCGGCCAGCGCCAGCCAGACCTGCTTGTCCTTGTAGATGGTCAGCTCACGGCGCAGCTGCGGGCGGTCCTCGCCGGTCGGCACGGCCGTACGCGGCACCGCCGCGATCACGCCGAGCAGGCCGAGCGCGGCCAGCGCTGCCACGGCCCAGAAGGCGGCGCGCCAGCCGGCGTGCTCACCGAGCAGTGCGCCGGCCGGGACGCCCACGATGTTGGCGATGCTCAGGCCACCGACCATCACGGCCATCGCACGGGCCCGCGCGGTGACCGGCACCAGCGAGACCGCGACCGCCGCGCCGACCGCCCAGAAGCCGGCACAGGCCAGCGCGCTCAGCACCCGTGAGACGAACAGCACCTCGTAGGAGGGGGACAGTGCGCCGGCCACCTGTCCCAGGCCGAAGAGGGCGAGCAGCGTGATCAGCGTCGTGCGGCGCGGGAGGCGGAGGGTGGCCGCGGCGAGTACCGGGGCGCCGACCACCATGCCGATCGCGAAGGCAGAGACCAGCAACCCGGCCTGCGGTATGGAGACCCGAAGATCGCGGGCGAGCGGCTGGAGGATGCCGGAGAGCATGAATTCGGACGTGCCCAGGGCGAAGACGGACAGACCGAGGACGTAGACGGCGAGAGGCAGGCGGGAGCGGTCGGGCGGTGCGGACATATCAGCTACTAACCACGGTAGGACGACGTGCATTCCGGGAGCGGGGCCCCCTAGCTGCCGCGCAGCAGATCCAGCTCCGTGGTGAGGTTGCGGCGGGCCGGGTGCTCCCAGAGGTCGTAGCCGCGGGGGGTGCGGAACAGGCGGGGCAGGGCGAGGAGTTGGCTCAGGACGGCGGAGCGGCCGGCGGTGAAGTCGGCGTCGGGGACGAAGCCGTACTCCTCGCGGACGGCGGCGGCGTACGCGGCGTACCGCTCGGGGGAGCCGGCCAGCACGGCGAGGTCGGCATCGCACAGCACCTCGCCGTCGGGATCGTCGGGTGCCGGGTCGTGGGTGACGGTCAGCCGCACCAGGCGGGCGACCTCGGCCGTGCGGGCCGCCCCGACGCCCAGCTCGGGCAGCGCGCGCTCGGCGAGGGACGCGCTGCGCTCCTCGTTCTCGGAGCGGTCCGGGCGGTAGACCGCGTCGTGGAACCACGCCGCCAGCTGCACGACGGCCAGGTCATCGGCGTACTCGGCCAGTTCGTCGATGCGGTAGAGGACCTCGGCCAGATGCTCGACGGTGTGGTAGCGGCGCTGGGGTTCGCTCCAGCGGGACAGCAGGTTGTCGGCGTACGGGGCGGGGTCGGGGGCCGTGGGGTGCTTGCGGCCGCGGGCGTCGGCGAGGGTCAGTGACCAGCGCTGCCGCAGCTCCGGCGTCGGGTCGGTGGTGTCTGCCGTACGGGACACGGGAGTCATGCGAGCCATTGTGCCCCGGTGCGGGGCGGCCCGGAGCGCGGGTCGGGATGTGGACGGTCCGGCCGGGCGGTCGGCGTTCGGGGGATTCCGGTCGCGCCGGTGGCGAACCGGTCCCGGGCGGGCCCGGAGGCCCGTACCCTGGGATATTGGACTAGACCTCTTGACCTCTTCTTGGCCTCATGGGGTTCCGTCCCGTCATGCCGTCGTCGGAGGATGGGGTCATATGAGCAAGCGCGCGCTGCTGGAGGTGATCGCGCTCGACCCGCGGGACGCGGTCGCCGCCCAGGCCGGCGGAGCCGATCGCCTGGAACTGGTCACGGACATGGCGGCCGACGGGCTCACCCCGCCCCGGGCCGTCTTCGCCGCGGTCCGGGCGGCCGTCGGCCTTCCGCTGCGGGTGATGCTGCGCGCCACGGACGGCTTCGCGGCCGGCGCGGTGGGGGCGCTGTGCGAGGAGGCCGGGGCGCTGCGGGCGGAGGGCGCCGAGGAGTTCGTCCTCGGGTTCCTGACGCCGGACGGCCGGCCGGACCTCGCGGCGGTGGCGGCGCTGGCCGAGGTGATCGACGGCTGCCGGTGGACCTTCCACCGGGCCATCGACCGGGCCGCCGACCGGGACGCGCTGCGCAAGGAGCTGTCCACGGCCGCCGGGACCACGGGCCTCGACACCTATCTGACGGCTGGCTCCGCCCGGGGCGTGGCCGAGGGGCTGCCCACGCTGCTGGCCGAGCAGGCGCGCACGGCGGCGGGCGAGCCCGGGTACGCACCGCGGATCCTGGTCGGCGGCGGCCTCGGCCTCGACCACCTGCCGGCCCTGTGCGCGGCCGGCCTGGACGCTTTCCACATCGGCGGCGCCGCCCGCCCGGCCGGCTGGACCGCACCGGTGGACGCGGCGGCGGTGGAGAACTGGCGGACGGCGCTGGACCGCGCGGTGGGCTGCTAGGGGCTGTCCGCACCGCCCACCCCCGCGCGTCGTGAGGTTCTTACATCCTTCTCACAACCGCACCTCACTGTGGGGTTCCATGAGGACCAAACGCATTGCTGTCGGTGTCGGAATTGCCGTGACGATGGGGCTGACGGGCGCGGCCGTGGCCTCCGGGGCTCCCGCTCCGGCGTCCGGCAAGGCCCCCGCCGCCGCGACCGGCAAGAAGACGGCCACGAACTACCTGTACTCCTCCATCGGGGACTTCGACGCCAACGTCAAGCCGCTGCTCGACCGCCCGGACGTCGCCGGGGTGCAGCTGGTGGTGCCGTGGAAGGCGATGGAGCGGAAGAAGGACCAGTACGACTTCTCCGAGATCGACCGGGTGCTGAAGTATGTGCAGGATCGCCACAAGAAGCTGTTCATCCAGGTGCAGGACCGGTTCTTCGAAGCGCCGTCCCGGCTCCCGGACTATCTGAAGGACCCGAAGTACAAGGGCGGCGCGGCGCCGACCAAGAACGACAACGGCCTGGGCCCCGGTAAGCCCGGGACGGTCGCGGCGCAGTGGAATCCGCAGGTGCGGGGCCGTTTCCAGCAGCTGCTGAAGGCGATGGCGCAGCGGTTCGACGGCCGTCTCGCCGGGGTGAACCTGCCGGAGACCGCCACCGAGGTGGACACCAAGAAGGACCACACCGGCTACAGCGACGACGCCTACTTCAAGGCGGAACTCGACAACATGGCCTACGGCAAGAAGGTCTTCCGCAAGACGGCGTTCATCCAGTACGTCAACTTCTGGCCCGGCGAGTGGAACAACAGCCGGAAGTACATGAGCCGCACCTTCGAATTCGCCAAGAAGCACGGCATCGGCCTGGGCGGGCCCGACGTCCTGCCGGGTGCCAAGGCGCAGCTGGAGAACTCGTACCCCTTCTTCAAGAAGTACCGGGGCCAGCTCCCCATGGTGGCCATGGCCGTCCAGGAGCCCGACTTCCAGTACAAGAACCCCAAGACGAAGAAGCCGTACACCCGGCAGGAGTTCATCGACTTCGGCTCGGACACCCTCGGCGCCGACGGCCTCTTCTGGGCCACCAGCGCCCCCTGGCTCCACCAGCCGGCGAAGCGGTAACGCCCCCCGGGAGCCGCCCCGCCGACCCGCCCCGCCGACCCGTTCCCCCGTCCCCCTCGGCCCCCGGCGGCCCCGGCCTCAGCCGTCCGTCAGCCGGTCCGGCAGGGCCGCCGCATGGACCACCGTCAGGCCCGACACCGGCCGGGTCAGGCACACGTACAGCCGGCGCAGCCCGGTCCGGTCGTCCGGTTCGCCGTCGACGATCGCGGCCGGCTCGTCCAGGACCACGTAGTCGTACTCCAGGCCCTTGGCGAGCGTGGCCGGCACCAGTGTCAGGCGGGCGGCGGCCGAGGTCTCCTCGCCCGGTGCCAGGCAGGTCACGCCGGCCTCCTCCAGGGCGGCACGCAGCGGCGGAATGCGGGCCTCCGCCGCGATCAGGCCGATCGAGCCCTCCTTGCGCAGTGCGTCGTCGCAGGCCGCGAGGGTGGCGGCGGTCAGGTCGGCCGGTTCGACGGTGCGGATCTCGAAGTCGCCCGCCGACTCGCGGATCGAGGTCGCCTCCGTCAGGTCGGGGGCGATGGCGGGCAGCAGCCGGGACGCGTAGGAGATGACCGCGCGCGGCACGCGGAAGCCCTGGGTGAGCTCCTCGACGGCCGCACCGGGCTTGCCCAGATGCCGCAGCGCCTCCTGCCAGGTGTCGGTCGCCCACGGGGTGGTGCCCTGGGCGATGTCCCCCAGGATCGTGGCCGAACCCGTCGTGCAGCGGCGCCCGACCGCGCGGTACTGCATGGGCGAGAGGTCCTGTGCCTCGTCCAGCACCACATGGCCCAGCGAGTGGGTGCGCGTGACCACGTCCATCGCCTCGTCGATCAGCACCGCGTCCGCGGAGGACCACTTGGCGCTCTTCACGCTGCGGGCCGGCTTGGCCCACAGGATCGTCTTCTGCTCCTCGGGCGTGAGGATCCCCTCGGCCTGCCCGGCCAGGAACTCCGCGTCGCCCAGCAGCCGCAGCACCAGCTTCGCCGGATCGACCGGCGGCCAGACGGCCTTGACCGTGGCCTTCACCGCGGGGTTGCGGGCCACCGCGTCCTGCACCCGGTCGTCGGGGGCCTCGCCGGCCTGCTCCATGCGGACGAGCACGGCGTGCGCGATCCGCTGCGGCAGCGCGTCGCGGGCCGCACCATAACGGATGTCGCGGTCCCTCAACTCCTGCACGATCTCTTCCAGTTCGTAGGCCGGTACCCGCCAGCGGCGCGAGCCGCGCACGACCACACAGGGCTCCTGGGGCGGCGTGATGTGCGAACGGACCGCCCGCCGCAGCACCTCGGCCATCCGCGCGTCACCCTTGACCGTGGCCGCGGCCGCCCCGTCCGTGCCGCGCACCTCCACATCCCCCACCAGGTCGTCGACGGTGGCCTGCTTGACCTCCAACTCGCCCAGGGCCGGCAGCACCTGCTCGATGTAGTGGAGGAACGAGCGGTTCGGGCCGATGACCAGGGTGCCGGAGCGGGCCAGCCGCTCGCGGTGCGCGTACAGCAGATAGGCGACCCGGTGCAGGCCGACCGCCGTCTTTCCGGTGCCCGGCGCGCCCTGGACGCAGACCGAGCCGGCGAGGCCCGCGCGCACGATCTCGTCCTGCTCCGGCTGGATGGTGGCGACGATGTCCCGCATGGGGCCCACGCGCGGGCGCTCGATCTCCGACTGGAGGAGCCGGCTGGACTGCTCGGCCTCGGCCGGGTCGGTGAGGTGCTCGTCCTCGTAGGCGGTCAACTCGCCCGCCGTGTAACCGAAGCGGCGGCGCAGCCGCAGATCCATCGGGTCCTTCTTGGAGGCCCGGTAGAACGGCTGGGAGACGGGGGCGCGCCAGTCGATGACCATGGGGTCGCCGTCGGCGTCGTGGACGTGGCGCCGGCCGATGTAGAAGTTCTCGCCCTCCCGTCGCCCGCCGCCGTCCTTGCCGGAGGCACTCTGTGCCACCCCTTCCGGCGCCCCTTCCGCGAGGTCGAGCCCGGGCGCGTGGAGGTAGTCGAGGCGGCCGAAGAACAGCGGGGTGTGGGCCAGGTCGGCGAGCGCCTTGATGCGGGCGTCGATCTCGCCCTGGAGCACCTCGGCGTTGACCCAGTTCGCGGTCACGTCGGCGATGTTCAGGGCCTCGGCGTCCTCGCGCATGGCGCGCAGCGCGGAGCGGGAGGCGGCGAGGTGGTCCTTCTCGCGCAGGAGCGGGTCCTCGGGCGCCGGGGCGGGGCGCCCGGCGTGCGGCGGTTGGGGTGCGGAACGGTGGGCGTGCGAGGGCACGGCGTTGCCTCCGGTGGCGGTACGTCGGCGGGCGCGTCACGGTGGTCGGGCGCGGCGGGCCGGTGGCGGTGCGTAGCGCAGGTCCTGCGGTGCGCGGGTCAGCGGCGTGAAGCGAAGAGCCGGCCGGTTTCCGACCGGGCGGCGGCACTCCTCGGCGGAGGCAGGCAGACGCGCGAGTGTAGTGGGCGGCCCGGGACGGCGCCAACGGATTAAAACGGCGGTCACCGCGGCGGGGGAGCGGGGACGGCGGGGCCGGGGCGCCGTAAATCTCCCGTAGGGGGTCGGATAGGCCTGGAGGCTGACTTCCGGCCCTGCAGGGATGGACCTATGGACCGATGTGCTGCAATCGCGTGAATTTCATCATGGAGGTATGAGCAGCGCAGCGATTCCCCCAGCCTCCGTCCACCCGTCCCTCCACCCGGCCAAGGGCGCCACGGCCCTCGGCGGCGACCCCGGGCCCGATGCGGCGCCCGCCCCCGCGCACCGCCATGTCGTGGGCAACGTCCTCCGCGCGATCAAGGTTTTCGCCGCGGCCGCCTTCGGCGTCGCCGTCATGGGTGAATACGCCGACGACTGATGACTGACGACTGACCCCGCGGCCGCCGCATGGTGCCGAACGCGTCACCATTCCGTCAGCAAGCCGGCAAACCCCGCACAATCGCGGTCGGAAGCCGCCGCCCCCACCGGCACGGGACGGGGCGCGGTCGCCAGTGAGCAGCCGACCCGCGTCGACATCCAGATGACCGGAAACCGTTACGGCCGGTCGGCCTCGATCCACTAGCGTCGCCGGCGAGGGCGCGCTCAGCGCAACGGGGAGGGGTCAAGGGGTGTCTGCCGCCGACGGGCCGGGGAAGCCGAGACGGGTCTGGGCGCGGAGCATCGCCCGCCCCCGCTTGCTGCTCGCAGCGGCGTTGCTCATGGTGTCGCTCGCCGGATTCGGGGCGCTGCACCTGATCCAGCAGATGCCGATGTCGGACATCGTGGTCTACCGCGCCGAGGGCCAGGCCGCCGCGGCCGGTGGTGATCTCTACGGCTTCACGGTCGGCAAGTGGAATCTTCCGGCCACCTATCCGCCGTTCGCCGCGGTGCTGTTCATACCGACGACCTGGCTCCCGCTCGGCGTCCTCAAGATCTTCGGCGTGCTGCTCAACACGGTCCTGCTCGGGCTGCTCGTCCACCTCTCCTGCAAGGCCGCCGGCCTGCGCCGGGCCGCGGCCGACGTGCCCTTCCTGCTCGCCGCCACCGCCCTCGGCCTCTGGCTGGAGCCGGTCTTCCAGACCTTCGTCTTCGGCCAGGTCAACCTCGCGCTGGCCTGCCTGGTCCTGTGGGACCTCTCCCGGCCCGACGGCGCCCGCCTCAAGGGGTTCGCCACCGGTCTCGCGGCCGGCATCAAGCTCACCCCCGCGCTCTTCGCCGTCTACCTCCTGATCACCGGTCGGGTGAAGGCCGCCTGCACCACCCTCGCCGGGTTCCTGTGCTCGGTGCTGCTGGGGTGGCTGGCCCTGCCCGACGCCAGCGTCGAGTACTGGACCCGCCGGATGTTCGAGACCGGCCGGGTCGGCAAGGCCTGGATCGTCGACAACCAGTCCCTCCAGGGCCTGATCACCCGGGTGCTGCACGATCCCGCGCCCGGCCTGCTGTGGGCGGTGCCCGCCGCACTGACCGCCGCGGCCGGGCTGTACGCCGCCCGCCGGGTGTACGTGCGGCGCGGTCTGGACCACTGGGGCGTGCTGTGCACGGCCGTGACGGCGCTGCTGGTCTCGCCGATCAGCTGGTCCCACCACTGGGTGTGGTGCGTGCCGCTGCTCGTCGCGCTCGCCGCGCACACCCGGCGCGTCCCGTGGCGCAGGGCGCTGCTGGCCGCCACCACTCTCGCCTTCGCCGCCCGGACGATGTGGATCACTCCGCACGCCGGCTCGCTCGATCTGCATCTGCCCTGGTGGCAGCAGCCGTTCGCGGCCCCGTACCCGGTGCTGGGGCTCGGCCTGCTGGCGGCGGTGATCTGGTGGACGCGCCGCCCGTCCGGCGTTCCCGTCCTCGCCGGCGGCGGCAGGCTGCCCGCGCCGCGCGCCGAGCGGCAGCTGTCCGGCCGCTCCCCGGCGGTGTGAGCCCCGGCGCCAGGGCTGGCCCCGCCCGGCGGGACGCCCGGCCGCCGGTGGCTCAGACGTCCTCGTCCGCCGCCAGCAGCTCGTCCGCGTCCACGATCCGGTAGGCGTAGCCCTGCTCGGCCAGGAAGCGCTGGCGGTGCGCGGCGAAGTCCTGGTCGATGGTGTCGCGGGCGACGACCGAGTAGAAGCGTGCCTCGTGCCCGTCCGCCTTGGGGCGCAGCACCCGGCCCAGGCGCTGGGCCTCCTCCTGGCGGGAGCCGAAGGTGCCGGACACCTGGATCGCGACGGTCGCCTCGGGCAGGTCGATGGAGAAGTTCGCGACCTTGGAGACGACCAGGACCGACAGCTCGCCCTGCCGGAACGCGTCGAAGAGCTTCTCGCGCTGGGCGTTGGTGGTCTCCCCCTTGATCACCGGTGCGTCCAGATGCTCGCCCAGCTCGTCCAGCTGGTCGATGTACTGCCCGATGACCAGGGTCTGCTCGCCCTGGTGCCGGCGGACCAGCGCCTCGGTGACGTACTGCTTGCTCGCGGTCGTCGCGCAGTAGCGGTACTTCTCCTCGGTCTCGGCCGTCGCGTACGCCAGCCGCTCGGTCTCGGTCAGAGTGACCCGCACCTCGACGCAGTCGGCCGGGGCGATGTACCCCTGCGCCTCGATCTCCTTCCACGGGGCGTCGAACCGCTTCGGGCCGATGAGCGAGAAGACGTCCGACTCCCGGCCGTCCTCGCGCACCAGCGTCGCGGTGAGCCCCAGCCGCCGCCTGGCCTGCAGGTCGGCGGTGAACTTGAAGACCGGCGCGGGCAGCAGATGCACCTCGTCGTAGATCACCAGGCCCCAGTCCCGGGAGTCGAAGAGTTCCAGATGCGGGTAGACGCCCTTCCGCTTGGTCGTCAGCACCTGGTACGTGGCGATGGTGACCGGCCGGATCTCCTTCTTCGTCCCGCTGTACTCGCCGATCTCGTCCTCGGTCAGCGAGGTCCGCTTCACCAGCTCGTGCTTCCACTGCCGGGCCGAGACGGTGTTCGTCACCAGGATCAGCGTGGTCGCCTTGGCCTGGGCCATGGCACCGGCCCCCACCAGCGTCTTTCCCGCGCCGCAGGGCAGCACGACGACACCCGAGCCGCCGTGCCAGAAGCCCTCGACGGCCTGCTGCTGATAGGGCCGCAGCGCCCAGCCGTCCTCGCGCAGCTCGATCGGGTGCGCCTCACCGTCGACGTAGCCGGCCAGGTCCTCGGCCGGCCAGCCCAGCTTGAGCAGCGTCTGCTTGATCTGCCCGCGCTCGGAGGGGTGGACGACGACGGTGTCGGGGTCCAGCCGCGCCCCGACCAGCGGCTGCACCTTCTTCGACCGCAGGATCTCCTCCAGCACCGGGCGGTCCGTGCAGGTCAGCACGAGCCCGTGGGCCGGGTGCTTGGCCAGCGTGAGCCGCCCGTAGCGGGACATCGTCTCCGCGATGTCGACCAGCAGGGCGTGCGGGACCGGATACCGCGAGAACTGCACCAGCGCGTCGACGACCTGCTCGGCGTCGTGCCCGGCGGCGCGTGCGTTCCACAGCCCCAGCGGTGTGACCCGGTAGGTGTGGATGTGCTCGGGCGCCCGCTCCAGCTCGGCGAAGGGGGCGATGGCCCGGCGGCAGGCGTCCGCCAGCTCGTGGTCCACCTCCAGCAGCAGCGTCTTGTCGCTCTGGACGATGAGAGGTCCGTTCACGCGCCTCGCCTTTCGCTTCCCGGCCGTCGGCCGCCTGCGCCCGGCCGGTGGATCACCACCGCGGACATCGGCCACGGATGCGGCCAAACGTCCAGTGTGCCGCATCGGCGCGGCGGGCGTCAGGGAGGACGGCGGGCCCCTTGTGCGGCAAGGGGACCGGGGCGCGACGGCCCGGCTCAGACCGAGTCGTCGGCCAGTTCGGCCACGCCCGTGATCCGGTGCAGCGGGTACGTGCGGACCTCGTCGGCGGTGTGGTCGAAGGCCGTCACGAAGCCGCCCTCGACGCGTACGGGGGCGATCACGCGCTGGCTGGCGGCGCCGTCGGCGTTGACGTAGCCGATCCAGAGCGCGGAGTGGGTCAGCACCGCGGCCTGCATGGTGGCGAGGGTCTCGGCGGAGGTGGTGCGGGGCAGCGAGCCGGTGGCCGGCGCGGGGGCGTGCACCGGCTTGCGCTCCGCGGTGGCGGCGAGATCGCCGGCGCGGATGGCGCGCACCGCCGCCGCGAGCAGGGTGGGGTCGGGCGACGGCGGGCCGTCGGGGACCGGGGTGGGGGCGGTGCGCGGCGGGGTGCGGTACGAGTCGGCGCGGGCGATCAGTACGTCGCCGGCGGCGGACTCGGCGGCCGGGGCGTAGCCCATCGCCCGCAGGCCGTCGAGGAGTTGGTCGGGTGAGGTCTGGGCGGCGAGCACGGTCGGGGCGAGCCGGCGCAGCCGCAGGGGCGCGGCACGGCGGTCGGCGAGGATCTCGGACAGCAGCGCGTCGTCGTCGCAGCGGACGTAGGCGGCGGCCGCGCCGATCCGCAGCTGGCCGTGCCGGCGGGCCACATCGTCGATGAGGTAGGCGAGCGGCTGGGGGACCGGGGTGCGGGAGTGGCGGGTGAGGAACTCCTGCAGTTCGGCGGCGGAGCGGCCGGCGTCCAGGGCCCGGCGTACCGAGCCGGGGGTGAAGCGGTAGACCGTCGCGCCGCCCTTGGACTCGATGTCGGCGAGGACGCCCAGCGCCTCGGCGAGCGGGCGCTCCAGCGGCCCCGGGGCGACGGCGGTCAGGTCCGCCTGGAGCAGGACGTGGTCGAGCGGCTCGGGCAGGAGGGGCGCGAGCCGGGTGGCCGCGCGGGCCGCCGCGGCGGCGGTGTCGTCGGGGGTGGGCTCGGCGCCGTCCGGCGGGGTGTCGACCAGGCCGCGGCCGTGGGCGGCGAGTGCGCCGCGCCCGGTCACCCCGAGCAACTCGGCCTCGGTCAGCGCCCATTGGGCCAGCCGCGAGCGGAGGTCGTCGGCGGGTGCGGGGGCGGTCCCGGCCGGGGCCGTGACCTCGCCGGCGCCGTCCGCGGCCGCCGGGCCCGCGGCCGGCCGGCCGCCGCGCAGCGGACGCTCCCACCGCATCCGGGCGAGCACGGCGGAGGCCGGTACGGACGTCCCGGGCGGCAGGGAGGCGAGCAGGGCCAGGGCGCGACGGCGGACCTCGGGGGCGGGGGAGCGGTCGAGGTGCGGGCCGAGGACGGCCAGGGCACGGCCCTTGGCGTCGGCGGTGCCGACGACGCCCGGGGTACGGGTCGCGGCGAGCCAGCCTGCGACGAGGACGGCCCAGCGCTCGGGGTCGGGCAGCTGGAGCCACTCCCCGGCGGCCGGGGTGGCCGCGAACCGCTCGTCGGCCTCGCCGTCGGAGGCGATCAGCCCGGCCCCGTAGGCGAGTTCGAGCCAGAAGGCGGCGAGCTGCTCGGTGGTGTCCAGGGCGGTGGCGGTCCGCTTGAGGTCGCGGACGCTCATCCCGCCGGCGCGCAGCACGGCCGGGCCGCCCAGGTCCCACTCCTTGAGCAGCTCCTCGACGGTCGCCAGCGCGGTGAACGCCTGGCTCGCGGCGGCGTTGTCCATAAGCTGCGGATCACGTTCCGTGGCGGGCGAGAGGGCGGGGGCGGCCGGTTCGGTGGTGTGGTGGGCGCGCCCGCCGCGCAGATGCAGCGCCACCTCCCGGGGCAGCACGACATTGCGGGCACCCGCCGGGAGCAGCAGGCCCCGGTCCAGCAGCCATCGCAGATGCGGGGCGGGCCGGTCGGTGACCCCGCCGTACGGCGGGCCCCACAGCAGCTTGTCGAGGACGGCGACCGATTCGGCGGGCGCGGTGTCCAGCAGCGCCGCCATCCGCGCGCGGTCGCCGAAGAGCGCGCCGAGCGCGGCGGCCGCGGTGACCGGGTCGTGGGTGGTGGGCAGCCCGGCCGCGGCGATGATCTCCTGCAGCAGCCCCGGCGACATCCCCGCCACGGCCTCGGCGACGGTCGGGCCCAGGCCGGTCGGCGAAGGGTGCACGGCGCTGGGCGTCAGCAGCTCACGGGCCGTGCGCACCAGTCGCAGCCGGTCGTCCGGGCCCCACACCAGCGCCTGCGCCCGCAGCTCCGCGACCGCCCCGGGCAGCGCCGCGGCGACCGCCGGATCCCCCGCGTCCCCGCCCATCAGCGCGCCCAGCGTCGCGTACGGACACGGGTCGGGCGCCACCGCCAGCGCCTCCGCGGTCTGCAGGACGAAGCGGTCCAGCCGCTCCACCGCGCGCACCACCGACGCCCGCGTCCCGGCCCGGGTCGCGAGCTGGGTGACATCGCCCGGCACCGGGCTGAGCAGATCGGGCCGGGCCCGCAGCAGCCCGACGAGCCCGCCGTCCGGGCGGGTCCTGAGCTCCTCGGCGAGGGTGCGGGGTGTACCGGTCATTCGTCCTACGTTAGCGGGGCGGCGGAGGAGGGGGGACCCGGTGGCGGCGCGGTTTCGTGTGCCACCGCCCCCGCGGTGCCGCCGCGCCGCCGTGCCGGGCGCCGTGCCCTCCGGCCCGGCCGCCGGCCGAAGGGGTACCGTCGGGGGAGCAACCAGCGGACGCCGCAGGGGATTTCGTGGGGATCGAGAGTGATCAGCTCGTCTTTGACTATCTGAGCCGGGTCGGTGACCTGGCTCAGCAGCGGGGCCTGCCGTCCGGCACCCGGATGCGGCTGGTGAGCGGGCTGCGGGCCGAGATAGACGGACAGCGGGCCGACTCGGTGCCCGGTGTGCAGCGGATCCTGGCCCGGCTGGGGACCCCGGAAGCGGTGGTCGCGGCCGCGGGCGGCGCGACGGACACCCCCCGCGGCGGCTTTTCCGGGACGGCGCGAGGTCCACAGGCCGGTCCCGCCCCGCGCGGCGGCGGCCCCGCCGTACCGTTCGGCCCGCTGCCCGGCGGGCCGTCGCGGCCGGAGTCGCCGCGGCCCACCGCCCGCGAGCGGCTGACCGGCCTGGCCCGGCGCAGCGGGCTGACGGGCCGCACCCCCCTCAACGGCACGGCGTCCGCCGACGGCCAGGCCTCCGGGAGCGGCACGGTGCCCGGCCCGCGGGGCGGGGCGGGCGACGCCGCACCGTCCGTCGGCCTGCCGCCGCATCTGGCCGGGGCGGACGAGCTGGGTGACGGCGCGGCGCCCGACTGGTGGCGGGTGCAGCCCGGCCCGTTCGGCCCCGGGGAGACCGTGCCGGGGTTCGTCGGCGGGATCGAGATCCCCGAGATGTGGGACCGCCCGGAGAGCGAACGCCCGCTGTCGCTGCGCAAGGACGGCGGGCCGGAAGCCGACGGGGACGGGACGGCGGCGGACGGCGACGGCGCGGGGCCGCGGGGACGCCCGCTGCCCCGGCTGCTGCGGCGGGCGCTCGGCCGCCCGCCCGCCCCGGTGTCCGCACCGGCCGCGGACGGCGAGGAGGAGGCGGTGGCGCTCCCCGCGCGCCCGCCGCTCAGCCCGGCCCTGACGCTGGCGGTGCTGCTGCTGGTGGCCGGCGCGGCGCTGGGCTCGTGGCTGGCGCTGGCGGGCGGCTGGGGGCTGGCCTACGCCTCGCGGCGGCTGACCCGTCCCGAGGCCAAGTTCGCGGCGCTCGGCGTGCCGGGCGTCGTCGTGGGCGGCCTGGTGGTGTGGCTGTGGGGCCGCTTCGCGGGGCGGTGGGGCGCGCCGATCGCGCACGGCCGGCTGGGGCCGGAGATGCTCGACGGGCTGCCGGGGACGGTCCGGGTGGCCGCCGTCGCCTCGGCCCTGTTCCTGGTGTGGCGGATGCGCCGGGTGCCGCGCTGAGCCGCGTCCCCGGCCCGGAGGCGGCCGCGGGCCGGGCCGGACGGGCCGCCCCGAGCCGCCCCGGGGCCCGGTTGCCGCCGCGGGCACAATGGCAGGCATGGCTGCGCACCCCCTGACGGTCGGATTCGACCTCGACATGACGCTGATCGACTCCCGCCCCGGCATCAAGGCCGCCTATCAGGAGCTGTCCGCCCGGACCGGCACCTTCGTCGACGCCGAGGCCGCGGTGACCCGGCTGGGCCCGCCGCTGGAGCAGGAGGTCCGCCGGTGGTTCCCCGAGGAGCGGGTCGCGGAGATCAGCGCGCTCTACCGGGAGCTCTACCCGCAGCACGCGATCGAGGCCACCACGGCCCTGCCCGGCGCCCGCGAGGCGCTCGCCGCGGTCCGTGCGGCAGGGGGACGGGCGATCGTGGTGACCGCCAAATTCGAACCCAACGCCCGGCTGCACCTGTCGCACCTCGGCCTCGCGCCGGACGCCGTCATCGGCTCCCTGTGGGCGGAGGCCAAGGCCGAGGCGCTGCGCGCCCACGGGGCGCAGATCTACGTCGGCGACCACACCGGGGACGTCCGGGGCGCGCACACCGCGGGCGCGCTGTCCGTGGCCGTCGCCACCGGCCCGTGCGACGCGCAGGAGCTGCGGGCGGCCGGCGCGGAAGTGCTGCTCGGCGATCTGACGGAATTCCCGTCGTGGCTGGATCGCTACGTCACGGAAGGGGTCGATGGGGCGGGCGGGGCGGATGCGTCGGCGGAGGCCTGCGCCTGACGGCGCTGCGCGACCGCGGAGCGGACCACTCCGGCCGCGGCGACCAGAAAGCCGACGCCCATCACCATGCATAGCCAGTAGAAAACGGACGGCAGCGGGTCGGTTCCGAGGAACAGCGGCATCACCGTGGCGAGAGTGGCCACTGCGCCAACTAGGAACATGATCGCGCCGATTCGGACCAGCAGATCCCCGGCCTGGGGAGTTTCGTCAGACACCTGACCAGGGTAAGTCCGGGCCAGCAGCACCGAGGGTCCACCCGGCGGCGTCTTGTCACCGGCCCGGGGACCATTAGCCTTGGTGGTGGCGGGTCCTGCGGCCCGCTGCAGTGCTATCCGGACCCCTTTTTTGCCTTTTTCCCCTATTTTTTTCCCACGAGTACGAGGACGAGGACAGACGTGCCTACCGGCAAGGTCAAGTGGTTCAACAGTGAGAAGGGCTTCGGCTTTCTCTCCCGCGATGACGGCGGTGACGTCTTCGTCCACTCGTCGGTCCTGCCCGACGGCGTGGACGTACTCAAGCCCGGCCAGCGCGTTGAATTCGGCGTCGTCGCCGGCCAGCGCGGCGACCAGGCGCTGACCGTGACCCTCCTCGACCCCGCACCCTCCGTGGCCGCGGCCCAGCGCCGCAAGCCCGATGAGCTCGCCTCGATCGTCCAGGACCTCACCACCCTGCTGGAGAACGTCACCCAGCAGCTGGAGCGCGGGCGTTACCCCGACAAGGTCCACGGCGCCAAGATCGCCGGCATGCTGCGCGCCGTCGCCGACCAGCTGGACGTCTGAGCCCGGCGCCCCGCGCCGCCGGCCCGTCCGGCAGCCGTCACACGAAGCTCAGCGCATCGCGGCCGAGGGGAGGTACGAGCCCCTCGGCCGCGGCGCGGGTGAGCAGCCCGCGCACCGCGGCGTAGCCGTCCTCGCCGAGACCGGCGGTGAACTCGTTGACGTACAGCCCGATGTGCTGGTCGGCGACCTTCGGATCCATCTCCTGGGCGTGCTCCAGGACGTACGGCCGGGAGGCCTCGGGGTCGTCCCAGGCCATCCGGACCGAGCTGCGGATCGCCGCGGCCAGGTCGCGCAGCGCCGCCCCGCCCAGCGACCGCTTGGCGATGATCGCGCCGAGCGGGATCGGCAGGCCGGTGGTGAGCTCCCAGTGCTCGCCCATGTCGGCCAGGCTGACCAGCCCGTAGTCCCGGTAGGTGAAGCGCGCCTCGTGGATGACCAGGCCCGCGTCGACCTTGCCGTCGCGCACCGCCGGCATGATCTCGTGGAACGGCAGCACCACGATCTCCCCGACGCCGCCCGGTACCTCGGCCGCCGCCCACAGCCGGAACAGCAGATACGCCGTCGAGCGCTCGCTGGGCACCGCGACCGTCTTGCCGGCCAGGTCCGCGGCCGCGCCCCGCTCCCGGGTCAGCACCAGCGGCCCGCAGCCGCGCCCCAGCGCCCCGCCGCAGGGCAGCAGCGCGTAGTCCTCCAGCACCCACGGCAGCACCGCGTACGACACCTTCAGCACATCGAACTCGCCGCGCTCGGCCATGCCGTTGGTGCGGTCGATGTCGGCGAAGGTGACCGCCAGCTCCGGCGCGTCGGGGACGCGGCCGTGCGCCAGCGCGTCGAAGACGAAGGTGTCGTTCGGGCAGGGTGAGTACGCGATGTTCAGCGGCCGGCTCACGGGGTCCTCCTCAGCTGGGATGGTGCGACCCCCCGGCCGCTTCGGCGGCGGCCGTCAGGGCTCCGGGAAGCGTACGGAAGGCCTCGGTCAGGGCGGCCAGGGCGGCGCCGATGCGCCAGGCGCCGCGGTCCCGGGGGCCGACGGCGTTGGAGATCGTACGGATCTCCAGCACCGGCACCCCGTGCGCGGCGGCCGCCTCGGCGACCCCGAACCCCTCCATCGCCTCGGCCAGCACGCCCGGGTGACGCGCCGCCAGCTCCGCGGTGCGGGCCGCGCTGCCGGTGACCGTCGAGACGGTGACCACGGGGCCGGTGGCGGCGCCGGCCGCCGCGGCGACGGCCCGCACCAGCGCCGGCTCGGGACGGTGCAGCACCGTGCCGAAGCCCAGCTCGGTGACCGGGGCGAAGCCGTCGGGGGTCTCGGCGCCCAGATCGGCCGCCACGATCGCGTCCGCGACCACCACCGACCCCACGGGCGCGCCGGACGAGGGTGCCTGCGGCGCGGCACCGGGCGGGAAGCCGCCGCCGATCCCGGCCGAGACGACCAGGTCGTAGGGGGCTTCGGCGAGCGCGGCGGCGGTCAGCGCGGTGGCGGTGCCGGCGGCCGCGGCGGCCGGACCGACACCGGCGGCCAGCGCTTCGATCGTCACCGGCGCGCCGGGCAGCCGCCGCAGCGGGTAGCCGCCCGGCAGCGTCGCCTCCGTGCAGGACTGCGCCGCGGCGCACACCGCGTCGCGTTCGGCGGCGACCGCCGTGACGACCAGGACCCGCATCATCCGGCCCTCCGGCTCAGTTCTCCTGCTTCAGGGTGAAGTGCCACATGGCCTTGGGGCCTTCGCCCGAGTTCAGCTCGGCGACCTGGAGGGTCACGTCCTTGCTGTACGTGGTCTGGCCGGTCTGCGGGTTCTGCTGCATGAAGAGCGTGTCCGCGTCGAAGCTGCGGTAGGTCTGCTTGCTGGGCTCGCGCATGACGGGGCCGGCGCCGATGACGATCCAGCCGGACTTCGCGACCTCCGGGTCGACGCCGACGCGCACCTTCTCACCCGGGTGCACGGTGATCGTCTTGTCGCCCTTCTTGGTCAGGCAGGCCGAGATCTCCTTCTTGGAGAGGACCTTGCCGTCCCCGTCGCAGCCGGGGGTGGCTTCGGCCTGCACCGTCGTCGATCCGACGGTCACGGTCGAGAGCGCGGTCGGCTTCTCGCAGGCGGAGAGGGTGATGAGACCCAGGGACACGGCACCGATGGCGGCAGCGGCACGGCGGCCCTTGCCCCAGGAGATCAACGCAGCGGTCATACGGGCAGGCTATCGGGCGCCCCGGCACACGCCACGCCCGGGTACGGCGCGGCGCGCGCCCGCGGGAGGTCAGGCCACCCGGGGGGTCGTCGCGCCGCCGCGCCGGGCCGCGCTCAGCAGCCCCCGCACGGCCAGCGCCACCCCCAGCAGCACCAGCCCCGCGGCCACCGCCATCCCCAGCGTCCCGATCAGCGGGAGCGAGATCCCGATGGCGCCGCCCACCACCCACGACATCTGCAGCGCCGTCTCGGACCGGGCGAACGCGGAGGTCCGCACCCCCTCCGGCACATCGCGCTGGATCATCGCGTCCAGCGACAGCTTCGCCAGCGCCTGGCACAGCCCCGCGACGGCCGCCGCGGCGGTCACCACGACCACCGCCACCACCTGGTAGAACACCGCCGCCAGCACCGTCGCGCAGAGCGCCAGCCCCAGCACCGCCGCGATGATCGCCTCCGGCCCGCGGGCCTTCAGCCAGGCACCGACGGCCGTCCCCAGCGCGTTGCCCGCGCCGGCCGCCACCGCCACCAGCCCCAGCGAGGCCGCCGCCCCCAGCCCGCCCAGCGGACGCTCCCGCAGCAGGAACGCCAGGAAGAACGTCAGGAAACCCGAGAGCGCCCGCAGACAGGCGTTGGCCTGCAGCCCGTGCAGCACCGACGGCCCGACGGTGCGCAGCCCGGGCTTGCGGCCGCTGCGCGCCGCGGCCCGCACGGACGCCTCCCGGGACGTCAGCCGGGCCCGGACCTCGCCCTTCGCCGAGTCGACCTTGTGCGGCAGCGAGAACGACAGGAACGTGCCGGCCGCGAACACCACGCACGCCCCGTACAGCGGCCAGCCGGGCCCGATCAGATGCAGCCCGGCGCCGATCGGCGCCGCCGCCCCGGTCGCCAGCAGGCCCGCCAGCGTCACCCGCGAATTGGCCTTGACCAGCGAAATCCGTGGTGGCAGCAGCCGCGGCACCACCGCGCTGCGGATCACGCCGTACGCCTTCGAGGACACCAGCACCCCCAGCGCCGCCGGGTAGAGCTGGAGACCGCCGGTCGCCACCGCGCCCGACATCGTCAGCGCCAGCAGCGCCCGCGCCAGCATCGAGCCCGCCATCGCCGCCCGCCGGCCGTGCGGCACCCGGTCCAGCAGCGGCCCGATCACCGGCGCCAGCAGCGCGAACGGCGCCATGGTGACCGCCAGATACAGCGCCACCCGGCCCCGTGCCTCGTTCGTCGGCACCGAGAAGAACACCGTCGAGGCCAGCGCGACCGTGATCATCATGTCGCCGGCGGAATTCACCGCGTGCAGCTCGATCAGCTTGCCCAGACCCGATTCGCCCGCGCCCTGCGCATGCGTGGCGCGCCGCAGTCCGCGCGCCGCGCCGGTGAACGGGCGGTGCAGCGCCCGGCCCAGAGCGCGCCCCGCCCGGCGCGCCCGGCCGCCCCCGTATCCGCTCCGCGTAGAGGCGCGCGACCCCCCGGACGGCGTCCGTGCCGACGTCCGGGAGGTCCGCAACACCTTCGACACCCTTACGGAAGCCACCCGGCCATACTGCCCCAACTCGCCCACGAGAGGGCACTTTCTCCGCGCTGGCGCGCGAGGCGCACCGCCCCGCGACCGCTCCCGCGGACATTTGCCACTCCCGCCGAGGGGTCGTACACCGCTGAAGGGGTAGCGTGTGTAGCGCGCCACCGGCGGTCGTTTTTGGCCGCGTGCCTCCTCGCGATCCCGCAGAATGGGACGTGAGAGGCGCGCTCGACCGAAACGACCGGGCGCGGACGTCGACGCGGTCCCCAGGTCCGCTCCGCCCGCCCCGGTACCGCCGGTCGTCCGGACAGGACAAGGACAGCTCCGGCTGGCGCGCTCGTGAGACGGCGTAGAAGAGAGAATCGATTCTTGTGAGTGCTGCGATGCGAAGCCGTACCCCTGACCGCCTGTGCGCCGAGGCGGTCGACCTCGCCCGGGAGGCGGCGAAGGAGGCCGCGCTGCCCGGCATGGTCGGCGACCACATCGATGCCGTCGCCGACGGGGACCGCGTCGTCACCCACCTCTTCGCCTGCAACGAGCCCGGCTACCGCGGCTGGCGCTGGGCCGTGACGGTCGCCCGGGCCTCCCGCGCCAAGGTCGTCACGCTCGACGAGACGGTGCTGCTGCCCGGCCCGGACGCGCTGCTCGCGCCGGAGTGGGTCCCGTGGAGCGAGCGGCTGCGCCCCGGCGACATGGGCCCCGGCGACCTGCTGCCCACCGAGGCCGACGACCTGCGGCTGGAGCCCGGCTTCACCGGCGACGACGTCCCGCCGCCGAACTCCGTCGTCGCGGAGGGTATGGCCGCCGAGGTCGCGGACACCGAGGAGGCGACCGTCCTGCCCGGCTCGCCCGCGATCCAGCCCGCCCCCGACCGCGGCGGCATCGCGGCCGTCGCCGAGGAACTGGGCATGCGCCGCGCCCGGGTCCTGTCCCGCTACGGCCTGCACACCGCGGCCGACCGCTGGGAAGACGCCTACGGGTCGAAGTCCCCGATGGCCCAGGCGGCCCCCGCCACGTGTGTGACCTGCGGCTTCCTCACCCCGCTCACCGGCTCCCTGCGCCAGGCCTTCGGGGTCTGCGCCAATGAGTTCGCCCCCGCCGACGGCCGGGTCGTCTCCCTCGCCTACGGCTGCGGGGCGCACTCCGAGGCCGCCGTCATGCCGAAGCCGCCGCGGCCGGCCGCGCCGGTGGTGGACGAGACCGTCGTCGAACCGCTGGCGTTGCGTCCCGAGCGGGACGGGGGCTCGGTGGAGGAGTCGGGGCCGGCGGAGGAGCTTGGCCACAGCTGAGTGTGGCGGCCCTTCCCACGTATTTGGCTGCGGCGCCGTTCGCCTTCGGCGGGGGGTGCCGTTTCGCCTTCGGCGGGGTGGGGTGTGGTTGGGCGGGGGCGCCTGTGGTGTGTGGTGGTGGCGGTGGAGGTCCTGCGGGGCCTGTGTTGTGGACTGCTTCGCTTTACGTCCACAACACAGGCCCCTCCGGCCCGCCCCCTCCCGTCCGGATCGGCGCCCCCGTCCGGTGGGGGGAGTGGTCAAAAGCCAGAAGCTCGGCCTCCTCGTGGATGGGCCGAGCTTCTGGTTTTTGTCTTTGACTCATCCCCCACCGGGGTGGGGCCCTACAACTACGGGAGGGGGCAGGGGCGGAGGGGTGGGTGTGTGGACGTAAAGCGAAGCAGTCCACACACCCACCCCGGAGCCCCTGCCCCCGCCACCCCCACACAGCGACCGGGGTCCCACCCCACAACCACCCCGCTCCCGCCGAAGGCGGGAAGAACCCACGGAAGAACCACGGCGCGGGACCCGGCAACGTGGGGCGATACCGTCATGGCACGCGAACAGACGAGGGAGACGGACAGTGACAGCTACGTCCTGGGTGCGAGGCGCGGCCGGAGATCCGTTCGGGACGGGGCGGCTCCGGCGGGGCGTGCTGGATGCGTGGGCCGCGTCGCCGGCACGGTTCCGGGAGGACGCCAACGCCGAGGAGGACCTCGCGCTCGGCGGCTACCGTGACCGGCTCGTCGTGGAGCTGGCGCAGAACGCGGCGGACTCGGCGGCCCGCGCGGGCGTCGCCGGGCGGCTCCGGCTGACCCTGCACGCGGCCGACCGCGACGCGCCCGCCGTGCTCGTCGCGTCCAACACCGGTGCCCCGCTGGACGCCACCGGTGTCGAGTCGCTGTCGACGCTGCGGGCCTCCGCGAAGCGGGAGCCGAGTGCGGCGGCCGGGGCGGTCGGCCGGTTCGGTGTGGGGTTCGCCGCGGTGCTGTCCGTGAGCGACGAGCCGGCGCTGGTGGGCCGTACCGGCGGCGTGCGCTGGTCGCTGGCCGAGGCCCGGGCGATGGCGGAGGAGGTGGCGGCGCACAGCCCCGGCCTGGGCGGGGAACTGCGCCGCCGGGACGGGCACGTTCCGCTGCTGCGGCTGCCGCTGCCCGCGGAGGGCGGCGCGCCCGAGGGGTACGACACCGCCGTCGTGCTGCCGCTGCGGGACGTCGCGGCGCAGGATCTCGCCGGGCGGCTGCTGGCCGACATCGACGCGGCGCTGCTGCTGACGCTGCCGGGGCTGGCCGAGGTCGTGGTCGAGACGCCCGAGGGCGTACGGGAGTTGCGGCGCCGGCAGGACGGTGCGTACGTCCTGATCGAGGACAGCGAGCGGGGCGCCACCCGGTGGCGGGTGGCGAGCGACAGCGGGCCGCTGGACGCCGCGCTGCTGGCGGACCGGCCGGTCGAGGAGCGGCTGCGGCCGGTCTGGTCGGTGACCTGGGCGGTGCCGGTGGACGGCGAGGGGGCGCCGGCCCGGCCGGGGACGGCGCCGGTCGTGCACGCGCCGACACCGACCGATGAGCCGCTGGGCCTGCCCGCGCTGCTGATCGCCTCCTTCCCGTTGGAGCCGACCCGGCGGCACGTCGCCCCGGGGCCGCTGGCCGACTTCCTGGTGGGCCGGGCGGCCGCGGTCTACACCGCGCTGCTGGGCGCGTGGCAGCCGGTGTCGACCGGCACCCTCGACCTGGTGCCGGGGCCGCTGGGCAAGGGCGGCCTCGACGGTGAGCTGCGCCGCCAGGTGCTGGAACTGCTGCCGCGGGTGCGGTTCCTGCCGAGTGCGGGCGCGCCGCGGGACGGTGCGGAGGCCGAGCCCGAGGCGGCGGGCGAGTGGGACGCGGACGACGGCGGCGTGGACCGCTATGTGCTGCGGCCGGTGGACGCCGAGCTGGTGGAGGGCGCGGGCGCGGCGACGGTCGGGGTGCTGGCCGAGCTGTTCCCGAGCCTGCTGCCGGCCGGCCTCGAACGCCGTCCGGAGCTGCGGGCGTTGGGCGTGGCCCGGGTGCCGCTCGGGGAGATGGTCGACCGGCTGGCGGGCGTCGAGCGGTCGCCCGGCTGGTGGTGGCGGCTCTACGACGCGCTGGCCGGCACCGACCCGGACCTGCTCAGCGGGCTGCCGGTGCCGCTGGCGGGGACGGCGGGCCAGGGCCCCGGCGGGGCGCACGCCGTACGGACCACGATCGGGCCGCGTCAGGTGCTGCTGCCGCCGCCCGGCTCCGGCGAGGACGCCGCGGCGCGGCACCGCACGCTGGCCCGGCTCGGCCTGAAGGTCGCCCACCCCGACGCGGTGCACCCGCTGCTGGAGAAGCTGGGCGCCACCCCGGCCGCCCCGCGCGCGGTGCTGACCACGCCCCAGGTGCGGGCTGCCGTGGCGAACTCCCTGGACGCGGACGAGGACGCCTACGACGTCTTCGCCGACGAGACGGGCGGCGCCCCGCTGGGGGCCGAGGAGCTGGCCGAAACGGTGCTCGGCCTGGTCCGGGACGCCCGCCTCGCGCCGGGTGACGAGCCCTGGCTCGGGGCCCTCGCGCTGCCCGACGAGGACGGTGAGCCGGCGCCCGCCGGCGAGCTGGTGTACCCGGGCAGCGCCTTCGAGCAGGTCATCCGGGAGGGGGAACTCGCCGCCTGTGACGGCGAGTTGGTGGACCGGTGGGGTGAGCAGCCGCTGACGGCCGTGGGCGTCATGGCCGCCTTCGCGCTGGTCCGGGCCACCGATGTCGTGCTCGACCCGGACGAGATGGAGCCGCGGGACGGGGACTTCGCCGAGCCGGACGACGTGGGCCTGCTGGACGCGGTGGACGTGTGGTGCGAGGACGTCCTCGACACGCTGCCGCAGACCCCCGTACCGCCGGTGGTGACCGAACTCGTCGCGGTCCGCGACCTCGACCTGGTCGACGACGACGCCTGGCCCCAGGTGCTGGCGATGCTGTCCCAACCGCCGCTGCGGGACGCCCTGACCGCGCCCGTGCGGGTCCTGCTCCCCGACGGCACCACCGAGTCGGTCCGCCCGTACACCGCCTGGTGGCTGCGTGGACATCCGGTGCTGGACGGGCGCCGGCCGGCGGGTCTGCGGTCCGCCGGCGGGGACGCGCTGCTGGCCGGGCTGTACGAGTCCGCGGACGCCGGGGAGGTCGACGCGCAGGTACTGCGGGCGCTCGGGGTGCGCACCTCGGTGGCCGCGCTCCTGGACGAGCCGGGCGGCGCGGCGGAGCTGCTCTCCCGGCTCGCCGACCCGGACCTGCCCGTCGGCGCGGCCCAACTGCACGCCCTCTACGGCATGCTGGCCGGTCTCGACCCCGACCGGGTGACCCTGCCGGACGAGCTGCGGGCCGTGGTCGACCGGGAGGTCCGGGTGGTGGACGCGGCCGACGCGGTGGCCGCCGACGCGCCGGACCTGATGCCGCTGGCCGGCGACCTGGCCCTGCTGCCGGTGCGCCCGGCGCGCGCCGCCGCGCTGGCGGAGCTGCTCCAGGTGCCGCGGCTGAGCGAGGCGCTCGGCGCCGCGGTCCGCTCCGAGGGGGTGCGCCACGAGGTGCCGCAGGCCGTACGGGCCCTCCTCGGCGCCGCCACCCCCGAGGCGTACCTGGAGCACGAGGAGTTGCTCGTCGACGGCCCCGGCGGCGCCGCCGAGCTGGACTGGCGCCGGACCCCGGACGGCACGGTGCACGCGGCGACCCTGGAGGGCGTGGCGGCGGGGCTGGCCTGGGCGGCCGGTCAGTGGCCGCGCCGCTTCGAGGTCGCGGCCCTGCTGGAGGACGCGGAACGGGGGGAGGAGCTGGCGCGGGCGCGCTGGTTCGACTGAGCGGAGGCCGGGCGCGCAGCGCTCCCGCCGCCCTCCTCCGGGCGGCGGGATGATGCCGCCATGCCTCTCGCGATCCCGCCCGCCCTCCCGCAGGAGCCCTCTCGTCCGCCCCGCAGCCCGTTCTCCCCGTGTCCGGGGGCGAGTTGCTGTGACGTCCCCGGGAGGCGGCCGACGCGCCCGTCCTCCAGGCCGCCTTCCGGGGCGGGGCGATCCGGCGCCGGCGCATGCGCCCTGTGACATCCCCGGCCGAAGCGCGGGAGCGGATCGCGGCCGCGCACCGTTCCTGGCGGGAGGAGCGGGAGGAGCGGGAGGAGCGGGAAGCGGAATGGGCCCTCGACTGAGGAACGGTGTGCGGGCCGGGCCGCGGCGGTCAGTCGGCGGGCTGCCACACCGCCAGTTCACTGCCGCCCGGCTCGCGGAAGTGGAAGCGCCGCCCTCCGGGGAAGGCGAACGGCTCCAGGGTGATCGCACCGCCGGCCGTCTCGACGGCGGTCCGGGCCGCCTCCAGGTCGTCGGTGCGGATGGCCACCAGCGGCGCGGCGGTCTGATCCTTCGGATCGGCCTGGAACCCCAGTCCGACGCCGGCGCCGCCGATGTCGGAGTAGGTGGGGCCGTATTCGGTGGGTGTCCAGCCGAACGCCTCCTGGAAGAAACGGCCCGAGGCGGCGGTCGAGTCGGAGGGGAATTCCACGAAGTCCACTACGTACATGGCCGCACCCTACGACGCTCCCGGGCCGCCTGTCCCGTGTGAGGAGAACGGGTCCCGAGGTGCGGGTGTGAACGCAGGGCGGGGGAGAGCCGGCTGTCGCCGGGGGTCTGCAGCACCCCGGCGGATGAGCCGTCGGTCAGCTCAGGCGGGCGTCGGCGTAGACGTCCATCGCGTCGCGCTGGTAGGCGGCCAGCCCCTCGGCGATCTTGTCGAAGTTCGTGCGGAACTGCGGGTCGTCGACGTAGGTCCGGGCCAGGCCCTTGTACCCGCACGCGGTCGGGGTCCAGAAGCGGCGGACGCCCTGGTAGTGGGTGTCGATCTCGGCCTGCACCGCGGGGTCGGTGACCGGCGTGCCGGCCACCATGTGCTCCGCGAGGCGGATCATCTGCGCCGTCACCTCGCGCTGCCACCGCTCGGTGTCCTCCGCGGTCATCGTCCCGGCGGCCCGCCGGGACTCCGCCCACTGCGCGGGCCACCGTTCGCGGACCTCGGCCTCCTGCTCGGGCCGGGGCTCGAACCCCTCGAACAGGTTCTCCGGCCTGTTGATCTTCGTCATGCGGTTGCCGTCCTTGTCTTCCTCCAGTTCGGCGAGGGTCCGGCCGACCGTACGGGCCAG
The DNA here is from genome assembly GCF_050953795.1 of Streptomyces kronopolitis. Lineage (GTDB taxonomy): Bacteria > Actinomycetota > Actinomycetes > Streptomycetales > Streptomycetaceae > Streptomyces > Streptomyces kronopolitis_A. Next base: position 4,876,743 of record NZ_CP191850.1, read on the forward strand.
CGTCTCCAGCCGGTCCCGCTCCGCCAGCAGCCGCTGGTGGTGCTCGCGGAGCACGGCCACCCGGTCGAGCCTGCTGTCCAGGACCGCCTGGATCTCGCGCAGCCCCAGGTCCAACTCCCGCATCAGCAGAATCTGTTGCAGCCGCAGCAGATCGGCTTCCTCGTAGTAGCGGTGCCCGTTGCTCCCGATCCACGCGGGCGGCAGCAGACCGATCTCGTCGTAATGCCGCAGCGTCCGGGACGTCACCCCGGACATCCGGGTCACCTCCGAGATCGACCAGGCCATGTCGCGTCTCCCTCGCCGGGCCGGTTTCTCCGGCCACGGGAACGACCGTAGGAGTTGACGTAACGGAAGCCGCAAGCCCGTTGACGCCGTGCCGCGCCCGGCGGCGCGGGGTCAGTTCGAGCGGAGGCGCTTGACGAGGCTCCAGATGACGACGAGCGCGGAGAGGGTGAGGAGCGGCCACACCCACCAGTCGAGGGTGCCGTCACCGGTGCCGCCGTAGGAGCCGCCGGTGTGGCGGTGGTAGTGGTGATGCGAGCTTGCCAGCACCCTGTACGCCAGGTCCCCCGAGTGGAGTGTCATGGGGCCGGAGTGTAGTGGGGCGGCCGGACGCGGGGCACCGGGTGGGCAACCCCGGACCGGGCCGGGATCCGGGCCGCCTCAGCGGGCGCGCAACCGCCGTTTGACGAGGGCCCAGCCGACGCCGAGGACGGTGCCGACCGCGAGCAGCGCCCAGCCGCCGGCGTCGATACCGGCGGCGGAGCCGTGGCCGGTGGAGTAGTGGCTGTGACGGCTGTAACTGGAGTGGCTGGAGTGGCTGGAGTGGTGCGAGCGCGCCAGCAGCTCGTACCCGCGGTCCCCCGTCTGGAATGTCATGTGCACGGACTCTAGGGGAGGCGGGGCGGATGCCGGCGGGCGGGGCCCGGGCCCCGTGCTCAGGCCGGGAAGCGCCGGCCCACCCACCGCCAGGCGATCTCCAGCAGCACCGCCGCCGCCACCGCGATCGCGACGGCTGCCCAGGGCATCGTCGTGCCGACCAGGCGCAGGGCGAAGAAGCGCTGGAGCCAGGGGGTGACCAGGACGAGGACGAAGCCCAGGCCCATCGCCAGGACCAGCGCGATCCGCCACCAGGTGTACGGGCGGGCGATGATCGCCAGGACCCACAGGGCGGCGAGGAAGAGGGTCAGGGTGGCGGCACTGGTCTCGGCCGAGAGGGAGCCGGGGCCGGTGTAGTAGCCGCGGGCCAGCAGGTAGGTGACGAAGGCGGCGGCGCCCGTGATCAGGCCGGAGGGGATGGCGTACCGCATGACCCGGCGGACGAAGTGCGGGCGGGCGCGCTCCTTGTTGGGGGCCAGCGCCAGGAAGAACGCGGGGATGCCGATGGTCAGGGTGGACAGCAGGGTCAGATGCCTCGGCAGGTACGGATAGGGGATCTGCCAGCAGGCCACCAGGATCGCCAGGAGGACCGAGTAGACGGTCTTGGTGAGGAAGAGGGTGGCGACCCGGGTGATGTTGCCGATCACCCGGCGGCCCTCGGCGACGACCGACGGCAGCGTGGCGAAGCTGTTGTCGAGCAGCACGATCTGGGCGACGGCGCGGGTCGCCTCGGAGCCGGAGCCCATCGCGACGCCGATGTCGGCGTCCTTGAGGGCGAGGACGTCGTTGACGCCGTCCCCGGTCATCGCGACCGTGTGGCCGCGCGACTGGAGGGCGGCGACCATGTCCCGCTTCTGCTGCGGGGTGACGCGCCCGAAGACCGCGGCCTCGTCGAGCGCGGCCGCCATCGCGACCCGGTCGGACGGCAGTTCGCGCGCGTCCACCGGGGCGTCGGCACCGGGCAGTCCCAGGTGGGCGGCCACCGCGCCGACCGACACGGCGTTGTCACCGGAGATGACCTTCGCCCGGACGTCCTGCTCCGCGAAGTAGCGCAGCGTGCCGGGGGCGTCCGGGCGCAGCCGCTGCTCCAGCACGACCAGCGCGACGGGCCGCACGTCCCGGGCGACCTCGGGATCGTCCAGCGCGCGTGCGGCCCGGGCCAGCAGCAGCACCCGCAGGCCCCGCGCGTTGAGGTCGTCGACGTCGGCGAGGCGGTGGTCGCCCGGCGGCAGCAGCACATCGGGGGCGCCGAGCAGCCAGGCGGTGGGCGCGCCGTCCGGGCCGCCGAGGGTCGCGCCGCTGTATTTGCGGGCGGAGGAGAACGGCAGCGACCCGGTGCAGTGCCAGGAGCCGTCCGCCGCATAGGAGTCGATGATGGCCTGGAGGGAGGCGTTGGGCCGTGGGTCGGAGGCGCCCAGCGCGCCCAGGACCTGTGCGGCGTACGCCTCGTCGCCGTCGAGGACCCGCAGCGCCCGGACGTCCATCCCGCCCTCGGTGAGCGTGCCGGTCTTGTCCAGGCAGACCACGTCGACCCGGGCCAGCCCCTCGATCGCGGGCAATTCCTGGACCAGGCACTTCTTACGCCCGAGCCGGATGACGCCGATCGCGAAGGCGACGGAGGTGAGCAGCACCAGGCCCTCGGGGATCATCGGCACGATCCCGGCGACCATCCGCCGGATCGCCTCGTCGCCCGGCAGCCCGAGGGTCAGCAGATGGCTCAGGACGAGGCCGATCGCGGTCGGGATCATCATCCAGGTCACGTACTTGAGGATCTGGCTGATGCCGGTGCGCAGTTCGGAGTGGACCAGGGTGAAGCGGCTGGCCTCCTCGGCGAGCTGGGCCGCGTACGCCTCCCGGCCCACCTTGGTCGCGGTGAACGCGCCGGAGCCCGCCACCACGAAGCTGCCCGACATCACCGGCCGGCCCGGCTTCTTCAGGACCGGGTCGGCCTCGCCGGTCAGCAGCGATTCGTCGATCTCCAGCCCGTCGGACTCCAGCACCTCGCCGTCGACGATGACCTTGTCGCCGGGGCCGAGGACCAGGACGTCGCCGAGGACGACCTCGGCGGTGGGGATCCGCACGTCGTCACCGTCGCGCCGCACGGTCGGCCGGGCCTCGCTGATCACCGCCAGGTTGTCCAGCGTCCGCTTGGCCCGGAGCTCCTGGACGATGCCGATGCCGGTGTTGGCGACGATCACGAAGCCGAACAGGCCGTCCTGGAGCGGCCCGACGATCAGGATGATCACGAACAGCACGCCGATGATCGCGTTGAAGCGGGTGAAGACGTTGGCGCGGACGATCTCGGCGGTCGAGCGGGAGGACCGTACGGGAACGTCGTTGACCTCGCCCCGGGAGACCCGCTCCGCGACCTCGGCGGCGCTCAGCCCGGGGTGGACCGGCTCCCGGACGGGCCGGCGAGCCGGCTCGCCGCCGGGCCCGTGATGCTCGGTGTCGGCCCTCGCCCGCTCCGTCATGCCCTCGACGTTACGGGCGCGATGTCCACTTCACCCGCTGGACGGGCGGGTGCGGGCGCGGTCCGCTACGGGCGGGTGCCGCGCTCAGGAGGCGGCGTCGGCGGCCGCCGCGGCCCGCTTGATGGCGGCGTCGCGCCTGCGGACGTACCAGATGCCCACCAGGCCCAGGCCGCCGCCGGCCAGGCAGGTCCACACCCACCAGGCGTGGCCGTGGTCGGCGTACCAGCCGTAGAAGGGGAGCTGGCCGAGGAAGAGCACGAACCAGATGATGGTGCCGCCGGTGACCGTGCCGACGACGGGGCCCTCCAGAGGCGCCGGGGCCTCGCGCAGTTCGGACTTCTTCCACATGGCGCCCAGCTTACGGGGGCCGGGAGCGGGGACCGCGGGCGGCGTGGGGGAGGCGGCCGCGGGGGCTGCGAGGGACGGACGGCACGCGGGACGACGCGCGCCCCAAGGGTCTACGCGCGGAGATAGCGATCAACGAATTGTTTATTCATACTGAACCTTTCTGGATCTGACTGGATGGGATCGTCGATTCATCCAATCTGATCCCTCTTCTCCTGCTTCTGTTTCCGTACCTGTCTGTGTTCCGGGCCCTCGGGCCCCCACGCCTGCCCAGGCCCGTCCCTCTGAGGTCCGCATGTCCCCCTCGGCCACCCCGCCGGTCGACACCCTCACGAACCCCGGCCCGAAGCCGCCTGCCAGCGCCTTCGACCGCTTCTTCAAGATCTCCGAGCGGGGGTCGACGATCGGCCGCGAACTGCGCGGCGGACTCGCGACGTTCTTCGCGATGGCCTACATCATCGTGCTGAACCCGATCATCCTCGGCTCCGGCGTCGACAAATTCGGCCACCACCTCGACAACGCCCAGCTGGTCACCGCCACCGCGCTGATGGCCGGTCTGAGCACGGTCCTGATGGGCGTCATCGGCAACGTCCCGATCGCCGTCGCCGCGGGCCTGGGCATCAACGCCGTGGTGTCGCTGCAGCTCGCGCCCAAGATGAGCTGGCCGGACGCGATGGGCATGGTCGTGCTCGCCGGTCTGGTGCTGATGATCCTGGTCGCCTCGGGTCTGCGGCAGCGGGTGATGGACGCGATCCCCAACGGGCTGCGGCGCGCCATCGCCATCGGCATCGGTCTGTTCATCTCGCTGATCGGCCTGGTCGACGCGGGCTTCGTGACGCGTAACCCGGACGCCGCGCACACCACCGTCCCGCTGGGCCTCGGTCAGGGCGGGCAGCTCCAGGGCTGGCCGGTGCTGGTCTTCGTGGCCGGTCTGGTGCTGATGTTCGTGCTGGTCGTGCGCAAGACCAAGGGCGCGATCCTGATCGGCATGGTCAGCATGGCCGTCGTCGCGATCGTCATCAACGCGCTGGTGACCATCCCGGACGCGGCCTGGGGGCTGGCGGTCCCGAACGTGCCGAGCAAGATCATCGACACCCCGGACTTCGGGCTGATCGGGCAGATCAGCCTGTTCGGCGGCTTCAAGGACGTCGGTGTGCTCACCGGCTGCCTGTTCGTCTTCACCGTGCTGCTGTCCGGCTTCTTCGACGCGATGGGCACCATCATCGGCGTCGGCGAGGAGGCCGGTCTGCTGGACAACGAGACCGGCCAGCTGCCGAACATGGGCCGGATCCTCATGGTCGACGGCATCGCCGTCGCGGGCGGCGGCTTCGGCTCCGCCTCGGCCAACACCTGCTTCGTGGAGTCCACCGCCGGCGTCGGTGAGGGCGCCCGCACGGGCCTGGCGAACCTGATGACCGGCGGCCTCTTCCTGCTGGCGCTGGTCTTCACGCCGCTGGCGACCGTGGTCCCCGCGCAGGCCGCGACGCCCGCGCTGGTGGTCGTCGGCTTCCTGATCATGGCCTCGAACGTGAAGGCCATCGACTGGAACGACTTCACCGTGGGCATCCCGGCGTTCCTGACGATGGTCGCGATGCCGTTCACCTACAGCATCACCAACGGCATCGGCCTCGGTGTCCTGGCCTTCATCCTGCTGCGCACGGCGACCGGGCGCTTCAAGGAGATCCCCTGGCTGCTGAACGTCGTCGGATTCTTCTTCCTGGTCTACTTCCTGCTCCACCCGATCGAGGTCGCCCTCGGGGTCAAGTAGCTACTGGAACCCCAGCTTTTCCGACTTGTCGAGCGAGGACTGGAACCGCTCGTCGAAGTCCTCGCGGATGAGCGTCCGGACCACATAGTCCTGGACGCTCATTCCGCGTTTTGCGGCATGCTGCCGGATGCGCTCCAGCAGTTCCCCGTCCACCCGCACGCTGAGCACCTGCGTTCCCATGCGCACACGGTCCCGTCCCCCTGCCGTCAGGCGCGTCACTTTCCTACGCGCCCTCACTCGTTCGGGTGAATCACAGGGGGACCCGCGCTCTCCTTAGCTAAGGTAATGAGTTACGCTAAGGAACATGCCGGAACTGTCCCGCCCCGAGCCTGACGGCCGTGAGGTGCCCCCAGACGACGCCGCCGCGGTGAACGCGCTGCGGTCCGCCGTGATGCGCCTGTCGCGCCGTCTCAAGCACCAGCGGGTCGACGAATCGCTGAGCCCCACCGAGATGTCGGTGCTCGGCACCCTGTTCCGCTGCGGCCACGCCACCCCCGGGGAGCTGGCTCGCAAGGAGCACGTGCAGCCGCCGTCGATGACGCGCATCGTGGCCATGCTGGAGGCCAAGGGACTGGTCCGGCTCGAACCGCACCCCGACGACCGCCGTCAGAAGGTCGTCACCCAGACCGAACAGGCCGAGGCGATGCTCGAGGAGAGCCGTCGCAAGCGCAACGCCTGGCTCGCCGAGCTGGCCTCCGGGCTGGACGAGGACGAGTGGGCGAAGGTGCGGGCCGCCGCGCCCGTGCTGGAGAAGCTCGCACAGTTGTAGAACCCCCGAAGCCGAGGAGGCGAACCCACTTTGAGTACGGGATCCGGAGCACACTCCGCCCCCGCACCGAACTCCCACGACGACACGGTCTCCGACGACGCGACCGCGACCGCCCCGGGCCCCGCCCCGGCGCTCGCCGCCGGCCCCGCCGCCACACCGCGCAAGGGCACGTTCAGCTCGCTCCGCATACGTAACTACCGCCTCTTCGCCACCGGCCAGATGGTGTCCAACACGGGCACCTGGATGCAGCGCATCGCCCAGGACTGGCTGGTGCTCAGCCTCACCGGCTCCTCCACCGCGGTCGGCATCACCACCGCGCTGCAGTTCCTGCCGATGCTGCTCTTCGGCCTCTACGGCGGCGTCATCGCCGACCGCTTCGCCAAGCGGACCCTGTTGTTCCTGACCCAGTCAGCCATGGGCCTGACCGGCCTGGCCCTCGCCGTGCTCACGCTCAGCGGGCAGGTGCAGGTCTGGCACGTCTACCTGGTCGCCTTCGCCCTCGGCATGGTCACCGTCGTCGACAACCCCTGCCGGCAGGCGTTCGTCTCCGAGATGGTCGGCCAGGACGAGCTGCGCAACGCCGTCAGCCTCAACTCCGCCAACTTCCAGTCGGCGCGGCTGGTCGGGCCGGCCGTCGCCGGTGTGCTGATCACCGCGTTCGGCAGCGGCTGGGCCTTCTTGTTCAACGGTCTGTCGTTCCTCGCCCCGATCGCCGGACTGCTGATGATGCGGACGTCCGAGCTGCACGAGGTGGTGCGGGTGCCGCGCAGCAAGGGGCAGCTGCGGGAGGGCCTGCGGTATGTCTCCGGGCGGCCCGACCTGATCTGGCCCATCGTGCTGGTCGGCTTCATCGGGACCTTCGGCTTCAACTTCCCGATCTGGCTGACCGCGTTCGCCCATCACGTCTACCACCAGGGCGCCGGCACCTACTCCCTGTTCAACGGGCTGATGGCGGCCGGTTCGCTGATCGGCGCGCTGCTCGCGGCCCGCCGGGCCCGCTCCCGGCTGCGACTGCTGGTCGGTGCCGCGCTGGTCTTCGGCGCCCTGGAGATCGCCGCCGCGCTCGCCCCCTCGTTCTGGGTCTTCGCTGCGCTGCTCGCCCCGATCGGCATGGTCGGGCTGACGATCAACGTCACCGCCAATTCGAGTATCCAGATGGCCACCGATCCGCTGATGCGGGGCCGGGTGATGAGCCTGTTCATGATGGTCTTCGTGGGCGGCACGCCGCTCGGCGCCCCCCTCGTCGGCTGGGTCACCGACACTTTCGGCGCCCGGACCGGCTTCGTGGTGGGCGGCGCGATCTCCATGGGTGCCGCGGTCGTCATCGGGCTGATCCTCGCGCGGGTGGGCGGTCTGCGCCTCCAGGTCGACCTGCGCCGCGGCCGCCGGCACCTCGCCGTCGTCCCCCGGGACTGTGGGCGCGCCGCGTCCACGGAGAAGGATCTGACGCCGGCCGCCTAGAGGGGGTGTCGTTCGGATCACTTCCTGGGACGGGGCCGCGCGGGGCCCGTACAAGCCCGCGCGGCCGGGCCCCGGCCGGGGCCGGTTCCGGCCGCACCCCCGGATTCCCCCGGACCCCGGGTGCGCTGCGCCACACTGGCCGCATGAGACTCTTCGCCGCCGTCCTGCCCTCCGCTCACGCGCTGGAGGAACTGGCCGCCGAGGTCGCGCGGTTGAGGGCGCTCCCGGCCGCCGACCGGCTGCGGTGGACCGGCCGCGAGGGCTGGCACTTCACCCTGGCCTTCTACGGCGAGGTGCCCGAGGACGTCGTGCCGCAGCTCCGGGAGCGACTGGCCCGCGCCGCCCACCGCCGTGACCCCTACGCGCTGCGGATCGCCGGCGGCGGCCGCTTCTCGGACCGGGTGGTGTGGGCCGGGGCGGACGGCGACCGCCCCGCCATGCGCCGGCTCGCCGACTCGGCGTCGGCGGCGGGCCGCCGGGCCGGGCTCGCCATGGACGACGAGCACCGCCCGTACACCCCGCACCTCACGCTGGCCCGGAACCGGGTCCCGCACCTGGACCTGCGTCCCTACGCGGACGCCCTCAAGGAGTTCGCCGGCACCCCCTGGACCGTCGACACCCTCGCCCTGATGCACAGCCGGCTGCCCGGCTCGGGCGAGGCGGGCCACCACCCCCGGTACGAGGCGGTGGGATCCTGGCCCCTGAGCCACTGAGCCGCCGGGCTCCCGGCCGCCCCTCCATGGGCCGATGAAACGTTCGGATCTGCCCCGGTTACGCTCAGAGGGTGGATCCCAAGACCCGTAACCGGATCATGTCCGGACTTCTCGCCGTGCTGCTCGTCGTCGTGGTCGTGGCGGCGGCGCTGCGCTGAGCACACCCGTGGCGCCACCGGCACCGGCACCGGCAGCGAACGAGGCGGCCACCACCGCGGCCGCCGACGGACGCCCGGTATCCGGCCGTCGCCGGCTCCGGGCGCCCGGACCGTTCACCAGGCGAAGGCCTCCGGGCTCGGCCCCGGCCCGGGGAAGATCTCGTCGAGCGAGGCGAGGAGCTCGTCCGTGAGGGTCAGCTCGACGGCGCGCAGCGCGGAGGAGAGCTGCTCCTCGGTGCGCGGGCCGACGATCGGGCCGGTGACGCCGGGACGGGAGAGCAGCCAGGCCAGCGCGGTCTCGCCGGGCGCCAGGCCGTGCTTGTCGAGCAGGTCCTCGTAGGACTGGATCCGGGCGCGGACCGTGGAGTTGGCGAGGGCCTCGGCCGAGCGCCCGACGGCCGAGCGGGCCCCGCCGCCCTCGCGCTCCTTGCGCAGCGCGCCGCCCAGCAGCCCGCCGTGCAGCGGCGACCAGGGGATCACGCCCAGGCCGTAGCCCTCGGCGGCCGGAATGACCTCCATCTCGGCGCGCCGCTCGGCGAGGTTGTACAGGCACTGCTCGCTGACCAGGCCGTATGTCCCGCGACGGGCGGCGGTCTCGTTGGCGCGCGCGAGGTGCCAGCCGGCGTGGTTGGAGGAGCCGACGTAGAGGACCTTGCCCTGCTGGACCAGGACGTCCATCGCCTGCCAGATCTCGTCCCAGGGCGTGTCCCGGTCGACGTGGTGGAACTGGTAGAGGTCGATGTGGTCGGTGCGCAGGCGCTTGAGGCTGGCGTCGACCGAGCGGCGGATGTTGAGCGCGGAGAGCTTGTCGTGGTTGGGCCAGACCGGGCCGCCCTCCGGCGCCATGTTGGCGTAGCCCTTGGTGGCCAGCACGGTCTTGTCCCGCCGGTCGCCGCCCTTGGCGAACCAGGAGCCGACGATCTCCTCCGTGCGGCCCTTGTCGGCGCCGAAACCGTAGACGTTGGCGGTGTCGAAGAAGTTGACGCCCGCGCTCTGCGCCGCGTCCATGAGGGTGTGGCTCTGGGCCTCGTCCGTCTGGGGTCCGAAGTTCATCGTGCCGAGGACGAGTCGGCTGACCTTGAGTCCGGTGCGTCCGAGCTGCGTGTACTTCATGGTTCCTCAGCCAACGCCCTGGAGTGCGCTCGAAGCAAGGACCTGTGGACGGTGCCGCGGGACGGCGCCGGTGTCGCCCGTGTGCCTGACGAGAAGTCAAGTCGCCGACGTTCATTAGGGTGGGTGGCGGGTCCGCGCAGGTCCCGCGCGGCTCGCGGCGCCCGGAGCCCCGTTCGCCCAGCGATCCCGCCCCCGAGGAGTCCGACCGATGGCCAGGCCCCGCGACCCCCACCGCCGCACCGAGATCCTCGACGCGGCCCTCGGCCACCTCGCCGAGACCGGACTCGTCAATCTCTCGCTGCGCCCGCTGGCCCGGGCGCTCGGGCACAGCACCCGGGTGCTCACCCACCACTTCGCGGACAAGGACGACCTCCTCACGGCCGTTCTCGCGCGGCTGGACGAGCTCCAGCACGCCCAGCTGCGTGCCACCGAGGGCTGGGACGACGTCTCGCGCGGCATCGGCGGGCTCGTCCGGGACTCCTGGCGGCGCCAACTGGAGCCCGCACACCTCGGCGCCACCCGCCTCCTCCACGAGATCGAGGGGCTGGCGGCGGCCGGCCGGCTCGGCGGCCGGGTCCCGAAGTTCCTCGCGGACCGCGCCGAGTTCGTCGCCGGCGCCTTCCGCGCCCGCGGCCTCGCCGCCGGCCCCGCGCAGGTCAGCGCCACGTTTCTGAACAGCGCCTACGCGGGCCTGCGGACCGACTTCCTGGTCACCGGCGACCGCGCTCGCACGGAAGCCGCGCTGGCCGACCTCTGCGCGCTGGCCGACTCATGGACGGCGCCGCTACCTTCCTGAGCACGTCACGAGCGGCCGGCCGGTACCGCAGGCCGCTCCACTCACGGCGTCGGCACGGCCTCCCGCACCTCGGTTGCGGCATACCGCCCGCCGACGCCCCACGCCTGGTGCATCGCGCCGGCGAACGCCCCCGCCAGCAGCCGCTCGCCCCGCTGCGAGGGGTGTGTCCCGTCATGGGTGGCGCCCTCGATGTCCCACCCCTCCGGCTCGGAGGCCAGCAGCAACGGCGAGCCGGGGACGGACAGCTCGGCGACGGCCTTGGCCAGCAGCTCGTTGAAGCGCGCGCACTGGGCCCCGAACGCGGTGTCCGTCGCGGCCCGCACATTGGGGATCACCGGCATCAGCACCGCCCGGAGGTGCGGCGCGGCCTCCCGGGCGTTCGCCACGAAGAGCCGGACGTTCTGCGCGGTCTGCTCGGCGTTCGTGTAGAAGCCGAGGTCTATCAGGCCGAGCGAGACCAGCAGGGTGTCGGCCCCGTGGCGGCGCACCGCGTCGCCGATCACCGGCGCCATGTGGAGCCAGCCCTCGCCCCAGCCGGCGAGATGGCCGCGTGCCTCCTCGGGGAAGCCGGGGTCGGCGTAGGCGGAGGAGTCGGCGGTGCCGGTGACGGGGTCATGGAGCGTACGGCGCGGGCCGACGATGCGGTACGGGTCGGCGGCCGTCGCGTTCAGGTGCTGCCACATCCGGTAGCGCCAGGTGAAATCGCCGGTGCTTCCTATCGTCATCGAGTCACCGACGAACATGATCCTCATCCGGTCATGATGGCCGAGAACCCCTACTGCCCGGTACGTGACGCTGGCCACGCCCCGTCCGCCGGGCGTCGTGAGGCCCGCGGGCTGCCCCGTGCCGGCGCCCGGGATGGCACTGTATGCCCATGCGTTCGCTTCTGTGCGCGGCCGGTGCCGCGGGAATCCTGTGGTCGGCGTCCGTGGTGCCCGCCGCCGCCGACGAGCCCGACGGCTTCACCATCGGCGACTCCCGGATCACCGAGTCCAGCGGTCTGGCCGCCAGCCGGGCGCACCCCGGGATCTACTGGACCCACAACGACAGCGACGACGGCCCCTACGTCTACGCCGTCGACTCCCGGTCGGGCCGTACGGTCGCCCGGATCACCCTGCGCGGCATCGGCGCGCCCCGCGACGTCGAGGCGATCTCGCTCGGCCCGGACGGCAACCTCTACCTCGGCGACATCGGCGACAACCTCGGCGGCACGTGGGACCACGTCTGGATCTACCGCTTCCCCGAACCCAAGACGCTGCGCGATGCGACCGTCACCGCCACCCAGTTCACCGTGAAGTACGCGGACGGGCCGCGTGACGCGGAGGCGCTGATGGTCCACCCCAAGACGGGCCGCGTCTATATCGCCAGCAAGAAGCAGGACGGCGGCGGCGCGCTCTACGCGGGCCCGCAGCGGCTGACCGCCGGCGCCACCAACACCTTCCGCAAGGTCGCGCCGGTCGATCTGTGGGTGACCGACGGCGCGTTCTCCCCGGACGGCACCCGGCTGGTGCTGCGCAGCTACTTCGGCGCCCGGATCTTCCGCTGGCAGGACGGCCGCCCCAAGGACCTCGGCAGCGTGGGCGTACCGATCCAGCAGCAGGGCGAGTCGGTCACCTTCACCCCCGACGGCCGCACCCTGATGTACGGCTCCGAGGGCGCGGACAGCGACGTCAAGCCGGTCGGCCTCAGCGACGGCCAACTGCCCGACACCGCCAGGTCCGACCCCGAGAACGGCGACCCGGCGCACCACCCTTCCGGAAAGGGCACGTCGGACACCGACCTGGACCCGTCCTTCGTCAAGGGCGCCATGGTCCTCGCCGCCGCCACCGCCCTGGTCGTCGGCCTGCGCAGACTGCTGCGCCGCGGACCGAAGCGGTGACCGGCCGCACTTCCCCGGCGCCGCGGACGACGGCCGCGCCCGCCGGTGTCGTCCGGGACACCGGCGGGCGCGGCCGCACCGGCGAGCTCGTGGCGCCCGCCGGGCCCGTCTGATCAGGAACCGTTGTCCCAGGCCAGCTTGGCCGTGGTCGCGTTCGGCGCGAACCTCAGCAGCGGTTCGCCGCCGGGCTGGTGGGACTTCACGATCTTTTCGAAGATGACGTGGTCGAAGGACGACTGCGGATCCCAGAAGCGGTGGGCGCCGTGGGCCACGGCCATGTTCTGCCGCTTCATCTGCGCGATGATTTCGTCGTGCAGTTCGGGGGCGACCTTCTTGCCGTCGGCGGTGTGGATGTTGTAGAGGTCGTGGTCGCCGGTCAGCTCCCATACCTGGCCGTCCTCGTCGACCTTCCAGATCAGCTTGTTGTCATGGATGAACTTCCCCTTCTTCGACAAGCTCTCGATCTTCGGGGCCAGCGTCTTGAATTCATGGAGCCGCTGCCGGTAGCGCTCCTCGATCGCGTTTCTCTTGGCGGGGAGCGTGTACCAGGGGACGTTCGGCTTCTGCGGCTTGAAGTACCCCACGAGGCCGATCTGCCACTCCTCGGCGCCGAGGTAGCAATCGAGATCGTTCACCGTCTTGGACTTGATGTCCTCCGGCTTCGGCTTGGCGCCCTTGTCCAGCCAGTTCGGGGCGGAGGTATTCGACGGGCGGACGTCGATCACCACGTCGTACTTGTTGGCGAAATCCCGGAACTTCTCGTAGTTGCCCTCGGGTATGCCGTACTTGTGGCGTGCGGTCTGCGCATTCACCGAGACGGAGCCGCCGGTTGATTTCTCGTCGCCGTCCCCGCCCTGTGCCTGGGCGGTGCCGCCTGCCGTCACCGAGAGGCCGGACGTGCACGCCGCCACCAGCATCGCGGCGGAAATGGCCCTCTTCACCTGCATGTTCTCTCCGTAAGGGGGTTTCGGGGAAAGGAATCTGACGAGTCGTCAGGTCCAGGTGGAAGGGAACGTACAGAGCGGGTGCGGGGGTGTCAAAAGCGGGTGGGCGGCGGCTGCGTCGAAATCCTGCGACGGCTCGGGGCCCGTTCCTCTCGTGCGGACCTTCCCCGGCCGGATCCTGTGCTGCCGCTTCTGCATAGGGGTCGTGCGGGAACTCCGGATGTCTCCCGCGCCGGGGAAATTCTTTTTCCGCGGAAGGCCCGGGCGCCGGGCGGAAGGGGGTGCCGCCTTGGCGGCGGGCGGGGGAGGGATTCGGTCATCGTCGGCGTGGGCGCGGCGGTGAGGGGGGAAATGTGGCGCCTGCGGGGGAGTGGGTTCGCCACAAAGAACGGAGTGCGGGGCGAGCGCAACCGGACAAAAATGTGATGTCCGCTAATGGGATGTCGTGAGGCGCAATCGGGTCCCTCGGGTTCGGTGCGGCCGGAACCCGTGGCACAGTGAGTCCGGTCGGAATTTAGGGAATTCCGCAGTTCTGCCCACGTCGTCCCCCGAAGAATTCGGAGTAGACCAATGGTCCGCAAGCGTGCGTTAGCCCTCGCCGGCTCGGCCCTCACCCTCGTGCTCGGTGCGGTCGGATTCACCGCTCCGGCGCAGGCGGCCCCGAGCTGTCCGGCGGGGAGTCTGTGTACCTACAGCGGGACCGGGCTGTCGGGTGCCGTCACGGTGATTCCCGCGTCGGACATGGAGAAGGCGGGGGCCAACGGCGTGAAGTTGCCCGCGTCGGCGCGGTCGTTCGCCAACGGGACGCACTTCACCCTGCGGTACGGCCCCGCGCGGAAGGTGACCTGCGTCCGCTTCCCGTGCTACCAGTACGCCACCGTCGGGAAGATCGCCCCCGGTGCCCAGCTGCGGTCCCTCCCGTCCTCCGGCGGCACCGTCACCGTCGGGCAGGACCTCGGCGACTGAGCGGAGCGGGGCGCCACCCGGGGCGCCCGGCCGGCAAGAGCGGGCGCGGGCCGTTCCCGTCGCGCCTCACGCTCCGGCGCCCGGGGCGTCCTCGGTCAGTCGCAGCTCGTAGTGGAGGGTCCGTTCCTTCTTGAGGCGGTGGGCCAGGGGGACCAGCAGCCCGTGGAGCAGCGGGTACTTGCGGGTCAGCGAGCGCTCCGCGCGCCGGTACTCACGGGTCTGCGGGTCCAGCAGCCGCACCCGCGCCCGGACGGCGGGTCCGGTGGGCCGCCCCCGCCAGGTGGAGGCGCAGATCTCCACCTCCGGGAAGTTCCGCATCCGCTTGACCTTCCAGGCGCTGCCGTACGTCCGCAGGTACGCGTGGTCGCCGTCGACGGCGAGATGGACCGGGGTGCCGACGCCGTCGCCGTCGCGCTTGTACGTGGTCAGCAAGATCGTCGCTTGCCGTTCGAAGGGCGCGAGGCCGGGCACCGGGGGATTCGTCATGGCATCCATCCAGGCATATCCGCCCGTTCGGCCACAATGCGGTACGTCCGTTCGGGGGAGTCCGCCGTTCGCCGACCGCCCCGTGGCGGCGCGAGCCCCGGTGCCCCGAACGGCCCGCGCCCGGTGGTGCGACGGTCCGGGCCCGAGGAACCAACGGCACAGGCCCCGGCGGAGCTCCGCCGGGGCCTGTGCCGCGAGGTGCGGACGGGCGGGACCCGCCGCGCTACAGCTTGCCGATCACGTGGTCGATGCAGGCCGTCAGGGCCTCGACGTCCGCCGGGTCGATCGCCGGGAACATCGCGATCCGCAGCTGGTTGCGGCCGAGCTTGCGGTAGGGCTCGGTGTCGACGATGCCGTTGGCGCGCAGGGCCTTGGCGACGGCGGCGGCGTCCACGCCCTCGTCGAAGTCGATGGTGCCGATGACCTGCGAGCGCTTGGCCGGGTCGGTGACGAACGGGGTGGCGTACTTGGAGTCCTCGGCCCAGCCGTAGAGGGTGCCCGAGGAGGTGGCCGTGCGGCGCACCGCCCAGTCCAGCCCGCCCTGGCCGTTCATCCACTCCAGCTGCTCGTTGAGCAGGAAGAGGGTGGACAGCGCCGGGGTGTTGTACGTCTGGTTCTTCAGGGAGTTGTCGATCGCCGTGGGCAGCGAGAAGAACTCCGGGATGTGGCGGCCCGAGGCGTGCACGGCGCGGGCGCGCTCCAGGGCGGCGGGGGAGAAGGCCGCCAGCCACAGGCCGCCGTCGGAGGCGAAGGACTTCTGCGGGGCGAAGTAGTAGACGTCCGTCTCGGTGATGTCCACGGGCAGGCCGCCGGCGCCGGAGGTGGCGTCGACCAGGACCAGCGCACCCTCGTCCGCGCCCGCGACCCGCTCGATGGGGGCCGCGACGCCGGTCGAGGTCTCGTTGTGGGTGAGGCCGTAGACGTCGACACCCGCCTCGGCCTGCGGCTCCGGGTGGCTGCCCGGGTCGGCGGACCGGACGGTGGGCTCGTCCAGCCACGGGGCCAGCTTGGCGGCCTTGGCGAACTTCGAGGAGAACTCGCCGAAGGACAGGTGCTGGGACTTGCGCTCGATCAGGCCGTGCGTCGCGATGTCCCAGAACGCGGTGGAGCCGCCGTTGCCGAGGATGACCTCGTACCCCTCGGGCAGCTGGAAGAGGTCGCGTACGCCGTCGCGCACCGAGCCGACCAGGTTCTTGACCGGGGCCTGGCGGTGGGAGGTGCCGAGAAGGGAGCTGCCGGTCGCGGCCAGGGCGCCGAGCGCCTCCGTTCGCACCTTGGAAGGGCCCGCGCCGAAGCGTCCGTCGGCGGGCTTGATGTCAGCGGGAATCTGGATATCAGCCACGGGGGAAGCCTAATCCGTCGTGCTGCGGCTTTCTGCGGCGCGTCCAGCGGGTGAGATGCCGGACGCCCGCACGGTGGACGGCCGGGCCGCGGCTCACGGGGCGGATCGCCGGCCGCGTGGACGGCGGTGACCGCGGCCGCCGCCTCGGCCGTCACCCGGCGGGCCCCGGGCGGGCCGAGGACCTCCAGGGAGTCGCCGGACCGCAGCAGCTGACGGACGGCCCGGACGACCGGGTACGCCGGCTCGATCATGGCCCAGCCGGGTTCGTTTCCGGGGTCGGCCCCGGGAGCCGCGCCGTCCCCGCCGCCCGGCGTCCTCCCGTCCTCACCCGTACGGGGCAGCCCCGTCAGGGCTCCGGCCGGCTCCCCGGCCGGCACCCGGCCGCGGGTCTGCAGCAGCAGGAGGACCGAGAGCCGGCGGTCCGATGTCATCCGGGCCGCTGTCCATGACGGCGGGTGTCACGCCTTCGCGTCGGAGTGCCCGGCATGACGCACGACGACCTGGCACGACTGCCCGCCCCCGGTACGGCAGGCACCGACGCCCCCGCCCCTGACGCCGCCGAGGTGGCCCGCAGCCTGCACGACGCAGCCGAGCACGCGCACCCGGCCGCGCGCAGGGCCGTCCACGACCCGCAGAACCTCTTCCCCTTCCACCCGGCGGGAGCCGGCGAGGAGGCCGGGGCCGCGGATGAGCCCCTGGACGGCGGATCAGGACGCGTACGAGGGGCCCGGTGCGGACGCGTACGGGGAACCGGCCACCGTCCCCGCCCCGGATCCACCCTCCCGCCCTCCGCAAAACAACGGCCCCGCCGACGGGCCATGACCCCGCCGTAGTGGGCAGGCTGGGGACATGGCTGAGCGCACGGAGACGGAGCAGCGGAATCTGGCGGAGGAGTTGGCGGCCGCGGTGCGGGGGGAGGTCTCGTTCGCCGCGGCCGACCGGGCACTGATGACGATGGACGCGTCGAACTACCGGCGGGTGCCGCTGGCGGTCGTCGCGCCCCGGGACGCCGAGGACGTGGCGGCGGCGCTGCGGGTGTGCCGGGAGCACGCGGTGCCGGTGGTGCCGCGCGGCGGCGGCACCAGCATCGCCGGGCAGGCGACCGGGGTGGGCGTGGTGCTGGACTTCACCCGGCACCTGGACCGGATCGTGTCGCTGGACCCCGCGGCCCGCACCGCCGTCGTCCAGCCCGGCGTCATCCTGGACGACCTGCGGGCGGCGGCCGGGGCCCACGGGCTGACCTTCGGCCCCGACCCCTCCACCCACAGCCGCTGCACCCTCGGCGGCATGATCGGCAACAATTCCTGCGGCTCGCACTCGGTGGCCTGGGGTACCACCGCCGACAGTGTCCGTGAGCTGGAGCTGCTGACGTACGGCGGCGAGCAGGTGCGGGCCGGCCGCGGCACGGACCGCACCGGCGCCCCCACCGGCCTCCCGCCGCGGCTGCGGGACGGAGTGAAGGCGCTGGTGGACGCCGAGTTGGCGCTGCTGCGCACCGGCTACCCCGACCTCCCCCGCCGGATCTCCGGCTACGCCCTGGACGCGCTGCTCCCGGAGGCCGGCACCGACCTCGCCCGCGCCCTCACCGGCAGCGAGGGCACCCTCGGGGTGCTGACCGAGGCGACCGTGCGGCTCGTGGAGACCCCCGCCGCCCGGGCCCTCGCCGTCCTCGGCTACCCCGACGAGAGCGCCGCGGCCGAGGCCGCGCACACCCTTCTCCCGCACAAGCCGATGACCGTCGAGGGGATGGCCGCCGACCTGGTGGGCGACGCGGCCGGGCTGCCCAAGGGCGGCGCCTGGCTGTTCGTCGAGATGGGCGGCGCGAGCCCCGGCGAGGCGGCGGCCCGCGCCGAGGCGCTGTGCCGGGCGGCCGCGGACGGCACCACCGACCACACCCTCGTCACCGACCCGGCCGGCCAGCGCGCCCTGTGGCGCATCCGCGAGGACGCCTCCGGCACCGCCACCCGGATGCCCGACGGCTCGGAGGCCTGGCCCGGATGGGAGGACTGCGCCGTCCCCCCGGCCCGACTCGGGCCGTATCTGCGGGACTTCCGCGCCCTGCTGGCCCAGCACGGCCTGCGCGGCACCCCCTACGGCCACTTCGGCGACGGCTGCATCCACATCCGTATCGACTTCGACCTGCTGACCGCCCCCGGCATCCGCCGCTTCCGGGAGTTCTCCTGCGACCTGGGCGAGCTGGTCGTCGCGCACGGCGGCTCGCTCTCCGGAGAACACGGCGACGGCCAGGCCCGCGCCGAACTCCTGCCGAAGATGTACGGCCCCGAACTCGTCGGCGTCTTCGAGCGGTTCAAGTCGCTCTGGGACCCGGCCGCCGGGCTCAACCCCGGCATGCTGGTCCGTCCCGCCCGGCTCGACGAGAACCTCCGCTTCGCGCCGCTGCCCAAGACCCCGGTCCCGGTCGAGTTCGGCTACCCGCATGACAACGGCGACTTCTCCGCCGCCGTCCGCCGCTGCGTCGGCGTCGCCAAATGCCGCAACACCACCACCGCCCCGGGCTCGGCGGACGTCATGTGCCCGTCCTTCCGCGCCACCGGCGAGGAGCAGCACTCCACCCGGGGCCGGGCCCGGCTGCTGCACGAGATGCTCTCCGGCGAGGTGATCACGGACGGCTGGCAGTCGCCGGAGGTACGCGACGCCCTCGACCTCTGCCTCTCCTGCAAGGGCTGCCGCAGCGACTGCCCCGTGGGCGTCGACATGGCCACCTACAAGGCCGAGTTCCTCCACCACCACTACGCGGGCCGGCTGCGGCCCGCCGCCCACTACTCCATGGGCCGCCTGCCCGAGTGGCTGCACGCCGCCGCCCCCGCGGCCCCCGCCCTCAACGCGCTGGCCCGTACACCCCTGGCCGCCGTCGGCAAACGCCTCGGCGGCATCGCCCCCGAGCGTCCGATCCCCGCACTGGCCACCGAGACCTTCACCCGCTGGTGGTGGCACCGCCGCCGGACCACCGGTGCTCCTCGTGGCACCTCCGGCCGCACCGTCGTCCTCTGGCCCGACACCTTCACCAACCACCTCTCCCCCCAGGTCGGCCGGGCCGCCGTCCGCGTCCTGGAGGCCGCCGGCCTGCGCCCCCTCCTCCCCCCGACCGCACCCCCGCGCACGGGCATGTCGAGCCTCCTCCCGCGCCGCCACCGCCCCCTGTGCTGCGGTCTGACCTATGTCTCCACCGGACAGCTCGACCGGGCCCGCGCCGTCATGCGCCGCACGGTGGACGTGCTCGCCCCCCTCCTGCGGGACGGCCGCCCCCTGGTCGTCCTCGAACCGAGCTGCGCCGCCGCCCTCCGCACCGACCTGCCCGAACTCCTCCCCGACGACCCCCGGGCGGCCCGCCTGGCCCGCTCCGTACGGACCTTCGCCCAGGCCCTGGAGGAACTGGCCCCCGACTGGCGCCCCCCGCGCGTCGACCGCCCCGTCGCCGGCCAGACCCACTGCCACCAGCACGCCGTCCTGGGCGACGCCGCCGACCGCCGGCTGCGCGAACGCGCGGGCCTCACCGGCCCGTTGACCGGCGGCTGCTGCGGCCTGGCCGGCAACTTCGGCTTCGAACGCGGCCACTACGACGTCTCGCTCGCCTGCGCCGAGGACCAACTCCTGCCCGCCGTACGCGAAGCCCCCGCCGACACCGAAATCCTCGCCGACGGCTTCTCCTGCCGCACGCAGCTGGAACAACTGAGCGACCGGCCGGGCCGCCACCTGGCAGAGGTACTGGCGGAGGCGCTGGGGGAGGGCCACTGACTCATCGCCCGCTCCCCTTACGGGACGCTGTCACCCGCCCTCAGGGCTGCCCCGAAGCCCCTCGGCCGATCGGCCCGGCGCGGACCAGGGCTGCCGGGCGAGCCCTCGACGAGAGGCAGGAAGAGCACCGGCCCGGCCGACCACTCCACCCAGGCCCCGGCGCAGTCGAGCGCCAGACCACACGACTCACCCCGCTGGAGCGCGGCCATCGCCCCTACCGGCCCTGGACGCGCCAACTCCGATCGCACGCGCCGCCGTTCCTCCTCCGGGAGGCCGGCAATCACCCTTCTCGCGTCCGCGCCCATCAGCCGCACCGCGCGCACGGGGCAGTGCATGGCCAGGGCCGTCCACGAGCCCAGACGATCCGCCTGCACGCGCTGAGGCTGTCTGGCTACGGCAAGTGCCCCTGGCGTGTGGGCGGCCGCCAGCCTCGCGAGTGGCCAGCGGAAGGACTCCGAGCGAAACCGCAGGTAGCGCGCCGGCGGTCGCCAGAGCTTCCAGCTGGGCAGCCATCGCCTCCGGATTCGGAATCTGGTGATACAGCACAGATTCCTCGATGAGCAGATCGAATTCGTGGCCTGGTTGGTGGAGGACCCTGGACCGCTCGACCCTGGCCTGAGCGGCTTCCGCGCTGTCGTCGAAGGGAAGGTCAGAAAACTGAGCGACGCTGCGCAGCACTGCGGCCGCGTAGCCCTCCGTCTGCACCAGACCCGGCATGAGAGTGGAGGAGTAGACGCGGAACATCTGAGTGCCTTGGAATAACGGGTCCAAGCTCTCCTGGAGGGGCTTTAGTCCGTCGCCCATCTGGTGACACCACTCGGTGTACGTGAATTCGGAGTTCAATGATTGCGGCATTGGGCGCTCCCTCTGTGACGGATAGTGGATTGGGCGGAGCAGAGGTAACTCTGGGAGCTCCGGCCGTGCTCGACTGCCATTGCTCAGTTCTGAGTTGCGGCTACCAGTACCACGAATTGCTCCAAGGGCTTGGAGTGGTGAAGGGCGGCGTCACGGGCCTGGGCGTACCGCATCACTTCCGCCGGCTCCGTGATCAATTCGATGTGGAGAAGTACGTCTGCTTCGTCGAAGTGCAAGAGCGCGATGAACCGCGAGTCGAAGATCCAGAAGTCCTCGGCGGGTAGGTGCAGACGCTCGGCCTCAGCGCGCCATAGGTTGCGCATGTCCTCGCCAGTGGCTGAGTTCCGCTTTGCGTTGGTGAGCAGGTACAGCTGGCCTGTGGTGGGCGGGTCGTCGACGATACGCACCCGACCGACGCGTTTTCCCGCCGCAGTCTGTGCCTGCATGTTCCTGCACCACTCATTGTCAAGATTCCACGTCACTGTGCCCGTCTCGACGAACTCGCGGTAGGTCGTGGTCTCGCGATCGGAGGCGTAGCCGCGGCGGGTCTCCAGGCGCCACGCAGAGTGTTCGAAGGTCTTGAAGATCTCTTGGAACTCTTTTAAGTCGACGAGAGTGGACACGCGGCGGCCTCCCTGGGCTTAGTCCAACCTTTAGATGATTTTTCTGAGTTGCAATAAAGTCAGTGTGTGCCAAGGGCTCGTCGGGCCCTGTTTATGACGTTCTGCGCTGTGGGGCCGTAGACCGCGGACTTCTGCAGCGTGTTCCATACCTTCATATATGTGGTGATGCTCGGTGCGTCGTCGAGCCAGAGCTCCGCGTGCCAGTCTTCAACGATCGCGACTCGCCTATCCAGTACCCAAAATCCATTGGCCGGCGGGATCTTCAGCGGCGCGCTGAAGGGCACAATCCCCAATTCGATTGTGTCGAGGCCGATGACTCCCGCAAGGCGGTCGAGTTGAGCGGCGAGCACGGGAGGCGGGCAAACCAGAGCGTGCAGTACCGCCTCCCACATGATGATCCGGTACTTCTTCCCCGCCTTGTACAGACCCTCTTGCCTTTGCATGCGTGCTCGGACCGCGTCGTCCGTGTCGCGGGGCGATTCGTGCAGGGCGGCATAGCGCGTGAGGATGTGACGTGCGTAGTCAGCCGTCTGAAGTTGCCCCACGACCATGGCTCCTTGCCATGCGTGAAAGACGGAGGTCCGCACGTGCTCCGCATTGTGCGTGTCCTGTACGGCTCTGTGCCCCGAGGCGAGCTGTCGGCGCCATGAGCGCACCTGGGACTCCAGGGCGGCCGCCCGGGAAGTCAATTCGCCTGCCGTTTCTGGCTGGCCGGTGGCTTCTGCCCAGGCTTGCAGGTCATCAGCGGTGGCGGTCTGGCGCCCGTTTTCCAGTTTGCTGATCTTGGAGTGTGGCCAGTGAAGCCGTTCGGCAAGTTGGGCTCCGGTGAGCCGACCTTCAGGGCAGGAGTGGCGCAGTTCCCTGAGTCGGTCGCCCAGGGCTTCTCGTGCCTGCTGGAAGTCAGTACTCACCGGGCCATTGTCACCCTTGCGGTGCGGCTGCTGTTTCCGCGAACTGCTGGTACGGGGTGGCGTAGTGCCAGGCTGCGTCGCGTACCTGGGCGTACCGATTGACGGCAACCGGTTCGGTGATCAGCTCGACGTCGATCAGGTTGTCCGCGTGGTCGAAGTTGAGCAGGGCGACGAAGCGAGAGTCGAAGATCCAGAAGTCCTCTTCGGGCAACTGGAGTTGCTCGGCGTCAGCGCGCGAGAGGTTGCGAATGTCCTCGCCTACAGCGCTGTTCCGCTTGGCGTTGTCGATCAGGTAGAGCTGCCCGGTGGTCGGAGGGGTGTCGATGATGCGGACTCCCTCGAAGCGCTTACCGAGCGCGGACTGTTCCCGCCGCTTGGTGCACCATTCCGCATCGACGCCGTCCCAGGTCACGGGCTCGCCTCGGGTGAACTGTGCGTAGGTTTCGGTGTCTTCATCGCTCGCATATCGGCGTCGTGTCTCCAGCCGCCATGCCGTGTGCTTGAAGGCGGTGAAGAGTCGGCCGAATTCGTCCAGGTCGATGATGCGTGGCACGCGAGTTGCCTCCTTTGGGCCGAAGTCAACCAGCAGCGTTCGTGGTAAGACGATCGCCGTCTCGTCCTCGGACAGGTGCTGGAGCTGGGCGATGTCGGCGCGGTCGGTGAGTGGCGGGCCGTGCACGACGATCTCACCCGTGTCCAGATCCTCATGGACGGACGGGCATCCGTCGCCGCCACTTCCGGTACCGCTGAAGCGCAGTCGCCTCGTGATCGTTTCCCTTCGTTCGGACTGACGTGTCCAGCATTCAGGGGCCCGTAGTTCGGCGGTACAGACTCCGCTCGCCTACGCGTGAAGAGTAGAGAAAGTCTCGTCATAGCACGAGAAACTTCGCGAAACTTTCCTCGCGGTGCCCACCTGCCGCTCTCTAGCGTCCCGTTCATGACCTCATCCGAGAAGCAGCACCGGGCTGACCCCAGTGGAGGGGCTGGGCCTTCGCGCGATGCCTTCGTCGCTGGCGGTATCGCGTCGCTGTCGCCCCATGGCGCCGATGTGCCATCCGGTCTGCGCTCCCTGGAGCCGGAACGAGTCCCCGCAGAGCATCGCTGTCCCGTTTGCCAAGACCTGGAGCGCGGCCGCAAACAGGCCGTCGCCGCCCGGGACCCCAGCAAGGTGACCGACTTCCACGTGCTGATCGCGCGGCATCGTGCGCGACACGGGGCGGAGTCGTGAGCGGGAGCGGGTGGTCGTGAAAGCTCCCGTCCCGGCCGTCATTCCCTGGCAGGGCACGGCCGGGACGGGTGGGCCCACCCAAGGACGGAGGGCCCTCGTACGTGCACGACGGCGCGCGGACCGACCACGCGGCGACAGCGCACCCGAGGAGATCACCATGCGATACCGCCTCGCCCCGGTCAAGTACGGCGACGAGGACGACAACCAGGGAGGTGACCCCAGCGGAGGCTGCGGGGATGGGCAGGGCTGCGGTCGTCAGTAGCCCGGGGGCGGGCGGCTCTTGTCCCTTGACGGGGGCGGGGGCCGCCCGCGCGGCGTTCGGATCAGAGAGATCAGAGAGATCGGGGAGATCGGGGAGTGCGATGGCCGCACCTCATCACCACGCCTACGTCTGGCTCGGCAGCGGGGACGTTCTCGTCAAGCCGGGGGATGCGCACCGGCGGCCGGATCACCCGGAGTTCCGGTCCGCTCAGATGATGCCGCTGGTGTGCGCGGATTGGCTGTTGAAGCCGGCCGCCCGGATTGAGGCGACGTTTGAGGAGGCGGAGAAGGCGGCTGACTGGCTTGCCGGTCAACTCGTCGAGTATGCAGGGCTGTTCGTCGGGTCGTGTGTGCCGGAGCCGTCGTACGAGGAGACCGTGCGGGTCCTGACCGCGGGCGAGGACCGGGTCGGGGGGTGGTGGGTGAGCGGCGGGCGGTTTCTTTCGCTGAACCTGATCGCCTGTGGTCCGCACCGAGCGCGGCCGGAGCGGGTGTGTCCGCTGAGGTGGCCCGCGGGAGGTGATCCGAGGTGAGTCGAGGCGATCCGTAGCTGTCCAGGGAGGGGCCGGGTCCGATGAGCGGCCGGTGGCCGGTGAGCGCCGCCCGGATCAGCCCGGCACGTCTGCCGCCCTGTCGTTCGTCGGCGCCGGGTGGGTGAGCAGGAAGCGCCGGTGGACCCTGGGGCCCATGGCGGCGGTGGCGAGGAAGAGGGCTGCGGCGACGGCGTAGGTGGCGTTGGGCAGGTAGGGGGTGAGGAGGAGTTGGGCCACCAGGGCGGCGGTGATGAGGGTGAGTTTTGCGGCGATCAGGCGTGGGGCGGAGAGGGCGGGTTGCGTCGCGGGGTGGGTGGTGCCGGTCCGGGTGCGGTGGGCGTGGCGGATCTGTGCGGGGATGCTGGCGAGGAGGAGCAGGAAGCCGAGGGCCGGCAGGACCGGGGAGCGGCCGGCCTGGGGGTCCAGCAGGTGGCCGAGTAGGAATCCGGCGCCGAAGGCGACCGTGACGGCGGCGATCCGTGCCGTGATCAGCTGGGCGATGACCCGGCCGGGGCGGGCGCTCTCGTAGAGCTTGTGGGTGAGGTGGCGGTTGGCCCGCAGGAGGAGGGGCGGCAGGATCAGCAGGATGACGAGGGTGCGCAGGGCGTGTTCCCAGGCCGGTGCGTTGCCCTCGCCGCACCAGGTGAACGCCATCCACAGGCCGATGGCCGCATAGCGCAGACGGAGTTTGCGGGCGGCGGTGGCGGTGGTGGTGGTGGCTGAGGTGGCGGTGTCGTCGGGGGCCGGGGCGGTGCGGGGAGCGTTCATGAAGGTGGTTCCTTCGGGAGGGGCAGGAGGGGTGTGCTCACGGGGCGCCGCGGCGCGCACGTGGTCGTGCCGCTACGCCCCCGCAGCCGGCTCGGCAGCCGGCCGGTCTTGCTGTCCGGCGGCCCGCTCCTGCGGGGGGCGGGCCGCTCGGGGGGTGTGATCAGACGGTGTCCGACGGGGCCGGCGCGCCCGCGCGGATGCCGGTGAACAGCCACTGCAGGGCGTGGCCGAAGAGCTCCTCGGGCACGCCGGCGGGGTCGATGCGCCGCTGGCGCACCAGGCCGCCGAAGAGGGCCGCCACCACCGTCGCCACGGCCTCGGCGGAGACCCCGGTGGGGGCGTCCTGCCGGGTCAGGGACGTGCTGATCACCTGTTCCAGTGCGTGGCGGGGGGCCCGCAGGTTGGCCGCCATGGTGTCAAGGACCTCGGGGTTGCGGACCGCGTAGAGCCAGAACTCGGCCTGCAGCGGCGCGAAGTCGGTGTCCTTGTCGGCGACGGCGATCAGCAGTCGGCTGAGTTCGGCGGCGGCTTCCCCGGTGCCCGCCGGGTGGCGCTCCAGCGCCTGGGCGGCCTCGGCGATGCGGTCGGTGTGGCGGTCGGCGAGCAGTTCGAGGAACAGGGCCTCCTTGTTGCCGAAGTTCGAGTACAGCGCGCCGATGGAGAATCCCGCGGCCTCGGCGATCTCCTCCACGGAGGCGCCGGTGAAGCCCTTGCGGGCGAAGACCCGGGCCGCCGCGTCCAGCAGCAGCGACCGGGTGCGGGCCTTGGCTTCCGCCCGGCTCAGGCGCCGGCGGGCCGGTTCAGCACTCTCAGCGTTCATGTGGCCGAGGTTATTCAGATAGGGATCGCTATGTCAAAGCTCGGATAGCGTGTACAGTCTGAATAGCAAGCACTATTTGAATGTTGCCCGCTATCTCAGTTCGGGCCACCGGCGACCGGCCGCACAGGGCCCGGGAACCGCCGCATTCGGCCCCCTGACCAGCAAGGAAAGGGAAGAGAGATGAACACGCAGCCCCTGCGGCTGGTGGTGGACCTGAACCGCTGCCAGAGCTATGGACAGTGCGTCTACGCCGCCCCGACGGTCTTCCGGTTCCACGGTGAGGAATCGCTGGAGTACGACTACGCGCCCGACGCCGGCGCCCGGCGCGAGGTGGAGCGCGCCGCGGTCGCCTGCCCCGTCCAGGCGATCACCCTCGGCGGGGCCACCGAGCCCGCGCCCGTCGCGAACGGGGACGACCGGTGACCGGGGCGGGCGCGGCAGGGCTGCGTACCGGCCGGGTGGTGGTGGTCGGCGCCTCGCTGGCCGGGTTGCGTGCCGCCGAAGCCCTCCGCGACGAGGGGTTCACCGGGGACCTCACCCTGATCGGGGAGGAGCCGCACGCGCCGTACGACCGGCCCCCGCTGTCGAAGGCGGTGCTGACCGGCCGGCTGGACGGCGACCGCATCGAGCTGCCCCGGGTCCGTGACATCGGCGCCCGCTGGCTGCTCGGCACGCCCGCCACCGGGCTCGACGTGCCCGGCCGCCGGGTGGAACTGGCCGACGGCCGGCGGCTCGCGTACGACCGGCTGCTGATCGCCACCGGTACCCGGGCACGCCGCTGGCCCGTCGAGGCCGGCGGCGCGCTGGAGGGCGTGCATGTGCTGCGCACCCGCGAGGACGCCGAGCGGCTGCGCGGCGCCCTGGCGGCCGGTCCGCGGCGGGTGCTGGTCGTCGGCGCCGGCTTCACCGGTGGGGAAGTGGCCTCCGCCTGCCGCGAGTTGGGGATCGCGGTGACGGTGACCCAGCGCAGCGCGGCCCCGCTGGCCGGTGCGTTGGGCGCGGTGACCGGCCGCGCCGCCGCCGACTGGTACCGCGAGGCCGGTGTGGATCTGCGGCTGCACACCACGGTCGAGGCGCTGGAGGGCGACGCCTCCGGGCGGCTGCGCCGGGCGGTGCTGTCCGACGGCACGGCGATGCCCGTCGAGGTGGCCGTGATCGCCACCGGCGCCGTGGCCAACACCGAGTGGCTGGCCGGCTCCGGGCTCGCCGCCGACCACCGCGGCGTGGTGAGCGCCGGCGACTGCCGGGCGGTGGCCGACTGCGGCAGCCCGGCCGAGGACATCTACGTCGCCGGTGACATCGCCCGCTGGCCGCATCCCCTCTACCCCGGACAGCTGCTGCGCCTGGACCACTGGGACAACGCACTCGCCCAGGCCCGCACCGCCGCGCACAACCTCACCCACGACCCGGGCGAACGGCGCGCGCACCAGCCGCTGCCCGCCTTCTGGTCCCAGCAGTTCGGCCGCTACCTCAAGTCCGTCGGCGTGCCCGCCGTCGCCGATCAGGTCGTCGTCACCCAAGGGTCCCTCGACCAGCGGCGGTTCGTCGCCGCCTACGGGCTCAAGGGCAGGCTGGTCGGCGTCGTGGCGGTCGACTCCCCGCGCGTGCTGGACGGCTACGCGGCGCTCATCGAAGCCCGCGCGCCGTTCCCGCCCCGGCTGGGCGCCACCGACGGACCGGACCGGCTCGACCCCGTCGACGCCGGCTTCCCCGGCCGTGACGCCGGCCGCGCCCCGGAACACGACATCCACCCGCCGTCGGCCCTCGCGTCGGCCCCGACCGCACACCGGTGAACGGAGAATCGTCATGACACTTTCCACCGCCTCGGCCACCGACCTCTTCGCCGAGGTCCTGCGCTACGACCACCGCGCCGACCCCTACCCCTGCTACGCACAGCTCCGCCGGGACCCGGTCGTGCGGATGGACGACGGCACCTGGCTGGTCAGCGGCCACCGGGAGATCAGGCAGCTGCTGCACGACCCGCGCAGCAGCGCCGACCGGCTCGACCCGCAGAACAAGGCACCCCAGGCCGCCCGGAGCCTGCTCATGCAGGACCCGCCGCTGCACGACCAGCTGCGCCGGGTGGTCACCGAGGAGTTCGTCCCCCGCGTCATGGGCATGCGCGACCACCTCGGCGACCTGGTCTCCGGGCTCCTCGACGCCCACCTCTCCGAGCGCCCCGGGCAACTCGACGTCGTCGCCGACCTCGCCTACCCGCTGCCGGTCACGGTGATCTGCGAACTGCTCGGCGTGCCCCGCGAGGACGAGGCCCTCTTCGGCAGCATCGCCCGCCGCCTCACCCGGGGCCTGGACCCCGTCGACACCCAGACCGAGGAAGAACTCCGCGAACTCGACCAGGCGCGCGGCGAGTTGATCCAGTACCTGGAAGGGCTGATCACCCAGCGCCGCGCCGAACCCGGCTCCGACCTGCTGTCCGGCCTGATGTTCCACCAGGACCCCGACGACGTGATGGGCCCGATCCAGCTGCGCGTCACCCTCGGTCTACTGCTGATCGCCGGTCACGAGACCACCGTCAACCTCATCGCCAACGGCACCCTCGCCCTGCTGCGCAACCCCGACGCCCTCACCCGGCTGCGCGCCGACCCCGACCTGGCCACCCCGCTGGTGGAGGAGGTGCTGCGCTACGACCCGCCGGTGCAGATGTCCGGCCGCAGCGCCCTGGCGGACATCGACCTCGGCGGCACCACCATCCCCGAGGGCTCCCGCATCCGCCTCCTGCTCGCCGCGGGCAACCGCGACGCCACCCGCTTCGAGGACCCCGACCGGTTCGTCCCCGACCGCCGGGACAACGCCCATCTCGGCTTCGGCGGCGGCCTCCACTACTGCATCGGCGCCACCCTCGCCCGCGCCGAGGCGCAGATAGCGCTCACCGCCCTGGCCCGCCGGCTCCACTCGCCGCGGCTGGTCGCCGACCCGCCGCCGTACCGGGAGAACGCGATCCTGCGCGGCCCGGAAAAGCTGCTGGTCGCCTTCGACCGGCTCGCCCCGGACGGTCGTTGAGGGCGCCGCGTCCCCGGCCGCCGGGCGGGCCCGCCCGGCCCGCGGCCCCGTCCTCGGCTCCTCAACCCCGCTCCGGCGCCACCTTGCCCATCACCTCGTGCGCCAGCGTGATCAGGTCCCGGATGCGGGGGTGGCCCGGGCCGTCACGCCAGGCGAGGAGGACGGGGACGGGCGGGGCGTCGGTCAGCGGGACGTAGGACATGGCGGGGTGCGGGTGCATCTCGGCGGTGGCGGAGGTGGTCACGCCCACGGCGCGGCCGCCGGTGATGGCGGCGAGCCAGTCGTCGGTGTTGCCGGTGGTGATCGACGCGGCGGGACGGGCACCGGCCGGCCACAGGTCGAGCGTCGTGGTGCCGGAGACGGTGTTGAGGGCGATGGTGCGGTCGGCCAGGTCCGCGAGGGACAGCGCGGTGCGGCCGGCCAGCGGATCGTCGGCGGGCAGGCCGGCGACCCGGGGCTCGGTGGTGAGCTGCTCGGTGATCAGGCCGGGGGCGCGCACCTCGCCGCGCAGCAGGGCGGCGTCCACGTCACCGCGGGCCAGACCGGCCGTGCGGTCGTCGATGCGCAGGAGTTCCAGCGGGGTGCGGGGGTGCTCCTCGTGCCAGCGGCGCAGCAGCGCGGTGGTGCCGGTCCCGGCGGCCGACCAGGCGTGGCCCAGGCGCAGCGGCCAGTCGGCGTGCCGGGCGGTGACCAGCGCCCGGTCGAAGGCGGTGACCGCGATCCGGGCCCGGTCGCGGAACGTGACGCCGTCCGGGGTGAGCGCGAGATGGTGCGTGGAGCGGTCGACGAGCCGGATGCCCAGCTCCTGTTCCAGCTGGCGCAGGGTGCGGGAGACGGCGGGCTGGGTCAGATGCAGCCGCTCGGCGGCGCGGGTGATGCTCAGGGTGTCGGCGATGGCGAGAAAGCAGCGGAAATGACGCAGCTCGATGCTCATGCGTGCGGAGCATAACAACAGGGAAAGCGGCATTTCACGGACCGAACGGCGGGCCGTAGCGTGGTGGCGTGAACGCTACGCCCGAGAGCCCCGATGGCCGCGTGCCCGCCACTCCCGCCGCCACCGCCCCCACCGTGCCCGTCGCCGGTGAGGGCATTCCCCGTCCCGTGCCGCCCTCGCCCGAGGTGCTGACCGCGGAGGCGCAGGCCGGGGCCGCCGGGGCGGCGGGGGCGCGGGGGCGGATCGCGTCGGTGGCGCTGGTCATCGGCGGGATCGTCTCGCTCCAGTTCGGCTCGTCGGTGGCGGTGCTGCTCTTCCCGCGGGCCGGCGCGCTGGGCGTGGTCACGCTGCGGCTGGTGGTCGCCTCGCTGGTGCTGCTGGTCGTCTGCCGCCCGAAGGTGCGCGGGTACACCCGGGGCGACTGGATGACGGTGCTGGCCTTCGGCGTCGCCCTGGCCGGGATGAACTCGCTGTTCTACCAGGCGATCGACCGCATTCCGCTGGGCGCCGCGGTCACCCTGGAGTTCCTCGGCCCGCTGATCCTCTCGGTGGCCACCTCACGCCGGATGCTGAGCCTGTTGTGGGCGGCCCTGGCACTGGGTGGCGTGGTGCTGCTGGGACGTGCGGGGCTCGACGGGCTGAACCTCGCCGGGGCGGCGTGCGCACTGGCCGCCGGCGGACTGTGGGCCGCGTACATCCTGCTCTCCGCCCGTACGGGACAGCGCTTCCCGCAGGCGGACGGGCTGGCGCTGGCGATGACCGTCGCGGCGCTGCTCAGCCTGCCGCTCGGCGTCGCCAGTGCGGGGACGGCGCTGCTGAACCCGGTCACCGTGGGGCTGGGCGCCGCGGTCGCCATGATGTCGTCGGTGCTGCCCTACACCCTGGAGCTGCTGGCCCTGCGCAAGCTCCCGGCCGCCGGCTTCGCGGTCATGATGAGCCTGGAGCCGGCCGCCGCGGCCACCGCCGGGTTCCTCGTGCTGCACCAGGCGCTGGGCTGGGCCGAGGTGCTGGCGATCGGGCTGGTCGTGGTGGCGAGCGTGGGGGCGGTACGGAGCGCGACGGCGGGCACGCACTGAGCCTGCCGGGCGGACGGTTGTCGTGCCGAGAGGCTGCGCGGGCCGGGCGCGGGTGGGTGACAGGTCCGGCCGCACGGGATTGCGTGGAGGCGAGGGAAAGGGCCGACGCACCTATGCTGGGAAGGGAGAAGG
Organism: Streptomyces kronopolitis; assembly: GCF_050953795.1. GTDB lineage: Bacteria > Actinomycetota > Actinomycetes > Streptomycetales > Streptomycetaceae > Streptomyces > Streptomyces kronopolitis_A. The sequence goes on from NZ_CP191850.1 coordinate 4,907,754, forward strand.
AGACAGGGAGACATTCCCTCCTTCGCGGCATCCGGGCCTGTGCGTGTGAGGTCCGTGCCCCGTGGGGACGGGGTGGCGGGCGGCAACTCTGACGTGCGGTGTGGCATGTGCCGCGTGACGCAGGAGTGTTGTGCGATGAGCGCCTATTCGATCAACCATCCGCGGTACGGGACGTCGCCGGGGCGGCCTCCGGTACGAGGGGCTGATCGGGGATGACCACACCGCGGGATCTGTTGATGGTGGCCATGGACGCGGCGCCGGTGCGTGCCGTGGAGCGCGGCGATCTGGCGCTCGCGCTGGCCGCGGCCGAGGCGGTCGACCTGCTGGCGGCGCGGGCCATCGCGCTGGACGGGGAGCGCCTCGTGCCGGGCTACCGGCCGGCGCTCACCGACCGCCTGCTGGACGAGGCGGCGTCCTCGGTGGTCCAGCAGATGCCGTACGAGCCGATCGGCGAGTGGCTGTGGCGCAGGGGCCGCGGGCTGTCCGAGGCGTATCTGACCGCGCTGGAGGCGGACGGGCAGCTGACCCGGGAGCGTCACCGCCGCTGGCTGCTGCTGCGGACCGACGAGGTGGTGCTGGTCGATACCCCCGCCCGGCGCGACGCGGCGCACCGCCGGGACTCCGGCGAACCCGTCCTCGCCGCCCTGGCCGCGGCCGCCGGCATCGGCGAGGAGCGGCCGGAGGACGCGCCGGACGTGACGGACGGCGACGTGACGACGGTGATCACCGCCCTGGAGGACGCGATTCAGGAGCTGGCGGCCGAGCGGCAGCGGCGCGACCGGCGGCGCGACGACGCGGCCGTGGACAACGTGCGGCGGGGCTACTGACCGCTGCGGGCCGGGTTTTCCGCCGACGGGCCCGTACCCGGCACCGCCCGGCTGCCCCCGCCCCGGTGGCCGATGAGGGGCTCCCCGGAGCGCTTCCCGAGAGCCCCGCACGCCCACCCTGACGCACCCCGGCGCCCCCGACGGCGCACCCCCGGCGCCCCCGACGCACGCCCCGGGAAGCCCCCGCGAACTCTCAGCCACAGCATCGGCCGGAAAATCATGCAGGCGTGCTTGATTGTTTCCTGCCGCGCTGCCACGCTCGGAGCGCACCCGCACCACACCACACCCGCACGGCCGACAGCAGCGGCCGTCGCCGCATGCCACCATGCCCAGCTGTCACGGCAGTTGGGATGATGAGGGGAGTGTCGCGTGTCCGATCCCGGCGCCGTACTGGCCGATCTCACGGCGGAGAGCGAGGAGTTGGACGCGCTGGTCGCCGAGCTGCCCGCCGGGCGCTGGGCGGACCCGACGCCCGCCGAGGGGTGGACCATCGCCCACCAGATCGCCCACCTGGCCTGGACCGACCGGCAGGCACTGCTCTCGGCCACCGACCCGGACGGGTTCGCGCGCGCCGCACAGGAGGCCTTCACCGCGCCGCTGACCTTCGTCGACGAGGCCGCCGAGGCCGGGGCCCGCACGCCCCCGGCACTGCTGCTCGACGACTGGCGGGCCGGCCGCGCGCGGCTGCTGACGGCGCTCGCCGAGCGCCCGGCGGGCGAGAAGCTGCCCTGGTACGGGCCGCCGATGAGCGTGGCGTCGATGGCCACCGCCCGGCTGATGGAGACCTGGGCGCACGGCCAGGACGTCGCCGACGCGCTGGGCGTCACCCGGGAGCCCACCGCGCGGCTGCGGCACATCGCCCGGATCGGGGTGCGCACCCGGGACTTCGCCTACGCCACCCACCAACTCGCCCCGCCGGCCGAGGAGTTCCGGGTCGAGCTGCGGGCGCCGGACGGCGGCGGGTGGGAGTACGGCCCGGCCGACGCGGCGCAGCGGGTGACCGGCGAGGCGCGCGAGTTCTGCCTGCTGGTCACCCAGCGGGCGCACCGCCGCGATCTGCCCTCCCTGCGGGCCGAGGGCCCCGACGCGGAACGCTGGCTGGAGATCGCGCAGGCCTTCGCCGGCCCGCCGGGCAAGGGGCGCGCCCCGTCGGGGAAGGGCCCCGCGGCATGAGCGGTGCCCCGGCGGACGGCGCCGGACCCGTGCGCCCCGTAGGCGCGGACCCCGCCCTGCTCCGGATCGGCAACGCCTCCGGGTTCTACGGCGACCGCTTCGACGCGCTGCGCGAGATGCTCACCGAAGGCCCGCTGGACGTGCTGACCGGCGACTACCTCGCCGAGCTGACCATGCTGATCCTCGGCCGCGACCGGCTGAAGGACCCCACCCGCGGCTACGCCAGGACCTTTCTGCGGCAGCTGGAGGAGGGGCTCGGGCTGGCCGTCGAACGCGGGGTGCGGATCGTCACCAACGCGGGCGGACTGAATCCGGCCGGACTGGCCGACGCCGTCCGGGAGTTGGCGGACAAGGCCGGGCTGCCCCTACGGGTCGCACACGTAACGGGTGACGATCTGCTGGCCCGCGGGGGGTGGGGCGAGGGGGTGCTGACCGCCAACGCCTACCTGGGCGGCGCCGGGATCGCCGCGTGTCTGCGGGCCGGGGCCGATGTGGTGGTGACCGGGCGGGTCACCGACGCCGCGCTGGTCAGCGGCGCGGCACAGGCACACTTCGGCTGGCGGCCGCAGGACCTGGACCAGCTGGCCGGGGCGGTGGTCGCCGGGCACGTGCTGGAGTGCGGCACCCAGGCCACCGGTGGCAACTACTCCTTCTTCGAGGCCCATGACGTGCGGCGGCCCGGCTTCCCGCTCGCCGAGATCGCCGCCGACGGCAGCTCCGTGATCACCAAGCACCCCGGCACCGGCGGCGCGGTCACCCCCGAAACGGTCACCGCCCAGCTGCTCTACGAGACCTCCGGCGCCCGCTACGCCGGGCCGGACGTGACCGCGCGGCTGGACACCGTCCACCTGACGCAGGACGGGCCCGACCGGGTCCGGATCGGGCCGGTGCGCGGCGAGGCGCCACCGCCGACCCTCAAGGCCGGACTGACCCGCCTCGGCGGCTGGCGCAACGAGGTCACCTTCGTGCTGACCGGGCTGGACGTACCGGCCAAGGCCGCGCTGGTCCGCGGGCAGCTGGAAGCGGCCCTGGACGCCGCGGGGCACCGCCCGGCCGAGGTGCGCTGGACGCTGGCCCGCACCGACCACGACGACGCGGACGTCCAGGAGGAGGCGAGCGCGCTGCTGCGGCTGGTGGTGCGCGACACCGACCAGGACGTGGTGGGGCGGGTGGTCAGCGGCGCCGCCGTCGAACTCGCCCTCGCCAGCTACCCCGGCTTCCACGTCACCGCGCCGCCCGGTAAGGGCACCCCGTACGGGGTCTTCGAGGCGGTGGCGGTGGACGCGGCCGGGGTGCCCCACCTGGCCGTCCTCCCGGACGGGACCACGGTGCGCTGCCCACCCCCGGACCACACACGGGAGTTGGCGCGCCCGGCCGACCCGGAGCTGCCCGCGCCACTGCCCGCCACCGGCACCCGGCGGGCGCCGCTCGGCCTGGTCGCCGGTGCCCGCAGCGGGGACAAGGGCGGCGCCGCGAACATCGGGGTGTGGGCCCGCACCGAACAGGGTTGGCGCTGGCTGGCCCACGAACTGACCGTCGAACGGCTGCGGCAGCTGCTGCCGGAGACCGCCGGCCTGCCGGTCGACCGGCACGTACTGCCGAATCTGCGCGCGCTCAACTTCGTCGTCGACGGACTGCTCGGCGAGGGCGTGGCCGCCCAGGCCCGGTTCGATCCGCAGGCCAAGGCCGTGGGGGAGTGGCTGCGCGCGCGGCACATGGACATACCGGAGGTGTTGTTTTGACCGTGCTCGCAACCGGGCTCGACACGACGGGCGCCGAGTACACCGAGCGCCGGGCGGCGATGCTCGCGAAGCTGACCGACGTCGGGGCCGCGCACGCCGAGGCGACCGCGGGCGGCGGGGAGAAGTACGTCGCCCGGCACCGGGGGCGCGGCAAACTGCTCGCCCGGGAGCGCATCGAGCTGCTGCTCGACCCCGACACCCCGTTCCTGGAACTGTCGCCGCTCGCCGCCTGGGGCAGTGACTACCCCGTCGGCGCCTCGGTGGTCACCGGCATCGGCACCGTCGAGGGCGTGGAGTGCCTGATCACCGCCAACGACCCGACGGTGCGCGGCGGCGCCAGCAACCCCTGGTCGCTGAAGAAGGCGCTGCGGGCCAACGAGATCGCCTTCGCCAACCGGCTGCCGCTGATCTCGCTCGTCGAGTCCGGCGGCGCCGATCTGCCCAGCCAGAAGGAGATCTTCATCCCGGGCGGGGCGCTGTTCCGCGACCTCACCCGGCTGTCGTCGGCCGGCATCCCGACCGTCGCCGTGGTCTTCGGCAACTCGACCGCCGGCGGCGCCTACGTCCCCGGCATGTCCGACCACGTCATCATGGTCAAGGAACGCGCCAAGGTGTTCCTGGGCGGGCCGCCGCTGGTCAAGATGGCGACCGGCGAGGAGAGCGACGACGAGTCGCTGGGCGGCGCCGAGATGCACGCCCGCACCTCCGGCCTCGCCGACTACTTCGCGCTGGACGAGCCGGACGCGCTGCGCCAGGCCCGCCGGGTGGTCGCCCGCCTCAACTGGCGCAAGGCCCACCCGGATCCGGCCCCGGCCGCCCCGCCCGTGTACGACGAGGAGGAGCTGCTCGGGATCGTCCCCGGCGACCTCAAGGCGCCGTTCGACCCCCGCGAGGTCATCGCCCGGATCGTGGACGGCTCCGACTTCGACGAGTTCAAGCCGCTCTACGGGCCGAGCCTGGCCACCGGCTGGGCGCGCTTGCACGGCTACCCGGTCGGCATCCTCGCCAACGCCCAGGGCGTGCTCTTCAGCGCGGAGTCGCAGAAGGCCGCCCAGTTCATCCAGCTCGCCAACCAGCGCGACATCCCGCTGCTGTTCCTCCACAACACCACCGGCTACATGGTCGGCAAGGAGTACGAGCAGGGCGGCATCATCAAACACGGCGCGATGATGATCAACGCGGTGTCGAACTCGAAGGTCCCGCACCTGTCCGTGCTCATGGGCGCCTCCTACGGGGCCGGCCACTACGGGATGTGCGGCCGCGCCTACGACCCCCGCTTCCTGTTCGCCTGGCCGAGCGCCAAGTCCGCCGTCATGGGGCCGCAGCAACTGGCCGGTGTGCTCTCCCTCGTCGCCCGCGCCTCGGCCGCCGCCAAGGGGCAGCCCTACGACGAGGAGGCGGACGCCGGGCTGCGCGCCATGGTCGAGCAGCAGATCGAGTCGGAGTCGCTGCCGATGTTCCTGTCCGGGCGGCTCTACGACGACGGGGTCATCGACCCGCGCGACACCCGAACCGTCCTCGGCCTGTGCCTGTCCGCCCTCCACACCGCCCCGGTCGAGGGCGCGCGGGGCGGCTTCGGCGTCTTCCGGATGTGAGGCAGAAGTGATCCGTTCCGTCCTCGTCGCCAACCGCGGCGAAATAGCCCGGCGCGTCTTTCGTACCTGCCGTGAGCTGGGCATCTCCACCGTCGCCGTGTACTCGGACGCGGATGCCGACGCCTGCTTCGTCCAGGAGGCCGACGCCGCTGTCCGGCTTCCTGGCGAGGCCCCCGCCGACACCTATCTGCGCGGCGATCTGATCGTGGCGGCGGCCCGCGCCGCCGGCGCCGACGCCGTCCACCCCGGCTACGGCTTCCTCTCCGAGAACGCCGGCTTCGCCGCGGCGGTCACCGGCGCGGGCCTGGCCTGGATCGGCCCGCCGCCCGCCGCCATCGAGGCGATGGCCTCCAAGACGCGGGCCAAGGAGCTGATGTCGGCCGCCGGGGTGCCGCTGCTGGCGCCCGTCGACCCCGGCGCGGCCACCGCGGCCGACCTGCCGCTGCTGGTGAAGGCCGCCTCCGGCGGCGGCGGCCGCGGCATGCGCCTGGTCACCGAACTCGCCTCGCTGGACGAGGAGCTGACCGCCGCCAAGGCCGAGGCGGCGGCCGCCTTCGGGGACGGCGAGGTGTTCGTCGAGCCGTACGTCGTGGGCGGCCGCCACGTCGAGGTGCAGATCCTCGCCGACGCGCACGGCACCGTCTGGACGCTCGGCACCCGCGACTGCTCCCTCCAGCGCCGCCACCAGAAGGTCATCGAGGAGGCCCCGGCCCCCGCCCTGCCCGACGACCTGCGCGAGACCCTGCACGGCGCCGCGGACCGGGCCGCGCGGGCCCATCGACTACCGGGGCGCGGGCACCGTGGAGTTCCTGGTCTCCGCGGACGGCAAGGCCTACTTCCTGGAGATGAACACCCGCCTCCAGGTCGAACACCCGGTCACCGAGGAGATCCACGGCCTCGACCTGGTCGCCCTCCAGCTGCGGGTCGCCGAGGGCCGGCCCCTGGACGGCGAGCCGCCCCGGCCGCACGGACACGCCGTGGAGGCCCGGCTGTACGCCGAGGACCCCGCCGCCGGCTGGCAGCCACAGACCGGCACCCTGCACCGGCTGGACCTTCCCGAGGGCGTCCGGCTGGACTCCGGGGTGCGCGACGGCGACACCATCGGCGTCCACTACGACCCGATGCTCGCCAAGGTCATCGCCTGGGCGCCGAGCCGCCAGGAGGCGATACGCAAGCTGGCGGGCGCCCTGGAACGGGCCGCCCTCCACGGCCCCGTCACCAACCGCGACCTGCTCGTCCGGTCCCTGCGCCACCCGGAGTTCACCGACCCCGGCGCGCTGGACACCGGCTTCTACGACCGCAACCTCGCCGCGCTCACCGGCTCCGGCGCGGACGGCGGGGCCGTCTTCGCGCTCGCCGCCGCCCTCGCCGACGCGGCCGGCCGCTCCCGCTTCGGGGGCTTTCGCAACGTCCCCTCCGGGCCGCAGACCAAGACCTACGCCTGCGGGGACACCGAATACGCGATCCGCTACCGGCTCGGCCGGGACGGGCTGACGGCCGAGGACTTCCCCGGCGTGCGGCTGCTGACCCTCGGCGCCGACGCGGTGGTGCTCGAGGTCGACGGCGTCCGGCGGCGGTTCGCGGTCGCCCGCCACGGCGACCGGGTCCATGTCGACGCGCCCCCGCTGACCGGCGCGGACGGCCCCTGCGCCTGGTCGTTCACCGCGCTGCCCCGCTTCCCCGACCCCGCCGCCCGCACCGAGCCCGGCTCACTGCTGGCGCCGATGCCCGGCACGGTCGTACGGATCGCCCCCGGCCTGACCGAGGGCGACCGGGTCGAGGCCGGCCAGCCGCTGCTGTGGCTGGAGGCGATGAAGATGGAGCACAAGATCACCGCACCCGCCGCCGGCACCCTCACCTCGCTGCCCGTCCACACCGGTCGGCAGGTCGAGGTGGGCGCCCTGCTGGCCGTCGTCGACGCCACGACACCGCCGGCCCCGGACTGACCCCGCCCCTCCCTCGCCCGCGCACCACCTCACCCACCGCACACATGGAGCCGTCATGAGCAACCCTGTGATCGAGTCCGAGGAACACCGCGCCCTCCGCAGCTCCGTCGCCGCCCTCGGCAAGCGCTACGGCCGGGAGTACATCACGCAGGCCGTGGCCGAGGGCCGGCACGCCGACGCGCTCTGGGCGGAGGCCGCCAAGCTCGGCTACCTCGGCGTCAACCTCCCCGAGGAGTACGGCGGCGGGGGCGGCGGCATCGCCGAACTCTCCCTCGTGCTGGAGGAGTTGGGGGCTGCCGGGTGTCCGCTGCTGATGATGGTGGTCTCGCCCGCGATCTGCGGCACGGTCATCGCCCGCTTCGGCACCGAGGCGCAGAAGCAGGAGTGGCTCCCGGGCCTCGCCGACGGCACCCGCACCATGGCCTTCGGCATCACCGAGCCGGACGCCGGCTCCAACTCGCACCGCATCACGACCACCGCCCGCCGGGACGGCTCGGATTGGGTCCTCAACGGCCGGAAGGTCTTCATCTCCGGCGTCGACATCGCCGACGCCACCCTGATCGTCGGCCGTACCGAGGACGCCAGGACCGGACGCCTCAAGCCCTGTCTGTTCATCGTCCCGCGCGAGACCCCCGGCTTCGGCCGCCGCCCCATCGACATGGAACTGGCCGCCGCCGAGAAGCAGTTCGAGCTGACCCTGGACGAGGTGCGGCTGCCCGCCGGGGCGCTGGTCGGCGACGAGGACGCCGGGCTGCTCCAGCTGTTCGCCGGGCTCAACCCCGAGCGGATCATGACCGCCGCGTTCGCCCTGGGCATGGGCCGCTACGCGCTCGACCGGGCCGTCGACTACGCCCGCACCCGGCAGGTGTGGAAGGAGCCCATCGGCGCCCACCAGGCCATCGCCCACCCCCTCGCCCAGGCCCATATCGAGCTGGAACTCGCCCGGCTGATGATGCAGAAGGCCGCCCATCTCTACGACGCGGGCGACGACATGGGCGCCGGCGAGGCCGCCAACATGGCCAAGTACGCGGCGGCCGAGGCGGCGGTCCACGCCGTCGACCAGGCCGTGCACACCCTCGGCGGCAACGGTCTCACCCGGGAGTACGGCCTCGCCTCGATGGTCACCGCGGCCCGGGTGGCGCGGATCGCCCCGGTCAGCCGGGAGATGATCCTCAACTTTGTCTCACACCAGACGCTGGGGCTGCCCAAGTCGTACTGAGCGCGCGATGCTGCTCGCGCCGGACGGCCCGCCCGCCCGGCCGGGCGGCACCGTGCCGCCCGTCGTCCTCCCGCCCGAAGGGAAAGGCCCAGGATGGTGTCCCCTGTCTTCCGCAGCGAGTACGCCGACATCGCCCCCGTGGAACTGCCGATCCACGAGGCGGTCCTCGCCAGGGCGGCGGAGTACGGCGAGCAACCCGCCCTCGTCGACGGCCTCGACGGCACCACCCTCAGCTACGCCCGGCTCGACCACCTCAGCCGCCGGATCGCCGCCGCGCTCGCCGCCTCCGGCCTCCGCAAGGGCGACGTCCTCGCCCTGCACAGCCCCAACTCCGTCCTCTTCCCGGTCGTGTTCTACGCCGCCACCCGCTGCGGCGCGGCGGTCACCACCGTCCACCCGCTGGCCACCGAGGACGAGTTCACCAAGCAGCTGACCGACTCCGGGGCCCGCTGGATCGTCACCGTGTCGGCGCTGCTGGACACCGCCCGCTGCGCGGCACGCAAGGCCGGCGGCGTCGCCGAGATCCTCGTCTGCGACCGCGCCCCCGGCCACCGCGGCATCCAGGACCTGGCCGCCTGCACCGACCCGGAACCGTCCGTCGCCCTCGACCCGGCCACCGACCTCGCCGCCCTGCCGTACTCCTCCGGCACCACCGGCGCCCCCAAGGGCGTGATGCTCACCCACCGCAGCATCGCCACCAACCTCGCCCAGCTCACCCCGCTGATCTCCAGCGGCCCCGGCGACCGGGTACTGGCCGTCCTGCCGTTCTTCCACATCTACGGCCTGACCGCCCTGATGAACGCCCCGCTGCGGCAGGGCGCCACCGTCGTCGTGCTGCCCCGCTTCGACCTGGGGCAGTTCCTCACCGCGATCGAACGCCACCGCATCACCGCCGTCTACGTCGCGCCCCCGATCGTGCTGGCCCTGGCCAAGGACCCCCGCGTCGCCGACCACGACCTGTCCTCACTGCGCTACCTCGTCAGCGCCGCCGCACCCCTGGACGCCGACCTGGCCGCGGCCTGCTCCCGGCGCCTGGGCCTGCCCCCGGTCCTCCAGGCCTACGGGATGACGGAGTTGAGCCCGGGCACCCACGTCGTCCCCCTCGACGCCCCGAACCCGCCCCCGGGAGCCGTCGGCAAGCTGATCCCCAACACGGAGATGCGGCTGGTGTCCCTGGAGACCGGCGCGGACGTGCCGCCGGGGGAGAGCGGCGAGATCCTGATCCGCGGCCCCCAGGTCATGAAGGGCTATCTGGGACGGCCCGCCGACACCGACGCGATGATCGACCCCGACGGCTGGCTGCACACCGGCGACGTCGGACGGGCGGACGCCGACGGCTGGCTCCATGTCGTCGACCGGGTCAAGGAGTTGATCAAATACAAGGGCTACCAGGTCGCCCCGGCCGACCTCGAAGCGCTGCTGCTCGGGCACGAGTCGATCGCCGACGCGGCCGTCATCGGCGTCCTCGACGCGGACGGCAACGAGGTCCCCAAGGCGTTCGTGGTCCGGCAGCGGGGGGCCCGGCTCAGCGAGGACGAGGTCCTCACGTACGTTGCCGGGCAGGTGGCCCCCTACAAGAAAGTGCGCCGCGTGGAATTCCTGGACAGCGTGCCGCGCGCCGCCACCGGCAAGATCCTGCGGCGCGAACTGCGCGCCAGGGAAAGGAGTACGACGCCCCGATGACCGATGCCCCCGCGACCCCCCTGGTACTGCGCTCCCACGAGCGCGGCATCACCACCCTGACCCTGGACTCCCCGCACAACCGCAACGCCCTCTCCACCCGCCTGGTGGGCGAACTCCACCAGGCCCTCGCGGACGCCGCCGCCGACCGGGGGACCCGCGCCGTCGTCCTCACCCACACCGGCGGCACCTTCTGCGCCGGCGCCGACCTCTCCGAGGCCACCTCGGGCGCGGCCACGGACGGACCGCTGGGCCTGGCCCGGCTGCTGCGCGCCCTGGTGGAACTGCCCAAACCGGTCGTCGCCCGGGTCACCGGACACGTCCGGGCCGGCGGCCTGGGCCTGCTCGGCGCCTGCGACATCTCCGCCGCCGGACCGGGCGCCACCTTCGCTTTCACCGAGGCCCGCCTCGGCCTCGCCCCCGCCGTCATCTCGCTGCCGCTGCTGCCGCGCCTGGACCCGCGCGCCGCCGGCCGCTACTACCTGACCGGCGAGACCTTCGACGCGGCCGAGGCGGCCCGGATCGGCCTGGTCACCCTCGCCGCCGACGACGTCGACGGCGGCCTGGCACCCGTACTGGACGGCCTGCGCAAGGGCTCGCCCCAGGGCCTGGCCGAGTCGAAGAAGCTGGTCACCGCCCAGGTGCTGGACACCTTCGACCGGGACACCGAGGCGCTCGCCGCCCATTCCGTGCGGCTCTTCGGCTCCGCCGAGGCCCGCGAGGGCATGACCGCCTTCCTGGAGCGACGGGCCCCCGCATGGGCGCGCTGACCCCCGCCCGCGGCCCCAAGCAGCCCCAGCAGGAACGCAGCCGCGCCACCCGCCTCAAACTGCTGGAGGCCGCCGTCTCCTGCCTCGCCGAGCACGGCTGGAGCGGCAGCACGGTCTCCGTGGTCGCCGAACGCGCGGGCGTCTCCCGGGGCGCCGCCCAGCACCACTTCCGCACCCGCGAGGACCTCTTCACCGCCGCCGTCGAACACGTCGCGGAAAAGCGCCAGGGCGCCGTCAAGGCCGTCGCCCACAACCTCCCGCCGGCCGGCTCCGTCGCCCGCACCTGGATCATCGTCGAAGAACTCGTCGGCCTCTACACGGGCCCGCTGTTCCGCGCCGCGCTCCACCTGTGGGTGGCCGCCTCCGACGAGGAACAACTCCGCGACCGCGTCACCGCCCTGGAAGCGAAGGTGGGCCGCGAGGCCCACCGCACGGCCGTGACCCTCCTGGACGCCGACGAATCGGTGCCCGGCGTCCGCGAAACGGTCCAGGGCCTCCTCGACATGGCCCGCGGCCTGGGCCTCGCCAACCTCCTCACCGACGACTCGCCCCGGCGCGACCGGGTGGTCGAACAGTGGGCGACGATCATCGACGGGGTTCTCCGCTAGTTGTTTGTCTTCCCACGTTTTTGTCTTTCCCGCCGTGGGGGTCGTTCGCCTTTCCGCTGCGCGGGGCTGTTTCGTGCGTTGTCGGCTGTCCCGCCGTGGGGGTTTGTCGCCGTTGCGCCTGCGGCGGGCCGGTCCGCTGCGCTTGACCGTTCTTCCCACGTTGTTTTCTGCGGCGACGTGGTGTCGTCTCGCCGTTGCGCCTGCGGCGGGCGCGTGGTTGTCGGGTGCGGTGACGGTCCTGCGGGGGTGGGTGTTCGGACTGCTTCGCTTTACGTCCGAACACCCACCCCCTCCGGCCCGTCCCCTCCCGTGGGGGGAGAAGTTTCGGTGGGTGGGGGCGGGCCGTCGTGCCGTTGTCGGCTGCTTCGGTACGACCACGAGGCGCGCTCACCCAGCCACGTTCACCCCCACCGGCCTTCTTCCCTTCCCTCAACGGGAGGGGGCGGGCCGGAGGGGCCTGGTGTGTGGACGTAAAGCGAAGCAGTCCACACACCAGGCCCCGGAGGACCGACACCGCACCCGACAGCCCCGCGCAGCGGACCCCGCCCGCCGCCGGCGCAACGGCGAGAAACCACCACGGCGGGAAAGCCAAAAACGTGGGAAGCCAGCCAAGCGCAGCGGAACGGCGGGGAAAGCCAAAAACGTGGGAAGCCTAACGAACCCCGAAGCCCTCGATCTCCCGCGGGCTCCGCTCGCTGGGTCCCACATATCGGGCCGACGGCCGCACCAGTCGGCCCGTCCGCTTCTGTTCGAGGATGTGCGCGCTCCAGCCCGCCGTGCGGGCGCAGGTGAACATCGAGGTGAACATGTGCGCCGGGACCTCCGCGAAGTCCAGCACGATCGCCGCCCAGAACTCGACGTTGGTGGCCAGCACCCGGTCGGGGCGGCGGTTGTGGAGCTCCTCCAGGGCGGCCTTCTCCAGCGCCTCGGCGACCTCGAAGCGGGGGGCGGCCAGTTCCTTGGCGGTGCGCCGCAGCACGCGCGCCCGCGGGTCCTCGGCGCGGTAGACGCGGTGGCCGAAGCCCATCAGCCGCTCGCCCTGGTCGAGGGCCTTGCGGACGTAGGCGGCGGCGTCGCCGGTGCGCTCGATCTCCTCGATCATGCCCAGGACGCGGGAGGGCGCGCCGCCGTGCAGCGGGCCGGACATCGCGCCGACCGCACCGGAGAGCGCCGCCGCCACGTCCGCGCCGGTGGAGGCGATGACGCGGGCGGTGAAGGTGGAGGCGTTCATGCCGTGTTCGGCGGCCGAGGTCCAGTACGCGTCGACGGCCTTGACGTGCTTGGGGTCCGGCTCGCCGCGCCAGCGCTTCATGAAGCGCTCGACGACCGTCTCCGCCGTGTCGATCTCCTTCTGCGGCACCATCGGCAGGCCCTGCCCACGCGCCGACTGGGCGACGTACGACAGCGCCATCACCGCGGCGCGGGCGAGGTTGTCACGGGCCGTCGCCTCGTCGATGTCCAGCAGCGGCTTGAGGCCCCACACGGGCGCCAGCATCGCGAGCGCGGACTGCACGTCGACCCGGATGTCCCCGGAGTGAACCGGGATCGGGAACGGCTCGGCGGGCGGCAGGCCGGGGTTGAACGCCCCGTCCACCAGCAGACCCCAGACGTTGCCGAACGACACGTGACCGACGAGCTCTTCGATGTCGACCCCGCGATAGCGAAGGGCACCGCCTTCCTTGTCGGGTTCGGCGATCTCCGTCTCGAACGCGACGATTCCCTCGAGTCCGGGTACGAAGTCGGACATCAGGCGGCTCCTCAAGCTGGGGCCGGCAGACGCTCCGTGAGCGGCTGCCGTGCGGTCGTGGTGTGCGGCGCCGGCGCGGCTACGCGGCTGCTGGCAGCTCGCGGTCCGAACCGGGCGCCCAGGTGATGCCCTGCCAGGGCACCGGTCACGCGACGGTCCTGCCCGCAGTGGTCGGCCGCGGGCGGTGCGGTGCGGCGGTGTGGTGCGTCGGTACAGCCGGACGGACACGATAGCTCTCCGTGTCCGAAGCCCACAGTGGGCCGGGCCATGATTTTGTCGGGTCCCTCACCTGCGGGGAAGCGTGAGAACCGGCACAGTCGTGGATTTGCCGTCGGGAGGGTTACGGCCCGGCGGCCGGGGGCAGACTTCCGCCCCTCCAGCTGACCGGGCCGCGGCCGATGCTGCAAGATGAGGCCGTGCATCCAGCCGACGCGTCCCCCGCCGAGAACCCCGACCCCTCCTCCATGCGTGCGCACTACCGCGCCGAGGGACTCGCCGAGTCCGACCTCGCCGCGGGCCCCTACGACCAGTTCGCCCGCTGGTTCAAGGACGCGACGGTGGCCGGGCTGCACGAGCCGAACGCGATGGTCGTCTCGACCGCGGACGCCGCCGGCCGGCCCAGCTCGCGGACCGTGCTCCTCAAGGCGTTCGACGATCGCGGCTTCGTGTTCTTCACCAACTACAACAGCCGCAAGGGGCGTGAACTGGCCGAAAATCCCGCCATTTCGCTGCTGTTCCCCTGGCACCCGCTCGCCCGCCAGGTCGTGGTGGGCGGCACCGCCGAACGCATCGGCCGGGACGAGACCGCGGCCTACTTCCGCACCCGCCCGCACGGCTCCCAGCTGGGCGCCTGGGCCAGCGACCAGTCCGCCCCGGTCGCCTCGCGCGCGGAACTGGAGGGCGCCTACGAGGAATTGGCGGCCCGCTACCCGGAGGGCGAACAGGTCCCGGCGCCGCCGCACTGGGGCGGCTACCGGATCGCCGCCACGACGGTCGAATTCTGGCAGGGCCGGCTCAACCGGCTGCACGACCGGCTGCGCTACGTCGCCGAGCCCGGCGGGTGGCGCGTGGAGCGGCTGGCCCCCTGAGACACGCGGGCCGGGGGCGGCGGGCCCGTCCGTCCACGCAGACGACCCGCGGGCTGCCTCCTCCGCGCTCGGTGGCGCGAAGGGCCGGTCGGACGAACCGGCAGCCCGCGGGTCGGGTGACTGCTTGGGATTGGCCGGCTGCGCATCTGCAGTATGCGCCGGTCCGGCGCTGCACTTCGGTGAAGCGACGGGCCGCTAGCCCGCAGCCACCTCACGCGTCCGGTGCGAAATCATTGGCCGAACCACCTCCCTTCTCGTGTGCTCCACACATTAGGAAGCAGCCCCGCCCGGCACAACCACATTTCCCGGAAGCAACGATTTCCGTGAATCGCGGGTGTCCTGTGTCACGTTCCAGTTGAATGTTCCCAGGTGGAGCATGTGTGGCCGCGTTCGTGAGGGGTGCCAGTGACTGCTTCGTCAGCTTCTTCAGACCTTTCCGGTCCCCCCGGGGCTCCCGGACTGCCGGGCGTCCCCGGCCCGCCGGCAGCGGAGCGCCGCGCCGCCGACGGGAGCGACGACTCCGGTCTGCTCGCCGCGCTCCTGGACGGCATGGACGCCGCCCTCGTCGCCTTCGCCGCGGACGGCACGGTCACCCACTGGAACCACGAGGCGGCCCGCATCCTGGGCTGGACCACCGCCGAGGCCGTCGGCCGTACGGGACTGGCCGGATGGGCGGTCCGCAAGGAGGACGCCGACGGGATCGAGGCCGCCCTGGCCGCGGCGATGCGCTCCCCGGGCCGCCAGGTGCACGAATTCGCCCTGCTCACCAAGGAGGGCCACCGCGTCCTCGTGCGCACCCAGTCCTCCGCGGTGCGGGGGCCCGGCGGCCGGATCGCGGGTGTGTACTGCGCCTTCAGCAAGGTGCACACCCAGCTGGACCTGGAGCGGTCCGTGGCGCTGGCCGAGGCGCTGTTCGAGGACGCGTCGTGGGGCGTGGTGCTGATCGACGCCGATCTGCGGCCCGCCGTCGTCAATGCCCAGGCCGGCCGCATCCTGGGCGTGGGGCGCACGGCCCTGCTGGGCCGCCCCCTCGGCGAGCTGCTGGCGCAGGGCGTCGAGGAGCTGGAGTGCGCCCTGCAGCACGTCCTCGCCGAGGGCGCCCCGCCGGCCACCGCCGAGCTGTGGGTGACGCTGCGCTCCGAGGGGGCCGAACTCCCGCGCCGGTGCTGGCGCAGCGGCTTCGTGCGGCTGGCCTCCCCGCTGGCCGAGGAGCCGGTGCCGCTGGGCGTGGCCTGGCTCTTCCAGGACGTCACGGACGCCAAGCGCGCCGAGCAGGAGGGCTCGCTGCTGCGGTTCCGCGCCCGCCAGCTCCACCGCGCGGGCCGGGCGGCCGCGGACTGCCCCGACCCGGCCGAGGCCGCCGCCGTACACCTCGACTTCGCCCTGGCGGGCTTCGCCGATCACGGCCTGGTCGACCTGGCCACGGCGCCCCCGCCCCTGCCGTACGGGGCGGTCGCCGAGGACACCGGGACCGCCGGCGATGCCGGGGGTGACGCACCCGGCGGCGCGTACGGGAGCGCGTACGGCGCCGACGCGGGCCCGCCGCCCGGCGGCCGGCTCCGGCTGGTGCGGACGCTGGCCTCCCCGGCCGGGGAGCCCGGTCCCGCCGAGCGGCTGCCGGCGACCGGCCTGCCCGTGCCGTACGCGCCGGGCCATCCCGCGCTCCAGGCCTGCGAGCGGCGCGGCCCGGTGCGTACCGGCGCCGGATCCGCCGCCCCCGAGGGCTGGGCGGCTGCCCGTCACTGGCCGGACGGCACCGTGCACGGCCTGTGCGTGGTGCTCCGCAGCCGCGGCCGCACCCTGGGCGTCGTGACGTTTCTGCGGACTCCCGCGCGCCGGCCCTTCGACCGGGCGGACGCGGACTACGCGGAGGAGGTGGCGGCCCGGATCGCCGCCGCCCTCGACCTCGCGGGCGCCGCGGCGCTCGGCGGCGCGCCCCCGGCTCACTGCCGGTAGAAGATCCGGTCCGCGTAGGCGCCCATCACGTGCGCGTTCCAGTCGTGGCCGCCGTCGACGTTCCCCGAGCGCAGCAGCGGCGGGTCGATGCCCCGCTCCGCGAGGACGCCGGCCGCCGATGCCACCATGGCCTGCATGATCGCGCTGGTGACGACGGTGGAGGCCGGGGCGAACGGCGCGTCGATGCCGGGCAGCGTCAGCTCCGCGTCGCCGGGCGGGATCCGGCTGTCCAGCACGAGGTCGCAGTGGTCCTTCAGGAAGCTGCCGGAGGCGTGCCGGGACCGGGTGGCCTGCGCGTACGCCACGGAGGTCACGCCGATGACCTTGATCCCCAGGGCGCGGGCGTTGAGCGCCATCTCCACGGGCAGCGGGTTGCGTCCGGACAGCGAGATGATCACCAGCACGTCGCCCGCCGTCAGGGGGCTGCTGTCCAGGACCGCCGCGGCCAGCCCGTCGACCCGCTCCAGCGCGCTGCCGAGCGTCGCCGGCCGCACGTCCACGCCCACCACACCCGGGACCGACAGCAGATTCATGACCGCCAGGCCGCCGGCGCGGTAGACCGTGTCCTGGGCGGGCAGCGAGGAGTGGCCGGCGCCGAAGGTGAAGATCCGTCCGCCCGCCGCGACGGCGTCCGCGAGCAGGGAGCCGGCCGCGGTGATGCCCTCGCCCTCCGCGTCGCGGACCTGTCGCAGCAGGTCGATCGCGGCGTCGAAGAAGTCCCCGGCCAGCCGGTCGCTCCGGTCGCTCTCCGCCATGGCCGCGGCCCCTCTCGTCGGATCTCGGCGTCTGTGATCAGTGGCGCGGATCACGTTGCGGTCTGGACCAGTGCGCTGTCAATACGGCGGTGCGGGGCCGCCGCCGCTCACGGCGCGGCACCGTTGTCGGTGGGATGCGTCAGAATTGGGAACAGGGCCACCGCACCACACATCGAGGGGCACGCATGTCAGGACTGATCGACACCACGGAGATGTATCTCCGCACCGTCCTCGAGCTGGAAGAGGAAGGTGTGGTGCCCATGCGCGCACGCATCGCGGAGCGCCTCGAACAGAGCGGCCCGACGGTGAGCCAGACCGTGGCACGCATGGAGCGGGACGGGCTGCTGACGGTCGCCGGCGACCGTCATCTGGAGCTCACGGAAGAGGGCCGGCAGCTGGCGACCCGGGTGATGCGCAAGCACCGCCTCGCCGAGTGCCTGCTCGTCGACGTCATCGGCCTCGAATGGGAGCAGGTGCACGCCGAGGCCTGCCGCTGGGAGCACGTCATGAGTGAGGCGGTCGAGCGCCGCGTCCTGGAGCTGCTGCGGCACCCGACGGAGTCCCCGTACGGCAACCCCATCCCCGGCCTGGCCGAGCTGGGCGAGAAGTCCGAGGTCGACCCGTTCCTCGACGCGGGAATGGTGAGCCTGATGGACCTGGACGCCGGGGCCGACGGCAAGACGGCCGTGGTGCGCCGGATCGGCGAGCCCATCCAGGCCGACGCCCAGCTGATGTACACCCTGCGCCGCGCCGGTGTGCAGCCGGGCGCGGTGGTGAGCGTGACGGAGTCGCCGGCCGGGGTGCTGGTCGGCAGCAGCGGTGAGGCCGCCGAGCTGGGCTCCGAGATCGCCGCACATGTCTTTGTCGCCAAGCGTTGAAAGCGGTTTCAGACTCTTTCCTTCTCGCACATCCGCCCGCATTTCCCTGCCGAGCCCGCTGAGCTGCGCTGACGCGCCGTACGGCGGGCTCGGCAAGTTCTTGCCTGTTGAACGGACTTGTGCGAATCCGTGCGATACGGCCGGTCCCGTGGCACGCTGACGCATGGTCGTGCGGCGGCCTGTCCCGGCCGGGAGGGGGCTCGGATGCATCCACCCGTGGTGGGAAACAGTCAGGGCCCCGGCGCTGCGAGCAGCCGGGGCCCTGCCTCCCCATGTCCCCCACCCAAGACCCGGAGCCCCGAGCTCTCAGGGTCTTTCCCCACGGGCCCCCTTCCCGGTAGGGCCCGCCTCCCGGCAGATGTCTCCCCGTGGCGGGCGCGGACAATCCCCGAGTGAGGTCACTCGAACGAGGGGTATTCCGCGCCAAAGCGGCGCGTTCGAATAGGGGTTCGATAGTGTGGAAGTGCTCACGGGACGATTGGGGGTGCCAGGGCACATGGTGCGACGCATCGATGTAGCAGGGGCCGGCGGCGTGCGTCTCGCCGCCTGGGAGTTCTCCGACCCGCCCAAGAGCGGCGGCGGCCTGGAGGAGCCCGAGCGGCGTCCCGGTGTGCTGCTGCTCCACGGGCTGATGGGCCGCGCCTCCCACTGGGCCGGCACCGCTCGCCGGCTGAGCGCACGCCATCGCCCGGTCGCGCTGGACCAGCGGGGCCACGGCCGCAGCGAGAAGCCCGCCGTGGGGCCGTACGACCGCGAGGCCTATGTCGACGACGCCATCGCCGCCGTCGAGCAGCTCGGCCTCGCCCCCGTCGCCCTGGTGGGGCATGCCATGGGCGCCCTGACGGCGTGGCAGTTAGCGTCCCGGAGACCGGATCTGGTCAGTGCGCTGGTGATCTGCGACATGCGGGCATCGGCGCTGGGCGCGGCCTCGCAGCGCGAATGGACCGAGTGGTTCCGCTCCTGGCCGATGCCGTTCGCGACCCTCGCCGATGTCCGCAAGTGGTTCGGTGAGGACGATCCGACCCTGGAGCGGCCCCGGCCGGCCCGTGGCGAGTATTTCGCCGAGGTGATGGCTGAGCGCGCCGACGGCTGGCGCCCCGTCTTCTCCCGCCGGCAGATGCTCACCGCCCGCGAGACCTGGGTGCACGACGCCCACTGGGAGGAGCTCGCCCAGGTGTCCTGCCCGGCCCTCGTCGTCCGCGGCCTCGACGCCGAACTGGGCCGCGCCGAAGCGCAAGAAATGGTCCGGGTGCTGCCGCGCGGCGCCTACGCCGAGATCCCCGACGCCGGACATCTGCTCCCCTGGGAACAGCCCGACGGCTGGTACGCCGCCATCGAACCGTTTCTGCAGGCGGCCACGGTGCGGGGCTGACCGCACCCCGGCGCACGGCACACAGGGCGTGGCGCGCGTGGGCTCGGGCCACCACCGGCCCCGCCCTCACCCTGAGGCCCGGCCCCTGCCACCCCGCAGGGCCGGCCATCCCACCGAGCCCGGCTGAACCGCCGAGGCCGGGCCGCTCCGGCGGGCCAGGCTGAACCGCAGGCACCGGCGCTCCCGCAGGCACCGGCGCCCCCAACCGGGCCCGGCAGCCCCCGGCCCGGCGCCCCTGGCCGGGGTCTGCCGGGGCCCGCCCGAGATCTCAGCCCTTGCTCACCGCGGCCAGGATTTCCGGCAGCCGGGCCGCCACCCGGGGGGCTGCCACCCGCAGGCCCAGTGCGGCGAGGCCGGTGCCGTAGAGGGCTCCGGCCGGCAGCAGCACCCACAGGAGCTGGTGCAGGCCCGCCACGTGCAGCCAGATGGTCAGGCCCAGCAGGGGGCTGCACAGCACCGCGGCGACCAGGACGCCGCCGAAGAGGCTGAACCAGGCGATCGCGCCCTGCCCCGGCGCGACGCTCTTGTTGCTCTCCGCGGGGATCGAGAAGGGGAACAGCGCGGACGACACCGAGCCGGTGGCCAGCAGCGCGCCGAGCACGGCCAGCGAGAGCCCGTAGACCTCCATGAAGTCCGACCACGGCCCGATCAGTGCGGCGGCGCCGACGACGACCAGCGTGACGTACGGGACGGCCACCAGTGCCAGCGTCAACGCGCGGGCCCGCAGCTCCTGGTACGCGTCCCGGGGCGTGGCGATCGTCGAGGCGACCATCCAGAACGCCGAGGTGTCCTGCCCGAACTGGTTGTACATCTGCGAGCCGAGCAGCGCGGACGCCGAGAAGGCGGTGTAGATGCTGCCGTTGCCCTGCGCGGAAGTGGCGATCGGGACCAGCAGGCCGACGCCGAGCGCGGTGGCCCAGGCCATCTTCGACTTGGGGTCGCGCCAGGCGTAGCGCACGAAGCGGAGCATGACGGTGCCGGTACGGCTGTCCGGCAGCAGCCGGGCGAGCCCGCGCTCCCCGGTGCCGGACCTGCGGGCCCCGCCCTTCTCCAGCGCCTGGACGGTGGAGGAGTCCGGGGAGGTCATCAGGGTCGTCAAGGTGCGCTGCCACCACCACAGCAGCAGCCCGAGCGCCAGCGCCGTCAGCGCGAGACCGGCCAGCGCCCGCCCGTACGCCCCGCGCCCGGCGTCGTCGACCGCGCCGATCGCGGAGGCCGGCGGCACCCAGCGCAGCACCGAGCCCAGCGGCTCCAGCACGGCCAGGCCGTCGGGCCGGCCCAGCTTCTGGGCGGCGATGTTGACGCCCTGCCCGCCGAGCGCGATGAACAGCCCGCCCAGCACCGCGAGATCGCGCCCGCGGCGGCTGGTCAGCAGGCGGATCGAGGCGGTGGCGATGGCCCGCGCCAGCGCCACGCACACCGACAGCACCAGGGCGACCGCCACGACCGCCACGACGGTGGCGACCGCGCCGTGGGCGACCGCGATCGCCGCGCCGGTCAGCAGCGCGAGGGTGACCACCGGGCCGATGCCGACGAGTGAGGCCATCAGCAGCGAGACGATCAGCGGCCGCGGCCGCAGCGGCAGCATGACCAGCCGGGTCGGATCGAGTGTCTCGTCACCGCCGGGGAAGAACAGCGGCATCACCGCCCAGCCCACGGTGAGGAGGCCGGTGAGCAGCACGGCCAGCGCACCGGCGTGCGGATTGCCGCGCAGCGCGCTCAGGCCCAGCACCACCCCGGCGGCGAACAGCAGGCCGACGAGGAGGGAGGCGACGTAGGCCAGGGTGCGCCCGGTCGACCGGCGCAGCCCGTTGCGCAGCAGCGACAGCTTCAGCCGGACGAAGACGGCGGTCAGGGAGGGAGCGGCGGCGGGGCGGGCGGCCACCGCGGATTCGGTGCTCATCGGGCGCGGCCACCGCCCAGCCAGTCGAGGTCCGCGCCCGCGCCGCGGCCCTGCACGCCGACGAGTTCGAGGAACGCGTCCTGGAGGGAGGGCGCCGCGCCGCGCACCTCGGCGAGCGGGCCGTCGGCCCGGATCCGCCCGGCGGCCAGGACCGCGACCCAGTCGCACAGCGACTCGACCAGCTCCATCACATGGCTGGAGAAGATCACGGTGGCGCCGGAGGCGGTGTAGCGCTCCAGGACGCCGCGGATGGTCTGCGCCGACACCGGGTCGACGCCCTCGAAGGGCTCGTCGAGGAAGAGGATCTCGGGGTTGTGCAGCAGCGCGGACGCCAGCCCGATCTTCTTGCGCATACCGGTGGAGTAGTCCACCACCAGCTTGTGCTGGGCGCCCGACAGTCCGAGCACGTCCAGCAGCTGACCGGCGCGCTTGTCGACCTCCTCGCCCGGCAGGCCGCGCAACCGGCCTATGTAGCCGAGGAGTTCGCGTCCCGACAGCCGCTCGAAGAGCCGCAGTCCCTCGGGCAGCACCCCGATCCGGGACTTGACCGACACCGGGTCCTGCCAGACGTCGTGTCCGCCGATCTCGACCGTCCCCGCGTCCGGCCGCAGCAGGCCGGTCACCATGGACAGGGTGGTGGTCTTGCCGGCGCCGTTGGGGCCGACCAGCCCGATGAAGCGGCCGGCCGGCAGCGTCAGATCGATGCCGTGGACGGCGGTCTGCTCCCCGAACTTCTTCCACAGGCCCTGGATGCGGACGGCCGGCGGGCCGGTCACCTCGCCGCCGGCGGCCGTGAGCGGCCCGTCCGGCGCGAGTGTGGAGTGCTGCGGCGGCGCCGTCTCGGCCCGCCCCTCGATGTGTTCCGGCTCGTTCGCCACCGGTCCTGCCCTTCGACGTCCCCGCAGGGGCCGGTCGTGACCCCCGTCCGGCGTCCCACGATACGGCCGGGTCGCCGGAGGGGACCGTTCCGTCGGGGCGTCGAGGCCCGGCGGACAAAGCGGGCCGCGGGTCAGCGGGCCCGGGCCGCGACCGCCTCCCCGGCGCAGGCGTAGCCGAGCGGGCCGATCAGGTCTTCCGCGTCCGGCAGCCGGCGGTGGGCGGCGCCGGGGCGGCGGACCCACTGCACGACGCCGTGCGTGCCCACCCGGGTCGGCGGCGCGGCGATGTACTCGCCCTCGCCGCGGCAGCGCAGATCCAGCGCGGCCGGCACCCGGCCCAGCCCCCGCAGCAGCCCGGGCACCCGGGCCGAGGCGCCGGTCAGGACGAGGAAGAGCATCCGGCGGTCGGGGGTCGACAGGACGGGGCCGAGCGGCAGCCCCCTCCGCTCCATCCGGGCCAGCGCGAGGCAGCCCGCGCTCTCGGAGACCTCCAGCGCCTCGAAGGTCCGCCCGGTCGGCAGCAGGATCGAGGCCCCCGGCCGGCCGGCCCACAGCCGGCGGACGGTGCCGGCGCTGCCGGTGGCCTCGGCGGCCCAGCCGGGCGCGGTGGGATGCGCGCCGGGCGCAGCGCAGTCGCGGGCGCGGCACGAACAGCGCGGCGCCGTGCCGTCGTGCTCCAGCCATGCGCCGGGGAACACGTCCCAGTGGCGCTCCTGCGCGTAACGCACCGCAGTCTCCAGCAGTTGCTCGCCGCGCTGTGCGGGGATCTGCGGGGTCCCCGTGACGCCGATGGTCTTTTCCACGCTCGGGACAACTCCCGTGGTGACCAAGGGTTACGCCCACATGGCTGACGGCCCCGGCGCATTGTTCTCGCACGTGGGGCGCATGGGGGCACCGGTGGGGGCGCGTGTGCGGACCGGGCCCGGCGGCCGGGTAGCCACCTGCGTGACGGGCGGAGAGGCCGCCCGGCGGCAGCGGCGTGGACACCCGGGGGAGCCCGGCACGGCGGCGCCGTGAGCCGCGTAGCGACACCGCGCACCGTCCCACCCGTTGAACGAGCGCCGCGCACCGAGGACGCACAGGACCGGTTCCACCCCGCTCATCAACCGCGCACAACCGCGCATCCTCGGCACGGTGTAGGGCGCTGTGAGCCCATTTATCGTGCATATCCCGGAACTCTCGGATATCCGGTATATGCCTGGGGAATCGATCACGGGGAACGGCGTTCGCAGGTGAACGCGCGCAGCAGTACTCAGGGGGTACAGCATGGCCGCCAGGCCACTCGTCGCACGGCAGCCCAACGAACGGCTCCAGTCGCTGATCCAGGAGGCCGCCTGCTCCAACGCGGGGCTCGCCCGCCGCGTCAACATGTGCGGTGCGGAACACGGTCTCGACCTCCGCTACGACAAGACCTCCGTGGCCCGGTGGCTGCGCGGACAGCAGCCGCGGGGCCGGGCCCCGGCCGTCATCGCCGAGGCGCTGGGCCGCAAGCTGGGGCGCACGGTCACCATCGACGAGATCGGGATGGCCGACGGGAAGAACCTCGCGTCCGGGGTGGGGCTGCAGTTCTCACCGACCGTCCTGGGGGCGATCGAGCAGGTCTGCGAGCTGTGGCGCAGCGATGTCGGGCGGCGCGACTTCCTCAGCGGCTCCACGGTCGCGGCCTCGGCGCTGGTCGAGCCCAGCCGGGACTGGCTGATCACCGGCGCCGATGTCCAGGTCGCCCGCAACGCCGGGGCCCGGGTGGGGATCTCGGACGTCGAGGCGGTCCGCGCGATGACCTCGGCGCTCAGCGAACTCGACCACCGCTTCGGCGCCGGGCACGTCCGGCCGGTCGTCGTGCACTACCTCAACAGCGTCGTCTCGGGGCTGCTGGCGGGCTCCTACCGCGAGTCGGTGGGGCGCGAACTCTTCGCCGCCGTCGCACGGTTGACGGAGCTGGGCGGCTACATGGCCGTCGACACCGGCCAGCCGGGCCTGGCCCAGCGCTACTACATCCAGGCGCTGCGGCTGGCCCAGGCGGCCGGTGACCGCGGCTACGGCGGGTACGTCCTCGCCGCGAGCATGAGCCACCTCGCCGCCTCGCTCGGCAATCCGCGCGAGATCGCCCAGCTCGCCCGCGCCGCGCAGGAGGGCGCCCGCGGCCATGTCACCCCGCGCGCGGAGGCGATGTTCTGCGCGGCGGAGGCGCGCGGCCACGCCCTGTTGGGCGACGGGCGGGCCTTCCAGGTGGTGGCCGGGCGGGCGGTCGCCGCGATGGAGCGGGCCGACGCGACGGCCGAGGCGGGCGACGACCCGGTCTGGATCGCCCACTTCGACCAGGCCTATCTGGCCGATGAACTCGCTCACTGCCACCGGGATCTGGGGCAGCCGGGCCCCGCCGGCCAGCGCGCGCAAGAGGCGTTGGACGGGCATCCGGAGAGCCGGGCGCGGCGCCGGGCCATCGGCCTGCTGCTGCTGGCCGGCGCGCAGGCGCAGCAGCGCGAGGTGGAACAGGCCTGCCACACGGGCACCCAGGCGGTGGAGCTGCTCGGCGGGCTGCGTTCGGACCGGGGTGCGGAGTATCTGGAGGACTTCCAGCTGCGGTTGGAGCCCTATCGGGACGAGCCCGTCGTCAGGGAGTTCAGCGCACGGCTGGAACTGCGGGCCACCGCGGCGTGAGCAATGCCTCGTCCGGGCGGGGATGAGCAACGCCTCGTCCGGGCGCGTGCACAGCATTTGTCGTGCGGCGTCGGGTTTGTCGCACGACGCGGGCCGCCCGGCGGAGGCAGTCCTTCCGCCGCGTCGCCGGGCGGGCGGGGGTGGTGACCAGGCGACGTGTCGAACGTTGCTGCGACCCGGTAGCGTGCAGCCGACGATTCCGTAGGTCTGCACGTTGGGTAGGAGTCACGGTGACGCAGAGCGGACAGGGTCACGACCCGCAGAATGCTGCGGCCGGTCCCGCCCGAGAGGGCATTGTGCTGCCCGCCAACGGCGAGCCGTGGGTGCCCGACCAGCAGGCCGCGCCGGCCGCCGGCCAGCCCTGGGGGCAGCCCTGGGGCCCCGGCGACCAGGCCGCCCCCGCCCCTCGGCCGTACGGCGAGGCGGCCCCGCAGGCGTACGGCGAGGCGCCCCCGCAGGGTTTCGGCCAGGACCAGCCGTACGGTTTCGGCCAAGATCAACAGCAGGGCTACGGCGCGCCGCAGGGCCGGCCACCGCACCCGCAGACCCCTGCCGCGCCGCAGCCGCAGGGGCAGCCGCCGGTGCCGCCCGTCCCGCCCGCGATGCCGCAGCAGCCGGCGCCCCCGCAGGCCGCACCGCAGCCGCCGGCCGGCCCCGGGAGCCAGGCCACACCGACGTACGGCGGCCAGGCCGCCCCCGGCGCGCTGCCGCCCGAGGGCCTGCCCCATGACGCCGGCCACCAGCCCCCGCAGCAGGCGTACGGCCGGCAGCCCCCGACCGCACCGCACGGGCAGACCTGGGGACAGCAGCCCCAGGAGCCCACCGGCGCGCTGGTGAAGGCGAGTCCGCAGACCGGTGCGCCGCTGCCGCCCGTCTCCGGCGACGCCGAGGCCACCGCGCTGATTCCCCCCGTGGGCGGGCAGCCGGGCGGCGCCGCGCCGCTGCCGCCCGAGGCACGCTCCCGGCCCGAGACGCCCGACGAGTCCACCACCATGCTGCGCGCGATCAAGCCGCAGCACGGCGGCCACCGCGTCGCCGCCCAGCCGATGCCCGGAGCCCAGGGCGCGGGCGACGCCGAGGCCACCCAGCTCATCCCGCCGGTGGGCGCGGGCGCGCCCCCGCCGCCCGGCGCCCCCTACGGCGTCCGCCCCGGCGCACCCCACGACCGCCCCACCCCCGCCGAGTTCGACGGCCTCTTCCGCGACGGACCGGGCACGCCCGGCCAGGGCGCACCGGACTCCACGGCCCAGCTGCCGCGCTTCGAGGACCCGGGCCACGCGCCGTACGGGTCCGGCCGGCAGCCCCCGCAGCAGTACGGACAGCAGTTCCCGCCGGCCGGCGGCCATGCCCCGCAGACCGCGTACGACGACGACGGCGGCGGGCGCCGGAAGATCCCCGCCGCCGCGGTCATCGGCATCGTCATCGTGGTGCTCGCCGGCGCCGGCCTCGGCCTCGGCTGGGCGCTGAGCGGCGGCGGCAGCGACGACAGCGCGAAGAAGCAGGACTCCGGGGCCGGTGCCTCCACGGCGCCGAAGCAGTCCGAGCAGCCGAAGCCGTCCGCCGACCCGGCCCAGGCACAGGCCAAGGGCCTCGACGCGCTGCTGGGCGACAGCAACAACAGCCGCTCCTCGGTCATCGGCGCCGTCAACGGCATCAAGACCTGCCACGACCTCGGCGGCGCGGCCAAGGACCTGCGGTCCGCGGCCGGGCAGCGCAACGACCTGGTGAAGCGGCTGCAGCAGCTCTCCGTCGACAAGATCCCCGACCACGCCCGGCTGACCGCCGCCCTCACCAAGGCCTGGCAGTCCTCGGCCGCCGCGGACAACCACTACGCGGCCTGGGCCGGCCAGGTCGGCGGCAAGAAGGGCTGCCACAAGGGCCGGGCCCGGGGCACCGCCCAGGCCGCCCAGGCCAACGTGGCCAGCGGCCAGGCGACCCAGGCCAAGCGGCAGGCGGCGCAGATCTGGAACCCGCTGGCCCGGAAGTACGGCCTGACCGAGCGCCGCCCCGAGCAGCTCTGAGCCCCGCGGGGCGGGTCGAGCGCCCGCCCCGCTGCGCTCAGTTGTCGGTGTGCCGCCGCTCCAGCGTCCCGGTGACGTTCACGAAGCCCTTCCGGGCGGCGACCAGCTCGCCGTCCCGCACGACCTGGTAGGTCACCGTCCCGTTCACGATGCGCGGGAAGTCCTGGACGGCGAGCATGTCCTCGTCGCGCCAGCGCAGCTTCGGCGTCAGCCCGCCGGTGTCGACGGCGCGGTCCCCGCGGTCCAGCGCCTGCTGCAGGGTGTGCGCGGTGATGTCCTCGGTGCCCCGGTCGTCGAGCTGCTCGACGAGGGAGCGCAGCACGGTGTAGGCGATCCAGGTGGTCTGCACGCCCTGGTCGGCCGGGTCGATGCGGTTGTCGTCGAAGGCGAAGTCGGTGATGACCTTGCGCATGGGGTCCCAGCGGTGATCCCCGGCGACCGGGTACCAGCCGGTGATGTCCGCGCCCTCCAGCGGACCGGCCGTGCCGCCCGTGCGGTTGACCAGCGACTGGCCGACGCTGCCGAGGACGGAGGCGACCCGCACCCGCGGGCCGTCCTCCTGCAGCCGCCGGAAGGAGTCGAAGAAGGTGTCGGTGTGGTCGCCGAGCGAGGCGGTCACGCACGAGCCGTCCGCCGTGCCGCCCGAGGGGGCCGTGCCGTGGAGCGCCGGATCGGCGCCGACCCCGTCCAGCGCGCGGTTCACCTCCGACGAGTAGTCGGTGCCGTCCTCGGGCGCCTTGATGTCCTTGGCCGGGTGCCGGTGGCCGCTGGTCAGGCCGGAGTTGAGCAGCGAGGGCATCTGGTCGCCCTGCAGGGTGTCCGGGCGGACCAGCGCGACGCGCTTGCAGTCGCCGGCCAGCTGGCGGCCGTTCCCGGCGAGCAGCGAGGCCTGGCCGCCGTTGACGGGGTAGGACAGCGGGCTCTCGAACTCCTCGTCCGAGGCGCCGTAACCGCCGATGAACGGGATGCCCTTGACCTCCAGCGGTGACATGAACGAGCGGCCGAACTGGCTGTAGGACCCGACGACGGCGACCGCGCCCTCGTCCACCGCGCGCTGGGCGCACTGCGCGGCGTACACCGAGTCGTTGCGCTCGTTGCAGGTCAGCACCCTCAGCCGGTGGCCCCTGATGCCACCGCGGGAGTTGACCCAGCGGGCGTAGGCCTGCGCCATGGCCGGCATCCCCGGCATGTTGGTCGCCTTGGTGCCCTCGGGCGCCCAGGTCATGACCGTCAGCGGTGCCTTCTCCCCGGAATCCCCCGAACCGGGCAGCGCGCCGCAGCCCGACAGCAGCGAGGCGAGGACCGCCGTACATGCCGTCGCCGAGGCGATCGGGACCACGCGCGCGCGGGGGAAGGGGCGGGGGAGGGGGCGTCGCCGAGCGGTCATGACACCGCAGCCTTCCGTCCTGCCCGGAACGGGCGAGTGACGATGAGGCAACGAAGGGTGACGCAGAGGTGAACTCCGGGGGGCCGCTTGAGATCGCCGGCCCGGAACGTACGATCCAATACTGTGCAAGGTTCGGAGAAGTCTTCCCGTCGCGGCCGTCGCTCGACCACCATGGGCGGCATGCCGCTCAACGACATGCCGTGGTGGCGCTGGCGCAGCAATGTGCGCTCCGCGCTGCACATGCTCTCCGACCCCGCCTTCCAGCAGGAGACCTGGCTGACCGGCCGGCCCGGCTTCGGCGATGTCACCGACGCCGTCTACCGCCTCGTCGAGGACACCTGGCTGGACAACTGGTCCGCCGAGAAGTACGTCGGCACGATCTTCCGGGACGGGCAGGAGGCCCAGCTCGTCGACGCCGCCGTGCTGCGGGTGCTGCGCATCATGCACCAGGTCGGCGCGGACGCCCCGGTCGCCGCGTACGTGGAGCACCAGGGCTGGCCGGAGGCCGTCCGCGCGGCCCGGGAGGCCCATGTGCTGCTGGCGACCGCGGACGGCGAGGACCCCGACGCCCCGCCCCGCTCGCTGGAGGTGCTGGCCATCATGACCGGTCAGGCGGACGCCCCGGCCTGACCTGCTCGGCAGGTGTGCGACCCTATGAGGTCATGAACGAGTCGCAGCCCACCCAGCCCGGTCCGCACGGCCGGAACGATCAGTACGTCCTCACCCTGTCCTGCCCGGACAAGCAGGGGATCGTGCACGCCGTGTCCAGCTACCTCTTCATCACCGGCTGCAACATCGAGGACAGCCAGCAGTTCGGCGACCACGACACCGGGCTGTTCTTCATGCGGGTCCACTTCAGCGCCGATGCCTCGGTGAGCGTCGACAAGCTGCGGGCCAGCTTCGCGGCGGTGGGCGACTCCTTCGGCATGGACTGGCAGATCCACCGGGCCGACGAGAAGATGCGGATCGTCCTGATGGTGTCCCGCTTCGGGCACTGCCTCAACGACCTGCTCTTCCGCTCCCGGATCGGCGCGCTGCCGGTCGAGATCGCGGCCGTGGTCTCCAACCACACGGACTTCGCCGAGCTGGTCGGCTCGTACCACATCCCCTTCCACCACATTCCGGTCACCCGCGACACCAAGGCCGACGCCGAGGCGCGGCTGCTGGAGCTGGTCGAGGCCGAGCAGGTCGAGCTGGTGGTCCTCGCCCGCTACATGCAGGTGCTCTCCGACGACCTGTGCAAGGCGCTGTCCGGCCGGATCATCAACATCCACCACTCCTTCCTCCCGAGCTTCAAGGGCGCCAAGCCCTACCACCAGGCCCACGCCCGCGGTGTGAAGCTGATCGGCGCCACCGCGCACTACGTCACCGCGGACCTCGACGAGGGCCCGATCATCGAGCAGGAGGTCGAGCGGGTCGGCCACGAGGTCACCCCCGACCAACTCGTGGCGATCGGCCGGGACGTCGAGTGCCAGGCACTGGCCCGCGCCGTGAAGTGGCACAGTGAACGCCGCGTCCTGCTCAACGGCAGCCGCACGGTCGTCTTCGCGTAACCCCTCGGGAGGCCGGCAGCGGCCGCGCTCCACCGGTTGTGCCGGAACACCACCCGGCTGTCGGAATGCCTTTGGCTGCCGGAACGCCACCCGGCACTGTCGGAACGCCGCTGACCGTCGGAGTGCCTTCGGTGGGGCGGAACACCCCGGCGGGGCGGAACTCTCCGGCCGGGCGGAGTACCCCGGCCGGGCGGAGCACCCCCGCCGGGCGGAGCGCCCTCGTCTGCCGGAACGCCCCCGCCGCCCCGAATACCCTCGGCCGCCCGGAATACCCTCCGCACCGCTCACGTTGTGGCCCCGAGGGGGCGACCGGGCCCCCTACGGGACCTGTTCGACCGCCCCCTACTGGCCCCCGCCTCCGGAGGCCGCCCCGCTCTACAGGCGTGAGAGCGATGCCGTAGCGAAGAGGACGTCGCGGATCGCGTCGCGTTCGCCGAGCTGGCCCGCCGCGGCCTCCTCCGGGGAGATGTGGCCGGCGGCCAGCTGGCAGAACTCGGCGCTGTCCAGGGCGATATGGGCGACCGTGTGCTCCGGGGTGCCGAGGGCGGCCGGTGAATCCAGCGGTATGTACCAGTGGCCGCCGCCGTTGCCCTCGACCTCCAGATGGAGGGTGCGGCCCGGGGCGCCCGCCTCGACCAGGCGCTGCGGCGGCGCGGCGAGCCCGGCCCGCCGGCGTCCGGCCAGCGCACTGGGCAGCAGCCGGGCGGCGAGGTCGACCAGCTGGTGGAGATGGGCCGCGGCCGGCGGCTCGTACGGATAGTCCACCGCCTCGGCGATGTCGCCGGCGTGCACCCAGCACTCGAAGGCGCGGTCGAGGAACGCATCGCGCAGCGGGAGCCGGAAGTCGCCGTAGCGCACGGCGAGTTCGGCGACCCGGGTGCCGGCGAACGACACCTGCCGGATCAGCGCACTGCTCTGGTCGCGCCACGGGGCGTGGGTGGCGACCGGGCTCTGCTCCTCGTCCGCGGCCCGCCAGAACGTCTCCGTCCGGATGAGGGGATCGGGGGTGCCCGGCGGGGCGGCGGTGCCGAGCGGATCGGTCAGCCCGAGGGCCGTGGCGACCAGGCCGTCCACCGCCATCAGGTGTCCCATGACGCCGGCGACGGTGCTCTCCCGCTCGACCGGCCGCTCGCCCTCGAACCAGCGCAGCCGCACCGGGGCGCGCCACTCCGCCTCGCCCATGTCCCGCAGCAGCGCGTCCAGCTTGGCGGTCTCCGCGTCGTACGGCGTCGCCCACTCGGGCACCGGGATGCGGGCCGGCCGCCGGCCCAGGCAGCCCTCCAGCACGCGGGAGCGCAGCAGTGGATCGAGGTCGAGGCTGTCGGCGGGGTGCAGCAGTCCGACGGCCTCGCGCAGCCGCAGCGCTTCGTCGGCGCAGGAGGCGCAGTCGGTCAGATGGGCCTCGACGGCGGCCGTCTCCTGCGCGGAGCAGGCCGACAGCGCCCAGGCGCCGAGCAGCGACTTGAGGACGCGGTGCGGCGGGGCGCCGGCCGGCGCCGGAAGGATCACGGGAGCGGCGGGCGGCTCGGCCGCGGCCTCCGGTGGGAAGCCGTCGTCGGGGGCGGGCGGTGGCGGGGCGTCCGGGAGCGGGCCGTGGTCCTCGGCGGCGGAGCGCGGTGACGGTATCCGCGGCCGCTCGCCGGGGCTGCTGGGCAGCTCGCGGCCGTCCCACTCGTCCGGGCCGTTCACAGGGACCGTCCACGGCCCGGGCCGGGCGGTGCGGAGGTGCCGGGGCCGGTGTACGGGGAGTGCGGCGGGCGGGGGACGCGGGGAGCGTGCGGGGCGCGGGCCGGGTGTGCGGCGCGGTGGGCCGGCGGCAGGGCCGGGTGGTGGTGGGCGGTGGAGAGCAGTTGCAGTCCCAGGCGGAGCCGGCGCCGGGCCTCGTCCTCCGTGACGCCCAGGTCGGCGGCGGTCTGGCGGTAGTCCCGGCGCTGGAAGTAGGCCAGCTCCAGGGCGGCGCGCAGGGGCGCGGGCATGGACGTGACGATGAAGTCGGCGCGGGCGGCGGTGGAGGCCTCGTGGATCTTCTGCTCTATCTCGGCGGGCTCGGGGGCCTCGGTCCCGCCGTCGCGCGCCGAGGCGGCCTCGGTCTGGCGCAGGCGCTGGACGGCCTGATGGCGGGTGACGGCGGCGACCCAGGAGCGCAGGGTGCCCTGCTTGGGGTCGTAGGAATCCGGGTGTTCCCAGATGTAGGCGAAGACTTCGCGGGTGACGCGGTCGGCGGCGTCCTCGTCGTCCAGGACGCGGTGGGCGAGGCTGTGCACCAGGGAGGCGAAGCGGTCGTAGAACTCGCCGAGGGCAGCGGCCTCGCCGTGCGCGAGTCGCTGCTGCATGCGCCTGTCCCAACGTGGTGACGCGTCGTGTCCCATCGGGTCCTCATCCCTGCCCGCCGCCACCGGGCTCACACCTCAGCCGTCACTCCTGCACCTGCTCCCGGGCCCTGTGCGCACGCTCACAGGGCCCGCTGTGCCAACGAATGTAATGGGCGGGTCCGACAACGCACGCTCCTTTGCGGCAAACCGCGCCCCGTAAGGGCGGGGAATGGTAAGAGCCGGCCACCGGTATGTCTTCCGTCCTCGCTTTGTGGCGATACTGCCCGATCGAAGCGGATCGATGCCGATCGTTCTTGTCTGCTCAGAGGTATGTGTTATCCGTGTGTGACCGGATGTCGGCGAAAGGCAGGGGGTGCCGGGGCATAGCCTTGGGTAGGACGGCCTGTTGTGCCAAGGGTTCCCAGGTGTTTCAGGGGAGAGAGGCCGGGCAGTCGAGGCGGGGAAGGGTGAGTTCCGGACATCGCGGGGAACATCCGGTACGAGAGCGAGCGAAAGGCTTCGAGCGCGTGTCGTTGAAGGTGGCAGAAGACGAACAGGGCCCCTGGGCCGTACTGCAGGTCTCCGGTGAGATGGACCTGGTCACGTCACCCGCGGTGCGCCAGCATGTGCACGACGCGGTGGCCGACGGCCGGCGCTCCCTCGTGCTCGACCTCTCCGAGGTGCGGTTCTGCGATTCCAGCGGTGTGGGCGTGCTGATCGCCGCCCGCCGGCTGATGCGTTCCTGTCAGGGGCGGCTGCGGCTGATCCTCCCGGCACAGGGTGCCGTGGACGGCTCGCACGTCAACCGGGTGCTGGCCGCGCTCGGCGTCCGCCGGCTCTTCGAGGTCTACCCGGACCTGCGCACCGCCGTCGACGAGGCCGCCGCACCGCTCTCCGCCTGACGCGCCCTCCCGCGCACCGCCCCGGGCCCGCGCCGCCCGGTCGCCGCACAGACGGCCGAGCCGCGCCCCCTCCGCCGCATGTCGCAGCCGCCTCGACCCGGCCCCGCACGCACCCGTGCCCGGCACGCTCCCGGCCCAGGGCTCACCCCGCCTCCGTCCCCACCCGCCCGTACGGCAGCTCCGCCCGTACGACGAAGCCGCCGTCGGACGTCCGCCGCGCCTCCAGCGTCCCGCCGAGGCTCTGCGCCCGCTCGCGCAGCCCGACCAGCCCGTGTCCGCCGCCGGGCAGCCCGGGGGCCGCCGCCGTCGCGTCCGGCGGACCGTTGCGGATCTCCACCCGCAGCCCGTGGCCCGTACGGCTCTCCCCGGACCGGCCCGCGCCGTCCTCCCGCACCGCGTCCAGCGGATCCACGCGTATCCGCACCCGTGCCCCCGGCGCGTGCTTGCGGATGTTGGTGAGCGCCTCCTGGACGGTGCGGAAGGCCGCCCGTTCCACCGTCTTGGCGCCCTGCGCGCCGGCCACGACGCCGCCCTCGTACGTCACGTCCAGCGCGCTCATCTCGATCAGCCGCGGCAGCTCCGCCAGATCGGGCTGCGGCGCGAGGTCCTGCACCCGGCCGGCGCCGCCGCCGTCCGCCCGCAGCACGCCCACCATGTGCCGCAGTTCCTCCAGCGTCCGCACGGACAGCTCGCGGATCGTCCGGGCCCCGGCGCGCGCCGCCGCGTCCTCCGTGCTGACCTGCACCGCGCCCGCCTGGAGGCTGATCAGGCTGACCTGATGGGCCACCACGTCGTGCATCTCGCGGGCGAGCCGGGCGCGTTCGGTGGTCTTGACCCGGTCGGCCAGCAGCCGGTCCTCGCGGCGCAGGCTGCGGGTCAGGTCCTCGACGCGGGAGGCGAGTTCCCGCCGGGTGCGCACCAGCAGGCCCAGGGCGATCGGCGCGGCCGAGGTGACGGTGGCGTCGATCAGCACCAGGGTGTTCTCGCGGTAGTCGGTGAGTGCGAAGTCGGAGATCGGATACGGGAAGAAGTGCGCGGCGATCAGCAGCACCGCGCAGACGCCCAGCCGGGCCCGGCCGGGCCGGCTGGCGGCCAGGGTGTAGAGCCCGATCATCGGCGCGAACCAGATGTAGCCGATGTAGAGGCCGGGGAGGGTGAGGAGGAAGACCAGCAGCGGGAAGCGCCGGCGCACCAGCAGCACCACCGCGGCGGCGATCGAGACGCCCAGCTCCAGGCCCAGTCCGACGCCGTTGACCAGCATCGCGTCGGCGACCGCGAGCAGCACCGGGACCATCACCGGCACGATGCGGCGCAGCCGGCGGCCCGGCGCCCCGTGTGCCGCGGTCCGCCACGCGGCCGCCACCGCCCCGGCGGGTCCCCGGCGGCGCGCCCGCCCGTCGCCGGCGCTCACCACGCCCCCCGCGGATCGCCGCCCACCAGGCCCGCACGGTCGGCGACGATGGCCGCCTGGACGCGGTTGATACCGCCCAATTTGCCCAGCAGGGCGCGGACATGGTCCTTGACCGTACTGGGGGCCAGCCCCATCCGGTCGGCTATCTGGGCGTTGCCCAGGCCCTCGCCGAGCAGGGCGAGCACCTCCGCCTCGCGCGGGGTGAGCCCGCGCACCGCCCGGGCCGCCGCGTTCTGGTCCTCGGCGGTCAGATAGCCGCCGATCACCGCCCGCGTCACGCCCGGATCCAGCACGCTGCCGCCGTCCGCCAGCGTCCGTACGGCGCGCACGAGTTGCTCGGGGTCGGAGTCCTTGAGCAGGAAGCCGGCCGCGCCCTCGCGCAGCGCCGCGCTCAGGTACTCCTGGGCGTCGAAGGTGGTCAGCATCGCCACGGCGGGCGGTTCGGGGGCGGCGCGCAGCCGGCGCAGAACGGTCAGCCCGTCCACGTCCGGCATCCGGATGTCGAGCAGCACGACCTCGGCCGCGCAGCCCAGCACGGTCTCCACGGCCTCGGCGCCGCTGCAGTCGGCGACCATCTCGATGTCCGGGGCGGTCCCCAGAATCATCCGCAGTCCCGATCTGACCAGCCGCTCGTCGTCCACCACAGCGACACGGA
Source organism: Streptomyces kronopolitis (assembly GCF_050953795.1). Lineage (GTDB taxonomy): Bacteria > Actinomycetota > Actinomycetes > Streptomycetales > Streptomycetaceae > Streptomyces > Streptomyces kronopolitis_A. Next base: position 4,942,793 of record NZ_CP191850.1, read on the forward strand.
TCACCGGCCGCCCCTTTCTCCTCCGCACCGTTCGAGCCCGCGGAACCGCCCGGCGCTGCGCGACTCCGTCCCCTGCCGCCCGGGTCCGCCCTGCGGCGGCCCCGTACCCCCGCCGAGCGGCGGGGGTCGGCCCGCGACCTCGGGAGGATGCCCCGGGGAAGCCCCCGTTGGCAGAGTGGTCCTTATGCTGCACCACTGAAGAGGCCACAAGCCCAGGACGCGTTGCAGTTCACATCGGCGGCCGCCGCGACCCCCACACGCGACGGCCGTCGTTGGTTGTGCGGGGGCGGTTCGGAGGGGGATCTCCCCCGCACAACCAGGGCGTTTGCGGCGGTGTTACGCAGACGGGGCATCTTTCGCGCCCAGGCGCGCACCGCGGCTGCGGGCGACGCGTAACGCGTCCCCGAGCGCGGTGGTGAGCTGCGCCGCCAGATACCGCACCTCCCGGGCCCCTGCCCGCGGGTCGCCGAGCAGCGCCTCCGCGTGCCCCAGCAGCTCGTCGCCCATGTCGAGTTGCAGCCCCTCCACCTCATCGGCCCGCTCCGCGACGGGCCCGCCGTCGCGATCGCTGAGCAGATAGCAGGGCTTGCCGCCAGGAGCCGTCCAGGGGAGGAGGCGGGGGACGGGCGGTACGTCGTGCGTCATGTCGACCTGGTTTTCGTCAGGCGGGTCCGGCCCGGGCGCCGTTCGCGGCCGCGGGGGGCCGTCGTTGCGGACGGCGCTGCCACGCTAGGCAGGCGTCCACGGCCCGGACAGGGACGCGTGGTGCCACTTTGCGGGGGTGCTGGGACGTCCTGTCCTACCCGTCGAGGTCGAGCCGGTCGGCCAGCGCCGTCAGCGGCGAGGTACGCCGCCGTTCGCGGCCGCGCAGATCGGCCACCAGGCGGCGGCTCGTGGAGTGGTAGCGCATCCACTCCGGTGCGGCGTGCTCGGCGGCGAGCAGCGCCGTCAGCGCGCCGTCGTCGCGGTGCAGGTCGGCGAAGGCCAGCGCACGGTCCACGTGGAAGCGCGCGCGCCACGTCGGCGGCAGCGTGTGCAGGGCGGGAACGGTGCGCGCACTGCGCAGGGCCTCGGCGCTCTGTTCCATCTCCACCAGGAAGTTGACCCTGGCCACGCCCACGTTGGTCGGGCCGAACGGCGTGGCGTAGTCGAGCCGGTCCGTGCCGATCCCGGCCGCTGCGGCGCTCGCCATGGCGAGCAGCTCACGCACCGTCTCCCGCCGCTCCAGGCGGACCGCGGCGGTGGCCGCGCGCAGCAGCAGGATGCCCCACAGGGCCAGTTCGACCGGCGGCGAGCGGAAGCCCGGCTCGATGCGTGCGGCGGCCTTCAGCGCGACGCGTTCGGCGTCGGCCAGCCGTCCCTGCTTGGTGAGGACCCAGGCGAGGCTGGAGAAGCCGACGGTCTCCAGATGCGGGTCGTCCCCTCGGGCGGCCGCCGCCATCGACCGTTCGAGGGCGGTGAACGCGGCGTCCTCCTTGCCCAGCGCCGCCAGGGTCGTCGCGGCGACCTGGTAGGCCTCGGCCAGGACGGAGTGGGCCGCGGCGGCCTCGCTCCCCGTGGTGTCCCGGGCCACCGCTCTGGCGTCCCGGATCAACTGCGGTAGCAGCACGCCGATTTCGCCCATCCGCCCGTCGCGGCGAATGCGCTCCGTGGAACGCAGTGAGGCCCGCAGCGCGGCGACCCCGGGCGGATCCTCGGGGTCCGGTTCGTCGCCCAGCAGGTCGGACACCGGCGAGACGGCCTGCCGCAGCGCCAGGACGGACGGCTGCTCGCCCTCGCTGCGGGCCTCGAAGGTGGCGGGCTGCCCGACGAGCGCCGACGGTTCCACGTCCAGGGCCCTGGCCAGTGCGTTGAGCGTGCTCAGGCGGGCCGTCCGGCGCACGCCCTGTTCGAGCTTGCGGACGGTGTCGACGCTCAGGCCTGCCCGCTCGGCGAGGCCCTCCTGCGTCAGCTTCCGGCGTGCGCGCAGCCGTGCGATGCGCTCACCGATATCGGGTTCCTCGTGGAACAACTCCATGGCCACCCCCGCGAGAAGGACGTACCGACCACGCTACGCCCGTGCCCGGCCGGACAGCGGGGCCGGGGGCGGCGCCCCACCCGAAGGTGCGATCCCCGCGCCCCCCCCCTGAAACGCAAAGCCCGCCGCCCCGGTGCGGTACACCAGGGCGGCGGGCGTTGTCGGCACGGTGGCGGCGGGACGGTTCCCGTCGCGCGTGGGCCGGTCAGTGCTTTGGTTCGTCTTTCGCGCTCCGGGCCGGACCGGCCCGGAGGCTCGGGCTGATGTGCGGGGGAGTGCCGAGGTGTCAGCCGATGGGGTTGACGAAGGTGCCCGGGTGGGTGGCGCCGCGCTGGTCGACGAGGGTGCCCCAGGGCCACGCGATGGTGAGCGACGAGGTCTCGTTGGGCGGGGTGATGTCCGCGTAGGCGGGCTGGTAGAAGCCCGAGTCCTCCTTGGTCATGACCACATTGATGGTGAAGTCGGTGCTGTCCCCGGGCTGCAGGGTGATCGAGCCGTGCTTGGCCGTCGAGCGGACCAGCGACCAGCGCTCGCCGCCGTTCTCGGACTTGAGGTCCACCCCGGCGAAGCCGCCGATCTTGCAGGCGCGGCTGCCCTTGTTGGTCAGCACGACGCTGGTGGTCGTCGAGCCGCCCGCGTTCTCGTCCGGCGCCGCGTCGCCGCCCGTGGCGAACGCCGCCTTCAGACCGGAGGTGTGGCAGCGCTCCAGGCCCGATCCCGACCTGCCGGCGTTGGCGGCCGGCGCGCTCCCGGACTGCTTGCCCGTGGCACCCGCCTTGGCGCCCGTCTTGGCGTCGGTCTTGGCCTCGGGGGCCGCCTGGGCGTCCGTGCCCGGCGCCGCGGCGGAGCTGTCCGCGCCACCGGAGGCCGTGGCGGCCGCGCCGGAGCCCGACTGGCCCGCGGGCTTCGAGCCGGCGGCGTCCGCGCCGGAGCAGGCGGTCAGGCTGAGGGCGGCGGCCGCGGTCAGGGCCGCGGCGGCCACGCGGAGGGTGCGGCGGCGGGCGGTGCGGGCGGTGGTGTTGGAGCGCATTTCGGGTCCCCCGGGAGGCAGTCGGTGTCGGTGTTTCCTCGGTACGTCCATGACTCTGCCGGGGGTCGCTATCGCAGGGCTGCCGCCCCGCTAACGTCCGGCTAACACGGCCGTGAGCAGGGGAAAGAGACCGAGAGGGAGACGAAGGGGCGGGTGGGGCAGACCAGTTGGGGCGCGGCCTCGGGCGTGGCGGTCAGAGCCCGCCGCCGTTGCGCCCCGCGGCCGCCGCCCGCAGGCCCTCCGTGCGCGGCCCGCCGTACGGTCCGAAGCCGTGCCCGGTGGCCAGGACGACGACCGAGGTCATGGCGGCCAGGCCGTACGCCGTCGTCGCCATGGACAGGGCGCCCGTGGTCGTCTCGAAGGACTGGTGGAAGAAGTCCGTCACGGTCAGCCACACCACGGTGCGTACGGTCAGATACAGCTGCATCGCCGCGAAGACCAGCAGCGCGCCGCGGACCTCGTGCCGGCCGCGGACCGCCAGCACGCCCAGGACCAGCAGTACGAGTACCGACCCCAGGGTGGCGAACTCGGCGGACGCCGACAGGTCGAGGGTGCCCAGTACCGAGCCGTCGACCGCGCCGTGCAGATAGCGCAGCGCGTCCGCCTCGGCGGCCGTCAGGTCGGCCACCACCCAGCCGAGCCGGGCCAGCCCCATCAGCAGGAACAGCACTCCGCAGATCGCCGACGAGCGGTGCCAGCCGGCCTCCGGGGCCGGCCCGCGGCGGCCCGTTCGACGGTCCTCGCGCCACCGCTCGCTCGCCGGGAACATCACGCACAGCACGATCAGCGCCACCACCAGCCCCAGGCCGCGGGTGGCCAGTGCCCAGCTGCCCAGCGGGTCGTTGCTGTACTGGTGGCGGTAGGCGGCGTGGCACAGGCCCACGCCCTCCCGCAGCGAGGCGGCCAGCAGCAGGAAGCCCGAGAGCAGGGCGGCGGAGCGGGCCAGCCGGCGCTGCGCCAGCGCCAGCCCGGCGATCACCAGGAACGCGACGGTGAAGGCCCATTCGTACGGACCGAGCAGTTGCGGCGTGGCGGCGGAACCGGGGTTGAACAGGCTTTCGGCGAAGTCCCAGACGCTGCCGTCGCCTTGGGCGATGCCGCAGACCGTCCAGGCGAGCAGCGCGCCCGCGTAGAGGGCCAGGCACAGCCCCGTGAGGAGATAGGCGTCGCGGTGCTCAGGAGCGGCCCGGCCCGGGTCGGGGCCCGGACGGACATCCACCGTTCCTCCGTCCTGCCTCACCATGACCGACCCCCGCTCCGCCGCCCGCAGCGTCGCACCGGCCCTTCCCGGACGACAGCCTCACTGTGTCAAGGACGGCGGGAGAGCCGGTGGAGGTTCCACCCCGTGTGTCGGGTGGTTCCCGTTCCGCACGATCAGCGCACATGGCGGGCGGTGGCCGCGATGTAGTCCCGGATGCCCTGGCGGGTGGTGGCCCGCAGCGCGGTGAGCGCCTCGGCGTCCGGCGCCCAGTGCAGCTCGGTCACCGCCGCCATCACCCGCTCGCTGCGGTCGAGTATCTCCGCGTCGTCGGTCACCATCTGCGCCCGGAACATGGCCTCTTGGGCCGCGTAGCGGTTCTTGTACACCTCCTCGCGCAGTTCGGGGGTGTCCTCGGCGCAGCGGTCGCCCTCGTGCACCACGAACCAGCGGTGCACGAGGACCCGCCGGTAGTCCAGCAGCGCCCCCGCGTAGGCGCAGTACGCGTCGATCCGCTCCTGCCGCAGCCGTTCCGCGCGGGCGAACCGCTCGCTGCGGTCGGTCGCCCGGCTCTGGAAGAAATGGGTGATCCCGGAACCCAGCAGGGTGCCGACGACGGCCACCACGCTTGCCACAACTGCCTCCATGGGGGCAGTGGATCACGGCGGGCCGGGCCGGCGGCAGGGTGCGCGCACCGGGGCCGGTCCGATCGGCGCGAGCCCCGCCGGCCGGGAGGCGGTGCGGCAAGATGGGGCCATGGGGATCGTCGGTGGCGAGGGCAGACTGATCGGCGGCCGCTACCGGCTGGAGGTCCGGCTGGGCCGGGGCGGGATGGGGACCGTCTGGCGCGCCCACGACGAGCTGTTGAGCCGCCGGGTCGCCGTGAAGGAGCTGCACTTCGGCGCGGACGAGCCCGAGGCGCGGGTGCAGCGTGCGCGGGCGATGCGCGAGGCACGGACCGTCGCCCGGATCCGGCACCCCGGTGTGATCGTGGTGCACGACGTCGTCGAGCAGGACGGCCGGCCGTGGATCGTGATGGAGCTGGTCGAGGGGCCGTCGCTGGCCGGCCGGCTGCGGAGCGGGGGACCGGTCGCGCCCCGGGAGGCGGCCCGGATCGGCGTCGCGCTGCTGGGCGCGCTGCGGGCCGCGCACACCCGCGGGGTGCTGCACCGCGACCTCAAGCCCGCCAACGTCCTGATGGAGCCGGGCACCGGCCGCGTCGTGCTCACCGACTTCGGTGTCGCCCAGGTCTCCGGCGTGACGACGCTGACCGACGCCGGGGGCTTCGTCGGCTCGCCCGAGTACACCGCGCCGGAGCGGATGGCCGGCGGCGATACGGGTCCCGAGGCCGACCTCTGGTCGCTGGGGGTGCTGCTGTGCGCCGCGCTGAGCGGCGCCTCCCCCTTCCACCGCGACTCGCTGGGCGCCGTCCTGCGGGCCGTCGTGCACGAGGAGATCCAACTCCCCGAGGCCGCCCGCCCGTTACGCGCCGTCGTCGACGGCCTGCTGGAGCGCGACCCGCGGCGCCGGCTGGGCCTGGCCGAGACGGAGCGGCTGCTGCGCGGCTATCTGCGCTCCGGCCGCGCCCCCGAGCGCGGTGCGGGCGGCCGCGGCCAGGGCGTCGGCCGCGCCGCCGAGGCCGTGGCGGGCGCGGACGGACCGGCGGGACCGGGCGGGCGGGGCCCCGGCGGCCCGGACGACGCCGGGGCCGATGTCCATGCCGCCCTGGGCGACGGCTCCGACGGCGGGCCGCCCGGTGAACACCCGCCCAGCGAGGACCCGTTGGGAGCGGTGGCCCCGCCCGGCCGCGGTCCCGCCCCGGCCGGGGGCCGCGCGGGACGGGGCGGTGTGCGGGCGGGCGGCCGCGCCCCGGCCACCCCGATCCGGGCGGCGCTCGACGACCGGGCGCTGGCCGCGGCCGCCCGCCCGCACACCGGCCGCACCCGCACCGTCTTGCTGATCGCGCTGGCGGTGGTGGTGATCGGCGGCTCCGGCGCGGGTCTGGCCGTGCTGCTGACGCACCGCGGCGGGGCCGGCGACCGCACCGGCCGCTCCCCGCACACCGCCGGCCCGGCCCCGGCGCACAGCACCGCCGGCCCGGCCCCGGCGCACAGCACCGCCGGCCCGCAGCCCGCCGGCACGGTCACCGCGCCGCCGGCGCCCACCGGCACCCTCCCGGTCGGCTACCGGCTCGTCCGCGACCCGGCGGGCTTCGTGATCGCCGTACCGGCCGGCGCCACCCGCGCCGCCGCGCACGGCCGGATCTCCTACACCTCCCGGGGCGGACGCTTCGACCTCGGCGTCCGGCTGCGCGAGCGGCTGCCCCAGGGGCCGCTCGGCGCGCTGCGGGCGGCCGACGCGCGGGGCCCCGCCGACTACCCCGGATACCGCCGGGGCCGGGTCACCGGGACCACCCGCCGCGGCGCGCGGGCCGGGCGGTGGGAGTTCGTCCGGGACGGCGCCGCGTCCGACGGCGGCCCCCGGTACACCTGTGACCTCAGCTGGGACGAGGGCGGCCGGACGGTCGAGGTGTGGATCTCCGCCCCGCTGGGCGCGCGCGGCGAGGCCCGGCGGCACCTGCAGACCGCGCTCGACGCCTTCCGGCTGCCGGGGGCGTGAGCCCGGGCGCACGGTCGCCCCAGACCAGCGCCCATACGGCCAGCGGACACTGGCGTGATGGTGCGCATGCCGTGAAATCTCGTTACTGCCGGGTACACAAAGCGTCCGGGGAGGCATACGCTCGCCGACATGACGGACTCGCAGGACACCGGAACAGCTGCCTCCGCTCTCGGCTCCGCGCGAGCCGGAGAAGCCCCCCTCGCCTCCGCCGAGGCCCCCGACGAGGCTCCCGCCCCCGCGACCGCCGCCGGGGCCCCCGCGACCGCGACCGCGACGGCGACCGCGACGGCGCCGGCCGACGGCAACCCGGTCGCCCCCGCGCCGGCCGGTGCCCGTACCGCGGCCGAGGTGGTCACCCCCGAGATCGCCGCCCGGCTCACCCGCTGCGTGGTCAGCAGTGGCGGCCGAACCGCCAACCACACCCCGTTCACCGGCGAGAAGCTGGCCGACCTGCCCGAGTCGAGCCCCGAGGACGTCGCCACCGCCTTCGAGCGGGCCCGCGCGGCCCAGGAGCGCTGGGCCAAGGTCCCGCTCCGGCAGCGTGCCGCCGTCCTGCTCCGCTTCCACGACCTGGTGCTCCGCCGCCAGGCCGAGGTGCTCGACCTGATCCAGCTGGAGACCGGCAAGGCGCGGCTGCACGCCCACGAGGAGGTGCTGGCGGTCGCCGTCACCGCCCGCCACTACGGTCGCAAGGCCCCCGCCTACCTCCGCCCCAAGCGGCACACCGGCGTCGTCCCGACCCTCACCAAGGTCACCGAACTCCGCCAGCCCCGGGGCGTCATCGGGCAGATAGCCCCCTGGAACTACCCCTTCGAGCTGTCCGTCGGCGACGCCCTGCCGGCCTTCGTCGCGGGCAACGCCGTCGTCATGAAGCCCGACACGGAGACCGCGCTGACCGCGCTGTGGGCCCGTGAACAGCTCATCGAGGCCGGGCTGCCCGAAGACCTGTGGCAGGTCGTGATCGGCGAGGGCCCGGTCGTCGGCCCCGCCGTCGTCGCGCACGCCGACTACGTCTCCTTCACCGGCTCGACCCGCACCGGCCGCGAGGTCGCCCAGGGCGCCGCCGCCCGCCTGGTCGGCGTCAGCCTCGAACTCGGCGGCAAGAACGCCATGCTGGTGCTGGCGGACGCCGATGTGGAGAAGGCCGCCGCCGGCGCCGTCCGCGGCTGCTTCTCCTCCGCCGGCCAGCTGTGCATCTCCATCGAGCGGCTCTACGTCCACGAGTCCGTCGCCGACGACTTCCTCCAGCGGTTCGCCGCCCGCACCAGGGCGATGCGCCTGGGCAACTCCCTGGCCTACGGCGCCGAGATGGGCTCGCTGGTCGGCGAGCGCCAGCTGGAGACCGTCACCCGCCATGTCGAGGAGGCCGTCGCCAAGGGCGCCGAGCTGATCGCCGGCGGCCGCCCCCGCCCCGACATCGGCCCGCTCTTCTACGAGCCCACCATCCTCGACGGCGTACAGGCCCCGATGGCGGTCTGCGGCGAGGAGACCTTCGGACCGGTCGTCTCGGTCTACCGCTTCCGCGACGAGGACGAGGCGGTGGCGCTCGCCAACGCCACTCCCTACGGCCTGAATTCCAGCATCTGGACCAAGGACGGCCGCCGCGGCCGCGCCGTCGCCGCCCGGCTGCGCACCGGCACGGTCAACGTCAACGAGTCCTACGCCGCCGGCTACGGCAGCGTGCAGTCGCCGATGGGCGGCATGGGGGACTCGGGCCTGGGCCGTCGGCACGGCTCCGAGGGCATCCTCAAGTACACCGAGGGCCAGACCGTCGCCCAGCAGCGGCTGATGCCGATCGCGCCGTCCTTCGGGCTGACCGATGAGAAGTACACACAGCTGATGACCCGCAGCCTGCGCGCGATGAAGGCGTTCCGCCTGCGCTGAGGCCGCCCGTGGCAGGCCGGCCGGCCGCGCCGCACCGCCAGAAACCAGCAGGGAGAGCCAGTGCCACAGGAGAACTCTGCCCGCCCCCGGGACCCGGACGGCACCGGGGCGGACGGCTACGACTACGACGTGCTCGTCATCGGCTCCGGCTTCGGCGGCGCGGTCTCCGCCCTGCGCCTGACCGAGAAGGGCTACCGCGTCGGCGTCCTGGAAGCCGGCCGCCGCTTCACCCGGCAGACGCTGCCGAGGAACTCCTGGGACCTGCGCAACTACCTGTGGGCACCGGCGCTCGGCTGCTACGGCATCCAGCGCATCCACCTCCTGGGAAACGTCATGGTCCTGGCGGGCGCCGGCGTCGGCGGCGGCTCGCTCAACTACGCCAACACCCTCTACGTACCGCCCACCCCGTTCTTCGAGGACCCGCAGTGGAAGGACATCACCGACTGGCAGGAGGAGTTGACGCCGTACTACGACCAGGCGCAGCGGATGCTGGGCGTGCGGCTCAACCCGACGATGACGCCCTCCGACGTCCATCTGAAGGCGGCCGCCGAGGAAATGGGCGTCGGTGACTCCTTCCACATGGCGCCGGTCGGGGTGTTCTTCGGGGACGGTGAGGACGCGGACGGCGGCGCGCGGACGGCGCCGGGGGCGGAGGCGGCGGACCCGTACTTCGGCGGCGCCGGCCCCGCCCGCCGGGCCTGCACCGAATGCGGGGAGTGCATGACGGGCTGCCGGCACGGCGCCAAGAACACCCTCAACGAGAACTACCTCCACCTCGCCGAACGCGCCGGCGCGGTCATCCACCCGATGACCTCGGTCGTCTCGCTGACCGAGGACTCCCGCGGCGGATTCGCCGCCGGGACCCTCCCGACGGACCACAAGAAGCGGGGCGCGGGCCGTACGTTCACCGCCCGCCGCGTCGTCCTCGCGGCCGGCACCTACGGCACCCAGACCCTGCTGCACCGGATGAAGGACTGCGGTCTGCTCCCGCACGTCTCCGGCCGGCTCGGCGCGCTGACCCGCACCAACTCCGAGGCCCTGGTGGGCGCGCAGACCGACGACCGCCGCTACCGCAAGCGGCACGGCGCGAAGGCCGACTTCACCCGGGGCGTGGCGATCACCTCGTCGATCCACCCGGACGCCGACACCCACATCGAACCGGTCCGCTACGGCCGGGGCTCCAACGCGATGGGCGGGCTGACCATCCTCCAGGTGCCCTTCCGCCCCGCCGGACGGGTCGCGGGCTGGCTGGCGAACGTGGCCCGCCACCCGCTGCTGGCCCTGCGGTCGCTGTCCAACCGCCGCTGGTCGGAGCGGACCATCATCGGGCTGGTCATGCAGTCCCTGGACAACTCGCTGACGACGTACCGCAAGCCGACGGGCCCGGGCAAGGGCCTGCTCACCGCGCGGCAGGGCCACGGCGCGCCCAACCCCCAGCAGATCGCCGCGGCCACCGAGGCCGCCACCCTGCTCGCCCAGGAGATCAACGGCTTCGCGGGAAGCAACGTCGGCGAGCTGATGGGGACCCCGCTGACCGCGCACTTCCTGGGCGGCTGCCCGATCGGCGCGGACGCCGGCCGGGGCGTCATCGACCCCTACCACCGTCTCTACGGCCACCCGGGCATCTCGGTCGTCGACGGCGCCGCGGTCTCCGCCAACCTGGGCGTCAACCCGTCGCTGACCATCACCGCGCAGGCCGAGCGGGCGATGTCGCTGTGGCCCAACAAGGGCGAGCCGGACCCGCGCCCCGCGCCGGGCGAGGACTACCGGCGGCTGACGCCCGTCGAGCCGCTCCGTCCCGCCGTCCCCGCGGAGGCGTTCGGCGCCCTGCGCCTGCCGTTCCTGGCCGTCCCGCCGGTCCCCCCGAAGAAGTCCGCCGACTAGGCACGGGAGCGCTCCGCCGCGGGCGGGCAGCTGCCGCACTGGCCGAAAAAGGGCTGTTTGTTTCCCCGGGAGTGGCCCTTGGCGCCGGGCGTGCGTCGTGAAACCCGTCACATCCGCGGCGGCCGCCCCACCGCTCCGCACGGGGCGGGGCACGGCGCACCGGTCCGGTGCCACCCGTGCGCCGGGCGTGCGCCGCACAGAGCGAAGGGCCCCGGAACGCCGTCCGCGAGGGGGGTGCGGACGGCCACGGGGCCCTTGGCTTCCGGTGCCGGCGTCAGGGCGGCGCCGGTACCGAGGGCGGCGCCGGGGGGGGGGATGGCGCCGCTGGCTCTCGGGGTGTGCTCGATGGTGCGGACACCGCGCCGACCGGACCCGTGGCGGTGCCGAAGGCCCTGGCGGACTGCGGTGGGTGGTGCGTCATGCATCGTCCTGGATGCGCCTCACCTGGCGCAACCGTTTCGACCGGATGCGGTCGGTCCCGGGCGTCCCCAGGACCGACCACCCCATCGGATGTGACCGGGCTGCTGTCCCCTGCCGACCGGTCACTGCACCGGAGCGAGGTCCCACGACGCGGGCCGCGGCTGGCGGTCGGCGTCTCATCGCACCGGGGTTCCGCCCGTGGGGCGGCGTCTACGCGTAGTCCTGCAGGCCGCGCCTGGCTGGCGTGGCACCGGGAACAACGAAGCCTCGCGGCGGCCGGTCACGCGCCGTACGGGTGAGTCGGCAACCGAACTCAGATGCGGCAGCCGCGCCGGGGCGCGCCCGCTCCGCCGAGTGCTCCGGCGCCCGCCGCACACCGTCGCGAACCGGCCATGCCGCGGGCCCGGGCACCCTCGGGGGTGCCTCAGATCTGGCCGCGCGACAGCTCCAGCAGGGTCATCGCCAGCGCGGTGCCCGGCTTGCCGAGCTGGTCGCGGTAGTGGGCGAGGATCTCCATCTCGCGGGAGAGGTTCACCCGCCGCCCGCCGGAGGTGAGGCGCTCGCGCTGGATCACGGCGGAGACCGCCATCCGTTCCTGGACCAGGCCGATGATCCGGCCGTCGAGATCGTCGATCCGCTGCCGTGCGCCGGTGATGATCCCGTCGGCCTCCGGCGTGCGGGCGCCGGTCTCGGCCGTGGCGGGGGCGGTGGTGGTGGTCGCGTTGCTCATGTCCGTCTCCTGGGGAGTGTGGCCCGGAGCCGACGGTCCCGACAGACGCAGGCGCCCCGGACCTTTCGGCCCGGGGCGCCTGGGAAGTTGCTCGTCAGTTGATCAAGCAGCACGACCATGGCAGCCGGTTGGGCCGGTGCCATAGGTAAAGACGAAGGTCAGCTGCATGTTCATGGGGCCCAGTATGAGCCCGTTAGAATCGAAAGTCCAACCCTGCTCCACACCGCCGGAAGGCCGCCGAAGTGCCATCAGCGCCCCCTGCCGCTGCCCCGGACGTCGTCCTCGTAGTCGACTTCGGCGCACAGTACGCCCAGCTCATCGCCCGCCGGGTCCGTGAGGCCCGGGTCTACAGCGAGATCGTGCCGTCCACCATGCCGGTGGCCGAGATGCTCGCCAAGAACCCCAAGGCGATCATCCTGTCCGGAGGCCCCTCGTCGGTCTACGCCGAAGGTGCCCCCAGCCTGGACCGTGCGCTGTTCGAGGCCGGTGTCCCGGTCTTCGGCATGTGCTACGGCTTCCAGCTCATGGCCCTCACCCTCGGCGGCACCGTCGACAACACCGGTGCCCGCGAGTACGGCCGTACCCCGCTGACCGTCTCCCGTCCCGGGTCCACGCTGTTCGAGGGCACCCCCGCCGAGCAGCCGGTGTGGATGTCCCACGGCGACGCCTGCTCCGCCGCCCCCGAGGGCTTCACCGTCACCGCGTCCACGGACGTCGTGCCCGTCGCCGCCTTCGAGAACGACGAGAAGAAGCTCTACGGCGTCCAGTACCACCCCGAGGTCATGCACTCCACGCACGGCCAGCAGATCCTGGAGCACTTCCTCTACCGCGGCGCGGGCATCGAGCCGAGCTGGACCACCACCAGCGTGGTCGAGGAGCAGGTCGCCGCGATCCGCGCCCAGGTCGGCACCAAGCGCGCCATCTGCGGCCTGTCCGGCGGCGTGGACTCCTCGGTGGCCGCCGCCATCGTGCAGAAGGCCATCGGCGAGCAGCTGACCTGCGTCTACGTCGACCACGGCCTCCAGCGCAAGGGCGAGTCGGAGCAGGTCGAGAAGGACTTCGTGGCCGCCACCGGCGTCCAGCTCAAGGTCGTCGACGCCGAGGAGCGCTTCCTGACCGCGCTGGCCGGGGTCAGCGACCCCGAGCAGAAGCGGAAGATCATCGGGCGCGAGTTCATCCGCGTCTTCGAGCAGGCCCAGGCCGAGCTGGTCGCCGAGGCCGGCGCCGAGGGCGAGGAAGTCGCCTTCCTGGTCCAGGGCACGCTCTACCCGGACATCGTCGAGTCCGGCGGCGGCACGGGCACCGCCAACATCAAGTCGCACCACAACGTCGGCGGGCTCCCCGACGACATCGAGTTCCAGCTCGTCGAGCCGCTGCGCCAGCTGTTCAAGGACGAGGTCCGGATGGTCGGCTCGGAGCTCGGCCTGCCCGACGAGATCGTCCACCGCCAGCCGTTCCCCGGCCCCGGCCTCGGCATCCGCATCGTCGGCGAGGTCACCAAGGAGCGCCTGGACCTGCTGCGCGAGGCCGACGCCATCGCCCGCGAGGAGCTGACCGCGGCCGGTCTGGACCGCGAGATCTGGCAGTGCCCGGTGGTCCTGCTCGCCGACGTCCGCTCGGTCGGTGTCCAGGGCGACGGCCGGACGTACGGCCACCCGATCGTGCTGCGCCCGGTCTCCTCCGAGGACGCGATGACCGCGGACTGGACGCGGATGCCGTACGACGTGCTGGCCCGCATCTCCACCCGCATCACCAACGAGGTCGCCGACGTCAACCGCGTCGTCCTCGACGTCACCAGCAAGCCGCCGGGCACCATCGAGTGGGAGTGACCCCACTCGCCGTCTGACCCACGCCGCCGTCCGGGCCACCGGGCGGCGGCGTGGTGCGTTGCGGGCACGCCCCGGTGCCGGCCGGAGCCGGGCTCGACCGCTTCCCGGCTCCCGCGCCTGCCTCAGCCCTCCACGGCCGCGGCCAGGTGCTCCAGGGTCGTGGCCATCGCCGGGCCCATCCGCCGCGGGAAGCCCGGGAGTTCGACGACGATACGGGGGAGCCGGGCCCGCGACCAGTCGTAGGTGTGGGTGACCCGGGTCGTCCCCGCGCGCCCGGAGGTGGCCGTGCCGTCCCCGGGCGTCAGCGCGTAGCGCCAGCGCTGTCCGCCGACCAGCCGCCGGCCGCCGACCTCGCCCCAGGTCTCCCAGGCGAACAGCCGGTCCTCCTCGTACTCCACCACCACGTTCACCGACCGGTACGCGAGGCGCCCTTGCGCCATGCCCATGGTGAACCGGTCGCCGATACCCAGCGGTGACGGCCCCTGCGGGCTGCCGCGCAGCATGCCCGAGCCGTCCAGCTCGGTGTGCCGGGCCGGGTCCCGCAGGACGGCGAAGAGCTCCCCGGGTGTGGCGTGGATGTCCTTGCTGACCGATACAGCCCTCATCGTGTTCCCCTTCGCTGCCGATTCTGATGGGTTCATGATGCAGACCGATCGATCTGTGCCCGTCCCGGCCCTGGTGACCTGCGGTACCGAGAGGTAGCTTCCGCTTCGAGCATCAAGAGCCGTACGTGCCAGGAGGAGAGCCGCGATGCCCGAGCCGACGCCCGTCCCCACCGAACAGCTGCACTTCGCGATGCCGCCGACCCACGAGACCGTCGAGGACGAACGGCGCCACCGCAAGGAGCGCCTGGTCGCGGCGCTGCGCCTGTTCGGGCGCTTCGGCTTCGAGGAGGGCGTCGCGGGCCACATCACCGCCCGCGACCCGGAGTTCCCGCACTGCTTCTGGGTCAACCCCTTCGGGATGTCGTTCCGGCACATCACGGTCGGCGACCTGCTCCTGGTGAACGCGGAGGGCAAGGTCGTCGAGGGCCGCCACCACGTCAACCAGGCGGCGTTCGCCATCCACGCCCAGGTCCACCGGGCCCGCCCGGACGTCGTCGCCGCGGCCCACAGCCACTCCACGTACGGCCGCGCGCTGTCCGCCCTGGGCGAGCTGCTGGAGCCGATCACCCAGGACGTCTGCGCGTTCTACGAGGACCACGCGCTCTTCGACGACTACACGGGCGTGGTCGTGGACGAGGAGGAGGGACGGCGGATCGCGGCCGCGCTCGGCCCGCACAAGGCGGTGATCCTGCGCAACCACGGCCTGTTGACGGTCGGCGACTCGGTCGACGCGGCGGCCTGGTGGTTCCTCACCATGGAACGCTCCTGCCAGGTCCAGCTCACCGCCAAGGCGGCCGGCAAACCGGTCCTGATCGACCACCACAACGCCGTCCACACCCGCGAACAGCTGGGCAACGACCTGGTGGCCTGGATCAACTACCAGCCCCTCTACCAGCAGATCTCCCGCAGCGAGCCGGACCTCTTCGGATAGGTCCGGCGCCGCGACCGGACCTGTCTCCGCGAGACGCGGAGGGAACCGGCCGCCCGGGGGCGGCGTCCGGGGAGGCAGGAGAGCGCCACGGGCACGGAGGAGTTCGCGATGACCGGCACGGCCACCCGTTACCTCTATGTGGTCCGGCACGGCGAGGCGACACCGGACGAGAGCGGGCTGACGCGGGCCGGCCGGCGGCAGGCCGTCCTGCTCGGCCGACGTCTCCGGGACGTCCCCCTCACCGCCGTCCACCACGGTCCGCTGCCGCGGGCGGAGCAGACCGCACGCCTGATCGGTGCGCAGCTGACGGGCGTCCCGCTGCGCGTCGCGGAAGCCGCCGGTGACTACGTGCCCCACCTGCCGGATCGGGACGAACTTCCGGCCGATGCGGCGGACTTCTTCCTCCGCTTCCTCGACGGCGTCACGGACGAGGAGCGGACGCGCGGCGCCGTGCTGGCCCGCCGGGCGCTGGACCTGTTCACCGGGCCGGTGGACGGCGCACAGGACCGGCACGAGCTGGTCGTCACCCACAACTTCCTGGTCGCCTGGCTCGTCCGGGAGGCCATGCACGCTCCGAAGTGGCGCTGGCTCGGCCTCAACCACGGCAACGCGGCACTCAACGTCATCCGCTACGCCCCCGGCCGGCCGGCGTCCCTCCTCGTCTCCAACGACACGCGGCATCTGACCGACGCACTGCGGTGGACGGGCCTTCCCGCCGAGCTGCACCTCTGACGGAGGCCCGGGGCGCACGCTCCGCGCGCCGGGGATTCGTACGCCGGGCCCGCGGAACGGCTGTCCGCCGGGCGTTGCCGCCGTCCCGCGGGCCCGGGGTCAGGAGGGTGGCATCAGCTCGCGCAGGGGCGCCACGGTCGCGGAGATGCCGTGGCTGAACGGGGCGTCGAAGTCCCAGACGAGGAACAGCAGGAAGGCGATCAGGGCACTGAAGAGGCCGGCCATCAGCAACTCCCGTCCCGACCGCCGGATCTGGAGCGTGAACATCACGCCGATGGAGATGGCACCCCCGGCGATCAGCCCGAACCACACCACGCCCGGCAGCGTCGAGTCCGCCGCGTCCGAACGGGCCGCGCGGGCCCCGTCGGCCACCGCGACCTGGTCGACCAGCGGTTGGTAGGACTGCCCCTCGAAGTCGTTGCGCGGGTGGTAGTCGGTGACGTCCGCCCGGACCTTCGTCAGCAGCTCGCCGCCGTGCCGGGTCAACTCCCCCTGCCCGGCCATGACCGGCCACTCCTTGTGCACCACATACGTCGCATAGGCCCCGACATCCGCACGGATCTTGTCGCGCACCGGGGCGGGGTACGCCCGGGCCCGCGCCGAGACCTCGTGCAGCGCCTGGGCCTCGGTCCGCACGGTGTCCTCGGCCGCGCTTCTCGCCTCCCAGACACCGGCGATGGCCAGCCCCAGCACGATCGCGTACACCACCCCCACCATCATCGTCAGATACTCGATCACGTCCGGCGTCTCGGTGGGGTCGTCGTCCTCGGTGATCCGCCGCTCCTTGAGCACGGTGATGGTCAGGACGACGCCGCAGACCGCGGCCATGGCGATGGTCAGCACCAGCCATTGGGACATGGGATCTCCTACGAGGAACGGCGTCCGGCGGAACCGGACGAGGAGCTCGAACGGGGACGGAGGGCGGCCCCGGCCAGCACGGCCGGAGCGGTGAGCAGCAGGGTCGTGGTCACCATCGAGCGCCCGGCGTGCGGCTTGTGGGACACCGGCGCGTAACTGCGGGGCAGGACCGGCGGCGGGGACGGCCGGCGGGGCGGGGTGTGGACCGGCCGGGGAGCGGGCGGCGGCGGCACCGGGCGGGCACGGGGAGTGGGCCGCGGCGGCGGGGGCGGCGGAGGCGGCGGGGGAGGCGTCGGCCGGGCCCGGGGCGGCGGTGGGGGCGGCGGCGCCGGCCTGGGGGTGTGCGGACGAGGGGCCGGCGCGTGGGTGGGCGGGGCCGGCGGGGCGGTCCGGGTGCAGGGGAAGTGCCAGCCGCGCGGCATGGGAAAACCGGTCGGCACGTCCACCGGCGGGGCGGTTCCGGCGTAGGCGCAGTTGTCGCCGGTGACCGCGCGCCCGTACGCGGCGGGCGCGGCCGCCGCCGGCGCGGGGACGAGCAGCGCGGCGGTGCCGGCCAGCAGCAGACCGACGGCGGCGGCCGCCACCAGCCGGGGCGCCAGGCGCCCGACGGCGCGCAGGAGTTGCGGGGGACGGGGCGACCGCCGGCCGCCGGGGCGGCGCGGCGGTGTCCCCTGCTGGCGGGGTGGTCCGGGTGACCTGTGCGGTTCGGGTACGTGGCACACGGCGAGAGCTTGCGCAGCGCGCGGACGGCTCAGCCGTCGCACCACCCCGGTTCGCCCGAATGGGGGATCCGCCCGTAGTTCCCGCCGCGCGGACGGTCGGATGTGCGGACGGAACCGTACGCCGGTACGGAAATGCCGGGGCGCATTCGGCTTTCCGGCCCGCCCGAGACCGTACGTCAACGCGCCGATGCGCCCACCACCCGCCGTCAGCTGGAGGTTTGACACCGGCCTTGCCTTTCTACGGCACAATTCGCCCTTGTACGGGACAAGTTGATGACGGTGGCGGGGCGGTAGCTGACGTGGCGGTGAATGCGGCGGGCGGGATGGCCGGTACGGGCGAGCCGGGAGAGGGCGCCGAGGGCGCGGAAGGCGGCGAGTGCCGGTGCGGGGACTGTCCGCACGGCGCCAGGGTGGGGCACCGGGAGGCGGTCGCCGCTTTCGTCGCGCTGCGGGAGGACTTCGCCGCCGGACGCGGCGTGCCGGCCGGGCTCGCCCGCTCCGCCGGCGCGGCCCGGCAGTGGGTGTCGGACGAACTCGCCCTGTCGGCCCGCGAACTGACCAAGCGGCGCGCGGCCGAGCGGGTCACCTGGCTGACGACGGTACGGCGGCGCACCCTGCTCGCCGTCTGGGCGGCGGTGGTGGCCGTGCTGCTCGGACAGGCGCTGACCGCCCTGGCCCACGGCTGGACGGCGACCCGTACGGCGGGCCTGCTCGCGGCCGTCGTCCTCGCGCTGGCCGTGACGGCGGCGGCCTGGTGGCACCGGGCGCACGGCGGCGCGCTGGCACCGCTGATCGGCGAGGACGGGCGGCTGTCCACCTCGCGGACGGTGGCGGCCGGCTGGGCGGCCGCGGTGCTGTACGCCGTACTGACGCTCGCGGGGCAGTTGGCGATCGCCGGCACGCCACAGGCGCGGGGCGCGCTGCTCCAGGGCCTGGCGCTCGCCCGGTCCGGCTCCCTGCTGACGATGCTCGCCGTGGCCTGCGGTGTGGCCGTGCTGGCCTATGGGCTGGTCGGTGCGCGGGTGCGGTCCGGATGGCTGCAGAAGGTGCCCGCGGAGCGACCGCGCGCCGCGGATCTGCTGACGGACGACGCGGGGCGCGGCAGCTTCCTGGACGTGCAGTACGTCCTGGTGAACGTCGCCGTGCTGGTCTGCGCCCTGGTCCGGCTGGCCCGGCAGGCGAACGAACTGCCGCAGCTGCCCTGGGGGCTGGTGCTGCTGGCGGGGCTCTCGGGGGCGACGTCCCTCATGGGGAAGCTGGTGACCGGCGGCCGTCCGGTGATCCTCTCCGTCGTGCGCTCCCGTGAGCTGGGCGGACTCGCCGCCCCGGTCCGCACCGGCGACGACATCGAGATCCGCGGCGCCGGCTTCGTCCCGCCGGGCGCGGGCACGCCCGACCGGCTCGCCCGGACCGTGGTGCGGATCGGCGAGGTGCACGTCCCCGTCCCGCTGGTCCCGGTCGCGGGCGGCTTCGCCAACCCCACGGACGAGGTGCTGACCGTCCCGGTACCGGTCGATGTCGAACCGGGCCGGGTCAAGGTGCGGGTCATCACCGCCGCGGGGGTGGAGACGGCGGGGTACGTGCTGGACATCGTGGACTGAGGGCCGGCCGGCGGGTGCCCCGGCGGGGCCTTCGTACCGCCGCTGACCGGGGCGTTGTCGGCTGTGCGTGCACGGTGGGTGACGCCCGGTGTGTGGCGATTCGGTGTGTCGCAGCCGTGGGAAGTGCGTCCGTCCGTTGAACCTCTTGCGCATCTGCGCACGTATCTCCCCACGAGGCCCGGGCGCGGGCACAATCGGCTGCGCCCGGTGGCAACGGAGAGGCGGACGTCATGGTGCACGCGAATCGTACGGTGGGTGCCGAATTCGGAGGTGCCGCCCTGGACGGCGCCGCCGCCGGAATGCGGGGACAGTGGGCGCGCCACGCGCTGCTCCCGTTGCGGCTCTTCCTGGGCGCCACCTTCCTCTACGCGGGCATCGACAAGCTGACGAACCCGGCCTTCCTGTCGGCCTCCGGCGCGGGTTCGCTCGGCGAGACGCTGCGGCAGGTCCATGACGCGGCGGCGTTTCCGCAGCTCATCGACCTTGCGCAGCAGAATCCCGTGCTCTTCGGCTATGCCATCGCGGCCGGTGAACTGGCGGTGGGCCTGGGGACCTTGGTGGGGCTGCTGGGGCGGCTGGCGGCGTTCGGCGGTGCGCTGATCTCGCTGATGCTGTGGCTCACCGTGAGCTGGGCGACCACGCCGTACTACTACGGCAACGACCTGGCCTACCTGATGGCCTGGGTCCCGCTCGTCCTGGCCGGAACGCCGAGGTTCTCCCTGGACTCGGCTCTCTCGAACCGCCGCAAGCGGCACGGGGCGCAGCTGTACGGCTGAGGGGGAGCGGGCGGGGGATCACCGGCCGGGTGCGTGGTGGTGGCCGTGCCGAGCGGGCGGGGCCTCCAGGGCGGCCGGGCCTCCAAGGCGGACGGGCGTTCAGTGCGTGGGGCAGGCACCCCTTCGCCGGTTCCCTTCGGGTGTGGGCTGTGGGGCCGGTACCGGCCGCGGGTGTCCGGCCGGGTGCGGCCCGGCCGGTCAGGAGAGTGTCGGGGGTGGTGGGTCCATGGGCGGGGTGCGCCGGCGGCGGACCGAGGCCCGGGCGGCGGCGGTGCCGGAGAGGGCGAGGCCGACCGGGAGGACCAGGAACAGCCAGAGGCCGGGCGCCTGCCACAGGCCCAGCGCGTCGAGGCCGTAGCCCACGCCGACGGTGAGGGCGGCGAGGCCCGCGAGCAGGCGGGCCGCTTCGAAGGGGTGACGTTTCACCGGGAGGCTCCCTGCGGGGTCGGGGCGGTCGGCGCGACGGGACGGGACGGGGCGGGAGCCGGCGGCGCGGAGTCCGGCGCGAGGCGCTGGACGGCGATCTGCCCGGCGCCGAGGGTGAGGTCCAGATCCACCGCACCGCGCGGCTTCTCGCCCTTCTTGAGACCGGCCGCGGGCAGGGTGACCGTCCGCCGGCCGTCTCCCGCCGACAGATCCACGTCGTGCGGCGACTCACCGGGCAGTTGGAGATCGCCGAACCCGAGCGAGACATGGAGGCGGGCGCTGACGCCCCACGGCAGCCGCACCGCCAGGCGGCCGAACGCCACGTTCACCGCGGAGTGGACCGTGCGGCCGTCCTTGAAGGGGACGGCGCCGAGGTCCAGCGTGGCTTCGCCCGACCCCACCGCGTAGTGCGGGCGGACCTCGCTGACGTCGGCGGGCCGCCAGTCGTGCCGCTGCCAGTCGGCGGTGAGACCGGGGGGCACCACGGCCGCACCCGCCAGCAGCGCGGCGGTCAGCACCACCATGAAGACCGTGCCGCCGCCCGTCCGGCCGTACCAGGCGCTGAGCACGAGGCCGAGGCCGAACACGGCCAGCGCGCACGCCAGCCCGGCCTGGAGGGACGGGGCGAGCCCCTCGTGCCGGGAGACGGCGAAGCCGGCGCCGCCGCCGGCGAGCAGCGCGAGCAGGAACGTCCGGCCGCCGATCGAACGGCCGCCGCGGAGAGTTCGGCGCGGGGCGGGAGGGGTGGCGTACGGCGACGCGGCGGGGCCGGGCGGGCCGCCCGTGCCGGACCGGGAGCCGTCCGCGGCGGCGGGCGCGCCCGCACCGTGCGCGAACCGGTAGGTGAGGTCGAGCGGGAGCGGGGTGCTCTCCGGCCCCCACAGATACGGCGGGCCGGCCGCCTCCCCGGAACGCGGGTCGCGCCACCAGGAGGGGCTTCCCGGCACCGGGGGCGCGGTGGTCTCGGGCGGGGCGTCGGCGACGGCCTGGGCGGTGGCGGAGTCCACCGAATCCGGTCCCTGGGACACCACTTGGCGGCGCCGGCGCGACCAGTAGGCGGAGCCGGCCACCGCCAGCACCAGCATGATGGCGAACGACATCATGCTGCCCTTGCCGAGCGCCGTCAGGAACAGCCCGCAGCCGACCAGCGCGAACAGCAGGGCCGTCAGCGCGGTGCCCTCGACCCGGCCGGAGAGCAGCCTGCGGCCCTCGTTCTCCTCCTCGCCGTCGAGGGGGATGAGCAGCCAGGCGAAGCCGTACGCGATGAGGCCGAGGCCGCCGACGGAGAGCACGGCGAGCACGATCCGGAAGATCACCGGATCGAGATCCCAGTGCCGGCCCAGCCCGGCGCACACCCCGCCGATCACCTTGTGCCGCCTGCTGCGCCGCAGCGGGGCAGGCGCCGGTGCGGGGCCGGCGGGCTCGCCGGGCGCCGGTTCCTCGACGGGGTCTCTCTCACTCATGACCCCATGGTGACAAGCGACGCGGGGTCGCGGCATCGGTGGAAACCCTGGCGGATCCCTGAGATGCGCGTCCGGTCCCCCTGAGATGCGCGTCCGGTCACCCCGAGATGCCCCGAAGGGGTCCCGAAATACCTCGTGGGTTCGCATATGCCGCCCGCCTGTTGTCCCAGGATGAAAGAAGGGCGTGGATGGGCGGATGCCAAAGCTCGGTCCGCCCGCCGTGGCGACTATCGTTGCGCCCTGAACACGTACGGGGCTCCGGAGGGGCGTGCTGTGACGGAGGCGGCGTCGGTGAACGAGGGGCGACTGGTCGCCGGGCGATACCGCCTGGTCGAACGGATAGGCCAGGGCGGCATGGGCACCGTCTGGCGGGCCAGGGACGAACTCCTCGGGCGTCAGGTCGCGGTCAAGCGGCTGCACGTCTCGCCGCAGCTCGACGAGGACGAGCTGGCGACGCGTCATGAGCGCACCACCCGCGAGGCACAGTCCGCGGCGCGCATCAACCACCCCAACGTGGTGGGGGTGCACGACGTCGTGGACGACGCCGGGCTGCCCTGCATCGTCATGGAGTACGTCCCCTCCACGACGCTCGGCGACGCCATCAAGGAAGCGGCGCGTGCCGACAGTTCCCTCACCCCCCGCGAGACCGCCCGGATCGGGCGCGGCATGATCGCGGCGCTGCGTGCCGCGCACTCGGCCGGAGTGCTGCACCGGGACGTCAAGCCGGGCAACGTCCTGCTCGGTGAGGACGGCCGGGTCGTGCTCACCGACTTCGGGATCGCGGTCGCCAGCGGTACCTCCACGCTCACCAAGACCGGTGAGCTGGTGGGCTCCATCGACTACTTGGCGCCCGAACGCGTCAAGGGCGGTACCCCGGGGCCCGCTTCCGACCTGTGGGCGCTCGGCGCGACCCTCTACCAGGCGGTCGAGGGACGGCCCCCGTTCCGGAAGAACACCGCGGTCGAGACGGCGTACTCGATCGCCATGGACCCGCACGACCCGCCGCGCAACGCCGGTTCGCTGGCCCCGCTCATCGAGGCGCTGCTCGCCAAGGAGCCCCAGGAACGGCCGTCGGCCGAGGTCGTCGAGCAGGCCCTGCGGGCCGCCGAGGCCGAGGTGGAGACGGCGATGATCGGCTGGCCGACGCTCGCGCTGGGCACGGTCGGCCTCGGCGCCCCGGACGCGCCCACGGCGCAAGGCCAGAAGGAGGCGACGACCCGCGCGGTCGCGCACACGGGTGTGGAGGGCGCCGCCCCGGAGCACACCGCGCCCGGCACCGGACCCGCCACCGGCACCGCGACACGGACCGCCACGGGCGCCGGCGCCGGCACGCAGACCGGTACGGGCACCGGAACCGGTACGGGCACGGGAACCGGTACGGGCACGGGAATCGGCACGGGCACGGGAATCGGCACCGGCGCGGGCACCGGAACGGTCCCGGGCACGGTCAC
This sequence comes from Streptomyces kronopolitis, assembly GCF_050953795.1. Taxonomy (GTDB): domain Bacteria; phylum Actinomycetota; class Actinomycetes; order Streptomycetales; family Streptomycetaceae; genus Streptomyces; species Streptomyces kronopolitis_A. The sequence continues at coordinate 4,965,969 of NZ_CP191850.1, forward strand.
GCAGGCCGGCGGCGCGGACACGACCGGCCCGGTGGCGCTGGCGTCCGGCGGCACGGAGCCCCGCAGGCGCAAGGGCGTGCGGATCGCGGTCTGGTCCGTCGTGGGGGTGCTGGTCGCCGGTGGGGGTACGGGCGCGGCCTGGTACCTGATGCGGAGCGACGACGCCGGCACGACGCAGACGGCGTCGGGCAAGGCCACCTCGGTGAGTCCCAAGGCCCCGGCCAACAGCATCGGACCGCCGCCGCCGGTCCCGGACGGCTACCGCAAGATCACGGAGACCGCGCTCGGGGTGTCCTTCCCGCTGCCCGACGGCTGGAAGCGGGACGTCCGGGACGGCGGACGGCAGATCATCTACTCCTCCGATGCCGAACGCGCCCAGCTGACCCTCAGCGCGCTGGACTTCTCCTCGCCCGACCAGGTGCAGCACCTGACGGCCGTCGAGGAGTCCTTCAAGAAGATGTACCCGGTCTACACGCGGCTGCGGATGCAGCCCACGATTTACCAGGGCGACCCCGCCGCGATCTGGGAGTTCACCTTCCAGGGACGGGCCCGCACCTTCCGGGGCGTCGACCTCGGGTTCGGCCGCGAGGGCGCCAAGGAGTACGCGATCTGCGTGACCGCGCCGAAGGCCGGCTGGACGAAGTTCGAGAAGCTCTTCACGAACATCAAGGACGGCTTCCGCCGGTCCGACCCGAACAACTGACGACCGGACCGGGCCTCGCGCGGCCCGCTCCGGCCGCCGCTTCGGGTGCCTCCTCCGGCCCGTCCGCCCCGCCCGGCCCGTCCGCCCCGCCCGGCCCGCTCCGGCCCGGCCCCGCTCCGGGCAGGCCCGCGGAAAGCTCAGGGACGGCTTCAGGGTCGTCCCTGATGCCCCGCGCCGCGGCGCCGTGTGACGATCGGGGACATGACCACCGCCCCACCCCGCGCCGAGACGGGTTACGCCCCGGCGCCGGACCCGGATGACCCGCCCGTGCGCAAGCTGTACCGCAGCGCCGACGGGCGGCTGCTCGGCGGCGTCGCGCGCGGCCTGGCGGGGCATCTCGGGCTGCCGGTCTCCTGGGTGCGGATCGTGTTCGTGGCCCTGTTCATGGCCGACGGCATGGGCGCCCTGCTGTACGCCGCGTTCTGGTTCTTCGTCCCGCTGGGCGTCGGCGGTGTGGAGCACCGGCAGGCCGCCGCGGCCGACGGAAAGCGCCGCCTGCTGCGGCACAAGCCCGACCGGGGCCAGGTCTTCGCGCTGATCGCGCTGCTGATCGGCGCCTCGATCGTCGCCTCCCGCTTCCAGCTGGGGCAGGCCGACGGCTATGTCTGGCCGGTGCTGCTGATCGGCGCCGGCGTCGCCCTGGTGTGGCGCCAGGCGGACAACTCCCGCCGCGCCCAGTGGCTGGAGCTGGGCCGCCGCAAGGGCGTGCTGCCCGTGCTGCGGGGCGCGGCCGGAGTGCTGCTGGTCTGCGTCGGGGTGACGATCATCGTCGTCCTCCAGGGGTCGGTGCGCCATCTCGGCTCGGTGCTGCAGGCCGCCCTCGCCGTGGTCGTCGGCATCGCGCTGCTGGCGGGCCCCTATCTCGTGCGGATGACCCAGGACCTCTCCGAGGAGCGCCTGATGCGCATCCGCGCCCAGGAGCGCGCCGAAGTGGCCGCGCATGTCCATGACTCCGTCCTGCACACCCTCACGCTGATCCAGCGCAACGCCGACGAGCCCCGGGAGGTGGCCCGGCTGGCCCGCGCCCAGGAACGCGAACTGCGCGCCTGGCTCTACAAGCCCGAGGGCCGCGGCAAGGAGGAGGACGAGGAGCCGGCCACGGTGGCGGAGGCCGTCCGCACGGCCGCCGCCGAGGTGGAGGACCACCACGGCGTGCCGCTCGAGGTCGTGGTCGTCGGCGACTGTCCGCTGGACGAGGCGCTCGGCGCCCAGATGCAGGCCGCGCGCGAGGCGATGGTCAACGCCGCCAAGTACGGTGGCGAGGGCGGCGCCGTCCAGGTGTTCGCCGAGGTGGAGGGCCTCACGGTCTTCGTCTCGGTGCGCGACCGCGGCCCCGGGTTCGACCTGGACGCGGTCCCCGAGGACCGCATGGGCGTCAGGGAGTCCATCATCGGACGCATGGAGCGCAACGGCGGGACGGCCCGGCTGCGCTCCGCTCCCGAGGGCGGCACCGTCGTCGAGCTGGAGATGGAGCGCGCGGCGAAGGAGCGCGACGCATGACGGCACCGGGAGCGGAGCGGCCGGTCGCGACACCGCGGGCCGGCACAGGCGATGATGGCGCGGCAGGCACCGAGGGACGGGCGGAAGAGATGAGCAGCGAGGGCGCACAGCAGGACGGCACCGGCGGCGCGGCGGCCGGCGAGCGGACCGTACGGGTCGTGCTGGTCGACGACCACCGGATGTTCCGTACGGGCGTCCAGGCCGAGATCGGCGAGACGGGGCGCACCGGCGTCGAGGTGGTCGGCGAGGCCGCCGACGTCGACCAGGCGGTCACGGTCATCACCGCCACCCGCCCCGAGGTCGTCCTCCTGGACGTCCACCTCCCCGGGGGCGGCGGCGTCGAGGTGCTGCGCCGCAGCGCCGCGATGATGGCCGACACCGAGCGCCCGGTCCGCTTCCTCGCGCTGTCCGTCTCCGACGCCGCCGAGGACGTCATCGGCGTCATCCGCGGCGGCGCCCGTGGCTACGTCACCAAGACGATCACGGGTACGGACCTGGTCAACGCGGTCTTCCGGGTCTCCGACGGCGATGCGGTCTTCTCGCCGCGGCTGGCCGGCTTCGTCCTGGACGCCTTCGCCTCCACCGACGCTCCGCCGATCGACGAGGACCTCGACCGCCTCACCCAGCGCGAGCGGGAGGTGCTCCGGCTGATCGCCCGCGGCTATGCGTACAAGGAGATCGCCAAGCAGCTGTTCATCTCGGTGAAGACCGTCGAGTCCCATGTCTCCGCGGTGCTGCGCAAGCTCCAGCTCTCCAACCGCCACGAGCTGACCCGCTGGGCGGCGGCCCGGCGCCTGGTCTGACGTCCTGACCTGCGGCCCCGGTGCGAAAGCCGGGGAGCGGCGGGCGGCACACAGGTGTGTGACGAGCGTGTAAAGAAGCACCAAAGACGGGCAACCGGGACCGCGAGGATCACCATCTAAGGGCGCGGAGAGGCTCACTGCCGAAGGCGGGGCCGGAACCATCCCCCATCCTTCGCGTAGCTGTCCTGGAAGCGAGACCCGATGAGCCTGACGGGCACGCCCTTCTTCCTCACCTCGATCGCGCTGTTGACTGCCGCCGTCGTACTGCCGCTCGCCCTGTGGGGCCGGATAGCCGGCCCGCCCCTGGTGCGCGGTCTGGCACGGCTGTTGATGCTGCTGTTCGCCCAGGTCACGGCCATCACGGTGGTCTTCGTCCTGGTCAACAACGCCAACAACCTCTACGACACGTGGGGCGATCTGCTCGGCACCGACAGCCACGTCGAGGCGGCCCGGGACCTCGGCCCCGACGGCATGGGCGGCCAGCAGATCAAGAACGAGCCCAAGCAGATCCAGCAGTTCCGCCCCGCCGACGATCCCCGGGTGGGCGCCGGAGTGCAGATGACCGACCTCAAGGGCCGGATATCCGGAGTCGTCGGCGAGGTGTACGTCTGGCTGCCGCCGCAGTACAACGACCCGGCCTACCGGAACAAGAAGTTCCCCGTGGTCGAGCTGCTGCCCGGCTACCCCGGCTCGGCGAAGTCCTGGCTGGGCTCCCTGCACGCGGCCGAGCAGCTCCAGCCGCTGATGCGGAGCGGGCAGGTCAAGCCGGCCATCCTGGTCGCGCCGCGCACCAACCTGCTGGCCGGCGCGGACACCGGATGCGTCAACCTGCCCGGGCAGGTCAACGCCGACAGCTGGCTGACGGTCGACGTACGCAAGATGGTCATCGACAACTTCCGGGCCGGCGACAAGCCCGACTCCTGGGCCCTGGCCGGCTACTCGGCGGGCGCGCACTGTGCCACCAAGCTGGCGCTGGCCCACCCGGACCGCTACCGCGCCGCGGTTGCCATGTCCGGCTACAACGACCCGGCGCTGGAACGCGATTCGCTCGCCGGCAAGGACCCCAAGCTGCGCATCGAGTCCAACCCGCTGCACATCCTGCGGTCCGCCAACGCGGCGGGGAAGCCGCCGCGCACCGCCCTGTACGTGTCGGGCGCGGCGGGCGACGGCTACCAGGCCGGCATGGGGCTGCGGCAGCTCGCGCAGCACCCCACGACGGTGACCGTCCGGCTGATCCCGGCGAACGCGGGCGGCCACACCACGGCGGTGTGGCGCCAGCAGGTGCCGGAGGTCTTCCGCTGGCTGGGGACGCAACTCCGGGCGTGAGCCGGCAGTCCGCGCCCCGGGACGCGTGCCGGGGGCGCTCCTAGGCCGGGCGGGTGGCCGCGGCGAACGGCATCTGGTCGATCGGCGCGATCCGTACCGGCGCCCCCGGGTGCGGGGCGTGGATCATCTTGCCGTCGCCGATGTAGAGCCCCACATGGCTGATGCCGGAGTAGAAGAACACCAGGTCACCGGGGGCGAGTTGGGACCGGTCGACCCGCGGGCCGGAGCTGATCTGGGTGTAGGTGGTCCGGGGCAGGGCGACGCCGCCGGACTTCCAGGCGGCCTGGGTCAGCCCCGAGCAGTCATAGGCGGAGGGGCCCGTCGCGCCCCAGACGTACGGCTTGCCGAGGGCGGCGTAGGCGAACGAAACGGCCCGCGCGGCACGGGGGTTGGGGGCGGCGGCGGCACCCTGCGCGCCGTGGGCGAGCCCCGTGCTGTGGGCGAGCCCGTCGAGGGGGCCGTCCCCGTGCGTCCCCCGGTCCGCACGGCCGCGGCCGGCGTCCTTCGTGCCGTCGGCGGCGCCGTCGCCGCCCGGTCCCGCCATCCGCTTGCGCTGCTCGGCGGTCAGCCGGTTCAGCAACTGCTCGGCGGCGTCCAGCTTGTGGACGACCGTGACCCGCTGCTTCTTCAGCGTGGCCTCGGTGGCCGCCAGCCGCTCCGCGGTCTCCTCGGCTCGCTGCCGGACCTGCCGTACGCTGCCGAGCCGGCGCGCGTACCCGGCCACCGCGGTCGCCTGATGGCTGCCCGTACGCTCCAGCACCGCGGCGCCGTCCAGATAGCGCTGCGGATCCGCGGACAGCAGCAGCTTGACCGTCGGGTCCACCCCGCCGGAGCGGTACTGGCTCGCGGCCAGGGCGCCCAGCTCCGTACGGGCGGTGTTGAGCTTCTGGGTCCGGCGGGCGGCCTCGTCCTGCAGCCGGCTCAGCTCCCGGCGTGCGGTGCCGGCGGCCTCCTTCGCGCCGTTGTAGCTCTGCGTGGCCACCTCTGCCTCCTGGTACAGCGCGTCGATCCGGCCCTTGACCTGGGCGGGGGTGGGCCGGGGGGCGGCCTGCCCGGTGCCGTCGAAGACGGTGGTGGCGGCGGCACCGGCGAGTGCCAGCGTGGCGGCGGTACGGGCGGTGCGCGCGGTGCGCGAGCCGCCGGTCAGCGAGGCGAGCGGATGCTGCCTGGGCTTGCGGTGCGAGGCCACGGTGGCCGTCACTTCCTTCCCTTCGAGCCGGGGCCGGCGGCGGTCCGTAACGGGGGAACGGACCGTCGCCGCACCTCGCGGCGGGGCGGCCGACGGGTCGCCGGTGGGGGGCCGGCGACGGCGGGGAGTCGACCGCCTGGAGGAGGACGCTAAGCCGGGGTGTTGTGCCGGGGGGCCCTCTTGCCCGGCATTGTTCGCTTTCGACCGGTGCCGGTGTGCCGATGACCGTGCGGCGGACGGTCGGACGGCCGGTACCGGCCCGCCATGATCGAAGCGGCGATTGCGGCCGCCCTGCCCGCAGGGCCGTGCTATGCGGCGGCTACGATCCCGCACTATGGACGTAGTAATCAATCTCTTCGTCGCCCTGCACATCATCGGCATCGCCTCCCTGCTCGGAGGCTTTCTGACCCAGATGAAGGCGATGGGCGCGGGCACCGCCCGCTTCGTGCCGGCCATGCTGCACGGCGCGCTGACGATGCTGATCACCGGCGTCGCGCTGGTCGGCCTCAACCAGGCCCAGGGCCACGACGTCAACACCCTCAAGATCGGCATCAAGATGGCCGTCCTGGTGGTGATCCTGGCGCTGGTCTACGTCAAGCGCGACGACGAGACGGTGGAGAAGCCGCTCTTCGGCGCGGTCGGTGCGCTGACCGTGGCCAACATCTTCATCGCCGTGCTCTGGACCTGAGGAGTACCCGGGTGGCGCGCCGGACCTGACGGCGCGCACCACCGTCCCACCACGGCACACCGCGCGGTCCTCGCACTCCGTAAGGGAGGCGACGGCCGCGCGGTGGCGTGTGGGGGGTGGCCGTGGGGGGTGGCCTGTGGGGGAGCGGGCGGCCGGGCCTCAGCCCGGGCGGACGCTCCCGTAGATGGGCATGTAGGAGATCGACTCCACCCGGACGCTGGCGCCCGGGTGCGGCGCGTGGATCATCTTGCCGCCGCCTATGTACATCCCGACGTGGCTGATGTCGTCGAAGAAGAACACCAGGTCACCGGGTTGCAGATCCTTGGTGGACACCCGCGAGCCGATCTTGACCTGGTCCCAGGTGGTCCGCGGCATCGTGACGCCGGCCGCCTTCCACGCCGCCTGCGTCAGCCCCGAGCAGTCGTAGGAGCTGGGTCCGGTCGCGCCCCAGACGTACGGCTTGCCGATCTGGGAGCGGGCGAAGGCGATCGCCTTCGCGGCCTTGGCGGAGGACGGGGTGCCGGTCGAACCGCCGTCGTCGGAGCCGCCACCGGTCTGCCCGCCCGTGGAACCGCCGCCGTCGTGCTGCCGCTGCCGGCGCGCCTCCTCGTCGGCCTTGCGCTGGGCGGCCGCCTCCTTCTCGCGCTCCAGCTGCGCCAGCCGCGCCTTCTCCTGCGCGGTCAGCCGGGACAGCAGCTGCCGGGCCTCGGTCAGCTTGTCCTGGACGACGCGCTTGGACTCCTTGAGGGACGCCTGCGACTTCTGCAGCCGGTCCAGGCTGTCGGTCGCCTCGGCCCGCTGGTGCGCCGCGGCGGCCGCCTGCTCCTGGTAGTCGGTGACGGCCTGCTTCTGCCGGCCGGTGAGCCGCTCCATGAGGTGGGTGCGGTCGACGAACTGCTGCGGGTCCCTGGCGAGCATCAGCTGCGCAGTCGGGTTCATCCCGCCGGTGCGGTACTGGGCCGACGCGAACATCCCCAGCTGGTGGCGGGACCGGTTCATCTGCTCGGCGCGCTCGGCCGCGTCGTCGAGCAGCTTGTCGACGGTGTGCTGCTGTTCGCCGGCGCGCTCCTTGGCGCCGTTGTACTTCTCGGTGGCCACCTCGGCCTGGTGGTAGAGGCCGTCGACCTGCTTCTTGACCTCTTCGACGCTGGGTTTCGGCGCCCTGGGGGCCGCGTCGGCGGTCTGCGAGAGCAGGGTGACCGACGCGAGGGCAGCGGTGGTGAGCCCGGCAGCCGTACGGCGGCCTCCGGGCGAGGCGAGGACGCTGGTGCGCGGCTTGCGATGGGACGCCAAGGCCGGCAACTCCTTCCGTGACCGCCTACCGGGTTAGCTGTCGGGTTCGGGCGGTGTCGATGACGGAAGGCTTGCCCTACGGTCCGACGTCCGTCTGTGACGGCCGTACGGATCGATTCACCCCGGTGGTGCTGGTGGGTCCCCGGCTCCGGGTGCCTTCAGGGCAGGGCCGGACTCGGCGTGGCGGCCCGTGCGGACACGGTCGTACGCGGGAAAGCGGGCTGCCTGAGCGAGGACGTTAGCCAACTCGTGTGGCTCCTGTGAAGGCTGATGTTCGATATGCCCGAAACCTTTTTGTGACCTGAACGCGATGCGGGGGTTGTTGTGGCAGATGTCTGATTCGGGTAGACGAGGCGCCGCGCCGTGCGGGCCCCTGACCTGCGGGCCGCCGCGCGGCCCCGTCATACGGCCGACAATCGGCACTGCGCGGCGGGTTGTCAGTGCGGCGGCCTAGACTCGGTGGGCGATGAGCAGCCTCTTTGACGACAGCTTCCTGGCGGACCTCGGCCACAAGAACGAGGAGCACCCGCCGCCTCCCGAGGACGAGCACGAGCCGGCCCCCGAGGAGGTCCCCGCCGACCTCTTCGGCGGGAAATTCGACGCGCCCGGCCCCAGAGACACCCACTACCGCGACGGCGCCGCCCGCCCCGCCGTCGATGCCGCCGCGCTGCTCGAGGGGCTCAACGACGAGCAGAAGGCCGCCGTGGTGCACACCGGCGGCCCGCTGCTGATCGTCGCCGGCGCCGGCTCCGGCAAGACCCGGGTGCTCACCCACCGCATCGCCCATCTCCTGGCCGAGCGGCACGTCCACCCCGGCCAGGTCCTCGCGATCACCTTCACGAACAAGGCCGCGGGCGAGATGAAGGAGCGCGTCGAGGAGCTGGTCGGCCCGCGCGCGAACGCCATGTGGGTCTCCACCTTCCACAGCGCCTGCGTGCGCATCCTGCGCCGCGAATCCAAGAAGCTGGGCTTCACCTCCTCCTTCTCGATCTACGACGCCGCCGACTCCAAGCGCCTGATGGCCCTGGTCTGCCGGGACCTGGACCTGGACCCCAAGCGCTATCCGCCCAAGTCCTTCAGCGCGAAGATCTCCAACCTCAAGAACGAGCTCATCGACGAGGAGACCTTCGCGGGAACGGCCGCTGGGGGCACCTCCCAGACGGAGTCTGGGGGAGGGTTCGAGAAGACGCTGGCCGAGGCGTACGCGATGTACCAGTCGCGGCTGCGCGAGGCCAACGCCCTGGACTTCGACGACATCATCATGACGACGGTCCATCTGCTCCAGGCATTCCCGGATGTCGCCGAGCACTACCGCCGCCGCTTCCGCCACGTCCTCGTCGACGAGTACCAGGACACCAACCACGCCCAGTACACCCTCGTCCGCGAGCTGGTCGGCCCCGCCGAATCGGCGGCCGAGCTGTGCGTCGTCGGCGACGCCGACCAGTCGATCTACGCCTTCCGCGGTGCCACCATCCGCAACATCCTCCAGTTCGAGGAGGACTACCCCGACGCGACGACGATCCTGCTGGAGCAGAACTACCGCTCCTCGCAGACGATCCTGTCGGCCGCCAACGCCGTCATCGAGCGCAACGAGAACCGCCGCCCCAAGAACCTCTGGACCGACGCCGGCAGCGGCCCCGGGATCACCGGCTACGTCGCCGACACCGAGCACGACGAGGCGCAGTTCGTCGCCGACGAGATCGACCGCCTGACGGACGCCGGCGACGCCAAGGCCGGCGACGTCGCCGTCTTCTACCGCACCAACGCCCAGTCCCGGGTCTTCGAAGAGATCTTCATCCGGGTCGGGCTGCCCTACAAGGTCGTCGGCGGAGTGCGCTTCTACGAGCGCAAGGAGGTCCGTGACGTCCTGGCGTATCTGCGGGTGCTCGCCAACCCCGAGGACACCGTCCCGCTGCGCCGCATCCTGAACGTCCCCAAGCGCGGCATCGGCGACCGCGCCGAGGCGATGATCGACGCCCTGTCGGGGCGCGAGAAGATCACCTTCCCGCAGGCGCTGCGCCGGGTCGACGAGGCGTACGGCATGGCGGCCCGCTCCGCCAACGCCGTCAAGCGCTTCAACGTCCTCATGGAGGAGCTGCGCACCATCGTCGAGTCCGGCGCCGGCCCCGCCACCGTCCTCGAAGCGGTCCTGGAGCGCACGGGCTACCTCGCCGAGCTCCAGGCCTCCACCGACCCGCAGGACGAGACCCGGATCGAGAACCTCCAGGAACTCGCCGCCGTGGCCCTGGAGTTCGAGCAGGACCGCGGCGAGGAGGACCCGGGCACCCTCTCCGACTTCCTGGAGCAGGTCGCCCTGGTCGCCGACTCCGACCAGATCCCGGACGAGGACGAGGAGGGCAGCGGCGTCATCACCCTCATGACGCTGCACACCGCCAAGGGCCTGGAGTTCCCGGTGGTCTTCCTGACCGGCATGGAGGACGGCGTCTTCCCGCACATGCGCTCGCTGGGCCAGACCAAGGAGCTGGAGGAGGAGCGCCGGCTGGCCTACGTCGGCATCACCCGCGCCCGCGAGCGGCTCTACGTCACCCGCTCGACGATGCGCAGCGCCTGGGGCCAGCCCTCGTACAACCCGCCCTCCCGGTTCCTGGAGGAGATCCCGGGTGAGTACGTGCAGTGGAAGCGCACGGGCCAGGCGACGCCGTCCGCGACCATGGGCGGGCTGTCGGGCGGCGCCGGTGGCGGCCTGGGCTCCACGCTGTCCTCGCGCACCAAGGGGGCGAGCGGCTTCGCCACCCGCCGGGCGGGCGACCGCCAGGTGGTCGCGCTGACCGTCGGCGACCGCGTCACCCACGACAGCTTCGGGCTCGGCACGGTCGTGGGTGTCAAGGGCAGCGGCGACAACGCCGAGGCGACCATCGACTTCGGCGGTGAGAAGCCCAAGCGGCTGCTGCTGCGGTACGCGCCGGTGGAGAAGCTGTAGGCGGGCGGGAAACCGGGGCGGCGGCCGCGCGGGGGAGGCTCAGTTCGGGTTGAGGCCGTGGTCGCGCAGCCAGGGCTGCGGGTCCACCGCGGCCCCGCCGCCGGGGCGCACCTCGAAGTGCAGGTGCGGCCCGGTGGAGTTGCCGGAGTTGCCCGAATAGGCGATCCGGTCACCGGCCTTGACCTCCCCGGAGCGGAGCTTGGTGCTGCTCAGATGGCAGTACCAGGTCTCCGTGCCGTCGGGCGCGGTCACGATCGCCATGTTGCCGTAGGCGGAGTTCCACTGGGTGCGGATGGTGCCGTCGGTGGCGGACATGACCGGGGTGCCGTAGCTGACCGGGAAGTCGATGCCGGTATGTACGGACATCCAGTTGACGCCGGCCTGGCCGAAGGTGGCGCTCAGCCCGTGCTGGGTGACGGGCAGCACGAACTTGGGGCGTGCGGCCTCCTTGCGGGCCGCCTCCTCCGCCTTGCGCTTGCGGTCCAGCGCCTGGCGCTCCTTGAGGTCGATACGCTCCTGCGTCCGGCTGGCCCGGTCACGGAAGTCATCGGCGCTGGCGCTGAGTCCGGCGAGCTGGGTGTCGAGCTTGTTGTTGGCCGCGGAGGGCTTGACGGCCGTCGCCTCGGGGGCCGACCGGGCGGTCGTCTCGGTCTTGTCGTCCTCGCCGAAGTGGGCGACGGACGCGGCGGCCACGGCGCAGACGCCCAGGGTGGCGACCGAGGGGACGGCGATGGTCAGCAGCGCCGACCGCTTCGCCGGGCGCCGCCGGCCCCGGCCGCGGCCGGCCTTCTCGGCCTCCGCCCGGGCGGCGCGGCGGCCGGTGGGTGCGTCGGACGCGAGGGTGACGGGCATCGCCTGCGTCATGGCGTCCGCGACGGCGGCGGCGTCACCGGCGCGGCCGTGTCCGTTGCTCCCGGTGTGGTCGGCGGTGGTGGCGCCGTCCCAGGTGGCGGTGTCCCAGTGGGCGGCCTCGGCCTCGGGCGGGCCGGACTGCGCGGGGATGCCGGAGATCAGGCCCTGGTCGGTGGTCGACCAGATCGCGGTGGCCTCGTGGTCCGCGGTCTCCTTGACCACGGGGATGCTGCCGGTGTCGAACCCGCCGGTGCTCTCGAAGGTCTCGGCGGTCTCGTAGCTCGCGGCCGGCCAACTGCCGGTGTCGTAGCCGGTGTCGTGTCCACCGGCGCCGTGTCCACCGGTGTGGTGTCCACCGGTGTCGTGTCCCTCCGGGGCATAGCCGCCGGTGGCGAAGCTTCCGGTGTCGAACCCGCCGTACCCGTAGGAGGTGGCCTCGTACGCGGTCGCCTCGTAACCGCCGGTTCCGCAGGCGGTCGTCGGGTACCCGGCTGTTTCGTACCCAGCCGTTTCGTATCCGGCCGTCTCGTACCCGGTCGTCCCGTACCCGGGGGAGGAGTAGTCGGCGGTGTGCTGCGCGGGCTGCTCGTGGGAGGCGTGCGCGTAGGGGTCGTAGCCCCCGGCGGCCATGTGCGCGTCGGCGACCGGGTAGCCGCCGGTGTCATAGGCGCCGGTGTCCCACTGCATCGTGGGGTAGGCGCCGGTGTCGTAGGCGGCCTGGCCGCCGTCCGCCGCGCCGCCGTACGCGCCGGCGTGGAAGGTGCCCGTGCCGTACGCACTCGTTCCGTGGGTACCCGCGGCGTACGCGCCCGTGTCGTACATCCCGGTGGCATGGCTGCCGGTGTCGTACATCCCGGTGTCGTACGAGCCGGGAAGCGAGCCGAAAAGGGGGTCGCCGTCGCCGTATTCGGCGGTGCCGGCCGGGGAGGGATACCCGTAGGAGTCGTAGGCCGGATAGTGCGCATACGAGGCGTCGGAAGGAGAGCCGGTCGGAAGCGGAGCCCCCGATGGGTGACGGTCGTTCACCAACTTCTCTTTCGCCTCGGCAGCAGGAGAATTAGCGGCGACTGTACCCGGCGGTATGCGATGGCGACAATCTTCCACAGGGTTTGCGCTCGGCCAGACCGGGCATTTGGCCGCCTTTCGGCAGGCCCATGCATGCTCTTGGCACCTCGTTCGAGGTTTGTTCGACAACACGTCAAGATCGTGTCGCCCCCGGGGTGCGGGGTCCGCGGCGCACGGGACGGTGATCCGGGGCGGCGGTGCGCCCTTGCGGCGGTCCCGGGTCAGGCCACCGACGTGGTGTCCGCCGGTCCTTCCGCCTCCTCCGCCGACGACAGCGCCTCCCGTATTCCGGCGGCGACGGTGCCGTTGACCGGCAGGGCGAGATGTCCGACACCGGCGACCTGCACGTTGTGCACGCGAAGATCCGGATGATCGATTCTGGCTGTCGTGGCCGGAATCATCACGTGGTCCTCCTCGCTCCAGAAGGCCACGAATCGGGTGCGGCAATTCGGCGCCGGAAGCGACAACTCCCTGATCACCTCGGAATCGGGCCGCATCTGCCGCACGAGCGGATGCGCCGACATCAGGGGCGCGACACGGGTGCCGGAGTGCGGGGTGCCGAGCGTGACCACCGTGCGGACCCGGGCGTCGCCGCCGAGCCGCTGCACGTAATAGCGGGCGATGAGTCCGCCGAGGCTGTGGCCCACGATGTCCACCCGGCGATGACCGCTCCGCGCGGACAGCTCCGCCACATGACGGCCGAGCAATTCCGCGGCCTTGCGGAGATCGCAGGTCAGCGGGGAGTAGTTGAGCGCCTCGAGGTGGCGCCAGCCGTGCCGGTGCAGCGAGCGGCGCAGCAGGACGAAGACGGAGCGGTTGTCGATGAAGCCGTGGAGCAGGAGGACCGGCGGATGCGCCCGGCCCTCGGTCGGCAGCAGGGTGGGAGGGGCGGCGCCCGGCTGCGGGACCTCCGGCGTCAGCTGCCCGTCCAAGGGGGCGGCGGGGCGGGGCAGGGGGCGCTCCGGGGGGATGCCGGTCGGGTAGAGCAGCAGGTGGGCGGCGAGCACCGCCAGGTCGACGACCGTGCTGCGGAGCAGGAGGGAAGAGGCACGGGTGGGGAGCCGTCGCGCGCACTGGAGGGGTGCGGTCAGCAGGCGCGCGAGCAGAAGGGGTGTGGAGAGAAAGGGCAGGGCCTGCATGGCCGACCTCCCGAACGGCACGCGGGAGGCGGCTGTGACCCCCGTGTGCCCTCGTGGGAAGCCGTGAGCAGTGACGGCGGGCATGCGGCGTGGCCCGCCCTGATGCGCGCCCGGCGGCGCGGTGGTCCGACTGCGGCTCCCCGTGCGCCCGGTCCGCGCGCGCCGTGCCACGAGGACGTGACATGGCGGTGAGCGGAACGCGGCGCAGAGCGAACGTGTCCCATGTGTGATTTCCCCCTCCCCGGATGTCACGAAACGGCTGGGTACGCGATGCTGGCGATAACGTTCGTTCACGCTCGTGGCCGCCGGATCGCGGTCGCGCGATCGATTGTCGGCTCGGCGGCACCACAGTGCCGTGCATGGCTTGGAGGCAGTGATGAGTGTGGCGCGGCAGGACGGGGCGCAAGCGGGGAGCCAGGGCGCGGCGGGCAGGTCGGGGCCGATCCGTGTGGTGGTGGCCAAGCCGGGCCTGGACGGGCACGACCGGGGTGCCAAGGTCATCGCGCGGGCCCTGCGCGACGCCGGTATGGAGGTGATCTACACCGGGCTGCACCAGACCCCGGAGCAGATCGTCGACACCGCGATCCAGGAGGACGCCGACGCGATCGGGCTGTCCATCCTCTCCGGTGCCCACAACACCCTCTTCGCGAAGGTCATCGCCCTCCTGGAGGAACGCGACGCGGCGGACATCAAGGTCTTCGGCGGCGGCATCATCCCCGAGGCCGACATTCCCCCGCTCAAGGCGCAGGGCGTCGCGGAGATCTTCACCCCGGGCGCGACGACCGCCTCCATCGTGGAGTGGGTCCGCACGAACGTGCGCTCGCCGGCCGTCTGAGGCGGCGCCGGGCCCGCGCGCCGCACGGACTCTCCCCGGGGCGGCCGCGGCGCCGAGGCTCATGGCGCCCTCCGGCCGGTCTCCCCGGCCGGCTCGGGGGCGGCGGGCTGCGGCGCCAGTTCGGCACGCATCGTGGCCCGCAGGCGCAGGGTGGTGACCAGGCGCTGGAAGGCCTCGGACCAGTAGCCGCCGGAGCCCGGCGAGGCGCCCTCGGGCTCGTCGGTGACGGCGGTGAGCAGGTCGAGACGGTCCGCGGCCGCCGGGTCCAGGCAGCGCTCGGCCAGGCCCATCACCCCGCTGAAGCTCCAGGGGTAGCTGCCCGCGTCCCGGGCGATGTCCAGCGCGTCGACGACGGCGCGGCCCAGCGGCTCCGCCCAGGGGGTCGCGCACACCCCCAGCATCCGGAAGGCGTCCGACAGGCCGTGCGCCGCGATGAACTCGGCCGCCCACCGGGCGCGTTCGTCCGCGGGGAGCACGGCCAGCAGCTTCGTCAGATCCCGCGACGAGCCGGCCGGTGAAGCCTCGGTGGCCTGGGGCGGCGCGCCCGGCGCACCCAGCAGGGCCCGTGCCCAGTCGGCGTTCCGCTGGCGCACGGCGGCGCGGCACCAGGCGTCGTGCAGCTCCGTGCGCCAGCCGTCGGCCACCGGCAGCGCGACGATCGCCGCCGGCGCGCGGTCCCCGAAGCGGGCGCGCCAGCCCGCCAGCGGCGCCGCCTCCACCAACTGGCCCAGCCACCAGGAGCGTTCGCCCCGGCCGGCGGGCGGCTTGAGCGCCATGCCGTCCCGCTGCATCGCCGCGTCGCACTCGTGCGGCGCCTCCACCGCGATCATCGTCGTGCCCGACACGCGGTCCGGGCCGATGCAGGTGTGCGCACGCGCGGCCATCCGGGCCGCGAACGCGGAGCCGGGCAGCGCCGAGAGGAACTCGGCCGCCGTGGCGCGGACATGACGGCTGCGGTCGGACAAAGCCTGTTCGAGGAAGGGCTCATCGGCCGCCGAGAGGTCCTCGCGCAGCGAGTCGAGGAACATCAGGCGGTCCTCGGCCCCTTCCGTGGACCAGGTCGTGGCCAGCAGCGCCAGGCCGGCGGGCGGGTCGTGCCGGCGCAGCGCGGTCAGCAGGGCGACCCGCTCCGCGAACAGGCCCTCCTCCCACCGCTGCCGTACGCCCTGGGGGTCGTCACCGACGGGGAACCCGGCCGGGCCCCCGGTCCCGCGCAGCGCGAATTTCCACTCGTCGTTGAGCCGCGCCAGCCACAGGGCGCGCGGCCCCGCCAGCGCAAGCGCGGCGGGCCGCAGATCCGTACGGGCCCGGGCGGCGTCGAGCAGTGCCGGAAGCAGCGCCTCCGGGGCGCGGTAGCCGTACGCGCCGGCGGCGGCGAGCCACTGGGGGAGCAGTTCGGTGAGGTCGGGTGCCGTACCGCGGTGGCTGCTGCCGTCGCCGCCGCCGCGGTCGGCGAGCAGGAGGGACAGCCGGCGGCGCGCCGCGGGCGGCAGCACGGGGCGCGGATCGGCCGGGGCCGGGGCGGGACGCTCGCCGGCCGGCGCGGGGCGCAGGGCGGCGCGCCGGCGCACCGTGCTCACCGCGGCCGCGTCCAGGAGCGCGGCCGCGCCGCACTGACCCGGCCGCGTCGCCACCGGCGGGGTCCGGCGCTCGGTGCCGAGCAGCGCGGCACTCACGAGGGCGGACCAGTCAGCCGGGGCGGCCGAGTTGGGTGCGGCCGTTGAGGCAACTGAAGTGGGCGAGGTGGGAGGAGAGGGAGCGGTGTGTGTGGTGGGCGTGGTGTTGTGCGTGCCGTTCAGGGTGGGGGTGGTGCTCGTCATGCCCGTCCTCCAGGCATCGGTGGCGTCAGGGACATCGGTGGCGGCGGTCGGGGAGGGCTTGTGCGGCGGTCGGGGAGCCGGGGTGGCCGGGACCGGGGCGCGGGTCACAGGGACACCGGGGCGGGGTCCCAGACGGTCAGCGGCAGGAAGCCGCGGTGGCCGCATTCGCCGAAGACGGTGACCGGCGCCCCGCCCGATATGGCGGCCAGCTGCCAGCGGCCCGCACCGCCGGCGGAGCGCGGGTCCAGCGGCAGCGCCGACTCCCCGTCCGCGTCGGCCAGTTGCCAGCCCGTCCCGTCGCGGCCCGGTATAGGGGTGACGTCCGCGAGCACCACGGGCCAGGAATCCAGCCACGGGTCGTCGCGCAGCGCATCGCCGTACGCGGCCAGCGCCGCGTCGATGCCGCAGCCGGGAGGCACCGGCCCGGGGACGGCCGGGGCGTGCCGCTCGCCCAGGGCGGCACGCAGCGGACGGGCGCCGGGGTAGTAAGCGAGCTCCGCGTCGAGGACCAGGCCGGGCGGCAGGGCCGGCTCCGGGGGGCGGCCGCCGCCGCCGAACGAGAGGTGCAGCGCCATCCGGCCGGTCCGCTCGCCCCGCAGGAAGATCTTGCGGGTGAGCAAACTGCCGTCCGTGCCGTCCTGTTGGGCGAGCACCAGCCAGCGGTCCCGGACCGTCGCCGCCTCGGGGCCGGTCAGCAGATCAGCCGCCTCCGTGGTGAGCCCCACCCGGGAGCGGACCGTCGCCGCGAGCGGGGCCGGCAGGCGGTCGAGGCCGAGGAAGCCCTGGTCGAGGAGGTGCAGCAGCGCGCACTCCTCCAGCAGCCGAGCCGGCCAGTCGGGGCCGGACGCCGCCACCGTGGCCAACTCGCGCACCCGTGAGGCGAGTCCGGGCGCCTGGGCGTCGATCATGCGGGCGGCGGTCTCGCCCCAGGAGCCGCCCCCGCCCCCGCCCCCGCCCCCGCTCCCGGTCCCGCCCGGGCGGGAGGCGCCCCCTCCGGAGTGCCCGGCCGCGGCCAGGCCGGACCGCAGCAGATCCTCCAGACGCTGCTCCAACTCCTCGGCGCCGGCCCCGATCCGCCGCAGCCGCCGGGCGGCCCGCCGCTCGGCCGCCGCCGGGTCGGCGGGCGACCGCGACCCCGCGCCCGCACTCGGCGGCGCGGCCGCGGACCGCCCGGCGCGCTCGCGGCGCCCGGCCAGCCACTCGCCCGCCCACGGCGCCGGCTCCCCGGCCGCCACCGCCCCCTCGTCGCCCGCCCAGAGCAGCAGCAGCCCCAGCGCGTGCTTGCACGGGAATTTGCGGCTCGGGCAACTACAGCTGAAGGCCGGACCGTCGAGATCCACCACGGTCCGGTACGGCGTCGTGCCGCTGCCCTTGCACCGCCCCCACACCGCGGCGTCGTCCGCGCCCGTTTCCGACCACGGCCCGGGCGCCGCGAGCCTGCCGCCCGCTCTGCGTGAGGCCTCGTCAGGAGCCAGCGCGCGCACCTGATCCGTCGTCCAGCGTTCCCCCTGCGGATTCATGTCACCGACGCTACGACGCGCCACTGACAATCCCTCCGTCCGGTCCCGAACTCGCAGCTCAGGAAGGGTTTTCGGGGCGTTGTCAGTGGTCTGGTGCAGGCTTGATCGAGCAGGCGGCCGACAGCACATCGCGCGGTGCGGCCGGCGGACGCGAGACGAGGGGGAATCATGTCCGGGAACAGCTTCGGGACGGCGGACGGCACGGCGGTCACGACCGGGAATCCGGCGGACGGGACGGCAGCGGAAACCGCCGGCGGGGCGGTGCTGCGGCCGCATGCCGAGGAGAGCTTCGCGGCGGAACTCACCGCCCTCGCCAGGGCCGACGACCGGCCGCGGCCGGAGCGCTGGCGGCTCTCGCCGTGGGCGGTGGCGACCTATCTGCTCGGCGGCACGCTCGCGGACGGCACGCTCATCACACCGAAATACGTCGGCCCGCGCCGGATCGTCGAGGTCGCGGTGACGACCCTCGCGACGGACCGCGCGCTGCTCCTGCTCGGTGTGCCCGGCACCGCCAAGACCTGGGTGTCCGAGCATCTGGCGGCCGCCGTCAGCGGCGACTCCACCCTGCTGGTGCAGGGCACGGCGGGCACCCCCGAGGAGGCGATCCGCTACGGCTGGAACTACGCCCAGCTGCTCGCGAACGGCCCCAGCCGCGAGGCGCTGGTCCCCAGCCCCGTGATGCGCGCGATGGCGCAGGGCATGACCGCCCGGGTCGAGGAGCTGACCCGCATCCCCGCCGATGTGCAGGACTCGCTCATCACGGTCCTGTCGGAGAAGACCCTGCCGGTCCCCGAGCTGGGGCAGGAGGTGCAGGCCGTGCGCGGCTTCAATCTGATCGCCACCGCCAACGACCGCGACCGCGGCGTCAACGAACTCTCCAGCGCGCTGCGCCGCCGCTTCAACACCGTCGTGCTGCCGCTGCCCGCGACCCCGGAGGAGGAGGTGGACATCGTCTCGCGCCGGGTCGGGCAGATCGGGCGCTCGCTGGACCTCCCGGCCGGACCGGAGGGACTGGACGAGATCCGCCGGGTCGTCACGGTCTTCCGCGAGCTGCGCTCCGGCCGCACCGCCGACGGCCGGACCAAGGTCAAGTCGCCCTCCGGGACCCTCTCCACGGCCGAGGCCATCTCGGTGGTCACCAACGGCCTGGCGCTGGCCACCCACTTCGGGGACGGCGTGCTGCGCTCCGGGGACGTGGCCGCGGGCATCCTGGGCGCCGTGGTCCGCGACCCGGCCGCGGACCGGATCGTCTGGCAGGAGTACCTGGAGACGGTGGTGCGCGAGCGCGACGGCTGGAAGGACTTCTACCGCGCCTGCCGCGAGGTGAGCGCATGACCGGGCCGCTGCTGCTGGGGGTGCGGCACCACGGCCCCGGATCGGCGCGGGCGGTGCGGGCCGCCCTGGAGCGGTACACCCCCGCCGCGGTCCTGATCGAGGGCCCGCCGGAGGCGGACGCGCTGGTGCCGCTGGCCGCCCGGGAGAGCATGCGGCCGCCGGTCGCGCTGCTCGCCCACGCTCAGGACGACCCCGGCCGCGCGGCGTTCTGGCCGCTGGCCGAGTTCTCCCCGGAGTGGGTGGCGATGCGCTGGGCCCTGCGACACGGCGTCCCCGTCCGCTTCATCGATCTGCCCGCGGCCCACTCCCTGGCGAAGGAGGAGGACCAGGAGCGGACGGAAGGGGAGCGGCCCCGAGGCACCGAACCCGGGGGCGGCCCCCGCGGGCCCGCCCGGAGCGGTGACGCCGCGGCCGGGGTGCGGATCGACCCGATCGGGGCGCTGGCGGAGGCGGCCGGCTACGACGACCCCGAGCGCTGGTGGGAGGACGTGGTCGAGCACCGCGGCGGCGGGGACACCGCCCGCTCGCCGGGCGGAGCCGGGGGCGCGCAGGAGCCCGACCCGGCCGCGCCGTTCGCGGCGCTCGCCGAGGCGATGGGCGCGCTCCGGGAGACCTGCGGTGACGGCGGCCATGACGGTGACGTGGTGCGCGAGGCCCACATGCGGCTCCGACTGCGGTCCGCACGCAAGGAGTTCGGCGACGGCATCGCCGTGGTGTGCGGAGCCTGGCACGTCCCGGCCCTGGCACGGCGCACCACCCTCGCCGCCGACCGGCAGCTGCTCAAGGGCCTGCCGAAGGTGAAGGCCACCGTGACCTGGGTGCCCTGGACGCACCGGCGCCTGTCCCGGCACAGCGGCTACGGAGCCGGTGTGGCCTCCCCCGGTTGGTACGGCCATCTCTTCAGCGCCCCCGACCGCCCCGTCGAACGCTGGCTGACCAGGGTCGCCGGGCTGCTCCGGGAGGAGGATTACCCCGTCTCGTCGGCGCATGTCATCGAGGCGGTACGGCTCGCCGAGGGACTGGCGACGGTGCGCGGCCGCCCGCTGCCCGGGCTGACGGAACTGGACGACGCGGTCCGGGCCGTCATGGGCGACGGCTCCGACGCCCCGTCCGCGCTGATCCGCGACCGGCTGGTGGTCGGCGAGGTGCTGGGCGAGGTCCCCGAGGACGCCCCCGCGGTCCCGCTGCAGCGGGACATCGCCCGCCTCCGGCGCACACTGCGGCTCACCCCGGAGGCCGCGGAGCGGGTACGGGAGCTGGACCTGCGCAAGGAGACCGACGCCGCGCGCAGCCGCCTGCTGCACCGGCTGCGGCTGCTCGGCGTCCCCTGGGGAGAGCCCGCCCACTCCCGCGCCGGCACCGGCACGTTCCGGGAGACCTGGCGGCTGCGCTGGGAGCCCGAACTCTCGGTCCGGGTCGCCGAGGCCGGCATCTGGGGCACGACGGTGCTCTCGGCGGCCACCGCCAAAGCCGTGTCCGAGGCCACCGAGGCGACATCCCTGGCCGCGGTGACGGCGCTCGCCGAACACTGTCTCCTCGCCGAACTCCCCGACGCCCTGCCGGTGGTGATGCGCTCCCTCGCCGACCGTGCGGCGCTCGACGCGGACGTGGGCCGGCTCGCACGGGCGCTGCCCGCCCTCGTGCGGTCCGTGCGCTACGGCGATGTCCGCGGCACGCGGTCCACGGCGCTCCGCGAGGTCGCCACGGGCCTGGCCGAGCGGATCTTCGTCGGGCTGCCACCGGCCTGCGCGGGCCTGGACGCCGAGGGCGCGGCCGCCCTGCGCGAGCCGCTCGACGCCACCCATCAGGCGGTGGGCCTGCTCGCCCGGCCGGAGCCCGGACAGCGGCCCGCCCCCGAAGTCCTGCGGGCGAGGTGGGCCGCGGTCCTGCACACGGTGAGCACACGGGACGCCGTGCCGGGGCTGCTCCGCGGCCAGGCCGTCAGACTCCTGCTGGACGACGGCGAGTTGAGCCAGGAGGAATCCGAGCGGCTGATGGGCCTCGCCCTCTCGCCCGGTACCCCGCCCGCCGATGCCGCCGGCTGGATCGAGGGCTTCGTCGGCGGCGGGGACGGCGGCACGCTGCTGGTCCACGACGGACGACTGCTCGCCCTCGTGGACGGCTGGCTGACCGGGGTGCCGGACGCGGCGTTCACGGACGTGCTGCCGCTGCTGCGCAGGACCTTCGCCGAGTACGAGGCCGGAGTGCGGCGCACCCTCGGCGAGCTGATCCGCCGCGGGCCCGCGACGGTGCCCCACCAACCGCCCGGTGACGCCCCGGACGCTGCCGCCCCCGGCTTCGGCCCCGGCCTGGACCGCGACCGCGCGGCCGCCGTACTCCCCACGCTCCGCGTGCTCCTGGGAATCGGACGGGACAACCCCGACGAGGAGCAAACCGGAACACCCGGGCCGGCGGCACCACCCGGCCCGACCCCGCCACCCGGCCCGACCCCGCCACCCGGCCGGACCCCGCCACCCGAGCCGACCGCACCCGCCGGCCCGCCCGCCCCGCCCACCCCGTCCGGTGCGTCCGGCGCGCCCGACCCGCAACGGCCCGCCGCCCGGCCGTTCCATGCACCACCGGCGGACCCGACCCACCCGGCCGACGACCTCATGGGGGCACGGACATGACCCGCACGACACCGGACCCCGCGACGACAACGGCACCCGGCCCGGCACCCGACCCGACCTCCGCCCCGGCCACACCCCGAACCACCACGCCCCCTCCCTCCGCCACCCCGCCCCACCCCGCGCCCCACCCGGTTCCCGCCACCCCACCCCACCCGGCGGCCTCCACCCCCGTTTCCGCCACCCTCGTTCCCCCCACCCCCGAAGCCGAACGGCTCCGGCGCTGGCGGCTGGTGCTCGGTAGTGGTGGGGCGGACGGGACGGGGTGTGAGCTGCGGGGGAGGGATGCCGCGATGGACGGGGCGCTGGCCTCGCTCTACGGCCGGGAGGGCGGCAACGGCGGCAACAGCGGCAAGAGGGCCGAGGGCGGCCGGCGTACGGCGGGGCTCGGGGCCTCGGCGCCCGGGGTGGCGCGCTGGCTCGGCGACATCCGTACGTACTTCCCGTCCCCCGTGGTGCAGGTGATGCAGCGTGATGCCATCGACCGGCTGGGGCTGTCCGCGCTGCTGCTGGAGCCGGAGATGCTGGAGGCCGTCGAAGCGGACGTCCACCTGGTGGGGACCCTGCTCTCGCTCAACAGGCTGATGCCGGAGCGGGCCAGGGAGTCCGCCCGCGCCGTCGTCCGCACGGTCGTCGAGGAGCTGGAACGGAAGCTGGCGCAGCGCACCCGCGCCACCCTCACCGGCGCGCTGGACCGCTCCGCGCGGACCAGCCGCCCCCGCCACCGCGACATCGACTGGGACCGCACGATCCGCGCGAACCTCAAGAACTACCTCCCCGAGCACCGCACGGTCGTCCCCGAGCGGCTGATCGGCTACGGCCGGGCCGCGCGGTCGGTGCGCAAGGAAGTGGTGCTCTGCATCGACCAGTCCGGGTCGATGGCCGCCTCCGTCGTCTATGCCTCGGTGTTCGGCGCGGTGCTGGCGTCCCTGCGCGCCCTCGACACCCGGCTGGTCGTCTTCGACACCGCCGTCGTCGATCTGACGGACCAACTCGACGACCCGGTCGACGTGCTCTTCGGCACCCAGCTCGGCGGCGGCACGGATATCAACCGCGCACTCGCCTACTGCCAGTCCCGGATCACCCGCCCCGCCGACACGGTCGTCGTGCTCGTCAGCGACCTCTACGAGGGCGGTATCCGTGACGAGATGCTCAAGCGGGTCGCCGCGATGAAGGCGTCCGGAGTGCAGTTCGTGACCTTGCTCGCACTGTCCGACGAGGGCGCCCCGGCCTACGACCGGGAGCACGCGGCGGCTCTCGCGGCCCTGGATGCACCGGCGTTCGCCTGTACGCCCGATCTGTTCCCGGACGTCATGGCGGCCGCCCTGGAGAAACGACCGCTGCCCATACCGGACATGGCGGAGCAACGGTGACAGGTGGGTCCGGGGGACTTGCGTGGCACCTGGTTTCCCGTGCAAGGATCAGGCCATCGCTCGATCGCCCGCGACGCGCGTGACACCGAGGCCGTGTGCCCGGTCGTCCCCGTCCGTATGGGAAGGTCCCCTCCTTGTCCGCTGTGCTCGTCCTGCCTGCCGCCGTGCGCCTGCCGCGCACGGTCGCCGTGCGGCGTGCGCTGCTGGCCGGGCTCTTCCTGGCGGGCTTCGTCGCCCTCGGCTTCGCCTTCGGTCCCGGCGCCCATGCCGCCGACCGGACGCGGACAGCGGATCTGCCCGGGCTCTCGGCCCAGGCCGAGGCCGCCGCCGGGGCGTCCACCCCGGACCGGGCCGCCACCCGGGACGGGTCGGCGATCCAAAACGGTCAGGCAGTCCAGGCAGCCGGGACGGATCAGGCAGGCCAGGCGGACCACCGGGACCGGGCGAAGCAACTGTCCGGCTCCGGAGCCGCGTTGGCACGTCAGGGCAAGGCGTCCGGGGCCGAGCTGGCCCGGGGCGCCCACACCGCCTCCGACAAGGTGGCCGACGCCGTGCGGCCCGCCGCCGGCCAGGCCGCCTCGGCCACCGGCCGCCTCACCCGGCCGGTGAGCCGCGTCGTACGGGAGATCGGGGACTCGGCCCGCGCCGCGTTGCCCGTCCACCTCCCGTCCGGTGAGCACACCGGTCACCCCGGGGACGGCGGTGCGCAGCAGCACGGCCGTACGCCGGACGCTGACCGGACCGCCGGTTCGCGCGGCGCCTGCACGCAGGCCGACGCGGGCCCGGCCCCGGCGGCTCACCTCGTCAACGGCCCGGGCACGCCGGCCGCCGAGCACCCCTCGGCCACCGTCCACGAGCAGCGGGACCCGGGCCACCACGGCCTTCCGGGCCAGTGCCCGCAGGGCCCGGTGGCGCCCGCCTCGCACAGCGCGGGTGACGGCCACGGCCCCCGTGGCGGGGACCAGCACGCCGCCGACCCGGCGGACTCCCTGCGCTTCCGGCTGCTGCCCGGTGGCGTCCGCACGGCCGATGGCGCTCCGACGCGTCGGCGTGCCGAAGAAATCCTCGAATTCCCGGGCTAGGGCAGACCGCTCCGCGTCTGTAGGAGACCTGCCGCGCGGGGGCGGGACAGGTCTGCCCTTTCACCCCTCCTGAATTCGAAGGACTTTCACTTCCATGCGCTCCAACATCCGCCGTTCCATCGTCGTCGCCGCTGCCGCCACCGGACTGTGGGCCCTGGGCTCCGTCGCCGCCAACGCCGCCGAACTGCCCGTCGCCGGTGACCTGCCGTCCGCCGGCACGGTGACCGACACCGCCAAGAAGCTGCCCACCGGCGACGTGACCGGCACGGCGACGAAGACCGCCAAGAAGGTCACCGGCACCGCCGCGCGGACGGCGGGCAAGGCCACCGGCGTGCTCGGCGGCGGGGTGTCGGCCCAGGACCTGCCCGCGACGGACGGCGTGCAGAAGCTGACCCACGGCCTGGGCCTGCCGGACGCCGGTGCGGTCCGCAAGACCGCCGACGTGCAGAAGGCGAAGAAGACCGTCAAGGGCGTCAAGGCCGTCAAGGCAACGAAGGCCGTCAAGTCCGTCAAGAAGACCGCCGAGGGCGCCACCGGTCAGGTCGGGGCCGGCCGCCTCGCCGACGGCACGCTGCCCGCCGTCCCGGCGCTGCCCGCCACGGGCGTTCCGGCCGGCCGGCTCACCGGCGGTCTGCCCGCCGTCCCGGCGCTGCCCAAGGCTCCCGCGCTGCCCAAGGCTCCGGGCTCGGTCGACAACCTGCTGGCCGGTCTCGCCGGTGCGGGCGTCCGCCCCGAGCAGCTGACGAACCAGGCCAAGGGTGGTCTGGCCACGGTCCGTCCGGTCGTCGACCAGGCTGCCTCCGACGTGCTGCCGCCCGTCGCCCGCCGGGTCGTCGTCAAGGTCGTTCCGGTCGCCCAGGGCGCGGTCGGCAACGCCGGTCAGCTCGCGGGTGACGCGGCCGGCCGGACGACCCCGTTCGTGAGCACGGTCGGCGGCCGCGCGCAGCTGCTCGTGCAGGGTGAGACCGGCGAGGCGGTGCCGTTCGCGCAGGGTGTCGCGGCCGACGCGGTGCCGTTCGCCAAGGGGGTCGCGGGTCACGCCACCCCGTTCGCGAAGGGTGTGGCCGCCGACGCCACCCCGTTCGCGCAGGGCCTGACGGCGGTCGTCGCGACCGACGCCGGGGGCACCGCCCACCAGGCCGTCGCCGGTGTGCGGGGCCTGACGCCGGCCAAGTCCGTGCCGTCGGTTCCGTCGCTGCCGTCGGTCCCGGCCGTTCCCTCGGTCCCGTCCGTGCCGTCGGTCCCGACCGTGCCCGGCACCGTGACGGACGCCGTCGCCCTCCCGTCGGTGCCCGCCGTCCCGTCGGCGCCCGCCGTGCCGTCCGTGCCCGCCGTGCCGTCCGTGCCCTCCGTCCCGGGCCACGTGACCGACGTCGTCCCGGCCGTTCCGGGTCACGCCGTCGCCCTCCCGGCCGTGCCGGCCGACCTGGGCGACCTCACCAACGCCGCCAACATCCCGGCGCTGCCCGCCCTCCCGGCGCGGGGCATCTGAGACTCACCGAGTCGGTAACCCCGGTTCACCGGCCGCGGCGGCGGCCGGTGCCGGAACTCGCGTGAACAGCCGGGCGGTCCTCTGTGGGGGAGGACCGCCCGGCTTCGGCGTTCCCGGGACCCGTCAACAGAGCACCGGTGCGCCGTAGTTGAGCCCGGCGCTCGGCCCCACTCCTATGCCTACCCCCACTTGCGGTCCGCGTCCCCCCGCCCCCGTGGCCCGCCCACCGCCGCCCCCATCACCCGAAGCGGCCACCGAGCGGCCACCGAGCGGCCGTCGACCGGCCGTCGACCGGCCCGCGTAGCGCCCCCGTGTGCGGGCGCCGAGACGGCGGAGCGCCGTGCGTCACGGGGCCGCGCGGGAAAGGCGGGCGGCGACCCCTCGCCTCCGACAGGCGGATATCCCGAGAAGGCGTCACTTGATCCAAAGATCTGTGATGGTAATCACCGCCGGAGTGTGATCTGTGATTTAGGGGCTCACGGCCCACGGCGATAACCTGCCGGACGGACATGCCGCGTATCCGGTCACCGTGTACGCCTCCCCTGTGACAGCGCCGTCACGTTGCCCTTCGCGGCACGCCCATCGCAGACAACGATCCGCGATCACTACGGCGATTCTGAGAAGACAAGGGACGGACGCGCGTGGACCTGTTCGAGTACCAGGCGAGGGACCTCTTCGCCAAGCACGGTGTACCGGTGCTGGCCGGTGAAGTCATCGACACGCCTGAGGCAGCCCGCGAGGCGACCGAGCGGCTGGGCGGCAAGTCTGTCGTCAAGGCGCAGGTGAAGGTCGGCGGCCGTGGCAAGGCCGGCGGCGTCAAGCTGGCGGCGACCCCGGACGAGGCCGTCGCCCGCGCGACGGACATCCTCGGCATGGACATCAAGGGCCACACGGTCCACAAGGTGATGATCGCCGAGACCGCTCCGGAGATCGCCGAGGAGTACTACGTCTCGTACCTCCTCGACCGCACCAACCGCACCTTCCTGGCCATGGCCTCCGTCGCCGGCGGCATGGACATCGAAGAGGTCGCGGAGAAGACCCCCGAGAAGCTCGCCAAGATCCCGGTGGACGCCAACGAGGGCGTCTCCAAGGAGAAGGCCGCCGAGATCGTCGCCGCCGCGAAGTTCCCGGCCGAGGTCGCCGACCAGGTCGCCGACGTGCTGGTCACGCTGTGGAAGACCTTCATCGCCGAGGACGCGCTCCTCGTCGAGGTCAACCCGCTCGCCAAGGTCGCCAGCGGTGAGGTCCTCGCCCTCGACGGCAAGGTCTCCCTCGACGAGAACGCCGAGTTCCGTCAGCCCGAGCACGAGGCGCTGGAGGACAAGGCCGCCGCCAACCCGCTTGAGGCCGCGGCCAAGGCCAAGGGCCTGAACTACGTCAAGCTCGACGGCCAGGTCGGCATCATCGGCAACGGCGCGGGTCTCGTCATGAGCACCCTGGACGTCGTCGCCTACGCCGGCGAGAAGCACAGCAACG
Source organism: Streptomyces kronopolitis (assembly GCF_050953795.1). Classification (GTDB taxonomy): domain Bacteria; phylum Actinomycetota; class Actinomycetes; order Streptomycetales; family Streptomycetaceae; genus Streptomyces; species Streptomyces kronopolitis_A. The sequence continues at coordinate 4,993,028 of NZ_CP191850.1, forward strand.
TCAAGCCCGCCAACTTCCTCGACATCGGTGGCGGCGCCTCCGCCGAGGTCATGGCGAACGGCCTGGAGATCATCCTGGGCGACCCGGACGTCAAGTCCGTGTTCGTCAACGTCTTCGGCGGGATCACCGCCTGTGACGAGGTCGCCAACGGCATCGTCCAGGCCCTGGAGCTGCTCAAGTCCAAGGGCGAGGACGTCAACAAGCCCCTGGTCGTGCGTCTCGACGGCAACAACGCGGAGCTCGGTCGCGAGATCCTGTCGAAGGCCAACCACCCGCTGGTGCAGCGCGTGGACACCATGGATGGCGCGGCCGACAAGGCCGCCGAGCTGGCTGCTAAGTAAAGGACGAGGACACAACAACCATGGCTATCTTCCTGACCAAGGAAAGCAAGGTCATCGTCCAGGGCATGACCGGTGCCACTGGCATGAAGCACACCAAGCTGATGCTCGGTGACGGCACCAACGTCGTCGGCGGTGTGAACCCGCGCAAGGCCGGCACCAGCGTCGACTTCGACGGCACCGACGTGCCCGTCTTCGGCTCGGTCGCCGAGGCGATGGAGAAGACCGGCGCCGACGTGTCCGTGCTCTTCGTGCCGCCGGCCTTCGCCAAGGCCGCGGTCGTCGAGGCGATCGACGCCGAGATCCCGCTGGCCGTCGTGATCACTGAGGGCATCGCGGTGCACGACTCCGCCGCCTTCTGGGCGTACGCGAAGTCCAAGGGCAACAAGACCCGGATCATCGGCCCGAACTGCCCCGGTCTGATCACCCCCGGTCAGTCCAACGCCGGCATCATCCCGGGCGACATCACCAAGCCCGGCCGCATCGGTCTGGTGTCGAAGTCCGGCACGCTGACCTACCAGATGATGTACGAGCTGCGTGACATCGGCTTCTCCTCGGCCGTCGGCATCGGTGGCGACCCGGTCATCGGCACCACGCACATCGACGCGCTCGCCGCGTTCGAGGCCGACCCCGACACCGACCTGATCGTGATGATCGGCGAGATCGGCGGCGACGCCGAGGAGCGTGCGGCCGACTTCATCAAGGCCAACGTCTCCAAGCCGGTCGTCGGCTACGTCGCGGGCTTCACCGCGCCCGAGGGCAAGACCATGGGCCACGCCGGCGCCATCGTCTCCGGCTCCTCCGGCACCGCCCAGGCGAAGAAGGAGGCCCTGGAGGCCGCCGGCGTCAAGGTCGGCAAGACCCCGTCGGAGACCGCGCGGCTGGCCCGCGAGATCCTCGGCGGCTGATTGCGCCACCCGGCGGGTCCGCCGGATCGGAGGGACGCCCGCGCGGCGTCCGTCCCCGATCCGGGTGGACCCCCTCGCTCCGGTGACACCGCGCCGGCGCGGCGGAAGCTCCTTCCGCCGCGCCGGCGCGGTGCGTTCGGGCCCCGTCGGCGCCCAGGGTCCGCTAACGGCTCTCGGGCGTCAGCCGGGCCTGCCGGAGCCGCTCGCGCGCCGCGGCCGCGTTTCCGCCGCGGTGTGCGCTCCCGCGCTGGTGCGCGCCGTGGCGCCGGTGCGCACGGCCCGGCTCGCGGGGCCCGCCGGGCTGGTGTGCGCCCGAGGTCCGGGGTCCGTTTGCGTCAGGGGACCGGACCGGTGACGGAAGGGCGTGCGGCGCGCTCGACAGCGACCGGTCCGGGGGCGGGTGGTGATCCGGCGCCAGCACCATCGTCAGCAGCGTGACCAGTGCGAGCAGCCCGGTCAGCCCGAACACGGACCGGGTCGTCCGCTCGGCGCTGCGCTCGCTCGCGGACCGTACGTGTGCCGCGGCGGGTGGTGTCATCCGCTGCGCGGCCGCCAGCCCGGTGAGCCGGGCCCGCAGGATCTCGCCCTGCCGGGCCGGCGGCTGCCCGTCGAGCCCCAGCTCCGGCAGCCGCGCGGCGATCCGCTCGCGCGCATGGGTCAGCCGTCCGGCCGCGGCCGGGGTGCTCGCCTCGATCTCCGCCGCCGTCTCGCCCAGCCCGAGCCCCACCCCGTCGTGCAGCACCAGCGCCCGCCGGTAGGGCGCCGGCAGGCTCAGCAGCGCAGCCAGCAGTTCCGGATCCGACGGCGCCGCCCGCCCGGTGTCCGGTTCCGGGGTGCGGGCGGGCCGCAGTGCGGGGCACGGCCGGTGCCACGGCGTCAGCGCGTACTCGTAGACCTCCGCCCGCACCCACCCCGCCGGGTCCGCGTCCACCGCGACCCGCGGCCAGTGCTGCCAGGCCCGCCGAAACCCCCGCTCCACCGCCCGCTCCGCCACCCGTGGCCGCCCGGTGAGCAGGAACGCCTGCCGGGTCAGCGCGAGGGCGTGCCGGGCGTGGAGTTCGTCGAAGGCGGCGGTGGCCTGCTCGCGCGGAGTCATACACAGCAGTGTGGAAAACCTGCGGAAGCAAGTGCGGCGCGACACGTCGGGCATATCGCCAGTACATGGCTGAAACGCCTCTTGTTGGCAGCATGGCCGTGTGAGCCAGTTCACCGATCGTGGCCCCGCACTGTCCTCGCACGGCAGAACCGCCGCCCAGCGCTCCTCGGCGATCGGCGCGGCCTTCCTCGGCGGGGTGACGGCTGCCGGCCTGGGGCTCGGCGCGCTGACGGTCGCCGTACTGCTGCTCTGGGTCGCCTCGCCCGCACCCGACAGCGGCCCCTCCCGGGCCCTTCATCTCGCCGCCGATCTGTGGCTCTCGGCGCACGGCGGTGATCTGGTCCGCGCCACCCGCTCCGGCGCCTGGGCCCCGGTCGGGGTGACCCCGCTGCTCCTCGCGGTGGTGCCGGTCCGGCTGCTGCACCGGGCCGCCCGCCATGCCCTGGCGACCGCGGCCGACGGCTCTTTGGCGGCGCCCGGCGACGGCCCCGGCGCGCCCGCGGTCGCGCCGCGCACCCTGCTGGGGGCGCTGCTCGCCGGCTATCTGTGCATCGCGGCCGGCGCGCTGCTCTACGCCTGCGCCGGAGAGCTGAGCGCCGAGCCCCTCAGCGCCCTGTGCTTCGTCCCGGCCACCGCGGTCGCCACGCTCGGCGTCACGGCCTGGCGCCTGCTGCGGCACCCCGGCGCCGATCTGCTGCCCGAGCGCGCCCTGCGGGCCTGCGCCCGGGTGCCGGACGGTCTGCGCACGCTCCTCGGCGGCTCCCGGTGCGCGGCCGCGGGCCGGGCCGCCGCCTTCGCCCTCGCCGCCCTGCTCGGCTCCGGCGTCCTGCTCACCCTCCTCGGGCTCGGCCTGCACGCGGACCGGGTGGGCGCGGCCCTCCTCCACCTGGCGCCCGACTGGGCCGGCCGTGCCACGGTGCTGCTGCTGTGCCTGGTACTGCTCCCGAACGCCGCCGTATGGGGCACCGCGTACGGTCTGGGCCCCGGTTTCACGGTCGGCGCGGGCAGTACGGTCGGCCCGCTGGGCGCCTCGGCGCATCCCGTACTGCCCCAGCTGCCGCTGCTCGGCGGAGTGCCGGACGCCGGTCCGGGAGGCCCGCTGACCTGGGCGGTGGCGGTGCTGCCGCTGCTCGCGGGGGCGCTGCTCGCCCGTTCGGTGGCCCGCGCCGCGCAGCCCTCGCCCGACACCGACACCGACACCGATACCGCTACCGACACCGACACCGACGACGAGTCCTGGTCCTGGTGGGGGACGGCCTGTGTGGCGGCCCTGGGCGCAGGCTTCTGCGGCGCCGCCATGGCCGTGCTCGCCGGCCTCGCCGGTGGCGCGCTGGGCACCGGCGCCCTCGCCGCCTTCGGCCCGAGCTGGTGGCGTACGGGCCTGGCGACGGTGGCCTGGACCGCCGTCACGGGCATCCCGGGCGCGGTCGCCCTACGGGTCTGGCGCCGGCACACGGGACGGCGGGCGGCGGGGGCGGACCGGGCGGACGGGGCGGGGCAGGGCGCGGCGGGGGACGCCGACGCCCCGCAGGGTGCGACGGGCGACAAGGCCGCGACGGGCCCCGGCGCCCCGGCGGCCACCGGCGCCACCAAGGCCGCGACCGCCCTGAAGGCCGCGACCCGGCTGAAGGGGTGGGCGCACGCGAAGCCCGCCGTGGCCGCGCAGTCCGCCGTGACCGCGGAGCCCGCCGTTGCCGCGAAAACCACCGTGCCCGGAAAGACCGCCGGGAGCGCGACGAGGCCTGGTGAACGGGCCGCCACGACCACCAGGGACGCGGCGGGCGAGGACGAGGGCCGGCCCGCCGAGAAGGCGGACGCCCCGGCCGGCACCGGAGGCGCCGTCGCCTGAAGCCGCCCGCTCCTGGCTACTCCCGCCTACTCCCGCGTGCTCAGCAGCGGGCGCAGCTCCTTGGGCAGCAGCTTCTCGCAGGACTTGCCGGACGACTGGGTCAAGGCGTCGTTCACGCAGGTGAAGTAGTCGCGGTAGACGATCTGCACGGTGAAGGTCGCGGCCACCATCATCAGCGCCAGCGAGGCGGTCACCAGGCCCGCGATGGCCGCCGTGACCTGCGGGCGGGTGCTGCCCCGGTCGGACGCGGCGCCCGGCTGCGCGGCCGGGGGAGCGGCCGGGGCGGGGCGGCCCTCCATGGCGGCGGTGGTCGCCTCGGCGGTGGCCTTCGAGGAGTCCGGCTTGGCCCGCAGGGAGCTGATGCCCCAGTAGAGCGCCAGCGCGGCCAGCAGCAGGGAGATCTCCGGCAGGCTGAACAGCACGCAGAAGAACGCCCACATGCCGGCGAGCAGGGCGTAGCGCGCCCGGCGCTGGGCCGGGTCGGTGGGGTCCCAGCGCAGCCCGCCGCCGGAGCCGCCCGAGCCACCCGAGCCGCCGGGGCCGCCGCTCTGCGGGCCGCCGCGGTTGCCCGGCCGGGTGCCGAAGCCGCCGTTTTGCCGGCCCGGCTGCCGCGGGCTCCACTGGCTGCCCCAGCTCGGCGCCGCGTCGTCCTTCGACGGCTCCCCGTTCTCGTCCCGGTCGTCCTGCCCGGAGCCGTGCGGGGCGGGGTGGCGCGGGCGCCACTCCTGGTCGGGGGCGTCCGCCGGGGGCGGCGCGAAGGGGTTGTCGCGGTCGTCGGGGCCCGAGGAGTCCGGCGCGGGGGAGTCCGGTGAGTCCGGGGAGGCGGACGACGGCTTGCCCTCACGCAGCAGCACCGTCCCGGGGGCGGTGGCGGGCCGGGGGTGCCATCCGGCGGTCGCTGCGGGAAGGGGCGGGAGGGCCGCGCGGCGGCGTCGGTCCGTCATCAGGTGTGCGTCTTCCCCTTGTCTCGTCCGTACGCGGGCCTTCGCGACCGGCGCCCGGTTACCACGAACTGCATGCAGTCTTACGCCTGACGCTACCTCCCGTGCCCGCCCCCGTCCCGTGGGGGCCGCGCGGTGTGCCGGTATCGTTGCTGACGGTCGGCGCCTTCGTAGGGTTCCCCGGATCTGCGGTACCCGCAGTCTTGTACGACCACACAAAGCACGCGAGATCGGAAATGAGCCCCGCCGTGGCTTCCTCCCCAGCCCCCGCCCCGCCCGCCCGACCCGGCCGCCCGGCCCGCGTGGCCGTGCTCGTCTCGGGTTCCGGAACGAACCTGCAGGCGCTGCTGGACGCCATCGCCGAGCAGGGCCCCGAGACCTATGGCGCCGAGATCGTGGCCGTCGGCGCCGACCGCGGCGCGATCGCCGGTCTGGAGCGCGCCGAGGCCGCGGGGCTGCCGACGTTCGTCTGCCGGGTCAAGGACTACGGCAGCCGCGGGGAGTGGGACGCGGCCCTGACCGCGGCGACCGCCGGGTACGAGCCCGACCTGGTCGTCTCGGCCGGCTTCATGAAGATCCTGGGCAAGGAGTTCCTCGCCCGCTTCGGCGGCCGGACCGTCAACACCCACCCGGCGCTGCTGCCGAGTTTTCCCGGTGCCCACGGCGTGCGCGACGCGCTCGCGTACGGCGCGAAGGTCACCGGCTGCACCGTCCACTTCGTCGACGACGGGGTCGACACCGGCCCGATCATCGCCCAGGGCGTGGTCGAGGTCCGGGACGAGGACGAGGAATCCGCGCTGCATGAGCGCATCAAGGAAGTCGAGCGATCGCTGCTCGTCGAGGTCGTGGGGCAACTGGCCCGGCACGGCTACCGCATTGAGGGACGAAAGGTACGTATCTCGTGACCGCCACCGAAGGTACGCAGCGGCCCATTCGCCGCGCTCTGGTCAGCGTCTACGACAAGTCCGGGCTGGAGGAGCTGGCGCAGGGGCTGCACGCGGCGGGCGTCCAGCTCGTGTCGACCGGATCGACGGCCGGGAAGATCGCCGCGGCCGGGGTGCCGGTCACCAAGGTCGAGGAGCTGACGGGCTTCCCCGAGTGCCTCGACGGCCGGGTCAAGACCCTCCACCCGAAGGTGCACGCCGGCATTCTGGCCGACCTGCGCCTCGATGACCACCGCAGCCAGCTGACCGAGCTGGGTGTCGAGCCGTTCGACCTGGTGATCGTCAACCTCTACCCGTTCCGGGAGACGGTCGCCTCCGGCGCCACCCCCGACGAGTGCGTGGAGCAGATCGACATCGGCGGCCCCTCGATGGTCCGTGCCGCCGCCAAGAACCACCCGTCGGTCGCCGTCGTCGTCAACCCCGCCCGTTACGGCCAGGTCCTCGAAGCGGTCGCGGTCGGCGGCTTCGGGCTCGCCGAGCGCCGGCGGCTGGCGGCGGAGGCGTTCCAGCACACCGCGGCGTACGACACCGCGGTCGCGTCCTGGTTCACCGACCGCTACGCGCCCGAGGACGCCTACAACGGCCTCCCGGAGTTCGTCGGCGAGACCCTGGAGCGCAAGGGCAGCCTGCGCTACGGCGAGAACCCGCACCAGGCCGCGGCCCTGTACACGGACGGTGAGCCGGGCGGCATCGCCAACGCCGAGCAGCTGCACGGCAAGGAGATGTCCTTCAACAACTACGTGGACACCGAGGCCGCGCGCCGCGCCGCCTTCGACCACGACGGGCCGTGCGTGGCGATCATCAAGCACGCCAACCCCTGCGGCATCGCGACCGGCCACGACATCGCCGAGGCCCACCGCAAGGCGCACGCCTGCGACCCGCTCTCCGCGTACGGCGGGGTGATCGCCGTGAACCGTCCGGTGACCATCGAGCTGGCCGAGCAGGTCGCGGAGATCTTCACCGAGGTCATCGCGGCCCCGGCCTACGAGGCCGGTGCGGTCGAGGTCCTCGCCAAGAAGAAGAACATCCGCGTCCTGAAGGTCGAGGGTCTGCCGACCCGGCCGGGCGATGTGAAGTTCCTCTCCGGCGGCGCGGTCATCCAGCACACCGATGTCTTCCAGGCGGCGGGCGACGACCCGGCGAACTGGACGCTGGCCACCGGCGAGGCGCTGTCCGCCGAGGAGCTCGCCGAGCTGTCCTTCGCCTGGCGGGCCTGCCGCGCGGTCAAGTCCAACGCGATCCTGCTCGCCAAGGACGGTGCCTCGGTCGGCGTCGGCATGGGCCAGGTCAACCGCGTCGACTCCGCGAAGCTCGCGGTCGAGCGGGCGGGCGAGGAGCGCGCGCGGGGCTCTTACGCCGCCTCGGACGCCTTCTTCCCGTTCCCCGACGGTCTGGAGATCCTGACGGCGGCCGGCGTCAAGGCCGTGGTCCAGCCGGGCGGTTCGGTCCGTGACGAGCAGGTCGTCGAGGCCGCCGCGAAGGCCGGCGTGACGATGTACTTCACCGGTACCCGGCACTTCTTCCACTGAGCCGTCGGGCCACCGAAGCCGAAGGGCCGCACCCCGGGCGGGGTGCGGCCCTTCGCCGTGCCGGCGCGGCGGTCAGTAACGCGGCCGGTTGAACCACTTGTTGCTCTCGTCCTTCGCCATGAAGGCGATGACCAGGATGCCCAGGACGGTGTGCACCAGCCCGAACGGAAAGGTCATCAGGCTCACGAGGAGGGTGCCGACCCCGAAGACGATGGCGCCGGTCCGCACGCCCTTGCCGCCGTTGGCGCACTGCAGGGCCACCGTGATCGCCACCGCCGAGAAGATCACGATCAGCACGATGGCGAAGATCAGGACGCCCTTGCCGACGTTCAGCATCGACGTGGTGTCCGGGCTGGTGTACGACGTGGTGTGGTGCGCGGCCTTGCTCACACTGCCCAGGCCGAACACGGCGCCGATCAGTCCGATGAGGTTCAGTCCGACGAGCACGAACATGAGCGCCCGCGCGACCTTGACCCCGCCGGGCATCACCATCGGGTACTGCGGCTGCATGCCGGGTATCTGGCCGCCCGGGTAGGGGCCGTACGGCGCGGGCTGCTGCGGGTAGCCGTAGCCGGGCTGCCGGCCCGGAGGGGGACCGTAGGGGTTCTGTGGGGGATAACTCACGAGCGTGTCCTTCAGGCGGCGTGAACGGGAGCGGCGAAGGCCCCGATCGCGCGGCGGCGAGGGGGCCTTCACCAAGTGGTGCACCAGGGGCAGGGGTGACACCCCGCCGGTTACTGGGTCTTGACGACCACCGAGCCGACGGCCTTGTCGGCGAAGGTCTGGGCCTTGTCGTCCCACAGCGGCCACAGCCAGCCGATGTAGCAGGCGATGCTGTCCAGGAAGTGGGCGAGGCGGCGGACGAAGGCCATGCCGAAGCCGAGCGGCTGGCCGGTGTCCTCACGGACCAGGCGGATGCTCATGGCCTTCTTGCCCACAGTTTGGCCGGTATTGCCCTCCTTGACGAGCATGAAGATGCCTCCCGCCATGCCCGCCAGGATGGCCAGCACGATCAGGATGACGGCGAAGGCCGGCGGCCCGGCCGAGACCGCGTCCGACCGGCACTGGTAGTCGTCGTAGGCGCAGGTGGGGGCGCTGCTCACGGAGGACACCGCTACGGCGGTCGCGATGCCGTACAGGATGCCGGGCACCAGGCCCACGATCAGACCGTCGATGAGCAGTGCGCACAGCCGCGCGCCCCAACTCGCGTACCCGGTGGGCATTCCCATGCCCGGTATTCCGGGCATGCCCGGCTGGCCGTAGGGGTTCGCCTGCTGGGGGTAGCCGTAGCCCTGCTGCGGAGGAACGGGCTGCTGGGGGTAGCCGTACGGCTGCTGCTGCGGGGGCTGCTGGGGGTACCCGTAGCCGGGCTGTCCCTGGGGCGGGACGGGCGGCTGCTGGCCGTACGGGCCCTGCGGCGGCTGCTGGCCGTAGGGGGCCTGCGGCGGCTGCTGGCCGTACGGGTTGTTCGGGTCACCGAAACTCATCTGCGGTTTTCCTCCGTTGGGTCCATGGGGACGGTGCGGCGTGACGTGGAGGAAATACAGGTTTCACTGGCGACCCCCCGACGATGCCTGCGGCACTGCGCGTCAATCCTTCTAGTTGCGCATTCACTCTGTCCAGTTCGGGTTGCTGTCCGTTGTCCAAGTGCAATGATCAATTCCGGCCATGGACGTCCCGGGGTGCCCTGATTGGAAGGTCGCGGCCCTCATCCGGGAGAATGGGGGCATGACTGCCCAGATTCTGGATGGCAAGGCCGCAGCGGCCGCCATCAAGTCCGAGCTCACCGTCCGTGTCGAGGCCCTGAAGGCCAAGGGCGTGCAGCCCGGCCTGGGCACCCTCCTGGTCGGCGACGACCCGGGCAGCCGCTGGTACGTCAACGGCAAGCACCGCGACTGCGCCCAGGTCGGCATCGCCTCCCTCCAGCGCGAGCTGCCGGAGACCGCCACCCAGGAGGAGATCGAGGCGGTCGTACGGGAGCTGAACGAGGACCCCGCCTGTACCGGCTACATCGTCCAACTCCCGCTCCCCAAGGGCATCGACGCGCACCGGGTCCTGGAGCTGATGGACCCGGCGAAGGACGCCGACGGGCTGCACCCGATGAGCCTGGGCCGGCTGGTGCTGGGCATCGAGGGCCCGCTGCCCTGCACCCCCTACGGCATCGTCCAGCTGCTGCGGCGGCACGAGGTCGAGATCAAGGGCGCGCACGTGGTCGTCGTCGGCCGAGGGATCACCATCGGCCGCCCGATGCCGCTGGTGCTGACCCGCAAGTCGGAGAACGCCACGGTGACCCAGTGCCACACCGGCACCCGTGATCTGTCCGCGCACCTCAAGCAGGCGGACATCATCGTGGCCGCGGCCGGTGTGCCGCACATCATCAAGCCCGAGGACGTCAAGCCCGGCGCGGCCGTCCTGGACGTCGGCGTCAGCCGCGACGAGGCGGGCAAGATCGTCGGCGATGTGCACCCGGGCGTGACCGAGGTGGCCGGCTGGGTCGCCCCGAACCCGGGCGGCGTCGGGCCGATGACCCGCGCCCAGCTGCTGGTCAACGTCGTCGAGGCCGCCGAGCGCGCGGCCGGCTGACGACGTCGGCACCCAGGACCTGAGACCCTGTCCTCGACAGACGGATCCGGACACCGGAAGGAACTGCCCGCCATGGCTTCCGAAGCGCATTCGGAGGGGGCCTCCGAGCCGCAGCGCTCCTCACGCCGCTTTCCGACGCTGACCCGCGACACCGCCCGCCCCGAGGGCGGCGGCCGGGCCGCCTCGGGCGGCTACCCCGCGCCCGCCCGGCAGTGGCCCCTGCTGAGCGTGATGGGCGGGGTCGCGATCGGGCTGCTGCTGGTGGCGCTCGGCGCGTTCCGCATCGGGTCGATCGTGATCGGGCTCTCGCTGCTGGGCGGCGCGGTGCTGCGGTGGGCGCTGCCGTCGGTGGGGATGCTGGCCGTGCGCTCCCGCTTCACCGACATGCTGACGTACGGGGTGCTCGGCTTCGTGATCGTGATGCTGGCGCTGATGGTGCAGCCGAAGCCGTGGATCCACATCCCCTTCCTGGACGACATCGTCCACTTCACCGTGCGCTAGCCGCCCGCCCGCGCTCGCACCGACGGCGGCCCGCCCGCTCCTCCCGGGAGCGGGCGGGCCGCCGTCGTGTGGTGGCGCGTCGGCGGACGGTGGGCGCGGGGTGCGCCGTCCCCGGTAGCGCGTGGGGCGGCATCACTGCACTTTTTTATCGAATCCTGACCGATTCTTGTTGGAATTCGCACGGAACTCGTAGTGTCTCGTCCGGAAATGCCACACTGCTGAGGCGCGGAGTGTGCTCGGACCAGAGTCATATGTCCGGATGCTCCCGTGCGCCCTCAATCGGGGACCGCCGTCGTGACCAGGAGGCGGCCCCGCGGGCGGCAAGGAGGCGGGCCGGGGGAGCCGCGCATTGGCACGTAAGCGGGGGGATAGGGGGAGGCAATGCCTCGCTGGAAGGCGCTGCCGGAAGAGCTCGATCCGCAGGTGCGGGAGTTCGCCGGGCAGCTGCGCAGGCTCATCGACCGCAGCGGGCTGAGCGTGGCCGCCGTCGCGGACAGCACGGGCTACAGCAAGACGTCCTGGGAGCGCTATCTCAACGGGCGGCTGCTGCCGCCGCTGCGCGCGGTGCTCGCCCTCGCCGAGCAGACCGGCGCACACCCCTCGCACCTCACCACGCTGTGGGAGCTGGCCGAACGCGCCTGGAGCCGGGCGGAGATGCGCCAGGACGTCACCATGGAGGCGATCCGGGTGGCGCAGGCGCGCGCCGCGCTGGGGGAGTTGGACACCGACCCGGCCGCGACGGGTGCGCCCACCGAAGCGAAGGCCGAGAAGCCGGGGAAGGCGGAGAAGCCGGGGAAGGCCGAGAAGTCCGCCCCGTCCGAGCGGCCCGGGACCCCCGGGAGCGGAGCACAGCCCGGCCCGGCGCCGCTGTCGCAGGTGCCCTCCAGTGCGGACTTCCCCCGCTGGGAGGCGGTGGCGCCGTCCCCGCAACCGGCGCCCGCCGAGGGCACGTCCGGCCGCCGTCACCGGACCCCGATGATCCTGGTCGGCGCGGTCGGCGCCGTGCTGGTGGCCGTCGCGGGGGTCCTGCTGCTGAACCCCGGTGCCGAGCCGGCCAAGAAGGAGGCGGTGGCCCGGACGGCCCCGGCCCCCGCGCCGAGCGTGGAGCCGGCGCTGCCCAACGGGGTGCGCTGCACCGGCGACGGCTGCACGGGCAAGGACCCCGAGGCGATGGGGTGCGGCGGGCAGCACGCCACCACGCCGTCCCGCGGAATGGCGGGCCGCGCCGTGGTCGAGGTCCGCTACAGCTCCGTCTGTCACACGGCCTGGGCCCGCATCAGCCGTGCCGCACAGGGAGATCAAGCCACCATCAGCGCCGGCGGTCACCGCGCCACGGCGCGCGCCGAGCGGGCCGGTGACGCCTACACGCCGATGGTCGCGGTGTCCGGGGACCCGGCGAAGGTCGCGGCCTGCGGAACCACCGTGGCGGGCCTGAAGGGCTGCTCACGACCCCTTCCGGCGACGGCGCCGGGAGTCGCGGCCCCCTCCGGAACGCCCTCCGGCACGTCCCGGTAGCACCCCGCCCGCCGGCTCCGGACGGCCCGCCCGGGCCGCCTCACACCGCTCCCGGAGGATGTCCGAAAGACGGGAGGCATGCCCTCCGGGATCGCGGGCAAGCGACGGATATCCCCCCCACGGGTGTGGCACAACTGGGCGGCCGCCCGCACTCCCCCCTCCATAGGCGGGCGGCCGCCGCCCCTTCGGGACAGGTCTCACAGCGCTCTCCGCGCACAGCCCCGCACGGACCGCCGTACGGACACCACCGGGCACCCGGTGAGGTGTTCCACACCGGCCCGGCACCGGGGGCGGGCGGGGGTCCGATAGCCTGACGGCCGGGTCTCTCGATACCAAGAGACCTCGATAGCCGGGCAGGGACACCCACCGCCAACCATGGTGGTCCAGGGGCTTGCCCCCGGAAAACACCGCGCAGGAGATCGCCATGACCCGCACTCCCGTCAATGTGACCGTGACCGGCGCCGCCGGCCAGATCGGTTACGCACTCCTCTTCCGCATCGCTTCCGGACACCTGCTCGGCGCGGACGTGCCGGTCAAGCTGCGCCTGCTGGAGATCCCGCAGGGGCTGAAGGCCGCCGAGGGCACCGCCATGGAGCTCGACGACTGTGCCTTCCCGCTGCTGCAGGGCATCGACATCTCGGACGACCCGAACGAGGCCTTCAACGGCGCGAACGTCGCCCTGCTCGTCGGCGCCCGCCCCCGCACCAAGGGCATGGAGCGCGGCGACCTCCTGGAGGCCAACGGCGGCATCTTCAAGCCGCAGGGCAAGGCCATCAACGACCACGCCGCGGACGACATCAAGGTCCTGGTCGTCGGCAACCCGGCCAACACCAACGCCCTGATCGCCCAGGCCGCCGCGCCGGACGTACCCGCCGAGCGCTTCACCGCGATGACGCGTCTGGACCACAACCGCGCGCTCTCGCAGCTCTCGAAGAAGACCGGCACCCCGGTGTCCGAGATCCGGAAGCTGACGATCTGGGGCAACCACTCCGCCACCCAGTACCCCGACATCTTCCACGCCACGGTCGCCGGCAAGAACGCCGCCGAGACCGTCAACGACGAGAAGTGGCTGGCCGAGGACTTCATCCCGACCGTCGCCAAGCGCGGTGCGGCGATCATCGAGGCCCGTGGCGCGTCCTCGGCCGCCTCCGCCGCCAACGCCGCCATCGACCACGTCCACACCTGGGTCAACGGCACCGCCGCCGGCGACTGGACCTCGATGGGCATCCCCTCGGACGGCTCCTACGGCGTCCCGGAGGGCCTGATCTCCTCGTTCCCCGTCACCACCAAGGACGGCGCGTACGAGATCGTCCAGGGCCTGGAGATCAACGACTTCTCGCGCGCCCGCATCGACGCGTCGGTGCAGGAGCTGACCGAGGAGCGCGAGGCCGTCCGCGGTCTCGGCCTCCTCGGCTGACCCACCGCCGCGGCCGCCCCGCACGGGCGGCGCCGCAGCACCGACGAGCCCGCACGGTCCACAACGGCCGTGCGGGCTCGGTCACAGGGGCCCGGTCACACGGCCCCGGCCATGGCGGCCCGGTCAGTCACCGCCCGACGCCACGGCCAGTCGCGCGCCCCGGCTGTCGGCGACGCGCAGCACGTTGCCGAAGGCCTGCGTGGTCGCCCGCAGCGCCAGCCGCAGCGCGTGTTCCCCCGCCTTGACGTCGTCCAGCACGGCCACCGCGCCCTTGAGGACATCGGCACCGTCGCACAACTGCTCCGCCTCGATCTCGTCGGCCAGCCGGGCCAGCACCCCACCGGCGCCCTCCGCCGACAGGAAGCACGGCTTCCCGCCCTCGCCCTCCCACGGCAGCAGCCGCAGCCCGGGCCACAGGGGAGCGGCATCCCGGTCGTAACTCATCACGCGCCCGCCTCCGCTCCGTGCGGCCGCTCCCGCAGGCGCGGCGGCCGTGCGGCGAACCGGGCGATACCTTTGTTCATGCTCATTGACTCCGAGAAGTTGGTGGCCACGCCCCCGGACGGCTGATCCCCGTCGCGGGGGTATTGCGTGGGAAGACGGCACGGTCGGCCGAATAACCCCTTACGTTGGGTGTGTTCAGCGTTGCGCCCCGTAGCGCGGGTCGCAACGTGGGACGCGTGACACTCACCATCTGGCACGAAGGGGGATGCGGTGAGCCGACGACGACGCACCACCGCGAGCGGACCGGCCGCCACCAACGCCGCCGTGTTCGGGGAGGTGCTGAAGCACTTCCGGGAGGCGGCGGGCCTCACGCAGGAGGCGCTGGCGCTCAAGATCCCGTGCGACCGCTCCCAGGTGGCCCGCGTCGAGGCGGGCACCCGCGTCCCACAGGAGACGTTCGCCAAGCAGTGCGACGCCATCCTGGCCACGGGCGGAGTGCTGCTGCGGTTATGGGGGCGGATCGACTGGTATCCGGAGGTGCAACATCCGGACTGGTTCGAGCGTCGGGCGGAGATGGATGCCGAGGCGGTGGGCCTGCGGGAGTACCAGGAGCGGGTCATTCCTGGCTTGTTGCAGGCGCCCGGCTACGCGCACGCGCTGTTCTCTCAGGTCGCGAGTGGCGCAGCGGTGGAGGAGCGGGTCCGGGCCAGGCTGAGCCGCCAGCCGCGCTTTCTGACCGAGGACGGCCCGCTGTACGTCGCTGTCCTGGACGAGAGCTGTCTGCGTAATGCGGTGGGGAGCTCGGAGGTGATGCGTGATCAGTGCGCGCATCTGCTGCGTGTTGGACAGCGTTCCAACATCCGTATCCAGGTGGCGCCGGCGGGCCGCTTCGGGCTCGTTCGCCCCAGGGGCTCCATGTCGCTGATCGAACTGCCTGACGGGCGATGGGTGTACTCGGAGTCGTTGGACCGTGGCCACTTCAACAACGATCCGGCAGTCTACGTCCGCTACAGCCAGACCTATGATGTGCTCAGGGCGGACATTCCGTCAGCCTGTGAGTCCGCTGCTCTGATCAGCGACGTGATGGAGGGGTACGAGCAGCATGAACAGGCCCGAACTCAGCGCGGCGACCTGGACCAAGAGCAGCTACAGCGACAACAACGGCGGCAACTGCATCGAAGTGGCCCCCGGTATCCCCGACTCCGTCCCCGTGCGTGACAGCAAGGACCCGCACGGCCCGGTGCTGGTCTTCCCGACGGGCGGCTGGGCGTCGTTCGTCGGCGCCCTCAAGAACGGGGAGTTCCCCGCGGGCCTCTGACCCGCGCCGCGACCTTGGGTTATCGCGCTGACACGGAGTGCTCGGCTCCCTTATGCTGCGGCTCGTACCGCCCCGCGTCCGGCCGCCGCATGCGTGTGCCAACCAGGCTTCGGGTGCGGTCAGTTGGGATTCGGGGGAGGACCATGAGTCAGACCGATGTGCCCGCGCAGCCCGGGGACCCGGACGGGCCGGAGTGGATGCGGAAGGCACCCGCAGGACCACCCCCGCCCCCGCCGCCGCTGCTGCCCACCCCGCCGGGAGCCAGTGAGGCCACCCGCCTGCTGTGCGCCGGCACCTACCTGGACGACAGCTTCCGCAACGCGGTCATCGACGAGCTGTACGTCCACGAGCAGCGGTTCGCCGCGCCCTCCCTGGGCATCGACGCGGCCCGGGTCCTGGCCCACGCGCTGCGGGCCCGGCGGCTCGAACTGGGCTGGGCGGCGGCGATCCTGGCCGTGTGGATCATTGCGGTGCCGCTGTCCTTCGGCCTCGCGCTGCTCTACCTCCTGCCCGTCGTCCTCATGACGCTGGGCCGCGCCGTCCGCAAGGCGCCCGTCCCGCCGTGGGTGTCCCGCACCCTCGCGTTCGGGCTGCGCTGGTACGGCCGGCTGGCGCTGACCGCCCTGTGGCTGTCGCTGCTGGTGATGGCGTGCGGTGGCACGATCGGCATCATGGGCACGGGCTGGCCGCTGTCCCTGCTGCTCCCGGACGGGATGGGCGGCCTGACGAGCGACTCGTCCGGCCTCGGGAACGACGTCGCGCTGGTGGGCGCCGTCGCCGTGCTGAGCCTGTGGGTCGCGGTGCTGCTGCCGCTGATGCTGGCCGTGCTGGTCGCCCTCCAACGCGGACAGTTCGCCCGGTCGTTGGCCCGTGAACTGTCCCGGGAGCGCTTCCCCGACGTGATGTCCGACCCCGCCGAGCGGGCCGAGGGCTTCCGCTTCCAGCGGCTGCGGGAGCGGGTGCGCATCGAGCAACACGGACCGCTGGTGATGTACCGGGCCGCCGACCCGTTCTGCGGCGCCGGGCAGGCCTACCGGACCTGGTCGCTGTCCGTGGAGCTGAACCCCCGCACCGACCGCACGCCCGAACCGCTCGACAACAGCGCCATCCTGGCCCGGATCGTCCCGCTGGTGGAGGCGCTGCGGGTGCCGTCGCCGCACGGTTCGCCGGAGGTGGCGGCCGCGGTGCGCGACCGGCTGCGCGCCATGGAGATCGACGAGTGCGTCTACCTGCCGGCCGAGGGGCTGCCGAACCGGGCGGCCGCGCCGTACGCGCCCGACGCGTTCGAGGCACACCGGCGGGACGCGGTGGAGGAGGGCGGCGAGACCCGTCGGCACTTCCTGCGGATCCGGGTCGGCGGCTGGAACGAGGGCATCGTCACCACAGTGTTCGTGCGGGTGCACACCCAGGGCGGGATGCTGATGATGGAGGTCGCGCCGCATGTGCTGTGGCCGCTGCGACAGCTCTTCCAGGACGCCGACCGGCTCGCCCACCAGTACCGGCACCACCACCACTTCGGCAAGGCGGTGTGGGCGCTGACCCGCACGCCCCGGTCGGCCGGGGACGCCGTACTCACGCTGGGGCGGGGCCTGTTGTCCGCCTGGCGGCTGGCCACCGCGGGGCACGGCGCGGCGCTGCCCGAGGGGCCCGGCGCCTCGGTGCGTGAGCTGGGCTCCTTCGGGGACTCCTCGCTCTTCCAGGACATGGACGTGGCCCGCTATCTGAAGACCGTGCAGCAGCGGGTGGCGGCCGGGGTGACCACGGCGCTGCGCGAGGCCGGTTACCAGACCGACGAGTTCGAGCGGCGGGTCGTGCACGTCGCCGAGGGCGGCGTCTACGTCGAGTCCGCCCAGGGCGCCGTCGGCATCGGCGACCACAACACGATCACCCAGCAAGGCCCCACCGGACAAGACTCCGCGGAGAAGGGAAGTGGCCAGCATGGCAACGGCTGACGAGCGCGGCAACGGCATCCACATCGGCAGCGTCCGGGGCGCCTTCGCCATCGGCAACCACAACACCGTGACCCATCACGAGGGCGGCTCCGCCCCCGCGATGGACCCGGCGCAGGAGGAGTTGCTGCACGCCGTGCGGGCGCTGCGCGACGATCTGGCCCGGGCGGTGCAGAGCCCGCAGGTCACGGCGCTGAGCGGCGAACTCGCCGAGACCGAGACGGAGATCGCGGACACCGGCGCGGCCGGGCCCGGCCGGGTGGCGCGGCTCCGTGCGGCGCTGACCGACGCCGGGGCCGTGGTCAGCCTGCTGTCCTCCGGCGCGGCGGCCGTCCAGGCGGTCACGGCCCTGGTGGGAGGCTGACGATGACGCGCGGCGGCCAGGCCCGCTGGAACAACGAGACCCAGCGCTGGGAGGACGGCACGCCGCCGCCCGCGCCCTACTCGGGGCCGATGCCGTCCCGGCCGGCGTTCACCCCCGCGGCGGGCGGTGCCCCGGCGGACGGCGCGCGGGCGGACGGGGCCGCTTTCGTGCATCCGGCGGCGCCCGGCCCGTACCCCGCACCCGGCCCCTTCCCCGGCCCCACGTCCGCCGCCCCGCGCCGTACCGCCCTGATCGCCGGTGCGGCGGTGGCCGCGATCGCGGTGGCCACGGTCGGCGGCTATCTGCTCCTGAACCGCCACGACGCGCCGCCCGCCGCCCGTCCGCCGGCCACGGCCTCCGCGGCGGGCACGGCCACCCCGTCCACCGGCGGCTCCACCGCCACCACCGCCACGCCCACCCCCGCCTCCGGCCTGCCCGAGGGCTACCGGCTGGTCCACGACACCAAGGGCTTCACCCTCGCGGTGCCCGGCGACTGGCAGCGCAGCGAACGCCCGTCGGGGGTCTTCTACACCGCCCCGGACGACCGCGGACTGGTGCAGATCTTCGAGATCACCGAGCCGGACACCAGCCCGCGCACGGCGCTCCAGCAGGCATCGAAGGGCCTGTCCGGCAACCCCGGCTACGAGGAGATCAGCCTCGGCCCCCTGGACGGCCCGGCCCCGGGCAGCGACGCCGCGCAACTGGTCTACGCCTATGACAGCAAGAAGCTCGGCGAACGCGTCAAGGTCGTCGACTGCGCCTTCACGGTCTCCGACGGCCGCCAGTTCGCCGTCCTCGTCCTGGGCACCGAATCCGACTGGCCCCAACAGCAACACACCCAGCAGATCGCCCTGGACGCCTTCGCCCCGGCTTCCTGACGCGCACGACGACGCGCACGACGACGGGTTCCGCATGGGCTACCCGGGCAGTTCGGCGCGCTCCCAGGCGCTGTCCAGGGCCCCGTCGACCACTGACCCGATCCCTACGGAACTGGACAGGTCAGTGGTCGTCCGGATCTTCCCCGGCGTAGAGCCGTGTGGCGAGATCGCCGGCCCAGCCCAGGGCCCAGGCGCGCAGGTCCGCCACCTGCTCGGGGCTCAGTCCGTAGTCGGTGAAGTCCTGGTCATCCCACCACTCGGCGCCGGCGAGACGGTCGCGCAGGTCGTGGAGGCTGAACTCGAAGCGGGCGTGGCGGCGGCCGAGGTTTTCGAGGTCGGCGGTCGAGCGATGCCGGGTCGCGGCGTGGACGTCGATGAGGTCGCGGACCGCGCCGCGGTCCGCGAGCGCGCGGACCTTGGTACCGATCACGTCTTCCAACGCGAGCACAGGACCGTACTCGGTGACCGTCGGAGGAGCCCAGAACGCCTCCTTGAGGACGTCGACCTCACACTCTTCGCTCGTCGCGGGGTCGGTGGCGATGAGCCGGCCCGACAGCGGGCCGGACTCGATGTGCCGGACACCCCAGCCACGTTCTGCCAGGCCGTCGCCGACCGTGCGCATGATCTCGTCGATAGGGGCCGGGTTCTCGGTGGCCACGTCCAGGTCCTGGGAGAGGCGGTCGACCAAGCCGTGGGCCTGCACCGCATACCCGCCGGTGAGCACCAACGGGTAGGGGGTGCCGATGGCGAGGACGTCGGCCAGGAGCCGGCGGTGCAGATCCGTCAGCTTCACGCGGCCGTCGAGGCTGTCGCGGTGGTGAGTTCCGGGAAGGCGGATTCCCAGACCTCCTTGATCGGGCGGCTGATCAGCGTGCGCAGTACGGGCCACTGCGCGATGAGCAGATCCCGGTTCAGGAAGGCGATCAGGTCCCGGCACTGCCCTTCGGCCAGGACGGTGCGGTACAGGCTCATCCGCGAGCGCGGCTGCTCCAGTCCGTAGGAACGGCGGCCCGACCAGACCACGTGCAGTGGCAGGTCGACCGTGCCGCGGGCGGGGCCGGCCAGGTCCGCCAGCCGGGCAGGCAGCCGCTTTGCGTACTGGGCGCACAACAACTCGAACGCGTTCGGCACCGGAAACGAAGGGGACTGCACGGTCATGCCGCCAGTATCGCCCGGCGCGCCACACGAGTGCCACGCGATCCACCAACCCTGGCGCGTCCCGGCCGGATTCCACGGAGATTCGGCTGCCGGACGGCTACCCGGGCAGCTCCGTCCGCTCCCACCACTCGTAGACGGGGAGCGTCCCCTCGGTGGTCCGCTGCTGGCGGTCGGTGGCCCGGAAGTGCTCGTAGCCGTTGCGGAACGGGATCTTCAGGTCGGTCCCGGGCGGGTCGATCGGCACGATCCGCTCGGGGAACCCGGCGGGGCCGCCTTCGAGGACTGCTTTCGCCGTTGTGTCAGCCATGCCTGCATTGTCGGCCGCGCCGCCGCCCCGGGCCCCTCCGGTTCGGCAGCGCGGGTGACGGGGCGCGGGGCAGGCGGTCGGGGGCTCCCAGGGGTCAGTCCCGGGGGAAGTCCTCGGTGGAGAGGGTGAGGCCGACGACGGTGTCGGTGAGGTCGACGGGCAGGCCGTAGGCGACGGTGAGGTCGATCTTGTAGTCGCCGTCCTGGGGGTGGGTGAAGACGCGGCAGCGGCCCGTGTAGGGATCGGCGATCACATAGACCGGGATCTCGGCGAGGGCGTACGCGGTCTTCTTCGGGCCGTAGTCGTTCGGTGCGGTGCTTTCCGAGACGACTTCCGCGATGAAATCGATGTCCTGGTAGCGCCAGCGGCCCTGTTCGTCCTTGCTGTACCCCTCCGCCATCGCGACGACATCGGACGCGAACCCGTTCAGATGGCCGGGGAAGTCGATGCGTACGTCCGACAGCACGCGCTTCTTCGGATACTTCGTCCGCAGGTGTTCGACGATGTCCAGGATCGTCTCCCAGTGCGTGGCTCGCTGCGGTGACATGTAGATGGTCCCCCCGACGATCTCAACCTTGTAGCCCTCGGGGATGTGCATCTGCTCCAGCCGCTCGAACATGTCGTCCAGTTCGCTGCTACTGGCCATCTCGGTCCTGTCGGTCAGTTCGATGGTCATCGTGCCGCCCCTCCCCGCCGCCTGCGCGCCGCGGGCAGCCGCACGGTTCAACGATACGTATGTACGAACGGTTACGTACCGCACACGAGGGTCACGCCGTCTGCGTCCCCTGCATCAGGTCGTCCAGGGCCGAGATGTCCGCCGTACGGCCGGGAGCGGGGGTCGCGTCGGACACCGGGGTGCCGTAGTCGCTCAGCAGGATCGTGGCGCTCTGGTGGTCGGCCTCGGCGGTGAGCTTGCGGGGGTAGTGCTTGCCGTCGATGGCCACGTAGAGGGTCTGGACCGCGCCGTCGACCTTCTTGGTGACGGGCAGTACCCGGGTGCCGTCCTGGGTGGTCGGCTGTCCCTTGGTGAGCGTGGGGGGCACGGAGGGTGACGGGGCGCCGGGCGGTGCCTGCTCCTTGTCGGGGCCCGCGGCGGACTTCTGGAACGCCCGGAGGTCGCAGGCGGCGGACAGGCCCCGCAGGAAGGTGTTGCGGGTGGTGCCGTGCAGGTAGGTGTCCTTGTACTTCGCGGCGGCCCGGTCGCCCTTCTCGCCGGGCAGCTGGCTCTTCCAGAAGGCCGCGTCGGGCTTCATCCAGACCTGGTTGCCGCGCTTGACGAGTTCCACGCGGCCGAGCGAGCCCTTGGCGACGGCGCCGGTGCAGTTGCCGGCCCGGTCGAGGGTGAGGTCGAGCGTGGTGGGGTCGGTGCTGGTGCGGGTGCGCAGCCGCAGGGACTGCGCGGCGACCAGCTGGTGGAGTGCGTCGTCGGAGATCTGCTGGGCCGACTTGTGCGCGAGGTCGCCCTCGCCGCCGTCGGAGTCACCGGCCGCCGCCGCGCCACCCGTGCAGGCAATCCCCACGAGGAGGGCCGCGCCACAGGTCAGAGCGGCGGGAGCGGTGGCCGCGTGCCGTCTGCTGGTCATCTCTCCACCTCCGGTCCCGGGGGACAGAACGTGAGGAATCCTGCAATGGACATACGGCTATTCAGGTTATGTTCCGGGACATTTCGCCGCACGTTGAGTGAGTCGGCTCACTTTCCATGAATGTTTGGGCATAGGTGCGGCGCTTCCGGAAAGGGGTCCTCGTTGCTGGTGACACCAGTGGTTGCACCAGTGGGAACAATCGGTAACCGGAAGGCAGTAACGACGTGTCGTCAATCGAGACCATTCACGTAGACGGGGTGTGGCTTCCCGCTGCATCCGGCGAAACGCGGGAGGTCCTCGACCCCGCCGACGCGACGACGCTCCAGCTGGTGTCCGAGGGTGGTGCCCAGGACGCCGACGCGGCCGTGGCCGCCGCCCGCCGGGCCTTCGACGAGGGCGACTGGCCCCGCACGGCCGTCGCCGAGCGCTCCGCGCTGCTGCGCCGGGTCGCCGATCTGCTCCAGCGCGACCGTGAGGTGATCGGCCTCATCGAGAGCCGCGACACCGGCAAGACGCTGGAGGAGGGCCGGGTCGACGTCGACTGCGTCACCGACGCCTTCCGCTACTTCGCCGACGTCGTGATGAACGAGAGCGGCGGCCGGGTCGTCGACGCCGGATCGCCCGACATCCACAGCGTGGTCGTGCACGAGCCGGTCGGTGTCTGCAGCCTCATCACCCCCTGGAACTACCCCCTCCTCCAGGCAAGTTGGAAGATCGCGCCGGCCCTCGCGGCAGGCAACACCTTTGTGATCAAGCCCAGCGAGGTCACCCCGCTGTCGACCGTGCACCTGATCAAGCTGCTGGTCGAGGCCGGGCTGCCGGCCGGGGTCGCCAACATCGTCACCGGCGCGGGCCTGCCGGTCGGCCAGCGGCTGGCCGAGCACCCCGACGTCGACCTGTTCTCCTTCACCGGCGGCCTGGTCAGCGGCACGAAGGCGGGCGCGGCCGCGGTCTCCGACGCCAAGAAGATCGCGCTGGAGCTCGGCGGCAAGAACCCCAACGTGGTCTTCGCCGACGCCTGCGCCACCGACGAGGGCTTCGACACCGCCGTGGACCAGGCGCTCAACGCCGCCTTCATCCACAGCGGCCAGGTCTGCTCGGCCGGTGCCCGGCTGATCATCGAGGAGTCGGTGCGCGACCGCTTCGTCGCCGAACTCGCCCGCCGCGCCGAGAAGATCAAGCTCGGCCGGGGCACCGAGGACGGCGTCGAGTGCGGCCCGCTGGTCTCCCAGCAGCAGCTCGACAAGGTCGAGGCGTACGTCGCCTCCGCGCTGGCCGAGGGTGCCCAGCTGCGCTGCGGCGGCAAGCGCCCCGAGCCCAGTGACGTCCGCCCGGCGAGCGGCTACTTCTACGCGCCGACCGTGCTCGACGGCTGCCACCGCGAGATGAAGGTCGTCCGTGAGGAGACCTTCGGCCCGATCCTGACGGTGGAGACCTTCACCACCGAGGACGAGGCCGTCGCGCTCGCCAACGACACCGAGTACGGCCTGGCCGGCGCGGTCTTCTCCGGCGACACCGCCCGCGCCCGGCGCATCGCCGCCCGGCTGCGGCACGGCACGGTCTGGATCAACGACTACCACCCCTACCTCCCGCAGGCGGAGTGGGGCGGCTTCGGCAAGTCCGGCATCGGACGGGAACTCGGGCCCACGGGTCTGGACGAGTACCGCGAGAGCAAGCACATTTACGAGAACCTCCGGCCGGAGCCGGTGCGCTGGTTCGCGGGCTGACGCCCGGAAGCACCTGGCACCACCCGCACCACGCACTTTGCAAGAAGGAGCACCCCATGCCCGTGTATGACTATGTCGTGGTCGGCGGCGGCACCGCCGGCTCCGTCATCGCCTCGCGCCTCACAGAGGACCCGGACGTCACCGTCGCCGTCATCGAGGGCGGCCCCTCCGACCTCGACCGCGACGAGGTGCTGACGCTGCGCCGCTGGCTCGGCCTGCTCGGCGGCGAGCTGGACTACGAGTACACGACCACCGAGCAGCCCCGCGGCAACTCGCACATCCTGCACAGCCGCGCCAAGGTTCTCGGCGGCTGCTCCTCCCACAACACCCTGATCTCCTTCAAGCCGCTGCCGTCCGACTGGGACGAGTGGGAGGCGGCGGGCGCGGCCGGCTGGGGCGCCAAGGAGATGGACCCCTACTTCGGCAAGCTGCGCAACAACATCGTGCGGGTGGCGAAGAAGGACCAGAACCAGATCGCCACGGACTGGATCGAGGCGACGAAGACCGCCCTCGGCGTCCCCGAGGTCGTCGGCTTCAACGACAAGCCCTTCGACGAGGGCGTCGGCTTCTTCGACCTCTCCTACCACCCGGAGAACAACAAGCGCTCCTCCGCGTCCGTCGCCTACCTCCACCCGCACATGGAGGCCGGCGACCGCCCGAACCTCACGCTGATGCTGGAGACCTGGGCGCACAAGCTGGAGCTGGACGGCAGCGCCGCCAAGGGCGTCCACGTCCGCACCAAGGACGGCGAAGAGGTCTACGTCGAGGCCGCCCGTGAGGTGCTGGTGTGCGCCGGCGCCGTCGACACCCCGCGGCTGCTGATGCACTCCGGCATCGGCCCCAAGCAGGACCTGGAGGCGCTGGGTCTGCCCTGCGTGCTCGACCTGCCGGGTGTCGGGGAGAACCTCATCGACCACCCGGAGTCGGTGATCGTCTGGGAGACCGACGGGCCGATCCCGGACAACTCCGCAATGGACTCCGACGCGGGTCTGTTCGTCAAGCGGGACCCGGCGCACAAGGGCCCCGACCTGATGTTCCACTTCTACCAGATCCCCTTCACCGACAACCCCGAGCGACTGGGCTACGAGCGCCCCGAGCACGGGGTCTCGATGACCCCCAACATCCCCAAGTCCCGCTCCCGCGGCCGTCTCTACCTCACCTCCGCGGACCCCGAGGTCAAGCCCGCGCTCGACTTCCGGTACTTCGCCAAGGACGCGAACGGGGTCGACTACGACGGCGACACCCTCGTCGACGGCATCAAGCTGGCCCGCAAGATCGCGCAGGCCGAGCCGTTCGCCAAGTGGCTCAAGCGGGAGGTCTTCCCCGGCCCCGACGTCACCGACGACGCGGAGATCAGCGAGCTGGTGCGCAAGGCGGCCCACACCGTCTACCACCCGGCCGGCACCTGCAAGATGGGCGCCGCCGACGACCGGCTCGCGGTCGTCGACCCGGAGCTGCGCATCCGCGGGCTGTCCGGCATCCGCATCGCCGACGCCTCCGTCTTCCCGACGATGCCGGCCGTCAACCCGATGCTGGGCGTGCTGATGGTGGGGGAGAAGTGCGCCGACCTGCTCCATAAGGCTCCGACCCAAGGAGGTGATGCGTGATGGCTACCACCTCCGCCGGCGCATCCGAGATACCCAACGCCCGCACGACCGAGGACGCCTCCGCCACCACGGCGTCCGACGGCCGTGAGGTCGTGTTCTCCGTCCGCAACCTCTGGAAGGTCTTCGGCCCCAAGGCCGAGCGCATACCCGACGACCCGTCCGTCACCGGGCTGAGCGCCCAGGAACTGCGCGAGAAGACCGGCTGTGTGGCCGCCGTCCGCGATGTCTCCTTCGACGTCCACAAGGGCGAGGTCTTCGTCGTCATGGGCCTGTCCGGCTCCGGCAAGTCCACCCTCGTGCGCTGCCTGACCCGGCTGATCGAGCCGACCAGCGGCGCGCTGGAGATGGACGGCGAGGACGTCCGCGCCATGGACCGCGGCGCGCTGCGCGAACTGCGCCGCCGCCGGGCCGCCATGGTCTTCCAGCACTTCGGCCTGCTGCCGCACCGCTCCGTCGTCGACAACGTCGCCTACGGCCTGGAGATCCAGGGTGTCGGCAAGACCGAGCGCCGCGAGCGGGCCGGCGAGATCGTCGACAAGGTCGGCCTGGCCGGCATGGAGAAGCGCCGCCCCGGCCAGCTCTCCGGCGGCCAGCAGCAGCGCGTCGGCCTGGCCCGCGCGCTCGCCGTCGACCCCGAGGTCCTGCTCTTCGACGAGCCCTTCAGCGCCCTCGACCCGCTCATCCGCCGCGACATGCAGGAAGAGGTCGTCCGCCTGCACCGCGAGGAGGGCCGGACGATGGTCTTCATCACCCACGACCTCTCCGAGGCGCTGCGGGTCGGCGACCGGATCGCCCTGATGCGCGACGGACAGATCGTGCAGCTGGGCACCCCCGAGGAGATCGTCGGCTCCCCGGCCGACGACTACGTCCGTGACTTCGTCCGCGACGTCCCGCGCGAGCAGGTCCTCACCGTGCGCCGCGCGATGCGCCCCGCCGAGGACGGCGAGGCCGACCAGGGCCCCGCGCTGGGCCCCGACACCCTGATCTCCGAGGCCATCGAGGCGGTCGCCCGCACCGGCGGCGCGGTCCGCGTCGTCGACGACGGCCGCTGCCTGGGCATCGTCGACCACGCCTGCCTGCTGAACGTGGTCGCCCGGGTCGACACCCCGCAGCACGGTGAGGTGGCAGCCTGATGTACGCCGCCACCACCCACGGCGGCGCCCTGCGCGCCGTCGGCTCCAGAGCTCCCGCGGCGACCCCGCGGGCCCGGCTGCGCGCCGGCCTGCTGCGCCACTGGCGCGAGGCCCAGCGCTGCGCCGCCCTGAACATCCCCGTCGGCACCGTGAAGCGGGGGCGCGCATGAGCACCGCCGCACCCACCACCACCCCCGGCGCGCTCGGCACCGACACCGACGCCCGACCCGGACCGCTCCAGGCGCTGCTGCGCCACCGCGGCCCGGCCAAGCTGCTGCTGCTCGCCGTCGCCGCGGCCGTCCTCGTCCCGCTGCTGGCCGCCAAGTACGGCGCCGCCTGGCCGCACTCGCTGACCGTCGACGTCTCCGGCCCGCTCGGCAAGACCAGCGACTGGATCATCGACAACCGTGACAGCCACTGGCTGTTCGTCTACTTCCTCGGTCACCTCAGCAACGCCGTGGTGATCTCCGTCCGCGGCGTCTACCTGCTGCTGCTCGCCCTCGGCTGGACGGGTGTGACGGCCGGTGTGACGCTGCTCGCCTGGCGCGTCGCCGGACTGCGCATCGCCGCCACGGCGCTGATCTCCTTCCTGGTCAGCGGCCTGCTGGGGATGTGGGTCCCGACCATGCAGACGCTCGCCCTGATGGTCGTGGCGGTGGTCTTCTCGGTCGTCGTCGGCGCCCTGCTGGGCCTGGCCGGCGGCCTGTCCGAGCGGCTGTTCCGCATCCTGCGCCCGGTGCTCGACACCATGCAGGTGCTGCCCGCCTTCGCCTATCTGCTGCCCGTGGTGCTGGTCTTCGGCATCGGCGTCCCCGCCGCGCTGCTGGCCACCGTCATCTACGCGGCCCCGCCGATGGCCCGGCTGACCGCGCTCGGTCTGCGCGGCGCCGACCCCGGCGTCCTGGAGGCCGTCTCCTCGCTCGGCGCCACCGGCCGCCAGCGGCTGGTGACCGCGCGGCTCCCGCTGGCCCGCAAGGAGCTGCTGCTCGGCGTCAACCAGACGATCATGATGGCGCTGTCCATGGTCGTCATCGCCTCGATGATCGGCGCGGCCGGTCTCGGTGACCGCGTCTACCAGGCCCTCGCCTCGGTCGACGTCGGCGCCGCGCTCGCCGCCGCCGTCCCGATCGTGCTGCTGGCCATCGTCATGGACCGCACCACCGCGGCGGCCGGCGAACGGCTCGGCGCGGACACCTCCGCCACCGGCCCGGCGTGGCTGCGCGGCTGGCGGGTCTGGGCCGGCGCCGCCGTGCTCACCGCCCTGTTCGCCGGTCTCGGCCGGCTGAGCGGCTCGCTGGTCTGGCCGGACGCCTGGGCGGTGGACATCGCCCACCCCGTCAACCACTTCAAGGAGTGGATGGTCGACCACCTCTACTCCGGCGTCCCCGTCATCGGCGGCACCGCCGACTGGGCCGCGCACTTCACCAACTGGGTGCTCAACCCGATGCGGGACGGCCTGACCGCGCTGCCCTGGTACGGCACGCTGCTCATCGTCGCCGCGCTGGCCTGGCTCATCGGCACCTGGCGCACCGCCCTGACCGCCGTCCTCGCGATGGCCGCCATCGGTGTGCTGGGCGTGTGGAGCCCGTCGATGAACACCCTCTCGCAGGTGCTCGCCGCCCTGGTGGTGACCCTGGTGCTGGGCTTCGGCATCGGCATCCTCGCGGCCGGCAGCAAGCGGCTGGAGGCGATCCTGCGTCCGGTCCTGGACGTCATGCAGACCATGCCGCAGTTCGTCTACCTCATCCCGGTGGTCGCGCTGTTCGCCGTCGGCCGCGCCCCGGCCGTCGCCGCGGCCGTGGTCTACGCGCTGCCCGCCGTCATCCGCATCACGACCCAGGGCCTGCGCCAGGTGGACCCGGCGGCCGTCGAGTCGGCCCGCTCGCTGGGCGCCACCCGCTGGCAGATGCTGCGCCAGGTCCAGCTCCCGCTGGCCCGGCCCGCCCTGCTGCTGGCCGTCAACCAGGGCGTGGTCCTGGTCCTCGCCGTCGTCATCATCGGCGGTCTGGTCGGCGGCGGTGCCCTCGGCTACGACGTGGTCACCGGCCTCGCCACCGGCGACCTGGGCCTCGGCCTGGTCGCGGGTGTGGCCATCGTGTGCCTGGGCCTGATGCTCGACCGGGTCACTCAGCCCACCGAACGCCGCACGACGGGGAAGGGAGCCTGACCATGTCCCGTAAGCGCACCATGATCATCGGGACGGCCGCGCTGGCCGGCACGGCGGTCCTCTCGTTCTCCCTGTCCGCCTGCGGCAAGGCCGACATGACCAAGCAGACCTCGCCGTTCGCGGCGGCCAAGGGCTCGAAGTCGGTCACCCTGTCCGTCCAGACCTGGGTCGGCGCCCAGTCCAACGTCGCGGTGGCGAAGTACCTGCTCGAACACGAGCTGGGCTACCACGTCGACACCGTCCAGGTGGACGAGATCCCCGCCTGGGACGCCCTCAGCCAGGGGCGGGTCGACGCGATCCTGGAGGACTGGGGCCACCCGGACCAGGAGAAGCGGTACGTCAAGGACAAGAAGACGATCACGGCCGGCGGCGGCAACGGCGTCACCGGTCACATCGGCTGGTTCGTCCCCAAGTACTGGGCCGACAAGCACCCCGAGGTCACCAACTGGAAGAACCTCAACAAGTTCGCCAAGCAGCTCCGCACGTCGGAGAGCGGCAACAAGGGCCAGCTGATGGACGGTTCGCCGTCCTATGTCACCAATGACAAGGCGCTGGTGAAGAACCTCGGGCTCGACTACGAGGTCGTCTTCGCGGGCTCCGAGGCGGCGCAGATCACCCAGATCCAGCAGTTCGCCAAGGAGAAGAAGCCCTTCCTGACGTACTGGTACGAGCCGCAGTGGCTCTTCAACCAGGTGCCGATGGTGGAGGTCAAGCTCCCGAAGTACACCGACGCCTGTGCGGCGAAGGGCGCGAAGGATCCCAAGTCGATCGACTGCGCGTACCCGACCACTCCGCTCCAGAAGTTCTTCAACACCGAGTTCGCCAAGAAGGGCGGCAGCGCCGCGTCCTTCCTGAAGAACTTCAAGTGGACCAAGGACGACCAGAACGAGGTCTCCGAGTCCATCGCCTCGAAGGGGCTGACCGCCGACGAGGCGGCCAAGCAGTGGGTGGACAAGCACCCGGAGGTCTGGAAGAAGTGGCTTCCCAAGAAGTAGCCGCACGGTAAGAGCCGCACGGTAAGAGCAGCGGACCGCGGGCGGTCGCACCCAGGGTGCGACCGCCCGCGGGCGCGTTCCGGGCCGGTGACCGCCGGGCGTCCACCGCCGCCGCCCTGCTCCCTCGTTCGGGTGGCGGCGCCGTGTTGCCGCACCGCGTCACGGCGGGGGCAGCACGCTGGGGCCGTTGCCGAGGGAAGGCCCGCGATGCCCCTGCCGCCGAAGTGCCCCACCGCCGACTGCCATGACTGGCTGTGGAAGGACACCGCCACCACCGACACCGACTGGGACAACTGGCGCTGGTGGTGCTGCCGCTGCGACAAGAAGTGGTACCCGACGGCGGAGCAGCTCGCGGACTTCCGCGACGGGGCGTCGGCGGGCGCGCCGCACTCCTCCTACCGCGACCCCCGGGCCGGGGCGGGCCGGCAGTAGGACGGCGCCGGGGTCACCCGGCCGAACGGCTCCCCTCCCGGAGCCGGCCCGGGACCGCGTCCGGGTGCGTTCCCGTCGTCCTCCTGACCGCTTCTCGCCCCCGGCCGCCCGCAGGCCCCCGCGGGACGGCATAGTGGGGCGCACCCGATGAGGGGACATACACACCGCGGCGCGCCGTTCGCCGGGACGTATCAGGGGGACTCACGCGTCATGCCAGCCATCCGCCGTTCCGCCGCCGCGGCCGCCGCTCTGCTCGTTCTGCTCGGGGGGACCGCCACGGCCTGCGGCCCCGGCGGGGACCGGGCCGCGGCCGCCGATCACGACGGTGCGGCCGGCGGCGGACTCGGGCTCCCCAAGGGCATACCCACCAGCCTGGACGACCTCAAGCAGTGGAAGGACGGCGGCTGGAAGAACTGGCACGCGTGGGCCCGCCGGGCCTCGGACTTCGCCAACCCGGTCATCAAGGACCACTGGCGCACGGACCGGCTGGCGCAGGCGAAGGCCGCTCCCGAGATCGGGGTGCGCGCCACCGGCGCGGGCAGCGGGTCCGAGGCCACCGACCCCGTGCCGGCCCCGGTCGGTGCCGCCCAGGTCGCCCGGCCCTACCACCGGCACATGGCGCCGGTCGGCAAGATCTTCTTCGACAGCCCGAAGGGGCCGATGGTCTGCTCCGGGACCATCGTCGAGGACCCGTCGCACCCGGGGAAGTCCAACCTGGTGTGGACGGCCGGGCATTGTGTGCACTCCGGCAAGCGGGGCGGCTGGATGCGCAACATCGTCTTCGTGCCGTCCTACAACGACGACGGGGTGCCGATGGACGAGGTCGGGCGCACGCCCGCCCGGCAGGTCACGCCCTACGGCCGCTTCTGGGCCGACTGGATCACCACCTCCGGTGAGTGGATCGACATGGGCAGCGAGGACACCGGCAACGGCGGCTCCGCCTACGACTTCGCGGTGCTGCACGTCAAGCCGGAGAACGGCGGGGACAAGTCCCTCCAGGAGACCGTGGGGGCCGCCGCCGAGGTCTGGTTCAACGCCCCCGCCGCCAACGGCATCGGCCCCCTCGACGCGTTCGGCTACCCGGCCGCGGCCCCGTACGACGGCGCCCGGATGATGAACTGCCCCGCCCGCCCCGGCCGTCTCGTCATCCAGCAGGGCACGCCCGCCATGCACCGCATCGGCTGCACGATGACCGGCGGCACCTCGGGCGGCGGCTGGTTCGTCAACCGTGGCGGCCGGCTGACCCTGGTGTCCAACACCTCGATCAGTTCCAGCGCCCACACCTGGCTGGCCGGCCCGCACCTGGGCCCCGAGGCGCAGCGCGTCTTCACCGACATCAGCCGGAAGTTCGCGAACCGGTAGTGGGGGAGCGGCGGGCGGTGGCCGACGGCCCGCCGTCGCCTACCCTTCCGCCCGCAGGTCCTCCGCCATCTCCCGCACCGCCGCCATCGCCCGCCGCTGGAGGCCCGGGCCGAAGGTGACGCGGGTGGCTCCCAGGGTGCCGAGGGCACGGGGGGAGGGCCCGTCCGGCAGGGCGAGCGCGTTGACGGGGAGGCCGACGGCGGCGGCCAGTTCGCCGAGCAGGGACGGCGGTGCGGTGATGGGGTAGACGCAGTCGGCGCCCGCCCCGGCGTAGAGGCGGCCACGGCGGACGGCGTCGGCCTTTTGGGCCGCCGGGTCGCCGCCCGCCCCGTCGTGCCCGGCCGCCGTGCCCCCGTCCGGGACGTCGTGCTGGTAGGTGTCGATCCGGGCGTTGATCACCAGGTCGTCACCCGCCGCGGCACGTACCCGCGCCAGCCACTCCGCCTGTTCCTCCGGGTCGCGCAGGGCGCCGGTGGCGTGGTCGGTGTCCTCCAGGTTGCAGCCGGCCGCGCCGGCCGCCAGGAGCCGTTCCACCAACTCCGCCGCGCCGAGCCCGTATCCGGCCTCCACGTCCGCCGTGACCGGGATGTCCACCGTCCGGGTGATCCGTGCGACGGCCGCGAACATCTCGTCGGCCGGGGTCCACCCGTCGGCATGGCCGAGGCAGGCGGCGATGCCGGCGCTCGGGGTGGCCAGCGCCGGGAAGCCCGCGTCGGCGAACACCCGGGCGCTCGCGG
This sequence comes from Streptomyces kronopolitis, assembly GCF_050953795.1. Taxonomy (GTDB): domain Bacteria; phylum Actinomycetota; class Actinomycetes; order Streptomycetales; family Streptomycetaceae; genus Streptomyces; species Streptomyces kronopolitis_A. The sequence goes on from NZ_CP191850.1 coordinate 5,024,810, forward strand.
CGTCCCACGGGCCGGGCAGGACCAGCGGATCGCCCGGCGTCCGGCCGTGGTGCAGGTCCCGCAGCACCGCCGCGGTGGCGCTCACCGCTCTTCCCCAGGGGGCTGGCGGACCGTGACGTTGACGCGGTTCCAGTTGTTGATCGCGATGATCACCGCGATCAGGTGGGCGAGTTCGGTCTCGTCGAAGTGGGCGGCGGCCGTCGCGTAGACGTCGTCGGGGACGGAGCCGTCGGTCAGGACGGTGACGGCCTCGGTCAGCGCGAGGGCGGCCCGCTCCTTCGCGGTGTAGAGGTCGCCGGCCTCCTCCCACGCGGGCAGCAGATCGATCCGCCGCGGCTCGACGCCCGCCTCGTGCAGATTCCTCACGTGCATGTCGATGCAGAAGGCGCACCGGTTGACCTGGGAGGCGCGCAGCACGACCAGTTCGGCCAGCACCGGATCGCCCAGCCCCTTCTTGGCGGCCGTGGTCAGCCGCAGCTGGGCCCGGCCGAACGCGGACATCCGTCCCCAGAACTCCATGCGACGACTCATCGTGGTCACGCCTTTCCCGGGGTCATGCGGGTGCTCACGGCGAACCGGTTCCACGCGTTGATGGTGGTGATCAGGGCGATCAGCTGGGCGAGTTCGGTCTCGTCGAAGTGGGCGGCGGCCGTCGCGTAGACGTCGTCGGGGACGAAGCCGTCGGTCAGGACGGTGATCGCCTCGGTCAGTGCGAGGGCGGCGCGCTCCCTCGCGGTGTAGTGGTCCGGTGCCTCGGCCCAGGCGACGAGGAGCTGGAGCCGCTCCTCGGACTCGCCGGCCTTGCGGGCGTCGTTCAGGTGCATGTCGAGGCAGAAGGCGCACTTGTTGAGCTGCGAGGCGCGGATCTTGAGCAGTTCGGCCAGACCCGGGTCGACGTCCTTCCTGGCCGCCGCGTCCAGCGCGATCATGGCCTGATAGACCTCGGGAGCCTGCTTCACCCAGCGCATCCGGGGGCCGTGGTGGTGCGCCGGGGCGCCTTCGGAGCCGGCGGGAACAGGTGTGTGTGCCGTGGTCGGTGTCGTCATGGGTACGACGCTACGGCGGTAGTGGCGCAGCTGTATGGTCCACTTTCATGCCACCTTCCTGGGCCACTTTCGGCCGTGATCTGCATCTGGACCTCAGCGGCCCCGGCGGGCGGCGGGCCGGGCTGATCCGTGCGCTGCGGGACGCCGTTCGCTCCGGGCGGCTCGCCCCCGACACCCGGCTGCCCTCCTCCCGCTCGCTGGCCGCCGACCTCGGCCTGGCCCGCAACACCGTCGCCGACGCCTACGCCGAACTCGTCGCGGAGGGCTGGCTGACCGCCCGGCAGGGCTCCGGCACCCGGGTCGCCTGGCGGCCCCTCCCGGACGGCGACCGGGCGAGCACGCCGCCGCGCACCGGGCCCGCCGCCCGCCGCACCCCCGTCCGGGCCGGCCGCCCCGACCGGCCGCGCTTCGACCTCACCGCCGGCACCGCCGACGTCTCGGCCTTCCCGCGCACCGCCTGGCTGGCCGCCGCCCGCCGCGCCCTGACCGCCGCCCCCAGCGAGGCCTTCGGCTACAACACCCCCGCCGGGCGCCCCGAACTGCGCGCCGCCCTCGCCGACTACCTGGCCCGCGCCCGGGGCGTACGCGCCGACCCCGCGCGCATCGTGTTGTGCGCCGGCTTCCCGCAGGGGCTGTCCCTGCTGAGCCGGGCGCTGGGCCCGGGACGGATCGCCGTCGAGTCCTACGGCCTTGACTTCCACCGCGCGGTGCTCACCCGCGCCGGCCTGGACACCGTCCCGCTGCCGGTCGACGCACACGGCGCCGACACCCGGCAACTGGCCGGGCTCGACGACGTCCGCGCGGCCCTGCTCACCCCCGCCCACCAGTTCCCCACCGGCGTCCCGCTGCACCCCGACCGCCGCGCCGCCGCCGTCAACTGGGCCCGGACCACCGGGGGTTACGTCCTGGACGACGACTACGACGGCGAGTTCCGCTACGACCGCCAGCCGGTCGGCGCCCTCCAGGGCCTGGACCCCGACCACGTCGTCCACTTCGGCACCGCCAGCAAGAGCCTGGCTCCCGCACTGCGGATCGCCTGGATGGTGCTGCCGGACCGGCTGGTCGACCCGGTGCTGGCGCTCAAGGGCACCGGCGAGTGGCAGTCCGGCGCACTGGACCAGCTCACCCTCGCCGACTTCCTGGCCTCGGGCGCCTACGACCGGCACCTGCGCGGCATGCGGCTGCGCTACCGGCGCCGCCGCGACCAGTTGGTGGCCGCCCTGGCCGAGCGCGCGCCCCACGTCCGGGCCTCCGGCATCGCCGCCGGCCTGCACGCCGTCCTGGAACTCCCGCCCGGCACCGAACAGGCCGTCGTCGAGGCCGCCCGCTGGCAGGGCCTCGCCCTGGAGGGCCTCAGCCGCTTCCGCGACCCCACCGCCCCCCAACCCACCCGCGACGCCCTGGTCGTGGCCTACGGCACCCCACCCGACCACTCCTTCACCGGCGTCCTGGACGCGCTGCTCAGGGCACTGCCGCCGGCGCCGTAGGCGAGCCGCGCCGTCCGCCGGTCGCCCCGGCGCGCGCAACCGGCGCACACGCCTTTCACCTGCCGCGACGGCGATCGGGAAGGCCTCGGCGGGGTGCGGCCCCCACGCCAACCGCGCGGTGGTGCAACCGCGTCGAGGGTGGTGAAGGAGTGGCTCGCGGCGGGGGTGGGTCATGCTCCCGCTTCCTTTGCGGCGGTGCGGGGGTGAGGTGCGCTGTGTGGCGCCTTTTCGTGGGTGCCGGGTGCGCCGCCCCGCGCTGCGCCATTCAGGGTAAAACTGCGCACGGGCTATGGCGTGGTGGCCGGAAAGACGCGCCTACTGATGCCATCGACCGGCGGGGCCGACCCCACCTGTTGGAGGACCGCAATGCAGGTGCACATGATCCTCGGCTGCCCACAACGCTCCTCCTTCCGCAGGTAGTTGCCGCGTTTCTCACGGAAGCCGGCACGTCGCGGGGCCCTGCGGCCCGCCATCCTCACTGCCCTCGGAGGGCCCTCCATGCCAACGCCCACGTTCACGCTGACCTCTGCCGCCCCCAATCCGTCGGTCTTCGGCCAGACCGTCACGCTGACGGCCACCGTCATCCCGTTCGGGCTCGGCCCGCCCACCGGCACCGTCACCTTCGTCATCCCCGGCGGGCCGACCCTGACCGGAACCCTCGTCGGCGGCACCGCCACCGTCACCACCAACAGCCTGAGCGTCGGATTCCACACCTACACCGCGAACTACAACGGCAACGCGCAGTTCGGCCCGTCCAGTTCGACGGGCTCCGCCACGGTGGTCAAGGCCGCCACCGCCACCACGGTCACCTCTTCGCCGGACCCGTCGAACTCCGGGCAGACGGTCACCATCACCGCCCAGGTCACCGCGGTCGCGCCCGGCGCCGGGACCCCGACCGGCACCGTCACCTTCGTCATCGCGGGCGGCGGGGGCGGGACCCTGACCGGCACCCTGTCGGGCGGCACGGCGACCGTCACCACCAGCAGCCTGGCCGTCGGCTCGCATCTGATCACCGCCACCTACAACGGCGACACCCGCTTCAACGCCTCCTCCGGCACCGATACCCAGACGGTGGTGGCCGCGCCCGCGGCGACGACCACCACGGTCACCTCGTCCCCCGACCCCTCGGTCGTCGGGCAGTCCGTGACCTTCACGGCCGTCGTCGCACCCGTCCCGCCCGCCTCGGGGACACCGACCGGCACGGTCACGTTCGTCATCGCCGGCGGCCCCACGCTGACGGCGACGCTCTCGGGTGGCACGGCGAGCGTCTCCACCAGCAGCCTGAGCGTGGGCAGCCACGCGGTCACCGCCACCTACAGCGGCAGCGGCAGTTTCGCGCCATCGAGCGGTACGGACACCCAGACCGTCAACAAGGCCGCGACGACCACGACGGTGACCTCGGCACCGGACCCGTCGGCGGTCGGGCAGTCGGTGACGTTCACGGCGACGGTGGCGCCGGTCGCGCCGGGTGCGGGGACCCCGACGGGTACGGTCACGTTCGTCATCAGCGGCGGTCCGACGCTGACCGGCACGCTGTCGGGTGGCACGGCGAGTGTCAGTACCGGTGCGCTGGCGGCCGGTGTGCACACCGTCACCGCGACGTACAGCGGGGACGCCAACTTCACGACCTCCACCGGGACGGACACCCAGACCGTCGGCCAGGGGGCCACGACCACGACGGTCACCTCGTCGCCGGATCCGTCCGTCGTCGGGCAGCCGGTGACCTTCACGGCCGTCGTCGCGCCCGTCCCACCCGCTTCCGGGACGCCGACCGGCACGGTCACCTTCGTCATCAGCGGCGGCCCGACGCTGACCGGCACCCTGTCCGGGGGCACCGCGAGCGTCACGACCGGCGCGCTGTCCGCCGGGACGCACACGGTCACGGCGACCTACAGCGGCAGCGCCGCCTTCACCGGCTCCACCGGGACCGACACCCAGACCGTGGGGCAGGCGTCGACGACCACCACGGTCAGCTCGGCGCCGGACCCCTCCGTGGTCGGGCAGTCGGTGACGTTCACGGCGACCGTGGCGCCGGTCGCGCCGGGCGCGGGCACTCCGACGGGCACGGTCACGTTCGTCATCAGCGGCGGCCCGACCCTCACCGGCACGCTGTCCGGGGGCACGGCGAGCGTCAGCACCGGCGCGCTGGCGGCCGGTGTGCACACCGTCACCGCGACCTACAGCGGTGACGCCAACTTCACCGGCTCCAGCGGGACCGACACCCAGACCGTCGGCCAGGCCTCGACCATGACCACGGTCACCTCGTTCCCCGACCCCTCGGTGACCGGCCAGACCGTCACCTTCACCGCGTTCGTGGGGCCGGTGTTCCCCGGCGGCGGGGTCCCGACCGGCACCGTGGCCTTCGTCGTCACCAACGGCACGACCACGGTCAGCCTCAGCGGCACCCTCGACGGCTCCGGCGTGGCCACCGTCAGCACCAACGGGCTGGTCACCGCCGGCTTGTACACCGTCACCGCGACCTACGGCGGCGACGCCAACTACAGCGGCTCCAGCGACACCGACACCCAGACCGTGGCCCCGGCGCTGACGACGACGACCGTCACCTCGTCGCCCGACCCCTCGGTGGTCGGGCAGCCGGTGACGTTCACGGCGACCGTGGCGCCGGTCGCGCCCGGCGCGGGCACCCCGGGCGGCACGGTCACCTTCGTGGCCACCAACGGGGTCACCACGGTGACACTGACCGGCACGCTCAGCGGCGGCACCACCGGCGTCACGACCAACGGGCTGGTGACGGCCGGCGTTTACACCGTCACCGCGACCTACAACGGCAACGCCAACTTCGCCGGCTCGTTCGGCACGGACACCCAGACGGTCGGCCTGGCGTCGACGACCACGGCGGTCACCTCGGCGCCGGATCCGTCGGTGGTGGGGCAGTCGGTGACGTTCACGGCCACGGTGGCCCCCGTCGCCCCGGGCGCGGGGACCCCGACGGGCACGGTCACGTTCGTGATCACGGGCGGTCCGACGCTGACCGGCACGCTCTCGGGTGGGACGGCGACCGTCACCACCAGCGCCCTGGGCGTCGGCACGCACACCGTCACCGCGACCTACGGCGGGGACGGCAACTTCACCGGCTCCACCGGGACGGACATCCAGACGGTGGGGCAGGCGTCGACGACCACGACGGTCAGTTCGTCGCCGGATCCGTCGGTGGTCGGGCAACCGGTGACGTTCACGGCCACAGTGGCGCCGGTGGCCCCGGGCGCGGGGACCCCGACGGGCACGGTCACCTTCGTGGCCACGGACGGGGTGACCACGGTGACGCTGACCGGGACGCTCGTCGGCGGCACGACCAGTGTGACCACCAACGGGCTGGTGACGGCGGGCAGTTACACCGTCACCGCGACCTACAGCGGTGATGCCGGCTTCACCGGCTCCACCGGGACCGACACCCAGACGGTCGGCCCCGCGTCGACGACCACGGCGGTGACGTCGTCGCCGGATCCGTCGGTCTTCGGTGAGCCGGTGACGTTCACGGCCACGGTGGCGCCCGTCGCGCCGGGGGCCGGTACGCCCACCGGCACGGTCACGTTCGTGATCACGGGCGGTCCGACGCTGACCGGCACGCTCTCGGGTGGGACGGCGACCGTCACCACCAGCGCCCTGAGCGTCGGCACGCACACCGTCACCGCGACCTACGGCGGGGACGCCAACTTCAGTACCTCCAGCGGGACGGACACCCAGATGGTCGGCCTGGCGTCGACGACGACGGCGGTCAGTTCGTCGCCGGATCCGTCGGTGGTGGGGCAGGCGGTGACGTTCACGGCGACCGTCGCACCGGTGGCGCCGGGTGCGGGTACCCCGACGGGCACGGTCACCTTCGTGGCCACGGACGGGGTGACCACGGTGACGTTGACCGGGACGCTCAGCGGCGGCACCACGAGCGTCACGACCAACGGGCTGGTGACGGCGGGCAGTTACACCGTCACCGCGACCTACGGCGGGGACGGCAGCTTCAACACCTCCACCGGGACCGACACGCAGACGGTCGGCCTGGCGTCGACGACGACGGCGGTCAGTTCGTCGCCGGATCCGTCGGTGGTGGGGCAAGCGGTGACCTTCACGGCCACGGTGGCCCCGGTGGCGCCGGGTGCGGGTACCCCGACGGGCACGGTCACCTTCGTGGCCACGGACGGGGTGACCACGGTGACGTTGACCGGGACGCTCAGCGGCGGCACCACGAGCGTCACGACCAACGGGCTGGCGACGGCGGGAAGTTACACCGTCACCGCGACCTACGGCGGTGATGCCGACTTCACCGGCTCCAGCGGGACCGACACCCAGACCGTGGGGCAGGCGTCGACGACCACGGCGGTCAGCTCGGCGCCGGATCCGTCGGTGGTGGGGCAGCCGGTGACGTTCACGGCGACCGTCGCCCCGGTGGCGCCGGGTGCGGGCACCCCGACGGGCACGGTGGTGTTCGTGGCCACTGATGGGGTCACCACGGTGACGCTGACGGGCACACTCATCGGCGGCACCACGAGTGTGACCACCAACGGGCTGGTGACGGCGGGCAGTTACACGGTCACCGCGACCTACAGCGGGGACGCCGACTTCACCGGCTCCACCGGGACCGACACGCAGACGGTCGGCCTCGCGTCGACGACGACGGCGGTCACCTCGTCGCCCGATCCGTCCGTCGTCGGGGAGTCGGTGACGTTCACGGCCACCGTCGCCCCGGTCGCGCCGGGGGCGGGTGTGCCGACCGGCACGGTCGTCTTCGTGGCCACCGACGGGCCCACCACGGTGACGCTGACCGGCACGCTCAGCGGCGGCACCACCAGCGTCACCACCAACGGGCTGGTGACGGCGGGAACGTACACCGTGACCGCGAGCTACTCCGGGGACGCCGACTTCACCGGCTCCACGGGGACCGACACCCAGACCGTGGGGCAGGCGGCAACGACCACGACGGTCAGCTCGGCGCCGGATCCGTCCGTGGTGGGGCAGCCGGTGACGTTCACCGCCACCGTCGCCCCGGTCGCACCCGGCGCGGGCACCCCGACGGGGTCGGTGACATTCGTGATCACCGACGGGGCCACCACGGTGACGCTGACCGGCACGCTCAGCGGCGGCACCACCAGCGTGAGCACCAACGGGCTGGTGACCGCCGGGGTCTACAGCGTGACCGCGACCTACAGCGGGGACGCCGACTTCGCCGGCTCCGGCGGCACGGACAGCCAGACGGTGAACCAGGCGAGCACGACCACCGCGGTCAGCTCGTCGCCCGATCCGTCGGTGGTCGGGCAGCCGGTGACGTTCACGGCCACGGTGGCGCCGGTCGCGCCGGGTGCGGGGACGCCGACCGGTACCGTCACGTTCGTCCTCACGGGCGGCCCGACGCTGGTCGGGACGCTCTCCGGGGGCGTCGCGACCGCCTCGACCAGCGCGCTGGGCGCCGGTACGTACCCCGTCACCGCGACGTACAGCGGGGACGCCGACTTCGCCGGCTCCAGCGGCACGGGCAGCCAGACGGTGAACCAGGCGAGCACGACCACCGCGGTCAGCTCGTCGCCCGACCCGTCGCTGTTCGGCCAGCCGGTGACCTTCACGGCCACCGTCGCGCCGGTCGCGCCGGGCGCGGGCACGCCGACCGGCACGGTCACCTTCGTCATCGACGGCGGCGGAGGCGGCACGCTGGTCGGCACCGTCGCCGGGGGGACGGCCGGCGTCACCACCGCCACCCTCGACGCCGGTGTCCACCACGTCACCGCGACGTACAACGGCGACGCCGACTTCGCCGGCTCCAGCGGCACCGACACCCAGACCGTGAACCAGACGGCCACGACCATGACGGCCACCTCGTTCCCCGACCCGTCCACGGCCGGTCAATCCGTGGCGTTCCTCGCCTTCGTGGGGCCGGTGGCGCCGGGCAGCGGCGTCCCGACCGGGACGGTCGCCTTCACCGTCACCGACGGCATCACGACGCTGAACCTCACCGGAACCCTCGACGGCGCCGGAGTCGCCGCGGTGAGCAGCCCGCTGCTCCTCGCCGGCCTCTACACGATCACGGCCGTCTACGGAGGTGACACCAACTTCACCGGCTCCAGCGACACGGACACCCAGACGGTGCTCCCCTGACCCCCTCACCCACCGTGAACACGGCGCCGGGCCGTCCTCTTCCGAGGGCGGCCCGGCGCCCGCACGTACCGCGACACCCCCTACGCCCCCAGCACGTCCCGCAGCCGGTCGAGCCCCCAGTCCAGATCCTCCTTGCCGATCATCAGCGGCGGGGCGAGCCGGAGGGTGCTGCCGTGGGTGTCCTTGACCAGCACCCCGCGGGCCATCAGCCGCTCGGACAGCTCCCGTCCGGTGCCGCGCGACGGGTCGATGTCGAGACCCGCCCACAGCCCGCGGCCGCGCACCGCGGCCACCGCGCCGCCGGCCGCCAGCTGCGCCAGCTCGCTGTGCAGATGCTCGCCCAACTCCGCTGCCCGCTGCTGGAATTCGCCGGTCCGCAGCATCGCCACGACCTCCAGGGCCACCGCGCAGGCCAGCGGGTTCCCGCCGAACGTCGACCCGTGCTCGCCCGGCGCGAAGACGCCCAGCACCTCGCGGGAGGACACCACCGCCGACACCGGCACCACCCCGCCGCCCAGCGCCTTGCCCAGCACATACACATCGGGCACCACGCCCTCGTGCTCACAGGCGAAGGTCCGCCCGGTGCGGCCCAGCCCGGACTGGATCTCATCGGCGACGAACAGCACGTTCCGGCTGCGGGTCAGCTCCCGCACGCGTGCCAAATATCCAGGTGGCGGCACCCGGACACCCGCCTCGCCCTGAATCGGCTCCAGCAGCACCGCGACCGTGTCCGCGTCGAGCGCGGCCTCCAGCGCGGCCGCGTCACCGTAGGGGACGACCTCGAAGCCTGGGGTGTAGGGGCCGAAGCCGGCGCGGGCCTCGGGGTCGGTGGAGAAGGAGACGAGGGTGGTCGTCCGGCCGTGGAAGTTGCCGTCCGCGACGATGATCTTCGCCCGGCCCGCGGGGACGCCCTTGACCTGATAGCCCCACTTCCGGGCCGTCTTGACGGCCGTCTCGACGGCCTCGGCACCGGTGTTCATCGGCAGCACCAGCTCCATCCCGCACAGCTCCGCGAGCTGGGCGCAGAAGTCGCCGTACCGGTCGTGGTGGAAGGCGCGGGAGGTGAGCGTGACCCGCTCCAGCTGGGCCCGGGCCGCATCCAGCAGCCGGCGGTTGCCGTGCCCGAAGTTCAGCGCGGAGTACCCGGCGAGCAGGTCCAGATAGCGCCGGCCCGCCACATCCGTCACCCAGGCACCCTCGGCGGTCGCCACCACGACGGGCAGCGGGTGGTAGTGGTGCGCGCTGTGGGCCTCGGCGGCGGCGAGGAAGCGTTCCGTGGACGTCACCGGTGTCTCCGTTCGGTAGACCCTGCGGGGGCGCGGGCGCCGCCGCGTCCCCCTCCATTGTTGCTCCGGCCGGGCCGGGCGGACCTGCGCGGATCCGCCGCACCGGCGGCCGGGGGTGTCCTACACTCGGCGGTGCACACGGCGACTGGCGTACGGGGAAGCAACCTCGAGGAAGCGGTGTGCGGGAACCCTCACGAGGTGCCGCCCCGCCTGGGCACCCCGGGACCACGACCGGACCACCGATCGACCGCCCCGGAGGACACCATGTCACTTCCCACGCCGCATTCCCTTCCGCATCCCGCGCTGAGCGCCACCGACCCCGAACTGGCCGCGCTGGTCGGCGCCGAGGAGCAGCTCCAGGCCGACACCCTGCGGCTGATCCCCAGCGAGAACTACGTCTCCGCCGCCGTCCTGGAAGCCACCGGCACCGTCCTGCAGAACAAGTACAGCGAGGGGTACGCGGGCCGTCGCTACTACGAAGGCCAGCAGAACATCGACCGCGTCGAGACGCTGGCCGTCGAGCGCGCCAAGGCCGTCTTCGGTGTCGAGCACGCCAACGTCCAGCCCTACTCCGGCTCGCCCGCCAACCTCGCCGCCTACCTCGCCTTCGCCGAGCCCGGCGACACCGTGCTGGGCATGGCGCTGCCGATGGGCGGCCACCTCACCCACGGCTGGGGCGTCTCGGCGACCGGCCGGTGGTTCCGCGGGGTGCAGTACGGCGTCCGGGCCGACAGCGCGCTGATCGACTTCGACGAGGTGCGCGACCTCGCCCGCAAGGAACGCCCGAAGATCATCTTCTGTGGTGGTACCGCCGTGCCGCGCACCATCGACTTCGCCGCCTTCGGGGAGATCGCCCGCGAGGTCGGTGCGGTGCTCGTCGCCGACATCGCCCACATCGCCGGTCTGGTCGCCGGCGGCGCGCACCCCTCGCCGGTGCCGCACGCCGACGTCATCTCCACCACCACGCACAAGACCCTGCGCGGGCCGCGCGGCGCGATGCTGATGTCCCGGGCGAGCCACGCCAAGGCCGTCGACAAGGCCGTCTTCCCCGGCCTCCAGGGCGGCCCGCACAACCACACCACCGCCGCCATCGCCGTCGCCCTGCGCGAGGCGGCCGCCCCCTCCTTCCGGGACTACGCCCACGCCGTCGTCGCGAACGCCAAGGCGCTCGCCGAGGCGCTGCTGGCCCGCGGCTACGACCTGGTCTCCGGCGGCACCGACAACCACCTGGTGCTGATCGACCTGACCTCCCAGGGCGTCCCCGGCAAGGTCGCCGCCAAGGCGCTGGACCGGGCCGGCATCGTGGTCAACTACAACACCGTCCCCTTCGACACCCGCAAGCCCTTCGACCCCTCCGGCATCCGCATCGGCACCCCGTCCCTCACCTCCCGCGGACTGGGCACGGACCGGATGCCGCTGGTCGCCGAGTGGATCGACCGGAGCGTCCGGGCCGCGGCCAAGGGCGACGAGGAGGCACTGACGGTGATCCGCGGCGAGGTCGCGGAGCTGATGGCGGCCTACCCCGCGCCGGGCCTGGCGACGGACTGACGCCGCGCCTCCACGGCACCCCGCCCGGCTCACCGGCCGCGCTCAGCCGGTGAGCCGGACCGGCAGCACGTGGGTGCTGTTGCCGACGAAGCTCGCGTGCGCCGGCAGCTCCGCGTCCGGGACGGCGAGGTCCAGCGCCGGATAGCGGGTGAACAGCGCCCGGAGGGCCACGGTCGCCTCCAGCCGGGCCAGCGGGGCCCCCAGGCAGTAGTGCGGGCCGTGGCCGAAGGAGAGGTGCCGGGCGGCGGGCCGCCGGGTGACGTCGAACCGGTCCGCGTCCGCCCCGTAGGCGTCCGGGTCGCGGCCGGCCGCCGCATAGGAGGCCAGCATCGGGGTGCCGCGCGGAACGAGGGTGCCGCCGATCTCCAGGTCCCGGACCGGGTAGCGGAACGGGAAGTGGGCCACGGGGCTGTCGTAGCGCAGGGTCTCCTCGACCACGTCGTCCCAGCTCGCCCGCCCGGTCAGGACCAGCTCCAGCTGCCCGCGGTCGGTGCACAGCGCCCGGACCGCGTTGGTGATCAGGTTCAGCGTGGTCTCGTGCCCGGCGACGATCATCAGCAGCAGGGTGCCGACCAGTTCCCCCGCGCCGAGCCGGTCGCCGTCCTCCTCCCGGGCGGCGAGCAGCGCGCTGGTCAGATCGTCACCGGGCGCCGCCCGCCGGGCCTCGGCCACCTCCGTCAGGAGGGCGGTGATCTCCCGGTTGGCGGCCAGCACCTCGGCCGGGGTGCCGGCCGTGCCCACGATCAGGTTGGACAGCTCGTGCAGCCGGTCGCGTAACGCGGCCGCCACCCCCAGCAGTTCGCAGATCACGCTCATCGGCAGCGGATAGGCGAAGTGCCGGCGCAGCTCCACCGTGCCGTCGGCCTCCACGGCTCCCGGCAGCGCGTCGAGCAGCCCGGCCGTCAGCTCCGTGATCCGCGGCCGCAGCGCCGCCACCCGCCGCCCGGTGAACACCTGCGTCACCAGGCCGCGCAGCCGCCGGTGGTCCGCCCCGTCGGCGGTCGTCATCCCCTCGATGGCGGCGAAGAGGGTCAGCGGCCAGCCGGGCGGCACCGTGCCGTCGTGCAGGGCCGTGAAGTGCCGGGCGTTCTTGGCGACTTCGGGGTGCGCCAGCATCTCGCGCAGCGCCTCGTGACGGGTGACGGCGACCGCGGGCACCTCCCCGGGCAGCAGCACCGGCACCACCGCCCCGTCCGCGCGCAGCCGCGCGTCGGCCGTGGCCCGGCCGGCGCCCCCGGGCGCGAGCCGGTGCGGCTCCCGGCCGCCGTGTGCGGGGCAGGCGGCGGCGGTCGGGGGCACGGGGCGGTCGGCGTCGGTCATCGGCGGTCCTCACAGATCGGGGCGGAGATCCGGGGCGGAGCACGGGCCCGCGCGGGCGCGGACCACGACTGCGCGGCCCACGATCCCAGCTCCGGCCCGCCCCGAACAGGCCGCCGCCGCCCCGCCGCAGGGCCGCCGGCGTCCGGCCCCCGCGGGCGCGACCACGGCCGCGCCGCCGGCGGGCGCCACCGTGCGCCCCGGCCCCCTCGCGGACCTGAGACAATCGACGGCATGGCTCTCGATCGGCCGCCCGCCCACCACCGCTCCCAGGGGGAATGACTCCGCCATGCAGCATCGTCCGCGTGTGCTCTCCGGCATCCAGCCCACCGCCGGCTCCTTCCACCTCGGTAACTACCTCGGTGCGGTACGCCAGTGGGTGGCCCTGCAGGAGTCCCACGACGCCTTCTACATGGTGGTCGACCTGCACGCGATCACCGTCCCGCAGGACCCGGCGGAGCTGCGCCGCAACACCCGCGTCGCCGCCGCCCAGCTGCTGGCCGCCGGTCTCGACCCGGAGCGCTGCACCCTCTTCGTCCAGAGCCATGTGCCCGAGCACGCCCAGCTCGGGTGGGTCATGAACTGCGTCACCGGCTTCGGTGAGGCCTCGCGGATGACCCAGTTCAAGGACAAGTCCGCCAAGCAGGGCGCGGACCGTACGACGGTGGGCCTGTTCACCTACCCCGTGCTGATGGTCGCCGACATCCTCCTCTACCAGGCCGACCAGGTCCCGGTCGGTGAGGACCAGCGCCAGCACCTGGAGCTGACCCGCGACCTCGCGGACCGCTTCAACACCCGCTACGGCGACACCTTCACCATCCCCAACCCGTACATCGTCAAGGAGACGGCGAAGATCTTCGATCTTCAGGACCCGTCGATCAAGATGAGCAAGTCCGCCTCCTCGCCCAAGGGCATCGTCGACCTCCTCGACGACCCCAAGGTCACCGCGAAGAAGGTCAAGAGCGCGGTGACCGACACCGACACGGTCATCCGCTTCGACCGCGAGGCCAAGCCGGGCGTCAGCAACCTCCTGACGATCCTCTCCACCCTCACCGGCACCTCCGTGCCGGACCTGGAGCGGTCCTACGAGGGCAAGATGTACGGCGCACTCAAGACGGATCTGGCCGAGGTGATGGTCGATTTCGTCACACCGTTCCGCGACCGCACCCAGGAATACCTCGACGATCCCGAGACCCTGGACGCGATCCTGGCCAAGGGTGCGGACAAGGCCCGCTCGGTCGCCGCCGAGACCCTCGCCACCACCTATGACCGGCTCGGACTGCTGTCGGCCAAGCACTGAACGGACCGTCCGCGAGACGGGACGGCTCCGGCCGCGCGGGCCGGCCGGAGCCCCGCGCACCCACCCCCGCGGGGGCCGGGGCCCGCTTGTCACAGGAGCCGGACACGCTCCCCGGGAAGGGCACGCACCCGGCACACTGAGAGGGTGCGCGAGCGCGCCGCACACACGCCAGGAGGGAGAACGCAGTGGGGACCGTAACGCTGGGCGTTTCGATCGCGGTCCCGGAGCCCTACGGCAGCTTCCTGCAGAGGCAGCGCGAGGGCTTCGGGGACCCTGCCGCACCGGGAATCCCCACGCATATCACCCTCCTCCCGCCGACGGAGGTCGCCGCCGAGGCGCTGCCCGGCATCGAACGCCACCTCGCCGAGGTCGCGGCCGGCTTCCGCCCCTTCCCGCTCCGCCTGGAGGGCACCGGCACCTTCCGTCCGCTCTCCCCGGTCGTCTACGTCAAGGTCGCCGAGGGCGAGGCGGGCTGCACCGCGCTGCAGGCCCGCATCCGCGCCGCCTCCGGCCCGTGCGCCCGCGAGCTGCAATTCCCCTACCACCCGCACGTCACCATCGCCCACGGCATCGCCGACGAGGCCATGGACCGCGCCCAGAGCGGCCTCGCGGACTTCTGCGCGACCTGGACCATCGGCGGCTTCGCGCTCTACGAGCAGGGCGCGGACGCGGTGTGGCGGCTGGACCGGGAGTTCCCCTTCCCGCCGCAGACGGCCGGAGTGCCGCGCCAGGCCGCCGATCTCTCCCGGCCGCCCGCGCCGTCCTGCTGACGCCGCGGCCCGCGCTCAGCGCGTCAGCCGGCGGAACACCGCCCGCGGCAGCAGCCGCACCACCGCCATCACCCAGCGCAGCACGCCCGGCACCCACACCACTTCGGCCCGGCGCCGCAGCCCGTTCTCGATCGCCTCGGCGACCGCCTCCGGGCTGGTCGCCAGCGGCGCGGCGGGCAGACCCGCGGTCATCTTGGTGCGGACGAAACCGGGCCGGACGACCATGACATGGACCCCGGTGCCGTGCAGGGCGTCCCCCAGCCCCTGGGCGAAGGCGTCCAGCCCCGCCTTGCTCGACCCGTAGAGGAAGTCCGCGCGGCGGGCGCGCTCGCCGGCCACCGCGGACAGCACCACCAGCGAGCCGTGGCCCTGCCGGCGCAGCGCCTGGCCGCAGAGCAGCGCGGCGGAGACGGCGCCGGTGTAGTTGGTCTGGGCGACCCGGAGGGCCTGGGCCGCGGTCTGCTCGTCGCGCCGCTGGTCGCCGCGGACACCGAAGGCCAGCAGCACCATGTCGAGATCGCCCTCGGCGAAGATCTTGCCGAGGGTCTCCTCGTGGCGGCCGGTGTCCAGCGCGTCGAAGGGCACCGTACGGACCTGGGTGCCCAGCGCGCGCAGCCGGTCGGCGGACTCCTCCAGCGCCGGGGTCGGACGGCCGGCCAGCCAGACCGTGCGGGTGCGGTGGACGGCGAAGCGGGCCGCGGTGGCCAGGGCGATGTCGGAGGTGCCGCCTAGGACGAGCAGGGACTGCGGAATGCCGGAGGCGTCTTTCACGGGCGGGTTCCTTTACGGGCCGAGGCGGCGGGGTACCGGCCGGGTGGCGGGCGCCGGGCGGGTCCGGGGGCGGGATCCGCCGAGGGGGACAGGACAGCACGGCAGTGACGCCGGTGCCGGGTATCTGGCGTTTCGCGGCGATCCGCCGCCCGTCCCGCCGCTCCTCGCCGCAACGGGTGGGGAACGGTGCGGCCGGGCCCACTGCGGGCCGCGGCGGCCCGATGGCGGCCCGGGCGGGCGGTGTCGGGTCCGGGCCCCGGCCCGGACGTAGCGTCACGGCAGTTCCTGGGTACCCGGACGCTAGTGTTCCGGTCAGCCGGGGCACCGGCCGGAAGATCCAGCCCGGGCCGGCGGGCGCAGGGGCACGAGGGGAATGCCATGGACTGGTTGCGCACACTGCCGGTGATCGGCCCGGTCGTCGACCGCCTGATGACCACTCATCTCTGGCACGCCTGGACGCGGATGCTCCGGGTGCACTGGACCCGGCTCGCCGCCGCGATCACCTTCACCAGCTTCGTCGCGCTCTTCCCGCTGCTCACCGTCGCCGCCGCGATCGGCGCCGCCCTGCTCAGCGACAGCCGGCTGCACACCCTCGAAGGCAAGCTCGCCGCACAGCTCCCCGGCCTCGCCGACCGGCTCGACATCGCCGGACTCGTCGCCAACGCCACCACCATCGGCCTGGTCGCCGGTGCCGCGCTGCTGCTCACCGGCATCGGCTGGGTCGATTCACTGCGCGACTGCCTGCGCGCCGTCTGGGAGAAGCCCGACGAGGAGATCAACTTCTTCCTCGGCAAGCTCCGGGACGGCGCGCTGCTGCTCGGGGTCGGCGGCGTGGCCGTGCTCTCCCTCGCCTGCTCGACCTTCGCGTCCGCCGCGGTGGGCAAGGTGGCCGAGGTGATCGGCCTGCCGGAGGGCGGGGTCGGCAGCGTCCTGCTCTCGGCCGCCGGCTTCGTCATCGCCGTCCTCGCCGACTTCCTGCTGCTGGCCTACATACTCACCAGGCTCGCCGGCGTCCATCCGCCCCGGCGCTCCGTCGTCGTCGCCGGACTCCTCGGCGCGATCGGCTTCGAAGCGCTCAAGCTGCTGCTCAGCGGCTACCTCCAGGGCGTCGCCGCGCGCAGCATGTACGGCGCCTTCGGCACCCCGATCGCGCTGCTGCTGTGGATCAACTTCACCGCGAAGCTGCTGGTGTACTGCGCCTCCTGGACGGCCACCGAGGCGGCGAAGCACACCGTCGGCGAGGAACTCAAGGTCCCGGACGGGCCGGACGGGCCCCGGGAACAGGAACGCCCGGAGGGGACCCCGGGGCGGGAACGCCCGGACGGGCCGGAGGGCGAGCCGGGCCCCCGGGCGGCCTGACCCGGCCCGCCGCTCCCGCTCCCCGGCCCGCCGCTCCCGCTACCCGGCCCGCTCCCGCTACCCGGCCCGGTCCGTCCGCGCTACCCGGCCCGGCGCCCGTTCACCTGCGGGGACGGCGTCCCCGGCTGCCCTCCGGCAGCGGCCGGCGGCGGTGCACGAAGAACGCCAGCGCGCCCAGCAGCGCCAGGGCCCCGCCGGCGATGCCCACCGCGGTCCAGGCGCCACCCGCCCCGCCCGAGCTGTTCAGCGCGGCCTGGGTGCTGTTGTCCGCGCCCTTCTTCCGGTCCTTGGTGCCCACGGCGCCCGTGCCGTCGTCCTCGCTGCGGGGACCGACCAGCCGGCCGACCGGCTCCACCTTGTCGGCCGACGCGAAGCCCCAGTCGAGCAGCTTGGCGGCCTCCCGGTAGCCCTCGTTGTGCTCGCGCTTCTCCGGGTGCATGACCGTCACGAGCAGCTTGCGGTCACCGCGCTGGGCGACCCCCGTGAAGGTGGATCCGGCGTTGGTCGTGGAGCCGTTCTTCACCCCCGCGATGCCCGGGTACGGCTTGATGTCGAAGTCGCCGCTGAGCAGCCGGTTGGTGTTCTGGATGCCGAACGAGGCCCGCTTGCCGTTCTTGCCCTTGTCGCCGGGGAACTGCGCGCTGGCCGTCGAGCAGTACTCGCGGAAGTCGGCGTTCTGCAGACCCGCCCGGGCGAACAGGCTCAGGTCGTACGCGCTGGAGACCTGGCCCGGCGCGTCGTAGCCGTCCGGCGTCACCACGTGCGTGTCGGCGGCGTTCAGCTCCTTCGCCCGCTGCTGCATCTGCGCGACGGTGGCCTTCGTGCCGCCGTTCATCGCCGACAGGGTGTGCACCGCGTCGTTGCCGGACCGCAGGAAGACGCCCAGCCACAGGTCGTGGACCGTGTAGCTCAGGTTCTCCTTTATCCCCACCAGGCTGCTGCCGACGCCCATGCCCGCCAGGTCGGCCGGCTTGACCGTGTGCTTCTGGTCCTTGGGGAACTTCGGGAGCACCGTGTCGGCGAACAGCATCTTCAGCGTGCTGGCCGGCGCGAGCCGCCAGTGCGGGTTCTTGGCGGCCAGCACCTTGCCGGTCTCCGCGTCGGAGACGATCCAGGAACGGGCCGTCAGCGTGTCCGGCCCCGGCAGCTTGGGGGCACCGGGCTTCGGCGCCACCTGGACGCCGGCCGTCCCCATCCGGTCCCCGCCGACCTTCGACATCTTCGCCGGCGGCGCGGGCGCCTTCGGATCCGCGTACGCGGTGCCGGCCAGCAGCGGCGAGGCCACCAGTCCGGAGACGGCCAGCGCGGCGGCGGTACGCAGGGGGAAGCCGTGACGCGCCGTGCGCCCCGCGCGGCCGGACGCGGCGGCCGAAGGGGACGGGGCGGTGGGTCCGGTGGAAGCCGTGGAAGCAGAGAAGGTCGTCGGCACGTCGGTGAACGTACCCGGCTTTGCCCGCGACGCCGACAGCGCCCCACGGAAGAGTGCCCCTGCCGACCGCCGGATGGAGCCGCTGCCCATACTGGGATCTATGAAGCTCTCTCGCCCCGTGTCCTGGTTCCTGCTCGCCTTCGGGGTGTGGAGCTGGTTCATCTGGATCACTTTCGTCAAAAACCTCTGGCAGGACGGGAGCGGTCTCGCCTTCGACGACGCGGGTGACCCGACCGCCTACTTCTACGTCCATCTGCTGCTCGCGGTGGTGTCCTTTCTCTTGGGGACGGGGATTGGGGTGATCGGGTTCCGCGGAGTCCGCGCACTGCGCCGCGAGACCCCCGACCACGCCGCTGACCAGCCCGCCCCCTCTTCCCCACCCGCCTCCTGAGCCACCGCGACGGGAGCCGCCGTGATCTTCGCGCTGATCGTGGTACCGGTGCTCGGACTGTTCTTCGGCGTGCACCGCTATCTGTGGTGCCGACTTGTCCGTGACACCACGAAACCGGGCGGCCTGCCCCGCCGCGCGGGCACCGTCGCCGCCTTCGTCCTCCCGCTGACGGCCCTGGCCGCCCTGCTCGCCGGCCGCGTCGGCGCCCCGTTCCCCGTCCAGCAGGCCCTGGCCTGGCCCGGCTACCTGTGGCTGGCCATGGTGCTCTATCTCACACTGGCCCTGCTGGCCGGCGAGGCCGTCCGGGCCCTGGTCCGGTGGGCCCTGCGCCGCCGCGAACGCACCGAGCCCGACCCCCCGGCCACCCCCACGGCCGAGGCACCCCCCGCCCCCGCCCCGGCCCCCGCTCCCACCTTCCCGGCCGCCCCGGCCCCGCCCCGCCGGCTCTTCCTCGCCCGGACGGTCGCCGCCGGCGCCACCCTGGCCGCCACGGCCGCCGTCGGATACGGCACCGCGACGACCCTGCGCGGCCCGGTGGTGAAACGCGTGACGATCCCGCTGGCCAAACTCCCGCGCGCCGCCCACGGCTACCGCATCGCCGTCGTCAGCGACATCCACCTCGGCCCGATCCTCGGCCGCGCCCACACCCGCCGCGTCGTCGACGCCGTCAACAGCACCCACCCCGACCTGGTGGCCATCGTCGGCGACCTGGTCGACGGCAGCGTCGCCGACCTCGGCCCGGCCGCCGAACCCCTGCGCGACCTGCGCTCCCGGCACGGCGCCTACTTCGTTTCCGGCAACCACGAGTACTACTCCGGCGCCGACCAATGGATCGACCACGTACGCGAACTGGGCATCCACCCGCTGGAGAACGCCCGCACCGAACTCCCCGGCTTCGACCTGGCCGGCGTCAACGACATCGCCGGCCAGGCAGAACAGGCGGGCCCGGACTACGACCGTGCCCTCAGCGGTCGGGACGAGACCCGCCCCGTCGTCCTGATGGCCCATCAGCCGGTCACCATCCACGACACCGTCCGCTTCGGGGTGGACCTCCAGCTCTCCGGCCACACCCACGGCGGCCAGATGTGGCCCCTCACCTACCTCGCCGCCGCCACCAACCCCACCGTCGCCGGCCTCCAGCGCTACGGCGACACCCAGCTCTACGTCACCCGCGGCGCCGGCACCTGGGGCCCACCGGTCCGCCTGGGCGCCCCACCGGACATCGCGGTCGTCGAACTCGCCTCACTGCACGCGTGATCGCCCCAGTGATCACGAAGCGGATCGGTTGCGCCTGGGAGGTAACAACCGGTCTACAAAGTGAGGCGTCATCCCGCGTCAATCCGGACAGATGCCGACATTCGATCTTGCAGTGACCGGGCTCAACTCCCTAGTATTTATTGACTTCATATGGTCCTTGGCGTGACGGCTTTGCGGGGCGGTGCGAGCGGGACGAACGGGGAACGGGGAGAGCGGTAATGAGCGAGCGGTTCAAGGTCGACCTCGACGAACTGGACGGCGTGGTACGCCAGCTCCGGCGCCTCCGGGCCGATATGGATGAACCCAGCCAGAAGGTGAAATACAGCACCACCATCCCGAAGTCGGCATTCGGCGTCGATTTCCTGGAGGCGGGGAAACTCGCCAAGGCCCATGACGGCATGCAGGAGTACATGTCGCAGATCATCAACGCGCTCCAGGACCTCATCCACCAGTTCGGCGAGAAGACGGAAGCCAGCCGTGGTGCGTACGAGGACCAGGAACACGAGACCAAGACGTCGATGAACGGCTGAGCGGCCGCGGGATGCACGCACGAAAGACGGAGCCGCAGAGGAAGGGGGGCCTGCATGGTTGACGCCAAGCAGGAGTACGACAACGCCAAGGCGATGGAGCAGCAGCGCAAGAACCACGAGCGGGAAGAACGGCTGAAGTCGTTCAAGGGACAGCACTTGACCCCCCGTTCACCCTCGGACTTCCATCACCACGGCATCGACGCACTCCGCGCGATGATCGCCAATGCCCACCCCGAGGCGATCGAGACCTCCGGACAGCACTGGCGCGCCTCCGCCGACCGCCTCGCCGGCGAGGACGGCCAGGGCGGCATCCGCAAGGGCTTCATGGACGCCGTCGACCACGCCACGGCGCACTGGGAGGGCTCGGCGGCCGAGGCCTTCCGCCGGCAGGCCGGCAAGGTCCTGGAGAAGATCGACCGGACCTACCAGCACTCCCGCAACGTCGAGTCCACGCTCATCGGTTCGCGCGCCTCGGGACCGGAGGTCGGCGTCGCGCACAACCTGCGCGCGGCCAAGGAGACCATGTCCAAGATCCACGACCCGGGCATGGTCGACCGGGCCACGGACGAAAAGGGCGACGACAGCCAGTTCAAGCAGGACATGCAGAACCCGAAGATGGACACCCGCATGGCGCTGGAGCTCAACCGGGACAACCTGTCCCTGAGCAAGGAGCGCCAGGTCGAGGCGGTCATCGTGATGGATGAGCTGGCGGCGCATTACGAGGGGCAGGGCAAGCGGCTCAACGAGGGGGTCGAGCCGGGCGGCCCCGGGGATGACTGGCCGAAGCCCGCGTCCTCCTCCCCGCCGCCGCCTCCGGTGCGGATGCCCGTGATCGGCGGCAGTCACCCGAAGACATCGACGTCGGACTCCGCCTCGCACAACGGTGCGGCGGGCCATGCCGTCCCGAAGGGCTTCGACAGCCCGCACCACCTGGTGCGGCCCGAAGTGCCGGTGACGACCGGGCTGGACAGCGTGCAGGGCGGCACCCTCGCTCCGCCGTCGGCCGGCGGCGGTATCAGCGGTGGCACGGCGGGCGCGGGGCACGGCTTGCCCGGCGGCGGCTCGGGCGGCGGCTTCTCCGGCGGTGCGCTGGCGCCCGGCGCGATCGGCGCGGCGGGCGCCATCGGGGCCGGCGGTATGCGCGGTGGCGGTATGCCGGGCGGCGGCCTCGGCGCGGGCAAGGCGGGCGCGGCCGGTGCGGCCGGGCGCGGCGGCCCGCAGGCACGAACCCGCGGCGGCCTGGTCGGCAAGCCGGGCGGCCCGGCGGGCGGCGCCAAGCAGGGCGGCTCCGGGCTGCACCGCAGCCGTGGCGGCAACCAGGCGGCCATGGGCGCCGCCGGCGCCAAGGGCAAGGACAAGAAGGGCAAGGAGCGCACCACCGGGCAGCGTCCCGACTACCTCGTCGAGGACGAGGAGACCTGGACGTCCGACCGTAAGGTGGCCCCTCGCGTCATCGAGTAGGCCGACGTAACGTCGCATGCGGCCGATGAGGCATGGCCCCGCACCCCCCGGGTGTGCGGGGCCTTTTCTCAGGCGGAACAATGCCGCCCGGAGCACAGCAAGAAGGAGCGAGGATGAGGGTCACCCGAACACTGCGCGCGACGGCGGGTGCTGCGCTGACCGGAGCGCTGCTGCTGGCTGCGGGCGGTACCGCCTCCGCGGATCAAGTACGCAAGGATCTGTGGCCGTTGGAGGCGTTCGGGGCCCAGCAGCTCTGGCAGGAGGCCACCGGCAAGGGCGTGACCGTGGCCGTGCTCGACAGCGGCTTCCGGGAGACCCACCAGGACCTCAAGGGCCAGTTCCTGCCCGGCCCGGACTTCGGGAAGGCCACGGAGGCCGAGGGCGCCAAGCACCTTTCCGCCCACGAGGACATCCGGGACCACGGCACCGCCATGGCCGGAATCATCGCGGGGCACGGCCACGGCCCGAGCGGATCCCAGGGCGTGAAGGGGCTCGCACCGGACGCCAAGATCCTGCCCGTGCCGGAGTACAAGAACAGCGGCCAGGCCACCCGATGGGCCGTCGACCACGGCGCGGACGTCATCAACATGTCCTATGGCGGGGACATGGAGGGTGACATGTGTGAGTCCATCCAGTACGCCCTGAAGAAGGGCGCCGTGGTCGTGGCCGCCGTGGGCAACGACGGCTGGTCGCAGAAGAGCTATCCGGTGGGTTGCAAGGGTGCGATCGGCGTCGGGTCGGTCGACGAGTACGGCGAGGCCTCCGACGACAACAACTACAACTCGGACATGGATCTGCTCGCGCCCGGAGTGAAGGTTCCCGTGGCGATGGGCAAGAGCGACTCCGACTACCGCACGTCGGCCGACGGCAGCTCGGCAGCCTCCGCATACGTCTCCGCCGCCGCGGCCCTCCTCAAGCAGAAGTTCCCCGACCTCACTCCCGGCCAGATCGCCAACCGACTGGTGAAGACCGCGGGATTGGCACAGGCCGAGAAGGACAAGCACCTCAAGCTCCCGGACGCCCACTACGGCTACGGCTTCATCCAGCCCGGCCCGGCCCTCCGGCGCACCATCTCGGCCGGCCCGGCACAGGGCCCGCTGCCGATGCCGGACCCCAAGGCGTCCTCCCAGAACGCCGCCGGCAAGGGCTTCGACCCCAACCCGCCCATGGCCGGCAAGAAGGCGATCATGCTCTACGGAGGAATCGGACTCGGCGTCCTCCTCCTCGCCGGCATCATCATCGCCATCGTCGTCTCCGTCCGCCGCCGCAACAGCAGCCACCAGGCCTGGGGCTGAACCGCAGCCGCACCGCTGCCGCCACGGAGCGGCAGCGGCAGCGGCACACGCTTCAGCCCGCCCAGTGGACGTCCCCGAGGCCCGGCAGGCGCAGCTCACGCACCGGACGAGGCGCGCGGTCATGATGCGGCCGGGTGTCTGACGGTCCTGCGTCCCGTGGGCGTCCGGGAAATTCACGCGACGTCACCCCCACCGCCCGGCTAAGTTCCCAGGTCATGGACCCCGTAGGTGACAAAGCGATACGTGCCTCCTTCGTCAACTGTTCGAAGGGGGAGGCGAGTCGGATGCATCTGCCGCCGGGGCTGGCCGGGTTGCCCTGGGAGGACCTGGACTTTCTGGGGTGGCGTGATCCGGGGGCGCCGGACCGGAGTTATCTGGTCGCGCCGCGGGGGGACAAGCTCGTCGGGGTGACGCTGCGGGTGCCGCAGGGGGTGCGGCGGAGCTTCACGAAGACGACGGTGTGTTCGGTCTGTGTGACCGGGCACCCGGGATCCGGTGTCAGCCTGCTGGCCGCGCGGCGGGCCGGCGTCCTGGGGCGGCAGGGAAACACCGTCGGTACGTATCTCTGCGCCGACCTCGCCTGTTCCCTCTACGTCCGGGGGCGCAAGCGGTCCCAGCTCGCCGGCCGGCACGAGGAGACGCTCCCGCTGGAGGACCGGATCGCCCGCACCGTGCGCAACCTGGACGCCTTTCTGGACAAGGTGCTGGAGGTGAGGGGCGGGCAGGCGTAGGTCACCGCTTCGTGGGCCCGACTCCGGCGCGAAGGAGCCGAGTTGGCGCGGCCGCCGCAAGCTACCCGCCGGTTCTGGTTGCGGCCGCCCGGTCGGCCGACAGATCCTCGTCCCGGCGCCGTCCGGGGAGGGGTGACGCCGTCCGGGACGTGGCGCAGAAGCAGGGGGACGTGTGCTCAGGGTGCATTTCACGGCGCAGGATCTGGCGCGTACGCGGCTGGCCGACGGGGCCGACCCGCTGTGGGAGACGGTGCTGAGCCTGCACAGCCTGCGGCTGCGACGGCCCGACCCGGCGCTGGCGGCCTGGCGGCAGCACGCCGTGCGGCACGGGCCGGGGCCGCTGCGGACGCTGTGCGAACTGGTCCCGCCCTACGGGTACTTCCCCGACTTCCTCACCCCGTCCGCGTCCCGGTACGGGGTCGAGCCCGGGCTGGAGGCCGTGATGAGCACCCCGCGGCAGCGGCTGCGGACCGAGCTGACGCGGCTGTCGGGGCACCGGGCACTGCCGGGATGGGCCCGCGGGATCGGCGAGGGCGAGCCGGCCGCCCTGCGCCGGCTGGCGCGCAGCCTGCGGACCTACCACCATCTGGCCCTGGCGCCGGCCTGGTCGCGGATCGCCCAACGAGTCGGCGCGGACCGGGAGGTGCGCCGGCACGCCCTGGACGGACCCGGGACCGAGGCGATGCTGGGCACGTTCGGCCCGCTGATGCGCTGGCGCCCGCCGGTGCTGGAGGTCGACTACCCGGTGGAGCGGGAGCTGCATCTCCAGGGGCGGGGCCTGGTGTTCGTCCCCTCGTACTTCTCCTGCGGGCACCCGCTGGCGCTGGTGGACGACGCGCTGCCGCCGGTGCTCGTGTACCCGGCGCGGGAGCCGGCGGACGAACAGGCCGAAGGGCCCCGCCCCCGGTGGTACGGAGGCGAGGCCCTTCGGGAGGTGCCGGTGCTGTTCGGCGGCCGGGGCGGGGCCCGGAGCGCCGGGGGAGTCAGAAGCGGCGGGTGATCAGTGCGCGCTTGACTTCCTGGATGGCCTTGGTGACCTCGATACCGCGCGGGCAGGCGTCCGTGCAGTTGAAGGTCGTCCGGCAGCGCCAGACGCCGTCCTTGTCGTTGAGGATCTCCAGGCGCTGCTCGCCGCCCTCGTCACGCGAGTCGAAGATGAAGCGGTGCGCGTTGACGATCGCCGCCGGGCCGAAGTACTGGCCGTCGTTCCAGAACACCGGGCAGGAGCTGGTGCAGGCGGCGCAGAGGATGCACTTCGTCGTGTCGTCGAAGCGCTCGCGGTCCTCGGCGGACTGCCGGCGCTCACGGGTCGGCTCGTTGCCGGTCGTGATGAGGAAGGGCATCACATCGCGGTAGGCCTGGAAGAAGGGCTCCATGTCGACGACAAGGTCCTTCATCACGGTGAGGCCCTTGATGGCCTCGACCGTGATCGGCTTCTCCGGGTTGATGTCCTTGATCAGCGTCTTGCAGGCGAGGCGGTTGCGGCCGTTGATGCGCATGGCGTCCGAGCCGCAGATGCCGTGGGCGCAGGAACGCCGGAAGGTCAGCGTCCCGTCCTGCTCCCACTTGATCTTGTGGAGGGCGTCCAGGACGCGCTCCTTCGGGTCGATCTCCAGCTGGAAGTCCTCCCAGCTGGCGTCCTCCGAGACCTCCGGGTTGAACCGGCGGATCCGGAAGGTGACCGTGATCATGTGCGAAGCGCCGTCCTCGGCCGCGTCCAGTGCCTCGGAGTGCTTGTCGAGAGTCGGGGTGCTCATCAGTACTTACGCTCCATCGGCTGGTAGCGGGTCTGCACGACCGGCTTGTAGTCGAGGCGGATCGACTCGGCGCCGTCTGCGCCCACCTCGCGGTACGCCATGGTGTGCCGCATGAAGTTGACGTCGTCGCGGTTGGGGAAGTCCTCGCGGTAGTGACCGCCGCGGGACTCCTTGCGGGCCAGCGCGGAGACCGCCATGACCTCGGCCAGGTCGAGGAGGTTGCCCAGCTCGATGGCCTCCAGCAGGTCGGTGTTGAACCGCTTGCCCTTGTCCTGGACGGACACGTTCAGGTAGCGCTCGCGCAGCTCGCCGATCTTCTCGACCGCGGTCTTGATCGTCTGCTCGGTGCGGAACACCATCACGTTGGCGTCCATGGTCTCCTGGAGCTCCTTGCGGATCTCGGTGACCCGCTCGCTGCCCGTGGAGTTGCGCAGCCGCTCGACCTGGTCGATGACCTGCTGCGCCGGGTCCTCGGGCAGCTCGACGAACTCGGCGGTGGCCGAGTACTCCGCCGCGGAGATGCCGGCCCGGCGCCCGAAGACGTTGATGTCCAGCAGCGAGTTGGTGCCCAGGCGGTTGGCGCCGTGCACGGAGACACAGGCCACCTCGCCGGCCGCGTACAGGCCCGGCACGACGGTGGTGTTGTCCGCCAGGACCTCACCCTCGACGTTGGTGGGGATGCCGCCCATGGCGTAGTGCGCGGTCGGCTGGATCGGGATCGGGTCCGTGTAGGGCTCGATGCCGAGGTAGGTCCGCGCGAACTCGGTGATGTCCGGGAGCTTGGCGTCCAGCTGCTCGGGCGGCAGGTGGGTCAGGTCCAGGTAGACGTGGTCGCCGTCGGGACCGCAGCCGCGGCCCTCGCGGATCTCCGTGTAGATGGAGCGCGAGACGACGTCACGCGAGGCGAGGTCCTTCATGACGGGCGCGTACTTCTCCATGAAGCGCTCGCCGTCCTTGTTGCGGAGGATGCCGCCCTCACCACGGGCGCCCTCCGTCAGCAGGATGCCCATGCGCCAGATGCCCGTCGGGTGGAACTGGAAGAACTCCATGTCCTCCAGCGGCAGCCCGCGGCGGTAGGCGGCGGCCTGGCCGTCACCGGTCAGGGTGTGCGCGTTGGAGGTCACCTTGAAGAACTTGCCGGTGCCGCCGGAAGCAAAGATGATCGACTTCGCCTGGAAGACGTGGATCTCGCCGGTGGCCAGCTCGTACGCGACGACGCCCGCGGACTTCTTGACGCCGTCGACGTCCTGGAGCAGCAGGTCGAGCACGTAGAACTCGTTGAAGAACTCCACGCCCTCCTTGACGCAGTTCTGGTACAGCGTCTGGAGGATCATGTGGCCGGTGCGGTCCGAGGCGTAGCAGGACCGGCGGACCGGGGCCTCACCGTGGTTACGGGAGTGACCGCCGAAGCGGCGCTGGTCGATCGTGCCGTCCGGCGTGCGGTTGAACGGCAGGCCCATCTTCTCCAGGTCGAGGACCGAGTCGATGGCCTCCTTCGCCAGGATCTCGGCGGCGTCCTGGTCGACCAGGTAGTCGCCACCCTTGATCGTGTCGAAGGTGTGCCACTCCCAGTTGTCCTCCTCGACGTTCGCGAGGGCGGCGGCCATACCGCCCTGGGCGGCGCCGGTGTGGGAGCGGGTCGGGTAGAGCTTCGTCAGGACCGCGGTGCGGCTGCGCTTGGTCGACTCGATGGCCGCACGCATGCCCGCGCCGCCGGCGCCGACGATGACGGTGTCGTACTTGTGGATCTTCATGGTTCCAGTCAGCCCCGGCTTCAGGAGATGTTCGGGTCGAAGGTGAAGATCACCAGCGTGCCCAGAAGGACGGTGAACACCGTCGCGGTGTACAGCAGCATCTTCAGCCAGAAGCGGGTGTTGTCCCGCTGCGCGTAGTCGTTGATGACCGTACGCAGGCCGTTGGCGCCGTGCAGCATGGCCAGCCACAGCATCAGCAGGTCCCAGACCTGCCAGAACGGCGAGGCCCAGCGGCCGGCGACGAACGCGAAGCCGATCTTGGAGACGCCGCCGTCGAGGACCAGCTGGATCAGCAGATGACCCAGGACCAGGACGACCAGCACGATGCCGGACAGCCGCATGAACAGCCAGGCCTGCATCTCGAAGTTGCCACGGGACGCGCTCCCGGTCTTCTTGGTGCGCTTGCGCGGCGCCTCGATGACCGGGGCGGGGTTGTCCACGTCGTAGAGCGTGACGCCGTCGGACGCGCCCGCTGCGGTGGCCTCAGCGGAGGTGGTTTCAGCAGACATCTCGCGTCAGCTCCCGAACAGCGTGCGCAGGGTGTGCTGCAGCACGGGGTAGAAGGCACCGGCCATCAGCACGACCCAGACACCGACAACGGTCCACAGCATCTGCTTCTGGTACTTCGGGCCCTTCGACCAGAAGTCCACCGCGATGACCCGCAGGCCGTTGAGTGCGTGGAAGAGGATGGCGGCCACCAGGCCGTACTCCATCACGTTGACGATCGGCGTCTTGTAGGTCGCAACGACGTTGTCGTAGGCCTCGGGGGAGACGCGTACGAGAGCGGTGTCGAGGACGTGGACGAACAGGAAGAAGAAGATGAGGACGCCGGTGACTCGATGAGCCACCCAGGACCACATGCCTTCCCGGCCGCGGTACAGCGTTCCAGCCGGCACGGAAAAACCCTCCGGGAGCGGGGATTGGGGCGCCAGCCGGCTTCTCTGTCGGTCGGGCCCGGCCGGGTACGGTCCTCCGGCCGCTCGTCATCGTATCGACGAGCTGTCGGTTCCTCGCGCGGGGGTCCTTAGGTGTGATCAAACAGGCACCCAACGGGCTATCACAGCAGCGAGAACCGGGGCATTCCCGGACAAGGCGGATGATCCGCTACGTCACGGCCCCCAGCAGCCGCCACAGCCGGCCGCGGGCCAGCCGGCGCAGCTCGTCCGCGGTGACCGCCCGCTCCTCGTCCGCCTCGTTGCCCAGCCGGGTGCGCAGGGCGGACAGCACCTGGTCGAGCAGCTCCTCGTCGCGGTAGCCGTCCAGACAGATGACGAAGACATGGCGAAAGCGCCGCTCGTACTCGGCGTGCGCGGCGCGCAGTGCGGTGTGGGCGGCGAGCGTGCCGGGGCCGCGGGCGCCGACGAGGGGCTGCGGGGAGAGCGACTCCTCGGCGAGCGCCTCGCCCAGCTCGGCCCCGTTCAGGTCGTAGCAGGCCTCGTCCGAGGCGGCGAGCAGCGACTCCACATCCGGGTAGGGACGGTGCGCGGCGACCCGCTCGGCCCAACGGCGGCTGCCGCAGCAGCGCAGGAGCACGGCGAGGTTGTCGTCCAGGGGCAGCGCGTTGAAGCGGGCGAGTCCGAGTGCCTCGGGACGGGGGCGCGGCAGCGCGGTGCCGCGGACCCACGACGATATGCCGCCCCAGGGCGTGTGCGGCGGGGGCAGCGTCGGCGGCCGGGCGGCCGGGGTGTCACCGGACAGCGTGGGCTCCTCGGACGGATGCGAATGGAGGGTTTCGGCGGGTGCGGGGCGGGCTGCTGAAGGAAGCTGGGGGGAAGCGGACCGAAGCCGGGACGCGGACGAAGCGGCGGAGGGTGTGACGGTGGTGCGTGGGACACGGCACCCCGGCGGTATCCGGCGGTTCCTGGTGAGCCCTGTGAAGGGGGTGACCACTGGAGACGCCACGCTAACGACGCTTGTCGACCACTGTCCGACGGATGCGCGAATTTCACCCGGATGAGAGAGCTTTCGCGCGTTCAGTGGACGACCGGCTCCGCACACCTGGCAATGCCTTCGCCCGGAAAAGTGAGGATTGCACGATGCCGAACCCGATGTGGCCGCCGCGCACCCCGCGGCCCTCGGCCTCCCGCCGCCCCCGGAAGGCCCTCCGCGGCGGCCCCGCC
Source organism: Streptomyces kronopolitis (assembly GCF_050953795.1). Classification (GTDB taxonomy): domain Bacteria; phylum Actinomycetota; class Actinomycetes; order Streptomycetales; family Streptomycetaceae; genus Streptomyces; species Streptomyces kronopolitis_A. The sequence goes on from NZ_CP191850.1 coordinate 5,054,521, forward strand.
CGGTCCGCCCTGCCGGCCGCCGCGCTCACCGGCGCGCTGCTGCTCGCCGGCTGCTCCGGCGGCGGCGACACCGAGCCGCCCGGCAGCACCAGCGCCAAGATGAACCCCTCCGCGGCGGCCACCCCCACCTGGGCGCCGGTGACCGGAACTCCGCAGGTCATCCCCGCCGTCCGCAGCTTCCGCCGGGCCGATGGACGCGGCTGGCGCCCCTCCGACGGGGCCCGCGTCGTGGTGCCGGCCGGCGCGAAGAGCAATGTCGCCGACGAGGCCCAGCGACTGGCCAAGGACCTCGGCGGGCTGACCGTCGTCTACGGCGACCAGACGGTGCAGCCGGGTGACATCGAGGTGAAGCTGAGCGGAAAGAACACCGCGGACCAGCCGGACAACGTGCCCGTCCGCAGCACCGCCGACGAGGCCTACACCCTCACCGCCGCCGGGACCCGGCTCACCCTCACGGCCCCCACCGACGCCGGCATCTTCTACGGCACCCGCACCGTCAAGCAGGCCGTACGCGCCGCCGGCGGTCTCCCCGAGGGCACCATCGAGGACCGGCCCGACCGCCCACAGCGCGGCATGTCGCTGGACAACGCCCGCAAGCCCTTCACCCAGGACTGGATCGACGCGCGGCTGCGGGAGATCGCCGACCTCAAGCTCAACCAGTTCCAGCTGCACTTCTCCGACGACCAGGGCTTCCGCATCCAGAGCGACACCCACCCCGAGATCGTCTCCGCCGACCATCTGACCAAGGCCCAGGTCCGCCAGATCATCGCGCTGGCCCGCAGTCTGCACATCTCCGTCGTCCCGGAGCTGGACTCACCCGGCCACCTGGGCGCGGTGCTGGACCACTATCCCGATCTGCGGCTGCGCAACGCCCAGGGCCGGGTGATCCCCGGCGCCATCGACATCTCCAACCCCAAGGCCGCCCCGCTGATCGACTCGCTGCTGAAGGAAATGAGCGAGCTGTTCACCAATCCCAAGGGCGCCCCGGCCTACTGGCACCTGGGCGGTGACGAGTACCAGGCGCTGATGTCGTCCTCCCCGTCCACCTCGTATCCGCAGCTGGCCCGGGCCGCCCGGCAGAAGTACGGCTCGGCCGGCACCGTCGAGGACCTGACGACCGGCTGGCTCAACGACCGGCAGAAGACCGTCGAGGCCAAGGGCAAGAACCGCATCGAGGCCTGGAACGACGGCTTCTTCTCCAGCCCGGCGGTGTCCGCCGACAAGAACCGGATGGTCGACTACTGGACCGGCAAGGAAGCCGGCAAGCGGGATCCCGCGTCGTTCCTGCGTGAGGGCCGCAACGTCATGAACTTCAACGACGAGTACCTCTACTACGTCCTCGGCGAGCCCAACCAGTTCACGTACCCGACCGGCCAGCGGATCTACCAGAGCTGGACCCCGATGGTCATCCGCGGCACCCAGCCGGTGGCGGTGCCCGCGAGCATGACCGGCCCGGACCGGATCCCCGGGGCGCGCTTCGCGATCTGGTGCGACCTCTCCCAGGCCCAGACACCGCAGCAGGTGGCCGCCGGCATCCGGCTGCCGCTGGCGGCGCTGGCACAGAAGACCTGGGACCCGCGGACGCCCGCGCTGTCCTGGACGCAGTTCCAGGCGCTGGCCAACCGGGTGTGAATCAGGTGAGAGTCCGCGGAACGCGGAGAGAGCGAGGACGGCCGGGGCCGCCACCCCCCACAGGAGAGGCCCCGGCCGTCGTTCGCGAAGGGCCGTGACGGCCCCTACCCGGTACAGCGCCGGACGGCCCGAAAGCGTCACACGGGGTGTGGGCCACCGAACCGCCAGTGGTCTGGACGGGGCCCGGGGCGGCGCCGTAATCTGCCCGTCCGTGCAGGTGAGGGCGGTGTTCGCGGGGCTTTCCGGCCGCGGTGGACCAGCGGTACGCCCCGGGGGTTCCCCGCGTGCGCGGGCGCGCTCCCGGGCCGTCGGCCGCCGGCCGGTGTGCGGTGCCGTCCGGCGGGCGGTGCGGCCCCTCCCGGGTTCGGCACCGGGCGGCGCACGCGTTACGGTCTGCGGGAACATCCCGGTTACCGGGGGTTCCCGGCCGGCGGCGGAAGCAGCCGGCAGTGCAGCCACGGTGCCCGGTGGTTGTGGCCGGGCGGAGCGACAATGCAGCAAGGACCGGGCGGCGGACATTCCGCGTGCGACAGGATGGACCCGTGCGAGGGGACGACATTCAGCCGGACGACCGTCGGCTGACGGTGGCCGTGCAGGCGGCACAGGCCGGCGACGAGGCGGCGTTCCGTACCGTCTACCGCGCCGTACATCCCCGACTACTGGGGTATGTGCGGACTTTGGTGAGCGAACCGGACGTCGAGGACGTCACCTCGGAAGCCTGGCTGCAGATCACCCGCGACCTCGCGCGCTTCAGCGGCGACGCCGACCGCTTCCGCGGCTGGGCCGCGCGCATCGCCCGCAACCGCGCCCTGGACCACATCCGGATGCGCGGCCGCCGCCCGGCGACCGGCGGCGACGAGAGCGAACTCGCCGACACCCCCGCCGCGTCCGACACCGCCGGCGAGGCGATGGAAGCCCTCGGCACCGGCCGCACCTTGCGGCTGATAGCCAGGCTGCCGCAGGACCAGGCCGAGGCCGTGGTGCTGCGGGTGGTGGTCGGACTCGACGCCAAGAGCGCCGCGCAGGTGCTCGGCAAACGGCCCGGAGCGGTGCGCACCGCCGCACACCGCGGGCTGCGACGGCTGGCCGAACTCCTCGGCGAGACGTCCGACAGCGGCCGGGACACACCGCAGGACAGCATGAGGGACGAGCGTCACGACGGCGGCGAAGAGGGCGCCGAGCACGACGGAGGTGCCCCCACCGGCCGGGCCGCACGGCGGCCGCGGGGAGGGGGCGGGACGGTGAGTGGGGTGCCCGTACAAGGGCGAAGACGCCGCGACGGCGTGGCGGAATCGTACGTACCAGGTGTGACGGAAACGGCCGCACGAACGCAGAAGGACATGTGATGGCCGACGACCGCTACAACTGGCTCGACAAGGACGCCGCGGAGCGATTGCTGCGCGGTGAACGGGTCGGTGCCCGGCACGGCGACGGCGCACGCGAACTCGAACAGCTCCTCCAGGCCGCCGCCGCGGTCGGCGCCAAGGCGCCGGAGGCGGCCGAGCTGCCCGGCGAGGAGGCCGCCGTCGCCGCCTTCCGCCGGACCGCCGGCCGCGGCACCGCGGCCCACGCCCGCGGCGCCGACGAGGCCTTCCCGGCCGGCCGCGGCACCGCCGTCGCCGAACGCACCCGCCTCGGGCGCCCCGTGCGGCGCGGCTTCGCGGTCGCCCTCGCTGCCTGCGCCATCGGCGGCGTCGCCGTCGCGGCCGGCACCGGCGTGCTGCCCACCCCCTTCCGCGGGGGCGAGCCCCAGCCCGCCTCCAGCGTCTCGGCCGCCGAATCGCCCGGCCCGCTCGACACCCCCGAGCCCGGCGCCCAGACCGACGGCACCACCGAAAGCACCCCCGACCCCACCCCGCACGGGAAGACGGCCGGCCCCGGCGACAGCCCCACACCCAGCCGCCCCGGCGACACCACGCCCCCCAGCAGCACCCCCGACCCCGGACACCGGGGCAACGGCGGCACCGGCGCGAGCCCCGGGCACGGCGACAAGAAGAACCTCCTCCTCGCGCTGTGCCAGAGCTACGCCTCCGGCAAGCGGGACGGCATGGACCGCGACGCGCTGCACCGCCTCGAACAGAAGGCCGGCGGCGCGGAGCAGGTACTCGCCTTCTGCCGCGCCTACCTGGCCCGGTACCAGCACCCGGGCAGCAGCTCCGGCGGCGGCACCGGCCTCGGCGGCACCACCGGCTCGAACAGCGGTCTCACCGGCGGCGACGAGGACGACGAAGGCCACCCCTCCCATTCCCCCGGCGCCACCCCGAGCAGCGCTACGTCCACCCCCTCGCCGACAGCCACGGATCCCGCGAACGTGGCCCCCAGCGCGGCCCCCGCCACGTAGGTGTGACGTTTTTCGAACCGGTGACGCAGTAGTGAGTGAAGCCGACTGGTCATCGGCTGCGCGAGGAGCCGGGGTTCCCCCCCGTACCCACGGCTCAGCGCATCTGGCGCGGGCGGGGCACGTTCCCCCGGCCCTGCCCGCGCCCCATCTTTGCGCCTGAGCCGGCGCCGCTCTCGCGGGTGTGGATCCCCTCCGTGGGGGTTGCTCAATTTTCGCTTCGGTCACTGAGTTCGTGGGCTGGGGCAGTGGATTCCGGTGCGGGTGGTGGGGCTAGTGGGTGATCACGACCTTGGTGCCTTTTCCGGTGGCCTTGAAGAGGGCGGCCACTTTCCTTCTGTCGCGGACGTTGACGCAGCCGTGTGAGGCGCCGCGGTAGCCGCGGGCGGCGAAGTCCGCGGAGTAGTGGACGGCCTGGCCGCCGCTGAAGAACATCGCGTACGGCATGGCCGTGTGGTAGAGCGTCGAGACGTGGTGGCGGCTCTTGAACGTGAGGGCGAACGTGCCCTCACGGGTGGGCGTGTACTGCGAGCCGAAGCGGACGTCCATCGCCGAGACGACCCGGCCGTCGACCACCCACGCGAGAGTGTCGCTCCGCTTGCTGATGCAGATCACCCGGCCCCTCATGCAGCGCGGATCCAGGGCGCCGACCGGCCGGGCGGTGGGCGGATACAGCTCCGCACGCGTGGGCCGGCGGGTCTGCGAGCGCAGGGCGAGCCAGGCCGCGGGCTGCACGGCACCCGTACGGGGCAGGCCCTGCCGCCGCTGGAAACCCCGCACCGCGGACGCGGTGACCACCGCGTAGGAACCCGTCGGGGCGCGGCCGAAGAGACCCAGCTGGGCGAGTCGCGCCTGGAGTTCGCGGACCCGCGCGCCGTGCGAGCCGGGCGCCGGCAGCGGCGCGGCGGCCCGCGGCGCACGATGCGGGGCGCGCGCAGGCGCGGACGCGGCGTGCGAGGGGGCGGCGTGCCGGGGAGCGGGGGGACCGTGCCGGCCGAGCGGCGGGGGAGCGGGCGTGGTGGGGGCGTAACGGGCGAGCTTGCCGTCCGGCGCGCCGGTGACCGTCACCGGGCGGCAGCCCACCGCGAGCGCCGCCACCACCAGCACCGCCGCCATCGCGGGCGCCGTACGTCTTCCCCTGCTGCGCTGCATGCGCACCCCCGATCTCGGTGGGCCGACCGGCCACCGAGGACTCTGCCCAGTGCTGCGGCGCGGCGAACCTGCGGGCATGCTGTGGACAAAAGACCACCACTGCGGATATCCGTCACTCAGCGGGAGGCATGCATCCATGGCGCATGAGTCGGACACCGTCCGGTGCAGCGAGAGCGGCCTGCCCATCGAGCCGGTGTACGGGCCGCAGGCACTGGACGGCTGGGATCCCGAGCACCGGCTCGGCGCGCCCGGCGGCTACCCCTTCACCCGCGGGGTCTATCCGTCGATGTACACCGGACGGCCCTGGACGATGCGGCAGTACGCCGGCTTCGGTACCGCCCGCGAGTCCAACGCCCGCTACCGGCAGCTGATCGCCCACGGCACCACGGGACTGTCGGTCGCCTTCGACCTGCCGACCCAGATGGGGCACGACTCCGACACCCCGATCGCCTCGGGCGAGGTCGGCAAGGTCGGCGTGGCCATCGACTCCGTCGAGGACATGCGGGTGCTGTTCGGCGGCATCCCGCTGGACAAGGTCTCGACCTCGATGACGATCAACGCGCCCGCCGCGCTGCTGCTGCTGCTCTACCAACTGGTGGCGGAGGAGGAAGGGGTACCGGCCGGCCGGCTGAACGGGACCGTCCAGAACGACGTGCTCAAGGAGTACATCGCCCGCGGCACCTACATCTTCCCGCCGGAGCCCTCCCTGCGGCTGACCGCGGACATCTTCCGGTACTGCCGCGAGGAGATCCCCCGCTGGAACACCATCTCCATCTCCGGCTACCACATGGCCGAGGCCGGCGCCTCGCCCGCGCAGGAGATCGCTTTCACGCTCGCCAACGGCATCGCCTACGTGCGCACCGCCGTGGCCGCCGGCATGGACGTCGACGACTTCGCGCCCCGGCTGTCCTTCTTCTTCGTCTCCCGCACGACGCTGCTCGAAGAGGTCGCCAAGTTCCGTGCCGCGCGCCGGATCTGGGCCCGGGTGATGAGCGAGGAGTTCGGCGCGCGCAACCCCAGGTCGATGATGCTGCGCTTCCACACCCAGACCGCGGGCGTGCAGCTCACCGCCCAGCAGCCGGAGGTGAACCTCGCCCGGGTCACCGTCCAGGGACTCGCCGCCGTCCTCGGCGGCACCCAGTCGCTGCACACCAACTCCTTCGACGAGGCCATCGCCCTGCCCACGGACAAGGCGGCCCGCCTCGCGCTGCGCACCCAGCAGGTGCTGGCCCACGAGACCGATGTGACCGCCACCGTCGACCCGTTCGCGGGCTCCTACGCCGTCGAGTCGATGACCGACGACGTGGAGGAGGCGGCCCTCGCGCTGATGCGCAGGGTGGAGGACATGGGCGGCGCGGTGGCCGCCATCGAACGCGGCTTCCAGAAGGAGGAGATCGAGCGCAACGCCTACCGCCTGGCCCAGGAGACCGACGCCGGCGAGCGGATCGTCGTCGGCGTCAACCGCTTCCAGCTGGACGAGGAGGAGCCCTACGAACCCCTGCGGGTCGACCCCGAGATCGAGGCCCGCCAGATCGAACGGCTCGCCCGCCTCCGCGACCGCCGCACCACCCGCACCGTCACCACCGCCCTCGACACCCTCCGCAAGACCGCCGAGGGCACCGACAACGTCCTCCCCCCGATGCGCGAGGCCCTACGCGCCCGCGCCACGGTCGGCGAGGTGTGCGAGGCGCTGCGCGGGGTGTGGGGGACGTATGTGCCTACGGACGCGTTCTGAGGGAGGCGGACGGAGGGGGAGGGGTTCGTCGTGGACGGTGGTGACGAGCCCGCAGTTCAAGGAGTGAGGAGACGGCTGGTGAAGCCGTCGTGGATCAGCGAGGTGTAGGCGGCCAGCACGTCCTGCGGGACGTCCTGCTCGATGGCGAACCCGAGACGGGGGTACTCGATCACCCGCTGAAGGTCGCCGACGAGTTGATGGACCACGAGCTGCTCGTCGCCGATCGTCTTCAGGTAGTCATCGAACTCCAGCGGCGCCGAGGTGCAGAGCACGTCGACCTCGGGCCACACCTTGCGGGCGGTGGCGTAGGCGCGTCGTTCCATGTAGGGCATGGAGACCAGCAGCACGGTCTTCGGCGTGATCCCAGCCGCGGTCAGGACCTCACGGGAGAGGGAGATGTTCTGCCCGGTGTTCCTCGCGCCGGGCTCCAGCAGGACCGCGTCCGCGGGCACGCCGAGAGCGAGCGCGTGCTCACGGAAGTGCACCGCCTCCCCGCGCGGGAAGCGTGCGGGGGCCGTGGGGTTGGCGCCGCCGGAGAACACCAGGGTCGGGAACAGGCCGGCTCGGTACAGCTCGGCGCAGAAGGCCGGGACGCCGAGGTCGTGACTGCCCAGGCCGATGGCGGCGTCGGCGGGCCGCACCTCGTGGTGCATCCGGTGGTGGTCCCAGATCAGCTGTGCCTGTCGCCGCTGGCCCTCGGTGATGGCCCGCTCGTCGTCCGTCACTCGCGTCTCTCCCTGGTCACCGTTGCCGGGGGCGCAAGGCCCCTCCGGCCGTCATCCGGATGCCCTCGATGCTGCGGAGCTGGTGGCGCAGACCGAACAGGGCGGCCACCTTCGCGGCGTCGTCGAGGACGTGGAGTCCATCATCACGGGTGGCGGGGTCGGACAGCAGGATGTGACCGTGGGCGGTCTCCCACCGCACGCGCTGCATGGGTGAGTCGGCCTCTCCGGTGCTGCGTGCGATGCCGATGAAGTGCAGGGCCTGGGGAAGGTCGCCGACACCGCGGTGGGCGAGGGCGAGCTTCTGGTGGGCCACGGACCAGTCGTCGGGCTCGGCCAGGTCCTCGAACTCGCGCGTCGCCGCGAGCATGACCCGGGCGGCATGGCCGTGGGCACCGTCCTTGCTCAGCGCGGTGCCCACCCACAGCCGGGCGCGGGCCCGGTCGCGGCGGGAGAGCCTGTCGTCGACGGCCAGGTTCTCGTAGCGGCGGGCAGCCGTCTCCAGCTCGCCGGACATCTCGGCGACCACGGCGAGGGACAGGTCGAGCTGCGCGATGCGACGGGGGATGCCGAGCTGTGCGAACAGGGAGCGGGCAACGGCATAGGAGTGCTGGGCCGACAGCGGGCCGAGGACGGCACCCTGGTCCCGTTGGAGGTCACCCATCAGTGCCGTCGAGCGGGCGAACAAGTACCTGCCCCGGTCGTCCAGCTCGGCGGGCGGGAAGCGTGCCAGCCACCGGTTCAGCAGGTTGTCGGCGGAGGCGAAGTTCTGGCGGGAGAGGGCGACGATTGCCCGGTCCAGGTCGTCGGTCCACGTTTCGTACTCCCAGGCCCTGGGGCCACCGGGGATGCTGCGCCTGCCGCTGCCCAGGCCGGGCCGGCCGGCCTCGGACAGGAACGTCTCGAAGCGCAGGTGCACGGCGGCCTCCGAGCGGGCCAGGGCGGTGTCCAAAATGGCCTGGGTGACCTGCCGCGGTTCCGTTGCGGACAGCAGCTTCTCCCACTTGGAGACGGTACGGATGCCGACGCCCAGGTGCTGGGCGAACGCGCGGACGCTCAGCCGCAGCGCGCAACGTAACGCCCGGGCTTCCAGGCCGGTCCAGTGGTGCACCGTCGTCACGCGTCGCCCCCTTCCGTTCGCCATCGAAGCACGATGCGGGCGGGCGGGGGGACACAAGTGCAACGGAAGTGCCACAGCAGGCCATTGGCCGCTGAAGCGGGGCGGGCCACGCTTCATGTGGTGCCGCTTCCTGCGACGGCGGCGGTCATGGCGCCGGGGTACGGCTGCCGTGCCCTCGGCCGCCGTCTTCCGGCCACGGCCGACCAGCCCGCCTTCCGCCGACCGTCGCCACCGAAACCCGGTACCGGCCACCGCCCTGGACACCGAGACGTGAGGCTCGACATGCCCGACCCGACACAGAAGTTCTTCGACGCGAAGCCCGAATCGGTCGGCCTGGCCCGCAACTTCGCGGTGGCCACGCTGCAGGCGTGGGGACTGGAGGCGCCGGCGGACGACGTCCGGCTGTGCGTCTCCGAACTGGCCTCCAACGCCCTTCTCCACGGCACCGCACGCGGCCACGGCTTTCTGGTGCGGATGGCCGCCGACGACGACTTCGTACATCTGGAAGTGCACGACAGTCATGGCCGCTGCGGCTGCCGCGCATCTCTGCCGGTGGTCGGGCATCCGGCGCACACCGACATCACCGGACGGGGCCTGATGATCGTCGACATGCTCGCCGACTGCTGGGGTGTCGAGGACCGGGAGCCGCTGGGCAAGATCGTCTGGTCGCGCTTCAAGGCTGGGGCCTGAGACGGCCGGGCCACCCGTGCGGGGCGGCAGCCCGTGCTCCCTGCGTGGGGGCTGCGTCAGACTGGGGGTATGTCGTCACCCCGGCGGGCGTGCCCCGTCTGTACTCGTGAGATCGCCGTCGTCGGTGGGCGGTTCGCCCGTCATGATCCGCCGGGGCGGCGGACGGTGCTGGAGTTGATCTCTTGTCCGGGCTCGCGCCGGATCGCGCCGATGATGGCGCCGGCGGAGAAGCTGTTCGATCCGGAGGAGCCGCCGATCCCGGGCCAGCAGCCGCTGTTCTGAGGCGGGCCCGGGCGGCGGGTGACAACTAGGGGGCCAGGACGTCGAGTTCGGCCAGGGCGCCGGTGGTGATCTCGCGGGTGAGGGACTCGGCGCGGGCCGCGTCGCCGGTGCGTACCGCCTCCGCGACCTGGACGTGCAGGGTGACCGCGGCCGGGTCGGGGTCGGTGAACATCACCTGGTGGTGGGTGCGGCCGGTCAGGACGGCGGCGACCACGTCGCCCAGGCGCGCGAACATCTCGTTGCCGGAGGCGGTCAGCACGATCCGGTGGAAGGCCACGTCGTGGACCAGGTAGGCGTCGAGCTGCTGGCCGCGGGAGGTGGCGACCATCCCCATGGCGTGCTCGGTGAGTTCGGCGCAGTGCGCGGGGGAGGCGTGCCGGGCGGCCAGGCCCGCGGCGACCGGTTCGACGGCCGAGCGCAGCACGGTCAGTGAGCGCAGTTGCCGGGGGCGGTCCCGGCCGGCCAGCCGCCAGCCGATCACCCGCGGGTCGTAGACGTTCCACTCCTCGGTGGGGCGGACGGTCACGCCCACCCGGCGCCGGGAGGCGACCAGCTGCATGGATTCCAGTACCCGGACCGCCTCGCGGATGACCGTGCGGGAGACGTCGAAGCGCTGCTCCAGCTCGTCCGTGCGCAAGACCGTGCCCGGAGGGTAGTCGCCCGCGGTGATCGCGGGTCCGAGGGACTCCAGTACACGGGCGTGCAGTCCCTTCCCCTCGTTTGCCATGGGCCAAGCCTACGGTCCCGCACCCCGGCCAATTAAGTATGACGTTTGCATCACAGGCTCTTGAATACGTCGTACCTAATGGGTTTCAGTGGGGTCCGCACGGGGTCGATGAGGACAGCGAGGTACCACGGGATGAGCAGCCCCGACGTGATCGTCGTGATGGGTGTGGCCGGCACCGGCAAGACCACGATCGGCCCGCTGGTGGCCGCCGCACTGGGCGTCCCCTACGCCGAGGGTGACGACTTCCATCCGCCGGCGAACATCGCCAAGATGTCGGCCGGCATCCCGCTGGACGATCACGACCGCGGCCCCTGGCTGGACGCCATCGGCGCCTGGGCGCACGGGCGGGCCGGGCGGGGCGGGGTGGTCAGCAGCTCCGCGCTCAAGCGCGGCTACCGCGACCGGCTGCGCGCCGCCGCTCCGGGCCTGGTCTTCCTGCACCTGACCGGGGACCGCGCGCTGATCGGGGCGCGGATGGCCGGGCGCACCGGCCACTTCATGCCGGCCGCGCTGCTGGACTCCCAGTTCGCCACGCTCGAACCGCTCGGGCGCGACGAGGCGGGCGTCGCCGTGGACGTGACCGGCACCCCGGAGCAGATCGCCGGACGGGCCGTCAGCGCGCTGCGCGCGAGGACCGTACCGGCCGGGTAGCCCCCACACCCCCCCCCACCGCAGCACCGTCTCCCTGCTTCCCCCTCCGTCCAACCAAGGGAATCGCCGTGGCACATCTCAGCGTGGAGATGCTCGCAGCGGACGCGACCGAGCCGATCACCTCGGCCGGTCACGCGCAGCTGGGCATCGCCGTCCTGGCCGGCATAGCCGTCATCGTCCTGCTCATCACCAAGTTCAAGCTGCACGCCTTCCTGTCGCTGATCATCGGCTCGCTGGTGCTCGGCGCGGTGGCCGGAGCGCCGCTGGACAAGGCCATCACCAGCTTCACCACGGGGCTCGGTACGACGGTCGCCGGCACCGGGGTGCTGATCGCGTTGGGTGCCGTCCTCGGGCGGCTGCTGGCCGACTCCGGCGGTGCGGACCAGATCGTCGACACGATCCTGGCGAGGGCGGGCCGGGGCGCGATGCCCTGGGCGATGGTGCTGATCGCCGGGATCGTCGGGCTGCCGATCTTCTTCGAGGTCGGGATCGTGCTGCTGATCCCGGTGGTGCTGCTGGTCGCCCGGCGCGGCAACTTCTCCCTGATGCGGATCGGCATCCCGGCGCTGGCCGGACTGTCCGTCATGCACGGGCTGATCCCGCCGCACCCCGGGCCGCTGTCGGCGATCGACGCGGTCGGCGCGAACCTCGGTGTCACCCTCGCGCTCGGTGTGGTCGTCGCCGTCCCGACCGCGATCATCGCCGGTCCGGTCTTCTCCCGTTACGCGGCCCGCTGGGTGGACGTCCGCCCGCCCGAGAACCTGGTGCCCGAGCGCGGCACCGACGACCTGGCGAAGCGGCCCGGCTTCGGGATCACGGTGGCCACCGTGCTGCTGCCGGTGGTGATGATGCTGGCGAAGGCGCTGGTGGACATCGTCGTCGACGACCCCGCGGCCGGGGTGCAGCGGATCTTCGACGTGGTCGGCTCCCCGCTGATCGCGCTGCTGACCGCCGTCATCGTCGCGATGTTCACGCTGGGGCGGGCGGCCGGCTTCACCCGCGGCCGGATCGCCACGACCGTCGAGAAGTCGCTCGGGCCGATCGCCGGCGTGGTGCTGATCGTGGGCGCGGGCGGCGGCTTCAAGCAGACGCTGGTGGACGCCGGCGTGGGCCAGATGATCCTGGACCTCTCCAAGGGCTGGCACGTCTCCGCGCTGCTGCTGGCCTGGCTGATCGCGGTCGCCATCCGGCTCGCGACCGGCTCCGCGACGGTGGCCACCATCTCCGCCGCCGGGCTGGCCGCCCCGCTCGCCGCGGACATGAGCACCACCCACACCGCGCTGCTGGTGCTGGCCATCGGCGCCGGGTCGCTCTTCTTCAGCCATGTCAACGACGCCGGATTCTGGCTGGTCAAGGAGTACTTCGGGCTGAGCGTCGGGCAGACGCTGAAGACCTGGTCGGTGATGGAGACGCTGATCTCGGTCGTCGGGATCGTCTGCGTTCTGCTGCTGTCGCTGGTGCTGTAGCCCGCGGGCCGGATGGGCGCCCCATTCGAGGCGCCCGCCGACCCGGACGGCCATGAGGCAGATCGGGTGAAATTCACCTGCGTGGTCAGCGCTTCTCTCAGGCCGGGGAGACGTGCTTGAGACGATGAAGGGAACGGGTGTCGAGGGCGTCGGTCGCCCAGAGCGAAGGACGTTCTCTTTCCCTCGCCCGGCGCCTCCAGGGCTCCTCACATTCTCACGAACCGCGTGCCGCGGCGTCGTGACGTGAGAGCAGCGCCTCCGTCCGCCACTGAAGGGAAAGCGATGACTTCGGCCAACGGTCTGCCAAAGATCGCCATCGAAGAAGCCTACGAGCACCCGGATGTCGTGCGCTCCCACCTTTCTCAGGATGAGGCCAGCCTGCGGAAGCTGGCCGAAAGCCTGGGCCAGACACCGGAGTATTACCGGAAGGCTCAGGAGTTGCTGCCCGACTTCGACAAGCGGCTGGAGGTCATGGACGCGGCCGGCATCGAGCACCAGATCATCTCGCTGACTTCCCCCGGAATTCAGGGAGTTATCGATCCGGCCGAAGCCACGGCGGAGGCGCGCAGGCAGAACGACTTCCTGGCGAAGGAGGTCTCTCAGCACCCCGACCGCTTCTCCGGCTTCGCGGCCGTCGCGCTGCAGGAGCCCGACCAGGCAGTGGCGGAACTGCGGCGGTCCGTGAGGGACCTCGGATTCAAGGGTGTCCTGGTCAACGGCTACACGAACGAAGGGGATCCGGCTCACGGCCGCTACCTCGACGACCCGGTGTACTACCCGTTCTGGGAGGCGCTCTCGGAACTCGATGTGCCGCTTTACCTGCACCCGCGCCCTCCGCTGTCCGCGGTGTCCTCGCTGTACGACGGGCACAACGAGATGGTGGGTGCCGTATGGGGATTCGCCACCGAGACCGCATCCCACGCGGTGCGCCTGTTGCTCAGTGGGCATTTCGACCGCTTCCCCACCAGCAAGCTCATTCTCGGGCACATGGGGGAAGGGCTGCCGGGAATGCTGTGGCGGGTGCAGACCGAGTACGACATGACCACCCTGCGCAAGATCAAGAAGAGTCTCGCCGAATACTTCGCGGACAACATCTGGATCACGACCAGTGGCTACTTCTCCGACCAGGCACTGCACAACGTGTTGCTCACCGTGGGGGCGGACCACATCCTCTTTTCCGTCGACTACCCGTACATGGAACCGTCCCGTGACGCCACGTCCGCGGATGCCGTGAAGTGGATCGAGCGGACCGCGATCAGCGAGCTGGATCGCCGCAAAATCGCCTACGGCAACGCGCGGGCGCTCTTCGGCCTCGGCTGATTCCGGGAGACAGCGGCGGGGAGAGTTTCGTGCCGCTTCGCCGCCGCGTCGGCTCGTGGCCGGGGGCGGCACGGGGAGCTGAGGGAAGGTGGTGCGTGGCATGGCCTATCTGGAGGCGTTGGCGGCCGGTGCCGGGGTCGGTGTGATGTACGGCCTGGTGAGGTTCCCCTCGCCCGCTCCGCCGTTGCTCGGGCTCGTCGGCCTGGCCGGCATGCTGATCGGCTACGGAGTGCTCAGGGCCGTCGCGTGAGCTGGTCCGGTACGGCGGCCCGCGCAGGGGCCGCACTGGGGCTCGGCCTGGTGGCCGGCGCCCTGTACTGGCTGATGGGCGTGCCCACCCCCGCCCCGCCGTGGAATTCGCTGACGGGCCTGCTCGGCATCCTCGTCGGCGAGTACGCCGTCACCTTCGTCCGCAAGGCCCTGCGCCGCCGCACGGGCCGGGACGAACCACCCTCCCCGCCCTCCCGAACCGACGCTCCGCACGGCCCGCAGGGTGAAGGGTGACCGCACGGGCACGACAGCCCCATCCGCTCAAGGCGCCCGTACCCCGGTCACGAGGCCGCGCCGGCGTGGGTCCGCCGGTGCGGCCTCGTGCGGCCGAGGTCATCCGGCCGGCTGGAGGGCGGCCGTGCCGAGGAGGTCCGCCAGGGCGGCGGACACCTTGGCCGTGGCGTCCCCGTCCGGGGCGCCGAGCGCGAGATAGCCGTCGGGGCGGACCAGGAGGACGGCCGGGGCGCTGCCGTAGGCGTCGCGGACATGGCCGTCGGCGTCGCGCAGATCGGCGGCCGGGCCGTCGACGCGGACGATCCGCAGCAGGGTGGGGTCGGTGGGCAGCGCGGTCGCGTCCAGTGTGGCGCCGCCCAGGACGAGCAGGGTGAAGTGCGGGCCCCGGAAGGCGTCGAAGAGCCGGGTGGGCCTGCCGTCGGCGGTGCGGCAGGGGGCGTCGGGGGCCCGGTCGCCGGCCACCGGCACACCCACCGCGAGGTCCGTGCGCAGCTCCCGCGACAGCGGGCTGTCGGGGTAGCCGAGGCCGAGCTGGTGCAGATCCCGGCCGCGGCGCAGGCTGCGCGAGCGGTGCAGCCGGGTGCTGGTCTCCAGGATGTGGGCGGCGATCGGCCGGCGCTCGGTGCCGTAGCTGTCGAGCAGGGTGTCGGGGGCGCCGTGCCGCAGCACCAGGCCGAGCTTCCAGCCGAGGTTGTAGGCGTCCTGCACGCTGGTGTTCAGGCCCTGGCCGCCCGCCGGGGAGTGCACGTGCGCGGCGTCACCGGCCAGGAAGACCCGGCCCTCGCGGTAGGAGTCGGCCATGCCCGCGCGGGGGCGGAAGAGCGAGGTCCACACCACGTCGCGGATCTGCTCGGCCGTCAGATGGGTGTGCTCCGCGATCAGCGCGCGGATGGTCTCCGGCGAGGTGTCCGGCGTCCCGCCGGGGCCCGCGATCATGGTCTGGAAGAGGTCGGTGCCGGCGAGCGGGAGCAGGCCGAGGAAGCCGCCGGTCGGCAGCATCCAGCGGTGCCAGTGGTCCCGGTCGAGGCCGTCGATCCGCACATCGGCGAGGAGGGCGACGCCGGGCTCCAGGTCCGGGCCGCTCATCGCGGTGCCCAGCGCCCGGCGCACGGTGCTGCGCCCGCCGTCGGCGGCGACCAGATAGGCGGCCCGCACGGTGTGCTCGGTGCCGTCCGCCCGCCGCAGACGGGCCGTCACCTGGTCCGCGTCCTGGGAGAACTCGGTGAGTTCGGTGCCGAAGAGCACGCTGCCGCCCAGCTCCGTCAGCCGTGTGTGGAGCACCTGGAGGTTGCGGAACTGCGGGATCATCAGCGCGTTCGAGTGGGGTGCGTCGGGCGTGGGGGCGACCCGCTCGATCATCTCGTGGACCTCGGTGATCCGGCCGTTCTCCCACAGGGCGGTCGGCGGGTAGAGGCCGCCGACCTCGCGGGCCGCCGCCAGCAGGCCGAGGTCCTCGTAGACCTCCTGGCTGCGCGGCTGGAGACCCGTGCCGCGGGCGCCGGGGGAGAGGTGGTCCTGCCGCTCGACGATCAGGGCGCTTACGCCGCGCCGGGCGAGGTCGATGCCGAGGGCGATGCCGGTCGGGCCCCCGCCGGTGATCAGTACGTCGACGGTCGCGGGAAGGGTGTCCGCCGTGCGGCTGTCCTTAACGGTGTTAAGTTCCATGTGCCGAGCATGGCCTTAACGGTGTTAAGTTGTCAACATGGTTTCTCGCATCGACCGGAAATTGGTGGCGGACGCCGCCCTGCGGCTGCTGAACGAGGTGGGTCTCGAAGGGCTCACCCTGCGCCGCATCGCCAAGGAGCTGAACGTCCAGGCACCCGCCCTGTACTGGCACTTCAAGAACAAGCAGGAGCTGCTGGACGAGATGGCCACCGAGATGCTGCGGCGGATGACCGCGCCGCTGTCGGAGCCGGAGCCCGGCGGGAGGAGGCCCGACGAGACCTGGCAGGACGCGCTGTCCGACGCCTGCCGGACGCTGCGCCGCGGGCTGCTCGGCTATCGCGACGGCGGCAAGGTCTTCAGCGGCACCCGGATGACCGACGAGAGCTACGCCATGCCGCTGGACGCCCTGCTGCGCCTGCTCACGAAGGCGGGCTTCTCGGCGTACCAGGCCGCGCGGGCATGGTGGACCGCCTACAACTTCACCGTCGGCGTGGTGATCGAGGAGCAGTCGGTCTATCCCGAACCGGGGGATCCGGCGGAGCGCCGTCCGGAGAGCCGCGATCCGGCCTACGACCTGGCGAGCCGCTCGCAGCGGCTCGGCGAGGAGTATCCGCTGGCGGTGAGCGCGGGCGACGAGATGTTCGGCGACCTGGAGCGCAGCTTCGAGGAGGGGCTGCGGATCATCGTGGCCGGCGTCGCGGCGACGACCGGGAGGTAGGCCGGCGCCGAGGCGACGACCGGGAGGCGGCCGGGGGCGGGTGCGGTCCGCGCGCCCCCGGCCCCGCCGCCGGCCGCGGGGTCACACGGCGGGGCGCCGCGGATTGATCGCGCGCTTGAGCGCCGGCGTCAGCGGGCGCTCCAGGAAACGGTGCATCAGCCACGCCAGCAGCAGCATCAGCCCCACCGTCAGCGGCAGCGTGACGTACGCGGGCAGGCCGAGGGTCCGGTGCAGGGCGCCTACCACCACCCAGCCCAGGTGCTCGTGGACGAGGTAGAACGGGTACGTCAGCGCGCCCGCCACGGTCAGCCAGCGCCAGTTGACCCGCAGCAGGCCCAGCGCGACGGCCGCGACGAGGGCGAAGCCGAGCGTGACGACGGCGATGATGACGGCCGTCGAGCGGTAGGAGAACGCGGTGGCCGACGGTGCGTGCCAGAGCCCGGCGACCGCGTAATGCTGCCCGATCAGCCAGCTGACCAGCACGATCGCCCAGGCGATCGGGTCGCGGGCGCCGTAGCGGTGCAGCAGGTACAGGCCGATGCCGCCGATGAAGAACGGGGCGTACTCGGGCATCAGCGCGGTGTCGAGGAAGGGCTCGTGCGCGGCCTGGGCGAGGGCGGCGGCCAGCGTCCAGCCGGCACAGAAGAGCACCACCCGGCCGCGGGTCGCGCCGGGCAGCACGACGCAGAGCGCGAAGAGGGCGTAGAACCGCATCTCCGCCCAGAGGGTCCAGCACACGCCGAGCACCCGGTCCACGCCCAGCGGCTGTTGCAGCATCGTCAGATTGGTGAGCACCTCGCTGGGCGGCAGCGCCTTGTAGGCGACCCAGGGGAGCGCGAAGACCGCGGTGATCAGGAGGATCGCGGCCCAGTACGCCGGATAGAGGCGGGAGACGCGGGAGGCGAGGAAGGCGCGCAGTCGTCGCTGTCCGGGCGTGGCCCGGTCCGCTGAAGGGCGGTGGTGGGCGACGGGTGGGGCCCAGCCGCTGAGGCAGATGACGAAGCCGCTGATCACGAAGAAGATCTGCACGCCCAGACAGCCGTAGGCGAACAGCGGTGCCAGGGTGGGGAATTGGTGGGCGGGCGAGCCGCCCCAGGCCTGGGATATCTCGCCGTTGCGCCCCGCGTAGTGGTACCCGGCGACCATCAGCGCGGCGAGCAGCCGCAGCCCGTCCAGGGCGCGCAGCCGCGACGATCCGTCACGGCTGCGCCCCCGTATGACGGTCTGCGGGGCGGCGACGGCGGCCGGCGGGGCGGGCGGCGCGCCGGGCGTCAGCTGGGAGGCGGTCATCCGAACGCGGCCCGCTTCTTCAGCCGCCGCTGCACCGCGCGCGCCCGGCGGGCGACCCGGCGGACGGTGGCGTTGCGCGGGATGAACGACAGCTGGGAGGGGATCGCGCCGGGCAGCGCCAGCGCGGTCAGCCGGCGGCGCTTGAAGTAGCGCCAGGTGAACTGGTCGAGGCCGCCCGCGAGATAGCGCTCGGCGTGCGGTCGCAGCTGCGGGTACATCTGGTGCTGCATCGCGTAGCCCACCGCGGTGACCAGGCCGCCGACGGCGTCCGCGGTGGTGAAGGCGCGCGGCCGCTCGCTGCGGTCGCCCAGGTCGGGCACCAGCGCGTCGACCAGCGTGACCGGGATGCGGTTGCTGTTCTGGTACGGGGTGAGTCGCTCCAGCAGCAGGCCGGTGCCGGTGCGCGCGGTCGGCAGGCCGTAGAAGGTGGCCGCGGTCAGCAGCGCGGTGGAGAAGCAGCCGACGACCAGCGCGGGCCGCATCCGCTGGTAGAGCACCTCGGCCGGCACCGGATGCTCCAGCACGGTCAGCGCCAGGTCCCGCTTCTCCGCCTCCCGCTCCAGCAGCCGCGACCAGCGGGCCGGGGCGGAGGGGTGCGGCTTGAAGACGATCTCGCGGTGGCCGCGCTCGGCCGCGCCGCGCAGCATCCGCACGTGCAGCTCCTCTTCCTCCTCGGGGGTGAGGATGCCCAGCGCGGAGAGGTACTGGCCGAGCAGCAGCGCGCCGCCGTCCGGGACGGCCAGCTCCCCGGCGGCGTCGGAGAGTTCGGACAGCACCTTGGTGAAGGCGTCGGTCGGCACGGTCTGCGGCTCGACCTCGAACTCGGTCAGCAGCAGCGGCGTCAGGCCCGGGACCAGGTCCAGGTGCAGCAGCCGGCCGATCCGGGTGCCGATCAGCGGGTCGAGCTTGTTGCGGGTGGGGCCGTAGCTCATCAGGCCGTCGGCGTAGACGTCGATCGGCGCGTCCGGGAACAGCTGGGCGAGGGCCATGGCCGGGTTGACCTGGATGGACTCCACGATCAGCTCGACGTGGTCGTCGCCCAGGCCCCACAGCAGCCGCAGGTGCCGCTCCCACAGCGGGGCGTCGTCCGCGCGCGGGGACCAGCCGCCGGGGTGGAAGGGGCTGATCGTCTCGTTCCAGGACAGCACCCGGTCGAAGCGGCCGCGCAGCCGCTCGAAGCCGGGCACGGTGTCCAGCGCGGGGCTGGTCTCCGGGGTCGTCGCGTTGTTGCTGACCAGCAGCAGTCGGCGGTCGGCCGGGGCGAAGCAGTCGGCGTCCAGGGCGGCGGCGAGGGTCGCCGCGCCGTAGAGCGTGGACGCCAGGAAGATCTGGGTACGGGGTCGGGTGGACATCAGGCGGCGACCTCCGCCGGTGCCGGGCGGCGGCGCAGTCGCCGCAGCCGGGACGCGCGCTGCACATCCATGGAATCCAGGGCTTCCTTCAGTACGTCCTGCGGCATGCGTTTCATGGCCGCCGCGCTCATCGCGCGCAATTTACGGGCGACCTGCGGCTCGAAACGTTCGATCGAACCGAGGTGGTGGGAAATGATCGCGCAATAGGTGCGCACCGCCTTGGGCAGCAGGAATTCCGCATCGCGGTCCTGGGCGGTTTCCTCGATCACCTGGTCGAAGGCGCGGATGAAGTCCAATTGCCGCACATCTCCGATCTGGGTCAGCGAGGACGCCACGCCGCGCCGGTAGAAAACGCCGAGCAGGCCGACCACCGCCATGGAGGAGGCCTCGCGGTGCAGCCGCCAGATCCACGGCCGGTCCTCCGCGGTGCGCAGCCCGTCCTTGAAGTGCAGCACCCCGTCGTCCAGCAGCCGGCGGTGGTACATCCCGGCCCAGGCGTAGGCGTAGTCGACGGAGGTGGAGCGGTCGGCCGGCAGGATCACCGCGCGCGGGTCCAGCACCACCCCGCGCCGGCCGTGCGGGACCCGGTGGACGGTGCGCGCCCGGGCGGTGCACTGCACATGATCCGTACGGACGAAGTCACACCCCAACTCCTCGATGGCGGAGAGCAGTTGGGGGTAGTAGCCGGGGGCGAGCCAGTCGTCGCCGTCCAGGAACGTGACGTATTCGCCGCGGGCCGCGTCCAGGCCGGTGTTGCGGGCGGTGGCCAGGCCGCCGTTCTGTGCGTGCCGCAGCAGTCTGGCGCCCGGCAGCTCACGTTCGGCGCGCGCGAGGATGTCCGGGGTCTCGTCGCGCGAGCAGTCGTCGACGAGCAGGAATTCGAAATCCTCGCGGGCATTGGCCGCCAGGCTTTTCAGGGTGTCGGGCGCGTATGTCTGCACGTTGTAGAACGGCACGATGACGGAGAGCTTAACCACCCGGGTGACGTTAGGCGCGGTGCCCGGCATTCGTCTTTACGGGGTGCGGACACCGAGGTGAACGAAGAATGGCGGGATGGTTAACCAGGCCGACTATCGGGCCGGTTCGTCATTCGTCGACCCGCTGTTAACCCTTTGTTGCGGCCCAGTTGGCCCGCCAAACGGAATGCCTTCCTAGCGTCTTCGACGTGCCATCACGTACCGATTCCACGCCGCGAGTAGCCGTGCTCGCCGACTCGGACACCCGATGGAAATGGGGCGCTATGACAGCGTACCGGCTCCAATCGGACATCCGGCTCGACGGGTACCTCCTCCGCGGCCGCGCCACTCCCACGGTCCGCCAGCTCGACGAGGTCGGCGCCCGTGCGGACTCGCTGCGCGAAATCCGGGGCGTCGACTTCGTGCGGTCCCTCGACCGTACGCGCTATGACGTCCTCGTGCTGGCCTGCGTGGGCGGAGCGGTGCAGGCGATGCTGCACGGCCTGGCCCACGCCTGGAGCGCCGCGGCTCCGGCCGCCGCCACCGGACAGCACCGCCCCGTCGTCGTCACCGGCTACGTCGGAGTGGTCTACGAGAAGCTCGCCGACGGGCTGCTGCTGCGGCACGGCGCCGATGTCGTGCTCGCCAACTCCCGGCACGACGCGGACCGCTTCCGCGAGGTCTACCGCGGTGTCGGCGCCGACGACCACAGCGTCGTCGAATGCGCCCTGCCCTTCCTCGGCGGCGCGCGCTACGCCGGCGAGAACAGCCCCTACACCGTGGTGTTCGCCGCCCAGCCCTCCGTCCCGGAGAGCCGCGCGGACCGCGGCTACCTGCTGCGCAGGGCGGTGGAGCACGCCCGCACGCACCCCGGTCGCGAGGTGCTGATCAAGCTCCGCAGCAAGCCGGGCGAGCACACCACCCACATCGAGGAACTGCCCTACCAGAAGCTCGCCGCCAAGGTGCCCGGCGGACTGCCCGCCAACTGCCGCCTGGTGTACGGCAACATGGGCGAGGTCCTGGACCGCACCGACCTGCTGGTCACGGTCAGCTCGACCGCCGCCCTGGAGTCCCTGCACCGCGGCATCCCCACCGCCGTCCTCACCGACCTCGGCGTCCGCGAGGCCCTCGGCAACCACCACTTCCTCGGCTCCGGCTGCCTGGCCTCCTGGGACGAGCTGGACGCCGGCCACCGCCCCGAGCCCGACCCGCAGTGGCTGGCCCGGCAGGGCGTCGCCGCCGACGGGGACTACGGCCAGGCATTCGACGCCGCCCGCGCCCGGGTCACCGTGCTGCGCGAGGCCGGCGCGCTGCCGCCGCTCGCCCCCTACTACACCCCCCGCACCGCCCCCGGCTACCTCCCCGGCATCCTCGCCCGGCACGGCCTCGACCCGCACGGCGGGCCGCTCGCCGGATACGACGAGGCCCCCGGGGAGACCCGCGGACTGCGCCGGGTCGCCCGCGAGACGGTCCGCGAGGCCGCCCGCGGCGCCTACCGCCACGGCGTCCAGCGCGTCGCCCCCGCCATCCGCCGCTGGGGGCAGCTGTGAGCACCCGCCCGTCGCCCACCCCCAGCCGAACCGAGGAGCCCGCAATGCCACCCACTGTTGTGGCCGTCATCCCCGCCCGCGGCGGATCCAAGGGCGTGCCCGCCAAGAACCTCGCCGCCGTCGGGGGCGTGCCGCTGGTGGCCCGCGCGGTCCGTGAGTGCCGCGCCGCCCGCCTGGTCACCGATGTCGTCGTCTCCACCGACGACGCCGGGATCGCGGCCGCCGCCCGCGGCGCCGGCGCCCTCGTCGTCCGCCGCCCCGGCGACATCGCCGGCGACACCGCCACCAGCGAGGCCGCCGTCCTGCACGCCATGGACGCCTACGAGGCCGAGCAGCGCACCACGGTCGACGCGGTGCTGCTGGTCCAGTGCACCAGCCCCTTCCTCGTCCGCGAGGACATCGACTCGGTGGCCGCCGCGGTCGTCGAGGGCGGCGCGGACAGCGCGCTGACCGTCGCCCCCTTCCACGGCTTCGTCTGGCGCGACGGCGAAGCCGCCGGCCCCGACGACCGGACGGTCCCCGCCGGCGGCCACGGCGTCAACCACGACAAGTCCTTCCGGCCGCGCCGCCAGGACCGCCCCCAGGACCTGCTGGAGACCGGCGCCGCCTACGCGATGGACGCGGCCGGCTTCCGCGCCGGCGGCCACCGCTTCTTCGGCCGCACCGAACTCGTGCGCACCGACCCCGCCCGGGTGCTGGAGATCGACGACCCGCACGAGCTGGCCCGCGCCCGCGCGCTGGCCCCGCTGCTGGACGCCCCTCGCCCCGGTGCCCTGCCGACCAGGGACGACATCGACGCCGTCGTCCTCGACTTCGACGGCACCCAGACCGACGACCGGGTGCTGATCGACGCCGACGGACGGGAGATCGTCGCGGTCCACCGCGGCGACGGCCTCGGCGTCGCCGCCCTGCGCAGGGACGGGCTGAAGCTGCTGATCCTGTCCACCGAGACCAACCCGGTCGTCGCCGCCCGGGCCCGCAAGCTGCGGGTGCCCGTCCTGCACGGCATCGACCGCAAGGACCTCGCCCTCAAGCAGTGGTGCGAGGAAGCCGGCATCGCGCCCGAGCGCGTGCTCTACGTCGGCAACGACGTCAACGACCTGCCGTGCTTCGACCTCGTCGGCTGGCCCGTGGCGGTCGCGAACGCACACGACGTGGTGCGCGGCGCGGCCCGCGCGGTCACCGCGACGCCCGGCGGCAGCGGCGCCGTCCGCGAGATCGCCGCCTGGCTCCTGGGCCCGTCCCTCTGACCCCCACCCACCGGTCCCCGACCAAGTCCCCCCTGCACATCCCTGATCAACACGAAGGAATCTCCCCATGAGCAGCACCTCCCGCCTCCGCACCCTCGGCACCCGCGAGGCCGGCCCCGGCCGCCCCGTCTACGTCACCGGTGAGATCGGCATCAACCACAACGGCGACCTGGAGAACGCCTTCGCGCTGATCGACGCCGCCGCCGACGCCGGCTGCGACGCCGTCAAGTTCCAGAAGCGCACCCCGGAGATCTGCACCCCGCGCGACCAGTGGGACATCGAGCGCGACACCCCCTGGGGCCGGATGACCTACATCGACTACCGCCACCGCGTGGAGTTCGACGAGGACGGCTACCGCGCCATCGACGAGTACTGCAAGAAGCGCGGCATCGCCTGGTTCGCCTCCCCGTGGGACGTCGAGTCCGTCGCCTTCCTGGAGAAGTTCGACGTGCCCTGCTACAAGGTCGCCTCCGCCTCGCTCACCGACGATGAGCTGCTGCGCGCCATGCGCGCCACCGGCCGCACCGTCATCCTCTCGACGGGCATGTCCACCCCCAAGCAGATCCGGCACGCCGTCGAGGTCCTGGGCAGCGACAACATCCTGCTCTGCCACGCCACCAGCACCTACCCGGCCAAGGCCGAGGAGCTCAACCTGCGCATGATCAACACCCTGCAGGACGAGTACCCCAACGTCCCGATCGGCTACAGCGGCCACGAGACCGGCCTGCAGACCACCCTCGCCGCGGTCGCCCTCGGCGCCACCTTCGTCGAGCGCCACATCACCCTCGACCGCGCCATGTGGGGCTCCGACCAGGCCGCCTCCGTCGAGCCCGGCGGCCTGACCCGCCTGGTCCGCGACATCCGCACCATCGAGGAGTCCCTCGGTGACGGCGTCAAGAAGGTCTACGACAGCGAGCGCGGCCCGATGAAGAAGCTGCGCCGCGTCGCCGGTGTGGTCGCCGAGGCCGAGGCCGCCGAGCCGGCCGCTGTCTGAGCACCACCGACGAACCGACGGGAGCCAAGGTGAGCTCACCCGAAGGGGCCCGCGCCGAGCCCGTCCCGCCCGGCGCCGAGGTCCCGCCCCCGGAGACGGCGGTCTCTCCCGCCCACCGTCTCCGGGGGGTGCCGCGCCAGCGCCGCCGCGACGACGCCGGGGGCCGGACCCCCACCGCCCGCGGCACGGGCACGCTCGCCTTCGTCGAGAGCCCGGTGCAGCTGCTGAACACCCTGGAATGGGCGCACACGGCACAGGCCACCGAACTCACCGTCGTCGTGCTCTCCCCGCACGACCCGATGACCCGCGGCCAGCTGCGACGGATGGCCGAACTCGCCCGCGACGAAGGCCATACGGTGCGCTGGGAGGAGGCCCGCGGCGGCCCCACCGCCCCGGTGCGCACCATCGGCGGCCTCACCCCGCTGCTGCGCCGGGCCGGGCGCGTGGTCATCGGCGACCCGTTCTCCCGCTACGTCCAGCTGCTGCTCACCCTCACCAGGGCGCGCGACCTGGTCGTGGTCGACGACGGCACCGCCACCATGGAGTTCATCTCCCAACTCGCCCAGGGCGAACGGCTGGTGCGCTGGCACCGCAACGGCAGCGGGCGCGGCGCCCGGGACCTGGCCTTCGCGCCGTTCTCGGCCACCGCCCGGCGCCGGCTCACCCCGGCGCCGGAGGGCGGGCGGCGCACCGTCGGGCTGTTCAGCTCCATGCCCGTCGAGGTGCCGCCGGGCGTCCGCGTCACCACCAACGACTTCGCCTGGACCCGCGGCCGCTTCGGCCCGCCCCGGCTCACCCGCGCCGCCGACATCGTCGGCACCTCGCTGGTGGAGACCGGCGTCGTCGACACCGACCGCTATCTGGCCGCGGTCGCCGCCCTGGCCCGTACGCACCACGCCACCCGCTACTTCGCGCACCGCAAGGAGAGCACCGAGAAGCTGCGCCGGCTCTCCGCCGAGACCGGTCTGGAGATCGTCCGCCCGGACCTGCCGCTGGAGCTGATCGCCCGGCGCGGCCCGATCGGACGGCTGATCGTCAGCTTCCCCTCCACGGTCGTGCACACCCTGCCGCTCGCCCTGCGGGGCACCGAGGTCAAGGTCGCGGTCTGCGACATCGACCCGGAGTGGCTGACCGCCCACGCCTCACCGCGCGCGCAGGGCTTCCTCGACGGCGTCACCGGCACCGCCCGCGACGTCCAGCGGCTGTCCTTCACCCGGCGGATGGCCACCGGCTGAGGCGGGACCGAGGACGGGCGGACCTCTGTGCGAGGGCGTACGCCGCGCACGAAGCCCTACTGCATACCCTTCGCGCAAGCCGTCCATGCGCCGAGCGGCCTAGATTTTCTTCCCCTAACGGGCTGAACTTTTGTTGATCGAGGGACAGTTGCCCCCTCGGGGCCCGTAACCTTCGCCGGGTGAACCATCTGATGTCCCGCGATGCCGGCACCGCCCGTACCCCCGCCGGGGACCAGCTCCCCGGCACGCTCCCCGACGCGCTGCGCGCCGAACTCAGTGTGTTCCGGCGCGACTTGCACATGCACCCCGAGCTCGGCAACCAGGAGCTCCGGACCACCGAGGCGATCAGGGAGCGGCTGGCGCGGGCCGGGCTGCGCCCACGGGTGCTGGCCACCGGCACCGGCCTGATGTGCGACATCGGCACCCCGGACGCCACGGCCGACGGCCGGGCCCTCGCCGCGGACCCCACCCGCCCCCTGCTGGCCCTGCGCGCGGACATCGACGCCCTGCCCATCCCGGACACCAAGAAGGTCCCCTACGCCTCGACGGTCTCCGGCCGGGCGCACGCCTGCGGCCACGACGTGCACACCACCGTCGTCCTCGGCGCCGGCCTGGTCCTCGCCGAACTCGCCCGCACCGGCGCCCTGCCCCGCCCGGTCCGGTTGATCTTCCAGCCCGCCGAGGAGGTGCTGCCCGGCGGCGCCCCCGACGCGATCGAGTCCGGCGTTCTGGAGGGCGTCGGCCGGATCCTCGCCGTCCACTGCGACCCGCGCGTGGACGCCGGCCGGATCGGACTGCGGGTGGGCCCGATCACCTCCGCCTGCGACCGGCTGGAGGTCGGCCTCGACGGCCCCGGCGGCCACACCGCCCGCCCGCACCTGACCACCGACATGGTCACCGCCGCGTCCCGGGTCGCCCTCGACGTCCCCGCGCTGCTCTCCCGCCGGGTCGACGCCCGTGCCGGACTCGCGGTCACCTGGGGCCGCCTGGCCTCCGGCCACGCCTGCAACGTGATCCCGCAGCACGCCGAACTCTCCGGCACCGTCCGCTGCCTCGACCTCGACGCCTGGCGGCGGGCCCCGGACCTGGTGCACGCCGCGATCGACGAGGTCGCCACGCTGCACGGCGCGAAGTCGCAGATCACCTACGTCCGCGGGGTGCCGCCGGTGGTCAACGAGCCGGTCACCGTCCAGCTGCTGCACTCCGCGATGGCCGCCCGCCGCGGCGAGGGCGCCGTCGAGGACACCGAGCAGTCCCTCGGCGGCGAGGACTTCTCCTGGTACCTCGCACACGTCCCCGGCGCCATGGCCCGCCTCGGTGTCCACCCGCCCGCCGAGAGCACCCACCGCGACCTGCACCGCGGCGACTTCGACGTCGACGAACAAGCCATCGGGGTGGGCGTCGAACTCTTCACCGCCTGCGCCCTCCTCGACGGGGACCTCGCGGACTGACGGCCGGGCGGGCCGCCGCGTTCAGCGGGCCGGCGCGCCGCGGTCCGCCGAGCGCACCAGCTCGGCGTACGCCTCCGCCAGGGCGGTGGTCGTTTTGCCCACCCGGTACTCGTGCGCGTCGATCGCCCGGACCGGCTGGACCTCGTAGGCCGTGCCCGTGAGGAAGCACTCGTCGAACCGGCCGAGTTCCCCGGGGCGGATGTGCCGTTCGACCACGGGGATGCCGAGGTCACCCGCCAGGTCGAGCACCGTCTGCCGGGTGATGCCGGCGAGGAAGCAGTCGGCCGTCGGCGTGTGCAGCACCTCCCCGGCCACGAGGAAGAGGTTGGCTCCGGTGGCCTCCGCGACATGGCCGCGGTAGTCCAGCAGCAGGGCGTCGTCGAAGCCGTCCCGGTCGGCGTCGTCGCGGGCCAGGGTGCAGATGTTGTACAGGGAGGCCGCCTTGGCCCGGACGGGAGCGGTGTCCGGCGCGGGGCGCCGCCAGCGCGAGGTGCCCAGCCGGATGCCGCGCTCCTTGGCGTCGGCCGCGAAGACATGCGGCCATTCCCAGGTGGCGAGGGCGACATGGACAGAGGCGCCCGCACCGGCCACGCCGATGTGCTCGCTGCCGCGCCAGGCCACCGGCCGGACATAGCCGTTGACGATGCCCTGCCGTTGGACGAGTGCGCGCGTCGCCTCGTCCAGCTCCGCGACGGAGAACGGGATGGCGAAGCCGAGTTCCCGCGCCGAGTCGTGCAACCGCTGGGTGTGCTCGGTCAGTTTGAAGACCCGGCCGTCGTAGACCCGTTCGCCCTCGAAGACGCCGCCCCCGTAGTGGAGACCGTGGGTCAGGACGTGCAGCCGGGCGTCGCGCCAGGGAACGAACCGGCCGTCGAGCCAGATGACGCCGTCGCGGTCGTCGAGAGCGGGCATGCTCACTGTGCGTCCCCTGCCGGTGCGTAGTCGATGCGGATGCGGTCCTCCAGGTCCCGGTGGAACTCCTCCGCGTCCTTCGTGGTCGGGTGGTGGGAGAGGACGAACGCCGGATAGCCGGTGAAGTGCGGGTAGGGGCGTACGACGTCGCCGGGATGCAGCATCTGGACGACGTGGTCCACCCGGGGATCCGCGGCCACGTCGGCCAGCCCGTGGAGCGCGGTGATCCGTCCCGAGCCCCCGCACGGCACGATGTAGTTGGCCGCCGCGCCCCTCGCCCGGGCCGGCTGCGCCGGCGCATCGGGCAGGGAACACGGGGCGAGGCCCGCGGCCAGGCGCAGCGCGTCGGCGGCCAGGTCGGCTCCGGTGACGTGCTCGGCGATGTGGTGGGAGACGCCCGATCCGCCGATGCGGGCGCCGAGTTCCAGCAGGTAGGGGCGCTCGCCGCCGCGCAGCCGCAGTTCGGTGTGGGTGGGGCCGTCGGTCACCCCGAGCGCCGCGTGGGCCGCGACGACCTCGCGCACCACGGCGTCCTGCACTCGCGGCGCGAGCGGCGCGGGGGCGCGGTAGACGCCCTCCTCGAAGTGCGGGCCGACCGGCTCGCCCTTGTAGCCGATGGTCAGCACGTGGACCGTGCCGCGGTGGGCGAAGGACTCCACGGCGAGTTCCGGGCCGTCCAGGAACTCCTCGACGACCAGCCCCGTGACCTCGTGCAACTTGCTCCGGCAGACCTGCCACACCTCGTCGACCACGGCGCCGAGCCGCTCCGCGTCGTCGGCCTTGGTCACCCCGAGGCTGGAGAAGCCGTTGGCCGGCTTGACCACGACCGGGAAGTCGAGCCGGGCGGCCGCTTCCCAGGTACCGGGCTCGTCCAGAACGACGAAACCGGGGACGTTCAGCCCCGCACCGGCCAGGCGGCGGCGCATGATCCGCTTGTCCTGCACGGCCCGCGCGGTGGCACTGCCGAGCCCGGGCAGCCCGAGCGCTTCGGCCACGTCGGCGACGAACGGAACGGCCGGGTCGTAGAGCGTGGTGATCCCGTCGAACGGCACGTCCTCGTGCCGTGCGACGAGGGCGGCCAGGGCCGCGGCCGGATCGCCCTCCACGTCCAGGGGGAGCACGTCCACCACGCCGGGCGGCAGCCGGTCCGGGGACACGGTCTCGTCGGGACGCGGTACCAGGACGAGGTCGATACCGGCTCGCCGCGCGCTGTCGAAGACCCAGGGGAGCGAGGTGCGCTGGTACACCAGGACGACGGTGGGGCGCGGTGCGTGTGCTGCTGTCACGTGGTGCTTCTCTCGGGTTCGGCCGGGCTCAGGGGCGGGTGGTCCTCCGCGGGCGGCATCGCGGCGGGCGCCGCAGCCGGCGCCGGGGGCGTCGCGGCGACCGTCATCCACACGCCCACGGCGCACAGCACCAGGAACAGGAAGTCGACCGCGCCCGGCGCCGGCGCCTCGCCCCACGCCCACTCGCCCAGCCGCACCAGGAACGGCACGGTCAGGGCGACGGCGGACGTGAACAACGGGCCCTTGCGCAGGATCAGTTCATGGGAGAGCAGGAAGACCGGCGCGGTGAGCACCGCGCCGAGCGCCGCGACCCCCGCCCACTGACCGGCGCCGATGGTGCCCAGCGGGACGAGGACGACGGTGGCCAGCCCGAGCATGACGGTGCCCGCGCCGGTGACCGCGGGGAGCGCGGCGATGGGGGGCACGTCGGACATGTGCTGCCGGTAGACGTAGCCGTACAGGGCGTAGGCGAACGTGCCCGCGAGGGCGAACAGGACGCCGGTGACCAGCACCCCGCCACCGGCTCCGCCGCCCGCCGGGCCGTCGCCCAGCGCATACCCGAGCGCCGCGGCGACGGCGAGGACGGCCCCCACGACCTTGCGCGGGCCCGCTTGTTCGCGGAAGGCCACGATGCCGATGGCGAAGGTGAGGCACGGCAGGAGGGACACCACCAGGCCCACCCGGGAGGCGCCGATCCGGTCGACGCCGAGCAGCGTCCCCGTGTAGTAGGCGAAGAAACCCAGGAAGGCGAGGAGCACCACGGCCCGCCACCGGCCGGCGCCGGCCCGGATCGCGGGCCAGGTCCGGGGCCGCAGCACGCAGAGCGCGCTGATCGCCACGAAGCTCGCGGCGGTGCGGCCGGCCGCGACGGCCAGCGGCGGGGTGTCGCTGACCAGCTTCCCGGACACCACCCATCCGGTCGCCAGCAGCAGCACCATCAGGCACGACAGGACGGGGACCACGAGGCGGCCGTCGCGGCCCGCACGGGGCGCGGCCGGACTCACCACTCCGCCTCGGCGAAGCGCAGCGGCGGCAGCCCGGCCAGCGGCCGCTTGGCCCGCAGCAGGACGCGCTGGTCCTCGGTGAACCGGTAGCGCTGCTTGGCCTCGCCCTCCGGAAGATAGGCGCGGACCAGGGCCTTCGCGGCGGCCCGGTACTCGTCGTCGGTGGTGACCCGCTCCTCCAGCTCCTCGACGGTGGCCACGTACCGGCGCAGGGCGTCGAGCGCCTTGTCCCGGTCCAGCCGCAGCAGTCCGCCGCCCTCGGGCGAGCCCGTCAGCGCGCCGTGCTCGCGCAGCCAGGAGTAGAGGAAGACGCCGGTGCCGGAGTCGAAGTTGCGCGTCGCGTCGTCCGCCAGCGGATAGCGGAAGACGCGCTCCAGCAGGATCATGTCGATCTGCTCCTGTGCGAACGGCACCCCGCCGTCCGCACAGGCCAGGACGGTCCTGGCATCGACCTTGGTCTCTTCCAGGAGGCCCACGAACCAGTTCATCTTCAGCGCGATGTGCTGATCGAACGGCCAACGCCCCTGGTAGTGCAGGGAGTCGTGCAGATAGCCCCAGATCGCGCGGGCCTCGAAGCAGACCTCCGGCGCCAGGCCGGTCGAGGCCCGCGGCACGGAGTCGGCGGTCAGCACCGCCTCGGCTCCGGGCAGGGCGTACGTCTCGTGGATCTTCCGCATCTTGTTGTAGAAGAACATCGCGTACGCCTGCTCTTCGACCTTGTCGCGCGCGGCCACGTTCTCGGGGAAGAACACGATGCAGTTGCCGTGCGCGAAGCCGTGGCTGCCCGCGATCAGCACCAGCGACTGGCAGTTGTTCCGGGGATGGGGGAAGTCTTCGGCCAGTCGCGGCAGCGCCGCCGGCTCCTTGCGCAGCGCGAAGAAGCAGTCGAGGCGCTTGCCGACCGGCGGCACGCTGTTGGTGCTCTGCGCGGGGGCCAGGAAGAACACCGGAGCCCCGTCCGCCGGCGGCTGGAGCGCGTCCCGGGAACGGGCGAAGTGCGGCGCCTGATCCAGGCCTTCGGCGAGCCAGTCGGCCACGTCGTCGGCCAGCGCGTCGGCCTGGTGGGCCCGCCCGTTACGGACGTACCAGGCGACCGCCTCGTCCCGGATCCCGGTGAGCAGTTCCCGGTCGGCGGCGCCCGGCTCGCGCACCGCGCCGTTGTCGGCCTGGCGCAGGCGGAAGCGGTTGACCCGGGGGATGAGGGAGGCCGCGAGGTCCGCGGCCTCGGCCCGCAGGGCGGAGCTGAGGGGGGCGCTCGCCGTCACAGCCGCGCTCCCGTGGTCTCCGGCCGGCCGGCCGGCGCGTCGTCCACGGCGAAGACCTGGTGGATGGTGAAGACCATGGGCACCGGGCCGAAGTCCCGCAGCACGCGCAGCCCGTGGCGCTCGGCGGCGACGATGGTGGTGATGCACCCCTCGGTGCGGCCCGCCGCGCAGTCGATGGCGGCCTGGGAATTGCTCGTCACCAGCCGGGACTCGGCCTCCGCGGAGACCAGTCCGACCGGGGCGGGGTGGGTGGAGACGGTGCGGGGAGCGTCGGCTCCCGTGCTGGCCAGGACCATGTTGTGGGTCGGCATGAGGAAGCTGTCGACCATGTGCAGCCGGTGCAGGTTCCCGAACGTCAGCGTGTGCAGCGCCGGGTAGACCGCGCAGGCCGCCAGCGCGTGCTCCCCGTCGTCGGGCACCGCGTCCAGGGCGGCCTCCAGCGAGGGGTGCAGTTCGACCGTCCCGTCGATGCCCCGCCGGTGCAGCCACTCGTGGGCCGCGGCTTCCAGATTCGTCCCGTGCGGGCCGAGCGTGTGGACATATCGGACGCTGTCCGCGCCGATGCCCGTACGGCGGCGCGGCTCGGTGGCCATGGTCATGATTCCCCCTGCTTACGCGGTCCCTGGTGAGCCCAGGGCCGGATCCCCTCGTGCGGGCCGGTGGAGTTCACCGGCCTCTGGCGTCGGCAAACGGCACGACGCCCCACGGAAAAGATCAAACAAGCCGGCGCTGTCCCGTGCAAGACATCTGGTACGGCTTCTTGCATTTCAGGGGCACAAGTAGGGACAAATATGCCTTGCTCGCGAAAGTCCGGCTATCCGGGCGGGAGTGTGCCCCGCGGCGTTCAAGATCGAATGCGCAGAGCGGGCCACCGGCCGCAAAACGTGCATACCGTCCCCTTTCCCCAGTTAGCCGGAACGCGCTCGGCAAATCGCCGGGCGACTCCGGTCGGGGGCCCCTACGCCTCGAATCGATAACGTCCGCGCAGTGGAGGGTTTTGCGCCAGGTCTACGCGCGTTAATCTCCCACAAGCCAGCGCCAAAGGGGGCGCTTAGAGCGAAGGGAAGGCCCCGTGCGTCGGGTCATCAGGATTGCCGCCGCGGCTACCGCCACCACGTGTCTCGCGTTCACCGCCACCGCGTGCGGACAGAGCTTCGCCGAGGCCAATCGCGCCAAGCACGCGGGCGTCGGACTGGCCTTCGACATCGGCGGCCGGGACGACCACTCGTTCAACGAGGCGGCCGCCCGCGGTACCGAGGACGCCCAGAAGAAGCTGGGCGTCAAGGTCAAGATGCTCACCGCCAAGAACGGCGAGACCGAGGCGGACCGCGAACAGCGGCTCTCGTCCTTCGCCGAGGCCGGCTACAACCCGGTCATCGGCGTCGGCTTCGCCTACAGCCAGTCCGTGCAGAACGTCGCCAAGGACTTCCCCGCCACCACCTTCGGTGTCGTGGACGCCGTGCCCCAGGGCAAGAACGTCGACGCCATGGTCTTCGCCGAGCACGAGGGCTCCTACCTGGCAGGCGTCGCCGCGGCGCTGAAGAGCAAGACCCACAAGGTGGGCTTCATCGGTGGCGTGAACAACGCGCTGATCCAGAAGTTCCAGGCCGGCTTCGAGCAGGGCGTACGCGACACCGACCCGAAGACCAAGGTCGTCTCGCAGTACCTCTACCCGAACAACGACAAGGGCTTCAACGACCCGGCGGCCGCCAAGGCCAAGGCCGCGGGCATGATCGACAGCGGCATCGACGTGATCTACACGGCGGCCGGACAGTCGGGCGCCGGCTCGATCGAGGAGATCAGCAAGCACAAGGGCGTCTGGGCGATCGGCGTGGACTCCGACCAGTACCGCCAGCCGGGTCTCGCCCAGTACAAGGACCACATCCTGACCTCGGTCGTGAAGAACGTCGATGTGGCCGTGTTCGACCTGATCAAGAGCTACGAGGACCACAAGCCGCTGACCGGCATCCACGCCTACGACCTCAAGCACAAGGGCGTCTCGCTCGCCACCTCGGGCGGCTTCATCAAGGACATCCAGCCGCAGATCGACGCGGCCCGGAAGAGGATCATCGAGGGCAAGGTGAAGGTCAAGGAGACGCCGTAGTCAGACGCCGCAGTCAGGGACGACACTCCACCCCGGGACGCCGAAACGGCCCCCGGGGGCGGTCCCCGCGGCCCCCTGTGACCTTCCGGTCCCGCTTTCTCGTTCTTCGTCCTTTCCGCACCGTCATCCCCGAGGGGAGTGCGCCATCAACGCAGCATCCACGAGCAGTGGCCCGGCCGGCCCGGACGCCCCCGCTGTAGAACTCCGCGGAATCACCAAAAGGTTCCCCGGCGTCGTGGCCAACCACGACATCCATCTCACCGTGCGCCGCGGTACCGTCCACGCCCTCTGCGGCGAGAACGGTGCCGGCAAGTCCACCCTGATGAAGATCCTCTACGGCATGCAGAAGCCGGACGAGGGCACCATCGCGCTGGACGGCGAGCAGGTCACCCTGCACACCCCGGGCGACGCCATCGCCCGCGGCATCGGCATGGTCCACCAGCACTTCATGCTGGCCGACAACCTCACCGTCCTGGAGAACACCGTCCTGGGCGCGGAGAAGCTGCACGGCATCGGCGCCGGCGCCCGCGCGCGGATAAAGGAACTCTCCGACGCCTACGGGCTGCACATCCGCCCGGACGTGCTGGTCGAGGACCTCGGTGTCGCCGACCGCCAGCGGGTGGAGATCCTCAAGGTCCTCTACCGCGGCGCCCGCACCCTCATCCTCGACGAGCCGACCGCGGTCCTGGTCCCGCAGGAGGTCGACGCGCTCTTCGACAACCTGCGCGAGCTCAAGTCCGAGGGCCTGACCGTCATCTTCATCTCGCACAAGCTGGGCGAGGTGCTCTCGGTCGCCGATGACATCACCGTCATCCGGCGCGGCACGACCGTGGCCTCGGTCGAGCCGTCCGGGACCACCCCCAAGCAGCTCGCCGAGCTGATGGTCGGCAGCGAACTCCCCTCGCCCGAGACCCGCGAGTCGACCGTCACGGACGAGGAGATGCTGCGCGTGCGCGATCTCCACCTGTCCGCGACCGACTCCGACGGGGTCGTGCGCACGGTCCTGGACGGCATCTCCCTCACCATCCACAAGGGCGAGGTGCTGGGCGTCGCCGGTGTCGAGGGCAACGGCCAGGCCGAACTCGTCGAGGCCGTCATGGGCACCCGCAGCCCCGACCGCGGCACCGTCGTCCTGGACGGCACGGACCTGTCCGGCGCCTCCACCCGAGCCCGGCGCGAGGGCGGCGTGGGCTACATCCCCGAGGACCGCCACCGCCACGGCCTGCTGCTGGAAGCCCCGCTGTGGGAGAACCGCATGCTGGGCCACGTCACCGAGCGGCCCAACAGCAAGGGCAAGTTGCTCGACCTGGCCGGCGCCCGCAAGGACACCGCGCGCATCGTCGCCGAGTACGACGTGCGCACGCCCGGCATCGAGGTCACCGCGTCCTCGCTCTCCGGCGGCAACCAGCAGAAGCTGATCGTCGGCCGCGAGATGAGCCACCGGCCCAAGCTCTTGATCGCCGCCCACCCCACCCGCGGGGTCGACGTCGGCGCGCAGGCGCAGATCTGGGAGCAGATCCGCGAGGCGCGCCGCGAGGGCCTGGCGGTGCTGCTGATCTCTGCCGACCTGGACGAGCTGATCGGGCTGTCCGACACCCTGCGGGTGATGTACCGGGGCCGGCTGGTCGCGGACGCGGATCCCGCAGTCATCACCCCGGAGGAGTTGGGCTCCGCCATGACCGGTGCCGCCAGCGGCCACCTCACCGCGCCCGAGGACGGCGCGACGCAAGACGGTGCGCCCCACGGCGCCGGCGAGCAGGACGGTGAGCAGAAGTGAGCACCTCCACCCCGAACGCCGGCAAGAACCCGGCCGTGGACGCCCTCGCCAGGAGCGCCACCCGCGACAAGGTGATCCTCGCGATCGCCGCGCCCGTCCTGGCCATCGTCGCCGCGATAGTGATCTCCTCCCTGGTGTTCCTCGCGTCCGGCGAGAACCCCTTCCGGGCCTACGGGATCATGGCCGACTACGGCCACTACAGCGACAGCCAGGTCTGGATCATCAACAAGGCGGTGCCGTACTACCTTTCGGCGCTGGCGGTCGCCATCGGCTTCCGCATGAACCTCTTCAACATCGGCG
This sequence comes from Streptomyces kronopolitis, assembly GCF_050953795.1. Lineage (GTDB taxonomy): Bacteria > Actinomycetota > Actinomycetes > Streptomycetales > Streptomycetaceae > Streptomyces > Streptomyces kronopolitis_A. Next base: position 5,089,969 of record NZ_CP191850.1, read on the forward strand.
TCGACGGCCAGTACCGCCTCGCGGCGTTCGCGGCCGCGGCCGTGGGCGGGGCCATCGCCCTCCCCGGCGCGCTCCAGATCATCCTGCTCATCGTCATCGCGATGCTGGTGGGTGCGATCTGGTCGGGCATCGCGGGCGTGCTGAAGACCACCCGTGGCGTCAGCGAAGTGATCACCACGATCATGCTGAACGCCATCGCCGCCTCGATCATCGGCTACTTCCTGCAGGACGGCCGCCTCGCCATCAAGGACGGCAACCTCCTGCACACCAAGTTCCTCCCGGAATCCAGCCACTTCTTCTCCTTCCCGACCCACCCCAAGCCGGTCTACGGCTTCGTGGTGATCGCGGTGCTGGCCGGCGCGCTGTACTGGTTCGGCATCAACCGCACCCGCTTCGGCTTCGACCTGCGCGCCGTGGGCGCCTCCGAGTCGGCCGCCGAGGCCAGCGGCGTCAGCGTCAAGCGCATGGTCGTCAGCAGCATGCTGCTGTCGGGTGCCGCGGCCGGCCTGGTCGGCATGCCCACCCTGCTCGGTGAGTCCTTCCAGTACGGCACGGACTTCCCGGCCGGCATCGGCTTCACCGGTATCGCCATCGCCCTGCTCGGCCGCAACCACCCGGTCGGGATGGCCTTCGGCGCCCTGCTGTGGGCGTTCCTCGACCGCACCGGCTCCCGCCTGGAGTTCGAGGGCTACGCGCAGGAGATCGTCGGCGTCATCCAGGGCGTCATCGTGCTCTGCGTCGTCATCGCCTACGAGATCGTGCGCCGCTACGGGCTGCGCCTGCAGCAGCGCAAGGTCGGCGAGGAGCTGGCCGCCCTGTCCACCGCCGACAAGTCGGACAACAAGCCGGAGGTGTCGGCGTGAGTACGGACCTCAAGACCGCGACGAAGCTCGCGGTCCCCGGGAAGAGCGGGCGGCGCAAGCTGACCTATCCCTGGATCCTGCTGATCATCGCCGGCGCGCTGGTCGCGGTCTCCGTCCTGCGGGCCGTCACCGGCACCGCGGACCTCACCTCCACCGGCCAGTTCGGCGCCGCGCTCAGCGCCGCCGTGCCGATCGGTCTGGCGGGCCTGGGCGGACTGTGGTCCGAGCGGGCCGGCGTGGTCAACATCGGCCTCGAAGGCATGATGATGCTCGGCTCGTTCGCGGCCGGCTGGATCGGCTGGCAGCACGGCCCCTGGGCCGCGGCACTGGCCGGCATCATCGGCGGCGCGCTCGGCGGCCTCATCCACGCGGTCGCCACCGTCACCTTCGGCGTCGACCACATCGTCTCCGGCGTCGCGGTCAACATCCTGGCGCTCGGCGCCACCCAGTACCTGGCCACCCTGTGGTTCGGCCAGGAGGGCAGCGCGGCCATGCTGGCCGGCGGCAACGACAAGCAGTCCCCGCCGATGCCCGACATGCCGAGCTTCACCGTCCCGGGCCTGTCGGACTGGCTCAACTCCGTCGAGGGCCACCACTGGTTCCTCGTCTCGGACCTGGCCGGCATCCTCGGCGCGGCCGTCACCAACGTCTCCTGGCTGACGCTGCTGACCATCGCGCTGTTCGTCGGCACCTTCTACGTGCTGTGGCGCTCGTCCTTCGGCCTGCGGCTGCGCTCCTGCGGCGAGGCGCCGATCTCCGCCGAGTCGCTGGGCGTCAACGTCTACGCGTACAAGTACGCGGCGGTCCTGGTCTCCGGCGCCCTGGCCGGCCTCGGCGGTGCCTTCCTCTCCATCGGGGTGCACTTCTACCAGGACGGCCAGACCGGCGGCCGCGGCTACATCGGTCTCGCCACGATGATCTTCGGCAACTGGCGTCCTGGCGGCGTCGCGATGGGCGCGGGCCTGTTCGGCTTCATGGACGCCATGCAGCTGCGCAGCGGCGGCCCCACCGTCCACGCCCTGCTGCTGGGCCTGGCCGCCCTGCTCGCGGTGATCGCGCTGCTGAAGCTGCGCGCCGCCAAGCGCACCCAGGCCGCGCTGTCGGCGGTGGCCGCCGTCGTCCTCATAGGCTGGTACTTCCTGGCCGACACCGTTCCGCTGGAACTGGTCGAGGCGAGCCCGTACATCGCCACCCTGCTCGTCCTCGCCCTCTCCGCCCAGCGACTGCGGCCCCCGAAGGCGAACGGCAGGCCCTACCGCCGAGGACAAGGCACATGACACCCACGGTGCCGGTCGACTGGACCGCACTGCGCGCGCAGGCCCGGGACGCGATGTCCCGGGCCTACGCCCCTTATTCCGGCTTCCGCGTCGGCGCCGCCGCCCTCGTGGACGACGGCCGCACCCTCACCGGCTGCAACGTCGAGAACGCCTCCTACGGCCTCTCCCTCTGCGCCGAATGCGGCCTGATCTCGGCCCTGTTCGCCACCGGCGGCGGCCGCCTGACCGCCTTCACCTGCGTCGACGGCCACGGCGACCTCCTCGTCCCCTGCGGCCGCTGCCGCCAACTCCTGTGGGAACACGGCGGCCCTGATCTCCTCTGCGACACGTCCTCGGGCATCCGACCGCTGGCCGAACTGCTGCCGGATGCGTTCGGGGCGGGGCATTTGGAGGGGTGAGGGGGCGACGAGCGCTGCGTATCGGGACGTCTGTCGGCTCGGTCCTGCCGCCCACCGCCTCGTTGAACGCGCGTAGCGACCCTGGTCCGGCCGGTTCGCCACTACAGTCGCCACATGACTGACTTTCTTCAGGTGTCCACCGCAACGGAGACCCGCGAAGCAGCCGAGAAGCTGGCGCAGTCGGTTGTCTCCGCACGGCTCGCAGCCGGCGCGCACATCATCGGGCCGGTCGGCTCCGTGTTCTGGCACCAGGGCAAGTTCGGCTCGGGCGAGGAATGGCAGCTCGTCCTCAAGATCCGCGCCGACCGCTACGACGAGGTCGAAGCGCATCTGCTCAAGCACCACCCCTGGCAGAACCCGGAGGTCTCCGCGGTTCCCATCGTTGCGGGGTCGGATGCGTATCTGCACTGGCTCAAGACGACGACGGCACCGGGCTGACCTCAGACCTGCGCCAGTTCCAGTACCTCGGCCACCGCAGACAGTTCGCGGTGAGAGCTGAGCCGGCGCAGGGTCGGTTCGATGCGCTGACGTGGGCGCACGGATGCCACACCGGCCGACAGTTCCAGGGAACGTCGGGCGGTGCTGGCCGCTTGTTCGATTTCCCCGGCAGACATGTACGAGTCGGCGAGCCAAGAAAGGTACAAGCTCTTGTCGCGGGCGTGAGTGTCCTCGTACTTGGCCAGGGCGTCTTCCAGTACGGGCACAGCGCGGAGCGGACGCCGCAACTCCGTCCAACAGCGGCCAGTCATGATCTGGAGTTCGTTGTGGTCAACCCATGAGGCCCAGTCAGGCTGCAGCATTCCGTCATGCTCGTTGAGAGCCGTCTCTGCATCGTTGAGAGCTTGTTCCGTCCCGTGCACCTGCCCTGCGACGGCGTAAGCCCATGCGAGGCGTTCATGCAGTAGAGCACGGACGCCAGGAGGGGCATCAGGGCCAGCAGTGCGGCATGCGGTGAGAGCGGTGCCAATCCCCGCTTCCCGGTCTCCACTGATCTGCTGATAAGCGAGGAAGGCCAAGGCGTTGCCCGCCAGGGCGGTATCTCCGGCTTGGGTGGCAGCTCGATAGCTGTCCTCGTACAGGCTGCGGGCATCGGCGTGATTTCCTCCGTCGAATGCGGCCCATCCGGCCTGTTGCGCTTGTTCGGCAAGCACCGAGAGCAGTGCGAGTCGCGTCTGCTCGCTGTACTCGCACTCTCGCATCAGGCGTTTGGTCGCCAATTGCTCGCCGAGATAGACGCGGTAGGTGTCACCCCCACCCAGAAAGTCGTCGAGGCGTCGCAGGCGGGCCGTGCGTTTCCGCAGCTGGTCGGGAATGTCGTGGCCGATCCGTCGGCCGGTGTTGATCCGGCTGAACTCTGGCAGACCGACGGCCAAACCAGTGCCAGCCGATGCCTTGAAGAATTCCCTACGCCGCACTGTGTCTTCTCCGTCCCGGCTCTCAACGATGGTGTGTGCGGACACGACGGGCGGGCTGCCGGATTGCATGACCGACTCCCATGCGCGAGGGGCGAGCCCGAGCATGTCACCCGGGATGCGTAGCGCATCTGCGATCTTGGCGATCTTTTCGAAGGTGGTGACGCTGCCGTGACCGCGGGCCAGAGCGCCAACTCGTTCGGGCTTGATATCGCACTCAGCCGCAATCTTTGAATAGCTGATACCAGCCTCACTCCGCGCGATGCGGAATACGATGCCGAAATCGTGAGCCGAAATCGCCGCTCTCACATCATTCCGGCTCAGTAAGTCTCGTGGTAGAGCCGTGGCCGGTTGGTAAGCCGTCATGGAGGGTCCCGTCGCGCCTGCTGGTGACAGTGTGCCGCAATGGTCTGGCCACCAGCCTACCCATGATGGGGACACCCATGGTGGGGAAGACGACTGCTTGCCAAGGCGCGACAGTTGCGGCGAAGAGACCCCCGCGACCGTGTTGGGACGGCCCGGGGGAACGGCCAACCTGAGGAAAGCAGGTCGACATGCCGAACTTTATCGCCCGTATCTTCGAACCGCTGTTGCGGTTGTTGCTTCCCAGGCCAGGCTGTCACCGTCCAGGCGATGAGCGTGCGATGGTCCAGCAGCAGGAGGTACCGGCGTGGGCGCCGTGCCGAATCCCGGCACACGGGCCGGTGTTGCTGCGGGGCGAGGATGCGGCCCTGATCCGCCCATACGTCCTCACCTCCGAGGAATGGCAGAAGCGACGGTCGCACCGTGCGCCGTGGCTCGCTGTGCAGGGACCCGATGCCGGGCTGCGCTGGATTCATGGCGTGGAGATGGCGGGCTGGTGAGCCCCACCGACACCCCGCGGCTCCTGCCCTGGGCGAGCCCTGACGGAAATCCGTGCTTCCTCGTGAGCGACGGGACCGGCTATGTGTCTCGGCTCGCCGACGAGATGGAGGAGGCGCAGCTCGACTCCGCCGCCGAACTCCTTGAGGGAGCACATCGCATCCTCGCCGACCGTACGTGGACCCCGGGGGAAATCCACCTGCTCGCGGTTGAGTTGACCAGTTCCCTCGTCGACGTGCACCGCGTCGCGGAGAGCAGAGGCGCGCGTCTGCCCGTGCCGGACGATGCCGTCCGCGACGGCGATGAAGCTCCGGGTGGCCACGACCTCAGCGGCCAGGGCAGCGGGTTGAGGCTTCCGGCGGAGGCGTTCGGATGAACGGCCGGACACCGTGTACGGACTTCCCGTCCGCACACATCCATCCATCGAGAACAATCGAGAAATGAGGAAGCAATGTCCACCACGGTTGAGGTTCACCGGCCTGCCGGGAGGGTACTCGATGCCCCCGAACTGCGGCTCCCGTTAAGCACCGGCGGACCCGCGTCCATGCCGGAGCTGTCCGGCCACCAGGGGCCGGCTCCGTTCGCGTTCCGCTTCCTCACCCCCGTTACGGCCACGGGCGGCATCCTGCCGAGCGATGTCGTCTACGACGAGGAGTCGCAGACGGGCGTCTATGAGGACATGCCGCCGGGCGTCTACATGACCAAGAATCCGCCGAAGACCTATGGGCCGACGGCGCCCACGGGCCAGATGGACGCGCCGGACGACCCCGGACCGAGCGACGACTGATGACGGGCGCCGGGCACATTCTCATCCTGGCGGGTCGCTTCGACCCGACCTGCGATCTGGTGGTGGAGGAGCTGAACCGGCGCGCCGTGCCCGTCTTCCGGGCCGATATGGCCGAGTTCCCGCAGAGGCTCACGCTCGCCGCGAGTCTCAGCGGGAACCGCTGGCACGGCACGCTGAACAACGACCGCCGTACCCTCGACCTGGGTTCGGTGCGCTCCGTCTATTACCGTCGCCCGACCCGTCCGACGTTTCCCGAGCAGATGGCCGCCGAAGCCCGCAGGGTCGCCGAGACCGAAGCCCGGTGGGGCTTCGGTGGACTGCTGACGGCTCTATCGTGCAGGTGGCTGCCCCCACCGGGAAGGGCGGCGGATGCCGAGTACAAGCCGCTGCAACTGCGCGTCGCGGCCGGCGTGGGACTGAACGTTCCCCGCACTCTCATCACCAACGACCCAGCCGCGGCAAAGGACTTCGCCGACTCCCTCGGTGGTCCGCTCATGTACAAGCCTTTCTTCCATGTGCGTGGCACGGTACGCGGGCAGACGGCTGCCGTGTACGCGAGCATCGTCAACCCCGAGGACCTGCCTCACGCGGACATCGCGACCACCGCCCACATGTTCCAGGAGTGGGTACCCAAGGCGTACGAGGTGCGGTTGACCGCCGTGGACGGCCAGATCTTCGCGGCCGAGATCCATGCCGATTCCGACGCCGGCCGCATCGACTGGCGCAGCGACTACGGCAGCCATAGCTACAAGATCTGTGATCCGCCGCCCGAGGTGGCCGCCGGTGTTCTGCGCATGCTGGACCGGCTCGGGCTGCCGTACGGCGCGTTCGACTTCGCGGTGACGCCGGAGGGGGAGTGGCGATTCCTGGAAGTGAACCCGAACGGCCAGTACGGGTTCATCGAGCAGGCGACCGGACTACCGATTACCGCTGCGATCTGTGACTACCTGGAAGGGCCGGCCAGTGACGAACATCCTCGACGATGAACAGCGCTTGATCCGGGCACACGTCTCGCTCACCCAGCAGATCGACCGTGGAAGCGTGGTGTTGTCGGCTCAGCTGGTGGAAGCGTTTCTCAACATCCCCCGGCATCCCTTCGTCCCCGTCTTCTACCGGCGCGAGGGTGAACGGTTCCTCCCCTGGCGGATCACCGACGGCGACGGGGAAGCATGGTTCGACGCCGTGTACACGGACGACTCCCTCCTTACCGAAGTGAACGGCGTACACGCCGAGCGGGCCGACCCCGGCGGAGTGACCGGTGTACCGACGTCGTCCTCCACCGCGCCGAGCCTCATGGCGGACATGCTCGATGCCCTCGACGTGAACGAAGGGGACGAGGTGTACGAGGCAGGTGCCGGCAGCGGCTACAACGCCGCGATGCTCTGCCACCTCGCCGGTGACAAGCACGTCACCACCGTGGATCGATCCGAGACCCTCTCGGCCTTGGCCCGCGAACGGCTCAACGGCCTCGGTTTCTACCCGCTCGTGCTCCACGGCGACGGTGCACGGGATGTCCCGTCCGCGGCCACGTACGACCGCATCATCGCCACGGCCTCGGTACGACGCGTCCCGCCCTTGTGGCTGGAACGATGCCGTACCGGTGGCATCCTGGTCGTCCCTGTCAAGGGCACACTCGCCGGCGGAATGATCGCCCGGCTCACGAAGCTGCCGGACGGGACGGCGGTCGGCCGCATTCTGCACACACCCGCCGCCTTCATGCCGCTCAAGAGCGGTGACGAGGACGAGGCGCAGGTACCGGAGATCCGCGACTGCCCGTGTCGTGATGCCGAGCTTTCCGGGCGGGTGTTGGATGACTGGACATTCTCCTTCTTCGCCCAGCTTCACATGCCGCATGGCCTCATCCGTACGTACGGCCGGAGCGACGGCGGCCTGCACGTCACGACGCTGTACGACCCGGCGGACGGCTCGGCCGCGCGCGTCGAGGACACGCCCGAGGGGACGTCCCGGGTGATGTACAACGGGCCGCGCGATCTGTGGGCACCGATGGAGGCGGCCCACCAGCTTTGGCGGCGGCTCAACCGGCCGCGACGCGAGTGGTTCAGCATCGAAGTCACCCCTGCCGAGCAGACCGTGACGTACACGGAACCGAACGGGCAGATCCATCGCTGGACGCGGTAGCACCCCCCGGCGCCCGGTCGGGGCGAGCGCCCCCCACCCAGGGCGCCCGCCCTGGCCACCCCGCCGTCTATGCGTGTAGAACGGACCTACCCGTTCGAAAGGAACCGTCCATGGACGTCATCTCCGTCATCCGTACCAAGCGCGATCGCGGCGAGCTGACCCCCGCCCAGATCGACTGGGTGATCGACGCCTACACCCGCGGCGAGGTCGCCCACGAGCAGATGTCGTCGCTGGCGATGGCCATCTTCCTCAACGGCATGAACCGCACGGAGATCGCCCGCTGGACCGCCGCGATGATCGCCTCCGGCGAGCGCATGGACTTCTCCTCCCTGCCCCGCCCCACCGCCGACAAGCACTCCACCGGCGGCGTCGGTGACAAGATCACCCTCCCGCTCGCCCCGCTCGTCGCCGCCTGCGGCGCGGCCGTCCCGCAGCTCTCCGGCCGGGGCCTGGGCCACACCGGCGGCACCCTCGACAAGCTGGAGTCCATCCCCGGCTGGCGCGCCGCGCTCTCCAACGCCGCGATGCTGGACGTCCTGCGCGACGTCGGCTCGGTGATCTGCGCCGCCGGCGACGGCCTGGCCCCCGCCGACAAGAAGCTCTACGCGCTGCGCGACGTCACCGGCACCGTCGAGTCCATCCCGCTCATCGCCTCCTCGATCATGTCCAAGAAGATCGCCGAGGGCACCGGCTCCCTCGTCCTGGACGTCAAGGTCGGCTCCGGCGCCTTCATGAAGGACCTCGACAACGCCCGCGAACTGGCCTCCACCATGGTCGAGTTGGGCACCGACCACGGTGTGAAGACCGTCGCCCTGCTCACCGACATGGCCACCCCGCTCGGCCGGACCGCAGGCAACGCCCTCGAGGTCCGCGAGTCCGTCGAGGTGCTCGCCGGCGGCGGCCCCCAGGACGTCGTCGACCTCACCCTCGCCCTCGCCCGCGAGATGCTCGACGCGGCCGGCCTCCAGGACGCCGACCCGGCCAAGGCCCTGGCCGACGGCTCCGCCATGGACCACTGGCGCCGCATGATCAGCGCCCAGGGCGGCGACCCCGACGCCACCCTCCCGGTCGCCCGCGAACAGCACGTCGTCACCGCCTCCTCCTCCGGCACCCTCACCACCCTCGACGCCTACGCCGTCGGCCTCGCCGCCTGGCGCCTGGGCGCCGGCCGCGCCCGCAAGGAGGACCCGGTCCAGGCCGGCGCCGGCATCGAGATGCACGCCAAGCCCGGCGACACGATCACCGCCGGCCAGCCCCTGCTGACCCTCCACACCGACACCCCCGAAAAGCTCCCCTACGCCCTGGAGGCCCTCGACGGCGGCGTCCTCATCGGCCCGGCGGACGCAGCCTTCGCCGCCACCCCGGTGGTGCTGGAACGTATCGCCTGACCTGGGGTTTTCCCGTACGGGTGAACGGGATCGGTGGACCCGCACCGGTCCCGTTCGGCATGCTGGGATCGGTGACGTACCGATAGAGGAGCACACCATGGCAGCAGTATTCGCCGAGCGCCCCCACCGAGCCGATGCATCAGGCTGGGAAGAGGCACTGAGGATCTGGGAGCGGACGAACGCCCCGGAGGGCTGCAAGGTGGAGATCATCGAGGGGATCGTCACCGTGGCACCACCGCCGGAGAGCGACCACAACGACACAGCGGACGAGCTACAGCGCCTGCTGTACACCGTCATCCCCCGGGACTGGGGGATCTACCAGACCCAGGGGCTGACCGTCCCCGGTCGACAGGGGCTGTTCGTTCCCGATGTGGCTGTCATCCCCAAGAAGTTGCTGCCGCGTCCTCGTGAGCGCCGGACAGCCGATGTGGCTCAGCTCGTCGTCGAGATCACCTCTCGCGCCAACGCGAATCACGATCGCATCGAAAAGCTGAACGGCTACGCGGCGGCCGGTGTCCCCCTGTATCTGCTGTTGGATCCCTGGCACTCCGGAAAACCGACCGCCACGTTGTACGGAGAGCCGGCCGGGGGCTTGTACCGGGTGCTCGAGACCGTGAAGTACGGCGATGAGCTGTACCTTCCCGCGCCGTTCGAGGTCACCGTCGATACCGCACTCTTCCCCGCCGGCTGACGTGGCTGACGACGAAGGGCCCGCCCCACCAGGACAGGTGGTGGGGCGGGCCCTTCGCGTCGCGGGGGCTAGGCCGTCTGGAGGAGGCGGCGTTCGGCCACGGCGCGGCGGGTGGCGTAGAGGGTGATGGAGGCGGCGCCGACCATCGCGGCGAGGCCGAGGAGGACGGTGCCCCCCCAGCCGACGGCGCGGAAGGCGGCGGCGCCGAGCGCGCCGCCCAGGCTGCTGCCCGCGTAGTACGCGCACTGGTAGAGGGCCGAGGCCTGGGCGCGGGCCGTCTTGGCGGTGCGGCTGACCGCGGACGAGGCGACCGCGTGGCCTGCGAAGAAGCCCGCGGTGATCAGGATGAGGCCCGCGAGGACCGCGTACACCGAGTCGGACAGCGAGAGCAGCAGGCCCGTGCTGGTGGTGCCGACGGCCAGGTAGAGGGCGCCGCGGCGGCCCGTGCGGGCGACCAGTTGGCCGGCGGCGGCCGAGGAGACCGTGCCGACCAGGTAGACCACGAAGATCGAACCGACGATGCCCTGCGGGAGGTTGAAGGGCTCGGAGACCAGGCGGTAGCCGATGACCGTGTAGACCGCGCCGAAGACCGTCATGAACAGCGCGCCGATGGCGTACAGGCGGCGCAGCAGCGGGTCGGCGAGGTGGCCGCCGAGGGTGCGGGCCAGCGTCCGCGGGCCCACCGAACGGGACGTGAAATGCCGGGCCTTGGGGACCAGCAGCCGGAACACCACCGTGCAGATCACGGCCAGTGCGCCCACCGCGCCGAGCGCGGCCCGCCAGCCCCAGGCCTGCGCGACCCAGCCGGTCAGGATCCGGCCGGACATCCCGCCGATGCTGTTGCCCGCCACGAACAGTCCGATGGCCGCCATCAGGGCCTTGGCCCGTACCTCCTCGGCCAGGAACGCCATCGCCGAGGCCGGCAGTCCGGCCAGTGCCACGCCCTGGATGCCGCGCAGCGCGATCAGGGCGCCGAGCGAGGGGGCGAACGGCACCAGCATCGCGATCAGCGTGGCCACCGTGAGGGAGAGCGTCATCAGCGTGCGCCGGCCGAAGCGCTCGGAGACCGCGCTCAGCGGGATCACACCGAGCGCCAGGCCGAAGGTGGCCGCGGACACGGTCCAGCTGGCCTGGTCGGGGCTCACCCGCAGGCCCGCGGAGATCGCGGGCAGCAGCGCCTGGGTGGAGTAGAGGAGCGCGAAGGTGGCCACTCCGGCGGCGAAGAGGGCGAAGCTCATCCGGCGGTAGCCGGGGCCGCCCGGCCGCAGCTTGGCCGACTCGGGGTCGGGCGCGGCGGCGGAGGAAGAAGAGGATCCGGTGGACGACAAGGGAGAGGCGGCCGCACGGTCGGTGACGGACGCCCCGGTATCAGCGGGAGGCATGGTTCGAAAGTAGGCCTGTGCGTTTCATGCGTCCAATGCATAGAAACGGCATAATCCATGCTGTGGCACATGACCCCAGCTCAGACGAGGTTCTGTTGCGAGGCCGCAACAAAAAAGACACCACAAAGACAGCTCGCGGCGGCGGGGAGGCGGAGCCGGTCGAGCTGGCCGCCGGCTCCTGGGCGGCCGTTCTCGCCCCGCGCCTCGCCCAGTTCGCCGCCGTCGCCCGGCACGAACACGTCACCCGTGCCGCCCTGGAACTCGGCATCCCGCAGCCGACGCTCAGCCGCGCCCTGGTCCGCCTGGAGGACGACCTCGGCGTCGCCCTCTTCGCCCGGCACGGCCGCACCCTCTCCCTCACCCCGGCGGGCCGCGCCTTCCTCGCCTCCACCGAACGCGCGCTGACGGACCTGGAGCGGGCCACCGAATCCGTACGGGCCGACGTCGACCCGGCGGCCGGGAAGGTGGCGTTCGGCTTTCTGCACACCCTCGGCTCCGAGACGGTGCCGGGCCTGATCCGCAGCTTCCGCGCCGACCACCCGCGGGTGCGCTTCCAGCTCGTCCAGACCTACGGCGAGGCGATGATCGAGCGGCTGCGCGCCGGCGACCTCGACCTGTGCCTGACCTCGCCGGTCCCCGACTACCCCGATCTCGTCGCCCGCCGGCTGGACGAGCAGAAGCTGCGCCTGGTCGTCCCGGACGACCATCCGCTGGCCGCCCGCAAGCGGATCCGGCTCGCGGAGGCGGCCGGGGAGCTGTTCGTCTGCCTCGAACCCGGCTTCGGGCTGCGCCGGATCACCGACGCGCTGTGCGCCGAGGCCGGCTTCACCCCCCGCGTCGCCTTCGAGGGGGAGGAGGCCGAGACGCTGCGCGGACTGGTCGCGGCCGGACTGGGGGTGGCGCTGCTGCCGCCGCCCGCCGTTCCGCGGCCCGGGGTGGCCGAACTGACCGTCACCGCGCCGCGGGCGGTCCGCGAGATCGGCGTCGCCTGGCTGGAGGGGCACCCGGACACCCCGCCGGTGACCGCGTTCAAGAAGTTCCTGCTGAGCCGGCGGGGGAAACTGCTGCTGCGGTGACGGGAGTTGCGTGCGCGGGGGGGCTCAGTGCCGCAGCGACGCACCGAAGCCCGCCGCCAGCGGCATCCGCAGCCCCAGCGGCGGCGGCGCGGCCAGGGCGTCCCTGACCGGCCGGGCGAAGTCCCGCGCGAACAGCGAGCCGAGCATGAAGTCGGCCGCCAGGGACTGGACTTCGTCCCGGTGCTGGTGCAGCGAGTGGCCGTCGGAGTGCACCTCGAAGCGGCAGGTGTCGCGGTTGACCTTCTTGGCGCGCTCGGCGTAGCGGTAGGAAAGATCGGGGTCGGTGCGCTCGTCGTTGGTGCCGTGCACCAGCAGCACCTGCCGGCCGATGAGCTGTTTGACCGGGTCGGGCCGCGCGCCCTCCCGCTGCGGATCGGGCAGCCAGGGCGCCAGCGCCAGCACCGAGTGGACGGCGGGATGGCCGGCGGCGTGCAGCGCGGCGCGGGCGCCCATGCCCGTCCCCACCAGGCACACCGGGACGTCGCCGTAGCGGCGGACGACCTCCTCCAGGGCCCAGGCCGCATCGTCCGCCGGATGCGCCGCGCTCCCGTTCCAGCCGCTGTGGCGGTAGCGCACGACATGCGCGGTCAGGCCCTCGGGCCGCCCCGCCCGCGCCAGCCGCAGCGCCAGCGGGCGCACCGCCAGCGCCGTCACCGGGGACGGCCGCCGCACCCCCGTCGGCCCGCCCCCGGGCAGCAGCAGCGCGACCCCGCTCACCTCCCGGCGGCCGCCACCCCTCCACGGGAGCACCTCGCGCGCCCCCTGCCCGCCACTCGTTCCCAGCGGTTTTCCCAGCCGGGCTTCGCGCACCGGCAGTGCTTGCTGAGCCATGACCAGAACGATGGCAGACCGAGGGGTGCCCGCCACCCCGTGGACGGGTCACTGTTACGTATCGTTCGATGAGATCTACGCGCGTAGGGGCTAGAGTGCCGAAATGACGAGCGAGACCACCACCCTTCCGACCAGTGAACAGATCCGCCGTGCCCCCAAGGTGCTGCTCCACGATCACCTCGACGGCGGCCTGCGCCCCGCCACCGTCGTCGAGCTGGCCCGCGAGAACGGCTACGGGGGACTGCCCGAGACCGATCCGGAAAAGCTCGGGGTCTGGTTCCGTGAGGCCGCCGACTCCGGCTCGCTGGAGCGCTATCTGGAGACCTTCGCCCACACCTGCGCCGTCATGCAGACCCGCGACGCACTGGCCCGGGTGGCCGCCGAGTGCGCCGAGGACCTGGCCGCCGACGGCGTCGTCTACGCCGAGGTCCGCTACGCGCCCGAGCAGCACCTCGAAGGGGGCCTGAGCCTCGAAGAGGTCGTCGAGGCGGTCAACGAGGGCTTCCGCGAGGGCGAACGGCGGGCCCGGGAGAACGGCCACCGCATCCGCATCGGCGCCCTGCTGACCGCCATGCGGCACGCCGCCCGCGCCCTGGAGATCGCCGAACTCGCCAACCGCTACCGCGACACCGGCGTCGTCGGCTTCGACATCGCGGGCGCCGAGGCCGGCTACCCGCCCACCCGCCACCTCGACGCCTTCGAGTACCTCAAGCGGGAGAACAACCACTTCACCATCCACGCCGGTGAGGCCTTCGGCCTGCCGTCCATCTGGCAGGCCCTGCAGTGGTGCGGCGCCGACCGTCTGGGCCACGGCGTCCGGATCATCGACGACATCGAGGTCGCCGAGGACGGCTCGGTCAAGCTCGGCCGGCTCGCCTCGTACGTCCGGGACAAGCGCATCCCGCTGGAGATGTGCCCGACCTCCAACCTCCAGACCGGCGCGGCCCCCTCCTACGCGGAGCACCCGCTCGGCCTGCTGCGCCGGCTGCAGTTCCGCCTCACGGTCAACACCGACAACCGGCTCATGAGCGGGACGAACATGTCCCAGGAATTCGAGCACCTGGTCAAGACATTTCGATACACGCTCGATGACATGCAGTGGTTTACAGTCAATGCGATGAAATCAGCGTTCATTCCTTTCGATGAACGTCTGGCCATGATCAATGACGTCATCAAGCCCGGATACGCGGAACTGCGTGCCGAATGGCTGTTCCGCCCGGCAGGTACAACGACGGCTGTGAGCAGCAGTTCTGGCCCTGCGTAAGGGAAAGTGCGAGCTTCTAGCGCAACGGCCGGTGGATTGTCCACCGGCCGTTTTTCCATTGGTCGTGGCTGTTTGCGGGGCCGGTTGGCGCCTCACTAGGTTGATTGGCCGGTCAAGCCCCCATCAACGAGGACGTAATTCGATGAAGCAGGGAACCATCAAGACTCTCGGTGTCGCCGCCCTCGGCGCCGCCTTCGCCGTCACCGCCGCGGGTGTCGCCAGCGCCGCCCCGGCGGTCGCCGCCGGGGACACCACCGGCGTGCTGCACAACCTGCCGGTGAAGGACGCCGCCAAGACCGTCTCCGGTCTCACCAAGACCAAGGCGGCCGGCAACGACGTCAAGACCAAGATGAACTCCCAGGGCAACAAGCTGCTCGGCGGCCTGCCGACCAGCGCCGTCACCAAGACCCTCCCCCTCGGCGGCTGATCCCTGCCCGGCCCGTCCCGCGAGGGACGCGCCGGGCACCGTGCCCCGGTCCTGCGCCCTGGTGCGTACGGCCGGGGCACTGCCGTGCGGCCGGCGGGCGGGCCCGGCCTCCCTCGGGCGGCCGCCCCCGGGACGCGCGGCCGGACGGGTCACCAGGAGGCGGCGGCGCCCGCGGCCCGGTCCTCGGTGGGCAGCAGGATCCACAGCGCCAGGTAGACCAGGAACTGCGGGCCGGGCAGCAGACAGGACAGCACGAAGATCACGCGCATCGTCGTCGGCGTCGTACCGAAGCGCTGGGCCAGGCCCGCGCACACTCCGGCGATCATTCGGTTGTTGCGGGGACGGACCAGTGCGGTGGCCATGAGAGCTACTCCTTTGCGACGTTACGGGGCGGGTGCCCCGATGTCTCAAAGGTAGGTCCGGCTGCCGGAGAGGGCATCAGCCTGCGGAGCCAGTTCGACCCTGGGGATCCTCGGGGTCCTCCCCCTGAGACGCTCCTCCCGGCGGCGGAGCCGGCACCGGGCCCCCGGGACGACCGTGAGGTGCACCAAGGCCACGCCGAGGGTGCTCAGCAGCACCGTATCGATGTCCGGGACCCGTCCGGGGATCCCCGACTGCAGCAGCTCGATGGCCAGCGCGATCATCGCCCCGGCGAACGTGGTCCGGGTGAACGACACCAGTGGCGAAACGTTCAGCCGCCCGGCCGAGAGCGGCAGCAGCACCCCCAGCGGCGCCAGCAGCAGCACCGAGCCGCCCAGGTGCTGCACGGCCTCCCACGACGGGAGGAGCGCCAGCTCGGCACGGATCGTCGCCAGCGGTTCGAGATTCGCCGCCGGTACCCACGGCACCGTACGGGGACGCAGCGTCAGCCAGCTGACGATCGACAGATGCGCCACGAGGAGAAGGAGTCCGGTGACGCGCATACGGGGGGCGGCGGTGGTGCCGGGGCCATGACGCTGCACACAGGCCAGGACGCGGTGAGCGGGGGCCGCGGTTCCGCCCCCTTGCGCCCCTCTTGGGCGCCCCCTCAGCTCACGTCCGACAACGGGTCCCCCCACCCGGCGTCCTCCGCGATGTCCGGATTGGCCAGCACGTCCGCCGAGCAGTCGAAGCGGTGCGCCGTCTCGCCGCCCGGGCCGCCCAGCACCGCCGCGTGCGTCCGGCCCAGCGCCGTGCTCGCGCCGTAGGTGCACACCAGCTGCGCCAGCGCGAACGACGGCAGATCCTCCGGCTGCATGCTCAGCCGCAGCGCATCCGACGGATCGCCGGCCCGCGGCCCCGTCACCCTCAGCTGCGCGGGCAGCGCGCTGCTGAACCCGGCCTTCTCCTCGTCGGCCGACGGCTGCCGTTGCAACTCACCCAGCAGCGCACGGGCCGTCGGCAGCCGCGGGTCGGCGGCCGACGCCCCCTTGGGCAGCGTCACCGTCCGCTCCACCTGCGCCAGCGCCGAGCCGCACACCAGATAGACGGTGGCCTGGGTGGTGCCCGGCGGGCCCGGCGCCGGAGCGGTCGCCGGCGCCTTGCAGCTCACCCGGGAGGGCGCGCCGCCCGCGTCGACCGGCACGGACGTGCCCCGGATCCCGCAGCCCGCGGCGGCGAGCGCCAGCGCCGCCAGCGCGGCCGTGCGCCGTCCCCGCCGCATGGTCGGCGTCATCGGTCGTCCTCCGTGCCCTCGTCCACCGCGCCGTCCCGGCTCTCGCGCCGGTCGCCGTCCGCCGGCGGGGAGGCGTCCATGGGCAGCCGCAGGGTGAAGACCGCGCCGCCCTCGGGGAGGTTGGCGGCGGTGATCTGCCCGCCGTGGATGTGCGCGTTCTCCAGCGCGATCGACAGGCCCAGACCGCTGCCCTCCGACCGCGGCCGGGAGGCGCTCGCCTTGTAGAAGCGGTCGAAGACGTGCGGAAGGACCTCCTCGGGGATGCCGGGGCCGTGATCCCGTACCCGGATCACCAGCGTCCCGCTCCCGGGCCGCGCCGTCTCCGGGTCCGGCCCGCCGTCCCCCGCGGGGGCCTGCGGCCCGCCGTCCGCCTCCTGGCCGGCCGCGGCGTCCGCCCCGTCCCGCGCGCCGAGCGCCGTGCTGCCCGTCCCGCCGCCCGCACCACCCGCCGCGTCCTCGGTGCGCACCGAGACCCGCACCGGCGAACCCCCGTGCTTGAGGGCGTTGCCGATCAGGTTCGCCAGGATCACGTCCAGCCGCCGCGGATCCAGCCGGACCACGATGCCGCGGTCCGCGTCCAGATCGACGGCGTCCAGCCAGGCCCGCGCGTCGATGCACGCGGTCACCTGATCGGCGACATCGACATCGTCCAGCACCAGCCGGGCCGTCCCCGCGTCGAAGCGGGTGACCTCCATCAGGTTCTCGACGAGATCGTTCAGCCGCCGGGTCTCGCTGACCACCAGCTGCACCGCGGGCGCGATCATCGGATCGAGCGAATCGGCCTCCTCCTCCAGCACCTCGGAGACCGCGGTGATCGCGGTCAGCGGCGTCCGCAGCTCGTGCGACATGTCGGCGACGAACCGCCGGGACGCCGCCTCCCGCCCGCTCAGCTCCGCCACCCGCAGCTCCAGACGCTCCGCGGTACGGTTGAACGTCCGTGACAGATCGGCGAGTTCATCGGTCCCGGTCACCCGCAGCCGGGTGTCCAGGCGCCCCTCGCCGAGCTGGCGCGCCGCGTGCCCCAGCCGCTGGACGGGCCGCAGCACGGTCGTCGCCGCGGCCTGCGCCAGCAGCGCGGAGCCGACCAGCGCCAGCGCCGTCGCGATTCCCAGCGACCAGGCCAGCGAGTTGAGGTCCTGCTGCTCGGCGGACAGCGACTTGATCATGTAGCCGGTGGGGCCGCCGCCGGTCACCTTCGCCCCGGCCACGAGATACGGCGTGTCCCCGACCTCCTTGCGCTGCCAGTACAGATGGTGCGCGTAGCGGTTGGACTCGTCGACCGGACGCGCCTCGTCGACCGCGGTACGCAGCGACGCCGGCACGCTCGTGAGCGTCAGCAGATCCTTGTCGGTGGTGGCCGCGCAGTCCTTGCCCTTGCGGTCCACGCCGATCAGCAGCACCGCGTAGTTCTGCGGACCCGCCGCCATCTGCCGCGCCGCGTCCTGGAGTTCGGTGCAGCGCGGACGCAGCGGCAGCGACCGGGTGCTGTCCTCCAGCGCCTTGCGGAAGTCGTTCAGGACGGCGTTTTGCGTGCGGTCCAGCACGGTGTTGCGGTTGAGCCAGTACGCGATCCCCGACGCGGAGACCGCCGCGGTCAGCGCCACCAGCGCGAAGACCACCACCAGCCGCAGCCGCAGGCTCGTCCAGCGCAGCAGCCCCGACGCCCGCAGCAGCAGCCGCAGCGCCCGCCGCCGACCCGCCGGCGCGCCCTCGGCCCCGGCCGGGCCCTCCGCGGTGTCCCCGTCCGCGGCGTCGCCCGCGGAACGTTCCCTCACTGCGGCGAATCCAGCCGGTAGCCGACCCCGCGGACCGTACGGATCAGGGTCGGTGACGACGGCACGTCCTCCACCTTCGCCCGCAGCCGCTGCACACACGCGTCCACCAGGCGCGAGTCACCGAGATAGTCGTGCTCCCACACCAGCCGCAGCAGCTGCTGGCGGGACAGCGCCTGACCCGGCCGGCGGCTCAGCTCCAGCAGCAACCGCAGCTCGGTCGGTGTCAGTTGCAGATCCTCGCCGTTCTTGGTGACCGTCATCGCCGACCGGTCGATCACCAGCGAACCGAACGTCGCCGAATCGCTGGACTCCCGCTCCCCCCGGCGCAGCACGGCCCGGATCCGGGCGTCCAGCACCCGCCCCTGCACCGGTTTGACGACATAGTCGTCGGCGCCGGACTCCAGCCCCACCACGACGTCGATGTCGTCGTTACGCGCGGTGAGCAGGATGATCGGCAGCTGGTCCGTACGCCTGATCCGCCGGCACACCTCGAAACCGTCGATGCCCGGCAGCATCACATCCAGCACGATCAGGTCCGGGCGCTGCTCACGCAGCAGCTTCAGGCCGTCCTCGCCCGTCGCCGCGGTCACCACACGGTGACCCTGGCGGGACAGCGAGAGTTCGAGGGCCGTGCGGATGGCGTCGTCGTCCTCGATCAGCAACAGGAAAGGCACATCAGCCATTCTGGCCCATGGGGCGCCACGAGATCGACCAGCGGCGCTCTCGTACACAAGCCCCGCACCCCCCGCACCCCGGCGACGCGCCGCACAGACCCCTGTGACAGGCCTGTGACAGTCGGCGGACAACGCGATGAAACTGGCTTGGCAGTCTTTGGGGCACCGGGAGAGATCAACAACCGGGACACACCGAACGAGCTGGCTCTACGACGGGGGGCGCGCGATGAACACACTGCACGGCACCACTACCAGCGCAGTCATCACGCGACTCCACGACGTCGTCAGGAATGACAAGCCCGGCGCCGCGGGGGGCACCGCCCTCACCGGCGGTCGCGGCTGTGCCCGCACCACCGGCCGTCAGCGGCCGCCCTTCCGGGTGGCCATCGACGCGACGACGGTGTCCCTGGGCACGGAAGGCGGGCGGCACGGGGGAGACGCCGCCCACGGGGGGAACGGCGGGGAGGCGGCGTACGGGAGGGCCACGGGGGAACGGCGCTCCGCGTCGGAGACGGCGGAGGCCGAAGCGGCCTTCACCGCCTACGTCCAGGAGCGCCGCGCCTCCCTGTTCGCCACCGCCTACCACCTGACCGGTGACCGCTACGAGGCTGAGGACCTGCTGCAGAGCGCCCTGTTCTCGACCTACCGGGCCTGGGACCGGATCAGCGACAAGGCCGCGCTCGGCGGCTACCTGCGCCGCACCATGACCAACCTGCACATCAGCGCCTGGCGCCGGCGCAAGCTCAACGAGTACCCGACCGAGGAGCTGCCCGAGACGGCGGCCGACGCGGACGCGATGCGCGGCACCGAGCTGCGCGCCGTGCTGTGGCAGGCGCTGGTCCGGCTGCCCGAGACGCAGCGCACGATGCTGGTGCTGCGCTACTACGAGGGCCGCACGGACCCGGAGATCGCGGACATCCTCAACATCAGTGTCGGCACGGTCAAGTCGAGCATCTGGCGCGCCCTGCGCCGGCTGCGCGAGGACGAGGTCCTCAGCTTCGGCCGTGACGAGGAGGAGTCCTTCGGCGAGCTGGTGGCCTGAAGGACGGGGGAAAAGCCCGAGGGGGACCGGGGGGAAACCCGAGGGGGACACGGGGGAGCCGGCACGACCTGAGCGTTCGCGCTCGGTGACGGCCGGACCGTATCGGGGGATACGGGAAACACGGGGGAAGAAGAGCGGGTTCGGACAGCCGGGGGGGCCGTCCGAACCCGCTTCTCCGTGTGCGGCCGCCGCACCGCGTCTCAGGAACGCACCGCGGCACCCACCGCGTCCGCCGCCCGCGCGGCCGCTATCCGGGCCAACGCCTCCGCCTTGGCGCAGGGGTGCGCGCCCAGCGCCGTCAGCCGGGCGACGATCGACCGCTCGCCGCGCATCAACCGCAGCCCGCGGCGCACCAGATACGGGGCCGGCTTGCGGCCCTCGCGCAGATCCCGCGCCAGCCGCCGGCGGAACGTGGTCGACGGACGCCCGCGCAGGCACAGCGCGTCCGCCAGCAGCCCCGCCGCCCGGCACCGTGCGATGACATCGGCCGCGAACACGCCCTCCGCCAGGAACAGCGGCGCACCGCCGAGCTCCAGGCCCGACGCGCCGGTGCGGGCACTGGTGGCGATGTCGTACCGCGGGACGTCGGCGCGCCCCGTGCGGCACAGCGACTCGATGGCCGCGACGGCGGCTTCGGCGTCCCAGGACAGCGGGGAGTCCCAGTCGGCGCCGCCGCCGTCGGGCAGTTGCGGCAGCGTCGGGTCCGTCCCCTCCTTGTAGAAGTCGTCGAGATTGAGGACGGGCAGGCCACTGCACGCGGCCAGCGAGGTCTTGCCGGAGCCCGAGGGGCCGGTCAGCAGCACGACCCGGGCGGCGGGCGGGAAGGAGTGGAGGCTCACGGGCACCCATTGTCGCGTATTGGCCCGTGTGGGGTACCCCTGGCGCGCGAGGTGGATCGGCCACCCCACCTCAACTACGCTACGCAGTCAATCGATTACCAAACCCCGTGGGCCCCCGCGCTCGCACAGCACTTCGACCACTCCGACCCACAGGCAGGTGGCACATGCCCTCCCACGCACGTCCCAAGCCCAGCCGCATCCCGCGCACCCTGCTGCGTGCCGGACTGGTGCTCTCCGCTGCCGGTGCGGCGCTCGCGGCGGGCGGTGCGGCCTCGGCGAGCGCCGCCCCCGCGTCCGCCACCGACACCGGCGCCACCGCCTCCGCGCTGACCGGCGCGCTGCTGCACTCCGTCGGCGGCGGCATCGGCCCCGTGAAGGACCTCAAGATCGACCCGCTCGCCAACACCCCCGTCGACCCGCTCGCCAACGCCGTCGGCACCCAGATCGCCGACTTCAAGCCGGTGGGCACCAACCTGCTGACCGGCCCCCTCGCCGGCGGCGGCACCCTGCGGAACCTGCCGCTGGTGGGGACCTTGACGAAGGTGCTGCCCGGCTGAGGCGCGGCCGGCGGCCGGCCCGCTCCCGGCTCCGCCCCCCCCCGGGCCGGCCGCCCACCCCCTGCCCGGGGCCGCGGCCGGCCCGGCATCAGCGCCCGCGGAAGGCCCCGGCCATCGCCTGCATGTCCTCCTGGAACGCACAACACAACGCGATCCACGACCCGTCGACGAAGACCAGGTCGAACCGGCCGCGGGGGAACGTCATACGGGGCCGGGGCCGCAGCTCCGCGATGTTCGAGAGCTGGATCTGCACGGCCACCGCCAGCTCGGGCTCGCGCTGACGCCAGGCCGTGGCCTGATCGGTGAGCACGAACAGCCGGCGGTCGGTCAACGCCTGATGCCGGGGTGTGCCGCCCGCGTTGGTGACCTGCACCAGGAACCGGCCGGCCATGCTGGACCAGTCGCCCTCCATGGTGGTGCCGAACAGCGCACGGTTCGTCGCGTCGTCGAGGGCGTCCTCGATGTTCTCCGGTGCCTCGTTCAGCCCCTCCGCGACGGTGCCGACCGCGCGCGTCCCCCGGTTGTCGAGCAGCCGGTTGTCGAGCAGCCGGCTGCTCGACGGCCGACCGGTGACCGTGCCGGCGGACGGCTGCGACGCCTTGTCGAGGATGTCGCTCAGTTTCCCCAGCAGACCCGTCGCGCGCGGCGACCGCTTCCCGGGCGACCTGAGATGGGCGGGCACCAGCGGGAGGTCGGGGTACTCGGAGTAGTCCCGCGCCTCCCGGAGCACCTCCCCGGGCTGGAGGAACCGGCGGCAGGGGGTGAGGTGGTCGGTCTTCGGCATACGGTCAATCTCCTCGGTTCCGGCCGGCGACGAGCCGCCCCATGGGCTCGCGCTGCGGGCTGCCCGGAAGGGGCTGGAATCGGTCATGGTGGTCCGGACTCATCCGGCGTGGCCTCCTTCTTTGGAGCCCCTGTCCTCAGCCGAACGGGTTGTCGGGATCGCGCGGTGTCCGGGCAGGCGCCGGGCGGGGATCCTGCTCGACCGCGGGTTCGCGGTAGCGGCTGAGCGGGTCCTGGACCACCGGCACCGGGTCCGGATGGCTGCTCACGGATTCGCGGTAGTGGCCTACGGGATCCTGCGCGGTGGGCGGCGCCGAGAAGTCGGAGGCCGGGGGCAGGTGAGGGCTGCCGTGACCGCCGCTGCCCCCACTCGCGTGGGCTCCCTTGCCGCTGAGCGCGTCGTCGAGCTTGTCGGCCTCGTGCTGGACGATGGGCGAGACCGCCTGGGTCGGGTCGCCGGAGAAGCCCAGGCCGCCCATCCCGAGGTCCACGGCCCCCTTCATCGGCGTCTTGACGATCTTCAGCGCCTTCTTGGCGGCCAGCGCCTTCGCGAACTTCTCGGCCTCGACCGGGTCCTTGAGGTGCTTCCAGGTCCATGGCTTGAGCTTTTTGACCTTCGACATCTTCTTGGCCTTTTTCAGCAGCTTGATGATGTTGACGAAGGCCTTGAGTTCCTTGGCCAGTTCGGACAGCACCCTGGCGATACGTGCCGAGACGAAACCGGCCTCGGCCGTCGCTGCCGCAGCGGCGGCAGCAGCCGAGACACCTGCGGTGACGATCGAGGTGGCCAAGGCCACGGCGAGTTCGATGATGGCCCATTCGATCAGCTCACGGATGAGCGTCTCGACTACCTGCTCGGCCATTTTCGCCTGTGCGCCGGCCTGTTCCAGGACGTCGGCCACGGCGTCCATGTCCTCGGCTTCCGCCTCCAGGGCGGTTTCCAGTTCGGCGAGATGCCCCTGGAATGCCTCGGCGGCCTCGCCGGTCCATTCATGCGCGAGGTCCGCACGGTCACGCCGCTGGTCGGCGATCAGGTCACGTAGCTCGGCTGCCTGGTCGCGCCACAGCTTGGCGGCTTCCTGGATGCCTTCGTCGTCACCGGTGACCGACTCCAGGTGCTCGGCGAGCGGCTCGACGAGCGGACGCATGATGCTGTCGACGGCGGAGTCGAAGCCGTTCATCCAGTCGTTGACCTTGTTGTAGGCGCCCAACGCCCCGACACCGGCCCGCTCATCGCGTGCTCCCCGGCCCGCCCGGGTGGATCTGCCGCATCGACGCGGCGGTCGCGTCCTCGTCGGACTGATAGGCGCGCGCCGTCTCGGTGACGCCCTCGCTGATCTTTTCCTCCAGCGTGGCCGCGGAGTCGAGCGTGTCCAGGCAGTGCTCGCTCTGCTCGTCATAGGCCTGGTGGAGCTCAGCGGACTCCGGGAGCTTCCCGAAGGCCTCCTTGCTGAGCTGGTGCGAGGCGAGCTTGCTGCGGATCGCGCGCAGCTTCTCCGCCCGCGCGTCGGTGCTCTTGGCGAATGTGTGCAAGGCCTGCTGAGCAGCGCTGAATTGCTCCGGCACAGATCTCCCCCGAAATGTTGTCGTGCTGCCGATCACGGTCAATGGTAGTTACGGGATCGGACAGCGGTGCGGGGCCCCGCCCGTAGGTGGGGCCCCGCACGCGGCATGGGGGACGGCCGGGTGAAGGGCCGTCAGGGCGGGGTTAGACGCCCTTCGGGTGCCATACCGTCTTGGTTTCCAGGAAGGTCATCAGCCGGGTGGTGCCGGGGTCCGACGACCAGTTCACCGGGGCCGGACGCAGCACGCGCTTGAGGTTGTCGGCCGCGGCCACCTCCAGCTCCTTGGCCAAGTCCGCGCCGGCGCCCGCCAGATCGATGGCGTTGACGTCCTGGTGGGCGGCGAGCGGCGCGCCGAGCTCCGCCGTGCGGCCCGAGAGGAGGTTGACGACCCCGCCCGGGAGGTCGGAGGTGGCGAGCACCTCGGCCAGGGAGAGGGCGGGCAGCGGAGCGTCCTCGGCGGCCACCACGACGACCGTGTTGCCGGTGACGACCGCCGGGGCGATCACCGAGACCAGGCCGAGGAACGACGACTCCTGGGGGGCCAGGACCGCGACCACGCCGGTCGGCTCGGGGGAGGACAGGTTGAAGTAGGGGCCCGCCACCGGGTTCGCGCCGCCGGCGATCTGGGCGACCTTGTCGGACCAGCCCGCGTACCAGACCCAGCGGTCGATCGCCGCGTCCACCTGCGCCGTGGCCTTCGCCTTCGAGTGGCCCTCGGCCGCGGCCACCTCCGCCACGAACTGCTCGCGGCGGCCCTCCAGCATCTCGGCGACGCGGTAGAGGATCTGCCCGCGGTTGTAGGCGGTCGCGCCCGACCAGCCGCCGAACGCCTTACGGGCGGCGACCACCGCGTCCCGGGCGTCCTTGCGGGAGGCCAGCGGGGCGTTGGCGAGCCATGTGCCCTTGGAGTCGGTCACCTCGTACACCCGCCCGCTCTCGGACCGGGGGAACTTCCCCCCGACGTACAGCTTGTAGGTCTTGAGCACACTCAAGCGGTCAACAGTGTTCATCAGCGCGCGCCCTCCGGGCTCGACGGGGCGAGGTACGCCTCCAGACCGTGCCGGCCGCCCTCGCGGCCGAAGCCCGACTCCTTGTAGCCGCCGAACGGCGACGCCGGATCGAACTTGTTGAACGTGTTGGACCAGATGACGCCGGCGCGCAGCCGGTCCGCCGTCCACAGCATCCGCGAGCCCTTCTCCGTCCAGATGCCGGCGGAGAGGCCGTACGGCGTGTTGTTGGCCTTCTCCACGGCCTCCGCCGGGGTGCGGAACGTCAGCACGGACAGCACCGGGCCGAAGATCTCCTCACGGGCGATGCGGTGCGCCTGGGTGACGCCGGTGAACAGCGTCGGGGCGAACCAGTAGCCGGAGTCGGGCAGCTCGCACGACGGCGACCAGCGCTCGGCGCCCTCGGCCTCCCCGGCCTCGGCCAGCGCGGTGATCCGGGCCAGCTGCTCGGCGGAGTTGATGGCGCCGATGTCGGTGTTCTTGTCCAGCGGGTCGCCCACCCGCAGGGTCCGCATCCGGCGCTTGAGGGCGTCCAGCAGCTCCTCGGCCACCGACTCCTGGACCAGCAGCCGCGAGCCCGCGCAGCACACCTGGCCCTGGTTGAAGAAGATGCCGTTGACGATGCCCTCGACGGCCTGGTCCAGCGGCGCGTCGTCGTAGACGATGTTCGCCGCCTTGCCGCCCAGCTCCAGCGTCACCTTCTTGTCGGTGCCGGCGACCGTACGGGCGATGGCCTTGCCGACCGCGGTGGAGCCGGTGAAGGCGACCTTGTCGACGCCGGGGTGCGCCACCAGCGCGGCGCCGGTGGAGCCGTCGCCGGTGAGGATGTTGACGACGCCCTTGGGCAGGCCCGCCTGGCGGCAGATGTCCGCGAAGAAGAGGGCGGACAGCGGGGTCGTCTCGGCGGGCTTGAGGACGACCGTGTTGCCGGTCGCCAGCGCCGGCGCGATCTTCCACGCGAGCATGAGGAGGGGGAAGTTCCAGGGGATGACCTGGCCGGCCACGCCCAGGGGGCGGGGGTGGGCGCCGTACCCCGCGTGGTCGAGCTTGTCGGCCCAGCCCGCGTAGTAGAAGAAGTGCGCGGCCACCAGCGGCAGATCGGCGTCCCGGGACTCGCGGATCGGCTTGCCGTTGTCCAGCGACTCCAGCACGGCCAGCTCGCGCGAGCGCTCCTGGACGATCCGGGCGATCCGGAAGAGGTACTTGGCGCGCTCGGCGCCGGGCAGCGCGGACCACTTCTCGAAGGCCTTGCGGGCCGCCTTGACGGCGCGGTCGACGTCCTCGGCGCTCGCCTGCGCGACCTCGGAGAGGACCTCCTCGGTCGACGGGGAGACGGTCTTGAAGACCTTGCCGTCGGAGGCCGGGACGAACTCGCCGTCGAGGAACAGGCCGTAGGACGGCGCGATGTCGACGACCGCGCGGGACTCGGGTGCGGGTGCGTAATCGAAGGTCATGGGAGCCTCAGTCCACCGTGACGTAGTCGGGGCCGGAGTAGCGGCCGCTGCTGAGCTTCTGGCGCTGCATCAGCAGATCGTTGAGGAGGCTGGAGGCGCCGAAGCGGAACCAGTCGGCGGTCAGCCAGGGCTCACCGAGCGTCTCGTTGACCATGACCAGGTACTTGATCGCGTCCTTGGTCGTACGGATGCCGCCGGCCGGCTTCACCCCGACCTGGACACCGGTCGCGGCGTGGAAGTCACGGACCGCCTCCAGCATCAGGAGGGTGACCGGCGGGGTCGCGTTGACGGCCACCTTGCCGGTCGAGGTCTTGATGAAGTCGGCGCCCGCGAGCATCGCCAGCCAGGAGACCCGGCGGACGTTGTCGTACGTCTGGAGTTCACCGGTCTCGAAGATGACCTTGAGGTGCGCGGCCGTGCCGTCCGGCCGGACGCACGCCTCCTTGACGGCCTTGATCTCCTCGAAGACGTCCATGTACCGGCCGGAGAGGAAGGCGCCCCGGTCGATCACCATGTCGATCTCGTCGGCGCCGGCCGCGACCGCGTCCCGGGTGTCGGCCAGCTTGACCGGCAGCGCGGCCCGGCCCGCCGGGAAGGCGGTGGCGACGGACGCCACCTGGATCCCCGAGTCGCCGAGCGCCTCCTTGGCCGTGGCGACCATGTCCGGATAGACGCAGATCGCCGCCACCTTGGGGGCCGTGCGGTCCGTGGGGTCCGGGTGGACGCCCTTGGCGCACAGCGCCCGGACCTTCCCCGGGGTGTCCGCGCCTTCGAGGGTCGTCAGGTCGATCATCGAGAGGGCGAGGTCGATGGCGTAGGCCTTCGCCGTCGTCTTGATCGAGCGGGTGCCGAGGGTGGCGGCGCGGGCCTGGAGGCCGACCTCGTCGACGCCCGGGAGGCCGTGGAGGAAGCGGCGCAGCGCACCGTCGTCGGCGGTCACGTCCGCCATTGACGCCAGACGCCCCGCGGCTTCCTTGCCGTATGCGGGAACAGTGATGGGCATGGTCACGAGGGGAGCATATCTACGCGCGTAGCGCCATGTCATCCCCCTGGACAGTCCGAATCCGGCCGGTGCGCGCGGGCGCGGGGCGCCGGGAGGCCCGGTGACACCACCCGACCGGCCCGCCACCAGGGCCCGGACGCCCGTGCCGCACGCCGCCGAATGATGCCGTAACGCAATGTCCGGCATCCGGACGGTCAGGCAGAATCGGCGGCATGACGAGCCAGGACCGGTCCACCCCGCCTCAGCAGCAGTACGCGGCACGCAGCTACCGCTCGCCCGCGGCCCTCGCCGGCGGCGCGCTGCTCCTCCTGCTCGGCCTCTGGCTCGGCGGCGACGCCCTCCTGCGTGGTGACACCCACACCCGGCTCACGGCCCTGTTCGCCCTGCTCCTCGGCGTGCCGCTGGTCACCGCCTTCACCCTGCGCCCCCTGGTCAGGGCGGGCGAGGACCGGCTCACGGTGCGCAACCCGTTCCGCACCATCACCCTGCCGTGGACCGCGGTCGAGGGCCTGCGGGCGGGCTACTCCACCGAGGTCCTCACCGACGGTGCCACCTACCAGATGTGGGCGATCCCGGTCTCCCTGCGGCAGCGCAAGAAGGCCGGCCGCCAGGCGGTGCGCGGCACGGCGTCCCGCCCCCGCTTCGGCCCGCACGCCGACGCCGGCGCCGGTCCCGCCCCGCGCGCCATGGCCGACCAGGCCCTCGACGAACTGCGCGAGGTCCGCGAGCGCGCCACCCACCGCGACGGCCCCCGGGACGCACCGGTGGCGGTGCGCTGGTCGTACGCCGTCCTCGCCCCCCTCGCGGTGGGCGCCGCGGGGCTCGTGGTGACGCTGGTGCTCTGAGGGGCGCGGCGGCGGGCCCCTCGCGTGCCGATGGCGGCCGTCCCGGTGCGGGGCGGCCGCCATCGGCACGGGTCGGGATGTCGGGCGGTCAGATCCCGGCCGCCGCCGACACGTCCCGCTTGATCGCCGCCAGTGCCGCCGCCGCCGTCGTACGGGCCTCGGGCAGCGCCTCGGCCGAGGCCACCGGGACCACGACCTCCAGGTAGCACTTGAGCTTGGGTTCGGTGCCGCTGGGACGGACCACGACACGGGCGGACTCGATGCCGCTCTCCGGCGAACCGGCCAGGTAGTAGCGCAGACCGTCGGTCGGCGGCAGCGTCTCGGTGCCCCGGGTCAGGTCGTCGGCACGGGACACGGCCAGACCCGCCAGCGCCGTCGGCGGCTGTTCGCGGAGCCTGCGCATCGCGTCGGCGATCAGGGAGAGGTCCTCGACCCGGACCGAGAGCTGATCGGTGGCGTGCAGCCCGAACTCCCGCGCCAGGTCGTCGAGGAGGTCGGCCGGGCCGCGCCCGGCCTGCTTCAGCTCCGCGGCCAGCTCGGTGATCAGCAGCGCCGCGGTGATGCCGTCCTTGTCCCGGACGCCCTGCGGGTCGACGCAGTAGCCCAGCGCCTCCTCGAAGGCGTACCGCAGACCGTCCACCCGGGCCAGCCACTTGAAGCCGGTCAGCGTCTCCTCGTACGGCAGCGCGGCGGCGGCCGCGATCCGGGAGAGCAGCTGCGAGGAGACGATGGTCGTCGCGAAGGTGCCCGCCGCCCGCTTGCTCACCAGGCTGGCGGCGAGCAGCGCGCCGACCTCGTCGCCGCGCAGCATCCGCCAGCCCTCCGGCGTGCCGGGGGCGGGGACGGCGACGGCGCAGCGGTCCGCGTCGGGGTCGTTCGCGATCACGAGGTCGACGCCGGCGCCCGCCGCCCGCGCGGTGGCGAACGCGAGGTCCATCGCGCCCGGCTCCTCAGGGTTGGGGAAGGCGACCGTCGGGAAGTCCGGGTCCGGCTCGGCCTGTTCCGCGACGACCACCGGGGCCGGGAACCCGGCCCGGGCGAAGGCGGCGACGAGGGTGTCCCGGCCGACGCCGTGCATCGGCGTGTAGACGACCCGGGTGTTCCGGGGGGACCCGGGCGTCAGCACCGCGTCCGTACGCTCCAGGTAGGCGCTCAGCACGGCCTCGTCGAGGGTCTCCCAGCCGGCCTCCGGGCGCGGCACGCCCGCCAGCGGGCCGACCGCGGCGATCTCCGCGGCGATGTCGGCGTCCGCGGGCGGCACGATCTGCGAGCCGTCGCCCAGATAGACCTTGTAGCCGTTGTCGCGCGGCGGGTTGTGGCTGGCGGTGACCTCGACACCGGCCACCGCGCCCAGATGCCTTATCGCGAAGGCCAGGACGGGGGTGGGCAGCGGACGCGGCAGCAGCGCGGCGCGCAGGCCCGCGCCCACCATCACGGCCGCCGTGTCCCGCGCGAAGTCGGCGCTCTTGTGGCGCGCGTCGTAGCCGATGACGACCAGCCCGGCGCCGTCGCCCTGGGCCTTGAGGTACGCGGCCAGGCCGGCCGCCGCCCGGATGACGACGGAGCGGTTCATCCGCATCGGGCCCGCGCCCAGCTCGCCGCGCAGCCCGGCGGTGCCGAACTGGAGGGTGCCGGCGAACCGGGCGGCCAGCTCGGCCGCGATGTCGTCGCCGTCGGCGGCCTCGACGAGCTTCGACAGCTCGTCCCGGGTCTCCGGGTCCGGGTCCTCGGCCAGCCATGCCTGGGCCCGGTTGATCAGCTCCGCGTGATCGGTAGCCACGTGATGCTCCTGACGGTGGGTGCGTGGTGGGGTTGCGTACGGGGGCGGGGGGTCGCGTGCGGGGGCCTGCGGCCGGCCGGGCGCGCGCCCGGCTCGTACCCCTTACCCCGCGTGCGGGGCGAACGACGCCATCCGGCCACCGACGGCCCGTGTGCCACCCGCCCGGCCGCTCCTCCCACCCGCCCGGGCAGCCGGCCGCTCCGGCCGCCGCCCGGGGGATGCGGACGGGCCTGCGCCCGGACCGGCCTCCGTCAGATCTTGTTCAGGACCTGGCCGAGCAGGGAGCCCATGCGGGTCGCCGAGTCGCGGCCGGCCTGCAGGACCTCTTCGTGGTTGAGCGGCTCGCCCGTCATGCCGGCGGCGAGGTTCGTCACCAGCGACAGGCCGAGCACCTCGGCGCCGGCCTCGCGGGCCGCGATGGCCTCCAGGACGGTGGACATGCCGACCAGGTCGGCGCCCAGCGTCCGGAGCATCTTGATCTCGGCCGGGGTCTCGTAGTGCGGGCCGGGGAGCTGGGCGTAGACGCCCTCCTCCAGGCTCGGGTCGATCTCCTTGCACAGCGCGCGCAGCCGCGGCGAGTACAGATCGGTGAGGTCGACGAAGTGGGCGCCGGCGATCGGGGAGGTGGCGGTCAGGTTCAGGTGGTCGCTGATCAGGACCGGCTGGCCGGGGCGCATGCCGGTACGCAGGCCGCCGCACCCGTTGGTGAGCACGACGGTCTTGCAGCCGGCCGCGACGGCGGTGCGCACGCCGTGCGCGACCGCGGCGACCCCGCGGCCCTCGTAGTAGTGCGTACGGCCCAGGAAGACCAGCGCCCGCTTCTCGCCCACCCGGTAGGAGCGGATCGTGCCACCGTGGCCGGCGACGGCCGGCGGCGGGAAGCCGGGCAGCTCGGTGACGGGGAATTCGTGCTCGGGCGCGCCCAGGGCCTCGGCGGCCGGTGCCCAGCCCGAGCCCATCACCAGGGCGACGTCATGGGTCTCGGCGCCGGTCAGCTCGCGCAGACGGGCGGCGGCGTCGGCGGCGGCACCCTGCGGGTCGCGCGCGATGTCCGGAGTAACAGATGCGTTCACGCGGACGAGGGTAGCCGGTATTCCCC
Organism: Streptomyces kronopolitis; assembly: GCF_050953795.1. Lineage (GTDB taxonomy): Bacteria > Actinomycetota > Actinomycetes > Streptomycetales > Streptomycetaceae > Streptomyces > Streptomyces kronopolitis_A. The sequence goes on from NZ_CP191850.1 coordinate 5,120,842, forward strand.
TACGCGCGTAGATGTCGTTTCCCACGATGCCGGGATCGTGGTCTTGTGGCGTGCGCCATACGCCGGCCCGGGCGTGTCGCCCCACCGCGCCGGCCGCGGGCCCCGGGCCCTCAGCACGGACGTTTGCGCAGCTCCATCACATAGTCGTGCGGGGCGCCAGCGGATTCGGCGGCGTCGGCGATCTCGCCCAGGTAGCGGGCCGAGGGGAGGCCGCCCTCGTAACCGTTGAGGACGTAGATCCAGGCCGTCTCGTCGCCGTCGAGGGTGTGTGCCCGCACCCGCATCCGGCGGTAGATCTCCATGCCGACGCCCTCCCAGCGGTCCATGGACTCCTCGTCCATGGGCGCGATGTCGTAGAGCGCGACGAACAGCTGCGAGGACGGGTCCTCGACGACCGTCGCCAGGGCGCCTTCCCACCCCATCTGCTCGCCCCCGAACGTCAGCCGCCAGCCGTTGAGCCAGCCGGTGCCGCGCAGCGGCGAGTGCGGTGCGCGGCGGGACATCAGCCGCGCGTCGAGGTTGCCGGCGTAGGCGGCGTAGAGCGACATGGTTCCGAGGGTACGGGAGGTTGACCGCCGGGCCCGTGGTGCCGGGGGTTCGCGGCACCGGCCCGGGCGGCGCGCCCCGGTGCCGGTCAGCGCGGCGGTGTGCCCCCGGGCGTGAGTGACGCACGGGCGTGCGGGAGAATGGAGTACGTGACTCGGATCGTGATCATCGGTGGCGGACCCGGCGGATACGAAGCGGCCCTGGTGGCCGCCTCTCTCGGCGCGGAGGTGACCGTCGTCGACTGCGACGGTCTGGGCGGGGCGTCGGTGCTCACCGACTGCGTGCCGTCGAAGACTCTTATCGCCACGGCCGAGGTGATGACCACCTTCGATTCCTCGTACGAGGAACTCGGCATCATCGTCGAGGACGACACCCCCTACGCGGACCGGCCCGCCCGGGTCGTAGGCGTCGACCTCGGCAAGGTCAACCGGCGGGTCAAGCGCCTCGCGCTCGCCCAGTCGCATGACATCACCGCCTCGGTGACCCGCGCCGGCGGCCGGGTCATGCGCGGCCGCGGGCGGCTGGAGCCGGGGCAGGCGCCGGACGGCTCGCGCAAGGTGACCGTCACCGCCGCCGACGGCTCCACGGAGGGCCTGATCGCGGACGCGGTGCTGATCGCCACCGGCGCGCACCCCCGGGAGATCCCGGACGCGCTGCCCGACGGCGAGCGGATCCTGAACTGGACGCAGGTCTACGACCTCGACGAGCTGCCCGAAGAGCTGATCGTGGTCGGCTCCGGTGTCACCGGTGCCGAGTTCGCCGGCGCCTACCAGGCGCTGGGCTCCCGCGTCACCCTGGTCTCCTCCCGCGACCGCGTGCTGCCGGGCGAGGACCCGGACGCGGCCGCCGTGCTGGAGGACGTCTTCCGCCGCCGCGGCATGAACGTCATGGCGCGCTCGCGGGCCCAGTCGGCCAAGCGGGTCGGCGACCGCGTGGAGGTCACCCTCGCCGACGGCCGCACGATCTCCGGTACGCACTGCCTGATGGCGGTCGGCTCGATCCCCAACACCGAGGACATGGGCCTGGAGGCGGCCGGCGTCAAGCTCCGCGACTCCGGCCACGTCTGGACCGACAAGGTCTCGCGCACCACCGCCCCGGGCGTGTACGCGGCGGGCGACTGCACCGGTGTCTTCGCGCTGGCGTCGGTGGCCGCGATGCAGGGCCGGATCGCGATGTACCACTTCCTCGGCGACGCGGTCACGCCGCTGAACCTCAAGACGGTCTCCGCCAACGTCTTCACCGACCCGGAGATCGCCACGGTCGGTTACTCCCAGGCCGATGTCGACAGCGGAAAGATCGACGCCCGGGTGGTCAAGCTCCCGCTGCTGCGCAACCCGCGCGCCAAGATGCAGGGCATCCGCGACGGCTTCGTCAAGCTGTTCTGCCGTCCCGGCACCGGCATCGTGGTCGGCGGTGTGGTCGTCTCCCCGCGCGCCAGCGAGCTGATTCACCCGATCTCGATCGCGGTCGACAACAATCTGACCGTCGAGCAGATCGCCAGCGCCTTCACGGTCTACCCGTCGCTGTCCGGCTCGATCGCCGAGGTCGCGCGGCAGCTGCACACGCGCAAGGCGGGCGCCGAGTAGTCGGCGTGGCCCCCGTCCGGGCGGCGGACGGGCGCGGCGGCCGATTGAAATCTTTGTGCCCCCGGTGAGCGCTGGGGATGAAACGTCCCTGCACGGGCCGGGTCCCGCGCCGTCCGGCCCGCCGGCCGCCGCGGGGGCCGGCAGGGCGGCTGACCAGGCGGCAAGCCCGTCCCGTCGGCCGGTAGTTCGACGTCCGTACGACATATGCATACCGCATACCACGTCACGCTCCGCGGTGTGCACAACTTCCGTTAATTGGTGCAACCTGCTGAAAACAGACGGTCGTTGGCGTTACTGTCAGTTTCGTGTTCGCTGCAGAACGTCGCCAATTGATCCTTGAAATGGTGCGCGCCAACGGAGCGGTATCGCTCCGGGAGCTCGCCCGCGTCGTCCAGACCTCTGAAGTAACCGTACGGCGGGACGTGCGGGCGCTGGAGGCAGAAGGACTCCTCGACCGCCGGCACGGCGGTGCGGTCCTGCCGGGAGGCTTTACCCGCGAATCCGGATTCCCACAGAAATCCCATCTGGCCACGGCGGAGAAGACGGCCATCGCCGATCTCGCCGCGGGCTTCGTCGAAGAGGGCGAGGCCATCGTGGTCGGGGCGGGAACCACTACCCAGGAGCTGGCCCGCCGGCTCGCCAGGGTCCCCGGCCTGACCGTCGTCACCAATTCCCTGCTCGTCGCCCAGGCGTTGGCCCATGCCAACCGAGTCGAGGTCGTGATGACCGGCGGCACCCTGCGCGGCTCCAACTACGCGCTGGTCGGCAGCGGTGCCGAACAGTCCCTCCAGGGGCTGCGGGTCTCCCGCGCCTTCCTGTCGGGCAGCGGCCTGACCGCCGAGCGCGGGCTGTCCACCTCCAACATGCTCTCCGCCAGCGTCGACCGGGCGCTGGTGCAGGCGGCGGGGGAGGTGGTGGTGCTCGCCGACCACACCAAGCTCGGTTCCGACACGATGTTCCAGACCGTGCCGACGGATGTGATCACCCGGCTGGTCACCGACGAGCCGCCGGGCCACGACGACCGCGCCGCCACGGAGCTGCAGGCGCTGGCCGACCAGGGCGTGCAGATCGCCGTCGCCAACAGTTCGGGCGCCACCGGCCACGGGCCGGGGCAGCCCGGAAGGGAAGGCGGCGCGGCGGAGCGCAGAGGCCCGCGGCGGGACGTCCCGCTGCCGGGGCAGCGCCGCAGCCACGCCCCGGGCGCCGCGGGCGGGGGGCCACAGCTGCGCTCGGCCCCCTCGCTGTCCGAGGCCGCGGGCGGCCGGGTCGCCGACCTCGCACCGCGGCGGCGCTGACGGCCGGAGCCGGGGGCGCGCCCGCCGGGCGCGCCGCACCGGCACCGTTCAGTGCCGCTCGCCCTTCAGCCCGCTGAGGGTGAGGGTCAGCAGCCGGTCGGCGAGCTGCGGGTCGTCGGGGGACTCCTCGACGGCCAGCGCGATGCCGTTGGTCAGCTGCATCAGATCGCCGATGCTCACATCGGGGCGTACGGCCCCGGCCTGCTGGGCGCGGGTCAGCAGCGCGTCGCCGGCCTCCCGCATCGGGACGCTGCACCGCGCCATCCCCGAGTTCTCGTTCGCCGAGGCCGTCATCAGCGCGCGGGACAGCCCGCGGTAGGTGCTGGCGTGGGTGATGATCGCGCGCAGCCAGGCGACCAGGGCGGCGCACGGCTGCGGGGCGTCGGCCAGCTCCCGGGCGTAGGCCAGCAGGGCGTCCACCTCGCCCTGGAAGACGGCGCCCATCAGGGCGGTCCGGTTGGGGAAGTGCCGGTAGAGCGTGCCGATGCCGACGCCGGCGCGGCGGGCGATGTCCTCCAGCGAGGTGTCCGTGCCGTGTGCGGTGAAGGCCGTACGGGCCTCGGTCAGCAGCCGCTCGTAGTTGCGGCGCGCGTCGGCCCGCATGGGGCGTACGTCCTGCGCCCGCACCGCCGCGGACGCCGCCGGCCCCTGCGCCGTCTGCCGCTGCCCTGCCGTTTCGGTGGCCATCGCCGTCCTCCCTCGACCCGGCCGGTCGCGGCCCGGTGGCTCCAGGATGCCATTGCGGGGCGGGGGCCCCGGGGTGTTCCCGGTGAGCGGGCGGGGCCGGGCGGTGCGGGGTCCTCGGGCCGCCGCGGTCGCGGGCCCGGTCCGTGTCGTGCCGGGGGACGGTGCGTGAAGTTGCGGCAGCGCGCAGGAGTCGGGCGTCCGAACACCTCGCGGGGCCGCAACGCCGCCCCTCCACAGGCCATCAAACCAGGCGCAATGAGGTCTTCCGGGGTGTTCCGGGGGCCTGGGACTACGCCGTGGCAGGCCGCCGGGGGAGCGGGCCGCGGCGCGGACATCTGGGGATCGTGATGGGACTGACCAGCCGGTGGTTGGAGTGCGCCGTGGCCGCGGCTGCCGTGGTCTGCGTGGGGCTGACCCTCTGGCTGTGGCCGCGGTTCGCCGGGCGCGGGGCGCGGGCGCTGCTGGGACGGCTCGGGGTGATCGCCGGGACGCAGCTGGTCATCGTGGCGGCGCTCGGTCTCGCCGTGAACGCCAATTTCCAGTTCTACGCCTCCTGGCACGAGCTGCTCGGGCTCTACGACGACGCGCCCGAGGCCGTCGGCAAGTGGGGCGACGGGGGAGCGGCCGGGCCGGTCGGCGACCCGTCGAAGGGGCTGGTGCAGGCGTCGGGGCCGGACGGCCTGGACACGGTGCACGGGCTGCCGAAGGGGCCGCCGGCGACGGCGGGCCGGGTGGAGTCGGTGCGGATCGTCGGCAAGCGGACCCGGGCGGTCGATCCGGCGTACGTGTATCTGCCGCCGCAGTACTTCCAGCCCCAGTTCGCCCGGCAGCGCTTCCCCGTGATCGTCGCGCTCAGCGGCTATCCGGGCGGCACCTTTCTGCTCGGCCAGCACCTGCGGCTGCCGCAGACCGCCGGCGGGCTGATCCGGGCCGGGCGGATGCAGCCGACGGTGATCGTGATGATGCGGCCGACCATCGCCCCGCCGCGCGACACCCAGTGCGTCGATGTGCCCGGCGGGCCGCAGGCCGAGACGTTCTTCGCCCGCGATGTGCCGGACGCGCTGCGGTCGCGCTACCGGGTCGGCCACGACCCCGGCGGCTGGGGGGTGCTGGGCTACTCCTCGGGCGGCAGCTGCGCCCTCCAGCTCGCCATGCGGCACGATCGCACGTACACCTCGGCGGCGGCGCTCTCGCCCGATTACAAGGTCAGCAACGACCCCACGACCGGCGATCTCTTCGGTGGCGGCCGGGACCGGGTGCGGCGCCGCGAGGAGCACGACCTGATGTGGCGGCTGCGGCGGCTGCCCGCGCCCCGGGTGGACGTTCTCATCGGCACCAGCCGCAGCGGGGAGAAGAACTACCCCGCGGCCAGGGCCTTTCTGGCGGCCGTGAAGCCGCCGATGAAGGCGGATTCCGTGGAGCTCGCGCACGGCAGCCACAACTTCGCCACCTGGCGGCGGGAGCTGCCCGCGGCGCTCCAGTGGATGGGCCGCTCGCTGACGTTCCCGGAGGACGTCGTGGGGAACTCCTAGCCGCCGCGGTCACCGGCGGCGGGGCAGGGCCCGGACAGCCGAGAGGGGCTCCCGGCGGGTGTGCCGGGAGCCCCTCTCGTGATGCCGGATGACGTGGTGTCAGTCCTTGATCTCGCAGATGACCGCGCCGGAGGTCAGGGCGGCGCCGACCTCGGCGGTCAGGCCCTTGATGGTGCCGGAGCGGTGCGCGTTCAGCGGCTGCTCCATCTTCATGGCCTCCAGGACGACGACCAGTTCACCCTCGGTGACCTGCTGGCCCTCCTCGACGGCGACCTTGACGATGGTGCCCTGCATCGGGGAGGCCAGCGCGTCGCCGGAGGCGGCGGAGCCGGACTTCTTGGCGGCCTTGCGCTTGGGCTTGGCGCCACCGGCGACCGCGGCGCGGGCCAGCGGCATGCCCAGCGAGGACGGCAGCGAGACCTCCAGGCGCTTGCCGCCGACCTCGACGACGACCGTCTCGCGGGTGTCCGCCTCGGCCTCGTCGGCGCCGGGCGCGGTGAACGGCGCGATCTCGTTGACGAACTCGGTCTCGATCCAGCGGGTGTGGACCGTGAACGGGTCGGCGGAGCCGGTGAGTTCGGGGGCGAAGGCCGGGTCGGTGACCACGACGCGGTGGAAGGGGATGGCGGTGGCCATGCCCTCGACGGTGAACTCCGCCAGCGCGCGGGAGGCGCGCTGCAGCGCCTGCTCACGGGTGGCGCCGGTGATGACCAGCTTCGCCAGCAGGGAGTCCCAGGCGGGGCCGATGACCGAGCCGGACTCGACGCCCGCGTCCAGCCGGACACCCGGGCCGGCCGGCCCGTCGAACGTGGTGACGGTCCCGGGGGCGGGCAGGAAGCCCCGGCCCGGGTCCTCGCCGTTGATGCGGAACTCGAAGGAGTGGCCGCGCACCGCCGGGTCGTCGTAGCCGAGCTCCTCGCCGTCGGCGATGCGGAACATCTCGCGGACCAGGTCGAGGCCGGTGACCTCCTCGGTGACCGGGTGCTCGACCTGGAGACGGGTGTTGACCTCCAGGAAGGAGATGGTGCCGTCCTGGCCGACGAGGAATTCGCAGGTGCCGGCGCCCTCGTAGCCGGCCTCCTTGAGGATGGCCTTGGAGGCGCGGTACAGCTCGGCGTTCTGCTCGGCGCTCAGGAACGGGGCCGGGGCCTCTTCGACGAGCTTTTGGTGGCGGCGCTGCAGCGAGCAGTCACGGGTGGAGACCACGACGACATTGCCGTGCTTGTCGGCCAGGCACTGGGTCTCGACGTGCCGCGGGCGGTCGAGGTACCGCTCGACGAAGCACTCGCCGCGGCCGAAGGCGGCGACGGCCTCGCGGACCGCGGAGTCGTACAGCTCGGGCACCTCGTCGAGGGTGCGGGCGACCTTCAGGCCGCGGCCGCCGCCGCCGAAGGCCGCCTTGATCGCGATCGGCAGGCCGTGCTCCTTGGCGAAGGCGACGACCTCCTCGGCACCGGAGACGGGGTCGGAGGTGCCGGCGACCAGGGGGGCGCCGGCGCGCTGCGCGATGTGACGGGCGGCGACCTTGTCGCCGAGGTCGCGGATGGCGTGGGGCGGCGGGCCGATCCAGGTCAGTCCGGCGTCGAGGACGGCCTGGGCGAACTCGGCGTTCTCCGACAGGAAGCCGTAGCCCGGGTGGATGGCGTCGGCGCCGGAATCGGCGGCGGCGGCCAGGACCTTGGCGATGTCCAGGTAGCTGGTGGCAGGAGTGTCACCGCCCAAGGCGTACGCCTCGTCTGCCGCGCGGACGTGCAGGGCGTCCCGGTCGGGGTCGGCGTAGACGGCTACGCTGCCGATCCCCGCGTCCCGGCATGCACGGGCAACGCGAACAGCGATTTCGCCACGGTTGGCGATGAGCACCTTGCGCACGATGGGTCCTTCCTTGGCGCTTCGCCGTAACTTATGGATGCGGCGATTTTAGGGACTGGCGACACCGCGTGCCGACCCGTTCCCTGGGGTGAGCTTGCCCACACGGAGTGTGCTCGGGGCGCCAGTGAGGAACCTAAGTCCCCTGGTATCCCAGGGTAGGCCCGGATTCCTGGGGTCCGGCCAGAGGCCCGGTGTGGCTTAGGTCTCGCGCCGGTGGCGTCCTGCGGATCGTCAATTCTTTGTGGAGTCCCTACGAATGGGCGAAGGAATCTTTGCGGTCGGCTCCGTCCTTCGGCGTGCCGCGTGACGCCGCGCCCGCCGCTGCCCGTATCCACCCGCGCAGAACCCTTGCCCCAGGCATTACCCATTAGTAGCGTGCCCGATGTCTTCCGTACGTGCGGTAACGGCGGACCACGCGGCAACCGGCGTCCACCCGGGCGACCGGGCTCGGTACACGGCGGAAGTGGGTGGACGGGGTGACGGTGGCCCGAAGGCCGGTGGCGTTGGCCGCGGCGGTGGTCCTGGTCCTGGAGGCGTGCGGGATCGTGCTGCTCAACTGGATCCTGAGCATCGTCGTCGACCGGCAGCAGATGTCGCTGGCCGGGCTCCAGCCGCGGGCGATGTCCGCCGGGTCCTGGATCGGCGGCGCCGTTTTCGGCCTCTACCTGCTGTTCTGTGCGGCGGTTCTGGTGCGCTGCGCGCTGCGCGACCGGGCCCCGGGCGGCTTCGCCCGCATCTGCCTCATCAGCTGCGCCGTGGTGCACGGTGTCCTGGGCGCGCTCGCCGTCGGCCTGGCCGGCTGGGTCGCGTTCCTGGCGATGATGGTGGTGCTGGGACTGCTGGTGCTGACGCTGCTGGCGTACGGGGAGGGCCGTACGGGGGACGCGCGGGGAAACGCGGAAAACCCCCCGAACGGCGTACCGCCGGCCGCGCCCACGTCCGCCTGAGCGAGGCCGAGTTGCGCCACCCCGCCCCCCCCGGCGGGGCTCAGTGCTCCCCGGCGCTCTTCTTCACCGGGGCGTGCTCGCGCAAGACGTCCATGAAGGCGCGCATCCAGTCCGGATGGTCGGTCCAGGCGCGGGCGGAGACGACCTTGCCGTCCACCACGGCCGAGTCGTCGACGAAGGTCCCGCCGCCCATCTCCACGTCCGGCGCGCAGGCGGGATAGGCCGCGGTCCGGCGGCCCTTGAGGAGGCCGAGCGGAGCCAGGGTGATCGCCGCGTGGCAGATGTGGGCGACGGGCTTGTCGGCGTCGAAGAAGTGGCTCACCAGGCGGCGGTAGTCGGGGTCGTTGCGGAGGTACTCGGGGGCCCGGCCGCCGGGCAGCACCAGCGCCGCGTACTCGGCCGGATCGACGTCGGCCAGGGCGAGGTCGGACGGCCAGGAGTGGCCCTCGCGCTCCACGTAGGTGTCGAAGTTGTCGACGAAGTCATGGACGACGAACCGCAGCTTCCGGGGCCGCGATGCGGGGCTCGTAGCCCTCCTCCAGCAGCCGTTGGTAGGGGTAGAAGAACTCCAGGTCCTCGGTGGCGTCGCCGGCGATGATGAGAATCTTGGGCATGCTGCGCACTCCTCGCGATGGCGTCGATCGGGGCGATCGAGTTGTTCCGGATCAATCGGTTCCCCAGTCGGTGACGTGGAATGCGTCGCCGACCGCCACCTTTCCGGTGCGCAGCACGGAGAACTTCGAGCCGAACGACACCCCGCCCCCGGGCTCGCGCCGGTAGGTGGCGAGCGTGCGCAGCGGCTCGGGGCCCGCCTTCGTGCCGGTGTCCTGGTCGACGAGGGCGACGGCGCAGCGGATGGCGAGCTTGGTGAAGCCGAGCGCGCAGTCGCCGGCGGTCAGGCGCCGCGCGCGGTCCTCGACGCCCGGCTCGCGCCAGCCGTCGACGACGAGGTTGGGCCGGAAGCGGCTCATCGGCACCGGTCGCCGGCCGGCCGCGGTGATACGGGCGTTGAGGTCGTCGAGGGTGGCGCGGGAGACGACGTGCACGGCGCTGCTGTCGGCGAAGCCGGACGTGCCGGGGGTGAGGCCGTCGGTCACCCGGTCGTGCTCCGGGGGGATACGCACCAGGCGGCTGGGCGCGCCGAGCACCTCGGAGAGCCAGCCGGCCGCGTCGGCGCCCTGGTCGACCGCGCGGTAGGGCGTGCCGAACATCTCGACCGCCGCCCGCGCCGTCCCCGCGCCGGGGTCGATGGCGCACCGGAGGGGCTCGATGCCCGGCGCCGAGAGGGTGAGCTGCGTCCCGCCGGCGCCGACCTCGGGCCGGATCACCGCCAGCCGGGGGTCCCTGCGCTGGCTGCGGAAGACGCCGTCGGTCCCGACGACCATGAAGCTGCGGTCGTGCCGGAGGCCGGCGGGGGTGAGTTCGGCCTCGGAGGCGGGGACGCCGGCGCAGCCCTTGACGGGGTAGCTGATCAGTTCGACCACGGTCGCCATGTCGGCAGCCTAGGGCGCTTGCGGCGGTCGCGGGCCGATACCGCGGGAGCTGTGCGGATCTGGCGTGATCGGCCCGGATCCTGCCGGATCAGGCCATGCCGGGGCGTCCCCGCCGGCGCCCGTCAGGACGCCCCGGGGTGCCGTCAGGTCCAGAGCCGGGTGATCGCCACGTCGAGGTCGGCGAGCAGCCGGCGCAGCAGCGGCAGGGACAGGCCGATGACGTTGCCCGGGTCGCCGTCGATGCCGTCGATGAAGGGGGCGGAGCGGCCGTCGAGGGTGAACGCGCCGGCGACGTGGAGCGGTTCGCCGCTCGCCACGTAGGCGGTGATCTCCTCGTCGGACGGCTCGCCGAAGCGGACGGTGGTCGAGGCGGTGGCGGCCGCCCGGCGGCCGTTCGCGGTGTCGATGACGCAGTGGCCGGTCCGCAGGACGCCGGAGCGGCCGCGCATGGACTTCCAGCGGGCGGTGGCGTCCTCGGCGTCGGCGGGCTTGCCCAGCGCCCGCCCGTCCAGCTCCAGCACCGAGTCGCAGCCGACGACCAGCGCGCCGTGGATCTCCGGGCGGGCGGCGACGGCGTCCGCCTTCGCCTCGGCGAGCACACGGGCCAGTTCGCCGGGCGTCGGGGCGCTCAGCGCGTCCTCGTCGACCCCGCTGACGACGACCTCGGGCGCCAGCCCGGCCTGCCGCAGCAGGCCCAGCCGGGCGGGGGACTGGGAGGCGAGGACGAGACGGCGGGGGCGGGGCTCTTCGGTCATGTGCGCCATCGTACGGAGCCCGGCCGCGGCGGGTGGTGCCCGGACTACTTGTTGAGCACCGCCTCCATCACGGACTTGGCGATCGGCCCGCCCAGCTTGCCACCGGCGATCTCCGAGCGGGGGATGTCCATGTCCTTGGGGTCGACGAACACGGCGACCGCGACCGGCGAGGAGCCGTCGCTCTGCTTGGCGTAGGAGACGAACCAGGCGTAGGGGCGCTCGTCGTTGACGTTCGCCCCGTGCTGGGCGGTGCCGGTCTTGCCGCCGACGGTCACGCCGTTGATCTTGGCTTTGTCGGCGGTGCCGTCCGAGACGGTGTACTCCATCATCTCCTGCACCTTCTTCGCGGTGTCGGCGGAGACGGCCTGGGACATCTCCTTGGGCTCCAGCTTCTCCAGCGTCGACAGGTCGGGGCCGCGTACCTCGTCGACGACGTGCGGCATCATCAGCTTCCCGTCGTTGGCGAGGGCGGCGGTCACCATCGCCATCTGCATCGGGGTGCTGGTGAGGCTGCCCTGGCCCATGCCGGTGAGGGCGGTCTGCGGCTTGTCGAGCTTGCTGGGGTAGAGGCTCTTGCTGGCCAGCATGTCGCCGAACTCCTTGTCGTAGACATCGGAGTTGAAGCCGAACTTCTCGGCGGTCTCGCGCATCTTGTCCTTGCCGACCTTCAGCGCGGTGTCCAGGAAGACGTTGTTGCACGACCACTGCATGCCGGTCTTCAGCGAGGCCTTGTCGCAGGGCGCGCCGGCCACGTCGTTGCCGACCGTGGTCGAGCTGAGCGGCAGCTTGTAGGGGGTGGGGGCGCCGGTGGGGGCGTTGATGTCGCTGACCACGCCGTGCTCCAGGGCCGCCGCCGCGGTGAGGATCTTGAAGGTGGAGCCGGGGGCGTAGGTCTCGCGCAGCGCCCGGTTGCTGAGCGGCTTGCTCTTGTCGGCGTCCAGTGCCTTGAACTTCCCGGCCTCGGCGTTGGAGATGCCGGCGAACTGCGAGGGGTCGTAGGAGGGCGTGGAGGCCATCGCGAGGACCTTGCCGTTGCGCGGGTCGAGCGCGACCACCGCGCCCTTGGCGTTGAGGTCCTTGAGCCCCTTGTACGCGGCCTTCTGCGCCTTGGGGTCGATGGTGGTGAGCACATCGCCGCCGCGCGGCTTCTCGCCGGTCAGGATGTCCTTGGCCTGCTTGAGGGCGAGCCGGTCGTCCTTGCCGCTGAGCACCTTGTTGTAGATGCCCTCCAGGAACGAGGTGCCCTGGGCCTGGGAGGCGAACCCGGTGATCGGCGCGTACATCGGGCCGTCCTTGTACGTGCGCTTGTACTTGAAGTCCCCGGGGGTCGCCACGGAACCGGTGACGGGCTGCCCGCCCACGATGATGTTGCCGCGCGGGTAGGAGAACGCCTCGATCTTGACGCGGCGGTTGTTGGGGTCGCTGGCCAGCTCGTCGGCCTGCACGAACTGGACCCAGGTGGCGCGGACCAGCAGCGCCAGCACCAGTACCCCGCAGAAGACGGCTACGTGCCGCAACGGCCTGTTCATCGCTCTTCCACTCCCGTTCGGCAGCCTGGCCCGGCAAGCGGCGCCCGATATGCGCCCTCGGGAGGGAAAGAGCGGATTTCAGGGGCGGGGGTTGCCGACGGATTCTGTGATCGTCACCTCGCCGGGAACGGGAACTGCGGCCGCGACCGCGTGGCCGGCCGGCCGGGGTCGGCTATCCCCCCATGAGCAGGACCATCACCACGATCGCGGCGACGGCCAGCACGATGCCCATCCGGTGGAGCCTGGCCTGCACGTCGCGCAGCTCCTCCGGAGGCTCGTCGGGCGGATCTGACCACAGCATGTATCGATCCTGTGCCCGAAGTGCGGACGGCGCCTGAGTACGCGTACTCAGGCGCCGCCCACGCAAGGACTAGACGGTGCACCATGCACCGATCTGGCCGGTCCGCCGGGCCGGGCGGATCGCCCGGCAGGTCACCGCCCGCGCCGCCGGCTCAGTGCGGCCAGTAGCTCGTCCGCCAGGCCCGCGGGCCCGGGTGCGGCATCCGCGACCGGGCCGGCACCGTGGACGCGGGGTCGGACCACTCGGTGCCGCGGTCCTTCCCGCCGGGCGCGACGGCCGCGGCCGCCGCCGCGCGGGCCTGCACCACCGCCAGTGCGGCGGCCAGCTCCTCGGGCGTGGGGTTGCCCCGTACGACCTTGATCATGGAGATCGGCTCCCTTCCTGGTTCCGCTGGTGCCGCCGGTCAGAGGGGGATGTTCCCGTGCTTCTTCGGCGGCAGCGCCTCGCGCTTGTTGCGCAGCGTGCGCAGCCCGCGGACGATGTGCCGGCGCGTCTCGGACGGCATGATCACCGCGTCGACGTAGCCGCGCTCGGCCGCGACGTACGGGTTGAGCAGGGTGTCCTCGTACTCCTGGATCAGCTCCTGGCGCCGCTCGTCCTGGGCCGCCGGGTCCTCGATCGCGGCCAGCGTGCGGCGGTGCAGGATGTTGACCGCGCCCTGCGCGCCCATGACGGCGATCTGCGCGGTCGGCCAGGCCAGGTTGAGGTCCGCGCCCAGGTGCTTGGAGCCCATGACGTCGTAGGCCCCGCCGAACGCCTTGCGGGTGATGACCGTGATCAGCGGGACGGTGGCCTCGGCGTACGCGTAGATCAGCTTGGCGCCGCGCCGGATGATGCCGTCCCACTCCTGGTCGGTGCCGGGCAGGAAGCCGGGCACGTCCACGAAGGTGATCACCGGGACGTTGAACGCGTCGCAGGTCCGCACGAACCGCGCGGCCTTCTCCGACGCCTTGATGTCCAAGATGCCCGCGAACTGCATGGGCTGGTTGGCCACCACGCCCACCGCATGGCCCTCGACCCGCCCGAAGCCGGTCAGGATGTTCGGGGCGAACAGCGCCTGGGTCTCCAGGAATTCGTGGTCGTCCAGGATGTGCTCGATCGCGGTGTGCATGTCGTACGGCTGGTTGGCCGAGTCCGGGATCAGGGTGTCCAGCTCGCGGTCGACGTCCGACGTCTCCAGGTCCGCCTCCTCCGGGAAGGCCGGCGGCTCGGAGAGGTTGTTGGACGGCAGGTAGGACAGCAGGCCCTTGACGTAGTCGATCGCGTCCTTCTCGTCGCCCGCCATGTGGTGCGCCACACCGGAGGTGGTGTTGTGCGTGCGGGCGCCGCCCAGCTCCTCGAAGCCGACGTCCTCGCCGGTGACCGTCTTGATGACGTCGGGGCCGGTGATGAACATGTGCGAGGTCTGATCGACCATGACGGTGAAATCGGTGATGGCGGGGGAGTAGACCGCGCCGCCCGCACACGGGCCGACGATCAGGCTGATCTGCGGGATCACACCGGAGGCGTGGGTGTTGCGGCGGAAGATCTCGCCGTACATGCCCAGCGAGACCACGCCCTCCTGGATGCGCGCGCCACCGGAGTCGTTGATGCCGATGACCGGGCAGCCGGTCTTGAGCGCGAAGTCCATCACCTTGACGATCTTCTCGCCGAAGACCTCGCCCAGCGCCCCGCCGAAGACCGTGAAGTCCTGGGAGAAGACGGCCACCGGGCGGCCGTCGACCGTGCCGTAGCCGGACACCACGCCGTCGCCGTAGGGACGGTTCTGCTCCAGCCCGAAATTGGTCGACCGGTGCCGCGCGAACTCGTCCAGCTCGACGAAGGAGCCCTCGTCCAGCAGCAGATCGATGCGCTCACGCGCCGTCAACTTCCCCTTGGCGTGCTGCTTTTCCACCGCACGGGCGGATCCGGCGTGCGTGGCCTCTTCGACCCGCCGCTGCAGGTCCGCCAATTTGCCCGCGGTGGTGTGGATGTGTGCTTCCGGCTCGGACATCGGGATGCGGCTCCTGCTCGTCCTGGACTGGTGCTCGTGCTGAGGGTGGTATGCGTTGGGCTACTGATTCGTAGCGTATCGGCGGGACTGCTCAGCGGCACTGCGTCGTTGACCACACCTAGGCTGGTCCCATGACGCCTCAACCACCGGAAAACCGGGACAAAGACGCCGGTCGCTGGAGCGATCTGGGCCGCCCCCCGCTGAACGCCACGGCGTTGCGCCGGGCCCTGGTGCGCCCCGGCTCGCTGTGGACCTCCCTGGACGTCGTGCCCGCCACCGGCTCCACCAACACCGACCTCGCGGAGCGTGCGGCGCGGGGCGAGGCCGCCGAGGGCGCCGTCCTGGTGGCCGAGGAGCAGTCCGCCGGCCGCGGCCGGCTCGACCGCTCCTGGTCGGCGCCCGCCCGCTCCGGCCTCTTCTTCTCCGTCTACCTCACCCCGCGTGTCCCCGTGGAGCGCTGGGGCTGGTTGCCGCTGCTCGCCGGCGTCGCCACCGCCACCGCCGTCTCCAAGGTGGCCGGCATCGACACGGCACTCAAGTGGCCCAACGACCTCCTGGTGACTTCCGCCGGAGCGGCCGCCGGGGCCGCCGGGGAGCGCAAGGCGGGCGGCATCCTCGCCGAGCGGGCCGGGGACGGCGTCGTCGTCGGCACCGGCCTCAACGTTTCCCTCACCGCCGGGGAACTCCCGGTGCCCACGGCCGGTTCGCTGGCCCTGGCCGGCGCCCGCAGCACCGACCGCGACCCGCTGCTGCGTGCCGTCCTGCGCGCACTGGAGGACTGGTACGGCACCTGGCAGGACGCCGGCGGCGACCCCGCCGCCAGCCGCCTCCAGGAGGCCTACGCCGCCGGCTGCGCCACCCTGGGCCGTTCGGTGCGCGCCGAGCTCCCCGGGGGCGACGACCTCACCGGCGAGGCCGTGGCCATCGACGGCGACGGGCGCCTGGTGCTGGCCACCGCGAACGGCGTACAGCGGCCGGTCGGGGCGGGCGACATCGTCCATCTGCGTCCCGCGCCGCCGGCCGGGCCCGCGGACGGCGCCGGTCACCAGGGATGAGCGGGCCGGCGGCGCCGTGCCCGCCGGCCGGGCCCGGGCCCTCCTCTTCCGTGGTCAGGGCCGACATGTGAGAGTGAGCCAGAGCACACCTGCCGTATCGTTGAGGCGGTCCGCCAGGGAGCGGACCACCGGCGAGCAGTGATCGGAAGGGCAGTGCGCAGGGATCGGACAGGGAGCGGCCGGTGACCGCCGACGACTCGGGCGCCACCCCGCGCGACGTGGACACCGGGGACGACGCCGTGCCGGGAGCCCCCGACGGCGGCTCCGCGGGCGACCCGGCGCGCGGCGGCGACGCTCCCGCCGAGGGCTCCGCACCGGCCGGCGGCGACCCGGCGCACAGCGCCCCCGAGGGGGCCCCGGCGGCCCGCGAGGCGGACGACGAGAACACCATCGCCATCCGCCTCGAACAGCTCATCCTCGGCGCCGACCGCCGCTACACCCCGTTCCAGGCGGCCCGCGGCGCCGGCGTCTCGATGGATCTGGCGGCCCGCTTCTGGCGGGCCATGGGTTTCGCCGACATCGGGCAGGTCAAGGCCCTGACCGAGGCCGATGTGCTGGCCCTGCGCCGCCTCGCCGGTCTCGTGGAGGCGGGCCTGCTGAGCGAGGCCATGGCCATCCAGGTCGCGCGGTCCACGGGCCAGACCACCGCCCGGCTGGCCGACTGGCAGATCGACTCCTTCCTGGAGGGCCTCACCGAGCCCCAGGACTCCGGCCTGACCCGCACCGAGATCACCTACCCGCTGGTCGAGCTGCTGCTGCCCGAGCTGGAGGAGTTCCTGGTCTACGTCTGGCGGCGCCAGCTCGCCGCCGCCACCGGCCGGGTGGTGCGGGCCCAGGACGACGCCGAGATGGTCGACCGCCGGCTCGCCGTGGGCTTCGCCGACCTGGTGGGCTTCACCCGGCTGACCCGGCGGCTGGAGGAGGAGGAACTCGGCGAGCTGGTGGAGGCGTTCGAGACCACCTGCTCCGACCTGGTGGCCGCGCACGGCGGGCGGCTCATCAAGACCCTGGGTGACGAGGTCCTCTTCTCCGCCGACGACGCCGGGGTCGCCGCCGAGATCGGCCTGCGGCTGATCGAGACGATGACCAACGACGAGACGATGCCGGAGCTGCGCGTCGGCATCGCCTTCGGCACGGTCACGACCCGGATGGGCGACGTCTTCGGCACGACCGTGAATCTCGCGAGCCGCCTGACCTCGATAGCGCCGAAGGACACCGTGCTGGTGGACGAGGCGTTCGCCGAGGAGCTGGGGCGGATCGGCGAGGCGCCGGTCTCCGAGGCGGAGGCCGCGGCCGCGGAGAAGGCCGCCGAGGAGGGCACCGGCAGCCCGCCCCCGCCCTACCGCTTCGCGCTCCAGCCGATGTGGCAGCGGCCGGTGCGCGGTCTGGGCGTGGTCGAACCCTGGCTGCTCAGCCGCCGCGACTGACCGGGGCGCCTCCCCCCCCCGGGGTTCTCGCGGGCGCCCACGGCCCCGGTGCGGGCCCCTGCCCCCTCCTGTGCCCCCGAGCGCGCACCTGACATGATCCCTGCGTCAGGTCAACGTCCGTTAACAGGGAGGGCTGCATGTCACAGCGACGGTTCGGTGCGGACGGCTGGGTCGCCATCGAGCGCCATGACCACGTGGCGGAACTGATCATGGACCGCCCGAAGGCCATGAACGCCGTGTCGACGGCCATGGCCGACAGCCTGGCGCAGGCCTGCGAGGAGCTGGCGGCCGACCGCACCGTGCGGGCGGTGGTCCTCACCTCCACGCACGAGCGGGCGTTCTGCGTCGGCGCGGACCTCAAGGAGCGCAACTCCCTCAGCGACGCGGAACTGATGCGCCAGCGCCCGCGCACCCGCGCCGCCTACACGGGCGTGCTGGAGCTGCCGATGCCCACCATCGCGGCGGTGCACGGCTTCGCGCTCGGCGGCGGCTACGAGCTGGCGCTGGCCTGCGATCTGATCGTGGCCGACGGGACGGCGACGGTCGGTCTGCCGGAGGTATCGGTGGGCGTCATCCCCGGGGGCGGCGGCACCCAGCTGCTGCCGCGCCGGGTGGGCGCGGCGCGGGCGGCCGAGCTGGTGTTCACCGCGCGGCGGGTGCCGGCGGCCGAGGCGGCGGAGCTGGGCCTGGTCGACCAGCTGACCGAGGACGGGCGCGACCGCGCCGAGGCGCTGGAGCTGGCGGCCCGGATCGCCCGGAACTCGCCGCTGGGGCTGCGCGCCGCCAAGCGCGCCATGCGGCTGGGGCACGGGCTGGACCTGCGGACCGGCCTGGACCTGGAGGACGGCGCCTGGCGCAGTGTGGCCTTCTCCGGGGACCGGACGGAGGGCGTGGCGGCCTTCAACGAGAAGCGTGCGCCGCAGTGGCCCGGCGAGTGACCCGGGGCCGGACCGCTCCCTGGTGACGCACCGTAAGACCTGCCCGCAAGGCCTCACCGATTGCTCATCCGTCCCGTCCGACCAGGGCGGACGCGAGTGCGTACGGGTGTCGATCGCGCACCGGAAGGGGCGGAAGGGGTTAAACATTCCTACGCTGAAGTACAGAGCGTGCTCACGGTGACGGAATGCGAGGATCCGGTGACGGGCGAGGGCGATGCGAGGCTGCGGGCCGTGGTGGGGCTGGCGCAGGCGATGGCGGCCGCGCACACACCGCGCGAATCGGCACACGCCGCGGCCCGGGGTGTGTGCCGGGCCCTGGGCGGCTCCTTCGCGGCGATCTCGAAATGGGAGCGCGAGCTGGGCAAGCTGCGGGTGCTGGTCAACACCGGCGAACTCGCCGAGGGCGAGGAGGAGTTCCCGGACGACGAGAGCTACCCCGTCCACGAGTTCCCGGAGATCGCCGGCTTCGTGCACGAGCAGTGGGCCGGCGGCGGGGAGTCCAGCGCCTGGGTGGAGAGCGCCGGCGCCCTCCCGGTGGCCGTGGTGGCGCCAGGGGAGCCGGGCGGCGGCCGGGGCAACGCCCAGCGGGTGGCCGCGCTGCGCCGCCGGGGCCGCGGCTGCTGTGTGGTCGCGCCGATCGTGCTGCACGGGCGGGCCTGGGGCGAGCTGTATGTCGCGCGCGGCACGGGCGAGCCGGTCTTCGGCCGGGCGGACGCCGACTTCGCCGGGGTGCTCGCGGCCGTGACGGCCGCCGGTATCGCCCAGACCGAGCGGCTGGCGGAGGCCCGCCGACTGGCGTTCACCGACTCCCTGACCGGGCTGGCCAACCGCCGCGCCGTCGACATGCGGCTGGACGAGGCGCTGGAGCTGCACCGCAGGGACTCCGTGGTGGTCAGCCTGGTGGTGTGCGATCTCAACGGGCTGAAGCGGGTCAACGACTCCCGCGGCCACGCGGTCGGCGACCGGCTGCTGGAGCGCTTCGGCTCGGTGCTCTCGCTGTGCGGCGCCATGCTGCCGGGCACCCTCGCCGCCCGGCTCGGCGGCGACGAGTTCTGCCTGCTGGCGGTGGGTGCGCCGGCCGACGAGGTGGTCAAGGTGGCCGGTGAACTGTGCGACCGGGCGGGGGAGCTGGACCTCGGTGAGGGCGTCGCGGTCGGGGTCGCCTCGACCGGCGATCCGATCGGTGAGGTGCGCAGCGCCCGGCGGCTCTTCCGGCTGGCGGACGCCGCGCAGTACAAGGCCAAGGCGGCGCGGTCCGGCGAGCCGGTGGTCGCCGGGCGGCACGGCGGCAAGGACGACCCGGTGGTCCGGCTCGCGGACGCCCCGGACCGGCGCCCGGGGCCGGAGCGCCGGCGCTTCCGGAGGTGAGGCGGCGCGTCCCCGGCGGCCTGCGGGCCCGCGTGCACGCCCGGTAAGGGGTGATCCCGAAATCCGGTGGTGACATCTGGCGATTCAGTCTCTAGGGTGCCTGAATATGGATATGCACACTGTGGTGCTGGGGACGTCCGGCACGACCGCACAGGACGTCATCGCGGTGGCCCGCGGCGCGGCCCGGATCGAGCTGTCCGAGGAGGCCCTCGCGGCCGTCGCCGCCTCCCGCGCCTTCATCGACGAACTCGCCGCCAAGCCCGACCCCGTCTACGGCGTCTCCACCGGCTTCGGGGCCCTGGCCGTCCGGCACATCAGCCCCGAGCTGCGGGCGCAGCTCCAGCGCAACATCGTGCGCTCGCACGCGGCCGGCATGGGCCCGCGGGTCGAACGCGAGGTCGTCCGCGCCCTGATGTTCCTGCGGCTGAAGACCCTGGCCTCCGGGCGCACCGGCGTCCGCCCGCTGGTCGTCGAGACGATGGCGGCCATACTCAACGCGGGCATCACGCCCGTCGTGCACGAGTACGGCTCGCTCGGCTGCTCCGGCGACCTGGCCCCGCTGTCGCACTGCGCGCTGACGCTGCTGGGCGAGGGCGACGCGGAGGGCCCCGACGGCGTGGTCCGCCCGGCCGGGGAACTGCTGGCCGCGCACGGCATCGAGCCCGTCGCGCTGCGCGAGAAGGAGGGCCTGGCGCTCCTCAACGGCACCGACGGCATGCTGGGCATGCTCGTGATGGCCTGCGCCGACCTGGCCCGGCTGTTCACCTCCGCGGACATCACCGCGGCGCTGTCCCTGGAGGCCCTGCTCGGCACGGACAAGGTCCTCGCGCCCGAGTTGCACGCCATCCGCCCGCACCCCGGACAGGCGGCCGCCGCGGCCAACATGGCCAAGGTGCTCGACGGTTCGGGCTTCACCGGCCACCTCCAGGACGACGCCCCGCGCGTCCAGGACGCCTACTCCATCCGCTGCGCCCCGCAGGTCGCCGGCGCCGGCCGGGACACCCTCGACCACGCCCGGCTGGTCGCCGACCGCGAGCTGGCCGCCGCCGTCGACAACCCCGTCGTCCTCCCGGACGGCCGGGTGGAGTCCAACGGCAACTTCCACGGCGCGCCGGTGGCCTATGTCCTGGACTTCCTGGCGATCGCCGCGGCCGACCTCGGCTCGATCGCCGAGCGCCGTACCGACCGCCTCCTGGACAAGAACCGCTCGCACGGGCTGCCCGCTTTCCTGGCCGGTGACCCGGGCGTCGACTCCGGTCTGATGATCGCCCAGTACACCCAGGCCGCCCTGGTCAGCGAGTTGAAGCGGCTGGCCGCACCGGCCTCGGTGGACTCCATCCCGTCCTCCGCCATGCAGGAGGACCATGTCTCGATGGGCTGGTCGGCGGCGCGCAAGCTGCGCACCGCGGTCGACAACCTGACCCGGGTCGTCGCCGTCGAGCTGTACGCGGCGACCCGTGCCGTCGAGATGCGTGAGGGCCTGGTCCCGGCCCCCGCCACCCGTGCCGTGCTGGACGCGGTGCGCGCCGCGGGTGTCCAGGGACCCGGCGAGGACCGTTTCCTGGCGCCGGACCTGGCGGCCGCGTACGCGTTCGTGCAGGAGGGGAAGCTGGTGGCGGCCGTGGAGTCGGTCACCGGCCCGCTGGCGTAACGGGCGCACGGGCGCCGGTCTCAGAGGCTCCCGTCGCGGGTGCGGCGGACGGAGTAGCTGACCAGGCCGGCGCCGAGCGCGAGGCAGGCGGTTCCGCCGATCACATACGGCGTGGTGTCCGGGCTGCCGGTGTCGGCGAGGAAGTGCGGTGCGGGGACGGCCGGTCCGGCGTCGTGCGCGGTGGTCGTCGCGGACCGGTCACCGGCGTCCCGGGTCCGCTGCACGGCCCGGTCGGCCGGCTCGCGCCCGGCCGGTGCCGGCGCCGCCCGAGGGCCGGGATCTGTCGCTCCGTCATGTTCCGCGGTGGCATTGGCGGACGGTACGAACCACAGGGCGAACAGTACCGATCCCGCGGCCGCGGCGGTCAGCAGTGGTCGTCGTGCCGTCACGGATGCGATCCCCCTTGTGGGTCGGCGAATTGGCCGTTGACCTCAGATGTTAATGACAGCCGCGGGTCGTGGGGAAGTCGGGACCCGTCCATGCCTAACCTCCGTGCTATGAGCAAAGGCGAGACATCACGTTTTGTGCGGCTTCATGTCGAACTGATCATGGAGGTCACCGACACCGACCGGCTGACCGGCGCCGCCGTCGACCACATCGGCAAGGACTCCTCGCTCCCCGACGAGGAGCGCCGGCAGTCCCTGGAGGCCGTCAAGGAGGACCCGGCGGACGCGCTGGCGCATCTGATCGACCCGTTCGACCTGGTCACCGCGGTGCCGGGGACCGAACTCGCACAGGCCTCCTGGAGCAGTGAGGAGCTGACCGACTACGACCCGGACGCCGAGTGGGACGCGGCGGAGTGGGATCTGGCCGACGACGCCGACGGGGAGGGCTGACCGGCACCCCTCCCGCGCCGCGCCCCCTCCCGCCGGCGCACCCCCCCCCGAACGGCCATCCCGGCCCCCGTACGGCACCTCGCCGCACGGGGGCCGGCTCACGGGGCGCCCGGTCCGTAGCGCCCGATTTCTTGCCGCGATCACCTTCTGACCGGCATCGGGGCGATACGTGTCCTACCCCACACTTTGTGGAGGCATGGAACCCGGGAAACGGAAAAGGCGTTCCCCTGGCGTCGGCCGGAATGCCTGCGACCAGAAAGGCCTGCGTGCAGTGGGCAGCTCGCTCGGGGAAACGTGCGAAACCGGTAGCAATGGAGATGCGTGTGATAACGGACAGCAAGCGACGAAAGCGCCTCATGGCCGGCGCCGCGCTGCTGGGGGGCGCACTCACGCTTGCGGCGTGTGGCGGCAGCAATGCGGCCGGGCACGGAATAGGTGGTGGTGACGGCACCCGTCACGAGAACACCCGCCAGGTGGACGAGGCGGCCGCGAAGGACGCCTCCGAGGCCCGGATCACGATCTCCCCGGAGGACGGGGCGACCGATGCCGGCATCAACGACGACGCCAAAGTCACGGTGAGCAACGGCAAGCTCACGGAGGTCACCATGGTCTCCGCCGACGGCCGGCAGACCGTCAGCGGCACCCTCGCGGCCGACGGCAGCTCCTGGAAGCCGGACCGCCCGCTGAACCGCGCGACGAAGTACAAGGTCACCGCGCACGCCGTGGACTCCCAGGGCCGCAAGGCGGTGGAGAACTCCTCCTTCACCACGGTCTCCCCGGCGAACAGCTTCATCGGGAACTTCACCCCCGAGGACGGCTCCACCGTCGGTGTCGGCATGCCGGTGTCGGTCAACTTCGACAAGCCGGTCACGAACAAGGCCGCCGTCCAGTCCGCGATCAAGGTCTCCGACGACAGCGGCCAGCCGGTCGTCGGCCACTGGTTCAGCGACAAGCGGCTGGACTTCCGCCCCGAGCAGTACTGGAAGCCGGGCACCAAGGTCACCATGCGCCTCGGCCTGGACGGCGTGCAGGCCTCGCCGGGCGTCACCGGCATCCAGAACAAGACCGTCAGCTTCCGCGTCGGCCACTCGCAGGTCAGCACCGTCGACACCACGACGCACGAGATGACGGTGGTGCGCGACGGCCGCACGGTCAAGACCCTGCCGATCTCGGCCGGCAGCGACGACCACCCGACCTACAACGGCCAGATGGTCATCTCCGAGCGGTTCAAGCAGACCCGGATGGACGGCTCGACCGTCGGCTTCAAGAAGAAGGACGGCAAGGGCGAGTACGACATCCCCGACGTGCCGCACGCCCAGCGCCTGTCCTCGTCCGGCACCTTCATCCACGGCAACTACTGGGGCAAGGGCGTCTTCGGCCAGACCAACACCAGCCACGGCTGCATCGGCCTGGAGGACGCCAAGGGCGCCAAGGACGCCACCACCGACGGCGCGTGGTTCTTCGACCACTCGCAGACCGGCGACGTCGTGAAGGTGATCAACTCCCCGGACCGGACCATCACCCCGGACAACGGCCTCAACGGCTGGAACATGGACTGGTCCGCGTGGGTGGCCGGCAGCGCGGTCACCTGACCCCGCGGGCCCACGGCGCGTAGCCGCGGCGCCGGCCCGTCGCCCCACCACCACCGGGGCGACGGGCCCGGCGCCGCCCTCCGTAGAGTGGAGCGGGTGAGCGAGCGCGGAGGAAGAGGGCGCGGCGGGGCGTCGTCGCCGGCGGCCGGTGAACTGGTCGGGCAGGTGCTCGGCAGCGTCCGGTACGCGCCGGACGGCGCGGCCGCCGAGGACGCCCTGGAGGCCGGCGCCTCGGCGCTGGCCGCGGCCGGGCCCGGCTGGGAGGCGGTCAGCGCGGCCGTCGTCGACGCCGCCGTGGCGGCGGTGCGCCGGTGCCGGTCGGGCGGCTGGCTCCCCGCCGACCTGGAGCGGATCGTACGGCGCGACGACGCCGGCACCACCCTGGCCGCGCTCGTCCTCGACGCCCTCGCGGCCGAGGCGGCCCGCCCGCCCGCCGCACGTGCCCCGCACGACCCCCGCTGGGCCGGTCAGCTGCGCGACCTCGGCGCCGACGTCTGGTGGCCGTCCGGCGCCGGCTACCTCGACGCCCTGGCCGCCCGCCGCCGCACCTCCCGCTTCGAGACCGCCCACGACGTGCTGGCGGCGCTGCGCGCCCTCGCCCGGCTGCCCCGGATCACCCCGCTGCCGCCCCCGCCGCCGCCCGCGGGAGCCGGTCCGGCCGGCGCCGCCGCGGACCGCGCGCTCGGCCGGATCCGCGGACTGCTCGCCAAGGCCGAGGCGACCGACTACGCCGAGGAGGCCGAGGCACTGTCCGCCAAGGCCCAGGAGCTGATGGCCCGGCACAGCATCGACGAGGCGCTTCTTGACGGGGCCGTTGGCGCCGGCGGCCCCGGGGGCGGGCGCCCCGGCGGCCCCTCGGCGGTCCGGGTCGGCATCGAGGGCCCCTACGAACAGGCCAAGGCCCTGCTGCTCGACGCGGTCGCGGCCGCCAACCGCTGCCAGGCGGTCTGGGCCGCCGACGTCGGCTTCTCCACCCTCGTCGGCTTCGCGCCCGACCTGGAGGCGGCCGAACTGCTCTACACCTCGCTGCTGCTCCAGGCCACCTCCGCGATGCACCGCGCGGGCGACGACCACCACCGGGCGCTCAAGGCGCAGGGCGGCACCCCCGTCGCCCGCGGCCGCTCCCGCCGCACCCGTGACTTCCGCCAGACCTTCCTCGTCGCCTACGCCGACCGCATCCGCGACCGGCTCGCCGCCGCCACGGCCGCCGCCACCGCTTCCGCCTCCGCCGCGGCCGGGTCGGACCCCGCGGCCCCCGACCTCCGCCCGGTCCTCGCCGCCCGCCACCTCGCCGTCGAGGAGACCACCGGCGCCCTCTTCCCCGACACCGCCCCGGTCCGGCTGCGCGGCGTACGCGACGCGGAGGGCTGGCACCAGGGCACGGCCGCCGCGGACCGGGCCCGGCTGGCGGAGGGCTGACGCACCGGGGCGGCGCGCCCCGGCACACCCGCCCGCGCTCCGGGGCCCGTGCGCCCCGCTCCCACGCCGACGACCTGCGGATTGAACACGGGCCGCCGGCCGCCCGTACAGCTATCGACGGCGTCGGCCTCCCGGGTCCGGTCCGCCGTGCCACTACCGGGCCTCGCACGGAAGGACCTTCGGGTGTCGCACACCACGGACTCTCACCCCCTGCCCCAGGAGGAGCGGAACACCGCGACCGAGGACCTGCCCCCGGACGACGACCCGAAGGCGGCGTCCCCGGACGCGCCGGAAGCGGCCCCGGACACCGCCGGAGCGGCCCCGGACGGCGCGGACGCGCCCGAGGAGCAGGACACCGCACCGCCCCAGGCCCCCGCCCCCGGCTGGCGCGAGCGGCACCCGGCCGCCGCCCGCACCCTGGCGTGGACCACCACCGTCCTGGCCGGCGTGCTGGTCCTCGCCACCCTCCTGCTGCCGAACGATCCCGCCCGCCTGACCCCCGCCGAGTTCCTCCGCATCCCGGTCGAGGGCATAGCCGGTGCCGCCCTGCTGCTCGTCCTGCCGCGCACGGTACGGCGGGTGGCGGCGGTCCTGGCCGGTACGGTCCTCGCCCTGCTGGCCGTCCTGGACTTCCTCGACATCGGCTTCATCGAGGCGCTGGGCCGCGGCTTCAACGTGGTGTTCGACTGGCCGCTGCTCGGCGACGGCGCCTCCTTCCTCCAGGACTCGATCGGCCCGGCGGGCGCCCTCGGCGTCGAGATCGCGGCCGTGGTGCTGGTGCTGGCCCTGCTCGTCCTCACGGCGCTGGCCGTCGTCCGGCTGAGCAACCTCATGGCCCGCCACCGCGCCGCGGCCGCCGGCACCACCCTCGTCCTGGGGACCGCCTGGGTCCTGTGCACGGCGCTCGGCCTCCAGGTCGCCGGCGCGCCACTCGCCTCCCGGAGCACCTCCGACCTCGTCCAGGCCCGGATGGACGGCGTGAGCGCGACCCTCAAGGACGAGCGGGAGTTCACCAAGGTGGCCGCCCACGACCCGTACGGCAACACCCCGGGCAGCAAGCTGCTGACCGGACTGCGCGGCAAGGACGTCATCTTCACCTTCATCGAGAGCTACGGCCGCAGCGCGGTCCAGGATCCGCTGATGGCGCCGGGCGTCGACAAGGTGCTGGCCAAGGGCACCAAGCGGCTGCGCGCTGCCGGCTTCTCGGCCCGCAGCGGCTGGCTCACCTCGGCGACCTACGGCGGCAGCAGCTGGCTGGGCCACTCCACGTTCCTGTCCGGCCTGTGGATCGACAACCAGCAGCGTTACCGCACCGTCACCGCGGGCGATCACCTCAGCCTCACCAAGGCGTTCCAGCGCACCGGCGCCTGGCGGACCGTCGGCATCATGCCCGGCGTCACCAAGGGCTGGCCGGAAGCGAAGTTCTACGGCCTCGACCACGTCTACGACTCACGGGAACTCGGCTACCAGGGGCCCAAGTTCAGCTGGTCGACCATGCCCGACCAGTACAGCCTCTCGGCCTTCCAGCGCCTGGAGCACGGCCGGCCGCACGACAAGCCGCTGATGTCCGAGATCATCCTGACCTCCAGCCACAACCCCTGGGCGCCGCTGCCCAAGACCCTCCCCTGGAACAAGGTCGGCGACGGCTCCGTCTACCGCTCCATCGAGAAGGCCGGCAAGAACCCCGTCGACGTGTGGCAGCAGACCGACAAGGTGCGCACCGAGTACGGCAAGTCCATCCAGTACTCCCTCAACAGCCTCATCTCGTACGTCGAGAAGTACGGCAACAAGAACACCGTGCTCGTCTTCCTCGGCGACCACCAGCCGGTCGCGAAGGTCTCCGGCGACCACGCCAGCCGGGACGTGCCGGTCGCGCTCGTCGCCCACGACCCCGACGTCCTCAAGCGGATCTCCGGCTGGCACTGGACGCCCAGCCTCAACCCCGGCCACCGGGCGCCGGTCTGGCGGATGGACACCTTCCGCGACCGCTTCCTGAAGGCCTACGGCCCGCACCCCGGCGCCACCACGTCCCCGGCCTCCCGGTAGCCGCCCGCGGCGCCCCCGCTCAGACGCACTCCGGCACCCGTGGCTCCCCGCGGAAGACCTGCGCGGTGTGCCAGGCGAGGTGGGCGGGGGCCACCCGCGCGCTGCCCTGCTGCGGCCCGGTCAGCGCCCGTCCGCCGAGGCCGAGCACCTGCTCCCGTGCGGTCCGGCTCCGCCCGACGAACTCCCGCGACACCGTGATCCGCCGACCGGAATCCAGACCCAGCACCCCTCGGTCGAACAGCTTGTGGTGCAGTGAGCACAGGCACAGGCAGTTGGCGAGGTCGTCCGGCCCGCGAAAGGCCCACCACCGGACGTGCGCGGCCTCCAGCCCGACCGGCACCCGGCCGAGCGAACCGTCGAACCCGCAGAAGGCGCACCGGTATTCGTAGGCGATGAGCACCTGCCGCCGCAGTTCGGCCGCACCCCGCCGCCCGGCTGCCGGCCCGGCGGCGCTCCGCGACCCGTCCGAAGGCTCCGGGTCCAGCCCGACGGCGGCGGCGATGTCCGGATGGCTCGACGGCGGGAAGTGCCGCTCCAGCAGCAGCTGCGCCAGCCGTCCGGCCAGCGCCGGATCGTCCGAGAGCGCCTCGCGCAGCCCCGCGGCCAACTGCCCCCGCGCCCCGCTCTCCCGCAGCACCCGCACCCCCGTTCCCGGACTGCCGCCGCCGCTGTCGGTCCGCACCTCCCAGACCCCGTCACCGGTGAGGTGGTGGAACGGATAGGCGGGCGAGGTCCGGTGCGGCGGCCCGAAGTCCTGCAGCAGCGCGCTCAGTTCGTGCTCGATCTCGGAGTAGCGCATCGCCCGCTGCGGCTCCCGCTGGAACCGCCCCAACGCGTAGAGCACGAGCAGCGGCTTGTGCGGCGCCCGCACCCCGTTCTGCGCCCACTGCCGCAGATTTCCCACCCGTTCCATCCAGTCCATGACAGGACTCTAGAAGCCGGTGTGGCCCGACGCGCGGCCGCGGTCGTCGTCCCTCGCCGGGAGGGCGACGCAGGCCCGAACGGAAGCCGCCGCCAGGGATTGTGGGCCACCCGGGCCGGGCGGTACTTTCGCGACCGGACCGCACCAGCGGCACAACCGGCCGGCCGGACCGCGCCGGCCGGACCGGCATCGCCCAGGGGGAGCGCAGATGTCTCTTTACGGCCGCGACGATCTCGAATGGGATCAACTCACCGAAGCGGGAACGACGTTCCTCGTCGAACGCGCCCGGCTCGGCAAGGTCACGACGTACACCGAACTCAACGTCACGCTGGAGCGGCGAACGGGATTATCCCCGTTCGACTTCGACCTTCCCGCCGAGCGCGCCGCGATGGGCCATCTGCTCGGCCTGATCGTCCTGCGCGACCAGGAACGCGACCGCGAACGTGACCCCGCCGGGCCACGGCTCATGCTCTCGGCCCTGGTGCACTATCTGGGTGAGAACGACGCCGGATCCGGGTTCTACGCACTCGCCAAAGACCTCGGCCTGCTCCCGCCCAAGGCGTCCAAGGCCGCGAAGGAAGAATTCTGGATCCGCCAGATCACGGCGCTGTACGAGCGGCACGGCGCCACGCGGATCCGGCGGACATAACGCACCCCGCCCCGCCCGCCGTCACGAAGCGGACGGCGCGCCGCTCTGCCGCCGGCGGGCCTTGTCGACCACCGCGCGCACCGCGTCGATGACCAGCTGCGGCTGATTGTTCTGGATGTTGTGGTCGCTCTTGGTCTTTGTCACGTGCCGCGCGCCGGGGAATTTCCGCGCGAGGTCTCCCTGCGAGGCGAGTTGGGCCCGCCAGAAGATCTGCGGATAGTCCGCAGGGGCACCGGCCGGCAGCCGGGCGCGGAATGCCCGCGGATCGAATTCGTCCCCGGTGAGCACGACCACCGGTACATCCGGCACGGGCGGAGCGGCCCGCACCTGCCCGAAGACCGTCGCCGGCTCCTGCCGTTCCACATCCTTCCACTGGACGATGCGCTTCTCGTCGTCCTTGCGCTCCAGCGCCAGGAAGGTGGTGAACTGCGCGGCCGTGAGCCGCGATTGCAGGAATTCCGTCTCGGCGTCCACCAGAACGAGCCCGGACACGTCGCGCGGATATTCGCCGGCGTAGATCCGCACGATCGGCCCGCCCGCCGACCACCCCACGAGGACGTAGGGGCCGGGCACCTTCGCCGTGGTCAGCAGCGTGTGCAGATCGGCGACATCGGCGCGCGGCGTCGTCGGCTGGGGGACCGGCGTCGAGGTGGTGGGCCTGCCGCCCTCCCGCGCCGTCCCCGGCCGGTCGTAGGAGCAGACCCGGGTGAAGCGCCCCACCCCGGGATATATGGCGGAATTGCTGGCCTTCATCGCACCGGCGGGGCCGCGCACATATCTCCAGGTATCGGCGGCGGCGACGAGCCCCGGCACCAGAATGACCGTCGGCGACCCGCTGCCGTGGCACTCCAGATACATCGTGCGCCCCTGGCCGATATCCACCAGCCGCGCGAAGGACGCCGGGGTATCGGCACTCGCGTCCGCCGAGAGCGCGGAATGTGTGGGGGAGGTGGTGTCGCACGCCGTGCCGAGCAACGCGCACACGAGCAGCATTCCGGCCGGCCCGAGAATTCCTCCGCGCACCCCGCGACCGTCCCGGCGGACAACGCCAGATCGACTCATCTCACTCCCTCGTGAAGGCGCGTACCGGAGACCGCGTACCGGAGACCTCGGGCCCGGTCCCGCCGACAGGCACACGAACGCCCCGAAAGCTACCGTTCGTGACCTCCCGGAACGGAAAACAACGGGCCATTCCGGCGAGGCGTCCGCCCGCACCCTCGTCGCCCGGGCCCGCGGCCTTCCCCTCCCGGCCCGCCCGTCGCACCGCGGAAAACCAGGTGTGCGCGCTCCCCGCCGCTGACAAGCTGCGCCGGTGAACCGTGAAGAGATCTCCCGGCTCGCCCATGCCGGACACCCCGTCAAGGCCCCGGTCGACGACGACGCCGTGCGCCACCTGCTGGCCCGCGCCCTGCCGCGAGGCGACGAGCGGGTCCTCGACCTCGGCTGCGGCACCGGCGAATGGCTGCTGCGGGCCCTGGCCGCGCACCCGCGGCTGCACGCCGAGGGCGTCGACCGCTCCGCCGACTCCCTGGCGCAGGCCCGCGAGTCCGCCCGCGGCCTCGGCGTCCAGGACCGCCTCGCCCTCCACTGCCGAGCGGCGGACGACTTCTGCGCTCCGCACGCCTTCGACCTGGTGCTCAGCGTCGGCGCCGCCCACGCCTTCGGCGGCCTCCTCCCCACCCTCGCGGCCGCCCGCACCCACCTGGCACCCGGCGGACGCGTGCTCATCGGCGACGGCATCTGGGAACGCAGCCCCTCGCCGGCCGCCGTCGAGATGCTGGGGGACTTCGCCGACCTGGCCACCACCATGGACCGGGTGGCCGCCGACGGCTGGACCCCCGTCCACGGCCATGTCAGCACGCGCCGCGAACTGGACGACTACGAGTGGGCCTGCTGGGGATCGCTGGCCTCCTGGGCCCTGGACCACCCCGACGACCCGGACAGCGCGCAGGCGCGCGAAACCGCCGCCCTGCGCCGCTCCGAATGGCTGCGCGTCTACCGGGACACCTTCGGCTTCGTCTGCCTGGTGCTGCGACGCACCTCCGACTGACCCGGGCGGCCGTGCGCCCGCGCACCGTGGGACGGCGGTCAGCTCTGAGCCGTGGGCCGCACGACGATCTCGTTCACATCGACCTCGGCGGGCTGCTCGATGGCGAACGCGATGGCCCGGGCGATCGCGTCCGGCGGAATGGCGAGGTCGTCCCGCATCTTCGTGATCTCCGCCCGGACCCGGCTGTTGGAGGACGCCTCGGCGAAGTCCGTGGCGATCGCGCCGGGGGAGACGGTGGTCACCCGCAGGGCGTCGCCGGCCTCCTGACGCAGCCCTTCGCACAGGGCCCGGACCGCGAACTTGCTCGCCGCGTAGACCGCCATGGTCGGGACGATGCGGAAGGCGGCCGTGGAGGCGGTGGTGACGAAGTGTCCGGCGCCCTGCGCGCGGAAGACCGGCAGCGCGGCGGCGATCCCGTGCAGCACCCCCTTCACATTGACGTCGATCATGTGGTCCCACTCCTCGACCCGCAGATCGTCCAGCGGCGAGATCGTGCCGACCCCCGCGTTGCCGACCAGCACATCGAGCCGGCCGAAGCGCTCGGTGGCCAGCGCCACCAGCGCGTGCAGGTCCTCCGGCCGGGTCACATCGGTCCGGATCTGCACGGCCGTGCCTCCCGCCTGCTCGATGCGGGCCACCAGTTCCGCCAGCCGCGCGGACCGGCGCGCACCGAGCACCAGCCGCGCGCCCCGCTCGGCGAGCAGCAGCGCGGTCGCCTCCCCGATACCGCTGCTGGCTCCCGTGATCGCCACGACTTTTCCCTCTGTTCCGGCCATGGGACGTCCTTCCTGTTCGGTACGGCGGGGTGCGGGGCCCGGCGGCGGTCCGTGCAGGACCCGCTCCCGCGGACACTGACGAGTCTCCGGGAGGCTTAGCCTGGTATCCAGAATCCCTTTATCCTGGAATGGGAAGTGCTGGCATGCCCCTGCCGCCGGACCAACGCCGCCAGCTGGGCGCGTCCTGCGCAGCCGCCGGGAGCGCCTGACGCCCGACGAGGTCGGCCTGCCGCGGACCGCCCGCCGCCGGACCCCGGGACTGCGCCGGGAGGAGCTGGCGCTGCTGGCCGGGATGAGCGCGACTTGGTACACGTACCTGGAACAGGGTCGGGAGATCCGCGCCTCCGCACAGGTGATGACCGCGCTCGCCGAGGCGCTGCGCCTCGACCGGCACGAGCGCGCCCACCTCCTCCAGCTCGCCGGTCACGCGCCCGCGGCGGAACCCGGCGCACGCGAGCCGCTCACGCCCGAGGCGGCGGCCGTCCCGCTGCTGCTCCAGCCGCACCCGGCGTACCTCATCGGCGGCACCTACGACGTGCTCAGCCACAACCCGGCGGCCGTCGAACTGTTCCCGCGGCTCTTCGACGACGCGTCGGAGCGGCCGCCCGACGACGGGTCGGAACGGCCGCCCGGCGGCGAGGCGCGGCGACCGCCCAACTTCGTCCGCTGGATGTTCCTCGAACCACTGGCCAGGGACATCGTCGTCGACTGGGAACCCGAGGCCCGCGGCCTGCTCGCCCGCCTCCGCACCCAGGCCGCCCGCCACCCCGCCGACCCCCGCTACACCCGGCTGATCGACGAGTTGACCGAGGGCAGCCCGCACGCACGGGACTGGTGGGGCCGGTACGAGGTGCAGCCCCGCCACAGCGGACACAAACGCCTCCGCCACCCCGCACTCGGCCCGGTCGAGTACGCCTACACCGCCTTCCACCTGGCCGAACAGCCCGACCAGACCCTGGTGGTCTACCTCGACGCACCGGCTGCTGATGCACCGGCTACCGGCGAACGGGCTACCGGGGCCCGGCCTGCCGCAGCTCGGCCTCGATGAGATCGGCCGCCCGCCGGGTCCCACCCTCGGCGGCCATGTCCGCCCGAATGGCCTCAAGCCGGCGCCGCACCTCCGGATCGTCGACGAGCGCGAGCACGGCGGCCCGGAGCGTGGCGGCATCCGCCTCGTCCATCGGAACGTGCCGGGCGACGCCGAGCCCCTGGAGCATGTCCGCGTTGCCGAACTGGTCGACGGCCTGCGGGACGGCCACCATGGGCGTGGCGGTGGCCAGCCCCTCCTGGCAGCCGCCCGCGCCCGCATGCGTGACGAATGCATCGGCCTCCCGCAGAATCGCCAACTGCGGTACCCACGACCGCACTTCGACGCTCCCGGGCACCTCACCCAGATCATCGACCGTGACATGCTTGCCCACCTGGAGCACGACGTGCCAGCCCGGCAGGTCCCCGAACGCCTTGACGCACTCGCGATAGAACCCGGGCTGCTTGGTGAACGACGACCCCAACGAGACCAGCAGCACCCGCTCCGCACCCGCCGGCCGCTCCCAGCCACCCTGCGCGGCCCGGTCCCCCTGACAGGCCCCGACGAACGAGTACACCGCCTTGTCGACCCGGTCGGCGTTCGGCTGCAACACCTTCGGAATCAGCACGATCGACCGCTCCGGACACCCGGCGAACGCATCCGGATGCCGCCCGATCCCGTTCTCCATCAACCAGTTGCCGAACCTCGCGTAGTACGCCCTGCCCCGCGCGGTGGCCCGCGGCCCCGCCCACATCGGCTCGGCGACCTCCTCCTCGTACCCCTCCCACGCCACCAGATTCGGCGACAGCGACACCGCGGGCACCCCCCACCGGTGCGCGAGCACCCGCGCCGGATACGACGCGATGTCATGCAGCACAAGATCCGGCCGATCCCCCTCCCCCTCCCCCTCCCCCTCATACGCGGCGATGAGCTGCGGCAACGCCTGAATCGCGTCCTCCAGGAACGGCTCGACATTGTCGAGCAGCGTCGTCCCCCACGCCGACGGATCATCATCCGGCGACGGCAACGTGCTGCGATACACCACCGGCTCCGCACCGGTCTCGGCCACCTTCTCCGCGAACACCCGCGGAATCGCGTACGTCACGCGATGCCCACGCGCCACCAGCTCCCGCATCACCTCAAGACTCGGATTCACATGCCCATGGGCAGCAATGGAGAACATGGCGATATGAGCACGTCCACTACGGACCGGTTTTGTCATGCCCCCAAGCTAAACGAGACGATACGTCTCGTCCAACACATTTACGGGACTGGCGGACTGGCGGCTCCTCTCCTCGTCATGGCATCCAACGGGTGAATCAGCCCGCCCGGCGCGTGGCGGCCGGTGCGCCAACGGGAAGGGCCTCTGCATACGGGACATGCGACGGGCAGGGAGTACCCCAGTGCCGAAGTTTCTGATTCAGGCCACCTACACCTCCGAGGGCGTCAAGGGGCTGCTCCAGGAAGGCGCGAGCGGCCGCCGCGCCGCCGTCGACCAGGTCGTCACGGACCTCGGCGGCACGGTCGAGTCCGTCTACTTCACCTTCGGCGACAACGACATCATCCTCATCCTCGACCTCCCCGACCCCATCTCCATGGCCGCCATCAGCCTCGCCGTCAAAGCCAGCGGCGCCCTCCACACCCGAGCCACCCCCCTCCTCACCACCGAGGAAGTCGACGAGGCCACCCACCGCCAGGTCGCGTTCCGGGCGCCTCGCGCTTAACGATGTGTGGGGGAGGGGCAGGGGTTCGCTTAATCGCCGGGGCTGCGTCCCAGCGACCGGGGTACGGGGGCACCTGACGCCGCCCCCCGGGACGCAGCTCACGACTCGCACCGTCAACACGCCCTGAGTACACCTCCATTGTCGGAACGCCGCCCGAGGACCCTCGGTGCCCCTGCACTCGCCCAGGCCGAGCCGGCGCCCGAACACCCAGACCGACCGGCAGGTCATGGCGCGCCGCCCGTTCGGGGGCATCTTCATGATCGACGACCTACCCACCGCTCAGGGGCGCCCTCGCGTCATTCATGCGCGGCCTGTGTCATAGCCACGAAGGCGACGGTGGCACCTGGGAAGACACTGATCTCGACGCCTTCCCGGAAACGCCCTGGTCTCCCAAGCAACCTCCCACACCGGACGTACCATTCCTGCATCCAAGTTGCGGGCATGACGACGACACTCGCATAACCAGGGAGCCAGGGAGCCGGGGGGAGACCATGCAAGATTGGGATGACGACGCTGATTACCATGCGGCGGTCGGACGCACCTGGCTTACGGTGGTCATCGCATTGGGCTGCGCCGTGGTCGTGGCATGCATCGCCCTCGCCGGCGTGCTCGGATTCTTCGAGCTCTCCGACGTGTTGTCCGTACTCCCTGACTGACTCTCACCGTTGTTTCACTCAAGCCCTCTGATGCCGACGGCTCACGCGAAGCACGTGTCACGTGCAGGTCAGTCGATGGCTGGTTGAACGCCCTCTTACAGCATGCCGGAGCAGCCTCTGGCGGTTGTCCGGTGCGCGCCGGCTTCGCGCCAGATTCATCGGTCAATCTCGGCCAACGTGGGAGCGCCGGCGAGAAAATGGCAGCCTGGAGGGTGGGAGGTGGCAGCAACTGCTGCCGGCGTCGGCGAGCGATTCAGGCCCTGGCCCCTCGGCCCCTGAGTAACGAAAGCGCAGGTCAGCAAGGTCTCTGGCAAGGCCCAGGAAAATTGCACCAGTTGATCCGTTCGTAAGGACTTGGCGCTGGGGGAGCGGTAGCCGGATCCTTATGGTGAGGTTCCCGTGGTGCTCCGCGGTGTTGTCGCCTAACGTTCATTCATGCCCCCGGACAGGCGGGCACGTCACGTCAACGGGGGTAGCGCGTGATTAGGAACCTCATCTTCGCCGAAGCCGCGCGAACGCAGTTCGATGCACTGGCCCGGAGAAGCAAGGATGATGTGTGCGCGGCCTTGCTGAGGGTTATTCAGGATGCGAATACCCACGGAGTGTGGCGACCGGAGGACGATCGTCACTTGGCCGTCACCTATGAGGTACACCCAGCAGCAATCGTGGTGATCGAGATCAGTACTGCTCAGCTCCGCCCAGCCGGTTTTCGTCAGCCTTATCAGGGAATGGAGATGCGGCATGAGGGCGGCGGGCGGTGGACGCACTTGAACCCCCACGAGGAGTGACCTCCGAAACGCCGGGATGCCAGGTTCTCGCCGAGGTGCAGGGCAGCCGGATCTGTGGGGAACAGCGGGGACTCGGCTGCGGATCCAAGGAGGCCTGTGCAACTTCCGCCGCAGGTCAGCGCAGTATTCGCCGCCAAGAAACCCAAGCTTCCCAGGCTGAGGGCTCAGCCATCGTCGTCGCGGGCCTACCGCGGCGACTGCTCTGGTCGACGAAGTTGGCAGCGGGCCAGACGCAGGCGACCCGTCTTGGTCAGGGGTGCACCACGGTGAGACGGACAGGGACTTTCTGGTTGGTGCAGATGCGGCAATCCACACCGCACCTGAAAGGCCCCCACCCGTTCCAGATCCCTCAGCCGAGACCTGGCTCGCCCGCCCACAACCTCCCCGGACACCAAAGCTAGACCTCGGCGTCCTCTTCTTCTTCTTCCTCGTCCTCCGCGGCCTCGTCCTCCGCGGCGCCCTTGGTGTAGTCATCCACCCACCGCCACTCATGTCTGCAGTTGCCGGTGGCATGGCCGCGGGGGTTGAGGCACTGGAAGCGCCAGTAGCCGCGTACGTCACCGGTGCAGGGCGGCCGGGGCGGCGGGCTGGAGCTGTCGTCCTGTTCCTCAGCGGCTTGGTTGAGGATGCGGGCGACCTCAGCAAGGACGCCGCCGGACTCCTCGGCCTCGTCGTCGGTCGCAGTGGTGCTCGCCCGGGCGTGAGCCACGGCGATGACGCCTCCGATCACGGCAGCAGCCACGCCGATCACCCCCGCCTTGCCGGCGGGCCCGAGCCTGTTCCAGGTGTCAGTCAGGCGCCGCCGCAGCGGCTTTCGCTGGACGTCGTTTTCTGGCGGTGGGCCGGATGGCGGTTCGGGTGATCGTGGCCCATCGGTCATGTGCCCGCCCTTGGCGGAGAGTTGCCAGCGCCGCCCAATCTGGCAGTCGAAATTTCCGTCGGCATGCACCGGACGATAGCCGTCCGTCACCCGTGATCGACGATTCTCTGTGGAAGTCCAGCGCGACAACTATCAATGTGCTAGACCACTTTGATAGTTCTCGCCGAAGCCGCTGTACCGATGTTCCAACTGCCACCATCACTACGCGAACTGCCCTGTAGCCGAGGCTACTTGCCGAGGCTTCGACGGATCGCCTGCTCGACCGGCGATGTCCCGTGGTCCACGTCGTACGGCTTGACCGGGTCCAGGGGTGGCTGGGCGAGGAACCGTGGCCGGGTGCCGTGGTGGGCTTGGGCGGAGTGGACCAAGAACGGGTGGCACAGGTAGACATCGCCGGGCCGGCCAGTGGCCAAGGTGATCGGGCGATGCTCCGTCGCCGGTATTGCCCGCGCCGAGATCTCCCTCATCGTGAGGCCGTCCTCGCCGTAGGGCGCCAGCAGAGGTGCCACGTCGAGGTGCGAGCCAACCCGGATGCGCGTGGGCGCGTCGTTTTCGTCGATCTCGGAGAAGAGGAAGAGCATGAGCAGGGCCCGTCCCTTGGAGGCCACGTTGACGCGGTAGCTGAAGTAGTCGCCCGGGTCGGCGCCACCTTGGAAGCTCGCGTCGAGGTGCCATCCATCGTCGCCAGGTGCCGTGGCGCTGGGGAACCGGATCGGAAACGTTCCGAGGCCACCGCGTGGCGCCCAGTGGCCCGGCCCGACCAGCCGGTCGAACGCGGCTGTCAGCCGTGGGTTGTTGGCGGCATCCCGGAACGGCTCTTCGGTATGCCCGTTGATCCTGATCACCGGTTCGGTCCAGGTCGCCGGGTCGTCGGGCGAGCAGCCGGTCTCCCTCCAGAGGATCGTCCGGCACTCAGCAGCCGTCTCCTCGGGGAAAGCCTGCTCGACCTTGACGAACCCGTTCTCGATAAATCGGGTGACCTGGTCATCAGTCAGCATGGCCCTATGTTGCCAAGACTCAGTTGGCAGAGGCGAACGCTTTTCAGGCGTACATCGCGAACTCAACCGTCACCCGCAGGCGCGGCAGGAAGGCGTTGGAGACCTTCGGCGACTGCGAACGGTCGCCGGCAGGACGGGTCTCAGGGAGAACTGACGACCAGCGCCAGTCGGCGGCACCGGGTGGGCAGGTCGAGGGCGGCGTGGGCTTCGTCCAGGATCCGGCCGATCTCGGAGGCGGCCTGACGTGCCTGAGCCGCGTCGCCGGACGTGGCGGTGTCCTCCCACCGGCGGAGGTCCGCCGCGGTCTCGGGCCGACGCTGGATGTGGACATAGACGGCCCACTGGGCGATGAAACGCTGGAGCGGCGCCAGATCGGAGCCCTGCCGGGACTGATCCGCCGCTTGGTCCAACTCCCGTGTGAAGGCCGGGAGTGCCGCCGGTGCGATCTGGCTGATGGCCTGCCGCAGCGCCGCAACCGTGGCGGGGGGCTGCGGAATGAGTGGCTGCCCAGCGGCGGAGGTGGTCATGGCTGCTCCCATGGGCGTGATTCTGTCCCGTGCGTCAGCCTATCGGGCACGAGTGCTCCCCCTCCGCTCGAACGAGTGAGGGGGATGACGCGCGCCGCCCGAAACGTGCTATTGCTCCGTGCCGCCCGGCGCCGGAGCCACCCCCACCGGGCAGCTCACCCCCGTCCCCCCGATCCCGCAGTACCCCGTCGGGTTCTTGTCGAGGTACTGCTGGTGGTACGTACTCTCTTCATGCGGTATTTCATGGATGACAGGGGGTGGCATGACCAACGACGCTCAGTTAGTGCCGGTAGTGGCCTACGCGCGGATCTCCGCAGACCTGGCCAAGGACGGCCACGGGGTCGACGACCAGCACAAGGTGAACGACGAGACAGCGTCGGCGCTGGGACTGAAGATCGTCCACTACTACACGGACAATGACCTCTCCGCAGCCAAGGCCGGCCTTGTGCGGCCCGACTTCGAGGCCATGCTGAGGACACTCAAGGCCGGGCACCTCCCGGACGGACAGTCGGTGCGCGGTGCGATCGTCGTGGCGGACGATCGGCTGGTACGGCGTGTCGGTGACTACGAGCGTTTCGTGGACGCCCTGACCTACGAGGACGGGAGGGTGTACGCGGACGCCAAGGGACTCAAGGACCTCTACAACGAAGACGTCGAGTCCATGGGGCTCTTCGGCGTGGTCATCGCGAAGGCAGAGGTCCGCAAGATCAAGCGGCGTACGCGTCGCTCGCACCGGCGGCGTGCGGAGGAGGGGATCCCGGTTGGTGGGAAACGGCCATTCGGATGGCAGGACGACAAGCTGACGCTTGAGCCTGAAGAGGCGCAGCACCTCGCACAGGCCGCACGAGATGTGATCGCCCGAAAGTCCCTCCACTCCATTCTTGCCGCGTGGCGAGAGCAAGGGGTGCGGACTGTCCACGGCAACGAATGGCAGAGCCGGTCGCTCAAGCTCGCACTGTGGAACCCTCGTCTGTGTGGCTGGCGCAAGCACAACGGGGAGTTGGTGCGAGACGCTAACGGTGTCCCCGTCGTAGGAAAATGGGAAGCAATCATCACGCCGAAGGAATGGATGGCTATCGACGCCCTCTTTTCCGCACGGATCGGTCCCAACATCAAGGCGGACGGTACGGTCACGGACTACCGCACTCCTTCGCACCTCTTGACGGGAATTCTTCGGTGCGGGAAGCCCAAAGATGACGGGCAGATCTGTAACGCTCCTTTGCGGGTGAGCACCAGGCCGGACCTGTCAGGCGGATATGTCTACCAGTGCCAGAGCAGATCCATGGGGGGCTGCGGTGGCAGCGCACGGAACGGCGCCAAGGTCGACGAGTACGTTACGGAAGCGGTCCTCGCGAAGCTGGAGGAACGCACCGCAGCCAAGAGCCAAGTGAGCTCTGAGTGGACCGGGCAGGAAGAGCTCGATCGCCTGATGGTCAAGCAGCGGAAGATGTTGCAGGCGTGGCAGGAGGACCAGGTCTCGGACGAGCTCTTCTTTCCTGAGAACCACAAGATGGAATCTCGTATCAAGGAGCTCCGCAAGGAGCGCACTCAGCATGCCTTGCAGGTTCAGCGCGCTTCAGCGGTCACGGAGAACATCCGAGAGCAGTGGTACTCGGGAAAGCTGGACATGGCACAGAAGCGTGCTCTCGTCCGAGAAGCCCTGCATGCCGTGATCGTTCTTCCAGTCGGCGGAGGAGGCAGACGCCCGTTCAACCCTGACCTTCTCGTCCCCAAGTGGACTGAAAGCTAAGGTTGATATGGCGAAGAGGGGCGCGATGGTTGCGCCCCTCTTCGTGTGTTCACGGAGACTTTTCTGGGTCGTGGTTCCCTCTTGACCGATGCTCTCTTCGTTCACCCTCCAAGAGATCAACTCCGAGGATTCTGGAAATGCGATGCCACCGTTCCTCACTCCACGCGGGAGCATTGGCCGCTTGCCTTCTTCCCCACTCGCGAGCGCTTAGACAGGGCACGTCAGGCCTCCCCGTCGATCGTGCAATTCGCGCTCTGTTTCTTCCCTTGCTATTTCTCGGTTCCGGGAGAGGTCTTCGGCGACTCCTGCGGCGAGTAGCGCGGCGCCGGGTGTGTGACCGGAGCCGACGTATCGCCAATGGGCTTCCGTGATCGCGTCCGTGTCGTCGAGTTGAGTTCCGCCACGTTCGTGGTCGGCTCTCTCTGCCCGCAGAGCGGTGTACGTGGTGGAGTACGCACGGGACTTGGTGAGGATGTGGCCGCGGTAGCCGAGCGTGTGAGCCCAAGCGCGCAGCCGTAGCGGTTCGAGTTCCGGCAGGCCGCCCAGGTGCCAGCAGGCCCGTATGAGGGTGCGTACGTGTACCGACACGGGGGCTGCTGCGATGTCGTCTGGACCAGCGATCCGGTAATCGAGGCCGGCGGCTGTGTCCGTGGCTCCTTTGGTGACGTACTTGGCGACGTAGGCAGCAACAGCGTCGTCGGCCAGGCCCTCGCGGTCGCCGAAGGCGCGGAGCGGTCGGGCGTCGAGTTGGGTGCCCCAGCGCAGCTCGTGTTCTCCCACAGCCGAGCTGTAGGGGGTGCGTAGGCGTACGGCCGACGCAGCGGTGCGTACCACGGTCGACAGCACGTCCGCCGTTGCCCAGGCCGGGGGAGGGGCGTCCGTTCCGTGCGCGCCGTCGAGGCGCACCACCGCGTGGACGTGGACGGCTGCACGCTTCTGGTACTCGGCGACCTTGGCGTAGGAGATGCGAAGGCTGCGGCGCAGGCCGGTACGGGTGCGGCCGGTGTGGGCGGCGAGGTGGTTGTAGAGATTGTCGGTGAATGCCTTCCACAGCCGTCCGGCGTTCGCGTGCCACAGGACGTGCGCCGGGTAGTCGTAGCAGTCGGGGCACAGTGGTTGCCCGTTGAGCGGGTCAGCCAGGTCGTGGACGGCCGGACAGCCGAGGGACCGGCCGTGCTCACACTGGCCGGCGTCCCGGCGCGGTCGGCATCGTCGACGGTCCGTGGTGGCGTGATGGGCGGGGCCAAAGCCGGGCGCCGTGAGCGTGATGAACAGTCGGGGCCGGGCGCGCACATCAGAGGTGACGGTCTTGCCGCCGACGAGTCCGGCGCGCACGAGGTGGAAGGTGTCGCCGGCATGGAGGCGGGAGCAGGGAGCGCAGACAGTTTGGCGCCGGTTGCGGCAGCGGATCAGGAGCCGTTCGCCAGGTTCGTCGCGGGTGTCGTAGCGGTGCAGGACCTCGTCGGTTGCAGCATCGCGGGTGGTGATGGAGCCAGTGAGGTGGATCGGGTGGGCGCAGCCGCCGGTGGCGGTTACCTGCTCCAGCCATCGGTGGAAGCGCGGGTCCTGGACGAGGCGGATCAGGTCTTGGTCGACTTCGGAGAGCTGACGCGGACGCGCCGAGCGGTCGAGCGCGGCGCGTCTGTCAGCCGAGGGGTTCTCGGTGGGGATGGTGGGGACCTTCCGGGGTGGGCCGCGGTTGCGGCACGGATGGATGGGGTTGGGTCGGATACGTCCATGGCGATCACTCCCGGTGGGTTGGTGTGTGGTTCAGCGGATGGTGCCGGTGCCGCGGCAGCAGCGGCAGCGTCGCCTGTGGCCGGTGCGGGTCTTGGCGGAGCGCTCGCCCTTGCAGATGGGGCAGCGGACTCGACGCATGGGCACGGTGAGGTCCTCCCTGGTCTCTAGGTGTGGCTGACGCCGGTCAGGAGCCAGTGCACGAGGCCGTTCGCGGCGAAGATGAATGGCGTCTGGCCGAGGTACATGCCGAACAGGGCGATCAGTACGGCTTCCCACCAGCGCACTTCACGGGAGCGGATGAGGAGCACGGTGGCCAGTCCGAAGACCAGCAACAGCGGAAGGGCTGCCGATTCGCTCATGCGCCCACACCGCCTTCCACCGCGCTCGCGAGGCAGGGAACGTAAGGAGTCAGGTCCGCGAACTCCGCTGCAGCCTCCTGTACTTCAGCGGACGAGGTGAGCCGGGAACGGCTGCGCATCCAGGCACCCATGTCGCCGACGGTCACCGCGACACCCTGTTCTGCCTCCCCGATCGACTGGGCGACCGCCACGGCGTCCTTGTTGAGGTCGCCGAGCGCCATCTCCGCCGTTCCCGGGTCGTTGACGCGGTGGCAGATCCGTCCGCTCAACTGGGCACGCAGGGCTGTGACTCCGGGCCCGAGATCGGATCCGACGCGTTGGCCGGCCACCACCAGGTGGACGCCGAGGGCCGCGCCGAGCTGCGCCAGCCGAAGGAGGTAGGTCGAGCACTGCTCGGCCTCTGCCCGCTGTTCTTTGCTGCCGTTGGTCAGGTAGAGCTCTGCCAGCTCATCGACGATCACGACCACCGGCACCGGCCGTTCCTTCTCCGTCAGGTCCCAGATCGACCGGGCGCCCGCCGCGCGGCACAGCCGCATGCGGTCCTGCATGTCGGTGACCAGCGCGCCCAGGACGATGACGGCTTCCGCACGGCAGGTGGCCAGGGCGGAGAGCCGCTGGGCGACCAGGCCGAGTTCCATGCCGCCCTTGCAGTCGATGCCGACCAGGGCGACCGGTTGCGGGGCGAGTTGGGTGATCAGCCGTGCGATGAGCGTCGACTTGCCGGACTGGGTGGCCCCGACGATGAGCCAGTGCGGCACCCGCCGGAAGTCCATCACCCACGCACGGCCGCTCTCCAGCGCACCGACCACCGCCGACAGAAGCGCCACGGGCTCCGGCCCAGCAGGGCGGCTGGGATGCTCCAGAGGATCCCTGGCGGTAGCGGTGATCAGTACGACGCCGCGTTCCGGCGAGACGACGCGTACGGCGTGCATCCGCCAGGCGTGCGCGAGGGCATCGGCCGCCGCCAGGAACGGGGTCGGGGTCTGCCCGGCCCGCAAGCGCACCAGGAGCTCCAGACCGTTCGGGGTGGAACGGGGGAACGAGATCCGCGGGGCACGGGGGCGCAGCGGATCGCCCTTGACCGCCAGATCCCCCAGAACCCGACGCGTCGGCTTGCGGGAGACGGTGAGGCCGTTGAGGCAAGCCACCTTGGACC
Organism: Streptomyces kronopolitis; assembly: GCF_050953795.1. Taxonomy (GTDB): domain Bacteria; phylum Actinomycetota; class Actinomycetes; order Streptomycetales; family Streptomycetaceae; genus Streptomyces; species Streptomyces kronopolitis_A. The sequence goes on from NZ_CP191850.1 coordinate 5,163,709, forward strand.
AGGTGAACACCACGCGCAGAGCAGTGCGCGGGTAGCCCGTGAGGTACCAGTGCCACTCCGGCCGGCGCTGCCGCAGCTCCCTGCCGACGACCAGGAGCCACGCTAGTAACGCGAGGGCGAACGCGAGCAGGGTCGGCCTCATCAGGCACCGCCCACCTTCCCGTTGGACCCTGCGGCCGGTGCGGCAGTGGTGGGTGCGGGGGTGATGGCTGCGGCGCGAAAGCTGATTCCGTGCCGGTCGCCCATGGCCCAGGCGAAGGCATCCAGGCCGGTCACCCGTACCTCCGCGCCCTCGACGACGCCTTTGGGCTCTCCGGTGACGGCGATCTCGATCACCGAGACCCGGCGCCCTTCCTGGCGGACCGTCACGGCGACGGAGTAGATCGTGTTGCCGTCCCGGTCCTTCTTGACCTCCTTCGTTTCGAAATCCGCGATCTTCGGTTCAGGCCCGACCGCGCACCGCAGTACGCCCAGTCGGGAGGTGTCCACAGGGATGGACTGCATGGTTTGGGGCCTCCTGGCCACTCAGACGCCAAGACATCACATGACGTCACTCGTGCTTACGAGTTGAGAGTGGCATGGGTTGACCGAAGAAGGCAAGCACTTATGCTTACGAGTGACGTCATCTCACGTCAGGACCGCACACACAGGTGATGAGGAGAGCCCGGCATGGGAGAGATCCAGCGTCCCGGCGCGCTGTACCAGCAGGTTGCCGCCGAGATCCGCAGCGGCATCACCGCAGGCGAGTACAAGCCCGGAGCCCCACTCCCCTCTGAATCCCAGCTCATCGACCGGTACCAGGTCAGCCGCCCGACCGTGCGCAAGGCCATCGCCGCCCTCCGCGCGGAAGGACTCATCGAGGTCATTCACGGCAAGGGCAGCTACGTCCGGGCCGTCCCCGCCCCCGCGGTCACGATCGAGCGGACCATCACCCGCAGCGGCAAGATGTTCCGCACCGGCCACCAGGCGTGGCACGAGGGCGAGGCGCCGACCGTCTACCGCACCACGACCACAGCCACCACCGGCCTACTCCTCGGACTCCCGGAAGGCGAGGCCCTGTTCGCCGTCGACCGGCTGCTGGCCGACCCCCGCACCGAGACCCGCGCTCTGCACCGCGTGCTCATCCCGTTCGCCACTGCGGCCAACGAGGCCGAACAGCTCGGCGAAGCCCCGGACACCGAGCCGGAGCAGATCTACGCCATCCTCACCGCAGCCGGCCACAAACTCACCTGGGACGAAACCGTCAGCGCCCGCATGCCCCTGCCCGACGAGCGCGCCACACTGCAAATCCCCGACGCGACCCCGATCGTCCACGCCACCCGCGTCACCCTCGGCACCGACCAACGCCCGCTGATCCTCGAAGAACTCCGCGCCGGCGCCGACCGCACCCAACTCGCCTACCGCATCACCGCCGACAGCCCCCGCGCACTCCACGCCGTCTGAGCCCACGCTCGGCCAACTGTCGAAAACTGTCTTCACTTACTCAAGGCGGCTCGCTTCGCTCCCCGCGCGCGGCCCGGCCCCCGGCCGGGCCTGCGCTCCTGTCTCCGCCCCGCTCCCCCCGGCCGGCATCCGTGCCGCGCTCAAGAGGCCCGCCTGGTGCCAGAGAAGGGCTACGTCGCGGCTGAGGGCTCCACGGCTTTAGCCACCTCCCCGGTCCGGGGCCAGCGTCGAGCAAGATCAGAGGGCCACTCGTGCACATTACAGTCAGGCCCAAAGCCTGCCCAAGTGCCAGCCAGCGTACGGCCCCCTGATCATGCCTGACTCCAAGCCAAGCATGCCACCGACCGAGCCCGTTACGCCGACGAGGCTTCCCGTTCTCGTTAGGACCACGTACTGCCAAGTTGCTCTGTACGCTTACATAAGGTGCGCATGCGCATCCACCCATGCCAGGCCAGATCTCAGCAGCGGGGGCCTACATGCAGCAAGAAGAAGAGCGCACCAACCTCCGGATCTCGGATCACGCGAACGTCGGCAAGGCTGTGGTGATCGAACATGCTGGCCATGTGTCCCTGAGCGGACCGGAACTCAAGCAGCGCAGACGTCCGTTACAGATCCCACGCGATATTCCCGAATTTACTGGGCGCGAGGAAATATTCGAGAGGATTAGCGAATCCCTCGCCAGCCACCTTGAAACCCCAGCAATTTGGGTCCTTTCTGGAATGGCGGGCGTAGGAAAGACGTCAATCGCCATCAGGGCAGCAAATAGGCATTCGGACAGCTTTCCAGACGGAATCCTCTATGCAAACCTTGCTGGTGCAGGTTCCAATCCCACAGACCCCAATGAAGTCCTGGTTCGTTTCTTAAAGGATTTGGGTGTCACACTTGGCGAGATTCCAGGCGATTACGAAAGTCTCGTGACCGCTTACAGGACACTGATTGCAACAAAAGCAATACTCGTAGTCCTCGACGATGCAGCCGACACAGCACAAGTGAATGACTTGATTCCCACATCGCCCCGGAGCGCTGCGCTGATCACGAGCCGTCGCCCATTGGCCACGCTTCCAGGGGCGCAAAGCATCTCGGTGGGCGTGTGGACTTTGAATGAATGTACACAGTTCCTCAAAGTGCTCCTTGGCGTTAGTCGCATCGAAGACAGCATCGATGAAGTCCATGAATTGTCGGAGATCTGCGGACGACTCCCACTAGCTTTGCGTATCATTGGAGCCCAGCTACTTAGGCGTCCACTCTGGCCATTGGTGCGCATGGTAAATCGACTTCGGGACGAACAAAGACGTCTTGAAGTATTACGGGCTGACGATATTGCAATCCGGTCAGTTTTCGCAACGGCCTACGAATCGCTGACAGATGCCCAATCGCGAACATTTCGCGCAGTAGGTCTAACTCTCGGATTCTCGTTCAGCGTGGAATCAGTTACCAAGTTGACCGATGCCGACGAGTATTTCGTCGAAGATGCACTGGAGGACCTAGCAGATCGCCATTTGATCAGTCCCGATAATGTACCCGGCAGGTTCAAGATCCATGATCTGATGCGCCTTTTCGCGAAAGAAAGGGCTGTCGCTCAAGACTCGTCCGCTGCCGTATCAGAATCTATTCATCGCCTGCTCCAGTGGCACCTCGAAGTGCTGGCCGACATAAGCCCATCCATTCGCAAATGGGTACATCTGGAAAGGCCAGGCCTGGTGGCTGGCGTACTGCTGGCCAATGAACACCATTGGGATGATTTGTGCTGGAGGACAGCAAATAGCCTGGCCACCTTCCATTCGATGGACGGCGATTACAGCGACTGGATTCTGTGTAACGAGGCCGGCCTAGTAGCCGCCCGCAGATGCGGAGCTCGCGAAGGCGAAGCATTGATGCTTGGGGGACTCGGCCAAGCGAGCAGAAAACTAAACCGGTTCAATGATGCCCGATCATATCTGGAAGACTCCTTGGAAGTCTTTCGTGAAATTAAAGACCGTGAGCGTTGCGCCGACGTTCTTTGGGAAATTGGCAAGACCGCGAGCAGCCAGTGGGACGTTGGTCGAGCCATGTCTGCCTACAGTGAATCCGTTGGCATATACGCCGCGATGGGCTATCTGTCAGGCCAAGCTAGAGCCCTCCATGCACTTGGGCACTTGTACAGCGCAATTGGGCGCCATGACGAAGCGCTCAAGTCTTTCAAGGAAGAACTTGAACTAGCCACAAAAGCCAGCGCCAACTCCAACTCCCTTAGCACCACCTACCAAGGAATGGCATCTTGTTTGGCCGCTGGAGGAATGCTCGAAGAGTCAATTGAAGCCTACGAAAAATCGATTTCCGAGGCGCATGCTGCGAACGATCAGAAAGCCATTCAAATTCGGCTGGCAAGGAAAGCAGGCGTCCTCCAGGGTATGGGCAGGGCTGATGAGGCCAGCGCGACTTACGAGGATGCTCTGAGACTGGCACGTGAGCGGGATGACACGTCAGGAATTGCGTGGATCCTGCACACTCTTGCGGACAGGCACGAAAAAGCGAAGGAATACGAGGAAGCAGACTCTCTCTACGCCGAGATTCTGGATACTGATGGCATCGATGAGGCGCCAGAAGGATTGATCAACACGCTGCACTGCTGGGCGGATTCCTACATGCGGCGTGAAAATTTTGACCGGGCTATCGAACTGCTAGATGAGGCTCAAAATATCGCCCGGCAGCATGACAAAGTGCCCGAACTGATGCAAGTACTGCTCTGCCGAAGTGCAGCACTTCAAAAGAACGGGGACATTAATGAGGCGCTCTCCCTTGCCCGCGAGGCTGCGGCTATTGCAACATCATACGGGTCGGCAAAGCATCTCGCGCAATGCCTACGCAGAGTAGGTGGGTCTCTGAAAGGACTCACCCGCGTAGAGGATGCAGCGGAGGTCTATGCTGAAAAAATGCGCTTGGAAATTCTTATGCAACAGCATGAGAAGGCTCATGAAACAGCACATGAGCTCTCCTCCATCTGGGCAGAGCTAGGCGACACCGGTAAGGCGGAATTTTATTCCGCTAGGGCGTCAGAGTTTATTCGCGAGGCTGAGCGCGTCTCCTCAGAAAATCGCAAACCCCTTGAAAGTCACTAGATTCGATACTGAAGGAAACATCATGACTGATCCCATTTCCTTGACTGTAGCAACCTTGCTGGCTGGAGGGTACCTAGCTGAGGCTGGAAGCGGGGCCTGGCGAACGACCACTCGCATTGCGGCCTTTTTGCGAAACAAGTTCGTGCGGGATCAGCAAGCGCTCGATGTCCTGCAACGCTGCGAGGATGATCCCTCTAACGCATTGACGCAAGCCGATGTGCGTTCCGTACTCGACCGCTACCTGGACAGTGATTCGGGCTTTCGCGATCAGTTGCTGTCCGTACTGGAGTCTCAGGGATACAGCCAGAATGAGGTGATGAACAATCGAGTGACTGTGACAGATCAAGCCAACGTGGGAAAGATCGTTCAGATTAAAGACGTACAAGGCGACGTCAGCTTCTAGGTTCAAGGCACTTACGGACTCGTGCTCTCCGCGATACCGACCTGAGTGCAGGCACTCAGCCTGAGCCACAGGGTTGCGTGCCAACTGCGTGATAACAACCGCGGACGGGCGTGAACGGCTACGAACCGTCAGCGCAGCTGAGATGAGCACCAGCCCTAGTCAGCACCCTTACCCACGTTGCTTCGGGGCGAAGAAGCCACAGTGCCAAAGCTTCGTCACCACGCTTCCACCGGGGCTACTTGCTCTGGTGGACGTCACCGAACTGCATGGCTGGGCACAGTGGGGGTGCAGCGAGGTATACGCGCGCCTGGTCGGTCGACGCACCCACCGTCGTGGCTGACTGTCGTCGGCTGAGGTCCAGGCGGGCAACCATTCACGGAGTGCCAGATGCGTGCCACAACGGAGGGACAGTTACGGTCAACGGGGGTGCCTACCGGTCCCCGCGTCCATAGAAGAGCTGTGGCTGGCCGCCCGCCCACCGACCAGCAGATCTACTGCGGAGGTCACCCCCAGGCTTACAAAGCAGTGATCGTGAAGCGGCGCGCACAGCCCTGTCAGCAGCTTCGATTGCCTAAGCTCCAGCCCTTCGCCACCTGAGCGCTTCCTCTCGCGCTGCGTTGGCCTGAGCTAGCGCGGCTTCCACAGGGAGCGACAGACGGAGTACTCCCGAGCCATCAGTTGTTGTCGATGCCGTCGACATGACCTCGGTCGTGTCGATGCCCGCCTCATCCATCGCGCCCTTGAGCTCCGTCGCAGCGTCCACCGCGCTCCGCCAGCCGGCCACGTAGTCCACTCCGCGTACCCACATCCAGCCGTCCGGTTCCAGAGCCTCGTCGTCGAAGTTCGGATCCATCGGATCGTGCTGCACAGAACGTCACTCCCAGGAGCAGTAGTTGATTACCTGGGGATGTCCCCCGCCGGTCAGCGGGCATGACAGCGGCCCCAGTACCATCGGCACCGGGGTCCGCGAGGGCTCCGGACCGGACCACCCCGGATGCTGTCCAGGCGAGGGGTGGTCCGGTCTCACATGTCTTTGATCAGCCGTTACCAGGGGTGCTGATGACGACAAGCGGCACGACTATCGCCGCCCAGAAGGTCACGATCAGCACGCTGAATAATCGCTGCCTCACAGGCACTCACCGTCCGTTGGCGTCATGCGCCAGAAGCGTGTGACGGTCTCGCGGTACTGGCGGTGCGAGGGGTTTCGGCCGGTGTGCGAGAAGGCCCAGTCGCGTGCGGTCTCGAACTCTTCCGAGGGGTCTGCTGCGGCGTTGCAGGACATGCACTCCAACTCGTGCACAATCTCGGGGGCTTCTGGAGCGGTCTCCGGCCCCATCGTCCACCTGAGGTAGCGATAGACCGACCTGTTCACAGCCCGCTCCTGCTGTGAGCGTTGCGTTCTGCCACGCGTGAGCTCAGGTCGTCACAGGAACCGAGCGGTCGTAGATCCTCCGGTCGTGCGTCCCATTCGATCCCGCCTTGGGGCGGACGCAGTTGTACGTGCGACCACCTGAAGTCCATGACCCGGCCGACTCGGCCGCTCCTGGTGTCCAGCGTCAAAGTGCCCACCGCAGGGGCTTTCTTGTCGCTCATGCAAGGAGGATCACGGCGATGCCCAGGACGTAGGAACCTCGCCCAAAACCCATTTTGGGACGTCCCAGAGGAGGTAGAACGTCCCTAGCAACGTCCCAACTTCCAGGGAGAGACTGCGGATGCCGAACGAGAGGCTTCGAGCCGCTATGGCAGCCGGAGGGTGGACCCATGCCACCCTCGCAGCGAGGGCTCAGGTGGACCCCAAGTCCGTAGAGCGATGGGTCAACTTGGGTCGGACGCCTCGACGAGCCACGGCCCTGCTGGCGGCTGAGACGTTAGGAGAAGACGTGCATGCACTTTGGCCGACGCTCAGGCAAGCACGCTCTGCCCGTGCTGTCAGTTCCGAGCTGGTCGCGTTGTACGACCAGCGGGCGGACGTTCCTGTATCCACGTTCACGGACATGCTGGCGGAGGCCCGCGAGAACATCGACGTACTCGTCTACGCGGCGGTCTTCCTGCACGAGGGGTTTCCCCGCCTGAATGACCTGCTTCGCGAGCGCGCTGCCGAAGGGTGCTCCGTACGTATCGCATTGGGCGATGCGGAGAGTGAGAACGTGCGGCAGCGCGGCGAGGAGGAACGGTTCGGGCACGGCATCGAATCGCGTTGCCAGCTGGCCCTCATGCACTACCGGCCGCTCCTCGGGGTACCCGGAGTCGAGATCCGAACCCACGAGACCACGCTGTACAACTCCATCTACCGGGCGGACGATCAGCTCCTGGCCAATGCCCATGTCTGGGGAGTGAACGCCTACGGAGCACCCGTGTGGCACCTTCGTCGGAACGGGGATGGTGGAATCTTCGACACCTATGCCCAGAGCTTCGACGCGGTCTGGACAACGGCGAAGCCAGTACCCGAGGAGTGAACCCTGTCGCGCACCGAGTATTACGACGATCCCGACGCACCCGAGCCCAACAGCCTCGTCGTTGCTGCTTCAGCTGTGGTGACGGACGACGAGGGCCGCATCCTGCTCCAGCGGCGCCGGGACAACGACCTCTGGGCCCTGCCCGGCGGCGGCATGGAGATGACCGACTCCCTTCCCGGCACCGCGGTCCGGGAGGTCAAGGAGGAGACCGGGCTGGATGTGGAGATCACGGGGCTGGTGGGGACGTACACCGATCCCCGTCATGTGATCGCCTACACGGACGGGGAGGTACGGCGGCAGTTCAACGTGTGCTTCACCGCACGCCTCGTAGGAGGGCAGCTTGCCATCTCGGACGAGTCCACGGAGCTGCGGTTCATCCACCCCGATGAGATCGACGGTCTCCCGATGCACCACACGCAGCAGCTCCGTATCCGGCACTTCCTGGAGCATCGGGAGCGCCCCTACCTGGGGTGATGAACTGAGTTATTCCCCAGCCGGAGCCACCCCTACCGGGCAGCTCACGCCCGTCCCGCCGATGCCGCAGTACCCGTTCGGGTTTTTGCTGCTTGAAAGGTACTGCTGGTGGTAGGCCTCGGCCGGGTAGAAGGGGCGGGTGGTGTCGGCGGGGAGGATTTCGGTGGTGGTGTCGGGGTGGCCGGCGTTGTGGAGGACGGTGCGGTAGGCGTCGCGGGAGGCTTCGGCGGCCTGTTGCTGGGCGGGGGAGTGGGTGTAGATCGCCGAGCGGTACTGGGTGCCGACGTCGTTGCCCTGGCGGAAGCCCTGGGTGGGGTCGTGGGACTCCCAGAAGAGCTTGAGCAGGGTCGTGTACGGGACGACGGCGGGGTCGTAGACGACGCGGACGGCCTCGGTGTGGCCGGTGTGGCCGCTGCAGACCTCTTCGTAGGTGGGGTTCGGGGTGTGGCCGCCCTGGTAGCCGACGAGGGTGGTCCAGACGCCCTCGGTCTGCCAGAACTTCCGCTCGGCGCCCCAGAAGCAGCCCAGGCCGAAGTCGGCGATCTCCAGACCCTCCGGGTACGGGCCCAGCAGGGGGTTGCCCAGGACGGTGTGCCGGTCGGGGACCGCGAAGGTCCGCTCGGGGCGGCCTTCGAGCGCTTCCTCGGGGGTGGGCAGGTGGGTCTTGAAGCGGGAGAAGAGCATGGGATCGGGCTCCTGGCTGGCGTGGGTGGCGTGGCAGGGCTGGTGGCGGGAGTGGCGTGCGGCATTCCCCTGTGCGTATCGGTCGGAACGCTGAACGCGCCGGGGGTATTCCGGCCAGGGCGGGCCGGCGGCACGGGGCCGAAGCCGGCCCATGGGGCGGGCGGACCGTTCCCCCTCAGCCCACGCCCCTACTGCGGCCCCGCCGGGGGGAAGCCCGCCGCGTTGCCGCCGCGTTGTTCCCAGCCCGCGATGGCCAGGGCGCGATAGGCGGCGTACTCGGCGGCGGGGCTGTGGCCGTACGACCACGGGACGGCGCCGACGTGGCCGTCCACCAGGCGGAGCTGCTCCATGGCCTCGGCGTAGCGCTCGGCCCGGACCAGGAACCAGACGAGCAGATGACGGACGTGCGGCGCCATGGGGTGGTCGGCGGGGGCCTCGCGGAGGGCGAAGTGGGCACCCTCGATGGCGCGCTCGACGACCGCGCTCCGGTAGAGGCTGCGGACCATGTTGGCCTCGGGGAGGTGCTCGTAGACCGCGAAGAGGGGGAGGGCCGGCAGGAGGGTGCGGGCGGGGGCGCCGGCCGCGGCGCGCTCGGCGAAGGCCTCGGCCTCCCTGCGCGAGCCGTGCCACTTCTGCGACCAGTAGGGGAGGGCCGCGAGATGCGCGCCCATGTGCTGCGGGGCGCGCTGGGCGACCTTGGTCCACAGCTCCTCGTAGTCGGCGGCACGGTCGCCCAGGCCGCGGGCGACGGCGAGCTCGATGATGTACGGGAGGGGGCTGCCCGGGGCCAGCAGCGCCGCCTCCCGGCAGACCGTACGGGCCTCCTCCAGGATCATGCGGAAGTCCTGCGAGCCGGGATCGCGCAGCGCCTGGAGGACGAGGAACTGGGCGTGGGTCTGGGCGCCGCCGGGGTCCTTGGGCGCCTCCGTGCGCCAGGTGCGCAGCCAGATGCCGCCGGTGCGGCCGCCGTCGCCGTACCCCGGTGCCGTACCGCGCCGCTGCTCTTCGCTCGCCTCCTGCGCGGCCAGCTCGAAGGCGGCGGCGCCGGCCAGCGTCTGCACCCGCTGCCAGCGGCGCTCCCAGTCGTCGCCGGTGGACTTCAGGAGTGCGGCCGCCGGGCGCCAGTCGTGTGTCCGGCGCATTTCGGCCAGCGCCTCCTCCAGCTCCTCGTCGGGGCCGGGCAGGCGGACGTCGAGTTCCTCCAGGGGCACGAAGCCGTAGCCGGCCATCGGGTCGGCGGCCGTCACCAGGCCCTGCCGGGTGTGCTGCGCCGTCCGGCGCCGGCGCATCCAGGGCAGGAAGACGAACCCGCCGAGCGCGAGCGCGGCGAGGAGAAGCAGCAGAGCGTCCATGTGGGTGTCCTGTACCTGAAATTCTTGTTACGGCTGCCTGGAGGGTCAACGTGCCGGGGACACCGGGGATTCCCGGCGTTGTGGGCGGTCACCGGTGCGGCGGGCGGGAGGGGCGGAACCGGCTTGCGGTCCTTCGTATGTATCCACTATCCAGCCAACCAGAAAGTTCCGAAAAGTTCGGTCGCGCGGCCGACTACCCTCGGCGGCATGAGCGAACAACACCCACAGCATTTCGAAACCGTTGCCATCCACGCAGGTCAGGAGCCCGACGCGGCCACCGGCGCGGTGGTACCGCCCATCTACCAGGTGTCCACCTACAAGCAGGACGGCGTGGGCGGGCTGCGCGGCGGCTACGAGTACAGCCGCAGCGCCAATCCGACCCGTACCGCCCTGGAGGAGCAGCTCGCGGCGCTGGACGGGGGCCGTCGGGGTCTCGCCTTCGCCTCCGGCCTGGCCGCCGAGGACTGCCTGCTGCGGACCCTGCTGGTCCCCGGCGACCACGTCGTGATCCCGAACGACGCCTACGGCGGAACGTTCCGTCTCATCTCCAAGGTCGTCGAGCGGTGGGGCGTGGAGTGGTCGGTCGCCGACACCTCCGACCCGAAGGCCGTCCGCGACGCCCTGCGGCCCCGTACGAAGGCGATCTGGGTGGAGACGCCCAGCAACCCGCTGCTCGGCATCAGCGACATCTCCGCGCTGGCCGCCGTCGCCCGGGAAGCCGGCGTCAGGCTGGTCGTCGACAACACCTTCGCCAGCCCCTACCTCCAGCAGCCGCTCGGCCTCGGCGCGGACGTGGTCGTCTACTCCACGACCAAGTACATGGGCGGGCACTCGGACGTGGTCGGCGGCGCGCTCGTCGTCAACGACGACGCCCTCGGTGAGGAACTCGCCTACCACCAGAACGCGATGGGCGCAGTCGCCGGCCCCTTCGACGCCTGGCTGGTGATGCGCGGCATCAAGACGCTGGCCGTCCGTATGGACCGGCACAGCGCCAACGCCGCCCGGATCGCGGACCTGCTGACCTCCCACAGCAAGGTCACCCGCGTCTACTACCCGGGGCTGGCCGAGCACCCGGGTCACGAGGTCGCGTCGAAGCAGATGCGGTCCTTCGGCGGCATGGTGTCGTTCCAGGTCGCGGGCGGTGAGCAGGCCGCAGTGGAGGTCTGCAACCGCGCCAAGCTGTTCACCCTCGGGGAGTCGCTCGGCGGCGTCGAGTCGCTGATCGAGCACCCGGGGCTGATGACGCACGCCTCGACGGCCGGTTCGCTGCTGGAGGTCCCCGCGGACCTGGTGCGCCTCTCGGTGGGCATCGAGTCCGTCGACGACCTGGTGGCCGACCTCACGCAGGCGCTGGGCTGACCGAGCCCCTTGGGTGTCCCCGCCGTTCACCACCCCTCCACGGGAGGGGTGGTGTGGGTGGGCGGGGGCAGCCAGGGCCGGTCCGTGACCAGCACGAACAGCGCCACCAGGGCGCACAGGGCGAGCAGCCAGCCCAGGCGGCGCAGCAGGGTGCGGCGGGCCAGGAGCCGGCGGCCGCGCTCGGCGGCGCGGGCCGCCAGATCGGGCGGGACGCGCGGATACGGGCCCGCCAGCATCCGCCGCACCTCGTCCTGTTTGCGGTCCGGCAGGCCGGGGTGGTCGGGACTGTCAGGGCTGTGGGGGCCGGGGAGGCCCGGGAGGCTCATGGGGCCGCGGGCTTCGCGGGCGGGGCCGGGGTCGGGGCGGGCGGCGGGTTCGGGCGCCGGCGGCTGCGCAGGTCCGCGACGGCGCGCAGGCACAGGTCGTGCACCCGCTCCGTGGGCAGGCCGAGTTGGGCCGCGGTCAGCTCCTCGGGCACGTCCTCGTACAGTCGCAGGACGAGCACCAGACGCTCCCGCGGGGACAGCCGGTCCAGCGGGCCGCCGCGTGGCCTGCGGTGCCGGCGCGCGGTGCGGGCGAAGCGGGCGGCCAGCTCCCGGCGGGTGCGCTCGTAGGGATCGTCGCCGTCCAGCCGGTCCCAGGCGGCGTAGGTCCTCGACAGCGCGCCGAGCAGCAACTCCTCGGCGGCCGGGGCGGGACGGGCGGCCGGCTCGCCGGTCAGCAGCGTGGCGGCGGACAGCAGCCGGCCCCCGGCGCCGGCCACGAAGGACTCGAACTCCCGGGCGCGGCGGCGCTCCTGCGCCGGTCGCCGCTCTCGCACCACGCCTCCCGGATGACGGACACCCGACCCCTGGGCTCCTATGGCACGGCAGCGCGGCCACCCGGTCAAGAGGCGTGACGCGCACGGCCGGTCACGGGGGCGGCGGAGGGACGCTCACGGGAGGGGAGGGCGCCGCTCGGGCCGCCGGCCGGGACGTGCGCGGGGCCCGGTCAGGGCGCAGGGCCCCGGTCAGGATGCGGGCCCTCGGGTCAGGACGCGGGGCCGGCCGGCGTCAGGGACGTGGTGATGTCGGCGAGCGAGCTGTTGAAGCGGGTCAGGAGGGTGGTGAACGCCTCGCGCTCCGCCTCGGACCACTCCTCCGTCACCAGGGCCATCAGCGCACGGCGCGAGGTGCGCACCTCGTCCAGCCGGGCGTGGCCGCGCTCGGACAGCTGGAGCACCACGGCGCGGCCGTCCTCGGGGTGGGTGGCGCGGCTGACCAGCCCGGAGTCGACCAGCGGGGCGACCTGGCGGGTGACCGTCGAGGAGTCGATGCCCATACCGGCGGCCAGCGCCTTGACGCCCATCGGGCCTTCCTGGTCCAGGCGGTTGAGCAGCAGATAGGCGGCGCGGTCCATGGAGTTGCGCGCCTGTCCGACGCCACCGAGCCGGCTCTGTTCGGCGCGGCGGGCGAAGACGGCCACTTGGTGCTGCAGCGCGTCGAGCAGAGCGGGGTCGGTAGGTGTCGTCATGTCCGAAGAGGTGGGCATGGCCGGGAGCTCGCTTCGGTGGAAGTGCGTATGGATGGGAGGACAGCGTACGCGGACCCGGCGCGGGGCGTACCCGGGCTGTGGATTCCGATAACGCCCCGTAACCCCCGCGCGGCGGTGCGGTACGCGGGCGCGCGCGGCCGTCGGTGCCGTCCTGACAGCCGGACAGAAAAGGCCCTCAGGTGGGCAAACTGTAAGACTGGCGGCATGGCCGCTCACACGCCGCGTACGTCGCACGAGACCTCCGCCGTCGCACCGGGAGGGGCCACCGCCGCGGCCGCGCATCCCGCAATTACGGTCGATGACGTACGCAACGCGGACAAGATGCTCTCCGGTGTCTCCCGGGTCACCGCCATGGAGGGCAGCCGCTATCTGGCCGGGCTGGTGGGCGCGCCCGTCCACCTCAAGTGCGAGAACCTCCAGCGCACCGGCTCCTTCAAGATCCGTGGCGCCTACGTACGGATCGCCGGGCTCACCGCGGAGCAGCGGGCGGCCGGTGTGGTGGCCGCGAGTGCCGGCAACCACGCCCAGGGGGTGGCGCTCGCGGCGTCCCTGCTGGGCGTGCGCTCGACGGTGTTCATGCCCGTCGGCGCCCCCCTGCCGAAGGTCGCTGCGACCCGCGAATACGGCGCCGAGGTGCGGCTGCACGGCCAGGTGGTGGACGAGACGCTGGCCGCCGCCGAGGACTGGGCGCGGGAGACCGGCGCGGTCTTCATCCACCCCTTCGACCACCCCGACATCATCGCCGGGCAGGGCACGGTCGGCCTGGAGATCCTGGAACAGTGCCCGGAGGTGCGGACGGTCGTCGTCGGGATCGGCGGCGGCGGGCTGGCCGCGGGGCTGGCGCTCGCGGTCAAGGCGCTGCGGCCGGACGTGCGGATCGTCGGGGTGCAGGCGGCGGGCGCGGCCTGCTATCCGCCCTCGCTCGCGGCCGGGCGGCCGGTGGCGATCGAGGGGCTGTCGACCATGGCGGACGGCATCAAGGTGGGCCGCCCCGGTGAGGTCACGTTCGGGATGGTCGAGGAGCTGGTGGACGAGGTCCGCACGGTCACCGAGGACCAGCTCTCCAGCGCGCTGCTGCTGTGCCTGGAGCGGGCGAAGCTGGTGGTGGAGCCGGCCGGGGCGAGCCCGGTGGCCGCGCTGCTCGCCGACCCGGAGTCCTTCGAGGGGCCGGTGGTCGCGGTGCTGTCCGGCGGCAATGTGGACCCGCTGCTGCTCCAGCGCATCCTGCGGCACGGCATGGCCGCCGGCGGGCGCTATCTCTCCCTGCGGCTGCGGCTGACCGACCGGCCGGGGGCGCTGGCGGCGATGCTCGGGGTGCTGTCGGTGGTGGATGCGAACGTCCTCGACGTGGGGCATGTGCGCACGGATCCGCAGCTGGGCCTGACCGAGGTCGAGGTGGAACTGCACATGGAGACCAAGGGCCCGGCGCACTGCGAGGAGGTCCGTGCGGCGCTGCGCGAGGCGGGGTACGTCGTCGCGGAGTGAGCGGGCGTCCGTCCGGACGGACGTGAATCTTGCACATGTGTATCGCGATGTATCGCGTCTCGGCGTATCATCGCGGAGTCGGGGTGCCGGTGCGTCGTGGTGCCCGTTGCGCACACATGCCACAAGGCAGGCATAAGCCGCCAAACGTAATATTCGACCTGGAACTGACCCAAGTCTTGGGAGTGTCCTATGCCAGGCGCCATCTACGCCGAAGGGCTGGTGAAGACCTTCGGCGACGTGCGAGCACTGGACGGCGTCGATCTCGACGTTCCCGAAGGAACGGTCCTCGGCATGCTGGGCCCGAACGGCGCGGGGAAGACCACCGCCGTCCGCGTGCTGACGACCCTGCTGCGGCCCGACCGCGGCACGGCGGTGGTCGCCGGCATCGACGTCCTCGCCCGCCCGGACGAGGTACGGCGGTCCATCGGCCTCTCCGGCCAATTCGCCGCCGTGGACGAGTATTTGACCGGCCGGGAGAACCTGACGATGGTCGGCCGGCTCTACCAGATGGGCGGCCGCGAGGCGAAGCGGCGGGCCGTCGAACTGCTGGAGCGCTTCCACCTCGGTGACGCCGCCGACCGCATCGCCAAGACCTACTCCGGCGGGATGCGCCGGCGGCTCGACCTGGCGGCCGCACTCGTCGTCAGCCCGCCCGTGATGTTCATGGACGAGCCCACCACCGGCCTGGACCCGCGCAACCGCCAGGAGCTGTGGGACGTCATCCAGGAGCTGGTCGCGGGCGGCACCACCCTCCTGCTCACCACCCAGTACCTGGAGGAGGCCGACCGGCTGGCGCACGACATCTGCGTCGTCGACCACGGCAGGGTCATCGCCCGCGGCACCGCCGACCAGCTCAAGGCGCGCACCGGCGGGGAGCGCGTCGAGGTCGTGGTGCACGCCCCCGAACACCTCACCGTCGCCGACGAGGTGCTGCGCGGCTTCGGCAAGGGCGAGGGCACCGTCGACCCCCACACCCGCAAGCTCACGGTCCCGGTGACCGGCGGCGCCAAGCTGCTCGCCGAGGTCATCCGCGAACTGGACCTGCGCGGCGTGGAGATCGACGACATCGGGCTGCGCCGCCCGACCCTCGACGACGTGTTCCTCTCGCTGACCGGGCACCACGCCGAGGGCGACGCGGACGACCGCCCGGACGACGGGAGCGCGGGCCGGACCGGCGCGGACGCGGGCGCGACGAGTGACAGGGAAGGTGTGAAGTGAGCACGGTGACCGAAGCGACCGGGGGCGCCCCGGTCCGGACCGTGCGGCCGCGCGGCGGCATCACCCGGTCCGTCCGCGACTCCCTGGTCGTGGCCCAGCGCAATCTGATCCGGATGCTGCGGATTCCCGAGGTGGTGATCTTCGGGCTGATCCAGCCGATCATGTTCGTGGTGCTGTTCACGTACGTCTTCGGCGGCTCCATCAACGTCCCCGGCGCCCCGGTGGGCGACGCCCAGGCGTATCACGAGTTCCTGATGGCGGGGATCTTCGCGCAGACCGTCACCTTCGCCACGGCGGGCGCCGGTGCGGGGATCGCCGACGACATGCACAAGGGGCTCATCGACCGGTTCCGGTCGCTGCCGATGTCCCGCGGGGCGGTGCTCACCGGCCGCACCCTCGCCGACCTCGTGCAGACCGCGCTGACGCTGGTGGTGCTGGCCGTCGTCGCGCTGCTGATCGGCTGGCGCACCCACGAGAACCTCGCCGAGGTACTGGCGGGCTTCGCGCTGCTGCTCCTGCTCGGGTACGCGTTCTCCTGGATCGGCGCGCTCATCGGCCTGACGGTGCGCACGCCCGAGGCGGCCACCTCCGGCGGGCTGATCTGGCTGTTCCCGCTGACCTTCATCTCGAACGCGTTCGTCCCGGTCAACGGCATGCCGCCATTCCTGCAGCATGTCGCCGAGTGGAACCCGTTCAGTGCCACGGTCGCCGCCGTCCGCCTGCTGTTCGGCAACACCATCGAGGGGGTGCCGAGGTCGGTGACCGGCGCCTGGCCGATGGAGCACCCGGTGGTGGCCTCGGTGATCTGGTCCGTCCTGATCATCGTGGTCTTCCGGACTCTGGCGGTCCGCAAATACCGCTCGGCCACCGCCTGAACGGGGCGTACGGCACGCAGAAGCGGCCCGGAGCATCACGCTCCGGGCCGCTTCCCGCGTCTGTGGGGCGCTCGCGCCTCAGCCGGTGTACGGCTGGGCGTCGAGGATCTTCACGGCCGCCTTCTTGCCGTTGGGCAGCTCGTACTCCGCCTCGGCGCCGACCTTCTTGCCGTGCACGCCGGTGCCCAGGGGCGACTGGGGGGAGTAGGTCTCGATGTCCGAGCTCGCGTACTCCCGGGAGGCGAGAAGGAAGGTCAGCGTGTCGTCCGGGTCCCCGTCGAACGCAATGGTGACGACCATGCCGGGAGCGACGACGCCGGTCGCGGCGGGGGCCTCGCCGACCTTCGCGGTCTGCAGCAGCTGCGTGAGCTGGCGGACGCGGAGCTCCTGCTTGCCCTGCTCCTCCTTGGCCGCGTGGTACCCGGCGTTCTCCTTCAGGTCACCTTCCTCGCGGGCCGCCGCGATCTTCTCGGTGATCTCGGCGCGTGCGGGACCAGACAGGTGCTCCAGCTCGGCCTTGAGCTGGTCATACGCCTCCTGGGTAAGCCAGGTGACGTTCTCGCTGGTCTGGGTCACAGGTGCTCCTCGTCGGTACTGGGGATAAATCAAACGCCCTACCAGGAAGGTTTGCGCCTTCACAGGTGGGCGAAACCACGAGCCTAACAATTCCGGCACAAAACGGGGAAGAGGAATTTCACAGTGGCCGCACAGGAACACATCATCCCTGCTCAGGGCCGGTTCCGACACGCCCCGCCGACGGGCGGGAGGGCGGTGGGGCGGGGGTGTGGTCCCGGGGTGTGGCTGTGGCTACGGGGCGTGGGGTGCGGGAGGGCTGGCGACGCGGCCGGTGGTGGGGCGGTGCCGTCGGCCGGGGCCGTCAGCCCTTGCCGGCGGGTGTGCAGCCGACGAGCACGGCGTTGGTCGCGCGCTTCGTCGTCCGCAGCGTGACCTCGGTGTCCACCTGGCCCGTGCGCTGGTCGACGGTGACGTCCTTGCGGCCGACCTCGGTGCCGTCCTCGGCCTGCGAGCGCAGGGTGCACACCCCCTTGTCGTCCGCGTCCTTGACGACCTCCAGATGCACCTTCACGGCATGCTCGGAGACCGCGTCCCAGGCGATCACCCGGCCGCTGAGCTCCTGACCGGAGATGTAGGAGACGCCGCACCAGCCGATCACGCCCAGCAGGGCGACGCCGAGCACACTGCCGATGATCTTGAGCTTACGGTCCGCGCGCGCGTCCGCGGAGCGGCCGTAGCGTCCTTCGGGAAGCCCTTCACGCACCGCGGTCATGATCAATTCTCCTGGTCGGGGGGCCGGAACCAATAACCCCTGGGGGGTCCCCGCCCCAGGGAATACAGCGCCCCCCGCTTCGGTCACTATAGGAGGCATCTTCTCCAGCTCTTCACTGAGGATCGAGTCTTGACTGAGCAGTTGCGATTGATGGCGGTCCACGCCCACCCCGACGACGAGTCGAGCAAGGGTGCGGCCACCATGGCCAAGTACGTGTCCGAGGGGGTGGACGTGCTGGTCGCCACCTGCACAGGCGGTGAGCGAGGCTCCATCCTCAACCCCAAGCTCCAGGGCGATCCGTACATCGAGGAGAACATCCACGAGGTACGGAAGAAGGAAATGGACGAGGCCCGGGAGATCCTGGGCGTCAAGCAGGAGTGGCTCGGCTTCGTCGACTCCGGGCTGCCCGAGGGGGACCCGCTGCCGGCGCTGCCCGACGGCTGCTTCGCGCTGCAGTCCGTCGAGACGGCCGCGGAGCCCCTGGTCCGGCTGATCCGCACCTTCAAGCCGCACGTCATCACGACGTACGACGAGAACGGCGGCTATCCGCACCCGGACCACATCATGACCCACAAGATCACGATGGTGGCCTTCGAGGCGGCCGGCGACCCGGAGCGCTACCCGGACGCCGGTGAGCCGTGGCAGCCCCAGAAGCTCTACTACAACCAGGGCTTCAACAAGCCGCGCACCATCGCGCTGCACGAGGCGCTGCTGGCGCGCGGCATGGACTCCCCGTACGGCGAGTGGCTGGAGCGCTGGAAGCAGTTCGAGCGGCGCGAGCGCACGCTGACCACCTACGTTCCGTGCGATGAGTTCTTCGAGATCCGGGACAAGGCGCTGATCGCGCACGCCACCCAGATCGACCCCGACGGCGGATGGTTCCGGGTCCCGATGGACCTCCAGCGCGAGGTCTGGCCGACGGAGGAGTACGAGCTCGCGAAGTCGCTCGTGGACACTTCCCTCCCCGAGGACGACCTCTTCGCGGGCATCCGCAACAATTGAGCCCATGATGAGCGCGACCAGCACCCTCGCCCTGACGCACTTCGTCACCCTTGCCGACACGTTCGACAAGGACAAGGTGACCCCCGGCGTCCTCGGCTTCATCGTCTTCGCGGTCATCGGCGGCGCCGTGTGGCTGCTGATGAAGTCGATGAACAAGCACATGAAGAAGGTGGACTTCGAGGAGCAGCCGCAGGGCGGAGAGGCCGGCGGCACGGCCTCCGCAGTGGCGCCGGAGCCGAAGACCGGCTGACGGCGGCATCGCCCGCCCCGCGCACCGGACCGCCGATCCGCGAAGATCGGCCGGTCCGCGAAGACCGGGTGGCGGTCGACGGCCGGCCGATGGACACGGCCGGCCGACCGGCCCGGCGGCTCGCCGACCCGAGCGGCCGGCGAGCCGAGCCCAGGGAGTGGGCTGAGCTCGGATGGTGGGCCCGAGCCCAGGCAGCGGGCTGAGCCCAGGCAGTGGGCTGAGCCCAGACCGTGGGCCGGGGGGACGGCGCGGGTGCGCGTGCGGGCCGCGCGGTGGGCCGAAGCCCTGGCAAGCGGTGGGCCCGAAGCCCGGGCACGGGGCCCGGCCACGCCGTCATGCCCCGTCGGTCGGCGGGACGACCACCCCCATGACCTCACGCGCGGGGCGGTGGGGCACCATGCCTAGCCGCCATGCCTGCCACCCCGTTTCCGGCTCCACCCCGCGCTCCAGCAGCAGCGCGAACGTCTCCGCACAGTCCTCCAACCGGGAATCGCGGGCCGGGTGCTTGTCCCGCACCAGCTGCGCCAGCTCCTCCTGCGCCACGGCGGCACCCACCACCGAACCGCCCGGAGACGCGAGCGGCAGCAGGGTGCAGCGCAGGAACCGGGCCCAGTCCTCGCCGCGCCGGTCGCCGTAGCCCGCGAACAGGCCCGCCGCCTCGTCGGCCAGCTCCAGCGCCTGTGCCGCCCGGCCGTTGCCGGCATCGATGATCAACAGCTCCAGGCAGGACCAGGCCTCCCCGTGCGGCACTCCTATCCGCTGGAAATCCTTGCGGGCGTCCTGCAGTAGCTGCCGGGCGAAGCCGCTGTTGCGCAGTGACCCGGTCTGCTCCGCCCGCAGATCACGGGTGACCCGGCCGGAATGGTGCCGGGCGCAGGCCAGGCCGTAGGCGTCCTGCATCCGGCTGAACATCGTCCGGGACCGCTCCAGCTGGCGCAGCGCCGCATCGTGCTCGCCGCGCTCCTCCAGGGCCTGGCCGAGGTAGTACATGGTCCAGGCCTCGCCGCGGGCGTCCTCGTGCTGGTGGTGGAGCGGCAGCGCCTGCCGCAGTTGGTCGACCGCCGGACCCGGGTCACCGTCCACCAGCCGGGCACGTGCCAGTTGGGTCATAGCCCAGGCCTCACCGCGCTCGTCGTGCGTCCGCCCGTAGAGCTCCATCGCCGCCTGCAAGGAGCGCTCCGCCGCCGGCACCTCGCCCATCCGCAGATACACCTGGCCGAGCTGGAAGTGCGCCCACGCCTGGCCGTGCACACTCTCGCTCTCCTCGTGCAGCTCCAGCGCCTCGTGCAGCATGGAGTGCGCCCCGGCGAGCTGCGCCCGGTCCCGCTCCACCGCCGCCAGGGCGTGCAATGTCCAGGCCCGGTCGCCGTGCATGTCCGGGCCCGACTGCAGCTCCAGCGCCTCACGCAGCTTCACCGAGGCCTCGGCGAGACTGCCCTGCTGCTGGAGCGTGATGCCCAGATCGCGCAGCGCACGGGCCGCGCCCACCGGATGCTGCGCCTCGAAGTAGAGGTCCACCACCGACGACAGGGTCGTACGCGCCTTGTCCAGCTCACCGAGCTGCCGGGCCGCGATGCCCGTCCGCCACTGCACCGAGCGGGACAGCAGCCCCTGGCCGACCGCCCGGGTCAGATCGCTCAGCTCGCCCAGGCGGTAGAGGTCGCCGCGCAGCAGGCAGTAGTCGGCCAGCGCGCCCAGCAGATGGGAGACCGCCGCCTGGTCCACGCCCTGGTCGGCATGGCGCAGCGCGGCGGTGATGAAGCTGGTCTCGTCGTCCAGCCACTGCAGGGCCGCGTCCAGTGACGTGAAGCCGTGGGAGCCGAAGCGGTCGGCGCGGGTGGAGGTGCGGCCGTCGACCAGCCGGATGACCGAGTCCGCCAGCTCCGCATAGCCGCGGATCAGGCGTTCTTGGGCGGCGCCGCGCTCCTGGGCGTCCTCCTCGTCCTCCAGCCGGGCGTGCGCGAAGCTGTGCACCAGGGCGTGCAGGCGGTAGCGCTCACCGCGGACGTGCTCGATCAGCCCGGCCCGCACCAGCGTCGTCAGCTGCCGCTCCGCCTCCGCGTTCGCCGCCCCCAGCAGGGCCGCGGCGGCCGCCGTCCCCAGGCTCGCCCGGCCCACCAGCGCCAGCCGGCGCAGCAGCCGCCGGGCCGCCTCGGGCTGATCGAAGTAGCGCAGCGACAGCGCACGCTCCACCGGCGGCACCGGACCGTACGCCGCCAGGTCCGCGGCCAGTGTGGTGGCCGTGCGCGGACCGAGCGAGGAGCCCGCCACCCGCAGCGCCAGCGGCAGGCCGGCGCACAGCCGGACGATCTCGTCGACGGCCCGCGCGTCGTAGGGGCCCGCCTCGTCCGGGGCCTCACCGCCGGCCGCGGCGCTGGCGCGCAGCAGCTCCTCGGTGCCCGCCGCGTCCAAGGGCCCCACCGGCAGCTGGTGCACCCAGGCCTGGAGGTCCCCGGGCAGCTCCAGGGGAGCGCGGGAGGTGACCAGCACCAGACTGTCGGACCGCTCCGGCACCAGGGTGCGCACCTGCTCCGGATCCGTGGCGTCGTCCAGCAGCACCGTCACCGGAAGGTCCGTCAGATGCTGGTGGTACAGCTCGGTGAGCCGCTTGACGTGCTGTTCCTGGGACGGCCGCTCGCGGAACAACAGCTGTTCGCGCGGCGCGCCGAGCCGGTTGAGCAGATGCAGCAGCGCGTCCCGGGTCGGCAGCGGCACCTCGCCGGGGGTGTCACTGCGCAGGTCCACCACGCAGGCGCCACGGAACTGATCGCGCAGCTGATGGGTGGCCCGCACCGCCAGCGCGGTGCGCCCCGAGCCCGCCTCGCCGTGCAGCACCACCACCGTCGGCTTGGTCTCGGTGCTCGCACGGGCCGCGTGCACCCACTGCGCGATCTGCGTCAGCTCCGTCCGCCGCCCGGCGAACGGGCCGTCCGCGCTGGGAAGTTGTGAGAACGAGTGCTCCAGCACGGACCGCTGCCGGGCCGCCGCGCTGCGGTCGGCGCCGCGCAGCTGCGGTCCCCGGCCGCTCTGCCCGCCCTTCGCCGCGGCCGGCGCACCGCTGCCGCGGGCCGCCGCCGTCAGCATCCGCTGCTGGTCCAGGAACGGCCGGACGCCGCGCACCTCCAGCGCCGTCAGCCACTGCAGCCGCAGCTGCTGCTGGCCACCGGGCTGGCCGCGCCTGCCCGCCTCCCGGTGCGCAGCCGGCATATGAGCCGCGGTCAGCTTCAGGACCGTGGCCACCGCGCCCGCCAGCAGCACGGAGGCACCCACGGCCAGCGCCGGCCCCGCGCCCGTGCCGTACGCGAGGTCGGTGCTGAAGGCCGCCACCGCCGCCACGCCCGTCGCCACCGCCGGGGTGCCCAGCTCCTTGCGCGAGAGCCGGCCGGTCAGCGACGGCTGCTCCGCGTCCGCCTCGTCCAGCGCCCGGACGTACGCGGTGTACTCCTCGGCGGCGCTCCCGGCCAGTTCCTCCAGCGCCGACCGCGCCCGCCCGAGCAGGGTGGTGCCGTCGAGCCGGCCGCCCGAGCGCCGCACCTCTTCCTCGACCGCCCTGGTCAACAGCGCTTCCGCGTCCGCGCGATGGCCCTCGCGCAGCACGGCCAGTGAGCCCGGCATGCTTCCTCCCCCTCCAGCACTCCTGCAGTCCCCGGCGGTGATCGTCGCCGTACGCACAGTGTTCCGCGTCCGCGCGCTTTCCGGCAGGCCTGTGGAAAACTCCCTCCGCTCCCCGATCCCCACGCCCCCGTGGGAGAGGATGACCCCATGCCGAACCGCCTGGCCCAAGAGACTTCCCCGTATCTGCTCCAGCACGCCGACAACCCCGTCGACTGGTGGCCGTGGTCCGCCGGCGCCTTCGAGGAGGCCCGCCGACGCGGCGTGCCTGTGCTGCTCAGCGTGGGGTACAGCTCGTGCCACTGGTGCCAGTGCACTTGTTGAACCCATAAGAGCCCACGTCGACAGCTCGGAGAGCTTCTTTGTCCGGGCTTCTGCACGGGAACCTCTGCGTACCAGGAAGCCGCCGGGGTGTTCGAGGCCACTGCACGGCTCGCCCCTCCATACGCTGGAGGCCGTACGTCACAACATCCGCAGCCATGGATGCGCCGACGACGAGTTCCTCAAGGCACGTAACGCCGAGCCACCCAGGAGCAGAGTGACGTCTGCAAGGAGCTTGTCGTGGCCGGCCTGGACCTCAGGCGACGGTGGATTTGGTGAGGGTGCGGGGCCGTTGTCCGGGATCCCCTGTGCGGTGTCCCGGACTTGACGGATCAGACGTGCTTCAACTCCGCCAAGTGGTCCCCGGTGAATCCGTCGCTGTGATGTAGAGCCGTGCATGCCTTGGTGCGCTGTGCTTCATTCACGAGTTTGTGCACCTGGAGGCAGGGCTGACTCCACTACATGCAGGCGCTGGCCACCTCCCCATCCCAAGGTTGAGAGCGGGATGCCCCAGGTCAAACGGAGCTTGACCTGGGGCATGTAGTTCGGAGGTGTAGCGTGCGTCGCCGGATTCGGTGCCGAGAGTTCGCGCCTCGGAATCTCCGGTATCTGGCTATCTCATGCGCGAGGCATGGGTGAACCGCTGGAAGAGCCGCATGTAATCGGACTGCTCCACCTCTTGCACCCCGGATCCCGTCCGCTCATACATGACGTTCTTGTAGAAGGAGGGCTCGGGTGAGGGGGTGATTTTGATGAGGATCACGGCCCGGTCGTGATAGTCGACGAGGCTGATCCCGGCGGTGACTCGCTTCCGCAAGTCAGGTGCCAGGTCGGAGCCTGCCAGCTTGTCGGACACCCAGTCGAAATATCTCTTGAGGCTCTCGCCCCGCACCGCGGCCTCTCGCCCTATACCTACGACGTCGAACCGGCTGCTGCGTGACTTCACCGATTCGATGCCGTCCAGTTGGTGAATGCGACGGACGTCCTTCTCGCTGTCGGCCACACCTATGACGAGATAACCGGTGTTGTCGGGGCCAGCGTTAGCGATTGCGGTGATGCTACGGAGGATCTTCTCCCACGAACCCTCATCGAATTTCCGTTTCTGGTCCAGAGTCAGCAGCCCTTGCTTCAATTCGAATAGCGACTGCTCCGTGACCGAGTTCTGGAGAATTCTCTCCAAGTGCGACGCAAGGCCGAACTGTGCGGCGTCCTGTCGGGAGCCTGGGTCGGGCTCGAAGGCGTCCCGAACAGCACCCTTCACCACATCGATGTTCCGCCGCTTATCTTCCGCCGTCCAGTCGCCGCCTCCTCCCGGAATGTTCAGCGAACCGCGAGGGGTCCCGATAGCGCGGAGCCTGAGTGCAGCATCCCCGCGTGCAGCGACGCGCAGGCCATCTCTGATGATCAGTTCCCAGAACGCCAGGAACACCGCTTGGAAGTAACGTGGGTAACGATTTCCGGTCCTCCTGCCCACGACGTGCTTCACGAACTTGTCGTCGGCTACGTCCAAGACGGCGCGAAGCTCCTCGTACACCAGGGAGAAGTCGTCCCGGACATTGGACTCCCCGTATATGTCGATACGCTCGGAAAGCCGCCTTTCCAAAATGGCAGGCGCGCTGTCGTTGGCATCGGCCGAGCCATACACAGCGTCCCGTGTGTAGGTGCCCGAAGAGACGAGAGGATCGATAAGGCAGTCAACGAGAATGTCCAGAATCAGCTGCTCATCAAGTGAACCGCGGACGTCGATGCGCCGCAGAACCGCCTGCTGCACCCAGAAGATGTTGTCCACGTCCACGCCGTATGACAAGTGGCGATTGTTGATGCTGAGCTGAGGCATCGTACGCAGTGGGACAATGTCGCTGCTGCTCGAATCTCCCCTGATCTCGCTTGCGATGACACGTACCAGCTGCGCGATTTTCGCCGTGGAACCGACCTGGCGGAGTTCCTGTCCAGAGAGCCGACGGCCGCCTGAGTTGATGCGGCGGAAAACTTTGTCCACCTGCTCCGGGTCCGATGCCTTGAAGACCGACATCGGCAGGAGGTAATTTGCTATCTTGCGAGATTGGTCACGAGGCAGGATTGGCTTCTGCTGTACAATCTTGCCATCGTCGAGCTGGCTTTTGGTGTCGGCCAGCGCCTGTAGGTCGAAGAACTGCCCATTGATGTCGAATTCGTTCTCGATGAACGAGAAAATGGCATTCAGGCGCTGCATCCCGTCGATCAGCTCGTAGCTGGTGCCGCCCTCTCCCGATATCTCTGCGACCAGGATGAGCGGAATCGGGAGATCGCTCAGTATCGAGTCCACGAGGTCGCACTTCTCCTCGACGGTCCAGACGAGTTTCCGTTGGTAGCGTCGGTTTACGGAGAACCGGTCCGCCAGGTAGTCCGTGTAGAGCTTCTGAACGCTCTCGCTGCGAACGGACAGGTCTGACAGGGGGATCGACATCGTAGTTGCTCCTGTGCGTGTGCCTCAGGTGTCCAGGTGATCCTGGGTGGAAGGGATCCTACAAGTCGACCGGGCGTGCTGCCGCCGGGATTTCCCAACTCTGTGGGTGGGGCTCGCTCGGCGTCACCACTCACGTGCAACTCCTCAACGATCCAGCACGTGATGGAGCCTGACCTCTGTCCGCAGCGCACGCCTGGAGGGCAGCAGACCAGTCACAGACTGGCTGGCTTCACGTCGGGACTTGTGGTCAGCTCGACACGGAAGACGCCGTCAGGGGGCGATGTCGGTACGAATCGGCTGACCGACACGAAACCTAGTCGCGATATCTCTTAGTACGCATTCAACCTAGTGGACCTCTCGGCCTGTTAGCGCTGGTGCACTGACTGGAACCGTAGCGTCGAGCAGGTGGGACTATGCAGGGTTCCGATACAAGTCGACGACTATCTTGACTCGAAAATCGACTCCAGGGGAAGGCACCTCGCCGCCTCGATTTTGTTGGCTCGTGGAGAAGTGGGTGCATGTGGGGCGATCCTGGGATCAAAGAACTCGGCTTCAATTCGGTCCTACCTAGCCGGAATGGACTTCACCGACTGCGCCCAGTGCCTCAGCCGTGTGGCGAGGCATCGCTGGTGGAGCGAGCCCCACTATTTCTGCCTGGCAAGGCCCCAAGGTCGACCATTACAGTGAATGGCGCGGTGGCTCTCACCGTGCCAGTGAACATTTCGCCGTCCCTGTACGCCTTGGTGGCGGGGTCGAGGACGTAGGTGTAGATGATCGGGACCCCGGTGGCGGCCTGCTCGACCCGCCAGTAGAAGGGGATGCCGGCCTTGGCGTACTGGTCCACCTTCACGATTCGGTCGGTGGTTTCCGATCCGGGCGACACGACCTCGACGACCAGGAGTACGTGCTCGGGGCGGGTAGGCGTGAGGTCGATGGTTTCCGCCCGGTAGACGATGACATCCGGACGACGGTTGGTGAGCGGAACGTCCTGCAGGCGGACGTCGAAGTCTGTGTCGGCGTTCCAGTCCGGGCCCGCGGCGGCGTCCAAGGCGTTGGCCAGGATGCGGGCCAGCCGGTTGTGGCGCTTGGAGGCGCTCGGGCTCACGACGACCATCCCGTCCACGATCTCGATGCCGGCGCACTGCTCCTCGGACCACGAGTCGTACTGCTCCGCGCTGATCTGCGTATGCATCCACGCGGGCGCCACCATCTCGGCGGTCATGATGTACCTCCTTCGAGAGGCCTCGGCAGGTCCGGCGCTGCTGCGCCAAGCCTACTGTTTCGAGCTGCCGGGCTGCCCGACTCGGAAGGGAAGGAGCCGCCCACCACGTAATGGCGCATAAGTGCAATTCGGCCATGTGAGGAGGGTCTGTGAGGGCTTCGCCGTCACGGCAGAGCCCTGTGAGACGCTGGATCGCATGAACCGGCTGGCTGGTGTGACCTCGCCTTATCTGCTGCAGCATGCTGACAATCCGGTCGACTGGTGGCCCTGGTCGCCGGAGGCGTTCGAGGAGGCGCGGCGGCGGAATGTACCCGTTCTGCTGTCGGTCGGCTACTCCGCGTGCCACTGGTGTCACGTGATGGCGCACGAGAGTTTCGAGGACCCCGTTACCGCCGCGCTGCTCAATGAGCACTTCGTGGCGGTCAAGGTGGATCGGGAGGAGCGGCCGGACGTCGATGCCGTCTATATGGAGGCCGTGCAGGCCGCCACGGGGCAGGGGGGCTGGCCGATGACGGTGTTTCTCACGCCGGATGCCGAGCCGTTCTACTTCGGGACGTATTTCCCGCCCGAGCCGCGCCACGGTATGCCGTCGTTCGGGCAGATCCTGGACGGGGTGCGCAGTGCCTGGAGTGACCGGCGTGACGAGGTCGGGGAGGTCGCCGGGCGGATCGTCTCGGATCTGGCCGGGCGGTCGCTGAGCGCATCGCTGCCCGCGGACCGGCGGCCGCCGCGTGCGGAGGAGCTGCACACCGCGCTGATGGGGCTGACCCGCGAATTCGATGCGGCGCACGGTGGTTTCGGCGGGGCGCCCAAGTTCCCGCCGCCCATGGTGCTGGAGTTCCTCCTCCGCCACCATGCGCGCACCGCCTCCGAGGGGGCCCTGGAGATGGCGCAGGCGACCTGTGCGGCCATGGCCCGCGGCGGTATCTACGACCAGCTCGGCGGGGGGTTCGCGCGCTATGCGGTGGACGCCACGTGGACCGTGCCGCACTTCGAGAAGATGCTCTACGACAACGCCCTGCTGTGCCGGACCTACGCCCACCTTTGGCGGTCCACGGGCTCCGAGGAGGCGCGCCGGGTCGCCGTCGAGACGGCCGATTTCCTGGTCCGTGAACTCCGCACCGAGCAGGGTGGTTTCGCCTCCGCATTGGACGCCGACAGCGACGACGGCACCGGGCGGCACACCGAGGGCGCCTACTACGTGTGGACGCCCGGGCAGCTGCGTGCCGTACTGGGCGAGGACGACGCGGAGTTCGCCGCCTTCCACTACGGCGTGACGGAGGACGGCACCTTCGAGGAGGGCGCCTCGGTCCTGCAACTCCCGCACGCGGACGAGCCGGTGGACGGGGAGCGGCTGGCGTCCGTCCGGCGGCGGCTGCTCGCGGCGCGTGACGAGCGGCCGCGCCCCGGCCGGGACGACAAGGTCGTGGCCGCCTGGAACGGGCTGGCCATCGCCGCGCTCGCCGAGACCGGCGCCTACTTCGACCGCCCGGACCTGGTCCAGGCCGCCCTCGACGCCGCCGATCTGCTCGTCCGCGTCCACATGGACGGCCGGGCCCGACTGCACCGCACCTCCCGCGACGGCACGCCCGGCGACAACTCCGGTGTCCTGGAGGACTACGCGGACGTCGCCGAGGGCTTCCTCACCCTCGCCTCGGTCACCGGGGAGGGCGTGTGGGTGGAGTTCGCGGGCCTGCTCCTGGACACCGTGCTGCTGCAGTTCACCACCGAGGACGGCGCGCTCTACGACACCGCGGCCGATGCCGAGGCGCTGATCCGCCGCCCCCAGGACCCGACCGACAACGCGACGCCCTCCGGGTGGACCGCGGCCGCCGGCGCCCTGCTGTCGTACGCGGCGCTGACCGGCAGCGGCCTCCACCGGGACGCCGCGGAGCGGGCCCTGGGCATCGTCACCGCGCTCGCCGGCCGGGCCCCGCGCTTCATCGGCTGGGGCCTGGCGGTCGCCGAGGCCGCGCTGGACGGGCCGCGCGAGGTCGCGGTGGTCGGCCCGCAGGGCGATCCGGCCACCGCCGCCCTGCACCGCGCCGCGCTGCTGGGCACCGCCCCGGGAGCGGTCGTGGCGACGGGCGCCCCGGGGTCCGAGGAGGTGCCGCTCCTCCAGGACCGCCCGCTGGTCGACGGCGCACCCGCCGCGTATGTCTGCCGCCACTTCACCTGCACGCGCCCGACGACGGACCCGGTGGAGCTGACGGCGAGTCTCCAGGAGAGCTAGAGAGCTAGAGGGCTGGAGGGCGTTGCCGCGGGTGGGGCGGGGCCGGGTGCGGGTTCGAGACCCTGTCGCGGCGTGTCAGGTTCTAGCCTCGGGGGATGACACAGCGCACACACCGTGAAGTTCACCTGGTCGCGCGGCCCCGGGGGCCGGTCACCGAGGACCTCTTCGAGGTCGTGGAGGTGCCGGTGCCGGACCCCGGGTCCGGCCAGGTGCTGGTACGCAACACCGTGATGGGTGTCGCCGCCGTGATGCGCACGCTGATGGAGGAGTCCAGCGTGGTGCCGATGCCCTCCTACCGGATCGGCGAGCCGCTGTACGGGGCCGCCGTCGGCGAGGTGGTGGCCGCCCCGGGGACCGACCTCGCACCCGGTGACCTGGTGGAACACCACTTCGGCTGGCGTGAGTTCGCCCTGCTGGACGCCGACCGGGCGCACCGCCTGGACCCGGGGGTGCTACCCGATCCGGCCGCCTACCTCTCCCAGGGCCCCACGGCGTGGATGGGGGTGGTGCGCGGCGCCGAAGTGCGCCCCGGGGAAACGGTGTTCATCAGCGGCGCGGCGGGCGGCGTGGGCTCCCTGGCGGGGCAGGTCGCCCGGCTGCGCGGTGCCGCCCGGGTCATCGGCAGTACGGGGTCGCCGGCCAAGGCGGAGCGTCTGATCGGGGAGTGCGGCTATGACGCGGTGGTGATCCGTGGCGCCGACCCCATGGAGGAGCAGTTGCGCAAGGCCGCCCCGGAGGGTCTCGACGCGGTCTTCGACAACGTCGGCGGCGAACAGCTCCGGGCCGCCCTCGCCGTCGCCAACCGGGGCGCGCGGGTCGCCCTCGTGGGAGCCCTGTCCAGCCAGCTCGCCTCCGGGGGCACGACCACCCTGGAACTCGACACCCACTCGCTGCTCTCCCGGAGCATCACCCTGCGCGGCATCTCCCTGTACGACCATCTGGACCTGGTCCCCGAGTGGAACAAGCGGTTCGGCGAGGGGCTGCGCGACGGCTCCCTCACCTTCCCGCACGCCCGGCTGCGGGGCATCGAGGAGGCGCCGCGGGCGCTGCGGGAGCTCACCGAGGGGCGGCATCTGGGCGCCGTGGTCGTGGAGTTGTGAGGCCATGGCGGCGGGGCGCGGGCCGGGGAGCGGAACTCCGGCCGCTGTCGGTGGGCGGTTGTAGCCTGCGGGTGTGACGACCTTGCTCGGATATCGCTCCCTCGCCCAGGAAGCCGCGGGGCTGCGGGCCGGGACGGACGATCCCGTCGACGCGGCGCGGCGTACGTGCGACCGGATCGACGCCGTCGACCCGCAGGTGCAGGCGTTCGTGCCCGAAGCCGGGCGGCGTGCGCGGCTCCTGGAGGCGGCGCGCCGGGCGGCGGGCGACGCGGGCGAGGCCGGCGGCCGGCCCGCGCTGTACGGCGTCCCGGTGGGCGTCAAGGACATCGTGCACGCCGACGGGCTGCCCACCCGGGCGGGTTCGGTGCTGCCGCCCGAGGCGCTCGCCGGGCGGCAGGCCGGCGTCGTCGACCGGCTGTGTGCCGCCGGTGCGCTGATCGCGGGCAAGACGGTGACCGCGGAATTCGCCGTCACCGCGCCGGGCCCGACCCGCAATCCGCACCACCCGGCGCACACCCCCGGCGGTTCGAGCAGCGGGTCGGCGGCCGCCGTCGCCGCCGGGATGGTGCCGCTGGCCATCGGGACGCAGACCGTCGGCTCGATGATCCGGCCCGCCGCGTACTGCGGAGTGGTCGGCTTCAAGCCGAGCTACGGGCGGATCCCGATGGACGGAGTGATCCCCAACGCCGCGAGTTTCGACACCCTGGGCTGGTACGCCACGGACGTCGCCGGGGTCGCCCTGGCGGCATCGGTGCTGGCCGACGGCTGGCGGGGGCGGGGCCCGGCGGAGGGCGAGGCGCGCCCCGTACTGGGCGTGCCGGCCGGGCCCTATCTGGAGCGCGCCGGTGACGAGGCGCTGGCCGCCTTCGCCGCGCAGCGCGCGCTGCTGCGCGCCGCCGGGTACGTCGTCCACGAGGTGCCGGTGATGGCCGACTTCGCGCAGATCGTGGCGCAGCTGTTCACGATGAACCGCTACGAGGTGGCCCGGGCCCACGCCGACTGGTTCGCGCGCTACGGGGACCTCTACCGCCCCGAGACCACGGCGGCCATCCGGGAGGGCCACACGATCGGGGACACCGCCTACGAGGCGGCCCGGGAGCGGCGCGAGGTCTTCCGCGAGCGGCTCGCGGCGGAGCGTGCCGCGGCCGGCGTCGACCTGTGGATCGCCCCGTCCGCGACCGGCCCCGCCCCCGCCGACCTCACCACCACCGGCAGCTCGATCATGTGCCTGCCGTGGAGCAACGCCGGTCTGCCGTCCGTCAGTCTGCCCGCGGGGCGTGCGGCGAACGGGCTGCCGCTGGGCCTGCAGCTCGTCGGCCCGCTCGGCGCGGACGAGGAGCTGCTGACCGCGGCGGCCGGGATCGAGCGCGTCCTGAACGCCGCGCCGGGCGCAGCGCCCCCGGGCGCCGCCCCTACGGTGTGAGGCCCCGGGCCAGGACGTCCATGGCCCGGTGGACCAGGGCCGCCGGATCGCCCTCGGGACCGGTCTCGACCCAGGCCAGCAGCGCCTCCTGGAGCGCGGCGAGTAACGCGGCGACGGTCACCCGCAGTTCCGGGTCGCCTTCCGGGCGGCCGGAGCGTTCCGTCAGCACCGCGGTGAGCCGCGCGGCGTCCCGCGCGGTCTTCTCCGCGGTGCGGCCCCGGACGGCGGGCACCTCGCGGATCAGCCGGACGCGCTGGACGAGTTCGCCGCGCTCCTGTGCGGTGAGCCGGCGCAGTGCTTCGACGGTGATCCGGCGCATCGACTCGACCACCGGCTCGTCCAGGGGGCGGGCCCGCAGACCGGCCTCCAGTACGGCGGGCCGGTCGTCGGCGAGCACGATGTCCTCCTTGGTGGGGAAGTAGCGGAAGACCGTGCTCGGTGAGACCTCGGCGGCCTCGGCGATCCGGTCGACCGGCGTCGCGTCGTAGCCCCGCTCCGCGAAGAGCCGGTAGGCGGCGTGCCGGATCGCCTCCCGGGTCTGGAGTTTCTTCCGCTCCCGTAACCCGGGCTTCGGTGTCCCGGAGGATGGCGTGGCGGAGCGGTGTGCGGAGACCATGGGCAGCATTGTCGGCCATCCCGGGGCCCGGAAACGACGGCGTGGTGGGGGTGCGGGCAGGGCGCCCGCGCTCGCGGTTGGCCGGGTGCGCGCTGTCGGTTGTCAGTGGGGTGTGTCACGCTGTGGCGCGTGAGTGATTACGTTGCGTGAAGCAGCCCGGGAGGGGCGTCGGGATGACCGTCGCCGCATCGGGCGCGGCGACGGAAAGGGCCGCGACACGAAGTCGCGGCGGGGAGGCGTGGGGGAGGGGTGCGGAGTGCCGGTTGCGGAGTCCGGGGCGTTGCGGCGGGGAGCGGGACCGCCGGTCAGGTGTGGGTGTAGGCCACCAGCGAGATCCCGACGTAGTGCACGACGAAGGCCGCCAGGGTGAGGGAGTGGAAGACCTCGTGGAAGCCGAACCACTGGGGTGAGGGGTTGGGGCGCTTGAGGCCGTAGATGACGCCGCCCGCGCTGTAGAGCAGCCCGCCGACGACGACCAGTACGAGAACGGCGATGCCGCCGGTGCGCAGGAAATCGGGCAGGAAGAAGACGGCGGCCCAGCCCATGGCGATGTAGCAGGGGGTGTACAGCCAGCGGGGGGCGCCGACCCAGAAGACCCGGAAGAGGATGCCGGCCAGGGCGGCCGCCCAGACCGCCCAGAGCAGGGTCTCGCCGCGGGATCCCGGCATGAGCAGCATCGTCAGCGGGGTGTAGGTGCCCGCGATGATCAGGAAGATGTTGGCGTGGTCGAGCCGGCGCAGCACGCCGTCGGCCCGCGGGCCCCAATTGCCGCGGTGGTAAAGGGCGCTGACGCCGAACAGCAGACAGGCGGTCATCGTGTAGATGGCGCAGGCCAGGCGGCCGCGGGGGCTGTCGGCGAGGGCGGTGAGGAGGATGCCGGAGAGCAGCGCGGCGGGGAACATCCCGGCGTGCAGCCAGCCGCGCAGTCTCGGCTTGAGGGGTGCGGCCGTGGCGGCGACGGCCGCGTCCGCGGGCGGCGCGGAGGGGGGCCGGCTGTCGGCGGCTTCGGGCGCGGAAGTCATGGCGTCATGCTACCTACGCCACCGTAAGTTACGGATTCATACCGGAGTGGTGACGGTCACCAAGGTGCCCTCTGGACAGAACACTCTCCGGGTCGGATGATCAAATGAGTGCGGTCGGCACCGGATGAGCGGTCACGAAGCATCCGGGTCGCGGCCCCCAAGGGGCAGACAACCAAAAGAAGCGGATGTTCCCGGCGAATCGGGTAGATATCCGTCCAGACCCTCATCTAGGAGCGATCGTGGCGCGCGACAACGCGGCTCCCACCCTTCCGACCGGTCACCAGGGGCTCATCGCCTGGGTCGACGAGATCGCAGCTATCACCCAGCCCGACCGGGTCGTCTGGTGTGACGGCTCGGAGGCGGAGTACGAGCGGCTGTGCGAGGAGCTCGTCGACAAGGGCACGTTCAAGAAGCTCGACCCGATCAAGCGCCCCAACTCGTACTACGCCGCCTCCGACCCCTCGGACGTCGCGCGTGTCGAGGACCGCACCTTCATCTGCGCCGAGAAGGAAGAGGACGCCGGCCCGACCAACCACTGGAAGGCCCCCGCCGAGATGCGGGAGATCTTCGCAGGCGAGAAGGGCATCTTCCGCGGGGCGATGAAGGGCCGGACGATGTACGTCGTCCCGTTCTGCATGGGCCCGCTCGGCTCCCCGCTCTCCGCGATCGGCGTGGAGATCACCGACTCCGCCTATGTCGCGGTCTCCATGCGCACCATGACGCGCATGGGCCGGCCGGTGCTCGACCAGCTCGGCGACGACGGCTTCTTCGTCAAGGCCGTCCACACCCTCGGCGCCCCGCTGGCCGAGGGCGAGGCCGACGTGCCGTGGCCGTGCAACTCCACCAAGTACATCTCGCACTTCCCCGAGGACCGCGAGATCTGGTCCTACGGCTCCGGCTACGGCGGCAACGCCCTGCTCGGCAAGAAGTGTTACGCGCTGCGCATCGCCTCCGTCATGGCCCGCGACGAGGGCTGGCTCGCCGAGCACATGCTGATCCTCAAGCTCACCCCGCCGCAGGGCGAGGCCAAGTACGTCGCCGCCGCCTTCCCGAGCGCCTGTGGCAAGACCAACCTCGCGATGCTGGAGCCCACGATCTCCGGCTGGACGGTCGAGACCATCGGCGACGACATCGCCTGGATGCGCTTCGGTGAGGACGGCCGTCTCTACGCGATCAACCCCGAGGCCGGCTTCTTCGGCGTCGCCCCCGGTACCGGCGAGCACACCAACGCCAACGCCATGAAGACGATGTGGGGCAACTCCGTCTTCACCAACGTCGCGCTGACCGACGACGGCGACGTGTGGTGGGAGGGCATGACGGAGGAGAAGCCCGCCCACCTCACGGACTGGAAGGGCAACGACTGGACCCCGGAGTCCGCGACCCCGGCCGCCCACCCCAACGCCCGCTTCACCGTGCCCGCGGGCCAGTGCCCGATCATCGCGCCCGAGTGGGAGGACCCCCGGGGCGTGCCGATCTCGGCCATCCTCTTCGGCGGCCGCCGCGCCAGCGCCGTGCCGCTGGTGACCGAGTCGCTGACCTGGCAGCACGGCGTCTTCCTCGGCGCCAACGTGGCCAGCGAGAAGACCGCAGCGGCCGAGGGCAAGGTCGGCGAGCTGCGCCGCGACCCGTTCGCCATGCTGCCGTTCTGCGGCTACAACATGGGCGACTACATGGGCCATTGGGTCAAGGTCGGTGCGGACAAGGACCAGGCCAAGCTGCCGAAGATCTACTACGTCAACTGGTTCCGCAAGGACGACAAGGGCCGCTTCGTGTGGCCGGGCTTCGGCGAGAACGGCCGGGTGCTCAAGTGGATCGTCGAGCGGCTGGACGGCAAGGCCGAGGGGGTCGAGACGCCCATCGGCGTGCTGCCCACCAAGGAGTCGCTGGACACCGAGGGCCTCGGTCTCGACGACGCCGACCTCGACTTCCTGCTGACCGTCGACAAGGACGTGTGGCGCGAGGAGGCGGCGCTGATCCCCGAGCACCTCAACACCTTCGGTGACCACACGCCGAAGGAGCTGTGGGACGAGTACCGCGCGCTGGTCCAGCGGCTCGGCTGACCACGCGCACCGCACACCGACCGGGGCCCCGCACCACGCAGGTGCGGGGCCCCGGCTCGTGCGCTGCGCGGAGGCGGGTGCGCTGCGCGGGGCGGGCGGGATCGATGCCGCCCGTTTGGGCCGGTCGGGTGAGCGGAGGCGTCCGGCGCGTGCGGCGCGGCTCAGGCCGTGGCGAGATCCGGGAGCGGTGCGGCGTGCGCGGCCACCCGCTCCGCCGCCAGGGCGGCCACCGCGGTGTCGTTCCGGGTCGTGGCGAGGGCGAGGGTGTGTTCGGCGAGGGCGTGGGCGCGCTGGTGGAGGGCCGCGGCCCGGGAGGCGGCGGCGCCGTCGGTGGGCTCGGCGCGCAGCGGATAGTGGCCGCCGCTCAGCCGCGCGACCTGCTCCGCGAGGCGCTCGGCGGCGTCGGCCAGCGCGGCGCCCTCGGGTGCGGCGCCGTCCGCCGCAGGGCCGTCCGCCCGCGTCGCCAGCGCGTGCAGCTCATCGGTGACGGTGAGCAGCGCGGTCAGCTGGGTGGCGAGCCGGATGTCCAGCTCCTGCGCGCGGGAGCGGTGCGGGATCTGCGGGGCGGCGGCCATGGTGTGGACCGACTTGGTGCGGATCGGTTCGTACATGGGACGGCCTCCTGAAATGCGTCAGGAGACCATCCTAGCTTGGACTCTGTCTAAAGTTGAGATCCGTATAGAAAAATCGCGGTGGTTCAGTACTGTCCGTAACCGTCGAGGAAGGAGCCGATCCGGGTGACGGCGTCCGTCAGATCCTCCTTGCCGGGCAGCGTGACCAGGCGGAAGTGATCCGGCTCGGGCCAGTTGAAGCCGGTGCCGTGGACGATCATGATCTTCTCGGCGCGGAGCAGGTCGAGCACCATCTCCCGGTCGTCCTTGATCTTGTAGACCTTGGGGTCCAGGCGCGGGAAGGCGTACAGCGCGCCCTTCGGCCGGACGCAGCTGACCCCGGGGATCTGGGTGAGCAGGTCGTACGCCGTGTCGCGCTGTTCCAGCAGCCGTCCGCCGGGCAGCACCAGATCGTTGATCGACTGACGGCCGCCGAGCGCGGTGGCCACGGCGTGCTGGGCCGGCATGTTGGCGCACAGCCGCATATTGGCCAGGATCGTCAGGCCCTCGATGTACGAGGCGGCGTGCGCCTTCGGGCCGCAGACGGCCATCCAGCCGCTGCGGTAGCCCGCCACCCGGTAGGACTTCGACAGCCCGTTGAAGGTCAGGGTCAGCAGGTCGGGGGCCAGGGCGGCGAACGGGGTGTGGGTGACGCCGTCGTAGAGGATCTTGTCGTAGATCTCGTCGGCGCAGACGATCAGGTTGTGCCGGCGGGCGATCTCCGCGATGCCCCGCAGCAGCTCCTCGTCGTAGACGGCGCCCGTGGGGTTGTTGGGGTTGATGACGACGATCGCCTTGGTGCGGTCGGTGACCTTGCGCTCGATGTCGGCGAGGTCGGGCATCCAGTCGGCCTGCTCGTCGCAGCGGTAGTGCACGGCCGTGCCGCCGGAGAGCGAGACCGAGGCCGTCCACAGCGGGTAGTCCGGGGCCGGGACCAGGACCTCGTCGCCGTCGTCCAGCAGCGCCTGCATGGACATCTGGATCAGCTCGGAGACGCCGTTGCCGAGGTAGACGTCGTCGACGGAGAGCTCGATGCCCTGGGTCTGGTAGTGCTGCATCACCGCGCGGCGGGCGGACAGCAGGCCCTTCGCGTCGCCGTAGCCGTGGGCGCTGCCGACCGTGCGGAGGATGTCCTCCAGGATCTCGGGCGGGCACTCGAAGCCGAACGCCGCCGGATTGCCGGTGTTGAGCTTGAGGATGCGGTGACCCGCCGCCTCCAGCCGCATGGCCTCCTCGAGCACCGGGCCACGGATCTCGTAGCAGACGTTGGCGAGCTTCGTTGACTGGATCACCTGCATGTCCGCCACCTTACGGGCGCGTATCGGCGGCCGCCCGGTGTTTTTCCCCACGTTGACTCACGGAACGGGGGAGCTTCCTCACACTCGGTGAGGATCCGGGTGGTCGGGGTCCGGGCGGGCGCAGGGCGCCGGCGATTTCCGCCAGGGGCCGCGGGTGGGGGTCGCCCGACGGTACGCTCTGGCCGGTGCACGGCCGGTCCTGCCCGGCCGCCGCGCACGCCGACGAGCTGACACGGGGGCCACGGATGACGAGCACCTCCACCGGAGCCGCACGCCTCCCGTTACCCGCCCAGTCTTTCCCGCACGGCCCCGAGCCCGCACCGGCCGCGCGGTTCGCGCTGCTCAACGACGAACCGGTCACCGACCCGGCGGCGGATCTGCTGGGAACCGGGCGGGCCGCCCGCCAGCTCGCCGGGTTGCTGGTCGCCTCCCGTGACTCCACGCCCTTCACGCTCGCCGTGGACGCCGGCTGGGGCATGGGCAAGAGCAGCCTCATGCGGCTGGTCGACGCCGAACTGGCGCGGGCCCCCGAGGTGCACACCGTCTGGTTCAACGCCTGGACCTCGACCGCCGACGACGCGCTGGAAGGGCTGATCAAGTCCGTCCTGATGCGGTTCGACCGGCGGGTGCTGCGGCGCGGGGTGCACCGGCTGTCCGAGCGGCGCGCGCTGCTGCGGGCCGCTCGGGCCCTGACGACGGTCGCCGCCGGGCCGCTGGGGGTGGCCGGGCTGGTCGACGAGGTGTGGAAGAGCCTGTCCGTCGACTCCCAGGCCCGCAACGCGATGCGCGGGGCGATCGGCGACCTGGTGCAGGAGTGGTCGCAGACCGGGGAGTTCCGGCCGCGCCGGCTGCTGGTCGTCTTCATCGACGACCTCGACCGCTGCCCGGAGGAGGTGGTACTCAAGGTCTGCGAGGCGGTGAAAGTCTCGCTGGACGTCCCGGGGCTGGCGTTCGTCGTCGGCTGCGACCGGTCGGCACTGGGCCCGGGCGGGCTGCTGCGCGATCTGTCGCCCGCCGCCTCGGCGTTCATGGAGAAGATCTTCCAGACGAGCTACCGCATCCCGGTGGCCGACCAGCAGGGCGTACGGGAGTACATCGGGCGGTGCGCCCGCGAGGCCGGCATCGACCGGCTTCTGGACGAGCGGCTGACGACGATGCTCGCGGAGCGCTCGGCCCGCAACCCGCGCCGTATCAAGCGGCTGGTGAACGGCTTCGTGCTGGAGGCGACGCTCAACCCGATGTGGGACGACTTCCCGCCCGAGGCGGTGGTCCGCACGCTGCTGCTGCAGTACTTCTACCCCGACTTCTACCGGATGGTGGCCGGTGCCCCGGGCGGGACGGGCGATGTGATCGCCGAGTTCCGCACCTACCGGCAGGTGCGCCGGCTGCTGCGGACGCCGGAGGCCGTCCCGGCGGCGGAGCTGGCCGTGGTGTCCCGCTTCCTGGACGAACACGACCTGCCCGAAACGGACAGGGAACCGCGGGAGGAGACCCTCAACCGGCTGGAGCGCCAACTGCCCAGCAGTTTCCCGGAGATGGTCACCGACCAGGAGTTCACCTCGCTGATCGACGGCCTGGTGGAACTGCCCCGGTCCGCGGAGCTGCTGCGGCGATTGCGCGAGGGGGCGGCACTCCCGGCCGCCGTGGAGCCCGAACCCGCCCCGTACGTCCTGGCCACCCCCTCGCCGGTGGCGCCCGGGTACGGCGCGCGGCCGGCGACGCGGGGTGAGGAGTCCGGTGCGCCGCTGCGGCGGGTACGGATCCTGTGGGTGGACGACTACCCGGGCAACAACGAGCCTCTGGCGGGGCGGCTGCGGGCGGCGGGTGCCGTGGTGCGGATCGCCGAGGACTCCGATGCCGCGGACGCCGCCCTCGCGGTCGAGCAGCCGACGCTGATCGTTTCCGACATCGGCCGGGGCGCCAACCCGCGCGCGGGCCTGGAGCACGTCGGGCGGCTGCGGAGCGAGGGCCGCTACGCCGGGCCGGTCATCTTCTACACCGGGCGGATCACGCCGGAGCGCCAGTCCGTCGCGGACGAGCTGGGGGCCGACCTGACCACCAGCGCCGCGGAGGTCGAGCTGCTGGTGCTGCGGCTGGCCGGGCAGGTCCCGCGGTCCGGCTGAGCAGCGGTCCAGGGCCCCGTGCCGCCTCTCACCGGCGCCCCGGTGCCGTTCGCCGGACCGAGCGGCCCGCCAGTACCTGCGTGCGCCGGCCGTCCTCGATCACGAACCGGCCGTCGATCAGGACGTGCGGGATGCCCACGGGCGGGGTGCGCGGGGCGTCGAAGGTGGCTCCGGCGGCGATCGTCGCGGGGTCGAAGAGGACCAGGTCGGCGCGGTGGCCCTCGCGGACCAGGCCGCGGTCGGCGAGTCGCAGCCGGGCGGCCGGACGGCCCGTCAGATGGGCGACGCACTCCTCCAGCGACAGCACCCCCAGCTCCCGGGCGTAGGTGCCGAGGTAGCGGGGGAAGGTGCCGTACGCGCGCGGATGCGGCTTGTCGCCCTGGAGGATGCCGTCGCTGCCGCCGGTGTGCACCCGGTGGCGCATGATGCGGCGGACGTTGTCCTCGTGGCCGATGTGCTGAAGGATCGTCGGGCCCAGCCGGTCGTCGAGCAGCAGCTGCCGGGCGGTGTCCCAGGGCTCCTCGCCGCGCTCGGCCGCGCTGCGGGCGACGGTCTTGCCGACGAAGCCGGCCAGGGCCGGGTCGCACACCCCGGAGATCTCGACGGTGTCCCAGGAGATCGGCACCCCGTGGCAGCCGTCCGCGCCCGCCACCTCCATGGCATGGCGGATGCGGGCGGCCGTCGCCTCGTCGCGCAGCCGGGCCAAGGCCGCCTCGGGGCCGCCCTCGCCCGCCCAGCTCGGCAGCATCGCGGCCAGCGTCGTGCAGCCGGGGGTGTAGGGATAGGTGTCGAGGGAGAGGTCCGCGCCGGCGTCCAGGGCGTCGTCCAGCAGCGCGAGCAGCTCGGGCGCGCGGCCCTCGTTGACGCCGAAGTTCATGGTGGCGTGGGCGAGATGCAGCGCGCAGCCGGCCTCGCGGGTCAGGGCGATCATCTCCGCGTACGCGTCCAGCGCCCCGGCGCCGTACGAGCGGTGGTGCGGGCAGTAGTAGCCGCCGTGGCGGGCCACCACCCGGCACAGCTCGGTCAGTTCGGCGTCGCCCGCGTACATGCCGGGGGTGTAGGTCAGCCCGGAGGACATGCCGACCGCGCCCTGTTCCAGGCCCTCGGCGACCAGCTGCTTCATCCGGGCCAGTTCACCGGCGGTGGCCGCCCGGTCGTCCCAGCCGACCGCGAGCATCCGCACGGTGCCCTGCGGGACGAGGTAGGCGGCGTTGACCGCGATGCCCTGGCCGCCGAAGCCGTGGTCGAGGCGGTCGAGGTACTCGCCGACCGTGCGCCAGTCGAAGTCGACGGAGGTGTCGCCGGGCCCGCCGCCGTTCCAGCCGGTGATCTGGACGCGGACCTCGTCCAGGGTGCGCTCGTCGACCGGTGCGTACGACAGGCCGTCCTGGCCGAGGACTTCGAGGGTGACGCCCTGGGCGGCCTTCGCCTCGTGGCCCGGGTCGCGCAGCAGCGCCAGATCGCTGTGGGCGTGCATGTCGATGAAGCCGGGGGCCAGGGCCAGGCCGTGGCCGTCCACCACGCGGGCGGCGCCCGGGCGCCGCCCGCCGTCCGACTCGCGGTGGATCTCGGCGATCCGGCCGCCGGACAGGGCGACGTCGGCGCGGTAGGACGGGCCGCCGGACCCGTCCAGGACACGCACATCGCGGAACACGGTGTCCATGGGCGGGCCGCCTTTCTCGCTGCCCCGGGGACGGGTGCCCCACCCCCGGGGCCCGGGGAGGGACCGGCGGTGCGCACCGCGGGGGATCGGTACGCACCGCCGGGGCTCGGGGGCGGGCCGCGGCCCGCCGGGGGCCGGTCCTAGAAGAAGGTCCGGATGAAGTCCGTGACCGTGCCGTCCGCCTCGACCAGCGGGATCAGCTGCCACTTGTCGAAGGAGGTGCAGGGGTGCGACAGCCCCAGCGCGACCCAGTCGCCGACCTCCAGATCGCCGGAGCGCTCGGTGGCGACCCAGGCGTGCTGGTCGGACAGGCCGGTGACGGTGAGCCCGTCGGCCGGGCGCAGGGTGCCGTCCCGGCCGGACCGTACGACCTGGGCCTCCGGCAGATGGAGGTCGTAGGCCGCGTCGCGCTTGCCCGCGTTGAGGAACGCCTGCTGCGGGGTGGGGCGGGAGACGACCTGCGCCCACAGGCGGAAGGCGGGCTGCAGGGCGCCCTCCTCCGGGACCCGGTTGAAGGGGGTCAGCGTGCGGTACTGGCCGTCGTCGTGCGAGACGTACGCGCCCGAGCGCAGCAGCTTGAGGACCGGCGCGGACAGCGCGGGGAGTTCGGCGAAGACGTCGGCGACCGCGTCGAACCAGGCGCTACCACCGGCGCTGATGACGATCCGGTCGAGGTCGGCGAACCGGCCCGCGGCGTCCAGCCGTTCGGCCAGCGCGACCAGCCGGCGCATCCAGGCGGTGACCCGCTCGGTGGTGGCGTCCGGCACCTCGCCCTCGTAGCCGGCCACGCCGACCAGGCGCAGGGTGTCCACCCCGGCCAGCGCGTCGGCGAGTTCGAGGCACTCGGTCTCGGTCCGTACGCCGGTGCGCGCGCCGTCGCCGGCGCCGAGTTCGATGACCACGTCGACCGGGCGGGTCGCGCCGGCCTCGCGCAGCGCGGCGTCCATCAGCTCGATGCCGCGCAGCGAGTCGACGTAGCACAGGAAGCGGAAGTCCGGGTCGGCGGCGAGTTCGGCGGCGAGCCAGCGCAGCGCGACCGCGTCGACGACCTCGTTGGCCAGGAAGATCCGGTCGATGCCGTAACTGCGGTAGACCCGGACCTGGTGCGGGACGGCGGCGGTGATGCCCCACGCGCCGTGCGCCAGCTGGCGGGCGAAGAGCTGGGGCGCCATGGAGGTCTTGCCGTGCGGGGCGAAGGCCAGGTCGTGCCGCTCGGCGTAGGTCTCCATCAGGGCCAGGTTGTGCTCGACCGACTCGGCGGAGAGGGCGAGGACGGGGGTGGTGAAGCCGTCGCGGAAGAGGTTGCGGCGCTCGGCGGCGAGTTCGCCGACGGTGCGGCCGTCGGCGTCCGGCGGGAGCGACTTGAAGCGGTGATCCACCCGCTCTTCCGCGAGTTCCTTCAGTCCCTGCGCGAGCCGTTCGCCCGACATGCGGCCTCCTCCAGAATTGTGTTGCATTCTCTGCAACGCTCATTGCGCATATCGCTGGCAGCTGTCTAACATCCGGGCCAGCGCCCGGTCAATGGTGACAAAACGCGGTGCGGATCGGCCGTGGAACACCGCGCGGCACACCGTCCGGGCACGCACCCCAGCGAAGGAGCGCGAGCCATCGTGACCAGGCCCTCGAACGCCGGCACCGCCGCCGCCCCGGCCGGTGCCCCCGCCCGGGACGTCGAGGTCGTCTGCCTCGGCGAGTCGATGGTCACCTTCCTGCCCCGCGCCCCCGGCCCGCTGGCCGGCGTCCCCGCCTTCGACCGGGCCATCGGCGGCGCCGAGTCCAACGTCGCCTGCGCCCTCGCCCGCGCCGGACACACCGCCCGCTGGGTCTCGCGGGTCGGCACCGACGGCTTCGGCGACCACCTCCTGGCCGCCGTGGCCGACTGCGGCGTCGACACCACCCACGTCCAGCGCGACCCGCTGCGCCCCACCGGCATCTACTTCCGCACCGCCGGCGAGCGCGCCACCGGCCTGGAGCACGAGAGCGCGGAGCGCGCCGAAGTCCTCTACTACCGCGCCGGATCCGCCGCCTCCGCCATGGCGCCGGACCTCCTCGACCCCGCGGCGCTGCACCCCGCCCGCATCCTGCACCTCAGCGGCATCACCGCCGCGCTCTCCGACGGCTGCCTCGGCGTGCTGCGCGCCCTCACCCGCCGCACCCCGGACCGCCCCCTGGTCTCCTTCGACGTCAACTACCGCGCGGACCTGTGGCGTGCCTGCGCCCACGGCCCGGACCTCCTCCTGGACCTCGCCCGCGGCTGCGACCTGGTCTTCGTCGGCGAGGACGAGGCCGAGGCCGCGTGGGGGCTGCACGGGCCCGGCGCCGTGCGCGCCGCCCTGCCCGAGCCCGCCACCCTCGTCGTCAAGCACGGCGCGGCCGGCGCCACCGCCTTCGACCGGCAGGCCGACGGCACCGACACCGTCACCTTCGCCCCCGCGCTGCACGTCGAGGTCGTCGCCCCGATCGGCGCCGGCGACGCGTTCGCCGCCGGCTACCTCTCCGGCGCCCTGCGCGCGCTGCCGCCCTTCGCCCGCCTGCGGCACGGCCATCTGCTGGCCGCCGCCTCGCTCACCGTCCCCGGCGACCTCGGCCCCCCGCTCGGCCGGGCCCTCGCCGACCGCCTCGCCGCCCTGGGCCCCGCCGACTGGGGCACACTGCGACTCGGCCCCGGCTGGACGGCCGCCGGAGCGCACCGCACGGGTGGAGGGACGGGCACAGTGAACGAGTCAGGTACGGCGGATCCGCCGGACCCCGGCCGAAGGGCCGGCGCCGAACGGCACGTCCCCGGCGGCCGCCGGGACAGCGAGGTGGGCACATGAGCCAGACCGTCGACCGCGCACTGAGCATCCTGCCGCTGCTCGCGGAGGGCCCGGCCAACCTCGAACAGGTTGCGGTCCGGCTCGGCGTGCACAAATCCACCGCCCTGCGCCTGTTGCGGACCCTGCACGAGCACGGCATGGTCTACCGCCAGGCCGACCAGCGCTACCGCCTGGGCGCCCGGCTCTTCGCGCTCGCCCAGCAGGCCGCCGAGCACCTCGACGTCCGGGAGATCGCCCACCCCCACCTCGTCGCCCTCAACGAGGCCTGTGGACACACCGTCCACCTCGCCGTGCTGGAGGAGAGCGAGGTCCTCTACATCGACAAGGTCGAGAGCCGCTACCCGGTCCGGATGTACTCCCGGATCGGCAAGCCCGTCGCCATCACCGTCGCCGCGGTCGCCAAGCTGCTCCTGGCCGACCTGCCCACGCCCGAGCGCCGCGCCCTCGCCGAGAAGCTCGACTACCCCCGCTACACGCCCCGTTCGACGCCCGACGCCGCGGCCTTCCTCGCCGAACTGGCCACCGTCCGCACCCAGGGCTGGGCCACCGACCTCGGCGGCCACGAAGAGTCCATCAACTGCGTCGGCGCGCCCGTCCGCGGCACGGACGGGCACGTGGTCGCCGCCATGTCCCTCTCCGCGCCGAACGTCGTCGTCACCGCCGAGGAACTCCTCACCCTGCTCCCCCTGGTACGCCGCACCGCCGACGCCATCAGCCGGGAGTACTCCGGAACCGCACCTGCCCCGTCCACCGCCGGCCCCGCACAGGAAGCCTGACCACCATGACCGAGAAGACCGCGCTCACCCCAGCCACCCACACCACCCCGCCCGCGAAGTTCTCCCACGGCGTGAAGAAGGGCAACATCCTCCAGGTCGCCGGCCAGGTCGGCTTCCTGCCCGCCTCCGGGGGACAGGCCCCCACCCCGGCCGGCCCCACCCTGCGCGAACAGACCCTGCAGACCCTCGCCAACGTCAAGGCCATCCTCGAAGAGGGCGGCGCGAGCTGGGACGACGCGATGATGATCCGCGTCTACCTCACCGACGTGGCGCACTTCGCCGAGCTGAACGAGATCTACAACGCCTACTTCGAGGAGCAGGGCCTCAAGGAGGCGCCCGCCGCCCGCACCACCGTCTACGTCGGTCTGCCGCCCGGCCTGCTCGTCGAGATCGACGCCCTCGCGGTCCTGAGCTGAGGCGCCGACTCCCTTGCCCCGCCTGCCGTTAGCGCCGCTCGGCGCACACCGAACGCCGCACGGCACGGCGTCCCGTAGCGACGGGTCGCCGTGCCGCGGACCGCCCTGTCCGGGAACACTGCCAGGGACCCGCGGGCCCCTGCCTGACAACGGAGTCACCCATGTTCCTCG
Source organism: Streptomyces kronopolitis (assembly GCF_050953795.1). GTDB lineage: Bacteria > Actinomycetota > Actinomycetes > Streptomycetales > Streptomycetaceae > Streptomyces > Streptomyces kronopolitis_A. The sequence continues at coordinate 5,208,558 of NZ_CP191850.1, forward strand.
CCGCCACGCCCGCCCCCGCGCCCCCACCCCCGCACACCGGCGGACTGCTCGCCCTGATACCCGGCACCGCGGGCCTGCTCGCGGTCGCCGTCCTGGGCATCGCCCTCCTCCTCGTCCTGATCATCAAGGTGCGGCTGCAGCCGTTCGTCGCGCTGCTGACGGTCTCCCTCGCGGTGGGCCTGGCCGCCGGGCTCTCGGTCACCGAACTCTTCGGCACGGTGCAGAAGTCCGACGCGGTCTCGCTGATCGAGTCCGGGATGGGCGGCATCCTCGGCCATGTCGCCATCATCATCGGCCTGGGCACCATGCTGGGGGCGATCCTCGAAGTCTCCGGCGGGGCCGAGGTGCTCAGCGCCCGTCTGCTGCGCCTCTTCGGTGAGAAGCGCGCACCGCTCGCCATGGGCCTGACCGGCCTGATCTTCGGCATCCCGGTCTTCTTCGACGTCGGCATCTTCGTCCTCGCGCCGATCGTCTACGCGGCGGCGAAGAGAAGCGGAAAGTCGATCCTGCTCTTCTGCATGCCGCTTCTCGCGGGTCTGTCCATGACCCACGCCTTCCTGCCGCCACACCCCGGCCCGGTCGCCGCCGCCGGCCTGTTCAAGGTCGACCTGGGCTGGATCCTCCTCATGGGCCTGGTCTGCGGCCTCCCCGCGGTGCTCGCCGCCTGGGGCTACGCGGCCTGGATCGGCAAGCGGATCTTCGTGCCCGTCCCGCAGGACATGGTCGAGGCGGCTGACGAGGCGAAGGCCGCGGTAACCGAGGAGAAGCGCGCGGCCGGCGCCGGTCCGGCCGAGGAACCGGTCTCCCTCGCCACCGTCCTGCTCATCATCGGCACCCCGCTGCTCCTCATCCTCCTGGCGACCTTCTCCTCCATCGCCCTGCCGCCCTCCACCGGCCGCTCGGTGCTCGAATTCTTCGGCCACCCCTTCGTCGCCCTGACCCTCGCCCTGCTGATGTCGTACTACCTGCTGGGCATCCGCCGCGGCTGGTCCCGCACGTCCCTGGAACGGGTCTCCACCGCGTCCCTCAAGCCGGTCGGCAACATCATCCTGGTCGTCGGCGCCGGCGGTATCTTCGGCGCCGTCCTCAAGGGCAGCGGCGTGGCCACCGCCCTCGCCGACACCTTCCACCACGTCGGCCTCCCGGTGCTGGTCCTCGCCTACCTCCTCTCCCTCCTCCTGCGCGTCGCCCAGGGCTCGGCCACCGTCGCCATCGTCACCACGGCCGGCATCGTCGTCCCCCTCGTCGAGAACCAGGGCATGTCCCAGGCCCAGCTGGCGCTGATCATCATGGCGATCTCGGCCGGCTCGATCTTCGCGTCCCACGTGAACGACGGCGGCTTCTGGATGGTCAGCAAGTACTTCGGCATCACGGAACGCGACACCCTCAAGTCCTGGACGGTCCTGGAGTCGGTCCTGTCGGTGGCGGGGTTCGCGGTGGCGCTGGCGGTGAGCCTGGTGGTGTAGGGGCGGGCGGCGACTTCTCCCACCCCTGCGTACGCCGAGGGGCAGCCCGGTGGTGGGCGACGCCCCCTCGGCGTACGGCGTCACACCACGCGCCCGTACGCCCGCGCCCCGTCGCGCGGCAGCACGGCCCACATCCGTGTCCCGTAGCCGGACTCCTGCGACGCCCCGACCCCCCACTCGCCCTCACAGTCCCGCACCACGCAGGCCAGCAGCAGGAGCGTGGAGCGCCGCCGGGCGTCGCAGGCCGCCGCGAGCCGCCGATGGGTATGGCGCGGATGCCCGTCGTACAGCGTGACGCGCAGCGCGTCGTCCCGGTAGCGCAGCGACAGGTAGACGTCCTCGGTCGCCGTGAACCGGCAGGCGCAGGCGGCGAGTTCCCCCACCACTTGAAGGGCCGCGACGGCCACATCGCGCAGACCGTGGGCTTCGAGCAGTACGCCCGTGGCGGCACGCGCGATGGCGGGACTGGCCAGCGCGGCGGGGACGGTCAGGCTGTAGGCCAGACTTTCCGGTACGGGGGGCGTGACGGTGTCGAGCGGGTGCGGGCAGACGGATACGGCTGCGGGCATGGCAACTCCCTGTGCTTCACGGGTGGTTGATGTCTCGGCAGCCGGTGGCCTGTCTCCCTGGCGCGAGCCCGCCTCTCCCAGGGCAGGAGGCCGCGGGCAGGCTCGCGCAATGCGCTTCCGACTGCGTCGAGCGTAAGCGTTGCGTTACTGACTGTAGGGCAGCCGGGGTTAAATTTGCCACTCGGTCGGGAGATTTCTGACCTCCGGTAGTGCCTCTTGCATGTCAGGCGGCAGACTTCTCAACATCTCGGAGTCGGAGGGAACTTCATGGCGCAGAGGACAACGCCGACCGAACGCCAGCAGCGGCTGGGTGCCGAACTCAGGAAGCTGCGTACGACGGCAGGCATGTCCGCCGAATATGCAGCCGGGTTGCTGGGTGTCGACCGGAGCAGGCTCTCTAACATGGAGGCGGGCCTGCGCCCCATCAGCCCGGAGCGGCTGCGCACCTTGGCCTGCAACTGCGACTGCCGCGATGAGAAATATGTCGATGCACTGGTGGCCATGGCCGAGCCCGGCCGGGGCTGGTGGGAGAAGTACCGGGGCAGCCTCCCTGCCGGGCTGCTGGACATCGCCGAGTTCGAGTGGCACGCCGTACGGATGCGCACCGCGCACACGGTGCACATCCCGGGTCTGCTGCAGACCGGCGACCATGCCGCCACGATCTTTCGTGCGGGCGTCCCTCCCATGCCGAAGCATGAGATTGCGCTGCGGGTGGCCCATCGGATGGAGCGTCAGCAAGTGTTGGAGGGTGCTGACCCGTGCGGATACCTCGGCATCGTCCATGAGGCAGCCCTACGAATGCAGTTCGGGGGCCGGGCGGTAGCCCTCGCCCAGCTGGAGCACCTCCTCGCAGTCTCCGAGCGCGACAACGTGACCCTGCGCGTCATCCCCTTCGAGGCCGGAGAGTTTCCGGGTGCCGGGCAGACCGTGGTCTACGCGGAAGGTGTGGTGCCGCAACTCGATGCCGTGCAGGTGGACAGCACGCACGGACCGGAGTTCCTGCACCTGGATGCGCAGTTGACCCGCTACCGGTCACAGATGGACGGAATGGAACGAGTTAGCCTCTCTCCCGAACGCTCGCGCGACTTCATCCACGCCATCGCGCGTCAACTGTGAGGGGCACCCCATGGCCGATATCCGCTGGGAAGAGCCGTTCTGCGCCGAGGGCTCAGCCTGCTTCCGTCTCGGCACCGACGACCAGGGCAATGCCTACATCGCCGTGGCAGGCGCCGAGGGCACGTACGTCACCGACAGTCGTGAGGCTCTGCGCACCCTCATCCGCGAGATAAAGGCGGGCAAGGCCGATCACCTGCTCTGAGGGCCGTCCTGGCTGTCCGTTTCCTCGGTGGACGTGGCACGGGCCCGGCGGCGGGTGAGCAAGGTACTGCCCACGATCACCAGGCCGAGGGCGATGACCTTGGAGGCTCCGTAGTAGCCGTAGGCCGGTTCCGGCGGGGTGCCGGGGAGGCGGAGGAAGACCCATGCCGCCAGGAGGGCTCCGAAGGCGGTCATGGCGATGGCTCCCCAGGCGCCGATGTCCGCCCACCAGGGCTCCGGGGGGTGGATCCGCTCGTCGGTGGGCTCAACGTCCTTGTCGGGCATGGTCTGTTCTCCCAGGCAGGTGGGATGCGGTCGCGGGGGAAGACGCGGGCCCGGGGCGGACGGTTCACCGGGCCGCAGAGGTGCCGCGGGGGCCGCCCCCGGCCGGTGACCTGCGCGGGTGATCGGCTGTGGGATTCTGAGGTGGCGCTTGCCCGACCTACGGAGGCGGCACGTGTACCTGCCGGGGGCCGGGCCGGTGGTCGCTGCCACCGGCAGATCCTGCCGGGTACGCGATCGTGGATGGCGCTGAAGAAGACTCGAAAGGACGCAAATCATGGCAAGGGCTACTGCACGTCACATCCTGGTCAACACCGAGGCCGAGGCGCTGAACCTGAAGGAGCAGATCGCCGGCGGAGCGGACTTCGCCGAGCTGGCCAAGAAGCACTCCTCCTGCCCCTCGTCCCGTGACGGGGGCAACCTCGGGTCCTTCGGTCCCGGGCAGATGGTCCCGGAGTTCGACCAGGTCGTGTTCTCCGCCCCGGTCGGCGTGGTCCAGGGACCGGTCAAGACCCAGTTCGGCATGCACCTCCTGGAGGTCACCAGCCGCGAGGACTGACGCGGTGTGCCGTCGGGCCGCGTCGTCGAGGACGTGACGAGGGGGCACCCGGGCCGGACCGGGCCGGGTGCCCCCTCGTCGTGCGGCCGGGCGGCTCAGCTGCCCTTGCAGTACCGGTCCTCCTTGCCGATGGAGCGGTAGACGCAGTCGGCGTTCTCCAGGAGGCGCAGGACCGCCTCGCGGTTGCGGGTGGTTTCCCTGGGGATCACGGTGTCCTTGGGGTAGAAGCCGCCGGCGCCGGCCGAGGACGGATACATCTCGAAGGTGTAGGCGAAGATCTTCTGGTCGCCCCACAGCCAGTCGTCGATCGCGCCGTCGGTGATGTACAGCTCGCTGGACTGCTCGGGGGTGTAGCCGTTGCTGGCGGCCATGCTCAGGCCGATGGCGGCGAAGGCGTCATGGTCGTCCTGCGTCATCCCGGGACCGGTGTCGTCGTCGGTGAAGCCGAAGGGCCACAGGACCAGCTCGCTGTAGGTGTGGAAGTCGATGGCGGCCTTGATCTGCTGCTTCCCGCCGACGATCCGGCTGCGGACGAACTTCGAGACGACCTGGACCTCGGGGGCCGAGGCGGCCGACGGGCCGCGGTAGATCTCGGAGGAGGGGCTGGACGACGAGCCGCCGCAGCAGCCCCACTTGAAGTCCCAGTTGCGGTTGAGGTCGGTGCCGACGCTGCGGGAGCCGGTGTTGGGCTGGCGGTTCTTGCGCCAGCTGCGGAACGAGCCGGCGGCGATGTCGTAGGCGCCGCCGTCCGGGTTCAGGTCCGGGACGATCCAGATCTCGCGGGAGTCCAGCAGCTTGGTGATGCGGGGGTCGGTCCCGTACTTCGAGGTGAACTCGCCCAGGAGGTACAGGGCCATCTCGACGGTGAGGTGCTCGCGGGCGTGCTGGTGCGCGGTGAAGAGGACCTCGGGCTCCGCCTCGTCCTCGGTGACGTTCCGGCTGACCTTGAGGGCGAGGATGCTGCGGCCCTCCTGGGAGGTGCCGATGACCTGCTCGCTCAGCAGGTGCGGGTACTTCGCGACGAGGGCGTCGATCTCCTTCGTGGCCTCGTCGTAGGTGTGGTACTTCGTGTACCCGGCGGGGAAATCCCTGACCCGGGTGCCGGGGGAGACCGGCCGGGTGGCCGGGGGATCGGGCAACCTGCGCAGGCGGTAGCCCAATTGACGTACGGCCGCGGCTTGGGCGCGGTCGGCGGTGAGGACGACGGCGCGGGCGTGGACCTCGTCGATCGTGGCGCCGGTCGTGGTGAGCGCGGTGCGCTGGGCGGGCGTCGCCGGGCCCGGCACCTCGTACTGGTGCGGGAGTTCGAGGCGGGCCGCGGCGCCGGCGGCGGGTGCGCCGGGCGGGGCGGCGGTCGCCTGGGCGGCGGCGACCGGAGCGGCGAGGGCGAGGGAGAGGAGCGCGGCGAGGACGGTGCTGCGTCCGCCGCGGATACGTGGTCGCATGCGGTCTCCTGTGGGGTGTGAGCGAAGCGACGACGTGAGTGTCGGGGTATGACATGAGCGGGTCAAGGCGTCCGGCGGCCAGATGCCGGGCGGGCGGGCCGCTCCCGCCCGCCGGTGGCCAACCCGGCGACTTCCCATCGATCCGGCGAAACCGATTGCTTCATCGGGCGGCCGCGCGGACACTGCGCACGACAAATCCGAAGCCCCGGGCGGGACTTCGGTGACAAAGAGTTGAGAGGACCCCCACATGAATCGACCTCTCGTCGGCACCCTGGCCACGGCCGTGCTGGGCGCCGCAGCCCTCGCGGGCACCGTCGGAACGGCCCAGGCGGCGCCGCAGCAGCACCGGGCGCCCGCGCAGCACCAGAAGGCCAAGGCCGTGGACTTCGCCGGCACCGTCGCACTGAGCAACTGCTCCGGCTCCGTCGTGCGGATGCCCGGCTCGCAGGCGAACGACCCGGCGCTGGTGATGTCCAACGGCCACTGTCTGGAAAGCGGCATGCCGGGCGCGGGCGAGGTCGTCGTCGACCAGCCGTCCAGCCGCAGCTTCACCCTGCTGACCAAGTCGGGCGGCCGGGCGGGCACGATCCGGGCCAACCGGGTCGTCTACGCCACGATGACCGACACCGACGTCACGCTCTACCGGTCCGGCTCGACCTACGCCCAGATCGAGCAGAAGTACGGGATCAAGCCACTGGAGCTGTCCACCGACCATCCGACGAAGGGCGCCGGGATCAGCGTCGTCTCCGGATACTGGAAGAAGATCTACACGTGCAGCATCGACGGGTTCGTGCCCACCCTCAAGGAGGGTGACTGGACCTGGAAGGACTCGGTCCGCTACACCCCGCAGTGCCAGACCATCGGCGGCACCTCCGGATCGCCCGTGATCGACACGTCCACGGGCAAGGTCACGGCCATCAACAACACGGGCAACGAGGACGGTGAGCGGTGCACCGAGAACAACCCGTGCGAAGTGGACGAGAACGGCAAGGTCACGGTGCACAAGGGCACCAACTACGCGGAGGAGACCTACGGGATACCGAAGTGCTTCGGCGCCGGCAACAAGCTCGACCTGAACGCGGACGGCTGCACCCTGCCGAAGCCGGCCGCCGCGCGCAGGTGAGGTAGCGGCGCCGGTCCGGTCGAGAAGCGGTGGGCGAGGTCCCGTGTGCTCCGGCGCACGGGACCTCGCGGCGGGTACGGAGCGGGGGCGTGCGGGTGGTGCGGGCCCCCGCGGACGCGCGCCCGTGCACCTACCCGCGGGCGGCCGAAAAGTGGGGCACGAGAGACGGATGTGCACCCTGTGACGCCTGCGCCCGCGCGTGTGTGGTCCAGACCATTACGGGTGCCAAGCCGCTGGTCGGGGGCGGGGGTTACCGTGTTTCCCGCTCAGTCGCTCCGCGTCCCTTACTGGTGGAGCGACGGTGATGACGAGTAGCTCAGAACGTGTTCTCTGGGACGTATCTCTGTGGATAAGGTGCTCAGCGTATGGCGCCGATGGCGCAGAGCTGTGCCGATCCGCGGTCCCGGGGCCCCCGGCGGCCGGAGGGAGTGGGGGAGCGACGTGCCGACCGCGATTGCAGTCACCAGCCCTGACCTCGCGCTGCCCTCCCCCGAGCTCTCGACCTCGTTCGAGCCGGGAGGTGCCCCCGCCGACTGGCGGACCCCCGCCGCCGTCGTCCTCCGGGCCCCGCATCTCCAGCCGCTGGACGAGGCGCTGACGGAGACCAGTGCGGTGCTGGAGCACCACGGCCATCTCATCGCGCTCTACTCCTCCGCCTGCCCGCCCGCGCACATCCGCCGGCTGCACACCCTGCGCTCCGTCCTGGAGACCGACCGGATCGCCATCGTGCCGCTGTCCCTGCCGCCGCTGGGGGTGGCCGTGCTGGCCCGTCAGCTGCGGCAGTTGTCGCTGTGCGACTTCAGCCCCGGCGTCCTGGCCAGCGCGGCGCGGCTGCTGACCCACTACCTCCACGCGGGCGCCCTGCTGGGCAGCGTCGGCGGCCTCGACCACATCGAGGTCGATCTGCGCTCCCATGTGAAGTCCTGGCTGCCCGGTGTGCAGTTCGCGGTGCTCGCCCACCCCGCGCCGCGGCTGCTGCAGCTCGACCGGCACGGCGGCGGTGCCGGGCTGCCGGCGCCCGGCTTCACCACCCAGCTCGCGCTCGCCCGGGGCCAGTTCACCGGCGACTGGGTGAGTGACACCCTCGCCCCCGCCTGGCAGGCGCAGGGCGTGTACGAGACCCGGCTGCCCGACGAGTCCGCCCAGTGGTGGGGGACGCGCAAACTGGTCGAATTCGCCGCGGCCATACCGGACCTGTCGGTCCTTCACCAGCTGGTGAGCTCCGTCCTGCGGGAGCAGTGCGGCTGGTGCGGCCGGGAACTCCTCGGCGACCGCTGCGCGTTCTGCGCCGCGCCGCTGGCACGGCCACGGGCGGCAGGGGGTGGCGGCCCGGCGCAGGGGCCGGCGGCCATAGCCGCGCCCGCGCCCCGCCCCGCACCCCCGGCCGTGACCGAGCCGCCGTCGGCCGTCCCGGACGCGCCCGCCGCCAGGGACGCGGCCGCCGCCCCCGGCGCCCCTCCGGCCGGCCCCGGCACACCGCGACGCCCGGACCCCCAGGCCCCGGATCGCCCGGCCGGGCCGCAGCAGCCCGCCGCCCGCGCCCCGCACCACCCCGACGTCCGCGGCCCCCAGTACCCGCCGGGCGGCCCGGTGGCGCCCGGCAACCCCTACGGGTCCGGTCCCCCCGTCCCCGGCAACCCCTACGCGTCCGACGGCCCCCGTGCTCCCGGCCGCCGGGACCTGCCCGGCCAGGCCTCCTTCGCCGGCCATCCGGACCTGTCCGGCCGGCCGGGCGTCCCCGGCAGTCCGCGGACGGTGGCCCGCGTGCGCTGAGCCGACCGGGCCGAGTGCGGCCCCGCCCCGGCCGGCCCGCCCGCCGTCCGCGCCCCCGTCCGACCGCCCGCCCCTGCTCCCCGTCCCCGATCGAGGTCCCTCCCCCATGAACTCACGCCAGCGCCGCGGAGCGATCCTGCTGCTCCTGTCGGTTCTCTGTGCGATCGGCGCGTTCATCGGCGTGCTGTCGGTGATCAAGAACGTCGAGTCCAAGGTCGGCCCCGAGCGGACGGCGTACCGGCTGAAGACGGATGTCGCCGCATACAAGGCGCTGGATCCGGGGCAGTTCGAGAAGGTGAGGATGCCGCAGCGCTGGCTGCCGCCCACCGCCGTGACCGACCTGGACAAGGTCAGCGGCCGGATCGCCGTGACCCCGCTGAAGAAGGGGTCACTGCTCCAGGACGACATGATCGTCGAGCGGCCCGCGCTGCAGCCCGGTCAGCAGGAGATCGCCATCATGATCGACGCCGCCACCGGAGTGGCCGGCAAGATCAACCCGGGGGCGCGGGTCAACATCTACGCCACGTTCGAGGGCAAGCGCCCCGAGGACAAGCCGGTCTCCAAGGTCATCGTCGCCGGCGCCCAGGTCATCGACGTCGGCAAGCTGACGCCGCTGGAGGCCAAGGACCCGGGCGACACCACCGCGAACCGGCAGGCCGGCGAGGCCGTGCCGATCACCTTCGCGCTGGACACCCACGACGCCCAGCGCGTCGCCTACGCCGAGTCCTTCGCCACCCATGTACGGCTCGCCCTGCTCGCCCCCGGCAGCGAGACCGCCATACCGCCCGGTCAGCGCACCTACACCCTCGACGGCGACAAGTGACCCGGAGCCCCTGGTGACCATCCGCATCCTTTCGGCCATCGGCGACCCGGACGCCGCACGCGCGGTCTCCTCGCTGCTCCACCAGCTGCCGGACGCCGAACCCGCGCCCCCGGTCGCCGACTCCACCGCGCTGCTCGACGCGCTCGCCCGGGCCGCCGCCCAGGGCGCCGAGGCCCCGGCCGCCGTGGAGGCGCTCCCCGAGGTCGTGCTCGTCCACGAACGGGTCGGCCCGGCACCGGCGCTGGAGCTGATCCGCGAGGTGGCGCTGCGCTTCCCCGCCGTCGGCGTGGTGCTGATCACCGCGGACGCCGGACCCGCGCTGTTCTCCGCGGTGATGGACGCCGGCGCCCGCGGCGTGGTGGGGCTGCCGCTGGGCTACGACGAGCTGGCCGCCCGGGTGCAGGCCGCCGCCCAGTGGGCGGCCGGTGTACGGGTGCACCTGGGGGCCGGGCCGGACGCGGCGCCCGGACCGGCCGGCACGTTGGTGACCGTGACCGGTGCCAAGGGCGGGGTCGGCACCACTGTCACCGCCGTGCACCTCGCCCTGGCCGCTCGGACCGCGGGCCGCAGCGTGGCACTGGTCGACCTGGACCTGCAGTCCGGCGATGTGGCCTCCTATCTGGACGTGCAGTTCCGCCGCTCGATCGTCGACCTGGCCGGCATCCAGGACATCTCCGTACGGGTCCTCCAGGACGCCGTGCACGCCCACCACACCGGCCTGGGACTGCTGCTGGCGCCCGAGGAGGGGGAACGCGGCGAGGAGGTCGACGACCGCGCCGCCCGGCAGATCCTCGGCGCGCTGCGCTCCCGTTACGAGGTGGTGCTGGTCGACTGCGGGTCCCAGATGCAGTCCGCCAACGCCGCGGCGGTCGAACTCGCCGAAGCGGCGCTGCTGGTGACCACCCCGGACGTGGTGGCCGTGCGGGCCGCCAAGCGGCAGGTGCGGCTGTGGGACCGGCTGCAGATCCGCAAGGCGGAGGACACCACGACCGTCGTCAACCGCCTCACCCGCAACACCGAGATCCAGCCGCCGCTGGTCGCCAAAGCCACCGGCACCCAGGTCGCCCGGACCCATGTGCCGGCCGCCTTCAAGGAGTTGCAGCCCTGCGTCGACGCGGGCCGGATGCAGGACCTCGACAACCGGTCGACCGTCAAGCAGGCGCTGGGCGCCCTGGCGGCCGAACTCGGCCTGGTCGAGTCGCCGGCCGCCCGGCAGGGCCGCGGCAGCCACCGGGCGCGTCCGACCCTGACCGGGCGCAAGCGCAAGGCCATAGCGCCGGGGGCGGCTCCCGGTACGGACACGGCCGAGGGCGCGGCGGGAGGGGTATCGGGTCCGGCGGCGCGGCCCGGCGGCCGGTTCGCGGGCCGTCGCGGCACCGCGGCGACGGGCGGCACGGGGCCGTTCGACCCCGCCGGTCCCTACGAGGAGGGCTGAGCGGTGCGGCGCCCGCTGGGCGGCGACGACCGGGGGCAGGTCTCCGTGGAGTTCCTGGGGATGCTCCCGCTGATCCTGCTGGTCCTCGCGCTGCTCTGGCAGCTCGTCCTGGTCGGCTACGCCTACGCGCTGGCCGCCCACGCCGCCGACCGGGGCGCGCGGGCCGGCACCGCGACCGAGGGCGGCGGCGCGGGCGCCTGCCGGGCCGCCGCCACGCACGAACTGCCCGCCTCCTGGCGGGGCGGGGCGAGCATCTCCTGCGGCGCCGCCGCCGGGGTGTGGAAGGCGACGGTCCACATCGAGGTCCCCGTGCTCTTCCCCGGCGCGGGCAGCTTCCCGTGGTCGGCCGCCGGCTCGGCCGGAGCCGCGAAGGAGGAGCCCAGGTGAGCGCCGTCCGTCCGCCCGCCCGGCGCCGCGGCCACGACCGCGACCGCGGCCAGGTCTCCCTGGAGTTCCTCGGCTTCCTGCCGCTCCTGCTGGTGGTCGGGCTGGCCGTGGTCCAGCTCGGGCTCGCGGCGTTCGCCGTCCAGCAGGCCGGAACGGGAGCGCGCGCCGCGGCCCGTACCGCCTCGATGGACCCGGCCGACCACCCTGCCGACCCGCAGGCCGCCGGCCGGGCCGCGATGAGCGACTGGATCAAGGCCGGCATCACCGTGGGCGGCGGCGGGGACTCGGTCAGCGCGACGGTGCGGGTCACCATCCCCTCGATCATCCCCGGCGTGGACGACTTCGGTACCGCCCGCCGCAGCGCCACCATGCCCCGCCCGCAGGAGTCCGGTGCCCTCGGCGCCGGGCCGCTCGCGGGCACCGACGAAGGAGCAGTCCCGCGATGAGCCTGAAAGCCCGGATCGTCGCACCCGAACCGGCCGGTGAGGCGCGCCAGGACAGCCACATGGTGGCCGTCTACCGCGCCAAGCTGCTGGCGGAGATCGACCTCGCCGAGATGTCCTCGCTGGCCGCCGCCGAGCGCCGCACCCGGCTGGAGCGCGTGCTGGGCCACATCATCAGCCGTGAGGGCCCGGTGCTCTCCACGGCCGAACGCGCCCAGCTCATCCGCCGGGTGGTCGACGAGGCGCTGGGCCTGGGGGTGCTGGAGCCGCTGCTGGAGGACGCCTCGATCACCGAGATCATGGTCAACGGCCCGGACCAGGTCTACGTCGAACGGTGCGGCCGGGTCGAGCTGCTGCCCGTCCGCTTCGCCTCGCACGAGCAGCTGATGCAGACCATCGAGCGCATCGTCTCCACGGTCAACCGCCGGGTCGACGAGTCCAATCCGATGGTCGACGCCCGGCTGCCGTCCGGCGAGCGCGTCAACGTGATCATCCCGCCGCTCGCCCTGAACGGCGCCACCCTCACCATCCGCCGCTTCCCGCGCGCCTACACCCTCGCCGAACTCATCGGCATGGGCACCCTCGACGAGCAGATGCTGATGCTGCTGGCGGGGCTGGTGCGGGCCAAGTTCAACGTGGTGGTCTCCGGGGCCACCGGCGCCGGCAAGACCACCCTCCTCAACGCCCTCTCCGGCCTGATCCCGGACGGCGAGCGGATCATCACCGTCGAGGACGCCGCCGAACTCCAGCTCCAGCAGTCCCATGTGATCCGGCTGGAGTCCCGGCCGCCCAACGTGGAGGGCAAGGGCCGCATCACCATCCGCGACCTGGTCCGCAACTCCCTGCGGATGCGCCCCGACCGCATCATCGTCGGCGAGGTGCGCGGCGGCGAGACCCTCGACATGCTCCAGGCGATGTCCACCGGCCACGACGGCTCGCTGGCCACCGTGCACGCCAACAGCGCCGAGGACGCCCTGATGCGGCTGCAGACGCTGGCCTCCATGTCGGACGTCACGATCCCCTTCGAGGCGCTGCGGGACCAGATCAACAGCGCCGTCGACTGCATCGTCCAGCTCTCCCGGCACGCCGACGGCACCCGCCGGATCAGCGAGATCGCCCTCCTCGACTCCCGCGGCCACGAGGACTACCGGATCGCGACGGTCTGCCGCTTCGACGCCGAACCGATGGGCGCCGACCGCGTCGTGCACGGCCGGTTCCGCTATTTCCCGCTGCCGCGCCGGGTCGCCGAACGCCTCTTCATGGCCAGCGAACCCACCCCGCCCGCCTTCGGCGTGGCGGCCACCGACGACCAACTCGCCACCCGGGAGGCCACCTCATGACCGGCTGGGCCCCGACCACCGCCGCCGGGGGGCTGACCGCGGCCACCGCGAGCCCCCTCGCCCTGTTCGCCATCGGGGCCACGCTGCTGTGCGGACTGCTGGCGATCGCCGGCGTCCGCACCTACGCGGCCGGGCGAGCCCAGCGGCAGGCCGTCGTCGACCGGCTCGCCGACGAACGGGCGCTGCCGGCCTCCGGACGCCGCCGCCGCTTCCCGTCCGTCGACCGCACCCTGCGCGCCACCCGCTTCGGCCGCCGCCTCGAACTGCGGCTGGCCGCCACCGGCCTGGACGTCACCCCCGGTGAGTTCTTCGTCGGCATGCTCGCCGCGGTCGCGGTCCTCTGGCTGGTCGCGCAGGCCACCCTCGCTCCCTTCTTCGGCCCGATCGCGGCCCTGGTCGCCGTCTGGGCCGCCTTCGCCTTCCTCAACTGGCAGCGGCAGAAGCGCATCGAGAGGTTCATCAACCAGCTGCCCGAACTCTCCCGGATCCTCGCCAACGCCACCCAGGCCGGGCTGGCGCTGCGCACGGCGCTGGGCATGGCCGCCGAGGAACTGGAGGCCCCGGCCGGCGAGGAGCTGGCCAAGGTCTCCGACAAGCTGGCCGTCGGCCACTCCGTCGACGAGGCCCTCGGCGAACTGGCCGAACGCCTCCCGTCGCGCGAACTGGTCGTCCTGGTCACCACCCTGGTGCTCGCCAACCGGGCCGGGGGCACGGTCGTCGGCTCGCTGCGCAACCTCACCACGACCCTGGAGGAGCGCAAGGAGACCCGGCGGGAGGTCCGCACCCAGCTCTCCCAGGTGGTCGTCACCGCCTACGTCGTCCCGCTGCTCGGCATCGGCACCCTGCTTCTGATGAACCGGATCGCGCCCGGCGCCATCGACCGGATGACCTCCTCCTTCCTCGGCCAGCTCGCGGTCGTGGTGGCCTTCGCCCTCTACGGGCTCGGGTTCTTCTTCATCCGCCGCCTCTCCAAGATCGACGTCTAGGTATCGCCATGGCAATCGGAATCCTGCTGGCCCTCGCCTTCGCCCTCTCGGTCGTGGGCGTCTGCTGCGGTGTCGCGCTCTACCGCCGGGAGGCCCGGCTGCCGCCCGACCTGGCGCTGTCCCTGGAGGTCGGCGCCACGCGCACCACCGTCGTCGGGTCGGCGGTGGACCGTGCCGGGATGCGCTGGGCGCCGCTGGTGTTGCGGCTGATGGGGGAGGGGCGCACCGCGCGGATCCGCCGGCGGATCGACCTGGCGGGCAATCCGGGCGGGCTGACCGTCGACCGCTACGCGGCCCGCCGCGCCGTCTACGGGGCCCTGGGCTTCCTCGGCGCGCTGGTGATGTTCCTGCGCGGCCAGCCGCTGCTCGGCATCCTGATGGTGCTCTTCGGGCTCTTCTGGACCGAGGTCGGCATCTGGGCCGCGATCCGCCAGCGCCGGGACACCATCGAGCGCACGCTTCCGGACTTTCTCGACGTGCTGGCCGTCGTGGTCAGCGCCGGCCTGAGCTTCCGTCAGGCCCTGGACCGGGTCGCCGAACGCTACGAGGGCCCCTGGGCCGACGAACTCCGCATCACGCTGCGGCAGATGGACATGGGCGTCAGCCGCCGCGCCGCCTTCGAGGAACTGCGCAAACGCAACGACTCCGAACAGGTCGCCCAGTTCGTCACCGCCCTCCAGCAGGGCGAGGAGCTGGGCTCGCCGATCGTCGACACCCTGATCCAGATCGCCAACGACATGCGCCGCACCGACGCCCAGAACGCCCGGCGCCGCGCCGCCCGCGCGGTCCCCAAGGCCACCATGGTCGTCACCACGTTCATGGTGCCGGCCACGATGATCCTGCTCATCGCGGGGTTCTTCCTGGGCTCCGGCACCAACTTCGGTTCGCTGGTGGGGAAGTGACCGCGGCCCGGAGCGGGGCACGGGCCTCGTCGCCGCTCTCCGGAACGGCCCGCTCCGGCCGCTGCGCCGCCCTCCCCGCCGGGACCTTCCGTGCCCCCGTCGCCGCGGGCCGTCCTTGCGGATGCACATCCCCGGGCGGGCCGATCCTCGCCCCGGATCCGGCCTCCCGGTGCCGCGCGCCGGGCCGCGCCGGGGCGCACTCCGGCGCGTCCGGAGCGCCGCTCCCGGCCGGATGCGTGTGGTTCCCGCCTCGCTTCTCCGTAACTCCTTCGCACCAGCAACGAGTTGTGTCACAGTGGGTAGGCCTGCGGTCGCGCGCACTAGGGTGCGGTCGGGCCGTACGGTCCACATGGGCAGGGCAGCGGGGCAGGGTCCCGGAGGGGGAACGGGGGTGGACGGGGTGCGAGCGAGTGGCCAAAATGTGCCGTTGTCTCTGTCGTCCGCGTTCCGGAATCAGGACGGGGTTCGCAATCCCTGTTCCGGGAACGCTGTAGCGGCGTACTTTTCTGGTGTCACCAGCGCGCCCGAACGCGCCGGCATATCGGGGGCAGACCAGCCGGACCGGAGTGGTACGGCCGCCCATGGAGGGGAACACGATGGCGAAGCGGCTTTTGGGGAACGACCGGGGACAGACCTCGATCGAGTACCTCGGCATCATCGCGGTGGTCGTCGCGATCGTCCTGGTCCTGTCGACCACGGACTTCGGCAGCCAGATCGCGAACGCCATCGCCAACAAGATTTCCGACGTCGTCGGCATTTAAGCCGGGCCGGCTCCACTGCCGTGACGGCTCCCCTCACCCGTCCCGCCCGCCTCACAGGCCGCGGCCCGCGCGATGCCGGACAGGCCTTTCCCGTCTACATCGTCGCGGTCGGCGGCCTGCTCTTCCTCGCGCTCGCCTTCTTCGCCGTCGGACAGGCGGCGGCCAGCCGCAACGGTGCGCAGACCGCCGCCGACGCGGCCGCGCTCGCCGCCGGCCAGAAGTACCGCGACCTGCTGACCAAGAGCCTGCTCGACGGTCTGCGCGACGGCAGTTACGCGACCGACCCGGCCGCCTGGAAGGACCTGCTGAACGGGCGCGGCCCGCTGTCCGACGCCGCCTGCGCGAGCGCGGACTGGTTCGCCGGACGCAACGGCGCCGAGGTCTCCGGCCCCGGCTGCGTCCCGGACTCCTGGCCCACCTCCTTCGCCGTCACGGTCACCACCCGCAAGGCCGTGGGGAATTCGGTCATCCCGATGACCCGCAGCACCCACGCGGAGTCCGAGGCGACGTCCGTCGTCGGTCCCCGCTGCACCCTCGCCGCACCGCCGGACGACGGCGGCGGCACGGGCGGCGCGGGGGACCCCGGCGGCACGGACGACAAGGGTGGCAAGGGTGGCAAGGCCGACAAGGACAAGGAAGACCCCGGGCACGCCCCCGTCGAACTGAGCTGCGACGGCAAGCGCTGGGCCCTCGACCCCGACCACCTCCAGGACCTCCCGGAAGCCGCCGACCTCTTCTCCGTACGCCTCGCCCACTGACCGGCCGCACCGGCCACCGCCCCGAGCCACGACCCGACCGGACGACGATCAAAGGAATCGCACCCATGAGCATTCGGCGCACCACGAAGGCCGCCAGAGGAGCGGTCGCCTTGGCCGGCGCTGTCGGCCTGGCTCTCGTCGTGGCCGGCTGCGGTGGCGGCGACGGCGGCGGTGCCAAGGCCACGGACGGCGACAAGCCGCCGGCTCGCAGCAGCGCCCCCAAGGACGGCGGCCCCGGCAGCCCGGCCGCCGACTCCGACAAGGTGATCGGTCAGATGAAGGGGCCGGACGGCGTGGTGGTCACCCTGCACTCCGTCGTCCGGGACTCCGGCGGCTTCGTCACCGTCAACGGCACGGTCGCCAATCACGGCAACCGCCCCTTCAACGCCATCAACTGGCGCTCCAACGAGACCGAGCTGCGCTCCCGCTCCTCGATCTCCGGCGCCACCCTCGTCGACAAGGCGGGCAAGAAGCGCTATCTGGTGCTGCGCGACACCAACGGCGAATGCCTGTGCACCACCGGCCTCAGCGGTCTGATGCCGGGCGCCAGCCGCCCCGTCTTCGCACAGTTCCCGGCACCCCCCGCCAAGGTCACCGAGGTCGACTTCCAGCTGCCGACCATGCCGCCGGCCACCGTACAGATCACGGACTGAGCGGGCACCGATGACCGCGACCCAGACTCCCCGAGGCCGCCGCGCGCCGCGCCGCGCCGTCACCGCAGCCGCCGTCGCGCTGCTGCTGGCCGTGCCGCTGACGGCGCCCGCCGCCCACGCCGACCCGCCGGGCGTGACCGAGGACTCCGCCCCGCCCGTGCACATCGACCCCAACGACCCCGATCTGCGGATGGTCCAGGGCGCCCGGCTCGCCCCGTCGAAGGTCCTCAACATCAAGTCCGTCGTCGAGACCGACGACGGCTCCGAGCGCCGCCAGGACACCAACGACAACGTGACCTTCGCGCTCCAGGCCGAGGTCCTCTTCGGCAAGGACAGCGCCGAGCTGACCCACGACGCGCTGTCCCGGATCGGCACCATCGCCGACGAGATCAAGAAGCAGGACGCCACCAGCCTGCGGGTGTTCGGCTTCACCGACGATCTCGGCTCCGCGAGCCACGGCCTGGTGCTGTCCAAACGGCGGGCCACCGCGGTGCAGGAGGAACTCGCCAAGGACCTCGGCCCGTCCGTCGGCTTCCAGATCCGCGGCTACGGCGAGCAGTACCCCATCGCCGACAACGGCACGGAGGAGGGCCGCAGGAAGAACCGTCGGGTCGAGGTCAGCTTCCCGCGCGCGTCATGACGCGGACACCGGGCGCCCGCGCGGGGCGCCGGCCGACCGCGCCGGCGTGCTCAGCCGGCGGGTTCGACGCCGAGCCGAAGACCGGGCCGCAGCCCCCAGCGGGCCATCGCACCGGCCTCCGCCTCCAGGACGTGCCGGGCACGCCACCGCGGGCGGCCCAGCCGACCCGGGCGCATGGTGCGCACCGCCAGCACGGTGAAGTCCCGGCTCAGGTAGGCCACATCGATCGCGAACCGCATCCGGAAGGTGTGCACCCCGCTCGCCGGGGTCAGCAGCAGCGCCCCCTCGATGCCGTCGCGGCCCAGCAGACCGCGGGCGCGGGCACGGTAGGAGGCCGCGATCTCCACCGGTATGTCCACCTGTGCCCCGTGCAGAGTCCCCGGGCCGTTCTTCCAGCGCGCCATGCCCAGGGTTCTATCAGCTCCGGGGCCCCGGGGTCCCGCCCGCGAGGTCTCCGGGCGGACGGCCGGTGGCCGGCGGCGGAGCCCGGGGCCGGCCAGTGGCGCTGACACTGATCGTCCTCGCCGCCGCCTACGGGGCCGCGGCCGGGCTGCTGCTGCCGCGCCCCGCCCACCGGATGGCCGTCGCCCCCGGGGAGGAGTGGCGCGCGGCCTGTCCCGGGGGGCACGCGATCACGGGGCCGGCCCGGGGCTGGCTGGGACGCGGGCACTGCCGGCACTGCGGGGCGTACGGGCCGGGTGCGCTGCCGACGGCGACGGTGACCGCGCTGGCCTGCGCGGCGCTGGCGGCGGCCACCGGGCCGCGGCCGGAACTCGTCGCCTGGCTGCTGATGACACCGCTCGCGGTGCTGCTGACGGCGGTCGACCGGCGGGTCCGGCGCCTGCCGGACGCGCTGACGCTGTCGCTGGCCGTGGTGGGCGCGGGGGCGCTGGGGCTCGCCGCCCGGCTGACGGGGGAGACCGGGGCCTGGCGCCGGGCGCTGCTGGGCGGTCTGGTGCTCGGCCTCTGCTACCTCCTGCTCCATGCCGTCAACCGCCGCGGGCTCGGGCTGGGGGACGCCAAGCTGGCGGTCGGACTGGGGATCGCCCTGGGGTGGTACGGCTGGCGCACCCTGGTCGCCGGCGGGGCGGCGGGGGTGTTCGGCGGAGCCCTCTACGGCGCCGCGCTGCTGCTCTCGCGGCGCGGCGGGCGCGACACGGCCATGCCGCTCGGGCCTTTCATGATCTTCGGGGCGTTCTGCGGACTGCTCGCCGGCGCCGCCGCCGCGGCCTGACCGGCGCCGGAGCGCGCCCCGCCCGCGCCGGGGAGGCGCCGGCCCCGCGCGCGGGAGGAACCCGTCCGTACGCGTGCACCCCCGCGAGCCACGCCGCGGCGCGCGCCGGTGCACGCAGCACCCCGCCCGCGGGGTTATGGTGGAAACCCCCCCTCGGGCCGGTCCGTATCCCCCCCACGGACCGGCCCGCTTTTTGTTGGCCCGCTACCGCCGGGCCCAGATGTTCACGCCGTCCGTCGTCCTGGCGAACTCGTCGATCTCGGCCAGCTCGGCGTCCGTGATCGCGGGGGCGTCCAGCGCCGCGATGTTGGCCTCCAGCTGGGCGACGCTGCTGGCACCGATCAGCGCGGAGGTCATCCGCCCGTCACGCAGCACCCAGCGCAGGGCGAGCTGGGCCAGCGACTGCCCGCGGCGGGCGGCGATGTCGTGCAGGCCGCGCAGCCGGCGGACGACCTCGTCGGACAGCAGACCCGGATCCAGGGACTTGCCCTGGGCGGCGCGCGAGCCCTCGGGGACGCCGTGCAGATATTTGTCCGTCAGCAGGCCCTGTGCCAGTGGCGCAAAAGAGATGCAGCCCATGCCCTCGGCCTCCAGGGTGTCCAGCAGCAGGTCGTCCTCGGTCCAGCGGTTGATCATCGAGTACGAGGGCTGGTGGATCAGCGCCGGTACGCCCATGGCACGCAGGATTCCGGCCGCGTTCCGGGTCTGCTCGGCGTTGTAGGAGGAGATACCGGCATAAAGTGCCTTGCCCTGCTGGACGGCGGACGCCAGCGCACCCATCGTCTCCTCGAGCGGAGTGTCGGGATCGAAGCGGTGCGAGTAGAAGATATCGACGTAATCAACGCCCATCCGCTGCAGTGACGCATCCAGCGACGAGAGGAGATATTTCCGCGAACCCCATTCGCCGTAGGGACCCGGATGCATCAGATATCCGGCCTTCGTCGACAGAATCATCTCGTCGCGGTAGCTCCGGAAGTCCTGCGCGAAGATCTTTCCGAAGTTCAGCTCGGCGGACCCGGGCGGCGGGCCGTAGTTGTTGGCCAGATCGAAGTGGGTGACGCCCAGGTCGAAGGCGCGGCGCAGGATGGCCCGCTGGGAGCTCAGGGTGCGGTCGTCACCGAAGTTGTGCCAGAGTCCAAGGGAGATAGCCGGGAGTTTGAGTCCGCTGCGGCCTGTTCGCCGGTACTTCATCGAGTCGTAGCGGGAATCCGCGGCGTGGTAGTCGGTGCCAGTCATGCTCATCTCCCTATCACGTGAGCGCGAACCACCTGATTGGGCTGCCGAGACAGCCGAGAAGTAAAGTTGCTCCCTTGAGGCGACGGGGGTGACCGCCATTGGTACGGAGGGGTTGGACCACACATGCTGCGATCTTCCGGGATGCGCATCCCTTATCCGCCCGCACTGCGCAATCTGGTCTACCGGTTGTATGCGCGCAGGGTGGAGGGTCGCCTGGATCACACCCAGGTGCCCAAGCACATCGGCGTCATCCTGGACGGCAACCGGCGCTGGGCGCGGGCCGACGGGCGCACGACCGAGCAGGGCCACCAGGCGGGCGCGGACAAGATCGGTGAGCTGCTCGGCTGGTGCGAGGAGACCGAGGTCGGGGTCGTCACGCTCTGGCTGCTGTCGACGGACAACCTCGACCGGCCCGAGGACGAGCTGAGGCCGCTGCTGGGCATCATCGAGAACACCGTCCGCGGTCTGGCCGCCGACGGCCGCTGGCGGGTGCACCACGTCGGCAACCGCGATCTGCTGCCCACCGCCACCCAGCGGGTGCTCAAGGAGTCCGAGCAGGCCACCGCGGACAACAAGGGCGTCCTGGTGAACGTCGCGGTCGGCTACGGAGGCCGGCAGGAGATCGCCGACGCGGTGCGCTCGCTGCTGCTGGACCATGCCCGGCGCGGCACCTCCTTCGATCAGCTCGCCGAGATCGTCGACATCGACCTGATCTCCGAGCACCTCTACACCCGCGGCCAGCCCGACCCGGACCTGGTGATCCGTACCAGCGGCGAGCAGCGGCTGTCGGGCTTCATGCTGTGGCAGAGCGCCCATTCGGAGTACTACTTCTGCGAGGTCTTCTGGCCGGCGTTCCGGAAGGTCGACTTCCTGCGGGCGCTGCGTGACTACGCCGCCCGGCACCGGCGCTACGGCTTCTAGGGGACATCCCCCGCGGGCCCCGTCCCGGCACCGGGGGCACGACACTCGCTAGGCCATTCGAGTCCTCTCTCGCTTTCACCCCGTATGACCCTTACGCCCCGGTATTTCCGTGTGGCGTTCTCCGCCCCGCCGGCGCCACCAACCCCCGGCGGGGCGCTTTCTGACACCGCGTCCCCCGGGACGGCCGGGGCCCGCACCGGTCGCCCGGGGGAGAGGCGTTGCCAAAGGTTCACCGACCGTGCGTCATATGCCGTGGCATGGCGGCGGGTGTTCGAGGGAATATCCCTTCCAGGTCGGCGTCCGGAACAAGCCATCGGGCGCCGCATCTCAGCGGACGACATGGAGCCGTCCGCCCGGGAGGCCCTTTGCACATCACGGAGGTCCGTGCGCACCGCACGGTCGACGCGGAGGGCCGGCGCTCGGCCCGCGCAATGTGGTCCGAGCCCGGTCCGGTCACGAGATGGCCGGGGGTCCTGAGGACGCCGTCCAGCGGTAGCCGGTGGCCCGGCGGTCCCAGGAGTACACCGCCCCGCGACGCCGTCGCACCCCGACCTCATCCGAGGGGGTTCGTCCCACCGTGGTGAACAGCAAACAGCGCCGTGACAACGACCGGCGCACCTATGTTCTCGACACCAGTGTCCTGCTGGCGGATCCAGGCGCCATGTCCCGCTTCGACGAGCACGAGGTCGTGCTGCCGGTCGTCGTGGTCACGGAACTGGAAGCCAAGAGACACCATCCGGAGCTCGGCTACTTCGCGCGGCAGGCGCTGCGCCTGCTGGACGAGTACCGGGTGCAGTTCGGGAGGCTGGATGCGCCGCTCCCCATCGGAGACCTCGGCGGGTCGCTCCGGGTCGAGCTGAACCACTCCGACCCCGGGATCCTGCC
This sequence comes from Streptomyces kronopolitis, assembly GCF_050953795.1. Classification (GTDB taxonomy): domain Bacteria; phylum Actinomycetota; class Actinomycetes; order Streptomycetales; family Streptomycetaceae; genus Streptomyces; species Streptomyces kronopolitis_A. Next base: position 5,230,496 of record NZ_CP191850.1, read on the forward strand.
CGCGGGCTTCCGGCTCGGGGACAACGACTCGCGGATCCTCGCGGTGGCGCGCAACCTGCAGGCCGAGGGGCACGACGTCACGGTCGTCTCCAAGGATCTGCCGCTGCGCATCAAGGCGTCCTCGGTCGGACTGCTGGCCGAGGAGTACCGCGCCGAACTCGCGATCACCGACTCCGGCTGGACGGGGATGGCCGAGCTGACCGTCTCCGCGGAGCAGATCGACGCGCTGTTCGCCGCGGAGAGCGCCGACATGCCGGAAGTATCCGAACTGCCGGTGCATACCGGACTTGTGCTGCAGTCCGAGCGCGGCAAGGCGCTCGGGCGGGTCACCGCGGAGGGCGGGGTGCGCCTCGTGCGGGGCGACCGGGAGGCCTTCGGGATCCACGGCCGCAGCGCCGAACAGCGGATCGCGCTGGACCTGTTGCTCGATCCGGACGTCGGCATCGTCTCGATGGGCGGGCGGGCCGGTACCGGCAAGTCGGCGCTGGCGCTGTGCGCGGGTCTGGAGGCCGTCCTGGAGCGCCGGCAGCACCGCAAGGTGATGGTGTTCCGCCCGCTGTACGCCGTCGGCGGACAGGAACTGGGCTATCTGCCGGGCAGCGAGGCGGAGAAGATGAGCCCCTGGGCCCAGGCCGTCTTCGACACCCTCTCCGCGGTGACCAGTAAGGAGGTCATCGAAGAGGTGGTCGGGCGCGGCATGTTGGAGGTACTCCCTCTGACCCATATCCGCGGACGGTCGCTGCACGACGCGTTCGTCATCGTCGACGAGGCCCAGTCACTCGAACGGAACGTCCTTTTGACGGTTCTGTCCAGAATCGGGGCCAACTCCCGTGTGGTGCTGACCCATGACGTCGCCCAGCGCGACAACCTCCGGGTCGGGCGGTACGACGGCGTGGTCGCCGTGGTCGAGAAGCTGAAGGGGCATCCGCTGTTCGCGCACGTCACGCTGAACCGCTCGGAGCGCTCGCCGATCGCGGCGCTGGTGACCGAAATGCTGGAGGACGGCAGGATCTGACCCGTTGTGAACACCGCGCCGCCCGGCAAAGCGAAGGAGCTTAGCCGGGCGGCGTTGTGCTGTGCGTGGTTATCCGAAAATCCTTGACGGTAAACGAGGTGTGAGCTTTCACACCCAGCGGGGAATTGATTCCCGGCGTGCCGTTCGGGCAGAGTCTGGGTCCTGTCAGGCCCCGCATACGGCACCCAACACCCCCAGCGGTGTAGAACGATCGAACTTCATAGTGAGTCGCCGTATGCCGCCCGAGCACCACGCGGACCCCGAGGGGGACGTACCGGGCCAGTGCCTCCCGTGACCAGCCGGTCCCGCCCGCTCCATTGGGTCCGGAACAAGGGGAGACCAGCGCCAGGGGCACGATTGCGCCCGCGAGGTCACCTATGCGGGCGATGCTGGAAGGAAAACGTGTGAGCCGGATCTCGGTCCGGGGATTCGCCGTGGCATCCGCCACCGCGGTCACCACCGTCGGCGCCGTGGTCGGCGTCGCCGCGGGCAACGAGCCCGCCTCGGTCGGCAACACCGAGGCGACCGCTGCCGACGCGACGATCGCTGACATCCCCGCAGGCGCTCAGGCACAGGTGCAGACGGCTTCCCTGACGCAGCAGGCGGACGACCAGTCCACCCAGGCGGACACGGCAGCCCTGAAGTCCGCACAGGAGTCGGCTCGCAAGGCGGCCGCTGAGACGGCCAAGAGCAAGAAGGACGCCGCGGACGAGGCGAGGGCCAAGAAGGACGCCGACGCCCGCAAGAAGAAGGAGCTGGCCGCGTCCCGCTCCTCCTCGCGCGACGTCAGCGACCTGCTCGGCAAGAGCTCGTACTCCGTCTCCGAGACCCAGGCCATCGCGCGCCAGATGATGGCCGGCGACCAGTTCCAGTGCTTCAGCAACATCGTGGACCACGAGTCCGGCTGGAACTACAAGGCCACCAACGCCGGCTCGGGCGCCTACGGACTCGTCCAGGCGCTTCCCGGCTCCAAGATGTCCTCGGCGGGCTCCGACTGGCAGACGAACCCGGCCACCCAGATCAAGTGGGGCCTGAACTACATGAACGACCGCTACGGCAGCCCCTGCGGCGCCTGGTCGTTCTGGCAGGCCAACAGCTGGTACTAGGCCCGCCGGTACCTCTCCCGTACGTCCGAAACCCCCGAACGCGCACGCGTCGGGGGTTTCGTGCGTCGGCACGGGTAACGTCGTGCCCGTCAGGTTAGTGGCGTGCGGGAGGGGAAGAGGAAGGCACATGTCCAGATTGCCTCAGTGGGTCGGCGGCCTCGGCGCCGGTCTGACACGGCTCTCGCAGCGGATGGAGCAGCAGCGCCGCCGCGCGGAGGCCATGGGGGTCCCCCCTGGCGGGAGCCTGTCCGACGATCCGGAAGCGCTGAGGCCTGCCGGGTACGCGGACACCGCCGCGGCCGGCGCCCCGGCGCACGCCTCGGCGGTGCGCGACGGCGGACCGGGCACGCTCACCGTGCCCCGTACGCAACTGCCGGAGGCGACGGACGGGGTGCCGCACCCCGCGACCGAACTCCCGCCGTCGTCCCCGGAGCCCGCGCCGCCGGAGACCGTTCCGCCGCCGCCGTCCTACGCCCCGGCCGTCGCGGCCCGTCCCGATCCGGTCGACGCGGTGCCGTGGGGCGTACGGGTCGCCGCCGAGGCGGGCTGGCGGCTGCTGGTGCTGGCCGCCACCCTCTGGGTGCTGGCGCGGGTGATCACCACCATCGAACTGGTCGTGCTGGCCTTCATCGCGGCCACGCTGATCACCGCGCTGCTGCAGCCCACGGTGGCCTGGCTGCGTCAGCGCGGGCTGCCGCGCGGGCCGTCCACGGCGCTGACCTTCATCGGCGGGTTCGTCATCATGGGCCTGGTCGGATGGTTCGTGGTCTGGCAGGTCCAGGACAACATCGACTCGGTGTCCAGCCGCATCCAGGAGGGCATCACCGAGCTCAAGGGCTGGCTGCTGAAGAGCCCGTTCCATGTGACCGAGTCCCAGATCAACCACATCGCCAAGAATCTCCAGGACGCGGTCGGCGCCAACACCGAGGCGATCACCTCGGCCGGTCTGGAGGGCGTCACCGTCGTCCTGGAGGTGTTCACCGGCATCCTGCTGGCGATGTTCACCACGCTGTTCCTGCTCTACGACGGCCGCCGGATCTGGAACTGGCTGCTCAAGCTGGTCCCGAGCGCGGCCCGGGAGGGCGTGGCGGGCGCCGGGCCGCGGGCCTGGCGGACGCTGACCGCCTATGTGCGCGGCACGGTCGTCGTCGCCCTGATCGACGCCATCTTCATCGGCATCGGCCTCTACTTCCTCAATGTGCCGCTGGCCGTGCCGCTGGCCGTCTTCATCTTCCTGTTCGCGTTCATCCCGCTGATCGGCGCGGTGGTGTCGGGGGCGCTGGCGTGTGTGATCGCGCTGGTCGCCAACGGGGTGTTCACGGCGCTGATGGTGCTGGCGGTCGTGCTGGCCGTCCAGCAGATCGAGGGCCACGTCCTGCAGCCGTTCATCCTGGGCCGGGCGGTGCGGGTCCACCCGCTGGCGGTGATCCTCTCGGTCGCCGCGGGCGGGCTGATCGCCGGTATCGGCGGTGCGGTCGTCGCCGTCCCGCTGGTGGCGGTCACCAACACGGTGGTCGGCTATCTCCGTTCCTACTCCAGGGAGCAGGCGCTGCGGATGTCGGTGGCCCCGCGCGGCGCCACCGCGCTGGCCCTCGCCCCCACCCCGCCGCCGGCGCCCACGCCGCAACCGCCGGAAGGGGAGCGGGAGTAGCCCCCCACCGCACGGCGCGACCCGCAACAGCACGGAACCCCGCAGACCTGATGTCTGCGGGGTTCCGTGCTGCGTGCGTCGCGCGGTGGCCGGAGTTACTCGGCGAGCGCGGCCTCGGCGTCGAGCGTGGCGCCGACGGCCTGCAGGACGGACGCGATCTTCACGGCCTCCTGGATCGTCTCGCGGTCCACACCGGCCTTGCGCAGCACCTGCTCGTGCGAGTCCAGGCACATGCCGCAGCCGTTGATGGCCGAGACGGCCAGCGACCACAGCTCGAAGTCGACCTTGTCCACGCCCGGGTTGCCGATGACGTTCATCCGCAGACCGGCCCGCAGGTTGCCGTACTCCGGGTCCGACAGCAGGTGCCGGGTCCGGTAGAAGACGTTGTTCATCGCCATGATGGCGGCCGCCGACTTGGCGGCGGCGTACGCCTCGGCGGAGAGGTTCGCCTTCGCCTCCGGCTCCAGCTCGCGCAGCACCTTCGGCGAGCGTGAGGCGATCGCGCAGGCCAGCACGGTGCCCCACAGCTGCTGCTGCGGCAGGTCGCTGTTGCCGATGACCGAGCCGAGGTTCAGCTTCAGGTCCTTGGCGTAGTCCGGTACGGCGGACTTGAGTTCGTCGAGAGCCATGTCAGATCAGCCTCCAGTTCGCTAGCGGAGTGTCACTCGCCCGAGAGCAGCGCGACCGGGTCGAGGGTGTCGTCGCCCTTGGACCAGTTGCAGGGGCACAGCTCGTCGGTCTGCAGCGCGTCGAGGACCCGCAGGACCTCCTTGGGGTTACGGCCGACGGAGCCGGCGGTCACCATGGTGAACTGGATCTCGTTGTTCTGGTCGACGATGAAGACGGCGCGCTGCGCGAAGCCGTCCTCGCCCTCGATGCCCAGGTCGCGCATGAGCTCGTGCTTGGAGTCGGCGAGCATCGGGAAGGGCAGGTCGGTCAGGTCCGGGTGGTCCTTGCGCCAGGCGTGGTGCACGAACTCGGAGTCGCCGGAGAAGCCGAGGACCTGGGCGTCACGGTCGGCGAACTCGTCGTTCAGCTTGCCGAAGGCGGCGATCTCGGTGGGGCACACGAAGGTGAAGTCCTTGGGCCACGCGAAGACGATCTTCCACTTGCCCTCGTAGGTCTTGTGGTTGATCTGCTCGAACTCCTGGCCCTGCTCCAGCGAAACACAGGCGGTCAGGTCGAACTCGGGGAACTTGTCACCGACAGTGAGCACGTACTCTCCTTGTTGCGCAGAAAGTCCCTTTTGAGGTCTTTCTTTGAGGCTTGGACGGTTCTCACAGTGCCACAGGAGGCATTGATCAGTGAAATAGCTAGACTGGTTGATGTTGATCGGAGGTGGTTATCAGTGGCGTCACCGGCGAGTGGGGGCACCCGGCCCCGCCAGCCCAGCCTGGCCCAGCTGCGGGCGTTCGCGGCGGTGGCCGAGCACTTGCATTTCCGCGAGGCGGCGGCCGAGATCGGGATGAGCCAGCCCGCGCTGTCCGGGGCGGTCTCCGCATTGGAGGAGACCCTCGGGGTGCAGCTGCTGGAGCGTACGACGCGCAAGGTGCTGTTGTCGCCCGCGGGGGAGCGGGTGGCCGCGCGGGCGAGGGTGGTCCTGGAGGCCGTCGGGGATCTGCTGGAGGAGGCGGAGGCGGCCCGCGCGCCGTTCACGGGGGTGCTGCGGCTCGGCGTCATCCCGACCGTCGCGCCGTATCTGCTGCCGGCCGTGCTGCGGCTGGTCCACGACACCTATCCCGATCTGGACCTCCAGGTGCACGAGGAGCAGACCGCCTCCCTCCTGGAGGGCCTGGCCCAGGGACGGCTCGACCTGCTGCTGCTCGCCGTCCCCCTCGGCATGTCCCAGGTCACCGAACTCCCGCTGTTCGACGAGGACTTCGTTCTGGTCGCCCCCAAGGAGCACTGGCTCGGCGGCCGCGGCGACATCCCGCGCCAGGCCCTCCAGGAGCTGGATCTGCTGCTGCTCGACGAGGGCCACTGCCTGCGCGACCAGGCCCTGGACATCTGCCGGGAGGCCGGACGGGACGAGAACACCCCCGTGACGACCAGCGCGGCGGGCCTGTCCACGCTGGTGCAGCTGGTGGCCGGCGGCCTGGGGGTGACCCTGCTGCCGCGTACCGCGCTGCGGGTCGAGACCGGCCGCAACGACCAGCTCACCACCGGGTACTTCGCGGATCCGGCACCCTCGCGGACCATCGCGCTGGCCATGCGCACGGGCGCGGCGCGTCAGGAGGAGTTCGTGGAGTTCGCCCGGGCGCTGCGCGGCGCGCTGCGCGGACTGCCGGTGCGGATGGCGAAGGGCTGAGGGCCCCGCGCCTCACGCCGCCGCGGGGCGGGTGTACGTCAAGAAGGCCGCGCCGCTCTGCAGGAGGGTGTGCTCGGTCAGCTCCCAGCCGCGCGGGTCGAAGGCGGTGTCGGGGGAGAAGAGCGGGATGCCGCGGCCGACGGTGAGCGGGCTCAGCTTGAGGAGCAGCTGGTCGACCTCCGGGTAGAGCACCCCGGCCAGTTCGCTGCCGCCCAGCAGCCAGATGTCCTTGCCGGGCGCGGCCTTGAGCGCGCGGACCGTCGCCACCGGGTCGTCGGCGACCAGCTCCACCGCCGGGTCCGGGCTCTGTGTCATGGTCCGGGAGAAGACCAGGTGCCGCAGATGGGGGTAGGCGTCGGTCAGGCCGGCCCTGAGGCCGATCTCGTAGCTGCGCCGGCCCTCCAGGACGGTGTCGAAGCGGAGGTTGTCCGCGCTGATGCCGAGCGCCGAGCGGGCGTGGACGGGCAGGATCTCCGGGAGTTCGGCGGCCAGGTGCCCGAGGTAGTCCTCGGGGAGGGGCCAGAAGCCGTCCGGGCCGGTGGGGTCCGCGCCGTCGGGCCCGGCGATGAAGCCGTCGAGCGTGGACGCGATGCAGTAGACGAGCCTGCGCATGAAAGGTCCCCCTGGGGCAGTCGGTGGGCACTGCGGTGGCGGAAATGATCTCGCAGTTTCACTCCGTACGCAGCCCATCCGGGCGCATCAGCCGCCACAGCGCCGGCAGGCTCAGCGCCGTCACGAGGAGGATCATGGCGCCGCCGGTGCCGGTCATCGCGGCGACCACCGGCCAGTCCACCGTCACCGTGTGGTCGAGCGTCGTCAGCAGCAGCGCCCCCAGCGCCAGCCCGCAGGCCAGCGCCAGGCCCAGCCCCAGCACCACGGGGACGGCGGTCTGCCACAGCACCGAACGGCCCAGGGTGGCCCGCCGGGTGCCGTACGCGGCGAGGACGGACAGCAGCCGGCGGCGCTCGTGGAGTTGCTCGGCGGTGGAGATGATCAGGCCCGAGCCGATCAGCAGCAGGGTGAGGACGGCGCCGGCGAACAGCCCCGTGCGGATGCTGGAGAGCTGCGCGTCATGCGGATTGTCGACCGCGGAGAACTCGTGCGGCGCCGGGTCGAGCCGGGCGGCGGTGTTGCGCAGGTGCTCCACCGCGTCCGGGGTGCCCCGGTCGAAGTCGACCGTGAACTCCACGGTGGGGTCGCCGACTGCGCGGATGTCGAGTGCGGACGGGGTGGCCAGGACGTCGGGGACGACCTGGGCGCGGCTCTGCGCCGGGGAGCGCAACGGGACCGTACGGGCGTCGCGGGGGACCGACCACGGGTGCGACCGCGCCCCCTTCCGCGCCTGCGCCGGCCCCGGCTCGTCCGCCTCCCCGGGCATCGGCTCGTCCGGCGGCGTGAGGTCGAGGGTGGCGCCGGGGGCGACGGTGCGTTCGCGGCCGGTGGTGGTGGTGAACACCTCGCCGTCGTGACAGGTCTCCAGCCGGGCCAGGGCGCGCAGTTCGGCGCAGCTGCCGACCGCGACGACGCTGCGGGCGGGGGCCGCCGGGTCCTTGTCGCCGGTGGGCCGCGGGCCGGCCAGGGTGTGGACGAAGCCGCGGGCCGCGGTCACGCCCGGGGTGGCGCGCAGCGCGGTGAGAGCCCGCTGGGTCCGCGGCCAGTCCCGGGCCTCGCCCCACAGGCCGATCCGCGGCTCCTTGCCCGACTCGGCGTACGCCCGGGCGTAGCCGGCCTGCATCCCGGTCATCAGCATGTGGAGCGCGATGGCGCCGGCCACCGCGACGGTGATCCCGGCGACCGCGCGGGTCGCCGGGGCGCTGTTCAGCTGGAGGCGGCGGACGGCGAGTTGCCAGGAGACCGGGCCGCGGTGCAGCCGGCCGACCACCGCCTGCACCAGCCAGGGCAGCAGCGCGGTGACGCCCCACAGCAGCAGCATCGACCCGGCCGCGAGCCGGGCGGTGTCCCACGGGGTGCCGCTCCACGGCCGCTCCCCGCCCCGCGGCACCAGCAGCAGGGCGCCCGCGGCCGGCAGCGCCACCCGCCACCACAGCCGGCGGCGCACCGGCGGACGGTGGCGGACCACGCCCAGCGGCTCGACGGTCACGCCGCGCTGGGCGACCAGGGTCACCACGACCGCCGCGGTCGGCACCACAGCGGCGATCAGCGCCACGGCGAGCGGGCCGGGCGTCACGTCCGCGGCGAAGACGTTGATGTCCCACAGCGTGACCAGCGGGACGAGCTGCCGCCCGGCCAGGAACAGCGCCCCGCCGGCCACCAGCCCCAGCAGCGAGCCGAACAGCGCCTCACCGGAGGCGATCCGGCGGGTGGTGCGGATATCGGCGCCCACCAGCCGCAGCGCGGCCAGCCGGCGCTCCCGGCGCTCGTTGCCGAACCGTACGGAGGTGCCGAGGAAGGCCAGCACCGGCGTCAGCAGCGCCACACCCGCCACGACCACCAGGAGCACGGCGGACGGCTGCATCGGCGGCGGGCCCGGTGCCGGGCCGAAGTGGTCGATGCGGGTGCCGTGGGCCGGGGCGGACGCGGCGGGGCGGGCGACGTAGGTGAGTTCGCCGGGGCCCAGCAGCCCGGCGTCGCCGAGGGTGCCGGCCACGGTGTAGTCCAGCCGCGGGCGCAGCAGGGCGCCTTCGGGGGAGTCCAGCAGCTTCTTGAGCGCGGGGGAGACCAGCATCCGGCCGGGGCCGGGGAGCCGGCCGACGCCGGGCGGCACGGGCGGATGCGCGCCGTCCGGGCGCACCAGCCGGCCGCGGACGGGGGTGCCGTGGAAAGTCGTGTCCGCCGTGGCGTAGCGCAGGGTGTCGTCGGCGGCGCGCGGCGGGTGGGCCGGGTCCGGGGCCTCGCGGGCCTGTTCCCGGCCGTGCCGGGCGTCCAGCAGGCCCGGCACGGACGCGCCGAGCAGCAGCACGGCCACGCCCAGGGCGACCCCGGCGGCCGTCAGCGCGGTACGGAGCCGGCCCGCGCGGCCGCCGCCGGCCGCGAACCGCATCCCCATCGCGAGGTCGCGTGCCCACCGGACGGGACCGGCGGGCGAACGGGGCGGGTTCATCGCAGGCCCAACGGCGCGTCCTTGACCGTGCCGTCGCGGACCACGACCTCACGGTCGGAGTAGGCGGCGACCCGGGCCTCGTGGGTGACCAGGACGACCGCGGCACGGGTGTCGCGGGCGGCGTCGGTCAGCAGGCCCAGGACGCGTTCGCCGTTGAGCGAGTCCAGGGCGCCGGTGGGCTCGTCGGCGAAGAGCACCCGCGGGCCGGTGACCAGGGCGCGGGCGACCGCGATCCGCTGGCCCTGGCCGCCGGATATCTCACCGGGCCGCTGGTCCGCCGCCCCGTCCACCTCCAGCCGCTCCAGCCATGCGCGGGCCCGCCGCTCGGCCTCCTTGCGCCCGGTGCCGTTCAGCCGCAGGGGCAGCGCGACGTTCTCCAGGCCGGTCAGTTCCGGTACCAGCTGGCCGAATTGGAAGACGAAGCCGAAGTCGCTGCGGCGCAGGGCGCTGCGCCGGGCGTCGTCGAGCGCGGTCAGCTCGTGCGGTCCGTAGCGGACGGTGCCGGCGTCCGGGGCGATGATCCCGGCCAGGCAGTGCAGCAGGGTCGATTTGCCGGAGCCGGAGGGGCCCATGACGGCGACGACCTCGCCGGGGTGCACGGAGAAGTCCACCCCGGCGAGCGCCGGGGTCGCCCCGTAGGTCTTGTACAGCCCCTCCGCCGCGAGCAGCGATCCCTCCGGCGTCATCCGCGGACCGTCTCCGCGAGCTTGTCCAGCCGGTCGGCGGTCAACTCCAGCCAGCGCAGGTCGGCTTCGAGGTGGAACAGCGCGTGGTCGCAGATCAGCTGGTCGGCGAGGTCGCCGGTGCGCTTGCGCTCGGTCAGTCCGCGCATCAGCCGCAGGTGCTCGGCGCGCTGGGAGTCCAGGAGTTCGGTGGCGTCGCGCCCGGTCAGCAGCGCCATGACGATCTTGGTGTAGAGCGTCGACTGGAGGTAGGGCTCGGGCTTCTCCGGACGGGCCAGCCACTGGGCGACATCGGTGATCCCGGCGTCCGTGATCGCGTACCGCTTGCGCTCGGGACCGGCGCCGGCCTCCACGCCGTCCACCTCGACCAGGCCGTTCTTCAGCAGCCGGGACATGGTCGCGTAGACCTGCCCGTAGTGCAGCGGACGGTCCTGGCCGAAGTGCGCGTCGAAGGCCCGCTTGAGGTCGTAGCCGTGGCGGGGACCGGACTCCAGGAGGCCCAGCAGCGTGTGACCGATTGACATGCCGGCCAGCTTACGCGGGGGTGTGCCGCCTGTGTATACATGCAGGGTATACGCAGGCCGCGGGCCGGCTAAGGGCTGTCGTCCGGGTCCTTGGGCGGACGCCCCCGACGGGGGATCGCGCCCGCTCCCCGGGGCAGCCGTCCCGCGTCCGACAGCGCCTTGCGCAGCAGGAATTCGATCTGCGCGTTGGCGCTGCGCAGCTCGTCGCCGGCCCACCGCGTCAGCGCGTCATGGATCGCCGGGTCCAGCCGCAGCAGCATCTGCTTGCGCTGCTGCGGCCGCCGTCCGGGCGGCGGTCCGCCCGCCGCGCCGGGCTCCTCGGGGGTGCCGGTGCTCATCCGGCCGCCTCGCTTCCTGCGGCCGCACCGGCCGGCACGCGCCGTGCCGCGGCCGCTCCCCGGCCCGGGACCGGGGAGCGCCGCACGCCGTGCCCGCTCACTGGTAGAGGGAGCCCGTGTTCAGGACCGGCTGGGCGGCCCGGTCGCCGCACAGCACCACCATCAGATTGCTGACCATGGCCGCCTTCCGCTCCTCGTCCAGTTCGACGATGCCCTGCCGGCTGATCCGGTCCAGCGCCTGCTCGACCATGCCCACCGCGCCCTCGACGATCTGCTGCCGGGCCGCGACCACCGCGCCGGCCTGCTGGCGCTGGAGCATCGCGGAAGCGATCTCGGGGGCGTAGGCGAGGTGGCTGAAGCGGGACTCGATGATCCGTACGCCGGCGGCCTGGACCCGGACCGTCAGCTCCATGGCGAGCTTCTCGGTGATCTCCTCGGCGTTGCCGCGCAGCGACAGGGCGTCCTCGTCGTGCGCGTCATAGGGGTACTCGATGGCGATGTGCCGCACGGCCGCCTCGGTCTGGGTGGCCACGAACTCCAGGAAGTCGTCCACCTCGAAGAGCGCCTGGGCGGTGTCCTCGACCTGCCAGACCACGATCGAGGCCAGCTCGATCGGGTTGCCGTAGGCGTCGTTGACCTTCAGGACCGCGGTCTCGTGGTTGCGCACCCGGGTGGAGATCTTCCGGGCGGTGGTCAGCGGGTTGACCCAGCGCAGCCCGTCGGTGCGGATGGTGCCGGCGTAGCGCCCGAAGAGCTGGATGACCCGGGCCTCACCGGGCGCGACCATCTTCACGCCGGTCATGCAGAAGAGCGAGCCGAGCAATATCAGGACACCCGCGATGACGGTCGGCGCGGCGGCCCCGCCGTGTCCGCCGGAGCCGAGCACCGAGCCGACGGAGATCGCGGCGATGCCCAGCGCGACGCCGAGCACGGTCAGCAGCAGGGCGACGCCGCCCGGGATGCTGTGCGCCGTGACCTCGCGGACCTGCGGGCTGGGCATGTCGGGAGCGTCGACGGCCGGCTCGCCGTCGGGGCCGGTACCGCGGTCGGCCGGTGTCTGATCGGACATGGCAATCCCCGTTTCTGCGGATGCGGTACGTGATGTCTGCCGCATCAAGCGATGTCACTTGCCTAGCAAAGTGTTAGCACTTTAGCCCTCGGGTTGCCCGGGTGTCCAGCGACTGCAGGGAGCCCGGCCTGCGGCAAGACCCCAGGTGGGAGACGGGCGACGCAGAACACCCACCCAAAGGTTCCGTCTGTCCCAGTGCTGTTTGTCACGTCGGGAAAAGCCTTGATCGATGAGTATTTGTGAAGAGATGCGGTGTTAGCTTCAACAGCTGAATTAGCTGGGGGCGGAACGACTGGAGTTGCTGAAGCGATGGGCCGAGCGGAAGCGAGACGGGCGCGGCAGGGGAGCGCCCGCCGCGCCAAACGTACGGAGAAGAAGTCCGGCATACGCCGCTTCTTCACCTGGAAGAAGATCCTCGGAGCCTTCCTCGGGATGTGCCTGCTGGGCATCCTCGGCTTCGTGGGGCTGTACCTGTACGTGGACGTGCCGACCGACGGCAACGCGAACGCCAAGCTCCAGAGCAACGTCTACAAGTACTCCGACGGCAAGGTCATGGCGCGCGTCGGCCGTCTCAACCGTGAGAGCGTGCCGCTCAGCCGGATACCCAAGGACGTCCAGCGCACCTTCGTCGCCGCCGAGAACAAGACCTTCTACCAGGACTCCGGCGTCGACCTGAAGGGCACCCTGCGCGGCATCTTCAACACGCTGCGGGGGCAGGGCAAGCAGGGCGGCTCGACGATCACCCAGCAGTACGTCAAGAACTACTACCTGAGCCAGGAGCAGACGGTCAGCCGCAAGCTCCAGGAGATCGTCATCTCGCTCAAGGTGGACAACAAGCTGGGCAAGGACAAGATCCTCGCCGGCTACATCAACACCAGCTACTACGGGCGCGGCGCCTACGGCATCCAGGCCGCGGCCCAGGCGTACTACCGCAAGGACGTCGACAAGCTCACCGTCGCGGAGGGCGCCTACCTCGCCTCGCTGCTCCAGGCGCCGAACCAGTACGACTGGACGCTGGCGAGCGACGCCGGCAAGAAGCGGGTCCAGGAGCGCTGGGCGTACACCCTGGACAACATGGTCGAGATGCACTGGCTCTCGCCGGAGGACCGCGCCAAGCAGAAGTTCGAGATACCCAAGGACCCCAAGCCGCTGCCCGGACTCAGCGGCCAGGCCAGCTATCTGGTGACCGAGGCGAAGAAGGAACTCTTCGCCCAGGGCGTCGACGAGAAGCAGTTCGAGGCCGGCGGTTATACGGTCACCCTCGGCATCGACCGCAAGAAGCAGAAGGACCTGGAGCAGGCCGTCAAGCGCAAGCTCACCGACGACCTGAACCCCAAGACCCGCAAGGTCGACGCGGACGCCCAGCTCGGCGCCACCTCCGTGGACCCCAAGACCGGCCACATCGTGGCGATGTACGGCGGCGCGGGCTACCCGAAGCACTACACGAACAACGCCACCCGCGCCGACTACCAGCCGGCGTCGACGTTCAAGCCGCTGATCCTCGCCTCCGCGATGGAGAACAACGCGACCACCCAGAGCGGCGTGCCGATCACCCCCAACACCGTGTACGACGGCCACAACCGCCGTCCGGTCGTCGGTGGTGACATCCCCTTCGCGCCGCCCAACGAGGACGAGGCGCAGTACGGCAACATCTCCGTCCAGACGGCGACCAACAACTCCGTCAACGCCGTCTTCGCGCAGATGGGCCAGGACGCCGGACTGGAGAAGGTCAAGCAGACCGCGGTCAGTCTCGGCCTGGACGGCTCCAGGATGGACGTCAAGCCGGCCATGACACTGGGCACCATGGGTGCCAGCCCGCTCCAGATGGCCGGGGCCTACGCCACCCTCGACAACCACGGCAAGAAGGTCACCCCGACGCTGGTCACCGAGGCCACCCACAGCGTCAACGGCGCGGAGACCAAGATCCCGCTCAAGAAGCCGATCGGTGACCAGGTGCTGTCGCGGAAGACCGCCGACACCCTCACCTCCGTGCTGACCGGCGTGGTCAACGACGGCACCGCCTCGCAGGCCGTGAAGAACACCGCCTACAGCGCGGCGGGCAAGACCGGCACCTCCGACGACAACAAGTCGGCCTGGTTCGTGGGCTACACGCCCAAGCTGGTCACCGCGGTCGGCATGTTCGGCGAGTCGCCCAAGGGCGGCGCCCAGGTCACCCTCAAGGGCGCCGGCGGCGGCGGCCGCGTCAACGGCGGCGGCTACCCGGCCCGGGTGTGGGCGGACTACACCGAGGCCGCGCTGAACGGCAGCACCGGCCCGGACTTCGACCTGGACACCACCTTCGGTGCCGGGGTCGCCCCGACGCCCACCCCGACGCCGAGCGACACCCCGTCGACCAGCCCCTCGCCGAGCGACAAGCCGAGCAAGTCGCCGTCGCCCACCCCGTCGAAGCCGAGCAGCCCGGCGAGCCCCTCGCAGAGCGGACGCCCCTCGGGCGGCCCGTCCACCCCGACCGGCGGCACCACCTCGGGCCCCCCGGACGGCGGGACGCAGGGCGGTGACGCCGGCGGAGACACCGCGGGCGCCGGCACCCAGGGCGCCGGCGGAACCCAGCCCAACAGCCTGCCCGGCTTCAACTAGCCGGCCCGGCACACGAGAACGAGGGGCGCCCGGAGGACCGGGCGCCCCTCGTTCTCGTGTGCGGCGGGAGCCGGCGGGCGGCCGTCGCCGCGCGGTGCTCAGCCGCCGTTGAACTTCTTGACGATCCGGTCGCCGAGGTTCTTGTCGACATTGCGCCAGTACTGGAACGCGCGCTCCAGGACCGGCTTGGAGACGTCCTCGGAGAGGTGGCCGGCGACGTTGTTCACCAGCCGGTCGCGGGCCGCGTCGTCGAGGACCTGGCGGACCATCGTGCCGGGCTGGACGAAGTCGTCGTCGTCCCGCCGCGGCCGGGTGGCCTCGCGCACCATCTCGCCGGCCGTCGCCCAGCCCGCCGGGTCGCCGAACTGCCCGGTGTCGGCCGCCGGCCCGCCGTAGGAGTTGGGGGCGTACGGCCGGGCCACCCGGGCCGGCTCGTAGCGCATCGGGCCGTCCTTGGCGTACGAGCGGACCGGGACGTGCGGCCGGTTGGGCGGCAGCTGGAGATAGTTCGGGCCGATGCGGTACCGGTGGGTGTCCGGGTAGGAGAACAGCCGGCCCAGCAGCATCTTGTCGGGGGAGGGGCCGATGCCCGGCACCATGTTGGACGGCTCGAAGGCCGCCTGCTCGATGTGGATGAAGTAATCTTCCGGGTTCCTGTTGAGCGTCATCCGCCCGACCTCGATCAGCGGGTAGTCGCCGTGCGGCCACACCTTGGTCAGGTCGAACGGGTTGAAGCGGTAGTCCGGCGCGTCGTCGAACGGCATGACCTGGACGTACAGCGTCCACGACGGGGCGTCCCCGCCGTCGATGGCGCGGTAGAGGTCGCGGCGGTGGTAGTCGGCGTCCTCGCCCGCGAGCCGGTCCGCGTCCTCCTGGGTGAGGAAGTCGATGCCCTGGTCCGTCTTGAAGTGGTACTTGATCCAGAACTTCTCGCCGCCGGCGTTGATCCACATGTAGGTGTGGGAGCCGTAGCCGTTCATGTGGCGGTAGGTCTTGGGGATGCCGCGGTCGCCCATCAGCCAGGTGACCTGGTGGGCCGACTCCGGCGACAGCGTCCAGAAGTCCCACTGCATGTCGTGGTCGCGCAGCCCGCTGCCCGGCTGGCGCTTCTGGGAGCGGATGAAGTCCTGGAACTTGATCGTGTCCCGGACGAAGAAGACCGGGGTGTTGTTGCCGACCAGGTCGTAGTTGCCGTGCTCGGTGTAGAACTTCAGCGCGAAGCCGCGGGGGTCGCGCCAGGTGTCGGGGGAGCCCTGTTCGCCCGCGACGGTCGAGAAACGCGCCAGCATCTCGGTCGTCCGGCCGGGCTGGAAGAGGTCCGCCTTGGTGAACTGGCTGACGTCGTTGGTGACCTCGAAGGTGCCGTAGGCGCCGCTGCCCTTGGCGTGCACCACCCGCTCGGGGACCCGTTCGCGGTTGAACTGGGCCATCTTCTCGATCAGGTAGTGGTCCTGGAGCAGGATCGGGCCGTCGGGACCCACGGTCAGCGAATGCTCGTCGCTCTCGACCGGAATGCCGGCGTTGTTCGTGGTGTGCGGGACGCGTGCGGAGCTGGTCATGGAGGAGCGCCTCCTGGGTCGACGACGGGGGAGTAGAGGGTCGGTCAGTCCCGTATTGGGCCGGTCAGTCCCTTACGCCCACCCAAGCAGTCAACTCCTCGGACGGCATGTCGGCAAGAGTTGGACCCCGTCCGATCTCAGACGGGGTCCAACATGTGGGATACCGGCCGGGCGGCCGCGCGGCGTCAGCGCTGCTGGGCTCCCGGCGGCATGCTCAGCTCGAACCAGACGACCTTTCCCATGCTCAGACGGGTCGCACCCCAGCGCCGCGCCATCCGGTTGACGAGGTAGAGGCCCCGCCCGCCCTCGTCCGACGGCCGGGCCTGGCGCAGCCGCGGCAGCTGCGGGACGTCGTCCCCGACCTCACAGCGCAATACGTCCGTTCGCAGCAACCGCAGCGTGATCGGCCGCTCCGCGTACCGCACCGCATTCGTCACCACCTCGCTGACCAGCAGCTCCAGCTGGTCGGTCAGCTCGTCCAGACCCCAGCGCGCCAGCGCCCGCCGGGCCAGCCGGCGGGCCTGCCCGGCCGTCTGCGCCTTCGGATCCAGATACCAGTAGGCGACATCGCTCGGCGCGATTCCGTCGAAGCGGGCCGCCAGCAGTGCGATGTCGTCGTCGCGGTCGCCGGGGCCCAGCATGTCGAGGACCTCGTCGCACATCGGCTCCAGCGGCGGCGGATTGGGCCCCGTCAGCCGGGCCGTCTCCGCCAGCCGCTCCCGCAGCTGCTCGATGCCGGTCCACACGTCCCGGATCCGCGACTCGACCAGCCCGTCCGTGTAGAGGACCAGCGTGGCGCCCGCCGGGGCGTCCAGCTCCACCGCCTCGAAGTCCACCCCGCCGACGCCGATCGGCGCACCCGACGGCACCCGCAGCACCTCGGCGCGCCCGCCGCGGTGCAGCATCACCGGCGGCGGATGACCCGCGTTGGCGATGGTGATCCGGTGCGCGACCGGGTCGTAGACCGCGTACATGCAGGTCGCCATACGGTCCGTGCCCAGCCGCTGGGCCTGCTCGTCGAGGTGGTGCAGCACCTCCTGCGGCGGCAGGTCCAGCCCCGCGAGCGTCTGCGCGGTGGTGCGCAGCTGGCCCATGATCGCGGCCGAGGTCATCGAGTGCCCCATGACATCGCCGACGACCAGCGCCACCCGGCTGCCCGGCAGCGGGATCGCGTCGTACCAGTCGCCGCCCACCCGCGCGGTCTCGGCGGCCGGCAGATAGCGGCTGGCCAGCCGGACGCCGGTCGGCTGCGGCAGCGAGTCCGGCAGCATCGTGCGCTGCAGCGCGTCGGCGATGTAGGCCTCGCGGCCGTAGAGCACCGCCTTGTCCACGCCCAGCGCGGTGTGCGTCGCCAGCTGCGCCGCCACCAGCAGATCGTCCGGCTCGAACGCGGGCCGGTCCGGGCGGCGCAGGAACACCGCGGCACCGATCACCCGCCGGCGGCCGCGCAGCGGCGCCAGGATCACCCGGTGGCCGCCGGGCAGCCGCGGGTCCGGCCCGAGCAGCTCCGGCAGCGCCGTCCGCGCCGCCTGGGCCTCGCCGAACAGCGGCCGCACGCCCCGCAGCACCTCGGCCAGCGGGCCGCCGGGCTGCACCTCGGCCAGCTCCGCCGCGCTGCCGCCCATCGCCGGGCCCAGATCGGGCTGGGCCGGCAGCATCGGCAGCCGCCCGCCGTTGGTGTCCGGCTCCTCCGGAATCCGGTCGGTGCGGCGCAGCCGCAGCACCACCGGGCCGGTCGGGCGCTCGTCGCCCACCGGCAGCGGATCCCGCAGATAGACGAGGATCGCGTCGGCGAACGTCGGGACCGTGGCCCGGCACAGGCCGAGCACGATCTCGTCGAGGTCTATGCCGCGGGCGATCCGGCGGGTCGCCGCCCCGATGAACCGCAGCCGGTCCCCGCCCGCCTGCCGGGCCGCCGCCACCTCGCCGCTCTCGCCCGGGTGCGCGGAGCGGGCCGGCGGCGGTCCGGCCGGCCCGGCGGGGGCCTCACCGGCCGCCGCCCGCGACGCCTCGGCGTGCGGGGCCGCGGGGACCGCGGACCGTCCGTCGTGCGGCGTCGACTGCTCCGGCACCGTCCCGCCCGGCTCACCGTCGCGCGGCGAGGGCCGTCCGCCGCCCGGGGCGTCGCCCTCCCGCGGCCGCCCCACGCCCTCGCCGCCGTGCCGCGGATGCGGCTCGTGCCGGGGCTCCTCCTCCGGCCCGGACGCCTCGGCGCGGCCCATCGCGCCCCGCGCCACCCGCTGCCCGGCCCGGGCCGCCTCACGGCCCCCGTCCGCCGCGCCGCCCGGCCGTCCGCTCGCCGACATCGGCACCTCCCCGTACGCGTCGCCATACGCCTCCCCGTACGGGATCGAGGCGTCCGGTGCGACGGCCCGTCCGTCGCGGTGACCGGTGGCACGCCCACCGGTGTGGCCGGCGGCGCCGTCCGCGTCCGCCGAAGGATCCCGCCGTGCCGCGCCGTGGTCGGCGGCCGGCTCGTCGTCGAAGCGGCCGCCCGGCGTGCCCGCCGACGCCGTGACGGCGGCACCGGCGAGGCCTATGTCGTCACCGCCGCGCACCGCGAACCCGCTGCCGGGCACCGGGGCGAACCCCGGCGCGGCCGGCCGGTGCAGGGCGCTGCGCGGGTCGGGGACCGCGCCGAGCGGCGCAGCGCCGGCCGGCCCGCGGGCAGGGGACAGCGAGGGCGCGGCGGCCGGGGCCGGCTGCCGCGGTTCGTGGGAGGTGGGGTGCTCCGTCACGCGTGGGATTCCATCCGTCCGGGGCTGTGCGCCGAACGCGCCGCGTCACGGGCGTGCCGCTCTGTGCGGCCGCGCCCGGCGCGCCGCGTCTCAGGCGCGTCGCAGGTGCAGAAAGAGCTGGATCTCGGGTGGTACGTCCGTACTCGCCGGGGCGTATGCGTAGGCGTCCTCCCCGACGACGTCGAAACCCGCGTCGTGCACGACCCGGCGCAGGTCGTCCCGCAGGTAACCCGATACCCGGATCGAGTTGCCCAGGAACGGAATCGTGAAGTCGTCCACATCCGCCTCGACCATCGACAGGGCCAGCAGCCCCTCGGGACGTAGCAGATCATGCAGCAGGCCCAGTGCGTAAGGGATTTCGGCACGGGGCAGCATCAGAAGCGAGAAATAAGCCGCGACACCGTCGAAGGAGCCGGGGCCGCCGAGCCGGCCGCCGCGCAGGTCGGCGATGTCCAGCCGGTGGAATTCGGCGCCCGGGACGTGCTCCCGGGCCAGCGCGATCATCGAGGGGGAAAGATCGATACCCACCACGCGGTGCCCGGCCTCCAGGAGCTGACGGGCGGTCGGCAGACCCGTGCCGCACCCCAGATCCAGGACGCGCGAGCCGGCCGGCAGTGCGTCGGACAGCCAGGCGCCCGAGGCGAGCTGGCCCTCCTTGTGCGGGAAGGCGTCGTCGTACCGGTCGCCGATCGCGTCGAACGCCTCGGCCTGGCCGGCCCGGTCCAGTGCTAACCGGTTCAGGCCCTCGTATCCGTCGTAGCTCGTCGCGCTCACGACCTCGCTCCTCCTGCGACCGCGGTCAAGTTCGTTTTCCAGTTCTGGAGTTGCGCCTGTGCAGTCTTGCGGAGGACGATCCTACGTTTGAAGGCCGGGGGCGCAGCAAGGGGGCTCGGCCCCGCTCCGCGCCCCGCGTGGAACAGCTTTGCCCATAGGCGCACCTTTCCATGGTTCGCCCCCTTCACTCCCGTCGTTTCACTTCACTCCCTTACGACCGCAAACGATCCGGCGCGCGGTCCCACTCCTTTGGGAGCGGCGGAATCCGCCAGGACGGGTCGGGCCGCCAGTCCTCCCAGCCGTCGGAGAAGGGGCCGCGCCAGGCCGTGATCTGCGCGATCGCGGCCCGGCCCGCCGATCTGACCTCGGCGGCCCGCGCCCCCGTCATCAGCCCGTCCCGCTGCGCCTGGGCGAACTCGTCCTCGTCCCGCCACTCCCAGTGCCGGTCCGGATAGACGCAGATGTCGAGGAAGTGGTCCTCGGAGTCAATGCCGCCCGACCAACGGCGGCGCGGCTCCTCCAGGTTGACGTACCAGTTCTTGAACTGCCAGCCGCGCTCCCAGAACAGCCACACCGACCAGGGGTCGCCGGGCCGGGCCAGCTTCAGCACGCCGGTGCCGAACCACTGGTCGCGGGTGGTGCGGCGGGGTTTGGTGTAGCGGGTGGCCAGCGGCTCGCGGTGCACCGGGGTGCCGTCGGCGAGCACCGGCTTGACGCACGGGGTACCGGGCGCCATCCACACCGCCAGCAGCTCCGCGGTGTCCTGCACGACGGTCATCGGACGGCAGATGTGGAACCGGCCGGCGTCGGCGTTGTCGCGATAGCGCCACAGGACGTGGTCCCCGGGCGCCCAGCGCCGCGCGTCCGCCGCGCCGTTCGCCGCCCGCCGCGCCCGGGGCGTCCCGCGTCCGCCGGCCGTCCCGCCGCCCTCCGTCGTGTCCACCGTGTCCGCTGTCATGCGCAGATCTTAGAGGCGCCGCATGACGCGCGCCGTGACCTGAGCCGCACCATGCGTGACGGGCGGGTAACGTGTGCCGTTACGTCTGCGCCGGCCGGGTCATCCGCAGGACGTCGAGCGCCTCGTCCAGTTGTTCCTCGCTCAGCAGTCCCCGCTCGACATAGCCGCCCTCCAGGACCACCTGACGGATGGTCTTCCGCTCGGCCAGGGAGGCCTTGGCGACCTTGGCCGCCTCCTCGTAGCCCAGGTAGCGGTTGAGCGGGGTGACGACCGAGGGCGAGGACTCGGCGTATTCACGGGCCCGTTCGGCGTGCGCGGTGATGCCGTCGACGGTCCGGTCCGCGAGCAGCCGCGAGACATTGGCCAGCAGCCGCACCGACTCCAGCACATTCTTCGCGATCACCGGCAGCATCACGTTCAGCTCGAAGTTGCCGGCCGCCCCGGCCGCCGCCACCGTCGCGTCGTTGCCGGTGACCTGCGCGGCGACCATCAACACCGCCTCGGGGACCACCGGGTTGACCTTCCCCGGCATGATCGACGAGCCCGGCTGGAGATCCGGCAGCGAAATCTCCGCGAGCCCGGTCCGCGGGCCGGACGCCATCCACCGCAGATCGTTGGCGATCTTCGTCAGCCCGACCCCGATGGTCCGCAGCTGCCCGCTGGTCTCCACGATCCCGTCGCGCGCCCCCTGCGCCTCGAAGTGGTCGCGCGCCTCGGTCAGCGGCAGTCCGGTCGCCCGCGCCACCTCGGCGATCACCGCGGCCGGGAAACCGGGCGGGGTGTTGATGCCGGTGCCCACCGCCGTGCCGCCGAGCGGGAGTTCGGCCAGCCGCGGCAGCGAGGCCCGCAGCCGCTCGACGCCGTACCGCACCTGCGCCGCGTAGCCGCCGAACTCCTGGCCCAGCGTCACCGGGGTGGCGTCCATCAGATGCGTCCGCCCCGACTTCACGACCTCGGCGAACTCCGCCGCCTTGCGCTCCAGCGCCTCCGCGAGATGCTCCAGCGCCGGAATCAGGTCGTTCAGCACCGCCGAGGTCGCCGCGATGTGGATCGAGGACGGGAAGACGTCGTTGGACGACTGGCTGGCGTTGACGTGGTCGTTCGGGTGCACCTCGCGGCCCAGCCGCTCGCTCGCCAGCGTCGCGATGACCTCGTTGGTGTTCATGTTCGACGAGGTCCCGGACCCGGTCTGGAACACGTCGACGGGGAAGTGCTCGTCCCACTGCCCCGTGGCGACCGCCGCGGCCGCCTCCTGGACGGCCCGGGCGATGTCCTTGTCCAGCACGCCCAGCTCCCCGTTGACCAGGGCGGCGGCGCCCTTGATCCGGGCCAGCGCCTCGATGTGCGCCCGCTCCAGCCGCTGCCCGGAGACCGGGAAGTTCTCCACCGCCCGCTGGGTCTGCGCCCGCCACTTGGCGTGCGCGGGCACCCGCACCTCGCCCATGGAGTCGTGCTCGGTCCGGAAGCCGCCGGAGTCGCCGAATGCGCTGTTGTCACTCATACCTATGTCAGTGCCCGGGAACGGCGATCTGTTCCCGGGCACCGCTCCGATGTCACCTGCCTGCGGGGCGTCCGGCCTTCAGGCTCCCTATGAACGCGTCCCAGGCCCCGTCCGGGATGAGCAGGGCGGGGCCGAGGGGGTTCTTGGAGTCACGGACGGGGACGAGGCCGGGGTAGTGGTCGGCGACCTCGACGCACTCGCCTCCGGCATTGTTGCTGTAACTACTCCTGCGCCAGGCGACCGTGCTCAGGTCTGGGGCGGTTCGCATGGTGTCCAGTCCTCCATCGCTGCTCGGACCATCGCCTCGGAGTCACGAGGTGAGAGGGCCATGGCCTTGAGCAGATCGTAGGACTCCTCCAGCTCCACCACGTCGCCCCGGTCCTCGATGATCGTTCCGGACCGGCTGCCTTCCAGGTAGGCCAGCAGCGGCTGGTCGGGCAGCGTGTAAAGGGTCAGCGAACCCCCCATTTCGGCATGCTCGCCCGCGTCGTAAGGCAGGACCTGAATGGTCACGTGCGGCGCTGTCCCGCTCTCGATCAGGGACATCATCTGGTGACGCATCACATCGGGGCTGCCGACCCGGCGGCGCAGCACCGCCTCGTCCAGGATGAACCAGCACCTGGGTGGCTTCGGTGCGCTCAGCCTGGCCTGCCGGGCCATCCGGGCCGCCGCCATTGCCTCGATTTCCGCGTCCGGAGCGTACGGATGGCCGCAGCGCAGCGACCGTAGCGCAAGCTCTGACGTCTGGAGCAGGCCAGGGACGGTGGCGCTCGCGTACTGCCGGATGACGGTTGCCCGGCTCGCAATCTCGATCACACGGCGGAACCTGCGCGGGAACGGCTCCTTCCGCGCGAGTTCATACAGACTCGTGAAGAGTCCGTCGGTACCGAAGCAGACGTCCAGTCTCGCTGGCAGGTCGTCATACGGCAGCGACTCCGCCCGCTCGATGCGTGCCAGGTGGGACTTGCTGTAGTTCAGTTCCTCGGCGAGGCCTCTGAGGGAAAAGCCCGCCTTCTCGCGGTGGTACCGGAGCCTGGCGCCGAACAGGTCGCGCGCCGAGCGGTCCGGTGAGAGGTCATGCGGCTCAAATGCCATCGGCCCGTTCCTCCTCTGTCCCATGGCTGGACGTGGGACAGCAACCCTCTGTTGATCGTAGCCACCACAGAGCAACCATGAGGGCACAGAAGGTAATTACCCCGGTGGCCGCGCACACGGTCCCGGGGCATGGCCAACGCCTGATCCAGAAGGAGCGTCAACATGCTGGAGCCTATGGCCCGTTGCCTCGCCCGCGTGGGGGCTTTACTCATTCCGCGGGCGTCGGGGCGGCACCGGCTCGTCGGCCCCTGCGCGCACCGCCCGGCGTCCGCCCGTACGGTCCTCGTACGGCCGTGGAACCCGCCACCGCTGCCGGGCCGGGTGCGTCGCCGCCGGCCCGCCGAGGTGGTCTGGTGAGCACGGCCTCCATGCCGCCGCCGGGCCCGCCGCCCCGGCAGTCGCTGATGACGCTGCGGGTCTACCGGACGACCCGGGACGGGGCCGTGACGGAGGAGCGGGAGCCGCTGCACGTCCTCGGCGGGGACGGGTGGGACCTCTACGGGCTTTCGCAGGTGTGGCCGCCGTGTGCCTGTCCTCGCCACCGCGACCCGTGCCCCCGGGCGGGCGACCAGGGCGGTAGCTGATTCCCACGCCTGGACAACCTCCCGTCCAGGACACCCACTTGAGCGACTGCTCAAAACGCTCTACGCTGCGTTTTGAGCAGTCGCTCAAACTCCTGGGGTGGAGGAAGTCGCATGGGGTTGTACGTGGAGGCGCGCATCCGCGCCGGGATCGACGAGGTGTGGGACCGGAGTCAGCTCCCGGACCGGCACCAACGCTGGGACCTGCGGTTCAGCGAGATCGACTACCTGCCGTGCGAGCCGGGGGAGCCACAGCACTTCCGCTACGCCACCCGCGTGCTTCCGCTGCTCACGGTCGACGGCACCGGCGTCTCGGCCGGGGAACGCAACCGGCCGGACGGCACCCGGACTTCCGCGCTCCGCTTCTTCTCGGCGCATCCGCTGTCGCTCATCGAGGAGGGCCGCGGGTACTGGCGGTACATCCCGGACGGCGAGGCGCTGCGGTTCCTCACCGGTTACGACTACCGCCCGCGCTGGGGGCGCTTCGGCCGGGGCGTCGACCGGCTCCTCTTCCGGCCGCTCATGGGCTGGGCCACCGCCTGGTCCTTCGACCGGCTGCGGCTGTGGTGCGAGCGCGGGATCACCCCCGAGCGGTCGCTGTGCCACGCCCTCGCGGAGCTGTTCGTCCGTATCGCCGCCGTCGTCACCACCGCGGCCCTGGCCCCCGTGGCCCCGGTGGCCACAGGGGCCGTACTCGCCGCGACCGTACCGGCCGTGGCGGCCGCCGCGCTGCTGCTGCCGCCGCTGTCCGTCACTCCCGCGGCCCGCCGCTGTCTGCGCCGCCCTCCCGAGCGGGCCGCGGGCCGCAGCGGGAGCGCTGCCGCGCCGACCGCCCTTCTCGCCACCCTGGAGCAGTCATGACCTCGATATTCCAACGCGCCCTGGGCGCCGACTTCGACCGGCTGCACCCACAGATCCGGCGGCGCTTCTCCGTCGGGTTGGACAGCGGTGAGGCGTGCGTCGGGCGGGGCACGATGGACCGCATCTGGCACGGCCGCAGCTTCGTCCGGCCGTTCCTGGCGCTCGGCGGCAGCCGCAACATCCTCGTCCCGCAGACCGGACGGGACATCCCCTTCGTCATCGAGAACGTCCCGTACACCGACTCCTTCGGCCGCGAAACCGTCACCTTCGTCCGGACCTTCTCCTTCCCGAGCCCCCCGAGCCGCCCGAGCCCCCCGAGCCGCCCCCGCCGCTTCGACGCGACCATGGTCTACAGCCCCGAGCGCGGCTGCGTCGTCGACTACCTCGGCACCCACCAGCACCTCGCCACCGACCTCCACTTCACGGTCGACGACACCGGCGCCCTGGTCATCCGCTCCGGCGAGCACCGCTTCCGGGAGGGGCCGGTCGACCTCCGGGTTCCGGACCTGATCGGGGGCGATGCCGTGGTGCGCGAGTCGTACGACGAGGCGGCCGGGCGCTTCCGTATCCAGGTGCGGGTCGGCAACCGGCGGTTCGGGCCGCTCTTCGGCTACGAGGGGTCCTTCGACGCCGAGTTCGTGAACGTCGCCGAGCGCGGCGTACGCGCGGGGCTGCGGCCGGTGCGCGAGGAGGCGCGGACGTGAGCACCGACACCCGTACAAAACTGCTCGCCGGTGCGCTGCGGACGCTCACCGAACAGGGCCTTGCCAAGACCTCGGCCCGCACCATCGCCGCCGCCGCGGGGGTCAACCAGGCCCTGGTCTTCTACCACTTCGGCAGCGTCGACGAACTCCTCGCCGCAGCCTGCCGCTACGGCGCGGAGCAGCGCGTCGCCCACTACCGCGAACGCTTCGGCCGGGTCGGCAGCCTCGCCGAATTCCTGGAACTGGGCCGGGAACTGCATGCCGAGGAGCGTGCCGCCGGTCATGTCGCCGTCCTCGCCCAGCTCTTGGCCGGCGCCCAGACCCAGCCCCGCCTCGCCCCCGCGACCGCCGCCGGACTCGCCTCGTGGATCGAGGAGATCGAAGCGGTGCTGGCCCGGGTACTGGCCGGGACGCCGATCGCCGCCTTCGTGGACGTCGCCGGCCTCTCCCGGGCGCTCGCCGCGGGCTTCGTCGGCCTGGAGCTGTACGAGGGCGTGGACCCGGAGGGGGCGCTTGCGGCCCTGGACGCGCTGGAGCAACTGTCCGGACTGGTCGGCGTACTGGAGGACCTGGGCCCGGTCGCCCAGCGCGCCGTACGCGCCCATCTCAGGCGCAGCGCGGCGCGGCGGGGGTAGGCCCGCTTCGCGGCTGGTCCGGCGGTCCGGCAGCTCTCCTCTCTTCACTCGCTGTGCTGCGCCCACCATCCGGAGAACGGCACGGAGTGCGCCATCGCCGCATCACGGGATGCGCGGAACTCCTCTGCGCGCTTCGAGGCCAGGATGTCGGCTCCGAGGAATGTTCCGTCCTCCGAATAGCTCATGACCCCCGGTTTAAGGCTGTCCATCAGCCCGAAATCGGGAATCCCCTCCAAGGGCTTCGGTTGATCGGTGGTGCCGAGGATGAAGAACTCTTCGCCGCCCGTCGCGTTCTTCCGATAACCCCAACCCAGTTCGCACCGCAAGTACGGGGTCGTTCACGTTTCCCGACTTGCTGTAGTCGTCCAGGGTTTCCAGCCGGAACGCCTCCGGCTCGAAGGCATCGAACAGTTCGCCGAGGGTCTCAGGCGCCACGAAACCCCTTCCGGACCAGGACGACGAAGAAAACCCCTGTACCAGCAGAGTGCCTCTCTCGGTGGCATAGGTGGCATAGAGGGTCGGGCAGTCCTTGAGAGCGCAGGTACTCACAGAGAGCGCAGATACTCACAAGCTCGGTGACCTTCACGCGTTCCCTTCCTGGCCTACCGCGTGGCGTCTTGGTCGACGCTCGCGAGCAACTGACCACACGCGCAAGGGGTTCGAGTTTCCAGACTGGAAAGCAGAGCCGGGCCCGGGCACTCCGGATTCCGGCCCCTTGCAGGACGGCGTCAGCAACAGAGCCCCTGACGCCAAGTCAGGGGCTCTGCGGGGTCTTGCCGGTGGGGCCGGGGGCGTCAGCTGCCCGGGCGCACCGGAATGCTCGTGAACGTCGGAGCCGGGGCCGGGTCCTGGAAGAAGTCGTTGCCCTTGTCGTCGACGACGATGAAGGCGGGGAAGTCCTCGACCTCGATCCTCCAGACCGCTTCCATGCCGAGCTCCTCGTACTCCAGGACCTCGACCTTCTTGATGCAGTCCTGGGCCAGGCGCGCCGCCGGGCCGCCGATGGAGCCGAGGTAGAAGCCGCCGTGCGCGTGGCAGGCGTCGGTGACCTGCTGCGAGCGGTTGCCCTTGGCCAGCATCACCTTGGAGCCGCCGGCCGCCTGGAACTGCTCGACGTAGGCGTCCATCCGGCCGGCCGTGGTCGGGCCGAAGGAGCCGGACGCGTAGCCCTCGGGGGTCTTCGCCGGGCCCGCGTAGTAGACGGGGTGGTTCTTGAGGTAGTCCGGCATCTCCTCGCCGGCGTCCAGGCGTTCCTTGATCTTCGCGTGGGCGATGTCGCGGGCGACGACCAGGGTGCCGGTGAGCGACAGCCGGGTCTTGACCGGGTGCCGGGTCAGCTCGGCGAGGACCTCGTCCATCGGGCGGTTGAGGTCGACCGCGACCGCGTCGAGGTCGGGGCCCGCGCCCTCGGTCAGCTCCTCGTGCGTGGTCTCCGGCAGGAAGCGCGCCGGGTCGGTCTCCAGCTGCTCCAGGAAGACGCCCTCGGCGGTGATCTTCGCGACGGCCTGGCGGTCGGCGGAGCAGGACACCGCGATGGCGACCGGGCAGGACGCGCCGTGGCGGGGCAGGCGGACCACGCGGACGTCGTGGCAGAAGTACTTGCCGCCGAACTGCGCACCGATGCCGATCTTCTGCGTCAGCTCGAAGACCTTCTCCTCCAGCTCCTTGTCACGGAAGCCGTGGCCGGTGGGCGAGCCCTCGGCGGGCAGCTCGTCGAGGTAGTGCGCGGAGGCGTACTTGGCGGTCTTCATCGCGTACTCGGCGGAGGTGCCGCCGACGACGATGGCGAGGTGGTACGGCGGGCAGGCCGCGGTGCCCAGCGAACGGATCTTCTGCTCCAGGAACTTCATCATGGAGGCCTCGTTGAGGACCGCCTTGGTCTCCTGGAAGAGGAAGGACTTGTTGGCGCTGCCGCCGCCCTTGGCCATGAAGAGGAACTTGTAGGCGCCGCCGTCGGTCGCGTACAGCTCGATCTGCGCCGGGAGGTTGGAGCCGGTGTTCTTCTCGTCCCACATCGTCAGCGGGGCCATCTGCGAGTAGCGCAGGTTCAGCTGGGTGTAGGCGTCGTAGATGCCGCGGGAGAGGGCCTCCTCGTCGCCACCCTCGGTCAGGACCTGCTGGCCGCGCTTGCCCATCACGATCGCGGTGCCGGTGTCCTGGCACATGGGCAGGACGCCCGCGGCGGCGATGTTGGCGTTCTTCAGCAGGTCGAGCGCGACGAAGCGGTCGTTGGCGCTGGCCTCGGGGTCGTCCAGGATCGTGCGGAGCTGGGCGAGGTGGGCCGGGCGCAGATAGTGCGAAATGTCGTGCATCGCCTCGGCCGCCAGCTTGCGCAGCGCCTCCGGCTCGACCTTGAGGAACGTCCGTCCGTCGGCCTCGAAGGTGCTCACGCCCTCCGCGGTGACGAGGCGGTACGGGGTGGTGTCCTCACCTACGGGGAGCAGGTCGGTGTAGGCGAATTCCGGCATTGAAGGTCATTCCTTACTCGGAGAGGTCCGGCTGGCATCTACGGCAGCGCCTGAACAGCGTAGAACCCTGGCGGCCCGGCACGGCTGTGAGGTAAGGCTCAGTAGGCGCGCGCGGCCCCTGCCGTGCGCCGGTACGGGGCCCGTGGCCGTCCCGCCGCCCGCCGTGGCCTGATCCGTCGTCTCTCCCGTGCCGGACCCTGGTCGCGATCTATCGCGTTTCGGTACGCTGGGGCGGTGACTGACGACAACGGGGGACGACCGGGCCCACAGACCCCGCCCGGACCGCTACAGAAGCAGGACCGGCCGCCGGACGCGCCGCCGGTGCAACTGACCAAGCAGCCGCCCGCCGCGGTGGCCGAGGGCGACCTGCGCGCGTCCGACGCGGACCGCGACCGGGTCGCCGAGATCCTCCGCGAGGCCCTCGCGGAGGGCCGGCTCGATCCGGAGGAGCACGCCGAGCGGATCGACACGGTCTACCGCTCCAAGACCATGGGCGAGCTGGAGCCCGTCCTGCGGGACCTGCCCGCGCCGGCCGGCAGCCGTCCGCAGCCGGAGCCCGGCGGCCCTGCGCAGGGCTCCGGCGCCCCGGTGCCGGACCAGAATCTCGTCGCGGTCTTCAGCGCCTCGGTCCGCAAGGGCCGCTGGCGGGTGCCCGCGCGGATCAACGCCTTCGCGTTCTTCGGCTCCGTCGAGATCGACCTGACCGAGGCGGTCTTCCCGCAGCAGCAGGTCCAGATCAACGCGACCTCGATCTTCGGCAGCGTGGACATCCGGGTGCCGGAGAACGTCACGCTGCGCAGCAACGGCTCCGGCGTGCTGGGCAGTTTCGAGGTCAAGACCAACGACGCGGAGGACGCCGACGCCCCGCAGGTGCTGGTCAACGGCCTTGCCGTGCTGGGCAGTGTGGACGCCCGGCCCAAGCGGGGCGCCTGGATCCGCGATCTGCGCGACCGGCTGCGCGAGGGCCGCCGCGAGCTGCGCGAGGGCCACCTCGAAGCCCATGCGCACCTGCTGGAGGAGCACCGCGAGCGCCACGCGTACCTCCGCAAGGAGCGGCGCGACATGCACGAACAGCTGCGCTCCGCGCGCCGCGCACACCGGGACCGCTTCCGCGGGTGAGGGGGACGGGGCCCGGGGCGGAGCCGCCAACCCCGGGCCACGGCGCAACTGCCCGTGCGGGAAAGGCCGTCAGCGGCGGTTTTCCTGTAGTCGCACGATCGCCACGGTGTGCATAAGCGTGCGCACAGCGGGTAGGGCTGGTGCATCGTCTCTCGTGCGGCTGCGGGGTGCGAAAAGGCCGTGCGCAGCGAGACGGGCAAGGGTGATTCTCTCGCCGAAGCCGTCGTCAGGAGTAGACCGTGCTGCTACCGCATCAGACTCTGCAGGATGCCGCTGTCGTTCCGCCCCCGCAAGTGCCTGATCGTGACGAGGCCGGCCCCTGGCATGCGGAGGCGGTGTGCCGGCGGGACGAGGCCGGGTTGTTCTTCGCTCCGTCGAAGGAGCCGACCGCCGCGCGGCTGGCCAGGGAGGAGGCCGCCAAGCGGGTCTGCGCGCGCTGTCCGGTGATGGTCGAGTGCCGGGAGCACGCGCTGCTCCAGCCCGAGCCGTACGGCGTCTGGGGCGGACTGACCGCGGCCGAGCGGCGGGTCGTGCTGACCCGGCGCCGGCGCCGGGAGGCCGAACTCCCGCGTGCGGCCCCGATGCCCGCGGCAGGCTGACCACCGCGACCTCGGCTTCGGCTCGTCGGGCGCGACCGGGCGTCCGGGCCACCTCGCCCCCGCCGGAGACTCTCCGGCGGGGGCGAGGTGTGTGCGCGACCGGCGGGTCCCGCCGGGGCGTTGCTAGCTGGGGCGCTCGAAGTCCACCGAGCTGTAGGCGCGCAGCTTGGACAGCCGGTGCTGGGAGTCGATCTGGCGGATGGTGCCGGACTTCGACCGCATCACCAGGGACTGGGTGTAGGCGTTCTCGGCGCGGTAGCGCACCCCGCGCAGCAGCTCGCCGTCGGTGATGCCGGTGGCGACGAAGAAGACGTTGTCCCCGCGGACCAGGTCGTTGATCTCCAGCACCTTGTCCAGGTCGTGCCCGGCGTCCAGTGCCCGCTGACGCTCCTCGTCGTCCTTGGGCCACAGCTTGCCCTGGAAGGCGCCGCCCAGGCACTTCAGCGCACAGGCCGCGATGATGCCCTCGGGCGTACCGCCGATGCCCAGCAGCAGGTCGACGCCGGTGCCCTCACGGGCCGCCATGATCGCGCCGGCGACGTCGCCGTCGGCGATGAACTTGATCCGGGCCCCGGCCTCGCGGACCTCCTTGACCAGGCCGTCGTGGCGCGGCCGGTCCAGGATGACCACGGTGACGTCCTCGACCGAGGACTTCTTCGCCTTCGCGATCCGCTTGATGTT
This sequence comes from Streptomyces kronopolitis, assembly GCF_050953795.1. Classification (GTDB taxonomy): domain Bacteria; phylum Actinomycetota; class Actinomycetes; order Streptomycetales; family Streptomycetaceae; genus Streptomyces; species Streptomyces kronopolitis_A. Next base: position 5,261,122 of record NZ_CP191850.1, read on the forward strand.
CACCGCCACCGGCGCCGTGATGTCGACGAAGTCCGCCGCCTCCGGGCCCGTGGCGATCTTGTCCATGTAGAAGACCGCGGACGGGTCGAACATCGAGCCGCGCTCGGCCACCGCCATCACGGACACCGCGTTCGCCATGCCCTTGGCGGTCAGCGTCGTGCCGTCCACCGGGTCCACGGCCACGTCGCACTCCGCGCCGGTCCCGTCGCCCACGCGCTCGCCGTTGTAGAGCATCGGGGCGTTGTCCTTCTCGCCCTCGCCGATGACCACGACGCCGTTCATCGACACCGTGTGGATCAGGGCGCGCATGGCCTTGACCGCCGCGCCGTCCGCGCCGTTCTTGTCACCTCGCCCCACCCAGCGGCCCGATGCCATGGCACCGGCCTCGGTGACCCGGACGAGCTCCAGGGCGAGGTTGCGGTCCGGGGCCTCGGGGCTGACCTCGAGTGGGGACGGGAGATGATGCTCGGTCATCGAGCGACCTTTCTGTACGGCGACGGCCGTGAAGGAGGAGGGCGGCTGTGCGGCGGTGCGGGGTTTCCCCCAGAGGCTCACATTATCTTCCGGTCGCCAAAATGAGCAGAGGGCCCTACGCATGAGCGGCCGACCGGGTGCCGCGATTAGGGACGTTCGCGCAGGTGGCGGGCTTTGCCGGGGGGTGTGTCCGAGCCGCCTCGGGGATGGGGGACGATAGGGGCGTGGCAGGTATGCGAGGCAGGCAGACGGTGCGGGACATGGTCCTGTCACTGGCGGTGATCGGCATTCTCGTCGGGGTGATCTACGTCTTCATCCCGCACGACGAGAGCACCGACGCGGAGCGCACCGCGGTCAAGGCGGTCGACTACCGCGTGGAGCTGATCACGGCCCGGCGGGCGGCACCGTATGCGGTCGCCGCGCCCCAGGGGCTGCCGGGGACCTGGCGCGCCACCTCCGTGTCCTACCGGGCGAGCGAGGACGGCAAGGGCGGCGCCTGGCATCTGGGCATGCTCGACCCGGAGCAGCAGTACGCGTCCGTCGAGCAGAGCGACGCGGCCCCGCGCAAGTTCATCAAGGACGTCACGCTCGGCGCGACCAAGGCCGAGGGCAAGCAGGCCGTCGGCAGCAAGAAGTGGGACCGCTACCAGGGCGACAAGTACCGGGCGCTGGTCCGCGAGGAGCCCGGGGTGACCACGGTCGTCACGGGCACCGCGCCGTACGGCCGGCTCGCCGACCTGGCCGCCGCACTGGTGGCGAAGAAGGGCTGAGCCCCGGGCCGCCCGGCCGCGGCCCGCGAATGACGTGAACACAGGGCCTCACCGGCGGGAAAACGCCGGTGGGGCCCTGGCGTACGAGGAGGCCGCCGCACCCGGCAGGGATGCGGCGGCCTCTCGTCACGAGGGGCTCCGGTGGGGCCCCGGCGGTGCTCAGACGGTGGTGACGGCCTCGTCGAAGGTGAGCCGCGGCGAGCGTGGGAAGAAGGCCTCGGCGCCCGGCTTGCCCATGTTGATCACCAGGAACGACTTCTGCTTGCCGTCGCCGAAGAACTCCTTGTCGATGCCGGTGAAGTCGAAGCCGGTCATCGGGCCGGCGGCGAGGCCGGCGGCGCGGACGCCGACGATGAAGTAGCCGGCCTGGAGGGTGGCGTTCTGGGTGCCGGCGGCCTCGCGGGACGCGGCCTCGGAGAAGAAGGCGTCCTTGATGCCCGGGGCGTGCGGGAAGAGGTGCGGCAGCTTCTCGTGGAACTCCAGGTCCACGGAGAGGATCGCGGTCAGCGGCGCGCTGAGGGTCTTCGGGCCGTTGGCGCCCATGGCGTGCGTGACCAGGCGCTGACGGGCCTCCTGGGAGCGGACCAGGGTGATCCGCAGCGGCGACTGGTTGAAGGCGGTCGGGCCGAACTTCACCAGGTCGTAGACGGCCTGGACCTGCTCGTCCGTCACCGGCTCGTCCGTGAACGTGTTGGCGGTCTGGGCCTCGCGGAAGAGGAGGTCCTGCGCGGCGGCGTCAAGGGCGAGAGACATAGGGGCACCTCGTGGTCAGCGTGGTCAACGGTCAGCGGTGGGCGGCGCGGCGGACCGTGGGGCCGCCACAACCCACTGCGGGGTTCTATCGGCTTTTACTCTAAGGCAGATAGATTAAATTTCAACTAAATCCGAGTCATTGTGAGGTGCTTCACAAGGGCGTCGATTCCTCGTCGCCGAGCGGAGGGGGAGGATCCGGCTTCTGCGCCGGGGTCAGGCGCGCCCGGCCTCCGCCTCGTCCGGCGACTCCGCCAGTGCCGCGTCCAGCCGCGCCCGGGCGCCGTCCAGCCAGCGGCGGCAGACCTTCGCCAGCGCCTCGCCGCGCTCCCACAGCGCGAGCGACTCCTCCAGCGTCGTGCCGCCCGCCTCCAGGCTGCGGACGACCTCGATCAGCTCGTCCCGCGCCTGCTCGTAGCCGAGCGTGGAGTCCACCGGTTCCACGGCGGCCGCCGCGCCGGGCTCCGCACCCACCGCCGTGCCCTGCTCCGCGTCCGCCGCGCCGTCCGTCTTCGCCTTCGCCATGTGTCCCACCCTAAGAGTCCGTCGTCGTCCTATGCCGGGGCCGAATCGGTGCCCGGATCACCGCTCACCCGCACCCGGAACGCGCCCTCGGCGACCCGGGCCCGCAGCTCCTCGTCCGCGCCCACCTCGCCGGGGCCGCGCACCGCCGACCCGTCCGGCTTCTGCAGCACCGCGTAGCCGCGCTCCAGCGTCGCCTTGGGCGAGAGCGCGACCACCCGGGCCAGGGTGTGCGACAGCTCGGAGTCGGCACGGTCCAGCAGATGCCCCAGGGTCCGCCGGCCGCGCTCCAGCAGCGCCGTGACCTGCTCCTCGCGGTCCTCGACCATCCGCTGCGGCCGCTGTATGCACGGCCGCTGGAGCGCGGCGTGCAGCCCCCGCTCCTCGCGCTGGACGAGGCCGTCGATGGCGCGCCACGCCCGCTCCCGCAGCTGGCCGATCCGGGCCAGCTCCTCGCCGACGTCCGGCACGACCTTCTTCGCCGCGTCCGTCGGCGTCGAGGCCCGCAGATCGGCGACCAGGTCGAGCAGCGGGGTGTCCGGCTCGTGGCCGATCGCCGAGACGACGGGCGTCGCGGCCGCGCCCACCGCCCGCACCAGCTGCTCGTCGGAGAACGGCAGCAGGTCCTCCACGCTGCCGCCGCCGCGCGCCACGATGATCACGTCCACCTCGGGCAGCGCGTCCAGCTCCTGGACCGCGCCGATCACCTGGGGGACGGCATGGACCCCCTGCACCGGCACGTTGCGCACCGCGAAGCGGACGGCCGGCCAGCGGTGCCGGGCGTTCTCCAGGACGTCGCGCTCCGCCGCGCTCGCCCGGCCGCAGACCAGGCCGATCAACTGCGGCAGGAACGGCAGCGGCTTCTTGCGGTCCGCCGCGAACAGCCCCTCCGCCGCCAGCGACTTCTTCAACTGCTCCAGCCGGGCGAGGAGTTCACCGACCCCGACCGGCTTGATCTCGGCGGCCCGCAGGGACAGCTGGCCGCGCGGGGCGTACCACTCCGGTTTGGCGTGCACCACCACCCGGGCGCCCTCGCCGACCACCTCGGCGACCCTGTCGAAGACCTGGCGGTAGCACGTCACGCTCACCGAGATGTCGTGCGACGGGTCGCGCAGGGTCAGGAAGACCACGCCCGCGCCGGGCCGCCGGGAGAGCTGGGTGATCTGCCCCTCGACCCAGACGGCGCCGAGCCGGTCGATCCAGCCGCCGATGAGCCGGGACACCTCGCCGACCGGGATCGGCGCTTCGGGGGACGTGGAAACAGCCATACGAGCGAGAGTAGCGGCGGCCACCGACAGTGGCCGCGGCCGCGCGGGCCGTGGTCCGGCCGGGAGCCCGCCGTGCCGCCCGGCCCCGCGCGCTCAGCCCCGCCCGGCGCCGTCCCCCGCCCGCCCGCCGCGGCTCCGGACGCCCCGGTGGTGCTGCACCACCAGCACCACCGCCCCCACCACCAGCCAGCACCCGCCGACGAGCTGCGCGGTCCCGGAGGCCTTGACGAGGACGGCGGCCACCACGGCCAGGCCCAGCGACGGTGCCACCACGTGCCGCAGCACGCCCGCCGGCCCGGCCCGTTCGCGCGCCCGGAAGCGGAACCAGCCGATCACCGACGCGTGCAGCAGCCCGAACGCGGTCAGCGCCCCCACGCTCACGATCGAGGACAGCAGCGCCAGCCCGTCATCCCTGCGCGCCGCCCCCACCGCCGCGCCCAGCGTCACCATGGCAGCGCCCAGCAGCGCCCGGCGCGGCACCCCGCTGTCCGCGGCCACCTTCGCCATGCCCGTCGGCAGCCGCCGGTCGCGGGCCATCGCGAACAGCAGCCGCCCGGCCGCCGCCTGCCCCGCCAGCGCCGCGAACGCCGCCCCGATCGCCTTGCTCGCCGCCACCAGGCCGTGCAGCGGGCGGCCGAGCGTCGCGTCGACCGTCGCGTAGAAGGCGTTTCCCTGCTCCGCCGGGTGCGCCGCCAGCTCCGCCGCGCTCATCGGCATCAGCAGCGCCGCCAGGTACGTCTGCGCGGCGAACAGCACCCCGGCCACCACCAGACACGTCAGCACCGCCCGCGCCACCCGCTCCGGCCCCCCGTCGGCCCGGTCACCGTCCCCGAGGTCCCGGTCGGCCCCGCCCGCCGGCCGCCCGGCGGCCTCCTCCGCGAACGAGGCGATCGCGTCGAAGCCCAGATACGACAGCACCGCCACCGACACCGCGGACAGCACCGCCCCGGCCGCGAAGCCGCCCGCGCCGGTCAGCGGTTCGGACCAGCCCCGCCGCGCCCCGTGGGACAGCAGCTCGACGAGCGCCGACACCACGAACACCCCGAGCACCACGATCTCCATCGCCAGCACCGCGAAGCCGACCCGGGCCGCGGTCCGCACCCCCCACAGGTTCAGCAGCGTCGTCACGACCACCGCCAGCGCCGTCCACACCCACGCGTGCACGGACGGCACCAGCGCGTGCAGCGCGATCCCGGAGAACAGATACGCCACCGCCGGGACCAGCAGATAGTCCAGCAGCGCCATCCACCCGGCGAGGAACCCGGCACTCTCGTTCAGCCCCGCCCGGGCGTAGGCGTAGACCGACCCGGCCCGCGGGGCGACCCGCACCATCTGGGCGTACGAGTACGCGGTGAACCCCATGGCGGCGGTCGCGACGACATAGACGGCCGTCACCGCCCCGTGCGAGGTGGCCTGGAGGGTGCCGAAGATCCCCACCGGCGCCATCGGGGCGATGAACAGCAGCCCGTAGACGATCAGATCCCGGGAGGTCAGCGTCCGCCGCAGCGCGCCCCCGCCGTCGTCCCCGCCGGCTTCCCGCGCGGCACGGCCCGTGGCATCGCCCGCCCCACCACCGTCCCTGCCCGGCATCGATCCTCCTCGCCCGCGTCGCACCCCAGTCTGCGGCCACGGCGCGATCTTCCGGGACGGTGGCACGCCCTTACGATGGGACGCATGACTTCCTCGCCCAGCCCGAAGCCCGCCACCACCCCGGGCGACGACGCATCGCCCCGCAGCGGCCGGCGCAAGGTCCTGCTCGCCGCCCCCCGCGGCTACTGCGCGGGCGTGGACCGCGCCGTGATCGCCGTGGAGCAGGCCCTGGAGCAGTACGGCGCCCCCGTTTACGTGCGTCACGAGATCGTCCACAACAAGTACGTCGTCAAGACCCTGGAGCGGAAGGGCGCGATCTTCGTCGAAGAGACCGAAGAGGTGCCCGAGGGCAACATCGTCATCTTCTCCGCCCACGGCGTGGCGCCCGTCGTCCACGACGAGGCCAAGCGCGGCAAGCTCGCCACCATCGACGCCACCTGCCCCCTCGTCACCAAGGTCCACAAGGAAGCCGTCCGCTACGCCAAGGAGGACTACGACATCCTCCTGATCGGCCACGAGGGCCACGAAGAGGTCATCGGCACCAGCGGCGAGGCCCCCGAGCACATCACCCTGGTCGACGGCCCCGAGGACGTCGCCAACGTCGAGGTCCGCGACCCGGACCGGGTCGTCTGGCTCTCCCAGACCACCCTGTCGGTCGACGAGACCATGGAGACCGTGGACGCCCTCAAGGGCCGCTACCCCAACCTCCTCTCGCCGCCCAGCGACGACATCTGCTACGCCACCCAGAACCGCCAGACCGCGGTCAAGCAGATGGGCGCGGAGGCCGACCTCGTCATCGTCGTCGGCTCCAAGAACTCCTCGAACTCCGTACGCCTCGTCGAGGTGGCGCTGGGCGCCGGCGCGAGCGCCTCGCACCTCGTCGACGGCGCCGACGAGATCGACGAGGCCTGGCTGGAGGGCGTGGACACGGTCGGCGTCACCTCCGGTGCCTCGGTCCCCGAGGTCCTCGTCCACGGCGTCCTGGACTGGCTCGCCGAGCGCGGCTACGAGGACGTCGAGACCCTCACGGCCGCCGAGGAGTCCATCGCCTTCTCGCTGCCCAAGGAGCTGCGCCGCGACCTGCGCGCCGAGGCGAAGGCCGCCACCGAGGGCTGACCGGGCCCCCTGCCGCCGTGCTTCCGGGACCGGGCGTGTGCCCATCCCGGGGGCGCGCCGCCCCGTCGGCGCCTAGCCTTTTCCCATGAAGGTCTTCGGTGTGGACATCGGCGGATCGGGCATCAAAGGCGCCCCGGTCGATCTGGAACGCGGCGATCTCACGGACGAGCGCCACAAGGTACTGACCCCGCATCCGGCCACCCCGGAAGCGGTCGCGGACGGCGTCCGAGAGGTCGTGGACCACTTCGGCTGGTCCGGACCGGTCGGCGCGACCTTCCCCGGAGTGGTCACCGACGGGACGACCCGTACCGCGGCGAATGTCGACAAGAGCTGGATCGGCACGGACGCCGGCGCGCTGCTCACCCGCGCACTGGGCGGCGAGGCCGGCGGCCGCCCCGTCACCCTCCTCAACGACGCGGACGCCGCCGGCCTGGCCGAGATGCGCTACGGCGCGGGCCGCGGCCGGGCCGGCACCGTCATCCTGCTCACCCTCGGCACCGGCATCGGCAGCGCCGTCTTCACCGACGGCCGCCTCGTGCCCAATACGGAGCTGGGCCATCTGGAGCTGCACGGGCACGACGCCGAGAAGCGCGCCTCCACCAAGGCCAAGGAGGACGAGTCGCTCAGCTGGCAGCACTGGGCGCACCGGGTCCAGAAGTACCTCGCCCACGTGGAGATGCTCTTCTCGCCCGAGCTGTTCGTGATCGGCGGCGGGGTCAGCCGCAAGGCGGAGAAGTTCCTGCCGCTGATCGAGGGCATCAGTGCCGAGATCGTGCCGGCTCAGCTTCAGAACAACGCGGGGATTGTGGGGGCCGCGATGGCTGCGCACGCCGTTCGGGCTGGCGGGCCACCTGCCGTGGACGGTTCCCCGGCCGCGGGCGCTCCCGGTTCGCCGGCCGCGCCGTCGGCCGGCCCGGCTGCCCGTGCGGTGCGCTCCGCGGTCGATTCGCCGGTCGGCTGGCCCGACGGCGGGCGATGATCAGCACCCGGCGCACCAGCGCGAGCAGCGCGCAGATCAGCGTGCCCGCGTAGAGCCAGCCGGCGCTCAGCGCGAGGACGGTGAACAGGCCCATCAGCAGGCCCTCGAAGCCGTCCCCGCCGTGCTGGATCGGCAGCGCGCCGAGGGTGAACGCGATCGGCAGCGTGACCGGCGCGCAGACCAGGTCGTAGGGCCGCACCCACACCGCCGCGGCGATGCCCACGAGCAGATAGCACACGCCGTACGCGCCCGGCGCGCCGTCCAGCAGCAGACGGTCCAGGAAGGCGAACCCCAGCAGCGCCAGCGTCGCCAGCAGCCAGCAGCCCAGACCGGTGAGCCGGGCGGCCGGCAGCCGGCCCGGGCGGCCGGGCGGCGGGGTGGGCACAGGCCGGGGGCGGCCCCGGTGGACGGCCGAGGATTCGGGCGGCGACGGGGCGGGGGCCCCGGCCACGGCCGGGCGGGCGGGGGCCCACGCGGTCCCGGCCGACGCGCGCCCGCGCGCGGAGGCGGGCACCGAGGCGAACCCGGAGGCCCGCATCGCGGAGAGAAAGGCGTCGTCGGGGTCGGGTGCCACGGCCTCCGCGGGGCGCGGGAGCCGGGCGTCGGAGTCCACGGGCGGCCGAGCGGACCGCGGCGGACTGTACTGGGGCGTGCGCGCTTCGTGTTGCTCCACCCGGCCACGGTAGGCCGCTAAGTGGGATTAACCGGTTACGGGACACGCGCTTTGGCCGAGCTTGCGGCCGAGTTCGCGACCGGCGGCGCGGAGCGGGGGTGCGGCCGGTCCCGGTGGCGGCCACGCGTGCCCGCCCGCCCCGTAGACTGGTGGATCGGCCCTCCAGGGATCACCTCCCGGGGCGGCTGCCCACCCCACCACCTCCCCTTCGGAAGTCGAGTCGCCACCGTGTCGCTCACGATCGGAATCGTCGGTCTGCCGAATGTCGGCAAGTCGACCATGTTCAACGCCCTGACCAAGAACGACGTGCTGGCGGCCAACTACCCGTTCGCCACCATCGAGCCGAACGTCGGCGTCGTCGGCGTGCCCGACCCGCGCCTGGCCACCCTGGCCGGGATCTTCTCCTCGCAGAAGGTCCTGCCGGCCACGGTCGACTTCGTGGACATCGCGGGCATCGTCCGCGGCGCCTCCGAGGGCGAGGGCCTGGGCAACAAGTTCCTCGCGAACATCCGCGAGTCCGACGCGATCTGCCAGGTCATCCGCGCCTTCAAGGACGAGAACGTCGTCCACGTCGACGGCAAGATCTCGCCCCGGGACGACATCGAGACGATCAACACCGAGCTGATCCTCGCCGACCTCCAGACGATCGAGAAGGTCCTGCCCCGCCTCCAGAAGGAGTCGCGGATCAAGAAGGACGTGGCGCCGAAGGTCAAGGCGGTCGAGGCGGCCAAGGAGATCCTGGAGCGGGGCGACACCCTCTTCTCGGCGGGCATCGTCCAGGGCTCCGGCAAGGAGGAGCTCCTCCACGACCTCCACCTCCTCACCACCAAGCCCTTCCTCTACGTCTTCAACGTCGACGAGGACGAGCTGACCGACGAGGACTTCAAGAACGAGCAGCGCGCCCTGGTCGCCCCCGCCGAGGCGATCTTCCTCAACGCCAAGCTGGAGGCCGACCTCGCCGAGCTCGACGAGGACGAGGCCCTGGAACTCCTCCAGTCCGTCGGCCAGGACCAGCCCGGCCTCGCCACTCTCGCCCACGTCGGCTTCGACACCCTCGGCCTGCAGACCTACCTGACGGCCGGCCCCAAGGAAACCCGCGCCTGGACCATCAAGAAGGGCGCCACCGCCCCCGAGGCCGCCGGAGTCATCCACACCGACTTCCAGAAGGGCTTCATCAAGGCCGAGGTCATCTCCTTCACCGACCTGGTCGAAACCGGCTCCGTAACCGAAGCCCGCGCCGCCGGCAAGGCCCGCATGGAGGGCAAGGAATATGTGATGCAGGACGGGGATGTGGTGGAGTTCCGGTTCAACGTCTGAACTCCACCACGTCGCTGATGTGGTGGAGTGCAGCCCGAAAGTACAAGTGACTGATGAAGTCGGGATGACCTCGGTCCGGCCTCATCAGCCTTGCCTGCCATCTGTGATGGTGCACGAAGGAACCAAACCGTCCCCCTGGGGTCTGCGTCACTGTCAGCGGCGGGGCGCCTGCCGGGAGCGCCGACTACGAGCGGCCGGTGCGCCTTGCCGTCAGCACGAGTTGTGACGCCGACTCATCCTCAGCCCCGCTGGCCCACGTTTCTCGTAGCATATGAGAAGTTCAAACGCGTGGTCGTGACTGGGGGCAGGGATGAGCAAGAGCAGGCAGGCAATGCCGCTGGAAGTCCGACACGTTCGCGATGCGTTGAAGCGCGAGTTCGATCCGCTGATCTCGCTCGCTGACTACGAGAAACGTCAGCCGTCGGAACGTGAGAGTGCCTTCAACTCGCGTGCGTTGTCAGCCAGAGCGGCTCGCATGCTCACGGACTGTACGTCCGAGGAAGCTGCCGAGTCGGTGATCGACGGCCGGGACGACTTCGGTATCGACGCCGTCGCCTTCTCCGCCTCCGCTCCTGAACTGTGGCTGATCCAGGCCAAATGGAGCGACAAAGGCAAGGCCGGCTTCGACACGAGTGCCGCACACAAGCTGGTGCACGGCCTGAAGAAGCTCGACAACCGGGACTTCGATCAGTTCAACGAACGGTTCCGCCGTCTCGCTGACCGTGTGCGGTCAGTGCTTGACGTGCCTACCTGCAAGGTGGTCCTCGTCATCGCTGTCATGGGCGAAGGACACCTGTCTACGGAGACTGAGGCCATACTCGTCGAAGCGGCTGAGGAGTTCGGCGGCTACACACGCTCCATCGAGCACCGGGTTTTGAACCAGACGGACTTCCACCGTGCTGTCCGCGAGGACCTCACCCCAGAGCCGATCACCCTCACCGCCACCATGACGCAGGGCTGGCATTCCCGGGAAACCCCATTTCAGGCGTATTCGGGGCTGGTGGCGGCCGACGAACTCGCTCAGTGGTACGCCGACAACGGGGAGCGGTTGTACGACCGCAACGTTCGCAGATCGCTGGGCCTAACCGGAGTCAACCAGACACTCGTCGAGAGTCTGATCCGGGATCCGCAGGGCTTCTGGTACCGCCATAACGGCATCACGGTTCAGTGCGACAAGATCGAGCCTCATTTCTTCGCCAAGCAAAAACCCAGTGAGCCCGTCAAGCTGGTCCTCGAGAACGCAAGCGTCGTCAACGGTGCGCAGACCGTCAGTTCTGCCCACCGGGCGTTCCAGCAGAACGAAGAAGCGGTGGGAGAGGCGTATGTCACCGTCCGGATCATCTCAGTTTCCGGTGCCCCGGAGGGGTTCGCGGGCGAGATCACCGAGGCGACTAACACGCAGAACCACATGGAGCGGTCGGACTTCATCGCGATCAAGCCAGTACAGAGTCTGATCCGTGAGGACTTCCGACTCTCTCTTGACAAGGACTACGTATTCAAGCGCGGTGAGATCGAGCCGTCGCCGGCGTTCGGATGTTCGGTCCGCGAGGCCGCCACCGCCCTTGCCTGCGCTCACCCGGACCCGGCTCTGGCGGTACGGGTGAAGGGCTCAGCCGACGCGCTCTGGGAGGATGGTCCTGGAGGCATCTACACCCGGCTGTTCGGACGCAGGCCGAGCGCTTTTCAGATCTGGCGTAGCGTCCTACTTATGCGGCGGGTGCGGGAGTCCTTGCACGAGGTCCGCTCCACGCTCACCGGACGGGCGGGTTCGATCGCTGACAGCGGTGCTCTGCTGGTGGCGCACATGGTCGCCCAGCAGGTCGGCTCAGAGGGAATCGACGAACCAGACTCAGGTTGGGAGTCCTCTCTGGAGGACGTACCGGCGCGAGTCGGGGCAACGCTTGCCCAGCTGATTCCGCTGGTGAACCACCTTTTTGGTGGCGGAAGTTACATCACCAGCACCTTCGCCAGCGAGGAACGCTCCCGAAAACTGGTCGCCGCCGTCCTTCAAGCGCTTTCCGACGGTACGGATGCCGGGGACCTCGCTGCGTACCAGCAGCGGGACGACTCGAAGCCGCCTAGGCGCCCCAATACCGTGACCCTACTCATCGACCATGACCGTATTCCAGCCGGTACCAGGCTGATGTACCACCCCAGCGCGACGGAGGAACAGGCCATCGGGGACTGGCTGAACGCTGACCCGCGCCGGGCCTACGCGACCTGGGTCAACGACCGGCGCAAGCCGTTGCTCTGGGAGGCTGACGGGAGCCGTTACTCGCCAAGCGGCCTGGTCACGCATATCTGGCAGCAGGCCGAGTGGCGCGAGGCGTGGAGCGCGGTCCAGGGGCCAAAACAGTGGGGTGTGCTGGGCGAGGATGGAACGCTTGTTGACCTTGCAGAGCAGCTCTGGCAGCGGCTCCTGACGGAGTCCTTGCCTGAGGAGGAACAGTTCGAGTCGCTCCAATAAGGCAGCTTCCGGCAACGCCCGACATAGTGACGCGTGTCGGCGAACCAGTTCCGCCTCGGCCTCCTCTCGATTCGGCATACGGTGGGCGAGGCGCTAGCGAGGAGCGCGTGGGGCTCTGCGCGAGCATCGGTGACTTTGATACGCAAAGTGCACGGGCCTCAACGTGAATCGGAAGTCGAAGTCCCGTCCGACGACGCGTGAGCTGACCCGCGCGGCCGCCCCCCTCTTGTCCCCGATGCCGAACTTCTCCAGGATGTTTCAGGCCCCTTCTGCGAACCGGGGCCGAGCCGTGTGCCGCGAGATGCGCGGCATCGTCTCGCCTGGTGAACGACGGAGCAGCTTCATGTCGCGGCCCTCGACCCAGGCGTTCCAGGATTTGAGGTAGTAGAGCAGGTGCTCCCGTGAGTCGTCGCGCCTGCGCTGGGTCTTGCCGGCCGCCAGGTTCAGCAGCGTATTGCGCAAAGTCAGCCGCGGGTCACCGATGCGCAGCCCCGCACCGGTGACCAGGGCCTCGTGCCAGGGGAGCTGATCGAGCTCGGGACGGGCGTCGGTGGTCGCGTACCAGCCGACCGAGGCGGCCGTCACGGTGATGCGGAAAGCCTTGTTCATCGGGATTGCCGCCCGGACAGCGTCCCGCATACCGGGGTGCTGGTCGAGGACGGTGAGCAGCAGATCGTTACTGACGGCGGCGCTCTGCCCGCTCCACGCGGAGTCCGGGGCGGTCAGATAGAGATGCAGTCCGCGCAGGGCCGCTGCCAGGTGAGTACTGTGCTCCTCGCCCGCGAGGGCCAGCGCGTCGCGCCCGCTGCGCTTGCGGCCGGTGTCCATCACGGTGAACGCGGACTGCGCCACCCCGCGTGTCACCACGCACTGCACGGGGACGCCCGCCTTCGCCACAGCCTCCAACCGGTGCTGGCCGTCGATCAGTGCGCCGTGGTCGTCGAAGGCGATGCCCTGGTGCGTGAGCTGCCACTCGCCGCGCTCGATCTGCTGGGTGAGCTGCTGGACGAACGCTTTGCTCAGCGGGCGGTTCTTGCTGTTGAGAAGCAGCCAGTCGCGGGCCAGCTCGGGCGTGATCACTTCTACGTTGCTCTGCATGACGTCCCCTCCATTGCCATCACCGACAGCACTCGTCGATAGCAACGATGACAGCATCGCCTGAAAGCATTGTCAAACGACATTCTGTCGTGCTGTACTGTTCGTGCGTGTTCGATGAAGACGAAGGGGGCTGCTGATGGCCGCACCGACCACGGTGAGTACCTCCGACATCGCCCGTATCGCGGACGTCGGCCGCGCGACCGTGACCAACTGGCGGCGCCGCCACTCCGATTTCCCCGCTCCCACGGGCGGTACGGAATCACGCCCCACGTTCACGCTGGAGGATGTGGAGGGGTGGCTGGCCGAGCATGGCCGCCTACCGCAGTTCACCGAGCAGCAGCAGTTGTGGCGTGAGCTGCTGCGAGAGGCCGAGGGGTCGGGGCTGACTGAAGCGATGGCCCGGGCCGCGCTCTTCCTCGCCTTCCTGGAACGTGAAGGTCACACCTCACGGGAGACGCGTTACGTTTACTATGCCGAAGGGCCGGACCTGGACGACGAGGGTCTCGGTGACGGCATGCTCGACGAGATCGGCAGAGCACTTCAGGACATGCCTGAGCCGCTCGCCCTACTGCGTTCCGCGTCGCTGATGCGTGAGCTTGCGGCTGCCGCGACACGGCAGACGCCGGACGAAGTCCTGTCGGACCTGCTCGACCGCTACGCGAGCGAGTCGCGAAGACGCGGGCCGGGGACCCCGGCGGCGGTGGCCCACTTCATGGCGACACTGGCCAAGGCCGCCTCGCCGGACGACGCGCTGAGCGCCGTACTCGACCCGGCATGCGGGACGGGGGACTTGCTGGAGGTGGCCCGGATCCAGGGAGCCACGCAGCTTGACGGCCAGGACCGGGAGCTGCATTTGGCCCAGTTGGCCGCGTCCCGGCTCTCCCTCCGGCTGGGCGGGAAAGGGCACTGCTCTGTCGACGCCGAGGACGCTCTCGCCCGATCCCGGCATACGGGTGGGGAGTTCGACGCGGTCCTGTGCAATCCCCCGTACAACGAACGTGACTGGGGCGCGGACGAGTTGGCGTACGACTCCCGCTGGGAGTACGGCCTGCCGTCCCGGTCCGAGTCTGAGCTCGCCTGGGTGCAGCACTGCCTGTCGCGGGTGCGGCCGGGGGGTGTGGTGGTCATGCTGTTGCCGCCGTCCGTCGCCTCCCGGAGTTCGGGGCGGCGGATCCGGGCGGCGCTCGTACGGCACGGCGCGCTGTGCGCTGTGCTGGCGCTGCCTGCCGGGGCCGCTCCGCCGGCGCACATCGGGCTGCATCTGTGGGTGCTGCGAAGGCCGAGAGGGGGCAACGGCGCAGAGGCCAGCCATGTGTTGTTCATGAATTGCAAGTCGTTGCCGGACATGAACAGCCGTGGCGGGCGCCCCTCCGTCACCTACCGAGAGCTGCTTGCAGCGCCTGAGAAGTGCCCTGCCATGCCAGGTGTGTACCGTGCCGTTCCGATCACGGATCTGCTCGACGACACAGTCGACCTCACGCCCGCGCCGCGACTCGCGGGGGAGCGGGACCTGCCGCCGGTAGCCGACCTCCGCCGTACCCTGAGCGGCCGTCGAGACAGCCTCGGCTCCGTGCTGTCGCAGGCATCGGCACTCGCCCCGAGCGACGATTGGGGAGTCTCCCGGACGGGCGGGCCATGGACGATGGCCCCGCTCGCCGATCTGATTCGTACGGGGGCGCTGACTCTGCTCAGACCCAAGGCGACGGGCGCCAACGGGGATTTGGGCGGCGACGATCCGGTCCTTACGGCTGCGGATGTGAATGAGGGGCGCTCCCCATCCGGGCGCGGTCCGGCAGGGGACGAGGACGCGGTGCGGATCAGGGCCGGAGACGTGATCATCCCCGGGACCCTGCTGTCCGCGGACAGGACCGTCGCGCGGGTTACGGACGATACCGACGCGGGGGCGCTGCTCGGCAGGAACCTGCACCTGCTGCGCCCGGACGAGGCGCGGCTCGACCTGTGGTTCCTGGCCGGTTTCCTCGCCGACCCGGCCAATGTGCAGCGGGCGAGCCAGGGGACGTCGATCGTTCGAGTGGACCCGCGCAGGCTCCAAGTTCCCTTGCTGCCGCTTGAGGAGCAGCAGACATACGGGGCGGCGTTCCGGCGGCTGCACACCTTTACGACGGCTCTGCGTCGGGCTGCGCTCCAGGGTGAGGAGACGGCCGGGAAGTTGCGGGCCGCGCTCACAGCAGGCGCTTTGCGGCCACCGCCACCGGCCTGAACCCGTGCGGGCCTCCCCGCACACACGACACACTGACCGCATACGTACCGCACTGAAGTATTCGCCGCCCCGGCGGCCCGGAAGGACAACGGTGGAGCAGGACCACAGCAGGCACTCAGAGATGATCAACTTCATCTGGAAAGTCGCCGACTTGTTGCGCGGCGACTTCCGGGCGCATGACTACGGGAAGATCATTCTTCCGTTCACGGTGCTGAGGCGACTGGATTGTGTGCTGGAACCGACGAAGGCCGAAGTGCTTGCGGAGGTCGAGGAACTGGAGGAGCGCGGACGCAAGCAGGCATACCGGGAGATGAGGCTCCGCGAAGTTGCGGGGCACGGTTTCTACAACACGAGTAATCTCACCTTCGAGTGCATCGGCCGGGACCACTCGCAGGCAAAGACACTGCTGAAGTCGTACTACGGCGCCTTCTCCGAGAACGCTCGGGAGATCCTCGACCGGTACAACTTCGATCAGCACATCTCCGATCTTCAGGCGAGGGGGCTGCTGTATCAGGTCATCGGCGAATTCGCCAAGATCGATCTGCGGCTGCCGAAGGGGCCGGACGACAAGGACGGCATCGACAACCACCAGATGGGCTACATCTTCGAGGAGCTCATCCGGAAGTTCTCCGAGGACAACCCCGCCGGTGAGCACTTCACGCCCCGCGAGGTGGTCCGGTTGATGGTGAACCTGCTGCTGGCCCCGGATGAGGGGACGCTGGGTGCGGGCAAGACGCGGACGGTCCTCGACCCGGCCTGCGGGACGGGCGGCATCCTCAGCGAGACTGAGGACCACATCAAGCGCAAGGCTCCGCATACGACCGTCGGGCTGTACGGGCAGGAACTGAACCCCGAGTCGCACGCCATCTGCCAGTCCGACCTGCTGATCAAAGGGCAGGAACCGGACAACATCAAGTCCGGGAACTCCTTCACCCAGGACGGCCACAAGGACCAGAAGTTCGACTACTTGGTCGCGAACCCGCCGTTCGGAGTGGAGTGGAAGAAGGTCAAGCAGGAAGTGGAACGCTTCGCCAGAAACGGAGATCGTTTCCACGCCGGACTGCCAAGGATCAGCGACGGTTCCTTCCTCTTCCTCCAGCACATGATTTCGAAGATGAAGCCGGCGCATCCTGACGGGAAGGGCGGCTTCGAGGGCGGAAGCCGTATCGCGATCGTCTTCAACGGGTCGCCGTTGTTCAGCGGTGGGGCAGGATCCGGCGAGTCCGACATCCGGCGGTGGATCCTGGAGGAAGAGGACCTGCTGGAGGCCATTGTGGCGCTGCCGGACCAGCTCTTCTACAACACCGGAATCTCCACCTACTTCTGGATCCTGTCGAACAGGAAACGCCGGAGCCTCAAGGACAAGGTCATTCTGCTCGACGCGCGAGGCCAGTGGACGAAGATGCGGAAGTCGCTCGGGGACAAGCGCAAGGTCATCTCCGATGCTCAGATCGCGGCGGTGACGGACATGTACATGGAGGCGGTGGCTGCCGCGGCCGACGAGGAGCAGTTGCTTCCGGAGAACGCGAAGATCCTTGAAACGAAGGAGTTCGGTTACCAGCGGATCACCGTGGAGCGGCCGTTGAAACTGCGCTTCGAGGTCACGGAGGAGACGCTGACTGCACTCCGGGCTTCGGCTGCGATCGACAGGGCAGTCGATGCGGGGGCGTTCGCGGATGCGCTGAAGTCGCTGGTGGGCGAGCGATGGGCGACAAAAACGGAGGTGTGGGACGCGATTCGTCAGGCGATGGTGCCGGCGGGCCTGATGATGCCGACGGGCAAGCCCTTCCAGAAGGCGCTACGGGATGTGGTGGGAGTGCGCGATCCCGAGGGCGAGAAGCAGTACATCAAGAAGGGCGACTCGCACCCGCACCCGGAACCGGACCCTGACCTTCGTGACTACGAGAACGTGCCGCTGGAGGAGGACATCGACGCGTACATGAAGCGTGAGGTTTTGGAACACGTGCCGGAGGCGTGGGTGGATCACACGAAGACGAAGATCGGCTACGAGATTCCGTTCACGCGGCAGTTTTATGTGTATGAGCCGCCGAGGCCGTTGGAGACGATCGACGCGGAGCTGGCCGCGCTGGAGATCGAGATCCAGCGGCTGCTCGGGGAGGTGACGAAGTGAAAGGAGCCTTTGGGAACCTCCCCGAGAACTGGCAGCTGACTCGTGTAGATCGGGTCGCCTCGGTCAATGCCCGCATTGGGTGGAAGGCGCTAACAGCTGCCGAGTACCAGGAAGAGGGATATGCCTTTTTGGCCACGCCCAACATCAAAGCTGCCGAGATCGACTTCGGGGAAGTCAACTTCATCTCCGAGTTCCGGTACGAGGAGTCACCGGACCTGAAGCTTGCTGTCGGGGACGTACTTTTGGCCAAGGACGGCAACACTCTTGGCATCGTAAACATCGTTCGCGACCTGCCTCGGATGGCTACTGTCAATGGATCCATTGCGGTTCTTCGCTCACACGGCATTGACCCCAACTTCCTGCGCTATGTAATCGCGAGTGATATCACGCAGAGTGCAATCTGTGCAGTTAAAGACGGCATGGGTGTGCCGCACTTGTTTCAGCGGGATATCAATAGGCTTGCTGTGCCGCTTCCGCCGTTTGAGGAACAGCGTCGGATCTCAGACTTCCTCGACGCGGAGATCAATAGAATCAACCATGTGATCAATAGGCGAAACCGCCAACTTGCACTTCTCGGTGAGCTTGAGATTGCCTCAGTTATCCATGCGGTTCGGGGGGCCGGCCAGCCGGGAGAGCGAAAGGAGAGTGGACTCGCCTGGTTGGGGTCGGTCCCCGATGTTTGGGCAGTCGCCGCAGTTTCGCACCACTACGAGGTGCTCCTGGGGAAAATGCTGAACCAAGAAAGAGTGGACGGTGAGCACCTGCGGCCGTACCTTCGAAATACGAACGTTCAGTGGGATCGCATCGCAACACATGACTTGCTCCGAATGAATTTCCCTCCTGACGAAAGGAATCGCTATGAGGTACGTGCTGGGGATCTTCTGATTTGCGAGGGTGGAGAACCGGGACGTTCCGCTATCTGGCAGGGCGAGGTAGGGGAGATCTACTATCAGAAGGCTTTGCATCGGGCGCGTCCGAGGAGTGAAAGCTCGGTTCGCTGGCTCTACTACTGCATGCGGGCTGCTACCGCGCTTAATGTGTTCGCGGTGGAAGGGAACACCACAACTATCGCTCACCTCACTGGAGAGCAGCTGCGCGTTCTTCGATTCCCGTTCCCGCCTCGTGAGGTTCAAGATCAAACTACCTCTCGGTTGGATAAAAAGGTTGGATCATTGCGCGACCTTGCGAGCAGGGTGAGGGAGCAGCTGGCCCTGCTCGCCGAGCGCCGGAGCGCCCTGATCGCCGCCGCAGTAACCGGCCAAATCGACGTAACCACCGCACGGGGGGTGCGAGTTCCGTGATTCACAGCAATCCGTTTAGCAACAAGGGCTCGAAAGGACCCCAGCACAAGGTCCACCACGAAGAGGCGTTCCGCGTCGCGATCATCAACCAGCTCCTCGCCCACGGCTGGAAGATGGGCCTCAACTCCGACTACCGCCGCGACCTCGCCCTCGACACCGCACAGGTCTTCGCCTTCATCGGCGCCACCCAGAACAAAGCATGGCTGAACTACGCCGGCTACTACGACAACGACCCCGACACCGCCCAGCGTGCGTTCGCCGAGCACCTCGCCAAGTGGATCGACAAGAGGGGCACCCTCCAGACCCTCCGCCAAGGAGTCAAGGCGCACGGCATCCACTTCGACCTCGCCTACTTCAAGCCGTCACAGACGATCGACCCCGGCGCCCTCACCTCGTACAGCAAGAACCGGCTCACCGTCGTCCGTGATCTCGTCTACGCCACCCGCAGTGCGGCGGGCGGCGCGACCAGCAAGGACGAGGGCAACAAGCCCGACCTCACCCTCTTCGTCAACGGCATCCCCGTCGCCACCGCAGAGTTGAAGAATCCGCTCACCGGTACCGGTACCGCCGAGGCCATGCGTCAGTACCGGACGACCCGGGACCACCGGGAGCCGCTCCTCGCCAAGCGCGCCCTCGCGCACTTCGCTGTCGATCCGGACGCTGTGTTCCTCACCACCCAGTTGAAGGGCAAGGACACCGTCTTTCTGCCCTTCAACACAGGTTCCGACGGCCCCGGAAACCGCGGCGGTGCCGGAAACCCGACGATCCCCGACGAGGCTCCCGTCGGCACGTATCGGACCTCGTACCTCTGGGAACAGATCTGGCACCCGGACACCTGGCTGGACCTGCTGGAGCGGTACGTTCACCAGAGCACGGAGAAGAAGGATGACGGCAGCACCGTCAAGAAGCTGATCTTCCCGCGCTTCCACCAGTGGCATGCCGTGAGGGAGTTGACCGCACACGCCGCGCGTAAGGGGGCGGGGCACAACTACCTGGTCATGCACTCCGCCGGGTCCGGCAAGTCGAACACCATCGCCTGGCTCGCCCACCGGCTCTCCGACCTGCACGACGCAGGCCACGAGTCGGTTTTCGACAAGGTGCTGGTGATCACCGACCGCACGGTCCTGGACGATCAGCTACAGGAAACCATAGGGGACTTCCAGCAGACCAACGGCCTGGTCCTCGGGATTGGAGGCAAGGGCGGCTCGAAGTCGTCGCAGCTGGCGGATGCGCTTGCCCAGGAGACGGCGAAGATCCTCATCGTCACCCTCCAGACCTTCCCCGCGCTGCTCGCTTATCTGCGCAAGTCGCCCATCGAGATACGCGGCAGTCGCTTCGCGATCATCGTCGACGAAGCGCACTCCTCCCAGTCGGGCGAAGCCGCCACCGACGTCAAGAAAGCCCTGCGCGATCTCGGCCTCGACGCCGACGACGAAGAGACCGGAGCCATGGAGGCGGAAGCGGAAGCGTCGGAGCCCACCGCCGACGAACTGCTCGCCGCGTCCGCCCGCGCCCGCGGGCAGAGTGCGAACCTTTCCTACTTCGCCTTCACCGCCACCCCCAAGCACAAGACGCTGAAGCTCTTCGGCACCAAGAACCCGCTCACCGGCCTTTACGAGCCCTTCCACACCTATTCGATGCGGCAGGCGATCGAAGAGAAGTTCATCCTCGACCCGTTGTGCCAGTACGTGAGGTACGAGACGTACTGGCAGATGGTCAACGAGGACCCGCACGAGGCGGAACGCGAGGTCGACAAGACAAAGGCCAACGCACTGCTCGCCCTGACCGCGCACGGTCACACCGAGACCGCCGTGCAGCGGGCCAGGGTGATCGCGGAGCACTTCATGGCTCACACCCGCAGGCGGCTGGGAGGGCGGGCCAAGGCCATGGTGGTGTGCCGTTCGCGGTACGGCGCGCTCCAGCTGTACCGGCAGATCGTCAAGTACTTCGACGACAACGGCTATCCGGACCCCGGGGTACTGGTCGCCTTCTCCGGCTCTCTCAAGGAGGGAGAGGAGGAGGTCACCGAGGCGAAGCTCAACGGCTTCTCGGAGGGCGAGCTGCGCAAGAGGTTCGCGTACACCGCGGCTGACGACAAAAAGGGCACGTCGGCCAGGAGCTGGCGCGAGTACCGGATCTTGGTGGTCGCGGACAAGTACCAGACAGGCTTCGACCAGCCGCTGCTGACCACGATGTACGTCGACAAGAAGCTGAAGGGTGTCGCCGCTGTGCAGACGCTCTCCCGCCTCAACCGCACGCATCCTCTCAAGGACCAGCAGGATCTTTGCGTCCTGGACTTCGCGAATGACGCGCACGACATCCAGAGCGAGTTCCGGCCGTTCTTCGAAGAAGCCCAGACCATGCCCACCGACCCGAACCTAATCTATGACGCGCAGCATCAAGTCATGGATGCGCCGATCCTGCTGGTCGACGAGATGCAGTCGTTCGTGGTGGCGTACCTCAGGGCACAGGACGTGGCGGCCGGGGACGGTACCCGCTGGGGGAAGCTGCACGCGGAGCTCTACCGGCACACCGACCCCGCCCGCGACAGGTTCATCGCGCTCAGGGACAGCGAAGTGCCGGCCGAGCACGAAAGCGCCGAGCAGTTCCGGGCCGACCTCGCCGACTATGTGCGCAAGTACAGCTTCCTTGCGCAGATCGTGCCGTACATCGACATCGACCTGGAGCGCCTGCACCTCTTCGGGCAGCATCTGCTGCGCAGGCTGCCCCCGCGAGAGGGGGGTGGGGTGGACATCGGGGAAACCCGGCTCGAGGCTGTGCGCCTGGAAAGGGTTGGGGAGGTCAACGTGAGCCTGACTGCCGAGGGCGCGGTCGAACTGAAGGGCTTCGGTAGTGGTGCCGGTGGGGCGGCTGAGCCCGACAAATCGCCGCTGGCCAAGGTGATCGACCAGTTCAACGAGCGGTTCGGTACGGACTTCACCGAGGACGACTTCATCGTGCCACTGCGGGCGGTGATGGCCGACGAGAAGGTGCGGCGGTCCGCCTCGCAGGACGACGAGGACGGATTCAAGCACGTCATCGACCCGGTACTGGACGCCGAGATGGTGAAGCACATCGACTCGGTGCGCGAGTTGGGGGATCACTACTTCCACGACGACCGGGATCACCGGGAGTCGATCAAGCGCGACCTGCGGCGGCACGCCTTCCGCATGCTGCGCCGCGAGCTGGGCATGGACGACGCGGCCTGAACCCGCCGCGGGCAGCGCGGGCCGTCCACGGCAACTCCCCGTAACCGTGGACGGTTCACGGCGACACGCGCCACACTGGGCACACATGATCACGGGGCACGGGGAGGACAGCGCAGGTGGCGCCAGAAGTACGAGTCATCGCTGAACGCTATGAACTGCGGACCAGGATCAGTACCGGGGGGATGGGACAGGTCTGGCTCGGCTACGACCCGATCCTGAACCGGGACGTGGCGGTCAAACTCATCCGCCGGGACCTGACCACGCCGGGCCCGGACGCGGAAGAGCTGGCCGAGCGCTTCAAGCGGGAAGCCCGGGTCACAGCCAAGTTCGACCACCCAGGGGTGCCCGCGGTCCATGACGCGGTGCTCGACCGGGCGGCGGACGGCGTCTACATGGTGATGCAACTGGTGCGTGGCGCGCTGCTCACCGACATCCTCGCCAGGCCCGGTATGTTGCCGGTCACCTGGGCGGTCTCCGTCGCCGCGCAGGTCTGCTCGGTGCTCTCGTACGCGCACGCCGTGCCCGTCGTCCACCGCGACCTGAAGCCGGACAACATCATGGTCGCCGGGGACGGCACCGTGAAGGTTCTCGACTTCGGAGTCGCCGCGGTGCTCGGAACCGATGTCACGAAGCTGACGTCCACCGGGCACATCATTGGTACCCGCCGCTACATGTCGCCCGAGCAGATCCAGGCGGCCGCGGTCAGCCCCCGCAGTGATCTCTATGCGCTGGGCTGCATCCTCCATGAACTGCTCGCCGGGAAGCCGCCGTTCACGGCCGAGGCGGAGTTCCAGCTGATGGAGGACCACATGTACCGGGCGCCGGCCCCGCTGTGCGGGCTGCGCGCCGAGGTGGACCCGGCGCTGGAGCGGCTGGTCCTGGATCTGCTGGCCAAGGTGCCCCATCAGCGGCCTGACTCAGCCCAGGATGTCTACGACCGTCTGGTGCCATTTCTCCCCGCACCCGACTCCGAGCGGACCACCGAGCAGCGGGGGCGGGGAGCCACTGACCCCACGGGCCCTTACCGCCGTCCGCTCGCGCCCCGCCCCCGCCCGGCCGAGAAGGCCGTGTACACGCCGACCGCTGTGGACTCGCCACTGAGGCCGGCTGCCCCTGCCGTACCGGATGAGGAACTGCAACAGGCCCGTGGTCACGCAGCGGCGCTTGTCGAGGAGGAGCGGTTCTCCCAGGCATCCGGAATGCTGGAGGACGTCCTGGCCCGCGCTGCTGCGGTGCGTAGCGCTTCCGAACCCCTGATGCTCGGCCTCCGTCTTGTCCACGCGCTCGCGCTCTTCTGTGACGATGACTACGGACGAGCACTGCCGGAGTACGAGGCACTCGTTGAAGTAGTGGAGGCCGCAGGTCCTGCCCGTGGCGAGGATGCCCTTTACTGCCGCAGGCAGGCCGCCTTCTGCCGGATGGAGCTCGGCGACAGCGAAGGTGCGCTGGCCGAGTTCGAGGCCGTACTGGGACAGATGAGGCAGGGGCTGCCGGACAACGACATGGACGTCCTTGAGGTACGCAGGCATGTCGGTCTGCTGCTTCAGGCGGTCGACCGCTTGCGGGAGGCGGTGGAGGTATTGATGCCGCTGTATCGGGACCTGATGACTGCGTACGGACCGGACGCACCGGAGACCGCTCAGGTGCGGGATGCGCTCGTACGCATCCGACTGCGTACCTCACGCACTACCGGATCCGGCCGGGCCGCCACGCACAGGAACTAACCGAAGGAGCTTCCTCCATGGCACAGCTGGCTCTGTCGGTTCGGTTTCTCGACGAGTTCGGGAAGCTCGACTCCAAGGCACGGTCCGGAGCTGTGAAGACGGCGCTGAAGTTCCAGCAGCTCACTCTCAAACAACTCTGGGCGGACGCCGGACTGGATTTCAAGCAGCCCAAGGGGGCAAGAGGCAAGCATATTTACACCTGTCGTATCGACAGGTTCTACCGCGGAGTCGTACTCGCACCCGGCACGGGCGAAGACTTCTTGCTGCTGCGTGTGATGGCGCACGACGACGCCTACACCTGGGCTGCCAAGCAGGTGCCGAGCGTAAACGCGGTGACACATGGACTGGAGATTCGTGACGTCGTCACGGTGGAGCAGCTGGTGCCGGCATGGGAGGCGGAGGCGTCCGCCGCCGCGCTGGAACCTCTCTTCGCCCGTCACACGGACGGGGATCTCCGTGGCCTCGGCATCGAGGATGATGTGCTGCGCGCTGCCCGCTCTTTGACCTCTAAGGAACAACTCGAGGCGTTCGCTCCGCTAATGCCGGAGGACCAGTGGCAGGTGCTGCAGTTCCTTTCCGAGGGACTCAGCGTACAGACGGTATGGGGTGAACTAGTCGCCACCCGTACACGGAACGGCATGCTGGCTGTGGACCGTACGGATCTGGCAGGTGCGATGCGTAACACTCCTTCGCGCATTGCCCTGGTGACTGGCCCGCAGGAACTGTCCGAGATCCTCGACAAGCCGTTCGCCGCGTGGAGGATCTTCCTGCACCCGTCTCAGCGGTATATCGCGTACAGGCCCAGCTACTCAGGGCCTGCTCAGGTGACCGGCGGACCGGGCACAGGAAAGACGGTGGTGGCGCTCCATCGGGTCAAGCACCTCTTGGGGCATCTGCGGGCTGGCGAACGCATCTTGCTCACCACATACACCGGGACGCTTACTTCGGCCCTTCGTGAAGGGCTGGATCTGCTGGTCGAGGACGAGAAGCTGCGCGGCCGGGTGGATGTTTTGACAGTCAACGCCCGCGCACGAGAGATCGTCGAACCACATGACGATGCCCGGTGTGTGTACCTGGACGGGGCGCAGGAGCTTTCTCTCTGGGGAGAGATCGTAGAGCAGCTGGGCCTGCGGTGGAGCGCCCAGTTCCTTGTTCAGGAGTACAAGCACGTCATCTTGGCGCAGGGCCTGCGCTCTCTCGATGCCTACCAAGAGGCATCCAGAAGCGGTAGAGGTTCCCGACTCGCCTTCACTGGGCGGCACGAGGTCTGGCAGGCGGTGGAGGCGTTCCAGGCCGCGCTCGATAAGCGCTCCGCACGTACGCATCTTGGGGTGTGTGACGAAGCGGCGTTGCGGGTCACGACATCCGGAGTACCGCTCTACCGACACGTTGTCGTCGACGAGGCACAGGACCTCCACCCCGCTCAGTGGAGGCTGCTGCGTGCCTTGGTTCTCGCTCGCCCTGACGACCTATTCATTGCCGGTGACCCACATCAGCGCATCTACGACACGAAGGTGTCTCTGAAATCATTGGGCATCCCTGTGACCGGCCGTTCCACCCGGATGCGCAAGAACTATCGCAGTACGCAGGAAATTCTCACCTGGGCGGTTGCTTTGCTGGACGGCCGGCGCGTGGAACAACTGGAGAACGGCAGCGCGGACACGCTGGCAGGTTTCCAGTCCTCGCTCCACGGAGACCGCCCGACCGTGCGTGCCATGGATGACCAGGACGCAGAACTGTCCGAGTTGGTGGTGCGTATTCGGGAGTGGGCTGACGGTGGCGTCGAGTTGTCCGACATCGCGGTGGCTGCCCGGTTCAACAAGATTGTGCGCAGCGTGGTCCAGCGATTGCGGGACGAGCGAATCCCCGTGGTCCGGCTACGGCAAGACCGAGGCACTGACGCTGAGGGCGTCAGGGTTGGAACGATGCATTCCCTCAAAGGGCTCGAGTTCCGGTGCGTGGCAGTTGTTGGGGTCCGGGAAGGGGTGCTTCCGTACATAGGGGCCATCACGCCTATGGAACTCGACCCCATTCAGCACCACACGGATCTGACAGCCGAGCGCTGCCTGCTCTTCGTCGCGTGCACGCGCGCACGCGACCGATTGCACGTTTCGTGGAGTGGTCAAGCGAGTCGCTTTCTCGCTGAAGTAGATGCGGGCAGGAGAGTGCCGTCTGCTTCGCACTGAGGGCCAGGAGCTACCTCGTTCTGTGAGCGTGCGATAGAGGAGTGGGGAGCCTTGTTCGGAGAAGAGGCTCCGCATAGATGAGGTGAAGGGGCCCGCGTTGCCGGTCGGCGGTGGAGCAGTGCAGCTCTTCGTCGGTCAGGGCTGGCGGCTGAAGCACCGTTTACATCCAGTAACCTCGAAGGTCGGGTGGGTCTGATGCAGGTTTGGGTGACAGCTTCGGTCACGCGGCCTTGAGGCCCGGTGTGGTCATCACGGTTTCGAATTCGATGGGGGTCAGTCGGCCGAGTGCGGCTTGTCTGCGGCGTCGGTGATAGGTCCGCTCGATCCAGGTCACGATCGCAATCCGGAGTTCCTCGCGGGTGGTCCAGGTCCGGCGGTCGAGGACGTTCTTCTGCAGCAGGCTGAAGAAGGACTCCATGGCCGCGTTGTCGCCGGCCGCCCCAACTTTCCCTATCGAGCCGGCCATCCGGTGGCGGTCGAGTGCCCGGACGAATTTCCGGGAGCGGAACTGCGATCCGCGATCGCTGTGCAGGATGCATCCGTCGACCTGTTCGCGCCGGGCGACGGCGTTGTCCAGGGCGGTCACGGCCAGGCGGGACTTCATCCGTGCATCGATGGAGTAGCCCACGATCCTGTTGCTGAAAACGTCCTTGATCGCGCAGAAGTACAACTTGCCTTCGCCGGTGGCGTGTTCGGTGATGTCGGCGAGCCACAGCCGGTTCGGCCCGTCCGCGGTGAAGTCGCGGCGGACCAGGTCGTCGTGCACCGGCGGTCCGGCCTTCTTGACTCTCCCGCGCTTCTTGCCGAACACGCTCCACCAGCGGTTGTCCCGGCAGATCCGCCACGCGGTGCGGCCCGCCATCCGGGCCCCGACACCACGGGCTTCATCGGCCAGGAAGCGGTAGCCGAATTCCGGGTCGTCGCGGTGGGCGTCGAACAGCGCGTTCGCGCGATACGACTCCTCCAGCACGGTGACGGTCACCGGCTTGTCGAGCCAGCGGTAGTAAGGCTGTCTGGCGAGCTTCAGGACCCGGCACGTGACCGCGACGGGCGTCCCGTCCGCGGCCAGCTCTTTCACGAGCGGGTAGATCCTTTTCCCGGTAGATGGGCCTGCGACAGATAGGCCGCTGCCCGGCGCAGGACCTCGTTCTCCTGCTCCAGCAGCTTGATCCGCCGCCGAGCCTCCCGCAGCTCCGCGCTGTCCTGGCTGGCCACTCCAGGCTTGATCCCGTCATCGATGTCCGCCCGGCGCATCCACTTCCACAACGTCATCGGATGGACCCCGAAGTCGGTGGCCACCTGCTCCACTGTCACGCCCGGGCCGCGGTTCCTCGCGACCCGCACGACATCCTGGCGGAACTCTTCCGGATAAGGCTTGGGCACAACGACATCCTTCCCACCCGCCCCACAGGGCAAGCCAGTTCAGATGTCACCCGATCGTGCAGCAGACCCAACCATCTCGTGCCGAGCCTTGGTCGTAAGCCCCTGGCTGGGCTGGCGCGCCGGGACTTTGAGAAGTTCGTCAAGGACATCTACCGAGGCGGTGCAGGTCTGGCTGCATCGACAGTGAACGACCGCATGGTGATGGTGGCCGCCATCATTGAGGCGGCCGTTGTCGACAAGCGCATCACGGAGAACCCTGCCCGAGGTATCCGGATCTCCCACAGGGACGCGCTGGCGGTGGACGAGGACGAAGTTCCGACGTCAGCCGAGGTGGATCAGATAGCTGCGCATATCGCGCCACAGTTTCGCCGCACCGTCTACCTTCAGTCCGGCACAGGCCAGCGCCCCAGCAAAGCCCTGGCCTTCTCCACCGAGTGCCGGCGGCCTGACTACGTCAGGGTTCGATGGCAGGTCAGTGCCAAGGCGCGCCGTGAGGACTGCCAGATACCCTTCGTGCCACTCAAGCATCGACTGGAGAATGAGTGCGGAGACGTCCCGACCGCCCTGTTCGTTGAGCAGGAGATCGACGCGTACCTCCTGAAGCGGAAGCCGGTGCCCGTCGTCTTCACTGGGCAGAAGGGGAAACGGCTTCGGCTCGAGACCTTCTTTGCTCCACGTCAACCTGGCGCTGGCGTGATGCCATCCATTGCTTCCTACGGCTACCGGTTCAAGAAGGAATGCCTCTCGGCTGGCCTGGTCGATCTGGACGGCCCGAGTACACGCCCCGTAGCCTTCGGTACTTCTTCGCATCCACGGCCCTCGCCAACGGTGTGCCGATCCACGAGGTCTCGCGCTGGCTGGGGCACCGTTCGGTTAAGACGACGGTCGACATCTACGGGCATCTGTTGCCCAGCGCCTGGGATCGCTGCCGGGAAGTTCTGCAGCGCGCCATGCGGCCTGTATCCCCAGACGCGACGTCCCAGTCGGCGGAGGAGGCGAGCTCGAGCGGCAGCGCCCGAGCTGCGTAGGCGTACGAGGGGCGCCTGTCCTGCATGGTGCTGGTATTGAACGCCCGTGCTGGGATGGTGCTGGGATGACCCCTATAAAACTCGCGTTTTCGCAGGTGGGAGCCCTGCACTGCAGATTCCGGTTCAACGTCTGACCGTGCCGGCGGAGTTGCGGGACGAGGCAAACCCGCACTGAAAGGGCCGGGCTCTCAGGAGCCCGGCCCTTTGTCGTATCCGCGCCGACCCTGCGCCGCTGCGGATGTCTCTCCGAATGCCCGTCAGGAAGGCGCCCCCGACAAGACCTCGACCTTCCCCGTGTCCAGGGAGTAGTAGGCGCCGACGACGGCGAGGGTGCCCTTTTTGACGAGGGGGGCCAGGTCCTGGTTGGAGCGGAGGGCGGCGGCGGTCAGGGTGACCTGGTTGCGGGCCATGGTGTCGACGGGGTCGGCGGGGGTGCCTTGGCGGACGGTTTCGTCGTAGGCGGGGCGCAGGGCCCTGGCGATCGCCTCCAGGTTGCCGGGCAGCGGCTTGCCGTCCCGCAGGGAGTTGTACGAGGCCTCGACCGCGCCGCACCGCTGGTGGCCGAGGACGACGATGAGGGGTGTGCCGCTGGTCATGGGGCCGTACTCGACGGAACCGGTGACCACCGGGCCGATCGCCTCGCCGCCGGTGCGCATGACGTAGAGGTCGCCGAGACCGGTGTCGAAGAGGAGTTCCGGCGGGACCCGGGAGTCGATGCACGAGAGGACCGAGCCGAACGGCTGCTGCTTCTCGGCCACGAACTGGCGGCGGTTCGGGTCCCGGTCGGGGTGCTGGAGGTTGCCGCTCACCCAGCGCTGGTTTCCGGCCATGAGGCGTGCGAAGGCCGCGGCGGGGGTGGTCGGCGGGGCTTGCGGGGACGCCGCCCGCCCCTGGGGCGAGGCGTCGGCCGGCAAGGGGGCGGTGCGCTTCGACGAGCAGCCCGTAAGGGCGGCCGTGGCGACGAGAAGGCCCCCGGCGAGCATGGCCCTGCGGTCCGGGTGTCCGGCTCCGTCCATCGTTCGTTCCCCTCGGTCGGCTGAGACGGGTGCGTAGCTCCTGGTCAGGGCGATTGTTCAGCGTGGCGGGGGGACTCGGCGGGAGGCGCACACGGACGCGGCCCGCTGTGCCACCGACGGCCCACAGAACCGGCCCGGTCGGCGGCAGGGTGGCCCCGGGGAGGGCGCACCCGGGGCGGGCGGGAGGCTCAGCGGGGGAAGACCTGGAAGAGCGTGGCGGGGTGGCCCCGGTAGCGTTCGCCGCCGTTGCGCAGCATCTGCTCGATGAAGGTGCGGGCGTAGGCGCGCGGGTCCTGGTCGGCGCCGCGCAGGCCCTCGATGTACGTGGCGTGGGCCGCCAGGGAGGCGACCGCGCGTTCGATGCCGGGGCCGACCTCGGCGGCGTGGGTGGGGTGCGGGGAGCCCGCCACGGCCACCCAGCGGACGCCGTTCCAGGGCGCCAGGCCCTTGGCGGCGGTCAGGTCGCGGAAGATCCAGCGGTTGCCGGCGTCGCCCGCCGCGTCGAGGACCGCGCGGCCGACCACCCGGTGGTCGGGGGTGTTCCAGCGGCCGCCGCCCCAGGTGTCGTGGTGGTTGAGGGTCACCAGGAGTTCGGGCCGGTGGCGGCGGATGGCCGCGGACAGGTCACGGCGCAGCGTCCGGCCGGGTTCGATGACGCCGTCGTGGTGGTGGTCGAGGAACTCGACGGTGTGGACACCGACGAGTGCCGCGCCGGCCCGCTGCTCCTCCTCGCGGACCGTGGCGCACTCGGCCGGCGCGAGCCCGTCGATACCGGCCTCACCGCGGGTGACCAGGAGGTAGCTGACCTCGCGCCCCGCGGCGGTCCATTCGGCGATGGCGGCCGCGGCGCCGAATTCGAGGTCGTCGGGGTGGGCGACGACGGCGAGTGCGCGCTGCCAGTCCTTGGGCATGGGGGAGAGGTGTTCGGCGGGCATCGGGTCCCTTCCTTCCCGTCCGGGTGGCGCCGCCCGTACGGGGCGTGCCGGATTCTCCGTACGCCGTTGTGGCCGGCGTTCTCCGGTCGCGTCCCGGGTGCGCGGGTGGCCCCGCTTCGATCGTGACACGCCTGGGAGGCGGCTACCGGGTGGGTGGCGAGAGGGGGAGGGGTGGCGCGGGGTGGGCCGGGCGGCGGCACCGGCCCCCGATCTCGGGTTTTACACAGGCTGAGCTGGGATTCATCACATCAGGCGAATATCTGGCCCAAGCTTGCGGTCGACGACAGGCGGTTGCCACGCTGTTGCTGACTGTCAAGCTGTTGGGAGGGGCATGTGCCTTTCGGTGAGCAGCCCGCGTACCTCCGCGTGGCCGGCGACCTGCGCCAGAAAATCGTCGACGGCCTCCTGCCGCCGCACACCCGTCTCCCTTCCCAGGCGCGGATCCGCGAGGAGTACGGCGTCTCGGACACCGTCGCGCTGGAGGCCCGGAAGGTCCTGATGGCCGAGGGGCTGGTCGAGGGCCGCTCGGGGTCGGGCACCTATGTGCGTGAGCAGCCCGTGCCGCGCCGTATCGCCCGCGTCGGCTTCCACTCGTCGGGCGGCTGCACGCCGTTCCGGCAGGAGCAGACCGACGAGCGGGTGCGGGGCACCTGGGAGTCCAGCAGCGAGCAGGAGGCGGCCGGTCCGGCCGTCGCGGGCCGGCTGCGGATCGAGCAGGGGGCCAAGGTGATGCGGACGCGCTATGTCTTCCGGGCCGAGGGGGAGCCGGCGATGCTCTCGACGTCCTGGGAGCCCCTGGAGGTGACCGGGCGGACGCCGGTGATGCTGCCGGAGGAGGGGCCGCTGGCGGGGCGCGGGGTGGTCGAGCGGATGGCGGCCATCGACGTCGTGGTGGACAACGTCGTCGAGGAGGTCGGCGCCCGGCCGGCGCTGGCGGAGGAGGCCATGACGCTGGGCGGGGTGCCGGGGCATGCGGTGCTGGTGGTGTCGCGGACGTATTTCGCGGGCGGCCGCCCGGTCGAGACGGCCGATGTCGTCACCCTCGCCGACCGGCACCGGGTCACCTATCACCTGCCCGTGAAGTAGCCGCGGGCACGCTCCCGTCCGCCTTGTGCGCGTGCGCGAGACGCCACGTCTGCGCCTGCGGTTCTCGGCCAGAGGACCGTTTTGGGCTGGTTTGTGCGCAAAATTTGGCCGAAACCTTGTGTTGGATAACTCACAGACCCTCAACTGGGCGGCTTTTTTTGGCAGCTGTGGGAAGCCGATGCCTCGATTCGCTCTTACGATGGCGAAGTTTGTGCACGGCACGGGGGAAGACCAGGAGACCAAGCACGTGAGCACGACGAAGAACCCGAGCGCGGAGCAGGGCTCGCACTCGAATTACCGTCGGTCCCTCGGGACCATCGCCCTGACCGCCACTGGTCTCGGGTCCATCATCGGCTCCGGCTGGCTCTTCGGAGCCGAACGGGCCGCCGCCATCGCCGGCCCGGCCGCGATCCTCGCCTGGGTCATCGGTGCGCTCGTCGCGCTCACCATCGCCCTCACGTACAGCGAGCTGGGCGCGATGTTCCCGAAGGCCGGCGGCATGGTCCGCTACGGCCAGTACTCCCACGGCTCGCTCGCCGGCTACCTCGCGGCCTGGGCGAACTGGATCGCGATCGTCTCGGTGATCCCGGGTGAGGCCACCGCCTCCGTCCAGTACATGAGCTCCTGGGACTTCGGCTGGACGCACGCGCTCTACGACGGCAAGGAGCTGACCGGCACCGGCGTCGGGCTGGCCAGCATCCTGCTGATCTTCTACTTCTTCCTCAACTGGTTCGCGATCTCGCTGTTCGCCAAGACCAACACCGCGATCACGGTCTTCAAGGTCGTCGTCCCGGCGCTGACCGCGACCGCGCTGATGATGGCGCACTTCGACACCGGCAACATCGTCCACCACGGCGGCTTCACGCCCAACGGCTGGAGCTCGGTCTTCACCGCCGTCGCCGTCTCGGGCATCGTCTGGGCCTACAACGGCTTCCAGTCCCCGCTGAACCTCGCCGGTGAGGCGCGCAACCCCGGCAAGTCGCTGCCGAAGGCCGTCATCTGGTCGATCCTGATCGCCCTGGTCATCTATGTCGCGCTGCAGGTCGCTTTCCTGATGGCGGTGCCCGGTGACAAGCTCACCGCCGGCGGCGGCTGGGCCTCCCTCGGCTTCAACTCGCCGCTCGCCGACCTCGCCGTGGCCTGGGGCCTGAACTGGCTGGCGCTGCTGCTGTACGCGGACGCCTTCGTCTCGCCGTCCGGTACCGGCATGATCTACGCGGCCACCACCTCGCGCATGATCCACGGTGTGCAGGAGAACGGCCACCTGCCCGGCATCTTCGGCAAGGTGGACAAGAAGACCGGTGTGCCGCGCCCGGCGCTGGTGCTCAACCTCGTGATCGCCTTCCTCTTCCTCGCGGTCTTCCGCGGCTGGGGCTCGCTGGCCGAGATCGTCTCGGTGGCCACGGTCATCTCGTACATCACCGGGCCGGTCGCGGTGATGTCGCTGCGCCGGATCTCGCCGGACCTCACGCGCCCGGTCAAGCTGCGCGCGATGCCGATCATCGCCCCGATCGCCATGGTCTTCGGTTCGCTGGTCCTCTACTGGGGCCGCTGGCCGCTCACCGGCAAGGTCATCCTGATCATGGCCGTCGGACTGCCGGTCTGGGCCTGGTACGAGATCGGCAAGCCGCTGACCCAGGGCCGCAAGCCGTGGGCCGAGCTGCGCCCGCACCTCAAGGCCGGTGCCTGGATGGTGGCGTACCTGCTGGTCATGGCCGCGGTGTCGTACCTGGGCGGCAAGGAGTTCGGCGGCAAGGGCTATCTGCCGCAGGGCTGGGACATCGTCCTGGTCGCCGCGATCGGGCTGGCCTTCTACTACTGGGGCGTGCGCAGCTCCTGGCGCAACCCCTCGCTGCTCACGGTCGAGGCCGAGCTCGCCGAGGAGGCGGCCGCCGCCAAGGAGGCCACCGAGGCCGAGGGCGCCAAGGCGTCCGTCGGGTCCTGAGCCCCGCGCCCTCCGCCCGACAGCTGTCCGCCCGCCCGAGCGCATCGGGCCACCAGCCGGCCACCCGCAGGCCGTCTCCGGTACACCGGAGGCCCGCGGGTGGCCGGTTCGGTATCTCTTTGTGAAAAGCCATATCCGCTGAGTGAAGGTCGGGCGTAGGCTCGGGCATATGCGGATTGCGATGTCGGCATCAGCGGACCAGGGGCGCACAAGGGGGCGCCACACGGCGGACGGAGGGGCGCAATGACCGACGGTGGAGCGGTGCTCCCCTGGCTCGTCATCCGCCAGGACGAAGGCGGCAACCGCTATCGCGTGGGCCGCTATGCCACCCGAGCGGAGGCGGAGCGGGTGGCCGACCGGCTTGGCACACGCGGCCACCAGCAGCTTTACGTGGTCGAGAAGGCCGATCGCGCGGCGACCTGAGAGGCCACGGGCGGCAAGCGGGACGTGGGCGGGGGACGTAGGCTGCCGCGCATGACGACCGTGCGCGTAGTGGTGGGCGGAGCGGTGTGCGAGCGCGGGCGGCTGCTGGCCGCCCGGCGCAGCGCGCCGCCCGCGCTGGCCGGCCGCTGGGAGCTGCCCGGCGGCAAGGTGGAGGACGATGAGACCCCCGAGCGGGCGCTGGAGCGCGAGCTGCGCGAGGAGCTGGGCGTCGAGGCCGCGGTCGTGGACCGGATCCCGGGGGAGTGGGTGCTGCGGCCCGGCTATGTCCTGCAGGTGTGGACGGCCCGGCTGGTGTCCGGCGTGCCACAGCCCCTGGAGGACCACGACGAGCTGCGCTGGCTGCGGCCCGGCGAGGAGGACCAGGTCGACTGGCTCGACCAGGACCGGCCCGCGGTCGCCGAGGTGATGCGCAGACTGGCGACGAAGAACGGGGTGCCGCCGGCCGCCCAGGCGCGGCCGTAGGACCCCGCCGGCGGCCCGTGGCCGCCC
Source organism: Streptomyces kronopolitis (assembly GCF_050953795.1). GTDB lineage: Bacteria > Actinomycetota > Actinomycetes > Streptomycetales > Streptomycetaceae > Streptomyces > Streptomyces kronopolitis_A. Next base: position 5,295,244 of record NZ_CP191850.1, read on the forward strand.
GGCGCCGCCCGTCCGGGCCCGCCGCGCACACCCGCGGACCCAGGGCCGCTCCCGCCCCCGTGGCCGCCCGCCCCGGCGTCCCGGCCCACCGCGCCGATATGTTTCATTTGCGGCACAGTGCGCCACCCCGGGCGATACTTCGCGCGGGATATCGGGTATGTCCTGAATGACCCCTTCCATCCGTGGAATGTGACAGGGGGAGTCATCGGGCTGGGATGTGATCGGCGTGAGCGACAGCGCAGCGGCAGAGGTCCCGGAGCCGGTCTCCGGCAATGCCCGCAGGCGCGGCAAGGCCACGGGTTCCCCCACCGCCGAATGGAGCTTCCCCGCCGATCCCGGTGCCGTGCGCACCGCCCGCGCCGTGGTCCGCCGGGTGCTGGACGACTGGGGATTGAACGGCGCGGCCGACATGGCCGTACTACTCGTGAGCGAGCTCGTCACCAACTCCCTGCGCCATGCGAGCGGGCCGATCGGGGTCCGCATGGTGCTGCTGAGTACCGGCGGGCTGCTCGTCGAGGTCTCCGATCCGCTGCCCGATCCGCCGCGGGAGCGTGACGCCGCGCCCGACGACGAGGGGGGCCGTGGATTGCAGCTGGTCGCGTGCAGTTCGCGGCGCTGGGGGACCCGGCGGGGAAAGAGTGGCAAGACTGTGTGGTTCGAGCTGTCGGTGGCTGGTTAGGAGACAGATGAAGTCCTGATCGTTGCCATTTCATCGACATCCTGTCGATGGCCTGCGATCGAGACTGTGCTGTGATCGTGAAGACCGTGTTCCGGATTGCCGAGGTGCTGGATACTCAGGCGGGTCCGGTCCGGGCACGATGAGCTGGAGGGGACGGGGCTCGTGAGCGAGATGTCATCTGGCGGGGCAGAACCCGCACAGAGCGAGGGTCAGGGTGGTGTGGACTGCCCGGGGGACCCAGGCGGCCGCCCGCGCGCGGACGAGCCGGCGGGCGCGCCCGTGTGGCAGAGCAGCCGGCCCGGATCGATCTATGACTACATCCGCGTGGCCTCCTTCTCGCTCGGTCCCGACGGCCGGATCGACCAGTGGAGCGAGCGGGCCGCGCAGATGCTCGGCATCCCCGCCCGCTACGCCCTCGGCAAGGACCCCGTAGAGGCCTTCGTGCCCAGTGAGTTGCGCGACACCGGCCACCGCAAGGTGTCCGAGATACTCGACGGCCGGGAGTGGACCGGCCTGGTGCCCTACCGCAGGGAAGCGGACGGCGCGACCGACGGGCTCGCCGAGATCTATGTGATGCCCTCGCGCAACGAGGACGGTGAGCGCGCCGCGGTCTGCCTCGTCGTCGACGTCCGGGCGCTGCGCGGCATCGAGACCGATCTCGCCGCCTCGCAGGCCGTTTTCGGTCAATCTCCCATGGGCTTCACCCTGTTCGGCACGGACCTGAAGCTGCTGCGGGTCAACGAACGCTTCGCCACCGTCTTCGGCGGCCCGGCCAGCAAGTACCGCGGCTGCGGCCCGCACGACTTCCTGCCGCGCAGCGAGGCCGAGCGGATGACCGCCGCCCTGCGCCGCGTCCTGGACACCGGCGAGCCGGTCGCCGAGATGCAACTGATCGGCCTGCCCGGCGGCGAGGGCGACCGGCGCCGCTGGTCGGTGTCGCTCTACCGGCTGCACGGCGCCAGCGGCCGGCCGATCGGCGTCGCGGCGCTCGCCGCCGACGTGACCGGCCGGCGCCGGGCCGAGCGGGAGGCCGCCAACGCCCGCCGCAACCTCGCGCTGCTCAACGAGGCCGGCGCCCGGATAGGCAACTCCCTCGATCTGGAGACCACCGCCCGCACCCTCCTGGACGTCGCCGTCCCGCAGTTCTGCGACCTGGCCTCGGTGGACCTCTACCAGGGGCTGCTCGCCGGTGACGAGGCCCCGCCCGGCATGAGCGACGGCAGCGCGGAGCTGCGCCGGGTCGCCTTCGCCAGCGCCGTCTCGGACGCCCCGCTCGCCACCGCCCCCGCCGTCCCCGGCGGCCCCCCGGGCCCGGTCGCGGTCGGCGCCGTCCATCGCTACCCCTTCAACTCCCCGTGCGCGGGCGCCCTGCGCACCGGCAACGCGCAGATCATCCCGGGCCGGGAGAGCGACGACGGCGGGCCGGAGTTCGGCGCGGTGGTGCAGTCCACCCTCGCCGTCCCGATGGTCGCCCGGGACACCGTCGTCGGGCTGGTGCAGTTCTCCCGCACCAAGGGCAGCGAGCCGTTCGGCGAGCGGGACACCGCCCTCGCCGTGGAGCTGGCCGCGCGCGCCGCCGTCTGCATCGACAACGCCCGCCTCTACCGCCGTGAGCACGAGCGGGCGCTGATATTGCAGCGCAGCCTGCTGCCGCCCGGCGACCCCGAGGCGGCCGGCCTGGACATCGCCTGCCGCTATCTGCCCGGCACCACCGCGACCGAGGTCGGCGGCGACTGGTTCGACGTCATCGAACTCCCCGGCCACCGCACCGCGCTGGTGGTCGGCGACGTGATGGGCCGCGGACTGCGCGCCGCGGTCGCCATGGGGGAACTGCGCACCGCCGTACGGACCCTGGCGCTGCTGGACCTGGAGCCCGCCGAGGTGCTCTCGGCGCTGGACGAGATCGCCCGCGGGCTCGGCGGCGACGGCGAGGGCCGGTCCACCGCCCGCGGCGCCCGCGGCCGGTCCGGGGCCCCGGAGGGCGCCGAGCCGGGGCGCTCGGCGCGGACCGCCGATCTGTCCGAGGTCTACCTCGCCACCTGCGTCTACGCCGTCTACGACCCGATCACCCGGCGCTGTACGTTCGCCAACGCCGGGCATCTGCCGCCGGTGCTGGTCGAGGACGGCGAGGACGCGCTGCTGCTCGACGTGCCCCCGGGGATGCCGCTCGGCGTGGGCGGCGAGCCGTTCGAGGAGATCGAGGTCGAGCTGCCGGACGGCGCGCTGCTGGCGCTCTACACCGACGGCCTGGTGGAGTCCCGCGACCATCCGCTGGACGAGGGGCTGCAGGCCTTCCGCCGGGCCCTGTCGGGCGCCGACCGCCCGCTGGAGGACGCCTGCGACCAGGTGCTGAGCGCGATGGACACCTCGCACGGCGAGGACGACATCGCGCTGCTGATGGCGCGGGTGCGCGGGCTGCCCAAGGACGCGGTGGGCGACTGGAACCTGGCGCCGGAGCCGCGCTCGGTGGCCCGCGCCCGTGAGCTGGCCCGCGACCAGCTCACGGACTGGGGCCTGCAGGGCCTGGTCGACACCACCGAGCTGCTGGTCAGCGAGCTGGTGACCAACGCGCTGCGGCACGGCCACGGCGAGATCCGGCTGCGGCTGCTGCTGGACCGCACCCTGGTCTGCGAGGTCTGGGACGCCGATCTCGCCCAGCCGCGCCGGCGCCGGGCCCGGGACACCGACGAGGGCGGCCGCGGGCTGCAGCTGGTCGGTCTGCTCAGCGAGGGCTGGGGCAGCCGGCGCACCCCGCGCGGCAAGACGGTGTGGTTCGAACTCGCCCTGCCCGACGGGGAGTCGCCCGCGGTGGACCCGGCGGAAGCGCTGCTGAGCCTGTTCTGAGGAGCCGGGGCGGGACCGGGGTCCCGCCCCGCCCGCTCACTCGCCGCGGCGCCGGATCTTGTTCCCGAGCCACACCAGCGGGTCGTACTTGCGGTCCGCGGCGCGCTCCTTGAGGGGGATCAGCGCATTGTCGGTGATCTTGATGTGCTCGGGGCAGACCTCGGTGCAGCACTTGGTGATGTTGCAGTAGCCCAGCCCGTGCTCGTCCTGCGCGGTGGCCTTGCGGTCGAGGCCGGAGGCCGGCGCCGCGTCCAGCGGATGCATGTCGAGCTCGGCGATGCGCATCAGGAAGCGCGGACCGGCGAACGCGGTCTTGTTCTCCTCGTGGTCACGCACCACGTGGCAGGTGTCCTGGCACAGGAAGCACTCGATGCACTTGCGGAACTCCTGGGAGCGTCCCACGTCCTCCTGCTGCATGCGGTACTCGCCGGGGGCCAGCTCCGCGGGCGGGACGAACGCCGGGATCTCCCGGGCCTTGGTGTAGTTGAAGGACACGTCCGTGACCAGGTCGCGGACGACCGGGAAGGCCCGCATCGGCGTGATGGTGACCGTCTCCGTGCGGTCGAAGACCGACATCCGCGTCATGCACATCAGCCGCGGCCGGCCGTTGATCTCCGCGCTGCACGAACCGCACTTGCCCGCCTTGCAGTTCCAGCGCACCGCGAGGTCGGGGGCCTGGGTCGCCTGGAGGCGGTGGACGATGTCGAGCACCACCTCGCCGTCGTGCACCTCGACCGTGAAGTCCGCCAGGTCGCCGGCGTGCTCATCGCCCCGCCACACCCTGAAGTGCGCCTGGTAGACGCCCGACTTCTGCTCTTCCTGCGACACGCTCACCGGCTCAGCTCCTCGTCCGTCAGATACTTCGCCAGCTCGTCCTTCTCGAACAACTCCAGCAGATCGCGGCGGATCGGCGGGGTCTCGCGCCGGGAGAGCCGGATCTGGCCCAGCGCCGGGTCCGCGGCGCGCGCCTCACCTTGCGGGTGGGCGACCTCGCAGACCAGATTGATGTTGCGCCAGCCCCGGTCCATCGCCGGGTGGTCGTCGCGGGTGTGCCCGCCGCGGCTCTCCTCGCGCTCCAGCGCCGCCCGGGCCACGCACTCGCTGACCAGCAGCATGTTCCGCAGGTCGAGGGAGAGGTGCCAGCCCGGGTTGTACTGCCGGTGGCCCTCCACGCCGGCCCGGCGGGCCCGCACCCGCAGATCGGCCAGCCGCTTGAGCGCCTCGAACATCTCGCTCTCCTTGCGGATGATGCCGACCAGGTCGTTCATCGCCTGCTGGAGTTCCTGGTGCAGGGTGTACGGGTTCTCCGCCGGGCCCGTCTCACGGCCGTCCTCCCCGCGCCCCCCGTCGGCGTCCTGCCCGCCCTCGGCGCTGAAGGGGCGCAGCGCCTCCGCCTCCGCCGCGTCGATCTGGAGCGGGTCGATCTCCGGCCGCCGGCCGAGGGAGGCCGCGTACTCGGCCGCGTGCAGCCCCGCGCGGCGGCCGAAGACCAGCAGGTCGGACAGCGAGTTGCCGCCCAGGCGGTTGGAGCCGTGCATGCCGCCGGCCACCTCACCGGCCGCGAACAGCCCCGGGACGCCGGTCGCCGCCGCGGTGTCCGGGTCGACCTCCACCCCGCCCATCACGTAGTGGCAGGTCGGGCCGACCTCCATCGGTTCGGCCGTGATGTCCACATCCGCCAGCTCCTTGAACTGGTGGTGCATCGAGGGCAGCCGGCGCTCGATGACCTCGGCCGGCATCCGGGTGGAGACGTCCAGGTAGACGCCGCCGTGCGGGGAGCCGCGGCCCGCCTTGACCTCGGCGTTGATGGCGCGGGCGACCTCGTCGCGGGGGAGGAGTTCGGGTGGGCGGCGGTGGCGTTCGGGATCCTCGTACCAGCCGTCGCCCTCCTCCTCGGTCTCCGCGTACTTCTCCTTGAAGACGTCCGGGACGTAGTCGAACATGAAGCGCTTGCCGTCGCTGTTGCGCAGCACCCCGCCGTCGCCGCGGACCGACTCGGTGACGAGGATGCCCTTGACCGACGGCGGCCAGACCATGCCGGTGGGGTGGAACTGCACGAACTCCATGTTGATCAGCGGCGCCCCGGCCAGCAGCGCCAGCGCGTGGCCGTCACCGGTGTACTCCCAGGAGTTCGAGGTCACCTTGAACGACTTGCCGATGCCGCCGGTGGCCAGCACCACCGCCGGGGCCTCCAGTACGAAGAAGCGGCCGGACTCCCGCTCGTAGCAGAACGCGCCGGCGACCTGGCCGGAGCCCGCGCCCGGACCGGCCGGCTCCTTGAGGATCCGGGTGACCGTGCATTCCTGAAAGACCTTCAGCCGGGCGTCGTACGCGCCCAGTTCCCGCTCGTCCTCCTGCTGGAGCGCCACGATCTTCTGCTGGAGGGTACGGATCAGCTCCAGCCCCGTACGGTCGCCGACGTGCGCCAGCCGCGGGTACTCGTGGCCGCCGAAGTTCCGCTGGGAGATGCGGCCGTCCGCGGTGCGGTCGAAGAGCGCGCCCCAGGTCTCCAGCTCCCAGACCCGGTCCGGGGCCTCCCGGGCGTGGAGTTCGGCCATCCGCCAGTGGTTGAGGAACTTGCCGCCGCGCATGGTGTCCCGGAAGTGAACCTGCCAGTTGTCGTGCGCGTTGGCGTTTCCCATGCTGGCCGCGATGCCGCCCTCGGCCATCACCGTATGGGCCTTGCCGAAAAGGGACTTGCAGATCACGGCCGTGCGCATGCCGGCCTCGCGGGCCTCGATGGCGGCGCGCAGTCCGGCGCCGCCCGCGCCCACCACGACCACGTCCCATGCCTGCCGGTCCACATGCGCCATCGCGGGGCACACCTTTCCGTAGAAGAAGTGTCAAAGGAGTTGCTGTTGCGGGAGGGGAAGAAGGGGCCTGCCGTCAGAAGAAGCGCGGATCGGTGATCGCGCCGCTGGCCAGCAGGAAGACGTAGAAGTCCGCGACGGCCACGCTGATCAGCGAGGACCACGCCAGCAGCATGTGCCGCGCGTTGAGCTTGCCGATCCAGCCCCACAGCCGGTAGCGCACCGGGTGCTTGGAGAAGTGCCGCAGCCGGCCGCCGACGATGTGCCGACAGGAGTGGCAGGAGAGGGTGTACGCCCAGATCAGCACGATGTTGGCGAGGAAGATCAGGGTGCCCAGGCCCATGTGGCCCCAGGCGTAGTTCTCGTCGCGGAAGGTCAGTGCCGTGTCGTAGGTCAGCACGCAGGCGACCAGCACCGCGAAGTAGAAGAAGTAGCGGTGGATGTTCTGCAGGATCAGCGGGAAGCGGGTCTCACCGGTGTACTTCGTGTGCGGCTCGGCGACCGCGCAGGCCGGCGGCGACGCCCAGAAGCCGCGGTAGTAGGCCTTGCGGTAGTAGTAGCAGGTCAGCCGGAAGCCCAGCGGGAAGATCAGGATGAGCAGCGCGGGGGACAGGCCCCACCAGCTGCCGAACAGCTCCCAGTTGGGGCCGCCGCGCATGGTGTGGCAGTTCTCCGCCAGGCACGGCGAGTAGAACGGCGAGACATAGGGCGCGTGGTAGTAGTCGGCGTTCGCGAACGCCCGCCAGGTCGAGTAGACGATGAACGCGAGCAGCCCGGCGGCGGTGCAGGCCGGGGCCAGCCACCAGCGGTCGGTGCGCAGATGGCGGGCGGGGATGGCGGCGCGCGAGGCGGAGTGCACGCCGGTCGCGTCGGTGTGCGAGGAGGGTTCGGTGCCAGTGGCCAACGTCGGTCTCCGTGAAGGGCGCTCCGTCCGGGCGGCGGATCGAGGCGCGCGGCCGGGCGGGGCGGGACGGGATGAGGGGCGGACGGTGGGGCTCGTGCCACGGCTCAGGGCGCGTGGCCGTTCCTGGAGCCCAGGCCCTCGTCCTCCGCGTCGGTCCACAGTGCGGAGTTGTAGGGGGCGTCGGAGATCGTCACCATCTCGACGGTGGCCGCGCCCTGGCGCCGGGGCCCGCCGGCCGCCGCGCTCAGCTTGAGCAGGCCGAGACTCTCGCGCAGATGGTCCGTGTCGCTGCGGACCCGGCGGATGTCCAGGCCGGCGCCGAGTTGCGCCTCCAGTTTCCCCACCGACCGGGCGAGATGGTCCAGGCTGCGTTCAACCGCCGTCAGATCATCCTTAAGGGACATATGACGTGCCCTCACTTCTGAAGGTGTGGTGGGCGATCTCATGCGCCCGAGAGTGTCGCGCGTCACAGTAGGGGTTGGGAAGGGGGTGCGCGTGATTACGACTCGAACCGGTGCGTTTCGGCAACGGCGCGCCCCGGCACCCCTCGAACGCCGATACGAGCCCGGGCGCGCCGCGCGCTGCTGAGGTCCGCCGCGCGGTGCCCCCGTGACCCCGCCGGGGCCCGGGATGTTGGGCCGGGCGGGTGGCCTTGGGGCGGTGGCCGTCGTGTCGGGCGGCCGGTCCGGGCGCGGTCGCCTTCAGTGGGGGTGCCATAGATGTGATGAGCCGCAAACTCGGCCGAACGTGGTGCGCCGGTCAGGCCCAGGCGGTGCTCGGCGCGGCGCGGGTGAGCCCGGAGGTAACCGTCATGACCGACCACGACCACCCCCTCTCAGGCCGCCGCGCGGCGGACCGCAGACGCCGTTGCGCCGCGCTCATCGCGGCGGGGGCGCTGCTCCCGCTGCCGGCCCTGACCGGATGCAGCAGCGATGAACGGGAGGCGTCGGTCTCGGCGTCCCAGGACATCGCCCCGGCGCCGCGCGGCGAGCTGAAGGACGGCGGCACCCTGCGCTGGGCCATCGACGCGATGCCCGGCACCCTCAACGCCTTCCAGTCCGACGCCGACGCGACCACCGCCCGGATCGCCGGCGCGGTGCTGCCCAGCATGTTCACCCTCGACGCGAACGGCCGGCCGCAGCGCAACGCCGACTATCTCGACGCCGCGGACGTCAGCGCCCGCGACCCCAAGCAGGTCGTCACGTACAAGATCAACCCCAAGGCGCGGTGGAGCGACGGATCGGCGATCACCGCCGCCGACTTCGTCGCCCAGTGGAACGCGCTGCGCGGCAAGAACAACGCGTTCTGGACCGCCCGCAACGCCGGCTACGACCGGATCGGCAAGGTCGAACAGGGCGCGGACTCCCGCGAGGTGAAGGTCACCTTCGCCCGGCCCTACGCCGACTGGCGGTCGCTGTTCACCCCGCTCTACCCCAAGAGCGTGATGGGCAACGCCGACGCCTTCAACGAGGGCGCACGCGAGCAACTCAAGGTCGGCGCGGGCCCGTTCCGCGTCCAGCAGCGGGACACCGCGGAGGGGCGCGTCGTCCTCGTCCGCAACCCGAAGTGGTGGGGCGACCGGGCCCGGCTCAAGAAGATCGTGCTGGAGTCGCTGCCCGGGGACAAGCGGGCAGCGGCGCTGGCCGACGGGAGCGTCGACGTCGCCGCGGTCGACCAGATCGCCGCGAAGCGGGTCGCCTCCGCCCGGCGCGCACCGTCCCACAAGCCCGGCGACGGCAACGCGGGACCGCAGGGCGACGGGGCCAGGGCCGACGCCAAGGCCGTCGCCGCGCAGAACACGGTGCTGCGCGGCTACACCGTCCGCAAGGCGCTGGAGCCCGCCTACACCCAGCTCGCCCTCAACGGCAGCAGCGGCCCGCTGGCCGATGACCGGGTGCGCCGGGCGGTGGCCCGCGCCCTCGACCGGCAGGTGCTCGCCGACACCGTCCTCAAGCCGCTCGACCTGCCCTCCCGGCCGCTCGGCAGCCATCTGCTGATGGCCGGGCAGAGCGGCTACGAGGACCACAGCGACGCCCTCGGCGGCCAGGACACCGGAGCCGCCAAGGCGCTGCTCGCGGACGCCGGCTGGAAGAGCGACGGCAGCGACCGGCAGCAGGCCGGCCAGAACGCGGGCGCACCCGCGCCCGGCTCCGAGGACCGCTACGACGGCGACCCCTACGGGGACGAGTCCGTGGGGGACGGGGCCGACGACCGGAGCGGATACGACGACGGTGCCGACGACCGCAACCCGGCACGCTCCCACCGCGGCCACACGGCCGTCCTGGGCGAGCACGGCGCGGACGCCCGGCCCGCCGCCGCCGAGGCCCCGCTCTCCTTCACCGGCGCGGTCGGCTCGGAGGTCCAGCAGTCCGCCCTGCTGCGGCAGAGCGCCTCGTTCTACAAGCAGGCGGCCGCCGGGGAGAAGGCGGCGGCGGGCGGCGACACCGAGTCGTCGGCGTACGCCAAGTACCGGCGCTACAAGAAGCGCGCGGCGCGGGCACTGGGCGCCGCCGAGATGATCGAGACCGGTCAGGCCCCGCACCTGCCGGGCTCCGGCGGGCACCCCGGTGCCCGGCACGCCGCGGCCGAGCGGTCCGCCGCCGCGCCGCAGCCGGCCGGTGAGCGGGCGGGCCACGTCGCCGCCGTCAAGAAGAACGGCAGGCCGCTGACCCTGCGCTTCGTGGTGCCCGACGGCGCCGCCTCCGCGCAGCTGCGGACCGTCGGCCGGCGGATCTCCGAGATGCTCGCCAAGATCGGCGTGCTGACCTCCGTCCAGCGGGTCTCCGACGCCAGCTACTTCCAGGACCACATCGCCTCCGGCGACTACGACCTGGCGCTGTACTCCTGGCCCGGCACCGCCTACCCGGCGACCGACGCCCGCCCGATCTACGCCAAGCCGCAGCCCGCGCCCGACGGCTCGCTGACCGTCGAGCAGAACTACACCCGGGTCGGCACCGACCACATCGACCAGCTCTTCGACCAGGCCTCCTCCGAGCTGGACGAGAGCTCGGCGCGCACCCTGGTCGCGCAGGCCGACGCCCGGATCTGGGCGGCCGCCGGGTCGATTCCGCTCTACCAGCGGCCCGAGCTGGTGGCTACGAAGAAGACGCTCGCCAACGTCGGCGCCTTCGGCTTCGCCACCCCCCGTTTCCAGGACATCGGCTACACGAGGTAAGGGCCCCAGGAGACCTCGCCGGAACCTCTCCGGAGCCCCAAAAGGGAAGGAAAACGCAGGCCAGGGATGGTATGGACGGGCTGCGGCGGCCGGTGCCGCCGCAGCCACGTACCATGGGGTGAGGCCGTGGCGTGCTGAGATGCCCGGCGGGCGCGCGTACCGGATGGACGCGTCGCCATCCACGATTCCGGGAGAAGCGCCGCCAGTATGCCCACCCGTCACGACATTCGTAACGTAGCCATCGTCGCCCACGTCGACCACGGAAAGACCACCCTCGTCGACGGCATGCTCAAGCAGGCCGGTTCGTTCGCCGAGCACGCCGCCGAGAAGCTCGACGACCGGATGATGGACTCCAACGACCTGGAGCGTGAGAAGGGCATCACGATCCTCGCCAAGAACACGGCGGTGAAGTATCACCCCAAGGACGGCGGGGACCCGATCACGATCAACATCATCGACACCCCCGGCCACGCCGACTTCGGTGGCGAGGTCGAGCGCGGTCTGTCGATGGTCGACGCGGTCGTCCTGCTGGTCGACGCCTCCGAGGGCCCGCTGCCGCAGACCCGCTTCGTGCTCCGCAAGGCCCTCGCGGCCCGGATGCCGGTCATCCTGTGCATCAACAAGACCGACCGTCCCGACTCCCGGATCGACGAGGTCGTCAACGAGACCTACGACCTGTTCCTGGACCTGGACGCGGACGAGGACCAGATCGAGTTCCCGATCGTCTACGCCTGCGCCCGTGACGGCGTCGCCTCGCTGACCAAGCCGGAGGACGGCACGGTCCCGAGCGACAGCACCAACCTGGAGCCGTTCTTCAGCACGCTGCTGGAGCACGTCCCGGCGCCCGAGTACGACGAGGCCGCCCCGCTGCAGGCGCACGTCACCAACCTCGACGCGGACAACTTCCTCGGCCGTATCGCGCTGCTCCGGGTCGAGCAGGGCGAGCTCCAGAAGGGGCAGACCGTCGCCTGGATCAAGCGCGACGGCACCACCTCCAGCGTCCGCATCACCGAACTGATGATGACCGAGGCGCTCACCCGCAAGCCCGCCGAGAAGGCCGGCCCGGGCGACATCTGCGCGGTCGCGGGTATCCCCGACATCATGATCGGCGAGACTCTGGCCGACCCGGAGAACCCGATCGCGCTGCCGCTGATCACGGTCGACGAGCCCGCGATCTCGATGACCATCGGCACCAACACCTCCCCGCTGGTCGGCCGCGGCGGCACCGGCAAGGGCGCGGACGCCAAGTCCGCGGTCAAGGACCGCAAGGTCACCGCCCGCCAGGTCAAGGACCGCCTGGAGCGCGAGCTGATCGGTAACGTCTCGCTGCGCGTGCTGGAGACCGAGCGCCCCGACGCCTGGGAGGTGCAGGGCCGCGGTGAGCTGGCGCTGGCCATCCTGGTCGAGCAGATGCGCCGCGAGGGCTTCGAGATGACCATCGGCAAGCCGCAGGTGGTCACCAAGCAGGTCGACGGCAAGACCTACGAGCCGATCGAGCGCATCACCATCGATGTGCCCGAGGAGCACATGGGCGCCGTCACCCAGCTCATGGGCACCCGCAAGGGCCGGATGGACAACATGTCCAACCACGGCTCCGGCTGGGTCCGCATGGAGTTCATCGTCCCCTCCCGCGGTCTGATCGGGTTCCGTACCGAGTTCCTGACCAACACCCGCGGCACCGGTATCGCGCACTCCATCCACGAGGGCCACGAGCCGTGGTTCGGCGAGCTGAAGACCCGTAACAACGGTTCGCTGGTCGCCGACCGCACCGGCGCGGTCACCGCCTTCGCGATGACCAACCTCCAGGAGCGCGGTGTCCTCTTCACCGACCCGGGCACCGAGGTGTACGAGGGCATGATCGTCGGCGAGAACTCCCGCGCCGACGACATGGACGTCAACATCACCAAGGAGAAGAAGCTCACCAACATGCGCTCCTCCTCGGCCGACTCCTTCGAGGCGATCGTCCCGCCGCGCAAGCTCTCCCTGGAGCAGTCCCTGGAGTTCTGCCGCGACGACGAGTGCGTCGAGGTCACCCCGGAGGCCGTGCGCATCCGCAAGGTCGTCCTGGACCAGAAGGAGCGCGGCCGCACGGCTTCCCGCGCGAAGCGCTAAGGACCGCGCCGAGCGGCAAGGACCGCGCCGAGCGGTCACGACGCCGCCGCCGGGTTTCCGGAACGCGCCGAAGGGGCGCCCCTCCACGTGAGGGGCGCCCCTTCGCCGTTGCTGTGGCGTCGTTTCGCGTCCTGGTGCGGAGGCCCGGTGCCGCTCGCCGGCGGCCCGTCCCGCCGGCCGGCGGCGTTGTCAGTGGTCGGCGGCAGACTGGGGGCATGACGCAGACGACGAGGATCGAAGCCGGTCGCGGGATCGCGACGCTGATCAATGTGTTCACCGTGCGGCCCGAGCGGCAGGCGGAACTGGTGGCGCTGCTGAGCCGCGCCACCGAGGAGACCATGCGGGATCGTCCCGGGTTCCTCTCGGCGAACCTCCACGCCAGTACGGACGGCGAACGGGTCGTCAACTATGCCCAGTGGGAGAGCGAGGCGCACTTCCGGGCGATGCTGGCCGATCCGGCGGCCCAGGAGCACATGACGCAGGCCGCCGCGCTGGCGGAGTCCTTCGACCCGCGGATATGCACGGTGGAAGCCGTCCACCACCCCTCGGGCGCCGCTTCCTGATCCACCCCCGCCGCCCCACCACCGCCGCGGGGGCGGCGGCGCGCGGCCGGGCCGATCGGGCATACGGGGGTTTTCTCGGGTCCGCGGAGCAGTGGCGGTCGCCGCCGAAGTGCGATACCTCCCGCTTTGCGATCTTATGTGGGCTGGGCACAGGCGTCCGGACCTGAGGAGGCATCATGCGGGGAGCCACCCTGGCGAAGTGGGCCCTGTGCGCCGTCGCCACCGGTCTGACGGCCACCGCGTGCGGGGGCGGCGGCGGGTCGAGCGCCGGAGTGGTCAGCGCCTCCTGGGGCGATCCGCAGAATCCACTGGAGCCCGCCAACACCAATGAGGTCCAGGGCGGCAAGGTCCTGGAAATGCTCTTCCGCGGCCTGAAGCGGTACAACCCGAAAACCGGCGCCGCGGAGAATGTGATCGCGGACCGCATCGAGACGACGGACTCCCGGCACTTCACCGTCACCCTGAAGGACGGCTGGACCTTCAGCAACGGCGAGAAGGTCACTGCCCGCTCCTTCGTGGACGCCTGGAATTACGGGGCGCTGCTGACCCACGAGCAGAAGAACGCGCCGTTCTTCCAGTACATCGACGGCTTCGCGAAGGTCCACCCCAACAGCGGGAGTCCCACGGCCAAGACGCTGTCGGGGCTGGTGGTGAAGGACGACAAGACCTTCACCGTGACGCTCAACCAGAAATTCTCCAGCTGGCCGGACACCCTGGGCTATTCGGCCTTCATGCCGCTGCCCCGGGCGTTCTACAAGGACCATTCCGGGTGGCTGCGCAAGCCCGTCGGCAACGGGCCGTACCGCGTGGACTCCTACGAGAAGGGGTCCGTGCTGCGGATGCGCAAATGGGGGAAGTACCCGGGGTCCGATCCGGCGCGGAACTCCGGCATCGATCTGCGGGTCTACACCGACAACAACACCGCCTACACCGATCTCCAGGCCGGCAACCTCGATCTCGTCGACGATGTGCCGGCCTCGCAGCTCAAGAGCGTGAAATCGGACCTCGGCAGCCGGTACATCAACCAGCCGGCCGGGATCATCCAGACGCTCACCTTCCCCATGTACGACAAGGCGTGGGGCGCGCCGGGCAAGGAGAAGGTCCGGCGCGGGCTGTCGATGGCGATCGACCGGGCCCAGATCACCCGGGAGATCTTCCAGCGGACGCGGACACCCGCCACGGACTGGACCTCACCGGTGCTGGGCGCGGACGGCGGCTACAAGGCGGGGCTCTGCGGCGAGGCCTGTGTGTTCAACCCCGGACGGGCCCGCCAGCTGATCAAGCAGGGCGGCGGACTGCCCGGCGGCCACATGACCGTCACGTACAACGCCGACACCGGCTCCCACAAGGACTGGATCGATGCCCTCTGCAACAGCATCAACACCTCGCTGGGCAGCGACAACGCCTGCACCGGGGCGCCGGTCGGGACCTTCGGCGACTTCCGGAACAAGATCGCGGCGAAGCGGATGAGCGGCCCCTTCCGGGCCGGCTGGCAGATGGACTACCCCCTGATCCAGAACTTCCTCCAGCCGCTCTACTACACCAACGGCTCCGCGAACGACGGGAAGTTCAGCAACCACGGCTTCGACACCCTGGTGGACAAGGCCAACGCGCAGACCGACACCGGTCAGGCCGTGGCGACCTTCCAGGACGCCGAGAAGGTCCTCGCCGCCCAGATGCCGTCCATCCCGCTCTGGTACCAGAACGGCAGCGGCGGCTACTCGGAACGGATCAGCAATGTCTCGCTGAACCCGTTCAGCGTGCCGGTCTACAACGAGATCAAGGTCAACTGACCGTGGTGTGAGGGAGGTGGACGCTTCATGGGACGGTATGTGATCCGGCGGCTGCTCCAGATGATCCCGGTGTTCATCGGCAGCACCTTCCTGATCTTCTTCATGGTCTACGCACTGGGCGACCCGGTGGCAGCCATGTTCGGCGAGCGCGCCCCCGACCCCGCCACCGCCGCGCAGATCCGCCGCGAGCTCTACCTCGACGCCCCGCTGTGGAAGCAGTACCTGCACTACATGGGGCAGATCTTCCAGGGGAACTTCGGCACCGCGTTCAACGGACAGTCGGTCACCGAGCTGATGGCCTCCGCCTTTCCCGTCACCCTGCGGCTGACGGTGGTCGCCATCGTGATCGAGATGGTGGTGGGCATCGTGCTGGGGGTCTTCAGCGGGCTGCGGCGCGGCCGCGGCATCGACACCTCGGTCCTGCTCCTCACCCTCGTCGTGGTCTCCATCCCGACCTTCGTCAGCGGCTATCTGCTGCAGTTCCTGTTCGGGGTGCAGTGGGGCTGGGCCGCGCCGTCGGTCTCCCCGGAGGTGCCGCTGAACGAACTCCTGCTGCCCGGGCTGGTGCTGGCGCTGGTCTCGCTCGCCTATGTGACCCGGCTGACCCGCACCTCGATCGCGGAGAACGTCCGCGCCGACTACGTCCGTACGGCCCTCGCCAAGGGCCTGCCGCGCCGCCGGGTCATCAGCCGCCATCTGCTGCGCAATTCGCTGATCCCGGTCGTCACCTTCATCGGCACCGACATCGGCGCCCTGATGGGCGGCGCGATCGTCACCGAGCGCATCTTCAACATCCACGGCGTGGGATACCAGCTCTACCAGGGCATCCTGCGGCAGAACTCGCCGACGGTCGTGGGCTTCGTGACGATCCTGGTGCTGGTCTTCCTCCTCGCGAACCTCCTCGTCGACCTGCTGTACGCCGTCCTCGACCCGAGGATCCGCTATGCCTGAGCCCTCAGTTCCCAAGGAAGCCATCGGCCACGGCGACGGCGGCTCCGCCGCGCTGGCCCTCGGCGAGGCGGAGTCGCTGGAGCGCCGTCCCGGCGCGGCCCCGCCCGGCGCCGGTCCGCCCGGCGGGGTGCCCGCCGGCAAACCCCGCAGCCTGTGGAGCGACGCCTGGCACGATCTGCGCCGCAACCCCGTCTTCGTGGTGTCCGCGCTGGTCATCGTCTTCCTGGTGCTCATCGCGATCTGGCCGCAGCTGATCGCCACCGGCAACCCCTACCGCGCCGACCTCGCCAAGGCGCAGCAGGGCTCCCAGCCCGGCCACCCCTTCGGCTTCGATACCCAGGGCCGGGACGTCTACACCCGGGTGGTCTACGGGGCCCGCGCCTCCATCACCGTCGGGGTCTGCGCCACGACCGGCGCGGCGCTCCTGGGCAGCCTGCTGGGCGGGCTGGCCGGCTTCTTCGGCGGCTGGTCTGACACCCTGCTGTCCCGGATCGCCGACATCTTCTTCGGCATCCCGGTGATCCTCGGCGGGCTGGTCTTCCTCTCGATGGTCGCGAGCACCACGGTCTGGCCGGTGGTCGGCTTCATCGTGCTGCTCGGCTGGCCGCAGGTCTCCCGGATCGCCCGCGGTTCGGTGGTCACCGCCAAGCAGAACGACTACGTCCAGGCCGCGCGGGCGCTGGGCGCCGGCAACGGGCGGATGCTGCTGCGGCACATCGCCCCGAACGCCGTCGCGCCGGTCATCGTCGTCGCCACCATCGCGCTCGGCACGTTCATCGCGCTGGAGGCGACGCTCTCCTACCTGGGCGCGGGGCTGAAGCCGCCCACCATCTCCTGGGGCATCGACATCTCCACCGCCTCCCCGTACATCCGCAGCGCGCCGCACATGCTGCTGTGGCCGGCGGGCGCGCTGAGCCTCACGGTGCTGGCGTTCATCATGCTCGGCGACGCGGTACGCGACGCCCTCGACCCCAAGTTGCGCTGAGGAGCGGGAAGATGACGCACCAGGAAGCCGCCCCGGAGCCCGCGGGCAGCGCGGCGGCCGTGGCCGAGCCGCCGCTGCTGGACGTCCGCGATCTGCGGGTGGAGTTCCGTACCCGCGACGGGGTGGCCAAGGCCGTCAACGGCGTCAGCTACCGCGTGGCACGGGGGCAGACGCTGGCGGTGCTGGGGGAGTCCGGCTCCGGCAAGTCCGTGACCGCACAGGCCGTGATGGGCATCCTCGACTCCCCGCCGGGGTTCGTCACCGGCGGCGAGGTGCTCTTCCAGGGGCGCGATCTGCTGACCCTGCGCCGGGAGGAGCGGCGCAGGATCCGCGGCGCGAAGATGGCGATGATCTTCCAGGACGCGCTGTCCTCGCTGAACCCGGTCCTCAGCGTCGGGGCCCAGCTCGGGGAGATGTTCCAGGTCCACGAGGGGATGTCCCGCAAGGAGGCGCGCGCTCGGGCCGTGGAGCTGATGGAGCGGGTCAAGATCCCCGCGGCCCGGGAGCGGGTCGGCGACTATCCGCACCAGTTCTCCGGGGGGATGCGCCAGCGGATCATGATCGCGATGGCGCTGGCCCTGGGCCCTGACCTGATCATCGCGGACGAGCCGACCACGGCGCTGGACGTCACCGTCCAGGCGCAGGTGATGGACCTGTTGGCGGAGCTGCAGCGCGAGCTGACCATGGGACTGATCCTGATCACCCACGACCTGGGGGTGGTCGCGGACGTCGCCGACACCATCGCGGTGATGTACGCGGGCCGGATCGTCGAGACCGCCCCCGTCCACCAGCTCTACAAGGCGCCCGCGCACCCCTACACCCGCGGGCTGCTGGACTCCATCCCGCGGCTGGACCAGAAGGGCCGCCGGCTGTACGCGATCAAGGGCATGCCGCCGAATCTGACGGCCATTCCGCCCGGCTGCCCCTTCCACCCCCGCTGCCCGCTGGTCCGGGACGTGTGCCGCACCGACCCGCCGCCGCTGTACGAGGCCGGACCCGGCCGGGCCAGCGCCTGCCACTTCTGGAAGGAGACTCTCGATGGCGCACGGTGACAGCGGGGAACCGGCCCCCGGGGACACCCCCGCTTCCGGCACTCCGGACCCCGGTACCCCGGCCCCCGCCACCCCGGCGGCAGACGTCCCCGAGCCGGTTCTGGAGGTCCGCGACCTCGCCAAGCACTTCCCGCTCACCCGGGGCATTCTGGTGCAGAAGCGGATCGGTGCGGTCCAGGCCGTCGACGGGGTCTCGTTCGACCTGCACCGGGGTGAAACCCTCGGCATCGTGGGCGAATCGGGGTGCGGCAAGTCCACCGTCGCCAAGCTGCTGGTCGGCCTCGAACGCCCCACGGCCGGCCGGATCCGCTACCGCGGCGAGGACATCAGCACCCTGTCCGGCCGGGCGCTGAAGGCGGTACGGCGCAACATCCAGATGGTCTTCCAGGACCCCTACACCTCCCTGAACCCCCGGATGACCGTCGGCGACATCATCGGCGAGCCCTACGAGATCCACCCCGAGGCGGCCCCCAAGGGCGAGCGCCGGCGGAAGGTCCAGGAACTCCTGGAAGTGGTCGGGCTCGACCCCGATTACGTCAACCGCTATCCGCACCAGTTCTCCGGCGGCCAGCGCCAGCGCATCGGGATCGCCCGCGGTCTGGCGCTGCGCCCGGAGATCATCGTCGCCGACGAGCCGGTCTCCGCGCTGGACGTCTCCGTGCAGTCCCAAGTGGTCAATCTGCTGGAGCAGTTGCAGGACGAGTTCGGGCTGTCGTACGTCTTCATCGCCCACGATCTGTCCGTCGTGCGGCACATCTGCGACCGCGTCGCGGTGATGTACCTGGGCCGGCTCGCCGAACTCGGCACCGACGAGCAGATCTACGAGCACCCGACCCACCCGTACACCCAGGCCCTGCTGTCCGCCGTGCCCGTGCCCGACCCGGAGGCCCGCGCCCACCGCGACCGCATCCTGCTCGCCGGCGACGTCCCCTCACCCGCGAAACCGCCCTCCGGCTGCCGCTTCCGCACCCGCTGCTGGAAGGCCCGGGACCGGTGCGCCGAGATCTCCCCGCCGCTGGAGGTCCCCCCGGAGTTCCGGCGCATGCCGGGGCCCGTACGGCACCCGTCGGCGTGCCACTTCGCGGAGGAGCGCACGGTGGTGCCGAGCGGGTAGCCCGGCGGCCGCCCCACGCGGCGCGGACCGGGCAACACACGGCGGAGCCCGCCTCCCCGTCGGGGGAAGCGGGCTCCGGCGGCGTACGGGCCCGGTCAGCCGGCGGTGCCGGTCTCCTCGGCGGGGCCGGCCGGTGCGATGTCCTCGATCGCGGCCAGCGCCGGGTCGAGGATGATGTCCTCGTCCCGCGCCGCGGTCGTGGGCTCCTCGGGGAAGTGGCATGCCGTCAGGTGGCCGCCGGCGTTGCCGCCGATCTGCACCAGCGGCGGCTCCTGGCTCGCGCACTTGTCCTGCGCCTTCCAGCAGCGCGTACGGAACCGGCAGCCGGAGGGCGGGTTGACGGGGGAGGGCACGTCACCGGCGAGCCGGATGCGCTCGCGGTCCTCCTCCTCGCTCTCCACCAGCTTGGCCTCGGGCACCGCGGAGAGCAGCGCGTGCGTGTACGGGTGCCGCGGCCGGTTGTAGATCTCGTCGCGGGAGCCGACCTCGACGATCTTGCCGAGGTACATCACCGCGACACGCTCGCTGAAGTGCCGCACGATCGCCAGGTCGTGGGCGATGAACAGGAACGCGATGCCCAGCTCGCGCTGGAGCTTTTGGAGCAGGTTGACGACCTGCGCCTGGATCGAGACGTCGAGCGCGGAGACCGGCTCGTCCGCGATGATCAGCTTCGGCTCCAGGGCGAGCGCGCGGGCCACCCCGATGCGCTGGCGCTGACCGCCGGAGAACTCGTGCGGGAAGCGGTTGTAGTGCTCCGGGTTGAGGCCCACGGTCTCCAGGAGCTCGCGGATCCGCTTCTCCCGGCCGCCGGGCGGGTTGATCCCGTTGATCTCCATCGGGCCGCCGATGATGGTGCCCACCGTCTGCCGCGGGTTCAGCGAGGCGTACGGGTCCTGGAAGATCATCTGGATCTCGGAGCGGACCGGCGCCAGCTCCTTGCGGCCCGCGTGCGTGATGTCCTGGCCCGCGTACGTGATCTTGCCGGAGGTCGGCTCCATCAGGCGGGTCAGCAGCCGGCCGGTGGTGGACTTGCCGCAGCCCGACTCACCGACCAGGCCGAAGCTCTCGCCGGCGTGCACGGTCAGGTCGACGCCGTCGACCGCCTGCACCGCGCCGACCTTCCGCTTGAACGGAAAGCCGCCGTAGATCGGGAAGTGCTTGGTCAGGCCCTCGGCGGTGAGCAGCGGCTCGCCCGGCGTGGGCGCGGCGCCGCGCGGCGCCGGGAGGGTGACGTTGTCTGTCATGGTGGTCGCTCCCTAGCCCAGCCGGGGCTTGATCTGCTCGGTGAAGAGGGTCTGCTTCTGCTCGGCGCTCAGGTGGCACGCGGCGGCGCGCCCGGCCTCCAGCAGCGGCCGCTCGTCG
Organism: Streptomyces kronopolitis; assembly: GCF_050953795.1. GTDB lineage: Bacteria > Actinomycetota > Actinomycetes > Streptomycetales > Streptomycetaceae > Streptomyces > Streptomyces kronopolitis_A. The sequence continues at coordinate 5,315,588 of NZ_CP191850.1, forward strand.
GTGCAACGCGCCCCGCCGACCTCGGCGGTGAAGCCGCAGCGCGGGTGGAAGGCGCAGCCCGAGGGCGGGGTGAGCAGGCTCGGCGGGGAACCCGGGATCGGGTGCAGCGCCTCGCTGACGTCCGAGGACAGCCGCGGCATCGAGCTGAGCAGGCCCCAGGTGTAGGGGTGGCGGGGCTGGGTGAGGATCTCCTTGACCGAGCCCCGCTCCACGGCCCGGCCCGCGTACATCACCAGCAGCTTGTCCGCCGTGTTGGCGACCACGCCGAGGTCGTGGGTGATCAGGATGATCGCGGAGCCGAACTCCTGCTGCAGGTCCTTGAGCAGGTCGAGGATCTGCGCCTGGACGGTGACGTCCAGCGCGGTGGTCGGCTCGTCGGCGATCAGCAGCTGGGGGTTGCAGACCAGCGCCATGGCGATCATCGCGCGCTGGCGCATGCCGCCGGAGAACTGGTGCGGGTAGTCGTCCACCCGCAGGCTCGGCTGCGGGATGCCGACCTTGGTCAGCATCTCGATGGCGCGCTGGCGGCCCTCGCGCTTGCTCGCGCCGGTGTGCTTCATGAACGGCTCGGCGATCTGCCGGCCGACCGTGTAGTACGGCGACAGGGCGGTCAGCGCGTCCTGGAAGATCATCGCCATCTTGTTGCCGCGGAGCTTTTCCAGGGTCTTCTCGCGGGCCCCGGTCAGCTCGTCCCCGTCCAGGACGATCTCGCCGCCGATCTCGGTGGCCTTCGGGTTGTGCAGCCCCAGGATCGCGAGGTTGGTCACCGACTTGCCGGAGCCCGATTCACCGACGATGCCGAGCGTCTCGCCGCGTTCCAGGTCGAAGGAGAGACCGTCGACCGCCTTGACGATGCCGTCCTCGGTGGAGAACCGCACCTGCAGGTCGCGGACGGACAGGAAGGGGTCGGACCCGGCCGGCACCGCGGTGCCTTCGGTCTTGGTGAGTGTGGTCACTTCAGGCTCTCCTAGGACAGGCGCACGCGCGGGTCGATGAAGGCGTACGTCGCATCCACGATGATGTTGAACACCAGGATCAGGGCGGCGCTGAAGATCAGCACGCCCATGACCATGGGCAGATCGAGGGTGGTGACGGAGTCGATCGCCAGGCGGCCGATGCCGGCCAGCTGGAAGGTGAACTCGGTGATCATCGCGCCGCCGAACAGCGAGCTGAGGTCCATGCCGAGGATGGTCACGATCGGGATCAGCGACCCGCGCCAGGCGTAGCGCAGGAAGACGTACGAGCTGGACATGCCCTTGGCCTTGGCCGTCCGGACGTGTTCCTCCTGCAGCTGCTCGATCATCGTCGAGCGGGACATACGGGTGTACTGCGCGGTGAAGATCGTCGACATCACGAGCCAGGGGAGCAGCAAGCCCATGAACCAGCCCGCGGGGTCCGAGGTGAAGTCCACGTACTTGGGGGACTCCATGATGCCGCTGTAGACGAACAGGCCGAGCGCGATCGGACCGAGGATGTAGATCTGCGCCGAACTCAGCACCATCGAGACCGAGGTGAGGACCTTGTCCAGGGCCGAGCCGCGCTTGTAGGCGGCCAGCAGGCCGGTGCCCAGGCCCACGGTCAGGAACACCGCGGCGCCGCCGATGGCCAGCGAGGCGGTGGTGGGCAGGCGGTCCATCATCGTCGACCAGACGTCCTGCTTGGTCGCGAAGGAGTAGCCGAAGCACGGGGCGCTGCAGTGGCCGATGGAGTAGTCGCGGCCGGAGAAGATGCCGACGAGGAAGTCCCAGAACTGGGTCGTCAGGGGCTTGTCGAGGCCGAGGTTCTGGTGGATCAGCGCGATGTTGTCCGCGGTGCAGTTCTTGCCGCAGGACATCGCGGCCGGGTCACCGGCACCGAAGAACACGAAGAAGGTGAAGGCACTGAGCAGAACAAGGATGACAACAGCGCCGAACGTCCGGCGAAGTAGGAATTGAAGCATGGCAGTTCGCTGCTCTCAGGACGGCGGCGGCAGTGGGTGTGAGGGGTGGCTGGGAAGGCCCCGGAGGGCGCGCGTTCCGCCGTGTGCGCGCTCTCCGGAGTACCTTCGTCAGACGAGGTGGTGCGCTCTCGTCACTTCTTGAGGAACAGCGTGTTCGGGTCGATGTAGCTGACGTCCTCGTTGTAGCGGGCGCCGCCGATGTTCGAGCCGTACAGCTGGAGCATCTTGGTGTAGAAGACCGGCGCGGCCGGGTTGACCTTCTCCACGATGTACTGGTGCAGCTTCTGCCACTCGGCGGTGGCCTTGGCCACGTCCGTGATCTTGGTGATGCGGGCGATCTCGGCGTTCACGTGCTTGTCGTTGATGTGCGAGTAGTTCGACGAGCCGTCCTGGATGGTGGTGCCGTCGTAGGACGGCGGGATGACGGTCGAGGCGTCCGCCCAGTCCTGGCCCCAGCCGGTCATGTAGATGTCGAAGCCGTTCTTGACCTTGCCCATCTGCTCGTACCAGGAGGCGGCGTCGACCTCCTTCTTCTGCACGTTGAAGCCGGCCTTGGTCAGCGCGTCCTCGATGACGACGGCTTCCTTCTGGCGCACCTCGGTGTTGGAGTAGGCGTAGACCAGCTTCATGCCGGTCTTGCCGGCCTCCTTGAGGAGCTTCTTGGCCTTCTCCGGCTCACCGTTGGGGTGCGAGATCTTGCCGTAGGGGTCGTAGCCCTTCTTGTAGCCCGCGACGGTCGGGGCGAGCAGACCGCCCGCGATCTCGCCGCCGTAGCTGCCGCCGTTGACCCGGACGATCTGCTGGTTCGGCAGGGCGTAGGTGATCGCGTCGCGGATCTTCTTGTCCTTGATGCGGTCCATGTTGAAGTTCATCTGCCAGACGTAGGGCTGGTAGCCCTGGATCAGGCGCTTGCTGGCGTCGGCGTTGTCCAGCACGTTCTTGGTCAGCGTCGGGTCGACCGCGTTGGTGAAGCTGATCGCGTTCTTGGCCTCACCCTGGTCGGCCATCAGGCGCTTGGTGGAGTCCGAGGCCTGGTGGTTGAAGGTGATGTTGTACCCGTCGGGGTACTGGTGGCGCATCGGGTCCGTCTTCGGGTCCCAGTTCTTGTTCCGGACCAGCTGCATGGCCTTGCCGGACTTGAACGAGGCGATCTTGTACGGACCGGAGGACACCGGGGCGACGTCGTAGGCGTCCTTGGTGTCCTTCGCGCTGTCCGGGACGGCGCTGTAGCCCGGCATTGTCAGCGCGTAGGGCAGCTGCGAGTTCGGCTGCTTGAAGTGGAAGATGATGGTCTTCGCGTCCGGGGTGTCCAGCACGTTCTTGGGCAGGTGGTCGCCCTTGTACGGACCGTCCGGCAGCGCCTTGCGGTAGGTGGTGCCGCCGCCCGACAGCCACTGCTGCACGTAGGTCGGACCGTCGGTGATGAACTTGGCGTACAGCCGCTCGATGCTGTGGCGGATGTCCTTCGAGGTGATCGGCGTGCCGTCCTCGAACTTGATGCCGTCCTTGAGCGTGTACTTCCAGGTCTTGCCGCCGTCGGACATCTGGCCGGCGTCGGTGGCGAGGTCGCCCACGACCTTGGCGTTGCCCTTGTCGTCCTGCTTGAAGCTGGTCAGGCCGCGGAAGATCAGCTGCGACAGCGCCTTCATGTCGCTGACGTACATCTGGCCCGGGTCCAGGTGGTTGTAGCTGTCACGCTGGTAGACCCGGATGGTGCCACCGGAGTGGGCGCCCTTGACGGCGACGGCCGGGCCGACGGAGTCGGAGGCGGTGCCCATCGGGATCGCCTTGGCCTGGGACGCGGCGTCCGCGTCGGTCTGCGACTTGTCCTTGTTGGAGCCGCTGCCGCCGCTGCAACCGGTGAGCGCGAGCGATCCGGCCGCGAGGGCCACTATCGCCGCGCGTGCTCTGCGCGTAGAAAGTGCGTTCATGGGATTCCAAGCACCTGCCTGTCAGTTGGTGACGAGATGTGCTGTCTGACGCATCCCGGGCAGGCCCGGCAGGGGTGACAGCAAGCCCCCCTTCAAGTGGACGATCAGCGCCCGGACTTGGGATCGAAGGCGTCGCGTACCGAGTCTCCGAGGAGGTTGAAGCACAGCACGAAGATCAGCATGGCTACGGCGGGGAAGAGCAAGAAGGTGGGGTCGTTCTCGTAGTAGTGCGCGCCCGCCTGGAAGAGGCGGCCCCAGTCGGGGGTCGGCTCCACGATGCCGACGCCCAGGAAGGACAGTCCCGCCTCGGAGGTCACGAACAGGGGCAGCATGTAGGTGCTCTGCACCAGCACCGGGGTGACGACGTTCGGCAGCAGCTCCTTGCGGATGATCCGCCAGGGCGAGGCGCCGGTGATCTTGGCCGCCTCGACGAACTCTCGCTCGCGCAGAGAGAGCACCTGACCACGCAGCAGGCGCGCCAGACCCATCCAGCCCAGGAACCACTGGACGATGATCAGGGCGCAGACCCGCACATAGGTGGGCGTCTCGTCGCTGGGCGGCACGAAGAGCGCCACCACGACCGGCATGAACGCCACGAACGTCAGCTGGCTGGGGAACGCCAGCAGGAAGTCGATCAACCGGCTGAGGAAGTAGTCGGTGCGGCCGCCGACGTAGCCGGCCGTGACGCCGATCAGGATGCCGGTGATCACGGTCAGCAGGGTCACCGCGACGGAGATGCCCAGCGACATCCGCATGCCGTAGACGAGCTGCATGAACACATCGCGGCCCAGGGACGGCTCGACACCGAACCAGTGGGCGGGGGAGATGCCGCCGTTGGCGCCGGAGGGGTAGCCGAACTCGTCGAGGAGGTTGGGGTCGTTGTTCCCGTAGAGCGTGTACGGGTCCTTGCCGTACACCGCGCTGATCACGGGGGCCAGCGCCGCGATGAGGAAGAAGGCCACCACGACGATCGCGCAGATCACTCCCGTGCGGTCGCGCTTGAAGCGCATCCACATCAATTGGCCGGGGGAACGGCCGACGAGCTCACCGCCCTTGCCCTTCTTTTCCTTCTTCAGACCTTCGGGCCCAAGTCCTGGGGTATCGGACTCTGCAGCCGCGGTCTGGGATGGACTAGTCATCGCGAAGTGCCCCCGCGCCGAGTTCTCTTGGAACGTGAAGCGGCACCGATTCGCACCGCTGGATGAGCGGACTTTCGCAAGTTATTTACGGCGGAGTCAAGGGGATCGGGTGTGCTCATGCGCAGGTCGTCTGCTTCTTGAGCGAAGATTGCGCATATCGACGCCCGGGCGTGCTTGACAGCTGGGCGCCATGTGCGGCATGAGTGGACATATCGGATCAAACCGCTTTAACATGCTGGCAACTTCCCTGTCGCAACTCCGATATACGGACGCGCCATGATGAACAACGTACGGCCGTGCGGGTGCCGTAGACCGGCCGGGACGCCAGGTGGCGTCCCGGCCGGTCGTCGTTTGTGCGGGTTTTGTCCGTTGCTCCATTCGGGTCGGTTGTCCCCGCGCCGGGACTGCAGTAGACCTGCGGTGGACACCCCCGCCGCGGGGGTGCCGTGACGAACCGAGAACACGACGTGGACAGGGGGCAGGCCGTGTCCACAGTGCGGGACGGCGTTCTCACCCGTGGTGCACGCGGCGCCGGCGCCCTGGTCTGCCTGCTGCTCGCGCTGCTCGCCGCGGGATGGATCATCCGGGATCTGGCCGTCGCCGAGCACCCCGTGGATGTGGGGTGGGCCTGGCTGGGCGAGACCCGCAGGCCACGGGAGTTCACCGCTTGGGCCACCTCCGCGCTCGACCCGCTGCTGCTGCTCGGCGCGCTCGTCGCCGCGGTGGCCCAGGTGCGCCGGGCGGTCCCCTCGTCCGTGGCCGCGGGGGCGCTGCTCTCCCTGGCGGCCGCCGTCGCGCTGCTGCGGATCCCGCTGGTGTGGGTGCTGGACGCGGGCTGGCTCCAGGGACTGGACAGCCGGCTCACCCTGTGGGCACGGCTGACCGTCTACGCCCAACTCGCCCTGGCGGCCGTGCTGATCATGATCGTGGCGGCCGGTCGGCGGCGGCCGGACGCCAGGGCGGGGCGGCACACGGCGGGCGGCGCACCCGGGCCGGCCGGGGCGGCGGCAGGGGTCTACGGCGTGGTCCGGGCGGTGCCCTCGGGCATCGCCGCCGGCCGCCCCGGCAGCCCGTACCGGGGGTCGGCCGCCACCACCGGCGTCCTCCTGGCCGCCGCCGGACTCGTCCTCGCCGGCTGGGAGATCCACTGGTGCCGGCAGCTCGGCTGGTCCCTCTACCGCAAGGGACTGCTGGGGGACGCCTCCGTCTTCCGCGCCCTGCTCCAGCCCCCGGTGCACTGGCAGGGGGCGGCGCTCGCCGTGCTGGCCCTGGCGGCCGCGGGCGCGGCGCTGTGCCGCGCCCCCTGGAGCCGGCCCGCCGCGCTGACGGCCGCGGCGCTGCTGCTGGCGTACGGCGCCGTGGCGCTCGTCCATGCCGTCCGCACCGGGGAGTTCGGCCGCCTGGCCGGGCTGTCCGTGCACGCGCAACTGGGGGTGGGTACCGTCGTGCTCGTCTCGGCCGGGGGCCTCGCCGCGCTGTGCGCCGCGGCCCGGCCCGGCCTGCCGGACACCGCCCGGGACGCCGGGGCCGTAAGGGCCTACGGCTCCGCCCCGGGCGAGCTGCGGCCGCCGCACGCCCCGCCCCCGCCGTCGACGCTCCCGCCCGGCTGGTGACCCGCCTCCCGGCTCCCGCCGCACGGCGGGAGCCGGGAGCCGGCTCAGACCGACATCCCCAACGACCGCTTGAGGAAGTCGACTTGGAGCAGGAGCAGATTTTCGGCCACCTGCTCCTGCGAGGCCATGTGGGTCACCCCGGTCAGCGGCAGCATCTCGTGCGGCCGGCCCGCGGCCAGCAGCGCCGCGGACAGCCGCAGCGCGTGGGCCACGACCACGTTGTCGTCCGCGAGGCCGTGCACGATCAGCATCGGGCGGTGCGGCTCCACGGCGCCGACCAGGCCCTCGTCCGTGACCAGCGAGTTCGCCGCGTAGACCGCCGGCTCCTCGTCCGGGTGGCCCAGATACCGCTCCTGGTAGTGGGTGTCGTACAGCCGCAGATCGGTCACCGGCGCGCCCACCACCGCCGCGTGGAAGACATCGGGCCGGCGCAGCGCCGCCAGCCCCGCGAGATAGCCGCCGAAGGACCAGCCGCGGATCGCCACCCGCGCCAGATCGAGGGGGAAGGATCCGGCCAGCGCGTGCAGGGCGTGGACCTGGTCGGCCAGGGCGACGTCCGCGAGATCGCGGAACATCGCCTTCTCCCACGCGGGGGAGCGGCCCGGGGTGCCCCGGCCGTCCGCGACGATCACCGCGAACCCCTGGTCGGCGAACCACTGCGAGGTCAGATACGCGTGGTGCGCGGCGACCACCCGCTGGCCGTGCGGACCGCCGTAGGGGTCCATCAGCACCGGAAGCGGTCCCTGCTCCTCCGTATATCCGGTGGGCAGCAGCACCGCGCACGGAATCTCCCGCTCCCCGGCCGTGACCAGCCGGGGCCGGGCGGTCAGCACCGGCTCCTCGGCGCAGGAGCCGATCGTGGCGAGACTCTTCTCCCCGCCGTCCGGATCCAGCCGCACCACCTCCACCCGGGTGCCGGGCCACTCCAGCGACGTCTGGGACAGCACGGTCAGCGCCCCGCCGCGCACCGCGGAGGACACCGTCGGATGCGGCCGGGCGCCCACCCGCTCCCAGCCGCCCTGGTCGCCGCTGCCGCGGAACCAGGCGCGGTAGACCCCGATGTCGTGCATGTCGGCGCCGCTCGCGGAGAACAGGACGTCGTCCTCGCCGATGTCCAGGACGGCCCGGACGTGCAGCGGCGCCCCGGTCAGCGGGCGGGCGCCGACGAACAGCTTGCGCGCGCCGCCCTCGTCGGCGATCCGCACCAGCCGGCCGTCCGGCGTCCAGGCCGGCACCCCGGGGAACGGCTCGACCCAGGACTCGTCCTCGTCGTCGTGCACCGTCCGGGTCTCGCCGGTCGTGGTGTCGACGGTCAGATAGCGCTGGTCGCGCTGGTCGCGGGCCTGGACGAGCAGCAGCGGCGGCCCGGCGGCGGACCAGTGGACGCGCGCGAGATAGGGGTAGCGCCCGGTGTCCCAGAGGACGTCGGTGCGCGTGCCGTCCAGCCCCAGGAGCGTCAGGGTGACCCCGGCGTTGTCGGTCCCGGCCGCCGGGTACGCGATCCGGGTGGGTTCCTGGTCCGGGTGGGCGGGGTCGGAGATCCACCAGCGCCGCACGGGCGCCTCGTCGACCCGCGCGGCCAGCACCGCGTCGCTGTCCGGCGACCACCAGAAGCCGCGGTAGCGGCCCATCTCCTCGGCCGCGATGAACTCCGCGAGCCCCCAGGTCACCTCGGGCCCGTCGGGCTCCGCCAGCACCCGGTCCGCCGCCCCGGGGGCTGCCGCGCCGCCGGTGTCGCCGGCGTCCGAGGTCGTGGCTCCGTCCACGGCTACCACCCGCAGCCGGCCGTCCGCGACGAAGGCCACCCAGCGGCCGTCCGGCGACGGGCGGGGGTCCACCACCGGCCCCTCGACCGGGAGTTCGCGGGTGGTGCCGGCCCGCAGCTCGGAGACGAACAGCCGGCCGGACAGGGTGAACGCGGCCAACTCGACGGCGGCGTCCGTGGCGTAGCCGACGATGCCCGCCGAACTCTCCCGGCTGCGCTCGCGACGGGCCCGCTCCTGGGGCGGCAACCGCTCCTCGCCGCCGGCCAGCAGGGCGTCGGGGTCGGCGGCCGTGAACTCCCTTCCCTGCTCCAGGTCGAGCACCCACAACCGCTGCCGGCGGTCGGTGCCCGAGGGGGAGCGCAGGAAGACGGCGCGTGCACCGTCGGGGGAGAGCGTGAAGCCGCGCGGGGCGCCCAGAGTGAAGCGCTGCGTACGGGCGTATTGCCGCGGGAACGAAGGCTGTCCGGTCATGGTGGTGAGCCTACGGGCTCACCGCGGTCGCGCTCGTGAAGATCATGTGCGCCCCCGCTCTGCTTCCGTGCTCCGATTTATGCGCTAGCGCGGAAAGTTATGATCCCTTGCGCGTAGTGGGTTCGGGGTAAAGAGCCCTTGGCATACCCCGGTGCGCGGACCGTGCGGACGGTCCGGGCGCCGGTAACCCGGTCCGGATCACGACTACTTGGAGGTGAGCCGCCGTGGCACTCTCGATTTCGGCGGTGGTGCTGCTGGCGATCATCGTCTTCTTGCTCGTCAAGAAGTCCGGACTGAAGGCCGCGCATGCGTTCGTCTGCATGCTGCTGGGCTTCTATCTCGCCGGCTCGTCCATCGCCCCGACGATCAAGCAGCTGACGACGAACGTCGCCGGCATGCTCGGCAACATCAAGTTCTGACCCCCTCGGGACCCGGCCCGTCCGTCCCGTGCGCGCCCCCGGCGGGGCCGTACGGGCGGCGGCCGGGCTCGCCTGCGAACGGCGGACCGGGCGGCTCGTAGGCTGTCGGCATGACCGACCGGCCAGCCCCCTCCACGCCACCGTCCGCCACGGGCGCCGCCCCGCGCCCCGTCCCGTCGCGCCGGCTGCTGCTGGTGCACGCGCACCCCGACGACGAGTCGATCAACAACGGTGTCACCATGGCCCGGTACGCGGCCGAGGGCGCCCACGTCACGCTGGTGACCTGCACGCGCGGCGAGGAGGGCGAGGTCATCCCGCCCGGGCTCGCCCACCTCGCGCCGGACCGTGACGACGCCCTGGGGCCGTACCGCGTCGGCGAGCTGGCCGACGCGATGGCCGCCCTGGGCGTCGGCGACCACCGCTTCCTCGGCGGACCGGGCCGCTACCGCGACTCCGGGATGATGGGCGCCCCGCAGAACGAGCGGCCCGACTGCTTCTGGCAGGCCCCGCTGGACGAGGCGGCCGGTGAGCTGGTCGCCGTGATCCGGGAGGTCCGGCCGCAGGTGCTGGTCACCTATGACCCGAACGGCGGGTACGGCCACCCCGACCACATCCAGGCGCACCGGGTGGCGATGCGCGGCGCGGAGCTGGCCGCGGACGCCGGCTTCCGGCCCGAGCTGGGCGGCGCGCACGAGATCGCCAAGATTTACTGGAACTGCAACCCCCGTTCCGTGGTGGAGGAGGGATTCGAGCGGCTGCGCGCGGCCGCTCACCCCTTCCCCGGCATCGCCTCCGCCGACGACGTGCCCGGAGTGGTGCCGGACGCCGAGGTCACGGCGTCCGTCACCGGCGGCCGCGCCGCCGCGGAGGCCAAGACCGCGGCGATGCGCGCGCACCACACCCAGATCGCGGTCGACGGACCGTTCTTCGCGCTCTCCAACGACCTGGGCCAGCCGCTGTTCGCCGTCGAGCACTACCGGCTGGTGCACGGCGTGGCGGGCGCGGCGGACGGTGCGCGCGAGGACGATCTCTTCGCCGGCACCGGCGAAACGGCGGGCGGCGGACAGCACGGCAACCGGATCGAGGAGGCGGCGCGATGAGCGGCGAGAGCGACGGCAAGGCCGCCGGCAGGGGGAACGGCGCGGCGGGCGCCGGCAAGGGAGCGCGCTCCCGGGCGGGCTCGGGCGCGTCCGCGGTGGCGGCCCCGGTGCCGGACGCCGGCGTCCCCCCGCTCACCGGCGGCCGGGCGGGCACCTACGCGCTGCTGCTGGTCACCGGAGTCCTGGTCGCGCTCGCCGGCACGCTGGTGCAAGCGGCCTGGTTCCCCGGCGGGTTGCTGCTGGCGCTCGGCGGGGTCGGCGCGCTGTTCTACGGGGGCGGCCGGGCGACCGGTACCCCGGCGGGCGTGCTGGTGCCCGGCGCGGCCTGGCTGGTGACGGTGTTCCTGCTGCTCAGCGATGTCCGGCCGGAAGGCGACTTCCTCTTCGGCGCCGGGCTCGGTTCGTACCTCTTCCTGCTGGGCGGGATCCTGGCCGCTGTGATCTGCGCCACCGCCGCCCAGATGCGGGTGGCGGGCGTCCGGCACGGCCGAGTTGGCGGATGACGTGGTGGATACCGGGACGGATGCCACGCCCGGCGGGGTGAACACACCGGGTACCGGGGGTCCGCCCGTGGTGGCGGTGTTCGTACGCTCCCCGGGTGGCCGCCCGCGGCGGACAGTATGGTGGTGCGCGCCGTCGCGCCGCCCTGGGGGCACCTCCCGGCCTGTGGCCGGGGATCATCTCTGACGAGCGGCGGAGCCAACCGGGAGAACCTGCTTTGAGTCGTGAATCTGACAGTTCGTCCTCCGGCCCCCAGGGCCGTGGCGGAGCCGCGTACCCGTCAGGGACGCCGCCGTACGGCTCGCCCAGGGGAGACGCCGACGAGGCGCCGGCGCCCGGTGCCCCGGACCGGCCGGAGGAGCCCAAGACCGAGACCACGCTGACGACGCGGATCAAGATCAATATTCCGGGGTCACGCCCCATCCCGCCGGTCGTCGTGCGCAAGCCCGTCGGTGAGGAGTCCGGCATGAACGGATCGGCTGGATCCGGCGGTTCCGCCGGCTCCCGGGGAACGCCCCGCCCCGCGCGCGGCGCCGAGCGCGACGCGGAGCGGACGGCGAACACCCCGCGTCCCGAGGCTCCGGCTGAGGAGGCCCCCGCGGCCGGCCGGCCCGAGAAGACCAGCGACTGGTTCGCGCCGCGCAAGCCGCAGGCCGGCTCCGGCGGCCAGTCCTCGACGACCGGCTCCCACCCGGCGCCGCCCGCCCCGGGCGGTGCGACCCCGCCGCACGGCACGCCGGGCGCCACCCCGCAGCAGCGCCCCGACCTGCCGTACTTCTCCGACGGTCCGGCCCCGCAGGACGGCCCGGCGCCGGAGGGCGCCCCGCCGTTCGACGGCGGCGCCCGCACCGGCGGCGGCGCCCCGTTCGAGGGCGGCCGGCCGGGCGGCGCCTCGCCGTTCGACGGCGCGTCCGGCGGCGGCTCGCCCTTCGACACCCCCGCGGGCCCCGCCCGTGACCACACCCCGTTCGACGCCCCGGGCGGCCCCAGCGGGCCGACGACCGGTCCGGCGCGCGGCAGTTCCTCGCTGAACCTGCCGCCCGGCTTCAGCGACCCGGGCACCGGCGGCACGCCCCGGATCGACGACACCGCCGAACTCACCCCGCAGCCGCCGGCACCGCTCGCCGGTCCGGGCAGCGGCCTCGGCGGCGGCATCACCGGCGGACTGCCCGGCGGCCCCACGGACCGGCGCGGCGGGAGCGGCCCGCAGGCCGGCACGTCCGGCGGCCACGACCGGGTCTCCGGTGACACGCTGGTCAGCGGCATCCCGAAGACCCCCGGCGCGGACGGCCCGTCGTCCCCGTCGCCGTTCCCGGCCGGTCCGGCCGGTGAGGGCGACAGTGCGGCGCCCAAGCCGCGGCCCAAGATCCCCGAGCCGATCAACCCGCCCAAGAAGGGCCGCAGCAAGCTCGTTCTGCTGGGTGTCGCCGTCGTGGTCCTGGCCGGTGTCGCCTACGGCGCGGGCCTGCTGCTCGACCACGCCGACGTGCCCAACGGCACCACCGCGCTCGGCGTGGACATCGGCGGCACCAGCAAGGAAGACGCGGTGAAGAAGCTGGAGGCGGAGCTGAAGGGCCGCCGCAGCCAGCCGATCGAACTCACCGTCGACGGCAAGTCCGAGACCCTCCAGCCCGCCCGGGCCGGTCTGGACATCGACCCGCAGGCCACGGTCCGCAGGGCGGCCGGCCGGGACTACAACCCGGTCTCCGTCATCGGCTCGCTGTTCGGCGTGCACCGCACCGCCGAGCCGGCCGTGCTCGTCGACGACGAGAAGCTGCAGATCGCGCTGGAGAACGCCGCCGGTCCCGGGGGAGCCGCCGCGGACGGCGGGATCACCTTCGAGAACGGCAAGGCGGTGCCGCACTACGGTGTGGCGCACAAGGCCATCGATGTGAAGGCGTCCAAGAAGAAGGTCGCCGACGCCTACCGCCGGCGCGCCACGACCGGCACCGACGCCCCGGTGGTGCTGGCCGCCGGCACCCAGCGGCCGCAGGTCACCAAGGCGGCGGTGGACCGGGCGCTGAAGCAGTTCGCCGAGCCCGCGATGTCCGGTCTGGTGACGGTCCGTACGGACGCCGCGCACACGGTCTCCTTCAGCCCGCAGAAGTCGATCCCGAAGTTCCTGTCCTTCAAGATCGTCAACGGTGCTCTGGTCCCGTACTACGACCGTCCGGCGCTCAAGGCCCTCTACGGCGACACCTTCAACGGCGTCGAGGTGACCAAGGGCGACGGCTCCCAGCACCCGGTCAGCGTCGAGGAGGTGGCGAGCGCGGTCGGCAGGGCGCTGCTCGGCACCACCCCGTCCGAGCGGATCCAGACCATCGCCACCGACGGCAGCTGACCGCGCGGCGACGGACCGCAGGCACGAGGCCCCCCAGGGCGCGCTCCCGGCTCACCGGGAACGTCCCCCAGGGGGCCTCCCCCATGACAGATGTCACGCCACAGTGCGGACACCCGGCACTGCCGGGCGCGGCGCGCGTCCCGGAAGCTGGGGGGTATGACGACCACAGCGACCACCACAGCCGCCACCGCGCAGGGCGCGGAGCGGTCCCCCGTGGTCAGCTTCCGGCAGGTCACCAAGAGCTATGGCGCGGTGCGCGCGGTGGCCGACCTCGATCTGGAGCTGTACCCGGGCGAGACCGTCGCCCTCCTCGGGCCCAACGGCGCGGGCAAGTCCTCCACGCTCGACCTGCTCCTGGGGCTGCGCACCCCCGACGCCGGCGGCGTCACCCTCTTCGGCACGAGCCCGCAGCGCGCCATCGAGCAGGGCAGGGTCGGCGCGATGCTCCAGAGCGGCGGCCTGATGGAGGGCGTCAAGGTCAGGGAACTGGTCAAGCTCGCCCGCGACCTGCACCCGCGCGGCTACCCGCTCGACGAGATCCTGACCGCGGCCGGCATCACCGACATCGCCGACCGCATGGTCGACAAGCTCTCCGGCGGCCAGGAGCAGCGGGTGCGCTTCGCGCTGGCCACCGCCGGCGCGGGCGACCTGATCGTGCTGGACGAGCCGACCACCGGCATGGACGTCTCCGCCCGGCAGGCCTTCTGGGGCGCCATGCGCGGCCAGGCCCGGCAGGGCCGCACGGTCCTCTTCGCGACCCACTACCTCGAAGAGGCCGACGAGGTCGCCGACCGGGTGATCGTGCTGCACCGCGGCCGGGTGCTGGCCGACGGCACCGCCGCCGAGATCAAGGCCCGGGCCGGCGCCCGCCGGATCGCCTTCGACCTCGATGAGTCGGTCGACCGCGAGGCGCTCGGGGCCCTGCCGTCCCTGACCTCGCTGGAGATCTCGGGCCGCACGGTCCGCATCCAGTCCCGGGACGCCGACGCCACCGTCCACGCCCTCTACGGCCTCGGCTGCTACCCCCACAACCTCGAAGTCTCCGGCCTCGGCCTGGAGCAGGCATTCATCGCCCTCACCACGGCGTCCGACGCGGGCACCACCGGCCCGGCCGGACAGGAAGGCAGGGCCGGCCGATGACCACCCTGATCAAGCTGGAGATCATCCGCGCCCTGCGCAACAAGAAGTTCATGTTCTTCTCGGTGATCTACCCGCCGGTGCTCTACCTGATCATCGCGGGCGGCGCGGACAGCAAGCCGATCCCCGGCATGCAGCTGAACATGGGGCTCTACTTCATGGTGTCCATGGCAGCATTCGGTGCCATGACCGCCGTCCTGCTGGGCAACAGCGAGCGCATCGCCAAGGAGCGCGAGAACGGCTGGGTGCGCCAGCTGCGGCTGACGGCGCTGCCCGGACGCGGCTACGTGGCCGCCAAGATGGCTGCCGCCGCGACCGTCAGCCTGCCGTCGATCCTGCTGGTCCTGCTGGTCGCCGCGGTGGTCAAGGGCGTGCGGCTGGAGGCCTGGCAGTGGTTCGCCATCGCGGCCGGCACCTGGCTCGGCAGCTTCGTCTTCGCCGCCCTGGGCGTGGCCATCGGCTACCTGGCCACCGGCGACGCGGTGCGCCCGATCGCGATGCTGTGCTACTTCGGCCTGGCGTTCCTGGGTGGCCTGTGGATGCCGCTGACGTTCCTGCCGCAGTGGGCGCAGAATGTCGCGGAGTGGCTGCCGACGCACGCGTACGCGGCGCTGGGCACCGCCGTCGAGGCCGGCGGCGCCCCGCACCTGAAGGACATGGCCATCCTGGCGGGCTATCTGCTGGTCTTCGCCGGCGGCGCGGCCTGGCTGTACCGCAAGGACACCCGGAAGGCATGAGACGCGGACGATGAAGAGTGAGCCCTGGGCCCAGAACCCCATGATGATGGGGCAGGCCGCCCGCACCCGCCGCCAGGCGATCGGCAAGACGGCCTGGGTCGGCATCTGGCTGCTGTATCTCGCCGGGCCGGTCGGCGAGACGCTGCGGCCCGGCGCCCCGCTGTCCGAGCAGGTCTGGGGCGGCCTGGGGCTCACGCTCTTCGTGCTCAGCTACCTCCTGCTGATCTTCCGGCACATGTGGCGCAGGACCACCCGCCCACTGGTCTACGGCCTGCTGGGCGTCATGCTGGGGCTGTCGGCCGGACTGTCCTGGGCGCTGGACGGCTCGTGGCTGGTGCTGTTCATCTTCACCAGCGTCAGCTCGGCGGTGGTGCTGCCCTGGAAGCAGTCCCGGTGGACGATCCCGCTGCTGACCGTGCTGCTGCTGCTCATCGGCGCGCGCTATCCGGAGCTGCACGGCTACTACCTCTTCGCCTACGGCCTGCCCGCGCTGGGCAGCGGCTTCATGATGGTCGGGGTGCAGCACCTGATCCACACCACCGCGGAGCTGCGCCTGGCCCGCCAGGAGGTGGCCCGCCTGGCCGCCAACGACGAGCGGCTGCGGCTCGCCCGCGATCTGCACGACCTGCTGGGCCACTCCCTCTCGCTGATCACGCTCAAGAGCGAACTGGCCGGCCGGATGCTGCCCGCCCGGCCCGAGGACGCCGCCCGGCAGGTCGCCGACATCGAGCAGGTCAGCCGGCAGGCGCTGGTCGATGTGCGCGAGGCGGTCACCGGCTACCGCAAGCCCCGGCTCGCCGTCGAGCTGGCCGCCGCCCGGGCCGCGCTGCGCACCGCGGGGATCGAGCTGAGCGCCGACCCGGCGCTGGAGGGCGAGTACCGCGGGCTCGCCGCCGACGAGGAGGGCGCGCTGGCCTGGGCGCTGCGCGAGGCCACCACCAACGTCCTGCGGCACAGCGGGGCACGCCGCTGCGAGCTGCTGCTCTCCGAGGAGTGGGAGGCCGACGAGCGCCGCTACCTGCGCCTGACGGTGCTCGACGACGGCGCGGGCCCGCCCCGCGCCCAGCACGACGGCAACGGGCTCAGCGGCCTGCGCGAGCGCATCGCGCTGGCCGGCGGCCGGCTGGAGACCGGCCCCGCCCCGCGCGGAGGCGGCTTCGCGCTGCGCGCCTGCGTCCCGCTGGGCACCCCCGCCGCCCGCCCCGGCGTCCCGGCCCCCGCCGCCGCATCGAAGCCCGTGACCGGCCCCGCCGCCGACGGCCCGGTGCCCGGCCCGGTCGCGCCGTCTCCCCGCGCGTAACCGGCGCCGCGGTCCCCCACCCGTACGGCTTAAGGTGGCCCGCATGATCCGACTGCTGCTGGCGGAGGACCAGTCGATGGTCCGCGAGGCGCTGGCCGCGCTGCTGTCCCTGGAGGACGATCTCGACGTCGTCGCCCAGGCGGCCCGCGGGGACGAGGTGGTCCCGGCAGCGCGGGAGCACTCCGTGGACGTCGCCCTCCTGGACATCGAGATGCCCGGCCTCAGCGGACTGGACGCCGCGGCCGCGCTGCGCAGCGCCTGCCCCGGCGTCAAGATCGTCATCCTGACCACCTTCGGCCGCCCCGGCTATCTGCGCCGCGCCATGGAGGCAGGCGCCGACGCCTTCCTCGTCAAGGACGCCCCCGCGGCCCGGCTCGCCGAGGCGGTACGGCGCGTGCTGCGCGGCGAGCGGGTCATCGACCCGGTGCTGGCGGCGGCCGCGCTCGCCGACGGGGCCAGCCCGCTGACCGAACGGGAGCGGGAGGTCCTGGGGGCCGCCGCCGACGGCGTCACCAACGCCGAGATCGCCGACGCGCTCCACCTCTCCCAGGGCACGGTCCGCAACTACCTGTCCCTGGCCATCCAGAAGACCGGTGCCCGCAACCGCGCCGAGGCCGTCCGCACCGCCCGCGACAAGGGCTGGCTGTAGGAGGGTTCCGCCCCGGGGCCGGCGGACGCCCGCCCCGCCGTCCCGGTGCGCGGGCGGGCGGCGTATCGCAGGCTGGAAGTGTTATGCCAGCCGACCGAGGCACGGACAGCAGCCGCTGGACCGTCGTGTTCATGATCCTTGTGATCGTCGTCGTCACCACCCTGGATGCGACGACCGGCCCGGAGCTGCACATCTCAGCCTTCGTGGGCATCGTCCCGCTGTACGCCGCGCTGCGCTGCTCGTTTCGCCGGACGCTGCTGGTGGCCACCGTCTTCGTGGTGTGCCTGACGTTCGTCGACATCTTCACCGTGCCCGACTGGATACCGGCCACCCGCGTGGTGGGCGTCTTCGGCTCCTTCCTGGTCGCCCTGTTCTCCCTGGTGCTGTGCCGCACCCGGCTCCAGCGGGAGGCGCTGCACGCCCGGACGTCCCTGGTGGCCGACACCGTGCAGCGGGCGATGCTGCGCGAGCTGCCGCTCAGCGCGGGCCCGGTCGAGGCGTACGGCTTCTACGTCTCCGCCCAGGAGGGGGCCCGGGTCGGCGGCGACATCTACGAGGCCATCGACACCCCGCACGGGCTGCGGCTGATGATCGGCGACGTCCAGGGCAAGGGCATGCCGGCGATCGGCGCGGGCATCGAGGTGCTGGCGTCCTTCCGCGAGGCCGCGCAGTACCTGGACTCGCTGGAGTCGGTCGCCGGACGGATGGAGCAGGCGCTGGCCCGCTACAACGCCCGCTCGGCCGAGCAGGGCGCCGACGAGCGCTTCGTCACCGCGCTGCTGATGGAGGTGCGCAGCGTGCCCGGCCGGATCCAGGGCCGGGTGCTCTCCTGCGGCCACATCCCGTACTACCTGGTGCGCCACGGCGAGGTCCACGAGCGCCGCGACGGCGAGGGCGGCCTGCCGCTGGGCCTGGGCACGCTCGGCCACGAGCCGCGCCACGGCGTGCGGATCCACCCCGACCCCGACGACTGGATCGTGCTGTGCACCGACGGGGTGACCGAGGCGCGCGGCGAGGACGGCGAGTTCTACCCGCTGGAGGAGCGGCTGGCCGGGTGGACGCATCTGGAGCCGGCCGAACTGGCCCGCACGCTCCGCGCCGACCTGGAGTCCTTCACCCACGGCGACCTCAAGGACGACGCCACGGTCCTGGTCGTCCGCCGTACCCCCACAGCCGCTCAGTTGAGCATGGCGCGCGCCGCCGCGGCCTGACGCCGGATCGCCTTCGCCCCGGCGGGCTCGACGGCCTCCACGACCCGCGCGTACTCCTCCAGCTCGGCCGCGCCCGCGAGGAACTCCCCGCGCTCGACGAGCAGTTGGGCCCGCTCGTGGCGCAGCCGCGCCGGATGGCTCGGCAGCAGCAGCGACAGCTCCAGCGCCCACAGCTGCACCGCGCCGTGCTCCGGCCGGGCCCGGGCCCAGGCCCGGATGTTGTTGAGCACCCGCAGCACGATCTCCAGGGGCCCGGCGGGCGCCGTCATCCGCCGGCTCAGCCGCTCCCCGGTCGCGCCCGCGACCAGCAGCGCGGTGTCCTCCTCGGTCAGCGGCCGGCCGCCCCCGAACGGATCGGCCAGCACATGCGCGCCCAGGGGGTCGCCGAAGCCGACGACGAAGTGGCCGGGCAGCGCCACCCCGTACACGGGCGCGCCGGCCCGCCGGGCGACCTCCATCCACACCACCGACAGCAGGATCGGCAGCCCGCGGCGGCGCCGCAGCACCTCGTGCAGCAGCGAGGACTCCAGCCGTCGGTAGTCGGCGGGCGAGCCGCCGAAGCCGTGCCGGGTGCCCAGCAGCTGCGCGAGGTTGCGGGCCCAGGCCTCCGGCCCGCCGACGGGCGCGTACGGGAGCAGCCCGGCCAGCCGGTCCAGTTCGATCTGGGCCTCGTCGATGCCCGCCTCGTCCAGCGCGGGGTCGGCCTCGGCGGCGATCAGCAGGCACAGCAGGGCCAGATCGGGCCGCTCGGCGCGCGCGGCCTGGGCGAACTGCCGCCGCCGCGCCGCGCGGGCGCCGTCCGCGTCGGGCCGGGGTTCCTGGGGCACGGGAGGGCCGCCCTTCAGCGCGCGGCGCCCGGCAGCGCCCGCCGGTAGTGGTAGCCGTGGTGGTCGGTGAAGCCGAGCCGGTCGTAGAACCCGAGGGCGCCGGTGTTGTCCGCCTCGACCTGGAGGTACGCGGCCGAGGCGCCCTCGGCGAGGGCCCGTTCGGCGAGCGCCGCCATCACCAGGGTGGCCAGCCCCTGCCGCCGGGCGTCCGGCGCCACCTCGACCGCGGAGAAGCCCGCCCAGCGCCCGTCGACGGCCAGCCGCCCGATCGCCGCCGGCCGGCCGTCCGGGCCGTGCGCCGTCGCGCACCACACCGAGGGGCCGCCGGTCAGCACCCGCAGCACGTCCCCGGCCACCCGGCCGCCGGGGCCGTCCTCGCCGGTCCGGTTGTACAGGGCCAGCCAGTCCGCGTCCGGCTCCCGGGACAGGGTGACGGCGGCGGGCGCGTTCCCGGCGGGGGCCGGGGGAGCGTCGGCGAGCGGGGCCAGCGGCGCGATCCGCATCCTGGTGTGCCGCTCCTGGGCCCAGCCGCGCTCCACGAGCCGCGCGGTCAGCTCCGCGTCGGCCTCCGCACGCCCGGTGGCGACCGTGATCGCCGGCGACAGTCCGCGGGCGCCGTACCAATCGGCGATCCGCTCCAGCGCCGTCTCCAGCGGGACGCCGGGGGCGCCGAGCGGCAGCACGGAATTGGCGCGGCGGGTGAAGCCCCCCGAGGCGCGCAGCGTCCACTCCCCGAGACGTTCGGTCTCGACGGCGGGCCAGCCGCGGGCCGCGACCTCCTGGAGTTCCCGGGCGGTGGCCGCGGGCGTCCGGCGGCGGGCCGGGGCGGCGGGCACCACCTTGGCCGCGACCAGGGAGGACTCCGCGATCCGGGCGCACTCGCCGCTGCGCCGTGTGATGCTCAGCACACCTTCGTTCCAGGATGTGAGCACCCCGACCGCGTCGGTGTACCTCTGCGCCCCCTCCCCGTCCCCGGTCAGACGCCGGACGGATACCCTTTTGCCCACGTCAGCACGGGTGATGCGCACCTCCCCGCGGCCACCGGCCAGGAATTCCATCGCTCAAACCGCCCCTCTTGTTCGTCTCGCGCCCGGGAACGGAGATACTAGATGGCGGGCATCGACGACGCCGCGCTCCCGCGCGCCCAGCGGCGGTACTGCCAATCGGTCCGCCGGCCCTACCGAGGAGGAACGACAGCGTGACCTACGTCATCGCGCAGCCTTGTGTCGACGTCAAGGACAAGGCGTGCATCGAGGAGTGCCCGGTCGACTGCATCTACGAGGGCTCCCGGTCCTTGTACATCCACCCGGACGAATGCGTCGACTGTGGCGCCTGTGAGCCGGTGTGCCCGGTCGAGGCGATCTTCTACGAGGACGACACTCCCGAGGAGTGGAAGGACTACTACAAGGCGAATGTGGAGTTCTTCGACGAGCTCGGCTCGCCCGGTGGCGCCAGCAAGCTCGGCCTGATCGAGCGCGACCACCCCTTCATCGCGGCCCTGCCGCCGCAGAACCAGTAACGAATCCAGGGCCAAGGGGGAGCCGCCCGCTCCCTCTTGCTTCCCGGTTCGTCAGCGGTCGCACGGCGCCGCCCGGTCCCGTACGGCCCGTTCCGTACGGGACCGTGGCATGTCCGCCGGGTCCGAGCACCACCAGAAAGAGAGCACCGTGGGCGCACCCTCCACTCCCCGGCCCGTCTCCCACCACCCTTCCGGGGAGTCGCTCCGCGAACGGCTCCCGGCCTTCCCCTGGGACCGGCTGGAGCCGTACAAGGCCACCGCCGCCGCGCACGCCGACGGCATCGTCGACCTCTCCGTCGGCACCCCGGTCGACCCGGTCCCCGCGCTGGTGCAGCAGGCGCTGACCGCGGCGGCCGACAGCCCGGGCTACCCCACCGTGTGGGGCACCGCCGCGCTGCGCGACGCGCTCACCGGCTGGGCCGCGGACCGCCTCGGCGCCACGGGGCTGGACCACACCCATGTGCTGCCCGTCGTCGGCTCCAAGGAGCTGGTGGCCTGGCTGCCCACCCATCTGGGCCTGGGCCCCGGCGACAAGGTCGGCTACCCCCGCCTGGCCTATCCGACGTACGAGGTCGGGGCCCGCCTGGCCGGCGCCGAACCGGTCGTCTACGACGACCCCTGCGCCCTCGACCCCGACGGCCTGAAGCTGCTCTGGCTGAACTCGCCGTCCAACCCCACCGGCCGGGTGCTCGGCGCCGACGAGCTGCGCCGCACCGTCGCCTGGGCACGCGAGCACGGCGTCCTGGTCGTCAGCGACGAGTGCTACCTCGAACTGGGCTGGGAGGCCGACCCGGTCTCCGTGCTGCACCCGGACGTCTGCGGCGGCTCCACCGACGGCCTGGTCGCGGTGCACTCGCTGTCCAAGCGCTCCAACCTCGCCGGCTACCGCTCCGCCTTCCTCGTCGGCGATCCCGCGGTCCTCGGCGATCTGCTCCAGATCCGCAAGCACGGCGGCATGATGATCGCCGCGCCGGTCCAGGCCGCCACCGTCGCCGCGCTGGGCGACACCGCCCACGTCGACGAGCAGCGCGCCCGCTACGCCCGCCGCCGGGCCGCGCTGCGCGGCGCGTTCGAGGCCGCGGGCTTCCGCATCGAGCACAGCGAGGCCTCGCTCTACCTGTGGGCCACCCGTGACGAGCCCTGCTGGGACACCGTCGCCGCGCTCGCCGACCGCGGCATCCTCGTCGCCCCCGGCGAGTTCTACGGCACCGCGGGGGAGCGCTTCGTACGGATCGCCTTCACCGCCACCGATGAGCGGGTGGACGCCGCGGTGCGCCGCCTGGCGCCGTGAGCCGCCGGCGCGCATGACCACGCGCAGGGGCCCGGGGAGCGTCAACTCCCCGGGCCCCTGCGCGTGCCGCGGGCCGATCGCGGTCAGCGGCCGCCGAGCGGCAGACCGCCGAGCAGGCCCTGGGCGGGGCCGAGCAGGCCGCGGGACGAGCCGATCAGGCCCTTGGCCGCGTCGAGCGGCAGCGAGTTGGTGGAGACGCCGTGCGCGGCGATCGGGCGGACCAGGGCCTCGGCCTTGTCCGCGGCGCCCTGGGTGAGCGGCATGGCCTTCTTCACGGCCGGTGCGGCGGTCTCGACGAGCGCCGGGGCGAGCTTGGTGGCCGCCTTGCTGCCGGCCTCGTTGACCAGGCCGACACCGTGGTGCGCGGTGCGGTCGAGGGTGGCGCTGGTGTTCTTGGACTCCAGGGGCGCCGTCAGCCCGCCCAGGTCGGGCGTCTTGGCGGGCAGTTCCACGGCGCTCGCGGAACCGGCCGCAGCGACCACGGGAGCGGCACCCGCTGCAACGAGCAGGGCGGCTCGGGCGATCCGACGCGTAACGGGGAGGGACATGGTGCTCCTTTTACGGAGAAGGACTCGGACTTCTGACAGATGTGCCATGTCCGCCGGGCGGACGCACTGACTACCGCTTCAGAACCCCGAAGGTTGCGGTGAACTCCGGTAAAGAGTTGGTAACGCGTCACATAATCGGCCCTGGATAAAGGCGGGCAATATGTGCACGGACAAAGGCTCCGCGGAAACGTCACGGCCCTTTGGGTGCAAGGCAATTGACGGCACTCGGGAAAGGGTTCTCGCCAACTTCCGTGCACACAAAGGGAATTGACGTCGGTACCCCTTTCGGGGGACCGGGCAAACTATTGCGCGGTGATGATACGAACGTCGTGTGCCGCCGCCGGGGAGACCGCCGGCTTCACCTGCCAGCCCTTCCCGGAATCGGCCGCACGCCACGTCCGGCCGGCGTAAGAGATCTGTTCGATGCGCAGCTCGGCGGAGTGCGCCATGGCCCACGTCGCCAGCTCCCAGCCGCGCCGCGGGGCCTCGCCCGCTCCCGGCCCGGACTGCCGCACCGGTATCGTCACCCCGCGCCCCTGACCGGCCGCCCCGCCGGCGGTCGCGGCCGCCCCCGGGAGTACCTCCCGGCCGAACTCCCGCACCAGCTTCTCGCGTACCTGTGCGGCGCCGCCCGCCTGCGCGTTCACCGGCCCGCTCTCGGTGCAGGTCATGGCGTCCCGATAACGCCCCGTGAGTGCCCCGGTCAGCCGCGCGGCATTCGCCTCGTGCTTGGCGTAGGCCTGCGGAAAGCCGCTGTGCTGCACCTTCTGGGCGGCGACGGTCAGCGGCAGCCGGGAATACCCGGGCACCTTCTCCAGATGCCGGTAGAACTCCCCGGCCGCGTACACCGGATCCATGATCTGCTGCACGGTGCCCCAGTCCTGCGAGGGCCGCTGCTGGAAGAGTCCGACCGAGTCCCGGTCGCCGAATTCGATGTTGCGCAGCCCCGACTCCTGCATCGCGGTCGCCAGCGCGATGGTCACCGCCCGCTCCGGCAGCCCGCGCGAGGACGCCACCGCCGAGATCGTCGCGGCGTTCGCTGCCTGCTCGGGCGACAGCTCGTAGTCGTCGGAGCCGTCCTCGGCGCGCACCGTGCAGTGCGGCGCCCCCGGGCCGCCGGTGACGTACTGCACCACGAGATAGCCGACCAGCCCCAGCAGCACGGCCACGGCTGCGGCGATGCGCCACCTGCGGGCACGGAACGGCGAGGACGAGGGCGAGGCGGACACGGGCCCACCGTACTGGAGTGCTCCGGATAGGGTCGGATCCATGGAGCACACCGGACAGCATCCCGCCCTCGACCTGTCGCTCGACGCCGCCGAGCTCACCGCGCGGCTGGTCGACTTCCCCTCCGAGAGCGGCAACGAGAAGGACCTGGCCGACGCCGTCGAGCACGCCCTGCGCGCCCTGCCGCACCTGACCGTCGACCGGTTCGGCAACAACATCGTGGCCCGCACCCGGCTCGGCCGCGACGAGCGGGTGGTGCTCGCCGGACACCTCGACACCGTGCCCATCGCCGGCAACGTGCCCTCCCGGCTCGACGAGGACGGCTTCCTGTGGGGCTGCGGGACCAGCGACATGAAGTCCGGCGTCGCCGTCCAGCTGCGGGTGGCCGCCACGGTCCCCGCGCCCAACCGCGACCTGACCTTCGTCTTCTACGACAACGAGGAGGTCGCCGCCCACCTCAACGGCCTCGGCCACGTCGCGAAGGCCCACCCCGACTGGCTCGCCGGTGACTTCGCCGTCCTCCTGGAGTCCTCCGACGGCGAGGTGGAGGGCGGCTGCCAGGGCACCCTGCGCGTCCTGCTGCGCACCACCGGTGAGCGCGCCCACTCCGCCCGCGGCTGGATGGGCGCCAACGCAATCCACGCCGCCGCCCCGATCCTGGCGAAGCTCGCCGCGTACGAGCCGCGCCACCCGGTCATCGACGGCCTGGAGTACCGCGAGGGCCTCAACGCCGTGCGCGTCGAGGGCGGCGTCGCCAACAACGTCATCCCGGACGCCTGCACGGTCACCGTGAACTTCCGCTACGCCCCGGACCGCACCCCCGAGGAGGCGGTGGCCCATGTGCGGGAGGTCTTCGCGGACTGTCCCGTGGACGAGTTCGTCATCGACGACCACTCCCCGGGCGCGCTGCCCGGACTGTCCCACCCGGCGGCCAAGGCGTTCATGGAGGCCGTCGGCGGCAGCGCCCGCCCCAAGTTCGGCTGGACCGACGTCTCCCGCTTCAGCGCGCTGGGAGTCCCGGCCGTCAACTACGGCCCCGGCAACCCGCTGCTCGCGCACAAGAGGGACGAGCGGGTCGCCACCGAGCGCATCCTGCACTGCGAGGAGCGGCTGCGCGCCTGGCTGACCGCCTGACCTCGGCGGGCCGGGCCGCCGACCGTTCCCCTCCGCCCCGAATTCCCCTGCACTTCACCTCGGCGGATCTAGGCTGAAACGGCACACGTACTGCCAGCGGAGGGAGCACGACATGGCCAGTCCCGAGGGAGCACCGGTCCCCGAGGAGCAGCGGCTGGGCCCCGTACTGCGCCGCCAGGAGCAGGTGCAGGCCGGCACCACCGACCAGCGGCTGCTGGACTCCGAAGGCCCGTCCGAGTGGGTGCACACCGACCCCTGGCGCGTGATGCGCATCCAGTCGGAGTTCGTCGA
The DNA here is from genome assembly GCF_050953795.1 of Streptomyces kronopolitis. Classification (GTDB taxonomy): domain Bacteria; phylum Actinomycetota; class Actinomycetes; order Streptomycetales; family Streptomycetaceae; genus Streptomyces; species Streptomyces kronopolitis_A. Next base: position 5,340,679 of record NZ_CP191850.1, read on the forward strand.
GGGCTTCGGCGCGCTGGCCGAGCTGGGCCCGGCCGTCAGCGTCTTCGGCTCGGCCCGCACCCCGCGGGACGCCAAGGAGTACGACGCCGGGGTCCGGCTCGGGCGGGCCCTGGTGGAGGCCGGGTTCGCGGTGATCACCGGCGGTGGCCCGGGCGCCATGGAGGCCGCCAACAAGGGCGCCAACGAGGCCGGTGGCACCTCCGTCGGGCTGGGCATCGAGCTGCCCTTCGAGCAGGGCATGAACGACTATGTGAACCTCGGCGTCGACTTCCGGTACTTCTTCGTCCGCAAGACGTGTTTTGTGAAGTACGCCCGCGGGTTCGTGGTGCTGCCCGGCGGGCTGGGCACCCTCGACGAACTCTTCGAGGCGCTCACCCTCGTCCAGACCCGCAAGGTCACCCGCTTCCCGATCGTGCTGTTCGGCACGGCCTACTGGGGCGGGCTGGTCGACTGGCTGCGCGACACCCTCATCGCCCAGGGCAAGGCGTCGATGCACGATCTGGAGCTCTTCCACCTCAGCGACGACGTGGACGAGACGGTCTCGCTGGTGACCAAGGAGGTCGGCATCTAGGGGGTGTCGTCCGGATCAGGCCAGGCCCCGGCGGGCGACCGCCGGGGGCCGGTGGCCGGCGATCGAGGCCACCATGTCCAGCACCTGACGGGTCTCGGCGACCTCGTGGACGCGGTAGACCCGCGCGCCCAGCCAGGCCGAGACGGCGGTCGTCGCCAGGGTGCCGAGCACCCGCTCCTTGACCGGCCGGTCGAGGGTCTCGCCGACGAAGTCCTTGTTGGACAACGACACCAGCACCGGCCAGCCGGTCTCCGTCATCTCGCCCAGCCGCCGGGTCGCCTCCAGGCTGTGCCGGGTGTTCTTGCCGAAGTCGTGCCCCGGGTCGATCATGACCGCGTCCCGCCGGACACCCAACGCGACGGCCCGTTCGGCCAGTTCACACGTCACCCGCAGGATGTCCGCCATCACGTCGTCATAGGTGACGCGGTGCGGGCGGGTACGCGGCTCGGCGCCGCCCGCGTGCGTGCACACCAGGCCCGCACCGTGGCGCGCCGCCACCTCCGCGAGCTTCGGATCGACGCCGCCCCAGGCGTCGTTGAGCAGATCCGCGCCGGCCTCGCAGACCGCCTCGCCGACCTCGTGGCGCCAGGTGTCGACGCTGATCACCACGTCCGGGAAGCGCTTGCGCACCTCGGCCACGAACCCGACCGTGCGGCGGGCCTCCTCCTCGGCGGTGACCTCCTCGCCGGGACCGGCCTTGACCCCGCCGATGTCGATGATCGCGGCGCCGTCGGCCACGGCCTGCTCCACGCGGGCCAGCGCGGGCTCGTCACGGAACGTGGCGCCCTGGTCGTAGAACGAGTCCGGCGTCCGGTTGACGATGGCCATGATCACCGGCTCGTGCGCCCCGAACTCGCGATTCCCCAGCCGCAGCATTCCCTGACTCCCTCTCCGTGGTCCGGGGGCGACCCTAACTGTCACACCCGCATGGCACGATCAGTGCAGGCACATAGTCCGGGGAGTTGGTCGTGTTCTGGTTCTTGCTGATCGCGATGGTCGTGGTGGTGGGCGCGGTCACGCTCGTGGTCGTCGGCGGGGGTGACGGCGGCGGGCTGCGGGATGCCGAGCCGGACCGGCTGCACGACCCGCTGCCGCAGGACCGCCCGCTGGGCCGCGCCGATGTGGAGGCCGTCCGCTTCCCGGTGACCGTGCGTGGCTATGTGATGAACGACGTCGACGACGCCCTGGACCGCCTGGGCGCCGAGCTGGCCGAGCGCGACGCCCGGATCGCCGAGCTGGAGGCGGCGCTCGCCGGGGCGCACGCCTCCGCGATGGGCGGCCCGGGGCTGATACAGGACGGCCCGCCCGTCCTGGGACCGGAGCAGGCGCCGCGGGAGGACACCGGCGGCGGGAAGGCCGTGGACGGGCCCGGCGCCCCCGCGGCCCCGGAAGGCGAGGAGCGGACATGAGCGGAGTGGTGCGCGAACCGGACGGCGTGCCGCGCTGCCCGTGGGGCATGGAGTCGCCGCAGATGGCCGACTACCGTGACTATCACGACACCGAATGGGGCCGCCCGGTCCACGGCGACGACGCCCTCTTCGAGCGGATGACCCTGGAGGCGTTCCAGTCCGGGCTCTCGTGGCTGACGATCCTGCGCCGCCGCACCGGCTTCCGCGCCGCGTTCGCCGGCTTCCGCATCCCGGAGGTCGCGCGGTTCACGGACGCCGACGCCGAGCGGCTGCTCGCCGACCCCGGCATCATCCGCAATCGCGCCAAGATCGCCGCGACGCTCGCCAACGCCAAGGTCGCCGCCGCACTGGCCCCCGGCGAACTCGACGGCCTGATCTGGTCCTACGCCCCCGACCGGGCCGCCCGGCCGGTGCCGCGCACCGTCGCCGAGGTGCCGCCGGTGACCCCGGAGTCGACGGCGCTCGCCAAGGACCTCAAGAAGCGCGGCTTCCGCTTCGTCGGCCCCACCACCGCGTACGCGATGATGCAGGCGTGCGGCCTGGTCAACGACCATCTGGCGGACTGCCATGTCCGCCGGGCCGTGGAGACCGCGGCCCGCTGACCGGGGCCCGGCGGGCGGCGCCGGGCCGGGCACCGCGGAGCCGGGACCGGCCGGCGGGGGGAGCGGCCGGGAGCCGCCCCGGCGGCGGCCGGGGTCAGCGCCCCAGGAAGACCGGCTTCTCCTTGTTCACGAAGGCCTCGACCGCGATCCGGTGGTCCTCCGACGCCCCGGCGCGGCCCTGCAGCTCGTCCTCCTTGGCGAGCGTCTCGGTGAGCGAGTGCCCCGCCCCGTAGGCCAGCGACTCCTTCAGCGCCGCATAGGCCGCGGTCGGGCCCTGCGCCAGCCGCCGGGCGACGGCCGCGGCCTGCTCGGCCAGCTCCGCGGCCGGCACGACCCGGTTGGCGATGCCCAGGTCCAAGGCCTCCTGGGCGCTGATGTTGCGGGGGAAGAGCAGCAGGTCGACAGCCCGGCCCTGGCCGATCAGCCGGGGCAGCGTCCAGGACATCCCGGAGTCGGCGGTCAGCGCGACGCCCGCGAAGGAGGTGTTGAACGACGCCGAGTCGGCGACGACGCGGTAGTCCGCGGCCATCGCGAAGCCCGCACCGGCACCCGCCGCGACCCCGTTCACGCCCGCGACCACGGGCTTGGGCATCCCGGCCAGCGCCGTCACGATGGGGTTGTAGTGCTCACGCACGGTGTTCATGGTGGCGCCGGAGCCGGTGGCCCGGTCCTCGGCCAGCAGGCCGATGTGCTCCTTGAGGTCCTGCCCGACACAGAAGGCGCGCCCGGTGGCGGTCAGCAGAACGGCCCGGACGGCCGGATCGGCGGCGGCCTCCTCCAGGGTGTCCCGCAGCAGGACCTTCGCCTCGATGTTCAGCGCGTTCATCGCGTCGGGGCGGTTGAGCGTGATCGTCGCCAGCCCGTCGGTCACGTCATAGAGCACGGTGTCGGCCATAGTGGGAGTCCCCTCCGTCGCGGCTCGGACTGCGCGGCAGCGGCAGTCAGCGCTCAGGATGCCGGAGATCATCGGGCCCCGGCATGTGACGTACATCAAAGAATGCGGGCGCGCCGGGGGACGGCGGTCGGCGAAGTATCGCAGCCCGCTCACCGAATTGAGGGGGTTTGAGGAGTGCGTTGCCGAAGGGATGCTGTCCGATGTTGGTCATCGGGTCGTTCGATGCGGGATAATGGCCTGGAAGCAATGTGTTCGATGCCGGTGACACGCGCCTATCCGGGCCGTCGGCTGAGATGAGCTGGTTTCAGGAAGGGGAACGAGCATGGCGGCCATGAAGCCGCGGACGGGCGACGGCCCGCTCGAGGTGACCAAGGAGGGGCGGGGCATCGTCATGCGCGTTCCGCTCGAAGGCGGCGGGCGGCTCGTCGTCGAGCTGACCCCCGACGAAGCCAAGGCCCTGGGTGAGGCCCTGGACAAGGTCACCGTCTGACAAGGGCGGCGCAACCGGCGGTTTCCCGGGGCTGACCCCGGTATCCCCAGCCGACAAACCCCGGCCCCGGCATGCGGCGCGCACATTCTGCGCGCCGCATGCCGGGGCCGTTTGCGTCTCCCGTGCTCCTCGGATTCCGTGCCCGCCCCGCGTCCCGGGACTTTTCACCCCACGGGGGTGACGGCGTCAGCCGCGTTTGACCGCGCAGAGCAGTCCGTCGCCCACCGGCAGCAGCGCCGGCACCAGCGCCGCGCTCTCCCGGACGGCCCGCAGCAGCTCCCGCAGCCGCAGCACCTCCGCGGGCTGCACCGCCGAGTCGACCGTACGGCCGTCCGCGAAGACGCCCTCGAAGCAGACCAGGCCCCCGGGGCGCAGCAGACGCAACGATTCAGCGAGGTACTCCAGGTACTCCAGCAGGTCGCCGTCGCAGAAGACGAGGTCGTAGCCGCCGTCCGCGAGGCGGGGCAGGACGTCCAGGGCGCGGCCGGGGATGAAGCGGGCGCGGTTGCCGGCGAAGCCCGCGGCGCGGAACGCCTGCTTGGCGCACGCCTGCCGCTCGGGTTCGAGGTCCACGGTGGTCAGCACCCCGTCGGGGCGCATGCCGTGCAGCAGATGGATGCCCGACACGCCCGTGCCGGTGCCGATCTCGGCGACGGCCTTGGCGTCCGCGGCGGCGGCGAGCAGGCGCAGGGCCGCGCCGGTGCCGCTGGTCACCGTACGGATGCCGGCCTCCTGCGCACGGTCACGTGCCCAGGTCAGGGCGGCCTCGGCGGCCTCGTCGATGGTCCCGGCGCCGTACGCCTCGGCGAATGCCAAGATCGTCTGCCGGTTGCCGGTAATGGCCCTCTCCTGTCCCCGTAGTTGACGCAACCGTGACTGTATCCGCTGCATGCGGGAACTCGCAGATGGGACCGGGCGTTGAAGAGGGGTGGACGGAGGACGGGGGGACGCACCGGTGAAGACCGCGCGAGACACGGGGCAAGGCCAGAAGCAGGACCAAATGCAGGTCAAAACTGCTTATCCGGAGCTAACGGGCGAGGTGGATATGGTAGGGGCTCTACTGGACACCACCAGAGCCACCAGGGGAGGTGCGGCTGCGACGGGGGACCGTCGAGTGCTGAGGCGCTTGAAAAGGTCGTTCGCCGAGCCGAAATCCGTGACCAACACCGCTGACCGTTTCCTCCCCCACTCTCGACTCCGCTCGAGTGGGGGGACCCCCATCGCCGACTCCGCAACGACCGCGACCTTCGCCGCAGACGCGGATGCGCAGGCGTGGACTCCGCCCAGCTGGGAGGAGATCGTCAGCACCCACAGTGCACGGGTCTACCGCCTCGCCTACCGCCTCACCGGCAATCAGCACGACGCCGAGGACCTCACCCAGGAGGTGTTCGTCCGCGTCTTCCGCTCGCTGTCGACGTACACCCCCGGCACGTTCGAGGGCTGGCTGCACCGCATCACGACCAACCTCTTCCTGGACATGGTCCGCCGCCGCCAGCGCATCCGCTTCGACGCGCTCGGTGACGACGCCGCCGAGCGGCTCCCCAGCCGCGAGCCCTCCCCGCAGCAGCACTTCAACGACACCCACTTCGACGCCGATGTGCAGCAGGCGCTGGACACCCTCGCGCCCGAGTTCCGCGCCGCCGTGGTGCTGTGCGACATCGAGGGCCTGTCGTACGAGGAGATCGCCGCGACGCTCGGCGTCAAGCTCGGCACGGTCCGCAGCCGGATCCACCGCGGCCGCTCCCATCTGCGCAAGTCCCTCAAGCACCGGGCCCCGGCCACCCGCGCCGAAGAGCGTGAGCAGCGGCGGTCGCTGGCCGTGGTGCCCACGGGGGAGGTCGGAATCGCGTGAGCGGCAGCGGCGGTCCGTCCCCCGCCGAGCAGCATCTCGGCGACCGCCTCGCGGCCCTGGTCGACGGCGAGTTGAAGCACGACGCGCGCGAGCGGGTGCTCGCGCACCTGGCGACCTGCGGCAAATGCAAGGCGGAGGCCGACGCCCAGCGTCGGCTCAAGAGTGTCTTCGCGCAGACCGCGCCCCCCGACCCCTCCGAGGGGCTGCTGGCGCGGCTGCAGCAACTGCCCGGCGGTGACCCGGGCGGCCCCGGCAGCCGGCTCGACGGCGGCAGCTTCGGCCGCGGCGAATTCGCCCGCGACAGCGGCGCGTTCTCCTACGTCGCCTCCCGGAACCACTCCGGCCACGCCCTGGCCGGCATCGCCCCCCAGCCCCGCTCCCGTGGCTTCCGCGTCCACGAGGCCGAACGACCCGGTCAGCGGCGCCGGTTCGCCTTCGCGGCGGCCGGTGCGGTCTCCCTCGCGGCGATCGCGCTGGGCGGCGCCTTCCCGCTGGAGGCGACCGGCGATCTTCCCGGCGCACGCACCGACGGCAACGGCACGACCGTCACCCCGCTCACCGTCAGTCCCGCGGCCGACAGCGAGGTGCTGCTGCGCGGTGACCCGTTCCCCACCGGCCGTTCCGGGACGGGCGTCCGGCAGCCGTCCGGCGGCCCGACCCTGGCCCCGGCCGCCGGCGCCATGACCCTCTACGGCCCCGGTGCGGCCTCCCCCTCCCCGTCGTACACCCCGCCCGCGGTCGCGCCGGCCGGGCGCTTCGGACTGTCGCCGCAGACCTCCCCGAACGGTCCGGCCGTCGCCTACGGCCTCCCGTCCCTGACGGCGGCGACCGGCGGCCCTCCCGCGCGCAAGAATCCGCCGCCGCTGCCCCCGCTGGAGCCCATGCGCCCGCTGACCGGTCCCGCCGCCCCGGCCGGCCCGTCCGCACATGGCTCAACCCCCGCCCAGCGCTGACCGTCCCCTGCGCGGCCCCGCGCGGAACTGGTTGAATCCCCCTGGGCGGCGCACCCCTGAGCGGGCGCATGCCGCGAGGTGGTGGTGGCCCGCGCAGGACCGCGGGCGAAGTCTGGGGAGAGCATGGACGACGGTAAGGCCGCCGGGCCGAAGCTGAAGTGGTGGAGCCGCCCGGGGGGCACCGCGCGTACGGAGCCCTCCACCGGGGCCGAGGCGTCCGGGCCGCAGTCGGCCGAGGACTGGCTCATGCGTCCCCCGGAGCCGCGCGACGGCGCGGGGGAGCGAGGGCTGCCCGGCCCGTCCGAGGGTGCGATTCCGGCCGAAATGGCCGAGCAGACCGCCGAGTTGGCGAGGACCCCGGAGGGCACGGCGAGCCCTGCCACGGCACCGGCCACGCCCCCCGTCACCACGGCATCGGACGCCACCGCCCCGTACGCCCCCGGGACCCCGGAGGACGGCGCCGGCGACGCGCGCCCGGAGCCGTCGACCGTGACGCTCGGCAAGGTGCCCGGCGGCGTGCCGGGGACGGCGGCGGACGGCCCGCGGACCGCGGAGGCCGCCGCGACCGCTCCGTTGTCCGCCGACCCCTCGCCCCTCGCCGGGGTGACGGCCGGCGGCCCGGCCGCGGCGCCGGCACGCCAGCGTCCGCTGCACCCCGAGGACCCCTACGGCACCCCTCCCTACGGCGGCCCCGGCCCGTGGGCGCCCGCGCCGCCCGTACAGCGGCCGGTGGCCACGCCCGCCCACGGCACCGTGCTCCCGCCGGCCCCTGCGGCGCCGCCTCCGTACGGCGCGGGCCACCCCGGCCCGCCCCCGCCCCCGTCCCCGCCGTCCGCGGGGCACCCGGCCGCCCCGGGGACGGCCGTCGACGACCGACCGCCCGCCCCCGGCACCGCACCGCGCCCCCCGGCCGCCGAAGCCCTCACGGCCCCGCAGCCCGCCCCCGGCAGCGTCCCCGGGCCCCACGACCCCGCCGCCGCGCACCCCGCCCCCCTGGACCCCGCCCCGCAGCCGTACGCCGCCGCGCCCGGCGACCCCGCGCCGGTCGCCGGCCACCCCGGCGGACCGCACGGCGCCTGGCAGCAGTACGACCCCTGGAGCGCGCCGCTGCAGGGCGGGCCCGTCGTGCCGGCTCCTCCGCGCCGCCGGGGGCCGCTGGTCGCCGGAGGCGTGGCGCTCGCGCTGCTGGCGGGCGGTGTCGGCGGCGGCGTGGGCGCCTACGTCGAGCGCTACGGCGGCATCAACGACATCCAGCTGTCGCAGGCCGGCGGGGACGAGGGCGGCCGCAAGCCCGACTCCGTCGCCGGGATCGCGCAGGCCGCGCTGCCCGGCGTGGTCACGATCCACGTCCGCGGCAGCGCCGAACAGGGCACCGGCACCGGCTTCGTCCTCGACCACCAGGGACACATCCTCACCAACAACCACGTCGTCGAGCCGGCCGCCGACGGCGGGGAGATCTCGGTGACCTTCAGCGGCGGCCAGACGGCCAAGGCCCGCGTGGTCGGCCGGGACGGCGGCTACGACCTCGCGGTCGTCCAGGTGGAGGGCGTCACGGGGCTGCGGCCGCTGCCCCTGGGCAACTCCGACGCGGTGCGCGTCGGCGACCCCGTCGTGGCGATCGGCGCACCGTTCGACCTCGCCAACACCGTCACCTCCGGGATCATCAGCGCCAAGCAGCGCCCGATCACCGCGGGCGGCGCGAAGGGCGACGGCAGCGATGTGTCGTACGTGGACGCGCTGCAGACCGACGCCCCCATCAACCCCGGCAACTCCGGCGGCCCGCTGGTCGACACCCGGGCCCGGGTGATCGGCATCAACAGCGCCATCCGCGCGGCGGACAGCGGCAGCGGCCTGGCGGGCGGCGCCCAGGGCGGCAGCATAGGGCTGGGCTTCGCCATCCCGGTCAACCAGGCCAAGCGGGTGGCCGAGGAGCTGATCAACACCGGCCGGGCGACCCACCCGGTGATCGGCGTGACGCTGGAGATGGAGTACGCCGGTGACGGGGCGCGGGTCAGCGCGCACAGCAAGGACGGCAAGCAGCCGGTGGCCCACGACGGCCCCGCCGACAAGGCCGGGATCAAGGCCGGCGACGTGATCACCGGGGTGGACGGCGCCCCCGTGCACAGCGGCCAGGAGCTGATCGTCAAGATCCGCAGCCACCGGCCCGGGGACACGCTGGCGCTGACCGTCCAAAGGGGCGGAAAGGAGCGGTCCGTTCGGCTCAGTCTGGGGTCTTCCAGCACCGGCTGATCGTTTGCACGGTGTTGGCACGGGTGACTCCCGTCCGACGTGCGGGGCCAGGTACCGTGAGAGGCGGCCTGGCCCAAAGGCCTATGAAGGCCGCGGATAACCCAAGGAGCTGCACGGTGTTCTTCGACATAGGACCCCTCGAGCTGGTCGCGCTCGTGATCCTTGCCGTGCTCATCTTCGGCCCGGACAAGCTCCCCAAGGTCATCCAGGACGTCATGACCTTCATCCGCAAGGTGCGGGCGTTCTCCGACAGCGCCAAGGAGGACATCCGCAGCGAGCTCGGCCCGGACTTCAAGGACTTCGAGTTCGAAGACCTCAAGCCCAAGAACTTCGTGCGCAAGCACGTCCTGGAGAAGGACGAGTACGGCCTCAAGGACCTTCAGGAGATCCGTAACGGTTTCGACCTGAAGAAGGAGATGGCCGAGGTCACCGACGCCGTCAACGGCCATGACGGCGCGTCGTCCGCCACGCCCTCGAACGGCGCAGGTCCCAGCCTGTCCAAGGGGTCCCCGGCAGCCTCCGCCGGCGGCCCTGACCTGGGAAAGAAGCCTCTGGGCACGGAGAGCGGCGAGCGTCCGCCGTTCGACGCGGACGCCACCTGACCACATGATATGACCGGCTGTGTTGACGCCTATGGCTATGCTCCGGGTGTCCGGGGTTCGGTCGCCTGATGAGGGGGGCGGGCCGCCCACGACGCAGGGCAACAAGGAGGCTCCGCGCAGATGGAGACGACGAGTCCGTCAGCGACAGACGAGGCGGCCGCCGAAGCCGGCCGGAAGGTCGACGGATATCTGCTGGCCGCATTCCCGTGGTACGGCCTCGACGAGGCGTTCACCGGTCCGCGGTGGCTGATGAGGGTCGGGGCGGCCGCCGACGGCACCGTCGAGCACGGTGCCACGGGGCACGGCGAGGAGCCCACGATCAAGGCGGAGCCGCCGCAGGACGAGCGGTTCGCGGTGGTGGTGACGGTCGCCAGCCGCCCGGTACGGCGCAGCGGTGACGGCACCGGCGTCCTGGAGGCCACCTCGGTCTCCACGGCCGCCTGGCTCGCCGGGTCGGGTCTGCTGGCCCAGACCTGGCCGACCCAGATGGACCGGACGCTGCGCCAGGACTGGCTCGACCAGCAGACGATGCTCGCCTGGGAGCTGGCCGACGATCTCGGCGGCGGGAGCTGGAGCGAGCTGATGCTGCCGGTGGACGGCGTGCCCACCTCGTTCGCCTACCGCGAGTCCGAGTACGGCTGGGTGCTGGCGGGTTCGGCGAGCGAGGGTCCCGAGGGGGTCCACATCGGCGCCTACGGGCGCGGGATGAGCGCCTACGGGCTGGGCTTCTCGGTGATCAAGGACCTCACCACGTACGAGGGCTGAGCGGCAGGCCGCACGGACACGAAGGGGCGGGCCCGTACGGGCCCGCCCCTTCGCCGTCCCCGGGAGCCGCCGCCGGGCCCGGTCACCCGTCCCGCGGCGGCTCGCGGCGCGTCAGAACTTGTTGCGCGGGGTGATCCCCAGCGACATGCCGGACAGGCCCCGCTGCCGGTCACCCAGCTTCCCGGCGATCGCGCGGATCGCCGCGCCCGCGGGGGAGTCGGGATCGCTCAGCACGACCGGCTTGCCCTCGTCGCCGCCCTCGCGCAGCCGGACGTCGATCGGGATGGCGCCGAGCACCGGCACCTGCGCGCCGGTCGTCCTCGTCAGCCCCTCGGCGACCCGCTCGCCGCCGCCGGTGCCGAAGACGTCGACCATCTCGTCACAGTGCGGGCAGGGCAGCCCGGACATGTTCTCCACCACGCCGACGATCTTCTGGTGGGTCTGCACGGCGATCGAGCCGGCCCGCTCGGCGACCTCGGCGGCGGCCTGCTGCGGGGTGGTGACCACCAGGATCTCGGCGTTCGGCACCAGCTGCGCCACCGAGATGGCGATGTCGCCGGTGCCCGGGGGCAGGTCCAGCAGGAGGACGTCCAGGTCGCCCCAGTAGACGTCGGCGAGGAACTGCTGGAGGGCGCGGTGCAGCATCGGGCCGCGCCAGACGACGGGGGCGTTGCCCGGGGTGAACATGCCGATGGAGATGACCTTCACGCCGTGCGCCGACGGCGGCATGATCATGTTCTCGACCTGGGTGGGCTTGCCGTCGGCGCCCAGCATCCGGGGCACCGAGTGGCCGTAGATGTCGGCGTCCACGACACCGACCTTCAGCCCGTCGGCCGCCATCGCCGCGGCGAGGTTGACCGTCACCGACGACTTGCCGACGCCGCCCTTGCCGGAGGCGACCGCGTAGACCCGGGTCAGCGAACCGGGCTGGGCGAACGGCACCTCGCGCTCGGCGGTGCCGCCGCGCAGCGACGCCGCCAGCTCCTTGCGCTGCTCGTCGCTCATCACGTCCAGCTCGACGGCGACGGAGGTGACGCCCTCGACCCGCTCGACGGCCTCCCGCACATTGCTGGTGATCGTCTCGCGCATCGGGCAGCCGGAGACGGTGAGGTAGACCACGACCGCCACCGCGCCGTCCGCCGCGATGTCCACCGATTTGACCATCCCCAATTCGGTGATGGGGCGGTGGATCTCGGGGTCGTTCACCGTCGCGAGCGCGTCGCGGATCGCGTCCTCGCTCGGCGCGGCGTCTGCGGGGGGTACCACCCGGGCGGAGTCCGGTGGGGTGTCGGTAGCCATGACCCGATGGTACGGCGCGTGAGGGTGCCTCCGGAAAGCCCGTCAGCGGTCGCGTTCGTCACTCTGCGCGTCGGCCGGCTGCCGCAGCTCCAGATCCCGCTGCAGGTCCTCCAGCTCGGAGCGGATCCAGTCGCGGGTGGCGACCTCGCCCAGGCCCAGCCGCAGCGCCGCGATCTCCCGGGTCAGGTACTCGGTGTCGGCGATGGAGCGCTCGTTCTGCTTGCGGTCCTGCTCGTGGGTGACCCGGTCGCGGTCGTCCTGGCGGTTCTGGGCCAGCAGGATCAGCGGCGCCGCGTACGACGCCTGCAGCGACAGCGCCAGCGTCAGGAAGATGAACGGGTAGCGGTCGAACCGCAGCGCGCTGGGCACGGTGGTGTTCCAGAGGACCCACAGGATGATCGTGACCGTCATCCAGACGATGAAGCGGCCGGTCCCCAGGAAGCGGGCGATCTTCTCCGAGAGCCGCCCGAACGCCTCCGGGTCGTACTCCGGCAGGAACGTGCGGCGCGGCGCGCGCGGCTGGTCGAGCCGCACCCGCGGCCGGTCCGGGGCGCCCCGGCGCAGCGCCGAGGCGCCGTTCGCCCGCGACCGTTCCCTGCCCGCGTCCCGCTCCTCAGCGCCCATCCGCGCCCCTCCCCGGCCGCACGCCGCCGCTCAGGCCGGCCGCCGCGGAGCCGTGCAGCCCGTCCTCGCGCCAGTCGTCCGGCAGCAGATGGTCCAGCACGTCGTCGACGGTGACCGCGCCCAGCAGCGCCCCGCTCTCGTCGACGACGGGCGCGGCGACCATGTTGTACGCGGCCAGATAGCTGGTCACCTCCGGCAGCGGGGTGTCCGGCGGCAGCGCCGGCAGATCGGTGTCGGCGATCGAGCTGACGAGGGTGAACGGCGGGTCGCGCAGCAGCCGTTGGAAGTGCACCAGACCCAGGTACTTGCCGGTTGGGGTCTCGTCCGGCGGCCGGCAGACGTAGACCTGGGCGGCCAGCGCGGGGGACAGGTCCGGGTCACGCACCCGGGCCAGCGCGTCGGCGACGGTCGCGTCCGGGCGCAGCACGATCGGCTCGGTGGTCATCAGGCCGCCCGCGGTCCGCTCCTCGTACGCCATCAGCCGCCGCACGTCCGCGGCCTCCTCCGGCCGCATCAGCGCCAGCAGCCGCTCCTTCTCCTCCTCCGGCAGCTCGGAGAGCAGGTCGGCGGCGTCGTCGGGGTCCATCGCCTCCAGGACGTCGGCGGCCCGCTCGTCCTTCAGCTTGCCGAGGATCTCGACCTGGTCGTCCTCCGGCAGCTCCTCCAGGACGTCGGCGAGCCGGTCGTCGTCGAGCGCCGCGGCGACCTCGGCCCGCCGCTTGGGGGAGAGGTGGTGCAGCACGCCCGCCAGATCGGCCGGGCGCAGCTGCTCGAACGTGGCCAGCAGGCTCTCCGCCCCCTGCCCGTGCTCCTCCAGCGAGAAGCCGGTCACCGCCGACCACTCCACGGTCAGCGCCTCGCCCCGTCCGCCGCCCTTCCCGGGCGCCGCTCCGCGCCCCAGGATCTTCTGGCGCAGCCCCGCGCCCCTGCCCTTGCGCACGAAGACCTTCTCGACCTCCCAGTCGCGGCGGGCGGGCAGCTGGGTGATGCCGATGTCCAGGACGGTGACCTCCTCGCCGGTCTCCACCAGCTGCACCCGCCGGTCCAGCAGTTCGCCCAGCACCAGCGTCTCGGACGTCCGCTGCTCGAAGCGCCGCATGTTGACCACGCCGGTGATGACGAGCTGGCCGGTGTCCACCCCGCTCACCCGGGTCATGGGAACGAAGATCCGGCGCCGGCTGATCACCTCGACGACCACCCCGAGCAGCCGCGGCGGGCGCTCGCCGACCCGGAGCAGCGCGACGAGATCCCGCAGCCGCCCGACCTGGTCGCCGTTGGGGTCGAAGACGGGGGTGCCGGCGAGATGGGAGACGAAGACCCGGGGAGTCACCACTGCCATGCGCAGCGCCGCCCTTTCTCCCGTTCGGTCCGGAAACACGGCATGAATGCGGGTTCAGGCTAACGCGCCCGGGTCGCGGCCGCCCCGGTGGAAGAGGCCGTAGGGTGACCGCCACGCACCCCGCCGACGCGCCGGCGCATGCCAGGTACGCTGCCGTACTGCTGTCGAGGTCACCCGCATCAGGAGGCACAGCCCACGTGAGCGCAATCCCCCCGGGCGCCGGCCCCCGATCCTCCTGCGGATCCCGTCGTACGGGCCGGTCGGCGCTGGTCGCGGCCCTCTGCGCGGCACTGGCCGCGGCGCTGGCGGGCTGCGGCGGCGAGGACCCGGACGCGGGCACCAACGGGGTGGGGAAGCTGCCCGCCGCGAAGATCCAGTCCAAGGCGCGGGCCGCGGCCCAGCGCGCCGGGACGGTGCACCTGTCCGGCAACGTCGTCAGCCAGGGCCGCACCTACAAGCTCGACATGAGCCTGGCGAAGGACGGCGCCAAGGGCGAGCTGACCACGAAGGCGGCCGCCTTCCAGCTGCTGCGGGTCGGCGACGCGCTCTACCTGAAGGCGGACGCGGCCTTCTGGGCCGGCGAGAAGGGCGGCGCCTCGGGCTCCTCGGGCGGGGCGGCGACCAAGCTCGACGGCAAATACGTCAAGGTGCCCGCCGCGGACCCGGTCTACAAGCGTTTCAGCGGTTTCACCGACAAGGACACCCTGCTCGCCGGCCTGCTCGCGCTGCACGGCAGCCTGACGGCCGGTGACCGCAGCGACATCGGCGGGGTGCGCACCGTGCGGCTGACCGCCGGCTCCGGCGCCGGCGGCACCCTGGACGTCTCGCTGGAGGGCACGCCCTACCCGCTGCGGCTGCAGCGCGCCGGCGGTGCGGGCGTGCTCCGGCTCGACGACTGGGGCAAGCGCGTGGATCTACGGGCACCGGCCAAGGGGCAGGTCGTGGACTACGGCAGCAAGATCTGACCGGACGGCGAGGGGTGCCTCAGCCCTTCCGCCCCCGGCGCAGCAGCTTCGGCAGCGCGGCCGGGACGGGCCGCCGGGTGATCGCGGACGTGGCCAGCGGCGGCGCCGCGTGCGACTCCTCGGGCATCGCGCCGGGGCGCTGCCCGGCCTGACCGGTCGGCTCCAGGCGCAGCACCCGGCACTCCCGCGCCCAGCGCTCGGTGAGGGTGTCCGCGTCCGGCGCGTTGAGCCGCTTGCCCTTGAGCTCGTCGACCGCGGCCTGCCAGGCCTCGCTCTGCGGCACCGTCTCGACGACCCGGGCCTGCCAGGCGATCAGCCGGCCGCCCTTCTCCTTGCTGCGGACGGTCACCGTCGCCGGGCCGCCGTCGGTGAGCCCGAGGTCGGCCAGCGGCTGTTCGCCGGGGCCGTCCCCGACGAGACAGGCGGCGCCGTCGAGCCACAGGTGCCACAGCGCCCGGGACGGGCCCGCGCTCCCCCGCACCCAGATGAGGCCGGACTTCTTCGTGGCCTCTTCGATGAGCGCCCGATCCTGCAGGGCCTGCGACACGGTCTCCGTCATACGGGCCAGCCTAATGGCCCCGCCCCGCGCCGGGCGGAGCCGCCCGGACGGCGAGATGCCGGTGCGCGGCCGCCCTACGGGTCACAGCCAGCCGTTGCGCTTGAACCCGCGGCGGATGCCGAAACAGATCGCCACCGTCGCCAGCAGCACGGCCGGGTAGCCGAACTTCCAGTGCAGCTCGGGCATGTAGTCGAAGTTCATGCCGTAGACCCCGGCGATCATCGTCGGGACGGCGAAGATCGCCGCCCATGCGGTGATCTTGCGCATGTCCTCGTTCTGCGCGACGGCCGCCTGCGCGAGGTTGGCCTGGAGGATGGAGTTGAGCAGGTCGTCGAAGGACAGCACCTGCTCGTTGACCCGTGCCAGGTGGTCGGCGACGTCCCGGAAGTACTTCTGGATGTCGGTGTCCACCAGCCGCATCGGACGCTCGCTCAGCAGCTGCATCGGCCGCAGCAGCGGCGACACCGCGCGCTTGAACTCCAGTACCTCGCGCTTGAGTTGGTAGATCCGCCCGGCGTCGCCGCCCTTGGGGGAGCCCTTGACGCCGGCGCCCTTGCCGTTGGTGCCCGAGCTGAAGACGTCGATCTCCACCTCGTCGATGTCGTCCTGCACCGCGCCGGCCACCGCCATGTAGCCGTCCACGACCTGGTCGGCGATGGCGTGCAGCACCGCGGACGGGCCCTTGGCCAGCAGCTCCGGGTCGTCCTGGAGCCGGTGGCGCAGCGCGCGCAGCGAGCCCTGGCCGCCGTGCCGCACGGTCACGATGAAGTCCCGCCCGGTGAAGCACATCACCTCGCCGGTCTCCACGACCTCGCTGGTGGCGGTCAGCTCGGTGTGCTCGACGTAGTGGACCGTCTTGAAGACCGTGAACAGGGTCTCGTCGTACCGCTCCAGCTTGGGCCGCTGGTGGGCGTGCACGGCGTCCTCGACGGCGAGCGGGTGCAGCCCGAACTCCTGGGCGATACCGGCGAATTCGCCTTCGGTGGGCTCGTGCAGCCCGATCCAGGCGAAGCCGCCCTCGGACCGCACCGAGGCCATCGCCTCGGCGGGGGAGACGTGGTCACTGACCCGGCGGCCCTCGCGGTACACGCCGCAGTCCACGATGGCGCTGTTGGCACAGCCCTTCGCGGACCCGTCGTAGGGGTACGGGGAGTCGTCGCGGCGCCGGGCGGGACGGACGGCGGCACGCAGGTCACGGATCATCGACATGGCAGGCTCCTTCACGGGCCGGCCGTCAGCTGCGGGCGCGGGGCGCAACGCTGCCCGGAACGTGGACGTACGAGGCGTCATCGGCCGTACGTCCGCAAAGCGGGCGGCGCTCCGTGCGGGGGTACTGACGGCAGTTCGCAGAAAACACGGAACAAAGAGTCGAAGGCGCTCTTCCGTCATCTACTTCCGGCGCAAAGGTGCTTCCCTGGTTTCGCCGCTGGACGGCGGGGTACGGAAGCTCTCGGATCAGGAGATTCGCTGCGCGAGGGGGATGACAGGAGAACTATCGGTACTGCACGGTCGACTCGGATCCACCGCAGCCCCACCTCCTCCGGCCGGTCCCCGTTGGGGGACGACGTCATTCCCTGACCAGACGGCAAGGCTATCAGCCGCCTGCTGCGCTGCCGCGCCGCTTTGCCTGTTCCATACGAAGAACGGGAGCGCCGCGGAGCACCTCGTGGACGGGCGCCGACAGTCCGGGCGAGCGGCCTATGCTCACGGCATGTCTGACGTTCTTGAGCTGGTCGAAGCCCGTTTGCGCACGACTCTGGGCGAGCCGGACGCACGCGCCGCCGTCACGTTTCTCGGGACCGACCGTATCGAGGTCCTCCGCTTCGCGGACAGCGGGGTCGTGCGTTACGCCACGCTGGGGATGTCCGCACAGCCGATGGCCGATCCGACGGCCGTCCTGGCCGACCCGCTGCGCGGACCGCGCGCCGAACTCCTGCTGTCCGTGCGCGCCGGCCGCGCGGAGACCGACAAGGTGCTCCGGCCGCTCGCCGTGCTCGCCGCGTCCCCCCAGGTGGAAGGGGTCGTCGTGGCGCCCGGTGCCTCGCTCGACGTGGGCGAGCCGCTGTGGCCGGGGGCGGCCTTCACCTCCGTCCTGGTCGCCTCGTCCGGCGGGCTCGTCGAGGACCTCGCGCTCGACGAGCCGAGGGAGCCGGTCCGCTTCCTGCCGCTGCTGCCGATGACGCCCAACGAGGCCGCCTGGAAGCGGGTCCACGGCGCGGAGGCCCTGGAGAAGCGCTGGCTGGAGCACGGCACGGACCTGCGGGACCCGCAGCGGGCGGGCGTGGCCCTCGACTGACCCGTGTGCCGGTGACCGTGCGCCGGTGCGCCCGTCCGTCCCCGGCGAGGGCGGATGGAGCGTCAGTTTCCTTACCGGACGCGGTGCGCGGGGTCCGGCCCGGTGCAGCCGGCGAGCGCCGTGACGCCGTCCTCCGTGGCGTGCTGCGGTGCCGGCTTCCGCGCCCCGGTGGCGGTCGGCGATCGTCGGTGAAGGCCACGACCGAGGCGCCCGCCGTGGCCCAGACGGCCTTCGGCCGGCGCAGGAGCGAGGCGCCGCCCCGCCCGGACGGCCCGTCCGGACCGCGATGGCCGCCGCTCTTCGTGCCGCACATGACGCGGTCCCGTCGCCGGTCGCCGGGTGCCGGGGCGTTGCCGGTCGCGTGCTCCGGGGCCGGGGCCGCGTGCGGCTGCCCGCCCGAGAGCGGTGACGTTTATGCGCAATAAGTTAGGCGCACTAAAGGGTGTAAGGGTCAGCTACTCCTCGGGTGGGCCGGGGTGCGCCGGAGCGAACGGTCAAATGCACGGCGCGGCAGGTGATTCGGGCACACCGGTGGGGTGATCGTCCTTGACGCGGCGGCGGGGCTGGAGGACCGTGGATCCCTATGAGGGGCGAACCCAGTTGCCCGAAGTGCGGAGGCCGGGTGAGGACGCCCGGTCTCTTCTCCGACACCTGGCAGTGCGAGAAGCACGGGGCCGTGCATCCGCTCCAGCCGGTCGTCCCGCCGAGCGTCGAGGCGCTCGGCGTCGTCGTGCACCGCGCGCAGGTGCCCGTCTGGATGCCCTGGCCGCTGCCGGTCGGCTGGCTGTTCACCGGCGTGGCCTGCGCCGGCGACGAGCGCAGCGGCGGCCGCGCCACGGCGGTGGCCTGCTCGGGCCCCGGCCCGCTCGGCGGCCCCGGTGAACTGCTCCTGATCGCCGAGGAACTGGGCGTCGGACTCGGCGCGCGCTACGCCGGGATCGACGGCCCCGACCCGGGCCCCCAGATGTGTGTGGACACCGCCCCGCACGGCAAGGTGCTCGCCGCCGGCCGGCCGACCCCGCTGTGGCACGTCGACCACGCGCCGCCGGACCGCGCGGTCTTCGCGGGCGAGGCGCGCGGACTGTGGCTCTGGGCGATCGCCTGGCCCGAGCAGTCGGGGCTGCTGATGTACGACGAACTGGTGCTGACGGATCTGCGCGAGGCCGGCGCCGAGGTGGATCTGCTGCCGTGCGGGGCGCTCTCCCCGCGGATCCTGGGCTGATCGAAGGCCACCGCGCACGGCGCCGGCGCACCGTCCGGGCGCCGTCCGGCCGCCCGGTATCCTTCAGGGGTCCCCTACGGTGTACCCGTGCCCGATGTCCCCCGGGCCCCGTCCCGTGCCCGTCCCGCAGCAGTCTGGAGTCCGCGTCGTGCGCATCGATCTGCACACCCACTCCACGGCGTCCGACGGCACGGACACCCCCGCCGAGCTGGTGCGCAATGCCGCCGCCGCGGGGCTGGACGTCGTCGCGCTGACCGACCACGACACCGTCGGCGGGCATGCCGAGGCACGTGCCGCGCTGCCCGAGGGGCTGACGCTGGTCACCGGCGCCGAACTCTCCTGCCGGATCGACGGCGTGAGCCTGCACCTCCTCGCCTACCTCTTCGACCCCCAGGAGCCGGAACTCGCCCGCGAGCGGGAGCTGGTGCGCGACGACCGGGTGCCGCGGGCCCAGGGCATGGTCGCCAAGCTGCGCGACCTCGGGGTGCCGGTCACCTGGGAGCAGGTCGCCCGGATCGCCGGCGACGGCGCCGTGGGCCGACCGCACCTCGCCACCGCCCTCGTCGACCTGGGCGTGGTCCCCACCGTCTCCGACGCCTTCACCTCCGAATGGCTCGCCAACGACGGCCGGGCCTACGTGGACAAGCACGAACTCGACCCGTTCGAGGCGATCCGGCTGGTCAAGGCCGCCGGCGGGGTCACCGTCTTCGCGCACCCGCTGGCCGTCAAGCGCGGCAGCTGCGTCCCGGAGAGCGTGCTGGCCGAACTCGCCGCGTCCGGACTCGACGGCATCGAGGCCGACCACATGGACCACGACGCGCCCACCCGCGCCCGGCTGCACGCCATGGCCGCCGACCTCGGCCTGCTGGCCACCGGCTCCAGCGACTACCACGGCAGCCGTAAGACCTGCCGCCTCGGCGAGTACACCACCGACCCGGAGATCTACGGCGAGATCGTGCGCCGTGCCACCGGAGCGTTCCCCGTCCCCGGCACCGGCGGCTGAGCCCACCGCGGACCACTCGGCGGCGCGCCCCGCGCGCCCGTCCTCACCGGCCCGGCAGCGCGCCGTGCGCCCCGCCTCCCTCTCCTTCCCCCTCCACTTCTTCCGTTTCAGTGCTTCTCACGGATGCGCGCGCCGCGCCCTGCCCGTGAGCGCTCGTCCCGTACCACCTCTCGCAAGGCCTTCACCGTGTTCGACGTCGCCGTCTTCAGTACCCTGTTCGTCACCCTCTTCGTGATCATGGACCCGCCCGGGATCACGCCGATCTTCCTGGCCCTGACCTCCGGCCGCCCGGCCAAGGTGCAGCGCCGGATGGCCTGGCAGGCGGCCGCCGTCGCCTTCTGCGTCATCGCCGTCTTCGGTCTCTTCGGCCGCCAGATCCTGGGCCGGCTGCACATCTCGACGCCCGCGCTGATGATCGCGGGCGGGCTGCTGCTCCTGCTGGTCGCGCTGGATCTGCTGACCGGGAAGTCGGAGGAGCCGACCCAGACCAAGGACGTCAATGTCGCGCTGGTCCCGCTGGGCATGCCGCTGCTGGCCGGGCCCGGTGCGATCGTGTCGGTGATCCTGGCCGTGCAGCACGCGCACGGCGCCGCCGCCCAGCTCTCCGTGTGGACGGCGATCGCGGCCATCCACGTGGTGCTCTACCTGGTGATGCGGTTCTCACTGGTGATCATCCGGGTGATCAAGGACGGCGGTGTGGTCCTGGTGACGAGGCTGGCGGGCATGATGCTCTCCGCGCTCGCCGTGCAGCAGATCATCAACGGCGTGCTCCAGGTGATCCAGTCGGCCTGACGCCCCGCCGTGCGGGCTCCGCCGCACGGGCCGGACAGCACGACGCCCCCGTACACACCGTTGCGTACGGGGGCGCTGGGCTGTCCGCGCGCGGCCGATCGGGCACGGCCGGCGGATCCGCCGCGTCGGGCGGCGGGGCAGGTATCAGCGGGCGGCGGTGTCGGCCGGGCGGATGTAGATGCGCTGGCCGGTGGCGGCGGCCTGCTGCACTATCCGGTTGACGGAGGCGGCGTCCACGACGGTGCTGTCCACGGCGGAGCCGTTGGCATCGTCCAGGCGCATGATCTCGAAGCGCACAGTGCTTCTCCCTTCGTCTGATCCTCCTGTGGAGAACTCCTGAGTACGGGAGCCGCGCGGCGTCGCTGCCGTGCGCTCCCGATACGTATAACGACCTGCCCAGTGCAATCATTCCCTACGCTAAGGAAAAATTTCGACCGTCTAAATACGGCCACCGGGGGACGCGGTTGTGCCCGCAGAGTGACCGCCCGGACAA
The DNA here is from genome assembly GCF_050953795.1 of Streptomyces kronopolitis. Classification (GTDB taxonomy): domain Bacteria; phylum Actinomycetota; class Actinomycetes; order Streptomycetales; family Streptomycetaceae; genus Streptomyces; species Streptomyces kronopolitis_A. The sequence goes on from NZ_CP191850.1 coordinate 5,361,660, forward strand.
TGGGTCCCGTATGAACGACGTCCGGCCCACGGGCCCCCTCGACCTCTCCACGCTCGCCGCCGGGATCGAGCGCACCAACGAGCTGCTCACCCGGGTGCTCGCCGAGGTCGCCACCACCCCCTCCACCCACGCGGCCTTCGTGGACGCCGGCTACGTCTATGCCGCGGCGGGACGGCTGGTCGCCGGCACGGAGGACCGCAAGGCCTTCGAGCTGGACGCCGAGGGCATGATCGAGGCGTTCATCGACCGGGCCCGGATGATCTTCCCGGACAGTCGGCTGCTGCGCGTCTACTGGTACGACGGTGCCCGCCGTCGCATCCACACCCAGGAGCAGCAGCGGATCGCCGAGCTGCCCGACGTCAAGGTCCGGCTCGGCAACCTCAACGCCAACAATCAGCAGAAGGGCGTCGACTCCCTGATCCGCTCGGACCTGGAGTCGCTGGCCCGGCACCGCGCGATCACCGACGCCGTGCTCATCGGCGGCGACGAGGACCTGGTCTCCGCGGTGGAGGCGGCGCAGGGCTACGGCGCGCGGGTGCACCTGTGGGGCATCGAGGCCTCCGGCGGCCGCAATCAGGCCGAACCGCTGCTGTGGGAGGTCGACAGCGCCCGCACCTTCGACCTGGAGTTCTGCAAGCCGTACGTCAGTCGCCGGGTCGGAGCCGAGTACGGCGAGACGGCGGTGGGCGAGGGGCCCGCGCCGCAGCGCGAGGACGTCCGCTTCGTCGGCGCGCAGATCGCCGCGCAGTGGCTGGCCGAGCGCGGCCGGGGCTGGCTCGCCGAGCTGCTGCCCGGACACCCCTATCTCCCCGGCGCGGTCGACCAGGAGCTGCTGACCACCGCGGAGGCCCTGCTGCGGCACTCCCTGCGCGGCCACGCCGATCTGCGGCGGGTGCTGCGCGACGGCTTCTGGGAGCACGTCCAGGCGCAGTGCTGACCGCGCGGGCCGTCCGGGCCTGACCCGACGCCCGTTCCGGCCGGCCCGCCGCCGGGTCAGGCCCGGGCGAGAAGCTCCCGCAGGCGGTCGAAGAAGCCCGCCCAGCCCGCCTCCGCCTGCCGGTACTGCTCGGCCGTGAGATGCCCGCCGAGCTGCCGGAACGCCATTTCGGTACGCCCCTGGAGATCGGTCAGGGTGACCCGGACGATCTCGCCCTCGGCACCGTCCGGCGCGGCCGAGTCCCGGACCGTGAACTCCAGCCGCTCCGGGGCGGCGACCTCGCGGTAGACACCGGAGAACGGCAGCTCACCGCCGTCCGGGGTGCGCATCACCAGGCTCCAGACGCCACCCGGCCGGGCGTCCATCGTCACCCGGTCGGCGGGGACCTCCAGCTCCCCGCCGAACCAGTACGCGAAGTGCTCGGGCCTCGTCCAGGCCTCGAAGACCAGCTCGCGGCGGGCGTCGAAGGTCCGGTTGAGGGCGATGCCGTGCGGGCCGCCGTCGTCGGCCGGGGGAGTCGCCGGGTTCTCGGTCATGGTCGGGCCCTTCCTGTGCAGCCGGTGGCGGCCGGGCGCCGGTGCCCTTCCGTCTCCTTCGATGCTCGCCGAACCGCCCGGAGCTGTCCTGGTGACGCGACCCGCCCGGCCCCGCGGCCCGCGCTCAGCCCACCCCGCTCCAGAACCCGGCGAGCGCCTCGGCCGTCTTCTCCGGCCGCTCGGCGTTGGGGGAGTGCTCGGCGCCCTCGATGACGGTGCGCCGGGCGTGCAGCCGCTCGGCCATCTCGTCCATCGACGGCACCGGCCAGGCGTAGTCGACGGTGCCGGAGACGACATGGGTGGCCAGCCCCGTACCCGCCAGCTCCGCCACCCGGTCGGGCTCCGCCAGCATCTGACGGCCGGTCGCGATCAGCTGCTCGGGGACGGTGTTCAGCCAGCGGCGGTGCAGGAACGCGCCGAGCTCCGGGGGCGTCGCCGCGTCCGCCGCCTCCGGGGGGTCCAGCGCGCGCATCGCCCGCCACACGCTCTCCATGTCCAGCCTGCCGAGCGCGTCGATCAGCATCCGCACCCGGGCCTGCTGCGACTCCGCGATGGCGGCGGGCCCGGAGCTGAGGACGGTGAGCGACCGGAACGGGGCCGCGTCCCGCAGCACCGCGGCCCGGGTCACCAGCCCGCCCAGGGAGTGCCCCAGCAGATGCACCGGCCCGCTGTCCGGCTCCCGCAGGGCCCGCGTCTGGGCCAGCACATCGAGCGCCAACTCCCCTTGTGCGTAAGCCTGTTCCTCGCGCGGGCCGGGGGACTCGTGCTGGCCGCGGCCGTCCACCGCCACCGCCCGGAACCCGGCCGCGGCCAGCGGCGCCAGCAGCGCGAGGAAGTCCTCCTTGCTGCCGGTGAACCCGGGCACCAGCAGGGCCGTCCCGATCGGCGCGGCGTCGGGCCGGGCGTCGTGCACGGCGAACGGGCCGCGCGCGGTGTCGAGTCGGTACGCGCGGGCGCACGGGGGCAGCGTGAGGAAGGGCGGCCTGCTCATGAGCCGAGATTATCCGGGTGGGACGGGGAACCGGGCCAGGACGCCGAACGACCCGGCCCCGCGGAAGGCGGGACCGGGTCGTTCGGCGTGCGTGCCGGCGGTCGGCCGGCCGGGCGTCAGCTCTCGGCCGGCGCCTCGGCGACGGCGGCCTTGGCCCGGGTGCGGCGGCGCACCGGCTTGGCCTCGGCGGCCTCCGCGGCCTCGGGCGCCTCCGCGGCCGGCTTGGCGGCGGCCTTACGGGTGCGCTTGGGCTTGGCGGGTGCCTCGACGACGGCCTCGGCGGTGTCCACCGCGGCCTCGGCGGCCTTGGCGGCGGCGGTCTTGCGCGTCCGCTTGGGCTTGGCGGGTGCCTCGACGACGGCCTCGGCGGTGTCCACCGCGGCCTCGGCGGCCTTGGCGGCGGCCGTCTTGCGGGTGCGCTTCGGCTTGGCCGGAGCGGCCTCCGCCTCGGCGGCGGCCCCGGTCACGGGCTCCGTCACCGCTGCGGGCGCGGTCGCGGCGGCGGCCTTGGTGGCGCTCCGGGTGCGGCGGCGCGGCGCTGCCGGCGCCTCGGCCGGCTCGCTCACGGCGGTGGCGACCGCGACGGCCTCGGCGGTGTCGACCGCGGTCGCGGCGGCCTCGCCGGCCTCCGGGCGGGCGGCGCGGGTACGGCGGCGGCGCGGCTTGGCGGGCGCCTCGGCGGCCGGTGCGGGCGCGGCGGCCTCGGCCACCGCCTCCGCGGCGGCCGGAGCGGGCACTGCGGCGGACTGACCGCCACGGGTGCGGCGGCGCCGGCGCGGCTGCCGCGGCTCGGCGGCCTCCGTGCTCACGTCGTCCGCGCCGGCCGGCTGCGTCCCGGCGGCGGGGGAGTCGGCCTGCGCCGTGCCGCCACGGGTGCGGCGGCGCTGCCGCGGGGTGCGGGTGCGCGCGGGGCGCTCCTCCTCGGCGACGCTGCCCCGGCGGGGCCCGCGGCCGCGGCCGCCGGTCTCGCCCAGGTCCTCGACCTCTTCGGCGGCCAGCCCCGCACGGGTCCGCTCGGCGCGCGGCAGCACGCCCTTGGTACCCGCGGGGATGCTCAGCTGCTCGTAGAGGTGTGCCGAGGTGGAGTAGGTCTCCTCCGGCTCGTCGAACGCCAGGTCCAGCGCCTTGTTGATCAGCTTCCAGCGCGGGATGTCGTCCCAGTCGACGAGGGTGACCGCGGTGCCCTTGGCGCCCGCGCGGCCCGTACGGCCGATGCGGTGCAGGTAGGTCTTCTCGTCCTCGGGGGACTGGTAGTTGATGACATGCGTCACACCCTCGACGTCGATGCCGCGGGCGGCGACGTCGGTGCAGACCAGGACGTCGACCTTGCCGTTGCGGAAGGCGCGCAGCGCCTGCTCACGGGCGCCCTGGCCGAGGTCGCCGTGGACCGCGCCGGAGGCGAAGCCGCGGCGCGCGAGCTGGTCGGCGATGTCGGCGGCGGTCCGCTTGGTACGGCAGAACACCATCGCCAGGCCCCGGCCCTCGGCCTGGAGGATGCGGGCGACCATCTCCGGCTTGTCCATGGAGTGGGCCCGGAAGACGTGCTGGGCGGTGTTGGCGACGGTCTGGCCCTCGTCGTCCGGCGCGGTGGCGCGGATGTGCGTGGGCTGCGACATGTAGCGGCGGGCCAGGGAGATGACCTGGCCGGGCATGGTCGCGGAGAACAGCATGGTCTGGCGCTTGGCCGGCAGCAGCTGGATGATCTTCTCGACGTCGGGCAGGAAGCCCAGGTCGAGCATCTCGTCGGCCTCGTCCAGGACCAGGCTCTTGACCTGGGAGAGGTCAAGCTTGCGCTGGCCCGCGAGGTCGAGCAGCCGGCCGGGCGTGCCGACGACGACGTCGACGCCCTTCTTCAGCGCCTCGACCTGCGGCTCGTAGGCCCGGCCGCCGTAGATGGCCAGCACCCGGACGTTGCGCACCTTGCCGGCGGTCAGCAGATCGTTGGTGACCTGCTGGCACAGCTCGCGGGTGGGCACGACCACCAGGGCCTGCGGCGCCTCGGTCAGCTGATCGGGCTGCGCCCGGCCGACCTCGACGTCCACGGGGACCGTGACGCGCTCCAGCAGCGGCAGGCCGAAGCCCAGCGTCTTGCCCGTGCCGGTCTTGGCCTGGCCGATGACGTCGTTGCCGGAGAGGGCGACGGGGAGCGTCAGCTCCTGGATGGGAAAGGGGGAGATGATGCCGACGGCTTCAAGGGCCTCGGCCGTCTCGGGGAAAATCCCGAGGTCTCGGAACGTAGACAGAATCTTGCCTCTTCTGTGAGACGCGGCGTGAGGCGGCGAAGGGGGTCGTACCGCACCGTCGTACGGGTTCGTACGGGGCCGGCCTTGAATCGGCCGGTGGGGCGGGACCACTGCCAACGCTCAGGCACTCCTGCCGCGAGCGGTGTCCCTCCTGCGCTGCGCACCATTCGTACGCGTCACAGCAGAGGGCGGTCGGGTTGGAGCCGATCGGGCCACCGACCGGGCATCCGCTTCGTGGAACGACCCACCGATACTCGGCAGGTCTGCATACCACTGTACCCCGGATATGGCGCGTCCATCCGAAGGCTTGTATGAGTGAGGAAAACATCACGGCCCGGCGGGGCCGGGGAACCGGTGGCGGCCGTCGTTCGTACGGGGGAACGGCCGTGGCCGACCGGCCCCTTCCCCCGGCCGCCGAGCGGGCTATTGTGCCGGTCATGGGAACGCCTGACAACGCCGCGGCTGACGCGCAAGAACACACCGGGATCGCCGCCCAGGACTGGGCGAAGGCCTCCGTCGACCCGCAGTACCGGGCCGCCGTGATCGATCTGCTCGGCGCGCTCGCCTACGGCGAGCTGTCCGCCTTCGAGCGTCTGGCGGAGGACGCGAAGCTCGCGCCGACGATGGACGACAAGGCCGAACTCGCCAAGATGGCCTCGGCGGAGTTCCACCACTTCGAGCGGCTGCGCGAGCGGCTCGCGCAGATCGAGGCGGAGCCGAACGAGGCGATGGAGCCGTTCGCCGCCGCCCTCGACGAGTTCCACCGCCAGACCGCCCCCTCCGACTGGCTGGAGGGCCTGGTCAAGGCCTATGTCGGCGACTCGATCGCCAGTGACTTCTACCGCGAGGTCGCGGCCCGGCTGGACTCCGACACCCGCGACCTGGTGCTGGCCGTGCTGGACGACACCGGACACGCGTCGTTCGCCGTGGAGAAGGTGCGCGCCGCCATCGAGGCCGAGCCGCGGGTCGGCGGACGGCTGGCGCTGTGGGCCCGCCGGCTGATGGGCGAGGCGCTCTCGCAGGCGCAGCGGGTCGTCGCGGACCGTGACGCGCTCTCCACGATGCTGGTGGGCGGCGTGGCCGACGGCTTCGACCTGGCCGAGGTCGGCCGGATGTTCTCGCGGATCACCGAGGCGCACACCAAGCGGATGGCGGCCCTGGGCCTCGCGGCCTGACGCCGGGGGCGGCGCCGGGCGGCTCAGGCCGTCCGGTGCCCCTTCAGGGGGGCGGCGGGCCGCCGGAGACGGCGGTGCGGCGGGCGGGCCAGGACCGACAGCAGGGCCGCGCCGACGGCGCACGCGGCGATCATCACCTGAACGGGATGGCCGGGGCCGAGGATCGAGCGGGTCAGCACCGCACCGAGCAGCGCCGCGACCGGGCCCGTGGCGAGCGTGAGGGTGCGCGCGGGGAAGCGGTCCGACAGCCAGTGCGTCGCGGACAGGGCGATGGCGAAGCCGATGAGCACGGCGCCGAGCGCTTCGAAGATCATGCTGTTCCCTCCCGCGAGACGAGACCGACCGTTGAACAAATCGGTCGTTGCGGTCGTACCCAAGGGGCGCCGGCAGCAACCCTCTCCGCGCCGGTCCCCTGCCCGATCAGCTCAGCGGTACCGACTCGAACGGCCTGATCTGCGCAAAGTCGGCGCGGCGGGCCCCGGAGCGGACCGGAAAAAGGGGCGGCGGCCCGGAGTCAATCCCCGGGCCGCCGCCCCTGCTGCCTCCGGCTGACGCCTTCGGCACGTGCTGCTTCAGAGCGTGCCGAAACCGACCTTGCGGGCGGTCGGCTCGCCGAGCTCCACATAGGCCAGCCGGTCCGCCGGGACCAGCACCTTGCGACCGTGGTCGTCCACCAGGGTCAGCAACTGAGACGTGCCGCTCAGCGCCTCGGACACCGCGCTCTCCACCTCTTCGGCAGACTGCCCGCTCTCCAGAATGATCTCGCGGGGCGCGTGCTGCACGCCGATCTTGACCTCCACGGCTTTTGTCCCTCCGACGGTCACTTGGGTGCGCGGCCATCCGCGCCGTACGCAGCACACATTAGCCCGGTACGGGGAACCGCAGGGCGCCATGGAGCACGCCCGCAGCGAACAGGGTCAGTGCGCGTCGCTGCCGTGGAGCGGGAAGCCGGCGATGCCCTTCCAGGCGAGCGAGGTCAGCAGCCCCACCGCGGTGTCGCGCGGAACCTTGCTCTGCGACGACAGCCAGTAGCGCGCCACCACCTGCGAGACGCCGCCCAGACCCACCGCGAGCAGCATCGACTCGTCCCGCGACAGCCCGGTGTCCTCGGCGATCACCGCGCTTATGGCCTCGGCGCACTCCAGGGAGACCTTGTCGACCCGCTCGCGGACCGCCGGCTCGTTGGTGAGGTCCGACTCGAACACCAGCCGGAAGGCGCCGCCCGGGTCCTCCACGTACGCGAAGTAGGCGTCCATCGTCGCCGCGACCCGCTGCTTGTTGTCGGTCGTCGACGCCAGCGCCGAACGCACGGAGTGCAGCAGCGCCTCGCAGTGCTGGTCCAGCAGGGCGAGGTAGAGGTCGAGCTTGCCCGGGAAGTGCTGGTAGAGGACGGGCTTGCTGACGCCCGCCCGCTCGGCGATGTCATCCATCGCGGCCGCGTGGTAGCCCTGCGCGACGAAGACTTCCTGGGCGGCGCCCAGAAGCTGGTTGCGCCGGGCTCGACGTGGCAGGCGTGTGCCCCGCGGGCGCGTCGCCTCGGTCTGCTCGATGGCGCTCACGCTGCCTCCCAGAGATTGGTTCGTACGCGGTCCGTACAAGGTGGTGCACCGCGCCCGCCATCGTACTTTTGGGTAACCCGGCTGTGCGCGGTCCCGGTCGGTTTTTTCTGCCCGACCCCCGCACCGGAAGCCGACATAACGTCCCAGGTCATCGGTATTCGTCTTCGTTGAGCTCCACGACCCGGGCCTGTTCGGCACGGTCCGCCTCGTTCGCCTCGTCCGGGCCGGGGCCGGTCAGCGGTTCGTCGCGCCCCGGTGTGAGGTCGGCGTACTGCTCGGCCGCGTCCGCCTCCGGTGCTTCGTCGTCGAGGCCGGTGGCGTCGCTCTCGTCCACGAAGGTCTCCGGATCTGTCGGGTCGACGCGCATGGTGGCTCCCTTTCCGCGAGCGCGCTGCTGCCGCGTGCTCGTTTCCGTCGGCTGACGTCTGGCATGAAAGCAGGGGCCGGGGCGGCTGCCCTCGCCTACGAGCGTAGGAGAGTGGCCGCGGCAGCGCGATGCGGTGTGTGACTGCGGACACACGATCGGGGGCGTGATCGTCTCGTAACATCGACGCATGTCTTCGACCGAGTCGCCGGACACCGCGACCGCCGCCCTCCCGGTACCCCCGGCCGGCGCCGGCCGGCGCGGGGCGGAGACGGTGCGCACCGTGACCCTGCCCGGTCTGACGCTGGCCCTGCGCGCCCCGGACGGACACCCCGCGGAGCGCGCCGCCCCGGGCGCGGCGGACGACGGCGCCACCCGCCCGCGCGAGCCCGCCCTCTACGTCCACGGCCTCGGCGGGTCCTCGCAGAACTGGTCGGACCTGATGCCGCTGCTCGCCGACCGGCTCGACGGCGAGGCGATCGACCTGCCCGGCTTCGGACTGTCGCCGCCGCCGGACGACGGCAACTACTCCGTCTCCGCGCAGGCCCGCGCCCTCATCCGCCACCTCGACGCGGCCGGGCGCGGCCCCGCCCACCTCCTCGGCAACTCCATGGGCGGCGCGGCCGCGACCCGGGTGGCGGCGGTGCGCCCCGATCTCGTGCGCACCCTGACGCTGGTCTCCCCGGCACTGCCCGAACTGCGGCCGCAGCGCACGGCGGTGCCCACCGCGCTGCTCGCGGTCCCCGGCATCGCCCGTCTGTTCAGCCGGCTCACCCATGACTGGACGCCCGAGCGCCGCACCCGCGAGGTGCTGGCGCTGTGTTACGGCGACCCCGGCCGGGTCAGCCCCGAAGGGTTCAACTCCGCGGCCGACGAATACGCCCGGCGCCTGGAACTCCCCTATTTCTGGGAGGTGATGGAGCGCTCGGCCCGCGGGCTGGTGAACGCCTACACGCTGGGCGGGCAGCATAATTTGTGGCGTCAGGCGGAGCGCGTACTCGCCCCCACGCTTCTCGTCTACGGTGGTCGCGACCGTCTGGTGTCCTTCCGGATGGCGCGGCGGGCGGCCGCGGCGTTCCGCGGATCGCGGATGCTGACGCTTCCGGAGGCGGGGCATGTGGCGATGATGGAGTACCCGGAGGCGGTGGCGCGCGCCGTGCGCGACCTGCTGGACAGTGAAGAAACCGAAGCGACCGCAGTTGCGGGCAGGAGCTGACACGCCGCGTGGGACGTCATAGCCGCCGAGCCCGGCCCGAGACCGCTGCGGACAGCGCACCGACGGCCGGTCCGCCCGGCAAGAGCCCCACGGGGGGCGACTCCTCCGTACCCGGCCCCGGACGCCGCCGGCGCGAGTCGCTCCAGGGCGACCCGGTGCGCGGCGGCCACCCCGAACAGCACGAGCCGGGCGGCGGCTGGGGCGCGCTCCCCGGTCCGGCGCCGTCCGCGCCGGGGACCGCACAGGGCACCCCGAGGATTCCCCGGCCGCGCACGGAGCGGCCCGGGCCGTCGACGACCGCGCCGGGGGACGGCCCGGGACCGCGGCGCGACTACGTGGAGGCCTTCGACGCCCGCTCCTTCCCGGACGCCCCCGGCGCGGTCGCCGACCCCGACGACGACGTGTTCCGGGCCGGCGCGCCGCGCCCGACGGGCCCGACGGCCGGCGGCCAGGGCTCCGGCCCGGGCGGGATGCCCGGCGGCGGCCGGTTCACCGGACGGTCGGTGGTCTTCGAGCGGGAGGCGGCCGAGCGGGCACCGGAGCGGGACGAGGACGGCACGGACGGCTCCGGTCCGCACGGCCCCCACGACGGGGAGCCGGGCGGCGAGGGCGAGCCGGAGGAGTCCCGGCACGGTGTCCGTAAGGGCGGCAAGGGCCGGACGTTCACAGGCGCCGCGGCCGCGGCCGTGACCACCGTGCTCGCCGTGGTCATCGCCGGACAGGTCGCCCAGCAGCACAAGGCCGGCGCCGGTCCGCAGCCGCGCAGCGGGCCCGACCGCGGCGACGACACCGGCGACGAGGCCTCCCGCTCCCGTGCCCGCGTCACCCAGGACGCCAAGCACGTCGGCTACGACGCACAGATGGCGAAGGCCTTCCCGCTGGCCGCGGATCTGACCGCCGGCGGGAAGTTCACCCCGGTCCCCGGCGCCGCCAAGGCCCCCGGGCACGGCAAGCTGCTGCGCTACCGCGTGGACATCGAGCAGGGGCTGCCGCTGGACGGCGCGCTCTTCGCCGAGGCGGTGCACAAGACCCTGAACGACGACCGGAGCTGGGCGCACGGCGGGAAGATGACCTTCGAGCGGGTCTCCTCCGGCCACGCGGACTTCGTGATCACGCTGGCGAGCCCGGGGACCACCTCGGCCTGGTGCGCCAAGTCCGGTCTGGACACCCGCGAGGAGAACGTCTCCTGCGACTCGGCGGCGACCGACCGTGTCATGATCAACGCCTATCGGTGGGCGCAGGGTTCCCGGACCTACGGCCACGACAAGATGCTGACCTACCGTCAGATGCTCATCAACCACGAGGTCGGCCACCGCCTCGGGCACAACCACGAGGCCTGCCCCCGGCAGGGCGCCCCGGCCCCCGTGATGATGCAGCAGACCAAGTTCCTGACGACGGACGGCGTGACCTGCCGCCCCAACCCCTGGCCGTTCCCCGCCCAGCACTGACCCGGCGGAGCCGGGGACCGCATAGCGCGTCGAAACGCCCTCGCGGGCGGAAAGTTACGTGGTTTCACCCCTTCCGGTGGCGCGATGGACAACCGTCCATCGCGCCACCCGCCGTTCTGCATAGCTTCTTCCTGCAGGTGGCGGCCGTGCCGCTGGGACACCAGGGCGCCGATATGGGAGGACGGGGGTGCGCTCGTGCGAATTGGATTGCTCACCGAGGGTGGTTATCCGTATGCGCAGGGCGAGTCGCACACATGGTGCGACCGGCTCGTGCGCGGACTCACCGGTCACGACTTCGAGGTCTACGCCCTGCACACCGACGCCCGCCAGGAGGCGCGGCACCCGGAGGGGCTCCCCGGACACGTACGGCTGGTGCGCAGCGCGCCGCTGTGGGGCGATTTCCCCGCCGGACACCGCCGGGCCGCCGAACGGCGCCGGGGCCGCGGCCCGGGCCGCCGCGAACGGCGCCGCTTCGCCGGGCACTTCGGTGACCTGGTGGCCGCCTTCGCCACCACGCCCCCCGGCACAGAGCCGGCCGCGGCCGCGCCGGCCGGGGGCGGCGAGGCTCCCGATCCGTCGGTGACCAGCAAGGCGGACCGTTTCGCCACCAGCCTCTACGGGCTCGCCGAACTCGCCGCGGACCACGGCGGACTGCCCGCCCTGCTGCGCTCCGAGGAGGCCGTACGCCTCCTGGAGGCCGCCTGCCACGACCCCCGCGCCCTGCCCGCCGCCCACGGCGCCCAGGTCAAGGACCTGCTCGCGGTCACCACCCGGCTCGAACGCGCCCTGCGGCCGCTGTCCCTCGACTGGTACGGCGACCGGCGCTCACCCGGGCTCGGCGCGGTGGACCTGTGCCACGCCACCTCCGCCGGCGCGGCCGCCCTCCCCGGACTGCTGGCCGGCCACTTCTTCGGCACCCCGCTGCTGGTCACCGAGTACGGCGTCCGGCTGCGCGAGCACTACCTCGCGGGCGCCGCGTCGCCGCTGAGCGCCCCGGTGCGCGCGCTGCTGGCCGCCTTCCAGGGCGCCCTGGCCGCCGAGGTCTACGCCCGCGCCGCGCTGATCACCCCCGGCAACACCCACGCCCGGCGCTGGCAGGAGCGCTGCGGCGCCGACCGGGCCCGGCTGCGCACGGTCTACCCGGGCATGGACGCAGGCCCCTTCGGCGCCGTCGCGGACGCCCCGGCCGACGACTCCAAGACGCTGGTGTGGGTCGGCGCCGTCGAGCCCGCCAAGGACCTCGTCGCGCTGCTGCACGCCTTCGCCGGGATCCGCCGGAGCGAACCGCGGGCCACCCTGCGCATCATCGGCGGGCCCGGCCGCGACCCGCAGGCACCCAACTACCTCGCGCACTGCCGGGCGCTGGCCGCCCAGCTCTTCCCCGACGAGGCCGCCGACGCCCGCACCGTCGGCGAGAACCCGGTCACCTTCGAGGAGATCGGCAGCCCCGAGGTGCCGACCCTCCAGGACGCCTACGCCTGCGGCGCGGTCGTGGTGCTCTCCAGCGTCGTCGAGGGCTTTCCGCGCTCCCTGGTGGAGGCGATGTTCTGCGGCCGCGCCACGGTGTCGACGGAGGTCGGCGCGGTCTGCGAAGTCATCGGCGGCACCGGGCTGGTGGTCCCGCCGCGCAACCCCCGGGCCCTCGCCGAGGCCTGCGGGGCGCTGCTCGTCGACCCGGACCGCAGGGCCAGGCTGGGCGCGGCCGCGCGGGCCAGGGCGCTGGAGCTGTTCACCGTCGAGCAGAACGTCGCGGCATTTCGTGGCATCTACCTGGAGCTGATCTCGCACGCCCCGGCCCGTCCCGCCGCCGGGCGCGCCCGCGACGCCCGCGGCCTCCCGCAGCCCTTCGCCCGCCCCGCCGAGTCCCATGTCCCGGGCCGCTGGGCGGTGACCGGCGCCGCCGCCCGCGCGGCCGCGCCGGCCGGCCGCACGCCGAGCTGGGCGGTGCCCGACGGGGAGCGCCCCGCCGCGGCGCCGGTGGCGGCCGCCGGCTGCGGCGGGGGAGGGGCCACCGCCCGAGGAATGAGACAGCCGGTGAGACGGGACGACCCCGTCACCGGACAGCCCCGGCCGACGCGAGGGAGCGGGCAATGGTGACGGGTGTGCTCGATGTGCTGTGCGCGCTGTGCGCGATGGGTGCGGCGCTGGTGACCGCCAGGGCGCAGCGGGAGCGCGGCGCCCGCCCGGGCAGCCCGGTACCCGTCCGGCACCCCTCCCCGGACGGCCGCGGACGTCCGCCCCGGCGGCACCCCGGCCCCGGCCCCGGTCATGGCTGCCCCGCGCGGAGCCGGGATCGGGGGCCCCGGACATGAGCACCCCCGAGGGCGCCGTCCCCCACGCCGTCGCACCGCCCGGGGACCGGCCCGCCGAGCGGCCCGCGCCGCCGCGCCGCGGCCCCGCCGACCCCGTCCGGTCCCTGATGCACCGCCACCAGGAGCTGTGCGCCCGCGCCGTCGACGCGCTGGAGATCGCCGCCGGACTGGAGGCGCACGGCGTCACCGACCGCACGGCCGCACGCTTCCGGCACCGTGACGTCTTCTCCCTGGCCGAGGAGCTCTACGCCCGGGTGCCGCGCGCCGACCGGGACACCACCGCAGCGGACGGCCGCCCGCCCGCCCCCGCCCGGCGCTCCCGCGGCGTGCGCGCGGCGCTCCAGCTGCTGCCCGGCGCCGTCTGCGTCGCGACCGTCGCCGCCCTGGCCGCGGCGGATCCGGCACCTCCCGCCGTCCGCGGGGCCGTCGGCGCCGCGGGCACGGTCCTGCTCGCGCTCGCCGTCCGGCTCGCCCTGCGCTCCGGGCCACTGCGGCGGCGCCAGGGCGGCGGACCGCGCACCACCGTCCTGTGGGTCTGCTGGACGGCCGGATACGCGGTCTGGGGCGACTGGCTGCTGGCCCAGCTGCTGACCGGCGGCCCCGACCTGCCGCACACCGCACCCCGGGCCGCCGTCGCCCCCGCCGTCGCACTGAGCTGCGCCCTGGCCCCCGCGGCCGGCTGCGCCCACTGGTACGCCCGGCGCGCCCGGCACCGCCTGGCCACCAGCCGCGGCCTGGAGGAACTCGCCGCCCGGGTCCGGCCGTTGCTGCCGGCCGCCACCCTGCTCTTCCTGGCCGCCCTGGCGGGCCTGCTCCTCGGCGCGGACGCGGCGTTCGGCGCGGCGGGCCCGGCGGTGCCGGTCGCGGCGGCGGCCCTGGGCGTGCTGCTCTTCCTGGCCCGGCTGCTGACCGTGCACGGCTTCCCGGAGGCGGCCTCGGCCGGCCTGGCCTCGGCCGCCGCAGTGGAGTACCTCGCCCTGACCCTGGTACTGATCGCCCGGCTCCCCGGCGTGCCGCCGCTCGACGCCCCCGTCGAGGCGCTCACCACGGCCGCCGGCACCGCCGCGGTGCCCGCCCTGGCATGCACCGCCGCCGCCCTCGGCCTGCTCGGCTACGGCCTGCGGGCGCTCACCGGGGCCTGCGCGCACTCGCCCGCCCCCGCCGGACCGGCGGAGGGACACCGGCCGTGACCCACCGGACGACCACCGGCCCCCGCCGCCCCGCACCCCCGCCCGGACCTCCCCACCACACACCCCTCCCGGCACGGCACCCCGAAACGGCCGCGCCGGCCCCCGCGCCGCGGACCCCACCCCCCACGGGGAACCCGTCACCCCGGCGGGCCCCGGCCCCGCGGCCGACGACGCACTTGACTCGACCCGTCTTAGGAGCACGACACATGAACGTCCAGCCGACCACACGCCGCGCGGACCGGGGGGTTGCACGATGAGGGTCCTGCTCATCGGCGCCAACGGCTACCTGGGCCGCTATGTCGCCGACCGGCTGCTCGCCGACCCGGCCGTCCAGCTCACCGCCCTGGGCCGCGGTGACGACGCCGACGTCCGCTTCGACCTGGCCTCCGGCAGCCCCGGGGCGCTCACCCGCTTCCTCGACGCGGTCCACCCCGGAGTCGTCGTCAACTGCGCCGGTGCCACCCGCGGCGGCGCCCGCGAACTGACCCGCCACAACACCGTCGCGGTCGCCACCGTCTGCGAGTCGCTGCGCCGCAGCAGCTGCGGCGCCCGGCTGGTCCACCTCGGCTGTGCCTCCGAGTACGGGCCCTCCCAGCCCGGCTCGTCCACCGCCGAGGACGCGGTGCCCCGCCCCGGCGGCCCGTACGGCGTCAGCAAACTCGCCGCCACCGAACTCGTCCTGGGCTCCGACCTCGACGCGGTCGTGCTGCGGATCTTCTCGCCGGTCGGCCCGGGCACCCCGGCGGGATCGCCGCTGGGCCGGCTCGCCGAGGCGATGCGCCGCGCCATGCAGTCCGGCGACAGCGAACTCAAGCTCGGCGGACTCGGCGTGCAGCGGGACTTCGTCGACGTGCGCGACGTGGCCCGCGCGGTGCACGCCGCCTCGCTGTCCGCCGCGCAGGGCGTCGTCAACATCGGGACCGGCCGCGCCGTGCGGCTGCGCGAGGCCGCGTCCGTGCTCGCCCGGGTCGCCGGCTTCGGCGGCGCGCTCCACGAGATCGACTCCCCGCCCGCCCGGCTCGTGATCCCCGGCCCGTCCCCCGAGCACCCGGTCGGCTCGCCGCCCGCCACCTACCCGTATCCGGACGGCTGCGGCACCTGGCAGCAGGCCGATGTGCGCACCGCCCGCGACCGGCTCGGCTGGCGCCCCCGGATCGGGCTGGAGGAGTCCCTCGCGGACATCTGGATGGAGGCGGCATGTCGCATCTGACCACCTCCGCAGGCGGCAGCCGCGCCCCGACCGGGGCCCTGGGGGCCGGCATCGGCGTACCGGGCTTCGCCCATCCGCTGCTGGCCCCCACCGAGTGGGCCGAACTCCCGCGCTGCGCGGCCGGCTTCCTGCCGCCCGCGCAGCAGGGCGACGGCCCGGTGCCGGGGGCGGGCGCGGTGCACTGGGCGGTGCTCAACGTGTCCAACGGGCCCGGGGCCCGCCCCGACCCGCACTGCCTGCCGGCCGCGGCCCGGGTCCGTGAGACGGGCGTGCGGATACTGGGCCACCTCGACCTGGGGCGCGGTACGCGCCCCTTCGGGGAGCTGCTCACCGACGCCCGCCGCTATCTGGAGTGGTACCGGGCCGACGGCTTCTGGCTGGACCGCTGTCCCACCGACCGGACCCAGCTGCCCGCGACCCGGCGCCTGGCCACCACCCTGCGGGCGCTGAGCGGCGGCCACCTCGTCTTCGGGCACGGCGCCCACCCCTACCCCGGCTACGCCGAGTCCGCCGACCAGCTCGTCACCTTCGCCGGCTCCTGGGACGACTACCGCTGGTCCCAGGTGGCCGAGTGGACCGCCGACTACCCTCCGGAGCGGTTCTGCCACCTCGTCCACGGCGTCCCGCGCAGCCATCTCGACGAGGCGCTGCGGATCGCCCGCTGGCAGGGTGCGGGCACCGTCTACCTCACCGACCGCCGGGCCGCGGGGACCGCGGGCGGCGCGGGCGACGCCTGGGCGTCACTGCCCGGCTACTGGGACGATTTCGTCTCGCGCATCGGAACGGGTGTCTCGGAATGAAGAAGGGCGTGGCAGTGTTACCGGGAGAGCAAGCTCCCCCGCTCTCGGCTGGGCCCGTGCGGGGGAACCCCATCTGAACCGACCAACGGAGTTCCCGTGTCGCTGCCACCCCTGGTCGAGCCCGCTTCCGAGCTCACCGTCGATGAGGTCCGCAGGTACTCCCGCCACCTGATCATCCCCGATGTCGGGATGGACGGGCAGAAGCGGCTGAAGAACGCCAAGGTGCTGTGCGTGGGCGCCGGCGGCCTGGGCTCGCCCGCGCTGATGTATCTGGCCGCGGCCGGCGTCGGCACGCTCGGCATCGTGGAGTTCGACGAGGTCGACGAGTCGAACCTGCAGCGCCAGATCATCCACAGCCAGGCGGACATCGGCCGCTCCAAGGCGGCTTCCGCCAAGGACACGGTGCTGGGCATCAACCCGTACGTCACCGTCAACCTCCACGAAGAGCGCCTGGACTCCACGAACGTCATGGAGCTGTTCGCGCAGTACGACCTGATCGTGGACGGCACCGACAACTTCGCCACCCGCTATCTGGTCAACGACGCCTGCGTGCTGCTGAACAAGCCGTACGTCTGGGGTTCGATCTACCGTTTCGACGGCCAGGCGTCGGTGTTCTGGAGCGAGCACGGCCCCTGCTACCGCTGCCTGTACCCGGAGCCCCCGCCGCCCGGCATGGTGCCCTCCTGCGCCGAGGGCGGTGTCCTGGGCGTGCTGTGCGCCTCCATCGGCTCCATCCAGGTCAACGAGGCCATCAAGCTGCTCGCCGGCATCGGTGAACCGCTCCTCGGCCGGCTGATGATCTACGACGCGCTGGAGATGACCTACCGCCAGGTCAAGGTCCGCAAGGACCCCGACTGCGCGATCTGCGGGGACAACCCCACCGTCACCGAGCTGATCGACTACGAGGCGTTCTGCGGTGTGGTCTCCGAGGAGGCCCAGGAGGCGGCCGCCGGCTCGACGATCACTCCCCGCCAGCTCAAGGAGTGGATCGACGGCGACGAGAAGATCGAGATCATCGACGTCCGCGAGCCGAACGAGTTCGAGATCGTCTCGATCCCCGGCGCCCGGCTGATCCCGAAGAACGAGTTCCTCATGGGCACCGCCCTCCAGGACCTCCCGCAGGACCGGAAGATCGTCCTGCACTGCAAGACGGGCGTCCGCTCGGCGGAGGTGCTGGCCGTGCTGAAGTCCGCGGGCTTCGCCGACGCCGTGCACGTCGGCGGCGGCGTCATCGGCTGGGTCAACACGGTCGAGCCGGAGAAGCCGATCTACTGAGCCTGCCTCCGGCGGCCGCGGCACGCGTGTCGCCGCCCGCCGGAGACCGCCGGATACGGGAGATGCCCGCCATGATCATGGCGGGCATCTCCCGTATCGGGGCTCCCCGGCGCCGGTCCCCGACGAGGGCCCACGGCGCGGCCCGGTGTGCACCGGCCGGGTCCGCTCAGATCTCGCCCTTGCGGGTCAGATAGTTGAACGCCAGCCAGCCCGGCAGCACCGGCAGCCAGAAGACCAGCAGCCGGAACAGCAGCACCGCCGGCAGCGCCGTGCCGGCCGGGAGCCCGGCCAGGGTCAGCCCGGTGATCAGCGCACCTTCGACGGCGCCCACACCGCCGGGCGTCGGCGCGGCCGAGCCCAGCGCGTTACCGGCGAGGAAGGCGACCGCGATCCCCGCGTAGGTGATCTTGTCGCCGCCGCCGAAGGCCCGGATCGAGGCGTCCAGGCACATCACGTTCGCCGCCGTCAGCAGCAGCATCCCGCCGATGCCGGTGACCAGCTTCCCGGGCCGCTGGAGGATGTCCAGCATCCGCGGGACGACGCCCGCGAACAGCGAGCGCACCCGCCGCGAGACGAACTTGCGCAGCGCCGGCACCGCCGTGACGACCAGGACCAGGACGGCCACGGTCAGCAGCCCGGCGATGACCGTACGGGACGGCGTGATCGAGGGGGCCTGCTCCTGGGTGCCGGTGACATAGCCGAAGACCAGCAGCAGCAGGATGTGGCTGCCCAGCCCGAACAGCTGGGACGCGCCGACACTCGCCACCGCCAGACCGGGCCGGACCCCGGCGCGCTGCAGGAAGCGGGTGTTGAGCGCCACCCCGCCGATCGCCGCGGGCGCCACCAGCTTCACGAAGTTGCCCGCGATCTGCGCGATGACCGTCCGGACGAACGACACCCGCTCGGTGACGAACCCCAGCAGGCTCATCGCCGCCGCGATGTACGTCAGCGCCGAGAAGAACATCGCGACCAGGACCCACACCCACCCGGCCTTGCTGACCACGTCGCCGAGGTTGACGTGGGTGAGCTGGGTCAGCAGCAGATACACCGCGAAGGCGCCGGCGATCCAGCTGATCAGGATGCGCGGGCTGAGCCGCTCCAGCTTCGCGGGCTGGACCACCGCCGTCGGGCGGATCAGCAGCACCTGCCGGCGGATCTGCGCGAGCAGGTCCTCCTCGCGGGCCTCCTCCGAGGCCTCGTCCAGGGCGCGCTTCTCGGCGTTCTTCTCCGCGTGCCGCTCGGCCCGCAGCGTCTTGCGGTCCTTGGCGCTCTCCGCCTCGCGCGCCTCCCGCGCCTCCTTGGCGGCCTGCGACGCCGCCAGCACCGCGTCGCGCTCCCGCTGGGAGCGCTCGCGGGCCAGATGACGCAGTGTGGCGCGGGTGGTGCGGCTGAGCGCGATCGGCTGCAGCAGCGGCAGGCTGTCGGCGACCGCGTCCGGGCCGAGCACCTCGACGGCCGCGGCCACCGCCCGCTCGGCCCCGACCCGCAGTCCGCAGGTGGCCAGCAGCTGGGCGATGTCCATCCGCAGCACGAGGTCACCGGCCGCGATCTCACCGCCGCGCAGCTCGGTCAGGACGATGTTGCCGGAACGATCCACCAGCAGCGCGTCACCGACCAGCCGCCGGTGCGCGATCCGCCGCGACTGCAGCGCCTCGACCTGCCGCCAGGCGCTGTGCATCAGCGTGTCGGTGATCTCCTCGTCGGCCAGCGTGTCGAAGCTGCGGCCGTCGATGTGCTCGTAGACCAGCATCACCGCGTCCGGGCCGAGCTCCGAGGTCGCGATCAGCTTCGGGGCGTTCGCGCCGGCCGCGATGGCGGCGTACGCCAGCAGCGCCTCCTGCTCCAGCGCCTGGCGCAGCGACTGCAGGCTGCGGCGCTGATTGATGCCGCGCAGCGACAGTCGGCGCCACACCCGGTAGAAGAAGCCCTGCGCCTGCTGCTCGCGGTCGACGACGGTGACATCGATCGGCGGGCCGTCCTCCCGCGTCACCAGATAGCGGCGGCCGCGGTCGGTGTGCTCGGGGTGGTCCGGGCCGATGTCCTCCGCCCGCAGCGCGGAGACCGGACGGAAGCCGACCCGGCGCAGCCCCGCGAGGAGGTTCTGGCCGGTGGGGCGGACATTGGGGGAGCCGACGGCGTAGAGGGTGCCGTAGGCGACGGTCCAGCCGATCAGCACCGTCGTGATGATCGCGAACGGGGTGGTGTACCGCCCGACCAGCACCGCGAACGCGTCCAGCAGCAGCACGCACCACATCACGACCCGCCAGCGGGGCCGCCGGTACATGCCCACCGCCGTCATATAGGCGATCACGGGCGCCAGATAGCTGTGCACCGGGGCGGTCAGCGACCCGTTGTCCAGGGTCTGGGTCAGCGCGTCCCGGATGGAGGCGGGGGCGGCGTCGGCCACCCACAGGTCGGTGGCCAGCGACACCCCGTGGGCCAGGACGGCGGCGAGCACGCCGTCCGCGATCCGCAGCCCGTCCCGCTTGATCAGCCGCTCGACGGCGAACGCCACCGGCACGATCAGCACTGCGACGCTGGACGTCAGCCCCGCCAGGGTGATCAGCAGCTGGGGCGCCGCCTTGGCGCCGCTGCCGATGTCGTTCTCCAGGCCCTGGGTGGTGCCCTGCGCGAACGTGGTGAGCCCGAGGACGAGCGCGATCCCGGCCATGCCGAGCAGCAGCCGCAGCAGGTCGGAGGGCCGGTGCACCCGGGCGGGCAGCAGCGGCTCGTCGCCGGAGACCCGGTCGACGTGGAATTCGCCGTGTTCGTCCGCGGTCAGGTCGGAGCGGTGCGCGCCCGTGCGGGCCCTGCTCCGGGCCGCACCCGGCGCCGCCTTCTCACCGCTGCCGGGCCCGGCCCCGTCGTCCGTGCCCCGGTCCGGCCGGTCCTCGTCCTGCTCCTCCTGCTGCTGCCGCTCGGGTTCCTCGGGCTCCTCGGGCCCCTGTGGCCTCTCGGACGCCCCTGGTCTCTCGGCCTTCTCGATCGTGCTCGCCTTTTCGGTAGCGGAGACCGTGGCCGGCCTCCGTTGGTGCTTCCCCTGTGGTGCCGCCCGCTGCCGCTCCGGCAGCCCGGCCGCCGGGGCCGGTCCGGGCGCGGTGCCGGCGGTGGTGACGGACAGCGCCGCAGGGGCGCCCACCTCCCGTGGAGGCGCTGCGCCCTGCTGCCCGGCCGTCTCTTCTTGATCTCGTATCACCAGTCACCGTCCGGAAGATGGTGGCACGGCCGACCGGTGGTGGAGGGCATCAGGGTGCATTTCGGGGGCGCGGGAAGCGGAACCGCCGCCGCCGACCGGGGCCGGCGACGCCGTCCCGGAGAGCCGCCCGGCGGTGCGCAACCGTGTGTCCGCTCCCATTGTCGGTGCCGTGCGGCAGGATGGACCGAATGAGTGGGACCGGAGATTCGACGGCGGGGGAACTCCCCGCGTACGCGGAGCGGGTCCTCGCCGTCGCCGAGCTGATCCCGGCGGGCCGGGTGATGACCTACGGCGACATCGCCGAATGGCTCGACGAGGGAGGACCGCGGCAGGTCGGCAGGGTGATGGCGCTCTACGGCGGCGCGGTGCCCTGGTGGCGCGTGGTGCGCGCGGACGGCCTGCTGCTGCCCGGCAGCGAACTGCGCGCGCTCGCGCACTACCGCGACGAGGGCACGCCCCTGCGCACCACCCCCACGGGGGACACCCCCGACGGGGGCGGGCGAGGCGCCGCGATGACGCGCGGACACATACCGCGCCTCGACATGCGACGCGCCCGCTGGGACGGGCGGCAGGACGGCGACGGGGAGCCGTAGCGCCGGCGCCCCGCCTCCCGGCCGACCGGGAGGCTGCCGCCGGACCCGCCGCGGGCCTGGCGTAGCGTCGGGCACCGTCGTTGCGCCCACGGTCCCGCCGCGGGCCGCGCGCCCCGGCCGGCCACCCGACCCGCTCCGCGCACCGCCGGGCGGCCCGCACCCCCTCTGCACCACGACCACGCACTCTCCTTCAGGACCGGCGATCCACGTGAGTTCCTCCTTCTCGGCCGTCCCGCCGACGCAGCCCCACCGGGCCGCGCGGCGGAACACCGCCGGCGCGTACCGCCTGGTGCGCACCGCGCCGGGTCGGGTGGATCCTCCTGCCTTGGACGCAGCCCAGCGCGCCGTGGTTGACCACCGGCACGGGCCGCTGCTGGTGCTCGCCGGGCCGGGCACCGGCAAGACCACGACGCTGGTGGAGTCGGTGGTCCGCCGGGTGCGCGCCGGGGCCGATCCCGAACGGATCCTCGTCCTCACCTTCAGCCGCAAGGCCGCCGTCGAACTCCGCGACCGGCTCGCGGCCCGGCTGGCCGGCCCGGACGCACCGCCCGGCGGGCCCGCCGGCACCGGCGCCACCCCGCGCCGGCCCGGCATCCCGCAGGCGACCACCTTCCACTCCTTCTGCTACGCCCAGGTCCGCGCCCACCAGGACGCCGAACTCTTCGCCGAACCCCTGCGGCTGCTGTCCGGGCCCGAACAGGACCTCGTGGTCCGCGAACTCCTCGAAGGCCAGGCCGAACTGGCCGGCGCGGGCCGCGCCCGGGTGCGCTGGCCGGACGAGCTGCGCGCCTGCCTGACCACCCGCGGCTTCGCCGACGAGGTCCGCGCGGTGCTCGCCCGCAGCCGCGAACTGGGCCTGGGCCCGGACGCGCTGGGCGCCTTCGCCGCCCGCACCGGACGCCCCGACTGGAGCGCCGCGGCCGGCTTCCTCGCCGAATACCTCGACGTCCTCGAAGCCCAGGGCATGCTCGACTACGCCGAACTCGTGCACCGCGCGGTCCTGCACGCCGAACACCCCGACACCGCCGCCCGGTGGGCCGCCTCCTACGACGCGGTCTACGTCGACGAGTACCAGGACACCGACGCCGCCCAGGTACGGCTGCTGCGCGCCCTCGCCGGCAACCACACCACGTCCGCCGCGGCGGGCTCCCCGGGACGCACCCTGATCGCCTTCGGCGACCCCGACCAGTCGATCTACGCCTTCCGCGGCGCCGACGTCAACGGCATCCTCGACTTCCCCGAGACCTTCCGGCGCGCCGACGGCACCCCCGCCCCGGTCGCCGTCCTCGGCACCTCCCGCCGCTCCGGCGCCGACCTGCTCGCCGCCACCCGGCAGCTGACCCGCCGGATGCCGCTCACCCGCCTGCCCGCCGCGAAGGTACGCGCCCACCGCGAGCCCCGGCCGGTACGGGACGGCGGCCGCGTCGAGGCGTACACGTACCCGACGCCCGGCGCCGAACTCGACAACGTCGCCGACATCCTGCGCCGCGCCCACCTGGAGGACGGGGTGCCCTGGCGCGAGATGGCCGTCCTCGTCCGCGCCGGGGGGCGCTCGCTGCCCGCCGTGCGCCGCGCCCTGACCTCGGCCGGCGTCCCCCTCGACATCGACGGCGACGATCTGCCGCTGCGGCACGAACCCGCGGTCGCCCCCCTGCTCACGGCGCTGCGGGTGGCGGCCCGCGCCGCCCTCGGCCCCGACCCCGACACCCCGTCCCAGGACACCGCAACCGGACCGACCACCCCGCAGGAGGACGACGGCGCCCCCCGCTGGCTCGACGCCGAAACCGCCACCGACCTGCTGGCCTCCCCCCTCGGCGGCATGGACTCCGCCGACCTGCGCCGGCTGGGCCGCGCCCTGCGCGAGGAGGAACGCCACGCCGGCCGGCCGCTGCCCCGCCCCTCCGACGAACTGATCGCCCGCGCCCTCGCCGACCCCCGCCGCCTGGTCACCCACGACCCCGGCTACGCCCGCGGCGCCCAGCGGCTCGGCCTGCTGCTGCGCACGGCCCGCACCCTCCTCGCCGACGGCGGCACCGCCGAACAGGGGCTGTGGGAACTGTGGGACGGCACCCCCTGGCCGCAGCGCCTGGAGCGGGCCGCCCACCGCGGCGGCGCCGCCGGCCGCAACGCCGACCGCGACCTGGACGCCGTCGTCGCCCTCTTCGAGACCGCCGCCCGCGCCGAGGAACGCACCGGCGGCCGCGGCGCCCTCAACTTCCTGGAGGAACTCGACGCCCAGGACATCGCCGCCGACACCCTCACCCGCCGCGCGGTGCGCCCCGACGCCGTACGCCTGATGACCGCCCACCGCGCCAAGGGCCTGGAGTGGCGGCTCGTCGTCGTCGCCGGCGTCCAGGAGGGCCTGTGGCCCGACCTGCGCCGGCGCGGCTCACTCCTGGAAGCCGACCGGATCGGCCGCGACGGCCTGGCCGAGCCGCTGCCCGCCGGCGCCCTGCTCGCCGAGGAACGCCGGCTGTTCTACGTGGCCGCCACCCGCGCCCGCGAACGGCTCGTCGTCACCGCCGTGAGGGCCGCGGCCGACGACGGCGACCAGCCGTCCCGCTTCCTGACCGAGCTGGGCATCACCCCCCAGGACGTCACCGGCCGCCCCCGCCGCCCCCTGGCGGTGGCCGCCCTCGTCGCCGAACTGCGCGCCACCACCGTCGACCCGGCCGCCACCCCCGCCCTGCGCGAGGCCGCCGCCCAGCGGCTCGCCCGGCTCGCCGCGCTCCGCGACGACGACCACCACCCCCTGGTGCCGGCCGCCCACCCCGACACCTGGTGGGGCCTGCACGAACCCACCCGCAGCAGCGTCCCGCTCCGCGACCGCGACCGGCCCGTGGTGCTCTCCGGCAGCGCCCTCGACCAGCTCGCCCACACCTGCTCCCTCCAGTGGTTCCTGGGCCGCGAGGTCAAGGCGGACACCCCCGCCACCGCCGCCCAGGGCTTCGGCAACGTGGTCCACGTCCTCGCCGACGAGGTCGCCTCCGGCCGCACCCCCGCCGACCTCGCCGTCCTCATGGAACGCCTGGACTCCGTATGGGACGCGCTCGCCTTCGACGCCCCCTGGAAGTCCCGCCAGGAGAAGGACACCGCGCGCGCCGCCCTGGAACGCTTCCTGCGCTGGCACGTCATGGAACGCGAAACCCGCGGCCGGGACACCGTCGCCACCGAACACGGCTTCGACCTCACCCTCCGGGCCGGCCCCCACGAGGTCCGCATCCGCGGCAGCATGGACCACGTCTCCCGCGACGCCCAGGGACGCGCCTACGTCGTCGACTTCAAAACGGGCAAGCAAAAACCCACCGGCCCCGAGGTCGCCCGCCACCCCCAGCTCGCCGTCTACCAGCTCGCGGTGCGCGAGGGCGCCCTCGACGACGCCTTCGACGGCCACACCCCCCACCCGGGCGGCGCCGAACTGGTACACCTGCGCCTGGGCGCGGCCCAGAAGGAAGGCGGCGACGCCCTGCCCGCCGTCCAGGCCCAGCAGCCACTGGACGGCGAGTGGGTAGGCGACCTGCTCGCCACCGCCGCGGGCCGCGTCCTGGAAGAGCGGTTCACCCCCACCACCGGCACCCACTGCACCCACTGCACCTTCCGCACTTCGTGCAGCGCCCAGCCGGAGGGGAGACACGTCGTGGAGTGAGTTTCGCTGCGGTTGGCTTTGCTTCCCACGTTTTTGTCTTTCCCGCCGTGGTGGTTTCTCGCCGTTGCGCCTGCGGCGGGCGGGTCCGCTGCGCGGGGCTGTCGGGTGCGGTGGCGGTCCTCCGGGGCCTGGTGTGTGGACTGCTTCGCTTTACGTCCACACACCAGGCCCCTCCGGCCCGCCCCCTCCCGTTGAGGGAGGGAAGGGGGCCGGTGGGGGTGGTCGCAGGTGGTGCGGTGCGCCTTGTCGGTCACGCGGAAAGGGCCTAGATGGCCCGCCCCCACTCACCGAAACTTTTCCCTCCACGGGAGGGGACGGGCCGGAGGGGTCGGTGTGTGGGACGTAAAGCGAAGCAGTCCCACACACCGACCCCGGAGGTCCGTCACCGCACCCGACACCCACCGCCCGCCGCAGGCGCAACGGCGAACAACCCCCACGGCGGGACAGCCGACAACGTGGGGGAGACGGTGAAGCGCAGCGAACCGGCCGCAGGCGCAACGCCGAGAAGACACACGGCGGGAAAGCCAAAAACGTGGGAAGGCCGCCCCAGCGGAGCGGATTGTCAGTGGTGACCGCTACCGTTTTTTCCGTGTCAGCTCGCCTCAGTGATCCCGAGCAGCTCAAGGAGCTCCTCGGCATTCCGTTCACACCGGAGCAGACGGAGTGCATCACCGCCCCGCCCGCCCCGCAGGTCATCGTGGCCGGAGCCGGTTCCGGGAAGACCACGGTGATGGCCGCCCGCGTCGTGTGGCTGGTCGGCACCGGCCAGGTCGCCCCGGAGCAGGTCCTCGGTCTGACCTTCACCAACAAGGCGGCCGGTGAGCTGGCCGAACGCGTCCGCAGTGCCCTCCTCGCCGCCGGCGTCACCGACCCGGACGCCCTCCCGCTCGACGACAGCGGCGCCGCCACCGGCCAGCCCCCCGGAGAGCCGCGGATCTCCACCTACCACGCCTTCGCCGGACAGCTCCTCAAGGACCACGGCCTGCGCATCGGCCTGGAACCCGGCGCCCACCTCCTCGCCGACGCCACCCGCTTCCAGCTCGCCGCCCGCACCCTGCGCACCGCCCCCGGCCCCTACCCCTCCCTCACCACCTCCCTGCCCTCCCTCGTGGAGGACCTCCTCGCCCTCGACGCCGAACTCTCCGAGCACCTCGTCGACCCCGCCGTACTCCGCGCCCACGACACCGAGCTGCTCGCGGCCCTCGACGGCGTCCGCCTCACCAACGCCGACCTGCGCAAAGCCCCCGAAACCGCCCGCGGCCGCCGGGAACTCCTCGACCTCGTCACCGCCTACCGCGACGAGAAGCGCCGCCGCGACCTCCTCGACTTCGGCGACCAGATCGCCCACTCCGCCACCCTCGCCACCACCCGCCCCGAGGTCGGCCGCCTCCTGCGCGACGAATTCCGCGTCGTCCTCCTCGACGAGTACCAGGACACCTCCGTCGCCCAACGACTGCTGCTCTCCGGCCTCTTCGGCGCCGCCAACGGGACCGCCACCGGGCATGCCGTGACTGCCGTCGGCGACCCCTGTCAGGCCATCTACGGCTGGCGCGGCGCCTCCGTGGCCAACCTCGACGACTTCCCCACCCACTTCCCCTTCCCCGACGGCACCCCCGCCCGCCGCCAGGCCCTCAGCGAGAACCGCCGCAGCGGCGGCCGCCTCCTCGACCTCGCCAACACCCTCGCCGCCCCCCTCCGCGCACGCCACGAAGGCGTCGAGGCACTGCGCCCCGCCCCCGGCGCCGAGCGCGACGGCCTCGTCCGCTGCGCCCTGCTGCCCACCCACGCCGAAGAACTCACCTGGCTCGCCGACTCCCTCGCCCACCTCGTCCGCACCGGCACACCCCCCGGCGAGATCGCCGTGCTCTGCCGCACCGCCGCCGACTTCGCCCACCTCCAGGGCGAACTCGTCGCCCGGGACATCCCCGTCGAGGTCGTCGGCCTCTCCGGCCTTCTGCACCTGCCCGAGATCGCCGACCTCGTCGCCGTCTGCGACGTCCTCCAGGACCCCACCGCCAACGCCGCCCTGGTCCGCCTGCTCACCGGCCCCCGCTGGCGCATCGGCCCCCGCGACCTCGCCCTCCTCGGCCGCCGCGCCCGCACCCTCGTCCACCACCCGGCCCCCTCCGACGACCCGGCACAACGCCTCGCCGAAGCCGTCGAAGGCGTCGACCCCGCCGAGACCATCTCGCTCGCCGACGCCCTCGACACCTTCCTCGTGGCCGACGGCCCCGACGACGGCCTTCCCTTCTCCGCCGAGGCCCGCGTCCGCTTCGCCCACCTCGCCACCGAACTCCGCGACCTGCGCCGCTCCCTCGGCGACCCCCTCATGGACGTCCTCCACCGGATCCTGGCCACCACCGGCCTGGAGGTCGAACTGTCCGCCTCCCCCCACGCCCTGGCCGCCCGCCGCCGCGAAACCCTCGGCACCTTCCTCGACATCGCCGCCGGATTCGCCGCCAAACAGGGCGGTGAATCCCTCGACGGCGACGCCACCCTCCTCGCCTTCCTCGGCTTCCTGCGCACCGCCGTCCAGTACGAAAAAGGCCTGGACAGCTCCCTGCCCGGCGGCGACAACACCGTCAAGGTGCTGACCGCCCACAAGTCCAAGGGCCTGGAATGGGACGTCGTCGCCGTACCCGGCCTGGTCACCAAGCAGTTCCCCAGCGAACAGGCCCGCGAGTCCTGGACCAGCCGGCCCAAGGTCCTCCCGCACACCCTGCGCGGCGACGCCGCCACCCTCCCCGACGTCACCGAATGGACCGCCCGCGGCCTGAAGGACTTCAAGGAGGCGATGAAGGACCACCAGGAAACCGAGGAACTCCGCCTCGGCTACGTCACCTTCACCCGCCCCCGCTCCCTGCTGCTCGGCTCCGGCCACTGGTGGGGCCCCCACCAGAAGCGGCCGCGTGGCCCCTCCGTCTTCCTGGAGGCCCTGCGCACCCACTGCGAAGCCGGACACGGCGAGATCGAGCACTGGGCCGCCGCCCCCGAGGACGGCGAGGAGAACCCCGCCCTCGCCGAGGCCGCCGCCGAACAGGCCTGGCCGCTGCCCCTCGACCCCACGGCCACCGCCCGCCGCCGCAGCGCCGCCGCGCTCGTCCACGCCCACCTGGCCCGCCGCACGGACGAGCCGGCCCCCTCCGCCACCCCGGACGCCCTCCCCGCCCACGACCCCGAATGGCCACCGCCTCCGCCCGACGACGAGGCATGGGGCCCCGACCCGTTCGCCGCCCCGGAAGCCGACCCGTTCGACGCTCCCGAAGCCGACCCGTTCGACGGCCCCCTCGGCGACCCCTTCGACCACGACACCACGCCCGACGACCTCCCCGACGCCGCCCCCACCCCGCCCCGCCCCCGCATCGGCGCCCAGCGCACCACGGAACCCGACCTCACCGACCCCGACACCGCCCCCCACGACCACGACACCACGCCCCACGACGAGACACCCGCCGCTCTCCTCCCCGAGGAACGCCGCACCGTCGGCTCCTGGGACCGCGACCTGGAAACGCTCGCCGCCGAGCTGCGCCGCTCCCGCGCCACCGTCCGCGAGGTCCCGCTGCCCTCCGCGCTCAGCGCCACCCAGCTGCTCCGCCTCGCCGCCGACCCCGACGCCTTCGCCCGCGAACTGGCCCGCCCCATGCCGCGCCCGCCACAACCCGGCGCCCGCCGCGGCACCCGCTTCCACGCCTGGGTCGAATCCCGCTTCGAAGAGCTGACCCTGCCCCTGCTCGGCCCCGACGAGCTACCGGGCGCCGACGAGGACGAGGACGCCCCGATCACCGACGAACACGACCTCGAAACCCTCAAGGAAGCCTTCGCCCGCACCCCCTACGCCCACCGCACCCCCTACCGCGTCGAGGCGCCCTTCCAGCTGACGCTCGCCGGACGCGTGATCCGCGGCCGCATCGACGCCGTCTACAAGGAGCCCGGCCCCCACGGCGACCGCTTCGAGATCGTCGACTGGAAAACCGGCCGCACCCACACCGCCGACCCCCTCCAGCTGGCCGTCTACCGCCTCGCCTGGGCCGAGCGCCACGGCCTGGAGCCCACCGCCGTCGACGCCGCCTTCCTCTACGTCCGCAGCGGCGAGGTGGTCAGACCCGCCCGGCTGCCCGGCCGGGCCGGACTCGAACGCATCCTGCTCGGCGAGACCGCCGACGGCCATCCCCCGGAAGGCCGATAGGCTCGGCCATATGAGCACCACCCCGGACAGCGCCGTCCGCGCGTACCTCGCCGCCCACCGCGAAGCCTTCCTCGGCGACCTCACCGAGTGGCTGCGCATCCCCTCCGTGTCCGCCGACCCGGAACGCGCCGGCGACGTACGCCGCAGCGCCGAATGGCTCGCCGCGAAGCTCACCGACACCGGCTTCACCACCAGCGAGATCTGGGAGACCGGCGGCCTGCCCGCGGTCTTCGCCGAATGGCCCTCCGGCGACCCGTCCGCGCCCACCGTGCTCGTCTACGGCCACCACGACGTCCAGCCCGCCGCCCGCGAGGACGGCTGGCACACCGACCCCTTCGTCCCCGAGACCGTCGACGGCAAGCTCTACGCCCGCGGCGCCGCCGACGACAAGGGCCAGGTCTTCTTCCACACCCTCGGCGTCCGCGCCCACCTCGCCGCCACCGGCCGCACCGCCCCCGCCGTCAACCTCAAGCTGCTCATCGAGGGCGAGGAGGAGTCCGGCTCACCGAACTTCCCCGCCCTCATCGAGAAGCACGCCGACCGCCTCGCCTGCGACACGGTGGTCGTCTCCGACACCGGCATGTGGTCCAGGGACACCCCCACCGTCTGCACCGGCATGCGCGGCCTGACGGACTGCCAGATCGACCTCCGCGGCCCCGACCAGGACATCCACTCCGGCTCCTTCGGCGGCGCGGTCCCCAACCCCGCCACCGAGGCCGCCCGGCTGGCCGCCGCCCTGCACGACGCCGACCGCCGGGTCGCCGTCCCCGGCTTCTACGACGGCGTCATCGAACTCACCGCCCGCGAGCGGGAACTCTTCGCCGAGCTGCCCTTCGACGAGGAGGAGTGGCTGCGCACCGCGCACTCCCACGCCCCCCTCGGCGAGGCCGGCAGCACCACCCTCGAACGCATCTGGGCCCGCCCCACCGCCGAGGTCAACGGCATCAGCGGCGGTTACCAGGGCCCCGGCGGCAAGACCATCGTCCCCGCCACCGCCCAGCTGAAGCTCTCCTTCCGGCTGGTCGCCGGCCAGGACGCGGACGCCGTCCAGCGGTCCGTCCGCGACTGGGTCGCAGCCCGGCTCCCGGCCGGCATCCGCCACGAGATCACCTTCTGGGGCGCCACCCGCCCCTGCCTCACCCCGCTCGACCACCCCGCCCTCCAGTCCGTCGTCCGCGCCATGGGCCGGGCGTTCGGCCAGAAGATCCGCTTCACCCGCGAAGGCGGCTCCGGGCCGGCCGCCGACCTCCAGGACGTCCTCGGCGTCCCGGTCCTCTTCCTCGGCATCTCCGTTCCCTCCGACGGCTGGCACGCCCCGAACGAAAAGGTGGAACTCGACCTGCTGATGAAGGGCGTCGAGACCACCGCCCACCTGTGGGGCGACCTGGCGGAGACCTGGCATCCCGCTTGACCGGACGCGCACCGCCGCACCGTTCCGCGCCCGCACGCAGCAATCACCCACGCCACAGGGGGAGTTGGAAACAGCAGTGACCACCTGGACCGACCACACCGCCGACCGGCCGCTCACCTTCAGCGCGCCGAGCGGGATCGACCGCTCGGCCCACCACCGTCTCGACGAGGCCTGGCTGGCGGCGGCCTGGAGCCACCCGACGACGCGCGTCTTCGTGGTGTCCGGCGGCCAGGCGCTGATCGACGACACCCCCGACGGCCGCACCGAACTGATCATGACGCCGACCTTCGAGGCGCCCCTGACCGAGGCGCACCGCTACTACCTCGGCACCGACAACGACGGCGTCAGCTACTTCGCCCTCCAGAAGGACTCGCTGCCCGGCCGCATGGACCAGTCCGCGCGCCCGGCGGGCCTGCGCGAGGCCGGCCTGCTGCTGTCCCCGCGCGACGCCGGCCTTCTCGTGCACGCCGTGGCGCTTGAGAACTGGCAGCGCCTGCACCGCTTCTGCTCCCGCTGCGGCGAACGCACCGTCATCGCCGCCGCCGGCCACATCCGCCGCTGCCCCGCCTGCGGCGCCGAGCACTACCCGCGCACCGACCCGGCCGTGATCATGCTCGTCACGGACGAGGAGGACCGTGCCCTCCTCGGCCGCCAGGTGCACTGGCCCGAGGGCCGCTTCTCCACGCTCGCGGGCTTCGTCGAGCCGGGCGAGTCCATCGAGCACTCGGTGGCCCGCGAGGTCTTCGAGGAGGCCGGAGTCGTCGTCGGCGACGTCGAATACGTCGCCAGCCAGCCCTGGCCCTTCCCCTCCAGCCTGATGCTGGGCTTCATGGCCCGCGCCACCTCGTCCGAGATCCAGGTCGACGGCGAGGAGATCGAGGAGGCCCGCTGGTTCTCCCGCGAGGACCTGCGCGCCGCCTTCGAATCCGGCGAGGTCCTCCCGCCGTACGGCATCTCCATCGCCGCCCGCCTGATCGAGCTCTGGTACGGCAAGCCCCTGCCCAAGCCGTGACCGGCGCGGAGGCCTGAAGCGGGACACGGCGCCGGCCCCGCCGCCGGACCTTCGCGCACACAGCGCCGTCACCGGCGCGCGAAAGGCCGCCGGCCGGAGCCCACGGGGACTCCGGCCGACGGCCCGGGGCCGGACAGGGCCCACTGCGCGTCGGAGATCTGGTGCGTCCGATGCCGATCCTCCGGCGTCGGACGCCGACCTTCTGGTGTCAGACGCCGACCTTCTGCTTGACCTGCGCGAGGGACGGGTTCGTCAGCGTCGAGCCGTCGGGGAACAGCACGGTCGGAACCGTCTGGTTGCCGCCGTTCGCCTTCTCCACGAACTCCGCCGACTCCGGGTCGTGCTCGATGTTGATCTCGGTGTACGCGATGCCCTCGCGGTCCATCTGGCCCTTCAGCCGACGGCAGTAACCGCACCAGGTCGTGCTGTACATCGTCACAGTGCCCGCCATGCGCCCCGTGCTCCTTCGATAAGTCGTGATCCGATACCACCCGCCGGCTTGTATTCGGCGTGGCCAAGCACCACAACGTACATCGGGGGGCGGACATTCCCGGTGGGGGAGCGGGGGGCGTGCGCGGGCTCGGGCCGTTCGTCCTTTCCTGCTTGGGGGCCCCACCCCCGCCCCTCCCCACACCCCCACCGACCGAAGCCGCCGCCCCCGAGCCGTCCTCGACCAGCCCAGGCCACCCCAGCCCAAGCCACCCCAGCCACCCGAGCCAAAGCCACTCGACCCCGAGCCCCCGCAGCCCCAAGCCACCAGAGCCCCGAACCCCGCAGCCCCGAATCACCCCAGCCCCGGTCCCAGCCCGTTCCCAGCCCTGGTCCCAACCTCGGCCCGGGCCGTCCTCCCCGAGCCTCCCGCCGCTCTCCCGCACCCCCGCCCGGCCGTACGTCGCCTCGCCTCGTCTTGTGCTGATCTCAGGAAAGCAGTCGCCGGGCCTGGGCGTCGGCGGTTGTCCACAGTGGGGGCGATGCGTATGACCGGGGGCGGCGGCTGTGGACAGGGGGCGGGGGCGCCTGGGCGGACCTGGCAGCATGGCGGGGTGACAGCAGCAACGGACTCCTCTCTTTTCCCGCAGGTGCCGGACTCGGCCGACGCGGTGCTCGACGGGCTCGACCCCGAGCAGCGCGAGGTCGCGACGGCTCTGCACGGTCCGGTGTGTGTGCTGGCGGGCGCCGGCACGGGCAAGACCCGCGCGATCACCCACCGGATCGCGTACGGCGTGCGCGCGGGGATCCTGACGCCCGCGAGTGTGCTGGCCGTCACGTTCACGGCGCGGGCGGCCGGTGAGATGCGCGGCCGGCTGCGGCAGCTCGGCGCCGGCGGTGTGCAGGCCCGGACGTTCCACTCCGCGGCCCTGCGCCAGCTCCAGTTCTTCTGGCCGAAGGCCGTCGGCGGTGAGGTCCCGCGGCTGCTGGAGCGCAAGATCCAGGTGGTCGCCGAGGCCGCCGCCCGCTGCCGCATCCGGCTGGACCGCAACGAGCTGCGGGATGTCACGGCCGAGATCGAGTGGTCGAAGGTCACCCAGACCGTGCCGGCCGACTATCCGGCCGCGGTCGTCAAGGCCGGCCGTGAGGCCCCTCGCGACCCGGCGGAGGTCGGGCAGATCTACGGGACGTACGAGGAGCTCAAGCGGGAGCGGGGCCGCATCGACTTCGAGGATGTGCTGCTGCTCACGGTGGGGGTGCTCCAGGACCGGCACGACATCGCCGAGCAGGTCCGTTCGCAGTATCAGCACTTCGTCGTGGACGAGTACCAGGACGTCAGCCCGCTCCAGCAGCGGCTGCTGGAGCTGTGGCTGGGGGACCGCGACAACCTCTGTGTGGTCGGCGACGCCAGCCAGACGATCTACAGCTTCACCGGCGCCACCCCCGACCATCTCCTCAACTTCCGTAACCGCCATCCGCAGGCGACCGTCGTCAAGCTCGTCCGCGACTACCGCTCCAGCCCGCAGGTGGTGCACCTCGCCAACGGTCTGCTCTCCCAGGCCAGGGGGCGTGCCGCCGAGCACCGGCTGGAGCTGGTCTCGCAGCGCGAGGCGGGCCCCGAGCCGGTGTACACGGAGTACGCCGACGAGCCCGCCGAGGCCGAGGGCACCGCTCGCCGGATCCGCGACCTGATCGCCTCCGGTGTGCCGGCCAGTGAGATCGCCGTGCTCTTCCGCGTCAACGCCCAGTCCGAGGTCTACGAGCAGGCGCTGGCCGATGCCGGTGTGCCGTATCAGCTGCGGGGTGCCGAGCGGTTCTTCGAGCGCCCGGAGGTGCGGGAGGCGGGCGTCAAGCTGCGGGGCGCCGCCCGTTTCGGCGGCAACGACGCGCTGCTGGACGACGCCCTGGACCTGCCGTCCGAGGTGCGGGCGGTGCTCAGCGACATGGGCTGGACCAGCCGCCCGCCGGCCGGTTCCGGCGCGGTGCGCGACCGCTGGGAGTCGCTGGCGGCCCTGGTGCGGCTCGCCGAGGACTTCGCCCGGGCGCGGCCCGCGGCCACGCTCGCCGATCTCGTCGCCGAGCTGGACGAGCGGGCCAACGCCCAGCACGCCCCGACGGTCGAGGGGGTCACGCTGGCGTCCCTGCACGCGGCCAAGGGCCTGGAGTGGGACGCGGTGTTCCTGGTCGGCCTGACCGAAGGCATGATGCCGATCACCTACGCCCGGACCGACGAGCAGGTGGAGGAGGAGCGCCGGCTGCTGTATGTCGGCGTCACCCGTGCCCGAATGCACCTGGGCCTGTCCTGGTCGCTGGCGCGTTCGCCCGGGGGGCGGGCCTCGCGCCGCGCCAGCCGGTTCCTCACCGGTCTGCGGCCCGGTTCGGGGACGGTGCCCGGCCGTCGCATGCCCGGCGCGGTCTCCGGGGGCGTCGAGCGCGGTGAGGGGGCGGCGGCGGTGGCGCGGCGTCCCCGGCACCGCAGCCCGGCGCGCTGCCGGGTCTGCAACCGGACGCTGACGGACGCGGGCGAGATGAAGCTGATGCGGTGCGAGGACTGCCCCTCGGAGCTGGACGAGGCGCTGTACGAGCGGCTGTGCGAGTGGCGGACCGAGCAGGCCGCACGGTCCCGGCAGCCCGCCTACTGCGTCTTCACCGACAAGACCCTGATGGCGATCGCGGAGGCCGTTCCGGGAACCGAGGCGGAGCTCGCGGTCATCTCAGGGGTGGGGCGGCGCAAGTTCGACCGCTACGGCAGTGACGTGCTGGCGATCTGCGCCGGTGAGGAGCGCGTGGGAGCCTCGGAAGAGGCCTCCGGAGGACCCGCGGAAAACTCGTCGGAAAAATAGTTTGCGCCCGCGGAGCGCAGCCCCATAGCCTTCGGAAGCAACGGGGACAACGGTTTCTTTCCGAGATCCGATCGATCCGTGCTGTACTTGAACGCCCTGGAACGGGATTCCCGGTCCACCGAGACGCCGAGAGGAGGCGAGCCCAGTGATCAGCTTCATTGAGACGAACAAAATGACCGATCTCCCGGTCGTCGCCGCCTGCCCGCTCGGCACCTCGCTCCTTGGCACCGGTCTGTCCGGCTTCGGCCGCCCGTCCGGTACCGAGGTCGCGCGCCCCGAGTCCCTCGCTGTGCTGACGCGCAGTGAGCGCACCGCGCGACCGACGGAGGCACCTGCGGTAGCAGCAGTGGCGGCATCGGCGAATGCCTTTGCCTCCGCGGCGGCCAATGGTGCCGAATCCCGGCAGCAGTACCAGACGCATGACATGTGGGCCTACCGCGGCCTCGAACCCTGGAGAGATCCAGCCTGATCAGCGAGATCAGGTCGGCACCTTCCAGGGCCGCGGAACCCACACCGGGATCCGCGGCCCTTTTGTTTGCCCCAGCGTCCGGCCACCAGCCGGGCCTCACAGACGAGGAACACACCACCGTGCAACTGCAGACGCACACCCCGTCCGTAGCGACCGACCTGATCCCTCCGCCTGACCCTCAGGAGAACTCCTTGCTTCCCCTCACCGAGCTCGACGACGAGATCGACCGCCTCGGCGCCGCTGTTCCGTGCCGCACCTACGACCCGGAGGTCTTCTTCGCGGAGTCCCCGGCCGACGTCGAGTACGCCAAGACCCTGTGCCAGACCTGTCCGGTGCGTGAGGCCTGCCTCGCCGGTGCCAAGGACCGGCGTGAGCCGTGGGGCGTCTGGGGCGGCGAACTCTTCGTTCAGGGCGTCGTCGTGCCCCGGAAGCGGCCGCGTGGCCGTCCGCGTAAGAACCCGGTTGTGGCATGAACGCCTTCGGCACAGGAACGATCGACCATCCCGTCACCCGGGATCCCCAGAAGCAGGACCTCACGATGAACCCCACTCTCACCGACGCCCCCGTCCCCGTGAACACCGACGCGATCGAGTCGCGTCAGAACAGGAACCTCGCGATGCAACTCATCCCAGAAGCCCTGGCTCGTGCGCATATGCACGAACGCCTGCGGGAGGCCGAATCAGAACGCAGGGCCCATCGGCTCGCCGCCGCGCGGCGTATGCAGCGGCGCGCCGAGCGCGCGTCGCTGCGGGCCCGCCGTGCGCTGGCCATGGCCGTGATGCAGTAAGACGGTGCGCTTGATGCCGCCGTTCACGGGGTCCGTCCGACAGGGCGGGCCCCGTGGTGCGTGGGATCGTGTGTGCCGCGGTGCACGGGGCTATCGTCGGACGGTGGACCAGAGGACGCATGAACAGGCGGAGCTGGCGGACGGGAACACGGAGTGTGCCGGCTGCGGCGCGGTCGCCGAGGGCACCCCACCGACCTGGACGCTCTCCGTCGAGAACGGTGAGCGCCGCTACTACTGCGACAGCTGCGCGCGGAAGAACATCCGCGCCATCGAGGGCCGCCTGGATTCGAACTGGTGGTGAGACCGGGCGCCCTCACCGGGGGAGTGCGGCCGGGGTGGACCCGGGCCGGTCCCGCCGCCGTGCGGGCATGCCGGACGGCCGCCTCGCCCGCTCCCGCCCGGGCCTGCCCGCTCCCCGTGACCGGAGCGGGCGGCAGACCCGGCGGCCCCGGTGCACGGGCAGAGGCCTGACCCGCGGGCTCAGGCCGTGGTCTCTTCGACGGCCTCCTTGCCGAGTCCCGCACCGACGACGGCCGCGCCGGTCTCCGTGTCGTGCTCCGGTTCGCGCTGCGGGCCGGGCTCCGAGCCGAGGGTGGTGGTGTCCTCGGTGACGTCCGGGCCGGGCGGCTCCTCCTCGGGGACGAAGCCGGGCAGCCAGGCCTCCAGTTCGTCACGCAGCCGCACCGTCGCCCCCAGCTGACACAGCACCCCGATCGTGCTCAGGGTCACCCGGTGGATCAGCAGATAGGCGGGCGGCAGATTCAGCTGCTTGCCCAACTGGTGGGCGGGGGAGCGCGGATCGCCGACCCGGGCCGCCTGGTGGCGCATCCAGCTCCGGGTGAAGGTGAACTCGTCCACCTGCGCCGGATCGATGATCGGCAGCAGATACTCCAGCACCGCGTCCGGTTCCAGCTCGATCGACTCCCGGACGAAGCCCTCCGCGCACAGCAGCCGGTAGACGGCGTCGGCTTCCCCGTCGAGCGTCATCCGCAGTGAGCTGCCGATCGTCGGGGGCAGCCCGTCGGGCAGCCGGTCCACGGTGCCGAAGTCCAGCACCCCCAGCCGCCACTCGTCGACCGGGCCGTCCGGGTCGTCGCCGGCCAGCAGCCGGAAGTTGCCCGGGTGCGGATCGGCGTGCAGCAGACCCGTACGGGCCGGGCCGGAGAACAGGAAGCGGGCCAGGAGCTGACCGGCGCGGTCCCGCTGCTCTTCGGTGCCGTCCGTGATCACCTCGGACAGCGGCACCCCGTCCATCCACTCCGTCACCA
Organism: Streptomyces kronopolitis; assembly: GCF_050953795.1. Classification (GTDB taxonomy): domain Bacteria; phylum Actinomycetota; class Actinomycetes; order Streptomycetales; family Streptomycetaceae; genus Streptomyces; species Streptomyces kronopolitis_A. Next base: position 5,398,756 of record NZ_CP191850.1, read on the forward strand.
GTACCTGCTCGCACTGGTGCACCACGGAGGGCACCACCACGTCGGGGTCGCCGGCGAACTCCTCGGCGTGTGCCCGCTGGGCCTCGGCCTCCAGGGAGTAGTCCAGCTCCTCCGAGACCCGGTCGCGCAGCTCGGTGATCAGCGGCTTGACGTCCATGCCCGGCATCAGCGGGCCCAGCAGCCGGGCGAACCGGCTCAGCTGGGTCAGGTCCGACAGCAGCGCCTGGCCCGCGCCCGGATACTGCACCTTGACGGCCACCTCCCGGCCGTCGTGCCACACCGCACGGTGCACCTGCCCGATCGAGGCCGCCGCAGCCGGCTTGTCCTCGAACTCCTCGAACAGCTCCCGCCACTCCTCGCCGAGCTGCTCCGCCAGCACCGCGTGCACCGCGCCGGTCGGCATCGGCGGGGCCGCCTCCTGAAGCTTCGTCAGGGCGGCGCGGTAGGGGCCGGCGATCTCCTCGGGCAGCGCCGACTCGAAGACGGACAGCGCCTGCCCGAACTTCATCGCCCCGCCCTTCAGCTCCCCGAGCACCTTGAAGAGCTGTTCCGCCGTGCGCTGTTGCAGCTCGCGGCCGACGATCTCGGCGGATCTGCCGCCGATCCGCTTGCCCAGGCCCCAGGTGGCACGGCCGGCGAACCCCAGTGGCAGCGCGGCCAGCTTGGCGGTACGGGTGACCGCCTTGCGGGGAAGATCAGACATGCGCCCCTCCAACTCACACTGTCCCCCAACCGGGGTTACTCCGTCATTGTGGCGTGTCACGGCCGTGGATCCGAGGCGCCTGCCGCACACCGTGCAGCGGCGGCACCGCAGCCGCACTCCGGATGCGGCGCGACCGGCACCCTGCGCACCTCGGCACACGGTGCGGCGAGCTCCATCCGCGCCCCTGTGCACGGCGGTAGCTCACCGTCGAGGAACGTCAGCGCCTGGAGGGCGGCGACGCCCGCGACCGTTGTGGCCAGCGCGGCATCACACGCCGGCACCGCGGGCGCACCGCGTCCCGACCGCCACTGCGCGAGCAGCCGCGGCCAGGCCGGCTCCGCGTCCGTGCGGTGCAGCTCGTCGCAGCGGGCACAGGCCGAACCACCGGGCAGCACCAGCGGACCCACCACTCCCGTGCCCTCGATCACCCCCGCGTAAAGATGCGGGATGCCGGCGGTCAGCAGCGGTTCGGACAGCACGGGGTCGGGGGCGTAGGCGCCGAGGCCGTCGCGCGGGGCGAGCACCACCAGCGACAGCCCCGGCTCCCCGGACTCGCTGACCGGGCCCCGCGGGCGCGGGGTACGGCTCCAGGGAGAGGCCCGGCGCACCAGCCGCTGCGCGGCGGCGCTGCGCCGCTCGCCGGTGTGCTCGGCCGTCAGCCCGCCGGGCAGCACGTCCTCCGGCCGGACCGTGCCGCCGTCGAGCACCTCCACCCGGCCGACCCCCGAGGCCGAGAGCAGCGAAGCGATCGCGGCACCGACCCGGCCCGCCCCCTTGACCTTGACCCGGACCGCCCGGCGCGCGCCCATCCGGCCCAGGGCACCCGCGGGCTCTGGATGCCGCACCGAGAGGGCGGCCAGGTCGGGCCGCAGCCGGCCGAAGGCCGCCGGGTCGGCACGCACCGCCTCGGCCGCCGGGCCGCCCCCGGTGGGAGCCTCCAGCAGCCCGGCCGCGCCGAGCCGTTCGACCACGCCCCGTACGTGTGCGGGCGGGAGGTCCAGTAACGCCGCCTCCTCGGTCAGCTGCTGCAGGCTGCGGGTGCCGTCGAGCAGCGACAGGAAGCTTCCCGTCGCCGTGTCGACCGGGCCGACCACCTTCGCGTGGGCCGGTGCCACACCGAACCGCACGGTCTCCCTGTCCCGCCAGCCCCGCCGCAGCGCCGGCTTGAGCATCGGATGCCTCATCTGATCCCCCGTCCTTCGTCGTCCGGCCCCCAGCATGCGCCGTGCGGCGAATCGGGGCGGAAGTTATCCACAGGCGGGGGGTATCCGACGTCCACGCTGTGCACGCCATGGGGTGGTTCGGCGGCGAACCGACCGTGGGGCGGGACTTCCCGCGACGGCAGCGGGTAACGTCGGGCGCGTGCCCGCCGACCCTTCCGCCCACGGCTCAGGGGAGACACCTCTGCGCCGCGCCCCCGACACCTCGCGCCGGACCGCCCCGAGCCCCACGGCTCAGGGTGCGGGCACCAGCGCCGTCGAGGTGCGCCGCAGCTCACGACGGCGCAGGACGGTCTCCGCGTACCGCGAGGGCGACCGCACGGTGGTCCTGATCCCGGCCCGGATGTCCGAGGCCGAGGAGCGGCGCTGGGTGACCGTGATGCTGGACAAGCTCGCCGCCCAGGAGAGCAAGCGGATACTGGGCGACGGCGAGCTGGCGGCGCGCGCCGGGAGGCTGTCCGTCCAGTATCTGGAGGGCCGGGCCCGCCCGGCGTCGGTGCGCTGGGTGACCAACCAGAACACCCGCTGGGGCTCGTGCACCCCGGCGGAGGGAAGCATCCGTCTTTCGCACCGCCTCCAGGGCATGCCCGAGTACGTCATCGACTACGTCCTGCTGCACGAGCTCGCCCATCTGCTGGTCCCCGGTCACGGGCCCCGCTTCTGGCGCCTGCTGGAGTGCTACCCCCGTACGGAACGGGCCCGCGGCTACCTCGAAGGGGTGGTCGCGGCCGACCGGCTGCCCCATCTGCCCGCCGCCCGCGGCGAATGAGCCCGCGGCGCGCCCAGATCCGCCGCGCCCCGGCATCGCCCGCTGTCGGCGCCAGCGGTTAGCCTGGCCGCGCAGACGAACTCACAGCGGGAGCGGGGGACGGGCGTTACGTATGGCCAGGGAATTCCAGCGCGGCCACAAGGCCAAGATCGGTGATCTCACGGCGGGAACGGATCTGTACGTCGGCGTGCAGATCGCCGGTCCCGGCCTGACCTTCGACATCAGCTGCTTCGGTCTGGACGCCGACGAGCGGCTCTCCGACGACCGGTACTTCATCTTCTTCAACCAGCCCACCTCGCCCGAGGAGTCGATCCAGCTCCTGGGCCCGCAGGCCGGCGACAGTGAGTCCTTCCGGGTCACCCTCGACAAGATCCCGCCGCAGGTCCACAAGCTCACCTTCACCGCCGCCCTCGACGGCGCGGGCCAGGTCTCCCAGATCGGGCCCGGCTACCTCCGGATCGTGGCCGGCGGCGAAGAGGTCGCCCGCTACTCCTTCACCGGCAGCGAGTTCAGCACCGAACGCGCCGTCATGCTCGGCGACTTCTACCTCAAGGACGTGTGGCGGTTCGCCGCCGTCGGCCAGGGCTTCGACGGCGGCCTGGAGGCGCTGCTGAAGAACTTCGGCGGCGAGGTCGCCGAGGAGGAGGCGGCCGCGCCCGAGCCGCCCGCCGCGGCGCAGGGTGTGCCCGGCTTCGCGCCCCCGTCCGGACCGGCCGCCCCCGCACCGTCCTTCGGCGCGCCCGCCCCGCAGCAGCCCCCGCCCGCCGCGGCGCCCCCGGCCGCCCCGCCGCCGGCGCCCGCGCAGCCCACCGTCCCGCAGGTGCACAACGCGCCCACCATCGCCGCGCCCCTGGCACCGCCCGCCGGCCCGGTACCGCCGCCCGGTGTGCCCGGCCCGCCGCCCGCCCCCTACGGGCAGCCGGGGCCCGGCCAGGACCCGTACGGCCACCCGCAGACCGCCCCCGGCGGCTTCCCGGGGCAGCAGGCCCCGCAGGCACCGCCCTACGGGCAGCCGGCCCCGCCGCCCGGCGGATACTGCGCCCCGCAGGGCCCGCCCGCCCCCTACGGGCAGCCCGCGCCGCCGCCCGGTGCCCCGTATCCCGGCGCCCAGGCCCCGGCGGTCCCCCAGGGCGGCGGCCCCGGTCTCGATGTCGTTCTGGACAAGTACAAGGAAGCGCCCACCGGGCAGCGCTGGACCCCGCAGAACAGCAAGCTGATCCGGGTCGACCTCGGTGTCGACGGGCAGCCGGTGCTCGCCCGCCAGGGCAGCATGGTGCTCTACCAGGGCAAGGTCGACTTCGGCTACAAGGGCGCCGGCTTCCGCGGCCGGATCGTCGGCAACGCCACCGGCCAGGAAATGCAGCTGATGCGCTGCACCGGCCAGGGCCAGGTGTTCCTCGCGGAGAACAGCGCCCATGTCCACCCCATCGAGCTGCAGGGCGACGCGATCTGCGTGTCCGCCGAGAGCGTCCTCGCCTTCGACGAGTCGCTCCAGCACGAGGTCCGCCGCATCGAGGGCCACGGCATCCCCGGTGGCGCTCTGTTCACCATGCAGTTCCACGGGACCGGCACCGTCGTCGTCAAGACCCAGGGCACCCCGGTCGTGCTGCCGGTCACCCCGACCACCTTCGCCGACGCCAACGCCATCGTGGCCTGGTCCGCCGGCTCGCAGGTGATCATCTCCAGTCAGGTCAGCCTGCGCCGGCACGCCTTCCCGGGCCACTCCGGCGAGACCGTGAACCTCCAGTTCCGCGGCGCGCCCGGCAACTTCATCGTCGTCCAGCCCTACGAGGTCTGAGGGAGCCCGTCATGAACCAGCAGCAGCTGTCGGGCCACGCCCCGACTCCGCCCGCCGCCCGGATGGAGAACCACGGCAGCGCCATGGTGAAGATCGCCATGCAGAGCGGCCAGGACATCTTCGCCCGCACCGGCTCCATGATCGCCTACGAGGGTTTCGTCCAGTACGAGCCGAACCCTCCCGCCGTGCGCCAGATGGCCTCCCAGTGGCTCACCGGCGAAGGCGCGCCCCTGATGAAGTGCTCCGGCGACGGCGTGCTCTACCTCGCCGACTACGGCGCCGACGTCGTCTGCATCCACCTCGACAACGACGCCCTGTCCGTCAACGGCACCAACCTCCTCGCCTTCGACACCCAGCTCCAGTGGGGAGTCCAGCGCGTCAAGGGCATGGCGAAGTTCGCCGGCCAGGGGCTCTTCAACGTCGGGATCTCCGGCACCGGCTGGGTCGCGCTGACCTCCCGGGGCACCCCCATCGTGGTCGACTGCGGCCGCGGCGAGGACGAGACCTATGTGGACCCCGATGCCCTGGTCGCCTGGTCGACGCATCTGAAGATGAAGGGCAAGCGCAGCTTCAAGGCGTCCTCGATGATCGGCCGCGGCAGCGGCGAGGCGTACCAACTGGGCTTCTCCGGCCAGGGGTTCGTCGTCGTCCAGCCCAGCGAGGACAGCACCGACCGGCTCCGGGCCCGGGGCTGAGGGGGAGGACGAACACGCCATGCAGAGTCCGCTTTTCGCCTTCACCGAGGCACAGACCCAGGACCGCTACGCCCTGCAGAACCACCAGCTGCTGCGCGTCGCGCTCCAGGGCCACGAGGACCTCCTCGCCCGCAAGGGCGCGATGGTCGCCTACCAGGGGCTGCTCGAATTCGACGGCAACTACCAGACACCCGGCCAGCACCGGGCCCGCGCCCACTCCGGCGAGGGCCTCGACCTGATGCGTGTCTCCGGGCAGGGCACGGTCTATCTGGCCAACCTCGCCCAGCACATCCATGTCGTCGACGTCGATCACGACGGCCTCACCGTCGACAGCAGCTACGTCCTCGCGCTGGACTCCGGCCTCCACTGGGACGTCGTCGCCGTCGACAGCCAGTACGGCATCTCCGGAACCGGCAAGTACCAGCTCAACATCTCCGGGCAGGGCAAGGTCGTCCTGATGACCTCCGGCCAGCCCCTGATGCTCCAGATCACGCCGGAGAAGTACGTCAACGCCGACGCCGACGCGGTGGTCGCCTGGTCGGCCTCGCTGCGCGTCCAGATGCAGGCGCAGACGCACTCCTCCGGGGTGTGGCGCCGCCGCGGCAACACCGGTGAGGGCTGGGAACTCAGCTTCCTCGGCCAGGGCTACGCACTGGTCCAGCCCAGCGAGCTGCTGCCGCCGCAGAACGCGGTCCTGGGCGCCGGTATGGCCGCCCAGTTCGGTATGGGCCAGCAGGGCGCCCGGGGACACAACCAGGGCAACATCTTCACCAACTGACCCCCGCCGGCGCGCGGTGAGGCACGACGACGGCGCCCGCCCCGGGGAGACCGGGACGGGCGCCGCAGGGGCAGCCCGCATCTAGAGCAGGGCGCGGGTGCGCTCCACCAGCCGCACCACCGACGCGTCGGCGACGCCGGGCACCTCGTCATACGCGAACCAGCGCAGGTCCAGCGACTCGTCGCTGATCGCCGCCACCGCGCCCGCGGGCGCCAGCGCCGCGTACTGGACGTCCAGATGCACCGCGCAGGGCGTGCCATGACGATCCAGCCGCACCGGACCGCCGGGCAGCAGGGTCAGCCCCCGCGTGATCCCGGACTCCTCCCGGGCCTCGCGCAGCGCCGCCTCGGCGAGCGAGGCGTCCTGCGGTTCGCAGTGGCCGCCCATCTGCAGCCACATCTTCAGCTTGCGGTGCAGGGTGAGCAGTACCCGGCCGCCGGCCGGATCGATCACCAGCGCGCTGGCCGTGAGATGCCCCTCCTTGCAGGGCTTCCACATGCCGTCCGGACGGACGGCGAGATGGTCCAGATACGCCAGCCGCAGCTGTTCCTGTGCGGGGGACGGCGCGGGCCACTCCTTGAGCACCCGCGCCGCGTCCTCGTGCAGACTCACTTCTCGCCGTCGCCCTTGCTGTCGCCGTCTGCCTTGCCCTCGCCGGGGGCCTCGTCCGGGCCGTCGCTCTCCCGGGCGGGCTTGCCCGGATCGGGCTTGCCGCCGCTCGCGGCCTCGCCGAGCATCTTGTCCAGCTCGGAGAAGTCCGGCTGCTCGTGGTGCACGAACCCGTCCGGGTCGTCCAGGTCGGCCGCCGTCGGCAGCATGTCCGGGTGCTCCCACAGGCCGTCGCGGCCCTCCAGGCCCCGCGCGTCCGTCAGCGACGCCCACAGCCGCGAGGCGTCCCGCAGCCGGCGCGGCCGCAGCTGCAGGCCGATCAGCGTCGAGAACGTCTGCTCGGCGGGGCCACCGCTGGCCCGGCGCCGGCGCAGGGTCTCACGGAGCTTGTCCGACGACGGCAGATGCGGCTTGGCGGCGGCGTGCACCACCGCGTCCACCCAGCCCTCGACGAGCGCCAGCGCGGTCTCCAGCCGAGCCAGCGCCGCCTTCTGCTCCGGGGTGTCCTCGGGCTGGAACATGCCCTGCTGAAGGGCGTTCTGCAGCTCCTCGGGGTGCTGTGGATCGATCTGGCCGACCACGTCCTCGAGCTTGGTGGTGTCGACCTTGATGCCGCGCGCATAGCCCTCGACCGCACCGAAGAGATGCGAGCGCAGCCACGGCACATGGGCGAAGAGTCGCTGGTGGGCGGCCTCGCGCAGAGCCAGATACAGCCGCACCTCCTCCTGGGGCACGCCCAGGCCCTCGCCGAACGAGGCGATGTTGCCGGGCAGCAGCGCGGCCTTGCCGGCCGGGCCCAGCGGCAGTCCGATGTCCGTCGAACCGACGACCTCACTGGCCAGGACGCCCAGCGCCTGCCCGATCTGGGTGCCGAACATCGCGCCGCCCATGGAGCGCATCATCCCCAGCAGCGGGCCGGCCATGGCCTGCATCTCCCCGGGGAGCACATCGCCCATCGCCGCCCCGACGCGCTCGGCGAGCGGGTTGACCAGGTCCTTCCACACCGGCAGGGTCTCCTCGACCCACTCGGCGCGGCTCCAGGCCACCACTGCGGCGGAGCCCGACGGCAGCGACGTCACCCCGTCCAGCCACAGGTCCGCCAGCCGCACGGCCTCCTCGACCGCGCTGCGCTCGCCCGGCGACAGGCTCGCGTCCTTGCTGCCGTCCTCGGCGCCCTGCGCGACCGTCTGCCGCGCGATGTCCTTGGCCATGTCCCAGTTCACCGGGCCACCCTCGTAGGAGAGCATCTGGCCGAGCTTCTGGAAGGCCGCTCCCAGGTCGCCAGAGTTCATTTCGCCGCCGGGGCCGCCCATGCCGCCGAAGAGCGCCGCGAACGGATTGTCCGCGCCGCCGCTCCCGCCGCCGAACCCGAAGGGGTCCGCGGGGCCCTGGCTACCTCCCTGGCCGCCCTTCTTCTTGCCGTTGTCGCCGTCCTCCGGCTCCTCCGGCGGAAGGCCGAATCCAAATGGGGTGTCACTCACGGGGTTCCTCGGCTCGTAGGGCCGCCGACCAGGTGGCCGACGGCGGGCTGCCCACATCACCTCCAGCGTAGACACCCGGGCCGCTTCGGGGCTCGGTGCTTCGCTGTCCCGGTGGCTGCGGCAGGATGGTCGCCACCTGGTGCGCACGCGTCACCACACGTACGCACTGAAGACAACCGCTGGAGACGCCCGGTGAGTTCCCCAGATCCGACCGTTCGCGCAGCGCGAAACGCTGCGGCCCCGACCGAGAAGGCGGACGACCCCGCGGGCGGCGCCGCGGGCCGGCCACCGGGCCGGCCCGTCATCGCCGTCACCGGAGCCGCCTCCGGGGTCGGTGCCCTGCTCACCCGCGCCCTGGCCGACTCCGACGAGGTCAAGGAGGTGGTGGCCATCGACGAGCGGCGCGGTGACACCGCCGAGGCGCACTGGCACGTCCTGGACGTCCGGGACCCGGCCATCGCCGACAAGCTGCGCGGCGTGGACGTCGTCGTCCACCTCGCGCTCGATCTCGACCTGGAGACCGACGCCGCGGCCCGCACCGCCTACAACGTGCGCGGCACCCAGACCGTGCTCACCGCCGCAGCTGCCGCCGGTGTCCACCGCGTGGTGCTGTGCACCTCCGCCATGGTCTACGGGGCGCTGCCGGACAACGACGTGCCCCTGGCCGAGGACGCCGAGCTGCGCGCCACCGCGGACGCCACCGGCGTCGGCGACCTGCTGGAGATCGAGCACCTGGCGCACCGCGCCCCCCGCGCACACCCGGGCCTGAACGTCACCGTGCTGCGCCCCGCCGTCCTGGTGGGCGGCACCGACACCGCGCTGACCCGGTACTTCGAGTCGCCCCGCCTGCTGGTCGTGGCCGGCTCCCGCCCCGCCTGGCAGTTCTGCCACGTCGAGGACCTGGTCAGCGCGCTGGAGCACGCCGCGCTGGAGAAGGTCGAGGGCGAGCTGGCGGTCGGCTGCGACGGCTGGCTGGAGCAGGAGGAGGTCGAGGAGCTGTCCGGCACCCGGCGCATGGAGCTGCCGTCCTCGGTGGCCCTGGGCGCCGCGGCCCGCCTGCACCGCATCGGGCTGACGCCGTCGCCCGCCGGGGACCTCGCGTACACGATGTACCCGTGGGTGGTCAGCGGCAGCCGGCTGCACGACTCCGGCTGGCGTCCCCGGTGGACGAACGAGGAGGTGCTCGCCGAACTCCTGGAGGAGGTCGCCGGGCGGCACACCGTCGCCGGCCGCCGCCTGGGCCGCAAGGACGCCACCGCCGCCGGTGCCGCCGGCGCCACCGTCGCCCTGCTGGGCACCGCGGCCCTGGTACGGCGGGCCCGCAAGGCACGCCGCCGTATCTGAGCGCGGACCGGGCCGCCGTCCTGGAGGAGTCTCCAGACGGCGGCCCGCACCACGGGCGGAAACGGCCATTCCCGCTGCGCGCCCCGGTGCGGCACGATGGACCCATGTCTGGCACGCCCTCCGTATCGTCCCCCGGCCGCGACCACCCCGGTGAGCGGGCCGCCGCGGACCCGATCCGGCTCCTGGAGATCCGCGACACCGCGCTGTCGGTGGACGAGGTGTTCACCGCCGTCGGCGACGCCGCGGCCGGCGGCACCGCGCTGTTCGTCGGCACGGTCCGCTCGCACGACAACGGCGCCGACGTCGACGGCCTGGGCTACTCCGCGCACCCCAGTGCTGAGGCGGAGCTGCGCCGGATCGCCGAGAAGGTGATCGCCGACTACCCGGTGCGCGCGCTGGCCGCCGTCCACCGGGTGGGCGACCTGCGCATCGGTGATCTCGCCGTGGTCGTCGCGGTGTCCTGCCCGCACCGGGGCGAGGCCTTCGAGGCCTGCCGCAGGCTGATCGACGATCTCAAGCACGAGGTGCCGATCTGGAAGCACCAGACGTTCTCGGACGGCACGGAGGAATGGGTGGGGGCCTGAACGTCTCCACGGGGCGGCGGGTTTCCGGGGAAAGCGGGGGCCGGTTCCCCGGGGATCCGGGGGCGTGGCGAGGCGTTCGCGGGGCAGGAGGGATCACAGACGGGGCGGGCGCGGCTCGCGCCGGCGCGAGGCCTCCGGCCTGCGCGGACGGGGCGAACCGGTGCGTTGTGTTCCAGTTGCGTAACCCGCCCCCTGGCGTGAGCGTTGACCCAGCAGATGGTTAATCTGCTTATTCGTCGATCTCGTCGAACTAGGGGTAGGGAGGTCGTTGATGGGTGCACTCCTGTGGCTGCTGATTCCGGTCGGTGCCGGACTGATCGCCGCGGTGTGGAGCAGCTGGGCCCTGCGGAACCGCAAGACCGGTGACGTGGCCGAGCTCGCGGGCTATGCCCGTTTCCGTGACGCCATGGAGAAGGAGCACTCCGTCCCCGACCCCGCCTCGGACCCGGCCTGAGCACCTGCGTCCGCACGCACCGCGAGGAGCCCCGGCAACTGCCCCGCGCGGGCCGCTGAAGGGCCCTCGGACGGACGGCCCCGCGGGCCGGTTGTCATACCCGTCCCGTACTGTCGTTCCATGCCACGCCGCACCGCGACGCTGCTCGCCTCGACCCTGATGCTGATCGCGCTGCTCTGCGCGGGAGTGCTGATCCCCGTGCCGTACTCCGAGATGTCGCCGGGGCCCACGGTCAACACCCTCGGTGATCACGACGGCGAGCCGGTGCTGGCGATCTCCGGGCGCAAGACGTACCCGACGACCGGGCATCTCAACATGACCACGGTCCGCGTCACCGGCCCCGACTACACCATGAACCTCTTCGAGGCGGTGTACGGCTGGCTCGATCACGACAACGCCGTGGTGCCCCACAAGACGCTCTACCCCGAGGGGCAGACGGCCGAGCAGGCCGACCAGGAGAACGCCGAGGAGTTCAGCCAGTCCCAGGAGAGCGCCAAGGCCGCCGCTCTCGGCCAGCTGCACATCCCGGTGGCCGGCCAGACCGTGGTCGGCTCCGTCCTCAAGGGCAAGCCGGCCGACGGACGGCTGCACGCCGGCGACGTGATCAAGGCGGTGGACGGCACGGCGGTCAAGCAGACCGGCGATGTCGCCAAGCTCGTCACCCGGCACAAGCCCGGCCAGCCGGTGGTGTTCACGATCATCCCCGCCAAGGACGCCGCCGCGGCCGAGAAGAAGGGCAAGAAGCCCGGCACCGCCGGGCAGAAGCAGGTCACGATCACCACGCAGAAGGCGGACGACGGCCGCGCCGTCGTCGGCATCCAGGCCGCGGCCGATCACATCTTCCCGTTCCCCATCGACGTCAAGCTGGCCGATGTCGGCGGCCCGAGCGCCGGGCTGATGTTCGCCCTGGGCATCGTCGACAAGCTCACGCCCGGGGACATGACCGGCGGCAAGTTCGTGGCCGGCACGGGGACGATCGACGACAAGGGCAAGGTCGGCCCCATCGGCGGCATTTCGATGAAGACGGTCGGCGCGCGCGACAAGGGCGCGGAGTTCTTCCTGACGCCCAAGGACAACTGCGCCACCGCCGCCAAGGACACCCCGAGCGGGCTCCGGCTGGTGAAGGTCGACACCATCGGGGGCGCCGTCAAGGCGCTGGAGAAGATACGCAAGGGCGATCTGGCCGGCCTGCCCGGCTGCGGCACGGCGGGCAAGTCCTAGCGGGCGGGCCGCGGGCCGGGCACCGAGGCCCGGCCCGGCCGGTCAGCCCTCGAAGGTGGTGGCCAGCGCGTCCGCGAGGCCCGGTACCAGCGCCGCGCCGGTGAGCACCTCGGACGTGGAGTCCTTCTCGCGCAGCCGCAGCGCCGATTCGCGGCGGCCGTCGCGCAGCACGGCCACCGTCATCCGGACCTCCTGGCGGTCCGGGTGCTCGGCGACCCAGGTGGCGAGCTGCGCCTCGTTCATGCCCGCCGGCTCGGAATCCTCCGCCGAGGGCGGCAGCATCAGCCGCTCCACGGTCAGTGCGCAGCCGCTCACGGCGTCCGGCCAGGCGATGGTGGCCAGGAACTCGTCCAGCGGGACGCCCGCCGGGATCTCGTCCTGCTCCACGGGGGTCAGGGAAGCGGTGGTGGAGTCGTCGATGCCGAGCTGAGCGGCGAGCGAGGGCTCCTGTGCGCGCAGCTTGGCGGTGTCGACGAGGGCGAACAGTCGGGCGGGCTGGTCCCAGCCGAGCCCGGCGCTGTACTCGTCGATTTCGAGCACCGCGCGGGTCAGGGGGTCGGCGGCGAGGGGGGTGCCGTCAACGGGGAGGTTGGTCATGCTGCACATCGTGCCTTGTATCCCCCCGAAATCGGGAACCGGGTAAAGCCTTCGTAAGTTGCATCAGTGGGTCCTACTATCGCCGGGCCTGCTCCACACGACAGCGAACTTCGAGGTGCGCACCTTGGCTTTCCAGATGCCGGACCGCGGCGGAGGCCCGACAGGGCCACGGATCAGAGTCGGCCGACCATCGCGGCGGATCCGGACCCTGCTCATGACGTTGGGTGTGCTGGCCGTCCTGGCCATGCTCTTCGTGATGTTTGCGGGGTTTTGGACGGATTGGCTCTGGTATCGATCGGTCAAGTACTCCTCGGTCTTCACCACGACCCTGTGGACCAAGATCGGACTGTTCTTCTCGTTCGGCGTCGTGATGGCCGCGGCCGTCGGCGTCAACATCTGGCTGGCGCACCGGCTGCGGCCGCCGCTGAGTGCGATGTCCATGGAGCAGCAGAGCCTGGACCGCTACCGGATGGGCATCGCGCCGTTCAAGAAGTGGGCGCTGATCGGGATCACCGCGGCGATCGGCCTGATCGCCGGCGCCTCGGCCTCCGGCGAGTGGCGCACCTGGCTCCAGTGGGTCAACGGCGTGCCGTTCGGCAAGACGGACCCGCAGTTCGGCAAGGACATCTCCTTCTGGACCTTCGATCTGCCCTGGTACCGCTTCCTGTTGAGCTTCGGCTTCGCCTGCGCGGTGCTGTGCCTGGTCGCCGCGGCGCTGACCCACTACCTCTACGGCGGACTGCGGCTGACCAGTCCCGGCTCGCGGGCGACGGCGGCGGCGACCGGCCATCTGTCGGTGCTGCTGGGCATCTTCGTCTCGCTCAAGGCGATCGCCTACTGGCTCGACCGGTACGGCCTCGCGGTCAAGTCCAGCGGCCTGAAGTCGGCCGACAACTGGACCGGCCTGCGCTACGTCGACGCCAACGCCTACCTCCCGGCGAAGACCATCCTGTTCTTCATCGCGGCGATCTGCGCGGTGCTGTTCTTCGCGACGCTGTGGCGGCGCACCTGGCAGCTGCCGGTGATCGGCTTCGGGCTGATGGTGCTCTCGGCGGTCCTGATCGGCGGGCTCTACCCGGCGATCGTGCAGAAGTTCCAGGTCCAGCCGAACGAGCAGGCCAAGGAAGCGCCGTACATCAAGCAGAACATCAAGGCGACCCGGGACGCCTACGGCATCCAGAATTCCGAGGTCACCCCGTACAAGGGCAACTACAAGCCCGCCGACAAGGCGGACAGCCAGCGGCTGCGCGACGACGCCGACACCACCGCCAGCCTGCGGCTGCTCGACCCGAACGTGGTCTCGCCGGCCTTCCAGCAACAGCAGCAGGTGCGCGGGTACTACCAGTTCCCCTCCACCCTCGACGTCGACCGCTACAAGGACAAGGACGGTGCCGAACAGGACACCGTCATCGGTCTGCGTGAGCTGAACATCGCCGGCATCCCCGAGCGCAACTGGATCAACGACCACTTCAAGTACACCCACGGCTACGGCGCGGTCGCCGCCAAGGGGACCGAGGCCGCCGACGGCGGCGGCCCGAAGTACACCGAGTCGGACCTGCCCGCCAAGGGCCAGCTCGGCTCGTACCAGCAGCGGGTCTACTACGGTGAGAAGACCACCCAGTACTCCATCGTCGGCGGTCCGCAAAAGGAGCTGGACTACTCCGACGACAGCGGCGAGAAGAGCTACAGCTACCGGGGCACCAGCGGCGTCAGTCTCGCCAACCCGGTCAACCGCGCCGCCTACGCTGTGGCGTTCGGCGAGCCGCAGATCCTCTACTCCGGCGCGATCGGCGACGGCTCACGGATCCTGTACAACCGCACGCCCAAGGAGCGCGTGGAGTCCGTCGCCCCCTGGCTGACCATCGACGGCGACGCCTATCCGGCGGTCATCGACGGCCGGATCAAGTGGATCGTGGACGCCTACACCACCAGCAACGGCTACCCGTACGCCTCGCGCACCACGCTCGGGGACAGCACGGCCGATTCGCTCACCGACGGCCAGCGTGCGGTGGTGGCCCAGCAGAACCAGGTCAACTACATCCGCAACTCCGTCAAGGCGACGGTGGACGCCTACGACGGCTCGGTCAAGCTCTACCAGTGGGACGACAAGGACCCCGTCCTCAAGACGTGGATGAAGTCCTTCCCCGGCACGGTCAAGAAGAAGAGCGCCATCAGCCCGTCGCTGCGGGAACACCTGCGCTATCCGCAGGACCTCTTCAAGGTGCAGCGCCAGCTGCTCACGACCTACCACGTCACGGACCCCGGCACCTTCTACACCGGATCCGAGCGCTGGCAGATCCCGAACGACCCGACCACCAAGTCGGGCAACGCCGTACCGCCGTACTACCTGAGCATGAAGATGCCGGACCAGAAGGACCGGACCTTCTCGCTGACGACGACCTTCACGCCCAACAAGCGGGACAACCTCGGGGCGTTCATGGCCGTCGACGCCAATGCGAAGAGTCCGGACTACGGCAAAATCAGACTGCTGAAACTCCCCTCGCAGACACCGGTGCCCGGACCACAGCTGGTGCAGTCGAAGTTCAACTCCGATCCGAACATCGCCAATGAGCTGAACATCCTCAAGAAGCTCGGCGACTCGGAGATCGAGTACGGCAATCTGCTGACCGTGCCCCTGGACGGCGGTCTGCTCTACGTCGAACCGGTCTATCTGCGCGGCGCCAACACCAACTACCCGCTGCTGAAGAAGGTGTTGGTCAGCTACGGCGACAACAAGCCCGTCCTGGAGGACTCCCTCAAGGACGCGCTGGACGTGGTCTTCGGCAAGAAGGCGCCCAGTACGGGCACCGAGAAGCCGCCGGGCGGCAGCGACACCGGGCAGCAGCCCTCGGGCCAGACGGTGCAGCAGGCCCTGTCCGATGCCGAGAAGGCCTATGAAGAGGCTGAGAAGGCACGCGCCGCGGGCGACTGGGCCGGTTACGGCGAGGCCCAGAAGAAGCTCAAGGCCGCGCTGGACCGGGCGGCGAAGGCGTCCGAGAAGGGCGGCAAGCCGGGCGGCTGAGCAGCCCCGCACGACCTCCCGGGCCCCGTGCCGCCGGTTCGCGCCGGCGGCACGGGGCCGCGCCGGTCCGGGGGCGGGCCGGTGCCGTGATACCTTGTGGACACAACGACGCGGGGTGGAGCAGCTCGGTAGCTCGCTGGGCTCATAACCCAGAGGTCGCAGGTTCAAATCCTGTCCCCGCTACTGAATGGCCAAGGCCCGGATCCCTCAAGGGATCCGGGCCTTCGTCGTGTGTTCCGGACGATATCGGTCAAGGCCGGGTCGTGCGGCCGATGTGGGGTAGGTGTGTGCTTGAGTTTGCCAAGTCGTCGTGTCGGGAAGTCGACAAACCGCTGTAGTGACCTCACTTGCTGCGGTATACCAGGTGTACGCGGGTAACGGGTGATGCGACGATGGGTCTTATGGGGGACAAGGCAAGGTTGTTGGAGACAGACCGGTTTGTGCATGCGCCCGGCGACGGGCGCGAATCCGAAGTGCCGATGGACGCGATGGAGGCGGCGGAAGCCGCCGAGGCGTCCGAGGCGGTGACCGAGTCCGGCCACCGCCGGGCCGCCGAGGCGGGCGACACCGCCGCGATGAGCGCGCTGGGCGCGCTGCTGCTGCGCCGCGGTGACCTCGACGGCGCCGAGCCGCACCTGCGCTCCGCGGCCGCCGCCGGTGACCGCGCCGCGGCCAACAATCTGGGGGTCCTGCTGCATCAGCGGGGCTACGCGGACGAGGCGGGCGGCTGGTGGCGGATCGCCGCCGTCGCCGGTTCCGCCGCCGCGGCGCACGCCCTGGGGCGCCACTACCGCGAGCGCGGTGACGAGCCGGCCGCCGAGTACTGGCTGCGCCAGTCCGCCGAGTCCGGCCACTGCCTGGGGGCCTACGCGCTGGCCGACCTCCTGGAGCACCGCGGCGACATCGGCGCCGGACGCTGGTTCCGTACGGCCGCCGAGCGCGGCCACCGCGAGGCCGCGTACCGCCTCGCCCGGCTCATCGAGGACGGCGGCGACGCGGACCACCGCGCGATGCCCGCGTACGGCGAGCTGAGCCGGCAGGAGGAGGCCGAGCAGTGGTACCGCCAGGCCGCCGCGCGCGGCCACCGGCGGGCCGCGCTGCAGCTGGGCGCGCTCCTGGAGGACCGCGGGGACGTCCAGGAGGCGGGCCGCTGGTATCTGTCCGCCGCCAAGGACGGCGAGGCCCGCGCCGCCTGCGCGCTGGGCTTCCTGCTGCGGGACGCCGGGGACGAGGAGAGCGCGGCCGAGTGGTGGCGGCGCGCCGCCCAGGACGGTGACGGCAACGCCGCCAACGCGCTGGGCGCCCTGCACGCCGACCGCGGCGAACTGCAGACCGCCGAGCGCTGGTATCGCGCCGCCCTGGACGCCGGGGACGTCAACGGCGCCTACAACATCGGCCTGCTGTGCGCCGCGCAGGGCCGGGAGGGGCGGGGCGAGCAGTGGTACCGCCGCGCCGCCTACGCCGGGCACCGCGAGGCCGCCAACGCGCTGGCCATCCTGCTGCTCCAGCGCGGCGACGCCTCGGGCGCCGAGCCGTGGTTCTCCAAGGCGGCCGAGGCGGGCAGCGTGGACGCCGCGTTCAACCTCGGCATCCTGCACGCCGGCCGGGGTGCCGAGCGTACGGCGCACGCCTGGTACGAGCGGGCGGCCGCGGCCGGGCACACGGACGCGGCGCTCCAGGTCGCCATCGTGCAGCTGCGGGAGGGCGAACTCCAGGAGGCGGAGCGCAATCTGCGCTGCGCGGCCGGCGGGGGCAGCCCCGAGGCGGCCTTCCGGCTCGCGGACCTCCTCGACCGCCAGGCGTCGGCAGCCGGCGAGGGGCTCGCGGACGGCGAGCGCCCGGCGGACGACGAGAGCATGCAGTGGTACGAGCGGGCCGCGGCCCAGGGGCACCGCCGTGCCCAGGTCCGTATGGGCATGTTCGCCGCGGCGCGCGGGGACGTGGTCGAGGCCGCGGACCGCTACCGCGCGGCGGCCGAGGCGGGCAGCCGCAACGGTGCCTTCAACCTCGGGCTGCTGCTGGCCCGCGAGGGCAGCCTCCCCGAGGCCGCCCTGTGGTGGCAGCGTGCCGCCGAGGGCGGGCACGGCCGGGCGGCCCTGCGGCTGGCGCTGCTCGCCGCCCGGCGCGGGGCGCTGGCGGAGGCGCAGAGCTGGTGCGCCCGGGCCGTGGAGCTGGGGCCGCCGGAGGTGGCCGAGCGCGCGGCACGGCTGCGGACGGCGCTCCAGGAGGAGCTGAGCGCCTGAAGCCCGGGGCCGGGTCCACGGGGCCCGGTCCGGGGCCGCGCCCTGTGGCGGCCCCCGGGGCGTGCGGAAGGGATTTGCGCTGGTCGTCGGGCCGGGGTTAGAGTAAAGACACAACGGCGCGGGGTGGAGCAGCTCGGTAGCTCGCTGGGCTCATAACCCAGAGGTCGCAGGTTCAAATCCTGTCCCCGCTACTGAAGACGAAGGCCCGGATTCCATGGGAGTCCGGGCCTTCGTCATGTCGCCCTCCGGGTGCGGTGCCAACTGCCTTCGGCCGGCTGTCCTCCGCTGGGCGGACCGGCCCTGGCGCGGTGCGCACGGTGGCCGGAAAGTGTCGTGCTCCGGCGGTGCGGCGTCCTGCCGGATTCGGCCGGGCGGTGTGTGGGCAGGGGTGCCCGTGTGCGGACGCGTGGGCGGGTGACGACAGCGGTGGGACCGGCGGGCGGGCCGGGCACGCGAAGGAGCCCGCGGCCGGGTGGGCGCGGGCTCGGCGGGTCGTACCGCATGTGGTGCGACGGGGGCGGCCCGGGAGCGAGCCGGTGCCCCACGGGGTCAGGACGGGCCGCTGCACGTGGGGCAGATGCCCCGGTAGGTGACGGTGACCTCGGAGACCTGGAAGCCGTAGCGCTCCGGCTCGGGCAGCGCGGAGAGCGGGTCGCCCTGGACGTGGACGTCACGGATCGTGCCGCACCGCGAGCAGACGAGGTGCTGGTGGTCGTGGTGCGCGTTGGGGTCGTAGCGCTTGGCCCGGCCGTCGGTGCTCACCTCGAGCACCTCACCGAGCGAGACCAGCTCGCCCAGGGTGTTGTAGACCGTGGCGCGGGAGATCTCGGGGAGCCGGTCGGAGGCCCGCGCGTGCACCTCGTCGGCCGTGTAGTGGACGTGGTCCCCGTCGAGGACCTCGGCGACGACGCGTCGCTGCGCGGTCAGCCGCCAGCCGCGTCCCCGGAGCCGTTCCAGCAGGTCACTCATGCCATTCACCCATCAGTCAGATAAAGCCAGGGTAGCAGTGGTAGGTCCATCACCGGATCGAGTACCGATTTCGCATTCTTCTTGACTTAGACATTGTCCAATGTAGGATCGTGATCGGCGGAAGCCAAGGCAGGTGGAGAAGACTTTTCAGGAGGCGCACGTGTCGGTAGAGAGCACCACCGGACCGCTGACCACGGAGTCCGGGGCTCCGGTCGGGGACAACCAGAACAGTGAGACCGCCGGCGCCGGCGGTCCCGGCCTCATCCAGGACCAGCTCCTGATCGAAAAGCTCGCGCACTTCAACCGTGAGCGCATCCCGGAGCGCATCGTGCACGCGCGGGGCGCCGCCGCCTACGGCACGTTCACCGTGACCGCGGATGTGACCAGGTACACCCGCGCCCACTTCCTGTCCGAGGTGGGCAAGCAGACGGAGACGTTCCTGCGCTTCTCCACCGTCGCGGGCAACCTCGGCTCGGCCGACGCGGTGCGTGACCCGCGCGGTTTCGCGCTGAAGTTCTACACCGAAGAGGGCAATTACGACCTCGTCGGCAACAACACCCCGGTGTTCTTCATCAAGGACGCCATTAAGTTCCCGGACTTCATCCACACCCAGAAGCGCGACCCGTACACCGGCTCGCAGGAGGCGGACAACGTCTGGGACTTCTGGGGTCTGTCGCCCGAGTCCACCCACCAGGTGACCTGGCTGTTCGGCGACCGCGGCATCCCCGCCTCGTACCGCCACATGAACGGCTACGGCTCGCACACCTTCCAGTGGAACAACGAGGCCGGCGAGGTCTTCTGGGTCAAGTACCACTTCAAGACCGACCAGGGCATCAAGAACCTCACCACCTCCGAGGCCGCCGAGACCTCCGGGCTCGACCCGGACAGTCACCAGCGGGACCTGCGGGAGTCCATCGAGCGGGGCGAGTTCCCGTCCTGGACGGTGCAGGTGCAGATCATGCCCGCGGACGAGGCGGCCTCCTACCGCTTCAACCCGTTCGACCTGACCAAGGTCTGGCCGCACGAGGACTACCCGCCGATCGAGATCGGGAAGCTGGAGCTCAACCGCAACCCGGAGAACATCTTCGCCGAGGTCGAGCAGTCGATCTTCTCCCCGCACCACTTCGTGCCGGGCATCGGCCCGTCCCCCGACAAGATGCTGCAGGGGCGCCTGTTCGCGTACGGCGACGCCCACCGCTACCGCGTCGGCATCAACGCCGACCACCTGCCGGTGAACCGCCCGCACGCCGCCGAGGCGCGCACCCACGGCCGTGACGGCGTGCTCTACGACGGCCGTCACGCGGGCCGCAAGAACTACGAGCCCAACAGCTTCGGCGGCCCGGCCGAGACCGGCCGTCCGCTGTGGCAGCCGGCCACCGTGGCCGGTCCCACCGGCGAGCAGGAGGCGCCCTCGCACGCCGAGGACACCGATTTCGTGCAGGCCGGTGACCTCTACCGCCTGATGTCGGAGGACGAGAAGTCGCGTCTGATCGACAACCTCGCGGGCTTCATCTCGCAGGTCTCCCGCGACGACATCGCGCAGCGGGCGATCGAGAACTTCCGCAAGGCGGACGCGGACTACGGCAAGCGGCTGGAGGCCGCGGTCCAGGCGCTGCGCGGCTGAGCGGTCCCCTTCCGCGGCGGGTGCCTCCCGGTTTGACGCCGGGAGGCACCCCCGGTCCCCCGGTCGTCGCCGGGGTGGTCGCGCGTCGCGGGGCTCGCTCAACTGCCGCTTGCCGTCACAGCCGAAGAGGCCGGATGCCATGGGGCTCCGGCCTCTTCGTGTGCCCGGCCGAGGGGACGCGCGGCCCTTCAGGCGGGCACGGCGCGGGCCCGCTCCGTGGTGGTCGACCAGATGCGGATGATGTCGCGCACGGACACCACGCCGACCGGTTCCTGGTCATTGAGCACGATCAGGTGGCGGAAGCCGCCGCGCACCATGGCCTCCGCGGCGTCCTCCAGGGTCCAGTCCGGGGCGGCGAAGACCACGTCCGGGGTGGTGTGCGTCTGGGCGGTCTCCCGGTCGGGATTCTCGCCCGCGCCGAGCGAGTTGAGGATGTCGCGTTCGGTGAGGATGCCGATGCCGCTGGTGTCGCTGTCGAGGACCACGGCCGCGCCGATGCGGCGGGCCGCCATCAGCTGTGCCGCCTGACGGAGGGTGTGAGCGGGCCCGATGGTGAGGACCACCGTGCTCATGGCGTCTTTGACGTGCATGGGCATGGAAGGGAGCCACCTCCTTGGTGAATGTGTCTTGCGAAGAGATTCACAAGTTCACAAAGTGGGGGATTCTCATGTTCACATGCCTCGGGTGCGGCAACAAGGGGTAAGTGCTGGATGAATGTCCGAATAGCGGCTGTTTGTGCAGGTCAGTGGGTGGAGTCGCCGAGATAACTCAGCAGATCCTCGTGCAGCAGACCGTTGGAGGCCGCCGCGTTGCCGCTGTGCGGACCCGGCTTCCCGTCGAGGCCGGAGAACCGCCCGCCGGCCTCGCTGACGACCACCGCGCAGGCCGCCATGTCCCACAGCGACAGCTCCGGCTCCGCGCAGATGTCCACCGAACCCTCGGCGATCATCATGTACGGCCAGAAGTCGCCGTAGCCGCGGGTTCGCCAGCAGTCCCGGCTCAGGTCGAGGAAGCCGGGCAGTTTGCCGCGCTCCTCCCAGCCGGTCAGCGAGGAGTACGCGAACGACGCGTCCTGGATGCGGCCGACCTTCGAGACCTGCAGCCGGCTCGCGGAGGTGAGGCTGCGGCCGGTGAAGGCGCCCAGGCCCTCGGCGGCCCACCAGCGGCGGTTGAGCGCCGGTGCGGAGACGATGCCGACCACCGGGCGGTCGCCGCCCTCACCGCGCTCCATCAGCGCGATCAGCGTGGCCCAGACCGGCACCCCGCGGACGTAGTTCTTGGTGCCGTCGATCGGGTCGATGATCCAGCGGCGCGATCCCGTGCCCTCGCTGCCGAACTCCTCGCCGAGCACCGCGTCCCGTGGCCGGGCCCGCTGGAGCTGGCTGCGGATCAGCTCCTCGGCGCCCTTGTCCGCCTCGCTCACCGGCGTCATGTCCGGTTTCGTCTCGACCTTGAGGTCGAGGGCCTTGAAGCGCTCCATGGTGGCGGCGTCCGCGGCGTCCGCGAGGACATGGCCGAGGCGAAGATCATCGTGATAGTCGGGCATGTGCGAACAGTATCCACTGGTATGGGCGGGAGCCACACGGCCATGCGCCGCCGGGCGTGTGACGCGCCGGGCCCGGCCGCCGGGGAGCGGCCGCGGCGACCCTTGACAGCATCTGGCGCCCCGTCAATTCTGTGCGCACACCGGCCGGCCGGGCCGGTCGGCCCGGGGAGGCGACGGATGCCCGCAGCGCGTGAATCCTTGCTGGACGCCGCGTACACGGCGCTGACGGACCGGCCCTGGACGGCCGTGCGGATGGTCGAGGTCGCGGCCGCCGCCGGGGTCTCCCGACAGACCCTCTACAACGAGTTCGGCAGCAAGGAGGGGCTGGCCCGCGCCCTCGTCCGCCGTGAGACCGACAACTGCCTGGCCGGGGTGGCGCGGGCGCTCTCGCGGCGCGCCCCGGCGGGCGGTGGGCGGGGTGACGCGGCGGGCCGGGTGGTGGCCGCGGCCGCCTGGACGCTGCGCACCGCACGCGCCAACCCGCTGGTCAGAGCCGCCCTGACCGGCTGCTGGGAGGACCGGCTGCCGTCCGTCCCGACGGCGCCCGCGGGCCCTCGCCCGGACGGGGCGCCCCGTCCCGGCGTGCCCGCGCCGCGCGCCGCGACGCCCGGCGAGGGGCCGCTTCCCGGGCCCGCCGAGTTCGTCGGCCGCTTCTGTGACCAGGCCGTCGCGGCGCTGCGGCCCGGCTGGCCCGAGGAGGAGCTGCCCGCCCTGGACAGCGCCTGCGAGGCCGCGGCGCGGCTGACCCTGTCCTGCGTGCTCGCCCCGCCGGCCACGGGGGCCCCGGCGGCACCGGGGCGCGTACCGCGGCGGTCGCGCCGGGAGCCGGACACCGAGGCGGTGTCCCATCTCGTACGGAGCGCCTTCCTCCGGATGACGGCCGGCGGGCGTCCGGGCGACGGGGGATGACGAGGCGTCAGGGAGAGGGGTGGGGCGGGGCGCCGGCTCAGTGCGCCGAGCCCGACAGCTGCAGTCCGATCACGCCGATGATGACCAGGCTGATGGAGACGAGCTTCAGGGTCGAGACCAGGTCGCCGAGGAAGACCATGCCGTAGATCGCCGTGCCGGCCGCGCCGATCCCGGTCCACACCGCGTACGCCGGGCCGACGTCGAGCTTGCGCAGCGCCAGGGTCAGCAGACCGAAGCTGCCGAGGGCGAAGGCCGCGAAGGCGATGGTGGGGAACAGGCGGGTGAAGCCGTGCGACAGCTTGAGGCACACGGCGAAGCCGGTCTCCAGGATCCCCGCCACCACGACCAGCAGCCACGCCATGTCCGCATGCCTCCGTCAGTTGGGTGGGCGGCGACGGAACGTCGGAATCACTCGTTCGGGTCCCGTCGGGCGCTCGGGCCTGAACGGCCCCTGCGCCGGCCTCGGTGTGATTATGCCTTTACCGTGCGCGGCCGGCGGCAAACGTCGGCGGTCAGTCGCCCTCGCGTCGCTCCCGGGTGGCCAGCAGACGCCGCAGGGAGTAAAGCCGGGCCGGGTCGGCATGGCCGTCGGTGACCCACTCGTCCAGGGCGCAGTCCGGCTCGTCGTGGCTGCAGGCACGCGGGCAGCCGGCGGTGCCGGGCTCCAGGTCCGGGAAGGCGTGGATGACCCGGGACGGGTCGACGTGGTGCAGTCCGAAGGACCGTACGCCCGGGGTGTCGATGACCCAGCCCGAGCCGCCGGGCAGCGGGAGCGCCAGCGCGGAGGTGGTGGTGTGCCGGCCGCGGCCGGTGACCGCGTTGACATGGCCGGTGGCCCGGCGGTGCTCCGGGACCAGGGCGTTGACCAGGGTGGTCTTGCCCACGCCGGAGTGTCCGACGAATGCCGTCATCCGGCCCGCCAGACCGGCCCGTACCCGGTCGGCGGCGCTGCCGTCGGCGAGTTCGTCGCGGTTGGTGACGATGTAGGGGACACCGAGGGCGCCGTAGGACTCCAGCAGGCCGTCGGCGGACGCCAGATCGGACTTGGTCAGCACCAGCAGCGGGTCGAGGCCCGCGTCGTAGGCGGCGACCAGGCAGCGGTCGATCAGCCGGGGGCGCGGCTCGGGGTCGGCGAGCGCGGTGACGATGGCGAGCTGGTCGGCGTTGGCGACCACGACCCGCTCGAACGGGTCGTCATCGTCGGCCGTACGGCGCAGCGTCGAGGTGCGCGGCTCGACCCGCACGATCCGGGCGAGGGTGTCCTTGGCGCCGGTCAGATCGCCGACTACGGCGACCCGGTCGCCGACCACCGCGCTCTTGCGGCCCAGTTCGCGGGCCTTCATCGCGGTGACCGTGCGGCCGTCGATGAGGCAGGTCAGCCGGCCGCGGTCGACGGTGAGGACCAGGCCCTCGCCGGCGTCCGCGTGCTTGGGACGGATGTTGGTGCGGGGACGGTTGCCCTTGGGGTTGGGCCGGACGCGGATGTCGTCCTCGTCGGGGTTCTTGCCGTAGCGGCGCATGGCGGCCGGACCTCAGACTCTCCGGGCGGGGACGGCCGCCGGATCGAGCATGTCCGTCCACATCGCGGGGAAGTCCGGCAGGGTCTTGGCGGTGGTGGCGACGTTCTCCACCTCCACGCCCTCGACGGCCAGTCCGAGGATCGCCGCGGCGGTGGCCAGCCGGTGGTCCTCGTAGGTGTGGAAGATCCCGCCGTGCAGGGGGCGGGGCCGGATGTGCAGGCCGTCCGCGGTCTCGGTGACATCGCCGCCGAGCTCGTTGAGCTCCTTGGTGAGCGCGGCCAGCCGGTCGGTCTCGTGCAGCCGCAGATGGGCCACCCCGCGCAGCGTGGAGGGGGAGTCGGCCAGCGCGGCGACCGCGGCGATGCCCGGGGTCAGCTCGCCGACCTCGCTCAGGTCGACGTCGATGCCGTGGATCCGGCCGCTGCCGGTGAAGGTCAGCCCCCGGTCGGTCAGTTCGCAGGAGCCGCCCATGGTGGTGAAGATCTCGCGCAGCGCGTCACCGGGCTGGGTGGTGTGCGCGGGCCAGTCCGGGACGGTGACCCGGCCGCCGGTGACCAGCGCCGCGGCCAGGAACGGCTGGGCGTTGGACAGATCCGGCTCGACGACCAGATCGCGGCCGAGCAGGGCGCCGGGGGTGACCCGCCAGACGTTCGGCTCGCCGCCCGCCTCCGGGGTGTCCACCTGGGCGCCGACGCTGCGCAGCATGTCGACGGTCATCCGGATGTGCGGCATGGACGGCAGCGCCGCGCCCACGTGCCGGACCTCGACGCCCTGGTTGAAGCGCGGCGCGGACAGCAGCAGGGCGCTGACGAACTGCGAGGACGAGGACGCGTCGATCTCGACCGGGCCGCCCTCCAGGGCGCCGCCGCCGAAGACCGTCATCGGCAGCGCGCCGCGGTTGTCGTCGTCGATCCGGGCGCCCAGGGTGCGCAGCGCCTCGATCACGCCGCCGAGCGGGCGCTCGTAGGAGCGCGGATCGCCGTCGAAACGGATCGGGCCGTCGGCGAGCGCGGCGACCGGGGGCAGGAAGCGCATGACCGTGCCGGCGTTGCCCACGTCGACGGTGGCCGGGCCGTGCAGCCCGGCGGGGATGACCCGCCAGGCCTCACCGCCGCCGGGCCCGCCCGCGGCGCCGGTGGAGCTGGAGGACGCGGTCTCCTCGATGCCGACGCCGAGGGTGCGCAGCGCCTCGGCCATCAGCAGGGTGTCGCGGGAGCGCAGCGGGCGGCGCAGCCAGCCGGGCTCGGAGGAGAGGGCGGCCAGCACCAGGCCGCGGTTGGTGACCGATTTGGAGCCGGGCACGGTGACGGTGGCGTCGACGGCACCGGATGCGAGGGGGGCGGGCCACAGGGCGGGGTGTGCGGGGCTCTCGGTCATGCCTTTACTTTAATGGCTGGGCAGGGGTGCCGATCTTGATCAAAAGCGGCGCAACCCCTGCGAAACACGGCACTGGTAATGCGGCCGTCCACAGGGTGGGACGGGGGCCGCCGGATCGCCCGGCGGCGTGGGTGCCGGCCGGTTGCCGGTCACCCGCCGCAGGGGTCACAGGCCCAGCAGCCAGCGCCCGCCCCCGATCAGGGAGCACAGCGTCACCACGTGGAAGAGGCCGAGCCAGACGGCGGCCGGGACGTGCGTCAGGCGCGCCAGCTGATCG
Organism: Streptomyces kronopolitis; assembly: GCF_050953795.1. Lineage (GTDB taxonomy): Bacteria > Actinomycetota > Actinomycetes > Streptomycetales > Streptomycetaceae > Streptomyces > Streptomyces kronopolitis_A. The sequence continues at coordinate 5,424,496 of NZ_CP191850.1, forward strand.
GGGTCGGAGTCCGGCGCGCCGCCCCGGCGCCGCTTGCCCATCAGCTCGAACGGCGGCCGCACCCCGCCCAGCAGCAGGAACCACACCACCACGTAGGCGAACGCCGCCTGCACCTGGGGCGTCGTCAGCCAGGAGACCAGTACGAACGCGGCGCCGGCCAGGACGACGGTGAGGACGCCGTAGGCGTTACGGATCATGACCAGCATCGCCAGCAGCAGCAGGGTGGCGCCCCACAGCAGCGCCGTGATGTGCCCGGCGGCGAGCAGCGCGGCGCCGGCCAGGCCCAGCAGGGAGGGGGCGATGTAGCCGGCCGCGGCGGTGAGCACCATGCCCAGGCCGGTGGGCTTGCCCCGGGAGACGGTCAGACCCGAGGTGTCCGAGTGCAGCCGGATGCCGTCGAGGCGGCGGCCGGTCAGCAGTGCGATCAGCCCGTGCCCGCCCTCGTGCGCGATGGTGACGGCGTTGCGCGCGAGCCGCCAGGCGGTGTGCGGGACGACCGCGCCCAGCGCCAGCACCGCCGTGATGATCACGAGCCAGAGGGAGGGGGCGGGCTGGGTCCCGAAGATCCGGCTCCATATGTCGGTGAGGTGGTCGGTGTCCATGTCTCCCCTTCGTGTGGCATGGCAGTGTGGCATGCATGTGCGGTAGGTATGCGGCGAGCCGTCGCCCCGAGGACCTGGTGGGAATATTCGGCGTCCAGCAGTGGGAGCCGACGGAGACCCTGGCGCCCAGCTGGAACGTGGCACCGACGGACCCGGTGCACGCGGTGCTGGAACGTCCCCTCAAGGGCCCGGCGGCCGAGGCGTTCTCCTCGGGTCCCCAGGGCGGGCCGGTGCGCCAGCTGCGGGCGCTGAAGTGGGGCCTGGTGCCGTCGTGGTCGACATCACCCGCGGGCGCCGCGAAGATGATCAATGCCCGGGCCGAGACGGTGCACGAGAAGCCGTCGTTCCGGCAGGCCTTCACGGCCCGCCGCTGCCTGCTCCCCGGCGACGGCTACTTCGAGTGGGTCACCGACCCCGCGGAGCGGCAGCTGGAGGAGCAGGGCAAGAAGAAGCGGCCCCGCAAGCAGCCGTACTTCGTGACCCCGGCGGACGGCTCGGTGATGGCACTGGCCGGTCTGTACGAGTTCTGGCGGGACGCCACCCTGCCCGGCGACCACCCGCTGGCCTGGTGGGTGACCTGCACGGTCGTCACCACCGAGGCCGAGACCACCCCGCTGGCCGGGGCGGACGGTGGCGAGGGGCCGCAGGCGCTGGCCGACATCCACCCCCGGATGCCGCTGGTGCTGACCCCGGACCGCTGGGACGCCTGGCTCGACCCCGCCCGGACCGACCCCGACGAGCTGCGGACGCTGCTGGCGCCGCCGCCGGCCGGGCTGATGCGGGCCTACCCGGTGCCGACCGAGGTCAGCAACGTCCGCAACAACGGGCCCGAGCTGGTCACCGAGCTGGACGGCCCGGAGGTCGGCACGCTGTTCTGAGGCGCAGGCGGGCGTGCTGCGGTGCCGTCCGGGCCGGGGCGCGGGCAGGATGGGCGGTGAGCGGCGCGGCGCCCGGGACCCCGGTCGCACGGTGCGCGCCGGGTGACGGCGAGGTCCAGTGAAGCGAGGTTCCGGCATGAGCACAGCGGCGAGGGAGACCGAGACGGTCGGGACACCGGCGGGCGACGCCCGGATCACCTGGCACCGCGAGGCGGAGCCGGCCCGGGCCGTGGTGGCGGTGAGTCACGGGGCCGGCGGCGGCATCGAGGCGCGCGACCTGCGGGCCCTGGCGGCCGCGCTGCCGGCCCGCGGCTACACCGTGGCGCTGGTCGAGCAGCCGTGGCGGGTGGCGGGCCGGAAGGTGGCGCCCGCGCCGAAGACCCTCGATGCCGCGTGGACCGCGCTGTGGCCGGCGCTGGAGAAGCCGGGGCTGCCGGTGGTCGCCGGCGGCCGCAGCGCCGGGGCCCGGGTGGCCTGCCGGACGGCACGGGAACTGGGCGCCCAGGCCGTCCTGGCGCTGAGCTTCCCGCTGCACCCTCCGGGCAAGCCGGAGAAGTCGCGGGCGCAGGAGCTGACCGGTGCCGGGGTGCCGACGCTGGTCGTCCAGGGCGGCCGGGACCCGTTCGGACGGCCCGAGGAGTTCCCGCCGGGCACGGAGCTGACCGAGATCGCCCACGGGGACCACGGTTTCGCGGTCCCGAAGAAGGCGGGCGTCGGCGAGGCGGAGTCGATGGACCGGCTCACGGACGCGGTGGCCTCCTGGCTGGACGGCATGTTCGGCTGACGCACGTGCCGCCGCCGGGCGGGTCAGTCCCCGCCACGCCCGCGCGGACGGGCCCGGATGTGCATCCGCTCGCCCTGACTGCCGAACAGGCTCAGCAACTCCACGGGCGCGCCGCCCGCGGGCCCGAACCAGTGCGGCAGCCGGGTGTCGAACTCCGCCGCCTCCCCGGCCCGCAGCTCCACCTCGCGGTCGGCCAGCAGCAGCCGCAGCCGCCCGGACAGCACGTACAGCCACTCGTACCCCTCGTGCGTGCGCTGCTCGGGCGGGCCGGTGACCGGGTCCATGACCAGCTTGAACGCCTGGAGTCCGCCCGGCTGGCGGGTCAGCGGCACCGCGGTCAGGTGCGCCCGCCGCAGCGGTGCCGCGCGCACCCGCGGATCGCCCACCTCCGGCGCCCCCACTAGCTCGTCCAGCGGCACCTGATGGGCCTGCGCCAGGGGCAGCAGCAGTTCGAGGGTGGCCTTGCGGCCGCCGGACTCCAGACGCGACAGGGTGCTCACCGAGATGCCGGTCGCCTGGGACAGCGCGGTCAGGGTCACCCCGCGCTCCTGCCGCAGCCGCCGCAGCCGGGGGCCCACCGCCGCGAGCACATGCGCGTACGCGTCATCGGTCACCTCTCCATTGCCGAAGCGGCAAGCCGGTTTGTCAAGCCCTGGGGCGCGGGCAGGAGGGCGCCGGGTGTGCCCGTGGGGGCGTCCGGCCGGCCCGGGAAGGCAGCGGGACAGGTGCGGGACAGGCGCGGGAAAGCGGTGCCGGCGGAGCGGGAATGCCGCGGCGGGCAGGGCTGTTGTGCCTGTCGTAGCCCGAGTACGTCCGGTCCAGCACGAGGAATGGGAGTTCGCCGCATGGGAATCGCTTGCCCGGCCCGCCCGGCCGCCGATCTGTCGTGGTCGCAGACGCAGGTGAGCCGGCCCGCCCTTGCCCGAGCGGCGGCGGCACCGGATCGTCGTCTATTCTCCGAATCGGGTGGGTCCGCATCCGGAACCACGACGGTGTTGGAGGAGGTGGGTCCGGTCACCGGTACCGACGAGGGGACCGACGGCACGGCAGAGGAGAGGGCTCAGGAGAGCCCCGCCGAGCGCAACGCGCGCTTCGAGCGGGACGCGCTGACCTTCCTGGACCAGATGTACTCCGCCGCGCTGCGGATGACCCGTAACCCGGCCGACGCCGAGGACCTGGTGCAGGAGACGTATGCCAAGGCGTACGCGTCCTTCCACCAGTTCCGTGAGGGCACCAATCTCAAGGCCTGGCTGTACCGCATCCTGACCAACACCTTCATCAACTCCTATCGCAAGAAGCAGCGCGAGCCGCAGCGCAGCGCCGCCGAGGAGATCGAGGACTGGCAGCTGGCGCGCGCCGAGTCGCACATGTCGACGGGGCTGCGCTCGGCCGAGTCGCAGGCGCTGGACCACCTCCCCGACTCCGATGTGAAGGCCGCCCTCCAGGCCATCCCCGAGGAGTTCCGCATCGCGGTCTACCTCGCGGATGTCGAGGGGTTTGCCTACAAGGAGATCGCGGACATCATGGGGACACCCATCGGCACGGTGATGTCCCGACTGCACCGCGGCCGCCGCCAACTGCGCGGCATGCTGGAGGATTACGCCCGTGAGCGCGGGCTGGTCCCGGCCGGGGCGGGGGCTGCGGACCCGCAGGCCGCGCGGACGTCGGAGTCGCACGACCGGAAAGGCTCGGGATCATGAGCTGCGGAGAGCCGCACGAGAAGGACTGCTCCGAGGTCCTCGATCACCTCTACGAGTATCTCGACCGGGAGATGCCGGAGGGGGAGTGCGCAGATTTCCAGGTGCACCTCGACGAGTGCTCGCCGTGCCTGGAGAAGTACGGCCTGGAGCAGGCCGTCAAGAAGCTCGTCAAGCGCTGCTGCGGCCATGACGACGTGCCCACCGATCTGCGGTCCAAGGTGATGGGCCGGATCGACCTCATCCGGGCCGGGGAGACCGTGCCCGAGGTGAGCGTGCTCGAACAGGCCAAGCGGGAACAGGCGCAGCGCGAGCAGGCGGACGCCGGGGCCGGCGGCGCCGGTTCCGCCGAGGCCGGTCCGGCAGATGCACGGACCGAGGCCGCGCGCAGCGAATAACCGCAGCACGTCACCCTAAGGGGTGAGGGGCGGGGCGATTCGTCCCGCTCGATTTCCCGATGCCCCTTCCGGGGCCCTCCAGCCCGTCTATTCTCACCGACCCGAGCGCACCGCCGAGGCGGCGCGCACGGACCGTCCCGGCTCCTCCGGAGCGCGGGCGCCAGCGGTGGGTTCGACGAGGAGGGCGCGATGCGGGGACTTCCGGCGGCCGCGCGAGGCTATATCGGCGCCGTCGCACTGGCCGCGGCGCTGTGTGCCGCCCCCGCGATACGCCTCGGCGCCGGCGCCCCCTGGAGCAGCACCCTGGCCCTGGCCCTGGTGTACGCGCTGTGCGAACAGGCGCGCCGCTGCCCGCCGGTGGGCGGCCGGGCGCCGTCCGCCGCGGGGCCCGCGAGCTTTCCGGCCGGCTGGGCCAGCCCGGTCCTGCTGGCCGGAGTCTGTCTGCTGCCGCCGCCGCTGGCCGCGCTGACCGCCGTCCCCGGGGCGCTGACCGGACCGGTCGAGGACCGCCCGGCCGGCGCCCGCAGGCTCTGGCACGCCGCCGCACTCGCACCGGCGTGCTGGTCGGCCGCCCAGGTCTTCCGGCTCACCGGCGGCCACCCTCCGCTGTCCGCACCGCAGTTCCCCCTCCTGCTGCTGCCTGCCGCGGCCGCCGCGGCGGCCTTCTGCGCGGTGCTGGCGGTGCTCGACGGCGGGGTGCTGGTCGCCGCCGAGCGGCACCCCGTGCGCACCGCCTGGCGCGGGCTGCTGACCCGTTCCCTGGGGCCGCATCTGGTGCACGGGCTGGCCGGGTTGATGATGGCGGTGCTGTGGCGCAGCTCGTACGGGCCGCCGGCGGCGCTGCTGGTGCTGCTGCCGATGTGCCTGTCCTGCTGGGTCTTCGCCCGGTGCCACCGCGAACGCGCCGCCCATCAGGCCACCCTGCGCGCCCTCGTGCAGGCCGTCGACATCAAGGACCGCTACACCCGCGGCCACAGCGAACGGGTCGGGCGCGCCTCGGTGATGATCGCCCGCGAGCTGGGCATGGCGGAGGACCGCGTGGAGGTGCTGCGGTTCGCCGGGATCCTGCACGACGTCGGCAAACTCGGCGTCCCCACCCGGCTGTTGCGCAAGGAGGGCCCACTGACGCCGCAGGAGCGCCGGGTCATCGAGCTGCACCCCGAATACGGGCACGAGATCGTGCGCGGCATCGGCTTCCTGGGCGAGGCGCGGTCGGCCATCCTGCACCACCACGAGCGGCTGGACGGCCGCGGCTACCCGTACGGACTGAGAGGGCATCAGATTCCGGAGTACGCACGGGTGGTGGCGGTCGCCGACGCCTTCGACGCGATGACGTCGACCCGTTCCTACCGGCGGGCCCGGCCGGTGCCGGCGGCCGTCGAGGAGCTGCGCAGGTGCGCCGGGGCGCAGTTCGACCCGCGGATGGTCCGGGCGCTGGCGGCCTCCCTGGACCGGCACGGCTGGCACCCGGAGCTGGTGACGGCGGCCGGGGCGGAGCCCGGCGCCCCGCGGGACGGCGACGGCGTACCGCGCGGCGGCGAGGAGCCGGCCGGCGGCGGCCGGCACGCGATGGTGCCGCCCGGGCCGCGGCCCGAAGAGGCCGGACGGGACGGCGCCCGGTGAGTGGCGCCCGGGGCGACCCCCGGCGCCGCGGGCCCGGCGTGCGCCCGGCGGCGGACGGCCCGCCCGGCGGTGCGCCGCGCGCCGGGGCGCCGTCCTGCGGCGCCCGCGCCGTCGTCGCCGCGGTCTACGTCCCGGCCGCCGCCCTGGCGGGCTGGTCGCTCGGCCACACCCTGTGGGGCGGCCTGCACCAGCCCGGGATCGCGCTGGCCTTCGGGGTGCTGATCGCGGTGGGGGAGCTGGTGGGCTCCGGGAGCGCGGCCGGGGCCGGGCGGTCGCCGGGGGAGCGGGAGGGCGCCCCGCTCGGTGCGGCCGGGGCCCTGGCCTACGCGCTGCTCGGCGCGGTCGGCGGCCGGCCCACGACGCACGGCGTCGCGCAGGTCGTGGCCGTGGTCCTGGCGGCCGGGCTGGTCGGGCTCGTGCGGCAGCTGGCGCGCGGGGCGGGGCCGGGGCCGGACCATCTCGCCCGCCGGGTGCTGAGCATCGGCTTCGCCGCCACCTGCTTCCAGCCCCTCTACAACACCGGGACGCTGCACACCTGGGTGGCCTCCGGGCCGTTCTACCCGCTCTTCATGATCGCCCTGATGGCGCTGACCGCGCTGTGCGACGCGGTGCTGGCGGCGGCGCTGGCCCGGGCCCGTACCGGCTGGCCGTACGGGCCGCTGCTGCGTGACGAGTTGCGGGCGCTGCCCGGGATCGGCTCGGCGATCTGCGCCACCGGCGTGGTGATCGCGCTGGCCACCGCGGTCGTCGGGCTGTGGGCGCTGCCGGTCTTCTGTCTGCCGCTGCTGCTGACCCAGTTCGCCTTCCGGCGCTACGCCGCGGTGCGCGCCACCTACCGCCAGACCCTCGCCTCGCTGGCCCGCTCCACCGAGATCGCCGGCTACACCCCGCACGGCCACGCCCGCCGGGTGGCCGCGCTCAGCCGCGCCGTGGGCCGGGAAATGGGGCTGCACGGCCCGGACTTGGACGTGCTCGAACACGCCGCCCTGCTGCACGACATCGGTCAGCTCTCGCTGGTGGACCCGGTCCCGGACGGGGCGACCGCCCCGCTGCCGCCCGAACGGCAGCGCCGGATCGCGCTGCTGGGCGGTGCCGTTGTCCGGCAGACCGGGGCGCCCGCGGAGGTCGCGGTGATCGTCGAGCGGCAGGCGGATCCGTTCCGGGACCAGCCGGTCACGGCGCGTATCGTCCGCACCGTCAACGCCTACGACGACCTGTCGGGCGGCTCCGCGGGGCCGGGCGGCGCGCTGCACGCCCTGGAGCGGCTGCGGCTGGCCACCGCGCGGGATCACGAACCCCGGGTCGTCGAGGCGCTGGCGCGGGTCCTGGCGTGCGAGGGCCGCGCGGTGTGAGATGGCCGACTGCGGCGGGCCGCACCGGAGGGCCCGCACCCGCTCCGTGGCCGGTGGAGGGCCGTTTCGCCGCGCGCCGCCCTTCGCGGGGGCCCACGGGCCGCGGACCGCCCGGGGACGGGCTCCGGCGGGCCCCGGACGCCGCCCCGCCGCCCCTTCCCCGCCCCCGGTCGGGCGCCGTGCGCCCGAGGTTCGGGAACCCATGGGTAATGAGCGGCCGCCGAGATGGGCATGGTTGGATGCGAAGGAAGCCCCTTCCAGGGGGATTCAGGGGGTCCGCGAAGGGCAAGGAGCCGCAGGGGAGCGGCAAACCGGGCTGAGCCCGGCGGCAATCTGTGGCAGGTTGTCGAGTAGGCCCCCCGGAAGGCCCCGGGCGCCGCCCGGGGAGACCTCCCCGGCGGCAATCAAGAGCAACCAGCAGGCGGGAATCGTGAGGATCTTCGGCAAGGTACGGCACCGGCCCTCCGCCTCGTGGCGGCAGGCGACCGACCGCGCTTTCACGCTGATCGGCGACGGCCGTTACGAGGACGCGGGGGCGCTGCTGACGCGCGCCGCGGACATGGAGCCGTGGCTTTCGGAGTCCTGGTTCAATCTCGCCCTCCTGCACAAGTTCCGGCACGACTGGGAGCAGGCCCGGGCGGCCGGTCTGCGCGCGGTGGCGCTGCTGGACCGCGAGTCCGGGGCGCCCGACTGGTGGAACGTGGGCATCGCCGCCACGGCCCTGCAGGACTGGCCGCTGGCCCGCCGGGCCTGGCAGGCGTACGGCCTGAAGGTGCCCGGCGACGGCTCCCCGTCCGGCGAACCGCTCGGTATGGCGCTGGGCAGCGCCGCCGTCCGGCTCTCCCCGGAGGGCGAGGCCGAGGTCGTCTGGGGCCGCCGGCTGGACCCGGCCCGTATCGAGGTGCTGTCGATCCCGCTGCCGTCCTCCGGGCGCCGCTGGGGCGAGGTGGTGCTGCACGACGGCGTCCCGCACGGCGAGCGGACCACCGTCAGCGCCGACGGCGCCACCCGGGCCTATCCGGTCTTCGACGAGATCGAGCTGTGGGCGCCCTCCCCGGTCCCCACCTGGGTGGTGCTCCTGGAGGCCGCCTCGGAGGCCGACCGGGACGCCCTGGAGCGGCTGGCGGCCGACGCGGGCTTCGCCGCCGAGGACTGGTCGTCCTCGGTACGGCTGCTGTGCCGTACGTGCTCGGAGAGCCGGATGCCCAGCGACGAGGGCGACGGCGAGCATCTGGACCCGCACGACCACAGCGAGCCCGGCCACCCCGGGCCGCTGGGGCACCGCACCGCGGGCTCGGGCTCCCTGTGGGTGCCGGAGCGCGAATGCGGCATCGCGGCGCCGTCCGCCCTGGTGCGCGGGCTGCTGGACGGCTGGGTCGCGGACAGCCCGGACACCCGGGAATGGCGGGATCTGGAAGAGGTCTGCTGAGAGCCGGGCGGGCTCCCCGTAGGCTGTAGGGCGACTAACCAGGGTTTTCAGGAAGGCGTACGGCGGAGATGGCCCAGCAGCCTGTGTTCGATCAAGAAGGTGACCAGCGCGTGGACGAGGCGTTCATCGACGACGTCACCGATGCCGGGGAGCGGGAGGAGGCCCACCGTGAGCGGGGCACCTCGCGGCCGATCACGGTCGTCGGCAACCCGGTGCTCCACAAGGAGTGCAAGGACGTCACGGCGTTCGACGAGGAGCTCGGCCGGCTCATCGACGACATGTTCGCCAGCCAGCGCACCGCCGAGGGGGTGGGCCTGGCCGCGAACCAGATCGGTGTGGACCTGAAGGTCTTCGTCTACGACTGCCTGGACGACGAGGGCGTCCGGCACGTCGGCGCGGTCTGCAACCCCGTCGTGGACGAGCTGCCGGCCGAGCGCCGCGTCCTGGACGACTCCAACGAGGGCTGCCTGTCCGTGCCCGGTGCCTACGCCGAGCTGGCCCGCCCCGACTACGCCGTGGTCCGCGGGCAGGACGCCAAGGGCCGGCCGGTCGTGATCCGGGGCACCGGCTACTTCGCGCGCTGCCTCCAGCACGAGACCGACCACCTCAACGGCTATCTCTACATCGACCGCCTCAGCAAGCGGGAGCGCAAGGACGCGCTCCAGCAGATGGCCGAGCGGGAGCCCCGCTACCCCGTCGTCGCCAACGACTGACGGCTGCCGCCTGACGGTCACGACCGTCGGCCGACGACGCGGACGCACGGGCGCCCGGCTCACCGGCCGGGCGCCCGCCGCCGTTCACGGCGCCTGCCGGTAGGCGCTCCAGATCTTCGGCGGGATGGCCGTGCCCAGCTCACTGTCCGCGCCGCCGACGCCCTGCATCGGCAGCAGGTCGGGGGCGCCCGGCTTGTTGCGGAACATGGTGACGGCGGTGGTCGGCTCGTCGCGGTCGGCGGCGGTGGGCACCCGGCCGGGCCGGAAGCGGTCCTCGCCGCCCGCCCCGGTGCCGGGGTCCTTGCCGAGGTCCGGGACACCGGCCGGCGGTCCGCCGATGAACCACGCCGACTTCATCCGGTCGCCCGGCTCGGTGCGACCGGCCGCGACCGGCCGCTTCGCCGCGGTGTCGTCGTCCGTTCCCAGCGCCCGCAGGCCCACCTCCTCCAGGGCCCCGGACACCTGCTGGGCGACCCCGGCGTCCAGGACCTGGTGCGGCGCGGGGCGGTGCGGCGCGGGGACCGGGCGTCCGTGGTGGGTGAGGGAGGTCACCGCGTAGGGGTCGGTGTGCCGCCCGCCGTTGGCGAAGGTGGTGTAGGCGCTCGCCATCCGGACCGCGCTGGGGGCCGAGGTGCCCAGCGGGAAGGTCTGTTCCAGGCGCGCCATGCTCTCCTTGCGCAGGCCGGAGGCCACCGCCAGATCCCGGATCGGCTTCAGTCCCAGCTCCTTGCCGGCCTGGACGAACGGCGGGTTCTTGCCCTTCAGCAGCGCCCGGCGCAGCACCAGCGGCAGGGCCCGGTCGGTGTCCGCGGGGGCCGGGCCGGTGGCCGGTGCCGTGGTGGCCGAGGCCTCGGGCGCCGGCTCGTCGGTCTGCCGCTGGAGCGCCGCCGCCAGCACGAACGGCTTGAAGGCGGATCCGGCCGGGACGGCGGTGGTGTCCGCGTTGTTGCTGAAGTGCCGGGTGGCGTCCGTGCCCCCGTAGAGCGCGACGATCGCGCCGTCCTCGGGGCGGACCGACGCGGCGCCGAATTCCACGAAGGCGTCCTCGGCGCGCCGTTTCGGGTCGAGGGTGCTGCGGCGCACGTCGGTGACGGCCTTTTCCAGACGGCGGGTGCGCTGTTTGTCGAAGGTGGTGTGGATGCGGTATCCGCCGCGTGCCAGGTCCTTGTCGGTCAGACCGGTGTCGGCCTTGATGAACTTGTTGGCGATATCGACGAGATAACCGGTCTGGCCGGCCTGGCTGGTGGGTTTGGTCAGTGCGCGGGGTTCGGGGAAGGTTTTGTATGTCGCGCGTTCCCGGGCGCTCATCTTCCCGGTGGCGACCTGCCGGTCGAGTATCCACTTCCAGCGGGCCACCGCCCGCGCGTGATTGGCCTTGCCCATCCCCGGGTCGTACTGCTCGGAGCCCTTCAGCAGGGCCGCCAGCAGCGCACTCTGGCTGGGGTTCAGCTGCTTGACGTCGATGCCGTAATACGCGTGGGCGGCCGCCTGGATGCCGTAGGAACCGCGGCCGAACCAGCTGGTGTTGAGGTATCCGCGCAGAATGTCCTGCTTGGACTTCTGGTTGCTCACCTTCAGCGAGATGACGAATTCCTTCACCTTGCGGGTGATCGTCTGGTCCTGCGAGAGATAGGTGTTCTTCACGTACTGCTGGGTGATGGTGGAGCCGCCCTGGGTGTCCCCGCCCGACACCATCGCGACGAGTGCCCGGCCGATGCCCTGGAGCGAAATGCCGGAGTCGCTGTAGAAGCTGGCGTTCTCCGCCGAGATCACGGAATTCTCGACGGAGTCGGGCACCTTGTCGAGGGTGACATTCTGCCGGTTGACGGCGCCCACGCTCACCATCTGACTGCCGTCCGCCCAGTAATAGACGGAGGCCTCCTGACCGGCGAGCGCGTTCTCGCCCGGTATGTCGACCTTTGCGTAGACCACGGCGAACAACCCCGCCAGGCAGCCCACGCCGAGCGCGACGGCGCTCAGCCACTGTCTCCATGACGGCAGCCACCGGCGTGGACCTTCGCGTCCCTGACGCGGATAGTCGATGAACCGACGACGCCCCTTCGTGCCCTTCATATCCGCGTAGATGTGGTGGCCCCGGCGCACGTTGCCGAGGTAACAGAACGCTCACACAAGGCGCGGGGGCGGGGCGAAGAGGCGTCATGGCACGTCTTAAAGAATTCGCCCTCCGGACACCGCTGTCGGGAGCGGTCGTCCGGAGGGCGTCTTTTGGAGGTGCTGCTAGAAGTCGTCGTCGAAGGAGACCGAGCCCTCGACCGCGACCTGGTAGGCCGAGGCGCGGCGCTCGAAGAAGTTGGTCAGCTCCTGGACGTTCTGCAGCTCCATGAAGGAGAACGGGTTCTCCGAGCCGAAGACCGGCGCGAAGCCCAGCCGCTGCAGCCGCTGGTCGGCGACGCACTGGAGGTACTCGCGCATCGACGCGGTGTTCATGCCCGGCAGGCCCTCACCGCACAGGTCGCGGCCGAACTGCAGCTCCGCCTCGACGGCTTCCTTCAGCATGTCGGTGACCTGCTGCTCCAGCGCGTCGTCGAAGAGGTCGGGCTCCTCCTCGCGGACGGTGTCCACCACCGAGAACGCGAACTCCATGTGCATGGACTCGTCGCGGAAGACCCAGTTGGTGCCGGTGGCCAGCCCGTGCAGCAGGCCCCGCGAGCGGAACCAGTACACGTAGGCGAAGGCGCCGTAGAAGAACAGGCCCTCGATGCACGCCGCGAAGCAGATCAGGTTCAGCAGGAAGCGGCGCCGGTCGGCCTTGGACTCCAGCCGGTCGATCTTCTCGACCGAGTCCATCCACGTGAAGCAGAACTGGGCCTTCTCCCGGATGGACGGGATGTTCTCCACGGCCGCGAAGGCGGCGGCGCGGTCGTCCGGGTCGGGGAGGTAGGTGTCCAGCAGCGTCAGGTAGAACTGGACGTGCACGGCCTCCTCGAAGAGCTGACGGCTCAGGTACAGCCGCGCCTCGGGGGAGTTGATGTGCTTGTAGAGCGTCAGCACCAGGTTGTTGGAGACGATCGAGTCGCCGGTCGCGAAGAACGCGACCAGCCGGCCGATCATGTGCTGCTCGCCCGGCGAGAGCTTGGCGAGGTCGGCGACGTCGGAGTGGAGGTCGACCTCCTCCACGGTCCAGGTGTTCTTGATCGCGTCGCGGTAGCGGTCGTAGAAATCCGGGTACCGCATGGGGCGCAGCGTCAGCTCGAAGCCCGGGTCCAGGAGGTTCTTGGTGCCGGTGGTGGTGGTGTGGGCCGCGGAGGCGTTCTTCTCGGGTGCGGTGGTCATTACTGGCAGGCCTCGCAGGACTCGGGGTTTTCCAGGGAGCAGGCGACGGCCTCGGGGTCGGTGGCCTGCTGCGGCACGGGCGCGGTCGCGGCGGCGCCGCCGCGGGCGGACTGGGCGATCCGGGTCGCCGGCCGCGAACGCAGGTAGTACGTCGTCTTGATGCCGCGCTTCCAGGCGTAGGCGTACATCGAGCTGAGCTTGCCGATGGTCGGCGACGCCATGAAGAGGTTCAGCGACTGGCTCTGGTCGAGGTACGGCGTACGGGCCGCGGCCATGTCGATCAGCGAGCGCTGCGGGATCTCCCAGGCGGTGCGGTACAGCGCCCGGACCTCCTCGGGGATCCAGGTGACGTCCTGCACCGAGCCGTTGGCCTCGCGCAGCGCGTCGCGGGTCCGTGCGTCCCACAGCCCCAGCGCCTTGAGCTCCTCGATGAGGTAGGCGTTGACCTGGAGGAACTCCCCGGAGAGCGTCTCGCGCTTGAAGAGGTTGGAGACCTGCGGCTCGATGCACTCGTACACGCCCGCGATGGAGGCGATGGTCGCGGTCGGCGCGATCGCCAGCAGCAGCGAGTTGCGCATACCGGTCGACGCGATCCGGGTGCGCAGCGCCGCCCAGCGGTCGGCCCAGCGCGGCTCGGCGTTCGGGTAGTGGTCCGGGTGCAGCACGCCGCGGGCGGTGCGGGTCGCGGACCAGGCCGGGTGCGGGCTGTGCCGCTCGGCGAGGTCGGCGGACGCCTCGTACGCGGCGAGCATGATCCGCTCGGAGATCCGGGTGGACAGCTCCCGCGCCTCGGGCGAGTCGAAGGGCAGCCGCAGCCGGAAGAAGACGTCCTGCAGGCCCATCAGGCCCAGCCCCACCGGGCGCCAGCGGGAGTTGGAGGCCCCGGCCTGCTCGGTCGGGTAGAAGTTGATGTCCACCACGCGGTCGAGGAAGGTGACGGCGGTGCGGACCGTGGCGTCCAGCCGCTCCCAGTCCATCGCCTCCTCCCAGCCGGCGGTCTCGTCGCCCAGGTGCGCCGAGAGGTTGACCGACCCCAGGTTGCAGACCGCGGTCTCCCCGTCGTCCGTCACCTCCAGGATCTCGGTGCACAGGTTGGAGGAGTGCACCACGTGGCCGGGCTCGGCGGTCTGGTTGGCGGTGCGGTTGGCGGCGTCCTTGAACGTCATCCAGCCGTTGCCGGTCTGCGCCAGGGTGCGCATCATCCGGGAGTACAGCACCCGCGCCGGGATCTGCTTGGCCGCCCGGCCCTCGGCCTCGGCCTTGCGGTAGGCGGCGTCGAACTCCGCGCCCCACAGGTCCACCAGCTCGGGGGCGTCCGCGGGCGAGAACAGCGACCAGTCGGCGTCCGCCTCGACCCGGCGCATGAACTCGTCCGGGATCCAGTGGGCGATGTTCAGGTTGTGGGTGCGGCGGGCCTCCTCACCGGTGTTGTCGCGCAGCTCCAGGAACTCCTCGATGTCCGCGTGCCAGGTCTCCAGGTAGACGCAGGCGGCGCCCTTGCGCCGGCCGCCCTGGTTCACGGCGGCCACCGAGGCGTCCAGGGTGCGCAGGAACGGCACGATGCCGTTGGAGTGCCCGTTGGTGCCGCGGATCAGCGAACCGCGGGCGCGGATACGGGAGTACGACAGCCCGATGCCGCCGGCGTGCTTGGACAGCCGCGCGACCTGGTGGTAGCGGTCGTAGATCGAGTCCAGCTCGTCCAGCGGGGAGTCCAGCAGGTAGCAGGACGACATCTGCGGGTGGCGGGTGCCGGAGTTGAAGAGGGTGGGGGAGGAGGGCAGGTAGGACAGCGTGCTGGTGAGGCGGTACAGCTCGGCGACGTCGTCCAGCGCGCGCTCGCTGTGGTCCTCCGCCAGGCCGCAGGCCACCCGGAGCAGGAAGTGCTGCGGGGTCTCGATGACCTGACGGGTGGTGGGGTGGCGCAGCAGGTAGCGCGAGTGCAGGGTGCGCAGCCCGAAGTAGCCGAAGCGGTCGTCGGCGCCGTCGGCCAGCGCCCGCTCGACCAGCGCGTCCAGCCGGTCCGCGTGGCGCGCCACGAACTGCGCGGTCTCGTCGGCGATCAGCCCCTCACGGTGGCCGGTCGCGACGGAGGCGGAGAACGAGACGGCGCCCTGTCCGGCGGCCTCCTCGGCGACGGCGAGGGTGAGCAGGCGCGCGGCGAGCTTGGAGTACTGCGGCTCGTCACCGATCAGACCGGCCGCGGCATCGGTGGCCAGCGACCGCAGTTCGGCCTCGTCCGAGCCCGCGTGCCGGCCGCGCAGGGCGGCGGCGGCCACCTTGCCGGGGTCGGTCGCGGTGAGGTCCGCGGTCAGCTCGGTCAGGGTGCGCAGCAGGGCGACTCCCGGGCCGTCCTCGCCCGGACCGCCGTCGGCACCGGCGGACACGGCCACCGCAGGCGGCACGACCTCGGCGTCTGACGCGGGCTCCGTTGGCGCGATGGTCACGTGATGCTCTCCCTCACTCGGCGGGGGCCGTGCGGGGCGGGGCGCGACGGGCGCACGCGGGCATGCGGCACCCCGACACGGTCAGGGGTGCGCGGGCGCACCACGCGGCGTCCACCGGCCCAGCCCTCGGGGCCCGGACGTATCGACGTCCGCACCCATGGCGGTGCGGACGTACCGTCGGCAGGTCCTCGGACTCCGGGCGCGCGACGGGGCCGATTTCCGGCCGTGGAAGCGCGCTCCTGCACCGTTGCGGGACAGTTCCGGATTCCCACCGGATTCCCCTGCGGCGACAGCGAGGACGAGCATACATCTTGTGCTGCCGCCCGCACGCACCCCCACATCTTGTGTCGCTGTGTCATACCACTCCGGCGGGGTGCCCACCGCCGGCGGCTCGCCGGAGCCCGCGACGGGCCCTCAGAACCCCTGCGGGAAGGGCCGGGAGCCGCCCTCTTCAGGCCGCGCGCGGGGGCCGCCTGACGGCCGTCCGTGCGCCCTGCCGGGCCCGTGCGGAAGGCCCGCCGTCCAGTGTGCCGGGCGCGCGGGGACGATGCGAACGGGGTGACGCGGAAAGGGCCGCCGCGCCCCCCGGCGGGGGACGCGGCGGCCCTTTGGCCGTGCGCGGGCGAGCGGTCTCAGTGGCCGGCCGGCGCGCCCGCCGTGGCGGGCGGCAGGTCGACGACGACGCCCCGGTCCCCGGCGTCCGCCGTGTAGTCCGCGGGGCTGGTCTCGTCGATGCCGTCGGGAGCCTTGGCGGCCTTCAGGGCGAAGGTCAGCACGACCGTCACCACGACGTTCAGGACGAAGGCGGTCAGACCGATGTAGCCGATCTCACCGATGCCGGGGATCTCCTTGCTGGAGCCGCCGAAGTGCGCCTGGGTCGGGCTGGCCACGCCGTACGCCGCGAGCGTGCCGTAGAGCATGCCGACCGCCCAGCCGGTCAGCAGCGCCCAGCGGTGGAACCAGCGGGTGAACAGGCCGCCGACCAGCGACGGCATGGTCTGCAGGATCCAGATCCCGCCCAGCAGCTGGAAGTTGATCGCGACGGTCTTGTCCATGGTCAGGACGAAGACCAGCGCGCCGACCTTCACCAGCAGCGAGACCAGCTTGGCGACCTTGTGCTCCTGCGCGGGCGTGGCGTCCGGCTTGAGGAAGTCCTTGTAGACGTTGCGGGTGAACAGGTTGGCCGCGGCGATCGACATGATGGCCGCCGGCACCAGCGCGCCGATGCCGATCGCGGCGAACGCCACGCCGGTGAACCAGCTCGGGAACATGTCCTCGAAGAGCTGCGGGATGGCCAGCTGGGGATTGCCCTGGATGTCCGTGCCGGCCTTGATCGCCATGAAGCCCAGCAGCGCCAGCAGCCCGAGCATCAGGGAGTACAGCGGCAGGATCGTGGTGTTGCGGCGGATCACGTTGCGGCTGCGCGAGGACAGCGTCGCGGTGATCGAGTGCGGGTACATGAACAGCGCCAGCGCCGAGCCGAGCGCCAGGGTCGCGTACGCCCACTGGGCGTTGGGCCCGCTGACCAGCTCACCGCGCGGTTTGCCGGGGACGGCGCCGGGCTGGGAGAGGGCCTTGCCGGCCGAGTGGAAGATCGCGTCGAAGCCGCCGAGCTTGATCGGGATGTAGATGATCGCCACGGTGATGACGAGATAGATCAGCCCGTCCTTGACGAACGCGATCAGCGCCGGCGCCCGCAGCCCCGAGGAGTAGGTGTACGCGGCCAGCACGGCGAACGCGATCAGCAGCGGCAGGTCCTTGACGAACCAGTTGGTGTTCTCGCCGCCGCCGATGCCCAGCACGTCCAGGACGGCCTGGATGCCGACCAGCTGGAGCGCGATGTAGGGCATCGTGGCGAGGATGCCGGTGAGCGCCACGGCCAGCGACAGGCCCTTGGAGCCGAAGCGGCCGCGCACGAAGTCGGAGGTGGTGACGTAGCCGTGCTTGTGCGAGACCGACCACAGGCGCGGCAGGAAGGTGAAGATGAGCGGGTAGACCAGGATCGTGTACGGCACGGCGAAGAAGCCCGCCGCGCCCGCCGCGTAGATCGCCGCCGGCACGGCCACGAAGGTGTACGCGGTGTAGAGGTCGCCGCCCAGCAGGAACCACGTCACCCAGGTGCCGAAGCTGCGGCCGCCCAGCCCCCATTCGTCGAGGCTGGCGGACTCGTCGGCCTTGCGCCAGCGGGCGGCCAGGAAGCCCATGACCGTCACGGCGAGGAAGAAGAAGACGAAGACGGCGAGGGCCACGCCGTTGACGCCCTTGGTCGCGGAGCCGGCCAGCACGGTGGCGGCCTGCGGCGCGGTCGTGATCGGGTTCACTGCGACCCACCGCCCTTGCGCGCCCGCTGCTCACGCTGCACGAGCTTGTACGCGATCATGGTGAGCGCGGTCGAGAGCAGCACCCAGGCCATCTGGTACCAGTAGAAGAACGGGATCCCGATGAGCGTCGGCTCGACCCGCGCGTACGAGCTGACCCACAGCATGGCGACGAACGGAGCGAGCAGGCAGACTCCGGCGATCACCCGCGTGGGCGTGACGACCGGTCTGCGATCCGGTGGTGCAGCTGACTGTGTCATGACCGTTGCTCCGTCCCCTGGCGGTCTCCTGTGCGATCGGCTGGAAATCTATGGCAGGGGCGTGGCGCGCGTCACTAGCTGTCCGCATATCGGTATCAAGAATCCACCTTGCGCCCGGCCCGGCCGCCGGACGCCCGGCCCGCGGGGCGGCGGTCAGTCCGTGGGGCGGCGCAGATTGGCCACGAACTTGTAGCGGTCGCCGCGGTAGACCGAGCGCACCCACTCCACCGGCTGCCCCTGGGCGTCGAGCGAGTGCCGGGAGAGCATCAGCATCGGCAGTCCGACGTCCGTGCCCAGCAGCCCGGCCTCGCGCGGGGTGGCCAGGGAGGTCTCGATGGTCTCCTCGGCCTCGGCCAGCCGGACGTCGTAGACCTCGGCCAGCGCGGTGTACAGGGACGTGTACTTGACGAGGTTGCGGCGCAGCGCGGGGAAGCGCTTGGCCGACAGATGGGTGATCTCGATGGCCATCGGCTCACCGCTGGCCAGCCGGAGCCGTTCGATGCGCAGCACCCGGCCGCCGGTGGCGATGTCCAGCAGCCCGGCGAGCCGGTCGTCGGCGGTGACGTACCCGATGTCCAGCAGCTGCGAGGCCGGCTCCAGGCCCTGCGCCCGCATGTCCTCCGTGTAGGAAGTCAGTTGCAGCGCCTGGGAGACCTTGGGCTTGGCGACGAAGGTGCCCTTGCCCTGGATGCGCTCCAGCCGGCCCTCGACGACCAGTTCCTGCAGCGCCTGGCGCACCGTGGTGCGCGAGGTGTCGAACTCCGTGGCGAGGGTGCGCTCGGGCGGGACCGGGGTGCCGGGCGGCAGGGTCTCGGTGATGTCCAGCAAGTGCCTCTTGAGCCGGTAGTACTTGGGCACCCGCGCGGTCCGTGCGCCGCTGTCGGCGGTGCCGCCCCCGTCCGTCTCCATGACCTGCCTCTCCGACCCCTGTCGTGCTGCCGTCACCGGCTCCTCCGTACGTAGCGGCTCACATCGTGGCACGGGAGTGTTCCCCGTGCGCGGTCGCCGGTCCCGGCCCGTTGGATGTCGGCCGGGTGCCGGACCTGGCAGCGACTCTTATACACCTCTTGACACCCCGAAAGGTCTGGGCCAGGCTGCGAAACTGGTCTAAACCATTAAAGACCACACCGGGTCCCGGGGGGAGAATGCGGGGACGCACGGGTGCGGGCGCGGCGGACCGGCAGCCGGACCGAGGCCGCCACGCTTCCTCCCGGCTCCGCTCCTTCCCCTGTTCCCGCCACGCAAGGCGGTCGGCGGCCCCCTCCGGCGCAGTGAAGGGATGACACAGTCCATGACCCCTCCCATCCGCGCGGTACGCCCCGCCGACACCCTCACCCGTGACGCCCTCGCCGTCCTCCAGCCGGGCTTCACCGGCACCACTGCCCCCGACTGGCTGCTGCGCCGGCTCGGTGAGGGCCTGACCTCGGTCGGCCTCTTCGGCCGCAATGTCACCGACCCCGCGCAACTCGCCGCCCTCACCGCCCGGTTGCGCGCCGAACGCGAGGACCTACTGGTCGCCCTCGACGAGGAGGGCGGCGACGTCACCCGCCTCGAAGTGCGCGGCGGCTCCTCCTTCCCCGGCAACCACGCGCTCGGCGCCGTCGACGACACCGCCCTGACCCGCGACGTCGCCCGGGAACTCGGCCGGCGGCTGGCCGACTGCGGGATCACCCTCAACTGGGCGCCCTGCGCCGACGTCAACTCCGACCCCGCCAACCCGGTCATCGGCGTCCGCTCCTTCGGCGACGATCCGCGGCTGGTCGCCCGGCACACCGCCGCCTACGTCGAGGGGCTGCAGTCCGCCGGCGTCGCCGCCTGCACCAAGCACTTCCCCGGCCACGGGGACACCGCCGTCGACTCCCACCACGACCTGCCGCGGATCACCGCCGGCCTGGCCACCCTCCAGGAACGCGAACTGGTCCCGTTCCGGGCCGCCGTCGCCGCCGGCACCCGCGCCGTGATGAGCGCGCACCTCCTGCTGCCCGCCCTCGACCCCGAGCGCCCCGCCACGCTCAGCCCGGCCGCGCTGGGCGGTCTGCTGCGCGGCCCCGTCGGGGAGGGCGGGCTCGGCTTCGACGGGCTGATCGTCACCGACGGGCTGGAGATGCGGGCCCTCTCCGCCGCCTACGGTCTCGAACGGGGCGGCGTGCTGGCCGTCGCGGCCGGCGCGGACGCGCTCTGTGTGGGCGGCGGCCTGGCGGACGAGGACACCGTGCTGCGGCTGCGCGACGCGCTGGTGCGGGCGGTGCGGACCGGCGAACTGCCCGAAGCGCGGCTGGCCGACGCCGCGGCACGGGTACGTGCCCTGGCGCGCTGGACCCGGCGCACCGGACCGGGGCGGGGCGCCGCGCCGGCCCCCGGGATCGGCCTGACCGCCGCCCGGCGCGCCGTGCGCGCCACCGCCGCCGGCCCGTTCGCCCCGCTGACCGGGCCCGTCTGCGTCGCGGCCTTCACGCCGCTGGCCAACATCGCCGTGGGTGACGAGACCCCCTGGGGCGTCGCCGCCGAACTGACCCGGGAGCTCCCCGGCACCACCACGATCACCTGCACCGAGGAGTCCGCCACCGCGGCCGGTACCCCCGCGCTGCTCGACGGGCTGCTCACGGCGGCCGCCGGGCGCCGCCCGGTCGCCGTGGTCCGCGACGTGCACCGCCACCCCTGGATGGCCGCGGCCCTCGACGCCTTGCTCGCTGCCCGCCCCGAGACCGTGGTCGTCGAGATGGGCGTCCCGCAGGCCCCGCCCCGGGGCGCACTGCACCTCGCCACCCACGGCGCCGCCCGCGTCTGCGGCCTGGCCGCAGCCGAGGTCCTCACCGGGCGTCGCCCCCTCCCCGGCGGGGACTGAGCGCCCCGCCCGGGAGCCCCGGGACCGTCAGAGGCCCTGCCAGTGCGGCTTCGCGGCGTAGGTGGCGCGGAAGTAGTCGGCGAGCGTCAGCTTCGCGGCGGCGGCCTCGTCCACGACGACCGTCGCGTGCGGGTGGAGCTGGAGGGCCGAGGCCGGGACCAGCGCGGTGAGGGGCCCCTCGACGGCCCGCGCCACGGCGTCGGCCTTGCCCGCTCCGGTGGCGAGCAGCACCAGGTGACGGGCCTCCAGGATGGTGCCGATGCCCTGGGTGATGACGTGGTGCGGCACCTCCTCGGGACTGTCGAAGAACCGGGCGTTGTCCTCGCGGGTCTGCCGGGTCAGCGTCTTGATCCGGGTCCGCGAAGCGAGCGACGAACAGGGCTCGTTGAAGCCGATGTGCCCGTCGGTGCCGATGCCCAGCAACTGGAGGTCCACCCCGCCTGCCGCGCGCAGTGCGGCGTCGTACGCCACGCAGGCGGCCTGCACGTCCTCGGCCGTGCCGTCGGGCCCCATGAAGGAGTCCGCGTCGAGACCGAGCGGCTCGACCACCTCGCGCAGCACCACCGAACGGTAGGACTCGGGGTGCCCGGCGGGCAGGCCCACGTACTCGTCGAGCTGGCAGATGCGCGCCCGTGAGGCGTCCACCGACCCGGCCCGCACCCGTGCGGCCAGGGCCTCGTAGACGGGCAGCGGGGTGGAGCCGGTGGCCACACCGAGCAGGGCGTCGGGCGTGCGGCGCAGCAGGGCCGCGAGGGCCTCCGCGATCAGCTCGCCGCCCGCCATGGCATCCGGAACGATGACAACTTCCACGCTTGGCCTGCCGTTCTGGAGAATCTCGTGTGGTATAGACCAATCTAGCAGAGCGGGGTCACCGGGGCAGGGCGGCGCCGCCGGGCCGGGGCCGTGATTTGCGGTCACGCGCGGGCCGGTGGAGGTGGGTCACGGCGAGGCACGGACCGAAGGGGCAGGGCGATGCCCGGGACGGCCGGCGGCGCGACGGTGAACTCGCTGTCGCGAGCGGCGGGATGGGGGAGAGGGCACCTTCTCGGGGCGGGGTGCGCGGACGGCCCGGCAGCGGTTGCGCCCGATCCGGCAACGGCCCCGGAAACACCCGCGGGCCGCGGCGCCGGGACAGGACCCTCAACCTGTCCGGCACCGCAGCCCGGAGCTGACATCGGCCGGCTCCCTCTTGCGGGCGGGAGACACCCCTGTGTGCGGTAGGGGTGCGGGTCCCGTCCGGGAACCGGTCGATCGGAGGCCTCGGCGCAGTCAGGGCAGAGAGCGCCTGCGGCCTCGTTCCGTTCTCCTGTGCGGGGAGAACGGAGGCCTTTGCCGCATTCTGGACTAGACCATTCTCACTTGTCCATGCCCATGCAGACACCTCGACTACAGCGTACGCCGGTAGGCTCCGTGACGTGCCCTCCATGAACGATCTCGTACGCCAGCACACCGCTCTGAGCGACACCGACCTCGAGTGGCTCCATCTGCTGGTCTCGGAGTGGCAGCTGCTCTCCGACCTCTCCTTCGCCGATCTGGTGCTGTGGGTGCCCACCCTCGACGGCACCCGCTATGTCTCGGTCGCCCAGATGCGGCCCAATACGGGTCCCACCTCGTACCAGGACGACATGGTCGGCCATCTCGTCCCCCGCGGCCGGCGCCCGATGCTGGACTCCGCCCTGGACGAGGGCCGCATCGTGCGCGAGGGCGACCCGGAGTGGCGCGAGGAGGTGCCGGTGCGCGTCGAGTCCATTCCCGTGCGCCGCGAGGGCCGGGTACTCGGGGTGATCGCCCGCAACACCAACCTGCTGACCGTGCGCACCCCCAGCCGCCTGGAGCTGACCTACCTCCAGAGCGCCTCCGACCTGGCCCAGATGATCGCCGCGGGCACTTTCCCCTTCCCCGGCCAGCAGGTCGACATGGACGCCTCGCCGCGCGCCGGCGACGGACTGATCCGGCTCGACGGGGAGGGCGTCGTCCAGTACGCCAGCCCCAACGCCCTGTCCGCCTACCACCGCCTCGGTCTCGCCGCCGACCTGGTGGGCCACCACCTCGGCCGGGCCACCGCCGAACTCGCCCCCGCCCGCGGCCCGGTGGACGAGGCACTGGTCAAGCTCGCCAGCGGCTGGGCCCCCCGGGAATTCGAGGTGGAGGGAAATGAAGGCGTCATCCAATTGCGCGCTATTCCCCTCAAACCCAAGGGAACTCACATCGGTTCGCTGGTTTTGTTGCGCGATGTGACCGAACTGCGACGCCGCGAACGGGAACTGATCACCAAGGACGCCACCATCCGGGAAATCCACCACCGGGTGAAGAACAATTTGCAGACAGTAGCCGCGCTGTTGCGGCTCCAGTCCCGCCGGATGGATTCCGCACAGGGCCGCGAGGCGCTCAACGAGGCCGTCCGCAGGGTCGGTTCGATCGCGATCGTGCACGAGACGCTGTCCCAGACCCACGACGAGCGGGTCGAGTTCGACGAGATCGCGGACCGGGTGCTGGCCATGGTGGCGGAGATCTCCCCGGGCAAGGTGACCACCCGCCGCACCGGACGCTTCGGCATCCTGGACGCCGAGGTGGCCACCCCGCTGTCGATGGTGCTCACCGAGGTCCTGCAGAACGCCCTGGAGCACGCCTTCGGTCCGGCCGAGCACGGGACGGTCGAGGTGGGCGCGGTGCGCGGCGGCAGCCGGACCGAACAGCGGCTGCTGGTCACCATCCAGGACAACGGCCGCGGCCTGCCCGAGAACTTCGATCCGCAGCGGGCCGGCAACCTCGGGCTGCAGATCGTACGGACCCTGGTGGAGGGGGAGTTGGGCGGCACGTTCGACATGGTGCCGGCCCCCGAGCGCGGTACCCGGGTGGTCCTCGACGTACCCGTGGAGGCCGAGAAGCAGCACTGAGCGCGGCACGTTGCCCGCGCGCCGGGCCCGCACCCGCCCCCGAACAGCAGCAAGCCCCGGACCCATCCGGTCCGGGGCTCAAAGCTCTGAGATGCGATAACCGGGCTGATCAGCTCCGGAAGTGCATCGTCGGGGGTACTGCGCGCTGCGGCTCGGGGGCCACGGGGCTACTGGCTCAGGCGCTGGCGTTGCGCGCCCGGTTGCGAGCTGCACGGCGCTTCATCGCGCGGCGCTCGTCCTCGCTCAGACCACCCCAGACGCCGGAGTCCTGGCCGGACTCGAGCGCCCACTGCAGGCACTGCTCCATGACGGGGCAGCGGCGGCAGACGGCCTTGGCTTCCTCGATCTGCAGGAGCGCAGGACCGGTGTTGCCGATGGGGAAGAAGAGCTCGGGGTCTTCCTCGCGGCAAACGGCGCGGTGACGCCAGTCCATGGCTGCTCCATCTCCTCGTGATGACGGGATCGTTGCTTGTGAATGTGAACGCTTTCACGAATCCCCCCGCAAGGGAAGGGCCGAACTCCAGCGGAGAGCTGGTGTGGTCCTGTGGAATGAGGGAGAGGATTCGGGCTCTCAAGGGGGCCGGTGAAGCGGCCGTCCCGATCGCCAGGAAGAGACTCGCAAACCTCGGCTGCGGATACAACCCCTTCCGGAAACTTTTTTTTGAATCCTTGGTGTCGCCTAGCTCACAGCCGTCATTCCAGGGGGTGGAAACCAGTCTAAACGTTCGAGTGAAAGGACTTTGGGCTCTACTGCTCACACAATCACACGCAGTGCACGGCGAACGCCTGTGAACGTCACACTCGTGCGCAGCCCCAGGTGGTCACCGTCCATCTGGAAGGGCAGTGGAACCTGCGAATGCAAGGTGAAGTTCGTGAGGTCGTGATGTGAGAGTGCGTGCTTGCCGTGGGGCCCGCGCTCGGGTGTTGACGCCAGTAGCTGGGTGGCGTAACGGGCCACCGCGGCCGGCGAGAGCTTGCTCAGTGCGAACACATCCAGGGCCGTGTCGAACGAGGCGTCCGGGGACGGATAGATCGGCCGATTGCCCAGGTAGGACCACGGAGCGGTGTTGCAGATTATGGCCAGCGCGAGGTTCTCGACCAGCTCGGCCGCGCCCTCGGTGCCGCCCGGGCGTTCGAGGGTGATCACGCCCCGCCGGCGGTTCGCCTCGCCCAGGAACTGTCGTACGACCTGTCGCACGTACAGGGCGTGCGTCGAACGCTTGCCGCGTTCGCGCTGCTGCTCGACGCGGCCGACGACACCGGCGTCGAAACCGAAGCCCGCGCAGAAGGTGAACCAGCGTTCCGGTACGCCCTCGTCCTCGGTGCCGGGGGTGCCGGCGGCCAGGCCCAGGCCGATGGTGCGCTCGCTGCCGTCGCGCAGGGCGTCCAGCAGGGCGCCGGTCGCCTCCACCACGTCGTTGGGCAGCCCCAGGGCGCGGGCGAAGACATTGGTGGAGCCGCCGGGGACGACGGCCAGCCGGGGGTGGGAGTCCGGGTCGGGGCCGTTCGCCAGGAGGCCGTTGACGACCTCGTTGACCGTGCCGTCACCGCCGAGCGCCACGACCAGATCGGTCTGCCCGCCCTCGGTGGCCTCGCGGGCGAGATCACGCGCGTGTCCGCGGTACCGCGTCTCTGCGACCTCCAGTTTGAGGTCGCTGGCGAGCGCGTGGGTGAGCACTTCACGGGTGCGGGCACTGGTGGTGGTGGCGGCGGGATTGACCACGAGGAGTGCGCGCATATGGAGCAGCGTACCTACCTGCTGGTACCCGACTCACGCCCTGTCCGCCTCCGGGGCACCCCCGGCGGCGGTGCCCGCCGGCGCTACCCTGCTGGGGTGAGCAGTCAGCAGAAGCAGTCCGTGTCCCGAGCCGCCGACGCCCCCGCCGCCCACGAGCCGGCCGGACCGCGGCCCGCGCGGCTGAGCGCCGCCGCGGCGCTCACCGCGGCCGAGGGGCTGGCGCTGGCCGCCCTCGGCGCGTACATGCTGATCATGGGGCTGGCCGGTGCGCCGGACAGCGCGCAGCAGGCGGAGATGGGCGGGCTGACCGTGCTCGCGCTCGCGGTGCTGCCGCTGGTGGCCGCGCGCGGGCTGTGGCTGCGCCGGCGCTGGAGCCGGGGCCCCTCGCTGATCACCCAGATCGTGGCGCTGCCGGTGGCCTGGACGTTGGTGCACGGCGGCGGGGCGCTGATCGTGGCCGGCATCGCACTGGCCGTGGCCGCGCTGGTCGTCCTCGTCCTGCTGGTCAATCCGACCGCCACCGAGGCCCTGGGCATCGGGCCGCGGGAAGCTCCCTGACGGAGCCCGGGCCGAAGCGGACGAAGGGGCGGGATCCTCACCGGGATCCCGCCCCTGCTCCGTTCTCACGCCCCGCCGCCCGGCTTCGCTTGCCGGGTCCGGTCACTCCTCGACGAGCAGCTTGTCGCGCAGCTGGGCGAGGGTGCGGGCCAGGAGCCGGGAGACGTGCATCTGGGAGATGCCGACCTCCTGGGCGATCTGCGACTGGGTCATGTTGCCGAAGAACCGCAGCAGCAGGATCTTCTTCTCCCGCGGCGGGAGGTCCTCCAGCAGCGGCTTGAGGGATTCGCGGTACTCGACCCCCTCCAACGCCTCGTCCTCGGCGCCGAGGGTGTCGGCGACCGCGGGGGACTCGTCGTCCGTGTCCGGGACGTCCAGGGAGAGCGTGCTGTACGCGTTGGCGGACTCCAGGCCCTCCAGGACCTCCTCCTCGGAGATCGCCAGATGCTCGGCCAGCTCGTGGACGGTGGGGGCACGGCCGTGCCGCTGGGACAGCTCGGCGGTCGCGGTGGTCAGCGACAGCCGCAGCTCCTGGAGGCGGCGCGGGACGCGGACCGCCCAGCCCTTGTCACGGAAGTGCCGTTTGATCTCGCCGACGACGGTGGGGGTGGCGTAGGTGGAGAACTCCACGCCGCGGTCCGGGTCGAAGCGGTCCACGGATTTGATCAGACCGATGGTGGCGACCTGGGTCAGATCGTCCAGCGGCTCCCCGCGGTTGCGGAACCGCCGGGCCAGATGCTCGACGAGCGGCAGATGCATCCGCACGAGGGCGTTGCGCAGCTCCGCGCGCTGCGGGGAGCCGTCGGGCAGTCCGCGCAGTTCGTAGAACATCGCCCGTGCGCCGCTGCGGTCGTGCGGCTCCTGGGAATGCTGGTGATCCCGCGGCTGGTGTGCGGGGGCCGGGGCGTCGTGCTGATGCTCCTGCTGTCCCGGCTGCTCGCTCTGCTCCATGTGGTCCGCCCGCTCTGCCTGCTCCGCCGCATTCAACCGGCCGCCGTGGTGGGGCACGCCCACCGGATGCGGCCGGGCCTGCTGCCCGGGGATGGTGGCACCGGCCGCCATCCGCCCGCCGCGTTCGAGATCTTTCACGGGGCCCCCTGTTCGGTCATGACGGTCCGGGACCGGCGCCGCGCTCCTTGTACAGACTGATGGTGACCGTCTGGTCCTCGGCGACGGTGGAATCGACCTTGCCGGCCAGCGCGGAGAGCACCGTCCAGGCGAAGGTGTCGCGCTCCGGGGCGCGGCCGTCGGTCGTCGGGGCCGACACCGTGACCTGGAGCGCGTCGTCGATCAGACGGAAGACGCAGCTCAGCACACTGCCGGGGACGGCCTGTTGCAGAAGGATCGCGCAGGCCTCGTCGACCGCGATGCGCAGATCCTCGATCTCGTCGAGGGTGAAGTCCAAGCGGGCTGCGAGACCGGCCGTGGCCGTACGCAGCACGGACAGGTAGGCACCCGCAGCGGGCAGACGGACTTCCACGAAGTCCTGAGTCCCGGGCTCGCCTGCGATCTGGGACACCCTCACCTCCAAGGTGGCACAAGCTGGTTGAGCTGGAAATGCGCGATATTCGCGTTGTTCGGGATGGGCGCCGGCCCCTTTTCTCCCCTCGGGTGAAAGGAGAACGATCAGGCGCGACGCATGGTTCGGCTGTGACGCTATCGCGATCTGCGGGCCGGTGTCGCCCGGAAGAAGGACGACTGCCGTCCCGGGGCGATCCGGCCCCGGTTCTTCCGACGCCACCGCTGTCACTGATTGTAAATCGACGGGTACGGAAAGTGGCTAGGGGTGTGCACTGTCAAATCGATGCCGATTACGCTCCGTTGACGCGCGCGGTGGCCGCGAGGTCGTGCAGTGCCTCCCCAGTGAGCCGGAAGACCGTCCATCCGTCCATGGGGCGGGCACCGATCGACCGGTAAAGGCCGATGGACGGTTCATTCCAATCCAGGACCGACCACTCGAAACGCTCGTATCCGCGGGCCACGCAGATCTCCGCGAGGGCCGCGAGCAGTGCCTTGCCGTGGCCGCCCCCGCGGGCCTCGGGGCGGACGTAGAGGTCCTCCAGGTAGACACCGTGCGTGCCCGTCCACGTCGAGAAGTTCCGGAACCACAGGGCGAAGCCGACCGGGGCGCCGCCGGCCTCCGCGATCAGCGCGAAGGCGGCCGGCTGCGGGCCGAAGAGGGCCTCCTGGAGCTGCGGCCCGGTGGCCCGGGCGGCCTGCGGCTCGCGCTCGTACGCGGCCAGCTCGCCGATCATGGCCAGGAGGACGGGGACGTCGTCGGGGGTCGCTCGGCGGATCATGTCCGAAGGCTAAACCGACCCCGCCCGGCCTTCACACCAGCTGCTGGTCGACGAAGCACCAGCGCCAGGAGTCACCCGGCTCGAAGGTCCGCATCACGGGATGGCCGGTCTCCTCGAAGTGCCCGGTGGCGTGCCGGAACGGCGACGAATCGCAGCAGCCGACATGGCCGCAGACCAGGCACAGCCGCAGCTGTACGGGGTGACTGCCGACGGCCAGGCACTCCAGGCAGGTGGCGCTCAGCGGGGCCGGCTCGGCGCGCGGCAGTCCGGGAACGTGCGTGCACTCGCTCATGATGGCCAGGTTAGATCGCCGGGCCGGCCGGCACAGGACACGGGGACGGGACGGGACCGATGGCTGTCATGCCGCTGTTGTTGCTGGTCGCGGGGAGCGCGGCGGTCGCCGGACTGGCGCGCCGCACGCCCGTCCCCGCGCCGCTGCTGCTGGTCGCCGCGGGGCTCGCGGCCTCCACCGTCCCCGGCCTGCCCGACTACACCCTCGATCCGCACATCGTGCTGCCGCTGGTGCTGCCGCCCCTGCTGCACACCGCGGCGCTGGACAGCTCGTATCTGGACCTGCGGGCCAATCTGCGGCCGGTGGCGCTGCTGTCGGTCGGCTACGTCCTGTTCGCCACGGTGGCGGTGGGCTATGCGGCCTACCTCGTCATCCCGGACCTGCCGCTGACCGCCGCGCTCGTCCTGGGCGCGGTGATCGCCCCGCCGGACGCCGTCGCGGCCACCGCCATCGCCCGCCGGCTCGGGCTGCCGCACCGGATCACCACGATTCTCCAGGGCGAGTCGCTGGTCAACGACGCCACCGCGATCACCGCGTACAAGGTCGCGCTGGCCGCCGCTCTCGGTGCGGCCACCACCTGGGGGGAGGGCGTCAGGGAGTTCGCCGTCGCGTCCCTGGGCGGCATCGGCATCGGTGTCGTGCTGATGGTGCCGCTGCACTGGCTGCGGGTGCGGCTGTGCGAATCGGCGCTGCTGGAGAACACCCTCTCGCTGCTCATCCCGTTCGTCGCCTACGCGACGGCCGAGCAGTTCGGGGCCTCCGGGGTGCTGGCCGTGGTCGTGGTCGGCCTCTACCTGGGCCACCGGTCCTGGCAGGTCG
This sequence comes from Streptomyces kronopolitis, assembly GCF_050953795.1. Classification (GTDB taxonomy): domain Bacteria; phylum Actinomycetota; class Actinomycetes; order Streptomycetales; family Streptomycetaceae; genus Streptomyces; species Streptomyces kronopolitis_A. Next base: position 5,453,737 of record NZ_CP191850.1, read on the forward strand.
ACTTCGAGACCCGGCTCCAGGAGGAGGCGGTGTGGAAGGTGGTCTCCTTCATCCTGGAGTCCGCCGTCTTCGCGCTGATCGGGCTCCAGCTGCCGGTGGTGCTGCGCGGCCTGGGACGGTTCGGCGGGCCGCAGGCCCTGGGGTACGCGGTGGTGCTGTTCCTGATCGTGGTCCTGGCGCGCTTCGTGTGGGTCTTTCCGGGCACCTATCTGCCGCGCGTCCTGTCGGCCCGGATCCGCGCCCGCGAACCGGGGGTCAACTGGACCTCACCGGTCATCATCGGCTGGGCCGGGATGCGCGGGGTGGTGTCGCTGGCCATCGCGTTCTCCATCCCGGAGGGGCACGGCTCGGCCGCCTTCCCGGCCCGCAACCTCGTGCTCTTCCTGGCCTTCACCACCGTCATCGCCACCCTCGTCGTCCAGGGGCTGACGCTGCCGCCGCTGATCCGCCTGCTGAAGCTGCCCGGCCGGGACACCCAGGCCCAGACGCTGGCCGAGGCGCAGGCGCAGAACGAGGCCTCGCGGGCCGCCGAGGAGCGGCTGGCGGAGCTGCTGCGGGACGACCGCAACGCCCTGCCCGGGCCGCTCGCCGACCGGCTGCGCACGATCATGGAACGGCGCCGCAACTCCGTCTGGGAGCGGCTCGGCGCGGTCAACGAGGAGACCGGGGAGTCCGCCGACGAGACCTACCGGCGGCTGGCCCGCGAGATGATCGCCACCGAACGGCAGGTCTTCGTCCAGCTGCGGGACGCCCGGCGGATCGACGACGAGATGCTGCGCACCCTGCTGCGCCGGCTGGACCTGGAGGAGGCGACGGCCTACCGGGAGGTGGCGTCCTAGGCGGCGGGGCCGGGTGTGCCGGGTGTGCCGGTGATCACGGCGGCGACCGTGCTGCCGGGGGCGAAGGCGCCCTCGCGGGCCAGCGTCGTCAGCCCGTACAGCAGCTTGGCGACGTAGAGCCGCTCCAGCGGCAGCCCGTGCCGGTCCTCGAAGGCGTCCGCGAACGCGTCCAGCTCGGGGGTGCTGCGGGCGTAGCCGCCGCAGTGGAAGCGGTCCTCCAGCCGCCAGGCGCCGCGCGGGCCGCCGAACGCGGCGGTCTGCAGCGTCCCGATCGCCTGCTGGAGGAAGTGCGGGCGGCCGCCCTTGAGGACGGGGAAGCCCAGGGCGCGCTGCCGCGGGCCCAGCCCGGCGGCGAGCCCGGCCAGGGTGCCGCCGGTGCCGCAGGCCACCGCGACCGTGTCCGCCACCCCGTGCAGCTCCCGGCCCAGCCGCGTGCAGCCCCGGGCGGCGAGCGCGTTGCTGCCGCCCTCGGGTATCACGCGGAACGCGCCGAAGCGGTCGTGCAGGGCGGCGAGGACGTCCGGGTCGCCGGCGCGGCGGTAGCGGGTCCGGTCCAGGAAGTGCAGCCGCATCCCGTCGGCGGCGCAGCGGGCCAGCGACGGATTGAGCGGCCGCCCGGCCAGCTCGTCGCCGCGGACCACGCCGATGGTGGTGAAGCCCAGCAGCCGGCCGGCCGCGGCGGTGGCCCGCAGGTGGTTGGAGTAGGCGCCGCCGAAGGTCAGCAGCGCGCGGTCGCCGGCCGCGGCGGCGGCCCGCAGATTCGGCTCCAGCTTCCGCCACTTGTTGCCCGGCAGGTCCGGGTGGATCAGGTCGTCCCGCTTGAGCAGCAGCCGCACCCCGCGGCGCGCGAACGGCCCGTCGGTGAGCTCCTGGACGGGCGAGGGCAGGCGCGGGCGCAGGGTGTGGGGGTCCGGCTGCGGGCCGGGGACGGTGCGGGTCACCCGGCCCATTGTCGCCGGTGCCGGCGCGGCGGGCCGGTCCCGTACCGCGGCGTGCTCATTTCAGCCGGTCGCCGATCCGCTCGCGCAGCCAGTCCATGGTGTAGCCGCGCGGGTCGATCTTGCCGGGCTGCCACTCCAGATGCCCGATCACCGAGCGCTCGGTCCAGCCGTGCGCCCGGCACAGCGCCGCGGCGGCCTTCTCCACGGCCTCCAGCTGCGCCGGTGGCCAGGGGTCCTTGCCGTCGCCGAGGTTCTCGCACTCGAAGCCGTAGAAGCAGGGGTTGCCGTCGGTGTCGGCCTCGTCGTCCGGCGGCAGCCGCTTCTCGGCGATCACCGCGCGCAGGACGTCGCCGTCGCCGAGGCCGGCGTGATTGGCGCGGCCGTAGCCGACCAGATGCACCGTGCCGTCCTTGGTGATCACGCCGTGGCACAGCGGCCCCGGCAGGTCCGGGCGGCCGTCCCAGCAGAGCTGGACGGTGCTGTCGGCGCCGGACGTGCCGGTGTGATGCACCATCACCCCGTGCACCGGGCCCCAGGGCCCCTTGCTGTTGCGGTTGTGCGTCTCCCAGCCGGTGACCTCGGCGAGCCGCAGGCCCTCGGCGGTGAGCGCCTGGCGGAACCGGGCGGCGGACAGTGGTTGGGACATGTCCCACTCCGTTGCGGACACGGCGGCCGCCGACGCGCACCGCCTCCTGTCTCGCTTGTACGGGACAAGGCCGCGCCGCGGGAGGGGAACGGACAAAAGCGGGCCGGCCGTTCGGAGGATGAGCGAGCGATTCCGGCCCCGCCCGCCGCCTCGGGCCGTACCCGCCCCGGTCCGGCTATCCGTGCAGAAAGGCGTCGCCGTGGGCGTTGACGTGCGCTTCCAGGGCGTTGAGGGCGTCCTGGGTCGCCTCGGGTGAGCCGCTGCCCCGCCGTTCGGCGAAGTACGCGGTGCCGAGTCTCTTCAGCAGGTCGTTGCCGGCCCGTTGCTGCTGGACCTCGTCGACCTTCTGCTTGCCTGCCTCCAGCCCCTGCCGTGCCTGCTCCTTGGCGCGGTCGAGAAACCCTGACATGTGCCACCTCCGTGAGGTCCGTGTCGTAAGGGATCAACGGCGCGGACCGCCGTGGGGTTCCCGTGCCAGGCTCGGCGATACGGGCACGGGGCGCGAGACGGATGAGCCACCCGGCGTAGCCGGCGCGGGCGGCGCGGGCGGGCGGCACCCCTGCCGTGGGGCGGTGTCACTCACGGGGGCTCCCCTGGGGGCGCAGGTCACGGCGGGTTAGCGTGTGCGCATGGACTACCAGGCCGTTCTCGAAGAGGTAGCGGCCTACGCCCGGCCGCTGGTGCGCCAGGGGCGCGTCGCCGACTACATACCGGCGCTCGAACGCGTCTCCGCGGACCGTTTCGGGATCGCGGTGGCCGACATCCACGGTGCGGTGTACGGCGTCGGCGACTGGGAGGTGCCGTTCTCCGTCCAGTCCATCTCCAAGACCTTCTCGCTGGCGCTGGTGATGGCCCAGAGCCCCGGCAGCCACGGTGAGGACGGCATCTGGAAGCGGGTGGGCCGCGAGCCGTCGGGCACGCCGTTCAACTCCCTGGTCCAGCTGGAGGCGGAGAACGGCATCCCGCGCAACCCGTTCATCAACGCGGGCGCGCTGGTGGTCACCGACCGGCTGCAGACCCTGACCGGCGACGCCAGCACCTCGATGCTGCACTTCCTGCGGGAGGAGAGCGGCAACCCGGACCTCGCCTTCGACCAGGTGGTGGCCGACTCCGAGGCCGGGCACGGCGACCGCAACGCCGCGCTGGCCCACTTCATGGCGTCCTTCGGCAACCTGGAGAACCCGGTCCCCAGCGTCATCGAGCACTACTTCTGGCAGTGCTCGATCGAGATGAGCTGCCGGGACCTGGCCGTGGCCGGCGGGTTCCTGGCCCGCCACGGGCTGCGCGCCGACGGCAGCCGGCTGCTGGAGGCCCGCGAGGCCAAGCGGATCAACGCGGTGATGCTCACCTGCGGGACGTACGACGCGGCCGGGGAGTTCGCCTACCGGGTCGGGCTGCCCGCCAAGAGCGGGGTCGGCGGCGGCATCATCGCCGTGATCCCGGGCCGGTGCACCCTGTGCGTGTGGAGCCCCGGCCTGGACGCCCGCGGCAACTCCGTGGCGGGCGCCGCGGCGCTGGACCACTTCACTACGCTCACCGGCTGGTCGGTGTTCTGACCCGGCGCGGGCGGGCGGCCCGGCTGGCGTTGTGGCCCCCGGCCCGCTGGCGCATCGTGGGCGTAAGGAGGTGCAGCGCCCATGGAGCACGAGATGCGCGCCGAGTACGAGGAGGGCGTCCTGCCGCACGCGGACACCCCGGTGAAGATCTGGCACATGGTGCGGCTGGAGGGCACCACCGCGATGTGCGGACGGGAGCTCCCCCCGGCGTCCGCCACCCAATCGGCCCAGGTCTGGGGCACGCGCCAGGGGGAGCCGTTCTGCCACTCCTGCGGCGCGCTGTACCTGCGCGAGCACCCGGGGGACATCGGCTAGCCGCCCGGTCAGGTGCGTGTCAGGGGCAGCGGATGACCTGGCCCGCGTACGAGAGGTTGCCGCCGAAGGCGAACAGCAGCACCGGGTCGCCGGAGGCGATCTCGCGCCGTTCGACCAGCTTGGACAGCGCCAGCGGCACCGAGGCCGCGGAGGTGTTCCCGGAGTCGACGACGTCCTTGGCGACCACCGCGTTGACCGCGCCGAGCCGCTCCGCGACCGGCTCGATGATCCGCAGGTTGGCCTGGTGGAGCACCACCCCGGCGAGGTCGGCGGGGGTGATGCCGGAGCGTTCGCACACCTGGCGGGCGATGGCCGGCAGCTGGGTGGTCGCCCAGCGGTAGACGGTCTGGCCCTCCTGGGAGAACCGGGCCGGCTCGCCCTCGATACGGACCGCGCCGCCCATCTGCGGCACCGAGCCCCACAGCACCGGCCCGATCCGCGGCTCGGGCGCGGCGCTCACCACGGCGGCGCCCGCCCCGTCGCCGACCAGCACACACGTCGAGCGGTCGGTCCAGTCGACGACGTCGGTGAACTTCTCCGCGCCGATCACCAGCGCGTTCGTCGTGGAACCGGCGCGGATGGCGTGGTCGGCGGTGGCCAGCGCGTGGGTGAAGCCGGAGCAGACGACGTTGAGGTCCATCGTGGCCGGGGCGCCGAGGCCGAGCCGGGCGGCGACCCGGGCGGCGGCGTTGGGGCTGCGGTCGGCGGCCGTGCAGGTGGCGACCAGCACCAGGTCGATGTCCTCGGGGGCCAGTCCGCTCGCGGCCAGCGCCTTGGCCGCGGCGGCGGCCGCCATCGAGTCCACGGTCTCGTCCGGGGCGGCGACATGGCGGGTGCGGATACCGACCCGGCTGCGGATCCAGGCGTCGTCGGTGTCGACGATCCGTGCCAGGTCCTCGTTGGTGAGCACGCGGGAGGGCTGGTAATGGCCGAGGGCCAGGATGCGTGACCCGGTCATGAGTTCCCCTGTACGTCGTGGGCGGTATGTCACCAGTCTCACCCCTCGCCCCCGGCCGGTGGCTGCGTGAACTGCCAAGGTTCCGCCATCAGAACTGGAGACAGTGGTCAGAACCGGAGGCCCGCTCTCCGCCGCGCCGGCCCCGTGGGCGCCCGTACGGCGCGGGCGGCCCACGGGCGGCGACGCGGGATCGCGCAGGGGCAGCAGCCCGCCCGATCCAACGGCAGCGCGGCGGCCCGCGGGGGGTATTGCTCCGCCCGCGGGCGCGTCCCCGGGCCGGGGCGCGTCCCCCGGCCGGGCGTGTCTCCCGGATCGCCGCGGGGACGCCCGCAAAGGCACGCCCTACCCGGCGAGCGCCCGGAAGCGGCGCAGCCGCAGGCTGTTGCCGACCACGAAGACCGACGAGAAGGCCATCGCGGCACCGGCGATCATCGGGTTGAGCAGCCCGGCCGCGGCCAGCGGCAGCGCGGCCACGTTGTAGCCGAAGGCCCAGAACAGATTGGTCCGGATGGTGCCGAGGGTGGCGCGGGCCAGCCGGATGGCGTCCGCCGCGGCCCGCAGGTCGCCCCGCACGAGGGTGAGGTCACCGGCCTCGATGGCGGCGTCAGTGCCGGTGCCCATCGCCAGCCCCAGGTCGGCGGTGGCCAGCGCGGCCGCGTCGTTGACGCCGTCGCCGACCATGGCCACCGAGCGGCCCTCGGACCGCAGCCGCTCCACCACCGCCACCTTGTCCTCGGGCAGGACCTCGGCGATCACCTCGTCGATCCCGACCTCGGCCGCGACCGACTCCGCGACCGCCCGGTTGTCGCCGGTCAGCAGCACCGGGGTCAGCCCCAGCGCGCGCAGCCGGCGCACCGCCTCGGCGCTGGTGGGCTTCACCGCGTCGGACACCACCAGCACCGCGCGCGCCGCGCCGTCCCAGCCGACCGCCACCGTGGTACGGCCCCGGGCCTCGGCCTCCGCCCGGGCCGTCGCCAGCGCGGGCGGCAGCGGCTGCTCCCACCGCTCCAGCAGCCGGGCGCGGCCCACCACCACGGCGTGCCCCTCGACCTCGCCGGTCACGCCCAGGCCCGGCACGTTCGCGAATCCGGCGGGGGCCGGCAGGGTGCCGGTGCGGGCCGCGGCCTCGGTGGCGACGGCTCGGGCGACGGGGTGCTCGGAGGCGTGCTCCAGCGCGCCGGCCAGCCGCAGCACCTCGGCCTCGGTGACGCCCTCGGCGAGGTGGATGCCGGTCAGCGCCATCACGCCGGTGGTGACCGTGCCGGTCTTGTCCAGGACCACGGTGTCCACCCGGCGGGTCGACTCCAGCACCTCGGGCCCCTTGAGCAGGATGCCGAGCTGGGCGCCGCGTCCGGTGCCGGCCATCAGCGCGGTGGGGGTGGCCAGTCCCAGCGCGCACGGGCAGGCGATGATCAGGACCGCGACGGCCGCGGTGAAGGCGGCCGCCGCGCCCGCGCCGGTGGCCAGCCAGTAGCCGAGCGTGCCCAGGGCGAGCGCGATCACGACCGGGACGAAGACCGCGGAGATCCGGTCGGCCAGCCGCTGCGCCGCGGCCTTCCCGTTCTGCGCCTCCTCGACCAGCCGCCCCATGCGGGCGAGCTGGGTGTCGGCGCCGACCCGGGTGGCCTCGACGACCAGCCGGCCGCCCGCGTTGACGGTGGCGCCGGTGACCGTGTCGCCGGGGGAGACCTCGACCGGTACGGACTCGCCGGTGAGCATCGAGGCGTCGACGGCCGAGGAGCCCTCCAGCACCGTTCCGTCGGTGGCGATCTTCTCCCCGGGGCGCACGGTGAAGCGGTCCCCGAGGCGCAGCTCGGCGGTCGGCACCCGGATCTCGCGGCCGTCACGCACCACCGTGACGTCCTTCGCGCCCAGCTCCAGCAGCGCCCGCAGCGCCGCGCCCGCCGTCCGCTTGGCGCGGGCCTCGGCGTAGCGGCCGGCCAGGATGAAGGTCGTGACCCCGGCCGCGGCCTCCAGGTAGAGGGCGCTGCCGCCGTCGGTGCGGGTGAGGGTCAGCTCGAAGGGGTGGGTCATCCCGGGCATCCCGGCGGTGCCGAAGAACAGCGCCCACAGCGACCAGCCCATGGCGGCGAGGGTGCCCATCGAGATCAGGGTGTCCATCGTGGCGGCGCCGTGCCGCAGATTCGTCCAGGCCGCCCGGTGGAAGGGCCAGGCGCCGTACGCCACCACAGGCGCGGCCAGCGTCAGCGACAGCCACTGCCAGTAGGTGAACTGCAGCGGCGGCACCATCGCCAGCAGCACCACCGGGACGGAGAGCGCGAGCGAGATCAGCAGCCGCCGGCGGAGCGGGGCGAGCGGGTCGGTGGCACCGCCGGACGGGCCGGCCGCTCCGGCCCCGTCGTCGGCCACGCCGCGGGACGGTTCCGCGGGCGCCGCGGCCGGGGGGCGGGGGAGCACGGCGGTGTAGCCGGTCTTCTCCACGGTGGCGATCAGATCCGCGGTGTCGACGCCGCTGCCTTCGGCGAGGGTCACCTTCGCCCGCTCGGTGGCGTAGTTGACGGTGGCGGTGACGCCCTCCATCCGGTTGAGCTTCTTCTCGATGCGGGCGGCGCACGAGGCGCAGGTCATCCCGCCGATCTGCAACTCGACGCCGTGCTCTCCGATCGCGGTGGCCATGGCTGCTCCTCGGTGTGCTGCGGGTCCCTGTCCCCCGGGAGAACCATATACCCCCACGGGGTATTCCGCCCGTGCCACCCCTCACTCTCCGTGCCGTTCGCCCGGGCGGCCCGCCGGGACCGCCCCGCCGGAACCCGTGAAACCCCGCCGGGATCCCCCGAGTTGGGCCCCGTCGGGCGGTGCACGGGCCGGCGGTCGGCCCCGACCGCGCGTCGCCACCGTGGGTCCACGCGCCGCCACGCCGCGTGAAAACGGGCGCTTCGCCGTACCGCTCCCGGGGCCTCGCGGGCCATACTGGCCCGGTGTCGATGATCAGCAACCTCCGTAAGGCCGTCCGGCTGCCGCAGCCGCGCACCCGGGGAGTCGACCTCAGCCACCCGGCCCGCTCACCGCTCGGCACCGCGGTGGTGAACTGCGCGGTCTACGTGGACGGGGTGCGACAGAAGGGCGACCACCCGGCCGATGTGGCGATCCGGCGGGTCCGCAGGTCCGGCAACGGATTCGTCTGGATCGGCCTGCACGAGCCGTCCGAGGCGGAATTCGCCGGAATCGTCGAGCTGTTCGGGCTGCATCCGCTCGCCGTCGAGGACGCGGTCCAGGCCCATCAGCGGCCCAAGCTGGAGCACTACGACGACTCGCTGTTCACCGTCTTCAAGACCGTCCGCTATGTCGAGCACGACCGGCTCACCGACAGCAGTGAAGTCGTCGAGACCGGCGAGATCATGGTCTTCGCCGGCACCGACTTCGTGATCACCGTGCGGCACGGCGGGCACGGCTCGCTGGGCCCGCTGCGCGAGCAACTGGAGTCCGTGCCCGAGCAGTTGGCGCTCGGCCCGTCCGCCGTGCTGCACGCCGTCGCCGACCTCGTCGTGGACGACTACCTCGATGTCACGGCCGACGTGCAGATCGACATCGACGACGTCGAGAGCGAGGTCTTCTCGGTCCGCGGCAGCGGCGGCGCCGGCCGGATCTACCAGCTCAAGCGCGAACTGCTGGAACTGCGGCGCGCGGTGGCCCCCCTGGACGGGCCGATGCAGGAGCTGGCGACGCGGCCCATGCGGGAGGTCGACCCCCGGATCACCACGTACTTCCGGGACGTCGCCGACCACCTCGACCGGGTCACCGAGCAGATCACCGCCTTCGACGAACTGCTCAACTCCATACTCCAGGCCCATCTCGCCCAGGTCACCGTCGCCCAGAACGAGGACATGCGGCGGATCAGCGCGTGGGTCGCGATCCTGGCCGTGCCGACCATGGTCTGCGGCGTGTACGGCATGAATTTCGACCATATGCCGGAAAAGCACTGGACGTTCGGGTATCCGCTGGTGATGACGCTGATAGTCGCCGCCTGCTGGGTGATCCACCGCGGCTTCAAGCGGAACGGCTGGCTGTAGCCACCCGCTCCATGTGAGAGCGGTAAGAGCGGTAAGAAGTGAGAAAGTGCCGCCCGGCCGCGGCGTGTGACGACGCCCCGGGCGGTGCGCTGGACCACCATGCCCCTGACCCGTTCTCCGGTGCCGGGCCCGCGCGCCGTCCCGCGCTCCCGGGCACGCCCCGGCCACCGGACCGGCCCTGGCTGCCGGTTCTGCTAAGGAGCACCACATTGCGGTACGGACCAGCGCTGCGCGACGAGATCGCGGCCGAGGGGACGACGCCACTGATCGGCGTCCACGACATGTACTCGGCCTCGATCGCCGCCGGCCACTACGACGGCTTCTTCGTGTCCGGCTTCGGCTTCGCCGCCTCCTACTACGGGCTTCCCGACATCGGGTTCATCGCCTGGCCCGACATGGCCGCCTTCGTGGAGCGGCTGCGCGGCGCCTTCCCCCGCCACCATCTGCTGGTGGACATCGACGACGGCTACGTCGACCCCGAGGTGGCCTGCCACGTGGTGCGGCGCCTGGAGCGCAGCGGCGCGAGCGGGGTGATCCTGGAGGACCAGAAGCGGCCGCGGCGGTGCGGGCACGCGGACGGCAAGCTGGTGCTGCCGCTGGAGGAGTATCTGGAGAAGCTGCACCAGGTCCTCGCCGCCCGCAGCGATCTGGTCGTCGTGGCCCGTACGGACGCCACGGAGGAGGACGACATCCTGCGGCGGGCCGCGGCGCTGGCCGCCACCGACGCGGACGTGGTGCTGGTGGACGGGGTGCGCAGCGTCGAGTGGATCCGCCGGATCCGTACCGTCACCGGCGACAAGCCGCTGCTGTTCAACCAGATCGCGGGCGGGAAGTCGCCGCGGCTCTCGCTGTCCGAACTGACCGCGCTCGGCGTCGACGTGGCCATCTACAGCACCCCGTGCCTGTTCGCCGCGCACCGGGCGATGGAGGCCGCCATGGCCGAACTGGCCCGCGCGGACGGGCGGCTGCCGGCCGCGGGGGAGCCCGGTGGGGAGATCGGGGTCAAGGAGGCCACCGAGCTGCTGGCCCGCAACCTCGCCCGACCGCAGCCCGTACCGGCGCCCCCGGCGGTGCGGCCCGCCCGGCCCGCGGCGGGAGCGGCCGCCCCGTGTGCGGCCGGCGCGCAGGCGCTCCGGGGCTGAGGCCCGGCGGGGCCGACCGGGCCGGTCGCGGACGCACGAAAGCGGTGGGGCTCGTCGGTGACGAGCCCCACCGCACGGGCGGCGCGTGGAAGCGAGGACTGGTGGGGTTGCGAGCGCCGTCCGCCAGGTACCGGTACTCGCGTCAGTCCCAGGCCCTACGCGGTCCGGCCGGCATCAGCCGGGCCGGGCCACCGCCGGGCCACCGCCGGGCCACCGCCGGGCTCCGTCGTGCGCGGAGGGTCCGCGGGCGGGTCAGGAGGCCGAGCCGAGGCGGATGCCCGCCAGGCCGTTGGCCCAGAGCTGGTCCACCTTGGCGCGTTCGTTGGCGTCCGGCTGGGTGTTCTGGCAGGACGTGCCGGGGCCGCCGCCGGACATCAGCTCGCTGCACGGGCCCTCGTAGTGGTCCGGCAGGCCCAGTACGTGACCGGTCTCGTGCGCGGCCACGCGGGTGGAGTTGTACTCCTGGTTCTGCTTGTGGTCCAGGAAGACGTAGCCCTTGCCGTGGCCGTCGGTGCTGGCGTACGAACCGCGCGGATCGTCGCCCTCCTTGTACTGGAAGTCGCCGCCGCTGCCTTCCTGGAGCTTGACGTTCTGCACCGCGCCGTTCCATATGGAGGCGCTCTCGGCTATCTGGCTCTTGTACGTGGGTGCCGCACTCGCGTCGTAGGTGACGGTGACCGAGGCCGCGCCCGGGTGGGCCTTCCTCTTGGCCAGGGCCGACTTGATCACGGCTTCGAAGAAGGCCTTGGTGTCGGCCTTCTCGGCCGCCGAACCTTGGTAGGCGGCGATCGAAGCGGGGCTGCTGTGGTGGGAGTTGGCGGGGGAGGAGGGGGAGGCTGCCGACACCGGCGCCGCGGCGGAGAGCGCGGCGACGAGGCCCAGGCCCAGCGCTGCCGACAGCGCTGTCTTGGGAGATCTCATGTGGGGGGCTCCTTAATCTCCGAGGGCCGTACGGTCGCCGTGTGGGGCGGCGACCGGGGCCCTGCGGATTTCTTGGTGCCGTTGAGTCTGGACGCAGTTCGCCCGCCGGGCGGAGATGCCAGGTGGCGATAGCGCAGGCCAATACCCCGGAAAAAAGGGGAGTTCAGGCAGGTTTGAGAGTCTGGTGTGACCTGTACCGACCTCGTTATGCTCCGGACGTGGAGCTAGAGGTCAGGCATCTTCGCGCAGTGTGCGCCATCGCCGACACCGGCAGCGTACGCAAGGCGGCGCGGCAGCTCGGCATGACCCAGCCCTCCCTGACGACCCAGCTCCACCGCATCGAGAAGGCCCTCGGTGGCCAGCTGTTCTTCCGGGAGCCGACCGGCAGCCGGCCCACCCCGCTGGGGCATTCGGTGCTGTGCCGGGCCCGTCCGATCGTGGCCGAAATGCGCGCACTTATCGACGAAGTCGCATCGGCCTCGCACCACGAACGCGGCGCACGGCTGCACATCGGCAGCACCAACAGCCCCGCCGTCGCGGGCTGGCTGCGGCGGCTGCGGGTGCGGCTGCCGGAGACGGACACGACGATACGGGCCGATGTGTCCGCCAACGCACTGCTGCACATGGTCGCGACGGGCCAGCTCGACGCCGCCTTCGTGCACGAGGTCGAGGGCGCGCCGCTGCGGGTCCCGGACGGCCTGACCGAGCGGGAACTCGTCGTCAGGGAACCGCAGTTCATCGCCCTGGCCGACAGCCATCCGGCGGCCGCCTCGCCGGTGGTGCGGGTGGCGGATCTCGCCGACGACCAGTGGATGGTCGACCCGACCGTGGACGGCGAGTGGGCCGGACTGCGCCGCATCTGGGGCGCGGCCGGCATCGCGCCCCGGGTCGTGCACGGCGACTACCTCACCGCGGTCGACCTCGTCACCGCCGGCGAGGTGGTCACCCCCTGCCAGCCGACGGCCCGCTCCCGCCACGGGATGGCGATCCGCCCCCTGTACGGCGACCCGCTGGCCGTCCGCCTCTTCATGGCCTGCCGCCAGGACGGCACCCCGGCCGCGTCCGCGGACGACCTGTTCGCCGATCTGACCGCCTCCTACATGGAGATCGCCTGGGCGAGCGAGGCGTACCGCGCATGGCTGGTGCGCCACGACGGGCTGCTGTCGGTGGGGATCTAGCCACCCGCCGAGCGGTGCCTCCCGTGGCGGGCGTGGCCGGTCCCGCGGCGCCTCGGCCTTCGGCCAACAGCGTGAAAGGCGGCGCCGCGGGCCGCCGCGCACCGTCCCGTGCCGGGTGCGATGTCCGAGAGTGGGATGCCCGAAGGCCGACGAGGCCGAGCCCTGGAGAGCCCCCGTGGACGGCACCCTTTCCCTGGTCTTGCTCCTGCTGTTCCTGTGGTGCCTGTGTTCACGGCGGATGGAGCGCTTCGCACTCACCGCGCCGGCCGCCTTCGTCCTGCTGGGCCTGCTGCTCGGCGAGGGCACCGGGACCCTCCACCTCGCGCTGCCGCACGAGACGGTCAAGGCGCTGGCCGAGGTCACCCTGGTCTGGGTGCTCTTCACCGACGCCGCCCGGCTCTCCTTCCGCGCCCTGCGCCCCGAACTCGGCCTCTACATCAGGCTGCTGGGCATCGGCCTGCCGCTGTGCACGGCCCTGGGCGCGCTGCTGGCGGCGGTCCTGCTCCCCGGTGTCTCGGGCTGGGCCGCGCTGTACGTCGGGGCCGCGCTCGCGCCGACGGATGCCGCGCTCGGCGCCACGATGATGGTCAACCCCGAGGTGCCGGTGCGGATTCGCCGGGTCATCAATGTGGAGAGCGGCCTCAACGACGGCATCGCCACCCCGCTGGTGGTGCTCGCCCTGGCCGGGATGTCCGCGGCCGAGGGGGCCGCCGGACCGGGGGCCTCCGGCCACGCCCTGGTGGAACTCGTGGTGGGCGCGGCGTACGGGGCGGTGGCCGGACTGGCCGCCGGATGGCTGCTGAGAACGGCGCTGCGCAGCGGCTGGGCGGCCGAGGACTTCGCCGGCGCGGGCGTCCTGGCCCTGGCCCTGCTCGGCTACACCTCCGCGCTCGCCGTCGGCGGCAACGGCTTCGTCGCCGCCTTCGTCACCGGGCTGGCCTTCGGCACGGTGCACGGGGCGCCCCGGCGGGTGCTGTTGTACGTCGAGCAGTCCGCGGCGCTGCTGTCGGTGCTGGTGTGGCTGGTCTTCGGCGCTCTTCTCCTCCCGGAGCTGGCCGCCCACCTCACCTGGCAGGCCGTGCTCTACGCCGCCCTGAGCCTGACGGTGATCCGCATGGTGCCGGTGGCGCTGTGCCTGGCCGGCAGCGGTCTGGACGCCCGGACGGTGCTGTTCGTCGGCTGGTTCGGTCCCCGCGGACTGGCCTCGGTCATCTTCGGCCTGCTGGCGGTCGAGGAACTCGGCCCGGCCGGGGCGCAGCCGGTGCTCCCGGTGATCGCCTGCACGGTCCTGCTCAGCGTCCTCGCCCACGGCCTCAGCTCCGCCCCGCTCGCCCGGCGCTACGGCAGGGCGGCCCGGGGCAGCGGCCCGGCCGGCGCCCCGGCGGACGAACTGCCCGTGCGGGGCATGGCGGCCGGCGGACTGCACCTGCACCCGCCGAGGCGGCGGCGCGGCCCGGCCGCGTCGTGAACGCCGCCCCGGCCCGGCCTCGCCGTGAACGCCACCCCGGCCCGGCCGTGGACGGCGGATCCGTGCGCGATTTCCGGACACCGGCCGTTCGGCACGCGTTCCCGCCGCTGTCCGCCCATGGCACTCATGGCACTCATGGCGTCCGCATTTCACCCGGCGTTCAACCCGCGCGGGCACCATGGCCGCCGTCCGACGAACTGCCCCTGAAACAAGGCGAGATGGCCGCTCACCGCTTCCCGCTCACGGCCGTTCCGCCACCCCTGCGTCCCGATGACACCGCGAAGGAGAAACGCACCATGTCCCGAGGAACGAAGGCCGCTCTGATAGCCGGTACGGTGCTGTGCACCCTGGCCACGCTTCCCACGGCGGCACAGGCCGCGCCCGCCGCGGACTCGCCGCCCTCGAAGAGCCGCTGGCTGCGGGACGTCGCGCCGGTGGCCGCCGATCTGCACCACTACCTGGAACAGCGCCTGGCACAGGTCCGCAGCGGCGAGAAGCCCGCCGTCGTCCTGGACATCGACAACACGTCGCTGGCCACTCACTACGACGAGGGAAACCCCGTCGAGGCGGTCCTCGACGCCGCGGAGTACGCCCACGCGCACGGCGCGGCGGTGCTCTTCGCCTCCTACCGCGACGCCGACTCACGCCGTGCCACCACCGGCCAGCTCACCTCGGCCGGGTACACCGTCGACGGCCTCTGCCTCAAGCCCGGTGGACACAGCCCCGGCAAGGCCCAGGTGAAGCTCGGCTGCCGCAAGCAGTACGAGGGGAAGGGCTACACCCTCATCGCGAACGTCGGCAACCGCAGCACCGACTTCGAGGGCGGCCACTACGAAAAGGGCTTCAAGCTGCCGGACTACGACGGCGCCCTGAGCTGAGCTGCCGCGCGCGGAAGAACGCGGAGGAACGCGGCAGGAAGCGGCAGGAAACGGAAAGAAGCCGACAAAGAAGACCGCACCCGCTCCGTCAGCCACGCCGTGGGCGGCGTGCTGCGGACCGGGTGCGGACAGGTGGCCGGGGCGGCCTGCCAGGGCGCAGGTCAGGCCGGCCGGACCGGGGTCAGGCCTTCTTGGTCTCCCAGAAGATCCGGTCGATCTCGGCGATGAGTTCCAGCGCCTTCTCGCCCGTCTTCGGGTCGTTAGAACCCTTGGCGGCGCTGAGCGCCTTGAGGGTGTCGTTCACCAGCTGGTGGAGCTGGGGGTACTTCTCGAAGTGCGGGGGCTTGAAGTAGTCGCTCCACAGCACCGAGACGTGGTGCTTGGCCAGCTCGGCGCGCTGCTCCTTGATCAGAACGGCGCGGGTGCGGAAGTCCGCGTCCTCGTTGGCCTGGTACTTCTCCTGGACGGCCTTGACCGACTCGGCCTCGATGCGGGCCTGGGCCGGGTCGTACACGCCGCAGGGCAGGTCGCAGTGGGCGCTGACCTTCACCTTGGGGGCGAACAGGCGCGAAAGCATGTTCAATCCTTCCTCGTGATCGTCTTCTCAGGTGCGAGATTACTCGGTGCGGGAAGGCTTTTCTCGGGCGGCCCGGGGGTCTTAGGGCAAAAGTCCGGTGTCACACCGGGACTGTTGGAGGATGGGCCGGTAAGTGGGTCGGACCGGGAGGTATGGGATGCCGGAGCAGGTGCACGCGCGCGGCGCCGGGCAGGGCGAGGGTGCGGAAGCGGGACGTGGGCGGGGCCGGCTGCTGCGGGCGTTCGGGCTGGCCGAGGTGTACAACCCGTCGATGGTGCCGACGCTGCAGCCCGGTGACCAGCTGGTGGTGCAGTACGGGGCGGCGGTGCGGCCCGGCGCCGTGGTCGTGCTGCGTCATCCGTTCCGGCAGGACCTGCTGATCGTCAAGCGGGCCGTGCGGCGGCTGGACGGCGGCTGGTGGGTCCAGGGTGACAACCCGTTCGTCGAGAACGACAGCCGGGAATTCGGGGTGGTTCCGGACGAACTGGTCCTCGCCCGCGCCTGGGTCAGGGTGCGGCCGCCGCGCGGGGTTCAGCGCTCGGTGGCCGGGGTGCTGTCCTGGGCGGCCTCGGCGGTGCGGCCGGTGCGCGCCGAGCGCTCGCTCTCCAGCCGCTTGCGGGCGCGGTAGGCGGCGACGTTGGCGCGGGTGGCGCAGCGGTCCGAGCAGTAGCGCCGGGAGCGGTTGGTCGAGGTGTCCAGGTAGACGTTGCGGCAGGGGCGCGCCTGGCAGATGCCGAGGCGGTCCACGCCGAGTTCGGTGAGGTGGAAGGCCAGGCCCATGCAGGCGGTGGCGGTGTAGCCGGCGGTGGCGTTGGCCGCCTGCTCGGCGATGTGCATGTGCCAGTCGGGGCGGCCCTCCGCGTCGTCGCGCTGCTCGTGGCCGGAGATCTGCGGGCTGACCGGGAACTCCATCATCAGGGCGTTGAGCAGGTCCACGGCCAGCACCTCGTCGCCGCCGTCGGCGGCCTCGAAGACGGCGCGCAGCCGGGAGCGGACCGTGCGCAGGCGGGTGACGTCACTGTCGGTCGCGCGCCGGGCCGCCTGCTGGGCGGGGCCGAAGAGTTCCCGTACCACCTCGACCGAGGTGAGGCTGTCGGTGCCGCGTTCGGGCTGCTCGGTGTTGACCAGTCGCACGGCATAGTCCGAGTAATAGGCCAGTTCCACTTGTAGTCCTTACGGGCGGGAGTTAAGGTACCGAGTGCTGGATGAAGTAATGGGTGATATGGCTACCAGGGTATTACACCTCGAAGGGGGAGCGATGACCGAAACCGTCGCGGGCGCCGACTGGCAGGCGTGGCAGAACAGTTGGGACCGCCAGCAGGAGTGGTACCTCCCCGACCGCGAGGAGCGGTTCCGGGTGATGCTGGACATGGTCGAGGCGCTGGTGGGCCCCGCGCCCCGGGTCCTGGACCTCGCCTGCGGCACGGGCAGTATCTCCGACCGGCTGCTGAAGCGTTTCCCCGGGGCCGAGAGTGTGGGCGTCGACCTGGATCCCGCGCTGCTGGCCATCGCGGAAGGGTACTTCGCCGACGAGCCCCGGGTCCGCTTCGTGCGGGCCGATCTCAAGGACCCGCAGTGGACGGCGGCCCTGCCGCACACGTCCTACGACGCGGTTCTCACCGCCACCGCCCTGCACTGGCTGCACAGCGGGGAGCTGCGCGGGCTCTACGGGCAGCTCGGCGCTCTGGTGCGCGACGGCGGCGTCTTCCTGAACGCCGACCGGATGCCCGACGAGGCCACTCCCCGGATCAACGCCGCCGACCGTGCCCTGCGGCACGCGCGCCAGGACACGGCGAAGGCGGCCGGCGCCGTCGACTGGGCCCAGTGGTGGCAACTGGCCGCCGCCGACCCGCTGCTGGCCGCCCCGACCGCCGAGCGCTTCGAGATCTTCGGCGAGCACGCGGACGGGGACACGCCCTCGGCGGCCTGGCACGCCCAGGTGCTGCGCGAGTCCGGGTTCGAGGAGGCGCGGACGGTGTGGTCCTCGCCCACGGACGCGCTGGTGCTGGGCCTGAAGTAGGCCCGGCAGCGGGGAGCCGGGCCGCGGGGGAGTACCCCACCGCCGGGCGGCGCGCCCCGGCCGGCGGTGCCCCGTGCGGACGCCGTCGCACCGGGCACCCCGCGGGGACGGGCGCTACAGCACCTTCGACAGGAAGGACTTCGTCCGGTCGTGCCGGGGGTTGCCCAGCACCTCGCGCGGATGGCCGGACTCGACGACGACGCCGTCGTCCATGAAGACCAGCGAGTCGCCGACCTCACGGGCGAAGCCCATCTCATGGGTGACGACGATCATCGTCATCCCGTCCGCGGCCAGGTCCTTCATGACGTCCAGGACGTCACCGACCAGCTCCGGGTCGAGCGCCGAGGTCGGCTCGTCGAAGAGCATCAGCTTCGGCTCCATCGCCAGCGCACGGGCGATGGCCACGCGCTGCTGCTGGCCGCCGGAGAGCTGCGAGGGGTAGTTCGCGGCCTTGTCGGACAGCCCGACGCGGTCCAGGAGCTTGACCGCCCGCTCCCGCGCGGCGGACTTCGACTCGCCCTTGACCTGGATCGGCGCCTCCATGATGTTCTCCACCGCGGTCATGTGCGGGAAGAGGTTGAAGCGCTGGAAGACCATGCCGATGTCGCGGCGGCGGGCGGCGACCTCCTTGTCACGCAGCTCGTAGAGCTTGCCGTGGTGCTCGCGGTAGCCGACCAGTTCGCCGTCGACGGACAGCCGGCCGGCGTTGACCTTCTCCAGGTGGTTGATGCAGCGCAGGAACGTCGACTTGCCGGAGCCGGACGGGCCGATCAGGCAGAAGACCTCCCGCGGCGCCACCTCCAGGTCGATGCCCTTGAGGATGTGGGCCGCGCCGAAGGACTTGTGGACGCCCTCGGCCTTGACCATCGGGCCGCCGCTGGTGCCCGCGGCCTTGTTCGTCGTCATCTTGGTGGTCATGCCGCACCTCCGGCGGAGCGGTGGAAGCCGCCGGACAGCTTCGCCTTGGCGCGCTGGAGCGGGGTGGGCGGGAGCTGGCGGCTGGAACCGCGGGCGTAGTAGCGCTCCAGGTAGTACTGGCCGATGCTCAGCACCGTGGTGGCGATGAGGTACCAGGCGGCGGCGAGGATCAGCATCTCCACCACGACGCCCGAGTCCCGGCCGACGTTCTGGGCGGCCTGCAGCAGGTCGTAATACTGCACGGCGATGACCAGCGAGGAGGTCTTCAGCATGTTGATGACCTCGTTGCCGGTCGGCGGCACGATCACCCGCATCGCCTGCGGCACGATGATCCGGCGCAGCGTCTTGGCGTGACTCATGCCCAGCGCGTGCGCCGCCTCGGTCTGGCCCTCGTCGACGGCGTTCAGGCCCGCCCGGCAGATCTCCGCCATGTACGCGGCCTCGTTGAGCCCGAGGCCCAGCAGCGCGCACAGGAACGGGGTCATGAAGTCCGACCACTCGTCCTTGTAGATCGGCATGATGTCGATGTACTGGAAGACCAGGCCCAGGTTGAACCAGAGGAACAGCTGGACGTAGACCGGCGTCCCGCGGAAGAACCAGACGTAGAACCAGGCGACCGTCGAGGTCACCGGGTTCTTGGACTGGCGCATCACGGCCAGGATCACCCCGAGGACGATGCCGATGATCATCGACAGCACGGTGATGATCAGGGTGTTGCGCAGGCCCTTGAGGATGTCCGCGTTGAACATGTACTGGGGGATGGCGTCCCAGTTGACGTTCCCGGAGGCGAAGGCCCGGCCGAGCAGGGCGACCAGTCCGAGGACGACGACCGCCGCCACCCAGCGCCCGTAATGGCGGACCGGGATGGCCTTGAGGGGCTCGGGCTGGGGCGGCGGAGCGTCCGCCGGCGGCTGGGCCGACTTGTCGACGTCAACTGACACGGGTGTTGCCTTTCAGCATTCGGCGGGAGGTGCGCGGAGCGGACGGGAGGGCTGCCGGCGGCTCAGGAGCCGCCATTGATCTGCACGTCCTTGACCGCGGCATCCTTGACGTCCCACTTGTCCAGGACCTTGGCGTACGAGCCGTTCTTGATCGCGAGTTCCATCGCGGCCTTGAGCGCGTCACGCAGCTGCTGCTTGCCCTTGGGCACCGCGATGCCGTACGGGGCGGCCTTGAGCGGGGCCCCGCCGACCATCTGGAAATCCTTGCCGTGGCCGGAGACCTTCACCGCGTACGCCGCGACCGGGTAGTCGCTGGAGACGGCGTCCACGCCGCCGGTACGCAGCCGGGTCTGGGCCTCGGAGTCGTTGTCGAACGCCTCGATGGAGATGGCCTGCTCGCCGTTCTTCTCACAGGCCTTCGACTTGTCCTTGGCCAGGTCGTCCGAGACCGTGCCGCGCTGCACCGCGATCGTCTTGCCGCACAGCGTCTCCCAGCCGTCGACGCCCTTGGTCTTGCCCTTCTGGGTGTAGAGCGAGACGCCGACGTTGAGGTAGTCGATGAAATCGACGCCCTGGCCGATCTTCTTGCCGGTGTTGCTGTCGATGCCCTGCTGGCGTTCCCTGGTGTCCGTCATCGCGGACATCGCGATGTCGTAGCGCTTGGACTTCAGGCCGCCCATGAGGGTGTCGAAGGTGGCGTTGTTGAAGTTGAGCTTGATGCCCAGCTCCTT
Organism: Streptomyces kronopolitis; assembly: GCF_050953795.1. Taxonomy (GTDB): domain Bacteria; phylum Actinomycetota; class Actinomycetes; order Streptomycetales; family Streptomycetaceae; genus Streptomyces; species Streptomyces kronopolitis_A. The sequence goes on from NZ_CP191850.1 coordinate 5,473,797, forward strand.
GCTCATCGCCTCCGCGAGGTCCGGGTCGATGCCCTCGACCGCGCCGTTGGAGCGGAATTCCACCGGCTTGTAGGTGATGTCCGAGCCGACCTGGAGCAGCGCCTTCTCCTGGACGTCCTTGGGCAGCATCTTGAACAGCGGCGCGTGCTCGTTGCGGTTCTTCTTCGCCTCACGCTTGGCGATCGCCGCGTCCGTCTGGTCACCGCAGGCGCTGAGCAGCAGCAGCGAGGCCGCCACCGCGGCCGCCGTGGCCACGGCTGTACGAGACCTGCCGAGGGCCGGGCGACGGGTGGTGCGTGCGGTCATGCTGATCCTCCTGCGGATGGAGAAGCCGACGTGACAAAGGCCGGGGTACACACCCTGGAGCGCCGTGACCTCGGTTGGTGACGGGAATCCTGCCACCCGGACTCCGGTATTCGGACTGTCGCACAGGTCAAAATCGCATAACGGACGACGGCGGCCGGGTGCCGGCCGTGTCACGCGAGGGGGCCGTCCCGGCGGCGGGATGCGAAGGATGTCCTGCTCGACGGGGGCGTCTCGGGATACGGACCGTGCGGAGCGCCGCTCTTGAGTTTTATGTGCGCTTCACGGTTTTCCTGTGCTTCGAGGTTATTGTCTGGTCTCTGAAGCCGAGGGTAAGGAATCTGACTCGTCGGGGCCCGCGCCCGTCGGGTAGAAAGGTTCGTTACACCCCTCATCCGGGGCTCAGGGCGCGTGTGCGGCGCGCCCGGCGTCCGATCCTCCCCCCGTACGGCGGCCATCTGCCGTACCGGGTCCGGACGCGGTGCCCGCCCACCCCTCAACCAGGGAGTGGCCACCCTCAAGCAGATTTACGATAAAAGGGGTAAGACAAGTGGCAGCGGAGATCGTCAATCCTCGCAGCGACAGCAAGACAGGCGCGGGCGCGGGCAGTGCGCCCGACGACGCCTTCGATCCGGCCTTCGCCCTGCATCGCGGCGGCAAGATGGCCATCGAGGCGACCGTGCCGGTCCGGAACAAGGACGACCTGTCCCTCGCGTACACGCCGGGCGTCGCCAAGGTGTGCAGCGCCATCGCCGAGCAGCCCGAGCTCGTGGACGACTACACCTGGAAGTCCCACGTCGTCGCCGTCGTCACGGACGGCACCGCGGTGCTGGGCCTGGGCGACATCGGCCCGGAGGCCTCCCTCCCGGTGATGGAGGGCAAGGCCATCCTCTTCAAGCAGTTCGGCGGCGTCGACGCGGTGCCGATCGCGCTCGGCACCACCGACACCGACGAGATCATCGAGACCGTCGTCCGGATGGCGCCCTCCTTCGGCGGGGTCAACCTGGAGGACATCTCGGCGCCGCGGTGCTTCGAGATCGAGCGCCGGCTCCAGGAGCGGCTGGACATCCCGGTCTTCCACGACGACCAGCACGGCACCGCCGTGGTCACGCTGGCCGCGCTGCGCAACGCCGCCAAGCTCACCGACCGGTCGCTGGGCCAGCTGCGCGCGGTCATCTCGGGCGCCGGCGCGGCCGGTGTCGCCATCGCCAAGATCCTCATCGAGGCGGGCATCGGCGATGTCGCGGTGTGCGACCGCAAGGGCATCGTCTCCGCGAACCGCAGCGACCTCACGGACGTCAAGCGCGAGGTCGCCGGCTTCACGAACAAGGGCGGGCTGACCGGCTCCCTGGAGGACGCGCTGGACGGCGCCGACGTCTTCATCGGGGTCTCCGGCGGCACGGTGGCGGAGGAGGCGGTGGCGAAGATGGCGAAGGAGTCGATGATCTTCGCGATGGCCAACCCCACCCCGGAGATCCACCCGGACGTCGCGCACCGGTACGCGGCCGTGGTCGCCACCGGACGCAGCGACTACCCCAACCAGATCAACAACGTGCTGGCCTTCCCCGGCATCTTCGCCGGCGCCATGCAGGTGCGGGCCTCGCGCATCACGGAGGGCATGAAGCTCGCCGCCGCCGAGGCGCTGGCCGCCGTCGTCGCCGACGAGCTCAGCGCCGACCGGGTCATCCCCTCGCCGTTCGACGAGCGGGTCGCTCCGGCCGTCACCGCGGCGGTCGCGGCCGCCGCCCGCGCCGAGGGCGTGGCCCGCCGCTGACGCCACGGCAGATCCAGCCACGGGCCGGGCCCGCACCCTCACAGGTGCGGGCCCGGCCCGTTGTCGTGGCCGTGCGCGGTGCGTGTCACACCCCTGCGCGGTACCGCGGCGCCCCCGCGCGGCCTACGTTGGGATCATGTTTGCTGCCTATGCCGCCCGCATCGACCGTGACCAGCCGCTGAGCGGCCTCGAATTGGGGGAGCGCCCGGCCCCCGAGACCCGCCCCGGCTGGACGACCGTCCACGTCAAGGCCGCCTCCCTCAACCACCACGACCTGTGGTCGCTGCGCGGGGTGGGCATCACCGAGGACGCCCTGCCGATGATCCTCGGCTGTGACGCCGCCGGGATCGACGCGGACGGCAACGAGGTCGTGCTGCACTCCGTCATCGGCCAGACCGGCCACGGCGTCGGCCCGAAGGAGAAGCCCTCCATCCTCACCGAGCGCTACCAGGGCACCTTCGCCGAGCAGGTCACCGTGCCCGCGTGGAATGTGCTGCCCAAGCCGAAGGAGCTGTCCTTCGCGGAGGCGGCCTGTCTGCCGACCGCCTGGCTGACCGCGTACCGGATGCTGTTCACCAACGGGGGCGTGCGGCCGGGCGACAGCGTGCTGGTGCAGGGGGCGGGCGGCGGCGTGGCCACCGCCGCCATCGTGCTGGGCGCCGCCGCGGGGCTGCGGGTCTTCGCCACCAGCCGGGACGAGGCCAAGCGCAAGCGGGCGCTGGAGCTGGGCGCCGAGGCGGTGTTCGCGAGCGGGGAGCGGCTGCCGCAGCGGGTGGACGCCGTGATCGAGACGGTCGGCGCCGCCACCTGGTCGCACTCCGTCAAGTCGCTCAAGCCCGGCGGCACGCTGGTGATTTCCGGCGCCACCAGCGGCTACACCCCCCAGAGCGGCGAACTCAACCGGATCTTCTTCCTGGAGCTGAAGGTCGTCGGCTCCACCATGGGCAGCAAGGAGGAGCTGGCGTCGCTGCTGAGCTTCTGCGCCGCCAAGGGCATCCGCCCGGTCATCGACTCCACGCTGCCGCTGGACCGGGCCCGGGAGGGCTTCGCGAAGATGGCGGAGGGCGAGCTGTTCGGCAAGGTCGTACTGACGGTCTGACGCCCGCACGGGCGGCCGGGGCCGCGGACCGGCGGCCCGTCATCTCCCCGGAAGGGACCGGAGACATGCGGATCCTGCGGGCGCGCGGGCGTACCGCCGCGCCGTGGAGCAACGGTGGCGGGGTGACCCGCGAGGTCGCCGCCCATCCGCAGGGCGCGGGCTGGGACGGCTTCGCCTGGCGGGTCAGCCTGGCGGACGTCACCCGCGACGGGCCGTACTCCCCGCTGCCCGGCGTCCGGCGGATCCTCACCGTCGTCGACGGCGCCGGGCTGGAGCTGACGGTGGACGGCACCGCGCGGCTGCTGCCCGGCGGCCACCGCCCGTTCGCGTTCCCCGGCGGGGCCGCCACCGCCTCCCGGCTCCTGGACGGACCCGTCGTCAACCTCAATGTGATGCTGCGGGAGGGGCGCGCGGCGGCGACGGTGGAGATCGTGCGCGGGACGTGGGCGCCGGGGCCACCGCCGTCGCCTGTGCCCTCGCCCGTGCCCTCGCCGGAGAGCGGGCCGGACCCTGTGGGCGGGCTGCTCGTCGTGGCGCTGGAGGGGGACACCCGCCTCGCGGCCCTCGGGGATCCGGGGGAGCCCGAGAAGGCAGTGGTGCGGCTGGAGCGGTTCGACGCGGTGCTGTGGCCGGGGCCGGACGCGCCGCCGGGCGGGCTGCGGGCGGACGGCACCGTGGCCGTCGTCCGGCTGGCCGGCCCGCCCCTCCACGTCACCTGACGTCTTCGCACCCCGGACGCGCCCGGGGCGCTCCCGTCAGGGAAGCCCGACTGCCAATGAAGAACGACTGTCACTGAAGGACGACTGTCAATGAGGGTTGACACACCCTTGCGCGTCAACCTAAATTGACATCATGAGCGAAGCAACGGATCTCGCCGAGCGGGCGGGGGACCGCGACCCCAGGGTCGGACTCCGTGCCGTGGCCGCGCTGCGCCGGCTGCTGGAGCAGCTCGAAGCCGTGCAGGTGCGCAGCGCCCGGGCGAAGGGCTGGTCGTGGCAGGAGATCGCGGCGGAGCTGGGGATCAGCAGGCAGGCGGTCCACAAGAAGCACGGGAGGCGCTGATGTTCGAGAGGTTCACGGCCGAGGCCCGCGCCGTGGTGAGCGGCGCCGCACAGCAGGCGGACCGCACGGGCAGCGACACGATCGGCGAGCCGGAGCTGCTGCTCGCCCTGCTGGACCGGACGAACTCCCCGGCCGCCGGGGCGCTCGCCGCGCTCGGCCTCCCCGGCCGGCGCGCCTCGGTGACGGACGCCCTGGCGCAGGTGCGACGGCGCGGCGGGGTCTCGGCGGCCGACGCGGCGGCGCTGGCCGGCCTCGGCATCGACGTCGACGCGATCGTGGCGAACGTCGAGCGGGAGCACGGGGTGGGCGCGCTGGCGGGCGGGGCGCCCGGGCGGCGTCGCGGGATGCGCCGCCGGTTCACCACGGAGGCGAAGTCCGTGCTGGAGCGGGCCCTGCGGATGGCGGTCGCCCGCGGCGAACGGGCCCTCGGCGACGAGCATCTGCTGCTCGCGCTGACCTGCGGCCGCGGGCCGGCGGCGGTGGTGCTCGCCGACCACGGGGTGACCCATGAGGCGGTGCTGCGGGTGCTCGACGCCGACGGCGCCCGCCGCGCCGGCTGAGCCCGTCGGGTGGTGGGCGCCGGGTCCGCCCGGGTGCGGTGCGGGAGCGCCGGACGGTGCGTCGGCGCCCCGCACGGTCACGGGTAGGCGACCTTGACCGTGCCGATGCCCAGCGTGCTGTGCCGCGGCAGATATCCGGCCTCGAAGACCGCGCCCAGGACCGGCGTGAGCAACTGCGCCAGCCGTTCGGCGCGCGAGTGGCCCAGGGCGCGCCACGGACCGGCCGCCAGCCGGTCCGTGGTCCGCTCGATCGCCTCGCGTTCCGTGCGGGCGCGCTCGGTCGCGGAGCCGTCGGGTGCGATCCAGCCGCGGGCGGCGAGGCGGTGCCGGGCGTCGCTCCACTCCTGGGCGCTCCAGCCGCGCCCCACGAAGTCGGCGGCCGGCGCGGCACCGATCGCGGCGAACGACACCAGGGCCTCACACGGATCGAGTCCGCAGGTCAGCAGGGCCGCCAGATGGCCGTCGCCGCGGTGCTCGCGGAGTATCGTCGCGGCCTGCCAGAGCGTCAGGTGCGGGGCGTCCGGCCAGGGCAGATCGCGGTTGGCGGCGGCCAGCGGGCGGGCGGCCGCACCGGCGTTCTCGGCGGCCTGACGGGCGAGCCGGGCCGCCTCGGCGAGCTGCGCGGCGCTCAGCCGGCCGCCGATCAGGCCCCTCAGCGCACGGTCCGCGGCCAGCAGTCGCGCGTCCAGCACCCTGGCGGGTTCCGCGGCGGTCCAGATCCGCGGGAGGTAGCGGGCGATCATCCGCGGACTGAAGGTGTAGTAGGTCGCGGCCACCAGCTCGGGACCGGCGGCGCCCAGCGGAGCCGTGCGCCAGGCGAAGTAGCGGGGCCAGCGGGACGCGACGTCAAGGCCGAGACCGGCCGCGACCCGGCGGGCCTCGGGGGCGAAGTACAGCGTGGCGTGCAGGGGTTCCAGCAGGTGCCACATCCGGCGGGCGACCGAAAGGTATTCCGACATCGCTTTACCTCATGGCCTTCACGACGCGTGCGCAGACAGGAGGGTGGAGCGGGGGTCCGGGGCACGGCCCGCCGGCCCGCGGAGTCGGGCGGCCGGAGTCCGGTGCCGGACGAAAAGCCGTGCGAAGTAGTGACTTCCCCGATTACGCCGCGTGAATCCAGAAGCGTCAATGGCAACTGTCGGTAATGGGGCGGGTGTCGGGGCGCGTCCGGATCCGGCCGCCGCGGTCCGCCCGGTGGGGAACGGCCGACGAGGGCTGCGGAGCCGTCGCGGACGCCTTCGCCCGGAACTTCTCCGAGGGCGGTGAACTCGGCGCCGCCGTCCCGGTGTTCGCGAACGGGCGTGGTCGGGGCTGCCGGACTTCGGCGCCCGCTGGGCGGCCGGTTCGCCATCGGTGACGACGAGTCGGCGTCGGCTTTGCCCGTACCGCTCCCTGATGGGCGGAAGTGGCGACGTGCGGTGCGAACGGCTCATCGCCGCGCTGCGGACGCGCCTCGGTGCTCCGGAGCCCCGGCCCCTGGGATGATCCCGGGCCGATGCCTGGGCTGCTCCGTGGATCGAGCGGACGGCCGGGGACGGGAAGGGGCGGGGGCGGGCGCATCCCTTGCGTCCGCCCCCGCCCGTCGGGGCTGCCACGCCCGGTCCGCGGGCTCAGGCGTCCGGGTCCGTCCCGGAGGAAGGCCGCCGCGGCGTGCGCAGCAGCGCCCCGACGTGGGCGGCGGTCTCCGAGAGCCGGCGGCGGGACTCCTTCACCTGCTCGGCGGTGACGCCGTGATCGCGGGCCGCGTCCCGCAGATCATCACGGAAGCGGTCCAGCAGGCGGTCGAAGTCGCGGGCCGGGTCGTCACCGGCCGGCTCCGTCGCCCACTCCGGGGAGGGCGGGGCGTCGGCCGCATCCCGCCCGTCCGGCTTGCCGAGGTCGACGCGCTCGACCGTCACCCGGGCCTCGCCGTCCCGCCCGGTGTCGCTCCGGCCGGCATCGCTCTGCCCGGAGTCCTCCCGGCCCGCGCCGGACGCGCCGCCGGTGAAGCGCCCGACCTCGCGGGACATCTCGGCCAGCGCCTCGCGCACCGCCCCCGACCAGTCGCCGGACCGCACCGCCCCCTGGGCCTGCTCCTGTACGCGCCGGATGACCCGCTGGACCTCGTCGCGCGCGAACTCCTGCGCGTCCCGAGCCTGCTTACGGGCCCGCTGGGCGTCCTGCCGGGCCCGCCGGCTCTCCTCCTTGGCCCGCCGGGCCTGTTCCTTCCACTCGTCCTTGGCGCGCCGGAACTCCTCCTTCGCCTGCCGCCACGACTCCGCGTCGCCGAACACGCCGTCGAAATAGTCCCCGGCGTCGGGACCGGGCCGCCCGGCGCCGTCCTGCCCGGCGTCCGGCTTCGCGCCGGTCCGTCCGGCCTTCCCGCGTCCCGCGTCCTGACGGGCCTGCTGGGCGGCCTCCTGTATCTCGCGGCGCAGATCCCGTGCCGATCCGCTGACGTCCTCGCGGATGTCCGAGGCGAGGGCGGCGACCGACTCCCGGATCTGCAGCTCCAGATCCGCCAACTCGCCTCCCCTGTCGGCGAGTTCGGCCCGGCCGGCGTCGGTGATCGAGTAGACCTTGCGGCCACCCTCGGTCGTGTGCGTCACCAGGCCCTCGGCCTCCAGCTTGGCCAGCCGGGGGTAGACCGTGCCGGCGGACGGGGCGTAGAGGCCCTGGAAGCGCTCCTCCAGGAGGCGGATGATCTCGTAGCCGTGCCGCGGCGCCTCGTCCAGCAGCTTGAGGAGGTAGAGGCGCAGGCGGCCGTGGGCGAAGACGGGGGGCATGGTCAGCGCACCTTCTTCCCGGTGGTGGGGGCGGTGGGGGAGTCCTCGTGCGGGCCGCCGTCGTGGCCGGCGCCGGGATCGCCCGGCCCGTGGTCCTCGTGCTCGGAGGCGGGACGGCGCAGCAGGGCCAGCCCGCCGGAGAGGGTGGTGGCCTTGAGCGTGCCGGTGCCCGCGCCCAGGGATCCGGTGATCCGCTTGGTGCCCCACTGGCCGCTGACCCGCAGATCGTCGAAGGCGTTGGTGAGCGTGCCGGACGTGGTGTTGGCCTCCACCCGGGCGTCGGCCGGGTCGGGCAGCCGGATGGCGACCTCCCCGGAGACCGTCGTCAGGGCGATGTCGGCGCCCTTGCCGGGCGTCAGGTCGAGGACCATGTCGCCGCTGACGGAGTCCGCGTGCACCCCGCCGCCCGCACCGTCGATGACGGTCAGGTTGCCCGAGACGGAGTGGAAGCGCAGATCGCCGGTGAGCGACTGCACCTCGACGTCGCCCGAGACGGTCTCGGCCAGCACCTCGCCGGTCAGGCCGACCAGGGTGCTGTCGCCGGAGACGCCGCGCACCTCGGTCCGTCCCGAGATGCCCGAGACCACCGCGCCGGCGCGGATCACGCCGACCTCGACGCGGGTGCCGGCCGGTACCGTCACCGAGACCACCGCGCTGCGGTTCCAGGCCCGGCGGTCGAGGAACTTCAGGAAGCCCCGCCAGGGGAGGTCCTCGTAGACGACCGACAGGACGCCGTCGCGGTGCGCGACGGTCAGCGGTGAGCCGTCCAGCTCGCTGATCTCCACCCGCGCGGGGCCGCCGTCCGTGGTGCCGACGACGTTGACCGTGCCGCCGTACACCCGCACGGTGAGCGCCTCGACGGGGTCGGTGACCTCCAGCGTGCGTGGTGCGGACACCTGCATCGGATTCTGCGACCATCCGGTCCCGGCTGACATCACTGGCCTCCCCTGTGAGCAATGTGAGCACTGCAACGCAACATATCGCGTCCTCGCTGAACACGATATATCGCGGATCGGGGAAGTCAAGCAGTACGTCGCGAGAGGGGTGGGCCGTGCGGCGGGCGGGCCGCGGCGGGGGCCGCCGGGGTGGGGTCGGTGGTGCGGGTGAGGTCGTGGCGCGTGGCGGAAAGGGGGTGAACACGCGCCGACGTCAACGGAGTTGGTGTCGCTGACGGTGTGCGGGGCGGCCGGCGGGCGGGGCCGTATCGCGCGCTCCGGAACACGGCGGCGGCCCGCCGGTCCACCCCCGCCCGGCGGGCCGCCGCCCCCTCCTCGTCGTCGCCTACTCGTCCTCGTCCTCGTCGTCGAGCCGGGCCAGCCAGGTGGCCAGCCGCTCCACCGGTACCTCGAAGTCCGGGTTCAGGTCCACGAACGTCCGCAGCTGGTCGGCCAGCCAGCCGAGGCTGACCTCCTCCTCGCCGCGCCGGCTCTCCAGTTCCTCGATGCCACGGTCAGTGAAATACACGCGCTCTCCACCAGCAGTCATGGGTCATTCCCAGCCAGGATAGGCAGGCTCATGGACCTCTCGCGCCACAGACGGCCGGGGGCTAGCCTGATCACCTGTCAACGGTCCGGCGGCGGTGGGGACATCGCCGCCCACGGGGAGCAGGAGGCCGTGATGCAAGAGCGCGCACAGCGCATCGAGCTGCCGGACGGCACGGAGGTCTGGGCCCGGGTCTCCCGGCTCGACGCCCCCGGGCTCGACGCGCCGGATGCCCTGGACGACCCGGACGCCGCGGACGGGGAATTCGAGGACGTCGGGGTCTGGGACGCGCTCGGCGCCCGGGTCGAGGGGCTCCGCGAGGTGATCGGCGGGGTCGCGACCAGCGTCCGCCGGGCCGCGGCCTCGGTCGCGCCGCACGAGACCAGCGTGACCTTCGGCGTGGAGCTGTCGGCCAAGCCGGGCAAGGCCGTCGCCCTGCTCGCGGACGGCGAGGCGAAGTCGAACCTCTCCATCACGCTCACCTGGCGGCGCGAGGACCGGGCGCATACGGGCGACCGCCGGGAGCCGGACGAACCGAGCCGCTGATGGCCACCGGGGGCCGGCCCACCGGCGGCGGCGACCGCGCCCGTTACGCACAGCTCCTCGACCACGCCGGACGCGCCACCGTCGGGCTGCGTCCCGCACCGGGCGCGGCCGCCCCCCGGATGTGGGGCAGCGGGGTGTTCGTCGCCCCGGGATGGGTGCTGACCTGCGCCCATGTGCTGGCGGCCGGTGACGGGCGGCGCCGTGAGACGGGTCCGGACGGGGTCGTCGGGGTCGCGTTCGGCGGCCGGGTGGCGGCCGCGCGGCCCACGTACGACCTGAGCCGGCCCGCCCCGGAGGCCCCTTCCGGCGCCGCCCGCGCCGACCTCGCCCTGCTCCGGCTGCTCGACCCGGAACCCCGTCACCCCTGCGCCTGGCTCAGCGACCAGCCGGCGACCCTCCTGGAGGACGCCTACATCTTCCGCGGTCACGACCGGTCGGGCGGCGACCCGGCCGCGGAGGGGGGCGAAGAGGGGCACGGGGGCGCGTCCCGGCTCGGCGCGCGCGCCGACCGGGACGCGCCCGCCTCCCCGGTGGACCCCTTCATCGCGGTCCGCTTCGGCGCCCGGGACGCCCGCGGCCTGCAGTTCGGCAGCGATGTCCGGGTGACACCGGGCGCCTCCGGCGGGCCGCTGATCGACTGCGACCGGGGCGAGGTGGTCGGCATCGTCAAGGGCCGCCACCTCCAGGACCACGTCGGGCTCGCGGTGCCCGTCACCGCGCTGCGCGGACTGGGCCCGGAGCATCTGGTGGCCGGCGCCGAGGGGCTCGGGCCCGACCCGTACCACGCGCTGATGAGCCTGCACGACCGCTGGCACTGGGCCGGTCAGGAGCTGGGCCGCGCCACCGGACCCACCTGGTTCGACGCCCAGCACGCGATCATGGCGGGCCGCGGCCGGCTGTGGGGCGTCCAGGAGCGGCTGCAGGCGCTGGACCTGCTCGCCCGGCTGCCCGCGCCGCGCGATCCGCTGGCGGTGGAGGCCGCCGTGGGGGAGGCGCTGGAGCGCGGCGAGCGGCCCGCGGCCTGGTCGCTGCGTACCTGGCGGGACGGGCACGGCGCGCTCTACCAGGGCAGCGACCCGTACACCGAGCTGCGCACCTTCGTGCACTATCTGCGGATCGTCGCGCAGCTGACCGCCGACGGGGTCCGCGACGAGCCGGGGGAGGAGGCCGCCGCGGTCCGCGCGCAGGCGGTCCGCCTCGCGGAGTTCGTCCAGGCCAAGGCGGTGGTGCTGCAGCCGCAGGACCGGCGCCGGATAGGGCCGGTGCGCCGGCGGCCGCGCTCCGTCCTCGTCGAGTTCGAGCCGCTGTTCTACGACGAGGGCGCGGCCGAGCTGTTCAACTGGTCGGTCAGCGAGGGCTACGGCCAGGGGCAGTGGCTGCGGGTGGACGTGCAGGAGTCGGCCGGCGGGGTGCCGTTCGAACAGGCGCGGGAACAGGTGCTGCGGCAGCTCGGCGGGCGGCTGCTGCGGGCCGACGGCGCCGCCGGGCCGGGCGCCCGCGTACGCCTGGAGGTCGCCGTCCCCGAAGGGCGGTGGCACACCGCCGCCGGCCGGTGGGAGGTCGCGGCCTCGGCCCGGCGCACCGCGCACCTGCGGCCGGTGGGCCCCGGCCGCGCGGTGATCCTGCGGGACCAGGGGCGGCGCGAACAGGTCGACCCCGCCTGGCTGCGGCGCTGGCAGGGCCTGCACGCGGCCCCCGCCCTCCAGGCACTGCGGGTCGGGCCGCGCCGGGGCGCCGGCGCGCGCCCCGGTACCTGCGCCGAGTCGGTCTGGCGGCTGCTGGAGACGGCCGGCGAGGGCGCGCTGCCCGCGCTGTGTCACACCGTCGCCGACGGATTCGGACGGGACGCGGTCGGCGTCGCCCTGGACACCGGGTTCCCGGCCGGGCTGTGGCCGGCCCGCGGCCACGGCGAGGAGCGGGGCTGCGACGCCGGCTGCGAGGAATTCCACCGTGGGGTGCGGGAGTTGCTGGAGGGATCGGGCGGGGTGGCCCGGCTGCCGGAGCTGGTGCGGCAGCTGCGGGCGAAGGCCGCCGAGGCCGCTGAGGAGGGCACGCACTGGGCCCGTGACCTGGTGCTTCTCTACGACGACCCGGAGGACCCGATTCCGCCGCTGTTCACGGACCGGCCCCAGGTGTCGCCCCGATGAGCGCCACCGGAGCCGCCCCCGGGTGGGCCGGGGCGCCGTGTACGCCCCGTACGCCCCCCCGTGCGCCCGGGGCCCGGGGCGGTCGCATCCGCCCCTCGTGCGGCAAGTGGCGCCCCGGACAGGGCACTTGAGCCCCCTGAACGGGTGCACGGGAGACCGGAAACCGCCCCGTGTGCTTCCGCGGGCGTGAGTACTGTCATAGCGTCGTGGAAGACTTGTTCGTGAGGACCTGATGGCGCGAGGCGGGTGGCGACGCGGGGGAGGCGGAGCGGATGCCGAGGACTGCGGCGATGGGCCATGACCATCGCTCCTGACCGATGCCTGGCCGGCGACGAGGAGTTCCGACGTGAGCGACTGGCTCATCTACCGTGGTGCGGGGGCACCGCACGACGGAATTGAGCATCTTCCGCCACCCCCGCCCTGGCGCGATTTCGACGGTGGCCCCCTCGTGGCGCCGCCCGCCGCCCTCGACCCGTCCTCCGAACGCCGGCTCGGGGTGCAGCACCGCGAGGCCAGCCACCACCGCCCCGGCGAGACCGAGCGCGAGCTGGTCAACGCCGCCCTGTATCTGCGCCGCCCGCTGCTGGTGACCGGCGCGCCGGGCAGCGGCAAGAGCACCCTGGCGCACTCGGTGGCCTATGAACTCGGCCTGGGCCGGGTGCTCGGCTGGCCCGTCGTCAGCCGCAGCACGCTGCGCGAGGGCCTCTACGACTACGACGCCATCGGCCGTCTCCAGGACCTCCAGATCGCCCGCGCCACCCCGGCCGGCGCGCAGAGCGCGACACCACCCGGCGACGACCCCACCGACGAGCCGGGCGGCGGCATCGGCCGCTACATCCGCCTCGGCCCGCTGGGCACCGCCCTGCTGCCGTCCGCCCGCCCCCGGGTGCTGCTCGTCGACGAGCTCGACAAGAGCGACATCGATCTGCCCAACGACCTCCTCAATGTGCTGGAGGAAGGGGAGTTCCGGATTCCGGAGCTGGAGCGGCTGGCCGGCTCCGCCCCCGAGGTGGAGGTGCTCAGCGACGACGGCGCGCAGGTGGCGGTGCGCGACGGCCGGGTGCGCTGCCACGCCTTCCCCTTCATCGTCCTGACCAGCAACGGCGAACGCGACTTCCCGGCGCCCCTGTTGCGCCGCTGCATCCACCTCCACATCCCGGTCCCCGACAAGGAACGGCTCGCCGCCATGGTGCGGGCGCATTTCGGCGAGGGCGCCGCCGAGCGCTACGACGCGGTGATCGACCGGTTCCTGGACCGCGAGCCCGGCGACGTCCGCGCCGTCGACCAGCTCTTCAACGCCATCCACCTCACCCAGAAGGCCGGCTGGACGGACGAGGACGAGGAGGAGACCCGGCGGCGTCTGACGGCGGAGCTGATGCGTCCTCTTGATCGGACGAGGTGAGTGCGGTGCCCCCCGGGGAGCCCGGCCCGGGCCCCCTCGACGAACTCGTCGCCCGGCTGACGGCGGCGGGGCTGCCGGCCGACGCCCGCGGGATGGCCGACGCCCTCTGGCTCGCCCAGTGGATCACCCCGGACGCGCCGGCCGACGGCGCCGGGGACCCCGCGCCCCCGGAGGCGGACCCGCCCCGCCACGGGGACCCGGCCGCCTTCCAGGTGGGGCCGGCCACCACCCCGCACGCCGACGGTGCCGCGCCGCCCGGCCGTGAGGACGGCTCCCGGGACGGCCCGGGGGAGGAGCGCAACTCCCCCTCCACTCTGCGGGACGGCGCCCGGCGCCGGGTCGCGGAGCTGCTGCCCGCCCAGGACGAGCGGACCGCCGACCGGGACCGCCGGCTGCTCGGCGACATCGCGGTCCCCGCCGCCTCCGCGTTCCCCGGACTGCTGCCGCTCCAGCGGGCCCTGCGGCCCATCCAGCGCTACCGCCCGCCGGTCGCCCCGGTCCGCCGGAAGCTGGACGAGCCCGCCACCGCCGAACTCTCCGCCCACGCCGAAATGATCATCCCGGTGCTGCGCGGGGTGCACCGACGGGCCGCCGCGCTGCGGCTGTTGATGGACGGCTCGTCCTCGATGGCCGTCTGGGAGCAGATGCTGCACGACCTGCGCAAGGTCTGCGAGCGGGTGGGCGCCTTCCGCGACGTCACGGTGCACTACCTCCATCCGCACGGCCCGGACGTCGGGATCGCCGCGGCCCCCGGCCCCGGCCGCCCGCTGCGCCCCGCCGACCAGCTGCACGACCCGACCGGCCACCACCTCACCCTCGTCGTCAGCGACTGCGCGGGCCCCCTCTGGCGGGACGGCCGGATGCAGCGGCTGCTCTACCGCTGGGCCGCCGACGCCCCGCTCGCCGTCGTCCAGCCGCTGCCGCAGCGGATGTGGGCGCGCACCCTGCTGCCCGCCGTCGCCGGCACCCTCGTCCGGCGCCAGGGCTCCTACCAGGCCCTCGACTTCCGCCCGGCCCGCCGCCGGCGGCCCCCCGCGGCGCCCGGCGCCGCCACGCCCCGTGCACGCGCCGTCCCGGTCCTCTCCGCCACCCCCTCCGCCCTCGGCTCCTGGGCCCGGCTCGCCGCCGCCGACGCCGGGCTCGCCCTGCGCGGCGCCGCCTGCGTCGTACGGGCCGACCACGGCGCCGGACTCCCCGCCGGCCCGCCGCCCCCCGCCGGGAGCGCCGCACCGGCCCGGATGGTCCGCGAGTTCGACCAGCAGGCCTCGCCCGCGGCCCGGCTGCTGGCCGTGCACCTGTCGGCCGTGCCGCTCGCGCTGCCGGTCATCCAGCTGGTCCAGCGGGCGATGCTGCCGCAGACCGGCCCGGCCGAGCTGGCCGAGGTGCTGCTCAGCGGCCTGGTCACGCAACTCCCGCCACAGGAGGGCCAGTCGGGGGAACAGGCCGGGATGAGCGGCCCGTGGTACGACTTCGCGCCCGGCGTGCGCGACGAACTCCTCGGCCGGCTCAGCGCGGGCGAGGCCGCCCTGGTCCTCAAGCACTGCTCGCTCTACATCGAGCGCACCTTCGGCCGCAGCGCCCGCAACTTCCCGGCCGTCGCCGTCGCCATGCTCTCCGGCAGCGGACGCGAACCCGAGACCGGCCGCCGCGCGGTGCCCGAACCCTTCGCCCGCGTCTCCGAACGGGTGCTGCGCCGCTTCGAGCCCGCGCTGCGCCCGCCCGCCCCCAGCCCGTACGCCGGCGACGGCCCCGCCGCGCAAGGCGCCGCCCTCCTGGAGCGCTACGAACAGGACCGCACCGTCCGGGACCTGATCGAGGCAGTCCGGCTGCTGCGCGCCGCCGCCGCGCGGCTGCCCGAGGCCGGTACGGACCTCGCCCGCGCCCTGCTGCACGCCTGGGCGAGATGGGGCCAGCCGGACGCCCTGGAGGAGGCCGAACGGGCGGTGCGTGCCGCGGAACGGGCCACGTCCGGCGAGGCGTCGGCGGGTGACGAGGAGTCCGTCACCGCCGGCCGGGAGGCCGAGCGCACCCGGGCGCTGATCGTGCTGGGCCGGGTCGGCCACGCCCGCGCCCGGGAGCGCCGGGCCGACGGCACACCCGAGGAGGAGCGCGGCGCGCTCGCCGACGCCGCCCGCCATCTGCACGCCGCCTGCGGGCTGATGAGCCTGCTCGACCCCCGCGTCCTGGAGAGCATGGTGCTGCGCACCGAGGTGCTGCGCCGGCTGGCCGCCCTGCCCGCACCGGACCCCGCGCCCGGCGCCGCCGCGGAGCCGGCCGCCGCACCGGACCCCGACCCCCTCGACGAGGCGGAGTGCGCCCTGACCACCCTCCTCGACCGGTGGCCCAGCGGCGAGCAGGTGCCCGGCGAGGTCTACGCGGCGCGCGGCGGCGTCCTGCTCGACCGGGCCCGCCGGGCCGCCCGCGCACCGGGCGCGGCCCCCCGCGCCGCCGAGGCGCTCGCCCTGCGCGCCGCCGGCGACCTCGATGCCGCCGTCGTCCTGCTGCGCCGCCGCGGCAGCTCCGCCGACCGGCTGGTGTGCGGCACGCTGCTCGACCTGGCGGCGGCCCGCCAGGTGCACGGCGGCGCGGAGGCACCGGCCGTCCTGCCGACCCTCGAACGCGCCCTGGCGATGGCCCGTTCCCTCGGCGACCGGGCCCTGGAGGCGGACAGCCTGCGCCGGACCGCCGCCGCCCAGCGCGCGGTGCACACCCGCACCGGCGCCCTGCCGGCCCTGGACGCCGCCATCGCCGCGCTGGCCGCCGCGCTGCGGCTGGCCACCCCCGATTCGCCCGAGCACAGCGCGCTGCTCGCCGAGCGCGGCGCGGCGCTGCTGCTGCGGGCCCGGCTGGAGCCGGCCGACGGGCCGGGCAAGCGGCTGGCCAACGAGGCGGTGCACGTGCTGCGCGAGGTGCTGGGCCGGGCCGCGCCGCAGGACCCCGACCTCGGCAGCCACCGCCTGCTGTTCGGCCGCGCCCTGCGACTGCGCCACGAGCGCCGGCCCTCGCTCGCCGATCTGCACGAGGCCGACTGGATCCTGGAGCTGGCCGCCCGCGGCGCGGACGTGCCCCCGGCGGTCTCCGCCGAGGCCTGGCTCGAAGTGGGCGACGTGCAGCTGCTGCTGGACCGCCGCTTCGACTCCCGGGAGCGCCACGACCGCGCCGCCGCCTGCTACCGCCGGGCCGCCGCGGCCGCCCGGCGGGCCGGCAGCGCCCTGCTGGCCGCCCGCGCCCACCACCGCCGCGGCGAGGTGCTGGAGGTCACCGCGGGCTCCCGTTCCGCGCTGCACGCCTACCGCGAGAGCTGGGAGCAGTGGCAGCGGGCCGGGGAGGACACCGGCCCCGAGGCCCAGCGCACCCGCGCCCGGATGCGTGCCCTCGAATCCGCCGCCTGACCGCACCCCGCGGCCCGTCGGAGGCGGCCCGACCGTCCCCCGGGGCATGTGTTTCTGCGGACGGGAGTCCGGGAACACCCCCGTCCAGCCGGCCCAGAGGAGAACAGCGTGGCGACAATCCCCCGCACAAAACCGGCGGTGGCCGCCCCGCCGGGGCCCTCGGCCGAGCGGCTGCCGGACTTCGCCGGGGTTGACGTGGGCGTTCTGGCCGCGCGGACGGACCACGCGGTGCTGGCGGAGGTGGCGGCGCTGCTGCTGCGCAACTGGCCGTCGGCGCAGGACGCCGTGGCGTACTACGAGGACGGCCCGGAGATCGCCGTGCATTGACGATCAGAGACGGTTGTTTTTGGGCAAACGTGCAAGGGAACCGGCCAGTTGCCGGGGGCACCCGGTTCCTCGATCCGGGGCGGAGCCATGTATCAGTCGACGGGCGGGAGTGGCGCGGGCGGCCCGCTGGTCAGGGAGGCAGCCCGTTGATCGGGGACGAGGGCAGGGGGCGACGCCGTGGCGGGGGAGACGACCGGCCGGACCACCGTGGTGCCCTTCCGGCAGTTCGTCCTGAAGGTCCACAGCCGCTGCAACCTCGCCTGCACCTACTGCTACATCTACGCCGGCCCCGACCGCAGCTGGCGCACCCGCCCGCCGGCCGCCCCTGCGGCGACCGTCCGGCAGACCGCCCGCCGCATCGCCGAACACGCCCGCACCCACCGGCTGCGCGCGGTCCGGATCGATCTGCACGGCGGTGAGCCGCTGCTCACCGGCCCCGGCCCGCTGCTGGCGCAGGCCGCCGCGATCCGCGCCGCGCTGCCCGCCGGCTGCGCCGCCGACTTCGGCGTCCAGACCAACGGCACCCTGCTGACCCCGGAGGTCCTCGACACCCTCGGCGCCGCCGGCTTCCGGCTCGGCCTCAGCCTCGACGGCGGCACCCCCGCCCTCAACCACCGCCGGGTCGACCACGCGGGAAGGCCCTCCTGGCCCGCGGTCTCCCGCGCCGCGCGCCTGCTCCACGACCGTCCCGGGGTGTTCGCCGGCATCCTGTGCACCATCGACGTCAGCGCCGACCCCGCCGAGGTCTACGGCTCGCTGCGCGCCCTGGACCCCCCGATGCTCGACTTCCTCCTGCCGCACGCCAACTGGTCCAGCCCGCCCCCCGCCGCCGCCGGCCGCACCCCGTACGGCGACTGGCTGTGCGCCGTCTTCGACCTGTGGTGGGACGGCGGCCCCGGCCCCCGGGTGCGGGTCTTCACCGAGATCCTCGGCCTGCTCCTGGGCCGTCCCGGCTCCAGTGAGGCGGTCGGCCTCTCCCCGGTCGTCGCCGTGATCGTCGACACCGACGGCGCCATCGAGCAGGTGGACTCGCTCAAATCCGCCTACGAGGGCGCCGCGGCCACCGGCCTCGACGTCTTCCACCACACCTTCGACCAGGCCCTGGCCCACCCCGGCATGGCCGCCCGCCGCACGGGGCGCGACGGCCTGGGCGCCCAGTGCCGCACCTGCGCCCTGGTGGAGGTCTGCGGCGGCGGCAACTACGCCCACCGCTACCGCGCGGACGGCAGCGGATTCACCAACCCCTCCGTCTACTGTGCCGACCTGGAACGCCTCATCCGGCACATCGCGGCCCGTCTGAAGACCGCGATCACCCCCAACTGGCGCCACCCCCATATGACCTGACGCCCTGTCGCCACCAGGGGGGACACTTGGGCTATCGTGCCAAAAAGCCACGGCGTGCCCGGGGAAACAGCCTGCGCACGCGCGCACCCCCGCATCCCAGGGAGACGGTCGCATGGTCGGTCAGGCCCCTTCTTCCGGTTCTTCCGGTTCTTCCGGTTCTTCCGGTGCCTTCGGGTCTTCGGGTGTCCCCGGCGCCCCGGGCTCCTCCGGTCCTGACGGCTCCCGCGCGCACATCACCATCAGCTACGCCGGGTTCACCCGGCCCTGGGCCGCGTGGATCTCCCACCAGCTGGAACAGCAGGGCCACGGCACCACCCTGCTGCGCTGGGACCCGCGCGCCGACACCGCGCTGGTGGCCGAGCTGTCCGGGCTGCTGGCGGCCGAGGGCCGGCTGCTGATGGTGCTGGACGACTGGTACTTCCGGCTGGGCCCCAAGACACCGGAGGAGTGGACGGCCGCGCTGCGCGAGGTGGTGGCCCCACACGCCGACCGGTTCGCCGCGGTGAGCGTGGCCACCCAGAGCCTGCCCGCCACGGCCGCCCTGCTGCGCCCCGCCGACCTGCGCGATCTGGACGCGCGCGAGGCCAACCGCCGGGTGCTCCAGCGCCTGGGCATCGGGGCGCCGCACCGCCCCGTGCACGAGGACGAGCCCGGCGCCCCCCGCTTCCCGAACAACCCGCCCGAGGTGTGGAACATCCCCCGCCGCAACAACCGCTTCACCGGCCGCGACGGCGTGCTGGAGGAGCTGCACGCCAAGCTGGCCGGCTCCCAGACCGACGCGGGCCCGCCGCTGGAGACCCGGCTCGCGCTGTACGGCACCTCCGGCGTCGGCAAGAGCCAGATCGCCGCCGAGTACGCCCACCGCTTCGGCAACGACTACGACGTGGTGTGGTGGATCAGCGCCACCAACCGCGGCGCCGCCCGCGAACAGCTCGCCGAACTCGCCACCCGCCTCGGCCTCCCCGTCGGCCGGGAGCTGGGCGACCGCATCCGCGCCGTCCACGAGGCGCTCCGCGTCGGCCGCCCCTACCGCCGCTGGCTGCTGATCTTCGACAGCGCCGACGACATGGAGCAGATCGAGGACCTGGTCCCCGACGGCCGCGGACACGTCCTGATCACCACCCTCACCCGCGACTGGTCGGGCTCCGGCAGCGCCCAGGAGACCGAGGTGCTGCCCTTCGACCGCGCCGAGAGCGTCGCCTACGCCCGGCGGCGCGCACCACGCCTGACCCCGATGGAAGCCGATCTGCTCGCCGACGCCGTCCAGGACCTGCCGCTGCTGCTCGCCCAGACCGCCGCCTGGCTCGACGCCAACCCGATGTCCCCCAAGGAGTACATCGAGCTGATCCGCCGCGGCGAGCCCAGCCTCGTCGGCATCCGCATCTCCTCCGACTACCCCATGGCCTTCCAGACCAGCTGGGCCATAACCCTCAACACGCTGCGCGAGCGCAGCCCCGCGGCGGTCGAACTCCTCAAGCTCTTCGCGTTCTTCGCCCCGGACACCATCCCCGTCCCGATGCTCGCCCAGGCCCGCCGCGGCGACCTGCCCGAACACCTCGCCGATCTGGCCGCCGAACCGATCAGCTGGAACACCGCGCTGCGCCGGCTGACCGAGTCCACCGCCGTACGCCTGGACTACCAGGTCTCCGAGGACGCCGACCCGGCCGTCGAGACCGCGCTGATGCACCGGCTCTACCACCGCTTCCTGCGCAGCGACATGTCCGAGGACGAGCGCGACCAGATGTCCGCGACGGCCTGCCGGGTGCTGGTCACCGCCGACCCGCAAAACCCCGCCGACACCCGCTGCTGGGAGCGCTACGCCGAGCTGATCCCGCATCTGGAGCCGGCCGGCGTGCTCGACAGCCCCGAACCGGCCGTCCAGCAGCTGCTGCTCAACTGCGTGGAGTACCTGCGGGTCCGTGGCGAATACCGGATGGGCCTGCGGCTGTGCGAACAGTTCATGTCCCGCTGGCGCACCCGGCTGGCCGCCACCCAGCGCACCATGCTCGTGCTGACCCACCAGCACGCCAACATGCTGCGCAGGCTCGGCCGCTACCGCGAGGCGGAGGCCGTCGGCAGCGCCGTCGTCGACCAGCTCGGCACCGAACGCGGCCCCTCCGACGCCGATCTGCTGCGGGCCCAGGACGGCCTGGCCGGCACGCTGATGGCGCTGGGCTCCTACGCGCAGGCCTACGACCTCTTCGACGCCGTCTGGCGGGCCTACACCGAACTCCTCGGCCCCGAGGCCCCCCGCACCCTCTCCTCACGGCACAACCTCGGCAACGTCCTCGCCCTGCTCGGCCGGTACGAGGCGGCGCTGGTCACCCACCGCGAGGTGCTCGCCTTCCGGGAGCGGGAACTGCGCGCCCGCCACCACCTGACGCTCAACGCGGGCACCGCGCACGCCCGCACCCTGCGGCTGCTCGGCCGCTACCGCGACGCGGCCTCCGGCCAGGAACTCAACGCCCGGCTGCACCTCCAGGTGATGGGCCCGCACACGCCGCAGACGCTGCGCGCCGAGCACAACCTCGCGCTGTGCCTGCGCCGCTCCGGCGAGATCACCCGCGCCGCCACCCTCCTCGCCGACCTCGTCGAACGCTCCCGCCGGGTGCAGGGGCCCCGCCACCCCGAGACGCTGATGGTGCGCGCCGACCACGCCACCTTCCTGCGCGAGCACGGCGATCTGGGGCACGCCCGCGACCTCGCCGAGGAGGTCGCCGAGCGCTATCGCGCACTGGCCGGCGAGCGCCACCCCTACACCGTCGGCACCCTGGGCAACGTCGGGCTGGTCCGCGGCGAGTTCGGGGACCAGGCCGGGGCGCTGGAGCTCGCGGAGGCCGCCCTCGGCGGGATGACCGAGGCGATGGGCCCCGACCACCCCTGGACGCTGGGCTGCGCGCTGAACGCCGGCGCGGCCCGCAACCGGACGGACGACGAGGAGGGCGCGGTGGAGCTGGGCCGGGACACCCTGCTGCGCGCCAAGGCGACGCTGGGGGACGCCCATCCGCTGACGCTGTCCGCGAAGACGGCGCTGGCCGAGGACCTGCGGGCGCTGCGCCGCGGCCAGGAGGCGGCCAAGCTGGAGGCGGAGGCCATCGGTCAGCTCTCCGAGACGCTGGGCGACGAGCACCCGCACACCCTCTCCGCCCGGCGCCGCCGCCGCCCGTACTGGGACTTCGAACCGCAGCCCGTCTGACGGACGCCGCGCCGGAGTCCCGCCCCGGGCACGCGGAAGGGCCCGCCCCCAGGGGGACGGGCCCTTCCGCTGTTCCACCGGTCACCCCGGCGGCCTGCCGACTCAGGCGTCGAAGGCCTCCGCGACCAGCTGTGCCTGCTCCGCCTGGTGGCGCTTGGCGGAACCGACGGCCGGCGACGAGGAGTGCGGCCGGGAGATCCGGCGCAGCCGCTCGCCGTGCGGCACATCGGCACCGACGGCCAGGTCGAGGTGGTCGATCAGGTTGAGGCCGAGGAACGGCCACGCACCCTGGTTCGCCGGCTCCTCCTGGGTCCACAGGTACTTCTCGGCGTTCGGGAACTTGGCGATCTCCGCCTGGAGCTCCTTGCCGGGAAGCGGGTAGAGCCGCTCGATGCGGACGATCGCCGTGTCGGTCGCGCCGCGCTTGTCCCGCTCGGCCTCCAGGTCGTAGTAGACCTTGCCGGAGCAGAAGATGACCTTGCGGACGTCCTCGGCCTTGACGTTGTCGTCGCCGATGACCGGACGGAAGCCGCCCGTGGTGAACTCCTCCGCCTTCGACGCCGCGGCCTTCAGACGCAGCATCGACTTCGGGGTGAAGACGACCAGCGGCTTGTGGTGCGGGTTGTGGACCTGCCAGCGCAGCAGGTGGAAGTAGTTCGACGGCAGCGTCGGCGCGGCGACCGTCATGTTGTTCTGCGCGCACAGCTGGAGGAAGCGCTCGATCCGGGCCGAGGAGTGGTCCGGGCCCTGGCCCTCGTAGCCGTGCGGCAGCAGCAGGGTGACGCCGGAGGTCTGGCCCCACTTCTGCTCCGCCGAGGAGATGAACTCGTCGACGACCGTCTGGGCGCCGTTGACGAAGTCACCGAACTGCGCCTCCCACATGACCAGCGCCTCCGGGCGGGCCAGGGAGTAGCCGTACTCGAAGCCCATCGCCGCGTACTCGCTCAGCAGCGAGTCGTAGACGTTGAAGCGGGCCTGGTCCTCGGAGAGGTAGAGCAGCGGCGTGTAGTCGTCGCCGGTCGCGCGGTCGATCAGCACCGCGTGGCGCTGGCCGAAGGTGCCGCGGCGGGAGTCCTGGCCGGCGAGCCGGACCGGGGTGCCCTCCATCAGCAGCGAGCCGATGGCGAGGGTCTCGCCCATGCCCCAGTCGATGGTGTCGTCCTCGACCTGGGCCGCGCGGCGCTGCAGCTGGGGCAGCAGACGCGGGTGGACGGTGACCCGCTCGGGGATGTTGACCTGCGACTCGGCGATCCGCTTGACGACCTCCTGGGAGATCGCGGTGTCGACGTAGACCGGGAACTCCGCCTTGGGCTGCGGCACCTCGGGGGCGGCCGGCGTCGTGGTGGCGTCGCGGACCTCGGTGAAGACCTTCTCCAGCTGGCCCTGGAAGTCCTGCAGCGCCTGCTCGGCCTCTTCCAGCGTGATGTCGCCGCGACCGATGAGGGACTCGGTGTAGAGCTTGCGCACCGAGCGCTTCTTGTCGATCAGGTCGTACATCAGCGGCTGCGTGAAGGCCGGGTTGTCCGACTCGTTGTGACCACGGCGGCGGTAGCAGATGAGGTCGATGACCACGTCCTTGTTGAACGCCTGGCGGAACTCGAAGGCCAGCCGGGCCACGCGGACGACGGCCTCGGGGTCGTCACCGTTGACGTGGAAGATCGGCGCCTCGATCATGCGGGCCACGTCGGTGGCGTACATGGACGAACGCGACGACTCCGGGGCGGCGGTGAAGCCGACCTGGTTGTTGATGACCACGTGCACCGTGCCGCCGGTGCGGTAGCCGCGCAGCTGGGACATGTTCAGCGTCTCGGCGACCACACCCTGGCCGGCGAACGCCGCGTCACCGTGCAGCTGGATCGGCAGGACGGTGAAGTCCGTGCCGCCCTTGTTGATGAGGTCCTGCTTGGCGCGCGCGATGCCCTCGACGATGGGGTCGACGGCCTCCAGGTGGGAGGGGTTCGCGGCCAGCGAGACCTTGATCTGCTCGCCGTCCAGACCGGTGAAGACGCCCTCCTGGCCCAGGTGGTACTTCACGTCCCCGGAACCGTGCATCGACTTCGGGTCGAGGTTGCCCTCGAACTCCCGGAAGATCTGCGCGTAGGACTTGCCGACGATGTTGGCGAGGACGTTCAGCCGGCCGCGGTGGGCCATGCCGATGACGACCTCGTCCAGGCGCGACTCGGCCGCGGAGTCGATGACCGCGTCCAGCAGCGGGATAACGGACTCGCCGCCCTCCAGCGAGAAGCGCTTCTGGCCGACGTACTTCGTCTGCAGGAACGTCTCGAACGCCTCGGCGGAGTTCAGCCGGCGCAGGATGCGCAGCTGCTCCTCGCGCTCGGGCGACTTGTGCGAACGCTCGACCCGGTCCTGGATCCACTTGCGCTGCTTGGGGTCCTGGATGTGCATGAACTCGATGCCGGTGGTGCGGCAGTACGAGTCGCGCAGCACGCCCAGGATGTCGCGCAGCTTCATCATGGACTTGCCGGAGAAGCCGCCGACCGCGAACTCGCGCTCCAGGTCCCACAGGGTGAGACCGTGCTCGGTGATGTCGAGGTCGGGGTGCTTGCGCTGGTGGTACTCCAGCGGGTCGGTGTCGGCCATGACGTGGCCGCGGACCCGGTAGGAGTGGATCAGCTCGAAGACCCGCGCGGCCTTGGTGACGTCGTCGTCGTGCGAGGCGTCGATGTCCTTGAGCCAGCGGACCGGCTCGTAGGGGATCCGCAGCGACTTGAAGATGTCGTCGAAGAAGTCCTTCTCGCCCAGCAGCAGCTGGTTCATGATCCGCAGGAACTCGCCGGAGGCGGCGCCCTGGATCACGCGGTGGTCATAGGTGCTGGTCAGCGTCATGACCTTGGCGACACCCAGCTTGTTCAGGGCGTCCTGCGAGGTGCCCTGGAACTCCGCCGGGTAGTCCATCGAGCCGACGCCCATGATCATGGACTGGCCGGGCATCAGGCGCGGCACGGAGTGGACCGTGCCGATGCCGCCCGGGTTCGTCAGCGACGCGGTGACCCCGGTGAAGTCGTCCATCGTCAGCTTGTTGTCGCGGGCCCGGCGGACGATGTCCTCGTAGGCCTGCCAGAACTCGAAGAAGGTCAGCGTCTCGGCCTTCTTGATGGCGGCGACGACGAGCTGGCGGTCACCGTTCGGCTTCACCAGGTCGATGGCCAGACCGAGGTTGACGTGCTCGGGCTTGACCAGCGTCGGCTTGCCGTCCTTCAGCGCGAAGGAGTGGTTCATCGACGGCATGGCCTTGAGGGCCTGCACCATCGCGTACCCGATGAGGTGGGTGAAGGAGACCTTCCCGCCCCGGGCGCGCTTGAGGTGGTTGTTGATCACGATGCGGTTGTCGAAGAGCAGCTTCACCGGGATCGCGCGGACGGACGTGGCCGTCGGCAGCTCCAGGGAGGCGTTCATGTTCTTCGCAACGGCGGCCGAGGGGCCGCGCAGCGTGACGAACTCGGGACCTTCCGTGGCCTCGGCGGCCGGCTTCGCGGCCGGCTTGGCCGGCGCGCTCTTGGCCGGCGCCGGAGCGCTCGCGGCGGGCTTCGCCGGGGTGGCCGGCGCGGCGGCGGGCTTCGGCGCGGCGGCGGCGGGCGCTGCCGGGGCCGACGGAGCCGGGGCGGCCGGCGCGGCGGGCTGTGCGGCGTCAGCCGCTCCCGCGGAGCCGGAGCCCGCACCGGGAGAACCCTCCGCCGGCTGGCCCGGCGCGGTGGCGCCGCCCGGCTTGTAGTCGGCGAAGAAGTCCCACCAGGCTCGGTCTACCGAGTTCGGGTCCTGGAGGTACTGCTGGTAGATCTCGTCGACGAGCCACTCATTGGGACCGAACGCGGCGGCAGGGTTCTTTCCCTGCCCCTCGTGGTCGGTCGAGATGCTCGAGCTGTTGGGGGACTGTAGCGACACGGCGGCAACCGCCCTCTTCCGCTTCCTAAGGTGGTGGACAGCGGGAATAAAGGCTACGCCTGTTGTGACCCCGGATGCAGGCTGGGAGGGGCACTCGTCGCGTACGTCACATTCCCGGACGGGTTTCGTGGCAGGACTTGGCGGGAAACACACGGGGTTTGCCTGTGTGCGGGTAGGCGGCATCGCCGCAGCACCCCTGAAGGAGCGCTTCCACCACCGACCCTACGTCAGCGGCCGTCAGCCTCGAGCTGACTCCAGCCCCGGAAGAGTGACCCGGATCCGGCAACCACGTGGTGATTCGGCCACGCGGATGCGCCCGCCGTGCAGATCCACCGCCCAGCGCGCGATGGCCAGGCCCAGGCCCGTACCGCCGTCGGAGCCGGGCCCCGAGGGGGCCGGACCGCCGCGGTTGAAGCGCTCGAAGACCCGGTAGCGCTCCGACTCGGGGATGCCGGGCCCCTCGTCCTGCACGTCCAGCTCCAGGCTCTCGGGCCCCTCCCCGCGCCGCGCGTGCACCGTGACCCGGCCGTGCCGGGGGCTGTGCTTGATCGCGTTGTCGATGAGATTGGCCACTACCTGGTGCAGCCGCTCGGCGTCCGCGTGCGCGGTCAGCTCCGGGGGCGAGACGTCGAGGTGGAGGTGGACGTCCGTACGGGTGTGGGTGCCCGAGCCGGCCGTCCCGGAGAGCGTGGAGGCGCCGCGGCTCATGTTGGCCTCCTTGAGCACCCCGGACAGATACGGCCAGACCTCGAAGCGCCGGGCGTGCAGCGGCACCACGCCGTTGTCCAGCCGGGAGAGGTCCAGGAGGTGCTCGACCAGGCGGCCCAGCCGCTCGGTCTGCTGCAGGGCCGTGCGCATGGTCTCGGGGTCGGGCTCGCTGACCCCGTCGACGACGTTCTCCAGGACGGCGCGCAGCGCGGCGATGGGGGTGCGCAGCTCGTGGGAGACATTGGCCACCAGTTCCTTGCGGTGGGTGTCCACCGCCTCCAGGTCGGCCGCCATCCGGTTGAAGGCGTCGGCGAGGTCGCCGAACTCGTCACGGCGCTCGGAGCGGACCCGGCGGCTGTAGTTGCCGTGCGCCATCGAGCGGGTGACATCCGTCATCTCGTCGAGCGGCGCGGTCAGGCTGTTGGCCACGAACTGGGTGATCAGCAGCGAGGCGATGATCGAGAAGATCGTGATCACCCGCAGCTCGGTCGCGGAGTGCATCGCGACGAACACCAGCAGCGTGGTGATGATCACCGAGACGCTCACCAGCGCCCCGAGCGCGGCCTTGACGGAGCGGTACGGGTCGAGCGGGCGCAGCCCCTCCCAGACGCGCTGCCACAGCCGGCTCAGGGGCGTTCGCCACCGCCGCGTCATGCGGCCGGGGTCTCCAGGGCGTAACCGACGCCGTGGACCGTGCGGATCCGCTCGGCGCCGATCTTGCGGCGCAGCGCCTTGATGTGGCTGTCGACCGTGCGGGTCCCGGAGGCGTCCGCCCAGTCCCACACCTCGGCCAGCAGCTGCTCACGGGAGAGCACCGCGCGCGGGGTGTTCGCCAGGCAGACCAGCAGATCGAACTCGGTGGGCGTCAGATGGACGTCCGCGCCGCGCACCCGGACCCGGCGCTGGGCGTGGTCGACCTCCAGCTCGCCCAGCCGCAGGATGCCGCTGCGCGGGGTGTGCGCGGCCAGCGCGGCGCGCTCGACCCGGCGCAGCAGGACGTGCACCCGGGCGGCCAGCTCGCGCATCGAGAAGGGCTTGGTCATGTAGTCGTCGGCGCCGACGCCGAGGCCGACCAGCATGTCGGTCTCGTCGTCCCGGGCCGTGAGCATCATCACCGGCACCGGGCGCTGGGCCTGGACCCGGCGGCAGACCTCCAGGCCGTCGAAGCCCGGCAGCATCACGTCGAGGACCAGCAGATCGGGCTGCCAGGCCTCGGCGGTGTCCACCGCGGCGGGGCCGTCGGTGGCCGTCTGGACCTGGAAGCCCTCGGCGCGCAGCCGGGCCGCGATGGCCTCGACGATCGTGGGGTCGTCCTCCACGACCAGCACCCGGCGCTGGGCACCGGGCGTGGCGGCGGTGGCGCCGCCCTGCGTTGTCTGACTCTGGTCCATCGCCCGCCCCTGCATTGCCCCTGCGTGGTCGCGTCTTGCTGGGCAGCAGCGTACGGGCATGGTGTGACTGTCGGCTACGCGCCCTTGCACGCAAGATGGACCACGTCGGGGACGCCTCGGACAACGGGGATCTCTTCCGTATGTACCCCGGTGAATCCGGCATTTCGTAGGGCTTCCTCGAATGCCGGGGAGGGCTGCGCGGACCAGACGGCGAGCACTCCGCCGGGGGTCAGGCAGTCGCGGCAGGCGGCCAGTCCGGCGGGGGAGTAGAGGCTCCCGTTGTCCTCGGTGACGGTCCAGTCGGGGCCGTTGTCGATGTCCAAACACACAGCGTCATAGGTGTTTTGGGCCGCTCCGCCGCGCAGATGGGCGACGAGGTCGGTGTGCAGGATCTCGGTGCGCGGGTCGGCCAGCGCGTCCGCCGAGACGGCCGACAGCGGGCCGGTGCGGTGCCAGTCGATGACCGCCTCCTCGCGCTCGGCCACCACGATCCGGCCCCAGCGCGGCCGGCCGGCCGCGCGCGCCAGGGAGAAGCCGACGCCGAGGCCGCCGATCAGCACGGCGGGACGGGGGCGCCCGGCCGGCAGCGCGGCCAGCGCGGCGTCGACCAGCAGCCGTTCGGAGCGGCCGTCGGAGGTGTCCATCAGGAAGCAGCCGTTGGCGATGATTTCGTAGACCACCGGCTCAACGGGTGCCGCGGGCCCGCCCGTTCCCGGATCGGCGGGGGGCGTGCCGCGCCGCCGCAGCACCACCTCTCCGTAGGGGCCTAAGCGGCGGTCGAGGGTGAGCGGGACCGCGGAGTGACCGTCGGGGGTCGGCGCGGCAGTAACGGGAACCATGACGACATGGTGGCCAAAAGGGGCGGGGCCGGTCCATCGCTTTGCGGGGCGGGTCGCCATGATCGGCGCGGACGCGGGGTCCGCGGCGACGGTTGCCTCACGTGAGGGATCTCACTCGCACAGCTTCCTCATGGGTTGAGCGTGCACGCTGGTCATGAACGTTGAGCAGGGCAGAGGGATCACGGCCGGGCGACACGGACGTGCCTCACCGCAAGCGCCATGGACGGAAGGGGCCTCGGACCGTGAGCTGGCTGGGAACCGCCGACAGAACGCGCGCCGGGCGCGCGCCCGCCGACGCCCCGGGACGCCCCCCGGAACCGGACACCGTCCCGGACGCGGGGCCGGGCCTGCTGACGGGGATCCCCCGGCAGCGCGGCGGCCGGGCGGCCGTGGACGGGGACGCCGCGGCGCAGGGGGACACGGCGCAGGAGGCCGCGGCCCGTCGGCGCGGGACGGTGCCCGGCCTGCGGTGGCGGCCCTGGCGGCTGCTGCCCACCCCCGCCGGCACCCCCTTCACCTTCGGCTACGCCGTGCTGCTCGTGGTCACCTCGCTGGTCACCGAATACGGCGACCCGGGGCTGGTCTCCGATCTGCTCCAGGGCTCCAGTACGGACGTCGCCCACCTCGCGCGCTCCCCGCTGATGGTGCTGGTCGCCAGCGCCCTGTGGATCGCGGGCGGGATGACCTCCGCCTACGCCCTCGGTTTCCTCTTCGTCCTGACGGCGCTGGAGCGGCGGCTGGGCGGACTGCGCACCGCCGCCGTCTTCTTCGGCGGGCACGCGGTGGCCACCCTCGCCACCGAACTGCCGGTCGCCTTCTCGGTCGCCGCCGGCCGACTGCCGGAGAGCTCCCTGCACCGCCTCGACTACGGCATCAGCTTCGGCGTGATGACCTGCATAGGGGCCCTGGCGGGTCTGCTGCCGGCCTGGCTGCGCTGGCCGCTGCTGGCCGGCGTCGGCTACCTGGCCGTGACCGACCTGCTCGCCTACGCCGATCCGATGACCGCGTGGGGCCATCTGCTCTCGCTCACCCTGGGCGTGGCCGCCTGGCCGCTGCTGCGCCACTGGCGCGCCCACCGCACCCGGCCCGCCCCGCTCCTCGGCGACCTGGGCCGGCCGGCTCTGCAGGGCGCCGGCCCGACCTGAACCGCAACGGGCCGGGCGGCGCCAGGGCCTGAAGGCCTCACGGCGTCACGGCCTCGCGGCCTCGCGGCCTCGCGGCTCACGGCCGCACCGCCGACCGGTACGTCTGGGCGATCGCGTAGGCGCAGCCGCCCAGCAGCGCCACGCCCGACAGCACGCCGCTGACGAACGGCACCCACACCACGGCGGAGGTCGCCGCCATGCCCAGCCCGGTCACCCCCAGCGCGGTCAGCGCGGCGCCGGGGACGGCGATGCTGCGCCGCTTCCAGACCGCGGTCAGCGCGAGGAAATGCAGACCGACGATCAGTGCGATCCAGGCCACGGCGGTCTCCTGGGGCGCGCCACCCTCCCGCAGCGCGAGATTCCCGCCGAGCAGCAGCGCCGCCTCGGCCCCCACGACGAACGCGAACTTCCCCCGGAACCAGTCCGCCCGCGGCAGCTCGGGGCCCTCGGCCACGGCCGGCGCGAGGCGCCCGGCCCGCACGGCGAGCGCCAGCAGCCCGGCGAAGGTGAGCACCGCGAGCACCCGCAGGGCGATGCCGAGCACCGGATTCAGCGGGGCGTGCGCATTGGCGACCACGAAGACCGTCCCGAAGAATGCGCCGATGAAGACTCCGGACATCCGCTGCACCATGCCGCGAAGGTAGCAGTCATGACGGGGCGTGAGGCAGGACGCGTCGGGGCGTCGCCCGGCCTGCCGCCCGAGTGGACCGCGCCGCTATCCCCGCCACATGAGCACCCCGTCCCCCTGCTCCGCGGCCGCGCACAGGAACGGCCGCAACAGCGCGTAGTACTCGCGGACATAGTCCAGTGGCTCGCCCCGTTCCCAGACGATCGTCGGGTACACCTCCGCCGCGGCGAGGTCGGCCGGGCCGACACCGGCCGTCAGCCCGTCGCCGGTTATCCCCGCCAGCGCCGCGGCGGCCTCTCGCACCCGCTCGGGGGTGAGGTAGCGGGGCGGGCCGTAGCCCCAGTCGTCGGCGCCGGGGACGGGCTCCTCGCCGTGGACGATGTCCACCGGGAAGCCCAGGCGGCGCAGCAGGAATCCGAGCGCGTCCCAGGCCTTGTCCACGTCCAGGCAGCGCGCCGACGCCGGCGGCGGGCACGTGTCGGCCTCCGCCTCCCGCCGGGCGTCGACCAGCGTCAGCGCCCACTCGGGGTCGTCGAGGGCGCGGTCGAGTTCGGCCGGTGTGACACGTGCGTACTCTCCGATCATGCTCATGGGACGAGGCTAGGGGCGACCACTGACAACGCCTCCCGCGCGGCGGGCCGTTGCCCGGCCCCGGACCGCCACCGGCCGCCGCGGCACCCGCCGATCGGCCGCCCGTCGCGCACCCGTGACGGCTGGGAGAATGGGCGTCCCTTTCCGCGCACGGCCCCGGGCCGTGCCCGCCGACCGCAGGAGCGCACGCGCCATGTCCTCTCCCCACGAGTCCCCGGTCCCGGACACCGTCGATCCCGCTCTGCGGTCCGACTGCGCCAGCTGCTTCGGGCTGTGCTGTGTCGCGCTGCCGTTCGCGGCCTCGGCGGACTTCGCCCTCGACAAGGACGCCGGCACGCCCTGCCCGAACCTCCGCACGGACTTCCGGTGCGGCATTCACACCCGGCTGCGGGAGCGCGGCTTCAGCGGCTGCACCGTCTTCGACTGCTTCGGCGCCGGACAGAAGGTCTCCCAGGTCACCTTCGGCGGACGGGACTGGCGAAGCGCCCCCGGGACCGCCCGGCAGATGTTCGAGGTCTTCCCCGTCATGCGGCAGTTGCACGAGCTGCTGTGGTACCTGTCCGAGGCGCTGACCCGGCCGGCGGCCCGCCCGGTGCACGCCGCGCTGCGGGCCGCGCGGGAGAAGACCGAAGCCCTGACCCGCGGCGGCGCCCGGGAGCTGGCCGCGCTGGACGTGCCGGCCCACCGGGACGAGGTCAACGCCCTGCTGCTGCGCACCAGCGAACTGGTCCGGGCCACGGTCCCGGGCCGCAAGAAGCAGCGGCGGGGCGCCGATCTGATGGGGGCCCGCCTCAAGGGGGCCGACCTGCGCGGCGCCTGCCTGCGGAGGGCCTGCCTGATCGCCGCCGACCTCACGGGCGCCGATCTGCGCACCGCGGACCTGATCGGCGCCGATCTGCGGGACGCCCGGCTCGCCGGCGCCGACCTGACCGGTGCCCTCTTCCTCACCCAGGCGCAGATCGACGCGGCCCGGGGCGACGCCGCCACCACGCTGCCGCCGTCCCTGACCCGCCCCGCCCACTGGTAGCCGCGGGCCCGCGGCTAGGCGGCGCGCGACCGGCCGCCGTCCCTGATCGCTCACAGCGAACGCCCCCGGGGGAACATCTCCGGGCTCCCCGGCATTGAGCGGTAAAAGCTCAACTTGCTTGCCGAAGGGGAGATCATGGCTTCGACGTCCACCTCGCTCACTCTGCCCGTGCTGCCCCTCGACGACGAGGTCGTGCTCCCCGGCATGGTGGTGCCCCTGGACCTGTCCGACGCGGAGGTCCGCGCCGCGGTGGAGGCCGCGCAGGCCGCCGCCTCCTCGGGCAACAAACCGCGGGTGCTGCTCGTTCCCCGCGTCGACGGGACGTACGCGGGCATCGGAACCCTCGGCCGGATCGAGCAGGTCGGCCGGCTGTCCGACGGCGACCCCGGGGCCCTGATCCGGGGCCTGGGCCGGGTGCGGATCGGCTCCGGCACGACCGGGCCCGGCGCCGCCCTCTGGGTGGAGGGCACGACCGTCGAGGAGACGGCCCCCGACGTCCTGCCCGGCGCGGTGGCCGAACTCGTCACGGAATACAAGGCGCTGGCCACCAGCTGGCTGCGCAAGCGCGGCGCCTGGCAGGTCGTCGACCGCGTCCAGCAGATCGAGGACGTGTCGGCGCTGGCCGACAACTCCGGCTACTCGCCGTTCCTGACCACCGAACAGAAGGTCCGGCTGCTGGAGACCACCGACCCGGTCGCCCGCCTCAAGCTCGCCACCGAGCTGCTGCGCGAGCACCTCGCCGAGCAGGATGTCGCCGAGTCCATCGCCAAGGACGTCCAGGAGGGCGTCGACAAGCAGCAGCGGGAGTTCCTGCTGCGGCGGCAGCTGGAGGCGGTCCGCAAGGAACTCGCCGGGCTCAACGGCGATCCGGAGGACGAGGGCGACGACTACCGCGCCCGCGTCGAGGCCGCCGACCTGCCCGGGGACGTCCGCAAGGCCGCCCTCAAGGAGGTCGACAAGCTGGAGCGGTCCAGCGACCAGAGCCCCGACGGCTCCTGGATCCGCACCTGGCTCGACACCGTCCTCGAACTCCCCTGGAACACCCGCACCGAGGACGCCTACGACATCGCCGGAGCCAGGGAGGTCCTGGACGCCGACCACGCGGGCCTGGAGGACGTCAAGGAGCGGATCACCGAATACCTGGCCGTCCGCAAGCGCCGGGCCGAGCGCGGGCTCGGCCCGGTCGGGGGGCCGTCGAAGGGGGCGGCGCGCGGCGGGGCGGGCACGGGCGGTGGCGGGCGACGGGCGGGCGGCGCCGTGCTGGCGCTCGTCGGGCCGCCCGGCGTCGGCAAAGCATACCCCAGTTGGGGGGTACGAGGATATAGGGCCTCTGACCTGGGAAAACGTCGCATCCTACGGGTTGAGCGTCACGCCTACCGGGCCTTCCTGGGCTGACCAGACTTCGCCGTTGCTCGCCACTGACCAACCCTCATTGATCAGCCGGCTTCGCAGCGGAGTGACGAAGTGCAACATGACGTGAGCGCCAACCGTCGTGTTCATATCGCTGTACATCTGCGCAACGCCGCTCACCATTTCGTCAGCGGCAGCGTCCGCCGTTTTAGCTTCGGCGCTTTGCTCGCCCCGGTCTTCAGCCGTCCATGTGATTCGCACGGGCCCAGGGTAGTCACGCCGAAGCCCCGTCCGCGCGTCACGGGGGGAGACGCTACGAACGGGGCTTCTCTCACCTCACAGTCGACCGGTGCAGGGTCAGCCGTGAGGGGTCTAGGCGGACGCCCCACGGGCCACGATGAAGGCCACGGTGAGCACCCAGGCGACCCAGGCGACGTATGCGATTACCCACTTCATACGCGCTCGATCAGGGACGGGGACAGTTGCCGTTCCCCCTGCCCGTCGAACCTCACCCAGGCTTGAGCGAGTGTTCGGCGTTCGTACGGGGGTGAAGACGGGTCCACCCATTTCAGGTCAAGGTCTTTCAGCACGCCGGACCTTTCTCCGTCCGTGACGCGCCTACCGATGTCTTTCCGGGTCACCATCACGCCACCTGCCTTCGGTCGCACGTGACGCACGGCGGGAAGACGTATGGCGGCTTCGGGCTTCCTGGGGGCAGATAGACGACGCCCGACTTCACGTCGAGCGCTCCGCCGTACTCCGTCCACCAACCGTCAGGAGAGTTGGCGTACGGGCCGTGCGGGTCGTCTATGAGGCTGACTAGCTCCGGCTCAGGTAAGGCGCTTGTACGGGCGCTCAGCCGTTTTGCCGGGGCGGTCATGCGGCCGGAGCCCCGACCGACAGCCCTTCGGCTTTCCACTTCCTGACACGGGAAAGCTTCGGCTCTTCGTGCGGGTGGTTGTTGATCTCAAACAGAACGTCACGGTCAAGCATGTCGTCCCACTGTTTGGCCAACGCCGCGCACACGTCACAGCCTTCGGTCACGGTTGCCGTGATCGTCGGCTGTCGGTGCGATTCGATCACTCGGGGCTCTGTCGGCACGGTTGCCACCCTCTTTCGCTCAAGAGGCGGGGAAGGGTGGCGACGAGACGGGGGAATAGTCGTCCCCATCTCGTACAGCGACCTTCCCCGCGTCTTCACGCGGTCCGCTGTGGTCATCTTGATTTGTCCTCACTCCGGGCTGAGTTGATCATCCGTCAGGAGTGGTGCAATTGCAGAGTACGCCTACGAAACGGGTTCGTCTGCGTTTTCGTCACGGGTCGTCGTCTCATCGTCGCTCAAGTAGTACGTCGTTCGACCTACCGTCACCGCCGTCGCGCCTTCCCTGATCCGTTGGGCGGCACGCTCGAAGTCCTCCGCACGTTCCTTGTTGTCCCGTGCCACCCGTTCCCACATGGCGGCACGACCTTCGAGCTTGGCCAAGATCGCTTGCACGTTCGGGAAGGGCTTCGTCTTCGGCCCGATGGGGCCCATCATCAGTTCGTCGTCATCCATGGCCATGAGGGTACGGGCGGAGCGCCAACGCAAAGAAGCCCCGTACCAACCGCCCAGGTAGGCAGTCAGTACGGGGCTTCAGGTCACACGGTCAGTTCGGCGTCGAGCTGGGCAAACTTCTTGCGCACGGTCGCAGGATGACGACCCGCAGCGGCAGCAACCTCAACCGGGTTCAGCTTGTGTCGCCAACCTTCTTCAATGATCTTGTTCGCCTCAGCGTTCGGCAGGCGCGCGCCGTGATCGTTGGCCGGCTCAGGCTCAGGCATGTCGAGCACCTGATGATTGAACACGGCTTCGCGGTCCGGCTCCGGGGCAGGCTCAGGGGCCGTGTCCGGGGCGCTGAGGTAGTCGAAGAACTCCGCTTCGTCCATGAACACCCGTGAAGGCTCCGGGGCCGTCTGAGGGGCGCTCAGGGCTTCCCGCTCAGCGTCGGCAAGCGCCTTCATGTACACGGGCCCGACTTCAGCGAGAAGCATCACAAGGGCGGGTGCGATCAGGTGCACGGCCACGCCGACCCAGTCATGTGCTGACACGCTCAGCCACACGTTCAGGAAGACCGACGACAGGCCCGTGACCCAGCGGAACGCCCCAGGCCACGCACCCAGCTTCGTCACGCCGTACTTCGCAAGCGTGCTTTCGGCGCTCAGGGCCATGATGAAGGCGGCGTCAACGATGAGCCCCAGGACCCAGCCCGACCATGCCCACTGACTGTGAGCGCTGACGAAGGGCGTCGTCGTCATGGTCGAGTAGAAGACAAGCCCCAGGATGAGAAACCAGCGTCCGCCCACAAGCACGCGGCGCGTTCTCTTGATTGCCTTCGTGTCCAACTCCCGTACTCCTTCAGCAAGTTGATCAGTTGATCTTCTTCTGAAGGTCAGTAAGGGAGTCGGTGACTAGCTAGAAGAACTTCGGGCGCGTGCCCGGCGTAAGCCCCGTGTTGCGCGGCGGCGTCGTTACCTCAACGGGCGTGTCCACAACGGGAGTTGAGGCAACCGGCTCTTCCGGAAGGGCGGCCGGCTCAGGCTCTTCGTGGGGCGCTTCGGTCACGCCGGTCGGGAAGTGAAACCAGGGCTTGTCAGGGTCCGTGACCACGTTCGCGCCCGACACGACGTCGTCAGCGCTGAAGCCCGACTTCGCTGCCTTGTCGGCGTCGCCCTGGGTCTCAATCGTCACAGGGGGTGCCGTCGGCTTGCCCGTGTACCCAGGGCCGGGGAACGGCAACAACTGATCGGGGACGTGCACGGGGACGTTCAGCCCCGGCAAGACCGACTTCACGACGTCGTCAAGGTGCTTGCCGTCGTTCTGGGAGTCCGCGAACGGGCCCTTGCTACCTGCCGCCGTCTTCGGCTTCGTGGTCGCCTTCGGCTTCGCGTGCTTCGCTGTCGACGGCTTCGTGACGACCCTCTCAGACCCCGTGTACGTCTTCGCGTGCTTCCCGGAGCTGGGCGACGTCGCCGGAGCCTTAGAAGCCGACATGGGCGCGTCGTCGGCAGCGTCCTGGGCGTCAGTGTCAGCCACGTCGGGCGCTGTGCTCACGGACGGCTTCGCCTGGGTCTGTGCGGCGTCGGCTGGGGCGTCGGTACCGGCGAACATCAACGCGCCCAGCCCGAAGGCAACGGCAGCGGAAGCGAGGGTTGAGACGGGAAGAACGATCTTGCTGTGTTGCACTGTGACCCCGAATTGATCTTGTTTCGTGTTCAACGTCTTACCTGCGAATCGTTGCATGGCACATGTGTTGCGGAACACATGATTCCGTAACGCCTATGCAACAAGTTGTTGATCATGCGGGTGGACGTATTCACAAGCCGTCCACGTGACCGGAAACGCCACAAGTGCCCCGGTTTCGCGGCTTCGTACCCACTCGACGGACCCAGCGATAGCGTCCGTGTCTTTACACCTGCCAAGCACCCGGAAGCCGTCATACCGGGGTGCAGCCGGCGCGCTGAGCAGTCGGGCAATGAGCTTGCCGTGAGCCCTGAAGACGCCCTTCAACTCACCACAGGATTGGATGAGTTCATCTGTAAGTGTCCCGCCCAGCGCCGTGCACAGACGCCATGAGCCCTTCGGGCCAGACGGCACCCAGACGGACAGCGAGACTTCGAACGGTACGACGTGCAGCATGGGCCCCCCAGGCGGAATGTGTGCTTCCTAGTTTCGGGTGCGAATGGTTGAAGTTTGATCCTTCTCAGGTCGAGTTGTGAAACAACCGTGTAGGTGCACAACCGCTCATCCGTCAGGATGACGCGCACCCATAGGGCGTCATCCGTTCGAACGGCTGTGCGAAGCGATACGGAGGAGACTACTCCCAGCCACTGACATATGCCAGGAAGTAAGTAACTGACGAACCGTCAGGTAAACGAAAGAAGCCCCAGACTACTCACGTGAGTAGTCTGGGGCTTTCGTGTGGTGCCTAGACCCATCGGAAGATGTGAGCCTTCTTCGGGTTGCCGTTGCACGACTCGCCGTGTGCCACGCACCGAAGTTCGCGGCTGAAGATGTGAGCCTTCTTCGGGTTTCCGTCGCACTCGATACCGTGAGTCGTGCACTTCATTTCGCTGCCTCCCTGTCGTTCAGCTTGTACCTGAATCATAGCAGGTGACTACTCACGTGAGTAGTCACCTGGGCCAACCAATCTACTCACGTGAGTAGGCTGGATTCAGGCCACACGACACGACGGATACCGGCGGCGCGTATGAGCGTCCAGCAAGCCGGGCACGGCTCACGCGTTGTGTATAGGGTCGAGCCGGGAAGCTCAGCGGCAGGCGCGTGACGTATCGCGTTGCGCTCAGCGTGGTCAGCAACACAGTTCGCATAGTCGGAGTTCGGCGCGCACTGTTCAGCGCTCAGCCGGCCACGTGGGCACGCTCCGGCAGTCGCGCACCCAGGCACCCCGGAAGGCGCACCGTTGTACCCAGTGCCGCGCACTTCGTGATTCGCGTTCACAAGGATCGCGCCCACCTTGGAACGTGTGCAGTCGGCACGTGTCGCCACCCAGGCAGCGCCGTCGAGAAAGTACGTGTCCCAGTCTGGGCGCTGGGGCTTCGCGCACCCGCATTCCGATTCGCAGCGTCCGGGGCACGCGCAAAAGTGGGTACAGAAGTCGTCGCGCAAGCGTTCTCCCAACGCAAAAACCCCCCGGTTTCCCAGGGGGCTTCGCTGTGCTGTGTCTGTCAGGCGTCGTCGCCGTGACGTCGAGCGTGTATCAGATCAACGCCGCCTTCGGGGCAGGTGGGGCAGGGGACGAAGTTCAGCGTCCGCCACTGTTCCGGCGTCACCTTCACGTCGCAGGAAGCCCAACCGCACTGCATGATGATCACGTGGTCTGTCATTTCGTTTCCCCTTCGCTGTGCTTACGAAGGGAACATTAGCCTACTCACGTGAGTAGGCACAACACCTAGACAAGGGCAATGCCACGTTCGAGAAGTGCCGTCACTTCGTCCGCCGTGAACGCGCCCCGATGCTCCGCTAGCGGCTCCCCGTACGGGTCGGCGTCGTCGTACACGTACAGCGTCGGTACCGTCTCAACTTGGCCGGCGCGGCAGTCATACGACGTCACGTCGACAAACTCAGGTTCAACGTCGAGCGCCCAACACGCTTCGTTGAATACTGCCTTGATGCGCCGGACACGCGCGTTGTGCTCCGGCAAGTCCACAAGAACGGCAAGGATCACTTCGCGTCTCCCGTCGGCTCGACATACCGCGCACAGAAGGTGTCGGTGACCATGTGGGTTGTCACCTTCCCGTTCACGCCGACGGACGTCACAAGGTGTGTTCTCGTGTCCCAGTCGGCACACTCCGGGCCTGGGTCACATGCACTGAGCGCCCCCACAAGGGCAACACCCGCAACCGCTACAGCGACACGCTTCACGTTTCGTCCGTCTCTACGTCGGCGTATCCGACGCGTGCCTTGTGTGCTTCCCGTACCTGGGTGTATATGAGCGACAGCGCGTCAGTCTTCTTCGGCCCGTACCCGAATCCGCCGTTCAGTTGGCCGTGCCGCTCAAGGTCAAGCCACTCGTTAACCATGTCGTCAAGCACGTCGATTGCCGCAGCGTCGAGCGACAGGAAGGGGTTAGTCGTCATCTTCGTCTCTCTCCTCATTGCGCCACGACTTCAGCCATGCGCGCTCTTCACGCCGCCGCTGAGTGCCCCGGTCATGGTGCTTCGGGTCGTGCCCCTTGCAACAGACTTCGGCGCGCTGTGCGCGTGCCATCATTCGCCGGATCACGCTTCTCCAAACGGGCCAACCTACTCACGTGAGTAGGTTGGGCCCCAGGTCGTCAGTCGGTATCGGCGGCAAGCCACTGCGCTAGGGCAAGAACGTCGTACGGCGTCAGCCCTTCCGCCCAGTCGTTGTCACCCTTCGAGAGAAGCCCGCGCGCAATGCCCCAAGCTTCATGTCGGTCAGCCATGCGTTCGGTTCGTCGCTGAGAAGCCGTCTTGCGTGGCGTCTTCGGCTCAGTAGGCACGGCGGAAACCGCCCACACGATCCGTGTTCAGTGCCGCGCGAATCTCGGCCTGTCGCTTCGCCTCAGCCTGTCGCCAACCCTCAGCCGTTCGCGCGTCGGTCGTCAGCACCCGTCCGCCCTTGTCCGCCTCTTCGACAAGCCACGCAGCAAGGGCGCGCGCCTGAGCCGGAGTCATCACGGCACGATCGGCCGGAACGGCAAGGCTGATCTTTCCCGGCTCCGACGACTTGACGAAGCCGACGACCCGACCCGTCTCCGTCTTCAGCTCAGCCTTCGTCTCGTTCGTGACACGCAGCATTCTGTTTCTCTCCTCTTGAAATGCCTGGGCAACGAAAAGGGCGCACCATGAAAGGGGCCCCGGTATTCCGTCCGTGATCATTAGAAAAGCGTCAGGTCTTCGACCTTGAAGAGCTGTCGCGTCCGCTCGAAGGCTTCGAAGTTGTTGAAGACGACTTGCCCGTTTCGGCCTACGCGTGCCGCCCAGTCGGGCACGTCGTATTCCCAGACGATGAATCCGGCGGCGTCGAGCCGGCTTTCCCAGCCCTCAAACCACGTGTCGAGCGCTTCGCGTGAATCGAAGCCGCAACGCTCGAAGGGCTCAATACCCTTCAAGAGCGGGTCAGCGAACGGGCTGGGATGCGAGCCGTTCGTGTGATCGCCGGCCATTCCCCAAAGTGCAACAACGTGTTCGGGGTCGAGCCCTTCGCACGTGTAGGGGCCGGACGGAAAGCCCGCATCGAGCGCTGTTCTGTGCCCTACTCGGTAGACCCTCACGCCGTTCTCTCCTTCGTCGTGTACTGGGTAATGCGTGCCCTAGGCCGGATTCGAACCGACGTCATTCCCTTGCGCCCTTTACAGGCCCCGGGTCGGGAAGCTCTTCCGTTGAGCTACTAAGGCTTAGGGCCGAAGCCCCTTCGTGCTATCGGTTCCGGATCACTGCGCCGATGGCAAGGCAGATGATCGAAAAGTTCTGAAGCATGTCGGTAACGAACTGCACTGGGCTTCTCCTAGGT
This sequence comes from Streptomyces kronopolitis, assembly GCF_050953795.1. Taxonomy (GTDB): domain Bacteria; phylum Actinomycetota; class Actinomycetes; order Streptomycetales; family Streptomycetaceae; genus Streptomyces; species Streptomyces kronopolitis_A. The sequence goes on from NZ_CP191850.1 coordinate 5,513,813, forward strand.
CAGCGGGTGCGGCAGGCAAGCGACTTGATGAGCGGTACGGACTCAGCGAAGGAGTGGCGCACAGTGCTGATCACGCCGCCTTCCGGGTTGCTGGTCACAAACTCGACGTCGTTGCCGACGCGCTGAGTGGTCACCTTGTGTCCGCTGCGAAGGTTGAAGGTCACTGTGTTTCTCCATCCGTGTGTCTGTCTCATTGGCCAGTAAGGGAGTCGGTGACTAGGGGCGGAACCGGTCGTTGGCTCCGCCCCAGGTGGCTACTTGCGACCGGCGTTCTTGTGCAGTTCGACGGCGGCAACTTCGAGCGCATCGGCAAGGGCGGCATCGTTCAGCCGGATCACGGCGGCATAGCGCTTCGCGAACGCCTTACGGCCCTTCGAGCGGTTACCGACGACGTTCTGATGAGTCATGCCGAGTGCCGCACCGATACCGGCCATGTCGCACCCGTCGCCCCAGCCGTAGTCAGTCACGCCCTTGACGCCGAAGGAGTGCTTGAGAACGTCGCGCTGAGCGGCACCCATCGAGTCAAGGACGTCGTTCACACGTCCGTGCTTCTCGGCGCTGTCCGCCATGCGGTCTTCACGGACGTCACGAAGGTCTTCGGTCAGCGCGCCTTCCGTTGCCGTCGAGACAGCGGAGCGAAGTACGGCCATGGCGTCGAGCACGTAACGACGCTCCGTCGGGTCCTGGGGGACCTTCACGGCGTCTTCGAGAACGTCAACGTCAGCCGGAGTCGTGAAGCCCTGGGCGGCAAGCTCAAGAGCGTCACAGAAGGCTTCACGGGTCTCAGGGTCAGCCGGCATGGGCACGTACCGGGCAAGCACCTGAGCGGCTTCGATGGCAGCGCCCCGACCAACCTTCGGGCGAATCTCGCCGTCCGGCTCTTCGTCAAGGTGAACAAGGACGTCCCCAAGGGAACCGTCAGCGTCAGAGTTGTTGTCCGACGTCGTGACCTTGTCGAGCGAAACGGCACCCTGCCACGCCATGCGGGCGGCTTCGGCGCGGGCGGCACTGAGGCGCTTGCCCTTCGGGGGAATGGTCTGTGCAAGCTTCGCGGCTTCGTACACGTCGCCTTCGGCGGCTTCGAGCATCGCAGCGAAGACCTTCACGGCGTTCTCGTCTGCCCCAGCGTTCCCGTTGCGCTCCGCCCGGACGGCATCCTTCAGCTTGTTCTCAATGGTCGTGTAGGCAAGCCGCTCGAACGCGTCAACCGTCGTGTCCGTGAAGCGGGGGAGAAGGTCCCACACGGCCACGCGGCCCACCTGGGCGAACTCATCGGCCCAGTCATGGAACCGGGGCCCACCGTGCGGAGCCATGCGGTTAGCGGCCTTGCGGGCAAGGACGGCTATTCGGGACTCAGTGGCTTCGATCACCTCAGCAACGGCGGCAAGGTCGTTGTTCTGAGCGGCGTGAATGGTGTCGATGGACAGCACGGGGTGACTCCCTAGGTCGTTTGATTCCGCTGAAGGGAGTCGGTGACCTAGGGGCGGCAAGACTGGGTGTCAGCGCGCTCGACAAGGGTTCCGCATGTGTTCGAACATGCGGGGGCAACCAATCAAGGTCACCGACTCTTGCCGACGGGGGCTGATCACTTCCGGTCCGTCGAACACCATGAACGTAACAGGTGACTACTCACGTGAGTAGTCACCTGCCTTGTCCCTGGCACCCGTAGAGACTGTGTTGATCTTGGTAGGGATGTAGCTAAATCGAAGGCGTGACGCCGTCTCATCCTTAAGATGTACGGGTCTGGCATATTCAGACGGCCCCGTTACCTTCGCGATACAGGCAACGGGGCTTAGGTACTCCGTCAGATGTAGGCGCTGCCTACTCACGTGAGTAGGCTCGAATCGTGACCGTGCCGTGACCGTAGATGTTCGAACACGGGGCAGGCGGAAGGGTTCCGCTTAGAAGTCAGCGCCGTACAGGGAGCCCCAGGAACGGCCCCCTAGATCAGCCTCAGCCGTGACCGGCACGCCGAAGAGATCCATGGTCATGCACTTCTCGAACTCACGCGCAATGTCCCTTGCGTCTTCCTTCGGGGCGCTGAACACGATTTCGTCGTGAATCGGCAACTTCATGTAGTCGAGAAGCCCAGCGTCACGCATGTTGAGCATGGCTTGCCCCAGGACGTCACGCGCTGCCGACTGACACTGATAGTTCACAACCGCGTACGTACGGTGTCGGTCGAGCGGGAGCCGGCGACCGGTTACGGAGACAGTGACAAGCCCCGTGTTGCGCGCTTCCCGCTGCCAACGGCTCGACGCCCGTTTGATCTCAGGGAACACGCGGTCATACTCGGCAACCGCGCGGGCAATCTCCGCTTCGGTCGCTCCGGTCTGCCGCGAAATCGTCTGGATTCCTCCGCCGTAGACCTTGCCGAAGCCCGCCCCTTTGAATACCTTTCGGTCGCGCTTGCTGGCAGCGGCACCCTTGATGAGCCGCGCCGTGTACATGTGAATGTCGAAGCCGTCCGGGTAAATCTCCGGGTCCGGGTCCGGGTCACAGAAGCCGGCCTTCATGCGCTTCACGTCAGCGAGTGCCGCCAACACGCGCATTTCGATTGCCTGAAAGTCGACGGAACCAACGATGTGGTTCTCTTCGTCGCCCAGGATTGCGCGCCGAATCATCCAATCCGAAGACGGCAGCGTTTGAGCCGCGAAATCTCCGGAAATCGACATGCGACCCGTGCGCGCCTGAAGCGGATTTATCGTTCCGTGTATGCGCCCATTGGCGTCGTGATTGTTCGCGAACTTGTCCGCGTAACCCGTGACCCATTTACCGGCACGCTTCGCACGAAGGACGGATTCAGCAAGGGGATTCGGCTCACGCGCCCCGATGCGCTCCCAGTCCCGGTCAAGGTCTGCCAACGGCAACAAGACAGCCTTGTCAACCTTCAGCGCTCCGCCGTCGGTCGTCTGGGTCAGCGTCTCGCCCATGGCAAGCAACGCTTCCGACACCTGGGCACCGGAGTTGACGGAGTTGACGCCCCAACTCGCCGCAATGTATGCGTACTTCTCTTCTTCTTCGCGGAGCATCCGACGAAGGGTGTCGACGTATTCAAGGTCGAGCACAAGGCCGGCGCGCTGCATGTACGCGCACATATAGGCAATCTCGTGTTCGTACTCAAGCAACGTCGGGCGAATGCTGAGGCGCACGTGTTCGGCATCAAGCGCCGGATTCAGTCGCGCTGTGTAGATCACGTCAAGACCGGCGTACAAGTTGTAAGTCGGGTGCCGAAGGTCGATACCGGCGAAGCCCGTTGCCTTCGTGAGCCCCAAGCTCCGGAACACGGCCGTTAGGTCGCCCTGAGTGTCCGGGGCTGTCGGGTCAACGTAGAAGGCGCTGAGCGGCTTGAGGCCGGTCCCAATGCCGCCTTCCTGGGGCTGACGCGGGTCAATCAGCGTCGCCTTAATCTTCGTGTCGATTGTGCGCGGCGCGAGAGATTCAAGGGACACGTCAGCGTGCGCGTCCAACACAAGCCAGTCGAACGACGCGTTGTGAATCAGGAAGCGCGGGCAGTGCTTCAGTACGTAATCGGCGGCTTCCTTGAAGCGTCCGCGCAATTCGTAATGGATGACCCAGGCTTCATGCGTTGTGCCGAACTGAACAGTCCTGAGCCGGTACCCAGGGGCGTAAATGTCGAGCCCCGTTGTCTCCGTATCAAGGGCAAGTTCCGGCTTGTTGCGCGCCCAGTGCATGAACTCACGAAGGTCAGCGTCCGTCTCCGGCACGAAGACCGTAATGACGTCGCCGTTCACATTGTGGCGGTACTCAATCACTGTCCGACTCCCTTCCTAGCTTCATGTGCCAGGAAGGGAGTCGGTGACGTGCTAGCCGTTCCGTGCGTCCAACACAGTCTTCAGCTCACGGAAGGCGTAGAAGGCTTGATGCGGAACGACACCGTTGCCGATGCGCTCAAGCTTCTCTTTGTGCGTCAGCCCAGGCACGTTCGTGACCCAGCCCGGTTCAAGCCCCATCAACCACTCTGCGAACTCCGGAGACAGCTTCACGCCGCCCCTGGGGCCACGGATGACGGGAACGGGTGCCGCCGTCTGCCGGATCGTCTCCCAGCGGTACACGGCGCGTGCGAAGGGGCCCCACCACTCCGCCGGAGAGTGCGGCCCAGCGTCGGGCAACTCATCTTCCGGCGTGACGTTCAGGAGAAAGCACACTTCATCTTCGAGCGTCGGGCCGTGTCCGCCGGCCTTTCTCTTGTCCGGGTGCTGTGCGCTGCCGTTGCTGCCCAGGTTCGCCGTCGGCGTCTTGAAGAGCGTGTCAGCCTTGTCGCGCGGGAAGAGCTTTGCCACTGCGGTTACAAGGTCGTCGCCACCTGCCCCAGGTCGAGCGGCCTTAGCGAAGTCGGGCCCACGGTCGGCGTCAGATACCGTCGGCGTCGGCAAGAGTGGCAACGCAGAACCAACGGAGCCTTTCGTGTGGGGCTCCGATTTCACTAGCTCGAATAGCCGTCCACGCAGCGTCATACCCGATTTCGGAAAGCGAACTGAGCACTGAGCTTTGTCCCCGATTTCGGATCGCTCCGACGTTCTCCAAGTACACGTATCGGGGTCGAATGATCCGAATTCCTTCAGCGATGTTGAACCAAATCCCGGAGCGCTCACCCTTGATACCTGCCCTCTTGCCCGCATTGGAAATGTCTTGGCAGGGGAAGCCCGCCGTGATCGTGTCGACTTCGCCCTGAAGGTCTTCCCATGGGGCGTACTGGACGTCACCGATGTTCGGGGCGTCCGGGAAGCGGTACTTCATCACTTCGCACGCCGCCTTGTGTACCTCAGCGACGACCGTGACCTTGTCACCCGTGAGCGCTTCAACGGCTAGGCCAAGCCCGCCGTATCCCGCGCACAGTTCTAGGATTGCCACCTTGTTTCCCTTCTTTGTCTGCCTAGAAGGGAGTCGGTGACTAGGTACGCGAGAAGGCCCCAACCTACTCACGTGAGTAGGTTGGGGCCCCTGGGTCAGTCCTTGCCGAAGATGCCCGGACCGGTAGCGGCAACGGGTGCGTCGGCAACCTTCACGCCAACAAGCGCAATGCCCTTGTTGGTCTTCTTCTTCGACACGTTGCGCTCTTCCATGGCACCGTAAAACGCCTTGCGCGACCAAACTTCAGTCGACTTCAGCCCTTCGGCTTCGCACCAATCGCGGTAAGCATTGTAGGCGTCAGCGCCCGGAAGAACGGTGTCTTCGTCTGCCGCTTCGAGCACTCCGGGGAAGAAGCCGGCCAACGCGTCGGACGTCGCCCGATACTCCCTTGTCGCTGTCGAGATTGACTCAGGGTCCTTCAGTCCCTTCGCGTACCAATCGACAGCGCCACGCACGGCCCATGCCACGATTCCGGCGGCTTCGGCTCGAAGCTTCCTGTCAAGGTCGTAATCACGCTCTTCGGGCGCGAAGTACCGAGAGAAGGGAATGAGCTTCACTCGACGCCAAAGCCCTTCGTCCTGGGAGCGGAACTTAGGCTTGTGGTTGGTCGCAAGCATGATCAGGAAGGTAGGCGCGAACGTGAAAAACTCTTGCCTCAAGAACCTAGCCGTGACCTTGTCCTTGCCCGTCACGCGCTTCAGTACGGCTTCCGACATGGGCTTGCCCGACTCGCCTTCGGATGCCATGACAAGCCGTGCGCCACGAAGGGCGGCAAGGTCGTTCGGGATGCCCCCGCCACTGCCCTTGTCCTCAAACGTGGCAAAGGGCGTCGTCTTCGTGATCCGGCCGAACACGTCCGTCAGCGTCTCCGTGAAGACCGATTTTCCGTTGGCACCCTTGCCCCAAAGAACGGCAAAACACTGCTCACTCGTGTTGCCCGTAATGCCGTAGCCGACAAGCCGCTGAACGTAGTCCACAAGATCGGCGTTGTTCGGGAAAATCTCCGTTATGAACTGTTCCCACCTGGGAGCCTGGGCGTTCGGGTCATACTCGACCGGCAACGACACAGTCAACATGTCGCCCTTGTCGTGCGCCCGGAGCCTGCCCGTGCGAAGGTCAACGACGCCGTTCGTGAAGCTGAGAAGGAACGGCTTCGCGTCGAACTCTTCAGCGTCGACATGCACACTCGGCACGCTGCGAAGCTCCGTCATCAACGCGTCAATGCGCGTCGTCATGGTGAAACCGCGCGACTCAGGGAGACAGCCGGCCAAGACAAGGGCGGCACCCATTGCGTGGATTTCCTGCCGCACGCGGGTAGCCGACTTGACCCAGGTCACGCCGTCCCACACGAAGTAACCCAGCCCCGACGCGTACTTGATACGCCCGTCCGTCCATGCGACAAGGGCGTGTGCGTTCATGGCGTCCGACTCGCCATAGGTCGAGACAAGCTCACCCAGGATGCGCGCCGCTTCGGTGCCCTGATCGCTCGACACCTGAACGGCCCCGGTACGGTGCGCGACTTCGGCTTTACGGTGCTCCGCCTCAACCTGGGCACGGTCGCGAACCGGTCGAGCCGCCTTCACGGCGCGATGAAGCTTCGCCGCAAACAGCGTGTCACCTTCGCGTGCGCGCCAATCCGTAAGGTCGTCGCCGTCGTGCGGCATGGTGAGCGCGTACACGTCGATACCGTGCCCGGCAAGCCCCTCAGAAAGCCGGAGCGTGAAACCCTGCCCCGCAGTGTCGTTGTCCCCGCAAACGATCACCTGATAGCCGCGCAGACCTTCGGCCAACTCCGCGACAAGCTCAGGAGAGTTGACCAAAGAAGCGCCCCGGACGGCAACGGCGTCGTACCCGACCGAAACCGCTGTGAGCGCGTCTCCGGGCCCCTCAGTTACCAGGATGACGCCATACCCGCTGTCACCCCTGAAAACGCCGTACGGGGCCCAGCGCTGCCCGTCCGGATTGCTCAGGGAAAGCCAACGCCCAGGGCACTGCCCCGAAAGGTCTCGACCCTGAGCACCACGGGTCACGCCGTCGAAACCGTTCAGCGGCACGACAAGCCGGGGGAACCGAAGGAAGCTGGGCGACAGGAAGTCGGGGAAGTTGCCGTCAACGCGCGTCGGGTTGCCGGGACTTGCCTTCAGCCCCAGCCGCTCAGCCGTGTCGACGTCGATACCGAACCGGGCGGCAGCGTACGCGGCAGCATCCTGGGTCAGCGAACGACCGTTCAGCCACATACGGAGTGCCGCAACCGGCCCGGTACCAACCATCTTCGGGCGTTCCTTGGCAACGGTCATGCCTTCGCCGGTCACGTCGAACAAGTCAGCCCAGGCCAACCCGGCGGCTTCCTTCACACGCTCCGTCTTGCACCCGGCACGGCAGGAAAGGCGAACCTTGTCGTCTTCGCCACGCCAGATACGGAGCGACGGACGCGAGTCGTTGTGTGCGGGACACACGGCAAGGTAACCGCCGTCCGGCTCTTCGCTGACGTCCTTGAAGCGGCCCAGCAAGCTCACGAAGTCCACGGAAGACCCTTTCTGTTTGTCTCTCGTGAACCCGTAAGGGAGTCGGTGACTAGCTAGCCGGCCCGAAGGTCAGCGCCCAGTCGGCAAGCGTCTTCGCACCCTTCGACAGGTTGCAGGGAGCGCACGCGGGCAACATGTTGTGTTCGGCGTCGGCTCCGCCCTTGCTCAGCGGGTGCACGTGGTCAAGGTGCGTGGCCTTCGCGTCGCAGTAGGCGCAGCGGTACGACCAACGGCGCATAACCTCAGTGCGCGAATACTCGGCGTGCTCGACCCCGTACGCCGTTGCCCGACGCTTCTGACTCAGGGTGTGCCGCTTGTCCTTCGGAAGCTTCCGGTAATAGTCCTTGATGTACGACTTCCGGCGCTTGTTCCGGCACGGCTGACAAGAGCACTTCGGTTCATGCGCCACGACGCACCACCCAGTGAACGTCAGCGCCACGACCGACGGCATGACGTACAGCGTCCACATAGCGGCACCACTCAGCGCGCTCACGCATCGGCCGTTCAATCACAAGCCGGTCGCCTTCCCCTGCCTGCCGCACGTCACCCGGAGCCGGAGCGCTGCCGGGCACAATGATGATGTCCATTCCTTACCTACTCACGTGAGTAGGCTGAACGACGAAAAGCCCCGGTACGAAGCGCAGTGCTCCATACCGGGGCTTGGCCGTGTCAGCCGTTCCGTTCGCCCGTCACATCGCTTCTCAGGAGCCGTACGTGATCGGTGCCTATCCATTCCTTGCGCAGTGACTTGCGCACTTCCAACCCGCTGCGAGACTCAACGCCCGTCGGCTGAATCTTCAGGAAGGGGATTCGCTTGCCGTACGCATAGCGAATCTCGATTTCCCGAATGATCGCGTCCGACGAACGTGAGCCATTCCCGCAACGGGTCGAGTAGTTGATGAGATCACCGACGTAGAGCGCTTCGCCGGCATAGTCGGTGACCGTTCCGCGCTGCCCCACCTAGTGATACTCCGGGTCGAAGTCGTCTGCCGTCGGGATGCCGAACCGGGCGCGACGCTCATGAAGGACGGCAAGACGCGCTTCCGGCGGGAACTCCCACAGGGGAAGCTTTACCGTGTCGTCGTCTGTGTCCCGCAGTGCGCGCGCCCAGTTGTACGGCTCCGCAGCATCGAGCTTGCTCACTCGGCAATCGCGTCGTCGTACGCCTTCACGACGTTGATGACGGGCTTGTAATACGAAACAAGCTTGTTCCGCATCGGGCCCTTCTTCGGCGTGTACTCCACAAGCTCAAGTTCAAGATAGGCGAGCACGCTGCCACCCTTGCCGATGCGCTCAACGTCGTCTTCGGCTTCGTGAATCACCTTGAAGAGCGTCCAAGACCCAGTCTGAAACTTGAACTTGCCAAGCTCCGGGTCGTCAGCAAGGGAGAAGGTCACCACCTGAGCCGGGTTCGGCGCGTCACCCTCCTTCGCCGCTGCCTTCCGCTCATCGAAAAGGGTCGGGCAACCGCACGGCTGGCCAATCGCGTCTTCGTCCTTGTGAGACAGGAACTCAAAGCCGTCACAGTGGTGCTTCAGCTTCCCGTTCCACCAAAGCTTCATGTCCCAGAAAACGCCGTCAGCCTCAATGACGACAGGGATACGATCCTTCGATGTGAAGACGTCAATGAAGTTCTCAGACGTCGATTCCTCGTTCTCGACCGGAGTGCCGCCGAAGAGCTGGGCAACAGCGTCAGCCACGGTCTTCTCACCCGTGGAAAAGCGCCACTCACTCAGCGCCACGGGCACCATGTTGCCCTTCTCGTTCTTCTCGGAGTAGCCGGAGTGCAGCCGGCCCACGGTGTCATCCGAGTAAGTCTCACGCTTCTTCGGCTTGTTGTCTTCGTCGCCGGCCCAAATGGAACGCTTCGCCATGTGTGATGACTCCCTTTGAAGGCGGACGGGCAGGAACCTTGCCGCTGCCCGTCCGTCTGACTTGCTCTGTCTCTTACGGGTAAGGGAGTCGGTGACTAGGGGGCCCGGAACGCACGAAAACCCCTCAGCGCCCGTGTAAGGCACTGAGGGGTTACGTGTGGGGAGTTGGGGCCCCTGGGTGCTAGTCGCGCCGCACGGACACGCCCAGGGCCGTCAGGATGCCGACAAGGCCAACGCCGTACAGACAGTTGACGAAGCCCAGGGCCGGAATGGCGTCGTTGTAGCCGTGCCACATGCCGACGTAGATCATGACGACGAACGCCGACAGGCTGAGCCCCAGGACAGCGAGCACGAAGCCAACAAGCGCAGCAAGCCCCAGGGTCTTCAGGTCGTTCTTCAAGCGCGTCTCTCCTTCGAGCGGGGGTGTGTCTCAGGTGCCAGTAAGGGAGTCGGTGACTACCGGGCGCGTCGCTGGGTGCCGGTCACAAGCTTGCCCGCTGCCTTCTTCGCAATGGGCTTCCCGATCACCTTCCGGGAAACGTCACGGTCCCAATCGAAGGTCGAACGAAGGTGCAGGAAGTGAGCGAAGACGTCCGGCCCAGTCTCGACCGGCTTGAAGGCCCAGGTCGTGTCAGTCACGTGAAGAACGGCAGCGCCGTCAAACTCCGGCATCGGCTCACGGTTGCCGTCCGGGTCAATGATGAAGTCGGCGTTCATGTAAGCGCTCATCTGAAGCGCAACGTCCGCGTAAGTTGCCTTCGACGTTTTCCAGTCGCCCATAATCAGATGGGGCGTGCCGGACCGGTCCGGAGTCGGCTTGCCTTCGGCGTCGAGCCAAACGCGCATGACAACATCAAAAGAGCCGGCATAGCCGTACGTGTCCGACCATGCGACATCTTCAGCGCGTACAAGCTCAGGGTTGACCGCCTCAAGAAACTCGCGGAAGTGCTCGACGTAAGGCTGAAGGTCACTCCGGACCCTGCCCACGTACTCACCCCGGATAAGGCGCTCAAAAAGGTCGTGAGCTTCGCTGCCCAGGTCAGCGCGAACCTTCGTGTATCGGCGCGCTGCCCCCTTCAGGTAGTCAACGGCTCCGTCACGATCGCGACGCGCCATGTCCGACACGAAGTCAATCGAGTCAACGGCAAGTTCCGCTGCCATCTTCGCTTGCCACGGAGCAAGGAAATTTTGCTTGGCAAGCATTCCGAGAACGGACGTCACGCCTGGGTGAACGATCTCCCGGTTCTCAGGGTGGACGTAGAACCGGCTTCCGCCACGGTAGACGGTACGAATCTTGGGCACTGGGGCCCCCTTCAGCGGTAGGAGTCTCTACCTGGGTTGAAGGGAGTCGGTGACCGGTGACGCTGTGACGAAGTGGCGTCGAGCCGGGATAGCTCTTAGAGAAGTCTTAGGTGAATTTGGATTTTGGGTCACAGCGTCACAGCATCACTAAGCCATGGTCAGCGCTGTGCGCCGCTGTATGGACGTGACGAAGCCCCGTCGGTACGTGGTGACCCGACGGGGCTTCTAGGCGCTGTGAGGGGTGCTCAGTGCGGTTGCGGGCCGTGTTGGCACCGAGAGTGCCCGTCACTGCCGCACATGTTGCAGGGGGCTTGATGCTCTTCGGTTGCTTCGTCGGCGTGGTCGCTCCGACAGTTCAGGCAGTAGGGCATTCGCGCATCCTTCCTAGGGCGAAGCCCCCAGGCTGGTTACTCCCAGGGGCTTCGCTCGGTGTGACTGAATGATTACTCTTCGTCGTCGGAGGGGAGAAGGGCGCTCAGGTCAAGCCCCAGGTCGTCAGCGAAGCTACGAATCAGCGCGTACGCCTCAGTCTTGACCTTCGTCTTCTGTGCAGCGGTCTTCACCTTCTTCGCGCGCTTGCCGGCCTTCTCCATCGCTGCCTTCACGGCTTCGAGCGCTTCCGTTGCCCGCTCAGCGTCGGTCTTTTCCTTCACCGGCTCAAGGAAGGATTCGGGGATTTCCTGCTTCAGGTCAACAATCTCGTCCTCAAGCGCCATTACCTTCTGTTCGTCAGCGTTGTCAGTCTCCCTCAGCGCCTCAAGTTCCTTCGACTTTTCGCCCAGCTTCTTCACGCGTCGGTCGATACGGGCAAGCTCCGTCCGGCCGTAGCGGGGAAGCTCGATTTCATGAGCGGCGTACAGCGCGCGGATTGCGTCGGACACGGACAGCTCAGCCGGAGCTTCCTTCTCTTCCGCCTTAGCCGCTTCGATCGCCTGGGCGTTCTCTTCCATGAGCTTGATAGCTCCGGGGAAGTGCTTGTTCAGCGACTCAGTTACCGTCGAGAACTCCGACGTGTCGAACGCGTCCAGCCACTCAACAAGGACGTCGGAAGCCTTGTTCTGAGACGCGCGCACCATGGACGTGTGAGCGGCAATCCGGTCAACGTCGTCGTCGGCAATCTTCTTGCGGACCGTGTCGTAAATCTCTCCGGCACCATTCTTCGTCGTCTTCCGGACCGACGTCAGGTCGGGCAGGTTCGCGGCGTCCGGGTTCGGGATGCTGAGGCGCATCCGAAGGATGATGCCCGCCAGACGCTCACCGACGTTCGACAGCTTCAGCCCCAGGTCGAGACCTTCGCTGAACGCCTTGACGCCGTCCGTGATGAGCTTGTCAACGCCTTCGAAGCTACGCGGGTCTTCGGCGGCAACCTCAGCGCGCGTCTGCACTGCGGTAGGCGTGATCGGATCGGCAGCGGGGGCCGGCTCCGGCTCAGGCTTCGCGGTCACCGCCTTGAACGCCTTCGTCACCTGGGTGCGAAGGGTGTTGCGCTTCGCCGTCGGAAGCTGACGAATCTTCTCGTCTGCCTCTTGCTTCAGCGCGGTCGCCTCACCGTGCGCCCCCAGGCCCGGAGTGACAGCCTTCAACTGGTCAATGGTCGCGTGAATCGCGCTGATCAGTTCGTCAACGTCCGGGGCGTTCGTGGCGTCGTTCTCAGTGGTTTCGGGCTTCTTCGCGGCCATGTCGTCTTCCTTCGGGTCGGCTTCAACTTCGGGTTCGTACGTTGCGAACACTTCGGCGTCGTATGTCGAACACGTCTTGCAGTCAACGGCGGCTTCGGTCGTGCGGTACTTCGTGCCACTGTTCGTCATGGCACCCGTACGGCAAGCGGGGAACACGTGGTCACCCAGGTACTTCGCGCGGAAGTGCACCTTGCCGCCCCGTACGCTGACCACGTTCGTACCGCTCATGTCCGCCCCTTTGCCGCTGTCGTTGTCTTGCGTGGCCGACTCTACCGGGGTCGCCGCGCCGTTGTCTAGCCTACTCACGTGAGTAGGCTGAGTTTCTTTGTTCGAGCCGTTCAGCTTGTCGAGCATGATGCAGCTTCGGCAGGTGGCCGGCGCGTCCGTGAAGCGGAACTTCATAAGGCGCATGGCCGGAGTGCTGTACTTCGGGAACGGGTGCGCGCACGTCGGGTCAGCAATATGCACCGTGCCACTGTCCACGCTTACGACGTTCACGCCCGAACCTTCCCGCCTCATGTGTCCGCTGGGATTGAGCGGCCCAACCTACTCACGTGAGTAGGTTGGGCCCGTGTTAGCTCTTACTCGGCCGTCTCGACTTCTTCGAACGGCTCGAAGATCAGCGCGTTCGGTCCCCAACCGATCATCGTGGTGCCACAGATCATGTCGGTTGAAACCGTCTTGACGTCCATCACGCCGCCTTCGGTGATAAGTACGTCCCCAAGGGTTACGTCCTTCGCGCGCTTCTTCATCCCGCCCCCTTCGTTGTTCTTGCTGACAGGTAAGAGACTACTCACGTGAGTAGGCACATGCAACCCCAGGCCACAAAAAAAGGCCCCCTACCGGCCACCCGAAGGCAGTCAGTAGGGGGCACGCGTCAGCGGCTCCGGGGGAGAAGAAGGCTGTCAACGATCCGGTTCAGGTCCTCAAGCGTCCCCGTGTTCGCAATGGTCAGTGAAGCCGCCCAGGTGGCTAGCTCCGTCTCGCTGTCATGCTTCGCAGTGTCGCCGGTAGCTCCGGCCCCAGGTCGAGTAACCCGAACCGTGGCGAAGCCCCTGTCACGAAGGTAGGTGGCTTCGTTCTCGTACCGCACGTCAGTGACGACGACCGGAAGCCCCAGGTGCTCAGCGGCGTCGATAGCCGGCGAAGCGGCACGGACCCAGAAACCGGGGTCAATGTCGCGTACCGTCTGCCCGACGTGCTGAAGCACCCGACGCACTTCCGGATACGTCACCTTCGCGTAATCCCAACCGACAGCGGCAATGAGCTTGCTCAGCCTCACATGCACGCCGTACGTGGTCGGGATGATCGGGTCAACGCGAAGCGCTGCCGCCTTCAAAGGGTCAGCAAACGCGACGCGCTGATAGCCGTAACGCTGCCGGAGCCGGGTTCCGACCGAATCCTTGCCCGACTGAGCCGGACCGACAAGCCCAATGCTCTTGTAATACGCCATGCCCCGACGTCCCTTCGTGTGGATGCTCTTACACCCGACACGAAGGGAGTCGGTGACGTTGGCCGGCTAGACCCCTAGCACCATGTGCGCGACGTCGAGCACGACCCGCCCAGGGAAGTCAGGCTTTACGGCCGTGATAGCCGAGACAGCACCGACCACGAAGGACAGAACGACCCGCTTGTGAGTCATGACCCAGGCGAGAAGAGCGCGAAGCTTCCCCACCTTGTCCGGCTTGCTGTGCTCACCCATAGACACCCCTTAGACCTTCGGAACCTTCAGCGCGTCCCACGAAGCCTTACCGGGCCAACCGTCGGCGTCGGCACCCGTGTACTTCTGCTTACGCTGCCACTTCGCATACGAAGCCTTGTCGGCGTCCGTCCACTGGGGGCCCGGACCCGACTTGTACGCGGAGCAACCGACGGCAACAAGGCGCTTGCCCATAGCCGTAACGATCGCGCTCTTCGGCTTGCCCTTGAAGAAGGCGGAACCGGGGAACGGCTCATACTTCGGCTTCGGCTTCTCGACAGTGCCGCCAACGTCCTTGACGCTGCCGGTTGCCTTGACCTTGTAACCGAACTTTGCGGCGTTCGGGTCCGCAGACACCGACCCGCCGTCGTAAGCCGGGTAGCCGTAGCCGTAAAGGTACGAGTCACGTCGAGCGCGCTTCTTCTCGTACACGCCGTCACCTTCGGCGCTCCCGTTCGCGTTCGTGTTGCCGCCGACCGTGTAGACGTAATCGGCGTCGTAAGAGACGACAATCTCAGTGTGCGACCCGCCACCGTTCCCGAAGAAAACCTGAGAACCAACCGCCGGGTACTCACTGAATCGGCCCTTGTTCCGGAACCAGGAAACGCCGGTTGCACACGAAGCCGTGCGCGGGAAAAGGTCAGCGTGCCCAGCGGTCAGCGCCACCCAGGAAATGAAGGTTGCGCACCATGCCTGATTCTGCGACCACTCAAGCCCCGGAACGGCCGGCGAATACTTCTGAAAGTTGTTCCAATGCCCGCCCGACTTGCCTTCGTGATAGCCGACTTCGGCAGTGGCGACGGACAGAACCTTTGCGATGCTCATACGAGTCTCTTTCTGTGCACCAAAAAGCCCCCCAGTCGGATTACTGAGGGGCCGTACCTACTCACGTGAGTAGGCTGGATTAGACGTTGGCTAGCGCCACAATCGGAAGGTCATGGTCAGCAAGGGCGGTCGACGCTCCCTGATTCGCTGTGGCCGGAAGAGCGCCCGTTCCCTGCCCTTCCGTGTACCAAGCGCGCGCCCATGGCGACGTCGTCATGAAGAAGTTCGCCGTTGCCACCGTGGCTTCGTTCTGTACGTGGTAGTAGGCGAAGTCAGCCGTGCCGCCCGTGACAAGCGCGAAGGCGACCCAGTACCGCCCAGGCGTAAGAACCGTCTGGGCAATCGTGATCGGCACAGCGCCTACGTGAGTCGTCCCCATGGCCGGAAGCGCTCCGGCTTCCTGCCCAGCCATCGTCAGCGCGACGGAAGCCGACTCAACAACCTTCGTGCCCGTGCCCGTGCCGTTCTCGCGGTAGATAGCCGCGCGGTACCGGTTTGCCGCAACGCCGCCGTATCCACGCGCGAACAACACGATCCGGTCAACGGTTGTCGACTCCGTGATGTTGATTCCCGTGAAGTACAGACGCGCGGGCTTCAGGTACTTTGCAACCGGGTTCACGACGCCGTACGGGTCGCACGACCATGCCTCAAAGCCCAGCGCCTTCGCGTTCCACTCGTTCCGGGCCACGTTCGGCACCTGGGCAATGGGAACGTCCCCCGACGCGTCGAGTGAAGCAACGCCGTTCACAGCGCCCTTCGTTGACGTAGCAAGCGCGCCCACGTTCGCGGCGGTAAGCGTCACGGTCGGGCCCGACTGACCGTTGACCGAAGTCACGGCGTTCGGGTCGGCAAGCGTCGGAAGCTGAGCCGAAGGAACCTTGCCGTCAGCGCCCAGCGAAGCAACGCCGTTCGCCACGCCCTTAGTTGACGCCGCAAGCGCCCCGACGTTGACAGCGGCTAGCGTGACGTTGCCGTTTACGTCCGGCGCGACAGTGTTGACCGCCGTGACCGTTCCCGCGCCCGTACCGTCAGCCCCAGCCGGCCCCGTGTCGCCCCGGTCGCCCTTGTCACCCTTGACGCCCTGAACGCCCTGGGGCCCAGCGTCGCCCTTGACTCCCTGAGCGCCTGTATCACCCTTGACGCCCTGAACACCCTGGGGCCCCTTCAGGTTGCCCACAACGGAGCCCCAGCCACTCGCGCCACGCTGCCACACGTCACCCGTGTCGGAGCGAAGCAACATGTCACCCGGCTTCGTGTCAGCGCTCGAAGTGCTCGACGTGCTGACGTACCATGCCGCGCCGCGAACGTCGCCACCAACGCGCGCCCAACTTCCGCCGGAACGCGCCCACATGGCTACCGTTGTCGACGTGACGCCCAGGAAGGTTGACGTCGTGTACTGGGTATAGACGTCGCCGTTCGCGCCCAGTGCCGAAGTCGGGTCAGCGGAACCAGTCCACACCTGGGAGCCGCGCACGCCCTGAACGCCCTGAATTCCCTGGGGACCTTCGAGCGACGCAACCCACTGCGCTTCGGTGCCTTCGTAGCCATTCGCAACGGCCACTTCGTACGCGCTGGGTCCGGGAACGGCTACGTAAGTCGGAGTCTCCGGGTTGGCCGGCGCGACGTCGGCAAGGTCAATCGTGTTGTTTAGTGTGTCCTTCGGCAGCACCATGGAATAGGTGCGCGCCCCAAC
This sequence comes from Streptomyces kronopolitis, assembly GCF_050953795.1. GTDB lineage: Bacteria > Actinomycetota > Actinomycetes > Streptomycetales > Streptomycetaceae > Streptomyces > Streptomyces kronopolitis_A. Next base: position 5,530,285 of record NZ_CP191850.1, read on the forward strand.
GACGCCGGTCAGATTCTCCTTAACCGTGTACGTCCACCCAGTCGGGTTCATGTTGGGGGAGTCGGTAGCGGGAAGCCGCACGCCAATGTTTCCGTCGGCGTCAATCAGCCTGCCCGACTCATCGAGCGAACAGACGACCGGACCGGCAAGGAAAAGGTCCGACTCAGCGAACGTGACGAAGGGCGCAGTGAATGTAACGGTGCCCTTCAGCCCCCTTCCGCCGAAACCCTCGTACCATGCCGTGACCTTAACGGTAGGAATTTCATTCGGAATCGGCACGTGCGCCCCCTATCAGGTTGTCGATGTGAGTGCGAAGCTCCCGGTTCTCGATTCGGAGCGCTTCAACGACGTCGATAAGACGCGCAACTTCCTTTTCGAGTCGGTCAGCGCGCGCCGTCTGTGCCTCAGCCTCTTCGCGCCACGCATCCCGCGCGCCGGTCTTCACCTGCCGATAGACCAGCATGAGGAAAAGGCACGCGCCGCCGACAATCTCAGCCGTGCCTATCAGGTTGGAAAATTCCACGGTCTACCCAATCCAAGGGTCATTGATGTTGCCTGGGTCGCCCGTGCTCACGCCTTCCATAGACGTCCAACCCCAGCCGATCGGGTGCGCTTCGGGAATGACGCTTTCGGGCAACCCAACGCAGTAATGGAAATTCGAGATGTTGTAAGAGCCGTCGTCATCGCTGATCGGGCGACGCTGCCACGTCCAGCCCTTCGAACTCTGGTAATACATCTGCCACCAGGTCTCGCCGTTGATCGTCTGCGAGAATCCCGTAAGCCCGTCATCGGTCGTGGCGTTCTTCTTGATGGGGCCGGCGACGTACGTGATAGCCGAAGTGTCCGGCCCGACTAGATAGCGGTGCTGAAGCTCAATCGTGTAGACGCTCGTACCGTCTTCGTAATCCCAGCCAAAGGGGATTCCGTGCACCCAGCGCATAACGAAGGAATCGACAGCGCGCGACGTACCGCCGTGAAGCTGTACGGAAGTGGTCGCGCTGACGCATTCCTTGATGTTGTTTCCCGTGTGCTTGAAGGCGGCAAGCCTCACTTCGCCTTCGCGCTTTCCCTTGATGAAGTTGTCAGTGATGAACTTGACTTCAACGCGGTCGTACACAAGGCCCGTGACGTTCGCGATGCCGCAGGATGACCACACGTTCCCCGCAACCTTGCCGCGCCCTACTGCCGCCCAATCGTTGGTCGGGTACCGGTCGAACTTTGCGAGCACATCAGGCTTCCGCTCGACAGCCGCTAGCCGGCGCTTCAGGTCGTTCAGCTCATTCACAAGGGAAGGGCTCAGCGCGTTCGCGTTAATCGCCACTCGTAAACAACTCCTTATTGGCGAGAGAAAGCGACGTGACTTCGGTGCCGTTCACGTCAACATCGGTCTTGCGCTCCGTAATCACGAAGTCGTCAAGGATCGCGACGTACCCGGAATCAACCTGAACGCCGCCGCTGTCGCCCGGTATGAAGTCGAGCGGGTTGAACTCACCCGGATACAGGGTCAGCGAAGGAATGGCGACAGGGGCACGGCCGGCGGACGCAATCGCATACGCCTTGACTAGAAGAGCCTCAGTCGACTTCACATCAGAGAAAGTCGTGACGCTGTGCTTCGTCGGCATGTCAAGGGCGTTGTCAGCGATACCGACAAGCTTCGTCCCGTTGCCGTTGTCGGCACCGACGGCATACACGCGGGTTGCCATGGCGGCAGCGTCGTACGACACCTGAGTGACGTCACAGTTCGCCTTGTGCGTCAGCGCGAACGGAATAGGGTTCCCGCCCTTGCCCGTCTTCAGCGCCCGGTTACCAACGCGCGTGTTGCTTCGCCAAAAGGTCTCGTACCGGAAATTGAAACCGCCGTCTTCTTCGGCAAGCTCATTGATGGCTTCGGAAACAACCTTCAGTTCGTATTGCGTCCACGTGCGGGAACGAATCTTTCCGGTCGTCGTCAGCCGCGAAACGTCGGTGTCAATGCCGCCGTCTCCGTTGCACAGCGCGAACCAATCCGACAATAGAAGCGCCTGATCGGTCTTCCGGTTGTAGCCGTCGTGAAGCACGCGACCGGCGTAGTAGCTGTGCCACCCAGACGCATTGAGCGCCAACGTTCCGGCGGCAAGGTCAGCCGAAGCCGTCCACAGAATGCCGCCCCACACGGGTTCGTCGTCGCGCGTCACCACAAGGGCGGAGCGCCCAGGAATCAGCGTCGAAGGGTCGGCAGCGTCGAGCGGCATACCGACTGAGCACGCACCCGCAGCGTTCAGGGTTTCGCCGTAGCTAATACCCGTGACGGGCAACGCCATTTCGACGTTGCCCGTCTTCGCCTCTACTTGAAGTACCTCGTATTCAGGCATGGATATACCCCCTACCTATGCGAAGGGAGTCGGTGACTAGGAATTCCACGGGGACTTACTGAACTGTTCGTTGATGTACAGGTTGGCAATGTTGCCGTCGTTCCCGTACTCAACCGTCCCGTTGGTCATCAGCGCGAGACGACCGACGCCACCCGCTGAAGTGGTCCCGTACGTCTGCCCCGACGCCCCGTAAGTGTTCTGAGTCGGTCGAGTAATCCCCGAAGGGAGAAGGGCCGGCGTAGTCAGCGTGTCTAGATCCTTGCTGGGGGAGAAGCCCAACTGACCCGACAACTCCCAGCCGTTCGAAGACTCGCGCACGTACAGGGCACCGGTCACGGTCACGTTCGTGCCGTCCTTCGCCTGAACGTTCTGAGGGGTGCACGCCTTCCACGGTCCGGGGTCAGCCGTGAACCATGTCGAGTTGTCTCGACGCACCCAACGCTGATTCGTGCCGTAGTCGTACAGGGTGAAGCCCACGGGGAACGCCGACGCCGCCGGAAGGGTGCCGCCCCAGTCGATAGCCACACAGCCACCCGCGTACGCTGCCTGATCGGCATACTGACCCGTTGTGCGAACAACCGTGAGTGTGAAGGTAGTTGAGGACTTCGGAACGTCGACAACGCACAGCGCAACCGCATTGTTCGGGCGAGTAGGCGCGGCCGGAGTAGCGGCAGGCGTGCCCTGAATCAGTTCGACAGCAAGCCCGTTGCTGCCGTCAGCCGTCTTCGTGGTCAGCCGAGCAACGATAAGGTCCTTGCGCGGGTTGGTAGTTGAGGCGGCAGGCACCGACAGAGTTACGGCCGGCGACCATGCCCAGGTTGCGCCCCCAGGTGTGCCGCCGATCAGGGCGTTGCCGGAACCAACGGCAATCGTGCGCGTCGTCTGATCAGAGTTCGCAAGGAACTGAGAAGTGGACGTGAACAGATGCTTCAGCGTTCCGCGCGGAGTCATCACGCTTAGCCAATTGGCAAGGTCGTCCGCCGGGTACGAAGAGCCATCCTGAAACCATGCAAACCCAGCCATCAAACCCACCTATCCGACCACGTGATTACCGCCGTGGCTTCCGTGTAAGCGTCGGCACTCAGCAGACGCAACCGATGTTCCCCAGGCTTGTACTCCGGCCACGTGGCACCCGCAGAAATGAAGCCGCTAAGGTCCCCGCCCTGATCGTTCTTAACCGTCTGGGCAGCGGAGTCAATGACGATGTTTCCGGCGTACGACAAGCCGAACCAAAGCCCCGTAACGTCGTCAACAAGCCACGGGGAAGACGCGTTGCGAATCTCAACGACCGGTCGAGCAACAACGCTGCCGTACTCCGTGAAGCGGCTAACCGGGTCCGCCGTGACGCCCTGGGCTTCGAGCACGAACGGCACCGTTTCCCCAGTCGTAAGACCGGTAGCCGGCTGAGCCGTAACGGAACTCCGAACGGTCACGATTCGCGGAGCGTCGCCAACGATGTAAGGGGACGTCGAGAAAAGCTCAACGACCATGTTGCAAGTCATGTACGCGAAGTTCAGGTCAAGGGGTGCGCTCCGCTTCCGCACACGTGCCATGACGTACGCCGTCTGATCGGCCGCAGCGCCCGGAAAGCGGAACCGGAAGGGGATTTCATCAACCCCCGGAGTGAAAGCCGCCTGAAGGGCGTTCAGGGCTTCCGTGAACTCTTCACGCGTCGAGCCGTAGACCTCAAGCGTCAGCGTGACCGTGCGCCCGTTCATGTAGTCGCGCCCAGGCCAAAGCCCGTGACGCTGAACGATGGTTAGGTCTGACGACCGAATCTCAGGCAGCGACAGAAGCCCGTCAACGCCAACGATCGAAACGGCGGAGTCGGGCACCCCCATGACAAGCCCGTTGAACTCACATGTCCAGTCGCTCAGTTCCGCCACTGGGTCAACCTCCTTCAGTCATGGGAGCGCCCCCCAGCCGTCGAGACTGAGGGGCGCTTACCTACTCACGTGAGTAGGCTGGGTTATGCCGGGTTGGTGCGGAGCGCCCAGGCCACTTCACGGCCGATCGCGAACGGGTCGGCGTTGGTCTGGACGTTGACCGTGACTCCGCTGCCGCCGCTCAGGGCATGGTTCGGGCGAACCTGGGAGCCGTTCGGCAAGAAGACTTCTTCCGGGCCACGCTCACCAACGCGCGTCCAGCCTGAAGCCGGTCCACCCATGGCGCGAATCTTCGGAATCGGGCTGTCCGGAAGGTCAATGCTGAGCTTGCCCCAACCCAGCTTGTTCGGAATCGCCCAGTTCAAAAGGTCGATCACTCCGTTGATGGCACCCTTGGCGGCGCGACCGACAGCGGAAGCAAGCGACGACGCGAAGCCGCCCAGCTTGGAAAGCCCGTTCTTGATTCCGTCAATCACGTACCCGCCCAGGCTCTTCGCTGCGCTGAGCAAACGGGAGCCGGCCGAAAGGATGCGCCCAGGGAGCGAACTCACGAAGTTGACCACAGCGTCTAGGGCGTTCTTCGCTAGGTTCTTCACCCAGTTGAAGGCGCTCTTCGTCTTCTCAACGATCGTGTCCCAATGCTTGATGATCAGTCCCGGACCCGTGAAGTTCAGGAAGAGATCCTTCAGCCATCCGAAGATTTTCTTGACCCAGTCCCAAAGCCACTGAAAGACCTTCTTCGTGTACGCCCAAATCGTGTCCCAGTTGGCCACGATCAGAACGACAAGGCCAACGATCAGGGCAATGATGATCGGAATAGGGCCCATGGCGAGAAGCCACGCAGCGGCCATGCGCGCACCCTGAAGCATTGCCTGAGCACCCATGAGCACCCAACCGGCAACGACCTTCGCCGCATTGAGTGCCGCCTGAGCGCCCGACGCTATCCACCCGGCAACGACCTTCGCGTGTGCTAGGGCTTGCTTCGTGGATTCGATCACGGCCGTAGCCGACGACGTCACCCAGGCAGCAACCGCCTTCGCTGCGTTGATCGTTGACTGAACACCCCAGGCAATCAGCGCCGGAAGGAGAAGAACCGTGATGACTCCGGCAACGATGCTGAACGCCGTCTTGTGCTGGGAGACGAAACCCGCAGTGGACGCGATAGCCGAACCAATGCCCGCAATCGTCGGCGTGAACTTCTCAAGAACCGGCAGCACCGTGCCGCCGATGAAGTCGACCATGCCAGTCTGAAGCGCACGCGTGAACTGAGAAATCTTGTTCGCGGCGTTGTCGTGCATGGTTTCACCGGCGGTCTTCGCGGCTCCGTCGACCTTGCCCAGCGACTCAACAGCCGTAGAAGGGTCGAGCGCGAAAAGCGCGTCTTGCATGTCCTCAGCCTGGGTGCCAAAAAGCTTCACCGCTAGGGCCGAACGCTCCGCCGGGTCCTTGACCTTACGAAGCCCGTCAAGAGTCTGGTCAAGCGCCTTCGCTGCCGTCGGCCCACCTTCCGCAATGGCCTTCGTCATGTCCTTGCCGTTAAGGCCAATGGCCTTGTACGACGCGTTCACTTCGTCGCCACCCGCGCGGACGATAAGCCCGAATTCCTTCAGGGAGTCGGCCACAAGGTCAGCGTCACGCGCGCCACCCTTCAAGCCCTGAGACAGAAGACCCATGGCGGTCTTACCGTCAAGCCCGATGCCCTTGAACTGAACGCCGTATTCGTTGAAGGTGTCTAGAAGATCCTCGCTCTTGTTCGCGCCTTCCTGGGTGCCCTTGACGAGAATGTCAAAAGCCTCAGTGGCGTTCTTCGCAAGACCGGTCTTCAACATCTGACCGACAGCGGCAGACGTCGGGCCCACTTCGTCGCCCAGGACGTTCGCGACGTCCATAGCTTGTTTCGAAATGTGCGCCATTTCATCGGCAGTGGCACCCGCCGGAACTAGACCTTGCTGCCACAGTCCCTTCAAGGCTTCGTTCGCATCGGCCACAGACTCGCCGTAGCCGTCCGAATAGACCTTGCCCGCTGCCTCACCCAGGGTCTTCGCCTCAGCCGGCGACGCACCCAACTGAGCGGCGAGAAGGTCAGTGCCCACTTCCTTCTCAAGCGCCGAAGCGATACCCGCACCGATGCCGACAGCGATAGCGCCACCCGCTACAGCAGCAAGCCCCTTCGCCGTCTCACCGAACGAACTGACATCATCGGCGGCGTCATCAAGCGTCTGTGCAAGTTGATCAGCGTCGCCCATGATCGTGACCTGAATAGGTCGAGCCATAGCGCCCCCTTACGTCATGACCGGCGTACGCCGTTCCCCACCCTGGGCACTGCCGCCCCTGCCACGTCCGGCGCGCTTAACGTCCTTGCGCTCCGCCTCAATGTCGTCAACCATCTGAGCAACCAACGCGTTGAAATCGCGAAGTTCCATGCCGCGCACGTCCGACCATGTGAGCCCCTTGAAGTGGCTGATCAGACGTGCGCAAGCAATCACGCGTTGGTCGCGGTAGGGTCCGCCTTGCCCTTGCCCTTCAGGTTGATGCGAAGGTTGCCCGCATCCTCAATCGTGAACTCAGGGTGCTTGCGCTTCATGACGACAAACGCCATGGCCTTAAGCATCGGAGCGCGCCGAGAACCGGGCTTGTTCAGCGCGTCGAGCGGCTGACCCGTAATCTCCTCAATGGCGTCAATCTCATCAATGGTCAGCGACTCAAGCTTGAGGTCAAGAGTGAAGTCGGTCGGGGGCACAAAAACGGGCTTCTTCGCGGGCATATCAACTCTCCAAGAATTGGCGAACGACAGCTTCAATGCGGCGTTCGTAAGTAGCGGCCACGACGTCCGACTTACGGGCCATGGCACGAAACAGGAATCGGTTCGGGCGGATATTCCGCTTCCGGAAACCGAAGTGAATTGCGGCGGCATACGGCACACGCGCCGCTGAGCCGGCCTTGATGACAGCGCCCTTCGCGGACGCCGTGACCTTGATGGACTTATCCAACTTGCCCGGACGGTACTTCTTAGACGACTTCGCGTCGCGGTGACCGTCCGGGCTTTCGTGCTTCGCCTGGGGAATCAGAACTTCGCCGGAAGCCTTGTTGGCAGCGCGTACGGCCTTGTTCAGTTCCTTGTCTTTGAGCGTGCGCACGTTGCGCTGAAATTCGCGGAGTCCATCAACCTGAACCGTGTACGCACTCCGCTGCGCCATTACGGCTCGACCGGAGTACCCGGCTCGACGTACGTGAGCTTGATTGCCGCCGTACCGTCACCGGGGTCGAGCACGCGGAACGGCAGGTTGTGAACGGTGACTTCGTCGGTAGCCGCTTCCGGAGACTCACCCGTGAACTGAATCGCCGGAGCCTCAACGGTCAGCGAAGTGCCGGGCAGGATGCCCGCGAAGGACACCTTCAGGGCGCACAGCTCACCCGCAATGAACGCCTCATACAGTCCCAGCGAAGCCGCCGAGAACTCACCTTCAAGGGTGCCTTCGTACGTGGGCACGGCGTTGCGAATCGGCTTCTTCTTCAGCTCATTGCCGCGAAGGAACCGGCGGTCAACCTTCATGCCCAGTTCGCCGGTCAGCTCAAGCGAAGTGGCGTCGAACGCAACCGCGCTGCCGTTCCGGGAAAGCTCAACTCCGGTACGCGTCCAGTCGTACGGGTACGCCTCAGCGGGATACGTGGGCGCGACAATCTCAGACGGAGTCGACGTGTGCGTGACGTCCTGAAAGTCGAAGGTGACGGCAAGCTTCACAGCCTCTTCGACTTCGGCCGTGATGCTCCACTCAGTGGCGACGCAACCCAGGTGCTTGTAAGCGACCTTACTGCCGTCGGTACCGGGGCGAACCATCTGAGCCGAGAACGACGGAGCCTGAGACACGTCGGAAGTCTCGAAGACCGAAGTCCGTACGCCGGCCGTGTCGGTGACCGTGACCTTGTCGAAAGCGGACTTCAGAACGCTCGAAGCTCCGGCGTCGAGCACGTCAATCTCAAGCTCACCTTCGCCACCCATGTTGACGATATTCCGGCGGTCCGCGCGCGCCGTCTGCATACCGGCCCGGAAGCCGACAGACTCAATGAACTCTCGCGACGTCTTCCAAGAATCCGCCTGCCCCTCATAACCCTCAACGACAGCGGAAACCGTGCCGTAAGTGTCTTCCTGCCCAATGCCAATGCTTGCGTCAAGCGCCATGCGTGCGCCCCCTTCTATTGGTAGACGCGCCCACGAACACGGACGCGAACAGTCAGCGCCGAATAAGCGCCGTCAGTGGTTTCGGTAGATTCGACGCTTGCCGACTCCGGTCGGGCGTCGAGCAATCCGGGCACCGAAGCAAGGTCAGCGTTCAACGCTGCGCACGCTTGCTTGACGTAATCGCGAATGCCGTACACGGCGCGTTCAGCGTCAATCGGGTTGCCCGGAGTCGTGACTACGGCGTGCGCTTCTACGTAGCCGGTCACGTTGGTTGGCTTCGCTCCGGAGCGCATAGCCGCTGGGGCAAGGTCATCGTCAACCGTCGCGCCCAGCCACACACTCTTTCGTCGGGAAGTGTCGCCCGTTTCCGCGAAGGTGCACTGAACGTCAGCCGGCACAGTGGCCTTCAGGCGCTCGAAAAGTGCAACCTTCGCGTCAAAGATCAGTGCCACGGTCGCCCCTCACATGAAAATGAACGGGAGCCTGACCCTGTACAGATTCAGCTTCGCGTTCACTTCGGGCAGCGACGTCGGACGCCAATTGCCCCCAGCCTGAGCAAGCTGAATCGAGCCGAACTCAGACTGAAGCTGAAGCGCCCGATCGGGAATGCGCGACACATGGTCGAGCACGTATTGCCGTGCGAGAGTGCGCACGCACCAACGGATGATTTCCGGCGTCGGGTCTTCCGCCGTGTCCCACTTCCGGCCGCAGTACACTTCGACGGTTTCAACGCTGAAGTCGATTGCGTCCGACAGAAGCTCATCCGTGAACAGCGCCGAATCATCCAACCCGTCAAGCGCGCGAAGCTCTTCAATCGTCGCGTACGCCACGCTGTGCCCCCTTCCGAAGGGCCCAGGGGAAGGGGCCCAACCTACTCACGTGAGTAGGCTGAGCCCCAGCCACCTAGGACGGATTAGGCACCCGCACCGACAGTCAGAACCTTCGCGCCACGGGCGTCAACGAGAAGCCCGTCCGCACGCTGAAGGAAGCGATACACAATCTGATCGGTGCTGAACTTCGCGTCAACCGAACGGTCAACACGCAGCGAACCGGCGAAGCGGACCCGGTACTTGCTCAGGTCGGCAAACAGGATCTTGTCGACCGGCATACCGTCGTCAGTCTCGACAACCTTGCCGTTGAAGAGCGACGGAGCGCCCACGGTAAGGCCGCTCTGCCACAAATACTGTCCGTTGGCATCCTTCAGCTTCCGCATCTGAGCCGCGCGAAGGTCGTTCACGACGTACTTCGCGTTGCCCCGGTACGCGGACGGGACCTCATGGAACAGGTCAATCAGCGCGTCGGAAACCTTGCTGTCCTCATCGGTCAGTGCGAAAGTCGCAGTGGCCGGCGAAGCGTCAGTCAGGATGCCGCGCGGCTGACCCGTACCGGTACCCGTGATGAAGTGGCGACCCATGGCGTCACCGATAGCCGGACCGGCGTCGGAAACCAGGAAGCCGACAAGGTCAAGAACCTGATCGGTAGCGAACTCATACGACACGACAGACGCGAAGCCGTACTTGAAGCCGCCCATGCTGCGCTGAGTGGTTGCCGGGTAGGACTCAGGGACCGGAGTCGCCTCACCGACGATGGACGCCGAAGAGCGCCCCGTGATGATGGTGAAGTCAAGCGGGTTGGCGTCGGACGTGGTGAAGGTCGTCGCGCCGCCGCGCATGATCGCGGAACGCTCGACAGCCTGCGCAATGAGCTGACCGTAAAGGGTGCGGCTCAGAACGTTCGGGTTGTCAGCCTTGTTGCCACCCGCGCGCTTCTCAGGGGCGAACTCAAACGACCGTGCCTCACCCAGGTTGCCCGCGCGAAGGGTCGCGTCGTCGTCAACGTCGGCGGAACGCTGGGCACCGGAGCCGGAACCCTGAAGGCCCGACAGAAGGGAGGTGACAGCGTCGGTCGCCTTGATTGCCTCAATGCCACGCTTGATACGGCCGTCAAAGTCGGCAACCGCAGTGAGAAGGCGCTCTTCAGTCTGTCGAGCGTCAGCGGTCATGTCCTTGCCGGCGAACTCATCAGTGAGCTTGCGAAGCTCCGCAGTGGCCTTCTCGCGTGCCTCAAAGTTCGCGGACAGAGTGGTTGCGTCCATGTGGAGCCCCTTACTTGGAAAGAGCGCGGACAAGGGCACGCGCGTCAAGGTGAGAAGCCGGGGCGTCGTCGCCGTCCGACTGGGAATCGCGCTCTTCGTCAGAAGCCGGGGGCGCGAACTCCCCGATGCTCAGAGCCTCTTCAATCGAGCGAAGAGAAGCCTGAGTTGTGAGATAAGCCGGGTTGGTAACCGGGCCCAGTTCCCGGACGTCCATTGACGTGATCTCCCGAATAGGAAGACCGCTTTCCGGGTCGTCGTCTGCCGAACGCCGCTGCCCGTTGTCGAGCACGCGGAACGTGAACGACGAACCCTGAAGGTCACCGCGCTTCAGAAGCTCAGCAACGTCACGGCCAACCGTCGTGTCCGGTAGATCAATCTCGTACCAACCGCCTTCGCGGTCTTCACCAACTCGCAGCGTGCCGGACGAAGTACGCCCTAGCAGTGCTGACGCGTTGTGGTTGAACGTGGCGTACACGTCGTTTGATCGCAGCGACGGAGCACCGGCCCCAGGAACAATGCGTTCCCGGAAGCCGCCGAGATCCTGACTCAGTTCGTTGAACCGGTAGGCGTACCCGCGCATAGAAATGCGCCCGTCATCAGACGCGCGCTCTTCAAGTGCTCCGACCGCGAACCGAAGTTCACGCGTCGTCATCCTCGTTATCCCCTTCGTTGTCCGGCTCTTCGGCCGGCTCTTCGTCCGGGTCGCCTTCGGCGTTGTCCGGCTCTTCGCCCGGTTCAGATACCGGGGCTTCAATGGCTGGGGGAGTAGGGGCCGGTTCAGGCTCAGGTTCGTCAGTGACTTTGCTGAGATTCATCGGAACCCGGTAAGACTCGCCCAACCCATCGGGCAGGGGCGGCATGTCTTCAGCGGCTCGAACTTCGTCAATCGAATAGATGCCGTTCTGAAGACCCAGTGACCAAAGCTCCATTCGTTCCTTCGGAGCGCCACGCTTGATTTCGTCAAGGTCGAACTTCACGAACTTCATTCGGTCCGCTGTCTCAGCGAAGAGCAGTCGGTTAAAGCCCGACTCGATACGCTCAAGCCACGGACGAAGGCTGAACATCGTGAATGCAATGTTCTGTTCAGCAAGACCGGAGCCCCACGAAGTGGAGTTCGTAGCGTCCGAAATCAGGTGCGGCGGCACGCCAAAGATGCGCGCAATTTCCGGCACCTGAAACTGTCGGGTCTGAAGAAACTGAGCTTCGTCGGGGCTCATGGCCACCTTCGAAAACTTCGCGCCCTCAGTCAGCAATGCGACTCTGTGAGCGTTGTCGACGCCGGAGTTGGCAGCACGCCACGCTTCCCGCGCACGGGCCAAACCCTCTTCTGACATGGTGCCCGGTACCTCAACCACTGCACCCGGCATAGCGCCGTTGCGAAAGAAGTGAGCCCCGTACTTCTGCGAAGCAAGGGCAAGCCCGATGGACTCCCGTGCGTATGAGATAGGCGAGCAACCGACGAAGTCACCGGGCAACATCATCCCCGGAATGTGAAGCACGTCGCGCGGCGTGAACCAACCCAACAGAACTTCGTTCCCGTCGGCGTCAATGTCGTACGCCTCAAACACCTTCCGACGGATGCCGTCCACCATGACCATGTGAACGTGAATCTTCGTCGGGTCGAGCACGTCAAGCCCAGCGATGTTCGGGCCGGCCCAGCGCACAGCAAGGAACGCGTTACCGTCGAGAAGGAGAGAGAGAACCGTCTGAGACAGAACGTCAATCCGACCCATACCCCCAGGTTCGGCGTTCGGGTAGTCCAGCCACTCAGGGGACGCAATCTCACGACGCGCCCCGCCCCGCTTGCTGTACGACGTCAGCGGAAGCGTTGCAATCGTTTCTGAGAGGAGACGAACGCACCCGAAGACCGCAGACACCTGAAGTGCCTCATGGGGCGTTACGCGCTCACCTGAAGCCGCCGTTGCCCCCAGGGCGTACACGGCTGGGTCGTACGGTTCCCATACTCGACCTTCAGCGGCGTCGAGCGCCGGAGAGTGCCCCCGCCCGAAGAGTGCAGACCAGAAACCCACGGTGCCCCCTTCGGGAGTCGGCCCAGCCAACTCACGTGAGTAGGCTGGGGTCAAAGATCAGAGAAGTAGTCGGCAGAAAGCCCGTCCGTGAATACGTGACCGTCGGCGTCTTCCCAGGTGGCGAGAATCGCCGTATCAACCTGGGTGCCGTTGTCTTCGCGCCACATCACAGCGCCATGGACAGCAAGGATCATCGCGATAGCAAGGTCAATCTTTCGACGGCTTGCCGCGTATTCCTTCGTCACGCGTGCGCCGTTCTTGTCCTCACGAAGTACGGCGTTGCCGATGTGTCGAGCCAAAGCCGGGTTGCCGTCGTGGCACAGTCGGCTGTCACGGCACGCGTCGTAAACCGCTTGAGTCGCCGGAATCATGCGCTTCAGTGAGTTGGTCGGGAACGCCTCAACCGGGAAGCCGTCGGCTTCGAGATTGTCTAGCGTCTCTTCCCAGCGGTACGGGTCGGCAACAAGGTTCCGTACCCGGTAGACGTCGAGCGCATCGTGAAGAGCGTCGCGAACGTCAGCCATCGGAACGCGCCAATGCACATCATCGGCCGGCGCTTCCCAGTGGCCCAGGACGAACACCTTCAGGTCGCGCACGCGGCAAGCGACAAGCGCTGTGCTGTCGCCCTTCCATGACCCATCGAAGCCCAAGACAACTTCGTCCCCAGGCTCAAGCGGGTCGTCCGTCGAGACAAGCGAATCCCAAAGCCCATGCGGCAACCACGTAGACGCGCCACGCACGAACTGACTCAGTCGGTAGATGCGGAAGCTAGCTTCCGTACTCCGCTGCGCTGCCGCCTTGAAGTCGTCGGGATTCAGAATCTCGTAAGACGGGTTGCACGCTGCCCACACTTCGGGGTCAAGGTGATCAACCGTCTGACCCAGCTTCGGGCCCCATGACCGATAGAACAACGTCGGGTCGTCGGCTTCGCCGGAGTTGACCCGCTCACCTTGCTCACAGAGTGCGGCAAAGGGGCCGTCCGGGTCGGGCCCAGCGGTCGAGATAATCAAGAACATTGGCTGACTACGGGCAGCACTGCCCAGGGTCAACGCGTCGAACAAGTCGGAGTTCTTCGAGAACGCGTATTCGTCCAGACTGACAGCGGCAGGGTTGAGACCTTGCTGACGTCCGGCGTCCGCAGACACGACCCGATAAGTGTTGTCCTTGTACCGGATCACGTCGCGCTGAACGTTGCACACGGCGGACAGCTTCGGGGACGCGTTCACCATTTGCTTCGCGCTGTCGAAAACCATGCGCGCCTGATTTCTGTCATTCGCAGCGGCGATAACCTGTCGCTGAGAATCGCCACGATCGGCAATCAGGTGATAGAGCATGATGGCAGCGGCAATCGTTGACTTGCCGTTCTTGCGCGCCACGCACACGACAACGGTTCGATGCTTTCGACGCCAACGCCCGAAGGTGTCCTGAGTCAGTTCGTACGCGTCAATCAGAAGCGAACGTTGCCACGGGAGAAGCCGGAACGGTTGGCCGGCGAACGATCCCGTCAGGTAGCAAAACTCTTCAATCCACTTCGCGACCCGGTAACCCTCAGAAGGGAACGGCGCGTCAGCGGGAATGTGTCGAGCGATAACCGGATCAATTCCTGTCACCGGTCACCCCTCCTAAAAGTCTTCGGGTCCGGCGGACACCTTCCGTGCCTCAGCGGCCACGATGCCCAGGCGCAAGCGCGCTTCAGGCGTGAAGCCGATCGCCGTCTCAATCGAGCGGAGTTCCTTCTCCGTCGATTCGACATAGCGGAGCATCGGGTGTGCGACCGGCTGACCGTTGTATCCCTCAGACATGAAGCCGTCGGCTTCGACAAGGGCGAGAAGGTCAGTGCGTCGGTCGTGAAGTTCGCAGTACCGAAGAATCACGTTGCGGTCAGTTTCGGGGGAGTAGGCACCCATACCCGCTGACCACACGTTGCGCCATACGTCCTTGCCCGCGCTCTTCAGGTGAGCCGGCACACGGGGCGCTCGACCCTCGTACACGATGGGGGCAGCGGACTCAGCGGCAGCGTTGGCGTTCCCGGTTCGCATGTCTGGGGACTTCGCGCGGCTCATTAGCACCCCCTTAACGGGTCGTTAACTGACCCATTCTCAGCGTGCCGAAGTGCCGCTTGCCCAGTGTTTACAAGGGTCGTTGCCGCTGGGGGTCGGGGTCCGGCGTCACACCTAGCGTGCGTTTTCCGAGCTGGGGCCGGGATCGCTGAGAGGCAACGGGCTGAACTTTCGCCGCGCCTTCCCCCCTCAGAAGGGACGCTTACCGAAATCCATTGCGGTCTTCGTCTTATGGCATCGCTTGCACAGAGCTTGAACGTTCTCTTCAACGTCTTCGCCACCCAATGCAAGGGGCTTGACATGATCAATGTCTAGCTGACTAGGCAGGTACCAACCCAGGCACACAGCGCAGTGCGCACCGACAGCCTTACGTACAGCGCGCCGCATCTTGGCCGCAGCATTGTTGCCACGCGCTATGGCAGCACGCCGCTTGCTGTGACTCTTGATGCTGCGCTGTGCGTTGTAGTGGGAGTGGTGCAGTGCGCACCTTCCCGCATGGGTGGCCCAGTCTCGACAGTCAAGGCAGCGTGTACGCATGGGCACCCCCCCCTATTACAGGGGCACCCCCCTGGGTAGAACACCCCCCTACCCTTCGAGCCGGCCCAACCTACTCACGTGAGTAGGTTAGAAACGGCCACCTGTCAGGAAGTGCACACTGAGCCATGCCATGAAGGCGAGAAGGCTGAAACGCCGTATGCGGACCCAGCCGCTAGGCGTACCAGTAGAACCCTGGGCAGTGGCGAACCAACGCCACACATGCTCGCTCAGGGTGTCCCCAGCCGTCTTGTTGAACAGTGCCTTGCCCTCAATGGCGACGAACGCGCCCAGCCAAGCAAGCCAAGCCCAGGTGTAACCGCTCATCCTGAGCCCCTTTCAAAATGCGTACCGGTCCGCGCGGTTGCGCGAAAAGAGAGTGCCTGCCCTTCGTAGCCCGTTACGGGGTCGCCGGTAGCTCCGTGCTTCTGACTGGACTTGAACCAGTGACAAGCGCATTAAGAGTGCGCCGCTCTACCAACTGAGCTACAGAAGCAAGGCCGGTCGCTCAACCGTGGGAGAGACACGGGAGTAACCGGCTAAGGGGAGTGCACTCAAGCGCCGTTGCGTTTCGCTACTAGATGCGCGGTGCGGAATCACCCCTCTACCTATATGAAGGGAGTCGGTGACCCGCTCAGCGAAGGGTGCGCGTGACGCTGTGATGAAGTGGCGTCGAATCTGAATTGCCCTTAGAGAAGTCTTATATGAATCCTGGTTATGGGTCACAGCGTCACAGCATCACTCTTCCCAGCTCAGACGGCTTGCCCCTGGGCGCTGTCGTGACGGAGTCACTATTACTTAGCCTAACTAACGATCTGAAGTCAGCAAAAAAGGGCCGAACCGTTCGCCGGCTCGACCCCTTCCCGCTGTGCTACGCCGCTACCGTCTCCGGCTCTTCGTCGTCGTCGTCGCTGCGCCACGTGATCGTTACGCGCTCTTGAATCGGGTCGTACTTGTTGCCCGTCTTCGACTTGCGCACCGTGATGGACTCAACGAAGAGTTGGACGAACGCGCGCTTGTCGGCAAGGCTCGCAGCGGCCCACCATGACCCTGGGCCGGTCGGGTCGCCCCCGTCTTCGGGTAGCCACTGTTCGAGCGGCAAGACAGGGTTCATGGCCGCTGCAAGCTCTCTCAGGCGCTCTTCAGCACCGTCAAGCTTGACGCTGAGACGGGCCTCTTGCTCAAGGAACTTCTTCCGCCCGATGCTGCCGCCGTAGCCGCCTGCCGCACGGTCGTCGTACAGCTCTTCAAGGGCTTTGGCAGCGTCCGCGCGCTCAGCGACCAACGACGCACGTTCACCGGCCAATTCGGGCTTCTCGTTCACGCGCCCGAAGAGCTTGGTTGCCGCATGGATTACGGCAAGGGTGTCTTCGTCGCC
Organism: Streptomyces kronopolitis; assembly: GCF_050953795.1. Taxonomy (GTDB): domain Bacteria; phylum Actinomycetota; class Actinomycetes; order Streptomycetales; family Streptomycetaceae; genus Streptomyces; species Streptomyces kronopolitis_A. Next base: position 5,546,799 of record NZ_CP191850.1, read on the forward strand.
TTCCGCCGTCTGAATCAGGGCGTAAATCCGGGATGCAACGTAACCGTCGAGCCGGTCACACGTGATCGTGACGCTTCCGACGTGCTCACCCTTCCGGCATTTGCACTGATAGCCGCTTGCCTTGTTCTGACGCCCGTGGCCGACCATGGGGTTGCCGCCTTCGCACTTCAGCGCTCCGAAGCCGGTCAACAGGTATTCCCCGCGCGTCATGCCCTTGCCACGTCCACGCGTGCTTAGCCATTGCTGAAGTTCGTACCAATCTTCGGGCGGGATGATCGGGCCACACCCCAGCGTCAACGGTTCCATGGTTACCGGGTCGCGCTCGATTCGGTATCCCGTGATGGTGCGCTTGCCGCTCTTCGTCGGCTTGTCGCTGTAAATCGGGCGGGTACGGAACCCTGCAACGCGCGGGTCAATGAGAATGCGCTTAATGGTTGCAGCATCCCATGCGCTGTCAGCGGTCTTCTTTCCAGCCGTAGCGCCCACAGTGGGCACTTTGGTGGCGTGCAATGTGCGCGCAAGATTGGTCAGCGAGCCGGGATGATGCTTTCCGCGAACCGGGGTGAACGTCACGGCCATATTGGGCTTGATGACGTCATACCACCAACGGCGGATTTCTTCGTATTCCCGCTTCTCGTGACGGAGCGCCTGAATCACAACGGGCCGGCCGTCTTCCGTGTAACGCGTCTCCGGAACCATGCGGAAGCCGTATCCAGCCTTGCCCACATATCCGCCCAGTTCGCGCGCCAAATCATGCGCGTCTTTCACGGCGGTCGACTTGTTTTTTGATTCGTTGTGGGCAGCGTCAAGACGCATGATCAGGTGAATCAAGTCCATAAGGTTGCCCTTACGGAAAATGCCTTCTGTCACGCTGACAATGGTCACGCCCAGGTTCAGCAACTCCGTAACAACAGGAATCGCTTCGAGCGGGTCAAGGCGTGAGAACCGGGATACATAATTCACGATCACCATGTTGATTTTGCCCGCATGGCAATCGTGCAAGAGTCGCGTAAATTCGGGCCGATCAGCCTTACCGAAAGCGGAAGTTCCGGGGGCTTCCGAGTAGTGGCCGACCCAAACTAGGTCTTCCCCCGCCTTAATGCGCCGCTTCGCTTCTCCGTGATTAGCCGCGCGCTGTGCTACAGGAGACGCTACGCTTCGGTTATCGCGTTCCTGTGACTGCCGGTCATAGCCTGCCGCGTGAGTGGTCAACCCGGACACCGTCCCAATGGTCATGGGGGAGACGCTAGCCCCCCCAACTGAGGTTTGGCAAGACCTCGCTCGGCGAGTCCGTCGCACGCGCCATGGGCCGCACCTTCGTGCGGGTCGCGCTCGGCGGCGTCCGCGACGAGGCGGAGATCCGCGGCCACCGCCGCACGTACGTCGGCGCGCTGCCCGGCCGGATCGTCCGGGCGGTCAAGGAAGCCGGATCGATGAACCCGGTGGTGCTGCTCGACGAGATCGACAAGGTGGGCTCCGACTTCCGGGGCGACCCGGCCGCCGCCCTCCTGGAGGTCTTGGACCCGGCACAGAACCACACCTTCCGCGACCACTACCTGGAGGTGGAACTCGACCTCAGCGACGTGGTCTTCCTGGCCACCGCCAACGTCCTCGACGCCATCCCCGAGGCGCTGCTCGACCGGATGGAGCTGGTCCGCCTGGACGGCTACACCGAGGACGAGAAGGTCGTCATCGCCCGCGACCACCTGCTGCCGCGCCAGCTGGAGCGGGCCGGACTGGAGCCCGGCGAGGTGAGCCTGGAGGACGGTGCGCTGCGCAAGCTGGCCGGTGAGTACACCCGCGAGGCGGGCGTGCGGAATCTGGAGCGCGCCCTGGCCCGACTGTTGCGCAAGGTCGCCGTCCGGCACGAACTCGGCGAGCAGGAGCTGCCGTTCACGGTGGCCGCGGAGCAGCTGCGCGCGCTGATCGGGCGGCCGCACCACACCCCCGAGTCCGCGCAGGACCCCTCCGAGCGGCGCACCGCGGTGCCCGGCGTGGTCACCGGACTCGCGGTCACCGGCGCCGGCGGCGACGTGCTCTACGTGGAGGCCTCGCTCGCCGATCCGGAGACCGGCGCGTCCGGGCTCCAGTTGACCGGCCAGCTCGGTGACGTCATGAAGGAGTCCGCGCACATCGCGCTGTCCTTCCTGCGCTCCCACGGGGCGGAACTGGAGCTGCCGGTCGCCGACCTGAAGGAACGGGGCGTGCATCTGCACGTGCCGGCGGGCGCCGTGCCCAAGGACGGCCCGAGCGCGGGCGTGACGATGACGACGGCGCTGGCCTCGCTGCTGTCCGGCCGGCCGGTGCGGCCCGACGTGGCGATGACCGGTGAGGTCTCGCTGACCGGGCGGGTGCTGCCGGTCGGCGGCATCAAGCAGAAGCTGCTGGCGGCGCACCGCGCGGGGATCACCACCGTCGTCATCCCGCAGCGCAACGAACCGGACCTGGACGACGTCCCCGCCGAGATCCTCGACGCCCTGGAGGTCCACCCGGTCGCGGACGTCCGTCAGGTGCTGGAGCTGGCGCTGACCCCGGCGTCGAACGGCGCCGCGCCGCAGGTCCCGGTCGCGGCCTGACGGCCGCCGCCGGCAGAGGGCCGGCCCCGTGCCTCCGCGAGGGGAGCACGGGGCCGGCCGCGCGCCGTTCTCAGCCGTTGGCAAGGGCCTTGAGCCGGTCCGCCGAGCCGTTGAAGCGGTTGTGGTCACCGACCGTCGGGCCGGAGGAGGTGTACTGCCAGAGGGTGTGGAAGTCCCAGCCGGCCGGGAGTTCGCCGACCGAGGAGCCGTAGCGCGGGATCCACAGCGGGTTGACGGCGCCGAAGGCCGTGGAGTTGCCGGTGCACTGCTTCCACCAGTTGGTGGAGGTGTAGAGGACGGCGTCGCGTCCGGTGCGCGCCTTGTAGGTCGCGAACCAGTCCTTCATCCAGGAGACCAGCGCGGCCGGGCTCAGCCCGTAACAGGTCGACCCGTAGGGGTTGTACTCCATGTCGAGCGCGCCGGGCAGCGTCCTGCCGTCGCGGGACCAGCCGCCGCCGTGGGTGGCGAAGTAGGCGGCCTGGGCGGCGCCGCCGGAGGTGTCGGGGGTGGCGAAGTGGTACGCGCCGCGGATCATCCCGGCGCTGTAGGACCCGTTGTACTGCTGCGCGAAGGACGGGTTGGTGTAGCTGGTGGACTCCGTCGCCTTCACATAGGCGAAGCGGACGCCACTGCTCCAGAGCGTCGACCAGGACACGCTGCCGTTGTGGCTGCTGACGTCCACGCCCTCGACGGACGCGGTGAGCGAGGCCGCGGGCGGTGCGCCGCCGGCCGTCGTGCCCTCGTGCCGGGCGATCTGCGAGCCCGCCCAGTCCTGGCCGGGGTGGCGGGGCTCGGGGGCGCGCCGGACGTCCGCGGCGCCCGCGGTACCGGCGAGGCCCAGAACGAACGCGAGGAGGGAGAGGAGGGAGAGGAGCGGGAGGAGGACCCCGGGCACGGCCGCCGGGGTGCGGGCGGGCCGGTGGGGGGAGCCGGATCTGAGCACGGACATACGTGCCTCCGAAGAGCTCGGGGGAGGAGCCGAGGGGGGAAGAGCCGAGGCATGGCCGGGCGTGCGGACGCAGGGGGGTGCGGCTTGCGGGACGCGGCGGATCCGCCGGGCGTCCGGGGCCGAAGGTACGGCCATACCGGAAATGACGGTACGCGCGTAGACCGGTGTGCCGAAAGAGGGGGCGCGCACTGCCGTTGGTCTCGTCCTGCGAAATACTGGCCGAGCTGCGGCTTCAGCCGCCGAGGGCGGAAAACTTTCAGGTGAGGAAAGCGGAAGAATGGGCGCTGACGTGCACGACACCGGAGCCGGCGGGGCGGCGGAGGGCGAACCGGTCGGGGTGGACCACGTATTCCTCGCCCTGGAGCGCGAATTGGCGGTGTTTCTGCGCCGGGCCCGTGCCTCGTCCGGCGAACTGGCCCGGGAGGTGCATCCCGATCTGGAGCCCGCCGCCTACGGCCTGCTGTTCCGGCTGGCCGACGCCGGCGCCCAGCGCGCCACCGACCTCGCCGGCTTCTTCGGTGTCGGCAAGGCCACCATGAGCCGCCAGCTGCACGCCCTGGGGACGCTCGGGCTGGTCGCCCGCGAGCCCGACCCGGCCGACGGCCGCGCGGTCCTGGTACGCCTCACCGACGAGGGCCACGCCCGCTTCACCCGCGTCCGCACCGGCCGCCGCGCCCGCTACGCCCGCAACCTCGCCTCCTGGGACCGCGGCGAGGTCGCCGAACTCGCCCGCCTGCTCCACCGGCTGAACGCCGAGCAGGAGAGCGACGAGGCGTAGGGCGGGTAGACGCACGCGCACCGGCCGCGGACCGTCGCGGTCCGCCGTCGCCCCGTCGCCCCGTCGCCGGTCCGCGGCCGTCGAGGCGGCGCGCCGAAGCGGCGGGAGAAAAGCCGCACCCGCCGGTGATTTGTCACGGCGCCACAAAAATCACCGCCGCGTCGTCGCGCGCCTTGCCGCGCGGATACGCCGCGCCCGCGGGGTCGGCCGCCTCCGCCGCGCGGACCCGGTCGATCAGCGCCTGCGGGCCCTGCCCCGCCACCAGGGCCACACAGTCGGCCCAGGAGCCCTCCCGGAAGACCTCCACCCAGCGGCTCGCGCCGTCGCTGAGCGCGGTCAGCGAACGGACCGCGGAGCGCGGGGTGGTGCCGGTGACCGCGCGGGCGGCCACCGAGGGGTCGGCGGCCGCGGTGAAGAAGCCGCCCTCGGCGTTGCGCAGCGCCTCGACCGCGCGGGCGTACTCGCGGCCCGCGGCGGCCCGTTCCGCCGAGCCGCGCGGCAGCGCCCGTACGGCCGCCCGCAGCTCCCGCACCGAGGGCGGCAGTTCGTCCAGCCGGGGGTCCCGCACCGGCAGCACCGAGCCGTCCGTGCGCTCCAGCAGCAGCACCGAATCGGACAGCACCAGATGCTCGACGGTGTGCTCCGACCACCGCGCGGCGACCACGGTTGCCTGCGGCGTACGGGCGTGAGAAAGGTCACAGGAGGCGCGGTGTCCGTCAGTCGTCCGGGAGATGGCCGCGGCGAGCGCCTTCGGGAGCGTCATATCCGGGTGTGAAACCGACAGTTCGAGCATTGCGCCGCCCAGCCGCGCGGTGAACCAGGGCACCGAGTGCACACAGCCGTGGTCGTCCTCGGGTGGTGTCACGCCGTCCAGCAGGACCAGGACCCCGCCCTGGCCGGAGGCCGGAACGGCTACCGATGCGTAGTCCTCGTTCGGGTGTTGGGGGTCGCCCGGCTCGGTGGCGAGTGCGAGATGCATGGCCGCCAGTCTGCCGGAGGGCGTGCGGACGGCCCGCGGGCCGGACGCGCACGGCCGCACCGGTGCGGGAACACCACAGATGTGCAGGGATCGTGTGGAGCGCGGCCCGGCGGCATGCGGGCGCGCATCCTGCCAGGACCCGGACGCATCTCCAAACCCGTCCGGGGGTTGCGCGACGTTGCGGCCGAAAACCTTCTCGCGCGGAAGTTGATGGCCAAACTCCGATTGATGTTCACTCGTTCAGGTGGCCGGGCATGTGTTGCCGAGCCACTGCGCGGCGCCGGTGGAATGGTCGTTGCCCGGATCATGGGGTGGGGCCAGGACGTTCGTCGCGACGCGCAGAGCCGGGCTGCTTCCCCTCGCGGACGTGTGCGTTGCTGCGGTTTTCGCGCAGATCCGCCCCGCCCCGCGAGCGGAGAGCGAGCCGGGTCCGCGACGCCACAGGGCGTGAGCAGGCGAGACAGGAATGCGAGCAGCGGTGCGGAAGATGCGGCTTCGGGGCGGCGCAGGGAAGCCGGGATCACCGGCCGGTTCGAGCGCGGGCACGGGCTCGGCTCCTGGTAAGAGCGGGGGCACGGCGAACGGCGGCGAGGGCCGCACGGGACGCCGTCCCGCGCGGGTGCGCAACCGCCTCGTCGGGGCGGTGGCCGTGGTGGCCGCCGCGGTCCTCGGGGCCGGCGCCCCCGGCCTCGCGGCGACGGCCGACGACGCCACCACCGGCCAGCACCTGGTCGATCTGGCGGAGCTGAACGTCCGCGCCATCGCCCTGGCGCACTCCCTCGCCGACGAACGCGACGCCATGACCGCCTACGCGGCCGGTCACCGCGGCGCCGCGGCGACCGGCGCCGGCGGCGCGGCGGCCACCGCCACCCGGACCCAGCGGGCCCAGGTGGACCGGCAGATCGACGACCTGCGCACCGAGGCCCAGGACGCCTCGGGCGACAGCGCCGCCTACGCCACCGCCGCCAAGCAGCTGGCCGCCCTCCCGCAGACCCGTCACCAAGCGCTCTCCCGCACGGTCTCGGCCGACCAGATCTACGGCGCCTACACCCGCACCCTCCAGGCGCTCGGCACGATCGGCGACGACATCGCCCGCGGGCTGCCCGCCCGCGCGGACGCCGCCGACGCCGACCTGCGCGCCCTGCCCGCGCTGGGCCGCGCCACCGAACAGGCCGCCGGGGCCCGCGCCCTGCTGCTGGCCGCGCTCGACGCGGGCGGCAGCCAGCCCCGGCTGACCGCCCTCGCCCAGGTCGCCCACACCCGTGCCCAGGGCGCGCTGGGCGACTTCCAGCAGGCCGCGAGCGAGCGCGCCCGCGACCGCTACGCCGCCACCGTCAACGGCGCGGACGTCACCGACGCCGAGCGCTATCTGACCCGGCTGACCGACCAGCCCCGGCTGGACGCGACCGATCTGCGGCTCAACCGCGCGCGGGTGCGCGCCACCCTGACCACCCGCGTCGGGCTGATGCGCGGCGTCGAGTCCGCCATGGCCACCGCGGACGTCCAGCGGCTGGGCGTGCTGCGCGACGAGGCGGTGACGGAGCTGGAGATCCGCATCGGGCTGGAGGGGCTGTGCCTGCTGCTGGCCGTCGGCGCCGGCGTCTGGGCGGCCCGCTCGCTGACCCAGCCGCTCGCGGCGCTGCGGATCGGCGCCAAGCGGCTGGCCGCCGACCCCGCCCACGAGGAGCCCCTCGCCTACAAGGGCCGCAACGACGAATTCGCCGCCGCCGTGGGGTCCGTCAACGCGCTGCACGCCCAGGTCGGCGAACTGGCGCGGCGCACCTCCGAGCTGGAGGGCGAACGCAAACGGCTGATCGGCGGCCGGCAGCGCCTGGTCGCCGAACGCGAGGTGCTCCAGGAGCAGGGCGAGACGCTGCGGGAGGAGATCGCCGATCTCACCGAGCGGCTGGCGGCCCTGCACAGCGGTGTGCACGGCCGGTTCGTGAACCTCTCGCTGCGCACCCTGGGCCTCGTGGAGCGCCAGCTCGGCGTCATCGAGTCGCTGGAGGAGAGCGAGCAGGACCCCGAGCGGCTGGAAACCCTCTTCAAGCTGGACCACTTCGCCGCGCGGATGCGCCGCAACAGCGAGAACCTCCTCGTGCTGGCGGGCGCCGAGCAGCACAGCACCAACCACCAGGGGGCGGTGCCGCTGCTGGACGTGCTGCGCGCCGCGATCAGCGAGATCGAGCGCTACGAGCGGGTGCGCATCCAGTCGCTGCCGCCGCACTCCCAGGTCGCCGGGTTCGCCGCGGACGACCTCAGCCACCTGGTCGCCGAGCTCCTGGAGAACGCCACCGCGTTCTCCCCGCCGAACGCCCATGTCGAGCTGTCCGGCTGGCTGCTGGAGAGCGGCGAGGTGATGCTCTCCGTCGAGGACGAGGGCATCGGGATGACCTCGGAGCGGCTGGCCGAGCTGAACGAGCGGCTCGCTGACGTCGAGGCCGCCTCGTCCTCCGAGACCATCGACGAGGCGCTGGGCCTGGGGCTGTACGTCGTGGTGCGGCTGGCCGCCCGGCACGGGGTGCGGGTCCAGCTGCGGGACGGCAAGCACGGCGGGGTCACCGCCGTCATCGTGCTGCCCGGCTCGATCCTGCCCACCCGGCCGGCGCCGTCGGGCCCCCCGGCGCCCGCCTCCCCGGACCTGGCGCACTCCCCGGGGCTGCCCGGCTCGGTCGCCGAGGCCAACTCCAACGCGCTGCCGACGCGGGCGCCGCGCACCGAACCGGCGGCGCGGGCCGGCGCACCGGCCCCGGCGTCCCCGCCCCCCGCTTCCCCGCCCCAGGACGACCGGGACCCGGCCACCGGTGCCGAGCCGTCCGACGCACCGCCGGCCGCACCGGAGCCCCGCGACGAGGGCACCGCGGCCGCCACCGGCGCCGACCCGTTCGTGGCCGCCGCGGAGCGCGCGATCGACGCCGCCGGGCTCGGCGGCCCGGAGGGGCCGGAGCCCGTGGCGCAGCCGTCCGGCCCGACCACCTACTCCCCGTCGGAATCGAGCCCGTACGGCCCGCGGTCGCCCGGACCGTACGCCGCCACCACCCACGGCACCGGTGACCACCTCCCGGCCGGGGACGAGGGGAGCCCGGACCCGGCGCCCGCCGCCCCGGCCCCCGGCCCCGACGCCGAGGTGCCGGCCGGCGAGGTGCCGCCCGCCGGGGAGCCGGCGGCCGGCGAGGCGGCCGACCCAGAGACTGCCGCCGCCCCCTCGGGGAAGCGGCGGACGGCCACCGGGCTGCCCAAGCGCACGCCCAAGGTCGTGGCGCAGCAGCAGGCGCCCGCCGCACCGCGCAAGAGCGGTGCGGCAAACGCCGAGGCGCTGCGGCGCCGGCTCGGCGGGTTCCAGGCGGGGGCGCGAGTCGGCCGGAGCGAGGTCGAGGCCGAAATCGCGGAGCGTACAACGGAGCAGACCATCCCACAGACGGACACCGACGGCGCGGGGGCCCCGGGAGAGAGCCACGTTGTCGAGGAGGCACGCGATTGAACGCGCAAGCGCCCACTGCTTACGGAAACGGCCTGAGCAGCCAGGCACAGAACCTGCACTGGCTGTTGACGAACCTGGTGGACGAGGTGCCGGGCATCCGCTCGGTGGCCGTGGTCTCCTCCGACGGCCTGCTGCTGCTGTCCTCCGACCCCGACCGCACGGACGAGGCGGCACGGCCGGGCGAGCGTGACGGGCCGCGGGGCTCCAGCGCGGATCTGGCCACCATCGTCTCCGGGCTCGGCAGCCTCACCAACGGCGCCGCCAAGCTGATGGAGGGCGGAGCCGTCAAGCAGACGATGATCACGATGGACGAGGGCAGCCTGTTCGTCATGTCGATCAGCGACGGGTCGCTGCTCGGCGTGCACGCCACCCCCGACTGCGACATGAACGTCATCGCCTACCACATGGCGCTGTTCGTCGGCCGGGCCGGACATGTCCTCACCCCCGAACTCCGCAGTGAATTGCGCAAGTCGATGGAGAACGCCAAGTGAGTACTCCCAAACTCCCCGTGCGCGGCGGGGACCGGAAACCCTCGCGCGTGCGGCCGTATTCGCTCACCGGCGGCCGGACGCGATTCGGCCATGTGCTGCTGGTGGAGACGTTCGTGGCCGCGCTGGAGGCGCCCGAGGAGCGCCGCGAACTCACCTCCGGGGGCTGGGGTGACCGGGTGATGCCCGAGATGCGGGCGATCGTCGAGCTGTGCCGCCGGATGCGCTCGGTCGCGGAGATCTCCGCGCTCCTCAAGATGCCGCTGGGCGTGGTCCGGGTACTGCTCAGCGACCTCGCCGACCAGGGAAAGATTCGCGTCTACGGCACCGGGCACGGCTCCGGCCGGCCCGACCGCGCGCTGCTCGAAAGGGTGCTGAGTGGACTTCACAGGCTCTGACACGATATCGGCCGGACCGGCGGCGTCCGCCGGATCCGCGGGCCGGGCCGACCCCGCGGCCGCGGCCGACGCGGGGCTGCAGAGCTGGCAGACGGACCGTTCGCGGGCGCCGATCGCCACCAAGATCGTGGTGGCGGGCGGCTTCGGCGTCGGCAAGACCACGTTCGTCGGATCGGTCTCGGAGATCACCCCGCTCCAGACCGAGGCGGTGATGACCCAGGCCAGCGAGGACACCGACGATCTGACCGCCACCCCGGAGAAGACCACGACCACGGTCGCGATGGACTTCGGGCGGATCACCCTCGACCAGGAACTGGTGCTGTACCTGTTCGGCACGCCCGGACAGCAGCGCTTCTGGTTCATGTGGGACGACCTGGTGCGCGGCGCGATCGGCGCGATCGTGATGGCCGACACCCGCCGCCTGGAGGACTGTTTCCCGGCGCTGGACTACTTCGAGAGCTGCGGACTGCCGTACGTCGTCGCGGTCAACCACTTCGAGGGGACCGACTCCTACGACGCGGAGGACGTCCGCGACGCGCTGACCGTCCCGCCGCACGTGCCCGTGGTGGTCATGGACGCGCGCCGCCGGACCACGGTCATCCAGGCACTGCTGGCGCTGGTCGGCCACGCCCTGGAGTCCGCGCCCGAGTAACGGCCACCGCGGAGGTCCGCCCCCCGGGCGCCCTGCCACCCCCCACTTCACCCCCGAACACCCGCAGTAGCAGAGAAGAGTGCCGCCATGCGGAAGATACTCATCATCGGGGCCGGCCAGTCCGGTCTCCAGCTGGCCCTCGGCCTCCAGTCCCAGGGCTATGAGGTCACCCTCATGTCCAACCGCACCGCCGATGAGATCCGCGCGGGGCGCGTGATGTCGACCCAGTGCATGTTCCACACCGCCCTCCAGCACGAGCGCGACCTCCAGATCAACTTCTGGGAGAGCCAGGCCCCGCGCATCGAGGGCCTCGGCGTCTCGGTCGCCGCCCCCGGCAGCCACGAGTCACCCGAGGGCTCGCAGCGCGCCATCGACTGGGTCGGCCGGCTCGACGGCCACGCCCAGTCCGTCGACCAGCGCGTGAAGATGGCCGGCTGGATGGAGACCTTCGCCCAGCGCGGCGGGCAGCTCGTCATCCACGGCGCCGCCGTCTCCGACCTGGACTTCTTCGCCGGCCGCTACGACCTGACGCTGGTCTCGGCCGGCAAGGGCGAGCTGGTGTCCATGTTCGGCCGCGACGCCTCCCGTTCCCCCTACGACGCCCCGCAGCGCGCGCTCGCCGTCGCCTATGTGCACGGCATGGGCCCGCGCCCCGAGCACCCCGACTTCGAGGCGGTGCGCTGCAACCTGGTGCCCGGCGTCGGCGAGCTGTTCGTCATGCCGACGCTCACCACCTCCGGCCGCGCCGACATCCTCTTCTGGGAGGGCATACCCGGCGGCCCGCTGGACGCCTTCCAGGGCGTCAAGGACCCCCAGGAGCACCTGGCGCTCACGCTGGACCTGATGAAGACGTTCCTGCCCTGGGAGTACGCCCGCGCCACCGGGGTCGAACTGACCGACGCCAACGGCACGCTGGCCGGCCGCTACGCGCCCACCGTGCGCAACCCCGTCGGCCGGCTGCCCTCCGGCGGTCTGGTCCTGGGCGTCGCGGACGTCGTGGTCGCCAACGACCCGATCACCGGCCAGGGCTCGAACTCCGCCGCCAAGTGCGCCGCGTCCTACCTGGCCTCCATCGTCGAGCGCGGCGAGGAGCCGTTCGACGGGGAGTGGATGCGGGCCACCTTCGACCGGTACTGGAACACCGCCCGGCACGTCACCAAGTGGACCAACGCGATGCTGGCGCCGCCGCCGGAGCACGTGCTGAACGTCATCGGCGCGGCCGGCCGGCTCCAGCCCGTCGCCGACCGTTTCGCCAACGGCTTCGACGACCCGTCCGACTTCGAGAACTTCTTCTACGAGCCGGAGAAGGCGAACGCCTACCTGGCGTCGCTGACCGCCTGAGCCCCGGCGGTGTGCCCCCGTTCCGCGGGGGCGCACCGCCTCAGCGCTTGCGCCAGGGCCACCGGGGCCCGTCGCCGGCGGCCCTGCCCTCCGGGTCGTACTCGTAGCGCCAGCCGCTGGGCAGCCCCAGCCGGCCCACCCGCCCCGGCACCCGCCGGTAGACATGACGCCGCGGCGGCCCCTTGCCGTCGTCCGGCACCGGGACCTCGTAGGTCTTCGGCGGCTGCCCGGTCATGCCGACCAGGACGGGCAGGACCCGGCCGTCCAGCGGCCCGCCGACGAACGGCGTGTTCTCGCTTCGCACGCCGTCAGTCTCCCACCGCCGCCGCGGGGCGGAAGCTCACAGCAGATGCGTGGCGTCGCTCACCACGGGCAGCAGCCGGCGGGCCAGTGCGCCGGCCGGGCCGTCGGCGGCCTCCAGCTTCAGCGCCGCCCGGGTCACCCGGGCGGTCTGCGGGTCCCGGGCCGCGGTCGCGGTCAGCAGGGCGATGAAGTGGTCGACCAGCCAGTCCCGCAGCTCGTCGAGGCCCGGCTGCTTGTCCTCGTCGAGCCAGATCAGCGAGGCGCCCTCGACCGCGGTGATCCACATGCGCACGGTCATCCGCAGCCGCAGGCCCGGCTCGGGCTCGCCCAGATGCCGCAGGATCTGATCGGCCGCGGCCCGCCGCACCTCGTCCACGATCGCGCCGGTGCGGGCGGTCTCCACGACGCTGCCGCCCTGGAGCAGTGCGCTGAAGCCCGCGTCGTGCTCGTCGACGAACGCCAGATAGCGATCCAGCGCGCGCGACAGCCGCTGGGTCAGCGGCCCGCTCTCCGGCTCGGCGAAACAGCGCTCCAGCATGTCGGCCGCGCTGCGCAGCGCGGCCTCGTACAACTGCTGCTTGCCGCCGGGGAAGTAGCGGTAGACGAGCGGACGCGAGACCTCGGCCGCGGTCGCCACGTCGTCCAGCGAGACGTCCTCGGGGGCGCGCTGGGCGAACAGACCCAGGGCGGCGGTGAGCAGTTGGCTGCGGCGCTGCTCGACGCTCAGCCTGCGGTAGGCGGGTCGGGGTACTGCTGGGGCGGTGCCGCTGCCGTTCATGAACAGCAGCGTAACCGGCCCGGATTCCGCTTCGGACAGGCGCTCGGTTACCGGGCGGTTCACAGGAATCCTTCAGGCCAGCAGACCCGAGCGGCGCCACAACCTGCGGCCCACGCCCTGCAGTACGCCGATGTCGTCCAGGAAGTCGGTCAGCCGCTTCGCGCCGGACTGCATCACCTCGCGGCGGTGGCCGCTGGCCTTCACCTGGGCGAGGGCCGCGCGCCGGTCCAGCCCGACCTGGGAGTAGACGTCCGGGTTGACGAAGGCGAGCGAGAACACCCGGGCCGCCTCGCCGGAGCTGACGCGGGTCAACTCCCGCTCCCAGCGCGGCGCGGTGATCATCTGGCGGCGCAGTTCCTCCCGGGCGTAGCGCACGTGCCGGGCCTCCTCGACGACATGGATGCGGGTCACCCCGCGCACGATCGGCTGCACCCGCTCGTCCGGGAAGGTCAGCCGCTGCATCCAGTCCAGGATCTCCTCGCCGAGCAGGGTGCAGGCGAACGAACCCGGGGTGGTGGAGACCGTCTTGAGGACGCGGGCGAGGTTGTGGTGCACCCGGGAGACCGGGTAGGCGGGGGTGCCGCCCTTGTGGATCATGCGGGCGAACATCTTGGAGTGCCGGCACTCATCGGCGATCTCGGTGAGCGCGTAGCGGACGTGCGCGCTGGTCACCGGCTTGTCGTAGATGTGCCGCACCAGCAGCTGCATCAGGATGATCTCGAACCAGATGCCCAGCGAGGCGAGCGAGGCGGCCTCGTGCCGGGCGAGGTCCTGCTGCTGCTCCAGGGACATCCGCCGCCACAGCGGGGTGTCGTAGAGCGAGACCAGCTCCGGCGGCCAGAACCACTTGCCCTCCTCCAGGGGCGCGTCCCAGTCGAGTTCGGTATCGGGGTCGAAGGAGTGCCGGGCGGAGGAGTCCAGCAGCCGCTCGGCGACCTGTTCCCGGTCCTTGAGCAGACCGAGGGCGTCCCGCAGGACCTCGGTGTCCGTCACGGTCATGTCGGTGGGTGCGCTCGTCATGATCTGGCTACCTCGCTCTGGGTTTCCCGCGTTCCCTCTTATGAGACTGCTTGTCAGCAAGCTCGTCAATCCCTCGTGCGCGACTTATTGACCCGCCGGTAAGAAGCGTGTGAGCCTGCCAACGACCGCCCGTGACAAGGCGTTTGGCGAGCCGAGGAGGCGTCCGTGTCGACCCGAGACCTCTATGTGCAAGACCCAGGCGACCCCGTGTGGAAGGTGCCCGCCTCCGGCGCGGCCCGCTTCAGCTGGGACTACGACGACGGACGCGAACGGCTGCTCGCGCTCTACCAGAAGGGCAAGGACAAGCAGTGGGACGCCACCCTGCGGATCGACTGGGACCTCGAAGTGGACCCCCGGGACCCGCTCGGCACCCCGGACGAGTCCATGTCCCTGTACGGCACGCGGTACTGGGACAAGATGACCGAGAAGGACCGCGGCGATCTGCGGCAGCACTACACCTCCTGGCAGTTCAGCCAGTTCCTCCACGGTGAGCAGGGCGCGATGGTCTGCGCGGCCCGGATCGTGGAATCCGTCCCGGACCTCGACGCGAAGTTCTACTCCGCCACCCAGACCATGGACGAGGCCCGGCACGCCGAGATCTACAGCCGTTTCCTGCAGGAAAAGATCGGGATGCTCTACCCGATCAACGACAATCTCCAGGCGCTGCTGTCCGACACCCTGAAGGATTCCCGCTGGGACATGCCGTACCTCGGTATGCAGGTCCTGATCGAGGGCCTCGCGCTGGCCGCTTTCGGCATGATCCGCGACACCACCACCAAGCCGTTGCCCAAGCAGATCCTCGCCTATGTCATGCAGGACGAGGCCCGGCACGTCGCCTTCGGACGCATGGCGCTGCGCGATTACTACCGGCAGCTCACCGACGCCGAACTGCGCGAACGCGAGGAATTCGTCATCGAGGGCTGCTACTTGATGCGCGACCGGCTGCGCGGCCTGGAAGTCCTGGAGAACTTCGGCATTCCGCCGAAGGAGGCCGCCGAATTCACCGAGAACTCCGAATTCCTGCACCTCTTCCGGAAGCTGCTCTTCAGCCGCATCGTGCCCTGCGTCAAGGACATCGGACTGTGGGGCGAGCGGCTGCAGCGCGCCTATGTGGACATGGGCGTCTTCGAGATGGGCGACTCCAACCTCGATCTGCTGATGGCCGAGGACGAGGAACTCGCCGAGAAGCTGGACGCCGAGCGCTTCGCGGCCGAGGAACAGGCCCGTACGGCGGAGGTCGCGGCGGCCATCGAGGAGGGCGCGGCACAGGACTGACCCGCGGGGCGGGGCTGACCTGCGGGGCGGGGCGGGCCTGCGGGGCGGGGCGGGCCGGCGGCCCGCCCGGGATCAGGGGGTCAGCGCTTCCCCGACCGTGCCAGCCAGCGCCCCTCGTGCCGCGAGACCTCGATCGGCCGGCCGAAGCAGGCCGTCATCCGCGCCCCGGTGAGCACCTCGTCCACCGGCCCGCGCGCCTGCACCCGGCCCTCGCGCAGCAGCAGGGCGTGGCCGATGGCCGGCGACAGCTCCTCCAGATGATGGGTGACCGTCACCGTCGACAGCTCCGGCCGCCCCGCCGCCAGCCGGTGCAGCGCGTCGATCAGGTCCTCGCGGGAGGGCAGGTCGAGCGCGTTGAACGGCTCGTCGAGCAGCAGCAGCCGGGGCTCGGCCATCAGCGCGCGGGCGATCAGGATCCGGGCCCGCTGGCCGCCCGAGCACACCCCGTACGGCCGGTCCGCCAGCTCCTTGCAGTCCAGCTCGGCGAGCAGCTCGTGGGCGCGCTCACGGGTGGCCGCGTCGTACTTCCGCCACAGCGGCTGCACGGTTCCGGTCGCGCCGGTCAGCACGACGGTGTGGCCGGTCGCGTCCTGCGGGACCTTCTGCGCGCCGGAGACCAGGCCGATGGCGGCCCGCAGCTCCCGCACGTCCACCGAGCCGAGCCGGTGGCCGAGCACCTCGACGGTGCCGACGGTGGGGAACATCAGCGCCCCGGTCAGGCGCAGCACGGTGGTCTTGCCGGCGCCGTTCGCACCGAGCAGCGCCCAGTGCTCGCCGGACCGTACGGTCCAGTCGACGGCGTCGAGGATGACCTGCCCCGTGGTGTGGCGGTGGACGCCGACGCCCTCCAGGGCGGCGATCACACGGGCGGCTCCCGGGTCCGGCCGCGGTGCGGACGGCGCGGGCTCCGGGGACGGCGAAGGCTGCGGAGTGGTCATCACCGCAGACTAGCTGCGTATGACACCTTTCTGTGCAGGTGTCCGATGTGTGGACCCCCGGGGGGCCGGTCGCGGCCGCCGGGCGGCCCGGACCCGCTTCGGTTACGGGCCGGTCAGCCCCAGCAGGGCCCGCACCCGCGCGTACTTCTCCGCCAGCCGCTCCCGGGTCGGTGCGTCCAGGACGGCCAGCCGCTCCGGATCGGCGTTGTGCGCCAGATCCGACTCCTTGATCAGCAGCGCCCCGGGGGTGGCCAGAATGCGGGCGGTGTACTCCTCGAGCGGTTCCTCCGGCCCCTTGGTGACCGCCAGGATCATCGCCTTGACCTCCTGGCTCAGCGCCGCACCGGCCAGCCACGCACGGCTCAGCGCCCCGTCCTCGACCGCGTCGTGCAGCCAGGCCGCGGCGATCTGCTCCTCGCTGCCGCCCCGCTCCCGTACGCCCGCCGCGACCGCGGCCAGATGCTCGGCATAGGGGCGGCCGGCCTTGTCGGTCTGCCCGGAGTGCACCCGCCGGGCCAGCGCCTCCACCTCGGCCAGGGACAGCAGCGGGGGCGGAGCCGGTTCCATGGGCGGGATCGCGTCAGCCATGGGGCCATTGTGACCCGGCGGCCGGGCCGGGCGTCGGCGGGTCCCGCCGGCTCCCGCCCCGTGCCTCATCCCAGCGCCGCCGCCATCACCGCCTGCGCGATCGGCGCCGCGCTCCCGCCGCCGCTGATGTCCGCGCGGTCGGCGGCCGCGTCCTCGACCACCACGGCCACCGCCACGGCCGGCTCGTAGCTGTCCTTGGCCCGCGCCCAGGAGATGAACCAGGCATAGGGCATCCCCTCGTTGTGCACCCCGTGCTGCGCGGTGCCCGTCTTGCCGCCGACCGTGACGCCCTTGAGCGCGGCGTGCCGCCCGCTGCCGTGCGCGACGACGTCGACCATCATCTCCTGGAGCTGCTGGGCCGTGACCGGGCCGATCACCTGGCGGGCGGCCGGGCGCGGACCGTCCTCGACCAGGACCCCGCGGGCGTCGGTCACCTTGTCGACGAGGTACGGCGGCGCCAGCCGCCCCCCATTGGCGACCACCGCCGAGACCATCGCCATCTGGAGCGGCGTGGCGGCGGTGTCGTACTGGCCGATGGCGGACAGCGCGACCTGCGAGGGATCCATCCGGGTGTCGAAGTTGCTGGGCGCCACCGGTGAGGGGATCCGCAGCCGGCGGTCGTTGAAGCCGAACTTCCGGGCGGTGGCGGCCATGCCGCGCAGCCCGACCCGGGCGCCCAGCCGCGCGAAGACGGTGTTGCACGAGGCCCGGAAGGCGTCCTTGAGCGGGGCGTCCGCACAGCCCTTGGCGGCATTGCCGAGCCGGGTGGCGGTACCGGGCAGCGGATAGGGGTCGGGGGAATCCGTCGGGGCGTCGATATCGGTGACCGCGCCGCTCTCCAGCGCGGCCGCCGCGGTGACGACCTTGAAGGTGGAACCGGGCGGATAGGTCTCCCCCAGGGCCCGGTTGAGCATCGGCCGCCGCTCGGCACCGTTCAGCCGGCGCCAGGCCGCGCCCGCCGTCCGGCCGTTGCCGGACAGCTCACCCGGGTCGTACGACGGCGTGCTGACCAGCGCCAGCACCCGGCCGGTCTGCGGCTCGATCGCGGCCACCGCGCCCTTCTTGTCCCCGAGGCCCTCGAACGCGGCGCGCTGCATGCGGGGGTCGATGGTGGTGTGGACCCTGCCGCCCGGCCGGTGGGTGCCGGTGAGACGGTCCCACCAGGGGAAGGCGGCGAGCCGGTCGTCGGCGCCGGAGAGCACGCCGTCCTCGGCGCTCTCCAGCAGCGAGGTCCCGTAGATCTGCGAGGAGTAGCCGGTGACCGGCGCGTACAGGGGGCCGTCGGCGTAGCTGCGCTCGTAGCGCAGCCGCCCGCCGCTGTCCCGGGAGCCGGTCACCGGGCGGCCCGCGACGAGCAGGGCACCGCGCGGCTGCGCGTAACGGGCGATCGCGGTGCGGCGGTTGGCCGGGCTCTTCCCGTAGTGCCCGGTCTCCAGGATCTGTACCCGTGCCGCGTTGACCAGCAGCGCCATGAGCAGCAGGAACGAGAAGGCGGCGGTGTGCCGGATGCAGCGGATCACCGGCCGGCCTCCGGGGCGGAGGCGTCATCGGCGGGCGGGGACGCGGGGGCGGTCGGGGCGTGCGGTGGGGCCGGTGGGGACGACGGGACGGACGCGCCCGAAGGGGGCCGGCTCCGGGCCGCGGAACCGGTCGGCTTCAAGAAGCCCACCACCCAGCTGCCCGCCCCGAACAGGCTGTCCCGCCCGGCCAGGCTCCCCGCCCTGCTCCCGCCGTGCGCCGCCTCGTCGCCCGGCCGGCCGCCGGCCGCAACCGCGGGGGCCCCGGCCTGTGCGCTCCCCACCGCGCCGTCGCCGCCGGCGCCTTCCTTTCCCGGCATCCGCGCCCGGTTACTGATCCGCAGCAGCAGCGCGACGATGATCCAGTTGGTGACGACGGACGACCCGCCCTGCGCGAGGAACGGCATCGCCATCCCCGTCAGCGGAATCAGCCCCATCACCCCGCCCGCGATGACGAAGACCTGGAGCGCGGGCAGCGCCGCGAGGCCCACGGCCAGCAGGCTGCCGAACGCGTCCGGCAGCCCGAGCGCGGCCCGGTAGCCGCGGGCCACCAGCAGCGCGTACAGCAGAAACAGCGCGGTCAGCCCGGCCAGCCCGAGCTCCTCGCCGAACGTCGCCAGGATGAAGTCGGACTTCATCGCGAAGCCGATCAGATACGAGTGCCCCTGGCCCAGGCCGGTGCCGAACATCCCGCCGGCCGCGAACGCGAACAGCGACTGGGCGAGCTGCCCCGGCCCCTGACCCGCAGCGATCCCGGCGAACGGATGCTGCCAGTCCTGGACCCGGACGTGCACATGCGGCTCCAGCGTGCCCACGGCGGCCGCCCCGATGCCCGCCAGAAGCAGCCCGACCGCGATCCAGCCGGTCCGCCCGGTGGCCACGTACAGCAGCACGACGAAGATCCCGAAGAACAGCAGCGAGGTCCCCAGGTCCCGTTCGAGGACCAGCACGGCCACGCTGACCAGCCAGATCGCCACCACCGGCCCCAGGACCCGGCCGGCGGGCAGCTGCAACCGCCCCATACTGCGGCCGGTGCGCGCCAGCACCCCGCGGTTGGCCGCGAGGTAGGCCGCGAAGAAGACGGTGATCAACACCTTGGCGAACTCACCCGGCTGAATGGAGAATCCGGCGAGCCGGATCCAGATCTTCGCCCCGTTGACGGCGGGGAAGAGGATCGGCGACGCCATCAGCAGCAGCGCGAGCGCCGCACACCGCGCGGCGTGCCGCTGCAGCGTCCGGTGGTCGTCCAGCAGCACCACCACCGCGATGAAGAGCACGAATCCGACCGTCGACCACACCAGCTGGGTGGGCGCGGCATGGTCCGCCGGGGTGTCCAGGTCGAGCCGGAAGATCAGCACCAGCCCGAGCCCGTTGAGCAGCACCGCGGTGGGCAGCAGCAGCGGATCGGCGTACGGGGCGCGGAAGCGGACGGCGAGATGCGCCAGCAGCGCCAGCCCGCCGAGCCCCGCCCCGTACCGCAGCGCCCCGGCCGGCAGCGCGTGCCACCGGGCGAGCCCCACGACGACGTACCCGCAGACGCTGATGAGGACGGCGCCCGCCAGGAGGGCCAGTTCGACGCC
This sequence comes from Streptomyces kronopolitis, assembly GCF_050953795.1. Classification (GTDB taxonomy): domain Bacteria; phylum Actinomycetota; class Actinomycetes; order Streptomycetales; family Streptomycetaceae; genus Streptomyces; species Streptomyces kronopolitis_A. The sequence goes on from NZ_CP191850.1 coordinate 5,566,440, forward strand.
CCTGCGCCGGGGCAGTAGCGGCAAGGGTGGGGGAGTGTCCAACGGGCGCGCGGCGGCCGCCCTTGCCATTGCCGTCATGCCTGGCAACGTAGCAAGCAGAGGCCGCTATTTCCGTTATGTCGGATACGGCGTCCGGGGCGTCCGCGATGTTCCGGACGCCGGGGCGCACCCGCCGCCGCACACCCCGGACACCGGGACCGGGGATGACCCCGACGTCACCCCGGGATGTCCCCGGGGGCGCCCCGGGGCTGACGCCCGGACGCCTCAACACCAGCGGGGCGGCTCCTGCCCGACCCGCACGATGTGGCGCTCCGAGGACCAGACGTACGAGGAGTCGCTGAGCTTGTACCAGACCCGGTTGCCCTCGACCTTCTGCCCGTTGAGCCTGCAGACGATCCCCACCACCGCCCCGTAGCCCTTCGAGCCCACCGCGCTGAACTCGTAGCTCGGCCCCGTGCGCAGCTCCACCCCCGCCCTGGCGACGATGTGCGCCTCGTACGGGGCGAGGCTGCCGTCACCGTCGGACGCCCGCGCCGGACTCGCCAGGACGGCCCCGGTCAGCGCGCACAGGGCGAACGCACCGGCCACGCCGGTCTTCGGCTTCGGAAACATGCGCTTCCTCCTGCGAAGGGAGAGCCCCGGGGAGTCCCCGCGGGGTGGATCACGTGGTGTCACCTGGCATCACCCGACGGACAGGCCGGGGCCTGCGCCCCGCCGGTGGTGCCGAGCGCACCCTTCCCCGGCGGCGAGTACGGCTCCTGCCCGCCACGCGCCACGCTCCCGCAGCGCGCCCTGCCGCCCGTCTCGCCTCTCCTTTTCACGCTAGAGAGACACCGGACAGTACGCAACTCATCACTTTGCGTAACGAATCCAGTGAGGGCCATCGGGGGTTGCCGCCGGGCGATCCGCCACCCCCGGGCGCGGAAGGGAGCCGCCAACTGCCCGCCCCCGCAGCGCCCTTGATTGCCGTCGGGGCGGCGCGGGCCCGGACGCCGGGCCCTCACGACCTGTACGGAAGTGCAGAACCGCGGGCCCCAGGGGGCACCATCACGGATTCGGGGGGCGTGCGTCCGACATCGCAGCCCTCGGCCCTACGTCATCAGTCATCGATCCTCGGCCGTTCGGTCACCGGTCATCACCCCTCGGCCGTGGGCGGGGAACCGCAGGGCGCATCAGGGGAGAATCAGGGGCCGCCCCGGGGTGGCTCGGGGGTATTCCGGGTTGTTCCGCGAACGCGCCCAATGGCACTTTGTAAACTCGTCCAGACCGAAGAGAAGAAGAAGGCCGAGGCCGAGCTCGTCACGCTGATGCGGATGACCGAAGACACCGGTCGATGGCATGGACCTGGTCCATGACCACCGTGAGCGAGGGGCTATGGCGTACGTCACACCCGTGCACGCCGAGTGGAGGTCCCGTGCCGTCCCGCCTGTTGCGGGCCGCGGAGCGCGGGTGACCGTCCCCCTCGACGAAAGGCAGTATTAGCGTCATGACGACTCTCCGTTCCCGGATCATCGCCTGGGCCGGCCGTATGTATCTGGCGAGAACGCGCAGGAAAGGATTCGACCTGTCTCGAATGTCTTTCTTGCCCGAGTCCGTCCTGATGCCATTGCGGCGCGATGGCCTCGATCCCGTGGGTGATTTGGCGGCCGTCCGGGAGGAGGAGCCCATCAGCCGGCTCCCCGTACCCATAGCCGCCAACGTCTGGCTGGTCACCGGCTACGACGAGGTCAAGGCGGTACTGGGAAAGGCCAATGCCTTCAGTTCGGACTTCACCAACCTCGTCGGCAAGGCCGGCGCGGGCGCCGAACAGAACCCCGGCGGGCTGGGATTCGCCGACCCGCCGGTGCACACCCGCCTCCGGCGCCTTCTCACCCCCGAATTCACCATGCGCCGGCTCAGCCGGCTCACCCCCCGCATCCACGAGATCGTCGAGGAACAGCTCGACGCCATGGAAAAGGCGGGCAAGGACGGCGACCCGGTCGACATCGTCCACTCTTTCGCCCTGCCCATCCCCTCCCTCGTCATTTGCGAACTCCTCGGCGTCCCTTACGAGGACCGCGCCGACTTCGAGCGCCTCAGCGCCGCCCGCTTCGACCTTTTCAGCGGCGCCAATGCCTCCTTCGGCGCCATATCGGAATCCCTTTCCTATTTCCGGGACATCGTCAAGAAGCAGCGTGAGAACCCGGGTGACGGCCTGCTCGGGATGATCGTGAAGGAGCACGGCGACTCGGTCAGCGACGAAGAGCTGGCCGGCCTCGCCGACGGCGTCCTGACCGGCGGCTTCGAAACCACCGCCAGCATGCTGGCGCTCGGCGCCCTCGTCCTCCTCCAGGACCCCAAGCACTTCGCGGCCCTGAACGACGGCGACGACGTCGTCGACCGCTACGTCGAGGAACTCCTGCGCTACCTGACCGTCGTACAGGTCGCCTTCCCGCGCTTCGCCCGCGAGGACCTGGAAATCGGCGGCGTCCAGATCACCACCGGCGACGTGGTTCTGTGCTCCCTGAGCGGCGCCGACCGCGACGGCAAACTGGGCCCGGACATGGAACGCTTCGACCCCTCCCGCAACGTCCCCTCCCACCTCGCCTTCGGCTACGGCATCCACCGCTGCGTGGGCGCCGAACTCGCCCGCATGGAACTCCGCGCCGCCTACCCCGCCCTGGTACGCCGCTTCCCCCACATGCGGCTGGCCGCCACTCCCGAGGAACTGGAATTCCGCAAACTCTCGATCGTCTACGGCATCGAGTCGCTGCCGGTACGCCTGGACGGCTGACGCCGGGAAGCTCCCCCGCCGACCGGGCGTACGGCCACCGAGCCGGGTGCCCGGTCGCTGTGTTGCCACGACGGCGCCGAGAAAAGCCGCGGCGCACTCGCTCCCGACTCGGCCCCCTCTGCCTCGACTCCCGTAGCCTGCCGGGTGAGTTGGGGTTGCTGTGTCGTGCGAGTGCCCCCAACGGGCGGGCTGCACCGAGGGCAGGGACTGCGCCGCTCGGGCGGCGCATCTCGGCAGGCAGGAGACCGAGGCCGATCTCGATCTTCGCGACCCGGCGGAGGGGGCGAGTTCCCGGGCCTCGCCCACGAATGTCGGCGCAGGCCCTCTTCTGGCCGGCCCTGCCTGCGCATACGCGAAGACCCCGGCCTCAGCGTCTCCGCTGATGTCGGGGTCTTGGGCACCTTGTGCAAGGTGCCCCCGGCAGGATTCGAACCTGCGCACACGGCTCCGGAGGCCGTTGCTCTATCCCCTGAGCTACGGGGGCGTTGTCGCCGGTTTGTGTGGCGACGGGTAGAACCCTACCAGCTCTGATGGGGTGTTCATGAACAGGTTTGGTGGGTGGCGGGGGAGGGGGATCGGCGGGGCCTAGCGCATGGATGTCGGGTGGCGGTGGTGGTCGGGGAAAGGTCCCTCACACGGGGGCGGAAGTGGGGAAAACCGGGACGCAGTCGCAGGTGGGGTCCTAGTCTCATGGTGTGCCTGGCTTGTCCGGTCGGATCCTTGTAGTCGATGACAACAAGGTGATCCGACAGCTGATCAGGGTCAATCTCGAGCTGGAGGGCTTCGAGGTCGTGACCGCGGCTGATGGTGCCGAGTGTCTGGATGTCGTGCACCACGTGAGACCTGATGTCGTGACCCTTGATGTCGTGATGCCGCGACTCAACGGTCTGCACACCGCGGCGCGGTTGCGCTCCGATCCGCGGACGTGGGACATCCCGATCGCCATCGTCAGTGCGTGTACCCAAGGCGAGGTGGACAACGGGGAGTCGGTCGGGGTGGACGCGTTTCTGGCGAAGCCGTTCGAGCCGGCCGATCTGGTGCGAACCGTGGGGAAGCTGGTGCGCGAGGGACGGCAGCGGCAGCGCGGGCCCCAGGGCGGCGCCGACGACGAGGACGGGGAAAGCGACGGGGGCGGGGGAGTGGCGGAGCACGGCGCTCCGTCCGGTGGGGTCGCGACATCCGGTGGGATCGGCATGCTGGACGCGGGCGGGGAGTGAGGGATGCCGCCGGATACCTCCGGATACCTTCGGATACTCCGGGAAAGGCGAGCGTCCTTGTTCACCCGCTGAGCGCGCTGACTGCTGATACCTGGTCGTTGATCGCTGGCCGCCGGCTGCCCACCGCTGATCTCTGACGGCTGTGCCCGGCGTTGAATCGTTGGGCGGGCCCGCGGGGTGATCGGTTCGGTCCCGTGTGGCTGGGCGGATCGGGGTGTCGGGTGTCCACAGGGCGAAACCGGTCGCATGGGTACCCCCGGTCTCCCATACGCTTGTCCTGTGACACCCGCTGAGCTCTCCCGTACCGTCCTGCGCTCCGTGCGTGGCGCGGTGGAGGAACAGGAGCTCTCCGTGGCCGTGCCGGCGCGGATCGTGGTGCAGCCGCCGCCGCGCCCCGGGTGCGGGGACTACGCCTCCAATGTCGCGCTGCAGCTCGCCAAGCCGGCGGGCCGGCCCGCCCGCGAGGTGGCCGAGATCCTGCGGAAGCGGCTGGCCGGAAGCCCCGGGATCGCCCGGGTCGAGATCGCCGGGCCGGGGTTCTTGAACTTCACGCTGGGGGACGATGCGCAGGTCGCCCTGGTGCGGCAGGTGCTGGCGCAGGGCGCCGGCTACGGCGACCGGAGCGCCGGGGCCGCCGCGGTCGCCCCGCGCACCGCTGATGCCGTTTTTCCCGCTGATTCCTCGTCCCGTGTCGGCAGCGCAGCCGGCCCCCGGCCTCCCGCCGCCCGTAGCGCTCGCGAGGCCGTGGTGGCCGAGGCCCTCGCGCGGATCGACGAGGCGGCGGCGGCCGGAGTGCCGGACCGGCAGGCCCGGGCCGACGCCCACCCCGTCCCCGTCTCCACCTCGTCGAACGGGCTCGCCGCCCCGGCCGACCCCATCGGCCCCCTCGCCCCCGCCGACCTCCTGGCTCTCCTCCGCCGCCTCGGCTCCGACGAGGCGCGCTGGGTGCTGTTGCGGCCGGCCGCGCACGATCCGGTGCGGGTGCCGGAGCGGCCGGTGCAGCGGGAGAGCAATCCGCGGTTCCGGGTGCAGTACGCGCACGCCCGGGTCCGGGCGCTGCTGCGGAACGCGGGTGAGCTGGGGTTCTCGGGGGAGCCGGGGGACGTGGGGCCGCCCGTGCACGGGGGCCTTCCGGAGGTCCCGGACGAGGCGTCCCGGCGGTCCGTATCCGGTGGAGGCGGCCGGGTGCCGGACGCCCCGAGGACGCCGGACGCCCCCGCCCGGGCCCTGCAGGGGTTCCTCGCGCTGGTTGCCGCCTATCCCTCCGTCGTCGAGGCCGCCGCGCGGCTGCGGTCGCCGGACCGGGTGGTGCGGCATCTGGAGGCGACGGCGGACGCGTTCTTCCGCTGGCACGACGTTTTTCCGCCACTGCCCGTCGGGGAGCAGAAACCCTTGGCCGTGCACCGGGCCCGGCTGGCGCTTGCCGAAGCCGGCGGGACGGTGCTCGCCAACGGCCTGCGTCTGCTCGGCATCTCCGCTCCCGAACACCTCTGAACCATGGTGAGGATCTCTCCGCTATGAGCCGTTCCGCGCATCCCGCAGGGCCCCGGCACGCCGACGTGCTGCCCGAGGGGCATTACGCAGGCCCGCCCGCCGATCTCAACTCTCTCGACCCGCGCGTCTGGTCCCGTACGGTCCGGCGCAACGCCGACGGTGTGGTCACCGTCGGCGGGCTGGACGTCACCGCGCTCGCCGAGGAGTTCGGCACGCCGGCGTACTTCCTGGACGAGGACGACTTCCGGGCGCGCTGCCGGGCCTGGAAGGACGCCTTCGGGGCGGAGGCGGACGTCTTCTACGCCGGGAAGGCCTTCCTGTCGCGGGCGATCGTGCGGTGGCTGAACGAGGAAGGGCTGCACCTCGACGTCTGCTCGGGCGGCGAGCTGGCCACGGCGCTGGACGCGGGCATGCCGGCCGAGCGGATCGCGCTGCACGGCAACAACAAGAGCACCGAGGAGATCACCCGGGCCGTGGAGGCGGGGGTCGGGCGGATCGTGCTCGACTCGTTCCAGGAGATCGTCCGGGTCGCGCACATCGCGGAGCGGCTGGGCCGGCGCCAGCGGGTGCAGATCCGGGTCACGGTCGGTGTCGAGGCGCACACGCACGAATTCATCGCGACCGCGCACGAGGACCAGAAGTTCGGCATCGCGCTGGCGGGCGGGCAGGCGGCCGAGGCCGTACGGCGCGCGCTCAAGCTGGACGGGCTGGAACTCATCGGAATTCACAGCCATATCGGATCGCAGATTTTCGATATGGCCGGATTCGAGGTTTCCGCCCGCCGCGTCGTGCAATTGCTGACCGAGGTCCGCGACGAGCACGGCGTCGAGCTGCCCGAGATCGACCTGGGCGGCGGCCTGGGGATCGCCTACACCTCGGACGACGACCCGCGCGAGCCGCACGAGATCGCGGCGGCGCTGGGCGACATCGTGCGCCGCGAGTGCGCGGCGGCGGGACTCGCGGTGCCGCGGCTGTCGGTCGAGCCGGGCCGGGCGATCGTCGGGCCGACGGCGTTCACGCTGTACGAGGTCGGCACGGTCAAGGAGCTGGAGGGCCTGCGGACGTATGTGTCCGTGGACGGCGGGATGTCGGACAACATCCGCACCGCGCTCTACGACGCGGAGTACAGCGTGGCCCTGGTCTCGCGGACCTCCGACGCCGAGCCGATGCTGTCGCGGGTGGTCGGCAAGCACTGCGAGAGCGGGGACATCGTCGTGCGCGACGCCTTCCTGCCGGCCGATGTCGCGCCCGGGGACCTGCTCGCGGTGCCGGCCACCGGTGCGTACTGCCGTTCCATGGCGAGCAACTACAACCACTCGCTGCGGCCGCCGGTCGTAGCTGTCAGGGACGGTGTGGCCAGGGTGATCGTCCGGCGGGAGACCGAGGAAGATCTCCTGCGCCTGGACGTCGGCTAGGCCAGATCGCCGGGCCCCGCCCCGGGATGAAATAAATGTCTCGGTATCCGGACGACGGACGGAATTCGCCGTCCGGTGCGTGAGACTGGTGCATGAGCAACCGATAATCGCCGATCGATGAGAAGCAGGGGTCGAATGATGCGTACGCGTCCGTTGAAGGTGGCGCTCCTGGGCTGTGGAGTTGTCGGCTCAGAGGTGGCGCGCATCATGACGACGCACGCCGACGACCTCGCCGCCCGTATCGGCGCGCCCGTGGAACTCGCCGGGATCGCCGTCCGCCGCCCGGACCGGGTGCGCGAGGGCGTCCCGGCCGAGCTGGTCACCACCGATGCCACCGCGCTGGTCAAACGCGGCGACATTGATGTCGTGATCGAGGTGATCGGCGGTATCGAGCCGGCCCGCACGCTCATCACCACCGCCTTCGAGCACGGCGCGAGCGTGGTCTCCGCCAACAAGGCGCTGGTCGCCGCGGACGGTGCGGCGCTGCACGCGGCGGCCGAGGCCAACGGCGCGGACCTCTACTACGAGGCCGCCGTCGCCGGCGCGATCCCGCTGGTGCGGCCGCTGCGCGAGTCGCTGGCCGGCGACAAGGTCAACCGGGTGCTCGGCATCGTCAACGGCACCACCAATTTCATTCTCGACAAGATGGATTCGACCGGCGCCGGCTACAGCGAGGCGCTGGACGAGGCCACCGCGCTGGGCTACGCCGAGGCCGACCCGACCGCCGACGTCGAGGGCTTCGACGCCGCCGCCAAGGCCGCGATCCTGGCCGGAATCGCCTTCCACACCCGGGTGACCATCGACGACGTGCACCGCGAGGGCCTCACCGAGGTCACCGCGGCCGACATCGCCTCCGCCCAGCGCATGGGGTGCACGGTCAAGCTGCTGGCGATCTGCGAGCGGGCCGCGGACGGCGCTTCCGTCACCGCGCGGGTGCATCCCGCGATGATCCCGCTGACGCATCCGCTCGCCTCCGTCCGCGAGGCGTACAACGCGGTCTTCATCGAGGCCGACGCGGCCGGCCAGCTGATGTTCTACGGACCGGGCGCGGGGGGCTCGCCGACCGCCTCCGCGGTCCTCGGCGACCTCGTGGCGGTCTGCCGCAACAAGCTCTCCGGCACCACCGGGCCCGGCGAGTCCGCCTACACACGGCTGCCCGTCAGCCCCATGGGCGCGGTCATCACGCGGTACCACATCAGCCTCGACGTGGCCGACAAGCCCGGTGTACTCGCGCAGGTCGCGACCATCTTCGCCGAACACGGCGTATCGATCGATACGGTCCGTCAGCAGGGCAAGGACGGCGAGGCATCGCTCGTCATCGTCACCCACCGGGCGGCGGACGCGGCCCTGTCGTCGACCGTCGTGGCACTGCGCGAGCTCGACACCGTCCGCGGTGTCGCCAGCATCATGCGGGTCGAAGGGGAGTAGAGGAACCCATGTCAGCCAATTCCACCGTGACCACGACGAGCAGTCAGTGGCGCGGAATCATCGAGGAATACCGCGACCGGCTCCCGGTCAGCGACACGACCGAGGCCGTCACCCTCCGGGAGGGCGGCACCCCCCTCGTACCGGCCCAGGTCCTCTCCGAGCGCACCGGATGCGAGGTGCACCTCAAGGTCGAGGGCGCCAACCCCACCGGTTCCTTCAAGGACCGCGGCATGACGATGGCCATCACCCGTGCCAAGGAGGAGGGCGCCAAGGCGGTCATCTGTGCCTCCACGGGCAACACCTCCGCCTCGGCCGCCGCCTACGCGGTCCGCGCGGGCATGGTCTGCGCGGTGCTCGTCCCGCAGGGCAAGATCGCGCTCGGCAAGATGGGCCAGGCGCTGGTCCACGGCGCGAAGATCCTCCAGGTCGACGGAAACTTCGACGACTGTCTGACGCTGGCCCGCCGGCTCTCCGACAACTACCCCGTCGCACTCGTGAACTCCGTGAACCCGGTGCGCATCGAGGGCCAGAAGACCGCGGCCTTCGAAATCGTCGACATGCTCGACGACGCCCCCGACATCCATGTGCTGCCGGTCGGCAACGCCGGCAACATCACCGCGTACTGGCGGGGCTACCAGGAGTACGCGGCCGACGGCATCGCCTCCCGCACCCCGCGCATGTGGGGCTTCCAGGCCTCCGGCAGCGCCCCGATCGTGCGCGGCGAGGTCGTGAAGGACCCGACGACCATCGCCACCGCCATCCGCATCGGAAACCCCGCCTCGTGGGCGAACGCCGAGCGGGCGCGGGACGAGTCCGGCGGCTTCATCGACGACGTGACCGACCGTCAAATCCTGTCCGCCTACCGCCTGTTGGCCGCGCAGGAGGGCGTCTTCGTGGAGCCCGCCTCGGCCGCGTCGGTGGCCGGTCTGCTCAAGGCCGCCGCGGAGGGCAAGGTCGACCCCGGCCAGCGCATCGTCTGCACGGTCACCGGCAACGGCCTCAAGGACCCGGACTGGGCGGTGGCCGGCGCGCCGCAGCCGGTGACGGTCCCGATCGACGCGGACGCCGCCGCCGAGCGCCTCGGCCTCGTCTAGGACGCCGTCGTACGGGCGGGGCCGCCCGTACGGCACCCGGTGGCGGGACGCGATGTGCGTCCCGTCACCTCCGCACGGCGCGCAGATGCGCAGCGGCAAAGTCAGCAATGCCGCAAAGTCGGCGAAGTCGGCGGAGGCGGCCCGGCCGGCGCGGTCTGCAAAAGGCCGCAAAGGTCGCAAAGGCCAGGGAAGGCAGCGCTGGGGCACGGGACGGTGCGCGACACGCATCGTGCGCCTCCTGTGCGCCCTATGTCGCGACAGAACCTTCCTTCGATAGGCTGGCAGCCAACTCCCCTCCCCACGGCATGACGCAGTGGTGTGCAGGGCAGGTCAGAACGGTCCCCATGAGCCGGCCGGGCGCCTCGGTGCCGCGGCGTTCCGGGGCAGTACCGCAGCATCAATCAAGGAGAGTCATCGAGCGATGGCCGGTCCCGCGTTCCGCGCCGCCGCCGTCCGGGTGCGCACCCCCGCTACCAGCGCCAATCTCGGTCCCGGCTTCGATGCCCTGGGTCTTTCCCTCGGCCTGTACGACGATGTCGTGGTGCGGGTCGCCGACTCCGGGCTGCACATCGACATCGCAGGTGAGGGCGCCGACGGCCTGCCCCGCGACGAGAGCCACCTGCTCGTACGGTCCATGCGCACCGCCTTCGAGCTGCTCGGCGGACAGCCGCGCGGCCTGGAAATCGTCTGCGCCAACCGCATTCCGCACGGCCGTGGCCTGGGGTCCTCCTCCGCCGCCATCTGCGCCGGCATCGTCGCCGCGCGCGCGGTGACGATAGGCGGCGAGCAAAAGCTCGACGACACCGCACTGCTGGAACTGGCCACCGAGATCGAGGGCCACCCCGACAATGTCGCCGCCTGCCTGCTGGGCGGATTCACGCTCGCCTGGATGGACTCCGGAACCGCACGCGCGATCCGGATGGATCCCGCCGATTCCATCGTTCCGGTGGTCTTCGTGCCCGGAAAGCCGGTGCTCACCGAGACCGCCCGCGGACTGCTGCCGCGCACCGTCCCGCATGTGGACGCCGCGGCCAACGCCGGTCGCGCCGCACTGCTCGTCGAGGCCCTGACCAGGCGCCCCGAGCTGCTGCTCGCCGCGACCGAGGACCGACTCCACCAGGAATACCGCGCTCCGGCGATGCCGGAGAGCGTGGCCCTGGTGAACCGGCTGCGCGCGGACGGCGTCCCCGCAGTCGTGTCCGGTGCGGGCCCGACGGTGCTCGCGCTGGTCGAGGACGCGGCGGCCGAGAAGGTCGCGGCACTGGCGGGCGAGGGGTGGGCGGCGAACCGTCTGGCCCTCGACGCGGCGGGCGCCTGCGTACTGCCGCTCGCCGGGTGAGCACGCAGGTGGCCGACGATTGCCGGTCTTGGAGAGGGGGAATGTTTGTTGGATCCGGTAGTGTTAACCTCAAGTCAGTACTCGACGCCTGAGCGGCGCGGTGCTTCGTGTCCCCCATCGGGACCACTTTCTTCCGGGAGCCTCCCAAATTGCTTGGCGCAATTGTCGAAACCGGCAATTTCCTGAGCGGGAGTGAGCACGCTCCGGAATCGGCGTGGTGAATGGCCACTCTGCCTCTCCTCACGCCGGCGCCATGAACTGATCTCTCCGCCATTTCCGGCGGGACCACCGCCCCGGCCCGGTGTCCACCAGACCAAGGACCCAGCCGGACAGCACAACCGGTCGCCGAGCCAGACAGGCCGACGCCCGCTCCAGGGAAGGACCCTTCGTGAGCGACACCACCGATCTGATGGGCGCGCGTACCGATGGCAGTGCCACCGCGCCCGCCACGGACGCTCCCGCTGCGCCTGCAACCACGCGGCGCCGCCGTTCCGGCACCGGCCTTGACGGCATGGTCCTGGCAGAGCTGCAGCAGGTCGCCTCCGGCCTCGGCATCAAGGGCACCGCGCGGATGCGCAAGAGCCAGCTGATCGAGGTCATCAAGGAGAAGCAGGCCACCGGCCCGGGCTCCGGTGCCAAGGCCGACGCGTCCGCCGACACCGAGACCAAGCCCAAGCGCCGTACGACCTCCAAGGCCCGTACCGGCGACGACGGCACGGAGCAGGCCGCCGGCAAGGCGGCCGCGTCCGACAAGGGCGCCAAGGCCGCCGAGAAGGCCGGGGCCCAGCAGCAGATCGACATCCCCGGCCAGCCTGTCAGCGACGAGCAGCCGGCCGGCGAGCGCCGCCGGCGCCGCGCCACGGCCGCCGCGGGCAGCCCCGAGGCCGTCTCCGGCGACCTCAAGACCGACACCAAGGTCGAGGCGAAGACCGACACCCGCACCGACTCCAGGACCGACACCGCCGTCTCCCCCCAGGAGACGGGCGAGGGCCGTCCGGGCAAGGGTGAGCGCCAGGAGCGCGGGGACCGCCAGGACCGCGGCCAGAAGGGCGACCGCGGGGACCGCGGCCAGCGCCAGCGCGACCGCGGCGACCGCCGCAAGGGCGACGCCGGCGACGGCGGCCAGGGCGGTCAGGGCGGCGGCCAGGGCGGCCAGCGCCAGCGCGACCGCCGCAATGACAACGACGACGACGACTTCGAGGGCGGCCGCCGGGGCCGTCGCGGCCGCTACCGCGACCGCCGCGGCCGTCGCGGGGGCCGCGAGGACTTCGGCAACGAGCCGCAGGTCTCCGAGGACGACGTCCTGATCCCCGTCGCGGGCATCCTCGACATCCTCGACAACTACGCGTTCATCCGGACCTCCGGCTACCTGCCCGGCCCGAACGACGTGTACGTCTCGCTCGCCCAGGTCCGCAAGAACGGCCTGCGCAAGGGCGACCACGTCACCGGCGCGGTCCGCCAGCCCAAGGACGGCGAGCGGCGCGAGAAGTTCAACGCGCTGGTCCGCCTCGACACGGTCAACAGCGTGGCGCCCGAACAGGGCCGCGGGCGGCCGGAGTTCGGGAAGCTGACGCCCCTTTACCCGCAGGAGCGACTGCGCCTGGAGGGTGAGTCGGGCGGGCTGACGACCCGGATCATCGATCTGGTCACCCCGATCGGCAAGGGCCAGCGCGGTCTGATCGTGGCCCCGCCGAAGACCGGCAAGACCATGATCATGCAGGCGATCGCCAACTCGATCACCCGCAACAACCCCGAGTGCCACCTGATGGTCGTCCTCGTCGACGAGCGTCCCGAAGAGGTCACCGACATGCAGCGGTCGGTCAAGGGCGAGGTCATCTCCTCGACCTTCGACCGCCCGGCCGAGGACCACACCACCGTCGCGGAGCTGGCCATCGAGCGCGCCAAGCGCCTGGTGGAGCTGGGCCACGACGTGGTCGTCCTGCTGGACTCGATCACCCGTCTGGGACGTGCGTACAACCTGGCGGCCCCGGCCTCCGGCCGCATCCTGTCCGGTGGTGTCGACTCGACCGCGCTCTACCCGCCGAAGCGCTTCTTCGGCGCCGCGCGCAACATCGAGGACGGCGGCTCGCTGACCATCCTGGCCACCGCGCTGGTCGAGACCGGCTCGCGGATGGACGAGGTGATCTTCGAGGAGTTCAAGGGCACCGGCAACCTGGAGCTCAAGCTCGACCGCAAGCTCTCGGACAAGCGCATCTTCCCGGCGGTGGACGTGGACGCGTCCAGCACCCGTAAGGAAGAGATCCTGATGGGCAGCGACGAGCTGGCCGTCGTGTGGAAGCTGCGCCGGGTGCTGCACGCCCTGGACCAGCAGCAGGCCATCGAGCTGCTGCTGGACAAGATGAAGCAGACGAAGTCCAACGCGGAGTTCCTGCTCCAGATCCAGAAGACGACGCCGACCACGGGCAACGGCAACGACTGACGCCCGCGGGCGCGTCCGCGCCGTCCCCGGAGCCCCCCTCGCCGCTGTGGCGAGGGGGGCTCCGTGTTGTCCGCCGCCTTGGCCGGGCGGCAGGGGGCGCACTGTGACCTGCGCCCCGTCCGGCCGGGTCCGCGGACGCCTGGTTTGAGACGTTCCGCACAGATCCACTGCCCTCCGCGCGGTTTCGGCCACGGGGGAAATCGGGACGAAAGGCCAGGTGGGAAGGACGAAGGTCCCGGGCAGGCGGATCTTGCCGCCGCCGCTTTCTAAGAAAGCGCTCATGACTCGCTGTGCAACCCTTCCCGTCGACCTCCCGTCTGACAGGGCGCACCGGGCATGACAGCGCGCTGTCCGGTGGCGGCGGGGCGCAGCCGAGCGAACGAGGACTGAGGAGCAGATGGCGGACAGCAACGGGACCGCGAAGACGGCCGAAAGCCGTGCCCGCGGCATACGGGCCACGGGCCGTCGGCGCAAAGGGCCCACCCGACGCCGCCGGATAGTGACCATCACCCTGTGCGCGGCGGTCAGCGTCGTGCTGCTGGGTGGTGCCGCGCTCGGCTACGTCTACTTCAAGCTCAACGGCAATCTCAAGGGCGTCGACATCAACTCCGCCCTCGGGCACGACCGGCCGAAGAACGTCGACAACGGCTCGATGGACATCCTCGTGATGGGCTCCGACTCCCGGGCCGGCAAGAACGGGGAGTACGGCAAGGACGAGGGCGGCGCGCGCTCCGACACGGCGATGATCGTGCACGTCTACAAGGGCCGCAAGAAGGCCAGCGTGGTGAGCATCCCGCGCGACACCCTGGTCAAGCGCCCGGACTGCACCAGCAACGGCAAGGACGTCCCCGGGCAGGAGCGGGCGATGTTCAACACCGCGTTCGAGGTCGGCGGTCCGGCCTGTGCCGTGAAGACCGTCGAGTCGATCAGCGGGGTCCGGATGGACCACTTCATCGAGGTCGACTTCACCGGCTTCAAGAAGCTCATCGACGCGCTGGGCGGGGTGGAGGTCACCACCAAGAAGCCGATCAACGACAACAACAGCCATCTGCACCTGCCGGCCGGCACGCACACCCTCAACGGCGAGCAGTCGCTCGGCCTGGTCCGCACCCGGCACGGCGTCCCCGGCGGCGACGGCAGCGACCTGGGCCGTATCCAGCTCCAGCAGACGTTCCTGAAGGCCCTGATGAACCAGGTCAAGAACGTCGGGGTGCTCACCAACCCCACCAAGCTCTACGACATCGCCGACACGGCCACCAAGGCCATCACCACCGACACCGACCTCAACTCGGTCAGCGAGCTGACCGGACTGGCCAAGAGCCTGGGCAACATCGGGTCGGACAACATCAACATGGTGACGCTGCCGGTCACGTACGACAAGACCAACCCCGACCGGGTGGTGCCGCTGGAGAAGCAGAGCCGCCTGGTGTGGGAAGCGCTCCGGCAGGACCGGGAGATCCCCAAGTCCGCCACCAAGGGCTCGGCCGGTGACCAGGGCGGCACGGACCGGTACGTGAAGTAGCCGGACGCCGTCGCTCCGGGGGCCCGCCGGCCCGCGGAGGCGGCCCGGGAATAGTCGCGGCTCCACCCCGGTTTTGGGAGATACGGCTAGTCCTGGCAGACTGGACCGTCGGCCCCGGTTCACGTGACGCAACCCGCGACACGACCCGGAGCACTCCCGAACCTAGGAGAATCCCTTGAAGCGCGACATCCACCCGGATTACGTCGAGACCCAGGTGAGCTGCACCTGTGGCGCGTCCTTCACCACCCGCAGCACCGTCGCCGGCGGCACCATCCGCGCCGACGTCTGCTCCGAGTGCCACCCGTTCTACACGGGCAAGCAGAAGATCATGGACACGGGCGGCCGCGTGGCCCGCTTCGAGGCCCGCTTCGGCAAGGGCGCCGCTGCCAAGAAGTAGCGACCCTCAAGGCGCCGGTCTCCGGTCGCCCCTGCTCAGGGGTGACCGGACCGGCGTCTTTGTTTGCGTCGTCCCAGGCCCCCGGTAGTCACAGCCAGCAGAGGAACCCACGATGTTCGAGGCGGTCGAAGAACTGATCGGCGAGCACGCCGATCTCGAGAAGCGGCTGGCCGACCCCGCGGTCCACGCCGACCAGCGCGAGGCCATGCGGCTGAACAAGCGCTACGCCGAGCTGACCCCGATCATCACGACCTACCGCGGCTGGAAGCAGACCGGCGACGACATCGAGACCGCGCGCGAACTCAGCCAGGACGACCCGGAGTTCGCCGACGAGGTCAAGGAGCTCGACGCCCAGCGCGAGCAGCTGACCGAGAAGCTGCGGCTGCTGCTGGTCCCGCGCGACCCCAGCGACGACAAGGACGTCATCCTCGAGGTCAAGGCCGGCGAGGGCGGCGAGGAGTCCGCGCTGTTCGCCGGCGATCTGCTGCGGATGTATCTGCGCTACGCCGAGCGGGTCGGCTGGAAGACCGAGATCCTGGACGCCAACGAGTCCGACCTCGGCGGCTACAAGGACGTCCAGGTCGCGGTGAAGACCAAGGGCGGCAACGGCGCCACCGAGCCCGGACAGGGCGTGTGGGCGCGGCTGAAGTACGAGGGCGGGGTGCACCGCGTCCAGCGGGTGCCCGCCACCGAGTCGCAGGGCCGCATCCACACCTCCGCCGCCGGAGTGCTGGTCACGCCCGAGGCCGAGGAGGTCGAGGTCGAGATCCTGGCCAACGACCTGCGGATCGACGTCTACCGCTCCTCCGGGCCCGGCGGCCAGTCCGTCAACACCACCGACTCCGCGGTGCGCATCACGCACCTGCCCACCGGCATCGTCGTCTCCTGCCAGAACGAGAAGAGCCAGCTCCAGAACAAGGAGCAGGCGATGCGCATCCTGCGGTCGCGGCTGCTGGCCGCCGCCCAGGAGGAGGCCGAGCGCGAGGCGTCCGACGCCCGGCGCAGCCAGGTCCGCACCGTCGACCGCTCCGAGCGCATCCGGACGTACAACTTCCCGGAAAACCGCATCTCGGACCACCGGGTCGGGTTCAAGGCGTACAACTTGGACCAGGTGCTCGACGGCGAACTCGACCCGGTCATCCAGGCCTGTGTCGACGCCGACTCGGCCGCCAAGCTCGCCGCCGCCCAGTAGGACCGCACGAGCCGGTACGCACCGGCCACAGACCGCGGCCCCGGCCGGCGGACCGCACAACGAAGACGCAGCGCACTAGGAGGAAGGCCCCGTGAACCTTCTGCTCGCCGAGGTGGCCCAGGCCACCCAGCGGCTGGCCGACGCCGGTGTGCCCTCGCCGCGCTTCGACGCCGAGGAACTGGCCGCGTTCGTGCACGCCGTCAAACGGGGTGAGCTGCACCACGTCAAGGACGCCGACTTCGACGCCCGCTACTGGGAGGCCGTCGCCCGCCGCGAGGCCCGCGAGCCGCTCCAGCACATCACCGGACGCGCGTTCTTCCGCTACCTCGAACTCGCCGTCGGGCCAGGGGTGTTCGTGCCCCGCCCGGAGACCGAGTCGGTGGTCGGCTGGGCGATAGACGCGGTACGGGCCATGGACGTCGTCGAGCCGCTGATCGTCGACCTGTGCACCGGCTCGGGAGCCATCGCGCTGGCCCTGGCCCAGGAGGTGCCCCGCTCGCGGGTGCACGCCGTGGAGCTGTCCGAGCAGGCCCTGGACTACGCCCGCAAGAACGTCGAGGGGTCCCGCGTCGTTCTCCATCACGGCGACGCGCTGACCGCGCTTCCCGAACTGGACGGGCAGGTCGACCTGGTCGTCTCCAACCCGCCGTACATCCCGCTGACCGAGTGGGAGTACGTCGCACCCGAGGCCCGCGACCACGACCCCGAGCTCGCGCTGTTCTCGGGCCAGGACGGCCTGGACACCATCCGTGGCATCGAGCGGACCGCACACCGCCTGCTGCGGCCCGGCGGCGTGGTCGTCATCGAGCACGCCGACACCCAGGGCGGACAGGTTCCGTGGATCTTCACCGAGGAGCGGGGCTGGGCCGACGCGGCCGACCACCCGGACCTCAACAACAGGCCCCGTTTCGCCACCGCCCGCCGGGCGACGCCATGACGCGTCCCGCCCCGGCGCCGGCGGCCGACGCAACCGAAGTTTTCGTTTCGCACGAGGAGGTCCCGTAATGGCACGGCGATACGACTGCAGCGACGCGACCGACCGCACCACCGGTCTGCGCGAGGCCGCCTCGGCCGTCCGCCGCGGTGAGCTGGTCGTGCTGCCGACCGACACCGTCTACGGCATCGGCGCGGACGCCTTCAGCGCCGAGGCCGTCGGCGACCTGCTGGAGGCCAAGGGCCGCGGCCGCGGGATGCCCTCCCCGGTCCTGGTCGGGTCCCCCAACACCCTGCACGGCCTGGTCACCGACTTCTCCGAGCAGGCCTGGGAGCTGGTCGACGCCTTCTGGCCCGGCGCGCTCACCCTCGTCGCCAAGCACCAGCCGTCGCTGACCTGGGACCTCGGCGAGACCCGCGGCACGGTCGCGGTACGGATGCCGCTGCACCCCGTCGCGATCGAGCTGCTGACCGAGTTCGGCCCGATGGCCGTCTCCAGCGCCAACCTCACCGGCCACCCGTCCCCGCAGGACTGCGACGCCGCCCAGGAGATGCTGGGCGACTCGGTCTCCGTCTACCTCGACGGCGGCCCGACGCCGGCCGCCGTGCCGTCCTCGATCGTCGATGTCACCGGCAAGACCCCGGTGCTGCTGCGCGCGGGCGCGATCAGCGCGGAAGAGCTGCGCAAGGTGGTACCCGAGCTCGAGGTGGCCAATTGATGGCGCCCCTCGGGCGTGGCATAGCGGGACCAGGCGACGGCTCTCTCCCCTCCGCATCCCCTTTCCGGATCCTCCACGTCAGCACCGGCAACGTGTGCCGCTCACCGATCACCGAGCGGCTGCACCGCCATGCCCTGGAACTGCGGCTGGGCGCGGCCCGCAGCGGCGGGCTGCTGGTGGAGAGCGCCGGCACCTGGGGCCACGAAGGCGCCCCCATGGAGACCCACGCCGCGACGGTGCTCACCGACTACGGCGCGGACCCGGACGGCTTCCTGGGCCGTGAGCTGCTCGACGAGCACGTCATCCGCGCCGACCTGGTGCTCACCGCCACCCGCGACCACCGCGCCCAGGTCATCTCGATGGGCCACTCCGCGGGACTGCGCACCTTCACCCTCAAGGAGTTCAACCGCCTGGTGCGGGCCATAGACCCCGCCACGCTGCCCGAGCCCGACCCGCGCCTGCCGGACGGCGGGCTGGTCGAGCGCGCCCGGGCACTGGTCGGCGCCGCCGCGGCGCTGCGCGGCTGGCTGCTGGCGCCCAACCCGGAGTCCGACGAGGTCTACGACCCCTACGGCGCCCCCATCACCTTCTTCCGCTCCATCGGCGACGAGATCAACCAGGCCCTCGACCCGGTCGTCACCGCCCTCACGGGACTCCCGGCGCGGGCCTGACGCCCCGGGGCGCGCCGGTGGCCCCTGTGGCCCGCACACCGCGCCCGATCGCCCCGCCGCGCCTACATTGGGACTACGTCCCCGTACGAGGCCCGGAGCAAGCGATGCCTGCCACCACCGCGTCACCCCGCAGCGAGAGCCCGGACGCCCCTTCCCGGACCACCGGGCAGGCCGCCGCCGACCCCTCCGAGACCCTCGCGGACCGTGCCCGGGCCGCCGCCGCGGACGCCGTCACCCGGCCGGCCGGCTCCCCGGACTTCGCCGCCCTGCTGCGCCAGGACCCCGAGATCGCCGGCGTCCTGCTCGGCGAGAGCGCCCGGCAGAGCGACGGACTCCAGCTGATCGCCGCCGAGAACTTCACCTCACCGGCCGTCCTCGCAGCCCTCGGCTCCCCGCTGGGCAACAAGTACGCCGAGGGCTACCCGGGCGCCCGGCACCACGGCGGCTGCGAGATCGTCGACCTCGCCGAGCGGATCGCCGTGGAGCGCGCCAAGGCCCTGTTCGGCGCCGAACACGCCAACGTCCAGGCCCACTCCGGGTCTTCGGCCGTCCTGGCCGCCTACGCCGCCCTGCTGCGCCCCGGTGACACCGTCCTTGCCATGTCCCTCCCGCACGGCGGACACCTCACCCACGGCTCGCCCGCCAACTTCTCCGGCCGCTGGTTCGACTTCGCCGGCTACGGCGTCGACGAGGAGACCGGACTCCTCGACTACGACGCGATCCGCGAGCTGGCCCGCGGCCGCCGCCCCAAGGCCATCGTCTGCGGCTCGATCTCCTACCCCCGGCACCCCGACTACGCCGCCTTCCGGGACATCGCCGACGAGACCGGCGCCTATCTGATCGCCGACGTCGCCCATCCGCTCGGGCTGATCGCCGGGGGAGCGGCCCCCAGTCCCGTCCCGTACGCCGATGTGGTGTGTGCAACCACACACAAGGTGCTGCGCGGGCCGCGCGGCGGGCTGATCCTGTGCGGCGCCGGGCTGGCCGAGCGCATCGACCGCGCGGTGTTCCCGTTCACCCAGGGCGGCGCGCAGATGAACGCCGTCGCCGCCAAGGCCGTGGCCTTCGCGGAGGCCGCCACACCCGCCTTCGCCGCGTACGCCCACCAGGTCACGGCCAATGCCCGCGCGCTCGCCGAGGCGCTGGCCGGACACGGTCTGACGGTCACCACCGGCGGCACCGACACCCACCTGATCACCACCGACACGGCCCCGCTGGGCCAGGACGCGCGCACCGCCCGGGGCCGGCTGGCGGCCGCCGGGATCGTCCTGGACACCTGCGCGCTGCCCTGCGCCGAGGAGCCGGCGAGGGGCCGGACCGGCCTCCGGCTGGGCACCGCCGCGGTGACCACCCAGGGGATGGGCGAGGCGGAGATGACGCAGGTCGCGAAGCTGATCGTGGCGGCGCTGGAGGAGGACCCGGCGGCCCGCTCCGGCACTGTCGCTCTGGTCCGCGGCTTTCCGCCGTATCCCGATCACGGGTGACGGCCGGAACGGAACCGTACGCCGGGTGTCCTGCGTCTTCCCGTGTATTCACGGCTGTATCCACGACTGCATTCACGACCGAGGGGCCGACGCGCATAGGGTGTGGGGCTGTGATGGCCAGCTATACCGATGGGGCAGCCCGTGCGTGAATACCTGCTGACGCTGTGCGTCACGGCCGCGGTGACCTACCTGCTGACGGGGCCGGTGCGGAAGTTCGCGATCGCGGCCGGTGCGATGCCGGAGATCCGCGCCCGCGACGTGCACCGTGAGCCGACCCCGCGGCTCGGCGGGATCGCCATGTTCGGCGGGCTGTGCGCCGGTCTGCTGGTGGCCTCGCACCTGACCAACCTCAAGAGCGTCTTCGAGAACTCCAACGAGCCGCGGGCGCTGCTCTCGGGCGCCGCGCTGATCTGGATCCTCGGCGTCCTGGACGACAAGTGGGGCGTGGACGCGCTGGTCAAGCTCGGCGGCCAGATGATCGCCGCGGGCGTGATGGTCCTCCAGGGCCTGACGATCCTGTGGATCCCCATCCCCGGCGTCGGCACGGTCTCGCTGACGCCGATGCAGGGCACGCTGCTGACCGTCGCCCTGGTCGTCATCACCATCAACGCGGTGAACTTCGTGGACGGGCTGGACGGCCTCGCCTCCGGCATGGTGTGCATCGCCGCCGCGGCGTTCTTCATGTACGCCTACCGGATGTGGTTCGGCTACGGCATCGAGGCGGCCGCGCCCGCAACGCTGTTCTCGGTCGTTCTGATGGGCATGTGCCTGGGCTTCCTGCCGCACAACATGCACCCGGCGCGGATCTTCATGGGCGACTCCGGCTCGATGCTGATCGGCCTGGTGATGGCCGCCGGCGCGGTCTCGGTGACCGGCCAGGTCGACCCGGACCTGCTCTACCTGAAGGCCGGCGGTCTGCGCGAGGCGACCCATGCGATGGTGCCCGTCTACATCCCGCTGCTGCTGCCGCTGACGGTCATCGCGGTACCGGTCGCCGACCTGATCCTGGCGATCGTGCGGCGTACGTGGAAGGGCCAGTCGCCGTTCGCCGCCGACCGCGGCCACCTGCACCACCGGCTGCTGGAGATCGGCCACTCGCACAGCCGGGCGGTGCTGATCATGTACTTCTGGTCGGCGCTGATCGCCTTCGGCGCGGTCGCCTACTCCGCGAACAACGCCAGCATGTGGATCGTGCTGGGCATCGTCCTGCTGAGCGCGTTCGGTCTGGTGCTGCTCCTGCTGCCGCGCTTCACCCCGCGTGCGCCGCAGTGGGCGGAGCGCATGGTGCCGCCGCGCTACCGCCGGCTGGCCCGCGCGGTGGTGGACCCGGCCGGTGCGGCCGCGGAGGCCGAGGCCGCCGCCGCGGAGGAGGAGCGGGAGCCGGTCCCGGCGGGCATCAACGGTGCCACGGCGATCGGCGACCGGTCACGCTTCGTGGACCGCCGAAAGGCGAACAGTCACCGCTGATCCCGGCATCTTGTCACTCGAACGTGCGTCAGGAATCGGGAGAGTTGGCCCCATACCAGACAAAAATCGAGCTGTCAGTGCACCAACGCGCAGGTTCACGCTCAGGTGTGACAGGGTCCACACGAACCAGGTAAAGACCTCATCAAATAGTTTGTGATACCGTTCACGAAACCCGGCGACAGAGCCGGAGGGCCCTAGTGCGACGGCCCTCGGGCCTCAGGTTCCGCCTCAAGGCCGGGTCTACGCTCGTCCCTGACGAACACACCCCCATTTTTTGCCGGAGCGCCGCCATGCAGTCGAATGACGCCCGACTACTTCTTCACGCCCTTGTGCCCACGCTCGCCCTCGGTGCTGTCGCCGTTGGCGTGAGCGTCGCGGTCGCAGGCGCGAAAGGAGCGCTCGGCGCCGTCATCGGCACCCTGCTGGTGGCGCTCGTCATGGGGGCCGGTCTGCTGGTCCTGCAGAAGACCGCAAAGAGCCTTCCGCAGCTGTTCCAGATGATGGGGCTGCTGCTCTACACGACGCAGATCCTGTTCGTGCTGGTGTTCCTGATCGTCTTCAAGGACACAACGCTCTTCGACACCAAGGCATTTGCGTTCACCTTGCTCGGCGCCACCCTCGTATGGATCGCGGCCCAGACCCACGGTCATATGAAGGCGAAGACTCTGTACGTGGAACCCGACTCCGCCGGGACGAAGAAGGCGGAGACGGCGGGGTCGCCGACGTGACACGTAGGGCCGAGATAAATGCCCACAAGCGGGCCTGCTATCGTCCGGTGCCAACTGCGGCGCAGATGGCGCAGGCGGCTGAGCTCCCGGGTTCCACTCGCTGGAACGGGCAGTTCTCGCGGCCGATGCCTGTGATGTGGCCGGGCCCAGCGCCTGCCAGCCGCCCCCTAATCCGTAAGACCAGTCCAGTGCCGCTCCGTGGCTCAACGCCGCGCCGACACAACGAGGTTGCCGTACCCATGCGCCACGCTGAAGGAGCCCGCGGTGAGTGCTGAAACGATGCTCGCCTTCGACACGGAGTGCCACCTCTTCATTCCGGGGTGTGGCTTCGAGGCCCCGGGCCTTCATTCGTTCGTATTCGAACCCCTCTTCACCATCGGTGGCTACGAGTTCAACAAGCCGATGCTGCTGGCGTTCCTCAGCACGATCGTGGTGGTGGGGTTCTTCTGGGCCGCATTCGGCCGGGCCAAGGTCGTGCCCGGAAAGCTGCAGATGATCGGCGAGGCGGGCTACGACTTCGTGCGCCGCGGGCTCGTCTATGACGCGCTGGGGAAAAGGGAGGGTGACAAGTACGTCCCCTTCATGGTCTCGCTGTTCTTCTTCGTGTGGATGATGAACCTCTGGTCGATCATCCCGGTCATGGCGTTCCCGGTGACGTCGGTCATCGCGTTCCCGGTGGGCATGGCCCTGATCGTCTACGTCCTGTGGATGTACCTGACGTTCAAGAAGCAGGGCTTCGTCGGAGGCCTGAAGAACATCTCCGGCTATGACAAGTCGCTCGGCTGGGTGCTGCCGCTGATCATGGTGCTCGAGCTGCTCCAGCACCTGATCATCCGCCCGTTCACGCACGCGGTCCGGCTCTTCGCGAACATGTTCGCGGGTCACCTGCTGATCCTGCTGTTCACCATCGCGAGCTGGTACATGCTGAACGGCGTCGGCATCGTCTACGCGGGGGCGTCCTTCGTGATGACCATCGTGATGACCGCCTTCGAGCTCTTCATCCAGGCCGTCCAGGCGTATGTCTTCGTCCTCCTGGCCTGCAACTACGTCCAGGGCGCGCTCGCCGAGCACCACTGAGCACCCCTCTCCCAGCCCAACAGCTGTCCGGTGGCCAACCCCCACCGGTACGTGAAATGAGAAGGAAGTAACGGCATGTCCGCTGCTCTCGAAATGGTCAACCTCGCCGCCGGCTCCGCCAAGACCAACGTCGTCGGCAACGTCGCCTCGATCGGTTACGGCCTCGCCGCGATCGGCCCCGGCGTCGGCGTCGGCATCATCTTCGGTAACGGCACCCAGGCCCTGGCCCGTCAGCCCGAGGCGGCCGGCCTGATCCGCACCAACCAGATCATGGGTTTCGCCTTCTGTGAGGCGCTCGCCCTGATCGGCATCGTCATGGGCTTCGTTTACCAGTAAACGAACCGCATCGACTATCCATTCAGACGGAAGGCACTGATGTGAACGCCCTGGCGAACATGGCGGCGGAGGTTCCCGAGAACCCCCTGATCCCGCCGATTCCAGAGCTGGTCATCGGCCTGATCGCTTTCTTCATCGTCTTCGGCTTCCTGGCCAAGAAGCTCCTCCCGAACATCAACAAGGTTCTGGACGAGCGCCGGAAGCAGATCGAAGGCCGCATTGAGGAGGCCGAGGCGACCCAGGCCGAGGCTCAGCAGGTGCTCGCGGACTACCGGGCCCAGCTGGCCGACGCCCGCCACGAGGCCGCGCGTCTGCGCCAGGAGGCGCAGGAGCAGGGCGCGACGCTCATCGCTGAGATGCGCGCCGAGGGCCAGCGGCAGCGTGAGGACATCATCGCTGCCGGTCACGCCCAGATCGAGGCTGACCGCAAGCAGGCTGCGCTGTCGCTGCGCCAGGACGTGGGCAAGCTCGCCACCGAACTGGCCGGCAAGCTCGTCGGCGAGTCCCTCGAGGACGCCGCCCGGCAGAGCCGGACCATCGACCGCTTCCTCGACGAGGTCGAGGCCAAGGCGGCGTCGGACACGACGAAGGCTGAGGCCGGCCGATGAACGGAGCGAGCCGCGAGGCACTCGCCTCCGCACGCGAGCGTTTCGACGCGCTGACGGACAACACCTCCGTCGACGCGGCGAAGCTCGCCGAGGAGCTTGCTGCCGTCACCGCTCTGCTCGACCGCGAGGTGTCGCTGCGTCGGGTCCTGACCGACCCGGCGCAGGCCGGTGAGGCCCGCGCCGAACTGGCCGGACGGCTGCTCGGCAGCCGGGTCGGCGGTCCGGCCGCCGACCTGGTGGCCGGCATGGTCCGCTCCCGCTGGTCGCGCTCGCGTGACCTGACGGACGCGCTCGAGGAGCTGGCCTACAGCGCCGACCTCGTCGCCGCGCAGCGGGCCGGCCAGCTCGACGACGTCGAGGACGAGCTCTTCCGGTTCGGCCGCATCGTCAGCTCGAACCCCGAGCTGCGCCGTGCGCTGACCGACCGGAACGCGACGGTCGCGGCCAAGACGGACCTGCTGCACACGCTGCTGGGCGGCCGGGGCAACCAGGTCACCGAGCGTGTGGTGATCCGTCTTGTCGCACAGCCGCGGGGTCGTAGCCTGGAGGCGGGGCTCGACGCCCTCTCCAAGCTGGCGGCGAGCCGCCGGGACCGGATGGTCGCGGTGGTCACCTCCGCGGTGCCCCTCAGTGAAGGACAGCGGCAGCGCCTGGGCGCTTCCCTGGCGCAGCTGTACGGACGGCAGATCCATCTGAACCTCGACGTGGACCCCGAGGTCCTCGGCGGAGTCAAGGTGCGGATCGGCGACGAGGTCATCAACGGGACCATCGCGGACCGTCTCGACGAGGCGGCCCGGCGGATGGCCGGCTGACCCAGCCACCAACTCAAGAGCTGCACAACCGGCGGCCAGACGCCGGACCAGCCGGCCGGACCTCGAGGTCCGGCTGCGGTCCGGGACAGGCCCCGGGGACCAGCACAAGCACGACGGCGGCCCGAGTTGGGCCGTAAGCGGAAACCCCCCGGGGGACAGACCCCCGGACACCCGCAAGTAACTTCGGGCCCAACAAGGAGAGCAGGGAACCCAGATGGCGGAGCTCACGATCCGGCCGGAGGAGATCCGGGACGCGCTGGAGAACTTCGTCCAGGCGTACAAGCCGGACGCGGCCTCGCGCGAGGAGGTCGGCACGGTCAGTGATGCCGGAGACGGCATCGCGCATGTCGAGGGCCTTCCCTCGGCGATGGCGAACGAACTGCTGAAGTTCGAGGACGGCACCCTCGGTCTTGCGCTGAACCTGGAAGAGCGCGAGATCGGTGCGGTCATCCTCGGCGAGTTCAGCGGCATCGAGCAGGGCCAGCCGGTGCAGCGCACCGGCGAGGTGCTGTCGGTCGCCGTGGGCGAGGGCTACCTCGGCCGCGTCGTCGACCCGCTGGGCAACCCGATCGACGGCCTCGGCGAGATCGAGTCCGAGGGCCGCCGCGCCCTGGAGCTGCAGGCTCCGGGCGTCATGGTCCGTAAGTCGGTCCACGAGCCGATGGAGACCGGCTACAAGGCCGTCGACTCGATGGTGCCGATCGGCCGCGGCCAGCGTCAGCTGATCATCGGCGACCGCCAGACCGGCAAGACCGCCCTGGCCGTCGACACGATCATCAACCAGCGCGACAACTGGCGCTCGGGCGACCCCAAGAAGCAGGTCCGCTGCATCTACGTCGCCATCGGCCAGAAGGGCTCCACCATCGCGTCCGTGCGCGGTGCGCTGGAGGAGGCCGGCGCCCTGGAGTACACCACCATCGTCGCCGCCCCGGCGTCCGACCCGGCGGGCTTCAAGTACCTCGCGCCCTACACCGGCTCGGCCATCGGCCAGCACTGGATGTACCAGGGCAAGCACGTCCTGATCATCTTCGATGACCTCTCGAAGCAGGCCGACGCCTACCGCGCCGTGTCCCTGCTCCTGCGCCGTCCGCCGGGCCGCGAGGCCTACCCGGGCGACGTCTTCTACCTGCACTCGCGTCTGCTGGAGCGCTGCGCCAAGCTCTCCGACGAGATGGGCTCCGGCTCGATGACCGGTCTGCCGATCGTCGAGACCAAGGCGAACGACGTGTCGGCGTTCATCCCGACCAACGTCATCTCCATCACCGACGGCCAGTGCTTCCTGGAGTCGGACCTCTTCAACGCGGGCCAGCGCCCGGCGCTGAACGTCGGTATCTCCGTCTCCCGTGTCGGTGGCTCGGCCCAGCACAAGGCCATGAAGCAGGTCTCCGGCCGGCTCCGCGTGGACCTCGCCCAGTACCGCGAGCTGGAGGCCTTCGCCGCCTTCGGTTCCGACCTGGACGCGGCCTCCAAGGCGCAGCTGGAGCGCGGTAAGCGCATGACCGAGCTGCTCAAGCAGGGTCAGTACGCCCCGTACCCCACCGAGGACCAGGTCGTCTCCGTCTGGGCCGGCACCAACGGCAAGATGGACGACGTCCCGGTCGAGGACATCCGCCGCTTCGAGCGGGAGCTCCTCGACCACCTCCACCGGGAGAAGAAGGACCTGCTGACCAGCATCCGCGAGGGCGGCAAGATGTCCGATGACACCATCGGCGCGATCGCCGAGGCCGTCGACGGCTTCAAGCGGCAGTTCGAGACCTCGGACGGCAAGCTGCTCGGCGAGGACGCCCCGGCCGGCACCAGCAAGTGACGACGGAAGGGACCTGATCCATGGGAGCCAAGCTCCGGGTCTACAAGCGTCGCATCCGCTCCGTCACCGCGACCAAGAAGATCACCAGGGCGATGGAGATGATCGCCGCCTCGCGCGTCGTCAAGGCGCAGCGCAAGGTGGCGGCGTCGACGCCGTACGCGAGTGAACTGACCCGCGCGGTGACGGCGGTTGCCACGGGCTCGAACACCCAGCACCCGCTGACCACCGAGGTGGAGAACCCGACCCGCGCCGCGCTGCTGCTCATCACGAGCGACCGCGGCCTGGCCGGCGGCTACTCCGCCAACGTCATCAAGGCCGCGGAGCAGCTCACCGAGCGCCTCAAGGCCGAGGGCAAGGAGGTCGACGCCTACATCGTCGGCCGCAAGGGTGTGTCGTACTACAGCTTCCGCGAGCGCAAGGTCGTGGAGTCGTGGACCGGCTTCACCGACAGCCCGGCGTACGCGGACGCGAAGGCGATCGCCGCACCGCTGATCGAGACCGTCCAGAAGGACACCGCCGAGGGCGGCGTGGACGAACTCCACATCGTCTACACCGAGTTCGTCTCGATGATGACGCAGACGGCGCTCGACGACCGGCTGCTGCCGCTCAGCCTGGACAAGGCCGTGGCGGAGTCCGAGGAGTCGGTCAAGGGCGAAATCCTTCCGCTCTTCGACTTCGAGCCGTCGGCCGAGGACGTCCTGGACGCCCTGCTGCCGCGGTACGTCGAGTCGCGGATCTACAACGCGCTTCTGCAGGCCGCCGCCTCCAAGCACGCCGCCACGCGCCGTGCGATGAAGTCGGCGACCGACAACGCGGAAGAGCTCATCAAGTCGCTCTCGCGGCTTGCCAATGAGGCCCGACAGGCCGAAATCACCCAGGAAATCAGCGAGATCGTCGGTGGTGCCAGTGCTCTGGCCGACGCGACCGCGGGGAGTGACTGACCACTATGACCACCACTGTTGAAACGGCCGCTGCGGCAGGCGTGGCCACTGGCCGCGTCGCGCGGGTCATCGGCCCGGTCGTCGACGTGGAGTTCCCCGTCGACGCGATGCCGGAGATCTACAACGCGCTGACCGTCGAGGTCTCCGACCCGGCCGACGCCGGCAAGAAGAAGATCCTGACCCTCGAGGTAGCCCAGCACCTGGGCGAGGGCCTGGTCCGTGCGATCTCGATGCAGCCCACCGACGGCCTGGTCCGCCAGGCCTCGGTGACCGACACCGGCAACGGCATCACCGTGCCCGTCGGTGACGTCACCAAGGGCAAGGTGTTCAACACCCTCGGCGAGATCCTCAACAAGCCGGAGGCGGCTGCCGAGGTCACCGAGCGCTGGCCCATCCACCGCAAGGCGCCCGGCTTCGACCAGCTCGAGTCCAAGACCGAGATGTTCGAGACCGGCATCAAGGTCATCGACCTGCTGACCCCGTACGTCAAGGGCGGCAAGATCG
Organism: Streptomyces kronopolitis; assembly: GCF_050953795.1. GTDB lineage: Bacteria > Actinomycetota > Actinomycetes > Streptomycetales > Streptomycetaceae > Streptomyces > Streptomyces kronopolitis_A. The sequence continues at coordinate 5,594,838 of NZ_CP191850.1, forward strand.
GTCTGTTCGGTGGTGCCGGTGTCGGCAAGACCGTTCTGATCCAGGAAATGATCTACCGCGTGGCCAACAACCACGACGGTGTGTCGGTGTTCGCCGGTGTCGGCGAGCGCACCCGTGAGGGCAACGACCTCATCGAGGAAATGTCGGACTCCGGCGTCATCGACAAGACCGCGCTGGTCTTCGGTCAGATGGACGAGCCGCCGGGCACCCGTCTGCGCGTCGCGCTCGCCGGTCTGACCATGGCGGAGTACTTCCGCGATGTGCAGAAGCAGGACGTGCTGTTCTTCATCGACAACATCTTCCGGTACACCCAGGCCGGTTCCGAGGTGTCGACCCTGCTCGGCCGGATGCCCTCCGCGGTGGGCTACCAGCCGAACCTGGCCGACGAGATGGGTCTCCTCCAGGAGCGCATCACCTCGACCCGTGGTCACTCGATCACCTCCATGCAGGCGATCTACGTCCCCGCGGACGACCTGACCGACCCGGCGCCGGCGACCACCTTCGCCCACCTGGACGCGACCACCGTGCTGTCGCGTCCGATCTCCGAGAAGGGCATCTACCCGGCGGTCGACCCGCTGGACTCGACGTCCCGGATCCTGGACCCCCGCTACATCTCGCAGGACCACTACGACTGCGCCTCGCGCGTCAAGACGATCCTGCAGAAGTACAAGGACCTCCAGGACATCATCTCGATTCTGGGTATGGACGAGCTCGGCGAGGAGGACCGTCTCACGGTCTACCGCGCCCGGCGGATCGAGCGGTTCCTGTCGCAGAACACCCACGTGGCCAAGCAGTTCACCGGTGTGGACGGCTCGGACGTGCCGCTGGACGAGTCGATCGCGGCCTTCAACGCGATCGCCGACGGCGAGTTCGACCACTACCCGGAGCAGGCCTTCTTCATGTGCGGTGGTCTTGAGGACCTCAAGAACAACGCCAAGGAGCTGGGCGTCTCCTGACCCCGGTATCGGCCCCGGGGGCGGCCCTGGCCGCCCCCGGTGTGCACGACCACTAGTATTTGACCCAACACCTGCCGCACCAGGCAGGTGGAGACCCGAGGAGCCATCGTGGCTGAGCTGCACGTCGAGTTGGTCGCCGCGGACCGCAAGGTCTGGTCGGGCAAGGCCAGCCTGGTCGTCGCGCGCACCTCGTCGGGCGACATCGGCGTCATGCCCGGACACCAGCCGCTGCTGGGCGTGCTGCAGTCGGGCCCGGTGACGATTCGTACGACCGGCGAGAGCGGGGACGGCACCGTCGTCGCCGCGGTGCACGGCGGTTTCATCTCGTTCGCCGACAACAAGCTGTCTCTGCTCGCGGAGATCGCGGAACTGTCCGACGAGATCGATGTCCAGCGCGCGGAGCGGGCTCTGGAGCGAGCGAAGTCGGAGGCCGACGCGGCCGCCGAGCGCCGCGCCGATTCCCGGCTGCGTGCGGTGACGGGCGTTCACTGAGCCCCGGCACCGACGAGATCGATCCTCAGCCGCGGGCTGCCCGGAATACTCCGGAGCGGCCCGCGGCTGAGGCAATGCAGGTGCGTTTCCCTGCTCCCGGGCTCCGTCCGGGGGCACCCCCACCGAGGCGAGGAGGTCGGTCGAGATGGTCCTCGCTCTGCTTGTGAGCGGCGCGGTCGTGGTGGTCCTGGTGCTGCTGGGACTGTTCGTCTTCGGACTGCGACGGCGGCTCATCCAGAGGTCCGGCGGCACCTTCGACTGCAGCCTGCGCTGGAACGTGCCGGAGAAAGAGTCCGGCGGCAAGGGCTGGATCTACGGTGTGGCGCGCTACAACGGCGACCGGATCGAGTGGTTCCGGGTGTTCTCCTACGCGCCCCGGCCACGCCGGGTGCTGGAGCGCTCCGCCATCGAGGTCCTGGAGCGCCGCACCCCCCAGGGCGAGGAGGAGCTGGCGCTGCTCTCCGACTCGATCGTGCTGGCCTGCCGGCACCGCGGCACCCGCCTGGAACTGGCGATGAGCGAGGACGCCCTCACCGGCTTCCTCGCCTGGCTGGAGGCGGCCCCGCCCGGCCAGCGGGTGAACGTGGCGTGAGGCCGGGTGCGCGATCCGGGCTGCCGTGACCGTGGGTGGCCGTGATCGTGGGCGGCCGTCCCGGGAATGTTCTCCGGGCGCGCCGCGTTGAAGGCCCGAAGGGGGCGCCGGTGACCCTTACGGGATCCGTTCGGCCATCCCCTACGGCTGCTGCCCTGCGCCCTGCCCCCGCCCCGTATGCCCGTCCCCGTTGAGGCCCCCTACGGCCCCTCCACCCCCAACTCCCTCGCCAGTACGGCCGCTTGCATCCGGCTGCGCAGGTCCAGTTTGCCCAGCAGCCGGCTGACGTGTGTCTTCACGGTGGCCTCCGCCATCACCAGCCGGCGCGCGATGTCGGCGTTCGACAGTCCGTGCCCCAGGCACCCCAGTACCTCCCGCTCGCGTGGCGTCAGCGCGTCCAGGACCCCCGGATCGGGGGCCGACCCGTCCGCCGGCCGCGTCGCCGTACGGGGATCGGCGAACTCCGCGAGCAGCCGCCGGGTCACCGCCGGCGCGATCAGCCCCTCGCCGGACGCCACGGTGCGCACCGCGGTCAGCAGCGTGGCCGCGTCGCTGTCCTTGAGCAGAAAGCCCGCGGCCCCCGCCCGCAGCGCCCCGAAGACGTATTCGTCCAGGTCGAAGGTGGTCAGCACCAGCACGTCCGCGAGCTGCTCGGCGACGATCCGGCGGGTGGCGGACACCCCGTCGAGCCGGGGCATCTGGACGTCCATGAGGACCAGCGCGGGACGCAGCGTGCGGGCGAGCCGTACCGCCTCCACGCCGTCCGCGGCCTCCCCGACGACCTCGATGTCGGGGGCGGAACGCAGGATGAGGACGAGTCCGGCCCGGACGGCGGACTGGTCCTCGGCGACCAGCACCCGGATCGGTTCCGCCGCGCCGCCGGTGTGCGCGTCTGCCGCATCGCCGGTGTGCGCGTCCGTCGCGCCGCGGGTGGTCACGTTGTCTCCTCCTCGGTGGGCAGTGCTGCCCGGACCAGCCAGAACCGGCCGTCCGGCTGCTGTGCCGGACCGGCCTCGAACTCCCCGCCCAGCAGGGCGATCCGCTCGCGCATCCCGATCAGGCCGGTGCCGGAGCCGGGTGCCCGGGGGCCGGTCCGGTCGGCGAACGGGCTGCGGACGGCGACGGTGAGCGCCCCGTCCTGCTCCCGGGTGAGGCGGACGCGCACCTCACCGGGGGCGGCGTGCTTGAGGGCGTTGGTCAGCGCTTCCTGGACGATGCGGTACGCGGCCAGCTCGGCCGGGGCGGCGGGCCTCGGCGCGGCCCCGGTGCCGTGCGGGGCGCGGGCGTCGTCCAGCACGAAGGTCAGCCCGCTGCTCGCGCCGCTGGTCCGGGCCTGGTCGAGCAGGGCGTCCAGGCCGTCGAGGGTGGGGGTGGCGGCGGGAGTGTCCTGCGGTCCGGTGGTCGCCGGGTTCCGCAACAGCCTGATGAGGCGGCGCATTTCGGTCAGACCTTGCACGCTGTTCTCGCGGATCACCCCGAGCGCCTCGCGGGTCGCCGACGGGTCGTCGATGGACTGGGCGGCGGTGGAGTGGATCGCGATGGCGGACAGATGGTTGGCCACCATGTCGTGCAGCTCGCGCGCCATCCGGGCCCGCTCGCCGGCCACCGCCCGCGCCCGGTCCCGCTCGGCCAGCAGCGCGATCCGCTCGGCCCGCAGCCGGGCGGCCTCCGCGGCATCGCGGTGTTCACGGAGCATCAGACCGGTCGAGGCCGGGGCGATGGTGATCAGCGCCAGGCCGATCGCGACCAGGACGACCTGCGGGCTGTGCCACACCGCGGTCAGCACACCGGTCCCCAGGACCGTCACCAGGACGCAGTGCAGCGGGATCCGGCGGGCCGCGCCCGGCGGACCGTAGAGCACCGCGGCGTAGACCACGTCCGTGAACATCAGAACGGTGACGACCAGGTTGCCGGTGCAGACGTCCAGCGCCAGCGCCGGCAGCGCGACGGCCAGCGCGACCAGCGGGGCCGTGCGGCGCACCAGCTCCGCCAGTGCCATCGCGGCGAGCGCGAGCAGGGTCAGCGCGGGCGGCAGGCCCAGCTGCGGGGGACCGCCGTGCAGCCCCAGCGCCCACAGCAGGAGACCGCCGAGCAGCCCGCCGCCCGCGAGGAGCACATCGAGGCGGTGCGGCCGGCGGACGGTGGCGGGGGAGGTGGCGTGGGGGGACCGGGCGAACACCCCTCCATCCAACACGGGGGCACGGCCCGCCGCGTCCCCGTGAGGGACACCCGTGGGGCAGCGGGCTACATCGAAGGATGCAGCGCCGGATCGTCGCGGACGACGAGGTGCCGGGCGGCGGCCGCTGACAGGCTCAACTGGGGCGGCCGCAGGGCCGGGAGAAGGGAAAGGGGGACAGCCGTGGTCGTCACGCTGATCATCGTCTGTGAGGTCGGTTTCTGGGTGCTGCTGGCGGCCGGTCTGGCGCTGCGCTACCTGGCCGGGATGCGGCGCACCGGCGCCGCGGTGCTGCTGCTGGAACCGCTGCTGGAACTGGTGTTGCTGATCGTCACCGCGATCGACCTGAAGAACGGGGCGACGGCGGACTGGAAACACGGGCTGGCCGCCGTCTACATCGGCTACACCGTCGCCTACGGGCACTACACGATCACCTGGGTCGACGCCCGGGGCGCGCACCGTTTCGCGGGCGGCCCGCCGCCGGTCAGGCCGCCCCGCTACGGGATGGCCCGGGCCCGGCACGAGGGCCTGCTGTGGCTGCGTACGGTGCTGATGGCCGTCGTCGCCTCCGCGCTGCTGCAGTGCGCGATCTGGTACGTCGGCGACGGCGACACCGGCTCCCTGCGCAGCTGGCAGGCCGTCACGCTGCGCGCCGTCGTGATCCACGGCGTGATCGCGCTGACCTATCTCCTCTGGCCGAAGAAGGACCCGGGCCGCGCCGCCACCTCTGACGGCGAAGCGGCCGGGCCGCGGCGGAAGACGCTGCGTTAGGCCGCTGTCCGCCGGACCGCCGGGTGCCCCGCCCGGCCCTGGGGTTCTGGCGAACGTCGCAACACTCGACGTCCGGGCGGGGCACGGAAGGGCTCAGCGCTCGCCGCCCGGCACCCACAGCACGTCCCCGACCTCCTTGTTGGCCGTACGCGCCAGGATGAACAGGAGGTCGGAGAGGCGGTTGAGGTAGGTGGCGGTCAGCGGGTTCATGGTCTCGCCGTGCTCCTCGAAGGCCGCCCAGGTCGCGCGCTCGGCGCGGCGGACGACCGTGCACGCCTGGTGCAGCAGCGCGGCGCCGGCCGTCCCGCCCGGGAGGATGAAGCTGCGCAGCTTCTCCAGCTCTTCCAGGAAGCGGTCGCAGTCGGCCTCCAGCTTGTCGATGTAGCTCTGCTCGACGCGCAGCGGCGGGAACTCCGGGTTCTCCACGACCGGCGTGGAGAGGTCCGCGCCGACGTCGAAGAGGTCGTTCTGCACCCGCAGCAGCACCGCGGTGACGTCCTCGGGGAGCGAGCCGAGCGCGATCGCCACACCGAGGGCCGCGTTGGCCTCGTTGGCGTCCGCGTACGCCGCGATCCGCGAGTCGGTCTTGGCGGTACGGCTCATGTCGCCCAGGGCGGTGGTGCCCTTGTCGCCGGTCCGGGTGTAGATGCGCGTCAGATTCACCATACGGGCGAGCCTACGCCGCGGACCTGCGGAAGGCCCGGGCGCACGGGCGAGGCGCCCGGGCCCGGTGGACGGTCTCCGGCGGCTGGGGGAGGCGGGCCGCGAGCACCGCGCGGAGCGGAGCGCGGCGCCCCGACGGGCGACCGGTGCCAGGCTGATGGCGGGCCAGACCGTCCGGGGCGACCGGAGCCTGACGCACCGGTGGGCGCGTGCGGTGCCCGCCGGCCGCGCGCCCGCGCGGGCCTCGGGCCAGGTGCCGGTCCCCTCGGGGAGAGGGCGGGGACGCCGAGGGGCAAAGGTGCTCAACTACGCCGTACGGCCCGCCGGCTGACGGCGAAGTGTCCGGATCGTTCCCCCCGCGGCGCACCCCGCCGATGTGATGTCCGTCATGGATAATCGGCGCCGTGGCACGAAGCGCCTCGTTACAGGGCGGTCGTCGGGTGACGCGCGGGCGTGACGCGCATCTCTTACCCTCCAAAGGATCGCTCACGACCGCTAACGTCACCCACGACCGTCAAAAGCACAGGGTGTGAGGGGACAGCAGTGGCAAAGAAGCTCGCCGTCATCGGCGCCGGACTCATGGGGTCCGGTATCGCGCAGGTCTCGGCCCAGGCGGGCTGGGACGTGGTCCTCCGCGACGTGACGGACGAGGCGCTGGCCCGGGGCAAGGGTGGCATCGAGGCCTCGTACGAGAAGTTCGTCGCCAAGGGCAAGCTCGCGGCGTCCGAAGCCGAACAGGCGCTGGCCCGCATCACCACCACGACCGACCTGGAAGCCACCGCCGAGGCCGACATCGTCGTCGAGGCCGTCTTCGAGCGGATCGACGTCAAGCGGGAGATCTTCCAGACGCTGGACAAGCTCGTCAAGGACGAGGCGGTGCTGGCCTCCAACACGTCCGCCATTCCGATCACCAAGATCGCGGCGGCGACCTCCCGCCCCGAGCGGGTCGTCGGTGCGCACTTCTTCTCGCCGGTGCCGATGATGCAGCTGTGCGAGCTGGTGCGCGGCTACAAGACCAGCGACGAAACCCTCGCCACCGCCCGGGAGTTCGCCGAGTCGGTGGGCAAGACCTGCGTCGTCGTCAACCGTGACGTGGCCGGCTTCGTCACCACCCGCCTGATCTCGGCGCTGGTCGTCGAGGCCACCAAGCTCTACGAGTCGGGCGTGGCCAGCGCCGAGGACATCGACACCGCCTGCAAGTTGGGCTTCGGCCACGCGATGGGACCGCTCGCCACCGCCGACCTGACCGGCATCGACATCCTGATGCACGCCACCGACAACATCTACACCGAGTCCCAGGACGAGAAGTTCGCACCGCCGGAGATCATGCGCCGGATGGTCGATGCGGGCGATATCGGACGCAAGAGTGGGCAGGGCTTCTACACGCACTGATGCCGCGTCAGGGCCGTCGGCCCGATCGGCTCACCCCGCGGGGTGAATTCGGGTATCGGTTCGCTTACAGGCGGCAACTTCGCCGCACGAGAGGCAGTCAGATCTGTAGACGTCCAGGCACCACCCATGACACCGGGGAGCGCATATGCACATCAGGGGCGACCACGCCGAGCTGGTCGTCGGGGGCCGCCTCGACGTCCGCAGCGCGGCGGACGCCCGAACGGCCCTGCACGCCGCCGTCGACTCCGGTCGCGGCGATCTCGTGCTGGACCTGACCGAGCTGGATTCCTGGGATGCCACCGGCCTCGGTGTGATCATGGGCGTGCACCGCCGTGCCGGCCGGGTCAACCGCAGGCTGGTCCTGCGCGGAGTGCCGCCCCAGATGCAGCGCCTGCTGGTCGCCACCCGGCTGCACCGCATCCTCGCCATCGAGGGCGGCATCGAAGCGGAAACGCTTCCCCGGGTGTGAGGCGGGGCCGCCATGCCGCCCGGACGGCCCGCGCACGGCGTCGGGACGGGGACCGGGTGATCACAAAGGCGCGGCACAGCACGAAAAGCGTGACGCACCGCGTAAGAGAAATGTCGTAAAGCGCGCGATACCGGCCAATCCCGGAAGTTCCGGTCGGGATGGGGCCCCGGCGGCGTGCCGGTCGCACTCCAGGTCTAGGGTTCGGATCCCGCCCGTATGTCACCATCCGCGGCGGGATCCGGACCGGACGCGACGGCGAGACCAGCCGCCGGAGCCGGACAAGCGCAGCCGGCACGACGCCCGGCCTCCTGGGTGCCCGTCGGAGGCGGCGCGGAACGAAGCATCTGGGAGCTTTCAGCATGGACCCGAACACGCACCGGGGGCCCGCGGAGTACGACGAGCAGGACGCCCCCGCCGAGCCGCCGGTCCCCGTGCCCGTCGGCCCGCAGAGCGGCTCCAGGGGGCTCGCCCGCGTCGTCCGGGTCGTCTCCGGCGGCTACCTCCTCACCGTCAATCCCGTCGACGGCAGCGAAATAGAACCCTGCCCGCCGGGTGAGGTCCCCGCCGCCCCCGAGAAGCTCGGCCAGGAGGAACGCGACGCGGCCGCCCGCGCGGCGGCGCCTCCGCCGCCCCCCGGCCCGTCCGGGGCCGCCGGGCGCCAGACCGTCCTCGAAGAGCGCACCGAGGACACCGAGCGGCTGGTCCGGCTGCTCTCCCGCGGCCGCTCGGTACGCGTCACCGGCCCCTCCGGCTCGGGCCGCACCCGGCTGCTGGACGCCGTCGCGGAGGCCTGCGCCGACCTCGCCCCGGACGGGGTGATCCGGCTGTCCGGCTACCACCGCAACGCCACCGACCTGCTCTACGCGCTGTTCGCGGCCGCCCACCGGGCCCCGCAGCACCGCCCCGACCGGGCCGGGATGCTGCGCAGGGTCGCCGGGATCGGCGCGATCGTCGTGCTGGACGACCTGGAGTTCGGCGGCGCCGCGCTCGACGAACTGCTCGACGCCACCCCCGAGTGCGCCTTCCTGATCGCCGCCACCCCCGACGTCGCGGCCCCCAGCCCCGCCTCGCACCTCGAAGAGGTCTTCCTCGGCGGCCTCGGCCGCGGCGGCTGCGTGCGGATGCTGGAGCGCGCCGTGGAGCGGCCGCTCACCGACGACGAGGAGGCCTGGGCGGCCGACCTCTGGTTCGAGTCCGAGGGGCTGCCGCTGCGGTTCGTGCAGGCGGCCGCCCTGCTGCGGCAGCGCGACCGGCTGCTCGCCGGGCCGGGCGCGCTCGACGACGGCTACGGCCTCTTCCCCGCGGAGGCGCCGGACGCCGGCGCACCGGACGCCGGGGCGGACGAGCGGCCCGAGGTGCCGCTGCCGTCCCTCGGCGAGGCCGCCGCCCCCGCCCCGCTGCTGGCCTCCCGGCTGAGCGAGGCCGCGCGGGAGACGCTGCGCCTGGCCGTCGCCCTCGGCGGCGAACTGCCGCACCCGGCGCACCTGCCGGCCCTCACCGAGGACACCCACGCCGACGCCGCCCTCGGCGACCTCCTGGACTGCGGGCTGATCACCCCGGTCGCGGGCCACTACCGGCTCGCCGCCACCGTCCAGGACCAGCTGACCGCGGCCGGCTACGCGGAGGGCGCCGCCGCCCGGGCCCACACCGTCGCCCAGCACTACGCCTGGTGGGCCGGTCACCCCTCGGTCACTCCCGAGCGGGCCGCCGCGGAGTCCGGTGTGGCGCTGGCCGCGATGGGCGTGCTGACCGGCAGCCGGGAGAGCGGGCACACCAGCGCGGCCGTGCTGCTCGCCCGGACGGCCGCCCCGGCGTTCGCCGCGGCGCTGCACTGGAACGCCTGGGAGCGCACCCTGCGGCACGGCCAGGAGGCCGCACGGCTGGCCGGCGAGGTCGCCGAGGAGGCCTACTTCCACCACGAGCTGGGGGTGCTGGCGCTGTGCACCGGCAACCTCGACCGGGCGCGCGCCGAGCTGGAGGCCTCCATCGGGCTGCGCGGGGTGCTCTCCGACCGCGACGGCGCGGTGGCCGGACGCCGTGCCCTGGCACTGGTCACCGACAGCTCGCGGGCCGCTGCCGCCGCCGCGGCCACCACCACCCTTCCGCAGGCGTCCGGCGCCGCCGCGCGCAAGCCCGACCTGGCGAAGAGCCCGGCGGCCACCCCGCCCGGCGGCGTGACGGCGGCGGTGGCGCGGGCGACGCCCGCCGAGGGGGCGGCGACCATCGTCGCCCGCGGCTCCTCCCCGACCGCCGCCACGGCGGCCGTCCCGGCCGTGACCGCGAGCGGCGGAAAGGGCGGCAAGCGGGTGTTCGGCCGGGCCCGCCGCAATGTCGTGGCCGCCGGCGCCGGCGCCCTGCTGGCCGCGGTCCTCGGCACCGTCGTCACCCTCGGCATGCCGTCCGGCAACGAGCACCACGACGACAAGGTCAGCACCGAACAGACCTCGGACGACGACGGCGCCTCCAGCGACGACCCGGCGGAGCAGCCCGCCACCGGCACCGACCAGCTGCCGTTGCGGCCCGGCACTCCCCGCCCCGGCACTCCCGGGCACCCGGCGTCCCCGTCCCCGTCGGCCGGCAGCCCCGGTGCCAGTGGTTCGCCCGCCGGACCCAGCACCGGCCCGACGGACCCGACGACCGGCCCCACCGAACCGACCGGACGGCCCACCACGCCCACCGGCCGGCCGACGCGTCCCACGAAGCCGCCGACCGACGAGCCGAGCAGTCCCCCGCCGTCGGACGAGCCGACCGACAGCACCAGCCCGACCCCCAGCAAGCCCCCCACGGGCAAGCCGTCGACGGAGAGCCCCTCCCAGTCCGCGGCCGCCCCCTCCGGCGGCTCCACGGGGGGCCGCACGCCCGGTGGCACGCCGTCGGACGGCGGCGCCTCCTCCGCCGGTACGGCGAGTTCCCCGGCGGGCTGACGGTCCGCACACCACAGCGCGGCGGCCCGGTCCACGACCGGGCCGTCGCGCTGTGTGGTTCTCGGAGGTCCGCCCCGGGGGATCATGGCCGAGAAGCCCCCCGGGTGCCGACGGGGTCAGAACAGCCGGAGCTTGTCGTCCTCGATGCCGCGCAGCGCGTTGTAGTCCAGGACGACACAGTCGATGCCGCGGTCGGTGGCCAGCACCCGCGCCTGCGGCTTGATCTCCTGAGCGGCGAAGACGCCCTTCACCGGGGCCAGATGCGGGTCACGGTTGAGGAGTTCGAGGTAGCGGGTGAGCTGCTCGACACCGTCGATCTCACCGCGCCGCTTGATCTCCACGGCGACGGTCCGGTGATCGGCGTCCCGGCACAAGATATCCACCGGGCCGATGGCAGTGGGGTATTCACGCCGAATCAGGGAGTATCCCTCGCCGAGGGTTTCGATCCGGTCCGCGAGCAGCTCCTGGAGGTGCGCCTCCACCCCGTCCTTGATGAGCCCGGGGTCGACGCCGAGTTCGTGCGAGGAGTCGTGCATGACCTCCTCCAGGGTGATGATGAGCTTCTCGCCGCCCTTGTTCTCCACCGTCCACACGTCCCCGTCGCCCTCCTTGAGGGTGCACGGCGGCGACATCCAGTTGAGGGGTTTGTAGGCCCGGTCGTCCGCGTGAACGGAGACGGAGCCGTCGGCCTTCACCAGGATGAGGCGGGGGGCCGAGGGGAGGTGGGCGGTGAGCCGGCCCGCGTAGTCCACGGAGCAGCGGGCGATGACGAGACGCATGGGGCGAAACGCTACTCGACCGGGGGCCCCGCACGCGATTCGCCCTGGGTCACTGTGCCTTTACGGGGGAAATCCCCGCACCCCCGGCGCTCGCCAATGGCCGGTTGTATGTGCAATCTCCTGGTGCGGGCCCCTTGCGCGGCATACCGTTGAAGCGGGGGGTCGTGAGGCGAACACGCTGTGTCGCGAAACCCCTTGTCCCGTCCCTAGGCCCCGTCCGTCCCGGCGGGGCCGCGAGAGGAGAACCTCATGTCGCTCGACGTCTCACCGGCCCTCCTCGAACAGGCCGAGCGAGGCGAGGTCGACGAAGCCGCATTTGTCGACTGCGTCCGGACCTCCCTGCCCTTCGCATGGGGGATGATCAGCTCTCTGGTGGCTCAGCTGAAGGTCGACGGCGGAGAGTTCGCCGACAATCAGACGCCTCCGCCGGACGAGCAGGCGCGCGGGCAGCTGCTTCGCGCACTGGCGAGTGACGCCATCCGTGGTTCGCTGGAGCGCCACTTCGGTGTGCGGCTCGCCTTTCAGAACTGCCACCGGGTCGCGGTCTTCCCGCTCGACCCGGCGGTGGACGACCGTCTGGCCCGCTTCACCTCCATACGGGGCCAGCTGCTGAATCAGTCGCCGCAACTCCGCGACTGCTGACCGCCGTTGCTGCCGCTGCGCACAGGGTTGTGAGACGCACCGTTCCGGTGTGCCAGCGGCAGCACTCTCCCAGGACGGGGACAACTCCCGGGCACGGCGCGGGGCTTCACCGCGCGCGGGTGCCCCCACCCGCGCACGGCGGCGCCCCGGACCTGTCACCCCACCTGCGGCAGGACTTCCGCGCCCAGCCGGCGCACATTCTCCTCCGTCGCCGCGAGATCACCGGAGCCCTCGACGAGCAGCGCGAAGCGGGTGATGCCCGTACGCTCCGACGTCGCCGCCAGCCGGTCCGCACACCACCGCGGCGGGCCGACGGGGTGCAGCCCGCACAGCAACTCCGTGTACGCCAGCGGATCACGCATCGCGCGGTAGCGGCCGTCGACGGTCACATGCGCGCCCAGGCCCTGCCGCAGCCAGCCGGGCATCGCCTTCGTCAGCGACTCCCGTGCCGCCTCGCGGGCATCGGCGATCTGCACCACGCCCGCCGAGACGTGCGCGGCCGCGGCCACCTCGTCGCCGTCCCGGCCCGCCTCCAGGGCGGCCGAGCGCCACAGCGCGACCATCTCCGCCTTCTCCTCGTCGCCGCAGTGCATGCCCAGCAGCATCGGCAGTCCGCGCGCGGCGGCCGTGCGCACCGAGGCGGGGGAGGTGCAGGCCACCACCACGGGTGGGCCCGGGGGCCCGGCGCAGGGATCGTCCGGAGCGGTCAGCGCCTGATCCGACCGCGGCACCACCGCCACCTCCCGGAACGCGTAGCGCTCGCCCGCCGCGCCGACCCGCGGCTCGCGCAGCCAGCGCAGCAGCAGGTCGAGGGACTCGGGGAAGCCGTGGTCGTACGCGGCGAGCCCGGCGCCGAAGACCTCCAGATCCACCCAGGGCCCGCCCCGGCCCACACCGAGCGTGAAGCGGCCGCCGGTGGTCAGATGCAGCAGCGCCGCCTGCTCCCCGAGCGCCACCGGATGCTGGGTCGGCAGCACGCTGACCGCCGTGCCGACGCCGATCCGGCGGGTGCGCCCCAGCAGCAGGGCCGCCAGCGTCACCGCGCTCGGACAGACGCCGTACGGCACGAAATGGTGTTCCGCCAGCCAGACGTCGTCGAGTCCGGCCTCCTCCGCGATCTCCGCGGAGCGCACCGCGCGGTGCAGTGCTTCCCCCTGTCCCTGGCCCGGGAATTGAGCGGCCAGGATGAAAGCCCCAACGCGCATCGCTCTCTGCCTCCTCGCAGCCGACGCGACTCCCCCCACCGGCAACAACGGGTGACACGTGCCAAGGGCACGGCCTGACGGGAAATTTCCCGATGATCGCAGAATCCTGCCGAGCGGAGTCCACCCCTGACCGAGCCGCGTACGCTGGTGACATCCCGTGACCCCGTGACCCTCCGAGGTGCTCTGTGTCCCCGCGTCGAAACCGCCAGCACGGCGGCGCGAAGCCCATCGACCGCACGGGCGGTGACCGTTACGGCCTGGAACGTACCGAGGAGTGGCGCGGTGAGACCTGGGTCGTCCGGCAACTGGGCGGTGGCGGCGCGGCCAAGCACTACCGCTGCCCCGGCTGCGACCAGGAGATCCCGCCCGGGGTGCCGCACGTCGTCGCCTGGCAGCAGCACGGCGACGTCGACGACCGCCGGCACTGGCACAGGGCGTGCTGGAACGCACGGGACCGCCGGAGCGCACGGCTCCAGCGGTCCCGGAACGCGCCCAGATACTGAGCGGTCGAGCGGCGGGCGGGGTCAGACGTCGCGCTGCGCGACGGCGGCGTAGGCGCCGCCGAGCACCACCGCGGTCACCCCGGCCAGGATCAGCAGCGGGGTCCAGCCGCTGGGGCCGGTGGTCAGGAACGGGATGTCGTAAAGCTGCGCCAGGGCGCTGGGCACCGAGTACTCGATCAGCACCCGCTGGAGGTCCTTGACGCTCTCGCCCTGGAGGAACAGCGCCAGCAGCATCGGCAGCAGCACGACGCCCATCATCGTGCTGATGGCGCCCGCCGAGTGCCGCAGCAGGGTGCCGACGGCCAGCGCCAGCAGACCGAGCAGCGCGACGTACAGACCGGCGCCGAGGGTGGCGCGCAGCCACTGGTCGGCGGTCGGCTCGGGGCCGCGCAGCATGGCGGCGTCGAGCAGCGCGACCACGGTGGTCGCGACGGTCGTGAGCACCAGCGCGAGGGTGAAGAACACGACGGACTTCGCGGTCAGCACCCGGACGCGGCTGGGGCAGGCGGTCAGCGTCGTACGGATCATGCCGGTGCCGTACTCGGACGAGATCGACAGCACGCCCAGGGTGATCACGCACAGGCTGCCGAGCAGTACGCCGACGAAGCCGACGCCGAGCAGCGGGTCCATCTCGCGGTCCGAGCCCGCCGCGAGGGTGGCCAGCAGGCCGATGCCCACGGTCAGGGCGACCATCACGCCCAGCGTCCAGATCGTCGAGCGCAGCGAGCGGATCTTCGTCCACTCGGAGGCCAGCGCATGGCCGAGGTGGGTGGGGCGCACGGGGATGGGCGAGACGTAGCCACCCGCTCCGGCCCAGGCCTGCTGCGGGTGCGCCTGCTGGGGGTGGGCCTGCTGCGGGACGGGCTGCGGGGCGTGGGGGTGGTGCTGCGGCCGGTCCTGGGCGGGCGGCTGCGCGGGGGCGGGCTGCTGCGCCTGGGGCTGGAGCATCATCGTGCCGGCGTCCCGGCCCGGTCCGTGTGCCGCCAGTGGCTGCGGCGCGGCCTGCTGGGGCTGGAGCATCATCGTGCCCGGCTCCCCGGCCCGCGGGGACGGCGCGGGCTGCCCGGGGGCCTGCTGCGCCGGGGGCTGCTGCGCCTGCAGCGTCATGGTGCCGGGCTCCCCGGCGGGCGGCTGCGGCGCGGGGGGCTGCTGGGGCTGGAGCATCATCGTGCCCGGCTCCGCGGCGGGCGGCGGCTGCTGACCGGGCTGCTGCGGCTGCTGCGGACCGGGCCGCGCGGGGGCGGCGGGCGGTGCCTGGGGCGGCATCGGCGGCGCGGCCGGCAGCGGCTGCTCCCGGGCGCCGGTGTCGTCGGGTCCGCGCTCAGGCTGCGGCTGCTGAGGGCTGGTCATCGGGCTTCCTCGTGGTGCGGCGTGGGCTGGTCTGCGGGGGCGGCGGGCGGCGCGAACGGGGCCGCGGGCGGCATCGGCGCGGCGGGCTGCTGCCCGTACGGGTGAGGCGCGGCGTACGACGCGGGAGCCCCGTACGGGTGACCCTGAGCCGGCCCGGGAGCGGCGCCGGGCGCCTGGGCGTACGGATTCGGGTGGCCCGGCCCGGGCATGCCCGCCGGGACCTGGCCCGGCATGCCCGGCTGACCGGCCGGGTACCCGGGACCACCCGGATACCCCTGCGGGCCGGGACCCTGCGGGGCGTACCCGGCGGGGGCCTCCTGCAGACCGGCCCGCGCGTCGGCCGTCGAGCGGTAGTCCACGGCGCCCTGCGTCATCCGCATGTACGCCTCCTCCAGGGACGCCTGGTGCGGCGACAGCTCCCACAGCCGGACCTCGGCGGCGTGCGCGAGGTCGCTGATGCGGGGGAGCGGCAGGCCCGCCACCCGCAGCGCGCCGTCCGGCTCGTGGGTGACCTGCCCGCCCGCCTCACCGAGCGCGGCGGTCAGCTTCTCGCGCTGCTCCGGCGCGGAGTCCGGGGTGCGGACCCGGGCGAAGTCGGCGGAGTGGGCCGAGATGAAGTCCTTGACCGACATGTCCGCCAGCAGCTGGCCGCGGCCGATCACGATCAGATGTTCGGCGGTCAGCGCCATCTCGCTCATCAGGTGCGAGGAGACGAAGACCGTACGGCCCTCGGACGCCAGCTGCTTCATCAGGTTGCGCACCCACAGGATGCCCTCGGGGTCGAGGCCGTTGACCGGCTCGTCGAAGAGGAGGACCTGCGGATCGCCGAGCAGCGCCGCGGCGATGCCCAGCCGCTGGCCCATGCCGAGCGAGAAGCCCTGGGAGCGCCGTCCCGCCACGTCCTGGAGACCGACCACCTTGAGCACCTCGTCGACCCGGGGAGCCGGGATGCCCGACAGCTGGGCGAGCGAGAGCAGATGCTGGCGCGCGCTGCGCCCGCCGTGCACGGCCTTGGCGTCGAGCAGCGCGCCCACCTGGCGCGGGGCGTTGGGGAGCTGGCGGTAGGGGCGGCCGGCGATGGTCGCGCGCCCCGAGGTCGGTGCGTCCAGGCCCAGGATCATGCGCATCGTGGTCGACTTGCCGGAGCCGTTGGGCCCCAGGAAGCCGGTCACCGTGCCCGGCCGTACCTGGAACGACAGGTTGTACACGGCCGTCTTGGCGCCGTAGCGCTTCGTCAGGCCGACTGCCTCGATCATTCTCCGCCCCTCGCGAGATGCCTCGGGGCAGAGGCGTCCTCGTACCCCCGTGAGGGTTAGGAGGCTATCCGGAGATTGACGGTTCCCGTCAATCGCGACGGGACGCCGGGCCGGCCCGTCACCTGCGCAGGGGCGGGTGACGGGCCGCTTCGCGGGCGGGGGCTACGCGTCCCGCCGCTTCAGCAGGACATAGCCGCCGATCAGCGCGACCACCGTCCAGGCGATCATGATGCCGAGCCCGCCCCACGGCCCGTACGGCACATCGCTGTTGGTGGGCGCGACCACCTGCATGATCTTCGAGCCCGCCTGGTCCGGCAGATAGCGGCCGACCTTCCGGGTCGCCGAGACGTTGCCGAGGATGTTGGAGATGAGGAAGAAGAACGGCATCAGGATGCCCAGCGACAGCATCGGACTGCGCAGCATCACGGCCACCGCCATCGAGAACAGCGCGATCAGCGTCATGTAGAGCCCACCGCCGAACACCGCGCGCAGCACGCCCGGATCGCCCAGGTGCGCGCGCAGGTCGCCGAGCATCGCCTGTCCCGCGAAGAAGGCCACGAAGCTGGTCGCCAGGCCGACCGCGAAGACCAGCACGGTGGCCACCAGCAGCTTGCAGAACAGGAAGGTGCCGCGCTGCGGGACCGCCGCCAGCGAGGCCCGGATCATGCCGGTGCTGTACTCGTTGGAGACCACCAGCACCCCGAAGACGATCATCGCGAGCTGGCCCAGCCCCATCCCGGAGAAGCTGATGTTGGTGGCGTCGAACGACAGCCGCTGCCTGGCCGGCATGGAGTGGAAGTCGTTGCTGGCCAGGAAGCAGATCAGCATGCCCAGCGCGATGGTGAGCACCGCGGCGATGCCCAGCGTCCACACCGTGGACCGCACCGATCTGATCTTGGTCCACTCCGACCGAATGACCTGCCCGAGTGCCGCCATCCGTCAGCTCCTCTTCTTCTGCCAGTCGGCACCCCAGCCGGACGGCTGCGGCTCGCCGGGCCGTGCCCCGGCCGGCTGCGGGGGGCCCGGGGGCCGGGCGCCGGGCGCGGAGCCCGCCTGCGCCGGCACCGGCTCGCCGTCGCGCGCGTGGTACTCCACCGATCCCGCCGTCAGCTGCATGAACGCCTCCTCCAGGGACGCCTGCTGGGGGCTCAGCTCGTGCAGCACCAGCTGGTGCGCCGCGGCCAGCTCGCCCAGCCGGTCGGCGGGCACCCCGTCGACCTCCAGCGTGCCGTTGCCGGCCGTCACCGCCTCGATGCCCTCGGAGTGCAGCAGATCCAGCAGCTTCTCCTGCTCCGGGGACCGCATCCGGACGTAGGACCGGGAGTTCTGCTGGATGAAGTCCCGCATGGAGGTGTCGGCCATCAGCCGGCCCTGCCCGATCACGATCAGATGCTCGGCGGTCAGCGCCATCTCGCTCATCAGATGCGAGGAGACGAACACGGTCCGGCCCTGGGCCGCGAGATTCTTCATCAGGTTGCGGATCCAGTGGATGCCCTCGGGGTCGAGGCCGTTGACCGGCTCGTCGAAGAGCAGGACCTGCGGATCGCCGAGCAGCGCCGCGGCGATGCCCAGCCGCTGGCTCATCCCGAGCGAGAACCCCTTCGCCCGCTTCTTGGCGACCGCGCTCAGCCCCACGGTGTCCAGCACCTCAAAGACCCGGCGGCGCGCGAGGCCGTTGCTCTGCGCCAGACACAGCAGATGGTTGGCGGCGCTGCGGCCGCCGTGCACCGACTTCGCCTCCAGCAGCGCCCCGATGTAGGTGAGCGGATCCTGCAGCTGGCGGTAGTGCTTGCCGTCGATCCGGACCGTCCCCGCCGTCGGGTTGTCCAGGTCGAGCATCATCCGCATGGTGGTCGACTTGCCCGCGCCGTTGGGGCCGAGGAAGCCGGTGACGATGCCGGGCCGAACCGCGAAGGTGAGGTTGTCCACGGCGACCTTGTCGCCGTAATGCTTGGTCAGCCCCTCGAGCTCGATCATGTACGGCACGCTAGGCCCGGCCGTGGGCCCCGGCCACCGGAGCGGGGCCGCCCGGCTGACCCCCCTGTACGCACCGCGCCCCCGCGACCACCCAAACGGCGGTACGGGGGCGGGGGAAGCGGCGGGCCGAAACCTGCCGGGTCGCCGGCCGGCGTGAGCCGGCGGGGGAGGGTCAGCGGGTCTGCTGGGCGGGGACGCCGCGCGAGACGGTCTCCTCCTCGCCGGGCGCACCGGCCGCGGCCACCGCCGCACCGGTCAGCGTCGCGAGCATCTCGCGGACGTTGGTCAGCTGCGCGTTGATCGAGTCGCGGCGGTTGGTCAGCGCCGCCAGCTCGCGCTCGGATTCGCTGCGGATGCGGTCCGCCTTGGCGTTGGCGTCCGCCACGATGTCCTCGGCCTGGCGCTGCGCGGTCTCCACCGTCTGGCGGGCCCGGCGCTCCGCGTCCGTGCGCAGCTTCTCGGCCTCCAGGCGGAGCTGCTCGGCGCGGTGCTCGATCTCGGCGAGCCGCTTCTCGGCCTTGGCCTGACGCGAGGCCAGGTCGCGCTCGGACTGCTCACGGCGCTTGGCGAGGTTGGTCTCGAAGTCCGCGGCGGCCTGGGCCGCCTTGGCGCGGGTCTCCTCGAAGAGGGAGTCCGCCTCCTCGCGCTTGGACTGCGCGTCCTTCTGGGCCTCGGAGCGCAGCGTGGACGCCTCGCCCTTGGCCTTCTCGACGATCCGGGCGCCCTCGTCCTCCGCCTTCGACTTGCGCTCGGCGGCGAACGCCTCGGCGTCGTTGCGGACCTGCTGGGCGGCCGACTCGGCCAGCTCACGGTGCTGCTCGGCGGCCCGGCGGGCCTCCTCGCGCAGATCCTTCGCCTCTTCCTCGGCGAGCCGGAGGATCTTCTCCACGCGCGCACCCAGGCCCGCGTAGGACGGTTCGGCGTCATTGACCTGCGCCTGGGCGTTCTGCGTCTCGAGGTGCAACTCCTCGATCCGCTTTTCCAGCGACGTGATGCGGGCCAGCGCGCTGTCGCGGTCGGCGACGAGCTTCGTAATGCGGTCGTCCACCTGACCGCGGTCGTACCCACGCCGCACGAGCTCGAAGCCGAAGGGGGAGGAAGTGTCGCTCATGGGGTTCCTGTCGAAGAGACCGGTGAGGTGATACGGAGAATCCTAGGGGCCATAACGGCGTGTCATCGAGTCAATGCCGGTTTGATCTGGAGAATGTCCCCTCATTTGAGTGGCTACCCTTCAGACTGCTTGCCACTCGAACGAGTTGCCCCCGCTCCGGCGGCCGCCTTCACACCCCCGCCCTTGCCCTCCCCGTTGCCGCCCGGCGTCTCGAACGACTCCAGCGCCTCCAGCACGTCCTGGACGCGGGAGATCTCGGCGTTGATGTCCTCGCGCCGGCGCACCAGGACCTCCAGCTCCCGCTTGCCCTCGTCCACGATGCGGGCGGCCTCCTCCTCGGCCTCGCGGCGCCGTGCCTCCGCGTCGCGCACCGCCTCGGCCTTCTTGTTCTCGGCCTCCTTGATCAGGCCCTCGGCCTTCTTCACCGCCGAGATCCGGACCTTGCTCGCCTCGCTGTTGGCGTCCGCGACCATCCGGTCGGCCTTCTCCTCGGCCTCCACCTGCTGGGCGGTGGCCTGCGCGATGAGCTTGTCGACGCGTTCGCCGGCGTTCTTCATCGTCTCCGCCGACTCCCGGCGGGCCCGCTCGTGCAGCTCCTCGACCTCGGACTCGATCCGCTGGCGCAGTTCCTCGGCGCGCTCGCGGATGCCGGTGGCGTCGCGGCGGGCCTCCTCCAGCAGGGTGTTCGCGTCCGTGCGGGCCTTCTCCACCCGCTCGTTGCCGTCGGAGGCCGCCTCCGCGAGGACCCGCTCGGCTTCCTTGCGGGCCGCCCCCACCATCGTGTCGGCCTGCTCCTCGGCGGCGGTGGCCGCCTTGAGCGCCTCCTCCTGGGCCCGCGCGACGAGCTGGTCGGCCTGCTCGGCGGCGTCCCCGCGGCGCTGGGCCGCGTCCTTGCGCGCCTCGTCGAGCAGCCGGTCCGCCTCCTGCTGGGCCTCGGTGCGGGTCCGCTCGGCCGCGGCCTGCGCGTCCTCCTTGACCTTCGCGGACTCGTTGCGGGTGCGGTTGGCGTGCTCCTGCGCGGCGGTGACCGTCTCGGCCGCGTCCGTCCGCAGCCGGTCGGCCTCCGCGGTGGCCGTCGCGTGCATCCGGTCCGCCTGCTCCCGGGCGTCGGCCCGGGTGCGGTCCGCGTCCCGCTCGGCGTCCGCGGTCGTCTCCGCGGCCTCCGTACGGAGCCGCTCGGCCTCGGTCGCGGCCTCCGTCATCAGCTGGTCGGCCTGCTCGGCGGCGTCCGAGCGGGTCTTGTTCGCCGCCTCGCGCGCCTGGTCGCCGGTGCGCTCCGCGTCCACCCGGGCGCTCTCCAGCGCCTCGGCCGCTTCGGCGCGCAGCCGCTCGGCCATCCCGGTCGCCTCCGCGACCAGTGCCTGGGCCTGCTGCTCGCCCTCCGTGCGCATCCGGTCGGCGGCCTGCTGGGCCTCCTGGACGATCCGGTCGGCGTCGCCCTGCGCCGAAGACGTCAGCTCGGTGGCCTCGGTGACGATCCGTTCGGCCTCCGTGCGGGCCTCGGTGATCAGCCGGTCGGCCTGCTCCGCGGCGTCCGCGCGCATCCGGTTCGCGTCGTCGCGCGCCTCCGCACGGGCCCGGGCCGCGTCCTGCTCGCCCGACGCCAGCGCGTCCGAGGCGTCGGTGCGCAGCTGCTGTGCCTTCGCGGTGGCGTCGCCGACCAGCTTCTCGGCCTGCGCGTTCGCCTCCGACACCAGCCGGTCGGCCTGCTCGGCGGCCTCGGTGCGCAGCGTGCTGGCTTCCCGGCGTGCCTCGTCGAGCCCCGCGGCCGCCTCGGCGCGCAGCCCCTCGGCCTCCTCGATGGCCTCGGAGACCGCCCGTTCGGCGAGGGACTTCGCGTCGTCCCGCGCCTCCTGCGCCTCCTGGCGCACCCGGACGGCCTCCTCGGAGGCGCGCTCGCGCTCCTCGTAGGCCTCCTTGCGGAGCCGGTCCGCCTCGTCCTGCGCCTCGGCGGTGGTGCGCTCCGCGGCGTGCTCGGCCGCCGAACGCAGCCCGGCGATCTCCTCACCGGCCTGCTCGTGCAGCCCCGCGACGGAGTCCCGCACCTGCTGGGCGGTCTGCTCGGCCGCCGCCATCAGCTCGCCGGCCCGCCGGTCGGCGTCCTCGACCAGCCGCTCGGCCTCCTCCTGGGCCTCGCCGACCCGGGTACGGGCCGCCGCCAGCAGCTCCTCGCTCTGCTCGCGCGCCGCGGTGCGCTCCTGGTGGGCCTCCTCGCGGGCCTCGCCCAGCTGCTGCTCGGCCTCCCGGCGCCGCCGCGCGGCCTCCTCCTGGGCCGCGGCCAGTGCCTGCGCCGCCTCCGTGCCCGTGCGCTCCGCGGCGGTCGCCGCCTCCGCGCGCACCCGGTCCGCGGTCTCCTGCGCCTCCGCCTTCAGCCGCTCGGCCTCGGCCGCCGCCTCGGCGCGCAGCCGTACGGCCACCGCCTCGGCCTCGTCCCGTGCCGCGGAGACGTCGGCGGCGGCCTCGGCGCGCAGCCGCTCGGTCTCCTCCTCGGCCTGCTGCTCCAGCGTCCGGCGCCGCTCGGCCGACTCCGCCTTGAGGCGGGCCGCCTCCTCCTGGGTCTCGCGGCGCAGCCCCTCCGCCTCGGCGCGGGCGTCGCGCAGCCGCTGCTCGGCGGCGGTGACCTTCTCCTCCGCCTCGGTGCGCAGCCGGTCCAGCTCGGCCTGCGCCTCGGCCCGCCGTTCCTGCGCGGCCTCCTCGGCCTCGGCGCGCAGCCGGGCGGCGGACTCCTCCGCCTCGGTGGTGACCATCTCGGCGGCCTGGGCGCCCTCGGTGAGCAGCTCCTCGGCCTCCGAGCGGGCCCGCTCCAGGGCCTCCTCGGCCTGCCGGCGCAGCGACGTGGCGCGTTCGATGGCCTCCGTCCGCACCCGCTCGCTCTCCGCGACGGCGCCCGAACGGGTCTCCTCGGCATCGTTCTTGGCCTTGCCCAGCAGCTCCTCGGCGGACCCGGCCGCCTCCTCGATCTGCTGGACCGCCTCGCGGCGGGCCTCGCTGCGGATCCGCTCGCCCTCGGCGACCGCGTCCGCCCGCAGCTGCTCGGCCTCGCCGCGCAGCCGCCGCGCCTCCTCCTGGAGTTCGACGGTCTTGGCGCGGTACTCCTTGGTGTCGTCCTTCGCCGCGCCCTTGAGCTGCGCGACGGTGTCGTGCGCCTCCTCGCGCAGCCGGTCCGCCTCGGACTCGGCCTCGTGGCGCAGCCGTTCGGCCTCCTCGGCGGCGGCCTTGGTGGTGGCCTTGGCGTCCTCCGACGCCTTGGTCAACACCTCCTCGGCGGTGCGCGCGGCCTTCGCCAGCTGTGCGGCGGAGTCCTCGGCGGCCTGGGACCGGGCGGACTCCTGGGCCTCGGCGAGCAGCCGTTCGGACTCCGTGCGGGCGTCGGTGCGCAGCTGCTCGGCCTCGGCCTTGAGCGCCTCGGCCTCCTTGGTGGCCTCCCCGACCAGCCGGGCGATCTCCGTCTTGGCGGTGCGGGTGCGCTGCTCGTTGTCCGACTCGACCGCCGACAGCCGCTTGGAGGCGGCCTGCTGCGCCTCTTCGACGAGCTTCTCCGCCTCGGCGCGCGCCTCGCGCAGCGCCGTGTCGGCCTCCTGGATGCGGGCCTCGGCGGTACGGGTCAGCTCCGCGGCCTGCCGGCGGGCCTCCTCCGACTCGCTGCCGACGCTGGTGCGCAGCTGTTCGGCCTGGTCGGTGGCCTCCTGGGCCTGGCTGGACGCGGCGTTCAGCAGCCGCTCGGCGTCGGTGCGCGCCCGGCGCAGGAGGGCTTCCGCCTCGCCGCGGGCCTGCTCCGCCTCGGAGCCGAGCCGCTCACGGGCGCGTTCGGCCAGCCGCTGGGCCTCGGCGCGGGCGGCCGTCAGCGCCTGCTCGGCCTCCGCCCGGGACTCCTCCATCAGCCGGCGGGCCTGAGACTCCGTGCGGGCGCGCAGCTGTTCGGCCCAGGCGACGTTCTCGTTGACGTGTGACTCGACGGTCTGGCGGCGCTCGTTGAGCTCCTCGTCGAGCCGCTGGCGGCGGGTGACCGCCTCGGCGTGCAGCTCGGCCTCCAGCCGGGACTGCCGCTCGGACTGCTCCTGCAGCAGCCGCTGGGTCTGTGCCCGCGCCTCGCGGACCTCCCGCTCGGCGTCCGAACGCAGCTGATCGGCCTGGATCTGCGCATTGCGCAGCAGTTGTTCGGCCTGATGGCTGACGTTGTCGTAGGCAGGGCGGGTCGCGAGGTTGCGGCGCGCCTCATGGAGCTTGGCGCGCAGCACCTCGACCTGGTAGCCGAGGTCGTCGGCGTGCTGAACGGCCTTGTCCCGCTCGCTCTTCAGCCGCTCCATCTCGGCCTCGAACTGCGAGAGGTGGTCGTCAGCCTCGTAGCGGTCGTTGCCCCGCACTGCGCGGTCCCATCCGTCCCCTGGTCATGGTGGCGGCCGTCTCCGGATACTGCAGTGCTCGCCCCGTACACGTCACGTCGTACGGACTCGCACCCCTCGGAGCTGACCCTTCCGAAGAAATGGTGTCAGATCATCGGCAGGGTATGGACCGAGCCCCACTCCCTTACCCCGGCCGAAGCTGCACTCTACCGGCCGGGGAAGGCAAAGGTCAGTGGTCCGCCGCGGCAGGGGGCACCGCGGTGACAAGTTCGGTGAGAACCCCATGGCAGTCCTTGGGGTGCAGGAAGGTGATCCGCGACCCCATCGAACCCGTCCTGGGCTCGTCGTAGAGGACCCGCACACCCTTGCCGCGGATGGCCTCGGAGTCGCCGTCGACGTCCGCGGTGCCGAAGGCGATGTGGTGCACGCCCTCGCCGTTCTTGGCAAGCCACTTGCCCACCGCGGAGTCCTCGCGGGTGGGCTCCAGAAGCTGGAGGTAGGAGGCTCCGCCGTCCGAGGTCTCATTGATCTTGAGCATGGCCTCCCGGACGCCCTGCTCCTCGTTGACCTCGGAGTGGAACACCTCGAAGCCGTACGTGGCACGGTAGAACTCGACAGTCTTGTCGAGGTCGAAACAGGCGATCCCGATGTGGTCGATTCGCGTCAGCATGGCTCCAGTGCACCCCTCTCATGGCTGGTTACGCAACGTGCGCGCGATCACACCTGCTTGCCGGTGACCCGGCGCGTACCGCTCAGTACATTGACGGGAACCCTCGTTAACTTCCCTGCAAAGGAAGGCCGCACCGCATGTCTGCAACGAACGGCACCAACGGCAGCACCTCAGTGATCGTGGCGGGAGCGCGCACCCCCATGGGCCGGCTCCTGGGATCCCTGCGGACCTTCTCCGGCGCGGATCTGGGCGGTGTCGCCATCAAGGCGGCGCTGGACCGGGCGGGCATCGGCGGCGACCAGGTGCAGTACGTGATCATGGGCCAGGTCCTGCAGGCCGGGGCGGGGCAGATCCCGGCACGTCAGGCCGCCGTCAAGGCCGGGATCCCGATGAACGTCCCCGCCCTGACCATCAACAAGGTCTGCCTCTCCGGCCTCGACGCGATCGCGCTGGCCGACCAGCTCATCCGCGCCGGTGAATTCGACGTCGTCGTCGCGGGCGGCCAGGAGTCCATGACCAACGCCCCGCACCTGCTCCCGAAGTCCCGCGAGGGCTACAAGTACGGCGCCGTCGAGATGCTCGACGCGATGGCGCACGACGGTCTGACGGACGCCTTCGAGAACATCGCGATGGGCGAGTCGACCGAGAAGCACAACACCCGTCTGGGCATCGCCCGGGCGGAGCAGGACGAGATCGCCGCGCGCTCCCACCAGCGGGCCGCAGCGGCCCAGAAGAACGGGCTCTTCGAGGCCGAGATCACCCCCGTGGAGATCCCGCAGCGCAAGGGCGAGCCGGTCGTCTTCAGCAAGGACGAGGGCATCCGCGGCGAGACCACCGCCGAGTCCCTGGGCAAGCTGCGTCCGGCCTTCGCCAAGGACGGCACGATCACGGCCGGCAGCTCCTCGCAGATCTCCGACGGCGCCGCCGCGGTCGTGGTGATGAGCAAGGCCAAGGCCGAGGAACTCGGCCTGGAGTGGATCGCGGAGATCGGCGCCCACGGCAACGTCGCCGGCCCCGACAACTCCCTCCAGTCCCAGCCCTCCAACGCCATCAATCACGCCCTGAAGAAGGACGGCCTGGCCGTCGGCGATCTTGACCTGATCGAGATCAACGAGGCGTTCGCGGCGGTCGCCGTGCAGTCGGTGAAGGACCTCGGGGTGTCGCCGGAAAAGGTGAATGTCAATGGCGGCGCGATCGCGCTGGGTCACCCGATCGGGATGTCCGGCGCCCGGATCGTGCTGCATCTCGCGCTGGAACTGCGCCGGCGGGGCGGTGGCGTGGGTGCCGCCGCGCTGTGCGGGGGCGGCGGTCAGGGCGACGCGCTGATCATCCGCGTTCCGGGTAAGTAACCGAGAGCCCGTACGCACCGGCGTACGGGCGGCCGATGCGCTACGAGTGAGCCGAAGGAGCCGAGCGGCGATGGTGGACGTTCCCCAGCTGGTGGAGCAGGCACGGCAGGGCCGGCCGCGGGCCGTGGCCCGGCTGATCTCCCTCGTGGAGGGGGCGTCGCCGGAGCTGCGCGAGGTGATGGCGGCCCTGGCGCCGCTCACCGGCAACGCCTACGTGGTCGGGCTGACCGGCTCCCCGGGCGTCGGGAAGTCGACCACCACCTCCGCGCTGGTGACGGCCTACCGCAAGACCGGCAAGCGGGTCGGCGTGCTCGCCGTCGACCCGTCCTCGCCGTTCTCCGGGGGCGCGCTGCTCGGCGACCGGGTGCGGATGAGCGAGCACGCCTCCGACCCCGGCGTCTACATCCGCTCGATGGCCACCCGCGGCCATCTCGGCGGGCTCGCCTGGGCCGCGCCGCAGGCCATCCGGGTGCTGGACGCGGCGGGCTGCGACGTGGTCCTCGTCGAGACGGTCGGCGTCGGCCAGTCCGAGGTGGAGATCGCCTCGCAGGCCGATACCAGCGTGGTGCTGCTCGCGCCGGGCATGGGCGACGGGATCCAGGCGGCCAAGGCGGG
Organism: Streptomyces kronopolitis; assembly: GCF_050953795.1. Classification (GTDB taxonomy): domain Bacteria; phylum Actinomycetota; class Actinomycetes; order Streptomycetales; family Streptomycetaceae; genus Streptomyces; species Streptomyces kronopolitis_A. Next base: position 5,621,073 of record NZ_CP191850.1, read on the forward strand.
AATCCTGGAGATCGGCGACGTCTACGTGGTCAACAAGGCCGACCGGGACGGCGCCGACGCCACCGCCCGCGAGCTCAACCACATGCTGGGGCTGGGCGAGTCCCGGACCCCCGGCGACTGGCGGCCGCCGATCGTCAAGACCGTCGCGGCGCGCGGCGAGGGCGTGGACGAGGTCGTCGAGGCGCTGGAGAAGCACCGGGCCTGGATGGAGGAGCGCGGCGTGCTGGCCGAGCGGCGCCGCTCCCGCGCGGCCCACGAGGTCGAGACGATCGCCGTCACGGCCCTGCGCGAGCGGATCGGCGACCTGCGGGGGGACCGGCGGCTGGACGCGCTGGCCGAGCGCATCGTCACGGGCGGGACGGACCCCTACCGGGCGGCGGACGAGCTGGTGGACGGGCTGACGAACGGCGACTGAGCCACGGGCCGATGCACCCTGTGGCCCGCGCCGCCTCGTGCGTAGGTGAGGCGCCCCGGCGTCCGGCGGCGCGTACCGCGGTCATGCGAGGAAGGCCCGGCCCCCGCCCACCGTGCGGTGGACGGGGGCCGGGCCTTCGCAGGACCGTGTCGCGGCCGGGGCCGGACCGGCGTGTCAGTCGTCCGAGCCGTCGTTGTCGTCGTCATCGGAGTCCTGCGGCGCCGCGCTCGCCTTGCCCGACTGCGGGTCGACCAGCAGCGTGCGCTCGGTGCCGTCCTTCGTGACCGTCCCGACCTCCCAGACGGCCTTCGCGCCGTGGTCGTCGTCCAGCTCGACGGAGGTGACCGTGCGGTCCCCCTTGTCGGTGGCCGCGGTCCGGGCGGCCTCGGCCGCGGTGGTCCGGGCGTCCTTGAGGGCGGCGCGCTCCCGGGCGCGGTCGTCGTCGTCCCCGCGGTCGGTGTGCTGGTTCAGCACCCGCGCGGTGCCGGCGTCGAGGGTGATCTCGTGCTGCTTTCCGTCCTTGCTCAGCACGTCCGCCTCCCAGACCGGGCCGGAGCGCTCCGAGTCCAGGTCGAGGGCGGTCACGGTGCCGGGGACGGCCTTGAGGGCGGCGGCCACGGCGTCCGGTGCGGACACCTTGGCGCCCTTCGCCTCGCGGAGGTCCTCGCGGCCGTCGTCGCCGTCGTCGTCCGTCGCGTCGATGTCCGAGCGGCCGTCCTGCGCCCGGTCGGTGCCCGGGCCGGACGCCCCCGCCTGGCGGGCGGTCGGCTGCGCCGCGGACGACGCGGCGCCGGAGCCGCTGTCGCCGCCGGCCGCGACGGCGGTCACCGTGCCGCCCGCGACGAGGGCGGCCGCGGCGGCGGTGGCGATGATCAGGTGGCGCTTCATGTGGTTTCTCCCCTTGCGATCGACTGTGCCCATACCGTGGCGGATCGAAGCTGAAGGGGAGCTGAAGCAGCCTGAAGGGGCCTTCAGGTTCCGGATGGCAGGGTGGGCGCATGCACCCGCACGTATCGCGCCACCCCCATCCCGGCGCCGCACGCCGCCCCTTCCGGCTCCTGATCGTCGAGGACGAGAAGCGGCTGGCGCTGTCGCTGGCCAAGGGCCTGATGGCCGAGGGGTACGCGGTCGACGTGGTGCACGACGGCCTGGAGGGGCTGCGGCAGGCCGGTGAGGGCGGCTACGACCTGGTCGTGCTCGACATCATGCTGCCGGGGATGAACGGCTACCGGGTGTGCGCGGCGCTGCGGGCGGCCGGCCACGAGATGCCGGTGCTGATGCTGACCGCCAAGGACGGTGAGTACGACGAGGCCGAGGGGCTGGACACCGGGGCCGACGACTACCTGACCAAGCCGTTCTCGTACGTCGTGCTGGTGGCGCGGGTCAAGGCGCTGCTGCGCCGCCGCGGCCGGGACGCCGAACCGGTGCTGCGGGTGGGCGCGCTGGCCGTGGACCAGGGAGCCCGGCGGGTCGAGCGGGACGGGGCCGAGGTGGTGCTGACCACGAAGGAGTTCGCCGTGCTGGAGCAGCTGGCGCTGCGGGCCGGTGAGGTGGTCTCCAAGGCGGAGATCCTGGAGCATGTCTGGGACTTCGCCTATGAAGGCGATGTCAACATCATCGAGGTGTACGTGAGTGCGCTGCGGCGCAAGCTCGGCGCCGGACACATCCTGACGGTGCGCGGCGCCGGATACCGGCTGGTGGCCGATGCGTAAGGCGCTGGGATCCGTACGGGCCAAGGCGGCGGTGGGCGCGACCGTGGTGGTGGCCCTGGCGCTGATCGCCACGGGGGTGGCGGTGCTGCTGGTGCTGCGCGGCCATCTGCAGAGCCAGGCGGGGCTCCAGGCCCAGGTCCAGGGCGCGAAGGTGGCCGGGCAGATCGCGACGGGGACGGCGTACGACAAGCTGGACCTGCCGGACGGTGACGAGGCTCCGGTGGTGGTCACCGACAAGGACGGGCGGGTGCTGGCCGCCGGCGAGGACGTGCGCGCCCTCGACGGCAAGCCCGTCGGCAAGGGGAAGACGGCGGGAGACTCCCGGTCGGCGGAGCACGACGACGACGGCGATGACGACGGCGACGGCGGGCGCCGGCTCGGGCCCGGTGAGATCGATGACGACGTCGGCCTCCGGAACGGGAGCGCCGATGTCGGGGGGAAGGTGGCCGACTACCGGTTCGCGTCGGTCGAGGCCAAGGACAGCCGCGGGACGTCGGTGACGGTGCGGGCCGGGGCGGCGCTGGCACCGGAGGAGGACGCGGTCGCCTCGGTGCGCGACGCCATGCTGATCGGGCTGCCGCTGCTGCTCGTGGTGGTGGCCGGGGTGACCTGGCTGGTGACCCGGCGGGCGCTGCGGCCGGTGGAGGGGATCCGCGGGGAGATGGCCGCGATCACGGCGAGCACGGACCTCAGCCGGCGGGTGCCGGTGCCGTCCTCGCAGGACGAGGTCGGCCGGCTGGCGCGTACGACGAACGAGACGCTGGCGGCGCTGGAGCTGTCCGTGGAGCGGCAGCGGCGGTTCGTCGCCGACGCCTCGCACGAGCTGCGCAGCCCGATCGCGTCTCTGCGCACCCAGCTGGAGGTGGCGGTGGCCCATCCGGAACTGCTCGACGTGCCGGGTGCGGTGGCCGACACCGTGCGGCTGCAGCGGCTGGCGGCCGATCTGCTGTTGCTGGCCCGGCTGGACGCGGGGGAGCGGCCCTCGGACACCCGGGTCGAGCTGGCGGCGATGGTGCGCGAGGAGACCTCGCAGCGCCTGGCGGACCGGGTGCCGGTGCGGATCGGGGAGCTGGCCGGCGGGGAAGTGGCCGGCTCGCGCGGTCAGTTGGCGCGGGTGCTGGGGAATCTGCTGGACAACGCGCAGCGGCATGCAGCCGAGTGGGTGCGGGTGTCCGTGGTGCGCGAGGGGGAGTGGCTGGCGCTGCGGGTCGAGGACGACGGGCCCGGGGTGCCGCCGGACGAGCGGGAGCGGATCTTCGAGCGGTTCGTCCGGCTGGACGACGCCCGGGCCCGGGACGACGGCGGGGCGGGGCTGGGGCTGGCCATCGCGCGGGACGTCGCGGTGCGGCACGGCGGCTCGCTGGCCGTGCGCACGGGGTCGGTCTTCGAACTGCGGCTGCCGGCGGCCGGCTGAGGCCGCCCGCCGGCCGGCGCCCCGGCCCGCCCGGGGCCGAGGCGGGCCGGTCAGAGGCCGCCGCGTTCCTTGCGGAGGTGTTCGGCCACGGGGGTGAGGGAGGCGCGGAACGCCTGGAGGTCCTCGGCCGGGAACAGGTCGATGAAATGCTTGCGGACCGAGGCGACGTGGTGCGGGGCGACCCGGCGCATGGTGTCCCAGCCCTCCTCGGTGAGCACGGCGTACAGCCCGCGGCGGTCCGACTCGCAGCTCTCGCGGCGCACCAGTCCGGCGTTCTCCATCCGGGTGATCTGGTGGGAGAGCCGGCTCTTGGACTGCAGGGTGCTGGTGGCCAGGTCGCTCATCCGGAGCCGGTGGTCCTCGGCCTCGGAGAGGTTGACCAGGATCTCGTAGTCGTTGTTCGTCAGGCCGAACGGCTGCAGGTCGCGCTCGAGTTGGTGCATCAGCAGTCTGCTGACGTCCAGATGAGTGCGCCAGGCACGCTGCTCCTGGTCGGTCAGCCAGGGGGTGTCGCTGTCGGTCGTCATGGAGGAATTCTACCCGTAAATGTTGAATACTGAATTAAATGGGTGGGGGTGGTGACGTCGGCCGGCGGGGGCCGGGCGTGGGTCAGACGTTCGAGGTCACCGTCCGCAGACTACCGCTCACAGCCCGAAGCGGCGCTGGAGGCTCCCGAGGTTGCCGGGCAACTGGGGCAGTTGTGAGCCACTTTGCGGGACGTGTCCGCCCCCGCCCGGAACGCCCGCTTCGGTGGGTACCGCCCCGGTTGCCAGCTCCGGCATCAGCTGCTCCGTGGACTGCAGCAGCACCGTGCCCGCGCCGACGAACTCGAATTGGTGCTCCTCGCCGGACGCCCCGCCGATCCCGGTGTGGGCCCGCAGCCCGCCCAGGAATCCCCGCAGGTACTGATGGTCGTAGTGATGGCACGGGGACGGGCAGTCCGCCCAGCCGACCAGCGCCTGCGGATCCACCCGGATCGGCGGCTCCATGAAGACCACCGGACCGTTGGACGCGGCCACGAACTTGCCCGTACCGATGAGGGTGAGAAAGCCCGGGATGATGGACTGCTTCAGCGACAGAGATGGCTGAAACGCGAGCAGGTTGCCCGAGCGAATCGTCAGATTGCCGTCCTCCAGGTCGAAGGAATTCACATCGAACGCACGGTCCGCCAGCAGCATTTTCCCGCGGCCCTCGGCGACGACCCAGTCCGCGGCGTGCAGTGGCGAATGGAAACTGCCGGCGATCAGGCGGTCCAGCCGGCCGTGCCCTATGCCGTGGAAGTCGATCTGCCCGTAGTAGGCGATCATCTTCCCCTTCTGCAGGAACCACTGGCCGTTCAGATCGACGCTGAAGGCGTAGGCGTTGACGTTGTCGTCGACGGGCAGCGAGGAGACGTCGTGGATGACGGGACCGGTCACAGCTTTTCCTCCGACGCCTGGACGTAGACGGTGCCCTGGCCCGACAGCTCCAGCTGGAAGGCCTCGCCGGAGCCGCGGCCGACCATGTCCCGCCAGCCGAGCGCCGTGGACAGTTTGTTGCGGACCTCGCCGCGGTGGGCGACATAGGCCTGGGGATCGACATGGACCGGGCGCTGGGGGCTGATCGGCAGCTCGATGACGCCGCCGTGCGCCATCACCGCCACCGAGCCGACGCCCTTGAGGGTCGTGGTGAACAGGCCCTGGCCGGTGACCTGGCCGCGCACCATGCCCATCACCCCGCCCTGCGAGCCCATGAACATCGTGCCCTGCTGGAGGGAGCCGTCGAAGGCCAGCAGCCGGTCGGCCTCGACGTAGAGCGTCTCGCCGGTCAGGTCGACGACATGGACGTGATGGCCGCCGTGGCCGAACATGACCGTGGCGATGGGGGCACCTCCCTGGCCATTGAGGCCTTGGGGGACCTCGACGGTCATCAGGGGGGTGGCCTCGCCGGCGATGCGGCGGCCGATCATCGAGCCGACGCCGCCGCGGCCGCCCTGGATGTCGGGGGTGAAGGCGACCTCGCCGCGGTAGGCGAGCATCGCGCCGCGCTGGCTGTACAGCCGCTGGCCCGGACCGATCCGGGCCTCCACCATGCGGGAGTTGAGCACCGTGAACGGCATCAGACCTCACCGCCCACGGTGTTGCGCTCGCTGGGCTGGACGTAGACCAGGCCCTCGCCCTCGAAGCGGATCTGGAAGGCCTCGCCGGAGCCCTCCCCGAGGACGGTGCGGAAATTGACCCCGGACTGGAAGTGCTGCCGCAGCTCGCCGGTGTGCGCGACATAGGCGCCCGGATCGACCTGGAGCGGGGACTGCTTGGTGACCCGCAGCACCACCGCGGGGCCGTCGGAGACGATCGCCGCCTGGCCGCTGCCCTCGACGGTGGTGGTGAACAGGCCGTGCCCCTGGGAGGCGCCGCGCAGGCCGGTGAAGGTCGTGCCGGTCCGCAGCGCGGCATCCGTGCACAGCAGATTGCCGGCCTCGACGTACAGCTTCTCGCCCCGCAGTTGGACGAGGTTGATCTCGCTGGCGCGGTCGGCGAAGTAGCAGGTGCCGTGGCCCTTCACCTCCATCACCTCCATCTGCTCCCCCGTGAGCCGCCGGGTGACCATGCCGCGCAGGCCCTCGCCGCCGCCGGTCATCTTCTTGAACGACATCTGGCCGTCGTACGCGACCATCACACCGTTTTTCGCCTTGACGGCGTCGCCCGTCATGTCGACGGCGAGCACCTTGCTCCCCTGGAGCCGAAACTGAGCCACGCGTCAGACCGTAGTCGGCCCCGGCCGCGCGCGGCAGGGCCTCCGGCCCTGACTTCGCCCTGATCTCCGGGCGGCGCGCGTCGGGGTGGCGCCGGCCGCGGCGCCCCGGTACGGCGGTCACCGCACCCCGGCGCAGTGATCGCCGGAGCGGCTGTAACAATGGGGCGAAGCTTGTGAACTCTTGCACAAGCCCGCCCGTCACCCGACCTCCACCCCCCGAAGACGGCGCTCCGCGCCGACCGCCCGCCCGTCGCCCGACCTCCACCCCCGGAAGACGGCGCTCCGCGCCGATCGCCCCTCTGCCACCCGAACGAGGTTCCCGTGGACATCAAGACCGCTGCCGCCCTGCACCGACTGCGCCTGGCCTCCGTCCCGGAGGCGATCTCCTTCCCGGCGCTGCTGATCTTCGGCACCGGGTTCCGCCTGGCCTTCGGCTACGACTCCCTGGTGATGCCGCTCGGCATGATCCACGGACTGCTGTTCATCACGTACGTGGTGCTGCTGCTGGACGTGTGGAACCGCACCAAGTGGCCCGCCAAGCGCGTCGCCTTCTTCTTCCTGCTGGCGATCGTGCCGTTCGGCGGCCTCTACGGGGACCGCGTCCTCAAGCGCGAGGAGGAGGCCGGCGTGATCGCCGCCCGCGCACGCAAGGAAGGCGTGCTGAACGCATGATCGTCGCCTTCTCCGTGAGCCCGCTGGGCGTCGGTGAGGACGTCGGCGAGTACGTCGCCGACGCGGTCCGGGTCGTCCGCGAATCGGGCTTGCCGCACCGCACGGACGCCATGTTCACCTCCTTGGAGGGCGAATGGGACGAGGTCATGGACGTCGTCAAGCGCGCCGTCGCGGCCGTCGAGGCCCGCTCCGGCCGGGTCTCGCTGGTGCTCAAGGCGGACATCCGCCCCGGGGTCACCGACGGACTGACCTCGAAGGTGGCGACCGTCGAGCGCTACCTCGCCGACGGCGGCGCCTCCTCCTGACCCGCGGTCCTCAGCCGCCCGCCGCCAGCGTGATCCCCAGCGGCGTGCGCGCGTAGCGGACCCGGTGCCCGTCCCGGTGCGAGGTCAGCAGCCCGGCGTCGCGCAGCACGGACAGATGCGCCGAGACGGACGACGGCGCCAGGCCGAGGCGGTGCGCCAGCTCCGTCGTGGTCGAGGGGGTGTCGAGGGCGGCCAGTACGGCGGCGCGGTTCGCCCCCAGCAGCCGGGCCAGCGCCGGGCCGGCCGCCGGCTCGGTCCACAGCCCGCCGATGCCGCGCGCCGGATAGATGACGGTGGGCTGCCACGGCGGGTCGAAGCCGCTGACCACGTCCGGCCAGACGAAGACGCTGGGCAGCAGCAGGACCCCGCGCCCGTCCAGGTCCTGCATCCGGACGAAGTCGGCACGGGTGCGGACGGTGAGGGTGCCGCCCGACCAGGACAGCCGCGGGTGCAGATCCGCGAAGAGCAGCCGCAGCCCGCCGCCCGCCAACTGCCGTGACCGGTAGGCGATCTCGGCCTCCAGCAGCGCCCGCAGCCGCGGCCAGTCCGGGGCGAGCAGCGCCCGCCAGGCCCGTTCGGTGACATCGGCCAGCTCCCGGACCGCCCGCGCCGGGTCCGCCAGCGCCGCCCGGCCGCGCGCCGACCGTGCCGCGTCCGGCCGGCCGGCCAGCGACTTGGCCATCTCGGCGCGGGCCAGGGCCGGATCGGTGGCCCGCAGCCGGGCGATCTCCTCCTCGAAGCCCGCCATCGGGGACTCCGGCGGGCGGCCCAGGAAGTCGGGGGTGTAGCCCGGGGGCGAGGACGGCATGAAGAGCCACAGCGGGGTCAGGTCCAGGCCGTCCAGCGCCCGGCGCATCCGGCGCAGCCACGGGACGTGATAGCCGTGCCGGTCGGTGCGGCGCAGGGTGCGTACCGCCTCATGGGTCTCGCACAGCGGGGAGACGGCGAACCGGACGCGCAGGAAGTCGTCGGCGCCGAAGTGGAGGTTCACCGGCATGGCGGGGCGCGCTCCCCTTCCGGGCCCGGGATTCGGCCGCAGCCGAAAGAATACGGGGCGGGGAGCGGCTCCGGCAGGCTGCGGACATGCCTTCGCCCTCCGGGCCCGCGCCGTCGGGCCCCACCCCCGCCTGCCCTGACGGCGGTCCCGGCCCCGATGCCGCCGCCCGCCCCGACGGCGCGCGCCCGCCCCGGTACCGCGCCGTCTTCGCCGTCCGCGAGTTCCGTGCCGTCTTCGCCGCGCATCTGCTGTCCTCGCTCGGTGTGGTCGTCTGCGAGCTGGCCCTGTCCGTGCTGGTCTTCCGGATCACCGCGTCGCCGCTGCTCGGCGCGCTGACCCTGGCGCTGGGGCTGCTGCCGTACGCGGTCGGCGGGACGCTGCTGTCGGCGGTCGCCGACCGGTGCGCGGCCCGGCGGGTGCTGGTCGGCTGCGATCTGCTGTGCGCCCTGGCGGCCGCCGGGATGGTGCTGCCGGGCACGCCGGTCCCGGTCCTGCTGGCGCTGCGGTGTGCGCTCGCCGCCGTCGCGCCGGTCTTCGCCGGTACCCGGGCCGCGACGCTGGGCGAGATCCTCGGCACGGGGGAGCGGTTCGCGCTGGGGCGCTCGGTGATCCGCCTGGTGAACCAGGGCGCCCAGCTCGCCGGGTTCGGGGCGGGCGGCCTGCTGCTCGCCGCGGTCTCCCCGCGGGCCGTGCTCGCGCTCACCGCGGGCTCCTTCCTCGGCTCGGCGCTGCTGCTGCGGCTGGGGACCCGGGCCCGGCCGGCCCGCGGCGCGGGGCGGGGCGCCGCGGGGCGTGGCGCGCTGCTGGGGGCTTCGCTGGGCGGCGTCCGCCGGCTGCTGACCGACCGCCGGGTGCGGGCGTTGCTGCTGCTGTCGTGGCTGCCGCCGGCGTTCGTCGTCGTCCCGGAGGCGCTGCTGGTGCCCTACGCCGGCCTGCTGGGGGTGGGGCCGGCCGGGGCGGGGCTGCTGCTGTGCGCCATGCCGCTGGGCGCGGTGGCCGCGGAGAGCCTGGTGGGCGCGTTCCTCGGGCCGCGGGCCCGGGCCCGGCTGACCTTCCCCATGGGCGTCTTCGCCGTCCTGCCCTCGCTCGGCTTCGCCGCGCGGCCCTCGTTCGGCTGGGCGGTGCTGCTGCTGGTGCTGACCGGCACCGGGATCTCGTACAACTTCGGGGTCGACCGCTGGTTCGTCGCCGCGGTCCCCGAGGAGCTGCTCGGGCAGGCGATGACGGTGCTGCAGGCGGGGCGGATGACCGTGATGGGGCTCGCGATGGGGCTGGCGGGGGCGGCCGCGGAGTGGGCGCCCCTGCGGGTGGTGATGCCGGCCGCGGGGGTCGTGGGGGCGGTCGCGGTGGCGGCGGTGATCCGGGAGGTGCGGCGGACGGCCCGGGGGCCTGCGCGGCCGGTCCGCAGGCGCGTCCGGGCGGGGCACACCGCGGCCGGGCCGGTCCCCGGGACCGAAAACTGAGACGCGGCTGACCACCATGTGAGCCCCGGGTAGGGTCGGACGCGTGCCGAAGCCGCTCAGCCTTGCTTTCGATCCCATCGCGCGCGCCGACGAACTGTGGCAGCAGCGCTGGGGGGCCGTGCCCTCGATGGCCGCCATCACCTCGATCATGCGCGCCCATCAGATCCTGCTGGCCGAGGTGGACGCGGTGGTCAAGCCGTACGGGCTGACCTTCGCACGGTACGAGGCGCTGGTGCTGCTGACCTTCTCCAAGGCCGGTGAGCTGCCGATGTCCAAGATCGGTGAGCGGCTCATGGTGCATCCGACCTCGGTGACCAACACCGTCGACCGGCTGGTGAAGTCCGGTCTCGTCGCCAAGCGGCCCAACCCGAACGACGGACGGGGCACGCTCGCCACCATCACCGAAAAGGGTCGTGAGGTGTGTGACGCGGCGACCCGCGAGCTGATGGCGATGGACTTCGGGCTCGGGACGTACGACGCCGAGGAGTGCGGGGAGATCTTCGCGCTGCTGCGGCCGCTGCGGGTGGCGGCGGCCGACTTCAAGGACGAGTGACCCGCTCTCCCTGCCCGGTGCCCGGCCCGTCCGTCCACAGGGGGGCGGCGAAGATCGCCGCGGCACCGGTGGTTACGCTCGGGGCATGAAGCGAAGCGTCCTGACCCGCTACCGGGTGATGGCCTACATCACCGCCGTGATGCTGCTGGTGCTCTGCACCTGCATGGTGTTCAAGTACGGCTTCGGGATGGGCAAGGACCTCACCCTGGTCGTCTCGCAGATCCACGGCGTGCTCTACATCGTCTACCTGGTCTTCGCCTTCGACCTGGGCTCCAAGGCCAAGTGGAAGTTCGGCAAGCTGCTGTGGGTGCTGATCGCCGGCACGATCCCCACCGCCGCGTTCTTCGTCGAGCGCACCGTGGTCCGCGAGATCGAGCCGCTGCTCGCCGCCGGGACGCCGGAGCCGGCGAAGGTCTGACGGCGGCCCGGCCCGCCTGACGCGCCTGTCCCCGTGGGGCGGGCGCGTTCTGCTGTGTGCCCGCGGTTACGGAAGGTGACTTCTGGGACGCATGAGGCGACTCCGGGCCCGTTCCCGTCGACAATTACTAGGACGTCCTAGTAAATTCGAGGGTATGGACGCTGACGCGATCGATGAGGGCCGCCGCCGCTGGCAGGCTCGGTACGACTCCGCCCGCAAGCGGGACGCGGACTTCACCACGCTCTCGGGCGATCCCGTCGAGCCGGCCTACGGGCCCCGGCCCGGGGACACCGTCGAGGGGTTCGAGCGGATCGGCTGGCCGGGCGAGTACCCCTTCACCCGGGGGCTCTACCCGACCGGCTACCGGGGGCGGACCTGGACGATCCGCCAGTTCGCCGGCTTCGGCAACGCCGAGCAGACCAACGAGCGCTACAAGATGATCCTCAAGGCCGGCGGTGGCGGACTCTCCGTGGCCTTCGACATGCCGACCCTGATGGGGCGGGACTCCGACGACCCGCGCTCGCTCGGCGAGGTCGGTCACTGCGGTGTCGCCATCGACTCCGCCGCCGACATGGAGGTCCTCTTCAAGGACATCCCGCTGGGCGACGTCACGACGTCCATGACGATCAGCGGGCCGGCCGTCCCGGTCTTCTGCATGTATCTGGTGGCCGCCGAACGGCAGGGGATCGACCCCGGCGTCCTGAACGGCACCCTCCAGACGGACATCTTCAAGGAGTACATCGCGCAGAAGGAGTGGCTCTTCCAGCCCGAGCCTCATCTGCGCCTGATCGGCGACCTGATGGAGCACTGCGCCCGCGGCATCCCCGCGTACAAGCCGCTCTCGGTCTCCGGCTACCACATCCGCGAGGCGGGCGCGACGGCCGCACAGGAGCTGGCGTACACGCTGGCCGACGGCTTCGGCTACGTGGAACTGGGGCTCTCGCGCGGACTGGACGTCAACACCTTCGCCCCCGGCCTGTCCTTCTTCTTCGACGCGCATCTCGACTTCTTCGAGGAGATCGCCAAGTTCCGCGCCGCGCGCCGGATCTGGGCCCGCTGGATGCGGGACGTCTACGGCGCGACCAGCGAGAAGGCGCAGTGGCTGCGCTTCCACACCCAGACCGCGGGTGTCTCGCTGACCGCCCAGCAGCCGTACAACAACGTGGTGCGTACCGCCGTCGAGGCCCTGGCGGCCGTGCTCGGCGGCACCAACTCGCTGCACACCAACGCGCTGGACGAGACCCTGGCGCTGCCCAGTGAGCAGGCCGCGGAGATCGCGCTGCGCACCCAGCAGGTGCTGATGGAGGAGACCGGCGTCGCCAACGTCGCCGACCCGCTGGGCGGTTCGTGGTTCATCGAGTCGCTGACCGACCGGATCGAGGCGGACGCGGAGAAGATCTTCGAGCAGATCAAGGAGCGCGGCCGCCGCGCGGTCCCCACCGGCGAGCACCCCATCGGCCCGATGACCTCCGGCATCCTGCGCGGCATCGAGGACGGCTGGTTCACCGGCGAGATCGCCGAGTCCGCCTTCCAGTACCAGCAGGCGCTGGAGAAGGGCGACAAGAAGGTCGTCGGCGTCAACTGCCACCACGGCTCGGTCACCGGCGACCTGGAGATCCTGCGGGTCAGCCACGAGGTCGAGCGGGACCAGGTACGCGTCCTGGCGGACCGCAAGGCGGCACGCGACGACGCCCGGGTGCAGGCCGCGCTCAAGACGATGCTGGAAGCCGCCCGCGACGGCAGCAACATGATCGAGCCGATGCTGGCCGCCGTCCGCGCCGAGGCCACCCTCGGCGAGATCTGCGGCGCGCTGCGGGACGAGTGGGGGATCTACACGGAGCCGGCGGGGTTCTGAGCTCCCCGCGTCCGCGAGCCCGCGACAGGCCCCGAGAGCCCGGTGATCCGGGGGCTCGGGGCCTTTGCGGTTCTCGGCAGCCGTGGTCCGTTCGCCGGCTCAGGGCGCCAGCACGACCCCGAGCACCGGGCTGACGACGAGCGTGCCGAAGAGGATGACGCCACCACTGGTGAGGACGAGGGTGCGGGTGCGGGTCCCGGCGGTCGCGCGCCACTTCTCCCGTACCTGGCGAAACGTGCCGCCGGTTTCCGCGGTGCCCGTGAGCCAGCCGAAGAGCAGAAAAGGAGCGAAGAGCAGGAAGCCGAAGGCACCCATGAAGTTCTTGGTGATCTCCCCGCGGCTGGTGAGGGCATAGTCCGGCATCAGGAAGCCGACAGCGGATGTGCCGGTGTTGGCTTGGGCCGGCAGGCGCGTACCGGCGGTGTAGCGGATGTCGAGGCCGCTCAGCGAAGCGTCATCATCCACGGCCTTGCCGTCATCCGAGCGGAAATGTCCGGTGCAGTCGTATTCGGGCGAGGACTTGGTCGAGTGACGTGAACTGGTGTGGTGGTGCTGCGCGCATTCCTTGATCGTGAAGGTTCCGTGTGTTCCCGTGAAGCCCGCCGCGGCCAGGCCTTTTACGGCGAACATGGCGCTGGCCAGGAAAAGCATGGCGAAGAGGGACAAGAGGGCGCATCGAGTGCCGAACGAGAGTTTGCCGTTCGCGCGGGTGGGGCTGGGCACGGAAATTCTTTCTCTTCCTGATCGCTGGAGAGTGACGGAGGCTGTCGGGCGCTGACGTCATGCGTGAACACGGTGCGCTAAATGTGAAGTGGGCCTTCACATTCATGGATTCGGCTGCTGCGGACGCCGGATACCGTACGACACGAGATTTATTTGTCTATCTGCGCGCAGTAGATCCGAGGGGGAATCCGTGTCGGGCTCCGGGTACGACGTCGATCCGGCGGTGCTCAAGACGCAGGGCGGCGCCTTCAGGGAGATCGGCTCCGACCTCGGTGAGGCGGCCCGGAAACTCAAGGCGGCATGCGGCGGAGATCCCGGGGAGGCGTGGGGGAAGGACGACTTCGTCGGTACCTTCAACGACTTCTACGGGCCGGTCGCGGAGGGAATCTGCGACTCGATGCCGCACCTCGGCCACGAGATCTCCAGGATCGGCAGCAAGCTCGAGTCCATGGCTGCGCACTACGACGCGACGGAGCAGGAGCAGCGCGACCACCTCGCCCGTTATGCGGCGAGCCGCCCGGATATCGCGCACTGACCGCGCACCCTTCCGGCGCCCGTCGCGCCACCGCCGTCCGTCCACACACGCGCTTTCAAGGGAACGACACCTCGTGTCCGTCATGCTGCCGAATGAGGTCGACTGGATCCTCGATCTGCTGGGTTTTCAATGGCCCAATGTGGATGAGGACAAGATGCTGGAGGCCGCCGGGGCCTGGAATGCCTTCGCCGCTTCCGCCCGGACCTCTCAGCAGGAGGGGAATGCCGCCGCGTACGCGGTGCGCGGCGCCAACTCGGGTGCGGCGATCGAGGCCTTCGGCGACCACTGGAAGAAGTTCGGCCAGGACGGTTACCTCGATGACGCCGCCGATGCCGCCGAGGTGCTCGCCCTCGCGCTGCAGGCGGTGGCAGGCATTGTCATGATCATGAAAGCCCAGGTGTTGCTGCAGCTCCTCGCGCTGGCCGTGGAGCTGGCGACGGCCCAGGCCGCCGCGCCGGTCACGCTGGGCGCCTCCGAGGCCGGAGCCGCCGCCGCCACGGCCACGACCAGGGTGATGGTCCGCAGGATCTTCCAGGAGGCGAAGCAGAAGATCGTCCAGGCCATCAAGGACGCCATCGAGAAGAAGGTGGTGCGGGACGCGAAGGAGATGGCGCAGGAGCTGGCCAAGGCCATCGGCACGGACGCGGCCAAGGGCGTCGGCCAGAACGTCGCCACTCAGGGGATCAAGAGCTATTTCGGCGCGCAGGACCACTTCGACTGGGGCGCGGCGGGGCGAGCGGGGCTCAAGCCCGTCATCGACATCGATGACAAGGGCGGATGGGCACCCGGCGAGAAGGTCAAGGACCTCGGCAAGACGGTCACCGGCGCCTACCACCTGGCGCAGGGCGCCGGTCAGGTCGCGCAGGGCGACTTCGCCGGGGGCGGAAAGAAGATCTGGGACGCGGAACAGGAGACGGCCGACGGCATCAAGAACCTCCATGACGTGCGCTACAAGGACAAGGAGGCGGCCGCGGAGGGCGAGGGCGGCGGCGAGGCCGGCTCCTCCGGGAGCGACTCCGGGACGCCCTCCGGCGGCGAGTCAGGCGATACCTCCTCGTCCGGAAGCGGATCCGGCGGGACGGACTCGGCGGACACTCCCGCGAGCCGTACCACCTCCCCTTCGGCCACCCCCGCGACTCCCCCCGCCCCCACGACCGAAAGCGGCCGGGACGAGACCGAACGCGCCCGCAGCGCCTTCGGCTGAAGAAGGCTGAAGAAGGAAGGGCCACCCATGGACCACAGGTACGACGGCCCCGGTGAGCGGGACTACCCCGTCGCGGAGCCGGACCTCGCCGAGGAGCAGAACGTGCAGCTCACCGAGGCGCTGCGGGGGGTGCGGGATGCCGGGTCGGCGCCGGCCGCGCTGCGGGACCTCGCGCGCAAGGTGCTCGGCGGGCGGCTGGAGTTGAAGGACGTGCTCGACGATCCGTCCGGGTACCGGGTGCTCACCGACGGGATTTCCGGGATGCGGGAGAGTTGGCGGTCGATGTCGCCGCAGGACCGGCAGGCGGTGCGGGCGCGGGTCGAGGAGCGCGCGGCGGAGGCCGACGGGGCGGCGGGCGGCGCGGGCCGCGTGCGC
Source organism: Streptomyces kronopolitis (assembly GCF_050953795.1). Classification (GTDB taxonomy): domain Bacteria; phylum Actinomycetota; class Actinomycetes; order Streptomycetales; family Streptomycetaceae; genus Streptomyces; species Streptomyces kronopolitis_A. Next base: position 5,636,450 of record NZ_CP191850.1, read on the forward strand.
TGACCGGGGCTACCCCGCCGGCGGCATCCGCAGCCGGAAGAGGGCGCCGCCGCCCGGGGCGTGCTCCGCCGTGAGGTCGGCGCCGTGGGCGCGGGCGATCTGGCGGGCCATCGCCAGGCCGAGGCCCGAGCCGGGCAGGGCGCGGGCGGCCTTCGCGCGGTAGAAGCGGTCGAAGACGTGCGGGAGGTCCTCGGGCCCGATGCCGGGCCCGTGGTCGCGGACGGTCAGATGCAACTCCCCTTCACGCAGGGCGAGTTCGGTCTCCACGGGGCCGCCGGGCGGCGAGAACTTGGCGGCGTTGTCGAGGAGGTTGGACAGCAGGCGGGCGAGCCGCGCCGGCACTCCGGGGACCGTGCGGTCCGCCGCGGCCGGGTCGATGCCGGTGGTGAAGGTGATCTCCGGCCAGTGCTCGCGGGCGGTGGCCACCACGTGCTCCAGCAGGGCGGCCGGGCGGACCTGTTCGACCAGCGGCTGGGGCTCCTCGTCGCGGGCGAGTTCGATCAGGTCGTTGACGAGCGTGGTGACCTCGCGCAGCTGGCGGCCCAGCGCGGCCGAGGCGCGGTCGCGCTGCGCGTCCGTCAGACGGTCGGCGCGGGCGAGGAGTTCGGCGTTGGTGCGCAGCGCCGTCAGCGGGGTGCGCAGCTCGTGCGAGGCGTCGGCGACCAGCCGGCGCTGGGAGGCGACGGACTGTTCCAGCTCGCCGAGCATGGTGTTGAAGCTGGTGGCCAGCCGGGTGATCTCGTCCTCCCGGGCGAGCGGCCCGGCGGGCAGGTCGATGCGGTGGCGGGCGTCGCGGGTGGCGGCGATGCGCTCCGCGGTGGCGGTGAGCCGGGCGACCGGGGCCAGGCCGGTACGCGAGACCCAGTAGCCGAGCGCGGCGGCCAGCAGCACCCCGGCGGCGCCGACCGCGGACAGCGCCCAGGCGGCCTGCTCCACGCTCCGGTCGACGGAGTCGGAGCGCAGGGCGACCTGGACCGCCTCGTCCTTGCCCGCCAGGCGCGTGGTGTACATCCGGACCGGCTGCCCGGCGACCTTCTCCTTGCTGTAGAACGCCGCGTGCCGGCCGGCGGCGACCTGCCGGGTGGCGTCCGTGACGCGCAGCAGATACGGCTTGCGCGGGTCCTTGGCGGGGTCGGCCGGCACGATCTGGAAGCAGGACGAGGCCGGGTACTGGCACAGGGCGTCGCTCACCGTCGGGCCCCAGTCCTGGCGCTCGCGCATGACCTCGGTGGACGTCTGGGCCAGGTTCCGGTCGAGCTGGCGGGTCATCTGGTACTCGATGACGACGAACGCGGCCGCGCAGACGCCGACCGCCACCAGCGCCACCGCGGCGGAGGCGGCCAGCGCCAGCCGGGTGCGCAGCGGGCGCCGGCGCCGCCAGCGGGCGCCCAGCCCGCGGGTGCCGCTCACGCGCCCTCCGGGTGGCCGAGGCGGTAGCCGATGCCGTGCACGGTGTGGACGAGCCGGGGCTCGCCGCCCGCCTCCAGCTTGCGCCGCAGATAACCGATGTAGACGGCCAGGGAGTTGGAGTCCGGCCCGAAGTCGCGGCCCCAGACGCGGTCCAGGATCATCTCCCGGGGCATGACCTGTCCGGGGTGCAGCAACAGCAGCTCCAGCAGGGCCCATTCGGTGCGGCTGAACTCCAGGGGGCGATCGCCCCGGTGGCCGGTGCGGGTCACCGGGTCCACCACCAGGTCGCCGAAGGCCAGCCGGGTGTCGTCGGCGGCCGTGGTCGAGGCGCGGCGCAGCAGCGCGCGGATCCGGGCGACCAGCTCGTCCAGGGCGAAGGGCTTGACGAGGTAGTCGTCGGCGCCGGCGTCGAGGCCGTCGACCCGTTCGCTGACCGAGTCCAGTGCGGTCAGCACGAGGATCGGGGTGCGGTCGTCCAGGGCGCGCAGCCGGCGGCAGACGGCCAGGCCGTCCAGGACGGGCATCATCACGTCCAGGACGAGGGCGTCCGGCTGCCAGGAGGCGACCTCGGAGAGGGCGGCCAGTCCGTCGGCGGCGCCGCGCACCTCGTAGCCCTCCACGGCGAGGCCGTCCTCCAGGGCGGCGCGCACCTCCGGTTCGTCATCGACGACGAGGATCCTGGCGGCGGGAGTGTTCCCGGGGGTGGGCGGCATGGACATAGGCTGCCAAACACCTCTCTTAGAAGCTTCTTAGGGCATGTCGCGAGCGTGGCGGCCATGCGCACACCACTCTCTGTCGTGATCGGTGCGGGCGGCACCGGCGGCCACATCTATCCGGGTCTCGCTCTCGCCGACGCGCTCCGCCGGGCCGTGCCCGACGCGGTGATCTCCTTCGTCGGGACCGAACGCGGCCTGGAGACGCGGCTGATCCCGCAGGCCGGGTACCGGCTGCACACCGTCGACATGATTCCCTTCGATCCCTCGCTCGGCGCCCGACGCTATCTGCTGCCGGCCGCCCTGCTCCGCTCGGGCGCCCAGTGTCGGGCGATCCTCAAGGAACAAAAGGCCCAGGTCGCGGTCGGTATGGGCGGCTACCCGAGCGCCCCGGTGATCGTCGGGGCGCGGATGGCCGGGCTGCCGAGCCTGATCCACGAGTCCAACGCGGTGCCCGGGCGGGCCAACAAGTTCGCCGCCCGGCTCACCCCGCACCTCGCCCTCGCCTTCGACCGCAGCCGCGCGCACCTGGCCGGCGGCGAGCGGGCCGAGACGGTGGGGATGCCGCTGGTGGGGCCGCTGGCCGAGCTGGACCGCGCGGCCCTGCGCCCCGCCGCCCGCCGGGCCCTGGGCGTCCCGGACGGGTGCCGGCTGCTGCTGGTCAACGGCGGCAGCCTGGGGGCCGCCCGGCTCACGGAGGCGGCCGTCGAACTGGCCGGCCGCTACCGGGACCGCCGGGACCTGCGGCTGCTGATCAAGACCGGCCCGGCGGCCCTGGAGGAGACCTGGGCCCGGCTGGCGGCCAACGGCGGGTCGGCGGTCGCCGAGGCCGTGCCGTATCTGGACCGGATGGATCTGGCGTACGCGGCGGCCGATCTGGTGGTGTGCCGCGCCGGTTCGGCGACCATCGCCGAGCTGGCCACGATCGGGATGCCGGCCGTCCTCGTGCCGTATCCGCACGCGCCGGGCGATCACCAGACGCACAACGCGCGGGTGCTCTCCGACGCCGGGGCGGCGCTGCTGCTGCCCGACCCGGAGACCTCCGCCGAGCGGCTGGACCAGCTGGTCACGCCGCTGCTCGACGACCCCGCCCGGCTCGCCGCGATGGGCGCGGCCGCCGACCGGGGCACCCACGCCCGGGCCGCCGACCTGCTGGCCGCCAAGGCGCTGGCACTGGCCGGACACCCGGCCGCCTCCCCGCACCCGCACACCCCTTTGAAGGAGTCCGCATGAGCAACCGCACCGCACAGCAGTGGGCCGGCCGCAAGGTCCTGGTCACCGGCGCCGAGGGATTCATCGGCTCGGCCCTCGTCGACATGCTGGTGGACGCCGGCGCCGAGGTCCGCGCCTTCGTCCACTACAAGCCGTACGCCGAGAAGGGAAACCTGGCGCGCTATCTGGTGCCGGGCTCCCCGGTCGAGATGATCGCGGGCGATGTCCGTGACGCGGGCCGGGTGATGGACGCCGTCGCGGGCTGCGACACCGTCTTCCATCTCGCCGCGCTCATCGGCATCCCGTACAGCTACGACTCGCCGGGCGCGTACGTGCAGACGAACGTGGTGGGCACGGAGAACGTCGCGGAGGCCTGCCGGCGCTACGAGGTGCGCCGGATGGTGCACACCTCCACCAGTGAGGTCTACGGGACCGCGCTGACCGCGCCGATCAGCGAGGACCACCCGCTGCAGCCGCAGTCGCCGTACTCCGCCTCGAAGATCGGCGCGGACATGATGGCGCTGTCGCACCGGCACGCGTTCGGGCTGCCGGTGACCGTGGTGCGGCCGTTCAACACCTACGGCCCCCGCCAGTCCGCACGCGCCGTGATCCCCACGATCCTGGCCCAACTCCACGCGGGCGCCCGGCAGATCAAGCTCGGCTCGCTCACCCCGACCCGCGACTTCACCTACGTCACGGACACCGCCGCCGGCTTCCTCGCGATGGCCGACTGCGACCGGGCGCTGGGCGAGGTCGTCAACCTCGGTACCGGGCGGGAGATCTCCATCGGGGCGCTCGCCGAGGCGCTGATAGCGGCCTCGGGCCGGGACGCCGAGGTGGTGGTGGACACCGAGCGGCTGCGGCCGGCCGGCAGCGAGGTCGAGCGGCTGCTGTCGGACAACTCCCGGGCCCGCGAGTGGGCTTCGTGGCAGCCGGAGGTCTCCCTGGAGCAGGGGCTGAAGCGGACCTCGGAGTGGGTCGCCGAGAACGTGCACCTGTTCGCGGCGGACCGCTACCAGGTCTGAGGGCCGCCTACGGGGCGGCCCGGTGTTCCGGACGGACACCGGGCCGCCCCGCGCGCGTCGGCCGGGTCAGTCGTGGCCGCCGGGAGTGGCCAGTCCGGTCAGGCCGCCCAGGAAGAGGGCGGTGAAGTCGCGCCCCCACTCGGCGTCCACGGGCTCCCCGCTGACCAGGGTGCGGTGCACGATCGCCCCGGCGATCACATCGAAGATCAGGTCCATGTTGCGGGCGGCCGCCCGCTCGCCCTCCTCGCCGGTGGTGTCCGGCGGCAGCTCGCCGCGGGTCTGGGCGCGCGAGCGCCCGAGCGAGACCAGCCGCTTCTGGCGGTCGACGATCGCCGAGCGGATCCGTTCGCGCAGCGCCCCGTCGGTGGTGGACTCCGCGACGACTGCCATCAGCGCCGTCTTGGTCTCCGGCCGCGCGAGCAGCGCGCCGAACTGCAGGACCACGCCCTCGATGTCGGCGCGCAGCGAGCCCCGGTCGGGGAGTTCGAGTTCGTCGAAGAGGACCGCCACGGCATCCACGACCAGCTCGTTCTTGTTGGCCCAGCGGCGGTAGAGGGTCGTCTTGGCGACGCCGGCGCGGGCCGCCACCTCGCTCATGGTCAGCCGTCCCCAGCCCACGTCGACCAGCGCGGCACGGGTCGCGCCGAGAATCGCACGGTCGGTCGCGGCGCTGCGCGGTCGGCCCGTACGGCCTTTGCGGGGGCTGGCGGAGTGGCACATGCGGGCGACCATACCGGGCAGTACGGGGCCCGCCGCGGTCCGCCGTGAGGGAGATCACTTCACGCAGGACTGAAACCGGTTGTGGGCCGGGGGCGACGGCGAGTTACGCTACGGGTCGTAGCGAAAGAGTGATAGCCACCGGCCGTGGGTGGGGACCCATGGCCACTCCGGTCCTCCAGGGACCGGGACATCGGGCAGCGATCCAGACCGTGCGCCGGCATTCCGGCGGGGCGCACGAGGCGGAAGCGGTGCTCTGCGGAGGGTCCGGCGGCGCTACCGGACCGGGGAATCCGCGCAGCAGACCGCAGCGCTTTTCGGATCGCTTTTCGGAACGGCCCGCCCAGGGGGGAGGATGGACCCATGCAGCCACGCAACATGTCCATGAGTGGAGTCGTCGACCTCGGTGCGCTGAAGGCGGCCGGGGAAGCGAAGCAGAAGGCGGAGCAGGCACGCGCCGAGGCCGCCCGTACGGGCCAGGCGCCCGCGAGCGGTGCCCGCCTGGTGTTCGACGTCGACGAGGCGGGGTTCCAGCAGGACGTCCTGCAGCGCTCCACCGAGGTCCCGGTCGTCATCGACTTCTGGGCCGAGTGGTGCGAGCCGTGCAAGCAGCTGGGTCCGCTGCTGGAGCGCCTCGTGGGGGAGTACGCCGGCAAGTTCGTGCTGGCCAAGATCGACGTCGACGCCAACCAGATGCTGTTCCAGCAGTTCGGGGTGCAGGGCATCCCGGCGGTGTTCGCGGTCGTGGCGGGTCAGCCGATCCCGCTGTTCCAGGGCGCGGCCCCGGAGTCGCAGATCCGCGACGTGCTCGACCAGCTGGTGCAGGCCGCCGAGCAGCAGTTCGGGATCGTCGGGGCGCCGGTCGAGGCACCGGCCGCGGGCGCTGAGGAGCAGGTCGAGGCCCCGGTGCCGGCCGGTCCGTACGACGCGCTGCTGGAAGCCGCGAACCAGGCGCTCGACTCCGGTGATCTGGGCGGCGCCATCCAGGCCTACAAGAACGTCCTGTCCGACGACCCCGCCAACCCGGAGGCCAAGCTCGGCCTGGCGCAGGCCGAACTCCTGCACCGGGTCCAGGACCTGGACCCGCAGGCCGTGCGCAAGGAGGCCGCGGAGAACCCGGCCGATGTGCCGGCGCAGATCCGGGCCGCGGACCTCGATCTGGTCGGCGGCCATGTCGAGGATGCCTTCGGCCGGCTCGTCGAGGCGGTGAAGCGGAGCGCGGGCGACGACCGCGAGGCCGCCCGGCTGCGGCTGCTGGACCTGTTCGAGGTGATCGGCGCGGACGATCCGCGGGTGACGACGGCGCGCACGGCGCTTGCGCGGGTGCTGTTCTGACCCGCTGTCTTGCGACTCGCCCCCTTGTGACCAGTACGCCCTCCGCGGGTTGACCAAACAAACGAAGCAGCGGCCACGTTTTACCAAAACTTGGTAATCGTGGCCGCTGTTACTTGTAGTAAGTCTGAGCCACCCTCTTGCGGCGTTGTGTCCGCAATTGCCTTATGTTCTCTCGCTGTCAGTAGCGACAGCCCGTGTCCAGTTGATCTCGCTCCGTCGCACCGTGTTTATCGGGCCGTTACCCGCAAGTAACGAGCCCCTTGTGCGGCGGCCGTGAATGGACCACGATCGGCCACGCTCGGTCCATTCCCGCAGCCCGGCATCCGGTTGGTGTCGCGGGGTACTTGGGTCCCCACCGAGTGGTCGGCGGCGGTGTCGCCGGCCGTGGACAGGGGGGTCTCTGCTCATCCGGCAGGGCCTGTCCAGGAGGTTGCGCGAGAGCGTGGCCAGTGGTTGTCGCTCGGGGGTGATCGCCGGTATTCGGAACACGATGTGCCTCCGAGGACGGGCGCTCTCCTTCCCGAGGACGTAGCACTTCTCCCATCCCAGGTACGGCCCCTCAACGGAGGCGGCCGGTACCGGAGATGTACGTCCGAGAAGGAGGAAAGTCATGGAGTCCCTGGCTCGTGGCGGGACCAGATGGAAGCGGTTCGCCGTCGTCATGGTGCCGAGCGTCGCGGCGACCGCCGCGATCGGTGTCGCCCTCTCGCAGGGTGCGCTCGCGGCATCGTTCAGCGTGTCCGGCCAGCAGTTCAAGGTCAGTACTGACCGGCTGGACGGCACCGGATTTGTTCAGTACGGAGCCATTGACGCCCAGAAGGGCGGCAAGCAGGTCCCGGTGGCGGTCTCGGGGTTCTCGAACGCCAAGATCAAGAACCTGTGCCAGTCGGTGGTCGTGCCGGTCCCGGTCTTCGGCGATGTGTCGATGAAGCTGGCGGCCGGTGGCGGTGACACGCCCGTCGAGGCGAAGAACCTCTACATCGACCTGGACCAGCTGTCCGCGGACGCGACCTTCAACAACATCGACATCGGTGTTGCTGCGGGCTCGACGACCAAGGGCCCGGGGATGCACAAGGGCGACAAGGCCGACCCGGGCTCGTTCGCCCAGCAGGCCGACTCGGCCACGCTGACCCACGTACAGCAGCAGGCCTGGGCCACGACGGCCGGCACGTTCAAGCTCAGCGGCCTCAAGATGAGCGTCGCCAAGGGCAAGAGCGAGTGCTACTGACGCACTGAGCGTGCGGGCGCGGGGCGAGCTGTAGACGGCTGTGGCCGTTCCCCGTGCCCGTACGCCGGGTAGTGCCCAGTAGGACACCCCGCACAGAACCACCGATTTGCCAGTCCCGAGGAGCTGTACGACATGAGCGCCGAAACGCGACCACGGCTGATCGAGACCATCGGCCGCAAGCGGCTTTCGTTCCGGGAGTGGCGCGGACACCGCCCGTTCTGGGGCGGCATGCTGACCCTGCTGGCCGGCTTCCCGATCATGTACATCCCTTACGCGAATCTCACGATCGGTTCCCTGACCGTCCGCATGGCGACCACCGCCGGCGCCGGCTCGCTGATCATCGGCGTACTGCTGGTCGTGCTCGGTCTCACCATGTGGTTCCAGCCTGCCTCCCGCGTCTTCGCGGGGGTGGCGGCGATTCTGCTCGCCCTGGTCTCCCTGGTCGTCTCGAACTTCGGCGCCTTCCTGATCGGCTTCCTCCTGGGGCTGATCGGCGGTGCGCTGGGTGTCTCCTGGGCGCCGGGCAAGGCCGCCCGGAGCGAGGCGGACGACGATCAGGCGCCGAGGACGGTCGCCGGGCCCGTGGTCGCCACGCACCCCGCGCCGGCCGCCGGTCCCGGGTTCGGCAACGGGCTGGACGACCTGTCAGGAACGAGCCCGACCAATGGAGAGAACGGGAGGCACCGTGCCGGGTGACGAGCTGCACGAGGAGAGCGCAGCTGCCGGGGCGAGAAGCGGGCCCAGACACGCGGCCCCCAGGAGGCCGCTGCTGACGCGGCTCCACGTGCCCGCGGGCAAGGCGATAGCCATCGCCGCCATGCCGTCCGCCGTGCTGATGGGCATGGGGCTCACGCCCCAGATGGCCATCGCCAAGCCGGCGCCCAAGAGCCCCTTCAAGGACGGCCCCTGCGTCACCGCACCGGACAAGGCGGGCCAGAAGGACGCCAAGTCCAAGGACGGCGCGAAGGACGACACGGGCAAGAAGGACGGCGCCGAGCCGTCCGGCACGCCCTCGGCCGACCCGTCCGGCTCGCCCTCGCCCTCGGCCGGCAAGGACGCGGAGAAGAAGCCCGCGCCCGCGCCGTCCGACGCGAAGGGGAGCAGCGGGCCCACCGGCTCGGCGACCCCTTCGCCCTCGCCCTCGTCCTCCGACGACAAGAAGGACGACGGCGGTCTGCTGGGCGGCATCGGCGATGCGCTCGGCGGGCTGTTCGGCGGCAAGTCCGACGACGCGTCGGCCTCGCCGAGCCCCTCGACGTCGGCCACCCCGAGCCCTTCGGCGTCCGCCTCCAAGGACGCCGCGGCGAAGGAGTCGGCGTCGAAGGCTGATGGGTCCGCCGGGTCGGCCGTGAAGAAGGCCACCAAGCCGGTCACGGACACGGTCGACGGCCTCAAGGACGGCGCCGGCAAGGCCGGTGACGGCCTCACGAGCGGCTCGAAGACGGTCAACGACACCGTCCACGGCGCGGTGGGCGCGGCGGACAACGCCCTGCCCGGCGGCGGCCTGGACGGCAAGGACGCCAGCGGCAAGAAGTCTTTCCCCTGCGTCGTCGAGAACAAGCAGAAGGGCGACGACGAGCAGACCCCCGTCACCCTGCCCGACGACCCCTGGCACCTGGAGTCCAGCGCGCTCACCCTGCGCGGTCTGAACTACGAAGGCGTCGTCAACGTCCAGACCCAGAACGGCCACACCAAGCAGGCCCTGAAGTTCACCGCCGACAGCCTCGACATCGGCGATCTGCACCAGACCGTCGACGACCGGGCGTCCGGCAAGAAGTACCACGTCCAGGCGTCCCAGGGGTCCACGTCCACGATCCGCGGCGGCAAGGTGACCATGTACACCGAGCGGCTGCAGGGCAACCTCTTCGGGCTGATCCCGATCGTCTTCGACCCCGAGCACCCGCCGCCCATCAACGTCCCGTTCGCGTACTTCACCAAGGTGAAGATCGACCAGGCGGGACAGTTCGGCGGCAACCTCCACGTCCCGGGTCTGCACCAGTTCATGACCGGCTGAGGAACGCCCCGGGCCACCGACCCGTTCGGGAGCCGCACAGAACGGCGGTGGGCCGCCCCCCTCTCCAGGGGGCGGCCCACCGCCGTTCTCGCGCGCGGTCAGCCCTGCTGGCCGCCGAGGTGGTGCACCCGGACCATGTTGGTGGTGCCGGGGACGCCGGGGGGCGAACCGGCGGTGATCAGCATGGTGTCGCCCTTGCTGTAGCGCTGGAGCTTGAGCAGCTCGGCGTCGACCAGGTCGACCATCGCGTCGGTGTTGTCGACGTGCTCCACGACGAAGCTGTCCACGCCCCAGCTCAGGGTGAGCTGGTTGCGGGTGGCGGCCTCGGTGGTGAAGGCGAGGATCGGCTGGGCGGCACGGTAGCGGGAGAGCCGGCGGGCGGTGTCGCCGGACTTGGTGAAGGCCACCAGCGCCTTGCCGTCCAGGAAGTCGGCCATCTCGCAGGCCGCGCGGGCCACCGCGCCGCCCTGGGTGCGCGGCTTCTTGCCGGGCACCAGCGGCTGCAGGCCCTTGGAGAGCAGCTCCTCCTCGGCCGCCTCGACGATCTTCGACATCGTCTTGACGGTCTCGATCGGGTACTGGCCGACCGAGGACTCCGCGGAGAGCATGACCGCGTCGGCGCCGTCGAGGATGGCGTTGGCGACGTCGGAGGCCTCGGCGCGGGTGGGCCGGGAGTTGGTGATCATCGACTCCATCATCTGGGTCGCCACGATCACCGGCTTGGCGTTGCGGCGGCACAGCTCGACGAGCCGCTTCTGCACCATCGGGACCTTCTCCAGCGGGTACTCCACCGCCAGGTCACCGCGGGCGACCATGACGGCGTCGAACGCCATCACGACCTCCTCCATGTTGGCCACCGCCTGCGGCTTCTCGACCTTGGCGATGACCGGGACCCGGCGGCCCACCTCGTCCATGACGCGGTGCACGTCCTGGACGTCCTTGGCGTCCCGGACGAAGGACAGCGCGACCATGTCGCAGCCCATGGTCAGGGCGAACTTCAGGTCCTCGATGTCCTTCTGGGACAGCGCGGGGACGTTCACCGCGGCGCCGGGGAGGTTGATGCCCTTGTGGTCGGAGATGACCCCGCCCTCGATGACGATGGTGCGCACCCGCGGGCCGTCGACCTCGACGACCTGGAGGGCGACATTGCCGTCGTTGATCAGGATCGGGTCGCCCTTGGACACGTCGCCGGGCAGGCCCTTGTAGGTGGTGCCGCAGCTGTGCTTGTCGCCGGCCACGTCCTCGGTGGTGATGACGAACTCGTCCCCGCGCACCAGCTCCACGGGGCCGTCGGCGAAGGTCTCCAGGCGGATCTTGGGGCCCTGGAGGTCGGCCAGCACGCCGACCGCGCGGCCGGTCTCCTCGCAGGCCTTGCGGAGGCGGTGATACCGCTCCTCGTGCTCCGGCTGGGTCCCGTGGCTCATGTTGAAACGGGCCACGTTCATACCGGCCTCGATCAGCGTCTTCAGCTTCTCGTAGGAGTCGACGGCGGGGCCCAGGGTGCAGACGATTTTGGAACGGCGCATGGGCGGAATCCTATCGGTTTGTTTAGTCGCGGAATATATAGGTCGGCGGAAACACCGACTCCTAGGCGCTGACCAGTGCGTATGTCTGCTGGGCGATCTCCAGTTCCTCATCGGTGGGCACCACGGCGACCGCGACCCGGGCGTACTCGGGCGAGATCAGCCGGGGCTCGCCGGACCGCCGGGCGTTGAGGTCCGCGTCCACCGCCATCCCCATCTCCTCCAGGCCGGCGATCGCCGCCTCGCGCACCGGGGCGGCGTTCTCGCCGACGCCCGCGGTGAAGGCCACCGCGTCGACCCGGCCGAGCACCGCGCTGTAGGCGCCGAGGTACTTCTTCAGCCGGTGGATGTAGATGTCGAAGGCGAGCCGGGCACGCGCCCCGTCCTCACCGCCGGCGTCGATCCGGCGCCGGATCTCCCGCATGTCGTTGTCGCCGCAGAGCCCGACCAGTCCGCTCTGCTTGTTGAGCAGCTCGTCGACCTCGTCCTCCGACATCCCGGCCACCCGCTTGAGGTGGAAGGTCACCGCCGGGTCGATGTCGCCGGAGCGGGTGCCCATGACCAGGCCCTCCAGCGGGGTCAGGCCCATCGAGGTGTCCACGCAGCGGCCGCCGGCCACCGCCGAGGCGGAGGCGCCGTTGCCCAGGTGCAGCACGATGACGTTGACCTCGGAGGGGTCCTTGCCCAGCAGCGCCGCGGTCGTGCGGGAGACGTAGGCGTGCGAGGTGCCGTGGAAGCCGTAGCGGCGGATGCGGTGCCGGTCGGCGGTCTCCACGTCGAGGGCGTAACGGGCCGCGTACTCAGGCATCGTGGTGTGGAAGGCGGTGTCGAAGACCGCGACCTGCGGCAGATCGGGGCGCAGCGCCCGGGCGGTGCGGATGCCGGTGATGTTGGCCGGGTTGTGCAGCGGAGCGAGGGGCACCAGGCGCTCGATCTCCGCGAGCACCGCGTCGTCGATCACGGTCGGCTCGGTGAACTTCAGCCCGCCGTGCACCACCCGGTGCCCGATCGCGGCCAGCTCGGGGGAGTCGAGCCCGAGCCCGTCGGCGGCCAGCTCCGCGGCGACGGCCTTCAGGGCGGCTTCGTGGTCGGCCATGGCGCCCTCGGTCTCGCGCTGCTCGCCGCCGGTGGCCAGCGGGGTGTGCGCCAGGCGCGAGGACCCCTCGCCGATCCGCTCGACCAGGCCGACGGCGAGCCGGGCGCCGTCGCGCATGTCGAGCAGCTGGTACTTCACCGAGGAGGAGCCGGAGTTGAGGACGAGGACGCGGGTGGCGGTGGCAGTCATGGAGCGCTTTCCGGTGGGGAGGGGCGGGTGGGGCGGGGGCGCGGTCAGGCGGCGGGGGCGGCGCCGGGCCGCTCGCCCTGCGCCTGGATGGCGGTGATGGCCACGGTGTTGACGATGTCCTGCACCAGGGCGCCGCGCGAGAGGTCGTTGACCGGCTTGCGCAGACCCTGCAGGACCGGGCCGACGGCGACCGCGCCGGCCGAGCGCTGCACGGCCTTGTAGGTGTTGTTGCCGGTGTTGAGGTCCGGGAAGATCAGCACGGTGGCCTTGCCGGCGACGTCGGATTCGGGCAGCTTGGTCTGCGCGACCGCCGCGTCCACCGCCGCGTCGTACTGGATCGGGCCCTCGACCAGCAGATCGGGCCGCAGCGCGCGGACGATCTCGGTGGCCTTGCGGACCTTGTCGACGTCGGCGCCGGAGCCGGAGGTGCCGGTGGAGTACGAGAGCATCGCGATCCGCGGCTCGACGCCGAACCGGGCGGCGGTGGTGGCCGACTGGATGGCGATGTCGGCCAGTTGCTCGGCGTCCGGGTCCGGGTTGACCGCGCAGTCGCCGTAGACCAGCACCCGGTCGGCCAGGCACATGAAGAACACCGAGGACACGATCTGGGCGCCCGGCCGGGTCTTGATGATCTCGAAGGCGGGGCGGATGGTGGCGGCGGTGGAGTGCACCGCGCCGGAGACCATGCCGTCGGCCAGGCCCTCCTCGACCATCAGCGTGCCGAAGTAGGAGACGTCCGCGACCACGTCGTAGGCCAGCTCGACGCTGACGCCCTTGTGGGCGCGCAGCGCCGCGTAGCGCTCGGCGAACCGCTCGCGCAGCGGGGAGGTCTGCGGGTCGATGATCTGGGCGTCGGCCAGGTCGATGGCCAGGTCGGCGGCGCGCTTGCGGATCGCCTCCTCGCCGCCCAGCAGCGTCAGCGCGCAGACGTCGCGGCGCAGCAGCACATCGGCGGCGCGCAGCACCCGCTCCTCGCTCCCCTCGGGCAGGACCACCCGGCGGCGGCCGGAGCGGGAGCGTTCGATCAGCTCGTGCTCGAACATCATCGGCGTCACCCGGCCGGAGCGGGCGACGGAGATACGGTTCGTCAGCTCCACGGTGTCCACATGCCGCTCGAACAGGCCGAGCGCGGTCTCGGCCTTGCGCGGCGAGGCGGCGTTCAGCTTGCCCTCGATCGCGAACAGCTCGCCGGCCGTCGGGAAGGACCCGCCGGGCACCGAGACCACCGGGGTGCCGGGGGCGAGCCGGGCCGCCAGCGCCATGATGTCCGGCCCGGGCCGCTCGTCGAGGGTCAGCAGGACCCCGGCGATCGGCGGGGCGCCGGCGCTGTGCGCGGCGAGCGAGCCGATCACCAGGTCCGCCCGGTCCCCGGGCGTGACCACCAGGCAGCCGGGGGTGAGCGCCTTGAGGAAGGTCGGCAGCATGGCGCCGCCGAAGACGAAGTCCCGGGCGTCCCTGGCCAGGCCCGAGTCGTCGCCGAGCAGGACCTCGGCGCCCAGGGTGTGCACGATCTGGCTGACGGTCGGCGCGGAGAGCGAGCCGTCCTCGGGGAGCGCGTAGCAGGGCACCGGCAGATGGGCGGCGAGCCGCTCGATGACGGCCTCGCGCTGCCCGGGCGCCACCCTGTTGACGACCACGGCCACCACGTCGCAGCCCAGCGACTGGTAGGCGCGGTAGGCGTTGCGGGCCTCGGCGCGCACCGACTCGGCCTCCTGGCCCTGCCCGCCGACGACGGGCAGCACGGCCGCGCCGAACTCGTTGGCCAGCCGCGCGTTGAGGTTCAGCTCGTCGGGCAGGCTGGTGCCCGCGTAGTCCGAGCCGAGGACCAGCACGTACTCGTAGTCCCTGGCGACGGCGTGGAAACGGTCGACGAGCCGGGAGACCAGCTCGTCGGTGCCGCGCTCGGCCTGGAGGGCGGCCGCCTCCTCGTAGCCGATGCCGTGGACGGTGTCGGCGCCCTGGGTGAGCCGGTAGCGCGCCCGCAGCAGGTCGAAGAGCCGGTCGGGTCCGTCGTCGTGCACCAGCGGACGGAAGACGCCCACCCGGTCGACATGGCGGGTCAGGAGCTCCATGACTCCCAGCTCGATGACCTGGCGTCCGTCGCCGCGGTCGATCCCGGTCACGTACACGCTGCGCGTCACGCGTGCTCTCCGATCCATTTCCGTTGGTCGCAAGGTAAAAATTAGCCCGTTATGGTGGGCTTGCCCCTCTTGACAATACCTGCGCGTATGGCTAGGTCGCTCTCCCAGTTTCCCTGCTGCGGTCCCTGCGGGGAACAGTAGGGGGAGGTCCGCCGGTCGGGGAGGGCCGGGCGGCCCCGTGAAACAATCGGACCGGCTCACACGAACCGACAGCGAGCACAGGAGACACAGCACGATGCGTATCGGAGTCCTCACCGCAGGCGGCGACTGCCCCGGCCTGAACGCTGTGATCCGGTCGGTGGTCCATCGCGCCCTCACCGGGCACGGCGACGAGGTCATCGGCTTCGAGGACGGCTTCTCCGGCCTGCTCGACGGCCGCTTCCGCAAGCTCGACCTCGAAGCGGTCAGCGGCATCCTCGCCCGCGGCGGCACCATCCTCGGCTCCTCCCGGCTGGAGCGCGCCCGCCTCCGGCAGGCCTGCGAGGACGCCAAGGACCACTCCAAGGACTACGGCATCGACGTCCTCATCCCGATCGGCGGCGAGGGCACCCTGACCGCCGCGCGGATGCTGTCGGACGCCGGACTGCCGGTCGTCGGTGTGCCCAAGACCATCGACAACGACATCTCCTCCACCGACCGCACCTTCGGCTTCGACACCGCCGTCGGCGTCGCGACCGAGGCCATCGACCGCCTCAAGACCACCGCGGAGTCGCACCAGCGGGTCATGGTCGTCGAGGTGATGGGCCGGCACGCGGGCTGGATCGCGCTGGAGTCCGGGATGGCCGGCGGCGCCCACGGCATCTGCCTTCCCGAGCGCGGCTTCGAGGTCAGCGACCTGGTCACGATGGTCGAGGAGCGCTTCGCCCGGGGCAAGAAGTTCGCCGTGATCTGCGTCGCCGAGGGGGCCCACCCCGCCCCCGGCAGCATGGAGTACAAGAAGGGCGCCATCGACCAGTACGGCCACGAGCGGTTCTCCGGCATCGGCAACGCCCTCGCCCACGAGCTGGAGGAGCGCCTCGGCAAGGAGGCCCGCCCGGTCATCCTCGGCCACGTCCAGCGCGGCGGCACCCCCACCGCCTACGACCGGGTGCTCGCCACCCGCTTCGGCTGGCACGCCGTCGAGGCCGCGCACCGCGGCGACTTCGGCCGGATGACGGCCCTGCGCGGCACCGACATCACGATGGTGCCGCTGGCCGAGGCGGTCACCGAGCTGAAGCGGGTGCCGGAGTGGCGGATGGACGAGGCCGAGTCGGTCTTCTGAGCCCCGGTCCTGCCGGACGTGCCGACGGCGGCGCGCCCGCCCCCGGTCGGGGACGGGCGCGCCGCCGTCGGTGCCCGCGGTCGCTCACTGCGCGCCGATGGCCTCCAGCATGTTCAGCCGGGCCGCGCGGCGGGCCGGCCAGAGCGCGGCCAGCACCCCGACGACCAGCGCGAGCAGCAGGAACAGCCCCAGCCTGCCCCAGGGCAGCAGCAGTTCGTACGTCGGGAGCCCCTTGCCGACGAGGCTGCCGCCGGCCCAGGAGAGGAAGATCCCCACGCCGATCCCCAGGACCGCGCCGAACAGCGAGAGGACCACCGACTCCAGCCGGACCATCTGCTTGATGCCGCTGCGGGCCAGCCCGATGGCGCGCAGCATCCCGATCTCGCGGGTCCGCTCGAAGACCGACATGGCCAGGGTGTTGACCACGCCCACCACCGCGATGACGATGGCCATGCCCAGCAGCCCGTAGACGACGTAGAGCACGGTGTCGATCTGCCCGGCGTTCTCCTTGCGCAGGTCCGCGTGGTCCTGGACCTTCAGCAGCGGGCTGTCGCCGAGGGCGTGCCGGATCTGCTTCTCCGTCTCCAGGGTCGGGCTGCCCTGGGTCTTGACCAGCAGCTCCTCGTTCTTCAGCTGGGTCATGTGCGGGTCCACCAGGGAGGTGGCGCCGAACGCGTCGCCGACCACCGGGTTGTCCGCGTAGACGCCGGCGATTGTCAGCTTCTCCTTCTTCTTGTCGTCGAAGGTGGCCTCCACGGTCTCGCCGGCGCGCCAGCCGTTCTCCTTGGCCGCGCTCTGCGAGACCGCGATCTCACCGGCCCCGGCGCGCGCCGGGGAACCGCTGGTGAAGTCCAGCCGGGCGACCTTGCCGATCGTCGCGAGGTCGGTGCCGTTCAGGCTCGTGAAGTGCCCGCCGGCCTCGAAGCCCGTGCTGCGCAGCGGGGCCATCGCCGCGACGCCCGGCAGATCCGCGACCTTCTTCGACAGCGCGGGGTCCAGGCCGGTGTACGTCGAGGTCCCGACCTTGTAGTCGGCCGTCAGTCCGTTGGCCGTCATCTTGTCCATGGCCTGCTGCGTCGAGTTGCCGACGACGGTCATGCCGGTGATCAGGGTGAGACCGATCATCAGTGCCGAAGCGGTCGCCGCCGTACGGCGCGGGTTGCGCAGCGCGTTTTGCGTGGCGAGCTTGCCGCCGATGCCGAAGAGCCGGGTGGTGAGGATGCCGGCGAGCGAGACCAGGGGCCGGGACAGCAGCGGCGCGAGGATGATGACGCCGGTCAGCGTCAGCATCGAGCCCATCATCGCGATCGGCAGGTCGTCGGAGGACGTCAGCGTGGCGACGTAGAACATCACCGCGACACCGAGGCCGGTGACGAGCGCGCCGAGGGAGTTGCGGATCACCAGGCTGCGCGGGGCCGGCGGCGCCTCGACGGTGTTCAGCGCCTCCACCGGGGCGATCTTCGCCGCCTTGCGGGACGGCAGCCAGGCGGCCAGCACGGTCACCCCGATGCCCACCGCGAGCGAGGAGAGCACCGTGGTCGGGCTGATGATGACCGGTCCGTCCGGGAAGCCCGCGCCGTTGGCGTCCAGCACCGCCCGCAGGCCCACCGCGATCGCGGTGCCCAGCCCGAACCCGACGACGGACGAGAGCAGGCCCAGCAGACCGGCCTCGGCCAGCACCGAGCGGACCACCTGCCGCCGGGAGGCGCCGACCGCGCGCAGCAGGGCGATCTCCCGGCTGCGCTGGGAGATGAGCATGGTGAAGGTGTTGGCGATGATGAAGATGCCGACGAACAGCGCGATGCCGGCGAAGACCAGCAGCGTCTGGCTGAGGGCCTTGTTCTGCGCGGTGACCATCCGGGACTGCTCGGCGGCGAGTGCGGTGCCGCTGGTGGCCTCGGCCCGGTCCTTGGGCAGGAGCTCGCGGACCTTGGCGGTCAGCGCCTGCTGATCGGTGCCGGGCGCGGCGCCCACCACCAGCTCGTCGAACTGCCCCGGGTGGAGGTACAGCTTCTGTGCGGTGGCGGTGTCGAAGAGGGCGAGGCTGCCGCCCGTGGTCACCTGCGGGTCGTCGGTGGTGACGATGCCGACCAGCTTCTTCGTCAGCACCGGGCCGTCGGTGGCGAACCGCACGGTGTCGCCGACCTTGTAGTGGGCCGCCTCGGCGGTGGCCTCGTCCAGCGCGATCTCGTTCCCGGTGGCCGGTCCGCGGCCCCGCAGCAGCGGGTAGCGGGCGTCGTGGCCGTCCTTGTCCGGCTGGAAGTTGGCGGCGAGGTTCTGCCAGCCGTTGCCGATCGGTATGCCGTCCGGGCCGGCGAGGGTCGCGGTGCCGGTGACGTCGCGCCGCAGGGACTGCACGCCCGGCAGCGCGCGGACCTTGTCCGCCAGCTTGTCGTCGAGGAGAGTGCTCCGCTTGCCGTTCTTGTCGGTGCGCGGGCCGTCCTCGGCGTCGACGGCCTGGACGGAGACGGCCACGCCGTCGAGGCTCTTGGCGGAGGCCTTCTTGACGGCCTCGCCGACGGTGTCGCTGAAGATCAGGGTGCCGGCGACGAAGGCGACGCCGAGCAGGACCGCGAGCGCGGTCATCATCAATCGGGCTTTGTGCGCAAGGACATTGCGCAGGGCTGTACGCAGCATGGTGGGTCCTGGTCCGGTTGCTCGGGTGAAGGGCGGCGCCCGGGGGCGCAAAAGGGCGCCGGTGTCAGCTCGTACGGCCCTTGGAGTCGAACAGCCGCATCCGGTCCAGGACGCTGTCCGCGGTCGGCTCGTGCAGCTCCTCGACGATCCGGCCGTCGGCGAGGAAGACCACCCGGTCCGCGTAGCCGGCGGCGACCGGGTCGTGGGTGACCATCACCACCGTCTGGCTCATCGCGCGCACCGACTCCCGCAGGAAGCCCAGGACTTCGGCGCCGGAGCGGGAGTCGAGGTTGCCGGTCGGCTCGTCCGCGAAGATGATCTCCGGCTGGGCGGCCAGCGCCCGGGCGACCGCGACGCGCTGCTGCTGGCCGCCGGAGAGCTGGGCGGGCCGGTGGGAGAGCCGTCCCGACAGGCCGACGGTCTCGATGACGGCGTCGAGCCAGGCCTGTTCGGGCTTGCGGCCCGCGATGTCCATCGGCAGCGTGATGTTCTCCAGCGCGGTCAGCGTCGGCAGCAGGTTGAAGGCCTGGAAGATGAAGCCGATCTTGTCCCGGCGCAGCCGCGTCAGCTGCCGGTCGTTGAGCGAGGACAGCTCGGTCTCACCGATCCGGGCCGAGCCGCCGGAGATCGAGTCCAACCCGGCCATGCAGTGCATCAGCGTCGACTTGCCGGAGCCGGACGGGCCCATGATCGCCGTGAACCGGGCCTTGCCGAAGTCGACCGAGACGGAGTCCAGCGCGACCACCCGGGTGTCCTCCTGGCCGTAGACCTTGCTCAGGTCCGTGGCACGGGCGGCGACGGCAGCGGTGTGGAGGGAGGCGGGGGAGGCGGGGAAACCCGGCGAGGCGGCCGCGTGGGACACGGGAACTCCTGGAAAAAGGACGGATGTTTCGACGTCCTTATTTTCGAATGCGCAGATCCTCCCGGTCTTCACCCGCAGGGACCGAAAGCCGGACCGGCCGGAAGTGCCACCCTTGCCCCCGCCGTCATCCTCTGGACGGACGGACCTCAGCCCTCCGGCCGACGGCGGAACCCCGAGGCGCCGGGCCGCGGTTCACGGGTGCGAAGCGTCCACGCGGGACCAGAATTCCGCCAGGATGCCGTCGAGAAAGGCGCGTCCCGCCCGGCCGGACTCCTCGGCGCGCCCCGCCGCCCCAGTGCAGCGTAGCGGCCACCGTCGCCCGGTAGTCGGTGTGCAGCTCCCGCAGCACCTCGCGCAGCAGCCGCCCGGGCAGCGGGACGACCGTGCCGACCGGCCGGACGGCGGCCTGCCAGCGGGTGGTGACGGCGCCGGTCAGCAGCTCGGTCAGCCGTGCCTCCCGGCCGGTGAAGCGGATCAGCGCGGGCAGCGGCAGTGCCGGCGCCCCGGCGAGCGCCGCGGCCTGCCGCTCGGTGCCGCGCCGGCGGCCGCCGTCCTCCAGCCGCTCGTAGGCGGCCGGGTCCATCCCGATCGCGCGCGCGAGGTCCGCGGCGGCCAGGCCGCGCGCCAGCCGGTGGCCGCGCAGGGTCTGCGGAGTGCCGAGCAGCTCGGCCGGCGCGCACCCCAGGGCGCCGGCCAGCGCGGCCAGTTCGGCCTCCGAGGGGGTGCGTTCCCCCGCTTCCCAGGCCGCCACCGTCGCCGGCGGCAGCCGGATCCCGTAGGCGGCGGCGATCCCGTACGCGACATGGGCCGGGGTCATGCCGAGGGCCTCGCGGAGCCGTCGGGCGGCCGTGGCGTCGAAAGGGGACCGGCGGGGCTCCCCGGCGGGTGTGCGCACCGGCTCACGGTAAGTGGCGGGGCGCCGGGGCACCTATGGTGCGGAGGACCAAGGCGGCACGTCGTAGGAAGCTACCAGGCGGCGCCCTCGCCGGGTCCGGCACTCCGGGCGGCGGCGCCCGGCACGGCCGCCAACCGGCCGTGGGGCGCCGCCGGCTGACCGCCGGTCAGTGTCCCGACCAGCGATAGCGCAGTTCGGGCCGGCCGACGTGGCCGTACTGGGGCGCGCGGGCGGCCCGGCCGGCGACCACGAGGTGCTCCAGGTAGCGGCGCGCGGTGATCCGTGAGATCCCCACGTCGGCGGCGGCCTCGGTGGCGGTCAGCCCGCCGCCGGAGGCCCGCAGCACATCGGTCACCGCCCGCAGGGTGGCCGCCGTCAGGCCCTTGGGCAGCGCGGCCGGCTGGGGCGAGCGCAGCGCGGCCAGCGCCCGGTCCACCTCGTCCTGCCCGCTGGCCTCGCCCGTGGTGGCGCGGAACCGGGCGTAGCGGGTGAGCCGGTCGCGCAGGGTGGCGAAGGTGAACGGCTTGAGGACGTACTGCACCACGCCGAGCGAGACGCCCTCGCGCACCATCGTCAGATCACGGGCGGAGGTGACCGCGATGATGTCGGCGGTGTGCCCGGCCGCGCGCAGCGAGCGCACCAGCGCCAGCCCGTGGGCGTCGGGCAGATAGAGGTCGAGCAGCAGCAGATCGACGCCGTGCGCCTCCAGGTGGCGGCGGGCGCCGGCGCCGGAGTGCACGGTGCCCGAGACGGTGAAGCCGGGAACCCGCCCGACGTACAGGGCGTGCGCGTCGGCGGCGACCGGATCGTCCTCGACGACGAGGACCCGGATGTCGGGGGCGCTCACCGCGGGACTCCTGCCCGGACCGGGCGCGCCGGGAGGGGCGCCCCGCTCATGCCGTCGCCCCCGCCCGCAGCGGCAGCCGCACGGTGAACCGCGCCCCGCCTCCGGGGGCCCGGTCCAGCGTCACCGCACCGTCGTGGCGGCGCACCGCCTGCTGCACCAGGGCCAGGCCCAGACCGCGGCCCCGGGCGGAAGGCGCCGCGCCCTGCTTGGTGCTCCAGCCGCGCCGGAAGATCTCGTCCGCGGCGTCCGCGGCCACCCCCGGACCGTTGTCCGCCACCCGCAGCAGCAGTTCGCCGTCGGCCGCCCGCGCGGTGACCGCCACCCGCGGCGGGGCGGCGCCGGGCTCCCGGGGCGCGGCCGCGGCGTCGAGGGCGTTGTCCAGGAGGTTGCCCAGCACCGTGACCAGGTCACGGGCCGGCAGCGCGGGCGGCAGCAGCCCGTCGTCGATCCGGCTGTCGGGCGTCAGCGTCAGCTCGATGCCGCGCTCGTTGGCCTGTGCCGCCTTGCCGAGCAGCAGCGCGGCGAGCACCGGCTCGGCGACCGCCCCGACCACCTGATCGGTCAGCGCCTGCGCCAGCTCCAGCTCCGCGGTCGCGAACTCCACGGCCTCCTCGGAGCGCCCCAGTTCGATCAGCGACACCACGGTGTGCAGCCGGTTGGCGGCCTCGTGGGCCTGCGAGCGCAGCGCCTCGGTGAAACCGCGCACCGAGTCCAACTCCCCGGACAGCGCCTGGAGTTCGGTGTGGTCGCGGAGGGTGACCACGCTGCCGCGGTGCTCGCCGCCGGAGACCGGCGCGGAGTTGACCACCAGCACCCGCTCGCCGGTCAGCTGCAGTTCGTCGACCCGCGGGCCGGGCGCCAGCAGCGCCTCGGTCAGCGCCGGGGGCAGCCCCAGCCCGGTGACCGGGCGGCCCACCGCGTCGCCGGACAGCCCCAGCAGCTCCCGCCCGCCGTCGTTGATCAGGGCGACCCGGCCCCGCCCGTCGAGCATCAGGAGCCCCTCGCGGACGGCGTGCAGCGCGGCCTGGTGGTAGTCGTGCATCCGGCTCAGCTCGCCGGCGTTCATCCCGTGGGTGTGCCGCCGCAGCCGGGCGTTGATCACATACGTCCCCAGGCCGCCGAGCGCCAGCGCCCCGGCCGCCACCCCCACCAGGGCCAGCACCTGGTCGCGCAGCTGCTCGCTGATGGTCTTGATGGTGATCCCGGAGCTGACCAGCGCGGTGATCCGGCCGCCGCGCTGCGGATCACGGACCGGGGCGACGACCCGCACCGACGGGCCGAGCACCCCCATGTGCGTCTCGGCGAAGGTCGTGCCGCGCAGCGCCGGGCCGATGTGCCCCAGGTACGTGTGGCCGATCGCGGCGGGCTCCGGATGCGTCCAGCGGGTGCCGTCCGTGCCCATCACCACCACGAAGTCGACGCCCGCGTCGTGCCGCAGCTGCTCGCTGTAGGGCTGGAGCGCGGCCGTCGGGTCCGTACCGCGGGCCGCCGCGATGACGGCCGGGGAGTCGGCGACGGCGGTGGCCGCCGCGGTCGCCTGCCGCCGCGCGGTCTCCTCCGCCTGCCGGCCGGCGCTGAGGTACGCGAAGACGGCGCAGCCCATGACGGCCACCGCCACCAGCACGACCTGCATCGCGAAGAGCTGCCCGGCGAGGCTGCGGGGGCCCCGCAGCCGTCGGGGCGGCCGGGGTCGGGGGAGTCGCATGCACAACAGTGTGCACGGTGACCGCAGAACCGTCTGCACGGTCACTTTTACGTGAACGAAATGTACGCAAGGGTGACGGGCGCCACAGCGGCGTGCATAGTCGCCGGAACTTGTGGTGCGCCGGAGCCGCAGATCGGCGCACAGCCGTAGACCGAGGAGACAGTCGTGGCCGCACAGACCCCGCCGCGTGGGGGCACCACCGAGGAGACCGCGCCGGCGAAGCGGGACCGGACCCACTTCCTCTACATCGCCGTGATCGGGGCGGTGCTGCTCGGCATCGTCGTGGGCTTCGCCGCCCCCGGTGTCGCCGTCCAGCTCAAGCCGCTGGGCACGGGGTTCGTGAACCTGATCAAGATGATGATCTCGCCGGTCATCTTCTGCACGATCGTGCTGGGTGTCGGCTCGGTCCGTAAGGCCGCCAAGGTCGGCGCGGTCGGCGGGCTGGCGCTCGGCTACTTCATGGTGATGTCGACGATCGCGCTGGCCATCGGCCTGGTGGTCGGCAACATCCTGGAGCCCGGCTCCGGACTGCATCTGACGGAGACCGTGCGGCACGCCGGCCAGGCCCAGACCTCGGGCGGCGGCGAGTCGCTGCCGGAGTTCCTGCTCGGCATGATCCCCACCACGCTGGTCTCCGCCTTCACCCAGGGTGAGGTGCTGCAGACGCTTCTGGTGGCGCTGCTGGTGGGCTTCGGGCTGCAGGCGCTGGGCACGGCGGGCGAGCCGGTGCTGCGCGGGATCGGGCACCTCCAGAAGCTGGTCTTCCGGGTGCTGGCCATGATCATGTGGGCGGCGCCGGTGGGTGCCTTCGGCGCCATGGCCGCGGTGGTCGGCGAGACCGGTCTGGACGCGCTGAAGTCGCTGGCGGTCATCATGGTCGGCTTCTACACGACCTGTCTGCTGTTCGTGATCGTGGTGCTCGGCACGCTGCTGCGGCTCGTCGCGGGCGTCAACATCTTCCTGCTGCTGAAGTACCTCGCCCGGGAGTTCCTGCTGATCCTGTCCACCTCCTCCTCGGAGTCGGCGCTGCCGCGGCTGATCGCGAAGATGGAGCACCTGGGCGTCAGCAGGCCGGTGGTCGGCATCACCGTCCCCACCGGCTACAGCTTCAACCTCGACGGCACCGCCATCTACCTGACGATGTCCTCGCTGTTCGTGGCCGAGGCGATGGGCAAGCCGCTGCCGCTGGGCCAGCAGATCTCACTGCTGGTGTTCATGGTCATCGCCTCGAAGGGGGCGGCGGGCGTCACCGGCGCGGGCCTGGCGACGCTGGCCGGCGGCCTGCAGTCGCACCGCCCCGAACTGGTCGACGGCGTCGGCCTGATCGTCGGCATCGACCGCTTCATGAGCGAGGCGCGCGCCCTGACCAACTTCGCGGGCAACGCGGTGGCCACGGTGCTGATCGGCACCTGGACCAAGGAGATCGACCGCGCCCGGACCGCGGAGGTGCTGGCCGGACGGCTGCCGTTCGACGAGAAGTCGCTGGCCGACGAGGCGTCCGCCGGGCCGGGGACCGCCGCCGGGGCCGACGCCGTCGGCCCGCGCGGGGGCGGGGCGGAGAAGACGCCCGCCGGGGTCTGATCCCGGGCCGCAGGAGGGGAGAAGGGGCGGGTGCCGACACGGGCCCCGCCCCTTCGGCGCGCCGGCCGTCACCCACCCGCGCAGCACCTCGCCGCACCCCCACTCACACCGCCTTGACCTGCGATTTCATCGGCCCGGGTCGATTGTCGGTGGCTCCTGACACCATATGGAGGACAGGGAAGACGCGGCCGGCGAAGGCCGGTGGCGTGGGGGCGCGCACGAGGAGGAATGCGACATAACGCCTTGGGTGAGGGATCTGATCGGCGGGGGCGCCGCGGCAGCGGGAGACGGATCGGACAAGCACCGCCCATGAGTGCTCAGAGGGGTCGTAGCCAGACGGTGGCCAAGGGGGGCAGTACGGGGGTGACGGAGGCGGCGCGGCCGTTCCAGGGGACCGGCTCCGCCGTCAGGGGGTCGGGGTTGGTGACACCGCTGCCGCCGTAGCGCGGGTCGTCGGTGTTGAGGACCTCGCGCCAGGCGGAGAGGTGGTCGGGGACGCCGAGCCGGTAGGCGTGGCGGACCACGGGGGAGAAGTTGGTGACCGAGATCAGGGGGGAGCCGTCGGCGGCGAAGCGCAGGAAGGAGAAGACGTTGTCCTCGCGCGCCTCGCCGTCGATCCAGGAGAAGCCGTCCGGGTCCGTGTCGCGTTCCCACAGTGCGGGCGCGTCGGCGTAATGACGGTTCAGCGCGCGGACCAGATCGCGCACCCCCCGGTGGTCCGCCTCCGCCTCGTAGCAGGGGTCGAGCAGCCACCAGTCCGGTCCGTGGCTCTCGGCCCACTCCGCGCCCTGGGCGAACTCCTGCCCCATGAAGAGGAGTTGCTTGCCGGGGTGGGCCCACATGAAGCCGAGGTAGGCCCGGTGGGTGGCGCGCTGCTGCCACCAGTCACCGGGCATCTTCGACACCAGCGCCCGCTTGCCGTGCACCACCTCGTCGTGCGAGATCGGCAGCACGTAGTTCTCGGAGTAGGCGTAGATCATGGAGAAGGTCATCTCGCCGTGGTGGTACTTGCGGTGCACCGGCTCCTTGGCGGCGTAGCCCAGCGAGTCGTGCATCCACCCCATGTTCCACTTCAGGCCGAAGCCCAGCCCGCCGAAGCCGCCGGGCCCGACATGATGGGTGGCGCGGGTGACGCCGTCCCAGGCGGTGGACTCCTCGGCGATGGTGACGACGCCGGGGCAGCGGCGGTAGACCGTCGCGTTCATCTCCTGGAGGAAGGCGACCGCGTCCAGGTCCTCCCGGCCGCCGTGCACGTTCGGTGTCCAGCCGCCCTCCTCGCGCGAGTAGTCGAGGTAGAGCATGGAGGCGACCGCGTCGACCCGCAGGCCGTCGATGTGGAACTCCTCGCACCAGTACACCGCGTTGGCGACCAGGAAGTTACGGACCTCGGTGCGGCCGTAGTCGAACTCCAGGGTGCCCCAGTCCGGGTGCGCGGCCCGCGCCGGATCCTGGTGCTCGTAGAGCGGCCGGCCGTCGAACTCGGCCAGCGCCCAGTCGTCACGGGGGAAGTGCGCCGGCACCCAGTCCATCAGGACGCCGATGCCGGCCCGGTGCAGCGCGTCGACCAGATACCGGAAGTCGTCCGGGGTGCCCATCCGGGCGGTGGGCGCGTAGAAGCCGGTGACCTGATAGCCCCAGGAGCCGCCGAAGGGGTGCTCGCACACCGGCATGAACTC
Organism: Streptomyces kronopolitis; assembly: GCF_050953795.1. Taxonomy (GTDB): domain Bacteria; phylum Actinomycetota; class Actinomycetes; order Streptomycetales; family Streptomycetaceae; genus Streptomyces; species Streptomyces kronopolitis_A. The sequence continues at coordinate 5,662,517 of NZ_CP191850.1, forward strand.
GACGTGGGTGAAGCCCAGGTCCTTGACGTACGCGGGGAGCTGCGCAGCCAGCTGACGGTAGGTCAGCCCCGGCCGCCAGGAGGGGAGGTGCACCTCGTAGACCGAGAACGGCGCCCGGTGCACGGGCCGCTCCCCGCGCCGGGCCATCCAGTCACCGTCGGTCCATTGGTGGTGCGCGGCGTCCACGATCGAGGCGGTGGCCGGCGGGCACTCGGTCCGCCGGGCCATCGGGTCGGCGCGCACGGTCCGGGTGCCGTCCGGCCGGGTGATCTCGAACTTGTACAGCTCGCCCTCGCCGACGCCCGGCAGGAAGAGCTCCCAGACGCCCGAGGAGCCCAGCGACCGCATCGGGTGGCCGGTGCCGTCCCAGCAGTTGAAGTCGCCGACGACCCGGACGCCCCGGGCATTCGGCGCCCAGACGGCGAAGCGGGTGCCGGTCACCCCCTGGTGGTCCATGATCCGCGCGCCGAGGGCCTGCCACAGCTGCTCGTGCCGCCCCTCGCCGAACAGGTGCAGATCCAGCTCGCCGAGCGCCGGCAGGAAGCGGTAGGGGTCGTGCACGGTCACGGTGTGGTCGCCGTAGTCGACCAGCAGCTCGTAGTCCGGGACGGTGGTCAGCGGCAGCACCCCCGCGAACAGCCCCGCGCCCTCGGCGTGCAGCGCGGCGCGCAGGCCCTTGGCCAGGACGGTGACGCTCTTCGCGCACGGCCGCAGCACCCGGATGAGCAGTCCGCCGCGCACGGGGTGGGCGCCCAGCAGCCCGTGCGGGTCGTGATGGGTGCCGTCCAGCAGCCGGTCGCGGTCCTCGTCGGGCAGCGGGGCGGCGGCCCGCACCCCGTGCCCGCCGCCCGCCGGCCGCGCCGCGCGGAAGGTGGCCGGGGCGCCCTCGGCGCGTCCGGGCGCCGGGGCCGTACGGGGTGCCAGCGGCGGGCGGGCGGCGGGGGTGGCGCCGGCCGTGTCCTGCGTGGCCGTCCGGCCTTCGGCGGACGGCGGTCGGGAGGCCGCCGGGCGGCCGGGGAGCCCCGCCGTGCGGTCGTCGGTCGCGCCCCGGGCGGGCGCGGGGTCGGGGGAGTGCGGAGGGGACGGCGGGCGGGCGGTCACGGGAGGGCCTCCTCGGGCGGGGCAGCGGTCGGATCTCGGCGGGCAACGGGCAACGGGCAACGGGCGGCGGTGCGGCGGCGGTTCGTCGGCGGCCCCTCACCCCCGGCCGTCGGACCCGGCGGACCGGGACGCGCCGGACCCGTCCGCCCCCACGGCCGGCTCCCCGCCCGCGGCCAGCCGCCGGATGGCGGCCATCGGGACGGACAGCCAGTCGGGCCGGTGCCGGGCCTCGTAGAGCACCTCGTAGACGGCCTTGTCGGTCTCGTAGGCGCGCATCAGTTCGGGCGCGGAGCGCGGATCGAGCCCGCCGGCCTCCGCGTAGCCCAGGCAGTAGGCGTCACGGGTGCGGCGCGCCCAGTCCAGCGACCAGGGGTCGCCACCGGCCGGTCCGCTGCGCGCCGCGTAGTCGAAGGAGCGCAGCATCGCCGCGACATCGCGCACCGCCGGCTCCAGCCGCCGCCGCTCGGCCAGCGGGCGGGCCGGCTCCCCCTCGAAGTCGATCAGCGACCAGCGCCCCTCGTCGGCGGAGCGCAGCGTCTGGCCCAGATGCAGATCCCCGTGGATGCGCTGGGCGGCCCAGCCGCGCCCGTCGCGGCCGAGCGCGGCCAGTGCGTCGAACGCGGTCCGCAGCCGGGCGCGGTAGGGCTGGAGCACGGGCACGGCGCGGGCGGTGGCCGTCAGCCGCTCGTTCATCCGGGTGGCGATCGTTTCGAGCTGCGGCCGGCGCAGCTCGCAGACCGGCAGCGTCTGGGCGAGCGCGGTGTGCACCTCCGCCGTGGCGTGGCCCAGCGCCCGCGCCGAGCCGCTGAAGTCGGCCCGCACCGCCAGCGCGTTGAGCGCCAGCTGCCAGCCGTCCGCCGAGCCCGGCAGGAACGGCTGGAGCACGCCCAGGGTGGTCGCCTCGCCGCCCTCCTCCACGGCCGGCGCCTCGAACCACGCGGCCGGCGCCGGCACCCGCGCACACTTGGCGTCCGCCAGTGCCCGGGGCAGCTCCAGGTCCGGGTTGATGCCCGGCTCGATCCGCCGGAAGACCTTCAGGATGAACGAATCGCCGTACACGATCGAGGAGTTGGACTGCTCGACGGCGATCGGCCGGCCGGTCAGCCCGGCGGGGATGACGGCGTCCGGCTCGCGGCAGAAGCGCAGCGCGCCCAGCCGGCCCGGTACCCGCAGCCGCTCCAGCAGCAGCCCGCACAGCCGCGGGTCGAGCAGCGCGTCGTAGACCGTGCGGCCGGCGAGCGGGCCGACGCTGGGGCGGCCGATCGCCGCGGGCGCCAGCTGCGGCGGCGGCGCCCGGTGCACCCCGAGCAGCAGCTGGTAGCGGTCGCCGCCGGCGGGGGTGCGGCTCGGCGGCGCGCTCTGCTGGGCGCGGACGAGCAGATGCAGCAGGCCCGGCGTGCCGCCGTCGGCGGTGCACGGCAGCAGCTCGGTCGCCGAGAGCAGCGAGAAGCCGGTGACCATCCGTCCCTTGCCGGCGAACCAGCGCTGGCGTGGCACCCATGCGGCGAGCAGGGCGGCCAGTGAGGAGAGCAGATCGGGTGCGGCGGCGAGCGGGCGGCGGTCAGGGGTGTTTCGGGTGGCACGGGTCGAGGCGGTGTCCGACATGGCGTCGCGTCCTTTCCCCGGGCACACGACATATAGGGCCAAGTGTCCCGGAATGCGGCCTTGACTGTGCGGCGGCGCGGTGGGGGTACCCCCAGACGGAGTCCGGGAGGCCGTCGTGCGAGAGCGTCCGTACGGCAGCGGATGGTGGGCCCGTGCTGCTCCGCTGCGCGGTGTCCCCCCGGACCGGGGGACCGACGGGGCTCACCCGGCCCGCGCGATAGTAGGGAGACTGCCCGAGCGAAAGGTCAAAAAACGCCCGTACGCGCCATGTGGCCGCGTACGGGCGTGGTTCCCGGCACCCGTGCCCGGTCGGGGCACGGGCGTCACCCGGAATTTCTGCGCAGCCGGAACCAGTAGAAGCCGTGGCCGGCGAGGGTCAGCAGATACGGCAGCTCCCCGATGGCCGGGAAGCGGACCCCGCCGATGAGTTCCACCGGATGGCGGCCGCTGAACGCCCGCAGGTCCAGCTCCGTGGGCTGGGCGAAGCGCGAGAAATTGTGCACGCACAGCACCAGGTCGTCGTCCGCGCCGCCGGTGCCCGGAGCCTCCCGCAGGAAGGCCAGCACCGCCGGATTGCTGGAGGGCAGCTCGGTGTAGCTGCCGAGCCCGAACGCCGGGTTCTGCTTGCGGATCTCGATCATCCGGCGGGTCCAGTGCAGCAGCGAGGAGGGCGAACTCATCGCGGCCTCGACGTTGGTGACCTGGTAGCCGTAGACCGGATCCATGATGGTCGGCAGGAAGAGCCGGCCGGGGTCGCAGGACGAGAAGCCGGCGTTGCGGTCGGGCGTCCACTGCATCGGGGTGCGCACCGCGTCCCGGTCACCGAGCCAGATGTTGTCGCCCATCCCGATCTCGTCGCCGTAATAGAGGATCGGCGAGCCGGGCAGCGACAGCAGCAGGGCGGTGAAGAGCTCGATCTGGTTGCGGTCGTTGTCGAGCAGCGGGGCCAGCCGCCGGCGGATGCCGATATTGGCGCGCATCCGCGGGTCCTTGGCGTATTCCGCGTACATGTAGTCGCGTTCTTCGTCCGTGACCATTTCGAGGGTCAGCTCGTCGTGGTTGCGCAGGAAGATGCCCCACTGGCAGCCGGAGGGAATCGCCGGGGTCTTGGCGAGGATCTCCGACACCGGATAGCGCGATTCGCGGCGGACCGCCATGAAGATCCGCGGCATGACCGGGAAATGGAACGCCATGTGGCACTCGTCGCCGCCGACGCCGTAATCCCCGAAGTAGTCGACGACGTCCTCCGGCCACTGGTTGGCCTCGGCCAGCAGCACCGTGTCCGGATAGTGTGCGTCGATCTCCGCGCGGACCCGCTTGAGGAAGGCGTGCGAGGCGGGCAGGTTCTCGCAGTTGGTGCCCTCTTCGGCGTAGAGGTAGGGCACCGCGTCCAGCCGGAACCCGTCGATCCCCAGGTCCAGCCAGAAGCGCAGGGCGGAGATCATCTCCTCCTGGACCGCCGGGTTCTCGTAGTTGAGGTCCGGCTGGTGGGAGAAGAAGCGGTGCCAGTAGTACTGCTTGCGCACCGGGTCGAAGGTCCAGTTGGAGGCCTCGGTGTCGACGAAGATGATGCGGGCGTCGGCGTACTGCTTGTCGTCGTCGGCCCACATGTAATAGTCGCCGTACGGCCCCTCGGGGTCGGCGCGCGATTCCTGGAACCACGGGTGCTGATCGCTGGTGTGGTTCATCACCATGTCGATGATGACCCGCATGCCGCGGTGGTGGGCGGCGTCCACGAATTCGACGAAGTCCGCCAGATCCCCGAATTCGGGGAGCACGGCGGTGTAGTCGGCGACGTCGTAACCGCCGTCCCGCAGGGGAGAGGTGAAGAACGGCGGCAGCCAGAGACAGTCCACCCCCAGCCATTGCAGATAGTCGAGCTTGGCCGTGATGCCCTTGAGGTCGCCGATGCCGTCGCCGTTGCTGTCCTGGAACGAGCGCACCAGGACTTCGTAGAAGACGGCGCGTTTGAACCAGTCGGGATCGCGGTCCTTGGCCGGGGTGTCCTCGAAGGTGTCGGGGACGGGCTCATTGACGATCAATTGGGTGACCCTCCGATCGGTGAGGACGGTCGCAGCGACAGCACATGGGCGGGCGCGGGAGAGCTGCCCGGCTCCAGGCGCACATAGTTGTCCCTGCCCCAGTGGTAGGTGTCGCCGGTGAGCTCGTCGCGCACCGGGAAGGATTCGTGCCGGCCGAGGCCGAGTTCCGGCATGTCCAACGACACCGTCGCCTCGTGGGTGTGGTGCGGGTCGAGGTTGACCACCGTGAGCACCGTGTCGGTCCGCTCGCCGTGCCCCTCGCGTTTGGAGTAGGCGAGGACGGCGTCGTTGTCGACCCGGTGGAAGTGCAGATTGCGCAGCTGCTGCAGGGCGGGGTGGCGGCGGCGGATGCGGTTGAGCGTGGTGATCAGGGGGGCGATGGTGCGCCCCTGACGTGCCGCCCCCTCCCAGTCACGCGGTCTGAGCTGGTACTTCTCCGAGTCGAGGTACTCCTCGCTGCCGGGCCGCGCCGGGGTCGCCTCGCACAGCTCGTACCCGGCGTAGACGCCCCAGGTGGGGGACAGGGTGGCGGCCAGTACGGCGCGTACCTCGAAGGCGGGGCGGCCGCCCTCCTGGAGGTAGGCGTGCAGGATGTCGGGGGTGTTCACGAAGAAGTTGGGCCGCAGGTAGGACGCCGACTCACCGGACAGCTCGGTGAGGTACTCGGTCAGCTCCTGCTTGGTGTTGCGCCAGGTGAAGTAGGTGTACGACTGGTGGAAGCCGACCTGGGCGAGGGTGTGCAGCATGGCCGGACGGGTGAACGCCTCGGCGAGGAAGAGCACGTCCGGATCGGTGCGGTTGATGTCGCCGATCACCTTCTCCCACAGGGCCACCGGCTTGGTGTGGGGGTTGTCCACACGGAAGATCCGGACGCCCTTGGCCATCCAGAAGCGCAGCAGCCGCTCGGTCTCGCGGACCAGCCCCCGGAAGTCGGCGTCGAAGGCGAGGGGGTAGATGTCCTGGTACTTCTTCGGCGGGTTCTCGGCGTGGGCGATGGAGCCGTCGGCGCGGTGGTGGAACCACTGCGGGTGCAGGGTGACCCAGGGGTGGTCGGGGGAGCACTGCAGGGCGAAGTCCAGCGCCACCTCCATCCGCAGCTCGCGGGCGGTGCGCACGAAGTGCTCGAAGTCCTCGAAGGTGCCCAGGGCCGGGTGGAGGGCGTCGTGGCCGCCGGCCGCCGAGCCGATGGCCCAGGGGGAGCCGACGTCGTCCGGGCCGGCCGACAGCGCGTTGTTGGGGCCCTTGCGAAAGGCGGTGCCGATGGGGTGGACCGGCGGGAGATAGACCACGTCGAAGCCCATGGCGGCGACGGCCGGCAGCCGCTCGGCGGCGGTGCGCAGGGTGCCGCCGACGGTCGTGCCGTCCGGGGTGACGGCGGCGCCCTCGGAGCGCGGGAACAGCTCGTACCACGAGCCGTACAGGGCCCGGCGCCGCTCGACGACCAGCGGCATCGGGCGCGAGACGGTGAGCAGTTCGCGCAGCGGATGGCCCGCCAGCACCTCGGTGACCTGCGGGGCGAGGGCGGCGGCGAGCCGGGTCGCGGCGGGCAGGGCCGGGTCGCGCAGCGCGTCCACGGCGGTGAGCACCGCCTCGCGCCCCTCGCTCTTGGGGACCTCGGCCGCCGCCCGTTCGTGGAGTTCGGCGCCCTCGGCGAGCACCAGCTCGGTGTCGATGCCCGCGGGGATCTTGATGGCGGCGTGCCGGCGCCAGGTGCTCACGGGGTCGGACCAGGCCTCGACGGTGAACGACCAGCGGCCCTCGACGGCGGGGGTGACCTCGGCGCTCCACCGGTCGGTGCCGGGCGCCCGCTCCCGCATGGGTGTCCAGGGGCCGCAGCGGCCGGCCGGATTGCGCAGCACCACATTCGCCGCGACCGCGTCGTGTCCTTCGCGGAACACGGTGGCCGAGACCTCGAAGGTCTCACCCACCACGGCCTTCGCCGGGTGGCGGCCGCAATCGATCTGCGGGCGGATGTCCAGAACAGGAATGCGACCGATCATGGGCTCACCTGGTTTTGTGGTGCTTTACTGTGTTTTCTATGGTCTGCCCTTTCTATCCGCTTTTCGGTGTGGGGAACGGGTCCGGGCATGGGCGCTCCTGTCCGCTTTCACTCGGCTGGCGGATGGCACGGCGGTGCGGGGTGATGCTCAGTGGCCGTCTGCGGCCGGTGGTTCCCCCGGTGGATCCGAGGTGCGGGCGTGTCGCAGGGGCTCCACGGCACTCCCGGTGAGCCCTCCCCGGGCGGGGCCGGGGACGTCCGTCGGGCGTGTCCGGCGGCGCGGCGTGCAGGTGCCGGGGCCCGTCGGGCGGGCCTTCGCCCCGTACGGACGGGTGCGGCGCCGCGCTGACACGTCCGGCTCGCCTCCTCAACTCGGTGTGATCACAGCGGAGTTGCGGTGTGCGGAAGGTGTGGTGCCGCGCCGGGGCCCGTCGGCGTCACTTCGCAGCCTCCCCCCAGGAAGTGGTCCGTACAAGGGCGCATGAGGGGGTGGAATCAGCCATATCGGCGGACGCGGCGGTAGCCTGCGGCGGCTCGGCCCGGCCTGCGAAGTCCTTCGCGGCGGGGGCGGGTTGGGCCCGTTGCGGGCGCAATCGGCGGGTGCCCGGTATCGCGGCTGTGGCGGCGCCGCGGGGTGCAGGGGCGAGGTGCGGGACGGCGCGGCGGGGGCATCGCCGGACGGCCCCGGGACGGCCCCGGACGACGCGGAAGGGCAGTGCCCGGACAACGCGGAAGGGCGGTGCCCGGAAGACTCCGGACACCGCCCCCTCCGGGGTGTCTCACCCCGGCAGGTTCAGCACGTTCCCGCGCACCGCGTCACTTGACGGCGACGCCGTCCCACGCGGCCTCGACACCCTTGACCTCGGGGCTGCCGGCCTTGTACAGGTCGGTGGCCGCCTTGACGGTCGCCTCACGGGCGGCCTTGTAGTCGGTGTTCGAGGTCATGTACTCGGTCAGGGCCTTGAACCAGATCTTCTCGGCCTTGTCCCGGCCGATGCCCTCGACCTTCTTGTCGTCCGCGGTCGGGCTGTCGTACTTGACGCCACCGATCTCCTTCGCGCCGCTGCCCTCGGACAGCAGGTAGAAGAAGTGGTTGGCGACACCCGACGAGTAGTGCGGGTCGAGGTCCCCGGTCTTGGAGTCCCAGAAGTCCTTGGACTGACCGTCCTTGGACGGCTTGTCCATGTAGCGCAGCGGCTTGCCGTCACCGTTGATGTTGATCTTCTCGCCGATGAGGTAGTCGCCCGGGTCCTTGTCGTTCTTGGCGTAGAACTCGACCGAGGTGCCGAAGATGTCCGAGGTGCCCTCGTTGAGACCGCCGGACTCACCGCTGTAGGTGAGGTTGGCGGTGGCGGAGGTGACACCGTGCGACATCTCGTGGGCCGCGACGTCCAGGGCGGTCAGCGGGGCCTTGTCGCCCTCGCCGTCGCCGTAGGACATGCAGAAGCAGCTGTCGTCCCAGAAGGCGTTCACGTAGTTCTTGCCGTAGTGGACGCGCGAGGTGGCACCCTTGCCGTCGCCCTTGATGCCGTTGCGGCCCTGGACCTTCTTGTAGTAGTCCCAGGTCTCGGCGGCGCCGTAGTGGGCGTCGACGGCCGCGGTCTGCGGGTCGTCGGGCTTGCCGGTGCCCCACTTGTCGTCGTCGTCGGTGAAGGCCTTGCCCTCGCCGGACTCGCTGTTGCCGAGGTTGACGGTCTTGTGGCCACCGCGGTCGGCGTCGGTCAGCGTGAAGCCGCTGCCCTCCTTGGAGGTGCCGAGGTCGACGCTGCCGCTGAACTCGCTCTCGCCCTTGCCGGTACGGATGTCGTCGTACTGGAAGAGCTTCTTGCCGCTGTCGGCGTCCGTGATGACGTGCATCCGGCTCGGCGTGCCGTCCTTCTGCACGCCCTTGACGACGGTGTCGTAGGCGAGGACGGGCGAGCCGGAGGCGGCCCAGACGACCTTCTTGGGCGTCTGCGCGTCGGCCTTCTTGGCGCTGAGCGACTTGGCGGCGGTGCCCTGGGCCGACTGCGCGGCGGCCGCGGGGGCGATCTTCGCCGTGGTGGAGGCCACCTTGATCGACTTGTTGGTCGACTTGGTGGTGCTCTTGATCGCGCCGCCCTTGGCGCTGTGCACGACCAGGTCGCCACCGAGCACCGGCATGCCGGCGTAGGTGCGGTCGTAGCGGGTGTGGACGGTGCCGTCGGCGTCCTTGATGACGTCCTTGACGACCAGCTTCTCCTGCGAGCCCAGGCCGAGTTCCTTGGCCATCTGGGCCTTCGCGGCGCCGGCGTCACGCAGCAGTTCGCTGCGCTGCGAGCCGCTGAGCGCGAGGGGGGAACCGTCCTTGGTGGGGGCCGGGGCGGTGGAGGCTCCCGCGGTGCCGGCGATGCCGGCGGCCAGGAGAGCTGCGGCGGCGATGGCGCCACCGGTCACACGGGTCTTGCGAGATATGCGGGGGGTCACGCGTGCTCCTTCAACTTTGCCAAGTGGTGGGGGTGCAAAGCGATGCGGGTGTGACGTGCGTTCGGGAAGACTGCCATTCGAACGCGTGCATGTCAGGAGGGTGTTCGCGGGTTGGCTGGAAATCGTCCATGGAGGCGGGTGCGCGGTCCGTACAACGGAGAGGGGCGCCGCCCCCGGTGAACCGGGGACGACGCCCAATCGCCGTGCTCAGCAGGCCTGTTGCCGGGTGGCTCGATCTGGCGGCCCGCCTATGGCACACGAAGGTGACTCTTCGGTGCCGGCCGTGGTCAGAAAGTGAGCTTCCAGCTGTTGATGTAGCCCGAGTCCTCCGCGTAGATGTCCTGCACCTTGAGCTTCCAGGTGCCGCTCGCCTTCTCGGAGGAGGCGTTGACGGTGTACGTGGTCTTCACGTTCGCCGCCGAGTCGAACGCGCTCGCGTTCTTCAGCCGGTAGGAGGTGCCGTCCGGGGCGATCAGGTCGATGACCAGGTCGCCGCGGTAGCTGTGGACGATGTCCACACCGACCTTGAGCGTGCTCGGGGCGTTGCCGCTGCGGGTGACGCTGAGCGGCGATGTGACCGCCGAACCCGCGTCCGGGATGGCCACGTCGTCGGTGTTCTCGAAGACGCTGCCGCCACCGCCGGAGGTGCTGACCGTCCAGGTGAAGGCGGCCGTACCGGTCTTCTTCGCGGAGTCGGTGACCGTGACCGTCACATTGCTGGTGCCGGCCGTGGTCGGCGTACCGGAGATCAGACCCGTGGTGGCGTTGATCGACAGTCCGGCGGGCAGTCCGGTCGCCGCGTACGTCAGTGCGCCGGCGGTGCCGCTGGTCGCCTTGATCTGCAGGCTGGCGGCCTGCCCCACGGTGCTGGACTGGTTGCCCGGGTTGGTGACGGTGACCCCGCCGCCGTCCGGGACACGCGAGCCGACGTTGACCGCCGCCCAGGTGTTGGCGACGGTGTTGTACGTCGCGCTGCCCTGGCCGAAGAGGTCGGCCGCCGCCTGGAGCGTGGCGGTGCGGGCGCCCGCGTAGTTGGTGTTGGCGCTCATGTACTGGCTGAGTGCCTTGAACCAGACCTTCTCGGCGTTGGCCCGGCCGATGCCCGGAACGGGCAGGTTGTCGAAGGTCGGGCTGTCGTAGTGGACGCCGTTGATGTCCTTCGCGCCGCTGCCCTCGGACAGCAGGTAGAAGAAGTGGTTGGCGACACCGGAGGAGTAGTGCACGTCCTTGTTGCCGACCGTGCTCGACCAGTAGTCCGCCGACGCCCCGTCCTTGGACGGCTTGTCCATGTAGCGCAGCGGGGTGCCGTCGCCGTTGATGTTGATCTTCTCGCCGATGAGGTAGTCACCGGGGTCGGAGGCGTTGTTGGCGTAGAACTCGACCGAGGTGCCGAAGATGTCCGAGGTCGCCTCGTTCAGACCGCCGGACTCGCCGCTGTAGTTGAGACCCGCGGTGGCCGCCGTGACGCCGTGCGACATCTCGTGCCCGGCCACGTCGAGGGCGGTCAGCGGGTCGGCGTTGTTCTCGCCGTCGCCGTAGGTCATGCAGAAGCAGCCGTCGTCCCAGAAGGCGTTGACGTAGCTGTTGCCGTAGTGGACGCGGGAGTAGGCGCCGACGCCGTCACCCTTGATGCCGCTGCGGCCGTGCACGTTCTTGTAGTAGTCCCAGGTCTCCTGGGCACCGTAGGCCGCGTCGACACCGGCCGTCTGGGCGTTCGACGTGGTGCCGTCGCCCCAGGTGTCGTCGGCGTCGGTGAACAGCGAACCGGTCCCGGACGACCCGTGCTTGAGGTCGTACGTCTTGTGGTTGCCGCGGGTCGGGTCGGTCATCGAGAAGTTCGGGGCCGAGCCCGAGGTCCCGAAGGTGACCTTGCCGCTGTACTCGCTGTTGCCGATGCCCTTCTCGATGCCCTGGTACTCGTAGAGCTTGGCGCCGGTGGTGGCATCGGTGATGACGTGCAGCTGGTTGGGCGTGCCGTCGTCCTGCAGCCCGCCGACCACCGTCTCGTAGGCGAGCAGCGGCTTGCCGTCGGCGACCCAGATCACCTTGCGGGGCGCCTGGGAGGCCTCGGTCTTCTTCGACCCGAGCGTCTGTGCCGACTTCACGGCCTTCGCCTCGGCGGCGGCCGGCCGCACCTTCGCGGTGGTGCTCGCGACCTTGAGCTGGGAGCGGACGGCCTTGGTGACGCCCTTGACCGCGCCGCCCTTGGCCTGGTGCACCACGAGGTCACCGCCGAGGACGGGCAGTCCCTGGTAGGTGCGCTCGTAGCGGGTGTGGACGGTGCCGTCGGCGTCCTTCGAGACGTCCTTGACGACCAGCTTCTCCTGCGCGCCGAGCTTCAGCTCGCGGGCGGTCCGTGCCGTGGTCGCGTTCGCTGCCCTGATCAGCTCCGCACGCTGGGACGGGGACAGCTTGGCCGGCAGTGCGCCGGACCGGGGGGTGGCGTGCGTGGTGCCGGACCGCGGGGTGGCTGCGGTACCGGTGCCGGCCTGCACGCCGACGGCCAGCATCGCCGTGACGGCGACGAGTGCGCCGGTCGCAACGGCGCGTCCATGGGGGGTGCGTCTCACACTGACTCCTTCTGCGGTGGCCGCGACGTGACGGGGCGGCCGAGGGGGACCGGGCGGCCCATCGGCCGTCCGGGCAGAGCGAGGCAGAACTCTTGGAGCGTGTGGGGGGAGACGTACGGGTGATGCGTGATGTACCGGTGATACGTGAGGTACCGGTGGAACGCGTGGTGCTGGAGAAAATCCCGGCCGCAGCGGCTGGTGCTGTGGGGGTCCGTGCGGCGGTTGCGGGGAAGAGTCCCACCTCACGTGGCTTGTTGTCAGGCTCCGTTCAACTAATTGGCCGGAAACCGTCCGTTGCCCGAAATCCGTGTCCGGTAGACGGACGGCCCGTGATCGGCCCATACGCGGTTTCCGTGCCCCGGGACCCCCGGGGCCGCAGTTCACGGCCGTCCGGATCCCGACCCGCCTTCCGGGGCGGGTGGCCCCGACGGGCCCCGGCCGTGCCAGGAGTGCCACAACGCGGCGTAGGCCCCGTCCGCGGCCACCAGCTCCTCGTGGCTGCCGAGTTCGGCCAGCCGGCCGCCCTCCATGACGGCCACCCGGTCCGCGTCATGGGCGGTGTGCAGCCGGTGGGCGATGGCGATGACCGTGCGGCCCCGCAGGACGGCGGCCAGGGCGCGTTCGGTGTGCCGTGCCGTGCGCGGGTCGAGCAGCGCCGTCGCCTCGTCCAGGATCAGGGTGTGCGGATCGGCCAGCACCACCCGGGCCAGGGCCAGTTGCTGCGACTGCGCACCGTCGAGGCGTAGTCCGCCGGCGCCCAGCGCGCTGTCCAGACCGTCCGGCAGCTCCGCGGCCCACTCGGCGCCCACGGCGGCCAGCGCGGCGTGCAGCGCGGCGTCCCCGGCCCCGGGCGCGGCGAGCCGCAGATTGTCCCGGAGGGTACCCAGGAACACATGGTGCTCCTGGGTGACCAGGACGATCTGCCGGCGCAGGACCTCCGGATCCAGCGCGGCCACCGGCGCCCCGCCGACCGTCACCGAGCCGCTGCGCGGGGCGTCGATGCCGGCCAGCAGCCGCCCCAGGGTGGACTTGCCGGCCCCCGACGGACCGACCACGGCCAGCCGTTCACCGGGGCGGACGGTCAGATCGACACCGCGCAGCACGTCGTCGTGCCCGTCCCCGTAGGCGTAGTGGACCGCCGTGACATCGATACGGTCGTCCGCGGGCACGGCGGGCGCATCGGGCACGACGGCCGCGGCGGGGGACGGGCCGGGCTCCGGGGAAGGGTGCGGGACGCGGGGCGCGGCGGGGGCGGCCGGGGTGGTCCGCGGCGCCCGGCCCAGGCCCTCGACGCGGGCGAACGCGGCGCCGCTGCTCTGCAGTTGCTCCAGCCGGAACAGGATCGTCTCCACCGGCGCCGACAGCTGCCGCAGATACAGCGCCGCCGCGACGACCGCGCCCAGGCTGACCGCGCCCCGCCCGTGCAGCACCCCGCCCACCAGCAGCACCCCCACCACCGGGAGCAGCGAGGCGGCGTCGACCGTGGGCAGCAGCACGCTGCGCAGGAACAGCGTGCTGCTGCGGGTCTCGCGGCAGCGCGCGATGGCCGCTTCGCCCGCCGTCCGGCGGCGCTCCTGGAGCCGCAGCGCCTCGACGGTGCGGGCGCCCGCGGCGGTGGCCGCCAGCAGTTCGGCGAGCGCGGACGTGGCCGCACCCTCCGCCAGATACGCGGGGTGCGCCCGGCGCAGATACCACCGCACCGCCGGCAGCCCGCCGAGCAGGCCCAGCCCGCACAGCCCGAGCACCGGGGAGACGCACCCCACCGCGCCGAGCAGGAAGAGCACCTGCACCGAGGCGAGGAACACCTCGGGCACCGCGTCCCGCAGGGTCCAGGCGACCGAGGCGATGTCCGCCGTGCCGCGGGTGGTCAGATCGCCGCTGCCGGCCCGCTCCACGGTCGCCGCGGGCAGCGCCAGCGTCCGGTCGGTGAACCGCTCGCGCACCCGCGCCACGGTCCGCTCGCCGAAACGGTGTCCGGCAACGCGCGCATACCGGGTGAGCAGCAGCTGCCCCAGCGCGCACACCAGGAGGACCAGCGCCAGCCGGTCGACGGTACGCACCCCGCCGCCGCCCCGGACCGTGTCCACGATCCGGCCCAGGAGCCAGGGTCCGGCCAGCCCGGCGCCGGCGGCCAGCGCGTTCAGCACCAGGATCAGGGCGAACGCCGGCCCGTCCAGGCGGATCAGCCGGAGCGCGGCCCGCCGGGTGGCGGCCGGTGTGGCGACCGGCAGCGCGGCCCCGTCCGCCGGGGCGGCCTGCGCGGGGGATGCCGTGGCCGTGGAGGTCATCGGGCGCTCTCCTTCGCCGCGGGCGGGGCCGGGGACGCGGCCGTGGGCGGGGCCGGGGGAACGGGGGCGCTGCCGGTCGCCACACCGGCCGCCTCCGCCCCTGCTCCCCCTGTTGTCTCCACTGCCTCTGCTCCCCCTGCTGCCTCTGTTGTCTCTTCCGTCTCGTCCGTCTCTTCCGTCTCGCGTGTCACCAGCCGTCGGTAGCCGGGCTGTTCGGCCAGGAGCGCACGGTGGCTGCCCACCGCGGCGACCACGCCGTCGACCAGGAAGCACACCGTGTCGGCGCGGTCCAGCAGCAGCGGGGAGGTGCTGGTGACGACCGTCGTCCGGCCCGCGCGGGCGGTGTGCAGGCGGGCCGCGACGGCCGCCTCGGTGTGGGCGTCGACCGCAGAGGTCGGCTCGACCGCGAGCAGCACCTCGGGGTCGGCCAGCAGCGCCCGCACCAGCCGCAGCCGCTGACGCTGGCCGCCGGAGAGATTGCGGCCCCGCGCCTCGACCGGCGCGTCCAGCCCGTCCGGCAGTCCGCGGACGATGTCCTCGGCCAGGGCCGTGTGCAGGGCGCGGCCGATCTCCTCGTCCCCGCGGTCCCGCCGCCCGGCGACCACCTCGCGCAGCGTCCCGGCGAACAGATCCGCCTCGTTGTCCGCGACCAGGAGGTGCTCCCGGATCCGGGGCAGCGGGATCTCGTCGAGGCGCACCGCTCCCCAGGTCGCCGCCGAGTCCGCGAACCGGCCCAGCCGGTCGACCACCGCCGCCGAGTCGGCCGGCCGGGTCGCGGCCAGGACGGTCAGCAGCCCCGGCACCACCTCGACGCCGGAGACCGGATCCCGCAGCACGGCCGGTGCCTCGGGGACGTCCCCGGCCGTGGCCGGTTCGCGCCGCCCGTCCGCGGCCGCCCGTCGGCCGTCCGCCGTCTCCGGATCCAGGCGCAGGAACCGGACGACCCGCCGGGCGGCGACCAGCCCCCGGGTGAGGTCGTAGCCGGCCTCGATGAAGAACGACACCGGCACCACCAGCGCCGCCGCATAGCCGTAGACCGCCACCAACTCGCCGAGGGTGATCTCCCCTCGGGCCGCCATCCGGGCCGCCAGCCAGACCACCGCGGCCAGGAACAGCGTCGGCAGACCGACCCCCAGCGCCTGCACCCAGCTCGTCACCACACCGACCCGGTAGCCCTCGGCCCGCAGCTCCCGTGACGCCTGCCGGTAGCGGGCGGCGAACGCCTCCTTGCCGCCCAGGCCGCTGAGCACCCGCAGCCCGCCGACCAGGTCCGTCAGCTGCGCCGCCAGCCCGCTCTGCCGCTCGCGATAGCGCGTCTCGGCCCCCTGGAGTCGCCCCAGCAGCGGCCCCACCACTACGGCGAGCAGCGGCACCCCCAGCAGCACCACCAGTGCCAGCAGCGGGGAGACCGCCAACAGCAGGACGGCGACGACCGCGTACGCCAGCACCGCGCCGACACCGGGCCCGGTCATCGTCAGCGTCTGGCTGATCACCGCGACATCGCCGATCCCGATCGTGACGACCTCCCCGGCCGTCGTCCCGCGGGTCAGCGCCGCGCCCAGCCGCAACGACTGCGCCAGGACGGCCCGCACCGTACGGAAGATGGCGTCCATCCGGATCCTGGTCATCGTGCGGTGCCGCAGGACCGCCAGCCAGGCGTTGCCCACCCCGACTGCCAGCAGCACGGCCACCCAGCCCAGCAGCACCGGCGTCCGGCCCGCCGCCAGCCCGTCGTCGATGGCCCTGGAGAGCACATAGGGCGGCAGCATCAGCCCCACCATCCACAGGCTGCCGTACGTCGCGCCCGCCGCGACCCGCCCCCGCTGACTGGTCACCAGCCACCGGAGGTACCGCCCGGCGGTGTGATGGCGGGTGTCTGCCGCGTCCCCCGAGTCGTCCGTCATGCGGTCGTCCCCCTCTTCCCCCTGTGGTCCTGCGGCGACGCCGGGATCCGGGCAGGTGAGCAACGGTCGTGCCGATGGACGTGCACCACTCGTGGCAGCACACCGGGGCACAACCGGATTGTCTCGGCGGGGAGTTGTCCCGCGAGGAAGCGTGCGCCGCCGGACCGGGCCGGCCCGCCCGGGCCGTCCCGGAAACCCTAGTCAATGGCGGGGGCGGGCGAACGGGCGGCCGCGTGCGGTGGCTGAGGGAGGGCGGTCCGGCCCGTCGCCGGTGGGTCCGCCCGACGGCCTACTCGCCGAGGGTGCCGTCGGCGAGTTCCCGTGCGATGTCGAGGTGGCCGAGGTGGCGGGCGTACTCCTGGAGCAGGTGGAAGAGGATCCAGATCAGCGTCGGGCGGTCCTCCTCGGCCGGCACGCGGCCGCCGAGGGTGGCGGCCTTCTCCTCCAGCCGTGCGCCGGCGACGATCTCACGCGAGCGGGCGCACTGGTCCCGGAAGAACGCCGTGACCTCTGCCAGGGTCTCGCCCGGTTCGAGATGCCACTCGCCGCGCCGGATCTTGACGTCGCCCCACGGCTCGTCGATCCGCTCCCCGGCGAAGCCCCACTGGAGCCACCGCAACTCCACATGGGCCAGGTGTTTGAGGAGGGCCAGCGGCATCCACCCGGAGGGCAGCCGGCTGTGTCGCAGCTCCTCCTCGGAGAGCCCCGCGAGCTTGCGCAGCACCGCCTCCCGGTAGAAATCCAGATAGCCGGCGAGAAGCTCGGCCGGACAGCTGAGCGTCACGGGGGGTTCCGGCGGCGGGTCGACCCTTTGCACCATGGCGTGACGATAGGCAGCAACTGGGTGCCATGTCCAGGCATGTGGAGAACTGCCGGATTCCGGGCGCGGGGCGGGCGGCGACCTGTGGACAACGGCTACCGCGGGGGAGTCGTGGCCTGTCGCGGGGGTTCGGTGGAGCCGGGCCGCCGCTGGGCCGCGGTGAGGGCGCGGACGACGAGGATGCCGGCCAGCGCCGCGCCCAGGACGGCCGCGTCGCCGGCCAGGAGCGGCGGTACATCCCGGTAGGCGCGGGCGATGACCTGGTCCGTGGTGCCCAGCCCCACCTCGCCCAGCAGGCCGGCGAGCCACAGGCCCCACCACCAGTTCACGGCGCGCGGCAGCCGCTGTCCCGGGGCGCTCGCACGGTGGATGTCGACGACGACCGCGCGCGGTATCCACAGGTTCGCGACGGGCACCAGCCAGCCCGCGTAGACCCACGGCCAGGCGTGCCGCGGCGGCTGCCCGGAAAGGATGCGGGCGTTGTCCCGGACGCGCCACAGCCAGGCCAGGAAGGTGATCACGCAGAGCACCGCGGCCACCACTCCCAGGGCGCTGACGAGGTGGTAGTCGTTCTCCAGGGCGTTCAGCGGACGGTGTCTGCCGTCACCCTGGTCCGGCGGCCCGGAGGCCGGCATCCCGGACGCGGCGAGCCGGATCTGCCACAGCCCGCGGGCCGTCCAGGCGGCGCCGGCGAGGGCGAGGGCGGCGATGGCGCAACGTGCCGCTCCGCGGACCGGATACAGGGAGGGCGGTGCCAGATGCTCGTTCACCCGGTCATTGTTTCCCACGGCTGCCCCGCGCGGCCGATTTCCTACGCGCACGGCACCGGCCGGGCGTGTGTGGCCACCATGCCTGCTCTGTAAGGCAGTTGAGGCGAGCGGCCGCACCACCGGCGGCGTAGTCGTCCAGGACGCCCGCCAGTTGGGTGAGTGAGGGTGCCCCGCCCTGGTTGTGCGCGCGCCCCGGCCGGTGGTGGTTCCGGCCGTCAGGGGCTCGGTTCGGGACAGTTATGCCGAACGGCCCCTCCTGGGCTGCTCGGCGGGTTGATCGGCGGTCGCCGGCGTCATGGAGACACAGGAGGACCCGTCCCGGATGGTCGTTCGCGGCCGGCTGGACGCCGAGGGTGACCTGCACGCCACCGGGGGCGTCGTCGCCGGTGGTGATGCGAACAGGGCGCCCTCCACGGCAACTTGCGGGTTCACGGGGCGTTCCGCTCGGGCAGCTGACCGCCACGACGGACGGCCCGCCCGCAGAAGTGGACCGGGCGGGCGGCCGTCCGTCGTCCCGGCGCGTGGCCACCGAAACACCCGCCCCCGCCGCTACCTCACGCTGTCCCGCCACGCCTCGTGCAGCTGTGCGAACCGGCCCCGGGCCGCGATCAGTTGACCGGGTGGGCCGTCCTCGACGATCCGGCCGTCGGACATGACCAGGACCCGGTCGGCGATCTCGACCGTGGAGAGGCGGTGCGCGATCACCAGGGAGGTGCGGCCCCGCAGCACGGTGTCCATGGCGCGCTGTACCGCGCGTTCACCGGGGATGTCCAGGGAGCTGGTGGCCTCGTCGAGGATCAGCACGGCCGGGTCGGCGAGCAGGGCCCGGGCGAAGCCGACCAGTTGGCGCTGGCCGGCGGAGATGCGGCCGCCGCGCTTGCGGACGTCGGTGTCGTAGCCGTCCGGCAGGGCGGTGATGAAGTCATGGGCGCCGAGGGCCTTCGCGGCGTGTTCCACCTCTTCGCGGCCGGCGTCCGGGCGGCCCAGGGCGATGTTGTCGGCGACCGTGCCGGAGAACAGGAACGCCTCCTGGGTGACCATGACGACGGACCGGCGCAGGGCGCCGGTGGACAGGTCGCGCAGATCCACGCCGTCGAGCAGCACCCGGCCCACGCCGGGGTCGTAGAAACGGGCCAGCAGCTTGGCGAGGGTGGACTTGCCGGCGCCGGTGGCGCCCACCACGGCGACGGTCTCCCCGGCCGCCAGGGTCAGATCGAAGCGTGGCAGCACCTCGCCGCCCGTGCGGTAGCCGAACCCCACGCCCTCGAAGGCCACCTCACGGCCGGGCCGCCCGGCCGCGACCGGAGGCAGGGCGGCCGGGGCGGCCGGTTCCGGGACGGAGGGGCGCCGGGCCAGCAGGCCGGCGATCTTGTGCAGGGAAGCGGCCGCGGACTCATAGGAGTTGAGGAACATCCCGAGCCGGTCGATCGGGTCGTACAGACGGCGCAGATAGAGCACCGCGGCGGCCAGCACGCCCAGCGGCAGACTCTCCGAGGCCACGCGGGCGGCGCCCCACAGCACGATCGCGGCGAGCGCGACATTGGCCACCAGCCGGGAGCGGACCACATAGCGGGCCAGTTCCAGGAGCGTGTCGCCGTTGATCCGCTCGTGGTGGTGGTTCAGCCGGGCGAAGGCGTCGTCGTTGGCGCGCTCACGGCGGAACGCCTGCACCGGGCGGATGCCGTTGAGGGTCTCGGTGAATCTCACGATGACGCGCGCCATGGCCGAGGACTTGGCGCTGTAGACGCGGTGCGAGCGGTGCCGGAAGGAGCGCAGGAGGAGGGCGAGCGGCGCGCCGGAAGCCAGGGCGGCCGCGCCCAGGCCCGGGTCCAGCCAGAGCAGGGTCACGGTGATGTAGACCGTCGACAGGACGATCGTGATCAGCTCCTGAAGCCCCTCGTCGAGGAGTTCGCGCAGCGACTCCACGTCCGTGGTGGCCCGGGAGATCAGCCGGCCGGAGGTGTAGCGCTCGTGGAAGTCCAGGCTCAGCGCCTGGGCATGGCGGAAGATCCGGCCGCGCAGGTCGAGCAGCACGTCCTGGCTGATGCGCGCGGCGAGCTGGATGAAGCCGAACTGCAGCGCGCCGGACGCCACCGCGCACAGGGCGGCCGCCACCGCCACGGCGATCAGCGGCCCGTGCGCGCCCGCCCGCAGCGCCGGTACCGCGCGGTCGAGGGCGTAGGCGACCAGCAGCGGACCGGCCTGCACGGCGGCCTGCTGGAGCAGGAGCAGGACGGCCACCACCCCGACGCGGCGGCGGTGCGGCGCCAGCAGGGAGGCGAGCAGGGCGCGCGAGGCGCCCCGGGGAGCGGGCGGCGCGTCGTGGGCGGACGGGTCGGCCGCCGGGGGCGCGCCGGGCGCCGGCCCGGACGGGGGCGGCGCCGGCCGCCGGGGCGAACCGGCGCGGTCCTCGGGGCCGTCGGACGGCAGTCCGGCCGTGGTGGTGGTCATCGGGCGCCCTCTCCCTCTCCCGACATCAGCGCGGCGTACTCGGGGTGGTCGCGGAGCAGTGCGTGGTGGGTGCCGACGGCGGCGATCCGGCCGCCGGACAGCAGCGCCACCCGGTCGGCGAGCAGGACCGTGGACGGCCGGTGGGCGACGACCAGCGCCGTGGTGGTCGACAGGACCTGCCGCAGCGCCGCCTCCACCAGGGCCTCGGTGTGCACATCGAGGGCGGAGAGCGGATCGTCGAGGATCAGGAAGCGCGGCCGGCCGACCACGGCACGGGCCAGCGCGAGCCGCTGCCGCTGCCCGCCGGACAGGCTCAGCCCCTGCTCGCCGACCTGGGTCGCACCGCCCTCGGGAAGGGCGTCGACGAAGCCGTCGGCCTGCGCCACCGCCAACGCCCGGCGCAGCGCGGCCTCCTGGGCCCCGTCGCCGCCCATCAGGACGTTCTCCGCGGCGGTCGCCGAGAACAGGGTCGGCTCCTCGAACGCCACCGCGACCAGGGCGCGGGCCTCGTCCCGGCCGATCGTGGCCAGATCCCGTCCGTCGAGGAAGATGCGGCCCGCGGTGGGGTCGTACAGCCGCGGTACCAGCGCCGTCAGCGTGGTCTTCCCGCTGCCCGTCGCCCCGACCAGCGCCATCGTCTCGCCGGGCCGGATGTGCAGGGTGACGTCCCGCAGCAGGGGCGGGGAGTCCGGCGGCGCGTCGGGGTAGCGGAAGGCGACACCGGAGAAGACCAGGCCCTTGCCGATGTCTCCGGGGGCGCCGGCCACGGCCTCCGGGGCCGGCGCGGGCGGGTCCGTGTCCGCCACCGCCGGCTCGTCCATCACCTCGAAGTACCGGTCGGTGGCCGCCGCCGCCTCGTTGCTCATGGCCAGCAGGAAGCCGATGGAGTCCACCGGCCAGCGCAGCGCCAGCGCCGTCGACAGGAACGCGACGAGGGTGCCCGCGGACAGCTCGTCGTGCGCCACCTGCACCGCGCCGCACACCAGCGCGCCGCCGATCGCCAGCTCCGGGAAGGCGGTGATGCAGCCCCAGATCCAGGCCAGCAGACGGGCCTTGCGCAGCTCGGTGGCGCGCAGCTCACGGGACAGCTGCCGGAAGGCGCGGGCCTGGCTGCGATGGCGCCCGAAGCCCTTGAGGACGCGGATGCCGAGCACCGACTCCTCGACCACCGTCGTCAGATCGCCGACCTGGTCCTGGGCCCGGCGCGCCGCCCGCCCGTACTTCGCCTCGAAGACCGAGCACAACACCATCAGCGGCACCACCGGCGCCAGCAGCACCAGCCCCAGCGACCAGCGCTGGACCATCAGGATCACCGCGCCCACCAGGATGGTCACCCCGTTGACCAGCAGGAACGTCAGTGGGAAGGCGAAGAACATCCGCAGCAGCTGAAGGTCGGTGGTGCCCCGCGACAGCAACTGGCCCGAGGACCAGCGGTCGTGGAAGGCGACCGGCAGCCGCTGCACATGGCGGTACAGCGCCGCGCGCATCGTCGCCTCGACCCCGGCCAGCGGGCGCGCCACCAGGCGGCGCCGCAGCCCGAACAGCAGCGCCTCCGCCAGTCCCAGGAGCAGCAGCAACGCGCCGCCCAGCCACGCCCCGCCCGGATCGCGCCGGGCCACCGGCCCGTCCACCAGCCACTTGAGCACCAGCGGGATGACCAGGCTGATGCACGAGGCGAGCACCGCCACGCACGCGGCCGCGCCCAGACGCACCCGCACCGGGCGGAGGAACGGCCACAGGCGCAACAGCGAGCGCACAGCGGAGTGTGAGGCTGCGTCGGTCCGGTCGGTCGGGTTCGTCGTCTGCGCGGTGTCGGCCATCACTCGCGAGCGTAGGGCGCGCCACTGACAACTCTCCGGTGGTTTTCTGCCGGGGCCGCCGCGACCCGCTGTTTCGAGCCGCCGGCGGCCACCGCCGCCGCCCGCGGCCCGTGCACCGGCCGGCGGACCCGCGACTCACCCCGGAACGGCCCGGAGCAGCACCACCGACCGCCCGGCCAGGGTGAGCGTGCCGCCCGCCGCGAGGGGCGGCTCCGCCGGACCCGGCTGCTCCTCCCGCGCGGTGTCGACGAGGAGTTCGTAGGCACCCGCCCAGGGCGGCCCGGGGAGGGCGATCTCGCGGGGCCGGCCGGCGGCGTGCAGGAACGCGAGGAAGCTGTCGTCGACGATGCGCAGGCCCTGCTCGTCGCGCTGGGAGATGTCGTTCCCGGAGAGGTACATGCCCAGCGTGGCCCCGGGGGTGTACCAGTCCTGCGCGGTCATCTCCGTGCCCTCCGCGGTGAACCAGGCCAGATCGCGCAGGCCGCCCTGGTGGTGCGGCCGGCCGGAGAAGAACGCCCGGCGCCGGAGCACCGGGTGGGCGCGGCGCAGGGCGATCAGGCGGGCGGCGAGGCCCGCCAGCGGGCGCCACCGCGGGTCGTCCAGGAGCGACCAGTCGAGCCAGCTGGTGGGGTTGTCCTGGCAGTAGGCGTTGTTGTTGCCGTGCTGGGTGCGGCCCATCTCGTCGCCGGCCACCAGCATCGGCACGCCCGTCGACAGCAGGAGGGTGGTCAGCAGGTTGCGCAGCTGGCGGTGGCGCAGCGCGGTGACCTCCGGATCGTCGCTCTCGCCCTCGGTGCCGCAGTTCCAGGAGCGGTTGTCGTGGGTGCCGTCCCGGTTGCCCTCGCCGTTGTCGGCGTTGCGCTTGTGCTCGTAGGTGACCAGATCGCGCAGGGTGAAGCCGTCGTGCGCGGTGATGAAGTTGACCGAGGCGTAGGGGCGGCGGCCGCCCCAGGCGTAGAGGTCGCTCGACCCGGAGAGCCGGTAGCCCAGATCGCGCACATCGTGCTGGGCGCCGCGCCAGAAGTCGCGGACGGTGTCGCGGTAGCGGTCGTTCCACTCCGTCCACAACGGGGGGAAGGCGCCGACCTGATAGCCGCCCGAGCCCACGTCCCAGGGCTCGGCGATCAGCTTGACCCGGCGCAGCACCGGGTCCTGGGCGATCACGGCGAGGAACGGGGAGAGCATGTCGACGTCGTGCAGGGAACGGGCCAGCGCGGCCGCCAGGTCGAAGCGGAAGCCGTCCACGCCCATCTCGGTGACCCAGTAGCGCAGCGAATCGGTGATCAGCCGCAGCACCTGGGGCTGGACGACGTGCAGGGTGTTGCCGCAGCCGGTGTAGTCGGAGTAGCGGCGCGCGTCGCCCGCCAGACGGTAGTAGCCGCGGTTGTCGATGCCGCGCAGTGACAGCGTCGGCCCCAGTTCGCCGGCCTCCGCGGTGTGGTTGTAGACGACGTCGAGGATCACCTCGATGCCGGCGTCGTGCAGCGCCCGCACCATCCGCTTGAACTCGCCGACCTGCTGCCCCCGGGTGCCGGTGGCCGCGTATCCGGCGTGTGGCGCGAAGTAGCCGATGGAGTTGTAGCCCCAGTAGTTGCGCAGCCCCCGCCGCACCAGGTGGTCCTCGTGCGCGAACTGGTGGACGGGCAGCAGCTCGACGGCGGTGACCCCGAGCCGGACCAGGTGCTCCAGCGCGGCGGGGTGCGCGAGCCCCGCGTAGGTGCCGCGCAGCCGCTCGGGGACGCCGGGGTGGCGCATCGTGAAGCCCCGTACGTGCAGTTCGTAGAGCACGGAATCCGGCCAGGGTGTCTTGGGCCGGCGGTCGTCCTGCCACTCGTCGGCGCCGCCCTCGTTTGCGGTGTCCTCGCCGACCACCACGCCCTTGGGGACGTACGGCGCCGAGTCCCGGTCGTCGCGCACGGTGTCGGCGAGCTGCTGCTGCGGCCAGTCGCGGACGTGCCCGTAGAGCGGGGCGGGCAGCGCGGGCCGGGGACCGGGCTCCGTACGGGCGCCGAAGTCGCCGTCCACGGCCCTGGCGTACGGGTCCAGCAGCAGTTTCGCCGGATTCCAGCGGGCGCCGGTCCAGGGGTCCCAGCGGCCGTGGACCCGGTAGCCGTAGCGCTGTCCGGGGCCGACACCGGGCAGGAAGCCGTGCCAGATCTCATGGGTCAGCTCGGTGAGCGGATGGCGCGTCTCGCGCTCCGCGTCGTCGAAGAGACACAGCTCCACGGCCTCGGCGCCGCCCGCCCAGAGGGCGAAGTTGGTGCCGGTGACGCCGTCGGGGCCGGTGCGGTGGCGGGCCCCGAGGGGGGTGGGGCTGCCGGGGCGGATGTCCGCGGGTGGGGCGAGCGGTTCGTCCGCCACCGCCTCCCGCTCGGGTGCGCTCGACACGTGCCGGCCTCCTGCGGCTCATGGCTCGGTCGGGCGGAGCCCCGGCACGGGGGCACCGCCCAGCGTGAGCTGGGGGAGTCCCGGCCCTGCAGGTGTCCCGCCCTCCCCGTTGTTCTTCCCGCAACCGGGCGTTGCCTCACGCGTCCCGTGCCGGGGGCTCGCCGTTCGCCCCACGGTGTCCGTGACATTCCGTTACGCGGCATACCTCCCTTCTTGCGCCTCATCCGTCACAATCCGGTATATGACCGCCCATCAGCAGGACCGAGCAGGGGACCGAGCGCACCTCCGCGGCACCGCCCGGGTACGGGAGCGCGTGCCGGGCCGCACGCGCCGCCGGCCGGGCCGTCCGGCGGGTGCCCGGCCGGCCGCGCGCGCCCGCCTGGCCCTCGCGGCCCTGGCCGGGCTGGCGGGGGCGGCTGCGCTGGCCGGCTGCGCGGACGCGGAGGTGTTCACCGGCGACAAGCCGCGCTCCCGGGAGCAGACGATCCGGGTCGTCCCGCACAACGGCGCGCACGGCGTACGGGCCGACGGGCGGTTCGAGATCCGGGTGCCGCAGGGGCGGCTGGAGCGGGTCTCGGTCAGCCGGACCGGTGCGGCCGGCCGGCGGCCCGTCGCCGGGCGGATCGCGCACGACGGGCTGAGCTGGCGGCCGGCGCACGCCCGCCTGCAACTCGGGGCTACGTACACCGTGGACGCGGTCGCGCTCGACGGCGCGGGCCGTCGCGCCCTGCGCCACACCACCTTCACCACCGCCGCCCCCGACCGCCGGCTGATCGGCTACTTCTCCCCGCAGAACGGCACCACGGTCGGCACCGGCCTGATCTTCTCGCTGGTCTTCAACCGGCCGGTCGCCGACCGCGCGGCCGTCGAACGCGCCGTCACGGTCGGCGCCCGGCCCGCCGTCGAGGTCGCCGCCCACTGGTTCGGCCCCCGCAGGCTGGACTTCCGGCCCCGTGCGCGCTGGCGGCCGGGCACCACGATCACGGTCCAGCTGCGGCTGCGCGGGGTGAAGGCCGCCCCCGGCTCCTACGGGGTCCAGCGCAAGACCGTCCGCTACCGGGTGGGGCGGGACCAGGTCGGCGTCATCGACGCCGCCCGGCACACCCTGACGGTGCGCCAGTCCGGCCGGGTGACGGCCGTGCTGCCGGTCACCGCGGGCGACGACGACAACCCCACCTACAACGGGACGATGGTGATCCTGGAGCGGCATTCGGTGACCCGGATGAACGGCGGCACCGTGGGCTTCGGCGGCGAGTACGACATCCCCGACGTGCCGCACGCCATGCGCCTGACCCGGTCCGGGACCTTTCTGCACGGCAACTACTGGGCGCCGCCCGAGGTCTTCGGCGGTCTGAACACCAGCCACGGCTGCGTCGGGCTGCGGGACATCAAGGGCGGCGGCCCGCACACCCCGGCCGGCTGGTTCTACGACCGCTCGATCGTCGGCGACACCGTGGTGGTGGAGCACTCCCCGGAACGCACGGTCGCGCCCGACAACGGCCTCGGCGGCTGGAACCTGCCCTGGGGGCCGTGGCGGGCCGGATCCGCGCGGCGCTGACCCGCGCCCGGCCCGGCGGCGCTCCGCTCCCGCACCACCCCCGCACTTGGGACTGAACGGTGACCTCCGCGGGGAGTTCACTGTCACTGCGGTGTGGTTATCTAACGCCAAGCACGCGGCTGTGCGCATCCGCGTGCGGGGGACCGCGGGCCGTGCGAGGGGAAAAGGGGCCAGTCGTGAACGTCCAGCCGCATTCGGGGGTGCCGGCTCGCCGGCGTCGGTTGCCGCACAAGGGGGGAGGCCCGCTCGCGCTGCTGCTCGGCGCGCTGCTGCTGCTGGTCACCGCCTGCGGGGGCGACGGCGACGAGGGGGCGGCGGCCGGCAAGGCCGACGGGGACAAGGCCGCCTCGCAGGCCGCCGTGACGATAGCGCCCAAGGACGGCGCGGACGGCGTCGCCACGAGCGGCGCCCTGAAGGTGACCGCCCGCAACGGCAAGCTCAAGTCCGTCACGGTCAAGGACGCCAAGGGCAACGAGGTCGAGGGCAGGACGGCGGCCAACGGCGCCCTGTGGCAGCCGAGCGGCCACCTGGGCGCGTCGACGGAGTACAAGGTCGACGCCATAGCGGTGGACGGCCGGGGCAAGGAGGCCGCCGAGCACTCCCGCTTCACCACCCTCGTCCCGAAGAACACCTTCATCGGCCGGTACAGCCCGGAGGACGGCCAGCAGGTCGGCGTCGGCATGCCGGTCTCGCTCCGCTTCACCCGCGGCATCACCGACCCCCGGGCCGTCGAGGACGCCATCGAGGTCAGTGCGAAGCCCTCGGTCCCGATCGAGGGCCACTGGTTCGGCAACGACCGGCTCGACTTCCGCCCCGAGAAGTACTGGGCGCCCGGCACCAAGGTCACCCTCAAGCTGAACCTCAACGGCGTCGAGGGCCGCCCCGGTGTCTACGGCACCCAGGCCAAGGAGGTCTCCTTCACCGTCGGGCGCAGCCAGGTGAGCACGGTCGACGCCGGCTCCAAGCAGATGACCGTGGTCCGCGACGGCAAGAAGATCAAGACCATCCCGATCACCTCGGGCGGACCGGGCACCGAGACGTACAACGGCAAGATGGTCATCAGCGAGAAGCACCTCGTGACGCGGATGAACGGCGACACCGTGGGCTTCGGCGGCGAGTACGACATCAAGGACGTGCCGCACGCCATGCGGCTGAGCGACTCCGGCACCTTCATCCACGGCAACTACTGGTCGGGCCGGGCCACCTTCGGCACCCGCAACGCCAGCCACGGCTGCGTGGGCCTCTTCGACCAGCGCGGCGGCGGTGACGGCTCCACCCCGGCGGCCTGGTTCTTCCGCAACTCCGTCATCGGCGACGTGGTCGTCGTCAAGAACTCGCACGACGAGACGATCCAGCCGGACAACGGCTTCAGTGACTGGAACCTCTCCTGGGAGAAGTGGAAGGCCGGCCGGTAGGACGGCAGCGGCGGACGGACCCGGTGCACTGTGACCGAGTGCACCGGGTCCGCGTGCGTTAACGCGTACTAACCTTCCGGTATGACTGTGAATCTCGAGGTCGCCGACGGCGTCGGCACCATCCGCCTGGACCGTCCGCCCATGAACGCCCTGGACATCGCCACCCAGGACCGGCTGCGCGAGCTGGCCGAGGAGGTCACCCGTCGCGACGACGTGCGCGCCGTCGTCCTGTGGGGCGGCGAGAAGGTGTTCGCCGCCGGCGCGGACATCAAGGAGATGCAGGCCATGGACCACGCGGCCATGGTCGTCCGGTCCAAGGCCCTGCAGGACGCGTTCACCGCCGTGGCCCGGATCCCCAAGCCGGTGGTCGCCGCGCTCACCGGCTACGCCCTGGGCGGCGGCTGTGAGCTGGCGCTCTGCGCCGACTTCCGGATCGCCGCCGACAACGCCAAGCTCGGCCAGCCGGAGATCCTGCTGGGCCTGATCCCCGGAGCCGGCGGCACCCAGCGGCTGGCGCGGCTGGTGGGCCCGTCCAAGGCCAAGGACCTGATCTTCACCGGCCGTCAGGTGAAGGCCGACGAGGCGCTCACGCTCGGCCTGGTCGACCGGGTGGTGCCGGCCGCGGAGGTCTACGAGCAGGCGCACGCCTGGGCGGTGCGGCTGGCAGCCGGTCCGGCGCTGGCCCTGCGGGCCGCGAAGGAGTCCGTCGACGCGGGCCTGGAGACGGACATCGACACCGGGCTGGCCATCGAACGCACCTGGTTCGCGGGGCTGTTCGCGACCGAGGACCGCGAGACCGGCATGCGCAGCTTCGTCGAGGAAGGGCCCGGGAAGGCCAAGTTCCGCTGAAACGGCTGATGTTGGCGAGGTGGCTGAGGTTTGCCCGGTGCGTCATGCCCCGTGTGGGCGAATGACGGAAAACTTAATTGCGCCTTAAGGCAACCTTGTTGGCGCATCGGGCCGTTCGCCCGGACGTCCGATGTCCTCGCAGGTCAGCCGGGCCTGCCGGAACCTTAACTGCCGTTGGCATATGTCGCCCCGGGGGGATGGAACCCACGATTCCGGACAGCGGATTCCGTCGGTTCCACCCCCGTCGGCGCCGGACAGCGGCCATGATGGGGGCATGGCGGGCCTCGAAGAAATGGAGCAGCCGCGGCCGCGGAACGATCCCGCCGCCGCAGACCGGGGCATGCCCGGGAGCGAGGGGGAACCGGTGCCGCTGCCCCGCGGACCGTTGTCCACCGCACTCGACCCGGCCGCCGAACCCACCCTCGGCGAGGTCCGGCTGCCCTCCCGCCCGCAATCCGCCGGGATCGCCCGGCGGCTGACCGCCGCCGTGCTCCTCAGGCAGTGGTCCCTGACGCCCCAGCTCGCCGAGCACGCCGTCCTGCTCGTCTCCGAACTCGTCGGCAACGCCGTGCGCCACACCGGCGCCCGCACCTTCGGGCTGCGGATGCTGCGCCGCCGCGGCTGGATCCGCATCGAGGTCCGTGACCCCTCCCGCGGGCTGCCGTGCCTCATGCCGGTCCAGGAGATGGACCTCAGCGGCCGCGGGCTCTTCCTCGTCGACACCCTCTCCGACCGCTGGGGCGTGGATCTGCTGCCCCGCGGCAAGACGACCTGGTTCGAGGTGCGGATCGCCGACCGCTGACGGCCGGCCGTTCCCCCGCCCGGACCACGAGGTGTCCCGCGGCCCGGCCGGTGCGCCGCCCGCGCGCGCACGATCCGTAGGATGGGTCGTTCATGCTCACGCCGGGACGAAGGGGAAGGAACATGCGCGCTGTGCGCCGGTCGGCCGCGCTGACGCTGCTGCTCCTGCTCGCCGTCACTTTCGGGCCGATGCTGTGCCGGATCGGCGGCGACCAGGCCTGGCTGGCGGGCCGCGCGGCGACGGCCGCGGCGCACTGGCGCACGGGCCTGGTGGCGGCCGACGCGGCCGGCTCCCTAGCTCACGCCGACGCCGGTGCCCACGCCGGCGTGGGGCCCGTCTCCGCGCGCCCGGCGGACGCCGGCGGCGCACCGCGGCGGGCCGCCGCCCACGGCGGCCCGCGGCTCGACGACCACGCGCCGCTCCCCGTCGCCACCACGCCCAAGCGCTGCTCCAACCGCCACGCCCCGGGGACCGACGAGTCCGCCCCGCTGCCCGCGCCGCACCGCGGGGAGCCGCTCGCCCCCGCCACCGCCGGCGCGGGACCGCGCGCCGCCGACCTGCCGGCACAGCACGCGCTCGCCCGGCCACCGACGGACGCCGCCCCCGCCGTCGACGACACCTCGCTCCTGCCCGTACTGCGGATATAGGCCGCCGCCCCGACGCACCCGGTCTGAATTCCCCCTCCGTACGTCTGGAGCTTCCGCATGCCCACATCCGCTTCCCGCACCCGCAAACTGGCCGCCGTCGGCGCGGTCCTCGCACTCGTCGTCGCCGTGATCGCCATCGGCGTCGTCATCGCCAAGTCCACCGCGTCCGGCGGCGACGCCGCGTCCGGGGCCGCGTCCGGCGCCTCCTCCTCGCCCGAGGCCAAGGAGGACCCGGCCCAGCAGAAGATGTTCGACGACCTCGCCCGGCGGACCACCCGCCGCGAGGACGGCGACCCGCTGGCCGTCGGCAAGAAGGACGCCCCGGTGGTGCTGGTCGAGTACGCCGACTACCAGTGCTCGTTCTGCGGCCGCTTCACCCGTGAGACCCAGCCCGAGCTGATCAAGAAGTATGTCGACGAGGGCACCCTGCGCATCGAGTTCCGCAACTTCACCGTCTTCGGCGCCGACTCCGAGCGGGCCGCCCGCGCCTCCTGGGCCGCGGGGCAGCAGGGCAGGTTCTGGCAGCTGCACGACCAGCTGTACGCCAAGACCCGCAAGGGCGCGGCGCTCGCCGAGGACAAGCTCGTCGGCCTGGCCCGCGACAGCGGCGTCAAGGACATCGACCGGTTCCGCGCGGACATGAAGAGCGCGGACGCCGACAAGGCGCTGAAGAAGGATCAGGACGAGGGCTACCAGCTGGGCGTGCAGTCCACCCCGTCCTTCCTGGTCAACGGCCGGCCGGTGGCCGGCGCCCAGCCCCTCGCGGTCTTCTCCCAGGCCGTCGACGAGGCCGCACGGGCGGCCAAGGACCGGCCCGCGGACAAGGGGGCCGCCAAGTGAGCGACATCGGCTATCTCGCGGCGTTCCTGGGCGGGGCGCTGGCCCTGCTCAGCCCGTGCAGCGCCCTGCTGTTGCCGGCGTTCTTCGCCTACTCCCTCTCGACCCCCGGCCGGCTGGTGGCCCGCACCGGAGTGTTCTACCTGGGACTGGCCACGACGCTGGTGCCGCTCGGCGCGGCCTCCACGGCGGCCAGCCGGCTGTTCAACGGGCACCGGGAGCTGCTGATCGCCCTCGGCGGCTGGATCGTCATCGCCCTGGGCCTGGCCCAGATCCTCGGTCTGGGCTTCGCCTCCCGCCGCGCGCAGGCCGCGGCCGCGCGGATCACCCCGCGCTCCGCCGTCTCCACGTTCCTGCTCGGCTGCGTCTACGGCCTGGCCGGCTTCTGCGCGGGGCCGATCCTCGGCGCGGTGCTGACCGTCACCGCGGTCAGCGGCTCACCGGTGTACGGCGCCTCGATGCTCGCCGTCTACGCACTGGGCATGGCCCTGCCGCTGTTCGTGCTGGCCCTGCTGTGGGACCGCTGCAAGCTCGGCACCCGGGGCTGGCTGCGGGGCCGCGAGTTCACCCTCGGCAGGCTGCGGCTGCACACCACCTCGCTGCTGTCCGGGGTGTTCTTCATCGGCATCGGCGTGCTGTTCCTGCGCTTCAACGGGACCAGCGCGCTGCCCGGGATCCTCGACGCGGACGCCGAGTTCCGGGTCGAGGAATGGGCCCGGCGGCTCGGGAACGCCGTACCGGACTACGCGCTGGTCGCGGTGGCCGCACTGATCGTCGCGGTGGTGCTGGGCCGGATCGCACTGCGGCCGGAGAAGCAGCCGCCGCCGCGGGACGGGGCGGAGCGGCCGCGGAGCGGGGCCGGGCAGCGGGAGGGCGGCGCCGACTAGCCGCCGCGCGGCCGCCGGGCCGGGCCGCCGCACGGTGGCACCGGCCCCGGCCGCCGCGCTCTCACAGCCACACGTTGTCGTTGACCGACCCCAGGCCCGTGCCGGACAGCCGGCGGTGCAGCGCCAGGGCCTGATCCTCGGTCAGCGAGGCGACATGGTCCGCGGCCGCCCGCAGCAGGTCGCCGTGGAGCGCCAGCTCCTCCGCGCGGTCCGGCGGCAGCAGCTCGGGGGCGTCATGGCTCCAGCGCAGCAGCTCGCCGACCACCCGCCGCTTGCCGTGCTGCTGGGTGGCCAGGGCGGGGCGGTCGATGACGTAGCACCACACCAGCTCCTTGAGCAGATCGCAGGCGGCCCGCCGCTCCGCCGGGATCAGCAGCCGCGCCCCGTAGCGGATCGCCGCCGCGCCGCCCACCTCCAGCTCGATCCCGCGGGTGAAGTACGAGATCAGATCGGCGGTGCGGCGGTTGACCGCGACCGCGTCCTCGTGGCTGCCGCTGTACGGCGCGGGCACCGCCAGCCGCTTGCCGATGTCCGCCATCATCACCAGCGCCGCGTCCCGGTCGAACGCCTCGCCCGCGCGGGCCCGCTTGGCCTGCACATAGTCCAGGAAGCGCAGCGTCTCCCGCTCGGTCTCGGCGCTCGCGGCGCCGTCCGGCGGGAACAGCGCGGCCAGCGGGATCAGGCCCGTGCGGTAGAAGTCCTCGACGTCGTGACAGGCGTAGGTGACGTCGTCCGCCCAGTCCATGACCTGCTCCTCGACCGGTACGGCGGTGTCCGTACGGCCGGCCCGCACCCAGGAGAACGCCTCCCGGTCGGCGACGTAGACCCCCCACTTCACATGGCGCGCCGGATCCCGGTCGGCCGGCGCGCGCTCCCAGGGGTACTTGGTGGAGGCGTCCAGGCAGGCGCGGGTCAGGTGCAGCCCGCGGTGGCCCGGGTACTTGTGGGCGGCGAGGAAGGTCAGCACCCGCAGGGTCTGGGCGTTGCCCTCGAAGCTGTCCAGCACGCCGTCGGCGCGGTGCAGTTCGTCCATCGTGGCGCGCAGCGCCAGCTCACCGGCGTGCCCGAAGGGCGGATGGCCGATGTCGTGGGCCATGCACGCCGCCTCGACGAGCGCCGGGTTCGGGCCGCCGTACTGCCGCTCCAGCCGCTCCGCCATCCGCCGGCCGAGCTGCGCCACCTTCATGGAGTGCGTCAGCCGGGTGTGGTACGCGCCCAGCTCGGCGCTCGCCACCACCTGGCTCTTGCCGGCCAGCGCCCGCCACTGCGTGGAGTACAGGATCCGGTCGACGTCGTGCTCGAACCCGGAGCGCTGCCCGTCGTCGGGCACCCGCCGCCGCAGGGAGTGCTGCTCGAGGTCCTCATCGCTGTATCTGGCAGGTCGCATGCGCGGATGGTAGTCCGGCGGGCCGGGCCGGGGCCCGCCGGTGGTCGCCGGTGGTCGCTCAGGCGTTCAGCCGGTGCCGCCAGCGCGGGGGGAGCCGGGCGTGCGGGCGGGCGTGCAGGGGGTGGGCGTCGGCCCGGCGCCGGCGGTCGTTGCACAGCAGGCACTTGCCGTAGCCCGGGGGCAAGGGGTCTTCGGGGTCGCCGTACAGCGGGTCGACCGCGCCGTGCGGGTGCAGGGCGCAGCCGGTCGGGCCGGTCTCCGCGCCCAGCGAGCCGGCGGCGGCCAGCGCCTGCCGCAGGACGTGCACGAGTTGGTCGGCGTCGCGCCGGTTCGGCGCGCACTGCAGGGCCGAGGCCAGGTCGGAGGCGGTGGTCAGTGCGCTCTGGAGTTCGCGCAGGTTTGCGTCACCCATGCCCCGGAGCGTAGGCGGCCCCACTGACAGTTGATCTTCCGATCGCACTTCGCGGCTTCCCATGGCCGCATGCATGCCCGCTCCGGCCCACGGTTTAGCACCGACACGGTGACGGTCCCCTGGCCAGGGCATGACGGGTGGGGGCGGGGCGGGGCGACGGCGCCCCTCAGTGCCTCCTCCCCCGCCGCCGGCATCTCACGGTGCGATCGGCAGCGCGCGCTTGTGCGCGGTGAGCCGGTAGCGGCGGACGATGGCCCCGGCGGCCTCGTCGTCGACCGCCCGGCCCTCCAGGAAGTCGTCGATCCGGTCGTAGCTCACGCCGAGCGCGTCCTCGTCCGGCTTGCCCGGGTCGAGCGTCTCCAGATCGGCGGTCGGCACCTTGTGGACCAGCTCCGCCGGGGCGCCCAGCGCCGCCGCGACGGCGCGTACCCGGCGCTTGGTCAGACCGGTGAGCGGCACCACGTCGGCCGCGCCGTCACCGAACTTCGTGAAGAAGCCGGAGACCGCCTCGGCCGCGTGGTCGGTGCCCACGACCAGGCCGTCATGGGCACCGGCGACCGCGTACTGCGCGATCATGCGCTGGCGGGCCTTGATGTTGCCGTGCACGAAGTCCTGGTGGTGGGCGTCGCGGAAGACCAGCCCGCCGTCCACCGCGGCCGCCAGCGCCGCGTCGCTCGCCGGGCGGACGTCGACGGTCAGCTCCCGGTCGGCGCGGATGAACTCCAGCGCCCGCCGGGCGTCCTTCTCGTCCGCCTGGACGCCGTACGGCAGCCGCATCGCGTAGAAGGTGGCCTGGTGCCCGGCGGCGCGGGCCCGCTCCACGGCGAGCTGGCAGAGCCGCCCGGTGGTCGTGGAGTCGACGCCGCCGCTGATCCCCAGGACCAGGGCGCGCAGCCCCGTGGAGGTCAGCCGGGCGGTGAGGAAGGCCACCCGGCGCTCGATCTCCTGCTCGGCGTCGAAGGACGCGGTCACCTGGAGATCCCGGGCGATCTCCTGCTGCAGGGCCTGGGACGCCGGGTCGGTCACGGCTGCTCCTCTGTCTGTCGTGTGCGTCATGCCGTTGTCGTGACGCACGGTCGTGGTGGCCCGCTCCCGTGTGACGCGCTGTTCCGCGAGGCGTACGCAGCGTGCGTGAGCCGCGTGCGTGCGCCTCCCGGGGGGGGCGCGAAGGGGCGTGCCGGTAGGAAAACCTTATGCCGGGTGCGCCCACTTCTTGAGGGCGGCCTTGCTCGCGAAGTTCGCGACGTCCTTGTCCAGCGGGGAATCGGTGTACTGGTGGATGCGCCACGCCGCCTTGATCCGCGGGTGTCCGGCGGAGACGTAGTCGGCGATCCACAGGCCGTCGGCCGCGTAGGACGTGGTGTCGCGGTGGAGCCAGAATTCGCGGTTGCAGTAGAGCAGCACGCGGTGGGTGGGGCGCAGCCGCTTCACCTCGGCCAGGAACTGGTCCTTCTGCGCATTGTTGGCGTACGTCCCGTCGCCGGTCAGCTCCCAGTCGCAGGCCAGAAGATCACCCTGGACCGAGGCGCACTTTTCGACGAAGTATTTCGCCTGGGCGGCGATATTTCCCGGCCACAGGAAGTGGTAGAAACCGACCACACAGCCCGCCTTACGGGCCTGGGACGCCTGTGCGGACTGGTGCGGATTGATGTAGGAACGGCCTTCGGTGGCCTTGACGAATACGAAGTCCAACCCCTCGGTGGAATATGAGGAGTTGTAGGAGCTGACATCGACACCGTGCAGCATGAACGGCCTCCTGCCGATCGGACCTGCGGATTCGAAGCGTCAACTGCTCGAAGCGGCAACCGTGTTGCGACGTGTGGTGGAGTTCCTGCCTTTGTGCGCCGTTGTGCCCCGGCACGCGTGTGTTCCGGTGTTCTCGTCCGCTGCCGCCGCCGTGATCAGGATCCGCTGCGATCCCGAACTGCCGTGTTACCGCAATGCGGTGTGGCCGGGATACGGCGTTTCCGTCGTCCGTGCGATTCGGTTTCGTTCCAGCAGTTTCCAGCAGTTCAGCATGTCGATACCGCAAGGCGCCAGATCGTGGTCGGGAAATTCCGTGCGGAAGAGCGGAACTGACGGCGCACCATGACGGGCCGGGTGCGCCGGTCCGCCGTTCGCCACCGGGTGGTCTCAGCGGCGCAGGGCCCGTCGCAGCAGCCGCCGCACCCGGTTGCGCAGGCGTCCCAGGGCCCGCTGCCGGGCCCGGCCGGTGCGCGTCGAGTGCAGCTCCTGGAACAGGTGTTCATAGCGCTCGGCGATCGGCTGCGGGTCGTAGCGGTGCGCGCTGTGCCGCGCGGCGTCGGCCATCTCGCGGCGGCGCTCGGGGGCCTCG
Source organism: Streptomyces kronopolitis (assembly GCF_050953795.1). Classification (GTDB taxonomy): domain Bacteria; phylum Actinomycetota; class Actinomycetes; order Streptomycetales; family Streptomycetaceae; genus Streptomyces; species Streptomyces kronopolitis_A. Next base: position 5,697,849 of record NZ_CP191850.1, read on the forward strand.
ATGAGTTCCAGCAGGGCGCCGGCCAGCGCCTGGCCGTCCCCGCGCGGCACCAGCAGCCCGTCCCTGCCGCTGTCGATGATCTCGGCGGGGCCCAGCGGGCAGTCGGTGCTGACCACCGGCACCCCGCAGCGCATCGCCTCGACGAGGGTCATGCCGAACGACTCGGCGTCCGAGGCCGAGGCGACGATCGAGGCCTTGGCGAACTCCGCCTCTATCGGCGAGCGCGGCCCGGTCAGCTCCGCCTGCCGGCGCAGCCCGAGGCCGTCGATCAGCCCCTGGAGCCGCTCCCGCTCGGCGCCGCCGCCGTGTATCCGCAAGCGCCAGTCGGGGTGCTTGGCGGCGACCGCCGAGAAGGCCTCGATCAGCAGGTCGAAGCGCTTGCCGCGGACCAGCCGGCCGGCCGCCGCGATCACCTTCGCGGTGCCCTCGGACGGCGGCCCGTCCGGCGCGGGCACGATGTTGGGCACCGCCAGGACCCGTACCCCCGGCAGCGGCATCCGGGCCCGGTAGACGGCGGCGTCCGCCTCGGTTGTGGTGACCAGGGCGTCCAGTGAGCTGTAGTGGCGGGCGAGTTCGGCGCGCAGCCGCTTGCCGTGGGCGTCGTGCCGCAGGTGCTCCTGGGCGATCCGCAGGGCCCGGCGGGGGCCGAAGCGGGCCAGGTAGACGTTGATGCCGGGCCGGGTGCCGATCAGCACGTCCGCTTCCGTGGCCCGCAGGAACTCCGCGGCGCGCACGTCGACCAGCCGGTTGTACTGGTGGTGGCGCTTCTCGGCGAGCGGGAAGTCCTGCGCGGGCTCGCCGAAGAGGGGATCGGCCATGTCCTCGCTGCCGACGCGGGTGTCCACCAGCGGCACCAGCCGCACCCGGGGATCCGGGGTGAACCGCGGGACCTCGCGGTGCCGCAGCATCGAGACGATCTCGACGTCGTGCCGGTCGGCGAGCGCGGCGGCGAGGTTGAAGGTGGTGCGGACGGTGCCGCCGATGGCGTACGCGTTGTGCAGCAGGAGGGTGATCTTCATGCGGTGCGGTGCTCTCCCCGAGGTGCCGAGTCGTGTGGACCGTCCGGTCCCCTTGCGACCCGGTCGTCGCGCCGTTCCGTCCGGCACGGGGCAACCGTGGCGGCAAGGGGTAAGTCAATGGCGTGGCCAGTAATGGTGGAGTCGGATGTTGCAACTCTCGGAATAGCCTCCTCGATCGCGCAGGGCAGGCTGCCAGCTCCTGAGCTGAGTGAGTGCTGGGGGGCTCCGGCTCTTGGATGCCCACTGGAACTGCACTCGACGTGCGGCACTGGTCCGCCATCTGGGTGACCCTCGCAGTGATCAAGGGGAATGCCAGAGCCCGTCTGATCATCATGGGCATATGAGTCGATTCGTATCCCGACGTACCGCCCTTGCCGCTGTGATCGCCGGTGCGGCTGCCGCAGGTCTGCCGCATGTTCCCGCTCTGGCCTCCGATCGTCGCGCAGCGGCCGAGGAGAGCGGGGCTGCGCGCGCGGCGTATCGCTACTCCGTCTACCTCGATTCCTGGTCCCAGCCGTGGGCTCCTGACCCAGCGCAGTTGGATCTGGCCAAGTCTCCGTCGTACATCGGCACCATCGTTTTGAGCTTCATGCAGCCTGACGCGCAATACACCCGCGGGTCCTATTCGTTGCGTGGGACCGGCCTCCAGTTTTCCTGCGAGGAGACCGTGCTGCGTGACGCGTTGTCTCTGCTGCGCGAGCGCAACCCCGGCGTCGAGGTGCTCGTCGGCATCGGCGGCGCAACCTACACGGGCTGGTACGCGCTCAACGTGTCCGCGATCGCCGACTTCGTCAGCGACTTCGGCCTCGACGGCGTCGAGGTCTGCTACGAACCATCGAACCCGGGGTGCACGCGATCCAGTAGCGGAATGGTGTGCGCAACAGATGAGGAGTCCATCTCGATCGTGAAGCAGCTCGCCAAGGGACTGCCCTCAGGATCGACTCTCTCGGTCGCCGTTGCGCACGTGGGTGCCTACGGCGAGGGAGCGTGGGCCGACTCCCAGCCGCTGTCTCCCTACACCGGAGCCTCACTGGCTCTGCTGCGCTCGGACGCGGCCTCTTCGATCACCCGGCTGAACATCCAAGCCTATGACGCCGGCACCGCGTACAACCCGAAAGAGGCTCTGGCCGCCTACCAGCACTACTTCAAGGGGCCCATCCTGCTGGGCGTCGGGATCGCACCCGACGCGTGGCCGCCGGAGGGATCACCTGATGCTCACGTACTGTCACTGCCCGAGGTCAAGGACCTGGCCAATGAGGTCAAGGACCGAGGCGCCGGCGGCATGTCGCTCTGGAGCCTGTACAAGCAGCCCAAGTCCGGCACGCCTGGTGCCCGGGAGGTCTCCCAGACCATCTGCGACGTCCTGGGCCTGGGCGACAGTACACAGCCGTGGCCGTGGAAGTGAGGCATCACGAGAATGGCTCTGCATCGGGCAGGGCCCTCACCATCCAAACGAGGCCCAGGGCAGGGCCCTTGTGGCCATGACGGATCAGGGACCGCATCCGTTTCCGAGAGTGTCCTCCACGGTTCCTCCCCGGGCTCAGGCACTCGAAGGTCTCCAGCGTGAAGAGCTCCTCGGAGCAGTGTCCGCTCAGGTCGCCGGAACAGGCGGCTTGGGCGTGGGGGCGCGGCTCGGCCCCGTAGTCTGTTTCCGTGAGGAACACCAAAGCTTTCAGGGATGCGGTCGCGCAGACGCTGGCCGAGCTCGCCCGCCTCGGGGTGACAATGCGGCCCGGGACCGTCGAGGACACCATCGAGGCCAACATGAGCAGGGTCGCCACCCAGCTGGGCGTCCAACAACGCTCCGCATGGCGGTACTTCGACGCGGCAGAGCTGGCCAAATCCCTCGCTGAGCAGCAGAAGGAGTTCGAGGCGTCCAGCGAGAGCGCCGGCGTGGGCGTGGCGCCGATGCCGCCGGTCAACAATCCAGAGTTGGCCTTGGTGTTGGCCGGCGTTCCGGACTCGCTCGTGCAGACCGGCGGGGACCTGTACGCAGTGATCATCAACGTTGCCGTGAACGCGTGGATGGCCGGTCACATCCACGGTGAGGACGGTTGCGAGGGCTGCGAGGGCAGCCGTGGTCCTTCCGGTCACGACTGGGACGACCGGATGAAGCAGATCACTGCCATGTCCCCGGACATCACCAAGTGGTTCGACCGGGATCGGTGGACCGCTGCGTTGCACGACAGCGGTTTCAGCATCGAGCGTCGCTGATCCGGTGAGGGCGGTGGGTTGTTGAAGCGGCGACCACCGACTTCGCCACCCTGCAGCACCATGATCGAACGAGCATGCTCTAGGGTCGGGACGGCGCCTTCGGTGATCGGGACCTCGCGCTCGACCGGCGGCTGACAGCAGCCGCGTAGGCCATCCAGTCCCCGGCCGACAAACGCTGCCACGAGACCGCTACGTCGACGGTCAGGCCGAGCTTGCGGGAGAGAATCGCCGCTGGCACCTCGGTGGCCAGCGCGAACAGTGCAGCGTTACGACTGGCTCCGGGGCGGACGCCGATCTTGGTGAGGCGCTTGCGCATCCCGGACTCGCTAATGTGCTGGCCTGGGCGGTTCCCCGGGAACAGCCATGGTGAGTCAGCGGGGGCGCCGAGGAGGGATCGGCCGCGCCGGGTCTCCAACAGTTCTCGCATGATCTGGTCGAGCGGGGGCGCGAGCCGGATCGGGGAGGGCCCAAGGTGCAGGAGTACCTTGCCGTCGTCCTCGGTGACCTGATCGGCTTTCAGCCGGATGACCGCCGACAGCTGCTGGGCGTAGAGCAGGATCACCAGGCCGGCCACACGGTCGGCCGGGCGTAGGTCCTCGTCGTGCAGGAGTCGGCGGGCGGCGGCCCACCGCTGGTCCTCGTCGAAGGGGCCGCTGACGCGGTGCTGGACGCGACGTGGCGGGACGATCCCCGACGCATGGCCCTGTGCCAACGCCCAGTGGAGGAACGCGATGGTCTCCCTGGGACGGATGCCCTTCGGAGGGACGTAGACGTCGACGTCGCTCTGGGTGCACGTCGCCATCGTGCGCCCCTGCTCGGACAGCCAGTCCAGGAAGGCGACGGCCGCGGCGAGGAGCCGGCGGATGTTCAGGTACTGCTGGCGGGTGGTGGACTCGCCGGGCTTGACGCGCTGGCGGAGTCGTCGCAGTAGCCGCCAGTGTGCGTAGCCGTGCAGGATCCGGCGCTCGATGGGGTTGGTGCGCGCGTCGACGGCCTCGCGGGCCAATGCCTCGAGCGCGCCCAACAGTTCGTCACGGTTCGGCAGCGTTCCGGCCGCGACCAGCACGCTGCGGATGTGCGCGAGCGTGGGAGTCTGCGGCAGCTCGTCGAGCAGGCTGTGGCCGAGCGGACCGGTCTGGTCCCGCAGCCGGGTGACGACCGCCTCGACCTCGGGCTTGCGGAGCCAGAGCAGGGCCGTATCCGGGCGTTCGACGCCCAGCAGCGCGGTACGCAAGGAGAGCAGGTCCGGCCGTATCCCGCTGGCGGGCCGGTCGAGCAAGTCGTCCACGTGGACGTCGAGTTGGCACCGCTGACAGGGAGCGGAGGAGATCTGCCAGCCGGTGCCGCAGCGGCCGCAGGACCTCCAGAAGGCTGGATCGGAGTTGTGGCAGCGGGCGCAGAGTGGTTTGTCGCGGGTGCCTGCGCGCACGGGAGCGACTGTGGAACAGCGGCTGCAGCGCATCCATCGGCCGACGCACGGTGGGCACCAGGGCAGGCCGGTGACCTGTGAGATCTCGACGTGTTTCTCGCGGCCGCACAGCGAGCAGGTGCCGGTGCGGCGGGGTCGGCAGTTGTTGCACAACGGGCCCTGGCCGGTGCGGTGAGCGACGGGACGCTGCTTGCCGCAGCCCGAGCATCGCTCCCGGACCACCGGGTCGCGGCTCCGGCAGGCGCCGCAGACCAGCAGGCCGGCCTCGTCCCTCCAGGCCAGGGGCCGTCGGTCGCCGCATCGGGTGCAGGGCTTGGACCGCGCGTCCTTGTCGCACGGCTGGCAGACCCGGACGCCGTCGAGCATCGGAGACAGGGGCCGCTGGTGGCCGCACCTGGGGCACAGCGGCAGGACCAGCTTCGTGGCGCCGGCGGCGACCAGCAGTTCGAGGAAGTGCAGGGCCACCGGTTCCGGTGCCTGGGCCCCTTCCCCGGTCAGGAGGTCGGGTTGCTCCAGCACGGTGCGCGCCAGTCGGCGCCGGACGGCGGGTCTGGCCGCCACCTGCCCCAGTGCCTTCGCCACGGCGTCCGCGGACAGCGTCGGATCCAGTTGGGAGACCAGTTCCACCAGGTCGCCTTCGTCGCTCCCGTCGTCGGGGCACTTCTGGCACAGAGGCTGCCCGTGTCGGTCGCGCTTGCTGACCCGGCGTACCCGGCCGCACCCCGTACAGACCTCGTTCGGCCGCTCGCAGGTCTTGCAGGTCCAGTAGCCGCCCCGGCGGCTGCACGGCGTACGCAGTTCCTTCCCGCAGTCGCAGCAGACCGGCGCGGAGACCTCCCGGGCCCCGGCCTTCTTCAACGCGACGAGCAGACGCCCGACCGACCACATCGACGGAGACCGCCCGGTAGCCAGCACCTGGGGGTTGCGCCGCAGTTCCTGCTCGACTCGGCGACGGGTGACCGGTCCCTGGACGGTGCTCGCCACGGTCTCCCGGACCAGTGCGGCGGGCAGGTGCCGCTCCACCTGGCAGATCAGTCCCGTGATGTCGTCCAGCGCATCGCCGCCGCCTTCGTGCCCCGGGATCATGTCGGAGTGATCCGAGCGCGCTTGGGCCGCAGGTCACCCAGCGCGGCCTCGGGTGCACTCTGGCCTGCCGCCGCCTTCCGCGGAGCCTTGCTGCTGGAAGCCGCGGCGATGGGCTCGATCAGGTCGTCCATCTGGCAGTTCAGGATGTCCAGGAGGGCCATGAGGACCTTCAGGCTCAGCCGTTCCGGTCGCTCCGCGACCAGGCGGTAGACCTGGCTGGAGGAGAGCGTGATGTCCCGCTCGGCCAGCAGCGGGATGAGGTCGCTGGTGGAGAACATGCCCTGCTCCGCCATCACCTTGCGCAGGTTCCACTGGTAGTCGAGCTTCGCGGCGCTCATCGGATCAGTCCCTCTCTCCCGGCCGAAGTCATACGAAGGCCGGCTCGAGCGCGTTCTGCAGCGCGGTGTCCATGAAGTCGTCGCTGACGTGCGTGTAGATCGCCGTCGAGCTGTCGTTCTCATGGCCGACTTGCTGCTGGATGAAGCGCCGGTCCACGCCGTCCTCCGTTAGATGTGTCACGTAAGAATGCCGCAGGGAGTGCGGGACGAGTTCCTTCGGCAGCCCCAGGGCGTCGCGGTACTCCACGAAACGGTCGTTGATGTGGGCCGGCCGCACCCGGCCGCCGCGCTCGGTGACCCACAGGGCGGGGTTGTTGGGGAACCCGAACCTCGGTCGGACGTTCTCCACATAGTCCTGGACCGACTCCACGGCCCAGTCCATCACCGAGAGCACGTTGCGCCGGCGCGGCGGCTGGCCTCTCTTCGCCTTGCCGAAGCGCACCATCAGCGTGCCGTACCGGCCGAACTGACGGGCCTTCGGATTGCGCCCGAAGTCGAGCAAGTCGAGCTTGGAGGTCTCGGTCCGGCGTAGCCCCCAGCCGTAGATCGTCTTGAAGATCGTCGCGTCCCGGTAGGCCGCCAGCGCGCCCTTGCGCCCCGACCGCAGCGCACGCTCGACCTGGTCGTCGGCGTAGTCGAGGAAGAGCTGGAGCTCCTCCCGGCTGAAGGGCCGCGCTTCCGGCTGCCCCTCGTACTCCTGCAGGTGAGGGATGGTGTTCCACTCGTGGCAAATGGCCACCGGGAAGGTGCCGAACGCGGTCTCGCACACCGGCGCCCACCCGTACCGCGGGTCGACGAGGAACTCGGTGAACAGCCGCACCGCACCCTGGTAACCGCGGACAGTCGATGCCGCCAGGTGCCGCTCGCTGGTCAAGGTGGCCGACCAGTCATCCATGTGGCCGGCCGACCACTGCCAGGGGTACTCGGCGCTGAAGTCCTGGAACTTCTTGACGATCCGCATCCGGTCGTAGATCGTTCCGTGCTTCAGGTTCCGGGACAGCTGCTGCGAACGCCAACCGCTCAACATCGCGTCGACCATCGCGTCCTCGGGGTGCAGCTGCCGTACCCCGGGGACCAACTCCAGATGAGCCGCCCCAGCGAGGTCGGGCAGCCTGGATCGAGCCATCAACGACCTCCCGCCAGATGCGCAAATCATGCATCAAATGCGAATCCTTGGGAAGTGCCCCAGGTCAGCGCTCTGAGCGGTACTGTGAAACTCAGCGCATCGGTCAGCCCGACGACCTCATACGCAGCGGCTACGCGCTCATCCGATGCAATACCGGACGGTTGGTGAGAGCCCGGTAAGAACCACGGGTGAGAGGCGGGTAAGAAACCCGCTGCCGGACCGGCCGCCCGCCGCCGCGCCACCGGGGCCTTGGCACACTGGCCCGCGTGACCCATTCCGTGCTGCTCGCCGAGGACGACCGCCCCATCCGCACCGCGCTGGAGCGTGCCCTGACCCTGGAGGGCTACCGGGTCACCGCCGTCGCGGACGGGATCCAGGCGCTGGCCGCCGCGCACCGCGAACGGCCGGATGTGATCCTGCTGGACGTGATGATGCCGGGGATCGACGGGCTCCAGGTGTGCCAGGTGCTGCGGGCCGAGCAGGACCGCACCCCGATCCTCATGCTGACCGCCCGGGTCGAGACCGCCGACCGGATCGCCGGGCTGGACGCCGGGGCGGACGACTACGTGGTCAAGCCGTTCGAGGTCGAGGAGGTCTTCGCCCGGCTGCGGGCGCTGCTGCGGCGCACCTCGGCGGTCCCGGCCGGGACGGAGGGCCCCGCGGGGGCCGACGGCGCCGGGGAGGCGGACGAGGCCCGGGCCGTGGACAGCGGGGTGGTCGAGGCGGCGGACCTGCGCATCGACGGCCCCTCACGACGCGCCTGGCGCGGGGAGCGGGAGCTGGAACTGACCCGCACCGAGTTCGAACTGCTGGAGCTGCTGGCCCGTAACGCCGGGATCGTCCTGGACCATTCGACGATCTACGACCGCATCTGGGGCTACGACTTCGGGCCGGGCTCGAAGAACCTCGCGGTGTACGTCGGCTATCTGCGCCGCAAGGTCGACGTCCCGGGCAGCCGCCCGCTGATCCACACCGTGCGCGGCGTCGGCTACGTCCTGCGGGAGGACTGAGATGGCCGGGCCCGGCAGCGGCGGCAGCGGTCCAAACGCCCGGACCGGGCGGGGCCGGCGGGCCCGGCTGCGGGCCCGGCTGGTCTCCCGGCTGCGGTCCTGGCGCAGCGGCGGGCAGGCCGCCTGGCTGCGCACCCGTAAGCCGGCCAGTCTGCGCACCGCCTTCGCGGTGGCCTTCGCCGCCGGCGCCGCCGCGGTGACCGTCCTCGTCGGCTTCCTCAGCTACGACGCGGCGGCCCGGCTGGTACGGGTGGACGAGAGGTCGGTGTTCTCCGAGGTCGTGGGGGATCTGCGCACCCAGGTGCAGGAGAAGCCGCTGGCGCCGGGGGACTACACCTCCTCCGACCCCGACCACGACGGGCCGCGCGACGACCTCACCCGGCCCACCCGCACCGATGTGCAGATCCTGGGAGCCGGCGGCCGGATCGTGGAACGCGGCAGCCCGGCCCTGCCGGCCGGCGCCGCGGAACAGCGGATCGCCCGGGACGAGCGCGCCGGCCACTCCGCCGAGCGGGAGGCGGACATCGGCGACGACGTCTACCACGTCGCGACCGTCGCGCTCGGCGGCGGCCGCGGGGCGGTCCAGGTCGCCCAGAAGTTCAGCGAGACCGAGGACCTGCTCTCCGCGCTCCAGCAGCGCACCGCCCTGCTGGCCGCCGCGGTCATCGCGCTGTCCGGGGCGGGCGGCTGGTGGCTGGCGCGCCGGATCACCGGCCGGCTGGTGCGGCTGACCTCGGTCGCCGAGAGCGTGGCGGAGCACGGGCGGCTGGACGTCCCGGTCCCGGTGGCGGGGCGCGACGAGGTGGCCCGGCTCGGGCGGGCCTTCGACGACATGCTCGGCCGGCTGGCCAGCGCCGTCCAGGACCAGCAGCGCCTCGTCCAGGACGCCGGACACGAGCTGCGCACCCCGCTGACCTCGCTGCGGACCAACATCTCGCTGCTCAAGCGCTTCGACGAGCTGCCGCCGGAGGCCCGCGAGGAGCTGCTCGCCGACCTGGCGGGCGAGGCCAGGGAGCTGAGCGATCTGGTCAACGAGCTGGTGGACCTGGCCGCCGGGCAGCGGGACGACGATCCGCTGTCCGACGTGAGCCTGGCCGAGGTCGCCGAGAAGGCGGCCGCCTCCGCCCGCCGCCGCACCGGCCGCGAGATCACCGTGCGGACCACCGCCCCGGCGGTGGTCGAGGGCCGGCCCGCCGCGCTGCACCGGGCGCTGACCAACCTGCTGGAGAACGCCGCCAAGTTCGACGCGGGCGGCACGGAGCCGATCGAGGTCCAGGTCACCGGCGCCCGCTGCGAGGTGCTCGACCGCGGCCCCGGGATCGCCGAGGCGGACCTCACCCGGGTCTTCGACCGCTTCTACCGCGCCGCGGGCGCCCGCGGACTGCCCGGCTCCGGCCTCGGCCTCGCCATCGTCCGCGAGATCGCGACCGCCCACGGCGGCCACGCCTTCGCCGCCCGCCGCCCGGGCGGCGGCGCCACGCTCGGGTTCACGGTCGGTACGGGGCAGGGGAGCGGCGCCGCGCCCCGGACGCGCCCGGGGCGCGAGCCCGGAGGCGCCTGACGTCCCGGCCCCGGCCCACCGCCGACCCTCAGTGCGGGGCCTCCCCCTGGGCCACCTCCACCGACGTGTGCAGATCGGCCGCGGCGTCCAGGGCGGCGGCCGCCGAGAAGGCGACGCAGGCGAGCAGGGCCGCGGCGATCAGCCGGCGGCCCCGGAAACCGGCCCGTTCCACGGGGTGACCCGTCGCCCGCTCGTCGGCCAGCAGCGCGGCGACCCGGCGCGGCACCGGGCCGGCCGTCGCGGCGAGCACCCCGCCCGGACGGTGCGGCGCCCCGGCGTCCGGGCCGGTGGCCAGCGCGGCGCGCCCGATGGCCCGGGCCGTGACCCGGCGGTCGCCCACCCGGGAGGCGGCGGCCTCGTCGGCCCAGCGCTCCAGGGCGTACTCCAAAGGCGCGCGCAGTGCGCGCAACAGCGGATGGCAGGCCGCGGCGAGCGTGACCGTGAGCAGGAACAGATGGTGGCGGCCCGCGAGATGGGCCCGCTCATGGGCGAACAGCGCCTCCCGCTCGGCCGCGGTCAGCGTCCGCAGCATCCCGGCGGTGACCACCACCCGGCCCGGCCGGCCCGGCAGGGCGTAGGCCTCGGGCACGGGGTCCGGGAGGACGACCAGATCGCCGGAGGCGGGGTGGGCGCCGGCGGCCTGCCGCGCGGTGCGCAGCGCCGAGTGGTGCCGGCGGGCGTGGCGCGCGACGGCGAGGGCGCCGGCGCCCAGTAGAACGGCGGCGGCGACGGCCGCGGGGACGGTCGCGGCGCCGTCGCCGCGGTCGCCGAGCAGTGGCGGCGAGAGGTGGCCCAGGGCGGCGACCGGGGGCAGCCGCAGCACCCCGGCGGCCAGCAGCAGGCCGAGCGCCGCGGTCGTACAGCCCGCGAGTGCGGCGGCGCAGCCGGTCAGCAGCCCGGCGGCGGCGCGCGGGGGCAGCGACTCCGCCAGGCGGCGGGCGGCCGGCACCGCGAGCAGCGGCACCAGCAGCGGGATCCAGACGGCGAAGATCACGGGCCGGCCCCGGGCTGTCCGGGGGCGGGCGGCCCCGGCGCGTCGTCCTCCGCCGACTCCAGCAGGGACCGCAGCAGCTGCTCGTCCTCGCTGGTCAGCTGGGAGACGAAGCGGGCGAGGGCGGTGCCGCGGTCGTCCTGCTTGTCGAGCTCACTGCGCATCCGCCGGGCGGTCAGCCCCGCGGAGTCCTGTATCGGGGAGTACACGAAGCCGCGGCCGGCCCGGGAGCGGGAGACCGCTCCCTTGTCGTGCAGCCGCGTGAGGATGGTGGTGACGGTGGTGCGCGCCAGCCGGCCGCCCAGCGCGCTCTGCACCCCGGCCGGGTTCAGCGGGCCCCCGGCCGCCCAGAGCGCCGCGAGCACGCTCGCTTCCAGCTCTCCGGCGGGGCGCCGCTGAGCAGGTGATGTCTCCGACATGGAACGCCCTTCACCTTTTCGTCGTCTACAGTTCCGAGGACCGTCTACGTGACTGTAGTCGGCCGGTCGGTCAGGGGGCAGGCCCGTCACTCATTATGCGAGCGGCCGCCGACATCGCCGCCGCCGCTGCATGTCCGCAGGTGAACGGGGTTGTCCGCCCCGTCACCGGGCGCCGGGCCACCGCCCCGGGGCGCGCCCCGCGCCGTCCGTACCACCGCACCACCGCTGAACCGCCAAGGAGTACCCGTGAACCACCTCGCCTTCGGCGGCGCCTCGATAGACGGCGGCCTGTACACCCGGATCACCGGCCTGGCGCAGCACGCCCCGTCCGGCCTGAACACCCTCGTCTCCTACGGGACCGACTACGGCCTCGGCGTCTTCGCCGTCCTGATGCTGATCGCCTGGTGGCGGGCGCGCCGCGGCACCCCCGCCGCGATGGCCGGCGCCCTGGCCCTCCCCGTGGTCGTGCTCCTCGCCTACGCCGCCAACTCCGTCGTCAAGGCGCTCTTCGACGAACAGCGGCCCTGTCAGACGCTCCACACCGTCACCGTCGAGGCCTGTCCCGCCCCCGGCGACTGGTCGTTCCCCAGCAACCACTCCGCCATCGCGGCGGCCGCCGCCGTCGCCCTGCTGCTGGCCGACCGGCAGCTGGGCCGGATCGCGGTCCCGGCCGCCCTCCTGATGGCCGCCTCGCGCATCTGGGTCGGCGCCCACTACCCGCACGACGTCGTCGCCGGCCTGCTCGTCGGCGCCCTCCTCGGGTGGCTCCTGGCTCCCCTCGCCCGTCATGCGGGCCCCGCCGTCGCACGGGTCCGCTCCACCCGGCTGCGGCCCCTGGTGGCCGCCCGGTGACGGCGCCCGGGCCGCCGCCGGGGCCCGAGGGACAGGCGCCGCGGCGCGGCCCCGGCGTCCGCCCCCTGCTGACCGTCGCCGCGGTCTGCGCGGCGCTCTTCGCCGCTCTCGCCGTCACGGTGTCCCTGCGCCACGGCGCCCCGCTCGCCCCCGAACGGGCCGCCGTCCACTGGACCGCCGCCCACCACGGCGAGCCGCTGCCCGCGCTCGCCCGCGCCCTGAGCGCCACCGGCACCGGCCCGGTCCCGTATCTGCTGGCGGTGCTCGCCGGAATGCTGGCCGCCCGGGGCGCGCGCGGGCGGCTGCGGACGGTGGGCTGCGCCGTCCTCGTCCTCGCCGCCGGCCAGGGCATCCGCTACGGCCTGATGGAACTGCTCGCCCGCCCCCGCCCACCGGCCGCCGACTGGGCCGGGTACGCCTCCGGTTACGCCTTCCCCTCCGGCCACGCCACCACCTCGGCGCTGGCGGCCGGCCTCCTGGCCTGGGGCCTTGCGCGGCGGGTGCGGCCCGCGGCCGCCCGCGCCGGGTGGGCGGTGCTCGCCCTCTGGGCCGCCGGCGTCGGCCTCACGCGTGTCTACCTGGCCGTTCACTGGCCGGGCGATGTCGTCGGCGGCTGGCTCCTGGCCACCGTTCTGCTGTGCCTCGCGCTGCTGCTGGAGCCGTTCGCCGTGCCCCGCCCGGACCGCTCCTGACCCGGCCGTACGCCCCCGTTTCACGCATTCCCATGAAGAGCTGACGATCCGACCAGGTCTTCGCCAAGGCGGCATGGACGCCTTCCGCGCCGAGCAGCACTGTCCTGGGCACCGGACGGCGGGCACCCCTCGGCCGGCCCGCCACCGGCAGCCCACGGCACGTACCACCGCATCAGGGGGACACCATGAGGAACCAGCCGCCCGACCTCCCCGTTCCGCGCCCGGCCGCCGCGTCCACCGCCCGCGTCCGCTGCCCGGCCGCCGCCGCCAAGGACCCCACCCCGTGCGAGGGACCGCACGACGCCGCCACCATCGTCGACCGCCACGGCCGGGAGGTCGCCGGCTGCGTCCAGCACTGCGCCCGCCTGCTCGCGGGCCTCGACGGCGCCCGCGTCCACCCGTTCGTCCCCGCCCCGCAGTCCCTGGAGATCTACTTCCGGGCCCGGGAACTCCCGCCCTTCGCCTGGGAGATCGGCCGCTGACCCGCCGGCTCGGGGGCCCCGCACGCCGGGGGGCCGCCCGCCCCGCCGACGGCCCTACCGCGGGGACGCGGGGTGCCCGTCGGGGAGCGGCTGCTGGGCCCAGATGGTCTTGCCGCGGGTGTGGTAGCGGGTGCCCCAGAGTTCGGCGAGCTGCGCGACCATGTAGAGGCCGCGGCCTCCTTCGTCGGTCTCCAGCGCCCGCCGGACGTGCGGGGAGGTGCTGCTGCCGTCCGTCACCTCACAGATCAGGGTGCGGTCGCGGATCAGCCGCAGCAGGATGGGCGGGCTGCCGTAGCGCAGGGCGTTGGTGACCAGTTCGCTGACCACCAGCTCGGTGCTGAACTCCAGCTCCGCCAGGCCCCATTCGGTCAGCTTCGCCGTCGCCAGCGCCCGGGCCCGGCCCACGTCCTCGGGCTCGGCCGCCAGCTCCCAGGTGGCGTGCCGGTCCGGATCCAGCCCGCGCACCCTGGCGACCAGCAGGGCGGCGTCGTCCTGCGGGCTGCCGGGCAGAAGACGGCCGACCACGGTGTCACAGACGCTGGCGAGCCTGACCGCCGAGGTGAGGGCGGGGCCGGACAGCAGCTCACGGAGCCGGTCGAGGCCGGTGCCGGGACCGGCGCCGGAGCCGTGCTGCCCGGACTCCACCAGGCCCCTGGTGTACAGGACCAGCACATCGCCGTCGGTGAGCGTCACCTCGCCGCTCGCGAAGGTGGCTCCGCTGCGGCCGAGGGGCGGCCCGCCGGGCAGGTCGAGCAGCTCGGCCTGCCCGTCCGTCGACGCCAGCACGGGCAGCGGATGGCCCGCGACGGCGGCGGTGCACCGCCGCGAGAGGGGGTCGAAGACCGCGTACACACAGGTGCTCCCGGATGCCCCGGCGGTCGGCCCCTCGCCCCGGGCGCCCGGACCGGGCTCGTCCATGAACCGGTTGATCTGGTCGTTCAGTACGGTGAGCAACTCCTCGGGGGCCAGATCGAGATCGGCCAGCGTCCGCACCGCGATCCGCAGCCTCCCCATGGTCATCGCCGCCTCCAGGCCCTGCCCGGCCACACCACCCATCACCAGCGCCACCCGCGCGCCGGAGAGCGGGATCACGTCGAACCAGGTGCCTCCCAGCTCGGTACGGCCCCGGGCCGGCAGGTAGCGGGACGCCGCCTCCACGGCGCTGAGCACCGGTAGCTCCCGCGGCAGCAGGGTGCGTTGCAGCGCCGACGCCGTCGTCCGCTCCTGCGTGTAGCGCCGCGCGTTGTCGATGCACACGCCGGCCCGCGCCACGACCTCCTCGGACAGCAGCACGTCGTCCCGCTCGAAGCCGTGGGCACGATGGAACCGCACGAACACCACCGTGCCCAGCGGTCCGCCGCGCGCGTACATCGGCACGAGGAGCCAGGAGTGCACGCCGTATTCGCGGACCAGCGCGGCTCGCCGCGGCTCCACCCGGGAGATCTCGGCGATCAGCTCCTCACCCGACAGCAGCCGGGGAGTGCCGCTGCTGAGCGCCCGGCTGAACAGCGAACTCGCCCCGGAGGCGAAGGAGTCGATCTCGCCGGTCGCGACGAGTGCCCCCGGCGGGCCGTCGGGGACGCACGCCATCGCCGCCCGCCGCTGCGGCACCGCCCCGGCGATCGGGCCGACGACCGGCTCCTCCCCGCTGAACACGGCGTCCAGCAGGTTCACATAGGCCTGGTCGGCGAACAACGGGACGGCCACATCCGCCAGCTCCTGCGCCGTGTGCAGGACGTCGAGGGTGCTGCCGATCTTCGCGCCCGCCTCGTCGACGATGGCCAGCCGCTCCCGCGCCCGGGCCTGCTCGGTCACATCGATCACCATGTGCCCCAGGCCGATCACCTCCCCGGCGCGGTCGCGCAGCGGGACGATGGTCTCCGACCAGAAGCTGTCCCGGTCCGGGTCCTGGGGCCGCCGGCCGCGTACCTCGTTGGCCACCGACGCCTCGCCCGTGGCCAGGACCCGCCGCTGCCGGGCCTCCAGCGCCGCGAAGTCCATCAGACCGGGCGGCGCGGCCTCCGCCACGGTGTGCCCGAGGACCTCGTCCGCCCAGCCGGCGGCCCGGCTGCGCGAGGAGTTCTGGAAGAGGTAGCGGAGCCGGGTGTCGAAGACGTCGATCAGCACGGGCGATTCGGCGAACAGGCCCCTGAGCAGCGAATCGGCGAGATTCTGCCGGCGTACGGAGTCGGCGCCCACCGCCCGGACCAGCCAGTGGCCGTCACCGCCGGCCGGGGTGAGGCGATGCACCCACACCACGGCCTCCACCGGGCGCCCCTCGCGATGCCGCAGGACCAGCTCGCCGAGCGCCGGAGAAGCGTCGTCCCGGCAGCGCTCCGCGAGCCCCGCCGCCCCGGCGGGGTCGTCCAGCAGGGTGTGGGCGGGGTGCCCCAGCACCTCGTCCGCCGCATGGCCGAGGAGCTGCTGTGCTCCCGTACTCCAGCTCAGCACCGTGCCCCGGCCGTCGACGATGGCATATGCCTCACCCTCTGGCTCGGCGAAATCTCCAGAGGGCCCGCGGAACACGGGACGCTCCATGTGTCACACCATTCCGCGGATCGCGGCCCACCTGGGCGCTCGTCGGGTGCTCCGCAGCCGGATCGGGACAAAATGCTCTTTTCGCTGCCTGCAATTCTAACGTCGGTCCCCGGTTCGTGCTGATCAGCGGCCGGCACAGGGGGTTTCCGGGGGCCCCGGCCGCGGTGGCGGCCGGGATCAGCCGCCGGCCTCCAGGCTCCGGACCGCCTCGGGGAGTTGGCGGCGGCCGGCGATGCCCAGCTTGCGGAAGCCGTTGGTGAGGTGGTTCTCCACGGTGCGCCGGGTGACGAACAGCTCCTGCGCGATCTCCCGGTTCGTCAGACCGCTCGCGGCCAGTACGGCGACCCGGCGCTCGCCCGCGGTCAGGGCCCGGACTCCGACGGTGCACGGGGTGCGCGGCCGGGCGCCGAAGTCCCGCAGCCTGCCGAGGGCTTGCGTGCTCAGGCCCGCCGCCGCGCACTGCTGGGCGAGCCGGAGGCAGCGCTGGGCCAGTTCGCGGGCGAGGCGGGTGTGCCCCGCCTCGTGCCGCACGGTGGCGAGTTCGAGGAGCGCGCGTGCCTGCTCCAGCGGCGCCCGGGCCCGCTCCAGCAGCTCGACGGACTCCTCCAGCAGACGCCGGCCGCGCGGTCCGCCCGCGACCCCACCGGCGGCGCGCAGGGCGACGCCCAGGGCGCGGGGCGCGCCGAAGGCCCGTGCCCGGTCGAGTTCCTCCTGCGCGAGGCGTTCCGCCGGGCCGTGGTCGCCCAGGGCCCGGTGCGCGAGGGCCGCCAGGGAACGCCAGGGCAGCACGGCCGGGTTGTCCTGGCGCCAGGCGGTCTGCCGGCGGCCGCACTCCAGCAGATCACCCAGCGCCTCGTCGTAGCGGCCCCGGGCGAGGGCGAGGCGCGCACGGGCCTCCAGCAGGGGTGTCCACTGCCGGTCCGGTTCGAGACGTGAGCAGTCGGGCAGCGCGAGAAGCCGGGCGGCCTCGTCGGTGTCCGCGGTCTCCACCAGCGCGCACACCAGGGTGGCCGTCGCCGGCGCCACCCGGGCGTCCCCGCGAAAGGTGGCGAGCAGGCCCAGGGCGGCACGGCCCGCGTCGATCGCCGCCGGCAGGTCACCGGAGCGGTAGGCGAAGGCGCTGCGGCTCATCGACACCAGGATCCGGGCGGCGGGCTCCGCGTCCGGCGGGAGGTCTGCCGCCATGCGGTCGAGGAACGCGGCCGCCTCGTCCTGCCGGTCGCACCAGGTCAGTGCCTGCACGGCCAGCCCGGCCGCCGCGACCGTCACGCCCCGCGGCAGCTCGCCCGCCAGCGCGCGGCGTGCCCGGGCGGCCACCCGGTCGGCGTCGGCGTCCGTGCCGAGGGCGAGGGTCGCCCGCACGGCCGCCACCGCCCGCACGGCCACGGGAGAGTCCGGACTCCCCGACTCCAGCGCGGCCAGGGTCCGGTCGACCTGCGGACGTCTCGCCCGGTCGTCGAGGTCGGTCAGCAGCCGCCGGACGTCCAGCCGCACGGCCAGGTCCCCGTGGGAGGGTGCGGCGCCGGCCAGCGCACGGGCCTCGCGGTCGAGCAGCTCGGCCGCCTGGCAGCCGCGCCGGCACCGGGTGAGGGCGTCGGCGAGGACCGGCACCAGCTCCCACCGCTGCGGGGCCCGCTCGCCGAGCAGGGCGAGGGCCTCGGTGAGGTGGCGGACCGCGGCCGCCGGGTGGTCGCCGGCCTCGGCGCGGCCCAACTCGCCCAGCACGAGGGCACGGTCGTCGTCGGGCAGTGCTTCCCGCAGGGCCCGGCGCAGGTAGTCGACCGCCGCGCCGGGATCGTCGCGTTCCCCCGCCGCCCGGGCGGCGGCGCGCAGCACGCTGAGGACCCATGGGATGCCGGTCGGCTCGGCGGCGAGGAGCTGCCCGGCGATCTCCTCCGGCGGCGCGTCCTGGTCGTGCAGCCGGCGGGCGGCCCGGTAGTGCGGGCAGGACCGCTCGCACGGCTCGGAAACGGTGATGGCTCCATCCCCCTGTCGACGAATGCGTACCTGTGTACGCACCCAGTGTGGCGGCCGGCGGCGCGCCCGGGCAGGGGAGAAATACCCGTGCCGCCACCGCGGGCGCGGGTACGTACCCGCGCCACCCGCGGGCGGCGGAAACGCGTGCGCCCGCGCGCCCGGACCGTGGCGTGCGAGGGCACGGCCACCGCGGTCCGGGCGCGCGGGACGGTTCAGCCGGCCCGGCGCAGCCCGGCCACCTGCAGAGAGGCGAAGACCAGCACCGC
Source organism: Streptomyces kronopolitis (assembly GCF_050953795.1). Taxonomy (GTDB): domain Bacteria; phylum Actinomycetota; class Actinomycetes; order Streptomycetales; family Streptomycetaceae; genus Streptomyces; species Streptomyces kronopolitis_A. The sequence goes on from NZ_CP191850.1 coordinate 5,715,849, forward strand.
CACGCCGATGAGGCCGACGTAGCAGATGCCCAGCCCGGTGATCGCGAACCAGCCGGCCGTCAGCAGTGCCCCACAGCCCACCGCCCAGACGACGTTGAGCACCACGGCGGCGACCGCGATCGGGCGGACGGCCGCCGGGCGGGTGGCCGCGTACCACAGCGCCGCGGCGTAGACGGCGAGGAACGCCCCCTGTCCCCAGTGCAGCCACGCCGGGAGACCCAGCGCCTCGTCGAGCATCCGCGCGCCCAGCAGGCTGAGCGCCGCCACGAGGCCGGACACCGCCCCGTCCAGCTTCAGGGCGAAGCGCAGCAAGCCCTCGTTCCCGGCCGTCGCCGCGTGCCCGCGCGGCCCGTCGGCCCGTATGTCGTCCCTCGCCACCATGTCAGTCACAACCCTCAAACCTCGTGCTCGGATCGGTGTCCGACCCGCTGTGCGGGCCGGCCGGTGAAGCTTTCCGGGATCAAGGCTGGCCGACGGGGGGCGGCCGGGAATCACGGAATCCCCGTGAGATTTCGCCGCGGCTGCCGGGCCCGGTGCGTGGTTCCCGCGGCGTGGCGCAGGACGAGCGGCGGCTGCGTGTGCTCCACGGCGTTCGTGACCAGCTCGGACACCACGAGCACCACCGAACCGGCCGCGTCGTCGCCGATCTGCCGGGCGTCGAGCACCGACCGGACGAGGTGACGCGCGTCGGCCCCCGCTTCCGGCCGGTGGGCCGGCCCGTGCGACGTGTGGGCGGCGGGCCGGGGCGCACCGGCCGTGCGGGCCCGGCCCTGACCCCGGTCGCGGGGGCGCGGGCCGTCGCCGGCGGCGTACCGCGGCGTCCGGAGCGCGGGGGACTGCGGGTGCGTGGTCCCCCTCGTCCTCACCGAGGGGGATCGGCGCAGTGCGGGAACGCCTCTCACGCCAGGAGGCCGGCCCTGCCGCGAGAAGGCGGAGACTGCGCGGACCGCTACCTGTCGGCCGCCCACGCACGCCCCGCACCGCGAAGCGCCCGGCCGGTCCGGCGGGGCGGCGCCGCCGGACCGGACGTCGCCGCCGGTGGGCGCGCGCCACGGGTACGTACGCAGCAGGTAGCGATACCCGTATTTCTCGCCTGCCCAAGATCGCGAGGCGGCGGGAGAGTGAAGGGGCCCGCTGCTTCCGCGCCCGTGCGGAGGCAGACCACAGAAGTGCCCAGTGAGGTAGGGGGATTGCTTTCGCCATGCCGGAGACGAACGAGCCGCCGCGCCCCGCGGCACCTGGCCGTGCCGCGAAGGCCGCACCGGGCGAGGCGATCGAGGGCCTCGCCGGGAGTACGTCTCCGGAGCCCGGCGGCCCGGGTACCGCCGCTGACGGGCCACCAACAGGGCCCGTACGGCTTCCGGTTGCCGCCGCCGGGCGGCGCACGCCACCGGACCCGCCGCGTCCGCTCACCGCCACGCCCCGGCCGGACTGGTTCCCCCGCCCCACGGATCACCACAACCCCAGAAGGAATGATCACTGATGTCCGCACGCACCCTCCCCGAGGCCACCTTCGCCCGCACCGTGGTCGGCTCCGGCCCGGGCCTGGCGCTGGCCCACGGTGCCGGCAGCAGCATCGCCGGCACCTACGGCCCGATTCTCGAAGGCCTGGCCGCCGACCACACCGTGGTCGGCGTCGACTACCCCGGCAGCGGCGACACCCCCCGCTCCACCACCCCGCTCTCGCTGGACGACCTGGCCGACCAGCTCGTCGCCGCGGCCGTCGCCGAGGGCCTGGACACCTTCGCCGTGCACGGCTACTCCATGGGCGGCCCGGTCGCGATCCGCGCGGCCGCCCGCCACCCCGAGCGCGTCACCGCCCTCGTCCTGAGCGCCACCATGGCCTACCCCAACAACCAGCAGACCCTCACCGTCCGGGTCTGGGGCAAGCTCGCCGCCACCGGCGACAACAGCCTGGTGAGCGAGTTCCTCTTCCCGCACGCCCTCAGCCCCCAGGCCATGGAGGCGATGCCCGCCGAACAGCTCGAACAGGTCGTCGCCTACGCCGCCGCCGACATCGCCGAGGGCACCGTCGAGCACGCCGACCTCGTCAGCCGGATCGACGTCCGCGACGATCTCGCCGGTATCCGCGTGCCCACCCTGGTCATCTCCACCACCGCCGACCACATGGCGCCCCCCGCCCTGCACCGCCGGCTCGCCGAGGGCATCCCCGGTGCCGAGCTGACGGAGATCCCCACCGGCCACCTGCCCATGGTCGAGCGCCCCGAGGAGTGGCAGCAGCTCATCCTCAACTTCCTCAAGCAGCACGGCGCCTGAGACGGGTGGGGGCCGGGCCGGCACCGGAGCGGCCCCCACCGCGGCGGCCCGCGCGTGCCGGACGGTGGGCACGCGCAGTGGTGCCCTCCCGGTCACCGGCGGGGGAGGGGCGCCGAGGACGCTGCACGAAGGGCGCCGCCCCCTCCCCGTATGCCGGATATACCGGCCCGTACACCTGTTTGCCCGCCGTATCGGGGGAGGCTAGGGTCGGAGCATGGGCGGTCACGTGCAGGAAGCGGGCACGCTGCCTGCTGAGCTGACCCGGTTCATCGGGCGGCGGCATGAGCTGTCCGAGGCCCGGGCGCTGCTCTCGCGCGGCCGGCTGGTGACCCTGACCGGGCCCGGCGGCATCGGGAAGACCCGGCTGGCGCTGCGCCTGGCCGCCGACGTACGGCGCTCCTTCCCCGGCGGGGCGTGGCTGGTGGAGCTGGCCGCGCTGACCGACGGCGAACAGGTCGCCCAGACCGTCGCGGCGCGGCTGCGGGTCGGCCGCGAGGCGCTGAGCGATCCGCTGCCCCGCCTCGTGGAACACCTGGCGGGCCGGCGGATGCTGCTGGTGCTGGACAACTGCGAACACGTCCTGGACGGCTGCGCGCAGCTGGTGGCGACCCTGCTGGCCCGAAGCCCCGAGCTGGTGGTGCTCGCGACGAGCCGTCAGGCGCTCGCGGTGAGCGGGGAGCACGTCTTCCCGGTGCCGCCCATGACGTTGCCCGGCCCCGAGGCGGCCGCGGAGCACAGCGAGGCGGTGGCCCTGTTCGCCGACCGCGCCGCCGCCGTACGGCCGGACTACACGCTCACCGCACAGAACGCCGCCGTGGCCGGGGAGATGTGCCGCCGCCTGGACGGGGTGCCGCTGGCGATCGAGCTGGCGGCGGCCCGGATGCGGGTCCTGTCGGCGCCTCAGATCCTCAGCCGGCTCGACGACCGCTTCCGGCTGCTCGACGCCGGGCCGCGGACCGCCTCGCCGCGCCAGCGGGCCCTGCGGGCGGCGATCGACTGGAGCCACGACCTGTGCACGCACCAGGAGAGACTGCTGTGGGCGCGGCTGTCCGTCCTGTCCGGCGGCTTCGATCTGGAAGCGGCCGAACAGCTCTGCTCCGGTGCGGGAATCGACCGGAGCGACATCCTGGCCCTGATCACCGGCCTGGTCGACAAGTCCGTGCTGACCTGCGAGGAGCAGGGCTCGCGCATGCGGTACGGGATGCTGGAGACGCTGCGCCACTACGGGCAGGAGCAGTTGGCCGCCTCGGGCGAGGAGCCCGCGCTCCGTGCACGGCACCGCGACTACTACCACCGGATGGCCGCCGAAGCCGAAACCGCGTGGTTCGGCCCGGACCAGATGGCCTGGTTCACCCGGCTGCGCCTCGAACACGCCAACCTCCAGGCGGCACTGGCATTCACGACGGCCGAGCCGGACCGGGCGGAGGCGGCGATGAGCCTGGCCGCTTCCCTGTGGAGCCATCCGCTCGGCTACGGATCCTTCCACGAGGGCCGCCGATGGCTGGGCGGCGCCCTCGCGCTCGACGACGGGCCCAGCTTCCCGCGGGCCGCGGCGCTCTTCGTCGACGGGCTGGTGACCGTGCTCCAGGGAGACATCGGCGCCGCGCGCAGCCGGCTGGAGGAGTACCGCGCCACGGCGGAAGTCCTGGGAGCACAGCAGGAGTTGGCCCGGGGCGCGGTGCACCTCGACGGGCTCGTGGCCCTCTTCCAGGCGGACTTCCCCCGCGCGATCGCGCTGCTGGACGAGGCCTTCACCCGGCACCGGGCCGCCGGGGACGCCGGCAGCGCCGCCGTCGCCGCCTGCATGCTCACGAGCGCCTGCGTCAACGTCGACGACCCGGAAGCCACCCGCTACGCCGAGCGGTTCCTGGCGCTGTGCGACGAGCACGGCGCCGCCTGGTCGCGCACCCACGCGCTGTGGGCCCTGGGCCTGGACCACTACCGCCGCGGGCTCTATCCGCGGGCGGGCACGCTGGTGCGCCAGGCACTGCGCGACAAGCCGCTGTCCTACGACCAGTGCGGAGTGGCCCAGTGCCTGGAGGTCCTGGGGTGGTGCGCGGCCGCCGCGGGACTCTTCGCACGCGCCGCGACGCTGCTGGGCGCGGCCGACGCCGCATGGCAGGTCGCCGGCTCCACCCTCACCGGACTGGGCCATCTCCAGACGGGCCACCAGAAGTTCGAGTCCCGCCTGCGCAAGGAACTGGACGCCGCCACCTTCGAGGCCACCACCCGGGCCGGCCGCGCCCTCACCCTCGAACAAGCCGTCACCTACGCCCTGCACGACTCCGCGCCCACCCCGCCACCCGCCCAGGAAGCGTCCGCGCCCCTGACCCCCCGCGAACGAGAGGTCGCCGACCTCCTCGCCGAGGGCCTGACCAACAAGGACATCGCCGCCCGCCTGACCATCTCCCGCCGCACCGCGGAAGGCCACGTGGACCGCATCCTGACCAAGATGGGCTTCACCTCCCGCGCCCAGGTAGCCGCCTGGATCGCCACCCACCGGACCTGAACGCGGGCGGGGCCCGGGGGTGTTCCCGTGCGCCCCGGGGGCCTCACCATCCGATCGGGACGGCCCCGACCAGCACTCAAACGCACCTACGCCCTGGTCGAGGCCGCCGACCTCAGCACCCGATGCCGGTCAACCGTTGCAGAGCCCCTGCCTCCGACGCTTCGGGTGGTGGGGGTCGCTCGGTGCATCGAGCAACGGACCATGCCAACCCTGTTCGTCACCTGATCGGTGCGGGACCGGCCCCGCGGGTGCGGGGAGCGGATGTCGAGCAGGTCGGCGTGCATGCCCCACCGGCCGACAGGCACATGATCCGCCGAACAGGCCCCGGCGTGCGTGCCTACTTCGCCGGGTTCGTCAGCTCCGTGCCGAAGTGGCCCTTCGTCGCCGGGGCGCCCAGGTCACCAGGGGTGATGAGGGACGAGCCCTTGGCGCTCAGTCCGTCGGTGCCCGCGTACAGCAGGGCCACCGCGCCGGCACCCTCGGTGCGGTTCGGGATGCCCACGGCCAGGTCCGCCTTGCCGTCACCGTTGTAGTCGGCCGGCGAGACGGACGTACCGAACTTGTCGTTGCCCTCCATGGAGCCAGGGACGCCCTCGGTGTCGAGCGAGAAGGTCTGCGCCCCCGCGTCGGTCAGCCAGTTCGCGGTGCCCTTGAGCACGTTGACGGCACCGGCGTTGTTGTAGCCCCCGGGCGCCTCGGCGCCGGTGTTGCTGACCACCAGGTCGTCGTGGCCGTCGCCGTCGAAGTCGGCGAGCCCGATGGCCTCGCCCTCCTGCGCCTTGCCCTTCCAGTCCACCGGCTTGGCGGAGTCGAGCCCGCCGGCGGTGCCGGGGTAGGTGCGCAGCTTCTGCTCCTGCGGACCGTCCGAGAAGCCGGTGTCCGTGACGACGTCGTCCTTCCCGTCGCCGTTGATGTCACCGACCACGGGGCGGTACTGCGCGAACGGCAGCGGGATGTCCTTGCCCAGCGGCGTGCTCTTCAGGCCCCCGGACGAGCCGGGCAGCACGCCGAGCGTGCCCTCGTCGGAGGGCGAGTCCTCGGAGGCGACGGTGACGAGATCGGCGTAACCGTCCCCGTTGATGTCGCCGGAGGCCAGGTGTTCGACGCTGACGCCGCCGCCGGGCGGGGTGACACCGGTCATCTTCGGGGTCGCGGTCTGCCGCAGGTTCTTCGCGCCCTTGACGAGCTGCACCTTCGTGCCGTCGGAGATGGCGAGGTCGCTGAGGCCGTCCTTGTTGTGGTCGCCCACGGCTATCCGGTCGCCGAAGTGCGCGTTGGCGGTGACCTTCGGCGCGTGGAAGGCGATGGCGTCGCGGGACAGGCCGCTCTTGGAGCCGAAGACGATCGTGACGGAACCGGCCTGCGTGGTGCTGCCGATGGCCTCGTTGTTCGCGGCGACGACCAGGTCGGCGTAACCGTCCCCGTCCACGTCGCCGCGCACCACGGTCGAGCCGAAGCCGTCCTTGGCCTCCGGGGTGCCGGGCACGCCCGGACTGGCCTGCGTCAGCGTGCTGTGCCGCGTGGTGTCGACGCCACCCTTGGCGCCATATGTCACGCCCACATAGCCCGCTTTGGACTTGCCGGAGACGGCGCCCTCGGGCGCTCCCACGCCGAGGTCGGCGTGGCCGTCGCCGTCGAGGTCGCCCTGGGTGACCTCGCTCCGCTCGACGGCACTCGCGGAGGGCTGGTCCTGGCCCCGCCCGTTGCCGTCCGTCGGCGCTGCCATGGCGCCGCCGGCCACGGCCGCGACCACGGCGGCGCCCAGAGCACCTGCCACCATGCTCCTGGTTCGGTTACGCACAAATCCTCCAATGAGTCACACACCGGTCGCCCCTCGGACCCGTCCCTCTGAGCCGTGGGCCCGGTGGGACGGAAGAGACGCTGCAGAGAAAGACAGCAACAAAACCGAGATGGTTGCAGCATGAACGGAAAATGACCCGGTCCCGCACGCTCACGCAGCGCGCACCAACTCTGTTCCGGGTCACCGCACTTGACGCCTCCATCCGCCTCTCGATTGCGACCACCCGCCGTCGCCTCCACACCCAGGCCGCCTCGCCGTAGTCGGCGGCGTGGCGAGGGCACCGAGGTCCAGCGGCCGCGTGTCCAGGTGGGTGCCGCGGGTGATGTTCTCGCATGGACCAGCCCAGTGCACATGCTCTGATCAGGTAAAATGTCACGAGGCGGCCCCACGTGGCACCAGGCGGCACGACTGCTGACGGTCTCGCAATGGGTAGGAGTGCGCATCCTGAAAGCGGCTCAGCTTTGGTCTGCGCGCCTGCCTAGCAGGGGCACAACCCCGCGGGGACGGGGAGCAGTTGGGCTGATGGAGGTCTTGCCCGGGAGCTGTTCCGCCTACCGCAATAGGTGGATGGCTCCCCTTGAGGCCCTCGCCGGCCGGGGACATCCCGGGGACTTTTCAGGGACGTTCAAGCCTGTCCCAGGGCGATTCCAGGGACTTTCCGCCGCGTAAGCAGGCAAGGCCCTGACCGCGCGGAAAGTCACGAACGCGCCGGTCAGGGCCCACACCCGCCGCTGGAGGTGGACGGCCGGCCGGCCGGTCGGCGCCGCCTGCCTGGCCGTCCAGGTCCTGCTCGGTCAGCCGGCCGACCTGGAGTTCGCCGTCCTGGAGACCGGCCTGGTGTGGGTGCAGTGCCGCCCGGTCACCCGCGAGCTCGGCCGGCCCGATGTGCCGGCTCCCGGCACCGAGGCCACCGGCCTGGTGCTGACCGGGGTCGCCGCCTCCCAGGGCACGGCCCGGGGCCGGGCGGTCCGGCTACGGGGGCCGGACGAGCCCGGCTGGGAGCCGGGCTCGATCCTCGTCACGCGTGAGACGGGCCCCGAGTGGGTGCCGCTCATGACCGAGGCCGCGGGCCTGGTGACCGCCGTCGGGAGCATGCTCTGCCACGCCGCCATCCTCGCCCGTGAGTTGGGCCTCCCCTGTGTGACCGGAGTGGGTGAACAGGCTCTGGCCGCACTGCCATTGGACGTCGTGGTCGAGGTGGACGGCTCCCGTGGCAGGGTGGCGGTGTCATGATCGACGAGAGAGCCTGGAGGGCCTGATGGGCAGCGTGGAACGTGTGGTAGTGGTCAGTGGCGGCGGAACCGGCATCGGGAAGGCGATCGCGACGTGGTTCGCCCGCCAGGGCGACCGGGTGACGATCGCGGGCCGGCGGGCGGAGGTCCTGGCAGCCGCGGCCCGGGAGATCGGTGGCGACCGTCCCGTCCGCACCGTGGTCGTGGACCTGTCCGCGCCGGACGAGGTCGAGCGGAAGCTGGACGAGCTGCCGGAGCGCGTGGACGTGCTGGTGAACAACGCCGGCGGGCGCGGTACACCCGTGCGGCAGGGCGGTCTGAAGGAGGTCGCCGAGCGCTGGCGGCGGGACTTCGACAACAACATTCTGCCGGCCGTCCTGCTCACCGAGGCCCTGCTGCCCCGCCTCGCGCGACCCGGCGGCCGGGTTGTCACCCTCAGTTCCCTCGCGGCCCAGCGCGGCAACGGATCCTACGGCGCGGTGAAGGCAGCCCTGTTGGCCTGGAACCACTCTCTGGCCACGCAGCTGGGCCCGGCGGGGATCACTGCGAACGTCGTCGTGCCCGGGTACGTGGCGGGGACCGAATTCTTCGGCGCGCCTGCCGGGGAGGAGGAGCTCGCACGGCGGCGTGCACAGACCCTGGTCGGCCGGGTCGGCGAGCCGGACGACATCGCCGCGGCCGTCGCCTTCCTCGCCTCACCCGAGGCCGGCTACATCACTGGCGAGTTCCTCAACAGCAACGGCGGCGCGCTCCTCGGGCGTTGACCGATGGCCGCCACGGCGCACAGCCCGCTGCCGCGGCCTTCGACGTGAAATGGAAGGCTATGCGACGAGAAGTTCTCAGGGGAGCCGCGTCCGCCCGCGCGGCCTGGACGGGCGAGCTGCTCGACCTGCGCGAGGAACACCGGGCGTTCGCGGCCCTGCTGTCCTGCGTGGGCGAGGCCGACTGGGAGCGGCCGTCGGCCGCAGCGGGCTGGACGATCCGCGACCAGGTGGCACACTTGGCGGACACCGAAGAGGTGGCGGCCGACACCCTGCTCGACGGGCCGCGCGCGTTCGGCCGGGCCCTTGAGGGGTTCCGTACGCCGGAGGAGTTCACCGCCGCCGGATGCCGGGCCGGCCAGGACCTGGTGCCGATGGCCCTCATCGCCCGGTGGGCCCAGAACGCCGACCGCACGGCGGACCTGCTCGCCGTCCAGGGTCCCACCGCGCGGGTCGCCTGGGGTCTGGGGATGCCGGGCCGGTCCTTCGCCGCGGCCCGGCTCATGGAGCACTGGGCCCACGGCCTCGACGTGGCCGACGCACTGAGCCGTACCGTCACCGAGACACCCCGGCTCCGCCACATCGCGACGCTCGGCCTGGCCACCTTGCGCTACGGCTTCGCCCTGGCCCGGCAGCGCTGGCCGCAGGGACGCACCCTGCGGCTGGAGCTCACCGGGGCCGACGGCACCCGCTACCACTTCGGGGACGAGGACAGCACGGACGTGGTCCGCGGCCCCTTGGTGCAGTGGTGCTGCACGGTGACCCGACGGACCCCTCGCCCTGCCGTCGCCGGCTTGGAAGCCGAGGGCGAACTCGCCGAGCTGGCCCTCGTCCACGCCCGCGCCTACCTGTGACGTGGTCCCGCCCAGACCGAAGGAGACCGACCCACGTGACCGACAAGCTTTCGCCCGAGTTCGGGCTGACCGCCGCGGACTACGCGGCCCACCGCGCGGGCTTTCCGGCAGAGCTGATGCACCGGCTGCACCGCCGCGGCATCGGACTGTCCGGGCAGCGGGTGCTTGACCTCGGCGCCGGCACCGGAGCCTTGGGGCGGCTGTTCGCGCGGGCCGGCGCCGAGGTGACCGGGCTCGACCGGTCCGAGGCGCTGCTGGCGCAGGCCGCGCAGCTCGACGCCCGGGAAGGGCTGGGCACCGCCTACAGGGCGGCGTCGGCCGAGGACACTGGGCTGCCTGACGCGTCCTTCGACGTGGTCGCCGCCGGCCAGTGCTGGCACTGGTTCGACGCCGCACGCGCCGCGCGCGAGGCCCGACGTCTGCTGCGCCCCGGCGGCCATGTGGTCATCGCCCACTTCGATATGCTGCCGCTGCCCGGCAACTTGGTGGAGGCGACCGAGCGGCTCGTCCGGGAGGCCAACCCCGCCTGGACGCTTTATGGCAGTACGGGGCTGTATCCGCGCTGGCTGACCGATCTGGCCGTGGCCGGGTTCACCGGCATCGAGACCTTCTCCTTCGACGTGGAGGTCCCGTACACGCCCGAGGCGTGGCGGGGGCGGATGCGGGCCAGCGCCGGGGTGGGGGCGAGCCTGCCACCAGAGGGGGTAGAGCGCTTCGACGCCGAGTTGGCGTGCACGCTGAGCGAGCGCTTCCCCGGCGCGGAGCTGCGGGTCCCGCACCGCACGTGGGCGGCGCTGGCCATACCCCCGGCCGGGGACGGGAGCTGACCCATGCCCATGCCGGCTCACCGCTACCGCCCGTACGAGCAGGTCGTCCTCCCCGACCGCACGTGGCCCGGCAAGCGGATCACGGCCGCCCCGCGCTGGCTGTCGACCGATCTGCGGGACGGCAACCAGGCCTTGATCGACCCGATGTCGCCGGCGCGCAAGCGGGCCATGTTCGATCTGCTGGTGCGCACGGGATTCAAGGAGATCGAGGTCGGTTTTCCGTGCTCCGGCGCGACGGACTACGCGTTCGTGCGGTCGATCATCGAGGAGGGGGTGATCCCCGAGGACGTGACGGTGTCCGTGCTCACCCAGGCCCGCGAGGAACTCATCGAGCGGACGGTCGAGTCCCTGCGCGGCGCCCACCGCGCCACGGTCCATCTGTACAACGCCACCGCACCCCTCTTCCGCCAAGTTGTCTTCCGGGGCTCGCGCGAGCAGGTCAAACGGATCGCGATGGACGGCACGGGTCTGGTCAAGTGTGCAGCCGCTGGGGCGCGGCGTCACGCTCGCCGAGCACGCACTCCGCCGTGACCTGGCCCTGCTGGCCCGGAAGGTCAAGGTGTGCGCCGTGTTCGGGCACTACGCCCGCCACCACGCGGAGACGGTCCGCTACGCCGAACTGGTCCTCGCGGCAGGCGGGGAGGTCCGCACCACGGCCTCCCTACTGCCTCCGCTGGTGGTGTTCGACCACTCGGTAGCAGTGCTCCTGGGCGACGAGGACGAGGGCGGCGGCCACCTGGTGCAGCACCCGGCCGTGGTCGGCTTCTTCGCCCGGACCGTGGAGAACGCCTGGGCCTCCGCCGATGTCTTCCAACCGGCCCAAGGCAGCTCCCGGCTGCCGGACAAGCTGACGGACGAGACCAAGGCGGCCATCGTCAAGCTGCTGGCCGCCGGTTACAAGGACGAGGTCGTCGCCAAGCGGCTCGGCATCGCCCTGCGCACCTGCCGCAAGCACATCGCGGAGGTCTTCAGCGAACTGGGGGCCCGCAGCCGATTCCAGGCCGGCTGGCTGATCCGCGAGCGGGCCGTGGAAGCCGAAGGGGCCTGACCTTCCTGCTCACTGCCCCACGGGCCGGGCGCCGGGGCCGTTCCACGGCCGCGAGCGCTCGGCCCACCGGGCCGCCCCCCGGCGCCGACGAACAGCACCGCCAACCCCGTCCAGCCCGCCGCGCTGTGCCCGGAGACCAACGCGGAGGCGACCGCCGACGTGACCGCCACGCCCAGCTGGGTGCTCAGCGTGAACAGCCCCTGGTACTGGCCCTGGCCGTGCTCCGGCGCCAACTCGTACGACAACGCCCACGACCCCGCGCTGTACAGCAGCTCGCGCATCGTGTGGATCACGACCCTGATGGTGAGGCACGCGACGGCCCCCCCAGCGCGTCCGGTCCGCCGCCAGCGCGAACACCAGACAGCACCCGGCCAACCACACCCCCGACAGCAGCAGCGCCCGGCCCCCGGTGCGAACGTCCCGCACACCCTTGCCGACCGGCACCTGCAAACACACCACAAGGACGGTGTTGACGAGCAGGAGCGGCGCGAAGGCGGAGGCCGGTGCACTGGTGCGGCCGGCCATCCACAGCGGGAGCGCGACGTTCAATATGCCGGCGTTCATCACCAGGACCGCGTTGAGCACGCCGACCACCGCGAAGGGCACATCCCGCAGGACCTGCCAGCGCGGCGCCTGCGGTGGCCGCCGCAGCACCGGTACCTTCGGCACCCGCAGCAACGCCAGCCCTGCCAGTGCGAGCTGCGCCCCGGCATCCAGCAGTTCGGCCGCGTAACGCACCGAAGGAGTGCCGGCTCAGCGCGAGCGCGCCGCACAGCGTGCCCACCGAGAAGCCGACATTGGTGACCGCGCGCAGATAGGCGTGGGCTCGCACCCGATCCTGCGCCGGGACCGCATGCGCGACCAGCGCTCCTCGCGCGGCGTTGGATGCGGAGTCCGCCACCGCCACCCTGTCGGCCGCGAACAGCAGACTGATGAAATCCCCGACGAGCACGGACGTCCACAGCACGACGCCCTGGAGCACGACGGAGACGACCGAGGCGAAACGGACCCCGAAGGCATCGGCCGCGTGCTCGACGGGAAACGCTCGCGACCATGCCGACCAGGGCGGCGGCGGTCAGCGCGAACCCCACCCGCTCGGGGGCGATGTGCACCGTGCGGGTGAAGTAGAGGACCGCGATGGTGACGACGATGCCCTGCCCTGCCCTGCCCTGCCCGGCGCTGCGGGCGAGCGTGCTCAGGGACAGCGTCCTGACCGGACCCGACCACGGCAGAACCCTGCGCGGTGACCAGGACCCGTACGGCGGTGGACGTCGTCACCGCACGCCCCCCACAGCGCTCGGGACGGCCTCCGCCACGCGCGGCCCCGGACCGCGTCCGGGCCGCCCAGGTCTTCGGGGCGCACTGCAGCCAGCCACACGCCGTCCGGCGTGCCGAACGTCCCCTCCGCACGGTCCCAGACCGCGCCGGACCGTCATGTCGGGCCGGCCGGTGACCGTCCAGCCCTCGTAGGCCGACCAGCCGCACTTCGAGCGCGCCTGCGCCGCTGACATGAACCAGGTGGACCCGCTGTCGAAGACGACCTGCGCGAGCAGCAGCGCTGACAGGGGTTCGCCGGCGACCCCAGCTATGCGGCGAGATCAGGTCCAGCGCTTCCTCGGCCCAGATCGCGGGGGGAGGGGGAGCAGGGCTTGACGCGCATGCGCCGTCGTGAACGTGGGGGAGAGGCCGGCCAGCCGCTGCTCCAAGCGCGAGTTCTCCGCAGCACTCAGGTATCGAATGACAACCCTCCAGCGGTCTTGGAGGATCGATTTGATACATCCTGGCAGCGGCTGACGGTCAGGGCAGATCGGAACAGTGACCGAGGGTGCCACAAACTCCCAGGTAAGGCGCCCATCCCGTGGGATTTCCCGGGGACCTTTCGGGACTTTCAAGCCTGTCCCGGGGACCTTTCGGGGACCTCCCGCCGCGTGAGCAGGGAAGGCCCTGACCGCGCTGAAAGACACGAACGCGCTGGTCAGGGCCTCCACGCTCAGCACTCGATGATGTTCACCGCCAGCCCGCCCCGCGCCGTCTCCTTGTACTTGACGCTCATGTCGGCGCCGGTGTCCTTCATGGTCTTGATGACCTTGTCGAGGGAGACGTGGTGGTGGCCGTCGCCGCGCAGGGCCATGCGGGCGGCGGTGACGGCCTTGACGGCGGCCATGCCGTTGCGCTCGATGCACGGGATCTGGACCAGGCCACCGACGGGGTCGCAGGTCAGGCCCAGGTTGTGCTCCATGCCGATCTCCGCGGCGTTCTCGACCTGGGCCGGTGAGCCGCCGAGGACCTCGGCCAGGCCGCCGGCGGCCATCGAGCAGGCGGAGCCGACCTCGCCCTGGCAGCCGACCTCGGCGCCGGAGATCGAGGCGTTCTCCTTGAAGAGCATGCCGATCGCGCCGGCCGCGAGCAGGAAGCGGACGACGCCCTCCTCGTCGGCGCCGGGCACGAAGTTGACGTAGTAGTGCAGGACGGCGGGGATGATGCCGGCCGCGCCGTTGGTGGGGGCGGTCACCACCCGGCCGCCGGCCGCGTTCTCCTCGTTCACGGCCATCGCGTAGAGCGTGGTCCACTCCATGGCGCGGGCGCCGGCGTCGCCCTCGGAGCGCAGCTGGCGGGCGGAGTGGGCGGCGCGGCGGCGGACCTTGAGGCCGCCGGGCAGGATGCCCTCACGGCTCAGCCCGCGGGTGACACAGGACTGCATGACCTGCCAGATCTCCAGCAGGCCGGTGCGGATCTCGTCCTCGGTGCGCCAGGCCTTCTCGTTCTGGAGCATCAGGGCGGAGATCGACAGCCCGGTGTCGCGGGAGAGCCGCAGCAGTTCGTCGCCGGTGCGGAAGGGGTGGGTCAGGGCGGTGTCGTCGGGCACGATCGGGTTCTCGCCCGCGACGGCGTCCTCGTCGACGACGAAGCCGCCGCCCACCGAGTAGTACGTCTTCTCCAACAGCGGGGCGCCGGTGGCGTCGTAGGCGAAGAGGGTCATGCCGTTCGCGTGGTACGGCAGGGCACGGCGGCGGTGCAGGATCAGCTCGGACGACTCGTCGAAGTCGATCTCGTGGGCGCCGCCTATTTCGGCGCCCAGCAGCCGCAGACGCTTGGTGGTGCGGATGCGCTCCACCTCGTCGTCGGCGGTCTCGACGTCGACGGAGCGGGGGGAGTGGCCCTCCAGGCCGAGGAGGACGGCCTTGGGGGTGCCGTGGCCGTGGCCGGTGGCACCCAGGGAGCCGAAGAGCTCGGCGCGCACGCTGACCGTCTCGGCGAGCAGGCCGTCCTTCTTGAGCCGTCCGACGAACATCCGCGCGGCGCGCATGGGGCCGACGGTGTGGGAGCTGGAGGGGCCGATGCCGATGGAGAAGAGGTCGAAGACGGAGATGGCCACGGGGGCGGACTCCCTTGTCTGCTCGTGGTGGACGGTGGAGCAATGGAGCAGCAGGTACGTTTCTGCGCCGATTGTCGAGCGTAACGCGGACCGGACGCGCTGCCTCCGCACGGAGCCCGGCGGGCAGTCGTCACCGGGGGTAACAGTCGGTGTCGGGAGGGTGCGGAGCCGCGGTGGAGACCGGGCCGGGCGCGGCCGCCGGCCGTCGGGCCCGGTGGCGGCCGGCCGGTACGCGGCGGTGGGGCCGGGACGCGGCGCGGGACCGGGCGGCCGGTCAGGGCGCCGGACACCCCGGAATCCCAGGGGAGGGGAGGGGAGGAAGAGAGGAGAAAAGGGGAAGCGGGGTGGGGCGGTGCCCCTGTCCCGCCGGGCCCGTCGGCTTCCGATCCGTCGCTCCCCCCGGCCCGCCGGTGGTGGCGGGCCGGGAGGTCAGCGCATGAGACGCGTCACAGCGACGGGTAGAGGGGGTGCTTGTCGGCCAGCGCCGTGACCCGGGCCTTGAGGGCCTCGGTGTCGTAGGCCGGCTTGAGGGCCTCGGCGATGATGTCGGCGACCTCACGGAAGTCGTCGGCGGTGAAGCCGCGGGTGGCCAGCGCCGGCGTGCCGATGCGCAGGCCCGAGGTCACCATCGGCGGCCGGGGGTCGTTGGGGATGGCGTTGCGGTTGACGGTGATGCCGACCTCGTGGAGGCGGTCCTCGGCCTCCTGGCCGTTCAGCTCGCTGTCGCGCAGGTCGACCAGGACCAGGTGCACGTCGGTGCCGCCGGACAGCACGGAGACGCCGTGCCGGCGGACGTCGTCCTGGACCAGGCGCTCGGCGAGGATCCGGGCGCCGTCGAGGGTGCGCTGCTGGCGCTCCTTGAAGTCGTCGGAGGCGGCGACCTTGAAGGAGACGGCCTTGGCGGCGATGACGTGTTCGAGGGGGCCGCCCTGCTGGCCGGGGAAGACCGCGGAGTTGATCTTCTTGGCCAGGTCCTGGGTGGACAGGATGACGCCGCCGCGCGGGCCGCCCAGGGTCTTGTGGGTGGTGGTGGTCACCACGTGGGCGTGCGGCACCGGGTTGGGGTGCAGACCGGCGGCGACCAGGCCGGCGAAGTGCGCCATGTCGACCATGAGGTAGGCGCCGACCTCGTCGGCGATCCGGCGGAACGCGGCGAAGTCGAGCTGGCGGGGGTAGGCGGACCAGCCGGCCACGATCAGCTTGGGGCGGTGCTCCTTGGCGAGGCGCTCGACCTCCTCCATGTCGACCAGGTTGGTCTTCTCGTCGACGTGGTAGGGCACCACGTTGTAGAGCTTGCCGGAGAAGTTGATCTTCATGCCGTGGGTCAGGTGCCCGCCGTGGGCGAGGTTGAGACCCAGGATGGTGTCGCCCGGCTTGATGAGGGCGAACATGGCGGCGGCGTTGGCCTGCGCGCCCGAGTGCGGCTGGACGTTGGCGGCCTCGGCGCCGAAGAGCGCCTTGATGCGGTCGATGGCGATCTGTTCGACCACATCGACGTGCTCACAGCCGCCGTAGTAGCGGCGGCCGGGGTAGCCCTCGGCGTACTTGTTGGTCAGGACGGAGCCCTGGGCCTCCATGACGGCGACGGGGGCGAAGTTCTCCGACGCGATCATTTCGAGGGTGGACTGCTGACGGTCGAGTTCGGCGTCGACGGCGGCGGCGACATCGGGGTCGAGCTCATGGAGGGAGCTGTTCAGAAGCGACATGAGTCTTCCTGGGGGAGTCAGGGGCGCGATCGGGATCCGGCCGGACGAGGAGTCCGGGGGCGCCTGCGCGCAAGCGGAGGCGGACGGGGAGCGGCGGCTCAGCTCTGGATGAAGGCGGCGTACTCGTCGGCCGAGAGCAGCTCGGCCGGCTCACCGCTGGTCTTCACCCGGAACAGCCAGCCACCCTCGAACGGGGCGGAGTTCACCAGCGAGGGGTCGTTGACGACATCCTCGTTGATCTCGGCGATCTCACCGTCGACGGGCGAGTAGAGGTCGCTGACCGACTTGGTCGACTCCAGCTCGCCGCAGGTCTCGCCCGCCGCGACCGTGGCACCGACCTCGGGGAGCTGTACGAAGACGACGTCGCCGAGCGCGTTGGCCGCGTGCTCGGTGATGCCGACCGTCGAGACGCCTTCCTCGGCGCCCGACAGCCACTCGTGCTCCTTGCTGTAGCGCAGCTGCTGGGGGTTGCTCATGGCTCGATTCTCCTGTACGCGAGGGTGTGGTCGTGAAAGGGGGTCGCCCCCGGCGCGCGGCCGGGGGAGGTTCGTGCACCGTGAGACGCGCGGGCGCGCGCCGCGGCCCGCTCCCGGGGGAGCGCGCCGCTACTTCTGCCGCTTGTAGAACGGCAGCGCGATGACCTCGTACGGCTCATGGCTTCCACGGATGTCCACGCGGACACCCTCGGTGCCCGGAGCGGCGTGGGCCGCGTCGACATAGGCGATCGCGACCGGCTTGCCCAGGGTGGGGGAGGGCGCCCCGGAGGTGACCTCGCCGATGGCCGTGCCGTCGGCGGTGACGACCCGGTAGCCGGCGCGCGGCACCCGGCGGCCCTCGGCGATCAGGCCGACCAGCTTGCGCGGCGGGTTCGCCTCGGCGCGCTCGGCGGCCGCGGTCAGCGCGGCGCGGCCGACGAAGTCACCGTTGTTGGTGGTCTTCTCGAACTTCACGACCCGGCCCAGGCCCGCGTCGAACGGGGTGGTCGCGGTGGTCAGCTCGTGCCCGTACAGCGGCATGCCCGCCTCCAGGCGCAGGGTGTCGCGGCAGGACAGGCCGCAGGGCACCAGGCCCGCGTCCTTGCCGGCCTCGGTCAGCGCCTCCCAGAGGGCGACCGCGTCGGCCGGGCGCACGAACAGCTCGAAGCCGTCCTCGCCGGTGTAGCCGGTGCGGGCGATCAGCGCCTCGACGCCGGCGACCGTGCCGGGCAGGCCCGCGTAGTACTTCAGGCCGTCCAGGTCGGCGTCGGTCAGCGCCTTGAGGATGCCGGGGGACTCCGGTCCCTGCACCGCCAGCAGCGCGTAGGCCTCCCGGTCGTCGCGGATCGCGGCGTCGAAGCCGCCGGCCCGCGCGGTCAGTGCGTCCAGCACCACCTGGGCGTTGGAGGCGTTGGCGACCACCATGTACTCCTGGTCGGCCAGGCGGTAGACGATCAGGTCGTCCAGGATGCCGCCGCCGTCCTCGCAGATCATGGTGTAGCGGGCGCGGCCGGTCTTGACCCCGCCGATGTTGCCCACCAGCGCGTAGTCGAGGAGGTCGGCGGCCTGCGGGCCGGTGATCGTGATCTCGCCCATGTGGGAGAGGTCGAAGAGGCCGGCGCGGGT
This sequence comes from Streptomyces kronopolitis, assembly GCF_050953795.1. Classification (GTDB taxonomy): domain Bacteria; phylum Actinomycetota; class Actinomycetes; order Streptomycetales; family Streptomycetaceae; genus Streptomyces; species Streptomyces kronopolitis_A. The sequence goes on from NZ_CP191850.1 coordinate 5,733,841, forward strand.
GCGGACGGCGACATGCTCGTCACGCTCGCTGGTGTAGCGCAGCGGCATGTCCCAGCCGGCGAAGTCGGTCATGGTGGCGCCGAGCGCGCGATGGGTGGCGTCCAGCGCAGTACGGCGGGGGGCATCAGTCATGGTTCCGGGCTCCCAGGCATGGGTGAGAGGACGTTCTCCCCATCTGTCATCGGAACCTGAGAGGTTCACCGGGATCCCGCGAACGGACCCGGTTTGCACCTTGGGTGGAGCCGACCCCGACACCGGGCGGCGGCTCGCTTTTCAGATCTGCCTAGCCCGCGCGGTATAGGGGCCTGAGAGATTCAAGGGAGGACTTGCTCCTTCGGCGCCCCGCCCATGGCGGCCGGGGACTCTCCCGCGCGGGTTCAAGCGGCCGGTATGCAGTTGGCGGTGCACAAGTGAGACACGTGGTGCACCTGGCGGCCACATCATTGCACGGGATCGCCGGATACAGGAGCCCCTGTGGGTGCCCCGCTCATGACGTGCGCGGATCGGGGCCGCACCTTGATGGGCATTACCTTTTCTTGACACTCTGCGGGTACGGGACGGACTCGAACCGGAACAGATCCGGACGGGGAGGGTGATCACGGTGCACGGAGAAGCGGCATGCGGTGCCACTTCGGGGGTCGTGTCCGCCGGGGCCGTGCCGGCCGGGGCCGTGCGTCCCGGCGTCGCGGGGGCCGGCAGGTACGTGTCCCGGGGCGGGCGGGTGCGCCGCAGGGTCCTGCGTCCCGGCCGCCGCGCCGGGGTCGTGGACCTGCGGGGCGGAGGACGGGCACGGGACGCGGTGGAGCTGCGCTTCCCGGCGGGCGACCTGGTGGTCGTCTCCGGGCTGCCCGGCAGCGGCAAGAGCACGCTGATGCACCGGGTGGTGCCGCCGCTGGACGGCCGCGGCGCCCTGGTGCACCGCATCGATTCGCAGGACGCCCGCGAGCGGTGGGAGCGCGGCAGGCTGCGCCGGCTGCCCTACGCCCTCTACCGCCCGCTGGTGCGGGCCGCCCACTATCTGGCGCTGCGCCGTGCGCTGCGCTCCGGCGACAGCGTGGTGGTGCACGACTGCGGGACGCTGGCATGGGTGCGCGGCTGGCTCGCCCGGACCGCGCTGCGCGGCGGCCGCGGGCTGCACCTGGTGCTGCTCGACGTGCCGCCGGAGGTGGCGCGCTCCGGCCAGGAGGCCCGCGGGCGGGGGGTGTCGGGGTACGCCTTCGCGCGCCACCGCGGGGCGGTGGGCCGGCTGGTCGGCGCGGCCGAGGCGGCCCGGCTGCCGGCCGGGGTCGGCTCGGCGGTCCTCCTCGACCGGCGGGCCGCGAACGCCCTGCGGGCGATCGGCTTCGGCTGAGCGCGGCGGCTCCCGGGATCCGGTCCGCCCCCGCAGGTTTCACCGCCCGCCTTCTCGTCTAGGGTCATTTGCCAGAAGGCGCGGTTGGGAACGGGTGGGTTGACATGACATTTCCGGATCAGGGGATACCGCAGCTGGCGTGGCCGGCGAACGAACTCGAAGAGGTCCTGGCCGCCGCGGTCGGGCATCCGGGTGCGGGCGGCCGGATCGTCGAGGTGCTGGGGCGCAGCCGGGTGTGGGTGCCGCTGCCCAACGGCGGCGGCCCGCAGAGCGCGGGCCCCGGTGCCCGCGGACTCGATCTGCCCACCGTCGACATGGGCGGTGCGCCCTACGTCCCGGTCTACAGCTCCGAGCAGGAATTCCTGCGGGTGGTCGGCTCACACATGTCCTTCACCGTCGCCCCGGCCCAGGAGTTCGCCCGCGGACTGCCGCCGCAGGTCGGGATCGTCGTCAACCCCGAGGGCACGATAGGCGTCCCGCTGCCGCCGGCCGCGGTCTTCGAGCTGTGCCGCGGCGGGGCGCAGGGCGTGGACGGCCTGCCGAGCGGCGGCCGGGTGCGGCTCTTCGAGCCGGACTGGCAGCAGGAGCCGGTGGACTTCCTCGCCTCCGCCGGGCTGGAGTTCTCCGCCGCCGGAATTGTCCTGAGTGCCCGGCGTGCCCTGGCCAGCGTCGAGGGCGACACGCCCGCGTTGTTCGTCGGTGTCCAGGTCGCGGCCGACGCCACCGCACTGCACGACGGCACCGCCCGCCAGGCGGTACTGTCAGCCCTTGGACGTGCGCTCGGCGCCGTACCGGTGCCCTGGCCCGTGCAGCTCGTGATGCTCGACCTCGCCCAGGGGGACCCGGTCGCCGACTGGATGCTGGAGCGTGTGCGGCCCTTCTACTCCCGGGACCACTCGTAAGCTGGTTGGATGACGGGCGGGCGCACCCCCAACGTGCCCTGCTGAACAGAAGGGACGGACCACGTGAGCGCGGGTGCGCATCAGGGGCCGACGGCGGCCGGAGCGCTGGAGCAGCTGCTCCAGCAGGTCTCGCCCGGCCGTTACGACGCCTATGAGGCGCTGCTGCAGGCGCTCGCCGCGGGCCAGGTCTGGATGCTGCTCTGGCAGGGCCGGGCCGGTGCGCCCGACGCGCAGTACGGCAACATGGAGGTCGACGGCCTCGGCTACGCCCCCTGTGTGACCTCGGCGCCCGAGCTCGCCGCCTCCGGCTGGAACCGCGACCACGAGGTGGTCACCGGCCCCGAGATCGCCGCCGCGCTCTTCCCCGACCGCTGGGGCCTGTGGCTGAACCCGCACGCCCCCGGGGGCGGCGTCGGCATCCCCTGGCTGGACCTGCGCCGGATCGCCGGCGGTCTCGACCGGCTGCCCGCCGGGCCGCTGCGGATCAGCGAGCCGGTCATCGACATCCCGCAGTTCTACGCGCTGCTCGCGCAGAACGCGCACCGCACGCCCGCCGTCCGGTCGCTGCGCCGGGCCTGGGTGCAGCCCGCGCTCGGCGCCCCTTATCTGGCGGTCGGTCTGGATCTGTACGACACCGGTCAGCACGCGGTGGACTCGGTGCGGTTGATGATCCAGCAGTCGATCGGCGCGGTGCCGGACGGCCTGCCGGTCTCCACGGTCGCGATGAACGACGACTACGACCCGGTCGCCCTGTGGATGCGGGCCTCCACGCGCCCGTTCTTCGACCGTGACGGCTACGTCCAGCAGCAGCCCACGGCCCCGTCCCCCGGCTACGGCTACCCGCGCCCGTACTGACCTCCCCGGGGCCCCGCCGGCTCCCTCCCGGCGCCGGTACCGGTGCTTTTCCGGGGGAATTCTCCTGATATGCCCCGCGGTTGAGGTGCTCTCCCGCGGTGGTGCGCCCCGCTCAGGCCGCGCGGATGTCCGCATAACGGAAGACCGCGGACCACATCACAGTTACGCATCCTTTCCCGACCGGGTCTGGTGAGTGATCGCAACTCGGATGAAGACTCCGGCAGCAGAGGACCTCGGTTCCTTGTACGAGTGTCATCCCGCACGACGTCACGCGAATCCCCGAAATCCGCCGCGCGAACTTCCGGGACTTCCGCAGGACTTGCACCAGTGATGTGAGGCAGGCCGCTCTCGCGGCAGGGATGTGGGCCGGCACGCCGGCCGAGAGGGGTCAAGGCACCGTGACCGCACCGATCGAGACCACCGGGGCGGCTGCCCAGGCGCAGCCGGAAGCGGTGCTGAAGGGCGTGGAAGGAAAGCAGATCGAGGGGCGGTCGCTCGGTCAGATCGCCTGGTTGCGCTTCCGGCGGGACAAGGTCGCCGTGGCCGGTGCCATCGTTGTCATCCTGCTCATCCTGCTCGCCGCCTTCTCCCGGCCGCTCCAGGCCCTGCTGGGACTCGACCCCGACAACCCCCACCAGTCACTGATCGACCCCAACACCACCCTCCCCAAAGGGGACTTGGGCGGGATGAGCGCGGATCATCCGCTCGGCGTGGACCCGAAGTTCGGCCGTGATCTGCTCGCCCGGATCCTGGAGGGCTCCTGGGTGTCGCTGATCGTGGCGTTCGGCGCGACCCTGCTGTCGGTCGCCCTCGGCGCCGTCCTCGGGGTGGTCGCCGGCTTCTACCGCGGGCGGGTGGACGCCTTCATCAGCCGGATGATGGACGTCTTCCTCGCCTTCCCGCTGCTGCTGTTCGCCATCGCGATCTCCGCCTCGCTGCAGGGCGGTGCCTTCGGCCTGGAGGGCCTGCCGCTGCACATCTCGGTGCTGATCTTCGTGATCGGCTTCTTCAACTGGCCGTACATGGGACGCATCGTGCGCGCCCAGACGCTCTCGCTGCGGGAGCGTGAATTCGTCGACGCCGCCCGCGGCATGGGCGCCCGCGGGCCGTTCATCCTCTTCCGGGAGCTGCTGCCCAACCTGGTGGGGCCGATCATCGTCTACTCCACCCTGCTGATCCCCTCCAACATCCTCTTCGAGGCGGCCCTGAGCTTCCTGGGCGTCGGCATCCAGCCGCCCCAGGCGTCCTGGGGCGGCATGCTCAACCAGGCGGTCAAGTACTACGAGGTCGACCCCCAGTACATGATCGTGCCCGGCCTCGCGATCTTCGTCACCGTGCTCGCGTTCAACCTGCTCGGTGACGGTCTGCGGGACGCGCTGGACCCGCGGAGCCGCTGACGGCGGCGCGGGGCGCCCGCCCATGGTTCCACCGAGTTTGTGACATTCCGATGTTTTGAACCTTTCTCGACGAACGAAGGGGCACCGACCATCATGCGAAGGTCAGTTCCGGTCGCGGCGGTTGCGGCCATCACCAGTGCGGGCCTGTTGCTGGCCGGCTGCAGCGGGGGCAAGGACTCGGCGGGCGGTTCGGGGGAGGCGAACGCCGCCACCAAGGGCGTCGTCAACGCCTCGGACGCGAAGGGGGGCACGGTCACCTACGCCCTCAGCGACGCCCCCGAGTCGTTCGACCCGGGCAACACCTACTACGCCTTCATCTACAACTTCAGCCGGCTCTACGCGCGCCCGCTGACCACCTTCAAGCCCGGCCCCGGCGCCAAGGGCAACGAGCTGACCCCGGACCTCGCCGAGTCGATGGGCAAGTCCAGCGACGGCGGCAAGACCTGGACGTACAAGCTCCGCAAGGGCGTCAAGTACGAGGACGGCACCGAGGTCACCTCGCAGGACGTCAAGTACGCCGTCGAGCGCAGCAACTTCGCGCGAGACACCCTCTCGCTGGGCCCGAACTACTTCCAGCAGTTCCTCAAGGACAACGACGGCGGCTACAAGGGTCCCTACAAGGACAAGGGCAAGGCCGGCCTGAAGTCCATCGAGACCCCCGACCCGCAGACGGTCGTCTTCCACCTCAAGAAGCCGTTCGCCGAGTTCGACTACCTGGTCAGCGCCCCGCAGACGGCGCCGGTCCCGCAGGCCAAGGACAAGGGCGCGGACTACACCAAGGCGGTGCTGTCCACCGGTTCGTACAAGTTCCAGAGCTACGACGAGGGCAAGCAGCTCACCCTGGTGCGCAACCCGCAGTGGTCGGCGAAGACCGACCCGCTGCGCAAGCAGCTGCCGGACAAGATCGTCCTGAATCTGAAGGTCGCCCAGTCGACCATCGACAAGGACCTCCAGTCGGGCAACACCCTGGTGGACCTGGCCGGCCGCGGGGTCGACGGACAGACGCAGGCCCAGCTGCTGACCGACCCCAAGGAGAAGGCCCACACCGACAACGCACTCGGCCAGCGCCTCGTCTACACGGCGATCAACACCAAGGTGAAGCCGTTCGACAAGCTGGAGTGCCGCAAGGCCGTCGAGTACGCGATCGACAAGAAGGCCGTCCAGACCTCGCTCGGCGGCCCGATCCGCGGTGCCGTGGCCTCCACGGTCCTGCCGACCGACATCGACGGCTACCAGAAGTACGACCTCTATCCGCAGAAGTACACCGGCGACGAGCTGGACCTCGCGGACGCCAAGAAGCACTGGGCCGCGTGCGGCGCCGGCAAGACCACGACCACGATCCTGGCCCGCAACGACCGCCAGGATGAGGTCGACGCGGCCACCTCGATCATCGACTCGCTGAAGAAGATCGGTGTCACCGCGAAGATCCAGTCGTACCCGACCAGCAAGTACTTCTCGGACTACGCGGGCGTGCCGAAGTTCAACAAGAAGAACAACGTCGGCCTGATCATGATGCAGTGGGGCTCGGACTTCCCCACCGGCTACGGCTATCTCCAGCAGATCCTGAACGGCAAGGCGATCAGCCAGTCCGGCAACACCAACCTGTCCGAGCTGGACGACCCGGCGATCAACAAGCTGCTCGACAGCGCCATCGCCAACCCCGACAAGGCGGCCCGCGAGAAGGCCTACGCCGAGATCGACAAGAAGACGATGGAGCAGGCGGCGCTGGTTCCGCTCACCTACTTCAAGGTCCTGATGTACCGCTCGCCCAAGGCCACCAACCTGGTGTCCACCTCGGCCTTCAGCGGTCAGTACGACTACCTCAACATCGGCGTCAAGAAGTAGCAGCCCCGGAAGGCAGGTGAAGGCATTGGCGTCCGCGGGCCGCCCCGGCCCGCGGCGCCGACGCCGCGCCCCGTGTTCTCGTACCTCATCCGCAGGTTGATCAGCGCAGTGGTGCTGCTGCTGATCGTCAGCGCGGTCACCTTCGGCATCTTCTTCCTGCTGCCGAAGCTGGCCGGGCAGACCACCGACCAGCTGGCCCAGCAGTACATCGGCAAGGCCCCCACGCCCGCGGACATCGCGGCGGTGAAGAAGAACCTCGGCCTGGACAAGCCCCTGTTCGAGCAGTACTGGGACTTCCTCAAGGGCATCTTCGTCGGCGTCGACTACAAGTTCGGCCCGGAAGCGGCCAAGTGCCACGTGCCGTGCTTCGGTTACTCCTTCAAGACCCATATCGAGGTCTGGCCGGAGATCCAGAACCGGCTCCCGGTGACCCTCTCGCTGGCCGCCGGCGCGGCCGTGCTGTGGGTGGTCTCCGGCGTCGCCACCGGGGTGCTCTCCGCGCTGCGCCCCGGCTCGTTCTTCGACCGGATGGCCATGACCGTGGCGCTGGCGGGCGTCTCCCTCCCGATGTTCTTCACCGGTGCCCTGGCGCTGGCCCTGTTCACCTACCAGTGGCCGATCTTCGAGCGCAGCGACTACGTGCCGCTGTTCCAGGACCCGTTCCTGTGGGCCCGGACCCTGGTCCTGCCCTGGGTGACCCTGGCCTTCCTCTACTCCGCGCTCTACGCCCGGCTCACCCGGGCCGGGATGCTGGAGACGCTGAGCGAGGACTACATCCGCACCGCCCGCGCCAAGGGCCTGCGGGAGCGCAAGGTCGTCGTCCGGCACGGCCTGCGGGCCGCCCTCACCCCGATCATCACGGTCTTCGGCATGGACCTGGGACTGCTGCTCGGCGGGGCGCTGATCACCGAACAGGTCTTCTCGCTCAAGGGGGTCGGGGCCTTCGCCGTCGAGGCGATCAACGCCAACGACCTGCCCAACATCCTCGGCGTCACCCTGCTCGCCGCGTTCTTCATCGTCCTGTGCAACCTGGTGGTGGACGTTCTGTACGCCGCCGTCGACCCGCGGGTGAGGCTCTCGTGACCGACTCCTCCGAGGACAGGACCGGGGCCGCGGCCGCCCCGGCCGCCGCCGAAGCGCCCGGGAAGGCACCGCGGGGCGCGGCCTTCCTCGACGTACGTGATCTGAAGGTGCACTTCCCCACCGACGACGGGCTGGTGAAGTCCGTCGACGGGCTGACCTTCAGCCTGGAGAAGGGCAGGACGCTCGGGATCGTCGGCGAGTCCGGCTCCGGGAAGTCGGTGACCTCGCTCGCCGTCATGGGCCTGCACCGCGCCTCGCGCCGCCAGCGCAGCAAGGTGACCATGTCCGGTGAGATCTGGCTGGACGGCAAGGAGCTGGTGGCCGCCGACCCGGACGAGGTGCGCCGGCTGCGCGGCCGCGAGATGGCGATGATCTTCCAGGATCCGCTGTCCGCGCTGCACCCCTTCTACTCGGTCGGCAACCAGATCGTCGAGGCCTACCGCGTCCACCACGACGTGGACAGGAAGACCGCGCGCAAGCGGGCGATCGAGATGCTCGACCGGGTCGGCATCCCGCAGCCCGACAAGCGGGTCGACGACCATCCGCACCAGTTCTCCGGCGGGATGCGCCAGCGCGCCATGATCGCGATGGCGCTGGTCAACAACCCCGAGCTGCTGATCGCGGACGAGCCGACCACCGCGCTGGACGTCACCGTCCAGGCGCAGATCCTGGACCTGATCCGCGATCTGCAGAAGGAGTTCGGCTCGGCGGTCATCATCATCACCCACGACCTCGGGGTGGTCGCCGAACTCGCCGACGATCTGCTGGTGATGTACGGCGGACGGTGCGTCGAGCGCGGCCCGGCCGAGAAGATCTTCTCCGCCCCTCGCCACCCCTACACCTGGGGGCTGCTCGGCTCCATGCCGCGCATCGACCGCGACCAGACGGACCGGCTGATCCCGGTGAAGGGCTCCCCGCCCAGCCTGATCAACGTCCCGTCCGGCTGCGCCTTCAACCCCCGCTGCCCGTACGCGGACGTCCCCAAGGACAACCTGACCCGTACGGTCCGTCCCGAACTGCGCGAGGCCGACGGCGGGCACTTCTCCGCCTGCCACCTGCCGCAGGAGGAGCGGGAGCGTATCTGGACCGAAGAGATTGCGCCGAAGCTGTGACCGAGACGACGGACGACCAGAGCAAGAAGATCCCGCTCCAGAAGGGGGCCGGGGCCGAGACGGACCCCGACGACCCCGCGCCGCTGCTGCGGGTGCGCGGTCTGGTGCGGCACTTCCCGATCACCAAGGGGCTGCTCAAGCGGCAGTCCGGGGCGGTGCAGGCGGTCGACGGCATCGACTTCGACGTGCGGCCCGGCGAGACGCTCGGCGTCGTCGGGGAGTCCGGGTGCGGCAAGTCGACCATGGGCCGGCTGATCACCCGGCTCGACGAACCGACCGGCGGCACCATCGAGTTCCAGGGCCGCGACATCACCCATCTGTCGCCCGGCAAACTGCGGCCGATGCGCCGCGACGTCCAGATGATCTTCCAGGACCCGTACGGTTCGCTGAACCCGCGGCACACCATCGGCGGCATCGTCTCCACCCCCTTCCGCCTCCAGGGCGTCGAGCCCGAGGGCGGGCTGAAGAAGGAGGTGCAGCGGCTGCTGGAGCTGGTGGGCCTGAGCCCGGAGCACTACAACCGCTATCCGCACGAGTTCTCCGGCGGCCAGCGCCAGCGCATCGGCATCGCCCGCGCGCTGGCGCTCAAGCCCCAGCTGGTGGTCGCCGACGAGCCGGTCTCCGCGCTGGACGTCTCCATCCAGGCGCAGGTCGTCAACCTCATGGACGACCTCCAGGAGGAGCTGGGCCTGACCTACGTCATCATCGCCCACGACCTCTCGGTCATCCGGCACGTCTCGGACCGGATCGCGGTGATGTACCTCGGCAAGATCGTGGAGTTGAGCGACCGCAAGGCGCTCTACGAGTCGCCGATGCACCCGTACACCAAGGCGCTGCTGTCCGCGGTGCCGGTGCCCGATCCCAAGCGGCGCACCCAGCGCGACCGGATCCTGCTCAAGGGCGATGTGCCCTCGCCGATCAACCCGCCCTCCGGCTGCCGGTTCCGTACCCGCTGCTGGAAGGCGACCGAGGTGTGCGCCACCACCGAGCCGCCGCTGGTCGCGCTGCGCACCGGGCACCAGGTGGCCTGCCACCACCCGGAGAACGCCGGCGACCCGGCACCCGCCGCCGCGCCGGCGGACGGGAGCCGCGGCGACGGGGCGGCAACCGGCGAATAGCGCCTGGAGTTGGCAAAGTCCTGGGCGCGGCGCAGCGGGAGGGTGCAGAGTCAGCACGGTTGTTCGATCTTCATCCGTGTGTCCGAAGGGATGGCTCATGGCACTCTCCCGTTCTGCGCGCCGCACCTCCAGGTGGCTCGCCCTGGCCACCGCGGTGGCCGCGGCCGCCTCGATCGCCGCGGCGCCCGGCGCGTCCGCCGGTGCCGCCGGTGCCGGGGACCCGTACTTCCCCCAGCTGGGCAACGGCGGCTTCGACGCCCTGCATTACGACCTCGGCGTCAGCTACCACCCCTCCAGCGGCCGCCTCGACGGCCGCACCACGCTCACCGCCAGGGCCACCCAGAACCTCTCCGCCTTCGACCTCGACCTGCAAAAGCTCACGGTCGACTCGGTGCGGGTCAACGGCCGCCGGGCGCACTTCACCAGATCCGGCGACGAGATGACCATCCGCCCCGACTTCGCGCTGCGCCGCGGCCACAAGTTCACCGTCGCCCTCGGCTACCACGGGGTGCCCAAGGCGCTGAGCGGGCCGATCGTCTTCGGCTCCGACTACGGCTGGATGAAGACCAAGGACGGCGTCTTCGTCGCCTGCGAGCCCAACGCCGCCTCGACGTGGTTCCCCTCCAGCGACCACCCCAGCGACAAGGCGACCTACGACATCCGCATCGACGCCCCCAAGGGCCTGACCGGCGTCTCCAACGGGCGGCTCATCAGCTCGGGCGAGTCGCACGGCCGCTCCCATGCCCACTGGCGCGAGAGCCGCCCGATGGCGACGTACCTGGCCACCGCCACCATCGGCAAGTTCGACGTCCGCACGGGCACCACCCCCGGCGGGATACCCATGTACGTGGCCACCGACCCCACCCTGCCCACCGGCAAGGTCGACGTCTACGGCGTCACCGCCGAGGCCACCGACTACTGGTCGAAGGTCTTCGGCCGGTACCCCTTCGAGGAGACCGGGGCGATCGTCGACGACATGCCGCAGGCCGGCTTCTCGCTGGAGGTGCAGTCCAAGCCGGTCTACTCGGCGGTCCGCAGCGAGTCCACCATCGTCCACGAGCTGGCCCACCAGTGGTTCGGCGACTCGGTCTCGGTCAAGCAGTGGAAGAACATCTGGCTCAACGAGGGCTTCGCCACCTACGCCCAGTGGCTGTGGTCCGAGCACCGCGGGACGCTCAGCGCCCATGACGCCTTCCGCAAGGCGTACCACGAGATCCCCGCCGACGACTCCTTCTGGAAGCAGAAGATCGCCGACCCGCAGCGGGACACCATGTTCGCCGACTCCGTCTACGAGCGGGGCGCGATGACGCTCCAGGCGCTGCGCGAGCGGATCGGCGACAAGGCGTTCTTCACGCTGCTGCCGACCTGGACCGCGCAGCACCGTTACGGCAACGCCGACACCGCCCAGTTCATCGCGCTCGCCGAGAAGGTCTCCGGGCAGCGGCTGGACGACCTGTTCCACACCTGGCTCGACACGGACACCAAGCCGGCCCTGCCCGGCAAGTGAGCCCGCCGCCCCGGGGTCAGTCGGCGTCCGGCCGGCCGCCCCGGGGCCGCAGCTGCTGCGGCCGCGGCAGATGCAGTCCGAGGTAGACCGCGCCCATCCGCAGGGCGAACACCACCCCCGCCGAGATCCCCGCGGCGGGGGTGGGGCCCACTCCCAGGTGGTGCAGCAGCAGATAGCAGCAGGCGCCGGCCAGCGCGGCGATCGCGTAGACGTCCTCGCGCAGCAGCAGCGGCGGGAACTCCCCGCACAGCACATCGCGCACGACCTCGCCGGTGACGCCGGTCAGCACCGCCAGGATGATCACGGCGAGCGGGGTGGCGCCGGCCTCGATCGCGGCCCGCGCGCCGATCACCGTCACGACGGACAGCCCGATCGCGTCGACCACCAGCAGCGACTTGTGCGGCAGCTGCCGGAACCGCAGATAGGCCATGGTGCCGACGCCGACGCAGATGATCACGGTCAGCAGCACCCAGTCGTGCGTCCAGTACAGCGGCCGCCGGTCGAGGATGAGATCGCGCAGCGTGCCGCCGGAGATGGAGGCGGCGAAGGCGAGCACCAGCCCGCCGAAGGGGTCCATGTTGGCGCGGAAGGCGGCCAGCACCCCGCTCGCCGCGAAGGCCGCGACCCCGACCAGGTAGAGGACGTGAAGCATGGCGCACATCATCGCAGGCCCGGAAGGACCGCTTCCGCCCGAGGTCGCGGATACTGACACTACCGGTCGGTAACTATCCGGTGTAGCGTGCAACCCATGGCTCTGGTGACCCTTGGCAACAGCGAGTTCGACCGCGACACGGCGGTCAGCCGCCGCGCCCCGGGCGTCTACGACGCCCACCTCTCCGCCGGCTGGACGATCATCCAGGCGGTCAACGGCGGCTATCTCCTCGCCCTCATGGGCCGGGCCCTGGGCGATGCCCTCCCGCACCCCGACCCGATGTCGGTCACCGCGCACTACCTGACGGCCTCGGTCCCCGGCCCCGCCGTCATCCGCACCGAGGTGGTCCGCACCGGCCGCACCATGTCGACCGGCACCGCCCGCCTCCTGCAGACCGACGCGGAGGGCAACGAGGTCGAGCGGCTGCGGGTGCTCGCCTCCTACGGCGACCTCGACGCCCTGCCCGACGACGTCCGCACCACCGCCAAGCCCCCGGCCATCCCGCCGTACGAGCACTGCCTCGGCGCCGGCGACGCCCCCGGGGAGGGCACCGCCATCCCCGGCAGCACCGCCATCACCGAGCGGCTCGACCTGCGGCTCGACCCGGACACCGCCGGCTGGGCGGTCGGCGCCCCCTCCGGCAAGGGTGAGATGCGCGCCTGGTTCGGTCTGGCCGACGGCCGCGACCCCGACCCGCTCTCCCTGCTGCTGACCGTCGACGCGCTGCCGCCCACCGCCTTCGAGATGGGCCTGCTCGGCTGGGTGCCCACCGTCGAACTCACCGCCCACGTCCGCCACCGCCCGGCCCCCGGCCCGCTGCGGGTCGCCATCACCACCCGCAACATGGCCGGCGGATTCCTGGAGGAGGACGCGGAGGTCTGGGACTCCCAGGACCGACTGGTCGCCCAGTCACGGCAGTTGGCCCGCGCGGTGCTCCGGGGCTGACCCCCGGCGTCGCGTCCGGACCCGTTCCGCGGCCGGCCCCGGGCGTGTTGGCGGAAAAGTGTGACGCAAAGAGCAGGCCGTGGCCGACCGGCGCGTGCCAGACTGATCGCCATGGGGGATGTGGCTCTCAGAATCGACGACGCGACCGTGGTGTGGCTGCGGGACGGGCAACCGGCCGCGGAGCGGCCGCCCCGCACCCACGAGCGGTCCGCCGAGCGGCAGGCCGACGCGGGCCGGGGCCGGCACCCCGGCGACGAGTTGGAGCTTCCCGACGGTTACGGCGCCGCCCGGCCGGTCAGCGTGGACGCCCGGATGAGCCGGGCGCTGACCCGCGGCGGCGAGGCCCTGGAAGAGGCCCTGCGCCCGCTCGGCGGCGTCCTCGGCCAGATCCACCGCTCGATCTCCGCCGGCACCCACCGCCCCGACACGGTCACCGTCGAATTCGGCGTCACGCTCGGCTCCGACCTGAGCCTCGGGGTGTTCTCCGGCAGCGGCGAGGCCAGCTTCAAGGTGTCCGCCACCTGGAACCTCGGCAGCGGCACGGACGGCCCCGGGGGGACGGCGACGCCGTGATCCCAGGCGCAGGCCCGGACACCCCGCTCCAGCAGTCCTTCGTCTCCTTACGGCACGACGGCCGGGCGGTCGGCGCGGGCGTACTCGTCGCCGAGCGGCTCGTGCTGACCTGCGCCCACGTCGTCAACAGCGCACTGGGCAGGGACCGTTTCGCCCAGGACACCCCGGGCGGGAGCGATCCGGTCACCCTCCGGCTGCCCCTCGTCGCGGCCGGCCGGGAGCTGACCGGGCGGGTCGTCCGGGAGATGTGGGTGCCGCCGCGGGCCACGGCCGCCACGAGCGCCCCGGTCCGCCCCGGGCAGGTGCCCCACCACGGCGATCTGGCCGTCCTGGAGCTGGACGGGATCCCGCCCGCCGGCGCCGAGCCCGCGCCCTTCCTCCCGCACAGCTACGCCGGCGAGACCATCGCCTTATGGGCCAGCGGCAATCCGCTGCCCACGGTGCGCGCCGTGCCCCGGGTCTCGGCCCCGCCCTGGATCGCGCTGGACGTGCTCGGCGGCGCCGGGGTCGCCGAGGGCTTCAGCGGCGGCCCGCTGTGGGACCGCGCCCGGCAGGCCGTCGTCGGCCTGGTCGTGGCCGTGCACCAGGCCCCGGAGGTGGCCGCCCCCGGGGCCCCGCCGACGACGATGTACGCCCTCAGCGTCCCGGCCATCGAGGCCGAACTCCCCACGCTGCCGCCCCCGGCGGTGCCCACCGCCCGCCGCGGGGTGCAGCAGCTGCTCACCGCCCTGGAGCGGGTCCTCCAGGGCCACGAGGCGGTGCTGGACTGCGAGGCGCGGCTCGCCGCCCGGCTGGGCAGGACCTCCGCGGGCCCGGCGGCCGACCTCGAACGGCTGGTGGGCCTCGCGGTGGGCGTCCGCCGCGGCATCCCCGAACTCCTCGACCTCGTACGGGGCTACGAGCCGCCGCCCGCCGCCCCCTGCGACCCGCACCACCGGCCCGGCCACCACGGCGCCCGCGAGGACTGGGAGCGCCTGCGCCGCGCCGCCCGCACGGTCCGCCCCGGCGAGTACCTCACGACTCGTCAGCGCCGTGACCTGTCCGGCCTGCTGGCCCACTGCACCCGTACCGATCCGCGCACCCTCCTCGAACGGGTCCTGCCGCACGCCCCGGAACTCCCCGCCGTCGCCGGCCTGGCCGACGTGATGGACGCTCTGGAGGGCTTCAGCTCCCTGACCGGCGCGCCCGTGCCGCCGCTGCTGCAAGGGGTGGTGCGGATCAGCGTCGAGGAGAGCGCGGCCGGCGCCTACCCGTCCGAGGACCTGGACGCCTGGGTCGAGCGGGTGGGCGCCCGCTCGGGCGTCGACGAGGCGGCGGTCAGCCAGTTCCGCGCCGATGTGGTCGCGGCCGCCGCCCCGGTCCGCACCCCGGCGGCGGGAGCGCCCGGCACCACCGCCCCCGCCGCCCCGCGGGTGCAGGTGGAGCTGCTGCCCGCCGCCACCGGCCGCCGTTTCACCTACCAGATCTGGACCCTCGCCGACCGCCGGACGCACCGCCTCGCGCTGGTCCGCGACGCCGAGGCGGGCAGCGAGCAGGTGGTCGACGACATCCGCCGGGTGCTGCGCACCGAGGTCCGCGAGGACCCGGAGACCGCCCTGGTGGAGTATTTCCTGCCGTCCGCCTGGCTCGGGCTGGACGTCGACTCGTGGGAGTCGCCCGACGGTGACGAGGACGGGCCGTTCGTCCCGGGCATCACCCGCCGGGTGGTGGTGCGCACCACCGAGCGCTCCCGGGAGAGCTACGCCGGATGGAAACAGCGCACCGCGGCCCTGCCGCACGCCAAGCGCCTGGTCCTCGACGAGCGGCACACCGACCGGATGGTGGCCCGCGCCCAGCTGGAGGTGCACCGCGACGCCGGGACGGTGATCGTGTGCTGCCCGCCCGACCACCACGGCACGCTGCTGCGGCAGTGCGTCCAGGCGGGCGTCCACACCGTCCTGTGGCACCGCGCCGAACACGGCGCGCAGCTCGCCCGGGACCTGCTGGACCTGGTGGACGGCGCCGACCACACCGAGGTCCCCGAGGTCGTGCGCCTGGAGCGGGCCAAGGCGATGGCCGAGCCGGAGAGCACCGCCCACCACGGCCGCCGGCTGTCCCTGCTCTACGACGCGCCCGACCACCGTCCCCCGCAACTCGCCCCGGACGCCTGGGTGCTGACCCAGCCCTGAACGCCCGCGGACCGTGGACACGGCGCCCGCGGACGGCAGTACACAGCGAAGAACGAGGAGAACGTGCGGTGACCGGACAGAGCGCAGCAGGCGCCCCCCACGACCCGGAGGCGACGCCGGAAGCCTGGTGGGTGTTCCGCGGCCCGGCGGACCTGCCCGCGCCCCCGCCCTGGCGGCGCTTCCCGGCGGAAGGGGGGACGGCGGCCTCCCGTGCGCCCTACCTCCTGGAGCGCAACGAGATCTCCGTGGTCAACGCGGCGCTGCATCTGCACCGTCCGCTGCTGGTCACCGGCCGCCCCGGCGCCGGCAAGAGCTCGCTGGCCCATGCCGTGGCCGAGGAACTCGGGCTCGGTGACGTGCTGCGCTGGTCGGTCAACAGCCGCTCCACGCTGCAGGACGCCCTCTACCGCTACGACGCCGTGGGCCGCCTGCGGGAGGCCTCGCTGCGCCGGGAGCACGAGGCCTCCCACGGCCCGGTCCGCCGCCCCAGGACCCCGCGCGCCACGGCCGCCGGGGACATCGGCCAGTATCTGCGCCTCGGCCCGCTCGGCAGCGCGCTGGCCGCCGGCCGCCCCCGGGTCCTGCTCGTCGACGAACTCGACAAGGCAGACATCGACCTGCCCAACGACCTGCTGGTGGTCCTGGAGGAAGGCGCGTTCGAGATCCCGGAGCTGGCCCGGCTGCCCGAGCACCAGCAGGAGGTACAGGTCCTGCTGAGCGGAAGCCGGGAGCGGGTCGCGATCCACCGCGGGATGGTGCGCTGCACCCACTTCCCGGTGGTCGTGATGACCAGCAACGGCGAACGGGACTTCCCGCCCGCCTTCCTGCGCCGGTGCGTGCGGCTGGATCTGCCGGAGCCGACCGGCGACCGGCTGCGCAAGATCATCGAACACAACCTGGGCGAGCGGGCGGTCGCCGCCGCGGAGGACCTCATCGAGGTCTTCCACCAGCGCGCGAAGACCCAGACACTGGCCACCGACCAGCTGCTGGCCGCCGTCCACCTGCGCATCAGCGGCGCCGACCTCACCAAGGACGAGCTGCTCGGCGCCGTGCTGCACCGCCTCGACGAGCCCATGGCGCCATGATCGACCGACTGCGACAGGCCATGTCGGCCGCCGGCTACGACCTCGGGGCCGCCGAACTCCTCGACGTGCTGTGGCTGGCCCGGGCGATGGAGGGCAACGCGGTGGCCGGGGAGCCGACGGATGCGGGGGAGCCGGCGGAGTGGGCGGGTGGGGACGGGGAGAGGGGCGAAGGGGCGGCCGACCCGGCGGGTGTGGCGGCCGGGGGCGCCGACGGCGTAACGGGCCCTGCGCGTACGCCATCTGACGAGCGGCCGGACGATGCGGCATCCCCGCCGCCTGCCGATCCCACCGCCGACGACCCGGCCGACGCCTCGGCTCCCGCGTGCGCTCCTCCACCACCCGCCCCGTCGGACCCGTTGACGCCCCCCGCCCGGCCCCGCCGTGCCCTCTACGCCTGGGGGAGCGAGGGCGGTGGACCCGGCGCGGAGCGGGCCCGGCCCGCGCGGGTGCCCGGCGGGCGGGCGCTGCCCGACGCCCAGCAGCTGGGCCGCGCGCTGCGCCCGCTGCGCAGGTCCCGCGACCACCCGCACCGCACCGTCACCGATGTCGAAGCCACCGTCCGGCTCGCCGCCGAGACCGGCTTCCTCGACGTCGTCGCCCGCCCGGAGCAGGAACGGCGCTGGTCGGCGGTGCTGTTGGTGGACTGTTCGGCCGCCATGCAGGTGTGGGGGCCGCTCGCCGCCGAACTGCGCGCGCTGCTCGCCCGGAGCACGGTCTTCCGCTCCGTCCGGGTCCAGCGGATCGACCCCCACCACCCGAGCGGGCCGGTGCACCGCCGTCGCTCCGCGGGCGCCACGGTGACCTTCGTACTGACCGACGGCACCAGCCCGGGATGGCGCAGCCCGCAGACCGTCCGCGCACTGGCCGCCTGGGGCGACGGCGGCCCGCTGGCCGTCCTGAACCCGCTGCCGCGGCGGCTGTGGCGCGGCACCGCACTGGACGCCCGGCCCCGGCTGCTGGCCGCGCCCGGCGCGTTCGACGGACTCGGCCGCCTCCTCGTCTGCGATCCGCTCAGTGGTGAACGCGACCCGGAGGCGGCGGGGGTGCTCGCGCTGCCCGTGCTGCATCCGACCGCGTCCGCGCTGGAGCAGTGGGCGGGTCTGCTCACCCGCCCCGGCGTGCCGCATCTGCTCGACACCGTGCTGCTGGACGAACGGCCCGGACACCGCGAGCCGGCCCGGCCCGAGGGCAGCGCCGAGGAGCTGCTGGCGCACTTCCGCGGCGCGTTCTCCCCCGAGGCCTACCGGCTCGCGGTCCGCCTCTCCGCCGTCCGTCCGCTGACCACCCCGCTGATGCACCTGGTGCGCGCCGCCACGATGCCCGACGCCGGCCCCACCCATGTGGCGGAGATCCTCCTCGGCGGCCTCCTGGAACGCACCGACGGCGCCCGGGACACCTCCGCCGCCCACACCCTGGACCGCGCCCTGGGCGCACCGCCACCGGGCGCGGGCGCCGGGCCCGTCTACGATTTCCGGCCCGGTGTACGGGAGTTGCTGTTCAGCGGGCTGGGTGCGGAGGCGGCCGTGGAGGTCGTCGAGGCGGTCGGCCGGTCGCTGGAGCCGTACATGGGGCGGCTGCCCGACTTCCCGGTCCTGATGGGCGACGCGGACGGCGAGCTGCGGCTGCGGTCCTCGGCGCGGGCCTTCGCCGTCCTGGCCAGCCCGGTGCTGGAGCGGCTGGGTGGCGCGGTCCCCGGCCGGACGGACGGGGCGGTGCCGTCGCAGCGACGCCCCGAACCGCTGCTCCCGGCGCTCGACGGCCGGCTCTCCGCGCCCGCGCGGCGCGCCCTGCGCCTGCTCGCCCTGGCGGACCTCGCGGACACCCCGCCCGCCGGCCTCCCCCTGGGCGCCGCGGTGGCGCTGCTGGACGAATCCGCACCGCGGACCCGGGCCGTGCTGGACGAACTGGTGGCGACCGGTGCCCTGGAGCGAGCGGCGGGCGACCGGCACCGCCTCGCCGGCGCGATGCGGGATCCGGCCCGCGAGGCCGCCGGGCGCGAGCTGCCCGCGGCGGAGCGGGACGCGGCGCTGTCGCGGCTGCTGACCTGGTACCTGGCCGCGGGCCGGGAGAGGTACGCCCTGCGGTATCCGGGGGAGCGGACGCTCCAGGACCTGGCCCGCGCCTCCTCGCCCGGCCCGCTGCCCACGACGAAGGACCGCGCCGCGTCCCTGGCCGCCTGGGCCGAGGAGCTGCCGCAGCTGCTCGCCGTCGTCCGCCGTGCCGTGCTCCGCTCCCCGCGCACCGTTCGCACCGCCGCCGATCTGCTGGTGCTCGCCGGGACCGCGGCGGACAGCGGGGTGCTCTCCGCCGCCTTCGAGCCGGCCGCCCGGACCGTGGCGGCGCGGGCGGCGGGGGCGGGCGACGCCCGGGCCGAGGGCCGGGCCCGGCTGGCGCTGGCCGAGGCCTACCTCGCGCTGGGCAAGGCCGACGAGGCCGAGGCCGCGGCGTGCCGGGCCGAGGAGCTGGCCGACCGCTGCGGGGACGCGCTGACCCGCTTCCGGGCACCGTACGCGCGCGGGCTCACCGCCCTGCACCAGGCGCGGTACGACGCCACCGAACGCCATCTCACCGCGGCCTGGGAGCGGTGCGGGCGCCGCGGCGACGGGCTCGGCGAGGCCCTGGTGCTCGGCGCGCTGGCCCGGCTCTGGGCGGCGACCGGCAACGGCTACGAGGCCGTGCTGTTCGCCGAGCGGAGCGTCGCCCTGCACCGCGAGGCCGCCGCCGGCTCCCCGCGGCTCGCACACGGCCACTACGCCCTGGGCGTGGCGCTCTCGTCGGCCGGCCGCCCCGCCGGCGCGCTCCGTGAACTCTCCCGGGCCCTGCCCCTGTTCGACGCGGACCGCCAGCGCCTGTGGGCGGGCCGCACCCGCTGCCGGATGGCCGAGGCGATGGTGGCCCTGGTCCGGCCCGCCGAGGCGGTCTCGGCCGCCGAGGACGCCGCGGATCGGCTGCTGGTACCGGGCGGGGAGCGGTGGCGGGCCGACGCCCTGACCGCCGGGGGCCACGCCCGGACCGCCCTGGGACACCGGCAGGGTGCCCGGACGGACTGGTGCGAAGCGCTCGCCGTGCTGGAGGACTTCGCCGCCCCGCAGACCGCCGAAGTGCGCGCCCTGCTCCGGGAGCGGCCGGACCCGCCGAGGGCCGGCCCGCGCCGGCCGGGCCTCTCGCGCGCCGCGGAGACCGCCCGCACCGGCACGGTGCTGCGCGACCTGACGGCGGCCGTCCGGACACTCGGCGACCAGCTGCGGCTGCGGCCGCCCGCGGACGGGGAGCCCGGCGCGCCGGCCGCCCTGGACGCCCTGGCGGCCGAACTCGACGGCCACGTCCGTGAGATGGAGCGGACCGGCCGGAGCCCGCGCACCGCCCTGCCCGGTCTGCGCGCCACGCTGGAGTCGTTCACCACCTCCGACGCGCTCACGGCGGCGGAGGAAGCGGCGGCCGACGGGGAAGCCGGGACGCTCGCCGCGCTCCGCGCCCTCGGCCGCCGCCTCGGCCCGTAGCCGGGGTGCGGCCGGGCCGTCCGTCCCCGAGCACGGCCCACCGCACCGGGGCACCCCGGCGCCGTGCGGAACGTACGGTCCGGAAGCCGGTCGGTCACGACGGTCAGGCCAGTGACTCCCTACAGGGGTGTCGGGAGGCGTCGGGAGGTGCCGAAGGACGGGGCGCCGGGGGCCGGCGGCCGCCCCCGCACCGCGCCCCGGACCGGCGGAGCCGCCGCCTGCGGGCACCAAGCTTCCGCGCGCCGCGGATGCGCCCCCGGAGCCCGTCGCGCCGGCTCGTAGAATCGTGCGCACCATGGTTTACCTCGACCACGCCGCCACCACCCCGATGCTCCCGGAGGCGGTGCAGGCGATGACCGCCCAGCTGACCGTCACCGGCAATGCGTCCTCGCTGCACGCCGACGGCCGGCGGGCCCGGCGCACCGTCGAGGAGGCGCGCGAGTCCCTCGCCGCCTCCCTCGGCGCCCGCCCGAGCGAGATCGTCTTCACCGCCGGCGGCACCGAGGCCGACAACCTCGCGATCAAGGGCCTGTACTGGGCCCGCCGGGCCGCCGACGCCTCCCGCACCCGCGTCCTCGCCAGCCCCGTCGAGCACCACGCCGTCCTCGACGCCGTGGAGTGGCTCGCCGAGCACGAGGGCGCCCGGGTCGAATGGCTGCCGGTCGACGCCCTCGGCCGGGTGCACGCCGACGCGCTGCGCGAGGCCATCGCCCGCAACCCCGCCGACGTCGCGCTCGCCACGGTCATGTGGGCCAACAACGAGATCGGCACCGTCCAGCCGGTCCGTGAACTCGCCGACGTGGCAGCGGAGTTCGCGATCCCGCTGCACGCGGACGCGGTGCAGGCCGTGGGTCAGCTGGAGGTGGACTTCGCCGCCTCCGGGCTCGCCGCGATGACGGTTTCCGGCCACAAGATCGGCGGCCCGTACGGCATCGGCGCCCTGCTGCTGGGCCGTGAGTACGCCCCGGTGCCGGTGCTGCACGGCGGCGGCCAGGAGCGGCAGGTGCGCTCCGGCACCCTCGACACCCCCGCCATCGCCGCCTTCGCGACCGCCGGCCACAGCGCCGTCAGCCGCCGCGCGGACTTCGCCCGCGACATCGGCGCGCTGCGCGACGACCTGGTCAAGGCGGTGCGCGCGGCCGCCCCGGACGCCGTCCTCGGCGGCGACCCCGACCCGGCCGGCCGGCTCCCCGCCAACGCCCACTTCTCCTTCCCCGGCTGCGAGGGCGACTCCCTGCTCCTCCTCCTGGACGCCCAGGGCATCGCCTGTTCCACGGGCTCCGCCTGCACCGCCGGCGTCGCCCAGCCCAGTCACGTCCTGCTCGCCACCGGCATGTCCCCGCAGCTGGCCCGCGGCACCCTGCGGTTCTCCCTGGGCCACACCTCCACGGCGGACGACGTGGCGGCCCTGGCCCAGGCCATCGGCCCGGTCGTGGAGCGGGCCCGGAGCGCGGGGCTGAGCTAGGGGGTGTCCCGGAAACGGGAGGTGCGGGCGGCCTCTGCGGGACGCGGGCAGGAAGCTCAGATCTGGAGTCGCGAGTGCACGTGGTCGGGCACGTCGTCGGCGTGCTCCAGCGCCGCGGAGATGGCGACACGGACCCCGGCGGCCGACGTGGCCAGCGACATGCTCGGTGCCCCGAGGTTGATGTCCAGGGCGGCGACCTCGGGGAGGTGGGGCAGATGGAGCCATCCGGTGCGAGCCGCGAGTCCGTGGGTGGCGACGTGTCGGAGCACCCCGTACATGAGGTGGTTGCACATCAGCGTGCCCGGCGCGTCGGAGATGTCGGCGGGGATGCCGGCCGCGCGCATCGCCAGGACCATCGCGCGCAGCGGCAGGGTCGACCAGTAGGCCACCGGGCCGTCAGGGTCGGTGAGATCGCCCTGCAATACGCGCCCGCTGTTGTCGGCGACCCGGTAGCGGGCGGAGTCGTTGAAGTTCTGGGCGATGCGCTCGACCGTGATCATCGACCGTCCGCCGTACTCGCCCAGCATCAGCACGAGGTGGGGAGCGGTCCGGTCGATGGCCTCGGCGACGACGTCGACGCAGTCGAACCACCGGCTCGGTGCCACCAGCCCGACGATCGCAGCACCCTCGACCTCCGTACCGTCCAAGGCTTCGGCGACGCCTTGCGCGGGGTTCACCGGTGTCGTGCCGTACCGCTCGAAGCCCGATACCAGCACTGTGGTCACTCGTCACGCTCCCCAGCTGTTCGCGACACCCGGGCCTGCCGACGGCTGTCCCCGTCCCGGCCGGCGGTCGTCCTCCGTCCCGGCCGGGCGGCCGCACATGCAGCGTCTCGCTGCCCGGCCGGCGCCGCTCCACTCCTCGTGGCGGACGGCACCACCCGATGGATTCAGGGTATTTGTGGTCATTTCGACCCGCCAGCCGGACGGGCGGGTCAGTCGGAGCGGCCGGGCCGGTCCGGCGCCGGCCCGCCGTCGGAGGGTGCGGACCGACCGTGGGCGGCGAGGTGCCCGGTCCCGTACCGGCCGTTCTTCCGGCCGGGAAGCGGCGCCCCGTGGAGAAACGCGCGGTAGGCGTCTGCGGCGTCGTCCTCCACGGCCGGCCCTTCCGGTCCGTACCGTGTGTCGCTGCGGTCCCGCTTCGGTCCGGAGAGCCAGAATTCCTCGTCGGTTTCGACGTCGTAGAAGTTGGCGTCGAACAAGCCGAACCCCGTGGCACGCCGTAGGGTCCGCCCTTGGAAATAGGCCGTTTTCCAGGTCTTGGAGAAGTCCACCCATCCGATCCACGACGGTCCGCGGTCGGTGTCGTAGCCCGTTTTGAGGTGGACGAACATGATTCTGCAAGGCATGGTCCCCACCTTGGCCGCTGCGCCGTCCCCAGCGCACCCCATTTCTGAGGACTCCGGCATCTCCGGACGAAACGCTCTGCGGGCTGTCCGATACGTGCTCCCGCGGGATCAGCCCGGCCCGGGCTGTCCCTTTGGCTCGGGCGACCCCTCCGCCGCCCCTGCGGCCCGGTGCAGCTCGGCCCGGACCAGCCGCAGATAGCGGTCCCAGTCCCAGTGCGGCCCCGGGTCGGTGTGATCCGTCCCCGGCACCTCCACATGCCCCACGATGTGCTCCCGGTCGGCCGGGAAGCCGTACCGCCGGCAGATCCCCGCCGTCAGCCGCGCCGACGACGCGTACATGGCAGTGGTGAAGGACTCCGGCCGGTCCACGAACCCCTCGTGCTCGATCCCGATGCTGCGCTCGTTGTAGTCGCGGTTCCCCGAATGGAACGCCACATCCAGTTCCCGGACCATCTGGGCGAGGAATCCGTCCCCGCGGACGACGTAATGGGCGCCCGCCTCATGATCCGGATCCTGGAAGACCCGCAGCGCGGTCGCGAAGCTGCCCTGGACGACATGGATCACCACCCGGTCTATCGGGTGGTCCGCCGGCCGGTCGGCCCGCCGGTAGTTCGCCGGGGACGCCGCGACCCACCGCGCGCCCCGGAAGTCGACCGCGCCCGCCGTCCGCGGCTTGTCGTTCCCCGGCAGCCGCCACCACCAGCCCGCCAGCTCGTCCCGTGCCGCGACGGCCGCCGCCCCCGCGGCCAGCACCGAGCCGCCCCCGATCCACAGCGCCCGCCGCCGCGTCACCCCGGGTGCGTCCTGCTCGCCACCGCTCCCGTCACCGTGCTCCCCGCCACTTTTCCCCATGCGCTCCTCAACGCTTTCCACCCTGTCGGCGGTTCCGTCTACCCTGGACGGGCTATGACTGATGACGCCCCCCGCCGCCTCCGCGTACTCGCCGCCATGTCCGGCGGCGTCGACTCCGCCGTTGCCGCCGCCCGCGCCGCCGAGGCCGGCCATGACGTGACCGGCGTGCATCTCGCGCTCTCCGAGAACCCCAAGTCGTTCCGCACCGGCGCCCGCGGCTGCTGCACGATCGAGGACTCGCACGACGCCCGCCGCGCCGCCGACGTCATCGGCATCCCCTTCTACGTCTGGGACCTCGCCGAGCGCTTCCGTGAGGACGTCGTCGACGACTTCATCGCCGAGTACGAGGCCGGGCGCACCCCCAACCCCTGCCTGCGCTGCAACGAGAAGATCAAGTTCGCCGCGCTCCTGGACAAGGCCCTGGCCCTGGGCTTCGACGCCGTCTGCACCGGCCACTACGCCACGGTCGTCCTGCGCGAGGACGGCGCCCGCGAGCTGCACCGCGCCTCCGACATGGCCAAGGACCAGTCCTACGTCCTCGGCGTCCTCGACGACCGCCAGCTGGCGCACGCCATGTTCCCGCTCGGCGACACCCTCACCACCAAGGCCGAGATCCGCGAAGAGGCCGCCCGCCGCGGCCTGTTCGTCGCCAAGAAGCCCGACAGTCACGACATCTGCTTCATCGCCGACGGCGACACCCAGGGCTTCCTCGCCAAGCGGCTCGGCACGGCCGAGGGCGACATCGTCGACGAGTCCGGCAACCGCCTCGGCACCCACGAGGGCGCCTACGGCTTCACCATCGGCCAGCGCAAGGGCCTGCGCATCGGCCACCCGGCCGCCGACGGCAAGCCGCGCTACGTCCTCGACATCTCCCCGGTCGACAACACCGTCACCGTCGGCCCCGTCGAAGCCCTCGACGTCACGGCCCTGACCGCCATCCGCCCCCGCTGGTGCGGCCGCCCCCCGGTGGCCGGCCCCGCCACGTACACCGCCCAGCTGCGCGCCCACGGCGGCGAGACCGAGGTCACCGCCGACCTCGTCGACGGCACGGAACTCCGCGTCTCCTTCACCGAACCGGTCCGCGGCGTGGCCCCCGGCCAGGCGATCGTCCTCTACGACGACACCCGGGTGGTCGGCTCGGCCACCATCGCCACCACGGAACGGCGGGCGCGGGCGGAGGCGTAGCGAGGGCGATCCGTCGCCGCCGCTTCACAGGCCTCCCCGGTCCACTCGCTCACCCGGCCTCCAGAGCCTCGGCCTCGCACTGGGCGGTGCGCACGATGGCCCCGATCTCCTGAATGGCGGCCTGTCTCTCGTCCTCGGCGTCGCTGGACCGCAGCAGCTGCTCCGCCGCATGGAACCGGGCCGCCCTGGCCGGGTCGCGCTCGATGGCGATGAAGGTGGCCCAGCGGCGGTAGAACATGCGGATCGGTGCCGTGCTGCCGTCCTGGCCGGCCCGGTCGAACGCCTGCTGCATTTCCTCGACCAGCTCCGGCAGCTTGGCGGGGGCCAAAACGGCGACCGCCGAGCGCAGGGCGGGGAGGGTCAGATCAGGCATCGGCATGAGGGGCCCGTCGTGGTGCACTGGTTGGCTGCTCATGCGGAACTCGTCTCCTCGCTCTGCCGGGCACCCCGGCCTACCCGCGCGCCTCCCGCAGGTGCCGGGGATCCTGACGGCTCTCGTGGCGGGGCTGGCCTCATGCGGCACAACGAGTCCTTTCGGAGGCTTGGCAACCCCGGCAGCGGCCGGGACGGGCGGCGCGAAAAGCGCGGTCGCAGCCCTCGCAGTTCTGGAGGGGGACGACGGGTGGCCGGTCGGTCCGTGGGGGCGGGGCCGGACGGGACGGTGGGCGCAGCGCGGCGAGGCGGTGGGCGAGGAGGCGGGCCGGACGCCGGGTGAGGCGTGCGGGCAAGCCACCGGTCAGGGCCTCGGTGATCTCCTGCGCGGCCGCTCCCCGGTCCAGCCATTCCGTGACGGCGGGGGCGAGCGCGGTGATCTCCCGCTCGGAGAGGAGCAGGCGGCGATCGCGGTGGGGGAGGGCGGCGAGGAGCTCCGCCGCTTGCGGCGAGGGCGGGCCGGTGACCGGCGCGGGCGAAGATCGCGGCGGGCGCTGCGGCCCGGTGGCGGGCTCGGAGCCCGGACCGGACGCCTCCGGGGGTGCTCCCGGGTCTGCCCGCCGGGCCCCTCGCGGCAGGTCGTGCACGAACGTACGGGTGACGATCCGGCCCCGCGGCCCGCGCTCGACACGGCGCTCCAGCCAGCCCTCGGCCTCCAGCTCGCGCAGCGCCCCGGCGAGGGCGGTCTTGCCCTCGGCGAAGTGCGTGCAGAGCGCGTCGATGGTGATCGGAGCGCCATCGGGGAGGGACAGGATGTACGCCGCGACACCTACCGTGACGGCGCTACCGGCGCGCTGCGCGAGGCGGTTGGCGAGGACGGTGAAGTGGGAGGTCTGGCGCGTACGGATGTGGATGACGCCGCCGGAAGGGCGTGAGGGCGCGGAGGAGGGCGCGTTAGAATGTGCTGAAGTCATCGGGAAGCTGATTTCTTCCTTGTGATCAGGCCCTCGGAGTGGGATTGCCGTCCCGCCGGGGGCCGTTCTGTGTGCGGTTGTTGCTGCTCTGGCGTTGCCGTCGCAGTGGAACTGCGGTGAGCGTAACCGCATTCCGGACGCTCTCGCGCCCAAGTCACCCGATGGGGTGAGGAGTGGGGATGCCGGTAGGTGGGTGGGGTTCTCTTCCCGGGTTCTTTGGTTGGTCGGCCGGGTCACCGGCGGACGGTGGGGCGGAACCTGGTGCCGCCCCACCGGTGTCCGGTCAGCCGGCTTCCGGTGCGACCTGGGCGAATGCGAGGAACGAAGCCCAGGTGGTGGGGGTGACCGCGAGGGAGGGCAGCGAGGTGTCCTTGGAGTCGCGGATGTGGACGGTGTGGGGGCAGGCGGATATCTCGACGCAGGCCTCGCCTTCGCCACCGCTGTAGCTGGACTTCCTCCAGGCGACGGCTATTTCGACGCAGGCTTCGCCCGTTCCGCCGCTGTAGCTGCTCTTGAACCATGCCAGTTCGGTGTTCATGCCTCTCCTGTCAGCAGACGCTGAATGAGGGCTCGCGACGCCTCGGCGTCGAGGGCCTGGGATCGCAGTGTGCCGTATCGGTGGCTCACCACACTGATGTCGTCCGGCTCTGTGAGGAAGTAGCTGCCCCTCTGGCCTTCCACGTAACCGATGGTGTGATGCTCCGGCGTCTCCAAGAGTGTCATCGGGCCATCCATGCCCGCGTGGGTCTCACGGGCGAGCGGCATGATCTGGAGCTGGAGATTGTGCAGCTCGGAGAGTTTGAGGAGGTTCCTCAACTGGCCCTCCCATACGGCCTGTCCGCCCATCTTCCGCCGGAGTACGGGCTCCTCCAGGACGAACGTCATCCGGCAGGCGGGCTTGCGGGTCAGCAGCATCTGCGTGGCCAGACGGGCTTGTACGGACCGTTCGATCTCGTCGCCGTCCATGCTCGGCCGTACGGACCGGAACACCGCGTCCGCGTACTCCTCCGTCTGCAACAACCCATGGAGGAAGTGCGTGCAGTAGGAATGCAGCGCCAACGCCTCCGCCTGCAGCTTCACGTACTCCTCGGCCCACGCCGGATGGTGCTTCTCCGCCACGTCGGGGATCAGTACGCGCAGCACGCCGCCCGCGCCGAGCGCCGCGTCCACCGCGTCGACGTATCCCGGCTTGGGCGGCCGCTCACCGCGTTCGACCATGGCGATCTGGGAGTCGGAGTAGGGGATGAGCGCGGCCAGTTCACGGCGGGTCATGCCGCGTTGCTCGCGCAGGAAGCGGGACTGCTTCCCGAAGATCTTGAGGCTGACGGGCGGTTCGTTGTTGTGGGGCATCGCACACCTCGCACAGTTGCGGAGTGGTAGCGCACAGTAGGCGCCGTTCGATGGCCAGGCTAGATCCGTACGGCGAGGCTTGTCCGCATGATGAATGAACCGCCGCGATGCGAACGCCCCGAAACCTCTGCACCCTCTGCAACCTCTGCACCCTCTGTGCCTTCCGGGTCTTCAGTGCCTTACGCACCTTCCACGACGCAGGTGCGGTTGCTGCCGTGGACCACGACGGACGACCGGCCCTGCCTCCTCATCACGGACGGTGAGGGCGGCCCGGTCTCCGATCTCGCCGACGGTATCGAGGAGATGCAGCTCGACATCGGCGAGGAACTACTGCGCCACGCACGGGCGATGCACGCCGATCCGAAAGTGCCGGACCGCGAGTTCCGCTTCCTTTCCCGGCGGTTGGCCGAGGCGCTGAGCGATGCGCTGCGCGTCGCGCGGAACTGAGCCCGGGCCGCCGTGCGTCGACACCCGCGTCCCGACACCCGCGTACCGACATCTGCGTACTGACAAATGTCATGCGGAAGCCAGGACGGTCGAGTCTGTTGCGGTCGGCGGCCGTGCCCGAAACTGAAGGCGTAGAAGGAACACGCAGTCGGACACCAACTCGGGGGAGCCATCGTGAGTCGGATCGAGAGCCGGAGTCAGCGCGAGAGTAACGGCGCCGGGGGCGGCAAGCAGCCCAACCCGCTGGTGCAGAGCCTGCTGCCGCTGGTGGTGGACGTCGGCGTTCCGATGGCCTCGTACTACCTCCTGAGCGACGGGTTCGGGCTGAGTGAGGTGGCCGCGCTGGCCTGGAGCAGTGTGGTGCCGGCGCTGCGCACGGTCTGGAGCCTGGTGCGGCGCACCGGCGTCAACGGCCTCGCGCTGCTGATCCTCGTCGTCAACCTCGTGGGCCTGGCCACCAGCACGGTGACCGGTGATCCGCGGCTGATGCTCGCCAAGGACAGCGTGACGAGCAGCGTCATCGGGATCGCGATCATCGTCTCCGTGTTCCTGGGGAAGCCGCTGATGACCGCGGGGCTCAAGCCGTTCGTGACGAAGGGCGGCGCGGCCGGTGAGGCCGCCTGGGACCGTCTGATGGCCGGGTCCGAACGGTTCCGCCGGGCCGAGCGGAGGTTCTCGCTGATCTGGGGGACCGTGCTGCTGACCGAGTGCGTGGTGAAGGGGATCGGCGCGTACACGGTGCCGGTGCACACGATGGTGTGGCTGGGGACCGTGCTGACGCTGGTGGCCGTCGCGCTGGCGATGGTCGTCGGGGGCGGAAGCTGCGCGGACCCGATGGAGAAGATGGTCAAGGCCGAGGCCGAGGCCGAGCGGGCGTCGGGGGACCCGTCCGGCGACGCGGGAGCCGCCGCCTTCGCCGCCCCCGTCGCCGGGGCCGCGAGCTGAGCGGACCGGGGGCCGGGAGACCGCCTCGTCAACCGGTGCGGGGTCGGCCGAGTGGGGGGCGGTCAACTGTGAGGTGCCGCACAGCGCGCGGGGGCGCCGTGCGGTGCCCGGTGACCTGTGGCGATGCGTTGACCTGCGGGCATGGGGCGGTCCCGGGGCACGTCCGGGGAGCCCGCCGGGGGCGTACGTGATCGACGTGTCGCGCATCCCACAGTCGATCGGCGCGATGTTGCCCCATAGTGTCGGCGGTGCGACAGGGCGTCGGCGGCTGCCGGGCGAGGAGTGGTGACGACATGCGCGCACAGACGTTCCGTGCGTGTGATGGGTCGTCAGATTCCCGGGACCGCAGACGGCCTTTCCGCGGCCACGAAGGGAACGGAAGTCATGTCGACTGTGCAATCTGAGGTCAAGCCCGGCGCTCATCAGGCCGGGCCGGCATCCCTGTACGCCGAGCTGGTCCGGCGCAATCCCGGGGAGCCCGAGTTCCACCAGGCGGCTCTGGAGGTCCTGGAGACGCTGGCCCCCGCGCTGGCGGCCCGTCCGGAGCTCGCCGAGGCGAAGATCCTGGAGCGGATCTGCGAGCCCGAGCGGCAGATCATGTTCCGCGTCCCCTGGCAGGACGATTCCGGGGCGATTCACGTCAACCGGGGCTTCCGGGTGGAATTCAACAGCGCGCTCGGCCCGTACAAGGGCGGTCTGCGCTTCCACGCGTCGGTGAACCTGGGGATCGTGAAGTTCCTCGGCTTCGAACAGATTTTCAAGAACTCCCTGACCGGGCTGAACATCGGCGGCGGCAAGGGCGGCAGCGACTTCGACCCGCACGGGAAGTCCGACGCCGAAGTCATGCGCTTCTGTCAGTCGTTCATGACGGAGCTCTACCGCCACCTCGGGGAGCACACCGACGTACCGGCGGGTGACATCGGCGTCGGCGGCCGCGAGATCGGCTACCTGTTCGGCCAGTACCGGAAGATCACCAACCGCTGGGAGGCCGGTGTCCTCACCGGCAAGGGACTGGCCTGGGGCGGCTCCAAGGCCCGCACCGAGGCCACCGGCTACGGGAACGTGCTGTTCACCGAGGAGATGCTCCGGCAGCGCGGCGAGGAGCTGGACGGGCAGCAGGTGGTGGTCTCCGGGTCCGGCAACGTCGCGATCTACACCATCGAGAAGGCCCAGGCGCTCGGCGCCAACGTGCTGACCTGCTCGGACTCCGGCGGCTACGTCGTCGACGAGAAGGGCATCGACCTGGCTCTGCTGCGGCAGATCAAGGAGGTCGAGCGCGGCCGGATCAGCGAGTACGCCCAGCGGCGCGGGGTGTCGGCCACCTATGTGCCCGGCGGGCGCGTGTGGGACGTGGCCTGCGATGTGGCGCTGCCGTCGGCGACCCAGAACGAAATGGACGAGGACGCCGCCCGGATCCTGGTCCGCAACGGCGTCAAGGCGGTCTCCGAGGGCGCCAACATGCCGACGACACCGGAGGCGGTGTCGCTCCTGAAGGCGGCCGGAGTGGCCTTCGGCCCCGGTAAGGCCGCCAACGCGGGCGGCGTGGCGACCAGCGCGCTGGAGATGCGGCAGAACTCCTCGCGGGAGGCCTGGGCCTTCGAGCGCACGGAGGGCGAACTCGCGACGATCATGCGCGGGATCCACCAGCGCTGTTACGAGACCGCGGAGCGCTTCGGCCTGCCCGGTGACTACGTCGCGGGCGCCAACATCGCGGGCTTCGAGCGGGTGGCGGACGCGATGCTGGACCAAGGGTTGATCTGAGGGCGGGGTATCCCCCCCCACCCCCGATCCCACCCCCGCCCCCTCCCCCGAAGGGGGAGAGGGGGAGGGGGCGGGGGAGCGCGCCGCGGGCCGGCCTCCGGTCCCTCGCGGCCCTGGCTCCCGGTCCCTCGCGGCTCCCGGCCCCGGCCCTCCACAGGTCCCCCCGCCCTCCACGGGCTCCCGGCCCTCCACCGCCTCAACGGTGAAGCCCGCGGTTGTCCACAGCCCCCGGCGCCCCCGCCGCCCGGCTCGTATCGTGGCCGCATGAACATCTGTGTCTTCTGTTCCGCCGCCGATCTCGACGACCGCTATGTCCTTCCCGCCCGCCGGTTCGCCGAGTTGATGGGTACGGGCGGTCATGCGCTGGTCTGGGGTGGTTCGGACACCGGCCTGATGAAGGTCATGGCCGACGGGGTGCAGCGGGCCGGCGGGAAGCTGATCGGTGTCTCCGTGGAGTTCCTGGCGCACAAGGCCCGTGAGGGGGCCGACGAGATGATCGTCACCAAGGATCTCGCCGAGCGGAAGGCGCAGATGCTGGCGCGCGCCGATGCCCTCGTCGTCATGGTCGGCGGCACGGGCACCCTGGACGAGGCCACCGAGATCCTGGAGCTGCGCAAGCACGGGCTGCACACCAAGCCGGTGGTGCTGCTGAACACCGCAGGTTTCTATGACGGGTTGCAGGAGCAGTTCCGGCGGATGGAGTCGGAGGGGTTCCTGCCGATACCGCTCGCCGACCTGGTCTTCTTCGCGGCCGACGGCGCCGGCGCGCTGGCGTACCTGGAGGAGCGCGCGGGCAACGGGGCCTGAACGCCCCCTTCCGCGGCCTCCGCGCTTCCGAGGCCCCGGCCGCCCTCCCTCCGCCGGGCCGCTGCTCTCCCTCCACCCCGCGGCGTCCGTCTCCCGCTCGTTAGGATCGCCCCATGGGTACGCACTTGATCACGGGCGCAGGGTCGGGCATCGGAGCGGCGGTCGCACGGCGGCTCGCGGAGCGCGGGGAGGACCTGTGGCTGCTGGCGCGCAACGCGGTCCGGGCGAAGGAGCTGGCCGAGCAGTTCCCCGGCGCGCGCACGCTTGTCGGTGACCTCGCGCACCCCGAGAAGCTGTCGTGGGCCTTCGGGCAGCAGCCGCTGCCGGACCGCATCGACTCCCTGGTGCACAGCGCCGGAGTGATCGAGCTGGGTCCGGTCGGCGATCTGCCGGCCAAGGCCTGGCAGCGGCAGCTGGCCGCCAACCTGGTCGCGCCCGCCGAGCTGACCCGGATGCTGCTGCCGCTGGTGCGCGTCGCCAAGGGACATGTCGTCTTCGTCAACTCCGGTGCCGGGCTGAGCGCGCGCGCCGAGTGGGGCGCCTACGCGGCGAGCAAGCACGGTCTGAAGGCGCTGGCCGACGCGCTGCGCGCGGAGGAGCACGACAACGGGATCCGGGTGACGTCGGTCTACCCGGGGCGGACGGCCACGCCGATGCAGGAGAGCACCCACCGGCAGGAGGGCAAGGAGTACGACGCGTCCCGCTGGATCGACCCGGAGTCCGTGGCGACGGCCATCCTCACGGCCCTCGATCTGCCGCGGGACGCGGAGATCAACGACGTGTCGGTGCGACCGGGGCGCTAGCCGCCGGCGGCGGCGGGCCGGGTGCGCGGAGCGAAGCGCCGGTGACGCGGCCGGTCCGGCGCGCGTACCGGCACCCGCACCCGGGCGTGAAGAGCGGGCGTGCGGGCCGGGGGCGGCCGGTGCCGCCCGTCCCGCCGCACCCCGGCCGGGGTGCCGCCGCATACCCTGCCTGGGTGAGTGAGAACAGCACGCAGAAGTGGGCCGCGGGCGCGGCGACCGGGGTCGGATCGATGCCGGGCGGTGACGCGCGGGAAGCGGCGAAGACCGTCACCGGGTCGCTGGAATCCTTCCCCCACCTGCCGGAACTCCCGGCCCGGGGGCCCGGCGCCGACATGATCGGGCGGACCCTCGGGATGCTCGTCGAGGTCTACGGTCATGTGGAGCCCAGCGGCTGGCGGATCAGTGACCGGCCGGGCCGCGACACCCGGCGCGCCCACTCCTGGCTGGGGGAGGATCTCGACGCCCTGGAGGAGTTCACCCAGGGGTACCAGGGGCCGCTGAAGGTCTCCGCGGTCGGCCCGTGGACCCTGGCCACCGCCCTGGAACTGCGGGGCGGCGAGGCGGCGGTCGGCGATCCCGGGGCCTGCCGGGATCTCGCGGCGTCCCTGGCGGAGGGGCTGCGCGGCCATCTCGCGGACGTACGGCGGCGGGTGCCGGGCGCCCAGGTGGTGCTGCAGCTCGACGAACCGTCGCTGACGGCGGTGCTCCAGGGGCGGGTGAAGACCGCCAGCGGCTACCGCACCCACCGGGCCGTCGACCGGTCCGTCGTCGAGGGCGCGCTGCGCGATCTGGTCGCGGTGGCCGACGGCGGTCCCGTGGTCGTCCACTCGTGCGCCCCCGATGTGCCCTTCGGTCTGCTGCGGCGCGCCGGTGTCGCGGGCATCTCGTTCGATTTCTCGCTGCTCACCGAGCGTGAGGAGGAGGCGGTCGGGGAGGCCGTCGAGGGCGGGACGCGGCTGTTCGCTGGCGTGGTGCCGGGCGTGGACGGTCCATTGTCAGACCCTGCCGGTAGCGTCATGGGTGTCAGGACGCTGTGGCGCAGGCTGGGGCTGACGCCGGGGACTCTGAGCGAGTCCGTGGTGATCACTCCCGCGTGCGGGCTCGCGGGCGCTTCGCCCGCTTATGCCCGCTCTGCCCTCGCCCACTGCGTCCGGGCGGCGAGATCACTCGCAGACAACCCTGAGTGACCGCACTCAAGGACCACGGGAGGACAAGACGGTGGCTGGCGAACAGCACGCAGCGGAATCCGACGTGCCCGCGGCGGCGCGGGAGAAGCACGCGCAGCTCGCTGAGCAGATCGAGGAGCACCGCTTCCGGTATTACGTGAAGGACGCCCCGGTCGTCAGCGACGCGGAGTTCGACCGGCTGCTGCGCTCCCTGGAGGCCCTGGAGGACGAGCACCCCTCGCTGCGCACCCCGGATTCCCCGACCCAGAAGGTCGCCGGCGCGTACGCCACGGAGTTCACCGAGGTCGAGCACCGCGAGCGGATGCTCTCGCTGGACAACGCCTTCGACGACGAGGAGTTGGCCGCCTGGGCCGAGCGGCTCGCCGGTGAGCTGGGCGGCGACCCCCGGAGCGCCGGCTACCACTTCCTGTGCGAGCTGAAGGTCGACGGCCTGGCGGTCAACCTCACCTACGAGCAGGGCCGGCTGACCCGCGCCGCCACCCGCGGGGACGGCCGGACGGGCGAGGACATCACCCCCAACGTCCGCACGATCGCCGAGATCCCGCACCGTCTGACGGGCGAGCGGGTCCCGGAGCTGGTCGAGGTGCGCGGGGAGGTCTTCTTCCCGATGGAGAAGTTCCTGGAGCTCAACGAGCGGCTGGTCGCCGAGGGCAAGCCGCCGTTCGCCAACCCCCGTAACGCCGCGGCCGGTTCGCTGCGGCAGAAGGACCCCAAGGTCACCGCCGGCCGCCCGCTGCACATGGTCGTCCACGGCGTCGGCGCCCGCCGGGGCCTGGAGATCGACCGCCAGTCGCAGGCCTACGACCTGCTCAAGGAGTGGGGCCTGCCGACGGCCACGCACAACGAGGTCGTCGACTCCCTGGAAGCGGTACGCGCGTTCATCGCCCACTACGGCGACGCGGACACCCGCCGTACGGCCGTCGAGCACGAGATCGACGGCGTGGTCGTCAAGCTGGACGAGATCCGGCTCCAGGGGCGGCTGGGCTCCACCTCGCGCGCACCGCGCTGGGCGATCGCCTGGAAGTACCCGCCCGAGGAGGTCAACACCAAGCTGGTCGACATCCGCGTCGGCGTCGGCCGTACGGGCCGGGTCACGCCGTACGCCGTGGTGGAGCCGGTGACGGTGGCGGGCTCCGAGGTGGAGTTCGCGACGCTGCACAACCAGGACGTGGTCAAGGCCAAGGGCGTGTTCATCGGCGACACCGTCGTGATCCGCAAGGCCGGTGACGTCATTCCGGAGATCCTGGGCCCGGTCGTGGACCTGCGGGACGGCAGCGAGCGGGAGTTCGTGATGCCGGCCGAGTGCCCCGAGTGCGGGACGGCGCTGCAGCCCGCCAAGGAGGGCGACATCGACCTGCGGTGTCCCAACGCCCGCGCCTGCCCCGCCCAGATCCGCGAGCGGTTGTTCTACCTGGCCGGCCGCAAGTGCCTGGACATCGAGAACTTCGGCTATGTCGCGGCCACGGCCCTCAGCCAGCCGCTGGAGCCCGCGGAGCCGCCGCTGAAGGACGAGGGAGATCTTTTCGGCCTCGACATCGAGCAGCTGCTGCCCATCAAGTCCTATGTCCTGGACCCCGATTCGGGTCTGCCCAAGCGGGATCCGAAGACCGGCGAGGAAAAGGTTGTCACCTTTTTCGCCAATCAGAAGGGCGAGCCGAAAAAGAACGCGCTGGCCATGCTGAAGAACATCGAGGCGGCCAAGCAGCGCCCGCTGGCCCGCATCATCACCGGCCTGTCGATCCGTCATGTGGGCCCGGTGGCCGCCGAGGCGCTGGCCCGGGAGTTCCGCTCCCTCGACCGCATCCGGGACGCCGACGAGACGGAGCTGGCCGCCGTGGACGGCGTCGGGGCCACCATCGCCGCCTCCCTGAAGCAGTGGTTCGCCGTGGACTGGCACCAGCAGATCATCGAGAGCTGGCGGGCCGCCGGTGTCCGCATGGAGGAGGAACACAAGGGTGACGAGGGCCCGCGGCCGCTCGAAGGCGTCACCGTCGTCGTAACGGGCACACTTCAGTCACACACCAGAGATGGCGCGAAAGAGGCCCTCCAGAACCTCGGAGCGAAGGTGACCGGTTCCGTTTCGAAGAAGACCGGATTCGTAGTGGTGGGTGACAACCCGGGTTCGAAGTACGACAAGGCCATGCAGTTGAAGGTCCCCGTGCTGGACGATGACGGCTTCGCGGTGCTGCTGGAACAGGGTCCCGACGCGGCACGAGCGGTAGCTGTCACTCCGCCTGAGGAGGAGTGAGGTGTCATCCCATCGGCGCATACCAGATTGATCCGCGACGCCTGGTCGCATTCGGGCAACCGTCACCGATCGCTGCCCGAGGCGGCCTTCCGCGGCCTACTGTTGAGGAGTGCGCCTGCCGTGGCGCGGGCACAGCCGGCTGTGAGAGGGATCGGAATGAAACCGACCGACAGCGCCGCTCCGGCGTCGCGGCTCCGGCGGCTCGTCGTGCCCGCGCTGCCCGCGACCATCGTCACCGTGGCGGGCCTCGCGCTCGCCACGGGCGTCCTCGTCAACCTCGGTGAAGGCGACGCGCTGTTCCCCGGCGGCTCCATAGGCTGGTCGCTGGCGCTCCTCACCGGCATCATCGTGGGCCATCTGGTCGCCCTCGGCCGGGACCGCTGGTGGGGCGGCACGGGCTCCGGCGCCGCCCTCGCCCTCGCCGTCCTGCTGCTGTTCGGCTGGGTGCCCGCCGCCCTCGTCAGCCTCTCCGTCGTCGTCCTGGTCGGCGCCGCCCGCCGCCACCGCTGGCGCCAGGCCCTGGTGCACGGCGCCGTGGACGTCCTGGGGATCGGTGCCGCGGCGCTCGGCCTCGCCGCGTTCGGGGTGGCCTCCAGCGTCCGTCACCCGTGGTCGCCGCCGTCCTGGAACCTCTCCGTCCTCCCCGAGGTCGTGGTCACCGCCGCGGGCTATCTGGCCGTCAGCCGCGGGCTGCTCTGGCTCAGCCTCACCCCGCGCACCGGCCAGCTGCCCGCCATCCCCCGCACCGCCGTCGTGCGGCAGGCGCTCGTCGGCACCGCGCTGCTCGGCATCTCCCCGCTGATCGCCGTCTGCGCCGTCCACGCCCCGCTGCTGCTGCCGCTGTTCGCGGTCCCGCTGATCGCGCTGGACTCCACCCTGTGGATAGCCCGCGCCCGCGCCGAGGAGCAGCTGCGCGACCCGCTCACCGGCCTGCCCAACCGCCAGTGGCTGCTGGAGCGCACCTGGACCGCGCTGGACGACGCCGAGCGCGTCAACGCCCGCTCCGCGCTGGTCCTCATCGACCTGGACCGCTTCCGTTCCGTCAACGACACCCTCGGCCACCTCGCCGGCGACCGCCTGCTGCTCCAGATCGCCGACCGGCTGCGGCACGCCCTCCCGCGCGGCGCCGAGGCCGCCCGGCTCGGCGGCGACGAGTTCGCCGTCCTGCTGCCCACCACCGACTCCCTCACCAGCGCCCAGCGGGTCGCCCGCCATCTCGTCGCCGCCCTCGGCTCGCCGCTGGACCTCGACGGGCTGACCCTCGTGCTCGAGGCCAGCGCGGGGGTCGCGGTCTTCCCCGACCACGCCCTGGACGCCGAAGGCCTGCTGCGCCGCGCCGATGTGGCGATGTACCAGGCCAAGCGGGACCGCAGCGGCGTCGAGCTGTACGAGGCCAAGCGGGACGGCAACACCCCCGACCGGCTCGGCCTGTTGGGCGATCTGCGGCGCGCCCTGGACGCGGGCGACGTCGAGCTGCACTACCAGCCCAAGGTCGGCTTCGACGGCCATGTCGCCGGTCTGGAGGCACTGGTCCGCTGGGTGCACCCGGACCGCGGCAGGGTCCCACCCGACGAATTCATCGCCATAGCCGAGTCCTCCGGGCTGATGCCGCGGCTGACCGAATACGTCCTGGAGACCGCGCTCGCCCAGGTGGCGCGCTGGCGCGCGATGGGCCTGGAGGTGCCGGTCGCGGTCAACGTCTCCCCGCGCGATGTGCACTCCCCGGGCTTCGCCGGCGCGGTCGCCGCCCGGCTGGCCCGGCACCGCGTCCCACCGGGAGCCCTCCAGTTGGAGATCACCGAGCATGTCCTCCTGGAGGACCCGCAGCGGGCCGCCGACACCCTCGCCGGGCTCACCGCGCACGGCGTGAAGATGTCCCTCGACGACTTCGGCACCGGCTACTCCTCCCTGGTCCATCTGCGGCGCCTGCCGGTCAGCGAGCTCAAGATCGACCGCTCCTTCGTGGCCCGGCTGGCGGTCGACACCGAGGACGCCGAGATCGTCCGCTGCACCCTCGACCTCGCCCACTCCCTCGGGCTCCTGGTCGTCGCGGAGGGCGTCGAGGACGACGAGACCTGGGAGCGGCTGCGCGACCTCGGCTGTGACGCCGTACAGGGCTGGCTGGTGGCCGCAGCGATGCCACCGGACGAAACCACGGCCTGGCTCAGAGCCCGCGGCGAACGCGGCTGGCAGCGTGAATCGGAGACGGCCGCCCTTGCGGCGGAGAAGGCCGCCGAGCGCCCTTCGGGACAGGTCCTGAACTGACCCGGCCACCGGCCGTCCCACATCCCCGCTCCGAAGAACACCCCGAAGCCACCGCCGAGGCCACCACCGAAGCCCCCGTGGAAGGTCCCACGGAGGGTCCGCCGCCGCGCCCGGTGCCGCAGCTCCCGCCCGGCCGCAGTGATCGCCGCACCGAGCCCGCCCGCGACGATCCCCGGGGCGACGGGGCCGAGACCCGTGAGTCCGGGCCCGGCAGGGCCGAGGCCACCGGGGCCGAAGCCGTCGATCCCGGGGCCGTCGATCCCGTCCGGGAGGATCCCGGGGCCGACGGACCGTAAGGCCGGCCCCGGCCGACGGGCCGCCGCCGACGGGCGCCCCCGAAGGACGCCCGCCGCCCACCCACCCGGCCCCCGGACGCGGGCCGCCACCCGGCCCGTGGCGGGCCCGCCCGCCCCCGCGGGAAAGCCCTGCGCAATTCCCCTGCGGTACGCCATAGGATTGGGCCCGCATATAGCTACAGCCAAGAACACTCCGAGAACCCAGCAGAGGATCGCTGCATGCCTGGCATCACGCGCGAGGAGGTCGCCCACCTCGCCCGGCTGGCACGTCTGGAGCTGCAGGCCGAAGAGCTCGACCACTTCGCCGGACAGCTCGACGACATCATCGGCGCGGTCGCCCGCGTCTCCGAGGTCGCCGACCAAGACGTACCGCCGACCTCCCACCCGCTGCCCCTGACCAACGTGATGCGGCCGGACGAGGTCCGTCCGTCGCTGACCCCCGAGCAGGCGCTCTCCGGCGCCCCGGCCCAGGAGCAGCAGCGTTTCAAGGTGCCGCAGATCCTGGGGGAGGAGTGACCGTGAGCGACGCACGCGCGGCCGCCGGGCCGCACCCGACCGCGAAAGCCGCACCTCTGCGCCGCGCGGGCGGAGAAGCG
This sequence comes from Streptomyces kronopolitis, assembly GCF_050953795.1. GTDB lineage: Bacteria > Actinomycetota > Actinomycetes > Streptomycetales > Streptomycetaceae > Streptomyces > Streptomyces kronopolitis_A. Next base: position 5,772,835 of record NZ_CP191850.1, read on the forward strand.
AACGAAGAAGCTAGGGCCATGGCAGACCTGATCAAGCTCACCGCCGCCGAGATCGCGGCGAAGATCGCCGCCGGCGAGGTCACCGCCGTCGAGGTGACCGAGGCCCACCTGGCCCGTATCGAGGCCGTCGACGAGAAGGTGCACGCCTTCCTGCACGTCGACCGCGAGGGCGCGCTGGCCCAGGCCCGCGCCGTGGACGACAAGCGCGCCCGTGGCGAGAAGCTCGGCCCGCTGGCCGGCGTCCCGCTCGCGCTCAAGGACATCTTCACGACGGAGGGCATCCCCACCACCGTCGGATCGAAGATCCTCGAAGGCTGGCTGCCGCCCTACGACGCGACGCTGACCAAGAAGCTCAAGGCCGCCGACGTCGTCATCCTCGGCAAGACCAACATGGACGAGTTCGCCATGGGGTCGTCGACGGAGAACAGCGCCTACGGCCCGACCGGCAACCCCTGGGACCTCACCAAGATCCCCGGTGGCTCCGGCGGCGGCTCCAGCGCCGCCCTCGCCTCCTACGAGGCCCCGCTCGCCATCGGCACGGACACCGGCGGCTCCATCCGCCAGCCCGCGTCCGTCACCGGCACGGTCGGCGTCAAGCCCACCTACGGCGGCGTCTCCCGCTACGGCATGGTGGCGTTCTCCAGCTCCCTGGACCAGGGCGGCCCCTGCGCCCGCACGGTCCTGGACGCGGCGCTGCTCCACGAGGTCATCGCCGGCCACGACCCGCTGGACTCCACCTCCATCGACGCGCCGGTCCCGCCGGTCGTCGAGGCCGCCCGTAACGGCAGCGTCGAGGGCATGCGCGTCGGCGTCGTCAAGCAGTTCCGCGGCGAGGGCTACCAGGCCGGCGTCATCCAGCGCTTCGACGAGTCCGTGGCGCTGCTCAAGGAGCTGGGCGCGGAGATCGTCGAGCTGGACTGCCCGTCCTTCGACCTGGCGCTGTCCGCGTACTACCTGATCGCGCCCTCGGAGTGCTCCTCCAACCTGGCCCGCTTCGACGCCATGCGCTACGGCCTGCGGGTCGGCGACGACGGCAGCAAGTCCGCCGAGGACGTCACCGCCCTGACCCGTGAGGCCGGCTTCGGCGCCGAGGTCAAGCGCCGGATCATGCTCGGCACGTACGCGCTCAGCTCCGGCTACTACGACGCGTACTACGGCTCCGCCCAGAAGGTGCGGACGCTGATCACCCGCGACTTCGAGAAGGCCTTCGAGCAGGTCGACGTGATCGTCTCGCCGACCACGCCGACCACCGCCTTCCCGATCGGCGAGCGCGCCGACGACCCGATGGCGATGTACCTCGCCGACCTGTGCACGATCCCCACCAACCTGGCGGGCAACGCGGCGATGTCGCTGCCCTGCGGCCTGGCTCCCGAGGACGGGATGCCGGTGGGCCTGCAGATCATCGCCCCCGCCATGGCCGACGACCGGCTCTACAAGGTCGGTGCCGCGGTCGAGGCCGCGTTCACCGACAAGTGGGGTCACCCGCTGCTAGAGGAGGCACCTGCACTGTGAGCGCCATGACCAAGAAGGCCAAGAACTTCAAGAAGTCCAAGGGCGGCCTGTACCTGTCGATCGGCAGCACCGCGTTCGGCGCCATCAGCGTCGCGAAGCAGGCGAAGCTGGCCCGTCAGGAGAGCGACACGCTGCGGCTGGTCGACGCCGCCGTGTCGGCCGCGGCGATCGTCACCGGCCTGGCGATCCTCTACCGCGAACTGAAGCGCCTGGGCGACGACGACGTCCTGCTGGGCTGAGAGGGAAAGTTTCACCGTGACTGTCACTGACCTGGTGTCGTACGAGGACGCCCTCGCGACGTACGACCCCGTCATGGGCCTGGAGGTCCATGTCGAGCTCGGCACCAAGACCAAGATGTTCTGCGGGTGTTCCACGACCCTCGGCGCGGACGCCAACTCGCAGACCTGCCCCACCTGCCTGGGCCTGCCCGGCTCGCTGCCGGTCGTCAACGCGATCGGTGTCGAGTCCGCCGTCAAGATCGGCCTGGCCCTGAACTGCTCCATCGCCGAATGGTGCCGTTTCGCCCGGAAGAACTACTTCTATCCGGACATGCCGAAGAACTTCCAGACCTCCCAGTACGACGAGCCGATCGCCTTCGACGGTTACCTCGACGTGCAGCTGGAGGACGGGGAGATCTTCCGGGTGCACATCGAGCGCGCCCACATGGAGGAGGACACCGGCAAGTCCACCCACATCGGCGGTGCCACCGGCCGCATCCACGGCGCCCGGCACTCCCTGCTGGACTACAACCGTGCCGGCATCCCGCTCATCGAGATCGTCACCAAGCCGATCGAGGGAGCGGGCGAGCGGGCCCCCGAGGTCGCCAAGGCGTACGTCGCCGAGCTGCGCGAACTCATCAAGGCGCTCGGCGTCTCCGAGGCCCGCATGGAACAGGGCCAGATGCGCTGCGACGTGAACCTGTCGCTGCGCCCCCGGGGGACCGAGAAGTTCGGTACGCGTTCGGAGACCAAGAACGTCAACTCCCTGCGCTCGGTGGAGCGTGCGGCCCGCTTCGAGGTCCAGCGGCACGCCGCGGTGCTCTCGTCCGGCGGCACGATCATCCAGGAGACCCGGCACTTCCACGAGGAGGACGGTTCCACCACGGCCGGCCGCATCAAGGACAACGCCGAGGACTACCGCTACTTCCCCGAGCCGGACCTGGTGCCGGTGGCCCCCTCCCGCGAGTGGGTCGAGGAACTGCGCGCCGCGCTCCCCGAACTGCCGCGGCTGCGCCGCAACCGGCTGCGCGAGGAGTGGGGCATCTCCGAGCACGACATGCAGTCGATCCTCAACGCCGGCGCGGTCGACCTGATCACCGCCACCGTCGACGCCGGCGCGGACTCCGCCTCGGCCCGTAAGTGGTGGATGGGCGAACTGGCCCGCCGCGCCAACGAGGACGGCGTCGAGCCGGCCGCCCTGCCGATCACTCCCGCGCAGGTGGCCCGGGTCACCGCGCTGGTCGCCGACGGCTCGCTCAACGACAAGCTGGCCCGCCAGACCATCGAGGGCGTCCTCGCCGGCGAGGGCGACCCGGACACCGTCGTCGAGAAGCGCGGCCTGAAGGTCGTCTCCGACGAAGGCGCCCTGGGCACCGCCGTCGACGAGGCCATCGCCGCCAACGCCGCCATCGCCGACAAGATCCGCGGCGGCAAGGTGGCCGCGGCCGGCGCCCTGGTCGGCGCCGTCATGAAGGCCACCCGCGGCCAGGCGGACGCGGCCCGCGTCCGCGAACTCATCCTGGAAAGGCTGGGCGTCGAGGGCTGACCCCCGCCACCTCCCGGCAACGCCGAGCGGCCGCCCCTTTGCGGAGGGGCGGCCGCTTCGTCGTCGGCCGGGCGCCGCGGACCGCTCAAACGACGCCGGAGCGGACCATGTCGCCGTCCAGCCCGTGGCGGGGGACGGCGGCCTGGGGGTCGAGCAACTGCGGCAACTCGCACCGGTGTTGCTCGGGTCCTGATGGCGAGGTGCCACTTGGGTGGCGGCGGGTGGTGCGTGCCGTTGCCCGCCGCCCCGCGTTCAGGAGGCGGTGCCCGTCGGCGGGTGCTCGTCCGGGGTGTCCCCCTGGCGGAGTGCCAGGTAGCCGACGAGGAGGGCGATCGGGGCGAGGAGGGCCAGGGTGACCGGGCCGGTGCCCCAGCCGAGGCCGCCGTGGGTGGGGGAGACGCCCATCCAGTCGGCGAAGGAGGCGCCCAGCGGGCGGGTCAGAACGTAGGCCCACCAGAAGGCGGCGACGGCGTTGAGGCCGAGGAAGCGGCCGGCGAGGGCGGGGATCGCGATGAGGGCGGTGAACAGGAGGCCGGAGGGCAGGTAGCCCCAGCGCAGGGTGCCCGCGGTGAGATCGCCGACCGCGGTGCCGAGGGCGAAGGTGGTGAGGACCGTCGCCCAGTAGAAGGTCTCGCGGCGGCGGGTGCGGATGCTGTGGATCGACAGCGTTCCCTCGGACACGTACCAGGCGGTCAGGAGCGCGGCGAGGCCGAGGGAGAAGGCGAGGACCGAGACCGTGTAGGGGATGCCGGCCATGACGTGCACGACATCGGCGGCCATCGTGCCGAAGACGCTGACCATGACGATGGCGGACCAGTAGACCCAGGGGCGGTAGCGGGTGGTCCGGAACTGGAGGACCAGCAGGGCCACCAGCCCGGCCAGTCCGAGGGTGCCGGCCGGTATCGGGCCGAGCGTCCGGCCGAGGTAGTCCGAGGCGGTCTCGCCCATGCCCGTGGTGAGTACCTTCACTGCCCAGAACAGGGCCGTGACTTGCGGCACCTTGCTCCAGCCCGGCCCGGGTCCGCCCACGGGAGCGGGGGTGCGGGCCCCCTCCCCGCCCACCGGTCGCCTCAGCGCCTCGCTGCTCGGCTGCGCCATCGTCCTGTCCGCCCTTCCGGCGCGGTGCGCCGTGTCGGCAAGCTTGTGCATGTCGGGCGCCGGGCGGTCGGCCACGCGTGAGCGGCGGCCACCGTCCGGCTTTGTCTACAAGACTGTAGACGATGGGTGGGAGGGGCGAGGGGGTGCCCCGTGGTGGTGGAGGAGGGTGCGTGGGTGGGCGTGGCCGGCCGTCGCGGGGAGTGAGCCGCCGTGGTCCTCGTGCGGGGATGTGGCCGCGCGCGACATCTCGAACGTCCGCGGGGCCTTGGTTTGGCACACTCGGCGAGTGACCGGAGCGGCGACCGTGGGGTGCGGCGGCCGCCGATGAAGACCCGGCGGTGCGGGCGGCAGTCCTGTCGAGCACGCCGGGGGTGAGGGATGAAGGGTACGTATTTTGTCCTCTGCGGGGATGAGTGAGGGCGACGGCAAGGCGACCGGGAAGGGTCCCGGTGCGCCGCGCAGGAACTGGCGTCTCTACGGCGTCGCCGCCCTGGGTTTCGCGTTGATTTGCGGAGTGGCGGCGACGGTCGGCCAGGTCGCCCGCGCTCACGAGGCGACCGCGGTGAACGCGCCGAAGGGCGCGGTGGGGCAGTCCGGCGGAACGCGGCTCGACCTGCCGGTCCGGCCGACCGTGCCGGTGACGCTCACGGTGTACGAGGACCCGCGCAGCCCGCAGTCCCGGGAGTTCGCCCAGCGGTACGCGGACACGTTCTCCCGTCTTCTCGCGTCCGGTCAGGCCCAGATCAACTACCGTCTCGTCACCCAGAGCGACAAGCGGTACGGCGGAAGCGGGGCGACGCAAGCGGCCGCGGCGGCCGCTTGTGCGCAGGACCAGAAGCGGTTCGCCCCGTTCATGGACCAGATATGGCAGCACCAGCCCGCTCCCGCCAAGGACGCGTTCACGGACCGCAAGCTGCTGTCGGACCTGGCGAAGAAGGCCGGGAAGATCGATCACGACTCGTTCGAGACGTGTGTCGACCGCAGCGAGCGGAAGGGCTGGGTGGCGCGGTCGCAGTCCGAATTCGCCGCCTCGGGCCTGGGGGAGGTGCCGGTCGTCGAGATCAACGGCCGTCCCCTTCCCGGGCCCACCGCCCAGCTGACGCCCGGCAAGCTGACCTCCCTGGTGCACAAGGAGGCACAGCGCGTCGCCGCGGCGGCCCAGCCGTGATCCGTGCGGCTGCGCGTCCGGCCCGGCAAGAGGGGCCCGCTTCCGGTGGTGGCCGGGCCACCGGCCCCGCCCCTCTCCGTGCGGAGGGGAGCGGGACTGTGGCGGCAAGGGCTACGGCAGGCCGTGCACGTGCGGGCCGACCGCGTTCGACCAGGCGTTGCCGTTCGCCGCGTCCCAGTTGGTCGACCAGGTCATCGCGCCCCGGAGGTCCGGGTAGGTCCTGGCCGGCTTGAAGGAGCCGCAGGACGTGCCCTTGGTGAGGCAGTCCAGGGCGGCGTTGACGACGGACGGGGCGACGTAGCCGCTGCCCGCGCCGTGGGGGGAGGCGGGCAGCCCCAGGCCCACCTGGGACGGGGCGAGGCCGCCCGCCAGCTGGATGCAGGCCAGGGCGGTGAGGAAGTCGACGGTGCCCTGGGAGTAGACCTTGCCGTCGCAGCCGAGCATCGAACCGCTGTTGTAGTACTGCATGTTGACGACGGTGAGGATGTCCTTCACGTTCAGCGCGGTGCGGAAGTAGCCGGCCGAAGTGGACTGCATGTCGAGGGTCTGGGGGGCCATGGTGAGGACGAGACGACCGCCCGCCTTCTGGGAGAGCGCGCGCAGCGCCTGGCTCATGTAGGTCGCATCGAGGCCGTTCTCCAGGTCGATGTCGACGCCGTCGAAGCCGTACTCCTGCATGAGGGCGTAGGCGCTGTTGGCGAAGTTGGCCGCCGACGTGGCGTCGTTGACGGAGACGGTGCCGCGCTCGCCGCCGATGGAGAGGACCACGGAGGTGCCGGCCGCCTGCTTGGCCTTGATGTCGGCCTTGAACCGGTCGACGGTGTAGCCGCCCAGGCCGGCCGAGTCGAGGGAGAAGGTCACCGCGCCCGGCGTGGTGGTGGCGTCCGCGAAGGCCACCGCGATGATGTCGTACGCGGCGGGCACGTCGCTGATCTTCTGGACGGTCGCGCCGTTGTCGAAGTTCTGCCAGTAGCCGGTGACCGCGTGCCGGGGAACGGCGGGGGAGCCGCCGCTTCCGGAGGGCGCGGTGGCGACCGTGAGCTGCGCCGAACGGGCCGATTCGCCGGCGGCGTTGGTGGCCGAGACCTGGAAGCGGTAGGAGGTGGCGGCGGCCAGGCCGGTGACCGTCGTGGACGCCCCGCTCACCGCCGCGTACGTGGTGCCGTCGCGGTAGACGGTGTAGCCGGTGGCGCCGGCGACCGGGGTCCAGGACAGGGCCACGGAGGACGGGGTCACCGTGCCGGCGGTGAGGCCGCCGGGTGCGTCCGGGACCTGTGACCCGGGGTCGGTGCCGCCCCCGCCGTCGGGCCCCAGGACGCTGAAGTCGTCGGCGAGGTAAGCGGGTTGCCCGTACCAGCCGTGAGTGTAGACGGTGACCGAGGTGGTCTCGGGGCCGGTGGTGAAGGTGGTGCTGAGCAGTTGCCAGCCGGTGGCGGACGGGGTCCAGGTGGAGACGTCCGTGGTGCCGGTGCCGGAGGCGCCCAGGTAGACGTAGGAGCCCTGGACGTAGGCGCTGAGGGTGTAGGCCGAGCCGGGCCGGACGGCGACGGTCTGGGAGCAGGTGGCGTTGTCGGCGGCGGTGGGGGTGGCCCTCAGGGCGCCGCTGCCGCTGTGGACGGGGGAGGTGACGGTGCCGCCGCTGCCCGCCGAACAGGTCCAGTCGCTGAGGCCGGATTCGTAGCCCGCGTTCCTGGCGGCGTTGACCTCGGCCGCGGTGGCCGGGGCGGAGCCGGCGAGGGTGGCCGCGGCGGCGGCGAGGGCGGTCAGTGCCGCCGTGAGCGGGCGTCTGCGGCGGGGTGGGCGGGGGCGCGCGGTGCGTGGCATGGCGGTCTCCAGTGCCGAAGGGGGGAACACGGGGAGAACTGCAGCAAGACGGTGGCCACCGCTTCTGGCCACAGAATGGTTCAGACCAATAGGGCGGTCAAGGGGTCCGGCGCACGGGGGACTTGTGGGGTGAGCCGCCGTCGACCCTCCGGACCGCACGGAATCGGCCCTGCCGGACTCCCATTCAACTCGCCTCGGGCAAAGTGAAGTTGGTCCCCCGCATGCCTGTCCTCCGGCGCGTCCGTCCGCTACCGTCCCCGTCGCCGCGTCGCACCGGACGGGCGGGGCGCGTGGCGAGGGCCGTCGACTGGGAGGTCGGGCGTGGCAGCGGAGTGGTCTCGTAGACGGGTACTGGGAGCGGGAGCCGCGGTAACGGGGGCGGCGGTGGCCGGCTCACTGCTGCCGCCGTCGCTGCAACAGGCGCTGGCGGCCGACGCGGCGCGGCCGGCGACGGGCGCAGAAGGGCCGGCCGACATCCGGCACGTCGTCGTGCTGATGCAGGAGAACCGATCCTTCGACCACTACTTCGGGACGCTGCGCGGCGTCCGCGGCTACGCCGACCGCAACGCCGTCGAACTGCCCGGCGGCCGCAGCGTCTACGCGCAGCCGGGGCTGCTGGGCCTGGGCACCGTACTGCCCTTCCCGGTGCGGGCGGCGGCCACCGCGCAGAAGAAGGACCTCCAGTACATCGGGGCCCTGGACCACAGCTGGTTCGGCGGGGCGGTGGCCTGGCACGGCGGCTGGATGAACGGCTGGGTCACCGCCAAGACGGCCGCCACGATGGCGCATTACGACCGGCAGGACATCCCGCTCCACCACGAACTTGCGGACACCTTCACCGTCTGCGACGCCTACCACTCCGCCATCCACTCCTCCACCAGCCCCAACCGCAACCACCTGGTGAGCGGCTGGACGGGCTTCGAGCCCAACGGCGCGCGGGCGGTGGGCAACGACGCCTACGAGGAGGACACTCACACCGGCTACACCTGGACCACCTACGCCGAGCGGCTGGAGCAGGCCGGCCGCAGCTGGCGGGTCTACCAGGAGTGGGACAACTTCACCGACAACAACCTGGAGTTCTTCGCCGTCTTCAAGGCGGTCGCGAAGAAGGCCCTGGTGAAGGTGGACGGGGTGCACACCATGACCGCCTTCTACACCAGGGCGGCCGGCGCGGACGAGGCCGGGCGCGCCCGGCTCCAGACGCTGCTGGAGGAGGGCGTGGCGGGCCTGGACCGCGGCGAGCGGAGCCTGTTCGAGCGGGCGCTGCGACGCGGCCTGCCGGGCAGCACCGCCACCGCCTTCGCCGCCGACGTGGCGGCCGGCACGCTGCCCGAGGTGTCCTACCTCGTCCCGTCGGCCGCCGATTCCGAGCACCCCGGGGCCTCCTCCCCGGCCGCGAGCGCCACCCTCGTCTACCAGGTGCTGGACGCGCTCGGCGGGCACCCGGACGTCTGGCGCCACACCGCGCTCTTCCTGACCTATGACGAGAACGACGGGTTCTTCGACCACGTGCCGCCGCCGGTGCCGCCGCCCGGCACGGACGGGGAGTTCTGGCAGGGGCTGCCGACCGGGCTGGGCGTCCGGGTGCCGATGCTGGTCATCTCGCCGTGGTCGGTCGGCGGCTACGCCTGCTCGCAGGTCTTCGACCACACCTCGATCACCCGGTTCCTGGAGCGCTGGACGGGGATCGCGGAACCGAACATCAGCGCCTGGCGACGCACCGTCTGCGGGGATCTGACCACCGCCTTCGACTTCTCGCGCGGGCGCCGGCAGCCGGCGGTGCACCGGCCGGGGGCCGTCCCGGAGTTCACCGGGCGCTGGTCACCGTGGCCGCCGCTGCACCAGGAGCTGCCCCGGCAGGAGCCCGGCAGCCGGCCGGCCAGGGCGCTGCCGTACCAGCCGGACGCCGACGGCGGCTTCGACCCGGGCGCCGCGCTCTTCCGGCTGGCCGTGCGCAACGCGGGGCGGGCCTCGGCGCACCTGGCGCTCTATCCGTACGCGAAGGAGTGGGACGCCCCGCAGCATCGCGAGGTGCACGGCACGGGCGAGTGGGATGTCCCGGTGAAGGGTGGTACCTACCGGTTCACGGTGACCGGGCCGAACGGTTTCCGGCGGGAGTTCGCCGGGACGGCCAAGGGCGCGGCCGCGGCCCTCGGCATCGCCACCCGGATCGACGCGGCGCGGCGCACCCTCCATCTGACCCTCACCAACCCCGGCCGCGCCGCGCTGACCCTCACCCTCGGCCCGCTGGCGTACGCGCAGACGGCGCCGCGCACCGTGACCGTGCGGGCCGGCGCCGCGCGCACCCTCGCGTACGACACCCGGGACGCGCACGGCTGGTACGACCTCCGCCTGACGGTCGCCGAGGACGCGAGCTTCCACCGGCGGCTGATGGGGCACCTGGAGAACGGGCAGGAATCGGTCACCGGCTGAGACTCGGGGGCCGGGCGGGCGCCCGGCCCTCCCGGCCCGGCCCGGCGGAGAGTTCCCGCATTCCCCTTCTGTGGGGAAGTCCACAAAGCCGTCAAAGGATCTTTTCGGGCTGCGACCCTGCTCGGAACAGGTCCGAACAGGTGGGACGCGCCCTCTCCGGAGGCGCGCGGCAGGCCGCTGCCGCCCCGCGCCGTTCACCGTTGCTCTTTCACATGTCATCGTTCATCCGCGCTCGGCACCACCCGTCCTCCGGGAGATATCGACGCACGACCCGGGAAGCAGACGAGGTCCGTGACCGCTCTGGCTCGGTGGTGTCTCAGGCGCCGCCTCGTGGTGCTGCTGCTCTGGCTCGCCGCGTTCGCGGGGGTCGCCGTCGCCGCGGGGCTGACCGGGTCCGCGTACTCCGACAACTACGAGGTGCCGGGGACCGAATCCAGCCAGGCCTCCGCGCTGCTGGCCAAGGAGTTCCCCGGGCGGTCCGGCGACAGTGACACCGTCGTGTGGCACACGGACTCCGGGACGGTGCGCTCCGGCGCGGTCACCAAGACGATGACGCACACCCTGGAGAAGGTGGCCCGGCTGCCCGGCGTCGCCGAGGTGCGCGGCCCCTACGACCGGCCCGCTGCGGGCGCCTCCCACGGGACGGACGGCCGGCAGATCAGCAGGGACGGACGTACCGCCTACGCCTCCGTGATCTTCGACCGGCCCACCGACGAGCTGGACGCCGGCCAGGTCCGCACGGTCGTCGACACCGCCCGGCGCGCGTCCGGCGACGGCCTCCAGGTCGAACTGGGCGGCGCCGGGATCGCGGTGACCGAGGCGCCGCGCGCCCAGCTGCCGGAGATCATCGGGCTGTGCGCCGCGGCCGTGGTGCTCTTCCTCGCCTTCGGCTCGCTCGCCGCGACCTTCCTTCCGATCCTCACCGCGGTGGCCGCCGTCGGCACCGCCTCGGCCGGCATCGCGCTGCTCAGCCATGCGATGACCGTCGCCGACTTCGCCCCGATGCTCGGGATGCTGATCGGCCTCGGCGTCGGCATCGACTACGCGCTCTTCATCGTCACCCGGCACCGCAAGGGCCTGCGGGCGGGCCTGTCCGTCGACGAGGCCGCCACCCGCGCCGCCGCCTCGTCCGGGCGCGCGGTCGTCTTCGCCGGGGCCACGGTCTGCATCGCGCTGCTGGGCATGCTGATCCTGCGGCTGAGCTTCCTCAACGGCGTCGCCCTCGCCGCCTCGCTCACCGTCGTACTGACCGTGGCCGCCTCCGTCACCCTGCTCCCGGCGCTGCTCGGGCTGATCGGGACGCGGGCGCTGAGCCGCCGCGAGCGCCGGCAGCTGGCCGCGCACGGACCGCGTCGCGAGAAGACCACCGGCATCGCCGCCCGCTGGTCCGGCTTCGTCGAACGGCACCCCAAGCTGCTGGGCCTGACCGCGGCCGTGGTCATGGCGGTCCTGGCGCTGCCGGCCTTCGGTCTGCATCTGGGCACCTCCGACCAGGGCAACAACCCGGCCACCTCCACCACCCGCAAGGCGTACGACCTGCTGGCGGGCGGCGGACCCGGCGCGGACGGAGGCAGCGGCTTCGGGCCCGGGTTCAACGGGCCGCTGACGCTCGTCGGCACCCTGGACGGCGCCAAGGACCGGATCGCCTTCGACAAGCTTCCGCACCGGCTGCGGGAGGTGCCCGGCGTCGCCCAGGTCAGCGGCCCCGAGTTCAACGGCGGCCGCGGCACCGGCGTGATCACCGTCGTCCCCGACAGCTCGCCCCAGTCGCGGCAGACCTCCGACCTGGTGGCCCGTCTGCGCGGCGAGGTGCTGCCCGAGGCCGGGCGCGCCACCACGCTGAAGGTGCGGGTCGGCGGCATCACCGCCAGCTACGACGACTTCGCCGGCATCATCGTCGGCAAGCTGCCGCTGTTCATCGGGATGGTCATCGCCCTGGGCTCGGTCCTGCTGCTGTTCGCCTTCCGCAGCATCGGCGTCCCGCTGAAGGCCGCGCTGATGAACATCGCCGCGGTCGCCTCGTCGTTCGGGATCGTCGTCGCGGTCTTCCAGTGGGGCTGGGGCAGCGAGCTGCTCGGGCTGGGCAGCGCCGGGCCGATCGAGCCGTTCCTGCCGGTCATCATGGTGTCGGTGCTCTTCGGGCTGTCCATGGACTACCAGGTGTTCCTGGTCTCCCGGATGTACGAGGAGTGGCAGCTGACGGGCGACAACCGGCGGGCGGTACGGGTCGGCCTCACCGAGACCAGCCGGGTGATCAACTCGGCCGCGATCATCATGATCGCCGTCTTCGGGGCCTTCATCCTCAGCGGCGACCGCACCATCGCCATGTTCGGCATCGGCCTGGCCTCCGCCGTCGCCCTGGACGCCTTCGTGCTCCGTACGCTGCTGGTGCCCGCCCTGATGCACATGCTGGGCGGCGCGAACTGGTGGCTGCCGTCCTGGCTCGGCCGGTGGCTGCCCCGCATCAGCATCGAGCCGCCGCCCGAGCAGGTCGCCGCCGTGCACCCGCAGGGCGGTCCGCGCGACGGCGAGAAGCCGCTGGTGGAAGCCTGAACCACGGCCGCCGGACGCCCCGCGGCGGACCGCCCGCACGGCGTGCCGCCGCGCGTCGGCCGCCTCCCGGAGCCGTTCTCATCAGACTCTCAGACACGGCACCTACGGTCGCGCCCATGGGAACGACCAGGACGACCGAAAAGCGAACCGACGAGACGACCGTGCCGGCCCAGTCCGCCACGGGGACCGACGCGGCGACGGACACTGCTGCGATCCCGGAGACCACCGAGGCGGAAGCGGCCGCGAAGGCCGCCGCCAAGGCGGACGAACAGCCCGATGACAACGCGGCCCTCGCCGAGCAGGACGAGGACAGCGAGCGGGACGACGAGGAGGCCGACGGCGGCGTGGACGGGAAGACCGTGCCCGCCCGGGCCGCCGCGACGGTCGCCGCCGGCGCCGGTGCCGTGGTCGCCGCGGGGCTCGGCCTGGCCTCCGTGACCGGCACCTGGCTGGGCACCCTGATGGCCGAGCGGCAGACCCTGATGGGCCAGATCAACCTCCAGACCGGCAAGACCAGGGACCAGATCGCCGCCGTCTACGGCACCCCCTGGCACACCACCGCGCTGGTCAACGGCGTCTTCGCGCTGCTCGCCGTGATCGCCGCCGTAGTGGTGCTCACCGGCCGCCGCGCCACCTGGGTGCGGGCCGTGGCCTGGGGCGGACTGGCGCTCGGCGTTCTGGGGATCCTGATCTCCGCCGGCATGTACCTCGACCTGTTCGCGAACATGCCCGTCGTCCCGAAGGGCGCCGGAGCCGGCGGCGGCCCCGCGGCCCCGTAAGGAGCCATGGCCCACGGGCCGCCGACGGAAGGCCCACCGGTTCTGCCGGTGGGCCTTCGCCGTCCCGGAGGCGGGGCGCGCCCGACGGGGTGCGCGCGCCGCGCCCCGCCATCGGTTCCCCGGTTCCCTAGGGCACGCACCCGCCCTCCCTAGGCATCCCCGCGTCTTCCGGCGCCGGATTCTAAGGACCGTGCCGGCGCGGAGATCGGGAACCTTCCCGATGTGGCGGACCCCCTCGGGCGACGAGGGTGGTGCACCTCGACAAGCCGTCGAGGCACCACCTCACCGTCTCAGGGAGACACCGTGTTCCACTCCGAGCTGGAGATCCGGGTCCGCCACGAAGAGCTGCGCCGCGCGGCCGACCGGCAGCGTCTGGCGCGTGCGGCGGTCGACGGTCGCCGCGCCGCCGCCCGTCCCGGGGGCGACGACCCCGAACGGCCGGTGAGGGCACGGGATCGGTGGGCGCGGATCCGCCGCGCCACCGCCTGACCCGGCGCCGCCCGTGACGCCCACCGCGCCGGCCACCCCGGCGGCCCGGACACCGCCCGCCCGGACCCGGTGCTCCCCGCACCGGGCCGGGCGCCGCGGCCACCGAAATCCACTGCCCCGCTGTCGGACCCCTGTGCGATGCTCAGCGGCGTGGAGACCAGGTCCGTCAGTCCCGTGTTCGTCGGCCGCGCGGCCGAACTCACCGCGCTCGGCGCCGCGCTCGCCCGCATCGCGGCGACCGGCGAGCCGCAGGCCGTGCTGATCGGCGGGGAGGCCGGCGTCGGCAAGACCCGCCTCATCGAGGAGTTCTGCGAGGCCGCCCGCGGCCGGGACGCCCTCGTCGCGCTCGGCGGCTGCATCGAGATCGGCTCCGAGGGCCTGCCCTTCGCGCCCTTCTCCGCGCTCCTGCACACCCTCAACTGGCATCTGCCCGGCGAACTCGCCGCCGCCGTCGCCGGCCAGGAGGGCGAACTCGCCCGGATCCTGCCCGAATTGGGGGAGACGCCCGGCGGGGTGCACGACGAGGAGATCGGCCGCGCCCGCCTCTTCGAGCTGACCGCGCGCCTCCTGGAGCGGCTCGCCGCCCACCGCACCCTCGTCCTCGTCGTCGAGGACCTCCACTGGGCCGACCGCTCCACCCGCGAACTCCTCGCCTACCTCCTGCGGGCCCTGCACGACGCCAACGTCCTGCTGGTCGCCACCTACCGCTCCGACGACATCCACCGCCGCCACCCGCTGCGCCCCTTCCTCGCCGAGATCGACCGGATGCGCACGGTCCGGCGCATCGAGCTGGCCCGCTTCACCCGCGACGAGGTCCGCTGCCAGATCGCCGGGATCAACGGCAGCGCGCCCGCCGAGGACACCGTCGACCGGGTCTTCGAGCGCTCCGAGGGCAACGCCTTCTTCGTCGAGGAGCTGGCCCGCGGCCTCGCCGACGGCGCTCTGCACGGCCTGAGCGACCCGCTGCGCGATCTGCTGCTGGTGCGCGTCGAGGCGCTCCCCGAGGACGCCCAGCGGGTGGTGCGCACGGCCGCCGAGGGCGGCTCCACCGTCGAACACGAACTCCTCTCCGCCGTCTGCGGGATGCCCGAGGACGACCTCATCACGGCGCTGCGGGCCGCCGTCGGCAGCAACATCCTGGTGCCCACCGAGGACGGCAAGGGCTACCGCTTCCGGCACGCCCTGGCCCGCGAGGCCGTCGTCGACGACCTGCTCCCCGGGGAACGCACCCGCCTCAACCGCCGCTACGCCCAGGCCCTGGAGGCCGACCCCGCGCTGGTCCGCGCCGACCTCTGCGCCGCCCGTCTGGCCAGCTACTGGTACAAGGCCCATGACGCCGCCAAGGCCCTGCCCGCCGTCCTCGCCGCCTCGGTCCAGGCCCGCCGCCGCCATGCCTACACCGAGCAACTGCGGCTGCTGGACCGCGCCCTGGAGCTGTGGGACGACGCGCCCCCGGAGGTCCGCCACGGCGTCCGCCCCGTCGACTACACCGAGGCCTACCCTGCCTGCGGCTGCGACGACGACGCCCTGCGCTTCCTCGATCTGCTCGCCGAGATCGCGGTGGCGGCCCGCCTGTCCGGCGACGCCGAGCGGGCCTTCACGATCACCAAGCGCGCCCTGCGGGCCCTGCGCGGCGAGAGCGACCCGCTGCGCACGGCGTGGTTCTTGATGCAGCGCTCCCGGCTCAGCCAGGGCACCGGCCGCGGCGACGGCTGGGAGGACCTGGGCACCGCGCAGGAGCTGGTCCGCGGCCTGCCGCCGTCCCCCGTGCACGCCGCCGTGATGGCCTCCGTCGCCAGCTGGGCGATGCTGCACGAACCGGGCCCCGGCACCTTCGCCACCGCCGAACGCGCCGTGGAACTCGCCCTGTTGGTCGGCGACGAAGAGGCCGAGCTGAACTCCCGGGTCACCCTGGGGAGCCTGCGGGTGGACGCCGGGGAGGTCGAGGGCGGCCTCGCCGAACTCCGCTCGGCCCTGGAGCGCGCCATCGACCGCGGCTACTTCGGCATCGTCGGACGCGGCCACGTCAACCTCCCCTCCGTCCTGGAGAGCATCGGCCGCTCCCGGGAAGCCGTCGAGGTCACCGAGCAGGGCGTCGCACTCGCCACCCGCTACGGCCTCAAGGACCGCACCAGCTGGGTGCTGGGCAACCGCGCCGAATCGCTCCAGTCGCTGGGCCGCTGGCAGGAGGCGGCCCGGGCCGCGGCGGACGCCCGCCGCTTCGCCCAGAGCCCCCGGTCGCTCGCGCTGGCCGCCAACCGCCTCACCCACCTCGCCCTGGACCGCGGCGACCTCGCCGAGGCCGCACGCGAACTCGCCGTCACCCGTGAGCACTACGGCACCCACGACCCCCAGCCGCAGCACACCCTCCCCATGGCCCGGCACGCCCTGCGCCTCGCCGCCCGCCGGGGCCACCTCCTCGACGCCCGGTCCCTCGCCGAACGGGCCCTGGGCGACGGCTTCCCGCCCGGTACCCAGCGCTACGCCTGGCCGCTGTTGTGGTCGGCCGCCGCCGTGGAGTCGGACGCCCGGGGCCTGCCCGCCGCCGGGCCGGGACGGGCCGCCTTCCTCGCCCGCGTCCGGCAGGCCGCCAAGGAACTGCCCAGGCTCCTGCCCGTCTCGGTGGCGTACGGCCTCGCGGTGGACGCCGAACTCCGCCGCGCCGAGGGCCGCGAGAGCCCGGACGCCTGGGCCGAGGCGGTCGCCGCGTTCGAACCGCTGGAGCGCCCGCACGAGCTCGCCCGGGCCTGCTACCGCTGGGCCGAATCACTGCTCCAGACCGGCGAGCGGGCCACCGCCGGGCTCCAGGGCCGCACCCCGCGTGAGGCCGCCGTGCTCGTGCTGGCCCAGGCACACACCGCCGCGGTCACGATGGGCGCCCGCCCGCTCGCCGAGGAGATCGCCCTCCTCGCCCAGCGGGCCCGCGTCCCCCTGCCGGGCCTGATACCGGCGGACGGCGACGGCACGGGCACGAGCAAGGGCGCAGGCGACGGGGACGGCGCCGGCCGGGGCACGGGCGACCGCGGCGGTCGTGGCGCGGAAGAGGAGCCCGCCGCCCCCGCCACCGACCTCGGGCTGACCCCGCGCGAACGCGAGGTGCTCCGCCTGGTCGCCGACGGACGCAGCAACCGCCAGATAGCCGACGCCCTGTTCATCTCACCGAAGACCGCCAGCGTCCATGTCTCGCACATCCTCGCCAAGCTGGGCGTCTCCGGCCGCGGCGAGGCGGGTGCGGTGGCCCACCGCCTGCGTCTCTTCGGCGAACCGGTGCCGGGGGTGCCCGCCCGGGGTGCGTGACGCGGCGCCGGGCGGCGGGGGCGCGGTGGCCTGCCGGTCGGCCCGAACAGCCCGCCTAGCCCTGGTCCGCCGCGTCCCGCTGCCGTTGCGGCGCCTTGACGACCACGGTCCCCGAGGAGAGGTCGATCGGCCCCTTCGAGGGGTCGGCATCCCCCACGTCGTCGACGACCAGGGTCATCCGCTGCCGCTCCTCCTCGGTGTGCTGACGGCCCGGCGCGAACAGCTCTTCCACGACATTGAACACGGTGCCTGTCCCCTCTTCGGCGTGACGTACACCCGTCCCCGGTACCGAGTGTAGGCAGGTCACCCGAAAAGGGGATCAGTGGGATCAGCTCACCGTGAGGCGGAGGATTCGGTCATCTCCCTTGCGCGGTGTGCCCCGCCCGTCCGTGTTGCTGGTGACCAGCCACAACGTGCCGTCGTCGGCCGCCACGACCGTCCGCAGTCGTCCGTAGGTGCCCCGGAGGAAGGCCTGCGGGGCCGCCACCGGCTCGGTCCCGTTCAGCGGGATCCGCCACAGCCGTTCGCCGCGCAGCGAGGCCATCCAGATCGAGCCCTTGGCGTAGGCGATGCCGCTGGGCGAGGCATCCGCGGTCCGCCACTCCTCGACCGGGTTCACGAACCCCGAACCCGCCGCCTTGCCCCTGGCCCTGCCCTCGGCCTCGGGCCAGCCGTAGTTCCTGCCCGGCTCGATGAGGTTGAGCTCGTCCCAGGTGTGCTGGCCGAACTCCGAGGCCCACAGCCGCTTGTCGCCGTCCCAGGCCAGCCCCTGCACATTGCGGTGGCCGTAGTCGTACACCACCGAGTCCGCCTCGGGGTTGCCGTGCGCCGGCTCGCCGTCCGGCGTCATCCGCAGGATCTTGCCGGCCGGCGACTTCTTGTCCTGGGCCAGCCCGGTGTCGCCGGTCTCGCCGGTGCCGGCGTAGAGCATCCCGTCCGGGCCGAAGGCGATCCGGCCGCCGTTGTGCATCTCGCCCTTGGGGATGCCCTTGAAGACGGTGTCGGGCGCGCCCAGCTGATTGCCCGGCGGACGCCTGGCGTCGTACACCATGCGGGCGATGCGGTTGTCGGACGCGGTGGTGAAGTAGGCGTACACCAGATGGTCGGTGCCGAACGACGGGGACACCGCGATCCCCAGCAGCCCGCCCTCGCCGCCCGGGTCCACGCCCGGGACCGACCCCAGCTCGGTGATCTTCCCGTTCTTCGCCGCGACCCGGACGATCTTCCCGGTGTCACGGGAGGAGACCAGCAGGTCCCCGCCCGGCAGCACCGCCACGCCCCAGGGCGACTTCAGCCCCTTCACCAGGGTGGCGGTCACCCTCACCGAGCCCTTGGCGGGCGGCGCGCCGGACGACGGGGCGGCGCCCGGCGAGGCGGCGCCGCTGTGCGCCGGGCCGGCGGACGCCCCACCGCCCCGGGGCGCGGTGCCGCCGGACGAGCAGCCCGCCGCCAGCAGCAGTGAAGCGGCGGCCAACACGGCGGTGCGGTGACGGCGTTGCACGGCAGGGTCCTCTCGTCGGCGGGACGTGCCCCACCCCACCACATCGCACCGCCCGACGCCCGTGCCCCGGCCGTGGCGGCGCCACTCCCGCCCGCCGGGATCCCGCGGACGGCCGGGCCGCGACCCCGCGGCGCGCGTACGGACCCGGAGGCACCCGGGCCCGTGAGGGGCTTCGCCCTAGTACCAGGACCCGCGCGCCGGCGGTAGCGCGGCGATCTCCGCCAGGTCCTCACGGGAGAGCGTCAGCTGCGCCGCCGCGGCGTTCTGCGCGGCCCAGCGCTCCTTCTTCGTCCCCGGCACCGGGACGACGTGCCGGCCCTGCGCCAGCGCCCAGGCCAGCGCCACCTGCCCCGGCGTCGCGTCGTGACGCGCGCCGACCCGCCGCAGTCCCGCCACCACCGGCTGGTTCGCGGCCATCATCTCGGCGGTGAACCGCGGGTGACGGGCCCTGGTGTCCTCCGGTTCGAAGCCCTGCCCCGGGGTGAGGGTGCCGGTCAGATAGCCGTTGCCCAGCGGCATCGCCGCCAGAAAGCCCACGCCCCGCGACGCGCACCACGGCAGCAGCTCCTCCAGCGCCTCCGGCGACCACACCGACAGCTCGGCCTGCACGCTGCTGACCGGGAACACCTGCTGGATCCGCTCCAGTTGGGCCAGCGTGCCGTCGTGCATCCGGGAGCGCCTCCGCGGCCCGCCGCCGGCCGGCCGCCGCTCGGCACGGCCCGCGCGCGCCGGCCGCACCGCCCGCGCGCCCACCGCGCACAGCCCCAGCGAGCGCACCTTCCCGGCCGCCACCAGCTCCGCCATCGCTCCCCAGGTCTCCTCGATGGGCACCTCGGGGTCGGCCCGGTGCAGTTGGTAGAGATCGATGCGGTCGGTCTGCAGCCGCCGCAGCGAGGCGTCGCAGGCACGCCGCACGTACCCGGGCCGCCCGTTGGCGACGATGTGCTGCTCACCCACCAGCAGCCCGCACTTGGTCGAGACGAACGCCTCCGCCCGCCGCTCCTTGAGCACCCGCCCCACCAGCAGCTCATTGGTGAACGGGCCGTACATGTCGGCGGTGTCGAGCAGGCTGCACCCCCGGTCCAGCGCGGTGTGCACGGCCCGCAGCGAGCTGTCCAAGCTGCGCTGCGACTCGGTGTACCCCCAGCTCATCGGCATGCAGCCGAGTCCGATGGCGCCCACTTCGAGAGCCGCCGCACCGATTGTCCTGCGCTCCACCTGGTTGTGCCTCCATCCCCTCGCCCCCGCTCAAGGGCCAGACCAAACTAACGTCTGGGCAGAACATCTCTTCGCATAGCCTGCGGTCATGGCAACCGCAGACCAGCGCACCGAGGCGCACACCGAGGCCCGTGACGTGTGGCTCCCGATCCCGCCCGACGAGATCGAGGGGCTCCCCGGTGGCCTCCGCTACGTTCACTGGGACGCCGGCCCCGACTACCCGGCCGACCCGGAGCGGTGCGCCTTCTACGCGGTCCCCTATATGAAGGACGTGGAGGTGAGCCTGCGCCCGCTGTCCCGGATGGGCCGGGTGCGGGTGGTGCAGACCCTCACCGCCGGTGTCGAGCACATGCTGCCGGGGCTGTCCCGGATGCCGGTCGGCGCCCGGCTGTGCAACGCCCGCGGGCTGCACGACGCCAGCACCGCCGAGCTGGCGCTGACGCTGACCCTCGCCGCGCTGCGCGGCGTTCCCGACTTCGTACGGGGCCAGGACGCGGGGGAGTGGCGGCCGGACCTCCGGCCCGCGCTTGCCGACAAATCGGTCCTCATTGTGGGCTATGGTTCGATCGGCAGTGCCATCGAGGACCGGCTCACACCCTTTGAATGTGCGCGGGTGGTGCGCATCGCACGCACCGCGCGTGACACTGTGCGCGGCCCTGTGCATCCACTCTCCGACCTGTCCGCCCTCCTGCCCGGCGCGGACGTCGTCGTGCTGGCGACCCCGCTCACCGAAGCGACGCGTGGCCTGGTCGGACGCGATTTCCTGGCGCGGATGAAGGACGGCGCACTGCTGGTGAACATCGCGCGCGGCGGGATCGTCGACACCGCGGCGCTCCTCGCCGAACTCCAGTCCGGGCGCCTGCGCGCGGCGCTCGATGTCACCGATCCGGAACCCCTGCCCGCCGGGCATCCGCTGTGGCACGCTCCCGGCGTGCTCATCACTCCACACGTCGGTGGCCCCAGTTCTGCCTTCCTGCCCCGCGCGAAGCGGCTGCTGAGGGATCAGCTGACGCTTTTCGCGGCCGGCGAGCCCCTGCGGAACGTGGTCGCCACCGCCGGCTGAAGCGGTCGCGGGTAGCGCTACGAGTCCGTAAGACTGCGGGGAGTAGGCGCAATTCCGCCCCCAGTCACGCTCCGTAGAGACACTATGTCCCTGAGTGACGGAACTGGTGTATCGTCCGAGCGGGGACGACGCCGGGAAGGACGCGGCGCGATGCGAAGGATCCGGGACTCGAGGGGGGCGACGGGCGATGTACGACCGATGGACGATGCGCGAGAAGCACGATCCACGAGCGCCCGCGGGGATAGGGCGAAACCCCCGGGAGCGCCGCTCGCGACGGCGCCCGGTACGGGTGGGCAGGAGAATCCGGTGAGCGCCCCGGGGGCGATGCTCTCCCGGCCGCCGGCGCCGGCCGGCAGTCCGCCGAGCGCGGTGCCGCAGGTCGTCCTCGCCGTGGTCTGCGGCGGCTATGCCGTCGGCGCCGCCTTCGGCTGGGGATCACCCGAAGTCGCGGCCTTCATGGGGGACTTCGGCCTCAGCTTCGCGGCACTCCTGGCGGCCGTCTCCTGCGGTCTGTACGCCCGCAAGCGCCGCACCCGCTTCCGCCCCGCCTGGATGCTGTTCGCCGTCTCCTCCTCGATGGCGGGCCTCGGCAACGGCGTATGGGGCTGGTACGAGGTCATCGAGGGAACCACGGTACCCAGTCCCTCCCTGGCCGACTTCTGCTTCCTGCTGTTCGCACCACCGGCGATCGTCGGTCTGCTGGTGCTCGCCAAGCGGCCGGTGAACAGGGCCGGTTGGGTCTGCCTGGGGCTCGACTCCTGGCTGATCGCCGGGTCGCTGGTCACCCTCTCATGGAGCCTCGCGCTCGCCCACACCGCCCACTTCCAGGGCCGCAGCGTGGCGCAGAGCGCGCTGTCGCTGGCCTATCCGCTGCTGGACATCGTGCTGGTGAGCATGGTGCTCGTGCTGCACTTCCGGCGCTCCTCGGTGCACCGCTCGGCGATCAACACCGCGGTCGCGGCGCTCGCCCTGACGGTGCTGTGCGACGCGCTGTTCAGCTCCCCGCTGCTGCGCGAGCACTACCGCTCCGGCCAGATCCTCGACGCCGGATGGTTCGCCGGCTCGATACTCCTCGCGTACGCCCCCTGGGTCGCCCGCCGCGCGGGCGACGAGTGCACCCAGGAGGAGGCCAGGCCCGCCGCGCGCCGGGTCCCCTCGCACGGCAGCCGCCCCATCGCCGGCTCGCTCGCCGCCCTGACCCCGTATCTCGCCGCCGCCGTCTGCACGCTGGGCATCCTCACCAACGTCCTGGACGGCCGGCGCATCGACCGCGTGGTGCTGTTCACCGGCTGCACGGTCGTGCTCGCGCTCGTCGTCCGCCAGGGCATCATGCTGCTCGACAACATCACCCTCACCCAGGAGTTGGCGCAGAAGGAGAACCACTTCCGCTCCCTGGTGCAGGGCTCCAGCGACGTCATCATGATCGCCGCCCCCACCGGTGTGCTCCACTACGTCAGCCCGGCCGCCGCCGGTGTCTACGGGCGCGACGCCGAGGAGCTGGTCGGCTCCGAACTCGCCTCGCTGATCCACCCCGAGGACCTGGGACGGGTGGTGCACGAGGTCCGCAGATTCCTCGCCGCCGCCCCCGAGGACGAGCCGACCACCCGGATCGAGTGCCGCTTCCGCGCCGGCGAGCAGCGCTCCGGCGGCGACGGCTGGCTGAACGTCGAGTCCACCGTCAACCGCCACCACGGCGGCCTGATCTTCAACTCCCGCGATGTCACCGAACGCGTCCGGCTGCAGGCCCAGCTCCAGCACAACGCCTCGCACGACGCGCTCACCGACCTGCCCAACCGCGCCCTGTTCACCGAGCGCGTCACCCAGGCCGTCACCGGCCGCCGTGCCAGCGACCACGACACCGCCGTGCTCTACATCGACCTCGACGGCTTCAAGCAGGTCAACGACACCATCGGCCACCAGGCGGGCGACGAACTGCTGATCCAGGCCGCCCGCCGGCTCGGCGACTCGGTGCGCGCCGGCGACATAGCGGCCCGGCTGGGCGGCGACGAGTTCGCCGCGCTGATCACCGGCGACGGCACCCGCGACATCGCCGCCCGCGAGTTCCGGATCCACGAGATCGCCGACCGGCTGCGCATCCGGCTCTCGGATCCGTACCGCATCGACGGCCGTGAGGTGCGGGTGGCGGCCAGCATCGGGGTGGCCTTCGCCGAGCCCGGCGTCAGCCCCGCGGGCCTGCTGCGCAACGCGGACCTCGCGATGTACCGCGCCAAGCAGGCCGGCAAGGGCCGGGTGGAGCTGTACGCCCCGCAGATGCAGACCGAGGTGGCGCACCGCGCCGAGCTGGCCACCAAGCTCCGCACCGCCCTGCAGGACGGTGCCTTCTCGCTGCTGCACCAGCCCGTGGTGGAGCTGGCCGGCGGGCGGGTCACCGCCGTCGCGGCGCACGCCCGCTGGCGCTCCGCCCAGGGCATCCTCTTCACCCCGGCGGAGTTCCTGCGGGTCGGCGACCGCGGCCGCTACACCGAGGACGGCGACCGCGCCGCCGAGCTGGACCGCTGGCAGCTGGAGGCGGCCGTCGAGCAGGCCGCGGCCCGTCACCGCGCCGGTCATCCGCTCCCGGTCGCGGTCCGCCTCCCGGCCCGCCGGCTGCTGGACCAGGCGCTGTCCCCCAAGGGCGTCGAATCGCTGCTCACCCGGCACGGCCTGCCCTCGCGCGCGCTCGTCCTGGAGCTGTCCGAGAGCGACCCGCGCCTTCCGCTGGACGACCTGGAGCGCCGGCTGGTCGCGCTGCGCCGGCTCGGCGTACGGATCGCCCTGGACGGCTTCGGCAGCGGATTCGCCGCCATCAGCGCGCTGCGCAGGCTGCCCGTCGACGTCCTGCGGCTGGATCGCGGGCTGGTCGACGGAGTGGTGGAGTCCGCCCGGCTGCACAAGATCACCGCCGGGCTGCTGCGGATCGCCGGTGACCTGGGCATGCAGTCCGTCGCGGACGGCGTCGATCTGCCCGAGCAGGTGCTCGCCCTGCGCTCCATGGGCTGCACGCACGGCATGGGGACGGCCTTCTCCGGGCCGCTCGACGAACCTCGGCTGCGGCGGTCCCTGACGCACGCCCACTATCCGGTCCCGGACGTCGCGGTCCAGAGCCGGGCGGTGGTGCTCACCGGCAGCGGTCTGCCCGTACGTCAGGGCGGTCCGGCGGGCCCGGAATCGCTCGTGCATCCGCCATTGCGCTCAAATAGTGAGACCTCCGTCCCACCCACTTGACACCCGGTGTACGGCGGGGGGAGGGTCAGTGCCATGCGCACCCGAATTCTCGTACTTGGAAAGCGCGTCGGCTGAGGCCGGGTCACTGACGAAACCCGGCTAACCGCACCGACGCGCTCCCCTCGCTTGCCACTTGGCACGGGGGGTTTTTTGTTGCACAGCAACCTCACAAATCCGTCAAAAACCTCAGCTTCGAGAAGAGACGCAGATGACCGAGCAGGCCTCCGGGGCCCACCATCCGCAGCCGCGGGCCCGTACCTCCGGCGGACCGCAGCAGCCCGCCGTCGAGCACGTCACGGGCGCGCAGTCGCTGATCCGTTCGCTCGAGGAGGTCGGGGCCGACACCGTGTTCGGCATTCCCGGCGGCGCGATCCTTCCTGCGTACGACCCGATGATGGACTCCTCGAAGGTCCGGCACGTCCTGGTGCGCCACGAGCAGGGCGCCGGCCACGCCGCCACCGGGTACGCGCAGGCCACCGGCAAGGTCGGCGTCTGCATGGCGACCTCGGGCCCGGGTGCCACCAACCTCGTCACCCCGATCGCCGACGCCCACATGGACTCCGTCCCGCTGGTGGCGATCACCGGCCAGGTCGCGTCCAAGGCGATCGGCACGGACGCCTTCCAGGAGGCGGACATCTGCGGCATCACGATGCCGATCACCAAGCACAACTTCCTGGTCACCGACCCGGCCGAGATCCCCCGGACGATCGCCGAGGCGTTCCACATCGCGTCCACCGGCCGGCCCGGTCCGGTCCTGGTCGACATCGCCAAGGACGCCCTCCAGGCCCGGACCACCTTCACCTGGCCGCCGCACACCGAGCTGCCCGGCTACCGCCCGGTGACCAAGCCGCACGCCAAGCAGATCCGCGAGGCCGCCCGGCTGATCGCCGAGGCCAAGCGCCCGGTGCTCTACGTCGGCGGCGGGGTGCTGAAGTCCGGCGCGACCGCCGAGCTGAAGGTGCTCGCCGAGCTGACCGGCGCCCCCGTCACCACGACCCTGATGGCGCTGGGCTCCTTCCCCGACAGCCACCCGCAGCACGTCGGCATGCCGGGGATGCACGGCGCGGTCACCGCCGTCACCGCGCTGCAGAAGTCGGATCTGCTGATCACCCTCGGCGCCCGCTTCGACGACCGGGTCACCGGCAAGCTGGACTCCTTCGCGCCGTACGCCAAGGTCGTGCACGCGGACATCGACCCGGCGGAGATCGGCAAGAACCGCGTCGCGGACGTGCCGATCGTCGGCGACGCCCGTGAGGTCATCGCCGATCTGATCGTCGCCGTCCAGGCCGAGCACGACGCCGGTCAGCTGGGCGAGGCCGCCCGGAGCGGATACGCCGCCTGGTGGAAGGACCTCAACCGCTGGCGCGAGACCTACCCGCTGGGCTACGACCTGCCGGAGGACGGCACCCTCTCCCCGCAGCAGGTCATCGAGCGCATCGGCAAGCTCGCCCCCGCCGACACCATCTACGCCGCCGGCGTCGGCCAGCACCAGATGTGGGCCGCCCACTTCATCGACTACGAGAAGCCCTCGACCTGGCTGAACTCCGGCGGCGCCGGCACGATGGGCTACGCCGTCCCCGCCGCCATGGGCGCCAAGGCCGGTCAGCCGGACCGCACCGTCTGGGCGATCGACGGCGACGGCTGCTTCCAGATGACCAACCAGGAGCTGGTCACCTGCGCGCTGAACAACATCCCGATCAAGGTCGCGGTCATCAACAACGGCGCGCTGGGCATGGTGCGCCAGTGGCAGACCCTCTTCTACAACCAGCGGTACTCCAACACCGTGCTGCACTCCGGCCCCGAGGCCAACGGGCTGGTGACGGCCGGCAAGGCCAGCGGCGGCACCCGCGTCCCGGACTTCGTCAAGCTGTCCGAGGCGATGGGCTGTGTCGCGATGCGCTGTGAGGACCCGTCCGAACTCGACGCGGTGATCGCCAAGGCCAATGCCATCAACGACCGCCCGGTCGTGATCGACTTCATCGTCCACGAGGACGCCCAGGTGTGGCCGATGGTCGCCGCCGGCACCTCCAACGACGAGGTCATGGCCGCCCGGGGCGTGCGTCCCGACTTCGGCGACAACGAAGACGACTGAGCCCAGGACGACACGGACGCACGGAAGAAGAGAGAAGACCATGTCCAAGCACACGCTCTCCGTCCTGGTGGAGAACACCCCCGGCATCCTCGCCCGGATCGCCGCCCTGTTCTCCCGCCGCGGCTTCAACATCGACTCGCTCGCGGTCGGGGTCACCGAACACCCCGACATCTCCCGCATCACCATCGTGGTCAGCGTGGAGTCGCTGCCGCTGGAGCAGGTCACCAAGCAGCTCAACAAGCTCGTCAACGTGCTGAAGATCGTCGAGCTGGAGCCGGGCGCCGCCATCCAGCGCGAGCTGGTCCTGGTGAAGGTCCGCGCCGACAACGAGACCCGCTCGCAGATCGTCGAGATCGTCCAGCTCTTCCGCGCCAAGACCGTGGACGTCTCGCCCGAGGCCGTCACCATCGAGGCCACCGGGTCGAGTGACAAGCTGGAGGCGATGCTCAAGATGCTGGAGCCGTTCGGCATCAAGGAACTCGTCCAGTCCGGCACGATCGCCATAGGCCGTGGCGCCCGGTCCATCACCGACCGCTCGCTGCGCGCCCTGGACCGTTCGGCCTGATCCCCCTCGCCGCGTCCCGCAAGGACCACATGGACCGCATGGCGAGACCACCCGCCCTTCCCCATCCCGCCCGACGTACTGTGTGGGCACCCGCTAGATCCAAGGAGAGACCCGAAGTGGCCGAGCTGTTCTACGACGACGATGCCGACCTGTCCATCATCCAGAACCGCAAGGTCGCGGTCATCGGCTACGGCAGCCAGGGCCACGCCCACGCGCTGTCGCTGCGGGACTCGGGCGTCGACGTGCGCGTCGGCCTGCACGAGGGGTCGAAGTCCAAGGCCAAGGCCGAGGAGCAGGGCCTGCGCGTGGTCACGCCGGCCGAGGCGGCGGCCGAGGCCGACGTCATCATGATCCTGGTGCCGGACCCGATCCAGGCCAAGGTCTACGAGGAGTCCATCAAGGACCACCTCAAGGACGGCGACGCGCTGTTCTTCGGCCACGGCCTGAACGTCCGCTTCGGCTTCATCAAGGCCCCGGCGAACGTCGACGTGTGCATGGTCGCCCCCAAGGGCCCGGGCCACCTCGTGC
This sequence comes from Streptomyces kronopolitis, assembly GCF_050953795.1. Classification (GTDB taxonomy): domain Bacteria; phylum Actinomycetota; class Actinomycetes; order Streptomycetales; family Streptomycetaceae; genus Streptomyces; species Streptomyces kronopolitis_A. Next base: position 5,799,944 of record NZ_CP191850.1, read on the forward strand.
GCCGTCAGTACGAGGAGGGCCGCGGCGTGCCGTGCATCGTGGCCGTCGAGCAGGACGCGTCCGGCAACGCCTTCGCGCTGGCGCTCTCCTACGCCAAGGGCATCGGTGGCACCCGCGCCGGCGTCATCAAGACCACCTTCACCGAGGAGACCGAGACCGACCTGTTCGGTGAGCAGGCCGTGCTCTGCGGTGGCGCCTCGGCGCTGGTCAAGGCCGGCTTCGAGACCCTGGTCGAGGCGGGCTACCAGCCGGAGATCGCGTACTTCGAGTGCCTCCACGAGCTGAAGCTGATCGTGGACCTCATGTACGAGGGCGGCCTGGAGAAGATGCGCTGGTCGGTCTCCGAGACCGCCGAGTGGGGCGACTACGTCACCGGCCCCCGCATCATCACCGACCAGACCAAGGCCGAGATGAAGAAGGTGCTCGCCGAGATCCAGGACGGCACCTTCGCCAACAACTGGATGGCCGAGTACAACGCCGGTCTGCCGAAGTACAACGAGTACAAGAAGGCCGACGAGGACCACCTGCTGGAGACCACGGGCAAGAAGCTCCGCAAGCTCATGAGCTGGGTGGACGACGAGGCGTAAGCCACCGGACAGGGGGTCGCGGCGCGGCCGCGGCCCCCTGCCTCCCGCGCCACGCAGCGGCGCCCGTCCGCCGCGTGGAGCCACGCACGGGTGATCCTTTCGCTTCGGCACAGGACGCGCCCCGCACCGCCACTACACTGCATTGCACAAGCGCGTCAGGCTCACAGCGTCGTGCGTCTTCCACGCGGCTTTCCCCCTTCACCGCCTTCGGCCGTCGGGACGGCCGTCCGCGAAGGACTAGTGAGGACTGAAGACCACGTGAGCTCGAAACCTGTCGTACTCATCGCCGAAGAGCTGTCGCCCGCCACCGTCGACGCCCTCGGGCCGGACTTCGAGATCCGGCACTGCAACGGCGCGGACCGCGCCGAGCTGCTCCCCGCGATCGCCGACGTCGACGCCGTCCTCGTGCGCAGCGCGACGAAGATCGACGCCGAGGCCATCGCCGCCGCCAAGAAGCTGCGGGTCGTCGCCCGCGCCGGCGTCGGTCTGGACAATGTCGACGTCTCCGCCGCCACCAAGGCCGGCGTGATGGTCGTCAACGCCCCGACCTCCAACATCGTCACCGCCGCCGAGCTCGCCTGCGGTCTGCTGGTCGCCACGGCCCGCAACATCCCGCAGGCCAACACCGCGCTGAAGAACGGCGAGTGGAAGCGCAGCAAGTACACCGGCGTCGAGCTCAGCGAGAAGACCCTCGGCGTGGTCGGCCTCGGCCGGATCGGCGTCCTGGTCGCCCAGCGGATGTCGGCGTTCGGCATGAAGGTCGTCGCCTACGACCCCTACGTGCAGCCGGCCCGCGCCGCGCAGATGGGCGTCAAGCTGCTGACCCTCGACGAGCTGCTCGCGGTCTCCGACTTCATCACCGTGCACCTCCCCAAGACGCCCGAGACCGTCGGTCTCATCGGTGACGAGGCGCTGCACAAGGTCAAGCCGTCGGTCCGGATCGTCAACGCCGCGCGCGGCGGGATCGTCGACGAGGCGGCGCTGGCCACCGCGCTCAAGGAGGGCCGGGTGGCCGGCGCGGGGCTGGACGTCTACGCGACCGAGCCCTGCACCGACTCGCCGCTCTTCGAGTTCGACCAGGTCGTCGCCACCCCGCACCTCGGTGCCTCCACGGGCGAGGCGCAGGAGAAGGCCGGGATCTCGGTCGCCAAGTCGGTGCGGCTCGCGCTGGCCGGCGAGCTGGTCCCGGACGCGGTCAACGTCCAGGGCGGCGTGATCGCCGAGGACGTCAAGCCGGGCCTGCCGCTGGCCGAGCGGCTGGGCCGGATCTTCACCGCGCTGGCCGGCGAGGTCGCGATGCGCCTGGACGTCGAGGTGTACGGCGAGATCACCCAGCACGACGTCAAGGTGCTGGAACTCTCCGCGCTCAAGGGCGTGTTCGAGGATGTCGTCGACGAGACGGTGTCCTACGTCAACGCCCCGCTGTTCGCGCAGGAGCGCGGCGTCGAGGTGCGGCTGACGACCAGCAGCGAGTCGCCCGAGCACCGCAATGTGGTGACCGTGCGCGGCACCCTGGCGGGCGGCGACGAGGTGTCGATCTCCGGCACGCTGGCCGGCCACAAGAACATCCAGAAGATCGTCGCGGTTGGTGAGCACTCCATCGACCTGTCGCTCGCCGACCACATGGCCTTCCTGCGCTACAGCGACCGCCCCGGTGTCGTCGGCACCGTCGGCCGGATCCTGGGCGAGGCGGGCATCAACATCGGCGGGATGCAGGTCTCCCGGGCCGATGTCGGTGGCGAGGCGCTGGTCGCGCTGACCGTCGACGACACCATTCCGCCGCATGTGCTCACCGAGATCGCCGAGGAGATCGGCGCGACCTCGGTGCGCGCGGTGAACCTCGGCGACTGACCGTAGGTCTGCGCAGCTCAACGGGCCCGGATGCCGCTTCGGCGGTGTCCGGGCCCGTCGCTGTGCCGGCCTCGCGGGGCCGCGGCGGCGGTGCGACCCGGCCGTGGTGCCGACGCCTTGCCGTTCACCCGAATGGCGTAGCGGTGGGGGAGGTCGTGGAGGCCGCAGGCGCCGCCGTCGGGCCGCCGCGGACCCGGGCCGGCGGCCCCGCCGAGTCGCCCGGGGCAGGCGCGCGGCGCGCAATGGGTACTGCGCGTGCCCCGGCCGGTGCGTGTGGAAGGAGAGCGGACGCCATGAATGCACCCCTGGGGGATGCCCCGCACAGCCTCACCGGTCTGCAGGTGGTCGATACGGACGGCGTGAAGGTGGGCAAGGTCCAGCAGGTCTACCGGGACGACGCCACGAACGACCCCGAGTGGATCACGGTGCGCACCGGGCTGTTCGGGATGAAGGAGACCTTCATCCCGCTCGCCGGGGCCACCCGGACCGGCGACGAGCTGCACGTTCCGCACGACAAGCACACCATCAAGGCCGCGCCGCGGATCGACGTCGACGGTCATCTCGACCCCTCCGAGGAAACCGAGCTCTACCGCCACTACGGGATGCCCCGGCCGGGTGTGACCGGACCCCAGGACCCGCCGGAGACCGCCGGTGAGGTGCCCGATACCGGCGCGGCGGCGTCGCGTCCCCGGCCCGCCCGGGACGACGCGGGCCCGGCCGGTACCGGGGACGCCGGGGCGCGGGCGTCCGGGCAGGGCGACGCGCAGGGCCGGACGCACGGTGAGCGCAACAAGCTCGTCGACGGGCCGCTGGCCGGTTCGGGCGCCGGTACGCGGTCGGGGCCGGGGCCGTCCGGCCATGACGACGAGGAGGCGCGGCGCGGCAGGGAGCAGGCGCCCGAGAGTGACGACGGCACGGACCCCGGAGAGGGGCCCGGGCCGGACCGGCTCCGGTAACCGGGTGGGGTGCCCCGGACCGGGGGAGCGGCGGAGGCCGCCGTCGAGCATGCGGCCTCCGCCCGCACACGCCCGTGCTCCGCGGGGGAAGGCGCAGGGAGAGGCGGCCGTGTACGGACGTCTCATACATCCGTCCGGTACGCGCGTACGGGCGGCGATAGGCTCCCTTCATGGGACACCGTGAGGACCTTCTGGAGGGCGCCAAACGCTGCCTCCTGGAGAAGGGCTATGCGCGCACCACCGCCCGCGACATCGTGGCCGCCTCCGGCGCCAACCTCGCCTCCATCGGCTACCACTACGGCTCCAAGGACGCGCTGATGTGCCAGGCGGTCATCGCGTCCACCGAGGAGTGGGGCGCGGGGATCGCCCGGCCGCCGGCCGCCGCTGACGGGCAGGCGCCGGACGCGGATCCGCTGGGCCGCTTCGCCGCCGTCTGGGACCGGGTGTTGCAACGGATCGCCACGGAACCGCAGTTCATCGCGGCGCAGGTCGAGGTGCTGGGGCTGCTGCCGCGCGATGAGGCGCTGCGCGAGGCCGTCGGCGAGGTGCTCCCGGAGGGCGGCGAGGAACTCGTCGCGGCCTTCGAAGGGGTGCCGGACGCCGAGGTCGACGCCGAGACGGCGCGCGTCGTCGGCTCCTTCTACCGGGCCCTGCTCACCGGCCTGATGGTCCAGTCGCTGCTCGCCCCGGACCGGATGCCCACCGGCCGGGACCTCGCCACCGCGCTGCGCCGGGTCACCACGGGCGGGGTGCCGGGAACGGCGTGAGCCGGGGCACGAGGCTCCCGGCGGGCGGGGCGGGCCGCCGCTTTCACCCGGCCGGCCGAAGCGGTCCGGACCGGCCGGCTCGCCCGAACGGGCGCACCGGTGCGGCCGGTCGGGCCGGCCCGCTCACAGCCGTGCCGCCTTGAGGGCCATGTGCAGCAGCAGCCGGTGCTCGCCGTCGTCCAGGTCGAGGCCGGTGAGCTTCTCCACCCGGCCCAGCCGGTAGTAGAGCGTCTGACGGTGGATGCCCAGCAGCTGCGCGGTCCGGCTCGCCTGCCCCGCGCAGTCGAGGAACACCTCGGCGGTGCGGGCGAGTTCGGCGTGCGCGGGGGCCAGCAGCGGGCCGACGACCGGGTCGGGCGCGGGGTCCGGCAGCGTGGTCAGCAGGCGGTACGCGCCGATCGCGTCCCACTGGGTGACCGGGCCCAGCCGGGGCTCGGCGCGGGCCGCGCGGGCCGCGTCCAGCGCCTCGCGCCAGGTGGCCGGGAGGGCGGTCAACTCGGCGGTGCCGGCGCCGATTCCGGCGGCGCCCGGCCCGAGCGGCGCGGGCTGTCCGCCGCCGGCCGCCGCGGTGCCCCGGGCCGGTGGCGCACCGGCCGGGCCCGCGCCCGCGCGCGGGGAGCGCAGCAGCTGCTCGGCCACCGCGTGGGCCGGGGCGAGCGCACCGGCCGTGCGCAGCCGTACCAGCGCGGCCAGGGCGGGGACGGCCGCGGCGGGCCGCGGCCGGTCCGTCGCGGCCGTCCCCGCGCCGTTCTCGGTGCCGGACGCGGCCGCGTCGCCGCCCCGTCCGCCGTCCGGGCCGCCGCCCGCGGGCAGGGCGCACGCGGCGAGCAGGCCCGGCAGCCCCGGCAGCGGCGCGGTGTCGGTGTCGGAGGTGTCCCAGGGCAGCACCGCGACCACCGTGAGCGGGGCGCCCGGGGGGTAGCGCAGGCCCTCGCGCAGCGCCTCGCGCAGGGCGGCCGCCGCGGCCGGCCGCCCTGCCGCCGGCACCTCCAGCAACTCCCGCAGCAGCTCGCCGAGTTCGGACCCGGCGCGGGCCTCGTCGGCCAGCAGCGCGCCGATCCGGGAGGCGGTCTCCATCGCCTGCGCGATCCGCGGGTCGGGCGGCGCGCCCCGGCCGCCCAGTTCGAGGTCGGTCAGATGCCCGTCGTCCAGCAGCCAGACGTAGCCGTGCACGATGCCGCGATGGCGTACGGGCAGACAGATCCGCCCCCGGAAGACCCCGGCGGCCGGGTCCGGGGGGATGCGCAGCGCCGTCCTGGCGCGGGCGATGCCGAAGGCCTCGAACCAGGCCCGTACGGCCGCCGAGGACCGGCGCTGGAGGATCGAGCGGGTGCGCACCGGGTCCATGACGTCGTCGTCGTCACCCTCGTGCGCCCCGAACGCGATCAGTCCGAAATCCCGGTCCTCCAGCGTCGCCGGGGCGCCGAGCGCCGCCGAGATCTCGTCCACGAGCTGCTGGTAATCGCCCCGCATCCGCCGTCCGGCTCCTCTCCCTGGTGCCACCCCACCGGCATCTCCGGCATCTTCGACAACTGTCACACCACAGTCATCGCTGGCTTCGGCTCCTTCCCCTCATTCTCATACATCTGTCTGAGATCCCGACCACGAAGGCGTGACAGCTGTCGATGGCCGGGAAGTAGCGCGATCCTTAAGTTTCAGGTGGCTCAATCTTGCCGACGCGTTCGCCCGGTCCGGGGTCCGCACGGCATGCGTCCCCTGAATCGTGGAGGTGCCCATGCTGGGTCCCGTGCTTCTCGCCGCAGCGCGCAGCGACAGCATCCGCCGCATCGTCGCGGCCGCTCCGGTCACCCGCCCCGTCGTGGACCGGTTCGTCGCCGGCGAGCGGCTGGCCGAGTCGATGGCGGCCGTGCGGTCGCTCGCCGCCCGGGGCCTGGAGGTTACCCTCGACCATCTGGGCGAGGACATCACCGACCCGGCCGAGGCGCTGCGCAATCGCGATGCCTACCTGCACCTGGCCGCGGCCCTCAAGGAGCAGGGACTCGGTGTCAAGGCCGAGATGTCGGTCAAGCTGTCCGCTTTCGGGCAGGCGCTCCCCGGCGGCCACGAGCTGGCGCTGAAGAACGTCCGCCCGGTGGTCGAGGCGGCCGCCGAGGCCGGCACGACCGTGACCCTCGACATGGAGGACCACACCACGGTCGACTCCACCCTCGCGATCCTGGCCGATCTGCGCGAGCAGTTCCCGCAGACCGGCGCGGTGCTCCAGTCCTACCTCTTCCGTACCGAGGACGACTGCCGCGCGCTCGCCGGGGAAGGCTCCCGGGTGCGGCTGGTCAAGGGCGCGTACAAGGAGCCCGCGAGCGTCGCCTTCCAGGACAAGCGGGAGGTGGACAGGGCGTATGTGCGCTGCCTGAAGATCCTGATGGCCGGCGAGGGCTACCCCATGATCGGGTCGCACGACCCGCGCATGGTGGCCATCGGCCAGGAGCTGGCGCACCGCAACGGCCGCAAGCCCGCCGACTACGAATTCCAGATGCTCTACGGCATCCGCGAGGCGGAGCAGCAGCGGCTGGTCGCCGAGGGGCACCGTATGCGGGTGTACATCCCCTACGGGACCGACTGGTACGGCTACTTCATGCGCCGGCTCGCCGAGCGCCCCGCGAACCTCGGCTTCTTCCTGCGGTCGCTGGCGACCCGCGGCTGACGCCCATGGGCCACCGCGGTTTCCGGCTGGGGGTCCGGGGGTCATCCTCCGGGAGACGCAGCCTGCGGTCTCCGGCGACCCGCGGCTGAGAGCCCCGGGAAGCCCGGCGCGGGTGGATGCTGGAAGCCCGGGGCGCGCACCCGGACGGCGCCGCCCGCAGCCGCCCACCCGACGCGGCCGCGGCCGCACCACGACGTACGACAACCGACGAGCGAAATCGAAGGAGACACGGCCGCTATGGACGCTGTGACCCAGGTCCCCGTGCCGGTGAACGAGCCGGTCCACACCTACGCCCCCGGCAGCCCGGAGCGTTCCCGTCTGGAGGCCAAGCTCAAGGAGCTGGCCGACAACCCGATCGAGCTGCCGATGACCATCGGCGGTGAGCGCCGGATGGGCGGCGGCGAGCGCTTCGACGTCGTCCAGCCCCACCACCACGCCTCCCGGCTCGGTACGTACGCCAACGCCACCGTCAAGGACGGCCAGGACGCGGTCGACGCCGCGCTGGCCGCCGCCCCGGCCTGGCGCGCGCTGCCCTTCGACGACCGCGCCGCGATCATCCTCAAGGCCGCCGATCTGCTCTCCGGCCCCTGGCGCGAGACGATGGCCGCTGCCACCATGCTCGGCCAGTCCAAGACCGCCCAGCAGGCCGAGATCGACACCCCCTGCGAGCTCATCGACTTCTGGCGCTTCAACGTGCACTTCGCACGCCAGATCCTCGCCGAGCAGCCCCCGGCGAACTCCCCGGGCGTCTGGAACCGTTCGGACCACCGCCCCCTCGAAGGCTTCGTCTACGCGATCACGCCGTTCAACTTCACCGCGATCGCCGGCAACCTCCCGACCGCGCCCGCCCTCATGGGCAACGTCGTGGTCTGGAAGCCGTCCCCGACGCAGACCTACGCGGCCGTGCTGCTGATGCAGCTGCTGGAGGAGGCCGGGCTGCCCAAGGGCGTCATCAACCTCGTCACCGGCGACGGCAAGGACGTCTCCGAGGTCGCGCTGAACCACCCGGACCTCGCGGGCATCCACTTCACCGGTTCGACCAAGACCTTCCAGTACCTGTGGAAGACGGTCGGCAACAACATCGAGAACTACAAGACCTACCCGCGCCTCGTCGGCGAGACCGGCGGCAAGGACTTCATCGTCGCCCACCCCACGGCCGACCGCGCCGTGCTGAAGACCGCCATGACCCGTGGCGCCTTCGAGTTCCAGGGCCAGAAGTGCTCCGCGGCCTCCCGTGCCTACGTCCCCGCTTCGCTGTGGAACTCCGGCCTCAAGGAGGAGTTCGCGGCCGAGGTCGACGCCCTGTCCATGGGTGACGTCTCGGACCTGTCGCACTTCATGTCCGCCGTCATCGACGAGCGTTCCTTCGCCAAGAACAAGGCGGCGATCGACCGCGCCAAGGCCGACCCGACGGTCGAGGTCGTGGCCGGCGGCACGTACGACGACAGCGAGGGCTACTTCGTCCGCCCGACGGTCCTGGTCTCCACCGACCCGGAGAACGAGATCTTCAAGGACGAGTACTTCGGCCCGATCCTGGGCGTCTACGTCTATGACGACGCCGACTACGACGCGATGCTCACCCAGATGGAGTCCGCCTCGGCGTACGGCCTGACCGGTTGCGTCATCGCCCGGGACCGTGCCGCGGCCGCCGAGACCTGCGAGAAGCTGCGCTTCGCCGCGGGCAACTTCTACATCAACGACAAGCCGACCGGCGCCGTCGTCGGCCAGCAGCCCTTCGGCGGCGGCCGCGCGTCCGGCACCAACGACAAGGCCGGCGCCAAGCAGAACCTGATGCGCTGGACCTCGACCCGCTCCATCAAGGAGACCCTGGTCCCGCCGACGGACTACCGCTACCCGCACATGGGCTGACCCCAGGGCGGCACGCACGCCGACGGCCCGGCACCCCCTCTCCCCGGGGGCGCCGGGCCGTCGGTGTCGCGTCAGGCGTTGCGCGGCGGGCCGGTGATCTCCTCGCCGATGGTGAAGCCCTTGGCGGGGCCTTCGGGGAGGGTGATGTCGATGCCGTACGCCACGCGGTGGGTGTCCGCGTAAGCCGCCTCGTCGGGCCGGGGGACGGTGAGCACGGAAACCGTCCCGAGGCCGTCATGGTCGTCGATGAGGACACAGGCGGGAATGCCGGCGCGGGCGTAGGCACGGCACTTGCGCTCCCGGTCGCTTTCGGTGCCGGGGTGCCCCCCGGAGACCATCTCGATGATCAACTGCACGCCGGACGCGTCCATACCGATGCCGTCGCCGGAGACATGTCCCTCGGGTTCTTCGGCGCGACGAAGCAATCGGGGAACCAGACCTTCTGCTCGTGGACCACGTTCATGTCCTGGTACGCCGCGTAGGCACCCTCGTCGAGGTGCTTGTCGATGGCGCGGCGGAGCCGGTTGGCGATCAGGCCGTGTGTGAAACGTCCGGTGGGCGACACCTGGATGAACCCCTCGATGAACTCGGCGCGAAGGCCCTCGGGAAGCTTCATGGCTTTCCATGCCTGCCACAGGGCCTCGTCCGGATCCGGTCCGTGGGCGGGGTCCTCGGCTCTCGTGGTCTCGGGCGTCATGGTGCAGCACCTCCTCCTGAGTGTGGGTGGGCTCGGCCTCGTGGCGCGGGCGACACCGTCACGCTAGGGAGCGCTTGGACGGCTGTGACCAGGGAATGTTCGCGGATCACTCGTTCGAGCGCATGCGCGCCGTCTCAGATAGTAGGAAGCCCAAGTAATTGTGCAGACATCACGGCCGAGCTGTCCTAGCGTTGTAGGAAGCCGAACGTGGCGCTCCATCGAGCGCTGGCGGATGCGGCCCGGTGCGCACGCGCAGGTGACCCCTGCCGCGCCGGGGCCCCCGCCCTTTCCGGCCGCTCATGGTTCGACGCACCCATTTCTTCTCGGGGCTCTGGCATTGGAGACGTGCATCATGGCCGAGACCGCTGTCCGCAGGACCCGTCACTCCGTCCGGACGACCAACGAAGTCGACCGCAGGAACGCGGCGGCCGCCCTGCAACGTGCCCTCGACCGCCGGGACAACGGCGGCTCCACCGGGCACTGACGTGCTGCGCGTGCGAAGCGGGCCGGGGCCGACCAGGCAGGCCTCGGTACCGTGCCGCTGCTGCTGGCGGATCCGGCAGTCCGTGACCCGCTGGCTCTTCCTGTCCTGACCGTGAGGGGCGCCCGCACTCCGGGCGCCCCTCACGTGCGCGCACGGGGCTCACCCCATGTCCGTATGGCGGACGTTACGTGTCAAACAATGGGACGGGCGCGTAGGGTCCGCAGTATGTCTCGCAGCATTCGCCTCGCAGTGATCCCCGGTGACGGAATCGGCCGGGAAGTGGTGGCCCAGGGCCTGAAGGTCCTGACCGCGGTCCTCCCGCAGGACGTCAAGCTGGAAACCAAGGAGTACGACCTCGGTGCCCGGCGATGGCACGCGACCGGTGAGACCCTGCCGGACGAGGAGCTGGAGTCGCTCAAGCAGCACGACGCGATCCTGCTCGGCGCGATCGGCGACCCGTCCGTGCCGTCCGGTGTGCTGGAGCGCGGGCTGCTGCTCAAGCTCCGCTTCGCCTTCGACCACTTCGTGAACCTGCGCCCCTCGAAGCTCTTCCCGAACACCGCCACCCCGCTCGCCGGCCGCCCCGACATCGACTTCGTGGTGGTGCGCGAGGGGACCGAGGGCCCGTACACCGGCAACGGCGGCTCGCTGCGCACCGGCACCCCCGCCGAGGTCGCCACCGAGGTCAGCCTCAACACCGCCTACGGTGTGGAGCGCGTGGTCCGCGACGCGTACGAGCGGGCCAACGCCCGCCCCCGCAAGAAGCTGACGCTGGTGCACAAGAACAACGTGCTGGTGTACGCGGGCCACATGTGGAAGAACATCTTCGACAAGGTCGGCCGGGAGTACCCCGAGGTCACCACCGACTACCTGCATGTCGACGCCGCGACGATCTTCTTCGTCACCCAGCCCGAGCGGTTCGACGTGATCGTCACCGACAACCTCTTCGGCGACATCCTCACCGACCTCGCCGCGGCCGTCACCGGCGGCATCGGCCTGGCCGCCTCCGGGAACATCAACCCGACCGGCGCGTTCCCCTCGATGTTCGAGCCGGTGCACGGCTCGGCCCCGGACATCGCGGGCACCGGCAAGGCCGACCCGACGGCCACCGTCCTCTCGGTCGCCCTGCTGCTGCGCCACCTCGGCTACGCCCCGCAGGCCGCCCGCATCGAGGAGGCCGTAGCGGCCGACCTCCAGGCCCGCGGCGACGCGCCGCGCAGCACCGACGAGACCGGCGACGCGCTCGCCGCACGCGTAGCGGGCTGAGGCCCGCAGCAGCGCACACGCACCACCCACAGCGCCGGGCCGGGACGGATACGTCCAGGTCCGGCGCTGTATGTCGTGACCCGCTCGGCGCCCCGGCCCGCGGAGGTGCGACCATCGGAGCCGGAGCGCGCACACGGTTCCGGTGGCCGGGGGCCACGAGCGATAATCGGACGTGGCATCGCCGCCCGCGAGAACTCGGACGTTCCCGGCACGACCGGTACGTTCAAGAACTGCCGTGAGCGCGGCCGTACAGACCGCACCGGTGCCGCATGGTGGGGGCCCACCCCCTCACTCCCCGGCCGGAGTGCCGGTCCGGTGACGAGCGGTATCGGAACACGCAGTGAAGGACATGCACTCATGACGACGCCCACGATCGAGCTCAAGCCCTCCTCGCATCCGCTGTCCGACGCGGAGCGGGAGCAGATCCTGGCCGCCCCCGGGTTCGGCCGCCACTTCACCGACCACATGGTGACGATCAAGTGGACCGAGGGCCGCGGCTGGCACGACGGCCAGCTCGTGCCCTACGGGCCGCTCTCGCTCGACCCGGCGACCAATGTCCTGCACTACGCGCAGGAGATCTTCGAGGGCCTGAAGGCCTACCGGCAGCCCGACGGCACCGTCGCCACCTTCCGCCCGGACGCCAACGCCCGGCGCTTCCAGGCCTCCGCGCGCCGGCTGGCCATGCCGGAGCTGCCCGTCGAGACCTTCCTGGAGGCGTGCGACGCGCTGGTGGCGCAGGACAAGGACTGGGTGCCGGCGCACGGCGGCGAGGAGTCGCTCTACCTGCGTCCGTTCATGATCGCGACCGAGGTCGGCCTCGGCGTGAAGCCGGCCAACGAGTACCTCTTCGTGGTGATCGCCTCGCCGGCCGGTGCCTACTTCCCCGGTGGCGTCCAGCCGGTCTCGATCTGGCTGTCCGAGGACCGGGTGCGGGCCGTCCCCGGCGGCATGGGCGACGCCAAGACCGGCGGCAACTACGCCGCCTCGCTGCTGGCGCAGGCCGAGGCCGCCGCGCAGGGCTGTGACCAGGTCGCCTACCTCGACGCCGTGGAGCACACCTGGGTCGAGGAGCTCGGCGGGATGAACCTGTACTTCGTGTACGAGGACGCCGCCGCGGGCCACGTCAAGATCGTCACGCCCACGCTGACCGGCTCCCTCCTCGCCGGTGTCACCCGTGACTCGCTGCTGTCGGTCGCCCGCGATCTGGGCTACACCGCCGAGGAGGCCCGGGTCTCCATCGGCCAGTGGAAGGCCGACACCGAGAACGGCACCCTCACCGAGGTCTTCGCCTGCGGCACCGCCGCCGTGATCACCCCGGTCGGCACGGTCAAGAGCGCGGGCGGGGAGTGGACCCAGTCCGACGGCGAGCCGGGCAAGGTCACCCTCAAGCTGCGCGAGGCGCTCCTGGACATCCAGCGCGGCGTCGCCGGGGACACGCACGGCTGGATGCACCCCCTGGGCTGATCATGACCGGCCGCGGCCCCCGCGCCCCGTTCGGGGCAGGGGGCCGCGGCCGTCCGTACGGCCGGTCGGGCCCGCTCAGCCGGCCTCCGCGGGGGCCGGCGCCGGGGCCGCGGGCGGCCGGGCGGCCCCGCCCACCGGGTGCGGCTCGCGGGCGGTGAGGGCCAGGTAGGCGAGCCCGCCCACGGCCGCCGCGAGCAGGAAGCTGAGATCGATGCCGCCGGTCAGGGGCAGCAGCGGCCCCCGGTAGAAGGGCGTGTCCACGCCGAGCACACCGACCACCGAGCCCAGCGCCCAGGCGGCGGCGGCCCGCACGTGCCAGCCCGCCCGGTACCAGTACACGCCGCCGCGGGTGCCGCGGTTGTAGACCTGGAGGGAATCCGGGTCGTAGGCGCCGCGGCAGCGGACGAAGCCGATCACGGTGATCACCGCCCAGGGCGTGCCGACGGCCGTCATCAGCAGGACGAACGAGGTCATGGCGTCCTGCGCGGCCCACAGGAAGTGACCGGCGTAGACCAGCACGGTCGACAGCACGGCGACGACCGAGGTGGCCCGGGTGCGGGTGGCGCGCGGCAGGATCGCGTCCAGGTCCAGGCCCATGCTGTAGAGCATCAGACCGGCGTTGCCGACCGACCCTGCCGAGGCGTTGAGCAGCAGGAACGCCAGGTACCAGAAGGGGGCGCCGGCCACCAGCGGGCCCGCGTAGTCGCTGCCCGCGCCCACGGCGAGCGCGGTGAACGTGCCGAACAGCTGCGGCACCAGCAGGCCCACCACCAGCCCCAGACAGGTGGCGCCGAAGACCCGCCGGCCGCTGTGCCGGCGCGGGGAGATGTAGCGGCTGTAGTCCCCGAGCAGGGTGATGAACGCGATCGGGCCGCTCAGGCCCGCGGAGACGGCGGCCAGCAGCCAGGTCTGCCAGAAGCCGCCCAGCAGATAGCTGCTGCCGTGCGGCGGCGCGGTGGTGAACGTCCCGGCGTACGCGACGACGCCGACGGCCAGCAGCGCGGTCAGGCCCAGCGCGAGCACCTTGCTCAGCCGCAGCAGCACCCGGTAGCCGTAGACCGCGCCGAGGGTGGTGGCGCCGGCCAGCAGGGCGTAGACGACGGCGTAGGCCGCGCCGCCGGCCGGCAGGCCCAGGAGCCGGTGCAGCACCCCGACGACCGCGTCCCCGCCGACCCACAGCGTCAGCGCGGTGTAGCCCAGCGACAGCAGCAGGCCGATGACCGAGCCGATCAGCCGGCCGCGCACCCCGAAGTGGGCGCCGCTGCTGGTGGACAGGTTGGTGGCGCTGCGCAGCGAGACCAGGGCGAGCGGGGCGGTCAGCAGGGTGCCGGCGACGGTGCCGGCCGCCAGGGACGTCACCGAGGGCCAGAAGCCCAGCCCGAAGGAGACCGGGAGCCAGCCGAAGATCACCACACCCAGGGCGAGGTTCGACCCGAGCAGGATCGAGACGAGGTCCCGGGGGCCGCTGGTGCGTTCCTCGTCCGGGACGGTGTCGACTCCGCGTTGTTCGATCGGCATGAGGGCTCCCCTGAGAGGCCGGACAACAGTGTGGTGAGCGGTGCCGCTGCGGGCGCCGCCCGGTGGGTGCGGGGCTCCGAGCCGCGGCTGCGGAGCGCACCGGGCGCTGCGGGCGGCGAGATCATTTAGAGTGTCGCTCTATCGGCCCACATCTCTGGTTCAGCGCTCAATCTCGCTCATCCTCTTGCTCACGGTCAATGCTTTCCCCGTTGCGAATTTCATGGTTAGAGTGGCGCTCTAAACGACCGGGAGGTGTGACGGGATGCGGTTGACCCCGACCGAACGCGATCGGCTGCTGCTCTTCGGCGCGGCCGAACTCGCCCGGGCCCGCCGGGCCCGCGGACTGAAGCTGAACGTGCCCGAGGCGACCGCGCTGATCGCGGACACCGTCTGCGAGGCGGCGCGGGACGGGCGCCGCCTCGCGCAGGCCATCGAGGCCGCCCGCGGCGTGCTCGGCCCGGACGATGTGCTGCCGGGCGTGGCCGACGTCGTCACCGAGGTGCATGTGGAGGCCGTCTTCGACGACGGCTCCCGGCTCGCGGTGGTCGGCGACCCGATCGGCGCCGGCCCCGCGTCCGGCCGCGACGGCGCGGCGCCGGCCCCCGGCGCGGTGCTGCCCGGACCGGCCGGTCCGGCGCCGGAGCCCGAGACGCTGCTGACCGTGCGCAACACCGCGACGGTGCCCGTCAGCGTCACCTCGCACTTCCACTTCTTCGAGGTCAACCCCCGGCTGGCCTTCGACCGGGCGGCCGCGTACGGCATGCGACTGTGCGTCCCGGCCGGCTCGTCGGTGCGGTTCGACCCCGGCGGGACCGAGGAGGTCGGGCTGGTGCCGATCGGCGGCGACCGGATCGCGATCGGCTTCGCCGGTCTGGTGGACGGCCCGCTGGACGCGCCGGGCGCGAAGGCGGAAGCGCTGCGGCGGGCCGCCGCCTGCGGCTACCTGGGAGCGGAGGAGCAGGCATGACGGACGGCATCGATCCCCACGAGTACGCCTCGGTGCACGGCCCGCGGGCCGGCGACCGGGTCGTCCTCGGCGACTCGGGCCTGGTCGTCCGGGTCGAGTCGGACGCCCAGAAGCCCGGCGACGAGTTCCTGGCCGGCTTCGGCAAGACCGCCCGCGACGGGCTGCACCTCAAGGCCGCCGCGGTCCGCGAGACCTGCGACTTGGTGATCAGCAACGTGCTGGTCATCGACGCGGTGCAGGGCATCCGCAAGGTGTCCGTCGGTATCCGCGAGGGCCGCATCCACGCGATCGGGCGGGCCGGCAATCCCGACACCCTCGACGGCGTCGACGTGGTCGTCGGCACCGGCACCTCGATCGTCTCCGGCGAGGGCATGATCGCCACCGCGGGCGCCGTCGACACCCATGTCCATCTGCTCTCGCCGCGCGTCATGGAGGCCTCCCTGGCCTCCGGCGTGACCACGATCATCGGCCAGGAATTCGGCCCGGTGTGGGGCGTCGGTGTCAACTCGCCCTGGGCGCTGGGGCATGCCTTCCGTGCCTTCGACGCCTGGCCGGTCAACATCGGCTTCCTCGGCCGCGGTTCGTCCTCGGGCGAGGCGCCGCTGGTCGAGGCGCTCGCCGAGGGCGGTGCCTGCGGCTTCAAGGTGCACGAGGACATGGGGGCGCACGCCCGTGCCCTGGACACCGCGCTGCGCGTCGCCGAGGACCACGACGTCCAGGTCGCGCTGCACAGCGACGGCCTCAACGAATGCCTCTCCGTCGAGGACACCCTGCGGGTGCTGGACGGCCGCACCATCCACGCCTTCCACATCGAGGGCTGCGGCGGCGGTCACGTCCCCAACGTCCTGAAGATGGCCGGCGTCCCGAACGTCATCGGCTCCTCCACCAACCCCACCCTGCCCTTCGGGCGGGACGCGGTCGCCGAGCACTACGGCATGATCGTCTCGGTCCACGACCTGAAGACCGACCTGCCGGGCGACGCCGCGATGGCCCGCGACCGGATCCGGGCCGGCACGATGGGCGCCGAGGACGTGCTGCACGACCTCGGGGCGATCGGCATCACCTCCTCCGACGCCCAGGGCATGGGCCGCGCGGGCGAGACCGTGCGCCGTACCTTCGCGATGGCCGGCAAGATGAAGGCCGAACTGGGGCCCCTGGCGGGCGACGGCCCGCACGACGACAACGCGCGGGTGCTGCGCTACATCGCCAAGCTGACCATCAACCCCGCCCTCGCCCACGGCCTCGCGCACGAGATCGGGTCGATCGAGGTCGGCAAGATGGCGGACATCGTGCTGTGGAAGCCGCAGTTCTTCGGCGCCAAGCCGCAGCTGGTGCTGAAGTCCGGGTTCCCCGCCTACGGGGTCACCGGTGACCCGAACGCCGCCACCGACACCTGTGAACCCCTGGTGCTGGGGCCGCAGTTCGGGGCGCACGGCGCGGCCCCCGCGGAGATCTCGGTGGCCTTCGTCGCCCGGGCCGCGGCCGAGCAGGGCGGTGACCTGATGCCCACCCGCCGGCGCCGGGTCGCCGTCCGCGGCACCCGCGGCATCGGCCCCGGCACCCTCGTCCACAACTCCCGGATCGGTCAGGTGCAGGTCGACGGGGGCAGCGGCCTGGTCACCCTCGACGGTGACCCGATGCGCTCGGAGCCGGCCGACTCCGTCTCGCTGTCCCGCCTCTACTTCCTGTGAACCCCGCGCCGCGCACCGGCCGGTGCGCGGCGCCTCCCGTGCGCCGGCCCGCCCGCCCCACCGCCACCGACCCCGAGGACACCGCATGAACACCCCAGCCGCCGACGGCTTCCGGATGCCCGCCGAGTGGGCCCCGCACACGCGCACCTGGATGGCCTGGCCCGGCCCCAACCTCACCTTCGGCGAGGAGGGCGGGGCGGAGCTGGACCGGGCCCGGCGCGCCTGGGCCGCCGTCGCCCGCGCCGTGCGCCGCTTCGAGCCGGTCACCGTCGTCGCCGGACCGGGGCAGTCCGAGGGCGCTCGGGCACTCCTCGGCGCGGACGTCGCACTCGTCGAACGCCCCCTCGACGACGCCTGGATGCGCGACATCGGCCCCACCTTCCTCACCGACGGCACGGGCCGGCTCGCCGCCACCGACTGGGTGTTCAACGGCTGGGGCGCCCAGGAGTGGGCCCGCTGGGACCGCGACGAGGAGATCGGCGCGCACGTCGCCGAGCTGGCCGGCGCCCGCCGCTACGCCGGCTCACTGGTCAACGAGGGCGGCGGCCTCCACGTCGACGGTGCGGGGACCGTGCTGCTCACCGAGACCGTCCAGCTCGACCCGGGCCGCAACCCGGGCCGGACGAAGGCGGAGGTCGAGGCCGAGGTCCACGCGTACCTGGGCACCACCGAGGCGATCTGGCTGCCGCGCGGACTGGCCGCCGACTACGGGCAGTTCGGCACCCGCGGCCATGTCGACCTCGTCGCCGCCTTCGCCCGCCCCGGCACCGTCCTCGTCCACTCCCAGCCCGACCCCGCCCACCCCGACCACGAGATCTGCACCGAGATCGCCGCGCTGCTGCGCGCCTCGACCGACGCCCGGGGGCGGCGGCTGG
The DNA here is from genome assembly GCF_050953795.1 of Streptomyces kronopolitis. Taxonomy (GTDB): domain Bacteria; phylum Actinomycetota; class Actinomycetes; order Streptomycetales; family Streptomycetaceae; genus Streptomyces; species Streptomyces kronopolitis_A. Next base: position 5,817,598 of record NZ_CP191850.1, read on the forward strand.
AGGTCGTCGAGGTGCCGGCGCCGACCGTCGTCGAGAAGGACGGCGAGCCGGTCGACTACTCCTACCTCAACCACTACCTCTGCAACGACGGCGTGGTGCTGTGCGGCTTCGACGACCCCCGCGACGAGGAGGCGGCCGCGCTCTTCCGCCGGCTCTTCCCCGGCCGGACGGTGACGCTCGTGGACGCCCGTACGATCTTCGCTGCGGGTGGCGGTATCCACTGCATCACCCAGCAGCAGCCGAGGGCCTGAGCCAAAGGCCCGCCCAGCCGACCCCGGAGGTCCCCGTGCCCTCTCCCGCGCGCCGCCCCCGGCGCCGGCTCCAGCAGCCCCGCGAACAGGTCCTGGCCGCGGCGATGGCGACCATCGCCGCGGAGGGCCTGGACCGGCTGACCATGGCCGGACTGGGCCGCGAGGTGGGGATGAGCAGCGGCCACATCCTCTACTACTTCGGCACCAAGGACGAGCTGCTGGTGCAGACCCTCCAGTGGAGCGAGGAGCAGCTCGGCGCCGAGCGCCGGGCCGCCCTCTCCCGCCGTGTCCCGGCCCGCGAACGCCTCGACGCGCTGGTCGGCCTCTACCTCCCCGAAGGCCACCGCGACCCGCGCTGGACCCTGTGGCTGGAGGTGTGGAACCGCTCCCAGAACGCCGACGACGAGACCCGCGAGCGCCAGCTCGACCTGGAGCTGGCCTGGCACCGCGACCTGGTGGCGCTGCTCGTCGAGGGCGCCTCGAAGGGCGAGTTCCGGCCCGTGGACGCCGAGCGCTTCGCCACCCGAACCCGCGCCCTCCTCGACGGCTTCGGCACCCACCTCGTCGTCGGCCTGCCGGGCACGGACCGGGACCAGGTGCTCGGCCATCTGCGGGAGTTCTTCGACGAATCGCTGTCCGTGCCCCGGGACTGACGGGCCGTCGGGCACGGGCGCGGCGCCACCCGCGGCGCCCGCGCCCCACGGGCCGCTACGCCCCCGGCAGGTAGTGGCGGCGGTACAGCTCGACGGCCTGCTCCGGGGGGTGGTTGGGCAGCGCGCTGACCGCGCCGTCCGCCTTGGAGATCACGATGTGGGAGCCGCCCGGGTCCCGCGGATAGGCGGTGGGGTCCGTCCGGGGCGGGAACACCGGGTACACCAGGTAGCCGAGGTCGAATTCGTGGACGTGCAGCGTCGGCTGCTCCCCGTCCGGCCAGACGGCGGGGAAGTGCCCCCGGCCGATCTCCAGCGCCTCCCCGGCACTGGTGGGGACCGGCCGTTGCCCTGCTTGCGGTTGCGGTTCGGACATCTCGCTTCTCTCTTCTCTCGCACGGCCCGGGCCGCGTCCTTGACCGGGTCGCCGGCGCGCCGCGGGCAGCCTCGACGGTGACCCTATGCGGTACGGGTACCCGCGTGCCGTGCGGTCCCCGGCCGGCCCTTCCGCGGCCCCGCCGTGACCGCAAGGCACGCAAGTACGCGCGATCGTTGCGATCGTGACCCTTGCCCACGGCCATCCGGTCCGCGACCTTTAGCGGCTATGGGACGAGAGCAATGGAAAAAGATCTGGGTGGGCTCGGCCGGCAACATGGTCGAGTGGTTCGACTGGTTCGTCTACGCCAGCTTCGCGGTCTACTTCGCCGACTCGTTCTTCCCGAAGGGGAATGACACGGCGAACCTCATGAACACCATGGGGATCTTCGCCGTCGGCTTCTTCATGCGGCCGGTGGGCGGCTGGGTGCTCGGCCGGGTCGGCGACCGCAAGGGCCGCAAGGCCGCGCTGACCCTGACCGTCACGCTGATGTCCGCCTCGGCGATCCTGATCGCGGTGGCCCCCACGTACGGCGTCGCGGGCTACGGCGGCGTGGCCGTGCTGCTGCTCGCGCGGATGCTGCAGGGGCTCTCGGTCGGCGGCGAGTACGCGGCCAGCGCCACCTACCTCACCGAGGCCTCCGCCCCCGGGCAGCGCGGCTTCGCCTCCAGCTTCCAGTACGTGTCGATGACCGCGGGACAACTGCTGGGCCTCGGCCTGCAGATCGTGCTCCAGCGGACGCTGTCCGAGGACGCCCTGCACAGCTGGGCCTGGCGGATCCCGTTCATCATCGGTGCGCTGGGCGCCGCGATCGTCTTCTACCTGCGGCGCAACATGCTGGAGACCGAGGTGTACGCGGCGGACGAGGGCACCCGGGCCGACCCGGCGCGCGGCACCCTCAAGGCGCTGCTGGCCCACAAGCGCGAGGCGTTCCTGGTCATCGCGCTCACCATGGGCGGCACGGTCGCCTACTACACGTACACGACCTACCTCACCAAGTACCTCTCGGGCAGCGCCGGCCTGGACAAGCCGACCGCCTCGCTGGTCAGCTTCTGCGCGCTGTTCCTCTTCATGTGCCTCCAGCCGCTGGCCGGCAAGCTCTCCGACCGGATCGGCCGCCGTCCGCTGCTGATCACCTTCGCGGTCGGCTCGACCTTCCTGACCGTGCCGATCATGACGCTCCTCAAGCACGCCGGCAGCTTCTGGCCCGCCCTGGGGCTGTCGCTGCTCGCCCTGGTCGTGGTCACCGGCTACACCTCGATCAACGCCTGTGTGAAGGCCGAGCTGTTCCCGACCGGCATCCGCGCCCTGGGCGTGGCCCTGCCCTACGCCATCGCCAACGCGCTGTTCGGCGGCACGGCGGAGTACGTCGCCCTGTGGTTCAAGGGCGGCGGCCACGAGTCCGGCTACTACTGGTACGTCGCCGGCTGCGCCGCCGTCTCGCTGGTCGTCTACCTCAGCATGCGCGAGACCCGCACCATCGACCTGCACCAGGTCGGGACCGGCGGGAGCGTGTCCGTGGGGAGGACGCCGCAGCCGGCGCCGGTCGCCGACTGAGCGCACGGCCGGCCGCGTGGACGGTGCGCCCGCATGGTGAGACCGCCGTCCACGCCGACCGGGCTTGTGGCACACTGCGGACCGTGCTCTCGTTCGCCATGATTATTGGCAGCAGGCGCGCCGGTCCGCAGTGACCGCCCCGTACGAACCGAGTACGGCGCGGCCACCGTCGTCCCAGACCCGCGCGCAGACCTCTCGCACCCGCGAGGGGTTTTTTCGTTTCCGGCCCACACCTCACCGGAGGCGGAGCGCGAGGGAGCATGGAGGGGCGGTGGAACCGGTTATTCCGGTAGACCGAGATCCCGACAGGAGCCAGACCAGCATGACGGACGCAGCAGAACCCTCGCCGACCCCCGCTGCCGCGGTGTCCGACGACTTCCACCTCTTCGACACCACGCTGCGCGACGGCGCGCAGCGCGAGGGCATCAACCTCACCGTCGCCGACAAGCTGACCATCGCCCGGCACCTCGACGACTTCGGTGTGGGCTTCATCGAGGGCGGCTGGCCCGGCGCCAACCCCCGGGACACCGAGTTCTTCCAGCGCGCCCGCGCGGAGATCGACTTCCGGCACGCCCGGCTGGTCGCGTTCGGCGCCACCCGCAAGGCCGGTGTGCGCGTCGAGGACGACGCGCAGGTGGCCGCGCTCCTGGAGTCCGGGGCCCCGGTGATCACCCTGGTCGCCAAGTCGCACGTCGGGCACGTGGAGCTGGCGCTGCGCACCACGCCCGAGGAGAACCTCGCGATGGTCCGCGACACCGTCGCCTACCTGCGCGCCCAGGGCCGCCGGGTCTTCCTCGACTGTGAGCACTTCTTCGACGGCTACGCGCTGGACGCGGTCTACGCCAAGCAGGTCGTGCGGACCGCGAGCGAGGCCGGCGCCGATGTCGTGGTGCTCTGCGACACCAACGGCGGGATGCTTCCGGCGCAGGTCACCGCGGTGGTGCGGACCGTCCTCGCGGACACCGGCGCCCGGCTGGGCATCCACGCCCAGGACGACACCGGCTGCGCGGTCGCCAACACGCTGGCCGCGGTCGACGCGGGCGCCACCCATGTGCAGTGCACCGCGAACGGCTACGGCGAGCGGGTCGGCAACTCCAACCTGTTCCCGGTCGCCGCCGCCCTGGAGCTCAAGTACGGGCGCCGGGTGCTGCCCGAGGGCAAGCTCGCCGAGACCACCCGGATCTCGCACGCCATCGCCGAGGTCGTCAACCTCACCCCCTCCACCCACCAGCCCTACGTCGGCGTCTCCGCCTTCGCCCACAAGGCCGGGCTGCACGCCTCCGCCATCAAGGTCGACCCGGACCTCTACCAGCACATCGATCCGGCGCTGGTCGGCAACACCATGCGGATGCTGGTCTCCGACATGGCCGGCCGCGCCTCCATCGAGCTCAAGGGCAGGGAGCTGGGCTTCGACCTCAGCGGCGACCGCGAGCTGGTCGGCCGCCTCGTCGAGCGGGTCAAGGAGCGCGAGCTGGCGGGCTACACCTACGAGGCCGCCGACGCGTCCTTCGAGCTGCTGCTGCGCGAGGAGGTCCGGGGCACGCCGGTGCGCTACTTCACCGTCGAGTCCTGGCGGGCGATCGTCGAGGACCGCCCCGACGGGACGCACGCCAACGAGGCGACCGTGAAGCTGTGGGCCAAGGGCGAGCGGATCGTCGCCACCGCCGAGGGCAACGGCCCGGTCAACGCCCTGGACCGGGCGCTGCGGTCGGGCCTGGAGCGGATCTATCCGGAGCTGGCGCACATGGAGCTGGTGGACTACAAGGTCCGCATCCTGGAAGGCGCCCTGGGCACCGGCTCGATCACCCGCGTCCTGGTCTCCACCGGCGACGGCAAGGGCGAGTGGTCCACGGTCGGCGTCGCGGAGAACGTCATCGCCGCGTCCTGGCAGGCGCTGGACGACGCCTACGCCTACGGACTGCTGCGCGCCGGGGTCGAGCCGCAGGGCTGAGCGCCACCGGGCACGGCATGACCGCGGCCCCGCACGGACCTCCGGGGAGGCCGGTGCGGGGCCGCGGTCATGGGGGAGGGGCGGGTCAGGACTGCGGGGCGGCCTTGACGGCGGAGATGTCGAAGACGAGCTTGACCTTGTCGCTGACCATCACGCCGCCGGTCTCCAGCGCCGCGTTCCAGGTCAGGCCCCAGTCGGAGCGCAGGATCTCGGCGACGCCCTCGAAGCCGACCCGCTCGGCGCCGTAGACGTCGGTGGCCGAGCCGTGGAACTCCAGGTCGATGGTGAGCGGCTTGGTGACGTCCCGCAGGGTGAGGTCACCCGTGAGGCGGTAGCGGTCGCCGGCCACGCGCTCGGCGGCGGTGCTGCGGAAGGTCATCAGCGGGAAGAACTCGGCGTCGAAGAAGTCGGCGCTGCGCAGGTGGCCGTCGCGGTCCGCGATCCCGGTGTCGACGCTGGCGATCTTGACGTCGAGGGAGGCGGTGGAGCGCGAGGGCTCGCTGCCGTCGAGCCGCAGGGCGCCCTCGAAGTCGCCGAACGCGCCGCGGACATTGGTGACCATGGCGTGCCGGACGGTGAAGCCGATGCTGCTGTGCGCCGGGTCGATGGTGTAGTCGCCGGTCAGCGCGGCGAGCCCGGAGTCCGCGTCGAGGACGGCAGCGGCGGCGGGGGCGGTGGTGGCTGCGGCGCCGGGGGTGTCGGCGGTGCGCTTGCGGTGGAACAGAGCCATGGCTCCTCCTCGAAGACGGGGGTCCCGGCACGGGACCGATGTTGTTTAACCTTCAACGAGATTTACCGTAACCCATATCTGGTTCAACATTCAACCTCTCTGGGGGGCGGGCTCCGCCGGACGCCTCTCCGGGGGAGCGGGCTCCGCCGGACGGGTGGCCCGCGGCGCCCCGGCGCGGCCATTGCCGCCCCGCGGAGCCCCGTGCTAGACCATCGGAAACTCCCAAGTGCGCAGCGCCACCGCCCCGTTGACGCCATGGAGAGGACCGACCGTGCCGCCTGCCCCCGTCTCGCCCCGCTGGTCGCCGTCCGGCTGGTCCCGCCGCGGATTCCTCACCGCCGGCGCGGGCCTGCTCGGCCTCCCCGCCCCTCCCGCGCGGGCCCGCCCCGCACCGGCCGCCTCCGCCGCCGCGGCCGGTGACGAGTTCACCGCCCTGCGTGCCCGCTGGTGCGCCCTCACCCTCGGCAGCGGCTTCGACCCCGCCGCCCCGCCGTACGCCGCGGCCCTGAAGGAGACCGGCGCGCTCGCCGGCACCTTCCGGGCGGCCATGCGTCCGGCCGCGGACTCGCTCTGGCCGGACTGCCCCTACGACCCGCCGTCCGGCATCACCCGGAGCTACGGCCGGCTCGCCACCATGGCCCAGGCCCACGCCCAGCCCGGCACCGGCCACACCGGGGACGCCGGGCTCGCCGAGGACGTGCTCACCGGCCTGCGCCACCTCGAAGCCACCGTCTACCGCACCGGCACCACCCGCTACGGCAACTGGTGGGAATGGCAGATCGGCAGCCCCCGCCTCCTCCTCGACACCCTCGCGATCCTCGACGAGCACCTGCCCGGCGGCGTGCCCGGCGACCTGCGCGAGCGCTGCCTCGCCGCCGTCGACCACTTCGTCCCCGACGACGCGCTCGGCGACTACTCCGGCACCAGCACCGGCGCCAACCGCGTCGACCTGTGCCGGGTCGTCGCGCTGCGCGGCGTCCTGGGCCGTGCCCCCGACCGGATCGCGCTGGCCCGCGACGCGCTCTCCCCGGTCTTCCCCTACGTCACCCGGGGCGACGGCCTCTACGCCGACGGCTCCTTCGTCCAGCACACCTGGGTCGCCTACTCCGGCACCTACGGCGCCGTCCTGCTGGACGGCCTGGGGCGGCTGTTCACCCTGCTGGGCGGTTCGTCCTGGCAGGTCACCGACCCGGCGCGGCAGCTCGCCCTCGACAGCGTCGAGCGGGCCTACGCCCCGCTGCTCCACAACGGGCTGATGATGGACAGCGTCAACGGGCGGGCCGTCAGCCGCGGTTACCTGCGCGCCGACGAACGGCAGATCCTGCGCAGCGACCACTACCACGGGCACGCGCTGATCGCCGCCGTCGCGCTGCTCGCCGAGGGCGCGGGCGACGCCGAGCGGGCGCGCTGGCACGCCATGATCAAGGGCTGGACCGCCCGCGACCGGACGCTGCCGGTCCTCACCGACCGGCAGTACACCGTCGCCGACCTCGCCCGCCTGCACGCCATCGCCGACAGCGCGGCGCCCGCCGCCCCCGAGCCCGTCGGCCACCGGCTCTTCCCCGCCATGGACCGCGCCGTCCACCGCCGCCCCGGCTGGGCCGCCTGCCTGGCCATGGCCTCCGACCGGATCACGTACTACGAGAACGGCAACGGCGAGAACCCGCGCGGCTGGCACACCGGCGCCGGCATGCTCTCCTGGTGGGGCGCGGACTTCGGGGGCGACCAGTACACCGACGCCTTCTGGCCCACCGTCGACCCCTACCGGCTCCCCGGCACCACCGTGTCCACCAAGCGGCTGGCCGACAACGAAGGCGGCGGCTGGGGCGAGCCCAAGCCCGCCGCGCGCTGGGTCGGCGGCACCACCGACGGCGAGTTCGCCGCGATCGGCCAGGACCTGCGGGGCCTGTCCTCGACCCTCACCGCCAGGAAGTCCTGGTTCGCCCTCGCGGACTGCCTGGTCTGCCTGGGCGCCGGGATCACCGCCCGCGACGGCGTGCCGGCCGAGACGGTCGTCGACAACCGCTGCCTGGGGGAGCGGGGCACCGCCGCGCTCACCGTCGACGGGGTACGGCAGCCCGGCACGCTCGGCGAGACGCGCTCCTTCCGCCGCGCCCACTGGGCCCACCTCGCCGGCCACGGCGGCTACGTCTTCCCCGGCGGCGCCCCCCTGACGGCGCTGCGCGAGGCCCGCACCGGCTGCTGGCACGACATCAACACCACCTCCTCCACCCGCCCGTTCACCCGCCGCTACCTCACCCTCTGGCACGACCACGGCACCGACCCCACCGACGCCCGCTACGCCTACCTCCTCATGCCGGGCGCCACCCCCCGCGCCCTCGCCGCCCGCGCCGCCGACCGGCACTGGCTGACCGTGCTCGCCAACGACGCCGCCCGGCAGGCCGTCGCCGTCCGCCCGCTCGGCGTCACGGCCGCGAACTTCTGGCGGGCGGGCGCCGCCGGACCGCTCGCCGCCGACGGCCCGGCGAGCGTGCTGGTCCGCGCGGGGCACCGGACGGCGCGGCTGTGCGTGGCCGCCCCGGAGCGCTCCGGGGCGCCGCTGGAGATCACCTGGTCCGGGCCGGTGCGCGCGGTGCTCGGCCACGACCCGGCGATCGAGGTGCTGGCGACCGGACCCGCCCTCCGGCTGCGGGTGGCCCCCGGCACCGCCTGCGCCACCCACACCTGCACGGTCCGGCTGCGCTGACGCCGCCCCCGCCGGCCGGGCGACCCGGCCGGCTCCGGGCGCGCGGGCACTGGTGAGACCCCTACATTTGTCGGTCCCATACAGGCCCGGCGCGGCCCCGCCACCCGAACGGGCGCCGGGGAGCGGTGCACCTACAGCGCGGTTCTGTACTGCCTGCCCACCAAATCGCGTGCGACGTTGTACGAAACCGACATCGGTGCGGGACGCCTCGCACACGTACCGTCGATACATGACCACTGTCGAAGATCTGCCCGCCGGCGCCAACGACGCCCGCGGGCGCGTCGCCGAGCTGCACGCCATCCGCGAGCAGGTCAGGCGGGGCCCCAGCGAGCGGGCGACCGAAGCGCAGCGTGCCAAGGGCAAGCTGACGGCGCGCGAGCGGATCGAGCTGCTGCTGGACGAGGGCTCGTTCAACGAGGTCGAGCCGCTGCGGCGGCACCGCGCGACGGGCTTCGGCCTGGAGGCGAAGAAGCCCTACACCGACGGCGTGATCACCGGCTGGGGCACCGTGCACGGCCGCACGGTCTTCACCTACGCGCACGACTTCCGGATCTTCGGCGGCGCGCTGGGCGAGGCCCACGCCACCAAGATCCACAAGATCATGGACATGGCCATCCAGGCCGGCGCGCCCCTGGTGTCGCTGAACGACGGCGCCGGCGCCCGTATCCAGGAGGGCGTCTCCGCGCTCGCCGGCTACGGCGGCATCTTCCAGCGCAACACCAAGGCCTCGGGTGTCATCCCGCAGATCTCGGTCATGCTCGGCCCCTGCGCGGGCGGCGCGGCCTACAGCCCGGCGCTGACCGACTTCGTCTTCATGGTCCGCGAGACCTCGCAGATGTTCATCACCGGCCCCGACGTGGTGCGCGCGGTGACCGGCGAGGAGATCACCCAGAACGGCCTGGGCGGCGCCGATGTCCACGCCGAGACCTCCGGCGTGTGCCACTTCGCCTACGACGACGAGGTCACCTGCCTGGAGGAGGTCCGCTACCTCCTCTCGCTGCTGCCGGCCAACAACCGGGAGAACCCGCCGTCGGTGCCCTGCGAGGACCCGGCCGACCGCTCCGGCGACGCCCTGCTGGACCTGGTCCCGGCCGACGGCAACCGCCCGTACGACATGCGCAAGGTCATTGAGGAGATCGTCGACGACGGCGAGTTCCTGGAGGTCCACGAGCGCTGGGCGACGAACATCATCTGCGCGCTGACCCGGCTCGACGGCCGCGTGGTGGGCATCATCGCCAACCAGCCGCAGTCGCTGGCCGGCGTGCTGGACATCGAGGCGTCCGAGAAGGCCGCCCGGTTCGTCCAGATGTGCGACGCCTTCAACATCCCGATCGTCACCTTCCTCGACGTGCCCGGCTTCCTGCCCGGCGTCGACCAGGAGCACGGCGGCATCATCCGGCACGGCGCCAAGCTGCTCTACGCGTACTGCAACGCCACCGTCCCGCGGATCTCCCTCGTGCTGCGCAAGGCCTACGGCGGCGCCTACATCGTCATGGACTCGCAGTCCATCGGTGCCGACCTCACGTACGCCTGGCCCACCAACGAGATCGCGGTGATGGGCGCCGAGGGCGCCGCCAACGTCATCTTCCGCAAGCAGATCGCCGAGGCGGACGACTCCGACGCCATGCGCACCCGCATGGTCAAGGAGTACAAGTCCGAGCTGATGCACCCGTATTACGCGGCCGAGCGCGGCCTGGTCGACGACGTCATCGACCCCGCCGAGACCCGCCACACCCTCATCCGCGCCCTGGACATGCTGCGCACCAAGCACGCGGACCTGCCGGCCCGCAAGCACGGCAACCCGCCCCAGTAGCCACCCCGCAACCGCACCAGGCACCACGCCACCGCGACGACGGAGAAGACCGTGACCCCTGTGAACACCGACCGGCGCACCGACTCCATCCGTGTGGAGAAGGGGCAGGCCAGCGAGGAAGAGCTCGCCGCCCTGACCGCCGTCCTGCTCGCCCGCGCCGCCCACCGGCCCGCGGAGATCCCGGCCGGTCCGCGCGCCACCGCCGCCCGCTGGCGCCGCCTCGAGCGCCAGAACGGCTTCCGCGGCGCGACCAGCTGGCAGCGCTGACACCGGCGCACCACCGCCCGCACGAGGCGCCACCGCACGCACGACGGGCCCGCAGCCAGGCGCTGCGGGCCCGTCGTGCGTGTGCGCCCGCGGCCCGCTCGCCCCATCACGCGATATACCGCCGAACACCCGCCATACCGCCGAACAACCGCCGAATCCGCGGGATATGAGGCCACATCGCTTTTCGGACCGGGTGTTCCGGTTTGGCAGGGCGCGGCCGGAATGACGCGTAGATTCGCCCCAACCCTGGGGAGCGGAGCTGCGCGAGGAGCCCCGCCCGTGCTGGCATGCGCTCGTCATTCCTCTCCTGATGTTCCGCGCCGCGGGCCACAGGACGACCGGAAGGAAGAGCCCATGCTCAGCAGGCTCAGTGCTGGTGCCGCAGTGGCATCGTTGCTCCTCGCCGGATCGGCATCCCCCACCACCGCAGCAGGGTTCGGCGACGAACCGCCGACCGGAAAGATCACGATAACCGTGGCCACGGTCAACGGCTCGGGCTGCAGACCCGGCAGCGCCGCCGTCGCCATCGCCCCCGACAACACCGCCTTCACCGTCACGTACAGCGAATACCTCGCCCAGGCGGGCGCCGGCACCAAGCCGACCGACTCCCGCAAGAACTGCCAGATCGCCCTGAACGTGCACGTCCCGCAGGGGTTCACCTACGCCATCGCCCGGGCCGACTACCGCGGCTACGCCTCCCTCGCCCGGGGCGCCAGGGGGCTGGAGCAGGCGGGCTACTACTTCCAGGGCCAGGCACAGACGGCCCGTAAGAGCCACACCTTCGTCGGCGCCTACGACGCCAACTGGCAGACCTCCGACGAGACCGACGTCGACGCGCTCGTGTACGCCCCCTGCGGCGAGGAGCGCTACTTCAACATCAACACCGAGATGCGGGTGGACGCCAAGTCCTCGGACCCCAAGGCCACCAGCTACATGGCCATGGACTCCACCGACGGCAGCATCAACACCGTCTACCACTTCGCGTGGAAGGAGTGCCCCGCCCGCAAGTGAGGCCGCACCGGCCACCGGTCCGCGGAGCAGCGCACGGACCCGTGGCCGGGTATGACGAAGGCCCCCGCACCGGTGAGGTGTGGGGGCCTTTCGTCATACGGCGTGCGGGCGCGGGGCGCCCGGCCGCCGGCTAGCGCAGGCGGGCCATCAGCGCGTGCTCCACGAGCGTGATGAGGGCGCTCTTGGCCTCGCTGCGGTGCCGCGCGTCGGTGATGATGATCGGCGCGTCCGGGCCGATCTGGAGCGCCTCACGCACCTCGTCGGGCGTGTACGGCTGGTGGCCGTCGAAGCCGTTGAGGGCGATGACGAACGGCAGGCCGCTGTTCTCGAAGTAGTCGACCGCGGGGAAGCAGTCGGCCAGCCGCCGGGTGTCGACCAGCACCACGGCGCCGATCGCACCGCGGACCAGGTCGTCCCACATGAACCAGAAGCGGTCCTGGCCCGGCGTACCGAAGAGGTAGAGGATCAGGTCCTGGTCCAGGGTGATCCGGCCGAAGTCCATCGCCACGGTCGTGGTCGTCTTGTCCGGCGCGTGCGTGAGGTCGTCGATGCCCGCCGAGGCGGAGGTCATCACGGCTTCGGTGCGCAGCGGGTTGATCTCTGAGACGGCCCCGACGAACGTGGTCTTGCCCACGCCGAAGCCGCCCGCCACCACGATTTTCGCGGAGGTGGTGGAGCGGGCTGCACCGCTAGAGCTTGCGAAGTCCACTGAGCACCCTTTCGAGCAGTGTCACATCTGGCTGTCCGCCGGCGGTGTCGTCCCCGCCGGGCTGATGGATGGCGACGAGTCCGGCCTCCGCCAGGTCGGCGACGAGGATCCGGGCGACGCCGAGGGGGATGGAGAGTAGCGCGGAGATCTCGGCAACGGACTTGATCTCGCGGCAGAGGTGGCAGATGCGTTGGTGCTCCGGCAGCTGGCCCTGCATCCGGGAGGGGTCGGCGGTCGTGCTGACCAGCGCCTCGATGGCGAGCTGGTAGCGCGGCCGGGTCCGGCCTCCGGTCATGGCGTACGGGCGCACGAGCGGGTTGTTCGCGCCGGTCGAGGCGGGCTCGGGAGCCCGCCGCTGCGGCTGCACCGGCTGGATGCGCGGTGCCTGCGGCTGGTCGTACACCGACGGCTCGTACGGCTGGGAGTCGTACGGCCGGGGCTGCTGCTGGGATCGCGGCGGCTGCTGCGGCTGGGGCCGCTGCCGCCGATGGGTCGGCGCGGACGGGAAGTTGAAGCGGTTGTGATGGGTCTCGCCCACAGGCCCGGACTCCTGTCCGGAACCATACGGGTATCCGCTCGGGGGCGTTGCCACGTCTCCTCCTCCAACTTGCCTGTCTGACGCCGGTCGCGCCACCGAACCATAAGGCGCGGTGGCGGGAAACGCACTGCCTGTTTGTTAGTTGAGAAGGCTGCCCTGCAGTTCTGCGCGCAGGTCCGGCGTCAGTACCGTGCCCGCGCGGTCGACCAGCAGGGCCATCTCGTAGCCGACCAGGCCGATGTCGCACTCGGGGTGTGCGAGCACGGCCAGCGACGATCCGTCGGAGACGGACATGATGAAGAGGAAACCGCGTTCCATCTCCACCACGGTCTGGTTGACGCTCCCGCCTTCGAAGATGCGGGACGCGCCGGAGGTCAGCGAGGTGAGGCCGGAGGCCACCGCCGCCAACTGATCGGCTCTGTCACGAGGGAAGCCCTCGGACATGGCGAGGAGGAGACCGTCCGCGGAGACCACGACCGTGTGGGACACCCCGGGGGTGTTGTCCACGAAGTTGGTGATCAACCAGTTCAGATTCTGCGCCGCCTGGCTCATCGGGCTCACACTAACGCTCCTGATCGTAGGTGCTGCCGGGGCCGTAGCCCTGTTGGTCATTCTGGGGGACCCCGGAAGGGTCCGTGCCGACGTTGCGTCCCTGCTGGACGCCGCGGCGCAGGTTACTCAGCCTGCCGCGGACGTCCTCCGGGGCGCGGGAGACCTGGGGGCCGCCCTGCGGGGTCTGCTCCGCGGCACCTTCGACCAGGTTGGCCTTGGGCACCCGCCGGGGGAGGCCGGAGGAGGTGACTCCGCCCGCCTTCGGCTCGCGCAGCTGCTCCGCCCGCTCCCAGCGCTCGTCGTTGGAGCTGCGCCAGTCGGTACCGTCCTGGCCGGTCTCCGGCGGGCTCCCCTGCTGTTGCACCTGCGGTGCCTGCTGGTCGCGGCCTCCGCGGCGCGGAAGGCCGGCGTCCGTCAGCGGGTGGGCGTCGCTCGGTGTGGGGCCCGGACGCTCGAATGGTACGCGCTCGGGGGCGTCAGCGGGAGCGGCAGTTGCATTCCGGTCAGATTCCGCTTCGGTCCCGAAGTAGCCCTCGAATGCAGGGCGTTCGCTCCACTCGTCCGGCTGGGCCGGCTCGTGGGAGACGTATGGCTGCTGGCCGGTGGTCTCCGCGAAGCCGGAGCCGGGGAACGCCTGGTGCCCGGGGGCCCGGTCGTCGTAGAGCGGTTGATCGGCTTCCGCATATGCCTGGCCGGAGTAGCCCTGTGCCGGACCGGGGAAGTCCTGGTAGTTCTCGGCCGCCGGCACCTCGTCGCGGAAGAGCGGACGGTCACCGCCGACGGGCTGGTCACCGGAGGTCTGCGCCTCCAGCGCGGCCCGGCGCTCCTCGCGGAACAGCGAGCGGCCCACCATGTCCAGGTCCCCGTTGTCCGGGCGACCGTAGCGGCTGTCGTCGAAGCCCAGCTCGGCGGCGGTGCGCTGGCGGTCCTCGTACGCGTCGTGCCGGTCCTCGTAGGCGTCGTGCTGGTGCTCGGGGACGATCCGGGAGACCGTGAAGTCGTCGTCGAACCGCTCCTCGCCGCCACCACCGTGCGTGATCGCCTCGGGCAGCATGACCAGGGACGTGGTGCCCGCCTGCTCGCCGGAGGGGCGCAGCTGCACCCGGATCCCGTGCCGGTCGGCCAGCCGGCCGACCACGAACAGGCCCATCCGCTGGGAGATCGCGGCATCCACGCTCGGCGGGTTGGCCAGCTTGTGGTTGATGTCCGCGAAGTCCTCGGGGGTCAGCCCGATGCCCTTGTCGTGGATCTCGATCATCACCCGGCCGTCGGGCAGCCGGGTCGCGGCCACCCGCACCTTGGTCTGCGGGGAGGAGAACGTGGTGGCGTTCTCCAGCAGCTCGGACAGCAGGTGCACGAGGTCGGTCACGGTGGTGCCGTGGATCTCGCTCTCGGGGACGCCGGTGAGGTCTATTCGCTCGTACGACTCGACCTCACTGATCGCCGCCCGCAGCACGTCCACCAGCGGCACCGGCTGGTTCCAGCGGCGGCCGGGCTCCTCGCCCGCGAGGATGAGGAGGTTCTCGCCGTTGCGCCGCATGCGGGTGGCGAGGTGGTCGAGCCGGAAGAGGCTCTCCAGCTGGTCCGGGTCCGCCTCGTTGTTCTCCAGGTCGGTGATCAGCTCCAGCTGGCGCTCGATCAGACCCTGGTTGCGGCTGGAGAGGTTGGTGAAGATCGCGTTGACGTTGCCCCGCAGCAGCGCCTGCTCGGCGGCGAGCCGGACGGCCTCGCGGTGGACCTGGTCGAAGGCCCGGGCGACCTCGCCGATCTCGTCGGTGGTGGCGATCGGGATGGGCGTCACCCGGGTGTCGACCCGGCCCGGGTCCGTCCGGGAGAGCTGGTCGACCAGCATCGGCAGCCGCTGCTCGGCGATGCCGAAGGCGGCGGTGCGCAGCTGGCGCATGTTGCGGCTCATCCGGCGGGCCATCAGCCCGGCCACGACGAAGGCGATGATCAGCGCGGCGAGCACGATGCCGGAGTCGACGAAGGTCGACTGGCGGGCGTCGTCGGAGATCTGCGCCGCCTCGTTCACGGCCTTGTCCGCCAGGTCCTTCTCGATGGACCGGTACATGTTGAACTTGCCGGTCGCCGAGGCGAAGTAGCTGTCGGAGGTGATGCCGCGGGTGCTCAGGGCCTCCGGCGCCGCGCCGGTGGCGATCAGCGTCGACATCTGGTCGATCGACGGCGGGGTACGGAACGGCCGGCCGGCGGCCTGCGCCTGCTCCTTCGCCTGGGCGATCTTCTGCCGGGCGGCCGACTTGAGCGCGGCGGCGTCCTTGTTCAGCCGGGCGACGTCCTCGGGCGTGCCGCCGGAGGTGTACTCGCCGATGGCGATGCCCTCCAGGTAGCGGTACGACGCGAAGGCGGTCAGCTGCAGCTTGTGCTCCTTGCCGCCCTGCGGGGACGCCGGGTCGACCAGGAGGTGGGTGCCGATGGACCGCTCCAGCGACTCGGCGGCCTTGGCCAGCGAGATGGCGTAGACGGTACGGCCGTAGGAGGTGATGTTGCCGGTGCCCAGGCCGAGTTCGTTGGCGAACTCCATCAGCGGGTGCTGGATCTCGACGTAGCCCTCCTCGGTCTGCACACCGTGCAGCCGCGAGGTGTAGGCGACCTGGCGCAGCTTCTGCAGCTTGGGCTCGACCTTCTCGAAGGAGGTGAGCCGGCGCTTGAGGCCGGGCTTGTCGGGTATGGCCTTGGCGGCATCGTGGAACGTGGTGGCGGCGGCGTCGGTGGCGTCGCGCGCCTCCTGCACGGCCGGGTCGTCCTTCTTGCCCTTCAACAGCGGTGCCGCGGTGCGGTCCCGCTCGTCGATCATGGCGGTGCTGTAGGAGAGCGCGGCCCGCACGAGCTTCGCGGTGTTCTCCGCGTCCTGCGCCTCCTGCCAGGTGGCGAACGAACTGTCCACCCGCAGACCGCCGAATACCAGGGCGAGCAGCACGGGAATCAGCAGAATGGCGTTCAGGCGGGTTGCCACACGCCAGTTGCGCGGGGAGTACTTCCCGCCGCTGACCGGAGGCTTCGCGACCGTATTTTCGGGCGCGTCGGAAGCCGGTACGCCACCTCTGGGTGGCGGGGTGAAGTTGCCCCGCCGCGGTTCCTGCGGCTCGGGGCTCTCCTTGCTTCGCCTCACTCGACCAACAACCTCTCGGCGCCGGCACTGATTTGCTGTGCCGTTTCTTCTGGGCGTTCCTACTCCGGAGTTTCAGCGAATTTCAGCACGTCAGGGCGGTGCGTTCCAAACACTGGGGAAAGCCGGAGCGGGCACGGAAGTGCCTTAGATAAAAGGGGCGTTAAGGGCGAGCCGCGCCAAAGTGCGAGACAAATGTGAGCGCAGCGAAGCCGGGCATGCGCGCGGGGTGTCGAAACCCTCGGGATTCACTGTCGAAACGTTATGAAGCAAATTTGTCGGCGTGTCGAAGGACACAGATCGACTGGGGGATGCCGGGAACCCGCCCGGGGCAGGGTGGCTCGCCCGGGGTCGTGACAACTGCCGTACGGCCCGCGCCGGATGCCGGGCGGGCCGTTTCGGGCGGCTAGCGCAGGCGGGCCATCAGCGCGTGCTCCACGAGCGTGATGAGGGCGCTCTTGGCCTCGCTGCGGGTCCGGGCATCGGTGGTGATGATCGGGGTCCCGGGACCGATCTGCAGCGCCTCACGCACCTCGTCGGGCGTGTACGGCTGGTACCCCTCGAAGCCGTTGAGCGCGACGACGAACGGCAGGCCGCTGTTCTCGAAGTAGTCGACCGCGGGGAAGCAGTCGGCCAGCCGCCGGGTGTCGACCAGCACCACGGCGCCGATCGCACCGCGGACCAGGTCGTCCCACATGAACCAGAAGCGGTCCTGGCCCGGCGTACCGAAGAGGTAGAGGATCAGGTCCTGGTCCAGGGTGATCCGGCCGAAGTCCATCGCCACGGTCGTCGTGGTCTTGTCCTGGACGTGGCTGAGGTCGTCGATGCCCGCCGAGGCGGAGGTCATCACGGCTTCGGTGCGCAGCGGGTTGATCTCCGAGACGGCGCCGACGAACGTGGTCTTGCCCACGCCGAAGCCGCCCGCCACCACGATCTTGGCGGACGTCGTGGCGCGGGTCGTGCCCCCGTCCGATGAGCCGTCAGAGCTTGCGAAGTCCACTGAGCACCCTCTCGAGCAAGGTCACGTCCGGTGTTCCGCCGGCCTCGCCGCTGCCACCGGGCTGGTGGATCGCCACCATGCCGGCCTCCGCCAGGTCCGCGACCAGGATCCGCGCGACGCCCAGCGGGATGTGCAACAGCGCGGAGACCTCGGCGACCGACTTCACCTCGCGGCACAGATGACAGATCCGCTGGTGCTCGGGCAGCAGCCCGGGCAGCTGGGCGGGGTCGGCGGTCGTGCTGACCAGCGCCTCGATGGCGAGCTGGTAGCGCGGCCGGGTCCGGCCTCCGGTCATGGCGTACGGGCGCACCAGCGGCTGGTCACCTTCGTCCCCGTACGGCGCTTGGCTGTAGGCGCCGTACGGGCCGGAAGTGGCAGGTGGCGGGGTCATGGGTCCTCCGGACGGGACAGTGGGACTGTCGTCGGGTTGGGCCGGTGGGGGGTGGCGGCTCGAATGGGTGGGGTGGTGCCGTACGGGCGGCGCTGCGGGCGCCTCAGTGCAGCAGGCTGCCCTGCAGTTCTGCGCGCAGGTCCGGCGTCAGTACCGTGCCCGCGCGGTCGACCAGCAGGGCCATCTCGTAGCCGACCAGGCCGATGTCGCACTCGGGGTGTGCGAGCACGGCCAGCGACGATCCGTCGGAGACGGACATGATGAAGAGGAAACCGCGTTCCATCTCCACCACGGTCTGGTTGACGCTCCCGCCTTCGAAGATGCGGGACGCGCCGGAGGTCAGCGAGGTGAGGCCGGAGGCCACCGCCGCCAACTGATCGGCACGGTCGCGGGGAAAGCCTTCGGACATGGCGAGGAGGAGACCGTCCGCGGAGACCACCACCGTGTGGGACACCCCGGGGGTGTTGTCCACGAAGTTGGTGATCAACCAGTTCAGATTCTGCGCCGCCTGGCTCATCGGACTCAACTAACGCTCCTGCTGGTGAGTGGGATCGACAATGCCGTGGGTGCCGGTGGACGACGTCCCGGCCTGTCGGCCTTGCTGGATACCCCGGCGCAGATTGGTCAGCCGCCCACGGACATCGCTGGGCGACCGCGAGACCTGCGGCCCGTTCTGGTCGGCCTGCTGCTGTGCCGTGCCCGCGACGAGGTTCGCGCGCGGGACCCGGCGGGGCAGCCCGGAGGTGGTGATACCGCCCGCGGCGGGCTGACGGATCTGCTCCGCCTGCCGCCACGTCTCGTCGTTCGGCGAACTGCGCCACTGCGAGGCGTCGGACGGTGCCGGAGCGCCGCCCGCCGGGGTCGGCGAACCGCCGTGTGCGCCGCCGTCCTGCGCGGCCCCCCGCCGCGGCAGTGCGTCGGCCTCGGGCTCGGTGCCCTGCGGCGGCACACCGGCAGCGGCGGCGGCCGGTGTGTTGAACCAGTTGGACTCGATGGTGTCGAAGATCGGCGTACGCCCGTCACCGGGACCGGCGTCCGCGCCGCCGAGCACGTCGGGGGACTGCGCACCGGTGTCCTGCGGCCGCTGCACCGGGAACTGCCCGGTGCTCTGCGGCTCGTCGGCGTACGGCGCACGGTCGGCGTCCGGACGGCCGTACCGGCCGGAGTCGTAGGCACCGCTGTCACCGCCGGGGCGCGGGTACTGCCCGGTGTCGCTGTCGGGACGCGGGTACGGACCCGTGTCACCGTCCGGCCGCGGGTACTGGCCGGTGTCGCTGTCGGGACGCCGGTACTCGCCCGTCCCGTACGAACCGGTCTCGTACGAAGCCGTCTCGTACTGCCCGGTCTCCTGGCGGCCCGTCTCGCGGTCCGGCCGGGGGAACTGCCCCGTGTCGCCCCGCCCGTTGCCCTGCCCGGCCGGACGTCCGCCCTGCGGGTCGCGCCCGCCGCGGGAGCCGTCCGCCGCGGGCGGCGGCGCGTGGAAGTCGGGGCGGGCGAACGCCGCCGTGTCACCGGGGCCGGCGGCGGGCGGCGCGGGCCGCTCGAAGCTGCCGGTGCGCTCCGGCTCCTCGTGGCCGCGCGGTCGCTCCTGGGACTCACGGGGCGTCAGGGGCCAGTCGTCGGACCCGTCGCGCTCACGCCGGGCACCCCAGCTCGTACCGCCCTGCTGCTGGCCGCCCTGGCTTCCCTGGCCGCCCGGGGTCGGACCGCCGGGCAGTTCGGCGGCCGCGCCGCGCGCCGGCAGCTGCGGGCGCTCCTCGCGGCGCGGGGCGCCGGTGGGCGGGGCGACGGTGGGCGCCGGGCCGCTCTCCTGGCCGCGGGTGGGCAGCGAGGGGCGTGCGGCACCGGGGCGTCCGGCGGCCGGGCGGGCGTCGCCGCCCTGCGCCGGGGCGTTCGGGGAGGCACCGGGAGGCGCCGTACGGCCGGACGGGGCCGGGGCACCGAAGGCGTTCGGCGCGCCGCCGCCGGGACCGCCGCGACCGGGCAGCGCGGGGCGCCCGCCGGCCGAGGGGCCCGAACCGACCTGACCGCGCGGCTGGAGCCCGGCGAGCCGGCTGGAGCCGCCGCCACCGAGGTCGCCGGCACCGCCCTTGGCGTTGCTCGGGGCCGGCTTCTTGCCGCCCTGGGCGACATCGACCGGCAGCATGACCAGCGCGGTGGTGCCGCCGGAGTCCGAGGGCCGCAGCTGGATGCGGATGCCGTGCCGCAGGGACAGGCGGCCGACCACGAACAGACCCATCCGCCGCGAGACCGAGACGTCCACGGTCGGCGGGGCGGCGAGCCGCTCGTTGATCGCCGAGAGGTCCTCGGGCGACAGGCCGATGCCGGTGTCGTGGATCTCGACCAGGACGCGCCCGTCGGGCAGCGCGTGGCCGGTGACCTTGACCTTGGTCTGCGGGGAGGAGAACGAGGTGGCGTTCTCCAGCAGCTCGGCGAGCAGGTGCACGAGGTCGTTGACGACCCGGCCCGCGACCTCGGTCTGCGGGACGGCGTTGAGTTCGATCCGCTCGTACTGCTCCACCTCGGAGGCGGCGGCACGCAGGACGTCGACCAGCGGCACCGGCCGGGTCCACCGGCGTCCCGGCTCCTCACCGGCGAGGACCAGGAGGTTCTCACCGTTACGGCGCATGCGGGTGGCGAGGTGGTCGAGCTTGAAGAGCGAGGACAGCTGGTCCGGGTCGGCCTCGCGGGACTCCAGTTCGGAGATCAGCGAGAGCTGGCGCTGGATCAGCCCCTGCGAGCGGCGCGAGAGGTTGGTGAACATCGCGTTGACGTTGCCCCGCAGCAGCGCCTGCTCGGAGGCGAGGCGGACCGCCTCGTGGTGCACGTCGTCGAAGGCCGCGGCCACCCGGCCGATCTCGTCCCGGCTGTGCACACCGACCGACTCGACGGAGGTGTCCACGTCCTGCGGGTCGGACTCGGACAGCTGCTTGACCAGCTCGGGCAGCCGGTCCTGGGCGACCTTCTGCGCGGTGTCCTGCAGCCGGCGCAGCGAGCGGACCATGGAGCGCGCCACGACGAACGCGCCGACCAGCGAGACACCGAGGACGAGCAGGATCAGCGCACCGCTGATGATCGCCGACTGGGTGGCCTCGTTGCGCAGGCCACGGGCCTTCTGCTCCATCTCGGACAGCAGCGTGGTCTCGATCCGCGACATCTCGTCGATCTTGACGGTGTCGGAGTCGTACCAGTCGAGGTAGCGGATGTCCTGGCTGCGGATGCCGGAGCCGCTGGCGAAGGCGCGGTGCGCGAAGGCGACCGCGGCCTTGATCTCGTCGTTGTTGCCGTCCAGACCGCGGGTGAGCGCGCCGGCGTTGTTCGTGTAGATCTGCGAGAAGCGGTCCCGGGCGGCCTTCTCGCTGTCCTCGGCGTTACGGCCGGCCAGCCGGTCGTTGGAGGAGAGCTGCGGGCCGCCGTCGTGGGCGAGGCCGGCGCTGACCAGCGCGCGCTGGATCGACGCGTACTCCTTGGCCGACGAGAACGCCGCCAGCGCACGGGTACTGCGGATCATCTCGGGGTTGCTGGTGGCCTGCGCCATGTCCTGGGAGAGCGACAGCAGCGAGTTGATCAGCTGGTTGTAGCTGGTGACGGTCCGCGCGGTGTTGTCGTCGTCCTTGTAGGCGTTGGCGCGGATCTCGTTGAGGGTGTTGAGCTGGCGGCCGATCTCCAGGACGGTCGCCCGGACACCGGCCATCGTGGCGTCCTGGCCCTGGATGTCGCCGGTGGCCTGGTTGAACTTCAGCTTGGCGCGGTCGGTCTCCTGGCGCGGCGCGATGACGTTCGCGTCGTCCTTGGTGTTGCCGCTGCCGGCCAGCGGACCGGCCGACTTGTCCCGCTCGACCTGCAGCGCGTCGGCGAGCTCGGTGGCCTGCCGGGTCATCTCGGTGAGCAGCTGCATCTTGTCGAGCTGGTCGATGTTGTCCAGCGACGTGGCGATGCGCATGCCGCCCAGCGTGGTCGCGGCGACCACGGGGAGCGCGAGCAGGGAGACCAGACGGGTGCTGATGCGCCAGTTGCGCAGCGCTATTCGCGAACCGGGCCCACCGGGCCCCTTGGACGCCTTGGGCGCCCCGCTGTCCGCGGCGTCGCCGCCCGGCGCCTGGCCGCCCCCGTCGGTGGGCACGGTGCCCCCGCCGGAAGCGTTGTTCTGGGCGCGCTGGGGCGAGGAGCCGCGGTCGGTTCCGCCGCGGAGCTCCGGGTCCGCCGCAGCGCTGCCATCCCTCTTGAAACGTCCCTGCACTAGCGTCGCAACCTCTGGACCAGGCGTCCCGCCGCGGCGGGACGGTGTCGAGTCGTATGGGGGACCGCTGAGTCCCCCATGGCGGTCGTGAGTGACCGGCGGGCTGCTCTCTCCGGCCGAGAGAACGGCACCACCGCGCGGCGCTACGTTGCGCCCTGCGCGCCGGCTGAAACGTGCGGCGGTCCGTGGAATTCCAGCACAGTGCAGGATCTCCAACAAGAGCGGAGCCGCGCACTGTGACTTGGGTGACGCAATGTACGGACCGCGTCACGACTTGTAGAAGTTTCGGGCGTCGATAACGGACTTTTGCCCGCGAGTCGGCCGACCCTGTCCGCTGTCCCAGGTGCGGTGATCGGGCGCGGAACGTGCGCTTCAATCCGCCATTGTCCGATTCGCCCAAGGTTGTTGATCAAGGGTTATGTGGCATTTGTCGCACAGTTCGTGAGCAAACTCACAGGAAGATCGTTGAGTTCCCGTGCACGCCGCCGGGAATAGCGTGCATAGCCTGACGCTTTACACAGGTGCCCGAAGCGACAAGGCAGCTGTGGGCACGACCGGTTTCCCGAAGTTCCCCGAGATCGCCCGATCTCTCGACGACGCGAGGCATGACGCAGTGAAGACGACGATGTTCCGCAACATAGCCAACCCGCGGCGCACCACCCTGGCCCACCTCGAGGACGCCGCCGAGCTCGGCACCGAGGCCGCGGAGCACACCGTCGACCTGCCGGCCCGCACCGCCAACCCGCGGCGGACGGTCCTGATGGACGCACCCGCCCAGGACGCGTCGGCGTAAGCGGCGACGGAGCGGCGGCGGCCCCGCGATAGCCTGGAGTGTCAACTCCGGCCAGTGATCAATGAGGGGCAGCGGCAACCCGTGCGCATCGCCAGATTCTCCATCGACGGCAACGTCGGATTCGGCGTCGTCGAAGGCGACGAACTCGACGTCATCAAGGGACACCCCTTCGCCGAATTCGAGCGCTCGGGCCAGAAGGTCCCCCTCGACAAGGTCCGGCTGCTGCCGCCCGTCCTGCCCAACAAGGTCGTGGCCATCGGCCGCAACTACGCCGAGCACGCCGCCGAGCTGGGCAACGCCGTCCCGGACGTGCCGGTCACCTTCTTCAAGCCGTCCACCTCGGTGATCGGCCCCGGCGACCCCATCGGGTACCCCTCCTTCTCCCAGGAGGTGCACCACGAGGCGGAGCTCGCCGTCGTCATCGGCCGGATGTGCCGTGAGGTGCCCCGCGAGCGCGCCAGGGACGTCATCCTCGGCTACACCTGCGCCAACGACATCACCGCGCGCGATGTACAGAAGCGTGAGGCGCAGTGGGCCCGGGCCAAGGGCTTCGACGGCTCCTGCCCGCTCGGCCCCTGGGTCGAGACCGGGCTGGACCCCGCGGACATCGCCGCCGGCCTCGCCGTCCAGTGCACGGTCAACGGCGAACAGCGCCAGCTCGGCCGCACCAGCGACATGGTCCGCCCGGTCGAGGACCTCATCGTCCACATCTCCGAGGCGATGACCCTGCTCCCCGGCGACGTCATCCTCACGGGCACCCCGGCCGGGGTCGGCCCCCTCAACGTCGGCGACGAGGTCGCCGTCACCATCGAAGGCATCGGCACTCTCACCAACAAGGTGATCAAGCGTGGCTAACGCGACCCCCGGCACCCCCGTCCGCGTACGGTTCTGCCCCTCCCCGACCGGCAACCCCCATGTCGGCCTGATCCGTACCGCCCTGTTCAACTGGGCCTACGCCCGGCACCACAAGGGCACCCTGGTCTTCCGGATCGAGGACACCGACGCGGCCCGCGACTCCGAGGAGTCCTACCACCAGCTGCTGGACTCGTTCCACTGGCTCGGCTTCGACTGGGACGAGGGCCCCGAGGTCGGCGGCCCGCACGCGCCCTACCGGCAGTCCCAGCGGATGGACCGCTACAAGGACGTCGCCGAAAAGCTGCTCGCGGCCGGTCACGCCTACCACTGCTACTGCACCACCGAAGAGCTGGACACCCGCCGCGAGGCCGCCCGCGCCGCCGGCCGCCCCTCCGGCTACGACGGCACCTGCCGCACCCTCACCGCCGAGCAGCAGGCCGCGTACGAGGCGGAGGGTCGCAGCTCCATCGTCCGCTTCCGGATGCCCGACGAGCCGATCACCTTCCATGACCTGGTGCGCGGCGAGCTGACCTTCACCCCGGACAACGTTCCGGACTACGGCATCGTGCGCGCCAACGGCGCCCCGCTGTACACCCTGGTCAACCCCGTCGACGACGCCCTGATGGAGATCACCCACGTCCTGCGCGGCGAGGACCTGCTCTCCTCCACCCCCCGCCAGATCGCCCTGTACAAGGCGCTGATCGAGCTGGGCGTGGCCAAGGAGATCCCGGCCTTCGGCCACCTCCCGTACGTCATGGGCGAGGGCAACAAGAAGCTCTCCAAGCGCGACCCGCAGGCGAACCTCAACCTCTACCGCGAGCGCGGCTTCCTCCCCGAGGGCCTGCTCAACTACCTCGCCCTGCTCGGCTGGTCCTTCTCCGCCGACCAGGACCTCTTCTCGGTGTCCGACCTGATCGAGAAGTTCGAGATCGAGGACGTCAACGCCAACCCGGCCCGCTTCGACCTGAAGAAGGCCGAGGCGATCAACGCCGACCACATCCGGCGGCTGGACGTGCCGGACTTCATCACGGCCTGCGAGCCCTGGCTGAAGGCCCCGCACGCCAACTGGGCCCCCGAGGACTTCGACGAGGCCGCCTGGCGGGCCATCGCCCCGCACGCCCAGACCCGCATGACCGTCCTCTCCGAGATCACCGCCAATGTCGACTTCCTGTTCCTGAAGGAGCCGGTCGAGGACGAGGCGTCCTGGACGAAGGCGATGAAGGGCGACCCGGCCGCGCTGCTCACCACGGCCCGCGCCAGGCTCGACGCCGCCGACTGGGCCTCCGGCCCCGAGCCCCTCAAGGAGGCCGTCCTGGCCGCCGGCGAGGAGCACGGCCTCAAGCTCGGCAAGGCCCAGGCTCCCGTCCGGGTGGCGGTCACCGGCCGCACGGTCGGCCTGCCCCTCTTCGAGTCCCTGGAGATCCTCGGCAAGGAGCGCACGCTCCGGCGGATCGACGCGGCACTGGCCAAGCTCGCGGGCTGACCCCGCAGCGCCACCCGGGCCCGGAAGCCACCACGGCTTCCGGGCCCGCGGTGTGTCCGGACCCGGTCCGCCGGGCCGGCGCCCCGGGCACAATGGCGATACCGGCACCAGGAAGGCTGATCATGACCGCGCACGCCGACCGCCCGCCCGCCCCGGCACACCCCCCGCCCCCGGGCACCCCGCTGCGCGCCGTCCTCTGGGACGTCGACGACACCCTCTTCGACTACACCGGGTCGGACCGCGCCGGCGTGCTGCGACACCTGCGGGCCGAAGGGATCCTGGCGGCGTACGGCGGCGAGGAGGCGGCACTCACGCGCTGGCGCCACGCCATGGAGACCGAGTTCGCCCGCTTCCTCGCCGGCGAGCTCGGATTTCTCGATCACCGCAGGGCGCGGACCCGGACGTTCCTGGACCGCCCGCTGTCCGACGCCGACGCGGACGCCTGGTTCGGCCGGTACCTCACCCACTACGAAGCCTGCTGGACGCTCTTCCCCGACTCGCTGCCCGCGCTGGAGGCGCTGACCCCGCTGGTACGGCAGGCGGTGCTGTCCAACGCCGCCACCGCCAACCAGGAGCGCAAGCTGACCGCCCTGGGAATCCGGGAACGCTTCGAGGCGGTGCTCTGCGCCGATGAACTGGGGCACGCCAAGCCCGCCGCCGAGGCGTTCGACCGTGCCTGTCAGGCGCTCGGCCTAACGCCCCCCGAGGTCCTCTACGTCGGCGACCAGCTCGGCATCGACGCACTCGGCGCCCGGGACGCGGGCCTGGTCGCCGTATGGCTGGACCGGACGGGCGGGGAGCGCGACGAGGAGCCGCCGGAGGGGGTGCGCAGGATCGCGGGTCTGGCGGAGCTCCCGGACCTGTTGCGCGCAGTTACCGGTTTTGGTGCGCCGTCCACGATCAGGTAATGTTCTTCCTGCGCCGCCCGAGAGGGCCGAAAGGCCGGGCCGGGAAGCGCAGATCAAATCAAGCCCCCCACGGGGGGTTGTGTTTTGATGGCCTATGGTGTAATTGGCAGCACGACGGTTTCTGGTTCCGTTAGTCTAGGTTCGAGTCCTGGTAGGCCAGCTCGCAGAGCTCATCTGCACGCAGAGTCTCTCTGTACACGCCCCCGTTGTGTAGCGGCCTAGCACGCCGCCCTCTCAAGGCGGTAGCGCCGGTTCGAATCCGGTCGGGGGTACAGATCCTTCCCAGGGGGACAGTCCGGGTCGCACCCACTGTCGTTCATGCAGGATCGCTAGGGCCCCCGTTGTGTAGCGGCCTAGCACGCCGCCCTCTCAAGGCGGTAGCGCCGGTTCGAATCCGGTCGGGGGTACTGGTCTAAACCACCATGGGCTATGGTGTAATTGGCAGCACGACGGTTTCTGGTTCCGTTAGTCTAGGTTCGAGTCCTGGTAGCCCAGCGCAGCGTGTCCTCGGACAGGCTCAACTGCAGTAAGACTTGCCCCCGTTGTGTAGCGGCCTAGCACGCCGCCCTCTCAAGGCGGTAGCGCCGGTTCGAATCCGGTCGGGGGTACAGAGGGAAAAGCCCTCCGCATCATGCGGGGGGCTTTTTCGTGTCAACTGACGCTTCTGGCGCGGGGGTTGGGCTGGGGCCGTCGCGTCCGCGTTTGCCCCGGTCGCGGCGGTCGGGGTGTCGAACTCCGCGTCCGGATCCAGATCCTGTCCAGATCCCGGGTCAGGGTGGTGAGTTGGGCCGCCGCGGCGGTTCGACGGCGGCGCGCCGGCGCGCCGGGGTGACGGTCGCCGAGTCGTCGAGGGGGAGTTCCCGGCGGGCCGTGGACCGTGGGGAGTGGCGTCACGGCGGTGGGACGGTGGGTTCCCGCGGATGCTCCGACGGCGGGTACCGGGGCCCCGCGTGATCAAGGAGTCGGCCCGCGGCCGGGGGAGCGCCGCGGACCGGTGCGTGCCGCGGACCGGGGGTGGGCGCGCACGGGTCGCCCGCCACCGGAGCGAGGCCCGGGGCAGTGGGCGGCCCGTGCGGCCCCGCCCCCGCGGGTGTGCGGGACGGGGGCCACCGGTTTCGTCTCAGCCGCTGCGGCGCAGACCCTCGGAGAGGCGGGCCGCCGCGTCGATGACCGCCTGGGCGTGCATCCGGCCGGGGTGGCGGGTCAGCCGCTCGATCGGGCCGGAGACCGAGACGGAGGCCACCACGCGGTTGGAGGGGCCGCGTACCGGCGCGGAGACCGAGGCCACGCCCGGCTCCCGCTCGCCGATCGACTGGGCCCAGCCGCGGCGCCGTACGCCCGACAGGGCCGTGGCCGTGAAGCGTGCGCCCTGCAGGCCGCGGTGCAGCCGCTCGGGCTCCTCCCAGGCCATCAGGATCTGGGCGGCCGAGCCGGCCTTCATGGGGAGCGTGGAGCCGACCGGGACGGTGTCCCGCAGTCCGGACAGCCGTTCCGCCGCCGCCACGCAGATCCGCATGTCGCCCTGCCGGCGATAGAGCTGCGCGCTCTCGCCGGTCACATCGCGCAGATGCGTGAGCACCGGTCCCGCCGTGGCCAGCAGGCGGTCCTCGCCGGCCGCCGCGGCCAGCTCGGAGAGCCGCGGGCCCAGGATGAACCGGCCCTGCATGTCCCTCGCCACCATCCGGTGGTGTTCCAGTGCCACGGCCAGACGGTGGGCCGTGGGCCGTGCGAGCCCTGTCGCCGCGACCAGCCCGGCGAGGGTGGCCGGACCGGACTCCAGGGCACTCAAAACCAGAGCTGCCTTGTCGAGAACGCCGACGCCGCTAGAGTTGTCCATGCAACGATACTCGCGTCTCACACTGTGAAACGCAAGTTCAATTTTCCGGGGAAGTCGTCAATCTGTAGGTGTGGCCCTCTACCAGGGCCCGGCGTACGGCCCGGCAAGGGGATTTCTGCGGGCATCGCGCACGGACGAGTAAGGCCGGCACTGCGGCCGGCCGGAGGGAAAGCGATGGGACGGACACTCGCGGAGAAGGTCTGGGACGACCATGTCGTCCGGCGCGCGGAAGGCGAGCCCGACCTTCTCTTCATCGATCTGCACCTGCTGCACGAGGTCACCAGCCCGCAGGCGTTCGACGGTCTCCGCAAGGTCGGCCGCCAGGTGCGCCGTACGGACCTGACCATCGCCACCGAGGATCACAACACCCCGACCCTCGACATCGACAAGCCGATCGCCGACCCGGTCTCGCGCACCCAGCTGGAGACGCTGCGCAAGAACTGCGCCGAGTTCGGGGTCCGGCTGCACCCGCTCGGCGATGTCGAGCAGGGCGTCGTCCACGTCGTGGGACCGCAGTTGGGACTGACCCAGCCCGGCACCACCGTGGTCTGCGGTGACAGCCACACCTCCACCCACGGAGCCTTCGGCGCGCTGGCGTTCGGCATCGGCACCAGCCAGGTCGAGCACGTGCTGGCCACCCAGACGCTGCCGCTGGCCCCGTTCAAGACCATGGCGATCACCGTCGACGGCGAGCTGCCCGACGGGGTGACGGCCAAGGACCTGATCCTGGCGATCATCGCCCGGATCGGCACCGGCGGCGGCCAGGGCTACGTCCTGGAGTACCGCGGTCAGGCCATCGAGCAGCTGTCGATGGAAGCCCGGATGACCATCTGCAACATGTCGATCGAGGCGGGCGCCCGGGCCGGCATGATCGCCCCCGACCGGACCACCTTCGACTACCTCCAGGGGCGCGACCACGCCCCCGTGGGCGAGGACTGGGACGCGGCGGTCGCCTACTGGGAGACGCTGCGCACGGACGACGACGCGGTCTTCGACGCCGAGGTCTACATCGACGCCTCCGAACTGGCCCCGTTCGTCACCTGGGGCACCAACCCGGGCCAGGGCGCGCCGCTTTCGGCAGCCGTCCCCGACCCGGCTTCGTACGAGGACGCCTCGGAGCGCCACGCCGCCGAAAAGGCCCTGGAATACATGGGGTTGACAGCCGGCCAGCCGCTGCGCGACATCAAGGTGGACACCGTCTTCGTAGGTTCGTGCACCAACGGCCGGATCGAGGACCTGCGCTCCGCGGCCGCGATCCTGGAGGGCCGCCGGGTCGCCGACGACGTGCGGATGCTCATCGTCCCCGGCTCGGTCCGGGTCTCCCTGGAGGCGGTCGCCGAGGGCCTGGACAAGGTCTTCACCGCGGCCGGCGCCGAATGGCGGCACGCGGGCTGCTCGATGTGCCTGGGCATGAACCCCGACCAGCTGGCGCCCGGCGAGCGCTCCGCGTCCACCTCGAACCGCAACTTCGAGGGCCGACAGGGCAAGGGCGGCCGCACCCACCTGGTCTCGCCGCAGGTCGCCGCCGCAACGGCGGTTCTCGGCCATCTGGCCTCACCGGCCGACCTGTCCTCGGCGGCCGGCCAGTCCGACGTCGCCACGCCCGCGGGAGTCTGAACCATGGAAGCCTTCACCACCCACACCGGCCGGGCCGTCCCGCTGCGCCGCAGCAATGTCGACACCGACCAGATCATCCCTGCTCACTGGCTCAAGAAGGTCACCCGCGACGGTTTCGAGGACGGGCTGTTCGAGGCCTGGCGCAAGGACCCGGAGTTCGTCCTCAACCAGGAGCGCTACCAGGGCGCCACGGTGCTGGTCGCCGGCCCCGACTTCGGCACCGGCTCCTCCCGTGAGCACGCCGTCTGGGCGCTGCAGAACTACGGTTTCAAGGCCGTCATCTCCTCGCGGTTCGCGGACATCTTCCGTGGCAACTCACTCAAGAACGGGTTGCTGACCGTGGTCCTGCCGCAGGAGACCGTCGACCGCCTCCAGCGGCTGGTGGAGGCCGACCCGGCCGCCGAGGTGACGGTCGACCTGGTCGGCAGGCAGGTCCGGGCCGAGGGCGTCAGCGCCGACTTCGAGCTGGACGAGAATGCGCGTTGGCGCCTCCTGGAGGGGCTGGACGACATCAGCCTCACCCTTCGGGAGGAGTCGTCCATCGTGGAGTACGAGGCGAACAGGCCGTCGTTCAAACCGCGCACCCTCGAGGTCTGACCTCGGGTTTTTGGCTCAAAGCGTTATTGCGTACGATGCGCCCCCTGTGCAGTTGGCAGGGGGCGCATCGCCGTGTCGGGGCCGCTGTTGAGGCCCCGTGAAGCGACAACTCGCCGCAGATGGCACAATTAGCGCATGGAACGCGACGACCAACTCGAGCTCTACGGAGTTGTCGCCGACCGGCTCAAGGTCGCACACGCAAGAGTGCGGACACTGCAAGTCCCGGAGGGCGTACGGATGGCGCTGACCCGGAAGCTGCTCGTCATCACGGCCGCGGCTAAACACGATCTTGCGGACGCGGCAAGGCGTCTGGAGTGGTTCATGGCTGACCTCGACGAAGGTCGTTATCCCGAAGATGTGCACGCCGACGGAAGTCCGTGAAGGTCGACTTCGTTGCGGCACAAGGGTGATTAGCCCGTTTCGTGTTTGATTTGCGGTATATATCTGCCTAACGTGCGAAAAAGCTTGGAACTTTCCTTCCAGCAATGTCTCCGAAGGGGAAGACGTGAACAAGGCGCAGCTCGTAGAAGCCATTGCCGACAAGCTCGGCGGCCGCCAGAACGCCGCGGAAGCGGTGGACGCCGTACTGGACGCAATCGTCCGTTCCGTGGTCTCCGGCGACCGTGTTTCGGTCACCGGATTCGGTTCGTTCGAGAAGGTCGACCGCCCGGCCCGCTACGCCCGCAACCCGCAGACGGGTGAGCGCGTGCGGGTCAAGAAGACCTCGGTGCCGCGTTTCCGCGCCGGACAGGGCTTCAAGGACCTGGTGAGCGGCTCGAAGAAGCTCCCCAAGGGTGGCGAGGTCTCCGTCAAGAAGGCTCCCAAGGGCAGCCTGACCGGCGGCACGGCCATCAAGAAGGCCGCGGCGAAGAAGGCCACCGCCAAGAAGGCCGCCGCCAAGAAGACGACCACGGCCAAGAAGGCCGCGGCGAAGAAGACCACGGCGGCGAAGAAGGCCACCGCGAAGAAGACCACGGCCAAGAAGACGACGGCGAAGAAGACCGCCGCCAAGAAGGCCACCACGGCCAAGAAGACCACCGCCAAGAAGGCCACGGCGAAGAAGACCGCCCCCGCCAAGAAGGCGACGGCGAAGAAGGCCCCGGCGAAGAAGGCCACGGCGCGCAAGACCACCGCCAAGAAGACCACCGCCCGCAAGCGGTAATTCGGCATCGACGGTGCACGCGCCGGGCCGGTCTCCCTTCGGGGAGCCCGGCCCGCGGTGCGTCCGGGGGCCGTCTAGGCTCTCTTCCATGCAGGCCACCGCGTACACCTACGACTCCGAGACCCGCTCCGGCAGCGTGCTGCTGGACGACGGCACCCCGCTGCCCTTCGACGCCGCGGCCTTCGACGCCGGCGGGCTGTTGCTGCTGCGCCCCGGTCAGCGCGTGCGCATCGACCTCACCGGCGACGGGGACGAGCGGCGCATCGAGCTGATCACGCTCCAGACGCTCTGACCTGCGGCGGCCGCTGCCGCCCCGGCCCCGCGGGCGGGCCGTCCCCGGCCGCCCCGCCGGCGAGACGGGGGGTCTGCAGCGCGGTGTGCGGGCCCACGCCCAGCGCCAGCGCGGCCCGCAGGTCCTCGGCGGTGTCCACGTCCCGGCGCACCGACGGCACCCGGTGCGCGGTCAGCTCCCGAGCCCCCGACGCCAGGTGACGGGCCCGCGACGCACCCCCGAATGCCGGTTCCAATTCCGCGCCGGAAGTCGCGGTCAGAAGTGTTGTCCCGATATCCGCCGCGTCCGCGAGAAATGCGCGGGGGAATTGCGAAGCGGAATGGAGCACCAGTTCCAGTTCGGCGGGGCGCAGCGCCGGCAGATCGGCGTTCAGCGCGGCGAGGGGCGCGCCCGGGCGACGCGCCCGGACCGCGTCCGCGCCGTGGGCCAGCGCGGCGTTGAGCCCCCGGGCCGGTGTGTCGGGAACGACGCGCGCGCCCAGCCCCGCCAGCCGCCCGCCGGCCAGCCGGTCATCCGTGACAACCACCACATCCCGGACGTTCGCGCAGGCCAGCGCCGCTGTCACGGTGTCGAGGGCGAACGCGAGGGCCAGCCGGGGGCGGAACTCCTCGCCGGCGGCCCCGGAAAGCCTGCTCTTGGCCCGCACCAGCGGTTTCAGCGGCACCACCAGGCTCCATGCGGCCGCCGCCCCGCCCTCTGCTCCGTCGCTTCGCATCGGCGCCATTCTCCCCTGCTGCCGCCGCTCTCCGGGAGCGTCGGGGTTACGGTGTCCTCGACAGAGCGGGTACCTGGGGCGACACTTGTGCGGCTGCCGGCCCGCAGCAGCTTCACAGGTCCCCACAAGGAGGGTGTCCCAGTGTCCCGCCGCAGAATCGGCTTCTGGTACCGCTTGGCCGCGGTCATCTGCAAACCGCCGCTCTTGGTTCTGTTCAAGCGGGACTGGCGAGGAATGGAGCACATTCCGGCCGACAGCGGATTTATCACCGCCGTCAACCACAACTCGTATCTCGACCCGCTCTCCTATGCGCACTATCAGTACAACACCGGGCGGGTCCCGCGATTCCTGGCCAAGGCGGGCCTCTTCAAGAGCGGCTTTGTCGGCCTGATGATGCGCGGCACCGGGCAGATCCCCGTCTACCGGGAAACCACCGACGCCGCCACCGCCTTCCGGGCCGCCGTCAGCGCCATCGAGAAGGGCGAATGCGTCGCCTTCTACCCCGAGGGCACCCTCACCCGCGACCCGGACCTGTGGCCGATGCAGGGCAAGACCGGTGCCGCGCGGGTGGCCCTGCTGACGAAGGCGCCGGTCATCCCCGTCGCGCAGTGGGGCGCGCACGACGCGATGCCGCCCTACGCCAAGGAGAAGAAGCTGCGCCTCCTGCCGCGCAAGACGCTGCGGGTGCAGGCGGGGCCGCCGGTCGACCTGAGCGCGTTCCACGGCCAGGAGCCGACCGCCGAGGTGCTGCGGGCCGTCACCGAGGTCATCATGGCCGCCGTCACCGAGCAGCTGGCCCTCCTGCGCGGCGAGCCCGCGCCGGCCGAACCGTACGACTGGCGCAAGGCGGTCGCCCGGGAGCGCCGGGCCGCCCGCGAAGCCGCCAGGGCGGGCAAGGGCGCCGCCGCGGCCCCCGCCGGGCCGGCCGCCGCCCCGGAACCGGCCGTCGGCCCGCAGCAGGCCCGAAGCACCCAGCAGGCACAGGAGGATGAAAGCAAGTGACGCGCTGCGCCGTCTACGGCACGGGGTCCTGGGGTACCGCCTTCGCGATGGTGCTCGCCGACGCGGGCTGCGAGGTGTCCCTGTGGGGGCGCCGCCCGGCTCTGGTCGACGCCGTCAACAACGGCCGTACCAACCCCGACTACCTGCCGGGGGTCGAGCTCCCCGCGTCCGTACGGGCCACCACCGACCCGGCGGAAGCGGCGCGCGGCGCGGAGTTCGCCGTGCTGGCCGTCCCCGCCCAGACGCTGCGCGGCAACCTCGCCGAATGGGCGCCCCTGCTGTCCGACGGCACGGTCCTGGTGTCCCTGATGAAGGGCGTCGAACTGGGCACGGCCAAGCGGATGAGCGAGGTCATCGAGGAGGTCGCGAAGGTGCCGGCGGAGCAGGTCGCGGTGCTGACCGGCCCCAACCTCGCCAAGGAGGTCGCCGCCCGGCAGCCCGCCACCGCCGTCGTGGCCTGCGCCGACGAGGAGGTCGCCCGGCGCTTCCAGACCGCCTGCCACACCGCGTACTTCCGCCCGTACACCAACACCGACGTGGTGGGCTGTGAACTGGGCGGCGCGGTCAAGAACGTCATCGCGCTCGCCGTCGGCATCGCCACCGGCATGGGCCTGGGCGACAACGCCAAGGCGTCCCTGATCACCCGCGGGCTGGCCGAGACCACCCGGCTCGGCCTGGCGATGGGCGCCGACGCGCACACCTTCGCCGGTCTGGCCGGCATGGGCGACCTCGTCGCCACCTGCTCCTCGCCGCTGTCGCGCAACAACACCTTCGGCACCAACCTCGGCCGGGGGATGACGCTGGAGGAGACCATCGCGGTCACCAAGCAGACCGCCGAGGGCGTCAAATCCTGCGAATCCGTGCTGGATCTGGCCCGCCGGCACGGCGTCGACATGCCGCTCACCGAGACGGTCGTCGAGATCGTCCACGAGGGCAAGCAGCCGATGGCCGCCCTGAAGGATCTGATGGCGCGCAGCGCCAAGTCCGAGCGGCACCGCTAGCGGAACCGATTCATCCGGTTCTGCGCGGTCCGTCGGGGGCCCGTGCTCCGCGACGGCCCCCGCGGACGGCGGCGCGACGTCTCCGACGGCCGCCGCAGCACTGACTCCGCGCCGGTCAGCAGGTACGCTCAACGCGATATGAGCAGCCAGACCTCCTCCCACAAGCCCCGCGTCGCCGTCGTGTTCGGCGGACGCAGCTCCGAGCACCAGATCTCCGTCCTGACCGCCGGAGCGGTGCTGCGTGCCATCGACCGCGACAAGTACGACGTGCTGCCGATCGGCATCACCACCGACGGGCGCTGGGCGCTGACCGCCGACGACCCCGAGCGGATGGCCATCACGGACCGGCGCCTGCCCAGCGTGGCCGAGCTCGCCGAGTCCGCCGAGGGCGGCGTGGTGCTCCCCGTCGACCCGACCAACCGCGAGGTCGTCTACACCGAGCCGGGATCGGTGCCCAAGGCGCTGGGCGAGGTCGATGTGGTCTTCCCCGTGCTGCACGGCCCCTACGGCGAGGATGGCACCCTGCAGGGCCTGCTGGAGCTCTCCGGCGTCCCCTACGTCGGCTCGGGCGTGCTCGCCTCCGCCGTGGGCCAGGACAAGGACTACATGAAGCGGGTGTTCACCTCCTTCGGGCTGCCCGTCGGCCCCTACGAGGTCATCCGCCCGCGGGAGTGGGACAACGACCCCGCGGCGGCCCGCAAGAAGATCGTGGACTTCGCCGCGGAGCACGGCTGGCCGCTCTTCGTGAAGCCCGCCCGGGCCGGCTCCTCCATCGGCATCACCAAGGTCGACGACCTCGGCGGCCTGGACGAGGCCATCGAGGAGGCCCGCAGACACGACCCGAAGATCCTGGTGGAGGCGCTGCTGCGCGGCCGGGAGATCGAGTGCGGGGTGCTGGAGTTCGCCGACGGCCCGCGGGCCAGCGTGCCGGCCGAGATCCCGCCGGTCAGCGCGCACGACTTCTACGACTTCGACGCCAAGTACATCGACTCCGCCGCCGGCATCGTGCCGGCGCCGCTGAGCGCCGAGGAGACCGCCGAGGTCCAGGAGCTGGCCGTCGCGGCCTTCGAGGCGGCGTCCTGCGAGGGCCTGGTGCGCGCGGACTTCTTCCTCCGGGACAACGGCGAGTTCGTGATCAACGAGATCAACACCCTGCCCGGCTTCACGCCGATCTCCATGTACCCGCGGATGTGGCAGGAGAGCGGTGTGAGCTACCCGGAGCTGATCGACCGGCTGCTGCAGGCCGCACTGCAGCGCTCCACGGGTCTGCGCTGAGCCGCGCGGCCGGCCTCCGGGCCGGCCGCCGCAGCGGGCCTAGACCCCCGCGGGGACGGTCCTGCCGACGGCGCGGGCGAGATCGGTGAGCACATTGACCTCGGGGGCGTACTTCCCGGGCACGGTCACCTCGACATAGGCCTTCCGCAGCACCGTCGTGAAGCGGTAGCCGTCGTCCTGCTTCTCGAAGAGCCACTGGACCCCGTTGACTTCCGCCGCCTCGGCGTCAGGGTTGTAATGTTCACTCCCGTACGTCAGGACGTCGGGCTTCGGCACCCCGCAGCGCAGTTTCACGGCAGGATCGCCCCACATGGCAGTGAAGTCCGAGACCGGTTCGGCGTCGCCCCGCTCCAGCCCGTCCACGGTGCGCGGCAACTGCGTGTGGAGCGCCCGGCAATACCGTGCCGCCTCCCCTTTCGGGGAGGGCACGGCCACGTCACCGGGCGAGGAACAGCTCACCGCGGCGATCAGCACGGTGAGCGGGGGAAGGACCAGATACCGGCGGCGCGCAGAGATCACCCGGCAGAGGATACGGGGGAGCTAGAGATGGACGACGGGGCAGGTCAGGGTGCGCGTGATGCCGTCCACTTGCTGGACCTTCGCGACCACCATGCGGCCCAGCTCATCGACGGTGTCGGCCTGCGCGCGCACGATGACGTCATAGGGCCCGGTCACGTCCTCGGCCTGGAGCACACCGGTCAGGGTGGAGATCACCTCGGCTACCGCCGAGGCCTTGCCGACCTCGGTCTGGATCAGGATGTAGGCCTGTACCACGGAACCTCCAGGGCGGCTACGAGGATCATGTGGGAAGAAGGGACGCCACGGTACCGCGTCACCGGGCGGAGCGGGGAGACCCGCGCGGTGAACACCGAGAGTGCGGCACAGTCGTCAGCCACGTACGGACCGTCCGTACACATGGGAAGGGCAACAGCATGAAGGGCACCGTGGGCGAGCTGGGGGAATTCGGGCTGATCAGGGAGCTCACCTCCCGGCTCACCTCCACTCCGGCGGTACGGATCGGGCCGGGGGACGACGCCGCCGTGGTCACCGCGCCGGACCGCAGGGTGGTCGCCAGCACCGACATCCTCCTGGAGGGCCGGCACTTCCGGCGCGACTGGTCCACCGCCTACGACGTCGGCCGTAAGGCCGCCGCGCAGAACCTCGCCGACATCGCGGCGATGGGGGCGGTGCCCACCGCGATCCTGCTGGGCCTGGTCGTCCCCGCGGAACTCCCCGCGACCTGGCCGACCGAGCTGATGGACGGGCTGCGCGACGAGTGCCAGGTGGCCGGTGCCGCGGTCGTCGGCGGGGACGTCGTCCGCGGCGACACCATCACCGTCGCGATCACCGCCCTGGGCGATCTGCGCAACCAGGAGCCGGTCACCCGCGCCGGTGCCCAGCCCGGTGACGTCGTCGCGGTGACCGGCTGGCTGGGCTGGTCCGCCGCCGGGCACGCCGTCCTCACCCGCGGATTCCGCTCGCCGCGCGCCTTCGTCGAGGCCCACCGCCGGCCCGAGCCGCCCTACCACGCGGGCCCGGCGGCCGCCGGGCTCGGCGCCACCGCCATGACGGACGTCAGCGACGGGCTGGTCGCCGACCTCGGGCACATCGCCGAGGCCAGCAAGGTCCGGATCGACCTGCGGTCCGCCGGCATCGACATCCCCTCGCAGATGTCCGACATCGGCACCGCCGTCGGCGTGGACCCGATGCAGTGGGTGCTCAACGGCGGTGAGGATCACGCGATCGTGGCGACTTTCCCGCCCGATGTGAAACTGCCCGCCCGCTGGAAGGTCATCGGCGAGGTGCTCCACCCCTCCGCGCTGCCCCAGGTGACGGTGGACGGCGCCCCCTGGCTGAAGGCCGGCTGGGACCACTTCGGCGACAACGGGGATGCCGAACAGCACCCGTGAGGACGTCCGCGGCCCCCGGGACGGGCGGCCGCGGGACGGCCCGGTGCCGCCGAGTAGATTCGGCGGTATGCACACACCTCCACGCGTCCTGACCGTCGCCGGGTCCGACTCCGGCGGCGGCGCCGGCATCCAGGCCGACCTGAAGACAATGCTGGCGCTCGGCACCCACGGCATGAGCGTGCTCACCGCCGTCACCGCCCAGAACTCCCTGGGCGTGCAGGGCGCGTGGGACCTGCCCGCCGAGGCCGTCCGCGCCCAGTTCCGCAGCGTCGTCGACGACATCGGCGTGCAGGCCGTCAAGACCGGGATGCTCTCCTCGGCGGAACTCGTCGAAACCGTCGCCGCACTACTCGCCGGCCTGCGGGTCCCGGTCGTCGTCGACCCCGTGGGGGTCTCCAAGCACGGCGATCCGCTGCTCGCGGCCGGCGCGCTGGACGCGGTCCGCACCGCGCTGCTGCCGACGGCCACCGTCGCCACCCCCAACCTGGACGAGGTCGCCCAGCTCACCGGCGTCCGCATCGAGGACGAGGCCGGTATGCGCCGGGCGGCCGCTGCGATCCTGGACTTCGGGCCGCGCTGGGCGCTGATCAAGGGCGGCCACCTGCCCGCCGGCGCCGCGGACAGCGCCGTGGACCTGCTCACCGACGGCACCGAGGAACACTGGCTGCGCGCCCCCCGCCACGACAACCGGCACACCCACGGCACCGGCTGCACCCTGGCCAGTGCCCTGGCCGCGCAGCTCGCCAAGGGGGACACCGTCCCGCAGGCCGCCGCGGCGGCGAAGGACTACGTCACCGGCGCGATCGCGGCCGGCTTCCGGCTGGGCGCGGGCATCGGCCCCGTCCACCACGGCTGGCGGCTGCGCGACGGGCACTGACGGGCCCGGACCCCGCGCTCCCACCGGGGGAGCCGCGGCCGCGGCTCCCCGCCCCGGGAAAGGCGAAAGCCGGCCCACCACGGAGGTGGACCGGCTTCACAAGCAACCGGCTGGGCTGCGCTACGGCTAAGACGTCAGCGCGAGACCTTGCCGGCCTTGATGCACGAGGTGCAGGCGTTCAGCTTCTTCGGCGTGCGCCCGATCACTGCACGCACCGTCTGGATGTTGGGGTTCCAACGACGGTTAGTGCGGCGATGCGAGTGCGAGACACTCTTGCCGAAGCCCGGCCCCTTGCCGCAGACGTCGCAGTTGGCAGCCACGGGTCACTCCAAAGACTTCAGATGCACTTACGGTGAATCCCGACGAGCCGAGTGCATTGCCCGACCGGCACCGTCAGGAGAGGAATGGCCCGATTCTCATCGGGCAACCGGAGCAGCATACAACGGCCGCTCCCGTAGAACGAAACTACCACGCACCCCCCGGCCCCCCGCCCCGGCCCCGTGGCCGCAGCGCGGCTACTGTGCGAGGCATCCCGCGACCCAGGAGGACGATGTGCCGCACCCGCTCGACGCCGCCACGGTCCGCTCCTGGTGCGGGCTGGCACTGGAGGCGCTCGGCCGGGACCGCGAGCGGATCGACGCGATCAACGTCTACCCGGTGGCCGACGGGGACACCGGCACCAACCTCTATCTGACGCTGGAATCCGCCGCCCGCGCGGTCGAGGCCGCCTTCGACGGGCAGGCCTCCGCCGGGACCGCGCCCCGCCTCGCCGACGCCATCGGCGCCATGGCGCACGGCGCCCTCATCGGGGCGCGCGGCAACTCCGGCACCATCCTGGCGCAGCTGCTGCGCGGGATGACGGAGGTGCTGGCCGCCGCCGACGGCTCGGGCCAGGCCCTGGGGCGGGCGCTGCGCCGCGCCGCCGCCTCGACGTACGAGGCCGTCGCCCACCCCGTGGAGGGCACCGTCCTGACGGTGGCGACCGACGCCGCCGACGCCGCCACCCGCCGCGCGGCCGACCCCACCGCCGGGGCCGCCGAGGTCGCCCGCGCCGCCCACGAGGGCGCGGCCGCCGCCCTGCGGGCGACCCCCGGGCAGCTGGCCGTGCTCGGCCGGGCCGGTGTCGTGGACGCCGGCGGCTGCGGGCTCGTGGCCGTCCTGGGGGCGCTGGCCGACGCGCTCTGCGGGGAGGTCTCGGCGACGCCGGTGGCCGTACGCGCCGACGCCCCGCTCCCGCGGGCGGTCGGCTGTGCCCGCGCCGCGGACGGCTGCGGGGACCCGGACGGGCCCGCCTTCGAGGTGATCTACCTGCTGGAGGCCGGGGACGCCGAGGTGGCGCGGCTGCGCGGACGGCTCGACGGGCTCGGCGACTCCCTGGTGGTGGTCGGCGGCGACGGGCTGTGGAACGTCCATGTCCATGTCGACGACGCCGGGGCCGCCGTGGAGGCCGGGATCGAGGCGGGCAGGCCGTACCGGATCCGCATCACCCACTTCGGCCGGGCCACACGCGCCGAGGAGCCGGCGATGACCGCGCGGGCCGTGGTCGCGGTGGTGCCGGGCGCCGGGCTCGCCGGGCTGTGCGTCCAGGCCGGCGCGACCCCGGTCACGGCGCGACCCGGGGAGCCGCCCGCCAGCGGCGAACTGGTCCAGGCGATCCGGCAGGCCCACGCCCGTGAGGTCATGCTGCTGCCCAACGACCCCGAGCTGCGGCACACCGCGGCGGCCGCCGCCGAACAGGCCCGCACCGAAGGCGTCCGGGTCGCGCTGATCCCCACCCGCTCCGCCGTCCAGGGCATCGCGGCGCTGGCCGTGCACGAGGCGGCGCGCAGCTTCGACGAGGACGTGGTCGCGATGACCGCGGCCGCGGGCGCCACCCGCTACGCGGAGCTGGCGGTCGCCGAGCGGCAGTCGTGGACGATGGCCGGCGTCTGCCAGGCCGGGGACATCCTCGGCCTGATCGACGGCGATGTCGCGGTGATCGGCACCGATCTGGTGCGGACGGCGACGACCGTGCTCGACCGGATGCTGTCGGCGGGCGGCGAGATGGTGACCCTGGTCCTCGGCGCCGGGGTGCCCGGCGCGCTCGGCGAGCGGCTGGAGCGGCATGTCCGCGAGCGCCATCTCGCCGTGGACACGGTGGTCTACGACGGCGGCCAGCAGGTGGTGCCGCTGCTCATCGGCGTGGAGTGAGCAGCGCCGGGACGCCGAACGCACCGCGATTGTCACAGGCGTGGTGTGCAATGGAGGCGTGGCAGCGCTCGATGAACCCCTGAAGAAAATCCTCGGTGGCACCACCGCGAAGGTGCTGGACGAGCATCTCGGCCTGCAAACGGTCGGGGACCTGTTGCACCACTACCCGCGGCGCTACGCCGAGCGCGGCGAACTGACCCGCCTCGCGGACCTCCCGCTGGACGAACACGTCACGGTCGTCGCGCAGGTCGCGGATGCCCGGGTGCTGAAGTTCAACGGCGGCCGGGGACAGCGCCTCGAAGTGACGCTCACCGACGGCAGCGGCCGCCTGCGGCTGGTCTTCTTCGGCAAGGGCATCCACAAGCCCCACAAGGACCTGCTCCCCGGACGCCGCGCGATGTTCGCCGGCAAGGTGTCCGTGTTCAACCACAAACTCCAGCTCGCCCACCCCGAGTACGCGCTGCTCGACGGCGACGGCGACGGCGACGACGACAGCGGCGCCGAGGCCGCCGACGCCTTCGCCCGGCAGCTGCTGCCGCTCTACCCCGCCTGTCAGCAGATGGCCTCCTGGAAGATCGCCAAGGCGGTCGACGCGGTACTGCCCAGCGCGCAGGACGCCGTCGACCCGCTGCCCGGGGCGCTGCGCGAGGGCCGGGCACTGGTCCCGCTGCCCGAAGCGCTGCTCAAGATCCACCGCCCGGAGAGCAAGGCCGACATCGCCGCCGCACGGGACCGGCTGAAGTGGGACGAGGCCTTCGTCCTCCAGGTCGCGCTCGCCCGGCGCCGGCGCGCCGAGACCCAACTGGCCGCGGTGGCCCGGCGGCCCGCCGACGGCGGCATCCTCGACGCCTTCGACGCGAAACTGCCCTTCACGCTCACGGACGGTCAGCAGAAGGTCAGCCGTGAGATCTTCGACGACCTGGCGACCGAGCACCCCATGCACCGCCTCCTCCAGGGCGAGGTGGGCTCCGGCAAGGCGCAGCCGCTGGACGCCCTGGTACTGACCCCGCGCGGCTTCCGTCCCATGGGGGAGATGACGGTCGGCACGGAAGTGGTGGTGCCCAGCGGTGAGCCCGCCGTGGTGGACGGGGTCTTCCCGCAGGGCGAGCGGGAGGTCTGGCGGCTGGTGCTGTCGGACGGCAGCACCGTCGAGTGCGACGACGAGCACCTGTGGATCGTCGGCTCCGGCGGGTCGGACGAGCGGGTGCTGACCACCCGCGAGCTGCGCGGCGAGCTGCTCGGCCCCGACGGCCGCCCCCGGTGGTCGATCGCCGCGGCCACCCCGGTGGATCTCGACGACGGCGGGGAGCGGACGCGCGACCCGTATCGGGTGGGGCGGCGGGCCGCCGAGGCCGGCGGCGCCGCCGGCCGCCTGCCCGAGGCCTGTCTGCTGGCTCCCCTCAAGGACCGGCTGGCCGTGCTGCAGGGGCTCATGGACGCCGGGGGAGGCACCGCGGGGGCCGCCGCGGTCTTCCGCGCGGCGCCCGGCCCGCTGGCCGAGGACCTGGCCTGGCTGGTGCGCTCCCTGGGCGGCGCGGCCCGGACCGTCCCGGTGGGCGGCAGTGCCCGCGACGTCCTCGTGGAGCTGCCCGCCGCGTACCCGCCGTTCCGCGACGGCGGCGCGAGCGACGGGGCCGGTGTGCACCCCGGGGACGGCCCGGGCGTCCGGCGCACCGTCGAGGCCGTCGAGCACGTCGGCCGCAAACCCGTGCAGTGCATCAGCGTCGCGCACCCCTCGCACGCCTATGTGACCGACCACTTCACGGTCACCCACAACACCATGGTCGCGCTGCGCGCCATGCTCGGCGTCGTCGACAGCGGCGGCCAGGCCGCGATGCTGGCGCCGACCGAGGTCCTGGCCCAGCAGCACCACCGCTCGATCACCGAGATGATGGGCGAGCTGGCCGAGGGCGGGATGCTCGGCGGCGCGGAGCGGGGCACCAAGGTCGTGCTGCTGACCGGCTCCATGGGGGCCGCCGCCCGCCGTCAGGCGCTGCTCGACCTGGTCACCGGCGAGGCCGGGGTCGTGGTGGGCACCCATGCCCTGATCGAGGACAAGGTGCAGTTCCACGACCTGGGGCTGGTCGTCGTCGACGAACAGCACCGCTTCGGCGTCGAACAGCGCGACGCGCTGCGCGGCAAGGGCAACTCCCAGCAGGAGAAGCAGACCCCGCATCTCCTGGTCATGACGGCGACCCCGATCCCGCGCACGGTCGCCATGACCGTCTTCGGCGATCTGGAGACCTCCGTCCTGGACCAGCTCCCCGCCGGGCGCTCGCCGATCGCCAGCCATGTGGTGCCCGCCAAGGACAAGCCGCACTTCCTCGCGCGCGCCTGGGAACGCGTCCGCGAGGAGGTGGCGGCCGGGCACCAGGGCTATGTGGTGTGCCCCCGGATCGGCGACGAGGAGGAGGCGCCCGGGGTGAAGAAGAAGGGCGCCAAGGCCGCCGCGGCCGAGGAGAGTTCACCGCAGGACGCGGCGGAGAAGCGCCCGCCGCTCGCCGTGCTCGACCTCGCCGAACAGCTCAGGACCGGCCCGCTGGCCGGCCTGCGGGTGGCGGTGCTGCACGGCCGGATGGCGCCGGACGACAAGGACGGCGTGATGCGCTCCTTCGCCGCCGGCGAGCTGGACGTCCTCGTCGCGACGACGGTCATCGAGGTCGGGGTGAACGTCCCCAACGCCACCGCCATGGTGATCATGGACGCGGACCGCTTCGGCGTCTCCCAGCTGCACCAGCTGCGCGGCCGGGTCGGCCGTGGCGCGGCCCCCGGACTGTGCCTGCTGGTCAGCGAGATGCCCGAGGCGAGCCCCGCGCGCGCCCGGCTCGCCGCCGTGGCGGGCACCCTCGACGGCTTCGAACTCTCCCGTATCGACCTCGAACAGCGGCGTGAGGGCGATGTCCTGGGACAGGCGCAGTCCGGCGTCCGTTCCTCGCTGCGGATGCTCGCGGTCATCGAGGACGAGGAGGTGATCGCGGCCGCCCGCGAGGAGGCCACCGCCCTGGTAACCGCCGACCCCGAACTGGCCGGGTACCCGGAGCTGCGGATCGCCCTGGCGGCCCTGCTGGACGACCGGCGGGAGCAGTATCTGGACAAGGGATGAGCGTGGCCTCGGCGGCGAACGGGCCGGCACCGAGGGGCGGGGCGCCGCGTGAGATCGGTCACCGCCCGCGGCCTCCGGCGCCCCCGGCCGGGCCTCCGCGGCCCGCTGACGCCATATCGTGGAGGTCGGAGCCTGCCCGGCTCCCTTTCCGACCCGCGCAACGTAAGGACGGGCCCATGACCCGCGTGATCGCCGGTACGGCCGGCGGCCGCCGCCTGGCCGTACCCCCGGGCAACGGCACCCGGCCGACCTCCGACCGGGCGCGCGAGGGCATGTTCTCCACCTGGGAGGCGCTCGACGGACCGCTGTCCGGCGCCCGGGTGCTCGATCTGTACGGCGGCTCCGGCGCGGTCGGCCTGGAGGCGCTCTCCCGCGGCGCCGCGCACGTCCTGCTGGTCGAGGCCGACGCCCGCGCCGTGCGCACCATCCGCGACAACGTCCGCGCGGTGGGCCTCCCCGGCGTCGACGTCCGGGCCGGCACGGCCGAGCAGACCGCCGCCGCGCCGCCCCCGGGCGAGCCCTACGACGTCGTCTTCCTGGACCCGCCCTACGCGGTGACCGACGCCGATCTTCAAGAGATCCTGCTCACACTCCGTGGTCAGGGGTGGCTTGCGGAGCAGGCACTCGTCACCGTGGAGCGCAGCACCCGAGGCGGCGCCTTCCCCTGGCCGGACGGCTTTGCAGCGATCAAGGCCCGTCGTTACGGCGAGGGGACGCTTTGGTACGGTCGCGCCGCTTCGACGTCCGCCGAATCGACGTCAGCAAGCGTGTCATGACCGGATCGGAGAGCGAGGAACCCGAGTTGCGCCGCGCCGTCT
The DNA here is from genome assembly GCF_050953795.1 of Streptomyces kronopolitis. GTDB lineage: Bacteria > Actinomycetota > Actinomycetes > Streptomycetales > Streptomycetaceae > Streptomyces > Streptomyces kronopolitis_A. The sequence continues at coordinate 5,861,903 of NZ_CP191850.1, forward strand.
GTCCGGGGTCGTTCGACCCCATCACCAACGGGCACCTGGACATCATCGCCCGTGCCTCCAAGCTGTACGACGTCGTCCACGTCGCCGTGATGATCAATCAGTCCAAGCAGGGCCTGTTCACGGTCGAGGAACGGATCGACCTGATCCGCCGGGCCACCGCCGAGTACGGCAACGTGGAGGTCGAGTCCTTCCACGGTCTGCTGGTCGACTTCTGCAAGCAGCGCGACATCCCCGCGATCGTCAAGGGGCTGCGCGCCGTCAGCGACTTCGACTACGAGCTGCAGATGGCCCAGATGAACAACGGCCTGTCGGGAGTGGAGACCCTCTTCGTCCCCACCAATCCCACCTACAGCTTCCTCTCCTCCAGCCTCGTCAAGGAGGTTGCCGCCTGGGGCGGTGATGTCTCGCACCTGGTCCCGGGGTTCGTCCTGGAGGCGCTCACCGAACGCCTGCGGCAGAAGGGCTGAGGCCGGGCCGGGCGCGGGGGCCGCGACGCCGGACTGATCGGGCGTCAGGTGGTGTCGGGCCGGTGGCGCGTGGCCGTACAGTCGTCCCGTTCCCTCGTTCCAACCCTTCAGAGAGTGGCGAGTCCAGGTGGACGTGCAGAAGAAGCTCGACGACATCGTCGCGACCGTCGGCGGTGCCCGGTCCATGCCCATGTCGGCCTCGTGCGTGGTCAACCGCGCCGAGCTGCTCGCCATGCTGGAGGAGGTGCGCGCCGCGCTGCCGGGCTCGCTCGCGCAGGCGCAGGAGCTGATCGGCGGCCGGGAGCAGATGGTCGAGGAGGCCCGGGCCGAGGCGGAGCGGATCATCGAGACCGCGCACGCCCAGCGCGGGTCGCTGATCTCCGACACCGAGGTCGCCCGGCAGTCCCAGGACGAGGCGGACCGGATCCTCGCGGAGGCCCGCCGGGAGGCCGAGGAGATCCGCGCCGAGGCCGACGACTACGTCGACAGCAAGCTCGCCAACTTCGAGGTCGTGCTGACCAAGACCATCGGATCGGTCGACCGCGGCCGCGAGAAGCTGCTCGGCCGCGACCCGGGGCTCGACGACCAGGGCTACCCCGACGAGGACGGCACCCGGGCCCCGGAGCGCAGCTCCGACCCGGAGACCCTCCGCCGGCGCGCCGACGCCTACGTGGACGCCAAGTTCGGGGCGTTCCAGGCGGTGCTGACCAAGACGCTGGAGGCGGTCGGCCGGGGCCGTGACAAGCTCCAGGGCGCCCGCGCGATCGACGAGCTGGCCCTTCACCTGGCGGCGCAGGACGATCCGCAGTCCGGGCAGCCGCAGGCCGACGCCGACTACCTCGCCGGCTTGGCGGGGATCGCCGCCGACCGTGAGCCGCAGCCGCCCCAGGCGCCCCCGATGCCGCAGGCCCCGCCGCAGCCCGTGATGCCCCAGGAGCACCAGCAGCCCCTCCAGCCCCAGCTTCAGCAGCAGGGCTACTACACCGACCCGGCGGCCTACCCCCAGCAGGACGTCTACGGCTACCAGCAGCCCGCGCAGGACCCGTACGCCCCGCAGCACCAGGACCCCTACGGCTACGACTGGCAGCAGCAGGTCCCGCAGCAGGGCTACGACCCGAACGCCTACCTCGCCCAGCAGATGCCGCAGCAGCAGGTGCCCCAGCAGCCCCAGCACGCCCCGCACGGCCACGCGGCGCAGGCCGGAGCGCTGGACGAGACCAGCCTCTTCGACACCAGCATGATCGACCTGGACCAGCTCCGGCAGTACGAGGAGGGGCGCCAGTAGGGCCCACGGCCCGCGGTCCGCACTCCGGCCGGAAGCGGATTGGGCCTATCGGGGCCCGTCCAGTATCCTGGCTCTTCGGTCGCGCGTATGTCCGCGATCACTGCTGCCCGGAATTCCACCTCTGGGATTCAGGCGGCGCGCAATCCCCGTAGAAAGCAGGAAGCCATCAACGCCCGCCTCGACCACCGTTCCCCTCTCGTGTTCGATACGCGCGAGCTGGGCCGGCGTCCCGGTGCGCTCAAGAGGGTCTCCCGCTCCGTCGAGGCCCCCCGGGACCTCGGCAACGAGGTCATCGGTGTGCCCGAGGGCGCGGCGATCGAGCTCGACCTCCGCCTGGAGTCGGTCATGGACGGGGTGCTTGTCACAGGCACCGGCCGTGCAACCGTCACGGGGGAGTGCGTAAGGTGTCTGGAGCCGCTGGAGCGAGAGCTCGACGCGGACTTCCAGGAGATGTTCGCCTACCCCGACGCCGACGCCAGGGTCCATGAGGACGCCGGCGACGACGCCGAGGACGAGGAGGACACCCTCTTCCTCGAGGACGACCTGTTCGACCTCGAGCCCGTGCTGCGTGATGCGGTGGTGCTTGCACTGCCGATGCAGCCGGTGTGCCAGGACGACTGCCCGGGCCTGTGCTCCGACTGCGGAGTGCGGCTCGCGGACGACCCGGACCACCACCACGACGCCGTCGACATCCGTTGGGCGGCACTGCAGGGACTCGCCGGGACCGTCAAGGACGGCGAGAAGGACAACATGGGCGGCGCCGAAGCGGGCGTCGACGAGAAGCAGGAGAAGTAGCCGTGGCTGTTCCGAAGCGGAAGATGTCGCGCAGCAACACGCGCCACCGCCGGTCGCAGTGGAAGGCTGCGGTCCCCACCCTGGTGGCGTGCGAGCGCTGCCACGAGCCGAAGCAGCAGCACATCGCGTGCCCGAGCTGCGGCACCTACAACAAGCGCCAGGTCCTCGAGGTCTGAGCGGCTGGTGACAGGCTCCGTGTCTAGCCCCAAGAAGGCGCAAGACGCCAATGCGACTTCCCGCACACGCGGGGATGAACCGACTCCGGCGGACACGGCCTCGTCCCACACGCTTCTGGAAGGGCGGCTCGGGTACAAGCTCGAGACCGCCCTTCTGGTGCGTGCGCTGACGCACCGCTCGTTCGCATACGAGAACGGCGGTCTGCCCACCAACGAGCGGCTCGAATTCCTCGGGGATTCGGTGCTCGGCCTGGTGGTCACGGACACGCTGTACCGCATCCACCCCGACCTCCCGGAAGGCCAGCTGGCCAAGCTCCGGGCCGCGGTGGTCAACTCGCGTGCGCTTGCCGAGGTGGGCCGCGGCCTCGACCTCGGCGCCTTCATCCGCCTCGGACGGGGCGAAGAGGGTACGGGCGGCCGGGACAAGGCCTCCATCCTCGCCGACACCCTTGAAGCGGTGATCGGCGCGGTCTATCTCGACCAGGGTCTCGACGCGGCGGGTGAGCTGGTGCACCGGCTCTTCGACCCGCTGATCGAGAAGTCCTCCAGCCTGGGCGCCGGCCTGGACTGGAAGACGAGTCTCCAGGAACTCACCGCGACCGAAGGTCTCGGCGTCCCGGAATACCTGGTCACCGAGACCGGCCCGGACCACGAGAAGACGTTCACTGCTGCTGCCCGCGTCGGTGGTGTCTCGTACGGCACCGGCACCGGCCGCAGCAAGAAGGAAGCCGAGCAGCAGGCGGCGGAGTCCGCGTGGCGCGCGATCCGCGCCGCGGCGGACGAGGCGGCCGAGGCGGCGGCTTCCGGCGACGAGGAGTCGCCCGCATCCGGTCGGCCCGACGCGGCGCCGGCCGCCGGCGACAGCCCGTCGTCGGCACACTGAAACCCCGCTTCTGACCCCTTCCGGGCGGCCCCGCGCCGCTCCGGACGGGGTCAGAGGTCTTTTCGCCACCCACGTTGCCGAGGAGCCCTGCCGTGCCCGAGCTGCCCGAGGTCGAGGTCGTACGCCGCGGACTGGAGCGCTGGGTCGGCGGACGCACGATCGACGCCGTCGAGGTACGCCACCCGCGGGCGATCCGCCGGCACACCGCCGGTGCGGCCGACTTTGCGGCCCGGCTGACGGGGCTGCGCCTCGGCACCGCCCGCCGGCGCGGCAAGTACCTCTGGCTCCCGGTGACCGGCGGCGGACCGGCCGCCCCGACCGCCGCCGAGGGGCTCACCCCCAGGGTCACCCCGTCCGTCACCCACGGGCTGGCGATCCTCGCCCACCTCGGCATGAGCGGCCAGCTGCTGGTCCAGCCCGAAGGTGCCCCCGACGAGAAGCACCTGCGGATCCGGCTGGGCTTCGCCGACGACCTGGGCACCGAACTCCGCTTCGTCGACCAGCGCACCTTCGGCGGCCTCTCGCTGCACGACACCGTGCCCGGCGACAGCGACCAGCTGCCCGACGTGATCGCGCACATCGCCCGCGACCCGCTGGACCCCGCCTTCGACGACGCCGCCTTCCACACCGCGCTGCGCCGCCGCCGGACCACCATCAAGCGGGCGCTGCTCGACCAGACGCTGATCAGCGGCGTCGGCAACATCTACGCCGACGAGGCGCTGTGGCGCAGCAGACTCCACTACGAGCGGCCGACCGCCACCTTCACCCGGCCGCGCACCGCCGAACTGCTCGGCCACGTCCGGGACGTGATGAACGCCGCGCTCGCCGTCGGCGGCACCAGCTTCGACAGCCTCTACGTCAACGTCAACGGGGAGTCCGGCTACTTCGACCGCTCCCTGGACGCCTACGGCCGGGAGGGCGAACCCTGCGGCCGCTGCGGCACGCCCATCCGCCGCCGTCCCTGGATGAACCGCTCCAGCTACTTCTGCCCCCGCTGCCAGCGGCCGCCCCGGGTCTGAGCGCGGGGCGGGGGCCGGTTCAGCCCGCGGCGTGCCGGGCGTCGTAGAGCTCCCGGGCCTCCATGACCTGCGGCATGCGGTCCTCCACCAGGTCGATCAGCAGCCGTAGTTGACGCGCGACCTGGTCGCCCAGGGGCGTCAGCGCGTAATCCACCCGGGGCGGGTTGGACTGCTGTGCCTCGCGGTGCACCAGCCCGTCCCGCTCCAGCGCGTGCAGGGTCTGCGCCAGCATCTTCTCGCTGACCCCTTCGACCCGGCGGCGCAGCTCGTTGAAGCGGAAGGTCCCGTCGAGCAGCGCGCCCAGCGTCAGACTGCCCCACCGGTCGGTGATGTGCTTGAGCGCCTCACGCGACGGGCACTCGCGCGCGAACACGTCATACGCCAGGTCGTCCGTACAGCCGGGGCAGCCGGGGGTGGATTCCCCGGCCGTCGCGGCACCGCTCTCGATCGTCATGGGGACACCATACTCCCAGGCAGCGCTAACCAGTGGGTTGCGCTTTCTAAAAGTTAGTGCTTCTCTTTTCCTCGTCGCAGCCGACGCTCCCGGGCACCGACCGCCCCGGGATGCCGTGATCTGGAGGAGAACACCGTGACCACCCCCGCCCTGCCCGCCCCCGTCGTCTCCATCGCCCACCACTCCGGCTTCGGCCACACCGCCGTACTGGCCGAGGCCGTGCGGGCCGCGGCCACCGCGGCGGGCGCCACCGTCCACCTGATCAAGGTCGACGAGATCACCGAGGCGCAGTGGGAGCAGCTCGACGCCTCCGACGCGATCGTCTTCGGCTCGCCGACCTACATGGGCACGGCCTCCGGCGCCTTCCACACCTTCGCCGAGGCGACCGCCAAGCGCTGGGCCCCCCGCGCCTGGCAGGACAAGCTCGCGGCGGGCTTCACCAACTCCGCCTCCCAGAGCGGCGACAAGCTCCACACCTTGCAGTTCTTCACGGTGCTCGCCGCCCAGCACGGCATGAGCTGGGTCAGCCTCAACCTGGCGCCCGGCGGGAACTCCTCCACCGCCTCCGAGAACGACCTGAACCGCCTGGGCTTCTTCCTGGGGGCCGGCGCCCAGTCGCCGAACGACCAGGGGGTCGAGGGCGTCCACAAGGCCGATATCGCCACCGCCGAGCACCTCGGGCGCCGGATCGTCGAGCAGGCACGGATCTTCGCCGCCGGCCGGGCCGCCCTCGCCGCCTGACCGGCTGCCCACCGGCCGGTACGCACCGGACGCCCGTCCCGCGCCGTGATGATCACGGCGCGGGACGGGCGTCCGTCAGTGGTCGGTCCTCCCCGGCTGGAACCCGAAGTCCTGCGTCCACCACGGGCCGCCCGGCCCGAAGTGGGCGCCGACGCCCAGGGTCTTGTACTCGCAGTTGAGGATGTTGGCGCGGTGCCCGGGGCTCTTCATCCAGGAGTCCATGACGGCCCGGGCGTCGGCCTGGCCACGGGCGATGTTCTCGCCGCCCAGGTCGGAGATGCCCGCGGTCCGGGCGCGGTCCCAGGGGGTGTCCCCGTCCGGGTCGGTGTGGCCGAAGAAGCCGCGCCGGGCCATGTCGTCGCTGAACCGCTGTGCCAGGCCGGACAGTTCCCCGTCCGCCGTCACCGGCGAGCAGCCGGCCCGGTCGCGCTCCTGATTGACCAGGGACAGCACCTGGGACTCGGCGGAGGACCCCGCACCGGGCGTCTTCGACGGCGCCGCGGAGCGCTCGGGCGCGGCGGCGGACGACGGCCCGGCGGGCCGGTGCGACGCGGGTGTGCCGGTCGGGGAGGTGGACGGCCGGTGCGGCGCGGGGGACGTCGGAGCGGTGCCGGGGGAGGAGGGGCCGCCGGTGCCGGGGGCCGGGGGGCGCGAGCCGCCGCGGCTCGCCTCGTGCGCGGCCCGGTCGTCCGGGTCCGCGGAGCCGCCGCCCAGCGGCGCGGTGGCCTCCGGCAGCGCGTCGGCCCGAGCGCGGTCGCCCTGATCGCCGCCGGTGGCGCCGTCGAGATCGCCGTGGCCGGGGATCAGCCCGGAGGCGGCCGCCACGGCTCCCATCGCCACCGCGGCCGAGACGCAGAGCAGTCCGGCGCGGACCGGGGCCGTCCCGCGGCCGCGCCCCGCGCGATGCCCGTGCGACCGGGCGCCGGACCCCTCGGTCCGCACAGCCGTCGGTGCGTCACCATGCCCCGCACCGGGGGCTTCAGGGGCTGGGGGAGCAGAGCGTCGATGGCGGCCCATCCGCGTTAGTCCTTCCGTCCTCAGCGTCAAGCCGGCTCACCCGAAAGAGTGAGCCTCGCTGACGGGGGACTGTACGCGATGCCCCCAGGGGCGGATGTGACCGCTGAGCAATTGGCCGGTTAACGTGCACACATGAACGAAGCTGTCCGTGTGACCGCGTGGGTGCGAGGCCGCGTCCAGGGCGTCGGGTTCCGCTGGTTCACCCGGGCCAACGCCCTGCGCATCGGGGAACTCGCCGGATTCGCGGTCAATCTCGGCGACGGCCGGGTCCAGGTCGTCGCCGAGGGGCCGAAGGATCACTGCGACGCGCTGTTGGAGTGGCTCCGGACCGGAGACACGCCCGGGCGGGTCGACGGAGTCACTGAGATATGGGACACGCCCCGCGGCGGTTACGACGGCTTCGCGATCCGCTGAGGGGCCCCGCCGAAACCGGCTGTACGACCGTCAGAGGCGATCTTCGGGACGCGGCCGTGTCCGCAGCTCACAGGAGATAAGGCCTGGTGGTTGCCAACTCGGCCGACCCGTGCAAGGCTGCCGCTGTACGGATGATCTCCACGCCCCCGCGGGACCTTTCTGGGGAGTCGGCGCAGCGCCCTCGCGGCCGCGCACTCTCAGGTGCCCGAGGATACGGGGCGTGATCGTGTTGACCGTCAAACCGTTTGGTGAGACTCTGGAATCCCCGCGCACCTTAGCTGTTTGGCATTGAGTACACCAGGAATGACAAGCACCGCGGGTGCGAATCCCTCACGACCCAACCTCTTCGGTCGGTCACTCATTGTGGAGGACCATCCATCATGGCAAAGGCGCTTCTCGGTTACGTCGGCGGCTCCGACCCCCGAGTCCTCTCCGAGATGCGACGGCTTCAGCAGCGCGTTCAAGACCTGGAATCCGAACTGATCCGGATGCAGGCCGAAAACGACATGCTGTCCGCTGCCGCACGTCGCGACGACTCGTTGCTCGACATCGACGTACCCCAGGCGGAGCCCGCGCTCACCTGACCCCGCCCCCCAGGGCCGGCAGGGCTGCTCGCCAGCCGCTTGAGGCACCGTTCTCTTCAAGATCTTCAAGGGACGCTTCGGCGTCCCTTCGTCGTTTCCCGGTTCTTCCACCGACGGCCATTCGTGCGGACCCTGCGGTCCATTCGGCCGTGCCCGCCCCTTCCTTACCGCATGATGTGCCCTGCACTTTCCGCCATGAAACCGAAATGGAACGGCGCGGTGTACGGGGGGTGATGCAGGGCCCGTGACCGGCCCCGGAATGTTGGGGCCGCCCGTCCGGGAGCGGCCGGTAGAGTCCAACGGCGTGCACCTCAAGAGTCTGACCCTGCGAGGCTTCAAGTCCTTCGCCTCCGCCACGACACTCCGCTTCGAACCGGGCATCACCTGCGTCGTGGGCCCCAACGGATCCGGCAAGTCCAATGTCGTGGACGCGCTGTCGTGGGTCATGGGCGAGCAGGGTGCCAAGTCACTGCGCGGCGGGAAGATGGAGGACGTCATCTTCGCCGGGACGACCGGGCGGCCGCCGCTCGGCCGGGCCGAGGTCGCGCTCACCATCGACAACTCCGACGGCGCGCTGCCGATCGAGTACGCCGAAGTCACCCTCACCCGGATCATGTTCCGCAACGGCGGCAGCGAGTACCAGATCAACGGGGACACCTGCCGGCTGCTCGACATCCAGGAGCTGCTCTCCGATTCCGGTATCGGCCGGGAGATGCATGTCATCGTCGGCCAGGGCCAGCTCGACTCCGTGCTGCACGCCGATCCGATGGGCCGCCGGGCTTTCATCGAGGAAGCCGCCGGCGTCCTCAAGCACCGCAAGCGCAAGGAGAAGGCGCTGCGGAAGCTGGAGGCGATGAAGGCCAACCTCGCCCGGGTCCAGGACCTGACCGAGGAGCTGCGCCGCCAGCTCAAACCGCTGGGACGGCAGGCCGCGGTCGCCCGGCGCGCCGCCGTCATCCAGGCGGACCTGCGCGACGCCCGGCTGCGGCTGCTCTGCGACGACCTCGTCACCCTGCGCCGGGCGCTGCGCGCCGAGATCGCGGACGAGGCGGCCCTCAAGGAACGCAAGCAGGCCGCCGAGGCCCGGCTGCACACCGCCCGGCAGCAGGAGGCGGCGCTGGAGGAGGAGGTCCGCACCCTCACTCCGCGGCTCCAGCGCGCGCAGCGGACCTGGCACGAGCTGTCCCAGCTCGCCGAGCGGGTGCGCGGCACGATCTCGCTGGCCGAGGCGCGGGTCAAGAGCGCCTCGGCGGCCCCGCCGGACGAGCGGCAGGGACGCGACCCGCAGGAGATGGAGCGCGAGGCGGCCCGGATCCGTGAGCAGGAGGCGGAGTTGACGGCCGCGCTGGAGGCGGCGAGCCGGGCGCTGGAGGACACCGTCGAACACCGTGCCGGACTGGAGCGGCAGTTGGCGGACGAGGAGCGGCGGCTGCGGGACGTGGCCCGGGCCATCGCCGACCGCCGGGAGGGGCTGGCCCGGCTGAGCGGGCAGGTCACCGCCGCCCGTGGCCGGGCCGCCTCGGCGCAGGCGGAGATCGGCCGGCTCGTCGAGTCCCGGGACGCCGCCCGCGGCCGGGCGAGCGCGGCCCAGGAGGAGTACGAGCAGCTCAAGGCCGAGGTCGACGGGCTGGACGAGGACGACGAGGCGCTCGGGGAGCGGCATGCGGCGGCCCGCCGGGAGCTGGCGGCGGCGGAGGCCGCGCTGAGCGCCGCACGTGAGGCGCTGACCGTGGCCGAGCGCAGCCGGGCCGCGACCGCCGCCCGGCACGACGCGCTGGCGCTCGGGCTGCGCCGCAAGGACGGCAGCGGCGCGCTGCTGGCCGCCGCGGACCGCCTCGGCGGGCTGCTCGGGCCGGCGGCGGAGCTGCTCACCGTGACCCCCGGCTTCGAGGTCCCGGTGGCCGCGGCCCTCGGTGCGGCCGCGGACGCCCTCGCCGTCACCGGCCCGGGCACCGCCGCCGAAGCCATCCGGCTGCTGCGGGCCCAGGACGCGGGCCGGGCGGCGATGGTGGTGGGGGCCGAGGGGAGCGGCACCGGCACGGGGCGGGTGCCGGCGCCCGCGCGGGCCGTGGACGTCCCCGTGACGGTGGAGGCCGCGGGTGCCGCCGGGGCTCCGGGCGGGTCTCCGCCGGGCGGGCCCGAGGGGGCGCGCGGGGCGCCGGAGGCCCGTGGGACGGCCGTCCACCGGGTTCCCGGTCCGCGCTCCGCGCCCGTACCGGCGGACGAGCTGGTGAGCGGGCCGGCGCGGCTGTCGGCCGCGGTGGCCCGGCTGCTGCGGGACGTCGTGGTGGTCGGCACGCTGGAGGACGCCGAGGAGCTGGTGGCCGCGCGGCCGGAGCTGACGGCCGTGACCGGCGAGGGCGATCTGCTCGGGGCGCACTTCGCGCAGGGCGGCTCCGCCGGGGCGCCGAGCCTGCTGGAGGTGCAGGCCTCCGTCGACGAGGCGGCGGCCGAACTCCAGGAGCTGGCCGGGCGCTGCGAGGAGCTGACCGCGGCGCAGCGGGACGCGGCCGAGCGCCGTACGGAGTGTGCCGCGCTGGTCGAGGAGCTGGCCGAGCGGCGGCGGGCGGCGGACCGGGAGAAGTCGAAGGTCGCCGGCGATCTGGGCCGGCTCGGCGGCCAGGCCCGGGCGGCCGCGGGCGAGGCCGAGCGGTCCGGCGCGGCGGCCGCCCGGGCCGAGGAGGCGCTGGCGCGGGCCGCCGAGGAGGCCGAGGAGCTGGCCGAGCGGCTCGCGGTGGCCCAGGAGGACCCGGGCGCCGGGGACGAGGAGCCCGACACCTCCGTACGGGACCGGCTGGCCGCGGACGGCGCCAACGCGCGGCAGACCGAGATGGAGGCCCGGCTCCAGGCACGTACGCACGAGGAGCGGGTCAAGGCGCTCGCCGGTCGGGCGGACGGGCTGGACCGCGGGGCGCGGGCCGAGCGCGAGGCGCGGGCCCGGGCCGAGCGGCGGCGGGCCCGGCTGCGGCACGAGGCGGAGGTGGCCGGCGCGGTCGCCTCGGGCGCCCGGCAGCTGCTGGCGCACGCCGAGGTGTCGGCCGTACGGGCCGAGGAGGAGCGCGGCGCCGCCGACAAGGCCAAGGAGGGGAGCGAGCAGGCGCTGGTGGTCGCGCGGAGCCAGGGCCGGGAGCTGGCGTCCGAGCTGGACAAGCTGACCGACTCGATGCACCGCGGGGAGGTGCTCGGCGCGGAGAAGCGGCTGCGGATCGAGCAGCTGGAGGGCCGGGCGCTGGAGGAGCTGGGGGTGGAGCCGGCCGCGCTGATCTCCGAGTACGGGCCCGAGCAGCCCGTCCCGCCGTCCCCGGCCGCCGAGGGCGAGGTGCTCCCGGACGACCCCGGGGATCCGCGCAACCAGCCGGTCCCCTACGTACGGGCCGAACAGGAGAAGCGGCTCAAGGCGGCCGAACGGGCGTATCAGCAACTCGGGAAGGTGAATCCGCTGGCGCTGGAGGAATTCGCCGCGCTGGAGGAGCGGCACCAGTTCCTGAGCGAGCAGCTGGCCGACCTCAAGAAGACCCGGGCCGACCTGATGCAGGTGGTCAGAGAGGTCGACGAGCGGGTGGAGCAGGTCTTCACCGAGGCGTACCACGACACCGCCCGCGAGTTCGAGGGCGTCTTCGCGCGGCTCTTCCCGGGCGGCGAGGGGCGGCTGGTGCTGACCGACCCGGGCGACATGCTGGCGACCGGGGTGGACGTGGAGGCGCGTCCGCCGGGCAAGAAGGTCAAGCGGCTCTCGCTGCTGTCGGGCGGGGAGCGGTCGCTGACCGCGGTGGCCCTGCTGGTGTCGATCTTCAAGGCGCGGCCCAGTCCGTTCTACGTGATGGACGAGGTGGAGGCCGCGCTCGACGACACCAATCTGCAGCGGCTGATCGGGATCATGGAAGAGCTCCAGGAGAGTTCGCAGCTGATTGTGATCACTCATCAGAAGCGGACAATGGAGGTCGCGGACGCGCTCTACGGGGTGTCGATGCAGGGTGACGGAGTCTCCAAGGTCATCAGCCAGCGCCTTCGGTGATCGCGCGGAGTGCCCGACGACCCATCAGTTCATAACTTGAATGAATGACCACCCGGACGGTGGCAGAACAAATTCATCACGGCCTATTGACTTCGAAACTTGAAGGCATAGTCTCTGCAACGTTGCTTTTACCTTCAAGTGGTGGGTTCCCCCAACCATCTGCGCCACTGAAGGGCCAGCCCCCGATGCCCGGCAGCGCAGCCGGGCCACTGGAGTTCACGTTGACCAGCACCGCGCAGCCGACGGTCCCGGAAGGCCGCAAGGCCCACCCCGACCACCTCGGCCATGTCATCTTCATAACCGCGGCTGCCGCGATGGGCGGCTTCCTGTTCGGCTATGACAGCTCCGTCATCAACGGTGCCGTCGAGGCGATCCGCAGCCGTTATGACGTCGGGTCCGCCGTCCTCGCCCAGGTGATCGCCGTGGCGCTGATCGGCTGTGCCATCGGCGCCGCCACCGCCGGCCGGGTCGCGGACCGCATCGGCCGCATCCGGGTGATGCAGATCGCCGCCGTGCTGTTCACCATCAGTGCCGTCGGGTCCGCGCTGCCGTTCGCCCTGTGGGACCTCGCCTTCTGGCGCATCATCGGCGGCTTCGCGATCGGCATGGCCTCGGTCATCGGCCCGGCCTACATCGCCGAGGTCTCGCCGCCCGCCTACCGCGGCCGCCTCGGCTCGTTCCAGCAGGCCGCGATCGTCGTCGGCATCGCCATCTCCCAGCTCGTCAACTGGGGCATCCTCAACCTCGCCGACGGCCAGCAGCGCGGCAAGATCGCCGGCCTGGAGGCCTGGCAGTGGATGCTCGGCGTGATGGTCGTCCCGGCCGTGCTCTACGGTCTGCTGTCCTTCGTGATCCCCGAGTCGCCGCGTTACCTGATCTCCGTCGGCAAGGTCTCCCGCGCCAAGGAGGTGCTGGCCGAGGTCGAGGGCCGCTCGGTGAACCTCGACACCCGGGTCGGCGAGATCCAGGACGCGATGCGCCGCGAGCACAAGTCGTCGTTCAAGGACCTGCTCGGCGGCAAGAGGAGCTTCCTGCCGATCGTCTGGGTCGGTATCGGACTCTCGGTCTTCCAGCAGCTGGTCGGCATCAACGTCGCGTTCTACTACTCCTCGGCGCTGTGGCAGTCCGTCGGCATCGACCCGAGTGCCTCGTTCTTCTACAGCTTCACCACGTCGATCATCAACATCATCGGCACCGTGATCGCGATGATCTTCGTCGACAAGATCGGCCGCCGTCCGCTGGCGCTGATCGGCTCGGTGGGTATGGCCGTCGCGCTCGGCCTGGAGGCCTGGGCCTTCTCCGCCAAGACCGCGGCCGGCACCCTGCCGACCACCGAAGGCACCGTGGCCCTGATCGCCGCCCACTGCTTCGTGCTCTTCTTCGCGCTCTCCTGGGGCGTCGTGGTCTGGGTCTTCCTCGGTGAGATGTTCCCGAACAAGATCCGCGCCGCCGCGCTGGGCGTCGCCGCCTCCGCGCAGTGGATCGCCAACTGGGCCATCACGGCCAGCTTCCCGAGCCTGTCGGACTGGAACCTCTCGGGCACCTACGTCATCTACATGGTCTTCGCCCTGCTCTCGATCCCCTTCGTGCTGAGGTACGTCAAGGAGACCAAGGGCAAGGCGTTGGAGGAGATGGGCTAACCCCCCGCCAGTCCTTCTCCTCGGTACCGGGTACTGCCTCGGGTCAACAGGGACCCCGGGCAGTACCCGTTTTTGTGCCCGGGATCTCCGGCGGTCCCGGGGCCCGAACCCGCCGCCCGCCGCCCGCCGCCGGCCGTCAGGCCGTCAGCCGGGGCAGCACCCGCTCGGCGAAGAGGTGCAGCGAGCGCCAGCCCTCGTCGACCGGCATCCCGCCGCACAGCGGATGCAGGATCAGCGAGTCCCCGCCCGGCTGCCGGGCGAGGCGCAGGCACTCGTCGGGGGTGACGACGCGGTAGACGCCCTCGTCGCGCAGCGCGGCGACGTCCCGGGCGGACGAGCGCACCGCGGAGCGGCTGCCGGCGGACTGCCAGGAGGCGTACGTCATCGCCTCGTGCAGCAGATGGCCGCCGTACTCGGCCCAGGTACGGTCCGGGTCCTCGGCGACATGGAGCAGCGAGGTCCGCTCGGGCGGCTGCCACACCCAGCCCTCGGTGCCGAAGTGCGCCCGCTGCCGGTGGTAGTAGGCCTCCAGCGCGGGGAGACGGGCGCTGGGGAAGAAGGGGAGCCCCAGGCGGGCGGCGCGCCGGGCCGCGGCCCGTGAGCTGCCGCCGATCAGCAGCAGCGGGTGCGGCCGGGTGCAGGGGCGCGGGGTGACCCGGACGGTGCGCCCCCGGTAGGTGAACGCCTCGCCGGTCCAGGCCGACAGCAGGGCCGTCAGCACCTCGTCCTGGAGGGCGCCGCGCTGCCGCCAGTCCTTGCCGTGCGCCGCGTACTCCTCGGGCCGGTAGCCGAGGCCGGCGACGGTGGTCAGCCGGCCGCCGCTGAGCAGGTCGAGCGAGGCGATGTCCTCGGCCAGCCGCAGCGGGTCGTGCAGCGGGGTGATCAGGGCGGAGACGGTGACGCCGATGCGGCGGGTGGCGCCGAAGACGGCGCCCGCGAAGGTGAGCGGGGAGGGGATCCAGCCGTTGGTGGTGGCGTGGTGCTCCTCGGTCTGGACCATGGTGAAGCCGCGGTCGTCGGCGAACGCCGCCATCTCGACGGCCGCGCGGTAGCGGGCGGACAGCGTGGCGGGCGTGGGCGCGGGATCGACCAGGTTGCAGCGCAGGACCGTCACGGTCGGGGTGGGCACGGCGGGCACAGCAGTCGCGTCGGTCACAGCGGACGTCCCCTTCGCCGGCGGTGGGCGAAGGGGACGTTAGCTGACGGTGCGTCAGGTTTCCAGGGGGACGGACCGGCCGGCCGGGGACGGGCGGACTCAGCCCACCTCGGCCGGGCGGCGCTCCGCCGAGGGCTCGTCCGCCGGTGCCGGGGCGCCCTCCCCGGCCGCCGGGACGGTCTCCCGGGCGGCCGGCAGCACGGCGAAGACCACCGCGGCGAGGGCGATCGTGGCCGCCCAGCCCAGGCCGTTCTCGCCGATCCAGGTGGTGGCCAGCGGGCCGGTGAACCACTGGACCTTGGTGAAGCACAGGCCCGCGACGAGGGCCACGGCCCAGGCGGTCATGGCCTGCCAGCAGAAGCCGCCGGTGTACCAGTAGCGGCTGGTGCGGCCGGTGTTCATCAGGCTCGCGGCGTCGTAGCGCACCGCCAGCCTGCGCCGCCGGGCCATGTCGACGCCGTAGACGCCGATCCAGGCGGAGAAGGAGACCGCCAGCAGCGTCAGGAAGGCGATGAACTGGCCGATGAAGTCCTTGGCCACCAGCATCATGAACAGGCCGCCCACCAGGCTGATGACGGCGTTGATGCTGACCGCCAGGGCGCGCGGCAGCTTGACGCCCATGGTCTGGGCGGTGAAGCCCGCGGAGTACATCGACAGGCTGTTGATCAGCACCATGCCGACCAGCGCGGTGATCAGGTACGGCACGGCGAGCCAGGACGGCAGGATGGTGCCCAGGAACGACATCGGGTCGGTGTTCCGGCCGGCCAGCCCCGGGTTGGAGACCGCCATCACGCCGCCCATCAGCACCATCGGCAGCAGCACCAGCGCGGCGCCGGAGACCGTGGTGCCGACGATCTTCCTGCCGGACGCGGAGTGCGGGAGGTAGCGCGCGAAGTCGGGGCCGGTGGGCACCCAGCTGATCCCGCCGGCCGCGATGGTGCCGACGCCCGCGATCACCATCGCGGTGGTGCCGGCCTTCTTCGCGAAGACGGCGTCCCAGTCCATCGTGGCGATCAGGTAGACCAGCACCATGATGCTGAACAGGCCGAACAGATAGGTCGAGTACTTGTTGCAGACGTTCAGCGCCTTGCGGCCCATGCCGCTCACCACGTAGGTGACGGCCACGAAGCCGAGCAGGGTGACGACGACCAGGGCGTTGTTGGTCTCGATGCCGAAGAGCAGGCGCAGCACCGTCAGCACCGCGTAGGCGCCGGTGACCGCGTTGATCGTCTCCCAGCCGAAGCGGGCGACCCACAGGATCGCCCCGGGGAAGTAGTTGCCGCGCACGCCGAAGGCGGCCCGCGAGAGCATCGCGCCGGGCGCGCCGCCCCACTTGCCGGAGACCGACAGCACGCCCACCATCCCGAAGGCGACGGCCGCGGCGATCGCGGCCACCAGCAGGACCTGCCAGAAGTTCAGCCCGTTGCTCACCACGAGCGCGGCACCCATGGTCAGCAGCAGCACGCTGATGTTGGCGGCGACCCAGGTGGGGAAGAGTTCGCGGACCCGGCCCCGGCGTTCGTGGTCGGGAACCGGCTCGATGCCGCGCGTCTCGACGGCGCCTTCGGGCGCGGGGGCGGAAGTGGACGGCGTGGTGCCCATGGTGCTGGTGTCTCCGTGCGGGGATCTGGGGGGCACCCCCGGACAGGAGGTGCAGGCAGCGGCTGTGGTGCCTGGCCAGAAATGGTTGCCAGGACTCTACGCGCGTTGCGCGCCCGCTCGCCATCGTAGTTTGATCCAACTTCCGCCACTTTGCGCTGTTGGACCCCACGACGACCACGAGTGTCACCCAGGTTCGTCGAAGAGGCCAGCCGGACCGTCTTGGCCAGGCGGAACGCGCGGGCGCCGGGGAGCGGCGCCCCCGGATCCCCGGCCCCTCCCCGTCGCCGGCGGACGGCGGGATCCCTACCTCGTTCCGCGCGGGACCGTCCGCCCCCGGCAGCCGGCTTCACGGGCTGGATCCGGCCACCCCGCACCCGCGCCGGAGCCCGTCCGGATTCGGCGCGTGCCGTCCCCGGGGCCGGGGCGTGGCTGATACTGGGGGGGTTATGGAAACCGTCATCCTTGCCGTCATCATCGCCGTGGTCGTGCTCGGCACGATCAGCGGGCTCGTCGTCAGCGGCCGCAAGAAGAAGAAGCTGCCGCCGTCCCCGCCGGCCGCCCCCCAATCCTCCGTCACCGCGCCCCCCGCCGAACCCCAGGTCGGCGAGGAGGCCGAAACCCCCCGCGACGAAGAGCGTCGCACCATCGAAGAAGTCACGCTGCCCACCGCCGAGGCCCCCGCGGCCGAGGCACCGGCCGCCGAGCCGGAGGCGCCCGCCGCCCCGGCGATCGAGGTCCCCGAGCCCACCGCGGGCCGGCTGGTGCGGCTGCGCGCCCGGCTCTCCCGCTCCCAGAACACCCTGGGCAAGGGCCTGCTGACCCTGCTGTCCCGTGAGCACCTCGACGAGGACACCTGGGAGGAGATCGAGGACACCCTGCTGACCGCCGATGTCGGCGTCGCCCCCACCCAGGAGCTGGTCGAGCGGCTGCGCGAGCGGGTCAAGGTCCTCGGCACCCGCACCCCCGAGGACCTGCGCGCGCTGTTGCGCGAGGAGCTCCTCACCCTCATCGGCACGGACGCCGACCGCTCCGTGCACACCGCCAACGGCATCGGCAACGGCGGCGACGAGATCCCCGGCGTCGTGATGGTCGTCGGCGTCAACGGCACCGGCAAGACCACCACCACCGGCAAGCTCGCCCGGGTGCTGGTCGCCGACGGCCGGTCCGTGGTCCTCGGCGCCGCCGACACCTTCCGCGCCGCCGCCGCCGACCAGCTCCAGACGTGGGGCGAGCGGGTCGGTGCCCGCACCGTCCGCGGACCCGAGGGCGGCGACCCCGCCTCGATCGCCTTCGACGCGGTGAAGGAGGGCATCGCCGAGTCCGCCGATGTCGTCCTCATCGACACCGCCGGCCGGCTGCACACCAAGACCGGACTGATGGACGAGCTCGGCAAGGTCAAGCGGGTCGTCGAGAAGCACGGCCCGGTCGGCGAGGTGCTGCTCGTCCTGGACGCCACCACCGGCCAGAACGGCCTGGTCCAGGCCCGGGTGTTCGCCGAGGTCGTGGACATCACCGGGGTGGTGCTCACCAAGCTCGACGGCACCGCCAAGGGCGGCATCATCGTCGCCGTCCAGCGTGAACTGGGCGTGCCGGTGAAGCTGATCGGTCTGGGAGAGGGCGCGGACGACCTGGCGCCGTTCGAGCCCGAGGCCTTCGTGGACGCCCTGATCGACTGACGCCGCCACGAGGAGGCCACGCCCCGGCAGCCCGGCCCCCGGCACCCGCACACGGCGGGTACCGGGGGCCGGGGTCGTTCCGGGACCCGGCCGGGGCCGAGGCGTGCGACAGGTGCCGGAGCCCGGCTCGCCCGCGGGGCCGCTCAGACCGCCGAGCGGTGGCAGACGTACGCCAGGATGCCCACCATCAGCCGGGCCTGCGGCGGCCGGTCCGCGGTGTCCAGGGTGGGCGGGCGCAGCCAGCGCACCGGACCGCGGCCGCCGAGGTCGGAGGGCGGAGCGGTGAGGTGGTCGCCGGTGCCCAGGGGGCGCAGATCGAGCGCGGCGTCGTCCCAGCCCATGCGGTAGAGCAGGTCCGGGAGCTGCGCGGCCGCCCCGGGGGCGACGAAGAACTGCGCGCGCCCCGTCGGGGTCAGGGTGACCGGGCCCAGTGGCAGGCCCAGGCGCTCCAGCCGCGCCAGCGCGTGCCGGCCCGCGGCCTCCGGCACGTCGAGGATGTCGAACGTGCGGCCCACCGGCAGCAGGATCGCGGCGCCCGGTGTCTCCGCCCACGCCACCCCGGCCTTCTCCCAGGTGGCGCCGGCCGGCAGCTCCTCGCCGAAGGCCAGTGGGTGCGCGCCGGGGGAGGGGCAGTCGGCGGCGCCGCACGAGCAGTCCGTCCGGCCGCTGCCCGCGCGCACCGCCCGGGCGCCGGGGGCGACGTCCCAGCCCCACAGCCCGGTGTACTCCGCCACCGCCGAGATCTCCGACGAGCGGGCGCGGCGCCGGGAGCCGGAACGAATCTCTCGGATGCCGCCGATCGTGAAGCCCATACCCCCTCCAACGGGTGGTGCGTGCCAGTGGTTACGAGTCGGTGGGTTGACGTCGTGGCGCCGTTCACGCTCCGTCGACCGTCCGCGGTGCCGGTGGTGCGACGTGGTGGGCCGGGTGGTGCGGAGCGCCGTGTGAGCCCTTGCGCGCTCCGCTCCGCCCGGCCGCGTTCGACCTGTGTCAAGTCAATCGCGAGAGCCCGGTGGGGAGTTCATTCGAAGGGGTGGCGAATGGTGGCGTTTCCCCGGTCGCCCTCGCGGCGGGCGTGATCGTAGGATTACTTTCGGTGCATGAACCCCGCGAGGCACTCTTCGCACGGGTATGCCGATGGCAACGCACGGGTCGAGCCCAGGCCAAAAGGTGTGCCCGGAATCCGTGATCGGGTAGAAGGACCCCGGACACGCGCCGCAACGGGCGGCAGTCCGTGGGTGGTTCGCCGCACATAGCGGGCAGCGGGTAACGGCACCAACGCAGCGATTCGGAATGGGGGCTCCAGTGGGCGGCAACGGCGGACCGGGCGGCACCGACGCCGTCAAACAACCCAACGCACAGCTGGGTTCGTGGTTCATGCGCAGCGGCTGGTCCAAGGGCGAGCTGGCGCGCCAGGTCAACCGCCGGGCCCGCCAGATGGGCGCCCACCACATCAGCACCGACACCTCACGGGTGCGCCGCTGGCTCGACGGCGAGCAGCCGCGTGAGCCCATTCCGCGGATCCTGTCCGAGCTGTTCTCCGAGCGCTTCGGCTGCGTGGTCGGCATCGAGGAGCTGGGGCTGCGCTCCGCGCACCAGTCCCCGTCCGTCTCCGGCGTCGACCTGCCCTGGGCGGGCGCCCAAACGGTCGGCCTCATCAGCGAGTTCTCCCGCAGCGACCTGATGCTGGCGCGCCGCGGCTTCCTCGGCACCTCGCTCGCCCTCGCCGCCGGCCCCGGCCTCATCGAGCCGATGCAGCGCTGGCTGGTCCCGGTGCCCGCGGGCCAGACCGGGCCGGCGGAGCCCGACCGGCTCCGCCGGGCCGTCCGGCTGTCCGAGCCGGAGCTGGACCTGCTCGAGTCGACGACCGTGATGTTCCGCCAGTGGGACGCGCAGTGCGGCGGCGGGCTGCGGCGCAAGGCCGTGGTCGGCCAGCTCCACGAGGTCACCGACCTCCTCCAGGAGCCGCAGCCGGCCCCGGTGGCCAAGCGGCTGTTCAAGGTCGCCGCCGAGCTGGCCGAACTCGCCGGCTGGATGAGTTACGACATCGGCCTGCAGCCCACCGCGCAGAAGTACTTCGTGCTGGCGCTGCACGCCTCCAAGGAAGCCGGCGACCGGCCCCTGGGCTCGTACATCCTCTCCAGCATGAGCCGCCAGATGATCCACCTCGGCCGGCCCGACGACGCGCTGGAGCTGATCCACCTCGCCCAGTACGGCAGCCGGGAGACGGCCACCCCGCGCACCCAGGCGATGCTGTATGCGATGGAGGCCCGTGCCTACGCCGGAATGGGCCAGCCCAGCAAGGTCAAGCGGGCCGTGCGGATGGCCGAGGACACCTTTTCGGACGCCCTGCCCGGCGAGCCAGAGCCGGACTGGATCCGCTTCTTCTCCGAGGCCGAACTGAACGCGGAGAACGCCCACTCCTACCGCGACCTCGCCTATGTCGCCGGCCGCAGCCCCACCTACGCCTCGCTCGCCGAGCCCGTCATGGCGCGCGCGGTGGAGCTGTTCGGCAAGGACGCCGAGCACCAGCGTTCGTATGCGCTGAACCTCATCGGGATGGCCACCGTGCATCTGCTGCAGAAGGAGCCCGAGGCCTGCGCGGCCATGGCGCAGCAGGCGATCCCGTTCGCCCGGCAGGTCCGCTCGGAGCGGGTGAACACCCGGCTGCGCAAGACCGTCGACACCGCGGCGCGGGAATTCGGCGAGGTCGCCGAGGTGATCCGGCTCAGCGACGAGCTCACCCGCCAGCTGCCGGAATCCGCGGAGGCCGTCTGACGGCACGCCTCCCCCAAGACACCGGCCGCGGCCGCCGCCCCGTACAGCCCGACTCGGCTCCCCCATGCCAGGTCACGAGGGGCGGCAGCCGCGGCCGGGCTCTCCTTTGCGCCTAAACGGCGCCGCTTTCGCGGAGGTGGCCGGACGCCGTGCGGGTCGCGCAATGGGGGATTTCGGTGGGTTGAACGGGTGAATGCGGTATCGATCCCGCTGTTCACGGGGGCGTAACACGAAGGCGTTCTTCGTCACGGCGGGGAAACACCCGCAAGGTTTGGCCGAAACCGTGCTGCGACAACCTCAACGCGAAGTCGGCCCACCAGAAACACGCCCGCACGGGCCGCATCGACGACGAGGAGACGCCGATGCCCCCAGGCATCCTGACGCTTGCCGCAGACAAGGTGACACTCAGCCCGGCCAACACCGGATTCATGCTGATCTGCTCCGCACTGGTGATGGTGATGACGCCGGCCCTCGCCTTCTTCTACGGAGGCATGGTCCGGGTCAAGAGCGTGCTCAACATGCTGATGATGAGCTTCATCAGCCTGGGCATCGTCACCATCCTGTGGGTCCTGTACGGCTTCGGGCTCGCGTTCGGCACCGACAAGGGCGGCTTCATCGGCTGGAACGGCGACTTCGCCGGCCTCGCCCACATCGGCCTGACCGAGCTGTGGGGCACCAGCACCATCCCGGTCTACGTCTTCGCGGTCTTCCAGCTGATGTTCGCGGTCATCACACCCGCGCTGATCAGCGGTGCGCTCGCCGACCGGGTGAAGTTCACCGCCTGGGCGCTGTTCATCGCCCTGTGGGTGACCGTCGTGTACTTCCCCGTCGCCCACTGGGTGTGGGGCGAGGGCGGCTGGCTCTACGAACTGAAGGTCATCGACTTCGCCGGCGGCACCGCCGTGCACATCAACGCCGGTGCGGCGGCGCTCGGCGTGCTCCTCGTCGTCGGCAAGCGGATCGGCTTCAAGAAGGACCCGATGCGGCCGCACAGCCTGCCGCTGGTCATGCTCGGCGCCGGACTGCTGTGGTTCGGCTGGTTCGGCTTCAACGCCGGCTCCTGGCTCGGCAACGACGACGGCATCGGCGCGGTCGCCTTCGTCAACACCCAGGTCGCCACCGCCGCCGCGATGCTCGGCTGGCTGGCTTACGAAAAGCTCCGGCACGGCTCGTTCACCACGCTCGGCGCGGCCTCCGGCGCGGTCGCCGGACTCGTCGCCATCACCCCGGCCTGCGGCGCGGTCAGCCCGCTGGGTGCCATCGCGGTCGGCGCGATCGCCGGTGTGCTGTGCGCCATGGCGGTCAATCTGAAGTACAAGCTCGGCTACGACGACTCCCTGGACGTCATCGGCGTCCACCTCGTCGGCGGTGTCGTCGGCTCGCTGCTGATCGGCTTCTTCGCCACCGGCGGGGTGCAGAGCAAGGCCAAGGGCCTGTTCTACGGCGGCGGCTTCGAACAGCTCGGCCGGCAGGCCGTCGGTGTGGTCTGCGTGCTGCTCTACTCGCTGGTCGTCTCGTATGTCCTTGCCAAGGTCATCGACCTGGTGATGGGCTTCCGGGTCGGCGAGGACGAGGAGGTCGCCGGCATCGACCAGGCCGCGCACGCCGAGACCGCGTACGACTTCACCGGCGCGGGCGGCGGCACGGTCGGCCGCAGGGGACCGGGACTCGGTGAGTCCCTGACGAAGAAGGTGGACGCGTGAAGCTCATCACGGCAGTAATCAAGCCGCACCGGCTGGACGAGGTGAAGGACGCCCTCCAGGCATTCGGGGTGCACGGACTGACCCTCACCGAGGCCAGCGGGTACGGCAGGCAGCGCGGGCACACCGAGGTGTACCGCGGCGCCGAGTACACCGTCGATCTGGTGCCGAAGATCCGCATCGAGGTGCTGGTCGAGGACGCCGACGCCGAGGAACTGGTCGACGTCGTCGTCAAGGCGGCCCGCACCGGCAAGATCGGCGACGGGAAGGTGTGGAGCGTCCCCGTCGACGACGCGGTACGGGTGCGGACCGGCGAGCGGGGGCCGGACGCGCTGTGACGGCGCCCCGGCTGCGGCCCGCGGCTCCCGGAGGCGCCCGCCGCCTCCGGGGCCGCACTCGCGGCCGGCCCGCCCCGGCAGCGGTGGCCGCACACCCCGCACCGGCACAGACTGGGACGGCGTGCGGGGACGGCCGGCCGGTGCGGGAACGGCGACACGGGGCGAGGGTGACGGCGGGGACGGCCGAAACGACGGGGACCACACGAGCGAGGAGCGCGCGGTGACGGACAGCGTCGAGGAAACGGCGGGACCGGCCGGAACGCCGGACAGCGGCGGCGAGCCCGCGCCCGTCGCGGCAGGGGGCTACCCCGCGGCCCGGCTGCGGCTCCTGCGGGACGACGCCCCCGCCGGGCCCGACCGCCGCGCCGCCCTCGCCCGGCTGACCGACGACTGGCTGGCCGGCCTGCTGACCCGGCACGCCCCCGCCGCCGGCCTGACCGGCACCGCCCTGGTCGCCGTCGGCGGCTACGGCCGCGGCGAACTCTCCCCGCGCAGCGACCTCGACCTGCTCCTGCTGCACGACGGCCGCGCCGACACCGGCGCCCTGGCCGCGCTCGCCGACCACCTCTGGTACCCCGTCTGGGACCTCGGCCTCGACCTCGACCACTCCGTCCGCACCCCCGCGGAGGCTCGCAAGGCCGCCCGCGACGACCTGAAGGTCCAGCTCGGCCTGCTCGACGCCCGCCACCTGGCCGGCGACGCGGAACTGACCGCCGCGCTGCGCAGCACCGCCTACGCCGACTGGCGCGAGAGCGCCCCCAAGCGGCTCCCCGAACTCCACGACCTGTGCCAGGAGCGCGCCGAACGGCACGGGGAACTGCAATTCCTCCTCGAACCCGACCTCAAGGAGGCCAGGGGCGGGCTGCGGGACGCCACCGCGCTGCGGGCGGTCGCCGCCTCCTGGCTCGCCGACGCCCCGCGCGGCGGCCTGGAAGCCGCCCGCACCCGGCTGCTCGACACCCGCGACGCCCTCCACCTGGCCACCGGCCGCGCCACCGACCGGCTCTCCCTCCAGGAACACACCCAGGTCGCCGAGTCCCTGGGCGTGCTGGACGCCGACGCCCTGCTGCGGCAGACCTACGAATCCGCCCGCACCATCTCCTACGCGGCCGACGTCACCTGGCGCGAGGTCGGCCGGGTGCTGCGCGCCCGCTCCGTCAAGCCCGTGCTGCGCGGGCTGCTGCACGGGCGCGCCGCGGGCAAGGGCGAGCGCTCGCCGCTCGCCGAGGGCGTCGTCGAACTCGACGGCGAGGCGGTGCTGGCCCGCACCGCCCGGCCCGAACGCGACCCGGTGCTGGTGCTGCGCGCCGCGGCGGCCGCCGCCCAGGCCGGACTGCCGCTGGCCACCGCCGCGATCCGCCGCTGCGCCACGGCCGCCGCCACCCGCCCGCTGCCGGTGCCGTGGCCGGCCGAGGCCCGTGAGCAGCTGATCACCCTCCTCGGCGCCGGCGCCCACACCGTGCCCGTATGGGAGGCCCTGGAGGCCGAGGGCCTCGTCACCCGGCTGCTGCCCGACTGGGAGCGCGTGCGCTGCCGCCCCCAGCGCAACCCCGTCCACACCTGGACCGTGGACCGCCATCTGATCGAGGCCGCGGTGCGGGCTTCCGCGCTCACCCGCCGGGTGCACCGCCCCGACCTGCTGCTGATCGCCGCCCTGCTGCACGACATCGGCAAGGGCTGGCCCGGCGACCACTCGGTGGCCGGCGAGACCATCGCCCGCGACGTGGCGGCCCGGCTCGGCTTCGGCGCCCGCGACACCGAGGTCATCGCCACCCTCGTCCGCCACCACCTGCTGCTGATCGACACCGCCACCCGGCGCGATCTGGACGACCCGGCGACCGTCGGCGCGGTCGCCGAGGCGGTCGGCCACACCGGCACCCTGGAGCTGCTGCACGCCCTCACCGAGGCCGACGCCCTGGCCACCGGGCCCGCCGCCTGGAGCGCCTGGCGCGGCGGACTCGTCGCCGACCTGGTCAAACGGGTCGCCGCCCGGCTCGCCGGGGAGCCCGCCGAGGAGGCGCGCCCGGCGGACGGGCCGACCGACGAACAGCGCCGGCTGGCCGCGGAGGCCCGGCGCACCGACGGCCCGGTCCTCGCGCTGCACGCCCGCGCCGACCCCCCCGCCGGGCCCGGGGACGACTCCGTCGAGGGCGAGCGCGCCCGGCAGCCGGTCGGCGTGGAACTGCTCATGGCCGTCCCCGCCCACCCGTCGCGCGGCCACCGCCCCTCGGCCAACCCCATGGGCCCCCCTTCCACGGGTGTGCTGCCCGCGGCGGCCGGGGTGCTGGCCCTGCACCGGCTCACCGTCCGCGCCGCCGACCTCCTCGAACTCGACTCCGAGGACGGTGACGGTGACGGGGACCCGATCCTGCTGATCGGCTGGCGGGTCGCCGCCGAGTTCGGCTCGCTGCCCGACGCCGACCGGCTGCGCGTCGACCTGGTCCGCGCGCTGGAGGGCTCCCTCGACATCCCCACCCGTCTCGCCGAGCGCGAACGCGCCTACGCCCGCCGGGCCCGCGCGGTGCTCGCCCCGCCGCCCCGGGTCACCGCCGTCACCGGCAGCTCCCGCACCGCGACCGTCATCGAGGTCCGCGCCCAGGACGCCCACGGCCTGCTGCACCGCATCGGCCGCGCCCTGGAGACGGCCGGTGTCACCGTGCGCAGCGCCCACATCAGCACCCTGGGCGCGAACGCGGTGGACGCGTTCTATGTCACGGGGCCGGACGGGGAGCCGCTCACGGACACCGCGGCCCATGAGCTGGCGGCGGCCGTGCAGCGCGCCCTCGGGTAGCCGCACGGCCCGCGCCGCCGCACGCACCCGTCCACAGGGCAGGGACGTGTCCCTTGCGGAGCCGGATACCCTAGAAGCCGACTGCACCCCGCCCCCGACCCCGAGGATCGACGACCGCCGTGTTCGATACGCTTTCCGACCGCTTGGCGAGTACTTTCAAAAACCTCCGGGGCAAGGGCCGCCTGAGCGAGGCGGACATCGACGCCACGGCGCGCGAGATCCGTATCGCGCTGCTCGAAGCGGATGTCGCCCTGCCCGTCGTCCGGGCCTTCATCAAGCAGGTCAAGGAGCGCGCCACCGGCTCCGAGGTCTCCCAGGCGCTGAACCCCGCCCAGCAGGTCATCAAGATCGTCAACGAGGAGCTCGTCGGCATCCTCGGTGGCGAGACCCGGCGGCTGCGGTTCGCCAAGAACCCGCCGACCGTGATCATGCTGGCGGGTCTGCAGGGTGCCGGTAAGACCACCCTCGCCGGAAAGCTCGGCCGCTGGCTCAAGGGGCAGGGCCACGCCCCGCTGCTGGTCGCCTGTGACCTCCAGCGCCCCAACGCCGTCAACCAGCTCCAGGTCGTCTCCGAGCGCGCCGAGGTCGCCTTCTACGGCCCCCAGCCCGGCAACGGCGTCGGCGACCCGGTCCAGGTGGCCAAGGACTCCCTCGAGTTCGCCCGGACCAAGCAGCACGACGTGGTCATCGTCGACACCGCCGGCCGCCTGGGCATCGACCAGGAACTGATGCAGCAGGCCGCGGACATCCGGGACGCGGTCAGCCCCGATGAGGTCCTCTTCGTCGTCGACGCGATGATCGGTCAGGACGCGGTCAACACCGCCGAGGCCTTCCGCGACGGCGTCGGCTTCGACGGTGTGGTGCTCTCCAAGCTCGACGGTGACGCCCGTGGTGGTGCGGCGCTGTCCGTGGCCCATGTCACCGGCAAGCAGATCATGTTCGCCTCCAACGGCGAGAAGCTGGACGACTTCGACGCGTTCCACCCGGACCGCATGGCGTCCCGCATCCTCGGCATGGGCGACATGCTCAGCCTGATCGAGAAGGCCGAGCAGACCTTCAGCCAGGACGAGGCCGAGAAGATGGCGGCCAAGCTGGCGAAGGGCCCCAAGGAGTTCACCCTCGACGACTTCCTGGCCCAGATGGAGCAGGTCCGCAAGATGGGCTCCCTCTCCAAGCTGCTCGGCATGCTGCCCGGCATGGGGCAGATGAAGGACCAGATCAACAACCTCGACGAGCGCGAGGTCGACCGCACCGCCGCCATCATCAAGTCGATGACCCCGGCCGAGCGCCAGGAGCCGACGCTCATCAACGGCTCGCGCCGGGCCCGGATCGCCAAGGGTTCGGGTGTCGACGTCAGCCAGGTCAAGAGCCTGGTAGAGCGGTTCTTCGAGGCCCGCAAGATGATGTCGAAGATGGCCCAGGGCGGCGGCATGCCCGGGATGCCCGGCATGCCGGGGATGCCTGGCATGGGGGGCGGCGCCCGCAAGAAGAAGCAGGTCAAGCAGGCCAAGGGCAAGCGCAAGAGCGGCAACCCGATGAAGCGCAAGGCCGAGGAGGAGGCCGCGGCCGCGCGCCGCGAGGCCGCCCAGTCCGGCAACCCGCTGGGCCTGCCGCAGGGCGGCCAGGACCCGCAGAACTTCGAACTCCCCGAGGAGTTCAAGAAGTTCATGGGCTGAGCCCCGGGCGGCTCACCCCTCCGCTTTCCCCTCCGCTTTTCACGAGCCCCGGCCGGCAGCACGCGGCCGGGGCTCGTCGCGGTGCCCCGTGCTCAGCGCCCGGAGCCGTCCGCCGGGCGCCCGCCGGCCACCGGAGCCCGCCCCTCCGCCGCCTGCGCACCGCTCGCCCCGCCCGAACCGGTGAGGAACCGCAGCGGATTGCGCCGGGTCAGCCCGTCGATCGTCTCCTCGTCCACCCCTGCCGCCCGCAGCCGCGGCAGGAAGGACCGGAACAGATGCCCGTAGCCCATGCCGCCCTCGCTCACCAGATAGCCGTGCCGCCAGACGTCGCAGCTCAGCAGCACCCGGTCGGCGAACCCCGACTCCAGCAGCGCCAGCAGCAGCCGCAGCCGCACCCGGTCGCTGCGATAGCCCTCCCTGCCGACGGTGTCGAACGCGACATACGCCCCGGACGCCGCCAGCTCCCGGTGCACGGCCGGGTCGTCGAGCAGGTCCTGATGGCCGATGCTGACGCGGTGCGGCGCCAGCCCGGCCGCCGTCAGCAACTCCAGCTGGGCGAGGCCGCCCCGGCCGAACCGCGCATGGGTGGCCACCGACAGCCCGGTCGCCGTGGCGGCCAGCGCCGCCGCCCGCAGCGCCCGCGCCTCCGTCCCGGTGGGCAGCTCACCGTGGCTGCCGACCTCACCGATCACCCCCGGACGGATCCCGGAACCGCCGCAGCCGCGCTCGATCTCCCCGACCAGCGTCCGGGCCAGCTGCTCGGGGCTGGTGCGGCTCAGCTCCGCCGGGCGGACCGGCTCGTAGTACCAGCCGGTCGCGGCGACCACCGCCACCGACGAGTCCGCGGCGATCCGGGCCGTCGCCGCCACATCGCGCCCCATGCCCCGGCAGGTGAGCTCGACGACCAGCGCGAGCCCGAACTCGTCGCGCAGCCCCACCAGTTCCTCGGTGATCGCGGCCCGGTGCCCAGGCGTCAGGGTCGCCGCACTGTCGGCCCCCCGGGTCAGATCCAGCGCCAGATGCTCGTGCGACAGCACCGGCCCCCGCACCTCGGAGACGGGCAGCGGCCCCGCGACGGTCTGCAGCAGCGCGCTCATCGAGGCACCCGGCTCCGCGCCGGCGGCGGATGACCGGCCGGCAGCTGTGCGTCCATGGGCGGCCGTCCTTCCCTCCAGGACCGGGGACCGGCGGCTACCGCGTCCGCGCGATCAGATAACGGAACACATTCGGCATCCACACCGTCCCGTCCGCCCGCTGATACGGATGCAGCGCCTCCGCGAGCTCCTTGGCCACCTGACGCTCGTCCGTCACCGCCAGCGCCGCGTCGAACAGCCCCGTCGACAGCAGCCCGCGCACCGCGCTCGCCGGATCCGCGTACCCGAACGGACAGGCCACCCGGCCCGAGCCGTCCGGCCGCAGCCCCGCCCGGTCCGCCAGCTCCTCCAGATCGTCCCGGCGGCTGGGCCGCCAGCCGGCGCCCGCCGCGCGCCCGTCCCGCGGACCGGCCAGCCGCTGCGCGACCCGCAGCACCCCGGCCGTGGCGCAGCGCTCCACCGGGCCCCAGCCGCCCAGCACCACCGCGCTGCCGCGCTCCGCGAGCCCGGCCGCCGCGGACAGCGAGGCCGTCAGCCCCTCGACCGTGCTCACACAGCCCACCGGGTGGAACGCCGTGATCACGTTGAAGGCGGCGTCCCCGGGCGCCGCGGCCTCCAGCCCGCCGCTGACCAGCCGGGTGTGCTCCGGCCTGCCCTCCGGCGTGAGCCGCTCGCGCGCCAGCTCCAGCCGGGACTCGTCCACATCCACCCCGCTGACCTGCGCGCCGCGCCCCGCCGCCAGCAGCAGCGCCAGCCCGGAGCCACAGCCCAGCCCCAGCAACCGGGTGCCCGAGCCGATACCCAGGCGGTCGTACGCGGCTTCGTACAGCGGTATCAGCATCCGCTCCTGGATCTCGGCCCAGTCACGGGTACGCCGTGACCGGGCCGGAGCGGACGGATCGTCGCAGCGCATGGATCCGGAGTGCGGAAGCTGGTGCCGCACGAGCGTCGGTGACATCGATAGCGCCCCTATTCGCCGAGAACCCGAAGCTGTTCCGTACCGATCGCCCCCGTGTTCGCGCGTGGTGCGCCCCCGCGAACCAGACAACTGCGCATTCGTCCAAGCGTCCAGGGGATGCGCCGGGGTTGTCTCCCGCGCGCCCCTCCATGCGCCGGGCCCGCGCGCCCTGGAGCGCCGTTTCAGCCTGCCCCGCCCGACGCCGTTCCGCCACGGCAACGACCGCCGCCGGGCTCCCGGGCGCCCTCCGGTTCACCACCGTCCGCCGTCGCCCCGCGGGCATGCGGCCCGGTGTCGGCGGGCACAGGTACGCCCCGTACCATCGCCGCGGTGATCCTCGCGCCGTATACGACCGGCTACGCCATGCGGCGTACGCGGTGATACGTACCGGCTTGCGGCCCGGTGAGTGGCTTCTGCGCAGATCGGCGCACCCGCCCTCGGCACGACTCATGACCGGAAACTGACTGGTACGTGCAAATTATTTGGGATGCCCCGGAATCGGAACACTCGACGGCCCCGGCTCGTTGTCACGACGTGAGCACGACACCGCCTGTCCTCGCCGCCGAGCTGGCACTCGCCTGGGCCGATATTCAACGGCACCACCCCGAGCTGCCGGACCTGGCCGCGCCCGAGTCCCTGATCGGAGAGTCCTCGTCCGCCTGCGGCGCCGAACTCTCCTTCGAACGTCTGCTCCACGAGGCTGTCCACGGCATCGCCGCCGCCCGCGGCGTCCGTGACACCTCCCGCGCAGGCCGCTACCACAACCGCCGGTTCCTGGCGATCGCCGAGGAGCTGGGCCTGGACCACGTCGACGAGCCGCATCCCAGCAGCGGCTTCTCCCTGGTCACGCTCAACCCCGAAGCCAGAAGGCGCTACCGCCCCACCATCGAACGGCTGGCCAGGGCCCTCAAGGCGCACACCGCCGCCACCGCCACGGACACCTCCCGCAGCTTCCGCGGCCCCGCCGCGCGGCACGGCTCCTCCGGGGGCGGCGTCCGGGTCAAGGCCGTCTGCGACTGCGGGCGCAATGTCCGGGTCGTCCCGTCCGTGCTCGCCCAGGCGCCGATCGTCTGCGGCGGCTGCGGGAAGCCCTTCCGCATCCCCGAGGTGGCCGCGGTCGGCTGAGCCGAGCGGGTGTGGCAGAATGGCTGGCTGTACTCGACAGTCGCACAGGACCCCTCTCTCCTCCGGCTGACGCGTCCATCGGGCACCCCGAGTACCGCAACCCCACGTGGCATCCCGTTGTGCCCCACCACGTCAAGACCAGGAGACACCACTTCCGTGGCAGTCAAGATCAAGCTGAAGCGTCTGGGCAAGATCCGCGCGCCTCACTACCGCATCGTCATCGCCGACTCCCGTACCCGCCGTGACGGCCGGGCCATCGAGGAGATCGGCCTGTACCACCCGGTGCAGAACCCCTCGCGCATCGAGGTCGACTCCGAGCGTGTCCAGTACTGGCTGGGTGTCGGCGCGCAGCCGACCGAGCCCGTCATGGCCATCCTCAAGGTCACCGGCGACTGGCAGAAGTTCAAGGGTCTGCCCGCCCCGGCGCCGATGAAGGTCGCCGAGCCGAAGGCCGACAAGCGCGCCCTCTTCGAGGCGGCCGCCAAGGCGTCCGGCGACGAGCCGAAGGGTGAGGCCATCACCCCGAAGGCGAAGAAGGCTGACAAGAAGGCGGACGAGGCTGCGGCCGAGTCCACCTCCGAGTCGACCGAGGCCTGAGCATGCTCGAGGAAGCCCTCGAGCACCTCGTCAAGGGCATCGTCGACAACCCCGACGAGGTGCAGGTGGCCGAGCGCACCCTGCGCCGCGGGCGCGTGCTCGAGGTCCGGGTCCACCCCGACGACCTCGGCAAGGTGATCGGCCGTAACGGCCGTACCGCCCGCGCGCTGCGGACCGTCGTGGGCGCCATCGGCGGACGGGGCATCCGCGTCGACCTCGTCGACGTGGACCAGGTCCGCTGACAAGTTGAACACCGGCTCGGGCCGGGGAGGGCCGCCGGCCCGCCCCGGCCCGTAGTCGTCCACGGACACCGGACGGTGCCGCGGGCACTGGCAAGGGAGAGAACAGCGTGCAGTTGGTAGTGGCACGGATCGGCCGCGCCCACGGCATCAAGGGCGAGGTCACGGTAGAGGTGCGAACCGACGAGCCCGAGCTGCGGCTCGGCCCCGGCGCCGTCCTCGCCACCGACCCGTCCTCCGTGGGACCGCTGACCATCACGGCCGGACGGGTGCACAGCGGCCGGCTGCTGCTGCGCTTCGAGGGCGTCGCGGACCGCACGGCCGCCGAGGCGCTGCGCAACACCCTGCTGATCGCGGAGGTCGACCCCGAGGAGGTCCCCGAGGACCCCGAGGAGTTCTACGACCACCAGCTGATCGACCTCGACGTCGTCACCCGCGACGGCACCGAGGTCGGCCGGATCGCCGAGGTCTCCCACCTGCCCTACCAGGACCTGCTGGTCGTCCGGCGGCCCGACGGCGGCGAGGTCCTGATCCCGTTCGTCTCCGAGATCGTCCCGGAGATCGACCTGGAGGAGCAGCGCGCGGTCATCGACCCGCCGCCCGGTCTCCTCGACGACAGCCAGGCCGAGGTCGCCAGCAGCCGCGAGGACAGCTGATGCGGCTCGACGTCGTCACGATCTTCCCCGAGTACCTCGAGCCGCTGAACGTCTCCCTCGTGGGCAAGGCCCGGGCCCGCGGACAGCTCGATGTGCGCATCCACGACCTGCGGGAATGGGCGCACGACAAGCACAACACCGTCGATGACACGCCCTACGGCGGCGGCCCCGGCATGGTCATGAAGCCCGAGCCGTGGGGCGAGGCGCTCGACGAGATCCTCGCGTCGGGTGACGGTGAGCCGGTGATCGTCGTCCCCACGCCCAGCGGCGCCCCCTTCACCCAGCAGCTCGCCGTCGAACTCTCCGCCAAGCCCTGGCTGGTGTTCACCCCGGCCCGCTACGAAGGCATCGACCGCCGCGTCATCGAGGAGTACGGCGACCGCGTCGACGTGCGCGAGGTCTCCATCGGCGACTACGTCCTGGCCGGCGGCGAGGCACCGGTCCTGGTCATGGTCGAGGCGGTGGCCCGGCTGCTGCCCGGCGTCCTCGGCAACGCGGCCTCCCACCAGGACGACTCCTTCGCCCCCGGCGCGATGGCCGACCTCCTGGAAGGCCCCGTCTACACCAAGCCCCCCGAGTGGCGCGGCCGTGGCATCCCCGACGTCCTGGTCAGCGGCCACCACGGCAAGATCGCCCGCTGGCGGCGGGACGAGGCGTTCCGCCGGACCGACCGCAACCGCCCCGATCTGATCGAGCGTGCCGACCCCGCCGCGTTCGACAAACACGACCGGGCGATGCTCGACGCTCTCGGCTGGTCGGCCGGTGCCGACGGCCGATTTGGGCGGACGACCGAGGCCGTGGAAGAATAGGCCGCTGCTGTGTGCGTCCGGCGCGCGCCCCTGCCACAGGGGGAACGACGCCCGCCCGACGGAACGGCATCCGAAACATCCTTCCCATATCCCGTTGATGACCTGTGGCATCAGCGAAGAAAGCAGTAGGTCATGCACCTTCTCGACTCCGTCGACGCCGCGTCCAAGCGCAGCGACATCCCGGCCTTCCGCCCGGGTGACACCGTCAACGTCCACGTCCGCGTCATCGAGGGCAACCGCTCCCGTGTGCAGCAGTTCAAGGGCGTTGTCATCCGCCGTCAGGGCGCCGGCGTCCGCGAGACCTTCACGGTCCGCAAGGTCAGCTTCTCCGTCGGCGTCGAGCGCACCTTCCCGGTGCACACCCCGATCGTCGAGAAGATCGAGGTCGTGACCCGCGGTGACGTCCGTCGCGCCAAGCTGTACTTCCTCCGTGAGCTCCGCGGCAAGGCCGCGAAGATCAAGGAGAAGCGCGACAACTGAGCCGGGCCGCCCGGCGCACGATTTTTTGCGCCCGGGCAACGCAAACCGACGCTCGCGTACGGCGTCCGGATCCGGCCGGATAGGCTCAGGGCCCGATGAACACCGACGCACAGCTCACGGAGCGCGATCTCTCTCCCACCCACGACCAGGGGCCGGAGCAGGGGTCGCGCTTCGCGCGTTCCGGCCCGCTGGGCGTCCTGTACCGCCGGCCGGCCACCGTGCTCGCGCTCTGCCTGGCCTTCGTGCTGCTGCTCAGCGCGTTCGTCGCCCAGCCCTTTCTGATCCCGTCCTCCTCGATGGAGAACACCCTGCAGATCGGGGACCGGGTGCTGGTCAACAAGCTGGCGTACCGGTTCGGCGGCTCTCCCGCGCGGGGCGACGTGGTGGTGTTCGACGGCAGAGGATCGTTCGTTCACAGGGAGCAGGGGGAGAATCCCGTCACGGGACTGCTGCGCGGCGCCGGTGCGGCGCTGGGCCTGGCCCCGTCCGCCGGGACCGACTACGTCAAGCGCGTGATCGGCATCGGCGGTGACCACGTGACCTGCTGCGACAAACGGGGACGGATCGAAGTGAACGGTAAGTCCGTGAGCGAGGCGTATCTCCACCCCGGGGACGCGCCGTCCTCGGTGGATTTCGACATCGTGGTGCCCCAGGGCCGGTTGTGGGTCATGGGTGACCACCGCGCCAGATCCAGTGACTCCCGCGACCACCTCGGCGACCCCGGCGGCGGCACGGTTCCGGTCGGCAAGGTCATCGGCCGCGCGGACCTGATCACCTGGCCGGTGGGCCGCTGGCGCACCCTGGGCGCACCGGGCGCCGCCGACCGGATACCCGTCGCGGCAGGCCCACGTGGGTAGCCGCGGCCGCCCCCGTCACGGGAGCAAGGACGCCGGCCGGGGGCGGGCAGCCGCCCGCCCGCAGCCGGAGGCCGGCGGCGCGTACGGCGACTCCGGCGGATACGGCGACCCCCAGGAGCCCGGCGGCGTCCCCGGACCGCGCTCCGCACGCTCGGCGACCCGCGGCCGGTCGAACCGGCCCGCGACCGGCGGCCGGGCCGAGCGCAGGCGCCAGGCCCGGCGCATCAAGCGCCGCCGGCAGCGCTCCTACCTCAAGGAAATCCCCATCCTCGTCGGCGTGGCCCTGGCCATCGCCCTCGTCCTAAAGACCTTCCTCGTCCAGGCCTTCGTCATCCCGTCCGGCTCCATGGAGCAGACGATCAGGATCGGCGACCGGGTGCTGGTCGACAAGCTCACGCCGTGGTTCGGGTCGAAGCCCGAGCGCGGCGACGTGGTCGTCTTCAAGGACCCCGGAGGCTGGCTCAAGGGCGAGCAGAACAAGCCCGCCGACGACGGGGGAGCCTTCAAGCCGGTCAAAGACGCCATGACCTTCATCGGCCTGCTGCCGTCGGCCAACGAGCAGGACCTGATCAAGCGGGTCGTGGCGGTCGGCGGGGACACCGTCAAATGCTGCGACAAGCAGGGCAAGGTCACCGTCAACGGCACTCCGCTGACCGAACCGTACGTCCATCCGGGGAATCCGCCGTCCACGCTGAAGTTCACGGTCAACGTCCCCACCGGCCGGATCTTCGTCATGGGCGATCACCGCTCCAACTCGGCGGATTCGCGCTTCCACCTGGACGAGCCGTACCGTGGCACGGTCTCGGAGGACGGTGTCGTGGGCCGGGCGATGGTGATCGGCTGGCCGTTCAGCCACTGGCGGCGCCTTGAAGAGCCGGACACCTTCACGACCGTGCACGACGCGCCGGGCGCCAAGACGTCCGCGGCGGGTGCGCCGCATAAGGTGTCCTCCGAGAGTTTGACCGTACTCCCGACCCCTGCGGAACTCCCGCTCGTTATGGGAGTG
Organism: Streptomyces kronopolitis; assembly: GCF_050953795.1. Taxonomy (GTDB): domain Bacteria; phylum Actinomycetota; class Actinomycetes; order Streptomycetales; family Streptomycetaceae; genus Streptomyces; species Streptomyces kronopolitis_A. The sequence goes on from NZ_CP191850.1 coordinate 5,896,931, forward strand.
GTGGGCCTGCGCCGGTTGACGCGCGGGCGAGTCCGTGGAGTGAGGAGCAGATGTGGGGGACTTGGCGGTCGGCGCGCGGTCCGGAACCGAAGAGCCCGAAGAGCCGGCCCGGCGCGGTGAGACCCCGCAGCCGGCGGCGAGTTCCGTGCATCAGGCACAGTCATCCGCGGGAGGGCGGGCCCAGGCGCCGCACGCTGCCGGGACGGACACGTCGGATACGCGGGACACGACGGCGAGTGGCGAGGTGAGCGGCAGCATGAAGAAGGCCAAGAAGCCGCGTGCCTTCTGGAAGGAGCTGCCGATTCTCATCGGCATCGCCCTTCTCCTCGCGCTGCTGATCAAAACCTTCCTGGTGCAGGCGTTCTCCATCCCGTCCGACTCGATGCAGGACACCCTGCAGCGCGGGGACCGGGTGCTGGTCGACAAGCTGACGCCGTGGTTCGGCTCCAAGCCGCAGCGCGGCGAGGTCGTCGTCTTCCACGACCCGGGCGGCTGGCTGAACGAGACGCCGACCCCCGAGCCCAACCCGGTCCAGAAGGTCCTCAGCTTCATCGGCCTGATGCCCTCGGCCGAGGAGAAGGACCTGATCAAGCGGGTCATCGCGGTCGGCGGCGACACCGTCGAGTGCCACGGCACCGGCCCGGTCAAGGTCAACGGCAAGGCGCTCAAGGAAGACAGCTACATCTTCCCCGGCGCCACCCCCTGCGGTGACCGCGCGTTCGGCCCGATCCGCGTCCCCAAGGGCCGGATCTGGGTGATGGGCGACCACCGCGACGACTCCCTCGACTCCCGCTACCACCAGACCCTCAAGGGCAACGGCACGGTTTCGGAGGACGAGGTCGTCGGACGGGCGTTCACCATCGCCTGGCCCATCAACCGCTGGGCGACCCTGCCCGTACCGGACACCTTCGACCAGCCCGGGATCAACAAGGCAATGGGGGTCGCACCGGCCGCCCTGGGCCTGGCCGGCGCGGTGCCGATCGTGATCCGGCGTCGCCGGAGGCTGACCGGAGCGCGTAACCCCAGGTAAGGTGCCGTCCCGGATCTTCGACGCGGGCCCGTCCCGCGGGGTGGGAGCGCTGGGATGAGCAGCACAACGGAACACAGGACCGACGGCCGCGGCCGGACCCTGGGCAGTGCGCTGTCCGGTCTGGCCGTGGCCCTCGGCTGTGTGGCGTTCCTGGGCGGCTTCGTATGGGCGGCGCTGTCCTACCGCCCCTATACGGTCCCCACCGATTCGATGTCGCCGACCATCGCCCCGGGGGCGCGGGTCCTGGCCCAGAAGGTGGCCGGCTCCGAGATACGCCGCGGTGACGTCGTCGTCTTCAAGGACTCCGTGTGGGGCGACGTGCCAATGGTCAAGCGGGTGGTCGGCGTCGGCGGCGACAAGGTCGCCTGCTGCACCGAGAAGGGCCGACTGACCCTCAACGGAAAGCCCGTCGAAGAACCGTATCTGCAGGGCAGCGGCCCCGCCTCGCCCATCGGCTTCAAGGCGAAGGTCCCCGCCGGACAGCTCTTCCTGCTCGGCGATCACCGCAGCGACTCCATGGACTCGCGGGTCCACCTCACCGACGGCGACCACGGCTCCGTCCCGCGCAGCGCCGTCCAGGCCCGGGTCGACGCCCGCGCCTGGCCGCTCGGCAGCGTCGGCGTGATGCAGCGCCCGGCCGCCTTCTCCGCGTTCCCCGGCGGCACCTCGCAGCCCGGCCCGATAGAGCCCATCACCATCACCGTGGTCGCCGGCGCGGTCCTCATCCTGGCCGGCGCCGCCTACGGGCCCCTCGCCCGGCGTGGGGCGCGCCGACGTGCCTGAGCGGCCGGAGGGGGAAGGCGAGCCGTCGGGCGGCCGTCGTGGGGCGGGGGCGGACGGTGCGGCCGGCCGCACCGGGGCGGAGGCCACCGCGGGAGAGCCGGCCGAGGGCTCGGTGCGCCAGGTCTCCCGCATCGTGCTGCTCGACCCGGACGACCGGATCCTGCTGCTCCACGGCTTCGAACCGGCCCGCCCTTCCGAGACCTGGTGGTTCACCCCCGGGGGCGGCCTGGAGGGCACGGAGAGCCACGAGGAGGCGGCCCATCGTGAGCTGGCCGAGGAGACCGGCATCACCGACGTCGTCCTCGGTCCGGTCCTGTGGAAGCGCAGCTGCTCCTTCCCCTTCGACGGGCGGCGCTGGGACCAGGACGAGTGGTACTACCTGGGCCGCACGGACCGGACTGCCACCGACACCGGTGGGCAGACTGACCTGGAACGACGCAGCGTCTCGGGGCTGAGGTGGTGGACTTCTCAGGAACTGTCGGCCTCGCATGAGACGGTGTACCCGACCAGACTCGCCGAGCTGCTGCGCACGCTGCTCGTCGACGGGCCCCCTAGTGCGCCGGTGCTCCTGGAGACCCAGAGGGTCTGACGCACAATAGGGGGACGCACGGCTGAAGGGGATCTGCCATGAGCGCCGAGGACCTCGAGAAGTACGAGACCGAGATGGAGCTGAAGCTCTACCGGGAGTACCGCGACGTCGTCGGGCTGTTCAAATACGTGATCGAGACCGAGCGACGTTTCTACCTCACCAATGACTACGAGATGCAGGTGCACTCGGTGCAGGGAGAGGTCTTTTTCGAGGTCTCGATGGCCGACGCCTGGGTCTGGGACATGTACCGCCCGGCGCGCTTCGTCAAGCAGGTGCGGGTACTCACGTTCAAGGACGTGAACATCGAGGAGCTCAACAAGAGCGATCTCGATCTTCCGGGGAGCTGAGCCCGGCCGGCGGGGGAGCCGACCGGCCTGCCGGCCGTCGGGCCCGCCGTCACCCGGGCGGGTGAGCAGGTTGTCCACAGGCGGCTCGTTGTCCACCAAGATCCAACAGCTCTGCGCGGGGGCGTCACAGTCGGTGCCGGAGGTGGTACCGCATGAAGCCCATGCAGACCGGCCGCAGGGCCGCACAGGACACACAGCCCGACCGCCCGCCGCGGAAGCCGCGCCCGGTGCGGGAACGGGACGCACGGCGGGCCCGGCCGGGGCCCCCGCCGGTGGCGGGGCGCGGGAGGCGGGCTGCGCCGGGCGCCGGACGTCGCGAGGGCGGGGCGCCGCCCGCAGGACCGACGCCATTGGTGCGCCCGCGGAAGGGCCCCGGCCCGACCGCCGTACCGCCCGCCACCGCCGTACCGCCCGCCACCGCCGTACCGCCCGCCACCGCCGTGCCCCCGCCGACCGCAGGCCGGTCACAGCGCACCGGCCCCGCGGCAGCCGCCTCGACCGGTGACCGGCGGCGCGCCCTGGGCCGCTTCGGCGAGGATCTGGCCGCCCGCCGGCTCACCGAGGCCGGCATGCGGATCCTGGACCGCAACTGGCGCTGCCGCGACGGAGAGATCGACATCGTCGCCGCCGACGGAGACGCCCTGGTGGTCTGCGAGGTCAAGACCCGCCGCGCCGGCTGGTACGAACACCCCATGGCGGCCGTACGCCCCGAGAAGACCGCCCGGCTGCGGCTGCTGGCGGAACGCTGGCTGGAGCGGCACGGCGGCCCGCCACCCGGCGGCGTACGGATCGACGTCATCGGCATCCTGCTGCCGGCCCGCGGCGCCCCCGTCGTCCAGCACGCCCGGGGGGTGGCCTGATGGGATTCGCCCGCACCTGCTCCGTCGCCCTCGTGGGCGTCGAAGGAGTCGTCGTCGAGGTCCAGGCCGACCTGGAACCGGGCGTCGCCGCCTTCACCCTCGTCGGCCTGCCGGACAAGAGCCTCATCGAATCCAGGGAACGCGTGCGCGCCGCCGTCGTGAACTCCGGCGCCGAATGGCCGCAGAAGAAGCTCACCGTCGGCCTCAGCCCGGCCTCCGTGCCCAAGGGCGGGAGCGGCTTCGACCTCGCCGTGGCCTGCGCGGTCCTCGGCGCCGCCGAACGCCTGGACCCCCGCGAACTCACCGACCTGATGATGATCGGCGAACTCGGACTGGACGGCCGCGTCCGCCCCGTACGAGGCGTCCTGCCCGCCGTCCTGGCGGCCGCCGACGCCGGATACCGCCAGGTCGTCGTCCCCGAACAGACCGCCGCCGAAGCCTCACTCGTCCCCGGCATCTCCGTCCTCGGCGTCCGGAGCCTGCGTCAGCTCATCGGAGTCCTCGCCGACGAACCCGTACCCCACGAGGAGCCCCTCGACGAAGGCCGCCCCGACCCGCTGCTCGCCGGGCTCGCCGTGTCCGGCACCTGCGCCGGAGCGGGCCTGCCGTCCGGCGACCACACCCCCGACCTGGCGGATGTCGCAGGCCAGCACGGCGCCCGCCGCGCCCTGGAAGCGGCCGCCGCCGGACGCCACCACATCTTCTTCAAGGGCCCGCCCGGCGCCGGCAAAACCATGCTCGCCGAACGCCTCCCGGGGCTGCTGCCGCCGCTGTCCCCCAAGGAATCCCTGGAGGTCACCGCCGTCCACTCGGTGGCCGGCACCCTCCCGCCCGGGCAGCCACTCGTCGACCGGCCGCCCTACTGCGCCCCGCACCACTCCGCGACCATGGCCTCCCTCGTCGGCGGTGGCACCGGCCTGCCCCGCCCCGGAGCCGTCTCCCTCGCCCACCACGGCGTGCTGTTCATGGACGAGGCCGCGGAATGCAGCCCACGCGTCCTGGACGCCCTCCGCCAGCCCCTGGAATCCGGCCACATCATCGTCGCCCGCGCCGGCGGCATGATGCGCATGCCCGCCCGCATCCTCCTCGCCCTCGCCGCCAACCCCTGCCCCTGTGGACGCCACGGCACCGCCGGCGGCGGCTGCGAATGCCGGCCGTCCTCCATCCGGCGCTACCGCTCACGGCTCTCCGGACCCCTGATGGACCGCGTCGACCTGCGAATCGCCGTGGAACCGGTCGCCCGCTCCGAACTCCTCGCCCTGGCCCGCGGCGCCGAGTCCACCGCCGTCGTGGCCGCACGCGTCCACACTGCCCGTGAACGCGCCGCCGCCCGCCTGGCCGGCACACCCTGGAACACCAACAGCGAGGTACCAGGCCATGAACTGCGCACCCGCTGGCAGGTCCACCCCGGCGCCCTGGCCCAGGCCGAACGCGACCTCGAATGCGGCCTGCTCACCGCCCGCGGACTCGACCGGGTCCTGCGCGTCGCCTGGACGGCGGCCGACCTCGCCGGCCGAGACCGCCCCACCGGCGAGGACGTCAACTGGGCCCTGGAACTCCGCACCGGCGTCCGCCGCGGCGCCCTGACCACGACCGGCGCCGACGGACACGAGACCACCACCCCGCCCCGCGCCCACAGGGGCAAGCGATGAACGGAGTAGACGCATGGGGCTTCGCCACGGACCGGCCCGGCACCGCCCGGAGCGCCCGGCCCACCACCCCCGGGCCGGCCGCGGAGCCGGGACACGCCCCGCCCACCACCGCACCGGACACCGCCCGGCCCGCCACCACCCGGCCACGGTCCGCACCCGGCGGCACGGACCACGAACGCCGGCGCACGGCACGCGCGGCCCTCACCCGCATCCTCGAACCCGGCGATGAAACCGCCGGCCGCTGGGTCCGTGAGCTGGGCCCCGTCGAGCTGTGGCGCACGCTGTCCGACCAGGACGCCCCGCCGCCCCCGGGCGCGAGCCCGGCCAAGACCGAGGGCCTGCGCCTGCGTGCCGCCCGGGCCCGCCCCGCCGCGGATCTCGACGCCGTCGCCGCGCTAGGCGGCCGGTTCCTCTGCCCCGGGGACGACGAATGGCCCGGCCAGCTCGACGACCTCGGCGACGCCCGCCCCCTAGGCCTGTGGGTACGCGGCACGGCCAACCTCAGACTCTGGGCACTGCGCTCGGTCGCCGTCGTCGGCGCCCGGGCCTGCACCGACTACGGCGCGCACCTCGCGACCACCCTCGGCGCCGACCTCGCCGACCGCGGCTGGACGGTCGTCTCCGGAGCCGCCGCGGTTCTGTATCCAGTGACTGTTGTTGCAGTGCGTCGTTGAGGAGGGCATGGGGGCGGAACATGTTGAGAGGGATGCGCGATGCTGGCAGCTGCATCGGCTGGACGTTGAGCGCTCCCTTGGCGACGTAGAGGATCGGCTCGGCAGCCTTGGTACAGATCTACGTGCCTGGGCGAGACGGCTGGGCGTCCGCGACGGCCAGCGGTTCATGCTGGGCCCGGATGGCAGGCCGGACCTGCGGGTGAACGCGTGCCTGGCGTCCCCGAAGTGGCGCAACCTCGGGTTCCGTACGGAGCGGGACTACACCTATTCGGTCGGCGTGTGGCTCAACTTCCTGCTGGCCATGGGAGTGAACTGGTGGGAGGCCACCGAGGAGGACGCCCAAGAGTTTCTGTTCTGGCGGGTCACCGATCCGGAGAACGAAGATTCGATCCAGACCAACTCGTTCTCCCGCGACCTCGCCGCACTGAAGAAGTTCTACAAGGTGGCCAAGCCGTTCAAGGTCATCAGTCCGTTCGATGACTTCGACGCACCCGCAGCCACTCGCCAGGAAGACGTCAAGTGGCTTGACCCCAGCGGATACCGCAGATGGGTTGACCTGGGCATCCGGGGCCTGGACTTGTCCGGGCGTCCGGACAAGTGGTGGCGGGGCCGCAACGAGCAACGGGACACGGCGTTCTGCGACGGGCTCTACGGCAACGGGCTGAGGGTCTCGGAGTGGGCGAGCGTGGTGCTGCCCGAGCTGCCGTTCTATGACAGGCGGCGGCCCTACTTCACCTGTCAGCTGGCGGACGCCTGCGCCAAGGGTGGGTACGGACACGAGTACTGGACACCGCGCTCGGCGATGAAGTCCCTGCTGTCCTACTGCGAGGGCCCTCGGGCGGCGGCAGTGCGCCGGGCCCAGGCCGCCGGCCGCTACGAGCGAGTCGAGCGGAGGCGGCTGGTCATCGCGACCGAGGGCACCGAGTCGGTGATCTTGCAAGGACTGGTCAGGGGCACGGAGCAGAAGCCCTGGAACGACATCGGGCCACGGACGCGGCTACGGCTGTTCAAGCAGACTCCGCAGGGCCTGGAGCCGGTGGCGCTCTGGCTGAACGAGGACGGCCTGCCGCGGGATGGACGCGGCTGGGAGCACACCTTCGACGTTGCGAACGAGCGGATCGATCAGCTGGGCCTGGAGAACTTCACCTGCACCGCCCACATGCTGCGGCACTCGTTCGCGTTGAAGTGGTACTCGATCGGCAAGCTGGTCTACGCCGCCCAGGTCGGCCACTTGACCGAGGACGAGCAAGCGGACTTCCGTGATCAGTTCGGTGATGCCTGGCACCTGGTCCAGACGCTCCTGGGGCACTGCCAGGTTGAGACGACCAAGAGCGTCTATCTGGAACCCTTCCGGACGCTGGCTGTTGAGACGTTGCTGCTGCACGCGGACGGATTTCCCGTCGAGTCGTTCGTCACCAGGACGTTCGCAGGGCATCCCCGAGTGCGCACGGACCCGCTGGCTCTGCTGGAGATGGCCGGATGAGCGGGCAGGGCCGGAAGGCCGCCATGCCGCGGGGGCGGCCGCGGGGCAGATGGGGTCTGCTGGACAGGCCGGACGGCCAGGTGGTGGTGCGCTGCTTCAGCGAGGACGGCAAGCAACACCGGGAATACAACTTCTCGGCCCTCACCATGGAGGGGCCGCTTCGGGACTCGCTGGTGGCGGCTTTTGTCCGACGCACAGCCCCCGGGGCAGGGCTGACCTCGGTGGACTCCTTCAACAAGGTGCACCGCGCGCTCGTGCACTTCGACCGCTACCTGGCCACGCTGCCCTGGCCGCCCAGAGAGCTCTCCCAGATCACGCCGGAACACTTCGACGGGTTCTTCGCCAGCCGGGAGCACATCCACTTCGCCCCCAACGAACTTGCCGATCTCCGGCATCTGCTGAACAAGGCCGACGGCGTCAGCGAGGCTCTTGCGGGCAGGCTGGCGGGACGGATGCCCAAGAGGCCGGAGGGTGAGGCGAGGTCGAGCTATAGCCGGGCAGAGTTCAAGCGCATCGCGGATGCTTCCCGCTCGCTGCTTCGGGTGGCTGCCAGGCGGATCCGGGAGAGCCGCGAAACGCTGCACGCCTTCCGGTCTGGTGAGCTCGTGCCGGGCGCCGACCGTCGGCTGGCCCGGCGACTGGAACTCCTGGACTGGGCGGACCGCGTCGCAGATGTTCCCCGCAAGCCCAAGCTCGCCGGCGGGTCGAAGGTGAGTGACTTCCCGCTGCCCTGGGTCCAGAAGTACGGAACGGTCCGTGAACACGTCAGCCGGCTCCATCTGACCGCGGAAGAGATCGCGGCGGGGGCCGTGCTGCTGGCAGTGATGACCGGCGAGAACGCCGAGGTGATCCTCAAGACGCCGGCCGCGCACCACCGCGCCGACGGTTACGCCGGCGGGCCCGGGACTGCGATCGTCGATCTGCGCAAGCCCCGGCGGGGGCGACGCGCCTACATGAATCTTGCGCTCTCGGAAGTCCCGGACTGGATCAGCATCCCGGACCGCCCCGAGGACCTCTCGACCCGCGACGAGTTGCACACACCGTTCGGGCTCTACGTGCTGCTACACGAACTGACGTCTCGTTCAAGGAAGTTGACCGGAGGAGACCGGCTCCTGATCGGCTACTGCACTGCTGGAGGCCGCGGGACGGGACGGGGCCTGAGGCCTATCAGCGAGGGCAGTCTGCCGGTCGGTCGGCTCGGACGGTCGCTCGGTCTGTTGACGGACGAGCCGGATGAGGAGGGCAACCCCGTTCCGCTTGCCCTGCGACTGGATCTGCTGCGGCTGACGCACATTGAACTGCACCAGAAACCGGTCGCGCAGACCAAGGACACCGCCGCCCGGACCTACCTCCTGCGCAACCGGGGCAACATCACTGAGTACCACCGCGTCGTTGCCGCAGCCCTCGACGAGGAGGTCGCCAAGGCCCGCGCCCGCCGGGCCGTGACCGTAATGTCCTCCGGGGAAGTCGAGCGGGCCCGCATCGACCCGGAGGCGGTCGCAGCCGAGCAAGGGCTGGATCCGGGGACCCTGAAGCGGATGCTCGCCGGAGAGCTGGACACCGTCATGACGGCCTGCACCGACAACACCAACAGCCCTCATGCACCGCCCGGGCAGCCCTGCACGGCTTCGTTCATGCTCTGCCTTGAATGCGAATGCGCCAGGTCCCTGCCCCGGCACCTGCCTCTTCAGGTCCTCATCCACGACCGGCTCGCAGAGCGCCGGGAACAGATAGACCCCCTGCACTGGGCCAGCCGTTTCGCAGGCGCTCACGACCGGCTCGCCGACCTTCTCGACGAGCACGACGACACGGCAGTCCACGACGCACGCCGCGACGCCTCGGACCATGACCGATCTCTGGCCCAGCGATTCCTCAACCGGGAGCTCGACCTGAGATGACAGCCCCTCCAGCCCCTGCCCCGGCGCCGACCTGGGGAGATATCCCGGAAGGGACCCAGTGGCCCAAGCCGGACACCCTGGTGCTATTGAACCGCGCTCTGCGGCCCGACACTGATTCGTCCAGGCTGTCCCGGTTCGCTGATGACCGCTGGGACCTGAATCCGGCGATCTTCGAGGACCACGCCAGGTCCACCATCCTGAACTTCAACCTGATCACGGCCGAGTTCCGCCTGACCGCGAAGTACTACCTCTGGCAGCTGCTGAACCACACAGAGCACAGAGCGGTACGCGGCACGAAGAACTCCCGGGTTGCCGTCCCGACCATCGCGCGGCTGTTCACCAACGCCCTGCAATTCGTCCTGGAGTGGCTGGCCGGCCAGGGCGTCACCGCGTTCAGCCAGGTCACACTGGGTCTGCTGGAGGAATACCTCGACGATCTCAAGGACGGAGAGGCCACCCTGGACCGCCAATACCGGTGCATCACAGAAGTGCGCCGGCTCTGGGCCTACCGGGATGTCCTGCCTGCCGTCATGCGGCTTCCTGAGTCCCCGCCATGGGACGGGGAGGAGACCGCTGAACTCCTGGAACGCACCAAGAGAGGCCGCTACAACAAGACCCGCAGGATCGGCGAGCCGACCATGCAGATGCTCCTGAGCTGGTCGATTCGTTTTCTGGAGGACTTCTCTGAGGACATCCTGGCCGCCCACGAAGAGCATCGCGTGCTTCTCAGCCGGACCCCCGACAGACGCCGCCAGGCCGGGCCCCGCGACAGCCGCCATGCCCCCGGCCAGCTGCGGCCCCGGGTCGCCGCCTACCTGAAACAACTCCGGAGGCGTGGTGACACGCTGCCCGGAACGCGAGGCGCGAACGGCGAACTGGAAATCCGGTGGCGGCATCTGGCGGCCATTCTGGACTGCGGACCCTCGATCCAGTCGACTGGCACCGGCCGCATGATCACCGAATCTGGCCTGCCGATCGGCGAGCACACCTACCTTGATGCCCCGGTCACCGGCCTCCTCGACGGACAGCCCTGGCGACGCCAGCGCATCCACTTCGAAGAGACTCCTCCCCTCGCACGGTTGCTCAGCACAGCCTGTTTGATCATCGTTGCCTACCTCTCGGGCGCCCGCGTCGGCGAAGTGCTCAACCTCAGGCGAGGCTGCTGCCAGCGCGACAAGAAGACAGGGCTCTGGCTGCTGAGGGGGCTCTACTTCAAGGGCGCCGAGGACAAGGACGGCGCCAAGATCCCCGAGGGGAAGATCCGCGAGGACCCCTGGGTCGTCATCGAGCTCGTCGCTCAAGCAGTTGGAGTACTTGAACGACTCCACTCCCACACCCTGCTCTTTCCCAGCGACCTTGAGCCCCACTTCCAGCGCTCACAGAACAAGAAGCGCTCGGGCGAAGGCCGCAGCGACCGGGACACCTCCCGGGACCTTGCTGGCTTCACCACGTGGGTCAACGCCACCTGCGAGACACTCGGCCGCACCGACAAGATCCCGGACGACGGACGCGGCCCCCTCGCGGCCAGCAGATTCCGCCGCACCCTGGCCTGGTTCATCCGCCGCCGACCGCGCGGTCTGATCGCTGCCTCGATCCAGTACGGCCATGCCCACACCCGAATGCTTCAGGGATACGCGGGCTCCTACGACTCCGGATTCCCCGACGAGTACGCCTTCGAGGACTGGCTCTACCGCCTGGAATGCCTGGCAGAAGACGAGCAAGCACTCACCGAAGGTGAACATGTCAGCGGTCCCTCCGCCGACGCATATCGTCACCGCGTCACCGCCGCCAGCCGTCAGTTCGCTGGCCGAGTGCTCACCAACGAGCGCCAGGCCCGTGACCTGGTCGGTAATCCTCTGCTGCAGATCCACCACGGAGAGGGCATGACCTGTGTCCTCAATCCCGCGACCGCTGCCTGCCAGCTTCGCGGCGCCGTTGACGACCCCATGGTCACCCCGGACACCGACGACTGCCGGCCCAACTGCCGTTGCCTCGTCCGCACCGACCGGGACATCGAGCACGTCAAGGGGCAGGCAGCCGAGCTCAAAGTCATCGTCAACGACCCGCTCGCGCCGCCGATCCGTCATGCCCGCGAGCGGCACGAGCTGGCCCGACTCGAAGCGATCATCGACGCTCACGAACAAGAAGGCACGGCCTCATGAGCAGGTTCCCGTTCGACCGCGAGACCGACCCGACCCGACGAGCCATCCTTGCCGCGATGAACCGCCTCTTCGCGGGAACCCCGCAGCGGTCCAGCGGGCGGCTGAACGTCTCCCAGCTCGCAGTCGAGGCCAACGTCAAACGGTGGCACCTGACCCACCAGCACTCGGACCTGAAGGATCTCTTCCAGGCCGAGGCGGCCCGCGAGGAAGAGAAGCGGTCCGCGCAGGTTCGCTCGGCCGACGCGTTCGAGGAGCTGAAGGACAAGTACACGAAGCTCCAGGCCCACTGCCGGTTCCTGGAGAGCCGAAACCAGACCTACGCGACCGCCCTCAATCTGCTCTCACTTGAGTACTCCGCGGTCACTGGCCGGGATGCGGAGGCCGCAGTGGTCAGGGCTCTCCCGCGACGGCGCCACCTGCCCTGATCCGACTTGGCGGCGGTGCGGAGGAAGTACAACAGTGTTGTTGCATGAGGGACCGTCGTCGCCCCCGCCCTGAGTAGGGGAAACGGCTTAACACTTCGGAGTGAAGAAGCACATCCCACTGGCGGGATTACCTACGGCGTCGACGGCGCCGCCCACCGCGGCGCACTGGCCGCGACCGGCGCGACCATCGCCGTCCTGGCCTCCGGCGTCGACTACGCCTACCCGCGCGGCCACACCGAACTTCTGGGACGGATCGCCGAACAGGGCCTGGTCGTCGCCGAGTTACCGCCAGGCGACCACCCCACCCGCAGCCGTTTCATCCAGCGCAACCGCGTCATCGCCGCGCTCACCCGCGGCACCGTCGTCGTGGAGGCCGAACTGCGCAGCGGCTCACTGGTCACCGCCCGGCGGGCACTGTCCCTCGGGCGCTTCACGATGGGCATGCCGGGCCCGGTCACCAGCAGCCTGTCGGCCGGCGTGCATCAACTCCTGCGCGACGAGGCCGCGGTGGTCACCGACGCCGACGAGGTCATCGAGCTCGTCGGCAGCATCGGCGACCTCGCCCCCGGCCGACCGGGACCCACCCTCACCCGAGACCTCCTCGACCCCGTCGCCACCCGCGTCCTGGAGGCGCTGCCCGCACGGGGCGGCGCGGACACCGGCCGCCTGGCCGAAGAGGCCGGCACGCCCCGAGAGGTGACCCAGGGCAAGCTCTTCGAGCTGCTGTCCCTCGGATTCGTGCAAAGGTGCGGCGATCACTGGCAGTTGGCGCGACGCGCCGAGGCCACCCCCTGTTCCCGGCGAGGCGGTGCTTGACCTGGGGCGAACGGGTGAAAGGGTGAGGGGAATGACCGCAGAATCCTGGTTTGCCACGCTTCGGTGCCCGCGACCGTCCCATGGGGAGCCGGCGACGCGACGCAGGGGCGCACGGCGTCCCGCACGCCGCGCCACCGCGTCCGTCCGCGCCGTCCTCCGCAGGGCCGCGACCGGCCCCTTGTCCGGATGTCGCCACGCCGTACGAGGTAACCCCCGGGTGCGGGCAGCGGAACGTATCTGCGCCCCCTGAACCTGCCGTCATCGCACACCGCAACGCTGCGGTCACGCTACGCTCACAGGCAAATTGAACCCACATGCATCCATCCACCCGCGTCTCGGCAGAACGGCTCAAGGCGACGAATGCCCCAGCACACCTCCGGGTCTGACCGTGCGGCGGTACCACCCGCCGCACGCGGCAGCGTGCGCCCCGCCCCGCCCACCTCGCTCGACGAGTTGTGGCGCTCCTACAAGGCGTCAGGGGACGGGCGGCTGCGGGAACAGTTGATCCTGCACTACTCACCGTTGGTCAAGTACGTCGCCGGCCGTGTCAGCGTCGGCCTGCCCCCCAACGTCGAACAGGCCGACTTCGTCTCCTCCGGAGTCTTCGGGCTGATCGACGCCATCGAGAAATTCGAACCCGAACGCTCCATCAAATTCGAGACCTACGCCATCACCCGCATCCGCGGCGCGATGATCGACGAACTGCGCGCACTCGACTGGATCCCGCGCTCCGTACGGCAGAAGGCCCGCGCCGTCGAACGGGCCTACGCCACCCTCGAAGCGCAGCTACGCCGTACCCCCTCCGAGGCGGAGGTCGCCGCGGAGATGGACATCGGACTGGAGGAACTCCACAGCGTCTTCAGTCAGCTGTCGCTGGCCAACGTGGTCGCCCTGGAGGAGCTGCTGCACGTCGGCGGTGAGGGGGGCGAACGGCTGAGCCTGATGGACACCCTCGAGGACACCGCCGCCGAGAACCCGGTGGAGATCGCCGAGGACCGCGAGCTGCGGCGGCTGCTCGCACGGGCCATCAACACCCTCCCCGAGCGCGAGAAGACCGTGGTCACGCTCTACTACTACGAAGGCCTCACGCTCGCGGAGATCGGCAACGTCCTCGGCGTCACCGAAAGCAGGGTCAGCCAGATCCACACCAAATCCGTCCTCCAACTACGGGCGAAACTCGCCGACGTCGGACGCTGATCACCTCGCCCGCGCCGGGCCTTCCCACGCCATGTCGCCATACGGAGTGCCGCGGCGGGTGCGTCATCCGTAGAGTGGTGGCGTGCCAAGGATTCGAGCGGCCTCCGTGGCCGAGCACCGGACGATGCAGCGCGGCGCCCTTCTGGACGCCGCCCGCACCCTGCTGTCCGAAGGCGGAACGGAAGCACTGACCTTCCCCGCCCTCGCCGAGCGCACGGGCCTCGCGCGCTCCTCCGTGTACGAGTATTTCCGCTCGCGCGCCGCCGTGGTCGAGGAGCTGTGCGCCGTCGACTTCCCGGTATGGGCGGCCGAGGTCGAGGCGGCGATGCAGCGGGCCGACACGCCCGAGGCGAAGATCGAGGCGTATGTGCGTCGGCAACTCGCCCTCGTCGGCGACCGCCGCCACCGCGCCGTCGTCGCCATCTCGGCCGGCGAGCTGGACGCCGGTGCCCGCGAGAAGATCCGCGCGGCGCACGGCGGCCTCATCGCCATGATCGTCGAAGCGCTCGCCGCCCTCGGCCACGACCAGCCCCGACTCGCGGCCATGCTCCTCCAGGGCATCGTCGACTCCGCGGTCCGCCGCATCGAACTCGGTGCCGCGGAAGACCCCGGGGAGATCACGGAGGCGGCGGTCGCGATGGTCCTCCGCGGAGTCCGCGGCTGACCTGGGACTTTCCCCCGGGGGCTCCTCCCCCCCGCCCCCACCCCACCCTCCTCCCCGCCTCCACCCTCGTGCCCGACAACGGGCAGCACGCAGCCCCACTCCGCGGCGGGGTCACCCGCCCGCGGTGGGACCCCCGCAGTGGCGCCATCCCCCCGGCAGTGGGGTTACCGCGGTGGGTTCACCAGGCATGGGTCCCGCCGGGGGAGCCTCACCGCCTCTGGCCACGCTGGCGCGGCCTCACCGGCCGGTGCTCTCAGGTGCCGGCGCCCCCACCGCTCGGTAGCCCGGTCACTCGGTGCTCTCAGGTGCCGGCGCGCTCATCGCTCGGTAGCCCGGTCGCCCGGTGGTTCCACGGGCGGCGCTCCCACTGCCCAGTCGCCCGGTGACAGGTGACACGGGTGGGCTCCACGTTCAGTGATCCGACACCGGCCACGAGGCCCTCACCCCCGCGGCCACCCTCACCACCGGCGTCAGCTCTCGCCCACACGCCCCCGCGTGCACCTCCCACCGTCCCCACAACCGACGCCGCCTGCCCCTCCGTGCACACCTCCCTTCCCGACCGCCCCCGCTCTCCGACCGCGCCGGAGTCGTCCGAGTGCCCAGAGTGCGGCGGCTGCGAGAGTGAGAGTGCCCAGGAGGGCGGCTGGGGTCGGTGTCGCGGGACGGGCGTGGGCCGCTGGTTCGGGTGATTTTGGGGACCCGGGGGCCGCGCCGTCGTCCGCCGGGACAGGGATGCCGAAGATCGGTAGCAGGCGTGACGGGCCGCCGAGGAGCATGCTCCGGGGGAGCAGTGACAGTGGGTTCAGGTAGGTCTTGCCGCGTCGCAGGCCCCAGTGGAGGCACGGGGCCCGGCAGTGGAACGGGCCGCGTTGGAGCACGGCGACCTGCTGGCCTGCCGTGACGTGCTGCCCCGTGTGGACCGTGGGATCCACCGGTTCGTAGGTGGTGCGTAAGGGAGGGCGGCCCGAGCGGGACACCTCGATGGTCAGGACGCCGCGGCCGGCCACCGTTCCCGCGTACGTCACCTTGCCAGGAGCGGCGGCCCGTACCGCCGCGCCGGCGGATGAGCCCAGGTCAACACCGCGGTGCCCGGCCGCCCAGGGAGACGGCGGAGGGTCCCAGCCGCGCAGCACGGTGGGTTGTATCCCCGCCGGTCCCGCTACAGGCCAGGCTCGTTCCTCTTCCTCGGTGGGGATCTCGGCGCGGGGGTCGGCGGACTCCTTGGCGCCGCCACCTCGCCCGTCGCCCCGCCCAGCCGCCGGCGGCGTCCCGCGTCCCGCCGCCGAACCCGGCAGCTGGGCGGTGGGCCCGCGCTCCACGGTGCGGCCCGCCACCCGGGCGGCGGGGCCGCGCTCCACGGCAGGGCCCACCACCGGGGCGGCGGCAGCGTTCGCAAGGCCCGGCCCCAGGAAGGCGAGTACCGCAGCCGCCGCCGGGGCCAGCAGCACTTCGACGGCGCGGGCGGGGAAGAAACAGCTCGGGCCGCGAGCCCACGGCTCCTCGGGCGGTACCGGAGGCCGGGGCGCCCGGCCCCTCGGAGGCAGCGGGCCGGGCGCCCCGGCCTCCGGAGACTCGCGGCCCGACGCCCAGGGTCCCGCCGACCGGGAGCCGGACCCCCGGCACTCCCGCGCCCGGACCTCCCGGCCAAGGCTGCGGAAGGGGGAAAGGCCGCTGGTCGTCCCGCATCGAAGGGGTGGATTCCGTCGGGGGTGTCGTCGCATGGATCGACGGTGGCGCAGGGCGGCGGGAGCGTGGGGATCTTGGTCCGGAGCTGTGGACGGGCGGCCGGTTGTGGACAACGGTGTCACCCGGTCGGGGCTCGAAAAGGTGCGTGTCGCCCGGTGCATCGCCCGTCCCGTACACTTCTGGTGGCGATCCGGGTCACCGGGTCGACTTCGCACGCCCCGTCGTCAGTGCACCAGTCCCGTTCGGGCAGCACGACGGCCGCGCTCCTCGGTCCTCGGACGGCTCCGCAAGGTGTCTTCCCGGCAGGCGCGTCGGGGCGTCAGGCACCGCGGCCGCCCGGCCGCAGTGAAACCGAGAACAACAAGGAGTACGGCCATGGCCGTCGTCACGATGCGGGAGCTGCTGGAGAGCGGCGTCCACTTCGGGCACCAGACCCGCCGCTGGAACCCGAAGATGAAGCGCTTCATCTTCACCGAGCGCAACGGCATCTACATCATCGACCTGCTCCAGTCGCTGTCGTACATCGACCGCGCCTACGAGTTCGTCAAGGAGACCGTCGCCCACGGCGGCTCGGTCATGTTCGTCGGCACGAAGAAGCAGGCCCAGGAGGCCATTGCCGAGCAGGCGACCCGCGTGGGCATGCCCTACGTGAACCAGCGCTGGCTCGGCGGCATGCTGACCAACTTCTCGACCGTCTACAAGCGCCTGCAGCGCCTGAAGGAGCTCGAGCAGATCGACTTCGAGGATGTGGCCGCCTCCGGCCTCACCAAGAAGGAGCTCCTGGTCCTCTCCCGCGAGAAGGCCAAGCTGGAGAAGACCCTCGGCGGTATCCGCGAGATGCAGAAGGTGCCCAGCGCCGTCTGGATCGTGGACACCAAGAAGGAGCACATCGCCGTCGGCGAGGCGCGCAAGCTCAACATCCCGGTCGTCGCGATCCTCGACACCAACTGCGACCCGGACGAGGTCGACTACAAGATCCCGGGCAACGACGACGCGATCCGCTCCGTCACCCTGCTCACCCGCGTGATCGCCGACGCCGTCGCCGAGGGCCTCATCGCCCGCTCCGGTGCCGCCACCGGCGACCAGAAGCCCGGCGAGAAGGCCGCTGCCGCCGAGCCGCTGGCCGAGTGGGAGCGCGACCTGCTCGAGGGCGAGAAGAAGGCTGACGACGAGGCCCCCAAGGCCGAGGACAAGCCCGCCGAGGCCCCGGTCGCCGAGGCCCCCGCTGCCGAGGCCCCCGCCGCCGAGGCCGAGGCTGAGAAGCCGGCCGACGCCGAGAAGCCGGCCGAGCAGGCCTGACCCGCAGTCACCGGCTGATGACGGCGGGGGAGGGCGCCACCGGCGCCGCCCCCGCCGTCCACCCGTAGATCTTTCGACTTCGAGATTTCGAGAAGAGATTCACAGACCATGGCGAACTACACCGCCGCTGACGTCAAGAAGCTCCGCGAGCTCACCGGCGCCGGCATGATGGACTGCAAGAAGGCCCTGGACGAGGCCGACGGCAACGTCGACAAGGCCGTGGAGATCGTGCGCGTCAAGGGCCAGAAGGGCGTCGCCAAGCGCGAGAGCCGTACGGCCGAGAACGGTGCCGTCGTCTCCCTGATCGCCGACGACGAGTCCGCCGGCGTGCTGCTCGAGCTGAAGTGCGAGACGGACTTCGTCGCCAAGGGTGACAAGTTCCAGGCCGTCGCCAACGCGCTCGCCGCGCACGTCGCCGCCACCAAGCCCGCCGACCTGGAGAGCCTGCTCGCCTCCGAGATCGAGGCCGGCAAGACCGTCCAGGCGTACGTGGACGAGGCCAACGCCAACCTCGGCGAGAAGATCGTCCTGGACCGCTTCGCGCAGTTCTCCGACGGTTTCGTCGCGGCGTACATGCACCGCACCATGCCCGACCTCCCGCCGCAGGTCGGCGTCCTGGTCGAGCTGGACAAGGAGAACGCCGAGGTCGCGAAGGACATCGCGCAGCACATCGCCGCGTTCGCGCCGAAGTTCCTCTCCAAGGACGACATTCCGGCCGATGTGGTCGAGAACGAGCGTCGTGTCGCCGAGGCCACCGCGAAGGAGGAGGGCAAGCCCGAGGCCGCCCTCCCGAAGATCGTCGAGGGTCGCGTCAACGGCTTCTTCAAGGAGAACACG
This sequence comes from Streptomyces kronopolitis, assembly GCF_050953795.1. Lineage (GTDB taxonomy): Bacteria > Actinomycetota > Actinomycetes > Streptomycetales > Streptomycetaceae > Streptomyces > Streptomyces kronopolitis_A. Next base: position 5,915,333 of record NZ_CP191850.1, read on the forward strand.
CTGCTCGCGCAGCCGTTCGCCAAGGACAACAAGAAGACCGTCCAGAAGGTTCTGGACGAGGCCGGTGTCACGCTGAAGCGCTTCACGCGCATCCGCGTCGGCGCCTGAGCCTGTCGCGAAGGCAGCGAATGACCTGCGACCCCGCTAGGGTCGTACGCAGTCGGCCGCTCAACGGCCGGCCGCAGATGTGACGAGGAGGCCATTGCCGCAGAGGGATCTGGACCAGACCCACGGCAATGGCCTTCTTCGTATGTGCACGAGGAGAGCTCAATGATTCACGGTGCCGACGGCGCGCACTCCGACCATGCCGGTCACGGCGGCAGGCAGCGCTTCCTGCTGAAGCTGTCCGGCGAAGCGTTCGCCGGCGGCGGCGGACTGGGCGTCGACCCCGACGTCGTGCACGCGATGGCCCGCGAGATCGCCGCCGTGGTGCGCGAGGGATACGAGATCGCCGTCGTGATCGGCGGCGGCAACTTCTTCCGCGGCGCGGAACTCCAGCAGCGCGGCATGGACCGGGCACGCTCCGACTACATGGGCATGCTCGGCACCGTCATGAACTGTCTGGCCCTCCAGGACTTCCTGGAGAAGGAAGGCATCGACTCCCGCGTCCAGACGGCCATCACCATGGGCCAGGTCGCCGAGCCGTACATCCCGCTGCGCGCGGTGCGCCACCTGGAGAAGGGCCGGGTCGTCATCTTCGGCGCCGGCATGGGCATGCCGTACTTCTCCACCGACACCACCGCCGCCCAGCGTGCCCTGGAGATCGACGCCGAGGCCATGCTGATGGGCAAGAACGGCGTGGACGGGGTCTACGACTCCGACCCCAAGAAGAACCCGGACGCGGTCAAGTTCGACGCGCTCGAATACGGCGAGGTCATCACCCGCGACCTGAAGATCGCCGACGCCACCGCCATCACCCTGTGCCGGGACAACAAGCTCCCGATCCTCGTGTTCGAACTGCTCGCCGAGGGCAACATCGCACGTGCGGTGAAGGGTGAGAAGATCGGCACGCTCGTCAGCGATCAGGGCACCCGGGCCTGACGGCCCCAACTGCCATGGTTCCGTACGGGCATCGGCCTGTACGGGCGGCAACTCCCGGCCCGGGGCAGACCCCGGTACGGGGATGGACAACGGCCTGCCGGTCGGACACCGTGCAGGAGAAGACGTGCGGCAGGGGCGAGGCTCTGCTTCTTACCGAAAAGACCAGGAGCAAGTGGTGATCGAAGAGATCCTCCTCGAGGCCGAGGAGAAGATGGAGAAGGCCGTCGTGGTCGCCAAGGAGGACTTCGCCGCGATTCGCACCGGGCGTGCGCACCCGGCGATGTTCAACAAGATCGTGGCCGACTACTACGGTGCCATGACGCCGATCAACCAGCTGGCGTCGTTCTCGGTGCCCGAGCCGCGGATGGCCGTGGTGACCCCGTTCGACAAGAGCGCGCTGCGCAACATCGAGCAGGCGATCCGCGACTCCGACCTCGGCGTCAACCCGAGCAACGACGGCAACATCATCCGGGTGACCTTCCCGGAGCTGACCGAGGAGCGCCGCAAGGAGTTCATCAAGGTCGCGAAGAACAAGGGCGAGGACGCGAAGATCTCGATCCGCAGCGTGCGCCGCAAGGCCAAGGAGACCCTCGACAAGCTCGTCAAGGACAAGGAGTCCGGCGAGGACGAGGTGCGCCGCGCCGAGAAGGAGCTCGACGACACCACCGCGAAGTACGTCGCGCAGGTGGACGAGCTCCTCAAGCACAAGGAATCCGAGCTCCTCGAGGTCTGATGAACGAGTCTTCCTGGGGGGCCCCGCCCGGCGCCGGTCAATGGGGACCGCCCGACCACGCACCGGCCTCCTCGCTTCGAGGGGTGGCGCCCCCCGTCCCGGCGGGTCCCGTGTACGACTGGGGCGACGCGGCGCAGACTCGGCCCATGCCCGTCGTGCCCGGGCCAGGCGGACACCAGGACGACGACCGGGAACATCGGGATAACCGGGAAAACCGGGATCACCTGGACGACCGGGGGGCTGCTCGCCTGAGCGGCCCCCTGTTCCGCGACGAAAAGCCGCAGGAGCCCATGCCCACCTCTCGTTCCGGGTCCGACAGCTCGCCGGACTCAGAGAAGCCGAAGAAGAAGAGCGCGGGCCGCAACCTCCGTGCCGCGATAGGGGTCGGCGTCGGCCTCGGCGTGATCATCGTTGCGTCGCTCTTCGTCTACAAGCCCGTCTTCATCGGCGTGATAGCGATCGCCGTGGTCGTGGGCCTGTGGGAGCTGACCTCGCGGCTGGCCGAGCGCAAGGACGTCAAGGTGCCGCTGGTGCCGCTCGCGGTCGGCGGCACCGCCATGGTGGTCGCCGGGTACGTCCGCGGCGCGGAGGGCGCCTGGGTGGCGATGGCGCTCACCGCGCTCGCCGTCCTCGTCTGGCGGATGACCGAGGCGCCCGAGAACTACCTGCGGGACGTCACGGCCGGGGTCTTCGCCGCGTTCTACGTGCCCTTCCTCGCGACGTTCGTGGCGATGATGCTCGCGGCCGAGGCGGACGGGCCGCAGCGGGTGCTGACCTTCCTGCTGCTGACGGTCGTCAGCGACACCGGCGCGTACGCGGTCGGCTGGCGCTTCGGCAAGCACAAGCTCGCCCCGCGCATCAGCCCCGGCAAGACCCGCGAGGGCCTGGTCGGCGCGGTGCTCTTCGCCATGGTGGCCGGCGCGCTGTGCATGGAGTTCCTGATCGCACACGGCGCCTGGTGGCAGGGCCTGCTGCTCGGCCTCGCGGTCGCGGCCAGCGCCACCCTGGGTGACCTCGGCGAGTCCATGATCAAGCGGGACCTCGGCATCAAGGACATGGGCACGCTGCTGCCCGGTCACGGCGGCATCATGGACCGCCTCGACTCCCTGCTGCCGACCGCGCCCGTCGTCTGGCTGCTGTTCGTGGTCTTCGTGGGGTCCGGCTGAGGCTTGGACGCTGTGGCGGGGGCGGTGCCGGGATTCCGGCGCCGCCCCCGCTTTCGCTGTGCGCCGGTACGGGGGCGGGTGGGCGTCCGGTGATGCCCGGGCGGGGCGCCGGCGACCCGGGCGCCGGCGTCCCCACCCGCCGCGGAAAAGTCATACCGGTCCCGTGGCGCCGCGGCATAAAATGGACATCATCCTCCGAAGCCGTCCGGCGGCTTCGGCACACCCCGACCTGGACAAGGAGGTGGCGTGACCAAGAAGCGCTATGCCGCTGCAGGTGCTGCCTGACGGGGGACGGCGCCGACGTCAGTGAGGCTGGACCGACACCTACCGGCGGCACGTGGGGAAGCCCGCGTGACAGTGACCGGGACAAACCGACAAACCCGGTCGTGGTCCGGATTCGGGGCTGCGAGTACGCCCTGATGAAGCTGGAGCCGGAAGTAATCGCCCGCCCGAGAAGCGAGCGGTGAACCGCGTCCCTCACCAGCCGAGCCTGAGACCCCTCCACGGGGGAGAGCCAACGGAACCCTGCGCCTCCGAGTTGAAGATCCCTTCGACTCGCCGAGGAGCAGCACCATCAGCAGAACCACCGAGAACACCGGCTTCACCTGCGGTCACTGCGGCACCGAGGTCGCGCCCCTGGTCAACGGGAGCTACCGCAACCACTGCCCGCGGTGTCTGTACTCCCTGCACGTGGACGTCCGCCCCGGAGACCGTGCCGGCGACTGCCGGGCCCTGATGCGCCCGGAAGCCGTCGACCACCACTCCACCAAGGGCTACATGATCGTCCACCGCTGCACCGGCTGCGGCGTCCGCCGCCGCAACCGCATGGCCGACGACCCCCGTCAGGGCGACGACCTCGACCAGGTCCTCACCGTGATGCGCACGGGGATCAGCCGCCACGAAGCGGGCGGGTCCGCCCGCTCCCGCAGGCTCGTCTGAGCCCCGCGGCCCCCGCCCCGGCGGGGGCCGCACCGGCCTGCCGCACGGCCACTCCGGTGCGTGCGGTCCGGGCCCTTGAGGGCCCGGTGATGCCCTTCTCGCTGCATGGCCGCGGCCGTCCGCCGGCCCTACGCTGACGCATGTGACCCGCCTGATCGTGGCAGCAGGGGGAGGCGGCGACGCCGTTGCCGCAGCGATCCTGGACGCCGCCCTCCACGCAGACGCGTCCCCGGCGACGGTGCTCACCTACGCATGGGACCGCCTCCTGCCCGACCCCGTGCCGGGCCCCAAGGGACCGGCCGACTTCACCGGCCTAGGCCACCTCACCCGCAGCGTGCAGACCGTGCCCGCCGACGCGGCCCCCATCGCCCCCGCACGCTCCACGCTCCCCGGGCTGGCCGCGGCCCTCCCGCAGACCTTCGCGCTCACCGACCCGCACCACGGCGCCGAGGGCATCATCCGCCAACTCGAAGAACTCGTACGGCACATGGAGCCGGAGTCGATCGACCTCCTGGACGTGGGCGGCGACCTCCTCGCCCGCGGCGACGAGCCCACCCTCCGCAGCCCGCTCGCGGACGCCCTCACCCTCGCGGCATGCTGCGAACTCAACCACCCCGTACGCCTCCTGGTAGCCGGCCCCGGCCTCGACGGCGACCTCCCCGCCGACGCCCTCCGCGACCGCCTGGGCCCCGTCGTCCTGACACTCACGGCCGAGCACGTCACACCCCTCGGCGCAGTACTGGAATGGCACCCTTCCGAGGCCATGGCCCTGCTCGCCGCCACGGCACGAGGCGCCCGCGGGCTTTGCGAAGTGCGGGACGCCGGCCTGCCCGTCCCGCTCACCGACGAAGGCCCTGTCGTGTACGAGGTCGACCTCGACGAGGCCCTGAACCGCAGCCAGCTCGCCCGAGCCATCCTCGACACGGAGAACCTGCACCAGGTCGAGCAGCACAGCCGCGAGATCTGCGGCTTCTCCGAAATCGACTACGAACGCAACAAGGCCAGTTGGCTCGGCAGCCGGGCGCCCCAGGAACTCGACCCGGCAGCCGTCCTCCACCAGCTCGACGAGTACGAGGCCGACGCCCGCTCCCGCGGCGTCACCCACACCACGTTCGGCCGGCTCACCGAAGCCTCCGGCCTCGGGGATCATCAGCGCAAGGACCTCAGGGAGCTGCTGCTCAGACGCCGCCCGGAGCAGTACGAGGCGCCGCTGTGGCGGATCGGGGGAACGGGCCGGACCTCGAGTGCGTGAGGAGTGCACCCACGGTGACGTGGCCGCCACGACCGGCGAGGACGGTGCGGCCCGAAGGTGACGGCCCCCACCCCGTACCCGCCGGGGCCGCCCCGGACGATCTGCCACACTGGACGCACCATGCCTGCACCCGGAGAACTTACTTTTGTCGCGCCGCGCGGGGCCAAGAAGCCGCCGCGGCACCTTGCTGATCTCAGTCCTGTGGAGCGTCGCGAAGCGGTGGCTGCGGTGGGGGAGAAGCCGTTTCGTGCGAAGCAGCTTTCGCAGCACTATTTTGCCCGTTATGCGCATGATCCGGCGCAGTGGACCGACATCCCGGCGGCGGCGCGGGAGAAGCTTGCGGGTGCGCTGCTGCCCGAGCTGATGACGGTCATGCGGCACGTCTCGTGTGATGACGACACCACGCGCAAGACGCTGTGGAAGCTGCACGACGGGACGCTCGTCGAGTCGGTGCTGATGCGGTATCCGGACCGGGTCACGATGTGCATCTCCTCGCAGGCCGGGTGCGGGATGAACTGCCCGTTCTGTGCGACGGGACAGGCGGGGCTCGACCGCAACCTGTCGACCGCCGAGATCGTGCACCAGATCGTCGACGGGATGCGTGCGCTGCGCGACGGCGAGGTGCCGGGCGGGCCGGCGCGGCTGTCCAACATCGTCTTCATGGGGATGGGGGAGCCGCTCGCCAACTACAAGCGGGTGGTCGGGGCGATCCGGCGGCTGACCGACCCCGAGCCCGACGGGCTGGGGCTGTCGCAGCGGGGCATCACCGTCTCGACGGTCGGGCTGGTGCCGGCGATGCTGCGGTTCGCCGACGAGGGCTTCAAGTGCCGGCTGGCCGTGTCGCTGCACGCGCCCGACGACGAGCTGCGGGACACCCTGGTGCCCGTCAACACGCGCTGGAAGGTGCGTGAGGTGCTGGACGCGGCGTGGGAGTACGCCGAGAAGTCCGGGCGGCGGATCTCGATCGAGTACGCGCTGATCCGGGACATCAACGACCAGGCGTGGCGCGGTGACCTGCTGGGACGGCTGCTGAAGGGCAAGCGCGTCCATGTGAACCTCATTCCGCTGAACCCGACGCCGGGCTCGAAGTGGACCGCGTCGCGGCCCGAGGACGAGCGGGCGTTCGTCCAGGCCATCGAGGCGCACGGGGTGCCGGTGACCGTCCGCGACACCCGTGGGCAGGAGATCGACGGGGCCTGCGGGCAGCTGGCGGCCTCGGAGCGCTGACCGCCCCGCTGGTATCGTGTGATCGCACACATACACATTCCGACAGGGGAGCGCCACAGCGCTGAGAGTGCGGAAGCGCCGTAGTCCTACGGTGCCCGCAGACCCTTGAACCTCGCCCGGGTCATTCCGGGTAGGAAGCTCGGTCGTCACTCATGCTGTTGTGCCCTGCCCGCTGTCCGCTCGGTGCGTCCTCGCACGTCACGAGCCGTGGACCGCGGGCAGGGCAGCGTCTCGTCCTGGCCCGCCAGGAGGACATCCAGTGAGCACCACCAGCAGAATCACCGCGGCGGCCGTCGCCGCCGCCCTGGGCGCGGCCGCGCTGGCCGGCTGCGGCGCCCCGGGGGGTGCGGACGCCAAGACCGTCACGCTGGTCAGCCATGACTCGTTCAGCGTCTCCAAGCCCGTGCTCGCCGCCTTCGAGAAGCAGAGCGGCTACAAGGTCCGCGTCCTCAAGGGCGGGGACGCCGGCAAGGCCGTCAACCAGGCGATCCTGTCCAAGGACAACCCGCAGGGCGACGTCTTCTTCGGCATCGACAACACCCTGCTCTCGCGCGGCCTGGACGAGGGCCTCTTCAGCCCGTACGAGGCCAAGGGGCTGGGGCACGTCCCCGCCGGGCTGCAGCTGGACAAGGCCCGGCACCGTGTCACCCCGCTCGACTACGGCGACATCTGCGTCAACTACGACCGCGGCTACTTCGCCCGGCACAAGATCGCGCCGCCGAAGACCTTCGACGACCTGATCAAGCCCCGCTACAAGGGGCTGCTCGTCACGGAGAACCCGGCGACCTCCTCACCGGGGCTCGCCTTCCAGCTCGCCACCGTCGCCGCCTACGGCAAGGACAACTGGCAGGGCTACTGGAAGAAACTCAAGGCCAACGGCGTCGACGTCGTCGACAGCTGGGAGCAGGCCTACAACCAGCGCTTCTCGGGCTCCGCGGCGAGCAAGGGCAAGGGCGACAAGCCGCTGGTGGTCTCCTACGCCTCCAGCCCGCCGGCCGAGGTGCTCGGCACGAAGCCGGCGCCCCGGCAGGCACCGACCGGGGTCGCGACCGGCACCTGCTTCCGGCAGATCGAATTCGGCGGTCTGCTCAAGGGCGCGCGGAACGAGAAGGGCGGCAAGGCGCTGCTGGACTTCCTGCTGAGCAAGCAGTTCCAGGAGGACGAGCCGCTGCAGATGTTCGTCAACCCGGCGCGTACGGACGCCCGGGTGCCGGAGGTGTTCACCCGGTACGGCGCCACCATCGACAAGCCGGCGACCCTCGCCCCGGAGACGATCACCCGCCACCGCGAACAGTGGATCAAGCAGTGGTCCTCGCTCGTTCTGAAGTGACCCGCGGCCGCGTCCGCAGGCCCGCGAAGGGGACGGCGGTGCGGCTCGGTCTGCTGGCCGTGCCGCTCGTCTTCTTCGCGCTGTTCTTCGCCTATCCGGTCGTGGCGATCGTCGGGCGCGGGCTGAAGGACGGCGGACACTGGCAGTTCGGCCGGTTCGGCACGGTGCTGAGCGACCCGGACATCGCGCACGTGCTGTGGTTCACCGTCTGGCAGGCGGCCGCCTCGACCGCGCTGACCCTGCTGATCGCGCTGCCCGGCGCCTATGTCTTCGCCCGCTTCGACTTCCCCGGCAAGCAGCTGCTGCGGGCCGTGGTGGCGGTGCCGTTCGTGCTGCCCACCGTCGTGGTCGGCACGGCCTTCCTGGCGCTCCTCGGCCGCGGCGGACTGCTCGACGAGCTGTGGGGGGTGCGCCTGGACACCTCGGTGTGGGCGATCCTGCTGGCGCACGTCTTCTTCAACTACGCCGTGGTCGTCCGCACCGTCGGCGGGCTGTGGGGGCAGCTCGACCCGCGGCAGGAGGAGGCGGCGCGGGTGCTGGGCGCCGGGCGCTTCGAGGCCTGGCGGCGGCTGACGCTGCCCGCGCTGGGCCCGGCCGTCGCGGCCGCCGCCCTGATGGTCTTCCTCTTCACCTTCACCTCCTTCGGGGTGGTGCAGATCCTGGGCGGGCCCACCTTCTCGACGCTGGAGGTGGAGATCTACCGGCAGACCGCGGACTTCCTGGACCTGCCGACCGCCGCGGTGCTCACCCTCGTCCAGTTCGCCGCGGTCCTGGGCGTGCTGGCGCTGCATGCCTGGACAGTGCGCCGCCGCGAATCGGCGCTGCGGCTGGTGGACGCCGCGCGGACCGCCCACCGGCCGCGCGGCGGCGGCCAGTGGGCACTGCTCTGGGGCACCCTGGCCGTCATCGCCGTCCTGCTGCTGGCGCCGCTGGTGGTGCTGGTCGAGCGGTCGTTCGCCGGACCGGACGGCTACGGCACCGTCTTCTACACCTCGCTGCGGTCCGCCGCGAACGCCGACAGCACCTTCGCCGTCGCCCCCCTGGACGCCCTGTGGAACTCGCTCGCCTACGGGGCCGCGGCCACGGTCATCGCCGTGGTGGTGGGCGGGCTGGCCGCCGCGGTGCTGACCCTGCCCCGGCTGCGCCGCGGCCCGTCCGGACGGACGCCCGCGATCAGCCGGTTCGTGCGGGGCTTCGACGCGCTGCTGATGCTGCCGCTCGGGGTCTCCGCGGTGACCGTCGGCTTCGGGTTCCTGATCAGCCTCGACACCCCGCCGCTGGACCTGCGCGCCTCCTGGTGGCTGGTGCCGCTCGCCCAGGCGCTGGTGGGCGTGCCGTTCGTGGTCCGCACGATGCTGCCGGTCCTGCGGGCGGTCGACACGCGGCTGCGGGAGGCCGCCGCCGTGCTCGGCGCCTCGCCCTGGCGGGCCTGGCGCGAGGTCGACCTGCCGCTGGTGCGCCGGGCGCTGCTGATCGCCGCGGGCTTCGCCTTCGCGGTGTCGCTCGGCGAGTTCGGCGCGACGGTCTTCATCGCGCGCCCGGACCGGCCGACGCTGCCGGTCGCCGTGGCCCGCCTGCTGGGACGCGCGGGGGAGACCAACTACGGGCAGGCGATGGCCTTGTCGACCCTCTTGATGGTCGTGTGTGCCGGCGCCCTGCTGGCGCTGGAGCGCCTGCGTCCCGCCGACCACTCCGGGGAGTTCTAGATGACGGCAGAGCACACCACCGCACCGGAGCCGGAGCTGCTGCGGCTGGGCGGGGTGAGTGTCCGCTTCACCACGGTCGGGCACCCCGCGCTCGACGCGGTGGACCTGGACGTGGCCGCGCGGGAGATCGTGTGCGTGCTGGGGCCGAGCGGCAGCGGGAAGTCCACCCTGCTGAGGGTGGTCGCCGGTCTCCAGCAGGCCGACGCCGGGCAGGTGTTGCTGGAGGGAGGCGAGCAGCGGGGGGTGCCCGCGCACCGGCGCGGGGTCGGCCTGATGTTCCAGGACCACCAGCTCTTCCCGCAGCACGACGTCGAGGGCAACGTCGCCTTCGGGCTGCGGATGCGGGGGGTCGCGCGCGCCGAGCGGGGGCGGACGGTCGCCGAACTCCTCGACCTCGTGGGACTGCCGGGCACCCAGCGGCGGGCCGTCGCCTCGCTGTCCGGTGGTGAACAGCAGCGGGTCGCGCTGGCCCGCGCGCTGGCCCCCCGCCCCCGGCTGCTGATGCTGGACGAGCCGCTGGGCCAGCTCGACCGCGGGCTGCGCGAGCGGCTGGTCGTCGAACTGCGCGGGCTCTTCCGGGAGTTGGGCACGACCGTGCTCGCCGTCACCCACGATCAGGGCGAGGCCTTCGCGCTCGCCGACCGGGTCGTGGTGATGCAGGACGGCCGGATCGCCCAGAGCGGCACTCCGCTGGAGGTCTGGCAGCGGCCCGCCACGGAATTCGTCGCCCGCTTCCTCGGCTTCGACAACGTGGTCGGGGCGACGGTGCGGGGCCGGGCGGCCGCCACCCCCTGGGGCCCGGTGCCGGTCCCGGACGGCACCGCGGACGGGCCCTGCCGGCTGCTGGTCCGCCCGGCCGGGGTCCGGCTGACGGAGGCCCCGGACGGCCTGCGCGCCACGGTCGAGGCCCGCACGTTCCGCGGCACGCACGTCTCGCTGCTGCTGCGGCCGGCCGCCGGACCGCGGCTGGAGGCGGCCTGCACGCTGCGGGACGCGCCCGAGGCGGGCGCGCGGGTGGGGCTGGCCTTCGCCGAGCGGGACGTGGTGGTGCTGGCCGCCGGGGGTCCGGCGGACTGACCGCGCGGATGCCCGCCGGGGCCCGCGCGGCGTCCGGCGGGGGTGGCCTCAGCCCGCCGCGGTCCCGGCGGGCACCTCACCGGCCGGCGCCGGGTCCGTCGCCGCCCCCGGCTCGGGCTCGCCGAACCAGGCCACCGCGACGGCCCCGGCCACGGCCACCACGAAGCCCAGCACGGCGACCCAGGCGAAGCCCGGCCGGGAGGAGTCGCCCAGCCACAGCACCCCGAGCACGCCGGGGACCACCGTCTCGCCCACCACCAGCGCCGCCGTGGCACCGTTCACCGAGCCCAGCTGGAGGGCGACGGTGTGCAGATACATCCCGCCGAGACCGGCGACCAGGATCGCGTACAGCGCGGGGTCACCGAGCAGCGACGGCAGGTCGAAGGGGTCGACGCCGTTGAGGACCCGCACACCGATACCGAGCGCGCCGAAGCCCAGGCCGGAGAAGAGCCCCGCGAGGATCGCGGCCCGCGCGCCGAGCAGCCGCACGACCACGGTGCCCCCGCCGACGAGCACGACGGAGGCGGCCAGCAGCCACCAGTGGGCGGCGAGCGGGGTGTGGCCGCCGCCCTCCGGCCCGGCGGCCGTGGCCAGCAGCACCAGCGCCGAACAGACCACCGCGATGGAGGTCCACTCGGCGCGGCTCAGGCGCAGGCCGAGCAGCTTGACGCTCAGCACGGCGGTGATCACGAGGTTGGCGCTGATCACGGTCTGCGACAGGAACAGCGGCAGCAGCCGGGCCGCCAGCGCACCGAGCCCGAACCCCACGAAGTCCAGCACCGTGCCCAGCATGAACTCCCAGGTCACCGCCGCTTTCGCGGTGGACGCCAGGCTGGGTCCGCCGTGCTGGGTGACCCCGGAGGCGGAGGCCTTGGCGGCCTCCCGCCGGGCGGATTTGCGCGAGCCCAGCGCCTGCAGAACCGATCCCGTGCCGTAGCCGGCCGAGGCCGCCACGGCCGTCAGAAGACCGATGATCACCAAGAGCTCCGTTCGCCCGCTGTCCCCGCTGTCCGTGTACTGCCGGACTGGCAGACGTGCAATCGGGGACCGGAGTTGCCTGCCACGGCCGAACACACCTGTTCGGCCGTCCCGTGGGAACGGCCCCGGGCCCGGTGCGCGGGTGCGCGGGCCGCCCGCCGCCGGGTCAGGCGGGCTCTCCGGCGCCGAGCCGGGCCAGGGTGTCGGGGACCTCGTCCACCGAGTCGACCAGCGCGATCCGGGCCGCCATCGGGCGCTCGGCCGCCAGCGCCCGCAGCAGCGGCCAGGCGGGGAGGTGCTCGGTCCAGTGCGCGCGGTCCACCAGCACCATGGGGGCCGGCTCGCCCCGTGAGCCGTAGTAGTTGGGCGTCGCGTGGTCGAAGACCTCCTGGACGGTCCCGGCCGCGCCGGGCAGGAACACCACACCGGCCCGCGAGCGCGCCAGCAGGCCGTCCTCGCGCACCGCGTTGACGAAGTACTTGGCGATGCGGGAGGCGAAGGCGTTCGGCGGCTCGTGTCCGTAGAACCAGGTGGGGATGCCGACCGAGGCGCCGCCGTCCGGCCAGTCGCGCCGTATCGCGAAGGCGGCGCGCGCCCAGTCGGTGACCGACGGGGCGAAGTGCGGCGTCTTGGCGAGGAGTTCCAGCGCCGAGTCGAGCATGCCGTCCTCGAAGGGCGCGGCGTACGCGCCGAGGTTGGCCGCCTCCATCGCGCCCGGGCCGCCGCCGGTCGCCACCGTCAGGCCGCCGCGGGCCAGCCGGCGGCCGAGCCGGGCCGCGCCCGCGTAGGCCGCCGAGCCGCGCTCCAGGGCGTGGCCGCCCATGACGCCCACCACCCGGGCACCGGCGAGGTCTTCGTCCAGGGCGTCGGAGACCGCGTCGTCGTGGATGCTGCGCAGCATCGAGGCGAAGATGTCGCCGTCCGCCTTGGTCCGCTGGAACCAGTCGTAGGTGCGGGCGTCCGGGGTGGCCTCGTAGCCGCCGTCGACGAGCCGCGCGAAGAGCTCGTCCGGGCCGTACAGCGCGCCCCGGTAGGGATCGAACGGCAGGTCCGGCACGGGCGGGAAGACCAGTGCGCCCCCGGCCCGTATCTTGGCGTCGGCGGCGTCCTCCATGGCGCAGCCGAGGAACACCGCGTCCGTGGTGTCCGTGCCGAGCAGCGCGAACGTACGGTCCGTCAGATCGACCGACTGGACGCGGTGTCCGGCGAGGGTGCCCGAGGCGAGGACCCGGTCGAACTCCTCCAGGGACTCGATCTCGCGGTCGCCGGGGGCGCTCCGGTCGTCGTGGGCGGGGGAACGGCGGGCGGCGGAGGCCGGTGAATTCGACTGCACGTGCGTCATCGTAGGACCGCGGCGCCGCGCCCCGGGGGCGAGGGGGCGGTCCGGGGCCGCGGGCACGCGTGCGCCCTGCCGCCGGACCGCCCCCTCGCCCCGCTCCGGGGAGATCCGGCCGGGTCCCTCAGTGCACCAGGGGAAGCGTGGCCATCTCCGCGACCGTCCACGTCAGGGGCGCCAGCACGACCACCAGGGCCAGGCCGCGCAGGGCCGCCGCGCGGTGCAGGACGGAGGCCGAGGCCCCCAGCCGGCGGAGTGCGGCCGTGGTGTGGGCGCGGGCCGTGCGGGACTCCAGCGCGGCGGTGAGCGCGCTGGCGGTCACACAGGCGAGGACCACCGCGGCGCCGACCGCGGTGAGCGGTCCGAACGGCCGCGCGGGCGAGGCCTCGTAGACCTTCACGGCGGCGAACGCGGCGGAGGCCACCGCGCACAGCACACCCAGCGGGCGGCCCAGGCGGTGCGACTCCTCCTGGAGCACCCGCCCGGACAGCAGACGCAGCGCGCCCGGCCGCCCGGCACACAGCAGCCGGCCGCACAGATGCACCAGCCCGGGACCGGCCAGCACCAGCCCGAACGCGGACAGCGCCCAGCCGGCCAGCACGGCGGGCGGGCTGCCGATCAGCCGGCCGGGCAGCGGCAGCAGTGCGCCGGTGGCGTGCCGGCCGGGGCCGGCGTACGCCTCGACGGCCAGGCCGGCCGCGGCCATCGCGATGCCCCAGGGCAGACCCGAGGGCGGCGCGGTCCGCAGGCGGGCCGCGCGCTCGCGGGAGCCGTTCTCGTCGCGGGGCCGCAGGGCGACGGCGGTGGCGACCGCGGCGGTCAGCGGCACCGTCGCCAGCAGCAGCAGGGCACCGCCGAGCGGCACCGGGTGGCCGGCGCCGAGCAGATCGGAGTCGATGCCGAGGGAGGCGCCGCCGCCCGCACCGCCCAGGTCGCCGCGCAGCCGCAGGAAGGCCAGCAGCGCGAGCAGGACACCGAGCAGGCAGGTCAGCGCGGTGGAGGCGGTGGCCAGCAGGGTCAGGCGCAGCGGGCCCAGCCCGGCCGCGGCCATCCCGCGCTGGAGACGGGCGGCGGGGTCCGTACGGGCGGTGGAGACCGCGAACTGGGCCGTGGCCGCCAGCGGCGCCGCGCACCACAGCAGGCGCACCAGCGACTCCTCGGCCGCGGACGGGTGGCCGGCGGCGTGGCCCACGGTGGACAGCAGCAGGAACCCGGTGCCGGCCGCGGCGGCGGCCACGGACAGGCGGCGCAGCAGGACGAGGGGGTGCGAGCCGCGGGCTAGACGGAGAGCGAGCACGCTGCCCTGCTTTCCTCATCGGAGGAACCGGAGGTGTCCGGGGCGGCGTTCGACCGGCGGCCGTCGAGCAGCGCCACCGTCCGGTCGGCGAGCGTGGCGACGTCCGGGTCGTGGGTGGCCAGGACCACGGTGATCTGGTGCGAGCGGGCCGCGGTGGTCAGGGTGCGCAGCACCTGGGTGCCGTCGGTGCGGTGCAGCGGGGCGGTCGGCTCGTCGGCGAACAGCACCTGGGGGGTGGTCGCGAGGGCCCGGGCGATGGCGACGCGCTGGCGCTGGGACTGGTCGAGCTTGGCGGGGCGGCGCCCGGCGCACATGCCGACGTCGAGGCGGTCGAGCCATTCGAGGGCGGTGTGCTTGGCCGAGCGGGTGCCGGTGCCGCGGAGCAGGAGCGGGAGGGCGGCGTTCTCCCAGGCGGTCAGCTCGTGCACGAGGTGCGGTTCGGTGTCGATCCAGCCGAACCGGTCCAGCCGCAGCCGCTCGCGGCTGGGGGAGGACAGGGTGTGCACGGGGGAGCTGTTGAACCAGACCTCGCCCTCGGTCGGGACGAGCTGGCCGGAGAGACATTTCAGGAGGGTGGTCTTGCCACTGCCGCGCGGGCCGGTGACGGCGAGGATCTCGCCTTCGCGGACGCCGACGGAGACTCCGGCGAGGGCGGAGGTGCCGCCGTGTGTGTGGTGCAGGCCGCGGGCCCAGAGAACGTCGTTGTCAGGCGGGGCCACCATCTGCGCACCTCTTGTTGTAGGCGTCGAATCGTTCCCCCGACCGGGTGAACGACCATGGAGGGTATCGGTCCCTAGCACGGTAAGTACTGGTGACCCCCGGTATTCGTCGCTTGGCAGCACAACGGCCCAGATTCACTCGTATGGCTTGAAGTGAGCGAATCCGGGCCGTTCTTGGCTGTTCAGTTGACCGCGCGCGCGGTGCGCGGTGCCGCGGGGATCAGAGCGTCAGAGCTTGGTCCAGGCCTCGGTCAGGACCGTGCGCAGGATCTGCTCGATCTCGTCGAACACCGGCTGGTCGGCGATCAGCGGCGGGGCGAGCTGGATGACCGGGTCGCCGCGGTCGTCGGCGCGGCAGTAGAGGCCGTTGTCGTACAGCGCCTTGGAGAGGAAGCCGTACAGGACGCGCTCGGTCTCCTCCTCGTTGAAGGACTCCTTGGTGACCTTGTCCTTGACGAGCTCGATGCCGTAGAAGAAGCCGTTGCCGCGGACGTCGCCGACGATCGGCAGGTCGTGCAGCTTCTCCAGGGTGTTGAGGAAGTTGGCCTCGTTGTCGAGGACGTGCTGGTTGAGGCCCTCGCGCTCGAAGATGTCGAGGTTGGCGACGCCGACGGCCGCGGAGACCGGGTGGCCGCCGAAGGTGTAGCCGTGCAGGAAGGTGTTGTCGCCCTTGTAGAACGGCTCGGCCAGGCGGTCGGAGATGATGCAGGCGCCGATCGGGGAGTAGCCCGAGGTCATGCCCTTGGCGCAGGTGATCATGTCCGGGACGTAGCCGAACTTGTCACAGGCGAACGTGGTGCCCAGGCGGCCGAAGGCGCAGATGACCTCGTCGGAGACGAGCAGCACGTCGTACTGGTCGCAGATCTCGCGGACCCGCCGGAAGTAGCCGGGCGGCGGCGGGAAGCAGCCGCCGGCGTTCTGCACCGGCTCCAGGAAGACCGCGGCGACGGTCTCGGGGCCCTCGAAGAGGATCTGCTGCTCGATCTGGTCGGCGGCCCAGCGGCCGAAGGCCTCGGGGTCGTCGCCGTGGATCGGGGCGCGGTAGATGTTGGTGTTCGGGACCTTGTGCGCGCCGGGGACCAGCGGCTCGAAGGGGGCCTTCAGGCCGGGCAGACCGGTGATCGACAGGGCGCCCTGCGGGGTGCCGTGGTAGGCGACCGCACGGGATATGACCTTGTGCTTCATCGGCTTGCCGACGAGCTTGAAGTACTGCTTGGCCAGCTTCCAGGCGGTCTCGACGGCCTCGCCGCCGCCGGTGGTGAAGAAGACCTTGTTGAGGTCGCCGGGGGCCTCGTGGGCGAGGCGCTCGGCCAGCTCCACGGCCTTGGGGTGGGCGTAGGACCACACGGGGAAGAAGGCCAGCTCCTGCGC
Organism: Streptomyces kronopolitis; assembly: GCF_050953795.1. GTDB lineage: Bacteria > Actinomycetota > Actinomycetes > Streptomycetales > Streptomycetaceae > Streptomyces > Streptomyces kronopolitis_A. Next base: position 5,931,505 of record NZ_CP191850.1, read on the forward strand.
CTGCTTGTAGGCGGTCTCGGCGAGCTCGACCCGGCCGTGGCCGGCGTTGACCACGAAGAGGCCGGCGAGGCCGTCGATGTAGCGCTTGCCCTTGTCGTCGTAGATGTTGGTGCCCTCGCCGCGCACGATCGTGGGCACGGGGGCGTTCTCGTACGACGACATGCGGGTGAAGTGCATCCACAGGTGGTCGTAGGCCGTCTTGGAGAGGTCGCCGCTCATCGTTATCTCGTTCCCCAGGTGTAGGTCTGCTTCCGGAGCTTGAGGTACACGAAGCTCTCGGTGGTCCGGACGCCGGGAAGCGTGCGGATCCGCTTGTTGATCATTTCCAGCAGGTGGTCGTCGTCCTCGCAGACGATCTCGATGAGGAGATCGAAGGAGCCCGCGGTCATGACGACGTATTCGACCTCTTCCATGGCCGTCAGCGCGTCCGCCACGGGGTCGAGGTCGCCCTCGACGTTGATGCCGACCATTGCCTGCCGGCGGAAACCGACCGTGAGGGGGTCGGTGACCGCGACGATCTGCATCACGCCTTGGTCGAGCAGCTTCTGCACGCGCTGGCGTACCGCCGCCTCGGACAGGCCCACGGCCTTGCCGATCGCGGCGTACGGACGGCGCCCGTCCTCCTGGAGCTGCTCGATGATCGCCAGGGAGACGGAGTCGATCGACGGAGTGCCGGTTCTGTCAGGACTGTTACGAGTAGGCGCCACGACTTTCACTGTGCACGAGCCTCGTCTGTCTTGCAACCCTCAACCGATGAAATTAGTCGTGTCGCGATCGAAATTTCACTGATTCCGTTGTTCATGAGTGGCGGGTGTGTCGAAAACGTGGGTTCCATGACTAGGCTGGAGCCACATCACCGGATATCTGACTGAAGGGGGCGCACAGTGACCACCGCACTGCGTCGTCTGCGCAACTACATCGACGGGGAGTTCCGGGACGCCGCCGACGGGCGGACCACGGAGGTGGTCAACCCCGCGACGGGCGAGGCGTACGCCACCGCCCCGCTCTCGGGCGCCGCCGACGTGGACGCGGCGATGGCCGCCGCCGAGGCCGCTTTCCCCGCGTGGCGCGACCTGATCCCCGCCGAGCGCCAGAAGGTCCTGCTCAAGATCGCCGACCGCTTCGAGGAGCGCGCCGAGGAGCTGATCGCCGCCGAGTCCGAGAACTGCGGCAAGCCGATCGCGCTCGTCCGCTCCGAGGAAATCCCGCCGATGGTGGACCAGATCCGCTTCTTCGCGGGTGCCGCCCGGATGCTGGAGGGCCGCTCGGCCGGCGAGTACATGGACGGCTTCACCTCCATCATCCGCCGCGAGCCGGTCGGCGTCTGCGCCCAGGTCGCGCCGTGGAACTACCCGATGATGATGGCCGTGTGGAAGTTCGCCCCGGCGCTCGCCGCGGGCAACACCGTCGTCATCAAGCCGTCCGACACCACCCCCGCCTCGACGGTGCTGATCGCCGACATCATCGGCGGCGTGCTGGACGAACTCGGCCACTCCCGCGGCGTGTTCAACGTCATCTGCGGTGACCGCGAGACCGGCCGGCTGATGGTCGAGCACAAGGTCCCGGCGATGGCCTCGATCACCGGCTCGGTGCGGGCCGGCATGCAGGTCGCCGAGTCCGCCTCGAAGGACCTCAAGCGGGTCCACCTGGAGCTGGGCGGCAAGGCCCCGGTCGTCGTCTTCGAGGACACCGACATCCCCAAGGCCGTCGAGGACATCTCCGTCGCCGGTTACTTCAACGCCGGTCAGGACTGTACGGCCGCGACCCGGGTGCTGGTCCACGAGTCCATCCACGACGAGTTCGTCGCCGCGCTGGCCAAGGCCGCCTCGGAGACCAGGACCGGCGCGGTCGACGACGAGGACGTGCTCTACGGCCCGCTGAACAACGCCAACCAGCTGAAGCAGGTCAAGGGCTTCATCGAGCGGCTGCCCGCGCACGCGAAGATCGAGGCGGGCGGCGAACAGGTCGGCGACAAGGGCTACTTCTTCGCCCCGACCGTCGTCTCGGGCCTCAAGCAGGACGACGAGATCGTCCAGCACGAGGTCTTCGGCCCGGTCATCACCGTCCAGTCCTTCTCCGACGAGAAGCAGGCGGTCGAGTGGGCCAACGGCGTCGAGTACGCCCTGGCCTCCTCGGTGTGGACCAAGGACCACGCCCGCGCGATGCGGATGTCCCGGACCCTCGACTTCGGCTGCGTGTGGATCAACACCCACATCCCGCTGGTTGCCGAGATGCCGCACGGCGGATTCAAGAAGTCCGGCTACGGCAAGGACCTCTCGTCCTACGGCTTCGACGACTACACCCGCATCAAGCACGTGATGACCTCGCTGGACTGAACCACCGGACACTTCCGGGGGATTCACGCCGTCCGGCGTCCCGGAACGCTCGACACACCGTCGCGGGCGGAGGCCCGGCAGTGGACGCTCTGTCTCTTGCCGCCTCCGCCCGCGGCGCGTGAGAGTGCTCGCCATGGCTGATCTTTCGCGGCGTGCGCTGCTCCGGGGTGTGGGCGGAATCGGGATGACCGGGGCGCTGGCCGCCGCGGCCGGATGCGGGGTGCCGCCCGCGTACGTCAAGGCGGCGGACCGCACCGGCCCGGACCGCTCGGCGGCGGACCGCCGGCTGGTCTTCGCGAACTGGCCGCTGTACATCGACGTCGACGACCACGACAAGCAGCGCCGCCCCACCCTGGACGCCTTTCAGCGCCGCACCGGGATCTCCGTGACGTACACCGAGGAGATCAACGACAACGACGAGTTCTTCGGCAAGATCGGCCCGGCGCTGATGAACCACCAGAGCACCGGCCGCGATCTGATCGTCATGAGCGACTGGATGTGCGCCCGCCTCGTCCGGCTGGGATGGGTGCAGGAGATGGACCGCGCGGCCCAGCCGCAGGTGGCCGAGCACCTCGATCCGCTGCTGCGCACCCCGCACTTCGACCCCGGCCGCCGGCACTCCGTTCCCTGGCAGTCCGGGATCACCGGCATCGCCTACAACCGCCGCAAGCTCGGCCGGGAGATCAGGCACACCTCGGACCTGTGGAAGGACGACCTGCGCGGCCGGGTCACGCTGCTGTCCGGGCTCGACGAGTCGTTCGCGATGCTGATGCAGGGCGACGGCGTGGACATCACCCGCTGGACGGCCGCCGACTTCCACCGGATGACCGACCGGGTGCGCCGCCTGGTGCGCCGCGGTCACATCCGGCGGTTCACCGGCAACGACTACATCAAGGACCTCGACTCCGGCGATGTGCTCGCCGCGCAGGCCTACTCGGGCGATGTGATCCAGCTGCGGGCCGACAACCCGGACATCGAGTTCGTGGTGCCGCAGGAGGGCGCCGAACTCTGGGCGGAGAGCCTGCTGATCCCCAACCTCGCCGCCCACAAGCGCTCCGCCGAGCGGCTGATCGACTACTACTACGAGCCGGCGGTGGCCGCGGAACTGGCCGCCTGGGTCAACTACGTCTGCCCCGTGCCGGCCGCGCGCGAGGTCCTCGCCTCCTCCAAGGACAAGGACCGGGCCGCCCTCGCCGAGGATCCGCTGATCTTCCCCGACGACTCGATGCGCAAGCGGCTGGCCATCGCCCGCGACATCACGTCCGCCGAGCGCACCGGGTTCGCCAAGGAGTGGAACGGGATCGTGGGGCTGTAGCGGGACGCCGCCGGGGCCTCGCGCGGGGCCGGCCCCGGCGCCGTCCCCGCGGACACGGCCCGCGGGGACGGCGGCCCGGGCGCCGCCGGATCCGCTCTAGGCGCGCCAGGACGCCGTGTACGCGTCGATCTCGGCCGTCAGACGGGACTTGGCGGCGGTGTCCATGAAGGAGGCCTCGACGGCGTTCTTGGCCAGGCCCGCGACACCGGTCGCGTCCAGCCCCAGCAGCCGGGCGGCGACGCCGTATTCGGTGTTGAGGTCGGTGCCGAACATCGGGGGGTCGTCACTGTTGATGGTGACCAGCACGCCCGCGTCGACCATCTCCTCGAGCGGGTGCTCCTCCAGGGTGCGTACCGCGCGGGTGGCGATGTTGGAGGTGGGGCAGACCTCCAGGGGGATGCGGTGCTCGGCGAGATGGGCCAGCAGCGCGGGGTCCTGGGGGGCGCTGGTGCCGTGGCCGATGCGCTCGGCGCCCAGCTCGCGCAGCGCGTCCCAGATCGTGCCGGGGCCGGTGGTCTCGCCGGCGTGCGGCACGGAGTGCAGGCCGACCGCGCGGGCACGGTCGAAGTACGGCTTGAACTGCGGACGCGGCACCCCGATCTCCGGGCCGCCGAGACCGAACGAGACCAGGCCCTCGGGCTGCAGGTCGCAGGCGATCCGGGCGGTCTCCTCCGCGGACTCCAGGCCCGCCTCGCCGGGGATGTCGAAGCACCAGCGCAGCACCACGCCCAGCTCCGACTCGGCCGCCTTGCGGGCGTCCTCGATGGCCTCGACGAACGCGGCGTCGGGGATGCCGCGCCGCGTCGAGCTGAAGGGCGTGACGGTCAGCTCGGCGTAGCGGATCTGCTGCCGGGCCATGTCCCGGGCGACCTCGTACGTCAGCAGCCGCACGTCGTCGGCGTCGCGGATCAGGTCCACGACGGAGAGGTAGACCTCGATGAAGTGCGCGAAGTCGCGGAAGGTGAAGTAGTCCGCCAGCGCGTCCGGGTCGGTGGGGACGGCGGAGTCGGGGTGGCGGGCCGCCAGCTCGGAGACGATCCGCGGGGACGCCGATCCGACGTGGTGGACGTGCAGCTCCGCCTTGGGCAGGCCCGTGATGAAGGCCTCGAGATCGGACAACGGTTCCTCCTGGTCAAAGGGTGCGCCGCGGTGCGCGGAACGGCCCGGCCATGCTATGCGGGACCCGACTGGCATGGCGCCGGAGTGCGCGGACCCGGCCCGGGACCGGCCGGTGTCACGACGGCCGGACCGGCCCGTCCGGCCCGTCCACCTCGTCCCGCAGCCGCTGCCGGGCCGCCATCAGCGCGAAGCCCAGCAGATTCAGGCCTCGCCAGCGCGCGGGGTCGGCGGCCCGCTCGTCGTCGGCGGCCAGGCCGATGCCCCATATCCGGTCCACCGGACTGGCCTCGACCAGCACCCGGTCCCCGGTGTCCAGCAGGTACGCGCGCAGGGCGGGGTCCTGCCCGAATTTGTGCACACTGCCGTCGGTGACCAGGGCGAAGCGGTGGCGCTGCCAGGTCTCCTCGTCGAAGCCGGCGACCGTACGCCCGGCGGCCTTGGCCTCCCGGGGGCGGCGCGCCGCTCGGCCCGGGCATCGCCGAACAGCCGGGCCTTGCCGGCCATCATCCAGTGCTCGGCGGTGGCGTGGTGGACCCCGTCGACGGTGAAGGGGGAGGGCCACCACTGGCTGAAACAGCTCGGGCCGAGGCGGCCGTCGCGCCGCGGGGCGTGGCCCCGGAAGAACAGGTAGGCCGGGGGCTTCCCGGCGGCCGCCGTCCGGCGCGGCGCGTCGAGCGAGCGCGGCCCGTCCGCGGCGTGCCCGGCCGTTTCCCCCGGGGGCGGTGCGTGTGGTCGTGCATCATGCCGGGATTCTGTCGGCAGGCACTGACAACGTGTCGGGGTCGCTACCTCGCAAAGAACAGAATTCGTCGTGTAACCAAAAGGCAACAACGGAATCACTTGTTGAGGTCGCGTTCCTCTGTCAGGATCGGCCATCGATTCCGGAAATAGCTACGCCAGGCAGTGCCGCTGAGCGGCCCCGGCGCCCGGCGGAGGAGAGCACCATGGATCAGCGATTCGATGCCACCGAGCGCTTCGCGGAAGGCGCGCAATTCATCGCGGGACGTCTCCGGAGCGGCAGTTCCGGCCGCACCCAGGACGTCGTGGACCCGGCGACCGGCGAGACGGTGTACTCCTACGAACTCGCCGGTGCGGCGGATGTGGACGCGGCCGTCGACGCCGCCCGGCAGGCCTTCGCGGACTGGGGCGGCGCCACGCCCGGCGAGCGCTCCGACACCCTGCACCGCTTCGCCGCCGCGCTCGCCGAGGACGCCGGTGACCTCGCCCGCGCCGAGTCGCTGAACTGCGGAAAGCCGATCAAGCTCAGCGAGGAGTTCGACGTACCGGGCTCGATCGACAACGCCGCGTTCTTCGCGGGCGCCGCCCGCCACCTGGAGGGCAAGGCGGCCGGGGAGTACAGCCCCGACCACACCTCCGTGATCCGCCGCGAGCCGATCGGCGTCGTCGGCTCCATCGCCCCCTGGAACTACCCGCTCCAGATGGCTGCCTGGAAGGTGCTGCCGGCCATCGCCGCGGGCAACACCATCGTCCTCAAGCCGGCCGAGATCACCCCCTTCACCTCGCTGCTGTTCGCGCAGGCCGCCCAGCGCGCCGGGCTGCCCGACGGCGTGCTCAACATCGTCTCCGGCGCCGGCCGGGACGCCGGTGAGCGGCTCGTGGGCCACCCCTCCGTCGCGATGACCTCCTTCACCGGCTCGACCGCCGTCGGCAAGCGGGTCGCCGAGATCGCCACCGGCACCGTCAAGCGGCTGCACCTCGAACTCGGCGGCAAGGCCCCCTTCGTCGTCTTCGACGACGCCGACCTGGAGGCCGCCGTGCACGGCGCGGTCGCCGGCGCCCTGATCAACACCGGCCAGGACTGCACCGCCGCCACCCGCGCCTATGTCCAGCGCCCCCTCTACGACGCCTTCGTCAAGGGCGTCGCCGACCTGATGGCGACGGTGCGGCTCGGCGACCCCTTCGACCCGTCCACCGATCTGGGCCCGCTGATCTCGCACGCCCAGCGCGACCGGGTGGCGGGCTTCGTCGACCGGGCCCGCGCGTACGCCACCGTCGTCACCGGTGGCGAGGCCCCGGCCGGCGCGAACGGGGAGCTGGCCCGGGGCGCGTACTACCGGCCCACGCTGGTCGCCGGCGCCGCGCAGGACAGCGAGATCGTGCAGTCCGAGCTCTTCGGCCCGGTGCTGGTCGTGCTGCCCTTCGACAGCGACGACGAGGGCATCGCACTCGCCAACGCCACCCCCTACGGGCTGGCCGCCTCCGCCTGGAGCCGGGACGTCTACCGCACCGGCCGCGCCACCCGTGAGATCAACGCGGGCTGCGTCTGGGTCAACGACCACATCCCGATCATCAGCGAGATGCCGCACGGCGGTGCCAAGGCATCCGGCTTCGGCAAGGACATGTCGGCCTACTCCTTCGAGGAGTACACCCAGGTCAAGCACGTGATGTACGACAACACCGCGGTGGCCCGCAAGGACTGGCACCGCACGGTCTTCGGGGACCGCCCGTAAGGGACCTCCCCCCGGGGCCCCCGGGCCCTTCCTGCGGCCAGCGCCGCGCGGCACCGTCACCACCGGCCGAACGCCGGGTCCACCCCTGAAAGGGCACCGCGCATGGAGCACCACGAGCAGCCCGAACCCCTGTCCCCGGCCGAACTCAGCGCCGTGCGCCGCAGCATGACCGACGGCCGGCTGGCCATGACCCGGCGCTCCCTGCTGCGCGCCGGCGGCGGCCTGGCGGCCGCGGTCGGCGGGCTCGGCGCCCTGTCGGCCTGCGGGATCCCGCCCGCGGGCCGCACGGACGCAGGCAAAAGCACGGACCACTCGGCGGCGGAGAAGCGCCTCAACTTCTCCAACTGGACCGAGTACATGGACGTCAGCAAGGACGGCAAGCGCCACCCGACGCTCGACCGCTTCACCGGGCGCACCGGCATCGCCGTCAACTACACCGAGGACATCAACGACAACGACGAGTTCTTCGGCAAGATCCAGGCGCAGCTGGCGGCCGGCCAGGACACCGGCCGCGACCTGATCGTGCTCACCGACTGGATGTGCGCCCGGATGATCTCCTTGGGCTGGATCCAGCAGCTGGACCCGGCCAACCTGCCGCACGCCTACGCCAATCTCTCGGCGCAGTACCGCGACCCGGCCTGGGACCCGGGCCGCGCGCACTCCTATGTCTGGCAGGGCATCCCGGCGATCATCGCGTACAACAAGAAGGCCACCGGCGGGAAGAAGGTCGACTCGATCAGCCAGCTGCTGGAGGACCCGCAGCTCAAGGGCCGGGTCGGCTTCCTCTCCGAGATGCGCGACAGCGTCGGGCTGACCCTGCTGGACATGGGCAAGCGGCCCGAGGACGTCACCGCCGACGACTACGACGCGGCCCTCGCCCGGCTCCAGAAGGGCGTCGACTCCAAGCAGATCCGCCGCTTCACCGGCAACGACTACACCAACGACCTGGACAAGGGCGACCTGGCCGCCTGTGTGGCCTGGGCCGGCGACGTCGTCCAGCTCCAGAACGACAACCCCGACATCGCCTACGCCGTCCCGAAGTCCGGCTACATGGTGTCCACCGACAACCTCATGGTGCCGAACAAGGCCCGCCACAAGCAGAACGCCGAACGGCTCATCGACTACTTCTACGAGCCGAAGGCGGCGGCCCGGCTCGCGGCGTACATCAACTACGCCTGCCCCGTCGACGGGGTGCGCGAGGAACTCGCCAAGATCGACAAGAAGGCGGCGGCCAACCCGCTGATCCTGCCGGACAAGGAGATGGCCGCCCGCTCCCACTCCTTCCGGGCGCTGTCCGCCAAGGAGAACAAGGAGTTCGCCCAGAAGTTCTCCGACCTCACCGGCGCCTGACACCCCGCCTCCGGGCCCGCCCGAGCCCCCTCGCCCTCCGACCCACGGGACGACCGACATGACGAAGACCGAGACCCCCCAGAGCAGCGGAGGCGATGTCCGCCTCCACGGGATCAGCAAGACCTACGGCTCCTTCACCGCCGTCCAACCGCTCGACCTGACCGTCCCCGCGGGCTCCTTCTTCGCGCTGCTGGGCGCCTCGGGCTGCGGCAAGACCACCACCCTGCGCATGATCGCCGGGCTGGAGGAGCCGACCACCGGGACCGTCGAGCTGTCGGGCCGGGACGTCACCGCCCTGCCGCCCTACAAGCGCCAGGTCAACACCGTCTTCCAGAACTACGCCCTCTTCCCGCACCTGGACATCTACGAGAACGTCGCCTTCGGCCTGCGCCGCCGCGGCATCAAGTCCGTCAAGAAGCAGGTCGAGGAGATGCTCGACCTCGTCCAGCTCGGCCCGATGGCCCGCCGCAAGCCGCAGCAGCTCTCCGGCGGCCAGCAGCAGCGGGTCGCGGTCGCCCGGGCGCTGATCAACCACCCGCAGGTGCTGCTCCTCGACGAGCCGTTGGGCGCCCTCGACCTCAAGCTGCGCCGCCAGATGCAGTTGGAGCTCAAGCGCATCCAGACCGAGGTCGGCATCACCTTCGTGCACGTCACCCACGACCAGGAGGAGGCCATGACGATGGCCGACACCGTGGCCGTGATGAACGGCGGCCGGGTCGAGCAGCTCGGCGCCCCCGCCGACCTCTACGAGAACCCGGGCACCACCTTCGTCGCCAACTTCCTGGGCACCTCCAACCTGATCGAGGCCGAGGTCGTCGAGGCCGGCGGCGAGGAACTGCTCCTGCGGGCCGCGGACACCACCCTGCACCTGCCCGCCGCCCGGTGCAGCGCCTCGGCCCGCAAGGGCGAGAAGGTGCTGGCCGGCGTCCGGCCCGAGAAGGTCGCCCTGACCCACGCCGACGACGCCGGCGACATCGCCGCCGACCACAACCGGCTCCCCGGCCGCATCAAGGACGCCAGCTTCATCGGGGTCTCCACCCAGTACGTCGTCGACGTCCCCGGCCTGGGCGAACTCGCCGTCTACGAGCAGAACATCGAGCGCGACGGCCGCCTCGTGCCCGGCGCCGGCATCGTGCTGCACTGGAGCCGGGCGCACACCTTCGGACTGGATGCCACCCAGGACATCCAGGCCGGCGCGGACCTCGACGAGGAGGCCGCGTGACCACCACCGCCACCCCCGCGCCGCCGGCCGGACAGAGCGAGGCCGCGCCGCCGGCCCTGCGCAAGACCCCGGTCCGCAAGCGCCTGGTCCCCTACTGGCTGCTGCTGCCCGGCATCCTGTGGCTGATCGTCTTCTTCGCCGCACCGCTCGTCTACCAGGCGTCGACCTCGATCCAGACCGGCTCCCTCGAAGAGGGCTTCAAGGTCACCTGGCACGTCGCCACCTACTGGGACGCCCTCGGCGAATACTGGCCGCAGTTCCTCCGCTCGATGGGCTACGCCGCCGTCGCCACCGTGCTCTGCCTGACCCTGGGCTACCCGCTGGCCTACCTCATCGCCTTCAAGGCGGGCCGCTGGCGCAACATCGTGATGATCCTGGTCATCGCCCCGTTCTTCACCAGCTTCCTGATCCGCACACTCGCCTGGAAGACGATCCTGGCCGACGGCGGACCGGTCGTCGCGCTGCTGAACTCGCTGCACGTCCTGGACGTCACCAGCTGGCTGGGCGTCACCGAGGGGCACCGGGTGCTGGCCACCCCGCTCGCGGTGGTCTGCGGACTGACCTACAACTTCCTGCCGTTCATGGTCCTGCCGCTCTACACCTCGCTGGAGCGCATCGACCCGCGCCTGCACGAGGCCGCCGGCGACCTCTACGCCCGCCCCTCGACCACCTTCCGCCGGGTGACCTTCCCGCTGTCGATGCCCGGTGTCGTCGCCGGCACCCTGCTGACCTTCATCCCGGCCGCCGGTGACTACATCAACGCCGAACTGCTGGGCTCCACCGACCAGAAGATGATCGGCAACGTCATCCAGTCCCAGTTCCTGCGGGTCCTGGACTACCCGACCGCCGCCGCGCTCTCCTTCATCCTCATGGCGGCCATCCTCGCCATGGTCACGTTCTACATCCGCAAGTCCGGGACGGAGGACCTGGTCTGATGGCCGTCCACGAGACCACGAACGCACCCGGGACCGGCGCCGCCCGCACCCCGAACCGGGGCCTGCGCTGGCTGCGCCGCAACATCGTCGCGATGGCGGGCCTCGCCACGCTGGGCTATCTGATCCTGCCCAACATCGTGGTGATGGTCTTCTCCTTCAACAAGCCCAACGGCCGCTTCAACTACCAGTGGCAGCGCTTCTCCACGGACGCCTGGAGCGACCCGTGCGGCGTCGCCGACCTGTGCGGATCGCTCGGCCTGAGCCTGCAGCTGGCGCTGTGGGCCACCATCGGCGCGACCGTCCTCGGCACCATGATCGCGTTCGCGCTGGCCCGCTACCGCTTCCGCGCCCGGGCCGGCGTCAACACCCTGATCTTCCTGCCGATGGCGATGCCCGAGGTCGTCATGGCCGCGTCGCTGGCGACCCTCTTCCTCAACATGGGCATCCAGTTCGGCTTCTGGACGATCCTGATCGCCCACATCATGTTCTGCCTGAGCTTCGTGGTCACCGCGGTCAAGGCCCGGGTGATGAGCATGGACCCGCGCCTGGAACAGGCCGCCCAGGACCTCTACGCCTCACCCGTCCAGACCTTCCTGCGGGTGACGCTGCCGATCGCCGCCCCCGGCATCGCGGCCGGCGCGCTGCTGTCCTTCGCCCTGTCCTTCGACGACTTCATCATCACCAACTTCAACGCCGGCTCCACCGTGACCTTCCCGATGTTCGTCTGGGGATCGGCACAGCGGGGCACGCCCGTACAGATCAACGTCATCGGCACGGCGATGTTCCTGGTCGCCGTGTTGTGCGTACTCGCCGGCCAACTGGCCGGGAACCGCCGCAAGAGGAGCAAGAGGAGCTGAGAACCATGGCACGAGCTGCCATGCCGCATCCGTCCGGGGCGTCCCCCGTCCATGCGCTCGCGGACGCCGCCCCCACCCCCTTCTGGCTCGACGACCCCGCCCGCCCCGCCGCCCTGCCGGCCCTCGTCGGCGACGAGACCTGCGATCTGCTGGTCGTCGGCGGTGGTTACTCGGGACTGTGGACCGCGCTGATCGCCAAGGAACGCGACCCCGAGCGCGACGTCGTCCTCGTGGAGGGCGCCGAGATCGGCTGGGCCGCCTCCGGGCGCAACGGCGGCTTCTGTGCCGCCTCCCTCACCCACGGCCTGGGCAACGGACTGGCCCGCTGGCCCGGCGAGCTCGCCACGCTCGAAAAGCTCGGCATCCGCAACCTCGACGCCATCGGGGAGGCCGTCGCCCGCTACGGCATCGACTGCGACTTCGAGCGCACCGGCGAGATCGACATCGCCACCGAGCCGCACCAGGTCGCCGAACTCCAGGAGGCCGCCGAGGACGCCGCCGACCTGGGCCTCAACCGGCACACCTTCCTCGACGAGGACGCCCTGCGCGCCGAGGTCGACTCACCGACCTTCCGCGCCGGGCTGTGGGACCGCGACGGCGTCGCCATGCTCCACCCGGCCCGCCTCGCCTGGGGCCTGAAGCAGGCCTGCCTCGACCTCGGCGTCCGCATCCACGAACGCACCCCCGCCACCGCGCTCGCCGGGGACGGCACCGGCATGGCCGTCCGCACCCCCTACGGCCGGGTCTTCGCCCGCCATGTCGCGCTGGGCACCAACGCCTTCCCGTCCCTGGTCAAGCGGGTCCGCCCGTACGTCGTCCCGGTCTACGACCACGCCCTGATGACCGAGCCGCTGACCGGCGAACAGCTCGCCGCGATCGGCTGGAAGAACCGCCAGGGCCTCTCGGACTCCAACAACCACTTCCACTACTTCCGACTCACCGCCGACCACCGCATCCTGTGGGGCGGCTACGACATCGTCTACCGCTACGGCGGCGGCGTACGCGCCGAGTACGACCACCACCCGGCCACCTACGAGAAGCTCGCCCGGCACTTCTTCCGCTGCTTCCCGCAGCTGGAGGGGCTGCGCTTCACCCACTCCTGGGGCGGCGCCATCGACACCTGCTCGCGCTTCTCCGCCTTCTTCGGCACCGCGCACGCCGGCCGGGTCGCCTACGCCACCGGGTACACCGGCCTCGGCGTGGGCGCCACCCGCTTCGGCGCCGAGGTGATGCTCGACCTGCTCGCGGGCGAGCGCACCGAGCGCACGGAGCTGGAGATGGTGCGCAGCAAGCCGCTGCCGTTCCCGCCCGAGCCGCTGCGCTGGGCCGGCATCGGCATCACCCAGTGGTCGATGACCCGCGCCGACACCCGTGCCGGACGCCGCAATCTGTGGCTGAAGGCCATGGACAAGGTGGGCCTGGGCTTCGACAGCTGACGCCGGGACAGGGGGCGGCCGGCCGCGCGCCGTCCGCTCCCTGGTGGGTCTACGGGAGCCCCGCCGGCCGCTCCCGCGGGTCCACCGCGCGGCGTTCGCCCGCCCACCGGTCGCACACCGCGCACCACAGCGCGAGCAGCACCCCCGCCAGGCACCAGCTGCCGAGCACGTCCAGCGGCCAGTGATAGCCGCGGCGGACCAGGCCGGTGCCGACACCCGCGTTGAGCAGCACCAGCCCGGCGGCGAGCGCCGGCCCGACCTGGCGGCGGGCCGGTGTCCGCCGCCCCCCGCGGCACAGCAGCAGCGCGCTCAGGCCGTAGAGCACCGCCGCCGTGGCGGCGTGGCCCGACGGGTAGAAGCCGTCGTGCGCGGCCCCCGCCATCGCCGCCGGGCCCGGCCGGGCGAGCCACAGTTTGAGCGGGACCACGAGTGCCGGCACCGCGGCGGCCGTGAGCCCGGCCGCGAGCGGGGGCAGCCACCAACGCGGGGGAGCGGCGTCGTCGTCCGCCGGCTCCCGGGCCTCGCGCCGGCCCCGCCACAGGGCCCACGCCACGGCCGCCGCCAGCACCGGCAGCGCCACCGCCGTGTTTCCCAGGTCGGCGAAGAACTCCGCGGGCCCGGCGGGAAGACCTCCGGAGGCCACGGCGCGGCCGAGTCGCTCGTCGAGCGCGCGCAGCGGGCCGTGGGCCGCCACCTGCCAGGTGAGCACCGCGAACAGCAGCGCGCCGACCGGGCAGAGCGACAGCGGGCCCGGAGGGCGGGAGCCGGGGCCGGACGGTGCCGCGGGGCCGGACGATCCCGGAGACGTCGGAGACCTGCGCGCACCGGAACGGCGCGGAAAAGAAGTCGGCCGCCTCGGAACAGGGGGGGTGGTTCCGAGGCGGCCGCGGTGACCGGTGTCCCGCGCGCCCCGGGGGGTATGGGGCGGGCGGACATCCGATCGGTGAGGATTCCCGGAGTTCCCTGTGCCAGGGGTTCCGGTGTTGTGCGCGAGGGCACGGCCTGGCCGGAGCTGGGGAAGCGCCAACCGGGCGTCGCCCGCAGTCCCCTGCGAGCGGGGTGTTTCTCTCATCTGCAGAAACCGTACGGCACCGGAACCGCGCCGGACAGCCGCATCACCCGCCCGCCATCGGCCCCGCACATCTTCTTCACGCCGTGCCTCCACCTCCGCACTTTCGCACAGAAATGAGCACAGAAATCAGCACAGAAGTGGTCACGAAGCGGGCGCGCAAGGGGGCGGCCGAGGGGGCGCGGCGCGACGGCGGCGGTCGGCCGATCGGGCGGCCGTACGGTCGGGGGACAAAACGGGACGCGGCCCGGGGCCCGGCATCGTCTGCCGTGCCCCGGGCCGCGCCGGGTTACTGCCGCGGAAGCGGAACCGCCCGCGTGCGGGCCGCCGCTCGGACCCCTGGGTCCGTTCGGTCCGTTCGGTCCGCTCGGACCGCTCAGATCGTGGCGAAGGCGCCTTCGAGGATGTCCAGGCCCTCGCCCAGCAGGTCCTCGCCGATGACCAGCGGCGGCAGGAAGCGCAGCACGTTGCCGTAGGTGCCGGTGGTCAGCACCAGCAGGCCCTCCTGGTGGCAGGCCTTGGCCAGCGCGGCGGTGGCCTCCGGGTTCGGCTCCTTGGAACCGGACTTGACCAGCTCGATCGCGATCATCGCGCCGCGGCCGCGGACCTCGCCGACGATGTCGTACTTCTCCGCGATCGCGTTCAGCCGCGGCTTCATGATCTCGCCGATCCGGCGGGCCTTGGCGTTCAGGTCCTGCTCGCGCATGGTCTCGATCGAGCCCAGCGCCGCGGCGCAGGCCACGGGGTTGCCGCCGTAGGTGCCGCCCAGGCCGCCGGCGTGCGCGGCGTCCATGATCTCGGCGCGGCCGGTCACCGCGGCCAGCGGCAGACCGCCCGCGATGCCCTTGGCGGTGGTGATCAGGTCCGGGACGATCCCCTCGTCCTCGCACGCGAACCACTGACCGGTACGGCAGAAGCCGGACTGGATCTCGTCCGCGACGAAGACGATGCCGTTCTCCTTCGCGAAGGCGGCGATCGCGGGCAGGAAGCCCTTGGCCGGCTCGATGAAGCCGCCCTCACCGAGCACCGGCTCGATGATGATCGCCGCGACGTTCTCCGCGCCGATCTGCTTGGTGATCTGCGAGATGGCCTGGTCCGCGGCCTCCTGCGCACAGTTCTCCGGGCCGGTCAGCCAGCGGTAGGGGTAGGCCACCGGGACGCGGTAGACCTCGGGCGCGAACGGGCCGAAGCCCTGCTTGTACGGCATGTTCTTGGACGTGAGCGCCATGGTGAGGTTCGTACGCCCGTGGTAGCCGTGGTCGAAGACGACGACGGCCTGGCGCTTGGTGTGCACCCGGGCGATCTTGACGGCGTTCTCGACGGCCTCCGCGCCGGAGTTGAACAGCGCCGACTTCTTCGCGTGGTCGCCCGGCGTCAGCTCGGCCAACTGCTCACAGACCTCGATGTACGGCTCGTACGGCGCCACCATCGCGCAGGTGTGGGTGAAGGCCTGGAGCTGCGCGGTGGCCCGGCGGACGACCGCCTCCGCGCTGTTGCCGACCGAGGTCACCGCGATGCCGGAGCCGAAGTCGATCAGCGAGTTCCCGTCCACGTCCTCCAGGACACCGCCGCCCGCCCGCGTGACGAACACGGGCAGCACGGCGCCGACCCCGCCGGCCACCGTGGCCTGCTTGCGCGCCCACAGCTCCTGCGACTTCGGGCCGGGGATCGCGGTGACGACGCGACGCTCCTGGGGGAGGGCGGGGCCTCCGGACAGTTCGGTCATGGCAGTCTCCTGGGGTGGAACGGGGACGTACAAAGGTCTTGTTCTCGCAGGCTAGGGGCGGCCGGGCGGCTCCGGCATGTTCCGTTCGGGAGAAGTGCGCGTGTTGCGTTGTCCGCACCGGACATAGCGGCGGCCCCCGGCCAGTAGATTGAGCGGCGGCGCGCCCGGCAACGGCACACACCGTCCCGGGCATGACAATGGCAGCGCGGCCCGGCGACGCGGCCGCGGGTACCAGGACGCAGCAGGCCACGGCTCAAGGGGGACAAAGGCACCGGATGGACACCGAGGGCACGCACGACGCACAGGACACCCGTTCCGACCAGGTTCCGCGCCCGGCGGCAGGCCCGGATGTGCCACCCCGGCCCACCACGCCCCCGGACTTCGTCCCGCCGCCGGCGGCCATCCCGCAGCCATCCGCCGCCCCGGCGGCCCCCGCGCCCGGCGCCCCGGCCGCGGACCCGCCGCTGCTCGGCTGGCTGCGCGCCCCCCGCCCCTCCGCCGCGCCCGGCGTGTGGACCCTCGGGCACCGGCCCCGGCCCGCGGTGGAACCCGACCGGATCCCCGCGCGCCAGCTGATCGGCGGGGCGGTCATCTCGTTCCTGTGCGGATGGCTGCTGTGGTCGCTGCTGTGGAACCAGTACCTCGGCAGCTACTGGCTCTGGCCGCTGCTGCTGCTGACACCGGACTCCTGGCGGACGGCCGGCGGCGACAAGATGGTCTACGTGGTGGCCACCTACGCCTACTACGGCCTGGTGCTGGCGATTCTGGCCGTCGTCTTCGGCCGGCTCGGCCGCTGGCCCGAACTCGCCCGCCGCTTCCTGGGCCCGGTCCTCGGCCGGCTGCGCACGCGCGCTCCGGCGCCCAGGACACAGCCCGCCGCCGACCGGGCCCAGTGGCCCGAACTGCGGGCGCACGGTGCCGCCGACGCGGCCGACACCCTCGTCGCCGAGGCCCTGGCCGGCCGGATGAACGATGTGGACGTCGCCCGGATCGAGCGCGCCTGGCACTCGGTGCGGTCCGGCAAGAACTCCCTGGCCTCCTTCACCGACACCGTGCTCCGGTCCGGCGCGGCGGCCTGTGCGCACCCCTCGGGCCGGCGCGATCTGCCCCGCCGGACCGCCCACCACGACCTGCTCGCCCGTCAGGTCCGCATCGGCACCGCCGCCGACCACCCCCGCAACCCCTATCAGCACCGCCTCGCCGGCAGCGCCCTGGAGCCCGCCCTGCTGGGGACCTCGCTGCTGGCCGTCGGGCCGGCCGGCAGCGGCAAGACCACCCGGGTCGTCAAACCCGTC
Organism: Streptomyces kronopolitis; assembly: GCF_050953795.1. GTDB lineage: Bacteria > Actinomycetota > Actinomycetes > Streptomycetales > Streptomycetaceae > Streptomyces > Streptomyces kronopolitis_A. Next base: position 5,948,636 of record NZ_CP191850.1, read on the forward strand.
GTGGAGTCGATGTGTCTGCAGGCGCTGGCCGGGCAGTGCGCGGTGGTCGCGGTCGGTCCGGCCGGCTCGGACCTCGGCGGGGACGACGCGTTCGACGTGGTGGTCCGGATCGGCCGCCCCGACCCGGAGTGCGATCTCGACCTGTACGGCGGGACCACGGACCCCGACGAGGCGGCCGGCATCCTCGCCGAGGCGCTGGTCGGTGACCTCGCCGAGCAGCTGCCCGGCGGCGACAGCCGGCGCGCCGCGACCGCGCTGGCCCAGCTGCTCGGCCCCTTCGCGGCCGCCCATGACCGCTTCCCCACCGTCCCCGAGCTGCGCGAACTGCTGGACGGCGCGCCCGGGGCGATGGCCGCGCTGCGCACCGCCCTGGCGGACGCGCAGGCCCACACCCTGCTGCGCGAACTCGACGCCCGGGCGCGCCAGTCGGAGCGCCACGGCGACCTCGGCGTACTCCTCGCCGATCGCATCGCTCTCCTGGACCGGCCCGCCTTCGCCGGGTTCTTCGACCCGACCGGCGCCACCCGGCAGGTCTCGCTGCGCGCTCTCGACCATCCGCTGCGGGTCCGTATCGAGCTGCCCGAACGCGGTCACGCGGAAGCCTCCCGCATCCTCGCCCGGCTGGTGCTGGCGCAGTTCACGGAGTGTGCGGTGGCGCGGGCGGACCGGTCGGTGTTCGCCTGTCTGGTGTTGGACGAGGCGGCGCACACCGTGACCGCCGAGGCGCTGCGCGGGCTGCAGCGGCTGCGGTCGGCGAATGCCGGGGCGGTGCTGACGCTGCGTTCGCTGGACGAGGTGCCGGACGCGCTGCGGGGCACGCTGCTCGGGTCGGTGGGCTGCCGGATGGCGTTCGCGGGCGTGACGACCTGGGACGGGGCCCGGTTCGCGGAGGTGTGGGGCAAGGAGTGGGTGGAGACCCGCGATGTGACGGACCGTCAGATCATTGCGGAGGGTGCCGCGATGAAGGCGCTGCACCTGTTCCGCCACCTGGTCACCGGCAAGGCGCCCACCGCCAAGGCCGTCACCGTCCGCACCGTCGAGCGGGAGCGCTGGTCCGCCTCCGATCTGGCCAATTCGCTGCCGCCGGGGCACGCCGTGCTGTCCGTGACGTCGGTGGCCGGGGAGCACGCCCCGCCCGTGCTGGTGGACCTGCGGGCTTAGGGGACCGGCGGAGGGCGGATGCCGGGCCGGGCGGGAGCGAACCCGCCCCGGGGCCGGTGTGCGGGCGGGCTCCCCGGTGGTGGCGGGAATGTCCGGAGCGCGGGTGCCCCGGATTCCTCCGCTGAGGCAGAATCGACACCAGTCGTTCATACAGGGCGGCGAAAAGGAAGGGGACAGCGGCTGGTCCTCCCGGGCCGGCCGGTGACCGGCTGCCGGCCGGTCGTCCCCCGCAGTCGTCGAGGTCACGAAGGTCCCATGCCGCACACGCTCGCATCCCTGGTCAACCACACCGCGCTCAAGCTGACCGTGCTCGCCGGCGAGGAGCAGCTGGACGCGCCGGTGCGCTGGGCGCACGCGAGCGAGCTGATCGACCCGGTGCCCTACATGGAGGGCGGCGAGCTGCTGCTGATCACCGCGCTGAAGCTGGACGCGGAGGACGCCGAGGCGACCCGCAGCTATGTGCGGCGCATCGCCCGGGCCGGGGTGGTCGGGCTGGGCTTCGCGGCCGGGGTGAACTACGAGGGGGTGCCGCAGGCACTGGTCGAGGCGGCGAGGGAGGAGGGGCTGCCGCTGCTCGGGGTGCCCCGCCGGACCCCGTTCATCGCGATCAGCAAGGCGGTCTCGGCCGCCGTCGCCGCCGACCAGTACCGGGCGGTGACCGCGGGCTTCGAGGCGCAGCGGGAGCTGACCCGGGCGGCGCTCGGCACCGAGGGCCCGGCCGAGCTGCTGGCCCGGCTCGCGGCCCATCTGGACGGCTGGGCCGCGCTCTACGACGCCTCGGGCGCGGTGGTGGCCGCTGCCCCCGACTGGGCGGCCCGCCGCGCGGCCCGGCTCGCCGAGGACGTCGGGCGGCTGCGCGAGCGGCCCGCGCCGGCCAGCTCCGTGGTCAGCGACACCGACGGCGACGACCGGGTCGAGCTGCAGTCGCTGGGCACCGGGCGGCGGGCCCGCGGGGTGCTCGCGGTCGGCACCGCCGCGCCGCTCGGCACCGCCGAACGCTTCGCCGTGCACTCCGCGGTCGCGCTGCTCACCCTGACCACCGAGCGTTCCAGGGCGCTGCAGGACGCCGAGGCACGGCTGGGGGCCGCGGTGCTGAAGATGCTGCTGGCGGCGGAGCCGGACCACGCCCGGGCGGTGGCCGGGCGGCTCTACGGCGGGCTGCTGGACGCGCCGTTCCGGGTGGTGGTCGCCGAGCCGGTGCCCGCAGAGGAACAGGCGCCGGGGGCGGCCGGGGGCGCCGCCGTCCCCGGGGGCCTGGACGCGCTGGCCGACGCGATGGACTCCGCGGCCGCCCGGACCGGCGAGGCGCTGCTGGCCGTGCCGGACGGCGGCCGGCTGATCGTGCTGGTCGCGGACGGCGGCGCGGCCGCGGCCGCCTGCGCCGCGCACGCCGCCGAGGCCGAGACCCGGGCCGGTGCGCGGCCGCGGGGGCGCGGCCGCTCCGGGCGGGGAGCGGGCGGCCACGGCGGGACGGTCGCCATCGGGCTGTCCGCGCCGACCGGGCCGATGGCCGCCGCCCACGCCTACCGCCAGGCCGAGCAGGCGCTGTCGGTGGCCCGCCGCCGCGGCCGGGCGCTGGTCGAGCACGAGGACGTGGCGGCCGGCTCCGTGCTGCCGCTGCTCGCCGACGACGCGGTCCGCGCCTTCGCGGACGGGCTGCTGCGGGCGCTGCGCGAACACGACGCGACCGGCCGCGGCGACCTGGTGGCCTCGCTGCGGGCCTGGCTCGCCCGGCACGGCCAGTGGGACGCGGCCGCCGCCGACCTGGGCGTGCACCGCCACACCCTGCGTTACCGGATGCGGCGCGTGGAGGAGATCCTGGGGCGCTCGCTGGACGACGCGGACGTGCGGATGGAGCTCTGGCTGGCGCTGAAGGCGACCTCGTCGCCCGAGACCGGATCCGGCCCGCCGCCCGCCCCGTGACGGCCCGCCCGCCCGCGCGGTGAGCCCTTCGGCCGCGTGAAGGGGACCGCTGGCACGCGCCAGGGACCGCCCTCGTACGTCCCGCCGGCCACGCCCCCGCGCCCGCCCCGTACGCCCCCTCCACCGCGGAGAGACCGGCCCGCCGATTACTACGCTACGGACAAACGCCACGGCGCCGCCGTCCCCCTACCGTGGGTGCTGAGTCAAAACCGCAGAGGCGCTCGCTGAGCCATGCGCACCACCCACCACGTCTGAAGGGCCGGGTTCCACTGTGCCGATCTCCACTGATGCAGCCCCCACCGCCTTCTGGCTCGCCGGCCGCGAGGCCACCGGCGAGGCCACCTTCGATGTCACCTCCCCCTGGGACGGGCGTCTCGTCGGCACCGTGAGCGTCCCCACCGAGGAGCAGGTCGAGGAGGCGGTCGCCGCCTCCGTCGCCGTGCAGGACGAGCTGGCCGCGACCCCCGCGCACGTGCGCGCCGCCGCCCTGGACCATGTGCACCGCCGGCTGGTGGAGCGTACGGAGGAGATCGCCCGGCTGATCTCCGCGGAGAACGGCAAGCCCATGAAGTGGGCGCGCGGCGAGGTCGGCCGGGCCGTCTCGGTGTTCCGCTTCGCCGCCGAGGAGGCCCGCCGCTTCAACGGCGGCGAGGCACAGCGGCTGGACACCGACGCGGGCGGCGCCGGCCGGCTCGCGCTGACCCGCCGCTTCCCGCGCGGCACGGTCCTGGGCATCGCCCCGTTCAACTTCCCGCTGAACCTCTGCGCGCACAAGATCGCCCCGGCCATCGCCGCCGGCGCCCCGATCATCCTCAAGCCGGCCCCCGCCACCCCGCTCTCCGGTCTGATCCTCGGCGAGCTGCTGTCGGAGACCGACCTGCCGGCCGGCTCCTGGTCGATCCTCCCGGTGCCCAACGAGCGGATGACGGCGCTGGTCCAGGACGAGCGGCTGCCGGTCGTCTCCTTCACCGGCTCGGAGAAGGTCGGCTACGCGATCCTGGACTCGGTGCCGCGCAAGCACTGCACCCTGGAGCTGGGCGGCAACGGCGCCGCCGTCGTGCTGCCGGACTACTCCTCCGAGGCGGACCTGGACTGGGCGGCGCAGCGCATCGCCACCTTCTCCAACTACCAGGGCGGCCAGTCCTGCATCTCCGTGCAGCGGGTGATCGCCGACGCCTCCGTCTACGACCGGCTGGTGCCGAAGATCGTGGCGGCCGTCGAGGCGCAGATCACCGGTGACCCCTCCGACGACGCGACCGAGGTCGGCCCGCTGGTGAGCGAGGACGCCGCCAAGCGCGTCGAGTCCTGGGTGGAGGAGGCCGTGGAGCGCGGCGCCAAGCTGCTCGCCGGCGGCAAGCGCGACGGCGCCTCCTACGCGCCGACCGTGCTGGCCGAGGTGCCCGCCGACGCGACGCTGTCCTGCGAGGAGGTCTTCGGGCCGGTGCTCACCGTCACGAAGGCCGACGGCGTCGACGCGGCGTTCGCGGCCGTCAACGACTCCAAGTTCGGCCTCCAGGCGGGCGTGTTCACACACGATGTGCAGACCGCGTTCCGCGCCCACCGGGCGCTGGAGGTCGGCGGCGTGATCATCGGCGATGTGCCGTCCTACCGCGCCGACCAGATGCCCTACGGCGGCGTCAAGCAGTCCGGCGTGGGCCGCGAGGGCGTGCGCTTCGCGATGGACGACTACACCTACGAGCGGGTCATGGTCCTCACCGGACTCGCCCTGTAGTACCCGGCGCGGCGCGCTCCCGGCACCTCGTGCCCGGAGCGCGCCGCGGCCGTTTCCGGGGTCCGCGGCGGTGTCCCGCACCCCCCCCGAAGGGCCGAGAGCCGCGGGCCGTGCCCGACCGGCGGCGCGGCGCAGGCCCCCCATGGCGCGCGGGCGCCCTTGCGCCCGTCATCTCCTCGTACCTCCAGTGGTGCAACCCGTGCGGATCGGGTAACTCTCACAAGTAGCGCTGTCCAGCGGCCGACCGGCCCGCCGGCGCTGAACTCCCGAACCCGCGGCGAGGTGAGCTCCTGATGACCGCTCCATCCATCCGCAACGTTTCCGAGCGCGAAGCACGCCAGGTCGCCGAGGCGGCCCGTGAGCAGGACTGGCGCAAGCCCAGCTTCGCCAAGGAACTGTTCCTGGGGCGCTTTAGGCTCGACCTCATCCATCCGCATCCCACCCCCGCGGTCGACGACGTGCGCCGCGGCGAGAAGTTCCTCGCCACGCTGCGCGAGTTCTGCGAGACGAAGATCGACAGCGCCCGGATCGAGCGCGAGGGAAAGATTCCGGACGAGACCGTCAACGGGCTCAAGGAGCTCGGCGCGCTCGGCATGAAGATCGACGCGAAGTACGGCGGCCTCGGACTGACCCAGGTCTACTACAACCGGGCGCTGTCCCTGGTCGGCACCGCCAGCCCCGCCATCGGCGCGCTGCTCTCGGCGCACCAGTCCATCGGCGTACCGCAGCCGCTGAAGCTGTTCGGCACCAAGGAGCAGAAGGAGACCTTCCTGCCGCGCCTGGCGCGCACGGACATCTCCGCGTTCCTGCTGACCGAGCCCGACGTCGGCTCGGACCCGGCCCGGCTCGCGACCACGGCCGTCCCGGACGGCGACGACTACGTCCTCGACGGCGTGAAGCTGTGGACCACCAACGGCGTGGTCGCCGACCTGCTGGTGGTCATGGCGCGGGTGCCCGCCTCCGAGGGCCACAAGGGCGGCATCACGGCCTTCGTCGTCGAGGCCGATTCGCCCGGCGTCACCGTCGAGCACCGCAACGCCTTCATGGGCCTGCGCGGCCTGGAGAACGGCGTCACCCGCTTCCACCAGGTGCGGGTCCCCGCCTCCCACCGCATCGGCCCCGAGGGCGCCGGCCTGAAGATCGCGCTGACCACCCTCAACACCGGGCGGCTGTCGCTGCCCGCGATGTGCGTCGGCTCCGGCAAGTGGTGCCTGAAGATCGCCCGTGAGTGGTCCGGGGCCCGCGAGCAGTGGGGCCGCCCGGTCGCCGAGCACGAGGCCGTCGGCGCCAAGATCTCCTTCATCGCCGCCACGACCTTCGCCCTGGAGGCGGTCGTCGACCTCTCCTCGCAGATGGCCGACGAGAACCGCAACGACATCCGCATCGAGGCCGCCCTCGCCAAGCTCTACGGCTCCGAGATGGGCTGGCTGATCGCCGACGAGCTCGTCCAGATCCGCGGCGGACGCGGCTTCGAGACCGCCGACTCGCTCGCCGCCCGCGGCGAACGCGCCGTCCCCGCCGAGCAGCTGCTGCGCGACATGCGGATCAACCGGATCTTCGAGGGCTCCACGGAGATCATGCATCTGCTGATCGCCCGCGAGGCGGTGGACGCCCACCTGTCCGTCGCCGGCGACCTCATCGACCCCGACAAGACCCTCGCCGACAAGGGCCGGGCGGCGGCCAAGGCCGGCGGGTTCTACGCCCGCTGGCTGCCCAAGCTCGTCGCCGGACCGGGCCAGCTCCCGCGCACGTACCAGGAGTTCGGGATGCTCGCCGGGCACCTGCGGTACGTCGAGCGGACCTCCCGCAAGCTCGCCCGGTCCACTTTCTACGCGATGTCCCGCTGGCAGGGCCGGATGGAGACCAAGCAGGGCTTCCTCGGCCGGATCGTCGACATCGGCGCGGAGCTGTTCGCGATGAGCGCCGCCTGTGTCCGCGCCGAGTACCTCCGGGAGACCGACGACCACGGCCGCGAGGCGCAGCAGCTGGCCGACGTCTTCTGCCGGCAGGCGCGGATCCGGATCGAGGAGCTGTTCGGCCGGCTGTGGACCAACACCGACGACCTCGACCGCAAGGTCGTCTCCGGGGTCCTCGGCGGCAACTACACCTGGCTGGAGGACGGCATCGTCGACCCCAGCGGCGACGGCCCCTGGATCGGCGACGCCACCCCGGGCCCGAGCATGACGGACAACGTCCGGCGGCCCATCCGCTGACCCTTGCGCGGTGCGCGCTCCGGGGCCGCTGCGGCAGTCGACCGCCGCAGCGGCCCCGTGGCGTGCCGGGTGGCCCCGGGCCCGCGTGATCGCCGGGAGGCGCCCTTGGTGTCGGGGGCACCGCGGCGACCGGCCACAATGGACCCCATGACGGACTCCCTCGCCCATCCGCACCTGCGCTTCGAGCCGGCCGCAGGCGACCCGGACGGCCCCCACGGGCCCCGTTCCCTGGTGATCCTCGGCTCGACCGGTTCGATCGGCACCCAGGCGATCGACATCGTGCTGCGCAACCCGGACCGCTTCCGGGTCACCGCGCTCTCCGCGGCCGGCGGCCGGGTCGAGCTGCTCGCCGAGCAGGCGCACCAGCTGCGGGTGACCGCCGTCGCGGTGGCCCGCGAGGACGCCGTGCCGGCGCTGCGCGCGGCCCTGGCGGACCGCTACGGCGCGGGTGAGCCGCTGCCCGAGATCCTGGCCGGCCCCGACGCGGCCACCGACCTGGCCGCCTCGCCCTGCCACACCGTCCTCAACGGCATCACCGGCTCCATCGGCCTCGCCCCGACCCTGGCGGCCCTGAAGGCCGGCCGGGTGCTGGCCCTCGCCAACAAGGAGTCGCTGATCGTCGGCGGCCCGCTGGTCAAGGCCGTCGCCGCGCCCGGCCAGATCATCCCCGTCGACTCCGAGCACTCCGCGCTCTTCCAGGCGCTGGCCGGCGGCGCGCGCGCCGAGGTCCGCAAGCTCGTGGTCACCGCCTCCGGCGGCCCGTTCCGCGGCCGGACGAAGCGGGAGCTGGCCGGGGTCACCCCCGAGCAGGCGCTGGCCCACCCCACCTGGTCGATGGGCCCGGTCGTCACGATCAACTCCGCGACCCTCGTCAACAAGGGGCTGGAGGTCATCGAGGCACATCTGCTGTTCGACGTCCCCTTCGAGCGCATCGAGGTCGTCGTCCATCCGCAGTCCTACATCCACTCGATGGTGGAGTTCACCGACGGCTCCACGCTCGCCCAGGCCAGCCCGCCCGACATGCGGATGCCGATCGCGCTGGGCATCGGCTGGCCCGAGCGGGTCCCCGACGCCGCACCGGGTGTGGACTGGAGGAACGCCCAGAACTGGGAGTTCTTCCCGCTCGACGGGTCGGCCTTCCCGTCCGTCCCGCTGGCCTGCCACGTCGGCGAGCTGGGCGGCACCGCACCGGCCGTCTTCAACGCGGCGAACGAGGAATGCGTGGAGGCATTCCTCAAGGGCGGGCTGCCGTTCACAGGGATTGTGGATACCGTCGCCGATGTGGTCGCCGCACACGGCACGCCCGCCAGGGGAACTTCCCTGACGGTCGCGGACGTCCTGGAAGCGGAGACCTGGGCGCGCGCCCGCGCCCGCGAACTGGCCGCCCGTGCGGCACGGACACCTTCGGAGGCTCGCGCATGACGACCTGGATGACCATCCTCGGCATAGTCGTCTTCGTCGTCGGCCTGCTGTTCTCCATCGCCTGGCACGAACTCGGCCACCTCTCCACGGCCAAGCTGTTCGGTATCCGCGTGCCGCAGTACATGGTGGGCTTCGGGCCGACGCTCTTCTCCCGCAAGAAGGGCGACACCGAGTACGGCATCAAGGCCGTCCCGCTCGGCGGCTACATCCGAATGATCGGGATGTTCCCGCCCGGGGACGACGGAAAGCTCCAGGCCCGCTCCACCTCGCCGTTCCGCGGCATGATCGAGGACGCCCGCTCGGCGGCCTTCGAGGAGATGCAGCCCGGCGACGAGAAGCGGCTCTTCTACACCCGCAAGCCCTGGAAGCGCGTCATCGTGATGTTCGCCGGGCCGTTCATGAACCTGATCCTGGCGGTCGTGATCTTCATGAGCGTGCTGATGGGCTTCGGCATCAACACCCAGACGACCTCGGTCGGCTCCGTCTCGGACTGCGTCATCTCGGCGGCCGCCAAGACCGACAAGTGCCCGGCCGGCGCCAAGGACTCCCCGGCCAAGGCAGCGGGCCTGCGGGCCGGCGACAAGATCGTCTCGTTCAACGGCCGGGCCGTCCCCGACTGGGCCGCCCTCCAGCAGCAGATCCGCGACACCACCGGGCCCGCCACCCTCGTCGTCGAGCGGCACGGCGCCCGGACGACCCTGCACGCCGATCTGATCGAGAACAAGGTCGCCAAGACCGACGGCCACGGCGGCTATGTGCCCGGCCGGTTCGTCAGCGCCGGATTCCTGGGCTTCACCCCGGCCAGCGGCGTGGTCCCGCAGACCTTCGGCCAGTCCGTCGACCGCATGGGCAACATGGTCGAGCAGGGCGTCTCCTCGCTGATAAACCTCCCCGCCAAGGTCCCGGACCTGTGGAACGCGGCCTTCAACGGCGGCGAGCGCAAGCAGGACTCCCCGATGGGCGTGGTCGGCGCGGCCCGGGTCGGCGGCGAGGTCTTCTCGCTGCACATCCCGCCGGAGCAGCGGGTGGCGACCATGCTCTTCCTGGTCGCCGGCTTCAACCTCTCGCTGTTCCTGTTCAACATGCTGCCGCTGCTGCCGCTGGACGGCGGGCACATCGCCGGGGCCCTGTGGGAGTCGATCCGGCGGGCCTTCGCCAAGATCGTCCGGCGGCCCGACCCCGGCCCCTTCGACGTCGCCAAGCTGATGCCGATCGCCTACGTCGTCGCCGGGATCTTCATCTGCTTCACGCTGCTGGTGCTCGTCGCCGACGTGGTGAACCCGGTGAAGCTCACCTGACGGCGCCGGCGGGCGGGACGGCCGGGCACCTCTGTGGCGTTTGGAGGTGCCCGGCCGTCCCCTTTCGTGGTGCCCCGGGGAGCGGATGTGCCTCCTGCAAGCCCGGTGCCGTAACCTCGAAGGCCGGAGCCCGCCGATGCGGGGCCTTGATCCACACCTTGGGGTTGCTCGCCAGATGACTGCCATTTCACTGGGAATGCCGGACGTACCGACCAAGCTTGCCGACCGCCGGGTCAGCCGCAAGATCCAGGTCGGTACGGTCGCCGTGGGCGGAGACGCACCGGTCTCGGTGCAGTCGATGACGACCACACGCACGTCCGACATCGGCGCGACGCTGCAGCAGATCGCCGAGCTGACGGCCTCCGGCTGCCAGATCGTCCGGGTCGCCTGCCCGACGCAGGACGACGCCGACGCGCTGCCGGTGATCGCCCGGAAGTCCCAGATTCCGGTCATCGCGGACATTCATTTCCAGCCGAAGTACGTCTTCGCCGCGATCGACGCCGGCTGTGCCGCGGTCCGTGTCAACCCCGGCAACATCAAGCAGTTCGACGACAAGGTCAAGGAGATCGCCAAGGCGGCCTCCGACGCCGGCACCCCGATCCGGATCGGCGTCAACGCCGGCTCCCTGGACCGCCGCCTGCTCCAGAAGTACGGCAAGGCCACCCCCGAGGCGCTCGTCGAGTCCGCGCTGTGGGAGGCCTCCCTCTTCGAGGAGCACGGCTTCCGCGACATCAAGATCTCGGTCAAGCACAACGACCCGGTCGTGATGGTCAACGCCTACCGCCAGCTCGCCGCCCAGAGCGACTACCCCCTCCACCTCGGCGTCACCGAGGCCGGCCCCGCCTTCCAGGGCACCATCAAGTCCGCGGTCGCCTTCGGCGCGCTGCTCAGCGAGGGCATCGGCGACACCATCCGCGTCTCGCTGTCCGCGCCGCCCGCCGAAGAGGTCAAGGTCGGCATCTCCATCCTGGAGTCGCTCAACCTCCGCCAGCGCCGGCTGGAGATCGTCTCCTGCCCGTCCTGCGGCCGCGCCCAGGTCGACGTCTACAAGCTCGCCGACGAGGTCACCGCGGGCCTGGAGGGCATGGAGGTGCCGCTGCGCGTCGCCGTCATGGGCTGCGTCGTCAACGGCCCCGGCGAGGCCCGCGAGGCCGACCTCGGGGTCGCCTCCGGCAACGGCAAGGGCCAGATCTTCGTCAAGGGCGAGGTCATCAAGACCGTCCCCGAGTCGAAGATCGTCGAGACCCTCATCGAAGAGGCACTGAAGATCGCCGCGCAGATGGAGGCGGACGGCGTCGCCTCCGGCGCCCCGGTCGTCTCCGCCGCGGGCTGAGCGCCGCCCTCCCGCAGCCGCCGAGCCCCGCCGCCCGCACCGGGCCGCGGGGCTCGCGGCCGCCCGGGACGATCCGTCCCGCCGGGGCCGGGTGCTCCCCGCGGGCGCGAGGTAAAGTGCCAGGACCTGCTATCGCCTGGCCTCCCAGGCCCGTAACGGTGAGGCTGTCCGACGTGCTGACGACCACTGCCATCAAGGTCCTCGAGCCCGGGGAGCTCGACGACGCCCTCGCGGTCCTGGACCGTGATCCGGTCGCCAATGCCTTCGTCGCCGCCCGGGTCCAGATCGCCGGCCTCGACCCCTGGCGGCTCGGCGGCGAGATGTGGGGCTGGTACGTCGGCGGCCGCCTGGAGTCTCTCTGCTACGCCGGCGCCAACCTCGTCCCGGTCTGCGCCACCTCCGAGGCCGTCCGCGGCTTCGCCGAGCGCGCCCGCCGCCAGGGCCGCCGCTGCTCGTCCATCGTCGGCCCCGCGGCCCCCACGACCGAACTGTGGTCGCTCCTGGAGCCGTACTGGGGGCCGGCCCGTGAGATCCGCACCCGCCAGCCGCTGATGGTCACCACCGCGCCGTCCGCCGAGATCGCCCCCGACCCGGACGTCCGGCGGATCCGCAAGAACGAGATGGACCTGATCATGCCCGCCTGCGTGGCCATGTTCACCGAAGAGGTCGGCATCTCCCCGATGGCCGGCGACGGCGGCCTCCTCTACCAGGCCCGGGTCGCCGAACTCGTCGGCGCCGGGCGCTCGTTCGCCCGCATCGAGGACGGCAAGGTCATCTTCAAGGCCGAGATCGGCGCCGCCACCCAGCGGGCCTGCCAGATCCAGGGCGTCTGGGTCGACCCCGCCCACCGCGGCAAGGGCCTGTCCGAGACCGGCATGGCGGCCGTGCTGCGCTACGCCCTGCGTGACGTCGCCCCCGTCGTCAGCCTCTACGTCAACGACTTCAACACCGCCGCCCGCGCCTCCTACCGCCGGGTGGGCTTCGAAGAGGTCGGCGCGTTCATGAGCGTTCTGTTCTGATCGCGGCGTACTGTTCGGGCCCGCCGCCTTGTACGCTCCGGGCATGAATGACGTCGCGGTCGGCCCGCTTGATCTCGCTGCCCGCGTCGATGACGCGCTGGCCGTCCAGGCGCTCGCCTTCGGCCTGAGCGACGAGGAGATCGCCGTCCGCCGGCACATCGTGCTGCGCCACCTCGGCTGCACCGGCGCCCGCGCACTCGGCGCCACCGCACCCGACGGCCGGCTGCTCGGCTTCGTCTACGGCATGCCCAACGACCGCGCCCACTGGTGGTCCACGGTCGTCGAGCCCTACCTGCGCAGCGCGGCCCTCGACCACTGGCTCGACGACTCCTTCACCATCACCGAGCTGCACGTCCACCCCGCCCACCAGCACCGCGGCATCGGCCGCGCCCTGATCACCCGCATCACCGACGAGGCCCGCGAACCCCGCTCCATCCTCTCCGCCATCGACACCGAGAGCCCCGCCCGCCACCTCTACCGCTCCCTCGGCTACCAGGACCTGGCCCGCCGCGTCCTCTTCCCCAGCGCCCCCACGCCTTACGCCGTCATGGGCGCGCGTCTGCCGCTGACGCGGCTCCTTCCCACGTAGCCGGCTGACCCGCCGCGGGTGTTCTCCGCCGTTGCGCTGCGCGCGGCGGGCCGCACGATTTCGGCTTTCCCGCCGTGTTGGTTGTCTCGCCGTTGCGCCTGCGGCGGGCTGTTGTCGCTGCGCTGGCTGTTCGGCTGCGGGATCGGCCCTCCGGACTCCGTCCTGCGGTCCGCCCCCTCCCGTTGGGGGTGGAGGAAGACCGGTGGGGGCGGGCCTCGTTCCCCGACTGCCCGCAGTCGAGGGCCGGGGTCGTCGACCGCCACGGCATCCGCACGGGCATCGCCCGACTGCTCGCAGTCGAGGGCCGGTGCCTGCCCCCACCGGCCTCTTCCCACCCACTCACGGGAGGGGCCGCGCCGCAGGACGGAGTCCGGAGGAGCGGCACCGCACCCGACACACAACGCCCGCCGCAGGCGCAACGGCGAGAAGCCACCGCGGCGGGTCAGCCGAATTCGTGGGGCGCGCCGCGCGCGGCGCAACCCCCACGGCGGGAACGCCGACAGCGTGGGAAGAAGCCGAGCGCAGCGACAACGCATTTTCGCGGGGGCGACCCCTACGGCTAACCTCCAGGGAGTCATCTTTCTTACGCAGGAGAATCTCCCATGGCCCACGCCGCACAGGTCCAGCGCATGTCCCGCTTGATGGTCAAGACACTGCGCGACGACCCGGCCGACGCCGAGACCGCCAGCCACAAGCTGCTCGTCCGCGCCGGGTACGTCCGCCGCTCCTCCGCCGGCATCTGGACGTGGCTGCCGCTGGGCAAGAAGGTCCTGGAGAACGTCTCCCGCATCGTGCGCGAGGAGATGGACGCCATCGGCGGCCAGGAGGTCCTGCTGCCGGCGCTGCTGCCCAAGGAGCCGTACCAGACCAGCGGCCGCTGGGAGGAGTACGGCGACCTGCTCTTCCGCCTCCAGGACCGCAAGGGCGCCGACTACCTCCTCGGCCCCACCCACGAGGAGATCTTCACCCTCACGGTCAAGGACCAGTGCACGTCCTACAAGGACCTGCCGGTGATCCTCTACCAGATCCAGACCAAGTACCGCGACGAGGCCCGCCCCCGCTCCGGTGTGCTGCGCGGCCGCGAGTTCCAGATGAAGGACTCGTACAGCTTCGACACCACCGACGAGGGCCTGGAGCAGTCCTACGCCCTGCACCGCGCGGCCTACCGGAAGATCTTCGAGCGGCTGGGCCTGGACTACCGCATCGTCTCCGCCGTCTCGGGTGCGATGGGCGGCTCCGCCTCCGAGGAGTTCCTGGCCCCGGCCGCGGCCGGCGAGGACACCTTCGTGGACTGCCCCTCGTGCGACTACGCCGCCAACACCGAGGCCGTCACCGTCAAGGTCGCCCCGGCCGACGGCGCCGCGCACGGCTCCGTCGAGGAGCTGGACACCCCCGACACCCCGACCATCGAGTCCCTCGCCGAGTTCCTCGGCGTACCGGCCTCCGCGACCCTGAAGAACCTCCTGGTCAAGGTCGACGGCGAGATCGTCGCCGTGGGCGTCCCCGGTGACCGCGAGGTCGACCTCGGCAAGCTCGGCGAGCACCTCGCGCCGGCCACCGTCGAGCTGGTCACCGCCGAGGACTTCACCGGCCGGCCCGACCTGGTCCGCGGCTACGTCGGCCCGCAGGAGCTGGCCGGCAAGGCGTTCCGCTACCTCGCCGACCCACGGGTGGCTCCCGGCACGGCCTGGGTGACCGGCGCCAACAAGGACGGCAAGCACGCCCGCAACGTCGTCGCCGGCCGGGACTTCGAGGTCGACGAGTACCTCGACGTGGTCGTCGTCGAGCCCGGCGACCCCTGCCCGCAGTGCGGTGCCGGCCTGCGCATCGACCGCGCCATCGAGATCGGCCACATCTTCCAGCTCGGCCGCAAGTACGCGGACGCCTTCGAGCTCGACGTGCTCGGCCAGAACGGCAAGCCCGCCCGGGTCACCATGGGCTCGTACGGCATCGGTGTCTCCCGCGCGGTGGCCGCGCTCGCCGAGCAGACGCACGACGAGAAGGGCCTGTGCTGGCCGCGTGAGGTCGCGCCGGCCGATGTGCACGTGGTCGCGGCCGGCAAGGCCAAGCAGACCGAGCTCGCGCTGGAGGTCGGCGAGCAGCTCGGCGCCGCGGGCCTGCGGGTCCTGGTCGACGACCGGGCCGGGGTCTCGCCGGGCGTGAAGTTCACCGACGCCGAGCTGCTGGGCGTGCCGGTCATCGTGGTCGCCGGCCGCCGCGCCGCCGAGGGCGTCGTCGAGGTCAAGGACCGCCGCACCGGCGAGCGCGAGGAGCTGACGGTCGAGGAGGCCGTCGCCCGCCTCGGCGCGTAAGGACCGTACGGCGGCGGGCCGGCCGGGGTACCCACCCGGCCGGCCCGTCCGTGCGTCCGCTACAGCCAGGCCGCGAACTCCAGCAGCAGCTCGCCCTGCTGACGGGCGCCCGCGGCCACCTCCCGCACGCCGGTGTCCACCGCCCGGTACAGCGTCCAGTCGCGCAGCCGGTCGCGCTCGACCTCCAGGGAGTCGGCCAGCCGGGCCACCCGGCGGCGGGCCGCCGCGGCCGCGCCCGAGCCGGCCATCAGGTCCTCGAAGCGGTCCAGCACCAGGGCCGCGAGGTCGTAGGCCCGCTCGCCGACCACCGGCGCCGGGCCCACCGCCAGCCAGGGCGCCCGCTCACCGGCCAGCACCTTGCCCTGCCGGAAGGCGCCGTGCAGCAGGAACTGCTCGTCGCAGCCCTCCGCCAGGGCGCGCCGCAGCTCGGTGGCCTGTTCCACCAGCGGCCCGGCGGCCCGGGTCAGGGTCCCGGCGGTACGCAGCGCCCGCACGGCCTCGTCGGTGCGCCCGGCCAGCGTCTCGAAGGGGTGCCCCGGCGCGGCCGGCACCCACAGCCGCCGCACCGTCCCGGCCGCCTCCAGCAGCGCCTTCGCCTCCGGCAGCGACCGCAGCGACACCGCGCCCTGCAGCCGCTCCAGCAGCAGCGCACCGCTCGCCTCGTCGGCGCGCAGCAGCCGGGCCGCGCCGAAGCCGTCCCACACCTCCAGCGCCGCGCCCTCCTGCGCCGGCACCCGCCCCGGCACGGGCAGCTTCAGCGCCGCGGGCGTCCCGTCCTGCTGCCGTACGAGGGCGAGCAGACTGCTGCGGCCCCCGGGGACCTGTACCCGTTCCAGCGTCAGCTGCCAGGCGTCCAGCCGCTGCTGAACCAGCGTCGGCAGGGCCGTGAGCCATGCGCGCACCGGCCCGCTGGGATCGCCGCTCAGCGAACTCACCAACCGCTGCGGCGGTTCGATGGGTGCCGTTGTCATGCTGGAGCTGTCCCTTTCCTGGGCAAGGACCGCGCGGCGGCCGTCGTTCAGAGTGCGCCCGCGGCGGCGCTCGCCGAGCCGGACGGAGCGGCTGGCGCGGCCCGTTCCGCAAGCCCAGGGAAGGCTACGCCGCTGCCGCGCCAGCGCACCGCCCGCACTGCCGCCTCCCGCAGGGCGGCCGCCGCCTCCTTGCGCCGGACGCTGCCGCCGGCCCGTACGAGATCGGCGTAGACGGCGGCCAGCCGGTCCTCCAGCTCCGCCGCCAGCCGGACCGCGGCGGCCGCGTCCGGGACCGGGAAGGGCAGCTCATAGGCGGCGGCCGAGGCCTGCGGGGTACCGCCCAGGTCGCGCACCACCCGGCGCAGGGAATCGCGGCGCGCGCGATGTCCGTCGTACGCCTCCTGTGCTTCCTTGCGCCGGTCGTCGGCGATCCGCCCGCCGACCACGCCGTAGCCGTACACCGCCGCGTGCTCGGCGGCCAGCGCCGCCTGCACCGCCGTCAGCTCGGCGTGCCCGTCGTCGCTTCGCCGTCCGCTTCTGCCGTCCACCGCCGTGGCCCTCATCCGCACACCCCTTCGCCGGTCCTCGCTGCGCCGCTCCGTCCGGTGCCCCTCACCGGGCCGGCTCCGCCAGCAGATACGCGTGTGCCGCCCCGGCCGCCGCGACCGAGGCGAGCAGCCGGGCCAACTCCGGCGGCGCCGCGGCCAGCGCCTCGGTACGGGTGCCGGCGAGGCGGCGCTCGGCGTCGGCGAGCGCGGCGCGGGCGGCCCGCTCGTCTTGGGGGACCGCGGGAGCGGACGGCCGGGCGCCGCGCGGCGACGGCGCGGACGAGGCCGCGCCGGCCTCGTGCGCGGGCCCGCCGGACGCGGTGCGGTCCGCGCCGAACGCCTCGGCGTGCCGGGCGACTTCGGCGCGCAGCGGACGCAGTCGCGGCTCCAGCGACGGATGCGTGTGCAGCGTCGCGTCATAGCGCGCCAGCAGGGTGGCGCTGTCGCGGGCGGAGTTCCGGCGCAGCCGGTCGGCGGCGGAGGAATGCTCGGCTCCGCCGGGGCCGTCGTCCTGGGAGCAGCCGGTGAGCAGCGCCACGCCCCCGAGGGCGGCGCCGGCCAGCAGGGTCCTTCTGCGTGTGAGCGCCACTTTCGGCACGTTGCACTTCCCGGGGTCTTTCGTAGTGATCACCGCAGGCGAGAGTATCCGTGACCACCCACCGAATCGTCAGTACCCCGCCGGAACCGATAGGCTTTGATCCGACACACGACCCACCCACAACAGCACACGCGGCCGAGGAGTCACCCGGATGAGCACCACCCAGAGCGAGAGGCTGCGCGGACTGCTTGAACCGCTCGTCGCCGCGCGAGACCTGGATCTGGAAGAGATCGAGGTGACACCGGCGGGAAAACGGCGGGTGCTGAGGATCGTGGTCGATTCCGACGAGGGCGTTCAGCTGGACGAGTGTGCCGAGCTCAGCCGCGAGGCCTCCCAGGTCCTGGACGACTCCGACGCGATGGGCGGCACCCCGTACACCCTTGAGGTGACCTCTCCGGGCGCCGACCGGCCGCTGACCGAGCTGCGGCACTACCGCCGCGCCGTCGGCCGCCTCATCAAGGCCCAACTGACCGAAGCGGCAGGGGGCGGCGAGCTGGTCGCACGGATCACCGCCCTCGACGAGTCCGGGCTGGACCTCGAGGTGCCGGGCGTCAAGGGCCGCAAGCCGACCGCCCGCCGGCTCGCCTTCGACGAGATCGCCAAGGCGCGCGTCGAGCTGGAGTTCAACCGCAAGTCCGGCAAGCGCGGCGAGAAGGCCGACGAGACCGAAGCGGTCGATGAGATCGATGAGATCGACGACGACGTGAACGACAAGAACGACGAGAACGACGAGAACAAGGAGGAGGCGTAGCCGTGGATATCGACATGAGTGCCCTGCGGGGTCTGGTGCGGGAGAAGGAGATCTCGTTCGACCTGCTGGTCGAGGCGATCGAGTCGGCCCTCCTCATCGCGTACCACCGCACCGACGGCAGCCGCCGCCGGGCGCGGGTGGAGCTGGACCGCAACACCGGTCATGTGACGGTGTGGGCGAAGGAGGATCCGGAGGACCTGGAAGAGGGTGCCGAGCCCCGCGATTTCGACGACACCCCCTCCGGTTTCGGCCGGATCGCGGCGACCACCGCCAAGCAGGTCATCCTGCAGCGGCTGCGGGACGCCGAGGAGGAGATCACCTTCGGCGAGTTCGCCGGGCGCGAGGGCGATGTGATCACCGGCGTCGTCCAGCAGGGCAAGGACCCCAAGAACGTGCTGGTGGACATCGGCCCGATGGAGGCCATGCTGCCGGTGCAGGAGCAGGTCCCCGGTGAGGACTACGCGCACGGCACCCGGCTGCGCTCGTACGTCGTACGGGTGGCCAAGGGCGTCCGCGGCCCGTCGGTGACGCTCTCGCGGACCCACCCCAATCTGGTGAAGAAGCTCTTCGCCATGGAGGTCCCGGAGATCGCGGACGGCTCGGTGGAGATCTCCGCCATCGCCCGCGAGGCCGGCCACCGCACCAAGATCGCCGTCCGGTCCACCCGCTCCGGCCTGAACGCCAAGGGCGCCTGCATCGGCCCGATGGGCGGCCGGGTGCGCGCCGTGATGGCCGAGCTGCACGGCGAGAAGATCGACATCGTGGACTGGTCGGACGACCCGGCCGAGCTGGTGGCGCACGCGCTGTCGCCGGCCCGGGTCAGCAAGGTCGAGGTCGTGGACCTGGCGGCACGCTCCGCCCGGGTCACCGTCCCCGACTACCAGCTGTCGCTGGCCATCGGCAAGGAAGGGCAGAACGCCCGGCTCGCCGCCCGCCTCACGGGCTGGCGGATCGACATCCGCCCCGACACCGAGCACGCAGCGCAGGACTGAGCACACGCGGTGTAGCCGGCGGCCGCCGCGGCCCCCGAAAATCGGTGGTGCCGCGGCGGCCCGCAGGGAATTCTGAGCAGCCGTTCGGCCATTACCCCAGCGGGGTCGGGCCGGCACGGGGAGGTAGACTTAAGCAGTGTCTGGCCGGACGCATGCCCGCGCATGCCCTGAGCGCACGTGTCTGGGATGCCGGGAGCGAGCGGCCAAGGGCGATCTGCTGCGCATTGTGGAGATCGAGGGTCAGTGTGCCCCCGATCCTCGCGGTACGCTGCCCGGCCGGGGTGCGTACGTGCACCCGACACCGGTCTGCCTCGACCTGGCGGTTCGCCGCCGGGCGTTCAACCGGGCCTACCGGGCCCGGGGACCGTTCGACACCACGGAGCTTCGTCGGTTCATCGAGCGGGCGCCCGTCGAGCAGCCGCCGTTGCACTAAGGCACAGCAGCAAGAAACGCACAGCGCACGGAAAACCGTGCGGTCAGGTACCTCGCGAGTCGGAAGTAGGTCGAGATTGCGATGAGCACTCGATGAGTACGCGATGAGTACGCCCATGAAGTAGCGACGGTCCGGTGGACAACCCGGACCTAGAAGGAGCGAAGTGGCTAAGGTCCGGGTATACGAACTCGCCAAGGAGTTCGGCGTTGAGAGCAAGGTCGTCATGGCCAAGCTCCAAGAGCTTGGTGAATTCGTCCGTTCGGCGTCCTCGACGATCGAGGCGCCGGTTGTTCGTAAGCTGACCGACGCTTTCCAGGCAGGCAGCGGCAACGGCCGCGCCGCCGGCAAGCCCGCGGCGCCGCGCAAGGCGGCCCCCGCGAAGCCGTCCGCGCCGTCCCCGGCGCAGGCGGCGCGTCCCGCTGCCCCGAAGCCGGGTGGCGCCCCCAAGCCGGGCCCCGCGGCTCCGGCTCCCGCCCCGGCGGCCGCCGCCGAGGCGCCGCAGGCCCCCGCGGAACCCAAGAGCACTCCCGCCGCCGGCCCCACCCCGGGCCCGCGCCCCGCACCGGCGCGCCCCGCGGCACCCAAGCCCGCTCCGGCCGCCCCCGCGCAGCCCGAGTTCCAGGCTCCGCCGTCCGCGCCGGCCGCTCCCGCCGCCGGCCAGTCGGCTCCCCGCCCCGGTGCCACCCCCGGCCCGCGTCCGGCCCGTCCGGCGCCCGGTCAGGGTGGTCAGGGTCAGGGCGGCCAGGGCGGTCAGGGCGGTCAGGGCCGCGGTAACGCTCCGCGTCCCGGTGGCGAGCGTCCGGGCCCGCGTCCCGGCGCCCGTCCGTCCGGCCCCCGTCCGGGCAACAACCCCTTCACCTCCGGTGGCTCCACGGGCATGGCCCGTCCGCAGGCCCCCCGTCCCGGTGGCGCCCCGCGCCCCGGTGGCCAGGGTGGTCCCGGCGGCCCGCGTCCGCAGGGCGGCGGCCAGGGCGGCCCCCGTCCCCAGGGCCAGGGCGGCGCGCGTCCGACCCCCGGTGGCATGCCCCGTCCGCAGGGTGCGGCTCCCGGCGCCGGCGCCGGTGGCCCGCGTCCCGGTGGCGGCGGTAACCGTCCGAACCCGGGCATGATGCCGCAGCGTCCCGCGGCCGGCCCGCGTCCGGGCCCCGGTGGCGGCGGCGGTCGCGGTCCCGGCGGTGCCGGTCGTCCCGGTGGCGGCGGCGGTCGTCCCGGTGGCGGCGGCGGCTTCGCCGGTCGTCCCGGTGGTGGCGGCGGCGGTCGTCCGGGTGGCGGCGGCGGTTTCGCCGGTCGTCCCGGTGGCGGTGGCCCCGGTGGTGGCGGCGGCTTCGGCGGTCGTCCCGGCTTCGGCGGTCGTCCCGGTGGTCCCGGTGGCCGTGGTGGCACGCAGGGTGCGTTCGGCCGTCCCGGCGGTCCGGCGCGTCGTGGCCGCAAGTCGAAGCGGCAGAGGCGTCAGGAGTACGAGGCCATGCAGGCCCCGTCGGTCGGCGGCATCATGCTGCCGCGCGGCAACGGCGCGACGGTTCGCCTGTCGCGTGGTGCCTCGCTGACGGACTTCGCGGAGAAGATCAACGCCAACCCGGCGTCGCTGGTCCAGGTCATGCTGAACCTCGGCGAGATGGTCACCGCGACCCAGTCGGTCTCCGACGAGACCCTCCAGCTGCTCGCCGACGAGATGAACTACGTCGTCGAGATCGTCAGCCCGGAGGAGGAGGACCGCGAGCTGCTCGAGTCCTTCGACATCGACTTCGGTGAGAACGAGGGCGGCGAGGACATGCTCGTCGCGCGTCCGCCGGTGGTGACCGTCATGGGTCACGTCGACCACGGTAAGACCCGACTGCTCGACGCGATCCGCAAGACGAACGTCATCGCGGGCGAGGCCGGCGGCATCACCCAGCACATCGGTGCCTACCAGGTCGCGACCGAGGTCAACGAAGAAGAGCGGCGCATCACCTTCATCGACACCCCCGGTCACGAGGCGTTCACCGCCATGCGTGCCCGTGGTGCCAAGTCGACCGACATCGCGATCCTCGTGGTGGCGGCCAACGACGGTGTCATGCCGCAGACCATCGAGGCCCTCAACCACGCCAAGGCGGCCGAGGTCCCGATCGTGGTCGCGGTCAACAAGATCGACGTCGAGGGTGCCGACCCGACCAAGGTGCGCGGTCAGCTGACCGAGTACGGCCTGGTGGCCGAGGAGTACGGCGGCGACACCATGTTCGTCGACATCTCCGCCAAGCAGGGCGAGAACATCGAGTCCCTGCTGGAGGCCGTGGTCCTCACCGCGGACGCGGCGCTGGACCTGCGGGCCAACGCCGAGCAGGACGCCCAGGGTCTCGCGATCGAGGCCCACCTCGACCGCGGCCGCGGCGCCGTGGCGACCGTCCTGGTCCAGCGCGGTACCCTCCGCGTCGGTGACACGATGGTGGCCGGCGACGCGTACGGCCGTGTGCGTGCGATGTTCGACGACAAGGGCAACAACGTCGAGGAAGCGGGTCCGTCGACCCCCGTCCTGGTCCTGGGTCTGACCAACGTCCCGGGCGCCGGCGACAACTTCCTGGTCGTCGACGAGGACCGTACGGCCCGTCAGATCGCCGAGAAGCGCGCGGCGCGCGAGCGCAACGCCGCCTTCGCCAAGCGCACCCGCCGGGTGTCCCTCGAGGACCTGGACAAGGTGCTCAAGGCCGGCGAGGTCCAGCAGCTCAACCTCATCATCAAGGGTGACGCTTCCGGTTCCGTCGAAGCCCTGGAGTCCTCGCTGCTCCAGCTCGACGTCGGCGAAGAGGTCGACATCCGGGTGCTGCACCGCGGCGTCGGTGCGGTCACGGAGACCGACATCAACCTGGCGTCCGGCTCCGACGCGATCGTCATCGGCTTCAACGTGCGCGCCGAAGGCCGTGCCACGCAGATGGCCGAGCGCGAGGGCGTCGACGTCCGGTACTACTCGGTCATCTACCAGGCGATCGAGGAGATCGAGGCGGCCCTCAAGGGCATGCTCAAGCCGGAGTACGAGGAGGTCGAGCTCGGTACGGCCGAGATCCGCGAGATCTTCCGCTCGTCCAAGCTCGGCAACATCGCCGGTGTGCTCATCCGCTCCGGCGAGGTCAAGCGCAACACCAAGGCGCGCCTCATCCGCGACGGCAAGGTGGTCGCGGAGGACCTCAACATCCAGGGTCTGCGCCGCTTCAAGGACGACGTCACCGAGATCCGCGAAGGCTTCGAGGGCGGTATCAACCTCGGAAACTTCAACGACATCAAGATCGACGACGTCATCGCGACGTACGAGATGCGGGAGAAGCCGCGCGGCTGATCACGCACCTCCCGGGGCCGGTCCGGCGGAGTTCTGCTCCGCCGGCCGGCCCCGGCCGTTTGCGGGGTGCGCCCCCGTGGAACGGGCGGCGGCGCTCACCCAGCGGCCCCGCCCGTTCCACGGAACGTCATCACGTCGAACGGTGTCCGATGTTGCGTGTACCGTTCTTGTGTTCTTGCCAAATATCGGCAGGGCTCACCGAATACGAGGCCTCACGGGTCGGCTTGACCCGCATCGCATGTACGTAGGGACGCTGTCCTTCGACCTGCTTCTCGGCGACGTACGGTCGCTGAAGGAGAAGCGCTCCGTCGTCCGCCCGATCGTCGCCGAGCTGCACCGCAAATTCGCGGTGAGCGTCGCGGAGGTCGGGGACCAGGATCTGCACCGCAGGGCCGTCATCGGCCTGGCGGTGGTCTCGGGGGACGCGGGGCATCTCACCGATGTCATGGACCGCTGCGAGCGCATGGTCGCCGCACGGCCCGAAGTGGAGCTGCTGTCGGTACACCGGCGGCTGCACGGCGACGACGACTGACCTGCAGGGCCGGGCAGCTCGCCGCCGGTGGAAGCACAATTGTGGAAGAAAGAAGGAGACGGACCAGTGGCCGACAATGCGCGGGCGAAGAAGCTGGCGGACCTCATCCGGGAGGTGGTCGCCCAGAAGCTGCAGCGCGGCATCAAGGACCCGCGGCTCGGTTCGCACGTGACCATCACGGACACCCGGGTCACCGGCGACCTGCGGGAGGCTACGGTCTTCTACACGGTCTACGGGGACGACGAGGAGCGGGCCAGCGCCGCCGCCGGACTGGAGAGCGCCAAGGGCATCCTGCGCTCCGCGGTCGGCGCCGCGGCCGGCACGAAGTTCACGCCGACCCTGGCGTTCGTGGCGGATGCCCTGCCCGAGAACGCCAAGACGATCGAGGACCTGCTCGACAAGGCACGGGCCTCGGACGCCAAGGTGCGCGAGGTGTCCTCGGGCGCCGAGTACGCCGGCGAGGCGGACCCGTACCGCAAGCCGGGCGAGGACGAGGACGACGAGGGCACCGCGGCAGAATGAAGCGTGAGAGCAACAGGCCCCGCGGGAAGGGCGAGCGCGTCGCGTCGGCGGGGCGGGGCGGCGAGCGGCCGGCGGGCCTGGTCATCGTCGACAAGCCGGCCGGTTTCACCTCGCACGACGTGGTGGCGAAGATGCGCGGCATGGCACGCACCCGCCGTGTCGGGCACGCCGGCACCCTCGACCCGATGGCGACCGGCGTGCTCGTCCTGGGCATCGAGCGGGCCACCAAGCTGCTGGGCCATCTCGCGCTGACGGAGAAGGAATACGTCGGCACGATCCGGCTCGGCCAGACGACGGTCACCGATGACGCCGAGGGCGAGATCACCGCGTCCGAGGCGGCGCACGGCCTCGCCCGGGAGGACATCGACGCCGGGGTCGCCGCGCTGTCCGGCGCGATCATGCAGGTGCCGTCGAAGGTCAGCGCCATCAAGATCGACGGCAAGCGCTCGTACTCGCGGGTCCGCGACGGCGAGGAGGTGGAGATCCCGGCCCGGCCGGTGACCGTCTCCTCGTTCGTGGTGCACTCCGCGCACGAGTCCGAGGCCGACGACGGCACCCCGGTGACCGATCTGCTGGTCTCCGTCGAGTGCTCGTCGGGCACCTACATCCGCGCCCTGGCCCGCGACCTGGGGGCCGGGCTCGGGGTCGGCGGCCATCTGACCGCGCTGCGCCGTACCCGCGTCGGCCCGTACAAACTGGACCGGGCGCGCACCCTCGAACAGCTCCAGGCCGCCGTGGACGACACCGAGGGGGAGGGCCTGCCGGTCATGCCGCTCGGTGACGCGGCCGCCGCGGCGTTCACCCGCTGGGACGTCCCCGAGGCGCAGGCGCGGCTGCTGCTGAACGGCGCGCGCATCCCCATGCCGCGGTTCGAGGGCGACGGCCCGGTCGCGGCGTTCGGGCCGGACGGCCAGTTCCTGGCGCTGGTGGAGAACCAGGGCGGGAAGGCCAAGAGCCTGGCGGTGTTCGCGGTCTGAGACGGGCCGGGGCCGGACCCCGGACACCGTGCACCGAGGCCGGGTCCGCAGCGTGAGAGACGCCGCGGACCCGGCCTTCGTGTGGGCGTACACGGGCCCGGGCCCTTCACTCATTCGGTGAGGCGCTCGAAGTGAATCAAGGAGTGCAGGGGGGCGCGTTGGAACGGCTCCCTGTCACGACGATCATCGCCTGCCTACCGTGCGGAGGACCGGACGGGCGAGAGGATCGGCAATGGCACTGCTGGACGCCGATGTGGGCGCGGCACTGGTGCGCATCCGCGATCTGGCAGGTCGCACGCGTGGCACGGGGTTCCTCGCGGACCCCGACGGCACGGTGATCACCAGCCATGAAGCGGTGGACGGGGCGGCGCAGCTGGTGCTGCAGCCCATGGCGGACGGGGCGGGCGGCGGCGCGGCCGGCGGCGGCGGATGGACCTGCCTGGTGGCCGCCGACGCCGTGACGGCGCTGCCGGAGGACGGCCTCGCCCTCGTCCGCACCGACGGCTTCGGGCCGCACCGGCTGCTGCCGCTGCCCATCGCCGCGGCCCGGCCCGCGGCGGGCACCGGCGCCCGGCTCTGGGCGGGCGGCTGGCTGGACGGCACGGTCGTCGGACCGGGTTCGGGGGTGATGTACACGGCCGCCACCCGCGTCCACCTCCTCGACGAGACGCTGGAACTCCACCTCTGCGCGGGCGGCCGGGAGGCGCTGCGGCTGGGCGGCCCCGCGGTCGGCGGACCGGTGCTGGACGCGCGGACCGGCGCGGTGCTCGGCGTGCTCGGCACGGCGCTGCACTCCGGCCGCCGGGCCGGCGGCTACGCGATCCCGCTGCGCGCCGTCGCCGAGGCCGCGCCCGGCGGCGTGCTGGCCGCGCTGCTGGCGCGCAACGCCGCCACCGTCCCCGCCTACGGCAGCGAGCTGAACCCGGCCGGCGCCCGGCAGCTGACGGAGGTGTCGGCTGGCCCCGCCGAACGGCCGCGGCGGTGGCAGGACCCCGTCGAACGGCCGGAGGTGGCCGCGGAGTTCGCCCGCTTCGAGGACGCCGGGGCGAGCGCGCGGGTGCTGGGCCTGGTGGGGGAGGCGGGGACCGGGCGGAGCACGGAGCTGGCCGCGCTGGCCGCCCGCCGGGCGCGGGGCCCGGTCCCGGCGCCGACCGTGCGGCTGCGCGGGGCGGAGCTGCGGGCCGGCGACGACGGGGTGCGCACGGCCGTGGAGCGCGCGCTGCGCTCGGCCGGCCGGATCGTCGCCGCCTCGGGCCGCACGGCCGGCGATCCCACCGACACCACCTCCCAGGGCGTGGCCCGGGCGGCGGCCGCGACCGGGCGCGGGCTGCTGGTGCTCCTCGACGGCCCGGAGGAGATGCCGGTGACCCTGGAGCGGCGGCTGGCCGACTGGAACCGGGCGACGGCCGACTGGCTGGGCACGGCGGACGTGCGGCTGGTGATCGCCTGCCGCCCCGAGTTCTGGGAGCGGGCCGGCGCGCTCTTCCCGCCCGGGCTGCTGCACGCGCCGCGCCGTCCGCTGCCCGCGCTGCCCGCCTGCACGGGGCTCGGCGACCTTCCGGAGGAGGCCGCCGAGCGGGCCCGCGGCCGCTACCGCCTGCCACCGGGCCTGCCGGCCGCCGCCGACGCCCGCCATCCGCTGGCGCTGCGGCTGCTGGCGGAGATCCTGGCCGCGCTCCCCAAGGACGAGGCGGCCGACCTGGGCACCCCCGACCGCCCTCAGATCTTCGGGGCGTATCTGGACCTGGTGTGTCTGCGGATCGCCGGCCGCCTGGCCGCCGCCCGCCGGCCCGCCCCGCGCGGCACCGCGGTGCGCCGCCTGGCCGCCCGGGTCGCCGGACAGGTGCACGAGGCGGCCCGCCGCTGTCTGCGCCCCGGGCCGGGCGGGCTGGACCCGGTGACCTTCGAGGAGCTCTTTCCGCCAAAGACCGGCTGGGCCGCCGCGGTGCTCGCCGAGGGGCTGCTGGTCACGGCCGGCGGCGGATACCGCTTCGCGCACGAGGAATTCGCGGAGTGGCTGCAGGGCGCGCACGCCGACCCCGGACTCCGGCCCGCCCCCGGCCGGCGCACCGGACCCGTCGTCCAGGCGCTGCTGCTGCTCGCCCGGCGCGAGGGCGGCGTACAACTGACCTTCCGGCTGGCGGAGTTGGTGCCGACGGCGACCGCGCCGGGCCCCGGGGAGGGGGCCGCACAGGCCGTGGACGGCCGCCGATGGGCCGCCCGGCTGCTGACCGGCGTCCTGCTCCGGGTGCCCGACGCGCGGCCCTACACGGGCGTGCTGCGGCTGCTCGCCGACCGGATCACCGAACGGTCCCTGCGGGCCGGCGGCTTCGCCCGCACCGGCCTGCCGGAATTCGGCCCGTGGTTCTGGGAGCGGCTGGCGCTGCCGGACGCGGACCGGATGGATCTGCTGCGCCGCCTGCTGCCGGCCGACGGGCCGCCGCCCGCCGCGGCCGGCCGGGCGCCCGGCGGGCTGCCGCGGGGCAGCGGGGCGGGTGAGTCCGGGCCGGCCACCGTGCCGCGCCCCGGCGGCCCCTTCGCCGCGCCCCCGCGGGTACGGGTCCACCCCGCCGACCACGCCGGGTCCGCCCGGGGCGGCGACGGCCGGGCGGACCCCGGGGGCGGCCCGCGCCCGCACCCCGCCGACGGCCCGGCCGCGGCGGCCAGGGCCGGCGACCGCACGCGGTTCCTCGACGCCGCGGCCGCCCTGCTGCGGGCGGATCCGCGGCGGATCCAGCCGCTGCTGTGCGCCTGGTTCGACGACACCCGCCCGCTCCGCCGCCCCGCCGCCGACGGCGCCGACCGGGCCCCTCGCGCGCTGCCCCGGGAGATCACCGTCGCCGCCGCCGCGCAGGCCCTGCTGCACACCCACCGCCGCCAGGCGCTCGACGCGCTCCTGGAGGCCCTGGTGGCCGCCGCGCACCCCCGGGGCGACGAGCTGATGGACGCCCTCGCCGAGGACGAGCCGGCGGCGGTGTGCCGGGCCGTGGACCGCTGGGCGCACGACGAACGCCCCGAGCGCCGGGCCGCGGCCGCCTCGTACGGCCTGCGGGCCGCCCCGCACGCCACCGCCCCGGCCGACCGCGCCCTGCTGCGCTACGCCGCGCTGTGCCTCCTCGCCCGCCGCGCCGACGCCGCCCATCACGGCTCCGCGCTCGCCCTCCTGGTGGGCGATCCGGCCACCCGCGCCCGGTTCCTGGACCGGGCCCTGACCCGCTTCGTCGCGGGCGACCCGCAGCTGCCGCCCGCCACGTTCACGGCCGCCCTCCCCGAGCACCCCAAGGTGGTGCTGGACGCCTTCCGGGCCCGGCTGGTCGGCGGCGACGGCCCGCCGGTGGCCGACGCGCTGCTGCGCCTGCTCGCCCGCATCGACGCACCCGACCTCGTCGCGCGCATCGCCGACCTCGTCCTCGACTGCGCCCGGCACTGCCCGGAGCGCGTGGCACGGCCGGTCGCGGAGTTCCTCGACCACCGCCTCGAACGCGGAGCGGCCGCCCGCGCCGTGCTGCGCCCGCTCGCCGTGGAACTGCTGACCGGAGGTCCCGTGACGGTCCGCTGCGCGCTCGCGGCGGTGGCGGCCGGGCCCGGCTCCGGCGCCTCGGCCCCGCTGCGCCGCGAGCTGCTCGACGTACTGCTGGCACAGGAGGCGGCCCTCCCCGCGGTCCCCGCGGCGCGCGGCGGACACGGCGGGACGGCGCCGGACACCCGGGTGCTGGAGGCGCTGCTCCGGGCGGCCGCCGAAGGCGCGGAGCAGCGGCCGGCGGACCGCACCCGGGACCTGGTGCACCGCACCGGAACGCTGCTGGCGCGCACCCCGCAGGGGGCGGCCCGCCTGGACCGGCGGCTGGTGGAACTGGGCGGGCGGGTGCCCGGCTTCGCCCGGCGGATGCAGGACTGGGTGGCGGACGAGCCGGGGGAGTGGGCGGCTGTCGTGGGCCCCGCCGCCCGTGCCACGCTCACCGGATGCCAGAGCTGACGCGGCGGCCCGGCCCGGGCGGAGCGGCGTGCTCGCCACGGCCGGTGAGGCCCGGTGGCCTGCGGCGGATCCGGTCCGCGGGGCCGCCCGGAACCCCCCTTCGCACGGAGCATCACCCACGGCATGGCAGTCTTAGACCTGCGCCATGCCGAATTGGCGCACGGGACGGACAGGGTTCGGGCGAGGAGCGGGCAGAGTGCAGCGCTGGCGTGGCTTGGAGGACATCCCCGAGGGCTGGGGGCGCAGCGT
Organism: Streptomyces kronopolitis; assembly: GCF_050953795.1. Classification (GTDB taxonomy): domain Bacteria; phylum Actinomycetota; class Actinomycetes; order Streptomycetales; family Streptomycetaceae; genus Streptomyces; species Streptomyces kronopolitis_A. The sequence continues at coordinate 5,977,494 of NZ_CP191850.1, forward strand.
CGTCACCATCGGCTCGTACGACGGAGTGCACCGCGGCCACCAATTGATCATCGGCAAGGCCGTCGCGCGCGCCCGCGAGCTGGGGATTCCCGCGGTGGTCGTGACCTTCGACCCGCACCCCAGCGAGGTCGTGCGCCCCGGTACCCACCCGCCGCTGCTGGCGCCGCACCACCGGCGCGCGGAGCTGATGGCGGGTCTCGGGGTGGACGCGGTGCTGGTCCTGCCGTTCACCAAGGAGTTCTCGACGCTGGAGCCGGCCGACTTCGTGGCCAAGGTGCTGGTCGACAAGCTGCACGCCCGGGTCGTCGTCGAGGGCCCCAACTTCCGCTTCGGGCACAAGGCGAAGGGCACTGTCGCCACCCTGACCGAGCTGGGCACCACCTACGACTACTCCGTCGAGGTCATCGACCTCTACGAGCGCGGCACGGCGGGCGGCGGCGAGGCCTTCTCCTCCACCCTCACCCGCCGCCTGGTCGCCGACGGCGACGTGGCCGGCGCGCAGGAGGTCCTGGGGCGGCCGCACCGCGTCGAGGGCATCGTCGTGCGCGGCGCCCAGCGCGGTCGCGAACTGGGCTTCCCGACCGCCAACGTGGAGACCCTGCCGCACACCGCGATCCCCGCCGACGGCGTCTACGCGGGCCTGCTGCAGGTCGAGGGCGAGGCCATGCCGGCCGCCGTCTCGGTCGGCACCAACCCGCAGTTCGACGGCAAGACGCGCACCGTCGAGGCGTACGCCATCGACCGCGTCGGCCTGGACCTCTACGGCCTGCACGTCGCCGTGGACTTCCTCGCCTATCTCCGAGGCCAGGAGAAGTTCGACACCCTCGACGCCCTGCTGGACCGGATGGCCGTGGACGTGAAGCTGGCACGGGGGCTGATCGCGGAGGCGGAGTAGCTCCGGAGCGGGAGCGGGGTTCGCCGCCCCGCCGCTGTGGAGGTGCTCCGACGCCTTCCCCTGTGGGCCGGCTCCGACGCTTCGTCTGTGGCTCTTCTCCGCGGCCTTGCCCTCGTGGCTTTTCTGCGCCGGTTTTTTCCCCGCCGCCCACCCCCCTTCGGGGGGTGGGCGGGTGTAGAGCTGCGGAAGCGGCAACTCGGCCGGATCCGGGCGGAGTTAGGCTGGGAGTCGGTCACTCGTACGGGGGTTGACGTGATACGGGGCGGGGCCCGACACCTCTCAGGTGTCGGGCCCCGCCCCGTTCATGCGTGCTGCCCGCGCCTCACTGCGGAGGCGGCTGCTGTTGCCACCCGGGGCCCAGTCCGCCCTGCTGCTCGGGCTGGGGGGCGTCGGGGGCGGGCTGTTGCTGTTGCCAGTGCGCCGGCGGCTGGGCGGGCTGTTGGGTCCAGCCGCCCTGCTGCGGCGGGTAGCCGGCCGGCGGCTGACCCTGCTGGGGCTGTTGGGGTTGCTGCGGCTGGCCCTGCGGGGGCTGACCCTGCTGGCCGTACTGCTGCTGGGCGTACGGGTCGTTGCCCATCTGCTGCGCGGCGTACGGGTCGCCCATCTGCTGCTGCGGGTACATCCCCTGGGCCTGCTGTGCCCGTGCGAAGTCCTCGGCCACCAAGGCGGAGAGGTGGAAATACGCCTCGCGGGTCTTGGGCCGCATCATGTCGAGGTCGACCTCCGCGCCGGCGGCGAGATGCTCGTCGAAGGGGACGACCACCACCCCGCGGCAACGGGTCTCGAAGTGCGACACGATGTCATCGATCTTGATCATCTTGCCGGTCTCGCGGACCCCGGAGATGACCGTGATGCCGCGCTGCACCAGGTCGGCGTAGCCGTGCGCGGACAGCCAGTCCAGGGTGGTGCTCGCACTGCTCGCACCGTCCACGGACGGCGTGGAGATGATGATCAACTGGTCGGCGAGGTCGAGCACTCCGCGCATCGCGCTGTAGAGCAGACCGGTACCCGAGTCCGTGAGGATGATCGGGTACTGCCGGCCGAGGATGTCGATCGCCCGCCGGTAGTCCTCGTCGTTGAACGTCGTCGAGACCGCGGGGTCCACGTCGTTGGCGAGGATCTCCAGGCCCGACGGGGCCTGCGAGGTGAACCGGCGGATGTCCATGTAGCTGTGCAGATGCGGGATCGCGTGCACCAGGTCACGGATGGTCGCACCGGTCTCGCGCCGCACCCGGCGGCCGAGCGTGCCGGCGTCCGGGTTGGCGTCGATCGCCAGGATCTTGTCCTGCCGTTCGGAGGCCAGGGTGGAGCCGAGGGCCGTGGTGGTCGTGGTCTTGCCGACACCGCCCTTGAGGCTGATCACCGCGATCCGGTAGCAGGACATCACCGGCGTACGGATCAGCTCCAGCTTGCGCTGCCGCTCCGCCTCTTCCTTCTTCGCGCCCAGCTTGAACTTGGACGGCTGGGCGTTGGCACCCGGCTTGCGCTTCTTGGGCTGGTTGCGCAGCAGCCGGTCGGAGGTCAGCTCCACCGCGGCGCTGTAGCCGAGCGGCGCGCCGGGGGCGGCCCGCTGCTGCGGCTGCTGCTGACCCGGCTGCGAGTACGACGCGTAGTTCGCCGCCGCGTTCGGGTCGCCGGCCTGCTGCCCGGGGAGTGGCTGGTACGGGGTCTGCTGGCTCTGTGGTGCCTGCTGGCCCTGCTGTGCCTGGGCTGCTTGCTGGGCCTGCGCGGCCTGTTGGGCTTGCGCGGCCTGGTGGGCCTGCTGTGCCTGTTGGGCCTGGGCAGCCTGGTGGGCCTGCTGTGCCTGGGCGGCCTGCGCCTGCGCCTGCGCCTGAGCGGCCTGCGCCTGCTGGGCGGCCTGCTGCTGGGCGTAGGCCTGCTGTGTCTGCTGGCCCTGCTGCGGGTAGCCCTGCGCGCCGGTCTGCGGATAGCCGTACGCGGGCTGCTGCGCGGCCGCCTGGGGGTGCTGCTGCGGCTGCTGGCCCTGCTGGGGGTAGCCGTAGGCGGGCTGCGGGTAGCCGTATCCGCCCTGCTGCTGTTGCGGGTAGCCGCCGTACTGCGCGTGCTGGCCCTGCGGGTGGCCGGCCTGCGGGTGCTGCGGTGCCTGCTGCGGCTGCTGCTGCACGGGGGCCTGCGGCTGTGACTGCTGAGCCTGCTGGGCGGCCTGGGCCTGCGCCTGGGCGTGCGGGTCGGCGGGCTGGAACTCCGGCGGCAGCGGCGGCAGTGCGCCCTGCCCGGGGACGCCCTGCTGACCGCCGCCGGCGGCGGCGCCCCACGGCGCGCCCTGCGGGGGAACTCCCTGCTGGGGCACGGCCTGCGGGGGCATCTGCGGCGGGGCCTGCTGCGGCACATCCTGTTGCGGAACGGCGTGCGGGGGCATGCCCTGCGGAGGAACTCCCTGGGGCGGCAGGCCCTGCTCCGGCTGCTGCCCCTGCTCCGGCTGCTGCCCCTGCTCCGGCTGCTGGCGCTGCTCGGGCTGGTGGCCCGTGGTGGGCCGGGCGCCCTGTGCGGCGGCCTCGGGGCCGGGCAGGTCGGGCGCGGGCTGCACGGGTGCGGGCTGCGGCACGGCGGTGGCCTCGGGGGCCGGGGAGCCGTCCTCGGCGGGAGCGGCGGAGGCGGCGGAGGCGGTCGCGGCCTCGGCGTGCGGTGCCGGGTCGGCGGGCGCGGGCTCCGGCGCGGACCCGTCGGCGGTCAGGGGCGTGGTGTCGTCCGCCGCGTCGTCCTCCTCGTCGTCCCAGAGCGAGGCCGACGGGTCGCCGCCGGTGCCGGCGCGCCGATTTCCGGTGCCGGCACCGGCGTCGGCGGACGGGGCGGGATCCGCGGGGACCTCCGGCGCGGCCGGGGGAGCGGTGGCGGCCGGCTCGGTGCCCGCGTCCTGCGGGCGCAGCGTCGGGAAGCCGGGCGGCGCGGCCTGAGCGGGCCCGGGCAGCGGCTGCCCCGTCGGCGGCCCGGGGGGCGCGGGGGTGGACGAAGACGCAGGAGGAGCCGCGGGGGAGGGCGCAGCACCCGCGCCGCCACCACTGGTGTCGTTGCTCGCGTACCAGGCCGGCGCGGCGAAGTCGATCTTGAACTCACCGGTCAGGTCGAACTCGGACTGGTCGTCGTCAGGATCGTTTCCGTCCGGACGGAAAGCCTCCTGCTCGTTCACTGTGCCTCCTGGTGTACTGCAACGCACCTGAACGGCAGGACCGGATACAGGCGGATCGATCGGATGTAGCGGAAGTCGGAACACACCACCCGGGGTTGCGCCCAGACTAGCTGTCCATCCCCGTATCGACTGCCGTCGGGCTGTGCTCCTGCGGCTCTCCCGCACAGCCTAATCAAGAGTCGGCGCACAGTGGCAGTCGATGCCATGTCGTCTTCGTGCGCTTTCGGCACGACTGACGGGCGCACCCAGGATGCGCCCGTCTTCGTCTCCGCGGACGGCCCTGGCCGTGCCGCACCGACCGGCGCCGCGGGCAACACGCCCGAGGCGCCGGTCAGTTGCTCAGTCCATCCGGCGCGGACCGCCGAGCAGGTTGGTCTCCGCCTCCGTGGGCTGGGTCATGACGAACTGGTGGCCGTCGCGCGAGCACCACAGCATGGCGTTGTCGCTGAGCGTCGGCAGCACCGCGCCGACCTGCTCCGGAAGCCGCATGATTCGCGTCACAACCTCCGCCTCCTCGGGCGAAAGCCGCTGCAGACCGACCAGATCGGCGCGGCCGAGCATCTGCGGCGAGCGCGGCCCGAGGAACGGCAGCACGGTCAGCACCGACTGCCAGGGGCCCGGGGCGAGCTGATTGCGCGGCGGCCGCGCACCCATGTCCCGGATGACCAGAACGGGGCTTGACACCGACGGGCCCTGGGGTGCGATCTGGCGTACGTCGTGGACCGACACACACTGCTGCCCGCCGCCCGCGGCCTGCGCCATCTGCCCCCAGGCCGGGGGCCGCGCCGTCTCGACCGCGACCCGGGCACCGGTGGCGACCGTGCGCAGCGCCAGCACCTGCGCCATCCACACGCTGCCGACCAGGACGATCTCCAGCGGCGCCGGCCGCAGCAGGCTCAGCACGGCGGGCTGGTTCTGCGGGTCGATGCCGATGATCACGCCGTCGTCGCCGACCGGCAGGGTCAGCGAGGCGAGCGATTCGGGCGTCAGGACGTGCGGGCTGCGCCGCGGACCGCGCAGGCCGTAGCCGGGCAGCAGCTTCGGGCCGTCCGGGCCCGCCTGCTCCTCCTCCTGGCGCGGCTGGTGCGAGGGCCGGCGGCTGCCGTCGGTGCCCCCGACCGGATTGCGCCAGCCGTTGCCGTTGGTGTTGACGCGGGGCTGATAGGTGGGAGAGGCCATCAGCGGGTACCTCCGAGGGGAAGCGTGGCCAGCAGGCCGGGCAACTGTTCCCGGTCGAGCCGGACGAGCCCGACCTTCACGGAACCGGAACGACGCTCCAACTCGCTCTGGGCGGCGGTGAGTTCGTCCTCGCTACGGGTGGAAAGACGGACGTAGCCCGAAATGGCCGGGGCGCGGCCGCCGCCGTGCGTGGCGGTCAGCGCGAAGGTGCTGGCCATCGCCCGGGTGCTGGTCAGCAGCTGGGTGACGGCAGCCAACGGGGCCCCGCCCGCACCCAGTTGGGGCCAGCGGCCGATCCAGTACGTGGAGTGCCAGCGGTCGTCGCAGCGCATCGCCCGGACCGTCTCCTGGGTGCGGCGGGCCGCCCGGCCCTCGCGGCCCATCGCGCCGTTGGCCGCCCGCGGGCTGACGCACACCGCGGTGCCGATCGCGGCCACGACCTCGCGCTCGTCGAGCACCCGCGCGCGCACCCCGTGCGCGGTCAGCCGGCTGACGAGCTGGTCGGCGGCGCGCAGCAGCGAACGCTTGGCGCCCTCCATCCCGCCGCCGCGGGCCTCGATCGCCTCCGCGCACAGCTCGGGGTCGAGCTTGAGCGCGATCCAGGTCAGCTGCAGGGCCGGGGTCTGCGTCTGCGCCTGGAGGGGCGCGTACGAGCGGGCCGCGACGGCCTGTTCGGGCAGATGCGGGGCCGGCGCGGGCTGGGTGTACTGGACGAACTGCACCGACTCCAGGTGGATGTCCTCGATGTCGAGCGCGGTGTGCAATACATCGAGCGGCAGCATGTGGCTGCCGCGCTGCGGCCGCAGCGGCTCGTCGCGGGCGTCCACCTGCACCAGGGCCGTCAGGAACGTACCGTCGCCGACGAAGCCGATGGCCCGCTGGTCGGACTCGGTCGTGAACTCGTAGGTCTGCAGCGCCGGTTCGCACTCGACGACCGGGGCGAAGGCCGGGTCGGCGCCCTGGGTGGCCGCGAGCGCGGCGGCGCCGTTCTTGCCGCGGCGCTTCATCGCGCGCACGGTGGTGATCCATTCCGGCAGCGGAATGCGCCGCCGGCGGCCGAGCGCGAAGACGACGAGCACGGCCGCGATCACGATCGCCACGGTCAGCGCGGCCGGATGGATCGTCCAGCCCACCAGCACCAGTGCCACGGCGAGTTCGATGATGGCCAGCTGCTGTACGCGGACGCCGCCGATGGTTCCGGCCTGTTGGCGCAGCCGCGGTGCCACCGGACCGGCCGGGCGGGCCGCGGAACCCGGGCCGCCATTTTCTCTGTTGCCCTGAGCTGTACCGTTTTGGTCAGCATTTCCCGCGTATTGCGGCGCAGCAGAAGGCTGTTGCTGCTGTTGCCGCCCATTGCGGCGTCGAGCCCTGGTGGCGCTGGACATCCCCCGGCCTGCTCCTCTACTGGTGGTGTGGCTCTAGGCCTATCGGTCGCCACTGTGACTGGTGCGTCGGAAGGTGGCACCCGTACCGTACGGGTCGATCGACACACGGCATAGTAGAGGGCGCTACGGCGTGAGTGCCGGGGGCGGTCGCGGTGGATCCAACAGGCGGGGAGAGAAAGCAACAATGGCATCACGTCGGGACGAGCTGAATGCGTATTCGTTTGCTCGAAAGCGCACGAATGCGGCATTTCTGAAGCCGCTGCCGAACGGTTCGATCGAGAGTGCCCCCAAGCCGCTGAAGGCGGTGGTGCCGAGCATCGTGATGGGCGTCGTGGTGCTGGTGGGATTCGGTGCCTGCGGCATTCTCCGGCCTGTTGCCCCGCAGGGTTGGGACACCGTGGGGTCCAATGTCATTGTCGGCTCCGACTCCACCACGCGTTATGTCGTGCTGCCGAACACGGACTCCAGCGGAAAGAGCCATAAGCTTCTGCACCCCGTCCTGAACCTCGCCTCGGCCCGACTTCTTCTCGACCCCGATAAGTTCCAGGTCGTTCAGGTCAAGGATTCCGAACTCGACGGAAAGCTTCCGCACGGCCCGGCCGTCGGAATTCCCTATGCGCCCGACCGCCTTCCCGGCAAGGACGAGGTGGACAAGCCCAAGGCCTGGGCGGTGTGCGACCGTCCGGGAAGTGGCGAGAACAGCAAGCCCCAGCAGACGGTGTTCGTCCTCGGCGGCAAGGACAAGGACCTCGTCGAGGGCAAGGGCAAGCTCGACAACGACCAGGCGCTCTACATCGAGGATCCCAAGGGGAAGCGCTGGCTGGTCGACGAGAAGGGCATGGCCTTCGAGTTCGACGCCACGCTCGGCGGAAAGGTGGCGCCGGAGCAGGGCCCGGCGAAGGCCAACAGCGACCTCCAGCGCATCATCTTCGGGGACTCCGCCGAACCGCAGAAGGTCTCCCAGCAGTTCATGGACACGCTGATCAAGAGCCCGGTCCCGATCGCCATGCCGCGCATCTCCGGCGCGGGGCACAAGTCCGCCGCCCTGGGCGTCCCGGACGGCACCCGCACCATCGGCACGGTGCTGCAGGCGCGCGACAGCCGGCAGAAGTACGTGGTCCAGGCCGACGGCGTCTACAAGGTGTCCGACTTCGTGGCCAACCTCCTCCTGGAGGGCCAGAACGCCAAGGACGTGCACCCGGACGGCACGGCGCTCAAGCCCGTGGAGGTCTCCACCACGAGCATGACCCTCAAGCAGGACGACGAGGGCCGCGCGGAGACCTACCTGGGCAAGATCCAGGGCACCGACATCGACATGCCCTGGCCCACCGAGGCCGTCTCCGCAGCGAACAACTTCAAGGAGGGTTCGCAGACCGGCGGCCTGATCAACCCCACGGACAACGGGGTCTCCTGCAGCGTCTACAAGGGCACCAGCACCAAGCTCCCCGGTGAGGCGAACAAGCGGCTGGGATTCCCGAACGGCGTGCCCGACATGCAGACCTGGGTCGGCAAGGACTACCCCGCCAAAATCGCTCCCGGCGCGAGTTCGTATGTCACCCCCGGCAGCGGACTGCTGTACCGCCAGGCCGCCACGCCCTCCGCGAAGTTCGGCAGTCTCTTCCTGGTCACCGACACCGGTCTGCGCTACTCCGTTCCGGAGAACAACGACGGTCAGAAAGCCGGCAAGGCCACCCAGGAGGGCGGCCAGTCGCAACTCCGTCTCGGTTACAAGGACGCGCACCCCCCGCTCATCCTGAAGACGTGGTCCGAACTCCTTTCGGCGGGCCCGTTGCTGGACGTGCAAAGCGCCCGCAAGCCGCAGGCTTCGTGACGCGAGGGGGCCGGGCCGATACCCTTCAGGGACCGTCGGCCCGGCTTCCCGCAGAATCGCGACTTCTTCCCCGCGATCTTTCTTGACCGCCGGAATTTCCCTTCCTGACCGATAGCACCGCATCTGCCCCGATTCCCTGAACACGGTTTCCTCACGGGCGAGTTGAGCATGTTGTGATCCCGCAACAAGGGGCCTCCCCCAGTTGGGAACAGACGTGTGGAGTGGTTAAAGTGAGCGAAGGCGTCAGCAGGAGATGCCCACCACGCAAGCCGGCTTCGTCGGTGCGGCGCGGTACGACGTACAAGTCTCATGGGGGACGTTGACTATGGCTGGTCAGCAGTACACAACCACCGAGGAGGAGATGGTCGCGTTCAGCGGCAAGATCTCCTCGGTCAACCAGTCGATCCAGGGCGAGATCTCGCGCCTGAACACGGTCGTCGACACCATCACGTCCGGGTGGAAGGGTGCTGCGGCCTCCTCGTACAACCAGCTGCAGACGCAGGTGAACGAGGACGCCAACCGTCTCAACCAGCTTCTGGGTGAGATCAAGGAAGCGATCGACGAGACCACGAAGAACTACTCCGCCTCCGAAGAGGAGCAGGCCCAGTCGATTTCGCACGTCTCCGCCTCGGCTTCCCCGTTCGGATGACGGAGCCGCGCCGCTCCGTGCGGCGCAGTGGCTCAGCGGCCGCAGCACGGGCCTGTCGGGTACGCCCGCCGGCCCGCTGCGGCATGAATCGACCAGGCTTCATCAACTCCTGAGGAGACACCATGTCAGGCCAGATCCTCGTTAATTTTGCGACGATCTCCCAGGCCAGTTCCGACGTGCGCGGTACTGCCAACAACATCCGCCAGCAGCTCGACGACCTCGAGGCCGGCGTCAAGAAGATCGCCGCCAGCTGGGAAGGCGCGGCGCAGGAGGGCTACCAGGCCCGCCAGCGCGAGTGGGACCAGCGTGCGGCCTCCCTGCACTCGACGCTCGAGGCCATCGCCAAGGCGCTCGACCAGGCCGCCCAGAACTACCAGGCCACCGAGCACAAGAACTCCGGTATCTGGGCGGGCTGACCTCGCGTCGGCACACGTACGGATAGCGATCGGCTGAGCAGCCCCGACGGCTCGCACAGTGGTCCAAGAGGGCGAGCGCGCTGCTTCAGTGCGCTCGCCCTTCTGCCGTCCACACGGCCGCCCGCATGTCTCCACCTCCCCTCCCCACTCCCTCCTCGCCCCTCCCCTTCCGCCCCTCATGGAGAGCAGACAACCCGTGGGATCTCGCGCCATCGGTCATCGAGCCGGGCACCGTCGCCGCACGACGGGCGCCCTGGTCACGGCGGCCTGCCTCGTCGGCCTGTCCAGCCTCACCGCCGCACCGGCCGTCGCGGACGAGAACGTCCCGCTCAACAGCGGTGAGTGCAAGTTCGGCGCCGACTACATCAAAGAAACCCCGTGGTCGCTCCAGCGCATACTCACCAATCAGATGTGGGCGTACGGAAAGGGAAAGGGAATCCGGGTCGGCGTCATCGACACCGGAATCGATGCGCAGAACCCGCAGATCAAAGGTGCCATCGGCAGCGGCGGCATCTCCCTCGTCAAGGGAAAGCCGACCGATGACAAGGTCGGTCACGGCACCAAAGTGGCAGGCATCATCGCCGCCCGCCCCTTCAAGGGCTCCGGCTTCTACGGAATAGCGCCCGACGCGACCGTCATCCCCTTCCAGCAGACCTCGCAGGAAAAGCCCGGCACCGCCGACAGCCTCGCCACGGCCATCAAAAAGGCCGTCGACGAGCACGTGGACATCATCAACATCTCGCAGGGCACCTCCGCCAACCCGCGCCTGCTGCCCACCCTTGAGAACGCGGTCAAGTACGCCAACGCGCACAAGGTCCTGATCGTCGCCTCGGCCGGCAACGGCGGCGCCGACGGCGGCGAGAAGAACATGTACCCAGCTGCCTACTCGGACGACTACCCCAACGTCCTCGCAGTGGCCGCCTCGGACCGGAACAACGAGCGGGCACCCTTCTCCCAGTCCGGCACGTTCGTCCAGATCGCCGCGCCGGGCGTCGACATGGTCTCCACCGTCCCCGACGGCGGAAACTGCGTCGACCAGGGCACCAGCTTCGCCGCCCCCTACGTCGCGGGCGCCGCGGCCCTGCTCAAGGCGAAGCACCCCACCTGGGCCCCGCAGCAGCTGATCTGGCACCTGGAGGAGACCGCCGAGCGCGTCCGCCCGAACCGGAACGACTTCATCGGCTGGGGCGTCGTCGACCCGGTCGCGGCCCTCAACGACAACACGGTGCCCACCGGAGAACCGAAGCCGGACAAGCCCTCCAACGTGGCTGACGGCTCCAACATCCACCCGGTCGCCGTCGCCCTCGGCGAAAGCCCCGAGGACCGGCGCGCCCGCTATTCCATCTACATCGTCGGCGGCGGACTTCTCGCCGTCGGCACGGTAGTTGGCTCCGCCATCGCACTCCGCGACTGGCGCCGAAAGACTGGTTTGCGAACACACGGGGAGGCTTAATCATGGGTGGTAAAGGCGAGTACGGCGTTGACCTGGACGCTTTGGACCAGGTGGTGAAGGAGCTCAACCACGTCCTCCAGATGATGGGCGACTCCACGAGCACGGCCAAGAACAGCACCTATCTGGCAAAGGGCACCCTGGGGCAGGGATTCGCCGAGGAAAGCCAGCTGTATCAGGCTCATGGCGCCATGAAAGGCGACATCGAGCAGCTGATGGAGATGGTGGAAGGCCTGATCGACCGGTTCGGCAAGAAGTCGTCCAAGGTCAGGGGTGCCTACCAGGATGCCGAGGCGGACAACACCGTCAACATGTCGTGACATCGGCGGGTTGATTGCAGTGACAGATGGAGCATGTTCGATGACGGAGTGGGGGACAGCAGATGGCTTCGAATCACGATAAGTTCAAGCCCGCCGAGGTCCATGTACCAAAGAACGCCGGTTCGGCGCAGGCGGGTTCGGGCGCGGCTCAGGATCAGAGCTACGAAGTCGGCCAGAGTCGGCCTCAGTTCACCAAGCTGAGGCTGAACCAGGTCAAGCAGATGGTCGACGGCTCCAATCCGGGCGAAGTCGGCAACGTCGCCGAGGGTTGGAAGCTCGTCCGCATCAAGCTGGTCGGCGGCGGCAGCGACTGGACCTCGCAGGACTGGAATGACGGCATCAAGAAGAAGTTCGATGATGCGGTGACCAAGGTCCTGCAGTCCTGGCACGGCACCTCCGCGGACCAATTCGCAGCCGAGGCGCAGAAAATCAGCAACAACTTCGCCAAGCTTGCCGCCTACCCGCACAACACCGGCTACGTCCTGCACCAGATCAGCGAGCGGCTGGCGTCCGTCAAGAAGGCGGTCGAGGGCGTCCAGGAGCCCAGCGAGTGGGAGCGCATCAAGGACCGTGCCGCCGACGGATTGGGTTCCGGCGCCGGAAAGGGCGCGGCCATCGGGAACAGCATCATGCCGGGCGGCGGTGCCCTGGTCGGCGGTCTCATCGGCGGAATGACGGGCGGCGACGGCCGGGACGACTCGCAGCTGAACGCCGACCTGGCCAACCCGAAGATGAGCATCTACGACGCCGTCAACAAAAACCGGGGAAGTCTGTCGATCGACCGCGAACGCGAGCTCGAGGCCGCCCATTACATGGAGCAGCTGGCGACCACCTACCGGGCGGGTGTGACGGCTATGGGGAAGCCGCCGATCGGTGGTCGGGGCGTGGGCCGCGCCGACGACGAGGTGCCGGACCGCGATGGTAGCGACGTTCCCATCCCCCCGATTGGCGCATACGGTCCGACTCCGTCAGGCCCGAAGGGCGGCACTGCGCCGAACATCCCGGGTATGAGGGACGGCGGCGGTTACACCACGCCACCGGCAATGGAAGCGCCGCGACCGCACGGCATTGACGGCGGTATCGGTAGCGTGCCGAAGACGCCTGCGCCGCATGTAGGCACCGGACTCGACGGCCTCTCAGGAGGGAGTGGCCTGGGAACCGGCGGAGGCGCCGGCGCTGGTGGAATCGGCGGCGGTGGTGTCGGCGGCGCTGTAGGAACCGGTGGTCTGGGCACAGGCGCTGGAAGCGTCGGTGGAGGCTCTGGTCCGGGCATCGGTAGCTCCGGTGCACCTGGGATGGTCGGGGGTGTCGGCGCCGCAGGCGGAGCTCGTACCGGCGGCACAGGTGCTGGAGCGGGCGCCCGGGGTGGTCGCGCCGGCATGCCGGGAATGGGTGGAGCCGCTGGCGCCGCCAAGGGGGCCGGCGCCAAGGGCGCTGGTGCTGGCGGCAAGGGGGGTCCGCTGGCGCGGCAAAAGGGCGGTGTCATCGGTGGCAAGGGAGGCAAGCCCGGTGCCGCGGGCCAGGGAGGCTCCGGCTTGCATCGAAGTCGTGGCGGTACGCAGCAGGGTGCTGCAGGCGGTCGCCGCCCGGCAGGAATGTCCGGTGCTCATGGAGTCCACGGCGCCAAGGGCAAGGACAAGAAGGGCGAGAACGGAGAGCGCCCCGACTACCTGGTCGAAGAAGAGGAGACCTGGACGCCGGAGCGCAACGTGGCGCCGAAGGTCATCGAGTAGGGCCCCTCAGTCCGGATAGGGTGCTCGGCGGAATCGAGGTGGGGCCCGCAGCCCTCGGGCTACGGGCCCCACCGTCGCTACGGAGAGGTGTACGGCATGAGCTTCACGCGGACGCTGCGTGCGGTGGGCGGCGCGGTGGTGGCGGGAGCACTGCTCTTCGGCGCCGCTCCGACCGCTCTTGCGGACCAAATCAGAGATGATCAATGGCCGTTGAAGTCATTTGACGCCGCAAATGTGTGGAAGGAATCTACTGGTAAGGGTGTCACGGTCGCCGTGATCGATGATGCCGTTAATGCGGCTCACTCTGACTTGAAGGGTAATGTACTTCCAGGGAAAGATGTTGTGAAAGGTGGAACTGCAGACCATGAAAGCGTAAACGATCATGGTACTGCGATGGCTTCCATTATTGCTGGCCATGGGCATGGCGCCGGTGGTTCGGAAGGGGTAAAGGGCCTTGCTCCCGATGCCAAGATCCTGCCGGTAGCAGTTCCCCGCGAAGCTGATGTACCAGATTTGAACGCCGGGGACAGTCTGGCTGAAGCCCTAAAATACTCCGTCGACCATGGCGCGTCCGTCATCAACATGTCGATTACCACGCCTGCGCTAACCGATCAGGAGAAGGAGGCGCTTTCTTATGCGGCTAAGAAGAACGTCCTCCTTGTGGTCTCGACAGGTAACGAGGGACAAGGGCATCTTGATGAGTTGCCATCTCACCCTGGCGTAATGGCTGTTGGTGCAGTCGACAAGGCTGGCAAGGTGTGGGACAAGTCCAACTACGGTCCGCAGACGATGGTCACGGCACCTGGGACTCTCATCAGGTCTGCAGGGGCGTCCAAGCCTTATCGATTGGCCAATGGCACATCCGACGCAGCAGCGTACGTCTCCGGTGCCGCAGCTCTTCTCCGTGCCAAGTACCCAGACCTCACTGCCGGCCAGATCGCCAACCGGCTGGTGAAGACGGCTGGACTGCCGCCGGGGCAGGAAGGCATGAAGCTCCCTGACCCGCACTACGGGTATGGCTTCATCCGGCCCTTGAGGGCGCTGACTCAGGACATCCCGGCCGGTTCGAAGAACGGCCCGCTGAAGACTCCCAAGACTGAGCCGGGGGCCGGTGCCGGTGGCGCAACTGCTCTCGGTTCGTCGGGTACTGGTGGCGAGTCCGGTGAACAGAAGAGCAGTGGGCTCGGACTGGGCGCCATTGTGGGCATTGGGGCCGGCGTTCTGGTCGTGGTCGCGCTCATCGTGATCGTCGTGGTGCGGCAGAAGAAGAACGGTCGTAACGGACCGCCGTCCGGCGGCCCTGGTGGCTACGGCGGCCCCGGGTTCCCGCAGCAGCCGGGCCCGTACCAGCAGCCTCCCGCCCCGTACCAGCAGCAGCCAGGCGCCTACCAGCAGCCGACTGCACCTGGTTCTTTCCCGCCGCCTCCTAACCAGCCGCCCGGCCAGTAGATGGTGTCGTGCGTAGTGCCGTCAGGCCTTCGTCGTGGTTGGCCGCTTGACGGTGTCGTCCGATACGTGGTGATGGCGGACGGCGCAGGGACGCGATAGTCGATCATCAGAATGGACTTGGGGCTCGCAGTGTTGTTGCTGCGGGCCCCAAGTTGTCTTGTGGGGGATTTCGAAATGAGTTTCACGCGGAAGCTGTGTGCGGTGGGCGGCGTGGTCGTGGCGGGAGTGCTGCTCTTCGGGGCTGCCCCGGTCGCCTTGGCTGATCAGAGCAGGGATGATCAATGGCCACTCAAGGCCTTTGACGCTGCCAGCATTTGGAAGGAGTCGACGGGTAAGGGCGTCACGGTTGCGGTGATCGATGATCCCGTGAACGGTGCCCATCCGGACTTGCAGGGAAATGTGCTGCCCGGGAAGAGTTTCATCGATGGCGGGCGCGGGGATCGTAAGGGGCCGGGTGACCACGGGACCGGCATGGCATCGCTCATCGCCGGGCACGGGCATGGCACCGGTAGTGCCGACGGTGTAATGGGTCTTGCGCCCGACGCGAAGATCTTGCCCGTTGGGAGGCCGCAGGTCGGAGCCGGATCGGAGAACTCCGGTCCGGGTGATTGGATCAGATACGCAGTCGATCATGATGCCTCGGTCATCAACATGTCGATCGGCCCCGCGTTTCTCACCGATGCTGACAGGAGCGCTCTGGCTTATGCGGCACAGAAGGACGCCCTTGTCGTGGTGGCGTCCGGAAACGACGGTGAGACGAAGCTTGGTGGGTTGGCTGCCAGCCCGGGCGTTGTAGCTGTAGGTACTGTGGACAGAGCCGGAAAGATGTGGGCCAAGTCCAACTCTGGCGATGAACTCATGCTGACGGCTCCTGGCGTGGAGATCACTTCTGCTTCGGCTACTCCTGGGCAGTACCGGCTGGCGGACGGCACATCCGATTCCGCGGCTTACGTTTCAGCTGCCGCAGCCTTGCTGCGTTCCAAGTTCCCTGACCTTTCCGCCGGCCAGATCGCTAATCGCCTTGTGAAGACAGCGGCGCTTCCAAAGGGTGAAGAAGGCATCAGCCTTCCGGACTCGCACTACGGGTTCGGCGTAATTCGTCCCTACAGCGCACTGACCAGGGAAATCCCTGCCGGCTCCAAGAACGGTCCACTCAAGGCACCCAAGATGAATGCGTCCGGAGGCGGGGCTGCGGCGAGCGCAGGTGGCGGCGGCCAGCAGGCAAGTGGTGAGAAGGGCGCAGGTCTGGGTTCAGGCGCCATCGTGGGTATCGCGGTTGGTGTCCTAGTTGTCGTCGCGGTCATCGCCGTCGTCGTTGTGCTGCAGAAGAAGAACGGCCGCGGTGGGCCGCCCAACGGCGGTCCCGGTAGCTTCGGGGGTCATGGCTTCGCGCCTCAGCAGCCCGGTCACTACCAGCAGACCGGTCCCTACCCGAATGCCGGTCCGTACCCGCAGCCCGGGCCGTATCACCAACCCACCCCCAATCAGAGTCCGGCGCCCTACCCGCACCCCGGCCCGTATCAGCAGCCGGGGCCGTATCAGCAACAGCAGGGTGTTCCGGGGTCGTTTCCTCAGGTGCCGCCGCCCGGGCAGTGACGCAGTGGCCGTGTGAAGGCGTAATTCTTGGGGGTCCGCAGGGCGGTTCAGCCTGCGGACCCCGAAGTGTGTGGGATGAGGGAGGGGCGGGCGGGGTTCAGCCCATCGCCTAGGGCCCGTCTGCCCATGGTGTGGCCGGGGGTGTTGGCGGGTCAGCCGAAGACTGAGCGGACCTCGTCCGTGACGTCCTGGTGGCGGGTGGCGGCGCCGCCGGTGTGGCGGTCGGTGTGGCGTTGGGCGGCGTCCAGGCCCCGGGTGGTGAGGTCGTCCTTGGCGTGGTCGAGGTAGGTGCCGGGGTCGGCCAGGCTGGTGACGCCGTCCTTGTATTCCTGGGCGCCTTCCTTGAGGCCGTCGACGTATTCGCCGGCCTTGTCCTTGCCGATGTCGGCGGTTTCGCCCCAGTCGATGCCGTCGCGCGCGCCGAAGTGGCTCTCGACGCCCTGCTGGGCGACGTTCTGGGCCATCTCCGTGGCGGCCTCTTTGGCCTTGTTCTTGCCCTCTTCGACGATCTTGTCCTTGGCGATTTCCTTCGCCTGGTCGACGACCTTGTCCTTGACGGTCTCCTTGACCGTCTTCTTGACGTAATCCGTCGCGATCTTGCGGGCTTCCTTGGATACGGCCTTCTTCGCCATCTTCTTGATGGCGTCCATGGTGGCGTGCTCCATGGCCTTGGTGGCCGCTTCCATGACCTCGCGTTTGATCTTGTCGAGGATCTGGCGGACCACCACGCGGGTCGCCTGGGTTCCCCCTGCGGCGCCGATCTCGGAGAGGCCGAGGGTGAAGGGCGCGGCGGCCTGGGCCGCGATGATTTCCGCGGCCAGGATCACGAGCTGGACAATGACGGCGATCTTTCCCGCCAGCACGGCGATGGCCGCCGCGTCGAAGGCGACGGCGATGACTTCCGCCGCGGCGGCCGCGTCGCGGAGGTAGTTGTCCCCGCTGTCGCCGCCGCCGGCGAAGGACCCCCATTCCTGGGAGAAGCCTTCGACGGCCTCGCCGGAGTTTGCCGAGACGATTTCGCCCGCTGCCGAAGAGCCCTGGGAAGACGCCCGGTTGACCGCCTCGGCGAAGTTGCGCCAGACCTGGGCGCATTCGTGGAGCTTGTCCTCGTCGGCGTCCGGCCAGTTGTAGCCGAGCAGGTCAAGGACCCAAGCCACCTCGCTTGGCAGCGTCAAAGACACAGTGATTGTCCCCCGTGCGGTGGTAGCCCATTGCCGAGCGCAATGGAGAGAAAGAGAAGGAGAAGGGAGAAGGAGAAGGGAGAAGGAGAAGATGAAAGTGAAGGGAAGGGAAAGGAAAGGAAGGCGAGGAAAAGGGAGGCGAGGAAAAGGGAGGCGAGGAAAAGGGAGGGGTGAGGGGGCCGCTGCCGGGTGGCCAGTGGGTGCGGCGGGTGGAACTCAGAGAGCCGGGTGGCCTACGGCGCTGATGGTGTGGATGCCCTGTTGGTCGGATTCGGTGTACGAACCGGCCATCTGCTGCAACTTGTCGCCGATGCCTTCGAGACGCTCACCCAAGGAGTCCATCGACTCGAACATGCCGTCGCGGAGGGGCGTGTAGATCGTTTCGAAGATGTCGCCGAAGTCGCAGTTCTCCCATGGGCTGCCGAGGCCTTCCAGGTCGTCCTGGAGCTTCTTCGACGCTTTGGAGAAATCGCCGCCGAGGTGGACGAAGGTGGTGCCCTGCGTGTGCAGTACATCCGGATCTACGTCGAATGCCTTGCCGCCTGTCACGCTTGCCCCCGTGATGATGCCGTGTATGTCGCGCAGAAATCCGTCGCGTCTTTAGTGATCCACCCTAAGCGCTGTCCCGTAACTGCTGGTCACGAGTGAGATGATCTCGCTGTGTCTGGTGTGATCACGGCGTCGGAGCCGTCCTGGATAGCCCCGTTCACCGGGCTGAGCCCGCGTGCCTTCGGGAAGCTGGTGACTGTTCTGCGGCGCGAGGGTGCGGACGCGGTCCGTAAGGGCCGGCCGTGGAGCCTTCCGCTGGAGGACCGGACCCTGCTGGTCGCGGCGTACTGGCGCACGAACCTGACGATGAGGCAGCTCGCCCCGCTGTTCGGGGTATCCAAGTCGGCTGCGGACCGGATCATCGACCACCTCGGGCCGATGCTCGCGCTCCAGCCCCGAAAGCGGTTCGCCAAGGACACCGTGCTGATCGTCGACGGCACCCTGGTACCCACCCGGGATCACACCATCGCCGCGCAGTCGAAGAACTACCGGTACTCCACCAACCACCAGGTCGTCATCGACGCCGACACCCGCCTGGTCGTCGTGGTCGGCCGGCCGCTCGCCGGGAACCGCAACGACTGCAAGGCGTGGGAGGAATCCGGCGCCAAGGCCACAGTCGGCAAGACCCTCACGATCGCCGACGGCGGCTACCCCGGCACCGGCCTCGTCATCCCGCACCGCCACGAGCGCGGCCAGACCGAACTCCTCGCCTGGAAAGAGGAACACAACAAGTCCCACAAGCAGGTCCGAGCCCGCGTCGAGCACGTCTTCGCCCGTATGAAGACCTGGAAGATCCTCCGCGACTGCCGCCTCAAAGGCGACGGCGTTCATCACGCCATGCGCGGCATCGCCCGGATGCACAACCTCACTCTCGCCGGATAGGCGAGCGGGCCACACCTGCGGCCGACCATGCCCGAGGCGACTCAAAGATCATTTACGGGACAACCCTTAGGTGATCTCGAACCAGACATGTCAAGGCGAGGAGTGTGGAGGGAGCGTGGGCATTGTGATGCCCAACGGGCGGGAGGAGGAGGCGGATTGAGGCGTGGCGTGGGCGCGTGGGTGGGCGCCTGTGGGTGGGTGGCGCCGGGCGGGGGAGTGGCGGGTGGTGGCGGTCGCCGGTCCCGTAGCATTCCCCCTCATGGACATGCCCGGCAATGAAGAGCCCCTGATCGACAGTCGTGTGGGGCTGACGCCACGTCAGGCACGGCGGATACGCATCGTCCTGGCCTCGGTGCTGATGGCCGCGATGGCGGTGGTGCTCGTGGTGCGCCTGGCGTCGCGTACGTCGGTGCTGGTGGTCGGGGTGTACGGGGCGGCGCTGGTGCTCTGCGGCGTGGTGATCGAACTCAGCCGGCACGGACGTACCCGGCTCGGCACCTGGATGCTGGGCCTCGGCCTGGCGGCCGCACTGGCGGCGGACTGGCTGCTGTTGCCCTGAGGGCGTCCAGGCGGCCTGTGTCGACATGACGGCCTGGTGGCTTCATGTGCCCCATGCCGGACTGCTGCCCAACTGCCTTGAGAGAGGGCCGGTCTCCGGGTGAGGGACGGCCCGTTTCCGAGCCGTCCCTCACCCCTCACCCCTCACTCCACCCCTCAGAACAACCCGTGCCACATCTGCTCGATGATCAGCGACCACCAGTTGCCCTCGTCGTCCAGGGCCCAGGAGTCGAGGGCGGCGATCTGCTCCTGGAAGGCGGCGACCGCGGTGCCCGCCGCTCGTGGGTCCATGCCCTGCATCTGCCGGCGCGTGGTCGCCAGCAGGGCGAGGGAGCGGAGGTAGGCGGCCAGGGTGCGGTTGACGAAGCGGCCGCCGCCGGAGGACGGCTGGACGGCCCAGACGGTGCCGATCAGGCTCTGGTTGTTCTCCGGGGCGACGCACTGGACGGCGAGCGTGTAGAGCCCGTCCGTGCCGAGCCGGACGTAGCCCGCAAGGGTCGTCAGGGTCTGCTCCGGAGCCTGGGTGCCCGTGGTGCGCAGCTGGGTCGCCACATCGGTGAACAGCCCGCCGGCGGGCGGGGACTGCGGACGGTCGGCGCTGAAGAAGAGCGGCACCGTCAGGGGCAGCCCGGCCAGGGTGAGCGTGTTCCGGGTGGACTCGGGCAGCGGGGTCGCGCCGAGGGCGTCGGGGTGCGGACGCTCGATCCCCTCGGGGCCGAAGACCTCCACGAGGTGCTTGCCCAGGGCCACGTCCTGCATCGCCGGGGCGGCCTCGACGTCCTGCGGGACCGGCAGCCGGTGCGGGCGCGGCGGCGCCTGCCGGCCCGCCGTCCGGTGCATCGCCTCGACGTGCCGCAGCAGCCCGGCGACGCCCTCCGCACGCTCCTGGGGGCGCATGCCGTAGCCCTCGGTGCAGGAGAAGGCGGCGTTCGGGAAGGCGCGCAGCACGAAGTCGGCCGGGTAGCCGCCGGGGAGCAGGGCCGGGCGCAGATCCGTGCGGACCGCGCGGACGTCCGCGGGGTTGACGCCCAGCCGCCGCAGCTCGTCATGGAGCTGGTACTCGACGGGCGGCGCGCCGGGCGCCGCGACGCGGACGAGGGTGGTCTCCTCGCCGGTCGACGGGTCGGTGTAGGTCGCCACGGCGGTGTTGCCCGGGCCGGTGACCGGCGGCTCGGCGGGGGCCTCAGCCGGAGCGCCCTGCGCATCCGTACCCGAGCCGTGCTTGTGCTGGTACATCCGGACGACCTCGTCGACCGGCACCGACGGCCACACCGTCAGCTCGCCGGACGCCCGGTCGACGACACCGCACGCGGCGCCGATCTCGGCGGGCGGGCGCCGCTGCCCGGTCTGCGGATCGACCTCCGGGGGCGGCGGCACGGCCCACACCACCCAGCCGAGGTCGAATTCCTGCATGGCCACCTCGCGCGGCGGCCCCTGGTGCCCCTCGGGGTTGAGCCAGCGGGCGGCGGTGGCCTGCGCCTGCGCCTGGGTGATCATCAGTGGTCTCCTTCGAGGCCGTCGGAAGAAGCGGAGTCGGGGGAGCCGGTGCGCTGGGCCGGCACGGTGGGAGCGGCCACGGGCGGCGCGGCGAGGATCCGGCGGGCGGTGACACCGCGCCCGGTGGCGACGACGAGCACGCCGTCGGGGGAGAGGTCGGCGCCGGTGATCGGGGTGTCCGAGAGCAGCGTGGCCACCACCTCCCGGCTCGCGCGCGCCCAGATCCGCAGGTAGTCGGCGCCGCGGCTGAACCCGAAGGGCGCCGCGGCCCGCGCCGCCTCGGAGGGGCGCCGCAGCCGTGCCGGGTCGGCGTCGACGTACCCTGGGCGCAGCAGCTCGTGGACGAGGAGCGCGCCCGCGGCACCGTCCTCGTCGGCCGCGCCGTCCGGGTCGGGCACCGGGTGGGAACCAGGGGTCCCCCGGGGGACGAGGAGGGCGGCGACGGGGTGGGAGGCGGCGGTGTTCGTCCCGTCCGGTGCCGGTCCCGCCGTCGTCTCCGCGGCCTCGGCGTCCTCCGGCGGGAGGGTCCCTGCCGTCACCTCGCGGACGCCGGTCAGCGGCACGCTCCACAGCGTGCGCCAGGGCAGGGCGAAGTCGAGCCCGTGCAGCGCCTGGGCGTAGGGGTCCAGCCCGTCCTCGACGAACGCGGACTCCAGGAAAGCGGCCCGTACGGCGGCCGGTGCCCGGGAGCGGGTGAGCAGCGGCGCGGTGCGCAGATACGTCCGGGCCGGGGCGCCCAGCCGCTCCAGGGGTACGGCCTCGATGGCGGCCCGCATCGCCACCGGATCGGCGTGGGCGAACAGGGCCGGGTCGGTGAGGAGTTGGGGGAGGAGCCCGGCGTCGAGGGTGTGTGCCGCGAGATGGTCGCGGATGTAGGGGTCGGCCCGGGACCAGTCCTGCTGCGGCACCGCTTCCAGCAGCGCCATGGCGATCCTGGTCTGGGCGTCGCGGGCGTCCGGCAGACCCGCGCGGATCTCCTCGGCGATGCCCGGGTGCGTCAGGCGCAGCAGCGTACGGGCGCCGTCGACGGCGCCCCCGGCCTCCTCCGCGCCCTTCGCCCCGTCCGGCTCCCCGCCACTCGCCCCGTCCCCCTCCGCCGTCGCGACCGGTTCGAGGAACGGCGCGGCCAGCAGCATGCCGTCGGCGAGGTCGCGGCTCATGTCCCGGCCGGCGACGGCGTCGGCCAGCGGGCCCCACAGCTGGACGGGCAGCCCCTCGCCCTCGGCGAACGCGAGCGGTGCCAGCATCAGCCGCAGGGTTTGCGGGTCGGCGCCCAGCCGGCGGGCGTGCAGATCCAGCGCCTCGCCCACGCTGCCGGGCAGCATCGACGGGTCCGCCGGGTCGAAGCCTTCGGGCCGCATGAACAGCGACTGCACGGCGAGCTGGAGGGTCAGCCGGCTGCCACCCGCGCGCTGCGCCATCGCCTCGGCGAGCGCCCGGCGGGCCGCCGGATCGGTGACGAAGGGGAGTTCCGGCACCCCCGCACCCAGCGAGAGCGCGGTCTCGGCGTGCCGCACCAGGCCGTCGGGGTCGGCCCACTCGGGGTCGTCGAGATCGATGATCCGCGCCTGGCCGGACGGCAGCGCCCCCGCCAGCTCCGCGGCCAGCGCGCGCGGCACATCGGCCAGCAGCTGCACCCCGTCGGTCGCGGCGAGCGGCATGAGGACCTCCCGGACGAGGCGGGCCGGCTCGTCCGCGGCGCGCACCGGGCCGGCCCGGTCGACGTCCGGCACCACAATCGTCACCGGCTCTTCACGGGCGGCGAGTTCGGTGCAGATGTCTTCGCCGCGGGCCGCCTTCAGCTGGAAGTGGTCGGCGAGCAGCCACAGCAGCTGCGCCGCGGTGCGCCCCTGCGGGTCGGGCACGGCGGGCGCCGGCAGGTCCGGCGGCACGGTCGCCGGGTCCATGTGGTCCAGCGGCAGCTGCCGCCGGCCCTCGGGGTCGCACATCATCAGGAAGCCGGTGAGCAGGCGCGAGCGCCCGCTGCCCGGACTTCCGGTGAGGACGATGACCCGCGGGGCCCCCGGCCACCGCATACGCCAGGCCGCCAGCGCACGGAGCACGGCCGTGCGCCCGCCGATGTACGGATGCGGTGCGTATCCGGCCGCCGCGGCGAATCCTTCATCTGAGGCGCTCATGGCTCCCTCGTCCCCCATCGATCCCGCTTCCACCTTTGTGGATTCCTGCACCTGCCGGCTCGATCTTATGTTCCGGGCCGCATGCTCCCGACCGTTCGGGGTGCGCCGTTCCGGAACTGGAACACGCAGGCCGGACGGATGCGGAAGGAACGGAGTCGGATGGCGCGGTGACGGTGCCCGAGAGCCGCGCCGGGAGATCCGGTGTGGAGAAAAGGGGATCACCCTGTGCGGAAAGAAAGCAGGCCTGTGCGGCAATTCCGGCGGCGGTCCGCTTTCCGCCGTATCGGCACCCCGGGCGCGGTATGCCGATTGCGGGAAAGGAAAAGGCCGGCCGGGCGTGGTGCCGGGCCGGCCTGTCGCGCACCGTCCGCGCGGTGCTCCGCTCAGCCCCGGTGGCCGCCGCCGCGCCCGCCGCGCCGGGGAGCGGTCACGATGTCGCCCGTAGGACCGTCGCGCTCCGCGCGCTCGGCGTCCTCCTGGGCCTCCTGCTCCTTCTGCCAGGCGGCGAACTTCTCGCGCGACGCCTCGCGTTCGGCCATGGTCTGGTCCTCCGCGGCCCGCCGGATCTGCTGCATCCGGTCGCCCAGCGCGTCCATGTACCCGGGCGTCTCGATGGCGTCCTTCATGCCGATGCGGCCGGAGAGCACTTCCCGCGCCATCTCCTGGAGCTTGCCGCCCACATTGGGGTTGTCCGCCAGGACCTTCAGCGCCTTGCGCAGCCGGTGCGCCTGCTCCGGATCCTGGGCGACGTCCATCAGGTCCTCGTCCTGGATCTGCCGCTCATTGCTCATCTCTGCCCCCTTGAACGTGCTGGCACAGCAACCGCAGGTGCGGCACCGGCGTCCAGAGTCTCATGACGGCCGTGAACACCTCGTCCAGGCGGGTGTTGTCGGTATTGCCGCATATCGCTGCGTATGCATTCCGCGCGGCTCCGGTGACCGCTTCGCGGAAGACATCGGGGCTATTGCGGGTGTGCTAGACCTGTGAGGCGGTGCCGGCAGGCAGCTGTCATTCCATTCGGGGAGAAATCATGGCCGACGAAGTCCGGCTCAGTACGGAGGAGTTGCACGCACTCGGTGCGGCCTTCGAGGTACGCGCGGAAGAACTGAGCCGGCAGCTTGCCGCATTCAGACGGCGGGCGGACGCCGAGGCGCTGCGCGAGGGCTTCGGCGGCGACGAGGCGGCGCGGCCGCACCGTGAGCTGTACGAGCAGGCCGAGCACGCCCTCGTCCAGCTCCAGCAGCGGCTGCGCGAGGTCGGCGGAGGAATCAAGGAGACCGTCGCGCACTGGCGGGCGGCCGAGGAAGAGCTGGACGAGATGATCCGGAGCGTCACATGAGCGAGCGGCGCAACCCCGAGGCCCTGCACGAAGCGGCGGCCGGCTGGCGGGAGATGGGCAAGCACCTCGACGGCCTCGTCCGCGACCTGGACCGCAAGGTCGCCACCGCCGCCGCGGCCAACTGGCACGGCCCGGCCGGTGAGGCCTTCGCCGGGGAGTGGCACCGCCTCAAGCGGTCCGTCGACGAGTCGCTGCCGGCCTTCGAACTCGCCGCCGCCGACCTGGAGACCGCTGCCGCCGCGCCCCCCGACGACAACGAGGGCGCGGACGGCGGGCACGACAAGGGCCACGGCGCACCACCGGCGGACCGTTCCGCCGGCGCCGCGCAGTCCTCGTCCGGCAACGAGACCGCGTACGGCTTCATGGCGCTCGGCCAGCTGGCCAACGGCCTCGGCGGCGCCTTCGGCAAGCGCGGCGGGGGCGGCCGGGGCCAGGGCCCGGTCGTGGCGCACCGGTGGGACACCTCGACCGCGCCGCCCGGGCCCGACCCCTTCGACCCGGAGCGGGACGCCAAGCCGACGACGCGCGGCGGCGAGGGCATCGCCAAGGGCGTACGCAGCCGGCCCGCCGACGCCGAACCGGCGCCGGGCGACGCACGGGACCCCAAGGCCGGAACGGCCCCCAAGGCCACGGCGGCCCCCAAGGGGACACCCGCCGCACCCGGGACGAGCGCCGCGGCGGCCGACGGCCCGCCCGGCCCCGACGTCACCCGGCACGGCGCCTTCGGCTGACCCACGGAAACGGCGGTGGGGCGCCCCTCCCAGGAGGAGCGCCCCACCGCCGTCGTGAGGTGCCGCGTCAGCCGCTGCTCGCCGGCAGCCAGCCCGTCTGGACCAGCTGCGCACCGCGCTTGCGCGTGATGAACGTGGCCCGGCCGGGCGTCAGGCTCTGACCCTTGACGCTGCCCATCAGCGGGCCCTCGGCCGGGTCGGCCGAGAGGATCAGACCCTGCGCGCCCAGTTCCTTGGTGCGCTGCATGACCGGCTCGAACGACGACCGTCCGGCGCCCGAGGAGCTGCGCGCGATGATCAGGCGCAGACCCAGGTCACGGGCGAACGGCAGGTACTCCAGCAGCGGCTGCAGCGGGTTGCCGCTGCTGGTCGCCACCAGGTCGTAGTCGTCCACGATCACGAACGCGTCCGGCAGGTCGTACCAGCTGCGGTTGCGCAGCTGCTCCGGCGTGACGTCCGGCCCGGGCATCCGGCGGCCCAGCGAACCCGCCAGCCCCGTGATGACCTCCTGCAACTGCGGCCCCGCGGCACAGTACTTGTACATGTGGCTCTCGGGGATCTCGCCGAGCAGGGCTCGACGGTAGTCGGAGACCACCATGAGCGCCTTGTCCGACGGGTACCGCTCGGCGATCTGCTTGGCCAGCAGCCGCAGCAGCGACGACTTGCCCGACTCGCTCTCGCCGTAGACGACCAGCAGCGGGTCGGTCTCGAAGTCGATGAACGCCGGCGACAGCGTGGTCTCGTCGACACCGATCGCGATCCCGTGCTCGGGGTAGTCGTTGCCCTTGGGCAGGTCGGTGGCGCGCAGCATCGTCGGCAGCATCCGCACCTTGGGGGCGGGCTCGCCCTGCCAGTGCTCGCTGACCGTCTCGACCAGGTTGGCCATGCCGTCGCTGAGGGTCTCCGGGTCGCTCATCCCGTCCAGACGCGGCAGCGCCGCGAGGAAGTCGAGCTTCTCGGGGGACATACCGCGGCCCGGCTTGCCCATCGGGACGTTCTCTGCGCGCTTGCGGTCGAACTCCGACTCCATCGGGTCACCCAGGCGCAGCTCGACACGGTTGAGGAGCTGGTCGCGCAGCGCGGGCCGCACCTCGGTGTAGCGCGAGCCGGCCAGGATCAGGTGGATGCCGAAGCCCAGACCACGGCCGGCGATGTCCAGGATCACCGGGTCGAGCTGCTCGTAGTCCGTCTTGAACGTGCCCCAGCCATCGATGATCAGGAAGACGTCCCCCCACTTCTGGTCGGGGAAGGCGCCCGCGGCCCGCCGCTGGCGGTAGGTCGCGATCGAGTCGATGTGGTGCGCGCGGAAGAACTCCTCCCGCTCGTTGAGGATGCCGACGACCTCGGCGACCGTACGGCGCACCTTCTCCGCGTCCAGGCGCGAGGCGACCCCGCCGACGTGCGGCAGGCCCTCCAGCGCCAGCATGCCGCCGCCACCGAAGTCGAGGCAGTAGAACTGCACCTCGGCCGGGGTGTGGGTGAGCGCGAACGAGGCGATCGCGGACCGGACGAGGGTGGACTTGCCGGACTGCGGACCACCCACGACCAGGCCGTGACCGGCGCCGGCGGAGAAGTCCAGGTACATCACGTCACGCCGCTGCTCGAACGGCTTGTCCACCAGCGCGACCGGCACCACGAGCTTGCCGAGCGCGGTGTACTCCGCGGCGTGCACGCCCCGTTCGGGCGTGACCGCGAGCGCCGGCAGCAGCTGGTTGACCGTGGGCGCCTCCTCCAGCGGGGGCAGCCACACCTGGTGCGCCGGCGGGCCCTGGCCCTGCATCCGCTGCACCATGACGTCCAGCACGGTGTCGGCCAGCGCGTCGTCGATCTCCGGCTCGGCCGCCTCCACGGAGACCGGCTCCTCGATGATCTGCTCGACGACCGGGGCCGCGGTGAACGGCACCGGCATCCGCCTCGTCCGGCCGCCGGCGCCGCCGCGGCCGCCGCCGCCCGGGCCGCGGTAGGTGCCCGAGACGTACGCGGCCTTGAACTGGACCATCGTCTCGGTGTCGTACTTCAGGATGCCGGAGCCGGGGACGTTCGGCAGGTGGTAGGCGTCCGGCACACCGATCGCGGTCCGCGACTCGGCCGCGGAGAACGTCCGCAGACCCAGCCGGTAGGACAGGAAGGTGTCCAGACCCCGCAGCTTGCCCTCTTCCAGCCGCTGCGAGGCGAGCAGCATGTGCACACCCATGGACCGGCCGATCCGGCCGATCTGGATGAACATCTCGATGAAGTCCGGCTTGGCGGCGAGCAGCTCGGAGAACTCGTCGATGATCATCACCAGCGAGGGCAGCGGATCCAGCGGGGCACCCGCGGCACGCGCCTTCTCGTAGTCGGTGATGTTGGCGTAGTTGCCGGCGGAGCGCAGCAGCTCCTGGCGGCGCTGGAGTTCACCGGTGATCGAGTCGCGCATGCGGTCGATCAGGGTGACGTCCTCACCGAGGTTGGTGATGACCGCCGCGACGTGCGGCATCTCCGACATACCGGTGAAGGTGGCGCCACCCTTGAAGTCCGCGAGGATGAAGTTCAGGGTCTCCGAGGAGTGCGTGACCGCCAGGGCGAGCACCAGCGTGCGCAGCACCTCGGACTTGCCGGAACCGGTCGCGCCGACACACAGGCCGTGCGGGCCCATGCCCTGCTGCGAGGCTTCCTTGATGTCCAGCATGACCGGCTGGCCGTCGCGGTCGACACCGATCGGCACCCGCAGCCGCTCGGCCAGCGTCCGCGGCCGCCAGGTCCGCGCGACGTCCAGCGAGCCGGCGTCGCCGATGTTCAGCAGGTCGGTGAAGTCCAGGGCGGACAGCAGCGGTTCCTCGCCGTCCGCACCCGAGCCCGCCCGCAGCGGGGCCAGCTGGCGGGCCAGCGCCTCCGCCTCGGGGATCGACAGGGTGTCGCACACGCCGTGGTAGACCGCGCCGCCGGCCGACTCCAGGGTCAGCTTGCCCGGCCACACCTGCACGGCAAGACCGCCGCGGATCTCGTCCAGATCGCCCGGCACGACCTCCAGGATGGTGACGCCCTGCAGGCCCTCGGCCCCGGCGATCACCGAGTCCATCGGCACCTCGCCGCCGTCCAGCACGATCACCACGTGCGGGGTGTCGGTCACCGGAGTGCCCTGCGGGCTGAACCGCCCGCGGCCCTCCAGCTCGTCCGCCAGCAGCTCCTCGATCTCCCCGAGGTCACCGACGACCAGCCGGCGCGAACCGGCGCCGTCGGTGCTCTTGTCCTGCACGTGCGGCAGCCACTTCGTCCACTCCCACTCCGCCTGCGCACCGGGCGCGGCGACGACCGCCACCACCAGGTCCTCGGGCGAGTGCAGGGTGCACAGCTGGGCGAGGGCGGCACGCGAGGCGCCGTAGACCGTGTCCGGGTCACCCGAGACGGTCAGGTGGTAGAAGGCGCGCAGCGAGACCGCCAGCGGCAGGCTGTCCAAATGGCCGTGCTTGTCGAGGAATTCCTTCATCGCGTGCGCGGTCAGCGGCTCCAGCTCGTCGACCGGCGCGGTCTCGGGGGCCCGCAGGGGGGTGGCCAACTGCTGCGGCCCCAGGCCCAGTCGCACCTGCCCGAAGTCCGGATCGGTCGTCCGGCGCTCCCACACGCGTTTGCCCTCGGCCACGACCGACCACAGCTGGCTCGGATCGGGGTGGGTGAACAGCTGCGCGTCCCGCTGCTTTCGTGCGGTGCGGCGCACCTCTTTTCGCTTCTGCGTCAGGTACTTGAGGTAATCCTGACGCTCTTGAAGCATTTGCCCGGAAGGCCCTTGGCGAGCCTTGACGATCTGCACGATCGCCATTGCCAGGGTGGATGCCACCATAAAGCCGCCCATGATTTTCATGAACGGCTGGTTGCCCATGAACAGGAATCCCGCCGAAGACGCCATACCCATCATGGGCATAAGGGTCATCAGCATGTTTTCTGATTCGCCCTCACGGGGCAGCTCCGGAGGTGCCTCGAGTGTCACCTCCTCGGAGGGGACTTCGGGTGGCAGCGCGCGGGGCGGGCGCTTAACGATGACAACGCTCACCGAGGCATCAGTCCTTCATGCATCTCGCAGTCTCGGACCGCCCCCGTTGGATTCGACGGTCCCCCCGAGCCAAGTGCTTGGCCCGAACCAGGCGTTGATCCTACTGTCAACCGTCAGCACTCGGGGTGGGTGGGGCGACCGCGGAATTGGACGGTACGCTGACGCCTCGCGAGCGTGCCCCAAGTCCCGAGTAACGGCTCTCTATAGAGAGGGCGCGCGACGCGACAAAACGCCCAACGGATAGGGGGAACCGCCAGGTGAGCACGAGCACTGGCACCGGTTTTTGCCGGGTCACTGTCGCCGCGCCGGATGCACGGATCGATGTGGCGCTGCCGGAGGATGTCGCACTCGTCGACATTTATCCGGAGATCCTGCGGCTCTCCGGCCAGTCGCAGGCCGAAGGCGCCCCGACCGGCTATCACCTCGTACGCCGCGACGGCACGGTGCTCGACGCCGGCCAGTCGCTCGCACAGCAGCAGATCCTCGACGGCGACCTCCTTTTGCTGAAGCCGTTCGCCGAATCGCTGCCGCTGCCGGTCTTCGACGACGTCTCCGACGCCGTCGCCTCCGCGGTCAAGCGCAACCGCAGCCGCTGGAGCGACGACCTCATGCACGTCGTCGGCCTGTCCGCCGGTGTCCTGCTGCTCGTGATGATGGCGTTCGCCCTGTGGTTCTCCAACCCGCTGAACCGCGACATGCACCGCCTGCCCGGCCTCATCGCCGGCGTCGTCGGCATCGTCCTGGTCGCCCTGGCCGGCGTCCGCGCCCGGGTCTACGACGACCACGGCTCCTCCATCGCACTGGGCCTGGCCGCCCTGCCGCACCTGCTGCTCGCCGGCTCCGGCATCTTCCCCGTCGACCAGGGCTCCGGACCCGGCCGGCTGCACCTCCTCGTCGGCTGTGTCGTCGTCCTGATCGCGTCCGTCCTGCTGGTGGTCCTGCTGCCGCGCGGTGACGCGCCCTTCGTCGCCGCCGCGTTCCTGGCCGCCATCGGCACCCTCGCGGTCTTCGCCGCGATCCTCACCGACGCCGCGCCCCGCGAGGTCGCCGCCGTCACCGCCGTCGTGTCGATCGCCCTGGTCGCCTGGCTGCCCGGCCTCTCCGCCCGCTTCGCCCGGCTGCCCATCGGCTACAAGTCGCCCGACCAGATCGCCAAGGGCTCCTACGACAACGGCGGCGAGACCGAGTCCGTCGACTTCGTCAAGATCGCCAACCAGGCCAAGCGCGGCCACGAGCTGCTGCTCGGCCTCGTCGCCGGCTGCGCCGCCCTGGTCGTCGGCTCCGCCGGTGTCGTCCTCGGCTTCTCCGACAATATGTGGGCCCAGCTGCTGGCGCTGGCCGCCGGCATCACGATCATGCTCCGCGCCCGGCTCTTCGACTACACCGCGCAGGTCGCCTGCCTGACCATCGCCGGCATCCTGACGATCGTCCTGCTCATCCTGGGCATCGCGCTGAACCCGCCGTCGGACATCTTCGTCGACCTGCTCCGCTTCCAGGACTCCGGTCCGCTGAACATCCGCACCGTCTGGTTCTCCAGCAGCATCGCGGCGGGCGCCGCCCTGCTCGTCGGCGTCGGCCTGATCGTCCCGCGCAAGGGCGTCACCCCCTTCTGGGGCCGGATCTTCGACATCTTCGACGGACTGTTCCTGCTCTCCCTGGTGCCGCTGTGCCTGGCGGTCCTGGAGGTCTACGGCAAGGTGCGCGGCCTCACCGGCAGCTAGCCGCCGGCCCCTCCCCGCCCGGATTTCCGGCCCCCCGACCACCCGGTCGGGGGGCCGTTTCCAGCTGGTACGCTGTGTGACGGTCCGGTGGAGTCATCCAAGATTCCCTGTGAGGCAAACCAGGGGCGCTCACGGACCGCAACCAAGAGGAGTACCGCGTGTCGCTCGACGCCGCTACGAAGAAGCAGATCATGGCCGAGTTCGCCACCAAGGAGGGTGACACCGGCTCCCCCGAGGTCCAGGTCGCGATGCTCTCCCGCCGCATCTCGGACCTGACCGAGCACCTCAAGATGCACAAGCACGACCACCACTCCCGCCGTGGTCTGCTGCTGCTCGTCGGCCAGCGCCGCCGCCTGCTGCAGTACCTGGCGAAGAAGGACATCACGCGCTTCCGTGCGCTGGTCGAGCGCCTGGGCATCCGCCGCGGCGCGGCGGGCGCCAAGTAGTACACCGCATGCGCCGCAAGGGGAGCGGTTCCCGCCGGGGGCCGCTCCCTTTGCCATAGGCGCCGGACGCCCGTGCCGCCTCATGACGGCCGGAAGCTTTGTAGTCTGGTGCCGTACGCAAAACTGAACGCGGTAGGAGCGCCACCTGGCCGCCGGTCCTCGGTAGTGGCCCCCGGACGATGCACGGACGCCCGCGTCC
The DNA here is from genome assembly GCF_050953795.1 of Streptomyces kronopolitis. Taxonomy (GTDB): domain Bacteria; phylum Actinomycetota; class Actinomycetes; order Streptomycetales; family Streptomycetaceae; genus Streptomyces; species Streptomyces kronopolitis_A. The sequence goes on from NZ_CP191850.1 coordinate 6,008,813, forward strand.
GTCGCTCCGGGTGCTTCGATCGAAGACCGGCCCGCACCGGCGCTCCACCGAAGACGGTCCGCCGCCACACGGGCAGCGGACGCTGACGAGGAGATATTCCTGGTGGAGAACGAGACCCACTACGCCGAAGCCGTGATCGACAACGGTTCCTTCGGCACCCGCACCATCCGCTTCGAGACGGGCCGCCTGGCCAAGCAGGCCGCCGGTTCCGCCGTGGCGTACCTGGACGACGACACCATGGTGCTGTCGGCCACCTCCGCTTCCAAGACCCCGAAGGACCAGCTGGACTTCTTCCCGCTGACCGTCGACGTCGAGGAGCGGATGTACGCAGCCGGGAAGATCCCCGGTTCCTTCTTCCGCCGTGAGGGCCGCCCCTCCGAGGACGCGATCCTCACCTGCCGCCTGATCGACCGCCCGCTGCGCCCCTCGTTCAAGAAGGGCCTGCGCAACGAGATCCAGATCGTCGAGACGGTCATGGCGCTCAACCCCGACCACCTCTACGACGTGGTCGCGATCAACGCCGCCTCCTGCTCCACGCAGCTGGCCGGTCTGCCCTTCTCCGGCCCGGTCGGCGGCACCCGTGTCGCGCTGATCAACGGCCAGTGGGTGGGCTTCCCGACCCACACCGAGCTCGAGGACGCCGTCTTCGACATGGTCGTGGCCGGCCGCGTCCTCCCGGACGGCGACGTCGCGATCATGATGGTCGAGGCCGAGGCCACCGAGAAGACCATCCAGCTGGTCAAGGACGGCGCCGAGGCCCCGACCGAAGAGGTCGTCGCCGCCGGTCTGGAAGCCGCCAAGCCCTTCATCAAGGTCCTGTGCAAGGCCCAGTCGGACCTCGCCGCCAAGGCCGCCAAGCCCGTCGGCGAGTTCCCGATCTTCCTGGACTACCAGGACGACGTCCTCGAGGCGCTGACCAAGGCCGTCAAGGACGAGCTCGGCCAGGCGCTGACCATCCCGGGCAAGCTGGAGCGCGAGGCCGAGCTGGACCGCGTCAAGGCGCTCGCCGCCGAGAAGCTCCTGCCGGAGTTCGAGGGCCGCGAGAAGGAGATCTCCGCCGCTTACCGCTCGCTGACCAAGACCCTGGTCCGCGAGCGCGTGATCAAGGAGAAGAAGCGCATCGACGGCCGCGGCGTCACGGACATCCGTACGCTCGCCGCCGAGGTCGAGGCGATCCCGCGGGTGCACGGTTCCGCGCTGTTCGAGCGTGGCGAGACCCAGATCCTGGGCGTCACCACCCTCAACATGCTCCGCATGGAGCAGCAGCTGGACACCCTCTCCCCGGTGACCCGCAAGCGCTACATGCACAACTACAACTTCCCGCCGTACTCCGTCGGTGAGACCGGCCGCGTGGGCGCCCCCAAGCGCCGCGAGATCGGCCACGGCGCGCTCGCCGAGCGCGCCATCATGCCGGTCCTGCCGACCCGCGAGGAGTTCCCCTACGCGATCCGCCAGGTCTCCGAGGCGCTGGGCTCCAACGGCTCGACGTCCATGGGCTCGGTCTGCGCCTCGACCATGTCGCTGCTGAACGCCGGTGTGCCCCTCAAGGCCCCGGTCGCCGGTATCGCCATGGGCCTGATCTCCCAGGAGATCGACGGCCAGACCCACTACGTCGCCCTCACCGACATCCTCGGTGCGGAGGACGCCTTCGGCGACATGGACTTCAAGGTCGCCGGCACCAAGCAGTTCGTGACCGCGCTGCAGCTCGACACCAAGCTCGACGGCATCCCCGCCTCGGTCCTGGCCGCCGCGCTGAAGCAGGCCCGTGACGCGCGTCTGCACATCCTGGACGTCATGAACGAGGCCATCGACGTCCCGGACGAGATGTCCCCGAACGCCCCGCGGATCATCACCGTCAAGATCCCGGTGGACAAGATCGGTGAGGTCATCGGCCCCAAGGGCAAGATGATCAACCAGATCCAGGAGGACACCGGCGCCGACATCACGATCGAGGACGACGGCACCATCTACATCGGTGCCGCCGACGGCCCGGCCGCCGAGGCCGCCCGCGCCACGATCAACGGCATCGCCAACCCGACCATGCCGGAGGTCGGCGAGCGCTACCTGGGCACGGTCGTCAAGACCACCACCTTCGGTGCGTTCGTCTCCCTGCTCCCGGGCAAGGACGGCCTGCTCCACATCTCGCAGATCCGCAAGCTCGCCGGTGGCAAGCGCGTGGAGAACGTCGAGGACGTGCTCGCGGTCGGCGCCAAGGTCCAGGTCGAGATCGCCGAGATCGACCAGCGCGGCAAGCTCTCCCTGATCCCCGTGATCGAGGAAGAGGACGCCGACAAGGCCGCCGCGGACGACTCGAAGGACGACACCGACAAGTGACGTCGCGTACGCACACGACGACGGCCCGCACCTCTTCGGAGGGGCGGGCCGTCGCCCGTACCCAAACGCTTCTCAAGGGCACCGCGGGCGCCGGCACGGTCCGCCGGACCACCCTGCCCGGCGGCCTGCGCGTGGTCACCGAGACCCTGCCGTCGGTCCGCTCCGTCACCTTCGGGATCTGGGCGCACGTCGGATCCCGTGACGAGACCCCCTCCCTCAACGGCGCCACGCACTACCTGGAGCATCTGCTCTTCAAGGGCACCGAGCGGCGCAGCGCGCTGGACATCTCCGCCGCCATCGACGCGGTCGGCGGCGAGATGAACGCCTTCACCGCGAAGGAGTACACCTGCTACTACGCGCGGGTGCTGGACTCCGATCTGCCGCTCGCCATCGACATCGTGTGCGACATGCTCACCGGCTCGCTGGTCGAGGCCGAGGACGTGGACGCCGAGCGCGGCGTCATCCTCGAAGAGATCGCGATGACCGAGGACGACCCGGGCGACTGCGTGCACGACCTGTTCGCGCACACCATGCTCGGCGACACCCCGCTCGGCCGTCCCGTGCTCGGCACCGTCGACACCGTGAACGCGCTCACTCCCGAGCGCATCCGCCGCTTCTACAAGAAGCACTACGACCCCACGCACCTCGTCGTCACGGCCGCCGGCAACGTCGACCACGCCAAGGTCGTCCGCCAGGTCCGCCGCGCCTTCGAGCAGGCCGGGGCGCTGGACCGCACCGACGCCGTCCCCGTCGCGCCGCGCGCCGGCTCCCGCTCCGTGCGCACCGCCGGCCGCGTCAACCTGCTCAACCGCAAGACCGAGCAGGCCCATGTGATCCTCGGGCTCCCCGGCATGGCGCGCACCGACGACCGGCGCTGGGCGATGGGCGTGCTGAACACCGCCCTGGGCGGCGGGATGAGCTCCCGCCTCTTCCAGGAGGTCCGTGAGAAGCGCGGCCTGGCCTACAGCGTGTACTCCTACACCTCCGGCTTCGCCGACTGCGGCCTGTTCGGCGTCTACGCCGGCTGCCGCCCCAACCAGGTGCACGACGTCCTCAAGATCTGCCGGGACGAACTCGACCAGGTGGCCACCCACGGCCTCACCGACGACGAGATCCGCCGCGCGATCGGCCAGCTGCGGGGCTCCACCGTCCTCGGCCTGGAGGACTCGGGTGCGCTGATGCACCGCCTCGGCAAGAGCGAGCTGTGCTGGGGCGAGCAGATGTCGGTCGACGACATGCTGGCCCGCATCGCGGCCGTCACCCCCGACGAGGTGCGCGAGGTGGCCCGCGACGTCCTGGGCGCACGGCCTTCACTGTCCGTCATCGGCCCCCTGAAGGACCGGCAGGCGGCCCGGCTGGACGACGTCGTCGCCTAGCACCACCACGAGAGAGACGGGAAACGATGAGCAAGCTGCGCGTGGCCGTACTGGGAGCCCAGGGGCGCATCGGCTCCGAGGCCGTACGGGCCGTCGAGGCCGCCGAGGACATGGAACTGGTCGCCGGGCTCGGCCGGGGCGACAAGCTGGAGAAGCTGGTCGAGACCGGCGCCCAGGTGGTGGTCGAGCTGACCAACCCCGGCGCGGTCATGGGCAACCTCGACTTCTGTGTCCGCCACGGCATCCATGCGGTCGTCGGCACCACCGGATGGACCGACGAGCGGCTCGCGCAGCTGCGCACCTCGCTCGCCGCCGCGCCGTCGGCGGGCGTGCTCATCGCCCCGAACTTCTCCCTCGGCGCGGTGCTGACCATGCGCTTCGCCCAGCAGGCCGCTCGCTTCTTCGAGTCCGCCGAGGTCGTCGAGCTGCACCACCCGAAGAAGGCGGACGCCCCCTCCGGCACCGCCGCCCGCACCGCACAGCTGATCGCCGCGGCGCGTCAGGAGGCCGGCTGCGCCCCGCAGCCGGACGCCACCACCACCGCGCTGGACGGCGCCCGCGGCGCGGACGTGGACGGCGTGCCCGTGCACTCCGTACGGCTGCGCGGTCTGCTGGCGCACCAGGAGGTGCTGTTCGGCGGCGAGGGCGAGACCCTCACCATCCGCCACGACTCCCTGCACCACAGCAGCTTCATGCCGGGCATCCTGCTCGGGGTGCGCCGCGTGGTCACCACTCCGGGCCTGACCGTGGGCCTGGAAAACTTCCTCGACCTGGGCTGACGGCATGGGCGGCAAGATCACGTACTTCTTCCTCGCCACCGTGCTGGTGCTCGTGTTCGGCGTGGTGGCGCTGGAGGGCGTCCTCCTCCTGCTGACCGGTGAGCCGGCGGCCATGGGCATGGGCGCGGTGGCCTTCGTGCTGCCGTTCATCGGTGCCTGGTTCCTCCGGCACAACACCCGCTTCGCCCGCGACGCCCACCGGCTGGCCCATGCGCTGGAGGCCGAGGGCGGGCTGCCGGCCGACGACCTGGAGCGGACCCCCGGCGGCCGGATCGACCGGGACGCCGCCGACGCGGTCTTCGCCCGGCGGCAGGCCGAGACGGAGGAGGCGCCCGGCGACTGGCGTACGTGGTTCCGGCTCGCCGTCGCCTACCACGACGCCCGGGACACCCCGCGCGCCCGCAAGGCGATGCAACGGGCGATCGCGCTGCACGACGGCAAGGCCCTGCCGGCCGCCTGAGCATGTGGTCCGGGCCTTCCGGACCAAGCCATGGACCGACGGGGAGGGCCCCGGTCACCGAGGAACGCCGCGGCGCGTCCGGGCGGTGCCGGGGCCCTCGGCCGTCAGCCGCGGTACTCCGCCGCCCACGCCTCCAGTACGTCCGCGGCCTGCTCGAACGCCTCCGGGCGGGACAGGAAATCCCCGTTGTGGTCCGTGATCAGCGTCCGCAGCGGATCACCCTGGGTCCGCTCGACGATCAGCGCCTGGCCCTGCACCGTCCGGGGCAGTCCCAGCCAGCGCACCGGCTGCTGCCGGGTGCGCACCGAGGTGATGGCGCTCCACGGCTCCGTGGACGTCCGCAGGAGGTTCACCTGCCGCAGTCCCTGGGAGCTGACCCACAGGCCGACGCGCAGCAGGCGCAGCGCGAAGGCGATCGTCAGCGCGCCCAACAGGACACAGACCGCGGCGCCGGGCAGCGAACCGGCCAGCGCGATGATCATCGCGGAGAGCAGGACGAACGACGCGAGCAGCAAAAACACCGCCGCCGCCCCCACCCGCCACGGTCCGGGGCGATAGGGACGGCGCCAGTGATCGGGCTCGTCGTGCGGCAGCGCGGTGTGATCCGCGGCAGGGGTGTCGAGGTCGCGGTCGGCCGTCAGGAAGGGCAGGGGCACGGCTGATCCTCACTCATGGTCACGCTGACGGAAGCTGTGACCGGTGAGGCTATCGGGACCGGCGGAGCGGAACCACTTGCGGCCCGCTCCGCCGGACCGATCAGCGGTGCGACGCTTCGGACTGATGCACCCGGCTCGAGGTGGAACTGTCCTGCTGCAGTGCGGGAACGCCGAACAGCAGGGCGCCTGCCAGGCCGCCCACGACTGTCAGCGTGATGAGAGACTGGCCGAGCAGTTGCCCACGGGAGGCGCGCTGACGCGGCGGGGGAGTGACATTGCTGCGGAACCGGTCTGCCTCGGCAACGAAGGCGAACGGGACGGGCTCTCGCCGGCGGAACATGAGCGGGCTCTCCTAGGAACCTCGAAGTGGGCACTGTCACAGGGTTAGACGTGTGTGCGGTGCGATTGGTGCCCGTTTTCAGGGACTTCTGTGAAAAATATCAACTGCCGCTCCGGACGCCGCTCGCACGCCGTCCGTTTTGCGGTGAACGCGGCGTCACGCGGCATTTCCCGGGCTGTCGGAGGCGGGCCGTAGTCTGGTCGCGCACGAGGATCGATTGGAAGGAACCGCCGGTGTCCCAGACCCCCGCCGAGAGCACTGAGAGCGCTGAGAGTCCCGACAGCGCAGCCGTCAGCTTCCGGAGCGAGGTGACGGTCGAGCTGGTCAAGCACAGCGCCGCGGACAGTGACGTGCTGTGGGCGGCCCGAGTCTCCACGGCCGGCGAGCAGTCCCTCGAGGAGCTGCAGAAGGACCCCGAGCGCTCCAAGGGCTTGATCAACTACCTCATGCGGGACCGGCACGGCAGCCCGTTCGAGCACAACTCCATGACCTTCTTCATCAGCGCGCCGATCTTCGTCTTCCGCGAGTTCATGCGCCACCGCGTCGGCTGGTCGTACAACGAGGAGTCCGGCCGCTACCGTCAGCTGGACCCGGTCTTCTACGTCCCCGGTGCCTCCCGCAAGCTCGTCCAGCAGGGCCGCCCCGGGAAGTACGAGTTCGTCGACGGCACCCCGGAGCAGTCCGACCTGACCGGCCGCGTCATGGAGGACTCCTACCGCCGGGCGTACGAGGCGTACCAGGAGATGCTGGCAGCCGGCGTGGCCCGCGAGGTCGCCCGCGCCGTGCTCCCCGTCGGCCTCTTCTCCTCCATGTACGCCACCTGCAACGCGCGCTCGCTGATGCACTTCCTCGGCCTGCGGACCCAGCACGAGCAGGCGAAGGTCCCCTCCTTCCCGCAGCGGGAGATCGAAATGGTCGGCGAGCAGATGGAGGCCCACTGGGCCACGCTCATGCCGCTCACGTACGGCGCATTCAATGCGAACGGCCGGATCGCCCCGTAAGACCCAGGCCGGGGGCCGGTTCCCGGGCCCCGTGGGGCGGGGGTGCAAGGTGTCCGGATTGCGGCATTTTAAGAAGTTCATCTACGCTGAACAGACGGACCCGGCACTGCTTGAACCCCCGAGCAGGCAGTGCCGGTGTCCACATCCCTGCTCCCCAGAGGCGCATCCTGTGGGGAGCTACGAGTAGCGTGGGACCCATGGCTCCGACTTCCACACCGCAGACCCCCTTCGGGCGGGTGCTGACCGCCATGGTCACGCCGTTCACGGCGGATGGCGCTCTCGACCTCGACGGCGCGCAGCGCCTGGCTGCCCACCTGGTGGACGCCGGTAACGACGGCCTCGTCGTCAACGGCACCACCGGAGAGTCCCCGACCACCAGCGATGCGGAGAAAGCCCAGCTGGTCCGCGCCGTGGTCGAGGCGGTCGGCGATCGCGCCTTTGTCGTCGCCGGAGCCGGCACCAACGACACCCGGCACAGCCTGGAGCTGGCCCGCGGCGCCCAGGAAGCCGGAGCCCACGGACTGCTCGCGGTGACGCCCTACTACAGCAAGCCCCCGCAAGAGGGCCTGCTGCGGCACTTCACCGCCATCGCGGACGCCACCGACCTGCCGGTCATGCTCTACGACATCCCCGGCCGCAGCGGTGTCCCGATCAACACCGAGACCCTCGTCCGGCTCGCCGAGCACCCCCGGATCGTCGCCAACAAGGACGCCAAGGGCGACCTCGGCCGCGCCAGCTGGGCCATCGCCCGCACCGACCTCGCCTGGTACAGCGGCGACGACATGCTCAACCTCCCGCTGCTCTCGGTCGGCGCCATCGGCTTCGTCTCCGTGGTCGGCCATGTCGTCACCCCCGAGCTGCGCGCCCTCCTGGACGCCCACCTCAACGGCGACGTCACCAAGGCCACCGAGATCCACCAGACGCTGCTCCCCGTCTTCACCGGCATGTTCCGCACCCAGGGCGTCATCACGACCAAGGCGGCGCTCACCCGGCAGGGCCTGCCCGCCGGACCGCTGCGGCTGCCGCTCGTGGAGCTCTCCCCGGAGGAGACCGAACAGCTCACGCGCGATCTCGCCGCCGGCGGGGTACACCTCTGATCACAGACTTCACAACTGAATACGGACCAACAACCGCCACATAGCAAGTGCACGAATGTCATGCGCGCCACGTGCCCCGACGGCAGCGTGGCGCGTGTGGTGAGGAGAGTCTTTTGAGTCATCCGCATCCTGAGCTCGGCGCCCCGCCCAAGCTTCCCAAGGGCGGGCTGCGCGTCACGCCCCTCGGCGGCCTCGGCGAGATCGGCCGCAACATGACGGTCTTCGAATACGGCGGCCGGCTGCTGATCGTCGACTGCGGAGTGCTCTTCCCCGAGGAGGAGCAGCCCGGAATCGACCTGATCCTGCCGGACTTCACGTCCATCAGGGACCGCCTCGACGACATCGACGGCATCGTGCTCACGCACGGCCACGAGGACCACATCGGTGGTGTCCCCTACCTCCTCCGGGAGAAGCCGGACATCCCCCTCATCGGCTCCAAGCTGACCCTCGCCCTGATCGAGGCCAAGCTCCAGGAGCACCGCATCCGCCCCTACACCCTTGAGGTGAAGGAAGGCCACACCGAGCGGATCGGCTCCTTCGACTGCGAATTCGTCGCGGTCAACCACTCCATCCCCGACGCCCTGGCCGTCGCGATCCGCACCCCCGCGGGCATGGTCGTGCACACCGGCGACTTCAAGATGGACCAGCTCCCGCTGGACCGCCGCCTGACCGACCTCCCCGCCTTCGCGCGGCTCGGCGAGGAGGGCATCGACCTGCTCCTCTCCGACTCCACGAACGCCGAGGTCCCGGGCTTCGTCCCGCCCGAGCGGGACATCTCCAACGTGCTGCGCACGGTGTTCGCGAACGCCCAGAAGCGCATCATCGTCGCCAGCTTCGCCAGCCATGTGCACCGCATCCAGCAGATCCTCGACGCGGCGCACGAGTACGGCCGCCGGGTCGCCTTCGTCGGCCGCTCGATGGTCCGCAACATGGGCATCGCCCGCGAACTGGGCTACCTCAAGGTCCCCGCCGGCTTGGTCGTCGACGTCAAGACCCTCGACGACCTCCCGGACGACGAGGTCGTGCTGGTCTGCACGGGTTCCCAGGGCGAGCCGATGGCCGCCCTCTCCCGGATGGCCAACCGCGACCACCAGATCCGGATCGTCCCCGGCGACACCGTGATCCTGGCGTCCTCCCTCATCCCGGGCAACGAGAACGCGGTCTACCGCGTGATCAACGGCCTCACCCGATGGGGTGCGGACGTGGTCCACAAGGGCAATGCCAAGGTCCATGTCTCGGGCCACGCCTCGGCCGGCGAGCTGCTGTACTTCTACAACATCTGCAAGCCGAAGAACCTCATGCCGGTGCACGGCGAATGGCGCCATCTGCGGGCCAACGCCGAGCTGGGCGCCCTGACCGGCGTACCGAAGGACCGGATCGTCATCGCCGAGGACGGCGTCGTGGTCGACCTCGTCAAGGGCGTCGCCAAGATCACCGGCAAGGTCCAGGCGGGCTACGTCTACGTCGACGGCCTTTCGGTCGGCGATGTCACCGAAACCCATCTGAAGGACCGCCGCATCCTCGGCGACGAGGGCATCATCTCGGTCTTCGTGGTCGTCGACAGCAGCACCGGCAAGATCGTCGGCGGCCCGCACCTGCAGGCCCGCGGTTCCGGCATCGACGACGCGTCCTTCGCGGCCGTGGTCCCGAAGATCGACGAGGCGCTGGCCAAGGCGGCTCAGGACGGTGTCGCAGAGCCTCATCAGCTCCAGCAGCTGGTCCGCCGCTCGGTCGGCAAGTGGGTGTCGGACAACTACCGCCGCCGCCCGATGATCCTCCCCGTGGTCGTCGAGGTCTGACACACGGGGTCGTACAAACGTGCCCAAGTGGGAGCGGGGCGCCCGGATTTGCATCCGGGCGCCCCGCTCCAGTACGTTTACGGCTCCGCCTGAACGGGAAGCACCGGACGCCTGCGCGTACGGGGCCTCACCAAGTCGGGCGGGAATTCCGACCCAGAGCAATCTGATAAAGTCGGATCAGCCGAAAGGCAAACTCCCTCCGATCAAAACTCGGACCGAATTCGAACCGGAAACGGAACGAAATCGGGTCTGGTAGAGTCGGAAAGGTCGAAAAGCGAAAGCCGGACGGCCGAGCCCGCTCCAACAGGGCGCCGGACACGGAAACGGATCTGGTAAGGTTGGAAACGCGAAGAAGCCGAAAGGCGGAAACGCACCGGCGAAAATCGGGCCCGCAAGGATCTGATAGAGTCGGAAACGCAAGACCGAAGGGAAGCGCCCGGAGAGCCCGGTACTGAGTCAATCAGAACCGATAAGGCACAAAGGAAGCGTCCGTTCCTTGAGAACTCAACAGCGTGCCAAAAGTCAACGCCAGATATGTTGATACCCCGTCCACCTCGGTGGATGAGGTTCCTTTGAAAGTCCATCGGCACCCATGCGGTGCGGATGGCACACACAGCGAGGACGCTGTGAACGACCGGACCTATTCCGTCTGGTCGTTCCGCTCTCGTGTGTGTTTCACCCGCAGTTTTTAATTAAACGCAGTCGGGAAAACATTCACGGAGAGTTTGATCCTGGCTCAGGACGAACGCTGGCGGCGTGCTTAACACATGCAAGTCGAACGATGAACCTCCTTCGGGAGGGGATTAGTGGCGAACGGGTGAGTAACACGTGGGCAATCTGCCCTTCACTCTGGGACAAGCCCTGGAAACGGGGTCTAATACCGGATACGACACGGGGTCGCATGACCTCCGTGTGGAAAGCTCCGGCGGTGAAGGATGAGCCCGCGGCCTATCAGCTTGTTGGTGGGGTGATGGCCTACCAAGGCGACGACGGGTAGCCGGCCTGAGAGGGCGACCGGCCACACTGGGACTGAGACACGGCCCAGACTCCTACGGGAGGCAGCAGTGGGGAATATTGCACAATGGGCGAAAGCCTGATGCAGCGACGCCGCGTGAGGGATGACGGCCTTCGGGTTGTAAACCTCTTTCAGCAGGGAAGAAGCGAGAGTGACGGTACCTGCAGAAGAAGCGCCGGCTAACTACGTGCCAGCAGCCGCGGTAATACGTAGGGCGCAAGCGTTGTCCGGAATTATTGGGCGTAAAGAGCTCGTAGGCGGCTTGTCACGTCGGATGTGAAAGCCCGGGGCTTAACCCCGGGTCTGCATTCGATACGGGCAGGCTAGAGTTCGGTAGGGGAGATCGGAATTCCTGGTGTAGCGGTGAAATGCGCAGATATCAGGAGGAACACCGGTGGCGAAGGCGGATCTCTGGGCCGATACTGACGCTGAGGAGCGAAAGCGTGGGGAGCGAACAGGATTAGATACCCTGGTAGTCCACGCCGTAAACGTTGGGAACTAGGTGTGGGCGACATTCCACGTCGTCCGTGCCGCAGCTAACGCATTAAGTTCCCCGCCTGGGGAGTACGGCCGCAAGGCTAAAACTCAAAGGAATTGACGGGGGCCCGCACAAGCAGCGGAGCATGTGGCTTAATTCGACGCAACGCGAAGAACCTTACCAAGGCTTGACATACACCGGAAACGTCTGGAGACAGGCGCCCCCTTGTGGTCGGTGTACAGGTGGTGCATGGCTGTCGTCAGCTCGTGTCGTGAGATGTTGGGTTAAGTCCCGCAACGAGCGCAACCCTTGTTCTGTGTTGCCAGCATGCCCTTCGGGGTGATGGGGACTCACAGGAGACTGCCGGGGTCAACTCGGAGGAAGGTGGGGACGACGTCAAGTCATCATGCCCCTTATGTCTTGGGCTGCACACGTGCTACAATGGCCGGTACAATGAGCTGCGATACCGCGAGGTGGAGCGAATCTCAAAAAGCCGGTCTCAGTTCGGATTGGGGTCTGCAACTCGACCCCATGAAGTCGGAGTTGCTAGTAATCGCAGATCAGCATTGCTGCGGTGAATACGTTCCCGGGCCTTGTACACACCGCCCGTCACGTCACGAAAGTCGGTAACACCCGAAGCCGGTGGCCCAACCCCTTGTGGGAGGGAATCGTCGAAGGTGGGACTGGCGATTGGGACGAAGTCGTAACAAGGTAGCCGTACCGGAAGGTGCGGCTGGATCACCTCCTTTCTAAGGAGCACTTCTTACTCGGACTTGTCCGGGTCAGAGGCCAGTACATCGGCGAATGTCTGATGCTGGTTGCTCATGGGTGGAACGTTGACTATTCGGCACACTTGGTTGGTTGTCACTAGTACTGCTTCGGCGTGGAACGTGGGGATTGATCGGGTGGGCCGGGCGCGCTGTTGGGTATCTGAGGGTACGGACTACGGTCTGGACCTTCGCGATGCCGGCCCCAGTGAACTCAGCCTTCGGGTTGGGGTGGTGGGTGGCTGGTCGTTGCTTGAGAACTGCACAGTGGACGCGAGCATCTGTGGCCAAGTTTTTAAGGGCGCACGGTGGATGCCTTGGCACCAGGAACCGATGAAGGACGTGGGAGGCCACGATAGGCCCCGGGGAGCTGTCAACCGAGCTTTGATCCGGGGGTGTCCGAATGGGGAAACCCGGCAGTCGTCATGGGCTGTCACCCGCTGCTGAACACATAGGCAGTGTGGAGGGAACGCGGGGAAGTGAAACATCTCAGTACCCGCAGGAAGAGAAAACAACCGTGATTCCGGGAGTAGTGGCGAGCGAAACCGGATGAGGCCAAACCAGTCACGTGTGATACCCGGCAGGGGTTGCGTGGTTGGGGTTGTGGGAGTTCTCTTTTGCAGTCTGCCGGCTGTGAGACGAGTCAGAAACCGTTGATGTAGGCGAAGGACATGCGAAAGGTCCGGCGTAGAGGGTAAGACCCCCGTAGCTGAAACATTAGCGGCTCGTTTGAGAACCACCCAAGTAGCACGGGGCCCGAGAAATCCCGTGTGAATCTGGCGGGACCACCCGTTAAGCCTAAATATTCCCTGGTGACCGATAGCGGATAGTACCGTGAGGGAATGGTGAAAAGTACCGCGGGAGCGGAGTGAAATAGTACCTGAAACCGTGTGCCTACAAGCCGTGGGAGCGTCGCGCATCGAGCTTGCTCGGTGCGTCGTGACTGCGTGCCTTTTGAAGAATGAGCCTGCGAGTTTGCGGTATGTTGCGAGGTTAACCCGTGTGGGGAAGCCGTAGCGAAAGCGAGTCCGAATAGGGCGTTGAGTAGCGTGCCCAAGACCCGAAGCGGAGTGATCTAGCCATGGGCAGGTTGAAGCGGAGGTAAGACTTCGTGGAGGACCGAACCCACCAGGGTTGAAAACCTGGGGGATGACCTGTGGTTAGGGGTGAAAGGCCAATCAAACTCCGTGATAGCTGGTTCTCCCCGAAATGCATTTAGGTGCAGCGTCGTGTGTTTCTTGCCGGAGGTAGAGCACTGGATAGGCGATGGGCCCTACCGGGTTACTGACCTTAGCCAAACTCCGAATGCCGGTAAGTGAGAGCGCGGCAGTGAGACTGTGGGGGATAAGCTCCATGGTCGAGAGGGAAACAGCCCAGAGCATCGACTAAGGCCCCTAAGCGTGTGCTAAGTGGGAAAGGATGTGGAGTCGCAGAGACAACCAGGAGGTTGGCTTAGAAGCAGCCACCCTTGAAAGAGTGCGTAATAGCTCACTGGTCAAGTGATTCCGCGCCGACAATGTAGCGGGGCTCAAGCACACCGCCGAAGTCGTGTCATTGCGATATTACCCCCAACGGGGATCGTGATGGGTAGGGGAGCGTCGTGTGCCGGGTGAAGCAGCCGTGGAAACGAGTTGTGGACGGTTCACGAGTGAGAATGCAGGCATGAGTAGCGATACACACGTGGGAAACGTGTGCGCCGATTGACTAAGGGTTCCTGGGTCAAGCTGATCTGCCCAGGGTAAGTCGGGACCTAAGGCGAGGCCGACAGGCGTAGTCGATGGACAACCGGTTGATATTCCGGTACCCGCTTTGAAACGCCCAGTATCGAATCCATTAATGCTAAGGCCGTGAAGCCGGCCTGGAGTCTTCGGACAAAGGGACGTGGTGGAGCCGCCGATCCAAGGTGGTAGTAGGTAAGCGATGGGGTGACGCAGGAAGGTAGTCCAGCCCGGGCGGTGGTTGTCCCGGGGTAAGGGTGTAGGCCGTGTGGTAGGTAAATCCGTCACACGTTAAGGCTGAGACCTGATGCCGAGCCGATTGTGGTGAAGTGGATGATCCTATGCTGTCGAGAAAAGCCTCTAGCGAGTTTCATGGCGGCCCGTACCCTAAACCGACTCAGGTGGTCAGGTAGAGAATACCGAGGCGTTCGGGTGAACTATGGTTAAGGAACTCGGCAAAATGCCCCCGTAACTTCGGGAGAAGGGGGGCCATTGCTGGTGATCACTCTTGCAGTGTGAGCTGGTGGTGGCCGCAGAGACCAGCGAGAAGCGACTGTTTACTAAAAACACAGGTCCGTGCGAAGCCGTAAGGCGATGTATACGGACTGACGCCTGCCCGGTGCTGGAACGTTAAGGGGACCGGTTAGTCAACCTTCGGGTTGGCGAAGCTGAGAACTTAAGCGCCAGTAAACGGCGGTGGTAACTATAACCATCCTAAGGTAGCGAAATTCCTTGTCGGGTAAGTTCCGACCTGCACGAATGGCGTAACGACTTCTCGACTGTCTCAACCATAGGCCCGGTGAAATTGCATTACGAGTAAAGATGCTCGTTTCGCGCAGCAGGACGGAAAGACCCCGGGACCTTTACTATAGCTTGATATTGGTGTTCGGTTCGGCTTGTGTAGGATAGGTGGGAGACTTTGAAGCGGCCACGCCAGTGGTTGTGGAGTCATTGTTGAAATACCACTCTGGTCGTGCTGGATGTCTAACCTGGGTCCGTGATCCGGATCAGGGACAGTGTCTGGTGGGTAGTTTAACTGGGGCGGTTGCCTCCTAAAGAGTAACGGAGGCGCCCAAAGGTTCCCTCAGCCTGGTTGGTAATCAGGTGTTGAGTGTAAGTGCACAAGGGAGCTTGACTGTGAGACTGACGGGTCGAGCAGGTACGAAAGTAGGGACTAGTGATCCGGCGGTGGCTTGTGGAAGCGCCGTCGCTCAACGGATAAAAGGTACCCCGGGGATAACAGGCTGATCTTCCCCAAGAGTCCATATCGACGGGATGGTTTGGCACCTCGATGTCGGCTCGTCGCATCCTGGGGCTGGAGTCGGTCCCAAGGGTTGGGCTGTTCGCCCATTAAAGCGGTACGCGAGCTGGGTTTAGAACGTCGTGAGACAGTTCGGTCCCTATCCGCTGTGCGCGTAGGAGTCTTGAGAAGGGCTGTCCCTAGTACGAGAGGACCGGGACGGACGAACCTCTGGTGTGCCAGTTGTCCTGCCAAGGGCATGGCTGGTTGGCTACGTTCGGAAAGGATAACCGCTGAAAGCATCTAAGCGGGAAGCCTGCTTCGAGATGAGGACTCCCACCCCCTTTGAGGGGTTAAGGCTCCCAGTAGACGACTGGGTTGATAGGCCAGATATGGAAGCCCGGCAACGGGTGGAGTTGACTGGTACTAATAGGCCGAGGGCTTGTCCTCAGTTGCTCGCGTCCACTGTGTAGGTTCTGAAGTAACGACCTGTGTTATTGCCGGGTTGGTTAACTTCATAGTGTTTCGGTGGTCATAGCGTTAGGGAAACGCCCGGTTACATTTCGAACCCGGAAGCTAAGCCTTTCAGCGCCGATGGTACTGCAGGGGGGACCCTGTGGGAGAGTAGGACGCCGCCGAACAATCATTCAGCTCCGGTCCCTGAACCTTCTGGTTCAGGGACCGGAGCTTTTTTGTTCTGATTTTAGGGTGGTGGGCGTAACTCGACGTTCATCTCAGCTGACCAGGATCCGTTTCATGCGGACAGTGGGAACGCTCAAGTCGGCCGGTGTACGTGCTGGTGACGAGGTCGTGGTGCCGGCCTACGGCAACGCCGAGGTGGCCCGGGCCGTGGTGGAGCTGGGCGCGGTGCCGGTCTTCGCCGATATCGATATCGACAGCTACTGCCTCGATCCCGCCGCGGTGGCCGACGTGGTCACCGGACGGACCGCCGCCGTCGTGGCCATCAACCGGTTCGGGCGGCTGGCGGACGCCGGCTGGATCCGTGAAGTGGGCCAGCGGCACGGTCTGTTGGTGCTGGTGGACGACGAGCCCGGGGCCCGCGCGGAGGGCTTGGAGCTGCGCCGGGAGCAGGCGTCGTACCTGGACGGCAAGCTGCGCGGGGTCTGGACGCCGACGCCGGCCGCGGGGCACACCTATGAGCAGTACGTGGTGCGGGTGCCGGGGAACGGGCGGCCGGACCGCGACGCCTTCGCGCGTGCCCTGCGGGCCAAGGGAGTTGGCTGCAAGGTGCCCGTACTGGCGCCCGTGTACCGGATGCCGGGGCTGCGGCGGGACGTCTTCCTGCCGCAGACGGAGCGGGCGGTGGACGAGACGCTGGCGCTGCCCGTGCACGCGGAGATGTCGCGGCGGGACCTGCACAAGATGGTGAGCGCCTGCAATGCGTTGGGCGGATTGCTGCAGCCGGCCTTTTAGCCGCGTGTGGGGGACGGTTCGAATCTGCCGCGGAGTTGGGGTAATATCTTTTCTGTTGCCGCGCCCCAATAGCTCAGTCGGCAGAGCGTCTCCATGGTAAGGAGAAGGTCTACGGTTCGATTCCGTATTGGGGCTCAGAGAACGAAGGCCCCCGCCTTATGGCGGGGGCCTTCGTCGTATGCGGACGCGGTCCGCGCCGGGTTTTCGTTCTTCATGCTTGCCGCGGGCCGGATATGACGGGTCGTGAGGATACGGTCCGCGGGGTGGTGGCAAGCGGAGATCCACGTCCGCCTGCCACCAACTCCTTCGGGTCAGCTCGCCTGGGGCTCGGGGACGCGCAGGGCGAGGATGGCCATGTCGTCGGAGGCCGGCTCCGCGGCGAAGCGTTCCACGGCGCGCAGCACGCGGGTGGCGACGGCGCCGGCCGTCAGGCCCGTGCAGGTGGTCAGCACGTCGGTGAGGCCGTCGTCGCCGAGCATGCGGGTGCCCTCGCGGCGTTCGGTGACGCCGTCGGTGACGCACAGCAGGACGTCGCCGGGGTCGAGGGTGACGGACTGTTCGTAGAGCTCTAGGTCGTCCATGACGCCCAGCAGGGGCTGGGGTTCGGCGGCCGGTTCGACCGAGCCGTCCTGGCGCAGCCGGAGCGGCAGGGGATGGCCGGCACAGACGACCTTGAGCAGGGCGCTGCCGTCGTCCTGCGGCCACAGCTCGCCGTAAAGGAGCGTCAGGAAGCGGCTGCGGGAGCCCTCGTCGAGGATGGCGGCGTTCAGGCGTTCCAGGACGGCGGGGCCGCCGAGGCCCTCGCGGGCGAGGAGACGGAGGGCGTGGCGGGCGAGGCCGGTGACGGCTGCCGCTTCCGGGCCCGTGCCGCAGACATCGCCGATGGCGAAGCCGTAGGCGCCGTCGTGGATGGGGAAGAGGTCGTAGAAGTCGCCGCCGACCTCGTTGCCCTCGCCGGCCGCGCGGTAGATGACCTCGACCTCGACGCCGGGCACGGCGGGCAGTGGCTCCGGGGGCAGCAGGCTGCGCTGGAGGGACTGGCTGATGGCCGTGCGCTCGGAGTAGAGGCGGGCGTTGTCCAGGGCGAGGGCGGCCCGGCGGGAGAGGTCCTCGGCGAGTTCGAGGATCTCCTGGCGGAAGTGCTCCTCGGTGGGCTTGCCGAGGGTGAGCATGCCGATGACGCGGTTGCGGGCGACCAGCGGCAGCACGACGGTCTCCCCGCCGACCGCGGAGGCGGTGGCGAGAGTCGTGCCGGGGCCCGTGGAAGGGCGGGCCGAGTTGCCCAGGCCCAGGCTGCGCATCGAGGTCCGCAGTGCGGCGTCGTGCGCGGCGTCGCTGGGGGCGGTCCACACGCGTGCCCCGGGGGTGGGGACCGGCTCGGGCGGGTCGACCTTCGTCAGCAGGGTCTTGAGGCCGTCGATGCGGTCCTCGTCCTCGTGCAGGACGTAGGACAGCTCGGGCTCGGAGGCCTGGTCGGCGACGGTGTAGACCGCGCACCAGGTGGCGAGGGTGGGGACCGTCATCTGGGCCATCAGGGCCAGCGTCTGGTCGCGGTCGAGGGTGCCGGCCAGCAGGTCGGAGGCCTCGACGAGGAAGGAGAGCGAGCCGCGGCGCAGCTTTTCCAGCTCGGTCAGGCGGGCGCGTTCGACGGCGAGGGCGATGCGGTCGGCGGCGAACTGGAGGCGGAGCGCCTCCTCGTTGGTGTAGCGCCCCGCGCTCTCCGCGGCGACGCCCAGGGAGCCGGTGAGCCGCCCCTCGACCTTCAGCGGGACGGTGACGACCGAGCGCATGCCCGTGCCGCTGAGGAGCGGGACGGCGCCGGGCACGGCCGTGAGGTCCTCGTGGACGGCGGGCATCCGGGCGGAGCCGTAGCGTCCGGATCCGGCCTCCACGGGGACGCGGGCGAACCGCTGGCGGGCGGAGGGCAGGCCCGTGGAGGCGCGCACCTCCAGTTCGGTCTCGTCGTCGGTGGCCAGTAGGAGGTAGGCGGCGTCGCCGTCGAGCATGTCGCGGGCGCGCTCGACGGTGCGCTGGAGCAGGCCGTCGAGATCGTCGGGGGCCGGGGAGCCGATGAAGACCTCGAACGGGTCGGAGGGGCGTCCCTCCGCCTGCGCGGCCTGGGTGGCGGAGTCCGGCGCGGGGGTGCGCGGCGGGCTCTGCAGGATCGCCCGCTCGTGGTCGCGCACCAGGAGGCAGACCGTGGAGGCCTCGCCGTCGGCGTCGCGGACGCGCAGGTGGGAGGCGTAGACGGGGACGACGCGGCCGTCGGCGCCCCTTATGCCGTAGGAGCCCTCCCAGCGGGAGAGCTGGAGTGCCTCGGCGATGCCGGTGCCGGTGCCGGGGGTGTGCGGCCAGGCGGCGAAGTCGGTGAGCGGTTTGCCGATGACCTGCTCGGGGTCGTAGGCGAAGAGGTCCTGGGCGTCGTCGTTCCAGAAGCTGATGCAGCCGCCGCGGTCGATCTGGATCACCGCGACGCGTACCCGGGTGTCGGCGACCGGGAGGGCGTCCACGGGCAGGGCCGGGCCGGCGGAGCGGGTGCCGGCCGGGCGCTCGGGGAGGTCGAGCTGGAACCACACGTGCTTTTGTGCGGCGGTGTACTCGACGCCCCAGCGGGTCGCCAGCGCGCCGCACAGCAGCAGGCCGCGGCCGCCCTCGCGGTCCGGGTGGACGACGACCTGGCCGGCGTTCTGGAGCGGGATCTCGCGCTCGGGGTAGCGGTCGGCGACGGAGATCCGTACCCCTGTGTCATTGCGCAGACACAGGACATCGGCGGCGGTGCCGGCGTGCACCACGGCGTTGGTGACCAGCTCGCTGGTCAGGACGACGGCGTCGTCGACGATGTCGGCGCAGCCCCAGCCCTGGAGCGTGTCGCGGACGAATGCACGGGCAGTGGCGACCGAGCGCCCGACCGGCTCGAAGGTTGCGGCGGCCCGCGCGGTGATCACTGGTCTCCTCATGCGTGTGTCGGTGATCTGCTCCCCCATGGTCGCGGCGCCCCTCCGAATACCTGTTGTCGGTGTGCCACCGCCCGTGCTCGGGGGACGGGCCGGGTGGACAGCCGTATGCCAGGTTACTTACCTTCGCCGCACCCGAGGATGCCGGTCACGTGTGTTTCCGCCCCAATCGTGCCCTGGGACGGTGTGCGATGCTGCCGAACTGTTATGGCCTGGTTGAGCCATGGTGAAACACTGGGCAAGTATCAAGAGAAAGCCCGGGTAGAACGGTCGACCCTGCGGGAGGGACACGGTGGAGTCTGGCGCAGCGGCGCGGGGCGCAAGCACACGCGCGAAAGGCGGACGATCCCGGAACAACGGGACGACCGAGGTGGATACGGCTGCGCTCAATCGGCTGCTGGTCGCTTTGGTGGCCATGCGGGACGGGAACTTCCGCAAGCGGCTCACGGTTTCCGGCGAAGGCGTCATGTCGGAGATCGCCGCGGTCTTCAACGAGGTCGCGGACCGCAATCTGCATCTGACGGGCGAGCTGGCGCGGGTGCGCCGGGTCGTGGGGCGCGAGGGCAAGCTGACGGAGCGGCTGGAGGTCGGCGCCGCGGAAGGCTCCTGGGCCGCCGCCATCGACGCCTCGAACGCCCTGGTCGACGACCTCGTACGGCCTGTTTCCGAGGTGGGACGGGTGCTGTCGGCGGTGTCCGAGGGTGACCTGGAACAGCGGATGGATCTGCGCTCGCGCAGTTCGGACAGCTCTTCGGAGCACCCTCTGCGGGGTGAATTCCTGAAGGTCGGCCGGACCGTCAACGGGCTGGTCGACCAGCTCTCCGCGTTCACCGACGAGGTCACGAGAGTGGCCAGCGAGGTCGGCACCGAGGGCAAGCTCGGCGGCCAGGCCCGGGTGCGCGGAATGTCGGGTTCGTGGAAGGACCTGACGGAATCCGTCAACACCATGGCGTCCCGGCTGACGGCACAGGTACGTGACATTGCTCTCGTCACCACCGCGGTGGCCAAGGGCGATCTGTCGCGCAAGGTGACCGTGCACGTCGCCGGCGAGATGCTGGAGCTGAAGAACACCGTCAACACGATGGTCGACCAGCTCTCCTCCTTCGCCTCCGAGGTGACGCGCGTCGCCCGCGAGGTGGGCACCGAGGGCGAACTCGGCGGTCAGGCGCAGGTCCCCGGCGTCGCCGGGGTGTGGAAGGACCTGACGGATTCGGTCAATCTCATGGCCGGCAACCTCACCGCGCAGGTGCGCGGGATCGCGCAGGTCACCACGGCCGTCGCGAACGGCGATCTGTCGCAGAAGGTCACGGTCAGCGCACGCGGCGAGGTCGCGCAGCTGGCCGACACCATCAACACCATGACCGAGACGCTGCGGACCTTCGCCGACGAAGTGACGCGGGTGGCGAACGAGGTCGGCGCCGAGGGGCAGCTCGGCGGTCAGGCGCAGGTGCCGGGCGCGGCGGGGACCTGGAAGGACCTCACCGACTCCGTCAACACCGCCTTCCGCAACCTCACCGCGCAGGTCCGGGACATCGCGCAGGTGACGACGGCGGTCGCCAACGGCGATCTGTCCCAGACGGTCACCGTCGATGTGGCCGGGGAAATGCTGGAGTTGAAGAACACCGTCAACACGATGGTGGGTCAGCTCTCGTCGTTCGGTGCCGAAGTGACGCGCGTGGCGCGGGAGATCGGCGTCGAGGGTGAGCTGGGCGGCCAGGCGGCGGTCCCGGGCGCGGCGGGGACGTGGAAGGACCTGACGGACTCCGTCAACACCGCCTTCCGCAACCTCACCGGGCAGGTGCGCAACATCGCCCAGGTGACGACCGCGGTGGCCAACGGCGATCTGTCGCAGAAGGTCACCGTCGACGTCTCCGGCGAGATGCTCCAGCTGAAGAACACCGTGAACACCATGGTGGACCAGCTGTCCTCGTTCGCCGACCAGGTCACGCGGATGGCCAGGGACGTGGGCACGGAGGGCCGGCTGGGCGGTCAGGCCCGGGTGGACGGCGTCAGCGGCACCTGGAAGGAACTCACCGACTCCGTCAACTTCATGGCGGGCAACCTGACGTCGCAGGTGCGGCAGATCGCGCAGGTGACGACGGCGGTCGCCCGTGGTGACCTGTCGCAGAAGATCGACGTGGACGCGCGCGGCGAGATCCTGGAGCTGAAGAACACCATCAACACGATGGTCGACCAGCTCTCCGCCTTCGCCGAGCAGGTCACCCGGGTCGCCCGGGAGGTCGGTACGGACGGCCGGCTGGGCGGTCAGGCGCAGGTGCCGGGCGTCGCGGGTGTCTGGCGCGATCTGACCGACTCGGTGAACGGCATGGCCGGCAACCTGACGGCCCAGGTCCGCAACATCGCGCAGGTCGCCACGGCGGTCGCGCGCGGTGACCTGTCGCAGAAGATCGACGTGGACGCCCGGGGCGAGATCCTGGAGCTGAAGAACACCCTGAACACCATGGTCGACCAGCTCTCCTCGTTCGCGGAGCAGGTCACCCGGGTCGCCCGTGAGGTGGGCACCGAGGGCATCCTGGGCGGTCAGGCCGAGGTGCAGGGCGTCAGCGGGACGTGGAAGGACCTCACCCAGTCCGTCAACTTCATGGCGAACAACCTGACCTCGCAGGTGCGCAACATCGCCGAGGTGACGACCGCGGTGGCCCGCGGTGACCTGTCCAAGAAGATCACCGTCGACGCCAAGGGCGAGATCCTCGAACTGGTCACCACGGTCAACACGATGGTCGACCAGCTGTCGTCGTTCGCCGAGCAGGTGACCCGGGTTGCCCGCGAGGTGGGTACCGAGGGCCAGTTGGGCGGTCAGGCGCGGGTGCCGGGAGCCACCGGCATCTGGCTGGACCTCAGCGACAACGTCAACCTGATGGCCAACAACCTGACCATCCAGGTACGCAACATCTCCCAGGTCTCCGCGGCGGTCGCCAACGGTGACCTGACCAAGAAGGTCACGGTCGAGGCGCGCGGCGAGGTCGCGCAGCTCGCCGACACGGTCAACACCATGGTGACCACGCTGTCGTCGTTCGCCGACGAGGTCACCCGGGTGGCCCGTGAGGTGGGCACCGACGGCATCCTGGGCGGCCAGGCCCGCGTCCCCGGCGTCGCCGGTACGTGGAAGGACCTCACCGAGTCCGTGAACTCGATGGCCAACAACCTCACCGGCCAGGTCCGCAACATCGCCATGGTCACCACCGCCATCGCCAAGGGCGATCTGACCAAGAAGATCGACATCGACGCGCGGGGCGAGATCCTCGCGCTGAAGACCACCATCAACACGATGGTCGACCAGCTGTCGTCCTTCGCCGAACAGGTCACCAGAGTGGCCCGTGAGGTGGGTACGGAAGGCCAGCTGGGCGGTCAGGCGCAGGTGCGCGGCGTGGCCGGCACCTGGCGGGACCTGACCGAGTCGGTGAACGAGATGGCCGGCAACCTGACGCGTCAGGTGCGGGCCATCGCCGCGGTCGCCGCGGCGGTCACCCTCGGGGACCACAACGTGCGCATCGACGTGGACGCGGCCGGCGAGATCCTGGAGCTCCAGGACAACGTCAACACCATGATCTCCACGCTCCGGGAGACCACCCTCGCCAACGAGGAACAGGACTGGCTCAAGGGCAATCTGGCCCGGATCTCGGGTCTGATGCAGGGCCGGCGCGACCTCAAGGACGTCGCCACGCTCATCATGAGCGAGCTGTCGCCGGCGGTCTCCGCCCAGCACGGCGCGTTCTTCCTCGCCGCGCAGCCCGACAGCCGGGAGATCGGGGCTGACGGCGCCGAGGCGGGCGCCTACGAGCTGCGGCTGATGGGCTCGTACGGCTACGCGATGGGCGGCATGCCGACGACCTTCAAACCCGGCGAGACGCTGATCGGCACGGCCGCGGAGGAGGGGCGCACCATCCTGGTGGAGAACGTCCCCTCCGGCTATCTCAAGATCGCCTCCGGGCTGGGCGAGGCGCCGCCGGCCAACGTGATCGTGCTGCCGGTGCTGTTCGAGGACAAGGTGCTCGGCGTGATCGAGCTGGCCTCCTTCCAGCCGTTCACCCAGATCCAGAAGGACTTCCTCAGCCAGATCGCCGAGATGATCGCGACCAGCGTCAACACCATCTCGGTCAACACCAAGACCGAGGTGCTGCTCAAGCAGTCGCAGGAGCTGACCGAGCAGCTCAAGGAGCGGTCGGGCGAGCTGGAGAGCCGGCAGAAGGCGCTGGAGCTGTCCAACACCGAGCTGGAGGAGAAGGCCGAGCAGCTGCGCGCGCAAAACCGCGACATCGAGGTGAAGAACACCGAGATCGAGGAGGCGCGCCAGGTTCTGGAGGAGCGTGCCGAACAGCTCGCGGTCTCCATGCGCTACAAGTCGGAGTTCCTGGCGAACATGTCGCACGAGCTGCGGACGCCGCTGAACTCCCTGCTGATTCTGGCCAAGCTGCTGGCCGACAACGCCGAGGGGAATCTCTCCCCCAAGCAGGTCGAATTCGCCGAAACCATCCATGGCGCCGGCAGCGACCTGCTTCAGCTGATCAACGACATCCTGGACCTGTCCAAGGTCGAGGCGGGCAAGATGGACGTCAGTCCGACGCGGATCGCGCTGGTCCAGCTCGTCGACTACGTGGAGGCCACGTTCCGGCCGCTGACCGCGGAGAAGGGACTCGACTTCTCCGTACGGGTCTCCCCGGAGCTGCCGGCCACCCTGCACACCGACGAGCAGCGGCTGCTCCAGGTGCTGCGCAATCTGCTCTCCAACGCGGTGAAGTTCACCGACAGCGGCGCAGTCGAGCTGGTGATCCGGCCGGCCGGGGCGGACGTCCCGGTGGCCATCCGGGAGCAGCTGCTGGAGCACGGCTCGCTGCGCGACCCGGACGCGGACATGATCGCCTTCTCGGTCACCGACACCGGCATCGGCATCGCCTCCAGCAAGATGCGGGTCATCTTCGAGGCGTTCAAGCAGGCCGACGGCACGACCAGCCGCAAGTACGGCGGTACGGGCCTGGGCCTGTCCATCAGCCGCGAGATCGCCCGGCTGCTGGGCGGCGAGATCCACGCAGCGAGCGAGCCCAACCGAGGCTCCACCTTCACGCTCTACCTGCCGCACAACCCGGGCGGGCTGCCGCCGCAGGGCTACCCGCAGCTGGTGGCCGGCGGGCTCGCGATGGACGCGGAGGCCCGTGAGACGGAGGTCGGCCGGGAAGAGGCCCAGGAACAGCAGGAGTTCGAGCAGGGCTCCGGCGGCAGTCTCAACCGGCGCCGCCGCCGGGCCGTTTCGGGCCCCCCGCGGCGCTTCGAGCTGCCCGGCCGCCCGGCGGCCCCGGCCGCGCCGCAGGAGGCGCCACAGGCCCCCCAGGCGCCCCGGACGCCGTCCCGGCCCGCCGCCGCCCCGCAGCCCGCGGAGGAGCCCTGGCTCGGCAACGGCCAGGACCTGGTGGATCCCGTCTTCCAGGGCGGCTTCCACGGCGAGAAGGTGCTGATCGTCGACGACGACATCCGCAACGTCTTCGCGCTCACCAGCGTCCTGGAGCAGCACGGGCTGTCGGTGCTGTACGCGGAGAACGGGCGCGAGGGCATCGAGGTGCTGGAGCAGCACGACGACATCGTCCTGGTCCTGATGGACATCATGATGCCGGAGATGGACGGCTATGCGACGACGGCGGCGATCCGCCGGATGCCGCAGTTCGCCGGGCTTCCCATCATCGCGCTGACCGCGAAGGCGATGAAGGGCGACCGCGAGAAGAGCATCGACTCGGGGGCCTCCGACTACGTGACCAAGCCGGTGGATACCGATCATCTGTTGTCGGTCATGGAGCAATGGATGCGCGCGGAGTGACGGAGCGTCCAGTATGGAGGCGAAAGAGGATCATCGCGTGCTGACTCAGTGTTGCCGTGGACGTGTGGAAGCCTGGTATTCGGGGAACCTTCTGGTCCCTGTCTGCGTTTCTGCTACGTGCACAGTGACATCGCGGTGACAGGGTGTGGCGACAGACGGGGTGCAGCTACCATGACCGGCACAAGGACGGGCGGCGTGACGGAGTCGTCCCCTGGGGCGGCGTCCGGTGCCATGCCGGGGCGAGGAGGACGGGCCATGGTGCAGAAGGCCAAGATCCTCCTGGTCGATGACCGGCCGGAGAATCTGCTGGCGCTGGAGGCGATCCTCTCTGCGCTCGATCAGACACTGGTGCGGGCATCGTCCGGGGAGGAAGCGCTCAAAGCACTGCTCACGGACGATTTCGCGGTGATTCTGCTCGATGTGCAGATGCCGGGGATGGACGGATTCGAGACCGCGGCGCACATCAAGCGCCGGGAGCGCACCCGCGACATCCCGATCATCTTCCTCACGGCCATCAACCACGGCCCGCACCACACGTTCCGCGGTTACGCGGCCGGTGCGGTGGACTACATCTCCAAGCCGTTCGACCCGTGGGTGCTGCGGGCCAAGGTCTCGGTGTTCGTCGAGCTCTACATGAAGAACTGCCAACTGCGCGAGCAGGCCTCCCTGCTGAGGCTGCAGCTGGAGGGCGGACGGCCGAGCGCCGACGAGGCGAAGGAGTCGGCGGGGCTGCTCGCGGAGCTCTCCGCGCGGCTGGCCGCGGTCGAGGAGCAGGCCGAGGCGCTGTCCAAGCAGCTGGACGAGACGGCGGACGCGGCGGCGGTGGCCACCGCCGCACATCTGGAGCGCAAACTGACCGGGCTGCGCAGGGCGCTGGATGCCCTGGAACCGGGGTCGGGCAGCGCCGCGGGGTGACTGACGCCCTTTCATGAGACGGGCGCGCGACACGTTCGGGTGAAGCGCCGTGCGCTCGTATCATGCCCGCGTTCGCCTGTAATCTCGTCGTCATGGCCTCACGTACGTCCGGCAAGGGAACCCAGAGCTCGGCGGGACCCTCGAAGCAGCGCGCCGGACGGACCGCGGGCGCCGCCAAGAAGACCGCAGCCAAGAAGGCGGCCCCCAGGCCGCCGGCGAAGAAGACCGCCGCGAAGAAGGCACCGGCCAAGAGGGCGCCCGCGAAGAAGGCAGCCCCCAGGCCGGCGCCCTCACCCACCGGCGGCGTCTACCGCCTGGCCCGCGCCTGCTGGCTGGGCCTCGCGCACGCCATCGGGGCGATGTTCCGCGGCATGGGCCGCGGCGCGAAGAACCTCGATCCGGCGCACCGCAAGGACGGCCTGTCGCTGCTGCTGCTCGGCCTGGCACTGGTCATCGCGGCCGGGACCTGGTCCAACCTCAGCGGCCCGGTCGGCGACCTCGTCGAACTGCTGGTGACCGGCGCGTTCGGCCGGCTCGATCTGGTCGTGCCGATACTGCTGACCGGCATCGCCCTGCGTCTCATCCGCCATCCCGAGCGGCCGGAAGCCAACGGCCGGATCGTCATCGGGCTGTCGGCACTGGTCGTCGGCGTGCTGGGGCAGGTCGCGATGGCCTGCGGGTCGCCGGGCCGGGACGACGGGCTGGCCGCCATACAGGACGCCGGCGGCTATCTGGGGTGGGTGGCGTCCAAGCCGCTGATCTTCACCGTCGGACAGACCCTGGCGGTGGCGCTGCTGGTGCTGCTGACCGTCTTCGGGCTGCTGGTGGTCACCGCGACGCCGGTGAACGCCATCCCGCAGCGGCTGCGGGCGCTCGGCGTCAGGCTGGGCGTGGTGCACCCGGCGGACGCCGGGGTGGACGGCTACGGGGCCCCGGAGTACGAGGACTACGCCGACGAGTGGCGCGAGCAGCCCGCGCGCGGGGCGCGCCGCAGCGCCGCCGCGAGCACCGCAGCCGACCCCGACGCGATAGAGGAAGCGGCCCTGGCCAAGCGGCGCCGTCCGCGCCGGGCCTCCGCCCAGCCCGCCGAGGACCGTCCGCTGGACGCGGTGGATGTCGCCGCCGCGGCCGCCGCCGCGCTGGACGGCGCGGTGCTGCACGGCGTCCAGCCCTCCCCGCTCGTCGCCGGCCTGAGCAGCAGCGTCTCCGGCGAGATCCGCGGCCGCGACGGCGAGGACAGCGCGGGGGAGAGCGGCACGGTGCCGCCGGCCCGCGGCGCCGACCGGACGGCCGCCGCGCCCGAGCACACCCCGGCGGTCCCCGACTTCACCAAGGCCCCGCCCGAGCCGTCCGGCGATCTGCCGCCGCGCGCCGAGCAGCTCCAGCTGGCCGGCGACATCACCTACTCGCTGCCCTCGCTGGACCTGCTCGCGCGAGGCGGCCCCGGCAAGACCCGCAGCGCCGCGAACGACGCCATAGTGACCTCGCTGACCACCGTCTTCCAGGAGTTCAAGGTCGACGCCGCGGTCACCGGCTTCACCCGCGGCCCGACGGTCACCCGCTACGAGGTCGAGCTGGGTCCGGCCGTCAAGGTCGAGAAGATCACTGCGCTGGCCAAGAACATCGCCTACGCCGTGGCCAGCCCCGACGTCCGCATCATCAGCCCGATCCCCGGCAAGTCCGCCGTCGGCATCGAGATCCCCAACACCGACCGCGAGATGGTCAACCTCGGCGACGTGCTGCGGCTGGCCGACGCCGCGGGCGACGAGCACCCGATGCTGGTGGCGCTCGGCAAGGACGTCGAGGGCGGCTACGTCATGGCCAACATGACGAAGATGCCGCACGTCCTGGTGGCCGGCGCCACCGGCTCCGGCAAGTCCTCCTGCATCAACTGTCTGATCACCTCGGTGATGGTGCGGGCCACCCCGGAGGACGTGCGGATGGTGCTCGTCGACCCCAAGCGCGTCGAGCTGACCGCCTACGAGGGCATCCCGCATCTGATCACGCCGATCATCACCAATCCCAAGCGCGCCGCCGAGGCGCTCCAGTGGGTGGTCCGCGAGATGGACCTGCGCTACGACGATCTCGCCGCCTACGGCTTCCGGCACATCGACGACTTCAACGAGGCGGTGCGGGCCGGCAAGGTCAGCTCGCCCGAGGGCAGCGAGCGCGAGCTGGCGCCGTACCCGTATCTGCTGGTCATCGTGGACGAGCTGGCGGACCTGATGATGGTCGCCCCGCGCGATGTGGAGGACTCCATCGTCCGCATCACCCAGCTCGCCCGCGCCGCCGGTATCCATCTGGTGCTCGCCACCCAGCGCCCGTCCGTCGACGTCGTCACCGGCCTGATCAAGGCCAATGTGCCCTCCCGCCTCGCGTTCGCCACGTCCTCGCTCGCCGACAGCCGGGTCATCCTGGACCAGCCGGGCGCCGAGAAGCTGATCGGCAAGGGCGACGGCCTGTTCCTGCCGATGGGGGCGAACAAGCCGGTCCGCATGCAGGGCGCGTTCGTGACGGAGGAGGAGGTCGCGGCCGTCGTCCAGCACTGCAAGGACCAGATGGCGCCCGTCTTCCGCGACGACGTCACCGTCGGCACGGCGAAGAAGAAGGAGATCGACGAGGACATCGGTGACGACCTGGATCTGCTGTGCCAGGCCGCTGAGCTGGTGGTTTCCACCCAATTCGGGTCGACGTCGATGCTCCAGCGCAAGCTGCGGGTGGGCTTCGCCAAGGCCGGGCGGCTGATGGACCTGATGGAGTCGCGGAACATCGTCGGGCCCAGCGAGGGGTCCAAGGCGCGCGACGTCATGGTGAAGCCGGATGAATTGGACGGAGTGCTGGCGGTGATCCGTGGGGAGGCTAGCGAGTAGCACAGATTTCCGGGCCGCGCGCACGGGCGCAGAAGGCAACCGTTTCTCCTGCCAAGACGTCAAGTTGAGGGAGATGAGCAAACGATGCTCCACCACCGCACCCCACGGCACCGCCGATGGCGTTCCGATGGCGTACAAACTCCGCTCTCCCGCTTGCCCCACCCTTTCGCCCCACCCCTAGACTGAACTTCCAGCAGGTGGCTACACGCTCGAAAGGCGCCCCCGTGTCCATCGGCAACTCCCCCGAAGCAGACCGGCCTTCCGTCGGTGCTGCCCTCCAGAAGGCCCGTATCGGAGCGGGACTGACCGTCGAAGAGGTCAGTGCGACGACACGGGTGCGCATCCCCCTCGTCCAGGCCATCGAGCAGGACGATTTCTCCCGCTGCGGCGGCGACGTCTACGCCCGGGGACACATCCGGGCGCTCGCCCGGGCGGTGTCCCTCGATGCCCGCCCGCTGATCGACCGGTTCGACGCCGAGCACGGCGGCCGGCCCGCGCCGACCCCCGCCGCGCCGCTCTACGAAGCCGAGCGGATCCGTTCCGAGCCGCGCCGTCCCAACTGGACCGCGGCGATGGTCGCGGCGATCGTCGCCGTCGTCGGATTCGCGGGCTTCACGCTCTTCACGGGCGGCGACAAGAGCGGCGGCGGCTCGATCGCGGCCGGTGACAACGCCAAGCAGGCCCCCGCGCCCACCCGCCATCCGTCGACGATCAAGCCCCCGATCACGCCCGAGCCCTCCGACAGCGCCGTCGCCGGACTGCCGAAGGACAAGGTCACGATCAAGGTCACCGCCCGCGACGGCCAGAGCTGGATCTCCGCCAAGGACGCCAGCGGCAAGCTCCTGGAGGACGGCCTGCTCAAGAAGGGCGAGTCCAAGACCATCACCGACAAGGGGCGGATCGACCTGGTCCTCGGCAACGCCGGAGCCGTACAGCTGTACGTCAACGGCAAGGAGGTCAAGGAGATCGGCCACAAGGGCACCGTGGAGCGGCTGAGCTACACGCCGGGGGATCCCCAGGCGGGCTGAGCGCGCCTCCCGAAGGGCGTCCGCCGCCGGTTCCGGGCCCCCGGGAGCGGCGGCGGAGACCTGCGCGCCGAGGGGCCACCCGGGACGAAGTAGGCTGAGCCCCATGCCCGAACGCCGTACCGTCGCCCTTGTCACCCTTGGCTGCGCCCGTAACGAGGTGGACTCGGAGGAGCTCGCAGGCCGCCTGGCAGCGGACGGCTGGGAGCTCGTCGAGGAAGCCGCCGATGCCGATGTCGCCGTCGTCAACACCTGTGGGTTCGTCGAGGCCGCCAAGAAGGACTCCGTCGATGCCCTGCTGGAAGCCAATGATCTGAAGGATCAGGGCAGAACCCAGGCCGTCGTGGCCGTCGGCTGCATGGCCGAGCGCTACGGCAAGGAGCTCGCCGAGGCGCTGCCCGAGGCCGACGGCGTGCTCGGCTTCGACGACTACACCGACATCTCCGGCCGCCTCCAGACCATCCTGAGCGGCGGCATCCACGCCTCGCACACCCCGCGCGACCGCCGCAAGCTGCTGCCGATCAGCCCGGCCGAGCGCCAGGACGCCGCCGCGGTCGCCCTGCCCGGCCACGCCCAGACCGGCTCGGAGGAGCCGTCGGGCGCGCCCGAGGACCTGCCGGAGGGCGTCGCGCCGGCCTCCGGGCCGCGGGCCCCGCTGCGCCGCCGGCTCGGCAGCAACCCGGTGGCCTCGGTGAAGCTGGCCTCCGGCTGCGACCGCCGCTGCTCGTTCTGCGCCATCCCGTCCTTCCGCGGTTCGTTCATCTCCCGCCGCCCCTCCGACGTGCTCGGCGAGACGCGCTGGCTGGCCGGCCAGGGCGTGAAGGAGGTCATGCTGGTCTCCGAGAACAACACCTCCTACGGCAAGGACCTCGGCGACATCCGGCTGCTGGAGACGCTGCTGCCGGAGCTGGCGGCCGTCGACGGCATCGAGCGGATCCGGGTCAGCTACCTCCAGCCGGCCGAGATGCGCCCCGGCCTGATCGACGTCCTGACCGGTACCGACAAGGTGGCGCCCTACTTCGATCTGTCCTTCCAGCACTCGGCGCCCGGTGTGCTGCGCACGATGCGCCGCTTCGGCGGCACCGACAGCTTCCTGGAGCTGCTGGAGACCATCCGCGGCAAGGCGCCGCAGGCCGGTGCCCGCTCCAACTTCATCGTCGGCTTCCCCGGGGAGAGCGAGAGCGACCTCGCGGAGCTGGAGCGCTTCCTCACCGAGGCCCGGCTCGACGCCATCGGCGTCTTCGGCTACTCCGACGAGGACGGCACCGAGGCCGCCTCGTACGAGGACAAGGTCGACCCGGACGTGGTCGCCGAGCGGCTGGCGCGGGTGTCGCGGCTGGCCGAGGAGCTGACCGCGCAGCGTGCCGAGGAGCGGATCGGCGAGACGGTGCGGGTGCTGGTCGACCGGAACGACGACGAGGACGGTCTCGTCGGGCGGGCCGCGCACCAGGCGCCGGAGACGGACGGCGTCACGCTGCTGTCGACCGACCTGGAGCTGGCGCCCGGTCGTATGGTCGAAGCAAAGGTAGTGGCGAGCGAGGGCGTCGATCTCGTCGCGGAGGTGCTGTCGGTGGAGGGCACGGGGTGTACCGAGGAGGCGGCGAGATGAGCGGAATCCCGGCTTCCGCAGCGGGCGGCCCGCGCCCGGCGCCGGCCGCCCGGCAGGCCGGGCTGTGGAACATCGCCAATGTCCTGACGATGCTGCGGCTGGTGCTGGTCCCCGCCTTCGTGGTGCTGCTGATGCACGACAACGGCACCGATCCCGTCTGGCGGGTCTTCGCCTGGGCCGCTTTCGCCGTCGCCATGATCACCGATGTCTTCGACGGGCATCTGGCCCGCGCGTACAACCTGGTCACCGACTTCGGCAAGATCGCCGACCCGATCGCGGACAAGGCGATCATGGGTGCCGCACTCATCTGTCTGTCGGTGCTGGGTGATCTCCCCTGGTGGGTGACCGGGGTGATCCTCTTCCGTGAGCTCGGGATCACGCTGATGCGGTTCTGGGTGATCAAGCACGGAGTGATTCCGGCCAGCCGGGGCGGCAAAATCAAGACATTGGCACAGGGCACCGCGGTCGGGATGTACGTCCTGGTGCTGACCGGACCGCTGGCGACCTTCCGCTGGTGGGTGATGGCCGTGGCCGTGCTGCTGACCGTCGCCACCGGCCTCGACTACGTCCGGCAGGCCGTGGTGCTGCGCCGGGCCGGACTGGCCCGGGAGCGGGCCGAGCGGGCCGGGAACGCCGCGAGGGACACCGTCCGGTGAACGGGCCGGGTTCTGCCGCGGCCCGGGCGCTGGAGCTGCTCGCCGCACGGGGGCAGAGCCTGGCGGTGGCCGAATCGCTGACCGGCGGCCTGGTGGCGGGCGCGCTGACCGCCGTCCCCGGGGCCTCACGGGTCCTGCGGGGCTCGGTCACGGCGTACGCCACCGATCTCAAGCGGGAGCTGCTGGGCGTGGACGGTGCCCTGCTGGCCGCGCACGGGGCCGTGGACGGCGAGGTCGCGCGGCAGATGGCGGGCGGGGTGCGGCGGGTGCTGGGCGCCGACTGGGGCATCGCCACCACGGGCGTCGCCGGGCCCGATCCGCAGGACGGACATCCGGTGGGCACCGTTTTCGTGGCGGTGCGGGGACCGGAGGGCGCCGGGGAGGTGCGCCGGCTCACGCTGGAGGGCGACCGCGACCGGATCCGACGAGACACCATCGGGGCCGTGCTCGCACTGTTGTTGTGCGAACTTGCAGAAAATGCGCGGGCACAGGATACGGAACAACACGGGGGGAATGGATGTTTGCAGCCCTGAGTGAACACGTACTTGCGCCCGGCACGTGTACTGCCCGAGGCGGTACGGTGGGGCGAGAAGGATCCGGATCCGAGGTCCGAGGAGGGAGCCAGCGATGATTCTGCTTCGTCGCCTGCTGGGTGACGTGCTGCGCCGACAGCGTCAGCGCCAGGGCCGAACCCTGCGCGAGGTCTCTTCCTCCGCCCGGGTATCGCTCGGCTATTTGTCCGAGGTCGAGAGGGGGCAGAAGGAGGCGTCCTCCGAGCTGCTCTCGTCGATCTGTGACGCGCTGGACGTGCGCATGTCCGAGCTCATGCGGGAAGTCAGCGACGAGCTCGCGCTCGCCGAGCTGGCAGCGTCCGCGGCCGCGAGCGACCCGGTGCCCGCACCGGTACGGCCGAAGCTCAACGCGGTGTCCGTCACGTCCCTGGCCGGTGTGCCCGAGGACCGTGTGACCATCAAGTCCCCGGCCGACGTCGTGGATGTCGTCGCGGCCTGACACCCCTGTTCGTACGCATCGAAGCCCCGGCGGGCAGCACCCCGCCGGGGCTTTGTGCTGCCCGCCGGGGCGCGGGTGCGCGGCACCGCGGGGGCGTCCGGCCGGACCTGCTCGGCCGCTCCTCGGGGGCGATTCATTTGTACGATGACAAAACCGGATGAAACGCCCAAAGAGGAGTATCTGGATGTCTGTGGTCAAGAGCACACTCTCCGACGAGGGCCGCGGCATCGTCGGACGTGCCCTCCAGGGGGCACTGGTGGACCTGGTGGATCTCTCCCTCGTCGCCAAGCAGGTGCACTGGAACGTGGTCGGGCCGCGCTTCCGCTCGGTGCACCTCCAGCTCGACGACGTGGTCGCCAGCGCCCGGGCGCACGCCGACACGGTGGCCGAGCGGGCGTCCGCGATCGGGGTGCCGCCCGACGGGCGGGCCGCCACCGTCGCCAAGACCAGCGGCATCGGCGAGATCGGGGACGGCTGGATCAAGGACGTCGAGGTGGTGCGGGCCATGGTGGAGGCGCTGGCCGCGGTCATCGGCCGGATGCGGGAGCGGATCGAGGCGACCGCGGACCCCGATCCGGTCAGTCAGGACATCCTCATCGGCCTGACCGCCGATCTGGAGAAGCACCACTGGATGTTCCAGGCCGAGGCCCACTGATCGGCGGCCTCGCCCACCGACGGGCCGTTCGGCCCGGTCCGTGCGGCTCACGGCAGCCCCTTGCGGGCGTGCGAGACCGTCCACGCGCCGGGAACGCCCCGGTGCGCCCTCCCGCCGGGCGGCGGGTCCCGTCTAGCGTCGGCCGGAGGAGGCAGCCATGGGGTGGCGTGACGTCACGGCCCGCGGGCGGGCCGGCCGGCATCCGCGGGCCGTACCGGGGCGCTGGATATCCGCGGCCGTCGCCGGGGGACTGTGGTGGTGGGCCGCGGTCCGGCTGGTGCTGTGGCCGCAGTCGACGGGGGTGGTCGAAGGGGCCGTCGTCCTCGGTGGCTGGGGGCTCAGCCTGCTGCCGGTGCACTGCGTTCCGTGGACGGACCGGGGGAGCGGCAGATTCCGCCGGGTACTGGCGCGAGCGGGGCTGGGGGGCCGGGGGCGAGGGGGTGCATCCCGGCGGACCGGGGTGTCGGTGAGTTCCGGGGGGTTCGGGAGGCGGGGCGGGCGGGGTGCTGACGGGAATGGCGACGCTGTCGGGCGGATGGGGGAGGCGGGGGATTCCGGGGGACGTGAGGGGTGAGGCACGGGTGGCCGGATGTGGCGTGGACCGGCATTCCGGCTGTGGGTGCGGCTGTGGCTGCGGGTCCGGGTCCGGTTCCGGGCCTGGCTCTGCCTCCGGCCGCGGCTCCGGCCCCGGCTCTGGCTCTGGCTCCGGCTCCGGCGCAAGGATGATGTGCTGGTCCTCGGCCCGGGCGTGACACGGGTGGCCCTCGCCGGCGAGAAGGCGCCGGCCGGATGGGGCTTCGGGGCGCTCCGGGTCAGTCGGCGGGGGAGTCGCCCGGAGGGGCGGGCTGGCAGGTGGGGCACCAGTAGGTGACACGTTCCTCGGCGGTGGGGTCCCGGTCGGCGCTCCGGATCGTCGTTCCGCAGCGCAGGCAGGGGCGGCCGGCCCGGCCGTAGACCCACAGCCGGCGATCGGGGCGGGCGCTGGGTGTGGTGATGCGGGCGGGACGCCGCTTGTTGGCCTCCAGCAGCTTCTTGGCGAGGGCGGGGACCCGCTCGGGGTCGGGCAGCCGGCCGACCGGCAGCCAGGGGGAGACGCGCAGCACGAAACACAGCTCGCACTTGTAGACATTGCCGATACCGGCGAGATTGCGCTGGTCGAGCAGGGCCTCGCCGAGCGGCCGTGCCGGATCCGAGGCCAGCCGGCGCAGGGCCTCGGCGGGGTCCCAGCCGGGGCCGAGGAGATCGGGTCCCAGATGGCCGACGACCCGTGGCTCCTCGCCGGTGCGCAGCAGATCGAGTACGGGCAGGCGGTAGCCGACGGCGGTGTGTCCGGCGGTGCCGAGGATCGCCCGGATCTGGTGAGCGGGGCCGCCGCGCCAGCGCTCGGCCGGGGCGTAGATCTTCCATGCGCCGTCCATCCGCAGATGGGAGTGGAGCGTGAGGCCGCCCTCGAAGCGGGTGAGGAGATGCTTCCCGCGCGGGACCACCTCAAGCACCCGGCGGCCGCTCAGATCCACCGTGGCGAGCCGGGGTACGCGCAGGTCGCAGCGGGTCAGCGGAGCGCCGGCCAGCGCCTCGTGCAGCCGCTGGGCCAGGCGCCAGACGGTGTCGCCTTCGGGCATGCCCCCATCATGCCGGGACGAGGGCCGCGCGGGCGGGGCGCGGACGAGGGCGCGGTGCCGAGGACCTCACCCCCGCAGCCGCAGGCCGCGCGGGGTGGGGTGGAAGCCGGCGGACTCCAGGGCGGCCGCGAAGGGGGAGGTGAGGGCCGTGGTGCCGTTGATGCGTTCGGTGGTGACGGTGCCCAGGGCACCGGCGCGGGCGGCTCCCGTGAGGGCCTCGACGGCGAGCAGCACCCGCGGGTCGGTGGCGGCGCCGGCCGCCTCGTGGCCCAGGGGCCACAGCAGCAGGGTCTTGCCGCCGCGTTCCATGTAGAGCGTCAGCGCGCCGTCGACCAGGACGACCAGGGAGCCCGCCTTGCGGCCGGGCTTGTGGGTCGAACCCTCGGGCGGCTCGGGCCAGGGCAGGGCGGCGCCGTAGGCGTTGGCGGGGTCGGCGGCGGCCAGCAGGACGGCGCGCTGCGGGCCACCACGCCGGGCCGGTGCCGGTCCGCCGTCCGGCAGCGCCTCGTCGGCGGTGCGCTCCCGCTGGGTGCTGACCGCGCGCAGCCGGTCCACCGCGCCGTCCATCGCGAACTGGGCCGCGCCCAGCCCCTCCACCACATAGCCGCGACGGGCCTGCCCGGACTCCTCGAAGGCGGCCAGTACGCGATAGGCGGCGGAGAAGCCGCCCTCGACGCCCTCGGCGGCGACCGCACCGCGGGTGACGATGCCGTGCCGGTCCAGGAGCGTACGGGCCAGGGCGTGGGCGCGGTGGGTCGGATCCGGCTCGGCGGCGGGCAGCAGCGACCAGCGGCCGCCGACGGTCGGCGGGCCGGACCGTGAGGCGGTGGGGCGGAGGCCGCGGCCCGCGCCACCGGGGTGTCCCCAGCGGCCCCGGGGGGTGGCGCGGCGGGCGCGATGGGCGGTGGAGCCGGCGGTCCGGCCCGAGCCGAGGAGGGCGCGCAGCGGGGCCAGGGTGTCGTTGGTCAGCCGGCCCGACCAGGCCAGTTCCCACAGCGCGTCGGCCAGTTGCGGGTCGGTGGCGTCGGGGTGGGTGGTGGCGCGGACCTGGTCGGCGAGCTGGCGGAAGAACAGGCCGTATCCGGGGGCGAGGGCGGTCAGCAACGACTCGTGCAGCGCGGAGAGTTCCAGCGGCAGGGGCGGCGGGAGCAGCAGCGGCGCGGTGTCGGCGAGATGGAGGGAGAGCCAGCCGTCCTTCCCGGGGAGCGCACCCGCGCCGGCCCACACCACCTCGCCGGTTGCGGTGAGTTCGTCCAGCAGCGCGGGGGTGTAGCCGCCGACGCGGGACGGGAGCACCAGCTTCTCCAGGGCGGACGCGGGGACCGGCGCGCCCTGGAGCTGCTCGACGGCGCGCGCCAGGCCGTCGATGCCGCGCAGTGCGTGCGACGGGCCGCCGGGGGCCGCCGGGGCTCCGCCCGCCGCGGCCGGGCGCGGGGCGCCGACGTGCTGCCACTGGGGGAGGAAGGCGGCGAGCGCGGCGGGCGGCACCGGCTCCAGCTCCTCGCGCAGGGCGGCCAGCGAGCGGCGGCGCAGCCTGCGCAGCACCTGGACGTCGCACCACTCCTGGCCGATGCCCGCGGGATGGAACTCCCCCTGGACGACCCGGCCGGCGGCGGCGAGGCGGTGCAGCGCGCCGTCCGTGACGGCCGTGCCGAGGCCGAAGCGGGCGGCGGCCTGTTCGGAGGTGAACGGGCCGTGGGTCCGGCCGTAGCGGGACAGCAGATCGCCGAGCGGGTCCTTGACCGGTTCGGTGAACGACTCCGGCACGCCGACCGGCAGCGCCGTGCCCAGCGCGTCGCGGAGCCGGCCGGCGTCCTCGACGGCGGCCCAGTGGTCGGCGCCGGCGATCCGCACCCGGATGGCGCGCCGGGCGGCGGCCAGCTCACCGGCCCACGACGGATCCGCGCCGCGCCCGGCCAGCTCGTCGTCGGTCAGCGGGCCCAGCACCCGCAGCGCATCGGCCACCCCCTCGACGTCCTTGACCCGCCGGTCCTCCGCCAGCCACTGCAGCTCGCGCTCCAGCTCGGCCAGCACCTCGGCGTCCAGCAGCTCGCGCAGCTCGGCCTGGCCCAGGAGTTCGGCCAGCAGCCGGGAGTCCAGGGAGAGGGCGGCGGCGCGGCGTTCGGCGAGGGGGGAGTCGCCCTCGTACAGGAACTGGGCGACATAGCCGAACAGCAGCGAGCGGGCGAACGGGGACGGCTCGGGGGTGGTGACCTCCACCAGGCGGACCCGACGGGCCTCGATGTCGCGCATCAGCTCCGTCAGCCCCGGTACGTCGAAGACGTCCTGGAGGCACTCGCGGACGGCTTCCAGGACGATCGGGAACGACCCGAACTCGCTCGCCACCTGGAGGAGCTGGGCGGCCCGCTGCCGCTGCTGCCACAGCGGGGTGCGCTTGCCGGGGCTGCGCCGCGGGAGCAGCAGGGCCCGGGCGGCGCACTCGCGGAACCGGGAGGCGAACAGCGCCGACCCGCCGACCTGGTCGGTGACGAGCTGATCGACCTCGCCGGCGTCGAAGGCGACATCGGCGGCCCCCACCGGGGACTGCTCGGGGTCGTACTCCGCGCCGCGGCCGTGCGGGCCCGGGTCGGCGGCCGGGTCGAACCCGGCGTCGCCGTCGAGGAGATCGAGGCCCATCAGGTCGGCGTCGGGCAGCCGCAGCACGATGCCGTCGTCGGCGTGCATCACCTGGGCGTCCATGCCGTAGCGCTCGGCGAGCCGGGCCCCCAGCGCCAGGGCCCAGGGGGCGTGCACCTGCGCGCCGAACGGGGAGTGGATGACCACCCGCCAGTCGCCCAATTCGTCGCGGAAGCGCTCCACGACGATCGTGCGGTCGTCGGGGACATGGCCGCAGGCCTGCTTCTGCTCGGCGAGATAGCTCAGCACATTGGACACCGCCCAGTCGTCCAGCCCGGCGGCGGACAGCCGATCCCGGGCCTGATCGGGCCCGAGCGAGCCGACCTCCCGGAGGAACGCGCCGAGCGCACGGCCCAGTTCGAGGGGGCGGCCGAGCTGGTCGCCCTTCCAGAACGGCAGCCGGCCCGGCACCCCGGGGGCGGGGGTGACCAGTACCCGGTCGCGGGTGATGTCCTCGATGCGCCAGGACGTCGTGCCGAGCGTGAAGACGTCGCCGACGCGGGACTCGTAGACCATCTCCTCGTCCAGCTCGCCCACCCGTCGCCCGCCACCGCCCCGAGAGGAGGCGCTTCGCGCCGCAGCGTCTGATGGTCGCCCGCCACCGCCCCGAGAGGAGGCGCTTCGCGCCGCATCGTCTGATGGCCGCCCGCCACCGCCCTTGCCGGAATCGCCGCCCGCCAGGAACACCCCGAACAGGCCGCGGTCGGGGATCGTGCCGCCGGAGGTGACGGCCAGCCGCTGGGCTCCGGGACGGCCCGTGACGGTCCGCGCGACGCGGTCCCACACCAGGCGCGGCCGCAGTTCGGCGAAGGCGTCGGAGGGATAGCGGCCGGCGAGCATGTCCAATACGGCGGTGTACGCCGACTCGGGGAGCGCGGCGAAGGGGGCCGCCCGCCGGACCACGGCCAGCAGCTCCTCGACGTCCCAGGTGTCCATCGCCGTCATGGCGACGAGCTGCTGGGCGAGCACGTCCAGGGGATTGGCCGGCACCCGCAGCGCCTCGATCGCCCCCGACCGCATCCGCTCGGTGACCACGGCGGCCTGCACCAGGTCACCGCGGTACTTGGGGAAGACGATGCCCGTCGAGACCGCGCCGACCTGGTGCCCGGCCCGGCCGACGCGCTGCAGCCCGGACGCCACCGACGGCGGGGACTCCACCTGGACGACCAGATCGACCGCGCCCATGTCGATGCCCAGCTCCAGACTGGACGTGGCGACCACGGCGGGCAGCCGGCCGGCCTTGAGGTCCTCCTCGACCTGGGCGCGCTGCTCCTTGGACACCGATCCGTGGTGGGCACGGGCCAGGACCGGCGGCGCCCCCTTGGCGGCGCCGGACTCCGCCATCAGCTCGGCGGGGGAGTGGTGCTCGGGCAGGGCCTCGCCCGTGGCGCGCTCGTAGGCGATCTCGTTGAGGCGGTTGCACAGGCGCTCGGCCAGTCGGCGGGAGTTGGCGAAGACGATCGTGGAGCGGTGGGCCTGGACGAGATCGGCGATCTTCTCCTCGACCTGCGGCCAGATGGACGGCTTCTCACCGGTGTCGCCCTCCTGGACCGGCGAGCCGCCCAGTTCGCCCATGTCCTCCACCGGGACGACCACCGACAGGTCGAAGCGCTTCCCGGACTTTGGCTGGACGATCTCCACCCGGCGCCGGGGCGACAGATAGCGGGCCACCTCCTCCACGGGGCGCACCGTCGCCGACAGCCCGATGCGCCGCGCCGGGCGGTCCAGTTGCTCGTCCAGCCGCTCCAGGGACAGCGCGAGATGCGCGCCGCGCTTGGTGCCGGCCACCGCGTGCACCTCGTCGACGATCACCGTCTCGACGCCTCCCAGCGCCTCCCGGGCCGAGGAGGTCAGCATCAGGAACAGCGACTCGGGGGTGGTGATGAGGATGTCCGGCGGACGGTTGGCGAGCGCACGCCGCTCGGCGGGTGGGGTGTCCCCGGAGCGGATGCCGACCGTGATGTCCGGCTCCGGCAGCCCGAGCCGGACCGACTCCTGGCGGATGCCCGTCAGCGGACTGCGCAGATTGCGCTCCACATCGACGGCCAGCGCCTTGAGCGGCGACACGTACAGCACCCGGCAGCGCTTCTTCGCCTCGGCGGGCGGGGGAGCGCTGGCCAGTGCGTCCAGGGAGGCGAGGAAAGCGGCGAGCGTCTTGCCGGATCCCGTCGGCGCCACCACCAGGACGTCCGAGCCCGCGCCGATCGCCCGCCAGGCACCCTCCTGCGCGGCGGTGGGCGCACGGAACGCCCCGGCGAACCAACCGCGGGTCGCGGGCGAGAACGAGTCGAGCGCTGCGTCGGCCATGTTCCCCATCGTGCACCGGACCACTGACAACGCGGCCCCGCCCGCGCGCCGCCCGGCCGTTCACAGTGCGGACGCGCGGGACCGCCGGCCGCCGACCCGACGCAGAATGGCCGCATGGTCATGGCCGGTGAGGACGGTGCGGCCGGCGGCGAACCCGGTGCGGGCGTCACGCCGCGGGCGCGCGGGGAATGGGCGCGGCACTGGCGCCCCGCCGGGCTGCCCGGCCTCGATCTGCTGCGCGCCCGCTACGTCCGGCACTCCTTCCCCCGTCACGCCCACGAGGGGTACGTCGTCGGCGCGGTCACCTCCGGGGTCGAGGAGGTGGGGCTGCGGCAGGGCACGGTCCGGGGTGGCCGCGGCGGCATCATCATGATCAACCCGGAGGTCGCGCACTCCGCGCGGGCCGGCGCTCCCGAGGGCTGGACCTACGCCACGCTCTACCCCTCCTCCGGGATCGTCGCCGGGGTCGCCGAGGAGATCACGGGGCAGCGCGGTACTCCGGGATTCGACGCGACCGTCGCCGAGGACCCGCACCTGGGGCACCTGATCACCGAGGTCCACCGGGCCGCCGAGGCCGGCAACGCGCTCGCCGCCGACAGCCTGCTGCGCCTCCTCGTCGCCCGCCTGCTGCGCCGCTACGGAGGCTCGCTCCCGGCGCGCACGCCCCGGAGCGCCGGAGCCCGCACCGCCGCCCGCGCCCGGACCGTCCTGGAGCAGCGGATGGCCGCCCCACCCTCCTTGGAGCGGCTGGCCGAGGAACTCGGCACCAGCCCGTTCGCGCTGCTGCGGGCCTTCCGGAACGCCTACGGGATGCCGCCGCACACCTGGCTCACCGACGTCCGCGTGCGACGGGCCCGCCGGCTCCTGGAAGCGGGCAGCGCCCCCGCCGACGCGGCCGTCGCCGTCGGCTTCACCGATCAGCCCCACCTCAACCGGCACTTCACCCGCATCGTCGGCGTGCCCCCGGGCGCCTACCGCAGGGAACGCGCGGCACAGCCGGGCCGTGCGGAGTCCGCCGACAGCGGGCGTCTCACCGCGGGCGCAAGAACGTACAAGACGGCCGAGGACACCGGCTCCTAAGGTCCGGGGCGTGGCAGAACAGACAGAGATACGCACCCCGGGGCGGGCGGCACCACCGCCGGCCGCGCCCGTGAAACCCGACTCGGCCGTCATCCGGGACGCCCTCGGCGTCGGC
Organism: Streptomyces kronopolitis; assembly: GCF_050953795.1. Taxonomy (GTDB): domain Bacteria; phylum Actinomycetota; class Actinomycetes; order Streptomycetales; family Streptomycetaceae; genus Streptomyces; species Streptomyces kronopolitis_A. The sequence goes on from NZ_CP191850.1 coordinate 6,050,590, forward strand.
GTCGCCGTCGGCCTCTCCGGATTCGCCTTCGGCGTGACCTCGGCCGGCGCCGGGCTCGGCCTGCTGCAGACCTGCGCGCTCAGCCTCCTGGTGTTCACCGGGGCGTCGCAGTTCGCCCTGGTCGGCGCGCTCGCGGCGGGCGGCAACCCGCTCACCGCCGCGGCCGGAGCCTTCTTCCTGGGCGCGCGCAACGCCTTCTACGGGCTGCGGCTGTCCGCCGTCCTGGGTTACCGGACCGCGGTCAAGCCCTTCGCGGCCCACTGGGTCATCGACGAGACCACCGCCGTCACCCTGGCCCAGCCCGACCGGCGCACCGCCCGGCTGGGCTTCACGGTCACCGGGCTGACGCTGTACGTCCTGTGGAACCTCACCACCCTCCTCGGCGCCCTCGGGGCCGGAGCGCTCGGCGACACCGACGCCTGGGGCCTGGACGCGGCCGGCCCCGCGGTCTTCCTGGCCCTGCTCGCGCCGAAGCTCACGACCACCGTCGAGCGGACCACGGCGGGCCTCGCCGTGGTGCTGGCCATGGTGACGCTGCCGCTGCTGCCCACCGGCGTACCGGTGCTCCTCTCGGCGCTCGCCGCACCCGCCGTCCTCCTGGGCCAGGGGTGGCGGGGGCGCACGAGGGAGGCGGACGGGACCGAGCGCCCCGGTACGGGCCCGGACCGCACCGGGACGCCACCGCCCCGCCAGGACGGGGCCCCGTCGATCGACCGCACCACCGGGGAGGACCGGGCATGAACGTCTGGATCGCGATCGCCGCCACCGCCGTCGGCTGCTACCTGGTGAAGTACCTCGGCCTGGCGGCGCCGGCCGGTGTACTGGAGCGGCCGCTCGTCAAACGGCTGGCCGCCCTGCTGCCGGTGGCCCTGCTGGCCGCGCTCACCGCGCAGCAGACCCTCAGTGACGGCCGGTATCCGATGCTCGACGCCAGGGCCGCGGGGGTGGCCGCCGCGGCCCTCGCACTCGTCCTGCGGGCGCCGTTCCTCCTGGTCGTCGCGGTCGCCGTGGTGGTCACCGCCGGAGTGCGGGCCCTTGGAGGCTGAGCGCTCAGCCCACGGGGCGGCCGTACGTCCGGAGGGTCAGCAGCGCCTTGAGCGTCACCATCGGGCGGCTCTCCAGCGCCGTCCCGGGGGCCCACACCCGCCAGTTGACCGGCCAGCCGCCGTCCTCCTCCTGGAGCGCGGCGAGGTGGTCCAGCGCCCGGTCCATCTCCTCGTCGGTGAACCAGCCGCGGGCCAGCGAACCGGGGGTGGCGGCGAAGTCGTACGCCAAGTGGTGCTCCCCGGGGGCGTACCCCGGGGCCACGGGGACCTCGGCGGCCCGCTCCGGGTCGAGCAGCACCAGCTGCTGATCCCGCACGAGCCGGCCCAGGCGCCGCGCCGCGGCGGCGGCCCGCGGCCGGTCCGGGGCGCCGTCCAGGAAGGCCAGCGCCGCCTCGACCTCGTACGGATGGGTCTCCTCCAGCGACTCCACGGCCTCCCAGCAGTAATCCGTGGCCCGGAACAGCCAGGCGTGCCACACCTCGTTGCGGTGCAGCACACCTACTACGGGGCCGGTGGCCAGCAGCGCGCTCGGCGGATCGTCGACCACCGGGATCCAGGGCGCGGCGGGATAGCCGCGCTGGGAGGGGTGCAGCGCCGGCAGCGCGCCCTCGGGGGTGGAGATCTTCGTCAGATAGCGGCAGATCCGCTCGACCTGGCGGCCGTCGCAGCGGCCGATCAGATCGAGCACCTTCAGGGCGTGCGCGGTGTGCAGCGGCTGGCTGACCGGACCGCGGAGATCGGGTTCCAGGGCGTGACCGAACCCGTCGTCGTCGTTGCGGTACGCGGCGAGCGCGGTCTCGACCGGGTCGGGCCCGCCGCCGAGGAAGTGGTATTCGAAGAGCCGTTGCTCGAGCACCCGGGCGGTCAGCCAGATGAAGTGTTCGGCGCGCGCCAGAGGCGTCGAAGGGGGGCTTGCGTTGTCGGCCATGGCCTGACCGTAAGGCGGAAAGTTCCTGTGGGTACCTGCTCGCGCACGGGTGCCCTCCCAGGGCGGACTCGGAGGGCATGCGGTTGACGTCGTTCGATGCCCTTCGCCGTCTTTGCGGGAGCGGGCGATGCGCAGGGGTCGATCCAGCCACGGTCCGGTCCCGTAGGAACGGGCGTCGGAGCGGCCGGATACCGGGACGTCCCGCCCGCCGGTGCCGCCCGGGGGCGCGCGGCCAGGGATGCTTGGTGCAGGACGACGCGCGGCTCCTGCGGGGATCGGTACGCCCGTGCGGGGTGCGAGGGGATGGAAATGCAGGTCAGAGCGGGTACGGAGCAAAATTCATGCGGTTGACGATCTTCTGGGAGCGGATGGCGGAGCACTTCGGTGCGGGCTACGCCGACTCCTTCGCACGTGATCATGTGATGTCCGGGCTCGGCGGCCGGACCGTGCACGAGGCGCTGGACGCGGGGTGGAGCGCCAAAGAGGTGTGGCGGGTGGTCTGCTCCGTGATGGACGTGCCGCCCGAGAAGCGCTGAGCGGCGGCGCCGGGCAGCCGATTCCAGGGCCCTGACCTGGGAAGAAAGCGGACCGGCGGGCGGTTTTCGACGGCCGGATCACACGGGTCGGGGCGGGGGATGTCCGCGCAGTGCGTAACACTGGGCTCCGTGCCCGAGCCAGATGAGATCAGCAACGACGTCCCCCGCCCCGAGGGCCGGCCCGATACGCGGATGCCGCCCTGGCTGCCGCGCGCCATGGTGCTCGCGCTCGCCCTGGTGGCCTGCTTCCAACTCGCCACCTGGGGATTCCACCAGCTGATCACCCTGCTGCTGAACGTGCTGATCGCGTTCTTCCTCGCGCTGGCCGTCGAACCGGCCGTCGACTGGATGGCGGCCCGGGGCATGCGGCGCGGGCTGGCCACCGGCCTGGTCTTCCTGAGCATCCTGGTGGTCACCGCCGGATTCTTCGCGCTCCTGGGCTCCATGCTCGCCGGACAGATCACCACCATGGTGGAGGAGTTCCCGCAGTACCTGGACTCCCTCATCAGCTGGACCAACAACACCCTGCACACCCATCTGTCCCGGGTCGAGGTGCAGAACAATGTGCTCCGGTCCGACTGGCTGCAGAAGTACGTCCAGGACAGCGCCAACAACGTCCTGGCCGTCTCCGCGACGGTGCTGGGCAGCCTGTTCAACCTGCTGACCGTGGCCCTGTTCTCCTTCTACTTCGCCGCCGACGGCCCCCGGCTGCGCCGTGCGCTGTGCTCCGTGCTGCCGCCGCACCGCCAGGCGGAGGTGCTGCGCGCCTGGGAGATCGCGGTCGCCAAGACGGGTGGCTACCTCTACTCCCGCGGGCTGATGGCGCTGATCTCCGGCGTCGCGCACTACGTCCTGCTGGAGGTCCTCGGTGTGCCGTACGCCCCGGCGCTGGCCATCTGGGTGGGGCTGGTCTCCCAGTTCATACCGACCATCGGCACGTACCTCGCGGGCGCGCTGCCCATCCTGATCGCGTTCACCGTCAACCCCTGGTACGCGGTGTGGGTCTTCGGTTTCGTCGTGATCTACCAGCAGTTCGAGAACTACCTCCTGCAGCCGCGGATCACCGCCAGGACCGTGGACATCCATCCCGCAGTCGCCTTCGGCTCGGTCGTCGCCGGCACGGCCCTGATGGGCGCGGTGGGCGCGCTGATCGCGATCCCGGCGACGGCGACGCTGCAGGCCTTCCTCGGCGCGTACGTCAAGCGCTACGAGGTCACCGACGACCTGCGGGTCCGCGGCGGGCGCGGACGCGGCGCCAGGGCCCTGGCCCGGGTCCGCCGGACCCTGCGCGCCGACCAGCCGTCGTCCCCGCTGGAGGACCGGGAGGCGGACGGAGCCCGGGGAGCGCAGGGAGCCCAGGGAGAGGGGCAGGGGGCCGTCCGCTGACGGCTCCTCCGCTCGCCGGTCCCATGCACGCCGGTCCCACGCGCGCCGGTCCTGCGTCACGCCTCGGTGTCCCGGCTCGACCTTCGGTGGCACGGGGCGTCGGGGCCGACGGTCGGTGCGGGGTGTCGCTTGACACCAAAATCGAACATCCATTCTCATTGGGGATCAGGCCTGTGTCCTCGGGCATTCCGCGGAGTTATCCACAGGCCGGAGCCGGGTCCGGGCGCATTGTCAGTGGCAGGCGTTAGCGTCATGGACGTGAAGCGATCGACTCAAGCAAATCGGGTGGAACCCATGGCAGGCACCGACCGCGAGAAGGCGCTGGACGCCGCGCTCGCACAGATTGAACGGCAATTCGGCAAGGGCGCCGTGATGCGCATGGGGGAGCGGCCGAACGAACCCATCGAGGTCATCCCCACCGGCTCCACCGCGCTTGATGTCGCGCTCGGCGTCGGCGGCCTCCCCCGCGGCCGCGTCATCGAGGTCTACGGACCGGAGTCCTCCGGTAAGACGACCCTGACGCTGCACGCCGTCGCGAACGCTCAGAAGGCCGGCGGCTCCGTCGCGTTCATCGACGCCGAGCACGCCCTCGACCCCGAGTACGCCAAGAAGCTCGGCGTGGACACCGACTCCCTGATCCTGTCCCAGCCGGACAACGGCGAGCAGGCCCTGGAGATCACGGACATGCTGGTCCGCTCCGGCGCGCTCGACCTCATCGTGATCGACTCCGTCGCCGCCCTGGTGCCGCGGGCCGAGATCGAGGGCGAGATGGGCGACTCCCACGTCGGCCTCCAGGCCCGGCTGATGAGCCAGGCGCTGCGGAAGATCACCAGCGCGCTCAACCAGTCCAAGACCACCGCGATCTTCATCAACCAGCTCCGCGAGAAGATCGGCGTGATGTTCGGCTCGCCGGAGACCACGACCGGTGGCCGTGCGCTGAAGTTCTACGCCTCGGTGCGCCTCGACATCCGCCGCATCGAAACCCTTAAGGACGGCACGGACGCGGTCGGCAACCGCACCCGCGTCAAGGTCGTCAAGAACAAGGTCTCCCCGCCGTTCAAGCAGGCCGAGTTCGACATCCTGTACGGCCAGGGCATCAGCCGCGAGGGCGGCCTGATCGACATGGGGGTGGACCACGGCTTCATCCGCAAGTCCGGCGCCTGGTACACCTACGAAGGCGACCAGCTCGGCCAGGGCAAGGAGAATGCCCGCAACTTCCTCAAGGACAACCCGGATCTCGCCAACGAGGTCGAGAAGAAGATCAAGGAAAAGCTCGGCATCGGTGTGAAGCCGCAGGAGCCGGCGGCGGACCCGGGTGCGGACGCCGCGGGGGCGGCGGGTGAGCCGGCCGCCGCAGCTCCGGCGCCGGCGGCCAAGGCCGCCAAGGGCTCCAAGGCTGCCGCGGCCAAGAGCTAGCCCGCCATGACACGGCGAACGGAATGGCCGGACAGCGGGGATCCCCCTGGCGGAGCTGCCGGCGACGCCGAGACCCGTAGCGGCCGCAGGGGCCGTCGTGGCCGTGAGGACAGCGGTGGTCCCTCCTCGTCGAGGGCCGAGTCGGGACCACCGCGTACGCCCGAGGAGCAGGCGCGCGCCATCTGCCTGCGCCTGCTCACCGGGAGCCCGCGGACCCGCAAGCAACTCGGGGACGCCCTGCACGAGCGGGGCATCCCCGAGGAAGTCGCGGAAGAGGTGCTGTCCCGGTTCGAGGACGTCGGGCTGATCGACGACGCGGCCTTCGCCGATGCCTGGGTGGACTCCCGCCACCACGGGCGGGGCCTGGCCCGCCGCGCCCTGGCCCGCGAACTCCGCACCAAGGGGGTGGACTCCACCGTCATCGAGGAGGCCGTCGGCCGCCTCGACTCCGAGCAGGAAGAGTCCACCGCCCGGGAGTTGGTCGACCGCAAGCTGCGCGCCACCAGGGGCCTGGACCGCGAAAAGCGGCTGCGCCGACTGGCCGGAATGCTGGCCCGCAAGGGCTATGGGGAGGGCCTCGCCTTCCGCGTCGTCAAGCAGGCCCTGGAAGAAGAAGGCGAGGATCCGGACCTCCTGGACGAGCACTGCCTGCCGGAGGGGTGAAGGCGCGCGCACGGCGGGAGGGGGGAGGAGCGCACCGCCCACCAACCGCCACCCCCGCCCCCGCTCACCGCCCTACCTCACTCCCGCTCACCGTCACTCCCGCTCACCGTCACCTCCGATAACCGCCAACCCCGCCTCCCGCCAGGCCTGGAAGCCGCCTGTCAGGTCGGTGGCGTGGAGGAGGCCCAGGTGGCGTAGGGAGAGGGCGGCGAGGCTTGAGGCGTAGCCCTCGTTGCAGATGATCACGACCGGCAGAGTGTGGTGGGTGGCCTCGGGGGCGCGGTGGGCGCCCGTCGGGTCGAGCCGCCATTCCAGTTCGTTGCGCTCGACGATCAGCGCGCCGGGAATGGTGCCGTCGCGCTCCCGCAGCTCGGCGTAGCGGATGTCCACCAGCAGGCCCCCGGCCTCCTGGATCGCGGCCGCCTCCCGGGGCTCGACCCGGTGCCCGAGTTCCCGCCGGGCCTGTGCCAGCAGCTCGTCGACCGCGCTCATGTCCACTCCTCGGGCTGCTCGACCGCTTCGACCCGCAGTACCGCGCCGGTGCGGCTGTAGCGGCGCATCAGCGGCAGCGGCGGGTAGTAGGCGTGTACCGACACCGCATGGGTGTCGTGGGAGGTGTTGAGCACCTGGTGCACATGGTGCGGGCCGAACGCCCGGCCGTCGCCGTCGCCCAGCCTGCGTTCCCGGTCCACGTCGTCGGCCAGCTCCAGCGTCTTCCAGCCCTCGGTGGGCAGTGCCGCGGCGAGTGACTGCTCCGTCAGCTCGCCGGAGGCGGCGGCGAAGGCACCGTGCGAGCCGCCGTGGTCGTGCCAGCCGGTGCCGGTGCCGGGCGGCCAGCCGATCAGCCAGGCCTCGCTGCCGCCCGGCCCGTTCAGCCGGATCCAGGTACGGCCTTCGGGGTCGAGGGGCAGCGCGGCGATGAGCTCCGGGTCCGCGGCGCTGCGGCGGACGAAGTCGAGGAGTTCGGCCGCGCTGGGCCCGCCGTCATGGCCGGGGGCGTGCGGGCGCGCGGGGGTACGTACGTCGGGCACGGAAACCGTCCTGAGTGATCGCGAAGAGGCGCGGCCGCCGGAGGGTGGCGGGCGGACGCGCGGGGGAGAAGAAGCGGATCAACAGGAGGGGCGACACATGCAGCCCGCGTAGCGGACCAGGTCGAGATGGACCCTCCGCCAGAATCGCGAGCTGTGGTCAGTCATTCTCGGAGTGAAGCATGGAGGTTCCCACAGGGTCAACCGCGGAATGCTCGCCCTCACCGGCTCCGTTGGCGCCGGAGGCCGGGGGCTCCCCGGTGTCGTCGGACCGCCGGGAGCGGCCCGCCGCGGCCTCCCGGCCGTGCGCTCCGCCCCGCACCGCGTCCGCGCAGGCGGCCATGTCGGCCGGGCGGACACCGGACAGCGCGGTGACCAGATGGCCGTCCGGCCGGACCAGCAGCACGGTGTGTGCGGCCGCGCCCGGATAGGCCTCGGTGACCAGGATCTCGGCGTCCATCGGCAGCGCCTCGACGGCCTCGGCCAGTCGGGGCATCAGGCCCGCCGACTGCCAGTGCCGCCGGTCCCAGACGCCGGTGCCGGGCGCCACCAGCACCACCAGCAGCCCGCGGCCGAGCCGGTCGCGCAGCCGCACCACCGAGCCGTCGGACGCGGTCACCGTCACCTCCGCGACCGGTGCGCCGGGCAGCGTCTCGACGGGCGGCCCGACGGTGTGCTCGGCGGGCGGTGCCAGCGGGGTGCGGGCGTAGACCGGCGGTGCGCCCAGCGGTCCGCGGCCCAGGTGGCCGTCGGTCAGCAGGGTGCTGCGGCCGCGCACCGCGCCGGGCAGGACCGTGCGCCAGCGGGCGGCGCCGCCGTCCCGGAGCAGCGGCAGCGCCTGGTCGGCGGCGCGCAGCCGGGCCGCGACCGCGCCCCGGCGCTCGGCCTGGTAGCTGTCGAGCAGCAGCTCGGAGGCGCCGTGGTGCCAGGCCAGGCCCAGCTTCCAGGCGAGGTTCTCGGCGTCCCGCAGGCCTTCGTCGAGGCCCTGGGTGCCGAGCGCGCCCAGCAGATGCGCGGCGTCCCCGGCGAGGAGGGCGCGGCCCTCCCGCCAGCTGCGGGCCAGCCGGTGGTGGACGGTGTGCACCCCGGTGTCGAGGAGTTCGTAGGGCGGCACCTGTCGGCCGTGGCCGCGACCGCGTGCGGAGGGTCCGCCGTGCGCGTCACCGGTCTCGTCGTCGGCGTCCGGCGGGGCGTCGGCGGTCCAGCCGGCCAGCGAGTCGCGGATCCGGGCGACCAGGGCGTCCGGGGTGACCAGTTCCCGTCCCGGGGGCAGCAGCCAGTCCAGCCGCCAGAGGTGGCCGGCCAGCGGACGGGCGGAGACCTCGCTGCCCGGGCCGCCGCCGTGCCGGGGCGGGGAGCGGTGCAGCAGGGCCTCGCCGGGCCAGGGGAGTTCGCAGCGCAGCGCGGCCACCGCATGGCGCTCGACGGCCGTCCGGCCCGGGAAGCGGATGCCGAGCAGCTTGCGGACGGTCGAGCGGGGGCCGTCGCAGCCGATGAGGTAACTGCCGCGCCACCAGGTGCCGTTGGGGCCGCGGGTCTGCGCGCTGACACCGTGCTCGTCCTGTTCGAGGGCGGCGAGCCGGCTGCCGGTGACGACCTCGGCGAGCTTCTCGTGGGCGAGCGCGGCCCGCAGTGCGCGGGTGAGGGCGTGCTGGGGGAGGTGCAGCGGGGAGGCGGTGGCGGGGCCTTCGGGGGCGTCGGGGGCCGGCGGGGCGAAGGCGACGCGTTCCAGCAGTCGGCGCCGGCGCATGGTGCGCCAGGCGGTCCAGCGGGTGCCGGCGGTCTCCAGGGCGTCGGCGCAGCCGAGCCGTGCGACGAACGCGGCGGTGTCCGGGCGGAGCACGGCGGTGCGGGCGGGCCGGGTGTCCTCCTGGCCGGTGGTCTCGTCGAGGACGACGCAGGGGACGCCGAGCCGGGTGAGGGCGAGTGCGACGGAGAGGCCGACCGGGCCGGCCCCGACGATGATCACCGGGTCCACGGCGCAGCTCCCCGCGGCCGCTGGTACGTACGGGACAGGCGGGAACTGACAGTTGGAGCCCGGTGCACGATCACACAGCGTATGCAACCCACTGCGGCCGCTCGCGTCAAGTGACGGAGGCGGTGGCGCCGTCGCCACCGCCTCCGAAGGGACGCATCCCGGCCGCGGCACCCGGCCGTGCCGTCGGGCCGTCCCCGAACCCCCGGTTGCGCCGTTCAGGGCCGGCCGGGGGCGCGGACGGACTCAGTCCTGCTTGGCCGCCGGCGGGCCGGGGACCGCGTCGGCCACCTCCATCGCGTCGGCCGCCGCCACCGGCTCGCCGGCCGAGGCCACCGCGATACCGGTCCGGGTGCGGCGGCCGCGCCGCTCGATCCAGTTGGCGAGGGAGGACAGCGCCAGGCACATCCCGACGTAGATGCTGCCGGTGACGATGATGACCGGGACATAGGTGTCGTTGCCGTTGACGATGATGTTGGTGCTCATCTGCCGGGCGGTGAAGAGCAGTTCCTCGAAGGTGATGATGTAGCCGAGGGAGGTGTCCTTCAGGGTCACCACGAGCTGGCTGATGATCGTCGGCAGCATCGCCCGGACGGCCTGCGGGATCAGGACCGTCACCATGACCTGCGTCTTGCTCATGCCCAGCGCGTAGGCGGCCTCGCGCTGGCCCGTCGGCACGGCGTTGATGCCGGCCCGCAGCACCTCGGCCTGCACCGCGCCGTTGTAGACGGTCAGTCCGATGACCAGTGCCCAGAACTGCGGCTCGCTGCCGCCGAGCCCGAGGCTGTCGCGGTTGGCGAGCAGGGTCACCCACACCGCGTAGATCGTGATCAGCAGCGGGACGGCGCGGAACAGCTCGATGAAGGAGGTCGCCAGCCAGCTGACCGGCTTGTGCACCGAGAGCCGGGCCACCGCGAGCAGCGCGCCCAGCGCCAGCGACAGCACCGCCGCCACCGCGAACACCTCGAGGGTCGTCAGGACACCGTCGCGGATGCCGGTGCGCACACCGGCATTGTTGAAGATGTTCCACACCTCGGGTTCGAGCTGCCCCCGGCTGTTCAGCCGCAGGAAGGCGAACGCGAGCAGCCCGAGCAGCGCGAGGGAGCCGAGGACGGTGTAGACGCGGTTGCGTGCCTTCGCCTTCCGCCCGGGGACGTCGTAGAGAACGCTGGCGCCGCTCATGCCGTTACCTCGCTTCGTTCCGCGCCGCCGCCGTGCGGCGCCCGCGTCGTGCCGTGCCCTGTGCCGCGCGCGTCGCTCATCGGGCGACTCCCATCCGGCGCTCCAGCAGGCGGAAGAGGCCGCTGATGGAGAAGGTGATGACGAGGTAGCCGAGCGCGGTCCACAGGAAGATCCAGGCGACCGTGTAGCCCTTGTCGTTGAGCAGCTTGGAGACGCTGAACAGCTCCGCGAAGCTGAAGGCGCCGGCGATCGCGGAGTTCTTCGTCAGCGCGATCAGGATGCTGCTCAGCGGGGCGAGCACGGTGCGGGTGGCCTGCGGGAGCACGATCAGGCGCAGCGTCTGGGTGAAGGTCATGCCGATGCTGCGGGCGGCCTCCGCCTGGCCCAGCGGCACGGTGTTGATGCCGGAGCGCACCGCCTCGCACACGAAGGAGGAGGTGTAGAAGCCCAGCGCCAGCGTGGCCAGCACGAACGGGCTGGCGCCCTGGAAGAGGATCTGGGGTACGACGAAGAACGCGACGAGGAACAGCAGCGTCAGCGGGGTGTTGCGCAGGACCGTCACCCAGCCCGTGCCGAAGGCGCGCAGCGGCGGAATCGGCGAGACCCGGAAGCCGGCTATGAGCACGCCGAGCACCAGCGCGAGCAGCCCGCTGGACGCGGTGATCGCCAGGGTGCCCAGGAATCCGTCGCGGAACTCGGGCAGATAATCGAGGAGTACGTTCATGGGGTCTCCGCGGTTGCGGTCATCGGGTCGGCGGCGGGGGGCGGCCCACGGGCCGGGAAGCGGGTGACGAGCGCGCGCCCCGTGCACCCGCCGCGGCGGGCGTACGGGGCGGCGCGGTCGTCAGGGGAGATCCGGGGTGCCTCAGTAGCGGGGCAGCGGGGTCTCCGGGGCGACGTACTTGGAGCCCGACTTGCCGAGGGTGCCCTCGTAGGCGTTCTTGTAGTCGCCGTTCTTGATGTGGTCCTCCAGGGCCTTGGTGATCGCGTCACGCAGGGCCTTGTCGTCCTTCTTCATGCCGATGCCGTAGGGCTCCTTGGTGAAGGGCTTGCCGACGACCCGGAGCTTCTCGGGGCGCTGGGCGGCGTAGCCCTTGAGGATCGCGTCGTCGGTGGTGACCGCGTCGACGCCGCCGTCCAGCAGGACCTTCACGCAGTCCGAGTACTTGCCCAGCTCGGTGGTCTTGGCGCCGTACTTCGGCTTCTTGATCTCCTGGAGCGGGGTGGAGCCGGTGATGGAGCAGACCTTCTTGCCCTTGAGGGAGTCCGGCCCGGTGATGCTCTTGTCGTCCTTGCGCACCAGGAGGTCCGCGCCGGCCGTGTAGTACGGGCCCGCGAAGCCGACCTGCTTCTTGCGCTCGTCGTTGATGGTGTAGGTACCGACGTAGTAGTCGACATCGCCGTTGGAGATGGTGGTCTCGCGGACGTTGGAGTCGATCGTCTTGAACTGGATCTGCTTCGTGGAGAAGCCCAGTTCGGCGGCGACCATCTTGGCGATCTCGATGTCGAAGCCGGAGTACTTGTCGGTACCGGGGTCCTTGAAGCCGAGGAACGGCTGGTCGGCCTTGACGCCGATGACGAGCTTCTTGGCGGCCTGGGCCTTCTTCAGCACCGGAGAGTCGATCTTCGGGGTGGCGGCGACCTTGTAGTCCTTGCTGAACACGTCGCCGCCGGCCGGCTTGTCGCCGGCCGTGCCCGACTCGCCGCCGCAGGCGGTCGCCGTCGCCGCCAGCGCGAGCACCATGGCGCCGGCCGCAGCAGTCTTACGAATCCTCATGGTGAACATCCTTCGGTTCAGCAAGTGATGGCAAGGGGGTGGCCCAACTGCGGCCTCAGTGGTGGAGGATCTTCGACAGGAAGTCCTTGGCGCGTTCGCTGCGCGGGTTGTTGAAGAACTGGTTCGGCTCGGCCTCTTCGACGATGCGGCCGTCCGCCATGAAGACGACCCGGTTCGCCGCGGAGCGCGCGAACCCCATCTCATGGGTGACCACGATCATCGTCATGCCGTCCCGGGCGAGCTGCTGCATGACGTCCAGCACCTCGTTGATCATCTCCGGGTCCAGCGCGGAGGTCGGCTCGTCGAACAGCATCACCTTCGGGTCCATCGCCAGCGCGCGGGCGATCGCCACACGCTGCTGCTGACCTCCGGAGAGCTGCGCGGGGTACTTGTCCGCCTGGGTGCCGACGCCGACCCGGTCGAGCAGCGCGCGGGCCTTCTCCGCCGCCTTCGCCTTGTCGGTCCGGCGCACCTTGGTCTGGCCCAGCATCACGTTCTCGAGCACCGTCTTGTGCGCGAAGAGGTTGAACGACTGGAAGACCATGCCCACATCGGCACGCAGCCGGGCCAGTTCGCGGCCCTCCTGGGGCAGGGGCTTCCCGTCGATCGTGATGCTGCCGGAGTCGATGGTCTCCAGCCGGTTGATCGTGCGGCACAGCGTCGACTTGCCGGAGCCCGAGGGTCCGATCACGACGACGACCTCACCGCGGTGGATCGTCAGGTCGATGTCCTGGAGCACGTGCAGCGCGCCGAAGTGCTTGTTCACGTTGTCCAGCACGACCAGCCGGTCCGCCGCGGGTGCGGGACCCCCGGCGTTCTCGGTCACCGATACTTCGCTCATCGGCGGTTCGCTCCGTCCTCCTCGATTGGGGAGGACAGTAGGCACGCGCCACGACCAGCGTCATCAGTTCTGAGGGGAACTTGAGCATAACGATCCGGCCGCGGACGGACACCGTGTGTGATCCGCACACCGGGTGGCGGCACGGTGACGATATGCCACGGGAGTACCGGCTGGGTAACGGATGGCGGCGTGGAGGTGGCCGCCTCTTGACGTGCGTACCCCGCATCGCCGTAGATGCCCTGTGGCCCTACGCACGCACCCGGGAGGAGGCCCGCATGAGACTGCTGCTCGTCGAGGACGACGATCATGTCGCCGCGGCGCTGTCCGCGGTGCTCGCCAAGCACGGGGTGAGCGTCCTGCACGCCCGCAACGGCGAGGAGGCGCTCAAGGCCCTGCTGCCCGACCGCGGGGAGCCCTTCGCGGTGGTGCTGCTCGACCTCGGGCTGCCCGACCAGGACGGTTTCGAGGTGTGTGGCCGGATCCGCAAGATCTGCAGCCTCCCCGTCATCATGGTCACCGCGCGGGCCGATGTGCGCTCGCGCATCCACGGCCTGAACCTCGGCGCGGACGACTACGTCGTCAAGCCCTACGACACCGGTGAGCTGCTGGCCCGTATCCACGCGGTGAGCCGGCGCACGGCGCCCGGCGGCGCGGAGCAGCCGGCCGACGAGAGCGCGGAGGGCGAGGCCCTGCGACTGGGCGCGGTCACCGTCGAACTCCCCACCCGCCAGGTGTCCGTGGACGGCGCCGCGGTCCCGCTCACCCGCAAGGAGTTCGACCTGCTGGCCCTGCTGGCGCAGCGGCCCGGGGTGGTCTTCCGCCGGGAGCAGATCATCAGCGAGGTGTGGCGCACGAGTTGGGAGGGCACCGGCCGGACCCTGGAGGTGCACATCGCCTCGCTCCGCGCCAAGCTGCGGATGCCCGCGCTGATCGAGACGGTGCGCGGCGTCGGCTACCGCCTGGTGGTCCCGGCCGCGGGGCCGCTGCGCCCGCCCGCCTCCCCGGCCTCCTGACGGCCGCCGCCGGCACGTGCGCACCCGACTCCTGCCGCTGCTGATCGTCCTGATGGCCGCCGTGCTGCTCGCGCTCGGCTTCCCGCTCGGCGTCAGCACCGCCGGTGTGGAGCAGCAGCGGGTGGTCGTCGACCGGATCGACGACGCCGCCCGCTTCGCCTCCCTCGCCCAGTTCGTCACCGCCCGCCCCGCCGCGGACGACCGGAACAAGACCCCCGAGGAGGACGAGCGGCGCGCCACCCTCGGCACCGAACTCGCCCGCTACTACAGCCTCTACGGCATCCGTGCCGGTGTCTTCTACCGCGATCACACCACGATGGCCGCCGCCCCCGCCGGGCTGTCGGTACCGCGTGACGGTGAGGCCGCCCAGGCGTTCAGCGAGGCGCTGGCCGGCCGCCGCAGTCACGACCCGCACCAGATCTGGCCCTGGGACGACGCCGGCCGCATCCCGGTCGCCTCCCCGGTGATCCGCGACGGCGATGTCGTCGCCGTCGTCGTCACCGACTCGCCCACCGGACAGATGCGGTCACGGATCCTGCGCAGCTGGCTGCTGATCGCGGCCGGCGAGTGCGCGGCCATGCTCGTCGCCGTCGGCGCGGCCTTCCGCCTCACCGGCTGGGTGCTGCGCCCGGTGCGGATCCTGGACACCGCCAGCCACGACATCGCCACCGGGCGGATGAACGCCCGCGTCGCCGCCACCGCCGGACCGCCCGAACTGCGCCGCCTGGCCCGCTCGTTCAACGAGATGGCCGACCATGTCGAGGACGTCCTGGAACAGCAGCGCGCCTTCGTCGCCGACGCCTCCCACCAGCTGCGCAACCCGCTGTCCGCACTGCTGCTGCGCATCGAGCTGCTGGCCCTCGAACTCCCCGACGGCAACGCGGAGATCGCCGCGGTCCGCACCGAGGGCAGGCGGCTGGCCCGGGTCCTGGACGATCTGCTCGGCCTCGCGCTCGCCGAGCACACCGACGCCGATCTCCAGCTCACCGATGTCGCGGCGCTGGCCGCCGAGCGCGTCGACTCCTGGCGTCCGCTGGCCGCTGCCAAGGGCGTCCGGCTCGGCTACGAGGGGCCGGCCGCCGTCACCGGCTGGGCCGACCCGATCGCCCTGTCCAGCGCCCTGGACGCCGTCGTCGACAACGCCCTGAAGTTCACCCCGGAGGACCGGCCGGTCACCGTCGGCGTCGCACCGGACGGCGACCGCGTCCGGATCACCGTCGCCGACCGCGGCCCCGGGCTGACCGAGGACGAGCTGGACCGGATCGGCGACCGTTTCTGGCGCAGCGGCCGACACCAGAACGTCTCGGGCTCCGGGCTCGGCCTGTCGATCACCCGCGCCCTGCTGGCCGCGGGCGGCGCCACCATCGCCTACGCCCCGCACGAGCCGCACGGCCTGAAGGTCACCGTCACGGTGCCGCGCAGCGCGCCGTGACCTGCACCGCGCCTGCCGCGGGGCGTTCCCTCGCGCGTGTGCTAGCGTGGACCGCGTTGCAGTTGTGGTACCCATGATGAACTTTGTGCGCGCCCGGAAGCTGATAGCTCCGGGCGTTCCTTGTTTTCCGGACCTGTTCCGGGTGGGGCAATCATCTCGGCGACAAGGAGGCCGCGCAGTGCGGTCTCCGGTTTGCCCCATGAACGGAGAAAAACATGGCTTCCGGCACCGTCAAGTGGTTCAACTCGGAAAAGGGCTTCGGCTTCATCGAGCAGGACGGCGGCGGCCCCGACGTCTTCGCCCACTACTCGAACATCGCCGCGCAGGGCTTCCGTGAGCTCCTCGAGGGCCAGAAGGTCACCTTCGACGTGACCCAGGGCCCGAAGGGCCCGCAGGCGGAGAACATCGTCGCCGCCTGACGCACCACGCGTCCCGCGACCGGGGCCCGCACCGGATGACCGGTGCGGGCCCCGGCGTGCGTGCGGGGGCGGCCGCCGCGCCCCGTACCGGAATGCAGGGCTCGGGCTCACGGCTCAGGCTCACGGCTCAGGGCTTCTGGGACACGTAGTAGCGCCGCGCGCCCTCGTGCAGCTCCAGCGGATCGGTGAAGACCGCCGTCCGCAGATCCACCTTCTGCGCGGCGTGCACCTGCCGGCCGATCCAATCCCGGCTGTCGATGACGGTACGGGTGAACCCCTCGGTCAGCGCGGCGTCCTCGCGGTCCGTGGTCACCAGCAGGTTCGCCACCGCGATCGTCTTCACCGCCGCCCCGTCCTGGGCCTTCGGATAGGCGTCGGAGGGCATCACCGCGGCACGGTAGTAGCGGGTGCGCTCGCCCTGCCGGTGCAGCGCCTGGCTCAGGTCGCCGAGCTGGACCAGCCGCACCGGGAAGCGCTGCGCGAGATGCTGCACCGCCGTCGTCGGCAGCCCGCCGGACCAGAAGAAGGCGTCCAGCTCGCCCTCCTCCAGCATCTTGGGCATCCGGTCGATGCCGACCCGGACCGGCACGATGTCCCGGTCGAAGTCCAGCCCCGCCGCCTCCAGCAGCCGCCGGGTGATCAGCTGCACCCCGGAGCTGTCGGTGCCGACCCCCACCCGCAGCCGCCGCAGGTCCTTCGTCGCGCGCACCTTCGACGACTTCGGCACCACCAGCTGCATGTAGTCGTCGTACAGCCGGGCGCAGGCCCGCAGCCGGTCCGCGCCCGGCTCTCCCCTGACCTGGTACGCGGCGACCGCGTCGGCGGTCGCGATGGTGAATTCGGCCCGCCCGGCGACCAGCTGCCGCAGATTGTCGATCGAGCCCTCGCTGCGGACCAGCCGCAGATCCACGTCCGGCAGGTCGTGCGCCAGATCCTGCTTCAGCAGCTCGCCGTAGCGCGCGTACACCCCGGTCGGCACGCCCGTCGCCAGCGTCACCCGCCCGCCGGGGGCGGGGGCGCCGCCCACCGGCAGCAGCCACCACAGCAGCAGCCCGAGGGCGACCAGGGCAGCGAGCGCCGTCCGGCCGGACCGGCGGCCGATGCGGGGGAGTGCGGTGACCATGGGCGGGATCCTGCCAGCACTCCGGCGGGAACGGGAGGGGGTGGCGGGAGCGAGCCGGGGCGGGCCGGCAAAAGCCGCCGGTGCGTGGTCGGTGAGCGGAGCGGCCGGGAGCCCGCCGCGGGACGGTGCCGCTCCCCACTTGCAGATGTCCCCGTGCGTAGCAGGATCGGCTGTAGAGCTGTGGGGTGGACGGAAGCCCCGCTCCCGTCGCACCGTTCCGCGGTTCCACGATCCATGCTGCGGGGGCCCGGCACGTCCCCACCGCGCGCCGCACGGCGCGCAGTCCACGACCCTCCCCACCATGAGCGCACCGGCGCCGGTGTCCGACACCGCGGCCCTTTGGCGCGCCGGTGCGGGAAGCGACACCCTCATGAAACCGCTCACCGAGCTGCGGCCGGACATCCGGGCCCGGCCCGACACCCACCGTCTCCCCTCGCCCGGCGCCGACCTCGGCCTGCTGGCCCTCCGCCTCACGGTCGGGCTGATCATGGCCGGCCACGGCGCCCAGAAGCTCTTCGGCCTCTTCGGCGGCCACGGGATCTCCGGCACCGGCAAGGCCTTCGCGGCGCTCGGCTACCACCCCGGCGACTTCTTCGCCGGCCTCGCCGGTGTCTCGGAATTCGCCGGCGGCCTCGGCTTCGCGGCCGGGCTGTTCACGCCGCTGGCGGCCGCCGCCCTCATCGGGGTCATGATCAACGCCATGGTCATCGGCGCCCCCCAGGGGCTCTGGGCGATCAGCGGCGGCATCGAGTACCCCGTGACCATCGCCATGGTCGCGCTGGCCGTCGCGGCGACCGGACCCGGCCGCTACGCGCTCGACCGCCCCTTCCGCTGGCGGGGCGGCGGACTGCGCAGCGCGGCCTTCGCGCTGGGGGCGGGCGGCATCGGCGCCGCCATCGTGCTGGCCCTGTGAGGCGCCCGCCGGCCCCGGCCGCCGGCCGCCCGCCGGCCACGAGCACGGTGCCCGGAGCCCGGTCGCCCGGCCAACCGGCGTCCGGAGCAAGGCCGGGCACCGCCTACCCTTGAGGCATGACCAGCAGCGACCGGAGCCAGGCAGTGGGCGTCAACAAGAGCTACGAGATCCGCACCTACGGGTGCCAGATGAACGTCCACGACTCCGAGCGGCTGTCCGGCCTGCTGGAGGAGGCCGGTTACGTGCCCGCCGCCAAGGACGGCGAGGGCGCCGACGTCGTCGTCTTCAACACCTGCGCGGTGCGCGAGAACGCCGACAACCGGCTCTACGGCAATCTCGGCCAGCTCGCCCCGAAGAAGGCCGCACGCCCCGGGATGCAGATCGCCGTCGGCGGCTGTCTCGCGCAGAAGGACCGGGACACCATCGTCAAGAAGGCCCCCTGGGTCGACGTGGTCTTCGGCACGCACAACATCGGCAAGCTGCCCGTCCTGCTGGAGCGCGCCCGCATCCAGGAGGAGGCACAGGTCGAGATCGCCGAGTCGCTGGAGGCGTTCCCCTCGACGCTGCCCACCCGGCGGGAGAGCGCGTACGCGGCCTGGGTCTCCGTCTCCGTCGGCTGCAACAACACCTGCACCTTCTGCATCGTGCCCGCGCTGCGCGGCAAGGAGAAGGACCGCCGGCCCGGCGACATCCTCGCCGAGGTCGAGGCGCTGGTCGCCGAGGGCGTCAGCGAGATCACCCTGCTCGGCCAGAACGTCAACGCCTACGGCTCCGACATCGGCGACCGTGAGGCCTTCAGCAAGCTGTTGCGCGCCTGCGGCAAGATCGAGGGCCTGGAGCGGGTCCGCTTCACCTCCCCGCACCCCCGCGACTTCACCGACGACGTGATCGCCGCCATGGCCGAGACCCCGAACGTCATGCCGCAGCTCCACATGCCGCTGCAGTCCGGCTCCGACCGCGTCCTGAGGGCGATGCGCCGCTCCTACCGCCAGGACCGCTTCCTCGGCATCATCGAGAAGGTGCGCGCCGCGATGCCGGATGCCGCGATCTCCACCGACATCATCGTCGGCTTCCCGGGCGAGACCGAGGAGGACTTCGAGCAGACCCTGCACACGGTCCGCGAGTCCCGCTTCGCCCAGGCCTTCACCTTCCAGTACTCCAAGCGCCCCGGCACCCCCGCGGCCGACATGGCGGGCCAGATCCCCAAGGCCGTCGTCCAGGAGCGCTACGAGCGGCTGGTCGCCCTCCAGGAGGAGATCTCCTGGGCGGAGAACAAGAAGCAGGTCGGCCGCACGCTAGAGGTGCTGGTCGCCGAGGGCGAGGGCCGCAAGGACGACGCCACCCGGCGGCTGTCCGGCCGGGCCCGCGACAACCGCCTGGTGCACTTCACCCGTCCCCAGGAGCCGGTCCGGCCCGGCGACATGGTGACGGTCGAGGTCACCTACGCCGCCCCGCACCACCTCCTGGCGGAGGGAGCGGCCCTGGCGGTGCGCCGCACCCGCGCCGGCGACGCCTGGGAGAAGCGCAACGCCGCACCGGCGGAGAAGCCCCAGGGCGTGCTGCTGGGCCTGCCCACCATCGGCGCCCCGGCACCGGCCCCGGCGCCCACCGCCGGCTGCGGCTGCGACTGACCCGGAGCCGGCCGCCGCGCGCCGCGCCCCCGGCGGGGCACCGGAAACGGGTCCGCACCGGGGGCGTTACGCTGCGTACATGCTCGTAGCCGCCGCCTTCTGCCCCTGCCCGCCGCTGCTCGTCCCGGAGGTGGCGGCCGGCGCCGCCGGTGAACTGGACGCGCTGCGCGCCGCCTGCGTGGACGCGGTCGGTGTGCTCGCCGCGGCCCGCCCCGACCGGCTGGTCGTCCTCGGCCCCGCCGACGAGGCCGGGCAGGGCCACCACCCCGAGGGCGCCCTCGGCTCGTTCCGTGGCTTCGGGGCGGATGTCGAGGTGTCCCTGGGCGCCGCCGAGAGCGTGCCGGGACGGGGCCTTCCGCCGTCGCTGTCCGTCGGCGCCTGGCTGCTGTCCCGTACGGACTGGGCGGACGCGCCGGTGGAGGCGCGGGGGGTGGCGCAGTCCCTGCCGCCGGAGCGGTGTGCGCGGGCGGGCCGGGAGATCGCCACCGCCGCGCCCCGGGTGGCGCTGCTGGTGATGGGCGACGGCAGCGCCTGCCGGACGGTGAAGGCGCCCGGCTACTTCGACGAGCGGGCCGAGGGCTTCGACGCCGGGGTGGCCGCCGCCCTGGGCGCCGCCGATCTCGCCGCGCTGGGCACCCTCGGCGAGGAGCCGGCCGCCGGCCTCCAGGCGTCCGGACGGGCCGTCTGGCAGATCGCGGCGGGCGCGGCCGGGGCCGCGGAGCTGCGCGGCCGGCTGCTGCGCGAGGAGGCCCCGTACGGCGTGGGCTACTTCGTGGCGACCTGGTCGTAGCGCGGCGCCCCGGGAGGTACGGCGACGGCCGCGGGGCGGGCTGCCGCGCGGCCGTCGTGCCGTGTCCGCGGGTCCGGCGGACCGCAGGGTCCGCGCGGGCCCGGTCTCAGTGCCGGGCGCTCTCGCCGGATTCGCTGTCCGCCGCGGCCTGGGCCGACTGCTGCCGGGGAATGCCGGCGCTCTCGGCGGCCTTCTCCGCCTTCTCCATCTTCTCCTCGCGCGGCTCCTCGGCGGCCGCCGGCTCCTCCTCCGTGCCCCCGGCCGCTTCCGGAGCCGGACCCTCTTCGTCCGCCGGGGCGGTGGCCCCGGCGGCGGGCTCGGCGCCGTCCCCGGCCTGCGCGCCGTCCCCGGATTCCGCGGCGTCCCCGGCCTGCGCGCCGTCCCCGGATTCCGCGGCGTCACCGGGCTTCGTGGCGTCCCCGGCCTGCGCGGCCGCTCCGGATCCCGCGGCCTCTCCGGCCCCGGTGGCCTCCGCGGCGTCCCGGGGCTCCTCGGGGGCCGCCGCGGCGGCCTGCGCCGCCGGCTCCGGTGCCCCGGCCGGCACGGACGTGGCGGCACTCTCCTCCGTCAACGCTGCGGACTTACGGCGGCGA
Source organism: Streptomyces kronopolitis (assembly GCF_050953795.1). Lineage (GTDB taxonomy): Bacteria > Actinomycetota > Actinomycetes > Streptomycetales > Streptomycetaceae > Streptomyces > Streptomyces kronopolitis_A. Next base: position 6,071,282 of record NZ_CP191850.1, read on the forward strand.
AACCGCGAAAACACGCCCATAACTGCTCCTACGCTCTTCATGTGGCGACGCCCCGTCCGCCCGGGGCGGACCGTTGCGCCGCCCACGGGCGCCGGTGTGCACCGGCTCCCGGGACCTCGCAACAGGCAACGAACCCGTTGGTTGCCCGTCACGTCGCTCGTTCGAGAGGGGGGCCTGATGTTTGCGAGACTGACGGGGTGAACACCGCCGTCCCCGCTCCGCGGGTCATCGCCGTCGTCGGCCCCACCGCGGCCGGAAAGTCCGATCTGGGCGTCGCGCTCGCCCACCATCTGGGCGGCGAGGTCATCAACGCCGACTCCATGCAGCTCTACCGCGGCATGGACATCGGCACCGCCAAGCTCACCCCCGAGGAGCGCCAGGGCGTCCCGCACCGCCTCCTGGACATCTGGGACGTGACCCGCGCCGCCAGCGTCGCCGAATACCAGCGGCTGGCCCGCGCCGAGATCGACCGGCTGCTCAGCGAGGGCCGCACCCCGGTCCTGGTCGGCGGCTCCGGCCTGTACGTACGCGGCGCCATCGACGCCCTGGAGTTCCCCGGCACCGACCCGGAGGTGCGCGCCCGCCTGGAGGCCGAACTCGCCGCCCACGGCAGCGGCGCCCTGCACGCCCGGCTGGCCGCCGCCGACCCCGAGGCGGGCCGCGCGATCCTGGCGAGCAACGGCCGCCGTATCGTGCGCGCCCTGGAGGTCATCGAGATCACCGGCCGCCCGTTCACCGCCAACCTCCCCGGCCACGAGGCCTTCTACGACACCCTCCAGATCGGCGTGGACGTCGAGCGCCCCGAACTCGACGAGCGGATCGCGCGGCGGGTCGACCGCATGTGGGAGGCCGGCCTGGTCGACGAGGTGCGCCGGCTGACGGACGAGGGGCTGCGCGAGGGGCGTACGGCGTCCCGGGCGCTGGGCTACCAGCAGGTGCTCGCCCAGCTCGCGGGGGAGTGCACCGAACAGGAGGCGCGCGACGAGACCGTGCGCGCCACCAAACGCTTCGCGCGACGCCAGGACTCGTGGTTCCGCCGGGACCCCCGGGTCCACTGGCTCAGCGGTGCCGCCGACCGCCGCGCGGAACTTCCCGCGCAGGCCCTGACGTTGCTCGAACGACCGGTCACAGCCTGATCACGTCATGGCATCGGGACGCCCCGGCCGTCATCCGGGCCCCTGAGGGCGTGTCATCATCGACCTTCGATCGAGGCGTGCAGTCGGCAGTGGGGAGGGCGCGTGGCAATGGAGGCCGGCCCTCGCAACAGAGCGCAGCAACCGGACAACGGTACGGAGCCGGCGCCGCTGACCGACGACGGTCCCGACGCCCGCGACGAACTGTCCGGCCCCGCCGGTGACCCGCTCGCCGACCCCCTGACGCTCGACGCCCCCGAGGACTTCGGCCCCGGGGGTGCGCGGCCCGGCGAGGGCGGCGAGTCCTTCCGGGAGCTGCGTCCGCCGAGCCGGCTGCGGCTGTGGCAGCTGGCCCCGATCGTGGCCCTCGCCGCGCTCGGCTCTCTGATGTTCGCCTTCCCCCTCGCCTTCGAGCTGGGCGGCGACGGCGGCGCGGTGATCGCGATGCTCGGTCTGCTGCTGTGCTGCTGCGCCGCCGGCTGGGGCATGATGGCCGCCCGCCGCGTCGGCTACACCTGGCCCGGCCTCCCGGCGCCCGGCTCCGGCCGCCGTGCCGCCTGGCGCGTGGTGCTGCTCTACGCCCTCGTGGTCGCCGTCCCGGCGGCGCTGGCGATCTGGCGCGTGGCACGCCTGCGCTGAGCCGGCGCCCTCCGCCGGCGCCCGCCGTCGCGTCGTCCCCCGCAACCCCTCGCCGCCGTTCCACCGGACCTCCCCGTACGATGCGAGGGTGACCAGTACGCAGCGCCTCGCCTTCCTCAAGGGCCACGGCACCGAGAACGACTTCGTGATCCTCCCCGACCCGGAGGGCCTTCTCGACCTGCCCGCGACCGCCGTCGCCCGGATCTGCGACCGGCGGGCCGGCATCGGCGGTGACGGCGTGCTGCGCGTCGTCCGCTCCGCCGCGCACCCCGAGGCGCGCGCCCGGGCCGCCGAGGCCGAGTGGTTCATGGACTACCGCAACGGCGACGGCTCCGTCGCCGAGATGTGCGGCAACGGCGTCCGCGTCTTCGCGCGCTATCTGCTGCACGCCGGTCTGGTCGAGGCCGGCGAACTCGCCATCGCCACCCGCGCCGGCGTCCGCCGCGTCCACGTCGACAAGAGCGGCGAGGTGACCGTCTCCATGGGCCGCGCCGGGCTCCCGGAGGAGGGCGTCACCGTCACGCTCGGCGGCCGCAGCTGGCCGGCCCGCAACGTGAACATGGGCAACCCGCACGCCGTCGCCTTCGTCGAGGATCTGGCCCACGCCGGCGACCTGCGGGACGTACCGCCGTTCAGCCCAGCGGCGGTTTATCCCGAGGGCGTCAACATCGAGTTCGTCGCCGACCGCGGCCCGCGCCATGTGGCGATGCGGGTGCACGAGCGCGGCTCGGGGGAGACCCGCTCCTGCGGCACCGGCGCCTGCGCGGTCGCCGTCGCGGCCGCCCGCCGGGACGGCCTGGACCCGGCCCGCACCGGATCCCCCGTCACGTACACGGTCGACGTGCTCGGCGGCCGCCTGACGATCACCGAGCTGCCCGACGGCACGGTGGAGATGACCGGGCCCGCCGAGATCGTCGCCGAGGGCACCCTCGACCCCGCCTGGCTGTCCGCCGCGCTCGCCTGACACCCCCCGCGGCGCCCCGGGCCTCCGCCCTCCACCAAGGAGTGGTTCCGGCCATAACTTTCGCTCGAACGGGTGGTCCGGATCACTCTGAGCAAGAGGCGGACAGCGCTGCGTGATGGGCTCGATAGCATCAAGCACCGGCCCGGACGTCGGAACGACGCACCCCACCGCCGGTCGACGCTGCCGGAGGTGCCCATGAGCGCAGAGGCCACTGACCCTGGTAACCATGGAGCGGCGGCCCGCAAGCGCGGCCGCCGCCGACTGGAGCTCAGAGGACTGCGCCGGATCGGCCGCGCCGCACTGCTCGGCCCGGCCCCGCGCGACGGCCGCCCGCACGCCCTGGAGCACGTCGCCAAGGTGCACCGCCGCCACCACCCGGACGCGGACCTGGGCACCCTCACCCAGGCCTATCTGCTCGCCGAGTCCTCCCACCGCGGGCAGCTGCGCAAGAGCGGCGAGCCGTACATCACCCACCCCCTCGCGGTGACCCTCATCCTCGCCGAACTCGGCGCGGAGACGACGACCTTGACCGCCTCCCTGCTCCACGACACCGTCGAGGACACGGAAGTGACGCTGGACCAGGTCCGCGAGCTGTTCGGGGACGAGGTCTGCTATCTCGTCGACGGCGTCACCAAGCTGGAGAAGGTCGGCTACGGCGCGGCCGCCGAGCCGGAGACCTTCCGCAAGATGCTGGTGGCCACCGGCAACGACGTCCGGGTGATGTCCATCAAGCTCGCCGACCGGCTGCACAACATGCGCACCCTCGGGGTGATGCGCCCCGAGAAGCAGGCCCGGATCGCCAAGGTGACCCGCGATGTGCTGATCCCGCTCGCCGAGCGCCTCGGCGTCCAGGCGCTGAAGGCCGAGCTGGAGGACCTGGTCTTCGCGATCCTGCACCCGGAGGAGTACGCCACCACCCGGGCCCTGGTCACCACCTACGCCACCCGGCCCGACCCGCTCGCCGTCCTCGCCGGGCGGATGCGTGCGGTCCTGGCCGAGGCCGGCATCGACGCCGAAGTGCAGGTCCGCCCGCGGCACTTCGTCTCCGTGCACCGCGTACGCCTCGCGCGCCGCGAGCTGACCGGCGCGGATCTGGGGCGGCTGCTGGTGCTGGTCGCCGAGGACGCCGACTGCTACGCCGTCCTCGGCGAGCTGCACACCTGCTTCACCCCGGTCGTCTCCGAGTTCAAGGACTTCATCGCGGCCCCCAAGTTCAACCTCTACCAGTCGTTGCACACGGCGGTCACCGGCCCCTCGGGGGAGATCGCCGAGACCCTGATCCGCACGCACCAGATGCACCGGGTCGCCGAGGCCGGCGTGATCGCGCTGGGCAATCCCTACGCGCCCACCGACGGCGCGGACGCCCCCGAGGGCGAGCGGGCCGACCCGACCCGCCCCGGCTGGCTCTCCCGGCTGCTGGAGTGGCAGCGCACCACCCCCGACCCGGACACCTTCTGGACCTCGCTGCGCGACGACCTCGCCCAGGACCGGGAGATCACGGTCTTCTGCGCCGACGCCCCGTCCGACGGCTCGTCCGGCCCCGCGGGCGCCACCATCGGCCTGCCCGCCGGGGCCAGTTGCGTCGACGCCGCCTACGAACGGCACGGCGAGGCGGCGCACTGCTGTATCGGCGCCCGGGTCAACGGCCGGCTCGCCACCCTCTCCACGGTGCTGCACGACGGCGACAGCCTGCAGCTGCTGATGGCCCCGGACTCCGCGGCCGGCCCGCTGCCCGAGTGGCTCGAACAGGCCCGCACACCCGCCGCCCGGCTCGCCATCGCCCGGTGGCTGGCCGGGCGGCAGGAGCCCGGCGCCCGCCCCGCGGGGCACGGCGAGACGAGCGCCGCGGCACCCGCCGCCGACCGCCGCTCCACGGGCCAGGACCGGCCGGGAGCGGACCCCGCCCCCGCCGCGCTGCTCGCGATCGCCGATCTGCCGGGCGCGGCGGTCCGGCTGGCCGGCTGCTGCACCCCGGTGCCACCCGACACGGTCACCGGCTTCGCCGTCCGGGGCGGCACGGTCACCGTGCACCGCGCGCTGTGCCCCGCCGTGGCGCGGATGGCCGCCACCGGCCGGCAGCCGGTCGGGGTGCGCTGGCGCGGCGCCGGGCACGGCGGCCACGGCTGTCGGGTCACCCTCCTGGCCGAGGCCTTCAGCCGGCCGCAGCTCCTGGCCGACCTCACCGAAGCCATCGCCTCCCAGGGCGCCGCCGTGGTGTCGGCCGCCGTCGAGCCGCCGCACGAACAGCGCGTCCGCCACACCTACACGCTGCATCTGCCGAACGCCGCCGGACTGCCGTCCCTGATGCGGGCCATGCGCCAAGTTCCCGGCGTGTTCGACGTGTTGCGCGCCGGGCGGGCCCGGCAGGCGGCCGTACTCGGTCCCTGAGTGCCGCCGGGGCCGGAAAAATGACGGACCGTCGGAAACTTCTCCGCCTGGCGGCGTAAGGCGGGCGCCCGATCCGCCGCCCGTTCGGGTGCCGTTTGCCGCCTGACCCGCGCCGGAGGGGGCCGCGTTGGTAGCCGTAGTGCATGTCCCTTCCCCCGCGCCGTCCGCCCGGCGACCCCGCTCGCGCCGTCCCCGCCCGCGCTCTGTCCCGTGCCCCGCGCGGCCGGCTCCGGTGGGCCGTCCGCCGGGCCGCCGTCCTCGGGCTGGCCGCCGCCTGCCTCGGCCTGACCGTGCCACCGTCGCCCGGCGGGGCGCAGGGCCTCGGCGACCGGCTCTTCCCCACCCTCGGCAACACCGGCTACGACGTCACGTCCTACGACGTCTCCCTGGACTACTCCGGCCACAACGACCGGCCGATGAACGTCACCACCGAGATCACCGCCGAGGCCACCGCCGAGCTGGACCACCTCAACCTCGACTTCGCCCGCGGCACCGTACGCTCCGTGACGATCGGCGGCCGGCCCGCCGGTCACGAGCAGCACGGTGAGGACCTCGTGCTCACCCCGGCCTTCCACGTCTCCCGGGGCCAGGAACTGAAGATCTCCGTCCGGCACACCACCGACCCGCGGGGCAAGGGCGACGGCGGCTGGATCCGCACCGCCGACGGGCTGGCGATGGCCAACCAGGCCGACGCCGCGCACCGCGTCTTCCCCTGCAACGACCACCCCTCCGACAAGGCCCTCTTCACCTTCCACATCACCGCGCCCCAGCAGCTGACCGCCGTCGCCAACGGGCTGCCGCAGGGCACCGCCACCCGCGCCGCGCGCCGCACCTGGACCTACCGCACCAGCCACCCCATGGCGACCGAACTCGCCCAGGTCTCCATCGGGAAGTCCAGCGTGCTGCTGCGCAACGGCCCCCACGGGCTGCCGATCCGCGATGTCGTGCCGACCGCGGACCGCCCGGCCCTCGCGCGCTGGCTGGCCAGGACCCCCGACCACCTGGCCTGGATGGAGCGCAAGGTCGGCCCCTACCCCTTCGAGGCCTACGGGGTGCTGATCGCCGACGCCCGGACCGGCTTCGAGTTGGAGACCCAAACCCTCTCGCTCTTCGAGAAGCCGCTGTTCAGCGGCGCCCAGCTGCCCGACTGGTACGTCGAGTCGGTCATGGTCCACGAGCTGGCCCACCAGTGGTTCGGCGACAGCGTCAGCCCGCGCCGCTGGTCCGACGTCTGGCTCAACGAGGCCCACGCCACCTGGTACGAAGCCCTCTACGCCCAGGAGCGGGGCGACAAGCGGGCCTCCCTGGAGACGCGGATGCAGCGGGCCTACCAGCAGTCCAACGGCTGGCGCGCCGAGGGCGGGCCGCCCGCGGCCCCCAAGGTCCCCAGCCCGGGACAGAAGATCAGCATCTTCCGCCCGGTCGTCTACGACGGCAGCGCGCTGGTCCTGTACGCGCTGCGGCAGAAGATCGGCCCCGCGGCCTTCGAGCGCCTGGAGCGCGAGTGGGTGGCCCGGCACCGGGACGGCGTGGCCGACACCGCCGACTTCGTGAAGCTGGCCTCCGAGGTCGCCGGGCAGAATCTCGACGACTTCTTCCAGGGCTGGCTCTACAGCAACCGGACCCCGCCGATGCCGGGCCACCCGGACTGGCGCCCCGCGGGCGCGGTGACCGCCCCCGTGCCCAAGGGCACCGCCGAGGCCCCGGCACCCAAGGCCACCGCGCCCGTCCACAAGACCGCGGCTCCCGTGCACAGGATCACCGTCCCCCTGCGCAAGACCGCGGCCTCGGTGCACAAGGCCGGCGCACCCGTCCACAAGACCGCGGCCCCCGTGCACAGGACGGGAGCGCCCGTGCGCAGGACCGCCCCCGCGACCCCCACGACCCCCGCGACCCCCGCGACCCCCGCGGCCAAGGCCGTCGCCCCGGCTCCCGGCCCGAAGGGGGCCGCCGGGGCCGCCACGCCCAGGGGAGCCGCTCCGGCTCCCGCGCCCAAGGGCACTGCCGGGACTCCTGTGGCCAAGGGGGCCGGCGCGGCGTCCGGAGCCGGGGGAGCGGCCGCAAGGCCGGGAAAACCTGCGTGACGCCCCTTCGCGGTCGTGGGACCATCATGGGGTCGGCCCCGGCCGGACCGGGGAATCTCCGGGACGGCTCGGACGTTGACACCTTCGACGGCCGCGGGCTTCCGGCGGCGGTCGTGGCACCACCGACAGTCCCGGTGGGGGCAGCAGGCTCCCGCCAGGGCTCACCGACGACGCAAAGGATCAAATGACCTCCTCTTCTTCCCTTCCGCAGGACCGGCAGCGCCTCCCCGAGAGCCTTCGGGCCAACGCCCTGATGGAAGAGGACGTCGCCTGGAGCCACGAGATCGACGGGGAGCGTGACGGCGACCAGTACGACCGTTCCGCGCGTGCCGCGCTGCGCCGTGTGGCGGGCCTGTCCACCGAGCTCGAGGACGTCACCGAGGTCGAGTACCGCCAGCTCCGTCTGGAGCGCGTGGTGCTCGTCGGCGTCTGGACCACCGGCACGGTCCAGGAGGCGGACAACTCGCTCGCCGAGCTGGCCGCCCTGGCCGAGACCGCCGGTGCCATGGTGCTCGACGGCGTCATCCAGCGCCGCGACAAGCCGGACCCGGCCACCTACATCGGCTCGGGCAAGGCCTTGGAGCTGCGCGACATCGTGCTCGAATCGGGAGCCGACACCGTGGTGTGTGACGGTGAGCTCTCCCCGGGCCAGCTGATTCACCTTGAGGACGTCGTGAAGGTCAAGGTGGTCGACCGGACCGCCCTGATCCTCGACATCTTCGCCCAGCACGCCAAGTCCCGGGAGGGCAAGGCGCAGGTCGCGCTGGCGCAGATGCAGTACATGCTCCCCAGGCTCCGCGGCTGGGGCCAGTCGCTGTCCCGGCAGATGGGTGGCGGTGGCTCCGGTTCGGCCGGCGGCGGCATGGCCACCCGTGGTCCCGGTGAGACCAAGATCGAGACGGACCGCCGGCGGATCCGCGAGAAGATGGCGAAGATGCGCCGGGAGATCGCGGAGATGAAGACCGGCCGGGACATCAAGCGCCAGGAGCGCCGGCGCCACAAGGTCCCCTCGGTCGCCATCGCCGGCTACACCAACGCCGGCAAGTCCTCGCTGCTCAACCGCCTCACCGGCGCCGGTGTCCTGGTGGAGAACGCCCTGTTCGCCACCCTGGACCCGACCGTCCGGCGGGCCGAGACGCCCAGCGGGCGGCTCTACACCCTCGCCGACACCGTCGGCTTCGTCCGGCATCTGCCGCACCACCTCGTCGAGGCGTTCCGCTCCACGATGGAGGAGGTCGGCGAGTCCGATCTCATCCTGCACGTGGTCGACGGCTCGCATCCGGTCCCCGAGGAGCAGCTCGCGGCGGTGCGTGAGGTGATCCGCGACGTGGGCGCGACGGACGTGCCCGAGATCGTGGTCGTCAACAAGGCCGACGCGGCCGATCCGCTGGTCCTCCAGCGCCTGCTGCGCCAGGAGAAGCACGCCATCGCCGTCTCGGCCCGTACGGGCCAGGGCATGGCGGAGCTGCTGGAGCTGCTCGACGAGGAGCTTCCCCGGCCGCAGGTCGAGATCGAGGTGCTGGTGCCCTACACCCAGGGCGCCCTGGTCTCGCGGGCGCACGCCGAGGGCGAGGTCCTCTCCGAGGAGCACACCGCCGACGGCACGGTCCTCAAGGCACGGGTCCACGCGGAACTCGCCGCCGAGTTCGAGCCGTTCGTGGCGGCCGCGTAACCGGTAACGCGCAGACGAAAGGGCCCGCCCCCGGGAGACCGGGAGCGGGCCTTCGTCGTGTCCGTGGACGGGACGGGCGGCGCGAGGGCGCCGCCCTGCTCACCGCACTACTGCTTGGTCGCCCACTTCTTGCTCATGCGGTCGAACATCGCCTTGGCCTCGGGACCCAGGTGCGGGCCGGCCGACCAGCGGGCCGGGCGCGGCCCCATCGACATGTTGGAGACCAGCACCGGCTTGCCGTCGGCGCCCTTGGCGAACCAGGGGCCACCGGAGGAGCCGCCGGTCATGGTGCAGCCGATCCGGTACATGGTCGGCTTGTTGGCGTCCATCGACAGCCGGGTCGGCTTGTCGGTGCACTGCTGCTGCGCCGCGCCGTCGAACGGCGGCTCGGCCGGGTAGCCCTGGGCCGTCAGGCTCGGGATCTTGGCCATCGCCGGGGCGTTGAAGTCGACCTGGTAGGCGCCGCCGGCGATCTCCTCCAGGGACTTGCCGCCGGTGTTCTCCTCCGGCTTCACATGCATCAGCGCGAAGTCGTACGGGGCCATCGGCACACCGGGAACGGCGCCGCCGGCCTTGATCCACTCGCTGGACGTCGCCATGTCGTCGGCCCACCACTTGCCCGCGGGAACGCGGTCCTCGTAGGGGGCGGTCTTCAACTTGTCGGCGGAGCCGCCGTTCTTGTTGAAGTTCGGCACGAACATCATGTTGCGGTACCAGCCGCCGTTCTTGCCGGCGTGCACACAGTGCGCCGCGGTCCACACCAGGTTGGACTTCCCGGGGTGCGCCGGGTCCTTGACGACCGTGGCGGAACAGCGGGAGCCGCCCTCGGGGGTGCTGAACAGCAGCAGGCCCACGCCGGGAGCGGTGGAGGTGTACGGGGTCCGGACGGCCCGGGCCGGAACGGCGGCGGGCTCAGGGTCGGTCTTGCCCTGGTCCTCGGAGATGTCCTCGGGCTTGCTGGGGTCCTGGGGCGGCTTGACCTTGTCGATCTTGTCCTTGTCCCAGAAGTCCTTGATGATCGGGTTGATGAACTCCCCGGCCTCCCGGAGCCACTTGTCCCGGTCCCAGTTCTTCCACTCGCCGTTCTTCCACTTGTCCAGGTCGACGCCGTGCTCCTTGAGCTTGTCCTGGATGTCCTGAGGGATCTTGAACTCACCCCCGCCCGTGGTGTCCTGGGCCGCGGACTGGCTGGGCTTGGCGTCCGCGTTGTCGCCCTCGGGGCCGCAGCCGGTGGCGGTCAGGGCCACGACAGCGGTGAGAGCGGCGGCGGCCAGGACCGGCCGACGTATGGATCGCATGGGTGAGTTCCCCCTGGTGTTTCGGACTGAGCCGGTGTGACGTGTGTGGTGCCGCGCCGGTGGGTTCTTGTCATGAACCCCTAGATCCCGCGCAACACCCCACTATGCCGGTGACGATGAGGACGGCGGAACTCGGGTCCCCGGTTTCACGCCCGCAAGGATCTTGTCCTCAGCCGTGATCCCGGGTCCCCGCCGTCGTTGGTACGTACGGGGGACGGCCGGGCTGCCCGCAGGGCCCGCGCGGCTTTCAGCCGCTCAGCAGCAGGAGGACACAACTGCCGTGGCGTTGACCGAATCCGTGCCGACGGCCGCGCCGCCGGCCCATGAAGGGATCCTGCGCCGGCAGTCCCTGCGTGAGTCCGCTGCCCGCACCTACGCCCGCTCGCTGCCCATCGTCCCGGTGCGCGCCCGGGGGCTGACCATCGAGGGCGCCGACGGCAGGCGCTATCTCGACTGTCTCTCCGGCGCCGGCACACTGGCGCTCGGCCACAACCACCCCGTGGTGCTGGAGGCGATCCGTACCGTCCTCGACTCCGGGGCGCCGCTGCACATCCTCGATCTGGCCACGCCCGTCAAGGACGCCTTCATCACCGAGCTGTTCGCCACGCTCCCCAAGGAGTTGGCCGAAAAGGGACGCATCCAGTTCTGCGGCCCGGCCGGCACGGACGCCGTGGAGGCCGCCTTCACCCTCGTCCGCACCGCGACCGGCCGGGAGGGCCTGATGGCCTTCTCCGGCGCCTACCACGGCATGACCGCGCAGGCGCTGGCCGCCTCCGGGGGAGCGCGGCACACCAGCGTGGTCCGGCTGCCCTATCCGTACGACTACCGCTGCCCGTTCGGCACCGGCGGTGAGCGGGGCGCCGAACTCGCCGCGCGCTGGACCCGGAGCCTGCTCGACGACCAGAAGAGCGGGGTGCCCGGACCCGCCGGGATGATCCTGGAACCGGTCCAGGGCGAGGGCGGCGTGATCCCGGCCCCGGACAGCTGGCTGCGGCGGATGCGGGAGCTGACCGCCGAACGGCGGATCCCCCTGATCGTGGACGAGGTGCAGACCGGCGTGGGCCGCACCGGCGCCTTCTGGGCCATCGAACACAGCGGCATCGTGCCCGACGTGCTGGTGCTCTCGAAGGCCATCGGCGGCAGCCTGCCACTGGCCGTGATCGTCTACCGCGAGGAACTCGACGCCTGGCAGCCCGGCGCCCACGCGGGCACCTTCCGAGGCAACCAGCTGGCCATGGCCGCCGGCCGCGCCACCCTCGCCTACGTCCGCGAGAACGGCCTCGACCGGCGGGCCGGGGAGCTCGGCGCCCGGATGCACGCCCGGCTCACCGACCTCGCCGCCGCCCACGACTGCATCGGCGACGTCCGCGGCCGCGGACTGATGCTCGGGGTCGAGATCGTCGACCGGGAAGCCGAGGCCGATGCCACCGGCGCCCGCCCCGCCGACCCCCGGCTCGCCGCCGCCGTCCAGCACGCCTGCCTGGACCGCGGCCTGATCGTCGAGCTGGGCGGCCGGCACTCCGCCGTCGTCCGGCTGCTGCCACCCCTGACCATCACCGACGAACAGGCGGACGCGATCCTCGACCGCCTCGCCGACGCCCTCATGGCGGCGGTCCGCACCACCCCCGGGCCCATGGGCCCGTCCCCCACGACCACGCGAGGCATCTCCCCATGAACGAACGACCCGGCCCCGACGGCGGCCAGCCCGTCGAGCGCATCCCGGCCCACCAGGGCGCGGGCACCATCGAATCGGTGCCGCGCCAGCAGCGCCGCGCCGCGGACCACGCCTGCCACCAGCAGACCCACGAGGACGCCCCCCACGGCGGCCCGGGTCCGTACGACCGGGCCCGCAGCGGCGACCACGACCCCCTCGACCACCCGGACCCGGCGGTCGCCGCCGATGCCGCGGGCATCGAGCATCTGCTGCGCTGCTGGCTGCGCGAGAGCGGCCCGCACCGTCCGGCCGACGGCCGGCTGCGCATCCCCCTGCGGGCCGTCGCGGGCGCCCTGCACATTCCCGTGCGCTACTGGTCCCCGACCGGCTGGCACCGCCTGGGTGCCCCCACCCTCGAAGGCGCCCCGACCGGCGCCGCCCCGCTGGACACCGTCACCCTCGCCGCCCTGCTGCGGCGGGAGGCCGCGTACGGCGACCGGCGGGCCTCCGACGGCGGGGAGCACCGCGTGGCCGACGCCGACGAGCGGCCGGACCCGGACCCCGCGCGGCAGCAGGCCCCGGACGGCGACGGCGCCGAACTCCTCGGCCGGGTCGCCAATTCCGTCCGCAATGTCGCCACCTTCCTCACCGACCGGCGCGCCCGCCCGGCCGACGACCACGGCGCCCTCTTCCTCGAAGCCGAACAGTCCCTCCTGCTCGGCCATCCGCTGCACCCCACCCCCAAGAGCCGCGAGGGCCTCTCGGACGCCGAACTCCGCGCCTATTCGCCCGAGATGCGCGGCGCCTTCCGGCTCCACTGGATGGCCGTGCACCGCTCGGTCCTGGCCACCGAATCCGCCTGGACCGAACGCGGCAAGCCCGTCGCGGCCGAACAACTCGTGCTGCGCCTGGCCGGAGAGGGCCTGCGCCTGCCCGAGGACACCGTGCCGCTGCCGCTGCACCCCTGGCAGGCCAGGGAGGTCGCCGACCGCCCGGAGACCACGGCGCTGCGCCAGGCCGGACTGCTCCACGACCTCGGTGCCCACGGCGCCCCCTGGCACCCCACCTCCTCCGTCCGCACGGTCTACCGCCCCGACGCCCACGCCATGCTCAAGCTCTCCCTCGGGCTGCGGATCACCAACTCCCGCCGGGAGAACCTCCGCAAGGAACTGGCCCGCGGCGTCGAGGTGCACCGGCTGCTGCGCACCGGCCTGGCCGAGCAGTGGCAGCGCGAGCACCCCGGCTTCGACATCGTCCGCGACCCGGCCTATCTGGCCGTCGACGGCCTCGGCGGCGCCCCCGTCCAGGGCCTCGACGTCGTGATCCGGCACAACCCTTTCAGCACCACCGACGACGCGGTCTGCATCGCCGGCCTCACCTCGCCCCGGCCCTGGCCCGGCCACCCCGGGGTGCGCTCCCGGCTGGAGGACCTCGTCACCACGCTCGGCGCCCGCACCGGCCGCAGCCTGGACGCGGTCGCCACCGAGTGGTTCCTGCGCTATCTCGAAGCGGTCGTGCGGCCCCTGCTGTGGCTCGACGGCACGGCCGGCGTCGTCCTGGAGGCCCACCAGCAGAACACCCTGGTGCTGCTGGACCCCGACGGCTGGCCGGTCGGCGGCCGCTACCGCGACAACCAGGGCTACTACTTCCGCACCTCCCGCCGCGAAGAGCTGGAGCGCCGGCTGCCCGGCATCGGCGCCGCCAGCGACAGCTTCGTCGCCGATGACGTCACCGACGAACGGTTCGCCTACTACCTGGGCATCAACAACGTCCTCGGCCTCATCGGGGCGTTCGGCTCCCAGCGCCTGGTCCGCGAAGAGATCCTGCTCGCCGCCTTCCGGCGGTTCCTCGCCGATGCCGCCGCGGCCCCCCACGCCCACCGCTCGCCCCTCCCCGGGCAGTTGCTGGCCGCCCGCACCCTGCGCTGCAAGGCCAACCTCGCGACCCGGCTGCACGGGCTGGACGAACTCGTCGGCCCCGTCGAAACCCAGTCCGTCTACGTCACCCTGCCCAACCCCCTCGCCCCCTAGCCGCCCACCGCACCCCCCTGGCAGTACCCGTCCCCCGGCGCCCCGCGACCGATCAGGCCACGCGGCACGCGGCCACGAGAGGAGAGCTTCGCCGTGCCCCCGACCGATTCCGGCCTCAGCTCCAGCTCCGACGACACCCTCGCACTGCAGCTCCCGCCCGGAGGGGGTGCGCGCCTCGCCGACGGTGACCGGCGGTCGGCGTCCCCGGACGATCCGGCCGCCGGCCCGCTGCTCGACGGCCTGGCGGGCTGGGGAGCGGCCGACACCCCGGCCGGCCGCTTCGCGCTGCGGCCCGTCCGGCCCGCCCGCGACCTCGACCGGATCACCGGCTGGATGAACGATCCGGCGGTCGCGGCCTTCTGGGAGCTGGCGGGCCCGCCGGAGATCACCGCCGCCCATCTGCGCGGCCGGCTCGACGGCGACGGCCGCAGCGTGCCCTGCCTGGGGGTGCTGGCCGGAGCGCCGATGAGCTACTGGGAGATCTACCGCGCCGACCTCGACCCCCTCGCCCGCCACTACCCGGCCCGGCCCCACGACACCGGCATCCATCTGCTCCTCGGCGCCGGGTACCGCGCCCGCGGGCTGGGCGCCACCCTGCTGCGCGCCACCGCCGACCTCGTCCTCGACCACCGCCCGGCGTGCACCCGGGTCGTCGCCGAACCGGATCTGCGCAACACCGCCTCCCTCGCGGCGTTCCTGAGCGCCGGATTCCGCTACGCCGACGAGATCGCACTGCCCGAGAAACGCGCGGCGCTGATGGTCCGCGACCGCGCCCACCGCCATCTGCTCTGACCCCGGGACCGTCCGTCGACGGTCCCGTTCGGCTTCACCGTCCATCCCGCTGCCCCGGTTGTCCCCCGCACGAGCCGGGGCGGTCCCGCTCCGAGGAGTCCCTCCTTGTCTCCTGAACCCCATGAATCCCAGCCTTCGCACCGCGCCTGGCAGCACGCCGCGAGCCGACTGTTCGCCAAGATCCTGGCGGAGTTCGCGTACGAGGAAATCCTCCTCCCCGAGCCCGACGGCACCGCCCCCGACGGCACCCCGCAATACCGGCTGCCGGTCACCGACGACCTGGTCTACCGCTTCAGGGCCCGCCGCGGTGCCTACGGGCACTGGCGCGTCGACCCCGACTCCCTCACCCCCGGCACCGACCCGTTCCACTTCCTGAGCCACGCCCACGACACCGTGCTGGGCCTGTCCGGCGACACCACCGGCCATCTCATCCGCGAGCTGACCGCCACCCTCGCCGCCGACACCCGGCTCGACGCCACCGCCCTCAGCGCCGCCGACCTCGCCGACCTCGACTACGCCGCCCTCGAAGGCCACCAGACCGGCCACCCCTGGCTCGTCGCGAACAAGGGCCGGCTCGGCTTCTCCGCCCAGGACGCGGCGACCTGGGCCCCCGAGGCCCGCACCGCGCGGCGGCTGCCCTGGCTCGCCGCACACCACCGCATCGCCCACTACCGCGGTATCCCCACCCTGGCCACCCCCGACCGCCTCTACGGCGAGGAACTGGCCCCCGCCACCCGTCACGCCTTCGCCCGCACCATCACCGACCGGGGCCACGACCCCGCCGACTACCTCTACCTCCCCGTGCACCCCTGGCAGTGGGACGAGACCATCGCCCCGCTCTTCGCGCCGCAGCTCGCCGACGGATCCATCATCGCGCTGCCCACTGACAACGACCTCCGGCTGCCGCAGCAGTCGATCCGCACCTTCCTCAACGTCAGCCGCCCCGAGGCCCGTACGGTCAAGCTGCCGCTGTCGATCCTCAACACCCTGGTGTGGCGCGGCCTGCCCACCGAGCGCACCCTCGCCGCCCCCGCCGTCACCCGCTGGGTGCACGGCCTGCGCGACGCGGACCCCTATCTGCGCGACGAGACCCGGGTCATCCTGCTCGGCGAGACCGCCTCGGTCACCGTCGAGCACCCCCTCTACGACCGGCTGCCCGGCGTCCCCTACCAGTTCAAGGAGCTGCTGGGCTGCATCTGGCGGGAGCCGGTCAGCGGCCGGCTCGATCCCGGCGAACGCGCCCGCACCCTCGCGGCGCTGCTGCAGACCGACCCCGCGGGCCGCGCCCTGACCGCGGAGCTGGTGCACCGCTCGGGTCTGGAGCCGCGCGAGTGGCTGAGCCGGCTGTTCGCCGCGCTGCTGCCGCCCCTGCTGCACTTCCTCTACCAGTACGGCACGGTCTTCTCCCCGCACGGCGAGAACGCCATCGTCGTCTTCGACGCCCACGACGTCCCCACCCGCCTCGCGGTCAAGGACTTCGTCGACGACGTCAACACCAGCTCCTGGCGCCTCCCGGAGCACGACTCCATGCCGGACGACGTCCGCACCGTCCTGCTGACCGAACCCCCCTCCTTCCTCACCCAGTTCATCCACTCCGGCCTGTTCGTCGGCGTCTTCCGCTACCTCGCGCCGCTGTGCGCCGACCAACTGGGCGTGCCCGAGGCCGAGTTCTGGTCACTCGTCCGGGCGGAGATCCTGCGCCACCACGAGCGCTTCCCCCACCTCAAGGAGCGGCACGACACCTTCGACCTGCTCACCCCGCGGATCGAGCGGCTGTGTCTGAACCGCAACCGTCTGCATGTGGACGGCTACCGGGACCGTCGTGACCGACCGCACGCGGCCGTGCACGGCACCGTCCCCAACCCCCTGCATCTGCCGTGACCGCGGTGGCTGTCAGTGGTCCCGCGTAGGCTTGCCACGCTATGACGAAGCCCTCCCTCCCCGATCTGCTGCACGCCGCCGTCACCGCCGTCGGCGGCACCGAACGCCCCGGCCAGGTGGCCATGGCCGAGGCCGTCGCCGAGGCCGTGGACGACAACGCCCATCTGCTCGTCCAGGCCGGCACCGGCACCGGAAAGTCCCTCGGCTATCTGGTGCCGGCCCTGGCCCACGGCGAGCGCGTGGTCGTCGCCACGGCCACCCTCGCGCTGCAGCGCCAGCTGGTGGAACGCGATCTTCCGCGTACGGTCGACGCCCTCCATCCGCTGCTGCGCCGCCGCCCGGAATTCGCCATGCTCAAGGGCCGCTCCAATTACCTGTGCCTGCACCGCCTCCATGAGGGCGCCCCGCAGGAAGAGGAGGACGGCCTCTTCGACGTGTTCGAGCAGGCGACGCCGACCAGCAAGCTCGGCAAGGACCTGCTGCGGCTGCGCGACTGGGCGGACGAGACCGAGACCGGCGATCGCGACGCACTGACCCCCGGCGTGTCCGACCGCGCCTGGGGCCAGGTCTCGGTCTCCTCCCGGGAGTGCCTGGGCGCCTCGAAGTGTGCCTACGGGGCGGAGTGCTTCGCCGAGGCCGCCCGGGAGCGCGCCAAGCTCGCCGATGTGGTCGTCACCAACCACGCGCTGCTTGCCATCGATGCCATCGAGGGCGCCCCCGTCCTTCCGTCGCACGAGGTCCTGATCATCGACGAGGCCCATGAGCTGGTCTCGCGGGTCACCGGCGTCGCCACCGGCGAGCTCACCCCCGGCCAGGTCAACCGCGCCGTCCGCCGGGCCGCCAAGCTCGTCAACGAGAAGGCCGCCGACCAGCTCCAGACCGCCTCGGAGGGCTTCGAGCGCCTCATGGAGCTGGCCCTGCCCGGCCGTCTCGAAGAGATCCCCGAGGACCTCGGCTACTGCCTGATGGCGCTGCGGGACGCGGCCCGCACGGTGATCTCGGCGCTCGGCTCGACCCGTGACAAGTCGGTCCAGGACGAGGACGCGGTCCGCAAGCAGGCGCTCGCCGCGGTGGAGAACGTCCACGCCGTCGCCGAGCGGATCGCCAACGGCTCCGAGTACGACGTCGTCTGGTACGAGCGCCACGACCGCTTCGGCGCCTCGCTGCGGGTGGCTCCGCTCTCGGTCTCCGGTCTGCTGCGCGAGAAGCTCTTCACGGACCGTTCGGTGGTCCTCACCTCCGCCACCCTCAAGCTGGGCGGCGACTTCAACGGGGTCGGGGCCTCCATGGGCCTGGCCCCCGAGGGCACCGAGGGCGAGGACGTCCCGCCCTGGAAGGGGCTGGACGTCGGCTCCCCCTTCGATTACGCGAAGCAGGGCATCCTCTACGTCGCCAAGCATCTGGCCCAGCCGGGCCGCGAGGGCAGCCGCACCGACATGCTCGACGAACTCGCCGAGCTGATCGAGGCGGCGGGCGGGCGCACGCTGGGCCTGTTCTCGTCGATGCGCGCGGCCCAGGCCGCCGCCGAGGAACTGCGCGGCCGGCTGGACCTGCCGATCCTGCTCCAGGGCGAGGAGACCCTCGGCGAGCTGATCAAGGCCTTCGCCTCGGACGCCCGTACGTGTCTGTTCGGCACGTTGTCCCTGTGGCAGGGCGTCGACGTGCCGGGTGCGAACTGCCAGCTGGTCGTGATGGACCGGGTGCCGTTCCCGCGCCCGGACGATCCGCTGATGAGCGCCCGGCAGAAGGCCGTGGAGGAGGCCGGCGGCAACGGCTTCATGGCGGTCGCGGCGACCCACGCGGCCCTGCTGATGGCCCAGGGCGCCGGCCGTCTGGTCCGGGCCACCGGCGACCGCGGGGTGGTGGCCGTCCTCGACCCCCGGGTGGAGCGGGCCCGCTACGGCTCCTTCCTCCGCAAGTCGATGCCGGAGTTCTGGTACACCACCGACCGCAACCAGGTCCGCCGCTCCCTGGCCGCCATCGACGCCGCGGCAAAGGCGGCGGAGGACGAGGACGCGTAACCGACGCACCGGCAGCGGTGCCGCCGCCACAGCAGAGCCCCGGAACCGGCGCAGTGGTTCCGGGGCTCGGTCGTGAGGGGTGGCTCAGACGCGGCGGAGCACCGCCACCACCTTGCCGAGGATGGTCGCCTCGTCGCCGGGGATCGGCTGGTACGCGGAGTTGTGCGGCAGCAGCCAGACATGGCCGTCCTCGCGCTTGAAGCGCTTGACGGTGGCCTCGCCGTCCAGCATCGCGGCGACGATGTCGCCGTTCTCGGCGACCGGCTGGCGGCGGACCGTGACCCAGTCGCCGTCACAGATCGCGGCTTCGATCATGGAGTCGCCGACGACCTTCAGCACGAACAGTTCCCCGTCACCCACGAGCTGACGGGGGAGCGGGAAGACGTCCTCGACCGACTCCTCGGCGAGGATCGGGCCGCCCGCGGCGATCCGGCCGACCAGGGGGACATAGGAGGCGGCGGGCTTGCCGGCGGTCTCGGTCGCCGCGGAGCTGGACTGGTCCGAGCCGCGGACCTCGTACGCCCGGGGGCGGTGCGGGTCGCGCCGCAGGAAGCCCTTGCGTTCGAGCGCCATCAGCTGATGGGCCACCGAGGAGGTGCTGGACAGCCCGACGGCCTGGCCGATCTCGCGCATCGACGGCGGGTAGCCACGGCGCTGGACCGAATCCCGGATCACCTCGATGACCCTGCGCTGGCGGTCGGTGAGCCCGGAGCTGTCCGCGCGGATGCCGGGCGGACGGCCGGGCAGCGAGCGGGCGGGCTTCTGCTCTTCGGGGTCCGCCGTGGCGTCGTCCATCGGTGGCCGCTGTGCCGTGTGCGGATGCTCGAACCGGCCCTGGGAGTGGCTCTGTGCGGTGATGGTCGCGCTGTCTGCGGTGGTGGTCACGTCGGCCCCTCTCGAAATGTTCTCCCTGGTTAGCCAACGGTAGTTGCTTTCGAAAGGTTGCGCCAAACACACGTTCGAGTGAAATATTCGCCGATCTGCTGACCGAGGCGAGTGCTGGGTGTATGGCCGAGCGGCTTTTCGAGTCCCGGGCCGCGTCAACCGCCCGTCTCTCAGGTCGGCTCGCGACCCCCGGGAGTGTCGGAGCGCGCGGCCCGGCGCGGCCGCCGCCGCGACCCCGCCGATTCTGCCACCCCGGCCCCGCCGCGCTCCTGGCCGGGTCGCTTCCCGTACTCTCGTCTGCGGCGTCCCGGCCCGCCGCCCCCGCGACACGCGGTAGGCGCATGTAAGCGGCCCGACACCACATCTAGTGGTTAGATGCCTTCGGTTACCCAGAAGTTGTGGTCCCTGGTCTCTCGTCGGGGTCGGGATCGCCTATGCTGGGGACTGCTCCGAAGGGCCCGTACGGACCGGTCGGAGGTTGTCGCCGTGCGCCGGGATCGTTGGCGTACGTACGTCCGTATATCAAGGGTGAGGAGGGTGGAGCGTGCATTGCCCCTTCTGCAGGCACCCGGACAGCAGGGTCGTCGACAGCCGTACCACCGATGACGGGACGGCGATCCGCCGGCGCCGCCAGTGCCCCGACTGCTCCCGCCGTTTCACGACGATCGAGACGGCGTCGCTGATGGTGATCAAGCGGAGCGGGGTCACCGAACCCTTCAGCCGCAACAAGGTCATCGCGGGTGTGCGCAAGGCGTGCCAGGGCCGCCCGGTCACCGAGGACGCCCTCGCCAAGCTCGGCCAGCGGGTCGAGGAGGCGGTGCGTGCCACCGGCAGCGCCGAGCTGACCACCCATGACGTCGGGCTCGCCATACTGGGCCCGCTGCAGGAACTCGACCTCGTCGCGTACCTGCGCTTCGCGTCCGTCTACCGGGCATTCGATTCACTCGAGGACTTCGAGGCGGCCATCACCGAGCTGCGGGAGCAGCGCGAGCAGGGGCCGCCCGGGCAGGACCACGGGGGCGAGGCCGAGGGCGAAGGTCCGGCCGTTCCCGTGCCCGCCACCGCCGCCGACTGAGTTCGGCGCACATCCAGGACCTGATACCGGGGCGCGAGCAGGGCGTCCCGGCAGCAGCAAGACATACACCGTGCCACGGAATGAGTGCGCACATATGGGCGTTTGCCCGTATACAGGGAGGCGGAATGACAGAGACGACGAGCGGCCCGGCACGAGGCTCCCGCGCCAAGGGCAGCAAGGCGAGCAAGGGTCTGCGTATCGAGCGCATCCACACCACACCCGGCGTGCATCCGTACGACGAGGTGGTGTGGGCGTCTCGTGACGTCGTCATGACCAACTGGCGCGACGGCTCGATCAACTTCGAGCAGCGTGGCGTCGAGTTCCCCGAATTCTGGTCGGTGAACGCGGTCAACATCGTCACGAGCAAGTACTTCCGTGGCGCGGTGGGGTCCCCGACCCGTGAGGCCAGCCTCAGGCAGCTGATCGACCGCGTGGTCAAGACGTATCGCAAGAGCGGCGAGGAGAACGGTTACTTCGCCTCCCCGGCGGACGCCGAGATCTTCGAGCACGAGCTGGCCTACGCCCTGCTCCACCAGGTCTTCAGCTTCAACTCGCCGGTCTGGTTCAACGTCGGCACCCAGCAGCCGCAGCAGGTCAGCGCCTGCTTCATCCTCTCCGTCGACGACTCCATGGAGTCGATCCTCGACTGGTACAAGGAAGAGGGGATGATCTTCAAGGGCGGCTCCGGCGCAGGCCTGAACCTCTCCCGCATCCGATCCTCCAAGGAGCTGCTCTCCTCCGGCGGCAACGCCTCCGGTCCGGTCTCCTTCATGCGCGGCGCCGACGCGTCCGCCGGAACGATCAAGTCGGGCGGCGCCACCCGCCGCGCGGCCAAGATGGTCGTCCTGGACGTGGACCACCCGGACGTCGAGGCCTTCATCGAGACCAAGGTGAAGGAGGAGGAGAAGGTCCGCGCGCTGCGCGACGCGGGCTTCGACATGGACCTGGGCGGCGACGACATCACGTCGGTCCAGTACCAGAACGCCAACAACTCGGTCCGCGTCAACGACGAGTTCATGAAGGCCGTCGAGACCGGCTCGAAGTTCGGGCTGCGCGGCCGGATGACCGGTGAGGTCATCGAGCAGGTCGACGCCAAGGGGCTCTTCCGCAAGATGGCGGAGGCCGCCTGGGCGTGCGCCGACCCCGGCATCCAGTACGACGACACCATCAACCACTGGCACACCTCGCCGGAGACGGGCCGGATCACCGCGTCCAACCCGTGCAGCGAGTACATGCACCTGGACAACTCCTCGTGCAACCTCGCCTCGCTCAACCTCCTGAAGTTCCTGCGCGACGACGACCTGGGCAACCAGTCCTTCGACGCCGAGCGCTTCGCCAAGGTCGTCGAGCTGGTCATCACGGCGATGGACATCTCCATCTGCTTCGCCGACTTCCCCACCCAGAAGATCGGTGAGACCACCCGCGCCTACCGCCAGCTGGGCATCGGCTACGCCAACCTCGGCGCCCTGCTGATGGCCACCGGCCACGCCTACGACTCCGACGGCGGCCGCGCGCTGGCCGGTGCCATCACTTCCCTGATGACCGGCACCTCCTACAAGCGCTCCGCCGAGCTCGCCGCGGTCGTCGGCCCGTACGACGGCTACGCCCGCAACGCGGACGCCCACAAGCGCGTCATGAAGCAGCACTCCGACGCCAACGGTGTCGCCACGCGCATGGACGACCTGGACTCCCCGGTCTGGGCGGCGGCCACCGAGGCCTGGCAGGACGTGCTGCGCCTGGGCGAGAAGAACGGCTTCCGCAACGCGCAGGCCTCCGTGCTCGCGCCGACCGGCACCATCGGCCTGATGATGGACTGCGACACCACGGGCGTCGAGCCGGACCTGGCCCTGGTCAAGTTCAAGAAGCTGGTCGGCGGCGGCTCCATGCAGATCGTGAACAACACGGTCCCCAAGGCGCTCAAGCGGCTCGGCTACCAGCCCGAGCAGGTCGAGGCGATCGTCGCCCACATCGCCGAGCACGGCAATGTCGTCGACGCCCCCGCGCTCAAGCTGGAGCACTACGAGGTCTTCGACTGCGCCATGGGCGTCCGTTCGATCTCCGCCATGGGCCATGTGCGCATGATGGCCGCCGCGCAGCCCTTCCTCTCCGGAGCGATCTCCAAGACGGTCAACGTCCCGGAGACGGCCACCGTCGAGGAGATCGAGGAGGTCTACTTCCAGGGCTGGAAGCTCGGCCTGAAGGCGCTCGCGATCTACCGCGACAACTGCAAGGTCGGCCAGCCGCTCTCCGCCAAGAAGAAGGAGGAGGAGAAGAAGGCCGAGCCGGTCGCCGAGAAGAAGGTCGTCGAGTACCGCCCGGTGCGCCGCCGCCTGCCCAAGGGCCGTCCCGGCATCACCACCTCCTTCACGGTCGGCGGCGCCGAGGGCTACATGACCGCCAACTCCTACCCGGACGACGGTCTCGGTGAGGTCTTCCTGAAGATGTCCAAGCAGGGTTCGACCCTCGCGGGCATGATGGACGCCTTCTCCATCGCGGTGTCGGTGGGCCTCCAGTACGGCGTGCCGCTGGAGACCTACGTCTCGAAGTTCACCAACATGCGCTTCGAGCCGGCCGGCATGACGGACGACCCGGACGTGCGGATGGCGCAGTCGATCGTCGACTACATCTTCCGTCGCCTGGCGCTGGACTTCCTGCCGTTCGAGACCCGCTCGGCGCTCGGCATCCACTCCGTCGAGGAGCGCCAACGCCACCTGGAGACCGGCTCGTACGAGCCCTCCGAGGACGAGGTCGACGTCGAGGGCCTGGCCCAGTCGGCACCGCGCCAGATCGAGTCGGCCCAGGAGCCGGCCCCGGCGGTGAAGATCGTCGAGGACGCCGCCGCACCGGCTCCCCAGCAGGCGCACACCAACGCCGAACTCGTCGAGATGCAGCTCGGCATCAACGCCGACGCCCCCCTGTGCTTCTCCTGCGGGACGAAGATGCAGCGGGCCGGCAGCTGCTACCTGTGCGAGGGCTGCGGCTCGACCAGCGGCTGCAGCTGAGCAAAGGGGCGGCCGTGCGGGAGGTGTTCTCCCGCACGGCCGCCCGCCCGGGCTGCGAAGGCCCGGGGAAGACGGAGGGGACCGGCCGGGCGCCGGTCCCCTCCGTCGTGCGTGCCGGGGAATGCTCGGCCGGCGTTGTGGTGCATCCGGCGGCGCGCCCCGTGGGAGCGGGCCGGCTCATGCCGCCGCTGGGTGGGGGAGCGGCAGCGCCGTCCCGTTCAGTGACCCATCACCGAGACGAACGTGTCCGGGTCGGCGTCGAAGCCCCGGAGGCCGGGGCGGAAGCGCCATTTGCCCGTCTCGTCCCGGGTGAATTCGGCCACCGTCGCGGCGGTCGCCTCCGCGACCGAGGCGAAATCGTCCTCCGCCAGATCGGTGTAGCCCTCGCGGATCCGTACATGGGTGCTCGGCACGTCACCGAAGATCTTGCGGCCCTCGCCCTGCTGGATGGCCACCCCGACGAGGACCCGGGAGTAGGCGTCGGACAGCCGGTCCAGCTCCAGCGTCATGATCTCGTCGGCGCCGAAGCCCTGGCCGGTCCTGCTGTCCCGGTTGAGGGTGATGGTTCCGTCGGGCGACCGGCTGTCGAAGGCCACGAGGTAGGCCGGGTCGCCGTGCGGCGCGTCGGCCGGGTACGTGGCCGCGACGATGTCGAGGTCGTTGTCCGGTGTCCCGAGGGGACTGGGGTCCCACTTCAGAGTGACCTCGACCTTTTCGATGCCTTTGTTGAGCGTGCTCACCGGGCTTCCCCTCCTTCGTCTCCCGGGGACGCGGCCCGGCCGCGTAAGGAGGACTCGGACGGCTCCCCAGGACTTCCCGTTGCGGGACCATCGTGCCACGCCCGTCGGCTCCTGGGCGGAAGCAACTTTCCCTGGTCGCAGGCGATATGGAGGTCGTCCGGATGGCTGGAAAACGCCCTCCGGAGTCCGGCCCGACCACCCGATGACCTCTTTGCCCGGCGGAACCGGAGAGGCTCCCGTGGGGCGTTCGGTTGCCCCCTCGCGTCCATGGGAGGTGTGGGCTCGCGGACGCCGGGACGACGCGGTGGTGACCACTGCGCACGCCCATCGGCCCGTGTCCGCATGGAAGTTCGGGGTGGTCGGAATGTGACGCGCAGTGATTCCGGTTCGCCCACGGGCCGTACGATGGCGCGGTGCTTGTCAAGTGGATTCGCCTCACCGTCGTGGACCGTCGTGGGTTCGAGCGGGGGCAGCGGAAATGGGCGGGGCTGCTGGGTGAGCCGGGGTTCCGGGGGCAGGGCGGCGGGTGGAGCCGGGCGAGGCCGGGCGTCGCGCATCTGGTCGCCTTCTGGGAGAGCCGGGCGTTCTACGACTCCTTCATGGCGCGTTCGCACGACCGGCTGGCGGCCGCCCAGGTCGGCACCTACAAGGACGCCCAGGTGCGCCTGTTTGAGCACGAGTTCGACGTTAAGGTGGGCTTCCGCCCGTCGTTCGGCGAGGTGGACGTGCTGCGGCTGGCGCACTGCCAGGTGTATCAGGAGCGGGTGGACCACTTCATGCTGATGCAGGAGAAGGTCTGGAACCCGGCGATGGCGGGCTCACCCGGGATGCAGCGCGGGATGCTGGGGCGCGCTCCGGGCGAGGAGTTCCTGGTCCTGTCCATGTGGCAGTCGTCGGCCGAGCGGGGGAAGTACCGGCCCGAGCGGGTGGAGCGGCTGGCGCTGCGGGCCCAGATAGCCGCGGACGTCCGGGCCATCGCGGGCGACGTGGTCGAGCTGGAACCGTCATGGACGGTGTGAGCGGCGGCCCGTTCAGGACTCCGTGCCGCGCCCGGAGCCGGCGGCCTCGCCCGTGGCGCTGCCGGCGGTGAACGCCCCGGCGTGGGCCGCGGCCAGGGTGGCCGCCGCGGCCTGGTCGGCCTGTACGGCCCCGACCGGCTCCCGGGTGATGAACAGGCGGAAGAAGAGCGGCGCGGAGACCGAACGGACCAGCGCGCCGGCGTCGATCGCGTGGTGTGGGGGGCTGGTGTGCGCCGGGCTTACCGGTGCGGCATCCGGGGGAGCGGGCAACTGGCCGCGTCGGGCGGCACGTTCGACGAGGACCTCGCACCGCGCGAACCGCTCGGTGTAGTAGGCGCGCAGCGCCGTGGCCGCCCGCTCCGACTGGAAGCCGGCGGCGATCATCGCGGAGCCCGACGCGGCCACCGCGGGGTCGGCGAAGGACGCGACGACCTCGTGGGCCAGGGCGCGCAGATCGCCTTCCAGGGACCCGGTGTCGGGCGGGGTCCAGGTGTCCTCGCCCGCGAGGTCCAGGGCGTCCACCACCAGGCCCTCGACGTCCTTCCAGCGGCGGTAGAGCGTCGTTTTGTGCACGCCGGAGTGCTCGGCGACGTATTCGACGGTCAAGCCCGGATAGCCGTACTCGGTGAGGCCGGCCAGTACGGCGTCGCGGACGGCGGCGCGGGTACGGGCCGTGCGGCCGCCGGGGCGCCGGGTGCCGGGGGCGGGAGCGGAGCCGTCGGCCGGGTGCCGGTCGCCGCTCGCTACGTCGTCAGTCAAAAGCTCATCCCTTGCGTTAGTGCGCCAGCCGTGCCATGCTCATCGTAATGCAACATGCGTTGCGTTTGTTGGGGGGTGGGCATGGCGGAGGACTGGTGTGGGGGAGGGGCGCCCGGATCCGGGGCGCGCGGACCGTGCGGTGCACGACATCATCGCGGAGCCGGAACGGGGTGCGATACGCCATGGTGAAGTCGGCGTGTGGCGGCGCCGGGGTGCGGCGGGTGCAAAGCGGGCGAATTACGCTGGCGGCATGGCTCGGCCCCGACGCATCGTCCTCATCCGCCACGGAGAGTCGGAGGGGAATGTCGACGACACCGTCTACGAGCGGGAGCCCGATCACGCGCTCTCGCTCACCCCGGCCGGGCTGCAACAGGCTGAGGAGGCCGGCGGCCCGCTGCGGGAGATGTTCGGGGACCAGCGGGTCTCCGCCTATGTCTCGCCCTACCGCCGCACCCACCAGACCTTCCGGGCGCTCGGTCTCGATCCCGCCAGGGTGCGGGTCCGCGAGGAGCCCCGGCTGCGCGAGCAGGACTGGGGGAACTGGCAGGACCGCGACGACGTCCGGCAGCAGAAGGCCTACCGGGACGCCTACGGACACTTCTTCTACCGCTTCGCCCAGGGCGAGTCCGGGGCCGACGTCTACGACCGCGTCGGCGCGTTCCTGGAGAGCCTGTGGCGCAGCTTCGAGGACCCGGACCACCCGCCGAACGTCCTGATCGTCACGCACGGGCTCACCATGCGGCTGTTCTGCATGCGCTGGTTCCACTGGACCGTGGCCGATTTCGAGTCGCTGTCCAATCCGGGCAACGCGGACCGGCGCACCCTGCTGCTCGGCGAGAACGGCCGCTACACCCTTGACCGGCCCTTCGACCGCTGGTGTGAACCCGAGCCCTACGGGGCCACCGGTTAGAGTGCACACCGATGACCCTCGACCACCGTGACGCAGACCGCCGTGAGCGGGCCCTGGCCAGCCTGCGCGGGCTGGCCGTGGGCGACGCCCTCGGCTCCCAGTTCTTCGTCCCGGCCCACTACCCCTCCCTCAAGCGCCGTGAGCTGCCTCCCGCCCCCTGGCAGTGGACCGACGACACGGAGATGGCCTGCTCCGTGCTGGCCGTGCTCACGGCGCACGGGCGGATCGACCAGGACTCCCTCGCCCGCTCCTTCGCGGATCATCACGACTTCGACCGTGGCTACGGTCCGGCGGTCAACCGCATGCTGCGGCTGATCCGCGAGGGCGGCGACTGGCGGGAGCTGGCGTCCGGGCTCTTCAACGGCCACGGCTCCTGGGGCAACGGAGCCGCCATGCGCATCGCTCCCCTCGGTGCCTGGTACGCCGACGACCCCGAGCAGGCCACCCACCAGGCCGAGATCTCCGCCTACACCACCCACCAGCACCGCGAGGCCGTCGTCGGCGCCATGGCCGTCGCCGCCGCGGCCGCCCTGGTGGCCGACCCGGCCCGCGACCTCGGCCCCGAACAGCTGCTGGACGAGGTGCTGGCGCTGATCCCGCGCAGCGCCGTACAGGCCGGTCTGCGCCGGGCACGCGACATGCTCGACTACGCCGACTCCGGCACCGTCGCCGCGGTGCTGGGCTGCGGACGGCGCACCAGCGCCCACGACACCGTGCCCTTCGCCCTCTGGGCCGCGGCCCGGCATCTCGGCAACTACGAGCGGGCCTTCTGGGCCACTGCCCACGCCGGCGGTGACGTCGACACCACCTGCGCCATCGTCGGCGGCATCGTCGCCGCCGGACGGGCCGGCGCCCCGCCCGAGTCATGGCTGGCCGGCACCGAATCCCTCCCCGCCTGGGCCCCCGTCCACAGCGACTGATCACCGCCACACCGCGGCCCGGCCTGCCCGCCGCGAGCCGGCCGTCCGCGGCTCCGCCCGCCCGCCGCGCCCCGACCGTCCGCGGTCGTTCCGGTCTCCCTGCCTCCCTCCCAACGGACGGCTGCAGGCCGCGAATTCGGCGTCGGCGGCGGCGTGCGGCCCACGCGGGAGCGGTGTGTGACGCACTCCGCGCGGGCCTCCGGACACCCGTCGGCAGCAGTGCCGGCCCGCTCCGCCCGCACCTGCTCGGATATCGTTTTCCGCCGGGTCGGGATCCGGTGCGGACGGCTGGGCCGAATAGGCGTAACCTTGCTGGCGCCATGCCGTACGAGCCCCCCACCCACACCGTCGAGCGATCATTGCGCGCCACGACGGGCGCCAAGATCGTTGCAGGTGTCGACGAGGTCGGACGCGGAGCGTGGGCCGGTCCGGTCAGCGTCTGCGCAGCGATCACCGGTCTGCGCCGTCCGCCCGACGGACTCACCGATTCCAAGCTGCTGACTCCCAAGCGCCGTGCCGAACTGTGCGAAGTTCTCGGCGAATGGGTCACGGCCTACGCCCTCGGGCACTCCTCGCCCGAGGAGATCGACGGGCTGGGCATGACCGCGGCACTGCGGCTCGCGGCCGTCCGCGCCCTGGTGGCGCTGCCGGTCCGGCCGGACGCGGTCATTCTCGACGGCAAGCACGACTACCTGGGCGCGCCGTGGCGGGTCCGCACGGTCATCAAGGGTGACCAGTCCTGCATCGCGGTCTCCGCCGCGTCCGTGATCGCCAAGGTGCGGCGCGACGCGATGATGGCCGAACTGGGGCTGGGCTACACCGACTTCGACTTCGCGGCCAACGCAGGCTACCCCTCGCCGACCCATCGCATCGCCCTGGAGGAGTACGGTCCCACGCCGCACCACCGAGTGTCGTGGTCCTACATGGACGCCCTGCCCCGGTGGCGGCATCTGAAGAAGGTGCGCATCACCCCCGAAGCAGCCGCTCTGGAAGCCGGTGGCCAACTCGGCTTCGATTTCTGAGCGGTGCGGACATCAATTCGGTACCCGATGACGTGTTCCGCACTTACGTTTGATAGACATCCCTTTATGCCTCTCATCCCCGAGGAGCCTCAGATTCACGAGAGTGTCCCGGGTCCCCGCGCAACTGCGGCCGCAGGCCGTACCGCGCCGACCCCCCGTCCTGTTCCTGGCCCCGGTCCCCGCCCCGCTCCTCCGCGTGGCGCTCCGGCGGCCAGCGTCCGTCCGGGCAAGCCCGGACCTGCTGCCCCGCCGCGTGGTCCTGTCGCCGCTCCGCCGGCGCAGCGCACCGGCTCCCCGCAGCCGCCGGCCGGCACGACCGGCAGCGCTTCGGGAGCGCAGCTCCAGCTGATCCCGGCGCCCGCCGCCGGCGCCGCCGACGCCGCCGACGAGGCCGTCGACCTGCTGCTGGACTCCGGGCGAGCGCCGGGCGAAATCCTGGTGCTGACCACCGGCGAGACCCACCCGTGGGCCGCGCATGAGCTCACCTTCGGCGAGGCTTCGTACTGGGCCCAACACGACGCCGCTGACGATGTGTTCTACGCGGACGCCGCTGCCGGGCGGGCCACCGGCCGGCCCGTCGTGGTCGTCGCCGTCAACGGTGGTTCGGACGAGGTCACCGGGACGGCACTGCCGGCCGCGATGGCCCGCGCCGGAGCGCTGCTGATCGTCTGCGGTGACCCGGAGCGGATCACGGCCGTCCTCGGCGCCCACGCCTGACCCTGTCGGCCAGCAACAGCCCGTCGGTCCTCAAGGCCGTCGGGCTCGCTTGCGTGTGTGTCGTGCGGCCCGGCCCGCCCGTGGTGGCGGCCGCCCCTGCCCCGTGTGGGGACCAGGGGCGTGCCCGCTCGGGTCGCTTCAGCGCGCCGCCGTGTGCCGGTGCGCTTCCGGGGCGCCGCCTGCGCGTCGCGGCAGCGGCCGGTTCTGCATGACGGCAGCGTTCGCGCCGCTGCGTGGCGCCTCCGGCCGCGCAGCCGTCATGCGGCGCGCCTCCGTACGCCCGGTGTCCGTACGCCCGGTGTCCGTACGCCCGGTTTCCGTACGTCCGGCGTCCGGACGGCGCGGTTCGGGGACCGGCAGATCCATGGAGGGCGGCCTGGGGCGGCGCCCGCCGCGGCCCTCTCCCAGCACCTGCCAGCGCTCCGGGGTCAGCGTGATGTACGCCCCGCAGCGGAGCCCGTGCAGGGTGCAGGCATCGCGCAGCCCCCACATCCACGCCCCGTCCGTCTCCGTCCAACGCGGCTCGCCCTCACGGCAGTAGAGCAGTACCGCGGTCCGCACCGGGGCCCGCAACCGCAGATCGTGCGGGATCACTCGACGCAGGTGCGCCAGCAGCGCATTGCGGAACTCCCAGCCGTCGGGCACGGCCGCGAGCTCGGTGAACGAGGCGCTGGCCGTCACCCTGTCGTGCGCGTCGAGCACCGCGACGATCGCCGTCGACGCCCCCGGGCGATGCCGCTCGTGCAGTTCGGCGACGACCTCACGGGGATTGCGCAGCAACGGGATCCCGGCCGAGGCCCATTCGGCGGGCACCAGCATCCGACCCAGTCGCGCGGCGGACTCGGCGGACGCGGGCAAAGACACATGCGGGGGCGGAGCGAAGCCGAAGGTCATGTTCCTCCCTTCGTCAGGCGTCCACGCGTCGGGCGGTGACCGGGCACCAAGGCGCACCACGGCACGGCGCGGCCTGACCACGGACGGCCGGTGGGGGAAGCATTCCAATTCTTCCCGTCGTACACGCATGCGGCAACGAGCAATTCCCGCCGGTGCCGGGAATGACCCGGTAGATCACCGATGTACTTGCCCGCCAGGGCCCCGCCCGTGCCGTATCGCTCCTACCCCTGTACGGCGAGGACCAGCGGAAACACTCCCTCAGCGCCCGCCCTGCGCAGCAGCCGGGCGGTCATGGCCAATGTCCAGCCGGTGTCGGCGTAGTCGTCCACCAGCAACACCGGGCCGCCCGCCGACGCCAGGGCCTGCGCCAACTCCGGCGGCACGCTCAGTGAACCGTGCAGCGCCCGCAGCCGCTGAGCGCTGTTGCTGCGCGGAATCCGGCCCTCGGCGCCGTCGTCCCCCGAGGCCACCGTGCCCAGAAACGGCATCCGGCCGACCCCGGCGATCCGCTCGGCCAGCGACCGGATCAGCTGCGGGCGGCTGCGCGAGGAGAGCGCGACGACACCCACCGGGCGGGCCGGCGCCTCCGCCGCGCCCGACGCCCAACCGCCCGGGCCCTTGGCCCAGTCGGCGAGCACGGTGACCACCGCGGCGGCCACATCGTCGGGCACCGGGCCGTCGGGTGCCTGCGGTGCGAGCATCGGCCGCAGGCGGTTGCCCCACCCGATGTCGGAGAGCCGGCCCAGGGCCCGTCCCGTCGAGGACAGCTCGCCCGCGGGGATGCGCCCCTTGAGGTCGACGCCGACGGCCGGCAGCCCCGTCGGCCACATCCGCCGTGGCTCCACCTCCACCCCAGGGCGCCCCAGCTCACCGCGTGCCGCGTCCAGCGAAGCGGCCGACACCTCGGCGCTGAACTGCGCCCCGGCGCAGTTGTCGCAGCGACCGCAGGCCACCGCGGCCTCGTCGTCCAGCTGCCGCCGCAGGAACTCCATCCGGCAGCCCGTCGTGGTGGCGTACTCCCGCATGGCCTGCTGTTCGGCCTCGCGCTGGCGCGACACCCATGCATAGCGCTCGGTGTCGTACGACCACGGTCGGCCGGTGGACGTCCAGCCGCCCTTGACGCGGTGCACGGCGCCGTCCACATCGAGCACCTTGAGCATGATCTCCAGGCGCGAGCGGCGCAGTTCGACCTGCGGCTCCAAGGCGGGCAGCGACACCGGCCGGTCGGCGGCAGCCAGTACGTCCAGGGTCCGGCGCACCTGCTCCTCGGGCGGGAAGGCCAGCGACGCGAAGTACTTCCAGATCGCTTCGTCCTCACGCCCCGGCAGCAGCAGCACCTCGGCGTGCTTCACCCCGCGCCCGGCCCGGCCCACCTGCTGGTAGTACGCGATGGGCGACGACGGTGACCCGAGATGCACCACGAACCCCAGATCGGGCTTGTCGAATCCCATGCCCAGCGCGGACGTCGCCACCAGCGCCTTGACGCGGTTGGCCAGCAGATCGTCCTCGGCCTGCTGGCGGTCGGCGTTCTCCGTCTTACCGGTGTACGACGAGACCGTGTGCCCCCGGTGACGCAGGAACGCCGTGACCTCCTCGGCGGCTGCGACCGTGAGGGTGTAGATGATCCCCGAGCCCGGCAGCTCGTCCAGATGGTCCGCGAGCCAGGCGAGCCGGTGTGCGGCATCCGGCAGTGGCAGCACGCCCAGGCTCAGGCTCTCCCGGTCCAGCGGCCCGCGCAGCACCAGCGCCTCGGTGGAGCCCTCGCCCGTGCCCAGTTGCTCGGCGACATCGGCCGTCACGCGGGCATTGGCCGTGGCGGTCGTGGCGAGCACCGGCACACCGGGCGGAAGGTCGGCGAGCATCGTGCGCAGCCGCCGGTAGTCCGGTCGGAAATCATGGCCCCAGTCGGAGATGCAATGCGCCTCGTCGACCACCAGCAGACCGGTCGCCGCCGCGAGCTTGGGCAGTACCTGATCACGGAAATCGGGGTTGTTGAGGCGCTCGGGGCTCACCAGCAGGACATCGACCTCACCGGCCGCCACCTCGGCCTGGACGGTGTCCCACTCCTCGGTGTTGGACGAGTTGATCGTGCGCGCCCGGATCCCGGCCCGCGCGGCGGCCTCGACCTGGTTGCGCATCAGCGCGAGCAGCGGGGAGACGATCACGGTCGGCCCGCTGCCGCGCTCGCGCAGCAGCGCCGTCGCGACGAAATAGACCGCGGACTTGCCCCAGCCCGTCCGCTGCACGACCAGCGCCCGGCGGTGGTCGGCCACCAGCGCCTCGATCGCCCGCCACTGATCCTCGCGCAGCCTGGCCTCGCCGCCGGGATCGCCGACGAGTCGGGTCAGGACGGCATCGGCGGCGGCACGCAGATCATCGTTGCTCATGCCTCCATGCAACCCGATGCCACTGACAATGCGCGAACCCCCGCCCGAACCTGTGGACAACTCGCTCCCCCGCGAGTTATCCACAGGGGTCGCGGCGCGACGGCCCGCCGCGAGATCTTCGGGCCATGAATCCGCACAGCGAACCGAGCAAGCGCACCACCGACAGCGATTCCCCCGCTCAGCCCGCCGCCCCGACCCCTCCGAACGCTCCCGGCCCGTCCGAACCGCCGGCTTCCGCCGACTCGCACCGCGCACCCGACCCCGCTCCGCCCACCCGCTCCGCAGAAGATTCCCGCTCCCTCGACTCCGCCGACACCACCAACCCCGCGAATTCGTCTACTCCCTCCGATCCCGCGCCTTCCTCCGCCCCCGCCGACGCGGTCCCGGCGCCGCCCGCCGAGGCCCAGGTCACGCTGCGCAGCCCGGCCGAACTCGCCGACGCCCTGCCGTATCTCATGGGCTTCTACCCGGACGACAGCGTGATCTTGGTCGCCCTCCACGGCGACCGCGGGCGCTTCGGCGGCCGGGTCCGACTCGGCATCCCCAGTGACACCGCACAGTGGCCGGATGTCGCCGACCAGCTCGCCGACTGCCTGGTCAACGCGGGCAAGGACCGTGACGCCCGGCCCGAGGCGATCCTCGTCTACCTCTGCCAGGAGCCCGCGCGGGGCGAGAGCGGCAAGGACGTCAAGGACCGGCTCCGCCCGCTCGCCCAGCGGCTGCGTACGGCCTGCGGCGCGCTCGACGTACCGGTCCTGGAAGCCCTGTGCCTGTCCAACGGCCGCTTCTGGTCCTACTGCTGCCCCGACTTCCGGTGCTGCCCCGCCGATGGCACTCCCATGGTCATGCCCGGCACCTCCGTGATGGCCGCGGCCGCCGCCTACGCGGGCATGCAGGTACGCGGCTCGCTCAAGGAGATGGAGGCCCGGCTGACGCCCCGTACGGGCAGGCGGGCCGCGGAACAGGAGAAGACGCTGGACACGGCAGCCGGCGCGCTGGTGCCGCGCATGCTCGAACGGGACGGTGCGGCGGCCGTCCGGAAGCGCACCCTCGCCCTGGCCGCAGCCATGATCCACCGGTTCCGTCAGGACACCCCCTCGGGCAGCAACCGTGCCCGGGACGCCTGCGACGACGCGCTGATCACCGATGCCGAGGCCGCCGATCTCATCCTTGGCCTCCAGGACCGCGTCACCCGCGACCGGGCGGCGGAGTGGATGGACGGCTCCGTTGCCGCACCGGCCCTGCGGCTGTGGCGCGCACTCGCCCGCCGCTGTGCCGGAGGCTATGCGGAGCACGCGGTGGCGCCGCTCACCCTTGCCGGCTGGGTCTGCTGGTCCACCGAGGACGGGCCGTCGGCGCGCGTCGCCCTCGGCAGCGCCCTCTCGCTCGACCCCGAATACACCTTCGCCCAGCTGTTGTACCGCGCCATCAACGAAGGCCTCGATCCGGAGCCGCTGCGCCGTTGCCTGCGTGAGCAGAACCAGGAGGTGGGGAACGCCGCCGACGGTGCGCCCGCGCCCGACGCCGCATCCGCACCCACCACCGAGGGGACACGACGGCCGGCCGGGCGCTCCGGGCCGGCACGTCGCGGACCGGCCCGCCGCCTCCGCGGACCACGCGGCAACACGGGCCCGGGCACCCGTTCGACGGACGGGCGCGGCAGGCGCCGGACCGGCCGGGACGGCGACCGGAGCCGGCGGTGAACACGCCATGGCTGCGCGGCCGGCGTGACCTGGGCGCCGGCCGGGCCGTTCACCTGAGTGGCGTAGGCCGTACGAAGCCCCGACCTCACCAGGGAGCGCACAGCGTGCCAGGCATCGTCCCCCTCACTCATCAGCTTCCTCGGTCGACCGGCGAGCGGCGTTCAGTGCCGCCCCGGCCCCCGCAACCACAGCCCGTGCACTCCTCACTCGTCTGTGTCGCCCTCCCGGCCCTCGCGGTGTCCCCGCCCTCGGGGCAGTTGACCGGCCAGGGCATGGACGGCTTCTATCGCGACGGACGGCGGATCCTCTCCCGCTGCGAACTCCGGGTCGGTGGCGACGAACCACTGGTCGTCCAGGGGCGGTTGAACGGCGCGGACCGGGCCCGGTTCCTCGGGGTGATCCGCAGGGTGGGAGAGCGCGGACCCGACCCGGACATCCGGGTGGAACGGCTGCGCTCCGCCGACGGCACCGAACGGATCACCTTCCACAGCAGCGCGCCGCGAGCCGTCCGGCTGCCGGTGGAGCTCCATTTGGGAACGGACCTCGCGGAGCTCGGGAGCGTCGCCGTGGGTCTGCCCGGTCCGGAACTGAGAGCCACGGTCCACGGCTCCGGGCTGCGCTGGTCCGGGCCCGGGATGCGTGCGCTGGTGACCGCGTCGCCCACGCCCCAGGACGCGCTCGCCTCAGCGGGCCTGCTGCGCTGGGACCTGGAGCTGCCACCAGGCGGCCGCCGCATCATTGAGCTGGTCACCGCGCTGGAGCACGACGAGGGCGGTTCAGCAGGCCGGCGGCGCCCCGGCACGGTCCTCATCCCGGGCCCGCGCACCGGACCCGGGGTCGTGCGCACCCGCAGCGCCCGGCCCCCGCGGCCCTGGACCGCGGCCCGCCTCGAATGCGACGACCACCGCGCCGACGCGCTCATGGCGGCCGCCCTCGACGATCTCCACGGCCTGGTGATGCGAGACCCGGCCGCCCCCGCGGACACGTTCGTGGCCGGCGGGTTCCCCTGGCGCTGCGGCCTTGCACCCGTCGAGGCCCTGTGGACCGCCCGGATGCTGCTGCCCCTGGGGACCCGGCTCGCCGCGGGCACGCTGCGGATGCTCGCGCGAAGCCAACAAGCCGCACCAGGGGCGGATTTCGGCCGAATTCCCGGCCCGCTCCGGGATGCCGGACCGCATGCCCCGCCGAGCTGCACCGGCGTCGAAACAACCCTGCTGTTCCCCACCGTCCTCGCGGAGGCCCGCCGCTGGGGGCTCCCCGACCACGAGACGGAGCAGCTGCTGCCCGCCGCGGAACGCTGCCTGGGATGGCTGCGGACCGTCACCGACGCACCGGCCGGCGGCCGCGGCGGCTACGTCCCCGACCCCGCGCCCGGCGGACCGTACCGCTGCGAGACCCAGGCCCATGCCCATCGCGCGGCCCTGCTGGGCGCCGACCTCCTCGAAGCCACCGGATCGTCCGACGCGGCGGCACTGCGGGAGTGGGCCGCCGACCTGCGCGCCCGGTTCCGCACGGACTTCTGGTGCGAGGACGGCGCCGGCGGCCGCCCCGCCGCCCTGCTCACGGCGGACGGGCGCCCCGTCCCGCAGCTCGGCTCCACCACTGTCCACCTCCTCGACACGGGGCTGCTCGGCGGTGGAGCCGTGGCTCCCGGCCTGCTGGACGCCATCCAGACCGACCAGCTGGCCAGGGCGTTGGAGAGCCCCGCCATGGACTCCGGGTGGGGCCTGCGCGGAATGGGCACCAAGGAGAGCGGCTACAACCCGTTCGGCCACCGCAGCGGTGCGGTCCGTGTCCACGACACGGCGATCGCCGCCGCCGGACTGGCCGAGGCCGGTCACGAGCAGGCAGCCGGGGCCCTGACCAGGGGCGTCCTCGACGCGGCGGACAGCTTCGCGCACCGCCTCCCGGAGATGTACGCGGGGGAGCAGCGCACCGCCGGCGGCGTCCCCGTACCGCATCCGGCGGCCTGCCGCCCCAGTGCGGTGGCGGCTGCCGGCGCGGTGCACATCCTGATCGCTCTCGCCGGTCTGCGCCCCGAT
Organism: Streptomyces kronopolitis; assembly: GCF_050953795.1. GTDB lineage: Bacteria > Actinomycetota > Actinomycetes > Streptomycetales > Streptomycetaceae > Streptomyces > Streptomyces kronopolitis_A. The sequence goes on from NZ_CP191850.1 coordinate 6,107,913, forward strand.
GTCCCGGGCGGGACGGTGTCCCTGCGCCCCCTGCGCACCGCCCCGCTCGGCGCGATACAGCTCACCGGCCTGAGCGTGGCCGAGCAGCCGTTCGCCGTACGGGTCAGCAGGCTCGGCATGGGGATGGTGGAGACGGCAGCGGAGGGTCTGCAACTGGGCTCGTGAGGTGCCGTGGGACCTGTTTATCGTCAGGCGGACGACTATGATCACGCCATGCCTCCCTACGACCCGTCGGCCTTCCCGCCCTTCGCCGTCACTGTCGACCTGGTCGTGCTCACCGTGCGCCGCCACGCCCTGTGTGCGCTGGCCGTGCGACGCGGTGAGCCGCCGTTCCAGGGCCGCTGGGCCCTGCCCGGCGGGTTCGTCCGGGCCGACGAGGACCTCGAGGGCGCGGCCGCGCGGGAGCTCGCCGAGGAGACCGGGCTGCACGCCCACTCCCCGGCCGGACCGGCCCCCGTGTACGGCGCGCACCTCGAACAGCTCGCCACCTACGGCGACCCCAAGCGGGACCCGCGGATGCGGGTCGTCAGCGTCGCGCATCTGGCACTCGCCCCCGACCTTCCCGCTCCCCGGGCCGGTGGCGACGCCCACAGTGCGCGCTGGGCGCCGGTGGACACCCTCCTGGAGCAGGACGACGCCCTCACCCGCGAGGGTGAGATGGCAGCTCCGCTCGCGTTCGACCACGCCCGGATCCTGGCCGACGGCGTCGAGCGGGCCCGCTCGAAGATCGAGTACTCCTCGCTCGCCACGGCGTTCTGCCCGCCGGAGTTCACCGTGGGCGAGCTGCGCCGTGTGTACGAGGCGGTCTGGGGAGTGGCGCTGGACCCCCGCAACTTCCACCGCAAGGTGACCGGGACCCCCGGCTTCCTGGTGCCCACCGGCGGTACGACGACCCGTCAGGGCGGCCGCCCCGCACAGCTGTTCAGGGCCGGTGGAGCGACGCTGCTCAACCCGCCGATGCTCCGCCCCGAAGTCTGAGGTGTCGCACACAAGGCGCGATATCAGAGGGCCGGGCTTCACCCACGGTGACACGACGAGCCGTCAAGATTGAACCATTACGAGAAAATAGGACATATCGCGGGTATCTTGGCCGGGTGAGTCCTTACGTCGCCCCAAGAACTCCCGGCCGGCCTCACGCCCCACGAGGGGCGCCCGGCCCGCCGCCGTCGCGCCCGTCGGTGAACCTCGCGACCGGCGACAGGTCTTCGTCGATGTCCCCGGAGGTGTGACTCCGCGCGGCCGCGATCTCCCAATGCGACGGTGACGGCCCGTCCGGGCTGTAGCCGAGATCTCGAGCGCAAGCCCCGGCCGCCCCCGCATCCCGGGTCCCTGGGGTGGCGTGCTTCGGCATGCCCCATGTTCGCCGCGGTGTGGAATGGCCTGCCCTCGTGGCAAGTTGGACGGAGTGTGGACCGGGCGTGCCCGAGTGAAAAGAGGGACCGGTGAGGTATTCCGTTCCGCCTCCGCCGGATTGCCGGAGAATTCCCTTCAGTTTCCGGTGAGGCGGCGCCGTCACCTGCCCTTCGGTGCCCGCGTCAAGAGGTCGTTCGGAATTGACCAAAGGACGCCGGTTCGTGATGCGGTTCACGAGTCAACCAGCAAGCGGGGGAGGGGTGTTGCTGTGTCGTCCCTGGCCTGCGGTGATGCGCGCCCGGCAGGGTGTGGCTGACCCCGCTGATCGAGTAAGGCATATGTTTTGGCCCCCTGTTGTTATGGCCGCTGCCCATAACTCGCCGCAGAGAGCGCATTTCTTTCCGATAAAGCGTCAATTCGGGGATGGGGGGCGATCACCCTTTCGTGTGCTTTTCACCAAAGACCTCAAGGGTGTTCAGAGTGTCGCCGACAACAGATGCGTGAGTACCCTTGCGCACACCATGATGACCGCGGCTCGCCCCGGCGACACCGGCCTCGCAGGCCCGGGCGAGCTTGACCGCTACCCCTACGCCAACGCCGGCAACGCCGCGAACGCCGCCAGCGCGGCCGGCCAGGACCGTGCAGAGCGCGTTTCGCAGGTCTGGGACGGCTCCGAGGCAGACATCGGCCGGGTCGGCCGTCGCGCCGCCGGAAGTCGCGGACGAGGCCTGCACGGCCAACTCGTCCAGCAGCTCGGCCAGATGATCGTCTCCGGCGATCTCGGCGCCGACCGCCCGCTCGTCCCCGAGGAGATCGGCCAGCGCTTCGAGGTCTCCCGCACCGTCGTCCGTGAGTCGCTGAGAGTCCTCGAGGCCAAGGGCCTCGTCAGCGCCCGCCCGAACGTCGGCACCCGGGTGCGCCCGGTGAGCGACTGGAACCTCCTCGACCCCGACATCATCGAGTGGCGGGCCTACGGGCCGCAACGCGACGACCAGCGCCGTGAGCTGTGTGAGCTGCGCTGGACGATCGAGCCCCTGGCCGCCCGGCTCGCCGCGGGCCACGCCCGTGAGGACATCCAGCAGCGGCTCGCCGACATGGTCGAGATCATGGGCCACTCCGCGGCCCAGGGTGACACCATGACGTTCTCCCGCGCCGACGCCGAGTTCCACTCGCTGCTGCTCCAGCTCGCCGGCAACCGCATGCTCGAGCACCTCTCGGGCATCGTCTCCGCCGCCCTCCATGTCTCGGGCGGCGTCGCGGGTGGCTGCGAGCGGCCGGTCGAGACGTCCGTGGGTCAGCACATGCGGGTCGTCGACGCCATCGGCTCCGGCGACGCCACGGCTGCCGAGTCCGCGATGCGCCAGCTCCTCGCCGCCCATGGCGAGCCCGCCGGACAGGGCTCCGGGACGCCCGCCGACCACGTCGTCCCCGCGCCCCGCGAACACTGAAGGCCCGTACCCGACCGCGTACGGGCCGTGGGCGTCACGCGGCTGCCGTGCCCTGCACGCCCTCCGGGCGGGGCACGCCGCACGCGGCGAAGGCGCAGAAGATCGCCGGATCCGGACCGTCGACCGGATCCGGCGAGAGGTCTCGGGAGGGTTGCATGTCATATGACTGGGAATGGGTCGTTATGGGGTGTGACTCGGGCCACGCAGATTGGGCGTAACACTCTTCAGGGAAGCGCGATGACTTAAGAGGTGATAGCCGAGGAGGGAATAAGAGCGGCGTGAGAGACGCTGTTCAACTCCCCGGTTGCCCCTGCGCCGTCGGTCCATCCCCACCGGCGGTCGTCGGCTCCGATCCACAGTGGACGGGGTCGGAAGCCGTTTCCATCGTTCCGAGAGGTTGTTCGTGTCGGCCAGCACATCCCGTACGCTCCCGCCGGAGATCGCCGAGTCCGAGTCTGTGATGGCGCTCATCGAGCGGGGAAAGGCAGATGGGCAGATCGCCGGCGATGACGTGCGTCGGGCCTTCGAGGCTGACCAGATTCCGCCAACCCAGTGGAAGAACGTTCTGCGCAGCCTCAACCAAATCCTCGACGAGGAGGGTGTGACGCTGATGGTCAGTGCCGCAGAGGCGCCCAAGCGCACCCGCAAGAGCGTCGCAGCGAAGAGTCCGGCGAAGCGCACCGCCACCAAGACCGTCGCGGCGAAGGCCGCCACGGTCAAGAAGACCACCGCAGCCGCGTCCTCCGCCCCCGTGGCGGACCCGTCGGCCGGTGAGTCCGAGTCCGCGCCCGCGAAGAAGGCAGCGGCGAAGAAGACAGCCGCCAAGAAGACTGTCGCGAAGAAGACGACGGCCAAGAAGGCCACCGCCAAGAAGACCGCGTCCAAGAAGGACGTCGACGAGCTCCTCGACGAGGACGTGACCGAGGAGACGCCGGCGCCCGGCAAGGGTGACGCTCCCGAGGCCGCCGAAGGCGCGGAGAACGCCGGCTTCGTCCTGTCCGACGACGACGAGGACGACGCCCCCGCGCAGCAGGTCGCCGCGGCCGGTGCCACCGCCGACCCGGTCAAGGACTACCTCAAGCAGATCGGCAAGGTCCCGCTCCTCAACGCCGAGCAGGAGGTCGAGCTCGCCAAGCGCATCGAGGCCGGCCTGTTCGCCGAGGACAAGCTGGCGAACGCCGACAAGCTCGCACCCAAGCTCAAGCGTGAGCTGGAGATCATCGCCGAGGACGGCCGCCGGGCGAAGAACCACCTCCTGGAGGCCAACCTCCGTCTGGTCGTCTCCCTGGCCAAGCGGTACACCGGCCGCGGCATGCTCTTCCTGGACCTGATCCAGGAGGGCAACCTCGGTCTGATCCGTGCGGTCGAGAAGTTCGACTACACCAAGGGCTACAAGTTCTCGACCTACGCGACGTGGTGGATCCGTCAGGCCATCACCCGCGCCATGGCCGACCAGGCCCGTACGATCCGTATCCCCGTCCACATGGTCGAGGTCATCAACAAGCTCGCGCGCGTCCAGCGCCAGATGCTCCAGGACCTGGGCCGCGAGCCCACCCCGGAGGAGCTGGCCAAGGAACTCGACATGACCCCCGAAAAGGTCATCGAGGTCCAGAAGTACGGCCGCGAGCCGATCTCGCTGCACACCCCCCTGGGTGAGGACGGCGACAGCGAATTCGGTGACCTCATCGAGGACTCCGAGGCCGTCGTCCCGGCCGACGCGGTCAGCTTCACGCTTCTGCAGGAGCAGCTGCACTCGGTTCTCGACACCCTCTCGGAGCGGGAGGCCGGCGTCGTCTCGATGCGCTTCGGCCTCACCGACGGCCAGCCCAAGACGCTGGACGAGATCGGCAAGGTCTACGGCGTCACGCGTGAGCGGATTCGTCAGATCGAGTCGAAGACCATGTCGAAGCTGCGTCACCCGTCGCGTTCCCAGGTACTGCGCGACTACCTCGACTAGTCCGGCCCGCCCGGCGACGTCATGGAGCCCGGTCTCTCCTTTCGGAGGGGCCGGGCTCGCGCATGTCCGGGTGCGCGGGGCGAATCTTGGCGTCACTCTGGGTGTGCGTGCACTGTCCCGGAGTCAGGAGTCCGTATGCGTCCGTCCGCCCACGCTGCCCTTGCAGCCCTCGCGCTGGTTCTCGCCCTGCCGGCGCCGGCGGCCGCGGACGGGTCGGTGATCGGTGGCAGACCCGCGCCGTTGTCGCACAGCCCGTGGGCGGTCGCGCTGGCCTCGCACGAGCGCTTCGGGATCCAGCGCTCCGGACAGTTCTGCGGCGGCGTGCTCGTCGGGCACTCGACGGTCGTGACGGCGGCGCACTGCCTCAGCGCAGAGGTGCTGGGCGTCCCCTGGCGGCAGGTACGGGACCTGCGGATCGTCATCGGACGCGACAACCTCAGCGGTGGCGGCGGCCAGGAACTCAAGCCCGCGAGGGTCTGGGTCAATCCCCGCTACAACACCTGGACCAACGACGGTGACATGGCCGTCCTCACGCTGGCCAGGCCGGTCCCGAACCGGCCCATCGTGGTGGCCAGGCGGCACGACAGCGCCTACCGCCCGGGCAACGCGGCGACGGTCTACGGCTGGGGCGACACGACGGGGGGCGGCAGCTACGCGTCACGGCTGCGGGCGGCGCACGTCAACGTGCTGCGCGACGCGGTCTGCGCCCGTGCCTATCCGGGCAACGCCGACGGCAAGTACCGTGCGCGGTCGATGATGTGCGCAGGGGAGCCGACCGGCGGACGGGATGCCTGCCAGGGGGACAGCGGCGGGCCGCTGGTCGTCCGGGGGCGGCTGGTCGGGCTGGTGTCGTGGGGGACCGGCTGTGGACAGGCGGGCAGTCCAGGGGTCTATACGCGCGCCTCGGCGCTGCTTCCGGCGGTATCCGCACACGGGGCAGGCTGAGCCGCGCCGGGGGCTCTCAGGCCCGCGTGCGGGCGCACGACTGCGGGCGGCCTCCCGGTGGTGCCGGGTGGCCGCCCGCGGTACGGCGCTGTGCCGCTGTTCGCTCGTCGTGGATGCGAAGTGTCAGCGTTCCTCATCGGACGCGGACGCCGGAGAAGCGGTGAGCCGCTCCGTCTCGTCCTGTATTTCCGCGGCGATCTTCTTGAGTTCTGGCTCGAACTTGCGACCGTGGTGGGCGCAGAAGAGCAGTTCTCCGCCGGACATCAGGACGACGCGCAGGTATGCCTGGGCGCCGCAGCGGTCGCAGCGGTCAGCGGCCGTCAGCGGGCTCGCGGGTGTCAGAACAGTAGTCACGTCGCCTCTTCTCTAGCTCGACGAGCTGTCGTACCAGGGTCAACATCCAACCAGGCCGAAAACGTTCCCGCTCGTGCCTTTTCCTCGAAAAATTTCTCCGAGGGGGCCGGGTGCTGCCGGGTGGCGGCGAATGAGCCGTGTTGCGTGGTGGTCTGATTCACGTTGGTTGTTGGTCTCTGTCCTCCCGGCTGGCTTGCCGGTTGTTGATGAGGACGTGCCCGGAGCCTAAATGGTTCATGCCTCGAAGGGAACGTGATGTGCACGTCACTGCGACGTCACCCCAACGAGGGATCGAACGTGTGAGCGAAATTCTACTAGCATGAGCATGCGTACGGGTGGCGTCACATCGGCTCTACCAGGCCTCGGTACCCTCTGACCGGCGACACCGCCACAACCGAGTCCGTGGAATGCGGACTGCCAGAAATTCAGCGAGGAGCGAACCGCGTGACCGCCGAGATGTCCGTGCCGTCCACCGCAGTGCTGACCGGGGCAGACCGGGACGGATCCAACTACACCGCGCGGCATCTGCTCGTCCTCGAGGGGCTCGAAGCCGTCCGCAAGCGCCCGGGCATGTACATCGGCTCGACGGACAGCCGTGGCCTGATGCACTGCCTGTGGGAGATCATCGACAACTCCGTCGACGAGGCGCTGGGCGGCTACTGCGACCACATCGAGGTGATCCTTCACGACGACGGGTCCGTGGAGGTCAGGGACAACGGCCGAGGCATCCCCGTCGATGTCGAGCCGAAGACCGGCCTCAGCGGCGTCGAGGTCGTGATGACCAAGCTGCACGCCGGCGGAAAGTTCGGCGGCGGCTCGTACGCCGCCTCCGGCGGCCTGCACGGCGTCGGCGCCTCCGTCGTCAACGCCCTGTCCGCGAGGCTCGACGTCGAGGTGGACCGCAGCAGCAAGACGCACTCGATCAGCTTCCGCCGCGGCGTACCCGGCATCTTCACCGAATCGGGTCCCGACGCCCCCTTCGACCCGGGCAACGGCCTGCTCAAGGGCAAGCGGATCACCAAGGCGAAGACCGGCACCCGGGTGCGCTACTGGGCCGACCGGCAGATCTTCCTCAAGGACGCCAAGCTCTCCCTTGACACCCTGTACGCCCGCGCCCGGCAGACGGCCTTCCTCGTGCCGGGCCTGACCCTCGTCGTCCGTGACGAGCGGGGCATCGACGGCGCCGGCAAGACGGAAGAGACCTTCCGCTACGACGGCGGCATCAGCGAATTCTGCGAGTACCTCGCGCAGGACAAGGCAGTGTGCGACGTCCTGCGCCTGAGCGGCCAGGGCACCTTCAAGGAGACCGTCCCGGTCCTCGACGACCGCGGCCACATGACCCCGACCGAGGTCACCCGGGAACTCAGCGTCGACATCGCGCTGCGCTGGGGCACCGGCTACGACTCGACGCTCAAGTCGTTCGTCAACATCATCGCGACGCCCAAGGGCGGCACCCACGTCTCCGGGTTCGAGCGGTCGGTCACCAAGACCATCAACGAGGTGCTGCGGTCGAGCAAGCTGCTGCGCGTGGCCGAGGACGACGTCGTCAAGGACGACGCCATGGAGGGCCTCACCGCCGTCGTGACCGTGCGGCTCGCGGAGCCGCAGTTCGAAGGGCAGACCAAGGAGGTGCTCGGCACCTCCGCGGCCTCCCGGATCGTGGCCCAGGTGGTGAGCCGGGAACTCAAGGCGTACCTGACCTCCACGAAGCGGGACGCCAAGCAGCAGGCCCGTGCCGTCCTGGAGAAGATCGTCGCCGCGGCCCGTACGCGCATCGCCGCCCGGCAGCACAAGGAGGCCCAGCGGCGGAAGACCGCGCTGGAGTCGTCCTCACTGCCGGCCAAGCTCGCGGACTGCCGCAGCGACGACGTCGACCGCAGCGAGCTCTTCATCGTCGAGGGTGACTCGGCGCTGGGCACCGCGAAGCTGGCGCGGAACTCCGAGTTCCAGGCACTGCTGCCGATCCGCGGCAAGATCCTCAATGTCCAGAAGTCGTCGGTTTCGGACATGCTCAAGAACGCCGAGTGCGGCGCCATCATCCAGGTCATAGGGGCCGGGTCCGGCCGCACCTTCGACATCGACACCGCCCGTTACGGCAAGGTCATCTTCCTGGCCGACGCGGATGTCGACGGCGCGCACATCCGCTGCCTGCTGCTGACCCTCTTCCAGCGCTACATGCGGCCCATGGTCGAGCAGGGCCGGGTCTTCTCCGCCGTCCCGCCGCTGCACCGGGTCGAGCTGATCAACCCCAAGAAGGGCCAGGACAAGTACATCTACACCTACTCGGACAACGAGCTGCGCCAGACCCTGCTCGAGCTCCAGCGCACGAAGGTCCGCTACAAGGACAGCATCCAGCGCTACAAGGGTCTGGGCGAGATGGACGCCGACCAGCTGGCCGAGACGACCATGGACCCGCGCCACCGCACCCTGCGCCGCATCAACATCAGCGATCTCGAAGCGGCGGAGAAGGCCTTCGACCTCCTGATGGGCAACGAAGTCGCCCCCCGTAAGGAGTTCATCACGAACTCCGCGTCCACTCTGGACCGTTCACGCATCGACACCTGAGTCGTCAGCGTCCGCCGACGGGCGTCTCTCCACCCCGGGGTGGAGAGACGCCCGTCGGCTTTCCACCCGGGACCCACCCTGGCGCCGATCCGCACGGTGACGCCGCTCCATAGCGTCGGAGGCGTCGAAGTTTCCGTCCCATGGAGGGCCAGGTCATGAGCGGCTCGCTCAACATCGTTGTGATCATCGGAGTCATCGCGCTGGTGTTCATCCGGCAGTTCTCGGCGCGGCGGATCTCGTCGGAGGGCAAGGCCTGGTGGCTCGTTCCGGTCGCCCTGATGGTCATGGCACTACGGCAGCCCGGCCTCGTCGACCCGGCGCACCACGTGGCGTCCGGTGTCCTCCTGGGCGCGGAGGTGCTGATCGGGCTGGCCTGCGGCGCCGGCTGGGCCTGGACGACGCGTATCTGGACCGACGACGGCGGCGCGGTGTGGACCAAGGGGAGCTGGGCGGCGGCCGGCGTGTGGGCCTGCGGCATGGCGCTGCGGCTCGGTCTCATGGGGATCGCCGCGGTCCTGGGCGTCCACCAGGGCAGCGCGGCCGCGATGCTCTCCGTCGCGGCGATGCTGCTGACCCGCGCCGGAGTCACCATGTGGCGGGCCCAGGGAATGCAGCCGACGTACCGTATCCCTGTCGCGGGCTGAGATCCCGCGAGCGCCGTGGAAGGGACCGTAGTGCCGCCGAATTCCTGGACGAGCTGGCCGTTGCGGGAATCGCTGGCCCGTGAGGGCGTCACCAGCGCCCGGTTGTGGATCGGCCGGGCGGTGCGCATCGCGGTGGTGGCGGGGCTGGTGTGGACCACCCTGGTGGGGTCGGCCTTCACCGGTTGGCGCCTGGTGGCGTTGTGCGCGGGCATGGCGGCCACACTGCTGACGTTCCGCGGCTTCTTCCGCACGACGCTGGCACAACGCCTGTGGCCGTCCATCGGACTGTTCGTCGTACTGCTGTCCGCGGCCCTGGGCCTCGCCGGCGCGGGGGCGGAGGTGCCCGCCACCGTCCTGTGGTGCTCCTGCGCCGTCGTCGCCATGGAACGGCTGCCACTGGGCGTCGCCGTACCGTGCGCCGTCGGCGCACTGGGCGGGTACGCCGCACTGAACACCGGCAACTGGTGGGCGACCGCCGCGACCGCCGCGGGCCTGGGACTGGCGGGCTACGTCGTACGGCTGGACGCCGAGGCGCGCGGCAACGCCCAGCGGCTGCTTGCCCAGGAACGCGCCGCCCGCAAGGCCGAGGCCGAATCGTCGGCGCTCACCGAACGCGGGCGGATCGCGCGCGAGATCCACGACGTCCTCGCCCACAGCCTCAGTGCCCAACTGGTGCACCTGGAGGCCGCCCGGCTGCTGATCCAGCGCAGCACCGACCTGGAGGCCGACCGGGTACAGCTGCTGGAGCAGGTGACGGCGTGCCGGGGAATGGCCCGAGAAGGGCTGGACGGCACCCGTGAGGCGCTTTCGGCGCTGCGCGGGGAGATGATCCCGGTCGAGGACTTCCTGCGCCGTCTGACCGCCACTGAGAGCGCTCGGCTGGATGTGGCGGGCCGGTCACGCGCCGTGCCGGCCGAGGCGGGCCTCGCGGTCCGCCGTGTCGCCCAGGAGGCCTTCACGAACGTCCGCAAGCACGCACCGGGGGCCCGGGTGAGCGTGCGGCTGGAGTACGCGGCCGACGTGATCGGGCTGGAGGTGCGCGACTCCGGCGGCCGGGGCGCGCCCGGTGAGCTCGCGGGAAGCGGCTCCGGATACGGTCTGCTCGGGATGCGCGAACGCGCCGAACTCCTCGGTGGAACGCTGGAGTCCGGCCCCGACGAGGAGGGTTTCGTGGTGCGGTTGCGGGTGCCCGCATGACGGCGGACGCGACCACGCGGGTCGTGGTCGCCGATGACCAGACGGTGGTGCGCGAGGGGATCGTGATGCTGCTGGGGCTGCTGCCGGGGATCGAGGTCGTCGGATCGGCCGCGGACGGTGAGGAAGCGGTCCGCCTGGTTGCCGGACTCGCCCCCGACGTCGTCCTGATGGATCTGCGGATGCCGCGCTGCGACGGTGTCGAGGCCACCCGTCGTATCCGTGCCGAGCATCCCGGTACCCAGGTGGTGGTGCTCACCACCTATGCGGATGACGAATCGCTCTTTCCGGCACTGCAGGCCGGTGCCCGCGGCTATCTGACCAAGGACGCGGACGGCGACGAGATCGTCCGCGCCATCGCCGACGTGCTCTCGGGGGAGGCCGGGCTGTCGCCCAAGATCCAGCGCCGGCTGCTGGAGCGCTTCACGGAGCCTGTGCGAACGGTGCCGCAGCCGCCCGACGAGCCCCCGGACGGGCTGACCGCCCGCGAGGTGGAGGTGCTGCGGCTGGTCGCCGAGGGCCAGTCCAACCCGGAGATCGCCCGCTCCCTGCACGTCTCCACCGCGACGGTGAAGACCCACATCAACAATCTCTTCGCCAAAGCGGGACTGCGGGACCGCGCCCAGGCCATCCACTACGCGTACCGTCACGGCCTGGCACGGCCGCCCCGATAGCCCGTCACCTGATGGGGTGAAGGGTTCGCAATGAAGAGTCCAGGATCTTCCTTTCTGTCCACTCTTGGGCCACACGGACAACAAACCCGTGCACCAAGGAGAGTTCGGTGGACAAGCAGGACGGCCGTTCGGCCGGTGAGTCAGGGGCCCTACGTCTCGACGACCCCTGGTACGACGCTCTCGCCTCCGGGTGGGGCGAGCTGGATGACGCGACAACACCAGAGGGCGAGTGGGACCGCACGGAGAAACCCGAACCGGTCCCGGTACCCCCGCCCGTACCGGTAGCGGAACCACGGTCCGCACCGCACGACGAGATCTATCTGGCGGTGCAGCGCAGCGCGGCCTTCCAGGAGGTGCGCCGACGCTACCGGCGGTTCGTCCTTCCCGGCACAACGGTCTTCCTGGTCTGGTACCTCGCCTACGTGGTCGCCGCGACCGCCGCGCCGGGCCTCATGGCCCATCGCGTCGTCGGTGCCCTGAACGTCGCGATGCTCGCCGGACTCGGCCAGTTTGCCACCACGTTCCTGCTCACCTGGGCCTACGCGCGCCACGCCCGGCTGCGCAGGGACCGCGCGGCACTCGACATCCGTTGGGAAACCCAGGAACTCACCGGGGGGAACATCCGTTGACCGGCGACCACCAGACCCTCGCACTGGTTTTGTTCAGTGTGTTCATCGCCGTCACCCTGGCGATCACGACCTGGGTGAGCCGCCGCCGGCACGGCTCCGCCGAGGAGTTCTACGCGGGCGGGAGACTCTTCTCTCCCATGGAGAACGGGTTCGCCATCGCGGGTGACTACATGTCCGCCGCGTCCTTCCTCGGCATCTCCGGACTGATCGCCCTCTTCGGCTACGACGGCCTGCTGTACTCGGTCGGCTTCCTCGTCGCCTGGCTTGTCGTCCTCTTCCTGGTCGCCGAACTTGTCCGCAACTGCGGCCGGTTCACCCTCGCCGATGTCGTCGCCGCCCGGATGCGGGAGCGCCCCGTCCGCATCGCGGCCGGCACGGCCTCCGTCACGGTGTCCGTGCTGTACCTCGTCGCGCAGATGGTCGGTGCCGGCAGTCTGGTCGCCCTGCTCCTGGGCGGCGCCAGTCAGCAAGCCCGTACCTGGATGGTGATCGGAGTCGGCGCCCTGATGGTGGTCTACGTCGCCTTCGGCGGCATGCGGGCCACGACCTGGATCCAGATCGTCAAGGCGGTACTGCTCATGGGCGGCGCCATCGCCCTGACCGTCCTGGTACTCATCCGGTTCCACGGCGACTTCAATACGCTGCTGAACACCGCCGCCGAACGCAGCGGACACGGCAGCGAGTTCCTCACTCCCGGCCTCAGGTATGGCGGCGGCTGGACCGCCCGGCTCGACTTCATCAGCCTCGGCATCGCCCTGGTCCTGGGAACCGCCGGACTGCCGCACATCCTCTCCCGCTTCTACACCGTCCCCACGGCACGCTCCGCCCGTCGCTCCGTCGTCTGGTCCATCGGTCTGATCGGTGGCTTCTACCTGATGACCATCGTGCTCGGCTTCGGCGCCGCAGCCGTACTGGGCAGCTCCGCGGTTCATGCGTCCAACGCGGCCGGCAACACCGCGGTCCCGTTGCTCGCCCTCAACCTGGGAGGCGGCGCCGGTTCGACCGGAGGGACGGTTCTCTTCGCCGTGGTGGCCGCGGTCGCGTTCGCCACCATCCTGGCCGTGGTCGCTGGCATCACGCTCGCGTCGTCGGCCTCGGTCGCGCACGACCTGTATGCCTCGCTGCGACGCCCGCGCGGCACCGTGCAGGACGCCCAGCGCGCCGAGGTGGCCGTGGCGCGCATCGCGGCGGTGGCGGTCGGCGCGGTTGCCATCGGCCTCAGCCTTCTCGCCCAGGACCTGAACGTCGCCTTCCTGGTGGGGCTGGCCTTCGCGGTCGCGGCTTCGGCCAACCTGCCGGTCCTGCTGTACACCCTCTTCTGGCGCCGCTTCACCACCCGGGGCGCGGTCTGGTCCGTGTACGGCGGCCTGATCCCGGCGATCACCCTGGTCGTGCTCTCGCCGGTGGTCTCGGGTGGCGCGGAGTCGATCTTCCCCGGAGTGGACTTCGCCGTCTTCCCGCTCGAGAACCCCGGTGTCGTATCGATCCCGCTGGGCTTCCTGATGGGCTGGCTGGGAACGCTGCTCTCCCCGGAGGCTGCTGACGAAGCACGACATGCAGAGACAGAGGTACGGGCGCTCACGGGGGCCGGTGCGGCTTAGGTAGTTGACCGACGAGTCCGGGGGCGGGCAGGCCCTGGGCTCGGAGGGCATGATGCGGGGGTGGGTGGGATCGCGACGGTTGCGCGACGCTCCGGACCTCAGCTCCCGTACGCGTCGTCACCTCCACGCCTGTCGCCCTCCGGGGGTGGCGGTTCGCCGGTCTAGACCCACTCGTAGCGGTGCTCGGGTCGGCCGGTCTCGCCGTACTTGAGGGTCAGGCGCACCCGTCCTGCGCGCTCCAGGAGCTTGAGGTAGCGCTGCGCCGTCTGCCGGCTCAGCCCGGCCTGCATGGCGACGTCTTGCGCGGACAGCGGGGCATCGGCCGAGCGCATGACCGAGCGCACACGGTCCGCGGTGGCGGTGGAGTGTCCCTTCGGCAGCTCAGCGGGTCCCGCGTTGGCGGATGCCAAGGCGCCGAAGATCCGGTCCACTTCGGACTGCTCCGCCTGACCGCCGCCTGCAAAAGTGCGGTGCAATGCGGCATAGCCTTCCAACTTGGAGCGCAGGCCCGCGAAGGTGAACGGCTTGACCAGATACTGCAGTGCGCCGTGCCGCATGGCAGCGTGCACGGTGGCGATGTCGCGCGCGGCCGTCACCATGATCACGTCGGTCAGCACACCTCGGCGTCGCAGGTCGCCGACGAGCTGGAGCCCTGTCCTGTCGGGAAGATAGTGATCCAGGAGGATCAGGTCGACGGGGTGGCTCTCCAGGGCCGCGAGCGCCTCCGCGGCGGTGTGCGCGACACAGCTGACCCGGAACCCGTCAGTCTTGGCGACATACGCCGCGTTGATCTTCGCCACGTGCACGTCATCGTCCACGATCAGTACGTTGATCATTGGCAGCTCCCTGTTGCGCCTTCGGGAAGGCGCGTGCCCGAAGTGGCCGGTCCGGTGCCGTGGGTTTCTGCGACTGCTTCCTGGAGGGGCGTTTCACGCCCCGCTGGAAGCTCATCGGACAGCGCGTCAGGGACCGTCACCGTGAATTCCGCCCCACCACCAGGGCGCTCGCCGACCTCGGCGCTGCCTCCATAGCGCTCGGCGAGACGCCGTACGAGGGCCAGGCCGATTCCGCGCCGCCCATGGGCAGGCGGGTCCTTGGTCGTCCAGCCCTCGGTGAAGATCTCGGCGCGACGTGCTTCGGGCACGCCCGGCCCGTTGTCGCTGACTCGCAGTACGGCGGTCCGGTCGATGGTGCGCACCGCCACTTCCACGAGCGCGTCCTGCCCACCCGACGCAGCGTCCAGGGCGTTGTCCACGAGGTTGCCGAGCACGGTGACGAGGCTGTGCGGATCGATCAGACGGTCGGGCAGGTACGCATCGGGCGAGATGCTGAGGGAGACGCCGCGCTCGGTGGCGACGGTGGCCTTGCCCACAAGGAGGGCGGCCAGCAGCGGATCGTGGATGCGCTCGGTGACCTGCTCGGCGGTCGCGCGATGCACGCCCACCGCCTGGGTCACGAACTCCACGGCCTCTTCGTGCAGTCCGAGTTCGAGCAGGCCGAGGAGCGTGTGCAGGCGGTTGGCGTGCTCGTGATCCTGGGCGCGCAGGGCATCGATGAGACCGCGGGTGCCGTCCAGCTCGCGGCCGAGTCGTTCCAGCTCGGTGCGGTCGCGCAAGGTGACCACGGCACCCCCGTCCTCGGTCGGCATGCGGTTCGCCACCAGAACCCGGTGACGGCTGACGGCCAGCAGGTCAGCTCCTGACACACGGCCGGCCAAAACGTCGGTTGTACGACCGGGAGGCAGGGCCGTGTCCAGGGGACGGCCGATGTCCTCGGTGCGGAGCTCCAGGAGGCGCTGTGCCTCGTCGTTCATGAGGCGAATACGGCCATGCCTGTCGAGCGCGAGGAACCCCTCCCGGATGCCGTGCAGCATGGCTTCCCGCTCGGCGAGCAACGCGGAGATGTCGGAGAACGCCAGGTCGTGCGTGCGGCGCTGGAGGCGGCGGGAAACCAGGTAGGCGGCGAGAGCGCCCACGGCCAGTGCCCCGCCGGCGTAGGCGAGCAGCTGGGGGACGGTGGAGAGGAGCCGTTCCTGGACGCTCTTGTACGCGATGCCGACGGACACCGCTCCGATGATCTTTCCTTGCTCGTCACGGAGCGGGACCTTGCCGCGTGCGGACCGGCCGAGAGTGCCTTCGTCAATCTGCATGACTTCCCGGCCGGAGAGCACGACGCTGGGGTCGGTCGAGACATGGCGTCCGATCTCGGTCGGATCGGTGTGAGACCAGCGGACCCCCCGCTTGTCCATGATCACCACATACTCGGCTCCGGTGGCGGCGCGAATCCGTTCCGCCTCGTTCTGCACGGGGCCGTGCAGTGTCGGCCGGGAGGACTCCAGGGCGTCGTCTAGGCGTGACTCGGCTGCGGTGGTCTGTGCGATGGACAAGGCGCGGCGCATCGCTTGATCGTCGAGTTGCGCGCTGAGCGGGGCGAGGAACAGGCCGGTGGCCAGTGCGGTGACTCCTGCGGCGATGGCCAGCTGCACCATCAGGACCTGGGAGAACACCTTCCGTGGCCAGCCCAGGTGCGGGCGACGAAACCTGGAGGTCGCCGACCCGTAGTCGGGCCGGCCCCGCTGATCGTCGGACGCGTGCGGGGCACCGTGGCGCGCGCTGCTGAGGCGGGAGGGCTTTGCAGCGGTGGGAAGCGGCACGGGACCCGAGGGCTCTGTGGCGCTCGGGCGCGGAACGGAATCCTCCTTTTCGCCCATACGAACGAACAGTAAGCGTGGTGAGGGGCGGGCCGGTAATCCCCCACGGTCACGAATTCGGAGCGTGGCCGCGCCACGACGCAGACGTGATTCCTTTCCGGCCGCGTTCCGATCACGGGCTTGCACGGAAGATGAATTCGGTCCGTGCGTGCGGTTATCCACAGGCCTGTCGGCTGCGGAACGTGCGCACTTAGCCTCGAAAGGTGAGTCGACTGGGCTCTGCGGGCGGCGGTCTGAGGCTGACCGATTGCACGGCGAGGCGCACGCGGAGTGTGCGGAAGGGAGTGGTCATGCGGTGGACGGGGGAGGGCTGCGGGGCCTGGCGAAAGCCGCGGAGGATGGCTGGCGAGATGCTGCGCGGTCGCCGCCGGGCCGGGGGCGAGCCGTCCCGGAATGGCTGGTCAGTGCGTTTCGCCTGCAGTCTCACTCTGTCCTCGCGCGGCCGCCGGCCGACAGAGAATCCTTGCCCCACCACCGAGACAGCACCGTCGAGCCACCGTGCTCACCCACCACGAGATGAGCGTCGAGTAGGCAGAGACGAGGTCCCCGATGTGCGTCGGGTGCGGGAGGACCCCGATGAAGGGCCCGGCGGGTGGGCGGCAGAACCCTCGCGGTCAGCTGCCGACAGCTTGCGCCGTCCTCCCGGGCATGCGGTTCACCGAGTCGATGGAGACAACGGCCATTCGCGCCGGTGGACCGAGCGGCGCACCACAGCTGGCGGGCGCCGCAGCACCATCGGCCCGTTGTTCGACGGTGACCTGCCAGCTGCGGCCGTCGGAGTGCGCCACGGTGACGGCCCACGCGGAGGAGGCTCCCGTGATGGCAGAAGCTCCGGGCGTCGCGCTGTCGGCCGGCCTCGGTTCGGGCCGCACCGTGTCGGTCCGTACGACGTCGAGTGCGTCCGCCCGGTCCTCTCCGAGCAGCTCGCGGATCGCCAGGTCGGCGGCCTGGCCCGGCCGGTCCCACGCCGAGCGGCCACGACTGTGGTCGATCGTGATCCGTCCGTCGCGCGCCGCTTCCACGGCCTCCTTGACGAGGGGGGCCGAGGCGCGCCCGTAGGCGTAACCGAAGGGCAGGACGAACAAAGTGGGGGAGAAGCGATGCCCTCCGATGTGGGTGACCTCCCAGGCCTCGGCTCCGCCCGCAGCGAGCTCGGCGGCCAGCGGGCGCCCGAGCAGGGCGCAGCAACGGTCCCGCTTGCCGTTGGTGCACACGAGGACCAGCGGTTCGCCGATGTACGGTTCCCAGAGGCTGGCGTGCTCGCCCGCTCCCAGAGCCGTGAAGTCCAGACCGAGAGCCGCCCGCGGGTCGCTGACGGTGGTGGTGCGGATCCAGGTGCGTCCGGGGGCGGTGTGCGCGAGGAAAATCCGGTGCCGGGACGTGCCGTTGCAGTCGGCATGGCGCCCGGGTCGGCGGATCAGGGCGACGCGCACGCCCGTCCCCTCGGTCGCGGCCTCCAGGGCCCGGCCGACATCAGGGTCGAGGTGACTGTTCGTCAGCGCTTGGGCTCCCCAGGGCCCCGTCTGCTCGATGAGCAGCCAGGTTCGGGCGGTGGCCGCGGTCGCGGTGAGCGATTCGGCCGATTCACGGGAAGCGGTGGCACAGGTACTCACATAGGTGAGCCTAACCTCATTCGCTGTGCGCCCGACGCCGGGTGGTCCCCCAGCGGGTGACGGCGATGGCCTGCGTTGCCTTCCGTGGGAGGTTTTGCGGACGGCTCAGCAGTGCCTCGGCCGGTCGCGCCGGGCAGAGCCCGTGTCTCGGCGTCGGCTCGTTAATGCTTGTTCGGTCATGCTTGTGAGGAGAGGCGCCCGCCCCCTGTGAACTCATCGCTCACGGCAATGGCTGCGGTGGACGGGGGCCGTGGTACTGGCCGCTGGGCCGCAGTCGGAGGGGCTGCTCGGAGTATTCCTCCAGGGCGTGGGCGATCCAGCCGGCCGTACGGGCAATAGCGAAGATCGCTTCTCCGGCCTCGGCCGGCATGCCTGTGGAAGTGGTCAGTACGGCCAGCGCCAGGTCGACATTTGCGTGCAACTCCGTGTGCCGGGCTGTGGTGGTGATCACTTCACGGGCGGCCTGCAGAGCGAGGTGGGCTCGCGGTACATCCTCCAAAAGCCGGAACAGAGTGCGAGCCCGCGGGTCCTCAACGGGATAGAGGGGATGGCCGAGTCCTGGCACCTGTTGGCCGGCCCGTAGGTGATCGGCCACGACCGCGGCCGCGCTGCCCCGGTCCAGCACCTCCGCCAGCATCCGGTGGGCAAGTCCACTCGCTGCGCCGTGCAGCACGCCGTCCAAGGCCCCGAAGCCGGCCGAAACGATCGCATACGGATGGGCGCGGGCAGAGGCGGCGACCCGGACCGCGAGCGTCGAGGCGGCGAGATCGTGGTCGATGAGCAGGACCATCGCGGCGTCCAGCACGCGGAGTGCCTCGGGAGTGGCCGGTTCCGAGGTCAGTCGTGACCAGAGGCGTGCGGCGAGGGTGCCGTCGGCCGGTGCCGTCGGGGCGTGCGTCGGCAAGGCGTCGACGAGGGTGGGGATGAGGCTGCGGGCGATGTCGACGACGGTGTCCTCGGACAGGTCGAAGCGGAGGGGGTCCGCGGCCGCGGCGGCGATCACGCCGACCCGTAGCCGGTCCATCGGTCCGCTGTGTGCGGGCAGCGCCCCCACGGCGCGTTGGGTGGCGGACAGGGTGTCGCGTGGCGCCGTGAAGCGGATGCCGGGGTGCAGTTCGCGGGTCCACAGCCACTCGGCGACTTCTTCGTAGCTGTATCGGGCGGCGAGTTGTGAGGTGTCGACGCCGCGGAAGTAACAGTGATCACGGTCGATCAAGGTGATGCCGGTGCGGATCGCCAATTCGCTGCCGGGTGCTGAGGGTTCGCGGCGACCGACGCGACGGGCCAGTGCCTCGACCTCTCTCCCGTCGAAAGTGCTGCCGCGGCTGCCCGGCTCCCGGCGGCTGGTCAGTTGGCCGCGGCTGACATAGGCGTACACCGTTTCCGGCTTCACGCCGAGCCGTTCGGCTGTTTGCCGGGTGCTCAGTCGCTGTCCGCCCCGGCCCGGCGCCGCTTCTTGCTGGTCTGCCATGGGATCACCGTATCGGGATCGTCCACATTGATGGAATCAATATTGACAAGTGTTGAGTCAAGGATGGACAGTCGAATCAATTATTCGGGTGAGGGAGAGCAGGAGATCAGCCATGCCGATCGCCGAGGTGAACGCGCCGGTTGACGCACCCCGCGGACTTGCGGGCGTCATTGTCACCGAGACCCAATTGGGCGACGTCCGGGGCGCGGAGGGCTTCTATCACTACCGTCAGTACTCCGCCGTAGAGCTGGCCGCAGCCCGCAGCTTCGAGGACGTGTGGTACCTGATGTTCCACGGCGAGTTGCCCGACGCGGCGCAGCTGGCCGCCTTCCGGGCCGAGACGGCCGCACTGCGCGCCGTACCTGCGCCCGTACGCGAGGCACTGCCTGCCCTCGCCCGGGCCGGTACGCGCTCCGGACCGCTCGCCGGGTTGCGCACCGCGTTGTCGCTGCTCGGCGCGACGGCCGGCTTCCGGCCGCTGTACGACATCGACGCCGACCGCCGCCGCACCGACGCCCTCGCGGTATGCGCCGCAGTGCCGACGCTGATGACCGCGCTGCACAGGCTGGGGCGGGGCCTCCAGCCCGTCGAGCCGCGTTCGGATCTCGGTCACGCGGCCAACTACCTGTACATGCTCACCGGCGAAGAGCCGGACCAGGAGCGAGTCCGGGCGATAGAGGCGTATCTGATCTCCACCATCGACCACGGATTCAACGCCTCGACCTTCACCGCACGCGTCATCGCCTCCACCGGCGCCGACCTCGCGGCCTGCCTCGTGGGCGCCGTCGGCGCGCTCTCCGGCCCGTTGCACGGCGGTGCTCCCAGCCGTGCACTGGACATGCTCGACGAGATCGGTATCCCCGACCGCATCGACTCCTGGGTCCGTGACAGCATCCAGCGCGGCGACCGGATCATGGGGTTCGGGCACTCCGTCTACCGCACCGAGGACCCGCGCTCGAGGATGCTGAGAGGGGTCGCCGAACGGTTCGGCGGGCCGCTGGTGGACTTCGCCGTCCAGGTGGAGGCGCGGGTCGAAGCGCTGCTGGCCGAACTCAAGCCCGGCCGTGAGCTGCACACGAACGTGGAGCTTTACGCGGGCGTCGTCATGGAGCTGTGCGGGTTGCCGCGGGAGATGCTCACGCCCACGTTCTGCGCAGCCCGCGTGGTCGGCTGGAGTGCCAACATCCTGGAGCAGGCCGAGGACTCGAAGATCATCCGTCCGGCCGCCCGTTACGTGGGCCCGCCCCCGCCGCAGCCGCTGCCCGCCGTCGCGTCCCGCTAGTGAGTGGTGCGGGGGTCGAGCCGGGCCCCCGCAGCCGGCCGTCCGTTACGATCGACAGCTCGTCCGCCGCCGGTCCGCGCGGCCCGCCACCCGCACCATGGAGGCGCCCCTTGGTCACGCAACAGATCCCGGTCGTCGTACTCGCGGGCTTCCTCGGATCGGGCAAGACCACCCTCCTCAACCATCTGCTCGGCAACGGCGACGGCACCCGTATCGGCGCGATCGTCAACGACTTCGGCAGCATCGAGATCGACGCCATGACCGTCGCCGGACAGGTGGACTCGATGGTCTCGCTCGGCAACGGCTGCCTGTGCTGCGCCGTCGACACCAGTGAACTGGACACCTACCTGGAACGGCTCGCCCGCCCCGCCGCCCGCATCGATGTAATTGTCATCGAGGCCAGCGGCCTGGCCGAGCCGCAGGAACTCATCCGGATGATCCTCGCCAGCGAGAACGACCGGATCGTCTACGGCGGGCTGATCGAGGTCGTCGACGCCGCCGAATTCGACGACACCAGGGTCCGTCACCCCGAACTGGACCGGCATGTGGGCATCGCCGACATCGTGGTGCTCAACAAGGCCGACCGCATCGCCGACGCGGCACGACAGGAACTCATCTCCACCCTCGCGGACCTCGCCCCCGGCCGGCCGGTGATCTGCACGGCGTACGGCCGGGTCGACCCCGAGCTGTTCTTCGACCGCGCAATGGGGGAGGGCGACGACCCGGCCGTACGGCAGCTGTCCTTCGAGGACCTGCTGCGCGAGGCCGCGGCGGGCGAGGATGCCGCTCACCACTGCGGCGGCGACTGCGCTCACCCCGGCCATGCCCATGAGGGCGGTCATCTCCACGCCGCCTACCAGAGCGTGGAGTTCACCTCGGCCGAGCCGATGCACCCGCGCCGGCTCATGGACTTCCTCGACAGCCGCCCGTCCGGTCTCTACCGCATCAAGGGGTTCGTCCACTTCGACGTGCCGGAGAACCGCCAGAGGTTCACGCTGCACGCCGTAGGCGACTTCCTGCGCTTCTACCCCGAGCCGTGGCCGAAGGGCGAGGAGGGGTGCACCCAGCTCGTCATGATCGGCAGCGGCATCGACGCACCGGCGCTGCGCAAGGAGCTGGAGAACTGCCGGGACAGCACCCCGTCGGAGGCCGGCGCCCACAGCATGTGGGGCGTGCTGCGGTACGTGGCCTCGCGCGAGGAGGAGTGGTGACGCCGCCGGGCCGATGAGTAACCGGCCCGACCGCGTCCACTCGTCCCTCGTGTCCGCTGCCGCCTACACCGGCCCGGCCAGCGCCGCCACCGGCTTCGTCAGCGGCACCCCCGAGCCGTCCCGCCGCGGGTCCACCTCGGGCAGCTCGACGGGCGACCCCTTGGCGTCCGCGGCCCGCACCGGTGTCGGCCCCACCCACGCCAGGGTCAGACAGTCCTCGCCCTTCAGGAACCGCTGACAGCGCACCCCGCCGGTCGCCCGCCCCTTGCGCGGATACTGGTCGAACGGGGTGAGCTTGGCCGTCGCCACCGAATCGTCCAGCGTGCCGTGCGAGCCGGCGACCGTGAACACCATGGCATCGGCGGCCGGATCGACCGCGGAGAACGAGAGCACCTTCGCGCCCTCGCCCAGCTTGATGCCCGTCATACCGCCCGCGGGCCGGCCCTGCGGCCGTACCTGCGCGGCCGGATAGCGCAGCAGTTGTGCCTCGTTGGTGAGGAAGACCAGGTCCTCCTCACCGGTGCGCAGCTCGGCCGCGCCCACGATGCGGTCGCCCTCCTTGAGGGTGATGACTTCCAACTCCTCCTTGTGGGAGGGGTAGTCGGGCACCACCCGCTTGACCACGCCCTGTTCCGTGCCGAGCGCCAGGCCCGGTGAGGCCTCGTCCAGCGTGGTCAGGCAGATCAGCTGCTCGCCGTCCTCCAGCGACAGGAACTCCGAGAGCTGTGCACCGCCGGAGAGACTGGGCGCGGACGCCGTCTCCGGGAGCTGTGGCAGATCGATCACCGAGAGCCGCAGCAGCCGGCCCAGGGACGTCACCGCGCCCACCTCGCCACGGGTCGTCGCCGGCACCACCGAGACGATCACGTCGTGCTTGACGCGCCGGGCGTCGGAGTCGAAGGGCACCTCACCGGTGACCGTACGGGCGAGCAGGCCCGTCGAGGACAGCAGCACCCGGCACGGGTCGTCGGAGACCTCCAGGGGCACCGCGCCGACCGTGGTGCCCGAGGACTCCAGCAGGACCGTGCGGCGGTCCGTGCCGTACTTCTTCGCCACCGCAGCCAGCTCGCCGGACACGAGCTTGCGCAGCTCCGCGTCCGAGTCCAGGATCTGCGTCAGCTTCTCGATCTCGTCCTTCAGACGGTCCCGCTCCGATTCCAGCTCGATCCGGTCGAACTTGGTCAGCCGGCGCAGCGGGGTGTCGAGGATGTACTGCGTCTGGATGTCACTCAGCGAGAAGCGCTCGATCAGCCGCTCCTTGGCCTGCGCGCTGTTCTCGCTGGAGCGGATCAGGCGGATCACCTCGTCGATGTCCACCAGGGCCGTCAGCAGGCCCTCGACCAGGTGAAGACGGTCGCGCCGCTTGCCGCGCCGGAACTCGCTGCGCCGGCGCACCACGGTGAAGCGGTGGTCGACATAGACCTCCAGCAGCTCCTTGAGGCCCAGCGTCAGCGGCTGGCCGTCCACCAGCGCGACGTTGTTGATGCCGAAGGACTCCTCCATCGGCGTGAGCTTGTAGAGCTGCTCCAGGACGGCCTCGGGGTTGAAGCCGTTCTTGACCTCGATCACCAGCCGCAGGCCGTGCTCGCGGTCGGTCAGGTCCTTGACGTCGGCGATGCCCTGGAGCTTCTTCGAGCCGACCAGGTCCTTGATCTTGGAGATGACCTTCTCGGGGCCGACCGTGAACGGGAGTTCGGTGACGACCAGGCCCTTACGGCGGGCGGTGACGCTCTCGACCGTGACCGTGGCGCGGATCTTGAAGGTGCCGCGGCCCTTCTCGTACGCGTCCCGTACGCCGTCGAGCCCCACGATACGGCCGCCCGTCGGCAGGTCGGGACCCGGCACGAACCGCATCAGGGTGTCGAGATCGGCGTTCGGATGCTTGATCAGATGGCGGGCCGCGGCGATGACCTCGCCCAGGTTGTGCGGCGGCATGTTCGTCGCCATGCCGACGGCGATGCCGGACGTGCCGTTGACCAGGAGGTTGGGGTACGCGGCCGGGAGGGCGACCGGCTCCCGCTCCTGGCCGTCGTAGTTCGGCGCGAAGTCGACGGTGTCCTCGTCGATGGACTCCGTCATCAGGGACGTCGCGGAGGCCATCTTGCACTCGGTGTACCGCATCGCGGCGGGCGGGTCGTCATTGCCCAGCGAGCCGAAGTTGCCGTGGCCGTCCACCAGCGGCAGCCGCATCGAGAACGGCTGCGCCATGCGCACCAGGGCGTCGTAGATGGACGCGTCACCGTGCGGATGGAGCTTACCCATCACCTCGCCCACGACGCGGGCGCACTTGACGTAGCCGCGCTCGGGCCGCAGGCCCATCTCGTTCATCTGGTACAGGATCCGGCGGTGCACGGGCTTGAGACCGTCGCGGGCGTCCGGCAGGGCGCGCGAGTAGATGACCGAATACGCGTACTCGAGGAAGGAACCCTGCATCTCGTCGACGACGTCGATGTCGAGGATCCTCTCCTCGAAGTCGTCCGGCGGCGGGGTCTTCGTGCTGCGGCGGGCCATCGCGGCTGCGGCTCCTTCTGCTGCGTCTACTGCCGATAACGGAAAGCGTCGGTCAACCCGTCGGGTCAACCGGGCGGGGGCTCAGCCCGCGCATATCTCAGAGTCTGACGCCGACCATTGTGGACCGCCCCACCGACAACGCCGACCGCGACTCCCCCTTCGGCCCCCGGAGAAGCCGCACGGGGCGCACGTGCAGGCCGGTTGCCCGGGAACTTCGCCAGATGCCGACGCGCTTGCATACAGTGACAGAACTTCCTCGCAAGCGGATCGAAGGGACGTACATGCCCATGGGTCACACGGCCACAGAACAAGCCGGTTCCGGCGGCCTGACAGCGACCGAGCACCGGCTGGCCAACGGCCTGCGCGTGGTGCTCTCCGAAGACCACCTGACACCGGTCGCAGCGGTCTGCCTGTGGTACGACGTCGGCTCCCGCCACGAGGTCAAGGGCCGTACGGGCCTCGCTCACCTCTTCGAGCACCTGATGTTCCAGGGCTCCGCGCAGGTGTCGGGCAACGGCCACTTCGAGCTGGTGCAGGGCGCCGGCGGCTCGCTCAACGGCACCACGAGCTTCGAGCGCACCAACTACTTCGAGACCATGCCCGCCCATGAGCTGGAGCTCGCGCTCTGGCTGGAGGCGGACCGGATGGGCTCGCTGCTGACCGCGCTCGACGACGAGTGCCTGGAGAACCAGCGCGACGTCGTCAAGAACGAACGCCGCCAGCGCTACGACAACGTCCCCTACGGCACGGCCTTCGAGAAGCTGACGGCCATGGCGTACCCGGAGGGGCACCCGTACCACCACACGCCCATCGGGTCGATGGCCGATCTCGACGCGGCCTCGCTGGAGGACGCCCGGGCGTTCTTCCGTACGTATTACGCACCCAACAACGCCGTGCTGTCCGTGGTCGGCGACATCGACCCCGAGCAGACCCTGGCCTGGGTGGAGAAGTACTTCGGTTCGATCCCCTCGCACGACGGCAAGCAGCCGCCGCGCGACGGCTCGCTGCCCGACGTCATGGGCGGCCAGCTGCGCGAGGTCGTCGAGGAGGACGTGCCCTCCCGTGCCCTGATGGCGGCCTACCGGCTGCCGCACGACGGCACCCGTGAGGCGGACGCCGCGGATCTCGCGCTGACCGTACTGGGCGGCGGCGAATCCTCCCGTCTGTACAACCGGCTGGTGCGCCGTGACCGCAGTGCGGTGGCCGCCGGCTTCGGTCTGCTGCGGCTGGCCGGCGCGCCCTCGCTGGGCTGGCTGGACGTGAAGACGTCCGGCGGGGTGGAGGTCCCCGGCATCGAGCGCGCGGTCGACGAGGAGCTGGCCCGCTTCGCCGCCGAGGGCCCGACCCCGGAGGAGATGGAACGCGCCCAGGCCCAGCTGGAGCGGGAGTGGCTGGACCGGCTCGCCACGGTCAGCGGCCGCGCCGACGAACTGTGCCGCTTCGCCGTCCTGTTCGGCGACCCGCAGCTGGCGCTGAACGCCGTGCAACGCGTACTGGACATCACCCCCGAGGAGGTGCAGGCGGTCGCCAAGGCCCGGCTGCGCCCCGACAACCGCGCGGTGCTGGTCTACGAGCCGACCGAGTCGAACGACGCCGCCGACACCGAGGAAGGGCAGGCGGACCAGTGAGCGACGCCACCACCCACGCCGACACCCCTGTGAGCACGATGGACTTCCACCCGCAGCCCCGGGGCGGCGCGCCCAAGCCGTGGGCCTTCCCGGCGCCGGACCGCGGCCAACTGCCCAACGGCCTCACCCTCCTGACCAGCCACCGCCCCGGCCAGCAGGTCGTCGCCGTGGAGATCAACCTCGTCGCGCCCCTGGACGCCGAGCCCGAGGGCCTGGACGGCGTCGCCACGATCATGGCGCGGGCGCTGTCCGAGGGCACCGACAAGCACGACGCGGAGGAGTTCGCCGCCGAGCTGGAGCGCTGCGGCGCCACCCTGGACGCGCACGCCGACCACCCCGGTGTGCGGGTCTCTCTCGAAGTGCCGGCCTCCCGGCTGCACCGCGCGCTCGGCCTGCTCGCCGACGCCCTGCGCGCTCCTGCCTTCCCGGAGAGCGAGGTCGAGCGGCTGGTCCGCAACCGCCTCGACGAGATCCCGCACGAGCTCGCCAACCCGGCCCGGCGCGCCGCGATGGCGCTGTCCAGGGAGCTGTTCCCGGCCACGGCCCGGATGTCGCGTCCGCGCCAGGGCACCGAGGAGACCGTCGCCCGCATCGACGCGGCGGCCGTCCGCGGCTTCTACGACGCCCATGTGCGGCCCGCCACGGCCACCGCGGTCATCGTCGGTGACTTCACCGGCGTCGACCTGGACGCGGCGCTGGCCGACACCCTCGGCGCCTGGACCGGCTCGACGTCCGAGCCGCTGAAGGCCGCGCCGATCACGGCCGACGACACCGGCCGCGTGGTGATCGTCGACCGCCCCGGTGCCGTCCAGACGCAGCTGCTCATCGGCCGGGTCGGCTCCGACCGTCACGACCGGGTGTGGCCCGCGCAGGTCCTCGGCACGTACTGCCTGGGCGGGACCCTCACCTCCCGTCTGGACCGGGTGCTGCGCGAGGAGAAGGGCTACACCTACGGGGTGCGCGCGTTCGGCCAGGTCCTGCGCTCCACCGCCCCCACGTCCCCCGAGGGGGCCACGGGCGCGGCGCTGCTCGCCATCAGCGGCTCGGTGGACACCGCCTCCACCGGCCCGGCGCTCGATGACCTGTGGAAGGTGCTGCGCACGCTCGCGGCAGAGGGGCTGACCGACGACGAGCGGGATGTCGCCGTGCAGAACCTCGTCGGGGTCGCGCCGCTGAAGTACGAGACCGCGGCGGCCGTCGCGGGCACGCTCGCCGACCAGGTCGAGCAGCAGCTCCCGGACGACTTCCAGGCGCAGTTGTATGCCCGCCTCGCGGAGACCGGCACGGTCGAGGCGACCGCGGCGGCGGTCAGCGCGTTCCCCGTGGACCGGCTGGTGACGGTCCTCGTGGGTGACGCCGCGCAGATCGCCGAGCCGGTCAGGGAGCTGGGCATCGGCGAGGTGACCGTCGTCGGCGGCTGACCCCGTCCGTATGACGAAAGGTCATATATCGACAAAGCGGCTCCCGTGGTGCTCGTTCGCCACGGGAGCCGCTGTATGTCCGTTTTCGTACGGCTGGTTGTCCAGGTTCTTGTGGCATCCCGCACAAAAAACGGCATCTGTTTGCCCAACGAAAGTGGCCCCGTTTAGCGTCGTTGCGGCTGTTCGTCACAAGTCCGCCACAACAGTGGCACCGGACAGTCATCGCCGAATCCCCGTACGGTGCGAGCCAGGGGAGCCGGGGACCCACACGTCCCCTGGGGTGAATCGGACTCCTCTCGCGAGGAGCCCGTAGGAGACCTTCCTGCTCCGAACCCGTCAGCTAACCCGGTAGGCGAGAAGGAGGGAAAGGACAAGCCCGTACATGGCGTTCATCCGTGCCACCGGGAAGCACCGCCGCGCCGACCGTCCTACCCGGACGACCCGCAACGTCGCCGGTATAGCCACCCTCGCGGCGGGCGGTGTGGTCGCCTCGGTGGCCTCCCCGGCCCTGGCCGCGACGGAGGTAACGCCCGCCCATGACACCGGTCTGCAGCAGGCCGTCGTGATGGGTGACGAGCTCGCCGGCCATGTCGCGGCCCAGGCCGACGCGCAGCGCGCCGCCGCGGAGTCCGCCGCCGCACAGGCGAAGGCCGAGGCCGCAGCGAAGAAGCAGGCCGACGAGGCCAAGCGGCGCGCCGAGGCCGCCCACAAGGCCAAGGTGCGCGCCGCCCGCGATGCCGAGCGCAAGCGGCTGAACACCTTCACCGCGCCGGTCGCCGGCTCCTACGTCTCCACCGGCTACAAGGCGTCCAGCAGCCTGTGGTCCTCGGGCAGCCACACCGGCATCGACTTCCACGCCGCCTCCGGCACCGGCGTCCATGCCGTCGGCGCGGGCACCGTCGTCGAGGCGGACTGGGGCGGCTCGTACGGCAACAACATCGTGATCAAGATGAACGACGGCACGTACACCCAATACGGTCACCTGTCGTCGTTCGCCGTCTCGGTCGGCCAGAAGGTCACCCGCGGCCAGCAGATCGCCCTCTCCGGCGCCACCGGCAACGTCACCGGCCCGCACCTGCACTTCGAGGCCCGCACCGGCCCGGACTACGGCTCGGACATCGACCCGATCAGCTACCTGCGCGCGCACGGCGTCAACGTCTGACCTGCCGCTCGCCCGCCCCACGCCCCGGGAGCGATGCCGAGCACTGCGCGTCCCCCGAAGCCCCGGTCCCGCGACCGGGGCTTCGGCGTATGCGGCGCGGTATTCCGGCGGCGTCTTCGCGGGCAATGCAGTGCATGCACCGGAGACGAGGCCGGCGTGCCCACGACTTCCGGCCAAAAGTATCCCTGAATATTCGGCGCCCATCGGAAAATCCGTGCCGGTCCAATAGAGTCATGGAAAAGACGCCGACCGGCGGCGTTTCCAGGGGATTACGGCGGAGGCTCGGAAGATGCGAGGCCATATTTCCGCGCATGTGGTGTGCACGGCGATTCGCGACGACATTGTCTCCGGTGCGCTGGCGCCCGGCAGCCGGCTGATCGAGGAGATCCTCGCGGCCCGCTACGGGGTATCCAGAGTGCCGGTCCGTGAGGCGCTGCGCACCCTGCAGTCCGAAGGCTTCGTCACCACCCGCCACCACGCCGGGGCCTGCGTCGCCGAGCCCACCGCACAGGAGGCGGCCGATCTCCTGGACGTCCGCGCCCTGCTGGAGCCGCTGGGCGCCGCCCGCGCGGCCGCCCGCCGCAGCCCGGCCCATCTCAAGGTGCTCCGCGGTCTGGTGCGGCTCGGCCGTGAGCGGGCCCGGCACGGCGATCCGGGCGATCTGCGCCAGTTGGACGACTGGTTCCACGAGACGCTGGCCCAGGCCGTCGGCAGCCCCAGCCTGACGGCGCTGCTGACCCAGCTGCGGCGCAAGATCGAGTGGATGTACGTCGTGGAGCCGCCGGCGCGCACCGCCGAGTTGTGGGACGAGCACGGTGCCGTCCTGGACGCGGTGGCCCGGGGGGACGCGGAGCGGGCCCGCGCCTTGATGGCGGCTCATGTCGAGCGTTCGCTCCCGGTGTACCGGCTCCGCCGCCCGCTCAAGACCGCGGTGAGCGATCCGAAACCGCCCGTCAACACGGTGCGCGTCCGCTCTTAACAACCGTCCCGTAGAAAGGAGGTCTCGCACAAGAAAAAGTGCGGGACGTGTGGAACGGGCTTCGGTGAGCGGGAGTGCGATCCGTTCGGCGTAAATGGTTCCGAAATTCTGGGGTCGTTCCACCGCACTGTAAATGGTGATTGTTGAGTGCTGAATGGAGCCTCGCTTGCACCGCTGGGTCGTACGTCATTCCTGACCATGCGCGCTATTTCTCGCGCTGAATTTCCAGGCGGTCGGGGAAATTCTGTGCACCTGCACGACGCAAGGGCCCGCGCGGTGGCGCGCATGCCGTGGCCCAGCCCCGGACTCAGGGGGCAGCAAGAACGGCCCTGTCGCGGCGACCGGTCACCGGTCGCCGCGACAGGGCCGCCACGTACAGCAGAGAACCTGTGGGCTCAGACGGTCTCGGGGAGTTCGTCGAGACCCTCGGCGACGAGCTTGGCCAGGCGGTCGAGCGCGGCCTCGGCGCCCTCGGCGTCGGAGGCCAGCACGATCTCCTCGCCGCCCTGGGCGCCCAGGCCCAGGACCGCGAGCATGGAAGCGGCGTTCACGGGGTTGCCATCAGCCTTGGCGATCGTTATCGGGACGCCGGAGGCGGTGGCCGCACGGACGAAGATCGACGCGGGGCGGGCGTGCAGGCCCTCGGCCCAACCGACATTGACGCGGCGCTCTGCCATGGTGTTGCCCTTCAAAGTCGTGACTGTTGTCTAGACCAGTCTCTCACGCTGCCGGACCTGCTCCAGCGGACGCGCCAGCCGGCCCTCACCACCCCTGATCCCCAAGGGAGGCCCGGCCGGCCGGGCCCGCCGCACGGTCCACGGCATCACCGGCCCGCCTTGCACCCGAGCGTACGCGCGCCGGGCCCGCTGTCGGTGCCCGGTCGTACGCTGTCCGCATGCAGAAACCGCAGGACCACGCGTACCCGACCCACTGGGAAGCAGACGTGGTGCTGCGTGACGGCGGGACGGCGCGGATCCGCCCCATCACCCCCGACGACGCCGAGCGGCTGGTCTCGTTCTACGAACAGGTCTCGGACGAGTCGAAGTACTACCGCTTCTTCGCGCCCTACCCGCGCCTGTCCGACCGCGACGTACACCGTTTCACCCACCACGATTACGTCGACCGGGTCGGCCTCGCCGCGACGGTCGGCGGCGAGTTCATCGCCACCGTCCGCTACGACCGGATCAACGACCAGGGGCTGCCCGCCAAGGACCCCGAGGACGACCAGGCGGAGGTCGCCTTCCTGGTCCAGGACGCCCACCAGGGCCGCGGCGTCGCCTCCGCCCTCCTGGAGCACATCGCGGCCGTCGCCCGGGAGCGCGGCATCCGCCGGTTCGCCGCCGAGGTGCTCCCGGCGAACTCCAAGATGATCAAGGTGTTCACCGACGCCGGCTACACCCAGAAGCGCACCTTCGAAGACGGCGTGGTCCGGCTGGAGTTCGACCTGGAGCCGACCGAGCAGTCCATGGCCGTGATGCGCGGCCGCGAGCAGCGGGCCGAGGCCCGCTCCGTCCAGCGGCTGCTCACCCCGCGCTCGGTCGCCGTCATCGGCACCGGCCGCGCCACCGGCGGCGTCGGCCGCACCGCCCTGCGCAGCCTCCTGGAGTCCGGCTTCACGGGCCGGGTGCACGCCGTCAACCACGCCTTCCCCGACGGGATGCAGCGGCTGGACCCCGAAGGCGTACCGGCCGTCCGTGCGCTGCGGGAGATCCCCGACCCGGTCGATCTCGCCGTCGTCGCCGTGCCCGCGGACCGCGTCCCCGACGTCGTCCGCGACTGCGGCGAACACGGCGTCCAGGGGGTGCTGATCCTTTCCTCCGGTTACGCCGAGGCGGGCCCGGACGGCAGGGAACGCCAGCGCGCCCTGCTCGGCCAGGCCCGCTCGTACGGCATGCGGCTCATCGGGCCCAATGCCTTCGGGCTGATCAACACCGCCCCCGGTGTCCGGCTGAACGCCTCCCTCGCGCCCCGGATGCCCGGTGCCGGCCACATCGGCCTGTTCACCCAATCCGGTGCCATCGGCATCGCCCTGCTCAGCGGACTTCATGCGCGCGGCCCGGGCGACGGCGGCATCGCCGGCATCTCCGCCTTCGTCTCGGCCGGCAACCGCGCCGACGTCTCCGGGAACGACCTGCTCCAGTACTGGTACGAGGACCCGGACACCGATGTCGTGATCCTCTATCTGGAGTCCATCGGAAACCCCCGCAAGTTCGCGCGGCTCGCCCGCCGCACCGCCGCCGTCAAACCGGTCGTGGTTGCCAAGGGAGCCCGGCACAACGGCACGGCCCCGCCGGGCCACGCCGTGCCCACCGTCCGCGTTCCGGACAGCACCGTCGCCGCCCTGATGCGCCAGGCCGGCGTGATCCGCGTCGACACGGTCACCGAGCTGATCGACGCCGGACTGCTGCTGGGCTCCCAGCCGCTGCCGGCCGGCTCACGGATCGCCATCCTGGGCAACTCCGAGTCGCTGGCACTGCTGGCCTACGACGCCTGCCTGACCGAACGGCTGCGCCCACAGCGGCCCCATGTCCTCTCCTCGGCCGCGACACCCGACGACTTCCGGGCCGCACTCGACGAGGCGCTGGCCGGCGACGGCTGTGACGCCGTGGTCGTCACGGCCATCCCCTGGGTGGGGGAGGGGTCCGCGGTCTCCCCGGGCGGAGGTGAGGGCGCCGCGCTCGCCTCCGCCCTGCGCAGTGCCGCCGAGGCCCACCCGGAGAAGCCGGTCACCGTCGTCCATCTCGCCATGGACGAACTGGCGGAGACCCTCGCGGCACCGGCACCTGAGCAGACGGAGGCGGCCGGGCCCGACACCCGGACGGCCCGTCCCGGGACGCCGGCTCAGGCACCTGCCCCGCCGTCCCCGGAGTCCCCGCCGCCCTCACGGCACCCGTCGTACCCCGCACGCCCCGTGATCCCCCCGGGGCCGCCGCCGACCCTCCTCGCACCACGGGCCAGGGCCCGCGACACCGAGGTCACCGCCCCGCCCCCGCGCCGTACCGCGCCCCTGCGCATCCCCGCCTACCCCGCCGCGGAGCGTGCCGTCCGTGCGCTCGCCGAGGCCGTCCGCTATGCCGCCTGGCGCCGGGAGGCCGCCGACCCGGGCCGGGTGCCCGAGTACGACGACATCCAGGAGGCGGCGGCCGGCGCCGACATCGAGCGCCTCCTCGACCGGCTCACCCGGGACGTCCCCACCGGCCGCTCGGTCCCCGTGCCGCCCGAGGACGCCGAGGCCCTGCTCGCCCGCTACGGCATCCACACCCGCCCCGTCCTCCCCGCCCCCGACCCGGACACCGCCGTCCGCGCCGCCGCCCGCCTCGGCTACCCGGTGGCCCTCAAGACCACCGCGCCCCATCTGCGGCACCGCGCCGACCTCGGCGGCGTACGCCTCGACCTCGCCGGCGAGCGGGAACTCCGTCGCACCTACGCCGAATTGACCGATTTCCTCGGTTCCCCGGAAGAGCTGCGTCCGGTCGTCCAGTCGATGGTGCCGCGCGGCGTCGACACGGTCATCCGGGCCGCCATCGACCCGGCCGCCGGCGCCGTCCTCTCCTTCGGCCTGGCCGGGGCGCCCTCCCAGCTGCTCGGCGACATCGCCCACCGCCTCATCCCGGCCACCGACCGCGAGGTTGCCGAACAGATCCGCTCGATCCGGGCTGCCCCGCTGCTCTTCGGCTGGCGCGGGTCCCAGCCCGTGGACACCGCCGCGCTGGCCGAGCTGCTGCTGCGGGTCTCCCGGCTGGTCGACGACCACCCCGAGGTCGTCGGCGTGGACCTCGAACCGGTGGTCGTCGCCGCCCACGGACTCTCCGTTCTGGGCGCCTCCGTCCGCCTGGCCAGGCCCCCTGCCACCACTGACCTCGGCCCCCGCCGGCTGCCCGTCTACTGAGGCTCTCGCGGCCCGGTACGCCCCGTAAGATGGACCCCATGGCTAAGACCGGTACGACGACCCAGGGACTGCGTGCGGCGATCGAGCGCAGTGGCTATTACCCGACGCTCGTGGCCGAGGCGGTGCAGGCCGCGGTCGGCGGTGAGCCGGTGGTGTCGTACCTCGTCCATCAGGAGACGACCTTCGACGCCAACGAGGTCCGCCGTCATGTCACGGTCCTGGTCCTGACCGGCACCCGCTTCATCGTCAGCCACACCGACGAGCAGGCCGCCGACGCCACCTCCCCGTCGCCCTACGCCACCACCTCCACCGAGTCCGTCAAACTCGGCCGGATCTCGTCCGTGGTGCTCAGCCGCGTGGTCGCCAACCCCGAGTCGTACACCCCCGGCCAGCTGCCCCGCGAGGTCGTGCTGACCATCGGCTGGGGCGCGGTCGCCCGCCTGGACCTGGAGCCCGCCGCCTGCGGTGACCCCAACTGCGAGGCGGACCACGGCTACACGGGCTCCTCCACTGCCGACGACCTCTCGCTGCGGGTCAGCGAGGCCGGCGACGGACCGGACTCGGTGCGTGAGACGCTCACCTTCGCCCAGGCGCTCTCCGAGGCCACCGCGGCCACCACCGCCCGCTGATGGCCCACACCGTCCCCGCCTGGCCGGAGCCCGAACCGCTCGACCCGCTGGCCGCCCCCGCACCGCGGTACGGCACCGGCTCGCTCGCCGATCTGCTGCCCGGCATCGCCGCGGGGCTGGGGATGCCCGGCATGCCCACCTCACTGGAGCTGGCCCCCGCCGACCGTGCCTGCGTCTTCCTGATCGACGGCCTCGGCTGGGAGCTGCTGCGCGCCCACCCGGAGGAGGCGCCGTTCCTGACCTCCCTCCTGGACACGTCGTGCAACGGCACCGGCCGCCCGCTCACCGCCGGCTTCCCCTCCACCACCGCCACCTCCCTCGCCTCGGTCGGCACCGGCCTGCCGCCGGGCGCCCACGGCCTGCCCGGCTACACCTGCGAGGACCCGGCGACCGGCGAGCTGATGAACCAGCTGCGCTGGTACCCGTGGACCGACCCCCATGCCTGGCAGCCGTACCCGACGGTCTTCCAGCGCGCGGACGCCGCCGGCATCCACACCTGCCAGGTCTCCGCGCCGAACTTCCAGCACACCCCGCTCACCAAGGTCGCGCTCAGCGGCGGCACCTTCCACGGCAGGCTCTCCGGCGAGGAACGGATGGACCTCGCCGCCGAGCAGCTCGCCGCCGGTGACCGCTCGCTGGTCTACACGTACTACTCCGAGGTCGACGGCAAGGGGCACCGCTACGGCGTCAACTCCGATGCCTGGCGCGGCCAGGTGATGTACGTCGACCGGCTCGCCCAGCGGCTGGCCGAGCAGCTCCCGCCGCGCAGCGCCCTGTACATCACCGCAGACCACGGCATGATCGACATCCCCTTCGACCCGGAGTCCCGCATCGACTTCGACGAGGACTGGGAACTGCGCGCCGGCGTACGTCTGTTGGGCGGCGAGGGCCGGGCCCGGCACGTCTACGCCCATCCGGGCGCGGCCGCCGATGTGCTCGCCGTGTGGCGTGAGGTGGTCGGTGAGCAGATGTGGGTCGCGAGCCGCGACGAGGCCATCGCCGCCGGGTGGTTCGGCCCGTCGGTCGACGACCGGGTGCGTGCCCGGATCGGCGATGTCGTGGCGGCCGCCCACGCCGACATGGTGATCATCGCGACCGAACGGGAGCCCCGGGAGTCGGAGATGGTCGGGATGCACGGTTCGATGACCCCGGTGGAGCAGCTGGTGCCCCTCCTGGAAGTCCGTACCTGACCCGCACGCCCCCCATGCACGTCGATACGCCCCCCACGAGCCCGAAAGGCCCGCAACTTCCCATGCCCGAGCTGGTGTTCTTCTCCGGAACCATGGACTGCGGAAAGAGCACCCTCGCTCTGCAGATCGAGCACAACCGCTCCTCCCGCGGCCTGCAAGGGATGATCTACAGCCGCAACGACCGGGCCGGCCGCGGCAAGCTCTCCTCCCGCCTCGGCCTGGTCACCGAAGCCGTCGAGGCGGCCGATGACATGGACTTCTACGCCCATGTCATCGGACACCTCTCCTCCGGCGGCCGGGTCGACTACGTCATCGCCGACGAGGCGCAGTTCCTGGCCCCTGAACAGATCGACCAGCTCGCCCGCGTCGTCGACGACCTGGAACTGGACGTCTTCGTCTTCGGCATCACCACCGACTTCCGCAGCAAACTCTTCCCCGGCTCCCAGCGCCTGGTCGAACTGGCCGACCGGATAGAGGTGTTGCAGGTCGAGGCGCTGTGCTGGTGCGGCGCCCGCGCCACCCACAACGCCCGTACCGTCGACGGCCGGATGGTCGTCGAGGGCGCGCAGGTCGTCGTCGGCGACGTCGTGGGAGACGTGGACAGCCCCCAGGCCGAGGTCGGTTACGAGGTGCTGTGCCGGCGCCATCACCGCCGCCGCCAGACCTCGGCCACGGCCCGCGCGGCCGCCCTCTCCCCGGACGTCCTGCCCGTCGACGGCGCGAAGTAGCGGCCAGGCGCCGGCGCCCGCGCTTCGCACGCCCCACGCACTGCCGGGGCGCCCGGTGGGCGCTCGCCCCCGCGCGCAGGGAACCCAACGCCCCGCCGGCCCGTCCCCACGGGCATGACGCACCCTCCGGTCCTGCTGCGCCCCGCCGTCCCCGCCGATCTCGACGCGCTCGTGGAACTGCACACCCGGGCCCGCACCGCGTACTACCGCGCGGGCGGGCTCCCCGCGGCACGGATCGACACCCCGACGGGCCGGCGCGGCGACGCGAGGGCTGGGCGCGCTCGATCCGCTCGGCCACCAGGACGGTACGGTGCGCGCTGCGGAACGACACCGTGGTGGGCGTGGTCGCCATGGGCCCGCCGCTCGGTCCCGGGAACGAGGTCGGGACCGTGGGTGAGCTGTACCGGATCCATGTGTTGCCCGGGCTGTGGGGACAGGGCATCGGCGGCCAACTGCACGCGGCCTTCGTGCGGTTCCTGCGTGAGGCGGCGCTGCCCATGGGTCGCGTCGAGGCGTGGGAGCGCAACGACCGTGCACGGGCCTTCTCCGCGTGCCACGGCTGGCGGCCGGACGGACACCGGCGACCGGGACCGGCGGGCGCATGCTACGTCAGGATGAGCCTGGACACGGCCTTCGCCTGAGCCCCACCAGCCCCTGGGGCAACGGGCGTTTCAGGCCTGCTGGATGATCGTGAAGACCGCGCCCTCGCTGTCGGCGACGGTCGCCACCCGGCCGTGCGCGGAATCCCGAGGCGCGTGCAGCACCTGCCCACCCAGTTCGGTGACCCGGCGGGCCGCCGCGTCCGTATGGGGGACGGCGAAATACGTCATCCAGTGGGAGCCACGGTCTCGGGGCAGGCCGGTGCCGACCCCGTGGACACCGGCCACCGGGCGGCCCTTGAGCCGCAGCGTCAGGTAGTCGAAGCCCGCCGTGGCCACCGGCTCCGCCTCGAAGCCGAAAACATGCTCGTAGAACGGGCTGACCGAACCGGTGTCCCGGGTGACCAGCTCGTTCCACACGGGCGTGCCCGGGTCGCCGGTGTGCGCGGTGCCCATCAGCGACTTGCCCTGCCAGATGCCGAAGATCGCGCCCTGCGGATCGGAGGCGATCGCCATCCGCCCCGTGTCGTCCTCCGCGTCCAGCGGCCCGACGCCCACCGTTCCCCCGCAGGAACGGATCTGCTCGGCCGTCACATCCGCGTCGTCGCTGGCCAGATAGGTGGTCCAGGAGACCGGGAGGTGGCGGTCGGGCGCCAGCTCACCGACCCCGGCGACTTCCTGGCCGTCGAGGAAGGCCCGGGCGTACGGACCGAAGTGCTGCGGCCCCGGGCGGAACTCCCAGCCGAACAGCGCGCCGTAGAACTCCTGCGTCGCGGACATGCTGTGGGCCAGGAGGCTCACCCAGCAGGGCGCGCCGGACATCCGCCGGGTCGCCGCCTCGGTCGTCATGGTCGCTTTCTCCTCGGAGTGTCGGGGGTGCCGACCCTGTGCGGTACGGGCACGGGTCCCGAGCAGATGCTCGCACCCGGTGACCTGGAGTGCGCCCCGGCCGCGCCGTCCACGGCGCGTTCGCGGGGGAGAATGCCCGATTTATGGCCCCCGGGCCGTTTCGGTGATGTGACAACGCGGCGCGACTGCGTCATACGGAGGGTGGGCTACCGCCTTCTGTACGTAGCTGTTGCTACGCAAGGATGAGTCCCATGAACGTCATCATCACCGCTACCGAACTCGCGAGCGAGCTGGCGCAGCCCGCCGCCCCCGTCCTCCTGGACATCCGCTACCAGCTCGGCGGCCCGCCCGGGCGCCCCGAGTACGAGGCCGGCCATGTGCCCGGCGCGGTCTACGTCGACCTCGACAGCGAGCTGGCCGCACCCCCCGGCCCGGCCGGTCGGCACCCGCTGCCCGACCTGGACGTGTTCGCCGCGGCCATGCGCGCCGCGGGCGTCCGCGCGGACCGCCCCGTGGTCGTCTACGACGGCGGCCAGGGCTGGGCGGCCGCCCGCGCCTGGTGGCTGCTGCGCTGGACCGGCCACCCCGACGTGCGTGTCCTGGACGGCGGCCTCGCCGCCTGGCAGGCCTCCGGGGGCGCCCTGAGCACCGATCAGCCGACGCCGCCCGCGGGCGACTTCACACCGCTGCCCGGCGCGCTCCCGTTGCTGACGGCGGACGACGCGGCCGCGGTGGCCCGCCGCGGCGTCCTGCTGGATGCCCGCGCCGCCGAGCGTTACCGCGGCGAGGTCGAGCCCATCGACCCGGTCGCCGGCCACATCCCGGGGGCCGTGTCCGCGCCGACGACCGAGAACGTCGCCGAGGGCGGCACCGTCTTCCGCGAGGCCGCGGAACTCGCCAAGAGGTTCGCCGCGCTGGGCGCCACGGCGGACACCGAGGTCGGGGTCTACTGCGGCTCCGGGGTCTCCGCCGCGCATCAGGTTCTGGCGCTCGCCGTCGCGGGCGTCCCCGCCGCCCTGTACGTCGGCTCCTGGAGCGAGTGGACGGCCGACCCCGCCCGCCCGGTCGCCACCGGCCCGCAGGCCGGCTGAGCCCCCGTCACACGCCCGTCCGCCCGCCCCCTGGAAGCAGGGGACGGGCGGACGGGCAACACCGCACGGGGAGCGTCGCCGCGCTACTCCGGCTTCTTCCGCCGGGTGCCGAAGACGATCTCGTCCCAGCTGGGCACCGCCGCACGGCGACCGGGCCGGACGCCGTCCGCCTCGGCCTGCCGGTCCGTCGTCCCGGTCAGCCGGTCACGGTGGCCGGCCACCGCACGCGGCATCAGCACATCGGCGTACGCGGAACCCGCACCCGCGCTGGCCGCCGGGGCGGGCGGCTCCTCGACCTCGGCCTCGGATTCCTCGTCGCTCTGCGGCGCCTTCGCGCTCTCCGGCACGATCATGTCGCCACGGAAGCTCGGCACCGCCTCCAGCAGGCTGGTCAGCGAATCCCGCTCGCGCTCCCGTTCACCGACGGCCTCCTCGGCGTCGCGCGACTCGTCCTCCTCGCCGCCGGACTGCCCCGCACGCTCGGACGACTGCCGGTCCAGGGTGCGGTCCAGCGGCCGGTCGCGCGGCAGCCGCGCGATCCGCGGCACGAACGGGAAGCTCGGCTCGGGAGTGTCGTCGCTCTCGCCGATCAGCGCCCTGGCTTCGTCGTCCACGGCCTGGACGAGCCGCCGGGGCGGGTCGTACGTCCAGCTCGCCGCGTGCGGTTCGGTGGCGACGCGGTAGACGAGCAGCACCTCCCAGGTGCCGTCGTCACGGCGCCAGGAGTCCCACTGGACGCTCTCCTTGTCGGCGCCGCGCAGCAGCAGCCGCTCCGCGACCGCCTCGCCGAGCTGGGGGCCGGTGTTCTCGCCGGGGCGCCGCACCGGTGTCTTACGGGCCCGCTCGGCCATGAAGGCACGCTCGGCGAGCACCGGGCCCTCGAAGCGGCGCACCCGGTCGACGGGGATGCCGGCGAGCTGGGCGACCTCCTCGGCGGAGGCACCGGCTCTTATACGGGCCTGGATGTCCCGCGGCCGCAGATGGCTCTCGACCTCGATCTCGATCTGGCCCAGCCGTGCGCGGTCATTGCGGACGGCGGCGCGCAGCCGTTCGTCGATCGGAAGCGTGTACTCGGTGCTGTCCGCAGCTTTGAGCACCAGCCGTGTGCCGTCGTTGGAGACGGCCACGAC
The DNA here is from genome assembly GCF_050953795.1 of Streptomyces kronopolitis. Classification (GTDB taxonomy): domain Bacteria; phylum Actinomycetota; class Actinomycetes; order Streptomycetales; family Streptomycetaceae; genus Streptomyces; species Streptomyces kronopolitis_A. The sequence goes on from NZ_CP191850.1 coordinate 6,147,370, forward strand.
ACGCAGTTCGGGCATGGGGACCTCCCGGGTGGTGCCTGCCGACGTCACGTGCGTCGCTGCTTCCGCTAGTCGAGTGTGGCCTGCCCGGGTGCAGCCTGCCACAACATTGCCGAGTTGCCCGGCGTGTCGAGGCTTGGCCCTGAAACGCCGTTATGACACGGTTACCTGTTCGCAACGCTCAGTGACCGTGCCGCTTGCCCTGTCGCCGTTCACCCGTGCCGGTCGACGGCGCCCCGGGGCGAGTGCCGCCTTCACAGCCCCTCCCGTGGGTTCCGGGCAGCCGGACGGGAACCGGGGCCAGGGCTCGCCACAGTACTCCATTCGGACCACTGACGTGGACCGCCGCGCCGCCGAACTTCTGGGCGGGCAACGGAGTTGAGTCGTCTTGTCGATCTCTCTACCTGGCACGTAGGTGGCAAGTTTCACAGATTCCCCAAAATCGGAACTATTGGGTACTCCGAATGGTCACTTCTCCATGCAAGGTGGATCGAAGGGGCTACCAAAGGTCGGAGATGGACGTAGAAACCGAAAGCGACACGAAGAAGAAGGAGAAGCGGATAGACCTGAGCGTGGCTCAGGTGTCCGGCAGCGCGCTCGCCGCGGCTGCCGCGGCGTATCTCGCAGGCCAGCTCGGCGTCTACGGAACCATCATCGGCGCGGGTGTGGTCAGTGTCGTGGCCACCACCGGGGGCTCGATCTTCCAGCATCTGTTCCGGCGTACCGGCGAACAGATCAAGGAAGCGTCGGTCATCACCCGGCCGAAGCCGCGCCACTTCTCCGCCGGCCGCGGTCGATCCGGCACCCCCGACGCACGGCACCCCGCCTCCACGATGGTGCTGCCGACCTTCGACCGGCAGGGAACGGAGGACGAGGTCACCTCCGTCGCCGCCCGGACGCCCGGGCCCGACACGGCCCGTACCCAGCTGTTCCCGCGCGCGGACGCGTCCGGCACCCGCGACCCGCAGGGGGCCTCGGAGGCCGAGGACGCGACGCGCATGCTGCGCGCCGTCGATCCCGCCGCCCCCGGGGGGCACACACCGGAGCGGCCGGCCGACCGTACGCAGCTGGTGCCGCGTCTCGACGAGCGGACCGCGATGCTCGGTCAGGCCGGGGCCCGCCCGCACGGCGCCCCGCCCGTGGGGCACCCGGCCGGACCGGCCGAGACGCTCAGCACCACGACGTACGGCTCCCGGCTGCGCGGCTGGAAGCGGCCGGCGCTCGGCGCGCTCGCGGTCTTCGCGCTCGCCATGGGCACGGTCACGGCCACCGAGCTGATCACGGGGCAGACGCCGAGCGGCGAGAAGGGCACCTCGCTGGGCAACATCACCCAGACCGGGGGATCCGGCCGGCACCAGCCCAGCAGCCCGCAGTCGCCCGGATCCGGTGAGTCCCCGGACGGCGGCAAGCGGCACGGCGACGGCGGTCAGCCGTCCCCGGACCCGAGCCCCTCGGGGGACACCGGCAAGGGCAAGGACAACAACAGTCCGTCGCCGGATCCCAGCCCGTCCAAGGGCGGCGAGACCTCGCCCGACCCGAGCCCCTCGACACCGGACCCGTCCACGAGCGGTTCCTCCGGCGACGCAGGCACCGGAACGGGTGACGGCACCACCGGGGGTGACACCCCGGGGAACCCGCAGCACCAGCGGGGGTCCGACGGACGCAACCCCGCGCCCGGGGCCTCCTGACCCCGCACGGCCCGTCCGAAGCGACGGTCCGCCGAGCGGAACCGACCCGGCCGCGGCCCGGTGACCTGTGAAGGCACCGGGCCGCGGCCGTCGTAGCTGCTCAGTCCCCCAGGACCCGCCGCAGATACGGGTTGGCGAACCGGCGGTCCGGGTCAAGGCGGTCGCGGACCGCGGTGAACTCGGCGAACCGCGGATAGGCCTCGGCGAGGTAGGCGGCATCGCGGGTGTGCAGCTTGCCCCAGTGCGGACGGCCCCCGTGTGCCGTCATGATCCGCTCGGCGGCGGCGAAGTACGCCTGGTGCGGCGTCCCCCGGAACATGTGCACGGCGACATAGACGGTGTCCCGGCCCGAGGCGGTGGACAGCGGGATGTCGTCGGCCGGAGCGGTGCGCACCTCCACCGGGAAGCTGATCCGGAAGTCCGAGCGCTCCACCAGTGCCCGCAGCTCGCCGAGCGCCGCGACGGCGGCCGTGCGCGGCAGCGCGTACTCCATCTCCACGAACCGCACCCGCCGCGGGGAGGTGAACACCCGGTGGGGGATGTCGGTGTAGGTACGGGCCGACAGCGCGCGGCTGGAGAGCTTGGCGATGCCGGGGATCGCGGCCGGCACCGCCCGTCCCACGGTGCACACGAGCTGGAAGACCCCGTTGGACAGCAGTTCGTCCTCGACCCAGCCGCTGACCTTCCCGGGGGGCGCCGCCGGGCCCTGGCTGCGGTTGTTGCGCTTGGTGTTGCAGCTGCCGGTGTGCGGGAACCAGTAGAACTCGAAGTGTTCGTTCTCGGCGACCAGCTCGTCGAAGCGGTCCGTCACCTCGTCGTAGGGCATCGGCTCCTCGCGGGCGGCCAGCAGGAACTCCGGCTCCACGGCGAAGGTCAGCTCGCTGATCACGCCCAGCGCGCCCAGGCCCAGCCGCGCCGCGGCGAAGACCTCGGGTCGCTCGTCGGCGGAGCAGGTCAGCCGCGAGCCGTCGGCGGTGACCAGCTCCAGGGCGGTGATCTGGGCGGCGAGCGACGCCGAGTCGCGGCCGGTGCCGTGGGTGCCGGTGGCGGTCGCCCCGGAGACGGTCTGTTCCATGATGTCGCCCATGTTGGTCAGCGACAGCCCGTGTGCGGCCAGCGTCTCGTTGAGGTGCCGGAGCGGGGTGCCGGCGGCCACGGTCACCGTGCCGGCCGCGCGGTCGATGCCGCGGATCCCGGTCAGCCGGTCGGGGCGGATCAGCAGCCCGTCGGTGGCGGCGGCCGGGGCGAAGGAGTGGCCGGTGCCGGCCGCCTTGACCGTGAGCCCGTCCGCGGCGGCCGCCTGGATCGCGTCGGCCAGTTCCTCGGTGCTCGCGGGGGCCACGCTCCGGGCGGGCCGGGCGGCGACATTGCCCGCCCAGTTGCGCCACACCCCGCTCGTCGAGCCGCGTCCTCCCGAGCCGCCGACGGCGTCGCTGACTGCCATGGTGACGTCCCCTCCCGCGTCCGGCCCACGTGGCGTGGGCGCATGATGCCGGTCGCCGACGGCGTGCCGTCCGGGCCCGGGACGCGCTCACACGCGCGGGATCCGGCCGCGGTCGCCCGGCTCCCGGACATGACGTACCGACGGTAACTCCCGAAGGGGCGGCGTGGGTTCACTTCGCGGTCCCGGGTAGGACCGGTGGTGCGCCGGCTCGCAGGGCGCGCGAGCGGGCCGGGGCGTGCGGCACCTCGGACGCGCCCTAGACGACGCTCTGCTCGTCCTGCGGCCGCGGGACCGCGCCGGCGTGCGCGGACGGCGTGCCGGCGGCCGCGGGCTCCGTCACCGGGGACGCGGCCTTGGGGCGGAGCCTGCGGTAGCCCGCCAGGGCCACCAGCGCGCCGAGCACGCCCGCCGCCGCCGGCACCAGATACCCCCGGGCCGCGCCGGCGGCGTCGACCACCCAGCCGGCCGCCGACGACCCCAGCGCGACACCCACCGCCAGACCCGTGCTGGTCCAGCTCATGCCCTCGGTCAGCTGGGAGCGCGGCACATGCTCCTCGACCAGCGCCATCGTGGTCACCATCGTCGGGGCGATGGACAGCCCCGCGAGGAACAGCGCCACGGCCAGCAGCGGCAGCGAGTCCACCAGCTGCAGCGGCACCATGCTCACCGCGATCGCGCAGACCCCCACCACGAACCGCCGGGACGCGTGCCCCCGCAGGTGCAGCAGCCCGAAGACGGCGCCGGCCGCGCACGAGCCGAGCGCGTAGACCGCCAGCACCACGCTGGCCGCGGCCTTGTGCCCGGTCTCCTCGGCGAAGGCCACCGTCACCACGTCGATCGCCCCGAAGATCGCACCGGTCGCCACGAACGTCACCACCAGCACCTGCAGCCCCCGCGAGCGCAGCGCCGATCCCTTGACGTGCAGCTCCCGCGGATGCGGCACCGGCTCCGTCCTGCGCTGCGCCGTCAGCCAGAAGACACCGACGGCCAGGAAGACGGCGGCCAGCAGCGGGCCGGCCTCCGGGAACCACGCGGTGGACAGGCCGATGGACAGGATCGGCCCGAAGATGAAGCACGTCTCATCGACGATCGACTCCCACGCATAAGCGGTGTGCAGCTCACGCGGGGAGCCCCGGTAGATCTCCGCCCAGCGGGCCCGGATCATCGAGCCGATGCTGGGCACGCACCCCGCCCCCGCCGCGAAGACGAACAGGACCCAGTCCGGCCACCCCTGCTGCGCGCTCAGCAGCAGACCGGCGACCGCGGCGATCGACACCAGGGTGGCCGGGCGCAGCACCCGGCTCTGGCCGTGCCGGTCCACCAGCCGGGAGATCTGCGGGCCGAGCACCGCCGCGGACAGCGCGAGGGTCGCGGACAGCGCGCCCGCCAGGCCGTAGCGGCCGGTCAGCTGGGAGATCATCGTGACGATGCCGATGCTCATCATCGACAGCGGCATCCGGCCCAGCAGCCCGGCGGCGGAGAACGTCTTGGTACCGGGGCGGCCGAAGATGGCGCGGTAGGGACTGGGCAACGGGGGCGCTCCGCCGGTGAGGACCGAAGATCGGTAAGGAATGTCTGCAGCCGATACAGCTTACGGGCCCGGCGTCGCCGGCCGCCTCCAAATTCCGGGCTCGGCCGCAGCAGGCTTCCCCCGCTCCTCCCCGGGGCCGCTCCGCCGCCCCGGAGGAAGGGTGGCAGGATCGATGGCATGCCCGAAGAGTGCGATCCCCGTCCTTATGACGCCCTGCTGCTGCTGTCCTTCGGTGGCCCGGAGGGGCCCGATGACGTCGTCCCGTTCCTGGAGAACGTCACCCGCGGCCGCGGCATCCCCCGTGAGCGCCTCAAGGAGGTGGGGCAGCACTACTTCCTGTTCGGCGGCGTCAGCCCCATCAACGCCCAGAACCGTGAGCTGCTGGACGCGCTGCGCAAGGACTTCGCCGAGAACGCGCTGGATCTGCCCGTCTACTGGGGCAACCGCAACTGGGCGCCCTACCTGACCGACACCCTGCGCACGATGGTCCACGACGGGCACCGCCGGATCGCCGTCCTGGCGACCAGCGCCTACGCCTCGTACTCGGGCTGCCGGCAATACCGCGAGAACCTCGCCGACGCGCTCGCGACCCTGCAGGCCGAGGGCCTGGAGCCGCCCCGGGTCGACAAGCTGCGGCACTACTTCAACCACCCCGGCTTCCTGCGCCCGATGATCGACGGGGTGCTGGCGTCCCTCGCCGCCCTGCCCGACCGGGTGCGCGACGGAGCCCACCTCGCCTTCACCACGCACTCCATCCCCACCGCCGCCGCCGACACCTCCGGCACGCCCGCCGAGCACACCCGGGACGGCGCGGGCGGCGCCTACGTCGCCCAGCACCTCGACGCGGCCCGGGTGATCGCGGACGCCGTCCGCGCGGAGACCGGCGTGGACCACCCCTGGCGGCTCGTCTACCAGTCCCGCAGCGGCGCCCCGCACGTCCCCTGGCTGGAGCCCGACATCTGCGACCACCTGGAAGCGGCGCACGCCGACGGCGTCCCGGCCGTCGTCATGGCCCCCGTGGGCTTCGTCTCGGACCACATGGAGGTCAAATACGACCTCGACACCGAGGCCACCGCCAAGGCCGCCGAACTGGGACTGCCGGTCACCAGGTCGGCCACCGTGGGCGCCGACCCGCGGTTCGCCGCGGCCGTCCGCGACCTCCTCCTGGAGCGCGCGGCCACCGAACGGGGCGCCGCCCCCGAGCGCTGCGCCCTGGGCACCCTCGGCGCGGGCCACGACCTGTGCCCCGTCGGCTGCTGCCCGGCGCGCAGCCCCCGCCCGGCCGCCGCCGGCGCCGACTGGCGCGGCCCGGTCGCCGGGGCCCCCGCCTGAGCCGTACGCCCGCCCCACCCCCTCCCGAGCGAGCAAGGAGCACCGTGCCCGACCCGCTGTACCCCAAGACCCCGCGCACCGACGCCACACCGGCCGACGCGCTCCACGACGAACTCCTCGAGCTGGCCCTGGAGGCCGCCCGCCGCGCCGGCGACCTGCTGCGCGACGGCCGCCCGGCCGACCTCGGCGTCGCCGCCACCAAGTCCAGCCCCATCGACGTCGTCACCGAGATGGACCTCGCCTCCGAGAAGCTGATCACCGGCTTCCTCGCGGAGCACCGCCCCGACGACGGCCTCCTGGGGGAGGAGGGCGCCAGCAGCGACGGCACCAGCGGCATCCGCTGGGTCATCGACCCCGTCGACGGCACCGTGAACTATCTCTACGGGCTGCCGTCCTGGTCGGTGTCCATCGCGGCGGAGAAGGACGGCGAGGCGGTCGTCGGTGTCGTCGCCGCCCCCGTGCGCGGCGAGACCTACCAGGCCGTTCTGGGTCGCGGCGCGTTCAACAACGGCGAGCGTCTCCACCACCGGCCCGCCCCGCCGCTCTCCGAGGCCCTTGTGGGCACCGGCTTCGCCTACCGCGCCGAGCGCCGGGCCGCCCAGGCCGAGGTGCTGCGGACACTGCTGCCGCAGGTCCGCGACATCCGGCGCGGCGGCTCGGCCGCCATCGACCTGTGCGATGTGGCCTGCGGCCGGCTCGACGCCTACTACGAGCGCGGGCTGAACCCCTGGGATCTGGCGGCCGGAGCCCTGATCGCCCGCGAGGCCGGCGCGCTCACCGGCGGCCGCCCCGGCTCCGCGCCCTCCCACGAGCTGACCCTCGCCGCCTCCCCGGCCCTCTTCGCGCAGCTCCAGCCGCTGCTGGAGGACCTCGGCGCCTGGCACGACTGAGCTGCGCCCGCACGTGGGCATGACAGCGCCCCGGCACCATCCCCTGGATGCCGGGGCGCTGCGTCGTACGCCGGGAAACGGTCAGGCGTTGCTGACCGCGCCGTAGCGCACGCCGTGCTCGGTCGCCAGTCGTTGCAGGTCCTCGAGCTCTGCCTGCTCGACCTCGGCGAGGAAGTCGTCGCCCGCAGCCCGGGCCCGGTCCAGATCAGCTTCGGTGTTCTGTATGCGCTGCAAAATGCCTGCGGTGAACGCGTCCATGTGCGCCCCCTCGTCGTGGGTCGGTGGCACGGGGGTGTGCCGACGGGTGGGTGATCACTGCGTGGTCCCTGCGATGGAACGGTGCGTGGCAAAGGGTGCTTTAAGTTGCCTGATAAACAGGGTGTGATCGCGGGTGTGCAGTCGTCCTCCCCACCCGGTACCCCGGGGAAACCTCAACCCACCCGAGAATCATGGCCGTCGGGTGTCCCGGGCCGCCCTCCACCCCTCCGCACCCCTCTTACCGCCGGTTTATGGCTCTTCGGGGCAGGATGGAAGGGCTTTCAGACAAGTTGTGCCTGCCCGCGAGGGCCCTGAGGAAGGACTAGCGACGTGCGTGTTCTCGTCGTCGAGGACGAGCAGCTGCTCGCCGATGCGGTGGCCACCGGACTACGCCGGGAGGCCATGGCCGTCGACGTGGTCTACGACGGCGCTGCCGCCCTGGAGCGGATAGCGGTCAACGACTATGACGTGGTCGTGCTCGACCGTGACCTCCCGGTCGTCCACGGTGACGACGTCTGCCGCAAGATCGTCGAGCTGGGAATGCCCACCCGGGTCCTGATGCTCACCGCCTCCGGCGACGTCAGCGACCGCGTCGAGGGCCTGGAGATCGGCGCGGACGACTACCTCCCCAAGCCGTTCGCCTTCACGGAGCTGACCGCCCGGGTGCGCGCCCTGGGGCGGCGTACGACCGTCGCGCTGCCGCCCGTGCTGGAGCGGGCCGGCATCAAGCTCGACCCCAATCGCCGCGAGGTCTTCCGCGACGGCAAGGAGGTCCAGCTCGCCCCTAAGGAGTTCGCGGTGCTGGAGGTCCTGATGCGCAGCGAGGGCACGGTCGTCTCGGCCGAGCAGCTCCTGGAGAAGGCCTGGGACGAGAACACCGACCCGTTCACCAACGTCGTGCGGGTCACGGTCATGACGCTGCGCCGCAAGCTCGGCGAGCCCGCGGTGATCGTCACCGTCCCCGGCTCGGGATACCGGATCTGACCGGCGATGCCCTCCCTGCCCTCGTTCTCCAAAGCGGCCGCACCGCCGCCGCCCCTGCCCCCCAAGCCCACCTGGGATCCCCGGCCCGCGGTCAGCATCCGGCCGTTCCCGTGGCTGCGCCCCACGATCCGCATCCGCCTGACCCTGCTGTACGGCGGCATGTTCCTGATGGCCGGCATCGTGCTGCTGACGATCATCTACATGCTGGCCGCGGACGCGCTGCACGACGGCAGCACGCTGCCCCTGAAGATCCTCGGCGGCAAGTTCCAGTCGACCAGTGACCAGTGCGACCTGCCCACCAAGACGTCGGGACCGCTGCTCCAGGCCGCCGTCGACCAGTGCCTGCAGCACCAGCGGGCGCTGGCCCTCAACGACCTCCTCAACCGCTCGCTGCTGGCGCTGCTGGGGCTGACGGTGGTGGCCTTCGCGTTCGGCTACGCCATGGCCGGCCGGGTGCTGGCGCCGCTGGGCCGGATCACCCGCACCGCGCAGCGGGTGGCGGGCTCGGACCTGCACCGCCGCATCGAGCTGGGCGGACCGGACGACGAGCTCAAGGAGCTCGCGGACACCTTCGACGAGATGCTCGACCGCCTGGACCGGGCCTTCGAGTCGCAGCGGCGCTTCGTGTCCAACGCCTCGCACGAGTTGCGTACCCCACTGGCGATCAACCGCACGCTGCTGGAGGTCCAGCTCGCCGATCCGGACGCGTCCCCCGAGCTGGCGCAGCTCGGCAAGACGCTGCTGGCCACCAACGAGCGCAGCGAGCAGCTCGTGGAGGGCCTGCTGCTGCTCGCCCGCAGTGAGAACAAGGTCGTCGACAAGAAGCCGGTCGATCTGGCCGAGGTCGCCTCGCAGGCCGTGGAGCAGACCCGTGAGGAGGCCGGCGGCAAGGGCGTGGAGCTGCGCGGGGTCCGCCAGCAGGCGTTCGTCCAGGGCAACGGCGTCCTGCTGGAGCGCATCGCGCTGAACCTCGTCCAGAACGCGGTGCGCTACAACGTGCCCGAGGACGGCTGGGTGGAGGTCACCACCGAGCCGCAGACGGGCTGCGCGGTGCTGGTGGTCGCCAATACGGGGCCGGTGGTCCCCGCCTATGAGGTGGAGAACCTCTTCGAGCCGTTCCGGCGGCTGCGGACCGAGCGCACCGGCAGCGACAAGGGCGTGGGACTGGGCCTGTCCATCGTGCGCTCGGTGGTCCGGGCACACGACGGCACGATCACCGCCGCGCCCCGTGAGGGCGGCGGGCTGGTGATGCGGGTGGTCCTGCCGCTCTGACGCAGGCCACAGGGCGGTTGTACGCCTGCTGGAGGCACTGCGCGCCCCGGTGCGCGGTGCTCGGACATCCGTGCGTACGATCGCCCGTCTCGCGGCCGCACACCGCCTCGCCTCCCGGTTTGACGTGAAGGGGGGTCGGCGGGGATCCTTCGCCGAGTTCGCTTTGCGCGGAATTGAACCGGTCCGCCCACCGGTCCGTGCGTGTGTGATCCCTCACAGGCGCGAAATTCCAGCCATCTACTCTCCGTGAGCAAAATAGCCGTCGGAATGCCTGGGACGTCCGGGTTTCCGGGGGGTCGGATCACGGGAAGTACAGGTGATGGGCTGCGCGAGGTGCGACATTCGGACCGTGTACGGTCCTGATCGCCATCCAAACCGATCACCTCTTCAGGGGTGCGGTTGGGTGTCGATTGAGTAACAGACCTTGATGTGAGGCAAAATCTCCGCCTCAGGTCGGGCACAAGTCCGGCCTCTCACGCGTTACGAGCGCTGAGACACCGCAGACACCCAGAGGGGGAGAGCGAAAATGGCTACGGATTACGACACCCCACGCAAGACCGACGACGACCTCAACGAGGACAGCATTGAAGAGCTGAAGTCGCGGCGGAACGACAAGTCCGCCTCGGCGGTCGACGTCGACGAGTTCGAGCAGGCCGAGGGCCTGGAGCTGCCCGGCGCGGACCTGTCCAACGAAGAGCTGGCCGTGCGCGTGCTGCCCAAGCAGCAGGACGAGTTCACGTGCATGAGCTGCTTCCTGGTCCACCACCGCAGCCAGCTGGCCGCGGAGGACAAGAACGGGCAGCCGATCTGCCGCGACTGCGCGGCCTGAGCCCGGTCTGCCCATGGCAGGCATGAACCCGTTCCGTAAGGGCCCCAAGGGCGGCCAAGGTCCAGCGGCAGGCGCACGATCACACCAGGAAAACGCGCCCGTGCCCGCAGACCCGACCGCCCTCCCCACGGAGCTGACGAGTGGAGCACCGCAGGAGCGAGGTCACGAGGCCTCGCTCGAGGCCCTGACCGGCCGCGGTGCGGCAGGACGCGGTGGCAGGGTGCGGGCAGCGATCGCCGTGATCGCCGACCGCATCATCGACACCGCCCCGCGGATCCCGGTCCGCGATCTGGCGACGCTGCGCGCCCAGTTCCCCGGACTGACCCCCGAGGAACTGGCCGACAAGCTCGTCGCGGGCGCCTGCGCGGCCACCGCGACCGTCGGAGCGGGCGTCGGCGCGGCGGCGATGCTGCCCGTACCGCCCGCCATGCCGGCCGAGCTGGCCGCCGAGGTCACCGGCGTCGCCTCGGTCGAGATCAAGCTGATCGCCGAGCTGCACGAGGTCTACGGCCTGCGGCCGGCGGGCAACTTCCGGCAGCGCGCGATGGCCTGCGTGACCTCCTGGACCGAGGAACGGGGCATCGACGTCACCAAGCCGGCCTCGCTGAACTTCGCCCTCGGCGGGCAGATGCGGCGGGAACTGCGCCGGCAGATCATGAAGCGCACCCTGCGCAACCTCCCCAACCTCACACCGTTCATGATCGGCGCCGCCGTCGGCGCGTTCATGAACCGCCGGGACACCGGAAAGCTCGCGGAACGGATCCGTAAGGACCTGCGCGCACACCAGGTCTCCTGGGATGCCCTCCCCGGCTCGGGGCCGGCCGCCCCGCCGCACGACTGACGGTGCCGCAGCCGCCCGCCACCCGCCCTACGGCGGAAGCGGGCACCCGGCCTCCGGTCAGGTGCGTACGGCCGCCAGCGCCGCCACCAGACGCTCCGGGTCCCGCGTCGACAGATAGGCGTAGGGCGTGGGGTCCCCGGGGTCGGTGATCTCCACCCGCACCGCGGTGCGGACATAGCTGCGCAGCAGCATGAACGCGCGGGCATCCGCCTTGTACGTACGCCAGGCCAGCGCCTCGTCCGCGTCCAGCGCCCGCGCCTCGCCCAGCGCCGACCCGGGGATCTTCGCCTCGCCGGCGATCAGCGCGCCGCCCACCACCCGGATCCGCGCCGAGCCGTACGTGCTCACCGCCACCGCGGACAGCGCCGCCCCGCCGATCAGCCCGCCGAGCATCGGCAGGGTCCCCACGGGGAGCAGCATCAGGGCGCAGGCGACGCCGATCAGCGCGGCGATCACCCACCAGGAGCGGGGCGCGGTGAGACGTTCTTCGTACGACTGCATGGCTCCAGCTTGGCACGGCGGCGCGGGCCCGTGACGTGCGCGGGTAGGGTCTGCACTCGTGAGTGGAACTGACAGAACGAGGGCGGAGCTGACGCGGCTGACGCCACCGAAGGACGCCGTCGCTCCGGTCCGGCACCCCGACGCGCCGGCGCCCGGAGAGCTCCTCGGCGCGCACTACGACCGGTGCTTCGGCTGCGGCACGGGCCAGCCCCACGGCCTGCACCTCGAGGCGCGGGCCGGCGAGGGCGTGAGTGTACGGGCGGAGTTCACCGTCAAGGAGGCCCACCAGGGTGCGCCCGGCCTGGCGCACGGCGGGGTGCTGGCCACCGCGCTGGACGAGACGCTCGGCTCGCTGAACTGGCTGCTGCGGGTGATCGCGGTGACCGGCCGGCTGGAGACCGACTTCGTACGGCCGGTGCCGCTGGGCACGGTGCTGCATCTGGACGCGCGGGTCACCGCGGTCCACCGGCGCAAGATCTACTCGTCGGCCGTGGGCCGCATAGGCGGTCCGGACGGCCCGGTCGCGGTGCGCGCCGAGGCCGTCTTCATCGAGGTGAAGGTCGACCACTTCATCGACAACGGAAGGGCCGAGGAGATCCAGGCGGCGATGGCCGACCCGGACCAGGCCAAGCGCGCGCGTGCTTTCGAGGTGAACCCGTGAGTCAGGGACGTGAACCCGTCGGGGTGCTGCTGCGGCGACTGGACCCGGAGGTGCCCGTTCCGTCGTACGGGCATCCCGGCGACGCCGGCGCGGACCTGGTGACCACCGAGGCAGCCGAGCTGGCGCCGGGGGAGCGCACCGTGCTGCCCACCGGGGTGTCGATCGCCCTTCCCGAGGGCTATGCGGCGTTCGTGCACCCGCGGTCCGGGCTGGCCGCCCGGTGCGGACTGGCACTGGTGAATGCCCCCGGGACGGTCGATGCCGGGTACCGTGGAGAGATCAAGGTGATCGTGGTCAATCTGGACCCGCGCGAGAGCGTGCGGTTCGAACGATTCGACCGGATCGCCCAATTGGTCGTCCAGCAGGTCGAGAAGGTGCGCTTCCACGAGGTGGCGGAACTTCCCGGCTCGGCGCGGGCCGAGGGGGGATTCGGTTCCACCGGCGGTCATGCGGCGGTGGACGGCTCCACGGGCGGGAATGAATACGCATCGGTCGGTGCCGACCGGGAAGGACAGTGACGTGTTCGGACGTCGCAAGAAGAACGAGGCTCCTGAAGAGTCGGCCAGGGACACCACGCTCGCCGACGGGCAAGCGGTGAGCGACGCCGACGAGGACGAGGCGGCGGCACAGCAGCGGCTCAGTCTTCCGCCCGCGCCGCGGCCCGACGGCCCCTGGGACGCGGCGGAGGTCTCCGAGCCCGGTGAGGGCCGGGTGGACCTCGGCGGCCTGTTCGTGCCCGGTGTCGAGGGCATGGAGCTTCGGGTGGAGGTCGCCGGTGACGCCATCGTCGCCGCGACCGTGGTGCTGCAGGACAGCGCCGTGCAGCTGCAGGCCTTCGCCGCCCCCAAGAACGAGGGGATCTGGGGCGAGGTCCGCGAGGAGATCGCCTCCGGCATCACCCAGCAGGGCGGCGTCATCGACGAGGTCGAGGGCCCGCTGGGCTGGGAGCTGCGCGCCCAGGTACCCGTGCAGCTGCCGGACGGCACGAACGGGGTGCAGGTCGTGCGCTTCGTCGGTGTCGACGGCCCCCGCTGGTTCCTGCGCGGCGTGATCTCCGGCCAGGGCGCGGTGCAGCCGCAGGCCGCGGGCGTGCTGGAGCACATCTTCCGGGACACCGTCGTCATCCGCGGTGAGTCCCCGATGGCGCCGCGTGACCCGATCGTCCTGAAGCTGCCGGACGACGCCCAGATGGTGCCGGACGGTGTGCAGCAGGAGCCGGTCGAGCAGTCGCGCTTCGGCGGCGGTGTGGAGCGTCTGGAACGCGGGCCGGAGATCACCGAGATCCGCTGACACGGACGGCGGCCGGGCGGCGCGAGGGCGCCCCGGTAGCGGCTGGATCCTGACGGTCACATGGGCCCGTACTCCCCGACAGGGGGTACGGGCCCTTGTCGTCCGCCCAGGTCAGGCCGCAGGGCGTAGAGATTGCGTCAACGGGGCGCCAATGGCCGTAAGGGAGGCGTCAACGGCGGTCGCGGGCGGCGGGAAGGGCGCTTTGCTCTAGGAGTCCCTACCTCCTCCTCCCTCTAGGAGCGCCCGATGGCCGACGTGGCCTTCGTCGTCGTCACCCTCGCGGTCTTCGCCCTGGTGGCTCTCGTCGCCAAGGGGGTGGCGAAGCTGTGACCGTCGAGAACACCGTCGGGCTGCTCGTGGCCGTCGCCCTGCTCGGCTACCTGGTCCTCGCCCTCGTCTTCCCGGAGAGGTTCTGAGGTGTCCACCGCTGTTGTCGCGGCGGGCCCGATGAGCCCCGCCCTCGCCGGCGTGCTCCAGCTGACCGCGCTCGCCGCGGCGCTGGCCCTGGCGTACCGCCCCCTCGGCGACTACATGGCCGCCGTCTACAGTGCGCCCCGGCACCTGCGCGTCGAGAAGGTCCTCTACCGCTGCATCGGCGCCAACCCGGACGCCGGGATGCGCTGGCCGGCGTATCTGCGCGGCGTCCTGGCCTTCTCCGCGGCGGGCGTGCTCCTCCTGTACCTGCTCCAGCGCGTCCAGGGCGGGCTGCCGCTGTCCCTCGGCTTCGCGTCGATCAGCCCGGACCAAGCGTTCAACACCGCGGCGTCGTTCGTCACCAACACCAACTGGCAGTCCTACAGCGGCGAGCAGGCCATGGGCCACGTCGTACAGACCGCCGGCCTCGCGGTGCAGACCTTCGTGTCCGCCGCCACCGGCATGGCCGTCGCCGTCGCACTGGTCCGCGGCTTCGCCCGGTCCCGCACCGGCGAACTCGGCAACTTCTGGGCCGACCTGGTCCGCGGCACGGTGCGGGTGCTCGTCCCGATCGCGGTCGTCGGCGCCCTCGTCCTGGTCGCCTGCGGTGCCCTGCAGAACTTCTCCGGCATCCACGAGGTCGGCCAGTTCATGGGCGGCGCCCAGCAGACCAACGGCGGCGCGGTCGCCTCCCAGGAGGCCATCAAGGAACTGGGCACCAACGGGGGCGGCTACTTCAACGCCAACTCCGCCCACCCCTTCGAGAACCCGAACGCCTTCAGCAACCTCTTCGAGATCTTCCTGATCCTGGTCATCCCGTTCGCGCTGACCCGCACCTTCGGCAAGATGGTCGGGAACGTGAAGCAGGGGTACGCGATCCTCGCCACCACCGTCGTCATCTGGCTCGGTTTCACCGCGCTGATGATGTGGAGCGAATTCACCCACGGCGGCCCCGCCCTGCAGGCCGCGGGCGCCGCCATGGAGGGCAAGGAGACCCGCTTCGGTGTCGGCTCCTCCGCGATCTTCTCGGTGGCCACCACCCTGACCTCCACCGGCGCGGTCGACGCCTTCCACTCCTCGTTCACCGCCTTCGGCGGCGGCCTCCAGCTGCTCGGCATGATGCTGGGCGAGATCGCCCCCGGCGGGGTGGGCTCCGGGCTCTACGGCATGCTCGTCATGGCGGTCATCGCGGTGTTCCTCGCCGGCCTGATGGTGGGCCGCACGCCCGAATACCTCGGCAAGAAGATCGGCACCCGCGAGATCAAGCTCGCCGCCTGCTACCTCCTCATCACCCCGACGCTGGTCCTCGGCTTCACCGCGGCATCGATGGTGCTGCCGGACGCGCTGGGCTCGATGCTCAACACCAAGGCGCTGGGCGCCGGTTCGCACGGCTTCTCCGAGGTCCTCTACGCGTTCACCTCCGGCGCCAACAACAACGGCTCGGCCTTCGCCGGACTGAACGCCAACACGCCCTGGTACAACACCACGATCGGCCTGGCCGTGCTGCTCGGCCGCTTCCTGCCCATGGTGTTCGTGCTCGCCCTCGCCGGCTCGCTCGCCGAACAGCAGCCGGTCCCCGAGACCGCGGGCACCCTGCGTACCGAAAAGCCGCTCTTCGCCGGGCTGCTCGTCGGCACGATCCTGATCGTCACCGGTCTGACCTACTTCCCGGCGCTGGCCCTCGGCCCGCTGGCGGAGGGGCTGTCATGACCGTCCCCGTGAAACCGGAGGAGCCCGGCACCATGGCCTCCCGCTCGACACTCACCCCGGCCCGCGCGCCGCACCAGGACGCCCCCGGCGGGCAGCAGCCCGGCGGCGGCCGCGTGGGCGGTGGACTCTTCGACCCCCGGCAGCTGATCACCTCCCTGCCGGACGCGCTGCGCAAACTCGACCCGCGGGTGATGATCAAGTCCCCCGTGATGTTCGTGGTCGAGGTCGGCTCCGTGCTGACCACCGTCTTCGCCTGCACCTCCCCGGCGGACTGGTTCGGCTGGGCGATCGCCGCCTGGCTGTGGCTGACCGTGCTGTTCGCCAACCTCGCCGAGGCGGTCGCCGAAGGCCGCGGCAAGGCGCAGGCCGACACCCTGCGCAAGGCCAAGACCGATACCGTGGCGCGCCGCCTCACCGACGGGAGCGAGGAGCACGTACCCGGCACCGCTCTGCGCATCGGCGACCTGGTGGTCTGTGAGGCCGGCGACATCATCCCCGGTGACGGCGATGTCGTGGACGGCGTGGCCTCCGTCGACGAGTCGGCCATCACCGGTGAATCGGCCCCGGTCATCCGGGAGTCCGGCGGCGACCGCTGCGCGGTGACCGGCGGGACGAAGGTGCTCTCCGACCGCATCGTCATCAAGATCACGACGCGGCCCGGTGAGACCTTCATCGACCGGATGATCAACCTCGTCGAGGGCGCCGCACGGCAGAAGACCCCCAACGAGGTCGCGCTGAACATCCTGCTCGCCTCGCTCACCATCATCTTCCTGCTGGCCGTCGTCACCCTCCAGCCGTTCGCGATCTACGCGGGCGCCGAGCAGCCCATGATCGTGCTGCTCGCCCTGCTGGTCTGCCTGATCCCGACGACGATCGGCGCGCTGCTCTCGGCCATCGGCATCGCCGGCATGGACCGGCTCGTGCAGCGCAACGTCCTGGCCATGTCCGGCCGCGCCGTCGAAGCCGCGGGCGATGTATCGACATTGCTGCTCGACAAGACCGGCACCATCACCCTCGGCAACCGACGGGCAGCCGAGTTCGTCCCGGTACGCGGCACCACCGCGGCCGAGGTCGCCGACGCGGCCCAGCTGTCGTCACTGGCCGACGAGACCCCCGAGGGCCGCTCCGTCGTCGTCCTCGCCAAGGAGACGTACGGACTGCGCGAACGCCACCAGGGTGAGTTGACGGGCGCCGAGTGGATCCCGTTCACCGCCCAGACCCGGATGTCGGGCGTGGACGTCGACGGGCGCAAGGTCCGCAAGGGCGCGTCCGGCGCGGTCATCGCCTGGGTCCGGGAACGCGGCGGCCCCGTCGCCGAGGACGCCCGCCGGCTCACCGACGCCATCGCCGAGGCCGGCGGCACCCCGCTGCTGGTCGCCCTGGAGGACGAGAGCGGTCCGCGGGTCCTGGGCGTCATCCACCTCAAGGACGTCGTCAAGGAGGGCATGCGCGAACGCTTCGTCGAACTGCGGCGGATGGGCATCAAGACCGTCATGATCACGGGCGACAACCCGCTGACGGCCAAGGCCATCGCCGAGGAGGCGGGCGTGGACGACTTCCTCGCGGAAGCCACCCCCGAGGACAAGATGGCGCTCATCAAGCGCGAACAGGCCGGCGGCAAGCTGGTCGCGATGACCGGTGACGGCACCAACGACGCGCCCGCGCTCGCACAGGCGGACGTCGGTGTGGCGATGAACACCGGCACCTCGGCCGCCAAGGAGGCCGGGAACATGGTGGATCTGGACTCCGACCCGACCAAGCTCATCGAGATCGTCGAGATCGGCAAGCAACTGCTCATCACCCGGGGCGCGCTGACGACCTTCTCGATCGCCAACGACGTCGCGAAGTACTTCGCGATCATCCCGGCGATGTTCGCGGTGGCCTACCCGGGCCTGGACACCCTCAACATCATGCGGCTCTCCAGCCCCAACTCCGCGATCCTCTCGGCGATCATCTTCAACGCGCTGGTCATCGTCGCCCTGGTGCCGCTCGCCCTCCGGGGCGTGCGGTACCGGCCGGTCAGCGCCGACCGGATGCTGCGGCGCAACCTCGCCGTCTACGGACTCGGCGGCCTGATCGCCCCGTTCCTCGGCATCAAACTCATCGACCTGCTCCTCTCCCTCATCCCCGGAATCGGGTGACCGCCGTGAACCACCCCGTACGCAACACCGCCCGCTTGATGGGGGCGGGCCTGCGCGCCCTGCTCGTACTGACCGTGGTCTGCGGGGTCCTCTACCCGCTGGTGGTCACCGGCGTGGCCCAGGCGGCGTTCCCCGGCCGGGCCAACGGCTCCGAGGTGAGCTCCCAGGGGAAGGTCGTCGGCTCCTCGCTGATCGGCCAGCGCTACGACAAGGGCAAGGACAAGCAGGGCAATCCCGTCCCGGACCTGAAGTTCTTCCAGCCGCGCCCCTCGGCGGGACTGGGCAGCAACCGGACCAACGGCGTCAATACGCGGTACGACCTCCAGGTCTCCGGCGCGTCCAACCTGGGCGCGACCAACACCGACCTGGTGAAGGCGGTCAAGGAGCGCAAGCAGTGGGTCGCCGAGACGTACGGGGTGCCCGCCTCGGAGGTCCCGGCCGACGCCGTCACCTCCTCGGGCTCCGGCCTCGACCCGGACATCTCCCCGGCCTACGCCCAGCTCCAGGCCGACCGCGTCGCCAAGGAGAACCACCTCCCCGCCGACCGGGTCCACCGGCTGGTCACGGACCATACGGACGGCCGCACCCTGGGCTTCATGGGCGAACCCCGGGTGAACGTACTGGAGTTGAATGCCGCGCTGAGGGAGCTGGCGCGGGGGCGGGGGGCCTGACGGGGAAGGGTGTGGTGCTTGCGGCGGGGGTGGGGCGCTGGACCTTGCGGGGCCCAGTCGCCGCAGGTGTGGCCTCCCGCTGTTGCGGCCCTTGTGGCCGGCGCGGCGGGAGGCTGAAGTGCGCCTGCATCACGGGTCGTTGCGGGAGTTGTCCACAGGCGTTGCCCGCCGTGTCGCGCCGTACGCAATACTGACGCGACCGGCAGTATGGCCGGCCCCAGCCCCAGCCCCGCCCCAAGGCCAGCCCCCCCTGCTTCCTGCCCCCGCGCCCTCCACCCCGCCCAAGGCCCCCTGCCGTCCCCCTGTGTCTCCCGCCCGCCTCGATCTACCAGACGTCCCCGTCACGCCAGTCGCAGGTGAGGTCGGTGTCGAGGTCGAGTGCCGTGGTGGCGGTCGGCAGGACGTAGATGCAGCCGTCCTCGTCGGCGGTGCGCCGGATGCCGTACGGGGTCAGCGCCCAGGAGTGGCCGCGCCACAGTTGCCAGCCGCGGGCCGCGTAGAAGGAGGCGGCCTCGTCGGAGGCACCGAGTGCGCCGAGGTCGTAGCCGCCGCGGACCACCCGCTCCAGCGCGTCCATCATGGCCGCGCCGTGGCCGCGTCCGCGCCGGTCCGCACGGACGCCCACGCCCTCCACGTACCCGCAGCGCAGCGCCCGGCCGCCGTGCAGCAGACGCCGCTGGATCACGGAGGCGTGCCCGATCACCTCGCCGTCCTCCTGGACCAGGGCGTGCAGACCGCCGAGCGCGTGTTCCCAGTCCTCCGCGGTCATGTCGTCGAAGACGTCGTAGAGGAGGGCGCGGACCGCCTTGAGGGTGGCGGTGTCCAGGCCGGAGGTGTGGGCGATCCGTACGCCGGGGATGCGGGGCGTGGTCAGCTGTGCCTCGGTCATGCCGGTCATCGTTGCAGCCGTGCGGTGGCCGGGCGACGGCTTTTCCCGTCCGTCCGCGGTTCCTCACCGCCCGGTCGGCGCGGTCGTGTGCCGTCCACCTTCCGCGGTCCGTCCGCGTCCCGCCCCGGGACCGACCGACCGGACGTCCCGCCCCTCCCGAGCCCCCCATCAGAGTCCCGTCAAGACCTGTCGTGAAGTCGTCCGCGGAGGCTTTTGTGCCCTTGTCGGGTCGTAGGGTCGCAGCAGGGTCAGCCCGGTGGGGGCGGCCTTCACGTAAGACAATGGGGCCATGGCACGCGGCAAGCTACGGATATATCTCGGCGCGGCACCGGGCGTCGGCAAGACGTACGCGATGCTGTCCGAGGCGCACCGGCGTGTGGAGCGGGGCACGGACCTCGTGGTGGCGTTCGTCGAGCATCACGGCAGGCCCCGTACGGAGGTCATGCTGCACGGACTGGAGCAGATCCGGCGCCGGGAGCTGGAGTACCGCGGCGCGCTTTTCACCGAAATGGACGTGGACGCGGTGCGGGCCCGCGGGCCGGCCGTGGCGCTGGTCGACGAGCTGGCGCACACCAACGTCCCCGGGTCGCGCAACGGCAAGCGGTGGCAGGACGTCGAGGAGCTGCTGGAGGCCGGGATCGATGTGATCTCGACGGTGAACATCCAGCATCTGGAGTCGCTCGGGGACGTCGTCGAGGCCATAACGGGGGTGCGGCAGCGCGAGACCGTACCGGACGAGGTGGTCCGCCGGGCCGACCAGATCGAGCTTGTCGACATGTCACCCCAGGCGATCCGCCGGCGGATGGCGCACGGCAACATCTACCAGTCCGACAAGGTGGACGCCGCCCTGTCCAACTACTTCCGGCCGGGCAACCTCACGGCGCTGCGCGAGCTGGCGCTGCTGTGGGTCGCCGACCGGGTGGACGAGTATCTGCAGGAGTACCGCGCGGAGCACTCGATCCGCTCCACCTGGCAGGCGCGCGAGCGCATCGTGGTCGGGCTCACCGGCGGGCCGGAGGGGCGGACGCTGATCCGCCGTGCGGCCCGGATGGCCGCCAAGGGGTCGGGCAGCGAGGTGCTCGCCGTCTACATCGCCCGCAGTGACGGGCTGACCTCGGCCTCGCCCAAGGAACTCGCCGTCCAGCGCACGCTGGTGGAGGACCTGGGAGGAACGTTCCATCACGTCATCGGCGACGACATCTCCGGTGCCCTGCTGGAGTTCGCGCGGGGGGTCAACGCCACCCAGATCGTGCTGGGGTCCAGTCGCCGCAAGGCCTGGCAGTACGTGTTCGGGCCCGGTGTGGGCGCGAGCGTGGCCCGGGATTCCGGACCCGATCTCGATGTGCACATCGTCACCCACGAGGAGGCCGCCAAGGGCCGGGGGCTTCCGGTGGTGCGCGGGGCACGGCTGGGGCGGGCCCGGATCATCGCCGGCTGGCTCGTCGGTGTCGTCGGCCCGGTGCTGCTCTCGCTGCTGCTGACCGGCATCGCCAACGGACCCGGGCTGGCCAACGACGTGCTGCTGTTCCTCTTCCTGACCGTCGTGGCCGCGCTGCTCGGCGGGCAGCTGCCGGCGCTGGCGTCGGCCGCGGCCGGATCGCTGCTGCTGAACTTCTACTTCACCCCGCCGACGCACACCCTCACGGTCAGCGACCCGGAGAACCTCGTCGCGATCGTGATCTTCTTCGCGGTCGCGGTGTCGGTCGCCTCCGTGGTGGATCTCGCCGCCCGGCGCACCCACCAGGCCGCCAGGCTGCGTGCCGAGTCGGAGATCCTCTCCTTCCTGGCGGGCAGCGTGCTGCGCGGTGAGACGACGCTGGACGCGCTGCTGGAGCGGGTGCGCGAGACCTTCGGCATGGAGACGGTGGCGCTGCTGGAGCGGGCCGGCGACGTCGAGCCGTGGACCTGCGCGGGCCGGGCCGGCACCGACCACGGCGCGCCGCTGCTGCGCCCCGAGGACGCCGATGTCGACATGCCGGTGGGCGACCACATGGCGCTGGCGCTGCGGGGCCGGGTGCTGCCCGCGGAGGACCGCCGGGTGCTGGCCGCGTTCGCCGCCCAGGCCGCCGTCGTACTGGACCGGCAGCGGCTGGTGGGCGAGGCGGAGCGGGCCCGGGAGCTGGCCGAGGGCAACCGGATCCGCACGGCGCTGCTGGCCGCCGTCAGCCACGATCTGCGCACCCCCCTGGCGAGCATCAAGGCCTCCGTGACCTCCCTGCGCTCCGACGATGTCGCCTGGTCCCGGGAGGACGAGGCGGAGCTGCTGGCCGGCATCGAGGCGGGCGCCGACCGGCTGGATCATCTCGTCGGCAATCTCCTGGACATGTCCCGGCTGCAGACCGGCACCGTCACCCCGCTGATCCGCGACATCGACCTCGACGAGGTGGTGCCGATGGCGCTGGGCGGCGTCCCGGAGGGCAGCGTCACCCTCGACATCCCCGAGGAGCTGCCGATCGTCGCGGTCGACCCGGGGCTGCTGGAGCGTTCGGTCGCCAACCTCGTCGAGAACGCCGTCAAATACAGCCCGGACGGGCGGGCGGTGCTGGTCTCGGCCAGCGCGCTCGGCGACCGGGTGGAGCTGCGGATCGCCGACCGCGGTCCGGGGGTGCCGGACGGCGCCAAGGACCGGATCTTCGAGCCCTTCCAGCGCTACGGTGACGCGCCGCGCGGCGCCGGCGTGGGGCTGGGACTGGCCGTGGCGCGCGGCTTCGCGGAGGCGATGGGCGGCACCCTCGCCGCCGAGGACACCCCCGGCGGCGGGATGACCATGGTGCTCACCCTCCGGGCCGCCCCCGGCGGGCCGCCCGCCAGGCCCGGTCTCCCGGCGCGGGCCACGACATGATCCCGGCCGCCGGGATCACCCCCACCCCACCTCCGGCGGGCCCGGCCCGCCGGGGGACGACACCGCGAGGAGAACGCCAGTGAACCGGGTGCTTGTGGTCGATGACGAGCCGCAGATCGTCCGCGCCCTCGTGATCAACCTGAAGGCGCGCAAGTACGAGGTCGACGCCGCCCCCGACGGGGCCACCGCGCTGAAGCTCGCGGCCGCCCGTCACCCCGATGTGATCGTCCTCGACCTCGGCCTGCCCGACATGGACGGCGTCGAGGTGATCAAGGGCCTGCGGGGCTGGACGCGGGTGCCGATCCTGGTGCTCTCGGCGCGGCAGACCTCCGACGAGAAGGTGGAGGCGCTGGACGCCGGCGCGGACGACTACGTCACCAAGCCGTTCGGCATGGACGAGCTGCTGGCCCGGCTGCGGGCGGCGGTGCGCCGGGCCGAGCCGACCGGGCCGGCAGACGACGAGGTGATCGTCGAGACCGCGGGGTTCACCGTCGACCTCGCCGCGAAGAAGGTCAACCGCGGCGGGCGGGACATCCGGCTGACCCCCACCGAGTGGCACCTCCTGGAGGTCCTGGTCCGCAACGCGGGCCGGCTGGTCAGCCAGAAGCAGCTGCTCCAGGAGGTCTGGGGCCCCTCGTACGGCACGGAGACCAACTATCTGCGGGTGTACATGGCCCAGCTCCGCCGCAAGCTGGAGGGCGACCCCTCGCACCCGGAGCACTTCATCACCGAGCCGGGCATGGGATACCGCTTCGAGCAGTAGTGCCCGCGGCGGCCCACCCGGCCGGGCGCGGCTTTGTCAGGCGGGGACGAAGTCCCTCTGCGGGCCGTGATCCGCCGCCCCGGCCACCGGTACGCTGGGCGCATGAGTGCTGGGACCCGATCCGAGAAACCGGCCGGTCGCTTCCGCCGGATGCTCGACCGGCTGTCCTCCTCCGAGGAGGAGCTGCAGTCCGCCGAGCTGCAACAGGATGCGCAGAACGCGGGGTGCACCCGTATCTGCGACTGCGACGACCGCCAGATAGTCAAGGTCACCGGCACCCTGCGGCATGTCACGCTGCGGCCGCGCGCCGGAGTGCCCGCGCTCGAGGCGGAGCTGTTCGACGGCTCCGCGGCGCTCGACGTGGTGTGGCTGGGACGCCGCTCCATCGTCGGGATCGAGCCGGGCCGCAAGCTCATCGCCTCGGGCCGGGTCTCGCTGAGCCACGGACGCCGGGTGCTCTTCAATCCGAAGTACGAACTCCGACCGCTCGGACAGGAGTAGCCGGTGACGTCTTACGACCGACCGACCACTGACGCGCATGCCCATCCCGATCCCTCCGCAGGCCCCTCGCCCGCTCCGTCCGGCCAGGGCGCCGAGGACGCCCCCGACGGCAGGCAGCTGACCGAGGCCGCGCTGTTCGAGGCGTTCGGCGGCGTGCGCGGCATGGTGGAGACCGTGGTCCCCGGCCTGCTGTTCGTCACGATCTTCACGATCAACAAGGATCTGCACGTCTCGGCGATCGCCGCGCTGGTGGTCTCGCTGGTGCTGGCGGCCGTGCGCCTGGTCCGCAGGGACACCGTCAAGCACGCGTTCAGTGGTGTCCTCGGGGTGGCCTTCGGCGTGGCCTTCGCGATGATGACCGGCAACGCCAAGGACTTCTACCTGCCGGGCATGCTCTACACCCTCGGGCTGGCCGCCGCCTACCTCGGCACCACGCTCGCCGGCGTTCCGCTGATCGGGCTGATGCTGGGGCCGGTGTTCAAGGAGAACCTCTCCTGGCGCACCCGCAACCCCGGCCGCAAGAAGGCGTACGCCAAGTCCAGCTGGGCCTGGGGGCTGATCCTGCTCGCCAAGTGCGCGATCCTCTTCCCGCTGTACTGGTGGGCCGACACCACCCAGCTCGGCTGGGTGCTGATCGCGCTGAAGATCCCGCCGTTCCTGCTCGCCGTCTACCTCACCTGGATCTTCCTGGCGAAGGCCCCGCCGCCGATCGACGTCTTCGCCGAGATGGAGGCGAAGGAGAAGGCCGAGGAGGAGGCCGCCGAGCGCCGCCGCGGCGAGCGCGCCGCCGCGGACCGGGGGGCCGGCGAGCCGTACGGGGACCTCGCGGCGCCGGCCGCCCCCGAGCGCCCGCAGGGGCCGCGGCACCGCCGCTGACTCCGCCGACGCACCGAACGCTGTGGCCCGGGAACCGTACGGTTCCCGGGCCACAACGTTCAGCGGGCCGAAGCGGCCGGCGCTAGGAGCCCTCGTGCCGCACCGACAGCAGGTCCTCCAGCTGCTCCTCGCGCGACTGCGCCGCGACGAACAGCAGCTCGTCACCGGCCTCCAGCGCGTCCTCCTTGTTGGGCGTCAGCACCCGCGTGCCGCGGATGATCGTGACGAGGGAGGTGTCCTGGGGCCACTCCACGTCGCCGACCCGGGTGCCGGCCAGCGCGGCCTCCGGCGGCAGCGTCAGCTCGACGAGGTTGGCGTCGCCGTGGCTGAAGCGCAGCAGCCGCACCAGGTCACCGACGCTGACGGCCTCCTCGACCAGCGCCGACATCAGACGCGGTGTGGAGACCGCGACATCGACGCCCCAGGACTCGTTGAACAGCCACTCGTTCTTGGGGTTGTTGACCCGCGCGACCACCCGCGGCACGCCGTACTCGGTCTTGGCGAGCAGCGAGACGACGAGGTTGACCTTGTCGTCACCGGTCGCCGCGATGACGACGTTGCACCGCTGCAGCGCCGCCTCGTCCAGCGAGGTGATCTCACAGGCGTCGGCCAGCAGCCACTCGGCCAGCGGCACCCGCTCCACCGAGATGGCGGTCGGCGCCTTGTCGATGAGCAGGATCTCGTGACCGTTCTCCAGGAGCTCGCCGGCGATGGAACGGCCCACCGCGCCCGCGCCCGCAATCGCGACCCTCATGACTGCGCCCCCTCGGGACCCGTGGCGAATGCCGCCTCGACCTTCTCGACCTCGTCGGTGCGCATCATCACGTGCACCAGGTCGCCTTCCTGCAGCACCGTCTGCGAGGTCGGCAGCATCGCCTCGCCCAGCCGGGTGAGGAACGCGACGCGGACGCCGGTCTCCTCCTGCAGCGTGCTGATCTTGTGTCCGACCCAGGACGGGTCGGTGTGGACCTCGGCGAGCTGGACGCCGCCGCTCGGGTCCCGCCACAGCGGCTCCGCGCCCGAGGGCAGCAGCCGGCGCAGCATCTGGTCGGCCGTCCAGCGGACGGTGGCGACGGTGGGGATGCCCAGGCGCTGGTAGACCTCGGCGCGGCGCGGGTCGTAGATACGGGCCGCGACGTTCTCGACGCCGAACATCTCGCGGGCCACCCGGGCGGCGATGATGTTGGAGTTGTCACCGCTGGAGACGGCGGCGAAGGCGCCCGCCTCCTCGATGCCGGCCTCGCGCAGGGTGTCCTGGTCGAAGCCGACGCCGGTCACCCGGCGGCCGCCGAAGGACGACCCCAGGCGACGGAACGCGGTCGGGTCCTGATCGACCACCGCGATGGTGTGACCCTTGCTCTCCAGGGTCTGCGCGAGCGCGGAGCCCACGCGCCCGCACCCCATGATGACGATGTGCATGCTGATTACCCCGTGCCCTGTACTAGCGCGATGACCTGCACAAACACCCTGCTCACTACTTCCTTCTCCCAGTACCGGCGACACGAGGCCACGGCTCGCGACACGGACCCGGCGGGGTTGGCGGGAGCGCCGCCCGCGCCGTGGTCCGGTACAACCGTAGCCGCAATGCCCACCCCGGTAGGGGGCGCGGTGGGCGCCATTCGGATGGGGCCCCGCCCGGCGGCGTGAGCGCCTCCCGCACCGGGCTGCGCCGCGCCGCTCCCGTAGGGCACGCTGGGCGATGTGCCCAACCTGCCTCTCCAGCCCCAACAGGGCTCCTACACCTCGCACATGGTGGTCTGCGGCGACGACGCGCTCGCGCGCCGGCTGGCCGCCGAGCTCCGGGACGTCTACGGCGAACGGGTGACGCTGGTCGTCCCCTCCGCCCGGGAGCCGCACCGCCCCCGCATCCCGCCGCCGGCCCGTGCGCTCGACCGGGCGACCGCGCTCCTGGGCCGGGTGTCCGCGGCGGTCGCCCGTACCCCGCCGGCGCCGTCCGAGGCCCTCGGGGACGGCACGGAACCCCCGGAGGAGGCCGTCCGGATCGTGGAGGCGGCGCAGCCGGACGACCTGGCGCTGGCCGAGGCGGGCGTCGCCACGGCGGGCGCGCTGGCACTCGTCTATGACGACGACGAGCTCAACATCCACGCCGCGCTGCGTGCCCGCCGGCTCAACCCCCGCCTGCGGCTGGTCATCCGGCTCTACAACCGCAAACTCGGCCAGCACCTGGAGGAGTTGCTCGACCAGGCCGCGGCGGTCGCCGCCCTGGACACCGCCGGCGGCGGGGACGCGGGGGCTTCCGACGCCGCCGATGCCTCAACGACGGTGCTGTCCGACGCCGACACGGTGGCCCCCGCGCTCGTGGCCACCGCGGTCGCCGGGACCAGCAAGGTCATCGAGGCGGACGGGCTGCTGCTGCGGGCGGTGGAGCGGATGCCGGTGCCGCCCGGCCGGCCCGGTGACCCCGGCCTGTGCACCCTGGCGCTGTTGCCCGCCGCCGCCAACGACCCCGGCCAGGAGCCGGGTTCGGGCCACGGCGGCGACGAGGGGCCGCTGCTGCTGCCCGACGACGCCGCGGTCGCGGGGGCCGCCGGCTGCGGCACCGTCGTCCTGGAGACCGTCTCCTATACGGGGCGGCCGGTACGCCCCGCGCGGCTGCGCGGCCGGGGCGCGCCGCTCGCCTCGCTCTTCTCCCGGCGGCTGCGCTGGTCCCTGGCCGGCGTCGTCGGCGCGGTGCTGGCGCTGGCCGTCGCCTCCTGGCTCACCACGGGGCTGGACCCGGTGCACGGCGCCTACCTCACGCTGCTGGACCTCTTCGCGATCAACGATCCGGCGCTCGGCCAGCCGCTGCCCCGCAAGATCCTGCAGCTGCTGTCCGGGCTGACCGGGCTGTTGCTGCTGCCGGTGCTGGTCGCGGCGGCGTTCGAGGGGCTGGGCACCTTCCGCAGCGCCTCCGCGCTGCGCCGCCCGCCGCGCGGCCTGTCGGGGCACGTGGTGCTGCTCGGCCTCGGCAAGGTCGGCACCCGCGTCCTGGCCAGGCTGCACGAGAGGGGCATCCCCGTGGTGTGCATCGAGGCGGACCCCGAGGCGCGGGGCATCGCACTGGCCCGCCGGCTGCGGGTGCCCACCGTCCTGGGTGACGTCACCCAGGAAGGGGTCCTGGAGGCGGCGATGATCGGCCGGGCGGCCTCCCTGCTCGCCCTCAGCAGCGCGGACACCACGAATCTGGAGGCCGCCCTCTATGCCCGCAGCGTCACCCCGGGGCTGCGGGTCACCCTGCGGCTGTTCGACGACCGGTTCGCCACCGCCGTCTACCGCACCCTGCGCGCCGCCCACCCGGGGGCGCTCACCCGCAGCCGCAGCACCTCCTTCCTGGCCGCGCCCGCCTTCGCCGGCGCGATGATGGGGCGTCAGATCCTGGGGGCCATCCCCGTGGAGCGCCGGGTGCTGCTGGTCGCCCGGGTCGGGGTGCGCGGCAATCCCGCGCTGGAGGGCCGCACCGTCGCCGAGGTGACGCGGCCCGGGCGGCTGCGGGTGCTGGCCGTCGACACCTCCGCGCCCGACGAAGCGCAACCGCAGGCCGCGGCCGCCGCGCCACCCCCGGACACCGAGCGCGAACCGGCCCGCCTGGTACACGAACTCGGCGACGACTACGTCCTGCGGCCGCAGGACCGGGTGCTGTTGGCGGCCACCCGGCAGGGGCTCGGTGATCTGCACGTCCGGCGGCCGCGCACCCCAGGAGCCGGAGCCGCGGCCCGGCAGGGCTGACCCCGGGGCGGGGGAGCGGGCGGAGCCCTGACCGCTTCCCCGCCCCGGGGCCGCACCGTGACCCCCGCGTCGCACCACGTCACCGGTGTGATCACTGTGTGACGGCTCCACTCGTTCCCGTGACGACTGCCGGCGGTGCGTGACGAACGACACAGGCCGGGCCGCCGTGTCCGGCCCGTGCGTGCGACGTGCGGATCCTGTGCGGGCACCGCCTCGTGGAACGCCCGTCAGCAGGCCGGATGTGCCCCACGGGGCCCGGCGCGCTCCCGGGGGTGGGCACCGGTGCGGGGAGCGGGTGGGCGCGGGCCTTGACGAAGGCTTAGCATCCTCTGCGTGTCCAAACTGACCGACGTGCCCAAACGGATCTTGATCGGGCGCGCACTGCGCAGCGACAAGCTCGGGGAGACCCTGCTTCCCAAGCGCATCGCACTCCCCGTCTTCGCCTCCGACCCGCTCTCCTCGGTGGCCTATGCGCCCGGCGAGGTGCTCCTCGTCCTGTCCGTCGCGGGTGTCTCTGCGTACCACTTCAGCCCCTGGATCGCGGTCGCGGTCGTGGTGCTGATGTTCACGGTCGTGGCGTCGTACCGGCAGAACGTGCACGCCTACCCGAGCGGCGGCGGCGACTACGAGGTCGCCACCACCAACCTCGGCCCCAAGGCGGGTCTCACGGTCGCCAGCGCCCTGCTCGTCGACTACGTGCTGACCGTCGCGGTCTCCATCGCCTCCGGTGTGGAGAACCTGGGCTCCGCGATCCCCTTCGTCGTCCAGCACAAGACCCTCTGCGCGATCGCCATCATCGTGCTGCTGACGCTGATGAACCTGCGCGGCGTCAAGGAGTCCGGCAAGCTCTTCGCGATCCCGACGTACGTCTTCGTGGCCGGCGTCTTCATCATGATCGCCTGGGGTGTGATCCGCGCCGTCGTCATGGGCGACACGATGCAGGCCCCCACCGCGGGCTTCACCATCCACGCCGAACAGGGCGGACTGGCCGGCTTCGCACTGGTCTTCCTGCTGCTGCGCGCCTTCTCCTCCGGCTGTGCCGCGCTCACCGGCGTCGAGGCGATCTCCAACGGCGTCCCGGCCTTCCGCAAGCCGAAGTCCAAGAATGCCGCGACCACCCTGGCCCTCATGGGCGGCCTGGCCGTCACCATGTTCTGCGGCATCATCGGCCTGGCCATGGCCACCCACGTCCGGATGGCCGAGAACCCGGCCACCGACCTGCTCCAGAACGGCAAGCCGATCGGCTCCGGCTACACCCAGAACCCGGTCATCTCGCAGGTGGCCGAGGCGGTCTTCGGCAAGGGCAGCTTCCTCTTCGTCATCCTGGCCGCCGCCACCGCGCTGGTGCTGTTCCTCGCCGCCAACACCGCCTACAACGGCTTCCCGCTGCTCGGCTCGATCCTCGCCCAGGACCGCTATCTGCCGCGCCAGCTGCACACCCGCGGCGACCGCCTGGCGTTCTCCAACGGCATCGTCCTGCTGGCCGGCGCCGCCGCGATCCTCGTCTACCTCTACGGCGCGGACTCCACCCGGCTCATCCAGCTCTACATCGTCGGTGTCTTCGTCTCCTTCACGCTCAGCCAGATCGGCATGGTCCGTCACTGGAACCGTCATCTGCGCTCGGAGACCGACCCCGCCAAGCGCCGCCGGATGCACCGCTCGCGCGCCATCAACGCCTTCGGCGCCTTCTTCACGGGCCTGGTCCTGGTCGTCGTCCTCCTGACGAAGTTCACCCACGGCGCCTGGGTCGCACTGCTCGGCATGGTCATCTTCTTCGTGACGATGTCCGCGATCCGACGCCACTACGACCGGGTCGCCGACGAGATCGCCGCCGAGGAGACCCCCGACGACGAGGTGGTCCGCCCCTCCCGGGTGCACTCCCTCGTCCTGGTCTCCAAGGTCCACAAGCCCACCCTGCGCGCCCTGAACTACGCCAAGCTGATGCGCTCCGACAGCCTCGAAGCGGTCAGCGTGGACGTGGACCAGGCCGACACCAAGGCCCTGCGCGAGGAGTGGGAGCGGCGCGGCATCGAGGTGCCGCTGAAGGTCCTGGCCTCCCCGTACCGCGAGATCACCCGGCCGATCATCGACTACGTCAAGTCGCTTCGTAAGGAGAGCCCGCGCGACGCCGTCTCCGTCTACATCCCCGAGTACGTCGTCGGCCACTGGTACGAGCACCTCCTCCACAACCAGTCCGCGCTGCGCCTCAAGGGCCGCCTCCTGTTCACCCCCGGCGTCATGGTCACGTCCGTGCCCTGGCAGCTGGACTCCTCCGAGGCCGCCAAGCTGCGCGCCCGCAAGCGCGCCGAGTGGAACGCGCCCGGCGCCGTCCGCCGCGGACCGGTCAGCCAGCCGAAGAAGGAAAAGTCGGCCACCAAGAAGTAGCCGCCGGCCCCCGGACCCGCGCCACGGCCGGGTCCGGGCGGCACGGCCGCCCAGACGCCCGGGGAGGACGGGGCGCCGGGCACCGCACGCCGGGCCGTAGACTTGACGGTCGGCGTCCCGCCGCACCGCCCCGGCACCACCCCATCTCAGGAGCCCTCCCGCCATGCAGGCAGAACCGAAGAAGTCGCTGGTCGGCGAGGAGTACGAGGTCGAGGTCGGCCCGGTCGCGCACGGCGGTCACTGCATCGCCCGCACCGGCGAGGGCCAGGTCCTCTTCGTCCGGCACGCCCTCCCCGGTGAGCGCGTCGTCGCCCGCGTCACCGACGGCGAAGAAGGCGCCCGCTTCCTGCGCGCCGACGCCGTCTCCGTCCTCGACGCCTCCAAGGACCGCGTCGAGGCCCCCTGCCCCTTCTCCGGCCCCGGCCGCTGCGGCGGCTGCGACTGGCAGCACGCCGCGCCCGGCGCCCAGCGCCGTCTGAAGGCCGCGGTGATCACCGAGCAGCTCCAGCGCCTGGCCGGGCTCACCCCCGAGGACGCCTGCTGGGACGGCACCGTCGAGCCCGCACCCGGCGACAAGGTCGCCAAGGGCGAGGTGCCGGCCTGGCGCACCCGCGTCCAGTACGCCGTCGACGCCGAGGGCCGCGCGGGCCTGCGCAAGCACCGCTCCCACGACATCGAGCCGGTCGACCACTGCATGATCGCCGCCCCCGGCGTCTCCGAACTCGGCATCGAGCAACGTGAGTGGCCGCAGATCGCCACCGTCGAGGCGATCGCCGCCACCGGCTCGCACGACCGCCAGGTCGTCCTCACCCCCCGCCCCGGCGGCCGCCTGCCGATCGTCGAACTCGACAAGCCGGTCTCCGTCCTGCGCGTCCACGAGAAGGACGGCGGCGTGCACCGCGTCCACGGCCGCCCCTTCGTCCGCGAACGCGCCGCCGACCGCACCTGGCGCGTCGGCAACGGCGGCTTCTGGCAGGTCCACCCGAAGGCCGCCGACCTCCTCGTCGAGGCCGTCATGCAGGGCCTGATGCCCAAGAAGGGCGACATGGCCCTCGACCTGTACTGCGGCGTCGGCCTCTTCGCCGGCGCCCTTGCCGAACGCGTCGGCGACAAGGGCGCGGTCCTCGGCATCGAATCCGGTAAGCGCGCCGCCGAGGACGCCCGCCACAACCTCGCCGACCTCGACCGCGTACGCATCGAACACGGCAAGGTCGAGGCCGTCCTCCCCCGCACCGGCATCACCGACGTCGACCTCGTCGTCCTCGACCCGCCCCGCGCCGGCGCCGGCAAACAAACCGTCACCCACCTCGCCTCCCTCACCCCCCGCCGCCTCGCCTACGTGGCCTGCGACCCCGCCGCCCTCTCCCGCGACCTCAAGTACTTCGCCGAGGCGGGGTACGTACCGCGGCGGATGCGGGCGTTCGATCTGTTTCCGGTTACGCATCATGTGGAGTGCGTGGTCATCCTGGAGAAGGCGGTTAAGGGCGCCTGAGCTGGCCGCGTCGGAGGCGTGCGTGGCTTATGGCTTATGGGCGACGCCGCCGGCGATGCAGCGCTGGGCTGCGTTCTTCTCCTTGAGTTGAGGGCCGTCCGGCCGCCAGTCGCCGCACGGAACCAGGTATGGGGGGACCATCTCCAGGCCGTTGAAGAGCTCCTGCAGTTCGGCCCTGGTGGAGAAGGTGCCACTTCCCATCCTGCTCTGCAGGAACTTCTCCTCCATCTTCCGGGCGGCCTGGCTGTGCTCGTCCTCCGGATCGAGGAAGTGACTGATCGCCACGTAGGAGCCCGACGGCAGCGCGTCGATGTAGGCGCGCATGATGTCCTTGCGGGAGCGCGTGACCTCGTTCTTGTAGTGGTGCAGCGTTCCGATGTGCAGCAGCGCGATGGGCTCGTTCCAGTCCAGCCTGGACCGCACGATGTCATTGTGTAGCAGCTGTTCCGGTTCGAAGATGTCCTCGGAGACGAGGACGGTGTGCTCGTTCTCCTCCAGCAGTGCGCGGCCGTGGGCCAGCACCGCCGGGTCGTTGTCCACGTAGACGACCCGCGAGTCCGGGTCGACCCGCTGCACCACGTGATGGGTGTTTTCTGCGGTCGGTAGGCCCGAGCCGCAGTCCAGGTACTGGGTGATGCCTGCCCGGCCTGCCAGGAACCGGCAGGCGCGGATCAGGAAGGCGCGGTTCTCGACTGCCAGGTCCTGGACCTCCGGAACGGCCTTCTGCACACTCCGAACTACCTCGCGGTCCACCTCGTAGTTGTCGTTGCCGTTGAGGAAAGCGTCGTACACCCGCGCGATACTGGGTCGTGTCGTATCGATGTATGCAGGCGCGGAGTTATCAGACGTGGCGCTGGACATCGGGCACCTCATAGGAAGTCTCTTGGACGGGACGGGCATTGCGCAGCGCGATGCTGCCACCGTCTGGCGGACGGGGCCGGTCGGTCAACGGATTCCGCCCGCCGTAAGTACTGAGCACTTCCATGATTGCCGGTAAAGGCCGTACCCATCCCTTCGCGTGGTCTGGAGCAACACACGGCGGCCGCTCGGGTTGTGAGATCGGAAGCAGGCCATGCGTGCGTCGCCTCCTCGGCCACTGGACATTTCCGCACGGGGCGGTGCTCGGCCCGGGCACCGTCACCGGGTCGAGACTCTCGGGGACGACCTCACGAGCGCCATCCCCGACGTTCGCGCAGGGCATCGATCAGCTCAACTGCCGCAGATTCAGATGCTCCTGAGCGAACGGGACCTCCAACATGCTCGATGGTGGCCGATGGATGCCGTAGCCGTTCAGCGGCCGTACGCGGCCCGTGCGATCTCGGCGAACGAGTGGATCAACGGGTTGGTGTCGCCGGTGTTCCATGCCGCGACCACTTGGCTCGGTGTCATGTCGGTCAGCGGTACGGCGGTCAGGTTCGCGGGGAGGTCGTGGCCGAGGGGGGCCAGGCCGACGGTGCCGTTCCAGAGCACGGCGTGCAGGCATTCGTGGACGACGCGTACGACCGGGCCCTCGCGTGGTGTGCCGCCGTTCCAGTACGACTGCCAGGCCGGGTCGGTGCCTTCCGGGAACTGGAACCAGCGGCGGTCGGCCAGGTCGGCCAGTGTCAGGTGGTCGCGACGGGCCAGCGGATCGTCGGCGCGCAGGACCGCGCCGACCGGATCCGTACGCAACTGACGCACCGTCAAGGCGGTGTCGTCGAACGGTGCGCGGGTCAGGGCGATGTCGACCAGTCCGGCGCGCAGCCCGCAGGTCGGGTCGGTCAGGTCGGTGTCGCGGATGCGGATGTCGACACCGGGGTGCTTGCGGCGGAAGGCGGCCGCCAGCCTGGTGACGCCGGGGTCGGTGCCGTCGCCCAGGATGCCGAGGGTGAGGGTCGCGGTGCCGGCCGCCGCGCGGACGCGGGTGCGAACGCGTTCGGCCCGGTCGAGCAGGGGCCGCGCTTCGTCGAGCAGCACGGCTCCGACCGGGGTGAGGGAGACGCCGGCGGGCGAGCGGGCGAACAGCAGGGCACCGATCTCCGTCTCCAGCTGCTTGATCGCCCGGCTCAGCGGCGGCTGGCTCATGTGCAGTCGGGCGGCGGCCCGGCCGAAGTGGAGTTCCTCGGCGACCGCCACGAAATAGCGCAGGGTACGTAGCTCCACGCTGCCACGATACCCACGAGGTATCGGGGTGCGAGAACCGGTCTTGGACACGCGCAGGGTCCCGGCGGTGCACTCAAGACATGACCGAAGACATGACCGAAGACATGACCGATGAAGCGAAGAGCAGTGCATCGCAGGCCAGTGAACCGCAGGCCGTGCCCGCCGTGTCGGTGGTGGGGCCCGATGACGGCGAGCGGATCGTTCTGGGCACCACGCGCATGCGCGTCCTCGAGGACGGCAGCCACACCGGGCACCGGCTGGGGGTCACCGAGTCCGTCCTCGCCCCGTACACCCCCGGACCGCCGCAGCACCGTCACGCCGAGCACGACGAGGGTTTCTACATCGTCTCCGGCACGGTGCGGTTCACCGTTGGGGACAAGAACCACGACGCGACCGCGGGCACGTTCGTGACGGTCCCGCCCGGAGCCCCGCACACCTTCGCCAACGTGACGGACCGACCCGCCGTCATGCTCAGCGTGTTCACCCCCGACCTGTACGTGCAGTACTTCCGGGACCTGCAGAGCATGACCGCCGACGGCAGGCCGCTGACACCCGAGGAGGGCATGCACGTGATGAGTCGTTACGCCACCGAGCCCGCCGCTGACTTCGGCTGAGTCGACGGGGTGCCCCCGCCCGGCGGCCCGCCCGGTTGTTCGCCCCGGACCAGCACCGCCGAGGCGCTCCCGTCACTCGGCACGCGGGGCCGCTCACGCGCTGCGGTGCACCCGAGCAGTGAGGACCGTCAGGTGCGTCCTGTTCAACGTCGCCTCCTCGCCACGGCGAAGGTGACCGTCTGGTCGGCCATTCCGTGAATCAGATCCCACCCGCGCCGGTGTGACACAGCGCCATGGATCAGTGCGTGGCCGTGGCCGTGTCGCTGTCCGGGTGGAGGGTGAAGATCTGGTCGAGTCCCACGATCCGCAGGACGCGGCGGGTGTTGGCGGGCACGGCGGCGAGTGTGATGTCCGCCTGGGCGGCTTGGGCGTGGCTGCGGGCCGCGATCAGGGCGGTGATGCCGCTGGAGTCGCAGAAGTCCATGCCGCCCAGGTCCAGGACGAGGCGCTGGCCAGGGCTGAGGGCGATGGTGGGGATGAGGGCACGCAGGTCGGCGGCGGTGGCGTGGTCGAGGGCGCCGAAAATCTCCACGACGGGACCGGTCGCGGCGTCTCGGGTAGTGATCTTCAGCGGGTTCATCGTTCGTTTCTCGTTCGGGGGTCAGGGGTCGGGGCGCCCAGTGCGAGCAGTGCGGTGTCGTCGTCGAGGCCGTCTCCGAGGCTGTCCAGCAGGCCGGTCAGGGCCTGGATGACGGCGTGTGCGGGTTTGCCGGCGTGTTCGGCGGCGAAGGCGCGCAGCGCGTCGTCCCCGTACAGGTCGGCGCGGTCGGTACCGGTGCGCGCCTCGGTGAGGCCGTCGGTGTAGAGCAGGAGGGTGTCGCCGGGGGAGAGGACGGTGGTGGCGGTGGTGAAGCGCGCGTCGGGCAGGACGCCGACGAGGAGGCCGCCGGGGGTGGGCAGGTAGTCGGCGGTGCCGTCGGCGCGCAGGACGAGGACCGGCGGATGGCCCCCGGACGCGAGATGGATCGTGAGCTGTCCGGTGGCGGCGTCCGGTGCGAGGGTGCCGAAGACGGCGGTGCAGTAGCGCGGGTCGCCGGTTCCGGAGTAGCGCGCGTGGAGGACCTTGTTGAGGGTGGTCAGGGCGGAGACGGGGTCGGGGTCGTGCAGGGCGGCGGCGCGCAGGGTGTAGCGGGTCAGTGAGGTGACCGCGGCGGCCCGTGGGCCCTTGCCGCACACGTCCCCGAGGAAGAAGCCGAAGCGATCGCCGTGGAGGGGGAAGACGTCGTAGAAGTCGCCGCCGAGCCGGTCGGGCGAGGCGGTGTGGTAGTGGGCGGCCGTCTCCACTCCCGGTATCGCCGGCAGGGCGTCGGGCAGCAGCGACTGCTGGAGCACGGCGAGGGCGTCCTGGAGCCGGGCGCGGTCGGCCTCCGCCTGTACGCGGGCTTCCTCGGCCGCCTGCCGGCCACGCAGCAGTTCTTCCTCGTAGGCGCGGCGTTCGCGGGCGTCGAAGACGGTGGTGCGGATCAGCAACGGCTCGCCGCCGTCACCGTGCTTGACCACGGAGGAGGCCAGCACCGGCAGTCGGCCGGCGCCGGACGACTTGATCTCCAGGGCGATGCCGCTGATCTCGCCCTGCATGCGCAGCAGCGGCGCGAAGTGCGTCTCGTGGTACAGCTTGCCGCCCATGGTCAGCAGGTCGGGGAACCGCAGCCGGCCCACCACCGCCGCCCGCTCCAGGCCGAGCCAGCCCAGCAGCGTGGTGTTGATCTTCGCGATGGTGCCGTCCATCAGCGTGGAGAGGTAGCCGCACGGCGCGCTCTCGTACAGCTCCTCGGCGCTGTCCTCCAGCAGGGCGGCGAAGTCGGCGTTCGCCGTCTTCTCGTCGTCGGCGTCCTGCGGGTCGGGCTGCTGCCCGGTACGGCACATCACCGCAGCCCTGCCAGGAAGCTGGTCAGCGCCTCGTTGGTGGCCTCGGGCGCGGAGAGGTGCGGGCAGTGCCCGATCGCGTCGAGGGTGACCAGTGTCGAGCCGGCGATCGCCTGGTGGACGAACGCGCCGACCTCCCTGGGGGCGATGACGTCCTGGCTGCATTCCAGCACCAGCGTCGGCACCGTCACCTTCTTGAGGTCGTCCCGGGAATCCGACAGGAACGTGGTCCGGGCGAAGACGCGCGCCATGTCCGGGTCGGTCGCGCAGAAACTGTTCTTCAGCTCCTCGCCGAGCTCCGGCCGCTCCGGATTGCCCATGATCACCGGTGCCATCGCCGCCGACCAGCCGAGATAGTTCGACTCCAGCGACGCCAGCAGCTCGTCGATGTCCTCGCCGGTGAACCCGCCCCGGTAGCCGTCGTCGTCGATGTACCGCGGGGACGGGGCGACCATCGCCAGCGCCCCGATCCGCTCCGGAGCCATGGCGGCGGCCAGCACGCCGATCATCGCGCTGACCGAGTGCCCCACGAACACCGCGTCGCGCAGGTCGAGCGCCGTGCACACCTCCACCACGTCCCGGGCATAGCCGTCGAGAGAGGCGTAACGCTCCTCCGAGAACGCCGACGGGTCCGCCCGGCCCGCACCCACGTAGTCGAACAGCACCACCCGGTACTCCTCGATCAGGGCAGGCACGGTCAGCCGCCACATGTTCTGGTCACAGCCGAACCCGTGCGCCAGCACCACTGTCGGCCCCTGCGCATTGCCGGTGACGGTGACGTTGTTCCTGCGAGCGATGTCCATACCGGTCAGTCTCTCAAGTGCTGGCGGCCGGGCCGCCCGGGCCACGATGCCCGCTGGCCACGATCATCCGGAGGCGCTCGGCCTGCGGAGGGGATGTGACATGCCGTCAGTCGGCGTAATGGCCCGACGGGGTCGTCCGGCCGCGACAGGCTGTGGGTCTTGATCACGGTCGTGTCGGGAGCCCGTGTGGACAGGTCGGGTCAGTGGATCTTCGAGCGGATCGGCCGCGACCGCCGGCCGGACCGGGGTCGTGCGGGCGGGCGGCTCACGGCGATCGTCGACGACAGCGGCTTCGAGGTGCCCCGTCCGCCCGCGTGGATGCGCTGGCTGCCGCTGGCGTATGTCGTGTGGGTTCTGCTGCTGGAATTCGTGACCCCCACGCCTTGGGCGGTGAGTTTCCTGCTCATCGCGCTGCCGGTCACCGCCGCGTACACCCTCGGCCCCCTCGCGGTCGCGGCGATCACCGTCTTCGCGATGGTGCTGGAGGGCGTGCTGGCCGGCACGCCGTGCTGCACGGGACACAACGTGCACCAGCTGTGGGAGAACCATCATGTCGCCGCCTATATCGCCACCGGCCTGGTCGGCATCGTCGGTGTGGCACTCGCCGCCCACCGCCGGCGCCAGGAGCAGCAGTTGGTCCGTGCCCATTCGGTGGCCGAGGCGCTGATGCGCACACTGCTGCGGCCGGTGCCGCACCAGGTCGGGCAGGTGCGGGCGGCCGGTCTCTACCGGTCCGGCGAGGTCGGCAGCATGGTCGGCGGCGACCTCTTCGACATCCGCGCCACCCCGGCCGGGGAGCGCGCGCTCATCGGCGACGTCCGCGGCAAGGGGCTCCAGGCCGTCCGTACGGTGGCCGACCTCCTCGGCAGCTTCCGCGAGGCCGCCTACGACCAGGTGGACCTGAAGGCGGTCGCCGCCCGGATGGAGCGATGCCTGACCCGCGAGGCCGAAGAGGTCCCCGACGACGAACTGTTCGTCACCGCCGCCCTGGTCGAGTACGACGCCATCGCCCAGCAGGTGACCATCGTCAACCACGGGCACATCGAGCCGGTGCTGATCTCCGGGGGTGAGGTGACCGCGCTCACCGGGCCCCCTGCGCTGCCGCTCGGTCTGGGCAACCTGGACGACGAGGACCCCGTCGCCTACACCCATCCCTTCACCCACGGCGACGTCCTGCTCCTGTGCACCGACGGCCTGATCGAGGCCCGCGACCAGAACGGGGCCTTCTACCCGCTCCTCGACCGCCTCCGGTACCGCTTCGCCGGCCGTCCCGCTCCCGGCCCCGTCGACGTCATCGACTTCCTCAACACCGACCTGCCGCGCCACACCCGGGTCTTCCATGACGATGTCGCCCTGTTGGCGCTGGGGCCGTCTGACGTCGGTGAACCGTAGGTCTCCCGGAGCCCGTCCCGTCCGCGGCGTCCCCCGGCTCATGCGTCAGACGCCCGTCCGGCCGTCGAGCCGCTCGCGGAGGAAGTCGGCGTGGCCGCAGTGGCGGGCGTATTCGGCGATCATGTGGGTGTAGATCCAGCGCAGGGTGACCTGTCCGCCCAGGAAGGGGCTGGTGTCGTCGAGGGAGTGGACGGCGCAGCGGGCCCGGGCGCGGTCGATCTCGGACTGCCAGAGCGGGAGCGCCTGTGCGTAGGTGGCCCCCTCGGGGAGGTCGAAACCGCCGTCGGTGCCCTCGGTGACATCGGGTCTCCCGCTGTCGGCGCCGGGCGGGAAGACCGGCGGGGTGTCCTGCTGGGCCAGCACCCGGCAGAACCAGTTCCGTTCGACCTCGGCCATGTGCCGGACGAGGCCGAGCAGCGTGAGCGGTGAGGGTGCCACCGCCGCCTCGCGGAGCTGATGTTCCTCCAGGCCGTCACATTTCTGCGCGAGGGTGGCGCGGTAGAAGTCCAGCCAACTCTCCAAGGAGGCGCGCTCATCGGCGTCCGGAGGCGGCATGACACGTTCGGGAGTGCTCATGTCGTCATCGTGGCAGGGGGGTCTGACAATGCCCGGTGACCAGCGGAAAGGCGAGCTGGAGGGCGAGCGGGGGGAGGGGGCCGGTCGAGCCGGCGGGTCGAGCCGATGGTCTCGACCGTCCCGGGCGGGCTTCGCGTCACTCCTGCTGGTGGGCCGAGCGCGCCGCCTCCACGAAGTCCTCCAGCGCCGCCCAGAACGGGCGGAAGGCGGCGTCGAATGCGAGCAGGTCGGTGGAGTCGTGACGGTCGCCGGCGTCGTGGGACAGGGCCGAGGTCACGGCCGTGTAGAAGGGGCCGGTTGCCTGCTGGAGGGCGAGCGCCGCGGCCGCCGCCGAGGGCGGGCCCTCCAGCTCGACGACGCGTGCGCAGCGCCGGATCCTGGCGTACTCGGCGACCTCGCGCTCCCGCAGCTCGCCGAGGGTGGCCGTACGGTCCGGGGAGCCGGGCTGCCGCAGCGTGGCGGAGATCTCCCAGAGCAACTCGCCCATGTGATGGGTCTGTTCGATGAGATCCAGGTAGGCCGCGCGCCGGCTCTCCCGCAGGCGTTCGGCCCGCTGGGCGCGGGCGGCGATCTCGGCCTGGACCCTGGCGGCCTGGGTGCTGCCGCGGCCGGTGACCCAGCCGGCGAGCACCGCCGTGCCGCCGGTCACCGCCGCGATCGCCAGAGTCCATACCGTGCTGTCGCCCACGTGTCGCCACGATACCGAGCCGTGACGGAGCCTCGTCAGCCGACCGCAATGCCGGCCTCGGCGGCCGGCCACAATGCCCGCCCTCAGCGGCCGACCACTACGGACGGCCTCGACCGTTGCCCCGCCGCGACCGCCACCCCGTCACGAGGGGAATTCGGCCGGTGGCACCGTGCTCGTGGTCGCATTGCCGCCGACGACCTTGTTGAGGGTGAAGGTCAGCACCGTGTACTGCGTCCCGCCGGTCACCCGCACCGTCTTGAAGTGCGCCTGGTCGTCGAACTTCTCGAAGCTGCACTCGCGGGTGAAGGACCTCTTCCGGCTGTTCCAGTCCTCGCCGGTGGTGAAGTACACGGTGTAGAAGCCGTTGTTGACGCTCCGTATGGTCGCGTGCGACCCGTGGCGTACATAGACGGAGAACGCGGTGTGCTTGCCGCGGGTGAGCGCCACGACCGCATCGCGGGCCGTGCCGTTCCTGACGGTCAGCCGTCCCAGGCCGGCTCGGCTGCCGTCGCGGACCAGGGCACCGTTGGCGAGCCGCCGGTGCTCGGCCCGTTCCGTACGCGGCAGGTGCAGCGAGGCG
Organism: Streptomyces kronopolitis; assembly: GCF_050953795.1. Taxonomy (GTDB): domain Bacteria; phylum Actinomycetota; class Actinomycetes; order Streptomycetales; family Streptomycetaceae; genus Streptomyces; species Streptomyces kronopolitis_A. Next base: position 6,187,959 of record NZ_CP191850.1, read on the forward strand.
TCGTAGCCGAGGGCGGTGAGGGCGCGCCCGGCGGACGTGACGCTCTGCGGGCTCTGCGCCCGCCCGAGTTCGACGCGGGGGGCCGTGGCGCAGCGGCCGCCGTCACCGCGGGCGCTCTTGAGGTCCTACCCCAAGGCCCTTAGCGCGGAGACGAGTTGACTGTTGACGGATGAGGCGTCGTCGGGTGCTGCGGTCATTTGCAGGGTGTCGGCCGCCCTGTCGGCGCGGGACGACGCCGTGTCCAGGGCGGCGTTCAGGGCGCTGCCCTCGTGTGCCTTGTCCACCGCGCGCAGTGCCCGGTCGAGCGGTTCGAGGGCGCCGGTCAGCGTGTGGCGGTAGGTGGCCCGGTCGACGGAGGGCGCCGGGTTGGGGGACGAGCCGGCCGCCGAGCCGGCCGTGACGTCCGACGGGGCCCCGCTCGCGCCGTCCGGGGAGCAGGCCGACAGGGGTAGCGCGAGGGCGAGGGCCGCGGCGGCGAGGCCCGCCGCCCGGTGCGTGGTGCGCAGGCGGCGCCCCGGGCGCGGCAGCGATGCGGGCGCGCTGCGAGCCGCGTCGTGCGCCGGGCCCCTGACCTCGTCGTACGGGGGACTCCCGCCCTCGTCGCGGGTCGGAATCCCGCCGTCGTGGATTGGTCTCCCGTTCCTGGCCGGCGGTGTCCCGCCCGTCGCGCGCGCAGACGTGTACGCCCTCATGAGTCCCCCGATTCCCCCGGTATCCCCCGACATCCGGCAACCGCCGGAAGAACCAGGTTTCTCCGACCGTCAGGGACTGTCAAGGTCGTTGAGGGGGGCGGTAGTTGTGCGACGGGACCGCCGATTTTCCGCTTCCGTGGGTGGGATCCGGTCAGGCGCGTCTTCGGCGGAGCCTCCAGGCATTGATCGCCCCGGGTGACCCTCTCCCGGGGGTGGCTGCATCGCTCGACGTCCCGTAGGTGGCCCTCCGCAGGGGGTGCCGAGCCGTCCGTCTTACCGGCCATGGGGCCCGTGCGGCAGGCGGGACCCCGGGTACGCCGTTAGAGCCCCCATCCGGCGTGCGTCCTCCCACTACCTCTCACTCAGAGCTAAAATTGGGGCATGGCTGCAGGGGAGTTCCCCGACTCGCTCGTCGAGGTGCTGGCCGGTGTCCAGCGGCTGATCAGGCGCCGGCTGCGGGCCGGGCTGACCGCACCCCGGCTGCGCGGCGCCGAGGTGGAGCTGCTGCGGCTGGTCGCGGACCGGCCCGGGATACGGGTGTCCGCCGCGGCCAGGGAACTCTGTCTCGCCGGGAATTCGGTCTCCACGCTGGTCAATCAGCTCGGCCGGGCCGGATTTCTGCGCCGTGAGACCGCCGCCGACGACCGGCGCTCGGCCCTGCTCTACCCCACCCCCGAGGCCCGGTCCCGGCTGCGTGACTGGGAGACCCGCCGCAGCGCCCTGGTGAGCGAGCAGCTCGCGCGCCTCCCCGAGGCCGACCGGGCGGCGCTGGCCGCGGCCCTCCCGGCGCTGCGCCGGCTCGCCCACAACCTGCACGAGGAGGCGGCGGGTCCATGACCACCGACGACGGCGGACGGCCGGGAGCCGGGCTGCCCGGTACCGGCGGCCCGGACCGCGCGCCGCGCACGCCCGCTGCGCCCGCCCCTGGCGCCCCCGGCCCGTCCGCGCCCCCTCCCGACGCGGTGACCTGCCGTGGTCTGCGGTACGCCTTCGGCGAGACCCGGGCCGTGGACGGCGTCGACCTGGCCGTCCGCCCCGGGGAGGTCTTCGGGCTGCTGGGGCCGAACGGAGCGGGCAAGACCACCGCGATCCGCTGCATCACCACCCTGCTGCCCGTACCGGACGGCATGGTGCGGGTCTTCGGGCATGACGCGTCCCGGGAGCGGATGGCGGTGCGCCGGCTGCTGGGGTACGTGCCGCAGCAGCTGTCCGCGGACGCCGGACTGACCGGCCGCGAGAACGTCGCGCTCTTCGCCCGGGTCTTCGATGTCGCACGCCGTGAACGAGCCGCCCGCGTCAGCCAGGCGCTGGCGGCGGTCGGCCTCGCCGACGCGGCGGGCCGGCTGGCCAAGACGTACTCCGGCGGCATGATCCGCCGCCTCGAACTCGCCCAGGCGCTGGTCAGCGCGCCCCGTCTGCTGATGCTCGACGAGCCGACGATCGGCCTCGACCCGATCGCCCGTACCAGCGTGTGGGAACACATCAACGCCGTACGGGCCGCCACCGGCATGACCGTCCTGGTGACCACGCACTACATGGACGAGGCCGACCAATACTGCGACCGTCTCGCGCTGATGCACCATGGCAGGATCCGCGCCCTAGGCACACCGGACGAGCTCCGCGCGGCCCTGAGCGCCCGCCGCCGCGCGGCCCGCACACCGGCCCCGCCCACCGCCACCGCCTCACCGGGCACCCCCGCCACTTCTCCTGCCTCTCCCGCCCCTTCCTCATCGGCCCCATCGCGCCCGTCCGAGACCGCACCGACACTGGAGGACGTCTTCCGGGACGTCGCCGGCAGTGGCCTCGACGAGCAGTCTGGAGACTTCCGCGATGTCCGAAGCACCCGCCGCACCGCCAACCGAGTCGGCTGAGCCGGCCGCCGTCACCGGACGGCTGGACATGCTGCTGACCCCGCCGCGCGCCCGCCCCGGCTGGCAGGTGCTGCCCGCCAGGGTCGTCGCGATGTGCGTGGTCGAGCTGCAAAAGCTGCGCCACGACCGGACCGAGCTGTACACCCGCGCGGTCCAGCCCGCCCTGTGGCTCCTGATCTTCGGTGAGACCTTCACCCACATCAAAGCCATTCCGACCGGCGGCATTCCGTACATCGACTTCCTGGCGCCCGGCATCATCGCCCAGTCGGCCATGTTCATCGCGATCTTCTACGGCATCATGATCATCTGGGAACGGGATGCCGGCATCCTCACCAAGCTGCTGGTCACGCCGACCCCGCGGTCCGCTCTGATCGCCGGCAAGTCCTTCGCCGCCGGGGTCAAGGCGCTGATCCAGGCCGTCGTGGTGATCGTGATCGCCGCGCTGCTCGGTGTGGCGATGACCTGGAACCCGCTGCGGCTGCTCGCCGTCGCCGTCGCGGTGGTCCTCGGCTCGGCGTTCTTCTCCTGCCTGTCCATGACGATCGCCGGCATCGTGCTCACCCGCGACCGGCTGATGGGCATCGGCCAGGCCATCACCATGCCGCTCTTCTTCGCCTCCAACGCCCTCTACCCGGTGGCGGTCATGCCGGGCTGGCTCCAGGCGGTCAGCAAGGTCAACCCCCTGAGCTACCAGGTCGATGCCCTGCGCGGACTGCTCCTGGGCACCCACGCACATCTGGCCCTGGACTTCACGGTCCTGACCCTGGCCGCCGCCGTGGGCATCGCCGCCGCGGCCTCACTCCTGGGACGCCTGGCACGCTGAGCGGGACGTGCGGGACGAGCGCGTTGAGCCGGACGCCGGGGTGGGACCGGTCCGTTCGCGTACCTGACCGCACCCCCACCTCGCGACCGAATCCCCGCCACTCACCCGCGCTTCCGAAGCCAAGCCACCAGCGCCACCAGCCCCACGGTCAGCGCGACGGCCGCCTTGGCTGCCAGAGGCGGACTATAGAGGCGCCTTCACGAACTACCTCGTTCAGCATCGTTCATCGCCGACGGCCAATGAGCCCTCAAGGGCCACTCAGCAGAGGCCACTTCACCTGCCGGAACCACCGTGGCGACAGTCCGACCGCCGCCGCTCCGATACACGCACCAGGGCAGGAAGAACTGCGTGATCGGGCCGACCGTGAGGGCGTAGAGGACGGTGCCGATGCCGGCGGTGCCGCCCAGCAGCCCGCCCACGGCGAGTACGGCGATCTCGACAGCCGTGCGGACGAGCCGCAGGGAACGTCCGGTCGCGCGGGACGCACCGGTCATCAGCCCGTCCCGGGGGCCGGGGCCGAAGCGGGCGCCGACATAGACCGCGACCGACAGCCCGTTGAGGAGGACACCGCCGACGAGCAGGCCAATTCGGGCGGTCAGGCCGAGATGGGCGGGGAGGAGCGCAAGTCCCAGGTCGGAGGAGCAGGCGAGGACGACGATGTTGGCGAAGGTGCCGAACGTCGGCCGCTGCTTGAGGGGGATCCACAGCAGGAGCACGAGGACACCCAGGAGGGCGCTGACCGTGCCGAAGCTCAGGTCGGTGCGGCGCTCCAGGCCCTCGGTGAGCACGCTCCAGGGGTTGACCCCCAACGACGCCCGGACCAGCAGCGACAGGCTCCATCCGTACAGCGCGAGACCGGTGAACAACTGGGGCAGGCGTCTTCGCGGATGCTCGCCCAGGGGCAGGTAGGTGAGCGGTGGCGGTGACGGGCGCGTCACGGAGGGCCTCCGAGCTGTTGGGGTGCACGGCGAGCTGTGCCGGGCAGCTGACGGACGCGAGTCTGTACAGTGATTGGCCCGGCCGGCATGGCCAATTCCGGGGGAGTGGTATGGCCGACTCGCATGCATCGCGGCCCATGGACGGGGCCGCCCGCGCCGGGCGCACGCTGGGGAGCCGGCAACTCGCCGCGCTGCTGCCCGACCCGGCAGGGATGCGGCCCGCCTATCGTCATCTGGCCCAGGCGATCAGCGCGTTGATCCTGGACGGGCGGATCGCGTTGCATGTCAGACTGCCTGCCGAGCGGGAGCTGGCCACCGCTCTGCGTACCAGCCGAGCCACCATCACGGCCGTGTACGACCTGCTGCGCGAAAGCGGCTATGCGCACAGCCGGCAGGGCTCCGGCACCTGGACGGCCCTTCCGGAAGGCCGCACTCCGAAGGCGGTCAGCCGGCTTCTCGGACCCCAGGACACCGCGATCGACCTGGCCAGGGCGGCTCCCGGGCTGCCGGAACAGGTACTCACCGAGACGCTCTTGCAGGTCGCCCCTCAACTGGGGGAGCACGCGCACACCCCCGGCTACCACCCGTACGGCCTGCCGGAGCTGCGCGCCGCCCTCTCCGAACGGTTCACCCGGCGCGGATTGGCCACGCTGCCCGAACAGATCCTGGTGACCTCCGGCGCTCAGCACGCACTCACGCTGGTCCTGGGCCTGCTGTGCCGCCCTGGTGACCGGGTCGTGGTGGAGGCCCCGTCGTACCCCAACGCACTGGAGGCCATGCGGCGTGCCCAGCTCCGCACGGTGTCGGTTCCGGTGACCGATGCCGGCTGGGACATCGAGATCATCGAATCGACGTTTCGCCAGGCCGTGCCGCAACTGGCCTACCTGATACCCGACTTCCACAATCCGACCGGCTGCCTCATGCCGGAGGAGGAGCGGGCGCGCACCCTGCGGGCCGCGCGGCGTTCCGGCAGCTGGCTGGTCATCGACGAGACCATGACCGACCTCGCCCTCGACGTGCCCGCCCCGCCACCCTTCGCCGCCCGCGCCGCACCCGACACCACCGGGCGGCTCATCACCCTCGGTTCGATGAGCAAGACCCACTGGGGCGGCCTGCGCATCGGCTGGCTGCGCGCCCCCTCGCAGCTGGTCACCGAACTCGCCGGGCAGCGGGTCGCCACCGACATGGGCGGCTCGGTCCTGGACCAGCTGCTGGCCCTCGCGCTCCTGGACCGGGCCGGGGAACTGCTGCCGCCCCGACTGACGCAACTGCGCGAGCAGCGCGCCGCCCTGACCGCTGCCTTGTGCGAACACGCTCCGGCCTGGACCTGGAAACTGCCGTCCGGAGGGTTGTCGTTGTGGGTGGACCTGGGGCAACCCGTCGCCTCCGCGCTGGCCGAACGGGTCCTGGACTACGGAGTGCGGATCGAGGGGGGCGCCTACTTCGGGGCCGACCCCGGCCTCTTCGAGCAGCGCCTGCGCATCCCGTACACCACGACCCCCGACACCCTGCGCGAAGCCGTGCGTCGCATGGCCCTCGCGCTCGCCGACGGGCTTCCGCGCTCGTCCGCCACCCGGCGACCTCACTGGGTCGTCTGAACGTGTTCCGGTTTCGGTTGCCGACATAGCAGCACGGCCGGGGCGCGGGGTTCCGAGGTAACGCTCGTCAACGGAGCCGGGCGCGGATCGCATTCACCGCCGCAGGACCGGACGGCGGGTAAATGACGAATAAGAACAACACTCGCTTCTTGAACTCCCTTACAGTGAAATGAGTATGGCGTATGGGGAATCACCTAGCCGCCCCTCTGGCAGGGTGAAGGGAGCATCGGCGCGCCAGAAGAGCGCCGGTGTCGCTCCACGGACTTTCGTGGCCTTCCCTGAAAACAGGGTGCCCTCGTGTGTCCGCCCAACCTTGCCTTCGGGTACGGCCGCCGGTCAATCGGCGGCGGAATCCACGGAGGCGAAGTATGCGCCTACCTGCGCTCTGCCACCGGAGGGGTTAGTGAGGTCGACCGGACCGCGGCTCGCGGTTCAGCCGGGCCGCCACCGCAGCGATTTGCGGCTCCTCGGCGCCCGGAGGGGCCTTTCCTCCCGGCATTTAATACCGCCTGGGCGCGCGGGACGGCGCGTCATCGCGCGCTTACGGGGCCGACCGCCCGGCGCCCGCTCCAGAGCTCCACCGGACCCGCCGCCGCCCGTGAGACTGCCGGGCGTGTGCCCCTTCCGCCCTGTCGTGTGACCGAGACGCGACTTCCGCCGGTGTCCCAGGAGTTTGACAATGCAACGAGCCGACGAATCCGCCACGGTGGCCCTTCGGCCCTACATCAAGGCCCACTATCACTTCCAGTTCTTGAGCGCAGCCTTTCGCTTCGGCCTCTTCGAGATCCTCGAAAAGGACCCGGGGCTCACGGTCAAGGACATCGCCCTGCGACTGGATTTGAACGAGCAGCCCACCCGCATCCTGCTGCTCGGCTGTACCGCGACCGGTCTTCTGCACAAGGATGGCGACGGCTATCACAACACCGCGCTCACCCGCCCCCTCGCGGAGAACCTCGACCAGGCGCCCGCGGCGTACATTCCCTGGGAGAGCCAGGGGATCTACCGCGCCATCAGCTGGTTCGCCGAGGCGCTCGACGAGGACTCGAATGTCGGCCTGCAACGGGAAATCCCCGGCACCGCACCGACCCTCTACGGACGGCTCGCCGAAAACCCGGAGCTGGAATCCGCCTTCCACACCATGATGGGTTCGGTGAGCCAGCTGGTCGCCGAGGAGATCGTGGAAAAGGTCGACCTCTCGGGCCATCGGCATCTGCTCGACGTCGGCGGTGGCACGGCCGTCAACGCGGCGAACCTGGCCAGGAAGTGGCCCCACCTGCGGATCACCATCGGTGACCTGCCCTCGATCGCGACGCTCGCCGAGGAGAAGATCGCGGACCTGGGCCTGGCCGACCGGGTGGACGCGGTCAGCCTCGACGCCTTTCACGACGAGTTCCCCTCCGGCCCCGACGCGGTGCTCTTCGCCCACTTCCTCGAAATCTGGTCGGCCGACCGCATCCGCGACCTGCTGGCCCGCGCCTCCCGCCGGCTTCCGCCCGGGGGCGGTCTGTTCGTCGTCACTCCCTACCAGAACGACGACGAGACCGGCCCGGAGCGCTCCGCCTACCTCTCCGCGTACTTCCACACCATCGCGTCCGGCGAGGGCATGGTCTACACGCCCAAGGAGTACGAACAGTGGTTCACCGAAGCGGGCTTCGCCCCCACCCGGCGGGTGCTGCTCGGCCCGGACGCCGTGGTGATCTGCGGCCGTAAGCTCTGAGCCCCTCCGCCTGCCGGGGCCGGGGCCTCCGGTGCGGGAGACCCCACAAGGTCACCGCGCCGGAGGTCTTCCCCGCACCGGGTCGGGCCGGCCTCCCCGGAGCGGGCGGGTGGCCCGATCGCTCAGAGCCAGCCCCGCCGTTTGAAGACGATGTACAGGCCCGTGCAGACCATCGCCATGAGCACCACAGCGAACGGGTAGCCGAGCGCCCAGTGCAGCTCCGGCATGCTGTGGAAGTTCATGCCGTAGATCGTGCCGACGAGTGTCGGTGCGAAGAGGATGGCGGCCCATGCCGAGATCTTCTTGATTTCCTCGTTCTGCTCGAAGCCGGCTTCGGCCAGCGCCCGCATCTCCGCGTTCTGCTGCTGGTTCACCAGGGTCGCGTTGACGGTGAGGATGTCCTGCAGGGCCTGCCGGAAGCCGTCCACGCGCTCGGTGGTGTGCAGTGCGTGGTCGGCCACGTCGCGCAGATAGCGGCGCAGCTCCTCGTCGATGGCGTACTTCTCGAAGCCCGCGGTCAGGTTCTCCAGCATGCCGTTGAGCGGGCGGGTGGCGCGCTGGAACTCGACCACCTCGCGGGAGAGTTCGTAGATCCGGCGGGAGACGCCGGGGTCGCCGCCGAAGACCTCGGTCTCGATCTCGTCGATGTCGTTCTGCACCCCGTCGACGACCGGTGCGTAGCCGTCCACGACGGCGTCGAGGATCGCGTAGAGGACCGCTTCGGGGCCGCGCTTGAGCAGTTCGGGGGTGTCCTCCATGCGGTGGCGTACCGCCGAGAGGTCGGGGGCGCCGCCGTGCCGCACGGTGATCACGAAGTCGCGGCCGACGAAGACGTGCAGCTCGGCGAAGTCGACCTCTTCGGCGTCGTCGAGATAGCGCGCGGCGCGCAGCACGACGAACAGGGTCCCGCCGTAGCGCTCCAGCTTGGGACGCTGATGGGCCTCGAGGGCGTCCTCGACGGCGAGCGGGTGGAGGTCGAACTCCGATGCCAGGGTGACCAGTTCGGCCGGGGTGGGCCGGTGCAGGCCGATCCAGGCGAGGGTGCCGGCGGCGGCGCGCTGCTGTTGGAAGGTGTCGGCGAGCGTGTCGTGGGTGCTGACGCGGTGTCCGTCGCGGTAGAGCGCGGCGTGGATGACGCTGTCGCCGGTCTCTGCCGGGGGTTCGGGGGTGCGGGAGTCGTCCGGGGCGGTGGCGGGCGGGGGACCGGCGGGCCGCTTCTTCGCGGGTTTGCGCAGGCCGCGCAGGCCACGCAGCCGACGGCCGGGAGGCTCAGAACTCACGGCAGAACCGACCTCCGTCACAATGGGGATGAACAGGCACACAGAATCTCGACGCAGGATATCTGCCGCGGATGTCAGCACAGGTCAGGGGCCATGGTGCAGGATGGAAGGAGCGGGGACGCGGCGTGTGTCGCGTCCGCCGAGCTTTGTATGTTTATCTCTAGAATTGTGCGATGCAGATACCGCAGACAGCCAGCGCTCCCCTGGGTGAGGTGATTCGGTGAACGGCCCCGATGCCACCGACGAGCAGTGGGAAGGGCTCGCCGAGGTCGTCCCGCTCCGCAGCAGCCACGAATGGCCTTCCTGGCCCGACCACCGGGCCCTGCCCGAGGACGAACCGGCGGAGCAGCTGCGGCGCTTCATCGTCATCCGCGTCCAGACCTTCGCCGACGCCCGCGAGGTCGCCGAGTATTTGATGTCGCAGATCCCCGTCCTGCTGGATCTCAGCAGTGCCGACGCCGATGTCGCCAAGCGCATCCTGGACTTCTCCAGCGGCGTCGTCTTCGGGCTGGGCAGCGGGATGCACCGCGTCGACACCAACGTCTTCCTGCTGGCCCCCGTCGGCACCGAGGTCGAGGAAGAAGCGGCGGGCGCCATCCCCCGTTCGTAGGAAGAGCTGTTGGGCGTAACGGTTCTCCGCTCGGAGTACTGCTTAGCGTCCGTATATGAATACCGACAGTGTGCGGCCGGCGGTCACCGAGTTACGGCTGTCCGCGTTCAAGACCCATCGAGGCGTCACCCTGCCGCTCGGCCCGCTGACGCTGCTGAGCGGCGGGAGCGGCAGCGGCAAATCCAGTGCGCTGCAGGCGTATGCGATCCTCGCCCGGCTCGGCAGCGGGGAGTCGCTCGCGCGGGCCCTGGCGGAGGTGGCCGGCGGCCCCTCGGCGTGCGTGCCGGCGGGGGCGCGGCCTGACGAGCAGGGGCGGCGCGGCTTCCGTATCGGGTGCACGGTCGACGGCCCGGCCGGCCCCGTCTGCCTCGACCTCGCCGTACAGGCCGAGCCCGAACTGCGCATCGTCGGTGAGCGGTTGACCGGCTGCGGCGAGACCTTGCTGACCACTGCCCTCACCGACCCCACCCGCCCCGCGGTCCAGGCGGCCTGGCACACCGCGGGGGCGACCCCGGTGACCCGAGCGCCGCTTCCGGACGACCGGCTGGGCACCTCTCTGCTGCCGCTGCGTGTCGCCGGTAAGACGGCGGGCCAGCGGCTGGTTCTCGCCGCCGCGGAACAGGTGGTGGTCGCGCTGCGGTCGGCGTTCGTGTGCGATCCGCGGCCGGAGGTCATGCGCTCCGTGGGGGCGGTCGGTGCGGCGGAAGGGCCTGGTGGGGGTGGCGGTGGTGGTGCGGCCGGGCGTGGGGGCGGTGCCGGGGCACGGCGGAGTGGGCGTGCGCGGAGCGGGGCCGCGGGTGGCCCTGCCGGTAAGGCCGCGGGCGCACCCGGAGGGACCGGTGGGGCTGGGGCCGCCGGTGCCTGGGGCGTCCGGGGGCGCAAGGGGAGCACGGGAAGTGGTGCGGCGGGCGGCTGGGGCGACGGCGCACCGGAGCGGCACGACGAGGGACGGCTGCGCTCCGCCTGCGACAACCTGCCCACGGTGCTGGCGCGTACCGGCCGGGAGTGCGCGCGGCGGCATGCCGTGCTGGTGGCGGCGGTACGGGAGGCCTGCGTCGGCCCCGTGGAAGGGCTGCGTACGGTGCCGCACCCGCCGGGCGGAGCGGGAGCGTCCGTTGCCGGAGCGGTGGCGGGAGGCGGTGACGGCGCGGGCTCGCCGGATGTGTGGGCCACACCGGGTGCGGGGGGTGTGGAGCGGGTGCGGGCCGTCCTCGACCGGGGCGAGCTGGGAGAGCTGCCGGTCGAGCAGCTCGGCGACGGTGAGCTGCGGTTCCTCGCGCTGGCCCTGGTGTTGCTCACCGGGCCGGACGTGCTGGCCATGGATCCGGTCGGGGAGGTGCCGTCGGCCCATCAGCAGATGACGGTGCTGGCGGACGGGATGGACCGCTGCATGGACCCCCGGCAGGCCCGTGAGCTGGTGTCGCTGGCCGTGCGGATGACCGAGCGCGGCCACGTGCGGCTGCTGGGGACGGTACGTGATCCGGCGGTCGCCGACGGACTGCCCGGCGTGCAGGTGCTACACCTGGGGGCATGAGTGAGGATCTTCAAGCGCTGCAGCGACGGCTGGCCGAGTTCGCGGCCGCGCGGGACTGGCAGCAGTACCACACCCCCAAGAACCTGGCGGCGGCGCTCAGCGTCGAGGCCGCCGAACTCGTCGAGATCTTCCAGTGGTTGACGCCGGAGGAGTCGGCGGCGGTGATGTCCGAACCGCGCAAGGCCGGCCGGGTCGAGGACGAGGTCGCTGACGTCCTGGCCTATCTGCTTCAGTTCTGTGAGGCGCTGGGGATCGATCCCCTGACGGCGCTCGCGGCGAAGATCGAGCGTAATGAGTCGCGCTTCCCGGCGGTCCGCCAGGCGCGCCCGGACCGGGCGCGGGAGGACGAGGGGGAGTAGGAAGAGGAACTGAGGGGCGGGCTGCGACGGGCCCGGCGGGCCGGGTCGGCCGGCCGGGCGCCGGGTCAGTTGGTCTGCGGCGGGGGCGTGGGTCCCCGCCCCGCTGCGCGAGGTGAGCCCCGGCGCGGCGCGTACCGCCGTTCTCTGGGGCCGGCCCAGGGGCCCGTATCCGCCCGGACATGCCGGTCTTGAGGCCTCTCCGCCCCGACCCTCGCTCCTCTCTGCCCGCTCCCTCAACGCCCCTCCCGGCGTTCCCTTCGGCGTCCCTCCCGGCGTTCACCTCGCCGTTCATTTCGGGCATCTTGCGTGACATGTGCCGGTGGTGTGAGGCGTGGGGAGGTCGTGGCGCGTGAGGAAGGCGCGCGGACGAAACGGTCCTTCCTCACTCTATGGAGTCATGGATCTTTCCACATCGCCTTGGTTGTCCACAGATTTGCGAATTCCCCTAGCTTTTTTGGGTGTTGGCCCTCACTCTGGGTAGTGAAAAGAGTGCAAGGTGCATGCGATTGATGAGGGGAGGAGGGAGCGGATGGACGCGGTGCGGATCATCGAGACGAGCCGACGCGGTGTGGCGGAGGCCCACACGGTTCAGGGAGTGATCGTCGAAGCCTGGCAGGCGCAGACCCTGGCGGAGGCGATAGGCAGCCACCTCGCGATATTCGGGCCGTACGAAGTGCGGTCCAGGGCCAGGGGGCTGGGCGATGCGGGCGGGCGGTTCAGCGGGGGACTGCTGTGCCCGGCATCGGCCACCGGCGGGCCGCGGGCGGGTCAGCTGTCCGAAGTGCGCGACGTCAAGGAGGCATTAACCGGGCTGTGCCGATTGCTGCGGGAGGTGTGTGAAGCGTTGGTGGCCGTGGTGCTGCTGGCGGACGAGGACAGCATGTACTGGACGTGTGTCGAGGCGATGGACACCGTCGACGAATCCAGGGACCGCGTCGCCGGAATACTGGAGAAGCTGGAGGTGCGCGACCGGAACCCCGCCTGATGCGGGGCCGCCCCACCACGACCGCGTCCCCGCGGAATGCGCCCCGAGCGGCACGTCACCGCCACCGGGAGGCACTGCCCCCACGCCGATGAGCCACAGCCTGCCCGGCCGTCGTGCCCACCTGCCCCTGGGCCGGCCGGCTCCCGTCCCCCGTCACCGTTCGACTGTCTCCCTGTCACCGCTGCTCGCCACCCGGCCGCGCGCCCGGCCCGGGCCCGGGCCGACTCAACCGGTCCGACATCCCCCGACTCCCTCCGCGAAGGCGTCGGAGCGGCCAAGATGGGTGGATGGGATTCCAAGTCGACTCCGAGGCCGGGCGGCTGCGCCGGGTCATCCTGCATCGCCCCGATCTGGAGCTGAAGCGGCTCACGCCCTCGAACAAGGACGCCTTGCTCTTCGACGACGTGCTGTGGGTGCGCCGTGCGCGGGCCGAGCACGACGGGTTCGCCGATGTGCTCCGGGACCGTGGGGTGGAGGTGCACCTCTTCGGGGATCTGCTGGCCGAGAGCATGCAGATTCCCGAGGCGCGCAAGCTCGTCCTGGACCGGGTCTTCGACGAGAAGGAATACGGACCGCTGGCCACCGACCATCTGCGGGCGGCGTTCGACGAGCTCGCCGTCCCGGAGCTGGTCGAGGCGCTGGTCGGCGGCATGACCAAACGGGAGTTCCTGGAGCGCCACCCCGAACCGACCTCGGTGCGCTTCCATGTGATGGATCTGGACGACTTCCTGCTCGGACCGCTGCCCAACCACCTTTTCACCCGTGACACCTCCGCCTGGATCTACGACGGGGTGTCGATCAACTCCATGCGCTGGCCCGCCCGGCAGCGCGAGACCATGCACTATGAGGCGATCTACCGGTACCACCCGCTGTTCCGCGGTGAGGACTTCCACGTCTGGTCGGAGGGGCAGGCGGACTTCCCCTCGACGATCGAGGGCGGGGACGTCCTGGTGCTCGGCAGCGGCGCGGTCCTGATCGGGATGAGCGAACGCACCACGCCCCAGGCCGTGGAGCTGCTGGCGCGGGGGCTGTTCGCGGCGGGATCCGCCCGCACGATCGTGGCGCTGGACATGCCCAAGCGCCGGGCGTTCATGCATCTGGACACCGTCATGACCATGATCGACGGGGACACCTTCACCCAGTACGAGGGCCTGGGGATGCTCCGCTCGTACACCATCGAGCCGGGGTCGGGTGACCAGGACCTCAAGGTCACCGACCATCCGCCGGAGCACATGCACCGGGCCATAGCGGCCGCGCTGGGCCTGTCCGACATCCGGGTGCTGACCGCGACCCAGGACGTGCACTCCGCCGAGCGGGAGCAGTGGGACGACGGCTGCAATGTGCTGGCGGTGGAGCCCGGCGTGGTGGTGGCCTACGAGCGGAACGTCACCACCAACACCTTCCTGCGCAAGCGCGGCATCGAGGTGATCACGATTCCGGGGAGCGAGCTGGGGCGCGGTCGCGGCGGGCCGCGCTGCATGAGCTGTCCGGTGGCGAGGGACGCGGTGGCGGGGTCAGCCTGAGGTGATCCGTACCCTTCGGTGGCGGGGAGTGGTCCCCGCGCGGACAGGGGCTCCGTATAGGGATACGAGCGTTCGTATACAATTCCAATATTCGAGTCCGTCCCGACTGCCGCGAACCAGGAGCCCACCCATGGCGATAGACCTCAGGGGCCGACATTTCCTCAAGGAGCTGGACTTCAGCGCCGAGGAATTCTGCCGACTGACCGACCTGGCGGCCGAGCTGAAGGCGGCCAAGCGCGCCGGCACCGAGGTCCCCCGCCTCCAGGGCAGGAACATCGCCCTGATCTTCGAGAAGACCTCGACCCGGACCCGCTGCTCCTTCGAGATCGCGGCCGCCGATCAGGGCGCCTCCACCACCTACCTCGACCCGTCCGGCTCGCAGATCGGGCACAAGGAGTCGGTGAAGGACACCGCCCGGGTGCTCGGCCGGATGTTCGACGGCATCGAGTTCCGGGGCAGCCGCCAGTCCGACGTCGAGGAGCTGGCGGCCCATGCCGGGGTGCCCGTCTTCAACGGGCTGACCGACGAATGGCACCCCACGCAGATGCTCGCCGACGTGCTGACCATGATCGAGCACGGCGGGGGACGTCCGCCGGCGGAGACCGCCTTCGCCTACCTCGGCGACGCCCGGAACAACATGGGCAACTCCTACCTCGTCACCGGCGCCCTGCTCGGCATGGACGTGCGGATCGTGGCGCCCCAGCAGCTGTGGCCCGAGGAGTCGGTCGTCACGCGGGCACGCGCGCTCGCCGCGGAGAGCGGCGCCCGGCTCACGCTCACCGACGACGTCGCCGAGGGCGTGCGCGGCGCGGACTTCGTCACCACCGATGTCTGGGTCTCCATGGGCGAGCCGAAGGAGGTGTGGGACGAGCGGATCACGCTGCTGGCGCCGTACGCGGTGACGATGGACGTGCTGCGCGCCACCGGCAAGCCGGACGTGAAGTTCCTGCACTGCCTGCCCGCGTACCACGACCTCGGCACGGCGCTCGGCCGGGAGATCCACGACCGGCACGGACTGTCGTCGCTGGAGGTCACCGACGAGGTCTTCGAGTCCGCGCACTCCGTCGTCTTCGACGAGGCGGAGAACCGGATGCACACCATCAAGGCGGTGCTGGTCGCCACACTCGCGCGCTAGGCGGTGGGTGCGGCACGGCCTCGCCCGTGCCGCACGGCGCTTCGCCGCGAAGGGCGATCATGCAGGTCAAGCGGTTACCATCGAGCCGCTCGCGGGGTTCGGACCCACCGGTCCGGACCCCGCCTTCGTGTGTGGCCCACCCGCGCCGCGCGCACCGCACCACCAGAGAGAGAACCGCCCCATGCGCCCGCCCGTCTCCCGCCGCCGCCCCCCGGAGGCGCTGCGCGCCGCACCTCCCGCGGCCTTGTCCGGACCGCGGATCAAGTCCCCCGACCTGCTCATCGCCGAGTCGGGTGCGGACCTCGAAGGCCACGGCCTCCGCCGCAGCATGGGGCTCTTCCAGCTCATCTGCTTCGGCATCGGCGCGATCGTCGGCACCGGCATCTTCGTCGGCCTGTCCGACACCGTCGCCGCGGCCGGTCCCGCCGTCCTCGTCTCCTTCCTGCTGGCGGCCGTCACCTGCGTCTTCACCGCCTTCTCCTTCGCCGAGCTGGGCGGCGCGATACCGGTGTCCGGCAGCTCGTACTCCTACGCCTACGCCACCCTCGGCGAGCGCACCGCCTTCCTCGTCGGCTGGTGCCTGCTGCTCGAATACGGCATCTCGATCTCGGCGGTCGCCGTCGGCTGGGGCCAGTACCTCAACGAACTGCTCGGCAGCCTGACCGGCTGGCAGCTGCCCGCCGCGCTCTCCAGCCCGCCCGGTGACGGCGGCATCGTCAACGTCCCGGCCGTCGTCGTGATGCTGCTCGCCGCCCTGCTGCTGGTCCGCGGCGTCCGGGAGAGCGCCCGGGCGACCGCCGCGATGGCCGTCCTCAAGCTCGCGGTTCTGGTCGTGTTCTGCGCGATCGGGCTCAGCGCCTTCCGGGCCGGCAACCTCACGCCGTTCGCCCCGGAGGGCATCGCCGGCATCACCTCCGGCGCCTCGGTCGCCTTCTTCTCCTACATCGGCTTCGACGCGATCACCACGGCCGGTGAGGAGGTCAGGAACCCGCGGCGCAACATCCCCCTCGCGATCATGATCTGCATCGGCCTGGTCACCGTCCTGTACTGCCTGGTCGCGGCCTCCGCCATCGGCGCGCTCTCCGCCGGCGACGTCGCCGGCCGGCCCGCCGCGCTGTCGCTGATCGTCAACCGGGTCACCGACTCGGCCCTCGGCGGCGGGGTGATCGCCTTCGGCGCCGTCGTCGCCATCGCCTCGGTCGTCCTCGCGGTGATGTACGGCCAGACCCGCATCCTGATGTCGATGGCGCGCGACGGGCTGGTCCCGCGGATCTTCGAGCGGGTCTCGCCCCGGACGTCCACCCCCGTCGCCAACACCTGGATCGTGGCGGCGGTCTTCGCCGTGCCGGCCGCGGTCGTGCCGCTGGACGCGGTGATGAACCTGTCGACCATCGGGACGCTGGCGGTCATGGTGGCGGTCAACCTCAGTGTGATGGTGCTGCGCCGCACCCGCCCCGATCTGCCGCGTCGCTTCCGTGTGCCGCTCTTCCCGCTCAGCCCGCTCCTGGGCATCGCCTTCTGCCTGTACCTGGGCTACGGCACCGGCCCGGCGACCTGGCTCCAGTTCGCCGCGTTCCTGCTGGCCGGGGCGCTGCTCTACACCTGCTACGGGCGGCGCCGTTCGCGGCTGGCGTCCTGACCGCTCAGGGGCGGCGGGGCGGTCCGGTCACCGGAGAACGGGTCGCCCCGCTCCCCGCCGGCCTCATCGCGGGCGCCGGTGGGGCAGGTCGGGAAGGGTGAACCAGACGGCCTTGCCGCACGCGGTCGGGCGGCAGCCCGCGTCGGAACTCAGCGAACGGAGCAGCAGCAGGCCGCGGCCCTGCTCACCGTGGCCGTGCGCGTCCCGGGCGGCCGCCTCGGCCGCTTCGGCGGCCGCCGCGGCGTCGATGAACGAGGTGCCGGGGGCCCGCGCCTCCGTGGTCAGGGCGCCCGCCCCCGTGCGCTCCCCGGCGTCGTCGCCGACCTCGTTCCCCTCCCCGTTCCCGACCTCGGTGCCGTCCCCGGCCTCGTCGCTGATCCCGGTGCCCCCCGCGCGCTGCCCCGGAACCCGGTCATCGGCTGCCCGCTGAGCGCCCGCCGCCGCGCCCCGCGGCGCCTGCCCGGAGCCGTCCGCCGCTACCGCCGCCCGCGCCTCGACCGGCCCGGTACCGCCCGCCGCGACCGCCGCCGCGGCATCGACCGGCTCCGCCTCGTCCGCCTCGGTCTCCGGCGCCCCGGCCGCTCCCGCCTCGTCCGGTGTTCCCGGAGCCGGGGCCGGGCCGTCGAGCAGGTCGTCGATGAGCATCGGATCGCTGTCGTGCACCTCGATCCGGCAGCCCTGCTTCGCGCGCTCGACCACCAGCCCGATGGGGTGCGTACCGCAGGTGTGCTTGAGGGCGTTGCTCACCAGCTCGCCGGTGAGCAGCTCCGCGGTCGTCCGGTCGGCCGTTACCTGGAGGTCCTGCAGGGCGGTACGGACCATCGCACGGGCGACGGGGACGGCCGTCTCGCCGCGCGGCAGCGTGACGCGCCAGATCGTAGGGGGCGGGGATTCCAGCATGGGCCGTTGTTCCGTTCGCAAGAAGCCAGGTCGGCCGTCCGAGAGGTCGATCCGTACGTCGCCCCAGCTTAGGAAGCACGGGGGCGCCGGGGGAGGGGCCTGCGACGGGGACCGGGCGTGCCGGAGGTCGTGCCCGGTCGGGACTTTCGTCCCGTTCCCGTGCGCCTCCGGGGCGGCGGACGGCGACGGCCGTGGGACGTTTATCGCGTCCTCGTGACGACAGTCATGAACAGGTGATAGCTTCGAGGGGCATCCGGAACAGCATCCACCGGCCGACCGGTCAAAGGGGGCAGGCAGCCCGATGAGCCCGTTCGCAGGATCCGCCCGCAGTACCGAGCCCTGGCAGCACCTCCGCGTGACCAGGAAGAACGGGATCGCCACCGTCACCCTCGCGCGCCCGGACAAGCTCAACGCCCTCACCTTCGAGGCCTACGCCGACCTCCGCGACCTGCTCGCGGAACTCTCCCGGGAACGCTCGGTGCGCGCCCTCGTCCTCGCCGGGGAGGGGCGCGGGTTCTGCTCGGGTGGCGACGTCGAGGAGATCATCGGCGCCACCCTGGGCATGGACACCGCGCAGCTGCTGGACTTCAACCGGATGACCGGGCAGGTCGTCAGGGCGCTGCGGGAGTGTCCGTTCCCGGTGATCGCGGCCGTGCACGGGGTCGCGGCCGGGGCAGGTGCGGTCCTCGCGCTGGCCGCGGACTTCCGCGTCGCCGACCCCTCCGCCCGCTTCGCCTTCCTCTTCACCCGGGTCGGGCTGTCCGGCGGTGACATGGGCGCGGCCTATCTCCTGCCGCGCGTCATCGGACTCGGCCATGCCACCCGGCTGCTGATGCTCGGCGACGCCGTCCGCGCCCCGGAGGCCGAACGGCTCGGGCTGATCAGCGAGCTGGCCGAGGAAGGACGGGCCGACGAGGCGGCCGCGGCCCTGGCCAAGCGGCTCGCCGAGGGCCCGGCCCTGGCCCACGCCCAGACCAAGGCACTGCTCACCGCGGAGCTGGACATGCCGCTGGCCGCCGCCGTCGAGATGGACGCGGCCACCCAGGCGCTGCTGATGAACAGCGAGGACTACGCGGAATTCCACGCCGCCTTCACCGAGAAGCGGACGCCCAAGTGGCAGGGGAAATAGCCATGCGGGTCGCCGTCGTCGGCGGGGGGCCGGGCGGGCTGTACGCCGCGGTCCTCCTCAAGCGCCTCGATCCCGCCCGGCAGATCACCGTATGGGAGCGCAACGCGCCCGAGGACACCTTCGGATTCGGGGTGGTGCTCTCCGACGAGACCCTCGGCGGCATCGAGCACGCCGACCCGGAGGTCTACCGCGCCCTCCAGGCGGAGTTCGTCCGCTGGGACGACATCGACATCGTGCACCGCGGCCGCACCCTGACGTCCGGCGGGCACGGCTTCGCCGCGCTCAGCCGGCGCCGGCTGCTGGCCGTCCTCCACCGCCGCTGCCGCGACCTCGGCGTCGAGCTGCGCTTTCGCAGCGAGGCCCCGCCCGCCGCCGAACTCGCGCGTACCCACGACCTGGTGATCGCCGCCGACGGGGTGCACAGCGCGACCCGCACCGCGCACGCCGAGGTCTTCGGCCCGCGGCTGACCACCCACCGCTGCCGCTACATCTGGCTCGCCGCCGACTTCGCCCTCGACGCCTTCCGCTTCGAGATCGCCGAGACCGAGCACGGCGTCGCACAGCTCCACGCCTACCCCTACTCCCGGCCGACGCCCGGCGGGACCGCGCCGGGGCCCGCCGGGGCGGAGGGGTCCCCGGGCGCCAGCACCGTCATCGTCGAGATGCGGGAGGAGGTCTGGCGTGCGGCCGGGCTCGACCGCTGCGACGAGCGCGAGTCGGCGCAGTGGTGCGCCAAGGTCTTCGCGGACGCGCTGGGCGGCCGGTCGCTGCGCGCCAACAACTCCAGCTGGATCGCCTTCCGCACGGTCGTCAACGACCGCTGGTCGCACGGCAACACGGTGCTGCTGGGCGACGCCGCGCACACCGCGCACTTCTCCATCGGCTCCGGCACCAAGCTCGCCGTCGAGGACGCGCTGGCGCTGGCCGCCTGTCTCCAGGAGCAGCCCGACACCGCCTCCGCGCTGGCCGCCTACGAGGAGGAGCGCCGCCCCGTCGTCGCCTCCACCCAGCGCGCCGCCCGCGCCAGCCTCGCCTGGTTCGAGGAACTGGCCACCTACCTGGACCAGCCGCCTCACCAGTTCGCCTTCAACCTCCTGACCCGCAGCCGCCGGGTCACCCACGACAACCTGCGGCTGCGCGACCCGGGCTTCGTCGCGGCGGTCGAGCGCGAGGCGGGCATCGAGGCCACCACGCCGCCCATGTTCACCGCGTTCCGGCTGGGCGGGCTGACCCTGCGCAACCGCGTCGTGGTCTCCCCGATGGACATGTACTCCGCCGCGGACGGCGAGGGCACCCCGGGCGACTTCCACCTCGTCCACCTCGGCGCCCGGGCCCTGGGCGGCGCCGGGCTGGTGATGACGGAGATGGTGTGCGTCAGCCCCGAGGGGCGGATCACGCCGGGCTGTACGGGGCTGTACGCACCGGGCCACGAGACGGCCTGGCGCCGGGTCACCGACTTCGTCCACACCTCCGCGCCCGGCACCGCCATCGGCGTGCAGCTCGGGCACTCCGGCCGCAAGGGCTCGACCCGGCTGATGTGGGAGGGCATCGACCAGCCGCTCCCGGAGGGCAACTGGCCCGTCGTGGCGGCCTCCCCGCTGCCCTACCGCCCCGGCGTCAACCAGTCCCCGCACGCCCTGACGGAGCCCGAACTCGCCACCGTACGCGAGCAGTTCGTGGCCTCCGCCGAGTCCGCCGCGCGTGCCGGCTTCGATCTGCTCGAACTGCACTGCGCGCACGGCTATCTGCTCTCCGGCTTCCTCTCCCCGCTCACCAACCGGCGCACCGACGCCTACGGCGGCGATCTCACCGCCCGGCTGCGCTTCCCGCTGGAGGTCTTCGACGCGGTCCGTGCCGTCTGGCCGGCCGAGCGCCCGATGACGGTCCGGATCTCCGCGACCGACTGGGCGGACGGCGGCACCACGGCCGACGACGCGGTGGCCATCGCCGAGGCCTTCACCCGGCACGGAGCCGACGCCATCGACGTCTCCACCGGGCAGGTGGTCCCGGACGAACGCCCCGACTTCGGCCGCTCCTACCAGACCCCGTTCGCCGACCGGATCCGCAACACCCTGGGGGTGCCGGTGATCGCGGTGGGCGCGCTGTCCTCCTGGGACGACGTCAACTCCCTGGTGCTGGCCGGGCGCGCGGACCTGTGCGCGCTGGCGAGGCCGCATCTGTACGACCCGCACTGGACGCTGCACGCCGCCGCGGACCAGGAATACAGCGGGCCCGGCGCGCCCTGGCCGCTGCCGTACCGGGCGGGCAGCCGCACCCCGCCCACGGGGCGCACCGACGCACCGAAGCCCCGCCTCACACTGCGGTGACGGGGAGGCCGGGGCAGTGGGGCGGGGCCGTATCGGGGCCGGGCCGGCGAACGGCCGGGCGGCCGACGCGGGAGCGGTGCGCTCTCAGCGGGCCGAAGGGCCGGCGAAGCGGCCGGTCAGGGCGTCGGCACGCTGGTGATCCGGGCCGAGACGACGGGCTTGTCGTGCTGTTCGACGGTGACGGTGGACTGCCGGCTGCCGTCGTCGGCCCGCTCGGAGGTCCGTGCCTGCACCCAGGACGGCGCATCGAGTTCGGCATAGCGCGCGAACGTGCACTCCAGCGAGGCGGGGAGGGTGTCGTCGGGCGTCACGGCCCGCGCGGCCTGCCGGGCGGCCTCGATCATCAGCATCCCGGGCGCGTGGTCCACGGGGTGGTCGAAGAGCACCGGGTGCGAGGTGTCCACCCGCAGCTGCCAGCGGTCGGCGTGGTCGGTGGGGGAGAGCACCACGTCACGGTCGTGCTCCCGGGCGACCAGCCGCGGCTCGACGGCCTGCGGCACGGGCAGCTTCCGGGAGTTGGCGAGGTCGAGGTCGCAGTACTCTCCGCGGAGCCGGCGGTAGACCGCCGGGCTGTGACAGGAGTAGTCGAGGGCCGCCGTGGCCAGCTCGGCGCCGTCGCACAGGATCCGGAATTCCTGGCGGGCGGTGGCCAGCCGCTTGCCGCGGAAGACCATGTCGTGGTCGGTGACGTGCAGTTCGATCTCGGCGGGGCGGCCGGTGGTGCGCAGTGCCTCCGGTAAGAGGTCGTAGCGCACCCGTTGCCAGATGATGGGGTGGTCGAGCGGCACCTGGTGGGCGACATGGCTGAGTAATATCCCGGCCTGCCGCATGGTCTCTATCAGCAGGATCGGATCGTGCAGACCGTCGCGCGGGCCGTAGAAGGTGTGGGCGCGCGGCCACTGGGCGCTGATCACCCAACTGTCGGAGGTGCCGGGGCGCCAGTCGGTCAGGAACACCTCGGAGATGGCGGTGCGGTGCACGTACTCCCGCGGCACCGTCGTGGTGAGAGCGGACGGTCGGCTTCCGTTGTCGGCCTCGCCTCCGATGTCAGGGCGCTCATCGCGCACCTGCGGCGCGAGCGTGGCGCTGGCCATAGATGTTCCTCTCTGAAGTGCGGCTCCTCGCGCTCCGGCGGGCTGAGCCTCTGTCACCGTCCTGGCACCCTAAGATACGGACCATGTGGTTTGTTTTCCAGTCCCGTACGGGCCCCGGCTGCGAGCGGGGCGGTGAACGGTGGGGTCATACCGGGATCGTCACACAGCGGCCGTGCGGATCCAGATGGCTCAGCGCGCCGGGCGACGCCAGACCCGGCAGGGTGTGCTTCCACAGCGCCGTGACGCGCTCCGGGAGGTCGGCCCGGTTGGTGGCGGCCCGGGAGAACAACTGGACGCCCATGTAGGCCGCGACGAAGAACTCGGCCGCCCGGTCCGGGGCCACGCCGGGCAGTAATTCCCCGTTGTCCCGGGCCTCGGTGAACATCGTGGTGATGATGTCGGTCCAGGCCTGGTAGGGCACCAGCGGGTTCTCGCTGAAGGTCGTCTCCACCGCGATGCGGGTGCCGGCCTGCAACAACGGATCGCTGCGCAGGGCCAGCGCCACCTGGTGGGTGAAGTCGATGGCGTCCTGCAGCCGAGACTCGCTGACCTGTGGCAGAAAAGGATCGGTCTGCTCCGTGATGACCGCGCGGGCCAGTGCGTCCTTGGACGTGAAATGGAAGTACACGGCGCCCTTGGTGACCCCGGCGCGCTGGATGATCTCTGCCATCGTGGCGGCCTGGTACCCGCGGGTGCCGATGACATGAGCCGCCGCTTCGAGGACGGCCCGTCGGGTGCGCACTGCGCGTTCCTGCTTGACCACCGATCATCCTCCGTATGCTCTCTTGGAGTTGTTGTGCCTGAGTGCGACCCGCCGCCCGTGGCCGCGCAGTCTATTTCCGCATCATAAAGAAGCCAACCATGCGGTATTGATTCGCGCCCGCTCCGGTGGCGCGATCCCGCGTCGTGGTCCGGTACGGCACCGAAGAGTGATACGAGCGCGAGGAGCTGTCCGATGTCCCCCACCGTCGTCCCCGCCATACCGGCCGTCCACCGCGAAGTCCGCCTCGCCGACCAGGCCG
This sequence comes from Streptomyces kronopolitis, assembly GCF_050953795.1. Taxonomy (GTDB): domain Bacteria; phylum Actinomycetota; class Actinomycetes; order Streptomycetales; family Streptomycetaceae; genus Streptomyces; species Streptomyces kronopolitis_A. The sequence goes on from NZ_CP191850.1 coordinate 6,211,135, forward strand.
GAGGCGAAGTGACGACAGGTCACTTCACGATCGCCGAGGTCCCGGTGCCGGTTCCCGGGCCGGGGCAGGTACTGGTGCGTACCCGGGTGATGGCGGTGACCGCTGCGATGCGGACGCAGATGACCAAAGTGCCGCTGCCGATGCCGTCATTCGTCCCGGGGGAGGCGCTGTGGGGCGCCGCGGTCGGCGAGGTCGTGAGCGCGTCCGACGGGCGCTTCACCCCCGGGGAACTGGTCCACCACCCCTACGGCTGGCGGGAGTTCGCGGTGGTCGAGGAGTCGCGTGTGCGACGGCTCGACCCGGACGCCCTGCCGACCGCCGCCGCGCACCTGTCGCAGGGGGCGACGGCCTGGGGCGCGCTGCGCCGGGCCGCGGAGGTGCGGCCGGGGGACACCGTCTTCGTCACCGGCGCCGCCGGCGGCGTGGGCAGCCTGGCCGGGCAGCTCGCGCGCCGGATGGGCGCCGGCCGCGTCGTGGGCAGCACCGGCTCGGAGCGCAAGGCGGCCCGGCTGCGCGCCGAGTTGGGGTACGACGACACCATCGTGCGCGGCGCCGGGCCGATCGAACGCCAGCTGCGCCGAGCCGCGCCGGGCGGGATCGACGTGCTGCTGGACACCGTGGGCGGCGAGCAGCTCCCGGCGGCGCTGGCGGTGGCCCGCCCCGACGCCCGCTTCGCCCTCGTCGGCGCGCTCTCCAGCCAGTTGGGCGGCAGCGGTGGCGCCCTCACCCCGCTGGAGCTGGACACCGGGCTGATCATCACGCGCCGGGTGACGCTGCGCGGCTTCGGGCTGCACGCGCACCCGGATCTGCCGCAGGAGTGGACCGAGGAGTTCGGGCAGGGCCTGCGGGACGGCTCGCTGATTTTCCCGCACACCCTTCTCCAGGGGATCGAGCAGGCGCCACAGGCGCTGTGCGAACTCACGCAGGGGCGTCACATCGGGGCCGTGCTGGTCGAGTTGTGAGGGCGCGGAGCGGAGTCCGGGGCGCTGCCGGCCGGGCCGGCGGCACGGCTCCCGGTCAGCCGGCCGCCGGGAGCTGGGCCGGCTCCGGGATGCCGGCGGCCGCGATCCGGGCCGGCGCGGCCGGCAGCAGCCCCCACATGCCGGTGATCGACTCCTCCTCCCACCACGTCCCGTCCTCGCTTCCCAGGTGCAGCAGACCCACCACGAGCGAGGTCAACAGCTGGGCCGTGCGGCGCGGTTCGGCGTCCGGTGCGTGCGAGCCGGCCGGGCCGCACGGTCCGCAGGTCACCGCCTTGTCGAGGAAGAGCGCGTACCAGCGCTGCTCCAGGGCGTAGATGCCGAGTCCCGGCGCGGTCTCCGGCCGCAGCCGCAGTCCGGCGCGCAGTACGGCGTCCGTGCGCACCCGGCCGAAGAGTTCGACGGTGAATTCCCGTACTGCGGTGGTCAGGGGCTGCGGGGAGCGGGTGAAGGCGTCCTCCACCTCCTGGAGGGTGGCGAGCGCGGCGTCCCGCACCGCGAGGGTGAGGTCGTCCTTGGACGTGAAGTGGAAGTAGAGGGCACCTTTGCTCAGCCGGGCCCGCCGGCTGATCTCGACCATGCCCGCTGCGGGAACCCCCTTCTCCAGGAAGGTCTCTGCGGCCGAGCGGATGAGTGCCTGGCGACTCTGGATGGCGCGATGCTGGGTGGGCACGGTGTCCGTCCCGTCTCTAGTACGGCTGCGAGCTCAGTGCAGTCTACATAGAAAACCAACCATGCGGTTCGGTATGATTCCCCGGATTGGCCGGAACTGGCGCTCGCTGACGCGAAGCTGACGCCCGGTCGTCAGTTCGGATCTTTGCGGGCCCAAGGGGCGCGATGCGTACCCAGTCTGGCCGTGCCCCGGAGCGTTGTCGACCCATCAGGAGCGACAACGATGCATTGACAAACAGCGCAGGCGGTTTTTAAATCTCCGAAGGCGGTAAACGGGACGAGGTCTTCCGACGCAGCCGCCGCGACGGTCGCGTACCGCTGGACGGTGGTGCGCCATGGCGAGACCGCCTCTGCCCTCATCAGTCGTCGACCGCAGGCCGCCCGACCAGCCGAGCCAGCAACGTCACCCGAGCCCCTGCACCCCATAGGAATCCGGAAAGGTCTCAGCCATGCGCGTAGCAACGGAAGTCGGCGAACGTCCCGTGAGAGGCGCGCGGGGCGCCGGCGGTGAAACCATCAGGGCCGCGGTCTTCGATCTGGACGGCACCCTCGCCAACACTCTCCCCGCGATCAGCAAACTTCTCGTCAAGGTCGCTTCGGAGCAGGGCTGTGCGGTGACCCCGCGACAGGCCGCCGCCGCGATCGGCAAGCCCCCCGGCCCCGCGTTCGGCCGGCTGCTGGGTCTGCCCGAGGAGGACGGCCGGGTACAGACCGCCATCTCCCGCTACCGCGAGCTGTTCTCCTACGAGGTCCTGTGCCAGGGGCCGCAGCTGCTCTTCCCCGGCGTGACCGCGGGGCTGTCCGCGCTGCGCGCCCACGGCGTCGAACTCGCCGTCGCCACGTCCAAGACGACCCGCAGCGCCGAGGCGCTCCTCGACGTCATGGGCATCCGTGACCTGGTCGGCCCGGTCATCGGCCAGGACATGGTCCGGCGCGGCAAGCCGCACCCGGAGATGGTGCTGCGCGCCGCCGGCCGGCTCGGCGTCGCGACGTGGCAGAGCGCGTACGTGGGGGACACCGTGGGGGACATGCGGATGGCCGTCACCGCGCGCATGGAGCCGGTCGCGGTGACCTACGGGGTCGGCAAGTTCGGCGAGCTGGCGGGGGTCGCCGGCACCCGGATGTGCAGCTCCTTCAAGGACGTGGTCTCCGTGATCGCCGCCGCCAGGCCGCGGACGGGCGTGCCGGTGGGGGCCCAGCAGCGCCGTCGCTGAGACCCGGGGGGAGGGGGCGCTAGACCCCGGTCGTCAGCTCGTGTGCGTAACGGGCCCCGGCGGTGTGCAGTTTGGCGTGCAGCAGGCCGAACACCTCCGCCGCGCGGCCGCCCGGCCAGTCCTCGGGCAGGAGGGGAGAGGGCAGTCCGGGATCCGCATAGGGCAGCTGACGCCAGGCGTCCAGCGCCAGCAGGTAGTCACGGTAGGCCGCCTCGGGGGGAACCGGGCGGCGCGGTGACCATCGGCGCAGGACGGGCTCCTGCGCGGCGAGGAAGGCGCGGTGCGCCGCGGCCACGGCATCGAGGTCCCACCACCGCGCCACCGCGTCGGCCGTGGGGGCGAAGCCGGCGTGGGTGCCGGTGAACAGGTCGACGTACGGGTCCAGTTGCAGTCGCCGGAGGGTGTGCCGGGTCTCCTCGTAGAGCTGGGCGGGGGCGATCCACACCCCCGGCGCCGCGGTGCCGAAGCCCAGCCGCGCCAGCCGGGAGCGCAGCAGATGCCGTTTGTGCCGCTCTTCCTCGGGGACGGAGAAGACGGCCAGCACCCAGCCGTCGGACAGCCGCGCGGCCGGCCGGCCGAAGATCCGGCGGTCGCCGTCCTCCAGGAGCTGGCGGGCGTCGTCGGACAGTCCGTAGGCCGCCGCCCCGGTGTCCGTGCGGGCGGGGACCAGCAGCCCGCGCCGCTTGAGCCGGGAGACCGCGGAGCGCACCGACGGCGGATCCACCCCGAGCGCGCCGAGCAGCCGGATCAGCGCGGCGACCGGCACCGGAGCGGCCCCGCCCGCGTCGCCGGGCCCGCCGCGGCCGTAGGCCCCGTAGAACGTCACGATCAGGGACCGTGGGGTGCGCTGCGTCTGCTGGTCGTTCACCGGGTCACTCTAGGGCGCCCCGGCGGGGGTCGCGCAGCCGGAAGCGCTGGAGCTTGCCGGTCGGGGTGCGCGGCAGGGAGGGGTGGAAGACGATCTCGCGCGGGCACTTGTAGGGCGCGATCCGGGTCTTGGTGAAGGCGCGCAGGGCCGCCACGGTCCCGTCGTCGGGGGCGACTCCGGCCCGCAGGACGACATGGGCGACGACCACCTGTCCGCGGTGCTCGTCGGCCCGGCCGACCACCGCCGCCTCGGTCACATCGGGGTGCCGCAGCAGCGCGTCCTCCACCTCCGGCCCCGCGATGTTGTAGCCGGCCGAGATGATCATGTCGTCTGCGCGGGCGACATAGCGGAAGTAGCCGTCGGGTTCGCGGACGTAGGTGTCGCCGGTGATGTTCCAGCCGTCGCGGACGTACTCGGTCTGCCGGGCGTCCGCGAGGTAGCGGCAGCCGGTCGGCCCGCGGACGGCCAGCAGTCCCGGCTCGCCGTCCGGCAACGGGGTGCCGGCCGCGTCCACCACCCGGGCCTGGAAGCCGGGGACCGGCAAGCCGGTCGTGCCGGGACGGATCGCCTCGTCGGCGGCCGAGATGAAGATGTGCAGCAGCTCCGTGGCGCCGATGCCGTTGATGATCCGCAGGCCGGTCGCCTCGTGCCAGGCCTGCCAGGTCGCGGCGGAGAGGTTCTCGCCGGCCGAGACGCAGCGGCGCAGGGAGGAGACGTCGTGCCCGGCGAGCTTGGGGAGCATCGCGCGATAGGCGGTCGGCGCGGTGAACAGTACCGAGATGCGGTGCGCGGCGATGTCGCCGAGCAGCCGCTCCGGGCCGCCCCAGTCGGCGAGATAGGCCGAGGCGCCGGCCCGCAGCGGGAAGATGACCAGCCCGCCGAGGCCGAAGGTGAAGCCGAGCGGCGGGCTGCCGGCGAACACGTCGTCCGGCTCGGGGCGCAGCACCTGTGCCGAGAAGGTGTCCGCGATGGCGAGCACATCGCGGTGGAAGTGCATACAGCCCTTGGGGCGCCCGGTGGTGCCCGAGGTGAAGGCGATCAGCGCGACGTCGTCGGCCGCGGTCGGCACCGCCGGATACGGCGCCCCGCCCGGCCGGGCGAGCTGCCGCAGGTCGTCCGGGCCGTCCCCGCCGAAGGGGGTGATCCGCAGCTCCGGGACGCCTGCCTCGGCGAGATCGTCGACCGCGCGGACGTCGCACAGCGCGAACCGCACCCGGGCGAGGTCGCAGATCGTGGCCAGCTCCTCGGGGCGCTGCGCGGCCAGCACGGTCACCGCCACCGCCCCCGCCTTCATCACGGCGAGCCAGCAGGCGGCCAGCCACGGTGTGGTGGGGCCGCGCAGCAGTACGCGGTTGCCGGGCCGTACGCCCAGCGGGCCGGTGAGGGCGTGGGCGATGGCGTCGACCCGGTCCCGCAGCCCGCCGTACGTCCATACCGGCCCGTCGGCGTCACGGATCGCGGGGCGGTCGGGGCCGAGCCGGGCGATGGTGCCGTCCAGCAGCTCGGCGCCGCAGTTCAGGCGGTCGGGGTAGCCCAGATCGGTGAGGTGTGGCCACTGCTCGGGCGGTGGCAGCCGGTCGCGCGCGAAGGTGTCGGCGTGCGCCGAGGGCCGTAGCTCCATGGCGGGTGCCCCCTTGGGCGGGTGGCCGACGGGCGGCCGGGGGTGGGAGGGGGGACTGTGGAGGCCGGTACGGAACCGGTGGGAAGGCTCGGGTGACCGCTCGTTCCGCGGTCGGGTACTGCCGTTCGGATCCTTCGTCAGCGTAACGTGTTCGTGACGGCAGTCAACAGACCGCGATAGAGGACCGTTACCAGGGAGCCGCCTCGTGACCGTATTCGCGCTGGGACCGGATGAGCGCACGTGGTGTGCCGAACTGCGGGCGCTCACCGCCGAACGGCTGCGGCCGCTGGCGGAGAAGGGCACCGAGGGCCGGGTCAACCGCCCGCTCGTCGCCGCCCTCGGCGAACTGGGCCTGCTGCGGCGCCTGTTCCCCGCCGACGGCGCCCTGCGCGCCCTGGACCTGTGCCTGCTGCGGGAATCCCTCGCGCAGGAGTGCACGGAGGCGGAGACCGCGCTGGCGCTCCAGGGGCTGGGGGCCTATCCGGTCGTGCAGTCGGGGACGGCGGCGCAGCGTGCGCGCTGGCTGCCGGAGGTCGGCGCGGGCCGGGCGGTCGCGGCCTTCGCGCTCAGCGAGCCGGGCGCCGGCTCGGACGCCGCGGCGCTGTCGCTGGCCGCCGAGCCGGACGGGCCGGACGGTTGGCGGCTGACCGGCGAGAAGTGCTGGATCTCCAACGCCCCCGAGGCCGACTTCGCCACCGTCTTCGCCCGCACGGGCGGCGGCGCCGGCGCCCGCGGCGTCACCGCCTTCCTCGTCCCCGCCGACCGCCCCGGACTGACCGGCGAGCGCCTGGACATGCTCAGCCCGCACCCCATCGGCACCCTCGTCTTCGACGGCACACCGGTGACCAGGGCCGACGTCCTGGGGGAGGTGGACGCGGGGTTCGCCGTGGCGATGGGCACGCTGAATCTCTTCCGGCCCAGCGTGGGCGCCTTCGCGGTCGGCATGGCGCAGGCCGCCCTGGACGCGGCACTGGCACACGCCGGCGCGCGCACCGCGTTCGGCGGCCCGCTGAAGGACCTCCAGTCCGTCGGCCACCAGCTCGCCGAGATGGCCACCCGGGTCGAGTCCGCCCGGCTCCTGGTGTACGCGGCGGCCTCCGCGTACGACACCGGGGCCCCGGACATCGCGCGCCGTTCGGCCATGGCCAAACTGCTGGCGACCGAGACCGCCCAGTACGTCGTCGACGCGGCCGTGCAGATCCACGGCGCCCGCGCGCTGCGCCGCGGCCACCTGCTGGAACACCTCTACCGGGAGGTCCGTGCGCCGCGCATCTACGAAGGTGCCACGGAGGTGCAGCGCTCGATCATCGCCAAGGAGCTGTACCGGGAGCGGAGCTGAACCACGCTCCGGCCCCCTTCTCGACCTTGTGCCGACCCGGTGAGCGGGACCGGGGCCCGGCCCGGCCGACGGGCGGGTGTCAGTGCCGGATGTCAGGCTGAACAGCAGAGAGGATCCGCGAAGGGAATCGCCATGATCACTACCGACCCCGTCCCCGGCTCCCCCTGCTGGCTCGATCTCGGCGCCCCCGACGTCGAGGTCGCCGCGGCGTTCTACCGCGCCGTGTTCGGCTGGCAGTCCGCGTCGCGGGGCGGCCAGGAGGCCGGCGGCTACACCCTCTTCCGGCTCGACGGCAGCGCCGTCGGCGCGGTGGGTCCCCTCACCGAGGACGGCGCCCGCTCCGCCTGGACGCTCTACTTCCACACCCCCGACGCGGACGCCACGGCCAGGGCGGTGGAGCGGGCCGGCGGCGCCGTGCGGGTGGCCCCCGTCGAAGTCGGCGCGGACGACGGATGGTTCGCCCTGTTCACCGACCCGCAGGGGGCCCGATTCGCCGTCTGGCAGCCCCTGAAGGACCCGGGCCTACAAGCCGCTGACCTCCCCGGCACGCTGTGCTGGACCGAGTTGTACACCACCGACGCGGCCGCCGCGCAGACCTTCTACTCCACGGTGTTCGGCTGGTCCACCCGGGACATGCCGCTCCCCGGCGGTGGCGGCACCTACACCCTGCTCACCCCGGCGAACCGCGGCGAGGACCGGACGCACGGCGGCCTCATGGAGGTGGCGGCCGATTTCCTCGGCCGCGGCGGAACGCCGTATTGGCACCCGGTGTTCGCCTCGCGGGACTGCGATGCCACCGCCGGCCTGGTGACGGGCAACGGCGGCGTCCTGTCGATGGGCCCACAGACCGTCGAGGGCGTCGGCCGCCTCGCCGTCTGCACGGACCCCGCGGGCGCGGAGTTCGTGGTGCTGACACCGGAGGAGGAGACGACGGGGTGAGGGGGAGGCGCGGGGGGTGCGGCCACTGAGCGCCTGACGTTGCGGCGCCCCCCGGCTCAGCCGTCGGTGTGCTCCGCGTCGGGAATGTGCCGCGCCGAGCGGTCGGCGACGTCCTGCAGGGCCGCGAGGTGGGCCTGCAGGGCGAGATGACCGGTGCGGCTGAGGTTCAGCCAGGTGCGCGGGACCTTGCCCACGTGGCCCTTCTTGACCTCGACGTACTCGCGCTTGCTCAGCGTGCTGATCTGCTTGGACAGGGCCGAATCCGACAGGCTCAACGCGTCGCGGACGAACTTGAACTCGGCCCACCGGGTGGCGGCCAGCAGCGCCGTGATCGACAGCCGGGTGGGGTCGAGCAGCAAGGCGTCGAACTCGCCAGTGGTCACGCGTGGGCGCCGTTCCTGCTCAGCCGCTGGAGCCAGTCGAACCGGCGGGGCGACGGGAACGCCACCGACAGCCCCAGCGCCAGCCCCAACAGCAGCCGCCAGCCGGGAACGTACGACAGCAGCCAGGCGCTCACCAGACTCGCGACGCCCACCGCGCCCACCACGAGGAGGAATCCGGTCCAGGGGGAGCCCTGCCCGGGCGCCGGCTTCCCCACGGGCAGGAAGCCCCGGGGCCGCAGCTCCGGCGGCAGACCGAACAGGGTGCGTCCCCGGCGGGTGAACCGGCCGAGGAGCAGCACCGCGGTCAAGGGCCCGAGGATCCCCATCCACCAGGCGGCCCACCGCTCCAGGTGGAGCAGGGGCAGCAACTCCGGTGTGGCGAAGGTCAAGAAGAGGTCGGCACCCCAGACGAGCGCGAACCACCGGGGCGGGCGCTGGGCCGCAATCGCCTGGCTGCGCCGGTGCTGGACGTCCGCCAGCGCGCGGGCCGCCTGCTCGGCGTCGGGTTCCTGGGGCATGGGCCACCTCCGGGACGTGGGGGAGGGCAAGCGGAAGCACTTGCCTGAGAAGAAAGTACTCAGCGTTTTCCGCCCAGGCAAGTGCTTGCCTGCCGGGGAAGGTGATCGGGCGCCGGGCCGGTCCGCAGCCTCCGGCGGGCGCGGTGCCGGGGCGCGTTGATCGTCCGGTAAGTGATTGTTGATCGCCTTCAGGCACTCTGCGGCTATCTGCCAGAGGGGGACGAGATGAGGAACGCCCATGCCCCAGAAACGTGTCACGGTGACCGTGTACGCCTCCGACCCGATCAGCCGGGCCGGCGTGGTCAGTCATCTGCAACTGGAGCCCTCCGTCGAGGTCGTCCCGTACCAGGGCGGCCTGACGGACGGGGAACGGGGTGACGGGGCGAGAGGGGAGACGGCCGGGGCCGTGGCCGTCACGCTCGTCGACCGGTTCGACGAGTCCGCCGCGGCCGAGCTGCGGCGCCTGGTGCGCGGTGGCGAACAGCGGGTGGTGCTGATCGCGCGTGAGCTGCGCGAGCAGGACCTGCTGACCGCCGTAGAGTACGGCGTACGGGCCATTCTCTGGCACCACCAGGCCACCCCGCGGCGGCTGTTACGGGCGGTGCAGAGCGCGGCACGCGGTGAGGGCCATCTGCCGCCGGACCTGATCAGCACGCTGCTCGCCCAGATGGGCCGGCTCCGGCGGTCCGCGGTGGCCTCCACCTCGGTCGGGCTGATGCCGGCGCTCGGCATGGCCGCGCGCGAGGTCGATGTGCTGCGGCTCATCGCCGAGGGGCTGGACACCCGGCAGATTTCCGAGAAGCTCGCCTACTCCGAACGTACCGTCAAGAACGTGCTGCACGGCCTGATGACGCGGCTGCACCTGCGCAATCGCGCGCACGCCGTCGCCTACGCACTACGAGAGGGATACATCTGATGCGCTCCGGAGCGGCTGCGGAAGCAGGGAAGACGGCAGGCGTCGCGCACGCCCGCCCGCGGACGGGGGAGCGGGCATGATGCACGAGGTCGACGAGGCGCTGCGGCGGGTGCTGCGCCGCGGTGCGCTGCCGGACGGGGCGGGGGACGTCGCGTTCGAGGCGCCGAGCCGGGACTGGGCGGCGCGGCGCAACACCCCCACGCTCAACGCATATCTCTACGACATACGCGAGGACGTGGCCCGCCGCGAGCGCGGGGCGATCGCGGAGCGGGACGCCCGCGGCGTGGTGGTGCGCAGACGTCAGCCGCCGCGCTGGTTCCGGCTGTCCTACCTGGTCACGGCCTGGACCAGCCGCCCCGAGGACGAGCACCGGCTGCTGTCGGCCGCGCTGGGCTGCCTGCTCGGGCAGGAAACTCTGCCCCCGGAGGCACTGACGGAGGCACTGCGGGCACTGGAGGCGACACTCCCGCTCACGGTCGCGGTGCCGCCTCCCGAGTCACGCTCGATCGCCGACATCTGGTCCGCGCTCGGCGGCGAACTCAAGCCGTCCCTGGACGTGGTGATCACCGTGCCCTTCCCGGTCACGCCCACGTACGAGGTGGCGCCCCCGGTCACACAGGGAGCGGCGGTGGTCGTCCGCGGCGTGGACGGCACGCCGGACGACTCCCGACTCCGCATGCTCCGGCCGGCCACGGAGGCCGAGCCGTCCGGGACGCGTCCCCGTGCGGGTGAGCGGTGAGCGAGACGACGCTGCGGGCCGGCACCGCGGTGGGCGAGGACCCGAGCGGTGCGCTGCTCGGGCGGCTGGCGCGGCTGCGGGAGCGGGTGGCCGGACTCGTCGAGCGGCGCAGCGCCGGCGACCCCACGGCCTCGGATCCGCTGCGGGGGCTGTACGTGACCCCTGAGACGGCCCGGCAACTGGCCGCGCGGCCCGTGGAGTTCGCCACGCCGAAGGAGCCCGACGACGAGGCGGGTGCGGGACCGGCGGACGAGGGGACGCCGGACCGGTCCGGGCTGCTCGCCCGGCAGTTCGGGCTGTCCGCCCTGGACCTCGCCCTCCTCCTGGCCGCGCTCGCCCCCGATGTGGACCGCAGCTTCGAGCCGCTCTACGGCTACCTCAACGACGATGTCGGGCGCCGCCGCGCCACCGTCGCCCTGGCGCTGGACCTGGCCGGCACCGGCCCGCACGAGCCGTCGGCGCGCGCCCGCTTCCACCCCGCCGCGCCCCTGCGCGCCGGTGGGCTGCTCGTCGTCGAGGACGAGGACCGGCCGCTGCCCGGCCGAGCGCTGCGGGTGCCGGAGCGGGTGGTGGCCCATCTGCTGGGGGACGAGGGGATCGACCCGGAACTGGCCGTCGAAGGCGTGGAGTTGCTGCCGCCCGGCGAGGGGTCCGGTCAGGGCAGGGACGGCGACGGGCAGGCGTTCTTCGGGCGGCTGGCGGCCCTCGCGGGGCAGCGGCCGCTCGCCGCGTATCTGCGGGAGCGCCGTCCCGGTACCGCCGCCGGGCCGGTGTGCGACGCGCTGCGGGGCACCGGCCTGCCCGTGCTGCGGTACCGGCCGGAGAGCGGCCCGGACGGTGGTGCGGGGCCGCCGGTCGCGCTGCTGCGGGAGGCACGGTTGCGGTGCGCGGCGCTCGTCGTGGGACCGCTGCCGGAGCGGCCCGGAGGGCTCGTCCGCGCACTGGCGGGCCGGGAGGCGCCGGTGGTGTTCCTGGGGAGCGAGCCGTACGACCCCGGATGGGCGCCCGAGGCGGGGCTGCTCGCGCTGGACGCGCCGCACGGCGCGGTGGCACCGTCCGAGGTGTGGCGCCGCGAACTCGGGTCCGTGGAAGCCGCATTCGACCTCGGCGCGGCCGTGGCGCCCTACCGGCTGGGCGCCGGGCAGATCCGCCGCGCGGCCCGCGCGGCCACCGCCCTCGCCGCCTTCGACGGGACGCCGCTGACCGCCGCCCACGTCCAGCGCAGCGCGCGCCAGCAGTCCGCCCCGCTGCTGGACCGGCACGCCCGGCGGGTGCGGCCCGCCGTCGGCTTCGACGGGCTGGTCCTGCCGCCCGAACCCCTGGAGCTGCTGCACGAGCTGGTGCAGCGGGCCCGCCACCGTGAGCAGGTGCTCGGCGCGTGGGGGTTGCGCACCGGCGGCGGGCGCGGCAGGGGCGTGGTGGGCCTGTTCGCCGGGGAGTCCGGCACCGGAAAGACGCTCTCCGCCGAGGTCGTGGCCGGGGAACTGGGCCTGGACCTCTACGTGGTGGAGCTGTCCGCGGTGGTGGACAAGTATGTGGGGGAGACGGAGAAGAACCTGGAGCGGATCTTCTCCGAGGCGGACCGCACGGACGCCCTGCTGCTTTTCGACGAGGCCGACGCCGTCTTCGGCAAGCGCTCGGAGGTCAAGAGCTCTCACGACCGCTACGCGAACCTGGAGAGCGCGTATCTGCTCCAGCGGCTGGAGGCGTTCGACGGGATCGCCGTGCTCACCACCAACCTGCGGGCCAACATCGATGATGCCTTCAACCGGCGGCTGGACCTGGTGGTCGACTTCCCGTTCCCGGACGCCGAGCAGCGGATCGCGCTGTGGCGGTCCTGCCTGACGGCCACCCCGTGCGCGGACGACCTCGGGCTGGAGGCCTGCGCCGAGGAGTTCGAGCTGTCCGGCGGGGCGATCCGGTCGGCGGCGGTGACCGCGGGATATCTCGCCGCGGGCCGTGGCGCGCCGGTGTCGGCCGAGGACATCCGGGCCGGCGCGCGGCGCGAGTACCGCAAGATGGGGCGGCTGGTGCCGGACGCGTCGCCGTTGTGGGACTGAGGCGCGGGGGAGGGGCGAGTCGGCCGGGCCGGGAATGTTTCGGCCGGGCGGCTCGTTGGCCCTGAGCCCGTTCACGCCGACGCCCCTGGGAGCATCGTGCACGAGTCCACGCCCACCGCCACCCCCGCCGCTCTCCCCGCCCTCCCGGCACTGCGCACGCAGGCCGCGCTCCTGGTCGAGCGGGGAGTGCACACGATAGCCGGACTGTCCGCCGCCGACCTGCACGCTTTCGCCGAGGCAGCCGAGGCAGCCGAGGCAGCCGAGGCAGCCGAGCCAACTGAGACAGCCGATACCGCCGGGGCCGCCGAGGCTCCCGCGGGCGGCGGGCGCGCCGGCGCCCTGCTCGCCGTCCACCCGGACCGCGCCCCGGCCTCCGCCCTCGCGCCGCTGCTGCGCCGCGAGGGCACACCGGGCTTCGTCGTCACCGACATGCAGGACGTCGACCGCTTCGCGCCGCTCGACACCCTCGCGCTGCCGGACACGCCGCTCTACCTCGTCACCGGCCCCGACCGCGGCGACGAGCTGGCCAACCGGAGCCCGAACGAGGCGCTGCCCGTCCTCACCGCCCGGGCCCGTACCCCGCTGCTGCTCACCGAGGGCATCCACTGGGTGCTGCAACAGCCCGCCGTCCTGGCCCGCAACCACTGCTTCATGACCATCGGCTCACGCCTGCGCAAGGCAGACGGCGCCCTCGACGCCCGCACCCCGGCGGTCTGGATCAGCAACGGCACCGGACGGGACGGCCGCGTGCGCCGAGGCGCCCCCAAGGTCGGCTGGTGCTGGGCCGGCAACCGGCACACCTGGCTGGGCTTCGCCTCCGCGACGGGCCGCCGCGGAGGGAGCTGAGCGCACGCGCTCACTGCCCGTCGGCGATCTTCCAGTCCTGCCGCTCGTCGGGACCGTCGCTGCACGCCCAGGTGATCGCGCCCTTGTCGTTCTGCATATCGGTGAGGCACTCGTTGTTGGCCGTGTTGATGACGCGGGTGCGGCCGTCGTTCGTGTCCTCCAGCCGCCACTTCTGGTTCGGGGGCAGCTTGCCCGAACCGAGGTCCTCCGCGGAGACCGCCTCGATCTGGACCTCGTTGGTGTTGTCCTTCACGTCGACGACGCTGCCCGGGGCGCCGGCCGCCTCCAGGGCGACGGTGTTGTTCTCGGGGAAGTGATGGAGGACCCACCACTGGTTGCGGCCGAACTCGTCACCCGTCCACTTGGGGTTCTGGCCGACCTGCGTGCCGTCGGCCTGATTCCCCTGGTTGACCTGGAGGTACCAGCCGCCGCCCGCGGCGCTGCGGAGCGTCTGCGCCTGCGGACCCTCGTCCTTCTTCTCGTCGCCGCCCTCGGGCGCCTTGTTCTCGGGCTCCTGCGTGGGCGACGCGGCCTGTGAGGGCTGCTCGGACGGCGCCGGGGGCGCAGGCTTCTTGGGAGGTTCGATCGGGCGGGCGGCCTGGCCGGCCTTCTCCTTCGCGGCGGTGGTCACCGAGGGCTGGGCCGTGAACCACAGCACCACGAACGCCAGCACCGCCGCCATCAGCAGCGAACACAACGCCATCGCCCAGCGCGGCAGCACGGACAGCTGGAGGTAGGTGCCGTGCAGCTCCGTGGGCTCCGGCACGCCCGCGCGCAGCGCGGAGACGGTGAAGGGGTGCTTGTTGCTGCCGCCGATCCAGCTGACCGTACCGGGGCGGATCCGCAGCTGCGCGAAGGCGGCGCGGCCCGGGGCGACCTGCACCGAGCTCGGCTGCGCCTCGACGCTGAGGGCGTCACCGTTCTCCCGGCCGGACAGCGAGACCGTCAGCGGCTGGTTGCCGAGGTTGTCGACGGCGACCGCCGCCTTGGCGCGCCACCGGCCGCGCACGGCCAACGGGACCAGCTCGCAGCGGAGTTCGGTGAACGGACCGACCGTGACCTGGCCCTCGACCACATCGCGGAGCTCCGGATGCTCGGCCGGCTCGACGCGGATGCCGAACGGCGTCGGCCCGGCCACCGCGTCCGGGGTCCGCGGGGGCTCGAACGTGACCTGCGCGGTGCCCTCGGCCCCCGGGTACAGCCGCAGCACCTCCGGCTCCACCCGCGTCCACCCCGCGGGGTCGCCCACCGGCCGCAGCCGGTACTCCTCGACGGTGTCGCCCGTGTTGCGGATGCGCAGCCGTACGCTCGCGGCGGCACCCGGGTCAACGGTGATCCCGGCCGGTTCCAGTGAAGTCCACATACTCACCCGGGCAGTCAACCCGCCCGGCGGGCACGGGGCAGTGTCCGCGAGGGCAGAACGGGGGGCAGAGCCCGGTGTCCTGACGGTCGGCCAAGGGGGCGGGGACTCTTGGGCCGGAGCGGCGAAACGCCACCCCGGCACCCGGGACATCGCAGCTCAGGCCGCCTTCGGGCGGGACCCCGCCGGCCCCGGCCACCGGCCCGACGGCCCCTTGGTGACCGAACGGGCAGCCCGCTCTGCCCCCGCCGGCGCCCGTTCGTCTCTACACCGGGGCCCGCCCGGGCGCGAGGATCGACAGCGTACGAACGGGAGCACGTGGCCGGCGGTGACCAGCGCGGGTCGGCAGTGAGCGGGACGGGGGAATGTCATGCGGTCGCATGACCGGCGGCCGGAGTCCGGACGCGAACAGGGACAAGCGGCCCCCGCCGCGCGCACGACCACGGACGCGGCGGCCCGGACGGCCGCGGCCGGCGGGGCCGGACATCTCGCCCCGGAGGCCGTCGCCGTCCTCCAGCGGACCGCGGGCAACGCGGCGTTCTCGGCCGCCCTGGCGGCCGACGACCAGCACCGGCACGGTGCGGGCTGCCAACACCCCGCACCGTCCGTGCAGCGCTCGCCCGTCGAGGACGTGCTGCGCACCCCCGGCCGCGCGCTCGACGAATCGGTGCGGACCGACATGGAGTCCCGCCTCGGCGCCGACTTCTCCGACGTGCGCGTCCACACGGACGCCGCGGCCCACGAGTCGGCCGCCGCGGTCCAGGCCCACGCGTACACGTCCGGTGCGCACATCGTCTTCCAGCGGGGGCGCTACGACGGCGCCTCGGCGGCCGGCCGCCACATGCTCGCCCATGAGCTGACCCATGTCCTCCAGCAGCGCTCCGGGCCGGTCGCGGGCACCGACCGCGGCGACGGGACCAGGGTCTCCGACCCCGCCGACCGCTTCGAGCGGGAGGCGGAGGCGAACGCCTCACGGGCGATGAACAGCACCGCGCCCGTGCAGCGCAGGACGGGGCCGTCGGAGCCGGCCGGGCCCGCGGTGACCGGCCACGACGCCTCCGTACAGCGGGTGGCGGTGGGGCCCCTGGCCGGGCAGCTGGCCGAGCCGTGCGCCGACACCGACCTCCAGCAGCGCATCGAGGCCTACGACGCACTGAGAGACCAGCGCCCGAAGGAGCGGCTGCACCTCCTCGGGGAGATCGCCGACCTGCTGCACCGGCACGGCGACCAGGAGCAGCTGCCGCAGCTGCGGAAGGCCGTCGAGGGGGAGATGGAGCGGCAGTCCGCGCGGCTGTCCCGGCTGATCCGCGCCACCGCCGACGAGGACGGCCCGTACGAGCTGATGACCGAGGAGGGACTTCTCTGGAACTCCCCGGACTTCGCGCACAGTACCGGCGCGCTCGGCCTGACCGGGCAGAGCTACGTCGCCGAACTCTCGCAGCGCAACCTGGCGTCCATGCGGTCGGAGAACAGGGAGCGGGGGCAGAAGAAGTTCTTCGCGAAGGAGCGCACGGAGCCCGCGTGGATGGAGCCGGTGCGCCAGAAGCTGCGGCAGGCGCTGCTGGGCGCCGAATTGCACCACTACACCCCGAGCAAACGCGCACGGGCCATGCTCACCGACGGCGCCGTGCAGGCGAAGACGAAGCTGGAGCTGGAAAAGCCGGTATTCGCGCACAACACGACGGCCTATGACGAGGCGGGACTCGCCAATACCGGATTCGTCTTCTTCGTCATCGAGGCACCCGACGCGTTCCGCGGCACCCGCTTCGCCAAGGACCCGGACGACGCGGTCGACACGTCCGCGTGCGTCCATCTTCCCCTCCAGGAGTCGGGTCTGCTCAGCAGCGGCTGGGTGATGCTCTCCGACTTCGCCCAGCGTGAGTACCCCGAGATCTGGTCGACCAGGGAGAACCGGGCCGACACGGTCTCGACGCTGCCCACGCGCGACCTCAAGGACCCGGACACCCACACCCGGCCCGTCCGCAAATTCACCCTGGGCATCGGCGCCATCGAGGCGGAGGACTTCGTCGCCATGGCCGGCCGCCCGGACACCGAACGCGCGGCATCCTCCCTCGTCATTCCGCAGGTGCGGGGCGATGAGGAAAGCAGACAGAGCTACTACGACGACGAAGGGAAGGCCGTTTCGTACAAGGAACGGCTCTTCCAGAACGTCCTGCACGGCCCCGACATCATCCCCGGTCTCACCGAACGCGCCGTGATGGAGATCGCGCGCTTCGAGCAGAGCAATCCGAAGCTGGCGGACAGCTTGAAGGGCATGAGCGGCGAGGCCTTGATGCATTACCTCCTGAAGCACTTGCTGAGGCCGCAGGCCATGCTGCCGAAGTCGGCGCGGATCGCCGAGGAAAACATCTCCTACGACGTTTCCACCTGAGCGCCGACGCGCCGCCATCACGTACCACCCCCATGCCGACTAGGAGCAACGTTCCATGCCCAATTACCTGTCGCCCGGCGTATACGTCGAGGAGGTCGCCAGCGGATCCCGGCCCATCGAGGGGGTGGGAACATCCGTCGCGGCCTTCGTCGGACTGGCGCCCACCGGCCCGCTGAACGAGCCGACGCTGGTGACGAACTGGTCCCAGTACGTCGCGGCCTTCGGTGAATTCACGGACGGCTACTACCTGGCGCATTCCGTGTACGGCTTCTTCAACAACGGCGGCACGGCGGCATACGTCGTGCGCGTGGGGGGCGCCGCCGACGGCCCGCAGTCCGCCGGGGCCCCGGAAGCGGCGCCCAGGGCACTGACCGCCGGGGAGCCGGTGGCGCTGGGCACCTTCAAGGTCGCCGCCCTCGCGCCCGGTTCCGCCCCGGGCGGTGCGCTCACCGTCGAGGTGCAGGAGCCCGAGGGCGAGGGCGGCGCCGACCGCTTCAAGCTCGTCGTCAAGGACGGCGAGAAGGTCGTCGAGAGCTTCGACGTCAGTGCGAAGAAGAGCGCCCGGAACTACGTCGTCGCGCAGGTCAAGCAGCGGTCCAAGGCGATCGTCGTCGAAGAGGCCGTGGCGGCCGCGCAGCTGGCGAAGCCGGACGCCCAGAGCGTCACGCTGGCCCCACCCGCCCCGGCGCCCGCCGCCCCCGCCGCGCGCGGCGCCGTCGAGCGGCTGGACTCCGGCCGGTTCATCGGCGACTCCGCGGACCGCACCGGCTTCGGCGGCCTGGAGGCGCTCGACGAGGTCAACATGGTCGCCGTGCCGGACCTGATGGCCTGCTACCAGCAGGGCCTCATCGACGAGGAGCAGGTCAAGGCCGTCCAGCTCGGGCTCATCGCGCACTGCGAGCTGATGGGCGACCGGATGGCCGTCCTCGACCCGCCGCCCTCGCTGAACGCCCGCGACATCCGTAAGTGGCGCCAGGAGACCGCCGGTTACGACTCCCGCTACGCCGCGCTCTATTACCCCTGGCTCAAGGTCTTCGACCCGACCTCCGGCCAGTCGCGCGTGGTCCCGCCGTCCGGCCACATGGCGGGCGTCTGGGCCCGCAACGACTCCGAGCGGGGTGTCCACAAGGCGCCGGCCAATGAGGTCGTCCGCGGGGCGGTCGACCTGGAATTGCAGATCACCCGCGGTGAGCAGGATCTGCTCAACCCGGTCGGTGTGAACTGCATCCGGTCCTTCCCCGGACGCGGAATCCGGGTGTGGGGCGCGCGGACCCTGGCATCCGATCCGGCGTGGCGCTACCTGAACGTCCGGCGCTACTTCAACTACCTCGAAGAGTCGATCCTCATCGGGACGCAGTGGGTGGTGTTCGAGCCGAACGACGAGGCGCTGTGGGCCCGTATCCGGCGCAACATCTCGGCCTTCCTGGTCAACGAGTGGCGCTCGGGCGCACTGTTCGGCCAGCGGCCCGAGGACGCCTTCTATGTGAAGTGTGACGCGGAGGTCAACCCCGTCGAGTCCGTCGACCTGGGAAGAGTCATCTGCGAGATCGGTATCGCGCCGGTCAAGCCCGCCGAGTTCGTGGTCTTCCGACTGGCGCAGTTCTCCGGAGGCGGCGGAGAGCTGGAGGAGTAACCCTCCCTCTCGTCCCTCGCCCTTTCCTATCGGCACCCTTACCGCAACAGGAGTGAACTCTCGTGGCCTTTCAGCCCGGCGATGCAATTGCCACACACAATTTCGGCCTGCAGATCGACGGTGTCATGGTCGAATACCTGCAGGAGGTCAGCGGCCTGACCATGGAGCAGGACGTCATCGAATACCAGCAGGTATCGGCGGCCGGAAAGCCCGTGGTGAAGAAGATGCCCGGCACGAAGAAGGCCGGCGAGTGCACGGTGACCCGCGGTATGACGGAGAGCTCCGCGTTCAGCGAATGGATCAACAAGTCCATCGCGGGTGACATGGGTTCCGCCCGCAAGAACGCCACCATCATGATGATGGACTACCAGAACAACCCGGTGAAGCGTTACAACATGCGCAATGCCTGGTGCAGCAAGGTGGAGACCAGCGGGGTCAAGGCGGGCGACGCGGCCGCACTGACCGAGCAGGTCACCATCGTCTTCGAAGAGCTGGTCATCGAATAATGCGGCGCGCAGGCCCGGGAGCGCGGATGGCCGCCCCGGCGAATACGGCACAGACCGCGGACGCCGCACGGACGCCGGAGACGGCGGGCACGGCGGCCGCGTCCCCTGCGGCGGTGCGTGAACCGTTGCGGACGGAGTTCGAGTTCGAGCTGCCGCGCGGATTCGTCGACGAGTCCGGCACCGTCCACCGAAATGGCGCGATGCGTCTGGCGACGGCGCGGGACGAATTGATTCCGCTGCGGGATGTGCGCGTACGCGAGAACCCGGCATATCTGTCGGTCGTGCTGCTCGGCCGGGTCATCACCCGGCTCGGCACGCTCGGGTCCGTCCACGACGGCACGGTGGAGAACATGTTCGCCTCCGACCTGGCCTTTCTGCAGGACTTCTACCGGCAGATCAACGCCGAGGGGCACACCCGTGCCGCCGTGGCCTGCCCGCGTTGCGAGGAGTCCTTCGAGGTGGAGCTGGCCGGGAGCCGCCTGGGGGAATCGTGACGTACGCGGCCGGTCGCATCGAGGAGGAAGTCGCCTATCTGGCCTACCACTTCCACTGGGGGCTGGACGACATTCTCGACCTCGAACATGCCGACCGGCGCGCGTACGTGGCGCAGAGCGCGGCCTTGGTCGAGCGGGCCGAAGGGAAGCAGTGACGGGGGATGGGCGTGTTGGGGTGGCTGCGGGGGCCGCGGGGTGCGCGGGGCGCGGAGCGTGCGCAGGAGCCGGAGTCCGGGGCGCAGGCGGACACCGCCGGGAGCGACGGGATCCGGGCGAGGGGGGATGACCGGCGGAGCGGCCGGGCGGGGAGCTGGGCTGCCCTGCCTCCCGTCCAGCGGGTCCTGGGAGTGCCCCGTACCGTCTCGGAGGCCGGTTTCGCCGCGTCGCTGAGCGCGCACCGCGATCCGTCCTTCGGAGGCGAACTCGGCCACGACGTACGCGCCTCGGCACCCGCCGGGATGCTCCACGGCGTCCTCACCCCCCTCCCGGCAAGCGGTGTGGGGGCCCCGGTCGGGCTCGACCTGCCGGCTCTGCGACTGCCGGTGGCGGCGCGGGGCGGGGAGGAGCCCGAGGGGGAGGCGGGAGCGTTCGGTGAGAGGAGCGGGGGCGGCTCGTTCGCCGGGGGCGGTACGGGGCCGGCACGCCGGGTGTCGAAGCGGTCCGTGGACGTGCAGCGTGTGTCGTCGGCCTCGTCGGCCTCGGCTTCTTCCGCCGGGTCTGTGCCGTCGGGGTCGTCTCCACCGGTGGTCAGGGTGCGGGAGTCGGTGCGGCCCGCGTTGATGTCGGCGCCGCGAGCGGCCGGTTTGCCGGTGCGCCGGGTGCGGGCGGTGGGCAAGGGGAGGGCCCCCTCGGCCGCGCCCGGACCTTCGCCGTCGGCTGCCACTGCGCGCACGCCGGTTGCCCCAGCGCCGGTGTCGGTTGCCGGGGAGTCGGCACCGGTCATCGGGGCGTCGGCGCCTGTTGTTGCCGACCCGGCACGCGTGGCCGATGACCGGCCCCCAGCTGTCCCGGGCCCGATCCCCCTGCCGGGAGCCGGGACACCCGCCGCGCCCTTGGGGAAGGCGGCGGTGACGCCGGCCCCCGTCGCTGTACCACCCGATACTCCCGTGCGGGCAGTACAGCGACGGGCGGCCGTGCGCCGGGCGCAAGGGGCCGCACCGGAGTCGGGCGGTGCCCCTGTGGTCGTCCCCGAGGTGCGTGGTCCTGGTCGTGGCCCGGATCGCGTGACCGCGTCGCCGGGCAAGCCAGGTGGTGAGGGTGCGCCTGAGCCGGTGCCGGCGTCCGAGTCTGCGAGGGGGAGGGCCGCGGAGTCTGCGCCCGGGCCTACGCCGGCGCCCACGTCTACGCCCACGCCTAAGTCGTCGGCTGCGCCTGGCTCCCCGTCCCGGGCTGTGTCGGCTTCCGCGCCTGCGCCGGCGTCCCGGCCCGCGCCGTTGTCCGCGCCTGCGCCCGTTTCCGCGCCCACCGCGGCAGCCCCTTCCACGTCTACGTCTACGGCCGCTCCCACGCTCGCGAACGCGTCCCCGCCCCCGACCCCGTCGAAGTCCCTCCCCATCGTTCGGCCGGGCGGGCAAGAGCCGCGGACGGAGCGGCCGCAGGCGGGCCATCCCGTGCAGCGGGCGACGTCAACGCGACGGCTGCGGGCGGGACTTGGGGCACCGATTCAGTCTTCCGGCAGGCCCATCGAGCCGGCGAGGTCGCCCGAGACCGGCGGCTCGGAGGTCACCGCCGCGCGGAGTGAGGTACGGACGCGGGCCACGGCCCAGGACAACGTGCCCGCAGACGCCCCTGCCTCCGCCCCTGCACCCGTAGCCCCGAGTCCTGGTCCCGTCCGCAATCCGATGCGCGCCACGCCCGGTGGCGAGCGTCGGGAGGTGCAACGGTCGGCGAGTGCCGATGCGTCCTCGGGACCGACGCGCGGTGGGAACCCCTTGACCGCACCGTCCACCGGTCGCCGGCGCCCACTGATCGGCGCACCGTTGGTACCCCGTGAGTCGTCGGAGGGCGCGGAGGATGCGACGGCTCCGACACCCGTCCAGCGGGCGAACGTGCCGTCAGCCCTGTCAGCCCCCTCGCCCGCGTCGGCCACGTCGCCGCGTGATGCGTTGCAGCCGCCAGCTGTCCCCAACGTGGTGACGCCCGTCCAGCGCGCGAGCGCAGCCTCGGCGGCGTCGTCGCGCGACGCCGCCGTCCCGCCCGCTCCCCACGAACTCGGCGCCGCACCCGTTGGACCGACACCGGACGACACCTCCGGCCAGGCCGTCGTACAACGCGTCGCCGCACGCCCCGCACCCCAACTCGCACACGTCGAGGGCGCGAGGGACACGTCGGCTCGGCAGGTCTCGGTCCGGGACGCCGGGGCATCCCGCGCCCCCGCACCGACGGGCGAGGCGGCGAGGAGGAGCAGCACCGCGCCTGCCGCTTCCGGACCACAGCCGTTGCCGCGCACGGCGGTTGAGGCCGCCCCGTCCCAGCCGCTTTCCCGGCCGGGTGTGCGGCATGCCCCGCTCGCGACCGCTCGGCCGCTGGTCTCCCGGGAGTCCGGCCACAGCAGCGGCGGACACCCCGGAGGCGGCGCAACACCCAAGCCGTCCGCCGGGCCTCGCCCCACGCCCGCCGTACCGCTGCGTGCACGGCCCACCAGCGCACCCGCCCATCCTGGGAGCCCCACGCAGCAGTCATCGGCTCCGCACCTTCCGTCTCCGCAGCCACTCACCTCACCACGAACGCTCCAGCGAGCATCAACTGCCGTGCCCTCAGCCCCGTCACTCGCCCCGGCCTGGGCACCGGCCACTGCCCCCGTCCCGTCGATGCCCCCTGCTTCGAGCATGACTTCGGCGACTGTCCCAACCCCCGCCGCACCGGCCCCAGCTCCGATGTCCCTCACACCCCTCACATCCCCCACACCGGCCCCGGCAGCACATTCCGCCCCCGCCATGCCCTCCACCCCGGCGGTACAACGACGCACCCTCACGTCATCGATGGCGCCAGCATCGACAACGTCACCGATAGCGCCGGCGCCCACAACGGCACCCAGGTCACCGACATCGCCGACCTCAACACCACAACCGGCTCCACCGATCGCCCCTTTGGTCGTGCCTGCCTCCCCCACCCCGCTCGTAACTGCCCGCCCGCCGCACCCCGTGCAACGCACCCACCACGCCACCCCGCCAACCCCGACAGCCACTTCAGCCGGCGCCCCCACAAGCGCCCTGCCGGGCGTCACGCCTCCACCCCCCGCCCCCCTCCAACGCACCCCCGCCACCCCCAACCGCCCCTCCACCACCCGCACGTCCACCACACCACCCGCACCCCCCGCTAACACCTCAGCCTCAGCACGAACCTCAGCCCCAACCCCAGCCGCGCCCTCCTCAGCCCCCTCGGCTCCCTCAACCCCTTCAACCCCCGCCGAGCTGGACGAGTTGGCCCGGCGGCTCGTGACGCCGCTGTCGCGGCTGCTGCGGGCCGAGCTGCGCAGTGACCGGGAACGCATCGGCCGACTGCGCGACCGTGGCCGCTGACCGAACCGGCCGGAGCCGGACGCCACCCCGGAACACCAGCCCCCGCGATCCCACTGCCCACATTCACCTCACCCGCCTCACACACCACACCCGCCTCAGCCACCCACCCAGAAAGCCACCCCATGCCCGCGACCCAGGACCCCGGATCCACCGTCTTCTTCAAGTTGTCCATCGACGGCCAGGACCTCGGCCTGTTCAACGGCTGTGACGGGCTGGCGTCCGAGGTGGAGGTGGAGCAGCGGCAGGAGGGCGGCAACAACGGGTTCGTCTGGCAGCTGCCCACCCGCGTCACGCACTCCACGATCCGTCTCACCCGCCCGCTCACCGC
Organism: Streptomyces kronopolitis; assembly: GCF_050953795.1. Lineage (GTDB taxonomy): Bacteria > Actinomycetota > Actinomycetes > Streptomycetales > Streptomycetaceae > Streptomyces > Streptomyces kronopolitis_A. Next base: position 6,234,464 of record NZ_CP191850.1, read on the forward strand.
CGACACCTCCCGCGTGGCGGCCTGGATCTCGTCCATCGCCACCGGTATCCGCCGGCCCACCGCCCAGATCGCCGCGCTGCGCGCCGACGGTTCGATCGTCGCCCAGTGGGGGCTGGTGGAGGTGCTGCCCGTGCGGTGGCAGGGGCCGAGTCTGGACCCGGCCAGCCCGGGGGTGGCGACCGAGACGCTGGAGATCGCGCACCACGGCTTCACCGACGCGGGAGGTGCCTGAGATGCCCGCGCCGACCGGCGGCAAGGCGGGCGCCAGCCTCGTACGGGCCGCGCTCGCGATCCATCAGCCCCCCACCGACCTCGGCGGCTCGCTCGGCGGCCGGATCGGTGAGGTGGAGTTCCAGTTCAACCCGACCCAGTTGCAACTCGGGCGGACGGCGGAGTGGCACACCCAGGCCGCGGTCGCCTACACGCGCGGCGCCCCGCCGAAGTTCACCGGCGCCCGGCCCGCCACGCTCCAGCTGGAGGTGTTCCTGGACGCCTCCGGCACCCCCAACGCCGGGAAGGTGCAAAAGCAGGTGGAGCTCCTGCTCTCCTGCTGCGAGGTGACCCCGCAGAGCGTCAGCTCCAAGCGTCCCTCGCCGCCGTGGGTCCGCTTCTCCTGGGGTGCGTTCAACACCGTGCAGTTCGTCGCGTACGTGACGAGCGTCAGCGCCACCTACACGCTGTTCAACCCCACCGGCGAGCCGATCCGCGCCACCTGCTCGCTGTCCCTGACCGAGGTGGCGATGCCCACCAAGGGGCAGAACCCCACCTCCGGCGCGCTCTCCGCCCGCCGTATCCACCGCACGGTCGCGGGTGACTCGCTCGCCTCGCTGGCCTGGCGGGAGTACGGGGACGCGACCCGCTGGCGGCTGATCGCGGAGGCGAACGGGATCGACGACCCGATGCGGCTGCGGCCCGGCACCGAACTGCTGCTGCCCGCCGCCGACGAGGGCCCGCCCGAGGGCGGCCCCGTACACGGCCCCACCGGGCACCCCACGCTCCAGGAGGCCCAGCGATGAGCGAGAAGACGTACACCAGTGTGCTGCACGTCGAGATCGGCGGCACGGTGCTGCCCGACCGGCTCGCCGCCCTCCTCACCGAGGGCTGGGTGGACGCCAGCGTCAACGTCCCGTCCGCGTTCCAGCTCACCTTCTCCGACCGCGGCTCCGACATCCTCCAGACCTTCCCGCAGATGAAGATCGGCGCGAAGGCGGTGCTGTCGCCGTTCACCGACGGGCAGCGCGGCACGCCCATGCTGACCGGCGAGATCACCGCCCTCGAAGTCGACGCGGACGCGGGCGGCAAGTCCCTGGTGGTCCGGGGCTACGACCCCGGGCACCGGCTGCTGCGCAACCGCCGGGTCGCGGGCTACCCCCACATGACCGCGAGCGACATCGTGCGCCGCCTCGCCGGCCGCAACAAGCTCGCCCTCGGCACGGTGGAGGCCACCCGTACCGTCTACGAGCTGGCCACCCAGCCCAACATCACCGACTGGGACTTCCTGCTGCGCCTGGCCCAGGAGAACGACGTCCACCTCTCCTTCGACCCGCAGGGCAAGCTGCGGTTCGCCAAGCTGGCCCCCGCCTCCTCCGCGCCCGCCGACACCACCCCGGCCGCGCAGAGCCCCTACGTCCTGGAGTTCGGCCACAACGCGCTGCACAGCCGGATCGCCGTCACCGCCGCCGGGCAGGTCGCCAAGGCGGGCGCGCGCGGCTGGGACATGCGCGCCAAGCGCGCGCTGTCCGCCGAGTCCCCTGCCACGACCAGCAAGGACATCGTCGCCGACCTCGCGCCCGGCGCGCTCAGCAAGCCCTTCGGCTCCTCCGAACTGACCGCCACCGACACCCCGTTCACCACCCAGGCCCAGGTCACCCACGCCGCCCGCGCGCTCGCCGACGACGTGGCGGGCTCGTTCGCCGAACTGGAGGTCGCGGTCACCGGGAACCCGCAGCTGACCCCCGGCCGGCCGGTCGCGCTCAAGGGTGCCGGCTTCCCCTTCGAGGGGAAGTACACCGCGACCGGCGTGCGCCATGTCTTCGAGTCCGGACGGCAGTTCACCACCTGGCTGACCGTCTCGGGCCGGCAGTTCCGGTCGCTGTACGGGCTCGCGTCCGGCGGCGCGGAGGCGGCGCCGCCGATGCCGGGCGTGGCGATGGCGCTGGTGACCAACGCCAAGGACCCGCTGAAGCTCGGCCGGGTCAGACTGCGATTCCCCTGGCTGTCGGACACCTACGAGAGCGACTGGTGCCGGGTGGCGCAGCTGGGCGGGGTACGGGGCGGCGGGCTGATCCTCCCCGAGGTCGGTGACGAGGTGCTGTGCGCCTTCGACCGGGGCTCGCTGGAGCATCCGTACGTCCTCGCCGGGCTCTACAACGGCAGGGACAAGCCGACCCCCGACCCCGACGGGCTGCCCGCGGTGGACCCGACCAGCGGCCGGGTCAACTGGCGCTCCCTCGCCTCGCGCAGCGGCCACACCGTCGAACTCGTCGATGCCAAGTCCCGGATGAAGAGCGGCATCCGGCTGCAGACCGGCAACGGCCGGCTCACCGTCCACCTGGACGAGACGCGCACCCAGGTCACCATCCGCAGCGACGGTTCCGTCTCCATCACCGGGACGAGGAACGTGAGCATCAAGGCGGGCGGCAATCTGTCGCTGACCGCGGGCGGCTCGCTGACGATGAGCGCCGGCGGGGCGGTCGACATCAAGGCGGGCGCGAAGTTCGGCGTGATGGCGGGCGCCGTCGCGGACATCAACGCGACCGGCGCCATCAGCCTGAAGTCGGCCGGCGCGGTGGCCGTCAACTCCGTCGGCGCGGTCTCCGTCAGCGCGGTAGGCGCGGTGGCCGTCAACGCCGGCGCCGCGGCGGCCATCAACTCGCCGGCCACGGTCACGCTGAACGCACCGGCCGTCCTGCGCAACGGCATTCCGTTCTAGGGGGCGTGAGGAAGTTGAGGCACGTGCATCTCAAGGGGGGCACCGGACATGAGTGAACAGTTCGTCGGCGCGGGCTGGACCTTCCCGCTGCGTACCGACCCGGCCGGCGGCATCGCGCTGGCCCGCCGCGAGCGCGAGATCGAGGAGTCGATCCGGCTCGTGCTGGCCACCGCGCCCGGCGAGCGGCCGATGCGGCCGGAGTTCGGCTGCGCCGTGCACGACATGGTCTTCGCGCCGGTCAACGAGGCGACGGCCGGCCGCATCCGCTACGAGGTGCGGTCCTCGCTCGACCGCTGGGAGCCGCGCATCGAGGTCCAGGACGTCGAGGTGAGCCCGGCGCCCGACGAGCCGTCCGTGCTCTTCATCGACGTGCGCTACAGCGTGCGCGGCACCAACAACCCTCGCAGCCTCGTCTTCCCCTTCTACGTGATCCCGTCCTCGGAATCACCGTCCACCGAAAGCGACGCCTGATGGCTCTGCCCGCACCCCACCTCGACGACCGCCGCTTCCAGCAGTTCGTCGACGACGCCAAGCGCTATGTCCAGCAGCGCTGCCCCGAGTGGACCGACCACAACGTCTCGGACCCCGGTGTGACCCTCATCGAGGCCGTCGCGCACATGGCCGACCAGATCGTCTACCGCCTCAACCGGGTGCCGGAGAAGAACCACCTCGCCTTCCTCGACCTGCTCGGCGTCACCCTCTTCCCGCCCTCCGCGGCCCGCGCCGACGTCACCTTCTGGCTCTCCGCCCCGCAGCCCGAGCCGGTGGTGCTGGCCGCCGGGACGGAGGTGGCCACCGGCCGCACCGAGACCGAGGAGGCGGTGTCCTTCGCCACCGAGGACGACCTGACCGTCGTGCCCTGCGAACTGGACGCCGTACTGCGGCAGGAGGCCGGGTCCACCCCCGCGGACTGCAGCCAGGACATCTTCGCCGGCAGCGATGTCGCCGTGTTCACGGCCGCCCCGCAGCCGGGGGACTGCCTGCTGTTCGGGCTGTCGGCGGCGGTGCCGCGGTGCGCGGCCGTCCTGCGGCTGGACAGCCGGGTGGACGGGGTCGGCGTCGACCCGCGCCAGCCGCCGCTGGTCTGGGAGGCGTGGACCGCCGACGGGTGGCTCGCGTGCCAGCTGGCGGAGGACTCCACCGGCGGCCTCAACCGGCCCGGCGAGGTCGTGCTGCACGTCCCCACGGGGCACCTCGTCTCGCGCGTCGGCCGCACCGACTCCGCCTGGCTGCGCTGCCGGGTCGTGGAGGCCGCACCCGGTCAGCCCTTCTACAGTGCCTCGCCCACCGTCCGGTCCGCGTCCGCGTTCACCATCGGGGGCACCACCACCGTCGCGCACGCCGAGGTGGTGCGCGACGAACCGCTCGGCGAGTCCGCGGGCGTGCCCGGCCAGCGGCTGCGCCTGGCGCAGGCACCCGTCGTCGCCGACCGCCCGCCGCTCAGGCTGGAGGTCTCCGACGGGGACGGCTGGCAGGAGTGGCAGGTCGTCCCCGACTTCGCCGCCTCGGGCCCGTACGACCGGCACCTCACCCTCGACGCGTCGACCGGCGAGATCGCCTTCGGCCCGGCCGTCCGCCTGCCGGACGGCGAGGTACGGCAGTTCGGGGCCGTGCCGCCCAAGGGCGCGGTGCTGCGGGCCGCGCACTACCGCACCGGCGGCGGGCGCAGCGGAAACGTGGCGCGCGGCGCGATCCAGGTGCTGCGCAGCTCCATCCCGTTCGTGGCGCGGGTGGAGAACCGGGAGGCGGCGCGCGGCGGGGTCGACGGCGAGACGGTGCAGGAGGCGAAGGTGCGGGCGCCGATCGCGCTGCGCGCCCAGGAACGGGCCGTGACCGCCCGCGACTACGAGGAGCTGGCCCGGCGCGCGGCCCCTGAGGTGGCCCGGATCGCCTGCCTCGCGGTCGACCCCGCGGAGCCCACCGCGGGCGGAAGCACCGGCACGGCGGGACAGGGCGGCGCGGCGGTCCGGACCGGTGAGAACGCCGTGCGCGTCCTGGTCGTCCCGCAGGCCGTCCCCGACCGCGGCGGACGCCTGCGCTTCGAGCAGCTGGTGCCCGGCGAGGAACTCCTCGGCCGGATCACCGGGTTCCTGGACGAGCGCCGCCCCCTGGGCACCCGCCTCGCCGTCGGCCCGCCCTTCTACCAGGGCGTCACGGTCGTCGCGACGCTGCACTCCTTCCGCGCGGCGCATGCCGAGCGGGTACGGGCCGAGGCCCTGGACGCGCTCTACGCCTACCTCGACCCGCTGACCGGTGGCGCGCACGGGGAGGGCTGGCCGTTCGGCCGCCCGCTGCGCTCCGGTGAGATCTTCGCGGCGCTGCAGCGCGTGCCCGGGGTGGAACTCGTCGACGAGGTCCTGCTGCACCCCGCCGACCCGCTCACCGGCCGCCGCGGCGACGCCACCGACCGCATCGAACTCGCCCCGTCCGCCGTGCTGTTCCCGTTCGACCACCGCGTCCGCGTGATCGAGGCACGATGAGGGGCACCCCCGCGGCGTCGGTGACCCCGCACCCCCTGGGGGCGGCGCTGCCCGCCGTCTACGCCGACGACGACTTCACCCAGCGCTTCGTGGCGGGCCTCGACGTGGTCCTCGCCCCGCTCTTCCACGTGCTCGACTGCCTGGAGAGCTACTTCACGCCGGCCCTCGCCCCGGAGGACTTCGTCGACTGGCTGACGACCTGGGTCGGCACCGAACTCGACGGCACGGAGCCGCTGGCCACCCGCCGCCGCGCGGTGGCCACGGCTGTCTTGCTGCACCGCGTGCGCGGCACCCGGCGCGGTCTGTCCGAGGCGGTCCACCTGGCCTTCGGGGTACGCCCGGAGATCACCGAGAGCGGCGGCGCGACCTGGTCCGCCCGCCCCCTTGGCCCGTTCCCCGGCACGCCAGGCCCCGGCCTGCGGGTGACCCTGCGGGTCCGCGACCCCGCCGGCACCGACCCGCACCGCCTGCACGCCGTCGTCGCGGCGGCCCGCCCCGCCCACCTCCCCTTCACGGTCGAGGTGACCGGGCCCCTCGCCCCCTGAAGCCCGCCCCTCGTCTGCCGACGCCACGCCCGAAGCCCTCTTCGAAGGAACCTGCCTCATGGCCACCGATCACACCACCTGCCCGGACTGCGGCGCCCCGGCCCCCCAGACGGGCCAGTCCTTCTGCGACTCCTGCGGCGCCTTCCTCCGCTGGGACCGCCCCACCACCCCCACGACGCCCGCGAGGTCGCAGCCCACGCCCCCGCCACCGGCACCCGCCTCCCCGCCGGACGCGGCCCGTTCCCACCCTTCGACGAGCGGCCCGGACGCGACGCCCGGGCGCCCCGCCGCCCCGCACCACACCGCCCGGCCCACCGCCACCGGGCCGCGGACCGGCGCACCCGCCCCCGGAGGCACCACCCCGCCCGCCGCCCCGCACCCGGCCGGCGACGAGGACCCGACCACCCCCCTCCCGGCCACCGGAGCCACCGCTCACGAGGCGGCGCCCCACCCGCCCCGGCCCGCCACGAGACCCGCCCCGCCCGGCGAACGCCAGGTCTCCGAGACCGGCATCCGCGCCCTCCTGGTCCCCGTACCCGACGCCGTGCCCACGGCGCCCCCGGAGGCGCCCGGCGGTGTACTGCCCGGCCGGCCCGAGGCCGCCCGGCCCCGCGTCCGTACCCCGCACGCCACCCCCGAGCCCGAGAACGCGCTGCCCTGCCCGACCTGCGCCAAGCCCAACGCCCCGGGCCGCCACTTCTGCCACAGCTGCGCCACCCCCCTCACCCCCTCCACCCGCCCGGGGGCCGAGGGCCCGTACGCCGGGGAGCGCCCGCGCCTGCACCGCGACCGCACCCGGTGGATCACCCGCGCCGTGGTGGCCGCCGCCCTCGCCGCCGTGGTGGTGGGCGGCATCATCGGCGGACCGCCGGCCGCCCGGGCCGTCCAGGACCACTTCTCCGACCGCGTCCAGGTGCCCGCCGCCACCTGGAAGGCCTCGCACTCCGGCCCCGAACACGGCGCGAAGCTCGCCTTCGACACCTACTCCAACACCTGGTGGGGCACCGGCTATTCGGGCGCCTCCGACGGCCAGTACCTGGAGGCCGGCTTCGGCCAGCCCACCGACCTGCTCAACGTGGTGATCACCCCCGGCGCCTCCCCCCGCACCCCCCAGGCCGCCGACCCGGCACGCCCCCACGAGTTCGACGTCCTCGTCACCGACTCCGCCGGCAAGCAACACCTCTCCCACTACCGCCTCAACGACGGCGGCCCCCAGAACATCGACGTCCACGTACGCGCCGCCCTCACCGTCCGCCTGATCCTCCACTCCGCCTACGGCACCACCGACAAGAAGCAAGTAGCCATCGCTGAGGTGGAGTTCTTCGGGCGGTCGGGGGGTTGAGGACGGGTGCCGCGGGGCGCGCCCTCCTGCCCCTTTCGCTGCAAGTAGGGAAGGAAGGGCGCGGCGGTCTCTCCACGGCGGCCGCATGAGGCGCATGATTTCGTAGTGCCTCTGGGATGGATGGAGAGTCCGAAGACCGAAGGTGAGGAAGGCGGCACTGGTTGCCCTGTCCGGATCGCCCGACGACATCAAGGAGTTCCTCACCACGGGACAGCACACGGCACAGGCTGACGACTACCGTGTCGAGATTCTGCGGCTGATGAAGGACGGCGGGCCCTCGGTCAACGAGCGGGGCAGCGCAGCCATCGATGCCGGGACCGTCGACCGGTTGCGGGAGTTCCTCGACGTAGGCCAGTACGCGGCTCGCGAAGTGGACGACCGTGCCGAAACCTTACGGATCATGCACCAGGGCGGTGCTCGTGTGAAGGCCGCTGCCGAGGTCGCGCTGGCCGGCCCGCCGTCCATGCTGCGGGACTTCGTCGGCGTCGCCCACTTGAAGGCGGCCAAGCAGGACTTCGACGCCGCGGTCCATGTGGCGGAGGTCAACCGCCTGGTCGCCAACGCGCAGCGCTCCGCCGCGACGGCCAAGAAGAATGCCGCGCAAGCAGCCGAAGCCGAAGCCAGGGCCCGGCATGCGGCGGACGAGGCGAACAAGTACGCCAAGCAGGCACGGGACTCGGCCACCGAGGCCCAGGGGCATGCCGACGATGCGAAGAAGTCGGCGCACGACGCCGATGTGTCCGCCGAAAGCGCCGCCGACTCCGCCCGCCAGGCCAAGCAGGCTGCCGCATCCGCGGGCAGGGCGGCAGTTGCCGCCACCGCTTCCGCCAACCAGGCGTCGTCGTCCGCGGCTCAGGCCCGCACCTACGCGGACCTGGCCTACGCCTCCGCCGAGTCGGCCCGCAAGTCCGCCCGCGACGCGAACAAGGACGCCGCCGAAGCGGCCAAGGCCGCCACGGAAGCCGTCGAAATCGCGGCCGAGAAGTGGCGCAAGGAAGACGCGGAACGACGCAAGGACACCTCCGAGCCCTCCGGCGGCAAGGGCGCCGGGACCGTGGACGCCCTCAAGGACTATGAGAACGGCTCGGCCCTGTTGTCCTTCGACGGCACCTGCTACCTCAATGGCGTCCCGCTCCCCGACAAGCTGGGCATCGGCTCCTGCGAGGCGCTGGCTGCGGACTTCGACAGGTGGATGGGGGACAACGCCGACCACCTCAGGATGGACACCTTCAAGGACCGCGACGACGCGGCCGCGATGCTCCTGGCCGGGTACTGCTCGTGGACGAGCAACAGCATCTTCTCCGACGAGGGAAACAGCGATAAATGCGGCCCGGAGCTGATGAAGCAGCTCCAGAACACCCCGGCCGTCGAGCCGTACCTGGAAAACGGCATCGGGTCCGGACTGGCCAGACTGTTCAAGCCGCTTGGCAGGAAGCTCGGTTGGAAGTGGTTGGGAGGGTTCTCGCGCCCGTTGGGCCAGTTGGCGCACAACAGGTACCTTCACGAGGCATACAAGGACATCTTGCGGGCCGAGATGCAGAAGCCGCAGGTGGGTAACGAGAAACTGCAAGAGTTTATGGATGTGCTGTGGCGCAAGAACGCCGTTATCGGCAACGGGAGCACCGCAGCTGCCGTCCGGTTCACCAAGCTCACCGGTAAACTCGTGGGCGGGTCGGACCACATCCAGAAGGCTGAGGAAGCCATCGTATTCCTGAGCAAATGGATCCGAAATAATCCCGAGGCGGCGACATCCGACCGTCTTGCTGCGGAAAATGTGATGCGTGATCTGCAGAATTCTTTGGAGGGCAAGCCCTGATGTCTACACCTGCCTGGTGGAGTGAACTGCTTGGTGCGAGCGAGGTGCTCGCCGAGAGCGACCGTGCGGAAGTCCGCGAGTGGCGGAACGAACCTGATAATGAAGACCTGGTTGTTTCCACGGAGCGGGACGAGGAAGACGTTCCGCCGCTGACCGCACGCCTGGGTTTGCTCGCCGGCGCATTCCGTAGAAATGTCCCCACGATGTCCGTGGAGGAGCGCAGGAATGTTCTCGGAGTCCTGGAACGTATTATGGCCACCGAAGGCCACGAGGACCGCACCGCGGTGGGAACCGGTTTCCTCGAGCCGCTGCTGATGGCTTGGGACAGAGGCTTTGATCTTCACCTGATCTGGGGGGAACTGGGCCGGGAATCCCGTTCTTTCTGCCTGGCACTCAACGAGTTCTGGGGCGTGAAAACGCCCGACTGGATGCGCGGGGAGTAATCCTTCGCGCAACGGAATGACGCCTTCATGGGCGCCGGGAGTCCTTGGTTTCCGTCGCCCATGAGCTGACCACAAGGGCTGCCCCGTGATCCCTGATGCCTGAGGGATCGGCACGGCGCCGTAGCCGTCGCCGTGCACCCGCCAGAGGGGGCGTTGATCTTGACCACCGGACGGGGCGCCGGGCCCGGCACCTTCACGACTCGGAGGGCTTCGCCTTCGCATCCCCCATAGCGACTGCGGAGAGAGGAGTCGGCGCACCCGGGAGCCGGGTGCGCCGACTGCCGGGAACGGGGGGATCCTTGGCTATGTCCGGGAGCCGCCGCCCTCCCGGCCTTACTCCCGCACCCCAACGGCCCGCGTCCGCACCATGACGGAATGCTGACTTCCTGCAAGGGGCGTTGACGCGAGGCCGGGGGCATTTTCTGCCCGCGCTGGTACACGTCAGAAACAGAGCAGCGGCCTCCGCAGAACCGCCCTCAGGTATCCCGGAAGAGACCAGGGGGCCGCGTGACCTGCCGCGCTTGATTCGCCAGAGCCTCTGAGCTGCGCAAGTTTCCTTTCGGCTGTTTCATGGTCATGCCCGTTGATCCGGCCGGAAGTCCCAGAAAAGTCCCAGGAGACTCCTTCGGTGTGTCTGCCTGCTGTGACTCGGCTGAACCGGGCGACTCGGCTGCAGAGCTGGATCGGGCAGCCGATGAGGCTGTTGTGCTCACGCTCTGCGAAAATGCCATCGGTTCATCGCGGAGAGACACATGCATCGTTCTGCCTGGCCGTCACACCAAGGCTTCGCCACTGTGGCCGAAGAGGAGAGCAACCTGTGTTGCGGGCTTTCAGTCGGCCGCCGCCCGGAGCCCCACGACACGTGAGGGCAGGGGAAGCACGTCTGCGCTGCTCTCCGCAATTCCGATGACCTCGACAGTCACCCCCCGTGCCGCGAGGGCCTTCGCGGTCTGGGTGAGGGGCGTGGTCAGGCGATCGCTGAGCGACGCCCGCCCACGGGGGGATACGGGAGGGCGGCGCAGCCTCCTGGCACATGTTCGCGGAACGGCAAGGCCGTGGGGTAGCCGAATCACCCGGCCCGGGCGGAACGCGCGGTGTGCACGAGCCCGCAAGGAGCACGCCGCGTGGGATTCATGCAGTAGCGCAACTATCAGGCCTCAAAGGGGGGTGAGAGGGGACGCGTACGGACAGCGCCCCAACGGGATCGCCAAGTCCGCATCGCTTCAAGGTCCTGTGCTGCCGCCTCAACCTCACGCTGTGTCCGTCTGCAGCGCGTTAACGTCGGACTTGCAGCGTCAGATCGTCCGCTGCAGACATCGTCGCCTCTTGTCGGCTTGCTGCGGAGCGAGGCCCGACGTCCCAGAGAAGTCCCACAGGTGCCGCCGCACCCCCTCCTGACCCGCATCACTGCAGGTCAGGAGGTATGCGGCGGCATCAGTTGGTCAGATATCCCGAAAAATCTCGATCTGCGCCCCGATCGAGTTGAGGCGTTCCGCCAGGTCCTCGTAGCCGCGGTTGATGACGTAGACGTTGCGCAGGACGGAGGTGCCCTCGGCGGCCATCATGGCGAGGAGGACGACGACGGCGGGGCGCAGGGCCGGGGGGCACATCATTTCCGAGGAGCGCCAGCGGGTGGGGCCGTCGAGGAGTACCCGGTGCGGGTCGAGGAGTTTGACCTGGGCGCCGAGGCGGTTGAGGTCGGTGAGGTAGATGGCGCGGTTGTCGTAGACCCAGTCGTGGATGAGGGTCTGGCCCTGGGCGCTGGCCGCGATGGCCGCGAAGAAGGGGACGTTGTCGATGTTCAGGCCCGGGAAGGGCATCGGGTGGATCTTGTCCAGGGGGGCCTGGAGCTTGGAGGGGCGGACCGTCAGGTCGATCAGGCGGGTGCGGCCGTTGTCGGCGGCGTACTCCGGGCTGCGCTCGTGGTCCAGGCCCATCTCCTCCAGGACCGCCAGCTCGATCTCCAGGAACTCGACGGGCACGCGGCGGATGGTGAGTTCCGACTCGGTCACCACGGCCGCGGCCAGCAGGCTCATGGCCTCGACCGGGTCCTCGGAGGGGGCGAAGTCCACATCGCGTTCGATGTGCGCGGCGCCGTGGACGGTGAGGGTGGTGGTGCCGATGCCGTCGACCCGGACGCCCAGCTCCTCCAGGAAGAAACACAGGTCCTGGACCATGTAGTTGGAGGAGGCGTTGCGGATGACCGTGACGCCGTCGTGGCGGGCGGCGGCCAGCAGCGCGTTCTCGGTGACCGTGTCGCCGCGTTCGGTCAGCACGATCGCGCGCTTGGGGGCGACGGTGCGGTCCACCTCGGCGAGGTAGGTGCCGTCGGTCGCGGTGATCTCCAGACCGAAGTGGCGCAGCGCCGTCATGTGCGGGGTCACGGTCCGGGTGCCGAGGTCGCAGCCGCCCGCGTAGGGCAGTTTGAAGTGGTCCATGCGGTGCAGCAGCGGGCCGAGGAACATGATGACGCTGCGGGTGCGGCGGGCCGCCTCGGTGTCCATCGCGTCGAGGTCGAGTTCGGCCGGCGGCACGATCTCCAGGTCGTTGCCGTCGTTGATCCACCGGGTCCGGACGCCGATGCTGCCCAGCACTTCGAGGATGCGGTAGACCTCCTCAATGCGGGCCACCCGGCGCAGAGTTGTGCGGCCGGCGTTCAGCAGCGTGGCGCACAGCAGCGCCACGCAGGCGTTCTTGCTCGTCTTCACGTCGATGCCGCCGGACAGCCGGCGGCCGCCGACCACCCGCAGATGCATCGGCCCGGCATAGCCGAGCGAGACGATTTCGCTGTCGAGGGCCTCGCCGATTCGAGCGATCATCTCAAGGCTGATGTTCTGATTCCCGCGCTCGATGCGGTTGACCGCGCTCTGGCTGGTGCCGAGCGCCTCCGCGAGCTGTGACTGGGTCCAGCCACGGTGCTGCCGCGCGTCACGGATGAGCCTGCCGATGCGTACGAGGTAGTCGTCTGCCATGAGGTGAACGTATCTCAGATATGAGATGGCCGCGCAATTGCTGCTGCTTGTGTTGTTCTACTACTATGCAAACAATTGACAGAGTGTCATGAGGGCAGTTCCCGGGTCCCAGGGGGGAGTCATGAAAAGTGTGTCGCGTGCCCTTCCGCCGTCGGCCGGCCGCCGGCGGGCCGTGGTCGCCGCCGGTCCGTTCCTCGTCGTGCTGCTCGTGTCCGCCGGAATCTGGACGACGGTGTGGGGGCGGCTGCCCGACCCGCTCGCCACCCATTTCCGGGCCGCCGGCCGGGCCGACGGCTTCACCTCCGCAGAGGGCTTCGCGGCCGTGTCCCTCGCCCTTCTCCTGCTCTTCGGTGCCGCGGTCGGCTCCTTCGTCCAGCTGCGGCCGGACGCCCCCGAGGTGCCCTGGGTGATAGCCCTCGGCTACGCCCTCGCCGCCGTGTGCGGTTACGCCGTCTGCGTGACGCTGCTGAGCAACGCCGACGTGGCCGACGTGTCCGCCGTTCGGGTGTCGCCGTGGGTCCTGGCACTGAGCCTCCCGGTGGCGCTGCTCGCCGGGGCGCTGGGGCGGCTGCTCGCCGGAGCGGCACCCGCCGGGCCCCACCGGCCGCGCGGAGCGGTGTCCCGGCTCGACCTTCCGCCGGCCGAGACGGCCGGCTGGTCGCGCACCATCAGCTCGCGCCCGCTGTTCGCGCTGGGCGGCCTGCTGCTCGGTGCCGGGCTGCTCGTCGGCCTCCTCGCCGACTGGGTCGGCGGCGTGGGCCTGCTGTTCGGCGCCGCCGTGACCCTGCCGATGGCCTCCGTCCGGGTCACCGTGGACCGGCGGGGGCTGACCCTCTCGCCGACGCTGCCGGCCGCGCGCTGCCGCTTCCGGCGGATCACCCCCGACCGGATCGCGGAGGCCGGGAGCCGGCGGATCGCCTGCTTCGCCGAGTTCGGCGGCTGGGGCTACCGCATCCGCGCCGGCCGCAGCGGCTTCGTGCTGCGCTCGGGAGAGGGCATGGTGGTACGGCTGACCAACGGCAGGGAGTTCGTGGTGACGGTCGACGACGCCGCGACCGCCGCCGCACTGCTCAATACGTACGCCGACCGCGCCCGTTCGCACCAAGGAGGCTGAGGTGCTCTTCCGCGTCGACCCCGGCTCGTCCGTCCCGCTCGGCGACCAGATCGCGGCCTGCGTCCGCGGCGCCGTCGCCGACGGCACGGTGGACGCAGGCGAGCGGCTGCCCGCCGCCCGCGAACTCGCCGCGTCGCTCGGCGTGAACGTCCATACGGTGCTGCGGGGCTACCAGCGTCTCAAGGAGGAGGGCCTGATCGAACTCCGCCGCGGCCGCGGCGCGATGGTCACCGGCTCCGCCTCCCCGGCTCGCGCCCGCCTGGGCGAGACCGCCGAGCGCCTGATCGCCGAGGCCCGCCATCTGGGCCTCTCCGACGAGGAGATCGTCACGGTGGTACGGACGGGGCTGGCGGGACGGTGAGGGCCGGGGTGCCGAACGGCCCCTCGCCCGCCCTCCCTCCGTCGTCGAGGAACGTCAGGTCCAGCCGCCGCAGCCGTGCCGGTTCGGCGAGAATGTTGATCTCGACGACCTTGCCGTGGGCGAGGGTGAAGCCCATTACCGACAGCGGCCCCCCGCCCGGCGCCGTGACCAGCCCGGGCGCGCCGTTGACCAGCACGAGCCGGGCGAACGGCGCGAACCCCGAGAACAGCAGGGCCCGTTCGACGACCGCCCGCGCTCCGCGCACCAGCTTCGACATCCCGCCGCGCGCGGTCCCGCCGTCGGCGCGCAGCACCGGTCCACCCGGTCGACGACGGACCCGGCGAAGAGCCCCAGGGCGAGGAGCGGTACGGCCCCGGCCAGGCCCACCGCGCCGGTCCAGGCGGTGCTGTGTGTCGTCTGCCAGACCTGGTACATCACGGCGACGCGCGTCATCTGGCTGCCGAGCCGGGAGAGCGCCTGCCCGCACCAGAGCCTCCGGTACGGCGCCGAGGAGCGCAGCGGGCGCACATCGAGAAGGGCCCGCCTCACTCCCACGCGGGGTCCGCGGCCAGCTTCTCGGTGATCCGGTCGTGGAAGCTCTTGCGGTCGAGGGCCCGCTCGATGTCGGTGACGACCCGGCTGAGGGGATAGGGGATCTCCGCCTCGATCTCGGCGAGCGCGGCCTCGGTGGCCCGCCACTCCGCCGCCAGCCGGCCGGCCACCCGGCGCGCCTCGTCCGTGAGCGTCACCTTCTTGCTGCGTCCGTCGTCGCCCGGCACGGTCCGGACCCAGCCGGCCGCGCGCATCGCGGCCACCTTCTGGCTGAGCGCCGAATGCGTCCGCGCGACCGACGCGGCCAGCTCCGTGATGGTCATCGGACCCTCGGCGTGCAGCCGGAGCAGTTCCATGACGTAGCTCGGCTTGAGCCCGTCGATCTGCTTGTCCGCGTAGACCCGGGCGATCTCCGCGTCCATCGAGGCCTGGAGCAGCCGCAACGGCCGCCAGCGGCTGTGGTGGGTGGGGTCGGGTGCGGGATCCGTCGTCGCCATGAGGGGAATGTAACAGCATTTATATAAGTGCTGTCAGGATTTCACCGCTGCGGTTCTGTCGTGTGCGCGAGGGGGTGGCGGGCAGGTCGGCGAGCCGTCGTGTGGCGCGGTGTGACGGAGGCGGTCGAGGTCAGGGCATGACCCCGCAGCGGCAATGTATTAGAGTTATCTCGACATCGAGATATCTGCCGAGAGGCGTACCGCTGCCGCGCCAGTAGGAGCATGTCCAACTTAGGCTTACCTTAGTGGATGGGGCAAGGAGCTGTGACGGCAGCATTGCGGTGGTACGCGCGAATTCATGCATGAAGGAGACTGTCGTGTCGGCGAACAGCTTCGACGCCCGCAGCACGCTGCAGGTGGGCGACGAGTCGTACGAGATCTTCAAGCTGGACAAGGTCGAGGGGTCCGCCCGTCTGCCGTACAGCCTGAAGGTGCTGCTGGAGAACCTGCTCCGTACCGAGGACGGCGCGAACATCACCGCCGACCACATCCGGGCGCTCGGTGGCTGGGACTCGCAGGCCCAGCCCAGCCAGGAGATCCAGTTCACGCCGGCCCGCGTGATCATGCAGGACTTCACCGGCGTGCCCTGTGTCGTGGACCTCGCCACCATGCGTGAGGCCGTCAAGGAGCTCGGCGGCGACGCCGACAAGATCAACCCGCTGGCCCCGGCCGAGCTGGTCATCGACCACTCCGTCATCGCCGACAAGTTCGGCACGACGGACGCCTTCGGCCAGAACGTCGAGCTGGAGTACGGCCGCAACAAGGAGCGCTACCAGTTCCTGCGCTGGGGCCAGACCGCCTTCGACGAGTTCAAGGTCGTCCCGCCCGGCACCGGCATCGTCCACCAGGTGAACATCGAGCACCTGGCCCGTACGGTCATGGTCCGAGGCGGCCAGGCCTACCCCGACACCCTCGTCGGCACCGACTCGCACACCACCATGGTCAACGGCCTCGGTGTGCTGGGCTGGGGCGTCGGCGGCATCGAGGCCGAGGCCGCGATGCTCGGCCAGCCGGTCTCGATGCTCATCCCGCGCGTGGTCGGCTTCAAGCTGACCGGTGAGCTGAAGCCCGGCACCACCGCCACCGACCTGGTGCTGACCATCACCGAGATGCTGCGCAAGCACGGCGTCGTCGGCAAGTTCGTCGAGTTCTACGGCGAGGGCGTCGCCGCCACCTCGCTGGCCAACCGCGCCACCATCGGCAACATGTCGCCGGAGTTCGGCTCCACCGCCGCGATCTTCCCGATCGACGACGAGACCCTGAACTACCTCCGTCTGACCGGCCGCGACGCCCAGCAGGTCGCGCTCGTCGAGGCGTACGCCAAGGAGCAGGGCCTCTGGCTCGACCCGGCCGCCGAGCCCGACTTCTCCGAGAAGCTGGAGCTGGACCTCTCCACGGTCGTCCCGTCGATCGCCGGCCCCAAGCGCCCGCAGGACCGCATCGTCCTCGCGAACGCCGCGCAGCAGTTCGCCGTCGACGTGCGCAACTACGTCGCCGACGACGAGGAGGCGGGCAAGGAGTCCTTCCCCGCGTCCGACGCGCCGGCCTCCGCCAACGGCGTCCCGTCGAACCCGGTCACCGTGACCGCCCCCGACGGCTCGACCTACGAGATCGACCACGGCGCGGTGACGGTCGCGGCCATCACCTCCTGCACCAACACCTCGAACCCGTACGTCATGGTCGCCGCCGCGCTGGTCGCGAAGAAGGCCGTGGAGAAGGGCCTGACCCGCAAGCCGTGGGTCAAGACCACCCTCGCCCCGGGCTCGAAGGTCGTCACCGACTACTTCGACAAGGCGGGCCTGACGCCGTACCTCGACAAGGTCGGCTTCAACCTCGTCGGCTACGGCTGCACCACCTGCATCGGCAACTCCGGCCCGCTGCCGGAGGAGGTCTCCAAGGCCGTCAACGACCACGACCTGGCCGTCACCTCGGTGCTCTCCGGCAACCGCAACTTCGAGGGCCGGATCAACCCCGACGTCAAGATGAACTACCTGGCGTCCCCGCCGCTGGTCGTCGCGTACGCGCTGGCGGGCTCCATGAAGGTGGACATCACCAAGGACGCGCTCGGCACCGACCAGGACGGCAAGCCGGTCCACCTGGCCGACATCTGGCCGACCGAGTCCGAGGTCAACGACGTCGTGGCGAACGCCATCGGCGAGGACATGTTCAACAAGTCCTACCAGGACGTCTTCGCGGGCGACGCCCAGTGGCAGGCGCTCTCGATCCCGACCGGCAACACCTTCGAGTGGGACGCCGAGTCGACCTACGTCCGCAAGCCCCCGTACTTCGAGGGCATGACGATGGAGACCACCCCGGTCTCCGACATCTCCGGCGCCCGGGTGCTCGCCAAGCTGGGCGACTCGGTCACCACCGACCACATCTCCCCGGCCGGTGCGATCAAGGCCGACACCCCGGCCGGCCAGTACCTCACCGAGCACGGCGTCGAGCGTCGCGACTTCAACTCCTACGGCTCGCGCCGTGGTAACCACGAGGTCATGATCCGCGGCACCTTCGCCAACATCCGTCTGCGCAACCAGATCGCGCCGGGCACCGAGGGCGGCTTCACCCGCGACTTCACGCAGGGGGACGGCCCGGTCTCGTTCATCTACGACGCGTCGCAGAACTACCAGGCGGCCGGCATCCCGCTGGTCATCCTGGCCGGCAAGGAGTACGGCTCCGGCTCGTCCCGCGACTGGGCCGCCAAGGGCACCGCGCTGCTCGGCGTCAAGGCCGTCGTCGCCGAGTCCTACGAGCGCATCCACCGCTCGAACCTCATCGGCATGGGCGTCCTGCCGCTCCAGTTCCCGGAGGGTCGGACCGCCGAGTCCCTCGGTCTGACCGGCGAGGAGACCTTCGCGGTCTCCGGCGTGACCGAGCTGAACGACGGCACCACGCCGCGCACCGTCAAGGTGACCACGGACAGCGGCGTCGAGTTCGACGCGGTCGTCCGCATCGACACCCCCGGCGAGGCGGACTACTACCGCAACGGCGGCATCATGCAGTACGTGCTGCGCTCGCTCATCCGTAAGTGAGCCGGGCCGCCGGCTGACGGCCGGCGGTGGCGACGGGCCGCACCCCCTCGGCCGAGGGGGTGCGGCCCGTCCGCGTTCCGGCGGCACCGGGCGGCTACGGCGACCCGAGCAGCTCCACCTCGGCGAGGGTGCCCCCGTGGTCGGGCACCAGCCGGTAGTGGCGGTAGCGGCCCGGCCGGGCGAGGGCGAAGACGCGGGTCTGGCGGTCCCAGGTGAAGGACTCGCCCTCGCGGCGATCCAGCCGCGTCCACCGCTCCCCGTCCGCGGACCCCTCCAGCGTCCAGCCGGACGGTGCCGCGGCGCGCTGCGCCGAGGTGAGGGTGTACGACCCGGCCTCGGCGGGCCGGGCGAGGTCCACCGGGGCGCCGGTCAGGCCGGCGGAGGTGTCGGAGGTGTTGTCGTAGAGCGGACCGGCGCCGGGGTCGGTCAGGTCCCGGGGCGGGTCGGGGACCTTGTCGTCCCGGGTGATCGAGGTCGGCGCCGCGTGCGGGCCGCTGCCCCAGGCGGACGGCCGGGGGCCCATGGTGAAGTCCAGGGTGCCGCCGCGGGCCAGCAGTCGGTGCGGCAGGGCGGTGGAATTCCACGGCTTGCCGTCGAGCGTGAGCTTTTGGACGTAGATGTTGCGCGCGGAGTTGTGCGGGGCGTTGACGGTGAGGTCGCGGCCGTTCTCCAGATGGACCGTGGCCTTGGTGAACAGCGGTGAGCCCACCGCGTATTCACCCTGTCCCATCACCAGCGGATAGAACCCGAGCGCGCTGAAGACGTACCACGCGGACATCTCGCCGTTGTCCTCGTCGCCCGGGTATCCCTGGCCGGACTCGCTGCCGAGATAGAGCCGGGACATCACCTCGCGGACCTTCTCCTGTGTCTTCCAGGGCCGGCCGGCCGCGTCGTAGAGATAGGCGATGTGGTGCGCGGGCTGATTGCTGTGCCCGTACATGCCCATCCGGGTGTCGCGGGCCTCGGTCATTTCGTGGATGACATCGCCGTAGGAGCCGGCGAATTCCCGGGTCGCGGTCTCCGGGGTGGAGAAGTAGCCGTCCAGCTTGCGCGCCAGGCCGTCCCGGCCGCCGTAGAGGTTGGCCAGCCCCCGGGTGTCCTGCGGGGCGGCGAAGGCGAAGGTCCAGGCGTTGGTCTCGGTGTAGTCGTAGCCCCAGACACGCGGGTCGAACCGGTCCGGGGGCAGCCGCCGGTCACCCCGGGCGTCCCTGCCCTGGAAGAAGCCGACCCTGGAGTCGAAGAGCTTGACGTAATTCTGGGCGCGGCCCAGGAAATACGCCGATTCCTCCTTGTAGCGGGGCTTCTTGGTCTTCTCGTACAGCGCCCGGCCCATGCGGGCGATACCGAAGTCGTTGAGATATCCCTCCAGGGCCCAGGACATTCCCTCGCGGGTGTCGGTGCTGGTGTAGCCGAGGAACGGGGCGGTCGCCATGCCCTTGCGGCCGACGCCGGGGCTCGGCGGGGCGACGGTGGCGTTCTTGACCGCCGCGGCATAGGCGGCCTCGGCATCGAACCCGACACCCTTGGCATAGGCGTCCGCGAAGGCCACATCGGAACTCGTCCCGGTCATCAGGTCCGCATAACCGGGTGAGGACCAGCGGGAGATCCAGCCGCCGTCCTTGTACTGCTGCACGAATCCGTCGACCATTTTCCCGGCCCGCTCCGGGGTGAGCAGGGAATAGGCGGGCCAGGTCGTCCGATAGGTGTCCCAGAAGCCGTTGTTGACGTAGATCTCACCGTCGACGATCTTCGAGCCGGTGCGCTCCGGGGTGTCCGGCCCGGTCTGCGGGGAGAACGGACTGGCGTAGCGGCGCCGCGAACCGACCTGCTCGAAGCCGGAGTTGGGGTAGAGGTAGAGCCGGTAGAGGTTGGAGTAGAGGGTGGTGAGCTGGTCGCGGCCGGCGCCCTGGACCTCGATCCGGCCCAGCAGGTCGTCCCACTGCGCCTGTGCCCGGTCCCGGACGCCGTCGAAGGTGGCCCCGGCGGGGATCTCCCGGTCCAGATTCGCCTTCGCCTGGTCCACGCTGATCAGCGACGTCGCGATCCGCATGGTCACGGTGCGGTCCGCGCCGGGCCGGAAGCGGAGATAGCCGGTGACGTCCTTCCCGCCGCCGCCCCCGAGCCGGCCGCCGCCGGTCACCGGGGCGTCGAAGACGCCGTAGACGAAGAGCCGGGTGGCGCCGACCGACAGCCCGCTGCGGACGTCCGAGAAGCCGGTGACGGCGCCGTGCTCGGTGTCCAGGCTCAGGCCGCCCTTGTCGTTGACGTTGTCGAAGATCAGGCTCGCCCGGTCGCCGGGGAAGGTGAAGCGCATCAGCGCGGCGTGATCGGTCGGGGTGATCTCCGTCTTGAGGCCGTTGTCGAAGGTCACGCCGTAGTAGTGCGGCTTCGCGACCTCGTTGCCGTGGTGGAAGGGCAGCGCCCGGCCGGTGCGCGAGGCGTCCGGGGTACCGTCCGCGACGGACGGCATCACCTGGAAGGTCTGCCGGTCGCCCATCCACGGGCTCGGCTCATGGCTGGCGCTGAAGGCCTGCAGGGTGGGCAGGTTGTCGGTGTTGTTCTTCCGCGCGTACTCGTACAGCCAGTCGGCCGAGCCCGCGTTGGTCACCGGGGTCCAGAAATTGAAGCCGTTGGGGACGGCCGTGGCGGGGAAGGTGTTGCCGCGCGAGAAGCTGCCGCTGGAGAGCGTGCCGCGGGTGGTCAGGGCGTAATCGGAGAGATGGGCGAGCGGCTTGTCCGGGGGCGCGGGGGCCAGGTCGATGTCGTCGACCCAGCCGCGGAAGGCCGCGGCGGTCCGCGGGGCCCTCGGCGCGTCGTAGCCGACCAGGATGCGGGCGACCGTCTTGCCGGCGGCGACCGCGCCGATCCGTGCGGCCCGGTGGTTCCACTGGTTGGCGTAGAGCGTCTTGGAGGCCCCCTGCCCCTGCGGCGTCAGCGGCGCGCCGTGCTGGTCGGCGGCGGACAGCTCGCTGAGGTAGGTGCCGTCGGTGAAGGCCAGATCGACGGCGGCGTGGGTGGCCGGGTAGTCCGGATCGCTCCGTGCCATCTCCGGGAAGATCTCGTAGGAGAGCGAAGTGGCCGCCGTGACGGGGACGCTGACCTCGAAGATCTTGTCGTACGCGTAGCCGTGGCCGTCGGCGGTGTGGGTGCCGGCGTAGCGCAGCGCATGGCGGCCGCTGAAGCCGGCGTGCGCCTTGGCGGTGGGGGAGTCCTCGGGTCCGGTGTCGGTGCGGGTGCTCATGCCGGGCGCGGCGGGGGTGGTCTGCGGGGTCACCCCGGCGGCCCTGGGGCGTCCGTCGGGGCCGCTCTCGACGGTGTCCGTCCAGTCCGGTGCGGGATCGCCGGGCTCGAAGGAGGAGTGGAACTCTGTTGTGCCGTACGGGCTTCGGGGTGGTGCGGCCTGGGCCGTGCCGGTGGGCAGGGGGCCGGTGAGAACGAGCAGAGCGGCCGCCACGAGGGCGGCGGGGCGGGCGAGCGCCCGCGCTGGACGGTGCCGGTGTCTGAGCCGCACGCAAGCCCTCTCAACCAGGTTGACATCGTTGTCGGTTGGGTGGCGCCAAGGTAAGGCAGAGATAAGTAACGTGTGTGCGGGCCGTGGTGTCAAGGGTGACGCCGGGAACGGTGGGCCGGTCGGGTCACCGGGGAGCCCCGTGGCGGCGGCCGGAAAATCCTCCGCATGGCGGGGAGGTCTCAACTAGGGAAAGACTGCCGCCCGGCCCTGCGCTCGATCTTGCCCCTGCGACCGGAAGTGGACTATACCTGTCGGCGTCCGGCCGGCCGTGCGACACGGCCGTGGATCCGGGGGGATAGCGGGGTACGGATGACCTCTCCGCACGTCCCTGGCGAGCCCGGTGCACATCCCGCACAACTCAGCTTCATCTGACCCGCGGTGCCGGGGTGGCTCCGGTACACCGCCTGAGTCCTGAAGAAGGCGAGGACTTGAGCATGGGATCCACCTCTTCATTCAACCGTCGCGATCTGGTCAAACGAGCCGCTGCCCTGGGAATCATCGCCGTACCGGCCATGGGAACGCTGTCGGCGTGCGCCACCGGAGGCGGTGGCGGCAACGACGGCAAGGGCGCCAAGAACAAGGGCGCGACCTCGGCGAAGAATCCGCTGGGCGTGAAGAAGGGCGCCCCCCTGGAGGCGTTCATCTTCAAGGGCGGACTGGGCGATCAGTACGCCAAGGACGCCGAGGCCGACTTTGCCAAGACCTATGGCGTCACCGTCAAGCACACCGGAACGCAGCAGGTCGGGCCGAAGCTGCAGCCGCGCTTCGCCGGCGGGAACCCCCCGGACCTCATCGACAATTCCGGCGCCGACCACCTGGACATGAACAAGCTCTCCGCACAGGGGCAGTTGCAGGATCTGACGGAGCTGCTCGACGCGCCGTCGCTGGACGATCCGAAGAAGAAGGTCCGGGACACGCTCTATCCCAGCACCCTGGAAAAGGGCAGGCACAAGGACGCGTTCGACGTCTTCTACTACGCGTTCACGGTCTACGGCACGTGGTACTCCCAGAAGCTGCTGAAGGACAAGGGCTGGGAGTACCCGGCCTCGTTCGACGACATGATCAAGCTCTGCGGCGACATCAAGAAGGCGGGCGTGGCGCCCTGGACGTATCCGGGCAAGTACCCGTACTACGTCCACTTCAATTTGTTCGCGCAGATCGCCAAGATCGGCGGCCTCGACAAATGGATCGCCATCGACAATCTGGAGCCCAAGGCCTGGACGTCGAACGACGCGGTCCGGCAGGTCGTCGAGCACTATGCGGAGCTGGCCGCCAAGGGCTATTTCCTCCAGGGCAGCCAGGGCCTGACGCACATCCAGTCGCAGACCGCCTGGACCCGCGGCAAGGCCGTCTTCATCCCCAACGGCTCCTGGGTGGAGAACGAGGCCTCGCCGACCACACCGAAGGACTTCGCCATGGCTGTCGGCCCGCTGTTCAACGGCGGCAGCGGCGACAAGATGCCGCACGGCACCCTGCGTGCCGAGCCCAGCGAGCCGTTCATCGTGGCGAAGGACGGCAAGAACCCGGTCGGCGGAATGGAGCTGCTGCGCATTCTGCTCTCGAAGAAGCACGCGCAGAATTTCGCGACGAAGGTCCGCTCGCTCACCGCCGTCAAGGGCGCGACCGAGGGCATGCGCCTCTCGCCGGGGCTCTCCTCGGCCGCCGAGGCCGTCACGGCGGGCGGGCAGAACCTGCTGATGATCCAGCTGCAGGAGTGGTACCCGAAGCTGACCGACGAGAAGCTGGGCGGGCTCACCAGCCAGCTGCTGACCGGTGACATGAAGGCAGCGGAGTGGATCAAAAAGGCCCAGCAGTACGCGGACGAATTCGCCAAGGACGACTCCGTCACCAAATTCCACCGCGAGGCCTGACCACACACGCCAGCTGACGAGGGAGGGGCCGGGGAGCGCCATGCAACACGGCAAGTACCGATTCATCGTGGGGTTCCTGGCCCTGCCTCTGCTGTTCTACGGGATCTTTGTGATCTCGCCGTTCCTCCAGGCATTCCAGATCTCGACCACGGAATGGAGCGGCCTGCGCGGCGCCGCCAAGAACATCGGTCTGGCCAACTACGACAAGCTGCTGCACAGTGACGAGTTCTGGAACGCGCTGCGGCACAACGTGGTGATGCTGGTGCTCGTCCCGATCGCCACCCTCGCCCTGGGGCTGTTCTTCGCCTTCATGCTCAATGTCGGCGGCCGGGCCCGCCGCGGCGCCCTCATCACCGGCGTCCGCGGGGCCTCGTTCTACAAATTCGTCTACTTCTTCCCGCAGGTCATCTCGATCACCATCATCTCGGTGATCTGGTTCAACATCTACAACCCGGATCCGCACGACGGGATGCTCAACTCCCTGCTCGGCGCGGTGGGTCTGGATTCGCTGCAGAGTTCCTGGCTGGGCACCCGCAGCATCGCCCTCGCCTGCATCATGGTGGTGATGGTCTGGGCGAATGTCGGCTTCTACGTCGTGCTCTTCTCCGCCGCCATGGCCTCGATTCCGCGGGAGATCTACGAGGCCTCGCTGCTGGACGGGGCCAACCGGCTCCACACCTTCTTCCGGATCACCCTGCCGCTGCTGTGGGACACCGTGCAGACCGGCTGGGTCTACATGGGCATCATCGCGATGGACGCCTTCGCCCTGGTGCAGATCATGTCGGTCAACATGGGCGGGCCGGACGGCGCCACCGATGTCGTGCCGCTGCGGCTCTACCAAACCGCCTTCCGTGACAGCCAGTTCGGCTATGCGGCGGCGATGGGTGTCGCCATGCTCGTCGTCACGCTGTTGTTCGCCGTCCTCACGATGCGCTTCGCGCGCCGTGAGCGGATCGAGTTCTAGGGGCAGGGCGCATGACGACACAAACCAATGCGGTGGAGAAGCTGCCGGCGGCGGCCGGGCGGCGGTCCGAAGGACGCAAGGGCGCCCGGACGTCCCGCGGGGGCACCGAGCGCGGCGTGCTGAACGTCTTCTCGCACGGCATGCTCCTCGTGTGGGCGCTGATGGTGGGCATGCCGCTGCTGTGGGTGCTGTGGAGCTCCTTCAAGAGCAGCGGGGACATTCTCAGCACGCCCTGGTCGCTGCCGGACCGGCTGCACTTCGAGAACTGGAGCAACGCCTGGGAGAAGGCGAACATCGGCAAGATGTTCCTCAACACCCTGATCGTGGTGGGTGGTTCGGTCACCGGGACGATGGTGCTCGGCTCCATGGCGGGCTACGTGCTGGCGCGGTTCACCTTCCCGGGCAACCGCGTCCTTTACTACCTCTTCGTGGCCGGGATGTCCTTCCCGGTGTTCATGCTGGTCATCCCGCTGTTCTTCGTGATGCGGGACTTCCCCGGGATCCCGCTGCTGGCCACCTACCAGGGGCTGATCGCGGTCTACATCGCCTACTCGCTGCCGTTCACCGTCTTCTTCATGACGTCCTTCTTCCGCACCCTGCCGACCTCGGTGGCGGAGGCGGCGATGATCGACGGTGCCTCGCACGCCAGGACGTTCTTCCAGGTGATGCTGCCGATGGCCAAGCCCGGCCTGATCAGCATCGGGATCTTCAACTTCCTGGGCCAGTGGAATCAGTACCTGCTGCCGATGGTCCTCAACCAGGACGAGGACAAGTACGTGCTGACGCAGGGCCTGGCCAACATCGCGCTCCAGCAGGGCTATGAGGGGGACTGGGGCGGGCTGATGGCCGGCATGATGATCGCGATGCTGCCGGTGCTGCTGGTGTACTTCATCTTCCAGCGGCAGGTGCAGGCGGGCCTGACGGCGGGGGCGCTCAAGTAGGACCCCGGCCGCAAAACCGGCTCTCTGTTCGTACCGGCGATTGTTTCACGCCATCCTGGCAGCTGCCTGTCAGCGCTCCGACGTGCGCATCCCGGGGCGGCTCCGCGGTGACGGAGCCGCCCCGCGGCCTTTCCGCCGGGCCGGCCGTCGATCATGCCGGGCTCAACGCCTTGACGGGACTTCCCGGCTGGAGTTCTGCTTAGGGTTCACATGTTGAATCGACGGCCGCCCCCCGACGGTGTGGGTGCGGTCGGCCGGAGGTCGTCGCGCCTCCCCGGTCACCGCTGGGGGAGCCCGGCCCGAGACGGGAGAATGAGTCAATGGAGACTCCGGGGTCGCAGTCCTCGCTGCACCGGGCCAATCTGGAGCGGGTCGTCCGCGCGGTGCGGATGGCGGGCTCGCTCACCCAGGCGGAGATCGCCCGGAGCACCGGGCTGTCCGCGGCCACCGTTTCCAACATCGTTCGTGAGTTGAAGGACGGCGGGACCGTTGAGGTGACCCCGACCTCGGCGGGCGGGCGGCGGGCCCGCAGCGTCTCGCTCTCCGGCGACGCGGGCATCGTCGTGGGGGTCGATTTCGGGCACTCCCATCTGCGGGTGGCGGTCGGCAACCTCGCCCATCAGGTGCTCGCCGAGCAGTCCGAGCCGATCGATGTGGACGCCTCCGCCGCGGAGGGCTTCGACCGGGCGGAACAGCTGGTCAACCGGCTGGTCGAGGCCACCGGGATCGGCGCCGGCAAGGTCATCGGCGTCGGGCTGGGCGTGCCCGGGCCGATCGACGTGGAATCCGGGACGCTGGGCTCGACGGCGATCCTGCCGGGCTGGTCGGGGACGAACCCGGGCCGGGAGCTGTCCGGGCGCCTGGGGGTGCCCGTCTACGTCGACAACGACGCCAACCTGGGCGCGCTGGGCGAGCTGGTGTGGGGCGGCGGCCGCGGGGCCTCCGACCTGGCCTACATCAAGGTCGCCAGCGGGGTCGGCGCCGGCCTGGTGATCAGCGGCCAGATCTACCGCGGGCCGGGCGGCACGGCGGGCGAGATCGGGCACATCACGCTGGACGAGTCCGGTCCGGTGTGCCGCTGCGGCAACCGCGGCTGCCTGGAGACCTTCACCGCGGCCCGGTACGTCCTCCCGCTGCTGCAGCCGAGCCACGGCCCGGACCTGACCATGGCGCGGGTGGTGCAGCTGGCCCGCGAGGGCGACCCCGGCTGCCGGCGGGTCATCGCGGACGTGGGCCGTCATATCGGCAGCGGCGTGGCGAATCTGTGCAATCTGCTCAATCCCAGCCGAGTGGTGCTCGGCGGTGACCTCGCCGAGGCCGGCGAGCTGGTCCTCGCGCCGATCCGGGAGTCGGTCTCGCGCTACGCGATCCCCAGCGCGGCACGGCAGTTGGGGGTCGTCCCCGGCACCCTCGGCGGCCGCGCGGAGGTGCTGGGCGCGCTGGCGCTGGTGCTGAGCGAGATGGGCGATTCCTCCCTGCTGGACGGCGGGCAGCCGGCGGACGCCCCGGCCCTGGCCTGACAGCTCTGAGTTCATACAGCTAACGCATGGCACCGTTGTCATCTCGTTAAGGATTTACTCCTTGACGGTCGGCTGGTGTCCGAGTTGACTTCCAGCCACCTCGGCCGCAACGACGCGGCCACGTCAGGGAGGCAACCCCAATGAACGTATGGACGCGTCGCGTCGTCATAGGCACTGCCGCCGTTTCGATGGCGCTCTCCGTGGCCGCGTGTGGCAAGGCCGGCGGCGGCAAGGCCGCCGGTGGTGGCGAGAACAAGACCATCGGTCTGCTCCTGCCGGAGAACAAGACCACGCGTTACGAGACCTTCGACCGTCCGCTGATGGAGGCGAAGATCAAGCAGCTGTGCAGCGACTGCACGGTGCGCTACAACAACGCGGCGCAGGACACCGAGACCCAGAAGAAGCAGTTCGACGCGCTGATCACCCAGGGCGTCAAGGTGATCATTCTGGACGCCGTCGACTTCAAGGCGACCAAGTCCTGGGTGAACCAGGCCGCCAAGAAGGGCGTGAAGGTCGTCGCCTACGACCGGCTGGCCGAGGGCAAGCTCTCCGCCTACGTGTCCTACGACAACGAGAAGATCGGCCGTCTCCAGGGCCAGGCCCTGGTCAAGGCGCTCGGCGACAAGGCCAAGGACAGCAATGTCGTCATGATCAACGGTTCGCCGACCGACCCGAACATGCCGTTCTTCAAGAAGGGCGCCCACAGCGTCCTCGACAAGCAGGTCAAGAAGATCGCGTATGAGCAGGACATCCCTGACTGGTCCTCGGACGAGGCGAACAAGAAGATGAGCGCGGCCCTCGACTCGCTCGGCAAGGACGGCATCCAGGGCGTCTACTCCGGCAACGACGGCATGGCCGGCGGCATCATCACCGCGCTCAAGCAGAAGGGCGTCAAGGTCCCGGTCGGCGGCCAGGACGCCGAGCTGGCGGGTCTGCAGCGGGTCCTCAAGGGCGACCAGGCGTTCACGATCTACAAGCAGATCAAGCCGCAGGCCGACTCCACCGCCGAGATCGCCGTCAAGCTGCTCAAGGGCGAGAAGATCGGCTCCCTGACGGACCGCACGGTCGACAGCCTCAGCGGCGAGGTCAAGGGCATCCCCGCCAAGCTCTACGACGCGCAGATCGTGACCAAGGACAACATC
Organism: Streptomyces kronopolitis; assembly: GCF_050953795.1. Lineage (GTDB taxonomy): Bacteria > Actinomycetota > Actinomycetes > Streptomycetales > Streptomycetaceae > Streptomyces > Streptomyces kronopolitis_A. Next base: position 6,262,499 of record NZ_CP191850.1, read on the forward strand.
GAGTCCACGATCATCAAGGACAAGGTCTACAAGGCCGGCCAGATCTGCACCGGCGACGTCAAGAAGGCCTGCGCGGCGGCCGGCATCAAGTAAGGCCCCGCCGGTCCGCGGCCCACGGGCCCGGGCCGGCAGATCCCGCCCCTCCCGGCCGCAGGCCTCCGGCGCCCCCGCGCCCCGGCCTCGGCACCCCGGTCACACGGGGCCGCGCGGCACCGCCCCGCGGCCCCCGGACCGGCCCCTGTCCCGACCCGCTCCCCGCCCCGGTCCGGCCCCCGGTCCACCCGCGCCGCCGCCCCGCCGCCGCGCACCCGGACCGTCCCCCGCAAGCCCCCTGCTCCACGCACCACATCCCCGCCGTTGTGACGGCGGCGAAGGAGATGATTCACGTGTCCGCTACGCCTGTGCTGGCGTTGCGCGGAATCTCCAAGCGGTTCGGCGCCGTCCAGGCACTCACGGACGTCACCCTGGAGATCCACCCCGGTGAGGTGGTCGCCCTCGTCGGCGACAACGGCGCCGGCAAGTCCACCCTGGTCAAGACCATCTCGGGCGTCCACCCGGTCGACGACGGCACCATCGAGTGGGAGGGCGGCGCGGTACGCATCGGCAAGCCGCACGACGCCCAGGAGCTCGGCGTGGCCACCGTCTACCAGGACCTCGCGCTCTGCGACAACCTCGATGTCGTCGCCAACCTCTTCCTCGGCAACGAGATCCGCACCGCCGGGGTCCTCGACGAGATCGCGATGGAGAAGCGCGCCAAGGAGCTGCTGGACACCCTGTCCATCCGCATCCCCAGCGTCCGCATCCCGGTCGCCGCGCTCTCCGGCGGTCAGCGCCAGGTCGTCGCGATCGCCAGGGCACTGATCGGCGACCCGAAGGTCGTCATCCTCGACGAGCCCACCGCCGCCCTCGGCGTCGAGCAGACCGCGCAGGTCCTCGACCTCGTCGAGCGGCTGCGGGAGCGCGGTCTGGGTGTCATCCTCATCAGCCACAACATGGCCGATGTGCAGGCCGTCGCGGACCGGGTCGCGGTGCTGCGGCTGGGCCGCAACAACGGTGTCTTCGACGTCGAGGGCACCTCCCACGAAGAGATCATCGCCGCCATCACCGGCGCCTCGGACAACGCCGTCACCCGCCGCCAGGCGCGTACGGACCAGGTGAAGAAGGAGGCCGGGGCATGAGTGACCTCACCAAGCAGCCGGCGAACGACCCCGCGAAGGACGCACCGGCCGCCGTGGACGCCACCCCGCCGGCCGCCGTCGACCCCCGGCTGCTCGTCCGCGAGCAGGGCATCGCCGGCTACCTAGGCGACTTCAAGCGCCGGGTGCGCGGGGGTGAGCTGGGCTCGCTGCCGGTCGTCATCGGCCTGGTCGTCATCGCGATCGTCTTCCAGTTCAAGAACAGCAGCTTCCTGTCCGCGGACAGCCTCGCGAACATCGGCGTCTACACCTCCGGCCTCGGGATCATGGCCGTCGGCATCGTCTTCGTGCTGCTGCTCGGCGAGATCGACCTGTCGGTCGGCTCGGTGGCGGGCGTCGGCGCGGCCGTGTGGGCCGTCCTCAGCGTCACCAAGGGCGTCAACGACTGGCTCGCGGTCCTGATCGCCATCGTCGCGGGGCTGGCCATCGGCGCCCTGCACGGGTTCTTTTTCGCCAAGATCGGCGTGCCGGCCTTCGTCGTGACCCTGGCCGGATTCCTCGGCTGGAGCGGCCTGCAGATCTGGATGATGGGCAACGAGGGCTCCATCAACACCCCGAGCGGCAGCGTGGTGGAGAACCTCACCGGCTACTACTTCGAGGACAAGGCCGCCGGCTACGGCCTGGCGCTGGTCGCGGTCCTCGCCTACGCCGGCTCGCTGCTGCTGGACAGCCGGCGCCGCAAGGCCGCGGCCCTGCCCGCGCGCCCGCTCAGCGAGATCCTGCTGCGCACCGGCGTGGTCACGGTGATCGCCTTCGCGGTCGCCTACGTCCTGAACGAGCCGGCCGGCGCCCGCGGCCTGCCGCTGGCCCTGGTGCTGTTCCTCGCGGTCCTGCTCCTCGCCGACTTCGTGGTGCGCCGCACCACCTACGGCCGGCAGATCTTCGCGGTCGGCGGCAACGCCGAGGCGGCCCGCCGGGCCGGCATCAACGTGCACCGGATCCGGATCAGCGTCTTCGCCATCTCCGGCATGCTCGCGGCCTTCGGCGGACTGTTCATCGCCAGCCTCTCCGGCGGCGCCACCAAGAACCTGGGCTCCGGCAACACCCTGATGAACGTCATCGCGGCGGCCGTCATCGGCGGCACCAGCCTCTTCGGCGGCCGGGGCAAGATCTGGTCCGCGCTGCTGGGCATGCTGGTCATCCAGTCCATCCAGCAGGGCCTGAACCTGCTCGGCATGGCGAGCGAGATCCAGTACATGATCACCGGCGCGGTGCTGCTGGCCGCCGTCGTGATCGACTCGGTCTCCCGCCGGACGCAGAAGACCGCCGGCCGTACCTGATCACGGCAGCCGTTCGACGGCAGCGGCCCCCACCGGGCATGATCCGGTGGGGGCCGGTCCGTGTACGCGGCGGGGGAAAACGGTGTGCCGCGGCCCGTGTCACCCGAGTGACATACATCGCAAGGCCCGGGCGTCGCCGCGTCGGACGCAACATTAGACTCATCTGATCGGCAAGCTCGATCCACGGCAGCAAGCAGCGAGCAGCAAGCAGCAAGGAGGCAGGGGTGCAGGAGGTGCCGCGCAAAGCGAGTCCGGCCGGGGCGGTGGCGGGCGACGGGAGGGCGCTGCTTTCCCGTATCGAGGGACCGCGCGATCTGGACCGACTGGGCCCGGAGCAGCTCGTGCAGCTGGCCGGGGAGATCCGCACCTTCCTTGTCGACGAGGTGTCCAAGACCGGCGGACATCTCGGCCCGAACCTCGGTGTGGTCGAGCTGACCATCGCCCTGCACCGCGTCTTCGACTCGCCCAAGGACAAGGTGCTCTTCGACACCGGGCACCAGTCCTACGTACACAAGCTTCTCACCGGCCGTCAGGACTTCACCAAGCTCAAGGCGAAGGGCGGCCTGTCCGGCTACCCCTCCCGCGCCGAGTCCGCGCACGACGTGATCGAGAACAGCCACGCCTCCACCGTGCTGGGCTGGGCCGAGGGCCTGGCGAAGGCCAACGAGGTCCGCGGTTCGGCCGACCGGGTCGCCGCCGTCATCGGTGACGGCGCGCTGACCGGCGGCATGGCCTGGGAGGCGCTGAACAACATCGCCGCCGCCAAGGACCGCCCGCTCGTCATCGTCGTGAACGACAACGAGCGCTCCTACGCCCCGACCATCGGCGGCCTCGCCAACCACCTCGCCACGCTGCGCACCACCGACGGCTACGAGCGCTTCCTGGCCCGCGGCAAGGACCTGCTGGAGCGCACCCCCGTCCTGGGCAAGCCGCTGTACGAGACCCTGCACGGCGCCAAGAAGGGCCTGAAGGACTTCATCGCCCCGCAGGGCATGTTCGAGGACCTGGGCCTGAAGTACGTCGGCCCGATCGACGGCCACGACATCGAGGCGCTGGAGTCCGCCCTGACGCGCGCCAAGCGCTTCGGCGGCCCGGTCATCGTCCACTGCCTCACCGAGAAGGGCCGCGGCTACCAGCCCGCCCTCCAGGACGAGGCGGACCGCTTCCACGCCGTCGGCAAGATCCACCCCGACACCGGCCTCCCGCTGTCCTCGGGCGGCAAGGACTGGACGTCCGTCTTCGGCGACGAGATGGTCGAACTGGGCAAGGAGCGGGACGACATCGTCGCCATCACGGCGGCCATGCTGCAGCCCGTCGGACTGGACAAGTTCGCCAAGGCCTTCCCCGACCGGGTCTACGACGTCGGCATCGCCGAGCAGCACGCGGCGGTCTCCGCGGCGGGCATGGCAACCGGCGGCCTGCACCCGGTCTTCGCGGTCTACGCCACCTTCCTCAACCGCGCCTTCGACCAGGTGCTGATGGACGTGGCGCTGCACAGGTGCGGGGTCACCTTCGTGCTGGACCGGGCCGGGGTCACCGGCACCGACGGCGCCTCCCACAACGGCATGTGGGACATGTCGATCCTCCAGGTCGTCCCCGGCCTGCGGATCGCCGCGCCGCGCGACGCCGACCAGGTCCGCGCCCAGCTGCGCGAGGCCGTCGAGGTCGATGACGCGCCCACCGTCGTGCGCTACTCCAAGGGCGCGGTCGGCCCGGCCGTCGAGGCCGTCGGGCGCGTCGGCGGGATGGACGTGCTGCGCGAGCCGGCCGACGGCGTCAAGCGGCCCGATGTCCTGCTGGTGTCGGTCGGGGCGCTCGCCCCGATGTGCCTGGAGATCGCCGACCTGCTCGACAAGCAGGGCATCTCCACCACGGTCGTCGACCCGCGCTGGGTCAAGCCGGTCGACCCGGCGCTGCCCGGGCTCGCCGCCGCCCACCGCGTCGTGGTCACCGTCGAGGACAACGTCCGCTCCGGCGGCGTCGGTTCGGCCGTCGCCCAGGCCCTGCGGGACGCCGGCGTGGACCTGCCGCTGCGTGACTTCGGCATCCCCGAGCGGTTCCTCGACCACGCCTCCCGCAAGGAGGTCATGGCGGAGATCGGGCTCACCGCGCCGGACATCGCGCGCCAGGTGACCGGCCTGGTCTCCAAGATCGACGGCCAGTCGCAGTCCCCGCTCCGTTCGGACGCCCCGCAGGGCGCGGCCGAGCCGGCCGAGGCCGCCCGCGACTGATTCCGCAGCCGCCGCCGATGGGCCGGCCGGTCATCCGTACGGATGTTCCGCCCGGCCCATCGGCATGAGCGCGGCCGCACCCCATCGGGTGAATCCCCACCGCCCGGAGGCCCGCCGAAGCTGACTGTTTCCCGGCATTGCGGAGACTCGGTCAGTTCAGGAGAGTTGCGAGGGTCGTCCAGGCGGAGGTTCGCCCATGAGCACACAGCACGGCACACCACACGATTCACGCCGCAATCGCGGTCTGTTCCGGACGAAGACTGTGGAGCAGTCGATCCTGGATACCGAGGAGCCGGAGCACGCACTCAAGAAGTCCCTGTCGGCACTCGATCTGACCGTGTTCGGGGTCGGTGTCGTCATCGGCACCGGCATCTTCGTCCTCACCGGAAAAATCGCCAAGGAGCAGGCCGGGCCGGCCGTCGCGCTGGCCTTCGTCGTGGCGGGCGTGGTCTGTGCGCTGGCCGCCCTGTGCTACGCGGAGTTCGCCTCCACCGTGCCGGTGGCCGGCTCGGCCTACACCTTCTCGTACGCCTCCCTGGGGGAACTGCCGGCCTGGATCATCGGCTGGGACCTGATCCTGGAGCTCGCCCTGGGCTGCGCGGTGGTCGCGGTCGGCTGGTCGGGCTACATGCGCGAGCTGCTGGGCAGCGCGGGATGGCAGCTGCCGACGATCCTGTCCGGCACCCACGAGGGGCGGTTCGGCTTCGACCTGCTGGCCTGCATCCTCGTCCTGGTCCTGACCGGCATCCTGGTGCTCGGGATGAAACTGTCCTCGCGGGTGACGGCGGTGGTCGTGGGCATCAAGGTCACCGTGGTCCTGCTGGTCATCATCGCCGGTGCCTTCATGATCACCGGCGCCAACTACCACCCCTTCATCCCGCCCAGCCGGCCCAGCGAGGCCGGCGGCGGACTGTCCGCGCCGCTGGCGGAGCTGATCTTCGGCTTCACCCCGTCCACCTTCGGGGTCATGGGCATCTTCGCCGCGGCGGCCGTGGTCTTCTTCGCCTTCATCGGCTTCGACATCGTTGCCACCGCCGCCGAGGAGACCCGCAACCCGCAGCGTGACGTGCCGCGCGGCATCCTCGGCTCGCTGGCCATCTGCACGGTCCTCTACGTGGCCGTGTCGGTCGTCGTCACCGGCATGGAGAAGTACAGCAAGCTGTCCACCGACGCCCCGCTCGCCGACGCCTTCAAGGTCCTGGGGCACCCCTTCTTCGCCGGTGTGATCAGCTTCGGCGCCGCCGTCGGCCTGACCTCGGTCTGCATGATTCTGCTGCTCGGCCAGAGCCGGGTGTTCTTCGCGATGAGCCGGGACGGTCTGCTGCCCCGGGTCTTCTCCCGGGCCCACCCGCGGTACGGGACCCCCTACCGGTCCACCATCGCGCTGGGCGTCGTCGTCGCCATCGCCTCCGGCTTCACCTCGATCGACGTCCTGGCCGAACTCGTCAACATCGGCACCCTGTTCGCGTTCGTCGTGGTCGCCGTCGGCGTCATCATCCTGCGCCGCTCCCGGCCCGACCTGCCCCGCGCCTTCCGCACCCCGTGGGTGCCGGTGGTGCCGGTGCTGTCCGTCCTGGCCTCGGTGTGGCTGATGCTCAATCTGCCCGCGGAGACCTGGCTGCGGTTCGCGTTCTGGATGGTCGCCGGCTTCGTCATCTACTTCCTCTACGGCCGCTCGCACAGCCGCCTGGGCATCCGCAACCGCCGGCCCGCCGAGGACTGACGCCCCGACACCCACGGCCCCTCCTCCCGGCCCCGTGTGCCGCGCCCGTCGCGGCATGCGGGGCCGTGCGCTGCGGGGTGAGGCCGGGCGCGTCAGTCGAGGGTGTACGCCTCGTAGCGGACGGCGCCGGCGGTGCGGGCGCCCGTGGCCACGGCCAGGGTGCGATTCAGCCACCGGTAGCGTTCGTCGCCGGTCTCGAAGCGGCAGAAGAGCCGGAAGTAGTACGCGGCGGGGTCCACCGCCTCTCCGGCGGCCGGCCTCCGCAGCACCTCGGGTGAGCCGTGGCGTACGCCGCTGGTGGCGAGGTAGAGCAGCGCCCCGTCGTGCGTGCGCAGCGTGGAGCGGGTGTCGATGCCGGCCGTGCCGTCGTCGGGGTGCAGCACCTGCCAGTCCGCGCCGCCCGGCAGGATCACCCCCGACAGCCGGGGCCCCTCGAACGTCCCGCCGACGATGTTGATCACTCGGCGGCGGCCCCACTGCGAGTCGCCGAGGTCGAGCACCGGGGCCACTTCCACCTCGAAGACGGCGAGAGGCGTCAGGTTCACCGCACGCTCCACGACGCGCGCTCGTTGAGCAGGGCCGGGTCGAAGCCCGCGGTCCGTTTGTACGCGGCGGCGATCTCCGCGCGCTCCGCGAGCGGGACGACCTGGTCGATGTCCGTGAAGCCACCGGGCGCCCGCTCGTGGGCGAGCCGCATGACGACGTCGGGCCCCTGGCGCCGGTTGGCCAGTTGCAGCGCCGTGGTGACGGGCCGGCGGTTCTCCTCGTACGCGGTGGTGGTGCCGGTCGTGGCGAGCGAGTGGGCGAGCACCCGGGCGTCGATGATCGCCTGGGAGGCCCCGTTGGAGCCGACGGGGTACATGGCGTGGGCGGCGTCGCCCAGGAGGACGGCGTCACCCCGCGTCCAGTACGGCAGCGGCTCGCGGTCCACCATCGGGTACTCGAAGGCCGCCTCCGCCCCCGCGATGATCCCCGGCACGTCCAGCCAGTCGAACGTCCAGTCCGCGAAGTGCTCCACGACGGAGGCCAGGTCGGCGGGGCGGTTCCACCGTCCGCGCTCGGGTGGTTCGCCCTCCATCGGCCGCTCGGCGATCCAGTTGATCAGCCGTCCGTCCCCGATCGGGTAGGCGACGAATTTCTGCCTGCCGTCCCCGGCCATGATCATGGACCGGCCGGTCAGGAACGGTGCGCCGTGGGTCGTGCCCCGCCACAGCATGAGCCCGTTCCACGGCGGTGCCCCTTCGCCGGGGAAGAGCGCGGACCGGACGGCCGAGTGGATGCCGTCGGCGCCGACGAGCAGGTCGGAGTCGTGGCGCAGGCCGGTGAGCCGGCTCCCGGTGCGCACGGAGTACGCGCCCAGGCGCTCGCGGACGGCGTCCAGCAGCAGCATCTGCAGCCGTCCCCGGTGCACCGAGTACTGCGGCCACCGGTAGCCGGCGTCGAGCCCGCGTGGTTCGGACCAGATCGCCTGCCCGTACCGGTTGACGTAGGCCAGCTCGGCGGTGGGGACACCGATCGCGGCCAGCCGGTCGCCCAGGCCGAGTTCGGTCAACTCCCTTACCGCGTGCGGGAGGAGGTTGATCCCGACGCCGAGCGGGCGGATCTCCGGGGCCGCTTCATGGACGACGAGGTCGTCGAGTCCGGCCGCGTGCAGGCTGAGCGCCGTGGCGAGCCCGCCGATCCCGCCTCCTGCGATGGTGATCCGCACAGCATCCTCCCGCGAAGATTGTTATGGCCGTAACAATCTCTCAACGGGCCCGCCATGCGCAAGACTCTGTCCGTGGACCGACCAGATCTCAGATACGCCGCCTACGCCCGCGACCGCCTGGCGGGCATGCCCGCACCGGCCGACCCGGAGGCCTTCGCCCTCGCCCACCAGCTGCTCCACCTGTCCTACCTGGTCGTCGGCGACCTGGAGAGCCGCATCCACCGCCCGCGCGGCTGGACGCTCCCCGGCTTCCGGCTGATGTTCAAGCTCTGGCTGCTGGGCCCCACCCGGCCCGCCAGGCTCGCCGAGATCTCGGCGATGTCCCGCTCGGCGGTCACCAACGCCCTCAACACCCTCGAACGGGAGGGCCTGGTCGAGCGCCGGCCGGTCCCCGACGACCGGCGCGCGGTCGCCGCCGCCCTCACCGCCACGGGCGAGGACGCCGTCCGCGAGACGTTCGCCGAACAGACCCGCCGCGAGCAGCAGTGGTTCGCCCCCCTCGATGTCGAGGAACGCGCCACCCTCACCGACCTGCTCACCCGCGTCCTGGCCGCACGGCCCGAGGACGCGGACTAGGAGGACTTCTTTCCGTGGTTCGTGCCGGGGCGGAGCACGGGCCCCGGGCACAGGGGGCCGGGCCGTGCGGCGCCGGCGGAACGGGTCACTGCGCCAGTCCTCAACTCCCGCCGCGCGACGGCCCCCACACCGCCCGTGGCCCCGTCACCCGCGCGCCCAGCGCCTCGACGCGCCGCCGCAGTTCGCGGTCCGCGGTCACCACCAGGCAGTCCCGTCCGCCGGATTCGTCGGCCACCAGCCGTACGATCCGGTCGTCGCCGCTGCCCTCGGCCGCCACCACCCGTACGCCGTCGACGGATTCCACCCCGCGGGCCGCGCCCTCCACCACCAGGACCAGTTCCAGGGGCGGCGCCATCAGCCCCGGCAGGCCGTCCGTGGCGTAGCCGGGCAGGGCGTCGCGCAGCCGCTCGGCCGCGCCGTGCCGGTCCCGCCACCAGCCGTCGGGCACCGAGCCCACGACGTTCGCGGCATCGACGATGACCAAGGAATCCATGCCGCCACCCTCCCACGGCGCGGCCTGCCCGCGCCCCGCGCACACACAAGCGCGGGCCGGCTCCGCCGAGCCGGCCCGCGCTTCCTGCGATCAGTACCCCGTTACGCGGGGACGCTCGCGATGCCCGGGGCCAGGAACTTCTTGCCCCGCACCCGCTCGGAGACGCCCGCGCGGTCCAGGTACGGCGTGATGCCGCCCAGGTGGAAGGGCCAGCCGGCGCCGGTGATCAGGCACAGGTCGATGTCCTGCGCCTCGGCGACCACGCCCTCGTCCAGCATCAGGCCGATCTCCTGCGCCACGGCGTCCAGGACGCGGTCGCGCACCTGCTCCTCCGTCAGCACCGAGTCGCCCTGCTTGAGCAGCGCCGCGACCTCGGGGTCCAGCTCCGGCTTGCCGGAGTCGTAGACGTAGAAGCCGCGCTTGCCGGCCTCGACGACGGCCTTGAGGTTGGGGGAGACCGTGAAGCGGTCCGGGAACGAGCGGTTGAGCGTCTCGGAGACGTGCAGACCGATCGCCGGGCCGACCAGCTCCAGCAGCACCAGCGGCGACATCGGCAGACCGAGCGGCTCGATGGCCTTCTCCGCGGTCTCGACCGGGGTGCCCTCGTCGATGACGTTCTGGATCTCGCCCATGAAGCGGGTCAGGATGCGGTTGACGACGAACGCCGGGGCGTCCTTCACCAGCACCGCGGTCTTCTTCAGCGTCTTGGCGACACCGAACGCCGTGGCCAGCGAGGCGTCGTCGGTCTGCTCGCCGCGCACGATCTCCAGCAGCGGGAGGATCGCGACCGGGTTGAAGAAGTGGAAGCCGACGACCCGCTCGGGGTGCTTCAGCTTCGATGCCATCTCGGTGACCGACAGCGAGGAGGTGTTGGTGGCGAGGACGGCGTGCGCCGGGGCGACGGCCTCCACCTCCGCGAACACCTGCTGCTTGACGCCGATCTCCTCGAAGACGGCCTCGATGATGAAGTCGGCGTCGGAGAAGCCCTCGGCCTTGTCCAGCACACCGGAGACCAGGGCCTTGAGGCGGTTGGCCTTGTCCTGGTTGATCCGGCCCTTGCCGAGCAGCTTGTCGATCTCGGCGTGGACGTAGCCCACACCCTTGTCGACGCGCTCCTGGTCGATGTCGGTCAGCACGACCGGCACCTCGAGGCGGCGCAGGAAGAGCAGCGCGAGCTGCGAGGCCATCAGACCGGCGCCGACGACACCGACCTTGCTGACCGGACGCGCGAGCTTCTTGTCCGGGGCGCCGGCGGGGCGCTTGGCGCGCTTCTGCACCAGGTTGAACGAGTAGATGCCGGCGCGGAGTTCACCGCCCATGATCAGGTCGGCGAGCGCCTGGTCCTCGGCGTCGAAACCGGCCTGCAGGTCACCGCTCTTGGCGGCGGCGATGATGTCCAGCGCCCGGTAGGCGGCCGGGGCGGCGCCGTGCACCTTGCCGTCGGCGAGGAACCTGCCCTTGGCGACGGCCTGGTCCCAGGCCTCACCGCGGTCGATCTCGGGGCGCTCGACGGTCACGTCGCCCTTGAGGACGCCCGCGGTCCAGATCAGCGACTGCTCCAGGAAGTCCGCGCCCTCGAAGATCGCGTCCGCGATGCCGAGGTCGAAGACCTGCTTGCCCTTGAGCTGCTTGTTCTGGTTGAGGGAGTTCTCGATGATGACCGAGACGGCCTTGTCCGCGCCGATGAGGTTCGGCAGCAGGGCGCAGCCGCCCCAGCCCGGGACGAGACCGAGGAAGACCTCGGGCAGCGAGAAGGCCGGCAGGGCCTTGGAGACGGTGCGGTAGGAGCAGTGCAGACCGGCCTCGACGCCACCGCCCATCGCGGCACCGTTGTAGTACGCGAAGGTCGGCACGGCGAGCTTCGAGAGCCGCTTGAAGACCTCGTGGCCGCCCTTGCCGATGGCCAGCGCGTCCTCGTGGTTCTTCAGCAGCTCGACGCCCTTGAGGTCGGCGCCGACGGCGAAGATGAACGGCTTGCCGGTGAGGCCGACGCCGACGATGTCGCCGTCCGCGGCCTCCTTCTCGACCTGGTCGATCGCGGCGTTGAGGTTCGCCAGCGAGCCCGGGCCGAAGGTGGTCGGCTTGGTGTGGTCGAAGCCGTTGTCCAGCGTGATCAGCGCGAACCTGCCCGCGCCGTACGGCAGGTCGAGGTGGCGGACGTGCGCCGACGTGACGACCTCGTCCGGGAACAGCTCGGCCGCACCCTTCAGAAGTTCGGCGGTGGTGGTGCTCACTTGCTGCCTCCGGCGTCCTTGTGGTTCGGGTTCTCCCAGATGACCGTCGCGCCCATGCCGAAGCCGACGCACATGGTGGTCAGGCCGTAGCGGACCTCCGGCTGCTCCTCGAACTGCCGGGCCAGCTGGGTCATCAGCCGGACGCCGGAGGAGGCCAGCGGGTGGCCGAAGGCGATGGCGCCGCCGTACTGGTTGACGCGCGCGTCGTCGTCGGCGATGCCGTAGTGGTCGAGGAAGGCGAGCACCTGCACGGCGAACGCCTCGTTGACCTCGAACAGGTCGATGTCGCCGATGCTCAGGCCCGCCTTGGCGAGGGCCTTCTCGGTGGCCGGGATCGGGCCGTAGCCCATGACCTCGGGCTCGACGCCCGCGAAGGCGTAGGAGACCAGGCGCATCTTGACCGGGAGGTCGTGCTCCCGGGCGAAGTCCTCGGAGGCGAGGATCGAGGCGGTGGCGCCGTCGTTGAGCCCCGCGGCGTTACCGGCCGTGACGCGGCCGTGCGTACGGAACGGCGTCTTCAGACCCGCGAGGTTCTCCAGGGTGGTCCCCGGGCGCATCGGCTCGTCGGCGGTCACCAGGCCCCAGCCGGTCTCGCCGATCTCGGCGTTGGTGTTGCGCACCGAGATCGGGACCAGGTCCTGCTGGATCTTCCCGTTCGCGTACGCCTTCGCCGCCTTCTCCTGCGAGCGCACGGCGTACTCGTCGGCGCGCTGCTTGGTGATGTGCGGGTAGCGGTCGTGGAGGTTCTCCGCGGTCATGCCCATGAACAGCGCGGACTGGTCGACGAGCTTCTCGCTCACGAACCGCGGGTTCGGGTCGACGGCCTCGCCCATGGGGTGGCGTCCCATGTGCTCGACACCGCCGGCGATGACGGCGTCGTACGCGCCGAAGGCGATGGAGCCGGCGGTGGCGGTGACGGCGGTCAGCGCACCGGCACACATGCGGTCGATGGAGTAGCCGGGGACCGACTGCGGCAGGCCGGCGAGGATGCCGGCGGTCCGGCCGAGGGTCAGGCCCTGGTCACCGATCTGGGTGGTGGCGGCGATGGCGACCTCGTCGATCTTCGCGGGGTCCAGGGCCGGGTTGCGGCGCAGCAGCTCCCGGATGGCCTTCACGACGAGATCGTCGGCGCGGGTCTCGTGGTAGATGCCCTTCGGGCCCGCCTTGCCGAACGGGGTGCGGACGCCGTCGACGAAGACGACGTCCCTAGCGGTACGAGGCACGTTGGCTCTCCTCCAGGTGCGGGATGGCACTGCTGCGGGGCGCCCCGGGGGACGCTTCACACCGACATGCTACTTACGGGTAACCAAGCTGCACACCCCCACCGGCCGGAGCGGTGAAGGTCACACCGGATGGCGGCGTCGCCCGCCGTTCGGGACCCCGGCGCGCGATCCCCGGAGTGGGACGAAAGGGGCCGAATGTCTGTCGAATAAAGGCCAAAAACTGTCGGGTCTTGGCGCAATTCGACCCAATGCGCACTTAAAGTGACCGCATGGAGACGAAGAGGAGTGATGTCGTGACCCGGCGCGCACCGCTGGCGGTGCCGCGCACGATCGGCCTGGTCTGTGCGGTCGCCGCCGCCGGTGCCCTGGTGTCGGGCTGCGGAAACTCGCCCGAGAAAGACACCGGAAGCCCCAGGCGCCCGGTGCCCGCCTCGGCACCCGCCTCGCCGAGCAGCTCGCTCAGCGCGGCCCAGGCCCAGCGCAAGGCCCTGATCCCCGCCGCCACGGTGGACTACGCGCAGGCGATGAAGGCCGCGGTCGCCGCGGTCCCGGCCTCGGAGCCGATCGCCGCGGAGCTCAAGGGGACGCCCACCAACCCGTACTGGAACACCGCGGTCGCCACGTCCGACGGGACGGTGAGCGACGTCCGCGTGGACGCGCGCTCCGGCAAGGCGGGAGCGCCGCAGACCGAGTCGGACGACTCCGGCGACAAGCAGCAGCTCGCCGCCCGCCTGTCCAAGGCCACCGTCACCGCCCAGCAGGCCGCGCAGACCGCCACCGAGAAGACGAAGGGCACCGTCACCTCCGTCGAACTCGGCGACTCCGACCACGGCAACAGCGACACCCCGGCCTGGGCCGTGGGCGTGGTGAGCACCAGCGACTGGAACGAGACGTCCTACGAGATCGACGCCACCAACCGCAAGGTCCTGTGGATGCACGCCGAGCAGAGCTGACCGGCACACCACGCGTCCCGGGCCGGGTGAGCACCCCGGCCCGGGACGCGTGCGTCAGTCCGCGTCCGCCTGCAGCGCCTCGGTGAGGATCGGCGTGACCTGCTCGATCTGCCAGGGGCGGGCGCCGTGGCCGGCCAGCACCTCGGCGACCGATTCCGCCGTCGGCAGCTCCGGCGGCTCCCAGCACAGCCGGCGCACCGTGTCCGGGGTGATGAGGTTCTCCTGCGGGAGATTCAGCTGCTCGGCGAGCGCCGTGACGGACGCGCGGGCGGCCGACAGCCGGGCCGCGGCGGCCGGGTCCTTGTCGGCCCAGGAGCGGGGCGGCGGCGGCCCGTTGAGCGGCTGGCCGGGCTGCGGCAGCTCGCTCTCGGCCAGTGCCCGGGCGCGGTCGACGGCGGCCTGCCACTGCTCCAGCTGACGGCGGCCCATGCGGTGACCGAAGCCGGGAAGCGCGGCCAGCGCATGGCTGTTCGGCGGCAGATTCAGCGCCGCCTCCACGATCGCGGCGTCCCCGAGCACCTTGCCGGGCGAGACGTCCCGCCGCTGGGCGACCTGATCACGGGCCGTCCACAGCTCGCGGACGACCGCCATCTGCCGGCGCCGGCGGACCTTGTGCATCCCGGACGTACGGCGCCAGGGGTCCTTGCGGGGCGGCGGCGGGGGAGCGGCGGCGATCGCGGCGAACTCCTGCCGGGCCCACTCCAGCTTCCCCTGCCGGGTCAGCTCCTCCTCCAGCGCGTCGCGCAGGTCCACCAGCAGCTCGACGTCGAGCGCGGCGTAGCGCAGCCACGGCTCGGGCAGCGGGCGGGTGGACCAGTCGACGGCGGAGTGGCCCTTCTCCAGGGCGAAGCCGAGGACGTTCTCGACCATGGCGCCCAGGCCGACCCGGGCGAAGCCGGCCAGCCGTCCGGCCAGCTCGGTGTCGAACAGCCGGGTGGGGACCATTCCTATGTCACGCAGGCACGGAAGGTCCTGGGTGGCGGCGTGCAGCACCCACTCGGCGTCGCCGATCGCCTCCCCCAGCCCCGACAGGTCGGGACAGCCGACCGGGTCGATCAGTGCGCTGCCGGCCCCCTCGCGGCGCAGCTGCACGAGGTAGGCACGCTGGCCGTAGCGGTAGCCCGAGGCACGTTCGGCGTCGACGGCCACCGGGCCCGTGCCGCCCGCGAAGGCGGCCACGACCTCGGCGAGTGCCTCGTCGGTGGCGACCACCGGGGGGATGCCCTCGCGGGGCTCCAGGAGAGGGACCGGCGCCGGTCGGGGGTCCGGAGGCGAGTCTCCGGGTGCTCGCAGTGTCGTGTCTGCTGCGGTGTTTTGGGCGTCGGTCACCAGTCAAGGGTATCTGTGTATGCACGTCGCCCGTCGAGGGAACGTTCCCTCGACGGGCGGGCCGGTCGGGTGAGCGGTCAGTGGATGATGCCGGTGCGCAGTGCGACCGCCACCATTCCGGCCCGGTCCCCGGTGCCGAGCTTGCGGGCGATGCGGGCGAGGTGGCTCTTGACGGTCAGTGCCGAGAGCCCCATCGAGACGCCGATGGCCTTGTTGGACTGGCCCTCCGCCACCAGCCGCAACACCTCGACCTCACGGCCCGACAGCTCGCGGTAGCCACCGGGGTGCCCCGGGGCACCCGGGGGGCGGCGCTGCATACGGGCCGCGTTGGCGCCGATCGGCGAGGTGCCGGGACGGCCGGGGATGCCCAGATTGGTACGGGTGCCGGTGACGACGTAGCCCTTGACGCCGCCCGCCAGGGCGTTGCGCACGGCGCCGATGTCGTCGGCCGCGGACAGCGCGAGGCCGTTGGGCCAGCCCGCCGCCCGCGTCTCGGACAGGAGGGTCAGGCCGGAGCCGTCGGGAAGGTGGACGTCGGCCACGCAGATGTCGCGCGGGTTGCCGACGCGGGGACGGGCCTCCGCGATGGACGACGCCTCGATGACATCACGCACTCCGAGGGCCCACAGGTGGCGGGTGACGGTGGAGCGGACGCGAGGGTCGGCCACGACGACCATGGCCGTCGGCTTGTTCGGGCGGTAGGCGACCAGGCTCGAAGGTTGCTCGAGGAGAACAGACACCGGGCCTCCTGGGGGGAGTGGCGAGGACGGAGCCGGCAGGGGGGAGCCGGAATGATCCGTGTTTGAAGGGTCACTGACCTCTTCGGCAGCAATCCGGCGGGACTTTAGACTTTGATCACGATTTAGTTAGGGGCAATTCGGGCAAATCGGATGCGTGATCGATCACAGATGCGCATCCGGTGTGCACGAAGATGATCAAAGCCGTACGCGATGCGCCCCGGCATGGCCTCCGCGTCGTCCACACACGACGGCCGGACGGGCGCGAGGCCCGTCCGGCCGTGGACGCTGACCCCGGGCGGTTTCGCGCAGCGCTTGCGGCGCGCACCGGACCCGAGGGAGAAGTGCAGCTCAGCGGGGCTGTGCGCCGCGTCGCTGGGGGAGCGGGACGACCCCGCCGCGCGGGGGCATGTCGAGCGTGGCCGGCGGCAGGCCCGCCACCTGGCACAGCAGATCGCACCACGCCGCCAGATGCGCCGCCAGATCCGGCACCCCGCCGGCGCCCTCGCTCGGCGTCCACGAGGCCCGGATCTCGATCTGGGTCGCGGGTTCACGCGCCGCGAGCCCGCCGAAGTAGTGCGAGCCGGCCCGCGTCACCGTTCCGCTCGGCGCGCCGTAGTGCACCCCGCGCGCGTCCAGTGCGCCCGTCAGCCAGGACCACGACACCTCCGGCAACAGCGGATCGCTGCCCATCTCCGGCTCCAGCTCCGCCCGCGCCAGGGTCACCACCCGGAAGGCGCCCTGCCAGGTGTCGTCCCCGGCCGGGTTGTGCAGCACCACCAGCCGTCCGTCCGCCAGATCCCGGTCCTCGCCGTCCGGACCCGCGCCGCGCTCGACGACCGCCGCCTCCAGGGCGTACGCGAACGGGGCGAGCCGCTTCGGCGCGGGCGTCGGATCGATCTCGATCTCCGGCCGCAGTCGGGCCGCGCGGAGCGCTTCGACCGCCTGACGGAAGGGGATCGGGGCTTCGTCCGCGCCGTCCGCGAGGTGTTCATGAGCCGCAGCCATGCCCGGAAGATTAGGCGGAACCGGCCCCGCATACGGGGAGGACACCCGGTGCGCGCGTCGCCCGTTCGGAGGTGCCTTCGGGCACATGCGGAGATATCGACCACCTGTCGAAATCCGCCGCCGGCCCGGCGTGCGAAGATTTGGGGCGTGAGCGCCAACCACCAGGCCACGGGCCAGCAGCAGACCGCTACATACGACTCGGCTTTCCTCAAGGCGTGCCGACGGGAGCCGGTGCCGCACACCCCGGTGTGGTTCATGCGCCAGGCCGGGCGCTCACTCCCCGAGTACCGCAAGGTCCGCGAGGGCATCGCGATGCTCGACTCCTGCATGCGGCCCGAGCTGGTCACCGAGATCACGCTGCAGCCCGTGCGCCGCCACAACGTCGACGCCGCGATCTACTTCAGCGACATCGTCGTCCCCCTCAAGGCCATCGGCGTCGACCTCGACATCAAGCCCGGGGTCGGCCCCGTCGTCGAGAACCCGATCCGCACCCGCGCCGACCTCGCGCAGCTGCGCGACCTGGAGCCCGGCGACGTCTCCTACGTCACCGAGGCCATGGGCATGCTCGTCCGCGAACTCGGCGGCACGCCCCTCATCGGCTTCGCCGGCGCGCCCTTCACGCTCGCCAGCTACCTCGTCGAGGGCGGCCCCTCGCGCAACCACGAGCGCACCAAGGCCCTCATGTACGGCGACCCGCAGCTGTGGGCCGACCTCCTGGACCGGCTGGCCGACATCACCTCGGCCTTCCTGAAGGTCCAGATCGAGGCCGGGGCGAGCGCGGTGCAGCTCTTCGACTCCTGGGTGGGCGCGCTCTCGCCGGCCGACTACCGCCGCAGCGTGATGCCGGCCTCCGCCAAGGTCTTCCGCGCGGTCGAGGGCCTGGGCGTCCCGCGCATCCACTTCGGCGTCGGCACCGGCGAACTCCTCGGCCTGATGGGCGAGGCGGGCGCGGACGTCGTCGGCGCCGACTGGCGCGTCCCGCTGGACGAGGCGGCCCGCCGCGTCGGCCCCGGCAAGGCGCTCCAGGGCAACATCGACCCGGCCGTGCTCTTCGCGCCCCGCGAGGCCGTCGAGACCAAGGCCCGCGAGGTCCTCGACGCGGCCGCCGGCCTGGAGGGGCACATCTTCAACCTCGGCCACGGCGTGCTGCCCACCACCGACCCCGACGCGCTGACCCGCCTCGTCGAGTACGTCCACACGCAGACGGCCCGCTGACCGGAGGGCCGCCCCTCCGGCCCCCCGCCCCACCCCCGCCCCTCGCACCCGCGCCCGGCGACCGTCAGTCCCCGGCCTCCCGTACGGCCCTGGTCGCCTTGCGGGCGGCCACCAGCACCGGGTCCCAGACCGGCGAGAACGGCGGGGCGTACCCGAGGTCGAGGGCGGTCATCTGCTCCACGGTCATCCCGGCCGTGAGCGCGACCGCCGCCACGTCCACGCGTTTGCCGGCGCCCTCCCGGCCGACGATCTGCACACCCAGCAGCCGCCCCGTACGGCGCTCGGCGAGCATCTTGACGTGCATCGGGCGGGCGCCGGGGTAGTACCCGGCGCGGCTGGTGGCCTCGACGGTCGCGGTGACGAAGCGCAGCCCGGCGGCCTCCGCGTGACGCTCCAGCAGCCCCGTCCGGGCGATCTCCAGATCGCAGACCTTGCTGACGGCCGTACCGACGACGCCGGGGAAGGTCGCGTAGCCGCCGCCCGCGTTGGTGCCGATGACCTGCCCGTGTTTGTTGGCGTGGGTGCCCAGCGCGATATGGCGGGTGCGGCCGGAGACCAGGTCCCACACCTCCACGCAGTCCCCGCCCGCCCAGATGTGGTCCTGGCCGCGGACCCGCATCGCCAGGTCCGTGAGCAGCCCGCCGGACTCGCCCAGCGGCAGCCCCGCCGCGCGGGCGAGGGTCGTCTCGGGGCTCACCCCCATGCCCAGCACGACCACGTCCGCCGGGTACTCGGCGTCCTCGGTGGTCACTGCGCGGGCCCGGCGGTCCGTACCGCTCAGCACGCCGGTGACGGTCGTGCCGCACACGGTCTCGATGCCCATCGCGCACATCGCCTCGTGGACGAGCGCGCCCATGTCCGGATCGAGGGTGGACATCGGCTGCGCGGTCCGCTCCAGCACGGTCACCTCGTAGCCGCGGTGGATCAGGGCCTCGGCCATCTCCACCCCGATGTAGCCCGCGCCGACCACCACAGCGCGGCGGCCCGCCGAGGCCTCCAGGGTGTCCAGCAGCGCCTGTCCGTCGTCGAGGGACTGCACGCCGTGCACCCCCGGCGCGTCGATCCCCGGCAGCCGGGGCCGCCGCGGACGCGCCCCGGTCGCCAGCACCAGCTTGTCGAAGCCCGTCCAGGTCTCCCGCCCGCCGTCGTCCAGCTCCCGGGTACGCACCCGGCCGCGGTCCAGGTCGAGTTCGGTCACTTCGGTGCGCATCCGCAGATCGATGTCCCGCGCCCGGTGCTCCGCCGCCGTACGCGCGATCAACGCCTCCGGACCGTCGACCTCGCCACCCACCCAGTACGGAATCCCGCAGGCCGAGTACGACGTGAAGTGGCCGCGCTCGAAGGCCGTGATGGCCAGCTCACCCGACTTCCGGAGCCGCCGCGCCTGCGAGGCCGCGGCCATCCCCGCCGCATCACCACCGACGATCACCAGGCGTTCCGTGGTCATGCCGGCCCCCTTGCCGTCGTACCGTCCGCGCTCCGCCACGCGCCGCGCGTCCTGCCGTTCCCTTGCCTGCCTTCGCCACGTTACGGCCCGCCGGCCCCACGCGCGGGCCCTGTGGAAAACCCCGCGCCGTCCGCCGGGCCGGGGCACCCTGCCGCCGGGCATCAGCGGTGATCTGACGGATCCGACGGCCCGAGACGGCGCGCCGCGGCCTCGCGGGCGCGGCCGCGAGGTCGTCTTCGGGCGCTGTCGCTCAGCGCTCCAGGACCAACGCCAGCCCCTGGCCCACCCCGATGCACAGGGCCGCGAGGCCGGTGCCCGAGCCGTGGGTGGCGAGCTGGTGGGCGACGGCGCCGGCGAGGCGGGCGCCGGAGGCTCCCAGGGGGTGGCCGATGGCGATGGCGCCGCCGTGCGGGTTGACCACCGACGGGTCGAGTTCCGGCCACTGGGTGATGCAGCCCAGGGCCTGGGCCGCGAAGGCCTCGTTGAGTTCGAAGGACGTGAGGTCGGTGAAGCCGCGGCCGGACCGCTCCAGGGCGCGGCGGACCGCCTCCACCGGGCCCAGGCCGAACAGCTGCGGCTCGACGCCGGTCACCGCGCTGGCGCGGATGCGGGCCAGCGGCTCGCGGCCCGTGGCGCGCAGGCCCTCCTCGTCCACGAGGAGCAGGGCCGCGGCGCCGTCGTTGAGCGGCGAGGAGTTGCCGGCGGTGACCGTGCCGCCGGCCGCACGGAAGGCCGGCTTCAGCTTCGAGAGGGACTCCAGGGAGGAGCCCTCGCGGATCGTCTCGTCGCGCAGCAGGTCCACGTCCGGCAGCGGCACGACCTGCGCGTCATAGGCGCCCTCGCGCCAGGCACGGACCGCCTTCTGGTGGCTGGCCAGGGCGAAGACGTCCTGCTGTTCGCGGGTGATGCCGTACTGGTCGGCGATGAGCTCGGCACCCTCGCCGAGCGAGACCGTCCACTCCGGGGCCATCCGCGGGTTGACCATCCGCCAGCCCAGCGTCGAGGAGAACATCTCCTGGTGGCCCGCGGGGAAGGCGCGTTCCGGCTTGCGCAGCACATAGGGCGCGCGGCTCATCGACTCCACGCCGCCCGCCACCGCGATGTGCGCGTCGCCGTGCGCGATGGCCCGGGCCGCCTGGATGACCGCCTCCAGGCCCGAGCCGCACAGCCGGTTCACGGTCACCCCGGGGACGGTCATCGGCAGCCCGGCCAGCAGCACCGCCATCCGGGCCACATTGCGGTTGTCCTCGCCGGCGCCGTTGGCGTCGCCGAAGCAGACGTCGTCGATCCGCGCCGGATCGAGGTCCGGGGTGCGGTCCACCAGGGCCTTGAGCACATGGGCGGCGAGATCGTCCGGACGGGTGCCGGCCAGCGCGCCGCCGTACTTGCCGACGGGGGTCCGTACGGCATCGACGATGTACACATCCCGCAGGCGTGGGTCGGTCATCAGGCGCTGTCCTCGCTGTCCCGGGCTCGGCGTGCGGCGGGCGCCACGAAGATCGCCACCCACCGACCCCGAGTCTTTGCCCGCCACAGCCCGCTGTCAACGGGGGCTCTCGGACACCTTGGCGGCCGCGGCGTGGTCCGGGCGGCGACCGCGAACGACGGCGACGCCCCGGGGCGTTGCCGCACACGGGCCGTCCGGCGGCCGCGGCACACGGCTCTGAGAGAGTGGAGCCATGAGCGCAGCGCACACCCCCGCGGGCCGCGGGCCCGGTCATGCCGTCGTCATCGGTGGAGGCATCTCCGGGCTGGCGGCCGCGCACCGGCTGCTGGAGGGCGGCGCCCGGGTGACCGTCCTGGAGGCCTCCGGCCGGCTCGGCGGCAAGCTGCGCGCGGGCGAGATCGCGGGCGTCCCGGTCGACCTCGGCGCCGAGTCGATGCTGGCCAGGCGCCCGGAGGCGGTGCAGCTGGCCCGTACCGTCGGGATCGGCGACCGGCTGCAGCCGCCGGCCACCGCCACTGCGGCCCTGTGGACCCGCGACGCGCTGCGCCCGATGCCCAAGGGCCACGTCATGGGCGTTCCCGGGGACCTCGGCCCGCTCGCCGCCTCCGGGGTGATCTCTCCCGAGGGCATGGCGCGGATCGCCCAGGACGAGACCCTGGCCCGTACGGAGACCGGCGAGGACGTCGCGGTCGGCGAGTACGTCGCCGCGCGGCTCGGCCGGGAGGTCGTCGACCGGCTCGTCGAGCCGCTGCTCGGCGGGGTCTACGCGGGTGACGCCTACCGCATCTCGATGCGCGCCGCCGTCCCGCAGCTGTTCGAGGTCGCCCGCACCCGGCGCTCGCTGACCGAGGGCGTACGGGACCTCCAGGCGCGCGCCGCAGCCACCGCTCCGCAGAACGGGCAGGCCGGCCCCGCCCCGGTGTTCATGGGCCTCGACGGCGGGATCGGGACCCTGCCGGCTGCCGTCGCCGAGGCCGTGCGCCGGGCCGGCGGCGAGATCCGCTCCGGGGCCCCCGTGGACGCGCTGCACTGGACCGCGGAGGACGGCTGGCGTCTGCGCACCGGCGACCGGACGCTCACCGCCGACGCGGTCGTCCTGGCCGCCCCCGCGGGCGCCGCCGCGCGGCTCCTGCGCGCGGGCTGCCCCGCGGCGGCCACCGAGCTGGCCGGCGTCGACTACGCCTCGATGGCGCTGGTGACCATGGCCTTCCGCCGCGCCGACCTGGACCGGGTGCCGGGCGGCAGCGGCTTCCTCGTACCGCCCGTCGACGGCCGCCGGATCAAGGCCTCCACCTTCTCCAGCCACAAATGGGGCTGGCTCGGCGACGCCGACCGGGACCTGTTCGTGCTGCGCACCTCCGTCGGCCGCTACCGGGACGACGCCGACCTCGGGCGCGACGACGCCGAGCTGGTGGCGCTCTCGCTCGCCGACCTCGGCGCGGCGGTCGGCCTGTCCGCCCGCCCGGTGGCGTCCGCCGTCACCCGCTGGGAGGGCGGACTGCCGCAGTACGCCGTCGGCCATCTGGAGCGGGTCGCCAGGATCCGCGCCGCGGTCGCCCGGATGCCGGGTGCGCTGCGGGTGTGCGGCGCGGTCTACGACGGCGTCGGGATCCCGGCCTGCATCGGCTCGGCACACCGCGCCGCCGACGAGATCCTCGGGACCCTGACGGCGGACCGGGCCCCGGGCGAGTGAGAATGGACGGCATGACAGACGCTTCCACCCCCGCTTCCGCGCCGCAGACCCCCGCGGCGCCCGAGAAGACCCCGAACGCCGGCAAGAAGGCCAAGGACCTCAACGAGGTCGTCCGCTACACCCTCTGGTCGGTCTTCAAGCTGCGTGCGGTCCTCCCGGAGGACCGCAGCGGCTACGCCGACGAGGTCGAGGAGCTGTTCGCGCAGCTCGCGGCCAAGGACGTGGTGGTCCGCGGCACGTACGACGTGTCCGGCCTGCGCGCCGACGCCGACCTCATGATCTGGTGGCACTCGGAGAGCTCGGACGCCCTGCAGGAGGCGTACAACCTCTTCCGCCGCACCCGTCTGGGCCGCGCGCTGGAGCCGGTGTGGTCGAACATGGCGCTGCACCGCCCCGCCGAGTTCAACAAGTCGCACATCCCGGCCTTCCTGGCCGACGAGCAGCCGCGCGCCTATGTGAGCGTCTACCCCTTCGTGCGCTCCTACGAGTGGTATCTCCTGCCGGACGACGACCGCCGCCGGATGCTGGCCGACCACGGCAAGATGGCCCGCGGCTTCCCGGACGTGCGCGCCAACACCGTGCCCTCGTTCTCGCTCGGCGACTACGAGTGGGTGCTGGCCTTCGAGGCCGACGAGCTCTACCGCATCGTCGACCTGATGCGTCATCTGCGCGGCTCCGAGGCGCGGATGCACGTCCGCGAGGAGGTCCCCTTCTACACCGGGCGCCGCAAGCCGGTCTCCGAGCTGGTCGCCGGCCTGGCCTGATCCCGCGGCCCCGGGACAGCACCGCGGGCCGCCCCTGGGGGACGGCCCGCGGCGGCGTGTGCGGTTACTTGCCCGGCAGCACGTGCTGCGACCGCTTCATCTGCTGGCCGGGCGCCGGCTCCGGACGCGGTGCGCAGTAGACGCGGCGCGCCGGGACCTTGCCGTGCAGCAGATACGCCTCGGCGTAGGTGTTCACACAGGCGTTGTCGCTGAAGGCGATGCCGTGGGTGCCCGCCCCGTTCTCGGTGACCAGCGAGGAGCCGGGCAGCCGCTGCTGGAGCTCCAGCGCGCCCCGGTAGGGCGTCGCCGCGTCCCGCTCGGCGGCCAGCAGCAGCACCGGCGGCAGCGCGCCCGGCCGGGTGCGGACGTCCAGCGGACGACGCGGGCCGTGGAGCACGCCGTCGACCTCGGTTTCGGCGCTGCGCCCGGCGGCGTTCACCAGGTCCTGGGCGGCGCCGGAGCCGTCCGCGCGGTGCGCCGCCGCGGCCAGCGCGGCGTCGGCGGTCTCCGCCCGGTCGGGCCAGAAGGCGCACGGCAGGTTCATCCAGGCGTTGTCCCAGGTCTCGAACGGCGCGGTCCGGGCGATCTCGGTGTTGTCGCGGTTCCAGGTCCGCCAGCTGTGCGGCCAGCGGGCGTCGTTGCACTCGATGGCGGTGTACACGGCGGCGCTGTTCTCCTCGGCGGCCGCGCCCGCTGACTGGGGCAGGGCCTGGGCGATCAGCGGCTTGGGGTCGCCGTGCAGATAGGCCGCGAGCGCCTCGGCGCGCATCGGCCAGAAGGCGTCGTTGTAGCCGTTCTTGAGGAAGGCCGACTGGAGCTGTCCCGGGCCGATCTTTCCCTCCAGGGGCGCGCGGCGCAGCTTGCCGACGGCGGTGTCGTAGTGACGCTGCACCGCCTGGCGGGTGGTGCCCAGGTGGTACTGGCGGTCGTGCCGGGCCACCCAGCGCAGCCAGTCGCCCCAGCGGCGCTCGAAGGCGATGTCCTGGTCGAGGTTGTTGCGGTACCAGATCTGCCGGGGGTCCGGGTTGACCACGCTGTCGAAGATCATCCGCCGGACGTGGCCGGGGAAGAGCGTCGCGTAGACCGCGCCGAAGTACGTCCCGTACGAGGCACCCATGAAGGTCAGCCGCCGCTCGCCGAGCGCGGCCCGCAGCATGTCCAGGTCGCGGGCGTTGTTGACGGAGTTGTAGAAGGGCAGCGCGGACCCGCCCCGGCGGACGCAGCCCCGGGCGTAGGCCCTGGCCTGCGCCACCTTCCTGCGCTTGAAGGCCGCGTCGGGGTGTACCTGGGTGTCGGTGGGCACCTTGGCGAACTTCTTGGGGTCCTGGCACGACAGCGGCGCCGAGCGGCCGACGCCGCGCGGCGCGTAGCCCACGAAGTCATAGGCGCGCGCCAGCCTGTTCCACTTGGGCAGCCCGCCGTACAGCGGGAACTCCATGCTGGACGCGCCCGGCCCGCCGGGGTTGAAGACCAGGGAGCCCTGCCGCTCGCCGCGCGCGGTGGCCCGGGCCCGGCTGACGGTGAGGTGGATCTTCCTGCCCTCGGGGTGCGCGTAGTCGAGGGGGACGGTGAGGGTGCCGCACTCCACGGACGACGGCAACTGCTCCACCGGCGCGCAGCGGCCGAATTCGAGGCGGTGCGCGACCGGCGCGGGTGGCGCACCGGCGGTCCCCGTGGCGCCGCCTGCCGGGGCAGTGGCGAGGGCGGTCACCACCAGCGACCCGATGGTGCCGTACAACGCGAGTGCTCTCACTGGCCGTCCCTTCGTGTGTGCATACAAAAGGGATAGTTGGGGCGCGCATTGTCGATGTAAAGCACCGGGGACCGGTGTCGGAGGCTATGCCCCGGAAGAGTGGAGCGCGGCGCGCAAGGAGGGGTCGGTGAGGGCGATGGGGCCGCGGAGGGCGAGTGTGATCAGTGAGCCGGAGGGGGTGGCAGGGACATCGGGGGTGCCGCGCGAGCCGGCTCTTCCGGGCAGCCGCCGCTCGCCCGCGACGGTGGCCCAGTCGCTGTACGGGTGCAGCTCGAAGCGGGCCACGGCCCAGAGGCCGAGGGTGAGGATCTGCGGCAGCGTGAACCAGAGCAGCACCGCCCCGGTGTCCGCGCCGGGCGCCGCCATCCAGTAGGTCGCCACGGCGGACAGCAGCACCACGAGGGCGGCGCCCTGCACCAACCGGACGGCACCGCCGACGCCCGGCCGGACCGCGGCCGGCTGCGCCAGCCCCTGTGTCTCCAGCCGGTCGGCGACCCGCCGCACCGCCTCGTCGCCCACCAGGGCGTTCCGTACGGCCGGTATCCGGCGCTGCCCCTCGGGGCCTATCGCGGTCAGGGCGGCGCGCTCGACGGCGTCCGTGCCGACCGGGTCGACGACGGTGGCCCAGCCGGTGTCGGCGAGCAGCAGCCGCCGCTTCTGCGCCATCAGCACCAGCACCACATCGGCGAGCCGCTGCGGTCCGCCGGACAGATAGGCCATCTCGTACAGGGTCAGCCCGGAGGCGGGGCGCTCGGCGGCGCACGGATCCGGGAGGGTCGCCGCGGCCGCCTTGGGGGCGGGCGGAACGGCGCGGGCGGCGGCGAGCGCGGCCCGGCACAGCAGCGCACAGGAGAGGACCGCCGCCGAACAGGCGACAAGGAGGAAGAGCAACGGCATAGCCGGTTTTCTACGGTACGGACCGGTCCGTCGCCACACGGTTTCTCAGCATGTGAGCAGCCCCACGCGGTACCGCACGTTCCGCCGCCGCGGCCCGAACCGCCCCCGCCCCGCCCCCCGGTGCACGCGGCGCCGCGCTCACCCCGGGAACAGCGCCTGCCGCAGCGCGCGCACCAGCCGGGCCAACGGCCGCGCGGACGGCGGCCGCCGCCGCGCGCGCTCCCGCCACCAGCGCTGCAACTCCCGCCGGGCCGCCGGGTCCTCGGGGCGCCCCCGGTCCAGCAGATACGCCGCGAACTCCATGGCGTCCTGGCGGTAGCCGCCCCCCATGGGGCGGTGCCGGGCGTAGCCGAGGAACGCCTCCCGGTAAGCCGGGCCGAGGATGCCGGGCAGCTCCGGCGCGACCCTGGCGACGACATCGGCCCGCTTGGCGGTCAGCGCCCGGCTCTGCACCCGCAGCCGGGCGCGGTCGAAGCCCTCGGGGTCCGGCGTCCCGGCGAGCAGCGCCGACAGCAGCGCGGTCTGCGCCAGCGCCAGACGCTGACGTGCCGCCTCGGTCGTGGTGTCCGCGCCGCCGGGAACGGCCGCGGCCGGCCGCCCGACGGGGCCCGCCGCCACCGGCCCGGTCGCCGGCTCAGGCCGCTTCGGCACGGCAGGCCTCCTTCAGCACGCGGCGGATCGCGTCGAGTTCACCGGCCAGCTCCCCGTACCCGGGGAAGTCCTCGTCCCGCTCCAGCAGCACGCCGGGCGGGGCGGTCCGGGCGCACAGCGCGGCCAGCACGTCGAGCACCGGCCGGGTCACCGGGTGGGCGTGGCTGTCGTGCCACACCCCGTCCCGCTCCACGCCGCCGGCGACATGGACGTAGGCGAGGGCCTCCAGCGGCAGCGAGTCCAGGGCCACCACCGGGTCCTCGCCCCGGTTGACGTGGTTGGTGTGGAGGTTGGCGACGTCGATCAGCAGCCGCACCCCGGTCCGCTCGACCAGCTCCGTTAGGAACTGCCCCTCGGTCAGCTCCTCGCCCGGCCAGTTGATCAGCGCGGCGATGTTCTCCAGCGCCAGCGGCACCGGCAGCGCGTCCTGGGCGATCCGCACGTTCTCGCACAGCACGTCCAGCGCGTCACGGGTACGGGGCACGGGCAGCAGATGCCCCGCCTCCATCCGCGGCGAGGCGGTCAGCGGCCCGCCGGCCCGGACGAAGGCGATGTGCTCGCTGACGAGCGGGGCGTCCAGCGCCGTGGCGCGCTCGGCGAGCGCGGTCAGCCGGCCCGCGTCCGGACGGTCGGCGCCGCCCAGCCCGAGCGAGACGCCGTGCGGGATGACGGTGGTGCCCCGGGCCCGCAGCTCCCGCAGGGCGTCCGGCAGATGGCCCGGGCAGATGTTCTCCGCCACCACCTCGACCCAGTCCACCCCGGGCAGCTCCGCTATCGCGTCGGCGATCTCCGGCCGCCACCCGATCCCCGTACCCAGGTGCTGCATGGCTCCCCCTACTTCCGTGGTGGGGGACTCCTCACCACGACCGGGCGGCCCGAATCCTGTACCGGCCGGTTTCAGAGGTTGATTTGAGCTTGACGGGCGCGCTCGGGCGGACGGCGCGGCGCGTCCGGGCGGGCGGCCTCGGGGGCGTGCGGACCGGCGCCCCGGCCGAGCCCGCCCGGCCGCGTCAGCCGGCTGCGGCTCCGGGGGCGTGCAGGGTCCGGCGCACCGCGCCGCGGAGCCAGGCGTGGCCGCCGTCGGCCGCGTGGCGGGGGTGCCACGCCATGCCGACGGTCAGCGGTGGCAGCGGCAGCGGGATGTCGAGGACGCGCAGGCCCAGGGTGGTGGCGGCCTCGGTGAGAGGGGAGGGGGCGTCGCCGCGGGGCGCGGTGGGGACGAGGCAGACGATGTCGCTGCCGGCGGCGAGGGCCAGCGCGGCCAGGTGGCCGGGGAGGACGACCGCGACCCGCCTTCGCAGGCCCCGCTCGGCCAGGGCGGTGTCCAGCGGGCCGGTGAACCGGCCGCGGCGGCTGACCACGACGTGCGCGGCGGCCGCGAGCCGTTCCGGGGTCAGGTCCCCTTCGGCGAGGGGGTGGCCGGGCCGGACCGCCGCCGCCATCCGGAGGGTGACCAGCTCCTCGACCCGGGTCTCGGGATCGACGTGGTCGATGGCCCCCACCTCCAGGTCGATCCGCCCCTCCCGCAGGGCCGGTCCGGCCTCCCACTCCTCGGCCCGGAACCGCAGCGAGACCCCCGGCGCCTCCTGCCCCGCCAGCCGCAGCAGCCCCGGGGCCAGTGCCGCGCCGAGCAGGTCGGCCGCCTGGACGGTGAAGGTGCTGCGCAAGGTGGCGAGGTCGACGCCCGTGCCGGGAGTGAGCAGAGTGCCCAGGCGCCGCACCACCTCGGCGGCCTCGTCGCGCAGGGCGTGCGCGCGGGGCGTGGGGACCATGGTCTGGCCGGCCCGGACCAGCAGCGGGTCCTGGAGGAGGCGCCGCAGGCGCGCGAGGGTGCGGCTCATGGCGGCGGGGGAGGTGTGCAGGCGGGCGGCGGCGCGGGTGACGCTCTGCTCGGCCAGCAGGGCGTCCAGGGCGACGGCGAGTTGGGCGTCGATGACGGGGTCGGGACTGCTGCTCACGGCGTTATTCCATTTCAGGCAATGATTGCTTGCTCAAGTTCCCATTGTGGCAACACCGTTGGCCTCCGCAGGATGAGGGACGTACCGATCCGGCACGACCCACGAGGTTTTCATGATCGTCATCACCGCTCCCACCGGGAACATCGGCCGCCGTCTGCTGCCCCTGCTCCTGGAGTCCGCCCCCGCCCACGGCGAGGAACTGCGCGTGATCGTGCGCGATCCCGCCCGGCTCCCCGACGCGGTGCGCGCACACGTCGAGGTGATCACCGGCTCGCACGGTGACGCCGCAGTCGTCGACCGGGCCTTCGAGGGCGCCGACGCCGTCTTCTGGCTCGTCCCCCCGGACGCCTCCCTGGCCCCCGACGACGCCTACCGCGGCTTCACCGGCCCTGCCGCGAAGGCCCTCGCCGCGCACGGCGTCGGCCATGTCGTCGGTGTCTCCGCGCTCGGCCGCGGCACCCCGCTCGCCGACCGCGCCGGCCTCGTCACCGCCTCCCTCGCCATGGACGACCTCCTCGCCGGCACCGGCGTCGCCTACCGGGCCCTGGCCTGCCCGTCGTTCTTCGAGAACCTCCTGGAGGAGGCCGAGTCGATCCGGGAGAACGGCGTCTTCACCGACGTCGTCGACGGCGACCGCAGGGCTCCCCTCGTCGCCGTCGCCGACCTCGCTGCCGTGGCCGCCGGCCTGCTGCTGGACCGCTCCTGGACCGGCACCGACAGCGTCCCGGTCCTCGGGCCGCAGGACCTGTCCCCCCACGACCTCGCCCGCATCATGACCGAGCAGCTCGGCCGCCCCGTCCACTACGCACGCCAGCCGCTCGACGAGCTGTACACCACCCTCGTCGGCCACGGCCTCCACGAGGCGTTCGTCCGGGGCATCGCCGACATGAAGCGGGCCAAGGACGAGGGCCTGGACGCGGGGGTCACCCGCACCCCGGACACCGCGTCCTCCACCACCTTCACGCAGTGGTGCGCCGAGACCCTCAAGCCCGCCGTCCTCTCCTGACGACCCACCCGCCCGCCGCAGCACCATCCGCCCCGTTGAAGGAGCCCGACATGCCCACCGCGGAAACCGCACCGCCCGTCACCGCGTTCATGCTCATCAAGACCACACCCGAGTGGCTCGCCATGACCCCCCGGGAGCGGATGGACGCCTTCGCCACCCGGGTCGTCCCCGCGATCGAGGCCAGGACCACCGGCGTCCGGTCCCGCTTCTACGACACGGAGTTCTACTCCACCCGCGTCACCGACGTCTGGCTCTGGGAAGCCGACGACCACGACGCCTACCAGCGCCTCATCGACGCGCTGCGCGAAACCCCGTTCTGGGACCGCTACTTCGAGATCGTCGACCTCCTCGTCGGCACCGAGAACGGCTACGCCCGCACCTACGGCCTCGACCCCGTCGCGACGATCACCACGTGATAAGCGGGTTGGCGAGGGTGAGGCGGTGTCCTCCGGTCCCGGGGGCGGAGGAACACCGGTCGGACCTGCCGCCGGCCGTACTCGCCGATCTGAACAGGGGGCTTTGCGATCTGCATGTTCGACCTGTGAGTGCGTGGCCGGGGGCTCAGGGCGGTCCCGCCTTCCGCCCCGCCGCACGGCGCCTACGCGTGCTCTGTCGGTGGGCGCCACTCGGCCACGAGGGTGGGGCCGGGCGCGATCTCCGTGAATCCGGCATCGTGCACCACGGGGCGGCCGCTTCGGGTGAGTGCCTCCCATTCCGCGGGCGGCGCGGCCCGTACGGACAGGGGGAACCCGGCCGCGCGCCAGGCAGCCCGCTCCTCGGTGGACAGTTCCCACCACGCCAGCTGCGCGGCGTGTCCGGCCTGTGCCATCTCCTTGCCGGCCGTCATCTCCAGCCCGGGGTTGAGCCACAGCACCGGGCGGCCGGGGGCCGGTGGCCCGGGGGGCTCGGGGTCGTCGAGTTCGGTGCCCGAGACCTGGAGGCGCGCCAGCTCCTTCGGCCAGCCGTCCAGCGGCACCGGCGGGAAGACCCGCACCTCGGCGCCTTCGCCGGTGACCGTGATGCCCGGGAGCGCGGTGGCGCGCCGCCACTCCGCGCCGCGGGCCCGCCGCACCACCTTCCGGATCCGGGCGTCCTGCCAGTCCCGCACCGCGGCGGCCCACTCGCCGTCCCCGGCCGACCGCTCGTCCGAGAGCAGTACCAGCACCGCCCGCGCCGCCGTCTCCAGCGCGTCGGTGCGCGCCGGCGGGGCGTCCTTCTCGATGTGTGCGACGAGGGGCAGCACGTACTGCGGCGCCGCGTCCCGGTCGTGCGCGGCCTCGGTGAAGGGGCTGTCGGAGCTGTTGCCGGGCTGCCCGGTGGTCTCGGTGCTGGTCACCCGACCAGTCTGCCAGCCACCACCGACAGCCCCCGGCCGCGGCTCCCGCCGCAGCCGCGTGCGCCTCCGCGCGGGCGCTCGGCCTGCCGGCTGGCTATGGTCGGGGCGGCGGAGTCGCCGGGGGACCACGGACGCGGAGGGGCGCATGAGGCTGGACGGGGTGGGGCGGCGCTACGGGGTGCGGGGCTCGTGGGTGCTGCGGGACGTGCGACTCGACGTGCCCACGGGCGCGCTGCTGCGCGTCGAGGGGACCAACGGCAGTGGGAAGTCCACCCTGTTGCGGCTGCTGGCCGGGATCGACCGTCCCACCACCGGACGGATCACCGGCCGCCCGCGCAGCGCGTATGTGCCCGAACGCTTCCCCGGCGCGCTGCCCTTCACCGCCGCCGGCTATCTCACCCACCTCGCCCGCATCCACGGCCTGCGCGGCCCCGAAGCGGGCCGCCGCGCCACCGAGTGGCTCGAACGCTTCGGGGCGGCCGGGCACGCGCGCACCCCGATGGCCGAGCTGTCCAAGGGGACGAGCCAGAAGGTCGCGGTCGCCCAGGCACTGCTCGCCGGGCCCGGGCTCCTGGTGCTCGACGAAGCCTGGACGGGGCTGGACGGCGGCGCGCGGGAGGTGCTCGACCGCGCGGTCGCCGAGCGGGTCGCGGACGGCGGCACCGTCGTGTTCGTCGACCACGACCCGCGGCGGCTGGCCGGTGCGGCCGACGCCTGCTACCGGGTCGAGGGCGGGCGGCTGCTGTCCCGGGACGCACGCCTCCCGGCGGCGGACCCGGTGTCCGTGACCGGCCCCCGGGTGGTCATCGAGGCCGAGGGCCCTCCGGGCGCCGCGCTGCCGGCCGGGCCGGACCGCGTTCCTGACGGGGCGCCACCGCTGCCCGCCGGAACCGAGAGCGCGCCGGGACCGGACGGCACGACCCGGCTCACCGTCCCGGCGGTCCACTCCGACGCCGTGCTGCGCGCCCTGCTCACCGCCCGCCCGCCGTGGCACATCCGCGCGGTCACCGCCGCCCCGGGGCCGGCCGGCGACGCCGTCCCCGCGGCGAGGGCCGGCGAACGTTCCGCCCCCGAGGAGGCTCCCCACCCGTGACCGCTCTCCTCCGCTACCAGGCGGCCCTGCTCCTCGGCTCGCACCGCGCGCTGCCGCCGGTCATCCTCTACGCCGCCTGGCTGGCCGTCGGTGTGCAGATCGGCAACCCCCTGCTCGCCACGCTCGGCTACGCCGCCGGCGGGCTGCTGCCGGCCGCGGCCTGGCTGACCCGGATCTGCGTCACCAACGAGCCGCCGGCCGCCCGCGATTGCGCCGCCGCGGCCGCCGGCCCCGAACGGGCCCACCTCGCCGCGGTGCTGACCGCGGCCGGCACCACGCTGCTGCTCGCGCTGCCCGGCGTGGCGCTGGTCACGCTGCTGTCCGAACCGCGCTCCAACGACCACCAGGTGGCCGTCCCGGTCCTGCCCGCGGCCGTGGCCGGGCTGCTCACCGCGCTCGCCTGCCTGTTGATGGGCGTCGCGATCGG
Organism: Streptomyces kronopolitis; assembly: GCF_050953795.1. GTDB lineage: Bacteria > Actinomycetota > Actinomycetes > Streptomycetales > Streptomycetaceae > Streptomyces > Streptomyces kronopolitis_A. The sequence goes on from NZ_CP191850.1 coordinate 6,294,877, forward strand.
CGCGCTGAGCAGCCGGCCGGTGCTGCGCAGTGCCGCCTGGGGCATCCCGGTGAGCCTGACCGCCGCCGTGCTGCTGCTCGCCCTGAGCCCCTCGCCGGTCAACGCCGCCCTGTCGGGCATGGTCACCGGCTCCGTCAGTGGCACGGTCCACACCCCCTGGCTGCCGGCCGCCGCAACCGCCCTGCTCGCGGCCGCCGCCACGGCCGCGGCCTGCGCCCTTACCGCCCGGCGCAGTTGAACGAGGCGGGTTCGGGGGCCCTCGCGTGCTCCCGCGTCAGGGCTTGATCTTGGTGTGCCACCCACCGCGGGCGAGGACGGTCGTCCCGTCGGGCTTGACGAAGACCTGGGCACCGCGCACGGGCAGTTCGCCGGTGGCGAGCCAGTCGTGCCGTACCTCGTCGAGGATTTCCCACAGGCGGCGGGGGCCGCCCTGGTGGACGGTGGGGCGGTCGGTGCCGTGGGCGGTGGCGCGTGCCCATGAGCCGTCGGGGTGCGTCATGAGCGCGGTGCGCTGCTCGTCGTCCTCGCGGTAGTCGTGCTCGATGCCGGGGGCGGTGAGATCGAGCATGCTCGCGAGGTCCCAGACGTTGGCGACGTCAACGACCGGGTACGGGCCCTTGCTGATGTCGTCGCCGTCGTGGTGGCGGGCGGCGGCGAGCAGTTCGTCGTCGCCGGGCGGGTAGTTGCTGCCGGTGCGGGTGTGCATGAAGCCGGCACGGTCCCATTCGACGCGACCGGTTGCCCCTCCGTCCTCGTCCTTCTCCGCAGTGATGAGCAAAGAGGTTCCGGCAAGGGTGGTGACCAGCCGGCCGCCACGGCACAGAGCCGTGAGCCAACTCTCGGGGATGGGGCGTACGGCGACGGTGGACACGATGCGGTCGGTGCCGCCGGGCGGGAGGGGAAGGGGGCCGGTGCCGTCGGTCGCCAAGAGGGTGGGGTGCAGCCCGATGTCGGCGAGGCGGTGGCCGGCGGACTCGACGAGGTAGGGGTCGACGTCCACGCTCGTCACCTGCCCCGAGCTGAACCGGCAGGCGGCGAGCGCGTCGGTGTAACCGGATCCGGTGCCGATGTGCAGCAGGCTGTCGCCCTCGTCGATCCGGGCGTACTGGAGCATGCGCACGACGAGGCTGGGCAGGGTCGCCGACGAGGTCGGGCGGCCGATCGGGTGATCACCGGGCGTCGCGTGGTCGGCGTGCAGTGGGCCGGCGCGGGTGATCAGGGACGTGTCGCGGTATGCGACGTCGAGCCAGTGCTGCTCGTTGTCGGCGCCGACGTGTAGCTCCCATCCGGTCCGGGAGCGGCTCCACCAGCGGGGGACGAAGAGATGCCGGGGGACGGTGGCGATCGGCTCACGCCACCGTGAGGTGCGGTGCATCACCTCGTCGGCCGTGGAGTTCCCACGTCATGCGGAGGCTCCCAGGATCGAGGCAGGGGCGAAGTAGGCAGGGTTGCAGGCCGTGGTGTTGGCCGGGTTGCAGTCGCTGGAGTCGTCGGGGGGACAGTCACCCGCGCGCGGCAGGGGAATCGTGGCGGTGAGCTCCGCCCATCGTTCGCTGCTGAGGATCTCGCCGAGCCGCTGCTGCCGGACGTTCCCGGCCGGCAGGAAACGGGAGAGGATGCAGCCGGATACCGCGCCGTCGGGGGAGACGGTGACGCGGTGCCGGCAGCAGCGCCCGCACAACTCGCCCACGCTCGGCGTCGCCTCGGCCGGGGCGGCGGCGCGGCCGACCTTGCGCATGCGGTCGATGCGGAAGCGCTCGACACCGAGGGCGCGCAGCTCGGCCTCGGCCTGCTCGACGCGTTGCTCGTCGAGAACCTGGACGACGCCGGCGCGCAGCGGGATTCCGCGGCGTACGGCTTCCACGATGTTGGCGCGGGTGCGGGCGTGACTGCCACGGCCCTTGGTGATCTGCTCGTGCTCGTCGGCGTGGTCGCTGTAGTAGCTGGTCGCCAAGCAGACCCCCTTGCGGTCCATGGCGTTCCACAGCTTCGGGCGGATGTGGACGAAATTGGAGTAGACCTCGACGTTGAGGCCCAGGGCGAGGGCCTGGTCGATGAACTGGGGCAGGTGCGGGCTGAGCGTCGGCTCGCCGCCGATGAACTGCACTGCGGGAATGCCGAGTTCGGCGATATCGGCGATGGCCTGGTGCCAGTCGTCACGGGTCATGGCGCCGGCCGGGGCCTCCGGGCTGGATTCGGTGCAGCAGTGCGTGCACCTCGTGTTGCATTTACCGGTGATCTCCAGCTCGACCGAGAGAATGGTGCGTAAGGCGGTCGTGGTGCTCATCGTGTTCCCTTCGTCGGTGAGGGTGGTACCCACGGGGAGGCCGCAGGGAAGTCGGTGGAATTCCAGGGGCCGCTATGGGAGCCGGCGTTTGTCGCAGGGGTATTACGTCGCCCGGGGGGCGCGTTCGGCCGGGTGGTCCAGCTTGATATGGCGCCGCAGCAGCACGTTGCAGTCGGTCACGGCAGCCATGTCGCGATGGCGCCGAGCGGTGGTGCGCTGTTCGTCGAGCTCCCGGCAGCGGGTGCAGTGGGGCTGCGGCTCGGGTTCAGTCGGCCATGCGGGGGGCGGGGTGTAGGTCACTGCAATGCCTGTCGCTTGTGCGTGGTTCTGGATCGCTTCGCGCAGCTTGTCCGCCTGCTCGAACAGATCCTCAAGGGTGGGGAGGTCGTCCCTGCTGGGCGGCTTCTTGAGCTCGGGCTCTTCGGGCGATTTCTGTGGCGTCGACATAGGCGTGCCCCTTCCGGGACGTGAACTGGCGAGGTGCCAATGCCAGGCAGGACAGGGCCGGTTGTGCCTGCTCAAGCGAGGCCGAGTTCTTAGACTGCCTGCCGATCCGAGCGCAATGCAAGGCTACATTTCGTGGATTCGATTTATAGCTATCGAACGCTTGACTTGCATTGCGGGGCGAGTCAACGGAGCACTACATTGCGGGTGTTGGGAGTGCTTCAAAATGGAGGGGGAAGGGGGATCCGTGGCTGAGGGAACGACAGGATCGACGGTGCCGAGGCGGCAACTCGGGCGCTACCTACGCGACCTGCGGGGGCACGCTCGTCTGACGGTCAAGGCGGCGGCGCGGAAGCTCGAATGGTCCGAGCCGAAGATCTGGCGCATCGAGACCGGACGGACTTCGCTGCGCAGCCTCGATGTCAAGGCAATGTGCGAGATCTATGGCGCTTCCGAGGACTTGACCGAGGCGCTCATGGGGCTCGCCAAGGAGACCAAGGCCCGCGGCTGGTGGCATGCCTACGGCGACGTCATCCCCGAGGGATTCGACGTCTACGTCGGCCTTGAGGAAGCGGCGGCGAGTCTGTCGTCATACGAGAGCGACATCGTGCCGGGGCTGCTGCAAACCGACGGGTACGCACGAGAGATCACCCGTACGCACATTCAAGGGATTGGCGATGCGGACCTCGATGGACGCGTGCGCCTGCGCATCGAGCGTCAGGCGCTCCTCACCCGCGTCACCGAGCCACCGACGCTGCATGTCGCGCTGAGCGAGGCGGTGCTGCGGCGCCCCGTCGGCGGCCGTGAGGTGATGACGGAGCAGCTCGCCCACCTCGTCTACGTCTCCGAGCTGCCGAACGTCTCGATTCGTGTCGTGCCCTTCGCGGCCGGCATGCACTCGGGAGTCGTCACAGGACCGTTCGTCATCCTGCGTTTCCCGGTGAACGGTGACGGGGTCGACACGGAACCGCCGACGGTCTACGTAGACGGCTACACGGGAGGCTTGTACCTGGACAAGCCACGGGAGGTTGAGCAGTACGAGACAGCATTCACAGGAATTCAAGACGCAGCACTCGACGAGCAGGCATCGCGACGCCTGCTCTCTGACGTGGCGGGGAGCCATGAACACGGTTGATGACGCAGCGTGGTTCAAATCGAGCTACAGCAACGGGAACGGCAACTGCGTCGAGGTGGCTTACCTCGATGAGGCAGTCGCCATGCGAGACAGCAAGCAGCACGGAGCGGGACCGGTACTGACCAGCACCGCCGAAGGGTGGCGATCGTTCATCGCGAGTGTTGCCAACGGCGAATTCGGCGAGCTGTGATCCTCCGCAACGACTACTAGCAGCACAGAACGCGCCCCCTGTACGGCCCTCGCAGGCCGTACAGGGGGCGTCCGCGTGGGACGAGCCGCCCCACTCTCAGCCGTCTACCGGGACCCCTCCGCCACCAGCGCCCCCGCGTCACGCGCCAGCGCCGTCAGCCGGGAGATCGCCCGGAAGTACTTCTTGCGGTAGCCGCCGCGCAGCATCTCCTCGCTGAACAGCTCGTCGAAGGCCTTGCCGGAGGTCAGCACCGGGACCTCGCGGTCGTAGAGCCGGTCCGCGAGGACCACCAGGCGCAGCGCCGTCGACTGGTCGGGCACCGCCTGGACATCGGTGAGGCAGACCGCCTCGATGCCGTCGCACATCGCGCCGTAGCGGCTGGGGTGCACCGTGGACAGGTGCTCCAGCAGGGAGGGGAAGTCGTCGAGCGAGGCACCGGGCGTGCGGTACGCCGTACGGGTGACCGTCTCGTCGTCGTACGGGGCGGGTGCCTCGGGCAGTCCGCGGTGACGGTAGTCCTCGCCGTCGATGCGCAGCGGACGGAACTGGGCGCTCAGGCCCTGGATCTCACGCAGGAAGTCGGCGGCGGCGAAGCGGCCCTCGCCCAGCTTGCCGGGCAGCGTGTTGGACGTGGCGGCCAGCGCCACACCGGCGTCCACCAGCTTGCCGAGCAGGGTGGAGACCAGGACGGTGTCACCGGGATCGTCCAGCTCGAACTCGTCGATGCACAGCAGCCGGTGCTCGCCGAGCGTGCGCACGGTCTGCTGGAAGCCGAGCGCGCCGACGAGGTTCGTCAGCTCGACGAAGGTGCCGAAGGCCTTGCGCTCCGCCGGGGCGGAGGTCGCGTGCCACAGGGAGGCGAGCAGATGGGTCTTGCCGACGCCGTAGCCGCCGTCCAGATAGACGCCGCGCGGGCCGGTGGGGGCCGCCGGCTTCCTGGCGAACCAGCGCCGCTTCCCGCCGCCCGCCGGGGCGTCGCCGATGCCGTCCGCGAAGTCGCTCAGGACCTGGACGGCCTCGGACTGGCTGGGCTGCTTCGGGTCCGGGAGGTAGGTGTCGAACCGGGCGCCCTGGAAGCGCGGCGGCGGCACCATCTCGGCCACCAGGAGGTCGGCCGGGACGTGCGGGGCGCGGGCGGTCAGCGCGGCGGGGGTCGCGTCGTCACCGCCGGCCGGGGGACCGGCTGTCGGGTCGGGCTGCGCGGAGGAGGGCTGGGAAGATGACACAGCCGTCCAGCCTATCTCCTGTGCGGTGGCCGCCGGTCCGGTGAGCGAGGCATGTCACACTGCCGCCATGCGACGCCTGTTCCCCCTCCCCGCCCCGCCCGCACCGACCCCCGACACCGCTCCCGCCGACGCGACGGCCGGCCCGGTGGACCGGCAGTGGACGGTGGACGAGTTGGCGGAGGCCTACGCGTACCCGGCGGCGGACGACCCGGTGCGCGCGGGGCGCACCGGCTGGCTGCGCGCGAACATGGTGTCCTCCCTGGACGGGGCGGCCCACCACGAGGGCCGCTCGCAGCCGCTCTCCGGGCCGGCCGACATGCGGATCTTCGGGGTGCTGCGGGGGCTCGCGGACGCCGTGGTGGTGGGGGCGCAGACGGTGCGCCAGGAGGGGTACCGCCCGGCCCGCGCCCGCGAGGTGTTCGCCGCCCGCCGGGCCGCCGCCGGCCAGGGCCCGGCCCCGGCCATCGCCGTGGTCAGCGCCGGTCTGGCGCTGGACTTCACGCTGCCGCTGTTCACCGAGCCGCTGGTGCCCACCCTCGTACTGACCGGCGCCGGCGCCCCGCCGGACCGGGTGGCGGCGGCCCGGGCGGCGGGCGTCGAGGTGCTGTTCGCCGGGGAGGGCACGGGCGCCGATCCGGCGCGGGTGGCCGGGGCGCTGGCCGGACGGGGGCACACCCGGCTGCTGACGGAGGGCGGGCCCAGGCTGCTGGGACAGTTCGCCGCGGCCGACGCGCTGGACGAGATGTGTCTGTCGCTGGCCCCGGTGGTGGCGGTGGGGGATGCTCAGAGGATCATGAACGGTCCGGCCGTCCCGGTTCCGGAGCGCTTCACCCTGGCATCGGTGTGGGAGGAGGAGGGATTCCTCTTCACCCGCTACCGCAGGGCGTGACAAACAGCGGAATTACCTGTTCCGCTTAGCTTCCGTTGGGCACACTAAAGGCCAGCAGGCCCCGTGTGGCGACGGGGCAGGATGGTTTCTGTGGGGCTCCGTGCGATGCGGTGTCCCGAGGAGAAGAAGGGCGTCCGTCGTGTTCACGAGCGTATTGATGATCGAGAAGCCTCTGACGCCTGCCGACGTGGAGTTCGTGACCACGCTGCACGGCGACGACCGGATCTCGTTCGTCGTGCTCATGCAGCCGCGCGGCAAGCAGGACGTGCTGCTGCGGGCCATCGACGACGTCGCCCTCGGCGAGTTCGACGACGCCGTACGGGAGGGCGAGGAGCCGGGCGGCGACCGGGCCGAGGCGCCCGCCGAGGTGGCGCTGGCGCACACCCTGCGGGCCCTGCGCGCCACGGGTGCGGAGGCGGTCGGCCAGGTGGTCGAGGACCACCCGCTGGACCTGCTGCGGTCCATCGTCGAGGAGACCGGGGCGGACGAGGTCATCGTGCTGACCACCCCGCACTTCGTCGAGGAGTTCTTCCACCGCGACTGGGCCTCCCGCGCCCGCCACATGGTCGGCGTCCCGGTCCTCAAGCTCTTCTCGCACGCGGCCGACGACCAGCCCCAGGACTCCGCCGGGAGCTGAGCCGTCGCGCGGCGGGATCAGCGACCGGCGCCGGTCCGCAGGCGCAGCCGGCCGTCCCGCACCTCGGCGACCTCGTCGGCCGCGTCCAGATGCGCCGGGTCGTGGGTGACCAGCACCGTCGCCGTGGCGCGCTGGTGGGTGAGGGCGAGCAGCAGATCGAGCACCGCGGCGCCCCGCTCGCGGTCCAGGGCGCTGGTCGGCTCGTCCACCAGCAGCACCGCCGGCTCGTTCATCAGCGCCCGCGCGATGTTGACCCGCTGCCGCTGGCCGCCCGACAGCTGGTGCGGCCGCCGCCCGGCCAGCCGCTCCAGGCCGACCGCGGCCAGCAGCTCCCGGGCCCGGCCGCGGGCCTTGCGGGGCGAGCGGCCGTCCAGATGGGCCATCACCTGGAGCTGCTCGGCGGCGGTCAGCGACGGGAGCAGGTTCGGCTGCTGGAAGACCGTGCCGACCGTGGTGCGGCGCAGCGCCGTCAGCTCCGCGCGGCCGAGTCCGGTGGTGTCCGTGCCGTTCAGCACCACCCGTCCGCTCTCCGGGCGGATCAGCGTGGCGGCGACCGCGAGCAGGCTGGACTTGCCGGAGCCGGACGGCCCGATCACCGCCGTCAGACAGCCGGGGGCCACGGCCAGCGAGACCTGGTCCAGCGCGGTCAGCCGGGCGTCGCCGTCGGGGTAGGTGAGGGTGACATCGGTCAGTTCGAGGCTCATCGGGCACTTCCCAGGGCGGTCAGCGGGTCGACGGAGGTGATGCGGCGGACGGCCAGCGCGGCGCCGGCGGCGCCCAGCGCGGTCATGATCAGGGCCGGCGTCAGCACGGTGGACGGGGCGAGCACGAAGGGAACCGCGGAGCCGAGGCCGGCGCCCACCGCGGCCACCACGGCGCTGCCCAGGCCGGTCCCGAGCAGCAGCAGGACGAGGGCCTGGCCGAGCGCGTCGCGCAGCAGCGAGCCGGTCGAGGCGCCCAGCGCCTTCAGCACCGCCACCTCGCCGCTGCGCTGGATCGTCCACACCGTGAAGAACGCCCCGATGACCAGCGCGGAGATCGCGAAGAGGAAACCGCGCATCAGCTGGAGGGAGCCGTTCTCCGCGCGGTAGGAGCCGATGGCCTCCAGCGCGTCGCCGGTGCGGACGGTGCGGGTGCCCAGCCGCGCGTCGGCCGCGGCGACATCGGCCGCGCCCGTGGCGGACAGGGCGAGCACGGTCGCGCCCGGCCCGCCGGCCGCCCCGGGGCCGCCCGCCAGTCCCCGCCAGTCGTCCAGCGACATCCAGACCACCGGCGTGTGGCTGTACATCGCCGTGCCCGACACCGCGGCGACGGTGCGGGTCCGGCCGCCCAGCGTCAGCGTCCCGCCGGCCCGTACGCCCAGCTCCTCGGCGGCCTTCCCGGACAGCACCACCGCCCCGTCCTCGACGCCCGCCGGCGCCGGCCCGGAGCCCGGCCGCACCCCGAACGCCGACACCGCCGCGCTCCGGCCGTCCGCCGCGGCCTTCGCCGGCGCGATGCCCAGCGGCGCGGCCTCCCGTACGCCCGGCACCCGCTCCCAGGCCGCCACGGTCCGCGCGGACAGCCGCGAGTCGGTGAAGGAGGGGCCGCTGCCGCCGGCCGGCGCCGAGAACACCAGGCGGTCGGCGGGCAGCCCGGTGATCGCCGAGGTGTTCTCCTGTCCCAGGCCCGCCGTCAGGCCGGACAGCAGCCCCACCAGCACGGTGATCAGTGCGATGACGGTGCCCATCAGGGCGAACCGTCCCCTGGCGAATCCCAGGTCCCTCCAGGCCACGAACACGGGCGCTGCCCTCCTTGCGTGCGGGTGCCGGGCCCGGTGCCCGGCGGCGGAGTCCACCGTCGCCTTCCGGGCGGGGCCCGGGCATCGCGCGGGGGAGTGGTCCGCCGGCGCCCAAAGGTGCGCCCCGCAGTCAACCCTTCGGTTGATGCCGCAGGTGAGGGCGCCAATTAATCTGAGGGGGCCGTGACCGAAGAAGCCATGACCGCACACTCCCTCACCCCCGTCCTGCGGGTCCTGCGCAGCTGTCTGCACCTGCTGGTGGCCGGGCTGCTCGGGCTCGCCGCCGTACGGGCGGTGGCCGGGCACGCCCCCAACGCCCCGGCGGTCCTCGCCACCGCCGTCGTGCTGCTCGCCCTCTACGCCCTCGGACCGCGGCTGCCCCGGGTGGGCAGCTCACCGCGCGCCGCGGCGCTGTGGCTCGCGGCCGTCGCCCTGGTGTGGCTGGCGCTGCTCGCGCTCACCCCGGACGGCGTCTGGCTGGCGTTCCCGCTGTTCTTCGTCCAGCTGCATCTGCTGCCGCCGCGCCGGGCGCTGCCCGCCGTCGTGGCCACCACCCTCGCCGCCATCGCCGGATTCGCCTGGCACACCCACACCCTCGGCGTCGGCACGGTCATCGGGCCCGCCCTCGGCGCCGCCGTCGCGGTCGCCGTCGTCCTCGGCTACCAGGCGCTCTACCGGGAGAGCGAGCAGCGCCGCCGGCTCATCGAGGAACTCACCGCCACCCGCGGCGAACTGGCCGCCGCGGAGCGCGCCGCCGGCCGGCTCGCCGAGCGCGAGCGGCTGGCCCGCGAGATCCACGACACCCTCGCGCAGGGGCTGTCCAGCATCCAGCTGTTGCTGCGGGCCGCCGAACGCGTGCTGCCCCAGCAGCCCGCGGCGGCCCTCGGACACGTCCGGCAGGCCCGCACCACCGCCGTCGACAACCTCGCCGAGGCGCGCCGCTTCGTGCAGGCGCTCAGCCCGCCCGCCCTGGAGTCGGGGTCGCTGCCCGCCGCGCTGGAGCGGCTCTGCGCCACCACGGCCCGCAGCTCCGGTCTCACCGTGCACTGCCAGGTCTCCGGCGCGCCCCTCGCGCTGCCCACCCCGCACGAGGTCGCCCTGCTGCGCATCGCCCAGTCCGCGCTCGCCAACACCGTCCGGCACGCCGCCGCCGGCCGCGTCGAGCTGACCCTCAGCTACATGGACACCGAGGTCGCGCTGGACGTCGTCGACGACGGGGCCGGGTTCCGGCCCGCCGAGCTGCCCGCACCGGGCTCCGCCGCGGCCGGCGGCACCGGCTTCGGCCTCGCCGCGATGCACGCCCGGGCCCGCGCCCTCCAGGGGACGCTGGCCGTCGAGTCCACCCCCGGGGAGGGCACCGCGGTCGCCGTCACCCTGCCCTGCCCCGCCGCCGCGCCCGGCGCCGCCCCGGAGGCCGCCTCGTGACCGCCCCGTTCGCCCCGGACTCCCGCGTCCGGCTGCTGCTCGCCGACGATCACCCGGTCGTCCGCGCCGGGCTGCGCGCCGTCCTGGAGACCGAACCGGACTTCGAGATCGTCGCGGACGTCCCCACCGCCGAGGAGGCGGTCCGTCTCGCCGAGCGGTGCGACGCCGACGTGGTCCTCATGGACCTCCAGTTCGGCGGCCGGATGCTGGGCTCGCAGGCCACCGCCGAGATCACCGCCCGCCCCGGCGGCCCCCGCGTCCTCATCCTGACCACGTACGACACCGACGCCGACATCCTCGCCGCCATCGAGTCAGGCGCCACCGGCTACCTCCTCAAGGACGCCCCGCCCCAGGAGCTGGCCGCCGCGGTCCGCACCGCCGCCGCCGGACGGTCCGCGCTCGCCCCCACCGTCGCGCTTCGCCTGATGGACCGGCTGCGCACCCCCGCCAGCGCGCTCTCCCGGCGCGAGACGGAGGTCCTCCAGCTCGTCGCCGAGGGGCTGTCGAACGCGGCGGTCAGCAAGCGGCTCTTCCTCAGCCAGGCCACCGTCAAGTCCCACCTGGTCCACATCTACGCCAAGCTGGGCGTGGACTCCCGTACCTCCGCGGTCGCCGCCGCCACCGCCCAGGGCCTGATCCGCCGCTGACCCCCGGCCGCAAGGCCCGGGCGCCCCCCCCGCCGGGGTCCGCGGGCCGGGGCTGTCGGTGCCGGGTGCGAGAATCATCGACAGCACGACCGAACGGCAGCACCACCGCTCGCGATGATCGACGATCAGGGAGACGCACCATGGCACCCGCCATCCCAGCCTCGATGGACCGGCCGCACTTCATCGGCATCGGCGGAGCCGGTATGTCGGGCATCGCCAAGATCCTCGCGCAGCGCGGCGCCCGGGTGGCGGGCAGCGACGCCAAGGACTCCGCGACCGCCCAGGCCCTGCGCGCCCTCGGCGTCACGGTCCACCTCGGCCATGCCGCCGGGCATCTCGCCGAGGACGCCACCAGCGTCGTCGTCTCCTCCGCGATCCGCCCCGACAACCCCGAGCTGGCCGCCGCCCACGAGCGCGGCATCCCGGTCGTGCACCGCTCCGACGCGCTCGCCTCCCTCATGGACGGCCTGCGCCCCGTCGCCGTCGCCGGCACCCACGGCAAGACCACGACGACCTCCATGCTCGCCGTCTCCCTCGGTGCCCTCGGTCTGACGCCGTCCTACGCCATCGGCGGCGATCTCGACGCCCCGGGCTCCAACGCCGAGCACGGCGCCGGCGAGATCTTCGTCGCCGAGGCCGACGAGAGCGACCGCAGCTTCCACAAGTACGCCCCCGAGGTCGCCATCGTCCTCAACGTGGAGCTGGACCACCACGCCAACTACGCCTCCATGGACGAGATCTACGAGTCCTTCGAGACCTTCGTCGGCCGCATCCGCCCCGGCGGCACCCTGGTCATCTCCGCCGACCACCCCGGCGCCCGCGAGCTGACCGCCAAGATCGCCGGCCGCCATGACATCGAGGTCGTCACCTACGGAGAGTCCGCCGACGCCGACGTCCGCATCCTCAAGGTCAACCCCCGCGGCCTGACCAGCGACGTCACCGTCACCCTCAGCAGCGGCAAGATCCTCACCTTCACGGTCTCCGTCCCGGGCCGGCACTACGCCCACAACGCCGTCGCCGCCCTGGCCGCCGGCATCGCCCTGGGCATCCCGCCGCACAACCTCGCCTCCGCCCTCGGCAAGTACACCGGCGTCAAGCGCCGCCTCCAGCTCAAGGGCGAGGCGGCCGGCGTCCAGGTCATCGACTCCTACGCCCACCACCCCTCGGAGATGAGCGCCGATCTGGACGCCATCCGCGGCGCCGCCGACGGCGCCCGGGTGCTGGTCGTCTTCCAGCCGCACCTCTTCTCCCGCACCCAGGAGCTGGGCACGGAGATGGGCCGGGCGCTCGCCCTCGCCGACGCCTCCGTGGTCCTGGAGATCTACCCGGCCCGCGAGGACCCGATCCCGGGCGTCACCAGCGCCCTGATCATCGATGCCGCGCGCGCCGCCGGCGCCGATGTCACCGCCGAGAGCGACCAGGCGGCCGTGCCGGACGTCGTCGCAGGAATGGCCAAGCCCGGCGACCTTGTTCTCACCATGGGCGCCGGTGATGTGACCGACCTCGGCCCCGCCATCCTGTCCCGCCTGGACAGCTGAGCCAAGGAGCTTCGATGCCGTACGAGATCGACAAGCCCGACGAGCAGTGGCGCGCCGAGCTGACCCCCGCGGAGTACCGCGTCCTGCGTGAGGCCGGCACCGAGCCCGCCTTCGTCGGCGAGTACACCGACACCACCGACGAGGGCGTCTACTCCTGCCGCGCCTGCGGCGCCGAGCTGTTCCGCTCCGACACCAAGTTCGCCAGCCACTGCGGCTGGCCGAGCTTCTACGACCCCAAGGACTCCGACGCGGTCGAACTCATCGAGGACCGCACCCTCGGCATGGTGCGCACGGAGGTCCGCTGCGCCAGGTGCGGCTCCCACCTCGGCCACGTCTTCGAGGGCGAGGGCTACGCCACCCCCACCGACCAGCGGTACTGCATCAACTCGATCTCGCTGCGGCTGGCGCCGGACGGGGGCTGAGGGGCGCCCGCCGAGCCCGTGCCGGGTGCCGCGCACCCGGCACGGAAGGCGTCAGGGCGGGGCCGGCGGCCGGATCCAGCCGAGCGACCGCTCGACGGCCCGCTTCCAGTTCTCGTACTCCGACCGCCGCCGCCCGGGGTCCATGTCCGGCAGCCACTGCGCGGCCCGGTGCCAGTTGCGGCGCAGGACCTCCAGGTCGGGCCAGTAGCCGGCGGCGAGCCCCGCGGCATAGGCGGCGCCCAGGGACACCGTCTCCACGGCCATCGGACGCACCACGGGCACGTCCAGCACATCGGCGAGGATCTGCATGAGCAGGTTGTCGGACGTCATGCCGCCGTCCACCTTCAGCTCCTTCAGGGTGAGCGAGGAGTCGGCGTTCATGGCGTCCACGACCTCCCGGGTCTGCCAGCCGGTGGCCTCCAGCACGGCCCGGGCCAGATGCTCCCTGGTGATGTACGAGGTGAGGCCGACGATGACCCCGCGGGCGTCGCTGCGCCAGTAGGGCGCGTAGAGGCCGGAGAACGCCGGGACGATGTAGCAGCCACCGTTGTCCTCGACGCCGCGCGCGAGGGTCTCGATCTCGGGGGCGCTGCCGATCAGCCCCAGCCGGTCGCGGAACCACTGGACCAGCGCGCCCGTGACCGCGATCGGGCCTTCCAGCGCGTACACCGCGGGCCGGTCCTCGATCTTGTAGGCGACGGTGGTCAGCAGCCCGTGCCGGGACCGCACGAGGTCGGTCCCGGTGTTGAGCAGCAGAAAGCTGCCGGTTCCATAGGTGCACTTCGCCTCGCCGGGGCCGAAGCAGGTCTGCCCGAACAGCGCCGCCTGCTGGTCACCGAGCGCCGCGGTGATCCGGACGCCCGGCAGCACGGAACGGGCGGTTCCGTACGTCTCGGCGGACGGGCGGATCTCCGGGAGCATCGCGCGGGGGACCCCGAAGAACTCCAGCAGCTCCGCGTCCCAGTCGAGAGTGCCGATGTTCATGAGCATGGTGCGGCTCGCGTTGGTGACGTCGGTGAGGTGCAGGCCGCCGGCCGGCCCGCCGGTGAGGTTCCAGATCAGCCAGCTCTCCATCGTCCCGAACAGCACCTCGCCGTCCTCGGCGCGCTGCCGCAGCCCGTCGACATGGTCGAACAGCCACCGGATCCGCGGGGCGGAGAAGTACGTGGACGGGGGCAGGCAGCAGCGCCGGAGGAAGAACTCGTCCCCGGGCCGGCCGCGCAGCTCCTCGACCAGCGGGGCCGTCCGCGTGTCCTGCCAGACGATCGCCCTGCCCAGCGGGTCGCCCGTACGCCGGTCCCACAGCACGGTCGTCTCGCGCTGGTTGGCGATCCCGATGGCGGCGACCTCGTCGGGCCGGACGTCGGCGTCCGAGAGCGCCTGCGGCACCACGCGCTCCAGGGTGTGCCAGATCTCGGCGGCGTCGTGCTCCACCCACCCGGGCCGGGGGAAGTACTGCTGGTGCTCCCGCTGGGCCACCGACACCAGCCGCCCCTGGTGGTCGAAGAGGATGCACCGGGTGGAGGTGGTGCCCTGGTCGATGGACATCACATACCGCTCAACCATGATCAGCCTTCCGTTGCGGTGCCCGAGGGCGGGGGCTCACCAGCGGGTGGCCCCCAGATCTCTGGAGATCGCCCGGGCGGCATGGCGGACCTGGGTGACCAGGCCCGGCAGCGGGACCCCCTGGGAGTCGCAGATCCGCTCGACGGTGCCGGAGACGCCGACGGCACCCACCACCAGGCCGCCGTGGCCCCGGATCGGCGCGGCGATACCGGCCTCGCCCGTGATCATCTCCTGTACCTCGGCGGCCCACCCGAGCTCCCGGACCTCGGTGAGCGCCCGGGTGAGGCGCTCCGGGGCCACCAGGGTGTGCCGGGTGTACGCCTCCAGCCCGGCCTCCACGGCCGGCTCCACGGTCAGGCCGCCGAAGGCCAGTAGCACCTTGCCGAGCGAGGAGGCGTGCGGCGGCAGCAGCGCGCCCACGTCCAGCGTCTGGAAGGTGTCGTCGGGCCGGAAGACGTGGTGGACGATGAGCACTCTGCCCTCCAGCGGAGCGCCCAGCCGGACCGCCTCCCCACTACGGGCGGCCAGGGCGTCGGACCAGTTGATGGAGCGCGAGCGCAGCTCGTTCACGTCGAGGTAGCTGGTGCCCAGGTGCAGCAGTGCCGCCCCGAGCTGGTACTTCCCGGTCGCCGGATCCTGCTCGACGAAGTCGATGTGCTGCAGCGTGCGCAGAATGCCGTGGGTGGTGCCCTTCGCCAGACCGAGGGACGCGGCCACCTCACCCAGTCCGAGCCGACGGGGCCCACTGGCGAGCAGACGGAGAATCGCCGCCGCCCGCTCGATCGACTGGACCGGGCCGGCCATGACCCCATCGTAGTTCCGAGGTCGGCATCGGCAGGGCCTGAGCGCCTCCGGCTGCCACCGTTCGGTAATGCCGACCGCTGTTCATTGACCGCCCGCGGCGTTCCCTCCTAGCGTCCGTCTCAGGCACGGCATCCCGCCGGCCGGGGGCTGCCTCCGAGGAGGAGACATGACGGCACAGCTCGACACGGTGGTTCCGGGGGCGGACGACCATGTCTGTCCGCTGTCCCACCTCCCCGAGGCCGTCTCCGTCGTACGGAGGCGGGTGCGCGCGGTCCTGGCCGACTGGAACCTGGCCCCCGGCCTCGCCGAGGACGCCCTCCTCGTGGTCTCGGAGCTGACCACCAACGCCGTCGTCCACGCCCTGCCGCCGGCGGTGCTGCGGCTCTCCCGGCTCGGCGGCGACCGGCGCGGTGCCCTGCGCGTCGAGGTCACCGACGCGGGACCGGCGGCGCACGGCCGGCCGGCCGTCGATCCCTGCCCGGACGAGCACGGCCGCGGACTCGGCATCGTCACCGCCCTGGCAACCGAGTGCGGCACCCACGTCCACGCGGGCGGCATCACCCGCTGGGCCGAACTCCCCGCCGCCTGAGACCGGCGGGCCCCGGCCGGCGGCTCAGCGACAACTGATCAGCGGCCGGCCCCAGTCGGCGTGGTCGGAGTTGTTCCCGTTGCCGCCGTCGGTGACCACGAGCCGCAGCACGCCGCCGCCGGTGAGGTCCGCGGTGAGGTGCCGCGCGGGCTGCCCGACCGTCATCAGCCCGCTGTCGGCCACCTCCGTGCCGTCCCGGTAGATCTGGAAGACCACCGAGCCGTTCGCCCCCACCTCGTCGTCGACCCCCACGTCCACGCCGAGGCGCGAGCAGGTGCCCCCCAGCTGATAGACGATCTCGCTGGGCGCGTGGGCTCCCAGGCCTTCGGCGAACCCGGCTCCCGCGATGGTGAGGGGACGCCCGTCGACACTGAGGTTCTGCCCCACCGGCCCCCAGCCGTTCGAGCTGGCGCTCCACGGGCGGGCGGTCAGCGGGGTGGTCCGGGTGGGCGGCGGCTTCCGCTCCGGTGCGGCGGGCGAGGGCCTGGCCGGCGACGAGGGCCGCGCACGCGGGTGCTTCGACGGCTTGGCGGGGCTCGCCGACGGCGACTTCGACGCCGAACGGGAGGCGCTCGGCGCGCTCTTGGCGGACGCCGTCGGCGACCGGTGCGTGGTGGGCGCCGACGGGAATCCGGAGTGTCCGGGCGCATCGGCCGAGGTCTCGTGCCGTGCCGGGCCGAGCAGCGAGCCGACGGAGAGGGCGGCACCGGCCAGGACGGCCACGGCAGCGGCGGCGAGCAGCGCGAGACGCGCGGACCGCGCGCCCCGGGACCGCTTGGGCGCGGCGGACGGATGCAGCTCGACCGGGCGCACGGAGGCGGCGAACCCGTCCCCCAAGAAGCCCCCCGGCCCGTCCCCGTACGTGCCGGACCGATCCCCCGTCTCCCGCCCGGCCGGCCGGTCCGCGAACCCCTCGCGCAGCTCGGTCCTGCGGGAACCCTGGTGCCAGACGTCGGCGGTACGGTCGACCGCCGCCAGCAGGCTCTCCCGCCAGCTCCCCCCGGGCGCCTCACCCGGATCGGGGGAGTGCAGCACGCTCTCGATCGCCTCCGCCGCCAGGTCGGCCGCGGCCTGGGAGGATCCGCAGCAGGCACGGGCGGCGGCCAGCACGGCGGCGTAGTGCCGGCGGTGGAACTCGTCGAGGGCGGCCTCGGCTTCCCCGGCGGCGGCGTCCGGAGCGGCCGCGCCGCCCTGAGCGGGTACGCCGCCCGGACCGGCCGCCGCCCGGCCGTCGTCGGGCCGGGCGGACGCACGGATGCGCCGGACCAGTTCGGTGTCGGGCAGTTGTGTCCCACCGATGGGGTCGAATTGCTGGTGCATAGGTGCGCTGCTGACCCTTCCACGTCCTGACGGTCCATGAAATTACCCCAAGACGTGGGCGTTTCCGGCGCCCGGGCCCTCGTTTGTCACATACTGATACGTAACACAGGCCGCCGCGCCGTGACGTGGGAGGACATCGACGAGACGTCATCCCCTCGCGTCTCAGCGGTGGTTGCCGGCGGGCGGGGAGGCACAGCCCCCCGGCCCCTCACACCGGCATGGCGATCGCCGTCACCACCAGCCCCGAGCCGATCAGCCAGCGGCCGTGGAATTCGGTGACCTCGTGGCCGTCGACGACGGGGCCCGGGACGAGGAGGCGGGCGGTGAAGGTGGCGTTGGTGGGGTCGAAGGTCAGCTCGGCCTCCTGGAAGTCGAGCCAGCGGCGGGTGAGGGGGTACCACGCCTTGTAGACGCTCTCCTTCGCGCTGAAGATCAGGCGGTCCCAGCAGACCTCGGGCTGCACCGCGGCGAGTTGGGCGAGCCGGGGGCGTTCGGCGGGGAGGGTGACCAGATGGAGCACCCCGGGGTCGTTCAGGGGCAGATGGGGTTCGGCGTCCAGGCCGATGGTCCGGAACTCCGTCGAGCGGGCCACCGCGACGGCGCGGTAGCCGGCGCAGTGCGTCATCGCCCCGACGACGCCGGCCGGCCACTGCGGCTCCCGGGCGGGGCCGGGAAGCAGGGGCGCGGGGGCGAACCCCAGCTCGGCCAGGGCCTCGCGGGCGCAGCCCCGTACGGTGCCGAACTCCTTCTGCCGCTTGGGAACGGCCTTGGCCACCAGCGCCCACTCCTCCGGGAACATCTGCGACAGCGGGGCGTCATGGAAGGCCTCGGCGGTCACCACCGGGGCCGGCAGCAGTTTGTCGATCATGCGGGGGTCCCCGTGGTGTCGCCGGCCGCCACCGCCGCGGGCAGGATCCGCACCGGCCGTCCCGGGACGCGGGAGCGGCGCTGCCACTCGCGCGGGTAGCCGAGCGACACCTCCTGGTGCGGCACGCCGTCGCAGACCAGCAGCCGGGGGATGTGGAGATGGCCGTAGACCACGGTGGCCGCCCGGAACCGCACGGGCCAGTCCGCGGTCGCCTCCGTGCCGCACCACAGCGCGAAGTCCGGGTACCACAGCGGGTCGGTGGGCTCGCGCACCACCGGCCAGTGGTTGATCAGCACCGTCGGCAGGTCCTCCGGCAGGGCGGCGAGCCGGGCCTCGGTGGCGGCCACCCGCGCCCGGCACCACGCCTCCCGCGTCGGATAGGGGTCCGGGTGCAGGAAGTGCTCGTCGGTGCACACCACTCCGGCCTTCTCGGCCCGGGCCAGCGCCTCGCGCGTGGAGGTCACGCCGGGCTGGCGGAAGGTGTAGTCGTAGAGGAGGAAGAGCGGGGCGAGGACGACCGGGCCGCCGTCGCCCTCCCAGATCGGGTACGGGTCCTCGGGGGTGAGGACGCCCAGCTCCCGGCAGAGGGCGACCAGATGCTCGTAGCGCGCCACCCCGCGCAGCTGTACCGGGTCGTCGGCCGTCGTCCACAGTTCGTGATTGCCGGGCACCCACACGACCTTCGCGAACCGG
Organism: Streptomyces kronopolitis; assembly: GCF_050953795.1. Lineage (GTDB taxonomy): Bacteria > Actinomycetota > Actinomycetes > Streptomycetales > Streptomycetaceae > Streptomyces > Streptomyces kronopolitis_A. The sequence goes on from NZ_CP191850.1 coordinate 6,313,337, forward strand.
CTGCTGAGCAGTTCGAGCGCCCAGCGGATGTCGGAGACCCGCTCGCCGATGTCGCCGGCCACCAGCAGCCAGTCGTCCTCGGACTCCGGCTTCAGCCCCTCGACGATGTCGCGGTTCTCCTGGTAGCGGACGTGCAGATCGCTGACGGCCACCAGGGTGCCGCCGCGTCCGCCGCCCCGGGCGGAGCCGGCCGGGGGCGCGGTGACGGAGGCGGTGGTGCCGGGCGGGAGGGGGCGGATCTCGTAGGTCATCCTCGAAGTAAAAACGGTGGCGGGGGGAGAGCGAAAGCCAAAAAGGACTAGTGGGGGCGTGTCACCGGCCCGCAGACGGGGGAGCCGGCCGGCCGCCGGGGCCCGCGGCGGGGGCGCCGCCGCGGCGGATGCGGGTGGCCAGCCAGAGGTCGAAGCGGTCGTCGGGGTCGTCGAGGCGGCGGCCGGTCAGCTCCATGACCTTGTCCAGGCGGTTGCGGACGGTGTGCCGGTGCACGCCGAGCCGCCGGCTGGTGGCGTCCCAGGCGCCGCCGGTCTCCAGCCAGGCCGCGAGCGTGGCGAGCAGCTCCTCCGCGTGGTCCGCGAGGTCGAGCGGGCCCAGCACCGCGTCGGCGTAGCCGTGCAGCGTACGGCGGTCGGCAAGGTCGAGCAGGAGCCGGCCGGCCTGGCTCTGCCGGGCCTGGGCGGGCTCCCCGCTCGCCCGGCTCACGGCGAGCAGCCCGGCCGCCTGGTGGAGCGAGACCCGGACCGCCTCGGGTCCGGTGGCGGGGCCGATCCCGGCCGGGCGGTGCGGGGCGAAGCGGGCGAGCACCTCCCGGATGTCCAGGTCCTCACCGGCCACCGCCTCGATGACCGGGCCCGCCGCCCCGTCCACGACCCGCACCAGGCCGCCGGGCAGCGCCAGCGCCAGATCGGCGGCCATCTCCTGCGCCGCGCCCTCCGCGCTCCCGTCCTGCGCCGGATCCGCCGCCGTCCCGTCCCGGGCACCGCCCGGCGCCTCGACCACGACCCCCCGCACCCGCTCGGCGGTCAGCCCCGCCGACTGCAGCACGTCCCGGGCCCGCCCCGCGGACGGGTCCTCGTCCGCCAGCAGCTCCGAGAGCAGCGCCGACCTGCGGCGCCGCTCCGGCTCGTCGCGCAGATGACGGCGCTCCAGCTCCAGGGAGAGCAGCGAGACCAGACCCGGGACGACCGAGCGGGCGGCGTCGTCCGGGCGGCCGGTGAGCAGCAACAGCCCGCGCAGCCGCCGGGCCCCCAGCGGCTGCACCTCCAGCTGCTGCCCGGCGGCCGTACTGGCGGCGCTGCCGCGCAGGCCGTGCGCGGCGACCCGGGCGAGCAGCTCCCGCGCCTGCGGGGGTGGCGTGCGCTGTGCGGCGCCGCCCGCCGCCAGCAGCCGCCCCAGGGGGTCGAGCACGGCCGCGCCCACGCCGGTGGCGGCCGTCCACTCCGCCAGCATCGGCCGCAGCCCGTCGCCGGCCGCTGCGGCCGTCAGCCGCCGCTGGGTCGCGAACGCACGTTGCAACAGTTCGCGCTGTTCCTGGGCCCGCGCGTCGAAGACCGCCTTGGTGACGGCGATGAACGGCACCCCGTCCGGCACCGTCAGCAGCGGCAGCCCGGCCTCCTCCGCCGCCGTCACCAGCGCCTCGGGCGCCTCCTGGTACGGCAGCCCCTGCCCCAGTCCGAGCGCCAGACACGCCGCTCCGCCCCCGGCCACGTCCCGGACGTACGCCCGGCAGGCGGCCGGCTCCTCGGGCAGCAACAGCCCGATGGTCATGAGGAGTTCGCCGCCCTCCAGCCACTTCCCCGGCTCCGGCAGATCCGACACCGTCGCCGCCTCGACCGTGCGCGCCAGCAGCCGCGGCGGCACGTCGTAGGCGACGGAAAGGCCGAGATCGGGCCGGGCCAGGAGGTCGGAGAGATGCAACGGCATGTACACAGTGTCCAGCACAACGGCGGGGAGTGGACGATCGGGCGAGCGGGCTCCCGGCGATCACGCCTGGCCAGGGGCCTCGCGACGTACCTCCGCAGGCACCTCCGCACGCAGCTGATCACGCGCCTGTGCACGCGGTCGGCGCCAACGCACCCGACGGCCCCGGGAGAGCCTCGGCCGGGCCCGGTCCGCGGGGAGCGGCCCGGCAAAGAAGTGTCCGGCGCCCCGGGCCGTTATGGTCGGACGTGGGAGCGCGGGCTTCCTCGCTCCCCGACCCGACGAAGGGACGTGAGCGCGGAATGCAGGCGGCGTTTCTGGTGGCCCCGGAGGGCACCGAAGAGGTGGAGCTGACCCAGCCCTGGCAGGCGGTGGTCGCCGCGGGCGGTGGTCCGAGCCTGGTCTCCACCCACGCGGGAAAGGTCCAGGCGTTCCACCACCTGGACAAGGCGGCCACCTTCCCCGTCGATCTGACGGTGGACGAGGCCACCGCGGCGGACTTCGACGGCCTGGTGCTGCCCGGCGGCGTGGCCAACCCGGACGCCCTGCGCCTGGACCCGCGGGCCGTGGCGTTCATCAAGTCGTTCTTCGACGCCGGCCGGCCGGTGGCCGCCATCTGTCATGCCCCGTGGACGCTCATCGAGGCCGATGTGGTGCGCGGCCGCACCCTGACCTCCTGGCCGAGCCTGCGCACCGACATCCGCAACGCGGGCGGCACCTGGGTCGACGAACAGGTCGCGATCTGCACCGCCGGCCCCAACACCCTGATCACCAGCCGCCGCCCCGCGGACCTGGACGCCTTCTGCGCGGCGTTCGTGTCTGAGTTCGCACACTAGGGGCTGCCGGGCCGGCCGCTGGAGGCCCCGGCCCGGCACGGTGAGCGTCGTGGCGCACACCCCGGCCGGCAACAGCAACCCCCTGCCGTACGTCTACGACCCGTTCTGAGCCCGTGCGGCAGCACCCGTCTCGGGCAACTACGGCCCCAGCACCACCGCCGACTCCGGTGGCAGCCGCAGGACACCGTCCGTGCCGGGGAGCACCGCGCCGGGCCAGCCGGCGAGCGCCCGCAGTCCGGGCCCGTCCCGCCCGGCACCGTCGACGGGGACGGCTGCCGTGGCGTCCCGGGCGAGGTTGACCGCCACCCGCAGCGGGCCCCGCCGCAGCAGCAGCCAGCGGGCCTGCTCGTCGAAGCGGACGGCGGTGCGGCGCGGATCCGGATCGGTCAGCGGGGGCAGTTCACGGCGCAGCGCCAGCAGGGTGCGGTGCCAGGCCAGCAGCGTGGCGTGCGGCTCGCGGGCCGGCTGTGCCCAGTCCAGGACGCTGCGGTCGCGGGTCGCCGGGTCCTGCGGATCGGGCCGGTCCCCGGCCCGGCCGCCCCATTCGTGCACCGCGAACTCGCGCCGCCGCCCGGCCCGTACCGCCTCCGCCAGCTCCGGGTCCGTGTGCGAGGTGAAGTACTGCCACGGTGTGGTCGCGCCCCACTCCTCGCCCATGAACAGCATCGGGGTGAACGGCGAGCACAGCACGAGGGCGGCGGCGCAGGCGAGCAGGCCGGGGGAGAGCCCGGCGGCCAGCCGGTCGCCGAGTGCGCGATTGCCGACCTGGTCGTGCGTCTGGGCGTAGGCCAGCAGCCGGTACGCGGGTGTCACCCGCAGGTCGAGGGGTGCGCCGTGGGTCCGGCCGCGGAAGGCGGAGGGGGTCCCGTCGTGGAAGAAGCCACCGGTCAGCGTCTTGGCGAGGGCGGCGAGCGGGGCGCGCGCGAAGTCGGCGTAGTAGCCCTGGGACTCGCCGGTCAGCGCGGTGTGCAGGCTGTGGTGGAAGTCGTCGTTCCACTGGGCGTGCAGACCGTGCCCGCCCTCCGCGCGCGGTGCGGTGGTGCCCGGGTCGTTGAGGTCGGACTCGGCGACCAGGAACAGCGGCCGTCCCAGCTCCCCGGCCAGCGCGTCGACGGCGGCGGAGAGTGCGGCCAGGAAATGCGGGGTGCCGTCGTCGTGCAGGGCGTGGACGGCGTCCAGCCGCAGCCCGTCGAGCCGGAAGTCCCGCAGCCAGGACAGCGCGCTGCCCAGGAGGTAGCCGCGCACCTCGGCGGACCCGGGGGCGTCGAGGTTGACCGCCGCTCCCCAGGGGGTGTGGTGGGTCTCGGTGAAGTACGGCCCGAACGCCGGGAGGGGGTTGCCGGACGGGCCGAGGTGGTTGTGCACCACGTCGAGCACCACGCCCAGGCCGTGGCCGTGCGCGGCGTCCACGAACTCCTTGAGGCCGTCCGGCCCGCCGTACGGCTCGTGCACCGCCCAGGGCGCGATGCCGTCGTACCCCCAGCCGTGGTCGCCGGGGAAGGGACAGACCGGCATCAGGGAGACATGGGTGAGGCCCAGGTCGGCGAGGTGGCGCAGCCGTGCGGCGGCGGCACGGAAGGTGCCCTCGGGGGTGAAGGTGCCGATGTGCAGCTCGTAGAGCACGGCGCCGGGCAGCGGCCGGCCGGGCCAGGGGTGCCGCCACCGGAACCGGTCGTGTTCGACGACCGCACCCGGCCCGCCCGGGCCGTCCGGCAGCCGGACGGCCCGCGGATCGGGCAGCGGCGGCCCGTCGTCGAGGCGGAAGGCATAGCGGTCGCCGTCGCGGGCCGGGGCCTCGGTGCGCCACCACCCCGCGCGGCCGGGGTCGCGCTCCAAGACGGCCGGCGGCTCCCCGGCGCGGTCCCCCGCCCACTGGAGAGCGACCCGTCCGGCATCCGGCGCCCACACCTCGAACAGCACGGCCGTCCTCCTTCGTTCGCGGTCCCGACGAAGAAAGCATGCCCGCGCACCGCCGGGCAGTCCCGCGCCCGACACCGTCACCTCGTGCCGTCCCGGGGTCCGCCGCCGCGCCCCGCCCGCCCACCTGCGCCGTCCCGCGGCAACACCGCCTGGACAGGGGCTCGCGGGGGCCCGAGAATCGCGGTATGACTTCGCTCGAGTTCCCCGCGCGTCCGGCGCGCCCGTCGGACGCGGACCGGGAACGCGCTCTTGATCTGCTGCGCGAGGGCGCGGCGCAGGGACGCCTGTCCCAGGACACCTTTCTGCGGCGACTGGAACTCGTGCTCACCGCCCAGCAGCAGTCCGAAATCGATGTGGTCACCGCCGATTTGGCGAGCCGCGGCAAGGTCCAGGGCACCGTCCTGCGGATGGTGGGCCGGGCCTCGGCCTTCCACATCCGGGTGCGCCGTGCCTGGCGCCGGGAGCGGCTGCCGAAGCTGCTGCTGCCGGTGCCGGGCCCGCTCCCGCTGCTCATCGGTCGGGCGCCCGGCGTGGGCCTGCGCCTCAACCACGACACGGTCTCCCGCGCCCACGCCGAACTCCGCAGCGCCGGCAAGGGCTGGGTGCTGCGCGACCTCGGCTCCACCAACGGCACCTGCGTCAACGGCCGCCGGGTGGTGGGCGAGGTGCCGGTCGGACCCGGCGACCACATCACCTTCGGTCAGGTGGACTACGTCCTGACGGAGCGCTGAACGGGGCGGCGCGGCGGGGCCCGCGCCGGTCTCCCGCGCCCGCCCGCCGCGCCGCCGCCTCAGCCCTCCCGCCCCGTGCCCCGCGTGCCCCGCCGCACCGGCCGGTCGCCCGACGGATACGACATCCACACCCCCTCACCCTGCGTCAGCCCCGGCAGCAGCCCCTGCATCCGCGGGACGTGACGGGCCGGCAGGAAGCCGCTGATCAGGCAGGAGTGCGGTCCGCCGGAGGTCTCGGCGATCTCGGCGTCCAGGGCCGAGAGACGGGCGGTGACCGCGGCCGGGGCCGCGAGCGGGATCTCGGCCTCGAAGGCGTGGTACGGCTCGTAGACCCGGGTGCCGGCCCGCCGCAGGGCCTGTCGCAGCACGGGGGCGGTGACCGTACGGAAGTCCCGGGTGGTGCTGAGCGGGCCGATGAAGCCGGAACGGGTCAGCACCACGCGGCAGTCCGTCACCGCCAGGCCGTGCGGCCCGCACCGCAGGGTCGCCAGCGCGGTCTCCTCGACGGCCTGGTGGAAGCCGTGCGGCAGCGCGCCCAGTTCGGTCTCGTAGGTGAAGACCGGTCCCGAGCCGCGGGCGCCCGGCTCCACCCGGAGTCCGACCGTGGCCCAGGGCCCGGTGTGGCCGTACCTGGCGATCTCCGCGCAGGCCTCGCCGACCCCGGCCGGCCGCTCCACGCACACCACCCGGCTCGGCGTGCACGCGGCCTCGATGCCGTACTCGCGCTCCAGGGTGGCCGCGAGGACCTCCTTCTGCACCTCGCCGTGCAGCAGGACCGAGGTCGCGCCGTCCGGCGCGGGGCGCGCCTGCAGCAGCGGATCCTGGTCGGCGAGCGTCAGCAGCGCGGCGCGCAGGGCGGCGGCGTGGGCCGGGCGGCGGGCCCGGACCACGGTTTCGAGGGTGGGGGCGCCGAACAGCGCCGGCCCGTCCGCGGCGTCGTCGGCCGGGCCGAGCCGGTCACCGGTGCGGATGCCGGGCAGCCCGCGCAGCACCGCGATGCCGCCCGCGGTGAGCGGCCCGGTCTCCCCGGGCGGCCGGCCGACGACCTCCAGCGAGGTGATCCGGCCGGTCACCGAAGCGCTCGTGCCGTCCGGCCCGGTCCGGTGCAGCGTGATCCGCTGCCGCGGCCGCAACTCACCGCCGTAGAGGCGCAGGTGGGCGGTCCGTTCGCCGTGCGGCGGCTGGTGGACGGCGAAGACCGTGCCCCGCGGCGCGGTGTCCCTCGCGGGCGGCGCCGGCGGGATCAGGCGGACCATGCCGTCGACGAGCGCCCCGACGCCCTGTCCGCCGAGCGCGGAGCCGAAGTACACCGGGTGCAGCGAGCCGTCGGCGGTGCGGGCGGCCAGTGCGGCACGGAGCCGGCCGGCGGACGGCGGCGGCCCGCCGGGGGCCGCGGCGACCAGCTCCGCCAGGACCGACTCGTCGGCGTCGGCCACCCTTTCGGCGATCCGCTCACGCAGGAGCGGGTCGTCCAGGTCGTGCGCCACCGCGTCGGCCCGTGCGGTGCCGAGGCCGGTCACGGAGGTCATCGGGACGGGTACCGGCACCAGCAGCCGGCGGATGTCGTCGAGCAGCGCCTCGCCCCGGGCACCGGCCCGGTCGATCTTGTTGACGAACAGCAGGGTGGGCAGCCGCAGTCGCCGCAGGGTCTTCATCAGCACCCGGGTACGGGGCTGCACGCCCTCCACCGCGGACAGCAGCAGCACGGCGCCGTCCAGCACCCCCAGGGCGCGCTCGACCTCGGCGATGAAGTCGGCGTGGCCGGGGGTGTCGATGAGGTTGATCCGGACCCCGCCGGCGGTGAAGGGGGCGACCGCCGAGCGGATGGTGATGCCGCGCAGCCGCTCCAGCTCGCCGGAGTCCGTAGAGGTGTCACCGGCGTCGACGCTGCCGAGCCGGGCGAGGGCGCCGGCGTCGAACAGCAGCCGCTCGGTGAGGCTGGTCTTACCGGCGTCGACGTGGGCGAGAATCCCGATGTTCAGGGTGTGCGAAGGAAGCATGGAAGGTGAAGTCCTCAAGAACTGTCGTCCGGTCGGGGCGATGAGTAGTTCCGAGGAATCCGCGCATTCCGTTGCTCCTTGCCGAGGTGGGTCGGGTCTGCCGAGGGGAAATCGGTCGTACACGGACATGCTGCCAGCCCTGCGGGGAGCCGCAACCGAATTTCCGGGGCGGGCCCGAAGCGCCGCCCCGCCGCCCCTCACTCCCTGACGAACAACGCCACCGGAGACTCCGCCAGCAGCTCGCTCAGGCCCACCACCGCGCCCTCCGGAACGGTGCGGCCGGTCAGGATCTCGCGCCAGGGGCCGCCGGGGGGCAGGCGCAGGAGCGTGTCCCACCAGCCGCCGGTCTCGACCAGGCGCAGGGCGAGGCGGGTCACCACCGTCAGGGTCCGGCCGCTGCGGCTGAAGGCCACACAGTGCTCGGCCGCCGGGCCCTCCGCGTACACCGGCTCGTAGGTCGCCCCGGCGCCGAACCACCGCGGACGGTCGCGGCGCAGGCGCAGGACCGCGGCGGTCAGCCGGAGTTTCTCGGCGGACAGGTCGTGTGGCGCGGCTCCACCGTCCAGCGCGTCGAGCAGCTCGGGGCGGAAGCGGGCCGGGCGCCGGTTGTCCGGGTCGACCAGTTCCGCGTGGAGGTGTTCGGTGCCTTGGTAGAGGTCGGGCACGCCGGGCATGGTCAGGTGCAGCAGGGCCGCACCCAGCACGTTCGCGCGGACGAACGGCGCGAGGTCGTCGGCGAGTGCGGCGAGCGGGGTGGCCGTGGGGCCGCAGGGGCCGCCCCGGACGAACTCCTCGACCGCCTCCTCGTAGCCGCTGTCCGGCTCCGTCCACGTGGTGCGCAGCCCGGCCTCGCGCACCGCCTTGAGGACCGCGGGCACCACCCGGTCCGCCGCCGGTCCGCCGGCCGTGGTGCCGAGGCCGAACGCGGTCTGCCAGGCCAGCCACGACACCATCGGATCCCTCGGCCCGGCGCCGCCCGCACGGTCGCCCGCGATCTCGCACACCGCGGTGCCGGGCATCGCGCCGAGCACGTCCCGCCACCGGTCGGGGCACTCCGACAGCACCGCGATCCGGGCCCGCACGTCGGCGCTGCGTTTGGTGTCGTGCGTGGAGAGCACGGTGCCGGACTCCGGCCGGTCGCGCTGCATGCGGGCGCAGTACGCGTGGAACGCCGCGGGGGAGAGCGCCGGTGTCCCGGGGTCACCGCCCACCTCGCAGGCCGACAGCAGCACCGGATAGCGGTAGAAGGCGGTGTCCTCCACGGATTTGGCGCGCAGCGCGGAGGCGGTCTGGGCGAACCGGGCGGTGAAGTCGGCGCAGTCCGCGGTGTCGTGCCCGGGGTCGTCGGTGAGCCGGCCGAGCGCCAGATCGTGGACGAGGTCCACCGCGCGCGCCTCCTCGGGCACCCGGAAGGCGGTGCGCGCCCCGGCGGCCGCCGCGCCCAGCATCGCCGCGTCGTGGACGGCCTGCCCCGGCTCGGCGGCGTAGGGGCGGTAGACCGGCAGCCGCACCAGCAGTTCGCGCAGGGCCTGGCGCAGCGCCCATGGCGCGTGGTCGCCCGGCGCGGGGACGCGCGCGCTGATCCGGGCGGCGGTCCGCACCAGCCGCTCGACCTCGGCGGCCAGCTCGTGGGTGACGACCTCGTACGCGGCCCGGCGCACCGTCTCCTCCCAGTCGCCCCCCTCGTCGGCCAGCGGCGTGACGAAGTCCCGGTAGTGGGAGAACAGCCGCCCCGAGCCCTGCGGGCAGACGAACAGCCCGTCGATGTGCCGCAGCGCGTCATAGCCCGTCGTGCCCGCGCAGGCCCAGCCGGCCGGCAGCCGCTCCGCGCCGCTGAGGATCTTCTCCACCACCGTCCAGCGGCCGCCGGTCCGCTCGTGCAGCCGGGCCAGATAGCCGCCGGGGTCCACCAGCCCGTCCGGGTGGTCGATGCGCAGCCCGTCGATGACGCCCTCGTGCAGCAGCCGCAGCACCGTGCCGTGAGTGGCCTCGAAGACCTCGGGGTCCTCGGCACGGATCCCGATCAGCTCCGAAATGGTGAAGAAGCGGCGGTAGTTCAGCTCGCTGCGGGCCAGCCGCCACCAGGCGAGGCGGTACCACTGGGCGTCCAGGAGGCGGGGCAGCGGCAGCTCCTCCGTACCGGGACGCAGCGGAAAGACGTGCCCGTGATAGCGCAGCACCTCGCCGTCGACGCGCAACTGCGCGGTCTCCTCGCCGAGCCGGCCGCCGAGCAGCGGCAGCAGCAGCCGGCCGCCGTGCCCGGCGTCCCAGTCGATGTCGAACCACCGGGCGTACGGGGACGCCGGGCCGTCGCGCAGCACCTGCCACAGCGGCCCGTTCAGCCGCAGCGGCTCCGGCACGGCCATGTGGTTCGGCACGATGTCGACGATCAGCCCGAGGCCGTGCGCGCGGGCCGTGGCGGCCAGCGCCCGCAGCCCCGCCTCGCCGCCCAGCTCGGCCCGCACCGTGGCGTGATCGACCACGTCGTAGCCGTGCGTGGACCCCGGCACCGACTCCAGCACCGGCGAGAGGTGCAGATGGGAGACGCCGAGGGCGGCCAGATGCGGGACCGCCCGCTCTGCGGCGGCGAACGGGAAGTCCGGCTGGAGCTGCAGCCGGTAGGTGGCGGTCGGCGACGGACTCGAGGGCTGCGTCATGGGAACACCCGTACCCCGCCGGCGGCCCGTTGTGTCATCCGTCTCCGGCATTGGTGTCCGGCGGTCCGGCGCGTCGGCGCGCCGTGGGGGCACCCGCGGCCGCGGGCACTCCGCCGGCGCACCTGGCAGGTGCCGTGCGGGGCGGGCCGGACCCGCGGGCCGTCATCGGACGGCACGCCCTACGCCTGCCGCCGCAGCACCAGCAGGCTCCGGCCGATGAGGGTCAGCCGGTCGCCGGCCTTGACCTTGGCGCCCCCGCCGTCCGCCACCGCCCCCGGCCGGTCGGTGTCCACGACCACCTGCCACTGCCGCCCCAGATGCTCCGGCACGGCGAACTCCGCTTCCTGGTCGTGGGCGTGGAACATCAGCAGGAACGAGTCGTCGGTGACCGTCTCGCCCCGCGGGCCGGGCTCGGAGAGGGAGCTGCCGTTGAGGAACACCGTCAGCGACTTGGCGTGCACCGACTGCCAGTCGCGCGGGCCCATCTCCTGACCGTCCGCCGTGAACCAGGCGATGTCGGACAGCTCGTCGCAGGTGCCCTCCCTCGGATGGCCCTGGAAGAACCGCCGCCGCCGGAAGACCGGATGGTCGCGCCGCAGCCACACCATCTGCCGGACGAACTCCAGCAGCGCCGCCTCCTCCGTGTCCCCGTCCGCCTCGTCGGCCTCCGCCGCCTCGTGCGCGTCGTCCGCCGCCCCGCCCGGCCCGTCGGCCCCGGCCGCCCCCCGGGGTTCCGGCCAGCGCACCCACGACAGCTCGTTGTCCTGGCAGTAGGCGTTGTTGTTGCCGCCCTGGCTGCGCCCGAACTCGTCGCCCTGGCTGAGCATCGGCACGCCCTGCGAGAGCATCAGCGTCGCCAGGAAGTTGCGCATCTGCCGGGCCCGCAGCCGCCGGACCCCGGGGTCCTCGGTCGGCCCCTCGGCGCCGCAGTTCCAGGACCGGTTGAAGCGCTCGCCGTCGCGGTTGTCCTCGCCGTTGGCCTCGTTGTGCTTGTCGTTGTACGAGACGAGATCGCGCAGGGTGAAGCCGTCGTGGCAGGTCACGAAGTTCACCGAGGCCAGTGGCCGCCGGCCGTCCTCCTGGTAGAGGTCGGAGGAGCCGGTCAGCCGGGACCCGAACTCCGCCAGGGTGCGCGGCTCGCCCCGCCACAGATCGCGCACGGTGTCGCGGTACTTCCCGTTCCACTCGGTCCACAGCGGCGGGAAGTTGCCCACCTGATAGCCGCCCTCACCGACGTCCCACGGCTCGGCGATCAGCTTCACCCGGCTGACGACCGGGTCCTGGTGCACCAGGTCGAAGAACGACGACAGCCGGTCCACCTCGTGGAACTGCCGGGCCAGCGTCGCCGCCAGATCGAAGCGGAAGCCGTCCACCCGCATCTCCTGCACCCAGTAGCGCAGCGAGTCCATCACCAGTTGCAGCACATGGGGGCTGCGCATCAGCAGCGAGTTACCGGTGCCGGTGGTGTCCATGTAGTACTGCCGGTCCTCGCACAGCCGGTAGTAGGAGGCGTTGTCCAGGCCCCGGAACGACAGCGTCGGGCCCAGATGGCTGCCCTCGGCGGTGTGGTTGTAGACGACATCGAGGATCACCTCGATACCGGCCTGGTGCAGCGCCCGTACCGCCGTCTTGAACTCCAGCACCTGCTGGCCGCGGTCGCCCCAGGACGCATAGGCGTTGTGCGGGGCGAAGAAGCCGATGGTGTTGTAGCCCCAGTAGTTCGTCAGCCCCGCGTCCACCAGCCGGTGGTCCTGGACGAACTGGTGCACCGGCATCAGCTCCAGGGCGGTCACCCCGAGCTTCGTCAGATGGTCGATGATCGCCGGGTGCGCCAGCGCGGCATAGGTGCCGCGCAGCTCCTCGGGCAGCTCCGGGTGGCGCATCGTCAGGCCCTTGACATGGGCCTCGTAGAGCACCGTCTCGTGATACGCGGTGCGCGGCGGACGGTCGTCACCCCAGTCGAAGTACGGGTTGACCACCACCGACGCCATGGTGTGCGGCGCCGAGTCCAGGTCGTTGCGGACCTCGGGGCGCCCGAAGTGGTAGCCGTAGACGGCCTCGTCCCAGTCGATCCGGCCGCTCATGGCCCGGGCGTACGGGTCGAGCAGCAGCTTCGCGGAGTTGCAGCGCTGCCCCCGCTCCGGTTCGTAGGGGCCGTGTGCCCGGAAGCCGTAGCGCTGCCCCGGCATCACGCCCGGAAGGTAGGCGTGCCGCACGAAGGCGTCGCTCTCGCGCAGCTCGACGGCGGTCTCCGACCCGTCGTCGTGCAGCAGACACAGTTCGATGCGCTGCGCGGCTTCGGAGAACACCGCGAAGTTGGTGCCCGCCCCGTCATAGGTGGCACCCAGCGGATACATCTGTCCCGGCCAGACCTGCATGGGGTAGACCCTTCCACTTTCTCGGCGGGCGCTGCGGCGACTCCACGACACACCTCAGCGGAACAAAACGGAATCCTCGCCCAACTTTTCGCAACTTGTCGCACACGGAGGGCTTTTCGCGAGATCTCCGCTGAATGGTGGGCAACCTGTCGCGATGTCGGATCGTCCTATGAGTCGTCCTACTGGAGGACCGACGGGGGACCGACATGCGTGTCACGGAACGTGACAGCAGGGGGGAACTGTGCACCAGCTGATGCACCGCCACCTCGGCAAGATCGTCGCGGGCGCAGCGCTCGCCCTCACGGGAACCGCCGCCATGGCCGCGATCACCTTGCCGTCCGACGCCGGAGCCGCCGGCAGCGGGAACGACGGCCGCCCCGCAGCGGCCGGCGCCCCCGCCCCGGGGCGCGACGGGGGACCGCCGCCGCCCGGCGTCGTCGAGAAGGCCCCTGCGCAGGAGAAGCGCGGCACGGGACGGGACCCGCTCACCGACGACGAACTCCGGCGCGCCGAGGCCCTGGCGCTGCCGCGTACACGCCATGGCGCCGTCGCGGACGTCACGGGGAAGCCGGGGCTCGAACGCCTCACCACCGACCTGGTCGAGGTCACCCCCGCGGAGACCGGCCTCGCCGACCCGCCGCGCCGGGCGAGGGTCTCGTTCTACGACTACCGCAGCGACAGCTACCTCACCACGACCGTCAACCTCACGACCTCGGCGGTGGAGTCGGCCGACACCCAGCACGGCGTGCAGCCCCCGCCCGGCCACGACGAGGCCGTGGAGGCGGCCCGGCTGCTGATCGCCGACCCGCTGGGAGCCGGTCTGCGCCAGGACTACCGCGACGCCACCGGGCACACCCTCACCGGCCCGGACCCGCTGTCCGTCACCGGCTTCGTCTACCGCGGCCGGGCGGAGGGCGAGGCCCCCGGAGCCCTCGGCGACTGCGGGAAACACCGCTGCGTCCGCCTCTTCACCAAGATCAAGAACGGGCAGTGGATCGACACCCGCCGCTTCGTCATCGACCTCAGCGCCCGCACCGTCGCCCGTCTGGGCTGAGCGCGCCCGCCCCCCGCCACTCCTTCGCACAGGAGCCTTCGTCATGCCCGAAAGCCGCCTCACCGGTGCCCGCTCCCGCGGCCCGCGCCGTCGCACCACGGCACTCGCCGCGGCCGCACTGCTGTGCGCCGCGCCCGCCCTGCTGACCGCTCCGGCCGCCCAGGCCGCCCCCACGGCTCCCGCCGCACCCGCTCCCCGGTGCAGCGCCGCCTACCGCCTCACCCAGACGCTCGACGGCGGCACCGTCTGGCGCATGTGCTGGCACTACGAGGGCAACGCCGGCCTCGTCCTGGACGACATCTCCTACCAGCCCAAGGGCGAACCCGCCCCGGTCAAGGTGCTCACCACCGCCAAGCTCGCCCAGATCCACGTCCCCTACGACGACGGCACCAACGAGTACGACGACCTCACCGGCCAGGGCTTCGCGCAGGGGCTGCAGCAGCTCGATCCGGCCGAATGCCCCGGCGGCACGATCAAGACCGTGCGGGTGCCCGGCGCCTGGGACCCCGCGCACCCCGACGTCAGCGGTCTGTGCGCCACCACCCGAGCCCGCGGCCACGCCTACCGCAAGGGCCCCTACCCGGGCGAGAGCGCCCGGACCTACCAGCTCCAGGGCAAGGACCTGCTGGTCTACACCGTCAACAAGGTCGGCTGGTACGAGTACATCACCGAGTGGCGGTTCGCCGGCGACGGCACCATGACCATGCAGGTCGGCGCCACCGGCACGGTCTCCCCGGGCGACTACGACGCCGGCGACGGCCGCGGGATGCCCCTCGGCAAGGGCGCCAAGGACTACGCCACCAGCCACAGCCACAACGTCTTCTGGCGGCTCAACTTCGGCCTGGACGGCTCCACCACCAACAAGGTCGAACAGTTCGACTCCGCGCTCACGGCCCGGTCCGGCGGCCGCACCCCCACCATCCGCACCACCCGCACCCCCGTCACCAAGGAGCTGGCCGGCGACGCCGGGCCGCTGCGCTGGTGGCGGGTGGTGAGCGACACCGGAAAGAACAAGGACGGCCACCCGCGCTCGTACGAGATCGTCCCGGGCCGCTCCACCAAATACACCGGCCGCGGATACACCCGGCACGACCTCTATGTCACCGACTACAAGGCATGTGAGCAGTTCGCCAGCAACAACCTGGCCAACTGTGGGGAGAAGGCCGGCCGGAGCGTCGACACCTGGGTCAACGGCCAGCCGCTCAAACACCCCATCGCGTGGGTCAACATCGGGTTCCACCACATCGCCAGGGACGAGGACCAGGAGCCGATGCCCGTGCACTGGCAGGGCTTCCAGCTGGTGCCCCGCGATGTGACCGCTATGAATCCGCTCACTCCGCCCGCGTTGTCCGGCCACAACGGGCACTATGGATAAGGGGAGTTGCCGACCGACTCGACCCATCCTGCTGCACCGCCTCCCGCACCGCAGTAGTCTGCCTTGATCGTTGGCACGGGGGTTCGGAAGGCGGTGGCAGGTGAGCGGCGGGCTGGAGTTGCCCCCTGGTGACGAGAGTCATGAGGGCCATGAGGGCGGCTCCGTCGACGCACCGCCCGGCGCGGTGTCCCTGGCACGGCCGCTGGAGATCGGCGCTGAGCTGGACTGGGGCGCCGACGCCTGGAGCGAGGTGCGCACCCGGGCCCGCCGGGCCGGGCGCGCCTACATCTGGCTGAATCTCGTCGAGCAGCGGCTGCGGGCCGTCGTCGCGGCCGTCCTGCGGCCCATCTACGAGCCGGTGCACGGCGACGAATGGGTGATCGCCGCCGCCGGCCCGGCCGGCCAGGAGTGGGTCCAGCGCGCGGTCGCCGTACGCGAGGTCAGCCGCCGCAAGGGATACCTCCTCGACCCCGCCGACGACAACATCGTCAGCTTCCTGACCCTGCCGCAACTCCGCGAACTGATGGTCCAGCACTGGCCTTGCTTCGAGCCGTATTTCGACGACCGCCGCGACGTCGAGCTGGCCCTCGACGAACTCGAGGTCGCCCGCAACATCGTCTCCCGCAACCGCGCGCTGTCCGAGACGGTGCTCGCCCAGGCCGAGCGGGCCTCCGCCCGCCTCCTGGACATACTCGGCTCCGGTGTCGGCACCCGTATTTCCGGTCGGCTGCCGATCGACGCGGTGGAGGACCTGGTCGGCGACCGCTACGCCGATGTCATCGGAGTGCACTCCGACCGGGTGCGGCTGCAGCGCCAGCTGCCCGCCGAGGACCTCTTCGGCGGCGCCCGCCGGCTGGACGCCGTGGGCATAGGACTGAACCTCCTGGTCCAGAACTACTCGGGGCGGCGGCTGGTCCGGCTCGCCGAGTCCGGCTGCCGGGTGCGGCTGCTGTTCCTCAACCCGGCAAGCAGCGCGGTCCGCCGCCGGGAGCGCGAAATCGGCCTGAAGAAGGGCGAGATGAGCCGCTCCATCGAGATGAACATCCTCCACATGCGGCGGGTGCGCGCCCGACTGCGCGACCCCGGCGCCTTCGAGATCCAGGTCTTCGACGAGACCCCGCGCTTCACCGCCTACCTGGTCGACGGCGACGGCTCGGACGGCGTGGCCGTCGTCCAGCCCTACCTCCGCAAGAGCCGCGGGATGGAGTCCCCGGTCCTGGTCCTGCGCGGCGGCGGCCGCGAGGTCGTCCGCCAGGACGCCCGGGAGGGCCGCGACGGGGACCACGGTCTCTTCGAGACCTACCGGGAGGAATTCGAGAGCATGTGGGCGGATTCGCGGCCGGTCTCCTGACCGGACGGCACACCGCGGACCGGGGAAGGGGCGACGACGGGCGGGGCGCCCCGGGTGGGAACGGCGCCCACTACGGCGTTCCCGTGATGCCCCCGTCGACCCGCAGTTCGATCCCGTTGACGTAATCCGCCAGCGGGCTCGCGAGGTAGGCGACCGCGGCCGCGATGTCCTGCGGCCGCCCCAGCCGCCCGCTCGGGTTCGGCGCGTACTCCGCGGCGATGTCCGCTTCGTCCCGCCCGGTCCCCTCGTCCGCCTCGGCTGCCGCGCGCTCCTCGATCATCCGGTACATGGAGGGGGTGACGATGACCCCCGGGCTCACACAGTTCGCGGTGACGCCCGTTCCGGCGAGATGGCGGGCCAGGCTGGTGGTCATGTTCACCACGGCGGCCTTGGCCGCGGAGTACGTGACCATGTGGGGCAGCGGCGTCCGTACGGCCCGGCTGCCGATGGTGATCACCCGGCCCCAGCCGTGCGCGCGCAGCGAGGGCAGCAGCGTCTGGCTGACCCGTACCGTCGGGAGCACATTGCCCTCGAAGGCGGCCCGCCAGTCGGACGGCTGGGAGCTGTCCCAGTCGTGTTCGGCGAACGGACCGGCGTTGTTGACGAGGATGCGGGCCCCGAAGTCCCGTGCGGTGAGCGCGACCTGCTCGGCGACGCCCGGCTCCGTCAGATCCCCCAGCACCACCTCGGCGCGCACCCCGCGGGCCGCGACCCGCTCGGCGACGGCGGCCGCGGCCCCCGCGTTGCGCCCGTGCACGAGGACCTCGCATCCCTCGTCCGCCAGCATCTCGGCGATCGTGGCGCCGATGCCCGCACTGCTGCCCGTCACCAGCGCGCCCTGTCCAGCCAGCCTCAGGTCCATGGCGGCAGCCTAGTGTCCCGGGGCGGGCGAGGGGTGCGGCTCGGCGGCCGGCGGCCGGTGGCGGGGGCTCGGGGCCGCCGGGCGCGTCGGGTGGCCGGTCGGTTGTCAGTGGTGCGTGCGAGAGTGAACGGGCAACGGGGGAAGTACCACCGAAGGAGGCCACATGAGCTGGCATCAGGGGCTGCTGGTCAGCTTCGATCTGGAGACCACCGGCACCGACGTCGAGCAGGACCGCATCGTCACCGCGGCCCTGCTCCGGCTGGAGGGGGACGGGCGGGCGGCCTCGCAGCGGACCTGGCTGCTCGATCCGGGCGTGCCGATTCCGGAGGAAGCCGCGGCCATTCACGGCATTTCGACCGCATATGTCCAAGAACACGGACGTCCGCCGGCGGAGGCCATAGAGGACATCACCGAGGCGCTGGCCGACGCACTGCGCGCGGACATACCGCTGGTGGTGATGAACGCCCGCTACGACCTCTCGCTGCTGGACCGCGAATGCCGGCGCCACGGCCTGCGGACCCTGACCGAGCGGCTCGGCCGTGCCCCCGCCCCGGTCATCGACCCCCTCGTCCTGGACAAGCACGTGGACCGCTTCCGCAAGGGCAAGCGCGCCCTCCAGGCCCTGTGCGCTCACTACGGCGTCCGGCTCGACGGTGCACACGAAGCGGGCGCCGACGCCGCGGCCGCCGCCGGGGTCGCCCGGCGCATCGGGGAGAAGTACCCGGCCGTCGCCCTCCCGTCGCCCCGTGCGCTGCACGCCCTCCAGGAGCAGGCCGCCGCCGACCAAGCCGCCTCGTTCCAGGAGTATTTGCGGCGTACCGGCGATCCCCGGGCGATAGTCGAGCCGGCCTGGCCGCTGATCCCGTACCAGGCCGGCGTCTGAGCGCTGCGGCTCCCGCCGTCGTTCCGCTACCGCCGGGGCCACGGCTTCCGCCGGCCTACAGCTACCGCTGGTCTTCCGGCCGCCCGGGTGCCCCGGCCGTCCGGCTCAGAAGGGGTACCACCGCACGGTCGCGTCCTTCTCGCGCAACGAGGCGATCCGGCGCGCGAATTCCGTGCGCGCCGCCGGGTTGCCGGGCGCGTGCTGGGACACCCAGGCGCAGCTCGCCGTCTCCCGCGCCCCGCGCAGCACGGCACAGCCCTCCCAGTCCCGTACGTCCCAGCCGTAGGCGGACACGAAGCTGTCGTAGGCCTCCGGGGACAGGCCGTAGCGGTCCCGGCTCAGCGCCATCACGACCAGATCGTGCTCCCGCAGATCAGAGGAGAAGGTCTCCAGGTCGACCAGCACCGGCCCGTCCGGCCCGATGTGCACGTTGCGGGGCAACGCGTCGCCGTGCAGGGGGCCGCGGGGCAGCCGCGGTTCGAGGGCCGAGGCGGCTGCCGCGAAGGCGTCCCGCCGCCCGCGCAGATAGTCCGCGTCGGCGGCCGACACGGCGTCGCCGGCCAGCCGCAGCCAGCGCTCGACGCCGCCGAGCAGCTCACGCCGGGGCAGCGCGAACGGCGGCTCCGGCAGCGCGTGAACCAGCTTCAGCAGGGTGGCGAGATCCTCGGGCGAGGCGGGACGCCCGGCCGCCGGGAGCCGCTGCCAGTAGGTGACGGGATGTCCGTCGACGAGCGTGGCTACGGGCTCCGCGGCCCGTACGGCCGGTACGCCCTCGGCCGCCAGCCAGCGCGCCACCGCCAGCTCCCGCTCGGCCCGCTCCAGGAGTTCGGCGCTGCGGCCCACCCGCACGACGGGCCCGTTCGCGCCGAGGGCGAAGACGGCGTTCTCGCCGAGGGAGAGCAGCTCGGCGCCGGTCGCCGCTTCGGGCCGGCCGGCCGCGGCCAGTACGTCCCGGGCACGCGCCTCCGTGAAGGCGGCGGGGCTCGGTGCGGTCATCGGATGCCTCCTGCGGTGCGGGAACGCGACCAGTGTCGCAGGTCCGCCCGGCGGATCCCGGCGCGTGCCGGGGTCGTCCTGGCGTCGTCCCCGTGCCGTCCCGGGCGGACGGCACGCCCCGGAACCGCGGCCGGCGATCCGACCGGCGATCCGTTCGCTGCCCCGCCGGGCGGATCCGGACGGCATCTTGGCGCCGGTCGCTCTGTGCGGCCCGCCTGTGTGACTTCGTCCCAGCGGCCCGCCGTTAGAGGCCAACCACGGACGTGGTCCGTGGGCCGCCGAAGCTGGTGCGGCCCGCTCCCCTCGGCGCCCGCGGATCCGCCTCCCGCCGGCCCCACCAGCCCTACCGAAGCCAACTAGGCCCTCGCAAAACGCCGTTCACGGCCACGGAACTCGGCCCCCATTGCCGCTATGTAAACGGAGTTGAGTCACTCGGCTTCAACTCCGCGGTCTTTTTGACCACTTCTGAAACCTTTCCCTTTTTGCGGAGCTTGTTGCTTATCTCACACGCCGCAGCTGGCCTTGAAATCGGACTGATCAATCAGACAGGGTTTCGAGCCAGTCCGGCGGAGATCTTCCGGTCTCCCCGGGCTATTGCGCAACGCTTTCCCCCCCACACCACGAACGAGGAGAACCCTCGCAATGGCTCACAAGCGTTCCAGCAAGAAGCGGCTGGTCACGGCGATAAGCGCCGCGGTCGCCGCTACTGGTATCGCCACCGTCACCGCGGTCACCGCGGGGGCGTCCCCGGCCGCCGAAGGCAAGATCTACGGAGCCGAGGCCAAGGGTGCCGTCAACGGCAGCTACATCGTCATGCTGAAGAAGTCGATCCGTACCGCGGAGAGCGGCGACCTCGCCGCCAAGTACGGCGGCAAGGTCAAGCGGAAGTTTTCCTCCGCCATCGACGGCTTCTCCACGACCGGGCTGAACGGCGAGGAGGCCAAGCGCCTCGCCGCCGACCCGGCCGTCGACAAGGTCGTACAGAACAAGAAGTTCCACATCGACGCCGGCCAGGCCAACCCGCCGTCGTGGGGCCTGGACCGCATCGACCAGGCGGACACCAAGGGCGACAAGAAGTACACCTATCCCGCCGCCGCGGGGCAGGGCGTCACCGCATACGTGATCGACACCGGCATCCACATCAGCCACAAGGACTTCGGCAGTCGCGCCTCGTACGGCTACAACGCCATCGACAAGAGCGACAAGGCCGAGGACGACAACGGCCACGGCACGCACGTCGCGGGCACCATCGCCGGTACCGAGCACGGCGTCGCCAAGAAGGCCAAGGTCGTCGCCGTCAAGGTCCTCGACGGCCAGGGCTCCGGCACCACCGAGCAGGTCGTCGCGGGCATCGACTGGGTCACCAAGAACCACAAGGGCCCCTCGGTCGCCAACATGTCGCTCGGCGGCGGCGTGGACGAAGCACTGGACACGGCCGTGAAGAAGGCCATCGACGCCGGTGTCACCTTCGGTGTCGCGGCGGGTAACGACGGCGCCGACGCGGGCCAGAGCTCCCCGGCGCGGGTCAAGGAAGCCATCACGGTGGCCTCCAGCACCAAGGACGACCAGCAGTCCGACTTCTCCAACTACGGCAGCGCGGTTGACCTCTACGCGCCCGGCTCCGACATCACCTCGGACTGGAACACCGGCGACGACGCCACGAAGACCATCTCCGGTACCTCCATGGCGACCCCGCACGTCGTCGGCGCCGCCGCGGTCTACCTGGCCGGTCACAAGGACGCCAAGCCCGCGGACGTGCAGAAGGCCCTCACCGACGGCGCCACCTCCGACAAGATCACCAACCCCACCAAGGGAACCCCCAACAAGCTGCTGAAGGTCGTCGAGTAACCACCTCGCCCCTCGGTACCTCATCTCCCGTCGCCTGCCGCGCTCGCCCCCACGGAGCGCGGCGGGCGACGGTGCTTCCGGCCTCTCATCGACTTCGCTTCCTCAACTCGGCTCACCGGCGGCCGGGTTATCCACAGGAGGAAGCCTCCGGAACCATCTGACGGTCTCTCCCCCTACCGTCGGTGACATGCACGGAGGACTGCCGTTCATCGGCATCAGCACCATTGTCTACGGCCTGATCGGACTGATCACAGTCGTAGCCGGCGCGATCCGCAAGACAGGGGGAGATCGAGTTGCACACCATCACCGTCATCGTGCCCGCTCACAACGAGGAGGAGGGGCTGCCGGCCACGCTGGAGTCCCTCGCAGGGCAAACCGTCCGGCCTGACCGGATCCTGGTCGTGGACGACGCCTCCACCGACCGGACCGGCGACGTAGCGGCGTCACACGGCGTGACCGTACTCCGTCCGCCACACAACCTCGGCAGCAAGGCCAAGGCACAGAACTACGCACTCCCGCAGTGCACCACCGACCTCGTCCTGGCCGTCGACGCGGACACCGTCCTCGCGCCGGACTACATCGAGACCGTCCTGCCCGTCTTCGACGATCCCGAAGTCTCCATCGCCGCAGGCACGGTCCGCACCCGCCATACCCGCACCCTCTGGGAACGCGGACGCTCCACCGAGTACCTCTTCGGCTTCCACTGGCACCGTCCCATCCAGGCGCGCGCCAACAGCCCCATGGTGTGCTCGGGTTGCTGCTCCGTCTTCCGCCGCGACGATCTGATGGCCTTCGGCGGATTTCCCGAACGCACCATCGTCGAGGACATGGACTACACGTGGGCCCAGCAGATCGCGGGCAGACGCGCGGTCTACGTGTCCGACGCGGTGGCCCTGGCCGCCGATCCGGAAGAGCTGACGTACCTGCGCAAACAGGTCTGGCGATGGATGGCCGGCTTCTGCCAGAACGTCCGGCTGCACCTCGGGCGGCTGATCGTCCACAAACCCCTGCTGGCGGTGTGGGTGCTCCTCGCACTCCTGGAGATCCTCACCGCACCGCTCTGGTGGGCGACCCCGTTCGTGCTCGCCGCGACCACCGACCAACCACCCGCCCTCGCCTTCGCCTGGTGGGCCGGAGCCGAACTCCTGCTGACCACACCACCCCTCCTCTACGCCGCCCGCCGACGCAAACTCCCGCTCACCACGGTGCTGTTGAACATCCCCTGCGTCTACGCGACCAAGGCCGTCAACCTCGTCTACGCCTGGAAGGCCCTCATCGTGGAACTGCTGCTGGTCCCCCTCCATCTGGCACGCGGCCTGACGGTCTACGAGAAGGGCCGGGCCGACACCCCAACCGCCCGGCCGGCATTGCCTGGAGTGGGATGACGGGAAAGGGGAGGACCGGTGACGTCACTCTTCACGTGAAGGAGGAGTAGCTCAACCCGCGCCTGACGAGGCAGGGAGAGGAGCCCTCCCTGCCTCGTCAGGCGGATATCCCAACTCGCAATGCCCGCAGCACCCGCCGGTCACGTCTACGCATTGCCCGAGTCCACGTCCACGTCCACGTTCTAGTTCGTGTCCACGACGGCTTCCATGCCGGGGTCGAGGTCCGAGTCGAAGTGAATGAGGGGCTTGATGATTCCGTCTTCCTTCGTTTCCATCATCCGGAATGCTCGCTCGATCTCGGTGAAGCTGAATTCATGGGTGGTCATCGGGGTGGGGTCGACCTTTCCCGTTTCCATCAGCCGGAAGATGCGGCGCAGCCATCCGCGTCCTCCGCGGTTGAAGCCGCCGTAGACCTGCTTGTCCGACATGCCGTAGCCGAAGGGTTCCAGGGGGATCTTCAGGGGCTCGTGTACCTCCCCGTGATACCCGACGTTGGAAATGCGGCCTCCCGGCTTCGTGACCCGGAAGGCGGCCTCCCAGGTTTCGGGGGCGCCGAGTGCCTCGATGGCCGCGTCGACCCCCTGGCCGTCCGTCAGCTGCAGGATGCGCTCCACCGGATCGCACTGTGTGTGGTCGACGATCAGATCGGCGCCGAAGCGGCGGGCGAGGTCCTGGCGGGCGGGGACCGACTCGACGGCGATGATGAGCCCGGCACCGAGGAGCCGGCAGCCGATCGTCGCCGACAGGCCCACCGCGCCCTGCGCGAAGATCGCCACGGTCTCGCCCAGTTCGAGTTCCGCGTGTTCGGCGGCGACGAACCCGGTGGAGAGCATGTCGGTCGCGTACAGCGCCTGGTGGTCGGAGAGTTCGTCGGGGATGGGTGCGAGGTTGGCCTCGGCGTTGTTGACAAGAAAATACTGAGCCAGGGTCCCGTCCCGCTGGGTGGTGAATTGGGCGCCGCCCAGCATCCGCCCATGGCACTGCGAGGAGAACCCGCGCTGGCAGGAGTCGCACTGGAAGCAGGGCGTGATTCCGGCGGCCGCGACCCGCTGGCCCTTGACCAGCCCCTCGATGGCCGAGCCGAGCGCATGGACGACACCGACCGCCTCATGCCCCAGTGTCACGTCCGGCTCGACCGGGATCACGCCCCTCATGACGTGCACGTCGGTCGTACAGACCAAGGCCGCGGTGGTGCGCACGACCACGTCATTGGGGCCGGGCTCGGGAACCGGCTTCTCGATGACGCCGACCTCGCCGAGCCTGTGGAGCACAAAGGCTTTCACCGTGGGCCGCCCTCCCATCGGTGCGGGAGGCCGGGCACCTCGCCGGTCGGCGGGAGCCGCCGGGGCACTCCGGTGGGAAGGCCGGGGGCGTTGCCGGGCGGGGCGGCTCTGGGGGTGGGCGTGTGGCTCATGCCATCGCCCTTCCCGCGGACGGGACCGGAGGACGGCGGTCGGGCCATCTTCCGCCCGTTCAGCCGAGGCGGCGGTATGCCCGTGTGGTGCGGCCGCGCGGTGCGGCGTGCGGTGCCTCGCGTCGGGCCACGGTGTGGCAGTTGCCGGGACCGGCGGAGCGAGGACCACCCGTCACCCGCCACCGGCTATCCAGTACCGATTACCCCCGCCCGCCGACCGGTGACTACCGCCCACCTGAACGTCGGCTACCGGCCCCGGCCGCCGAGCGACTACTGTCCCCCAGCTGCCGGCTAGCGGCCGCAGACCGTCGCCGGTACCGGGGGCGGGGTCGGTGTGCCGCCGTTCAGTTCGGCGAGGGACTCGTCCAGCGCTTCGACGAGGTGGTCCTCCTGATGTGGGGTCAGCAGGGCATGGCAGGGGAGGTTCAGGTGCTGCTCGAACCAGCTGCGTTCAGCGACGGGGCACTCGCCGCGCAGGTGGCCGCGGTGGCGCCACTGCGGCAGCAGATGCTGGGGGAAGTAGCGGAGCTGAATCTCCACGCCCCGGCGGTCCAGGCTCAGGACGAGGCGGTCGCGCAGTTCCTGGTGGGAGGTGAAGCAGGTGTAGAGGTGGTAGGCGTGCGTGCTGTGGGCGGGCGCCGACTGGGGCGTCATGAAGGGGTAGCGGGCCAGCACCTCGTCCAGCCGCGCGGCGAGCGTGCGCCGCCGGACGGTGGCGGCCGGGAGCCGGGCCAGCTGGGCCTCGCCGAGCGCCGCGACCATGTCCGGCATCGTCGCGTCCCCGCCCGGCCGCCGGGTCCGGCCGCGGTGGAGCGGGATGGTGTGCGGGGTCCACAGGGCGGCATTCGGTGTGGCCGTCCGGTGCGGCAGCAGGTGCGCGCTCCGCGCGTCGGTGTCCTCGGCACGCAGCCGGTGCAGGCGCTCGGCCCAGTCGTCGCGGTCGCAGGTGATCAGCCCGCCCTTGCCGAGGGCGCTGTCCTTCCGGGAGTTCCGGAGGCTGAACGTGGCGATGTCCGCCAGTGACCCGGCGCTGCGTCCGCGGTAGCGGGTGCCCAGCGCGTGGGCGCAGTCCTCCAGCACCAGAAAGCCGTGGCGGCGGGCCAGCGCCATGACGGTGTCCATCTCGGCGGGGCAGCCGCCGTAGTGCACCAGCAGCAGTGCCTTGGTGCGCGGGGTGATCAGCGACTCCAGTACGGCCGGGTCGACGGCCAGGGTGGTGGGGTCGACATCGCAGAACCGGACCTGTACGTCGTAGTCGAACAGCGGCCGGACGGTGGCCTGGTGGGTCTGCGGGGTGGCGATCACCTCGTCGCCGGGGGTCAGCCCGAGCATCCGGACCGCCAGTTGCAGGGCGACCGTTCCGCTGGTCACCGAGACCGCGTGCCGGCTGCCGACCGATGCGGCGAAGGAGCGCTCGAACCGTTCCCGCCGCACACCCGTCGGCAGCGGGGTGCTCTCGTGGAGAAGCTCGGCCCGTACGGCTGCCTCGGTGTCGGCGGGCAGTGCCCCCCGCTTTCCCCAGGGCACGACGTAACTCTTGTCCAGCATCAGGTCCCCCCAGATGGTCGCCGGCGCACCGATGGGTGCTCTACCCATGACAGCCGAAGGACGGCACGGGGTGAAGAGCGGGCGGTGGTCAGCAAGGTCAGTTCGGTCAGGTTGGGCGTCGGTGTCGTGCGCATTGTCCCTGCCGGGTGCGTCGGGAGTCGGGGTCCGGTCCGAAGGGTTGCCGGATGGTTGCCCGGCGGTTCCGACCGCCTCACTTCGACCGCCTCACTTCGACCCGCCTCGCTTCGGCCCGTCTGACTTCGACCCGCCTCGCTTCGACCGCCCCCGCTTCGACCCGTCTGACTTCGCCCCTCTGGCTTCGGCTCCCTGGCGCTTCGTGCAGCGGAGGACGACCCGCGCCTGCCCGGAGTCCTGGGACTCCAGTGACCTTCCAGGGCGGTCGCTGTCCGATACCGGAGGATGACGCGCACGAAGGGCCCGGACGCGCCGGGTACGTGCCTGACGCGTCCCGGGCGGCACGCGGGCGGCACCCGGCGGC
Source organism: Streptomyces kronopolitis (assembly GCF_050953795.1). Classification (GTDB taxonomy): domain Bacteria; phylum Actinomycetota; class Actinomycetes; order Streptomycetales; family Streptomycetaceae; genus Streptomyces; species Streptomyces kronopolitis_A. The sequence continues at coordinate 6,338,991 of NZ_CP191850.1, forward strand.
ACGCGGCGGCACGCGGGGGTGCTTCGGCCGGGCCGGGTGGCGTCGTGACACAAGTCAGGCAGCGGACGGAATCGTGAGGTGGTGACCGGTGACCGACGTCGACGCGGCAATACTCTTCGCAGATCTCTCGTTGATCCTTCTCATGGCCCGGGTGGCCGGACGGGTCGCGCAACGGCTCGGCCAGCCGGCGGTCATCGGTGAGATCGTCGGGGGCGTCCTCCTGGGCCCCACGCTGTTCCACGGGGCGCTCGCACACACGCTGTTCCCCATGGACGTCCGGCCCTACCTGAACGCACTGGCCGACCTCGGGCTCGTGCTCTTCATGTTCGTGGTGGGTCTCGAGGTCGACTTCGGCAGGCTCCGGGGCTGTGGGCGGATCGCCGCAGGCACCGTGCTCGGATCCGCCGCCGTGCCGTTCGCCCTCGGTTCGCTGCTCGCGCTCCACCTGCTCCGCGAGCGGCACCCCGCAAGCCGGGCCGGCTTCGTCCTGTTCCTTGCCGTGGCCGTGTCGGTGACCGCCTTTCCGGTACTGGCGCGCATCCTCACCGACCGGTCCATGAGCGGCACCTGGCTGGGCACGATCGCGCTGACGTCGGCGGCCGTGTGCGACCTCTTCGCGTGGGTGGCTCTCGCCGGTGTGCTGGTGTCGGCCGCGGTGACCCAGGCGCTCGGTCTCCATTTCGTGCTCGGGGCGTTTCTGTTCGGTCTGGTCATGCCGAAGGAAGTCGCCGGCCTCAAGAGCGTCCTGCTGCCTCGTGTGCAGTTCACGACGACGCTGCTGCTGCCGGTCTACTTCATCGTGGCCGGGCTGAACGCCGACCTCTCCCGGATCGGGATGTCGGGGCTGGGGGACCTCGGCCTCATCCTGGCCGTCGCGGTCACCGGGCAGTTCGCCGGTACCTGGATCAGCGCCCGCTCCCAGGGGCTCGGGGCCCGCGCTGCGCGAGCGGTGGCGCCCGCCGGGCACGTTCACCGCATGGCTGGCAGGCATGTGCAGGTGTTCCGCTGACCCCGGGGGAGTTCCGGCCCCGCTCGCCACCAAACGGACACGGGTCACGGCCGCAGGAAAGGAGTTGGCGACAGCCTTGGCGGATGTGCGAGCGTCCGTCTCCCCGCACCCCGCCGAGGAGAGGCCGATGATCCGCGACGACGCTCTCGAGCAGCTCCGTCACTTCGCGCACGAGAGGGCATTCGGTAGCCAGATCGGGTCCGACCAGCTCATCCAGGTAGGGCTGGACGCACTGATCGCCGGGGTGGACAGCCCCTCCCTCGGCATGCTGGCCGGCCTTCCCCGGCACGAGGAACCCGAGGCGCCAGCGCTGTCGGCAGGAAAGCGGTAAAGGCGGCGAACCAGCTCTTGAGCAGCCGGTCGCAGACGGCGGCGCAGAGCTGACGGCCGGCCCACTCCCGCTCTCGGCGCCGCTCCCCGCAGAGGGCGGGACTCGGCAGCGTCCGCACCGCTCATTTCTGGGCGGCTGTCCGCGCCGGTCCGCCCCAGCGGTCATCAGACGGCCGGGGCGGGGAGAAGGAGCGTGCCGGCCGGCCGCGGCAACGGCGTTGTGGTCCGTGGCCGCCCGGAGGGGCGTCCGACCGTCGCGATCAGGCGAACTGCAGCATGGCCTTCCAGGTGTTGCCGCCGTAGGGAACGGTGGTGGCCGAGGTGATGCCCCCCTTGCCGTCGCCCTTGTAGAGGTGGAGGGTGCCGTCGGTCCAGATGGCCATGAGGTCGGCGATGCCGTCGCCGGTGTAGTCGCCGGCGGTCAGCTGGCGAATCGTGCCCCAGGTGTTGTCGCCGACCGGGACAGGAGTCTGCGTGCCGACCTGTCCGGTGCCGCTTCCGGAGTAGAAGTGGAGGGTGCCGTTGTCCCAGACGGCCATGAGGTCGGCGATGCCGTCGCCGTTGAAGTCTCCGCCGGGCAGCAGCCGCACCGTGCCCCAGGTGTCGCCGCCCGTGGTCACCTTGACCTGGGGTTGGAGCTGCCCGTCGCCCTTGCCCCGGTAGAGGCGCAGGGTGCCGTCGCCCCACACCGCCATGAGGTCGGAGATCCCGTCCCCGTCATAGTCGCCGGCGGTCAGCTGCTTCACCGAGCCCCAGGTCCTGCCGCCCTCGGCGACGGTGGCTCCGGCAGCGAACTTGCCCTTGCCGTCGCCCTTGTAGAGGTGGAGGGTGCCGTCGGCCCAGATGGCCATGAGGTCGGCGACGCCGTCGTTGGTGAAGTCGCCCTTGGCGAGCTGCTTCATGGTCTTCCAGCCGGTGCCGCCGAGCTGGGAGAGGTTCTGTCCGCCCAGCCCCTTGTTCACCTCGCCCGGGTAGAGGTGCAGGGTTCCGTCGTTCCAGACCGTGGCGAGGTCGGCGATGCCGTCGCCGGTGACGTCGTCCTGGACGCGGAAGGCGGTGCGGCGGATCCAGTCCGAAAGGTCGTCGACGCGCACGTCGACCGCATCGGTGCGGGTCTCCTTGGGATCCGTGCCCAGGCAGCCGCCCTGCCAGGAACGGCTGTTGAGGGCGACGAGCTCCGGTATGCCATCGGTGAGGCGCAGAGCGGGGCCACCGGCATCGCCCTGGCAGATCACGGCCTGGTCGGACCCTTTCAGACCAACGTCGGATCCGGCAGCGGAGGTGACGGTGAAGGAGGCGGAGTGCAGCTTGTCGGGGACCCAATCGGTCGTGGTGCGGCCGAAGCCCGTCACGGTCAGCTGCTCGCCCGCGGCCGGGCCCTCGGCGGCGAGGTTGACCGGGGTGATGCCCAGCGCACGGCGGGCGAGCTTGACCATCACCACGTCCCGGTCGGCGTGCGGGACGAGTTCGACCGCCTCCACCACCTTCCCGTCGTTCCGGGACAGGTCGGTACGGCCCACGGTGACGGTGGTCTTGGCTGCGGGCTTGCCGGCCTGAGCAGGCTTGCCGCCGTCCGCGAAGCAGCTGGCCGTGGTGAGCACCCACTGGGGGTCCACCAGCACTCCCGAACAGGCCTGGTGCTCGGCGACATTGATCTTCGCGGTGAACGCGTAGGTGGCGTCGGGGACGTCGGCACCCGCCAGGGCGCCGGCCGGCGCCGCGGTGACAAGGCTGGTCGCGGCCGTCGTGGTGGCAAGGAGAGCGGCAGCCCACGCGGTGCGTAAGTGCTTGGCAGACATGGTGGTCCTTGAGTATGTCGGAGTGTGGAGGAACAACTGAGCCTCGGCGTGGGGCTCTCTGACGCCGCACAGCAGCGTGGGCCGGCATCGCCGACGGCCGCCGTGGGTGGAGAACCGACCTGCGCGCTCCGCAGGGGTGGTGCGGATGCCGTGCTGTGCGGGCCTACTTGCTGGTGCGGATCTCGACCAGGGTGTACTCGCGACGTTGCGGATCCGTGGGCTCTCCGACCGGCGTCCATTTGCCCTTGGGGACGGCGACTTCCTGCGGCTGGGCCGTGGGTTCCGTGAGGGTGACTTCAGCGGCGTGGTCGGCTGAGCCCTTGATGGTGTGAACCGAGGGGATTTCCAGGGTGAGGTAGCCGAAGGTCCCGCTGGTGCGGAAGCAGACCCGGGAATCGTCCCGCGACCACACCTCCATCAGTCCGGCGGCCGAGGAGCAGTCCGCGAGAGTGATGTGGCCGTCGCCCCGCTTGAGGATGATCCCCTTCTCGTCCTTGATCTTGGCGGCGTCCGGGTAGTCGAAGTGCTCGACAACGGAGCCGGGTTGGGCTTCGGCCACCGTCAGTGGAGCGTCGGAGCCGGCGGCGGGGGAGGAGGCGGAGGTGGCGATGGCTGCGGCAGCGCAGGCTACGGCAGCCGCGCCGGTGGCGATGATCCGCCGTAAGTGATTCATACAAGGCCCCTCGTCCGAAAGATGAGTTGCGACCTGCGGCGCCGGCCTGCTCGGGCAGGTGGTGCTCGGCTGGCCACGGAGGGGTCGAATTCAAACAGGTGCACCCATCCCACGCCAGTCAAAAAAAGTGGACAATTAGGGAGAAAGTGCAATAAAGATCCTTTGTGGTCTTTCTCATCTCATTACTTTGACCAATCAGTAGCCAATGCGTTCTTTACCTGCATATGGTCACAGCTTGCGCGCCGGTCGCGTCCTCTGAACTCGCACACCGTCGCGGGGACATGGCGACGGCAGCGTGACGTTGTCTGTCCGGGGGAGCCGCCACAGGTGTGCCACCGCCGGGCACCGACCCGAAGGATCACGTTGGACACCACTTTTTGGAGCAGACGGCGTGTGCTGGGCACGCTGACGGCCGCCACCGCGGCAGTTGCCGTCTCCAGCCTCGTCCTGAATCCGTTAGCCGCCCACGCCGATGCTCCACCGGATGACGGCGATGACGGCGACCCGTTCCGCTTACCCGACACCGACCGGGCGAAGGTCGTCAAGGCGTGGCTGCTGGGTGGCAAGGCCGCGCGCGCCGGTGCGGAAGCAGCGCTGCTCGGCTCCGATGCCGACGTCCAGACCTTCCTGAGTACCGAACTCCCCAGGGCGACGGCGGAGGACAACCGCGTTGCCATCGCCACCTCTCTTGCCGCAGGCGGTAAGGGCACTCGACGCGAGGCCTCCAGAGCGCTCGATGACGGCGATGCCGCCATCGCCGACTACCTCCAGGGCGGCTTCGAGGCCGGCATGATGGAAGACCTGCGGGTCGCCACCGCGACCGTGATGGCCGCGGGCGCCAAGGGTGTGCGACGCGAGGGCGGCGCCGCTCTGGACCTCGGCACCCGGGCCGCGTTGGAGAAGTACCTCACCGACGGCCAGTACACCGCCCGACTGGAAGACATGCGCGTCGAGGTCTCCACGCTGCTGGTACAGGCGGGGCCGGAGGTGAAGAAGTACGCCTCCCGGGCCCTGGACGGTACGGGCAGTGACATCGAATGGTTCCTCGACACCGGCCAGCACATCGCCCGCGCCCGCGACCAGGAGTCCGCGACGATCGAGGAACTCGTCGCGGTCGTCGAGCGCGAGGGCAACAAGGCCGACGCGAAGACGAAACAGGCCCAGGAAGCCGCCGCCCGCGCGGAAACAGCCGCAGCTCAGGCCAAGAAGGCGGCGCAGGAGGCTGCGGCCGAGGCGAGCGCGGCCCAGGACGACGTGGTGAAGTGCGGCCGGGCGGCCCGCAAGGCAGCCGGGGCCGCGGAGGGGGCGGCCGACTCGGCGCGTGTCGCCATCCGCGCCTCGCACGCCGCCGTCCAGGCCTCGCGCCGCGCCGCCTACGCCGCCATGGCGGCGAGCCAGGCCGCCGCCCTCGCGGGGTCCGCCGCCGCGCGGGCGTACGGTGCCGCCATCGCCGCCTCCAAGGACGCGTCCAAGGCCTCCGTCGCCAAGGACGCCGCCGTCGCCGCCCGCAACGGCGCGGCCAAGGCCCGCAGCGCGGCGAAAGCCGCCGACTTCGCCGCCGCCGCCTCGGCCCAGGCCGCGGATGCGGGGTCCGCAGCCGCCTCGGCAGCCCGTAACGCCTCCGCTGCCGCCTCCGCCTCCGCCACGGCCGCTTCCGCCGCGGGCAGCGCGCAGACCCAGGCGGCGGAAGCCACGCGGCAGGCGCGGATCGCGAGTGCCAACGCCTCGATCGCCACCAACGCCGCCGGGACGGCACAAGCGTTGGCGAACACGGCGGCGGCAGCCGCCCGCAGCGCACGCGACGACGCGAACAGCGCAGCCGATCACGCGGAGAAGTCCGCGGCGGCCGCCGACTGGGCCGTCAAGTACGCGGGCCGGGCTGTTGACCACGCGAACAAGTCCACCGAGTTCGCCAACGGGGCCACCAAGGCCGCCAATACCGCCAGCAGTGCCGTCACCCGGGCGGTCGACGTGGAGAAGAAGGCGCGGGAGGCCGAATGGCAGCGGCTGGACGAGGACCTGAAGCAGGCGTCTGAAGAGGCCCGACTGCTCGCGCAGATCGAAGAGGAGGAGAGGGCGGAACTCGCCGGCCGTCGTACGCAGGCCGAGCAGACCGAGCAGGCCACCAAGGACCTGATCTCCCAGGCCGATTCGGCACTGAAGGCCGGTGAGTTCGACCACGCCGCCGCCCTCGGGCGCAAGGCGGCCCTGGCGCTGATGAACTCCCACGGTGCCTGGTCACGTGAGTCCGCCCGGTTCGCCCTGGCCGGCGCGGACACCGACATCCACGCCTGGATCGACACCGACCGGCAACTCGCCCAGCGGCAGGACGACCGCGAGACCCTCCTCTACCTCGCCCAGATATCCACCCCGGATGTCGCCGAGGCCGCGACCGCGGCACTGGAGAGCGACGATCCGGACGCCGCCACGAAGTTCCTCACCACGGGTGTCATCGAGGCCGCCGAGGACGACAACCGTGTCGCCATCGCCGCGATCCTGGCCGACGGCCCCGGCAAAGCGGTGGAGAAAGCGGCAACCGACGCCCTGGACGCCGGAACCGCCCAGAGCATCTACGCATTCCTCAGCGGTGCCTTCGAGACAGCTCAGCGGGAGGACGACGCGGTGGCCGCCTCCACCATCCTCGCCACCGCGGGTCCCTACACCAAAGCCCATGCCGAGGCCGCCTTGGACGGCCCGGCATGGATGCGCCGCAACTTCGTCGCCTCCGTCCAGTACAAGACGGCGCAGCTCGATCACGACTCCGCCACCCACATCGCCGCCATCCAAGGCGCGATCGCCGCCGCCGCGAAGATCGCTCACAAGGCCCAGGAAAGCGCCGCCCGTGCTCAGGAGGCCGCGGCCAGGGCCCGCGACCTCGCCACCGAGGCAGCCAAGTGGGCCGACAGGGCGAAGAATGCAGCCGCCCAGGCCGCCACCTCCGCCCAACAGGCCGATGCGAAGGCGGATGCAGCCGAGCAGTCAGCCAAGGACGCACAAGCCTCGGCCAACAAAGCCAAGCAGGCAGCCTCCACCGCCCGTACGGCCGCCCGTTCGGCCAACTACTCCGCCAACCGCGCCGTGGACGCCGCCGGCCGCGCGGTGGCCTCCGCCAACTCGGCCCAGTCTTCCGCCGCCTCCGCCCGTGCCTCCGCCCTCCAGGCCGGGAAGGACGCCAAGACGGCGGCCGCAGCCGCCACCCAGGCCCACCGGATCGCCACAGCCAAACGCCAGGCCGAAATCGCCGCCGCGGCAAAGAACGCAGCCGAGGAGGCCCGGAAGACCAAGAAGGCCGGGAAGAACCCCGCGGATACCCCCGAGAACGACAAGGTCAAAGATGGCCTCCCCTGGTGGAAGGAGAGCGCACAGTGGCTGGCCACCACCACCAACTGGGCCAGCATCATTGCTGGATTCCTCTCTGCTGGGGTCGGCGTCATCGGCCTAGGGGCGGGTATGGTATTCCCGCCCGCTGGGGCGGCACTTGAGCTGCTTGCGGGCCACTTGGGGGCTGCCTCCCTAGCATTTTCCGGACTGAACGTACTGTTCACCGGAATCGGCCACGGATGGACAAGCGGAGACTTCAGGTCATCCCTCGCAAGCGCCGCACTCAGCGTGATCACCTTCGGCCAGTCCAAGTGGATCGGAGCACTCGGCGGATCCCAGATCGCCACGAAGATCACACAGATCGGACACGACCTCGTATCCCCCATCACCGGCTTGCTGGGATCCCTCGGATTCTGACGAAGTGCTGTAGAAATCACGCACAAGGATCGGCGGCGCACCAGCCGGCGGCCCTCGTGCGCTGTGGAAAGGACCCGGCATGCTCGCACGGCTGCCCCTCCCCTACCTTCTGCTCATGGCAGCTTTCGCCACGTTCGTCTTCTGCCTTTACATGGACAGATGGCTGAAGATGCCCAAGGTGACGGTGATGTCCTTCGTTATTTCCGTCGGATGCTGCGTCGGCATGATCGTAGTAGGCGGCCTCCAGTACCGACCCTGGAGCCCTGAGCAGATGCTGGTTGCCTACTCCTTTGGGTGGGTCGGTCTCACGATCGGCCTCATTCCATCCTGGAAACCCGTTCTCAAGTACGGCGAGGAATGGCGTCAAGGTGTCAGGAGGGAAAAATACGAGTATTCGAAATGGTGCGCAATGGCACCGGTCATTTCGGTCACCCTTACGGGATTCTTGGGATTTATTCTTGCGACCTGACGGCCATGCCCCGCCCTCCATGTGGAGTTCCGGGCGAGGAGACCAAGGTGCGGGGACCCTCGTGAGGGAGGTGACCGACGTTCCAAGTGGGCCCGGTGCACGTCGCTCCGCCCCGGCCATCGCGAGACGGCCGGGGCGGTGGCGGGGCCGGTCAGCCGTGGGGGACCCCGATCTGGGTGACGCAGCGCAGGAGGCTCTGCCGGAAGGCGCGGACGAAGCCGTCGATGCTGTCGGTGTCGCGTGGTGAGTTGAGGTAGGGCTTCAGGCGGCGTTCCACCTCCTGGACGCCGGGCTGGGCGGCCATGTGACGGGCGACGGCGTCGAGGTCGCCCTCGTACTCGATGACCCGCACCAGCGTCGCGTCGCGCAGGAACACCGCGGTGGACAGGAGGCGGGCGGGCGGTGCGGTGCCGGGGGCCGAGGGGGAGCCGATCCGGCGGAAGCCGGCGAAGACCTCGGCCACCTCGTCCTCGCGCCCCGGCCGGATGGCGTAGGTCAGCGCGGCGAACGGCACTGCTTGCCGCCGGCGTCATCGCCACCGGGGCGCTGGATGCGATGAGCCCGGAGCAGGCCGAGGCGATGCGCGCCCGCTACGGAGCCAAGACGGCCCTCGGCCGGCTCGGCACCCCCGACGAGATCGCGGCCGCGGTGCTCTGGCCGGCCAGCGACCTCTCCAGCTATGTCACCGGCGCCACCCTCGCCGTCGACGGGGGGATCTCCTGATGGGCGGGGCGGCGCAGCCGTTCCGGGTGATGCTGCGGATGCAGATCAGGCCGGGCATGGAGCAGGACTTCGAGAAGGTCTGGCGGGACGTCGGCGCTTCGGTCACCTCCCACCCCGCCAACCTGGGGCAGTGGCTCTCCCGCAGCCTCGACGAGGAGGGCGTCTACCACATCGTCAGCGACTGGGTGGACGAGCCCCGCTTCCGGGAGTTCGAGACCAGCCGGCGCCACCTCGACCACCGAAGCCATCCGCACCCCTTCCGCAGCGACGGCTCGATGACCACGATGACCGTCGTCGCCCACCTCACGGCGGACCCGGACGCGGCGGCGGGCCACCACGACTGGGAGGCCGCGGGATGAGCGAGGAGGTCCGGGTGGTCGTGCGGCACGTCGCCGAGGACGCCGCGGCGATCGAGCGCGCCTACCACCGGGACAGCACCTCACCGCTGCGCCCGTTCCGGGACCACGACGGCGGCCGCCCGTTCGAGATCTTCCATGTCACCGCGGCCTACTGACCGCGGTGGACGGACGGCAGCGGACGGGGGCCCCTGGCGCGCCGTGGGGCGCGCCGTGCTGACCATGCTGGCCTCGCTGGGGCACTCCACCGGATGGCTGGTCGGCGTACCGCTGCTCCCGCCTCCGCCGGAGGAGGAGCCGGAATCCGGCGACCCGCGCGCCCCGTGACCGGTCCGGAACACGCGGCGCACCCGCGTGTTCCGGACGACGCGCGAGGCGTCCCGGCCGCCCGGTGGGTCAGTCCTCGTCCTCGCGGCCGGCACCGCGAAACGAGCTCTCCGCGAGGACCATCTTGCGCTTGACCGGCGGCAGATGGTTCATCGTGCGCATCGCGGTGCGCATGCCCGTGCGGGCCAGGGTGCCGAGCAGATCACCCTTGTGCATGACGGAGTGACCGTCCATCTGGGCACGGGACTTGATGACGGCGTCCCAGGCGTAGGACGTCATCGTCGACTCGTACCCGCCCACCGCGTCCAGGGGGGACAGCTCCCCGCGGCTCGCGGCGGCCAGCTTGCGGGTGAGCAGCCGGGCGTCGCGCAGCGCGGTGTTGGCGCCCACCCCGCGGCCGGGCGTCATGGTGTGGATGGCGTCCCCGATGAGCGTGACGCTGCTGGGCTGCCACGGGTCGATCGGCTCGGACGTGCGGATCACCAGCGGGAAGCTGCTGTCCGGGTCGCCGAGCGAGAAGATGCGCCGGAAGTCGGGGTGCCACGTGCTCGTCTTCTCCGTCACGAGCTGCTGGATCCGGGCGCCGCGCAGCTGCGTGACGTCCTTCGGCAGCCACTTCTCCGACGCGGCGAAGCCCCACATGATGTAGTCGCGGCTGTTGTCGTAGAGCATCCCCGGCCAGGCGCGCAGCGCCTCCGCGTCGGTGCTGCCGATGCCCACCTTCGGCTTGCCGTCCTCGTCCCACTTGAAGCGCATCACATGCAGGATGCACATGAACCCCTTGGGGCCGTGCACCATGGTGACGCCCTCCGTCACCTCCTTGGGCAGCAGCGCCCGGGTCTCGTCGGTGAGCGGGGTCTTGCCGGTGATACCGATCAGCCCGGTGTCGACGAGCTTGGCGTGCGGCAGATACTGCCGGCGGACGGGGGAGTTGGCCCCCTCGGCGCCCACGAGGACATCGCCGGTGGCGGACTCGCCGTCGGCGAAGAAGGCGGTGACGCGTCCGTCGTCGTGCTGCTCGTAGTGGGTGAAGCTCTTGTCGAAGTGGACGACGTCCTCCACGCCGCTCAGCAGGACCTGGCGCAGCGTCATACGGCTCACCGACTCGTCGGCGTCATCCTCCGACGGCTGGTCCTCCGCCTTCAGCACCTCGGGTCCCGCCGAGAAGAGGAACTTCTTCTCGTGCGTCATCTGGTTGCCGTACAGGGGGCGTTGGGCGCAGGTGGTGAGGAAGGTGTCGTACAGCTCCGGTGACAGGTTGGCCCGCAGCGCCCGCTTGCCGTCGGCGTCGATGCCGACCCGGTAGCCCTGCAGACCGTCGCGGCGGGTGCGGTCGCGCTCGTAGACCGCGACGCTGACGCCCGCCCGCTTGAGGCCCTGCGCGAGGCAGAGCCCGCCGGTGCCGGCGCCGATGATGATGACATGCAAAGGTAAACCGGGCATGGTGGTCCCCCATTTCGTCATGGTGGCGGCGCGTCGGCGCCGTGGTCCGGGGCGTGCCGCACACGCCGCGGACGGGTCCTAGCGGGCGTGGGCGGCCGCCATCGCGGCCAGCCACTCCTTGGTCCAGGTGATGCGCCCGGAGTGCAGGTCCGCGATCACCGATTCCACCCACTGCAGTTCCGCGGCGGTCGTGGCCCGCATGCACTCCATTTCCAGGGTGAACAGCCGGCCCCATTCGCCCGACGCCGCGATCTGCGTGTCGAGCCGGGCCAGTTCGGTGGCGAGGTTGGTCCGGCGCTTCTCCAGCTGTTCGGCCACCTCGCCGGGTTCGAGGAGGGGGACGAACGCCATGGCGGCCAGGAACTCCGGGTACTCGCGGGTCGGAGCCGCCAGCGCGTCGAGCATCCAGTCACGCCATACGGCACGCCCCTCGTCCGTGAGGGCGTAGAGCGTGCGCTCGGGGCGGTTGTGCTCGCGGCTGCTCTCCCGTACTTCGATCAGCCCCTTGCGGTGCAGCCGGTCGATGGTGCGGTAGAGGCTGGCCCGCTGGCCCACGTTGACCACTTCACCCTTGCCGCGGTCCTTCATCAACCGCTGCATCTTGTAGGGGTGCATGCCGGGCTGCTGCTGGTGGTCCACCTCGGCCAGCAGGGACAGCACCGCCAGAGCCAACGTTGAGCGCCTGTACGTCATAGTTTCCAGGTTACTAGTGAGGGGGTAACTCATCACCCCTCTGTTCCCTCCCGCTCGCGGGGACGTGGTGCCGGAAGGGTCTCCATCGGTGTATGCGGGGCGGCGTCGTCGGGGGGCGTCACCGGCTCTCGGCCGACGACCGCGGGCCACTCGACCGGTGCGCGGCGTGGCGGACCGTTGGCGATGACGTGCCGGCCGGGGCGCCCCGCGCATGGTGGACGCGGTGCTCGAACGCCGAGCCTCTCCGGGACTTGCCGACGAAGACGACGTGTACGACCAGCGGGATGTTCAGGTCGACGCCTTCACCGCGACGTGTCGGTCATGGAGGCCGTGGACCGTGATGCACGAGAGCGAGGAATTCGTCTGCGCTGTTGTCGTGACGGAGTCGCACCGGCTTGGGGGGCCGACGTCAGCGAAATCGCGGTCGCCCCCGGTTGCCGCTTCCGCTTCGTGACCAGGAGGACGGGCCCCGCCTCAACTCCCCGTGGGTGGCGGAGCCGTGCTGCCGCGGGGGACGAGTTCGGTGGGCAGGACGATGTGGCGGGCGTGGGCGCCGTCGGAGTCGTCGATCACCGCGCGGGTGAGGGTTATGGCGGTGCGGCCGAGTTCCACGGCGGGCTGGGCCAGGGTGGTCAGGCCCATGACCCCCGCCATGACGTGGTCGTCGAAGCCCATCACCGAAACCTGCCCGGGAACCGAGACGTTGGCCGCGCGCAGCGCCGCCAGCAGCCGGAACGCCAGGTCGTCGGTCTCGGTGAACAGCGCGGTCGGCGGGGCCTGGAGGCTCATCAGCCGCCCCACGGCCGTGGCCATGCCGCTGCCCTTCCAGCCGGGCACGCTCATCACCAGGGAGGGGTCGTGCTCCAGCCCGGCGTCGGCGAGGGCCCGCAGGTGGCCGGCGAGCCGGTTCTTGCTGCTCCAGGCGAAGCCGGTCTCGTCGAAGGTCTGGAGGAAGGCGATCCGCCGGTGGCCGAGGTTGAGCAGATGGCGGGTGCCGCGCAGGGCGGCGTCCTCGTCGTCGACGTAGACACTGGGGCGCCCCGGTGCGTGCTGGCTGACGAAGACCAGGGGCATCCCTAGATCGTCCAGCCGGGCGCGTTCGGCGGGGGTCAGGGCGAAGCTCACCACGAGGAGCGCGTCGGCGTTGCGGCGGGCGGGCAGCCGGTCGAAGAAGTCGGCGCGTTCGTGGACGTCGCTCACGCTGTAGACCAGCAGGTCCAGGCCCGCCTCGCGCAGCGCGGGCGCCATCCCGGACAGCGCCGAACTCAGGAACCACGAGGCCAGGTTGGGCATGAGGACGGCGACCCGGCCGGTACGGCCGGTGACGAGGCTGGAGGCGCTGCGGGTGATCGCGAACGAGAGCTCGCGGGCCGCGGTTTCGACGCGGGCGCGGGTGGTGTCCGAGACGGTGGACAGCCCGCGCAGCGTGCGCGACACCGTGGACACCGAGACCCCCGCCCGATGGGCCACATCGGCCATCGTGGCCTCGCTCCGAGCTGAGGACATGCCGGGACGCTAGCACAAAATCGCGATGACAGCGTTGCCAAGGGAATTGTCCCCGAAATCTGTTGTTCACCACCCGTTGACCTGGCGACAAGGCCACTTCTAGCCTGCAAGCGCTGTCATCGAAGTCAGCCAAGACGTGAGGAGCACGTATGGCCTTGCGCCGCAGAACCCTGCTCGCGAGCGGTATCGCCCTCGGAGCCGGGTTCCTCAGCGGTTGCGCGGGCAAGCCCCTGGACACCCTGCTGACCCAGGCTGCCCACACCCCGCGTACCCCGGCCACGCTCACCTGGTGGGTGTCCGAAATCCCCTCCAGGAACGGCCCGGTGGTGGCCGACCTGATCATTCGTGCCTTCCAGCGCCGCTATCCGAATATCCGCGTCCGGAAGTCGAACGCCCTGAGCGCCACCGACGCCAATCGCGCCGCCGTCACCACTCAGCTCGCGGGCGCCTCACCCACTCCGGACGTCTATCTCGGCGACACCACCTGGCCCGCCCAGTTCGGCGCCAACTCCCTTGCCCTACCGTTGCAGAAGCTGCTGCCCAAGGATTTCTGGGAGGGCTACCCGCCGGCGCTGCGCAGGGTCAGCGAATACCGCGGCGCCGTCTACGCGCTGCCCTTCTACACCGACAGCGCCTACCTCTTCTACCGCAAGGACCTGCTGGCCAAGCACGGACTGCCGGTGCCCCGCACCTGGGAGGAACTGCTGCGCACCTCCCGGAAGATCCAGCGGGCCGGTGACGCCGCCTACGGCTTCCTCTGGCAGGCCACCGTCTCGGAGTCGCTGACCTGCAATGTCGCCGAGTTCCTGGCCGACGCCGACGCCCCCGTGCTGGACGGTTCGGGCGGTGTGGCGCTCAACGGCCCGGGCGCGGAGCGGGCGTTCGCGCTGATGCGGGAGTTCACCGAGACCGGAGTCTCGCCCGCCACGGTCACCACGTACGTGGAGGCGGACTCGCAGGACGCCTTCGTCGGCGGCCGCGGTGTCTTCCTGCGCAACTGGTCCTACGCCTGGGGCAACGCGGCCGACCGCTCGGTCTCCAAGATCGCGGGACGGGTCGGCGTCGCCCCCCGGCCGGGCTTCGACGGCGGCGGCCCGCCCGGGGTGAGCTGCGCCGGCGGCTGGAGCAACTTCGTCAACCCCAACTCCCACAACCTCGGGGCCGCGGTCGCCTTCGCCCGCTTCTGCGCCGGCGAGGAGGCCCAGATGATCCTGCTGAAGAACGCCGGGGTGATCCCGGCCATGCAAGAGGTGCTCACCAGGCCCGCGGCGCACCAGGCCGGCGACCCCACGCTCACCATGGCGCACGGGCTGCGCCTGGTCGCCCGCCCCGTGCAGACCCCCTACTACTCCCAGGTCAGCAAGGCGCTCTACACCCAGGGCAACGCGGTGACCGGCGGCCGGACCTCCCCGGCCCGGGCCGTGCGCGCCGCCCGCGACGACATCCGCACCGCGCTGGAAGGCAGGGCCCTGTGACCGCCGTGCCCTCCGCCGCGACCGTGTCGCGGGACACCGCCCCCGGACCGGCCGGCCCGCCGAGGACACCGGCCGCGCGCGACGGCGGTCCGGCCCGTACGAGCCGCCGCCGCAAGGCCCGCACCGGCTGGCTCTTCGCCTCGCCGGCGCTGCTCACCATCGCCGCGGTGACGGTCGTCCCGGTGCTCTTCTCCGTGCTGCTGAGCTTCGCCGAGGTCCGCCTGGAATACGGCGGGTTCCGCATCGCGTCCCTGACGGGTGACCACTACGCCGCCGTGCTGAGCAGCCCGGAGTGGCGCGAGGCGCTCCTGTTCACCTTCGGGTTCACCGTCGTCACCGTCGTGCTGGAGCTGGTGCTGGGCACGGTGGCCGCGCTGGTGCTGGAGCGGCTGGGCGCCGCCCGCGGCGGGGTCCTCGCCGTGCTGCTGCTGCCCTGGGCGCTGATCAATGTGGTCGCCGCCCAGTTGTGGGGATATCTCTACAACGGCACCTACGGCGGACTGACCTGGCTGTTCGCGCAGGTGCTCGGCCACCAGCCGGACATCCTGGGGCAGCCCGCCTCCGCCATGGGCGCCATGGTGGTGGTCGACGTGTGGAAGACCACGCCCTTTGTCGCCATTGTCGTCCTTGCCGGGCTGATGCTGATTCCCGGCGACGTCTACGAGGCGGCAGAGATCGACGGCGCCAACGCCTGGACCACGTTCTGGAAGGTGACGCTGCCGCAGCTGCGCCCGATCATGGCCATCGCCGTGCTCTTCCGCATCCTCCAGGCCTTCGGCATCTTCGACCTGCCCTTCGTGCTGACCCAGGGCGGCCCCGGCACCGCCACCCAGTCCCTGGCGATCCTGGGCTACAAGACGCTCTTCCAGAATCTCGAAATCGGCCGGGGCGCGGCGGTGGCGACCACCACCGCGGTCATCGTGATCGGCTGCTGTCTGCTCTTCCTGCGGCTCTTCAAGGCCCAGGCCGACGAAGGGGGGCGGGGATGAGCCGCCGTGTACCGGCCACCGGCATCCGCCGGTACCTCAACGCCGTCAACCTCGGCGGTCTGGCGATCGTCGTGCTGTCGACGCTCCCGCTGTACTGGATGCTCGCCTCGTCCTTCAAGGGCCCGGGGGAGATCAGCGCGGCCCCGCCGACCCTGGTCCCCAAGTCGCCCACGCTCGGCAACTACACCGAGGCGTTCGTCCGCAACGGCATCGGCCACTATCTGCTCAACAGCGTGCTGGTGGCCTCGGTGTCGACGGTCCTCGTCCTGGGGCTGTCCTTCTTCGCGGGGTACGCCCTGGCCCGCACCCCGCTGCGCGGCCGCGGCCCGCTGATGACCGCGCTGCTGATGCTGTCCGTCTTCCCGCCGATCGCGCTGGTCGTCCCGCTGTTCCTGCTGGAGCGGCAGGTGGGACTGCTCAACAGCTACGCCGGTCTGATCGTGCCGTATGTCGCGCTCAACCTGCCGTTCGCCATCTGGATCATGCGCAACTACCTGGTCGGCATCCCGCAGGAACTGGAGGAGGCGGCGACCGTCGACGGCGCGGGGCCGCTGCGCACCGTGCTCACCGTCATCGCCCCGCTCGCCCGGCCGGGGCTGTTCACCGCGGGCATCTTCACGTTCACCGCGACCTGGTCGGAGTTCCTGCTGGCGCTGACCTTCAACAGCGAGGACGCCCACCGCACCGTTCCGGTCGGCATCGCCCTGTTCACCAGCCAGTACACGGTCCCCTACGGGACGCTCTTCGCGGGTGCCGTCGCGGCCACCCTGCCGATCGGCATCCTGGTCCTGATCTTCCGCCGCTCGATCGTGTCCGGCATGACCTCGGGGGCGGTCAAGGGATGAGCCCCCGGCCCCGCGACCGGCGCTGCCGGTCCCGCCCCGTCCCACCGCGCGCGGCGCCGCACCGCGCCGCCTCCCGCTCCACGTCCTCCACGGCAAACGCCACCGCACCGAAGGGTATCCACGTGACCGCACAGCACCTCGGCTCCGACAGCAACACCACCGACTGGTGGCGGCAGGCCGTCGTCTACCAGGTGTATCCGCGCAGCTTCGCCGACCTCGACGGTGACGGTCTCGGTGACATCCCCGGCGTGACCTCCCGGCTGCCCTACCTCGCCGACCTGGGCGTGGACGCCGTCTGGCTCAGCCCCTTCTACCCCTCACCGCTGGCCGACGGCGGTTATGACGTCGCCGACTACCGCGACGTCGACCCCCGGCTGGGCACCCTGGACGACTTCGACGCCATGGTGGCCGAGGCCCACCGCCTCGGCATCAAGGTGATGGTCGACATCGTGCCCAACCACTCCTCCGACCAGCACGTCTGGTTCCAGGAGGCGTTGCGCGCCGCCCCCGGCTCCGCCGCCCGGGAGCGCTACGTCTTCCGCGAGGGCCGCGGCGAGCGGGGCGAGGAGCCGCCCACGGACTGGGTCTCCTGCTTCGGCGGCCCGGCCTGGACCCGGCTGCCCGACGGCTGGTGGTACCTCCACCTCTTCGCCCCCGAACAGCCCGACTTCAACTGGGACAACCCCGAGGTCCGCGCCGACTTCCGGCAGACCCTGCGCTTCTGGTCGGACCGCGGCGTCGACGGCTTCCGGGTCGACGTGGCCCACGGCCTCGCCAAGGACCTGGCCGCCCCGCTGCGCGACATCGGCGGCGTGGAGAGCTACCGGCCGGAGGACCTGCCCGAGGACGGCAGCCACCCCTTCTGGGACCGGGACGGGGTCCACGACATCTTCCGCGAGTGGCGCAAGGTCTTCAACGAGTACGACCCGCCGCGCGTCGCCGTCGCCGAGGCCTGGGTGCGCAACTCCCGCCGCACCGCCTACGCCACCCCCCAGGAGCTGGGCCAGGCCTTCAACTTCGACTTCCTCAAGGCGAAGCTGGACGCGCCCGAGCTGCGGGCCTCCATCGACAGCGCGCTCGCCGACGCCCGGTCCGCCGGTGCCACCGCCACCTGGGTGCTCTCCAACCACGACGTGATCCGGCACGCCTCGCGCTACGGCCTGCCGGACGGCCGCGACGAGGAGGCCTGGCTGCTCTCCGACGGCCAGGAGCCGTCGCTGGACCGGGACTTCGGGCTGCGCCGCGCGCTGGCCGCGACCCTGCTGATGCTGGCGCTGCCCGGCTCCAGCTACGTCTACCAGGGCGAGGAACTGGGCCTGCCCGAGGTCGCCGACCTGGCCCGCGAGAGCCTCCAGGACCCGGTGTCGGTCCGCAGTGCGGGCCGGCTCAAGGGGCGCGACGGCTGCCGGGTGCCGCTGCCGTGGCGGCGCGAGGGCAGCTCGTACGGGTTCGGCGACGGCGGCGCATGGCTGCCGCAGCCCACCGGCTGGGGCGAGTGGTCCGTCGAGGCCCAGCAGGGGGTGGCCTCCTCGCCGCTGGAGCTGTACCGCGCGGCGCTGGCCACCCGCCGCCGGCTGATCGCCGACGAGGCGCTGGAGTGGACCGACGACGGGGCGGCCGCCGAGGCGGGGATTCTCCACTTCCGCCGCTCGGGCGGCTGGGAGTGCGTGGCCAACCTGTCGGACGAGGCCCGGCCGCTGCCGGCCGGCGAACTCCTGCTGTCCTCCGCGCCGGTCGACGGCGGTCAGCTGCCGCCGTGGACCACGGTCTGGCTGCGCACCGCGGCGGGCTGACCGGCACCCCGCGCGGGGCCGGTCAGGCGCTCAGCGCCGCCCGGTCCCCGCGGGCCCGGTCCGCCGCCGCGTCGTCGTAACGCCGCAGCAGCAGCCGGGCCATCTCCGGCGCGGCCCCCAGGGCCGGCGCCAGCACATCGGCGCCGGCCTCGCGGGCCCCGGCGGCGATCCGGTCCGGGAGAAAACCGGGGGCGATGACGTACGGGGCGACGGCCACCCGCTCGACGCCCTCGGCGCGCAGCTCCCGCACGGCGTCGGCCGTACGGGGCAGGGATGCGGAGGCGAACGCAGGCCGCACGGCACACCATCCAGCGGTGCGCCGCCACTCCCGCGCGGTTTCAGCGAGCACTGCGCCCGCCTCCGGGTCTGAGGAGCCCGCCGAGGCCAGGACGACCCCGGTCGAGCGACGCTCGCCGGGCCGCAACCCGGCTTCCTCCAGCCGGCGCTCCAGCGCGGCGGTCAGGAGGGGCGAAGGGCCCAGCACGTCGGCCTGACGGATGGTCAGCAGGGGCAACCGGGTGGCGGCCTCCCGCAGCACCGCCGGGATGTCGGACTTCGCGTGGAAGGCCCGGGTCAGTAGTAGCGGCAGCGCCACCACGTCCCTGACCCCCTCGGCCGACAGGCGCTCCAGCACTCGCGACACCCGGGGGGCGTTGAAGTCGAGAGAGCCGACCTCGACGCGCAGCCCCGGCCGCAGCGCCCGCACCCGCGCGCAGAGTGCGGAGACGGTCGCCGCGTGCCGCGGGTCACGGCTGCCGTGGGCGATGACGACGAGCGTGGGGCGTGGGTCCATGGGTCAGCCCTTGACCAGCAGGCCGCGGCTGCGCAGCACCCGGCGCTCGATCGGGGCGAAGATCAGCAGCTCGATACCGATGCCGACGATCAGGATCAGCAGGATCGCGGCGAGCACCCAGGACATGTCCTGCAGCTCACGGCCCTGTTCCAGCAGCTGCCCCAGGCCGGTGCCCAGATCCGGCGCGTTGACGATGAGTTCGGCGGCCATCAGGGAGCGCCAGGAGAACGCCCAGCCCTGCTTGAGGCCGGCGATGTAGCCGGGCAGCGCGGCCGGCAGCAGCACGTGCCGTACGCCGGCGAGTCCCTTCGCGCCGATGGTGCGGCCGGCCCGCAGGGTGAGCGGGGAGATCTGGTCGACGCCCGCCACCAGGCCGTTGGCGATGGAGGGGACCGCGCCGAGCAGCACCACCGCGTAGATCGTGGCGTCGCTCAGCCCGAACCAGATGATGGCGGCCGGGACCCAGGCCACCGAGGGCAGCGACTGCAGACCGCTCAGGATCGGCCCGATCGCCGCCCGGACGGCCCTGACCTGCGCGACGATCAGTCCGAGGACGGTCCCGATGGCGACCGAGGTCACGAAGCCGAGGGCACCGCGCGAGACGCTGGTCCACACGAAGCTCAGCAGCGTGCCCTCCAGCCACTTCTGCCGCAGCGAGCCGAACACGTCCGCGGGACCGGGCAGCAGATAGTGCGGCTTCAGCTCGAAGTGGTAGGCCAGCTGCCACAGGCCGAGCACGATGACGACGGCGACGACGGGCGGCAGCGCCTTCGCGGCGGCGGCCCGCAGCCACGGCTGCCGGTCGACGACCCGGGATTCGAGCGCGTCGAGCCCGGCCTCCAGCCCGGCGAGGTCACCGGAGGTGTCGCCTCCCCCGGCGGTGGCGGTGGCGGTGGCGGAGGCAGTGGTGGTGGCGGCCGTGGTGCCCCCGCCGTCCGGGGCGGTGGCGGGGCCCTCGGTCTCAGTGCTGGCCATGGCGGCGGATCTCCCCCCGGAGCTGTTCGGTGATCTCGACGGACAGGTCGGCGACCGCGGCGTCCTCGATGCGGCGCGGCTGCGGGATGTCGACCTGCCACTCGCGGGCGATCCGGCCGGGCCGGGAGGACAGCAGGACCACCCGCTCGGCGAGCCGCACGGCCTCGCGGACGTTGTGGGTGACGAAGAGGACCGAGAGGTTCGTCTCGCGCCAGATGCGGGTCAGTTCGTCGTGCAGGACATCGCGGGTGATCGCGTCCAGCGCGGCGAACGGCTCGTCCATCAGCAGCAGCTTGCTGTCCTGGGCGAGTGCCCGGGCCATCGCGACGCGCTGGCGCATCCCGCCCGACAGCTCGTGCACCCGCTTGCCGTGTGCGCCCTTGAGCCGGACCAGCTCCAGCAGCCGCTCGGCCTCGGCGCGGCGCTCCGCGCGCGGCACCCCGCGCAGCCGCAGCGCCAGTTCGATGTTGCGGCCGGCGGTCAGCCACGGGAACAGCGCGTGCTCCTGGAACATCAGGGCCGGCCGGCCGCCCGGCGTCGCGATGGCGCCGGCGGACGGCGCGTCCAGGCCGGCCACGAGGTTGAGCAGGGTGGACTTCCCGCAGCCCGAGGCCCCCAGGAGGCAGACGAATTCGCCGGGTGCCACGTCGAGGGTGATGTCCTCCAGGACGTGCTGCTGGGCGCCGGTGCGGCCGAACGACTTCGAGACGTGGTCGATGCGGGCCGCGTAGGGCACGGTGGTGCCCCCGTCCGTCGCGGCGGGCTGCTTGGCGAGTGTGGTGGTCGTCATCGGTGTCACCTCCTGGGGGTGCGGTGCTGCGGGCTACTTGCTGCCGAGTCCGGCATCGTCGACCGGCTTCTTGCCCTCGGACCTGAGCACCTTGTTCAGCAGGGTCAGGTCGTATATGCCCTTGAGGTCGGGCTTCTTCAGCAGGCCCGCCTTGACCGCGTGATCGGCCTCCTGCTGGAGGGTGGCGGCGAGCGGGTCATCGGTGATCTGGACGTTCCGGAACGCCGGGTCGATGACGTTGCCGGGCAGCGCCTTGCCGGCGATGTCCGGGGAGGCGAGCTTGTCGTTGAGATCCTTCTTCGCCTGGGCGGGGTGCGAGCGGATCCAGTCGTTGGTCTCGACCGAGGCGCGCAGCACCGCCTCGACGGCCTTCGGGTGCTGCTTGAGGAACTTCTGCGAGACGATCATGTTCGTGATGACGAACTTGCCGTCCTTCCACAGCTTCTTCTCGTCCAGCAGCGTCTTGCCGCCCTCCGCGACGAGCTTGGACGCGGTGGGCTCGGGCACCCAGGCGCCGTCGATGGAGCCCTGCTGGAAGGCGGTCGGCGTCACCTTGTTGTCGGTGCGCTGGACGGTGACATCGCCCTTGCCGGTGGTGGGGTCGACCTTGTAGCCCTTGCCGCTCAGGTAGTTCAGCAGCGCGACGTCCTGGGTGTTGCCCAGCTGCGGGGTCGCGATCGTCTTGCCCTTGAGATCGTCCAGGCTCTTGATCTTCTTGGGGTTGACCACCAGCGACACCCCGCCGGACGCCGAGCCCGAGATGATCTTCAGGCTCTTGCCGTGCGACTTGACGTAGCCGTTGATCGCGGGGGAGGGGCCGATCCAGCCGATGTCGACGGCGCCGGAGTTGAGCGCCTCGATCTCGGCGGGGCCCGCGTTGAAGACGGAGGACTTCACCTTCGTGCCGCCCAGTTCCTTCTGGAACCGGCCGCTCTGGAGACCGATCAGGGGGGTGGCGTGCGTGGTGTTGCCGAAGAACCCGATCGTCAGGTGATCGAGCCCGTCGGTCCTGGGCCCCTTCGGGGCGACGCCGGCCGCTGTGTCCTTCTTGGCCTCGGAGCCGTAGCCGCAGGCGCCCAGCGCCCCGGCCAGCAGCGGGACGGTGACAGCGGCCGCCAGCAGGCGGTGTCGAACGGCAGACACGGAAGGCGTTCCTCTCAGAGGGCCGGGTCGCGGTGTGCCCCTAGGGCACGCCCGGCAGAGCGAAGGATCTTCGGGGGAGGGTGACGGCGGAGCGGGGAAGAGCGGGAGCGGAGCGGTACGTCAGCGCACACATCGGCCGACTCCGCCCTGCCCGCTGCCCAGGGCGCCGCTGCCGATGCGGCCGCCCTCCTTCGCGAAGGTCGAGAACACGTCCTGGAGCATGGTCAGAAGTCCCATCCCTCGTCCTCGGCGCCCTCGCCACCGCCGTCGGTCGCGGCCTCGGCCGCCGCCTGCGCGAAGGCGTGGCCGGCCATGCCGGCGGTGAGGGTGGTGCCGTCGGCCGGGTCGATCAGCAGGAACGAGCCGGTGCGGCGGGAGTCGGCGTAGGCGTCCAGGGGCAGCGGCTCGGCCGTGCGCACGACGATCCGGCCGATGTCGTTGGCCACCAGCTCGCCGGGCTCCGGGTGCGGGGAGAGGTCGTCCAGCGTCAGCCGGGAGGGGATCTCCTTGACGATCGCCTTGACCGTGCGGGTGGCGTGCTTGAGCAGCACCCGGTCGCCGACCTTCAGCGGACGGTCCGCCACGTGGCAGATGGTCGCCTCGATGTCCTGCGAGACGGCCGGCGCGGTGGCGCTCGGGGCGATCAGGTCACCGCGCGAGACGTCGATGTCGTCGGCGAGGCGGACGGTGACCGACTGCGGCGCCCAGGCCGCGTCCACGCTCCGCCCGAGCGCGTCGATCGCCTCGATGGTGCTGGTGCGGCCCGAGGGAAGCACGGTGACGGCGTCGCCCACGCGCAGCACGCCGGAGGCGATCTGGCCCGCGTAGCCGCGGTAGTCGGGGTGCTCGGCGGTCTGCGGGCGGATGACGTACTGGACCGGGAAGCGGCCCGGGTCGTCCGAGGGGTCGGCGACGACCGACACCGTCTCCAGGTGCTCCAGCACCGTCGGGCCGCCGTACCAGTCCATGTGGGCGGACGGCGCCACGACGTTGTCGCCGGCCAGCGCCGAGATCGGGATCGCGGTGATCTCCGGGACGCCCAGCGAGGCCGCGTAGGTCGTGAACTCCTCGGCGATCGCGGCGAAGACGGGCTCGGCGTAGTCGACCAGGTCCATCTTGTTGACGGCCAGCACCACGTGCGGGACGCGCAGCAGGGCGGCGACCGCGGCGTGCCGGCGGGTCTGCTCGACCACGCCGTTGCGGGCGTCGACCAGCACCACGGCCAGCTCGGCGGTGGAGGCACCGGTGACCATGTTGCGGGTGTACTGCACGTGCCCGGGGGTGTCCGCCAGGATGAACCGGCGCCGCGGGGTGGCGAAGTAGCGGTAGGCGACATCGATGGTGATGCCCTGCTCGCGCTCGGCGCGCAGCCCGTCGGTCAGCAGCGCCAGGTCGGGCGTCTCCTGCCCGCGGCCCAGCGAGGCCCGCTCGACGGCCTCCAGCTGGTCGGCGAGCACCGACTTGGAGTCGTGCAGCAGCCGGCCCACCAGCGTGGACTTGCCGTCGTCGACGGATCCGGCGGTGGCGAACCGCAGCAGCGAGGCGGCACCCGCGTCGACGGTCTCGCCCGCGCCCGCGTTCGTGGTCGTGCTCATGGTTAGAAGTACCCCTCGCGCTTGCGGTCCTCCATGGCGGCCTCGGACAGCTTGTCGTCGGCCCTGGTCGCGCCCCGCTCGGTGAGCCGGGACGCGGCGATCTCCGCGATGACCGCCTCGATGGTGTCCGCGTCGGAGTCGACGGCACCGGTGCAGGACATGTCACCGACGGTGCGGTAGCGCACCCGCCGCATCTCCAGGCTCTCGCCGTCCTTCGGGCCGCCCCACTCACCGGGCGCCAGCCACATGCCGGCGCGCGCGAAGACCTCGCGCTCGTGGGCGTAGTAGATGGCCGGCAGTTCGATCTCCTCGCGGGCGATGTACTGCCACACGTCCAGCTCGGTCCAGTTGGACAGCGGGAAGACCCGCACATGCTCGCCGGGGGAGTGCTTGCCGTTGTAGAGCTGCCACAGCTCGGGGCGCTGGCGGCGCGGGTCCCAGCCGCCGAACTCGTCGCGCAGCGAGAACACCCGCTCCTTGGCGCGCGCCTTCTCCTCGTCCCGTCGGCCGCCGCCGAAGACCGCGTCGAAGCGGCCGGTGCCGATGGCGTCCAGCAGCGGGACGGTCTGCAGCGGGTTGCGGGTGCCGTCCGGGCGCTCGCGCAGCTCACCGCGGTCGATGAAGTCCTGCACGGAGGCGACGTGCAGCCGCAGCCCGTGCCGCTCGACGGTGCGGTCGCGGTAGTCGAGGACCTCGGGGAAGTTGTGCCCGGTGTCGACGTGCAGCAGCGAGAACGGCACCGCGGCCGGCGCGAACGCCTTCAGCGCGAGGTGCAGCATGAGGATGGAGTCCTTGCCGCCGGAGAACAGGATCACCGGCCGCTCGAACTCACCCGCCACCTCACGGAAGATGTGCACCGCCTCGGACTCCAGGGCGTCCAGGTGGGAGAGCGCGTAGGGGTTGTCGGCGTCCCCGGCGCTCTCGGTCACGGCAGTGACGGTCGTCATGCGACGCCCCTTTCGGTGAGCAGCGCGTGCAGCGCCGCCGCGGACTCCTGCACGGTCTGGGTGTGCGACGCGATGCGCAGATCGGGCGACTCGGGGACCTCGTAGGGGTCGTCCACGCCGGTCAGCCCGGAGATCTCGCCGGCCGCCTGCTTGGCGTACAGCCCCTTCACATCCCGCTCGGAGCAGACGTCGAGGGGGGTGGCCACATGCACCTCCAGGTAGGTGGTGCCCTCGGCCCGATGGCGCCCCCGCACCGCTTCCCGGCTGTCCGCGTAGGGCGCGATCACCGGCACCAGCGCCTTGACGCCGTTGCTGGCCAGCAGCTCGGCGACGAAGCCGATGCGCTGGACGTTGGTGTGCCGGTCCTCGCGGCTGAAGCCGAGGCCCGCGGAGAGGAACTCGCGGATCTCGTCGCCGTCGAGCACCTCGACACGGTGCCCCTCGCCGCGCAGCCGGCCGGCCAGCTCGTGCGCGAGGGTCGTCTTGCCCGCGCTCGGCAGCCCGGTCAGCCAGATCGTGGCGCCCGTCATGGCTCTCTCCTGGTCCGTCATCCGTGCAGCCCGCACTCGGTCTTGTCGCTGCCGGCCCAGCGGCCGGCCCTGGCGTCCTCGCCCTGCAGCACCTGCCGGGTGCAGGGCGCACAGCCGACGGAGGCGTAGCCGTCCATCAGCAGCGGATTGGTGAGCACCCCGTGCTCGGACACATAGGCGTCCACATCGGCCTGCGTCCAGCGGGCGATCGGCGAGATCTTGACCTTGCGCCGCTTGGGGTCCCAGCCGACGACCGGGGTGTTCGCCCGGGTCGGCGACTCGTCCCGGCGCAACCCCGTCGCCCAGGCGTCGTAGCCGGCCAGTCCCTCTTCGAGGGGCCGGACCTTGCGCAGCGCGCAGCACAGGTCGGGGTCGCGGTCGTGCAGCTTCGGTCCGTACTCCGCGTCCTGCTCGGCGACGGTCTGCCGGGGCGTCAGGGTGCGGACGTTGACGTCCATCACCTCGGCGACCGCGTCCCGGGTCCCGATCGTCTCGGGGAAGTGGTAGCCGGTGTCCAGGAAGACCACATCGACGCCGGGCCGGGCCCGGGCGGCCAGATGCGCGACGACCGCGTCCTCCATGGAGGAGGTCACACAGAAGCGGTCGCCGAAGGTGTCGGCGGCCCATTGCAGGATCTCCAGGGCCGGGGCGTCCTCCAGTGCGCGGCCCGCCCGCTCGGCGAGCTGCTGAAGACCGGCTGCGGTGGTGGTGGTCACGACTCGCCTCCGTCGGATGCGGCAGCGGAGGTACCGGTCAGCCCCTGGGACAGCAGACCCAGGAACGACAACCGGAACGCCCGGCTGCAGGAACGGCATTCCCAGGCGCCACGGCCCTCCTCGGAGGGCTGCAGGTCCTCGTCGCCGCAGTAGGGGCAGTAGAAGGGCGCGGCACGCTCGCTCACCGGACCCCCCGCTCAGCCACGGCGCGCTCGGACGCGCCGGCTTCCCTCGTCACTGCTCGTTCCTTCGTCACTGCGCGGCTCCTCGGTCCGGCCGGCGCCGCGCGCCGCGGCTCGCTCACTTCAGCGCACCCTCTTCCGCACGGGCCGCCCACGTGGCGAACCGCTCGTCCGCCGTGCGCTGTGCCTCGAAGTTGCGCAGCACCCGCTCGACGTAGTCGGGGAGTTCGTCGGCGGTGACCTTCAGCCCGCGGACCTTGCGGCCGAAGCCCGGCTCCAGGCCCAGCGCGCCGCCCAGGTGCACCTGGTAGCCCTCGACCTGGTTGCCCTCGTCGTCCAGGACCAGCTGGCCCTTGAGGCCGATGTCGGCGACCTGGATGCGGGCGCAGGCGTTGGGGCAGCCGTTGAGGTTGATGGTGACCGGCTCCTGGAAGTCCGGCATCCGGCGCTCCAGCTCGTCGATGAGCCAGGAACCGCGGCCCTTGGTCTCGACGATGGCGAGCTTGCAGAACTCGATGCCGGTGCAGGCCATCGTGCCGCGCCGGAACGGCGAGGGGGTGACCTGGAAGTCCAGTGCCTCCAGCCCGGCGACCAGGGAGTCGACCTGGTCCTCGGCGACGTCGAGGATGAGCATCTTCTGCTCGACGGTGGTGCGCAGCCGGTCGGAGCCGTGGGTGGCGGCCAGTTCGGCGATCTTGGTCAGGGTGGTGCCGTCGACCCGGCCGACGCGCGGGGCGAAGCCCACGTAGAAGCGGCCGTCCTGCTGCCGGTGCACCCCGATGTGGTCGCGCCAGCGGGAGAGCGGCTCCTCGGGCGCGGGGCCGTCGATGAGCTTGCGCTCCAGGTACTCGTCCTCCAGCACCTGGCGGAACTTCTCCGGGCCCCAGTCGGCCATCAGGAACTTCAGCCGGGCGCGGTTGCGCAGCCGGCGGTAGCCGTAGTCACGGAAGATGCCGACGACGCCGGCCCACACGTCCGCGACCTCGTCCAGCGGCACCCAGGTGCCCAGACGCCGGGCCAGCTTCGGGTTGGTGGACAGGCCGCCGCCGACCCACAGGTCGAAGCCGGGGCCGTGCTCGGGGTGGACGACACCGACGAAGGCCACGTCGTTGATCTCGTGGACCACGTCCTGGACGGGCGAGCCGGAGATCGCCGTCTTGAACTTCCGCGGCAGGTTGGAGAATTCCTTGCTGCCGATGTAGCGCTCGTGGATCTCGTCCACGGCGGGGGTGCCGTCGATGATCTCGTCCGCCGCGATGCCGGCCACCGGGGAGCCGATGATTACCCGCGGGCAGTCGCCGCAGGCCTCGGTCGTGGACAGGCCCACGGCCTCCAGCTTCTCCCAGATGGCGGGGACGTCCTCGATGCGGATCCAGTGCAGCTGGATGTTCTGCCGGTCGGTGATGTCCGCGGTGCCGCGGGCGTACTCCTCGGAGACCTCGCCGATGGCGCGCAGCTGGGCCACGCTCAGCCGTCCGCCGTCGACGCGCACCCGCAGCATGAAGTGCTTGTCGTCCAGCTCCTCGGGCTCCAGGATCGCGGTCTTGCCACCGTCGATCCCGGGCTTGCGCTGGGTGTACAGGCCCCACCAACGCATCCGTCCGCGCAGGTCGTTGGGGTCGATGGAGTCGAAGCCGGCCTTGGAGTAGATCGTCTCAATGCGTGTCCGCACATTGAGACCGTCGTCGTCCTTCTTGAACTGCTCGTTGCCGTTCAGCGGGGTGTGGTGGCCCACGGCCCACTGGCCCTCGCCGCGGTGGCGGCCGGCCTTGCGGCGGGTCGTGGCAGCTGCGGGCGATTCCGGGGTGGCGGCCATGGATGTCTGTCCTTCTGGGCGGGCTCGAGGGGGCGGACGGGTATGCCGGACACCCGTCCGGCCAGCGCGGACACACCGACGGGCGGCGCGGACACACCGACGGGCGGCGCGTGGCGACGCGTCGGTGACGGTTGCGGGACAGGGGGTGTCAGGACGTCCGCGACAGTGGGGACGAGGGTCGGAAATACGGTGGTGCTGAGTGCTGCCAAGGGCCAAAGGCCCTGGTGAACGCGACCTCAGCCCGCCCGACAAATGGCGCTGGACATGCGGCCGAGGTCGACGTGCCGCCGACTCACCAAGGCAATTCCAGCTCGAGACATGACGGAAGCCTGTCACGGCGTTCTCCGGCCAGTCCACCGTCATCCAGAATTTGGACAACTCTGTCCCGCATGGCGAGACAGTGTGCTGCCCGTCACTCGCCGGCCGCCGCGGCCGCCGTGAGCGGCCCCGCGCCGGGCCAGGGGCCGGGGGACGCCACATCGGGCTCGTCGGCCACCGTGGTGTCGTAGACCCGGAAGCCGCGCCGCAGATAGTTGGCCTTCGCGTGCCGGCCGTCCTTGCTGCAGGTGTGCAGCCACACCCGCTTCGTCGGGGCCGCGTGCGGCCACCGCTCGGCGAGGTCCCAGGCCCGTTCGATCCCGTGCGCCAGGAGCAGCCCGCCGATCCGGCGCCCCCGGAAGGCCGGGAGCAGCCCGAAGTAGACGATCTCCACGGACCCGTCCGGGCCCGCCTCCAGCTCGATGAACCCGGCGGGGGTGCCGCGCTCGTACGCCACCCAGGTCTCCACGCCCGGCCGCCCGAGGTACTCCGCCCACCGCGCGTAGGGCCAGGTCAGCCGGTCGGTCCAGGTGACGTCCCCGCCGACCGCCGTGTAGAGGAAGCGGCTGAACTCCGGCGCGGGCACCTCGGCGCGGACGATCCGCACGTCCTGCCCGGACGGCGGTCCCTCGACGGGGGCCAGATCGGCGCGCGAGGTCTGCTCGAGGTACCAGGTGGTGACCGAGATGCTCATGCGGTCAGCACATCACACCGGCCCCGGGCCCGGCCACGGACCGGGGGCGGGGGCGCAAAGCGCCTGGCCGGCCGGGCGGGAGGGTGTCCGCATGATGAGATGTGCCCCCGCCGGTCCCCCGCCGCTCCCCGGCCGCGGCCCGGCTATGCGGTGCCCGTCATCCGGGCGAAGACCACCACGTTGCCCGCGTAGCCGGAGCCCGCCGCGTAGGGGCCGCCGCAGGTCAGCACCCGCAGCTCGGGGCGGCCGGTGGCGCCGTAGACCTTCCGGGCGGGGAACTTCCGCTTGTCGAAGACCTGGATCCCGTAGACCTCGAAGACCGCGGTCCGGCCGTCCTTGCGGGCCACCCGGATCGTCCGGCCCTTCTCCAGGGCGCCCAGGCCGTAGAACACCGCGGGCCCGGCGGCGCTGTCGACATGCCCCACGAGGACGGCGGTGCCGTTCTCCCCCGGGGCCGGGGCGCCCGCGTACCAGCCCGCCAGCCGGGGCTCCCCGGCCGGCGGCGCCTCGATCCAGCCCTGCCCGTCCAGGCCCAGCGGCAGCAGCGCCGCCGACACCCCGAGCGAGGGAATCGCCACCCGGGAGGGCGCGGAACGGGGCAGCGGCGGCGGCGCCGGGCCGCTGGGCGGAAGGTCGCCCGGGAAGAGCGCACTGCCGGCCGCCGGCTGCGGCGGCCCGTCCGCCTGGCCGGACAGCCCCTGGCGCACCATGCCGAGGCCGATCAGCCCGGCCACGGCCAGCACGCCCCACCGGGGCCGGCGCGCGGCCGGCTCCCCGGGCGCCGCGTCGGGCGGGACTGCCGTGCTCATCGCTCACCTCCCGCGGCCGCGCGCCCGCGGTGCACGCCCCGCAGTCGGCACGCTAGGCGCGCCCGTACGCCGGCGGCGAGCGCAGCCGGCCGAACGGGTGGCGGGCGACCGCGCCCCGCCGCGCACCACGCTCCGCACACCGCCCCGGCCCGCCCGGCCCGCCCCGCCTCGCGCCGATGGCTCCGCCCCGCCCCGCCCGCTCACCCCCGGCGCGCCGCCGCCACCGCGGGCGCCGACGACCGGGGCAGGAGGTGTGCCCGTACCGACGGCAGGCGGAGTTCCACCTCCACGCCGTCCGTGAAGCGGTACGGCCGGTGCGCCAGGACGCTGCCGAGATGGCGGCGCAGCCGGGAGAGTTCGGCCCGTACCGTGACGGCGCGGCCCGGGTCGCCGAACAGGTCCCGGGCGAGTTCGGCGGCGCTGCGTCCCCGCGGGTGCGCGGCGAGGACGAACAGCAGCTCGGCATGGCGCGGCGTCAGCTCGTGCGTCCAGCTGCCGGCCGGGCCGCTGACCGTGACCGCGGGGCCGTCCGGGCCGCCGACGTCCAGCACCACCCGGCTCGGCGCGAGGTCCGGTTCCCGGCCGCCGACCCGGATCAGCCAGCCGCCGGGCAGCGGCTCCAGCGCGCACCTGCCGTAGCGCGGCAGCCACAGCGGCCCGGCCCGGGGCGCCTTGGGCAGCGTCACCCGGTCCGGCGGCGTCAGGCCGGTGACCCCCACGACCCAGCCGCTCGGGTCGACGGCCAGCGCCCGCCCGCCGACCCGGGCCAGCACCGGCGCCGCGCTCGACCGCAGCCGCTCCAGGGTCAGCTGGTGGCGGGCGCGCAGCTCGCCCTCCGCGAGCCGGGCGACCGCGGACACCAGGGAGAGCGTCGTGGGGTGGAAGGAGGGCGCCGGACCGCTGATGTCCACCGTGCCCAGCAGCCGCCCGTCACGCGGATCGTGGAGCGGCGCCGCGGCGCACGTCCACTGCTGGTGGCTGCGCACGAAGTGCTCGGCGGAGTGCACCAGCACCGGGCGGCGGGCCACCAGCGCGGTGCCGATGGCATTGGTGCCGACGACGCCCTCCCGCCAGTCGGCGCCCTTGTCGAAGCCCAGCCGGTCGGCC
The DNA here is from genome assembly GCF_050953795.1 of Streptomyces kronopolitis. Lineage (GTDB taxonomy): Bacteria > Actinomycetota > Actinomycetes > Streptomycetales > Streptomycetaceae > Streptomyces > Streptomyces kronopolitis_A. The sequence continues at coordinate 6,369,574 of NZ_CP191850.1, forward strand.
ATCCGGCGGACCGGCGCGCTGCCCTCGCGCCACAGCACCCGGCCCTCGGCGTCGGTGACGACCATGATCTGCTGCGCGGCGTCGGCGGCCGGCAGCAGCCCCTCGTGGAGCACCGGCAGCACCGCCGCTAACTGCGAGGCCTGTCGCCGCTGCTCCAACTCCGCGACAGGCAGCGGGCTTTGCGGCCGGTCCCGGTCCGGGTCCACCCCCGAGAGCAGCGCCCGGCGCCAGGATTCGCCGATCACCGCGCGGGGTGCGGCGAGCGGGGCACCACCCGTCGCCCCGCCCGTGAGCGCGGCCTCGTGGACCCTGGCGAGACGGCGGGCGGTGGCGCGGAAGTCCCGGTCCGACCGGATGGCGCCGTCGATCGGTGTGTCGCTCACGCTGCTCTCCGTTCGGCACGTCTCCGGGCGCCGCCCGGCGTGCCGTCATCGGGCCGTCCTGGGCGCACCATTGTTCCGGTCCGCCGCAACGCACTGCAACGCATTGCAACCGTTGTGACCCCCGATGCCCACCGGGGAATCTGTTGTCGGCGGCCGATGGCGCCTCGCCACCGCGGGCTCACCGGTCACCCGTCGGAGACCCCGCCGGTCGTCGCCGGGACTCCATCGGCCGCCGCACGATGTCGGCACGGTGCGGGAGGGGCTCACCATGGTCTCCGCCGCCCCGCGCCTGGTGGTGCTCGGTGCGCACGAAGGGGTGCGCGTCGTGCGTGCCGTCCGGCTGGCCGCCCACTACGGCGTCCCCCGGCTGCCCGCGGCCGACCTGCTGAGCCGGCGTCAGCCGCTGCCCCCGGGCGGCTATGTCCTCGACAGCGCCCCCCAGCTCCTCGACGGGCCGACCGGCATCGGCTCCCTGCGCCCCGCACTGGCCTTCGCCGACCTCGTCGTGCTGCTGCGCGGCGCGGAGTGGACCGGCGCGGACGAGTCCTGCCGGGTGCTGCGCTACTACGAGGCGCGCGGGATGCTGGCCGCCTTCGCACCGCAGGCGCCGGACGGCGACCTCATCGTGGCGGTGGACGCGGTGCTGCGCGGGCGCGACCGGGATCCGCCGGACGGGCCGCGGGACGGCCCCTGAGACCGGGAGCGGTGCCGAGTCGGCGCGGCACCGCTCCCCGCCCGGAGCGGCGGGTCACCGCTGCCGTCAGCCGCCGGTCTCCGGCCGGGCCCGCGCCACCACCGCCGCGAGGTCCAGCGTGTGGGGAAGCGTGCCGAACGCCGCGCCCGCGTCGCCGCCGAGCCGGGAGGCGCAGAACGCGTCCGCGACCTCGGGCGGCGCGTGACGCACCAGCAGCGAGCCCTGGAGCACCGTCGCCATCCGCTCCACCAGCCGTCGGGCCCGGGCCTCGATGCCCTCCAGATCGGCGAGTTCGGTGAGCATCGCCCGGATCGCCCGGTCCAGCCGGTGGTCCGCGCCGCGCGCCGCCCCGATCTCGGTCAGGAACGCGTTCAGCGCCTCCGGTTCGCGCCGCAGGGCCCGCAGCACGTCCAGCGCCTGGACGTTGCCGGCGCCCTCCCAGATCGAGTTGACCGGTGCCTCGCGCAGCAGCCGCGGCAGCCCCGAGTCCTCCACGTAGCCGTTGCCGCCCAGGCACTCCAGCGCCTCGGCCACCAGCGGGGTGCAGCGCTTGGTCACCCAGTATTTCGCCGCCGGGACCGCCAGCCGCAGGAAGTGGCGGTCCTGCGCGGTGCCGCCGTCGTACGCCGCCGCCAGCCGCAGCGCCAGCGTGGTCGCCGCCTCCGACTCCAGCGCCAGATCGGCCAGCACATTGCGCATCAGCGGCTGGTCGGTCAGCCGGCGGCCGAACGCCTCCCGGTGGGCCGCATGGTGCGTCGCCTGCGCCACCGCCTGCCGCATCAGCGCCGCCGACGCGGTGACGCAGTCCAGCCGGGTGGCCGCGACCATCTCCAGGATCGTGGCCACCCCGCGGCCCTCCTCGCCGACCCGGCGGGCCCAGGTCGCGCCGTCGAACTCCACCTCGGCCGAGGCGTTCGAGCGGTTGCCGAGCTTGTCCTTGAGCCGCTGGATGCGCAGCGCGTTGCGGCTGCCGTCCGGCAGCACCCGGGGCAGCAGAAAGCAGGTGAGCCCTCCCGGCGCCCGGGCCAGCACCAGGAAGGCGTCCGACATCGGCGCCGAACAGAACCATTTGTGCCCGGTCAGCACGTATTCGCCCGGTGCGGCCAGCGGCTCGGCGCGGGTGGTGAGCGACCGCACGTCGCTGCCGCCCTGCTTCTCCGTCATGGCCATCCCGGCCAGCGCCCCGCCCTTCTCGGCGGCCGGCCGCAGCTCCCGGTCGTAGATCGGCGAGGTCAGCAGCGGCTCCCACACGGCCGCCAGCTCCGGCTCGGCGCGCAGCGCGGGCACCGCCGCATGGGTCATCGACAGCGGACAGCCGTGCCCCGCCTCGGCCTGGGTCCACACCAGGAAGCCGGCGGTGCGCCGTACATGGCCGTCGGGCCGGCTCCAGGCGCCGGTGAGCCCGGCCGTCACGGCGTGGCCGAGCAGCCGGTGCCAGGCCGGGTGGAACTCCACCTCGTCGATGCGGTGGCCGTAGCGGTCATGGGTGTGCAGGACCGGGGGGTGGGCGTTGGCCTGTTCGCCCCACTGCCGGGCCTGTGCGGAGCCGGCCGCCCGGCCCAGGGTGTCCAGCTCCTCGCGGACCTCGTCGCGCCGCGACGCGGAGACGTGCCGGGCGATGCCCTCGGTGAGGACCGGGTCGCTCGCGAAGACGTTGTATCCGACCAGCGGCGGGGGCTGGTTCGTGACGGTGTGAGTGGTGGCTGCCATGCCGGATACGGTAAGGAGGTGCAGCCGGCAAACGAACCAACCGAGCGGCCCGCGGGGCGCCTGACCAAGGCCCGTGCCCTCTACCGCAATGTCTCCAAGCGCCGGCTCGCCTGGCTTCTGCTCAAGGACACCGTCGACTCCTGCATGAAGTACCGCGTCACGGGGCTGGCCGCCGAGGCCGCGTTCTGGAGCCTGCTCTCGCTGCCCCCGCTGATCCTCGGGCTCCTCGGTGTGCTGGGCTACACGCAGGAGTGGATCGGGCACGACACCCTCGACAACGTCCGCCGGCACATCCTGGCCGGCGCCGGCACCGTGCTCTCCGGCCGCGGCGTCAACGAGATCGCCCGGCCGCTGCTGCACGACGTGTTCACCGGCCGCCGCCCGGACGTCATCTCCATCGGCTTCGCCATCGCCCTGTGGTCCGGGTCCCGGGCGATGAACGTCTTTGTCGACACCATCACCATCATGTACGGCCTCGACGGCCGCCGCGGCATCGTGCGGACCCGGCTGCTGGCGTTCGCGCTGTACCTCGCCGCGCTCGTCGTCGGCGCCGTCGCCCTGCCGCTGATGGTCGCCGGCCCCGACACCGTCGTGAGCTGGCTGCCGGCCGGCGAACAGATCATCCGGGCGCTGTACTGGCCGGTCGTCCTGCTCCTGTCGGTCGCCTTTCTGACCACGCTTTACCACGCGTCCGTGCCGGTGCGTTCGCCCTGGCCGGAGGACATTCCGGGCGCGGTGGTCGCCCTGGGCATGTGGGTGCTCGGCAGCTTTCTGCTCCGCCTCTACCTCACCTCGACGGTCGAGGGCCCCACCATCTACGGCTCGTTGGCCGCGCCGGTCGCGGTGTTGCTGTGGATCGGGGTGTCCGCCTTCGCGGTGCTGGTCGGCGCCGCGATGAACGCCTCGCTGGACCGGGTGTGGCCCTCGGTCGCCACGGCCGCGGCCCGCGAAGAGGCCGCCCGCCGTCTGGAGGCCAAGGCGGCGAAGGCGGGCGCGGGGGAGTCAGGGAAGGGCGCGGGCGGCGGCGAAGGGCACCGCGACGGCGGACGGGACGGGGCCGGCGGCAAGGAGCCCGGCACGGACGAGGACCCCGGCGGGCGCCGCGACGGCTGAGCCGGACGCGGGCGTACCGGGCACCGCGCGGCAGGCGGGAGGGTGACGACAGGGCCTCGACCCGGCCCGCTCCGGGCCCCGAACGGGGTCAGAACTCCTCCCGGTGGCGCACCAGCAGCATGGCCGCGTCGTCGTGCAGCGGGCCCTCGGCGTGTTCCACGAGGTCCTCGCGCACCGCGCGCAGCGCGGCCTCCGGATCGGGGTCCTTCAGCAGGGCGGCGCGCTCGTCGAGGGGGTAGAAGCGGCCCGCCGCGTCGCGCGCCTCGGTGACCCCGTCGGTGTAGAAGAGCATCTGGTCACCGGGCGCGAACGGCACCGCGTAGGGGACCGGCGCCCCGGCGCCCGGGAGGGTGAGGCCCAGCGGGAGGGCGCGGTCGGGCGGCGCGGCGAAGGCGACCGTGCCGGCCGGGCGGACCACCAGCGGCGCCGGGTGGCCGAAGTTCAGCAGCGTGGCCCGCGGACCGTCACCGATCTCGGCGAGCACCGCGGTGACGAACCGTTCGCCCGCCAGATGGCGGTTCAGCGCCCGCTCGACCCGCTCCCCGACGGCCGGCAGATCCGGTTCGTCGTGCGCCGCCTCCCGGAAGGCGCCCAGCACCACCGCCGCGCTCTCCACGGCCTCCAGGCCCTTGCCCTGCACATCGCCGACGATGATCCGGACCCCGGCGGGCGAGGTCACCACCTCGTACAGATCGCCGCCTATCCGGGCCTCGGCCACCGCCGAGGTGTAGGAGACCGCGATCCGCAGCGGGCCCGCGCCGCGCGGCACCGGCCGCAGCAGGACCCGCTGGGCCACCTCGGCGATCGAACGGACGCTGGCGAGTTCGGCCTCACGGCGCTGGCGCATCACCGCGGCGACCACCCCGGCCGCCGTCACCCCGGCCACCGACAGCAGGGCGGTCAGCCCGCGCCGGCTCTCGAACAGGCCGTTGTAGACGCCCAGACCGACGCAGAGCACGAAGGCCGTCAGCCCGACCACGGCGGTGCGCCGCCAGCCGCCGACCAGCCCGGCGAACGCCGGCCCCAGCGACACCAGGGGGAGGAACCCGACCCCCGGGCCCGCGGTGAGGTCGACCGCGCTGACCACGGCCATCACCGCGTAGGGCAGCACGGCCAGCACACGGGAGCCGGCGCACTGCTCCCCGTTCTCCACGGCCAAGGTGTTCTCCGACGGTGTCATGTGAGGTGGGCGGACAGGGGACCGCCGGCCGTCGGACCGTTCGCACCGTCCGGAAACTTCCCCCGACCCCCGGCCTGAGCATATGCAGCATATGCCGTACCGAAATACCTCGAATGCGCCCTGTTACCGAATCGCAGTGGCCTGGGGGGCCGGTGTGCCCGCGCCGCGCGGGCACGGATCTTACGGACCCATGACACGGGGCTCCGTACACGGGCCGGAAGGGCCACCGCCGCTTAGCGTGACCGGCATGCGTGTATTGGTCACCGGCGGCGCCGGCTTCATCGGATCGCAGGTCGTCGAGGCGCTTCTCGCGCGCGGACACGAGCCCGTCGTGCTCGACGCGCTGCTGCCCTCGGCGCACCCCGTCCCCCCGCCCGAGCCCCCGCCCGCACACGCGGCCGTGCGGCGGATCGTCGCCGACGTCCGCGACCGGGCGGCCGTCGACGCGGCGCTCGACGGGGTGCAGGCGGTCTGTCACCAGGCCGCGATGGTGGGCCTGGGCAAGGACTTCGCGGACGCGCCCGACTACGTGAGCTGCAACGACCTGGGCACCGCGGTGTTGCTCGCCGCGATGGCCGGGGCCGGGGTGCGCCGGCTGGTGCTGGCCGGGTCGATGGTGGTCTACGGGGAGGGGCGCTACACCTGCCCCGTGCACGGCACGGTGCGCCCCGGTCCGCGGGCGGTGGCCGAGCTGGCCGCCGGACGGTTCGAGCCGCGCTGCCCGCAGTGCGGCGCGGAGCTGCGTCCGGGGCTGGTCGGCGAGGACGCGCCCACCGACCCGCGCAACGTCTACGCGGCGACCAAGCTCGCCCAGGAGCACCTGGCCGCCTCCTGGGCGCGCGCGTGCGACGGCCGGGCGGTCTCGCTGCGCTACCACAATGTCTACGGGCCGGGCATGCCGCGCGACACCCCGTACGCCGGGGTGGCCTCGTTCTTCCGCTCGGCGCTGGCCCGCGGGCAGTCGCCGACGGTCTACGAGGACGGCGGCCAGCGCCGGGACTTCGTCCACGTGCGGGATGTCGCGGCGGCCAACGCGGTGGCGCTGGCGGCCCTGCCGGACCGGGCGCCCGGCACCCTGACCGCGTACAACACCGGCAGCGGAGTGCCGCACACCGTCGGGGAGATGGCACAGACCCTGGCCGCGGCGTGCGGCGGGCCGCCGCCCGTGGTGACCGGGGAGTACCGGCTCGGCGACGTACGGCACATCACCGCCTCCTCCCGGCGGATCGCCGAGGACCTCGGCTGGCGGGCGCTGACCGGATTCGCCGACGGCATGGCGGAGTTCGCCCGCGAGGGCATGCGGGCGGCCCGGCCCGCGGCGTCCGCGTGTCCCACGCCCCCGATGTCCTGATGGCCCGCTTCCCCGCTGTAGGTGACGGCATGACCCCTCCCCCTTCCCACGACTCCCGGCCCGGTTCGGTGGACGTCGTGCTGCCCTGCCTCGACGAGGCCGCCGCACTGCCGTGGGTGCTGGCCCGCATCCCGGCCGGCTGGCGGGCGATCGTCGTGGACAACGGCTCCACCGACGGCTCCGCGGAGATCGCCCGCGGCCTCGGCGCCACCGTGGTCCACGAGCCGCGCCGCGGCTTCGGCGCCGCCTGCCACGCCGGACTGCTGGCCGCCGACGCCGACATCGTCTGCTTCTGCGACTGCGACGCCTCCCTCGACCCGGCCCTGCTGGCCCCGTTCGTCCGGGCCGTCCACGACGGCGACAGCGACCTGGTGCTCGGCCGCCGCCGCCCCGAGTCGGCCGGCGCCTGGCCGCTGCACGCCCGGCTCGGCAACATCGCGCTGGCCCGGATGCTGCGCCGGCGCACCGGGCTGCGGCTGCACGACCTCGGCCCGCTGCGCGCCGCGCGGCGCACCGGACTGCTCGGCCTGGACCTGACCGACCGCCGCAGCGGCTACCCGCTGCAGATGGTGGTCCGGGCCGCCGACGCCGGCTGGCGCGTCGAGGAACGCCCGGTTCCCTACCTGCCGCGCGCCGGCCGCTCGAAGGTCACCGGCACCTGGCGCGGCACCTGGCACGCGGTACGCGACATGCGCGCCGTGCTGCGGCAGCCGCCGCTGCCCTTCCGTACCGGGGAGACCGTCCGATGACCGGGTCCGCGGCGCGGGCGGTGCCACCGGGGCCGACGACGGTCCTGGTCATCGCCAAGGAACCGGTGCCCGGCCGGGTCAAGACCCGCCTCACCCCGCCCTACACCCCGCACCAGGCCGCCGGGCTGGCCGAGGCGGCGCTGTACGACACCCTCCAGGCCGTCCGTGTGATGCCCGCCCGGCGGCGGGTGGTCGTCCTGGACGGCCGCCCGGGGAGCTGGCTGCCGGACGGCTTCGAGGTCCGGCCGCAGTGCGCCGGGGGCCTCGACGAGCGGCTGGCCGAGGCCTTCGCCGGCAGCGCCGGCCCCACCCTGCTCATCGGCATGGACACCCCCCAGGTCACCCCCCGGCTCCTCGCCCCCGCGCTGGAACCCGGCGCCTGGGACGACTGCGACGCCTGGTTCGGGGCGGCCGACGACGGCGGGTTCTGGGCACTCGGCCTGGCCGCCCCCGACCCCCGGCTGCTGCGCGGCGTCCCGATGTCCACCGACCGCACCGGCGCCGCCCAGCGCGCCCGGCTGACCGCCGCCGGACTGCGGGTGCGGGAACTGCCGCCGCTGCGCGACGTCGACACCGCGGCCGATGCCGTGCAGGTCGCGGCCGCGGCACCGGACGGACGCTTCGCCGCCACCCTGGCACGCCTGACGGAAGGCACCGGACGATGAGCACCGCCGTACCGCCCACCACCCGCACCGACCGCCACCACCCGGTCTCCTGGGGCGCGGACCCCTACGCCGACGCGCTGCGCAGCGGCCGCGGCCCGCTGTTCCTGCGCCGCACCGACGGCTGGCTGCTGCCGCTGGAGGTCGAGCGCTGGTGCGCCCGGCCGGACGCCGCCGATCTGTCGGCGCTGCAACGCTGCGAGGGCGCCGTCCTCGACATCGGCTGCGGACCCGGCCGGCTGGTCGCCGCGCTCCTGGCCCGTGGCCGGCGCGCGCTCGGCATCGACGTCAGCGCCGCGGCGGTGGCCCGCACCCTGGCCACCGGTGGCGCGGCGGTGTGCCGCTCGGTCTTCGACTCCGTTCCGGACGAGGGGAGTTGGGGCACCGCGCTGCTGCTCGACGGCAACATCGGCATCGGCGGCGATCCCGGCGCGCTGCTCGCCCGCAGCGCCGAACTGGTCGGCCGGGGCGGCCTCCTCATAGTGGAGACCACCCCGGCGGACGTCGACGAACGGGTCCGGGTCCGGGTCGAGGGCGGCCCCCACACCCCGGGCGGCACGCCCCGCACACCGGACGACACCTTCCCCTGGGCCCGGGTGGGCACCCCGGCGCTGCTGCGGTACGCGGCAGCGGCCGGGTGGACACCGGTCGAGCAGTGGACCGTCGCCGGTCCGGCGGATCAACTGCCGACTGCCGAGCGCTGCTTCGTCGCGCTGCGCCGCCGGGACACCGCGCGCAGCCGCTGCTGACCCGTACGGCACAGCAGCCACAGCGCGGACAGCGCGAACAGCCCGGCGGTGAGCAGCAGCCAGCGCGCCAGGAACTCCCCGCCGGGCAGCCCCGTCGTGGCCTCGTAGTGCGCCACCCACGCGGGGTCCGTCGAGCCCGCGATCAGCGGGAACCACACCAGCAACAGCAGCCCGGAGACCGCGGCCGGGACCCGGACGTACCCGGTCCGGGTCCGGTGCCCGGCCCGCGCCGGCAGACAGCGGACCAGCACCCGGTCGGCGGCCGCGTAGAGCGGCAGCAGCACCACGTCGTGCAGCAGCGCCGCCCCGGCGAACCACGCCAGTACCAGCGGCCACTGCCCGCCGGCCAGCAGCCGCAGTCCCGCATAACCGGCGAGCGCGAACGAGGCGAGCATCAGCAGCAGATGCAGCGGCCCCTCGCCGTACCGCGGCCGGCGACGCGGCGCGTCCCCCGCCCCGGCTCCCCGCGCACGCCACGCCATGACCCGCTCACGCATCCTCACCACTCCCCGAACGTCAGCCGCGAGACCCACTTGGTGTTGAGCACCCCGGGCGCCGCCGGGACGATGATCCGCGCCGGATAGCCGTGGTCCGCGGACAGTTCCGCACCGCCCACCCGCAGCGCGAGCAGCGAACGCGGGTCGCGCACCTGGTTGTCGCGCAGCGCGGCCCGGCGGAACGCCCCGTGCAACTGGAGCGATTCGACCAGCACTCCGGGCGGCTCGGCCTCGTGCCCCACCAGCGCGGCGAGGTCCCGCAGCCGCACCCCGCTCCAGAGCCGGTCATCGGTCGACCAGCCCTCGACGCAGGCGATCGGCAGCGCCGCCTCGTGCTGGGGCAGCGCCAGCAGGTCGGCGCGGCCGAGCCGCACCCGGCGCCCGCCGCCCTCGATCGTCAGCCGCCAGTCCTCGCCGGTGTCCCGGGCCCGGATGCCGACGGCCGCCGCCGTCTTGTTGATCTGGAAGGCGTTCGGGCCGCTGCCCGGCTCACCCGCCCCGTGCGGCGCCAGCAGGGCCGTGCGCCGCCACCAGCCGCCGACGCTCTGCCCTGCGGTCGTCACGAACAGCGCCAGCGAACCGGCGCCGACCAGCCCCAGCGCACCCCGCCGGGACACGGTCGGCCGGTCCGGGCGGGCCGCCACCAGCCCGGTGTCGTCGGCCGCCGCCACCGGGTCGCGGCGCTCGCGCAGCGCCCGCACGGTCCGCGGCAGCCGCAGGACCACATGGGCGGCGAACGCCCCCATGAACACCCACGCGCCGTAGAAGTGCAGCGGATAGAACGAGCCCGGGAAGAGGTACTCCAGCTGGACGTTGAGCACCCCCGTGACGCACTCGAACAGCACCCCGCCGACGAGCAGCAGCAGCGAGAGCCGCTCCAGCGCGTGCCCGGCGGAGCGCACCGGCGGCAGCGTGAACAGCTTGGGAATCACCGACCACAGCTTCGCCAGCACCACGGGCACCAGCGCGACGCCCACGGTGACGTGCAGCCCCTGGGTGAGGCGGTAGAGCCAGTGCGGACCGGTCGGCCAGGGGAAGAGGTAGAGGCCCAGCAGGCCCTTGCCGGGTGTCCTGTCGTTGAGGCCGCCGGCCAGATCCGGGTTGTACGCGGCGTACGACAGCAGACCGGTCACGAACAGCAGTGTGATGCCGGCCAGCAAAACGGTGCCGAGCACCGCGGTCAGCCACGGTCCGCGCAGCGGACTGCGCCAGAACGACGGCGATGTCGGGGGAGTGAACGGGGGATGGGCACCCATGGTGTGTCCTCGGCGGTCGGTGCGACGGCGGTCCGTCGCGCGGGAACTGCCCGGCGGATGACGGCCGGACGACCTGCCGTCGACGGTATGCCGCGACCGGGGTGCCCAGGGGGCCGGGACGGATGACGAAACTCTGACATCGGCGCCGGCGTGCCGCGGCGCCCGGAGAATCTGACGGAACGGTGACGGCCCGGCCGCCGCACGGCCCGGGCCGCCCGCCGGCGCCTAGCGTGCCGCTGTGAACTCCCGAGTGACCACCGAAGAACGCGCCCCGCACCGCGCCGATCTGCGGGCCGCCGCGGCCGGCGCCCTGCTCGTCGCGGCCGCCGCCGTCATCGGCACCGTCATCGAACGCACCCGCGGCAGCCTGCACGTCAACTGGCCCCCGCTGTACGCCTCGTGGTTCCCGCACGTGGGGCCCGGTACCCCCGCCGCGCTCGCCGTCGCCGCCGCCGTGATCCTCCACGGGCCGTCCCTGGCGGCCCGCCTGCCCTGGCGCCGCCTCGTCCTGGCCGGCTGGGCCGCGGCCATGGCCTGGACCTGGTCGCTGGCCCTGATCGACGGCTGGCGGACCGGCATAGCCCGCCGCCTGACCACCGCCTACGAGTACCTGACCGTCATCCACCGCTTCGACGAACCCGGCACGGCGCTGCGCGACTTCACCCACCACCTCCTCAACAACGGCCCGGCGCCCTGGCCCGCCCACGTCGCCGGGCACCCCCCGGCCGCCGTGCTCACCTTCGTCGGACTGGACCGCCTCGGTCTGGGCGGCGGTGGCTGGGCGGGTGTCTGGTGCCTGACCGTGGGCACCTCCGCGGTAGCCGCGGTCCTCGTCGCGCTGCGCGCCCTCACCGACGAGCCGACCGCCCGCCGGGCCGCTCCGTTCCTGGTCCTGGCCCCGTCCGCGGTCTGGGTGGGCACCTCGGCCGACGGCTACTTCGCGGCGGTGGCCGCCTGGTCCCTGGCCCTGCTCACGCTGGCCGCCACCCGCCGCACCCGCCACCCGGCCGCCGCCGCCCTCGCCTCCGGGCTGTTGTTCGGCCTGACCTGCTACCTCTCCTACGGCCTCACCCTGATCGCGCTGATCGCCGCCGCGGTCCTGCTGCTCACCCGGACCCTGCGCCCGCTACCGCTCCTGGCGGTCGGCGCGGCGGCCGTCGCGGCCGCCTTCACCCTCGCCGGATTCTCCTGGTGGGAGGGGTATCGGCTGCTGGTCGAGCGCTACTACCAGGGCGCCGCCGCGGTCCGCCCCTACACGTACTGGGTGTGGGCCAACCTGGCCTGCACCGTGCTGATCACCGGCCCGGCGGCGGTGGCCGGGGTGCGCCGCACCCTCGCGGCGGCCCCCACCGCCCTGCGGGAGCTGCGGCCGTCCGCCGCGGGGCGGCCCGGACCCACCGGCCGGCTGGTCGTGCTGGTGCTGGCCGTGCTGCTCGCCGTGCTGGCCGCCGATCTCTCCGGGATGAGCAAGGCCGAGACCGAACGGATATGGCTGCCGTTCGCCGTATGGCTGCCGGCGGCCTGCGCCCTGCTGCCCGCGGTCCGCCACCGTCACTGGCTCACGGCGCAGGCCGTCCTGGCGCTGCTGCTCAACCACCTGCTGTACACCGGATGGTGACGGGGACGGCTCCGGCGGGGACGGCTCAGGCCAGGTAGGGGCGGGTCGAGTCCACCCGGCCGGGGCGCAGGATCCGCAGCGGTCCGCGATTGCAGGACGGGCACTCGGCACGGGTCAGCGGGGAGGCGACGCGGGCGCCGCGGGTGAAGTAGTCGGCGCGCCGGTGGCCCGCCGGATCCGTGGTGTGCCGGATCTCGTACTCCTCCTCCCAGCCGTGCCCGCAGTGCAGACAGACGAAGGAGTACGCCTCGTGAACCGTCTCGGTGTCCCGTTCCATGGTGCTCACGTCCTCTCCCCGGCCCGTCCGCGCGGCGGGGCCGGATGCATGCCGCACCTTCCATTATGGCGCTCGGCGACGGCCGGCGGGCGGCCGCGGACCCGGCCCGTCATTCGCCCGTGAAAGCGCCCGCGACCAGGCACGATGTCCGCACCGGGTACAGGCGGGAGGCCGGCACCGGGTATAAAGGCGCCATGGGGCACGAGGCGCACGGCACACCACGGGCGGCCGGGGTGGCCGCGCCCGGCGAGAATCTCGACGACGACGTCGAGGAGGTCATCGCCGCGGTGCTGACCGCCTCCCGGCTGCTGGTCGCGATCTCCGCCCGGGCACTGGGCCGCACCGCCCCCTCCCTCACCCTGCCCCAGCTGCGGGCCCTGGTGGTGCTGGACAGTCAGGGGCCGGTCAAGCTCGCCGCGCTGGCCGGGGCGCTGGGCGTCAATCCGTCCACCGCGATGCGGATGGTCGACCGGCTGGAGGTGGCCGGCAGCGTCACCCGCCAGGCCAACCCCGGCAACCGCCGCGAGGTCGTGCTGAGCCTGACGGCACGCGGCCGCGCGCTCGTCGAGGAGGTGCTCGCCGGCCGGCACGCGGAGATCGCCGCGATCGTGTCCCGGCTGCCGGCCGGCGAACGCGCCGGGCTGATCGGCTCGCTGCGTGCCCTCACCGACGCGGCGGGCGAACCGCCGGTGGCCCCACGGCCGGCCCCGCCCCCGGAGTCGGCCGCGCCGTAGCCGGCCAGGCCGTCAGCTCAGGACCGGCTCCAGGGCCTGGTACACCGCGCGGACCAGCCCGGCGTTGCGCGGATCGTGGCCCGTCGTGCCCCCGCCGTACTTGTTCATGGTGTACGCGTACGACAGCCGGTTCTCCGGGTCCGCGAAGGCGAACGAGCCGCCCGCGCCGCCGTGCCCGAACGCCCGCGGGTTGGGCCCCGCCTGGCCCTGGTGATTGAGCATGTAGCCCACCCCCCAGCGGTGTTCGTAGCCCTGCGGGGCGAGCGCGCCGAGGGTCAGGTCCCCCTCTCCCGGCAGGCTCTGCGACCGGCGCATCTCCTCCAGGGTGGCGGGCTTGACGAGGGAGCCGCCCGCCAGCGCGCCGTAGACGGTGGCCAGCCCGTGGGCGGACGCGTGCGCGTTGCCCGCCGGGATCTCCGCCGACCGGTAGGCGGCGCTGTTGACATCGCCGGTGGGAACGTACGTCAGCGCCAGCGCCACGACGGCCTGCGGGTGGTCACGGAGCGCCGTGAACGGTGGCTTCGGCAGGCCGGGGAACTGCCGGGTGAGCCGCGCCTCGTCCAGCTGCCCGACCATGTCGGCGCAGCGGGCGTGTTCCTCGGCGGGGGTGCCGATGAACACCCGCGCGCCCAGTGGCCCGGTGATCTCGCGGCGCAGGAAGGTGCCGAGGGACTGCCCGGTGATCCGCCGGACGACCTCGCCCACGAGGTAGCCGAAGGTCACCGCGTGATAGCCCTGCGCGGTGCCCGGCTCCCACCACGGCGGGGTGGCCGCCAGGGCGGCGCACACCCGCTCCCAGTCATAGGCGTCCGCCGCGGACAGCCGCTCCCGGGGCGCGATCAGACCGGCCCGGTGGCTGAGCAGCCAGCGCACCGGCAGCTCCCGCTTGCCGGCCTGCGCGAACTCGGGCCAGTAGTGGGCCACCGGGGCGTCGAGGTCCAACTCGCCCCGGTCCACGAGGAGATGGGCGCACAGGGCGGTCATTCCCTTGGACGTCGAGTAGACGTTGACGAGGGTGTCGTGCTCCCAGTCGCGGGTGGCGGCCGCGTCCGCGTGGCCGCCCCACAGGTCGACCACGGCCTCGCCGTCCACGGTCACGGTGACCGCCGCGCCGATGTCGCCGTGCGTGGAGAAGTTCCGGACGAAGGCCTCCCGTACGCCGGCGAACTCCGGTGCGCAGTGGCCGTAGACGGTGGCTGGTTCCACGGTGGCTCTCCTCGCGTCGTCCGTGTGCGGTCATCCCGTACGTGCGTGCGGCGTACGTATCGGATGATCCGCCCGGGTCGATGCCCGTGGCAACCATGTGAGGCCGGACGGCCGAGTGCCGGCGTGGTGCGGGGGTGCGGCGGCCGGGCCAGGAGGGGTTTTGGGTGCCGCCGTGACGGGTGAAACCGCAGGCCGGCGGCCCGTGTGCGTGGCACGGGGCCGGGACGGCGGCGGGCCGGGGCGCGGCCGCGGGAGGGCGGCGGCCGGTAGCGTCGGCTGCGACGACGGGGCCCGCCCTGCTGCCCAAATCCGTGCCGGGTCATCGCGTCCCGACCGATGAATCGGCGCCCCGGACGGCGTCTACCTCACCGAAACCGCAGGTCCCACCACCGGAGGTCGCCATGTCCGAGAGCCCGCCGCCCGCCCCCGCCGCCGTCCAGCCGGTGATCGTCACCCCCGATCTCGACCGGCTGCGCGACTTCTACCGTGAGCTGGCCGGCGCCGAGGAGTTCACCCGGGTGCCCGAGGAGGGGCCGGCCTTTTTCGTCGGGCTGCGGATCCGCGAGGCGGAGCTGGGCCTCGTCGCGGACCGGAGCGTGGAGACCGGCACCCCGACCCGCATCTTGCTGAGCCTCGCCGTGGACGACGTGGACGCCCTCCTGGAGCGGGTCGAGCGCCTCGGCGGAGCCGTGCTCGGCCCGGCCAACGACATGCCCTGGGGGCAGCGGGTCGCCCACATCAGGGACCCGGACGGCAACGCCGTCAACCTCACCCAGCAGCTCTGACCGGGCCGCGCCTGCCCGCTCAGTCCCGGTTCTGCTCCAGGGCCGTCAGATAGGCGTCCATGGCGTGGTCGCGGATGCCGTCGGAGGCGGGCGCGAGGGCGTCGGCGGTGAGGCCGCGGGCGTGGTCGAGCATGCCGCTGAGCAGCGGCATGGTGTGGTGGATGGCGCCCTTGGCGTCGATGTAGCGCAGCGCGGAGACGTGGTGGAAGGTGGGCTCGGGGGGCAGCTGCGGCACGATGTCGTTGTGGTTGACGAAGCGGTACATCCGGTCGGAGAAGGCCGTGTTGAACTCCTTGGACAGCTGCCGGTCACAGGTGCGCGGCTGGCCGAAGGTGTAGACGCCGTTGGCCGTCACCCGCGGCTCCTCGAAATGCAGCCGGGCGCCCGCCAGCATCGCCAGCGCCCCGCCCAGGCCGTGGCCGGTGAACCACACCGTCTGGCCGTTGTCGCGGAACTCGTCGACGGTGGCGCCGACCTGCGGCCAGACGGCTTGCAGGGCCTCGGCGAAGCCGTGGTGGACATACCCCTTGCCGCCGGGTCCGGGCCACGGCGGGGTGGTGGCGTCGGAGAGCCAGTCGCGCAGCTCGGCGGGCTCCGTCCCGCGGAAGCTGGTGATGATCATGCTGTGGCCGCCGAGGGTGCACGCCTGGGTGTCCTGCAGCGGGAACGGCGGCCGGAACGTGGTGTGGTGATGGCGCACCCGGTCGAAGCCCCAGGTCCGGGCGGTGGCGTCGATGGTCGCCTCGTCCTGGTAGGCGAGCGCGGCGGCGCGCGCCATCGCGAGCGCGTGGCGCACGGTGTAGCCGGTGGCTTTCTGGTCGATCGCGGTGCTGGTCAACGAAGGCTCCTGGTGGTCGACGGTGGATGCGGTGGGTGCCGGGCGAGGCGCGCACTCCGCCTCTGATTACAGAGAGCTTGCACTGGCTACACAGCGTAACTCCGGCGTCGGGGGCCGGGCCCCGACGCCCGTTCAAACCACTCGTTCGAGCCTCCGGTCGCACACACCGGGCCGCCGGGCGAGCCTGGAAGCGTTCGGCTCCCGGAGGACGGCCCACGAAGGAAGGCGGCCCCACAGTGAACGGCGCACAGCAGGCGGCACACGCGGAACACGTACCGGCCGAGGTGACGGTGGAACTCGAGAGCTGTGCGGCGCAGGACGCACACGCCGTCTTCAGCGCGCTGCGCACCACCTTCCGCTCCGACCGGGAGGCGGACGACGTGCCCGAGGAGATGGCCGGACCGGGCGCGACCGTGTGGACCTCGACCTTCGACGTGAGCGACCACAGGGCGGCGGCCGAGCCCCGCCGGCTGTCCACGCCCGTCGTGGTCAGCCTCCAGGGCGGCTACTGGGCGGTCGACGAGCTGTGCCGGGGCCTGGAGACCGCCTTCGCGGTGCACGTCCTCGGCACCGCCGCCGGCGACCAGGAGAAGGAGGTCGAACTGCGGCTGGAGACCCGCTAGGCGGCGGCCCGGCAGGGGACGGAGACGGGGGAGCGGGACCACGACCACGATGACGCCCCGGGCACGCACCACCCGCCCCGGGACGCGGAAAGGCAGGAGCGAGTGGAGTCCACCCGGCACCCGGCGGACGGCGGCGGCACGGCGCCGGCCACCGAGCCGCGATCCGCACTGACCCTGCACGTCAACGACGTGGCCCGCACCCTGACCGTCGACCACCGCACCACGGTCCTGGACCTGCTGCGCGAACACCTCGGCCTCACCGGCGCCAAGAAGGGCTGCGACCACGGACAGTGCGGCGCCTGCACGGTGCTCGTCGACGGGCGGCGCGCCAACAGCTGTCTGCTGCCGGCCGTCGCCCAGGACGGCCGGCGGATCACCACCGTCGAGGGCCTGGCGGACGGGGAGCGGCTGCACCCGCTCCAGGAGGCCTTCCTGGAGCGGGACGCCTTCCAGTGCGGCTACTGCACACCGGGCCAGCTCTGTTCGGCCGCCGGGATGCTGGCCGAGGCCGCGGACGGCTTCCCGTCCCACGTCACCCCGGCCACCGCGGACCCCGCGGCCCCGGCCGAGCTCACCGCCGAGGAGATCCGCGAGCGGATGAGCGGCAACCTGTGCCGCTGCGGCGCCTATCCGCGGATCGTGGAGGCCGTCGCGGACGCCGCGGCGCACCCCGGCGGGACCGCGGGGCCGGAGCACCGGGAGGTGACACCGTGAAGCCGTTCGGATATCTGCGGCCGGCCGGCGTCCAGGAGGCGGTACGGGCCGCCGCCGAGGCGCCCGGCGCCCGCTTCCTCGGCGGCGGCACCAACCTCGTCGACCTGATGAAACTCGGCGTGGAGACGCCGCGGTTGCTCATCGACGTCACCCGCCTGCCGCTCGGCGGCATCGAGGAGCTGCCCGACGGCGGGCTGCGGATCGGCGCCACGGTGCGCAACAGCGATCTCGCCGCGGCCGCCCCCGTACGCGAGCGCTACCCCGTCCTGTCGCAGGCGCTGCTGGCCGGCGCCTCGGGGCAGTTGCGGAACACCGCGACCACCGGCGGCAATCTGCTCCAGCGCACCCGCTGCCTGTATTTCCAGGACGTCACCAAGCCCTGCAACAAGCGCTCCCCGGGCACCGGCTGCCCGGCCCGCGACGGCATCCACCGCGATCTGGCCGTCCTGGGCCACTCCGCGCACTGCGTCGCCACCCAGCCCTCCGACATGGCCGTGGCGCTGGCCGCGCTGGACGCCGAGGTGCTGCTGACCGGCCCCGACGGGGAGCGCACGGTGGCGCTCACCGACTTCCACCGGCTGCCCGGCGACCGGCCGGAGCAGGACACCGTCATCCGCCCCGGCGAACTCCTCACCGCCGTCCGGCTCCCGCCCGCCGCCCCCGGCGCCCGCTCGCGCTACCGCAAGGTCCGCGACCGCGCCTCCTTCGCGTTCGCCCTGGTGTCCGTGGCCGCGGTGCTGGAGGTGCGCGACGGCGTCGTGGGGCGGGCGGCGGTGGCGTTCGGCGGGCTCGCACACCGGCCCTGGCGCGCCCGCGCGGCCGAGGAGGTGCTGCACGGCGCACCCGCCACCGAGGACACCTTCGCCCGCGCCGCCGACGCCGAACTCGCCGCCGCCCGCCCGCTGCGCGACAACGCCTTCAAGGTCGAACTCGCCCGCAACCTGGCCGTCAGCGTGCTCAGCGGCCTGGCGGACCCGGCCGGCGACCGCTGACCCCACGACGGGCCGAGCCCCCGCCGCCCCGACCCACCGTCCCCGATCCAAGGACGCGAGCCATGAGCCCCGACCCGTTCCCGCTCGGACCACCCCCCTACCCCCTGGGCGCCCCGCTCGTCCGCCGCGAGGGCCGGGAGAAGGTCACCGGCACCGCCCGCTACGCGGCCGAACACACCCCGCCGGACTGCGCCTACGCCTGGCCGGTGGCCGCCACCGTCGCCCGGGGCCGGGTGACGTCCGTGGACGCGACCGGGGCGCTCGCGCTGCCGGGGGTGTGCGCGGTGCTCACCCACGAGAACGCACCCCGCCTCGCGGCCGTCGACGACCCGACGCTGGCGCTGCTCCAGGACGACCGGGTGCCGCACCGCGGCTGGTACGTCGCGCTCGTCGTCGCCGACAGCCTCGAAACCGCCCGCGCCGCCGCCGCGGCCGTCCGCGTCAGCTACGCGGCCGAGGACGCCGATGTGCTGCTCACGGCCGGCCACCCCCGCCTCTACGCGCCGGAGACGGTCAACGGCGGCTACCCCGGCACCCGCGAACGCGGCGACTTCGACGCGGCGTTCGCCGCCGCACCGGTCACCCTCGACGCCACCTACACCGTGCCCCCGCTGCACAACCACCCCATGGAGCCGCATGCCGCCACCGCCCACTGGAGCGGCGGCCGGCTGACCGTCCACGACTCCAGCCAGGGCTCCAGCAAGGTCTGCGAGGACCTCGCCGCGCTGTTCTCGCTGGACCCGGGCGACGTCACCGTCGTCTCGGAACACGTCGGCGGCGGCTTCGGCTCCAAGGGCACGCCCCGCCCCCAGGTGGTCCTGGCCGCGATGGCCACCCGGCACACCGGACGCCCGGTCAAACTCGCCCTGCCGCGCCGGGAGATGCCCGCGGCCGTCGGCCACCGCGCGCCCACCGTCCAGCGGGTGCGGCTCGGCGCCGGCGACGACGGGGTGCTCACCGCCCTCGCGCACGAGATCGCCACCCACACCTCCACCGTCAACGAGTTCGTCGAGCAGGCCGCGGTCCCGGCGCGCATGATGTACACCTCGCCGAACAGCCGGACCGTGCACCGCGTCGTCCCGCTCGACGTCCCCACCCCCTCCTGGATGCGCGCACCGGGCGAGGCCCCCGGGATGTTCGCCCTGGAGTCCGCCGTCGACGAACTCGCCGTGCTGCTGGACATCGACCCCGTCGAACTGCGGATGCGCAACGAGCCGGACACCGAGCCGGACAGCGACCGCGCCTTCAGCAGCCGGCACCTCCTCGGCTGTCTGCACGAGGGCGCCGAACGCTTCGGCTGGCAGCCCAGGGACCCCCGCCCGGGCGTCCGGCGCGAGGGCGATCTGCTGCTCGGCACCGGCGTCGCGGCCGCCACCTACCCCGTCTACGTCGCCCCCTCCAGCGCCGAGGCGCAGGCCACCGCCGACGGCGGCTTCCGGATCCGGGTCAACGCCACGGACATCGGCACCGGCGCCCGCACCGTCCTCGCACAGATCGCCGCCGCCGCGCTGACCGTGCCGCAGGAGCGGGTCCGCATCGAGATCGGCAGCAGCGACCTGCCGCCCGCGATGCTGGCCGGCGGCTCCATGGGCACCGCCTCGTGGGGCTGGGCCGTCCACAAGGCCTGCATGGCGCTGCGGGAGCAACTGCGCGACCACGACGGACCGTTGCCCGCCGAGGGGCTGACCGCCGCCGCGGACACCCGGCAGGAGACCGCCGAACGCTCCCCCTACGCCCGGCACGCCTTCGGGGCCACCTTCGCCGAGGTGCAGGCCGACACCGTCTCCGGCGAGGTCCGGGTGCGCCGGATGCTGGGCGTCTACGCGGCCGGCCGGATCCTCAACTCCCGTACGGCGCGCTCCCAGTTCATCGGCGGGATGACCATGGGGCTGGGGATGGCGCTCATGGAGGGCAGCCGGCTCGACCCCGCCTTCGGCGACTTCGCCGAGCGCGATCTGGCCTCCTACCACGTGCCGGCCTGCGCCGACGTCCCGCGGATCGAGGCGCACTGGCTCGACGAGGAGGACCCCCACCTCAACCCCATGGGCAGCAAGGGCATCGGCGAGATCGGCATCGTCGGCACCGCGGCGGCGGTCGCCAACGCCTTCCGGCACGCCACCGGCATCCGGCTGCGGGATCTGCCGCTGACCGTGGACAAGGTCCTGCCCCGGTTGCGGGCCGCCCGGGAACGTGCTCGGTGAACGGGGCGGTGTGCGGCCCGGGATCTGTTGCGGAACCCGCCCCGCCGGGTCACCATGACAAATGACCCATACGTGATTATTGCTCACTCTTCGTGTTCGGGGTTCGTTGGTCCAACGAGGTGAAGGGCGTGAGCCTCGCGGTGAGGAGCCACGACATGACACATCCCGGCGACCGGCACTACACGGTCGAACTGCATGCTTCGGCGGAGCGTGTGCCGCAGATCCGGCGGATTCTCGCCGCGCATCTGCGCTACTGGGATCTTGAGCTGCATATCCCGCCCGTGTGCCGGGGAGTGGCGGAACTCCTGACCAACGTCCATCGCCATATCGGGCCGGACGCCCGCTGCGTCGTCGAACTCCGCTGGTCCGGCCGGCACCTCACGACCTCCGTCGCCGACGACGGACCCCGGCTGCCGAAGCTGCTCAGCGCGGCCGGCGGCGGACTCTCCACGGTCGCGGCACTGAGCGACAGTTGGGGCACCTGCGGCACCCCGGACGGCAAGGTCATCTGGTTCACCCGCCGTGTCGAGGCGGCCGGCAAGTCCCGGCTGACGGCCCGCACCCCGCTGCGCAGCGTGCCCGACCGCAAGGGCCGCCCCGAGACGGTGCCCACCGTCCCCGCCGAGCCGCTCGCCGAGCCCGCGCCCGGGGCGATCGCCGCCGCCCCGGAGCCGGCATCGGTCGCCGTCGCCTGACACCCCGACGCCCCGCCCGGGGCACGCCCCCCAAGACCGGCGGCCCGCCTCCTCCCGTCCGTGCGTGCGGGAGGAGGCGGGCCGTCCTCATCCCGCACACGGCGCCTGCCCGGTGAGCACCCCGGGCCGCGCCGGGTCCCCGTGACGACCGCCGGGGGCCGGACTCCGCCAGGAGCGGCGGTGCCGACCCGCAGACCGCCGAGCGCCTCCTCGCTCTCCCGCTGACCGCCGCCGCCCCCTCCCTGCCCGTGGCCGGTTCGTGCCGCCTCCCCGCCCGGCCGGTCGGCGTGTTCGTCATGCGTACCGCGATATGTCACACCGGTGACACCCCCCCTTCCCCGATGCTCGTTCCTCTTGGAACACTCTGCTCACGTCGTATGTCCCACCGATCCCTTCCGACCGCACGGCACCACCCCCCACCACCGCGCACCACCGCACTCACCACGAGGTTCCCCATCTCATGTCTGAACTGAATCGGCGGCGATTCCTCCAGATCGCCGGCGCGACCGCGGGCGTCTCGGCCCTGTCGAGCAGCATCGCCCGTGCCGCGGCCATCCCCGCCGCGCGCCGCTCCGGATCCCTGCAGGACGTCGAGCACATCGTCGTTCTGATGCAGGAGAACCGGTCCTTCGACCACTACTTCGGCTCGCTCAAGGGCGTCCGCGGCTTCGGCGACCCCCGGCCGCTGCAGCTGGAGAACGGCAAGTCCGTCTGGCACCAGTCCGACGGTTCCAAGGACGTCCTGCCCTACCACCCGGACGCCGACAACCTCGGCATGCAGTTCATCGAGGGGCTCAACCACGACTGGGCGGGCGGCCACAAGGCCTGGAACAACGGCAAGTACGACAGCTGGGTACCCGCCAAGGGCACCGGCACCATGGCGCACCTGACCCGCAAGGACATCCCGTTCCACTACGCGCTCGCGGACGCCTTCACCATCTGCGACTCGTACCACTGCTCGATCATCGGGGCCACCGACCCTAACCGCTATTACATGTTCTCCGGCCATGTCGGCAACGACGGCTCGGGCGGCGGCCCGGTCCTGGGCAACGAGGAGGCGGGGTACGGCTGGACCACGTACCCGGAGCGCCTGGAGAAGGCCGGGATCTCCTGGAAGGTCTACCAGGACATCGGTGACGGCCTGGACGCCGACGGCAAGTGGGGCTGGATCGAGGACGCCTACCGCGGCACCTACGGTGACAACTCCCTGCTCTTCTTCAACCAGTACCGCAACGCCAAGCCCGGCGACCCGCTCTACGACAAGGCCCGCACCGGCACCAACGTCAAGCAGGGCGACGGCTACTTCGACCACCTCAAGGCCGATGTGAAGGCCGGCAAGCTGCCCCAGATCTCCTGGATCGCCGCCCCCGAGGCCTTCTCCGAGCACCCCAACTGGCCCGCCAACTACGGTGCCTGGTACGTCTCCCAGGTGCTGGACGCGCTCACCTCCAACCCCGAGGTGTGGAGCAAGACCGCGCTGTTCATCACCTACGACGAGAACGACGGCTACTTCGACCACGTCCTGCCGCCGTTCCCGCCGGCCTCCGACGACCAGGGCCGCTCCACCGTGGACAGCTCGCTCGACTCCTTCGGCGGCAACGCGACCTACTCCGCCGGCCCCTACGGGCTCGGCCAGCGCGTCCCGATGCTCGTCGTCTCGCCCTGGAGCACCGGCGGCTACGTCTGCTCCGAGGTCTTGGACCACACCTCCATCATCCGGTTCATGGAGCGCCGCTTCGGAGTCCACGAGCCCAACATCTCGCCCTGGCGCCGTGCCATCAGCGGCGACCTGACCTCCGCCTTCGACTTCGGCCTGGAGAACGCCAAGCCGGCCGCGCTCCCGGACACCGACGGCTTCCGGCCGCCGGACAAGGACCGGCACGACAGCTATGTGCCGAAGCCGCCCGCCAACCCCGTCCTGCCCAAGCAGGAGCCGGGCTCCCGGCGGTCCCGCCCGCTGCCGTACGCGCCGCTGGTCGACGGCTCCGCCACGCCCTCCACCGGGCGCTTCACCCTCGCCTTCAAGAGCGGTGACAAGGCCGGCGCCTGCTTCACGGTCACCGCGGGCAACCGCACCGACGGTCCCTGGACGTACACCACGGAGGCCGGCAAGCAGATCGCCGACACCTGGAACACCGCGTACTCCAAGGGCACGTACGACCTGTCGGTGCACGGCCCGAACGGCTTCCTGCGCACCTTCCGGGGCGACGGCAAGAAGACCGGCCCCGAGGTGACCGCCCGCCACGACGCGACCGCGGGCCGGCTCGTCCTGAGCTTCACCAACCACGGCCGGACCGACTGCCACCTCACCGTCACGAACGCCTACGGCGGGGCGAGCGAGACCTACCCCGTCCGCGCGGGGGCCACCGTCAAGAAGCCGCTCGACCTGCGTGCCAGCAAGCGCTGGTACGACCTGTCGGTCACCTCCGACACGGACAAGACCTTCCTGCGCCGGTTCGCCGGCCATGTGGAGAACGGTCAGCCGGGCGTGAGCGACCCGGCGATCATCACCGGCTGAGCCGAGCGGGCCGCCCGGCCCGCCGCCGCAGCCGGGCAACGGGGCATCCGCCGTGGACGGAGGGTGCCCCGTTGCCATTGCCGTTTCCGTTTCCGCTCCCCGTCCGGGTCAGGTGTAGGTGTAGGGCCGGGGAGCGATGGCGCTGCCGCCGGCGGAGGTGACGGTCACCGGTACCGCTCCCGGAGCGTGCGCCGGGGCGACGGCCTGGAGCAGGGAGTCCGTCACGGCGGTGAAGGCAGCCGGGGTGGCGTCGAAGAGCACCTCGGTCGTCCGTGCCAGCCCGGAGCCGAGGAGGGCGACGACCGTGCCGCCGGCCCGGGATCCGGCCGTCGGGGTGAGGGCGTTGAGCGCGGGCGGGCCGACGTAGGTGTAGGTGCCGCCCTCGGCGACCCCGCCGATCGTGGTGACCGTGACCGGCACCCCGCCGGCCGGCCCGGGCGGGGCGGTCATGGTGAGCACGCTGTCGGAGAGGACCACCGGCGTGACCGCGGCGCCGCCGAAGCCGACCGTGCACGCGGTGGCCAGGGACGTGCCGGTCAGTGTCACGGTGGTACCGCCCGCGACGGGCCCCGAGGCGGGGGAGAGCCCGCTCACGCGGGGCGGCGGGAGGTAGTAGAAGGGCATCGGGGCGCTGGTGCCGCCCGGCGTGGTCACGGTGACGTCCACGACGCCGTGCCCCGCCGGGGTGACCAGGGTGATCTCGTGGTCGCTGACGACGACCACCTCGGTGGCGGGCCGGGGGCCGAAGTGCACGGCGGTGGCCCCGGTCAGATGGGTGCCGAGGAGGGTGACGCGGGTCCCGCCGCCGGTCGGCCCCTGGTAGGGGTGCAGGCCGGTCAGTCCGGCGAGGACGGTGACCGTGCTGTCGCCGTTGTTGGCCACGTAGACGCTCTGCTGGTCCGGGGTGATCGCCACCCCGTACGGCACGTTCAGCCCGGCGTGGTCGGCGATCACGCGGTAGCTGCCGGTGTCGACGACCCGCACCGTGCTGTCGCCGTTGCAGGAGACGTAGGCGAGCAGCCCGTCCCCGGTCAGCGCCACCGCGAACGGCAGCCAGAAACCCGGGATCGAGGCGAGGACCGTGCCGGTCGCGGTGTCCAGCACGTCGACGGTGTTGCCGCCGTAGTTCGGGACGAACAGCCGCCGCCCGTCCGGGGTGACGGCCGACGACCGGGGGAACCGGAACCCGGTCAGTTCGCGGACGACGGTGCCGGCGGCGGTGTCGATCACACTGATCGTGTTCGCGGCCTCCTCGCCCACGTAGGCCCGGTCGCCGTCCGGTGTGATCAGGATGGTGCGCGGCCCGATGCCGACCGGGATCTCGGCGGTGACCGTGTTGCCGGCGGTGTCGATGACCCGGACGGCGTTGCGCGACTGGCAGGCCACGAACAGCCGCGCGCCGTCGGGGGTGACGGCCAGTTCCACGGGGTTGCCCATGTCCTCCACCGTGCCGATGACGGCGTTGGCCGCCGTGTCGATCGTGCTGACGGTGCCGGCGCCGAGACTGGCCACGTAGAGCCGCCGCCCGTCCGGGGAGACCGCGGCGCCCCAGGGCCCGGGGGCCACCGGGATGGTGGCGGTCACGGCCTTGGTGACCGTGCTGAGCACCGAGACGGCGCTCGACCCGTAGTCGGTGACGTAGGCCCGGCCGCCGTCCGGGCTGATCACCACGGACACCGGGCCGTTCCCCACCGGCACGGTGACCACCGGCGGCGGTGCGGCGGACCTCGGGACCCCGGCGGGCGCCGGGGCACGCAGCCTCGGCGGCGGCGCGTGACCGGCGGCGAGGGGCGGCGGGGGTCCGGTTCCCGGCTGCAGTGCAGGCATCTGCTCTTCCTTCCCGACGACGGGTGCCGGGGTGTCCCGTGCTCCCGGAGGAAGGCCCGTACCGCGCTTGCCCGGATCCTCCGTCGCAGAGGGAGGGCAACCCGCCGGCTCGAACCCGACCAGTAACCCAACGCGCTTCGCCGCCGCACAACAGCCGCCGGCCGAATTCACCCGGACGGAGCAGACGGACCGTCGAGTCCGGCGCCCCGGGGCCGCCGGACGGCCGCGCCTTGCGCTGGAGTGCGCTCCAGCTCCTAGCGTGGGCGCACCACCGACCAACTGTCGCTGAACGAAGGGGACATCGTGCGCTACACACTGTTCGGCAGGACCGGCCTGCGGGTGAGCGAGCTGAGCCTGGGGACCATGACGTTCGGCGCCGGGGGCTGGGGCACCGACAAGGACACCAGCGGCCGGATCCTGGACGCCTACGCGGACGCGGGCGGCAACTTCATCGACACCGCCAACGTCTACGCCGACGGCGCCTCCGAACGGATCCTGGGGGAACTGCTCGACGGCCGCCGGGACAGCTTCGTGCTGGCCAGCAAGTACACCTGCGCGACCCGCAAGGGCGACGTGAACTCCGCGGGCAACCACCGCAAGAGCCTGGTCCGTTCGGTGGAGGCGAGCCTGGAGCGGCTGCGCACCGACCACCTCGACGTGCTGTGGGTGCACGCCCGGGACCAGTTCACGCCCGTGGACGAGGTCATGCGGGCGCTCGATGACATGGTGCGGTCGGGCAAGGTGCTCCACCTCGGCGTCTCCGACTGGGCGGCCTGGGAGATCGCGCAGGCCAACACCCTCGCCGAGCTGCGCGGCTGGACCGCGTTCGCCGGCTCGCAGCTGCGCTACAACCTGCTGGAGCGGACGCCGGAGCGCGAACTGCTGCCGCAGGCCCACGCCTTCGATCTGGCCGTCCTGGCCTGGGCGCCGCTCGCGGCCGGCAAGCTCACCGGCAAGTACCGCCGCGGGGAGCAGGGCCGCCTGGCCGGTTCGGCGCAGGACACGGCCGACCGGCGGACGGAGGAGACCGTCACCGCGGTACTTCAGATCGCCGAGCAGGGCGGCTGGAGTCCGGCGCAGGTGGCGCTGGCGTGGCTGCGCGGCCGGCCCGGCAGCGTCATCCCGATCATCGCCGCCACCAGGGAGAGCCAGCTGTGCGACAACCTCGCCGCGGCCGGGGTCACCCTCGACGCCGACGCGCTGGCGCGGCTGGAGGAGACCAGCGCGGTCCCCCTCGGCTTCCCGCACGACTTCCTGCGCGAGCCGCAGATCGTCGAGAACGTCTACGGCGACCGCTGGCAGCGGATCGACGACCGCCGCCCCACCCTCCGCCGCACGACCGGCGGAATCGGCTGATCGCCCCCGGGCGGGAGTGGTGCGAAGACGCGGACGCCGCCGCCCGGAGAACCGGGCGGCGGCGTCCGCGGTCCGCGCCGTGCGCAGCCGCCGGGGTCAGCCGTGCAGCGCGCTGCGCTGCTGCCACTGCTGCCAGCTCTCCTGCCAGACCTCCAGGCCGTTGCCGACATCGGTCTTCTCGGTGTTGCTGGTGCCCTTGACCTCGACCGTGGAGCCGATCGGCAGGAAGTCGTAGATCTTCTTGGCGTCCGAGGTGGTCATGCCGAAGCAGCCGTGGCTGTTGTTCTCCACGCCGAGCGACTTGTTCCACGGGGCGGAGTGCAGGAAGGTCCCGGACGCGGTGAGGTGGGTGACCCACTTGGAGTCCAGCATCCACTTGTCGCCGTAGCCGATGGTGGCCGAGTCCATCGTCTCGGCCGCGTTCTTGCTGCGGACGGTGTGCACCCCGCCGCGGGTCGGGGCCTGGGGGGAGCCCGCGGAGCCGCGGATGGTGCCGACGCTCTTGCCGTTCTCGTACATCGTCAGGGTGTGGGACGGGACGTCGATGACGGCCTTGTGGTCGGCGCCGATGCGGAAGCCGAAGTTGTAGTCCCGGGCGAACCAGCCGCCGTCCGCACCGGAGTCGATCCCGGACAGCGCGCCCTTCACGGAGACCTTGGTGCCGGTCGGCCAGTAGTCCTTGGGACGCCAGTCGATCCGGTCCTTGCCGGAGTAGTCCTTGACCCAGCCCCAGGCACCCTCGACCTTCGGCTGGGTGGTGACCGTCAGCGCCTTCTCGATCTCGGCGCGCCGGTCCTTGGCTATGGGGTGGTCGAAGAGGATCGACACCGGCATCCCGGTGCCCACGGTCTGGCCGCCGCCCGGGGTGTTGGTGAGCTTGTTGACCTTGTCGGGCTGCTCGGTGGTGAATTCCGAGGTGGCCGCGGCTTCCTTGCCCTCGGTCGACTTCGTCTTGGTGCGCACGGTGTAGGTGGTCTTCGGCGCCACCTTGCCGTCCGAGGTCCATGACGTGCCGTCACCGGCGAGGCGGCCGCCGACCGTGCCGCCCTTGTCGGTCTTGACCTCGACCGAGGTGAGCTTCCCGCCGTCGGCCCGCACGGATATGCGTGAGCCGAGCTTGGCCGCCTTGGTGCCGGCGGCCGGGGTGACGGTCACCTTGGCGGCCGGCTCGTCGGCCTTCGTCGTGCCCGAACCCGGCCCGCATGCGGTCAACAGGGCGGCGCCCGCGGCCAGGGCGGGTATCAACCGGGCGAAGTGGCGGCGTGGTCCGGCGTGCACGGGGGTCCCTCCAGAGCAGACAGCTGACAGTGGCGGAGCCCGGCCCTGCGCGGGGTCACCGCCCGGGGCTGTCAAAAGGACCCGCCGCCTATCCAGAGGGTGTGTCCACCGAGGTGGTTGTCCGGTGCACCGGATCATTAGGACACAGTTCGATATCGGGGGATCGGGGAAGACGCCGGTGGCCGGCCACGGGGAGTGGCCGGCCACCGGCACGCGGCGGACGCGGCCGCCCGCGGAAGGTCGCGGGCGGCCGCGTCAGCCGTCGTCAGGGTCAACTCGACGGGGGTGTCCCGCCGCCGCTCCCGCCGCCGGGCGACCCGCCACCGCCCGTGGTCCCCCCGCCGGTCGTGCTGCCGCCGGTCGTCTCTCCGCCGGTCGTGCCGCCACCGTTCGTCTCTCCGCCGGTCGTGCCGCCGTCCGGGCTGCCGCCGCCGGTCGAGGCGGACTCGCCGCCGGTGGTGCTGCCGCCCCCGGTGCTCCCCGGCGGCTGTCCCGGCGAGGCCGAGCCGCCCCCGGGGGAGCCGGTGGTGCCGGAGGACGTCTCACCGGACGACGGTGACTGGTTCGGCGGCGGCTGGGAGTTGGAGGGGCCGCTGGGGGTCTGGGACGGCGGGGAGGTCGGGCTGTCGGTGGTGCCGGTGGTGCCCTGGGGGCGCTTGAACCAGGTGCCCGTCTGCGGGTTGCGCAGCGTGAAGTCCTTGATCTTGGACTTGGCGGGCGTGACCACGACCACGTTCGAGGACCGGTATCCGGGCCACGTCGTGCCGACCGTCTTCACGTCCCCCTTGAGGGCCGTCGGCTTCGTCAGCGGGTTCCCGCACTTGCAGCGCACCCGCGGTACCCCGTACGCGTCGACCATGACCGCGGTGCCGGCCTGCAGCACCGACTGGAACTCGGTGGTCTTGCCGTCCCGGTAGCCGTGGTTGGTGACCCGGGTGTCATAGCTCAGCTGCACGGGGGTCAGCGACCGCAGATAGCGCGGGACATCGCCCGGGGCCACGCCCACGACGCCGGCGAACGCCTTGTTCTTGGCGGGGGCGCCGGTGAGGTAGGTGATCTGCTTCTCGACGTCGCAGGCCGAGCTGTTCCGGGTGCCGCCGTAGAGGCCGGGTGTCGCCCCCGAGAATTCGCTGTTCGAGCCCTGGGACTGCTTGGGCGTGGCGGACGGGGACGGGGACGAGTCGTTCGCCGAGGACTTGGTCACCGGGTCGCGGCCGGTCGAGGCGGCCGGTTCGGCGAAGACCTCGCTGGTGCCGGAGCCGCTCGGCCGGGTGAGCACCAGCGTGATGATCACGGCCGCGACCACGGCGGCCGCGATGATCGCGACCCGCGGGGCGGACCGCCACCAGGGCTTGCCCTCCTCCCCGCCGCCGTCCCCGCCGCCTCCGCCCCCGCCGTGTCCGCCGGGGCCGTCCGGGCCGCTCGGTCCGCCGGGGCGGGTGGCGGTGGCCGGGGTCGTGGGCTCCTCCGGCTGCCGCGGTTCCGGCTGCGGGGTCACCTGTGTCGGCTCGTGCGAGGGGCCGGAGAGCGGGCCCGACGGCGGTCCTGTCGGGTGGCTGTCAGGCGGGGGAGGAGTCACGGGTGCCCTTCCGACGCGTGTGGGCCATCCGGCTATGCGAATTTTGCCCGTGTTTGTCGATGTCAAGGACATTGTGTGCCCGGGTTCGGTACGGTCCGCAAGCGGGGCAGTACACAGGGTGCTTACCGTGGGGGCAGCCGTCCGTGCGGGCGGGGCACCGGGCCGCGGGCTCCCGGCGGAGCGTCACGGGTCCCCCGTGCCACCGCGGCCGCGGCGCTCACCAGGCGGATCGCCGGCAGGCGGTCCCGTACCGGCAGGAGAGAGCGTGAGCCAGCTGCGAGGTCCCACGTCGGACGGCCCGCCGCCCGGCCCGGTACCCGTCCACGGCGCGCCTCCCGCCCTCCGGGCCTGGGCGCACGCGCTGGGGACGGCCGTGGCCGGCTTCCTGACCATGCTCGTGGTCGCCACGCTCGGCCTGTGGGCGGCCGGCGCCGCCGACCTTCCCGGCGGGGCGTTCCCCTCCGTGATCGCCGCGACCGTGGTGATCGCCGCCGGCGGCTCGGTCGGCCTGTCGGGCAACGCCGGATCCCTCGCCCGGGCGCACGCGAACCTCGACGCCGTACCGCTGTCGGTCACCCTCGCCGGGGCGCTGGTGACCGCCGCCGTCTTCCTGCTGCCGTTGCGCCACCGGGCGGTGGCCGGCACTGCGGAGCTGCTCGCCACGATCGCCCGGACCGCGGTGTGCTGGCTGGTGATCCTGCTGCTGTTCGCGCTCGCGGCCTCGCACGACTTCCGGATCACGGTCGGCAACGGCATCGCCGATCAGCTCGGCGCCGATCTGGGCGCCACCCCCGTCGTCGGCTTCCGCGCCGATCTGCCCGCGACGCTCGGCGTGGGGCTGCTGTGGGTGCTGGCGCTGCTGGTGTTGACGTTCCTGATCTCGCGCCGGGCCCCGCTCTCCGCGCAGCTGCTGCACTTCCAGGACTCCGTCCGCCCGCCCGCGTTCGCGATGCTGCTGACCCTGCTCGCCTACGCCGTGATCGGACTGGTCGTCGGCATCGTCGAGCTGTTCACCCGGGGCGACCCGGCCCAGACCTTCGCGGTGATCTTCCTCGGGCTGCCCAATCTGATGTGGATGGCGCTGGGCATCGGCACCGGCGGCGGCTGGGTGGGGCATGTCGACAAGGCCGTCGGGCTGCCCGTGCCGACCGCGCTCGACCAGGTGCTGCGCACCCGCGGGCAGCGGACCCTGGACCTCGGCGCGCTCGCCGCGCACGACGGCCGGGCCTGGCTGCTGGTGGCGGTGGCGGCCGTGGTGCTGCTCGGCGCCGCCTTCGTCTCGGCGGTCCGCTCCCCGGCCCGGCGGCCGGCCTGGCGGCACGCCGTCGAGCTGGCCGTGGCGCTGGCACTCACCCTGCTCACCGTCGGCCTGCTCACCCGCATCTCCGCCCGCTTCGGGCTCTCCCTGATCGGCGTCGGCGACCTCGGCGGCGGCCTGGGCAACGCGGTCACCCTGGATCCGCAACTCCTGCGGCTGGTGGGAGTGGGCCTGCTGTGGGGGCTGGTCACCGGCTTCCTCGGCAGCCTGCTGGCGCGGCGCGTACGGCACCCGGGCGAGGTGACGGGCCCGCAGCCGCCGCGCGAGCCCTGACCGCTCAGGCCGCCGGCGGGGACTCCGCACGGCCCGGGAACACCGGGGTGGCCCAGCGCGGGGGCGGCGGAGGCGCCGGGCTGCGCCGGCCGCCCGGGTCGGCCCCGGCGTCCACCTGCGTCGGCGGATGCGCGTGGGCCGCGCCCGCCGCCGGCCCGGGCCCGGCGGTCCGGCCGGCGGCCCGCAGCGCCGCCACGAAGCCCCGGCAGGTCTCGTAGCGGTCATCGGGCGCCTTGGCCAGGGACTGGGCGAACACCGTGTCGACGGACTCCGGCAGATCCGGCCGCTGCCGCGTCAGCGCCGGCGGCGGATCGTACTGGTGGGCCCACAGCAGCGCCATGTCGTCGTCGCGCCGGAACGGCGGCGCCCCCGTCAGCATCTCGAACAGCACGCAGGCCAGGCTGTAGACATCGCAGCGGCCGTCCACCGGGCGGCCGGAGATCTGCTCCGGCGCCACGTAGTCCAGGGTGCCGACGAACTGGCCGACGCTGGTGAACCCGGTCAGCGACAGGGACTTCTTCGTCAGCCCGAAGTCGGTGAGGTAGGCGTGCTCGGGGCGGTCGCTGTCGGTGCCCTCGGCGATCAGGATGTTGCCCGGCTTGACGTCGCGGTGCACCAGGTCGTGCGCATGGGCGGCGTCCAGCGCCGAGGCCACCTGCAGACCGATCCGGCAGGCCGTCTCCAGCGGCAGCGGGCCGTCGCGGTCCAGCAGCGCCCGCAGGTCCCGCCCCTCGACGTAGCGCATCGCGATGTAGAGCACGCCCTCGGTCTCCCCGGCCTCGAAGACCGGGACGATGTGCGGGTGGTCGATCGCCGCTGCGACCCGCGACTCATGGGCGAAGCGCTGCCGGAAGGTGTCGTTCCGGGCGAGTTCGGGCGCCAGCAGCTTGACCGCCACGGTGCGGCCCAGCCGCAGGTCCTCCGCCCGGTAGACCACGGCCATCCCGCCCCGGCCGATCTCGTCCCTGAGCAGGTACCCGGCGAGCTGCCGCCCGCGCAGCGCGGGCGAGTCGGGGGCCGTGGCGCGCTCCGGTCCCCGGTCGGCCGACTCCCGTCCGTCGCTCACCGCGGGTCACCCGCGTCCGGCGGCCGGCGGCGGGCTCCCGGGGTCCATCGCCCGGGTCCGTTCGGGGTCCGGCGGCGGCTGGCCGTCCGGCGGCGACGGCGGATCCGGCTCGGGGGGCGCGACCTGCGTCGGGGCGGGTCCGGGGCCGGCCGGCGCGGCGGTTCCGGGGTCTTCCGGCGCGGGCGTGGCGGGCCCGGACACGGTGCCGGCCGGCGGCCCGTCCGCCGCCGGCTCCGCCGGGGCGTTCCGCGCGCCCGTCGCGGCCTCCGGCCCGTCCGCCGCCGCGTCCGGCCCGTCCCGCGCCCCGGAGCCCGGCTCCGACGGCGACTGCCGCCCCGGCCGTGAGGAGGGCTTCGACGCCACCGCGTACGTCTGCAACGACACCCCGTCGCAGTAGCACCAGCGCTCGTGCCGGGCGTCGTACAGCCAGACCGCGTCGCCGTCCACGACCACGCCCAGCCGGTTGCCCCGGGTGCGCCGGGCGAAGGACTCGCCGTCCAGCTGCCCGGCGGCCAGCTCCTCCACCAGGTGCCGGTAGCGGGTCAGTTCGCCCTCGACGGCGCCCAGCAGCGGCCGCGGGTCCGCGGTCCGGGCGGCGGGCTGTGCGGCGGCCGGCGGCTCGCGCGGGACGGACAGCAGCAGCCGGCCGTCCACCCAGGTCGACCAGCCGTTGGAGCACAGCGCCAGCGCCCAGTCGCCCCGTCGGTCGATGACCTGGACGGGGAGCAGCGGGTCGAGCGGCGAGGCCGGGCGGGTGGTGTCCGGGGCCGACCAGGTCGCCATCCCCTCCGGTGGGACGACATGGCTGGGGAGGAAATCGGGCGAGGTCATCGGCGGCTCCCGGGCACTACTCGCGCATGATCTCGGGCTCGTGCCGCCGCAGCAGCCGGAGCACCACGAAGCCGAGGATCAGCGAGAGCACGACCATCATGCCCATGTTCAACAGCCAGATCCCCACGGCGTGCTGGAACAGTGGGTCGGCGGTCCCCTGCGGTACGAGACGGTGCAGATCGATGGTGCCCGCCATGGCGCCGAGCGCCCACCGGGACGGCACCAGCCAGGCCAGCTGCTCCAGCACCGGCACGCCGGTCAGCTTCAGCAGCGCACCGCAGAACACGACCTGGATGATCGCGAGGAGGACCAGCAGCGGCATGGTGACCTCTTCCTTGCGCACCAGGGCGGACACGAAGAGGCCGAGCATCATGGCGGTGAAGGCCAACAGGGCCACCGCCAGGGTGATTTCGAGCAGTGGCGGCAGCAACACGCCCTTGCCGCCGGGTGCGTGCAGCTGGACGCCGAACAGCGCCACCAGGGTCAGTACCACGGCCTGCACGACCGTGATCACTCCCAGTACCAGCACCTTGGACATCAGATACGCCGAGCGGGACAGGCCGACGGCTCTCTCCCGCTGGTAGATCGTCCGCTCCTTGACCAGCTCCCGTACCGCGTTGGCGGCGCCGGTCAGCACCGCGCCGACGCACAGGATCAGCAGCGCGTTGATCGCGGCGGATCCCTTGGCGAGCGAGGACCCGGCCAGGGCGTGCGCCATCGCCCCCATGACGAACGGCAGCGCCACCATGATGACCAGGAAGGTCCGGTCGGCGGTCAGCGCCGCCGCATAGCGCCGCACCAGCGTGTTCAGCTGCTTGCCCCAGCTCTGCGCCGTGGGCGCGGCCACCTTGCCGCGCGGCGCCTCGGGGGCGCGCGGCGGCTGGTGGGACTCCATGGCGATGTGGCGGCGGTGCTCCGGCGAGGCGCGGAACTCGCCCGCCCAGTCCCGGTCCTTGTCGTTCTCGAAGGCCTCGAACGCCTCCGGCCACTGCGCGTACCCGAAGTAGGGCAGCGCCTCCTCCGGCGGCCCGTAGTAGGCGATCGTGCCGCCCGGCGCCAGGATGAGCAGCCGGTCACAGACGTCGAGGCTCAGCACGCTGTGGGTGACGACGATGACCGTGCGGCCGTCGTCCGCCAGGCCGCGCAGCATGTGCATGACGGAGCGGTCCATGCCGGGGTCGAGCCCGGAGGTCGGTTCGTCGAGGAAGAGCAGCGAGGGCTTCGTCAGCAGTTCCAGCGCCACGCTCACCCGCTTGCGCTGGCCGCCCGAGAGGCTGTGGATCGGCTGGTTCACCCGCTGGTCGAGGCCCAGTTCACGGATCACCTCGTCGACCCGCGCCTGCCGCTCGGCCTTCGCGGTGTCCTCGGGGAAGCGCAGCTCGGCGGCGTAGCCCAGCGCCCGGCGCACGGTCAGCTGCAGATGCAGGATGTCGTCCTGCGGGACCAGTCCGATGCGCTGCCGCAGCTCGGCGTAGTCGCGGTAGAGGTCACGGCCGTCGTAGAGCACCGTGCCCTCGTCCGCGGGGCGCAGTCCGGTCAGCGCGTTGAGCAGCGTCGACTTGCCCGCGCCGCTCGGTCCGACCACGGCGAGCAGCGACTTCTCGCCCACCGGGAAGGACACCTGGTCCAGCAGTGTCTTGCGGCCCTTGTCGACGCGGACGGCCAGGTCCTGGACGTCCAGCGACACCTCACCGGTGTCGATGAACTCCTGGAGCTCGTCGCCCACCAGCGCGAACGCGGCGTGCCCGATGCCGACGATGTCGCCGGGGATCATCGGGGCGCGGTCCACCGGCTGGCCGTTGAGGTAGGTGCCGTTGTGGCTGTCCAGGTCGACGATCTCGAAGCCGTCCGGGCCCGCGCGCAGCTCCGCGTGCCGGCGGGAGACCGTGAGGTCGTCGACGACCAGGTCGCTGTCGGGGGCGCGGCCGATCCGGGTGGTGCGGGCGGCCGGCAGCGGCAGCACCGCGCTGGGGCGGCGGAAGGTGCTGGTGCCCGCGGGGTGGGAGACGGCGGAGGGCCGCTCGACCGGGGCCGGCCGGGGTACCACGGAGAGCACCGCGCACGGCCCGTCCGCGGGGTTGCCGAACCGGATCACGCTGCCCGGTCCGACACCGGTCTCCTGCACCCGCCGCCCGTCGGCGTACGTGCCGTTGGTGCTGCCCTCGTCCTCCACGGTCCAGTGCCCGGCCGTGGCGCGGAGCACCGCGTGATGCCAGGAGACCCGGGCGTCGCTCAGTACGACCTCGCCCTCGGGGTCCCGTCCGACGTGGTAGACGCGGCGGGGATCCATCACCTGGGTGCTGCCGCCGGACTCGACCACGAGTTCCGGCGCGGTGGACGAATCCTGCCGCTCGGCCATGGCAGCAATTTTACGGCGGAGGACCGTGCTCCGCCTGTTCGCGAGGCTCCGCCGCGGCCCGCAAAGACCCTGCCCAAAGCGGCATTTCGCGGCATGGTCGCGTTTATCCGAGCGAATACGACCGGTTACTCGCGAGAAAGGGCACAGGTCAACTAGGGTGAGCGCTCCGATTGCCCGCACCCGCAAATTCCATGGAAATACCGGAATTTGTTGCGTCGATCGAAGGAAGTCCTGTCGAACCGGGACGACAAGTACAGCGCAGGGCTGCGTGGCGCCGGCAACACCGCAGAGCGTCGGCTTTGTAGGACCCGGCCGGCCCGTCCGCCCCGTGTGGTACGGCGGCGCCGGTCCCTTCTTATTCACCTACCTCCCGAAGGCAAGGCAGAGATGGCACGAGTCGCCCGACAAGACCCCGAGCAGTTCTCCCGTGAAGGCACCCACCCGGTCGACGAGGTGCTCCCGGCGGGAAAGCTCACGCTCTACGGATTCCAGCACGTTCTGGCCTTTTACGCGGGCGCGGTGATCGTCCCGATCGTCGTCGGGAACGCCTTGGGCCTCTCGCACGAAGAGCTGGTCTATCTGATCAATGCGGACCTGCTGACCTGCGGTATCGCCACGATCATCCAGGCCCTGGGCGTCTGGAAGATCGGCGCCAGGCTGCCGCTGGTCCAGGGCGTCACCTTCACCGCCGTCTCGCCGATGATCGCGATCGGCCTGGGCGCCGGCGGCGGCACCGCGGGGCTGCTCGTCGTCTACGGCGCGGTGATCACGGCGGGCATAGCGACCTTCCTCTTCGCGCCGTTCTTCAGCAAGCTGGTGAAGTTCTTCCCGCCGGTCGTCATCGGCACGATCCTCACCATCATCGGCCTCACCCTGATCCCGCAGGGCCTCCAGGACGCGGCCGGCGGGGCGAAGCTGATCGGACACCCCGGGTACGGCGACCTCAAGAACCTCGGATACGCGCTGGGCACCCTGCTGTTCATCCTGGCCGTGGTCCGCCTGGGCAAGCCCTACCTGAGCAGCCTCGCCGTCCTGCTCGGCCTGGTCGCCGGCACGGGCGTCGCCTGGTGCCTGGGTGACGCGGACTTCGGCGCGGTGAAGAACGCCGACTGGTTCGGCGTCAGCACGCCGTTCCACTACGGCATGCCGAAGTTCGAACTCTTCCCGATCATCGCCATGGTCGTCGTCATGCTGATCACCATGGTGGAGACCACCGGAGACGTCTACGCCATCGGGGAGATCACCCGTAAGCGGGTCGACAACGCCACCGTCGCCAGCGCCCTGCGCGCGGACGGTGTCGCCACCGTGCTCGGCGGCGTGCTCAACTCCTTTCCGTACGTGGCATTCGCCGAGAACATCGGCCTGGTGCGGATGTCGAAGGTGATGAGCCGGTTCGTGGTGGTCGCGGCCGGCTGCTTCATGATCGTGATGGGTCTGCTGCCCAAGGCGGGCAGTGTGGTGGCCGCGATTCCGCATCCGGTGCTCGGCGGCGCCGCGATCGCGATGTTCGGCATGGTCGCCACGGTCGGTGTCCAGATCCTGGGCAAGGTGGATCTGCGGGAGGAGCGCAACGCGCTGATCCTGGCCGTCAGTTTCGCCGCCGCGCTGCTGCCCAACGCGGTCGAGCCGTTCTTCCAGCGGATGCCGGAGGACCTCCGTGCGGTCCTCGACAGCGGGATCACCCTGGGCAGCCTGACGGCCGTACTCCTGAACCTCTTCTTCAACGTCTTCACCCGCCGCCGGACGATGGAGATCGACTGGGACGAGATCGAGGCCGACGAGCCGGACGAGGCCCCCGGGCCCATGGACGCCCACGCGCCCGCCGCCCCGTACACCCCGGCCGCCCCGTACGGCACCCCGGGCCGGCACACCGCCGGGCCCGGCGTCCCCGGCCCGCACGCCCGGCATGACGTCCCCGGCCCGCACGCCCCGCAGCATCCGCAGCAGCCGCAGGGCCCCCAGTGGGGGCCGTCCGGGCACTGAGTCCGCCAACGGCGTCGGGCGGGGCGGGACTTGTCACCCAGGTCCCGCCCCGCCCGTTCCCGTTCGCGTCCGCCGCTGCGTGCCCCCGCCGCGGCCCGTCAGTGCGTGGGCACGGTGTGGAACGGCGGTGCCTCGCCGGCGTCCCCGATCAGCTCCCAGAAGTGGTCGACCAGCCGGCGCAGATACGCCGAACGCTCGGCGGCGACCTGCTTGAGGCGGGAGTCGTCGTTCCGCGCCATCACGTGCCCCATGTAGCGCTCGGAGAACTCCGCGAACTCCGCGTGCATCGTGCGCAGCGCGTCGCTCACCCGGGTCTTGTTCAGCGTGGTGATCGTGGCGACCGGGCCGACATGCGACTTCCAGCGCCCGTCGACGGCCGTCCGCAGATGCCCGGCCAGCTCCTCGTTGCGCCCCATCACGCCGATCAGCTTGCGCAGCGACAGCCCGAGCGCGTCCACCAGCGCCTTGGTCTGCCGGTAGTCGCCCGTCCACTGCTGCGCGGCCTCGGCCGCCCGGTAGTGGGCCGGATCCATGCCGATCACCTGCGACAGCCGCTCCACGCTCAGCTGGCGGGCCATCCGGTGCTCGGCCAGGGTCCGCGGCTCGACACCCATCAGCACCGTCGGCGGGCACCACAGGACGTCGGCCAGGGCGAACAGCTGCGGCTCGGTCGGGAACTGGGCGCCGTACTCCCACGCCTCGACCAGCTCGGGGCGCACCGGCGCTCCGCACGCCGTCATGGCCTGGGCCACCTGAGCCGTGCTCAGGCCCACCCGGGCCCGCGCGGATCTGGCCTCGGCGGGGGAGAAGGGAGTGCTGTACACGTGCGGGACACCTCGCTGCACCCGGCGGACGAAGGGCGCTTGGGGGGATTGAAGCTGGAGGAACATCCAGGCGCGGGCAGATTAACAGATGGTCCATACGTACGAATCTTCAGTGCGCCCTTCGGATTGAAGGCGTGCGGGGCCCTGGAGACCGAGGTGCGGGGGATGTGCGCTATCTGTCCGATGTCACGCCTCAACTCGCTTACCGGGTATAGCCGATGGCTCGTCATTTACCGGGCGGTAGCGATTCTTGGGACCGGGTGGTCGACAGGGCGTGACGGGAGTGTGATGCGGGCGCCCCCGGCCCCGGGGCGCCGCCGCTCAACGGGCGGGCCGCGCCGGCCGTCTGCGGGTGGGGCGGGGTGGGGGAAGACATGACGCGGCGCCGCCCCCGGCGATGACCGGGGGCGGCGCCGCGGCCGGGTTCAGAAGGCGGAGTGCGCGAACCAGCGCGCCGGCAGCTCCGCGTCGCCGGAGACGGCGACGGTGTCCGCCTCGCGGCCGAGGCGGCCGTACAGCAGGAGCAGCAGGTCCGTGGCGGGCGCCTCGACACCGGCGTCGGCGGGGCCGGCTGCGGCCTGCGGGATGAGACCAAAACCGTCGGGCGCCAGCCGGACCAGCCAGTCGCCGGCGGTGTCGGTGCACCGGAAGCGGAGCGTCTCGCCGTTGCCGCGCAGCTGCGCCACCCCGGGGGCGAAGGAGGCCGCGTGCGGCAGATTGACCAGGAACTCTTCCACGCCGTCGGCCGCGAGCACGGGGTCGACCACCGGGCGCAGACCGAGGGCCTGTTCGGCGTCGGTGCGGTGCACCAGCGTCTCGAACAGCATCCGCCGCATCCAGAAGCGGGCGTGCTGGTCGACGCCCCAGGCCCACATCGCGGCGTCCGGGTCGATCCCGTCGAAGGCGTCGGCCGCCTCCGCCGCGCTCGCCGCCAGCCAGTCCGCCCAGCCGCGGGCGTCCGTGCCGTCCTCGGGGAGTCGCCAGTTCACCTCGCGGCTGCGCGGCGGCTCCTGGACGCGCCGGCGCAGCAGGCCCGAGAACATCCGCTGCACGTTCCCGGTGTGCCCGATCAGGTTCACCAGCGTCCAGCCGGGGCAGCCCGGCACCGGGAGCGTCAGGTCGGCGCCGTCCAGTGCCGCCACGAACCGCGCCGTCTCCGTCGCGACGGCGGCGCGGTGCGCGGCAGGGGTGACGGCCGTCCGGCCCGGGGTGTCCGAGGTGTTCATGGGTGCCGCTCTTCCGTTCCGTGCGGCCCGGCGACCTCACCGGCCGGGCCTGTGCGCGCAGCCTGTCACAACCGGCCGAGGGGGCCGGGCGGCCGTCCGGGGTCAGCCGACGTGGACCCGCGGGCGCCGGGCCGGGTCGGGCTCGGCGCGCCGCAGGACTTCCCGGGTGACCGGGGCGACCTCGCCGTCACCGAAGACCAGGAAGCGCAGCAGATGGCTGAACGGATGGCCCTCGGTCCAGTTGAAGTAGGCGTGCGGGACCTGGCCGGAGTGCGCCCGCAGCTGCATCAGGACGGCGGCGATGGTGTTGGCCACGCCGGCGCCCTCGACGCGCAGGATCTGCGCCCCGTAGCGCTCCTCGCCCCGCACGTGCAGATCGGTGGTGAAGTCCGAGGAGTCGCGGACGGTGACCTCCAGGAACAGCACCGGCCGGCCGTCGGGGATATGGGTCTCCTCGCGCTGGCTGTACTCCTTCTCGCGGTACTCCGCCGCGTCCCGCTCGTCGGGCTCATTGGCGATGACCCGCAGCGGCCCGGCGGCCATCGCGGCGCCGATCAGCCGCTCGGCCGTCTCGTCGAAGTCGACGTGCACGGCGCGCAGTTCGAAGGCGCGGTGGACACGTGAGGCGAACGAGGTCAGCAGGATGCCGAGGATGAACAGCAGCGCGATCTTCAGGCCGTCGGGCCGCTCGATGACGTTGGTGACCAGGGTGTAGCCGAAGACCAGGGCGATCGCGCCGAAGCCGAGGGTGGCCGCGGGCAGGCGGCGGTGGCGCGCGGCGACGGTGGAGGCGAAGGACGCCGACAGCATCAGCACCAGCACGCCGGTGGCGTAGGCGCCGCTCTGCGCGTCGACGTCGGCGTCGAAGAAGAAGGTGATGCCGAAGGCCGTCGCCAGGAAGATCAGCACCAGCGGGCGCACCGCGCGGGCCCACTCCGGTGCCATGCCGTAGCGCGGCAGATAGCGCGGTACGAGGTTGAGCAGTCCGGCCATCGCGGAGGCGCCGGCGAACCAGAGGATGGCGATGGTGGAGAGGTCGTAGACGGTGCCGAAGGCCTCGCCGAGGTTGTGGTGCGCCAGGTAGGCCAGCGCGCGCCCGTTGGCCGAGCCGCCGGGCGCGAACTCCCGCTGCGGGATGAGCAGCGTGGTCGCCAGGCTCGACAGCAGCAGGAAGCCGCTCATGACCAGCGCCGCGGTGGTCAGCAGCCGGCGGGTGCCGCGGATCCGGCCGGCCGGGCGCGCGGGGGTGTCGGCGGCGTCGCCCTGGATCTGCGGCATGACGGCGACACCGGTCTCGAAGCCGGACATGCCCAGCGCCAGCTTGGGGAAGACCAGCAGCGCCACCCCGACGATCGCCACCGGCGAGGAGTGCGCGGCGGTCATGGCGCCCCACCAGTTGTCGATCACCACGGGGTGCGAGAGCACCTGCCAGGCGGAGGTGGCCAGGACGACGACGTTCAGCGCCAGATAGGTCCCGACCAGGCCGACGGCTATGCCGATCGCCTCACGGAAGCCCTTGAGGAACACCGCGCCCAGGGCGGCCAGCAGCGCCAGGGTGATCCACAGGTTCTCGCCGTGCAGCAGCGGAGGGGCGAACGGGTTCTCCACGACGTGCGCCGAGGCGTCCGCGGCCGACAGCGTCATCGTGATGATGAAGTCGGTGGCGGCGAACCCCAGCAGCACCAGCACCAGCAGCTTGCCCGCCCACCACGGCAGCAGCCGCTCCAGCATGGCGATCGAACCCTCTCCGTTCGGGCTCTCCTTGGCGACCCTGCGGTACACCGGCAGCGCGCCGAACAGGGTCAGCGCGATCAGGACGAGGGTGGCGAACGGCGAGAGCAGCCCGGCCGCCAGCGCGGCGATGCCCGGCTGGTAGCCCAGCGTCGAGAAGTAGTCGACACCCGTCAGGCACATGACCCGCCACCACGAGTGCCCCTTGTGCTCGTCCGGCGGGGTGCCGTGCGGGCCGGGGTGGCGGGCGGCCTGGCTGCTCAGTCCGTCCAGGAGCCAGGCGCGCCACCGCCGGGCGGGGGTGGCGGGAGGCGTGGGGTCCGCCTGGACAGTGGTGGTCATCTGCGTACGTCCTGCCGGTCATCGGTCATCGGTTCGGGCAACGAGCAGCGAGTATGCATCACCGTCCGGGGCGTGCCGCGGGCCGCCCCGCACCGGACGGCATCGGCCACGCCCCGCCCGGCGCCGGCGGCGCGTCAGCGGGGCGTCAGGAAGCGTCCGCCACCCGTACGCACGGCGTTAAGGACCGGTCGCCGGAGCCCGCGCGCGACGCACGCTGGCGGCAAGGGCCCACCGCGGAGCCGACGGAACCGCCCCGGTCCGCCGCGGGGGCCGCAGCAGGAGGTGTTCGCCGTGGCCGTTCTCCACCGGCCGGTGCCCGCGCACCGCCCCCGCTTCCACCCGCCGCTGCCGCGGGCGACGGCGTCCCGCACCCGCCCGGCCCGCCGGATGCCGCCCCGCGGCACCCTCGCCCGCGATCTCGCCCTGCCGCTCGGCGCGGTGGGCGCGGCGCTGCTGGTGACCGCCCTCACGCTGACCGGGCCCGGCGCCCGCGCCCCGCTCGCGGCGGCCGTCTTCGCCCTGCTGACGGTGGCCGTCGCCGCGCTCGCCCGGCCGGTCGTGGTCCCCGGCGTGGCGCTGGTGTCGTGGCTGTTCTACGACGGCTTCGTGCTGAACGGGCACGCCGAGCTGGCCTTCGGGGCGCCGGACCGGACGGGTCTGGTGGTGCTCGGCTGCGCCGCCGCCGCGGGCGCGTGCGGCGCCGCGGCCCTGCGCGCCCTCCGGCGCCGCACGGCCGGGTGACCGGCGGTCGCGCGGACGCGGTGTCCGCCCGGGGACGTCACAGCTCGGGCACGTCGCCCCACTGGTCGAGGATGTCGTCGGCCGACTCCGGGCCGGTGGCCGGCCGGCCACCGTCGAGGGACTGCTCGGTCCAGATGACCTTGCCGCCGGGGGTGTAGCGGGTGCCCCAGCGCTGGGCGAACTGGGCGACGAGGAACAGCCCCCGGCCGCCCTCGTCCGTGGTGGCGGCCCGGCGCAGATGCGGCGAGGCACTGGTGCCGTCGGAGACCTCGCAGATCAGGCTGCGGTCGAGCAGCAGACGGACCCGGATCGGCTGGGCGCCGTAACGGATCGCGTTGGTGAGCAGCTCGCTGAGGATCAGCTCGGTGGTGAAACGGATCGCGGTCAGGCCCCAGGACTCCAGCATCTCCAGACAGGCCGACCGCACGGGCGCGACCGCGGCCGGGTCGGAGGGCACCTCCCAGTCGGCGACGCTGCCGGGGCCCAGCAGCCGGGTACGGGCCACCAGCAGCGCGATGTCGTCGCTGGGGTGGTCGGGCAGCATCGCGTCGAGGACCCCCGTACAGGTCTCCTCCGGAG
Source organism: Streptomyces kronopolitis (assembly GCF_050953795.1). Taxonomy (GTDB): domain Bacteria; phylum Actinomycetota; class Actinomycetes; order Streptomycetales; family Streptomycetaceae; genus Streptomyces; species Streptomyces kronopolitis_A. The sequence continues at coordinate 6,412,432 of NZ_CP191850.1, forward strand.
TGCGCTCCGCCCCGGCCGCCAGGGCCGTACGCAGCAGCTCCAGTCCGGCGCCGATGGCGCGGTCCCGGTTCTCGACCAGCCCGTTGGTGTACAGCACCAGCCGGGAGCCCTCACGCAGGATCAGCTCCGCGGTCTCCACCGGCACGCTGCCGCCCAGGCCCAGCGGCGGGGAGACCGGCACCTCGGGGAAGGTGACGGCGCCGTCCGGGCCGATCACGGCGGGTGCGGGGTGGCCGGCCGTGGCCAGCGTGGTCCGGCCGCCCACCGGGTCGTAGATGGCGTACAGACAGGTCGCGCCGGTGATGCCGGGGCGCTCCGCCCCGTCCGGCCCGCCGTCGGAGTCCGCGGGCACACCGCCCGGCCACACCCCCTCGTCGCCCGCGCCGGCCGCCCGCGCCTCGTCGGTGTCGATATGGCTGACCAGTTCGTCCAGATGACTCAGCAGCTCGTCGGGCGGCAGGTCGAGGGCCGAGAAGTTGTGGACCGCGGTACGCAGCCGGCCCATGGTGGCGGCGGCGTGCAGCCCGTGCCCGACGACATCGCCGACCACCAGCGCCACCCGGGCGCCGGGCAGCGGGATGACGTCGAACCAGTCGCCGCCGACCCCGGCGTGCGCCGGCAGATAGCGGTGGGCCACCTCCAGGGCGGACTGCTCGGGCAGGGTCTGCGGCAGCAGGCTGCGCTGGAGGGTGACGGCCGTGGTGTGCTCGCGGGTGTAGCGGCGGGCGTTGTCGATGGCGACCGCGGCCCGCGCGGTCAGCTCCTCGGCGAACGCCATGTCCTCCGCCTCGAAGCGGCCGGAGAGGTCGGACCGCCAGAAGTTGGCCACCCCGAGGATCACCCCGCGCGCCTGCAGCGGCACGGCGATCAGCGACCGGATCCCCTGCTCCAGCACCCGCCGGGCGCCCGCCACGTCCTGCCGCCGCCACTCGTACGTCGTGCGCAGATCGCGCAGCAGGACCGGCCGCCCGCTCGTCAGCACCTCGGCCATCGGGGCGCCGGGCACCGCCGAAATGGCGTCGCCCACCCGGTAGATCGCCGACTCCTCGGGGACGCCGCAGACCGCCATCCGCCGCAGCGCGGGATCCGCCCCGGCCGCCGGTTCGTCGCCGTGCAGCACGGGCTCCAGCAGTTCGACGGTGACCACGTCGGCGAACCGGGGGACCGCGACGGCCGCCAGCTCCTCGGCGGTGCGCCCCACGTCCAGCGTGGTGCCGATCCGCAGCCCCGCGTCGTAGATCAGCTTCAGCCGCTCCTGGGCCACCCCCGCCCGGCCGGCCAGGGCCCGCAGCTCGGTGCTGTCCCGCAGCGTCACCACGGTCCCGGCCGGGCCGCTGCGGGGCGCGGCGGGACGGACGTTCACCGCCAGCAGCCGGTCGCCGGCCAGATGCACCTCGTCGCTGGCGCTCCGGCCGGAGACCAGCAGGGCGGTCAGCCGCGCCGACAGCTCCAGGTCGGCGACCGGGCGCCGCTCCGCGTCCGCGGGCAGCTCCAGCAGCCGCCGCGCCTCGTCGTTGGCCAGCAGCAGCACCCCGTCATGACTGATGATCAGTACGCCCTCGCGGACGGCGTGCAGCACCGCGTCGTGGTGGTCGTACATCTCCCGCATCTCGGCCGGGTGCAGCCCGTGCGTCTGCCGCCGCAGCCGCTGGCTCACCCATGCCGCCCCGCCGGTGACCAGCACTAGCGCCCCCGCGGCGGAGCCGAGCAGCAGCGGCAGCTGGTGCGCCGTCCACTCGTCCTCCTGGTGCACGCGGATCCCGACGGAGACCAGCCCGGCGACCGGACCGCCCGGCGCGCGGACCGGCACCGTGGTGCTCACCGCGGTCCCGAGGGCCGTGCTGAACGTCGCGGTGTGCGTCCGGCCGTCGGGCGGCGGCCGGACGGGGACGTGCTTGCCGATCAGGCGGGGATCGGGGTGCGTCCAGCGGAGGCCGTCGGGCCGCAGCGCGATGATGAAGTCCACGCCGGAGGCCTTGCGGGCCGCCTCCGCAGCGGGCTGCAGGGCCGCCGTCGGGTCGGCGGACCGCATGGCGGCGAGGGTTCCCGGCGCCCGGGCGAAGGTCTCCGCGCCGACGATCGAACGCTGCCGCGCCTCCTGCGCGCCCGCGCGCTCCGACTGGAGGAAGAGGGCCACCAGCGCCGCGATGACCAGCAGCACGGTGAGCGCGAGCTGCAGCAGGAACACCTGGCCCGCGACGCTGTGGGTGGTCAGCAGGGCACGGACGTGTCCTCCCCGGGAGCGTGACGACCCCGGGGACTCGTCACCTTCTCGCCGGAAGATTTCCCTCATGACCCATATTTAGCATTGTGTACAGCTATGGGGTGTTCGGCTCTCTCGACGCCGGACCGCGGCGAACCGCCACGCAGGAGCCGCCGCACGAGGGTGCGTCATCCCTCGTGTGGTGCCGGTCCGCCCCGTGCGGAAAAAACCGGTGGCGCCCCCGGCGGCCACCGCGCTAGCGTCTGCGGCGTTCGGGACGGCGGTCGGGAGCCGCTGTCGCAAGCCGTGCGAGCAACCGGGAGGTGAGGACATTGACGACTGCCGCTGCGGTGGGCACTGCCCGCATTCAGGAGTTCCTCAACCTCACCCCGTGGTCTCCGGCTGACTCGATGTCTGCTCTTCTCCGCGCCTGACGCGCGGCGCCGGGACCCACCCTCCGAAGGGTCATCCCGTTGTTCTCTCCCGCTCTCTCCACCGCGCACCCGCTGACCGCCTACGGCTGGGACCCGGGCTTCGCGGAGCGTTTCACCCCCTTTGCCGAGCAGGGGCTGTGCCCCGGCCGGATCGTCCGCGTGGACCGCGGGCGGGTGGACGCCGTCGTACCGGACGGTGACGGCGTCCGGACCGTACTCGCCGACACCGCGCCGGTGGCGACCGGCGACCCGATGCGCGTGCCGTGCACGGGGGACTGGGCCGCGCTGGACCTCGGGCCCGGCAAGGCCCATGTCGACGGCGTCGTACGGGCGTTGCTGCCGCGTCGTACGGCATTCGTGCGGTCCACGTCCTCGAAGCGGGCCGAGGGTCAGGTGCTGGCCACCAACCTCGACCACGTCGTCATCTGCGTGTCCCTCGCGGAACCGCTGGACCTCGGGCGGATCGAGCGGTTCCTGGCGCTGGCGATGTCCGGCGCGGCCGACGAGGAGCCGTTGGCCGCCCCCTCCCCGGCGGGCGGTGCGCGGCCCGTGGTCGTACTGACCAAGGCGGACCTGGCCGGGACGCCGGAGGGCGTCGCGCATCTCGTCACGGATACCGAATCCGTGGCCCCCGGCGTGCCGGTGCTGGCGGTCAGCGCGACGACCGGCGACGGGCTCGACGTGCTCCGCGCCGTGCTCGCCGGCGGCACCTCCGTCCTGCTGGGCCGGTCCGGCGCGGGCAAGTCCACCCTGGTCAACGCCCTGGTCGGGGAGGAGGTGCAGCGGGTGCAGGAGATCCGCGACCGCGACGGCAAGGGGCGGCACACCACGACCACCCGCGATCTGCGGCCGCTGCCCGGCGGCGGGGTCCTCATCGACACCCCCGGGCTGCGCGGCGTCGGGATGTGGGACGCGGAGACCGGTCTTGCCCGGACCTTCGCGGACGTGGAGGAGCTGGCCGCGCAGTGCCGCTTCCACGACTGCGCGCACCGCTGTGAACCGGGCTGCGCCGTGCAAGAGGCCGTCGAGAGCGGCGAGTTGTCCGTCCGGCGGCTGGAGAGCTACGGCAAGCTGCAGCGCGAGAACCAGCACATCGTGGCGAAGACCGACGCCCGGCTGCGCGCCGAGATCCGCCGCGAATGGCGGCAGAAGCAGGCGCTGGGCCGCCACATGGCGGAACGGAAGCGGGGGCCGCGGGGCTGAGACGGCGGGCGGGGGAAGGGCCAGGCCCTTCCCCCGCCCGGTGGCCTTCCGCCGGGGGTGCTGCCGTCGGGTGAACAGCCCGGGGGCGGCGGCCGGGGCACCCGGGGCGATGACGCACCCGGCGCGAGGGCGCCGCCCGCCGTACGCCGCAGTCGTGCGGCGCGCCCCCCCGGGGACGCCTCAGCCGGCCGCCACCACGCCGATCCAGGCGCCGGCCACCAGCAGGCACGCGAACAGCTCGATCAGCACGCTCAGGCCGGTGGCGCGCATGGCCGTACGGGTCGAGGCCCAGGCCTGGCCATGGCCGCCCAGCCGGACCCGTTCCAGCAGGTAGAGGCCGCCGACGGCGCCCAGCGGGCAGCCGAGGACCGGGACCAGGAAGAACCCCACGATGCCGGCCACCCCGGCCAGGAACAGGGTCCGGTACGGCGCGCCCGCGGCCCGCGGAGCCCGGGGCGGCAGCAGCCACTTGACCACCTGGTTGACGAGCAGCAGGGCGGTGGCGCCGATGAGCACCGCCCAGGCCGGGCCGGACTTCTCGGACAGCGCCCACCACATCGCACCCGCCCAGACGATCAGCGGCCCGGGGATGCCGGGCACCAGCACCCCGAGCAGCCCGAGCAGCATGACCAGGCCGACCGCCACCAGCTGCCACACGTTCATGCGCCGGCCCCGCCCCGCCCGCCGTCACGGGACACGGCACGCCGCCCGGCCCGCTCGCCGCCCGCGCTCACCCGCCGGCCTCACTCCCGGCGGGCGCGGGCCCCGTGACGGCCCGTCCGCTGCACGCTCTCATGGGCCCAGCGTGCCGGACCCGGCCCGGAAGCGCTTGCCGGCGCCTCCCCCTTCCGGGTGGCCGGCCGGGGCCCTTCCGGGTGGCCGACCGGGGCCGCGCGCCCGCGTCGTCCGTCACGTGCCGCGCGCCCGCCGGACGTCGCCGGCCCGCGGCGTGGCACCGCCGGATCCCCCCCCGGCTGACCCGATCAAGCCCGCGCCGCCCCGTGCCCCCCACGGGGGAACGCTCTTTCGCGCCCTGTCTGGGCCGTGGCCGTCCGGGGACAATACGGTCCATGAAGCAGCAGGGGACCGGGCGCGGCCACGAGGACGACTGGTGGCGGCGGTTGTACGGCGACGGCGGCGGCAGCGGAGGCGGGGGCGCGGCGGGTGACACCGGGGCGTCCGACGCCCCGGACACCCTCGACGACCGGGTCGCGTCGGCGTTACGGGCGCTGGCGGCGCCGGGCCGGACGGACCGGGCACCCCGGCAGCGGCCCGGAAGGGCGGAGCCCCCGGCGCAACCGCCGCGGAGAAGGGATACGGTGCCGCCCCAGGAGCCGTCCCCGTGGGCGGAGCAGACCGGCCAAGAGCCGCCGGGCCGGGCGGAACCGTCCACCGGGGACACGCCGGGACGGTCGGAACCGGCGGTCGGCGACACGCCGGGCCGGGCGGCGCCGGCTCCCCGGGACACGCCGGAGCGGCCCGATCCGGCCGCCGGGAAGCCACCCGGCCGGTCCGCGTCACCACCCCCGCCCGCCTTCCCCACCCCACCGGCCCCGATCCCGCTCCAGGCCACCGGCCCCGGCTCGCGCCCGGCGGCCCCGCGCCGGCCCGTTCCGCCCCCGCGCGGGGCACCCGCCGACCCGCCGCCCTCCTCGCCGCCCCCGTACGACCCCGAGCCCGGCCCCCTCCCCGCCGCCGACCCCGCCGCCCTCGACGAACTGGTGCCCGACACCGCGCTGGACGGCTCCCGTTACGGCGCGCTGACCCTGCGCGCCGCCTCCCGCCGCGGCGATCTGGCCCGCCACCGCGGCGACGCCCGCCGCGACGCGCTGCTCACCGTCCGCTTCGGGTCCGGCCGGCACGCGCTGCTGCTGGTCGCCGTCGCCACCGGTCCGCCGTCCGGCGAGGGCGCCGCGCGCGCCGCCCGTGACGCCTGCGCCTGGATCGGTCGCGCGGTCGGCCGCAGCTGCACCCGACTGGCCGAGGACATCCGCACCGACCAGCGCGACGCCCTCCGCTCCGGCCTGCAGCGGCTCACCGACCGCAGCTACGGCACGCTGCGCGCCCAGGCACAGGAGCGGGGCCTGCCGCCGGAGCGGTACACCGCCGCGCTGCGCTGCCTGCTGCTGCCCGCCGACCCGGAGTGCCGCACCCGGGTGTTCTTCGGGGTCGGCCCGGGCGGCCTGCTCCGGCTGCGGGACGGCGCCTGGCAGGACCTGGAGCCCACCGCGCCGGACCCTCTGCCGCGGCACGCCCCGGCGGACCCCGGCGACCCGACTCCGCCCACCCCCGGCGGGAGTGCGGACGGCACCCGGGCACCGGCCGAGCCCTTCCTCTTCCGGACCGCCTTCGCCCGTCCGGGGGACATGCTGCTGCTGTGCAGCGCCGGACTCGCGGAACCGCTCCAGCAGGACCGCGTGTTCGCCGCCCGGCTCGCCGCCGAGTGGTCCGCCCCCGGGCCGCCGGGACTCACGGACTTCCTCGCCGCCGCCCAACTGCGGGTCGAGGGCCACCCGAAGGACCGTACGGCCGTCGCGGTGTGGGAGTCGTAGCAGGGGGCAGACGGGCTATCCGGCACGGACCGGAGGCCGGCTCCCAGCGGAGGCGCCCCGGGACGGCACATGGGTTCATGGGAAGCGGACCCAGCAGCCACCCACCCGTCGAAGGAGCGGCAGCGACATGGCGAAGCAGACCGTGGCCGAGCAGTTCGTGGACATCCTGGCGCGGGCGGGGGTGCAGCGGCTCTACGGCGTCGTCGGCGACAGCCTGAACCCGGTGGTGGACGCCATCCGCCGCAACTCCGCGATCGACTGGATCCAGGTCCGCCACGAGGAGGTCGCGGCCTTCGCGGCCGGGGCGGAAGCGCAGCTCACAGGCTCCCTCGCGGCCTGCGCCGGCTCCTGCGGCCCCGGCAATCTGCACCTCATCAACGGCCTCTACGACGCCCACCGCTCGATGGCCCCGGTCCTCGCGCTGGCCTCTCACATCCCCTCCAGCGAGATCGGCACCACCTTCTTCCAGGAGACCCACCCCGACCGCCTGTTCACCGAGTGCAGCCACTACAGCGAGCTGATCTCCCATACGCGGCAGATGCCCCGGGTGCTGCAGACCGCGATCCAGCACGCCATCGGGCAGCGCGGCGTGTCGGTGGTCTCCCTCCCCGGCGACATCGCCGCCGAACCGGCCCCCGAGCGGGCCGTCGAACACGCCCTGGTCACCTCCCGCCCGACCGTGCGCCCCGGGGACGCCGAGATCGACACCCTCGCCCGCATGATCGACGAGGCCCGGAGGGTCACCCTGTTCTGCGGCAGCGGCACCGCGGGCGCCCACGCCGAGGTCATGCAGTTCGCCGAACGCGTGAAGTCCCCCATCGGTCATGCACTGCGCGGCAAGGAATGGATCCAGTACGACAACCCCTACGACGTGGGCATGAGCGGGCTGCTCGGCTACGGCGCGGCCTACGAGGCCACCCACGAGTGCGACCTGTTGATCCTGCTCGGCACGGACTTCCCCTACAACGCCTTCCTGCCCGACGAGGACGACGTCAAGATCGTGCAGGTCGACGTCCGGCCCGAACACCTGGGCCGCCGCTCCAAGCTCGACCTGGCCGTCTGGGGCGATGTCCGCGAGACGCTGCGCTGTCTGACTCCCAAGGTCCGCCCCAAGACGGACCGCACGTTCCTCGACCGGATGCTCAAGAAGCACGCCGACGCGCTGGAAGGCGTGGTCAAGGCCTACACCCGCAAGGTCGAGAAGCACACCCCCATCCACCCGGAGTACGTCGCTTCCATCCTGGACGAGGAGGCCGCCGACGACGCGGTCTTCACCGTCGACACCGGCATGTGCAACGTCTGGGCCGCCCGCTATCTCAGCCCCAACGGCCGCCGCCGGGTGATCGGTTCGTTCAGCCACGGCTCGATGGCCAACGCACTGCCGCAGGCGATCGGCGCCCAGTTCATCGACCGCGGCCGGCAGGTCGTCTCCATGTCGGGCGACGGCGGTTTCTCCATGCTGATGGGCGACTTCCTCACCCTTGTCCAGTACGACCTGCCGGTGAAGGTCGTGCTGTTCAACAACTCCGCGCTGGGCATGGTGGAGCTGGAGATGCTGGTCTCCGGCCTCCCCTCCTACGGCACCACCAACCACAACCCGGACTTCGCGGCCATCGCCCGCGCGGCCGGCGCCCACGGCATCCGGGTGGAGAAGCCCAAGCAGGTACGCGGCGCACTGCGCGAGGCCTTCCGCCACAAGGGCCCGGCCCTGGTCGACATCGTCACCGACCCCAACGCCCTGTCCATCCCCCCGAAGATCAGCGCCGAGATGGTCTCCGGCTTCGCCCTCTCCGCCGGCAAGATCGTCCTCGACGGCGGCGTCGGCCGCATGCTCCAGATGGCCCGCTCCAACCTGCGCAACATTCCGCGGGGTTAGTCACCGGGGTACTCGCCGCCGGTTACAGCTCCACCGGCCGACCGCTCTCCCACAGCGCGGTCACATGACTCGCGAAGCGGTCGTGGAGTCCGTCCTCCGGGGAGCAGCTCGTCACCGTGGCCGCGCAGTGTCAGCACTCCCCGTCGGACACCGGCCCCATCAAGCCCATGCCGACACCCCGCCCTCCGAGCCGGGACAAGCCGTAGCCGACAGCCCGCGCCGGCATCTGCGACACTCGGGGCGTCGACAGGAGGGTCCATGACTGAGTGGACCAACCCCCGTTACGCCGCACTGGTGAAGGCGTGGCGCGACGCTCAGGACGAAGAGTCGCAGGAGCGTGCAGGCTCCAAAGTCCGAGGCTTCGTTCTCCCTGACGTCGTCGACGAGCCCGGGAGCTAGACCGGCGGCATCAGCCCCGTTCGCGGCCCGCGGACGGGGCTTCTGCACGCTTGTGGGTCCGAGACCGCCCTGCCGGAAACCCTGTAACGCCGCTCCGACCCGGAGGAAGCTACCGGGCGCGCTCACCCCGCCGGCGGATGCTGCGGGCGCAGTCGCAGCGTCAGGATCTGGAACGGGCGGAGTTCGAGTGCCAGGTCGGCGGTCGGGCCCTCCTCCTCGCGGTGCAGGGGGCGCTCCAGGAGGTCGGTGACGGTGGCCCGTTCGAGGGGGAAGCCGGGGGAGAGGGTGCCGCTGGCGCGGCCTCCGCGGGACTCGTAGAGGCGCACGATCACATCGCCGCTGCGGTCCTCGGCGAGTTTGACCGACTCCACGGTCAGGGCCGGGTGGTCGATGCGGATCAGCGGGGCGACGGGCGGGGTGGCGGCGGTGCGCAGGGGGAGGTTGAGGGCGAGGCCCTCGGCGACGGCCTCGCCGGTGCCGGCACCCGGCAGCAGGGCGTAGGTGAAGCGGTGGGTGCCCTGGTCGGTCTCGGGGTCGGGGCTGTGCGGGGCGCGCAGCAGGGTCAGCCGCACCGTCGTGCCCAGGCCGTCGGCGTGCGGGGTGCGGGTGACGTCATGGCCGTACGTCGAGTCGTTGAGCAGCGCGACGCCGTAGCCGGGCTCGGCGACCCGCAGCCAGCGGTGCGCGCAGATCTCGAAACGGGCCGCGTCCCAGCTGGTGTTGGTGTGGGTGGGGCGGTGTACGTGGCCGAACTGCACCTCGGCGGTGGATTGTTCGGCGTGGACGTCGAGCGGGAAGGCGGCCTTGAGGACCTTCTCCGACTCGTGCCAGTCGATGGCGGTGTGGATGTCCAGACGGTGCGAGCCGGCCCGCAGCGTCAGCTCCTGCACGATCCGGGACGCGCCGAACGCCCTGGTCACCCGGGCCGTCGCGGACAGCGGCCCGGCCGCGGCGAGTTCGACGGACTCGGCGTCGGTCAGATCGGTGTGCCGGTTGCGGTAGTGCCGGTCGAGGTCCCAGGCGTCGTAGCGGTTGGGGTGGTCGGGGTGCAGCTGGAGCAGGTTGCCACGGGCGCCCGGCGCCAGGACCTCCCGCCCGGCCTGCAGATCGCGCACGGACACCAGCAGCCCGTCGGAGTCGAGCCGCACCCGCAGCAGCCCGTTGTCGAGGGTGAGGCCGCCGTCGGCACCGGTCTCGGCGCGCACGGGTGGGGGCGGCGGGGTGAGGGATTCCGGGCTGGGCCGGGTGGGAGAATTGGTGCCGGGCCGGGTGGGGGAGTTGGTGCCGGGCGGGCGGACGACGGCTGAGCCCAGTGCGGGGACATGGACCGCGACGGCGGACGGCCCGCCCGCGTCCGGGGCCGTTGCAGGCAGTGCGACGATCTCGTGCCGGTCGTAGGGCGAGGCGTTGAACACCGTCGGCGGACCGGCGCTTCCCGCGCCCGCACCGCCCAGCGCGCCGAGCGCCGCCTCGATGATTCCGGTGAGTTCGGCCTCGACCGCCGCGTAGGTCGCGCGGGCCTCGCGATGCACCCAGGCGATGGACGAGCCCGGCAGGATGTCGTGGAACTGGTGCAGCAGGACGGTCTTCCACAGCCGGTCGAGAGCCTCGTACGGGTAGCGGTAGGCGGCTTCCCCGTCCGGCCGCGTGGCGCCCCCGTCCGCCGGTACGGCACCCTCACCCGCCCGCACCGCTGCCGTCGCGGCCCACAACTCGGCCTCGCGCAGCAGGTGTTCGCTGCGCCGGTTGCCCTGCTTGGTCTTCGCCTGTGAGGTGTACGTACCGCGGTGGAACTGGAGGTACAGCTCGCCCGACCAGACCGGCGCCGCCGCCCCGTACTCCTCCTGCGCGGCCTCGAAGAACCGCGCCGGCGGCTCGACCTCCACCCGCGGTGAGCCCTCCAGCGAGCGCAGTCGCCGGGCCCGCTCCAGCATCTCCCGGGTCGGCCCGCCGCCCCCGTCGCCCCAGCCGAACGGCACCAGCGAGCGGGTGGCCCGGCCCTTGTCGGCGAAGTTCCGCTCCGCGTGGGCGAGTTCGGCGGCGTGCAGACGGGAGTTGTAGGTGTCGACCGGCGGGAAGTGCGTGAAGACGCGGGTGCCGTCGATGCCCTCCCACCAGAACGTGTGGTGCGGCATCCGGTCGGTCTGGTTCCACGACAGCTTCTGCGTCAGGAACCACTTCACCCCGGCCAGCCGCGCCAGCTGCGGGAACGCGGCGGTGTAGCCGAACGAGTCCGGCAGCCAGATCTCCTCGGTCTCCACGCCCAGCTCCTGAAGGAAGAACCGCTTGCCGTGCACGAGCTGCCGGGCCAGCGCCTCACCGCCGGGCATGTTGGCGTCGGACTCCACCCACATCGACCCGACCGGCGCCCAGTTGCCCTGCCGCACGGCCTTCTTGATGCGCTCCCAGAGCCGCGGCTGATGCTCCTTGACCCAGGCGTACTGCTGCGCCTGGGAGCAGGCGAACACCAGCTCCGGGTACTCCTCGGCGAGCTGGGTGACGTTGGCGAAGGTGCGGGAGGCCTTGCGCACCGCCTCGCGCAGCGGCCACAGCCAGGCGGAGTCGATGTGCGCGTGGCCGGCGGCCGAGACGCGGTGGGCGCTGGCCGCGGCCGGCCGGCCGAGCACCTCCGTCAGCGCGGCCCGGCCCGCGGCCGCCGTGCCCCCGACGTCGTGCAGGTCCAGCGCGTCCAGCAGGTCCTCCAGGGCCCGCAGGATCTCGTGCCGGCGCGGACGGTCGACGGGCAGCTCGTGCATCAGCTCGGACAGCACCTCGATGTCGAGGACCAGCTGCCAGACGGTCTCGTCGAGCACCGCGAGATCCGCCCCGGCGAAGCGGTACAGCGGCGCACGGGGCGCGGTGCGGACATCGCCGAGGTCGGTGGGGGTGAAGTCCCGCAGCACCGCCGGGTTCGCCGCGGCCTCCAGCAGCAGCCGCACCTCCTCACCACCGCCGACCGGGTTGCCGACGGGAACGTGCCGGTTGTACGGATGGATGCCCTTGAGCGGTACGCCGTCGCCGTCGTGGACCATCCCCTCGGCCTGGAATCCGGGCCCGTCACCGCTGAAGCCCGGATCGATCACGGCCTCCACCCGCCGCCCCGCCCATTCGTCCGGCACCCGGCCCGTCAGCCGGAACCAGCTGGTGGACCACGGCGGTCCCCACGGTTCACCGGCCGTGAACGGTTCGTACGCCGCCGCCAGCGCCTCGCTCACGGGAACGGGCTCACCCGGCGCGTGCCAGACCGAGAGCCGCAGCGGCACCCGCGCCGCGTACTGCGCGGGCCGGATGAACTGCCTCAGCGCCCGTTCCAGGCGCCCCTCCACCAGCAGTCGGTCGTCGTGCACAGCGGCTCCTCACGCTCGGTGTCCCCGTGCGCCGGGGGTGCGCCCCCGGCGGACGGCCGGGAAACGCCCCGGCACGAGCCGGTCCGGCCGGGGTGCCGCGACGGGCTCCCGGTCAGGCATACCCACGCGGAGCCGGGGGGCTCACCCGGCGCGCGGGGCGTGCACCGGTGACCCCGCGGGCGGAAGCATGGCGGCTGATCCGATGGGCATGCTGACCGTGAGGCTGTTCGAGGCAGAGCGCCGAGGTTCGTTGGGGGCGGGGGAGAGCATGCGTCAGCCTGTGCGGCGCGAGGAACGGGACAGAGGAGAGCAGGACGTCGAGGGGAGCCGGGGCGGGGGACATGCCGGGCGGGCGCCGGGCATGCTGGAGCGCAAAGTGCGCCATGCGGACCTGAAGGCGGTCGGCGAGGTCCGCCGGGAGCTGCGCCAGCTGCTGAGCCGTTGGACGGTGCCGGGCGGTGGCGAACTCATGGAGGTCGCCACCCTGCTCACCAGCGAACTGGTCACCAACGCCCTGGTACACGCCGAGGGCGGGGCCGTCGTCACGGCCCGGATCGACGACCGGCTGCGGGTGGAGGTCCGGGACTTCGTCCCCGGCCGCCCCGAGCCCCGCGCACCGACCACCGACGGGACCTCCGGCCGCGGGCTGATGCTGGTGCGTTCCTTAGCCGACGCCTGGGGGATCCGCGCCGAGAGCCTCGGCAAGAGCGTGTGGTTCGAGCTGGGCGGCCGACCGGCCTGACCCGGATCGGACGGTTACGGGCCGGTCGGCCGGTCGGCGCGGTCCGCCACCGGTCAGCCGAATTGGCGTTCGATCTCGGCGAGCTTCTCCTCCAGGGAGTCCAGACGCGGAATCGTCTGGGTGTCGTCCTCGGCGGTGAGATCGACCGTCCGGGCACCGTCAGCGGCTCCGACGCTCCCGGCCTCGGCGCCGGACACGGCCTTCAGCGCCGGACGGGACTGCGCCGACGGCTCCCCGGCGAGCGGCGGCTCGCCGGCTATGGCCGGGTCCGCGCCGGCCACCTCCGCGGTGGCCGAAGCGCCCTGTGTCACCGCCAGCTGCCGGCCACCACGGCCCCAGCTGCGGTGCTGACGGTTGATGGCCTTGATCCTCGCCCGGTCGAGCTTGCCCTGCTCACGCCTGCGCAGACGATTCTGCTCGCTCTGCCGCCGGTCCTCGCGCACCTCTTCGACGGCCTCGTCCAGCGTCCGTACGCCCTCCAGCAGCATCAGCGACCAGGCGGCGAAGGTCTCCCGGGGCGCCCGCAGCCAGCGGACGATCCGGATCTGCGGCAGCGGACGCGGCACCAGGCCCTGCTCGCGCAGCGCCGCCCGGCGGGTCTGCTTCAGCGCCCGGTCGAAGAGGACCGCCGCCGACAGCGACATCCCGGCGAAGAACTGCGGCGCACCGGCGTGGTCCAGACCGCGCGGCGCGTGCACCCAGTTGAACCAGGCGGCGGCACCCGCGAACGTCCACACCAGCATCCGGGAGCCGAGCGCCGCGTCACCGTGGCTGGCCTCCCGCACGGCGAGCACGGAGCAGAACATCGCCGCACCGTCGAGCCCGAACGGCACCAGGTACTCCCAGCCCCCGGAGAGGTTGAGATTCTGCACGCCGAAGCCGACCAGACCGTGGAACGACAGTGCGGCGGCGACCGCCGCACAGCAGAACAGCAGCAGATAGGAGGCCGAGGCGAAGACGGTCTCCTTGCGCCGCCGCCGCTCCTCGCTGCGCTCCCACGAGTCGTCCCCCGCGGACCGCGCGGCCGCCCGCCGTCCCCGTACCACCAGCGTCACGGCCACCGGCACACCGATCAGCAACAGGGTCCCGGGAACCAGCCAATCAAGCGATATATCGGTCATTCTCATTCCGGTGTCCCTTTGCGTCGCGGTCCGCGTTTTCGCGCGCCATCCTGACGGAACCCGCCCCCGTAACCGAGGCATTCGGAATAAGACGACGCCAAGGGGTGCGAGGAGTCACCTCGATGTCGAACTGTCATTCATGGAAGGGGAGTTGTGTTCGAGCGTGATCGCTCCGTCGGGTGACATGGCGGGATCGGGTGCGAGGCGGAGCACGGCTTCATGGCCGCGTACCGTGCCGCGGGGTGGCTCTGGCGCGCGTGACCGTGCGTGCCATGAGTGGCCGACTCCGGGCGTCTTCGGTGGCCCGCCCTATGTGTCCCGGCCGCTGGTCGCAGGCCCGGGCGCCGTGTCGCCCCCGGTCAGGGCCGTGCTCAGGGCACTGCGTCCGTGGATGCCCAACTTGCGGTAGCTGTGTGTCAGGTGGGTCTCCACGGTGCGGCGGGCCAGGTGCAGCAGATCGGCGATCTCCGCGTTGGTGCGTCCTCCCGCGGCCAGTTCGGCGATACGGCGCTCGCTGTCGGTGAGTGAGGCGGCGCCGGTCCGCGTCGCCGGGCGGCGCGCGCCGCCCGCCCGCAGGGCCTCCTCCGCCAGGTCCCGCAGCCTTATCGCGCCCAGGTGTTCGGCGAGCCCGGCCGCCTCGCGCAGGATGTCGCGGGCGCGGGAGGACTCGCCCGAGGCGGTCAGCTGACGGCCCAGGGCCAGCAGTGCCGCCACGCGCTCCGGTCCCGCCGGGCCGCCACGCAGCATCCGTGCCGCCTCCTGAGCCAGGTGCAGGCCCCGGCGCCCGCCGGTCGCGGAGCCGAGGACACGCAGTGCCCGGCCCACCGTGCGGGGCGTGTTCCACACCCGGGCCAGGCGCAGCTCCTCCTCGGCCAGGTCGAGGGCCTCCCGTGGGACGCCCAGAGCCAGATGACACTCGGCGGCGGACGTGCGCCACGGGGTGACGACCGGGCTGAACATCTCCCGGGCCGACTGGCGGCGCCCGCACTCCAGGAAGTCGTGCAGGGCTCCCACCATGTCGCCGCTGGCCGCGCGCAGCTCCCCTCGGGCGTACAGGAACCGGTTCAGCTCCCAGGACTCCGGCGCCGTCCGCAGGTCGAAGGCCGCGGCGAGGCGTTCGGCCTCGGCGATGCGGCCGGTCTCCACGAGGGCCGTCAGCGTGTGGGCGTGGGCGTTGGTCGGGGCCGCGGCGGCGGGCGGCGGGTCGGCCAGCAGGCGCGGGTAGTCGGCCCGTGCCGCGACGATGTCCAGCTGGGTGTTGAGCAGCGCCTCGTGCATGGGGTGCAGGACATCGGGGCGCTGCCCGGCCAGACCGCGCTCCACCAGCCGCTCGGCCTCGTCGAGTTCGTCGGCCCACTGGGCGACCGCGGCGGCCGACCCCAGCAGGTACGGCTCGGACAGCGGGTCGGCCGGTTCCGCCAGCAGGCCGCGCAGGCGCAGGGTCGCCTCCTTCGCCGAGCTGAGACCCGCCGTGACGGCGTATTTCACCAGGAACGCGTGGCCGGCCGTGCTGATCGACTCCGGCGCGCGCTCGGCCCCCTCGGCCAGCAGCTTGTACGCCTCGTGCCGCACCAGGGCTTCCTTGTCGGACAGTTGCAAGAACGCCTGCCGCAGGATGCGTACCAGGTCGGGACGGTCGTCGAGCCCGTCGTACAGTGAGCGCAGCACCTCGACGCCCGCGCGGGTCCGGCCGCGGCCGGTCAGTGCCGTCCCCAGGGCGACCGCGGCGCGCACCCGTTCCTGCGGCGGCCCCGGCAGCCGCAGCGCCTCGGTGAGCGTCAGGATCGCGGCCGAGGAACCGGGCACCGCGTACTCCAGCGAGCCCAGTTCGGTCAGCAGGCGTTGTCTGCCCTCGTCGGAGAGCGGCTGGTCCAGCGCGCGGCGCAGGAAGGCCACCGCGTCCTCGATCTGCCCCGCACGCAGCGCCAGTGAAGCGGCGTCCTGGAGCACCGGCAGCGCCCAGGGCGCGTCCACCACGTCGGTGAGCAGCAGTTGACGGGCGACGATCTCGCTGGAGACACCGCGCTGCAGCATCATCTCGGCGGTCGTCCGGTGCACGACGCGCCGCCGGGCCGCGGGCACGCCGGTGAGCATCCCGTCCCGCAGCAGGGGATGGGCGTAGCGGGTGCGACCCGGGCCGTCGGGGCGCAGCAGTCCGAAGCCGGTCATCGCGGTGATCCAGCCCGCGACCCGGGCCGGGTCGGCGCCGGAGAGCTGGGCGAGGAGCGCGGGGAGGTGCAGGGCGGGGAACTCCGCGCCGGGGGTGGGGCCGTGGCACCAGCCCTCGTCCAGGATCGCCAGCGTCCGCGCCACCTCCGCGGTACCCGGGCCGGCGCAGTCCAGCCACCACTGCACGGCCGCCGGAAAAGCTCCCGGATACAGCGCGGCCGAGGTGTCCGGCACGACCGGGTGGCTGCCGTCGGAGAGGTCGTCCAGCAGGGCGCGCAGCAGCAGGGGGTTGCCCGCGCCGGCCCGTACGCAGTCCTTGACCCAGGACTCGTCGGCGTCCGGGAAGGCCGAACGGACCGCCGTCCCGGCGGCGTTGTCGGACAGCGGGTTCAGGGTGTAGCTCGTGACCAGGGCGGGGGAGAGGCTGTGGGCGAGTCCCTGTGCGGGCGGGTCGACGTCGTACTGGCTGCGCTCGGTGGCCGCCAGGACGATCGGCAGCCGGTCCATGAGCCGGGCGGTCTCCACCAGCCAGCGGCGGGAGGCGGGGTCGGCCAGGTGCACATCGTCCACGGTGATCAGCAGCGGTGCCTGCTCGGCGTACCCGCGCAGTACCCGCCGCAGCCGGCGGCCGGTGGCCCGTTCCTCGCCGTCCCCCGCCGGATCGGCGAACTCGGCCAGGTGGCAGAACAGTTGCTGGACCGTGGCGAAGGGGATCGCGGAGTCGCCGGCGGAGCAGCGCGCGCGCAGCACCCGCATGCCGTGGGCGGCGGCGTCCTCGGCGGCGGTCTCCAGGACCGTGGTGCGGCCCGTGCCGGTGGCACCGCGCAGCAGGACCAGACGGCCGGTGCCCGCACGCGCGCGCTCGATCGTGGTGGCCAGCAGCCGTGCCGCCTCGCGTAGTGCACATGCCGGTCGGGACATCCCTGCCTCCTTGTGTCGACGTGAGTGCCCTCACTCACCAGGACGGAGTGCGCCGGATATTGGTGGCGTGACCCACCGTGAGAAGTACCACCATCGTCGCGCATCGGCGCGACGGAACGGGAATGTCGCGCCCGCGCTCACCTTCCCACTCTCGTGGTGCGGGCCGGCCGATCTCGTGGTCCGTGTTGTGGTGGTCCACGATTGCGCTGGTCACGAGCGTCCCACGAGGGTGAGAGTGAACAGCTCCCACTCGCCTCTGACTTCACGGAGGCGGCGGGGGCCGTGGAAAGGGGCCCTTGTGCTCAACTCGATCCGGATGACATCCGCCGGCAGGGCGGACGGCACAGCCATTCCGTCGGCTCGGAATTCCGTGGCGGTGCACACCCATGTGGTAACAGAGCGTCAGCAGGCGCGACGCTTAGGTCCGGCATGCCTCACGGTGGCGTGGTTGCGGCGCCAAGAGGACGAACACCCGCGCGAATCGGCTGTGTTGGCCGCACCGGTTTCCGGCGGACGTCTCCCCGCCACCGCACCCCGCGGCTCGCAGGCCGCCCCGGGCCTCTTGCCCCTGGCGGGAAGCCAAGCAGCGGCCGCGCACGGCCCCGCGGGGAACGGTCCCACCGAGCCGGCGCACCGGCTCCTCGGCCGGACCGAAGCCGGGAGGGAACCGGAAGTTCCGCCTCACGCGGTGCGCGACGACCTCCACCGGACGGCGACGGTCCGGGTACGACGGCCACGCGCCCGCCCCGGCAAGTCCCTCCCGCCGGGCGCCTTCCCGGCCGGCGGGAGGGACTTGCCGCGGCGATGTGCCACCAGCCGCCCGCTCCCTTCACGTTCCCGTGCCTGCCGCCACGTGCCGCACCCGTTCCGTCGCCCGCAGCCGTACCCGCCGGAAGCGGAACCCGGCACCACGCTCATGGCGGAGATCGTCATGTTTGTGTCCTTGCCGCCAAATGACGCGGCGGGCCATGATGCCCGGGTGACACAACGGCGCGTCGTTTTCCTCGTCTATCCGCAGTTTCAGGTGCTGGACCTGACGGGACCGCATGAGGTTTTCGCGCAGACCGAACGGTGGGTTCCCGAGGGGGAGGGCTACGCCCTCGAGATCGTCGCGGGCCGGGCCGGAGCGGTGCGGGCCTGCAACGGTATCGAGGTAGCGGCCGGCAGCGGCGTCCGGCAGTGTGAAGGACCCCTGGACACGCTGGTGGTCGTCGGCGGACCGGGCGACCGGGAGGCGGTGGACGATGAAGAGCTGATCGGCTGGCTCAAGGGGGCGGCCGGCCGGGCCCGGCGGGTGGCCTCCGTGTGTACGGGCGCCTTCCTGCTCGCGCGGGCCGGGCTGCTCGACGGACGGCGCGCGGTGACGCACTGGGCGGCCTGCGAGCGGCTGGCCCAGGGGCATCCGTCCGTGACGGTCAGTCCGGACCAGATCTTCGTGCACGACGAGGACGTGTGGACCTCCGCCGGCATCACCGCGGGCATGGACCTGGCCCTCGCCATGGTCGAGGAGGACCACGGGCCCGAGATCTCCCGGGCCGTCGCGCGGATGCTGGTGATGTTCGTCCAGCGGCCGGGCGGTCAGGCGCAGTTCAGTACTCAGCTCGCCGCGCAGCGGCCCACGCGAAAGCCGCTGCGGGACGTTCAGGCCTGGGTCACCGACCACCTCGCCGACGATCTGACCGTCCGGGTGCTCGCCGAACGAGCCGGTATGAGCGAGCGCAACTTCACCCGGGTGTTCCGCGCCGAGACCGGCCTCACCCCGGCCGCCTACGTGGAGACCGTCCGCGTCGAGGCCGCGCGGTCCCTGCTGGAGACGACGGACACCACCATCGACGCGATCGCCCGGGCCTGTGGCTTCGGCTTCGCCGAGACGCTGCACCGCCGCTTCAAGCGCACCCTGGGCGTCACCCCGGGCCAATACCGCCACCACTTCTCCCGGGCGGGTTGACGGAGCCGGCCGGTCCCGTCCTTCGCGGTGAGCGGCCCGATTGCCACCGGTACGCCGCTTGGACGCCTACGGGCGCCGCGGGTGGTGGAACACCGTCAGCCCTCCGCTGAGCCGGCCGCCGACCCGGTCGTGGGACCGCGCGTCAACGGCGGGACCCACCACGAACAGCACAGGGAACGCACCGCCGGGCGAGCGACGCGGTACACCACGACCTCGGTCTCCCGAAGGGCGCACACCGCACCCTTCCCTTCCTCCTTACTCATGTCCCGGTACACCGCTGATCGGAGCATTCTCGATGAACGACACCCTGCCGGCGGGGTTCTCCCCGCCACGCAACACCACGGCGGGTGGGAATCCGTGGCACGGCACATCGACGCCGGCCGCATCCGGGCCCCTGACGGTGCTCGGCGACGCGGTCAAGGGTGACGGCTTATTAGGCAGGTCGATATGAGCCGTCCCCCTTTGCAAGCCGGACCACATCGCCTGGCTGATACCGAAGAAGCAGGTTATGCATGGCAGTCTCCGCAGGTTATGAAGACAGTGGCGTAACAGCAGCTCCCTTCCGGGTGCTCGGACCGCTGGAGGTGAGCGGCGAGCTGGGCGCCGTATCCGTGGCACCAGGGCGACAAGAGGTCGTCCTCGGGGCGTTGGTGCTCGAACTGAACCGGGTGGTGGCGACGACCCGTCTGGTGGACGTCATCTGGGCTCACCATCCACCGAAGACCGCACGCGCCCAGGTACAGATCTGCGTCTCCCGGCTCCGCAAGGCACTGTCGGACGGGGGAGTCGACGCCATCATCGAGACCCGCGCCGGTGGTTACGTCCTGCGGGCGTCGGAGGACGCGACCGATGTCGGCACCTTCCGCCGCCTGGTGGCGGAAGCGCACGCGCTGGCCCGGGACGGCCTGAAGATGCCCGCCGTGGACACACTGCGCACGGCGACAGGCCTGTGGCGCGGGCGGTGTCTGGCCGGTGTCCCCAGCGAGGTCCTCGCCAATACCGCGGCGCAGTGGGACGAGAGCCGCCTGGAGGCGGTCGAGACCTGCATGCGGCTGCTGCTGGAGCTGGGTCGTCACGAACACCTGGTCGGCGAGCTGATGCAGCTCGTCGCCGACCATCCGCTGCGTGAGCGGCTGCGGGGGCAGCTCATGGTGGCGCTGTACCGTTCGGGCCGGCAGGCGGAGGCGCTGGACACCTACCACCAGGGCCGCGCGATGCTCACCGAGGAACTGGGACTGGACCCGGGAAGGGAACTGCGCGACCTGGCGCAGGCCATCCTGACCGACGACGCCGTCCTGACACCGGCCGAACCGGCCGCACCGCACCCTCCCGTGGCTCCGCCGCCCTCCGAGGCGGCGCAGGAGCGCGGTGCCGACCCCGACCCGGTCGTCACCCCGAGGCAACTTCCCGCCGACACAGGCGACCTCGTGGCCGACGACCTGCTCGTGTCGGCGGTCTGCGACGCCGTCACCGGGGGACGGGAAAAGGGCCGGCTGAACGTGGTCCTGGTGCTGGGCAGGCCAGGTGTCGGCAAGAGCACCCTGGCCAGGCACGTGGCGCACCGACTCGCCGCAGACAACTACCCGGACGGACAGCTCTACTGCGACCTGCGGGGCCCGGCCGGTCAACCGGTCGACCCCGCCCAGGCGTTGGGGCGGTTCCTGCGGGCGCTGGGTGTACCGGGCCAGGCCATCCCCGATGCGCTCGACGAGCGTGCGGAGATGTACCGCAGTCTGCTGGCCGGCCGCCGGATCCTGGTGTTGCTGGACGACGCGGTGAGCGAGTCGCAGGTGATGCCGCTGCTGCCCGGAACCGGCAGCAGCGGTGTGCTGGTCACCAGCCGCGGCCAGCTCACGGCGCTGCCGGGCACCCGCCGGTTCGACCTGGAGCCGCTGGGCCCGGAGCAGGCCGCCCAGCTCCTGGGGCGGATCATCGGAGAGCACCGGGTGGAGGGCGAGCGGGAGGCGGCGCGGGCCGTCATACGCCTGGTGGGCGGGCTGCCGCTCGCGCTGCGCATCATCGGCGCACGCCTGGCCGCGCGCCCGCACTGGTCGCTGACCTCCATGTGGCACCGGCTGGAGAACGAGCAACGCCGGCTGGACGAGCTGGCGCACGGCGAGCTGTCGATCCGGGCGAGTCTTTCGCTCAGCTACGACGGCCTGTCGGCGGCCGACCGCCGCCTGCTGTGCCTGCTCAGCCTGGCCGAGGGGACGGAGATTCCGTGCTGGCTGGGTGCCGCCCTCCTCGACGACCGCACGCCACACCCCGCCGACCTGTTGGAGCCGCTCATCGACATGCGGCTCCTCGACATCACCGCCACCGACCGGGCCGGGGAGTTCCGGTGCGGGCTGTCGCAGGTCGTACGGATGGTCGCGCACGAACGGCTGCCCGAGGAGATTCCCGAGGCGGAACGTGCCGCAGCGGTGCGGCGCATGGTCGGTGGCTGGATGGCGCTCGCCGAGGGGGCGCACCGGGCGATCCACGGTGGGGCGTACACCATCGTGGCGGGCCGGGGCGAGCGCTGGCATCCGCCGGCGGACATCGTCCAGCGGTGTCTTCGCGACCCGCTCGGGTGGCTGGAGAGCGAGCAGGCCAACCTGTTGAACGCGGTCGAGCTGGCGGCCCGGTCCGGGCTGGACGAGCTGTGCTGGGAGCTGGCCACGACGCTGGTCACGCTCTTCGAGGCCCGTGGCTATCCCGAGCTGTGGGAGCGCACCCATCAGGTGGCGCTGACCGCGGTGCAGCAGGCCGGCAACGAACGGGGCCGGGCGGCGGTGCTCGGCTCGTTGGGGACCCTGCACCTCTACCGGGGCGAGTACGAGGCGGCGGGCCCCTACCTCAGCACCGCTCTGGAGATCTTCGAGCGGCTCGGGGAGCCGAGCGGCCAGGCGCTGTGTCTGCGTGACCTCGCGCGTATCGAGCGCCACCACGGTGACGACGACCGGGCGCTGGCCCGCTACGAGAGCGCCGAGCGTCACTTCGCACGGGCGCAGGACGTCATCGGCCGGGCCTACGTGCTGGGCGAGATGGCGCAGATCACGATGCGGCGGGCGGATTTCGCGCGGACCCGTTCGTATCTCGACGAGGCGCTCGGGATCTGCCGGTCGGCCGGCTTCGACCGGGGCCAGGCCCTCACCCTGCGGCGGCTGGGCCAGATGCTGATGTACCAGCAGCGGTACGAGGCCGCGGAACAGACCCTGTTGGAGGTCCTCGCCATGGTCGGGGCGAGCGGAGACCTGGTCGGAGAGGGGTATGTGCTGCACGACCTCGGCCGGGTCAACGCACACCTGCACCGGGTGGAACGGGCCGTCCAGTTCTACTCGCGCTCGGCCAGGATCCGGGAGCGGATCCTGGACCACAGCGGGGCCGCCGCCGTACGCACTGACATCGTTGCCATCCTGGGCAGGGCGATGACGCCGGTCGGCTGACGCCTCAGGACAGGCCGCTCCGTCAGGTCCACGGTGTGTTGCCGGCCGGTGATTCGCCGGCCGGCAACCCGGCGACCGGGCCGCGCTCCACGGCGTGCCGAGGGCCCGCCGCGCCCAGGACCGGCACGACGCCGGTCCCCGCGGCGGAAAGCACTGTCTTGATGGCCATCTCGGTTCCCCTCCCGAGCAACCCGTTTCGCGATCCGTCCCGGCGTTGCTGAAACCAAGTGTGGGCCGGGCGTCCATCCCCGCCGCATGCTCGCGCTATCACCGTTCTATCCCGTCCCTTTCCCGCCGTGGATGCGCCGTGATGCCGGGCCGATAGGGCGGCACCGGAGATTGGGTCCTGCAGACCTCGGCGCCCCTTCAGGGGACGGCCTCAAGGAGTGGTCCGAATGACCGTAGTGACCCGGGACGCGGTGACGCCGACGGCGTCCGGCGTCCCGGAAACCGCATCGCAGCGCGGCACAAAGCCTTCCGCGACGGCAGCGGTAGACCGTGTCAGGGATTTCCCACGGAAGAGAAAGGAACCGGTGTGTACGCACCAGGGCCTCTCCTCGACCGTGGTTCAGGGGAAGGTGCACGGCCGATGACGATGGACGCGGAGTTCTACTCCCGGGTCGCCGAGCGATTCGGTGGCTATCGGAGCGATGCGCGGAGCACCGACGTATTCCCCGACGGCCGCCCGGACGACGTCTTCGACGAACTGGCGAAGGCCCTGGGAACGCCGGATGCCCGGCTGCTGGATGTCGGCTGCGCCGACGGGCGGAGCCTGCTGCGCATCGCTCCCGCGTACGGCGACGTGACCGGGATGGATCTGTCGACGTCGATGCTGGAATGCGCCGCGCGGTACCGAGCGGAGGCAGGACTCTCGCACGTCACGTTCGAGCTGTGCGACGCCACCCGCACGGGGCTGCCCGACGGCTACGCCGATGTGGTCACCTCCCGCCGCGGTCCGCTGGTCCCCGCCGAATTCGAGCGGGTGCTGCGCCCCGGTGGGGTCGTGATGTACATGGGGATCGGGGAGCAGGACGCACGCGAGCTGAAGGAGACGTTCGGCCGCGGCCAGGACTTCGACAGCTGGAACGGCCGGCCCTTGGCGGAGGGAATCGCTCAGGAACTGACCGACGCGGGCTTCGTCGTGACGAAGAATCAGTCGTTCCGTTTCGAGGAGTTCTACCACTCGCCGGACGACCTGGACACGTTCCTGCACCAGGTGCCGATCATCGACACCTACGACTCGGCGGCGGACAAGGAAGCCTTCGACCGCTATGTCGCCGCGGTGTCCGTCGATCAGGGAGTCCGGCTGAGTCGGCACTGGTTCCTCGTGCAGGCGCAGAAGCCGGCGGCCGTCGAGCCGTCGCACTCATAGGAAACGGTGCGCCATGGAGCAGGATCTCGTAGTAAACGAAATCTTCGGTCCGACCGTCCAGGGCGAGGGCCGGTCCCTGGGGCGCAGGTGCGCGTTCCTGCGACTCGGCGGGTGCAACCTGTCGTGCTCGTGGTGCGATACGCCCTACACCTGGGACTGGACCGGAGCCGCGGACAGCGGGATCGCCCACGATCCGCGCAAGGAGCTGCACCGCCGGCCGGTCGAAGAAGTGGCCGCGGAATTGCTCGGCTTCGGCACCGATCTGATCGTGATCTCCGGCGGTGAGCCCCTGGGCCAGCAGGAGCGGTTGATTCCGCTGGTGGCGGCGCTGACCGAACGCGGGGTGGAGATCGAGATCGAGACCAACGGGACGCACGCCGCGCACCCCGAACTCGTTGCCGCCGGAGTCAGGTTCAACGTCTCGCCGAAGCTGTCGCACTCGGGCGACCCCCGGCATCGCAGGATTGTCCCAGCCGCACTCACCAGCCTTTCGGCGCTGCCGGAAAGCACGTTCAAGTTCGTCTGCCAGAACACCCGCGATCTCGACGAAGTGGCCGAGCTGGTCGCCGCCTTCGACCTGTCCTCGGTATGGATCATGCCGATCGGGCGGAGCGCCGACGATGTCACCAAGCACATGAGCGAGTTGGCCGACGCGGTGGTGGAGCGCGGCTGGAACCTGACGACCAGATTGCACACCTTGGTGTGGGACGACAAACGCGGCGTGTGAGCAACGGCACGCGCGAAGGGAAATCGGATCGATGACATTTCGCATCACGAAGAAATTTGAATTCTCGGCCAGTCATCGGCTTGCCGGCCTCGCTCCCGACCACCAGTGTGCCCGCATGCACGGGCACAACTACGTGATCGAGCTGGAGCTTGCGGCCGATGACGCGGATCTGTTGCCCGTGGGCTTCGTTCGAGACTACGGGGAACTGTCCGCATTCAAGTCCTGGCTGGACGATCACCTTGACCATCGGCATCTGAACGATGTGATGGACGGAAATCCGACGGCCGAGAACATGGCGGCCTGGATCTACAAGACATGGTTGACGAAGTTTCCCGAGTTGACCTGTGTACGCATCTCAGAAACTCCCAAGACGTGGGCCGAGTACCGGCCGTGAGGCCGAACACTCCGAAGCCCGACGAAAGGTGACCGCATGTCGGTGACAAAGCTGGAACTCGACAGCGACCCGTCCGCCGCGAGGACGACCGACGACCCCCTGGTCGGACTCGCCCGCCAACTCCTGGAGGAGATCGGCGAGGACCCGAACCGCGAAGGACTGCGCGACACCCCTGCGCGCTTCGCCCGCTGGTGGCGAGAGTTCATCAACTACGACCCGGGTTCGCTGGGCACGCTCTTCGAGTCCATCGGCACGAGCCAGCTCGTCGTCGTCTCGGACATTCAGGTCTGGTCGCTGTGCGAGCACCACCTCCTGCCGTTCAACTGCTCCGTGACGATCGCGTACCGCCCGACGGGCCAGCTGCTCGGGCTGTCGAAGTTCGCCCGGGTCGCCCAGCAGTACGCGCACCGGCTGCAGGTCCAGGAGCGTCTCGTGGACCAGATCGCGCTGGAGATCAGCACCCTGAGCGGCACCCCGGACGTCGCGGTCATAGCGAAGGGCGAGCACCTTTGCATGTCGATGCGCGGCATCAAGGCGGCCGCGCAGATGACCTCGACCGCCTATCGCGGGGAGTTCAGCACGGACCCCGGGCTCCGGGGCGAGCTGTTCGACCTGCTCCGGGCCTGACGAGCCGTCCGGCTCCGCACGTGACGGCGGTGAGCGCTCCCTCGGGCGCTGCCCGGCCGGTGGCCCCACCGGCATGACAGGCCCGCTCCGGCGGACCGGGCGACCGTCGTCCTCACCGGCGTCGCGACGATCGCCCGGCCCGCCCTTTCGGCCGGCCGGTGCCGTGGGCCCGGCCCACCGGAAGGCGATCGGCCGGTGGCCGGCCCCTCGGCCGTGCGGGATCCGCACGGCCGAGGGGCGGCGCACTCCCGGCCGCCGCGGCTGCCGGGGCCCGCGCACCAACCGAGGCCGTTCCTCCCGACCCACCAGCGAATCCGGTCCGGTCGACATGAAAGGACAACGATGAACGTCAACGATTCCTCGACGCCTGCGGGAGCGGTGCGGCTGCTCCCCGAGCTGGACGCCGACCGGCTGCTGGCCGACCTCATGACGGCGCGCGACCACCTGTGGGACGAGCAGAGCTCGTACACGAACGGGCGGGTCTCCAGATGGGCCGAGCAGGACTGGCGCTGCCTGTCGGTGCGCAGCCCCGGCGGTGACAAGACACGCACCGACCCGGGTGGCCCCGGCTCCGCGGAGTTCGCCGACACCGAGTGGCTGGACCACATGCCGTACGTGCGCGAGGTCCTGCGCTCGATACCCGGACCCCTCTACGCGGTCCGGTTCATGGATCTCGGCCCCGACGTCGTGGGATACCGCCACAACGATGCCAAGTTCGCCCCCGACTGGGGGGTGGCCCGGCTGCACATCCCGGTCACCACCCATGAGGAAGCCACGCTGGACCTGGACGGCGTGCTCCATCGCTGGCAGCCCGGTGAGTTCTGGTTCGGCGACTTCAGCCGCATGCACCAGATCCAGAACCTCGGCCCCGAGCACCGGGTGCACCTCGTCGTGGACGTGCTCGTCACACCGGAACTCGCCCGGCTGTTCCCGGCCGACTGGGCCGACTACTTCAACGGCCCGGAGGTGCTCTACAACCGTCCGACCGTGGAGCTGACCGACCGGGAGCGGGAAGCCGCGCGGTGTGCGTTCGACGCGCCGGCGCACCTGCTGGAGATCGAGGAGTTCGGGTCGCTCACCGGCCCGCAGCCCCAGGCCAACTTCAGCATCGTCGACACCGGCACGGGCCTTGCCGTTCGCTCCCCCCAGGACCACCTCTTCCCGCTGGCGGCCCTCGGCCGAAACGAGTACCGCCTGGTCGGATGGAGCGAGGAGCGGACCCTCACCACGAGGCTGGACGGTCCGCGGCCGGAGGTCGAACTGATCTACCGCAAGGGCCAACGGACCGAGCGGCTGAGCGTCCCGGCCACGCCCGCGGCGTGACGGACGCCGGGCACGCCCGCCGCCGCTCCGGCGCACGGCACCCCGCCGCACCGATCCCGAAGCGCTGAAACTCCACATCCCTCTACGTCAGCCGGAAGTCGACGCATGCCGAAAACTGTCGCAATCGTGTCCGGTGGCCTGGACTCGGTCACCATGGCCTACCACCTCCAGGCGCAAGGACACACACTCCACCTGCTGTCCGTGAACTACGGTCAGCGCCATCTCGTCGAGCACGAGTTCGCCGCGAAGACGGCTCGCTCGCTCGGGGTGCCGCACGATGTCGTCGACCTCAGCCCCGTCGGCGCGCTGCTGAGCGGCTCCTCGCTCACCGACCCGACCGTCGACGTGCCGGACCACCGGAGCGGGTCGACCGGCGGGAGCCCGAACGTCGTACCCAACCGCAACGCCCTTCTGCTGTCCGTCGCCTTCGCGGTCGCCGTCGCCCAGAAGGCGGAAGCGGTCGCCGTCGGCGTGGTCGACGACGCGCAGGCCGCGCCCGACAGCAATGCCGCGTTCATCGATTCCTTCCTCGCCATGGAGCGGATCGCGACCCGCGGATACGCGCACCCCGACCTGACGCTGACCGCGCCGCTGGTCAGGCTGCGCAAGAGCGACGTGGTGGCGCTCGGTGAGGAACTCGGCGTCCCCTGGACCGATACCTGGAGCTGCTTTCGCGGCGACGCGCTGCAGTGCGGACGGTGCGCCGCCTGCCGGGAGCGGCAGGACGCCTTCCGGGACGCCGGCGTGCCCGATCCGACGCCCTACCAGACCAGCGATTCGAAGGAGCTGTCATGACCGACACCTTCCCCGTGCTCGACATCCGTGACGCCGCCGGTTCGGAGGAGGACCGGGCAGCGTTCCTGACCCGGCTGCGCAGGGCCGTGCACGAGATCGGCTTCTTCCAGCTCGTCGGCCACGGCATCGAGGACGCCGACGAGATGCTCGACCTCACCCGCCGGTTCTTCGCCCTGCCCGAGGCCGACCGGCTCGCGCTGAACATCCTCGACTCGCCGCTGTTCCGCGGCTACTCCGAACTCGGCCGCGAACACACCAAGGGCATCCCCGACCAGCGCCGGCAGCTGGACATCGGGCCGGAGCAGCCCGCGACGCCGGCCGCGCCCGGCGATCCCGCCTACCGCTGCCTGATCGGCCGGAACCAGTGGCCCGAGGCGATGCCCGAGCTGCGCCCGGCCATCGAGTCGTGGATCACCCGGCTGACCGACCTGTCGCACCGACTGCTGCGGCTCCTGCTCGAATCGCTCGACGCCCCCGCCGGGTTCCTGGACGAGGTGGTCGATCCGGACCCGCAGATTCACCTCAAGCTCCTGCACTACCCCGGCCCCACGCAGCCGAGCGAGGACGACGGCTCCGGTCAGGGGACCGGCATCCACAACGACCTCGGGCTCCTCACGCTGCTCGTCCAGGACGACAACGGCGGCCTCCAGGTCGCGGTCGAGGAGGACACGTTCGCCGACGTGCCGGTGATCCCGGGAGCGTTCGTGGTCAACCTGGGAGAGCTGCTGGAGGTGGCGACCAGGGGCTATGTGCGTGCCACCCAGCACCGGGTGGTCCGGCCCGCCCCGGGCGTCAACCGCTACTCCATCCCCTTCTTCTACAACCCCCGGCTGGACGCCACGATGCAGCCGCTGCCCAGCCCCTATGTCGAGGGCGCCGGCGGAGTCATCGACGTCGCCGGCAACCCGCTGTTCGCGCTCTACGGCGACAACGTCATGAAGGGGCTGATCCGCTCCTTCCCCGACATCGTGGCCCGCCACCACCCGGACCTGGCCGCGGCAGCCGGGCCCAGGAGTTCCTGACCCCGGGCGGCCGAGCACATCCTCACCGCCCGGCCCGAGCGGTCGGGCCCGGCGGTGGCGTCGCCGGCCGGTCCGACGGGGACCGAACGAACATGAGACAGGGCGAATTTCATGAGAATCAACCTTCTCGGGCCGCTCCAGGCCTACGGGGACGATGACGGTGTCGACATGGCGCCGGCCGCCCAGAAAGTACGTCAGACACTGGCAATGCTCGTGCTGAACGCGGGCCGGGTGGTGCCCTTCGAGCAACTCATGGACGAGCTGTGGAACGACAACCCGCCGGCCAGCGCGCACACCGCACTGCAGACGTACGTCTACCAGCTCAGGAAGCGGTTCTCGCTCGGCAATCCCAGGAGCGGCGGCGCGGTACGGGCGGCCGGGCCGCTGCTGGGCACCGTCGACGGCGGCTACCAGCTGTCGCTGCCCGCCGACCACGTGGACGTCTTCCGCTGCGAGCCGCTGCTGGCCCGGGCCCGGGCGGAGTTCCGCGACGAGGACTTCGCCCGCGCCCGTGACACGGCCGCCGCGGCGCTGCGGCTGTGGCGGGACGACGCCCTGGTGGACGTGCGCAAGGGCCCCACGCTGAGGGCCGAGGCGATCCGCCTGAAGGAACTGCGTACCGGCGCACACCACCTGCGGATCGAATCGGACCTGCACCTCGGCCGGCACCACGAGGTGCTCGGCGAACTCACCTCGATGGCCGGGCGGGAACCGACGGACGAGCGGGCCCAGGGCAACCTGATGACGGCGCTCTACCGCATGGACCGGCGGGCGGAAGCACTCCAGGTCTACCGCCGGGCACGCGAGCGGATCGCCACCGAGCTGGGCCTCGACCCCTCGCCCCGGCTGGAGGCCCTGCACACGGCCGTGCTCGCGTCGGACGAGGCGCTGCTGCGTCCCGCCGGGCGGCTCACGGCCGTGACCGCCGCCACCCGGGCGCCCTGCCATCTGCCCGCTCCGCGCGAGCGTCTGACCGGACGCGCCGGCCAGCTGGCGCGCGTCACCGCGGCCCTGGCCGGGCGGGGGCGGGAGGACCGGCCGCTCGTGATCGTGGGGGGCGCCCCCGGCACCGGGAAGAGCGAGCTGTGCCTGCACGCCGCGCATCAGGTGAGCGGTCACTACCCGGACGGACGGCTCTACGCGCGGCTCCGCGACGGCGCCGGCCGGCGGGTGCCGGCCGCCGAGATCCTCCGCTCGTTCCTGCGGGGACTGGGCGCGGCGGAGGAGCAGTTGCGCCTGGGCGCGACCGACCTGAGCCTGCTGTTCCGCACCTGGACCGCCGACCTCCGCGTCCTGGTGGTGCTCGACGACGTGTGCGACGTGGGGGACCTGACGCCGCTGCTGCCGTCCGGCGCCGGCTGCGGAGTGGTGATCGGCAGCCGCCGGCGGCTGTTCGTGTCCTCCTCGGCGGTCCATGTCGAGCTGGCCGGACTGCCCTTCGCCGACTGTCTGCACCTGCTGGCATCCTCCGTGCCGAGCCACTGGACCACCATGGACCCGGAGGGGTTGCGACGGCTGGCCCGGCTGTGCCGGGGGCTGCCGGGCGTGCTCTTCGCGGTCGCCGCGCAGTTGCGCCGCCGCCCGCACTGGACGGCCCGGCAGGCCACTGCCTGGGTCCTCGCGTCCGGAGGCGCCGAGGGCGACGCGCTGGGCGTGCGGGCCGGCTTCGACCGGACCCTCGCCGCGCTGCCCGCCGACTTACGGTCCCTGGCGTACGCGCTGTTGTCCCCCGGCGTCCCCGACCGGCTCACGCCGGCGCTGGCCGCGGCGACCCTGGGGATCAGCGGCCGCCGGGCGGAGGAACTCCTGGAGGAGCTGGCGGAGAGCTACCTGCTGCGCGCCCGGCACCCGTGCGAGAACGGCCGGTTCTCCTACGAATGGGAGCTCGGGACGCGCCCGTTCGCGGCGCGGCCGCACAGCGCGCCGGCCATGTGCTCCGCCTGACGCTCGCGGCACCGGGAGCGTCTCACCCCAGCGTGAAAATCTTTGTCAGCAGCGTCCGCGAAGGCGGGAAAGAGGCGCGTGACTCCTTCCCCGAACTGCACCGCCGGCCACACCCGGCGGTGCAGTTCGGGGAACGCACACGCCACGTGGAGACGTACGCCACCGGCGCGTTCCACGGCTCCGTCGCCCGGACCCGCCCACGCGGCCGAACCTTGGAGAACCGCACATGTCACCACGCCCGAAGCTCGTCCTCGTCGGTCAGCTGTCCACGTTCCCCTGGGTGTTCGATGCCGCCGAGCGTGCCGGCATCGACGTGATCCTCGTCCCCCGGGGCGATGACACCACGGAGTCCGCCGGGCGGGCCGCCGCGGTGGTCGAACTGCTGCCGCTGGACATCGAAGGTAACCCGGAAGCCGCGCTGGCCGCGCTCGCCGACCGATACCGGCAGGAGCCCTTCGACGGGATCATGGCGGGCAACGAGCAGGCCGTGCCGTTCGCGGCGCGCGCCGCCAAGGAGCTGGGCCTCACCGGCCTGAGCGAGGAGGCGGCGACCGTGGTGCGCGACAAGCGCAGCATGCGCCAGCACCTGCGGGACGCCGGGCTGGGCGCGCCCGGCTTCGTACTCATCGACAATCCCGACGACTGGGCCGACACGCTGGCCCTGCGGTTCCCCGTCGTGGTCAAGCCCGCCAACGGCCACTCCAGCTTCGGTGTGATCCGGGTGGACGACAAGGACGGCATCGAGCAGGCCGTGGCCCGCACCTGCAAGCTCGTCGAAGCACACCTCGGCGCCGATGACGGACTGGCCCCGGAAGCCGGCGTATTGGTCGAGGAGTACCTCGACGGTCCGGAGATCTCCGCCGAATCCCTCATCCACCGGGGGAAGGTACGGGTCTGTGCCATCAGCTGGAAGGGAGAGCTGACGGGGCCCTACTTCCAGGAGACCACCTTGCGGGCCCCCGCCCAACTGCCCGCCGAGATCATCGCCGCGGTCGAGGCGGAGGTGATCGGCGCCCACCACGCCTTCGGTGTCACGGAGGGCACCACGCACACCGAACTGCGGCTGGTCGGCGGGGTGCGCCCGGTGCTGCTGGAGATGGGTGCGCGCATCGGCGGCGGGGGCTACATGGCCCACCTCGCCCACGTCAGCAGCGGGATCGACATGGCCGTCGACGCGCTGCGCATCCACCTCGGCCTGGAGCCGCTGTGCTGGAGCGAGGAGCCGGTGCCGGCCGGTCACGCGGCGGCCTATCAGGTGCCGGTCGGAAGCGGCGGACGGATCAAGCAGATACACGGCCTGGACGCGGTGCGTACCGACCCGCGGGTGGACTACCTGGTGCAGACCATGGGCCCCGGCTCGGTGATGCGTCCCTACCCGGACTTCTCCGGATACCCGGTGATCGTGCTCTCCCGCCACGAGTCGGACGCCGAGGCCGAGGCGTACCGCGCGCACCTCGCCCGGACGCTGTACGTCGAGTACGAGGACCAGGACTGAGCACGCGCCACGGCGCACCACACCGTGGCGGCCCACGCCTCGTGACGTCACCGGACCCCACAACTCAGCCTTTCAACGCAGGCCTGAAAGGCTGTTTCACCCTCCACGGCCGTGGACGGTGAAACAGCCTTTTCCCCTTTCCCCGACAAGCCTGTTCGCCTCGCACTTCAGTCGCGATTGAGCCGCCCCGGCCGCTCCCGTGCCACACTCGGCGCATGCTCCACAGGCACGCCGATACCGAGCGGGAATTCCGGCGTCCCGCCGGTAGGGAAAACGCCCGCCGGGCACTGTGGACCCGGCAACAGGAATTCGGTCGCGCGCGCTTCATCGGCCCGACCGGCAAGCCCCTCCGGGCGGTCGTGACGCACATGACCGCTTCACCGCAGGCGAGTTGAGCGCGCGGCGACCGACACGCCGTGCCACCTTCCGCTGAAATACCGGGCCGTGACGTCATCCCTCCGCATGAGCCGCTCCATCCGCTACGGCGAGCTGAATGACCTGAACGGTTATCCGGAAAGCAGTGGTGTACAAGTGAAAGAGAGAGAAGAAATGCAGCAGAGCACGACGCGGCTGAGCGGACAGCAGGCCGACCCGGAGTTCTTCCGCTTCGAGGAGCGCGGCGAACTGGACTACGAACTCGTTCTGGACGTCCTGCACGGCCGCAGGCTGGGAGTGATCTTCCGGGACGTCATACCGCCGGCGGCGCGCAAGGACCTGACCGAACGCTTCTGGGCCAGCCCCGCCCGGCATCATCGCGAGGGCGAGCCCTCGCACTACGTCGGCGCCTACCACTGGAACAAGGACGTCGACACCTACCTCGACGAGTCGGCCGCGGTCGCCGAGCACGTCCAGCAGGTGATCGACGCCCCCGACTCGCCCTGGCACGTGTTCCGCCAGGGCGTGAACGAGGCTCTGGGGCAGGAGGGCGCGTCCCTCCGGGTGGCGCAGATGAACGGCCGCTCGGCGTGCGCCGCGCTGATCCGCGCGTGGGACAAGGAGGGCGACTTCTCCCTCGACCCGCACGAGGACGAAGCGCAGTGCAAGGACCCGCGGCAACACGGCTTCGAGGTCCAGCGGGTCCTGGACCACCAGATCTGCGCGGTCAACATGTGCACCGAGCACACCGCCGGAGGACGGCTGGTGATCTGGAACATCCGTCCCGACGACGCGACCCGGCGCTCGCTCGGCATCGAGCAGACGGGACTGCCCTATCAGGCCGCGGACCTGGCGGACTTCGAGGAGCTGCGCCTGGACATCCGCGAGGGTGACGTCTACGCCTTCAACGGCGCCTTCGTGCACGCGGTGGACGCCAACGCCGGCAACCGCACGACGGTGTCCTTCATCATGGGCTTCACCGACCCCCGGACGGTCGTGAGCTGGACCTGAGCCCGACCGGGCCGGCGGCCTGACCGACCGCCGCAGACACCTCCAGGGCCCGCCTCTCCCCGAGCGCTCACCGGCTTCGTGCGAAGCCGTGAACGCCCCGGCGCGAGAGGCGGGCCCTGGCGATGTCCACGGTGCGGTGGGCCCGGGGCGGCGGGGTGTCCGCCGCCGACGGCCACGCCGCGGTCGAGGTCACCCGGTGGCGGGCCTCAGCAGTACGGTCCCCAGAGTTCGCCGTCCAGGGCGGCGGACACCACGGGCGAGGTGTCGCGCAGGCCGGCGAGCAGGGCGCGGTTGTGCGCGCGGATCTCCTCGTCGTGTCCGGCCAGCGGGCTGTCCTCGGACAGGTCCAGCAGCCACAGCGGCTGCAGCGTCGCACCGCGCAGCGCCTTTCCTTCCGCGGTCCCGGCGCCCGCGTGCAGCCGGCGCACTCCCGGGAGCCGCGCCGCCATGTAGTACGTGAGGTTGAAGTACTCGGCGGCCGAGACGAGTTGGTCGTGGTCGAGGCCGTGCGCCCGCAGGTAGACGGTGTCACCGCAGCGGTAGTACAGGCAGAAGCCGACGGGCGGTTCGCCGGGGCGCGAGCACAGCACCACCTCGGCTTGCGAACCGGCGAGTTCACCCTGCTCGCGGAAGGACTCTGCCATCGGGGCCACGTCGACGGTGCGGCCGTAGCGCAGCAGCGAACGGGCCAGCAGCCGGGCGACGTCCTGCCAGGACTCGGAGAGCGTCCGGTGCTCCAGCTCGTACCCGGCCCGCTCGAACTTCCGTACTTCGCTGCGGATACTGCGGGCTCGGCCTCCCGACAGCGATTCCAGCCAGGCGTCGTAGCCGCCGGGCGGGATCTCGATCCAGGCATCGGTCGTCAGCGCGACCGGCGCGGTCCGCACCCCCGCCGCGCGCAGCGCCCCCACGTCCTCGGTGGTCAGGTACATCGCCACGCGGGCGGTCTTCGACTCCTCGTGCAGGGGTGAGCGCAGCGCGCGGACCGCGTCGAGCACCGCGGCGGCGGCCTCGGTCCGATCGGTTCCCTCGCCGGTCAGCAGGTGTGCCAGGTAGCCGCGGCGCTGGCCGATGAGCAGGCCGTCCGGCGCGGGTGCCGGCAGGCCGCGGGCGGCCAGCAGGTCGTGCCACCGCAGGCCCGGGGTGGGCTCGTCGGTCACCGCCGCCACGGGGATCGCGGCCCGGCCGCCGCCCGGGGTCTGCACGTGCAGTCCGCCGGAGACCGCCCCGGGTTCGAGGGCGCACACCCGCAGCCACAGCGCCGACGAGTAGAACCTGCCGTCGGCGAGCCGGTCCCACTCGGCGTCCCCGAGGCCGCCGATGGGATCGGCGAAGGTATCCGTCGTGGCGGTCATGGCGCCTCCCCTGTTCTCTGCCGGACCGTGCCCGCGAGTGCGCTGCGCGATCGGACGCTGAATGTGCCGAACATCGTGCGTGAGTGATATCCGGTCGTGTGCGGCCGGTGAGTGACGGGTGGCGGCGAGCGGCGGGTCGATTTTCCCGAGACCGCCGGCCGGCGCCGGCCGCACAGATGAGACGTTGCCGCACGGCTGCGGGACACTTCTCATTTGGATGTGCCGACACTCTAGTCTCCGCGCGGAAGTCCGGTGTCCGCACAGGGCGTTGGCAGCCCCATGTGAGCGCGGAATTGAGTGAGAATTCAGTCGTGCCGGAGACCGGGGTGACACGGTGACACCCGCGGGCCGAGGAGCCCGGTCAGCACCGAGCAGGAGCGGAGACCGCATGTCGGCGGAGCGGGTAACGGCCCAGTACAACGAGGAGTTCCGCACGCCGGGCAGCGGCTTGCCCGCGGTCGCCCGGTACGTCAAGGACTACCCGACGCTCGCACCGTGGCGTGGCGAGTATTTGGCCAGGCCCCTCTTCTTCGCCGAGCGGGAGATTCGCGAGTTCGCCGATGACCTGCGGCACCTTGTCGACATGCTCATTTCCCTGCCGGACCGGATGTTCGGCGGCGATCTGGAGGCGTTCCGGTCGGTGCTCGGCATCGATGACGGCCACTGGGACGTGATTCGGCAGTTCGGTGACCTGACCCCACCCCACTTCGGCCGGGCCGACATGTACCACGACGGCACCTCGTTCAAGCTCCTCGAAACCAATCTGGGGAGCGAGTCCGGCGGCTGGGGCCTGGTGAGTGAAATATCCCAGGCGATGATGGAGGTCGACGCCTTCGCCGACTTCGCACGCCGGAACCGGCTCGGTTACGTGCATCCCATTCGCGCCGTGGTGGAGGCGCTGCGCCGCTTCGGCGCCCCGGTGGCACCCGGCCGCGAGCCGGTGGTGGCCATCCTGGAATGGCGTGGTGGTCTGAAGGACTACGGCGACCTCTGGCGCAACTTCCAGTCCGCGCTGCGCTCGGCGGGCCTGAACGTCCTGCTGGCCGAGGTCGGTGACGTGCACGAACGCGGCGGGGCGCTCTACCTCGGGGACACGAAGATCGACGTGGTCAACCGCGCCTTCGTCCCGGACCAGATCGCCGAGGAGCCCGGCGGCTGGGACCTGGTGGCACCCCTGCTGCGTGCGCACCGGGCAGGTGGGACGCGGTTGTGGACCCCCTTCTCCAGCAACGTGTTCGCCAACAAGGCGTGCATGGCGCTGGTGTCGGACCCGGCGCGGCGGCGCGACTTCAGCGCGGAGGAGTGCCGGCGCATCGACCGGGTGCTGCCCTGGACCCGACTGGTCAACGCTGATGTGCTCGCGTCTGACACCGACCTCGTCGAGGAGTGCCTGGAGCGGCGCGAGGAGCTGATCCTGAAGGCCAACGCGCGCGGCGGCGGAGCCGGCGTCGTGGTGGGCTGGGAATCGGACGCCGCCACGTGGCGACGGGCTCTGGAGAACTCCGCCGTCGAAGGATGTGTCGTACAGCAGAGAGTCAGGCCGCGGTCGGAGCTGGTGGTGGACCCGATATCCGGGGAAACCGAGGAATGGCATTCGTCCTACGGCATGTTCTACACCCCGAAGGGCTGCGCGGGAGCATTTGCCAGGATGGTGCCGGCCGGTTCGGGCAGCGTCATCTCCCTCATGGCGCATGCCGAGGCGCGCAGTGCGGCCGTCTTCCACCAGAGCGAGCGGCCCGTCTGGGGCGAAGTGCCTGTTGTGGGCGCACCGCCCGCCCCTGCGGAGAAGTAAAGAGAAGTCATGATGTCGCAGCATTCCCCCCATCCTTCGGCGTGGCGGCGGGTTCAGACGGCCTGGGGCCTGCCGGACCTCGCGGGGAAAGGCCGCTTCGTCACGGCCAATTTGATCGACAGCCTGGGAAACGGGCTGGTGATGGCGTTCACCGTCGTCTTCTTCGTGAAGACGACGTCGCTGTCACTGGTCGCCGTCGGCGCCGCACTGACCGTCGGTCAGCTGCTCGTCCTGCCCGTTCCGCTGTTCATCGGGCGCCTGTTGGACTCCTGCGGTCCGCGCCTCGTGGTCGCCGCGGGCAACTGGATCTCGGTGGCCGGATTCCTCGGATTCCTGTTCTCGCACGCGGCCTGGCAGATCGTGCTGTGGCAGTTCGTGGTGCAGCTGGGGGCCACCGCCTTCTGGATGGGCAACAGTCCGCTCACCGTCCTGGTCGCCCGGGGCGCCGAGCGGGCCCGCTGGTTCGGCTTCGTCCGTGCCCTGCGCAATGTCGGCGTCGGTTTCGGCGGCGCGGCGTCCGCGGTGGCCCTGAGCATCGGAACCGTCGCCGGGCTGCGGGCGGTCATGGCCGTCAACGTGGTCACCTTCGCCGTCGCGGGCTGGCTCGTGCTCACCCTGCGGGGCGTGGACGCGGGCGAGACGGCCGGCGCCGGGACCGCGGAGCCGAAGTCCCCGGAGCCGGAGCAGGCGGCGGGCGGCACCACCGGACAACCGCCGGCCGGCTATCGCACCGTGCTGAAGGACACGCGGTATCTGCGGCTGGTCGCGGCGAACATCTCCTTCGTCTTCGCCTCCACGGTGCTCTCGGTGCTGCTCGCCGTCTACGCGGTGGACAACCTCGACGTCGGCGCCTGGATCGTCGGCGTGATCGTCGTGCTGAACGCGGTCATGGTCGCGCTGCTCCAGACGCTCGCCAGCCGCTGGATCGAGTCCCGCCGGCCGGTGTCGGTGCTGGTGCTGGCCCTGCTGT
The DNA here is from genome assembly GCF_050953795.1 of Streptomyces kronopolitis. GTDB lineage: Bacteria > Actinomycetota > Actinomycetes > Streptomycetales > Streptomycetaceae > Streptomyces > Streptomyces kronopolitis_A. Next base: position 6,449,977 of record NZ_CP191850.1, read on the forward strand.
GCAACGCGGCGGCGTTCGCCGTCTTCGGCACGCTGCTCGTGCTGCCCGGCTGGGCGGTGATCGCCGGGATGCTGATCGCGATGGTGCTCTACACCGTGGGCGAGATGCTCAGCTCGCCGCCGACCAGCGAACTCAGCGTGGTGATGGCCCCCGAGCATCTGCGGGGCCGCTACCTGGGCGTCTACCAGCTGTCCTGGTCGGTCGGCGGGGCCGCCGCCCCGGCGCTGCTCACGGCGCTGTTGGAGGGCGGTGCGGCGCTGCCCTGGGTGTTCCTCACCGCGATCAGCGTGCTGGCCGTACCCCTCGTGCTCGGACTCGACCGCCGACCCGCGGCCACGGACGAGGCCGCACCGGCCGGGGACGCCGCCCCCGTGGAGCAGTTCGACGGCGACCCCGTCGGCTGAAGCCTTCCCCCCCGCCCGTCGTGCGCGCCTCGCATTCGACGCCGACCGCCGACCGGCAGCACGCTGGGCGGCGGTCGGCGTTTGTGTGTGCGCCGTGAGAGGTGCGCCGTGAGCCGGTCCGTGGCCCCCGGCCTCGGCGTACGGGACGACCATTCGCCGCGCGCCGCCCGGCCCCGCCCCCTGCCACCCCACCCCACCCCACCCCACCCCACCCCGCCCCGCTCCGCACGCGGAAGCCGGCGCAGCCGTGGTGCTTGATCGGCTGCGCCGGCGGGTGACGCGGCGGTCAGGTGGCGGTCAGGCGGCGAACGGGACGAGGCCGGTGTGCTCGGGGCCGCTCACCGCGGTGTGTCCCCCTCCAGGGCCTCGGCGAGGGCCGCGAGGGTGGGGTGTCGGAAGACCAGGACCGGCGGGACCCGGCGCCCGAGTCGCTCGCCGAGCTTGCCCGCGACCGTGGTGAGGGTCAACGAGGTGCCGCCGACGTCGAAGAAGCTGTCCTCCGGACCGAAGTCGTCCTCGACGCCCAGGCACTCCCGCCACACCTCGGCGACGAGGAGCTGCTGCTTGGTGACGGCCCGGCGGGTGGTGGGGGCCGGGGCGGACACCGGGCGGGGGTCGGGCAGCGCGGTGCGGTCGACCTTGCCGTTCGGGGTGAGCGGGATCTCGCCGATCACGGTGTAGCTCTGCGGCAGCATGTACGGCGGCAGTTGCTCCGCCAGGTGGGCGCGCAGTGCCGCCGGCTCCGGGGCGGGCCGGTCGGGGTGCTCGGGGATCAGGTAGGCCGCCAGCTGGTCCGCCCCGGCGGGGGTGCGGCGCACGGCCACCACGCAGTCGGCCAGGGCGGGGTGGCTCTGGAGCGCGGACTCGATCTCGCCGAGCTCGATGCGGAACCCGCGCACCTTGACCTGGTGGTCGTTGCGGCCGAGGAAGACCAGATTTCCGTCGGGCAGCAGCTGGACCACGTCGCCCGTGGCGTACATCCGGGCGCCGGGCTCCGTGGCGTACGGGTCGGGCAGGTACGCCGCGGCCGTGCGGGCCGGGCGGCCGAGGTAGCCGCGGCCGACCGCGCTGCCGCCGACGTACAGCTCGCCGCGGCAGCCCGGGGCGACCGGGCGCAGCCGCGGGTCCAGCACGTAGAGGTGCGCGTTGTCGGTCGCCCGGCCGAACGGGACGCTCGGCCGATGGGCGTGCCGGCCGAGCAGCTCCTCGGTGATCGGGCAGAACGCCGAGGTGACGGTCGCTTCGGTGGGCCCGTACTCGTTGAAGACCTGGCACCCCGGCGCGGTAACGGACAGGATGCGGCGGGCGATGTCGTGCGGCACGGCCTCGGCACCGGTGAACACCAGGCGCACGGAGGCGAGTCGCGCCGCGGCATCCGTACCGGACTCAAGCAGGATCCGCATCTGCGAGGGCGTCGCGTTGAGCGTGGTGATGCCGCGCTCGGCCACCTCCCGCAGGAACTCCTCGGGGTCGTAGGCGGCGGTGGGGCTCGCGAGGTGCAGTTCGGCGCCGGACACCAGGCACTGGAAGATCTCCCAGACCGAGTTGTCGAACGCCACCGAGTGGTTGAGCAGGGCCCGGTCCCGTCCGCCGAGCCGGCACAGCCGCTGGTTCCACTCCAGGAACCCGGTGATGTTGGCGTGGGTGATCGCGACGCCCTTGGGGTTGCCGGTCGAGCCGGACGTGTAGATCACGTAGGCGAGGTGGTGCGGTTGCGCCGCCTCGGCCGGTCCGGGATCCGCCCCGGGCTCCTGGTCCACCGCGACGAGCCGCACGCCGTCGCCGAACAGCGCCGAGGCGGGGTGCCCCGGGTCCGCGACGACCAGGCGTACGCCCGAGTCGGCCAGGAGGTACTGCAGCCGGTCCGCCGGGTAGCCGGGGTCGAGCGGGACGTAGGCGCCGCCCGCCTTCAGCACGCCCAGCAGGGCGATCACCAGCTCCACCGACCGTTCCAGGCAGACACCGACCAGGCTCTCCGGGCGCACGTCCGCGGCCCGCAGTTCCCTGGCCAGGGCCGAGGCCCGCGCGTCGGTCTCGGCGAAGGTCAGCGACCGGCCGTCGCCCACGACGCAGGGCGCGTCCGGGGTGGTCCGCACCTGGCGGTCCCACAGGCGCACCAGGGTGGTCGGCTCGGGCAGCGGCTCGGTCCGGTCGCCGAGGGCGAGGGCGCGCAGCTCTGCGGCCGAGACGATCTCCAGCTCGGACAGCTGGGCCGTGGCGTCGGACACCATCTGCTCGATCACCCGCAGGAGGTGCCGGCCGAAGCCCCGGACGAAGTCCGCGTCGAACAGGTCGGTGGCGTACTCGACGGAGATGCTGAGGTCACCGGATCCGGCGGCGTGGTCCGTCACGTCGAGGGCGAGGTCGAAGCGGGCGGTGCCCAGCCGCCCCTCCAGCTCCTTGCGGTCGTACAGCTCGGTGAAGTGGCCGGCCACCGGCTCCTCGTGCAGGGCGAAGAGCACCTGGAACAGCGGGTTGCGGCTCAGGTCGCGCTCCGGGCTCAGCTCCGCCACCAGTTTCTCGAACGGCAGCTCCTGGTGCGCGTACGCCTGCCGCGCGACCTCGCGGACCCGGCCCAGCAGCTCGCGCCAGGTCGGGTCGCCGGACAGGTCGGTGCGCAGGACGAGGGTGTTCACGAAGTAGCCGACCACCTCGTCCAGTTCCGGGCGCGGTCGGCCGCCTGCCAGGGTGCCGACGGCGACATCGCTCTCGTCCGCGTACCGGCCGAGCAGCACCTGCAACGGGGCCAGCAGGCCCATGAACAGGGTGACGCCCTCGGCCCGGCACAGTGCGCGCAGCCGGTGCGCCGAGTCGGCGGGCAGGCGCAGCAGTTCCCGGCGGCCGCGGTGGCTCGCGACGGCCGGCCGGGGCCGGCTGGTCGGCAGCTCCAGGGCGGGCACGCCGGACAGCCGGGTGCGCCAGTGGTCGAGCAGCCGCTCCCGCTCGGCGTCGGTGAGCCGCTCGCGCTGCCAGGCCGCGTAGTCGGCGTACGTCACGGGCAGCGGTGCCGGGGCGGGGCGGCGGCCGGCGGCGAACTCCGTGTAGAGCTCGCCCAGTTCCCGCACCATCAGGTCGACCGAGACGCCGTCACACGCGATGTGATGGAACGTCAGCAAGGTGAGGTCGCGGCTCGGGGTGCGCAGCACGTCCGCGCGCAGCAGCGGGGGGCGGTCGAGGGCGAAGGGGGCGCGGATCCGCTCGGTCAGCAGCGCGTCCAGGTCCTCCTCGGCGACCTCGGTGCGGCGCAGCGGCACCGGCTCCGGCTCGCGCGGTTCGGGGCGGCCCCGGCCGGCGACGGCGACGAGGGCCGTGCGCAGCGCCGGGTGCCGGCGCACCAGCGCGGACAGGCATTCCTGCAGCAGCGTCAGATCGACCCGCCCGCCGGGCAGCCCCAGGGCGACCGGCAGGTGGTAGGCGGGCACCGCGTCGTTCAGCTGCTCGAAGAACCAGATCCGCTCCTGGCCGAAGGAGAGCTCGGCGGTCGCGGCCGTGGGGATCGGCTCGTCGTCGGAGGGGGCCACGCCGTCCAGCGCGGCGGCGAGCGTGGCGGGCGTCGGATGGGCGAAGACCGACTGGGCGTCGACCGGCACGCCCAGCTCCGCACGCAGCCGCGCCACGGCCCGTACCGCGGTGAGCGACTGGCCGCCCAGGCCGAAGAAGTCGTCGTACGGGGACACCTCGTCGAGCCCGAGCACCTCGGCCCATACGCGGCACACCGCCGCGGTGTGCGGCGGCAGCGGGGCGTAGCCGGGCAGCGGTCCACCCGCCCGGACCGGGCTGTGCGGGAGCCCCCGCACGGCGCCGCGGTCGGCCTTGCCCGCGGGGGTGCGGGGCAGGGCGTCGAGCACCGCGTAGCCCTGAGCCACCATGTGGGCGGGCAGCCGCCGCGCGAGGTGGTCACGGACCTGGCGGGGCAGGTCGTCGGACGTGCTCCGCGCGTCGTGCGCGGGCACGAGGTAGGCCACCAGCTGGTCGCCGCCGGCCGCCTCCCGGTCCACGACCACCACCGCGTCCGCCACGAGGGGGTGGCTGCGCACAGCGGCCTCGACCTCGCCGAGCTCGATGCGGAAGCCGCGCACCTTGACCTGGTCGTCGTTGCGTCCCAGCACCTCCAGCGTGCCGTCGGCGGACCACCGGGCGAGGTCGCCGGTCCGGTACAGGCGCCCGGGAGTGTCCCCGAACGGGTCGGGCACGAACCGGTCGGCGGTCAGCGCGGGCCGGCCCAGGTAGCCGCGCGCCACGCCGGCGCCGCCGATCCACAGCTCGCCGGTGACTCCCGGGCCGACCTCCCGTCCGCTCTCGTCGACGACGTGCAGCCGGGTGTTCGACAGGGCCGTGCCGGTCGTGACCCGGTCGGCCACGGCGTCGATGCGGGCGGCGCCGGCCCACACCGTCGCCTCGGTCGGCCCGTACAGGTTCCACAGGGTGCCGCCGGTGGCGAGCAGGTCGCGGGCCAGCTGCGGATCGAGCGGCTCACCTCCCGACAGCAGTACCCGGCCGTGCCCGTCCGTCCAGCCGGACGCCAGCAGCATCCGCCAGGTGGTGGGGGTCGCCTGGACGACGCTCACCCCCGCCCCGGCGAGGGTGGCGGCCAGCAGCTCGGGGTCGGTGTTGGCGGCGCGCGGGGCCATCACCACCGTCGCTCCCCGGGTCAGCGGCAGGAACAGCTCCAGTATCGAGATGTCGAACGACAGCGGGGTCAGCGCGAGGACCCGGTCGTCCGCCGCGAGGCCGGGGCGTTCGGCCACACTCCGCAGGAACGAGGCGAGCGCCGCGTGGTCGACGGCCACGCCCTTGGGCAGGCCGGTCGAGCCGGAGGTGTAGAGGACGTAGGCGAGGTGGTGCGGGTGCACCACCGGGGCCACCGGCGCGGCGGGTTCCGCGGGGAAGTCCTCGACCAGCAGGACGTCGCGCGCGCCGGACGCGAGGGCCTGCGCGCGGTGGTCCGCGTCGCACAGCCACAGCCCGGCTCCCGCGTCGGTGGTCATGTGCCGCAGCCGGTCGGCCGGGTAGCCCGGGTCGAGGGGCAGGTACGCCGCGCCCGACTTCAGGATGCCCAGCAGGGCCACGACCGTCTCGACCGAGCGGCCGAGACACACGCCGACCAGGCACTCCGGTCCGATGCCGCGTGCCTGCAGCTCGGCGGCGAGCGCCGTGGCCCGGCGGTCCACGGCGGCGTAGGTGGCGCGGTGGGCTCCCGCGACGACGGCGACCCCGTCGGGTGTCGCGGCTGCCTGCTGCTCCCACAGTGCGACGAGGGTGGTCGGCGCCATGAACGGTCCTTTCTCAGCCCCGTGCGGGGAGGGTGCGCGTGATCATCTCTGCCAGCTGTCGTTCGGCGCCGCGCACATAGAGGTGAGGGGCGCCCGGGAACAGATGCAGGGCACAGTCGGCCGAGGTGTGCTCGTGCCAGCCGGCGAGCTCCGTCCGGTCGACGCTGTCGTCGTTCGAGCCGGCCAGAACGGTCAGGGGACAGGGCAGGGGTGCCTCGGCCCGGGGCGTGTACGTCTCGCACAGCGTGAGGTCCGCGCGCAGCAGCGGCAGCAGCAGTTCCTGCACCTCCGCGTCCACGCCCTCGAAATCGGTGGTGGCGAGCAGCTCGTCGTCCGGCAGCGTGTGCCGCGGGTCGCGGTCCGGCAGGCCGGGGGCGCGCATGCCCGACAGGAACAGGTGGTCGGGCAGGCGGGTGCCGAGCGCCCGCAGCCGCCGGGCCGACTCGAAGGCGATCAGCGCGCCCATGCTGTGCCCGAAGAAGGCGTACGGCAGGTCCGTGCGGTCGGCGAGGTGCGGCGCGAGGGCGGTCACGGCCTCGTCCATGGACGTCAGGGCCGGCTCGGCGAACCGGGTCTCCCGGCCGGGCAACTGGACCGTGCAGACCTCGACGGTCTCCGGCAGGTACGCCGCCAGCCGGTAGGCGGACGCGCCGGCTCCGGCGTGCGGGAAGACGAACAGGCGCTGCCGCGCGGTGTGCTCACGGCTGCCGAGCCCGCGCAGCCAGGCCGCGGCCAGGCCGGTGGCCGTCATCGTGACGCTCGCACGGAGCGCGGGGTCAGGTCGGTCCACACCTGCTCGATGTGGTCCAGGCACTCCTGGCGGGTGCCCTGCGCGCCGGTGGCGGTCCAGCCGGCGGGCAGGGCACGATCGGCGAACCAGACCGAGTACTGCTCCTCGTGGTTCACCACGACGACGTACCGGTCCTCGGTGGGGCGCGGGGCGGATGCGGCGCTCATGCGTCAGACCCCCACCCCGGTGAAGAAGTCGCTCTCGCGGCGGCCCCGGCCCGCGGCCACGACCCGGTCGTGCACCCACTTGCCGACGGCGAGGTCGAGTACGCCGAGTCCGAACGGCGAGAAGACCGCCGGACGCCCGTGGTCCCGGCGCAGCCGCTCGCGCAGCAGGTCGCCGAGGGTGCCGTCGACGAAGTCCCGGTTACCGGTGCGCTGTTCGGTCAGGTGCAGCGAGGTGCGCTCGCGTACGGCGTGGTCGACGTCGTCGGTGACGTTCTGGGCGGCGAGGATCATCTCGGGGGAGAGGTCGCGCAGGGACAGGTGCAGGACCACCGGGTTGTGTGCCAGCAGCCGGGGGTCGTGCAGGTGCGGTGCGCCGGCCACGGTGGCCAGCACCACCAGGTCGCAGTCGGTGAACGCGCCCTCCACCGTGTCGGCGATCACGATCTCGGCCTCGGTGTGCTCGGCCATGACGGCGCCGAAGCGGCCCGCCGCCGCCGGGTCGAGGTCGAAGAGCCGGAAGCCGTCGATCTCCCAGTCGAGATCACGCAGGAACCGCCACACGTGCTGGGCGATCAGGCCCGTGCCCACGATGCCGACCCGGCGGGCGCGGCGGGCACCGAGCAGCGTCTGCGCGCCGAGCACCGCGGAGGCCGCGGTCCGCGTCGCCGAGATGATCGAGGACTCCATGCAGGCGAACGGGTAGCCGGTGACGCAGTCGTTGAGGATCAGCGTGGCCGAGGCGCGGGGGATGCCGTGCTGCGTGTTGTCCGGGAAGCTGGCGATCCACTTGTTGCCGGCGACCTCGAACTCGCCGCCCAGGTAGGCGGGCAGGGAGATGATGCGCGACCGGTCCTGGTGCGGGAAGCGCAGGAACGAGCTGTGCGGGTTCGCGCTCTGTCCCGCGTCGTGCGTGAGGTAGGCGGCACGGACGACGTCGACGAGCTCGGGACGGTGCCGGTCGGTCTCGGCGGCGATGTCGCTCGCGCCGATCACGGTCATGGGCGGTGGGGCCAGGGTGGACACGGGGTGGTTCTCCTTCAGTTGGCGGCCAGGACTTCGACGCCGGCGGGCTGTGCCGCTTCCGCGCGCAGCTGCTGGACCCATGTGGGGTCGTAGACGGTCTGGGCGTAGGCATGGCCGCGGTCGGCGGCGATGAAGGCGACCCGGGGACGGTGCGCCCCGGGACGGTGACGAGCGAAGTAGTCCTGGACGGCGGCATAGGTGCTGCCGGTCGAACCGCCCGCGTACAGGCCGTACGTGGTCACCAGGTCGGCGCAGGCCTCGACGGCGCGGACCTCGGAGACGATCTCGACCTGGTCGATCAGTGCCTGCTCGCACAGCGGCGGCACGATGCTGGAGCCGATGCCGGGGATCCGCCGCTTCTTCGGCGGGCCCCCGAAGATCACCGAGCCTTCGGTGTCGACGGCGACCACCACGCAGGCCGGGTAGGTCTCCTTGATCCGGTGGGACAGCCCGGCGATCGTGCCGCCCGTGCCCACGCCGACGAAGAGGTAGTCGAGCGGGCCGGCCTGCGCGATCAACTCACCGGCGGTGAAGCGGTAATGCGCGTCGCGGGCATCCGGATTGGCGTACTGGTTGGGCCAATAGGCCGAATCGAGTTCGACCAGCAGTTCCTGCACCCGGGACAGCCGGGTTTTCAGGTAGCTGCCCGCGGTATCACGGACGGATACCTTCTCCACCCGCCCGCACAGCAGCCGGAGCTGGGCCTCGGTGGCCTCGTTGCAGTTCGGATCGATGACCGGAACGAACGAGATGCCGAGCATCCGGCAGTAGAGAGCCAGGGCCAGCGCGAAATTGCCGGACGACGACTCGACCACCGTGGTGTCCTGCGTTATCTCCCCGCGACCGATTGCCTGTTCCAGAATCCACAGTGCCGAACGGTCCTTGGTACTTCCGGCGGGATTGCAGAATTCCAGCTTGGCAACGACGTCGCACTGCTCGTCCGCCAGAGGAATCAGCGGAGTTCCCATGAGGCCCCTGCGGATTTGCTTGGTCCGTTCGATCAGCAATTGATCAGCACGCCTGTCGAGCATGGGGCGAGTGTGGCACGGGGCCGGTCGGGGCGGCTCAATCGCGACTCAAGTGCGGTGCGGTAAAAGCCTGTCGGCATAAAGAGAGCTGTCGTGCTGTCGTGCCACAGCGGAAAGCCCGCTGCCCCGGTGCGGCACACCGGGGCAGCGGGCTTCTCGGCCGTGAGGTCGGCACGGCGACGGTGGAGCCGTCCGTCCGGTGGTGGCTCCGCTGTCGTGGTCGGGTGGGCTGTTATGCGTGGGCGCTGATGATGCCGCCGGTGCTGAGGACGAGGTAGATGCCGTTGGCGTCGAGGCCGGCGTCGTGCTGGTGGGTCTCCAGGGTGGCGGCGACGCCGTCGTGGCCGATGATCTGCGCGCGGTAGCGCAGCTCGCCGAGCTTGGTGACCTTGGCCTTCCAGCCGCCGGCGAGGGTGAAGGTGCCAGGTCCCTGGTGTCCGCCGCCCATCCAGGAGTGGACCTGGCCGTCGAGGGTGAGGGTGACGAACATGTCGTTGGCGTCGAGTCCGTCGTCGTGGCCCTTCGTCTCCAGCGTGGCCAGGACCTCACCACGCGCCACGATCTTGGCCCGGTAGTGCTGCTCGCCGAGCTTGGTGATCTCGGCCGTGCTCACACCGTCCGCCAGACGCTGGGTACGGACCGGGGAGGCCGCCTTGCCACCGGCGAGCTGCACTCCCGACCAGCCGCCGGCGGCGACCGAGTTCGTGTGCGCGGTGCTCGCGGGCTTCGCGTCGGCGGCGTTCGCGCCGGCGCACACGGTCAGGGTCAGGGCGGCGGCCGCGGTCAGGGTCGCGGCGGCCGCGCGCAGGGTGCGGCGACGAGCGGTGCGGACGGTGCTGGTGGAGTTCATCTGGGGTCCCCCGGGGGCGGTCGTGGTGGGTGGTTTCCTCGGTACGCCACCACTCTGTTCGGGGCCGCTATCGTGAAGCTGCCGCTCCGCTAACACCTGGCTAACGCCCTGGTGAGCGACGGTAAGACGCCGAGCAGAGGACGAAGAACCGTGCTGTGGCGGGCCAGTTGGGGTCACCCGGGCGCTCGGGAGAACCAGGGGCTTCAGCTTCACGAAGTCGACGCACCATCAAACTCGTTACTCCTCCTACGCGTTCACCACCCGGGACTCGCGTCACCGGCTGCCCAGGCCGAGGGGGTATCGGCGGAGTTGGTGCTTTGTGGTGGATTCGTAACAGCGGCATTTGGGACGCAACGCACGGGACCCGAAGCCCCTCTGGTGGGGCAGCGAGGCGCACCAGGCGCCTTCGCAAGGGGGTGGGTCTCACCAAGTGAGGAGATCCACGGGAAGGAAGTCCCATGACCAGGACGAAGAAGACCGGGATGAAGGCGCGGGGCGGCCGGGTGGCCGTGATCGGTGCGATGGGTCTGGCCTCGGTGGCGCTGGCCGCCGCACCGGCGTTCGCCAAGGGCGGTGTGGACATCACGGCCCCGCACACGGGCCAGGTCGGCAAGACCATCACGGTCAAGGCGCACGGCGACGACGACAGCGCCGGCTTCCTGCACCAGCTGTGCCTGGAGGAGAACGGCTTCGGCGAGGGCTGGCACCAGGAGAACTGCAGCGCCGTGGTCGACGGCGAGGCGCAGGTCACCGCGAACGGCACGTCCGCGCGCCGTGGCGACCTGCAGTTCCGTGCGGTGCTGTACGGCCTGACCAGCAAGCACGACCAGAAGCCCGTGCGTCTGCACGCCTCTGACGTGGTGACGGTGCACGTGCGCTGATTCCGTCAGCGCGGCCGCGGGCAGCGGATACGAACACTGCCCGCGGCCACGCGTCCCGCCGGGGTCCGGGGGCAGTCGTCATACCCCCGAGCCCGGCGGCCATCGCATCGGGACCTTCATGGGTCCGGTGGAGCCACGGTGGCGGTCACTGCCAATCGGCGGGCCTGAAGTGCAGTCGCTGGTCCTTCGGCGGAGAGGTGGATGCGTCCGCAACAACGGCGAGTTCATGGGCCTTTCCGCCCGGAAGGGAGAGGTTCCCCTTTCCGTATCCCTCGGAGTCGATCACATAGGCCGTCCGGTAGGAGCCCTTGTCAGGAAAGACCCAGGTGGAGGTGCTCTCGTTGCATGTGCTCGCGATGATCCACTTGTCGGACTTGGTCAGGCACTTCCCGGTGTGATCCCCGTCGTCAACCACGATGTAGTACTCATCGGTCCGATAGGGGCGGTCCGACTGAATGAGTCGGAAGGTGGTTCCGCCCGCGTCGGAGCCATCGTTCGCAACGAGGTGGTCATCGGTACGGACCTGCAGCATCGGACCGTTTGCCTGTGAGGAACTCTGCGCCACAAGCTGGATCTTCAACTCGGTGCCGTGCTCGGGGTCGACGTGATGCGGGTTGTCGAATTGGTGAATGAAATCGCAGCCCAACGCCGCGGCTTGTGCGTACATCAGCAGGAACTGAAAGCCGCCACCATGGTTGGGTCCGCCGAGTCCCCCGTTGCTGGACACGGCCGATACTCCGTGCCAGTCCATGGAGTTCTTCAGGCTGTCGCACGCGGGGCTGTCGGCCGCGTGTGCCTGACCGGTCAGGCCGATGGTGACGAGGGCGGGCAGGCTGAGCATGGCGAGTGCGGCGGCCAGGGGTGCCCGTCGAAGGCGCTTGGACATGGAGGTACTCCCGGGGGATCGGAAATGCGGCCGCCAGCTGCATGCGGCCGGGGGGATGGAGGCATTGCACGAGCCGCGCAATGCGGTGCGCCGGTGTCTGCCAACCGTGGGCGAACCGGCCTCTCCATGGTCTCCATGACCTTGGTGTGCAGCGCGCTTACTTTCGTCAGGCCCCTGCCCCCTCCAAGGGGAGGTGGGGATGGCCGGTCATCCGGCTTTCGTGCCCAAGCGCGCACGGTAGGCGATGCGGGCGGCCTGGACGCGGTTGTCCGCTCCCAGGCGCGTGAGGATCTCACTCACGTACCCCTTTACCGTGCCTTCGCTCATCCCCAGTTCCGCACCGATGGCCGCATTCGACATGCCGCGGGCCAGCAACGTCAGGACATCACGCTGTCGTCGCGTCAGCTCCCTTACCAGAGCGGCCTCTCCGTCGGCGGTGGTGAGTGGTGCCGCGCGGAGGACGGCATCGATGACCCGGCCCGTCACGGAGGCGGCGAAGGCTGCCGTGCCGGCGGCGACGTCGCGCAAGGCGGTGAGGAAATCGCCGGGTGGGGCGTCCTTGAGGAGAAAACCGACGGCGCCGGCGGCGAGGGCCTGCTCGACGTAGTCCTCCTCGTGCCCGAACGTGGTCAGGACCAGGACGGCGGGAGGGGCGGGCATGGCTCGCAGGGCGAAGGTGGCGGCGATGCCGTTCATGCCGGGCATCCGGATGTCCATCACGACGATGTCGGGCTGCAGGCGGCGTGCTTCTTCCAGTGCCTGACGGCCGTCCCAGGCTTCGCCGACCACGATGAGACCGTCCCCGGACTCGATGATGGTGCACAAGCCGGCCCGTACCGCGGCGTCGTCGTCGACAAGCAGGACGCTGGTCACCCTGTGGCACTCCCTGATCGCGGTGGGTGCTGCGAAGCCGTCCGGGCGCTGGCACGGACCGGCGGGGCGAGTAGAACGGTATGTTGCACCCAAATGCATACTTATATATCAGAGTGTTCGTCACGTGAGTCTCGCGTGGGCACTGGGGGTACCGACGGTGCTCGTGCGGACGTCGGACGGGCGCGGAAGCGGAACGGGAGACATGGTGGCCATCCGAGTTCTGATCGCCGACGACAACGAGATCACCCGGTGGGGCATCAAAGCGATCATCGAGTCCAGTGTGGACATCGAGGTGGCAGCCGAGGCCGGTGACGGCCAGGAGGCCGTGGACCTGGCCGTCACCGCGGCGCCCGACGTGGCGCTGCTGGATGCGTCGATGCCGCGCCTGGACGGCATCGCTGCCGCCCGCGCGATCCTCGCGCTGCCCCTCGCTCCGCGGGTGGCGGTCTTGACGGCGTTCCATGACGACACGCTGGTGCACCGGGCCGTTCGTGCCGGTGTCAGCGGATTCCTGCTGAAGGACACAGCGCCGCCGGAACTCCTCAATGCCGTTCGCGAATTCCACCGGGGCCACCGCGTCCTGGGGCCCGCCGTTGCCCGCCGCCTCATCGATCACCTCTCCGAGCACACCTCGCGCCTCACCTCCGACGAGCGCCGTCGCCTCGATGCCCTCACGCCCCGCGAGCGCCGGACGCTCGCCCTGCTGGCCCGGGGACTGACCAATGCGGAGGTCGGCACCGGCCTCGGGGTCGGGGAGGGAACCGTCAAGGGCCGTGTCAGCCTCATCCTTGACAAGCTCGGCGTCGACAGCCGTGTCCAGGCCGCCCACCTCGCCCACCGGGCCGGGATCGCTGTCCACGACGAACCGTGAGGCTCGCAGCACAGGGCCCTCGCCGGACCAGGCTCAGGGGGCTGCGCCGCAGCCTGCGTTGACCCGGGTGCCGGCTGGTGTGTGTCGTTCGGCAGGGCCGCCACCTGCCGAACGGGATCCGGAGAGATCCGCCCCGGCATGGATCCTGGAAGTGGCACACGGCTCCCAGCCGGCCAGCCCGCCCGGTGCCCGAGGCGATCCGTACGGAGCACTTCCCGTGCGCTGACCGACGCCCGGCGGAGGGGAACGAGGTCGGACGGGCGGCCTCTCCTCCCGGGCTTCACCATTTTTTCCTGTTTGACGCTGTGAAGGTGTGTGCGGACTCGTGGTGGACTCGTGGTGGACTGCCTGGCGGACCGATGCGGTGGTCGTGGTCGCGGTGGTGGCGCTGGACCTGGGGAATTTCTGGGCCGAGGCTCCCAACGGGCTCCTGACCGGTATGCCGCGCACCGTGATCGTGCCGGTGGTGGCCATGGTCGGCCTGCTGCTGTGGCGGCGGCGAGGGTTCCCGCGTGCGGTGGCGGCCGGCGTTGTGGCAGGTGACATGATCGCCTTCACGCCGGCCGCGCTGGCGGTGGCGATGTACACCCTCGGCTCTTCGGTGCGCGGCCCGAGAGTGCTGGCCGCCTTCGCCCTCCTAGGCTGCGCGACGGACTTCGTCGCCATCCAGGGAAGCCTCCCCCACGCGGCCCTGCGAGAGGCCGTCTACTCCATGGTCTTGACGGTCAGCCCGCTGGTAGCCGGCTACGCCGTCGCTGTCCGTCGGGACTTCGGCCGGACCACTCAATCACGTCTGGAGGGCCTGGAACGTGAACATCAGTTGCGCCTGGAACAGGCGCGGACAGCCGAGCGGGCCCGCATCGCCCGTGAGATGCATGACGTCGTCGCGCATCGCGTCAGCAGCATGGTGCTGACCGCCGGGGCCTTGCGGGTCGGCCCCGCCTCACACGACCCGGCTGTGGCCACGGCGGCCGACCGCATTGGCACCGACGGTCGTCACGCCCTGGAGGAACTGCGTGAGGTCCTCGGTGTCCTCATGCCCGGTCGCCGCACCACCCGGCCGCGTCCGGAGGTCCCCGGGCCCGGCGCCGTCCAGCTGACAGGGCTCGTCCAACAGGCCGCGGACCGCGGGCAGCAGGTCGAACTGCGCGTCGACGGGTTTCCGGAGGCGCTGCCCCCGACGGTCCAGCGGGCCCTTTACCGCACCGGCCAGGAAGCCCTGACCAACGCGGCAAAGTACGCTCCCGGAGCCGCGGTGACGGTAGGGCTGGCGTGCCGGGTCGACGGAGTCCACCTCACCGTGACGAACGCGGCCGCCACCCGGCCCGCAGTCACCGACCTGCCCAGCGGCGGCAACGGGCTCGTCGGTCTCGCCGAACGCGCACGGCTCCTTGGGGGCACTCTCACAGCCGGTCCCACCGGTGACCATGGATTCGCCGTCGCCCTGACATTGCCCACCCGGACCAAGCGCCCCTGAACACCGCTCCGGACGCGCACTCACTGCGCCGGGGCCCGTGGTTCTCCCGCACCTCGGCATCCGCCGAGACACTGGAGAACCACGGTCCGCCGGGGGAGGTCAGGATCAGGCCCGGACCGTCTGCGTGGCTTCGTACGACGCCCCGTTCACCTTTTCGATCACCTTGACGAGGAAATCGCCCGCGTACATTCTGCCGTCGACGGGAAGGGGCCATCGGCCATTGGACTGGGTAACCGACTGATCAAAGACGATTTTCTTCGCGCTGTTGGTGACGACCACCCGAACATCTGTCGCCTTCGGGTCAACCGCTCCTCTGAACGAGGTCACGTACGTCAATTCACCGTGGGTGACGGTCGTTGCACTCATATCGCAGGGCGGAAAAGCGGAGTCCGGACGCACCTGTGCTCCGTCCTTGAACTTTCTCACCCGGGTCACGACGTGGTCGATGACACGAGAGTTTCTGGGCAGGTCCCCGTGCGTGACACCGTCAATTTTCAAGGATCGGTTGTTCGGTGCTTCCGGAAGTCTTGAGACGCCGTTGTCGACCACACCGTCATCGGGTGAGTAGATCTCCTCGTAGTCCGTGGGTAGCGGAGTCGGTGCCCTGTTCAGGAGCTCCATGAAGCCGCTGTCGTTGAGCTCGCAGGTGGAGGCGGTGACGAGATCCCTCAGGATGCCCTTCCCGCATGCGAGACCCAGTCCCAGCTCCACATACCATTTCTGCCCGGGCCCCAGATTGGGACCCCCGAGCGAAGTCCAGGAAACAATCCTGTTCCCGAAGGAATGATTCGCGGACTCCGGGCTGTAAGGTCGCCCGCTGAGCTGGATGGCGAGGCGGGTGGGGATGCTCCCGAGAGAGTGGGCGACGACCGCGACCTTGCGAGTGGTGCCGAACCGGTTGTTCACCGCGTCAATGAACCGCATGGCGTTCACTTGATTCGAGTCACGCCAGCCTTCGAAGTCCCACGCGAAGAGGTCACTCTCTGGCCAACCCGCCTCCACGAACTTCTTCTTCATATCCGTGAAGGCGCCGGCCGTGTCATTCATTCCGTGCACGAACACGACCGCGGGGAGAGAATCCTCGGCTCCGGGCAGGTTGGCTTCCGACTGTGCGGCAGCGCTGTCGCCGACCGAGGCCGCCCGGGCGTTTGTCATGCCGAAGGATGCCGGACCGGACAGGAAGGCTGCGGCCGTCGCGGTCAAGACGGCCGCCGACGCGAGTCGTCGTCTCGCGAAAATGGCGGTGAAGTCGGATCGGTACATGGGGAATTCCCTTCCGGAGTGGATCTGCGCGTGCGGCATCTCGGACCGATGCCGGTCGGCCGCGGAAGGCCGACGGGAGTCGCCTCGTCGTCCAGTCTCTGTGCGACAGAAGGGAAATTGACGTGCCGTTCGTGGGACGCGGAGCCTTCCGATCGTCCGGTACTCGGATGGAAAACAGGCCCGACGTGCAGGACCTTCGAGGGGTGGCAACCCTGGCCAACGGAAGGTGGATCCACTTCCTGGCCGGGGAGAATACGAGGAGTGCTCAGGGGGCCGCTGCTCCATCCACACCGAGTGCCCGTTTCGCGTGCCTTGCTTCGGCATGCCGACGGTCCTGTTCGCCTCTGGTCCGGCAATTGGAACTGACTGTCCCTTTGTCATACCCGGCACCGGAAATGCCGAAAGGGACCGGGGAATCCCTTGCATTGGAGGAGAATGTTTCATGCGTCCATCTGATGTCCTCAACTCCCACGCCGGTCGAGGCTTCGCATCGGCTGCGGCCCTGATCGTGACGGCTGCTGCCCTTCTCGCCGGCCCCTCCGGGTTCGGCGTGGCGGACGCTCAGGCGGTCCCGGCAGGGGACTCGGCCGAGGGCCTCACGGCGACCGTGTCCCTGGGAGACAGCTATATCTCCGGTGAAGCCGGGCGGTGGGCGGGAAACAGCGGCGCCAATCAGGACGGTGCGTGGAGCGGGACCGACCGCGGTGCACAGGTTTACGGGGCATCAGGGCGATGCCACCGCTCAGATTCTGCCGAGGTGAAGAGCTCCGGCTTGCCGGGGGAGGCGGAAAACCTCGCCTGCTCCGCTGCAGTTGCTGCCGATGTCTACACGTTGGGAGGTCAGGCCGACCAGCTCGCGGACCTTGCGAAGAGGTAGCGGGTCGGAGTCGTCGTGATGTCGCTCGGCGGAAACGACCTGGACTTCAAAGGAACCATCTCGGACTGCGCGAAGGGCTTCATCTTCGGCAACCTCACGGGAAGCCTGGCGGGGTACCACTGCCACGGCGACCAACAGAAGCGAGTGGACGAGAAGTCGGCCGGGGCGAAGGCTGACATCACACGAGCTGTCATGGCGGTCAGAAACGCCATGAGTCAGGCAGGGTACGGCAGTGAATCGTACCGGCTGGTGCTCCAGTCCTATCCCTCGCCTCATCCTGATGCGCACGGAAACGCCTTCATGGGAAAGGGCTACCGTGACCACCAGCGCTGGACCGTCGGGGGCTGTCCCTTCCATGAGGATGATTCGGACTGGGCGCGCAGGAAACTCGTCCCGCAGATCTCCGCAATGATTAAGGAGGTCGCCCGTAGCGCAAAGGCGGAATTCTTGGACGTGCAGGACCTGTTGACGGGGCATGAAGTATGTGCTGCAGATTCCAAACGGGCATCGCTCACCCAGAAGCCTGGAGAGCAGGAATGGGCGAGATTCATCTGGCCCAGCTACACCGAGGGAAAGTGGGATGTGCCGCAGCAAGGTGGCGTGGAGGAGTTCATGCACCCCAACTGCTATGGGCAGCAAGCTCTTGGTCACTGCCTCAAGGAGCACGTACAAAGGGGCGCGGGGGATTCCGCCTGCGCGGGCGCAGCCGGAATCGAACCCCACTCGGTACGCTGGTCGCGTCTCTCCGATTAACCCGGGACGCATTCATCTCCGTTGTCACTCCGGGTTGTCACTCCAGGAAATTTTTTCTGTTTCCCATGTCATGGATCTCGCTCAGCCATCGGGCAGAGTGAGGCGTTCGACGCGGGCCGTGTCGCCGGTGCGGGGGCAGGTGAGGCAGGTGTCGTCGGGGCGCAGGGTGTAGTACATGCAGCAGCTGGCGCGGTCGCGGGTGGGGAGCGGGGTGCCGTCGGGGGCGGTCAGGGTGCGGAAGGCCGCGGCGCCGATGTAGGGGGCGGTGGCGCCCGGGAGCAGTTGGTGGAGTGCGGCCATGGCCCGGGGCTCGTCGTCCAGCAGGTGTCCCAGGTACCAGAGGCCCTCGACGATCTCGTCCGTGGCCATGCCCCACAGGGCCCGTGGTCCGCGGCGCATCCGGGGGGCGAAGCCGTCCAGGACCGGGCCGAGGTGCGCGGCGACGGCGGCACGTACCTCCGCGCGCAGCGCCTCCTCGTCGGGGAGGACCCTCGCGCCGGGCAGCGCCGCCGCGGGATCGTCGGGAAGGCAGCAGAACGTGCCGAGGCGCACCGCCATCCGTCCCAGTTCCCGCTGGAAGGACACGTCCTGCACGGGCAGCCGCGGGACCCGGCGGTGCAGGTACCAGGGGAGGGTGATCAGCAGGCAGGCGGGCCAGGCGTAGCGGTGCAGGGCGAAGCCGGCGACGACGTCCGGCCGGGCCCGTTGTCCGTACTCCCGCATGATCTGTGCGTCCTCCCGGGCGAGGAAGGTCTCCAGGGCCGCGCCGCCGGCCGCGAGACCGGCCGCGCACACCCAGCCCTCGCCGCTGGGCGGTGCCCCGTCCCAGGTGGTCACGCGCAGGCCGGGGAAGACCGCCGAAAGCCGGGTGTAGGCGTCGGCGACGGGGTGGAGGGAAGGCGGAGCGGCGGGGGCTTGAGTCATGCGGGAGACCACCGAATCGCGATCGTTAGCAGGTAAGCCTTACCTTACCCGAGGGTCTACCCGCATGCGCTGCACACCAGTCCTCACGCCACGTGCGCACACCGGCCCCGAGGTCCGTCCCCGCACCGTTTCCCGCGCCGTGCGCACGGCTCCTGGGACGGTCCGTGGCAGGTCACGGATTTGCAGGGCGGCCCGCGCCGCCTATGGTGCTGGGAACGTCAGGAGGAATCGTCATGGAGCAGGGCACAGCGGAGCCGCAGCCGTGCGCGCGGGCGTGGGTGCCCGCGCAGCCCGGCCCCGGCGTGCCCCGGCGGCACTCCGTCCGCGGCCAGGTGCTGGCCGCGCTGCGCCGCGCGCTGGTGGACGGCGAGCTCACACCGGGTGAGGTCTACTCCGCACCGGCGCTCGGCGAGCGCTACGGCGTCTCCGCGACCCCGGTCCGTGAGGCCATGCAGCAGCTCGCGGGGGAGGGCGCCGTCGAGGTGGTGCCCAACCGCGGCTTCCGGGTCGCCGAGCGCAGCGCCCGTGACCTCGCCGAGCTGGCCGAGGTCCGGGCGATGCTGGAGGTGCCCGCGATCGTCCGGTTGGCCCGGGCGCTGCCCCCCGAACGCTTCGAGGAGCTGCGCCCGCTGGCCGCGGCGGGCGTGGCGGCGGCCGCCGGCGGCGACCGGGTCGGCTACGCCGAGGCCGACCACGCCTTCCACGACGCCCTGATGTCGCTCACCGGCAACCGCCGGCTCACCGAGCTGACCGGCGATCTGCTGCGCCGCGCCCAGTGGCCGCCGGCCACCGGATCCCGGCGCACCGCCGAGCTGCTGGCCGATGCCGCCGAACACCACACGCTGCTCGACGCCTTGAGCGCCCGGGAGTTCGCCGTGGTCGAGCGGATCGCCCGGGCGCACGTCTCGGTGGCGCACCGGCCGCACTGAACGTGCGCCCGGCTCAGCCGGGCAGCAGCTCCTCCAGGGGCAGCGCCGCGACATCGGCGGCGGGCCGCGAGAGGTACAGATCGGCGTGGTAGAAGCCGTCGGCCTCCTTGCCCGTGGTGGACAGGCCGTGTCCGGCGAGCGCCTCGAACGCCCCGCGCCGCTCGTCCCCGTCGGCGAACCGCCGCTGGCGGAACGTACGGGTGGGGAGCTTCTCGGTGACCAGTCCGGCCCGGGCCAGCAGGGCGGAGACCGGGCGGTAGGACACCGTCCGCAGCACGAACGCGGCCACCCAGGGCGGTGTGTCGACGGAGTCGAAGAGATGGCCGAAGGTCCGTGCGGTGATGTAGCCGACGCCGCCGGTGACGGTGATCAGGTCCGTGTCCGCCAGCGCGCGCCGCAGTTCCGGGCTCGGTGCGTCCGTCTCCAGGTTCTCCGCGAACCCCTGGTCGAGCAGGCCGACCTCGCGGGCGTAGCCGACGGCGCGGTCGGCCGCGTCGATGCCGGTGATGCGTACGGACTCGGCTCGGCGCCGGCTGGCGAAGAACGTGCGGTCCTCGTCGACGAGTTGACGGGTCGTCGGCGCGTCCGGGCGGAGCGCGGTGTAGCGCTCGTAGAGCTCGGAGAGGGACAGCCGGTGGTTGAGCAGGGCGGCGTTGACCCCGTATGAGCAGCAGAGGTCGACGACGTTCAGTGGTGGACGGTCGCTGCGGTGTCGCGTGAGGGTTTCGGTCACGGTGCGGAACACCGCTTGGCCGTGGTGCGGAATCTGGTAGTCCAGTGGCTGCAGGGTGGTGAAGTACCGACGGGGATCCGGGCAGTTGTAAATCGCCTCGAAATCCGCCTTGCCCCAGTCGGTTCCAGCGGTCGTCTTGGTCACTCCTGCTGTCATGTGGCCTCCTGAAAGGCTGAGCCAATGGGTGGGGCTCAGCTGGTCCCGGACCAGCATCCTGTCCCCGCCGCCGCCTCACAGTGCGACTTGCGGCCATTCTCGGGGTCTGTGGGGCGTGCGGACACACCCCTGCCCCCGGCCTTCGCCCCATGGTCCCACCTCCCGG
Source organism: Streptomyces kronopolitis (assembly GCF_050953795.1). Classification (GTDB taxonomy): domain Bacteria; phylum Actinomycetota; class Actinomycetes; order Streptomycetales; family Streptomycetaceae; genus Streptomyces; species Streptomyces kronopolitis_A. Next base: position 6,470,301 of record NZ_CP191850.1, read on the forward strand.
TTCACCCGGCGCGTCGACCGCCGGCCCCGTGGGGAACCGTCACGCCCCGGCCGATCCGCCCCGGGGACCGGCCGGATCCAGCCAAACGGCGCGGGTGCCGGCATGGCCGAGTAAGGGGGGTTGACGGAAAGCGGAGGAATGCGTTTCGCCTGAGCGGAACGGCGACGGTCCACCACCCGCCGTGCACGGGGTGGTGGGCCGTCACCGGTACCCCCGACGCGGTGGCCGGGGTGCCGCGCGCCCGCCGGCTAGGTCGCCGTCACGGCCGTGGAGAGATGGTCGGCGAGCCACGTCGGCACCCCGCCCATGAGACGGAACAGCCGGGCCGCCTCGGCGCGCAGCCGGTCCGCGTCCGCCTCCGGGGCGGCGTCGGCCAGCGCCGCGAGGGCCGGCGCCGTGCCGATGAGGAAGCCCAGCTCCTCACGGATCCGCAGCGACTCGGCGAAGCCGTGCCGGGCCTCCGCCAACTCCCCGTCCCGCAGCGCGAGTCCGGCCAGATGGCGCCAGGTGAAGGACAGCAGCAGGCTGTCGCCGCGCGCGGTGGCGCCGGCGTGCGCGCGGCGGTAGGCGGCCCGCGCCGCGTCCGGGCTGTCGGCGACATGCTCGGCCATCAGCCCGCGCCGGAAGTCCAGCAGCGGCCGGCCGGCCGCCGCGGGTGCCAGCAGCGCCGCGGCCCGGCCGAGCGCCGAGCGTGCCTCGTCGGCCCGGTCCCGGACGCCCAGGACGGTTGCCGCGTAGGCGAGATGGCCACGCTCGCAGGCCGCCCCGCCCCGCTCGTCGTCGTCGGCCGCCAGGGCCTCGGCGGCGCGCAGCGCGTCCTCGGCCTCGGCCCAGCCGGTGGCCGTGAAGACACAGCGCTCGGCGAGCAGGGCCGCCCTGCGCAGGGCCGACGGGGCGTGCCGGACGGCGTGCGGCTCCAGCAGGGCCGCCGCGTCGTCCCAGCAGCCGCGGGAGCGCAGTCGCCAAACGGCACGGTCGAGGGGATCGTCCCCCTCGACCGTGCCGAGTGCTGGTATGTCCGGTGCGGATGCGGGCCTCGGTACCGTGACCGGCACCGGATCCGCAGAACTGCCCGGATCCACGGGATCCGCTGATTCTGGCATGGCGGTATCCGCCACATTGCCCTCCCCAAGCGCGCCATTGAGCTGGAAATCGGAAGCCGTGCGCGCATCTCAGCACGAATTCCGTCGCCGGGCCAAGGGGGCGGGTGAATGATTTCACAATCACCCGGGGCGCGGTCCGGGCCGGGCGCGCGGCCCTGATCGGGCGTATTGCGGCGCGAGCGCGGGCGGCCGCGGGCGGACACCGGCGGGGTGAAGCCGCCCGATCGAGTTACCCCGAACGGCCCAGCGCCGCCCGCCGGATCGCACCGGCGCCGCGGGGGCGGGGCAGGGCCCGGCCCGCGGTCAGCTCATCCGCAGCGCGAGGAAGAAGTCGAGCTTGTCCTCCAGGCGGGACAGATCGCGTCCGGTGAGCTGCTCGATCCGGCCGACGCGGTAGCGGAGCGTGTTGACGTGCAGGTGCAGGCGGGTGGCGCAGCGGGTCCAGGAGCCGTCGCAGTCCAGGAACGCCTCCAGCGTCGGGATGAGTTCGGCGCGGTGCTTGCGGTCGTACTCGCGCAGCGGGTCCAGCAGCCGGGCGGTGAAGGCGCGGCGGACGTCATCGGGGACGAACGGCAGCAGCAGGACGTGCGAGGCCAGTTCCTCGTGCCCGGCGGCGCAGACCCGGCCTGAGCGGGCGGCGGCGACCCGGCGGGCGTGCCGGGCCTCCTCCAGGGCGCCGCGCAGGCCCTCCGCGGAGTGCACCGCGGCGCTCACCCCGACCGTCAGCCGCCCGTCGTCCGCCAGTCCGCGGCCGAGCGGCTCCTGGACGACCCGGAGCAGCTCGGCGGCGCGCAGCCCCGTCGCGGCGGAGTCCCCGGACTCGTCCGGCACGGGCATCGGCACCAGGGCCACCGCGTCGTCGCCGGTGTGTGCCACGGCGATGCGGTCGGAGGGCTCGGGTCCGGCGGTGTCGGGGTCGACCAGCATCTCCTCCAGCAGGCTCTGCGCCACCGGGCCGCCGGGGACGTCCCCGTCCTGCCACTCGACCCGGGCCACCACGAGCTGCCAGTGCGGCGCGGCCCCCAGACCGGGCAGCAGCACCGGGGCGGCCACCCGCAGCCGGGCCGCGATCTCGGCGGGCGGGGCGCCGGTCTGGACGAGCTCCAGCACCTCCTGGGCGAGCCGGCGGCGCACCGTGCGCGCCGCGTCGCGCCGGTCGCGCTCCACCGCGATCAGCTGGGTGACGCCGTGCAGCAGGTCCAGCCGCTCCTCGGACCACTCGCCGGCGTCCGCCTCGACGGCCAGCAGCCAGTCGCTCAGCAGCGTCCGGCGCAGGTCACGGCCCTCCTGGCGGACCGGGAACAGCGAGTAGGTGACTCCCGCGAGGGTGACGCGGTGCGGGCCGCGCCGGCCGCTGCGGGCGGCCGCCAGATGTTCGCCGGCGAGCCGGGCGGCCAGCTCACCGGAGAGTGGTGGCCCGGCGTCCGCCAGCGTCGAGCCGGCGATCTGCCGTCCGGTGGGGGAGAGCACCCAGGCCCGCAGGTCCAGGTCGGAGCCGAGCAGGTCCAGCACCACCTCCGGGCCGCCGCCCGTGGGGCCCGACGTCATCAGCCGCCGGTGGCGGTCCACCACGGCCGCCAGGTCGCCTGCCCGCTCGCTGGAGACCTGGCGGACGACGTGTTCGGTGATGGAGGCGAACGAGACGTCCTCGACCACCGAGAACAGCGGCAGCCGGTGCTGTGCGCAGGCCTGGATCAGGTCGTCGGGGACCGAGCCCAGCTCGGCCTCGCCCGCCGCGAGTCCGGCGACGCCCGCGGCGGCCAGGAGGCGCACGAAGGGTTCGGAGTCCGCCGCCTCGCGGCGCCAGGCCAGGCCCGTCAGGACCAGTTCGCCGCCGGACAGATAGCGGCTGGGATCGCGCAGATCGGTGGTCATCACTCCGCGTACCGTGCGGTCCAGTTCGTCCTCACCCCCGAGGAGCCTAAGGCCCAGGGTGGGGGTGTCCAGGAGTACGCGGAGCCGCATGACCTCGCCCGCCGTTCTTTGCTGTCTGGTGTTGCCGGTGGAATGCCGCGAGGTTTCCGAGCCTCGACTTTCGTTCGAATCTACAAGACGGGTGGCCTGGCCAGCCAACCGCTTCATGGTTTCGGTGACTGCACCGGACGGGTGCCGGGCGCGTTCACTGAGCCCATCAGATGAACAGGGCATGAATCGCTCCGTGGCGCTGAGCGCGCCGCATCCGCACCATGAAGCACCGAGCGACCGATTACCTTCGTAGAATTCGTAGAAGAGGCCACCCATGGACTTCCTTCGCCCCGCCAGCTGGGAGGAGGCGCTCGCCGCCAAGGCCGAGCACCCCACCGCTGTGCCCATCGCGGGCGGCACGGACGTGATGGTAGAGATCAACTTCGACCACCGCCGCCCGGAGTACCTGCTCGACCTGAACCGCATCGGCGATCTCGACGAGTGGGAAGTCGGCGAGCGGACCGTCCGTCTGGGTGCCTCCGTGCCCTACACCAAGATCATGGAGAACCTGCGGGCCGAGCTTCCCGGCCTGGCCCTGGCCTCGCACACGGTGGCCTCCCCGCAGATCCGCAACCGCGGCGGCGTCGGCGGCAACCTCGGCACCGCCTCGCCGGCCGGCGACGCCCACCCCGCGCTGCTCGCCGCCGGCTGCGAGGTCGAGGTCGAGTCGCTGCGCGGCCGCCGGATGATCCCGATCGACGACTTCTACACGGGTGTCAAGCGCAACGCGATGGAGCCCGACGAGCTGATCCGTTCGGTGCATCTGCCCAAGGCCGACGGCCCGCAGCAGTTCTCCAAGGTCGGCACCCGCAACGCCATGGTCATCGCGGTCTGCGCCTTCGGCATCGCGCTGCACCCCGAGACCCGCACGGTGCGCACCGGCATCGGCTCCGCCGCGCCCACCCCCGTACGGGCCCGGGCGGCCGAGGACTTCCTCGCCGCGGCGCTGGAGGAGGGCGGCTTCTGGGAGTCGGGCCACGCCCTTCCCCCGTCGCTCGCCCAGCAGTTCGGGCAGCTCGCCGCCGGCGCCTGCAACCCCATCGACGACGTGCGCGGCAGCGCCGCGTACCGCCGGCACGCGGTCGGCGTCATGGCGCGCCGCACCCTCGGCTGGACCTGGGAGTCCTACCGCGGCAACGCCCACGGCACCAAGGGAGGCGCACAGTGCGCGTGACATTCACCGTCAACGGCCGCCGGCAGGAGGCCGACGACGTATGGGAGGGCGAGAGCCTGCTCTACGTCCTCCGCGAGCGGATGGGCCTGCCGGGCTCCAAGAACGCCTGTGAGCAGGGCGAATGCGGCTCCTGCACGGTCCGTCTGGACGGGGTGCCGGTCTGTTCCTGTCTGGTCGCGGCCGGCCAGGTCGAGGGCCGCGACGTGGTGACCGTGGAGGGGCTGGCGGACTTCGCCCGGCAGCGCGCCGAGCGGGGCGGCTGCGCCGGCGGCACCTGCGGCACCGGTCCGGACGAGGCCAAGCGGTGGGCGGCCAAGCCCGCCACCGACGCGCGGAGCGGCGGCCCGGCCGCCGGGCAGCCCGAACTCTCCCCGATCCAGCAGGCGTTCATCGACGCCGGCGCCGTGCAGTGCGGTTTTTGCACCCCGGGGCTGCTGGTCGCCGCCGACGAACTGCTGGAGCACAACGACTCCCCGTCGGACGCCGACATCCGTGAGGCGCTGTCGGGCAACCTGTGCCGCTGCACGGGCTACGAGAAGATCCTCGACGCGGTCCGGCTGGCGGCCGCCCGCGGCGATTCCCGTACCGCCGGACAGGGAGCCTGATCGCCATGGCAGGTGTCACCCGCACCCCCACCCACCTCACCCAGGGCGGCAAGACCCGGGCCGGCATCGGGGAATCCACCTTGCGGCCCGACGGCACCCTCAAGGTGACCGGCGAATTCGCCTACTCCTCGGACATGTGGCACGAGGACATGCTGTGGGGCTACACGCTGCGCAGCACCGTCGCCCACGCCGAGATCCGCTCCCTCGACACCGGCGAGGCGCTGGCGACCCCCGGGGTCTACGCCGTGCTGACCTACGACGATCTGCCCACCGAGGTGAAGAACTACGGTCTGGAGATCCAGGACACGCCGGTCCTCGCGCACGGCAAGGTGCGCCACCACGGCGAGCCGGTGGCGCTGGTCGCCGCCGACCACCCGGAGACCGCCCGCCGCGCCGCCGCCAAGATCAAGATCGACTACCGCGAACTGCCGGTCGTCACCGACGAGGCCTCCGCCACGGCCGAGGGCGCACCGCTGGTCCACGAGAACCGCACCGACCACCACATCGGCCACGTACCGCACCCCAACATCGTGCACCGCCAGCCGATCATCCGCGGCGACGCCGACGAGGCCGCGAAGCGGGCCGATGTCATCGTCTCCGGCGAGTACGTCTTCGGCATGCAGGACCAGGCCTTCCTCGGCCCGGAATCCGGTCTCGCGGTGCCCGGTGAGGACGGCGGCGTCGATCTGTACGTCGCCACCCAGTGGCTGCACTCCGACCTGCGCCAGATCGCCCCGGTCCTCGGTCTGCCCGAGGAGAAGGTGCGGATGACGCTCTCCGGCGTCGGCGGCGCGTTCGGCGGCCGCGAGGACCTGTCGATGCAGATCCACGCCTGCCTGCTGGCGCTGCGCACCGGCAAGCCCGTCAAGATCGTCTACAACCGGTTCGAGTCCTTCTTCGGCCACGTCCACCGGCACCCGGCCAGGCTCTGGTACGAACACGGCGCCACCAAGGACGGCAAGCTCACGCACATGAAGTGCCGGATCGTGCTGGACGGCGGCGCCTACGCCTCCGCCTCCCCGGCCGTCGTCGGCAACGCCTCGTCCCTGTCGGTCGGCCCCTACGTCGTCGACGACGTCGACATCGAGGCCCTCGCGCTGTACTCCAACAACCCGCCCTGCGGGGCGATGCGCGGCTTCGGCGCGGTCCAGGCGTGCTTCGCCTACGAGGCGCAGATGGACAAGCTCGCCACGAAGCTGGGAATGGACCCGGTCGCCTTCCGGCAGCTGAACGCCATGGAACAGGGCACGCTGCTGCCGACCGGCCAGCCCGTCGACTCGCCCGCGCCGGTCGCCGAACTGCTGCGAAGGGTCAAGGCGATGCCGCTGCCGCCCGAGCAGCAGTGGCGCACGGCCGGCGCGGGCGCCGACGTCCGCGCGCTGCCCGGCGGGCTGTCCAACACCACCCACGGCGAGGGCGTGGTCCGCGGCATCGGCTACGCCGTCGGCATCAAGAACGTCGGTTTCTCCGAGGGCTTCGACGACTACTCCACCGCCCGGGTGCGGATGGAGGTCATCGGCGGCGAGCCGGTCGCCACCGTCCACACCGCGATGGCGGAGGTCGGCCAGGGCGGCATCACCGTGCACGCCCAGATCGCCCGTACCGAACTGGGCGTCCAGCAGGTCACCATCCACCCGGCCGACACCCGGGTCGGCTCGGCCGGCTCCACCTCCGCCTCCCGGCAGACGTATGTGACCGGCGGCGCGGTGAAGCACAGCTGCGAGGCGGTGCGCGAGAAGGTCCTCCAGAAGGGCCGCGCCAAGTTCGGCACGTACCACCCCGCCTGGGCCACCGCCGAACTCCTGCTGGAGGGCGGCAAGGTCACCACCGACGGGGGAGAGGTACTGGCCGATATCGCCGACGTCCTGGAGGACGAGGCGATCGACCTGGAGCTGGAGTGGCGGCACCGCCCCACCGAGGCCTTCGACCTGCACACCGGCCAGGGCAACGGCCACGTCCAGTACTCCTTCGCCGCCCACCGCGCGGTCGTCGAGGTGGACACCGAACTCGGCCTGGTCAAGGTCATCGAGCTGGCGGTCGCCCAGGACGTCGGCAAGGCGCTCAACCCGCTGTCCGTCGTCGGCCAGATCCAGGGCGGCACCACCCAGGGTCTGGGGGTGGCCGTCATGGAGGAGATCATCGTCGACCCCAAGACCGCGAAGGTGCGCAACCCGTCCTTCACGGACTACCTCATCCCCACGATCCTCGACACCCCGACCATCCCGGTCGATGTGCTCGAACTCGCCGACGAGCACGCCCCGTACGGGCTGCGCGGCATCGGCGAGGCCCCCACCCTGTCGTCCACCCCGGCCGTCCTCGCGGCGATCCGGAACGCGACCGGGCTGGAGCTCACCAAGACGCCGGTGCGCCCCGAGCACCTCACCGGCACCTAGGAACCGCCTCCGGGTGGTGCGCGGCGCAGGATCCTGCCGGCCTGCCGCGCGCACCACCCGGAGGTTCGCACCACGCAGTCACTGCTCCGCCCCGCACGGAGTCAGTACCCGTTCGTCTCGGGCCGTCCCCCGGGTCGTGCAGCCGACGTTCCATCCCAAATCTCGCATCCGATGCGAGGGCCCCTGTGAACCTTGGGAGTAAGGCATCATGACCCAGCAGTCCACCGAGCCGCGGACCACGGCGGACGACGCGGGCGCCGGCTCGCGTCAGCCCGCCGGCCGGTCCTGGCTCGACCGGTACTTCCACATATCCGACAGAGGATCGACGCTCGCGCGCGAACTGCGCGGCGGCATCACCACCTTCATGGCGATGTGCTACATCCTCCTGCTCAACCCGCTCATCCTGTCGACCCCGGACGTCGAGAAGAACACCCTCGCGCACGCCGGCGTGGTCACCGCGACCGCGTTCGCCGCCGCGGTCTCCACCCTGCTGATGGGCTTCATCGGCAAGGTGCCGCTGGCGCTGGCGGCCGGCCTCAACGTCTCCGCCGCACTGACCGCCCAGGTGGTCCCGCACATGACCTGGCCGCAGGCGATGGGCATGTGCGTGATCTACGGCGTGATCATCTGCCTGCTGGTGGTCACCGGCCTGCGCGAGATGATCATGAACGCCATCCCGCTGGCGCTCAAGCACGCGATCACCATGGGCATCGGGATGTTCGTCGCCCTGCTCGGCCTGGTGAAGGCCGGGTTCGTGGGCAAGGGCGAGGGCGGCCCGGTCACCCTCGGCCTGAACGGGCAGCTCTCCGGCTGGCCGGTCCTGTTCTTCTGTGTCACGCTGTTGTTGATCTTCATGTTGCAGGCGCGCAAGGTGTCCGGTGCCATCCTCTACGGCATCGTGGCCGGCAGCGTCCTGGCCATCGCCGCCACCAGGATCGGCGGGCTGACGGCCAAGGACTGGGGCGGGACGCCTCCGGAACTGAGCGGCAGTGCGGTGTCGATGCCCGACTTCGGCCTCTTCGGCCATGTGGAATTCGGCGGCTGGGGCTCGATCGGAGCCCTCGGCGTGGGCATGATCGTGTTCACCCTGGTGCTGGCCGGCTTCTTCGACGCGATGGCCACCATCATCGGCGTCGGCACCGAGGCCGGACTGGCCGACGACAAGGGTCGGATGCCGGGGCTGTCCAAGGCGCTCTTCGTGGACGGCGCGGGCGGGGCGATCGGCGGGATGGCCGGGGCCTCCGGCCAGACCGTGTTCATCGAATCGGCGAGCGGCGTCGGCGAGGGCGCACGGACCGGTCTGTCGTCCGTCGTCACCGGCCTGCTCTTCGCGGCCTGCCTGTTCTTCACCCCGGTCACCCAGCTGGTGCCGGCCCAGGTGGCCTCGGCCGCCCTCGTCGTCATCGGCTCGATGATGATGAGCGCCGCCGGGCACGTGGACTGGCGCGACCGGGCGGTGTCGATCCCGGTCTTCCTGACCGTGGTCCTGATGCCGTTCACCTACAGCATCACCGCCGGTGTCGGCGGCGGCGTCCTCGCCTACAGCGCCATCAAGGCCGCGCAGGGCAAGTGGCGCGAGGTCGGCGGCTTCATGTGGGCGCTGTCCGCGATCTTCCTCGTCTACTTCTCGCTCCATCCGATCGAGCAGTGGCTGGGCGTCAGGTAACCGCCCCGCCCGCCCCGCCCCCGGCTTCGGTCGGGGGACCCCATCCGTCCGTTAGGAGACCGACATGCTGGACATCGCCGACGAGCTGCACCGGTGGGTCGAGCAGGGCCGCGACTTCGCGGTGGCCACCGTCGTGGCCACCCACGGCAGCGCGCCCCGCCAGCCCGGAGCCGCCCTCGCCGTCGACGGCGCCGGCACCGCCATCGGGTCGGTCTCCGGCGGATGTGTGGAGGGGGCGGTCTACGAACTGTGCCAGGAGGCGCTGCGGACCGGCCGGCCGGTCCTGGAGCGCTTCGGATACAGCGACGAGGACGCCTTCGCCGTGGGCCTGACCTGCGGCGGCGTCATCGACATCCTCGTCGAGCCGATACCGGCCGCGGCCGCGCACCCCGCCGGCGGCGGCCCGGCGGCGAGGGAGCCGGCGGACCGCACCGCCGGCACGCTCGCCACCGGGCTGGCCGCCGCCGCCGCGGGGGAGCCGGCGGCCCTCGCCCGGGTCGTCCGGGGCCCCGACGGCTTCCTCGGCCGCGCCCTGCTGGTCCGGCCCGACGGCAGCCACACCGGCACCCTCGGCGGCCACCCCGGCCTGGACCGCACCGCGCTCGCCGAGGCCCGCGCCCTGCTGGACGCCGGGCGCACCGCGACGGTCGCCCTCGGCACGGGTACCGACGACGCACCGCAGGGCGGCGGGGCGCAGCCGGCGGGCTCGCGCTGCGGCACCACGATCGAGCTGCTCGTGGAGTCCTCCGTTCCCGCGCCCCGCATGATCGTCTTCGGCGCCATCGACTTCGCCGCCGCGCTGGTCAAGGTCGGAAAGTTCCTCAACTACCACGTCACGGTCTGCGATGCGCGCCCCGTCTTCGCCACCCGCGGACGCTTCCCGGACGCCGACGAGATCGTCGTCGACTGGCCGCACCGCTACCTGGACTCCCAGGAACTCGACGCCCGCGCGGTGTTGTGCGTGCTGACCCACGACGCCAAGTTCGATGTGCCGCTGCTGGAGCGCGCCCTGCGGCTCCCGGTCGCCTACGTCGGGGCGATGGGCTCCCGCCGCACCCATCTGGACCGTCAGCGGCGGCTGCGTGAAGTCGGCCTGAGCGAGCTGGAGTTGAACCGGCTGCGCTCGCCCATCGGGCTCGACCTCGGTGCCCGCACCCCGGAGGAGACCGCGCTGTCCATCGCGGCCGAGATCGTCGCCAACCGCCGCGGCGGCACCGGCACCCCGCTGACCGGTGCGCACACCCCGATCCACCACGACACGGCCCGCCGGGTGGGACGGATCGGCTCGGTGGCCTGAGCGCACGGCGGAGGCGGTCGGCGCGGGCGTGGGCGCACGGCGGGGCGTGGGCGTACGGAGCCCTTTTCCCGGCGTGCATCCCGCCCGATTTCCCCGGCGTGCACCGCGCCCGAAGCGGCGCAGATCACACCGCGTTCCGGCCCTCTTCGGCCGAAAGGACGAGGGGGCACCCCGGGGGATATGGCAGCATGGGGAAATAGCGGCGCCCGTGCTGAGGGTGCCGGTATGTGTCCGCGCGAGCAAGGAGGTGATCGGGATGAGTCCCGAAGGAAGTCCTTGCCGCAGCGTTGCAGCGTACTGACCGCTGCTCTCTCCGAGCCGCTGACGGTGTGCCCGTAGGGCCTCCGCGCCGGCTTCGCGGTATGTCTTCACCCTGACACCAGGGCGCTTCCGGTCGTGTCCGGCCGCCCTGTTCCCCTTTTTTCGACGTTCCTCGCATTTTCTCGATGACCCTCGGGGACTTTCCGCAACCCGCGGATTTCCCGGATTTACCGGGCCGCCGATTTCATCGAGTCACCGAGTTCATCGAACTTTTCGCATTCTTCGCGCGGAGGCCATATCGGCCTGCCCGAAAACGGCCGGTCATGCGCCCGGCCCGAACGCTGAGACGCGCCCGCACCGCCTTTCGCCGTGCCGTGCGCGGATTCCGCGTGCTCCGGGCCGCCGGTATGCCCTGCGCGCAGGGAGGATTTGTCATGACCCATCTGCTCACCCCCCAAAAGCTCGCTCCGCCGGGCCGCAGGCTCCGCCGGGAGCGGCAGACCGCCGAAGCGGCGGCCCGTACCCGGCAGGTCGCCGACCGGCTGGCCGAGGTCAGCGGCCGCCCCGCCGCCCCGCTCCTGCAGGAGCTGCAGACCACCCCCGCCGGGCTGTCCTACGGCCTGGCCCAGCACCGTCTGGAGCGCGACGGCGCCAACGTCCTCACCCCGACGTCCGCCCCCCGCTGGTACACCCAGCTCGCCAAGGCCTTCTGGAACCCCTTCATCCTGGTGCTGGCGGTGCTGGTCACCGTCATGTACGCGCAGTGGCTCCAGGTGGCCGACGAGGAGCCGTTCGACCCGAAGATCGCGATCCTGGGCGCGATGGTGCTGATCAGCGTGGGACTGCGGTTCTGGCAGGAGTACCGCTCCAACAGCTCCGCCGCCGCCCTCCAGGCCCTGGTCACCACGACCACCGCCGTACAGCGGCTGGCCGGCAACGGGCGGATGCCCACCACCGTCGAGATCCCGATGGACGGCGTGGTCAGGGGCGACCTCATCAAGCTGGCCGCCGGTGACCTCGTCCCCGCCGACCTGCGGCTGCTGACCGCCAAGGACCTGATGATCAGTCAGGCGGCGCTGTCCGGTGAGTCGCTGCCCGCGGCCAAGGCCGACACCCGCTTCCCCGACGACGGGCAGCGGCTGACCCGCGACCCGGTCGAGGCCGACAACCTCGCCCTCGCCGGGACCTCGGTGACCTCCGGCACCGCCACCGGTGTGGTCGTGGCGACCGGCTCGGACACCTACTTCGGCTCCATGGCCGGCGCGCTGACCGGCGAGCGTCCGGAGACCGGCTTCGACACCGGCGTGAAGAAGGTCAGCATGCTGCTGATCCGCTTCATGCTGGTGATGGTCCCCATCGTCTTCCTGATCAACGGCGTGACCAAGGGCGACTGGGCCGAGGCCTTCACCTTCGCGGTGGCCGTCGCGGTCGGGCTCACGCCCGAGATGCTGCCGATGGTCGTGACCACCAACCTGGCGCGCGGCGCGGTCGCGCTGTCCCGCCGCAAGGTGGTCGTCAAGCGGCTGAACGCGATCCAGAACCTGGGCGCGATGGACGTGCTGTGCACGGACAAGACCGGCACCCTCACCGAGGACCGGATCGTCCTGGACAGCTACCTCGACATCCACGGCGAGCCCGACGGCGAGGTGCTGGAGTACGCCTACCTCAACAGCCACTTCCAGACCGGGCTGCGGAACCTGCTGGACCAGGCCGTCATCGACCGGATGCACGAGGCCGAGGAGGTTGTCGTCGACGCCCGCTTCACGCTGGTCGACGAGATCCCCTTCGACTTCGCGCGCCGGCGGATGTCGGTGGTCCTGCGCCGCAACGACGCGGACGGGCCGGCCGGCGAACACGTCCTGATCACCAAGGGTGCCGTCGAGGAAGTGCTCGACCGGTGCAGCCATCTGTCCGGCGGCGGCCGCCGCGCCGAGCTGACCGACACCCTGCGCCGCCAGGTCCTGCACACCGCCGCCTACCACCAGCGGCAGGGCATGCGCGTACTCGCCGTGGCCACCCGCACCCTGCCCGGCGAGGGCGGCGGCCGGGAGGCGCGTGCCGGCTACGGCGTCGAGGACGAGTCCGGGCTGACCCTGGTCGGCTTCCTGGCCTTCCTCGACCCGCCGAAGCAGGACGCCGCCCGGGCACTGGCTGCCCTGGCCGACAGCGGGATCGCGGTCAAGGTCATCACCGGCGACAACGAGCTGGTCGCCGCCCGGGTCTGCGCGGACGTGGGCCTGGACGTCGGCACCGTGGTCACCGGCGCCGAGCTCGACGGCCTCGACGAGACGCAACTGCGCGCCCTGACCCGCACCACCACGGTCTTCGCCAAGGCCGACCCCACCCAGAAGGCCCGGATCGTCCGGGCGCTGCAGGCCGACGGGCACACCGTCGGATTCCTGGGCGACGGCATCAACGACGCCGCCGCGCTGCGCGACGCGGACGTCGGCATCTCCGTCGACACCGCCGTCGACATCGCCAAGGAGTCCGCCGACATCATCCTGCTGGAGAAGGACCTGATGGTCCTGGAGCAGGGGGTGCTGCGCGGCCGGCTGACCTTCGGCAACACCATCAAGTACCTCAAGATGACGGCCTCCTCGAACTTCGGGAACGTCTTCTCGGTACTGGCCGCCTCCGCGTTCCTCCCCTTCCAGCCGATGCTGGCCATGCAACTGCTCGTACAGAACCTGCTGTACGACATCTCCCAGCTGGCCACCCCGTGGGACCGGATGGACCGCGACTACCTGCGCACCCCGCGCACCTGGGACGCCCGGGGCATCGGACGCTTCATGCTCGTCCTCGGGCCGACCAGCTCGGTCTTCGACATCACCACCTTCCTGCTGATGTGGCACGTGTTCGGGGCCAATAGCGAGGTCCATCAGGCGCTGTTCCAGTCCGGCTGGTTCGTCGAGGGCCTGCTGACCCAGACGCTGGTCGTCCACATGCTGCGCACCCGCCGGATCCCCTTCGTGCAGTCCCGCGCGACCCTCCCGGTGATGGTGATGACAGTGGCCGTGACGGCGATCGGCCTGTATCTGCCGTTCTCGCCGCTGGCCGGTGTGCTCGGGATGCAGGCGCTGCCGATGGCCTACTTCCCGTGGCTGGTCGCGACACTGGGCGCGTACTGCCTGCTCACCCAGGGCGTGAAGACCTGGTACATCCGCCGGTTCGGCAGCTGGCTGTAGCCGGACCCGGGGCCCGGGGACGCCGGCCCGGCGCGCGATAACGGGATGAGGATCCCGGCGCGCCGGTCTAGCGTCCCCGGGGTGACCCACGACGACACCCCTACGGCACCCCACCTCGGGGACATCCCCGACGAGGACCTCGGCGAAGCCCTGGACCTCGTGTATCTCGCGTTCCATCTGACGCCGACCGACAAGACCCATGCCCGATACCGTCAGTTGCTGCGGAACGGCACCCGCATCGGCGCGCGGGACGGTGGGCGGCTGGCCGGAGTGGCCGGCGCCCACCGCCTCACCCTCTCCGTCCCGGGCGGTCAACTCCCCTGCGCCGCACTCGACTTCGTCTCCGTGGCGCCCACCCACCGGCGCCGCGGGGTGCTGACGTCGATGATCGGCGAACTGTGGCGCCGCTGCGGGGCCGACGGGCAGCCGCTGGCCTGCCTGTGGGCGTCGGAGAGCGCCATCTACGGCCGCTACGGCTTCGCCGCGGCCACCGAGACCTGTCGGGTGGAGATCGACTCGTCCCGGCCGCTCGCGCTGCGCCTCGCGGCCGACCGCCGTCCGCTGCGACTGATCGACCCCGCCGCGGCCCCCGCCCTGCTCGCCGCGCGCTACGACGCGAGCCTGGCCGACCGCGCGGGGCGCTTCACCCGCGACGAGGCCTGGTGGCGGGCCCAGGTGCTGGACCTCGACGGCGCCCGCGGCAGCAGCCCGGGCGGCTTCGGCCCGGTGCGCGTGGTGGCGCTGGGCGCGGAGGACCAGACGCCCGGCGGCTACGCGCTCTACCGCACCCGCCCCGCGGACGACGACGGACCCGGCGCGGTCGCGGTGGCGGAGCTGGAGGCCGAGTCCGCGCCGGCCGCCGCCGCCCTGTGGTCCTACCTCGCCGCCATCGACCTGACCTCGACCGTACGGATCCGGGCCTGCCCCGCCGACGACCCGCTGCTGTACCTCGCCGCCGACCGGGACCAGGTGCGCGTCACCGGCCAGGAGCCCTGTCTGTGGCTGCGGCTCGTGGACGTCCGCGCCGCCCTGACCGCCCGTTCCTGGGCGGCGCCCGTCACTCTCGTCCTCGATCTGAGCGACGGTGAGCTGCCCGCCAACGCGGGCCGTTTCCGGCTCACCGCCACCCCCGCCGGGGCCACCTGGGAACCCACCGGGGAGGACCCCGATCTGTCCCTGGACGTACGGGAGTTGGGTGCCGTCTATCTGGGCGGCACCCCCCTCCGGCGCTTCGCACACGCCGGTCTGGTCACCGAGCACACCCCGGGTGCGATCCGCCGACTGGACGCCGCCCTGCAGACCGACCGGCTGCCCTTCACGGCGGACAACGATTGACGGGGGGCGGGGTCGGGGTCGGGGGCCGGGGGCCGGGGGCGCGGGGGCCGGGCGCGGTGAGGCCGTGGCGCCCGCGCCCGGCGCGCTCAGACCGCGTCCCCCCGCTCCCACCGGGTCCGCAGCGCCGCCATCACCAGCACGTCATGCCACGCGCCGTCCCAGTGCAGGGCCTCGCGCAGCCGGCCCTCCACCTCGAAGCCGCACTTCTCGTAGGCCCGCCGGGCGCGCGGGTTGTAGTCGTAGACCTCCAGCTCGACGCGGTGCAGCCGCACCCGGTCGAAGGCGTACGCCAGCAGCAGCCGGACCGCCTCGCTGCCGATGCCGCGGCCGGTGGCGTGCGGGACGAGGGCGATCCGGAACACCCCGTGGGCGTTGTCCCGGTCGATCCGGCTCAGCGCCAGCTCGCCCAGGAACGCACCGCTCTCCCGGTCCTCCACCGCGAGGTCGAGCCGGTCCTCGCGGTCGGGGCACCCGGCGCACCACTCCTCGATCTCCGCGCGCGTGAAGTCGTGGTGGGTGCCGGTCAGCCGGCGGGTCTCCGGGTGCAGACAGGCGGCGTGGAAGGCGTCCGCATGCCGTGCCGACAGTGGCACGAGCCGGATCCGGTCGCCGGTGAGCACGGGCTTCTCGCGCAGTGCGGTGGCATCGATCATGAGGGGAGGATGTCCGGGCCGCGAACCGCACGGCAAGGGAATTAACCGGCCGGGACCGGGGACGGGGGAGGGGGAGGACCGCCCGCCGGACACGCTGGACCACTTGGCTCCTTGCACGCCGAACCGCTTGACCGGTGCCGCCTTCGCGGAATCTGATGTTCCCATCGCTGCCGCCGCGGCAGGAACGCTGTCGCGCGGCAACGGCCGTACGCACCTCAGCTTCCCGGCGTGGGTGCCCCGGACCCTCCGAACACAGGAGAAAGCATGCGGACACCGATGACGATCGCGGACTTCCTCGACCGCGCCGACCTGGGCTTCCGTGAGAGCACGGGCGTGATCGACGAGCCCCGTCAGCCCGCTCCTGCGGTGCCCGTCGCGACCTACGGGCTCTTCGCCGACCGGGTCCGTGCCTGGCAGGCGGGCCTGGACGCCCTCGGGGTCGGGGAGGGTGAGCGGGTGGCCGTGGTCAGCCACAACTCCACGCGCATGCTGGAGCTGTTGTTCGCGGTGCCGATGAGCGGCCGGATCTGCGTACCGGTGAACTTCCGCCTCAAGCCCGAAGAGGTCGCCTACGTGGTCCGGCAGAGCGGGGCCTCGGTCCTGCTCCTCGACCCGGAGGTGGCGGACGCCCTGGCCGGCGTCGAGGTGCGCCACCGCTTCGTGCTCGGCGAGCAGACCGAGACCGAGCTGATGCGGTTCGGCGTGCAGCCGCGCCCGTGGTCGCACCCCGACGAGGACGCCACCGCGACGATCAACTTCACCTCCGGCACCACCGCCCGCCCCAAGGGCGTGCAGCTGACGCACCGCAACATCTGGGTCAACGGCATGACCTTCGGCCTGCACACCCGCGCGTGGGAGCGCGATGTGTACATGCACACCCTGCCGATGTTCCACTGCAACGGCTGGGGAATGCCGTACGTGATGGCCGGACTCGGGGTCAAGCAGGTGGTGCTGCGCAAGGTCGACGGCGCGGAGATCCTGCGGCGGGTCGAGGAGCACGGCGTCACCCTCATGTGCGGTGCGCCCGCCGTCTGGAACGCCGTGCTCGGCGCCGCGGCGAGCTGGCCCGGCGAGATCCCGGGGCGCGACCGGGTGCGCATCGTCTGCGCGGGGGCGCCGCCGCCGACCGCGACGATCGCCCGCGTGGGGGAGGAACTGGGCTGGGAGTTCACCCAGATCTACGGGCTCACCGAGACCTCGCCCCTGCTGACCTTCAACCGGACCCTGCCCGGCGACGCGGACCTGCCCGCCGGGGAGCGGGCCCGCAAGCTGTCCCGCGCCGGTCTGCCCGCGCTCGGGGTCCGGCTGAAGGTCTCCGACTCCGGCGAGGTCCTGGCCCGCTCGAACACGGTGCTCGACGGGTACTGGGACAAGCCGGAGGAGACCGCCGAGGTGCTGGTGGACGGCTGGTTCCACACCGGCGACGGCGGCACCCTCGACCCCGCCGACGGCCACCTCACGATCTCCGACCGGAAGAAGGACGTCATCATCACCGGCGGCGAGAACGTGTCGTCGATCGAGGTCGAGGACACGATCTTCAGCCACCCGGCGGTCGCCGAGGTCGCGGTGATCGGCGTGCCGCACGAGAAGTGGGGCGAGACCATCAAGGCCCTGGTGGTCCTCGCCGAGGGCGCCTCGGCCGAGGAGTCCGACATCATCGCGCACTGCAAGCGGCACCTGGCCGGCTTCAAGGCCCCGACCTCCGTCGAATTCCGCGACGCGATCCCCCGCACCGCCACCGGCAAGATCCAGAAGTTCAAGCTCCGCCGGCCGTACTGGTCCGGGCGCGACCGGGACGTCAACTGACCCCCGGACCCACCGGCGAGGCGAGGCGGGCCGCAGGGGTCTGGCGCGAAGTCCGCGCAACCGCAAGGGTGGGGGACCGCGCCACCGGGCAACGCGAGGAGAGCCACCGATGGACCAGCCGGAGCAGGAACTGTCGTACGCCAGCGGGGTCGCCGCCCGGCCGTTGCTCGGGCACACGATCGGGACCGATCTGCGCCGCACCATCGCGCGCTGCGGCGCCCGGGAGGCGCTGGTCGAGGTGGCGAGCGGGCGCCGCTGGACCTACACCGAACTGGGGCGGGCGGTCGACGAGGTGGCGTGCGGCCTGCTCGCCAAGGGGATCGGGAAGGGGGACCGGGTCGGTATCTGGGCCCCCAACTGCGCCGAGTGGGTGCTCGTGCAGTACGCGACGGCGCGGATCGGCGCGATCCTCGTCAACGTCAACCCGGCCTACCGCGTCCACGAGTTGGCCTACGTCCTGCGGCAGGCCGGCATCGTGTGCCTGGTCTCCGCGACCCACCACAAGTCCAGCGACTACCGGGGGATGATCGAGCAGGTGCGGGCCGACAGCCCGGCGCTGCGGGAGGTCGTGTACCTCGCGGATCCCTCGTGGGACGGGCTGGTGGCCGCCGGTGCCGCGGTGCCGCCGTCCGAACTCGCCGCGTGCGAGGCGACCCTGACCGCCGACGACCCGGTCAACATCCAGTACACCTCCGGCACCACCGGCTTCCCCAAGGGCGCCACCCTCTCCCACCACAACATCCTCAACAACGGCTACGCGGTCGCCGAGACCCTCGGCTACACCGAGCACGACCGGGTGTGTCTGCCGGTGCCCTTCTACCACTGCTTCGGCATGGTCATGGGCAACCTCGGGGCCACCTCGCACGGCGCCTGCATCGTCATCCCCGCGCCCGCCTTCGACGCCGCCGCGACCCTCAAGGCCGTCCAGGACGAGCGCTGTACCTCCCTCTACGGCGTCCCCACCATGTTCATCGCCGAGTTGAACCACCCCGACTTCGCCTGCTACGACCTCACGTCGCTGCGCACCGGCATCATGGCGGGCTCGCCGTGCCCCGAGGAGGTGATGAAGCGGGTCGTCGCCGAGATGCACATGTCCGAGGTCTCCATCTGTTACGGCATGACCGAGACCTCGCCGGTCTCGACCCAGACCCGCCGCGACGACGACCTCGTCCACCGCACGGCGACCGTCGGGCGGGTGCTGCCGCACATCGAGGTGAAGGTGGCCGATCCGGCGAGCGGGGTCACGGTGCCGCGCGGCACCCCGGGCGAACTGTGCACCCGCGGCTACAGCGTGATGCTCGGTTACTGGGCGGAGCCCGAGCACACCGCCGAGGTCATCGACGCGGCCCGGTGGATGCACACCGGAGACCTCGCGGTGATGAACGACGACGGCTACCTCCGGATCGTCGGCCGCATCAAGGACATGATCATCAGGGGCGGCGAGAACGTCTACCCGCGCGAGATCGAGGAGTTCCTCCACTCCCACCCCAAGATCGCCGATGTGCAGGTGGTCGGGGTCCCCGACGAGAAGTACGGCGAGGAGATCGCGGCGTGTGTCATCCTCCGCGACCCGGGCGACCCGCTCACCCTGGAGGAGTTGGCCGCCTTCTGCCGCTCCCGGCTCGCCCACTACAAGGTGCCGCGCCATCTCGACCTCGTCGAGGCCTTCCCGATGACGGTCAGCGGCAAGGTCCGCAAGATCGAACTCCGTGAGCGGCTGGCCGGGGAGGCGGGGCGGTCACCGCGGTCACCGGATGCCCGTCATCTGCCGGGCGCCTGAATCCGGTTGACGCTCCGGGTGATATCCGGTTCGATGCGGCGATGACTGATCTCCGCATCGAACGGGTGGACGGCGAGGCCGCGATCCGGGACTGGCAGCACGTCCACAACACGATCATTCCCACGGCCGTGCTGTCCCTCGACGAGGTGCGCGAGCGCGCCGGGCGCAACCACCTGGAGGTGGCCTACCGGGGCGACACGCTCGTGGGCTGCTCGACGGTACGGCCGCCCACACCGGACGCCCCGGTGGGCACCGTCATCGCCCGGGTACTGGCCGCCCACCGCGGCCGGGGGATCGGCGAAGCCCTCTACGCGCGGGGGCTGGCGCGGGCGCGGGAGCTGGGGGCCGAGGTGATCGAGACGGTGGTCCTGTCCGCCAACACCGAAGGCCTCGACTTCGCCCTGGCACACGGCTTCGCCGAGGTGGAGAGGTATCTGCTGCCGGGCGACGGCATTCCCTGGATCACCCTGCGGCTGCCCTGAGCCGCCGGCCGGCCGGCAGCTCAGGGCAGCCGGTCTCCCGCGCGGTCAGGGCCGGCGCTCGCCCGGCCAGTCGAGCAGCAGGCGCTGCGCGCGCGGCAGCGAGGCGACCACGAGGTCGTACGAATCCTCGATCATGTCGAGAACGAGCCGGTCGGGCAGGGCGCCGTCCAGCGACACGGTGTTCCAGTGGCGCTTGTTGAGGTGATGGCCCGGCACCACCTCGGGGTGCGCGGCGCGCAGCCGCTCGGCCGGCTCGGGCTCGCACTTGAGGCTCACCGTGAGCGGTGTCGCCGGCAGCGACGTCAGCGCGAAGATCTTGCCGCCGACCTTGAAGGCCGACACGTCAGGGTTCCGCGGGAAGGGGAACTCCTCGGCCGCACCGTTGAAGTCCAGGCAGGCCGTCCGCAGGGCGTGGGCGTCGATCATGCCGGCATTATCGCCGGGCCGCGCCCGCCGGGCTCGCGCCGCATGCAGACCCGTGGCCGGCGGTCGAGCCCCAGGGCGGCCTCCCGGGCCCGGATCGCCCGCAGCCCCGGAGTGAGGCCCGCACCGGGCAGGACCCGGAAGCCGATCCTGGCGTAGTACGGCGCGTTCCACGGCACCTCGGCGAACGTCGTGAGCGTCACCGGGACCGGCCCGCCGTCCCGCTCGGCCCGGTCGATGAGCGCGCGGCCGATGCCACGGCGGGCGTGGTCGGGTCGGACCGACACCTGCGCGACATGGGTGCATCCGTCGACCGGTTCCCACAGCAGGAAGGCGACCGGCCCCGCGGCCCCGCCCGTACCGTCCCGCTCCGGATGTGCGACGAGTGCCCGTCCGGCGCCCTGGAAGACGGCCAACTCCGCGAGCGACGGCGGCTCGTCGTCCGCCACCCAGGCCATGCCGAGGGTGTGGAACGGCGCCCCGGCGGCGCGCTCGACGTCGCGCAGCAGGGGCAGCTCGGCAGGGGACGCCCGGCGGATGATCACCCGGCGAGTGTCGCCGCTTCCGGCGGGCGCGGCGAGGGGATTTCCGCGGGCGGCCCGGTCACCGCCCCGCCGCGCCGTACTTGATCAGCTCGTCGGCCGGGTCGTTGACCGGCTGCGGGGTGCCGGTGAGGTCCATGACGAACAGCGGGAGACGCAGTTCATCGGCGCGGGAGCGGGCGTCCCGGGCGTAGCCGGCGAGGGAGAAGAAGACCGCCAGGGCCGAGTCGTTGAGGCCGTTGAGCCAGACGCACTCGATCTCCCGCAGGGCCGTGGAGTGGGTGGTGGGGTCGACCTGGGCTACCACGCCCGTGCCGCGCAGGTCCACGCCGGAGGCGGTGCGCTCCTGGGTCCGGGCGACATCGGCGTAGCCCAGCCACTTCAGATACTGCTCGGCGGCGGTGACGCAGTCACGGGCCGTACGGATCGTCACCGGGCGGAACGCGGGGCGCGCCAGGCCGTGCGGGGTGCGCAGCGGGAACGCGGGGGCGGGGCGCGGCCCGGGCGGGCCGGGGGAGGGGAAGTTCGGCGGCGGCAGGGCGGGGGCCGGAGCGACGGGGACCCGGACGACCGTGCCGCAGGCGCAGCCGGACTCCGGCGCCGGCCATTCGTCCTGCCGTCCGCAGACCTCGCAGCGCACCTCCACCCAGGAGGACTGCCAGGTGCGGTGGAGTATCTCGACGGGCACCCCGCCGCGCAGCACGGGCAGGGTCAGCGGGGCACCGCAGGCGCACGGGAACGTGGGAGGGGTGAAGGCGTTCTCACGGCGGCACGTGGGGCACCGCACCGGCACGCTGTCGGCCATGGTGGGCTCCTGGCAGTCGGGCGGCAGACAGGTCGGATCTGCTGCTGGCTCCATGGTCTCTCCAAAACCGGCCGCCCGGGGCGGAATTGAGGGAGTGCCCCGGGCAAGAGCGCGGGGCACGGCCCGGAGACGGACGGGCCGCGGACACGCGGCAGGGCCCGGAGTCCGTGACCGTGACGGACTCCGGGCCCTGCGGTGGTTCCCGCCCGGCGGCGCGAGCACAGGCGCGACAGACATCGCGCCGCCGGACGGAGTCGGTGAAGCGGGCGAACCGAGCGGCCCGCGCGCTCCCTTTCCGTACCGGCCGGCCACCCCTCAGCGGGCCGGCCGGTACGGATGCGCGGGGACGGTGACCTCCCGTCAGTCCTCGCGCAGCTCCTGGACGCGTGCCTCGACGCGCTTGCCGTACTCCGCGTCGGCAGCGTGGAAGTGCGCGAGGTTCTTCTCGATCACGTCGTCGCGGCCGACCTGGGAGAGGCCGCCGGCGATGGTCTCCACCAGGCGCTTCCGCTCGTCCTCGGACATCAGCCGGTAGAGCTCACCGGCCTGGAAGAAGTCGTCGTCCTTCGCGTGGGCCGGGGCCTCGTGGGTGCCGGTGTGGCCGGAGACGGCGAGCGGGGCGGAGAGCGCCTCGTTGGTCTGCACGGGGCCGCCGTAGGAGTTGGGCTCGTAGTTCTTGGCGTGCCGGTCGTAGCCGTTGGCCGCCATCAGGCCGTCCCGGCCGTAGTTGTCGGCCCGGCCGCCGGCGACGCCCTTGGGGGCGTTGACCGGCAGCAGGGTGTGGTTGACGCCCAGGCGGTAGCGGTGCGCGTCGGCGTAGGCGAACAGCCGGCCCTGGAGCATCTTGTCCGGGGACGGGCCGATGCCGGGCACGAAGTTGTTCGGGGAGAAGGCGGCCTGCTCGACCTCGGCGAAGACGTTGTCGGGGTTGCGGTCCAGGACCAGCCGGCCGACCCGCTGGAGCGGGAAGTCGGTGTGCGGCCACACCTTCGTCAGGTCGAACGGGTTGAAGCGGTAGTGCGCGGCCTCCGCCGCCGGCATGATCTGCGCGTACAGCGTCCAGGAGGGGTAGATGCCCCGCTCGATGGACTGGAGCAGGTCCGTCTGGTGGCTGTTGGGGTCCTTGCCGGCCAGCTCGGCGGCCTGCTCGCCGCTCAGGCAGCGGACGCCCTGGTTGGTCTTGAAGTGGTACTTGACGAAGAAGGCCTCGCCCTCGGCGTTCGTCCACTGGTAGGTGTGCGAGCCGTAGCCGTTCATGTGGCGGTAGGAGGCCGGGATGCCGCGGTCGCCCATGAGCCAGGTGATCTGGTGGGTGGCCTCGGGGGAGTGCGCCCAGAAGTCCCAGACGTTGTCCGGCTCCTGCTTGCCCGTGAAGGGGTCGCGCTTCTGCGAGTGGATGAAGTCGGGGAACTTGATCGGGTCCTTGATGAAGAACACCGGGGTGTTGTTGCCGACGAGGTCGTAGTTGCCCTCCTCGGTGTAGAACTTCAGGGCGAAGCCGCGCGGGTCGCGGGCCGCGTCCGGGCCGCCCAGGCTGTCGGCGACGGTCGAGAAGCGGATGAAGGTCTCGGTCCGCTTGCCGACGGTGTCCAGGAAGCCCGCGCGGGTGAAGGCGGTGACGTCGTCGGTCACCTCGAAGTAGCCGTACGCGCCGGACCCGCGGGCGTGCACGACCCGCTCCGGGATGCGCTCGCGGTTGAAGCGGGCGAGCTTCTCCAGCAGCTGCTGGTCCTGCAGGACGAGCGGGCCGCCGGCGCCGGCGGTGGCCGAGTTCTGGTTGTCGGCGACGGGGGCGCCAGCCTCCGTAGTGAGAAAGCGCGCCGTCAGCGTGGGCTTCGACATGGTGACCTTCCGTACGAGAGCGCGGAAGTTGGCTTCCGCTGTCGGAGCGTAAGAAGGGCTCCGACCAAACGTCAACAGTTTGTTGAAACTACGCCCTGGCGGGGGGCGGGCGTGCGGGGCGGAATTCCGGGCGGCGGCCGCGCCTGGGCGCGACCGGACAGGTGTCGGCGCGATCGCCGCCCGGAAGCTTGCGGGGTCCGGTGACGGGACCCGTGGACGTACCCGCCTCAGCCGGCGGTGGGCCGGCCCGAGAGGCGCTCGACGCCGCGGAGCAGGGCGGAGTGGTCGAGGCCGCCGTCCCCCTGGGCGCGCAGCGAGGCGACGAGGCTCGCGACGAGGGTGCCGACCGGGAGCGCGGCGCCGACGCCGCGGGCCGCTTCGGTGACGATGCCCATGTCCTTGTGGTGCAGGTCGATGCGGAAGCCGGGCGCGAAGTCGCGGTGCTTGAAGTTGTCCTTCTTGCGGGTCAGCACGGTCGAGCCGGCCAGCCCGCCGTTGAGGACGTCCAGCGCCGCGGCCAGGTCGACGCCGGACTTCTCCAGGAAGACCACGGCCTCGGCACAGGCCTGGATGTTGACGGCGACGATGAGCTGGTTGGCGGCCTTGACGGTCTGGCCGGAGCCGTGCGGCCCGCACAGCACGATGGTCTTGCCCAGCGCCTCCAGGAGGGGGCGGGCGGCGTCGAAGTCGGCCCGGTCGCCGCCGACCATGATGGACAGCACGGCCTCGACGGCGCCGGCCTCGCCGCCCGAGACGGGCGCGTCCAGGACGCGGATGCCCTTGTCGCCGGCGGCCTCGGCCAGGTCGACGGAGGTCTGCGGGGTGATCGAGGACATGTCGATCAGCAGCGCGCCGGGCCGGGCGTTCTCCAGGATGCCGTCGGGCCCGTAGGCGACGGCCTCGACCTGCGGGGAGGCCGGGACCATGGTGATGATGACGTCGGCCTCGGCGACGGCCCCGGCGATCGAGCCGGCCGTGCTGCCGCCGGCCGCGGCCAGCCGCTCCAGCTTCTCCGGCTCCAGGGTGTAGCCGGTGACCGGGTAGCCGGCCTTGAGGAGGTTCTCGGCCATGGGTGAGCCCATGATGCCCAGGCCGATCCATGCGATCGCCGGGCGGGTCGGGCGGGGGGAGTCAGCGAGCTTGCTCATGCGGGTGCCTCTTTCGGGAACGGTGCGTCGTCAGGCGGGGTGGCGCCGGGAGCCTGCGGGGCGGTCCGCCGCCCGCTGCGGGGCCGGCAGCCAGCCGAAGGCGTCCGCGCTCGGCCCGTCGCCGGGCTTGTACTCCAGGCCGGTCCAGCCGCGGTAGCCGGCCTTGTCCAGGCGGCCGAGCAGATCGGCGAAGTCGAGGCCGCCGGTGCCGGGGGCGCCGCGGCCCGGGTTGTCGGCGATCTGCACGTGCGCCGTCTTCGCCGTGTAGCGGTCGATGACCTCGTGCAGGTCCTCGCCGTTCATGGACAGGTGGTAGAGGTCCATCAGGAAGCGGGCGTTGTCCAGGCCGGTGGCCGCGTTCACCGCGTCCACGACCTCGATCGCCCGGGGGGCCGAGACGATCGGGCAGTGCGGCGACTCGGGCGCGTTGAGCGCCTCGATCAGCAGGGTCCCCTCCACCTCGGCGACCGCGCGGGCGGCGAAGGCCAGGTTCTCCAGTGCCAGTTCGTCCTGCTCCGCCGCACGCACGCCCTCGGCGCGGTTGCCGTACAGGGCGTTGAAGGACGTGCAGCCCACCGAGCGGGCGAACTCGACGGCCACCGGCACATTCGCCCGGAACCGCTCCGACTCCGGGCCCGGAACCGACAGCGCACCGCGGTCGGGACCCGGCAGCCGCCCGGCGTAGAAGTTCAGCCCCACCAGGTGGGTCCCCGCGTCCCGCAGCGCGTCCCGCAGCGCGGCCGTCTCCGCCGGATCGGGCACGGGGGCGTCCACCCACGGCCACCACAGCTCCACCGCCGTGAACCCCGCCGCCCGTGCGGCCGTCGGCCGCTCCAGCAACGGAAGCTCGGTGAACAGGATCGACAGATTGACGTTGAAGCGGGTGTCCGGGAAACCCATCAGGCGGCGCCCCTTCCGGATAGTGGAACTGTTTTTCTGCTTAATGGAACACTGCCCGGCGGTCTCCGAGGCTGTCAAGGGGGCCCCGGGGCAATTTCTGGTGGCCGGGCCGAACCGCGCGTAGGTTGAGCGGCGTGCGATTGCGAGTGGAGTTCACGACGGAACCGTTCGACCTGGACGAGGCCCCCGCCCATGCGGTGGTGGCCCGGGACGTCGTCACCGGCGCCCGGCTCGACGCGGTCGACGTCGGCCCGTTCGGCAACACCGCCGAGGGGGACGCGGACCGGGTGCTCGCCGCGGTCGGCGACCTGCTGCGGGAGACCCTCCGGGCGGGCGCCACCCGGGTGTCCCTCCAGGTCAATGTGATCGCCGGCGCCGAGCCGGGCGAGGGGGAGGCGTCGTGACGGAGCCCGCCGACCACCCGTTCGTTCAGGCCGTCAAGCCGCTGGTCGACGCGATGGGCGGCCGGCTGGTCGCACCGGACCAGGCGCAGGGCGACGATGTCGTGCTGGCCTGGGAGGGGCAGGACCGGGTGGCGGTGCGCCTGCCCCATCTGTCGGAGTCGCTCGACCACATCCTCGTCGAGCTGCGGCGCCGGCACGGCAAGCCGCTGGCGGAGCTGGACCGCAAGACCAAGCAGTCGGTGGTGCGGATCCTGGAGACCCGGGGCGCCTTCTCGGTGCGCCACGGTGTCGAAACGGTCGCGACCGCCCTCGGCGTCAGCCGCTTCACCGTCTACAACTACCTGAACCGCGAGACCGCCTCGCGGGAGGGCGGAGCCCGGGCGGAGGGCGAGTAGCGGGCGGTCCGGTCGGCGGCGGCCGTGCGTCCCGCCGGGCACGCGATCGGCTGTGCGGCCCCCGGAATTCCGCCCGTAATCACCCGCCCGTGGCTTTTGTGTGGGCCAGATTTCAACAAAGTGTTGACGTGGTCTGGTCGGGGGTCTTAGCTGTTTCCAGCCAAGCTCCCGTATCTCCCTGCCACGGAGGCTTCCCGTGACTTCGAGTTCACCGCGCTCGACGGGGGACACCCCCGTGCCCCCGCCGGGGCTCAGCCGGTTCAACACCGCCGACGACGAGGCGGCCCGGGCCGTCCTGCACGAGGTGTGTGCCAGCCGGACCTGGGGGGAGCGGATGCTCGCCCGGCGCCCCTACGCCACCACCGAGGCCCTGTTCGCCGCCAGCGACGCCGCCATGGCCGAGCTGACCGCGGACGACCTGGCCGAGGCGATGGCCGGGCACCCGCCCATCGGCCGGCCGAAGCCGGGCGATGCCGCCTCGCACCGCGAGCAGAGCGGGATGGCCGGCGCCTCCGACACGCTCAAGGCGGAGTTGCTCGCCCTCAACCTGGACTACCAGGAGAGGTTCGGGCACGTCTTCCTGATCTGCGCCACCGGACGCACCGGTGAGCAGATGCGCGACGCCGTCCGTCACCGGATCGGCAACACGCCGGAGACGGAACGCGAGATCGTGCGCGGAGAGCTGGGCAAGATCAACCGCATTCGGCTCACCCGTATCGCGACGCACGCAGAAGGAGACGCAGCATGAGCGGCGAGACGGCTGCACGGACGTCGGTGTCCACGCACATCCTGGACACCAGCGTGGGCCGCCCCGCACAGGGTGTCGCCCTCACGCTCTCGGTGCGCTCCGGCCGCGACGGCGCCTGGGCCGCCCACGGCGCCTCCACCACCGACCCGGACGGACGCTGCAAGGACCTTCCGGCGCTGCCGGACGGCACCACCCACGTGCGACTCGACTTCGCCGTCGAGGAGTACTTCGAATCCAGCACCGCACACCAGCAAGCCGAGGAACAGCAGGACGCCCCCCGCGCAAGGGACAGCGGAGTCTTCTTCCCGGAGGTGGCGATCACCTTCGCCGTCACACCGGGCGAGCACTATCACGTACCGCTGCTGCTCAACCCGTTCGGCTACTCCGTATACCGAGGGAGCTAGCACCGACATGACTGCCCATTCCCGCCCGGTGATGCTCGGCCAGAATCAGTACGGCAAAGCGGAAAACCGCGTCGTCAAGATCACCCGCGAGGGGGACACCCACCACATCAAGGACCTGAACGTCTCGGTCGCGCTCTCCGGCGACCTGGAAGAGGTCCACCTCTCCGGCTCCAACGCCCACTGCCTGCCCACCGACACGACCAAGAACACCGTGTACGCCTTCGCCAAGGAGCACGGGATCGAGTCGGCCGAGCAGTTCGGCATCCATCTGGCCCGGCACTTCGTCACCAGCCAGGAGCCGATCCACCGGGCCCGCATCCGGATCGAGGAGTACGCCTGGGAGCGGATCGCCACCTCCGACGCCAACTCCCGCTTCATCGGCTCCGACGAGGTCAAGCACTCCTTCGTCCGCAAGGGCCAGGAGACCCGGCTGACCGAGATCACCTACGACGGTGAGCGGTGGCAGGTCATCTCCGGCCTCAAGGACCTCGTGGTCATGAACTCCACCAACTCGGAGTTCTGGGGCTACATCAAGGACAAGTACACGACGCTCAAGGAGGCCTACGACCGCATCCTGGCCACCGAGGTCTCCGCCCGCTGGCGGTTCAACTGGACCGACGACGAGCAGCGCATGCCCGGCTGGGAGCGTTCGTACGAGCAGGTCAAGAAGCACCTGCTGCAGGCGTTCGCGGAGACCTACAGCCTCTCCCTCCAGCAGACGCTGTACCAAATGGGATCGCGCGTCATCAACAGCCGCTCCGAGATCGACGAGATCCGCTTCTCGCTGCCGAACAAGCACCACTTCCTGGTGGACCTGGAGCCGTTCGGCATCAAGAACGACACCCCCGACGGAGCCGTCTACTACGCGGCGGACCGCCCGTACGGCCTGATCGAGGGCACCGTCCTGCGCGACGGCGCCGACGCCCTGATCCCGGTGGACCTGACCAACCTCTGAGCGCCCCGGCGCACACCGTGCCCGCTCCCCGTCCCGCGCGGGGAGGGGCACGCACCCCGAGGGGAGCCAACCGTGGCACAGCGACCGCACCCGCGACCGGGCCGCGCCCGCGACGTCCCCCCACTCGGCACCCGGAGCACCCCACGGGCGGCGGCCCCCGCCGGCCGCACCTCCCGGCTCCGGCACGCGCATTCCGCGGGGCCCCGCCGTGCCCCCTCCCTGCCGGAACCGAACGAAGGAACGCACCATGGCTGCATCGGCAACTCCTGACGGCGCGGTGACACCGCGCCTCGTCATCGAGAACTGTGCCCTCGCGACCGTCGACGCCCAGGACACCGAGTACGCCACCGGCCATGTGGTGGTCGCCGGCGACGTCATCGAGTCGGTGGGCCCGGGCAAGGCACCCGAGGGGCTCGCCCACGTCGTCCGCCGGGTGGACGGCACCGGGCATCTGGTCACGCCCGGCCTGGTCAACACCCACCACCACTTCTACCAGTGGATCACCCGGGGCCTGGCCACCGACCACAACCTGTTCAACTGGCTGGTGGCGCTCTACCCGACCTGGGCACGGATCGACGCCCCGATGCTCAAGGCGGCCACCCAGGGCTCGCTCGGCATGATGGTCAAGGGTGGCGTCACCACCGCCTCCGACCACCACTACGTCTTCCCGCGGGGCGCCGGCGACCTGGTCGCCGCCGAACTGGCCGCCGTC
Organism: Streptomyces kronopolitis; assembly: GCF_050953795.1. Taxonomy (GTDB): domain Bacteria; phylum Actinomycetota; class Actinomycetes; order Streptomycetales; family Streptomycetaceae; genus Streptomyces; species Streptomyces kronopolitis_A. The sequence continues at coordinate 6,499,284 of NZ_CP191850.1, forward strand.
GCCGAGATCGGCGCCCGGATCACCCTGGCCCGCGGTTCCATGGACCGCAGCGAGAAGGACGGTGGACTGCCCCCGGACTTCGCCGTCGAGACCACCGAGGGCGCCCTCCTGGGCACCGAAGAGGCCATCGACAAGCACCACGACGCCTCCTTCGGCTCGATGGTGCACATCGCCGCCGCACCCTGCTCGCCGTTCTCCGTCTCCACCGAACTCATGCGGCAGGGAGCCGAGTTGGCCCGCCGCAAGGGCGTGCGGCTGCACACCCACGGCTCGGAGACCGTGGAGGAGGAGAAGTTCTGCCACGAGCTGTTCGGCATGGGCCCCACCGACTACTTCGAGTCGACCGGCTGGCTCGGTGACGAGGTGTGGATGGCGCACTGCGTCCACATGAACGACTCCGACATCGCCGCCTTCGCCCGCACCGGCACCGGCGTGGCGCACTGCCCCTCCTCCAACGCCCGCCTCGCGGCCGGTATCGCCCGCGTCCCCGACATGCTCGCGGCCGGCGTCCCGGTCGGCCTCGGCGTGGACGGCACCGCCTCCAACGAGTCCGGCGAACTCCACACCGAGCTGCGCAACGCCCTGCTGATCAACCGTCTCGGCGCCCACCGGGAGGCCGCGCTGAACGCCCGCAAGGCGCTGCGGCTGGGCACCTACGGCGGTGCGCAGGTTCTCGGCCGGACCGCCGAGATCGGCTCGCTGGAGGCCGGCAAGCTCGCCGACCTGGTGCTGTGGAAGCTCGACGGCCTCGGCCACTCCTCCATCGCCGACCCGGTCACGGCCCTGGTCTTCGGCCCGCCCGCACCGGTCACCCTCTCCCTCGTCGGCGGCCGGCCGGTCGTCGAGGACGACCGCCTCAGCAACGTCGACGAGGACGCCCTCGCCCGCACCGCGCGGGCCGAGGCGCAGCGTCTGGCCCGGATCGCCGCCGGGGACTGACCCCCACGGCGCGATCACGAGGCCGACGCACCCCGACTCGGCCGGGAGGGACGGCTCCCGGCCGGGCGCGTGGATCCGAGCGGGATCCACGACGCCGGCCCCGGGGGTACGGGATTCGCCCGCACCCCCGGGACGGTCCGCCCCGCCGCCGTCCACGCGCCACGAGCGCCCCCACCCGCATCGCTCACCAGGCGACTTCTCCGCCACGCACCACATGGCAAGCCCTCCGTGACAGCCTCGCGCCGCCGTCCCCGGCGCCGCAGAAAACGAAGGAGGCCCGCAGTGGCCGCACAGACCGGGCAGAAGTCGGAGGGGGACCGGAAACATCCGGTCGACGAGACCCTCCCGCCCCTGAAGATGTTCACCAGCGGCCTGCAGCACGTGGCCGCGATGTACGCGGGTGTGGTGGCCCCGCCGATGATCGTGGGCCCGGCCTGTGGGCTCGGCCCCACCGAAACCGCGTTCCTGATGGGCGCCAGCCTCTTCACCGCCGGCATCGCGACGCTGCTGCAGACGCTGGGCTTCTGGAAGGTCGGCGCCAAGCTGCCGTTCGTCAACGGGGTCTCCTTCGCCGGCGTCACCCCGATGGTCGCCATCGGCAAGGCCCAGAGCCCCGGCCACGCGCTGCCCGTCATCTTCGGCGCGGTGCTGGTCGCCGGCGTGCTGGGCTTCTTCCTCGCCCCGTACTTCTCCAAGCTCGTACGGTTCTTCCCGCCGGTGGTCACCGGCACCGTCATCACCCTGATCGGCGTCTCACTGCTGCCGGTGGCCTTCAACTGGTCCCAGGGCGGCAATCCGCAGGCCTCCGACTTCGGCTCGCTGACCAACATCGGGATGGCCGCGCTGACCTTCGTGATCGTGCTGGCGCTGCGCCGGGTGCTGCGCGGCTTCCTCCAGCAGATCGCGATCCTGCTCGGGCTGATCGCCGGCACCCTGCTCGCGATACCCGTCGGCATCACGCACTTCTCCGCCCTCGGCAAGGCGTCCCCGGTCGGCTTCCCGACGCCGTTCCACTTCGGTGCGCCGCAGTTCGACGTCGCCGCGATCGTCTCCATGTGCATCGTGATGCTGGTCTGTATGACGGAGTCGACGGCGGACATGCTGGCCCTCGGCAGGATCGTCGGCCGCCCGGCGGACGAGCGCACCATCGAGGGCGGACTGCGCGCCGACACCCTCGGCACGGCTCTGAGCCCGCTGTTCAACGGCTTCGCCAACAGCGCCTTCGCGCAGAACATCGGCCTGGTCGCGATGACCAGGGTGCGCAGCCGCTACGTCGTGGCGACCGGCGGGCTGATCCTGGTCGTGCTGGGGCTGTGTCCGGTGGCCGCCTCGGTGATCTCACTGGTGCCGCTGCCGGTCCTCGGCGGCGCCGGCATCGTGCTCTTCGGCTCGGTGGCCGCCAGCGGCATCCAGACGCTGGCCTCGGCCGCCATGGAGAAGGGCGACAACGCCCTGATCGTCGCGGCGGCCGTCGGTGTCGGGCTGATCCCGATCGCCGCCCCGGACTTCTACCACCACCTGCCCAAGGACCTGCTGGTCGTCCTGGACTCCGGCATCAGCACCGGCTGTCTGGTCGCCATCGTCCTCAACCTCGCCTTCCACCACTTCGGCAGGAGGGACGGGGACCCGGCAGCGGACTCCGGCGCCCTCGCCGAGGCGGCACTCCCGCCACAGCCCCACCGCGCCACCGAGGCCGCCACCGGGGACGTCACCGGGAAGACCGCGCCGGCCCCCGCCCACTGACGCCCATCCACTGACGCCCACCCGCTGACGTCCGCCCATCGACGTCCGCCCGCGCAACGGCCCGTACGGGAGCGGCAACCGCCCTCCCTCTGCGGGCCGTTGGGCCGTCCACCCGGCGAGGGCTCAGCCCAGGAACCCCGCCAGCAGCTCGCGGAGCCCCGGGCCCGGGTCGAAGTCCTCGTCGGGAAAGGCAAGTTGACGGAAGACGACGCCGTCCATGTAGTCCAGCAGGATGGCGCAGTGCCGCCGGGGCGCCGGCGAGCCGAAGCGCCGCAGCCACTCCGCGCCCCAGCCGGTGACGGCCTCCCGTCCGCGGGTGAGTGCCGGACGCAGCGCGGGCCGGGCCGTGGACTCCAGGTACAGCGCGAAGCGGGCGGCGGTCCGGGCGCGCTCGGGACCGGTCGCGTGCCGCAGGAACCGGGCGACGGCGTCGGCGAGTTCCCCCGCGTCGGCCGGGGCGGCCGCCGCGGCGAAGGCCTCCCAGTCGCGGCGCTCCAGCTCCTGGAGGTGGCCGACGATGCCCTCGATCAGGGCCGCCCGGTTGCGGAAGTAGTTGGAGGCGGTGCCGGAGGGGACGCCCGCCGCGGCGTCCACGGCCTGATAGGTCAGCCGTCGCGCACCCTCGTCGCCCAGCACCCGGATCCCCGCGTCCAGGACCTGCTCCCGCCGTCGTGCCACCCCGTGCGCCCTTCGTGCCGTGCCCGTGTCCGTGCCCCGCGTGTGCCGTGTGCGGTGGCCAGACACTGTAGACGTAGTGGCGGGGAGCGCCGGGCCGCGACGCGACGGGCCGGTACGAACCGCGCCGCAGCGGTCCGTACCGGCCCCCGGGTGGGACGGGTGCGGGGTGTCAGTCCAGCAGCTCGTAGGCGGGCAGCGTCAGGAACTCCGTGTAGTCCGTGTCCAGCGCGACCCGCAGCAGCAGGTCGTGAGCCTGCTGCCAGCGGCCGGCGGTGAAGGCGTCCTCGCCGACCTCGGCGCGGATCGCGGCCAGCTGCTCGGCGGCGACCCGGCGCACCAGCTCGGCCGTGGCCCGCTCCCCGTTCTCAAAGACGACACCGGCGTCGACCCACTGCCAGATCTGGGAGCGGGAGATCTCGGCGGTGGCGGCGTCCTCCATCAGGCCGAAGATGGCGACGGCGCCCAGGCCGCGCAGCCAGGCCTCGATGTAGCGGGTGCCGACCTGGACGGCGTCGATCAGGCCCTGGTAGGTGGGCCTGGCGTCGAGGGAGTCGATCGCGATCAGATCGGCGGCCTTGACGTCGACGTCCTCGCGGAGCCGGTCCTTCTGGTGCGGCCGGTCCCCGAGCACCGCGTCGAACGAGGCACGGGCGATGGGGACCAGGTCGGGGTGGGCGACCCAGGAGCCGTCGAAACCGTCACCGGCCTCGCGGTCCTTGTCGTTCTTGACCTTGGCGAGTGCCTGCTCGTTGGCCTCGGGGTCACGGCGGTTGGGGATGAACGCGGCCATCCCGCCGATCGCGTGCGCCCCGCGCTTGTGGCAGGTGCGGACGAGGAGTTCGGTGTAGGCGCGCATGAACGGGGCCGTCATCGTCACCGCGTTGCGGTCGGGCAGCACGAACTTGGCGCCGCCGTCCCGGAAGTTCTTGACGATGGAGAAGAGGTAGTCCCAGCGGCCGGCGTTCAGCCCCGAGGCGTGGTCGCGCAGCTCGTAGAGGATCTCCTCCATCTCGTACGCGGCGGTGATGGTCTCGATCAGGACGGTGGCGCGCACCGTGCCCTGCGGGATGCCGAGCTGGTCCTGGGCGAAGACGAAGATGTCGTTCCAGAGGCGGGCCTCCAGGTGCGACTCGGTCTTCGGCAGATAGAAGTACGGCCCCTTGCCGAGCTCCAGCAGCCGCTTGGCGTTGTGGAAGAAGTAGAGCCCGAAGTCGACCAGCGCGCCGGGCACCGGCCGGCCCTCGACCTGCAGGTGCCGCTCGTCCAGATGCCAGCCGCGCGGCCGCATCACGACGGTGGCGAGCTCGCCGGCGGGCTTGAGCGCGTAGGACTTGCCGGACGCCGGGTCGGTGAAGTCGATGCGCCGCTCGTAGGCGTCGATGAGGTTCAGCTGACCCGAGATGACGTTCTCCCAGGTCGGGGCCGAGGCGTCCTCGAAGTCGGCGAGCCAGACCTTGGCGCCCGAGTTGAGCGCGTTGATGGTCATCTTGCGGTCGGTGGGGCCGGTGATCTCCACCCGGCGGTCGTTGAGCGCGGCGGGCGCCTCGGCCACCCGCCAGCTGTCATCGGCCCGGACCTGCGCGGTCTGCGGCAGGAAGTCCAGCGTGCTGGTGCGCGCGATCTCGTCCCGGCGCTCGGCGCGGCGGGCGAGCAACTCGTCCCGGCGCGGGGTGAACCGCCGGTGCAGTGCGGCGACGAAGGCGAGCGCGGCGTCGGTGAGGACCTCGTCCTGCCGTTCGGGGGTGTGCGCGGGGTCGACTTCGACGATGGCCAGCGGGGACGGCGCTGGTGCGGACATGAGCTGTCACTCCATTCATCGGCGGTGCCCAACGGCCACGGGGACGCCGGGCGGCACGGGGTGCCGCGGGCCCCGGAACGCGGTCGCGGGCGCCGTCTGGGTTCAGGGCGCTTCTGACCAGTGGAGACTAGTTTCCTTATCGCGGAAGTTCAATGGTTTGTTGATGTCGAGATTCTCCGGCTCGACACACCCGTAGATCGAATGACTCCCGGTGCCACCGCGGTCACTCTCCCTCACTCCCGCTTCCCGGACGACGGCCGTCCGCCGGCGCGCGGGGTCACTCCAGGCGGCTCAGATCCTCCGGGGTGTCGATGTCGTAGGGCGCGGCCACATCGGCGCACTCGACCAGAGTGAGGGCGTCCGCATGCGTGCGGAGGTAGGCGCGCGCACCGCGGTCACCCGTTGCGGTGGCGGCGATGTCCGCCCAGCGCGCGGCGCCGAACAGGACCGGGTGGCCGCGCCGCCCGTCGTAGGCGGCGGAGGCGAGTGCGTGGCTGCCGTCGTACGCCGCCACCATCCGCGCCACCGCCGCGGCGCCGATGCCCGGCTGGTCCACCAGGGACACCACGACCGCGTCCGCCCCCGACCCTGCCAGCGCGGCCAGCCCCACCCGCAGCGACGAGCCCATGCCGTCCGCCCAGTCCGGGTTGCTCCAGAGGTGATAGCCCGTCAGATCGGCTCGCTCGCGCACCGCGTCGGCCGCCGCGCCGAGCACGATGTGGACCGGGTCGCAGCCACCCTCCCGCAGGGCCCGCGCGGCGTGCTCGACCAGCGGCCGGCCCCGGTGGTCGAGCAGCGCCTTGGGCCGTCCCCCCAGGCGCCGCCCACCGCCCGCGGCGAGCAGCAGACCGGCCACCCGCCCGCCCCTCCCCGTCCCCTCCGTCGGGGCGTCCGGCCGGACGCGGGGCGGCTGTTCACCCGGATCACCCGGATCACCCGGATCACCCGGGCCTCGCGGATCTCTCGGATTGTTCGGGTCCTTCGGTGCTGTCGGTGCCATGGGGACTGCATACCTCATGGCACCGTGGGGCGCGGCCCGTCGCTCAGGCGGCGTCGTCCGACGCGCGCGGGCGCGGGATGTACGGCCGGAACCGCTCGCGCCGCGGGGGAGTTCGCTCCTCCTCTTCCCGGTGCTCGGCGACGTAACGGTGTATGTGCTCCAGCGTGATTTCCGAGGCGTCGGACAGGCCGTAGGCGCGGCAGATGAGTTGGACGACGCTGACCCGACGCTGGTTCGAGCCGGTGTCGGGGCCGGAGTGGGGCTCCATGACATTCTCCGATCCAGTGATATGCCGGATATTTCCTTGAAAGGGAGAATGCTCCATCACGCCGTGCCGTACGCCTCGTCCCGGGTGTGCCCACGCCAAAGGGTGGCCTGGTGAACGCATGTGCTGACGCATGATCACATCGAATTCGGGTATCGCGTGACGGGCATGTTCCGGGGGTGCCCCGGCCGTCCGCGCCGTGCGCGAGCGGGGAGGTGGGGCGCGGCCCCCGCGGGCCCGGCGACCGTGACGCCTTTCGGTCTTCATGTGCGGCGCGACGGGGTGCGATCGGAGGGGGATTCCGGGAGGTCAGGGGCGTGAGCGGGCGTGCGGGCGGCGCATCCGCCGGGTGCGCCGTCCGGATTGCCGCCGGGCGAATCCCGCCAGTGATCGGTCTTTTTTCGCTCTCCGTATGGCGCGGGAAGCGCAGAGTGGCGTTAACTGTCCCGCATCGCGGGTCGGGCAACGGCCACGGAGGACGCCGTCGTGGTGGAACAGCTGCAGAGTGACAGACGAATGACCGGGGTCGAGGGTGACCCGCGGGTCCATGAACTGCGCGGGGCGGTGGCCCGGCTGCGCCGTCAACTGGCCTTGCTACCAGGCGAGTTGATGGACCGGGCGGCCGCGGACGACGAGCTGGCCGCCCTGGACGCGATGGTGAGCCACGGCCTGCCCGAGGTGCCCCGGCTGCGGCGCTCGCTGCTGCTGATCGCCGGGGCGGTCGGATCGGTGAGCGCCCTGTCGTCCGCGTTGACCGAAGTGCGCGAGGGCATCGACCGGTTCGGCGCGCTGCCGCGCACCCGCTGACCGCGGGGCGGCTCCGGCTGCGCGGCGGAGGCTAGGCCGGCGTCTGGTTGGCCAGTGCCACCGAGAGCTGCGCCGCGACGTCCTGGAGCACCGGCACGATCTTCTCGGTCGCGGCCTCCGAGACCCGGCCGGTCGGACCGGAGATGGAAATCGCCGCGGAGGTGGGGGAGTTGGGGACCGGCACCGCCAGGCAGCGGACGCCGATCTCCTGCTCGTTGTCGTCGACCGCGTAGCCCAGGCGGCGGACCTCGGCCAGCGCCTCAAGGAAGCGGTCGGGGTCGGTGAGGGTCTTCTCGGTGGCGGCGGGCATGCCCGTGCGGCCGAGCAGTGCGCGGACCTCCTCCGGCGGGTGGTCGGCCAGCAGGGCCTTGCCGACGCCGGTGGAGTGCGGCAGCACCCGCCGGCCGACCTCGGTGAACATCCGGACCGCGTGCCGGGAGGGGACCTGGGCGACATAGACGATCTCGTCGCCGTCGAGCAGCGCCATGTTGGCGGTCTCGCCGGTCTCCTCGACCAGGCGGGCGAGGAACGGCCGGGCCCAGGTGCCCAGCAGCCGCGAGGCGCTCTCGCCGAGCCGGATCAGCCGGGGGCCGAGCGCATAGCGGCGGTTGGGCTGCTGGCGGACGTAGCCGCAGGCCACGAGCGTGCGCATCAGCCGGTGGATGGTGGGCAGCGGCAGTCCGCTGCTGGCCGAGAGCTCGCTCAGGCCGACCTCTCCACCGGCGTCGGCCATCCGCTCGAGCAGGTCGAAGGCGCGCTCGAGGGACTGGACGCCGCCGCCGGCGGGCTTGGCTTCGGCGGCGGAGGTGCTGGCGCTGGACGACGGCACGTCGCGTTCCTTTCGGGGCGGGGCGGATCGGTCTCGGCAGGGCGCACGGGCGCCGGGCCCGATCGGAGCAGCCTACCGGTCCCCTTGCCCCGGCACACGGCCTCGCGCACACTCGTTCCCGCCGGTCAGGCCCCGTGCGTCCCGAGCCGCGACCCGCCGGGTCCCCTTCGGGCGGGGTGCTCCGGGTGGCACCGATGCCCCCGGTCGCGTTCTGCTGGGTGGAACTCTCTATCCGTTCCATGGAACCGCCTGCGGCGATGGAGTGCTTCCGGGGAGGCGCGGCGGGCGGCGGCCGTGGGGTCTTGACGGGTCGGGGTCCGGGATGAAGACTCATTCAACAGACTGTTGAATCCCGTGCCCGGCGCCCGTGCGGACACGTCCAGGGCCGTCTCGCCGTCCGCCCCGTCGGCCGTACGCCGCACGCGCCGCCGGCCGAAGCCAGAAGCACGATACGAGGAGGGGACCGGGTGTCCGAACCAGAGCTGGTGCTGCGCTCCACACGCGTCGTCACCCCGCAGGGCACGCGCGCCGCGACCGTCACCGTCCAGGACGGCACGATCGCCGCGGTGCTGCCGTACGACGCCCCGGCCCCGGCCGGAGCGCGGGTGGTGGACTGCGGCGACGACGCCCTGCTGCCCGGCCTGGTCGACACCCACGTGCACGTCAACGACCCCGGCCGCACGGAGTGGGAGGGCTTTTGGACCGCCACCCGCGCGGCCGCGGCCGGCGGGATCACCACCCTCGTCGACATGCCGCTCAACAGTCTGCCGCCCACGACCACCACGGCCCACCTCGACACCAAGCGCGCGGTGGCCCGCGGCAAGGCCCATGTCGACGTCGGCTTCTGGGGCGGCGCGATCCCCGGCAACGTCAAGGAGCTGCGCCCGCTGCACGACGCCGGGGTCTTCGGCTTCAAGTGCTTCCTGTCGCCCTCCGGTGTGGACGAGTTCCCCGCGGTCGACCAGGAGCAACTGGCCGCCGCCCTGGGCGAGATCGCCGGCTTCGACGGACTGCTGATCGTGCACGCCGAGGACCCGGGCCACCTGGACGCGGCGCCCGCACCGCACGGCCCCAAGTACACCGACTTCCTCGCCTCCCGCCCCCGGATCTCCGAGAACGACGCCATCGCCGGGCTGATCGTGCTCGCCGAACGGCTCGGCGCCCGGGTGCATGTGCTGCACCTGTCCTCGGGCGACGCGCTGCCGATGATCGCCGCCGCCCGCCGCGAGGGCGTCCGGATCACCGTCGAGACCTGTCCGCACTTCCTGACCCTGACCGCCGAGGAAGTCCCGGACGGGGCGACGGAGTTCAAGTGCTGCCCGCCGATCCGCGAGGCCGGCAACCAGGACGCGCTGTGGCAGGGCCTGGCCGACGGCACCATCGACTGCGTCGTCTCCGACCACTCGCCCTCCACCGCCGACCTCAAGACCGCCGACTTCGGCGCGGCCTGGGGCGGCATCTCCTCCCTCCAGCTGGGCCTGCCCGCCATCTGGACCGCGGCCCGGGCGCGCGGGCACGGTCTCGACGACGTGGTGCGCTGGATGTCCACCGCCCCGGCGGCGCTCGCCGGCCTCGGCCGCAAGGGCGCCATCGAGCCCGGCCGGGACGCGGACTTCGCGGTCCTCGCCCCCGAGGAGACCTTCACCGTCGACCCGCAGGCCCTCCAGCACCGCAACAAGATCACCGCGTACGCCGGGAAGACCCTGCACGGCGTCGTGCGCTCCACCTGGCTGCGCGGCCGGCAGATCAACGACGGCGCCACCCTCACCGAGCCCACGGGCACACTGCTGGAACGCCCGCGGCGCGGATAGCCGCGGTCGCCGAACCACCCCGCGGCCACTGCCGCGTGCCCCGGCTCTCCGCCGGGCGGGGTGCGGGGCGGTGCGACGGGTCAGTCCGCCACGGTGTCCCAGAACATCAGCTCGTACGCCTGGAGGAGGCGGCCGTAGCGGTGCGCCAGGGCCGGCTGCGCCTGGCCGGTGTCGAGGCCGTGCTGCACCGCCATGCGGGCCTGCTCCCCGACGGCCGGCGCCGGCTCGGCGAAGAACCCGAAGAAGGCCCGGGCCGCCTCCGGGAAGGCGTAGTGCTCGCGCATCGCGGCCTCGACGGTCGCGCAGGTGGCGCCCCAGGCGGCGAAGTTGGCGGTCAGCGCGATCGTCACATCGGCCGGTTCGCCGCCGAGGGCGAGCCGCGCCGCGTAGGACGGGTACGCCTGACAGCCCGGGCGCGGCCGGTAGCCGGCGATCTCCCGCTCGGTCAGCTCACACGCGTCCGCCAGCCCGGCCAGCTGCTTCAGGGCGTGTGCCTCCCCCTGGGCGAGCAGGTCGAAGAAGTCGGCCACCGGCGGATCGCCGTCCGCCCGCCGCGCCAGATGCTGGAAGCTGAGCCGGTCGGTGGCGATCACCTGGTGCTGTTCGAGGGCGAAGGTGGCGAACACCGAGCGCGGCGCCGTCCCCGCCTCGATCCGTGCGACCAGCCGGTTGGCGTCGGTGTCCGGGGCGAGCACCCGGACCGCGTCGTCGAGCACGGCGACCGCGGTCGGGCGGGGGGCTTCGGGAGCGCATCGGGCCATGGTGTCGGTCTCCTCCGGGGCGAGGGCGGTGGCCGGGGCCTCAGATTAGGGCGCGGGAGACCGGCACAGGGCGTGCTGACGCCGGTGCGTCCGGGGGAAGCGGACCGCCCCCTCCGCGGCCCCGGACCGGCGGAGCGCGACCGCGCGCCGGGCCGCCCGGCATACCGCGTCGTCGCGGGCGCGACCGTCCGCGCGCCCCCGCCGCTCAATGCGAAATCACCTCATTGACCTCGGGGACCACCGCCTGCTCCCGCCGGTGGAGCCGTACGGCCTCAAGCGCACCGCCCCCTGCCGCAAGCCGCGTACACACACCGGCCGAGACGCCGATCGTGCTCCGGACACCGCTCGTACCCACCTCGATCCACGCCACGGGGCCGGCCGCGTCGCACGGCCGCGGCACCACCACGGACCGCGCCGCGTCTTTGGGGGATGGAGGCCCACCCCCGCACCCGCTGCCCGTGCCACCCCGGGCGGTCCGTCACCGCGTCACCGCGTTTTGGCGATGACCACCAGGAGACTCATGAAGGCCAGCAGCACATGGGTCGCGACGACGTAGATGAACACCCGCACATACATCCCGCGGGGTGGCTTGTTCTCGACGTACGGCCGGGCGGCCGGTGCCTCGGGTGGCTGGTCCGCCGGCGGGGGAGTGGCAGGGGCGATCCGATCGGACATGACGCATCCGGTCCTTCCGTCAGGAGCGGCGCCGGGGCTCACAGCCCGCGGCGCCGCACGTCGTCACCGAGGCAGAGTTCGGCGGCGCCGCTCTGCAGCAGGGTGTGGACGAACAGCAGCTCCACCCCGCCCTGGGAGGCGGCGGCGATCCGGTGCGGGGTCAGCGAATCGAAGTGCGCCGCGTCCCCCGGATCCAGCACATGCACCGCCGCACCGAGCGTCAGCCGCAGCCGCCCGTCGAGGACGTACAGCCACTCCTCGCCGGGGTGCACCCGCACCAGCTCGCCCTGCGCCCGCTGCGGCACATGCACCCGCAGCGCCTGCATCGCCCGCCCGGCGCCGCCCACCGTCCAGTACGTCCAGCCGCCGGCCCGCGACGGTTCGGTGCGCCCGGCCCGCACGATCGGGTCCCGCTCCGGTGCGGTCTCACCGAGCAGGTCGGATACCGTCGTGCCGTAGGTGCGGGCCAGCGCCAGCAGCATCGGAAGCGACGGCTGCCGCCGGCCGGTCTCCAGCCGTGAGAGGTGCGCGGGCGACAGGCTCACCAGCCGGGCCGCGGTCTCCAGCGTGAGTCCACTGCGCCGCCGCAGGTCACGAAGTCGCGGTGCGACGGTGGACAGTGCTTCCGGCGGGGTGCCGGAGGGCTCGTCGGGGAGCTCGGTCATGTCACCGGTATAGCGAGGCCCCGCCTCCGGGGCAAAAGATTTGCCTCTCAGGCAAAAGCCCTCCGGGCCCGGACGGGCTCACCGCCCGGTGGCGCCGCCCGGGCTCACTCCCCGGCGTCCTGCGGATACCAGCGCAGCTCGACGGTGTTGCCGTCCGGGTCCTCGACGTAGATCGACTGCGCCATGCCCCGTGCCCCGTACCGGCCGACCGGGCCCTCCAGCACGGTGAACCGCCCCGAGTCGATGACCTCCTGCCAGTCCAGCGGCTCGACGACCAGGCAGAGGTGGTCGACGTTGGAGCCGCCGCCCGGGTCGCCGGCCACCAGATCGATGATCGTGCCCGGGCTGATCCGCACCGACGGGAAGGGGGCGTCACCGGCCCGCCACTCCTCCTCCCGGACCGTCTCCAGGCCGAGCGGCCCGCTGTAGAACGCGAGCGCGCGCTCCACGTCCCGCACCGTCAGCACCAGGTGATCGAAGTCCTTGACCCGCATGGGCAACCTCCCGTGATGTGCGCCGGACCGGCGCGGTCCGGCTGTGGCCCGCGTGCGCCGCACTCGGACCGATCCCGTTCAACCCCTGAATTCAACCCGAAACCGGCGCGGCCGCCGTCCTCCTGACGCCGGGGCGGCTCGCCGGCGCCCGCCCGGCACCGCACCGGCCTGGGCGGACGCCCGGCGGGGCCTCGGTTTCCCGAGAGCGAAAAGGCCTTTCCGGAAAGGCTTCTGACGCTACGTCGCATTCACCTCAATTGCGGGGGCCGTGTGAACTCCCGGAAAACTTCGGCCGTTTGGGATTGACAGGATCATGTCTACGCGCGTCATCCTGAGAGGCATGAGAATCCCCCCACGGATCACCAGGATCGGCGCCGCGGGCGCCCTCGCTTCGGCCCTTCTCATCGGCGGGACCGCGGTCGCCGCCACCCCTGCCGTCGCCACGACGCACACGGCCACCTCGTACGCCACGACGGTGCACGAGGCGGCCGCGGACGCCGCGGACATCGGCAAGGTCTGCTACTCCAAGCTGCCCTCACAGGCCCATGACACCCTCGACCTGATCGCGAAGGGCGGGCCCTACCCCTACCCGAAGGACGGCACGGTCTTCGACAACCGCGAGCACGCCCTGCCGGACCAGAGCGACGGCGAGTACTACCACGAGTACACCGTCGTCACGCCGGGCTCGCCCGACCGCGGCGCGCGCCGCATCGTGGCCGGCAAGAAGAAGGACGAGGACTACTACACCGCCGACCACTACTCGTCGTTCGACCTCGTCGACCGCGGCTGTTGAGCCCGCAAGGCCGTCAGGCCGTTAGCCGTACCGGACGTACGGCGGAGCGGCACCACACCACACGGCGGAAACGCTGACATCACACACCACTCGAGTAACAGGTCCATCGGGCCCGTTGCCCGGAGCCCACGGCGGCCGGGGTGCCTACGCACCCCGGCCGCCGCTGTGCTGTGCGCCCCCTGCGACCTGCCACTTGTTCCCATTCTCGGCAGAAGGGGCGCACGGGGCGCACCCCCGAGAGAGGATTGTCAGTGGTTCCCGGTAGCGTTTCGGCAGAAACGAGGAGCGGGCGGGCATCGGCGGAAATAGGCCCTGTGAGGTCGGCTGCCGGGACTCGTCCCGGAACGTGCCCTGTCCGTCGTGGGCCAGGTGCCGGACGGCATGCAGTGTCGGAGACAAGGAAGGACGGCGAACTGCCGTGTATCGCTGGGAGATCACCCGGGCAGCACTGGCGCAGCGCGTTTTCGCCATCGTCCGCAGCAGGACCTATGACGAGGCGAGCGCCACCGCCGACACCCTGCTGTCAGCCGGCATCACGAGCCTGGAGATATCCCTGACCACGCCCTTCGCGCTGGAGGCGGTCACCACGCTCTCCCGGGAACTCGGTGACGACGCGGTCATCGGCGCGGGCACGGTCCTTGACGGCGCCTCGGCGCGGATGGCGGTCGACGCGGGCGCCCGCTACCTGGTCTCGCCCAGCCTGGACGCCGAGGTCATCCGCACCGGCCACCGCTATGGCGTGCCGGTCTTCCCCGGCGTCTCGACGCCGACCGAGATGGTCCGTGCCCTCGAACTCGGCGCGGACGCGGTCAAGCTGTTCCCCGCCTCGGCGCACGACCCGTCCTGGCTGACGGAGGTCCGGGCCGCGCTGCCGCAGATGCCGGTGCTGCCGACGGGCGGCGTGACGGTCGACAGCGCGCCGGAGTGGATCGCCGCGGGCGCCGTCGCCGTCGGGATGGGCACGGCACTCTCCGAGGGGGACCGGGACACCGTCGCCAAGCGCGCCGCGGACCTCCTCGTCCGTCTTGAAGAGGCCGCCCCCGGCCGTCCGGCGATGCGGGGCGGCGCGGAGCTCTTCGAGGACTGAAGTCCGCGCACCCCGCCGCCGTCCGGGCCCCCGCGGTCGTCCGGGCCTCCGCGGTCGTTCCACCGGCCGCTCAAGGGGTGCACCGGCACCACGGCTCTGCCACGCTGAGAGCTTCCCCCGTGTGCCCCGCCGCCGCGTACCGGAGTCCCAGGAGCCCTGATGAAGCGCGCCGCCGCCCTCTCCGCCCTCGCCTGCCTGCTCGCCGTCAGCGCCACCGCCCCGGCGGCCTCGGGTGCCGCCGCGAGGGGCGGAGGGACCGCCTCCCCGGCCGCGGGGACGACCTCGGCCCTCGACGCCGTCCCGCGGCGCGGGGTGCTGCGGGTCTGCACCACCGGCGACTACCCGCCCTTCAGTTACCGCGACCCCAAGAACGGCAGCTACCGCGGTGTGGACATCGACATGGCCCGCGACCTCGCCAAGAGCCTCGACGCCAGGCCGCGTTATGTGCCCACCACCTGGGCACGGCTCGTCGGTGACCTGTCGGCCGGCCGCTGCGACATCGCCATGGGCGGGGTCTCCGTCACCCTCCCGCGTGCCCGCTCCGTCTACTTCAGCGCCCCGACCCGTACCGACGGCAAGACGCCGCTGGTGCGCTGCACGGACAAGGGCAAGTACGCGACCCTGCGGCAGATCGACCGGCCCGGCACCCGGGTCGTCGTCAACCCCGGTGGGACGAACGAGGAGTTCGCCCGCTCCCATCTGAAGCACGCCACCCTCACGGTGCACCGGGACAACACCACGATCTTCGACGAGATCCTCGCGGGACGGGCGGACGTGATGATGACCGACGCCAGTGAGACCCGCTACCAGGCCCGGATCCACCCGGAACTCTGCTCGCTGCACCCGGACAAGCCCTACACGTTCTCCGAGAAGGCCTACGCGCTGCCCCGCGGCGACAACGAGTTCAAGGCCTATGTGGACCAGTGGGTGCACCTGGCCACCCATGACGGCACGTACCGGAAGTACGAGGACGCCTGGATGACGCGATGACGCGGCGGCGCCGGTGACGGAACGGCACGAGGACGCGGGCGGCGGGGGGCCGGGCCGGCTGAGGCCCCGGCCGGCCCGCGGGCGGTCAGCCGCCGGCGCCGCCGTCACCGGCCGGTGCCCGGTGCCCCAGGATATTGACCACCCGGCCGTTCGGGTCCTCGACGAAGAAGCGGCGCACGCCCCACTCCTCGTCCTGGAGGGGCCGGACGATCCGCGCCCCGGAGCCGCGGACGGCGGCGTAGGCCGCGTCCACGTCGTCGACCTCGATGCTCAGGTCGGGGACGACCGGGGCGGTCGCGTCGTGGGTGAGGAAGGTGAGCTGGGCGGCGGGCTGGGCGGGGGAGGCCAGGGTCATCACCCAGCCGTGGTTCATCACCTCCTCGAACCCCAGCAGGCCGTAGAACGTGCGGTTCTCCTCCAGGGCGTCGCACTGGAGGTCGGGGACGACGCGGCGTACGGACACGGGCGCTCCTTCGGGCCGGGAGACGGGCCGCTGCCGGGCCCAGGGGCGGCAGCGGGGGCGACGGACCGGATTCTGCCGCGCGGCGGCCCGCAGCGCCCCTCACCCGCCCTTGTCCGGACAATGTGACCTCCGGACTTCCCGTCATCTGCCCGGGCGGATACGCTCGCGAGCGTGGGGAAACGCGAGAGTCAAGACGCCCCGGGCGCCGGGAGCACCGTTCAGTTCAGCGTGGACCGGAGCAGTCCGGTCCCGTTGTATTTCCAGCTGTCCCAGCAGCTGGAGGCCGCGATCGAGAACGGCGAGCTGGCCCCCGGCAGCCTGCTCGGCAACGAGATCGAGCTGGCCGGCCGGCTGGGGCTGTCCCGGCCGACGGTCCGGCAGGCCATCCAGTCGCTGGTCGACAAGGGCCTGCTGGTGCGCCGCCGCGGCATCGGCACCCAGGTCGTCCACAGCCAGGTCAAGCGGCCGCTGGAGCTGAGCAGCCTCTACGACGACCTGGAGGCGGCCGGACAGAAGCCGGCCACCCGGGTCCTGCTGAACACCATCACCGAGGCCGACGCCGAGGTCGCCGCCGCGCTGGGGATCGCCGAGGGCGCGGAGGTCGCGCTGGTCGAGCGGCTGCGGCTGACGCACGGCGAGCCGGTCGCGCATCTGCGCAACCACCTGCCGGCGGGGCTGCTCCCGCTGGAGACCGCCGCGCTGGAGGAGACCGGCCTCTACCGCCTGATGCGGTCGGCCGGCATCACCCTGCACAGCGCCCGCCAGGCCGTCGGCGCCCGCGCCGCGACCACGGAGGAGGGCGCCCGGCTCGACGAGCCGGAGGGCGCCCCGCTGCTCACCATGCAGCGGACCACGTTCGACGACACCGGGCGGGCGGTCGAGTTCGGCTCGCACGTCTACCGCGCGTCCCGTTACGCCTTCGAATTCCAGCTGCTGGTCCGTCCCTGAGCGGTCGGCGCACGAGCCCCCGCGGGGTGTCCCGGAGCGGCGCCGGACGGGGCTCCGCGCGTCGTTCCGTGGGCCGTCGGCCGGTCGATATCACCCGTGATGCACCGGCCTGTCGGGCCGTCGGCGGCCCTCTTCGTCAGAATGTTCTGACAAAGTATTGACGTGGCTCCGTGCGCGCCGTTACAAACTCCTCCAACCGCATTCCGGCGGCCGGGAGAAAAGGCGGTCCCACGATGAACGGCGTGCGTTCGGCGAGTCCCCGCACTGTCCGCGGCAGCACGGTGCGCAGGGCCGCCGCCTTACTGACCACCCTCGCGCTGGCCACCGGATGCGGCGCCGCCGGCGCCCAGGGCTCCCCGGAGACCGGCGACGGAGCGGGCAAGGGTGCCCCGCACCTGACGATCGGGATGGTCAGCCACTCCGGCGACGGCGACACCTTCTGGGACATCGTGCAGAACGGCGCGGAGCGGGCGGCCGCCAAGGACCACGTGAAGTTCCTCTACGCCCACGACAAGGAGGGCGCCCAGCAGGCCGCGCTGATCCAGTCGTACATCGACCAGAAGGTGGACGGGCTGATCGTCACCCTCGCCAAGCCCGAGGCCGTCCGGGCGGCCGTCCGCAAGGCCGTGGCCCACGGGATACCCGTCGTCACCATCAACTCCGGGGGTGAGTTCTCCCGGGCGTACGGGGCGCTGGCGCACATCGGCCAGGACGAGTCGGTGGCCGGCCGCGCGGTCGGCGACGAGCTGAACCGGCGGCACGCCAAGAAGGTCCTGTGCGTCGTGCACGAGCAGGGCAACGTGTCCCTGGAGGACCGCTGCGCGGGTGTCCGCAAGGCGTTCCGCGGGACGCTCGAGAACCTTGATGTCGACGGCACCAACGCGCCGGCCTCGCAGTCCTCGATCGAGGCGAAGCTGCAGGCCGACGCGTCCCTCGACACGATCGTCACGCTCGGTGCGCCGATGGCGGCGATCTCGGTCAAGGCCAGGGAGCAGGCCGGCAGCTCCGCGAAGATCGCGACCTTCGATCTGAACTCCGCCGTGGTCAAGCTGCTCAAGGCCAAGGACGTCACCTTCGCCGTCGACCAGCAGCCCTACCTCCAGGGCTACGAAGCGGTGGACCTGCTGTGGCTGCACCGGACCAACGCCGATGTGCTCGGCGGTGGCAAGCCGGTGCTCACCGGGCCCGCGCTGGTCACCGCGAAGGACGTGCCGAAGCTCACCGAGTACACCGGGCGGGGTACCCGGTGAGGCCCCGGTGCGGAGGGGGCCACCCCATGAACCGGGACAGATCACCGGTAACGGATACTTGGCCGGTTGATCCGGCCCGACCGGTGCCGCCCCATGGCGTCCCACCGGTGCAGACCGGGCAATCCGGACAGCGAATACAACCAACGCGGCCGACACGGCGGCATCAGCGGGAAGGGCGAGTCCTCGTGGCACGGGTTCGAAGAAGGGGACGCGTCGTCAGCGCTGTGCTGGCGGCGGTGCTCGGCGCCTCCCTGGCGGGGTGCAGCAGCACCGGAGGCAAGCGCGCGGAGGACGAGCGCGCCGCCCAGGCGGCCGGCGGCAAGGCCGCGGTCAACACCCCCCGGTGGACGTTTGCGATGGTCACCCACTCGGGGGACGGCGATACCTTCTGGGACATCGTCCAGAACGGTGCCAAGCAGGCCGCCGCCAAGGACAACATCAAGTTCCTCTACGGGCACGACAAGGAGGCCCAGCGGCAGAGCGAGCTGGTGCAGTCCTACATCGACCAGAAGGTCGACGGGCTGATCGTCTCGCTGGCCAAGCCCAACGCCATGAAGGACGTGGTGGCCAAGGCCGAGAAGGCCGGCATCCCGGTGATCACGGTGAACTCCGGCGCCGAGGAGTCCAAGGCCTTCGGCGCGCTCAGCCACATCGGCCAGGACGAGACCGTGGCCGGTGAGGCGGTCGGCGAGGAGCTGAACAAGCGCGGCCGCAAGAAGGCCCTGTGCGTGCTGCACGAGCAGGGCAACGTCGGCCACGAGCAGCGCTGTGACGGCGCCAAGAAGACCTTCAAGGGCGATCTGCAGAAGCTGTACGTCGAGGGCACCAACATGCCCGACGTGCAGTCCTCCATCGAGTCCAAGCTCCAGTCGGACCGGGGCATCGACGCCGTCGTCACCCTCGGCGCCCCGTTCGCCGACACCGCCGTCAAGGCCAGGGAGCAGGCCGGCAGCAAGGCCGAGGTCGACACCTTCGACCTCAACGCCCAGGTCGCGACCGGGCTCAAGGACGGCTCCCTGGGCTTCGCCGTCGACCAGCAGCCCTACCTCCAGGGCTACGAGGCCGTCGACCTGCTGTGGCTCTACAAGTACAACTCCGATGTCCTCGGCGGCGGCAAGCCGGTGCTCACCGGACCCCAGGTGATCACCAAGAAGGACGCCGCCGCACTGCAGGACTACACGAAGCGGGGGACGCGATGAGCCGGACCGAGACCTCCCCGGCGCAGCCCGCCAAGGGCGACGAACGGCTGCTGCACCGCTCCCTGGCGCGCCGGCTGATGGGCCGGCCCGAACTGGGCTCGGTCGTCGGAGCCGTCGCCGTCTTCCTCTTCTTCTCGATCGTCGCCGAACCGTTCCTGCAGGCCTCCAGCCTCTCCACGGTGCTCTACGCGTCCTCCACGATCGGCATCATGGCCGTGCCGGTGGCGCTGCTGATGATCGGCGGGGAGTTCGATCTGTCGGCCGGTGTCATGGTCGTCAGCTCGGCGCTGATCTCCTCGATGTTCAGCTACCAGATGACCGCCAACACCTGGGTCGGCGTCGGGGTGTCGCTGCTGGTGACCCTGGCCATCGGGGCGTTCAACGGGGTGCTGCTGACCCGTACGAAGCTGCCCAGCTTCATCATCACGCTCGGCACCTTCTTCATGCTGACCGGCCTCAACCTCGGCTTCACCAAGCTGATCGACGGCACCGTCTCGACGAAGTCCATCGCCGACATGGAGGGCTTCGACTCGGCCCGCGCGCTCTTCGCCTCGCATCTGACCCTCGGCAGCGTCGACATCCAGATCACCATCTTGTGGTGGCTCGTCCTGGTCGCCGTCGCCACCTGGATCCTGCTGCGCACCCGCGTCGGCAACTGGATCTTCGCGGTGGGCGGCAACGCCGATGCCGCACGGGCGGTGGGCGTCCCGGTCACCAAGACCAAGATCGGCCTGTACATGGGCGTCGCCTTCGCCGCCTGGGTCTCCGGCCAGCACCTGCTGTTCTCGTACGACGCGATCCAGTCCGGCGACGGCGTGGGCAACGAGTTCCTCTACATCATCGCGGCGGCGGTCGGCGGCTGCCTGATGACCGGCGGCTTCGGCTCGGCGATCGGCGCGGCCGTCGGCGCCTTCATCTTCGGCATGGCGAGCAAGGGCATCGTCTACGCGCAGTGGAACCCGGACTGGTACAAGTTCTTCCTCGGCGCGATGCTGCTGCTCGCCACACTCCTGAACGCATGGGTCCGCAAGCGGGCGGAGGAAAAGGCATGACAGCGCTGGTCGAGCTGGCCGACGTCAGCAAGTACTACGGCAACGTCCGGGCTCTGGAGGGGGTGTCCCTGGAGGTGCACGCGGGGGAGATCTCCTGTGTGCTCGGCGACAACGGCGCCGGCAAGTCCACCCTGATCAAGATCATCGCAGGGCTGCACCGGCACGACGCGGGCTCCTTCACCATCGACGGGGAGGAGACCACCCTGTCCTCCCCGCGCGAGGCCCTGGACCGTGGGATCGCCACCGTCTACCAGGACCTCGCCGTGGTCCCCCTCATGCCGGTGTGGCGGAACTTCTTCCTCGGCTCCGAGCCGACCACCGGCGTGGGCCCCTTCAAGCGGCTCGACGTCCGCACCATGCGCGAGACCACCCGCAGCGAGCTGCTGCGGATGGGCATCGACCTGCGCGACGTCGACCAGCCCATCGGCACCCTCTCCGGCGGCGAGCGGCAGTGCGTCGCCATCGCCCGGGCCGTCTATTTCGGTGCCAAGGTCCTCGTACTGGACGAGCCGACGGCGGCGCTCGGCGTCAAGCAGTCCGGCGTCGTCCTCAAGTACGTCGCGGCCGCGCGGGACGCCGGGCTCGGCGTGGTGTTGATCACCCACAACCCGCACCACGCCTACCTCGTCGGTGACCGCTTCGTGCTCCTCAAGCGCGGCGCGATGGCCGGCAGCCACGCGAAATCGGAGATCACCCTGGAGGAGCTGACCCGGCAGATGGCGGGCGGCAGCGAGCTGGAGCAGCTCAGCCACGAGCTGGCCCGCACCGCGACCCCGGAATTTCCCGGAGGTCACCGGCCCGACTGAGCACCCGTGGGAGATGCCCCGCCCCGCACCGCCTCCGAGCTGTGCGGGGCGCATCACTGTCCGTCGCGATGCGCCGGACGCCGCCGGTGATGCACAATCGCAGCGAACCAGCACATCGAGGCCCCGGCCTCCCGAGACCCGCAGGGACGAGACGACTCTTGCGCGCACACAGCCGCCGCGACGGCGAAGAGGTGGGTCGATGAGCATGTACCGCGACCGGGTACACCGCGGATCCGCCCGGGCCACCGTGCTGCGCACGGTCGGCACCCGCGAGCGGCGCTCGCATCTGACCGCCCCCCGGGTGCCCACCGTCGGCATCGACATCGGCGGCACCAAGGTCATGGCGGGCGTGGTGGACGCCGACGGCACCATCCTGGAGCGGGTGCGCACCGAGACGCCGGACAAGTCCAAGAGCCCCAGGGTCGTCGAGGACACCATCACCGAGCTGGTGCTCGACCTCTCCGACCGGCACGACGTCCACGCGGTCGGCATCGGCGCCGCCGGCTGGGTCGACGCGGACCGCAGCAAGGTCCTCTTCGCCCCGCATCTGAACTGGCGCAACGAACCGCTGCGGGACCGCCTCGCCGGCCGCCTCGCGGTGCCGGTCATGGTCGACAACGACGCCAACACCGCCGCCTGGGCGGAGTGGCGCTTCGGCGCCGGCCGCGGCGAGGACCACCTCGTCATGATCACGCTCGGGACGGGCATCGGCGGCGCGATCCTGGAGGACGGCGCGGTCAAGCGCGGCAAGTACGGCGTGGCCGGTGAATTCGGCCATATGCAGGTCGTCCCCAGCGGCCACCGCTGCCCCTGCGGCAACCGCGGCTGCTGGGAGCAGTACAGCTCCGGCAACGCCCTGGTCCGCGAGGCCCGCGAGCTGGCCGCCGCCGACTCCCCGGTCGCGTACAACATCATCGAGCGGGTCGGCGGGCAGATCGGCGACATCACCGGACCGCTGATCACCGAGCTGGCCCGGGAGGGCGACGCGATGTGCGTCGAGCTCCTCCAGGACATCGGCCAGTGGCTCGGCGTCGGCATCGCCAACCTCGCCGCCGCCCTCGACCCCTCCTGCTTCGTCATCGGCGGAGGCGTCAGCGCCGCCGACGACCTGCTGATCGCCCCGGCCCGCGACGCCTTCCGGCGCCACCTCACCGGCCGCGGCTACCGACCCGAAGCCACCATCGCCAAGGCCCAGTTGGGACCCGAGGCCGGCATGGTCGGCGCCGCCGACCTGGCCCGGCTGGTGGCCCGCCGCTTCCGGCGCGCCAACCGCCGCCGCGTCGAGCGGTACGAGCGCTACGAACGGACCGGCCGCCGATGACCGACACCGACCTGCACCCCCTGCACGACGACCCGGCCCCCGACCAGCAGCCGCCCCGCGTCAAGCGCCGCCGCCCCGTACTGATGGCGCTGATCGTCTTCCTGCTGATCGCCATCCCGGCCGGCTACATCGTGATCTCCGCCGAGCAGAGCCGCGACAGCGGCGAGGGCAAGGAGGCCGAGGCCGCCGCCACCGGCCTGACCAACGCCTTCCCCTCCAAGGTCCAGCAGCGCATCTACAACGTCCCGGTCCCCATCGGCTCCACCCCGGTCTACTACTACGAGACCAACTCCTGGCAGACCAGCTCGCTGTTCGTCCAGTTCCGCACCAACGACTGGGGCCTGGAGCACTACCTCAACGCCATCGGCACCAGCACCGCCGCCCTGAAGAAGGAACACCACACCATCCCACCCGGCCAGGCCTCCAAGGTCGGCTGGGAATTCGACGACGACCTCCCCTGGGCGGGCGCCACCACCACGGACCGGCCACCCCGCCCCTCACAGCGGATCATGGTCAGCTATGACGAGCCCGGGCATCCGGTGGTCTACACGGTTTCCACGGTGAAGTTCTGAGGGGAACCGGGGCGGAGTCGGCTCCGGCGTGCGTCCTGCCTACCGCTCATACCGTCTCCACCTCTCCCGCATCTCCCGGGGGACCGTCATCCGGCCCTGCGGGAAAAAACCGCGCTGCCTTGGCGCTCAGTTGCTGCCGGAAGTACCGGTCGGCGTCGTCGGGGCGCATGCGGGCGAGGGTGACCAGACCGGTGATGACCACGTCCGCCACCTCGGCGTGCACGTCCTGCCAGGTGTGGCTGTCGCCCTTGCGGGGGTTGGTGCCACGGACACCGATGAGGGCCTGAGAGGCCTCGCCGGTCTCCTCGGCGATCTTCAGTACCTGCAGGGTCCACTGCTGTACCTGATCCAACCCGCGTTCGTCGTCATGGGTGTTGAAGCGGCGGGCCAGGTGGGACACGGTGTCCCAGGTGTCTCTGCGCACGGTGGTGTCTCCTCTCTTTCGATGGTGGAGCCGGCTTTTCTCCGAGGTTCACTGCCCGCCTCCGGCCTCGGTAGGGGCCGCTGCCATGGGCCCCGCGGGTTCGGTCCGTTCGTGCCCGGGCCACTGGAAGACCAGACGGGAGGAGGCCTTGTCCAGGAGGTGCCCGGTGGGGAGGACGTGGTCAGAGGTGCCGGCGGGGTGGACGCTCATCTGCGGGTAGCCGGCCCCGCGTACGTGCCGGTCCCAGGCCCGTACGCAAGCGGCCATGCGCTCCGCCGGCATCGCGGCGGCCGGGCCGAAGGCATGGACGACGAACTCGGAGCGGCGCTCCTCGGCGGTCTCCCCGTCCTGGACCAGGACGTGCGTGAGGTAGGCCAGCGAGCCGTCCTCGACCGTGGCAGCGGCGTCCGCGCCGCGCGGGACGAGCGGCCAGGTGGCGCGGCACCGCCCTCAGCGCGCCCTGGACGGCGGCCGAGGGCGCCCAGCCACCGGCGCTGACGCGCTCGGCCATGTCCTGCCGCAGGCGCACCGCTTCGGCCGGCTCGCCCCCGACAGGCGGCTGCGTGCGGGTAGGCGTGCACGTGCGGCAGGCCGGGCAGTACGCCGGGCCAGGTCCCAGCGCGGCGGACGTTCGTCGAGCGCGCTGCGGCGGATGTACGCCTGCGTCATCAGCGCCTCGCGCGGCAGCGCCGGCAGGGCCTCGCGCACCGGACCGGGCCGGAGGGCGCCGGCCATCTCCAGTGGGGCGACCATCGCTGCCCGTGCCGAAGCCGCCTCGTCTGCGGGCTTGAGGAGCCGCTGCCGACGGGCAGGGACGGGATCGTGCTCAGGCAGGGCATTGCTCCGCAGGCCGGTTCGGCTCTTGTCAGGCGTCATGACCAGCCCACCTCCGTGTACAGGCGTCCCGCGCGGATGCCCTCGATGGCGGCCCGGGCGTAGGGCACGATCGGGGTAGGGAGGGCGTCCGGGGGCCACCAGTCCCAGCTCTTGCACTTGTCGGGCTCCCGGATTTCCGGTGTTCCCGCCCAGCGGCGGGCCCGGAACACCATCTGCATCCGTGGCCGGCCGCCCGGACCGTGCACGAGGTGGACGACATGGGCGAGTTCGACATCGCCGGGGTCGATCACCAGCCCCGCTTCCTCGTGAGCCTCGCGGACGAGGCAGGACACGGCGGACTCCTGCTCGCAGTGGCCCGCCAGGAAGTGCCAGGTGGACCCCGCGTGGGCGGAGTCGGGGTGGCGCAGGCCGAGCAGCACCTCGCCGTCCACGTTCTCCACGTAGAGATGGACACCGACGACGTTGAGCACGGGGGCTCCGCTCGCGGCAGCGCCCGCGCTCGCCATCGAGGAGGCGTCCGCGTGGGCCTCGGCGGAGTCCCGCTCGGCGTGGCGGTGGATCAGGGCGAGGGTCGAGGGGGCCATCCGAAGGCGTGGCATGACGTCCGGACGGAACCAGTGCAGCATGACGCCCTCGGTCAGTGGCAGCGCCGCGGGGTCGCCGTTCCACCGGCCGGCGAAGATCTGAATCGGAACGGCGGTGCCGTCGTCTCTGCGTGCTTCTTCCACGGCGAAGGGGACGAGGCCGGGGATGTCGAGGCCGGCCTCTTCGCGCAGTTCGCGCCGGACCGTCTCTTCCGGAGTCCGGTCGCCTGGTTCACGGCCGCCGCCGAGCAGGGACCACGACCCCGGTTCCCAGATTCCGGGAATGTCGTCCCGCAGGTGCAGCAGGTAGGCGCCGGCCCCGTCGTGGATGAGGGCCGAAGCGTTCGCCGTCGCCGCCCTCAGCACCATGGGGGAGGGGGAGGCGAGCTCAGATGTTGTCTCGGTCACGGGTGCACCGTCCTGGAGTCGGAGGTTGTGGACGTGGTCCGGTAGCCGGCCGCCTGGAGCGTGAACATCTGGGCGTAGTCGCCCCCGAGGGCCATGAGTTCTCGGTGGGATCCGCGCTCGATGATGCGGCCGTTGTCGAAGACATAGATGCGGTCGCAGTCGACGACACTGGCCAGCCGGTGGGAGATCAGCACGGTGATCTGGTCAGCGCGGAGCTTGCCGCGCAGCACCGCCTGGTAGACGTCGTGTTCGGCGCGCGGGTCCATGCTCGCGGTCGGCTCGTCCAGCAGCAGGACCGGCGCGTCCTTGTAGAGTCCTCGGGCCACGGCGATCTTCGCCCACTGGCCGGCCGACAGCTCCTGGCCGTCGCGGAACCGCTTGGACAGCAGCGCTTGCCAGGCGCCGGGCAGGCCGGCGATGACCTGGTCGGCACCGGAAGACCGCGCGGCGTCCAGTGCCCGCTGCGGTTCGGCCTCGGTGAGCGTGCCGCGCGAGACCGTGAGGTTCGCCAGCGCGCTGAAGGGGAAGCGCACCGGGTCCTGCAGCACGGTGGCCACCCGCTGTTGAAGGGATTCGGTGTCCAGGCCCGCGGCATCCACCCCGTCCCACAGGACTGTCCCCATCTGCGGGTCATAGAGGCCGGCGATCAACCGTGAACAGGTGCTCTTGCCGGACCCGTTGAGGCCGACGAAGGCGACGGTCTCCCCGGCGTTCAGAGTCAGGGAGATGTCATCGAGCGCCGGGGCGTCCTTGCCGGGGTAGGTGTAGCTGACGTTCCGCAACGTGATTGCTTCGACGGTGTCGGGTGCCTTCTGCTGTCCGCGGCGAGGTTGCAGCGAGCGGCACCGGTCCTGGAAGGCGAGCAGGTCGCTGACCCACATCGCGTGCTCGTAGACCAGGTGGGCGACATCGACGAACCGCGTCAGGGAGGTCTGGCTCGCCTGGATGGCGATCACCGCTCCGGCGCCGGCCGCCAGCGGAAGCCACCCGGCGATCAGCATGGCCCCCAACGCGACGTAGGTGAGGCCGGCCCCGATCCCGCCCAGGCCGCGGCCGGCCAGCGTGAGGAGGGCGGCACTGACTCCCAGGCGGGTGTCCTCCTCGGCGATGCGTGTGGTGAGGCGGTGATGCTCGTCGAGCAGGGCTCGTTGGGCGGTGTCGGCGCGGAGTTCGGCGGCCGAGTCGCGGTCCAGCAGGAGCCAGGAGAAGACCCGCACCCGGCGCTGGAGAGCGTTCCACCGCTGGAAGCTGTGAAAGCGCGCCCGCGCGGTGCGCACGGCGGCCGCCCCGACGGGCAGGACGGACAGCGGAAGCAGGGGCAGCAGCAGCGGGTGCAGGACGGTCAGGACACCGGCCGTGGCGATCAGGCCGAGGAATGCGGAGGCCAATGAGACGACCTGGCCGACGATCTGCCGGGCGTAGAAGAGCCCGCGGTCGTTGGCCCGGTAGACATCGTCGTGCCAGTCGGCGTCGTCGACCACCTCCAGGCTGACGTGGGCGGCCAGTTGGAGGAAGTCGCTCTCCAGCGAGGTGCGGATTTTCGGCGTCACGCGGGCCTGCGCGACGGCGACCCCGGCTTCGAGCAGAGCCCGGGCGGAGAGGAACGCCACCACGAGCAGGATCTGCGGCACGGCCGAGCGGACCCTGTCCGGGGTCGGGCCCTGGGCGAACAGCTGATGCAACACGGCCACGGACGCCACCAGACCGAACGCGGACATCGCCGCCGACATCAGTTGGAGCACCACCACCGCGACCGTCGCGGGCCGATCGGCACGCCATGACAACTGGCCGATCTGACGCACGATGCGCGGGAGTCGGCCGAGGATCTGCCCGACCGTCGCCTTGGCCGCGGCCCCGTCGTAGATCGCCCAGTACGCCTCCTTCATGTCATCGGCGATGTCCCCGCCCGCCGGACCGGCGGGCATCGCCGCAGGCGGCGGTGTCAGGTTCTCGTGGCGGGGCGCGGGCACCTTGCCCTGCGGCTCGGCCGCGTCGTCTGCGGCGGTCGTCCCGCTCATGCCCCCCACCTCGTATCCGGGCGTGATGAGCGCCGAACGACCTGCCGGTGGGCGTCAACCCCGTGCACCGAGGAGCGCGGGAGCGGGCGGAGGGACTCTGGGCGATGTTCGAACGCGGTGGGTCCGGTCAAAGGCACGGCTACGGGATTCACGGGTTCCTCCGGGAGGGCGCGATGAGTACAGGTGCTCTAAGAACAGCCCCGGATCGTGCCCCGTAACGGGTGCGGCGGAGGCAGATGTTGAACACATGTTCTGGTCGTGAGTGCGAGGTGTGCGGGGGCTGGCTTCCGGGCAGCTGCGGGTACTCGAACAGCACGGGTCGCTCGTTCGGGGTATTGCGTGGTCGGCCGATGGCTTCGCGAAGGGCGGGGTGCGGGTATGGCGGGGAGCGTGTTCGGCGACAGGCTCCGAGGCCGGCCCCGCGGGACCGGGGACCACCGCACGGCGTTGGTCCGTGCGACGGTGGTGGATGCCCACGAGGCCGACCGAGGGCGCGAGCCGGGGCGCCCGATCCGGCCGGGGCGAGCATCGCGATCTCGGTGGCGGTGTCGACGTCGGGGCGATCGCCACCGAGGTCTCCTGAGGTCTCCACCAGGGGCACGAACCGGCTCCCGCGACAGGTCTCGGACGGGTGAATTCACAACCCCGGCCGCTCCCGGAATCCGGTGGGGCCGTTGGGCTGGGCGGATTGCCGGATGATCGCTCTTCGGGGCGCCCCCGGCTCCTTACCGTCCATGTGCTTGAGGAGAGGTTCCCTTGGCTGGTGCTGAACTTCCCGGTTCTGATTCGCTGTTGCGCCGCACGCTGGGGGAGTGGCGGATCGGGTTGGTGGCGTGGCGGCTGTTGGTTCTCCAGACGGCGGATCCGGCGGTCGCGGCCGGGATGGCCCGGTTCTCGACCTACCGTGCGCACCCGTGGCGGCGTATCGAGCACACCATGGACAGCGGGCGGCGGCTGTTCTTCTCCGACCGTGAGGGGCTGCGGCGTGAGGTCGCCCGTCTGGAGCGTACGCACCGCCGTCTGGCCGGGAACGATGAGCAGGGCAGGCCGTTCACCGCGTCGGATCCGGCGGTGCGGGTGTGGGTGCTGGTCACCTTGTACGAGTGCATGACGGCGATGCGGGAGCTGTCCGGGCGCCCGCTGGCGGCCGCTGAGTTGGAGGAGATGTACGGCGAATTCCGGGCGGTGTGTGACGAGTTCGGGCTCTCCGGTGACCTGCTTCCGGCCACGGCCGCGGAGGTGCCCGCGTATGTGGACCGCACGATCCGTGAGCGCCTCGAATACAGCGAGCCCGTGCGCTACCTGCTCTACGACATGCTGCGTGAGGCGCCCGCGCCCCGCCGCCTCGGCCGCCTGAAGCCGGCCTGGCCGATCGTGCGCACCGTGGCCGCCCGCACGATCGGCGCGCTGACCGTCGCGGACCTGCCGGAAGCCTTCCGCGAGCGCTTCGGCCTGCGCCGTACCCGCCGGGCGGCCCTGCTGTCCTTCCTCCTGCACCGGGGGATGCGTGTGCTGATGAACGCGCTGCCCGAGCACCGGCGCTACCGCACCCCGCCGGCCGGCAACTCCTCGGCCCCGCGGCTCTCCACCGCCGCCACCGACCGTCCTTCACCACCGGAGGCGAGCCCGGTCCGGATTCCCGGGCCGCGCCGCCGCAGGGGTGCCGATTCCCGACCGGCGCGGCTGCGGACCTTCTTCCACCAGGTCCTCGACCAGACCGGCGACGGCCGCGTCAGCTCGGTGGATCTGCAGGCGATGGCGCACAACGTGTGCTGGCCGCTCGAACTCGGCCCGGAGCGCGAAGCCCGCGTCTATGCCGCCTTCGAGACCTGGTGGCAGCACCTGCGCAAGGGCATGGACGCCGACGGCGACGGAGAGGTGAGCTGCGAGGAGTTCGTCACCGCCATGCTGACCGGGATCGATGCCGGTCCGGGCTATCTGGAACAGGGGCTGCATGTCGCGGTGCGGGCGATCTTCCACGCCGCGGACGCGGACGGCAGCGGACACCTGTGTGCCGATGAGTACCGCACGGTCTTCGGCGGCTCCCGGGTCCACCCGGCCGAGCTGAATCACGGTTTCCGCCAGCTCGACCACGATGGCGACGGCCGCATCACCGAAGACGAATTCGTCCGGGCCTTCACCGACTACTTCACCGCCCGCACCGACAACACCGCCGGAAGCCAGCTTCTCGGACGCCCGTAGCGGCCGGTGGAGGCGGGCCGCCACCGGTGTTTCGTGCCGGCGGGTTCGGGTCCGCCCGGGCGTGCGTCGTTATCCCGGAACAGCGGGGTCCTCGGCGAGCCGGCGGAGGGTGAGGGCGGCACCGAAGAGCTGGATGCCGTGGGTGGTGTGCGGGTCCAGGCCGGTGAGCTGAGCGGCTCGGGCGAGGCGGTTGTCGACGGTGTTGGGGTGGACGCTGAGTGCCCGGGCCGTGCGGCGTCGGTCGAGGTCGCAGTCGAGGAAGGCGGCGACGGCCGCCAGCAGACCCGTGTGGCCGTCCAAGGGGTCGAGAAGCGCGGCCAGTTCGTCGGCGCTGTCCCGGGAGCCGGCCAGATGGTAGTCGAGCAGTACGTCCTGGAGCCGGTGCACGCCGGGGGTGCGGGCGATGGCGGCGATCCGGTGCGCCTGTTCGGCGGCGGCGGGGACGTCCTCCGGCGTGGCCGCGAGGGCGGCTCCCGCGATCACCGGGCGGGACAGGCCGGTGGACAGGTGCCGGACGAGGTCGGCGTGGGGTGTGCCGAGGGGGAGCAGGACGTGGCCGCCTTGTTCGTTCGGCAGGCTGAGCGCCCGGCCGTCCGCTGCGGGCGCGAGCCGGACCAGGACCTGGTGGAGCAGTCGCCGCGCGGCCACCGGCTCCTGCGCCGTCGGGGCGCGGACGCTGAGGACGAGGTAGCCGGGTTCGAGCGGCAGTCCGCACCGGGCGGCCACCTCCTGCGAGGCGTCACCGCGGAGCAGTGCCGCGGCCAGTTCGCGTCCTGCCGCCTGCTTGCCGGCCAGCCCCAGCAGGTACGCCTCGGTGGCCTGCTCGGCCAGCCAGTTGACCGTGGTGAACAGCCGGCGGGTGAGCCACAGCAGGGCGGCCTCCTCCCCGGGGCGGGCGGCGGCCGACAGCGCGTCCGCCGCCACCTCGGCGCCGACGTGGTACGCCCTGAGCAGCCCGGTCAGGTGGACGCCTTCCGCGGCGCGCTGGGTGGCGCGTTCCCGTAGCACCTCGGCGTCGGTGCCGGCGAGGCCCTGCACGCCGCGGAGGAAGCCGCGGAAGGTGTGGCGGGCGGCCGAGGCGATCTCCAGATCCTGCATGTCGTCCGGGAGGCGGTCGAAGCCGGGGACCTCGGCCCGCTGGCGCTCGACGGCCTGCCTGGCCAGGTGGTTGATCCGGGGTTCGAGCCGGGTGGCCATCCGGACCGCCTGGCCGCGGATCCCCTCGTCCGGTTCCGGGGCCTCGGTCGGCGACGCGCTGCGTTGTGGCACGTCACAACGATAGGCCGTCCGGCGTGTCCCGCGGACCGATTGTCCCGGCCCCTCGGTGGGACGAGAGTGAGGCGCGAGCGACCCGGTGTCCCTTCTCCGCGTGGTGCCGGCCTGCCGGGCCACGCATCCGGTCGTCAACTCGGACCACAGCCTGTGAGGAACAACCCTTCATGAAACCAACGCGACGACTCCGCCGCTGGGGTGCCGCTGCCGGTGCGGGGGTGGCCGTACTCACCCTGGCCGCCGTGCCGGTGACGGCGGCCCAGGCGAGCACGGCACACCCCGCGCCCGCGCCCGCCGCCACCACCGCCGACGCGGTCAAGGCCTACGTCTACGGCTACCCGCTGGTGCTGGCGCGGGCCACCGAGCAGGCGTCCACCAACGTCCGCAAGCCCGACCCGGCGACCCTTCGGGCACCGGTGAACCAGTTCGCCAAGGCGGACCGGGCTCCCGGCCCGGAGTTCCACACCGTGGTGGCCCCGAACGTCGACACCCTCTACGCCTCGGCGTGGGTGGACCTGAAGAAGGGGCCGATCGTGCTCCATGTTCCGGACACCAAGGGCCGGTACTTCATGATGCCCATGCTCAGCGCGTCGACCGACGTCTTCGCCTCGCCGGGAACCCGCACCACCGGCAGCTCGGCCGGCGACTTCGCCCTCACCGGCCCCGGTTGGCACGGCCGGCTGCCGGCCGGAGTCAAGCAGATCAAGTCGCCCACCCGGACCGCGTGGATCCTCGGCCGCACCCAGTTCAACGGCCCCTCCGACCTGTCCGCGGTCAAGGCCCTGGTGCGCCACTACACCCTCACCCCGCTCCGTGACCACGGCCACCACCACACCCCGCGGCCGGGCCACGTCGACCCGAACATCCCCGCCACACCGCCGGCCACCCGCGTCGCCGGCATGGACGCGCAGACCTTCTTCTCCCACCTCGCCTCGGCCATGGCCGACAACCCGCCCGCCAGGAAAGACGCTCCGATGGTGGCCCGCCTGGCCCGCCTGGGGATCGTCCCCGGCCGGCCGTTCGACATCAACGCCAAGGGCCCTGCCACGGCACAGGCCCTGCGCCGGGCCGTCCCCGCGGCCCGGAAGCAGATCCAGGCCGCGCTCGCCACGTCCGGGAACGAGGTGAACGGCTGGCGCGTCTCGCTCAACCTGGGCGACTACGGCACCGACTACATGCTGCGCGCGACCACCGCCTGGCAGGGACTCGGCGCCAACCTCCCCCAGGACGCCGTCTACCCGATCGTCCGCTCCGACAGCCGGGGCAGGCCACTGACCGGAGCCAAGCGCTACGTCCTGCACTTCGCCCCGGGGCAGACCCCACCCGTGAAGGCCTTCTGGTCCCTGACGATGTACGATCCGGACGGCTTCCTGGTGCCCAACCCGATCCACCGCTACGAGGTCGGACATGCCGTCAAGCCGACCCGGAACGCCGACGGTTCCACGGACATCTACCTTCAGCACGACGCTCCGGCCGGCAAGCGAGCCAACTGGCTCCCCGCACCGAGCGGCCGGTTCTCCATGATCCTGCGCATGTACCTGCCCAAGTCCAGTGTCCTCGACGGCACCTGGTCACCGCCCGCGGTCACCATGACCAGCTGACGTGGGCCTTTCGGCGGCAGTCCCCGGGATCCGTGTGAGGACGGACCCCGGGGGCTGCCGCCGTCGCGACCCGACGGCGGCAGCCCCCGCGGGATTCAGGCCTTGCGGGGCGAGAAGCCGCCGAAGGCGTCGCCGCGGACCGTGCAGTCAGTGTCGTGGTAGCGGTCGACGAAGGTGCCGGTGAGGCCGGTGAACGCGTCGTACGCGTGGTCCAGGGGCAGGTCTTTGCCCACCCTGAACCGCAGCTGCACGTGGACGGACCGGCGGGGCTTCAGCGTCTTCGGGCCGGGGAGGGTGCCGCGGGCGTCTCCGTCTGCCTGGCGGAGCGTCTTCCAGGCGTGCCGCGCGCTGTCCCAATACTGAAGATCGCCGTACGGGCTCAGGTCGCGCTCGCCCTCGTTGTAGACATAACTGCCCAATGTGGCGCCGAGGGTGAACGACTTCAGTTCGTTCGCCGAGGCGTTGGTGAGCGTGGCGGTGTACGTCGTCCAGTGCGTGCCGAGAGTGACCGAATGGGGGACGCCGAACGTGCGGCCCACGAAGGTGTTGTTCTGTTCCTGTCCGACGTCGGAGCACGTCGGGAGGTCCACGGCGGGGGCCGCCTGAGCGGCGGGCGCGGCGGCCACCGCGAGGGGGAGCAGGGCGGCCGTGGCGGCCGTGAGCGACAGGGCGCGGCGCAGTGTCATGAGGATCTCTTTCCGGTTCGTCGGACCCATGTGCCGTTGTCTCCCCTGTCTTCGGGGTCTGCGGCCGTGGATCCGTGGGGTGTCGGGCTCTCGGAGAAGTGGTGCGGGCTCACGCGGCGACGTCCGTGGAGTCCGGACCGGCCGCGCCCTTCCGGCGGCGCGCGCCGAGGACCGCACCCGCGCCGGCCACTACCGCCGCTCCGCCGATGAGCGCGATCGCTGGGAGCGTGGAGGAGGAGCCGGTCGCGGCGAGGTGGCCGCCGCCGCCCTGCGGACCGAGGCCACCGGTGGCCTCGGAGCCACCCGTGCCGGCGCCGGACGCGGCGCTCCCGCCGGTCCCGGCCGTGCCGTCCGTCGTGCCCGGCTCACCCGGCTCGGCGGTCGGGGGCTGCGTCGGCCTCGTGCCCTCGGGGAGGAGGGTGAAGTCGTACCAGGCTTCCTTGGCCGAGCCACAGGAGCCGTCGCGGTTGCGGAAGTCGCCGGCGGCGAGTGCGTACCCGGCGCCGGGCTTGGCGTTCTTGACCGCGTGGGTGCGCAGTTGGAGCGTGCGGGTGCCGCGCGGACCGACGGTGAAGGAGCCGAACAGGTCCTCGGGCGACGCGTCACGGAAGGACTTCCACTTCCCCGTCCTGGCGTCGCGGTACTCGGTCTCCAGCTCCCGGTCCGGCCGGTCGACGGCTTCGGCGGAGGACACGAGCAGGAAGGGCTGGACCTCCGCCAGGGGCTTGTCGGTGGTGTTGGTGAGCGTCATCGAGAAGGGGGTCCAGGCACCGCCCGCGGTCAGTTGGCGCGGCAGCCCGTGGACGGCCGCGCGCAACTGGTCGGACTCGAACGCGCAGGACTGATCCGCGTCGCCGGAATCGCCCGCGTCCTTGCCGCCCCGGGCGGCGGCGTGCGCGCCGGTGGTCTCCTTGACGGTCCCTGCGGCCCTCTGCGGCTTGCCCGGGGCGGGGCGGGCGGCCCCGTCGTGGTCCTGCGAGGCCGAGCCACCGGCGGCGGCTTCGCCCGGGTGGCCCGTTCCGCCGCCCTGCGTCGCTGCATCCGCCGGCCGGGCCGCCGGTGGCGCGGCATCCGGTAAGCCGGGGGAGGCGGGTGTGCGGGGACCGGCCCCGGACACCGGCTCCGTGGCGAACGCGGCGGCGGGTGCGGCCAGTACGGCGGCGGGGGCCATCACGGCAGCCGCTGCGGCGGCCGTCAGGGCGCGGCGAATCTTCATCCGGCAGACCTCTCGTATCCCAAGTGGCGCCTGTTCGGCGCGGGTTGACATTCGTCGTGTGCAGGTCGTGCGTGACGCAGGGTGCGCGTGAGCGCGCCGGACGCGGCCGTCTCCGTGGAGGTGGGGCCCGCCGGAGGCGGCTGCACCGGTGCAGCCGGGGCTCTACTCGTGGGCGCTGCTCATGTCGTCGGCGCCTGGTGCGCGTCGAGGGTGTCGGCATCGAGCCCGGCGTCGGCGAACCGACCCGGCGTCTTCCTCATGGCCGCGGCAAGGGCGCCGACGCTCATTGCAGATCCCCCGGGCGGTCGGTGGAGTCGTCTCCTCGGTGCGCCACCCACTGTGGTCCGGGTCACTGCCGAGAAGCTGACGCTCC
The DNA here is from genome assembly GCF_050953795.1 of Streptomyces kronopolitis. Taxonomy (GTDB): domain Bacteria; phylum Actinomycetota; class Actinomycetes; order Streptomycetales; family Streptomycetaceae; genus Streptomyces; species Streptomyces kronopolitis_A. Next base: position 6,533,851 of record NZ_CP191850.1, read on the forward strand.
GCTAACGACCGGCTAACACCGGAAGGAGCCGCGCCGCCCGCCGGACACGTACTGCGGTGGAACGGGGCGCACCCGCGAGGGAGCCTCATGGGCGCCCGTACCGCATCTGTCGTGGCGAGAGGTAGCGAAACCCGCTAAATTCGCCCCGCCGACGTGAGATTTTGTGATATGTGAGAGGGTCTGGCGGGTGAGCGAGACACCACCGAGGCACCTGCAATACCGCTGTGACGGGCCGGAGGACGCCCCCGTACTCGTCCTGGGCGCCGCGCTCGGGACCACGTGGCACATGTGGGACCGGCAAATCCCCGAGCTGACCCGCCACTGGCGCGTCATCCGGTTCGACCTGCCCGGGCACGGCGGATCCCCCGCGCACGCGGCGTCCTCCGTCGCGGAGCTGGCCGACCGGCTGTTGGCCACCCTCGACGCCCTGGGCGTGGACCGCTTCGGCTACGCCGGCTGCAGCATCGGCGGGGCCATCGGCACCCAGCTCGCGCTCACCCGGCCGCACCAGGTCACCTCGCTGGCGCTGGTCTCCACGTCATCGCGCTACGGCACCGCCGACTCCTGGCGCCAGCGCGGCGTGGTCATCCGCACCAACGGGCTCGACCCGATCGCCCGCACCGCGCCCGAGCACTGGTTCACCCAGACCTTCGCCGGCGCCCAGCCCGCCATCGTCGAGTGGGCCGTCCAGATGGTGCGGACCACCGACCCCGGCTGCTACATCGCCGCCTGCGAGGCGCTGGCGTCCTTCGACGTGCGCTCCTCCCTCGGCCGCGTCGGGGTGCCCACCCTCGTCGTCGTCGGCTCCGAGGACCAGGTCACCCCGACCACCGACGCCCGCACCCTGGTCGCCGGGATACCCGACGCGAGCCTGGCGCTGGTGCCCGGCACCTCCCATCTGGTGCCCGTCGAGCAGCCCTCGGCCGTCACCGAACTCCTCATCCGGCACTTCTCCACCGCCTGGCACGACAAGCCGGGCCCCGGCGGACAGGCCGCGATCGGCGCCTCCGCGCCCAAGCCCCAGCTCGCGCCCGCGCCGCCCCCGCAGGCGCCGCCCGCCGCCATAGAGTCCGGCTTCCCGGGGGCGGAGCAGGATCGCGGCGCCACCTACGAGGCGGGCATCAAGGTGCGTCGTGAGGTGCTCGGCGACGCCCATGTCGACCGGGTCGAGGCGGCCGCCGACGACTTCACCGGCGAATTCCAGGACTTCCTCACCCGCTACGCCTGGGGAGAGACCTGGACCCGGCCGGGCCTGGACCGCCGCACCCGCAGCATCGTCACGCTCACCGCGCTGGTCGCCCGCGGCCACCACGACGAGCTGGCGCTGCACACCCGCGCGGCCCTGCGCAACGGCCTGACGCCGATGGAGATCAAGGAAGTGCTGCTGCACACCGCCGTCTACTGCGGCGTCCCGGCGGCGAACTCCGCCTTCGCGGTCGCCCAGCGGGTGATCCGGGAGGAGACGACACCGGAGGCCTGAGCGGGCGGCGGGCCCGCGGCACACCGCCGTGCCCGGCCGTGTCGCCGGACGTGCCACCGGGCCCCGCCCCACGGCAAGATGGCGGGCATGGAACTCACGAAGAAGACGCATGCCTGTGTCCGGCTGGAGAAGGACGGGCGGACGCTGGTCATCGACCCGGGCGTGTTCAGCGAGGAGGACGCGGCCGTCGGCGCGGACGCGATCCTGGTCACCCATGAGCACGCCGACCACTTCCACGAGGACCGGCTGCGGGCGGGCATGGAGGCGAATCCGGGTGCCGAGATCTGGACCCTGGCCAGCGTCGCCGAGCAGCTCTCGGCCGCCTTCCCCGGCCGGGTGCACACGGTCGGGGAGGGTGACACCTTCACCGCCGCCGGATTCGACGTGGAGGTGCACGGCCAGCTGCACGCCGTCATCCACCCCGACATCCCGCGCGTGACCAATGTCGGCTTCCTCCTCGACGGCGGTACGGTCTTCCACCCCGGCGACGCCCTGACCGTCCCGGAGGGCCGCAGCGTCGACACCCTGCTGCTGCCCGTGCACGCCCCGTGGAACAAGGTCGCCGAGATCATCGACTACGTCCGCGAGGTCGCGCCGCGGCGGGCCGTCGACATCCACGACAGCCTGCTCCAGGACCACGCCCGCCCGATCTACGACTCGCTGATCGAGAGGCTGGGCGGCACCGCGCACGGGCGTCTGACCCCCGGTACCGGAACCGCGCTCGGCTGAGGTCGGCGCTGTCGGTCCCCCGCTGTAGGTTGGCAGACATGCGCATCGCGACCTGGAACGTCAATTCGATCACCGCCCGTCTCCCGAGACTGCTGGCCTGGCTGGAGAGCTCCGGCACGGATGTGCTGTGCCTCCAGGAGACCAAGTGCACCGCCGAGCAGTTCCCGCGTGAGGCGCTGCGCGAGCTGGGCTACGAGGCCGCGGTGCACGCCGACGGCCGCTGGAACGGCGTGGCCGTGCTTTCCAGGGTCGGCCTGGAGGACGTCGTCACGGGGCTGCCCGGCGGCCCGGAGTACGACGGCGTGCAGGAGCCGCGGGCCGTCTCGGCGACCTGCGGCCCGGCCCGGGTCTGGTCGGTCTACGTCCCCAACGGCCGCGAGGTCGATCACGCGCACTACGCCTACAAGCTCGGCTGGTTCGAGGCGCTGAGGACGGCCGTCGCCGAGGACGCGGCTGGCCCCCGCCCGTTCGCGGTCCTCGGCGACTACAACGTCGCACCGACGGACGAGGACGTCTGGGACCCGGCCGTCTTCGTCGGCGCCACCCATGTCACCCCCGCCGAGCGGGCCGCGCTGGCCGCCCTGCGCGAGGCGGGGCTGTCGGACGTCGTCCCGCGCCCCCTCAAGTACGACCGTCCCTACACCTATTGGGACTACCGCCAGCTCGCCTTCCCCAAGAACCGCGGGATGCGCATCGACCTGGTCTACGGCAACGAGCCGTTCGCCAAGGCCGTGTCGGACGCGTATGTGGACCGCGAGGAGCGCAAGGGCAAGGGCGCCTCGGACCACGCACCGGTCGTGGTGGATCTCGACGTCTAGGGGGTCCCGCTCGGATCGTGGGGGACCAGCGCCCGCAGGTCCACCGCCTCGCCCAGCGCCCGGAGCCCGGCGTCGCCGGGGTGGAGATGGTCGCCGCTGTCGTAGGCGGGCAGCATCCGCTCCGGCCGCTGCGGATCGCGCAGGACGGCGTCGAAGTCCGGTGTGGCGTCGAAGGCGCCGCCGTTGTCGCGGATGAAGGCGTTGACGGCCTGGCGGCGGGCCTCGACGTCCGGGGTGCAGTCGGGGTAGCCCGCGCAGGGCGCCACGGTCGCCATCAGCACCCGCAGCCCCCGGGCGTGCGCCCGCCCCGCCAGTTCCCGCAGGCCGGCGATGACGTCCCCGGCCGGGGTGCCCGCCCGCAGGTCGTTGATGCCCTCGAAGACGAGCACCGTCCGTGCCGACGGCTGGGCGAGCACGTCCCGCTCCAGCCGGTGCCCGGCGCTGACCCCGCCGGTGTCGCCGCTGACCCCGTCGCCCGGGTAGCGATCGGTGACGACGCGATTCGCCGAAATGCCCTGGTTGAGCACGCCGTAGCGGGGCACCGCGTGCTGCGCGGCCAGGCGGCGGGCCAGCACATCCGGCCAGCGCCGGTCGGCCCCGGCGGTCGACTTGACCCCGTCGGTGATCGAATCGCCCAGCGCCACGACCGAGCCGGGACCGCCCCCGACGTCGACACCCGTCAGAAACGGCCAGAACGTCATCGTCTCCGGGAAGGCCGCGCCGCCCGCGTCCGCGGTGCGGTCCCCGCCGCCCGCCGCGCTCAGATACGACAGCTGGGCCGCCTCCTGGTGCACCGGCGCCGCCGTCACCGTCCCCGGCAGGTGCAGGCTCACCAGCAGATCGGTCCCGGCCGGGACGGTGAAGCCCGCCGGATCGCTGAACGCCTCGGCCCCCGCCGGGATCCGGACCCCGGTGTGCCCGCCGAAGGTCAGCGGCACCGGCGCGCCCCGCGCCGCCGCGCCCGTGCCGCGCACCGCGATACTGGCCGCCGCGATCTCCACCGGCGCGGCGGCGAAGGTGTTGGCCAGCCGGATCCGTGCCCGGGGGCCGCCCGCTCCGCTGTGCACCACCAGTCGCAGCGTGCGGTCCGTCCACGGGCCGACCGCCCGGTAGCCCGCCGTGCTCGCCGCCCAACTCCCGGTCCGGCCGCGCCCGGTGTCCCGCACGGCCACCGCGAACACATGCAGCGCCGCCGCCCCGGACGTCGTCGGCAGCACCACCGAGCGCACCTCCCGCCCGGCCCGCAGCGGGACGGTCACCGCGTAGAGCCGCGCCGGACCGGCCGACTGCCCGCCGGTGGCGTGGTTGAGGTGCGGCAGGGCCACGGCCTTGGTGCCGAGGGGCCCCGACCGCCAGTCGGGCGCGGTGAGTTCGTAGCCGCTGTGCGAGCCGTCCCGGTAGCGGACGGTGCCGGTGCCGCCTGCCGCACCGCCGGTGGCGGCGACCAGGAAGGTGAGCGCCTGGCCCCGGTCGCGCAGCGCGACCTGCTGGCCGTGTGCCACCACGTTGTCCGGTGCGCCGGGTGCCGTGCGCGGCAGGGTCAGCCGGGCCCCGTCCAGCGTCAGCACGCCGCCGGGTGTCCAGCCGGCCGCCGCCAGGTCCCGCGCGGACAGCGAGCGGCCCGCCCCGTCGAAGTCGGCCGCGTCCGGCCGGGCGTCGTCGCTGACCGCCCGGTTGTCGAAGAGCGCCGCCAGCGGGCGGGGCGCGGCGGCCGCGGCACGGGCCGGACCGGCCGCGGTGGCGGGCAGGGCCGCCGCGGTGAGCAGCAGGAGCAGGGCGGTGACCGCTCGTCGTGCACGCATCGGTCGGTATCCCTCCGGGGGTGCCAACGGACAGGTGGGAGCCGTGATCTTGCCGGAACCCGCGGTGCCGCGGCTCCGTGACCCGGCGGATCCGATCCGGGCGCCCTGAAGTTAGGGACCCGCCGGGGGTGCGTCAAGATGACGAACGGGCCAGGTCCGCGCCGCGCGCCTGTGGCCCCGGCCACAGGTCGGATGGGACCCTGCACACCATGAACATGTCTTTCCTGGACCGGTGGCGCAGGCGTCAGCGGGCGGACCGGTCCGTACCGCTCGCCGAGTCGGTGCGGGCCGACCCCGAGAGTGTCGTGGAGCTGCTGTCCGAGTGCGGGCTGCTGCGGGCCCAGGCCGCCACCGTGGGGCTGGAACTGGACGATTCCGTACGGTCGTTGGAGGCGCTGGACCAGCTGCAGCCCGTATGGCGGGACGATCCGGAAGTGCTGCCCTGGCTCGGCAACGACGCCGGTCTCTACCTCGGCACGGTGCTGGTCCGCACGGTGCGCGGCGCCGTGTGGCACGTCTGGCCGGACGGGCAGCCGGTGGTGCGGTTGGCGTCGGGGCGGGAGATCGATGTGGTGACGGCGGGGCACGAGTGGGCCGATACCGGCGTCCCCGAGCTGTCCCAGCTCTACGCCGAGGTCTCCGAGTCCTGACGGCCGCGTTGGCCCGGGCCCGCGGAGGGGACGCGCCCGCCGCCGCCCGGTGAGCCGCCCGCGCCGGGCCGCCGGGAGTTCCGCCGTAGCCCTGAATTATGCGGCCATCTCTGTGCGTACGTGCGTGTCAGTGGGGAAGTGCCCCATTCGCCCCGGTAAGTTGCGGGCTCCGCGCTGTACGGATGAGAGTGGGCGGGTCTGCATATGGCCGGTGATGCGCTGATTGAACTGCGCGGGGTCAACAAGCACTACGGAGCACTGCACGTCCTGAAGGACATCGACCTCACCGTCGGCCGCGGCGAGGTGGTCGTGGTCATCGGGCCCTCCGGGTCCGGGAAGTCCACGCTGTGCCGGGCCATCAACCGGCTGGAGACCGTGGAGTCGGGCACCATCACACTGGACGGCCGGCCGCTGCCCGAAGAGGGCCGGGCGCTGGCGCAGTTGCGGGCCGAGGTCGGCATGGTCTTCCAGTCCTTCAACCTCTTCGCCCACAAGACCGTACTGGCCAATGTGATGCTCGCGCCGATGAAGGTCCACCGGACGAAGAAGGACGAGGCCGCCCGGCGCGCCCGCGAACTCCTCGACCGGGTCGGACTCGCCTCCCAGGCCGACAAGTACCCGGCGCAGCTCTCCGGCGGTCAGCAGCAGCGCGTCGCGATCGCCCGCGCCCTGGCCATGGAACCCAAGGCGCTGCTCTTCGACGAGCCGACCTCCGCCCTCGACCCGGAGATGATCAATGAGGTGCTGGAGGTCATGCGGCAGCTCGCCCGGGACGGCATGACGATGGTCGTGGTCACCCACGAGATGGGCTTCGCCCGCTCCGCCGCCCACCGTGTGGTCTTCATGGCCGACGGCAGCATCGTCGAGGACCGCACCCCCGAGGACTTCTTCACCGCGCCGCGCAGCGAGCGGGCCAAGGACTTCCTCTCCAAGATCCTCAAGCACTGAACGGGGGCGCCGCGATGCCGCACCGTCACTCCTCGCCCCCGCGCCGCGCCCTGCTGGCGCTGCTGTTCGCCGTGCTCGCGCTGGCCCTGGCCGGCTGCGGCCGGGAGGGCAGCCCGCCGGTCAAGGGCCCCAAGGGCAATGAACTCCCGCAGTACCCGGTGGCCCGGAACTTCCGGCTGCCCGCCTCCCCGACCTGGGTGAAGGCCAAGCGCCGCGGCCATCTCGTCATCGGCGTCAAGGAGGACCAGCCCTATCTCGGCGAGAAGGACCCGGCCTCCGGCCGCTACACCGGCTTCGACATCGAGATCGCCAAGATGATGTCCGCCGCGCTCGGCTTCCCGCCCCGCACCATCGAGTTCAAGACGATCGCCTCCGCCAACCGCGAGACCGCCCTGCAGAACGGCCAGATCGACCTGTACGTCGGCACGTACACCATCAACGACAAGCGCAAGAAGCTGGTGGGCTTCGCCGGCCCCTACTACATGGCCGGGCAGTCGCTGCTGGTGCGCGCCGACGAGAACGACATCCACGGCCCCCAGGACCTGGCCGGCAAACGCGTCTGCTCGGCGGCCGGCTCCACCCCCTACCAGCGCATCCAGGCCGACTACCCCAAGGCGGTCCTGGTCTCCTACGACACCTACTCGGTGTGCGTGGACAACCTGCTCACCTACCAGGTCGACGCGGTCACCACCGACGACGCGATCCTGCTGGGCTACGCCGCCAAGGTGCCCGACGAGCTGAAGGTGGTCGGCAAGCCGTTCTCCCAGGAGCCGTACGGCATCGGCGTCCCCCGCGGCGACAACGCGCTGCGCCTCGCCCTCGACGACGCCCTCGCGGAGAACGAGCGGAACGGCAACTGGCGGAAGGCCTACGACGCGACCCTCGGCCTGTCCGGGGTGCCCGCCCCCAAGCCGCCCCCGATCGACCGCTACCCGGCGTCCTGACCAGCCAAGGAACCGTCCGATGAACGTTCTTCTCGACAACCTCTCCCTCTACGGGCAGGGCCTGCTGGGCACCGTCGAACTCACCGTCTACTCCTCGCTGCTGGCCCTCGTCCTCGGCTTCCTCATGGCCGCCTTCCGCGTCGCCCCGGTCGGCTCGCTGCGGGCCATCGGCACGGTGTGGGTGAACGTGCTGCGCAACACGCCGCTGACGCTGCTGTTCTTCGCGGTGGTGCTGGGCCTGCCGCGCTTCGGCCTGGTGCTGCCCTTCACCCTCTTCGCCGTCCTCGCGCTGGGCTGCTACACCTCGGCCTTCATCTGCGAGGCGGTGCGTTCCGGCATCAACACCGTGCCGACCGGCCAGGGCGAGGCGGCGCGCAGCCTGGGGATGTCCTTTCCGCAGACCCTCGGCGACATCGTGCTGCCGCAGGCCTTCCGGTCCGTCATCCCGCCCATCGGCTCCACGCTGATCGCGCTCGCCAAGAACTCCGCGATCGCCGGCGCCTTCAGCGTCGTCGAACTGCTCGGGGTCTACAAGCCGCTCAGCGAGAAGGGCTACAGCATCATCTGGACCTTCGTCTGGATCGCCGTCGGCTATCTGCTCGTCACCCTGACCATCAGCGCGCTCTTCCACGTGCTGGAGAAGCGCTACGGAGTGGCCCGATGACCACCGCCCTCTACGACGTCCCCGGCCCGCGGGCCCGGCAGCGCCACCGGCTCTACGGCATCGCCGCGACGGTGGCGATCCTCGCCGTGCTGGCCTGGATCATCCATCTCCTGTTCGCCACGGGGCAGTTCACCGCGGCGAAATGGACGCCCTTCACCTACAAGGGCATTCAGGACCTGCTGCTCCGCGGCCTGGGCAACACCCTGCGGGCCTTCGGCCTGGCGGCCGTGCTGTCACTGGTGTTCGGCGCGGTGTTCGCGACCGGCCGGCTCTCCGTGCACCGGGTCGTGCGCCGGCTGAGCGCCGTGGTGGTGGAGTTCTTCCGGGCCATGCCCGTGCTGGTCATGATCTTCTTCATCTATGTGGCGCTGAAGGCGGAGCCGCTGGTCGCCCTGGTCGCCGGGCTGACCCTCTACAACGGCTCGGTGCTCGCCGAGGTCTTCCGCAGTGGCATCAACTCCGTCGAGCGCGGCCAGCGGGAGGCCGCCTACGCGCTGGGGATGCGCAAGACGCAGGTCATGACGCAGATCCTGGCGCCGCAGGCGGTCCGGGCGATGCTCCCGGCCATCATCAGTCAGCTGGTGGTCGCCCTGAAGGACACCTCGCTCGGCTACCTCATCACCTACGAGGAGTTCCTGCACGCCGGCAAGCTCATCGCCTCCAACCTCGACTACGACCTGCCGTTCATCCCCGTCGTCATGATCATCTCGCCGATCTACATCGGGATGTGCATGCTGCTGTCCTGGCTGGCCAACTGGGTCGCCCGGCGCCAGCGCCGCAACCCCAAGGTCGAGGCCGTCGAGGTCGCCGCCCCGGAACCGGGCACCCTGCTGCCGGGCGGCACCCGCCCCCCGTCGGGGTGAGGACGGGGGGCCGTGCCCGGGTGCGGGCCGCGGGCTCCGGCGAGCGGGTCGGTCCGGCGGAGTCCGGGACCGTGAGCAGGTGAAGGAACCGGAGCAGGAGCGCCGGACGTCTCCCTGAACGACCAAGTTTGAGGAGATTGTGCAGTGCGGATCTACATCAGTGTGGACATGGAGGGCGTCACCGGGCTGGTGGACGCCGACGATGTCCAGCCCGGTGGCCGGGACTACGAGCGCGGACGGCTGATGATGGCCGAGGACGTCAACGCCGCCGTCCGCGGCGCCGTCGCGGCGGGCGCCACCGACATCACCGTCAACGACGCGCACGGCCCGATGCGCAACCTCCTGCCCGAGTCCCTGCACCCGGCGGCGCGCCTGATCCGCGGCAAGCCCAAGCAGCTGCTCATGCTGGAAGGCCTCACCGCCGAGCACGACGCCGCGGTCTTCGTGGGCTACCACGCACGGGCCGGTGTGCTCGGCGTGCTGAGCCACAGCTTCATGGGGCACGAGATCGAGGACATGTGGCTCGACGGCCGGCCGGTGGGGGAGATCGGCCTGGCCCATGCCACGGCGGCCGCCATCGGTGTGCCCGTGGCGGCCCTCACCGGTGACGACCGTGCCTGCGCGGAGATGGCGGAATGGGACGCCTCGGTGACGACCGTGGCCGTGAAGTACGCGCGGGACCGGTTCACGGCGGACCTGCGCCCGGCGGAAGAAGCACGGGCGGACATCGAGAAGGCGGTCGCCGCCGTTCTCCCCGTGCCGCCGAGGGCCTCGGCCGCCGCGCAGGACCAGTCCACCCTCACGGTCCGCTGGCAGTCGGCTTCGGTGGCCTCGACGCTCCTGGGAATTCCCGGCGTCACCTCGGCGGACACCCGCACCGTCCAGGCGCGGGGCACCGTGCCCGGCCTCTACCGGCTGTTCGGCGTGTGGATGCGGGTGGCGGCGTCCCTGACCAACCAGGCCCCCTACTGCTGACCTCCACGGGCGACACCCGCCGGTCGCCGGTCGCTACTCGCGCACCGGCACCGACACATAGGACGGATCGTCCGCCGGCGAGGAGAACGTCAGGCGGGCGCCCTTGGGGTTGTGCGCGATGTACAGCGGGTCGACGGTGTCCACGACGACGGCGAGGCGGTGGCCGGCCGGCACGTCGTAGGCCGTGGAGAACAGGTCCAGGTCCACGCCGAAGGGCTGGTTCGGGGTCTTGCCGTGGAAGGTGTAGGGCGCGTGGGTGACCAGCTTGCCGATGCCGAGCGGGCCCACGTCGTAGAGGTAGGCGATGGCGGTGCCGCTCTCCGCGGTGCTGGTGAGGGTGGTGTGCAGCCGGGTGGTGCCGCGCACGCGCTGCCCGCTCCCGTAGCGCTCGGACTGCCAGACGGCGGCCACCGAGCGCGGCAGCAGCGGGATCGAGGCCATCGGCGGCAGCCGGAAGAACTGGTCCATCATGCTGGAGAGGATGATCAGCCCGCCGTCGGCGCCGGAGTCCCAGTTGGTGTGGAGCTGCGTGCTGCCGCCGAGGTCGATCCGCCGCTGTGCGGACGGGACGTCCTTCCAGCTCTTGTAGCCCTCGTACGCGCCGGTGGAACGGGACTTGAGCAGCACCGGCGACTCGCGGTCGACGCCGTTGTCCGCGCCCTTGAGGTAGTGGTCGAACCACCGCTGGGTGTCGGTCCAGGTGTCGTTGGGCAGCCCGAACAGCCCGAGCCCCTCGGCCGTGGCGTGGTCACCGGGGCGCAGCTCCAGCCGCTTGGGGCCGGTGAGCTTCTCGTAGAAGTCGGCGGTCTGGTTGGGCGGGAAGATGGAGTCTCCCCAGGCGTTGCCCAGCATGATGGCGGCGCCATTGGCATTGATCTTGTCGAGGTAGGTGGCGGGGGAGCGCTTGCGCCCCCAGGCGATCAGGTCCTTCTCCTTGTCCAGGTTCGAGGCGAGGAAGTCCTTCATGATGGTGCGGAACTCGGGGCTGGGGCGCCCGGTCAGCGCACCCGTGGCGCCCAGGAACTGCGCGGCCTGCCGGTGCTCGGTGCGGCCGCTGTAGATCGAGCCGACCAGGTCGGCCCAGCCGCTGAGCGCCGCGACCGCCTTGATCCGCTTGTCGGACGCGGCGGCCAGCAGGCTGATCCCGGCGCCGTAGGAGACCCCGGCCATGCCGACCTTCCGCGGATCGGCGGGGGTGTGGGCCAGCGCCCAGTCGATGACCTTCGAGGCGTCGGCGACGTCCTTCGGGCCGGCGGTCTCGATCTCGCCGCCGGACTGCCAAAAGCCCCGCGAGTTGTAGCCGACGACCACATAGCCCTTGTCGGCCAGCTTCCTGGCCTGCGCCATGTATTCGATCTGCGGCATCGACCAGCTGGTGGGCAGCACGATGACCGGGTAGCGCCGGGTGCCGTCCGCATCGGACGGAGTGAAGACATTCGCCTTGAGCGTGATCCCGCCGTCGCCCTCGATGTCGACGAACCGCACCGGGGCCGAACTGTCCGAGGACGCCGCGGTGGGGGCCGAGGGGGGCGTGGCCGCCTGCGCCGGTGCGACGGTGAGAACCGTGGTGGCCAGCAGCGCAGCCGAAACCGTGCCGATCGCGGCGCGCCGGGTCGTACGGGAGGGCCTCATCTTCTCTCCAGATCTCGATGCGGGCCGGCCGCACGCTGTCACGGGGACAGGAGGGGGCGTACGACAGGCCCGAGTTGACTGGAGAGTAAGGTCCACTCCTTACCTCTGGTAACCCATCGGTAGGTTACGGCTGGGTAACGCCCTTGGGGCGGAAGGGAGTCGACAGGACGGAGAAAAGCGGCGGTACGGGGGAGAATCGCGGCGACCGACGTGCTGACCGAATGAGGGGGAGCGGTGGCCCGGACACCGTTCGACGAGAGCGAGCGCCTGGTGTGGGCGGGCAACGCGGCGGCCTACGAGGCCGGTTTCGCCAAGTTGTGCGCCCACACGGTGCCGTTGCTGCTGGACGCCGCGGAGGTGCGCGCGGGCGCCCGGGTGCTGGACGCCGGGACGGGGACCGGCTCGGCCGCCGCGGCCGCCGGAGTGCGCGGGGCGCGGGTGACCGCCGTGGACGCCGAGCCCGATATGGCGCGCCGCGCCGCACACACCGTGACCGGCGCCCGCGTCCTGGTGGCCGCGCTGCCGCAGCTTCCTTTCACGCAGGGTCACTTCGACGCCGTCGTCGGCAACTTCGTCCTCAATCACGTCGGGCGGCCGCGGGCGGCCCTCGACGAGCTGCGCCGGGTGACGCGGCCCGGCGGCCGGATCGCGCTGACGGTCTGGGCGGCCCCCGCCGCCGCGGGGCAGGCCCTGCTCGGCCGGGCCGTGGCGGCCGCCGGGGTGGTCCGTCCGCCGTCGCTGCCCGCGCTCGCCCCCGAGGAGGATTTCCCCCGCACCCCCGACGGCCTCGCCGGGCTGCTGCGGGGCGCGGGCCTGGCCGACGTGGACTGCGCGCCGCTGTCCTGGGAGCACCGCACGACACCGCAGGAGTGGTGGAGCGGACCCGCGGCCGGCGTGGCGACCATCGGCCGGGTCGTGCTCAGCCGGGGCCCGGCCGTCGCCGCGCGCATCCGGCACCACTTCGAGTTGCTGGCACGGGAGTTCACCGATCCCGGCGGCGCGCTGGTGCTGCCGCACACGGCGCTGCTGGCGTCGGGACGGGTGGCCGGATAGCGGGGGCCGGCATCCGGCGCCGAAGTGCGCGGGCCCCGGGCCGGATGCCGTGGGTCAGGTGCCGCTCATCAGCTCGCCGAGGCCGGTGCGCAGATCGTCCGCGTTCATCACCGGCTGCAGCGAGACCTGCGCGTTCAGGTCCATGAAGAACGATTCGAGGAGCGTGGGCATCTGCCATGACTCCTGCATGTCGAAGTAGAAGAACGCGGTCCGCTCGCCGTCGTCGAGGGTGAAGTAGGCCGCCTCCGGCTTCAGGGCGGCGAGGGCCGACTCCATGATCTTCGGCAGACCGCCGTTGCGGATCACTTCGTTGCCTGTCTCGGTGGGTATGCGGGCCTTCAGAACCATCCTCATCGGGCTCATTCCTCGCGTCGCTCGCGTGGGGTGGGGGATCGCGGCGGTGAACCGGAGGCCGGGCGCTCGGCGGATACGCGGCGGGCCCGTGGCGCACCGCTCGTGCGGCTGTATCGCTGTCTGCTTTCAGGGTCTCACGCCCCCGCCGCAGGGGGCAGCTCCGGAGCCCGCGGAGCCGGGCGGTAGCCGCTCAGGAACCGGTGGGCAGCGGCTCGGCGCGGCCGCTGGGCGGGACCTCCTCGGCCGGCGGCACCGGCCCGGGCGGGGTGCCGTCGCCGAACGGCCGGCCGCCCAACTCCTCACGGTGGTGCGGCAGCAGCCAGCCGCCGAGGTCCGGCCCCAGCGGCACGATGCCGGTCGGGTTGAGGTGGCCGTGCACCCGGTAGTAGTGCTGCTTGATGTGGTGGAAATCGACGGTGTCGCCGAAGCCGGGAGTCTGGAAGAGGTCCTTGGCGTAGGCCCACAGCACCGGGTCCTCGGCCAGCTTGAACGCGTTGCACTTGAAGTGGCCGTGGTAGACCGCGTCGAACCGGACCAGGGTCGTGAACAGCCGGATGTCGGCCTCCGTGAGGGTGTCGCCCACGAGGTAGCGCCGCTCGGCCAGCCGCTCGGACAGCAGGTCCAGGCGCCGGAAGAGATCGTGGAAGGCGGCCTCGTACTCGCCCTGCCCGGTGGCGAAACCGGCCCGGTACACGCCGTTGTTGACGTCCCGGTAGACGCCCGCCATCACGATGTCGATCTCCTCGCGCAGCGGCTCCGGGTACAGGTCGGGCGCGCCGGGCCGGTGCAGCGCCGTCCACTGGGTCGCCAGGTCCAGGGTGATCTGCTGGAAGTCGTTGGTGACCAGCTGCCCGCTGGGGATGTCGACGACGGCGGGGACGCTGACGCCGCCCGGGTAGCCCCTCTCGCGGGCGTCGTAGGCCTCGCTGAGGAAGCGGATGCCGAGGACCGGGTCGCGGCCGTCGGGGTCCAGGGTGAACCGCCAGCTGCGGTCGTCCTGGATCGGGTCGGTCAGGGCGAGCGAGAGCGCGTCCTCCAGGCCGAGCAGCCGCCGCGAGATGACGGCGCGGCTCGCCCAGGGGCAGGCGCGGCTGACCACCAGCCGGTAGCGGCCGGCCTCGACCGGCCAGCCGTCGCGGCCGTCGGCGGTGATGCGGTCCGCGAAGTGGCTCCTGGAGCGCTTGAACGGCTTGCTGCCGTAGCCGGTGTTGCCGCCGTCCCCGGTGGCACCGTCGCTGCTGGGATGGGACATCGCCGACTCCTTCCGCCCGCGGTGGCCCGCGCCTCGTGGCGCGGTCCTCGTGCCGCGGTTCGCCTGTCGTGCTGCTCCTGCCGTGGTCTTCGTGACACGGTCTCCTGACGAGCCTTCCCGGACCGGCGCGGATCTCCCGTCTCCCGTCTCAGCCGAGGTGGGTGAGGTCGGGCCGCAGCCGGTGCCAGACCGGGTGCCGCAGCCGGCCCGCCGACGTCCAGCCGGTGAAGGCGACCTCGGCGACGAGCCGGGGCTCGGCCCAGTGCGGCGCCGCGAGGTCCACGGGGTTCACGAACGGCGACCGGTCGAGCGGGATGACGCCCAGGTACTGCGCCAGCTCCTGGCGCTCGCGTGCTGACAGCCCCGACCCGACGGACCCGACGTAGCGCAGCCCGGCCGGTTCCGCCACCCCCGCCAGGATGCTGCCGGGCAGTCCGGCCAGCCCGCCGTGGCCCTCCGTCCAGCCCCCGATGACCACGTCCAGGGTCTGCAGATGCTTCGTCTTGCGCCACTCGGGTGACCGCACGCCGGGCAGATACGCGCTGGTCAGGCGCTTGGCCACCACCCCTTCGAGGCCGCCTTGCAGCGAGGCCTCCCATGCCTGCTGCCCATGGCCCTCGACATACGCGGGCGCCGACCAGTTCGGGCCGCTCAGCCCCAGCCCGGCCAGGATCGACCGCCGCTCGTAATACGGCGCACCGAGCAGCGAGCCGGCCAGAAACATGATGTCGAAGAGGACCAGGTGCACCGGGTGCTCCATCGCCAGGCGGGCGGTGCGGCGCGGGTTGACCACGCCCATCCGGCGCTGGAGCAGGCCGAAGTCCGGCCGTCCGCGGGCGTCCAGCGCCACCACCTCGCCGTCGAGCACCGCCGGCCGGCCGCGCAGCTGCGCACCCAGCGGGCCCAGCTCCGGGTAGGTCGCGGTCGCGTCGTTGCCCGCCCGGGTGATCAGGCGGAGGGTGCCGTCGCCCGCGGTGTGGACGATGCAGCGCGCGCCGTCCCATTTGGCCTCGAAGGCCCAGACCGTCTCCTCGCCCGCGGTGGGCAGCGGGCCGATCGTGGCCAGCATCGGCCGGATCAGGGGGTACGGGGCCGAGCCACGCTCGGCGGTGGGGGCCATGGTTCGATGATCGCGGGATCCGCGGGCGTTCGCAGATCGGCGGGCGGCCGGCCGCCGTCCACGGGGCCCGGACCTGCCGTGATCCCGGCGCCCCGCCCCCGCCCGCACGCCGCCCGACACCTTGCCCTACCGCCGCTCCCCGCCGCTCCCCGCCCCAGACGTGGGGAGCCGCTCCTCGCCCTCCGTGTTCACATGTGGCAGGGTCCGGTCCAGCCACCGGGGCGACCACCAGGCGGCCGGGCCCAGCAGCGTCATCACCGCCGGCACCAGCAGCAGCCGCACCACGGTGGCGTCGATCAGCACGCTCACGGCCAGACCGAGGCCCAGCATCTTCACCACGATGTTGTCGCTGAGGAGGAAGGCCGCGAACACGCTCACCATGATCAGCGCGGCACAGGTGATCACCCGTGCGGTGATCTCCAGCGCGTGCGCCACGCTCGCCTTGGCGTCGCCCGTCCGCTTCCACGCCTCGTGCACCCGCGACAGCAGGAAGATCTCGTAGTCCATGCTCAGCCCGAAGACGATCGCGAACATCATCATCGGGACGTAGCTCTCGATGGGCACCAGGCCCGAGACCCCGAGCGCCGGACCGCCCCAGCCCCACTGGAAGACCGCCACCACCACCCCGTACGAGGCGGCGATCGACAGCACGTTGAGCACCGCGGCCTTCACCGCCACCAGCAGGCCCCGGAAGACGATCAGGATCAGCACGAACGCGAGGGCGACCACCACCGCGATGATCAGCGGCAGCCGGCTGGCGACGATGTCCAGGAAGTCGACCTGCCCGGCGGTCGTGCCCGTTACATAGCCTTCCGCGTCGGTGCCCTTCACCGCCTGGGGCAGCACGTCGTGCTCCAGGCGCTTGACCAGATCGGTGGTGGCCGCGTTCTGCGGCGCCTGGGTGGAGTACGCGGTCCCGGTGAGCACCGCGCCGTCCGGGGTGGCCTTCAGCGGGGTGATCAGGGCCGCGCCCGGGACCCCGGTGAGCGCCTTCCCGGCCTGCGTCGCCAGCATCGGGCGGTCCGCCTGCGGGACCGCCGACTCGTCGATGACCAGGGTCAGCGGGCCGTTGGAGCCGGGCCCGAACGCCGACGACATCAGGTCGAAGGCCCGCCGGTCGGTGAACGACTTGGGATCGGCGCCGTCGCCGATGTGCCCGAGCTGGATCGAGAAGACCGGGAGGGCCAGCACGACCACCACCAGCACCCCGCCGGCCAGGTACCACCAGGGGCGGCGCTCCACCCGCTGGGCGTACCGGTGCCAGGTGCCGCGCGCCTCCTCGCCGGGCGGGGCGTCGGTCTCGGCGATGGGGTGGCGGACGTGCAGCCGGTCGATCCGCCGACCGATCAGTCCGAGCAGCGCCGGGACGAGGGTGAGCGCGCCGAGCACCGCGGAGACCACGGTGAGGGCCGCCGCCACGCCGAGCTTGCCGATGAAGGAGAGCTGGGAGACCCACAGCCCCATCAGCGCGATGATCACGGTGCAGCCGGACACCAGCACCGCCCGGCCGCTGGTGGCCACCGCCCGGCCCGCGGCGGTGACCGGGTCCGCGCCGTCCATCAGGTTCTGCCGGTGGCGGGTGAGCAGGAACAGCGCGTAGTCGATGCCGACGCCGAGACCGATCATCGTCGCCAGCGTGGGCGAGACGGTGGCGAAGACGGAGACGGCCGCCAGCAGCCCCAGGCACGCCACCCCGCACAGGGCCCCGATCAGCGCGGTCACCAGCGGCACGCCGGCCGCCAGCACGCTGCCGAAGCCGATCAGCAGCACCAGGATCGCCACCCCGAAGCCGATGACCTCGCTGATCCGGTCGTTGGGCGCCGGCCGGGCCAGCTCGCCCAGCGGCCCGCCGTACTCCACCTCCACGCCCGCCGCGCGCAGCGGCTTGACCGCCGCGTCGACGCCGTCGAGGTAGTCCGGCTTCAGGGTGGAGGGCTGCACGCTGAAGCGCATCGTGATGTAGGCGGTGCGGCCGTCGGTGGAGAGCGGGCCGACGTTCGGGGTGCCGGGCGGGGGCTTGGCGGGCGCCGCGCCGGGCGCGGGCAGCGGGTTCTGCGCGGCCAGCACCTCCGGCAGTTTGCCCAGGTCGGTGACGGCGCCGTCGATCTGGCTGCGGACGGCGGTCAGCGGCCGGTCCGCGTCGTGCAGCACGACCTGGCTGCTGTAGCCGCCGGCCTTCGGCTCGTGCGCCTTCAGCACGTCGCGGCCCTTGGTCGACTGGACGCCGGGCAGCGCGAAGTCGTCGGAGTAGTCACCGCCGTAGGAGTGTTGCAGCACCTGCAGCCCGGCCAGGGCGGCCAGCCACAGCACGATGACCACGACGAAGTGGCGGGCGCACCACTCCCCGATGCGGCGCAGCGCACCCCGGGGACGGGGTGCGCCGGACGCGGCGGGGGCGCCCGGGGTCTTCGGCAACGACATGGTGCTCCCGAATGAACGCCGGCCCTTCTGGCACATGCGGACAGACAGCATTCAACGGCGGTTCGGCCGCCGCGGCACGTCCACCGGGGATCCGGGTGTCGGCCGAACGGGTGCGCCCCGCCCGGCATGATCCTTACGATCGTGGGTGGCACGGCACACGGCCGTGAGGGCATCACGCATGGTGAGGACGGATCCGCTGATGAATGGTTGCCGGGCTCCGGGTGAGTTCCGCAGGTCCCGCGGGCGGCCGGTCCGTCGCGGCCGTCCGGGTGTCCGGGCGGGGGCCGTGCGATGAGCCGGGCGGTACTGGTGAGCGGGGCCTCGCGGGGGATCGGCCGGGCGGTCGCGGAGATCTTCGCGGCGCACGGGGACCGGGTCGCGCTGCATTACGCCTCGCGGCGGGAGGCGGCCGAGGAGGCGTTCGCGGGACTGGCGGGCGGCGGGCACGTCCTGGTGCAGGGGGACGTGGGCACACCGGAGGGGGCGGCGGCGCTCGTCGAGGCGGCCGTCGACGGGCTGGGCGGCGTCGATGTGCTCGTCAACAACGCGGCGGCCAACGAGCCGCATCCGCTGGACCGTACGTCCTTCGAGGAGTGGCAGCGGGTCTGGCGGCGGCTGGTGGACGTGAATCTGCTGGGGGCGGCGCATCTGACGCACTGCGCGGCGCGGAACATGATCGAGCGCGAGGTGAGCGGGCGGATCGTCAACATCGGCTCGCGGGGCGCGTTCCGTGGGGAGCCGGACCACCCGGCGTACGGCGCGTCGAAGGCGGCGCTGCACGCGATGGGCCAATCGCTGGCGGTCCATCTGGCGCCGTACGGCATCGGCGTGGCCTCCGTGGCGCCCGGCTTCGTCGCGACGGAGCGGGTCGAGGACCGGCTGACGGACGAGGTGCGGCAGCAGAGCCCGTTCGGCCGGGTCGCCTCGCCGCAGGAGGTCGCGTCCGCCGTGCACTACCTCGCCTCGCCGGAGGCCGTCTGGGTCTCGGGGGCGGTGCTGGACGTCAACGGGGCGTCGTATCTGCGCTGACCGCGGCCGCAGGGACGGATCGCCCGGGGCAGGTCGCCGCCGCCGGGACCTGCCGGGAAAGGGGAAGCCCCGGCCGAACGGGGGAATTCGGCCGGGGCGGTTCAAGGGGGCGGGGTGCCGGCGGCTGTCGGCGTTCCTGCCGCGTGGTGGCG
This sequence comes from Streptomyces kronopolitis, assembly GCF_050953795.1. Classification (GTDB taxonomy): domain Bacteria; phylum Actinomycetota; class Actinomycetes; order Streptomycetales; family Streptomycetaceae; genus Streptomyces; species Streptomyces kronopolitis_A. Next base: position 6,552,737 of record NZ_CP191850.1, read on the forward strand.
GGCCGGCCTCCCGGAGGAAGGGCCCTCGGGCACCGTCGTGCGGCCCCGCTTCCAATTGAACGATAAACCATGGGGAGAGCTTCCGGCATCCCGGGTGACGGCTCTCACCCCGCGCCGCCAGCCGTCCGCGAGGGGCGGGGCGGCACCGTCCGGCGTGGAACTCCGCCCCGTGCGGGCGCCGTCGGGGGCCGGGCGTCACGGCTCGATACGCAGCGGACGGAAGCCGTCGTCCAGCAGACGTGGCAGATACCACTCCAGCGCCCGCACGGTCTGGGCGCGCTCGCCGCCGCCGTCGTGCGACAGGACGATCGCGCCGGGACGGACCTCGTCCAGGACGGTGTCGGTGATGGCCACCGCGCCGGGAGTCGTCCAGTCCCGCGAGTCGACGGCCCAGCCGACCGGCGACATGCCCAGGTCGTTGCAGATGCTCAGCGACGGGTCGTCCCACGCGCCGTACGGGGCGCGGGCCAGGTCTGGGGCGCTGCCCAGGACGTCCTCGATCAGGCTGCTGGTGCGGCCGAGTTCGCTGCGGACGGCGCCCGGCGGCAGCGTGGTGAGCTGCGGATGGCTCCAGGTGTGGTTGCCGACGGCGTGCCCCTCGTCGGCGATGATCTGCAACAGCCCGGGGAAGGCGACGGCGTTCTCACCGAGGACGAAGAACGTGGCGCGGGCGCCGTGGCGGCGCAGGATCCGCAGGATCTCGGGGGTGTGGCGGGGGTGCGGCCCGTCGTCGAAGGTGAGGAAGACCTCCCGGTGGCCGGCGGACAGCGTGCACGCGACCTCGGGGTGCGGCGGCGAGGCGCCCGGGCCGGAGCGGGAGGTCTCGCCGGCCATCGGCCGCAGCCGGTAGCCGTCCGGGCCGCCCTCCGCGGCGGGTCGCCCGGCGCCCGAGCGGGGTCCGGCGCCGGCGGCACGCGGCGTGGGAGGGCCGCCGCTCTCCGGGGCACCGGACGGGAGCAGCAGCCGGCCGGCGGAGAGCGCACCGAGCACGAGCGCGGCCTTGCACCACCCCCGCCGGCCTCTTGTGTGCTCGTCGGATGTCACCCCTCACGTGCTCTCACGCGGCCCTCGGGGGCGGCGGGAGCGACACCGCGACGGGCGGGTTCGCTACCCGATCGGCCCGCACGGCCGGACCGGCCGGGACGCCCTTCGCCGGCGGGGTGGCCGCGCCGGGCACGGCTCCGCGAGCCTCCCCGGACCCTCGCCGGGCGGCCCCTAGCTTGTCCCACTGTGAGCCTCTTCTCCCGGCCGAAGCGGATGATGGTGGGCCGTCCGCTGGACAGTGCGCGGCTCGGCGAGACGCTGCTGCCCAAGCGGCTCGCGCTCCCGATCTTCTGCAGCGACCCGCTGTCCTCGGTCGCCTACGCCACCGAGGAGATCCTGCTGGTGACGGGCCTGGGCGGGGTCGCCCTGCTCTCCTTGACCTGGTACGCGGCGGCCGCCATCGTGCTGGTGCTGGTGGTCGTCGTGGCCTCCTACCGGCAGACCTGTTACGCCTATCCCGGGGGTGGCGGCGCCTACCTCGTCAGCGCGCGCAACCTCGGGCGGAACGCCGCGCTGACCGCGGCGAGCGCCCTGCTGGTGGACTACGTGCTGACCGTCGCGGTGTCCGTGGTGTCCGGCGTCGCCGCGATCACCTCCGCGATCCCGTCGCTGGGCGGCCACGACGTGGCGCTGTCCGTGGGGTTCGTGGCGCTGCTGGCCCTGATGAATCTGCGCGGCGTACGGGAGTCGGGGCGCGTCTTCGCCGTCCCCACCTACGGATTCGTCTTCTTCGTCTACCTGATGTTCGGGTACGCGGCCGTACGGACGGCCACCGGCGCGACCCTCCGCGCCGAGTCCGCGGGCCTGCCACTGCACGCCGAGGCGGGCTACACCGGGCTGGCGCTGGTCCTGCTGGGGATGCGGGCGTTCGCCTCCGGCTGCACCGCGCTGACCGGTGTCGAGGCGATCAGCAACGGCGTGCCCGCCTTCCGCAGACCCAAGAGCCGCAACGCCGCCACCACGTTGCTGATCATGGGCTTCTTCTCCGTCACCATGTTCAGCGGGATCACCGTCCTGGCGATGCGCTACGACGTCCATGTCGCCGCGCGGCCCACCGACCTGGGGCTGCCGCCGGACGCCACGATGCCCACCGCGCTCGCCCAGATCGCCCGCACCAGCTTCGGCGGCGCCGACACCCTCTTCTACCTGCTGCAGGCCTTCACGGCCGGGGTGCTGATCCTCGCCGCCAACACGGCCTTCAACGGCTTCCCGATGCTGGCGTCGATCCTCGCCTCGGACCGCTATCTGCCCCGGCAACTGCGCAACCGCGGCGACCGGCTGGTGTTCTCCAACGGCATCATCCTGCTCGCGCTGGCCGCGATCGGGCTGATCGTGGTGTTCGACGCGCAACTCACCCGGCTCATCCAGCTCTACATCATCGGCGTCTTCGTCTCCTTCACGCTCTCCCAGACCGGCATGGTCCGGCACTGGCGCACCGCACTGGCACAACCGGGGCTGCCGCGGCGCGAACGGCACCACCACCGGCGCTCCCAGGCGATCAACGCGTGCGGTGCGGTGCTCACCGGCGCGGTCCTGGTCATCGTCCTGCTCACCAAGTTCGTGCACGGCGCGTGGATCGTGGTGATCGCCATGCCGCTGCTGTTCACCGGCATGCGCGCGGTGCACCGGCACTACCGGCGGGTCGGGCGGGAGCTGGCGGCCGCGCCCGGCACCCGGCCCTGGGAGCCGGCGGGCAGCTATGTGATGGTGCTGGTCAACGCCCTGGACGCACCCGCGCTCAAGGCCCTCGGCTACGCCCGGGCGATGCGTCCGACCACCCTGGACGCGCTGACCGTCGCGGTCGATCCGGACGAGGTGCGCGCGCTGCACGCGCAGTGGGACGCCCACGACATCGACGTACCGCTCCAGGTGCTCAGCTCGCCCTACCGCGACTACACCCGGCCGGTGCTCGACCACGTCCAGGACGTCTGCCGGCGGCACCCGGGCGGCGCGGTCACGGTCGTGCTGCCCGAACACCTCGTCAGCCGCTGGTGGGAGCAGCCGCTGCACAACCAGAGCGCGCTGCGGCTGCGGGCCCGGCTGCTGTTCAGCCCCGGGGTGACCGTGATCAACGTGCCCTACCGGCTGTCGGGCGGGGAGCCCGGCGACCGGTAGCGGCCTTCCGGGCGGGGCGACCGGAGTGCCTCACGGGCTGACGGCCAGCACGATGTAGGCGGCCAGCAGGGCCAGATGGACGCCGCCCTGCAACGGGGTGGCCCGGCCCGGGACGACCGTGAGGGTGCCGACGACCACGGTCAGCGCGAGCAGCACCATATGGCTCGCGCCCAGCCCCAGGACCAGGGGGACCGGCAGCCAGACGGTGGCCAGCGCGACCGCGGGGATGGTCAGCCCGATGCTGGCCATCGCCGAGCCGAGGGCCAGATTCAGGCTGGTCTGGACCCGGTCGCGGTGCGCCGCGCGGACCGCCGCGAGGGTCTCCGGCAGCAGCACCAGCAGGGCGATCACGATGCCCACGGCGGACGACGGCAGCCCGGCCGCGGCCACCCCCGACTCGATGGTGGGGGACACCGCCTTGGCCAGACCGACCACCGCGATCAGCGCCAGGGCCAGCAGCCCGAGGCTGGCCAGTGCGGCCCGGGCGGGCGGCGGATCGGCGTGGTCGGCCCCCTCGATCACCTCGCCGGAGCTGGTCACCGGCAAGAAGTAGTCCCGGTGCCGGACCGTCTGGGTGGCCACGAACAGGCCGTAGAGGATCAGTGCGGCCAGCGCCGCGAACGCCAGCTGCGGAGCGGAGAACCGCGGCCCCGGCGTGCTGGTGGTGAACGTCGGCAGGACCAGGCTCAGCCCGGCCACAGTGGCGACCGTCGCCAGCGCCGCGCCCGTGCCCTCGGCGTTGAAGACGGCTACCCGGCGCTTCAGCGAGCCGACCAGCAGCGACAGTCCGACGATGCCGTTGCAGGTGATCATCACGGCCGCGAAGACGGTGTCCCGGGCCAGTCCGGCGCTCTTGACGCCGCCGTCGGCCATCAGGGTGACGATCAGCGCCACTTCGATGACGGTCACCGCGACCGCCAGCACCAGCGACCCGAACGGCTCACCCACGCGGTGCGCGATCACCTCCGCGTGGTGCACCGCGGCCAGCACCGCCCCGGCCAGGAAGCACGACACCAGCACCACCAGCCACACCGGCAGCGCCACGCCCCAGGTCAGCGCCAGCAGCACCACGGCCAGTACCGGGAGGGCGACGTTCCAGCGCAGAAGGGACGAACGGATACCGGCGATCATGCCTCCGAGCCTCGCAGACCGGCCCGGCGGCTGCCCCTCGGACGGCGCGCCGGACCACCGCGCGGCGCGCTCAGGCCGCCGCCCGGTGCCCCTTCGGCTCCGCGGCCGTGGTCGCGGCCTTGGTGACATCGGCGACCAGCTCGACGACATCGGGCCCGTACGCCTGCGAGTTGACCACCTTCAGCAGCAGACAGAACTGGCCCTCGGCGCCGTGCTTGCGGGCCAGCCGGGCCCGGTTGCGGACCAGATGGCGGACCGCGGCCCGGTGGGTGACCGGGCGCTGGCCGGCCGCCAGGAACACCGGCCGGTCCCCCTCACCGGCCCGCAGCCGGGCCAGCAGCACATACTCGACGGCTCCGGGCTCCGGCCGGTACGCCGAGCCGCCGATGGTGAAGGTGCCGCGGCCCCCACCGGATTCGTCCCCCGGATGCACCGCGATCCCCGGCAGCAGACTGGACAGATGGGCCGCCAGCCTGCGGTGCGCGGTCGGGTCGCCGACACAGAACTCGGTGCGGGCGCCGAAGCCCTGGAGCCCGGTGTCGTGCGGCGCGATCTCCGGGTGCGCGCCGCAGTTCTCGACCACCGCGGCCAGCCCCAGCAGCGCCAGCGCGTCATGGCGCGGGATGCTCCAGTGGGCCGAGGAGCTGTCCCGGTGCGTGACCAGGACGCACTCCGAGCCGTCCGGCAGCCCGAAGAAGGCCTGTTCACGGGTCAGCTTGCGGCCGACCGCCGCCGACCGCACGGCCCAGCCGGCGGCCAGGCCCACCGCGAGGGCCACGGCCGCGGTGGTCAGGAGCTGCAGGGTGTCGTCCATGGCCGGGGAGCGTAGCGGCAGTCCGGGTGGGTGTTCGAGGGCGGGAGGGCCGCCGGGGCGGCTTGTCCCGGTCCGTGCGGGCCTACCGGGATCCGTACGCAAACGGGCAGCCGAGGCGTACGTCATCGTGGCGGCCGGGCCGTACGGCCATGGGCGTACCGCCCCCGCCGCACCCCTGTCGGGGCGGGGTGCGCACGAGTAGGCTCCGGCCGCTTGCCGCCCCTCACAGGCCCCTGGAGGAACCCGGTATGACCAGAGTCCGACGCCTGACCGTCCTGGGAGCGGCCGCCGCGCTGGCCGGCTCCCTGGTGGCGATACCGGCCGCGGCCGGGTCAGCAGCGGCCCCGCACCCCGGCCGCGCGGCCCCGGACCCCGCCACCGCACCGCGGAAGGCCCCGGTCGCCGTCGGCTACGGCGGCGCCGTCTCCAGCGTCGACGCGGACGCCTCCGCCGCCGGCATCGCGGTGCTCAGGGCGGGCGGCAACGCCGTGGACGCCGCGGTCGCCACCGCCGCCGCCCTCGGGGTCACCGAGCCCTACTCCGCCGGCATCGGTGGCGGCGGCTACCTCGTGTCCTACGACGCCCGGTCGCACGCGATACGCACCCTCGACGGCCGCGAGAGGGCCCCGCGCTCGGCCGGCCCGGACCTCTTCCTGGAGAACGGCGCACCGCTCCCCTTCGACCAGGCCGTCACCAGCGGGCTGGGCGTCGGCACCCCGGGCACCCCCGCCACCTGGGCCACCGCCCTGCGCGCCTGGGGCACCCGGTCCCTGGGCCAGGTGCTGGGCCCGGCCCGCAAGCTGGCCACCGACGGGTTCACCGTCGATGCGACCTTCCGCCGGCAGACCGCCGACAACGAGGCGCGCTTCCGGGACTTCCCGGCGACCGCCCGCCTCTTCCTGCCCGGCGGCAAGCTGCCGGCCGTGGGCTCGACCCTGAAGAACCCGGATCTGGCGCGCACCTACGGGGAGTTGGCGGCCAAGGGCGTCGGCGCGCTCTACGACGGTGCACTGGGCCGCGACCTCGTCCGGACCGTACGGACACCGCCGGTCCGCCCCGGCTCCACCCGCAGGGTGCGGCCCGGCCGGCTGACCACCGCCGATCTGCGCGCCTACCGGGCCCTGCAGCAGGCGCCGACCCACACCCGCTACCGCGGCCTCGACGTCTACGGCATGGCGCCGTCCTCCTCCGGCGGCACCACCGTCGCCGAGGCGCTCAACATCCTGGAGCGGAGCGACCTCTCCCACCTGAGCGAGCGGCAGTTTCTGCACCGGTACCTGGAGGCGAGCCGGATCGCCTTCGCCGACCGCGGCCGCTGGGTCGGCGACCCGGCGCAGGTGGACGTACCGACCAGGGGCCTCACCTCGCAGCGGTTCGCCGACTCCCGGGCCTGCCTGATCCGCGACGACAAGGCCCTGACCAGCCCGCTGGCGCCCGGCGACCCGCGCCACCCGACGCCCTGCGGCAGCGCGGGCCAGGCCGCCCCGACGACGTACGAGGGGCAGAACACCACCCATCTGACCGTCGCCGACAAGTGGGGCGATGTCGTCGCCTACACCCTGACCATCGAACAGACCGGCGGCAGCGGCATCGTCGTCCCCGGCCGCGGCTTCCTGCTCAACAACGAACTCACCGATTTCTCCTTCGCGCCCGCCGACCCGGCGGTCCGTGACCCCAACCTTCCCGGCCCCGGCAAGCGGCCGCGCTCGTCCATCTCGCCGACGATCGTGCTGCGGCACGGCCGGCCGGTGGTGGCGCTCGGCTCGCCCGGCGGCGCGACCATCATCACCACCGTGCTGCAGACCCTGGTCAACCACTTCGACCGGGGGATGCCCCTGGCCGAGGCCATCGCCGCGCCGCGCGCCAGCCAGCGCAACGCGGCACGCACCGACCTCGAACCCGCCCTGTGGAACAGCCCGCTGCGCACCCAACTCGAAGCGCTCGGCCACGCCTTCACGCAGAACCCGGAGATCGGGGCGGCCACCGGCGTCCAGCGGCTGCCGGACGGCCGCTGGCTGGCCGCGGCCGAGAAGGTACGGCGCGGCGGCGGGGCGGCCATGGTCGTCGACCCGCGGTGACGGCGCCGGCGTCCGGTCCACGGTCCCGAGCGGCGTATTCCGGACGACACACCGCAGGTACAGCCGGCCGCTGTGTGCCGTCCGTGTGTCGTCGATGTGCCGCCCCGCGCGGCACCGTTGATGGTGATCGAGGTGGCGATTAGCCTCCTGGGACCGTTCGTTCGAATGAGCGGTCCCAGGGAGGGCACGCAGCGTGAGCGTTGACGAGAGCCAGGACAGCGAGACCGGGACGGCCCCGGCCCGGCACACCGGCGCACCGGCCGGGGAGTTGGAGGGCCTCGCCGAACAGGCGCGGGCGCTGGCCGAGGGGCGGGTGACCTCGACCGCGCTGGTCCGGCGCGCGCTGGAGCGCATCGCGGCCACCCAGGGCACGGTCAACGCCTTCCGGCGGGTGCGCGGGGAGGCGGCGCAGGCCGAGGCCGCGGAGGCCGACCGCAGGCTGGCGGCCGGGGAGCGGCTGCCGCTGCTCGGGGTGCCGGTCGCGGTCAAGGACGACACCGATGTGGCGGGCGAGCCGACCGCCTTCGGCTGCGCCGGTGAGTTCCCGCCCAAGGAGCAGGACGCCGAGGTCGTCCGGCGGCTGCGCGCGGCCGGCGCGATCATCGTCGGCAAGACCAACGCCTGCGAACTGGGGCAGTGGCCGTTCACCGAGGGCCCGGCCTTCGGCAACACCTGCAACCCCTGGAACCTCGCCCACACCCCGGGCGGCTCGTCGGGCGGCTCGGCCGCGGCGGTCGCGGCCGGGCTGGTGCCCGCGGCCCTCGGCACCGACGGCGCCGGCTCGGTCCGCATCCCCGCCGCCTGGTCCCATCTGGTCGGCATCAAACCCCAGCGCGGCCGCATCTCCACCTGGCCCGACCCCGAGTCCTTCCAGGGCATCACCGGCATCGGACCGCTGGCCCGTACGGTCGGGGACGCGGCGCTGCTGCTGGACGTGGCCAGCGGCAACCACGAGGGCGATCTGCACCGGCCGCCCGCCATCGCGGCCCGTGAGGCGGCCGGCCGCGACCCGGGCCGGCTGCGGATCGCACTGTCCTGGAAGGCGCCCCTCACCTTCACCCGCAAGCCGCTGCACCCCGACGTGCGGGCCGCGGTCACCGGGCTCGCCCACACCCTGTCGGGCCTGGGGCACCTCGTCGAGGAGGCCGAACCGGACTACGGGCTGGTCGGGCTCGCCTTCGTGCCGCGCGCCACGGCCGGTGTGGGGGAGTGGGCGGACCGGGTCCCCGACCGCGCCCTGCTGGACCGCCGGACGCGGGGGGCGGCGCGGATGGGCCGGCTGCTGGGCGGCCCCGTGCTGCGCCGGGCGCGCGCCGCCGAACGGCGCCAACAGACCCGCATCGGCGCGCTGTTCGGCCCCTACGACGTCCTGCTGACGCCGACCACCGCCACTCCGCCCCCGCGCATCGGCACCCTCGCCAAGCTCAGCGGCTGGCGTACGGATCAGGCCATGATCGCTGCCTGCCCGTACGCCTGGCCGTGGAACGTCCTGGGCTGGCCCGGTGTGAGCGTGCCCGCGGGATTCAGCGCCGGCGGTCTGCCGCTGGGGGCCCAGCTGCTCGGCCCGGCCCACGCGGAGCCCCTGCTGATCTCGCTGGCCGCCCAGCTGGAGGACGCGCTGCGCTGGCACGAGCGGCGCCCGCCCGGCCACCCGGCGCCGCTCGACGGCCTGCCGCGCTGAGCCTCAGCCGAGCAGCGCCCGGATCGCCTCGGCCGTGTCGGTCTCGCCGAGCCGCGGGAAGATCCGCTCCAGGCTGTTGCGGTGCGCCTCGGGGTCCAGGTCGGTCACCGCGTCGGTGGCGATGGTGACGTGGTAGCCGTGCTCGTGCGCGGCCCGGGCGGTGGACTCGACGCCGATGCTGGTCGCGATGCCGGCGAGCACGACGTGGGTGACCCCGCGCCGGCGCAGCTCCAGGTCCAGGTTCGTGCCGTGGAAGGCGCCCCACTGCTGCTTGGTGACGAGGATGTCGCCGTCCTGCCGGTCGAGTTCGGGGACCAGCTCGGCCCAGTCGGCGGGCGGCGTGCCGCCCGGCCGCGGGGACTGGGTGCGGCCCGGCGCCCCGCCGGTGACGTTCACCAGGACGACGGGCAGCCGGCGGGCCCGGAAGGCGGCGGCCAGCCGGGCGCCGCGCCCGATGACCTCGGCGGCGGGCACCGGGACGCAGGGCAGGCCGGCGATGCCCCGCTGGAGGTCGACCAGTATCAGGGCGGACGTGGCATCGAGGGTGGTGGCGGGCACGGGTGCTCCTTGGGTGGTGACGGATGGTGACGCTATGACGTGTTTGGCGGAGGTGGTTGTGGTGGCCGTTGTGGCCGGGGGACCGATGGCCGGATTCAGCCGCCGGTCCCGGTCCGGGAGGTGCCGGGCCGCAGGCCGCGGTCGGCGAGGGTCAGGGCGAGCAGCAGCAGGCCGAGCACGACGCCGATCAGGGCGATCTCGTGCAGTCCGGAGTCCGTCGCACGCTGCCCGTACAGCACCCCGATGAGGCCGGACGCGGTGATCGCGCCGATGTACTGGGCGGTGCGCTGGAGCCCGGCGGCCGCACCCACGCCGTCGGCCGGTGCCTGGGCGTAGACGGCGGCCTGGTTGCCCGTCGAGGACAGGCCCTGCGGTATGCCGAAGAGCACCCCGGCGCCGAGCAGGACGATCAGCGGGCTGGCGCCGTGCAGCAGGAGCAGGACCCCGCCGCCCAGGGCGAGGGAGAGCGCGGCGAAGGCCAGCGGGCCGCGGATGCCCCGCGTCCGGGCGCCCACGAGGGAGAAGGCCGCGGCGGCCAGCGACAGCGGCAGCATGATCAGCCCGGCCTGGAAGGACGACGCGCCGTGCGCCTGCTCCAGCCACTGGCTGAAGCCGTACAGCACGCTGTACATGACGAGGTAGGCCAGGCCGTGGCGCAGATAGGTGCGCACCAGCGCGCCGTTGCGGGCGAGCATCCGCAGGTCGATGAAGGGCGCCGGATGGCGCAGCTGCCACCACACCAGGACGCCCGAGAGCAGCCCGGCCGGCGCCAGCAGCAGCCACTGCGGGTCCTGCAGCCGCAGCAGGAAGACCATGGCGCAGGTCAGCGCCGCGGCGAACAGGAGCATGCCCAGCGGGTCGAGGGAGGAGGAGCCGGCCCGGCCGCCTCCCGGCCGGGCCTCCTTCCGGTCGGCCGGGAGCCAGCGGAGGGCGCCGAGCAGGGCGAGCAGCGCGAGCGGCACGTTCACCGCGAACACCGCGCGCCACCCCGCCGTCGCGGCCAGCAGTCCGCCCAGGGTGGGGCCGATGGCCGCGCTGCTCATCGCGGCGAGGGAGAGCCGGCCGAGCACCCGGCGGGGGGTGGGCAGGCCGGTCCGCGCCGACTCGGCGCGCAGCACCGCCATCGCGGCGGGGTAGGCCGCCGCGGTACCGATCCCGAGCACCACCCGTGAGACGACCAGCAGCGCGAAGCCGGGCGCGCACGCCCCGATGACGCCCCCCACGCAGACGGTCACCGCACCGGCCAGGAACACCCGGCGCGGCCCGACGCGGTCGGCGAGCCGCCCCATCCACGGCTGTCCCACCGCGCTGGCGAGGTACATCGCGGAGATCAGCCAGGCGGTGTCGGCGGCGCCGACGTGGAAGTCCCGGCCGATGGCCACCAGCGCGGTGGCGATCATCGTCGAGTTGATGGGGTTCAGCAGCGAGCCGAGCAGCAGGGGCGCCAGCAGCCGGGCGCCGAAGGCGGGACCGGAGCCGGCGGGCGGCGCGCCGGTCTCCCGGGGCGGGGCGACGCGCGCGGACGGCAGGGCCGCTCCCGCTGCCACGCCGCTCCGTGCGGGGGCGGGGACCTCGTTCATTCCGGCATCAGCCGCCGCATCAGCACGGTGGCCGTCGCCAGGGTCCGCTGTTCCTCGGGCGTCAGCCGGTCGGCGATGGCCACCGCCAGCCAGTTGTGCTTGGCCTGCCGGACGAGGGCGAGAATCCGGCGGCCCTCCTCGGTGAGCGAGAAGACGACCTGGCGGCCGTCCGTCGGATGGGGGCGGCGGGCGAGGATCCCGCGTTCCTCCAGTGATCCGACGGTCAGCCGCATGGACTGCGGACGGACCCGCTCGGCACGGGCCAGGGCGGCGATGGTGGTCTCGCCGTCGGCATCGATGCGGCCGATCGCCGCGCGCTGGGTGGGGCTGAGCTCGCCGTGCGGCGAGGCGATGCGCATCTGCCGCATGAGCAGGGCGACGGCGGCGCCCAGCTCCGTCGCGAGGTGTTCGTGGTCCTTTTCCGGCATGCCTCCACCGTAGGATATCGACAGCCAAACTTGCAAGCTTGCCTGTCGATATTCCGGGGAGGCGCACGGGCGCGCCACAGGGGAGATGGTCTTGCCACGGTGCGTGACGGGGCTTACGGTCGCCTCCACACGCGTAGATCCCCGCGCGGGCTGCAGGCTGACGCATCGACAAAGGAGCAGCTCATGGCCGATGTTGTGCGTGCCGCACTGGTCCAGGCCACCTGGACCGGCGACACCGAATCGATGATCGCGAAGCATGAGGAGTACGCCAGGGCGGCGGCCGCGCAGGGCGCGAAGGTGATCGGCTTCCAGGAGGTCTTCAACGCTCCGTACTTCTGCCAGGTGCAGGAGCCCGAGCACTACCGCTGGGCCGAGCCGGTGCCCGACGGCCCGACCGTCCGGCGGATGCAGGACCTGGCCCGCGAGACCGGCATGGTCGTCGTCGTCCCCGTCTTCGAGGTCGAACAGTCCGGCTTCTACTACAACACCGCCGCCGTCATCGACGCCGACGGCACCTTCCTGGGCGCCTATCGCAAGCACCACATCCCGCAGGTCAAGGGCTTCTGGGAGAAGTACTACTTCAAGCCGGGCAACATCGGCTGGCCGGTCTTCGACACCGCCGTCGGCAAGGTCGGCGTCTACATCTGCTACGACCGCCACTTCCCGGAGGGCTGGCGGCAGCTGGGCCTCAACGGCGCCCAGCTGGTGTACAACCCCTCCGCCACATCCCGCGGCCTGTCCGCCTACCTGTGGCAGCTGGAACAGCCCGCGGCGGCGGTCGCCAACGAGTACTTCATCGCGGCCATCAACCGGGTCGGCGTCGAGGAGTACGGCGACAACGACTTCTACGGCACCAGCTACTTCGTCGACCCCCGGGGACAGTTCGTCGGTGAACCCGCCAGCGACACCAAGGAGGAACTGGTCGTCCGCGACCTCGACTTCTCCCTGATCGACGAGGTCCGCCAGCAGTGGGCCTTCTACCGCGACCGCCGCCCCGACGCCTATGACGGGCTGGTGCAGCCGTGACCCGGCAGCCCCACGAGCCGGCCGGCCTGCACGCCCGCCACCAGGCCGTCCTGCCCTCTTGGCTCAGCCTCTACTACGAGCGGCCGCTCGAACTCACCCACGGCGAGGGCCGGCACGTCTGGGACGCCGACGGCAACCGCTACCTCGATTTCTTCGGCGGCATCCTCACCACGATGACGGCCCATGCGCTGCCCGAGGTGACCAAGGCCGTCAGCGAGCAGGCCGGCCGCATCATCCACACCTCGACGCTCTACCTCTCGCGCCCCATGGTCGATCTGGCCGAGCGGATCGTGGCGCTGTCCGGCATCCCCGACGCCCGGGTCTTCTTCACCACCTCCGGCACCGAGGCCAACGACGCGGCGCTGCTGCTGGCCACCACGCACCGCCGCTCCAACCAGATCCTGGCGATGCGCAACAGTTACCACGGCCGCTCCTTCTCCACCGTCGGCATCACCGGCAACCAGAGCTGGTCGCCGACCAGCCTCTCGCCGCTCCAGGCCCTCTATGTGCACGGCGGGGTGCGCAGCCGCGGCCCGTACGCCGCGCTGAGCGACACCGAGTACACCGCGGCCTGCGTCGCCGACCTGGAGGACATGCTCCAGCAGACCGCGGGCGGCGTCGCCGCACTGATCGCCGAACCGGTCCAGGGCGTCGGCGGGTTCACCATGCCGCCGGACGGCCTCTACGCCGCCTTCCGCGAGGTGCTCGCCCGGCACGGAATCCTCTGGATCAGCGACGAGGTGCAGACCGGCTGGGGCCGCACCGGCGACCACTTCTGGGGCTGGCAGGCGCACGCCGAGAACGGCCCGCCGGACCTGCTCACCTTCGCCAAGGGCATCGGCAACGGCATGGCCATCGGCGGCGTGGTGGCCCGGGCCGAGGTGATGAACTCGCTCGGCGCGAACTCCATCTCCACCTTCGGCGGCAGCCCCGTCACCATGGCCGCGGGCCTCGCCAACCTCAACTACCTCCTCGAACACGACCTCCAGGGCAACGCGCGGCGGGTCGGCGGGCTGCTCATCGAACGGCTGCGGGCGGTGACCGCGGGCCTCGGCGTCGTACGGGAGGTGCGCGGTCGCGGCCTGATGATCGGCATCGAACTCGTCCGCCCCGGCACCGACGAGCGCGCGCCCGAGGCCGCGTCACTCGTCGTCGAGGCCGCCCGGGAGCGCGGTCTGCTGGTCGGCAAGGGCGGCCAGGGCGGCGCCTCGCTGCGCATCGCGCCCCCGATGACGCTGACCGTCGCCGAGGCGGAAGAGGGCGCGGCACTGCTCGCGGACGCCCTCCAGGCGGCGCAGGGGATGCTGACGCCGTCCTAGGGCGTGCTTCCGGCGGACGCGGCCGGGGCGGGACTCCCCGCTCCGGCGCCGGCCGTCGAGCCGGGGCGCGGCAGCTGCCACCGCCGTGCGCGCGGCCGCGCGCACGGACTATGCCCGGGTCGCCGCCTCCCGGACCGTCTCGGCCACCAGGGTGAAGAAGCGGGTGTGCGCCCGCCGGCTGCACGGGGCCTCCGGGTTCCACGGCAGCAGCCGGGCCCGGGCCTCGATCGCGCGCCAGTGCTCGTCGGTCCGCAGCTCCCCGGGCCGGGCCGCGTTGCCCCGCACGTCCATCAGCACGACGTCCGGCGCCATCGCCGCGGCGTCCGCCCACCCGACCGTGGACCAGTTCAGCCCGGGCCCGGCCGCCGGCTCCAGCAGCCCCACACCGTGTTCGGCCAGCGCCCGCAGCTCCGGCCACGAGCCGGGCCGCGCCAGATGCACCCGCTCGGGTCCGGCGGGCGACAGCGCCAGCACCCGCGGCCGTACCGCGCCGCCGGCCGCCTGCCGCAGGGCGTCCTCCGCCGCGTCCAACTCGCGTGCCGCGCCCAGGGGTTCGCCCCGTCCGAGCGAGCCGGCGAGCGCCGCGAACCGTGCGCGCACCTCGGCAAGGCTGCGGCCGGGGCCCACCGCGACCGTGGCGAGCGGGACCTGCGCCTCCAGCTCCAGCGCCGTCTTCTGCTCCAGCCCGTAGACCTGCTCGCCGTCGTAGGTCACCGCCACCACCAGATCCGGCTCGGCCGCCAGCAGGGCGTCCGGGTGCAGTGCGTCGCCCGCGCCGAGGTAGTCGATCTCGCCGAGCGGCAGCTCCCCGCTCTTGGCGGGGTCGGGGGCGGCGCCGTCGTGCGGGGACCCGAACAGCCCCACGGGCCGTATCCCGTGGTCCCACAGCGTCGCCCCCGCCTGTATGTACGCCACGATCCGGTACGGACGCTCCCCGGCCACCGCGAGGCGCCCCCGGTCGTCGGAGAACTCCCACGGTGTGCTCCGGTCCATGACCTGCCGCCTTCCGCGTCGTCCGCCGGGTGCCGCAGCGCCCGCCCGCGAGGGTCCCCGCCCGCGTCGGCGGATATCTGCCCACCGGGCCACCCCCGCACCCCTCCGGCCCCGCCGTGCGCACCCCCGCCCCGGCCCGCGTTCAACCGTCCAGCTGATCGTGGGCGCAACACGACGGGTCTCCACTGATTCACGGTCACGGTATTGCCACCGTGGGTGACATGCTTCTACGGTCTCCCTCTCGGCCGGAATCTACGGGTGTAGACCGGTGGTGACGTGGCGTCAGCGGAGCGGACCTGCCGAGGGGACGGTGCGCGTCGGGCTCCGCCTTCCGGTGCCACACGGATGTCGCTGATGCGAAGGGAGCAGGGATGGTGGGACGTACGCTCATCCGGGGCGGTCTGGTGATCACCGCCGCCGATGAGATCCACGCCGATGTCCTGGTGGAGGAGGGCCGGATCGCGGCCCTCGCCGCACACGGCTGCCCCGGCGCGGAGAGCTGGGCGGGGGCGGCGGACCGGGTCCTCGACGCCACCGGCAAATATGTCATTCCGGGCGGCGTCGACGCCCACACCCACCTGGACTTCCCCTTCGGCGGGACCTTCTCCTCCGACACCTTCGAGACCGGCACCCGCGCCGCGGCCTGGGGCGGCACCACCACCCTCATCGACTTCGCGGTGCAGTCGCGCGGCAAGTCCCTGCGCGACGGCCTGGACACCTGGCACGCCAAGTCCGACGCACAATGCGCCATCGACTACGCGTTCCACATGATCCTCTCGGACGTCAACGAGCACACCCTCAAGGAGCTGGACCTCCTGGTCGCGGAGGGCGTCACCTCCTTCAAGCTGTTCACCGCCTACCCCGGTGTCTTCTACAGCGACGACGGGCAGATCCTGCGGGCCATGCAGCGCTCGGCCGACAACGGCGGGCTGGTGATGATGCACGCCGAGAACGGCATCGCCATCGACGTCCTGGTCGAACAGGCGCTGGCCGAGGGGAAGACCGACCCGCGCTACCACGGCGAGGTCCGCCGGGTCCTCCTGGAGGCCGAGGCCACCCACCGCACCATCCAGCTGGCGCGGGTGGCCGGCGCCCCGCTCTATGTCGTCCACGTCTCCGCCGAGGAGGCCCTCGCCGAGATCGCCCAGGCCCGCGACAAGGGGCTGAACGTCTTCGGCGAGACCTGCCCGCAGTATCTGTTCCTGTCCACCGACAACCTCGCCGAGCCGGACTTCGAGGGCGCCAAATACGTCTGCTCCACGCCCCTGCGGCCCCGTGAGCACCAGGCGGCGCTGTGGCGCGGGCTGCGCACCAACGACCTCCAGGTGGTCTCCACCGACCACTGCCCCTTCTGCTTCCAGGGGCAGAAGGAGCTGGGCCGCGGCGACTTCTCCAAGATCCCCAACGGGATGCCCGGGGTGGAGAACCGGATGGACCTCCTCCACCAGGGTGTCGTGGAGGGCCGGATCAGCCGCCGGCGCTGGATCGAGATCGCCTGCGCCACCCCGGCGCGGATGTTCGGCCTGTACCCGAAGAAGGGCACCATCGCCCCCGGCGCCGACGCCGACATCGTCCTCTACGACCCCACCGCCGAGCAGACCCTCTCCGCCGAGACCCACCACATGAACGTCGACTACTCGCCGTACGAGGGCAAGCGGCTCACCGGCCGTGTCGAGACGGTCCTCTCCCGGGGCGAACTCGTCATCGAACGCCGCGAGTTCACCGGGCACGCGGGGCACGGCCAGTACATCCCGCGCGGCACCTGCCAGTACCTCATCTAAGGAGCCCGCCGTGGATTTCGGACTCGTTCTGCAGGCCGACCCGCCCGCTTCCGCCGTCGTCTCCCTGATGCGCCGGGCCGAGCGCAACGGCTTCCGCTACGGCTGGACCTTCGACTCCGCCGTCCTGTGGCAGGAGCCGTTCGTCATCTACAGCCGCATCCTGGACCACACCGAGCGGCTGATCGTCGGCCCGATGGTCACCAACCCCTCCACCCGCACCCCCGAGGTCACCGCCTCCACCTTCGCCACCCTCAACGAGATGTACGGCAACCGCACCGTCTGCGGCATCGGCCGCGGCGACTCCGCGATGCGGGTGGCCGGGCGGCCGCCCAACACCCTGGCCCGGCTGGGCGAGGCGATCGGCGTCATCCGCGATCTCGCCGAGGGCCGGGCGGCGGACGTCGGCGGCCACCGGGTCCAGATCCCCTGGGTCCGCGACGGCAAGCTGCCGGTCTGGATGGGCGCCTACGGCCCCAAGGCCCTGGCGATGGCGGGCGAACTGGCCGACGGCTTCATCCTCCAGCTCGCCGACCCCTTCCTCACCGAGTGGATGGTCAAGGCCGTCCGGCAGGCCGCGGCGGACGCCGGACGCGACCCGGCCGAGGTCACCATCTGCGTCGCCGCCCCCGCCTACGTGGGCGACGACCTCGACCACGCCCGCGCGCAGTGCCGCTGGTTCGGCGGCATGGTCGGCAACCACGTCGCCGACCTCGTCGCACGCTACGGCGACCGCTCCGGCCTGGTCCCGGAGGAGCTGACCGAGTACATCAAGGCCCGTGAGGGCTACGACTACGCCCAGCACGGCCGGGCCGGCAGCCCACACGCCGACTTCGTCCCGGACGCCGTCATCGACCGCTTCTGCCTGCTCGGCCCGGTCGCCGCGCACCGTGAGCGGCTGGAGCAGCTCAAGGCGCTGGGCGTCGACCAGTTCGCGCTCTACGCCATGCACGACGCCAAGGAATCCACCATCGACGCCTACGGAACAGAGCTGATCCCCGCGTTCGCCTGAACGGGCGCCGGGGCGCGGCATCGTGCGGCGGGGCCGGGGCCCGCGGGACCATCCCCCGCGGGCCGCCGCCCCGTCCCACCGCCCGGCAGCCGGCGGCCCGTACCCGGACGAAAGGCCCCCGTATGCCCGCGACCCCCGCACCCGTGCCGCCGGACCTCCCCCTGGCGCCGCCCGGGCAGCGCACCGCCCCGGACGGCCGGGTCGAACCGGCACCGGGCGCCATCGCCCCGCACGGCCGCTACGTCAACGACGACCTGCGGCCCGTCCCCCTGGCCGAACGCCGCTGGACCACCTACAACTTCACCGCCCTGTGGGTCGGCATGGCCCACAACATCCCCTCCTGGACGCTCGCCTCCGGTCTGGTCGCACTCGGCATGGACTGGCTCCAGGCGGTCCTGACCATCGCCCTGGCCAATGTCGTCGTCCTGGTCCCGATGCTGCTCACCGGGCACGCGGGACCCAAGTACGGCATCCCGTTCCCCGTCCTGGCCCGGGCCTCGTTCGGGCTGCGCGGCGCCAACCTGCCCGCGCTGGTGCGCGCCGCCGTGGCCTGCTGCTGGTTCGGCATCCAGACCTGGATCGGCGGCCAGGGCATCTACGTCCTGCTGGGCAAGATCTTCGGCGGCGGCTGGGCGGAGGCGGCCACCATCGGCGGCTACCCCTGGACCCTGTGGCTCTGCTTCCTGGCCTTCTGGGCCGTCGAACTCGCCATCATCCACCGGGGCATGGAGACCCTGCGCCGCTTCGAGAACTGGGCCGCGCCCTTCGTCCTCGTCGGCGCGCTGGCACTGCTGGGCTGGGTGGCGTACCAGGCGGGCGGCTTCGGTCCGCTCCTGGACCAGCCGAGCGCACTGGGCTGGGGCCACGACTTCTGGAAGGTCTTCTTCCCCGCCCTCATGGGCATGATCGGTTTCTGGGCCACCCTGTCCCTCAACATCCCCGACTTCACCCGCTTCGGCGCCGGCCAGCGGGCCCAGGTCTGGGGACAGTCCCTGGGCCTGCCGACCACGATGACGGCGTTCGCCCTGCTCTCCGTCCTGGTCACCTCCGGCTCACAGGCGGTGTACGGGGCGCCGATCTGGGACCCGGTCGCCCTGGCCGGGAAGTCCGACAGCGTCTTCGGCCTGCTCTTCGCGCTGGTCACGGTCCTGATCGCGACGATCTCCGTCAACATCGCCGCCAACGTGGTCTCGCCCGCCTACGACCTGGCTCATCTGGCGCCGAAGCTCATCACCTTCCGCCGGGGCGCGCTGATCACCGGCGTGGTCGGCGTGGTCATCCTGCCGTGGAAGCTCACCGCCACGCCCGAGCTGTACATCTTCACCTGGCTCGGCGTGGTCGGCGGACTGCTCGGCACGGTCGCCGGCATCCTCATCGCCGACTACTGGATCATCCGCCGCACCGTCCTCGACCTCACCGACCTCTACCGCCCCGGCGGCCGCTACTGGTACGCCGCCGGCTGGAACTGGCGCGCCGTCCTCGCCTTCACCGCCGGCGGCCTGCTCGCCATCGGCGGCTCCTACTCCCACCCCGGCAAGGGCCCTTTCCCCACCGACGGCCTGATCCCCCTCCTCAAACCCCTGGCCGACTACGGCTGGGCGGTCGGCCTGTGCACCGCCTTGGCCCTCTACACGCTGCTCATGACTACGGCGTCCGGGCGCGGGGGCCGGGCGCTCTGACCCTGTCCCACCGGGCGCACGGAGGCCTCCTCCTGGGCATCCAGGAGGAGGCCGTTCCCATGTCGGCGTACGCGCCTACGCGGTGAAGTTCCCCGCCCGTACGTCAGTGATGAACGCTGACCATGCGTTCGGCTGGAAGGTCAGGGCCGGTCCGTTGGGGTCCTTGCTGTCCCGGATGGGAACGGTGCCGTGGGCGTCTGCGTGCGCCGGGGACCACTCCACGCAGTTACCGCCGTCTTGGCTGCTGTAGCTGGACTTGACCCACGGGTGTAGCAGGGGGGTCACGATGCCTCCATAGCTGTCGGATCATCCAGGTACGCGCCTACGCGGTGAAGTTCCCCGCCCGTACGTCAGTGATGAACGCTGACCATGCGTTCGGCTGGAAGGTCAGGGCCGGTCCGTTGGGGTCCTTGCTGTCCCGGATGGGAACGGTGCCGTGGGCGTCTGCGTGCGCCGGGGACCACTCCACGCAGTCGCCGCCGTCTTGGCTGCTGTGGCTGGACTTGACCCACGGGTGTATCAGGGGGGTCACGATGCCTCCATAAGCTGTCGGATCATCCGGGCTGACGCGTCACGCGAGAGGGCTGAAGCGGTGAGTACATCGTAAGACCGGGAGAGCAGCCGCACCGTGGAGGGATCATCGATGATCGTTCCTGATCTGACGCCCTCGGTGTAGATCACGGGCGGGTCGTCCGGGGTGGTCAGAATGGACATGGAACCGTCCATGAGCCCGTGGGTCTCCCCAGATAAAGGCATCACCTGTAGCACGGTGGTCCGCCGGGTGCCGTGGGCGAGCAACGCGGAGAGCTGTTCCCGCATCACGTTCGGGCCGCCGACGTTCCGTCGAAGCACCGACTCGCAGATGACCACGGAGAAGTCCGGCGGGGAAGTGCCCTTCAGTACTTCCTGTCTCGCCATTCGCGCTCGGACCAGAGTGGCCACCTCGTCGTCACTGGCGCGCGGGTCGCCCTCCCGGAGAAGAGCCCGCGCGTATGGCGCCGTTTGAAGGAGTCCCGGCACCACCGTGGGTGACCATGCGGAGATGCTGACCGCCTTTGGCTCCAGCTCGATTCGCCTTCGGGAATGCACCGGGAACGACTGGGCGGTGATTTCCTCGTACAGCCGCTTGAACAATCCGTCTGTCGAGAAGACCTGGTCCAGCCGGGCCGGGAGGTCCGGAGGGATCGGCCCCAGGCATGTTTCCACGCGGCTGATGGTGCTCTTCGACGTGCGGACCAGTTTCGCCAGTTGTGTCTGGTTCAGCGGCCCGTCCGGGTGCAACTCCCTCGCGCTCCGGCACTCCTCGGCGAACTGTCGACGTGGGTCGTATGCGCCTCCGGCGTCTCCTGGTTCCTCTCCATTGGAGCCCATAACTCCCCCTGACCATTGACGTGGTCACTCGTGGTGGCGCCGGCATCCAAGCCGGTCAACGGCATGCGCATGTGCCAGCCTGCCCAATGCCCAGGTTGGGCGCTGGTTCTCTCCCACCGTAGCGATTTTTACCCCACTCTGGTCACCAACCAGACGCACAGAGTGAGGAGTTCGGATGGCTGAGCGAACAGTTGGGGCTTCGCCCGGTGACCTGGCGGAGGGTGTGCGATGAGTGCCCGTGAGCGCGGGGAACCGGCCGCCGTGTGGGCCGGCTCGGCGCTGGAGCCCGTGCCGGTTCCCGGGTGCACCGTGTGCGAGTCCTGCGGCCGGCAGCGGGAGGTGGCCCGGCGGGCGGGCCGTTCGCTGGAGGTCCGGAGCCTTGACGGGGTGATCGCGGGTCACCCGCACGGCAGGGGGGTGAGGTGAGCTGCCCGAAGTGCCATGCCCTGGAACAGGAGTTGGCGGCGGCCGAGGAGACCGGGGACCGGAGCCGTGCCGTGGACTGTCGCGTGCTGCTCCGGCGCCACCCCCGACACGACGGCGTACCCGTGGAGGCGGGCGCGCGGTCCCCAGCACGGACAACCATCGATGAGAGCACACCGGAGGAATCGTGAACATGGTCCTTTCGCACGACGGTGGCGACAAGCTCCCGGGGGAGCCGTACCCGGGCCCGCATCAGCCGCCGTCCCCCGACGGCGGACCCGGCGCCCCCAACCCGCCGAAGGCCGCCTGAACCGATGACCACCAACGCACCGAAGGAGCGCCCCGCCCTTGACGGGCCGGGGCGTGCCCTCATGTCTTCCGGGGCTCTTTCCTCCGACTGGGCTCCCTCGTACGCGGCCGTGCCGCGTTCCACCGTCCTGCCGGAACTCATGTGGCCGTTCGACATGGCGGCGGGCCGGAGCGTGGCCGTTTCCAGAGCGGACGACCCCGCCAAGTGGCAGGAGTTCGCGGACTCCGACGTGCCGATCGTCACGCAGTGGGACGACGGCAAGCACACCGGCACCGCACCGGGCCGCGTTCCGACCAGCTCCGCGTCCATGCCGTCGGTCGTGTTCCGGATGCTCCAGGACCTGGCCCTTCAGCCCGGCCACAAGGTGCTGGAAATCGGTACCGCCACGGCCTGGAACGCGTTGCTCATGGCCCACCGTGCGGGGCCGGGCTACGTGACCACGATGGAGGTGGACCGGGCGGTGGCCACGTCCGCGACGGCGACCGTCGAGCGCTGGGGAGTACCCCTGCGCGTCGTCCACGGTGACGGGTTCCAGGGGCATCCGGACGGGGCGCCGTATGACCGGGTCATCGCCACGTGCGGGCTCCGTTCCCTCCCGTTCGCGTGGGTGGAGCAGTGCCGGCCGGGCGGCGTCCTCGTCGCCCCCTGGGGGACGCATTACAGCAACGCCGACGCGGTGGCCCGGCTGGTGGTCGCGCCCGACGGCGCCAGTGCGTCCGGCAGGTTCACCGGCCCCGTGGAGTTCATGAAGCTCCGGTCCCAACGGTTCGTCCCCCGGCCCCACTCCGAGTACGTCACGGGGAGCGTGGCGGACGGCGTCGAGTCCGCCACGACGCTCACCGAAGCGGACTTCGTCGGGGCACAATTCGGGCCGGAGCGGTTCGCCATGGGCCTCCGCATCCGCCGGTGCTCGTACCTCGTGGCGACCAAGCGCGAGGGCGCGCTGCCGGTCTGGTTCTACAGCCTCAGTGACCGGTCCTGGGCATGCTGCATGTTCCGCGACGGGGACAGCGCGCGCGTCTGGCAGTCCGGCCCCCGCCGGCTGTGGGATGAAGCGGAGGCGGCGTTCCGGTGGTGGGACAGTCATGGCCGTCCGGGCCATTCGCGGTTCGGTCTGACCGTGACCGCCGACGGCGAAAGGGTGTGGCTGGACGATCCGGCCGACTCCTGGGCCCTGTGAGACCGCAGGGGCCTCAACGGCCCGCCGTCAGCCCCGCCAGCAGTCTCGGCAGGGCCGTGCCGATCGGTTCCCGGACGACCTCGTCGGCGCGGTCGTCGTAGGGGGTCGGCTCGGCGTTGACGATGATCAGCCGGGCGCCGTGGTCGGCCGCCACCCCGGCGAGCGCGGCGGCGGGCTGGACCTGGAGCGTGCTGCCGACGGCGAGGAAGACGTCGGCCGCCTTCGCCACGCTCAGGGCCGTACCGAGCACCTGCGGATCCAGCCGCTGGCCGAACATCACCGTCGCCGACTTCAGGATCCCGCCGCACACCCGACACGCCGGATCGGGCTCACCCGCGGCCACCCGGTCCAGGGCCTCCGCCATGGACGACCGCGCATCGCAGCCGGTGCAGACCACCGCCCGTACGGTGCCGTGCAGTTCGAGGACCTTGCGCGCGGGCACGCCCGCGAGCTGGTGCAGGCCGTCCACGTTCTGCGTGATCACCCGCACCGGCGTCCCGGACCGCTCCAGCCGGGCCACCGCCTCGTGCCCGGCGTTCGGCCGCGCCCGGAACGCCGGGCTCTCCTGCCGCATCCGCCACGACCGCCGCCGGATCTCCGGATCGCCCATGTACGCGTCGTAGGTGACGAGCTTCTCCGCCTCCGGGTCCCGCCGCCACAGCCCGTTCGGCCCGCGGTAGTCGGGGATCCCGGAGTCGGTCGAGATCCCCGCCCCGGTGAGGAGGGCGACGAGGGGGCGGCGGGGCGACTGGTCGGGGGACACATCGGTGCCGGTCATGGGGCCGAGGGTACGCAGCGGGTGCGGGTGGGGCGAGTGGGTTCGCAGGAGGTGGGCGAGGCGTTCTGGAAGCCCGGGGCGGCAGGGCCGGTGCGCAGTGCTGCCGTGTCGCCGTACGGTGATGGCGTCCCACCCACACCGGAGGAGTCACCGTGTTCACCACCCGTCCGACCCTCCAAGGCACCTTCGGGATGGCCTCCACCACGCACTGGCTGGCGTCGCAGTCCGCGATGGCCGTTCTGGAGGACGGCGGCAACGCGTTCGACGCGGCGGTGGCCGCGGGGTTCGTGCTGCACGTCGTGGAGCCGCATCTGAACGGGCCGGCGGGCGAGGTGCCGATCCTCCTGGCGCCCGCCGGCGGGCCGGTGCGGGTGCTGTGCGGGCAGGGCCCGGCGCCGGCCGGTGCGAGCGTGGCGCACTACACCGCCCTCGGCCTCGACCTGGTCCCCGGCACCGGGCCGCTGGCCGCCGCGGTCCCCGGCGCCTTCGACGCGTGGATGCTGCTGCTGCGCGACCACGGCACCAAGTCCCTCGCCGAGGTGCTGCGGTACGCCATCGGGTACGCCGAACACGGCCATCCCGCCGTCGAGCGGATCGGCGCGGCCGTGGAGACGGTCCGTGCGCTCTTCGAGACGGAGTGGACCTCCTCCGCCGAGATCTACCTCCCCGGTGGGAGGTCCGTCGCACCCGGCCGGCTGCTCAGGAACCGTCCGCTGGCGGCCACCTGGCGGCGGCTGATCGCGGAGGCGGAGGCCGCGTCGGCCGGCCGCGAGGCGCAGCTCGACGCCGCCCGCCGCATCTGGCGTGAGGGGTTCATCGGCGAGGCACTCGCCGGCTTCGCGGCCCACCCGGCCATGGACACCTCCGGGGAACGCCACGCGGGCACCCTCACCGGCGACGACCTGGCCGCCTTCGCCGCCACCTACGAAGCACCGGTCACCCACGACTGGAACGGCTGGACCGTCGCCAAGGCGGGCGGCTGGTCCCAGGGCCCCGTCTTCCTCCAGCAACTCGCGCTGCTGCCACCGGAGTTGCCCGCCTACGGCAGCCCCGAGTACGTCCATCTGCTCATCGAGGGCGGCAAGCTGGCGATGGCCGACCGCGAGGCCTGGTACGGCGATGCCCACGACGTGCCGCTCGACACCCTCCTCGGCGAGGACTACAACGCCGCGCGCCGGGCCCTCGTCGGCGAGCGGGCCTCGTACGAGCTGCGGCCCGGCAGTCCGGACGGCCGCACCCCGCGGCTGAGCCGGCACGCGGTGGCGGCCGCGGCGGGCACGGACGGCCTCGGCGCGGCGCACGGCGGCAGCGGAGCGGGCGAGCCGACCGTCGGGGGCGACGGGACCGGCGGGGGGTCCACGGGGGCCGCGGCCGGCCCGGTGCCCGCGGATGGCGCCCCGGAGATCGACCGGAACGGCGCCACGCGCGGCGACACCTGCCACCTCGACGTCGTCGACCGCTGGGGCAACCTCGTCTCCGCCACCCCCTCCGGCGGCTGGCTCCAGTCCAACCCCGTCGTCCCGGGGCTCGGCTTCCCGCTCGGCACCCGGCTCCAGATGGCCTGGCTGGAGGAGGGCCTGCCGAACTCCCTCACCCCCGGCCGCCGCCCCCGCACCACCCTCACCCCGTCCCTGGCGCTGCGCGACGGGGTCCCGGTGATGGCGTTCGGGACGCCCGGGGGCGATCAGCAGGACCAGTGGCAGGTCCACTTCTTCCTGGCGGTGGCGTTGCGCGGGGCGGTCCGCGGCGGCCTCGATCTGCAGGGCGCCATCGACGCCCCGAACTGGCACCAGGACTCCTTCCCCGGCTCCTTCTTCCCCCGCGGGATGCGGCCGGGGAGCGTGACCGTGGAGTCCCGGATCGGCCGGGAGACCCTCGACGAGCTGCGGCGGCGCGGTCACCGCGTCACGGTGGGTGACGACTGGTCCGAGGGGCGGCTGTGCGCCGTGGCCCGGGATCCGGAGAGCGGGGTGCTGTCCGCGGGGGCGAATCCGCGGGGGATGCAGGGGTACGCGGCCGGGCGCTGAGGCGGCCCGCGGCCGCGGCCGGGCGCTGAGGCGGCCGGCGGGGAGCGGGGGCAGGGGCGGAGTCCGGGGCCCGATGCCTGGACGTGCCCTCCACGGCATCCGGAGTTCACCTGCAGTCCGGCGGCTGTGTCAGTGGGCCGTGGTTCGATGGACGCATGATCGAGCAAATTCGTACTCATGATGCGGGAGCTGCCACGGATATCACCGACGCCGCTGCCGTGACCCTGTCGCCGGACCTCTCGGGGCTGGACCTGGCCGCCGTCGAGGCCGCCGTCCGCCGTGCCGCCGCCGACGAGATCATGCCGCGCTTCCGGCAGCTCGCCGCCGAGGACATCGTCGAGAAGAACGGCCCGCACGACCTCGTCACGGTCGCCGACCGACGCGCCGAGGAGCAGCTCACCGCCGCCCTGACCGAGCTGCTGCCCGGCTCCCGGGTGGTCGGCGAGGAGGCGGTGCACGCCGACCCCACCGTGCTCGACGCGCTGCACGGCGAGGCCCCCGTCTGGATCGTCGACCCGGTCGACGGCACCCGCCAATTCGTGCACGGCGACCCCGGCTTCGCCACGCTCGTCGCGCTCGCCCACCGCGGCGAGGTGCTCGCGTCGTGGACGTATGCCCCGGCCCTCGGCCTGCTGGCCGTCGCCCGCCGCGGCGCCGGCGCCGAGCTGAACGGCGTACCGCTGCACACCGGCAGCCCCGCGCCGGACGCCGTCCTCGATGTCGCCACCTCCCACTACGACTTCACCGACGACGACCAGAAGCGCGTCCTCGCCACCCTGGACACCGCCGGTATCGCCCCGCGGCCCTGCGGCTCGGCGGGCCTGGAGTATCTGTACATAGCCCGCGGCGACCTCGACGCCATCGCCTTCAGCTGGGAGAACGCCTGGGATCACGCCGCCGGACTGCTGCTGGTCCAGGAGGCGGGCGGCACCAGCGGCACGGTCGCCGGCCGGCCCTTCCGGATCGAGGGCGGCAACGCACTGCCCTTCACCGCGGCGCGGGACGCCGAAACGGCGCGGCGTATCCTCGGACTGCTGGCAGCCGCCAACTGATCCTCGCCGAGGATCGGACGTGAGGGGAGTGGCGCAGGTGCCGAGGATGCTTGATGCCGTGGTGATCGGAGCGGGCCCCAACGGCCTGACGGCCGCGGCCGAACTCGCCCGCCGGGGCATGTCGGTGGAGGTCTTCGAGGCCCGCGACACCATCGGCGGCGGCGCCCGCACCGAGGAGCTGACCCTCCCCGGCTTCCGCCACGACCCCTGCTCGGCGGTGCACCCCACGGGCGCGGGCTCACCCGCCTTCGCCGCCATGCCGCTGGCCCGCCACGGCCTGGAGTGGCTGCACCCCGACATCCCCATGGCGCACCCCTTCCCGGACGGCACCGCCGCCGTGCTCGCCCACTCCGTCGGCGAGACCGCCATGTCCTTCGGACCGCGCGACGCCGGCACCTACCGCAGGCTCGTCGCGCCGTTCACCGGCAAATGGGCCGCCATGGCCCACGACTTCCTGCGCACCCAGTGGCTGGGCCTGCCCCAGGACCCGGTGACGTACGCCCGCTTCGGCCTGGTCGCGATGCAGCCGGTCACCCTGCTCAACCGCCGTTTCCAGGACCCGAAGGCCCGCGCGCTGCTGGCCGGCCTCGCGGCGCACGCCAACGCCCCGCTCAGCGGCTTCGGGACCTCCGGCATGGCCCTGATGTTCGCCCTCGCCGCGCACGCCCACGGCTGGCCGGTGGCCCGCGGCGGCTCCCAGGCCATCTCCGACGCCCTCGCCGGGCTGCTGCGCGCCCACGGCGGGGCGGTGCACACCGACTTCGAGGTCAAACGGCTGGACGACCTGCCGCCGGCCCGGGCGTACGTCTTCGACACCTCCCCGACCGCGCTCGCCCGCATCGCCGGCCTGGGCAACGCCTACCGCGATGTGAAGTACGGCCCCAGCGTCTTCAAGGTCGACTACGCCCTCTCCGGCCCGGTGCCGTGGACGGCCGCCGTGGCCCGCTGCGCCGGCACCGTCCACATCGGCCCCACCAGCGAGGACATCGTCACTGCGCTGAACGCCGCCACCCACGGCCGGGACCCCTCCCGCCCCTTCCTGATCACCGCTCAGCCCAGCCTGATCGACCCCACCCGAGCCCCCGAGGGCAAGCACACGTTCTGGGCGTACGGCCATGTCCCCCACGGCTGGGAGGGCGACGCCACCGAGGTCGTCGAGCGGCAGATCGAGCGCTTCGCCCCCGGCTTCCGCGATCTGGTCCTGGCGCGCGCGGTGGCCGGCCCGCCTCAACTCGCCGCGCGCAACGCCAATTACGTGGGCGGCGACACCGCCACCGGCTCCGCGGCCGGCCTGCGGCTGCTCATCCGCCCCAAGCTCGCCCGCGTCCCGTACGAGACCGCGCACCCCGCCGTCTACCTCTGCTCGCAGGCCACCCCGCCCGGCCCCGGCGTCCACGGCATGTCCGGCCACTACGCCGCGAAGGCGGTCTGGCGGCGGCTGCGCGGATACCGCCGCTGACCGCCCCCACGCACCGGCGGACACCGCCGCTGACCGGCCGCGCATAACCGCCCGCCCACCGTGGCCACACCGTAGGGTCGTACGCCATGAGCGCTTCCCGCACCCACCTCACCGTCGTCCAGGGCGACCTCACCGAACAGGCCGTGGACGCCGTGGTCAACGCGGCCAACTCCTCGCTCCTCGGGGGCGGGGGAGTGGACGGCGCGATCCACCGGCGCGGCGGCCCCGAGATCCTGGCCGGGTGCCGCGTCCTGCGTAACGGCCACTACGGCCGCGGGCTGCCCACCGGCCAGGCCGTCGCCACCACCGCCGGCCGGCTGCCGGCGCGCTGGGTCATCCACACGGTCGGCCCGGTGCACTCGGCCGGCACGGACCGCGGCGACCTGCTCGCCTCCTGCTACCGCGAGTCCCTGCGGGTGGCCGGTGAGCTGGGCGCGCGGACGGTCGCCTTCCCGGCGATCTCCACCGGCGCCTACGGCTGGCCGCTCGCCGACGGCGCACGCACCGCCTTCACCACCGTGCGCGCCGCGCTCGCCGAGGCCCCCGACGCCTTCGACGAGATCCGCTTCGTGGTGTTCGACGACCGGGCGCGGGAGGTCTACGAGGCGGCCCTGACGGAGAACGGCGGCTGACCCGCGGTGCGCACCGCGGGCCCGGGCGCCGACCTCGATGTCGGATTCTCGCCAGCCGAAGGGCGCCGGCTGCGGAATCCTTGAGGGCATGCACACCGACACCGAGCGCTGCGTGCGCGCCGTGCAGTCCAAGGACGCCCGCTTCGACGGGTGGTTCTACACGGCGGTGCTCACCACCCGTATCTACTGCCGCCCCAGCTGTCCGGTGGTGCCGCCCAAGCCGGAGAACATGCGCTTCTACCCCAGCGCGGCCGCCGCCCAGCAGGCCGGATTCCGGGCCTGCAAGCGGTGCCGGCCGGATGCCAGCCCGGGGTCCCCGCAGTGGGACGAGCGGGCCGACCTGGTCGCCCGCGCCATGCGGCTGATCGCCGACGGCATCGTCGACCGTGAGGGTGTCCCCGGCCTCGCCGCCCGGCTCGGCTACAGCACCCGGCAGATCGAGCGCCAGCTGCTCGCCGAGCTGGGCGCCGGACCGCTGGCCCTGGCCCGCGCCCAGCGCGCGCAGACCGCCCGGCTGCTGGTGGAGACCACCGCGCTGCCGATGGCCGAGGCCGCCTTCGCCGCCGGATTCGCCAGCATCCGCACCTTCAACGAGACCGTGCGCGAGGTCTTCGCGCTGTCCCCGAGCGAGCTCCGGCAGCGCGCGCGGCCCGGCCCCCGTGCGGCGGCGCCCGGCACCCTGGCGCTGCGGCTGCCCTTCCGGCAGCCGCTGAACCCCGACAACCTCTTCGGGCACCTCGCGGCCACCGCAGTCCCCGGCGTCGAGGAGTGGCGGGACGGTGCCTACCGCCGCACCCTGCGCCTGCCCTACGGACACGGCATCGTGGCCCTTGCGCCCCGCCCCGACCACATCGACTGCCGGCTGTCCCTCACCGACCTGCGCGATCTGGCCGGGGCCATCGCCCGCTGCCGCCGGATGCTCGACCTCGACGCGGACCCGGAGGCCGTCGACGGGCTGCTGCACGAGGACCCGCGACTGGCGCCGCTCGTCGACAAGGCGCCCGGCCGCAGGGTCCCGCGCACCGTCGACGCCGACGAGTTCGCCCTCCGCGCGGTCCTGGGCCAGCAGGTCTCCACCGCGGCCGCCCGCACCCACGCCGGACGGCTGGTCCGGGCGCACGGCGAGCGCGTCGACGACCCGGGCGGCGGCCTCAGCCACCTCTTCCCGTCGCCCGCCGAACTCGCCGCACTGGACCCGGAGTCGCTGGCCATGCCCCGCACCCGCCGGGCCACCCTCACCGGCCTCATCGCCGCCCTCGGCTCCGGCACCCTGCAACTGGACGTCGGCAGCGACCGCGACGCGGCCCGCGCGCAGCTCGCGGCGCTCCCGGGCATCGGCCCCTGGACCGTCGAATGCATCGCCATGCGGGCGCTCGGCGACCCCGACGCCTTCACCCCCACCGACCTCGGGCTGCGCCGCGCGGCCGCCGGCCTCGGCCTGCCGGCCACCCCCGCGGCCCTGGTGCGGCACGCCGCGCGCTGGCGCCCCTGGCGCGCCTACGCCGTCCAGTACCTCTGGGCGACCGACGACCACCCCATCAACCGCCTCCCCGCGAACTGAGTTACCCGCCCCCGCCCCGCGCCCCACCGAGCCCACCGCTCCCGACGATCCGAGTCCCGCCATGACCGTGCACCCCGCCGACCCCGGCACCCCCGTCACCCACACCGTCCTGGACGACACCCCGGTGGGTCCGCTCACCCTGGTCGCCGCCGGGACCGCCCTCACCGGCCTCTACATGACCGACCAGCGCCACCGCCCGCCCCAGGAGAGCTTCGGCGGTCCGGCGGACCCCGGTGCGGCGCCGTTCGCCGCCGTCATCGCCCAGCTACAGGCCTATTTCCGGGGCGAGTCGACCACCTTCGAGCTGCCGCTCGCGCTGCGCGGCACCCCCTTCCAGCGCCGCGTCTGGGCGGCGCTGTGCACCATCCCGTACGGCGAGACCCGCTCCTACGGGCAACTCGCCGAGTCCCTCGGCATCCCCACGGCGGCCCGCGCGGTCGGCCTGGCCAACGGGCGCAACCCGGTCGGCATCATCGTCCCCTGCCATCGCGTCGTCGGCGCCGACGGCAGCCTCACCGGCTACGGCGGCGGCCTGGACCGCAAGCGCCGGCTGCTCGCCTTCGAGCGCACGGACGAGGCCCTGTTCCCGGCCACGCTCTAGGGAACCGCCCGGACGGTGACCCGTCCCCCCGCTCCCCGTCCGATCCGGCGGCCGGCACCTCGGCGGGCCCCGCCGCCCCCACGGCCTCCCGCACCTCGGCCACCAGCCGCTCCGCCTCCCGCAGGGAATGCGCCAGCTCCTCCTCGGTGCCGCCGAGGCGGGCCAGCAGGCCGGTGGCGCGGGCGCCGAAGCCGGGCGGTGTGCACGGCAGCGCCGCGGCCGCCGCGAGGGCGCCCTTCTCGTTCAGGCACCGGACGCCGTGGTGGGCGTGCAGGGCCTGAACGAGGCCGCCGACGGCACGGGAGAGGCACAGCGCGGCATGCAGCACGTCCCCGGCCGGGGACGACTTGGCCGCCATCGCCGCGGAGAAGCCCGCGTCCCAGACGGCGGCGCCGGTCAGCGCCGTGCGCAGGGCGTCCGGATACTGCCGGGTCTCCCGCCGCAGCCGGGCCGGCTCGCCGCCGGTGTCGGCGAGGACCCGGCCCAGCGCGGCCTCACCCGCATCCAGGAACCGGGCGGGTGGATCTCGACGGGACCGCCGGTCAGCTCCGCGGCCGGCGCCGCCGGCGCGGACAAGTCCGGCGCGCCGCGGTAGTGGACGCCCAGATCCCAGTCGGAGTCCGCCCGGTGGGTGCCGCGGGCCCGGCTTCCCCCGAGCATCACCCCGACGACCCCCGGCACCTGCGCGAGCCCGGCGGCGATCTCGTCCATGGCGGCACGGTACGGGCACCACGGGCCCGGCTTCACCTCATTTCGCGGGGCCGCCGATCACGGCCGGCGGCACCCCGTCCTCCAGTTCCGCCGGGCCGCGGCCGTCCGCCAGCGCCTTCAGGGCGGCGCCGATGCGCAGCGCCAGCTCCCGGTTCACCAGCGTCTGGGCCTCGTCCCAGTGCACCAGGCGCCAGGACAGCAGCTCCTCCTGCTGCAGCCGGATCGCGGAGAGGCGGCGGGCGTCCAGCACCCCGCCGTCGTAGAGGTACGACACCAGCGGCGGCCGGCCCGTGCCGCGCACCCAGTCGACGGCGAGCAGCGCGCCCGGCTCGACGTCCAGGCCGATCTCCTCGGCGGTCTCCCGGCGGGCGGCTTGGCGGGGGGATTCGCCCCGGTCCGACTCGACGGTGCCGCCCGGCAGGATCCAGGTGTCGCGGTAGTTGGGCTCCACCAGCAGGAGGCGGTCCTCCGCGTCACGGAAGATGACGGCCGCGCCCGCGAGGACACGGGGCAGGCCGGCGAGGTAGGAGGCGTAGTCCATGGTCGTCACGGCGTGAGCCTACGGCCTGGCCGGCGCTCCCCGGAGACCGTGGGGCCGAGCGCGTGCGGCACCGTGATCGGCGGACCCTGTTCGCCGGACGGCCCGGCGGATAAGGTCACAGCGGCGCGACTGCCGGCTCGAATGCAAGGGGAAACACGGTGGCGGACGCAGCAAGGACAGGATCGGCACGGGTGCTGATCGCCGCGGACAAATTCAAGGGCTCGCTCACGGCCGTCGAGGTCGCCGCCCACGTCACGGCCGGTCTCCGGCGCGTGCTCCCCGGCCTGGACGTGGTCGCCGTCCCGGTCGCGGACGGCGGCGACGGCACGGTGGCGGCCGCCCTCGCGGCCGGCTTCACCCGGCACGAGGCCCGGGTCACCGGTCCGACCGGCAGCCCGGTGACGGCCACCTTCGCGCTGCGGGCGGGGGCATCCCCGGCAGCCGGGGGAGGCACCGCCGTGGTGGAGATGGCCGAGGCCTCCGGGCTCCAGCACCTCCCCGACGGCGTCTTCGCGCCCCTGACGGCGAGCACGTACGGCACCGGCGAGCTGCTGCGCGCGGCGCTCGACGCGGGCGCGACCACGCTCGTCTTCGGCGTCGGCGGCAGCGCCACGACCGATGGCGGCGCGGGGATGCTCACGGCGCTGGGCGCCCGCCTGCTGGACGCGGACGGCGCGCCGCTCGCCCCCGGCGGCGGCCCGCTGCGCGAGCTGGCCACCGTCGATCTGTCCGGTCTGGACCCCCGGCTGGCCGCCACCCGGATCGTGCTGGCCGGCGACGTCGACAACCCGCTCACCGGTCCGAAGGGCGCCTCGGCGGTCTACGGCCCGCAGAAGGGAGCGAGCGAGGCCGACGTCGCCGCGCTGGACGCCGCGCTGGCGCACTATGCCGAGGTGCTGGGCCGCTCGGTCGGCCCGAGCGCCGCGGAAGCGGCCCTGGCACCGGGCGCGGGCGCCGCGGGCGGGCTCGGCTACGGGGCGCTGGTCGGTCTGGGCGCCGAGTTCCGGCCGGGCATCGAGGTGATGTTCGACGTCCTGGGCTTCGCCCCGGCGCTGGCCGGCGCCGACTTCGTGATCACGGGCGAGGGCTCGCTCGACGCCCAGACGCTGCACGGCAAGGCGCCGGCCGGGGTCGCCGCGGCGGCCCGTGCGGCGGGTGTGGACGTGGCCGCGGTCTGCGGCCGGCTCCGGCTGCCGCCCGAGGACCTGCGGGCGGCCGGCATCCTGCGGGCCTACGCGCTGACGGACCTGGAGCCCGATCCGGCCCGCTGCATGGCCGGGGCGGGACCGCTGCTGGAGCGGGCTGCCGAGTGCCTGGCGCGCGACTTCCTGGTCTGAGACGGCCGCCGCACACGACGGGAGCCCCGGGCGATTCCTTCGCCCGGGGCTCCCGTGTGTCGTTCGGTGCTCCGTTACGGGAGCTGTGCGGCGCGCGACTCGGCGCGCGACTCGCGGCGGTTGTCGCGGAAGGTGTTCACCCTCCGGGCCGTCGCGAACAGCGGGATCATCGCGCCCATGACCACCTGGAGGGCGCAGCCGGTCTGCAGCAGCAGCTGGCCGCCGGGGGCGTCCAGCGCCCACGCCGCGAGCATGCCCATGCTGAGCACGATCCAGCTGAGCATCGCCACCGCGAGCCGGCCCTGCGGCTTGGGGTACTCCACCCGGCTCACCATCAGCCAGGCCACCCCGATGATCGCCAGCAGCGTCGGCACGAACGGCAGCTCCAGCAGCACGATGGCGACGACGGTCAGGGCGCCGAACGGGCTCGGCATGCCCTGGAAGATGCCGTCCCGCAGCGTCACGCAGGAGAACCGCGCAAGCCGGAGCACCACCGCCAGCAGCACCACGACCGCGGCCACCACCGACACCCGCTGGTGCGCGTCCTGGGCGACCATGCCCCAGGTCACGACGAAGTACGCGGGTGCCAGCCCGAAGCTGATCAGGTCGGAGAGGTTGTCGAGCTCGGCCCCCATCGCCGAGGCCCGCAGCTTGCGCGCCACCAGCCCGTCGAAGAGGTCGAAGACCGAGGCGAACAGCATCAGGATCACGGCCATCGCCGCGCTGTGCCGGGCCATCCCGCCGTCCTCGGTGCCCGTCAGGTGCGGGATGAGGACGCCGGTGGTCGTGAAGTACACGGCCATGAAGCCGCAGATGGCGTTGCCGAGGGTGAGCGTGTCCGCTATCGACAGCCGCGTGGACAGCGGCATGTCGTCGGTCTCGTCGGTCTCGGGCGCCCAGCCCGCCTGTGTCTCGGGATCAATCACGGTCAAGGCGAGTCACCCCCGCGGTGGTGGCCTGGCCGACCTCGACCGCGGCCTCGACGCCTTCCGGGAGGTAGACGTCGACGCGCGAGCCGAAGCGGATCAGGCCGATCCGCTCACCCTGCTCGACCTTGGTGCCCTCGGGCACGTACGGGACGATGCGGCGGGCCACCGCGCCGGCGATCTGCACCATCTCGATGTCGCCGAGCTCGGTGTCGAAGTGCCAGACGACCCGCTCGTTGTTCTCGCTCTCCTTGTTGAACGCCGGGACGAACCCGCCGGGGATGTGCTCCACGGACGTCACCGTGCCGGCCAGCGGCGCGCGGTTGACGTGGACGTTCAGCGGGCTCATGAAGATCGCGACACGGGTGCGCCCGTCCTTCCACGGCATGATGCTCTGCACCACGCCGTCGGCCGGGGAGATGACACGTCCCTGAGCGATCTCCCGCTCGGGGTCGCGGAAGAACCACAGCATGCCCGCCGCCAGCGCGGTGGTGGGCACGGCAACAGCGGCCCAGCGACCCGACCGGCGGGACCGGGCGAGGCTGACCGCTGCCGTGGCAACGGTCGGCAGGAGCCACGGCGACGCTCCGCGCGCGAGGCGGACGCGACCGCGTGGTGCAGAGGATTGGCTGTGGGGCATGGATGACCTTCGTAGCGGAGGATGCCGCGTAGGGATACGGGGGACGGCGGCTTTCCGGGGATGCTATCGGTTACGAGCGGCAACTGGCCAAGAGCCAGAGCCAATCCGTGGCCGAAGAACGATGACGGGGTGTGATCTTCGTCTAGGCCAAAGCGCTCCAAACGGGACGTTCACCCCTGGATCCGGTACTCCTCGAGTAGCCGTCGGCCAATGATCATTTTCTGGATCTCGGCGGTACCTTCACCGATCAGGAGCATCGGGGCCTCGCGGTAGAGGCGCTCGATCTCGTACTCCTTCGAGAAGCCGTAGCCGCCGTGGATACGGAACGCGTCTTCCACCACCTCCTTGCAGTACTCGGAGGCCAGGTACTTCGCCATGCCCGCCTCGAGGTCGTTTCGCTGCCCCGAGTCCTTTTTGCGAGCGGCATTCACCATCATTGCATGGGCCGCTTCGACCTTTGTTGCCATTTCCGCCAGTTTGAACTGAATGGCCTGGTGCTGGGCGATCGGCTTGCCGAAGGTGTGTCGCTGCTGGGCGTAGGAGACACCCAGTTCGAACGCGCGCTGGGCGACGCCGCATCCGCGGGCGGCCACATTGACCCGGCCGACCTCGACGCCGTCCATCATGTGATAGAAGCCACGTCCGGTCTCGCCGCCGAGCACCCGATCGGCCGGGATCCGCAGCCCGTCCATGATCAGCTCGGTGGTGTCGACGCCCTTGTAGCCCATCTTGTCGATCTTGCCCGGGATGGTCAGGCCCGGCCGCACCTCGCCGAAGCCGGCCTCCTTCTCCACGAGGAAGGTCGTCATCGACTTGTGCGGGGCGGTGCCCTCCGGGTGGCCCTCGTCCGTCCGGCACAGCACCGCGACCAGCGTCGAGGAACCGCCGTTGGTGAGCCACATCTTCTGGCCGTTGAGGACGTACTCGTCGCCCTCCCGGGTGCCCTTGGAGGAAATGGCCGAAACGTCGGACCCCAGCGCCGGCTCGGACATCGAGAAGGCGCCCCGGATTTCACCGGCCGCCATCTTCGGCAGGAAGTAGTCCTTCTGCTCCTGCGTGCCGTGCTGCTTGAGCATGTACGCCACGATGAAGTGCGTGTTGATGATGCCCGAGACGCTCATCCAGCCGCGGGCGATTTCCTCGACGGTCAGCGCGTAGCTGAGCAGGGACTCGCCCAGCCCGCCGTACTCCTCGGGAATCATCAGGCCGAACACGCCGAGTTCCTTCAGGCCCTCGACGATCTGCGTCGGGTATTCGTCGCGGTGTTCCAGCTCGGTGGCGACCGGAATGATCTCCTTGTCCACGAAGTCGCGGACGGTGGAGAGGATTTCCCGCTGGATGTCGGTCAGGCCCTCGGTCTGCGCGAGACGGGTCATGGCTACTTCTCCTTCTTGGCCGTCGGGGCCTGCAGCTCCGGGCGGCCGGGCTGCTCGCCGCCGCGCTCCTCGATGTAGGTCGCCGTGGGGACCATGACCTTGCGCCGGAAGACGCAGACCAGGGTGCCGTCCTGCTTGTAGCCCTTGGTCTCGACGTGCACGATGCCGCGGTCGGACTTGGACTTCGACGGGGTCTTGTCGAGCACCGTCGTCTCGCCGTAGAGCGTGTCGCCGTGGAAGGTGGGCGCCACGTGCTTCAGCGACTCGATCTCCAGGTTGGCGATGGCCTTTCCGGAGACATCGGGCACCGACATGCCCAGCAGCAGGGAGTAGATGTAGTTGCCGACGACGACGTTCTTGCCGAAGTCGGTCGTCCGCTCCGCATAGTTGCTGTCCATGTGCAGCGGGTGGTGATTCATGGTGAGCAGACAGAAGAGGTGGTCGTCGTATTCGGTGACGGTTTTTCCGGGCCAGTGCTTGTACACATCGCCGACGGTGAACTCTTCATAGGTACGGCCGAACTGCATGGTGCTTATGCCTCCGGGGCCTCGAACTTGGACGTGCGGATCATGCCGGCGGCCCGGCCCTTGCCGGAGACGACCAGCGCCATCTTCCGGCTCGCCTCGTCGATCATCTCGTCGCCGAGCATCGCGGAGCCCTTGGCTCCGCCCGCCTCCGATGTGTGCCACTCGTAGGCGTCCAGGATCAGCTCGGCGTGGTCGTAGTCCTCCTGCGACGGGGAGAACACCTCGTTGGCGGCCTCGACCTGACCGGGGTGCAGCACCCACTTGCCGTCGAACCCGAGGGCTGCGGCCCGGCCGGCGACCTCGCGATACCCGTCAACATTCTTGATCTGAAGGTACGGCCCGTCGATCGCCTGGAGATCGTAGGTGCGAGCCGCCATCAGAATGCGCATCAGAATGTAGTGATAGGCGTCCGCCCCATAGCCGGGCGGCTGCTCGCCGACCACCAGCGACTTCATGTTGATGGATGCCATGAAGTCGGCCGGGCCGAAGATGATGGTCTCCAGCCGGGGCGAGGCGCCGGCGATGGCGTCGACGTTCACCAGGCCCTTGGCGTTCTCGATCTGGGCCTCGATGCCGATCCGGCCGACCTCGAAGCCCATGGTCTTCTCGATCTGCGTCAGCAGCAGGTCCAGCGCCACGATCTGCTGGGCGTCCTGGACCTTCGGCAGCATGATGCAGTCGAGATTCCGGCCCGCGCCCTCGACGACCGTGATGACGTCCCGGTACGTCCAGTGGGTGGTCCAGTCGTTGACCCGTACGACCCGTGTCTTGCCGGTCCAGTCGCCCTCGTTCAGCGCCTCGACGATGTGGTGCCGGGCGCCCTCCTTGGCCAGCGGCGCGCAGGCGTCCTCCAGGTCCAGGAAGACCTGGTCGGCCGGGAGCCCCTGGGCCTTCTCCAGGAAGCGCGGGTTGCTGCCGGGCACCGCCAGGCAGGAGCGGCGCGGCCGGCCGCCGGGCGGGCGGTTCGCCAGGGTCATGCGGGGACCTCCAGTGGGTCGAGCCGGTTCGCTTTCCGGATCTCGTCGACGATACGGCCGATGATCTCCGTAATACCGAAGTCCTTGGGGGTGAAGACCGCCGCCACTCCGGCCTCCCGCAGCGCGGTTGCGTCGGCGGAGGGAATGATGCCGCCGACGATGACCGGTATGGGAGGGCCGCCGGGCCCGGGAGTGGTGTCGACGCCGGTGCGGCGCAGCCGGGCCAGCACGTCCGGCACCAGCTCGGCGTGCGAGCCGGACAGGATCGACAGGCCGACGCAGTGCACGTCCTCGGCGACCGCGGCCGCGACGATCTGCTCCGGGGTGAGCCGGATGCCCTGGTAGATCACCTCGAAGCCGGCGTCCCGGGCCCGTACGGCGATCTGCTCGGCGCCGTTGCTGTGCCCGTCCAGGCCGGGCTTGCCGACCAGCAGCCGCAGCTTGCCGCTGCCGAGTTCGGCGGCGGTCTTGGCGACCTTCTCGCGGACCGTCGCGAGCGGGCTGCCCTCCTCGGCGGCGACCGCCAGCGGGGCGCTGGAGACGCCCGTGGGGGCCCGGAACTCGCCGAAGACGTCCCGCAGGGCCCAGGCCCACTCGCCGGTCGTCACCCCGGCGCGGGCGCACTCCAGGGTGGCCGCGAAGAGGTTGCCGTCACCGGCCGCGGTCTTCTTCAGGACCGACAGCGACTCCTGGGCGCGCCCCTCGTCGCGGTTGTCCCGCCAGTCGTGCAGGGCCTGGACGACCCGTGCCTCGTTGGCCGGGTCGACGGTCATGATGGCCGTGTCGAGATCGGCGGTGAGCGGGTTGGGCTCGGTGCCCTCGTAGCAGTTGACGCCGACGATCTTCTCCTCGCCGGCCTCGATCCGGGCCCGCCGCTCGGCGTGCGCGGAGACCAGCTGCGACTTGAGGTAGCCGGACTCCACGGCGGCCATCGCGCCGCCCATCTCCTGGATCCGCTCGATCTCCGCGAGACAGTCGGCGACCAGGGCGTCCACCTTGGCCTCGATGACGTGCGAGCCGGCGAAGATGTCCTCGTACTCCAGCAGATCGCTCTCGTGCGCGAGGACCTGCTGGATGCGCAGCGACCACTGCTGGTCCCAGGGCCGCGGCAGCCCCAGCGCCTCGTTCCAGGCCGGGAGCTGGACGGCCCGGGCGCGGGCGTCCTTGGAGAGCGTGACGGCCAGCATCTCCAGCACGATCCGCTGGACGTTGTTCTCCGGCTGCGCCTCGGTCAGTCCCAGCGAGTTGACCTGGACGCCGTAGCGGAACCGGCGCTGCTTGTCGTTCTCGATGCCGTAGCGCTCACGGGTGATCTTGTCCCAGATACGGCCGAAGGCGCGCATCTTGCACATCTCCTCGACGAACCGGACGCCGGCGTTCACGAAGAACGAGATACGGGCCACGACCTCGCCGAACCGCTCCGGCGGCACCTGCCCGGAGTCGCGCACCGCGTCCAGCACCGCGATGGCGGTGGACATCGCGTAGGCGATCTCCTGGACCGGCGTGGCGCCCGCTTCCTGCAGGTGGTAGCTGCAGATGTTGATCGGGTTCCACTTGGGGAGGTGCGCCACCGTGTACGTGATCATGTCGGTGGTCAGCCGCAGGGAGGGCCCCGGCGGGAAGACGTGCGTCCCGCGCGAGAGGTACTCCTTGACGATGTCGTTCTGCGTCGTCCCCGACAGCTTGGCGATGCCCTCTTTGTCAAGGCCTTGCTCCTCGGCGACCACTTCGTACAGCGCCAGCAGCCACATGGCCGTGGCGTTGATGGTCATCGAGGTGTTCATCTGGTCCAGGGGGATGTCCTGGAACAGTCGGCGCATGTCACCGAGGTGGGACACCGGGACCCCGACCCGGCCGACCTCGCCGCGGGCGAGGATGTGGTCGGGGTCGTATCCGGTCTGCGTCGGGAGGTCGAACGCGACCGACAGGCCGGTCTGGCCCTTGGCCAGGTTGCGCCGGTACAGCTCGTTGGACGCCTCGGCGGTGGAGTGGCCGGCGTAGGTCCGCATCAGCCACGGACGATCCTTCTGACGCTCAGTCATATCAGGCCCGTATCCTCGTGGTTCCGGTAATCCGAGCGGTCTCAGATGTTCCGGAACCGGTTGATGGCGTCGAGGTGCTTGGCGCGCATCTCCTCATCGCGCACGCCCATGCCCTCCTCGGGGGCCAGCGCCAGCACGCCGACCTTGCCCTGGTGGAGGTTGCGGTGCACGTCGTACGCCGCCTGGCCGGTCTCTTCGAGGGTGTACGTCTTGGACAGGGTCGGGTGGATCTTGCCCTTGGCGATCAGGCGGTTGGCCTCCCACGCCTCGCGGTAGTTGGCGAAGTGCGAGCCGACGATCCGCTTCAGCGACATCCACAGGTAGCGGTTGTCGTACTGGTGGTTGTAGCCGGAGGTCGAGGCGCAGGTGACGATGGTGCCGCCCTTGCGCGTCACGTAGACGGAGGCGCCGAAGGTCTCGCGGCCGGGGTGCTCGAAGACGATGTCCACGTCCTCACCGCCGGTCAGCTCGCGGATGCGCTTGCCGAAGCGCTTCCACTCCTTGGGGTCCTGGGTGTGCTCGTCCTTCCAGAACCGGTAGTCCTCGGCGTTGCGGTCGATGATCGCCTCGGCGCCCATGGCGCGGCAGATCTCGGCCTTCTTGTCGCTGGAGACCACGCAGATCGGGTTGGCGCCGCCGGCCAGCGCGAACTGGGTGGCGTAGCTGCCCAGGCCGCCGCTGGCGCCCCAGATCAGGACGTTGTCGCCCTGCTTCATGCCGGCGCCGTTCTGC
This sequence comes from Streptomyces kronopolitis, assembly GCF_050953795.1. Taxonomy (GTDB): domain Bacteria; phylum Actinomycetota; class Actinomycetes; order Streptomycetales; family Streptomycetaceae; genus Streptomyces; species Streptomyces kronopolitis_A. Next base: position 6,593,176 of record NZ_CP191850.1, read on the forward strand.
GAGACGAGCTGGCGGTAGGCGGTCGAGTTGACCAGACCGGGCGCCGCCGCCTCCTCCCAGCTCAGGTGCTTCGGCTTGGGCATCAGCTGGTTGGACTTGACCAGCGCGATCTCCGCCAGGCCACCGAAGTTGGTCTCGAAGCCCCAGATGCGCTGCTCGGGGTCGAGCATGGTGTCGTTGTGGCCGTCGGAGGACTCCAGCTCCACGGACAGGCAGTGCGCGACGACCTCGTCACCGGGGCCCCAGGCGTTGACGCCGGGGCCGGTGCGCAGGACCACACCGGCCAGGTCCGAGCCGATGACGTGGTACGGCAGGTCGTGCCGCTTGGTGAGCGGGGAGAGCCGGCCGTAGCGCTCCAGGAAGCCGAACGTCGACACCGGCTCGAAGATCGAGGTCCACACGGAGTTGTAGTTGACGGAGGAGGCCATCACGGCCACCAGCGCCTCACCGGGGCCCAGTTCGGGCGCGGCCACGTCCTCGACGTGCAGGGACTTGCGGGGGTCCTTCTCCTTGGTGCTCAGACCGGCGAACATCTCCGCCTCGTCCTTGTGCACGGTCACCGCGCGGTAGGACTCGGGGATCTTCAGCGCGGCGAAGTCGGCGCTGGTGGTGTCAGGCGCGAGGATTGCGTCCAGGATTTCGTTCACGGGGTGCCTCCGGCGGTTGGGCCTCCCCTGCTCGCACCGGAGTGGAGAGCCTGGGGAACCGTTGAGGGAACGGTTTTTTGGGGAACGTCGGGGTGATGCGGAGGTGGTGCCGTCGGTTCGGCCGGGTCGGCGCCGCTTCCGCCGTCTCTGCTGAGGTCGCAGAGCCGTCGGGCGCGGTGCCTGGCAGCGCTGTGGTGAGCGCGGTTCCCAGTGGTGCTGGGGGTGCCTGTGACGCAGGCGTCCGGGCGGGCAGCCACGTAGGGCTGGTGGGACAGCCGGCGTGCGAGGGTTCGCTGCACGCCGGCCGCCCGGACAACCTCAACGTATGACACCGCGTGCCAGTCGACAAGACACTGAGTGCCAAGAATTTCTCTCAGATGTCATCCGGACGGCACGCATGAGCGAAAGAGGGCCGATGGGAGGCCTGGGAGTGACACGGAGAAAGCAAAAAACTGCGCAGAGTGCGCAGCTGAGGGGTTAGGCCATCCGGGTCGCGGCCCGGCCGGGCCAAGGCCGCCGCCGGACCGCCCTCCGCCCGCGCGCCGCTCGCGCCGGGCGGAGAACCGTTGCCGCTGTTACTTCCGCTCGGTCAGTGCCTTGCGGATGGTGCGCATGACCTCGTCCAGCGGGGCGTCCGTGCGCGCCACCGCCACCAGCACCTCGCCCTCGCGCGAGACGGCCGCCGGGGGCTGCTCGGTGCCATTGCGCCCGGCGCCGATGCCGGCGCCGAAGGTCTCCCGGACGATCGCGAAGGCGTGGTCCAGCTGGGCCTCGACATCGCCCTGGGCGTCGGCCCGCAGCCAGCGCCGCAGTACGTGGTTGTGCGCGGTGACCACGGCGGACGCGGCGACCTCGGCGAGCAGCGGGTCGTCGTCGCCCTCGCGGTGGGCGCCCTCGTCGAAGTGGCCCAGCAGGTAGCGGGTGAACAGCCGCTCGTAGCGGGCCACCGAGGCGATCTCCGCCTCCCGCAGGGTGGGTACCTCGCGGGTCAGGTGGTAGCGAGCCACCGACACGGCCGGGGAGGCCGCGTACATCCGCATGACCTCCTTGATGCCACGGCAGACCGTGTCGAGGGGGTTCTCGTGCGGGGGAGCGGCGTCGAGGACGGCCTCCGCGCGGACGAGGGTGACGTCGTGGTCGGGGAAGATCGCCTCTTCCTTGGAGCGGAAGTGGCGGAAGAAGGTGCGCCGGGCGACGCCCGCGGCGGCCGCGATCTCGTCGACCGTCGTCGCCTCGTAGCCCTTGGTCGCGAACAGCTCCATCGCCGCCGCCGACAATTCACGGCGCATCTTGAGCCGTTGTGCCGCTGCGCGGCGGGTGCCGGGAGCGACGGTCTCGGGCGTGTCGGACTGCTGCGGGCGAGCGGGCTGGGACATGTGGGGACGGTACTGCATATTTACGCGGCCTGCGGCATGAGGTGGTGCCTTCGCCCCGGTGAGCGGGGGTGGACCGCCGTCCGGTTCCAGCAGTCCACCCCACCCTCCCCCGGCGTCGCCGGGGTGCCGCCAGGCGTCAGCGCCGGGCGTACTCACGAAAGCCGCGGCCGGTCTTGCGGCCGAGGCAGCCGGCCGCGACGAGGTGCTCCAGCAGCGGCGACGGGGCCAGCCCCGGGTCGCGGAACTCGGCGTGCAGCACCTTCTCGATGGCCAGGGACACGTCCAGGCCGACCACGTCGAGGAGTTCGAAGGGACCCATCGGGTAGCCGCCGCCGAGCTTCATGGCGGCGTCGATGTCGTCCAGCGACGCGTAGTGCTCCTCGACCATCTTGATCGCGTTGTTCAGGTACGGGAACAGCAGCGCGTTCACGATGAATCCGGCCCGGTCGCCGCAGTCCACGGGGTGCTTGCGGACCTTGGCGCAGACCGCCCGCACGGTGGCGTGGACGTCGTCGGCCGTCAGGACCGTACGGACCACCTCCACCAGCTTCATGGCCGGCGCCGGGTTGAAGAAGTGCATCCCGATGACGTCCTCGGGGCGCGAGGTGGCGCGGGCGCAGGCCACGACCGGAAGCGAGGAGGTGGTGGTCGCCAGGACGGCACCCGGCTTGCAGACCTTGTCCAGCGTCCGGAACAGCTCCTGCTTGACCGCCAGGTCCTCGGCCACCGCCTCGACCGCCAGATCGACGTCCGCGAACGCGTCGAGCGACCCGGCCGGGGTGATCGCGGCCAGGGTGGTGTCCCGGGCCTCGGCGCTCATCCGGCCCTTGTCCACGGAACGGCCCAGGGACTTGGCGATCCTGGCCTTCGCCGTCTCCGCCTTCGCCAGGCTGCGGGCGGCCAGCACGACCTTGAAGCCCGCCTTGGCGAAGACCTCGGCGATACCGCTGGCCATCGTCCCGGATCCGGCCACGCCGACGCTGCTGACCGTGCGTCCGGCGGACTGCTCGTCGGCGGACGAGGGGCTCTCCGCGTCCGGCACGACGGTGGCGCTGCCCGGGGCCTCGTACGTGTAGAACCCGCGGCCCGCCTTGCGGCCGGTCAGCCCCGCCTCGGCCAGCTGGCCCAGGATGGGCGCCGGGGCGTGCAGCCGGTCCCGGGAGTCGGCGTACATCGCCTCCAGGACCGTGCGGGCGGTGTCCACGCCGATGAGGTCGAGCAGGGCCAGCGGGCCCATGGGCAGGCCGCAGCCCAGCCGCATCGCGGCGTCGATGTCCTCGCGGGTGGCGTAGCGGGCCTCGTACATCGCCGCGGCCTGGTTCAGATAGCCGAACAGCAGGCCGTCGGCGACGAAGCCGGGGCGGTCGCCCACCGCGATCGGGTCCTTGCCCAGGTCGTGGGCGAGTGCGGTGACGGCCGCGACCGCGGTCGGCGCGGTGAGGACCGAGGAGACCACCTCGACCAGCTTCATGGCCGGCGCGGGGTTGAAGAAGTGCACACCGAGCACCCGCTCGGGGCGCTGCGAGTCGGCGGCCAGCCGGGTCACCGAGAGTGCGTTGGTGCCGGTGGCCAGGATGGTGTCGGCGCGCACCACGGCGTCCAGCCCGGCGAAGACCTGCCGCTTGAGCTCGTAGTCCTCGGGCACGACCTCGATGACGAGATCGGCGTCCGCGGCGGCCTGCAGATCGGTGAAGGTGCGGAAGCGGGCCAGGATGTCCTGGCGCTCCCGCTCCGTGATCCGCTCACGGGCCACCGCGCGGGCGGTGGTGCCTTCGAGGGTGGCCACGGCCTGCCGGGCGGCGGCCTCGTCGGTGTCGATCCCGATGACCTCGCGGCCGGCGCGGGCCAGGACCTCGGCGATGCCGGTGCCCATGGTGCCCAGACCGACGACGGCGACGGTGGAAAGGGGCAGGGAGGAGGCGGGAGTTGAGAGATCAGGGGTGGACTGAGGGTCCATCGCGAGACTCCTGATGAGGGTGTTCCCCTGAGCGCAGGGGAGAAGTGACGACTGAGGGTTTTCCGCGCGGCCCCGCTGCCTGGCGGTGCGCGGCGGCAGAAGGCGGCGGTGAGCCGCGAGGAGCCGCAGCGCTGCGGGCAGCGCCGGCGGTGTGGGAGAGCGGCGGACCCTGTCCCGGGGCCGTGCCGTGTTCTCCGTGCTGTTGTCGTGCTGTGCCGAACCGACTTCACTCTGTGGCGGCTGCGTCACCAGGCCGCCCGAGCAGGGGTACTGCTCGTTCCAGCAGGTTAACCCGTGAGTAACCAGAGCGCCAGGGCTGGCGCGGGTCATTAGTCTGTGGTCCAGGTCACGCCGCGAGAACCGGGGCGGACCGGCGGGAGGGGAGCGGCAAATGGAAGACGAATTCCACGAGTTGACGGACCGGGTGCGGGCCGAACTCCGCTCCCCGCAGGATCTGGTCGCCTATGAACGGCTGCTGGGGCTGGCCCGCAAGAACACCCCGGCCGGCCGCGAGGAACTGGCCCGGATGCTGGTCGCCGTCGAACGTCCGCTGTGGGCCAGGGAGATCGCCGCCTTCCTCCTGGGCTGCGCCGGCGACAGGCGGGCCTTCGAGACGCTCGTGCTGTTGCTGAACTACCGCGACCCGGTGCGCTGCGCCACCGCCGCCCACGCACTGGCCCGGCTCGGCGACCCCCGTACCGCCCGCGCCGCGGCCGCGCTGGCGACCAACCCGCTGCGCACCGCCTACGCCCTGCACCCGGTCCGGCTGCTCGCCGAACTCCGCGCGCCGCAGTCCGTGCCGGCGCTGATCGCGACCCTGGAGCGGCTGCTGACCCCGCACAACCCCTACTGGCGGGTGGCGCTCGCCTGTGTCGAGGGCCTCGGCGCGCTCGGCGACCGGCGCGCCGTCCCCGCCCTCACCGCCGCCGTCGGCCACCCGCGACTGGCGGCCGCCGCCGCGGCGTCACTGGCGCGGCTGGGGGTGCACGAGGACCCGGCGGGCCGGGCCGGGCCGGACGGCGGGCCCGACGGGGGTGCGGACGGCGGGCCGGACCGGGGTCAGGAGCCGGGGCGGGCGGACGGGCCGGGCGCCGGCCGCGCGGAATCGGGCCGGGTGGACTCCGGCGGCACGGAGGCGGGCCGGGCGGACCCCGGTGCCGAGGGGAGCGGCGCGGACTCCGGGGTGAGCGGGCGCCGGTAGCGCAGCTCCGGGACGCTGCGGCCGCCCACCTCGTCGGCTCCCTCCGCGCCGTCCGGCACGAAATCGGCCCGCTCGTAGAAGCGGCGGGCGAGGGTGTTGCCGCGCACCACCCACAGGTACAGCGCGGGAGCGCCCTTCGCCCGCGCGTCGGCGATGCCGGCGGCCAGCAGGGCGCGCCCGACGCCGGTGCCGATCAGCTCCGGCGTCACGTAGAGCGCGAGCAACTCCCCGGCGCCCGGGGTGACATCGGGATCGCGGGCCGGACCGACCGAGGCCCAGCCGATGACCTCGCCGGCGCGCTCTGCCACCAGATCCGACACCTCCGGTGCCCTGCGGCCGCACCACGCCCGGCGCCGCTCGGCATCCGCCGCCACGCTCATCGCGTCCAGATACGCCTGCGGCATCAGGCCCCGGTACGCGTGCTGCCAGCCGCGGACCCGCACCGCCGAGACCGCCTCGACGTCGGCCGCGGTCATCTCGCGTATCCGCACGGCCCTCCGCGCGCCGTTGCCGAGCGGATCCGCCGTCGCCTCACCAGACCTGTCCATGCCGACAGACCCTAGAAGCCCCGTCAAGAACTTTTCCGGCGCACCGCGCCGCGGCCCGCCCGGCCGCTCACAGCAGCGTCAGCTGGGTCGGCTCCGGCGGGGTGTCGGCGTCCGGCGCCGGTCCGGGGTCCGGAGGCTGGGGCGGGCGGCGGGTCCGGCCGGGGCCGATGCCGTACTCCGTGGCGAGGTCGTGGACCTGACGGGTGATCCGGCGCTGGTACCACGTCGGGGCGTAGGCGCCGTCGGCGTACATCGCCTCGTAGCGCCGTACGAGATGCGGGTGGTGCCGGGCCAGCCAGGCCATGAACCACTCGCGGGCGCCGGGCCGCAGATGCAGCACGAGGGGGGTCACGGAGCCGGCGCCGGCCTCCGCGACGGCGCGCACCGTGGCCCGCAGCTGGTCCGGCGCGTCCCCGAGGAACGGGATCACCGGCGCCATCAGCACCCCGCAGGGGATGCCGTGCGCGGTGAGGGTCCGCACCACCTCCAGGCGGCGCTCCGGGGCGGGGGTGCCCGGCTCGACCGTGCGCCACAGCTCGCGGTCGAGGAAGCCGACGGAGACGGAGATGCCGATGTCGGTGACCGCGGCGGCCTGCTGGAGCAGCGCCAGATCGCGGAGGATGAGCGTGCCCTTGGTGAGGATCGAGAACGGGTTGGCGCGGTCGCGCAACGCCTCGAGGATGCCGGGCATCAGGGCGTAGCGGCCCTCCGCACGCTGGTAGCAGTCGACGTTGGTGCCCATCGCTATGTGCTCGCCGCGCCAGCGGCGGGCGGCCAGCTCGCGCCGCAGCAGCGCGGGCGCGTTGACCTTCACCACGATCTGGGAGTCGAAGCCCTGCCCGGTGTCCAGGTCGAGGTAGCTGTGCGTCTTGCGCGCGAAGCAGTAGACACACGCGTGGCTGCAGCCGCGGTAGGGATTCACGGTCCATTCGAACGGCATCCGGGAGGCGCCCGGGACGCGGTTCACCAGCGAGCGGGCGTGTACCTCGTGGAAGGTGATCCCGCGGAATTCGGGGGTGTCGACGGTTCGGCTCACGACCTCCGTGCCGAACAGCGCGGACGGGCTGTCGCCGAGGTTCTCCCAGCGCATCGGGCCTCCTTCTGGATCCTGCCGAACCCCCCGGGGCAATAATAGAACAAACGTTCCCACGCCGAGGGTCAACCCTGGATTTGGGCGGGTCACCCGGGGGTGGTTGGCTTGGCGGTGCACCGCAGGGCGGGCAGCCGACTACCGGAGGGAAACGCACATGGGGCAGGTCGAGGCCACGACGCAGCGCGAGATCGCGGCGGACCCGGAGAGCGTGTTCGACGCGCTCGCCGACTACAGCGGCACGCGCCAGAAGCTGCTGCCCGAGCACTTCAGCGAGTACGAGGTCCGCGAGGGCGGCGACGGCAAGGGCACCCTCGTCCACTGGAAGCTCCAGGCCACGAGCAAGCGGGTGCGTGACTGCCTGCTGGAGGTCGACGAGCCGACCGAGGGCCAGCTCGTGGAGAAGGACCGCAATTCCTCGATGGTGACCACCTGGGTCGTCACCCCGGCGGGCGAGAAGCGCACCAAGGTCGTCGTCACCACCACCTGGACGGGCGCCGGCGGCATCGGCGGCTTCTTCGAGAAGACCTTCGCCCCCAAGGGGCTCGGCCGGATCTACGACGCGCTCCTGGACAACCTCGCCCGCGAGACGGAGAAGTGATCGGTCCGGTCGCCGCGTCACCCCGCGGGCCCGCCGTCACACTCACCGGTTCGGGTGGTTTCCCGTGAGCCGAAGTGTGCGGCCCGCCGGCTCGCCTCCTCGCGGAAAGCCCTGATGGGAGCCCAAGAGGCCCGCTGCGCACCGCACTTGACGTCCGTTCCCGCCCCGCACGCCCCCATTCGCCGCGCTTGATCGGTGTTGTCGCCCAATGCGAGAAATTGGGCGGCAACAGGCGTGACGAGGGGAGCAGCACGTGGGCGGGACCACCCTGGGCGAACGGGTCGAGCGAACCGGTCCGCCCGCAGCGGACACCCCGGCATCTGTGGCGCGGCCGGCCGTCCCCCACCGGCCCGGCGGCCCGGACCCCGGCCCCGCCACGGTGGAGCTGCCCGGCCCCGGCCGGGTGCGCCTGGTCTTCGCCGGGCTGATGGCGGCGCTGCTGCTCGCCGCCCTCGACCAGACCATCGTGGCCACCGCGCTCCCGAAGATCGTCGGCGAGCTGCACGGTGTGGACTCGATGTCCTGGGCGATCACGTCCTACCTTCTGGCCTCCACCATCGGGCTGCCGCTCTACGGCAAGCTCGGTGACCTCTTCGGCCGCAAGCCCGTCTTCCTCTTCGCGCTCCTCGTCTTCACCGCGGGCTCGGCGCTGGCGGGCTGGTCGCGGACGATGGACGAACTCATCGCCTTCCGCGCCGTCCAGGGCGCCGGCGGCGGCGGGCTCATGATCGGCGTCCAGGCGATCATCGCCGACCTCGTACCGCCCCGGGCCCGCGGCCGCTACATGGGCGTGATCGGCGCCGCCTTCGGGCTCGCCTCGGTGGCCGGCCCGCTGATCGGCGGCTTCTGCACCGACCACGCCTCCTGGCGCTGGTGCTTCTCCCTCAACGTCCCCCTCGGGGTGTTGACGCTGCTGCTCATCGCCTGTGTGCTGAAACTGCCCCGGCCGGCCCGCCGCGCGCGGCTGGACCTGCCCGGCGCCCTGCTGCTCGCCGCGTTCTCCACCTGCGTGATCCTGCTGACCAGTTGGGGCGGCACCACGTACGCCTGGGACTCCCGGGTCGTGCTCGGTCTCGGCGCCGGGGCGCTGGGCACCGCCCTGCTGTTCGTCGCCGTCGAGTACTTCGCCGCCGAACCGCTGATCCCGCTGCGGCTGTTCCGCGACTCGGTCTTCAATCTCACCGGGCTGATCGGCGCCGCCGTCGGCATCGCGCTCTTCGGGGCCGCCAGCTATCTGCCGACTTTCCTCCAGATGGTCGACGGCGCCACCGCCACCGCCACCGCGTCCGGGCTGCTGATGCTGCCGATGATGGGCGGCATCGTCCTCGCCTCCCTGGTCTCCGGCCGGCTCATCAGCCGCACCGGGCGCTACCGCGTCTTCCCCCTCCTGGGCTGCGCGACGGCCGCGGTGGGGATGTGGCTGCTGTCGCGCTGGCAGCAGGACACCCCGCGCGAGGTCTACAGCGTCTGGATGGGGGTCCTCGGCCTCGGCATCGGCCTCGTCCTGCCGGTGCTGGTGCTCGCCGTGCAGAACTCCGTACGCCCCGCCGACCTCGGCACGGCCACCAGCGCCACCCACTACTTCCGGCAGATCGGCGGCAGCGCCGGTGCGGCCCTCTTCGGCACCCTCTTCGCCGACCGGCTGGCCCGCCGGCTCGGCGGCCGGCTGCCGCGGTCGGCGAAGCTGCCCGATCCGGAGTCGATCACCCCGCAACTGGTGCGGGCGCTGCCCGCCCCGCTGCGCGACAGCTATGTCGCCGCGTACGCGCACGCCATGCCGGGGATCTTCTTCTACTTCGTGCCGGTCCTCCTCCTGGGCTTCCTGCTCGCCTTCTTCCTGAAAGAGAAACCCCTGGTGTCCCACGCCCCGCAGACCTCCACGACCCCGCAGACGCCCTACGGCGAACCGGCCGACCCCGCCGCCGTCCCGCAGGCCCGTACCGCCACGGCCGCCGACGCCGTCAACTCCCCTGACGCCGGGCCGGCTTACCCCCGCACCCACCGGCATCCCGGCGGGCCGCGCCCGGCCCCGGCCGGCGTCCCGGTGTGCGGCACCGTCCAGCACCACGACGGCAGCATCGTGCCGCGTGCCGCACTGACCCTGATCGATGTCTCCGGCCGGCAGATCGGTCGCGGCGCCACCGGCGAGGACGGCCGGTACGCGCTGAGCACGCCGGGTGCCGGGTCCTATGTGCTGATCGCGGCGGCGGGCGGGCACCAGCCGCAGGCGGTCACCGTCACCGTCGGCGAGCGGCCGGTCGATCTGGACGTGGTGCTCGGCGGCGCGGGACGCCTGGCCGGCACCGTCACCACCGCCGACGGCACCCCCGTGCGCGATGCCATGGTCACCCTCACCGACGTCCGCGGCGAGGTGGTCGCCACCACCCGCAGCGGGCGCGAAGGCGGCTATGTCATCGGGGACTTGGTGGCCGGCGAGTACACCCTCGCCTCCAGCGCCCCCGCGTTCCGGCCGGCCGCGCTGCCGGTGAGCGTCCAGGCGTCCCGGGAGACCCGCCAGGACATCGAGCTGGCCGGCGGCGCGGTGCTGCGCGGGACCGTACGGGCCGGTGGCGGCCGGACCGTCGAGGACGCCCGGGTCACGCTGCTCGACGCCGCGGGCAATGTCGTCGACACCGCGATCACCGGCGCCGACGGGCTGTTCCGCTTCGTCGACCTGTCGGCCGGTGAGTACACCGTCATCGCCGCCGGATATCCGCCGGTGGCCACCGTCCTCCAGGTGGCGGGCGGCGGCCGCACCGAACGCGACCTCCAGCTGGGGCACGAGGACTGAGCCGGCCGCGGCGGGCGGCTCGTGCGCGGGTGCGCGGGCCGCCCGCCACGCTCAGCCGGACCGCCGGGACTGGCCCGGTACGGTGGCGGGCGCCGGATCGAAGCGCAGCCGGGTGAGCAGCGGGCAGTCGTTGCGCACCACCGGCACGGCCGTGAGGCGGGGCGCGAGACGGCCGAGGAGGCCGCGGCCCGCCGGGAGCGCGAGGGCCGCCACCTCGCCGATGGCCGGATGGATCTCGCGCAGCTGCGGCCGCTCTGCGGCGTCCATGCCCCAGGGCATCGGGGGCATCCGGCGGCCGACGAGCCCCTTCGCGCCGCGCCGGGTGCGGGCGCTGAACCGGCGCGAGACGGTGTCGAAGACCATGGTGCCGCCGGGGAACGCCGCGGCGCAGACGCCGATGAGCCGGGTCGCCGCCGCCGGCTCCAGATACATCAGCAGGCCCTGGGCGGTCACCAGCACGCCGCGCGCGGTGTCGATCCCCGCCGTCCAGCGGCTGTCGCGCGCGTCGCAGGCGACCAGACGCTGCCGGGCGCCGTGCGGCAGCACCCGGCCGCGCAGCGCCAGCGGCTCGGGGAGGTCGACGGTCACCCAGCGGACCCGGCCGTTGTCCACCCGCCAGAACTGGGTCTCCAGGCCCTCGCCGAGCGCGACCACGGTGCCGTCCGGGTGGTCGGCGAGAAACCCGCGCACCACCTCGTCGAAGGCCAGGGCGCGCAGGGCGATGCCCTGTGCCAGCCAGGGCCGTACGGGGCCCTGGTCGGGGAAGTCGAGTGCGGCCGCCAGCCGGACGGCGCGGGGATCGGACAGCACCGTGTCCGGGCGGGCGGCCTCGGCGGCCCGGTGCCGAAGCGTCCACAGCGCCGTCTCGGGCACCCCCGTGAGGTCCGCCGTGACCCGCCGTGGCGCGGGGCTCTCCCCGTCGGGGGCCGCGGGGCGGGGGACGGACGGAGCGGTCGGTTCGTGGCCCGTGGTGCGCGCTGCCTCGATCATGTGGCGTTGATATCGCCGGGCGTGCCCCCGCCGGGGCCGATCGGGGCGGCGGTCACCCGGGGGAGTGCAAAGTCGTACCGCACGGGCCGCCTCGCGGCGTGCACCAAGGGCCCGGGCAGCGGTGCCGCCCGGGCCCTGCACGTGTGAACTGCGGCCGGTGGCGGGCGGGTTCAGCCGCGCCCGGTCCCGCCGGTGCGGTCAGCGCGCCAGATCGCGGTGGACGACCCGGGCGGCGTTCTCGATGGTGTCGACGCCGTAGTCCATGGTGTGGCTGCCGGTGGACAGCACGGCCATGCCGTAGTCGCGGCCGCTGCCGGTGAAGGCGCCGACGCTGTGCACCCGCCAGCCGCCCTTGTCGCGCGGCAGCCAGCCGTTCTTGACGTGCACGTCGGTGCCGGCCGGGGCACCGGCGGGCGCTCCCCACCGCTGGTCGGCCTCGACCCGGTGCATCAGGTCGAGCGCGTAGCCCCGGGAGTGCGCGCTGAGCACCGCGGTGTCCGTGGTGAGCAGCCGCATCAGCGTCAGCTGGTCGTGGGCGGTGATCTGGGTCAGGCCCCAGGCGCCGTCCTTGCCGGGGACGGTGTCCCGCATGGCGGCCAGCGACAGGAAGTGCTGGATGCCGGAGGGGTGGATCTGGCGCCAGAGCGCGGTGGTGGCGTCGTTGTCCGACTTGGTGATCATGTCGGTGGTCAGATCGACCTCGTGCGGCGTGAGCCTGCGGTGCGCCTCCTCGGCCTGCCGCAGCAGGGCGCCGAGCACGGTGACCTTCACCACACTCGCCGAGTCGAAGTGGGTGCCGCCCTTGAATTCGCAGCGGGTCGCGGAGGGCCGGTCGTAGACCGCCAGGGCGGAGGCGCCCCGCCGTCCGTCGAGGGCGCCGGCGAGGTCCCGGGACAGCGCCGGGGCCAGGCCCGGCTTCTTCGATGTGCAGACGACCTTGGAGCCGCCCACCGGAGCGTCGGCGGTGGCGGCGGTGGCAGGGGTCGCCGTGGTGAGCACCGTGAGCAGTGACCCGGCGGCCACGACGGCGGCCAGCCCGCGCCGTGTGCAGGTCGATATGCGTGATCCGTGCATGGAGGTGATGTTCCGCTCCCGCTGTGTATCGAAGGCGCAGCTCTCGGGCGGCCGGCCTCGCGCATCCGGCTCCGCTGCGGGTCGGTGCCGCCGCGCGCCGGCCGGCCTCCCGGGCATGGGTCACGGTGACGATACGTGGCGGGCGTCCGGACGCATTAGGGGATTGGGGCGGATTGTCCGTATTCGGCTGGGGTGCCGGGGTGTGACGTTCGCCAAATCGTGGGGATATGCGGGGGTGGGGCTCCTAGGGGCGTGGCAGCGGGGTACGGGGGCGGGGGATGGCGCGCGGGCGGCGGCGGTTGACCGCGGCGCGGCGCCGGCGGGCCCCGGCGATCAGCTGGCGGCTGCGCAGGGCCAGCTCGATCTCGAAACGGGTGTGCGGATCGCGCAGGCGGGCGCCGAACAGCTTCTCCAGCTGGCGCATCCGGTAGCGCACCGTCTGCGGGTGGATGCTCAGCGCCTTGGCCACCTCGGGGGCACCCATGCCGCTGAGCCAGGCCAGCAGGGTCGCCTCCAGCCGCTCGCACCGCTCCGGCGTCAGCCCGGCGAGCGGGCTGAGACGGCGGGCGATCAGCGCGTGGGCCAGCGACTCGTCCTGGAGCAGCAGCAGGGAGGAGAGGTGGTCGTCGACGAACACCACGCCGGCCTCCGGACCGTCGTACGCGCAGGCCAGATCCAGCAGCCGGGACGCGGCGCGCACGGAGGCGGTCGCCTCCTGCGGCGTCACCGCATGGCCGACGACGGCCGCGCGGTGGCGCAGCACGCCCTTCAGCCGGGCCCGCCCCTCCTTGCCGTCGGCGAGCGCGGCGGGTATCAGCAGACCCGGCGCCTCGCCCGGCGCGCTGACGAGGCAGTCGCCGAGCGCGGACGCCACGAGGTGGATGTCCGTGTCGCTGCGCAGCATGACCGCGCGCACCTTGTCGGGCAACGGGTCGCCGTTCCGGAGCACGTTCTCGATCAGCCGGGTGACCTGCTGGTGACCGCCGCGCTCCAGGACTTCCTTGAAGTCAGGGTTGCGATCGCAAAGGTTTTGCGCGATCAGTTCGGTCAGGATCGCGAGTTGGTCGTCCTCGCTGTCGGCCCGGCCGTCACCGCGTTGCGGTAAACGGATGCCGTTCAGTACTTCGCTCACCGTTCTGCCTCTGTCTCATCGCCTGGGAAGCTGGTCCGGCCTTTTTCTACCCCACCTGGCACGTGCCGTCGGCAGTTGACAGGACTCGTTCAGAAGTCCTTTCGGATTCCGTTCGAAGTCCTTGCACTTTGCGACAGGAACTGTTTGAGATGCGGCGCGACATGAGCGTACCTCCACATCCGCTTCACAGGAATCCCTTCTTCCGCTACGCCGGGATCACGCTGCGTGGCCAACGGGCCGCCTCCGGAGGGGGCCGGACGGGGCGTCAGCGCCCAACGGCCCTGGCCGCACTGGCAAATCCGTGCGGCGGCTTCGACACTGTGGGGGGATCGTGCGTACCGACTCATGGCTGCGATAGGACTGGTGACTGTGAAGATCCTCATCTCCGCGGACATGGAGGGCGCCACCGGCGTGACCTGGCCCGCCGATGTGCTGCCCGGAACGCCTCAGTGGGAGCGCTGCCGCGCCATGTTCACCTCCGACGTCAACGCGGCGATCGCCGGCTTCTTCGACGGCGGCGCCGACGAGGTGCTCGTCAACGAGGCGCACTGGACGATGCGCAACCTGCTGCTGGAACGGCTCGACGAGCGCGCCGAGATGCTCACCGGCCGGCACAAGTCGCTGAGCATGGTCGAAGGGGTGCAGCACGGCGATGTCGACGGGATCGCCTTCGTCGGCTACCACACCGGTGCCGGCACCGAGGGCGTCCTCGCGCACACCTACCTCGCCAACACCCTCACCGGTGTCTGGGTCGACGGCGTCCGGGCCAGCGAGGGGTACCTCAACTCCCTCGTGGTCGCGGAGTACGGCGTGCCGGTGGTGCTGGTGACCGGCGACGACCGCACCTGCCAGGACGCGCTGGGGTACGCGGCGCAGGCCCCCGCGGTGGCGGTCAAGGACTATGTGTCGCGCTACGCGGCGGTCTGCCGGCCGCCGGCCCGCACCGCGGCCGACATCCGGTCCGCGGCCGCCAAGGGCGCCTCGCTGGCGGTGCGCCATGAACGCGTCCACAACGGGCCGTTCCGCTTCGAGCTGGAATTCGACGCCGAGCACCTGGTGGGCGCGGCCACCTGTGTGCCCGGGGTGGAGCGCGCGGGGGAGCGCCGGGTCGCGTACACCGGGCAGGACATGTACGAGGCCATCCGGTGCTTCAAGGCGGTCACCACCGTCGTCTCGTCCGCGGTGGAGGAGCAGTATGGCTGAGCGGCACGAGGGGGCGGGGCGGCCGGCGGCCGGCCACGCCTCCGGTGTGGACCTGCGGGCGCTCGACGAGGTCGTGGAGTTCACCTCCGAGCTGATCCGGATCGACACCGGCAATGCCGGGGACGGCAGCTGCCGGGAGCGGCCGGCCGCCGAGTACGCGGCCGAGCGGCTGGCCGGGGCCGGGCTGACGCCGACCCTGCTGGAGCGCAGTCCGGGGCGGACGAACGTGGTCGCCCGGATCGAGGGCACCGACCCGGCGGCCGACGCGCTGCTGGTGCACGGTCATCTGGACGTGGTGCCCGCCGAGCCCGCCGACTGGCAGGTGCACCCCTTCTCCGGGGAGGTCCGCGACGGAGTCGTCTGGGGCCGCGGGGCCATCGACATGAAGAACATGAACGCGATGATGCTGGCCGTGGTCCGCCGGTGGGCCCGCAGCGGGGTGCGGCCGCGGCGGGACATCGTGCTGGCCTTCACCGCCGACGAGGAGGCCAGCGCCGAGGACGGCTCGGGCTTCCTCGCCGACCGGCACCCCGCGCTCTTCGAGGGCTGCACCGAGGGCATCAGCGAGTCCGGGGCCTTCACCTTCCACGCGGGCGGCGGCAGGCAGCTGTATCCGGTCGCGGCGGGGGAGCGCGGCACGGCCTGGTTGAAGCTGACCGCGCACGGCCGGGCGGGACACGGCTCGAAGGTCAACCGCGAGAACGCCGTCAGCCGGCTGGCCGCGGCCGTGACCCGCATCGGCGCGCACGAGTGGCCCGTCCGGCTCACCCCGACCGTACGGGCCGCGCTGCGCGAACTCGCCGCGCTGTACGGCGTCGACACCGACACCGAGGCGGCCGGCCTGGACGTCGACGGGCTGCTGGACGCGCTCGGGCCGGCCGCCCGGCTGGTCGAGTCGACCGTGCGCAACAGCGCCAACCCGACGATGCTGGCGGCCGGTTACAAGGTCAATGTGATCCCGGGATCCGCCGTGGCACATGTCGACGGGCGGGTGGTGCCCGGCGGCGAGGCGGAGTTCGAGACCACCATGGACGCGCTGACCGGGCTGGACGTCGACTGGGAGTACCACCACCGCGAGGTCGCGCTGCAGGCCCCCGTCGACTCGCCGACGTTCACCGCGATGCGCGCCGCGATCGAGCGCTTCGACCCCGAGGGCCGGGTCGTGCCGTACTGCATGTCCGGCGGCACGGACGCCAAGCAGTTCTCCCGGCTGGGCATCACCGGCTACGGCTTCTCACCGCTGAAACTGCCCGAGGGCTTCGACTATCAGGCACTCTTCCACGGGGTGGACGAGCGGGTGCCGGTCGAGGGGCTGCACTTCGGCGTCCGGGTGCTCGATCATTTCCTGCGCACGGTCTGACCCCCGGCCGCGCGCTGCCCGACGGTGGAGAGGAACCCCAGCATGGTGACGACGGCTCCGTACGGCTCCTGGACGTCCCCGGTGGACGCCCGGACGGTCGCCGCGCACGACGGCCGGCCGGCGTTCGTCGGCGTGGTCGGCGACGAGGTGTGGTGGACGGAGCCGCGGCCCGCCGAGGGCGGCCGCCGCACGCTGGTGCGCCGGCGCCCGGGGGGCGAGGAGGAAACGGTGCTGCCCGCGCCCTGGAACGTCCGCAGCCGGGTGCTGGAGTACGGCGGCCAGCCCTGGACCGGCACGGACACCGCGGACGGCCCGCTGCTCGTCTTCAGCAACTTCGACGACCAGCGGCTCTACGCCTGTACCCCGGACGGCGACGCCGTCCCGCGCCCGCTCACCCCGCACTCCGCGGTCGGCGGCGGACTGCGCTGGGTCGACCCGGTGCTGCGCCCCGGACTCGGCGAGGTGTGGTGCGTCCTGGAGGAGTTCACCGGCGAGCGGCCGACCGACGTGCGCCGGGTGCTCGCCGCGGTGCCGCTGGACGGCTCGGCGGCCCAGGACCGCTCCCGGGTAAGGGAGTTGACCGATGACCGGCACCGCTTCGTGACCGGTCCGCGGCTCTCGCCCGACGGCCGGCGGGCCGCCTGGATCGCCTGGGACCACCCCCGCATGCCCTGGGACGGCACCCTGGTCATGGTGGCCACGGTCGGCGACACGGGCACCTTCACCGACGTCCGGGCGGTCGCCGGCGACCTGGGGTCCGTCGGGCCCGGCGGCGCGGGCGGGGACGGGGAGTCCGTCGCGCAGATCGAGTGGGCGCCCGACGGCTCGCTGCTGATCGTCTCGGACCCCGACGGCTGGTGGGAACTCCAGCGCCTCGACCTCGACGCGGCACCCGGCGATCCGGCGGCGCGCCGGGCGCTGTGCCCCGCCCGGCAGGAGGAGTTCGGCGGCCCGCTGTGGAACGTGGGACAGCGCTGGTTCCTGCCGCTGGAGGACGGCACCCTCGCGGTGATCCACGGCCGCGGCGCCGCCGCCCTGGGCATCCTCGACCCGGTGACCGGCGAACTCGTCGACGCCGCCGGGCCGTGGACGGAATGGGCGCCCACCCTCGCCGTGCACGGCAGCCGCGTGCTGGGGATCGCCGCCGGCCCGCACAGCTCCTACGAACTCGTCGAGCTGGACACCCGCACCGGCCGCGCCCGGGTCCTGGCCTGCCCGCACGTCGATGTGCTCGACCCCGCCTACCACTCCCGGCCGCGGAGCCGCACCTTCACCGGGCCCGGCGGCCGGGACGTCCACGCGCACATCCATCCGCCGCACCACCCCGACCACGTCGCCCCGGACGGCGAACTGCCGCCCTTCGTGGTGTGGGCGCACGGCGGCCCCACCGGCCGCGCCCCGCTGGTGCTCGACCTGGAGATCGCCTACTTCACCTCCCGCGGCATCGGCGTCGCCGAGGTCAACTACGGCGGCTCGACCGGCTACGGCCGCGAGTACCGCGAGCGGCTGCGCGGCCGCTGGGGGGTGGTCGACGTCGAGGACTGCGCGGCCGTCGCCCGGGCCCTGGCCGACGAGGGCAGCGCCGACCGCGACCGGCTGGCCATCCGCGGCGGCAGCGCCGGCGGCTGGACCGCCGCCGCCTCGCTGACCGGCACCGACCTCTACGCCTGCGGCACCATCAGCTATCCGGTCCTGGACCTGGCCGGCTGGGCGACCGGCGGCACCCACGACTTCGAGTCGCAGTATCTGGAGTCGCTGGTCGGGCCGTTCGCCGAGGTGCCCGACCGCTACCGCGAGCGCTCGCCGCTGCACCGCGCCGACAAGATCGCCGCGCCGTTCCTGCTGCTCCAGGGCCTGGACGACGTGATCTGCCCGCCCGCGCAGTGCGAGCGGTTCCTCGCCGAGGTCGCCGGGCGCGGGGTGCCGCACGCCTATCTGCCGTTCGCCGGCGAGGGGCACGGCTTCCGCCGGGCCGAGACCATCGTGCGCGCCGTGGAGGCCGAACTCGCCCTCTACGTCACGACCTTCGGCCTCACCCGCAGCGATGTCCCGGCGCTGGAGCTGCGCGGATGACGGGGGCACCGCTCCTGCGCCCGCCGCGGCTGCGGCCCGGCGACCGGGTGGCCGTGGTGGCGCCCAGCGGCCCCCTCTCGCCGGAGCGGCTGGACCGCGGGCTGGACGTGCTGCGCGGCTGGGACCTCGATCCGGTGCCCGCACCCCACGTCCGCGGCACCCACGCCACCCTGGGCTACCTCGCCGCGACCGACGAGGAGCGGGCCCACGACCTCCAGAGGGCATGGTGCGACCCGTCGGTCAAGGCGGTGTTCGCGGCGCGCGGCGGCTACGGCGCCCAGCGGATGGTCGACCTGCTGGACTGGGACGCCGTCCGGGCCGCCGCCCCCAAGCCGCTGGTCGGCTTCAGCGATGT
This sequence comes from Streptomyces kronopolitis, assembly GCF_050953795.1. Classification (GTDB taxonomy): domain Bacteria; phylum Actinomycetota; class Actinomycetes; order Streptomycetales; family Streptomycetaceae; genus Streptomyces; species Streptomyces kronopolitis_A. Next base: position 6,611,574 of record NZ_CP191850.1, read on the forward strand.
GACGGTGCTGCACGAGGCGTTCGCGGTGCGCGCCGGGGTGTCCACGCTGCACGGACCGGCCGTGGCCGGCGAGGTCTTCCTGAAGGACGAGGCCACCCGCGCGCATCTGTGGCGCACGCTCTTCGCGCCGGAGACCGTCCGCACCCTGGCCGCGCCGGCCGCCCGGCCGCTGGTGCCCGGGCGGGCCCACGGGGTCACCCTCGGCGGCTGTCTGACCCTGCTCGCCACCGAGTTGGGCGCGCCGCACGCCCGGCCCGGCGCGGCGGGCGGGCTGTTGCTGCTGGAGGACGTGGGGGAGCCGCCGTACCGCATCGACCGGGCGCTCACCCAACTCCTGCGGGCCGGCTGGCTGGCGGGGGTGGCCGGGATCGCCCTCGGCTCCTGGGCCCGCTGCGGCCCCTACGACCGGGTGCGGGAGGTGCTGGCGGACCGGCTGGGCGGACTGGGGGTGCCGGTGGCCGAGGAGTGCGGTTTCGGGCACGGCGACACGGCGCTGACCGTGCCGCTGGGCGTGCCCGCCGTCCTGGACGCGACGGCCGGCACGCTCGTCCTGGACGCCCCGGCGACCGTGTGACCGCCGAGGGGTCCGGTGGCGCGGCGGGCCCGCCCCGCACCGGCGCGGGCGGGGCTGAACTGACGTCCTAGCGGCGACGCGGGCCGGGTGCCTTGCCTCGCCCCCGGCCGTGCCCCAGCATGAGCGCGCCCGCCGCCGACCGGTCGGCGGCGGCGTGTGGAGGTCCTCGTGCCCAGCGTGTCCCCGGCGGTGGTCCGCCCCGTGCGGCGCATGTCCCTCGCCCTGCTGGCCGGCTGTGCGCTGCTCACGCCGTTCGCGCTGTCGCCGCCCGCGCCGGTGGCCGCCGCCGGCCCGTACACCGTCACCGCGCTCAAGGTCACCGTCCGGGCCGGCGACCGCACCTGCGCCCTGGACACCGACCTCTACCGCCCGGCCGGTGCCGACGCCGCCCATCCGGCGCCCGCCGTGCTGACCACCAACGGCTTCGGCGGCAGCAAGTCGGACGGCTCCACCGCCGGCCTGGCCAAGGCCCTCGCCGCCCGCGGCTATGTGACGCTGGCCTACTCCGGCCTCGGCTTCGGCCGGTCCGGCTGCCCGATCTCCCTCGACGACCCGGCGATCGACGGCCGGGCGGCGAGCGGACTGGTGGACCTGCTGGCCGGCACCCGCACGGCCGACAACGGGACCCGGCTCGACTACGTCACCCGGGACGGCGCCGGCGATCCGCGGGTCGGCATGATCGGCGCGTCCTACGGCGGGGCGGTCCAGCTCGCCACCGCCGCCGTCGACCGCCGCGTCGACGCGCTGGTCCCGCTCATCACCTGGAACGACCTCTCCTACTCCCTCGCGCCCAACAACGCGGGCCGCGGCGGTGCGCTGCCCGGTGCGTACAAGTGGCAGTGGACGAACGGGTTCTTCCTGATCGGCGAGGCGCAGGGGCTGCTCCATCCGGACCTCGACCCGTCGCGCACCGGCGGCGCCGGCTGTCTGCACTTCGCCGCCCGGGCCTGTGACACCAAGCGGCTGCTGGACTCCGGCAGTTATCCGGCCGCGCGGACCCGGGCAGCGCTCCGCTTTACCCGCAGCGTCTCCCCGGTGTCCTACCTGGCGGCGGTCACGGCACCGACACTGCTGGTCCAGGGCCAGGCCGACACCCTGTTCAACCTCAACGAGGCCGCCGCCACCTACCGGACGCTGCGCTCCCACGGCACCCCGGCCCGGATGATCTGGCAGGCCTGGGGCCACAGCGGCGGGATGCGGAAGCCGGCGGACGGGGAACTCGACCTCGCCCGCGGCAACCTGGACACCAGCTATGTCGGGCGGCGGATCCTGGCCTGGTTCGACCGCTATCTGCACCACCGCACGGCGGCCGCCACCGGCCCGGCGTTCGCGTACCACCGGGACTGGGCGGGCGACGGGCCCGCCTACGGGACCGCACGCTCCTTCCCGGCCGGCGCCGTCCGCCGCCTCTACCTCTCCGGCGACGGCCGGCTCGTCGGCCGCCGCGGCGCGGTGGTGCCCGGCAGCCGGACGTACCGCAACCTGCGCGCCCCCACCAGCCATTCGGAGAGCTCGCTGGCCGGTCTGCTCGGGCTGCCGGACGTGCCGCCGTACGACGCCCGCGGCACCTTCGCCGACTGGACGTCGCCGCCGGTCACCGGCGGGCCGCTGGACGTGGTGGGCGCGCCCGCGGTCACGCTGCGGGTCCTCGCGCCGCAGGCCGCGCGGCAGCAGGGCACCCCGGACGGTGCGGACCGGCTGGTGCTGTTCGCCAAGCTCTACGACGTCGCGCCCGATGGCGGGGCGACGCTCGTGCACCGCCTGGTGGCCCCGGCCCGGGTGGCCGATGCGACCCGGCGGTTCACCGTGGAACTGCCGGGCATCGTGCACCGTTTCGCGCCGGGGCACCGACTGCGCCTGGTCATCGCCGCGAGCGACGACGCCTATACGGGCAATCGAGGGGTGCGGCCGGTGACCGTCAAGGCCGCGCCCGGGAACACCGGAATCCTCGAACTGCCCGTCGTGCGAGGGGTGTTGCCGTAGTGGGCGGATCGGTGTCGTGGGGAGAAGATCGTAGGGACAAGGAGGGTGGAGCCGGACGCGGCGGGTGCGCCGCGGGGCCCGGACGGCAGGGGCCGCGCGCCTGCGCCGGTCGTCCGCGAGGCCGCCGGCTCAGTCGTCCGCGAGCGTGATGGCCTGCACCGGGCAGGCACGGACGGCCTCCCGCAGCAGCGGGTCGCCCGCGCCGTCCTCACGGCCGGGCAGCAGCTCGCTGAAGCCGTCGTCGTCCTGGGTGAACACCCCGGGCGCGGTCAGCGCGCACTGGCCGGCGCCGACGCAGACGTCGGTGTCGATGGTGATCCGCATTCCAAAACCCTTCGTTCGGCTGCGTGCGCCGCGGCTACCAGGCCAGCGGCAGTTCGATCATTCCTTGCAGAGTGTCCCCCGCCTTGAAGGGGATCTCGGCAGCCGGCACGGCGAGTCGCAGATCCGGGATCCTGGCGAACAGCGAGCGCAGCGCGATCTCCATTTCCGCCCGGGCGAGGTTCTGCCCCAGGCACTGGTGGATGCCGAACCCGAACGCCACGTGATGACGGGCGGACCGGCCCACGTCCAGCTCGTCCGGTGCCGGGTAGGTGCTGTCGTCCCGGTTGATCAGCGAGACGGGGAACAGCACGCCGTCGTCGGCACGGATCACCTGCCCGCCGATCTCGATGTCCGCAGACGCCACCCGCAGCAGGCCGTCCGCGATGGACAGGAACCGCAGCAGCTCCTCGACGGCGGCCGGCAACAGCCCCTCCTCGGCCTTCAGCCGGGCCAGCTGTCCGGGGTGCTCCAGCAGGGTGAAGGTGCCGAGCGAGATCATGTTGGCGGTGGTCTCGTGGCCGGCCACCAGCAGGATCATGGCGAGCCGGACCAGATCCTCGCGGTCCAGGGCGCCGGTGCGCAGCTCGTCGTGGACCAGCTCGTCGAGCAGGCCCTCGCCCGGGGCCTTCTCCTTGTGGGCGACCAGGTGGTCGAAGTAGTCCTCCAGCCCGAGCCGGGCGGCCTCCGCCTCCTCGGCCGTACGGCTGCGCAGGAGCCGGCGGGACTCCTCCTCGAAGAACTCGTGGTCGGTGTACGGGACGCCGAGCAGCGAGCAGATCACCATCGAGGGCACCGGCAGCGCGAACGCGGAGACCAGCTCGGCGGGCGGCCCCTGCGCCAGCATCCGGTCGAGCAGCCCGTCGACGATCTGCTGGATCTGCGGCCGCAGCGCCGCGATCCGCTTGACGCTGAAGCTGGGGATCAGCATCCGGCGCTGGGTGTTGTGCTCGGGGTCGTCCACCCCGATCAGCGGCGACCTGACCTGCTGGATCGCCGCGAAGCGCGCGAACGGCGCAGGGAAGGCCGGGTTCTGCCGGTCGGAGGACAGCCGCGGGTCGCTCAGCAGCGCCCGCGCCTCGGTGTGGCCGGTCACCGCCCACACCTTGCGGCCGTCGTAGAGGGTGACATGGCCCAGCGGGCCGGCGTCGCGCAGCGGCTGATAGCCGGCCGGCGGGTGGTAGGGACAGGTGCGGTCCTGGAAATAGGCGATGCCTTCGGTCACGCGTTCCTCCCGTACGAGCGGCTCGGGCCCGCTCGCCCTGTGAGATGTGCCTGCGGAAGCGCGCCGTGGCGGCCGCGCCGATCTCACCTCATGCCTCGGACGGCGGGCACGTCTACGCGCAGACCGGCCAACTTCGTGTGCCGTCGTGCGCCGGAGTCACCCCGTCAGGGCCCCACGAGGGTGCGTCACACCGCCCCTCGACCGGCACTCGCCGCGCCGCGCGGGGGAGGGAAGGCGGCCACCCGGGCGACCCCGCCCGGCCACTGCGCCGCGGACGCGCCGGTGTGGCGCTGAGACCCGCACCACGTGCCGCGCGGACACCCGCACCATGCGCTGGCCCACCACCACCGCCCCTTCGTACGATCTGCCGATGACGACGAACGACCGCTACCTGGCGCGCGCCCGCCGGGTGGGCATCCGGCCCTTCACCGCCGCCGACCGGGACGAGTTCACCGCGCGGGCGCGGGAGAGCGCGGAGCTGCACCACCCGTGGCTCGCCCCGCCGGTCACGGGCCCCGCCTACGACGCCTATCTGGGCCGGCTGCAGGAGCCGCTGCGCGAGGGGTTCTTGATCTGCGAACGCACCGGCGGCGGGATCGCCGGCTACCTCACGATCAACAACATCGTGCACGGCGCGTTCCGCTCCGGGGCGATCGGCTACGGCGCCTTCGCGCACGCCGCCGGGCGCGGGCTGATGAGCGAGGGGCTGCGGCTGGTGCTCACCCACGCCTTCGGGCCGATGGGGCTGCACCGCCTGGAGGCCAACGTCCAGCCGGCCAACCACCCCTCGATCGGCCTGGTGCGCCGCGCCGGTTTCCGGCTGGAGGGCTTCTCGCCGGACTTCCTCTTCCTCGACGGGGCCTGGCGTGACCACGAACGCTGGGCGATCACCGCCGAGATGGTCCCGCAGGAGCCGGTGTGATGTCCTGCCGGACATGGACATCGTCTTCCACCGCACCGTCCCGGTCTTCCGGATCTTCGACGTCGCCAAGGCCCATGAGTTCTACCTCGGCTACCTCGGCTGCACCGTCGACTGGGAGCACCGCTTCGAGCCCGGCATGCCGCTCTACACCCAGGTCTCCCGCGGCGCCCTCGTCCTGCATCTGTCCGAACACCACGGCGACGCGACGCCCGGCTCCACCGTCTGCACCGAGCTGACCGGGGTGCACGCGCTGCACGCCGAGCTGGCCGGCAAGGGCTATCCGTACCTGCGGCCCGGCCTGGAGCGGGACGGACGGGGCACCACCCTCACGCTGACCGACCCCTTCGGCAACCGGCTGCGGCTGACCGAGCCGGACGCCCCCGACCGGCCGGGCGAGGGCGTGGCCGCCGGGTGAGCGGTGGCCGGGCCGCGGCTCCGTTGCCCGGTGCGCGCACGCAGCCGAAGTCCGTTCCCACGCACGGGAGTTCGCCGGGACCGGCCCCTCTCCCGCCGACCTGTGGAACGATCACGTCATGCGCCGTACCGTACTGATCGATGCGCCCTCCAACCTGGGTCTGCGCCCGCCCGCGTCCGGCGTCGTCCCCGGCTGCTACAAGCTGGCGGGCGCGCTGCGCGACCAGGGGCTGCCGCGGCGGCTCGGTGCGCGGGAGGGCGGCGTGGTGGTGCCGCCGCGGTACGACCTGGGGGAGTGGAAGGAGGGCGACGGCGACTTCCACGCCGGGCCCCTCGCCGCCTACACCCGCACGCTCGCGGCCCGCGTCGAGGGGCACGTCCGCGGCGGTGACTTCCCGGTGGTGCTGGGCGGCGACTGCAGCATCCTGCTCGGGGCGGTGCTGGCACTGCGGCGGCTGGGGCGCTACGGCGTCGTCCACCTCGACGGGCACAGCGACTTCCGGCACCCGGGCAACACCGAGGTCTGCGGTCCCCTCGGTGCCGCCGCCGGGGAGGGCCTGGCGCAGATCACCGGACGCGGACAGCCCGACCTCACCGACCTCGACGGCCTGGGCCCCTACGTCCGCGACGAGGACCTGAGCGTACTGGGCCTGCGCGAAGCGGACCAGAGTCAAACCGAGTTGACCGGCCTGGGCATCGCCCACACCCCGGTCGGCGGGATCCGGCGGCGCGGCCCGGAGCGGGTGGCCCGCGACGTCCTCACCCGTTTCCACCGCGCCCCGCTCGACGGCTTCTGGATCCACCTCGACGCGGACGTCCTCGACCCGTCCGTGATGCCGGCCGTCGACAGCCCCGACCCCGGTGGTCTGCTCCCCGGCGAACTCCGCGCGCTGCTCCGCCCGCTGGCCGCCTCGCCCCGCTGCGCCGGCGTCGACGTCACCGTCTACGACCCGGACCGCGACCCGGAAGGGGCCGGCGCGGTGCTGCTCGCCGGTCTCCTTGAGGACGTCTTTGCGCAACCCTGACCCGCCCCGGCCGCGAGTAGCCCTGTGCGCACCGGCGAGGACGCGGTTCGATGGTCAACAAGAGGCCGCCGCAACCGGGGTGGCCCGGTCCAGCATTGCGAGGCAGTCGTGGCCACGAGTGTGCGACACACCACCCTGACCCTTCCCGCCGCCCCCCTCGGCCCGGACAACCCCCTCCCCGCCCTGCACGCCACCGACGACCCGCACCGCATCGCCCTCGGGCCGGACACCCGGCTGCCCGCCGGCATGGCACGCCGGATCGGCTACGCACCGCTGCGCTCGATCCTGCCGACCCGGATGCGCGACGGCTACGGCCGCGACCTGCGCAGCGCGGACGTCGAGGCGCTGGTCCTGGAGAACGACCGGCTGCGCGCCACCGTCCTGCCCGGCCTCGGCGGCCGGGTGTACTCCCTGCACCACAAGCCCACCGATCGTGAACTGCTCTACCGCAACCCGGTGTTGCAGCCCGCGGCCTTCGCGCTCAACGGCGCCTGGTTCTCCGGCGGCATCGAATGGAACATCGGCGCCACCGGACACACCACCCTTTCCTGCGCCCCGCTGCACGCCGCCCGTGTCCCGGCGCCCGACGGCGGGGAGATGCTGCGGCTGTGGGAGTGGGAGCGGCTGCGCGACCTGCCCTTCCAGGTGGACCTGTGGCTGCCGGACGGCTCCGACTTCCTGCACGTCGGCGTGCGGATCCGCAATCCGCACCCGCGCACCGTGCCCGTCTATTGGTGGTCCAACACCGCCGTGCCCGAGGACGAGGGCACCCGCGTCCTGGCGCCCGCCGACGAGGCCTGGCACCTCGGCTACGCACGGACCCTGCGCCGCGTCCCGGTGCCCGACTCCGAGGGCTGCGACCGCAGTTACCCGCTGCGCAGCGAGTACCCCGCCGACTACTTCTACGAGGTGCCCGACGGCGCCCGCGGCTGGATCACCTCCCTCGGCGCGGACGGCCACGGCCTGGTGCAGACCTCCACCGGCGCACTGCGCGGCCGCAAGCTCTTCCTGTGGGGCGCGGGCCGGGCCGGGCGCCGCTGGCAGGAGTGGCTCACCGCGCCGGGCACCGGCGGCTACGCCGAGATCCAGGCGGGTCTGGCCCGCACCCAGCTGGAGCACGTACCGCTGGAAGCGGGCGCCGAGTTCGCCTGGCTGGAGGCGTACGGACCGCTGGCGGCCGACGCCGCGACGGTGCACGGCGCGGACTGGGGCGCGGCCCGCACCGAGGTCGAGACCCGGCTGGAGGCCGCCCTGCCGCGGGCGGACGTCGATGCCGCCTTCGCCGCCTGGCGCCCGTACGCCGACCACGAGCCGAAGGAGTCGCTGGCCACCGGCTCCGGCTGGGGCGCGCTGGAGGTGTCCCGCGCCGGGCTGACCCTGCCGGGGACGCCGTTCGAGGCGGACACGCTGGGCGCGGAGCAGCAGCCCTGGCTGACCCTGCTCACCACCGGGGAATTGCCGGCCGCCGGCCCGCTGCCCGGCCCCGCGCTGGTCGCGCCGGCCTGGCGGGAGCTGCTGGAGTCCGCGGCGCCGGGGCAGGCCACCGACTACCACCTGGGCCTCGCGCAGTGGCACGCCGGCGACCGGGCCCAGGCCGTCCGCAGCTGGGAGCGGGCGCTCGCGCGGGGAGCCGGCTGTCTGCCGCTGTACTGCCTGGCCGTCGCCGAGTCCGTGGCGGGCGAGCCGGCCCGCGCCGCCGACCGCTACGCCCAGGCCTGCGAGGAGGCGGCCCGAGCGGCCTCGCAGGAGGGGCCGCCGGCCCGTGCCTGGCAGGCGGTGCTGCCCGCGCTCGCCCGGGAGGCGGTGCCCGCGCTGCTCGCGGCCGGCCGGACGGAGGCGGCCGCGCAGCTGCTGGCGGGCCTGCGGCGGACCGGCCCGGCCGACGGCCGCCTCCAGCTGCTGACCGCCCGGGTGCTGCTGGCCCAGGGGCAGCCGGCCGCGGCACGGGAGATCTTCGACGCCGGATTCGAGATCGCCGCGCTGCGGGAGGGCGACGAGTCGCTCGGCGACACCTGGTACGCCATCGCCGAGCGGCTGGTCGCGGCCGGCGGACCGGTCACCGAGGACGTCCGCGCCACGGCCCGCGCCGGGCACCCGCTCCCGGAGCGGTACGACTACCGCATGCGGCCGTAGTCCGCCCCCGACGCCCTCGCGGTCCGTACGCCCGCCGTGGAATGATCCCGCGCCGTCGCGTGTTGTGACGGATCATGAAGGCAATCAGCACGCAGCGCTATGGCGACCCCGAAGTCCTCACCTACGCCGACCTGCCCGACCCCAAGGTGGCGCCGGACTCGGTCCTGATCCGGGTCCGGGCGGCCGGGGTCAATCCGGTGGACTGGAAGATCCTCGCCGGCTATCTCGACCCGATGATGGACACGCACTTCCCGCTCATCCCCGGATGGGACGTGTCGGGCGTGGTGGAGGCCGTCGGCGCGGACGCCACCGAGTACGCGATCGGTGACGAGGTCATCGGCTATGTCCGCAAGGACGCCGTGCAGCAGGGGACCTACGCCGAGCTGGTCGCCGCGCCGGTGCGGACCCTGGCGCGCAAGCCCGCCTCGCTCGACTGGCAGCAGGCCGCCGGGCTGCCGCTGGCCGGCCTGACGGCCTATCAGTCGCTGGCGCGGGTGGACGCGAAGAAGGGCGAGACGGTCCTGGTGCACGCCGCCGCGGGCGGTGTCGGCTCGCTCGCCGTCCAGATCGCGGTGGCCCGGGGCGCCCGGGTCATCGGCACGGCCAGCGAGGGCAACCACGACTTCCTGCGGTCCCTGGGCGCCGAGCCGGTCACCTACGGCGAGGGGCTCGCCGACCGGGTGCGGGCGCTGGCCCCCGAGGGCATCGACGCGGCCGTGGACTTCGTCGGCGGGGGCGCCGTGGACGTCTCGCAGGAGCTGCTGAAGGACCGCGGCCGGGTGGCCTCCGTCGCTGACGGCGAGGCCGTGGGCAAGGGCGGCCACACGGTGTGGGTGCGCCCGGACGCCGCCGATCTGACCGCGCTCGGCGCGCTCGCGGACGCCGGGAGGCTGACCGTGCCGGTCGCCGCCGTCTTCCCGCTGTCCCGGGCTGCCGAGGCGCTGCGGCAGAGCATGGCCGGGCGGACCCGCGGCAAGATCGTCCTTGAGGTGTCCTGACGGCGGACCGTCGTTCGCCCGCCGCCGGGAGGCCGGGGCCGCTCAGGCCCCGGCGTCCTGCTTGCGGTCGACGTACTCGAAGATCGAACCGTCCGGGTGGCGGGCGACCAGGTTGCGCCCGATCGGCGTCGGCAGCGGACCGGCGATGATGTCGGCGCCGACCGCGGTGAGGTCGGCGACCGCGTCGTCCACGTCCTTGACGGCGAGGGTCGCGGTGATCTTCCGCAGGACCGACAACTCCGCCTCGGGGCCGCTCATCAGGAAGAAGCACCCGACGGCCGCGACCGCCACCCCGCCGCGCCGGAAGCGGATCGCCTCGGCGCCGGTCAGCCGTTCGTAGACGCCGATCGAGGCATCGAGATCGCTGACGCACACCCGCAATGAGGTCCCCAGAATGTCCATGGGGCAACCCTAGTTGGGACCCCCGCGGGTCCGCGATCACTTGCCCATGATCAGACCGTTCCGGGCGGCGCCGCGGGACAGCACGATCGTGCGTATGGCGTCCCGGGCCCGGAGGTAGTCGCCGCGACCGGGCTGCCGGGCGAGCGCCGCGTTGAGGTTCACCACCCGGAACCCGTCGGATATGTCGGTGAGTTGGGGGAGGAACTCCGCCTTGCGGACCGTCCAGCGCCCGCCGGGTGCGGACGGCCCGGCGAAGGTGAAGCGGGCCATCGAACTCTGGTTGCCGCGGCCGTCCTGCTGATCGCTGTGGTTGAACATCCGGCCCGCCAGCTGATCACCCATCCCGTAGACGACCCAGGTGCCGTTGACCTTCTCGTAGGCCTGCGGGACGTGCGCGTGGGTGCCCAGGATCAGGTCGACGTCGGGCCGTCCCGCCGTGCGCGAGGCGGTCAGCGTACGGGCCAGGGTGCGCTGTTGCTCATCCGGCTCCGGCTGCCATTCGGTGCCCCAGTGGATGCTGACGACGACCACGTCCGCGCCCGCCCGCCGGGCCGCGCGGGCATCGGCGATGATCTTTTCGGAGTTGATGAGGTTGACCGTCCAGGGCGCCTTGCCGGGCAGCGGGATGCCGTTGGTGCCGTAGGTGTACGAGAGTTGGGCGACCTTCGCGGGGCCGGCGCGCAGCAGCGCGGGCCGGCCGGCCTCGGCGGCGGAGCGGGCCGAGCCGGCGTGGCGCAGGCCCACCGTGTCCATGGCCCCCAGGGTGCGCCGCACGCCGTCGGCGCCGTCGTCGAGGGTGTGGTTGGAGGCCGTGGAGCAGGAGTCGTATCCGGCGTCCTTCAGGGCGGCGGCGACCTCGGGCGGGGACTTGAAGCTGGGGTAGCCGGTGAACGGCCCGCCGTCCCTGCCGTAGATGGTCTCCATGTGGCAGATCGCCAGGTCCGCGCCGGAGACCACCGGCTTGACCCCGGCGAACATGGCGCGGAAGTCGTGGCCGTGGCCGTGGGCGTCGCCGCCGGACCGCTGGATGATCTCGTTGTGCGGCAGGACGTCGCCGGTGGCGAGCAGGGTGAAGGTGGCGGCGGAGGCCCGGGCGGCGCCCGGCGTGGCGGGCGCCGGGGGGCGGGCGGGGCCGGCGGAGTGCGGGGTGCCGCAGCCCGCCGCCAGGACGGCGAGCGTGGCGAGGGCGGCCAGGCGCTGTATTCGGGTCACGCTCCCATCCCTACCGGCACCGGGAGGATTTCTCCGCCGGAGGAGGGGTGCGGCTGGGCCGTCGGGGGCAATCACGGGGCCATCCGCGTCAGCGCCGGGCCCAGGGGGTGTCGTTCACCCGGACCGGCGCCGACGTGGTCACACGCGGCACAGCAGTTCGCCGTGCAGGACGGCGAACCAGCCGTCCTCCTCGGCGCCCCAGGCCCGCCAGGTCCGGGCGACGCGGTCCAGCTCCGACGCCGTGGCGTGCCCGCCGTCCACCGCGGTCCGCGCGAACGAGGAGCTGACCGTGCGCTCCGCCCACAGCTCGCTCCACCAGGAGCGCTCCTCGGGGGTGCGGTAGCACCAGGTGCCGGCGGTGGCGGTGAGCGCGTCCGGGGCGAAGCCGGCCTGTCGTGCCCAGGCGTGCAGTCGCCGTCCGGCGTCCGGTTCGCCGCCGTTGGCGCGGGCCACCCGCCGGTAGAGCCGCAGCCAGTCGTCCATCCCCTCGGTCTGCGGGTACCAGGCCATGGCCGCGAAGTCCGCGTCGCGGACGGCGACGATCCCGCCGGGCGCGGCGACCCGGCGCATCTCGCGCAGCGCCTGGACGGGGTCGCCCACGTGCTGGAGGACCTGATGGGCGTGCACGACGTCGAAGCTGTCGTCGGGGAAGTCCAGTGCGTGGACGTCGCCGACCGTGAAGCCGACGTTGGTCAGGCCGCGTCCGGCGGCCGTGGCGCGTGCCCGGTCCAGCACCTCCGGGGCCCGCTCCAGGCCGGTGACGTGGCCGTCCGGCACCAGGGCGGCCAGATCGGCGGTGATGGTGCCCGGGCCGCAGCCGATGTCGAGGATCCGCAGGTGCGGCCGCAGCGCCTCCAGCAGGTAGCCGGCCGAGTTGGCGGCGGTGCGCCAGGTGTGGGAGCGCAGTACGGACTCGTGGTGGCCGTGGGTGTAGACGGCGGATTCGTGCGGCATGGTCGGCTCCTTGCGCGGGCGGGGTGGGTGACCGCCGGCGCGCGGGCGCCGCCGGTCACCGCCCGGGCGGCCCGCACCACGGCGCGGCCGCCCTGCGGCGTGGTGCACCCACCGTACGCCGCCATCTCGCATCGCGAGAGTGCCATCTCATCATTCGGGCAGCAGTCGGTAGACCCGCAGCGCCTCGTTCTGCTTCTCCAGCGTCAACTCACTCGACGCGGGCGCCACTTCACCGTCGAAGGCCAGCCGGGTGTTCTGCGGGATCTCACTGATCTGCAGCCGCGACAGACGCGCCTCACCGAGCACCGGAGAGCTGCTCGGGGTCCCCATCAGCGCCGCGACGAGCAGCCGGGTACGGGCCAGCCGGCCACCGTGCACCACCCGGACGTCGAGCACCCCGTCCGCCAGATCGTGCCGCCGCACCGGCGCGAACCCCAGCCCCCGGTACTGGCAGTTGCCGACGAACAGCAGCCACACCGCCCGCCGCTCCCCGTTGATCCGCAGGGACAGCGGCTCGGCCGTGCGCAGCACCTCCCACGCCGCCAGGATCCCGGCCGGCCAGGCGCCGATCCGGCCCGCCCACCGCTCGCGGATCCGCACCAGCTCCGGATAGGCGCCGATGGAGAAGGTGTTGAGGAACTGGTGCCCCTCCAGATGCGGCCCGGCCCGGAAGCGCGCCACGTCCACCGCCACGGCCTCACCGCTCTCCACCGCGCGCGCCGCCTCCGCGTAGGTCTCGATCCCCAGGTCGTAGGCGAAGTGGTTCAGGGTGCCGCCGGGCAGCACCGCGAGCGGCAGCCCGTGCCGTGCCGCGACCGCCGCCGCCGCGTTGACGGTGCCGTCGCCGCCGACCACCCCCAGCGCCCCGCCGAGCGCGAGGGCCCGCTCGGCGGCGTCCTCCAGGGCCTTGTCCAGAGGCTCCCCGTCCTCCCCGCCGCACTCGATGACCTCGGCCTCCGGCAGCACACCGTGCACCTCGGCGGCGCGGTCGGGCACCGGGCCGCCGCGCTGGCCCGAACTCCGGTTGGCCACCACGACCAGTCCGCGGCCGGCCGGCAGCGCCGGGGCCTCCGCACGCGGTCTGGCGGGCGGCGCGAGCTGGGCGCGGGTCGGTGCGAGACCGCGGACCGCGAACGCCGCCCCCGCCCCCAGCGCGGCCCCCGCCAGCACATCACCCGGATAGTGCACGCCCGTATAGACGCGGGAGAACGCGACCGAGGCGGCGACCGGCGCCAGCGCCAGCCCCCACCACTTGTTCTCGAAGGCGACACCGGTCGCGAACGCCACCGCCGAGGCCGCGTGCCCGGAGGGGAAGGAGGAGGTGACCGGCTGGCGCTGCAACTGCCGTATGACCGGCACCGTGTCCAGCATCGGGCGGGCCCGCCGCACGGAGCCCTTGCCGAGGGTGTTCACCGTCGCCGACGCCACCGCCAGCGAGGCCACGCCGCGCAGCGCGGCCCGGCGCACCGGTCTCCCGCCCAGCGCGGCCGCGCCCGCCGCCAGTCCCAGCCACAGCAGCCCGTGGTTGGCGCTTCGGGTCAGCCGGGGCAGCACCCGCTGGGCGCCCGGCCAGTCGCGCGTGGCAATCAGGTCGAAGGTCCGGCGGTCGAGGTGGCTCAGGAGCGATCGCATGGGCCACCTTGTACCCCGAAGCGGGCAGAACAGGCACGGACCCGGGGCATGTGCCCACGACGTCACGGCGGCCCCGCGGGCTTCCCGGCCTGCACGGATCGTGGTTCCATGCCCGGATGATCAGGCCACGGCACGACACCGACCTCGGCGCCTGCGCGGCCGTCCTGGCCGCCGTGCACACCCACAGCGGCTACCCGCACCACTGGCCGGACAACCCCACGCGCTGGCTGACCCCCGACGGACTGAGCGCCGCCTGGGTCGCCGAGGCGGACGGCGGCATCGTCGGTCATGCCGCGCTGTGCGGGCCGGAGATCAGCCGGCTCTACGTCGCCCCCGCCGCCCGCGGCGCGGGTCTCGGCCGGCGCCTGCTGCACACCGCCGCGGCCGCGGCGACCGCCCGCGGGCTGCGGCCCGTACTGGAGGTGAAGACCACCGACACCGCGGCCGTCGCCCTCTACGAGCGGCTGGGCTGGCTCCGCCACCGCACCGAGCGGCAGGAATGGGGAGCGGGCGAGGTGGTGTGGGTGCACCACTACGCGGCCCCGGCACGGGACACGCCCCCCTCCTGAACGCCGGTCCTCCCCGCTGCCGTGTCGCCCCGCCGCCACCCCCGTGATCTGCCAAGGTGGACGCGCCGCCCGTCGGGTGACGGGCCCACGATCGACCCGCCGTCGCGGAGTGGAGGCAGGGATGCAGCGGACCGCCCCGGATCCGCGGCCGGAACCGGAACCGGACCCACCGGTGGGCCTGCCCGTCCTCCCGGACCTCGTCGCCCACCTCTCCGCGGCCGCCGACCGCACCGAGGCCGACCCCCCGGGCGGCGCCGCACCCCTGCGCGCCGCCGCCTGCGGCTACTGGGCACGCCGCGGCCTGCCCACCGCCCCCGACCGGGTCCTCGCCGCGCCCGGCGGGCCCGCCCTGCTGCTCGCGCTGTACGCCGCGGCCGACGGCGCGGTGGTGCTGCCGCGGCCCTGCGCCGAGTGGTACGCGCCGCCCGCCCGGCTGCTCGGACGGCCGGTGCACCTCGCGCCCGCACCGGCCGAGTCGGGCGGGGTGCCCGACCCGTTCGCGCTGCTGGAGACCGTGCGCCGGGCCCGTATGCACGGTGACTCCCCGCGCGTGCTGGTGCTGTCCGTCGCCGACGATCCGACCGGTACCTGCCCCGCCCCCGAGCAGCTCCACGAGGTCTGTGAGGCGGCGGCGGAGGAGGGCCTGTGGATCATCAGCGACGAGACCCGCCGCGATCTGCTGCACGATCCGCACGACACCGTGCTGCTCAGCCCCGCCGAGATGCTGCCCGGCGCGGTCGTCGTCCTCACCGACCTGCGCGCCACACTGGTGCCGGCCTCCTGGCCCGCCGCGCTCGCCCGCTTCCCCGACACCGACCGGGGCACCGTCCTGCGGGCCGCCGCCCTGGATGCGCTCGGCGCGGTCGGGGCCCCGCTGCCGGGGCCGGTCGGCTGCGCCGTCACCCACGCCCTCGGCGAACCCGACGCGCTGCGCGCAAGGACGGCCACCGTCGCCCGGGTGTACGGGGTGCTCGCCGCGGCGCTGCACCACCTCGTCACCGCGGCCGGAGCGGTCTGCCGCCCGCCGCACTCCGGCAGCCATCTCTACGCCGACCTCGAACCCCTGCGCCGCCCGCTGGCCGCCCGCGGCATCGTGGAATCCCGCGCGCTGGAACGGGAACTGACGCCGTGGCGGGCGCGCGGCGGGCACCGTTTCGGCGACGCCCCCGGTGCCCTGCGGGTCCGTCTGGGCGCCGAGGCCCTGCTCGGCGACGACCGGGACCTGCGGCAACGCACCCTGGACGCACCCGATCCGCTGGAACTCGCGCATGTCACCGAGGCGTTGACGGCGCTGTCCCGCGCGCTGACCGGCCTCACTTCCGCCCCGGACGGCTGACCGTCGCCGCCCGGTCCGCGACGGAACGAGCGCGGCCTGCGGGTGCGGCCCGCGGCCACCTCGCACCCGTTAGCGGGGTGTTGGCGGAGCGGCAGCCTCGCGATAGCGGGCCCGAACAGAGTGGTGACGTACCGAGAAGCGACACCGCCTGACCCCGGGGGACCCGACATGCGCGCCCACACCACCGCCCGCACCGCCCGTCGCCGCACTCTGCGCGTGGCCGCCGCGGCGCTGACCGCGGCCGCCGCCCTCAGCCTGACCGCCTGCTCCGGCGCCAAGGCCGACGCCAAGAACGACGCCAAGAACGACACCGAGGCGGGTGCCACCGGCCGGCAGTCGGGTGGGCGGTCGGGCGGTGCGCCGGCCGCCGGCGGTGCCAAGGCGTCGTCGGCCGTCCGTAGCCGGCGTCTGGCGGACGGTGTGAGCACGGCCGAGGTCACCAAGCTCGGCGAGCTGCGCTACCGCGCGCAGATCATCGGCCACGACGGCGTCGCCGCCACCCTGGAGACCCACCAGCACGACGCCGGCCTCGACGCCAACGGCATCTACCTCGTCCTCAGCACCAGCGGCATCATCAGCGCCCACGCATAACAGCCCACCCGACCACGACAGCGGAGCCACCACCGGACGGACGGCTCCACCGTCGCCGTGCCCGAAGCGTCCGGCGGCCTCAGAGCGGGGAGCCGCCGTCCGTCCCGTTCCGCCAAAGACGCCGCCTCAGCGCCGGTGCCGCGCTGATCAGCAGCGTCAGGGCGATCGCCAGCAGCACGCCCTGCCACGGCTCGCCGAACAGCGAGCCGCTCAGCAGCCCGATGAGCTGGTACGCCGCCGCCCAGGCCAGGCACGCCGGGATGTCACCGCGGACGAACCGCCGCAGCGGCATCGCGGAGAGCAGACACGCCAGCATGACCGGGATCCGCCCGGCCGGCACCAGCCGCGACAGCACCAGCACCAACACCCCGTGCTCCCGCAGCCCGGCCTGCGCCCGCGCCAGCCGCTCCGGCGCGGCACGGGCCCGCAGCCGCGCCAGCCAGCGCGAGCCGCCCGGCGAGGTGGTGCCGCGCCGGCCGAGCCAGTACAGGCCGACATCGCCGAGGAACGCGGCCAGCGACGCCACCGCGAACACCAGCAGCAGGGCGAACGGCGAGGAGTGGTGGAAGGCCACCACCGCCGCCGAGCTGACCAGCGCCCCCGTCGGCACCACGGGCACCAGCGACCCGAGCACCACCAGCAGGAACAGCGACGGATACCCGACCGCCTGCTGCGTCGACTCCGGCGGCACGCTCTGCGCGAGCGCAGCCAGCGGCGTCATCGCTCGACCCTCGGCCGGACCGACTCGCCGTGCCCGAGCCGGTGCACGGTGACGCCCGGCGCCACCGTCGCCATCTGCCGTGCGAACTCCTGGCCCGGCGCATGGAATTCGTGCGGCCGCACCGCGTCCATGCCGATCGGCCAGTACGTGCCGTAGTGCACCGGGACCGCGCTGCACGGGGCCAGCCGCGCCGCCGCCTGCGCCGCCCGCCGCGCGTCGAGATGCCCGTGCCCGAGGAACGGCCCCCAGCCGCCCACCGGCAGCAGCGCCACCTCGCACGGGCCGACCGCGTCCGCCATCTCCTCGAACAGCCCGGTGTCGCCCGCGAAGTACGTGCGGGCCGCGCCCTGCACGACATAGCCCAGCGCCGGCACCCGGTGCGGCCCGCAGGGCAACCGCCGCCCGTCGTGCGCCGCCGGTACCGCCCGCACCGTCACCGCGCCCGCCCGGCACTCCTCGCCCGCCCGCAGCTCGGTGATCCGCAGCGCCCGGGCCGCCGCCACCCGGCGCAGCCCCGGCACCGCCGCCGTCGCCCCGCGCGGCACCACCAGCCGGGTCCCCGGCGCGAGACGGGCCAGCGAGGCGGGGTGCAGATGGTCGGCGTGCAGATGGGAGACCAGGACGAGATCGGCCCGCGCGGCCTCCGGCGGCGGCAGCGCGCCCCGCCGGCGCCGCAGATGCGCCAGCCGACGCACGAACAGCGGATCCGTCAGCACCCGCACCCCGGAGTCCTCGACCGTCACGGTGGCATGCCCCCACCAGGTGACCTTGACCGACACCGCGCACCTCCCGTCCCGACTCGCCGCACCACCCGCCCTCGGGTGCGCCGCTTCCGATCGTCCACCATCCGGCCGCAAAAGCGGGTGCCGGGGACGGAACCGACGGGTGCGGGACCGGGCGTGGCCGGGTGTGCCAGGCTGGTCGGCACGCCCGCGCGGCCGGCGCGGGCCACAGGGTGAGGCGGGACGGCGTGCGGATTCCACGGTGGAAATCCCTCAGCGGCGCCCTCTTCCGGGTGCTCGCGGTCTGGCTGGTCTCCAGCGTCACCCTGCTCGTCCTCGCAGCCCTGCTGCCCGACTTCCGGCTCCAGTCGGCCAACGGCGACAGCTTCACCCGCACCGCCGTCACCGCGGCCCTGGGCGCCGGGGTGTTCGGCCTGCTCGGCGCCGTGGTGTGGCCGCTGCTGGTCCGGGCCCTGCTGCTGGTGCCGGCGCTCGTCCTCGGCCTGCTGGTCTTCTTCCTCAACGGCTCGCTGCTGCTGCTCGCCCTCGATCTGATCCCCGAGGGCCGCGGACAGGCCGCACCCCAGACGGCAGTGATCGTCGCGGCCGTGATGTCCGCGGCCTCCTCGGCCACCTCCGCCTTCCTCGCCGTGCGCAACGACGAGGCCTACCACCGCCGGCTCGTCCGCCTCGCCGGGCGCCGCCACGGGCGCGCCGCCCACCGCCCGGCCACCCCCGGCACCGTCTTCCTCCAGCTCGACGGGCTCGGCCACGACCTGCTGTGCGAGGCCACCGCAGGGGAGCGGCCGCTGATGCCGACCGTGGCCCGCTGGCGGGAGGACAGCCACCGCCTCACCCCCTGGCGTACCGACTGGTCCAGCCAGACCGGCGCCAGCCAGCTCGCCCTCCTGCACGGCAGCAACGAGGACGTGCCGGCCTTCCGCTGGTACGAGAAGGAGACCCGCACCCTCGTCGTCAGCAACCGGCCCAGCAGCGCCGCCGCCCTCCAGCGCCGTGCCATCGCGCGCACCGGCGACGGCGGGCTGCTCGCCTACGACGGCGCCAGCCGCGGCAACCTCTTCAGCGGCGGCGCCGACCAGGTCGCCCTGGTGATGTCGGTGGCGGCCCGCCGCGGCCGGTACAACCGCTCCCGCGCCGGCTACTTCGCCTACTTCTCCGACCCGGCCAACGCCACCCGCACCGCCGTCTCCTTCGTCGCCGAGGTCGTCCGGGAGATCGTCCAGTCACTGCGCACCCGTTTCCGCCGGGAGCTGCCGCGGGTCAAGCGGGGCGGCCTCTACCCCGTCATCCGGGCCTTCGCCACCGTCGTCGAACGCGATGTGGTGGTCGCCGCGGTCATCGGCGACATGCTCGCCGGCCGCACCGCCGTCTACGCCGACCTCGTCGCCTACGACGAGGTGGCCCACCACTCCGGGCCCGCCCACCGCGACGCGCTCCAGGTGCTGCGCGGCCTCGACCGGGCCCTCGCACTGATCGCCCGGGCCGCCGGGCACGCCCCGCGCCCGTACCGCATCGTGCTGCTCTCCGACCACGGCCAGAGCCACGGCCCGACGTTCCTGGAGCGCTACGGGCTGAGCCTGCAGAACCTGGTGCGCGCCGGGTGCGGGCTGCCGGTGCCACGGCGCGCGGGGCGCAGCCCGAGCGGCGCCGAGGCCAGGGAGGCGGCGCGGGCCGCGCTGCACCGCCCCGAGGAGGCGGACGGGCCGGGCCCCGCGGAACGCCCGGAGCCGGGGTCCTCCCACCCGGTCGTGCTGGCGTCGGGAAACCTCGGCCTGGTGTCGTTCCCCGACGTGCCCGGCCGGATCACCCGCGAGGAACTCGACCGCCGCCACCCCGCCCTGCTGGCCACCCTCGCCAACCACCCCGGTATCGGCTTCGTCCTGGTGCGCTCCGCCACGCACGGCCCCGTGGTGCTCGGCCCGGCCGGCGCCGAGCACCACCTCGCCACCGGACACGTCCTCGGGGCCGACCCCCTCGCCCCGTTCGGGGCCGGCGCCGCGGACGCCGTACGCCGCACCGATCGCTTCCCGCACACCGCCGACCTCATGATCAACTCCGCCTGTGACACGGCGACCGGCGAGGTGCACGCCTTCGAGGAACAGATCGGCTCCCACGGCGGGCTGGGCGGTGCCCAGAGCCGTCCCTTCCTGCTGTGGCCCGCCGAGTTGAGCCCGCCCGTTCCCGACGGCGGGCCGCTGACCGGCGCGGAACAGGTCCACCAGGTGCTGCGCCGCTGGCTGGCGGAGGCCGACGGCCCGCAGCTGCCCCTGGGACCGGCCGTGGACGACCTGCGGTCCGAGGCGCCCGGGCCCGAAGATTTTTCACCGCCGGGAGGGCCCCCGCGGGACAAAGACCGCTGATTTTGGCGGGCGCCACCGATCGCGGACGATGAACGCCGCCCGGTGACCCCGGGTGCACAGCGCACGACGAGAGGCCCGCCACGACATGAACGACCGGCACACCCGCCGCTTCGGTCTGGGAACCGCCACCTGCCTGGTGATGGGCAACATCATCGGCGGTGGCATCTTTCTGCTGCCGGCGTCGGTGGCCCCGTTCGGCACCGTCAGCCTGGTCGCCTTCGGCGTCCTGACCGTCGGCGCCGTCGCCCTCGCCCTGGTCTTCGGCCGGCTCGCCGAGCGCCACCCGGACACCGGCGGCCCCTACGTCTACGCGCGCGAGGCGTTCGGCGACTTCGCCGGCTTCCTCTCCGCCTGGTCGTACTGGACCATGACCTGGGTCAGCAACGCGGCCCTCGCGGTCGCCGCCGTCGGCTACGTCCACGTCCTGCTGCCCGGCCACCCCTCGAAGGACACCGACCTCGCGGTCGCGCTGATCGCCCTGTGGCTGCCGGCCCTCGCCAACTTCGCCGGCACCCGCTACGTCGGCCTGGTCCAGATGGTCTCCACGGTCCTGAAGTTCGTCCCGCTGCTGTTCATCGCGGTCGTCGGGCTGTTCTTCTTCGACCCGCACAACCTCGGCGCCTTCCACGAGGGCGGCGGCAGCACGCTCGGCGGGATGTCCGCGGCCGCCGCGATCCTCCTTTACTCGTACGTGGGCGTGGAGTCCGCCGCGATGAGCGCGGGCGAGGTCCGCGACCCGGAGCGGAACGTCGGCCGGGCCACCGTCCTCGGCACCGTCGGCTCCGCCGTCGTCTACCTCCTGGGCACCGTCGCCGTCTTCGGCACCGTCGCCCACGACAAGCTGGTGGCGTCCAAGGCGCCGTTCTCCGACGCGGTCGACGCGATGTTCGGCGGCCACTGGGGCGGCACCGTCGTCGCCCTCGCCGCGGTCGTCTCGATCATCGGTGCCCTCAACGGCTGGACCCTGATGAGCGCCCAGTCCCCGTACGCCGCCGCCAAGGACGGGCTGTTCCCCGCCCCGTTCCTGACCAAGCGGCGCGGTGTGCCGACCTTCGGCGTGCTGGCCGCCGCGGTGCTCGCCAGCGCCCTGACGGTGCTCAACTACCTGACCGGCTCCGGCGGCGTCTTCGAGATCCTGGTCCTGATCACCACCTTCTCGGCGACCGTGCCCTACCTGCTCGCCGCCGGCGCCCAGGTCTACTTCCTGCTCACCGGCCGCCGCGACAAGGTCCGCCCGGCCCGCTTCGCCCGCGACCTCACCCTCGCCCTCACGGCCTTCGCCTTCACCTTCTGGCTCGTCGCCGGCGCCGGCTACGCCGCGATCTACCAGGGCGTGCTGTTCCTCTTCGCCGGCATCCTCGTCTACGCCGTCATGGCCGCCCGCCGCACGACCCGCCAGGAGGAGCACCGCGCCGCGACACCGGGCGCTCCTGCCGGGCACCCCGCAGAGGTTCCCCCACTTGCCGCAGCTGACGCAGCGCTTCCGCGTACGACCTGAGCAGCCCCGTCTCGTGGTACGGGACGCCGATCTCGGAGCAGTACGCCCGCACGATCACCTGCGCCCGGCGCAGATGCGGCGTCGGCATGCCCGGGAAGAGATGGTGCTCGATCTGGTAGTTGAGCCCACCGAGCAGTGCATCGGTCAGCCGCCCGCCCCGGACATTGCGTGAGGTCAGCACCTGCCGCCGCAGGAAGTCCGGCCGGGCGTCCCCGGTCAGCGTCGGCATCCCCTTGTGGTTCGGCGCGAACGTACAGCCCAGATACACGCCGAAGGCGGCCTGGTGGAGGAGCAGGAAGGCCAGCGCCTTGCCGGGGGACAGCACCAGGAACAGCGCGCTCAGATAGAGCACCACATGCGCCAGCAACAGCGCCGCCTCGCTTCCCCAGTGCTTCATCGTGGGGGACCGCAGCGCCCGGATGCTCGCCACCCGCAGATTGAACCCCTCCAGCGTGAGCAGCGGGAAGAACAGCTGCGCCTGATAGCGGCCGAGGAACCGGGGCAGTCCCGTGGCGGCCCGCGCCTGCTCCCGTGACCACAGCAGGATGTCCGGCGCCACATCCGGATCCAGCTCCTCATGATTGGGATTCGCGTGATGCCGGGTGTGCTTGTGCATCCACCACCCGTACGACATCCCCACCCCGAGGTTGCCGCACAGCCGCCCGCCGACCCCGCTCGCCCGCCGCCCGCGGAACACCTGCATATGGGCCACGTCGTGGGTGACCAGCGCCACCTGCCCGGACACCAGGGCCAGGAACAGCGCCACCGCCAACTGCCACCAACTGTCCCCGACCACGAAGAACGCCCCCCACCCGCAGGCGAACGCGGCACCCACCAAGGACAGTCGTGCGGCGTAATACCCCGGCCGCCGCCTCAACAGCCCTGCCGCCGCCACCCGCCGCGCCAACCGCGCAAAGTCACTCCCGGAGCCCGCCCCCTCCGGCAGCGGAACGCCCTTGCCTCTTTCAAGACCCTCAACTCGCGTCGTCGTCATACGCCCGAGTCTCGTAACCGAGCCCGCCCCACGACAGCCGGTGCACACCCGGGGGAGGCGGGGGACAGCTGGAGGGCGGGGGTGGTGACTCCACCCCTCGGCGTCACTCACGAGATGCCGCAATCCGCACAGAGACGGAACTCCGCCGTGCCACGATGACCGTCTGCGCCCGGCCCCCTGTGCCCAATGCGGAGAAGCAGTCCAGTCAGCCGCCGGGAGGGCCCGTGACCCTGAAGATCCCGTCCGCGCTGTGGGACCGCGAGTACGCCGCTGACCTGCTGCGACGCTACTGGTCCACCCACCCCGACGGGGCACCCGCATACACCGGCTCACACTTCGAACGCCTCGGTGGAGGCGGTGACCGCCGTGAGGTGCGGAACCACTTCACCGCCGAGGACGTCCTCGCCGTCGCCACACTGAGCGTCACCCTCCCCGCACGCGCGGCCCTCCAGGTCCTGGCCCCCCACGCCCCCCACCACTTCACCCTCCTGCTGTCCGCCATTCGCCCGCCCGGCAGCAGACCTGACCTTCTGGTCCGACATGCGCACCGAACTCCGCGGCGGCAAAAGGGCACTCGTGTCCCACCTCGAAGAACTCCGGGACCTGGCGGGGATCGGAAGAGACATCAGCGTGCTGCGGGTCCTGGACGTGACAGCGTGGATGCATGGCAAGGGAGCCGGCTACCAAGACCTCTCAAGGGGCGACCCCCGTAGGCCCGGAACTTCCCTCCTCGCCCCCGAGTTCATCCAGCCGGGTTTCCATCCAGCGGCCCCGCCGCACCCCCTCCGTCGCCGTCCTCGCCGTTGCGGCGGTTGAAGACGGGGAGTGCGCGCACCAGGTCCGGGGGGAGGACGAGGCCCTGTTCGGTGGACGGGTTGACCGCCAGCCACAGGTCGTCCGCCGGCCAGTTCGCGGCCAGTTCCACGACGGGCAGGCGGAGTGCGGCACCGGGATCGCCCCCGGCAGCCACGAGTGCGTCCTCGGTGGTGAAGACGGGGACGTAGCGGTTCCCTTCCTGTTCGATCACCGGCAGGGAGATGGTGCCCTCGGGGCGCTCCTCCTCGCCCTCGGCCGGCGGCGACTGCGGCAGCAGCGCCACGCTGGTCGCCAGCTCGATCAGGGCGGCCTGGGTCTCCTCCGCCTCCTGCGCGGACGGGCCTTCCGCGGCGTCCTCCGCCGGGGGCCCGTGGTCGTCGGGGCTGGAGTTGCTCATGGGGTGTCCTCTCGTCGGCCTTGCTCACCGGCACCCGCGCGACACGGGCCGGACGGGGCCACAGCCACCGCCGGACGCCGCCCAGCGGCACAGACCCGGGGCACACACGCCCCTCCCCCCAGGCTAGGCGGCCCCACGCTCTCCGCAACGTTCCCGGTGAGGGCGCTGGTGGGGAGCACGACGGTCGCCTGCGTGGGTGCGCGTCGGCCGTCGGAAGGGGGCGGCTCGGGATCTTCGGGACCGGACTGGGCGTTGTCCCTACACTTGATCAGATGACCAAGGACACCTCGCTCGCTCCGCTCGTGGTCGACCATGACCCTTCCTGGCAGGCGCGAGGGTTCGCTCTCGCCGAGGAACTGCGCTCCGTGCTCGCCCCCCTCGCGCTGCACGTCGAGCACATCGGCAGCACGGCGATCCCCGGCATGGCGGCCAAGCCGGTCATTGATCTCCAGGCCGGCGTCGATGATCTCCTGGAGGCCGAGCACGCCTTCGAGCAGCCCTTGACCGACCGGGGTTTCCATCGGTCCGTCCACCGGCACGATCACGTCCCCGCCGGCTGCGACGATGCCCCGGAGGGCTGGGCGAAGAGACTGTGGTCGCGGCGCGGGCACTCGGGCGAGGACGTCAACCTGCACGTTCGCATCCTGGGCGCGCCCAACGAGCGCCTGGCCCTGCTCTTCCGTGACTGGTTCCGGTCGCACCCCGAGGCGGTTCCGGCCTATGCCTGCTTCAAGCGCACCCTCGCGGATGCCGTCGACGAGGTCGGTGTCTATTCCGACGTCAAGGACCCTGTCGTCGATCTGGTCAGCACGGTCGCCGAGACCTGGGCCGGCGAGACGGGTTGGACGCCTCACGCCGGCTCGCACACCCGAGTCTGACCCCCCGGCCATGACCTGGCGGCAGTCCTTCGCCCGGCCTCCCGCCATTACCTTCCGAGTAATCGCCCCCGTCCGGCGGCGGTTGCGCCACTCGCGCAGCAGTGTGCCCACACCCGGTGGTGTCTTCGGCGTGAATGCCGCAGCAGTCGTCATGGCGGGGTCGGTGGTCCACCACCGTGCCGAAGGGGCGCGGCGCGGTTGCGGGCGTGCCACGCTGGAAGCCTGACGCCCGCCGGTCAGCAGCGCGGCCCGGCCGGCACGGACACACAGCGGAGCCGGCGCACCCGCGGACGGCTCACGGCGAGAGGCGGCGCACATGAACGCTCAGCTGGAACCGCTCAGCGACAAGGACATCGAGGAGCGCCTCGCGGAGCTGCCCGGATGGACCGTCGAGGGGGACCTGCTGTGTCGCGGCTACCGGTTCCACGGGCACTTCCCGGCGGCTGCCATGGTCATCCACATCGCGCAGATCCAGGAGGAGTTGGGGCATCACGCCGAGCTGACCCTCGGCTACAACCAGCTCGGCGTGGCGGTGAACACGCACAGCGCCGGGGGGCGGATCACCCACCTCGACTTCGGGCTCGCCCGCCGTATCGAGGAGATCGCGGCGGTGCACGGCGTGCGGTGAGGCGGGGGCGGGTCAGCTGCCGGAGCGCGGGCGCACCACCCGCCCGGCCCGCGCCAGTTCCACGTTGAACTGCGCGCCGGACAGCAGGGACAGATGGGAGAACCACAGCCAGATCAGGAAGACCACCGGCCCGGCGAGCGAGCCGTAGAGCCGGTTGAAGGTGCCCACGTACGAGGTGTAGAGGGCGAAGGCGGCCGAGGAGACCAGCCACAGCAGCACGGCGACCACCCCGCCGGGCGCCGCGCGCCGCACCCCGCGGGAACTGGGTGGCCCGGACCGGAACAGCACCATCGCCAGCACCGTGGCCAGCATCAGCAGCAGCGGCCACTTCAGCAGGTTCCAGGTCGCCTCGCCCGCCTCGCCGAGCCCGATCGTGCGGCCCAGGGCGGTCGCGATCGGCCCGCTCACCAGCAGCGCCACCGCGCTGCTGATCAGCAGCGCCATCAGCAGCAGCGCCGTCATGAGGATGCGCGGCGCCTTGCGCCACGGCGGCCGGTCGTCCCGGGTGCGGTGCATGGCGTGCAGCGCCCGGCGGAACACCGCCAGATAGCTGCAGGACGACCACAGGGCGCTGACCATGGCGCCGCCGACCACCACCCACACGGCGGTGCTCTGATGCGCCATGCTCAGCAGCGCACGGTGCACGGTCGGGCCCGACTGGGCCGGGGCGATCGAGCTGATCTGGTTGATGAGCTGCTCGGTGGCCGCCGGATCGGCGAGACCGATCAGCGACACCGTCACGATCAGCGACGGCAGCAGCGCCAGCACCGAGTAGTACGTCAGGCTCGCCGCCCAGTCCGTCACGTCGTCGTGCCACACGGACAGCGGCGTATGGCGCAGCGCGGTCCGGCACTGGCCCCAGGTCGGCAGCGCGGCCGGCTGCCTGGGTCCCGCCGCCCCGAGCGCACGGTCCAGCAGCGTCCGGTCCATCCCGCGGCGCATACTGCTCCCGCCCATGTCGTCTCCGTCCTCTCCGTCGATCCGTCCTGCATCATCCCCCGCCGGCGGGCCGGCCGGGACACACCGGCCGCGCCCCGCCGCGGCTACTCCAGTCCGCGTGCCTGCCGGAACCGCACCAGCGCGTCCGCCAGATCCACCACCGGATCCGGGTAGTCGTACGCGGCGCGCTCCGCCCCGGTCAGCTTCCACGGCCGGTGGACGGCCGCGCCCGGCAGGCCGGCCAGCTCCGGCACCCAGCGCCGTACGTAGTCGCCCTGCGGGTCGAAGCGCCGGGCCTGGACCAGCGGATTGAGCACCCGGTTGGGGCGGGTGTCGGTGCCGGTACCGGCCATCCACTGCCAGTTGAGCTGGTTGTTCGCCACGTCGCCGTCCACCAGCAGATCCAGGAAGTGCCGCGCGCCCACCCGCCAGTCCGCATAGAGCGTCTTGGTCAGAAAGCTCGCCACCAGCATCCGGGCCCGGTTGTGCAGCCACCCCTCGTGCAGCAGCTGCCGCATTCCCGCATCGACGACCGGATACCCCGTGCGGCCCCCTTTCCACGCCCGCAGCTCGTCCTCGTCGTGGCGCCAGCGGTCGTCCCTGGGGCGGTAGTCGGTGTGTGCCGCGCCGGGGCGGGCCGCCAGCACCTGATGGTGGAAGTCCCGCCAGGCCAGCTGCCGGACGAACGCCGCGGCGCCGGCGTCCGGGCGGGCGGACGCCTTGTGCACCAGCTCGGCCGCCGAAAGACAGCCGAAGTGCAGATACGGCGACAGCCGGGAGGTCGCGTCGCCCGGCAGATCGTCCTGCCGGTCCTGGTAGTCGGCCAGGCCCGACCGCTGCCAGGCCGCGAACCGGCGGCGCCCCGCCCGCTCACCGCCCTCCGGCAGCGCCGGCGACGCCTTCCCGCCCGGGCACAGGTCCTGCGCCGACGGCAGCTTCCCGGCGCGCACCCCCTCCGGGACGGGCACCGACCGCGGCGCGGACAGCACCGGCCGCACCCCCTCCGCCTGCCAGCGCCGGAAGTACGGGGTGAAGACCGCGAAGTGGTCCCGGCCCGCCCCGGACGGCAGTACCGCGCCCGGCGGCAGCGCCGTGATCACCGCGTCGTGCACCACCAGCGTCCGTCCGGCCTCCGCCAGCTCCGTGCGCAGCCGCCGCTCCCGGCGCAGCGCGTAGCCGCTGACCCCGGCCGCGAGATGGACCTGTCCGGCGCCGGTCTCCGCCGCCACCCGGCAGGTCTCGGTGACCACGTCCCCCGTACGGATGACCAGCCGACCGCCGCGTTCCCGCAGTCCCGCGTCGAGATCCGCCAGCGCACCGGCCAGGAACGCCGCCCGGTTGGGCACCGTGAAACCGGCGTCGGCCACCCCGGAGTCCACCACGAACAGGGGTACCACCCTGGTCGCGGAGCGCAGCGCGGCACGCAGCACCGGCTGGTCGTGCAACCGCAGATCGGAACTGAACAGGCAAACCGCTACGTCCATGCCCTACGTCTACACCGAACGCGTGCCGCACGAGCCCGCCGCCGCGGACACTCCGGCCGTCAGGCGAAGGGCAGACCGCGCCACGGCGAGGACGGGTCCTGGGTCAGGACCCGGTGCAGGTGCAGGGCCCGGTCGTACTCCGGGCCGAAGGTGCCGTTGTCGAACGCCGGCATCCGGCCGAGCGCGTCGCCCGCGGCGAACTCCTCCCACGAGCCGTACGCCTCGCGGGCCCTGGCGCCGGCCTGCCGGACGGCCTGCTCGGCCTGGTGCGGCCCGCACAGCCGGGCGCCCAGGCCCCGGCGGACGAGGCCGACGGCGTGCGCGTGGTCCAGCGCGACGAGGCAGGCGACCCGGCGGTGGCCGGCGTCCCGGCATCGGCGTCCGCGGGCTGGGTGACGAGCAGCCCGCCGGGCCGTACCCCGGCCCGGGCGCGGTGCTGCAGCCGGCCGGTGCGGTGCGCGGGCGAGGCGTCCGGATACGCGGCGCACGGGGTCCCGGGGTTGACCGCCGGACGCCATGTGTCGTGCGGCCAGTCCTGGGCCAGCTCCTCCACCGACACCCGGTCGAAGAGCTGCTGCGGGTGCCACGGCGGGAGCATGCCGCGGGTCAGTACGGGGATGCAGCGGTCGCCCACGGCCGGGTCGTCGTGGACGGGCAGCGGGTCCTGCCCCTGCTGAGGTACCGCCAGATACAGGTCCTCGCCGGCGATCGCCGCGAGCTGACCGTCCCGGTCGCCCCGCGCCGCGGCGTCGTACAGCAGCCGTTCGGTGTCCGTCGGCGGTATCCATCCCGGAGTGGTCACCGCAGGACCGTACGAGCCGTCCGGCCGTCCGCCGGAGCCGGGGGTTGCCGGAACGGCAAGGAAGATTGCACCGGCGCCGGTGGTGCCGCAGGCTCGCCGGCATGAGTCCTCACGAACACCCCACCGGGCATCACCACGCGTCCCACCACGGCACCGACGCGGACTGGGCCACGCTCGCCTCGCACCTCGAACAGGAAGCCGAGCTGTACGCGCCGCTGCACGAACAGGCCGCGGCCTGGCTGAGGGAGCTGCTCACCGACGGGACCGGCGCCGGGCCCGACGGGGTACGCCGGGTGCTCGACATCGGCAGCGGGCCGGGTGTCATCAGCTGCGTGCTGGCCCGCGCCTTCCCGGCCGCCGAGGTGGTCGCGGTGGACGGCAGCGCGGAGCTGCTGGAGCGGGCCCGCGACCGGGCCGCCGCCCTCGGCCTCGGCGAACGGTTCCGCACCCACCTCGCCGACCTCCCCGACGGGCTCGACGCGCTGGGCGGCGGCGACGTCATCTGGTCGAGCAAGGCCCTGCACCACCTCGGTGACCAGCGCGGGGCGATCGCCGACCTCGCCGGCCATCTGCGACCCGGCGGGCTGCTCGCCGTCTGCGAGGGCGGCCTGCCCGCGCGCTGCCTCCCGCGGGACCTCGGCCTCGGCCGCCCCGGGCTGCAGTCGCGGATCGACGCGGCCGCCGACGAATGGTTCAGCACGATGCGCGAGGCGCTGCCCGGCTTCGTCCACGAGACCGAGGACTGGCAGGCGTTCCTCGCCGACGCCGGCCTGCGCACCCCCGCCACCCGCAGCTTCCTGCTCGACCTGCCGGCCCCGCTGTCCGACGGTGCCCGCGCCTTCCTCGTCGCGAACCTGAGCCGCGGCGCCGAGCGGTGGGCCGACCAGTTCGACGAGGAGGACCGCACCACCCTCGCCCGCCTCACCGACCCCGAGGACGCCGCCGGAATCGGCCGCCGCCCCGACGCCTTCCTGCTGTCCGCGCAGACCGTCCACACCGCCCGCGCCCAGTAGACGGCCGGACGGGCCGGATCCGCGCGGACCCGGCCGCCGCCCGCCGCCCAGGCAATACGCTGGGCGGCGGACCGCGACGGGGGCACCTCCCGCGCCCCCGGGGCGCGGTGACGGCATGGAGGGAGATCGGGTGGACAGCGACAGGAGCGACGGCGCCGGGGAATCGGTCCGTAATGCCGTCTCGGGTGACACGGTCGTGGCCGGCCCGGTGGTGCAGGCGGGCCGGATCGAGTCCCTGACCTTCGCCGCCGCGCCGGCACCCGCGCCCCTGACGCCACGTCAAGTACCGCCGCCCCGGCCGGGCTTCGTCAACCGCACCGCCGAGTTCGCCGCCCTGGGCGCGGCGCTCGCCTCCTACGGCCCGGACAGCCCGCCGGCCACCATCGTGATCACCGGCCTGGGCGGCGTGGGCAAGACGGAACTGGTCTCCCAGTGGGTCTGGCGCGAGCTGGCCGAGCGCTTCCCCGACGGACAGCTCTACGTCGACCTCGGCGAGGTGCGCCGCGACGGCGGCATCGACGTCGGCGGCGTCATCGGCACCCTGCTGCGCTCCCTCGGCGTCCACGAGAGCCTCATCCCCGCGGGCACCACGGACCGGTCCGCGCTGTTCCGCTCGGCGACCGCCGGCCGCCGGCTCCTGGTGGTCCTCGACAACGCCCAGCACGCCGCGGAGGTGCGGCCGGTGCTGCCCGGCCACGGGCTCGCCGTCGTCCTGAGCCGCAAACGGCTGGCCTCCCTGGAGGTGGACGGCGCGATGCCGCTGACGGTGGCCCCGCTCGACGCCGGTGCCGGCCTGCAACTGGTGCGGCGCTGGCAGCACTCGGCCGCCGAGCCGGGCACGGCGCCCGGGGATGAGCCCGGGGCCGCGGCCCGGCTCGTGGCGGCCTGCGGCGGCCTCCCGCTGGCGCTGCGCGCGGCCGGCGAATGGCTCATCGAACGGCCGCACATGAGCCTGGAGGCCGTGGTCGACGCACTGGCCGACGAGCAGGACACCGGCCGTTCGGTCGCGGCCGTCTTCGACGCGGTCACCGCCACCTTCTGCGCCCACACCCTGGCCCTCTACCGGTTCCTGGGCGCCTTCCCGGGCACCACCTTCACCGCGGACGTCGCCGGGGCCGCGGGCGTGCCCCGGTTCGAGGACGGGCTGCGTGATCTGCGCACCGCCCACATGGCCGTCGGGGCGGGCGCGCCGGGCCGCTTCCGGCTGCACGACGTGGTGGCGGCGCACGCCCGCGCGCGGACCGGCCCCGAGGAGGACGTACGGGAGGTGCGGCGACGGGTGACGGACTTCTATCTCACCGCCGCGGCCCGCGCCGACCGGCTCGTCCTGGGAGAACGCCTGCGCCTCCAGGAGGCCCCGCCGGCCCCCGGCGCGGCGACCGACGGCAGCCGGGGACTCGTCGGCACCGGCGCCGAGGCACTGGAGTGGCTGGACGCCGAGCGCGCCAATCTGCTGGCCGTGCTGCGGATGGCCGCCGACGAGGGGCGGCACGACGCGGTCTGGCGGCTGTGCGAATCGCTCTGGGCGCTTTACCACAGCCGCAAGCACTACGCCGACTGGATCGAGTCCCACCGGCTGGGCATCGAGGCGGCACGCTGGGAGGGCCGGATCGACGCCGAGGTCCGCATGCGCAATCAACTCGCCCGCGCCCACCACTCGTTGGGCGAGTACGATCTCGCCGACGCCGAGCTGCGCGGCGCCGAAGACCTCCTGGACGCGGTGGCCGACGCCCGGCTGCCCGGCATGATCCGCGAGACCCAGGGACTGCTGTGCCTCGCCCGCCGCCGCCCCGAAGAGGCCATCGCCCTCTTCACCCGCGCCCTGCGCGCCAACGAGGGGGACACCCACGGCATCGTGGTGCAGACCTACAACCTCGGACAGGCGGTCCTCGCCGCCGGCCGCCCGCAGGAGGCCCTGGACCTGCTCGACGGCGCGATGGCCACGGCCCGGGCCGAGGGCGACGACGCCATGGCGCTGCGGATCGGCATCGTGCGCGCCCGCGCCTACCGGGCGGGCGGACGCCTGGAGCACGCGCTGGAAGCGGTCACCGATGCCGCGCTGCTGGCCGAGCGGCTCGGCCAGGTGGTCAAGCTGAAGGAGGCGCTGGAACTCGCCGTGGAACTCGGCGACCGCATCCAGAACCCCCAGGTCCAGCGCGCCGGCCGCCGCATGATGAGCGAGCTGCGCCAACGCACCGGAATCGGCGAGCCGGTGGGCTGACGGCCACCTGCCGGGCCCTCAGCTCCCTTCCCCGGCGTGCGCGGTACGGACGCTACGATCGCCCCGGCCCCGCCGCCACCTCACCGTCCCGCCGCCCCGAGAGTGGATCTCCCGTGTCCCTGCTGCCCAGCCGCCGTTCCCGCCGCCGGCGGTCGCGCTGGGACACCGTGCCGGAGGACGCCCAGGTGCTCGGCGTGGCACGCACCCTCACCTCGGCGACCCGGCTGCTGGACGTGATGCGCCTGCTGCGCCCGGAGGACGGCATCGCGGTGTCCTACACCGTCAACCCGGGCTCGGTCTTCGCCGACGGACTCGCGGACTACTTCGACGGCCTGGGCGCCCGGGTGCTCAGCTGGCGCGAGGCGACCCGGCGGCGCTTCGACCTGGCCGTGGCCTGCGCGGTGCACCCCTCCATGCGGCAGCTGGACGCCCCGCTGCTGGTCATGCCGCACGGCGCCGGGTACAACCGGCTGGTCACCGAGTCCACCGGCGAGCCCGGCGCGCCCGCGGGGCTCTCCCGGCGGGAGCTGATGCGCGGGCGGCGGGTGCTGCCCGCCGCGATCGGCGTCTCGCACGAGGAGCAGATCGACCGGCTCGCCCGGACCTGCCCCCAGGCCGTCCCGGTCGCCCGGCTGGTCGGCGACTACTGCTGGGACCGGATCGAGCAGAGCCGCCCCCGCCGCGACCTCTACCGTGCCCGGCTGGGCGTCGGACGGGGCCGGCGGCTGGTCGTCGTCAACAGCACCTGGAGCGAGCACTCCCTGCTCGGGCGGCATCCGGACCTGCCCGCGAAGCTGGTCGCCGCCCTGCCGGCGGACGAGTTCGCGGTCGCCCTCGTCCTGCACCCCAACGTCTGGGCCCGGCACAGCAGGCACCGGGTCCACCAGCGGCTGGCCCGGGCGATGGATGCCGGGCTGCTCGTCCTGCCGCCGCAGGAGGGCTGGCGTGCCGCGCTGATCGCCAGCGACTGGGTGGTGGGGGACCACGGCAGCACCACCTTCTACTCCGCCGCCCTGCACCGCGTCCTGCTGCTCGCCGCCACCGGCCTCGACGAACTGGACCCGGCCTCGCCCACGGCCGCCTTCAGCCGCACGGCGCCCCGCCTCGACCCCGACGGCGACCTCCTGGCCCAGCTGCTGGCCGCCGCCGAGCAGCACCGGCCGCAGCTGCTCCAGGCGCCGGTGGACGGGCAGTTGGCGGCACGGGGCGAGGCCGGGCGGCGTCTCCAGGAGGTGATGTATCCGTTCCTCGCCCACCGGAACATCACGCTGCCCGCGGACCCTCCCGTGCCGGACCCCGTCCCGGAGCCGAACCCCGAGCGGCGGGTGGGGCCGACGGCCTTCGATGTGACGGGTGAGGTGCTGCCCGACGGCTCGGTGGCCGTGCGGCGCCGGCCGGTCCTCGCGGGCGAGGCCCACGAGGACCACGATGCCCACGACAACGACGAGTCCCGCGGCTTCCTGGCGGTCACCGAGCAGGAGACCCACCGGCTGTGGCGGTCCTCGGCGGAGGTCATGGCCCGTACCGTCATCGACGGCGAACTCGCCCCCGCCGACTGGCTGCGGGCCCGCATCGACAGCCCCCGGGCGAGCCTCGACGTCGCCGTCGCCGCCCTGGCCGAGGACCGCTGTCTGCTGTTGCTGCGGCGCTGCGGCACCCTGCTCGAAGCCCATGCCCGGCGGGCCTACGGCGACCCCGGGCCGCGCCTCGACCCGCTGCTGCTCGGCGCCGCCGTACAGGTGTGGCTGAACGCGCGGCGCACCGCCGCGGACCTCTCCGGCGGGCTGCTCGTGCGCACCGGACCGCGCACCCTCGACGTGGCCTTCACCTGGCCGCCGTGAGGGGGCGGGCGGCGACAACGGCGCCGCCGCCCGCCCCGGCCACCGGACCCGCTAGCCCTGCTGCATCGGCTTCGGGTGGATCACGGCGAAGGTCGCGCCCTGCGGGTCGGTCACCACGGCCATCCGCCCGGCGACCATGTCGAAGGGCTCCTGCAGCACGGCGCCGCCGGCCGCGGTCACCTTCGCGACCGTGGCATCGGTGTCGTCCACCGCGAAGTACGCCAGCCAGTGCGAGGGGGTGTCGGCCGGCATCTGCGCGGACATCGGCTGCATGCCGCCCACCGGGCGGTCGTTCACCGTCAGGCCGTAGTAGTGCTCGGCCCCCTCCATCGGAGAGCTGTCGATGCCGAAGGCCGCCTGGTAGAAGGTCCCGGCCGCGGAGGGCTCGGTGGTGTTCAACTCGTTCCAGATCAGCGCGCCCGCCTCGTTGACGACGCCGGCGCCGGGGAAGTCCCTGGCCTGCCAGATGCCGAACACCGCTCCCGTGGGGTCGGCCACGACACCCATCCGGCCGAGCGTCATCACGTCCATGACGGGCATCAGGACCGTGCCGCCGGCCGTGCTCACCGCCTGGGAGGCGGCCTCCGCGTCGGCGGCCGCGAGATAGGTGGTCCATACCGTCGGCGGCGCGGGCTGACCGCCCATCGGGACCGCGGCCATGATGCCGGCCACCGGCTTCCCGTGCAGCTCGCACACGGCGTAGCCACCGGTCTCCGCCGGCCCGATCTTTCCGGTCCAGCCGAGGACCTGGGAGTAGAAGTCGATGGCGGCTTGCTGGTCAGGGGC
Organism: Streptomyces kronopolitis; assembly: GCF_050953795.1. Lineage (GTDB taxonomy): Bacteria > Actinomycetota > Actinomycetes > Streptomycetales > Streptomycetaceae > Streptomyces > Streptomyces kronopolitis_A. The sequence continues at coordinate 6,645,986 of NZ_CP191850.1, forward strand.
CGCGAGATCGACCCAGCAAGGCGTCCCGGGCTGGTAGGGGTCGGTGACTTCGGACATCGTGGCCTCCTCGACGGGGGCACCTCCCCCGGCGCGGGGCACGGGGGAGGAGCAGGGCGAAGCGGAGGGGTACCGGCCCCGTTCGGCACGCCACGGGGCCGCCCCGCACTCACCCTCCACACTTCCTGGCGTCCGCCGCCCCCGCCACTCGGGTACGCCGCGGCGCCGCCCGGTCGGGCCGGGCGGCGCCGTCGGGAATCCGGGTCAGCCGGCGTCGAAGGTGGCCGGGTCCGGGCCGAGGCGGTTGCCGGAGTCCAGCGCGGCGAGGGTCGCCAGATCCGTGTCGTCCAGCTCGAAGTCGAAGACGTCGATGTTCTCGGCGATGCGCGAGGGCGTGACGGACTTCGGGATGACGACGTTGCCCAGCTGGAGGTGCCAGCGCAGCACCACCTGGGCCGGCGTCTTGCCGTGCTTGGCGGCGAGCTCGGCGAGCGTCGCGTGCTCCAGGAGGCCCTTGCCCTGACCCAGCGGCGACCAGGCCTCGGTGACCACGTTGTGTCGGGCGTGGAAGGCGCGGGACTCGGCCTGCTGGAACTGCGGGTGCAGCTCGATCTGGTTGACGGCCGGGACGACGGAGGTCTCGCCCAGCAGCCGCTCCAGATGCCCGGGCAGGAAGTTGGAGACGCCGATCGCCCTGGCGCGCCCGCCCGCCTGGATCTTCTCCAGGGCCCTGTACGTGTCGACGTACGTGTCCCGGGACGGCAGCGGCCAGTGGATCAGATAGAGGTCCACGTACTCCAGGCCGAGCTTGCTCAGGGAGGTGTCGAAGGCCCGCAGTGTGGCGTCGTGGCCCTGGTCGCCGTTCCAGAGCTTGGTGGTGACGAACAGCTCCTCACGGGGGAGCCCGGACGCCGCGAGGGCCTTGCCCGTGCCCTCTTCGTTGCCGTAGATCGCCGCGGTGTCGATGCTGCGGTACCCGGCCTCCAGGGCCTGGCCGACGGCGGTGAACGCCTGGTCGTCCTCGATCTGCCAGACGCCGTAGCCGAGCTGGGGCATCTCGATGCCGTTGTTGAGCGTGATGGACGGAACCTTGCTCACGGGTGAATCGGTCCTTCGGTCGACTGCTGCGTTCACGGGCGTCAACGAGCATCCGCGGTCCCGCATTCCCGCGCCGGTCCACGAGATGCGTCCGGCCGGCGGCGGAAGGCGGCCGGGGGCCGGACGCGGCGCCGGGCGCGGCGCCGGGTTCGCCGAGGGTGAACGCGCCGGGGCGGAACACCGCACCACGAGGCCGGCGCCCGGGTCCGGCCCGGCCACCCGTCCGGCGGACCGGACCCGCCGCCCGCCCGGGCGGCGCGCCCCTCACGTCCCGTAGAGCGCGTCCACCTCGACCGAGTACGCCGTCTCGATCGCCTTGCGCTTCAGCTTCAGCGACGGGGTCAGCAGCCCGTGCTCCTCGCTGAACTGGTGGGCCAGTATCCGGAACGTGCGGATCGACTCGGCCTGGGAGACCAGCGTGTTGGCGGCGACGACGGCGCGCCGGATCTCGGTCTCCAGGTCCGGGTCGCGCACCAGGTCGGTCGGCGGCATCTCCGGCTTGTCGCGCATCGCCAGCCAGTGGGTGACCGCCTCCGGGTCCAGGGTCACCAGCGCGGCGATGAAGGGGCGGTCGTTGCCCACCACGATGCACTGGGCGACCAGCGGATGCGCCCGCACCCGCTCCTCCAGGCCCACCGGCGAGACCGTCTTGCCGCCGGAGGTGACCAGGATTTCCTTCTTCCGGCCGGTGATCGTCAGATAGCCGTCCTCGTCGAGCGCCCCGAGGTCACCGGTGGAGAACCAGCCGTCGTGCAGCACGGCGTCGGTGGCCTTCGGGTCGTTGTGGTAGCCGTGGAAGACCTGCCCGCCGTAGAGCCAGACCTCGCCGTCCTCCGCGATGTGCACGGTGGTGCCCGGCACGGGGGTGCCGACGGTGCCGAAGCGGGTGCGCTCGGGCGGATTGGCGGTGGCGGCGGCGGTGCTCTCCGTCAGGCCGTAGCCCTCGAAGATGCGCACGCCGGCGCCGGCGAAGAACAGTCCGAGGCGGCGTTCCATCGCCGAGCCGCCCGACATCGCGTGCCGCACCCGGCCGCCCATCGCCGCCCTGACCTTGCTGTAGACCAGCTTGTCGAACAGCTGGTGCTGCATCCGCAGCGAGGCGCTGGGGCCGGACCCGATGCCGAAGGCCTTGTTCTCCTGCGCCTCGGCGTAGCGGACCGCGATCTCGACGGCCTTGTCGAACGGTCCGACCTTGCCCTCCGCCTCGGCCCGCCGCCGGGCCGCGGCGAAGACCTTCTCGAAGATGTACGGCACCGCGAGGATGAACGTCGGCTGGAGGGACTGCAGATCGGGCAGCAGGGCACGGGCCGCCAGTTCGGGCTGGTGGCCCAGCTTGACCCCGCCGCGGAGCGCGGCGACCTGCACCATCCGGCCGAAGACGTGCGCCAGCGGCAGGAAGAGCAGGGTGGCCGCCTCGTCACCCGGCTTGGAGTGGAAGACCTTTTCGTAGCGGAGCACCATGTTGTCGGACTCGGCCATGAAATTGGCGTGCGTGATCAGGCAGCCCTTGGGGCGTCCGGTGGTGCCGGAGGTGTAGATGATCGTCGCCGTGGCGTCCGGGGTGACGGCCATGCGGTGCCGGTGGACCACGTCGTCGTCGATGTGCGCGCCGGCCGCGGTCAGTTCGGCCACCGGGTCGGCGTCCAGCTGCCACAGCTTGCGCAGATGGGGCAGCCGGTCGATGACCGAGCCGACGGTCATCGCATGGTCCTCGTGCTCGACCAGACAGGCCGTGACGTCCGCGTTGTGCAGCATCCAGAAGACCTGCTCGGCCGAGGACGTCGGGTACAGCGGCACGGACTGGACGCCGATCGACCACAGCGCGAAGTCGAACAGGGTCCACTCGTAGCATGTACGGGCCATGATGCCGATCCGGTCCCCGAACCGGACGCCCTGCGCGAGCAGGCCCTTGGCCAGCGCGAGGACCTCGTCCCGGAATTGCCCGGTGGTGACGTTCTGCCAGTTTCCCTCGTCGTCCTTACGCGCCAGCGCGACGCGTCCGGGATCGGCTTCGGCGTGCTCGTAGACGATGTCCGCCAGCCCGCCGACCCGGGGCGCGGTCGCCAGTGGCGGGACGGTGAACTCGCGCAATGACCCAGCTCCTCGTGGTGCTCCTCACAAGGCCGCGACCGTACCCCACGGTGACCGCATCCGGCAGAGCCGTACCACGTCACGAAAGTGGCTGCACGGGAACTGGCCAACCGGCGAAAACGGGCTACTTCGGAGAAGCGGGGACACGTTCCCGCTGGTTCAACGTCGGACGATCACGACGCAGGGACCATATCTGCACCGAATCTCTGCACGTGAGAAATGGTGCTCTCGGTGCAGGTGAGACGCCGCCGCGGACGGCTCGGCCGGCGGCCCGGAGGGCGGGCGGGGGCCGGTGGACCGGTCACCGCCCGGTCAGGGGAGCTGGAGCCGGTCGCCGCCGGCGAGGATCGCGTCGGCGAGTGCCTCGGCCGGTCCACGGGCCGCCCGGTCACGGTCTCCATGAAGAAGAGCGAAGTCCACCCCGCCCAGTTCCGGCAGACCGGCGCGTGGCGAGATCTCATCCAAACCTGGCGGGATCATGCCCCTTGTATGTGCCATAACGCCCAGTCCTGCCCGGGTTGCGGCGATCAGTCCGTTGAGGCTCCCGCTGGTGCAGACGATCCGCCACTCCCGGCCCGCGCGCTCCAGCGCCTCCAGGGCCCGGGCGCGGGTCAGCGCCGGCGAGGGGAAGACGACCAGCGGGACCGGCCGCCGCGGATCCAGCCGCAGCCGCCCGGCCCCGACCCACACCAGGCGGTCGCGCCACACCAGCCGTCCGTGGGACGCCTCCGGACGCCGCTTGGCGAGGACGAGGTCGAGCCGCCCGGCCGCCAGCAGCTCGTGCAGGGTCCCCGACAACTCGACCCGCAGCTCCAGATCGACCTCGGGGTGGTCGCGCCGGAACCCTTCGAGGACCTCCGGCAGCCGGGTCAGCACGAAGTCCTCCGAGGCGCCGAAGCGCAGCCGGCCGCGCAGCCGGGTCCCCGTGAAGAAGCTCGTGGCCCGCTCGTTGGCCTCCAGGATCGTCCGGGCGAAGCCGAGCATCGCCTCGCCGTCCTCGGTCAGCTCCACGCCGTGGGTGTCCCGGGCGAACAGCCGGCGCCCGGCCGTCTCCTCCAGTTTCCGTACGTGCTGGCTCACGGTCGACTGCCGCAGTCCCAGCCGGTGCGCGGCCTGCGTGAAGCTCAGGGTCTGCGCCACGGCGAGAAAGGTGCGCAGCTGCACGGGTTCGAACACGGACCCTCCGTCCCGGCCTCTCCGCCACCGGGCGCCGTTCCTCGCCGACCGTTCACGGGGGACCGTTCATCGTGAAGCGTGATAGCAGTGACCATGGTAAACAGGGTTCCCGATCGTCGCAGGTCGCGTCAGTCTGGACCGGGGCCGCAGCGGCACCGCGCCGGCGGCCCCGCCCGAGAGCCGCCGAACGACCGAAGCGAGATCCATGCACCGCCCTGCGCCCAAGCTGCCCTCCTGGCTGCCCGTGGACGGATTCATCCTGGCGCTGCTGGGGACCGTCGCACTGGCCGCGCTGCTGCCCGCCCGCGGATCGGGCGCCACCGTCGCCGAGGGCGCCTCGACCGCAGCCGTGGCACTGCTCTTCTTCCTCTACGGTGCCCGGCTCTCCACCCGCGAGGCGCTCGACGGGCTGCGCCACTGGCGGCTCCATCTCACCGTCCTGGCCTGCACCTTCGTGCTGTTCCCCGCGCTCGGTCTGGCCGCCCGCCTGCTGGTCCCCGAGGTGCTGCCGACCACCCTCTACACGGGGCTGCTGTTCCTGTGCCTGGTGCCGTCCACGGTCCAGTCCTCGATCGCCTTCACCGCCCTGGCCCGCGGCAATGTCGCGGCGGCGATCTGCGCCGGCTCGTTCTCCAGCCTCGCCGGGATCGTCCTCACCCCGCTGCTGGCCGGCCTCGTCCTGCCCGGCGACGGCGGTGGCTTCCGCGCCGCATCGCTGCTGCCGATCGTCTGTCAGCTGCTGCTGCCGTTCCTCGCCGGGCAGCTCCTGCGGCGGTGGATCGGTGGCTTCCTCACCCGTCACCGGAGGGTGCTGGGCCGGGTGGACCGCGGCTCGATCCTGCTCGTCGTCTACGCCGCGTTCAGCGCGGGTGTCGTCCGGGGCATCTGGCACCAGGTCTCCGCGCCGCGGCTGCTGTGCCTGCTGGGGGTCGAGGCGGTGCTGCTCGCGGTGATGCTGACGGTCACCTCGTACGGTGCCGGGAGGCTCGGCTTCCGCCGCGAGGACCGGATCGCGATCACCTTCGCCGGCTCGAAGAAGAGCCTGGCGGCCGGTCTGCCGATGGCCAGCGTCCTCTTCGGCGCGCAGGCCGGGCTCATGGTGCTGCCGCTGATGCTGTTCCACCAGATGCAGTTGATGGTGTGCGCGTTCCTGGCGAAGCGGATGGCGGCCCGCGCCGTGCCGGAGCCGCGGCGGGCGGCGGCCCCGGCCGGTCCCGGTGGTGCGGTCCCGGCACAGGCCGTGGCGGCAGCCGGGCAGCGTCCGCCGGGACCGCGCGGCTGACGCCCTAACGCCCCGCGCCCCGCACCCGGTCCAGGGGGAGCCCGAGGACCAGCGGGCCGGGCGCGGCGGCGTTCTCGGTGCGCAGGGCGGCCAGTTCGGTATCGCTCAGGGCGCGCCCGTAGACGCGGACCTCGTCCAGCGCGCCGGTGAACTGCACCCGGCCGTCGGGCTTCTGGCCCAGGTGCACCCCGAACACCGAGCCCCGGCTGACCGACCCGGGGACGTCGGGCACCACGGTGGTCTCGCCGCCGTCCACGGTGAGCAGCAGCCGGCCGCCGGTGCGGCGCAGCGCCAGGTGGTGCCAGCCGCCGTCGTTGTAGGCGCCGTGGGTCGCGGCCTGGGCGGTGGCGGGCGGTGCGGCGCCGTTGACGGCGGTCAGATGGCCGACGAGCCGGCCGTGGGTGGGGTCGCCCTCCACCGCGACCTGCGGGGCCCGGGCGCCCACGCCGCCCATCCACAGCAGCGGCTGCTCGCCGGTCGTGGCGTCGTAGCGGAACCACAGGCTGCACGTGAAGTCGCGGGTGCCCAGGGGCAGGGAGGAGCGGAAGGGGAGGCGGACCGCGTCGTCGGTGCCGTCGAAGGACAGCGCCCGGCCGAAGCGGCCGTCGGTGGCGCGGGGGCCGCCGAGCACGAGCGCGGGCCGGGCACCCGGGGCGGTGTCGCGGGTCGTGGGGTCCGGCCCCCGGCGCGGGCCGAGCCAGGCCTCGGTGAAGCGCGCGAAGCGGATCTCGTCCCGGGCGTCGACCGCGCCGCCCTCGTACATCAGGCCGGTGACCTCGGGGGAGAGGGCCACCAGGTCCGAGTAGCCGGACCAGTCGGTGGTGACCCGGGCGCCCCGCTCCACGTCCTCCCAGGTGCGCCCCTCGTCCCAGGAGGAGCGGATGGTCATGGTGCGGCGCCGGTCGGGGTCGGCGGGCGCCGCGAGGAGGGTGCGGCTGCGGCCGCCCGCGGCGGACGAGTGCGGCAGCAGCAGCGCGGAGCCCTGCACCATCGGCGCGTAGAGGTCGGGCAGGGCACGGAACGGCGCGCTGAACGACGCCCCGCCGTCGCGGCTGACGGCCGCGGTGCGATGCCCCGGATCGGTGCCGTCCTGCTCGCGGCCGTTGACGTAGACCGAGCCGTCGGAGCGTTCCAGGAGGGCCATCTCGGAGGGCTTCTGCCGGAAGGTGCCGTCGGCGGCGACCGGCCAGGTGTCCAGCGCGCCGACCTTCCAGGTGGTGCCGCCGTCGTCGCTGTGCACCAGCGCGGCGTGGTTGGCGGTGACCCGGTGGTCCGCGTAGCTCTCGGAGTTGATGCCGATGACCAGCCGGCCGCGGTGCCGTCCGCGGGTGAGCTGGATGCCGTGCAGGGGGCCGGTGGCGTACCAGGAATTCCACTGCGGGGGACGGATGGCGGGGGTCAGGTCCCGGGGCGCGGACCAGGACGCGCCGTCGTCGTCGCTGTACTGGAGGTGCGGGGTGCGGTCACAGGGGACGTCGCAGCTGAGGCCGTCGGCGCGGCCCTTGTTGTAGGTCTCGGCCAGCACGATGCGGCCGGTGCGGCGGTCCACCACGGGCGCCGGGTTGCCGTGGGTGTCGCCGCCTCCGTGGTTGACGACCTGGAGCGGGCCCCAGGTGCGGCCGCCGTCGGTGGACCGCTTGAGCACCAGGTCGATGTCGCCGGCGTCCCCGCAGTCGTGCCGCCGTCCCTCGGCGAACGCGAGGAGGGTTCCCCGGGCGGACTTCACCACGGCCGGTATACGGAAGCAGAAGTAGCCCTGTTCCCGGGACGCCTTGAAGAGGACCTGCTGGTCGAATCCGCCGGCCGGGGCGGGCGCTGCGGCAGCCGTGGCGCCGGGCACACCGCCGGGCGCGGCCTGGGCGGGGCCGGTGGGCAGGAGGGCGAGGGCGGTGGCGGCCAGCGCGGCGAGCAGGGCAGCGGCACGGCGGTGCCGGGGTCTGCTGCGGTGGCTGGGGTGTGCGCGGAGAACTGACGTCATGGTCCGGCCTGCCCTTCGAGGCATCGGCGTCGGGTCATCAGGACATCCCACGTCCTATGTGCATCGCGACGGAAGCTACTGCCGCGTGGGGACCGCGACAAGGAGCGTGCGCCGGTTCTCCGCGCCGCAGCCGGAATTCACCCGCCCGGCCCGCAAGTGCTGCGCCGGGTGTGCCGGACGGGGCGCGGGAGAGGCGAGTGCCGAGTGCGCCGGATGCCCCTCACGACACCGCGTCCCGCCGCCTCACGGCCGCAGCACGACCTTGCCGAGGTTGGCCCGGGCCTCGATGATCTCGTGCGCCTTCGCCGCCTCGGCCAGCGGCAGTTCGGCATGGACGGCGGCCCGCAGCCGGCCGGATCCGGCCAGCTCCCACAGGAGTTCCCCGTCGCGTGCGTAGCGTTCCCCGTGCACGGCGGCGAAGCGGCGCATCGTCAGCCCGGTGAGGGTCCGGTCACCGGCCAGCAGCGCGTACGCCGGGACCGTCCCGCCACCGGAGTTGAAGAAGACCAGCCGCCCGCCGGGGGCCGTCGCGGCCAGGGCCCGCGGCAGCACCTCGCCCCCGACACCGTCCAGCACGATGTCGGCCGGCGCGCCCCAGGACTCCTGGTCGTAGGTGACCACCTCGTCGGCCCCCAGCCCGAGGACGAACTCCGCCTTGGCGGCCGATCCGACGGCGGCCACCACCCGCGATACGCCCCGGAGCTTGGCGAGTTGCACGGCGAGCTGCCCGACGCCGCCGGCCGCGCCGGTGATCAGCACGGACTCGGCGTCCCGCGGTGCCGCGGTGTGCAGCACGGCGAGCGCGACATGGCCGCCGCGCACCAGCGCCACCGCCTCCACGGCGCTCGCGCCCTCCGGTATCCGGCTCGCCAGGAAGGCGGGGGCGAGGACGAGTTCGGCGTAGGAGCCGGTGAGGGTGAGCGAGGTGACGCGGTCCCCGACGGCGAAGCCGGTGACGTCCGCCCCGAGCGCGACGACCACCCCGGCGATTTCCCCGCCGGGCACGGCGGGCAGCGGATCGCCGCCCCCGTTGCCGTCGCCGCGCACCCGTCGCACGCACGGCAGCGTGACGCCGATCGCCTCGGTGCGGACGAGGAGTTCACCGGGCCCGGGCTCCGGCGCCTCGGCTTCCTCGACGCGCAGCACCTCGGGACCGCCGTAGGCATGGAAACGGACTCGGCGCACGGGCCACCTCCTGGACGATGTCTCCGGTCGGCACACACACCGCCGGAGGTCATGGGGTGCCCCAACGATAACCGGAAACCCGTTGGTGTCACCCATGTTATTTCGTGGGGCCTCCCCATGACTTCCGGGTACGGTGGTCCCATGTCCGACCTCCCCTACGCCCCCAGCCGCATCCGCGCGCTCCCCAGCTGGCTGCTCGGCCGCGCCGCCGCCCGGGGGCACCGGCTCGTCGCCGACGCCCTCGCCGCCGAGGGCATGCGGATGATGCACCACGCCGTGCTGTCGGCGGTCGCCGAACTCGGCCCGGTCTCCCAGGCGGAGCTCGGCCGGACGCTGGGCATCGACCCCAAGGACATGGTCGCGCTCGTCAACGACCTGCAACGGGACGGGCTGGTGACCCGCACCCCCGACCCGGGGGACCGGCGCAAGAACGCCGTCGAGATCTCCGCCGACGGCCGGCGGCGGCTGCGCCGCACCCAGCGGCTCGGCGACCGGGCCAACGCGGAACTGACCGCCGCCCTGACCCCCGCCGAACGCGAGCAGCTGATCGCCCTGCTCACCCGGATCGCGCTGCCCGGGGAGTGACGCCCGGCCGCCGGGCGCCGTACGTCACCCGCTGCCGGGCCCGGCCCGCCGCGGGGTCAGCCGGCCGCTCCCGGCACCGCCACCCGGTGCTCGCCCGCGTACACGTTCATCGACGAGCCGCGCAGAAACCCGATCAGGGTCAGCCCGGCCCCGTCGGCCAGATCGACGGCGAGCGAGGACGGCGCCGAGACCGCGGCCAGCACCGGAATGCCCGCCATCACGGCCTTCTGCGCCAGCTCGAACGAGGCCCGCCCGGAGACCATCAGCACACCCGAGGACAGCGGCAGCCGCCCCTCCTGCAGCGCCCGCCCGATGATCTTGTCGACGGCGTTGTGCCGCCCCACGTCCTCCCGGATGTCCAGCAGGTCACCGTCCACCGTGAACAGCGCCGCGGCGTGCAGACCCCCGGTCCGCTCGAACACCCGCTGGGCGGCCCGCAGCCGGTCGGGCAGCGCGGCCAGCGTCTCCGGCGCGATCCGCACCGGGGTGGCGGGGTCGGTGTCCAGCGGCCAGCGGGTGCGGGTGCGCACCGCGTCCAGGCTGGCCTTGCCGCACAGCCCGCATGACGACGTCGTATAGACGTTGCGCTCCAGGGTGATGTCCGGGACCGGCACCCCGTCCGCGAGCCGCACGTCCACCACGTTGTAGGAGTTCATCCCCTCCCCGCTCCCGGCCCCGCCCGCGGGGGAGGGGTCCGGGGTGGTCGCCCCCGCGCAGTAGACGATGTTCGCCAGCTCGTCGGCGTGCGCCAGGACGCCCTCGCTGACGAGGAATCCGGCGGCGAGCGCGAAGTCGTCGCCCGGTGTGCGCATCGTGATCGCCAGCGGCTTGCCACCGAGCCGGATCTCCATCGGCTCCTCGGCGACGAGGGTGTCCGGACGGGTGCTCGCGACACCGTCGCGGATGCGGATGACGCGGCGTCGCTCGGTGACCCGTCCCATGTCTGATCAGTCCCGTCCTCACCGGCCCTGGACCCGGTGGCGTAGCGGCGGACAGCCGAAGCGGCCCGGAATGCGGCGGCTGCCGTGCGGCGCTGGCGCGTGGTGTCCCACGTCGGCCCCGGCCGGCCCGGCCTCCCCATTCTCCCGCACGGCTCCCGGCTTGCTGCCCCGGCCTCAGCGCCCCGGCCCGCCGGGCGCCGCCTCCTTCGCCGCCTGATTCAGCTCCCGGCCGCCGAAGGCGCCCGAACCGTCGGCCGCGGCCCAGGCCGCCTCCAGCCCGGCCTGGTCCAGCGTCCGCCAGTCCGGGGTGTCCTGGACGAAGGCCCGTCCCAGCCGCCGCCCCAGCTCGACCATGCTCCGGCCGGTCCTGCCCCGCTCGGTGCCGTACGCCTCCAGGGCGTCCGGCCGCTCCGGCAGGGCCCGCAGCGCGGTCTCCAGCGCGGCGGCGTCCTGGAGCGCCTTGACCGCGCCGCCGCCGGTGTGCGGCCGGGCGACGGTGGCGGCATCGCCGGCGAGCAGCAGCCGACCGGCCGTGTACCGCGGCGCCGTGAAGTCGTACATGGGCTGGAGGAAAAGTTCCTGACGAGTCGTCAATCTCATCAGTCCGCCCCAGTACGGCGGCAGCAACTCGCCCGTGACGTACTGGAGATGGTCGTGCAGCGCGTCGGTGAGGGCGCCCGGCGGCAGCCCTGCGGGGGCGTCGGGCCCCAGGTCGAGGCCCTCGGGCGGCGCGGTGTACAGCACCCAGTTGGCGCGCAGTCCGCCGCGGCCGTCGGGGATGCGGTAGATGATCACGTGACCGCCGGGGAAGACGCCGTAGACACAGTCCTCCTCCGCCCACGGCTCGGACGGCAGGCCGGGGAGGTCCAGCGCCGCCATCCGGTCCGCCGGGACGGTGCCCCGCCAGGCCGGATAACCGGCGTAGTCGGCCCGGACGCCGGGGAACGCGGCCTCGCGGACCACCGAGCGGTAGCCGTCCGCCCCGATGACCAGATCGAACCGCTCCGCACGACCGCCGGGTGCGGCACGGCCGTCCGACCCGCCGACGCCCGAGGCCGTGTCACCGCCGCCGCCACCGTCGCCGTCCCCGCCCCCGAAACGCAGCACCGCGCCGTCCGCGTCGCCGTCCACCCCCGTCACCCGGGTCCCCGTCCGGAACACCGTGTCCTGGGGCAGCCGTTGACGTAACTCCCGCCAGAGCGGCCCCCAGCAGTACGAGCGGAACGGGAAGGGCTGGACGGCGATCTGGCGGCCGAGCGGGGCGGCGCCGTCCCGCACGTACCAGCGGCGGGTGGTCAGCTGCGCCCACGGCATCGCGGTGTCCAGATACCCGGCCGCCGCGAGTTCGGCGTACCGGGCGTCGTGCACCACGAGGCCGACGCCCCGGTCCGCGAGCGGACCCGCGGTGCGTTCGTGGAGGGTGATCCGGCCGGCGCCGGCGCGATGGGCGGCCAGTGCCGCGGCGCATCCGGCGATACTGCCGCCCACGACGGCGACATCGGCCCCTGCGATCGTCATACGGTGCGTGCTCATACGGCGCCCCCTGCGCTGTCCCGCAGCCGAGGGTCGGTCGGCCGCCCGGTTCGATCGGGCGCATTGTGGCAGGTGTTCCACTCCGGCGCCCGGAGTTCGGGAAAGACCACAGGAATTACGTACATGCGGCGCAGGAGGGATGGCCGGGCGACAGCCTGGGTATATGCCTGAGCCGGGGCCGGACGAGTGAATCGGCCCCGCGGCAAAGCGGCCCGGTGGCGGGATCTGTGGGGGGTCCCGCCATCGGGCGTTCGCCGTGTCGGTCCCGCGCACGCGCCCGCGCCGATCGCACGACACCCTCGAAGCGCCCGCGCACGCTCCCGCCCGCGCCGCCCCGGGCCCCACCCGGCCGCCGCGCCCCTGCTCGGAGCGGCTCTCCACGCGTGACCTCCGAACAGGACTCCCGCCGTTCCGCTCCGTGAGATCACCCCCGGTCAAGCCCCCTCATCCGGGTAATGTGCCGGTGGATCACTCTGATCATCCAGATCACCCCGGCGTACCGGCAGCAGCACACCGCACCGGGCACCGACCGACCACGAATGGCGAGACGCACATGAGCGAAGGGACAGCACCGGCGGCCGGCGACGCGGCCTCCGTCGCTGACGAGGCGGCCCGCGAGCAGCTGCGCTACCTGCGCGGCAGCATCGACAACCTCGACGCCGCCCTGGTGCATCTGCTCGCCGAGCGCTTCAAGTGCACCCAGCAGGTCGGCGAACTCAAGGCCCGCCACCACCTGCCGCCCGCCGATCCGGCCCGTGAGGCCGCGCAGATCGAACGGCTGCGGCGGCTGGCCGAGGACGCGAGGCTGGACCCGGCCTTCGCCGAGAAGTTCCTCAACTTCATCATCGGCGAAGTGGTCCGCCACCACCGGGCGATCGCCGACCGCACCCAGGAAGGCGCGGAGGAGCGCACCGAGCCGGCTGCGGGCTGAGCACGGGGCTGTCGTCATGAAGAGGGGTGAGCGATGAGGGCCGCTCGCCCCTTCTCGCGCATCAACTCCCTTTCTTTGTGAGCCACGTGGCGGTCCTTCGCGTACCTCGCCACCCACCGGCCACTTCACCCACCGGCCGTCCCGCGTGGCCCCCTCGACCCCTCACCCACCTGCCGTCCCGCGCCGTCACGTCCCCCTCGGCCACCCCGCCCGCGGTCGCTGATCCCTCGCGCACCACACACCCCGACCGCCTCACCCGGGTGGCCCCGTCGCGCGGGCCGAGTGACACTCGCCATACCTGACGCCGGACCGTCCCGCGGTGCCCGCATGCCCACTACCGTCCAGTAGCGCGGTTCCCCGGGACCGCCGAGCGCCACCACCCTGCCCCTCCGGCCGTGCACCGAGAGCGGAGACAACGATGGCCCCCACCTCCCCGTCCACCCCGAACGTGCAGCGGGACGCGCACCCCGCCCCCGCCCCGACGCTCGTTCTCAAGCCCGGCACGTCCTGGCAGGACGCCTGGCAGCGCAGTCTGGCGGCGGCCCCCGAGGCGTTCCGCGACGACCGGGCCCTGAACCTCTGGGCCGGCGCCTGGCACCCGGACGGCGATCCGCTGCCCGCCACCAGCCCCGTCGACGGCACGCCCATCGCGGGCCCGCCCCGCCTGGACGCGGACGCCGCCCTGCACGCCGTACGGGCCTCCCTCGACCAGCACCGGGCCTGGCGCGAGGTCCCGTTGACCGAGCGCAAGGCCAGGATCTCCGCCGCCCTCGACGCGCTGACCGAGCACCGTGAACTGCTCGCCCTGCTCCTGGTCTGGGAGATCGGCAAGCCCTGGAAGCTCGCCCAGGCCGATGTCGACCGTGCCATCGACGGCGTCCGCTGGTACGTCACCGAGATCGAGCGGATGCTCGCCGACCGCACCCCGCTGCCCGGCCCGGTCAGCAACATCGCCAGCTGGAACTATCCGATGTCGGTGCTGATCCACGCGATGCTGGTGCAGGCACTGGCCGGCAACGCGGTGATGGCCAAGACCCCGACCGACGGCGGCCTGGTGTGTCTGACCCTGGCCTGCGCCCTGGCCGCCCGCGAGGGGGTGCCGGTCACCCTGGTCAGCGGCAGCGGCAAGGAGCTGTCGCCCGCCCTGGTCCGCTCGCCCGAGATCGGCTGTGTCTCCTTCGTCGGCGGGCGGGACACCGGCGCCCGGGTCGCCACCGCCGTAGCCGACCTCGGCAAGCGCCACATCCTCGAACAGGAGGGCCTCAACACCTGGGGCATCTGGAACTTCAGCGACTGGCAGACCCTGACCCCGCTGCTGCGCAAGACCTTCGACTACGCCAAGCAGCGCTGCACCGCCTACCCCCGCTTCGTCGTCCAGCGCGAGGCCTTCGCCGACTTCCTCACCGCCTATCTCCCGGCGGTCCGCAGCGTGCGCTTCGGACACCCGCTGGCCGTCGCCGATCCCGCCGACCCGCTCCCGGAACTCGACTTCGGCCCGCTGATCAACGCCGGCAAGGCCAAGGAGCTGGCCGACCTCACCGCCGAGGCGATCACCCGGGGTGCCGTCCCCCTGCACCGGGGCAGCCTCGCCGACGGCCACTTCCTGCCCTCCCAGGACACTTCGGCCTACTTCCCGCCCACCACGCTGCTGGCCCCGCCCTCCTCCTCCCCGCTGCACCACGCCGAGCCCTTCGGCCCGGTCGACACGATCGTGCCCGTCGACACCGAGGCCGAGCTGCTCACCGCCATGAACGCCAGCAACGGCGCGCTGGTCGCCAGCCTGTCCTGCGACGACAAGGACACCTACGACCGCCTCGCCCCGCAGATCCGCGCCTTCAAGGTCGGCCACGGCAAGCCCCGCTCCCGCGGCGACCGCGACGAGCTGTTCGGCGGCTTCGGCAACTCCTGGAGCGGCGCGTTCGTGGGCGGCGAACTCCTGGTCCGCGCGGTGACCGAGGGCCCGTCCGCCGAACGCCTGCCGGGCAACTTCCCGGACTACCACCTGATGCCGTAGCGGGCCGCCCGGGCCGCCCGGGCCGGCACTCCGGGTCCGGGCGGCACGGGCCCCGCCCCGTGCCGCCCAACCCGTGTCAGCCGATCCCCTGCCGGTCCGGATGCGAGGCGAACCGCCGGTCCGCCGCCGAGGGCACCGCACTCTCGATCGCCTGGAGGAGCAGCGTGCGGTGCCGTACCAGCGGCTGCCGCCGTTCCCGCGGTACGAGCAGCAGCAGATCCTCGGTCCCGGCCAGCAGCCGCCGGCTGATCTGCGGGCCGGTCACCGCGGCCGCCCGGATCTCGGTCAGTCCCAGATCCACCAGATCCGTCCAGCCCGGAATGCTCTGCGTCAGCCGCACCGCGCCCCGGCGGTCCCGGTGCTGGACCGTCCCGAGCGGCAGCGGCGCCACCGCCGCCAGAATCTGCACGATCCGGTCCAGGCACTGCACGGCGGTGGTCGGGTCGTTCACCGCCGGCGACAGGGCCCGCAGCGCGATGTCCGACAACTGTCGCAGCCCCAGCCCGAGATCCTGGTGGAAGGTGCGCTCCACCCCCACCGACACCGTGTACCGCAGCGCCCGCCGCGGTGGCGCCGCCCCGCCGTGCACCGCGAGCACCGGCGTCCCCGGCAGGACGAAGTCCCCGGTCCGCGGGATCAGCCGCAGCACCACGCCGTGCCGCCGCGCCACCCGCACCAGCCGGGCCACATGCACGTCCTTCAGCACACCGGCCCGCCCGTCATGCGCCACACACGCCGTCTCGGGCCCCTCCGGCACCCCGGCTCCCGCGCCCTCCGCCCCCGTCCCCTGCCGCTCCAGCATCCGCAGCGCCTCCCGGGCGATGCGGTCGACCACCGGCCCCACCTGCATCAGCCGCAGCGTGCCGGACACGTAGACGACGAACAGCACCAGGCTGAGCCCCACCAGCAGCAGCGTGAGCAGCGTCTGCGCCAGGGGCACCGAGGTCACCTGCCGCGCGGTGCGCTCACTCTCGAAGGAGGTGAGCACCAGCAGCGAGAACAGAAAGGTCGCGAGGAAGACCGTGAAGGTGAGCTTGCTGATCCGGCTGCGGATGAAGATCCGCACCACCCGCGGGGTGCGCTGACCGCTCGCCATCTGCAGCGCGACCAGCGAAATGCTGAAGACCACCCCGATGAAGGTCAGCATCGCCGAGCTGATCGTCGTCACGATGACCTTGGCGTCCTCGGTGATCGAGACCAGCTCACGGATCTCCGCGTAGGCCTCGATCCGGTGCAGATGCGCGAGGATCGCCTCATCGAGCGCCGCGACCGCCCACCACAGCAGGACCGCACACACCAGCCCCGCCATGGGGGCGAACCAGAAGGTGTCCCGCAGATGCTCCCGCAACGGAGAAAGCGCTTTTGGCCTGCGTGGACCATCGAGATGCGCGATGTGTACCTTATTGCCCATAAATCGAGGTTATGCGGCACCCGGATACGCAGGTGAAGGGCACTCCGAAACCTTGGTATTGTTATCCATGTCGCCGCGGGGAACGCCCCGTGACGATCACACCTAGTCCGGGTGGCGGAATGGCAGACGCGCTAGCTTGAGGTGCTAGTGCCCTTTATCGGGCGTGGGGGTTCAAGTCCCCCCTCGGACACAGAAGAAGTACACAATCGGCGGGCTGCGACCACACGGTCGTAGCCCGCCGATTGCGTGTGCGCGCCTCCCCGTCGACGGTGCGCGACGCTCCCCTTCCGGGATGCCGGATTGCTGGCGATACGCCCCTTCCGTCCCCGGAATTCCGGAGTATCCTTGGTGAAGGCCTACGGGGCGAGCGAGGGAGTTCGACCGGACGGGCCTCGGAGAAGGGAGTTCTGGCTCTCGCCGAGGACATGAAGAAAGGTCGGGCTGAGAGGCCGGAAGGTCGGGAGACCGGAAGGCGACCCCTAGCACCTGATCCGGACAATGCCGGCGAAGGGAGCCCACCTCGTAGGTCTTCAGTGCGCCTTGATCAGCTGCTGCGCAGCAGGTCGGCGCACTTTTCGCCGATCATCATCGTGGTGATGCAGGGGTTCACGGCGGGCAGGAACGGCATGACCGAACCGTCAGCCACGCGCAGGCCGGTGACGCCCTTGACGCGCAGTTGGGGGTCGAGGGGGGTCGCCTGGTCGTCGGCGGCGCCCATGCGGACGGTGCAGGCCGGGTGGTAGACGGTGTTGTGGGTCGTGCGGATGTAGTCGAGCAGTTCGGCGTCGGAGCGGGCGGAGGGGCCGGGGGCGAGTTCGGTGCCGGCCCAGTCGGCCATGGGGGGCTGGGACACGATCTCGCGGGCCAGGCGGAGTCCCGCGGTCATGACGCGGATATCGTGTTCGTCGGTGAAGTAGCGCGGGTCGACCATGGGCTTGTCGCGGAAGTCGCGGGTGCGCAGGCGTACGGTGCCCAGGGAGCGGGCGCGGGTGACGTTCGGGGTGAGGCAGAACGCGTTCTCCGAGGTCGGATAGCCGCGGCGGTAGGTGTTCATGTCGAACGGCATCGACCCGTAGTGGAACATCAGGTCCGGGCGGTCGAGGCCCGGTTCGGTGTCGGCGAAGATGCCGATCTCCCACCACTGGGTGGACGAGGTGACCATGGGCCGCCGGGCGTCCCACATGATCACGCCCTCCGGGTGGTCCTGGAGGGAGGAGCCGACGCCGGGGGAGTCGACCAGCGGGTCGATACCGGTGGCGCGCAGATGGGTGGCCGGGCCGATGCCGGAGAGCATCAGCAGCTTCGGGGTGTCGATGGCGCCGCAGGAGACGACGGTCTCGCGCCGGGCGTTGACGGTGCGGGTGTGCACCAGGTCGGGGTCGAGGTAGTCCACGCCGGTGCAGCGCCGGGCGGAGTCGAAGTTCAGGCGCCGGGCCTGGAGTCCGGTGCGTACCTCGAGGTTCTTGCGGGTGCCCATGACGGGGTGGAGGTAGGAGACCGACGCCGAGGAACGGGTGCCGTCGGGGCGGCAGTTGATCTGGAACCAGTTCGCGCCGCGGATGACGGTCCGGCCGGTGTTGAACGGCGTCGTCGGGATGCCGGCCGCCGCGCAGGCCTCCAGGAGGGCCACCCCGCACGGGTCGTCGGGCGGCACGGTGCGCAGGGTCACCGGGCCGCTGCGGCCGTGGTGGTCGCCGGGGGCGTCGTTGTTCTCCAGCCGCTGGTAGAGCGGGAAGCAGTCGGCCGCGCTCCAGCCCGTGCAGCCCATGGCGGCCCACTCGTCGAGGTCCTCGGCCGGGGCCCAGAAGGCGATGCAGGAGTTGTGCGAGGAGCAGCCGCCGAGCACTTTGGCGCGGGCGTGCCGCATGAAGCTGTTGCCGTTCTCCTGGGGTTCGACCGGGTAGTCCCAGTCGTAGCCGGACTCCAGCAGCCCCATCCAGCGGTCCAGCCGCAGGACGTTGTCGTCGCCGACGTCGGAGGGGCCGGCCTCCAGGAGGCAGACGCTGACCGCCGGGTCCTCGCTGAGCCGGGCCGCGACGACGGATCCGGCCGTGCCGCCGCCGACCACCACGTAGTCGAACTCGTCCACAGGCGCTTCTTGGGACATCGTGCCGCTCCAGGTCAGGGGGTGGGGGCGCCGCTGTCGCCCGGGGTGCCGGGGTCGGAGGCGACGGCGGCGTGCATGGCCAGCACGCCCGTCTTCTTGCGCTGGACGAACCAGTAGTAGGCGAATCCGCCGAGCGCCACGACTCCGATGAACAGGAAGGCGCCCCAGCGCAGGTACCAGTGCTGGGGGCCGGTCGCGTTGTAGACCGCGGCGCGCGGCCAGGCGAGGTTGAGGGACATCGCCAGGCCCCAGAGCACGGCGAGGATGTTCACCGGCAGACCGAACTTTCCGAGGGTGAACTTCCCCTTGGCCGGGGTCCAGTTGCCGCGTAGCCGCTGGACGAGCATCGGCAGGGTGACCGCCAGATACGCCAGGTAGATCATGATGATCGCGATGCTGGTGATCACCGAGAAGATCTGCGGCTGATTGACGTTGATGAGCAGGATGCCGATGCCCACCAGCCCGATGACGACGGCCGGCAGCACCGGTGTCTGGAAGCGGGGGCTGACCTTGGCGAGCAGGGAGGCGGCCGGGAGGTTGTTGTCCCGGGCCATCGCGAACGCCAGTCGGATGCCGGCGGTGTGCACGGCCAGATCGCACACGGTGATCGCGATGACCACGCACCAGAGCACGATCTGCCCCACGGTCGACCCGAGCGTGGAGAGCACCACGTACTGCAGGCCGTCCACGGAGAGCTGCTTGGCGTGCAGATCGGGCACGGCCAGCAGGGCGAACAGCAGGATCAGGCCGCCGATGAGGAAGGACGCGACCAGGGCCCGCAGGATCGCGCGGGGGGCGTTGCGGCCGGGGTCCTTGGACTCCTCACCGAGCGAGGAGGCCGTGTCGAAGCCGTACATCACGTAGGCCGAGGCCAGCGAGGCGGTGAGGAAGGCGCCGAAGTAGCCCAGGCTCTGGCCCTTGCCCAGGCCGAAGGTGTCGGTCACCGTGCCGGGCCCGCGGGTGATGTGCGCGGCCAGCAGCAGGACCAGGACGATGGCGGCGATCAGCTCGATCGCCACGCCCGCCGAGTTGATCCGCGCCATCAGCTTCACACCGAAGGCGTTCACCAGGGTGGTGAAGGCGATCAGGACGGTGCCCAGCAGCACGGCGTTCTCGGCGGCGGACTTGCCGGTGCCGTCGCCGATGAACTGGAACCACGACGAGATCTGCGGCAGCGTCACCTGGTAGGCCAGCGCCACCGCGGACAGCGAGACCATGGAGGCGGTCAGCATCATCCAGCCGCCGAGCCAGCCGACGTGCGGGCCGCCGAGCTTCTTGGCCCAGTTGTAGATGGACCCGGCCACCGGATAGCGGGCGGCCAGTTCGCAGAAGCACAACGCCACCATCAGCTGCCCGAGGAAGACCATCGGCCAGGACCACCAGTACGCCGGGCCGCCGTGGGCGACACCGAAGTAGAACAGCTGGAAGGTGCCGGTGAGGATCGAGATGTAGCTGATGCCGGCGGCGAAGGTGTGGAAGTTGCCCAGGGTGCGCTTCAGCTCGGGCTTGTAGCCGAGTTCGGCGATGGCCTCGTCGTCGTGCCCATGGTCGGCCGCGGTGTCGGGCCGGGAAGCTGCGGGATCGGTCACTCGAACCACCTCTGCGGACGCGGCGCGGTGTTGCGCCAGACGTGCTTGGCCTCCTGGTACTCGGCCAGCCCCGCGGGCCCCAGCTCCCGTCCGACGCCCGACTGCTTCATCCCGCCCCATTCCGCCTGCGGCACGTACGGATGGAAGTCGTTGATCCACACCGTTCCCGCGCGCAGCCGGGCGGCCACCCGGTGGGCCCGTTCGCCGTTCTGTGTCCACACCGCGCCGGCCAGCCCGTACACCGTGTCGTTGGCCAGCGAGACCGCCTCGTCCTCGTCCCGGAACCGTTCGACGGTCAGCACCGGGCCGAAGCTCTCGTCGCGGACGACGGACATGTCCGGGGTGCACTCGTCGAGCACGGTCGGCAGGTAGTAGAAGCCGTGGGACAGCGAGGGGTCGTCGGGCGCCGAGCCGCCGCAGAGGAGGACGGCGCCCTCGTCCAGCCCGGCCGCCACGTACGCCTCCACCTTCGCGCGGTGCGCGGCAGAGATCAGCGGGCCGGTGCGGGCGTACTCGTCGAACGGTCCGCCGAGCCGGATCCGCTGGGCGCGGGAGACCAGCTCGTCCACGAACGCGTCGTGCAGCTCCTCCTGGACGAGCAGCCGGGCGCCGGCCGAGCAGACCTGGCCCGAGTGCAGGAAGACCGCCATCAGGGCGTAGTCGACGGCGGTGTCGAAATCGGCGTCGGCGAACACGATGTTGGGGTTCTTGCCGCCCAGCTCCAGCGCGATCTTCTTCACGGTGGGCGCCGCCGCGGCCATGATGCGCCGGCCGGTGACCAGCCCGCCGGTGAACGACACCATGTCCACCCGCGGGTCCTCGGTCAGCGGTGCGCCGACGTGCTGTCCGGTGCCCAGTACCAGGTTGGCGGCGCCGTCCGGCACCCCGGCCTCGGCCAGCAGCCGCATCAGGTGGAGGGCGGTGTGCGGGGTCAGCTCGCTGGGCTTGAGGACGAAGGTGTTGCCCGTGACCAGGCAGGGGGCGACCTTCCAGGCGGTCTGCAGCAGGGGGTAGTTCCACGGGGTGATCAGCGCGCAGACCCCGACCGGTTCGTGGCGCACCGTGCTGTCGACTTCCGGGGCCCCCGCGTCCACCACCCGGTCGGGCGCCCCGGCCGCGCCGAGGTGGGCGAAGTAGCGGAAGCAGTTGGCGATGTCGTCCATGTCGTAGGCGCTCTCGACCAGCCGCTTGCCGGTGTCCAGCGACTCGGCCCGGGCCAGTGTGTCCTTGTCGCGCTCCAGCAGCTCGGCGACCCGCAGCACGACCTCGGCGCGTTCGGCCGCCGGGGTGCGCGGCCAGGATCCGTCGTCGAAGGCGGTACGGGCGGCGAAGACCGCCGCCGCCGCGTCCTTCGGCCCGCCCTCGTCGACCGTCGCGACCAGCGTGCCGTCCGCGGGGCAGCGGATCTCCCGCAGCTGCCCGTCGGCCGCCGCGGTCCACTGGCCGCCGATGAACAGATCCGGCATGTGCTGCCTCCGGTCCTAGGGCTCGTACGGGGCGGCAGCGGCGGGCGCGGCGCCCCGGCCGGCGGTGTGGCGCGCCGGCTGGCCCGCGGTGCGGACCTCGGTGACGATCACTGCACCGAGAGTAGGACGGGCGCCGCGGCTCCGCACGGCACGAGGGGCCGGAGGAGCGGGGGCCGACCGGGTGGGGCCGGCGCAGTGACGGGGCGGGCGGCCGGGAGAATGGGGGCATGGGCAGCGAGCGGGACCGGGGGCAGTGGCGGGAGCCGGAGTCGGAGAGGTGCGCCGGTCCGGATGGGGGCCCCGGGGCCGACCGCCCGTATCCGGTGCCGGACGTCGCCGCCTTTCTGGCCGGCCGCTGGGACGTCGAGCGCACCGTCCGCGACCTGCGGACCGGCGCCGAGGGGCACTTCCGGGGCACCGCGGAGTTCCGGCCCGAGGGCACCGGCGACGTTCTGCTGCACGCCGAGGAGGGGCGGCTGACCTGGGACGGCACGGTGTATCCGGCGAGCCGCACGCTGCTGCTGCGGCCCCGCCCGGACGGCACCGCCGGGGTCGGGTTCGCCGATGGCCGGCCCTTCCACGACCTCGATCTGCGCACCGGCCGGTGGACCGCGCGCCACCCCTGCGCCGAGGACCGCTACGAGGGGTCCTTCACGGCCGTCACGGCGGACGAGTGGCGGCTGCGCTGGCGGGTCGGCGGGCCGGCGAAGGACCAGCTGCTGTGTTCGGTCTACCGGCGCCGGGGCTGAGCGCGGCGGGCCGCCGGTGACGGACGCGAAGGCGCCCCCGGGGGCAGGAGTTCCCCCGGGGGCGCGGTCTTGCGTCCGGCCGTGGCCGGTCAGGCGGCGGGCAGCTTGCCCCGGCCGAAGAGCTTGCGCTCGTCATGCAGGGCGAACGGCGTGGTCCGCAGATCGGCGATCTGGATGCCGAAGATCTTCAGTTGCAGCATCAGCTCGGTCTTGAGGTCGTAGCCCGCGCTGAGCGCCCACGCCGGGGCGCCGCCGCCGTGCGCGGCCGCGGCCTGTCCCGTCAGGTGGACGGACAGCTCGCCGCCGACACCGACCGTGTCGTAGAGGAACACCTGGGCGTGCGCCCCGATGCGGGCGGTCGCCGTGGCGGCGCCCTCGACCCGGGGAGTGGAGCCCTTGGTCTGCTGGTCCGCCGTGTGCAGCGGCTGCCAGCCGTTCGTGCGGTCGTACTTCGCGCCCACCGCGAACGCGCCGGAGGTGCGCTGGTCGGCGTCGAGCACGATGCGGCCACCGGCCGTGAAGCGGTAGGTGAAGGTGACCTCGGTGCTCACCACGACCGGGACCGGGCCCACCCAGAAGGTGTGCCGGCCGGTGACCGCCGCCAGCGGCACCGAGACCTGCCCGGTGTCGGCGGTGCCGCGCACCTTGCCGTGCACCTGCCAGCCGTAGGCGTAGGAGCCGCCGAGGCCGACCGCCGCGCGCTGGGGCAGCAGATTCAGCCCGCCGCGCTTCTCGTACTGGAAGATCAGCTCGGGCCGGAAGGACACCTCACCGGACAGCCGGGCCGGCGACCGGTCGGTGGCCTGGATGTCCTTGGGCAGCGGCACGTTGACGCCGAGGCGCAGGGTGGTGAGCGCCTTGCGCGCCTCGGGCGGCAGCGCGTCCTCGGAGGAGGCGCCGGCCGCACCCGCGGAGGGCCGCGCGAGCGGTGCGCGCTTCTCCGGGGCGTGCGACGAGTCGCTCGCCGAGGGGCTGGGAGAGGTGCTGGGCGAGGCGTCCGGGCCTTCGCCGGCGGGCGCGCTCGACTCGCCGGACGGGGTGGACGGGGCGTCGCCGCCCTGACCGGTGCCGGGCTTTTGGACGGAGACACCGGACGACAGCGGCTTGACGGACAGCTCGCCCGCCCGCAACGCCGTGCGCTGGTCCACCTTCTGATCGCCGAGCAGCTCGGAGAGCGTGGCGGGGGCGGTGGTCACCCGGACCTCGCCGCCCTGCGAGCCGGTGACCTTGCGCACCTTGAACAGCGCGCCCGAGGGGGCGTGCCGGTTCGGTGCGGCGGCGATCACATCGCCGGTGCGCACGGACTTGCCGGCGGACGGCTTGAGCACCGCCTGCTTGCGGTGCGCGTCATACGAGGAGAGCTTCACGGCGACCGAACGGCCTTGTCCGGTGGGCGCGTTGGAGGGCGTCGCGGCCACGGCGGCGCTCCCGGAGTCGTTCGCACCGCCGGCGCCGTCCGGAGCCGAGTTCGGGTCCGGGGAGCCGGCGGCGCGGATCGCGGCCGGGGACGAGCCGGAGTCGTCGTGCGACAGCAGTGCATGGGTGCCGAGAGCGGCGGGGACGAGTACGCCGACCGCGGCGGCGGGGACCGCTATCCGGCGCCAGGAAACAGCCAATGGAATTCCTTGGGGTGCGGGGGGTGGCAAGGAGGTACGAGGCCGCGATCCGACCCCGGAACGATCCGGGCGACGGGGGAAAAGTCATCCAACATCGAACATCTGTAGGGGTTCGGGCGGCTTCCTCGTAGCATGGCGACGAATGATCGCTTTCGCCATGGGGAAAGACACCGAGTCGGGAGGGGACGCGTGGAGAATTCCACAACGGTGCCGGAGGCCGTCGCCGCGCTGCACACCGCCATCGACGCCCTCACCGACGAGGTCGTCGACGGGCTCCGGGCCCAACTCCCCTCCTACGCCGCGGTCTCCTCCGACCAGCTCCGCCCACGGGTGCAGGCGTCCCTGCGCAACGGCCTGTCGCTGGTCCAGCGCTGGTCCGGGGAGCGCCGCGGCCCGCTGGGCTCGGTGCCCGGCGAGAGCGGCACCCACGGCGTCCCGGAGACCCATCTCGACGAGGTCACGGAGCTGGCCCGCGCGCTGCCCGTCGAGGACATCATCTCGGCCTACCGGATCGGCACCGACGTCGTCTGGCGGCGGTTCGGCGAGGAGATGGCGGCCCGCCGCGGCACCGCCGAGGACCTGCTGCCGATCGCCGAGACCCTGCGCGCCTGGGCCGACGCCAACACCCTGCGCGTGGTCCGCAGCTGCCGCATCGGGATCCAGGAGGACGCGATGACGGACCGCCGGCGCGCCGCGCTGGTCCGCGCCCTGCTGCTCGGCCAGGCACAGTGGGACGAGTCCCTGGCCGGGGACGGCACGATCGCCGGCGAGTCCGGGGACGGGGAGCTGACGGACGGGGCGTACGACCGCAGCGCGCTCCGCCTCCCCTTCCGCGCCTGCCTGCCCGGTGCCGCCCCGCCCGACGGCCCCGCGGCCCCCGCCGCGTACACCCCCGGTCACCCCGGCCCGGGCGACCGCGCCTTCCACCGGATCGTCGCCGCGCTGCGTCCCTGGCTCGCGCTGGACAAGGCGGGCAAGCCCCTGGTCACGACCGTGGACGGGGAGGTGGCCGGGCTGCTGGCCGGGCGCCCGGGCGGGCTGTGCCGCAGCCTGGTCCTCGGGCTGGGCGCCCCGGTGGCGCCCGCCGTGCTGGCCGCGGAGTTCACCCGGGCCACCCAGGCGCTGCGCGCCGCCCTCGGGTTCGGGCTCGTCGGCGCGTTCACCCGCGAGGAACTCGGGCTGCGGGCCACGGTCGTGGCGCTCCCGGCCGTGGGCGAGGGGCTGGTGCGGCTGCGGCTGGCGCCGCTGGCCGAGCGCGGCGAGGACGGCGCCCAGCTGGAGGAGGCGGTGGCCGCCTATCTGCGGCAGGGGCTGCGCCTGGACGCGGCCGCGCGGACCCTCTACGTGCACCCCAACACCTTGCGCAACCGGCTCCGGCGCTTCGAGGAGATCACCGGCACCAGCCTGCGCGACCCGGCC
The DNA here is from genome assembly GCF_050953795.1 of Streptomyces kronopolitis. Classification (GTDB taxonomy): domain Bacteria; phylum Actinomycetota; class Actinomycetes; order Streptomycetales; family Streptomycetaceae; genus Streptomyces; species Streptomyces kronopolitis_A. Next base: position 6,671,154 of record NZ_CP191850.1, read on the forward strand.
GACCTGGCGGAGATCTGGTGGGCGCTGACGCACCGCCGCCTGCACGGCCCGGAGGGCTGAGGCGCCCGCCCCGCGCCGTGGAAGCGCAAGGACTCAAGCCTTCACCGCCCGCAGCGCGTACAGCAGCGGAACGACCGGCTCCGAGGGCGGCAGGCGCCACCAGCCGTTCTCGGCGGGCACCATGGCGTCGAACCGCTTCCAGGGCAGCAACTCGGTCTCCCGCACCAGCTGGACGGTCAGCCCCGCGCCGATCACCGCGGAGAGGACCTCCCCGAGGCCGTGCCGCCACTCGTAGCTGGTCGTGGCGCCGGTCACCGGCGGACCGTCGGTGTAGGTGCAGGGGGTGTCGCTCCGGAGCGGCCCGCGGCCCGCCAAGTAGTCGTGGCGCAGCAGCAGTTGCTGCCGTTCGGGGCTCGGCGTCGGCCCCAGCGCGTCGAGCAGGGGGTGGAACTCGACCAGGTAGAGCGTCCCGCCGGGCCGCAGCAGCGAGCTGACGACCTCCGCCCAGGCCGTCAGGTCCGGCAGGTAGCACAGTGCCCCCTTGCCGGTGTAGACGACGTCGAACCGCCGCCCGCCGAGCGCCTCCGCGGCCCGGTGCACATCCGACCGGACGAACTCCACGGACCGGCCGGCCTCCCCGGCGAGCCGCCGCGCCTCGGCCACGGCCGCCGCGGAGAAGTCCAGCCCCACCGTGTGCGCGGCGCCCCGCTCGGCGAACGCGGCGGTCTCGGTGCCCAGATGGCACTGGAGGTGCAACACCTCCCGTCCCGCCAGATCCCCCAGGTCCGTCCACTCGAACGGCGCGAACCAGTCCTCGGCGGTGCGTGAACCGTCCAGCCCGTAGAACGCGCTGGCCACATGGACCGGGGTACGCGCGTCCCAGTTCGCCTGGTTGGCCAGGAGCATCTCCTCGATGCTGGGCAGGGTCACCGGGAGCGGCGCCGGCTCGCTCTTCTCTGTGGTCATCCCTGACGTCTACCCGCGGGGCGGCGAGGGCCATGCCCCGCGGGGCCGGAGCGGCGCGCCGGACGGAAGCGGCGGGCCCGGGGGGCTCCTACGGGAGCTGTGTCGGCGTCGTCCACACCTCTCCGTCGAGCACATTGCGCATCCCCACCCACACCATGTTCATCAGCCGCAGAGTGATCCGCTCCGGGGGCTCGCCGGGGTGCAGCGCCATCCAGTCGGTGAGCGAGTCCGCCGCCCCGACGAGGGTGTACGCCACGAATTCGGCGTCGTCGTCGGGGCGGGCGGGTCCGTCACTGGCTGCGATGTCGGCCCGCACCAGTCCGGTGACCTCCGCCAGCAGCGCCCGCCGCGAGCGGGCCAGCTCCGCGGTGATCGCCGGGCTCGGCTCGGAGGACTGGCGGTGCAGCACCACCCAGCTGTCGCGGTGTTCGGTGACGAAGGTGAAGAACGCCAGCAGCCCGGCCCGCAGCCGCAGTTCGGGGGAGTGCGCGGGGACCGCGGCGGCCCGGAAGACGGCCAGCAGGCGTTCGGCCTCGCGCCGCAGACAGGCGAGGAACAGCCCCTCTTTGGAGTCGAGGTAGAGATAGACCATCGGCTTGGAGATGCCGGCGAGTTCGGCGATCTCGTCGACCGAGGCAGCGTGGTAGCCGCGCCGGGCGAAGACCCGGATCGCCGCATCGATGATCTGCTGCTCCCGGACCGGCCGGGGGACGCGTCGCCTGCGTATGTCGCTCATTCGCGTCAGCTTACCCTAACCTTACTAGCGAGTAAGGTTACGCGGAAGTAAGGCGATGGGGCCCGGTGGGGTCCTGTCGTCCCGATCGCCGGCAGGTGTAAAGCGCGCCGAAGGTGGTAGGCGATCCTCCGTAACGCCCCGCATCGCAACGGCCGTTGATCGGGTGATGGCCGACGCGGCGCTGTCCGTGGCACGGGCCGGAGTGCTCCTCGGCCGGTCCGTGGCACACGGGGCGGAGCCCGGCGCTGGGTGTCGCCGGGGGAAGTGAGAGCGGGCCGCCGCCGATGAGTGGCGAGGCGGCGGCCCGCACCCCAGCCCCCGGCCGACCTCTGACCCGCGCGGGCGATTTCCGGCCGGAAGGGCCCGGAAGCGGCTCCCCGTCACCGCCGGATGGCCGGTCGAACCCCCTTGATTCGCACGTCTGTTGGGTTTGTGGCGCGCCGGTGGCGCCGCATCCGTCACTCCGTGCACGTGACCCGGTCACTTGTCTGCACCAACCCCCTTCCGGTGGGTATGTTGGGGGCTGCGGGGCGTGGTCGTACAAACACGCAATGATCGCGGCTGCCCCCTGGCTGAATGCTGTCGAAGCGACGGGAAAGTGTGGAATGAGCCAAGAAGCGCGACCGCCCTCCGGAGTCGTCGACGTCAGCATCCCGAGCGTTGCCCGGATGTACGACTACTACCTCGGCGGCAAGGACAACTACGCCGTCGACCGCGAGGCCTGCGAAGAGCTGAGCAAGGTCGTTCCGAGCACTCAGGTGCTGGCGATCAACAACCGGCGCTTTCTGCAGCGGGTGGTCCGCTGGCTGGCCCGCGAGCACGGCGTCCGGCAGTTCATCGACCACGGATCAGGCCTGCCGACGCAGGACAACGTCCACCAGGTCGCCCAGCAGGTCGACCCCGCCTCCCGTGTGGTGTACGTCGACAACGATCCCATCGTGCTGGCGCACGGCCGCGCGCTGCTGGAGGAGAACACCAACACCGCCGTCATCCAGGCGGACATGCGGGACACCGACGGCATCCTGAACAGCCCGGAGGTGACCCGCCTGATCGACTTCGAGCAGCCCGTCGCCGCCCTGTTCGTCTCCGTGCTGCACTGCATAACGGACGCCGACGACCCGGCCGGTCTCATCAAGCGGGTCGCCGACCGGCTGGCGCCGGGCAGCTTCCTGGTGGTGTGCCAGCTGGTCAGCGAGGACGCCGCCACCCGGGACTTCGTCACCGAGTTCATGCGGGTCAGCACCCAGGGCCAGTGGGGCCGGGTGCGCCAGGCGCACGAGCTGGCCGGCTTCCTGGACGGCCTGGAGGTCCTGGAGCCGGGTCTGGTGGAGGTCTCCACCTGGATGCCGGACGCGGACATCGGCCCCAAGCAGCTCACCCAGGAGTGGATCGAGTTCGGCGGCGTCGCCCGCAAGTCGTAGCGCGGCGGCCGCAGGAGAAGAGGGGCGGGGCGCCCACCGGGACCCGGCCCCTCTTCCGCCCGGGACGGGCGTCAGCTCTCCTGCTTGAGCAGCCGTTCCAGTATCACCAGGGATTCCCGCGGGGACTCGGACTGTGCGCTGAGCCGGTCCATCACCGCGAGGTAGTGGTCGACGTCGTCGCGCTTGTCCAGATAGAGCGCGCTGGTCAGCTGCTCCAGATAGACGATGTCCGGCAGGTCCGGCTCCAGGAACCGCAGGATCGTGATCGGTCCGCCGGCCGCCGCCAGCCCGCCGAGGCTGAACGGCGCGATCTGCAGCGTGACATTCGGCAGCTCGGCCATCGTCAGCAGATGTCTGAGCTGGCCCTCCATCACCTCGGGCCCGCCGAGCGGACGGCGCAGTGACGCCTCGTCGATCACGGCCCACACCCGCGGCGCGTCCGGGACCCTCAGCAGCTCCTGACGCTGGACGCGCAGCCGCACCCGCCGCTCGATCTCCTCGGCCGAGGCCCGCGGATGACCGAGCTGCGTCACCGCCCGGGCGTAGTCCGGGGTCTGCAACAGGCCCGGCACGAACTGGACCTCGTAGGTACGGATCACCGAGGCGGCCTCTTCGAGGCCGATGTGAGTCTCGAACCAGCCCGGCAGCACATCGCCGTACTGATGCCACCAGCCGGGGGTGCTGGTCCGGCGGGCCAGGGTGAGGAAGTCCGAGCGGACCGATTCGTCCGTGACGTGGTAGAGCGTCAGCAGGTCGGCGACGTCCCGTTCCTTGCAGCTCACCCGCCCCAGTTCCAGACGGCTGATCTTCGCGTGGGAACCGCGGATGGCGTCGCCCGCGGCCTCGCGGGTGATGCCCGCCCCTTCGCGCAGCCGGCGAAGCTGGGTGCCCAGCACGATGCGCAGGACGGTCGGGCCGCCCCGCGGGTGGGTGAGGTAGCGGCGCAGCGACGGATCGCCGCTCGGCTGTTCGGCACTCATGCCGGGACCCCGTTCCGCTCGGCCTCGCACTCGCGCGGCGCGCACCGTTGCGCGGTTCGCTCGCTGCGCTCGCTCATGCTGACTCCCCTGGGTGGTCGGGCGAACGCCCAGTGTCCCATTGCCCCCAGCCCGCGTACAGCCGGGGCGGGTATTCGGCCGACATATGCGTCAGCCGCGGCCGATGAGATCGTCGAAGTCGCCGTCCTTGGCGCCCTGGACGAAGGCGGTCATCTCGTCGCGGGTGTAGACCAGCGCCGGACCCGAGGGGAAGCGGGAGTTGCGCACCGCCACCTCCCCGTCCGAAAGAACCGCCAGTTCAACGCAGTTGCCGCTGGGGTTGCTGCGACGGCTCTTGCGCCAGACGGCGCCGTCGATGGCGGTTGCCGCTATGCCGTTGGTCACCGGCTCCATATCAGATGCTCCCTTGCTGGAGGACGTGCCTCCGACCGATCCCGGGCCTTCACTCACCTTGGCGTGAACGTGCCCCTGTGTGGCCGTACTTACCGATGTAATTGCAGATGCACTTGCATCGACGGACGACTGACGAGGATATTAGCTCTCCGAGGCAGTCCGGCCCAGTCCCGAAATCCCCTTCGCGGAGATGTTGATGACCACTCATCCGGCAGAGACCGTGCACGACGCCCTCCGGGATGAAGCGTGTGACGACACCTGGTGGATGCCCGCCCCGGACGACTTCGCGGCGTGCGCACTGAGCAGCTCGGCCCGCACCGTGGCGGAGGCCCGCCGGTTCACCCGGGCGACGCTGGAAGGCTGGAAACTCTGCGCGGGCGTCGCGGAGGACGCGGCCCTGGTCGTGTCCGAACTCGTCAGCAACGCCCTGCGCTACGGCAGCGGTACCGGGGCCAGGCGCGGGCGCGACGAGGCGCTGGCCGCGCTGTGCCCGGCCTGGCTGGCGCTGACCCGGCAGGGGGCGACGGTGCTGTGCGCCGTCTCGGACGCCGGCGGCGGCGCACCCGTCGTCAGGCCCCAGGACACACTTGCCGAATCGGGACGTGGTCTCCAGATCGTCGACCGACTGAGCGATGCCTGGGGCTGGACGCCCCCGGACCGCTCGGGCAAGACGGTCTGGGCGACCGTGTCGGAGCGCGGCTGAGGGGGGATCGCGCTGCGACGACGCGGCCCCGCCCCGAGTGAGCCGATGGGCCGCTCGGGGCGGGGTCGCGTTGTGGGGCGGGTGCTAGCCCTGCGGGTCGCCCAGCCCGAACGCGGTCAGCAGCCGTTCGGCCGCGAGCGTCGCGGTCAGTTCACCGTCGCGCACCGCCCGTTCGACCTCGGGGCTCAGCCGGCGCACCTCGGGGTGTTCCTGGAGCCGGTCGATCATCCGGTCCCGGACCATCGACCACGTCCAGTCGACCTGCTGGGTGCGGCGCCGCTCGGCCAGCGCGCCGGTGGAATCCAGCAGGGTGCGATGCTGCTCGACCCGCTCCCACAGCGCCTTCAGGCCGGTGCCCTCGCGGGCGCTGCAGGTCAGGACGGGCGGGGTCCAGGCCGCGTCGACGGGCTGCAACAGCCGCAGCGCACCGGCCAGTTCGCGGGCCGCGGAGCGGGCGTCCCGCTCGTGCGGACCGTCGGCCTTGTTGACGGAGACCAGGTCCGCCAGCTCCAGCACGCCCTTCTTGATGCCCTGGAGCTGGTCGCCGGTGCGCGCCAGGGTCAGCAGCAGGAAGGTGTCGACCATGCCCGCGACGGTGGTCTCGGACTGTCCGACGCCCACCGTCTCCACCAGGACGACGTCATAGCCCGCCGCCTCCATCACCACGATGGACTCGCGGGTGGCCCGTGCCACACCGCCCAGCGTGCCGGAGGTGGGGGAGGGCCGGACGAACGCCGCCGGGTCCGTCGCCAGGCGCTCCATCCTGGTCTTGTCGCCCAGGATGGAGCCGCCGGTGCGGCTGGAGGACGGGTCCACGGCGAGCACCGCCACCCGGTGCCCCATGCCCGTCAGCAGCGTGCCGAGGGCGTCGATGAAGGTCGACTTGCCGACACCGGGCACCCCGCTGATGCCCACTCTGCGGGCCGCGCCGGAGTACGGCAGCAGCTCGATCAGCAGCCGCTGGGCCGCCGCCCGGTGATCGGGGCGGGTGGACTCGACCAGGGTGACGGCCCGGGCGATCCAGGCGCGGGAACCCGCGCGGACACCCTCGGCGTACCGTTCGACATCGATCCTCGCCGGCATGTCCCCCCGCTCACAGCTCGTGGCCGAGGACCGCAGCCAGGTCCCGCACCAGATCGTGGGCGGCCTCGGGAATCACCGTGCCGGGCAGGAAGACCGCGGCGGCGCCCATGTCGCGCAGCGGCTGCACGTCCTGCGGCGGGATCACCCCGCCCACCACGATGGTGATGTCCTCCCGGTCCTCCGCGGCCAGCGCCTCGCGCAGCGCGGGCACCAGGGTCAGATGGCCGGCGGCCAGCGAGGAGACGCCGACGATGTGGACGTCCGCCTCCACGGCCTGGCGGGCCACCTCGGCCGGGGTCTGGAACAGCGGGCCGACGTCGACGTCGAAGCCCAGGTCGGCGAAGGCCGTGGCGATCACCTTCTGGCCGCGGTCATGGCCGTCCTGGCCCATCTTGGCCACCAGGATGCGAGGCCGGCGGCCCTCGGCGCGCTCGAACTCGGCCACCAGCGACCGGGTGCGCTCGACACCGGAGGAGGGGCCCGCTTCGTCTCGGTACACACCGGAGATCGTACGGATCTGGCCGGAGTGGCGCCCGTAGACCGACTCCAGTGCGTCGGAGATCTCACCGACGGTGGCCATGGCGCGGGCCGCGTCCACCGCCAGTGCCAGCAGATTGCCCTCCAGCCCCTCGCCGGGACCGGACTTCGCCGCCGCGGTCAGCGCGCGCAGCGCCTCCTGGCAGGCCTGCTCGTCGCGCTCGGCACGCAGCCGCTTGAGCTTGTCGATCTGCTGGGCGCGCACCGAGGAGTTGTCGACCTTGAGGACCTCGATCTCCTCATCCGTCTCCACCCGGTACTTGTTGACGCCGATCAGCGCCTGCCGCCCGGAGTCGATCCGTGCCTGGGTGCGGGCCGCGGCCTCCTCCACCCGCAGCTTCGGGATGCCCGCGTCGATGGCCTTGGCCATGCCGCCGGCCTCCTCGACCTCCTCGATGTGCTGCCAGGCGCGCCGGGCCAGGTCGTGGGTGAGCTTCTCGATGTAGGCGCTGCCGCCCCACGGGTCGATGACCCGGCAGGTGCCCGACTCCTGCTGCAGGAACAGCTGGGTGTTGCGGGCGATCCGGGCGGAGAAGTCGGTGGGCAGCGCCAGCGCCTCGTCCAGGGCGTTGGTGTGCAGGGACTGGGTGTGGCCCTGGGTGGCGGCCATCGCCTCCACGCACGTGCGCGTGACGTTGTTGAACACGTCCTGCGCGGTCAGCGACCAGCCCGAGGTCTGCGAATGGGTGCGCAGGGACAGCGACTTGGGGTTCTTCGGCTCGAAGCGCTGGACCAGACGCGCCCACAGCAGCCGGGCCGCGCGCAGCTTGGCGATCTCCATGAAGAAGTTCATGCCGATCGCCCAGAAGAAGGACAGCCGCGGCGCGAAGGCGTCCACGTCCATCCCGGCGGCCAGGCCCGCGCGCAGGTACTCGACCCCGTCGGCGAGGGTGTACGCCAGCTCCAGGTCGGCCGTCGCGCCCGCCTCCTGGATGTGATAGCCGGAGATCGAGATGGAGTTGTAGCGCGGCATCTTCTGCGAGGTGTACGCGAAGATGTCGGAGATGATCCGCATCGAGGGCTGCGGCGGATAGATGTAGGTGTTGCGGACCATGAACTCCTTGAGGATGTCGTTCTGAATGGTCCCGGCCAGCTTCTCGGGCGGTACGCCCTGTTCCTCCGCCGCCACGATGTAGAGGGCGAGCACCGGAAGCACCGCGCCGTTCATCGTCATCGAGACGGTCATCTTGTCCAGCGGGATGCCCTCGAAGAGCTGCCGCATGTCGTAGATCGAGTCGATGGCGACGCCCGCCATGCCGACGTCACCGGTCACCCGCGGGTGGTCGCTGTCGTAGCCGCGGTGCGTGGGCAGGTCGAAGGCGACCGACAGGCCCTTCTGGCCGGCCGCGAGGTTACGGCGGTAGAAGGCGTTGGACTCCTCGGCCGTGGAGAAGCCGGCGTACTGCCGGATGGTCCAGGGCTGGTTGACATACATCGTCGGGTACGGGCCGCGCAGATACGGCGTGATCCCCGGGTAGGTCCCCAGGAAGTCCAGGCCGTCGAGGTCCGCCTCCGTGTAGAGCGGCTTGACGTCGATGCCCTCCGGCGTCTCCCACGTCAGATCCGCCACGCCCTTGCCGGTGGCCTGCTCGACCGCCTCGGCCCATCGCGTGCCGTCGCCCGCGCCGTGCGCCGCGTCCGGTTCCCCCAGCTCGACCGCGCTGAAGTCCGGGATGGCGCCGGCCTGCTGCGTCGTGTCTCCCATCACGCCACCTCCATGACATCCAGGGCCGAGGAGAGGACCTCGACCGCGTCGCAGCCGGCGAAGACGAAGGTGTCCACGCCCGCCGCGGTGAATTCCTCCCGGTGCTCGCCCGGCTTGCCCGCCAGCAGCACCCGTACCGCTCCCGCCGACTTCAGCGCGGCCGCCACGGCCGCCGCCTGTTCGCCGTAGACCGCGTCGCTCGCACACAGACAGGCGATCCGCGCGCCGCCGGCGGCGAACGCCGCGGCGACCGACTCCGCGTCCACCGGCGCGGGTTCGGACACCGTCTCGATGCCGCCGGCCTGGAACAGATTGGCGGCGAAGGCCAGCCGGGCGGTGTGCGCCGCGACCGGGCCCAGCGCGGCCAGGAAGACCTTCGGGCGGGCGCCGCTCGCCGCCAGATGGGCGTCGGAGCGCGACCGCAGCCGCTCGTACGCGTCGTCCCGGCGCACCCGTGGCAGCCCCCCGCCGATCGGCGCGGGCGCCGGTTCACGGGTGACCGGGGGCTCGGCGAGATGCGGGAACTCGCTGACGCCGGTGATCGGTTCGCGCCGGCGGGCGAGATCGTCGGTGCGCCGCTGCCAGGTCTTAGCCAGCCGGCCGGCGATCAGTCCGGAGCGCAGCGCCGCGGCCTGGCCGCCCGCGCCCTCGATCTCCTGGAACCACGCCCAGGCGGCGCGGGCCAGCTCGTCGGTGAGACTCTCCACGTACCAGGAGCCGCCCGCCGGGTCGATGACCTTCGACAGGTGCGACTCCTCCAGCAGCACGGACTGGGTGTTCCGGGCGATCCGCCGGGCGAACGCGTCCGGCAGGCCCAGCGCGGCGTCGAACGGCAACACCGTCACCGCCTCCGCGCCGCCCACCCCGGCGGACAGTCCGGCGACCGTGGTGCGCAGCATGTTCACCCAGGGGTCACGACGGGTCATCATCACCGTGGAGGTGACCGCGTGCTGGCGCTGCGCGGCCGCGTCGGGCGACGCCCCGCACACCTCGGCGACCCGGGCCCACAGCCGTCGGGCCGCGCGCAGCTTGGCGATGGTCAGGAACTGGTCGGCGGTGGCGGCGTAGCGGAACTCCAGCTGCCGGCAGGCGTCGTCGATGCCGAGTCCGGCCGCCGTCAGCTGCCGCAGATAGGCGACCCCGGTGGCCAGCGAGGCGCCCAGTTCCTCGGCGGCCGACCCACCGGCCTCGTGGTAGGGCAGCGCGTCGACGGCCAGCGCCCGCAGGCCCGGCGCGTCGGCGGCGCAGCGCCCGGCCAGGCGGGCCGCGGCCGCCAGCTGGAGGCGCAGCTTGGCGTCGTCACCCGTACGGGCCAGCAGGCCGAGCGGATCGGCGCCCAGCGCGCCGGCCGCCTCGCCGAGCGGTGCGCCGGACGCGGTGTACAGGCGCAGCAACTCCTCGGCGGCCGCCTCGAAATCGGCGCCCGCGTCCAGGACCACCGCGGCCAGGTCCAGATAGACGCCCTGCAGCGTCTGCTCCAGACCGGAGACCGGCACGCCGCCGTCCCCGACGGTCAGCCAGACCGACGTGACGCCGTTCTCGAGGTCGGCCAGGATCGACGCGTTGGCCTGCCGCGGATCGGTGTGGACGTGCTGCTGGCGCACGTCCCACCCGGCGACGGTGGTGCCTTCGGGCCGGCCGGCCCGTACGAAGGGCGGGAAGCCCGGGTGGGCCGGGAGGGCCGCACCGTCCTCGGCGGTGTAGAGCGGGCGGATGCGGATGCCGTCCTGGAGGCCGGTGGAGAGGGCGTCCTCGGCGGCGGCACCGGACGCCTCGGTGACGCCCGATTTGCGCAGCACACCTTCGACGAGGCGCTGCCACTGCTCTCGGTCGGCATCCGGGAAGGCGGCGGCCAGGGGGAGTTCGGGGGACTCGGCGGTCATGGCAGCAGGCTAGGCGAACGACCGTTAGCCGGAGCAGTGTCTCAGGCTGTGACCTTGCACTCGTTGACCACTGGTGGATCTTCCTGTTTTCACGCGAGAAGGGGCAGGTGGGACGGGGTCGCCGGTATCGTGCGCGGTCGGTCTTTCCGGTACCCGACGCGCCTGCTCCGGCGCGGGCGCCGGGTTCACTACGGTGGGCGCCGCACCCCCAAGGAGCGCGATGCCCCGGGCCCCGATCCGCACCACGGCCGCCGCCGGACTGCTGCTGCTCACCGCGGCGGCCGCCGGGCTGCCGCAGGGGCCCGCCGCGGGCACGCGTGCGGGCCGCGCCGAACGCCGGATCGCCTCCTGGTCCGCCGATTTCCGGCAAACCGCGGAATTCACCCGTTACGGCAACGACAACACCCGCCTGGACGACTGGACCGGCGGCGACGGCACCCACTCGGTGCGCCTGCCCGACGGCCGCACCCTGTGGCTGTTCTCCGACACCTTCCTCGGCCGGGTCCACGCACCACCCGGCCCGCACGGTGACACCCACCACTGGCGCACCTCCGGCACCGGCGGCACGCCCTCCCTGTGGCACAACTCCGCGGTGGTGATGTCCCGTTCGGGCCGTGCGCGGCGCACCCTGACCGGTGGCGGGGCGGCCGCTCCCGGGCCGTTCTTCCCCGACCCGCCGGGCGGCGGCCGGCGCTGGCCGGTCGGCGCGCGGGTGGAGCCGCGTGCGCCCGGCGCCACCGCGCGGGTCGTCCGCGTCCTGCTGTGGCGCCGCACCCCCGGCACCGGGCCGTGGATCTTCGGTGAGCCGCACGGCACCGAGGTCGCCACCCTCTCGCTCCCCGGGCTGCGCCTGGCAGGCATCACACCGGCCGTGGACCAGGCGGCCGTCCCGGATCCGGGACGGCGGGTCCTCTACGGCACGGCGGTGGTCCCCGTCGGCGGCTGGACGTACGTCTTCGGCGGCGACGACCCGCCCACGTCACCGGCCTCCAGCGCCTACCTCGCACGGGTCCCGGCCGGGCGGCTGGCGGACCGCGGCCGCTGGCGGTTCTGGGACGGCGCCCGCTGGCGGCGCCGGGCCGGGCGGGCGGTGCCGGTGCTGCGGGGCAGCGGCCGGCGCGGCGTGGGTGCCTCCTTCACCGTGGTGCGCGACGGACCGGCCTGGGTGCTGTTCACCATGGACACCGGCGGCGACGGCTCGGCCGGGCTGCGGGTGATCACCAGCTACCGGGCCGGTGCGCCGCAGGGCCCCTGGCGCGGTCCGCACGGCCGTCTCACCCCGCCCCGTCCGCCCGCCGCCGACCCGCGCCACGTCGCCGTCTACAACCCGCAGGCGCACCCCGAATTCACCGGCGGCCGCGGGCTGCTGCTCAGCTACGACATCAACTGGCTCGGCCCGCCCGGCGTCCCGCCCGGCCCCCGGATCAACGGCGCGGTCGAGCTGTACCGGCCGCGATTCCTGCGGGTACGGCTGGCACCGCGCGCACCGTGACGGGCGGGCCGGTGCGCTCCGGCCCCGGTCTCAACTCCCGTGCTCCCGGCGCCAGGTGCGCGCCGCCTCCTCGATGTCGAACGGGACGAGACGCAGCGGGGGGCCGTCGAGCGGCGCCCGCAGCGCCGCGCGGATCCGTTCGTTGATCTCGGACAGGATGCGGCGCAGCGCGGCCTCGCTCGGCGCCGCGGCCGCGGCCTCCCGGGCGTCCTCGGCCTCCTTGCGCAGGACGAGGCCGGCCGGCAGGAAGGACAGGTGCTCGCGGTGCATCTTCTCCTTGATCCACCACATCTCGTCGTACGGCCGGTCGAGGTGGGGGAGGGGCTTGCCGGCCCCGGTGAGCCCGTCGAAGGCACCGCGCTCGGCGGCCTCGCGGATCTGCCGGTCCGCCCAGGTCTCATGGCTCATGCCGGGGGGTTTGCGCTCGGTCATCGTCAGCGTCTCCCGAGGTTCGGACGCCGGCGGAGCGCTCCGTCCGGCGTGCGGGGAAGGCGGATGCCTGACTTCACCGTAACGCGGTGCCCCGGCCCGGCGGGCGGCCCGCGGGTTCAGCTCGCCGGCTGCGCGGTGCCGCCCGGCGTGGCGGAGCCGCCCGGGACCGGGTCGGACGGCCGGGTGGCGGAGGGGGTCGGCTCGACGACCGGGAAGGCGTTGTTGCCGCCGCACACCATCGGGCCGATGCGCACGGACGAGCCGGCGAGGGTCACCGGCACCCGGTCCGGCGGCTTGTTCCCGGGCACCCGGGCGTTGGCCGCGGTGCACACCAGCTGGTTGAGCGAGGCGGAGTCCAGCAGCTTCACATTCATCGGCAGCTCGATCTCCACGCCGCCGTTGCGGGCCTCGGCGGTCAGCGCGCCGGGGAACTTCGGCAGCACGCTGGACAGACCGCGCATCCGCTCGGCGTGGTTCGGCCCCCTGAGCAGCAGCTGGATGGCCTGGTCCGGGTCGGCCGGTGCCTTCGCCGGGCGGGTCGCGGAGCGCAGCCCGGAGGGGCCGTAGAAGAACAGCTGGACATCGGACTCGGGCTGGCCCGGCGACTTCACACCGGTGGCGGGCTCGCCGGCGTCGATGACATCGGTGGGCGCGATACCGCAGCCGGCCAGCGCACCCGCGAGGACGCCGGCGAGCACGAGGCCGCCCGGCAGGCGGCGCGCGGACCGCGGCGCACGCGGGGCGTTCGGGACGGAGGGGGTGTTCATTCGTGATGCGCCTTCCCGGCCACGGGACGTGCGTCGTCCCGGTCGTCCTCCGCGGCCGGCCCGGCGGCCGCCCCCGCGTCCTGCGGCGGTGTGGAGTCCTCCGCGCCGGCCTCGCCCGCCTCCTCGTGGCGCAGCGGCAGCTCCACCGTGAACACCGCACCGCCGTCAGGGCAGTTGGCGGCGTGCAGGGTGCCGCCGTGCAGCCGGATGTTCTCCTGCGCGATGGCGAGTCCCAGCCCGCTGCCCTCGGAGCGGGCGCGGGCGGAGTCGGCCTTGTAGAAGCGGTCGAAGACATGCGGCAGGACCTCGGGGTCGATGCCCGGCCCGCTGTCGAGGATCTCGATCCGCAGCCGGTCCGCGTCCGGCTCCGGCGCGTGCAGCACCACCCGGACCGGCTCGCCGCCGTGGTGCAGGGCGTTGCCGACGAGATTGGCGACCACCACGTCCAGCCGCCGCGGATCGAGCCGCGCCCGGACGTCGGCCGGCAGCTCCGCGGCCACCCGCTTCTGCCAGGCCCTGGCCTGCAGCGTCTTGCGGATGGTCTCGGCCACGTCGACCTCGTCCAGATGCAGGGCCGCGGCCCCCGCGTCGAAGCGCGAGACCTCCATCAAGTCCTCCACCATCCGCGCCAGCTTCCCGGTCTCCTGGCTGATCAGCCGGACCGCGGAGGCGGTGTCGGGGTCCAGGGACCCGGCGTCCTCGTCGAGCACGTCGGTCACCGCGGACATCGCCGCCAGCGGGGTGCGCAGCTCGTGCGAGACATCGGCCGCGAACCGTCGGGCGTTGGACTCCAGACGGCGCAGCTCGGCCATGCTCTCCTCCAGCCGGGCCGCCATGTCGTTGAAGGTCCGCGACAGCTCGGCGAGTTCGTCGGCGCCCTTGACCTCCAGCCGGGTGTCCAGCCGGCCTTCGGCGATCCGCCCGGCCGCCTGCCGCAGCCCGCGGACCGGCCGCAGCACCCCGCGCGCCGCCAGCAGCGCCAGGACCACGGTCAACACCAGCACCGGCACCACGCCCCGCTGGGCGGCGCTCACCAGCGCCTCGACATTGGACTCCTCGGCGCTCAGCGGCACCTGGGCGTACACGGACAGCGCGGAGGCCGTGCCGTCGGACTGCCGCACCGGCATCCCGATCAGCAGCCAGGGCTCGCCGCCGCGGTCCACCCGCTGGAAGGCCGGCACATGCCGCTTCTCCACGGAGCCCTTGAGGCCGGCCGGTACCGTGAAGCCGCCCTGAAGACTGCCGTCGCCGCCGTCCGCAACCCCCCGGTAGTGCGTCGAGATGTCCCAGTCCCGTGACGTGCCCGAGCGCTCCAGCTGGACCCGGAAGAAGTCCAGATCGGCCCGGGACGGCGGGGTCGGCAGCTCCGGGGCCAGCGAATTGACCTGCGCCCGCAGGTCGTTGACGGCGGTGTCCTGGGAGCGCTGGAGGATGGCGTTCCGGGCCTCCTGGTAGGTCAGCAGGGCGGTGGTCAGCGCGCTGAGGACGGCCACCACCAGGAACCCGACGACGAGCCGGGCCCGCAGCCCGCGCAGCATGGTGCCGGTCGGTATCCGGCGGCCGGCGCGCTTCACAGGGGACCGAAGCGGTAACCGAAGCCGCGCACGGTCTGGACGTAACGGGGGCTGCGCGGGGTGTCCTCTATCTTCGTCCGCAGCCGCATGACACAGGCGTCCACCAGCCGTGCGTCGCCGTGGTAGCTGTGCTCCCACACCTGCTCCAGCAGCTGCTGGCGGCTGAAGACCTGCCCCGGAGTGGCGGACAGGAACAGCAGCAGCTTCATCTCCGAGGGGGCCAGCGCCAGGTCCTTGCCGGCCTTGCCCACGACCAGACCGGCCCGGTCTATGGCCAGTTCGCCGTAGGCCTCGACGGGGGAGGGGCCCGGC
This sequence comes from Streptomyces kronopolitis, assembly GCF_050953795.1. GTDB lineage: Bacteria > Actinomycetota > Actinomycetes > Streptomycetales > Streptomycetaceae > Streptomyces > Streptomyces kronopolitis_A. The sequence goes on from NZ_CP191850.1 coordinate 6,686,156, forward strand.
TCGGCGGCGGGCGGCGCCCCGTCGGCGGGCAGCGCGGTACGGCGCAGCACCGCACGGATGCGTGCTTCGAGGACCTCGCCGCGGGCCGGTTTGACGATGTAGTCGTCGGCGCCCGCCTCCAGTCCGAGCACCACGTCCAGATCGTCGCCACGAGCGGTGAGCATGATGATCGGCAGCTGCCGCTCGGCGCGGATCAGCCGGCACACCTCGAAGCCGTCCTTGCCGGGGAGCATCAGATCCAGCAGCACGATGTCGGGGCGGAAGCCCGGCAGGGCGGTGAGGCCCTCCTCGCCGCTGGCCGCGGCAGCCACCTCGTGGCCGCGCCGCCGCAAGGCGAGGGACACCCCGTCCCGTACGGCGGCGTCGTCCTCGATCAGAAGTACACGTGGCATGGGTCCAGTATCAATAAGTTTCATGATGGATCCGTAACAGGAGCAGCCTCCCCGGCCTTCCGTGCATCTCCCGTGGTGCAGGCGGCGCGAGACCTCCGTGAGAGGTGTCCGCCACCGACCGGTACGGACACGAGCACGGTGACGAGGGACGGGATCAGGATGGCACGGGGCTTCGGAGGTCAGCGCGGCATCATCGGAGTGACCGCGGCGGCGGTGGTATCGGCGGTGGTCGCGGGGGTACTTGCCTTCTCGAATGCCGGAAGCGGCTCCAAGGCGGAGGCGGACGACGCCGGGTCCGGCCAGAAGTCCAAGCCGGCTCCGGTCGACTCCTCCATAGTCCACTCCTCGGACCGCCCCGGCCGCAGCCTGAACATCACCATCGATGACGGCCCGAGCCCGGAGTGGACGCCGAAGGTGCTCGACGTGCTGAAGAAGCACAACGTCAAGGCGGTCTTCTGCATGATCGGCCCGCAGGCCGCGGCCCACCCGGACCTGGTCAAGAAGGTGGTGGCCGCCGGCCACAAGCTCTGCGACCACACCATCAGCCACGACACCACCATGGACAAGAAGCCGGAGAGCTACCAGTCCAAGGAGATAGTCGACGCCGAGAAGATGATCGAGAAGGCGGCCGGCGGCACGCAGGTCGAGTACTACCGCGCCCCCGGCGGTGCGTTCACCCCCTTCAGCCGGAAGCTGGCCGCGGACCGCGGGATGCGCCCGCTGGGCTGGAACGTCGACAGCAAGGACTTCGAGAGCGGCAGCGTCCAGACGATCGAGTCGACGGTGCGCGCCGAACTCAACCAGCCCCACCACACGACCCTCCTGTTCCACGACGGCGGCGGCGACCGCTCCCGGACCGTCGAGTCCCTGGACCGCCTGCTGCCCTGGATGCAGAGCCAGGGCTACGGATTCGGCTTCCCGCAGCGCTGAGCGCGCGGAGGGTTCGGGCCGGTCACCCTCGGGGGTGGCCGGCCCTCGGCGTGCAGCGGCCGTGCGGGGGAGACAGATCGGGGGCCCGCAGGAATCACCCGGTCCGGATCTCCAGGGAGGGGCCACCCGCGCTACGCCGCGCCGAACAGCTCCGCGAGGTCGCGCTCCAGGCCGAGGTGCGCCATCTCGCTGCCGGCGGGCACCGCCCGGTAGGAGCGGGACAGGAACCGCCGGACATCGGAGGTCTTCAACTGGAGCATGGCGATGCCCTCGTCCGAATGGAACTCCATCACCGTCCGGTCCGGGCCGGAGGGCCGCACCCGCACATCGCCCCGCCCGGCGGGCATCCGCAGCCCCTCGTCGAGCAGCTCCCGGGCGAACGCCCAGTCCACCGCGGTGCCGTCCAGCGAGATCTCCGGCGGGAACGACATCCGCACCGCCAGCGGGTCGGCGGGCTGGTAGTGCAGCACGGCCGGCGCGGGATGGCTGCGGGGCGAGGTGGCGAGGAGGCGGACCTGAACGGCTTGGTCGATGACGCGGTGCATCGCGCTGCTCCTCACGGCTGTCGAATCTCGGTGACTCATCCAGTAGGACGGTGTGGCCGTCCCCGCAGTGCACACGACAGGGGTGTGAGGTATCTCATGCAGATCGCCCTTGACCGGCGGTCCGGGTGGGGGCGCGGCCGGCGAGCGCCGCGGTGTCCGGCGGGGAGTGGGCGTCCGGACGGACGGCCCGCTCCCCGCCGGACCTCAGTGCGCCCGCTGTTCCGGAAGGTGCCCCGCCTTTCCCGGGTACACCAGGAACTCCTCCAGGATCCCGGGGGCCGTCGCCGCGGCGAAGCCGGGCGCCTCGTCGGCCGCGAGGTCCGGGATGCGATAGCCGTTGTCGCCGGCCGCGACCGCGGCGGTGAGCGTGACGACGCCGGCCCGGCGGGTGAAGGGCGAGGTCGTGAACGTCCAGGCGGCGATGGCATCGCGCTGGAGGGCGAGGGTGTCACGGCTGACGGTGCCCGAGCGGGCGACCAGATACGGACCGTCGACGCCGTGCCCCAGACTGCGGTACGCGTCCCGTGCCAGCCACAGCACCACCGCCGTGGAGACCACCGCGTAGATCCAGGCGCAGTGCAGCAGGACGGGGGTGAACGCCAGGCCGAGACCGGCGAGGACGGCGGTGCCGGGCAGCACCACGAACAGCAGCCCGCGTACCCGCCGCCGGCGCAGGGCGACCCGGGGATGCGGCATCAGCGCGACCGGCGAACCGTCACCGGGGAAGGGCGACCGCAGCACGCCGCCCGCCACCCGGAGCGCCTCGGTGCGGGGCGCGGGCGGCAGCAGACCGCTGCGCTTGCGGTTCTCCTCCCGGCTGCCCAGCCCGCCGGCCACCGCACGCACCGTCGCCCCGCCGCCGGCCCGCAGCAGCAGCGGTTCGCACAGCAACACCCCGCGCAGCCGGGCCCGTTCGATGGTCACCGCGCGGGTGGTGAACAGTCCGCGGCGCACCCGCAGCGTGCGGGCGTCGGTCCACTCCAGGCAGTAGCTCCACCAGTTCTCGATGTACAGCACCACGGAACCGACCGAGCCGAGAGCGAGGACGGCCAGCAAGACCGCCGGGATCGTCAACCACAGTGCGCCGGCGCCGAGTTCGGTGAACGCCCGCCGGACGATGCCGAGTTTCCACGGCACGATGCCGATGCCGTCGAGCACCCGGTAGCCCGACCCGGCCGCCACGAACACCCCGCCGATGACCCAGAAGGTGAGCGGCGCGTACCGCAGCCAGCGCCAGCTGATCCGCGCCAGCACCGGGTCGTTCGCGGTCGCGTCGGGGTCGGCGTACGCGAGCAGTTCCGCACGCAGCCGCTCCGCCTCGGGGGTCGCGAGCGCCTCCAGCGACAGGTCCTTGCTGCCGACGCCCGAGCCCGCCGTACCGGCCCGCAGCACGGTGACGCCCAGCAGCCGGTGCAGCGGCGAGGCCGTCAGATCGACGGTGCGGATCCGGTGCAGCGGCACACTGCGCAACCGCCGGGTCAGCAGTCCGCTGCGGACGTCGAAGGTGCGGGCGCCGCCCTGGTCGTCACCGTCTGCCGCCCCGCCCTCGCGGCTCGGGGACACGGTGATCCGGAATTCCGTACGGGCCCAGCGGATCAGGCCGATCGTGGTCACCACGGCGAAGGAGACGGCGAGCGCGCCGAGGGTGAACCAGGCCTTGGGGGTGATCCGGCCTCCGGTGGCCAGCGCCGTCAGCGCCGCCGAGCCGAGCGGCGCGGCCAGCCAGCCGCAGTGCACCAGCAGCGTGCGCGCATCCAGCCGCCGCCACTCGCCCGTCTCCCCGGCGGAGGTCGCGGCGCCGGAGGCGGCAGGGGCCGCACCGGACCGTGTGCCGGGTGCGCCGTGCTCTGTACCGGGCGTGCCCGGGTCCAGCGGCGCGCTCATGCGGCATCACCCGGCACGTCCTGCGCGGCCTCGCCGATCCGCCGGGACAGTTCCTCGGCGTCCGCGTCGGACAGTCCCGCGATCTTGATATCGCCCGCGGTCGAGGCGGTGGTCACGGTCACCGTCGCCAGCCCGAATCGCCGCTGCAGCGGGCCGCGCACGGTGTCCACCGTCTGCACCCGGCTCAGCGGTGCGATCCGCCGCTTCTGCCAGAACCAGCCGCCCGCCGCGTAGACGGCCCGCTCGCCCAGCTCCCAGGCGTGCACCGCGTACCGCCACCGCGGCATCACCACGAGATAGCTCACGGCCGGCACCACGAGCACGACCAGCAGCAACGGGCCCAGCCAGGGCAGCGCGTCGGGGAAGAAGAGGAGGGACAGCACCGTCAGGGTGAGCGCGATGAGCAGCATCGGGCCGCTGAGCGCCACCAGTGCCTGAAGCGTCCACCAGCGGCGGGCCCGGGGGTCGACGCGGTGGCGGGGCGGTCGCAGCAGCGCGGCGGCGGGTTCGGGCATGAGGTCACCGGTTTCCAAGTCAAGCGTATTGGGTGGCGATACGTTATAACGGTACAAGCGACTTGTAAAAGTGGGCAGGGTTCCGCGAGGTCAGAACTCCCTGCATGGGGGCCACGTATCGAAGTGCCGAGCGTGGGAGGTCATCCGTGCCCAAGAAGGTGGATCACGAAGCGAGGCGTCAGGAGATCTCCGAGGCGCTGTGGCGGCTCGCGGGTACCCGCGGACTGGAGGGGGCGAGCCTGCGTGATGTCGCCGCGGAGGCCGGCATCTCGCTCGGCCGGCTGCAGCACTACTTCCGCTCCAAGGACGAGATGCTGCTCTTCGCCCTCCGGCGCATCAACCGGCTCGCCGGGGACCGGATCCGCGAGCGCATCGAGGCGCTGCCCGGGGAGCCGACGCCCCGCGAGGTGCTGCGCGCCTGCCTGTCGGGCATGCTGCCGCTGGACGAGAAGAGCCGCGTCGGAGTGCTGGTCGGCGCCGCCTACTTCACCCGTGCCGCGTACGACGAGACCCTGCGCGCCGAGGCCAAGAACGGCATTCCCCAGCTCCGCGCCCTGTTCACCGAGCAACTGCGGCGGGCCGCCGAACGCGGCGAACTCCCCCCGGAACGCGCCACCGAGGACGAGGCGATGCTGCTCATCGGCATGGTCGACGGCCTGTCCACCTACGTCCTGCTCGATGTGTACGACGGCCGGACCGCGCTGCGCATGATGGACGGGCATCTGGCGCAGCTCTTCGAGGCGAACGGCACCGCCACCGGTGCGCCGGCGGCGAGCGGGGTCTAACCCTGCCGGGTGGGGCGGAGGGGTCGGACGGGGCGGGCGGTTGCGGCCTACGCCTCGCGCAACAGCGCGGCGAGGTCGGCCTCGACGTCCAGGTGGCCGGCCTCCTCGCCCTTGGCGACGATCCCGTACGACCGGGTCAGGAACGCCCGCAGCTCCTGCGCGTCGAACTGCACCACCGCCATGCCGCCGACGGCGTGGAACTCGATGACCACCGCGTCGGCGTCATACGGCCAGATCTGCACATCGCCCGCCCCGGCCGGCGTGCGCAGCCCCTCCTCCAGCAGCTCCCGCCCGAACGTCCAGGCCACCTCCGCGCCGTCCAGCGACGCGGAGGGCGGAAAGACCAGGCGCACCGCGAACGGGTCGGCACGGTCGTATCGCAGGTTCGCCGGAATCACCTGCGACCGGGGAGCGGTTGCGATGAGACGGGCCTGAACGGCTTGGTCGATGACGCTGGACATCGCCGGCTCCCTTGCATTCGTTGCGGACACTTGCGCCTTTGGCCACTAGGACGCGCGGGATATCGCGCCAGTGCATTGGATTCCTACGTGACATGCGTCACGGACCTTCGAATGTACGTATTTGCCCTCTTTGCTGGGGCCTGGCGGGCGCAATCGGCACCCAAGAGCGCGGTCTGACGGGGCGTGAGGGGCCGGGGTGTGGCCTGATCGCGACGCCCGGAATGTACGGATGGGGTGTGGTGTGCGAAGGAGCGGCTGTGCGTGGGGGGATCGGGGCGGGTGGGTGCCGCGGGGTGGGGGAGGAGTGGTGTGGGGCCGGGAGATCGGCGGTTGGCGCGGACCGTCATCCGCCGGGACGCGCGGGCGGCGACCGGCTGTGGGTGGTGGTCGCGGTGGGGGGCAACGGCGGCGGTGCGGGTGCTGAACGGCAGTTTTTCGCCGTTCCGTGCGAGGTGCGAGGTGCGAGGGGGATGCTGGGGTCAGTGGGGTCAGTGGGGTCAGTGGGGTCATTGGGTCGGTTCGGGTCGGTCGAGTCTGCTGGTGGGGAGGGGGGCTTGGGCGGGGAGGCCTGTAGAGCTCCCGCTGCCAAGTACAGCCGGACCGTACGGATCTCGGGCCGACGATGGCCGCTCATGGCGACGACCGCGGTGATGTGCACGTCGACACCCATGGCGACACCCACGATGCGACCTTGGCCGGGCCGCCCGCTTCGGGCTCCCTGCCGCCTGCCGCCCGCCGCCCGGTGGCCGTCGCCCGCCGCCCGGCGTCCGGTGGCGAGCACATTCGGTCGGCGTGTGCTGCCCCCGGCTGGCATCGACGCGCCGTGGCCAGCACCCACCGCTTGCCGGGGTGGCTGCCCGTAGGGCCGAGCAGACGGGCCCTCAGTCCATCAGGCCGGGGCTCAGTCCATCAGGCTGGGGCTCAGTCCATCAGACCGGGGATCAGTCCATCAGGCCGGGGATCAGTCCATCAGGCCGGCGAGCCGCCCCTCCAAAACCACCAGCAACTCACTCAGCGCCTCGGAGAGTTCCTCCTGCCGGTGGTCGCCGATGCCGCCGAGCAGCGCCGCCTCGTACTCCAGCTGTTCGGGCAGCAGACGGTCGACGGTTTCGCGGCCCTCGTCGGTGAGCGAAAGATGCGCGACCCGGCGGTCCCGGCCGTCGGGTCGGCGGGCGATCAGGCCCCGCTCCTCCAGCTGCCGTACGCGCTTGGTCACCGCGGCGCCGGAGGCGAAGGTCTCACGGGCCACCCTCCCGGGGGTCAGCTCGCGGTCCATCCGGCGCAAGGTGCCGAGGATGTCGAACTCGGGACGGGTGAGCCCGGCCTTCCGCAGCGGCGCGTCGGCCGCCTGCTGGAGCAGCGCGGAGCAGCGGTTGAGCCGCCCGATCACCGCCATCGGGCCGGTGTCCAGCCCGGGGTGCACCTGCTGCCACTGGCGCTGCACCCTCGCGACGATGTCCTCGGTCACCCGCACTCTCCTCTCGGTCCGGCGGTAAGCCTCCCCAATTGTGCCTGCCGGACGGTGCCCTCCGCCGGGCGGCACCGCCGGCGTCAGGCGGCTGCCACCGGCACCCGGAGCTGCCGGACGAGCAGCGTCAGCGTCCGGTGACCCTGCTGCTGGGCATGGTCGATCCGTTCCTCCGGTAGGGCGCGCTGCCACCACTCGCCGGCCGCCACCTCCACGGCCTCGCGGAGTTCGACCAGACAGCCGGCCAGCCGGTCCCGGGCCCAACCGGTCTCCCGCGCATCGTCCGCCCCCTCCGCGCCCCCTGCACCGGACGCGGACCGCGCCCCGAGCAGCCGGGACGCGGCGGCCTCCGCGGCCACGACCAGCTCCAGGGCGACCTCGACACGGTCCGCGGCACGTCGGTTGGTGACCACGACGCAGCAGGCCAGACCCACCGCCGCGCCCACCACGGTGTCGATCCAGCGGTCGGCGATCAGTGCCCTCGCCGGCAGCTGACCGCCGAACCCGGACAGCAGCAGGGCCAGTGGTGTGACACAGGTCGAACCGAGCCAGTAGTTGCGGCTGATCCAGGCCTCCGCGCCGAGCTGGCAGGCCAGCGCCAGCCCGATCATCGCGAGGTGTCCCAGGTGGATCAGCGGCAGCAGCGCGGTGTAGAGCAGCAAGCCGGACAGATTGCCCAGGGTGCGCTGCAGCGCCCGCTGCCAGGTGAGGGTGGTGTTGGCCTGGTAGATCGAGGCGGCGGTGACCACGGCCCAGTACGGGTGCCCGACGCCGAGAGCCATCGATGTCCAGCCCGCCAGCACGCAACCGGCAGTCACCCGCGCCGCGATCGGCAGCAGCGGCGACCCCGGCCCGAGCCGGGCGAGCACCGGCCGCACCCCACGCGGATGCCCCGGCGCCGGCCGCCGCACGCCGGTCACCTCGCCGCCGACGTCGAGCCCCTCCCTGCCCTGCCTCTCCCCGTTCTGCCAGGACGAGGCGTCGGTCGCCACGTCCGGCAGCGGTCCGCCGCCACGCAGCTCACGGGCCCAGTCGCCGAGCCGGTCGGCTTCGAGACGCCCGAGGCCGTGGCCGAAGTCCCGGCCGAAGTCCTGATCACGGCTCTGGTCGACGGCCCGGTCGAAGGCGTCGTCGAAGCTGTGCCTGTAGTGCCGACCGCCATCCGGCCCGGCCGCTCGCTCGGCTTTCCCTCCGACTCTCCGCCCCACGCTCCCCAACGCCGACTCAGCCTCTGTCAGCAGCCGTTCGAGCCCTGCCCGGGCCGCGGCCCTCGCCGGGGTGTGCGCCGGAACCCCGTACAACGTGTGCCACGCGGTATTCACCGCGGCGGTGGTGGCATGCCAGGCGTCCGTCGCCCCGGAGGGCCGCCCGCAGGCGGGGTCCGATTCCGTACGCAACAGCCCCGCGGCCGCCTCCAGCGCACGGGCCACGACGATCCGCTCGGGTCCCTGCGGCCGTATCGGCGCCGGAGCCATACAGACCAGCCAGGCCAGGATGCCGGTGCCGAGCGTCAGGGCGAGGTGCAACGGCACCTGCCCGAGGCGCTGCGGCACAAAGAACGCCGACGCGGTGACGAACGTCAGGATGATGTTCCCCGGCGGCCCGATCCGCGTTGCCTCGCAGACCGTCTTGTGGATCGCGGCGACCAAGGCGGCGCACACGACGAGCAGCGCGGTCGACGTGGTCAGCGACGCCGCGGTCAGCGCGACACCGACACTCGCCACCATGCCGAGAACCACCCACGACAGAGTGCGGGCCCGGGCGGCATACGGCAGGCCGTGCCCGTACAGGGCGCACAACGCCCCGGCCGAGGTGTAGAGGATCAGGTCCAGCCGCCCCAGCGCGAACAGTGTGAGGTCCGGAACGGCCATCGCCACCAGCGCACCGACGGCCGACTTGTACCAGATGTCGCTGGGCCGACGCAGCCGCAGAGCACCACGGACTGGCAATGACCGCACCCGCACCGCACCTCCCGGCCCGCTACGCCAGCTCTGCCCGGACGGCTTGCGATGCTTCCCCATACGAAAAGATTAACAGGTGTTTCACTAGTAAAAGATACGTCTCGATCGGGCGCGACGCCGGTGATGAGGGGGCAGCGAGGCCTGTCGCGGAGGTCTTCCAGTGAAGGGGCGGCTCAGCGAGGGAGCGTTTCCGCGTGGGAGCCGGCGAGGAGGTGGCTCAGTGAAGGGGACCACTGCGCCCCCGAATGCGAACCCGGCGAGGGGTGAGGAGAGACAGCGAGGAGATGTGCCGAGGGGAGGCGACGAGGAGAGGTGACTGGGAGGGGCGATGGGGAGGTGCAATGGGGAGGGCCGCGGGGTTGGGCAACTCAGCGAAGCGAGCCGTCGAAGTGAACGACGGCGGAACGCCGCTGGCTCGCCGGGGGAGCGACAATGGCCGGGTGTCAGCCGCCAAGAAGAAGACGACGACCGCGAACGCGTCCCCCGAGCGTCGCCGCGAACTGCTCAACACCGCGGCGGAGGTCTTCGCCGCGCACGGCTACAACGCCACCACCGTCCGCCGCATCGCGGACGAGGCCGGGATGCTCGCCGGCAGCCTCTACTACCACTTCGATTCGAAGGAATCGATGCTGGACGAGATCCTGTCCAGCTTCCTCACCGAACTGTGGGACGGCTATGACGCCGTACTCGCATCCGGACTTGGCCCCCGGGAGACCATCGAAGCCCTGGTCACGGAGTCATTCCGGGAAATCGACCGTCATCGTGCTGCTGTCGCCATTTATCAGAAGGAATCCAGGCATCTCACGGCCCTGCCCCGCTTCGGCTATCTCACCGACTCTCAGCGGAAGTTCGAAAAAGCCTGGCTCGGCACCCTGGAGCGCGGCGTGGCCGACGGGGTCTTCCGCGCCGACCTCGATATCCGGCTCACCTACCGCTTCGTTCGCGACACCGTCTGGGTCGCGGCGAGTTGGTACCGGCCGGGCGGACAACACAGCCCCGAGGAGATCGCCCGCCAGTACCTCTCCATGGTGCTGGACGGTGTCGCCGCACGCAGGTGACGGCCCCGGCAGCCACGTCGCTTCACGCGCCCGCCGGGGTACGTCCGTCCGTTATCGCGCTCCGGTCAGCAGGGCGTGTTCTTCACGAACAGGGCTCGCGAGCCCGCGGTCGTCCCGTAGCGGACGTCCTTCGTCGCGCCCTTGGGAAGGCTGCCGTGAGGGTCACGCTGATGCGGAACGATGATGGTGAAGCACGAAGTCCGTTTGGTGCACAGATTCGTCAGGCGGACATAGCGCTGATGGCCCTTGTTGAAGTACTTCCGGACCTTGACGCACTGCGGCGACCGATCGGCGGCTGCCGCACTCGAGGCCGAGGTAAGCGTGACGGAGGCGCTGCACGCCACTATCGCCACCACTATGGCCAAGAACTTCCTCATGTGATCCCCCGCTGGACTACTCAGATTTCCCCCGCGAAGCTTCTCGTCGCTTCGCACGTTCATTCCCCATTGTCCACATCCACTCTGGGAATATCAGCCCCGGGGGCCACACAGGGACACAAGCGCGACACAAGCGCGACCCTTTCGGGATGGGGTGCGGCCGCGGCGGAATGTCTCCCTGCCTCCTCGGTCGAGGGCATCCCTCGGCACCGCGCCCAGTGGCCCGCTACGCATTACATCGCAGGTCAGGCCCCTCACGGGGGTGCGCGATGGACCCAACATCCGATGCGTAATTGCCCTTTTCCGGTCACCGTCGCGGAGATAGTTCAATGCGAGACGGGACAGGTTGGTCACATTTTCCGGTATGCCCTGTCTATCCAAGATCCGCATCAGTTGACGAGCCCGCCAAGCCCGTCGAGCGCGCGGACCGAGGCCGAGCGCCGGAGCCGATGACCGGAGCCGGTCGCCAAGCTGTTGGCCAAACCCGGTGCCCAAAGGCGATGGCCGGAGCCGATGGCTGGAGCTGGTGAATCGAAGCCGGTGACCGACGCCGATGGTCGGCGCTGGGATCGAAGGTGGGCAGGGCGGTCACGGTCCGAGGCCGCTTGCGCCCCTACCCCTCGGTGGTTCCCGTCCGAGAGATCACTCGCTCCCGGACGGGCGTGCCGTCACCACCCGCAGGCCCCGGTCCGTGAACTCGCGGCGGGTCGCCTCCTTCGCTCCACTGTCCGTGATGAAGGTGTCAAAGACATCCGCGTCGCCTACCCGGGCGAAGCAGCGCTCGCCGATCTTTGACGAGTCCGCGACGACGACGGCCCGCCGGGCGCGCTCGGCCATCAGACGATTGACCCGGGCCTCGGCCTCGTCGTGCACGGTGGCGCCCATCATCGGTTCCATGCCGTTGGCGCCGATGAATGCGAGGTCGATCGAGATCTGCTGAAGCACCAACTCGCTGAACGGGCCGACCAGTTCGAACGACCGCGAGTGCGCCACCCCACCCGTGAGCACAATCTTGATCTGTGGCCGCACGGCCAGCTCATTCGCGATGTTGAGGGAATTGGTGACGATCGTCAGATGCGGCTGCGGGCCCGCCTCCGCGAAGTCCGGGCGGGTGGCGAGCACCCGGGCGATGGCCGTGGTCGTGGTGCCGCCGCTCAGCCCGACCACATCCCCCCGTTCGACCAGCTTCGCCGCGGCCTGGGCCACCGCCTCCTTCTCCGCGGAGCGGTGCGCGTGCTTGTAACGGATCGGCAGGTCGTACGCCACCGAGCTGAGCACCGCACCGCCCCGGGTACGGGTCAGCAGCTGCTGCTCCGCGAGGGCGTCCATGTCGCGCCGCATGGTGGCGGCCGAGACCTCCAGGGCGGTCGCGGCCTCCTCGACATCCACCCGGCCCCGGTCGCCGAGCAGCTCGAGCAGTGCGTTCATCCGTTCATGGCGCTTCATGCCGCGAGCCTAATTCGTCTCCGCCGCATCCCCTCCTCCGCCGGCTCATCCCGGGGCCGGGGCCTGGTTGACGTACTGGTCCGGGACCGTCGCCGGTGTGCCCAGGACGTCCAGCAGGCGTGCCGCCTCATCGGTCACTGCTGCCCTGGCCGGCTTGAGGTACTTCCGGGAGTCGACGAGCGCCGGGTCGGCATCGAGGGTCTGCCGTATCGACCGCGTGAAGACGGACACCAGATGAGTGGAGATATTGATCTTCGTCATTCCGGCGGCGATGGCCCGGCGCAGTTCGTCGTCCGGCACTCCGGAGGAGCCGTGCAGAACCAGCGGCACCGGCAGAGTGGAATGCAGCGCGGCGATGAGTTCCTTGTCGAGCACGGCGGTGCGTTCCTGCATCGCATGGGAGGACCCGACGGCCACGGCCAGGGCATCGACGCCCGTTGCGCGGACGAAGGCCAGGGCGTCGTCCGGGTCGGTACGCACCCCTGGCGCATGGACCCCGTCCTTGCCGCCGATCTCACCGAGTTCGGCCTCGACGTAGGCGCCGCGCTCGTGACACCAGGTGGTGAGTTCCGCGGTGGTGGCGATGTTCTCCTCGTAGGGGAGGGCGGAGGCGTCCACCATGACGGAGCCCACCCCGGCCCTGATGCCCTGCTGGACCAGGTCCCTGTCGGTGATGTGGTCGAGGTGGACCGCGATGTGGGCGGTGGACTCCTCGGCGAGGGCGAGGGTGGCGCGGGTGAGGGGCAGCATGCTGCCGTGATAGCGGATGCAGTTCTCGCTGATCTGCAGGATCAGCGGGATGCCGGTGCGCTCGGAGGCGGTGACGAGTGCCTCGGCCGTCTCCAGATGGATGACGTTGAACGCCGCGGCACCGACCCGCGCCGCTGAGGCGGCATCGATGATCGATGAGGTCGGAACGAGGGGCATGGGCGCTGACTCCCTTGCGGGCGAGGCGGGTTGGCGTGAGGTGGGTGGTTGCGGTGCGCGGGAGAGGAGGGCGGTCCGCTAGGAGACGGCCGGCGCCTCGAGCATCACCGAGCGGGTCAGACTGCGCGGGTTGTCCGGGTCCAGGCCGCGGGCCCGGGCCCGCTCCAGCGCCACCCGCTGGACCAGCACCAGGTCCGCCAGCGGGTCGCGGTTGTGGCGCACGAAGCGGGCGCCGGTCCGCACCACATCGGCCTCCAGCCCGTCCGGTGCCTGGCCGAACAGCCAGGTAACCCGGCCCGGTGCGGCTATCGCGATCGGCCCGTGGCGGTACTCCATCGCGGGGTAGGACTCCGTCCAACTCTGCGACGCCTCCCGCATCTTGAGCGCCGCTTCATTGGCCAGCCCGTAGGTCCAGCCCGTGCCGAGGAAGGAGAACTGCTCGGCGTCCACCCATTCCTTCTCCACGGGCGCGGCCAGTGCCTCTTCCGCGTCGGCCACCGCCCGGGAGACGTCCTCGCCCAGGTGCGCACGCAGCAGCGTCAGCGCCGTCGTCGCGAATCGGGTCTGTACCACCGACTTCTCATCGGCGAACGGCAGCGCGAACGTCCGCTCGGAGAGGGCCATCGCGGGTGTCCCGGGATCGCCGACGATCGTCACCGTCGGGATGCGGCCCTTGACGGCGTCGAGCACGCGCAACACCTCGGTCGTGGTCCCGGACCGGGTGATGGCCACGATCACGTCGTAGCCGCGGTCGCTGCCGAGGAAGGCCTCCGACGCGGCGAACGGATCCGTCACCCCCTGCCCGGCCGCCTCCCGCAGCGCCGCGTACGACTGCGCCATGAACCATGACGTGCCGCAGCCGATGACGGCCACCCGCTGTCCGGCTTCCGGCAGCGGACCGGCCGTCGCACCGAGCCGCGCCGCCTCCCGCCAGGTCTCCGGCTGACTGTGCAGTTCCTGCTCCATGTACGAGATCTCGCTCATGGCCACCCTCCCGTGATCTTCACCGTGCGGTGCTGCGCCGTACTGTGCTGTGGCACATCTGCGCGAAGCTGCACTTTTGTGCTTCGTTGCAATCGACTGTACGCAGGATTCGCGCAGCGTTCCATCCCTCGAACGAGTGGACGTATCGGAGGGGGTGCGGGTGGGGCGTCGGCATAGGTCGGCCCCTGTGTGCCCGTGCGGGGCGCGGATGAGCCTGATGGGAGCTCGCAGGGCAGGGCCCAGCAGGGGGCTGGCGGGTGCGGCTACGAGGTGGCGAATGAGTGTTGACAGTTGCGTGAAAGGAGTCGAATACTCGCAAGATCAGTCACGCACGTTCCGTCATGCAGCAAGGCCCGCCCCGCCGCACAAAGGACTTCCCGTGTCCACTGCCACGCTCTCCGAGACGCCCCCGCCCCCCTCAGCCCGAACCGCACGGCGCACCGGCAGGATGTTCGCGCTCACCGGCGCCGTCGTCGGCGTCATCTATGGCTACGACACCGGCAGCATCTCCGGTGCCTTGGTGTTCCTGAGCAAGGACTTCCATCTCACCGCGGCCGAAAGAGGCCTGGTCAACAGCATCTTGGTGGGCGGCTCCATCGTGGGGGCCCTGATTGGCGGCAAGCTCGCGGACGCCTTGGGCCGCAAGGCCGCGATGCTGATCGTCGCCGCTTCCTACGCGGTGTTCGTCGCGCTCTCCGCCCTCGCGCCCAACGTCATCGTGCTGGACATCGTCCGCTTCCTGCTGGGTATCGCCATCGGCATCTCGATCGTCGCCGCCCCGCTCTATGTCGCTGAATCGACACCGGCGCGCATTCGAGGTGCCTCCGTCGCGGCCTATCAAGTCGCCACGGTCGCGGGCATCGTCATCACGTACTTCGTCAACTGGGGCCTGTCCGGCGGCGGTCACTGGCGCTGGATGCTCGGCCTCTCGGCGATCCCCGCCGCACTCGTCCTGATCCCGCTGCTGCGGCTGCCGGACACGCCGCGCTGGTACGTCCTCAAGGGGCGCACGGAGCGAGCCGTCGAGGTCATGGCCGTGACCGACCCGGAGGTCGATCCGCGTACCGAGGTCGCCTCGGTGGAGGCGGCGCTCGCGGAGGAGAGCGGCGGCTCGGCGCGCTCCCTGCTGCGCAAGCCGTACGCCCGCGCCGCGCTCTTCGTCGTCGGCCTCGGGTTCTTCTGCCAGATCACCGGCATCAACGCCGTGACCTACTACAGTCCGCAGATCTTCGAGGAGATGGGCTTCACCGGGAACGGCCAGAACTTCCTGCTGCCGTCGTTCGTCCAGCTCGCGTCGCTCGCCGCGACGGTGCTGGCCATCCTCATCATCGACCGGCTCGGCCGCCGGGTGGTGCTGCTCAGCGGCATCGGCACGATGGCCGTGATGCTCGCCGTGCTGACCGCGGTCTTCGGCACGGGCGAGCTGCACGGCACCATGACGTGGGTCGGATTCGCCGCCATCCTGCTGTTCACCGCGGCCTTCAACTTCGGCTTCGGCTCACTGATCTGGGTCTATGCGAGCGAATCGTTCCCCGCCCAGCTGCGCTCGACCGGGGCGTCGGTGATGCTCACCGCCGACCTGGTGGCCAACCTCCTGATCGCCCAGTTCTTCCCCTCGCTGATGGCCTGGGCGGGCGCCGCCCGGACGTTCGCGGGGCTCGGCGTCCTCGCGCTCGCCGCCCTGGTCTTCGCCGCCTTCACCGCGCCGGAGACCAAGGGGCGCCAGCTGGAGGAGATCAGGGAGTACTGGGGCAACGGGGGACGCTGGCCCGCGCCGCTCGCACCGGCGTCCGCGCACGCCGGCCAGGACCGTGCGGCAGCGGCGCCGCCGACCACGACGCCGTAGGCGCGGGCCGGTGGTGCCCCACGAGCCCCGGGTGACGCTTCGCTGTGGCGGCAGGTGCAGCTGCCGCCACGGCAGCTGCCGTCTCAGGAGGGAAGTTGCTCCCGGTACTGCTCCAGCGCGGGCGCGGTCGTCGTCGCCACGAACTCGGTGACGCGGTACTCGCACACTCCGGCGAGGACGAAGGGATCCGCGGCCACGATCCTCTCGATGGTCGCGCGGTCCGGCCCGGCGGCGAGAATCACGCCGCCGTCGCGCGGAACCTTGCGGCCGGCCGCGAGGAAATGCCCTGCGGCGTATTCCTTCTTCAGCCACTCCACATGGTCGGGAAGGGCCTCGTCGACGCGGGCGAGAGGTGCGGTATAGGTCAACTCCAAGACGAACATGGCGGCAATATAGAGGAGAACCGGGCAGCGCCGGCCGATCCGCCCGCGCCGGACTCAACCGGCGGTCGGTAGCGTGGTGATCACCATGGACACTCCCGGAATGCTCCGCTGCGACGACGCCCTGCGGCACTGGCCCACCGACGAAGCCCAGGCGCGCGCGGTGCAGGACCGGCTGCGGCCCCGTGTACGGCTCGATGAACCCGGCCCGGAACCGGGGTTCGACGGCACCGTGGTGGGGGTGGACGTGGCCTACGACGACGCCCGGGACGTCGTCGCCGCGGCCGCCGTCGCGCTGGACGCCCGTACGCTCGCCGTCGTCGACGAAGCCACCGCCGTCGGCCGGATCTCCTTTCCGTACGTCCCCGGGCTGCTCGCCTTCCGTGAGATCCCCACCGTGCTCGACGCGCTCGCCCGCCTCGCCCGTGTTCCCGGCCTCGTCGTCTGCGACGGGTACGGGCTGGCGCACCCGCGGCGCTTCGGACTGGCCAGCCATCTGGGGGTGTTGACGGGGCTGCCCACCATCGGGGTGGCCAAGAACCCCTTCACCTTCCGCTACGCGCCTCCTGGGCCTGACCGCGGCGCCACCTCCCCGCTGCTGGACGGCGCCGAGGAGGTGGGACGTGCGCTGCGTACCCAAAAGGGCGTGAAGCCGGTCTTCGTCTCCGTGGGGCACCGGGTCGGCCTCGACCGGGCGTGCGCGCATACTCTCCGCCTGGCGGCCCACTACCGCCTTCCGGAGACGACGCGGGCCGCCGACTCGCTGTGCCGGAAGGCACTCGCGAGCACCTGGGCGGGGCGAGGGGGCCGGGCTACTCCTGGACGACGCGGAAGGTGATGCCGGCCTTCTGGAGGCGAGCGGTCAGTGCGTCCCCCATGGCGACCGCGGTCGTGACCTGGCCCGCGGTTTCCGGCAGGTCGTCGAAGGCCAGGCTGAGCGCCGACTCGGCGAGCATCTTCGCCGTCTCGTCGTAGCCGGGGTCCCCGCCCGCGACCTCGGTGATCAGGCGCTTTCCGCCGGCGGAGGCGACGAAACGCACCTTGAACCAGCTGCGTGCACGGCGCGCCGGGTCCGGCCCGTCGCCCGGCTCCAGCCGCGCCGACAACCAGCGTCGTGCGGGCGGCACCTGGGCGAGCGCACACACGGCGCCCGCTCCCAGCGCCCCGCCGACGGCGATCGGCAGCCGCTGGACGCCCGCGTAGTGGCGATAGCGGAAATCCGGCCCGTAACGCTCCAGCGCGGCGGCCGAGCGGCCGATGATCTGCGGATCGACGGTCGGCAGCGGCACACCCCAGGTGTGTGTTTCGCGGCTCCTGACCGGCGTGCCGAGGGGCGCCCGCACCGTACGGCCGCCCGGTCGCGGTGTGGTCCGCTGCCGTGCGCGGGCGGCCCGCGCCATGGCGACCGGGCGCGAGGCGGCGGTCAGCGCGGAAGCCAGGGTGCCGCCGGAGAAGGTGGCGTTGGTCCGTACGAAACCGTCGATGCGCAGGGGGACACCCTCGGGCAGGAGCCCCACCGTGAAGAGCACACCCAGGTCGTGCGGGACGGAGTCGAAGCCCGAGGCGTGGACGAGGCGGGCGCCCGTGGCGCGGGCGGTCGCGTCGTGCCGGACGTACATCCGGTCGATGAACTCCGACTCACCGGAAAGGTCGGCATAGTCGGTGCCGGCCGCGGCGCACGCGGCCACCAGCGGCTCGCCGTGCCGCACATAGGGGCCCACCGTCGACACCAGCACCCGGGTACCGGTGGCGAGCGCGCGGAGCGAGTCGGGGTCGCCGCTGTCGGCCCGCAACAACGGCAGCTCGGCACAGGCGGGGTCGATCTTCATCAGCCGGTCGCGCAGCTGCTCCAGTTTCGCGGTGTTGCGCCCGGCCAGGGCCCAGCGGCAGTCCCTGGGTGCGTGGGCCGCCAGATACTCGGCAGTGAGCGCGCCGGTGAAACCTGTCGCCCCGTAGAGGACGAGGTCATGGGCCCGCCCGGTGGTGTCCTGCCGTCGCATCCCGCGTCCTCTCCAGCACCCGCTCGACCTGGAGTCCGGACCCTAGGCAGTCACCGTCGCCCCGTCAACGCCCCTCGACGTCCACCCCCTTGGGCCTCCGGGGGCGGATGGGGCGCGGCACGCGGCCTTGACGGTGCGTCGATACGGAGCCAGATTCACGGGAGCGCCCCGGCATGGGACGTCCGCCGTCCGCTTAGCCGGTCACCGCTCCCGCATCGCTTAGCCGACCGCCGCCTGACGACTTCCGAGGAGGGCCGGATCATTGTGACGACGCGCCCCGGGGACACGCCCGGTCGGATACGGCACGGGTGGCGGGAGGTCACCCCGGCCCAGTGGAAGGCGATGTTCGCCGCCTGGATCGGCTACCTCCTGGACGGCTTCGACTTCGTCCTGATCACACTGGTGCTGACCGACATCGCCGACGACTTCCATCTGCGCACCGCCACTGCGGCGTCGCTGATCTCCGGTGCCTTCATCACCCGGTGGCTGGGCGGTGCCGTGCTGGGCGCGATGGGGGACCGTTACGGGCGCAGGGTCGCCATGATCGCCAGCATTCTGCTCTACTCGCTCGGCACCTTCGCCTGCGGGTTCGCCTGGGATTACACCAGTTTGTTCGCCGCCCGGCTGGTCATCGGTCTGGGGATGGCGGGGGAGTACAGCGCCAGTGCGACGTATGTGCTGGAGAGCTGGCCCACCCGATGGCGTAACCGTGCCTCCGGATTCCTGATCTCCGGCTATGCGGGCGGCACCGTCCTCGCGGCCGAGCTCTACAAGTGGGTGGTTCCCCACGGCGGCTGGCGCTGGATGTTCTGGATCGGCGTACTGCCCGTCCTGGTCGCCCTCTGGGTGCGCAGGACGCTGCCGGAAGCGGGCGACTGGCAGCGGCAGGTCGCCGCCCGCGCGGACGGGGAACGCCCCGATGCCTTGCGGCCGTTGTTCACCGGCCGTCTCCGCCGCTGGGGCAATGCGACCCTGGCGGCGGTGGCCTCGGTCGCGCTGTTCTGCGTCTTCACGCCGGTCGGCGCGGGCGGAGTCCCCTGGCTGTCGGGCGTCGCCGCGCTGTGCCTGATCGGGTTCGCGGCGCAGCTGGGCGGCCGCCGCGGAGGGCCGCTGTACGTCTCCCTCATGGCAACGGTGTTCTGCGCCTTCCTCTACAGCTGGCCGATCCAGGCCCTGCTGCCCACCTACCTCAAGACCGACCTCGGATACGCCCCCGCGCAGGTCACCGACGTGATGTTCTTCGCGGGCCTCGGCACCATGGCGGGCTGCTGGCTGGCGGGCTTCGCCGGCGACCTGCTGGGCACCCGCCGCGCCTACGCTTACACCCTGCTGGCGTCACTGGCCTTCGTCTTCCCGGTCTTCGCGGTACGGGACAGCCTCCCGGTACTGGGTGTGCTCCTCTTCGGGCTGCTCGCGCTCAGCCAGGGCATCTCCGGAATCCTGCCGAAGTACATCGCCGGCCACTTCCCTACCGCGACCCGCGCCGCCTCCCTCGGCTTCGTCTACAACGTCGGCGCCCTGGGCGGTGCGGTGGCGCCCGTCCTCGGGGCCCGTCTGGCCGAAGGCATGCCCCTGGGGAGGGCGCTCGCCGTGCTCACCTTCGGGCTGACGCTCGTCGTCGTCCTACTGGTGGGCGGCGACGTCCCCCGGCGGCTGGGGCGCCTTGCGGACCGTCAGGTGCCGGACGACCAGCTGGTGTCGGAGGCCGGGGGAGCGGGTGGCCGGTCGATGGGAGCGGCCCCCGGCCCGGCTTCCGGGGAGGGGGCTCCCGACGCGCCGTAACGCTGGCGCCGGTTCCTCCTGCGCCGCGGGTCTCCGTACGAGGAAGGGGCGCTGCGCACGTCACCGCGCCCCGCGCCCACCGGCGAGCGTGGCGCCCCGCCGGGCCGGGCAGGCATGGCGGCAGGTTGTCCCTTGGCCGGCAGGGCGTCCGGCGCTCCGCGAAGCCGTTGTCAGTGGTCGCCGTTAGCGTGGAATGCGTTGGACCGGCCCGCGCGGAGTACGCGTGGCGCCGGGCGGCGCCGCGGGTGCCGTGCGGGGGACGGACGTGGAGGAAGCCATGGCGAAGGCGTCGGATCCGGCGGCGGTGCGGGAGCGGGTGCGGGAGTTCGCGCTGGGCCTGCCCGGGACCGTGGAGGAGTTTCCCTGGGGCGAGAGCGTCATCAAGGTCAACAAGAAGGTCTTCGTCTTCCTCGGCGTCGGGGACGGCAGTCATCCGCTCGGGGTCACGCTCAAGCTCAAGGACCCGGAAGCGCATGCCCACGCACTGACCTCGCCCGGCGCCAAGCCCGCCGGTTACGGACTGGGCGCGTCCGGATGGGTGCAGGTCCCCCTGGAGGGGCACGGTGCTCCGCCGGCCGAGCTGCTCTGCGACTGGGTGGAGGAGTCGTATCGCGTCATAGCCCCCAAGAAGCTCATCGCCGAGCTCGACGGGGGATAGCGGCGCAGCGGCAGCGGACGCGCAAAGGCCCGTGACGGCGAGAGCGAGGGAGCCTCGTCGGCACGGGCTTTTTCCGTGGTCGTCACTTGGCATGAGGGGCTTGTGGAAAGTGGAACACGTTCTTAACATCGCGAGTGTTACATCAGAAGTGTCACAGTGCGGAAAGGCATGGGGCGCGATGGCAGAGTCAGACAACGGCCCGCTGAGCGGCGTGCGGGTCGTCGAACTCGCAGGCATCGGCCCCGGCCCCTTCGCCGCCATGCTGCTGGCCGACCTCGGCGCCGATGTCGTCCGCGTCGACCGTCCCGGAGGCGCCGGGCTGGGCGTCGATCCCGCCTACGACATCACCAACCGCAACAAGCGCTCCGTCCTGGTGGATCTGAAGAGCCCGGACGGGGTGGCGCAGGTGCTGGACCTGGTGGAGCGCGCCGATGTGCTGGTGGAGGGGTACCGCCCCGGGGTGGCCGAGCGGTTGGGAGTCGGCCCCGAGCAGTGCCTGGCGCGCAACCCCCGGCTGGTCTACGGCCGGATGACGGGCTGGGGGCAGCAGGGTCCGCTCGCCGACACCGCCGGACACGACATCGGCTATATCGCCATCACGGGCGCCCTCGGCATGATCGGACCGCCCGACGGACCGCCCGCCATCCCCGCCAACCTCGTCGGTGACTACGCCGGCGGCTCCCTCTACCTCGTCATCGGTGTCCTCGCCGCCCTCCAGCACGCCCGCACCGAGGACGGCAGGGGCCAGGTCGTGGACGCCGCCATCGTCGACGGCACGGCCCATCTGACGGCGATGATCCACGGCATGCTGGCGGCCGGCGGCTGGCAGGACCGGCGCGGCAGCAATCTGCTCGACGGCGGCGCACCCTTCTACGGTGCCTACGAGACCGCCGACGGCGGCCATATGGCGGTCGGTGCGCTGGAGAAGCGCTTCTACGCCGAGTTCATCCGGCTGCTGGGTCTCCCGCAGGAGGTCCCCGACCGCGAGGACCTCGCCGCGTGGGGAGAACTGCGCACGGCCATCGCCGCCCGGTTCAGGACCCGGACCCGCGAGGAGTGGACGGCGGTGTTCCAGGAGTCCGACGCCTGTGTGGCGCCCGTGCTCTCCCTCCGCGAGGCCCCGCAGCATCCGCATCTCGCCGCCCGCGGCACCTTCGTCGAACACTCCGGGCTCACCCAGCCCGCGCCCGCGCCCCGCTTCTCCCGCACGCCGGGAACGGTCCGCAGACCCCCCGCACGGCCCGGTGCCGACACCGCGGAGATCGCGCGCGACTGGCAGGTCCCCGGGCTCCTCGCTCCGTCACCGGCCGACCCGTCCGCAGCCGCGCCCGCGCCGGCCGGCGGCGCGGGACGGGCCGAACAGAAGGACGCGGCCGGCTGATGGCACGGGCTACCCGACCCCGCGGGCCCTGCCCCGACGGACGCCGGCAGGCAGCCGTCCCCGGCTCCGACGCCCGCGTGGCCGGGGATCGCTCCCGCAGCCGGTGCACGGCACGCCGGGAGGCGGGGCATGACGCCGCCCGGCGCCCGCCCCCGGAGGCCGGGGCCCGCCATGTTGACCGAGACACCGTCCAGCACTGGCTCTGAGGAGGGCCCGGACAGATGAAGCGCCAGATCTTCACCGCGGACCACGACGCGTTCCGCGAGACCGTACGCACCTTCCTCGCCAGGGAAGTGACACCCCACTACGAGCAGTGGGAGAAGGACGGCATCGTCAGCCGCGACGCCTGGCGGGCGGCCGGTGCCCAGGGACTGCTGGGCCTCGCGGTGCCCGAGGAGTACGGCGGTGGCGGACAGCCCGACTTCCGCTACAGCGTGGTGCTCGGCGAGGAGTTCACCCGGGCCGGAGCCGCCGGGCTGGCCGTGGGTCTGCACAACGACATCATCGGGCCCTATCTGACGGCCCTCGCCACCGAGGAACAAAAGCGCCGCTGGCTGCCCGGCTTCTGCAGCGGCGAGATCATCACCGCCATCGCGATGACCGAGCCCGGCGCCGGCTCCGACCTGCAGGGCATCCGCACCCACGCCGAGGACGCCGGCGACCACTGGATCCTCAACGGCTCCAAGACCTTCATCTCCAACGGGATCCTCGCCGACCTGGTCGTCGTCGTGGCCAAGACGACCCCCGAGGGCGGGGCGCGGGGCCTGAGCCTGCTCGTCGTCGAGCGGGGCATGGAAGGCTTCGAGCGTGGCCGCAACCTCGACAAGATCGGCCAGAAGGCCCAGGACACCGCTGAGCTGTTCTTCCACGACGTGCGCGTCCCCAAGGAGAATCTGCTCGGCGAGCGCAACGGCGCCTTCGTCCATCTGATGACCCATCTCGCCCAGGAACGGATGAACATCGCCGTCTCCGGGATCACCGCAGCCGAGCACCTGCTGGAGATCACCAGCCGGTACGTCAAGGAGCGCGAGGCGTTCGGGCGTCCGCTGTCCAAGCTCCAGCACATCCGCTTCGAGATAGCCGAGATGGCCACCGAGTGCGCCGTCACCCGCGCCTTCCTCGACCGCTGCATCACCGACCACACCGCGGGCGAGCTGGACGCGACGCATGCCTCGATGGCCAAGTGGTGGGCCACCGAGCTGCAAAAACGCGTCGCCGACCGCTGTCTGCAACTCCATGGCGGTTACGGCTATATGGCCGAATACCGCGTGGCCAAGGCCTTCACCGACGGCCGTATCCAGACGATCTACGGAGGGACCACCGAGATCATGAAGGAGATCATCGGACGCTCCCTGCTCGACTGACCCGGACGGCCCCGCCCCCCCGCCGCCCTGCCCCACCCTCATGCGAAAGGCTTGTTGACTTGAGTACCGAAGCGTACGTATACGACGCGATCCGCACCCCGCGCGGCCGCGGCAAGGCCACCGGCGCACTGCACGGCACCAAGCCGATCGACCTGGTCGTCGGACTCATCCACGAGGTGCGCCGGCGCTTCCCCGGCCTCGACCCGGCCGCCGTCGACGACATCGTGCTCGGCGTCGTCGGCCCGGTGGGCGACCAGGGATCCGACATCGCCCGGATCGCCGCGATCGCCGCCGGCCTGCCCGACACCGTCGCCGGCGTTCAGGAGAACCGCTTCTGTGCCTCGGGCCTCGAAGCCGTCAACATGGCCGCGGCCAAGGTGCGTTCGGGCTGGGAGGACCTCGTCCTGGCCGGCGGCGTCGAATCCATGTCGCGCGTCCCGATGGCCTCGGACGGCGGCGCCTGGTTCGCCGACCCGATGACCAACTTCGACACCGGCTTCGTCCCCCAGGGCATCGGCGCCGACCTGATCGCCACCATCGAGGGCTACACCCGGCGCGATGTCGACGAGTTCGCCGCGCTCTCCCAGGAGCGCGCCGCCGAGGCCTGGAAGGACGGCCGCTTCGACCGCTCCGTCGTCCCGGTGCGCGACCGCAACGACCTGGTCGTCCTCGACCACGACGAATTCCTGCGGCCCGGCACCACCGCCGACTCCCTGGCCGGCCTCAAGCCGTCCTTCGCCACCATCGGTGACGCCGGCGGCTTCGACGCGGTCGCCCTGCAGAAGTACCACTGGGTCGAGAAGATCGACCATGTCCACCACGCCGGCAACTCCTCCGGCATCGTGGACGGCGCGGCGCTCGTCGCCATCGGCTCCAAGGAGGTCGGCGACCGCTACGGTCTGACCCCGCGGGCCCGGATCATCTCCGCCGCGGTCTCCGGCTCCGAGCCGACGATCATGCTCACCGGGCCCGCGCCCGCCAGCCGCAAGGCCCTGGCCAAGGCCGGGCTGACCATCGACGACATCGACCTCGTCGAGATCAACGAGGCCTTCGCCGCCGTGGTGCTGCGCTTCGTCAAGGACATGGGCCTGAGCCTGGACAAGGTCAACGTCAACGGTGGCGCCATCGCCCTGGGCCACCCCCTCGGCGCCACCGGCGCGATGATCCTCGGCACCCTGATCGACGAGCTGGAGCGGCAGGACAAGCGCTACGGCCTGGCCACCCTCTGCGTCGGCGGCGGCATGGGCATCGCCACCGTCATCGAGCGCCTCTGACCGCCCGTCCCCACCCCTTACGGAGAAGCCACAGTGAGCGAGTCCCCTGCGTCGTCGACCATCCGCTGGGAACAGGACGAGACCGGCATCGTCACCCTGGTCCTGGACGACCCCGACCAGTCCGCCAACACCATGAACAACGCCTTCAAGGCCTCCCTGACCGCGGTCGCCGACCGCCTGGAGGCCGAGAAGGACAGCATCCGCGGCATCATCTTCACCTCCGCCAAGAAGACCTTCTTCGCCGGCGGTGACCTGCACGAACTGATCGCCATCACCCCCGACCAGGCCGAGCAGGCCTTCGAGACCGGCAACGGCATCAAGCGCGACCTGCGCCGCATCGAGACGCTCGGCAAGCCCGTCGTCGCCGCGATCAACGGCGCCGCGCTGGGCGGCGGTTACGAGATCGCCCTGGCCTGCCACCACCGCGTCGCCCTCGACACCCCCGGCACCAAGATCGGCCTGCCCGAGGTCACCCTCGGTCTGCTGCCCGCCGGCGGCGGCGTCACCCGATCCGTCCGGCTGCTCGGCATCGCCGACGCGCTGCTGAAGGTGCTGCTCCAGGGCACCCAGTACAACGCCACCCGCGCCCAGGAGGCCGGGCTGATCCACGAGGTCGCGGCCACCCCCGAGGAGCTGCTCGCCAAGGCCCGCGCCTTCGTCGACGAGCACCCCGAGTCCCAGCAGCCCTGGGACGTCAAGGGCTACCGCATCCCCGGCGGCACCCCCGCCCAGCCGAAGTTCGCGGCCAACCTGCCGGCGTTCCCCGCCAACCTCAAGAAGCAGTTGAACGGCGCGCCGTACCCGGCCCCGCGCAACATCCTGGCCGCCGCGGTCGAGGGCTCCCAGGTCGACTTCGAGACGGCGCAGACCATCGAGGCGCGCTACTTCGTCGAGCTGGTGACCGGCCAGATCTCCAAGAACATGATCCAGGCGTTCTTCTTCGATCTGCAGGCCGTCAACTCCGGCGCCAACCGGCCCCAGGGCATCGAGCCCCGCAAGGTCGAGAAGGTCGCCGTCCTCGGCGCCGGCATGATGGGCGCGGGCATCGCTTACTCCTGCGCCCGGGCCGGCATGCAGGTCGTCCTCAAGGACGTCTCCGTGGAGGCGGCCCAGAAGGGCAAGGCCTATTCGGAGGGGCTGCTCGCCAAGGCGGTCGCCCGGGGCCGGACGACCGAGCAGCAGCGCGAGGAGCTGCTGGCGCGCATCACGCCCACCGCCGAGCCCACCGACCTCGCGGGCTGCGACGCCGTCATCGAGGCGGTCTTCGAGGACGTGGGCCTCAAGCACAAGGTGTTCAAGGAGATCCAGCACATCGTCGCCCCCGACGCGCTGCTGTGCTCCAACACCTCCACCCTGCCCATCACGCTGCTGTCCGAAGGCGTGGAGCGCGAGCAGGACTTCATCGGGCTGCACTTCTTCTCGCCGGTCGACAAGATGCCGCTGGTGGAGATCATCAAGGGCGAGCGGACCGGCGACGAGGCGCTGGCCCGCGCCTTCGACCTGGTCCGCCAGATCCGCAAAACGCCGATCGTGGTCAATGACTCGCGCGGCTTCTTCACTTCCCGCGTGATCGGCCACTTCATCAACGAGGGCGTGGCGATGCTCGGCGAGGGCCTCGACCCGGTCTCCGTAGAGCAGGCCGCCGCCCAGGCCGGCTACCCGGCCAAGGTGCTGTCGCTGATGGACGAGCTGACCCTGACGCTGCCGCGCAAGATCCGTGAGGAGAGCAAGCGGGCGGTCGAGGAGTCCGGCGGCACCTGGCAGCCGCACCCGGCCGACGCGGTCATCGACCGGATGGTCGACGAGTTCGGCCGTCCCGGACGCAGCGGCGGCGGTGGCTTCTACGAGTACGGCGACGACGGCAAGCGCACCCGGCTGTGGCCGGGGCTGCGGGAACACTTCGTCCGGGAGGGCGCCGCCATCCCGTTCGTCGACATGCAGGAGCGGATGCTGTTCGCCGAGGCGCTGGACACCGTCCGCTGCCTGGAGGAGGGCGTGCTCACCTCCGTCGCCGACGCGAACATCGGCTCCATCCTCGGCATCGGCTTCCCGGGCTGGACCGGCGGAGTGCTCCAGTACATCAACGGCTACCGGGGTGGGCCGGGCCGGGAGGAGCTCGTCGGACTGCCCGGATTCGTGACCCGCGCCCGTGAGCTGCAGGCCGCCTACGGAGACCGGTTCGCGCCGTCCCCGCTGCTGGTCGACAAGTCCGGCAAGGGCGAGAAGTTCAGCGACTGAACGGTGGGGGCGGGCCCCGGCGGCCCGCCCCCGTCCGCCCCGTCGCCCCGGGGCCGGCTCCTCGCCGTCACTCCTGGGGCCCCTCCCGCCGGCCCCGGTCGCCTTCCCTGTCGAAGGACTCCCGCAGCTCCTGCTTCATCGACCGCTGGAAGGCGGTGACCAGTGCCTGCACCACCATCGGCTGCATATGGGCCGACAGCGACTTCATCCGCGCCAGCTCCTCCTCGTCCGGCCCGCCGTGCCGGTTCGGCTCCCACACCTCGTCCTTGAAGAGCCGGCTCAGCTCCCGGGCCGCCGCGCGGGTGTGCTCGATGACCACGCCGCGCGCCGCGAGGATGGTCTCCAGCGCGATCGGGACGTCCAGCAGCCGCGTGCCCAGGTGGAGCAGCCCCGGATCGACCCGGTAGATCCGCGGGTCATCGGTCCGTACGAGCACACTCATCGCCGCCAGCCGGTCCACGTCCTCCTCGGTCAGCGCCCGGCCGACCCGCCGCTCCAGCTGCTCCCGGGTCGCGTCCTCCGCCTTGTCCGGGATCCAGCTCGCCACCAGCGCCCGGTGGATGGCCAGGTCCTGCGCGCTCAGGTCGGGCGGCAGCTGCTCCAGATAGCGCTCGATCGCCGACAGGGTCAGGCCCTGGTGCTGGAGCTCTTCGATGAGCGCGAGCCGTGAGAGGTGGTCCGGCCCGTAGCGGCCGACCCGGCGCGGACCGATCTCCGGCGGCGGCAGCAGACCGCGGGTGCTGTAGAAGCGGATCGTGCGGACCGTGACGCCGGCGCGGGCGGCCAGCTCGTCGACGGTCAGATCGGTGGCGGGCTCCATCATGTTCAACAGTATTGCTGTCTCACCACTCTTGTGAAACCTCTCGGCGCCTTCTCCACCGGGGCGCCGCCGCCGCGGACCGGCCGCCCGCGGCCCTGCGGCACGGGCTCGGGAGCCGCCGGGACCATGCGTCGTGACCACGATCCTCCGCCAGCCCGGTGCGCCGGGTGAATCCACCGGGCCGGCGGCCGATTCGTGACGGATGAGGGCCTTGAGCGCGGGGACGACACCCGTGCGTGCGAGGTGGCGCGAGGCCGGCGGGTGCGGGGGGAGCGGGCCGGGCCTCCCGTGGCGCCGATCGGGGCAGCCACATGAGTTGTCGTTTTGGCCAACATCCTCCGTAGAGGGATCGAACGGGTCCGAAAATCTGCGGTGCTGGGTGAGGGGTGGGGTCCGGAATCGGGTGAACTGAGGCCCACTTTCCCGATGAGACGCCAGAAAATGCACGACAAATACGGACAAATCTTAGGTGACCTGTACACGGTGTGATCTTGCGCACAGACGGGGGGCCACTCTTCAGGGAACGTGTGCCGTCGACCGGATGTGCGATCCGCGAAATCCGGCCATCGCTCAAGCCTGCCCGAAAGCGAGATGCACCACCAGTGAGCACAGAAACCGTCACCGACGCAGCCCACAGGTCACCTGACGGGGGGAGCGGCGCTCCGCAGGACGCGGGCGACGCGGGCTACAGCAAGGGCCTCAAGGGCCGGCACATCAACATGATCGCCATCGGTGGAGCGATCGGCACCGGGTTGTTCCTGGGCGCCGGGGGGCGGCTGCACTCCGCCGGACCCGCGCTGGCCATCGCCTACGCGGTCTGTGGCCTCTTCGCCTTCTTCGTCGTACGCGCCCTGGGCGAGCTGGTGCTGCACCGCCCGTCGTCCGGCTCGTTCGTCTCCTACGCCCGTGAGTTCCTGGGGGAGAAGGGCGCCTACGTCGCCGGTTGGATGTACGTCGTCAACTGGTCGACGACCGGTATCGCCGACATCACCGCGATCGCGCTCTACACCCACTACTGGAGCATGTTCACCAGCATTCCCCAGTGGGTCATGGCGCTGATCGCCCTCGCGGTCGTGCTGACGGTGAACCTCATCTCGGTGAAGATCTTCGGTGAGCTGGAGTTCTGGTTCGCGATCATCAAGGTCGCCGCGCTGGTCGCCTTCATGTTCATCGGCATCTTCCTGCTGGCCACCCAGCACCCGGTCGGCGGGCATGCGCCGGGTCTGAACCTGATCACCGACAACGGCGGCATCTTCCCGACCGGCCTGTTGCCCGTCGTGATCGTGCTGCAGGGCGTGGTCTTCGCCTACTCCGCGGTGGAGCTGGTCGGTGTGACCGCCGGTGAGACCGGTGAGCCGGAGAAGGTCGTGCCGAAGGCCGTCAACTCCATCATGTGGCGGGTCGGCGTCTTCTACGTCGGTTCGGTGATCCTGCTTGCCATGCTGCTGCCGTGGAACAAGTACACCGGTGGGGAGAGCCCCTTCGTCACGGTACTGTCCAACGTCGGTGTGCCGGCGGCGGGCGATGTGATGAACCTCGTCGTGCTGACCGCGGCGATGTCCAGCCTGAACTCCGGGCTCTACTCGACCGGCCGCATCCTGCGCTCCATGTCGATGGCGGGGTCCGCGCCCAAGTTCGCCGGCCGGATGAACCGCAACCAGGTGCCGTACGGCGGCATCATGCTCACCTCCACGGTCTGTGTACTGGGCGTCGCGCTCAACTACGTCGTGCCGGGCGAGGCGTTCGAGATCGTGCTGAACATCGCGGCGCTGGGCATCATCAGCACCTGGTGCACGATCATGGTCTGTCACATGGTGTTCGTGCGCAGGTCGAAGGAGGGCCTGGTCGAGCGTCCGCGCTTCCGGCTGCCGGGCACGCCGGTCACCGACATCGCCACCATCGTCTTCCTGCTCGGCGTCATCGTGCTGATGTGGTTCGACGACGGTGTCGGCCGGCAGACCGTGATGATCATCCCGGTGCTCGCCGCCGCCCTGGTCGCCGGCTGGTTCGCGGTCCGCGGCCGGGTCAGCCGGATCGCCGAGGAGCGCGAACTGTCGAAGTAGCCACGCAAGCGCGCGGCGCCTGAAACGGGGCGGTCGCGGATGCCGGGAGGCGTCCGCGACCGCCTTCGTGCGGGGCAGGCCCGGTCGGGACGGTGCCGGCCGGTACCGGCGGGTGCGGTCCCGGCCGATTGTCAGTGGCTGCCCCTACTGTGAAGTCATGGCAGAGAACACGGGGATCATCACGTACCTCGGGCCGGTGGGCGACGCCTGGTCCGGGGCGGAGCCGTCGATATCCGACCGGCCGGCCCGGCGGGGCATACCGGTGACGGACCACGACCGCTGAACCCGCCGCCCGGTCGCCCGCCGCTCGCTCGCACGGTCCCGCGTCCGCCTCCCGTTCACCGTTCCCTGCGTCCCCCGCGTCCCCCGGTGTTCAGCCGGCGACGAGCGGATAGTGGTCGGAGAGGTTGGTGTACGTGTAGTCCTTGCCCCAGCTGGACACCGTCCAGGGCGCCGACTCCTCCTTCACCACGGTGTTCCGCCACCCGGCGGGGCGGGCGTGGCCGTTGCGGTGCAGGACGTAGTCCAGGTCCTCGCGGGGGTCGTTCGGGTAGCGGTACTTCGCGATCGAGTTCTCCTGGGTGTCGAAGGAGTAGGGGTGCCCGGTGCGGCTGTCGGCGGGCGCCAGATCGGCGTTGCCGAGCAGTGCGTGGTACTCGTCGCTGTGTGAGTCGATGTTCAGGTCGCCGGCCACCATCACCTCCTCGTCCGCCGGGATGTGCTTGGCGTCCAGGAAGGCGTCCATCTCCTTGAGCTGCTTGGCGCGGTCCGCGACGGCCTCGCCCGCCCGGCAGCCCGAGTCGGTGGACTGGGTGTGGGTGCCGACGACATGCACCTTGGTGCCGTTGACGTCCAACACCGCGTAGACGAAGCCCTTGTTGGAGAAGTAGTCCGACCCGCAGGCGTCCTTGTAGATGTACTGCTCTTTGCGGACGACGGGCCACTTGCTCAGCAGCGTGACGCCGCCGTCCTCCGGGGTGACGGCCGAGTAGGCACCGCCCGTGGCGTCCCAGCCGCCGCGGCTTCGGCCCACCACCGGCGTCTGGTACGGGTACTGCGCCGCGGCCCGGCTCTTCAGCGCGTCCGAGGTGGAGTTGTCGAAGGCCTCCTGGAGCACGACGACGTCGTTGCCCTGGAAGAAGTCCGCGTCCGTGAGGGCCTGGGCGCGGTGTTCCTGGCCCCAGTTGGGGTAGAGCGTGCGGCTCATCAGGAAGGTGTTGTAGCTGAGCACCTTCAGACGGGGGGCGGCGGTGGCCGAGGCGGAGGGGGCGACGGTCAGGGTGACGGCGGCGAGGGCCGCGGTGAGGGCAGCGATCCGGGACGTGCGCAGCGTGGAGTGCGACACTGAATCTCCCTGTGGGGGTGGGGACTTGAATCGGCGACGCTCATCCAACCAGCTAGGGTTACTTTCAGGTAGCCGCTCGGGGGGCGTGAGATGTACAGAGCAAAGCGGTAACCGGAGCGGGACCGGAGGGCTCGGCGGCCCGGGCCGGGAGTCGCAGGGGTGGGAGCCGGGAGTGCCCGCGAGGCCCGTCGCTCCCCGGGCTGCCGGCGGGCCGGCCGGCAGCCCGTCGCCGCCTGGCCGGTGTCCCCGGTAGGTGCCTCGGATGCCCGGACGGCGGGAGGCCCCGTGCGGGTGGCGCGGAACCGCTCCCTCCCACGCCGGGCGCAGGGGCCCGCCGTATGATGAGCAATGCAATGAATACGGTAGATAACGATCCAAAACCGCCGCCGGTCGGAGGGGTGCTCTGGTCGCTGGCCGGGGACATCCGCATCCTGCTGACCCTGCCGGCCGCGCTGACCATGCAGGTCGCCCACCCGGCGGTGGGTGCCGGAGTGGACGAGCACTCCGTGTTCCGTACGGATCCGTGGGGGCGCGGCGAGCGGTCGCTGACCTCGCTGCAGCTGTGGGTGTACGGCGGTGCGGGCGCGGCCGAGGAGGGGCGGCGGCTGCGGCGGCTGCACAAGACCATTCAGGGGACCGACGCGCACGGCCGCAAATACCACGCGCTGACCCCCGCTTACTACGCCTGGGTGCACGCGACCGGCTATCCCGTCTTCCGGCACGCCCAGCAGTATCTCGGCCGCCCCTTCACCGAGGCGCAGGAGCGGCAGCTGTACGCGGAGTGGTTGCAGGTCGGCCGGGTGCTGGGCATCCACGACCGCGATATGCCGCAGAGCATCGAGGAGTTCTGGCCGTATTACCGCAAGGTCCTCGACAACGAATGCGAAGCGACCGTCGTGGTGCGGGAGTTGATCGCACCGGACCAGCCGGTCCCCGCGCCGGACCGCGGCCCCCGGTGGCTGCGTCTGCTCCTGCGAGCGGTCTGGCCGTGGCTGTGTCCGCGGTTCACCCGTGTCCGGCGCTTCCTGTCGATCGGGCTGATGCCGCCGGACGCCCGCGAGGCCCTGGGGCTGGAGTGGACGGACGCGCAGGAGCGCAGGCTGCGCCGCTTCGGCCGGGTGGTGCGCGCCGTGGTGCCGGTCCTTCCGGAGCGGCTGCGCTTCCTGCCGCTCGCCTGCCGGGCCCGCCGGGCGGCGCGCGGCTGAGGCCGCGGCACGCACACGGAGCCGGGGGTGTCCCCGGCTCCGTGCGAAGGGTGCCGAGCCGGCCGGCTCAGTGGCCGTGCACTTCGTGCACGCCGTGGGTGGCCGCCGCGATCTGCCGCCACGACCGGGGCTCGGCGACGGCGGTGTGCGACGCCCCGAGCGCCTGCCGGGCCGCGCCCGCGGCGGGCCGGGTCGGCTCGAAGAGCCAGGTGTCGAAGAAGCCGTCGAGCGACTTCCCGGACTTCTTCGAGGCGAACTTCACGAAGTCGGCGACCGAGGCGTTGCCGTACCGGTGCTCGGTCGGCCAGGACTTGAGGAGGCCGAAGAAGACCTTGTCGCCGACCTTGTTGCGGAGCGCCTGGAGGGCCAGCGCGCCACGGTCGTAGACCGCGTCGTCGAACTGATTCTCCGCGCCCGGGTTGCCCGGCCGGACCTTCCAGAACGGGTCATCGGCCGGGTGCTGGGCGTAGACGTAGTCCGCCAGCTGCTGGGCGGTGCCGTCGCCCTCCTTCTCCGACCAGAGCCACTGGCTGTAGGCCGCGAAGCCCTCGTTGATCCAGATGTCCTTCCAGTCCTTGAGCGACACGCTGTCGCCGTACCACTGGTGCGCCAGTTCGTGCACCACGACGGACACGTTGGTGCCGTTGTCGAAGGCCTTCTTCCCGTAGAACGGCCGGGTCTGGGTCTCCAGCGCGTAGTGGGCCGGCACGTTCGGCACATAGCCGCCCACGGCGTTGAACGGGTAGGGGCCGAAGACGCTCTCCAGCCACTCGGTGGCCTCGGCGGTGCGCGCGATGCTCGCCTTCGCCGACCCCTCGTTCGCGCCGAGGTCCTTGCTGACCGCGTTGATCACCGGCAGGCCGTTCGCGGTCGTGTCGGTGGTGATGTCGAACTTGCCGACGGCCAGCGTCGTCAGATACGTCGCCTGTGGCTTGTCCGAGCGCCAGTTGTAGCGCGTCCAGCCCAGCTTGGAGGACTGCGAGGCCAGGACGCCGTTGCTGAGCGCCTGGGTGCCGTCCGGGACCGCCACCGAGACGTCGTACGTCGCCTTGTCGGTGGGGTGGTCGTTGCTGGGGAACCACCACACGGCGGCGTCCGGCTCCTGCGCGACCACACCGCCGTCGGGCGTGCGGGCCCAGCCGCTGTAGTTGTCGATCTTCACCTCGGAGGGCTTGCCCGCGTAGCGCACGACGACGCTGATCTGCTTGCCCTTCTCCAGCGGGGCGGCCGGGGTGACCTCCAGCTCGTGCTTGCCGGAGGTGGCGAAGCGGGCCTTCTTGCCGTTGACCCGGATCTCGCTGACCTTCAGCGCGAAGTCCAGGTTGAAGCGGGAGAGATCCTGGGTGGTGGTGGCGAGCAGCGTCGCCGTGCCCTGGAGCAGGTCCGTCTTCGGCTGGTATTTGAGCCGCAGATCGTAGTGGGAAACGTCGTATCCGCCGTTCCCGCTCTCGGGGTAGTAGGTGTCGCCCACACCCGGAGCGCCCGGGGTGAAGTCGGCCGCGGAGGCCGGGACCGCCAGCACCAGGCTGAGTGCGGCCGCGCCCGGGACGAGGAGTCTGTGACGCACGAGTCCTCCAACTCGTAGGGGGGATGGCTCTGTTCAGACCCTATGTACACCGCCGGGCCGGCGTCATGTACATGGCCTCATCTGACACATGGCCGACATGAACGCCTTCCGGCCACTCCCCGCCCCGTACTCGCCCCCGTCTCGTCACCCGGCGCACATCCGTCGTCACCCGCACCCTTACGCACGGGAGTTGGACCGCGCTACCGTCCGCCTCGTGACCAGTCCTGCGCGAATCCCCCGCATCTCCTTCACAGCGCTCGTGTCGGCGGCCGTCGCCGCCCTGCTGTGCGCTCTGCTCGGGCCGTCCGCCGCGCAGGCGGCGCCCGGCGAGAGCAGACCCGTCTACTCCTACGACCACGCGATACGCGAATCGGTCTGGGTGGACACGGGGCTCGACGGCGACGCGGACGGCCGGACCGACCGGGTCGCCGCCGACATCGTGCGGCCCGCCGAACCCGCCCGGCAGGGCCGCCGGATACCCGTGATCATGGACGCGAGTCCGTACTACTCGTGCTGCGGGCGCGGCAACGAGAGCCAGAAGAAGACCTATGACGACCGGGGCCGACCCGCCGGGTTCCCGCTCTTCTACGACAACTACTTCGTGCCGCGCGGCTATGCGACGGTCCTCGTCGACCTCGCGGGGACCAACCGCTCGGACGGCTGCGTGGATGTCGGCGGCCCCTCCGACGTCCGGTCGGCCCGGGCCGTGGTCGACTGGCTCGCCGGCCGGGGCCGCGCCTACACCGCCCGGACCGGCGGCAGACCCGTCAGGGCGGGCTGGTCCAACGGCCGTACCGGCATGATCGGCAAGAGCTGGGACGCCACCATCGCCAACGGCGTCGCGGCGACCGGTGTCGGCGGGCTGAAAACCATCGTCCCGATCTCCGGGATCTCCTCCTGGTACGACTACTACTTCTCCCAGGGCGCCCCGCTCTACGACTCCGGGCCCGACTCCCTGGCGAGCCTGGTCGAGAGCCCAGAGGCCGGCACGCACTGCGCCGCGGTGCAGCGCGCGCTCGCCGCCGGCGCCCCGCGCAGCGGCGACTGGACGCCGCTGTGGACCGCGCGCGACTACGTCCGCGCCGCGGGCAAGGTCCGGGCCAGCGTCTTCCTCGTCCACGGCATGCAGGACCTCAACGTCCGCACCCGGCACGCCGGTCAGTGGTGGGACGCGCTCGCCCGGCACGGCGTCGAGCGCAAGATCTGGCTGTCCCGGACCGGGCACGTCGACCCCTTCGACTACCGCCGCGGCGCGTGGGTCACGACCCTGCACCACTGGTTCGACCACTATCTGATGGGCTACGACAACGGCAT
Source organism: Streptomyces kronopolitis (assembly GCF_050953795.1). GTDB lineage: Bacteria > Actinomycetota > Actinomycetes > Streptomycetales > Streptomycetaceae > Streptomyces > Streptomyces kronopolitis_A. The sequence continues at coordinate 6,721,126 of NZ_CP191850.1, forward strand.
CGAGCGGACCCCGGGGGCCGATGTCGAGCGCTCGCCGGGCCACTGGTCCACCGACGCGCGATGGCCCGCACCCGGCACCGCGACGACCGTCCTGCGGCCGCGCGGCGGCAGCGCGCCCGGCGTCGGCCTCCTGGGCACCGCCAGGGCGCCGCGGGGCGCGACCGAGACCTTCACCGACGACCCGCGGCACGGCGAGGCCGACTGGGCCGCCCGGGCCGGCCAATCCACTCCGGACAAGGCCGGTTTCAGCACCGGGGCGCTGAGCGGCCCGCTGCGGCTGTCCGGCTCCGGAACGGTCACGGTCACCGCCACCCCGAGCACCTCGACCGCCCACCTCTCCGCCGTCCTGGTGGACCTCGGGCCCGCCACCATCCGCAACTACACCGCCGACGGCGAGGGCATCACCACGCTCGACAAGCGGACCTGCTGGGGCGAGGGCACCCCGGCCGACACCGGCTGCTTCAAGGAGACCGCCGCCGACACGAAGAGGGTGGCGTACACCGTCTTCAGCCGCGGCTGGGCCGACCTCGGCACCTACGCCGACGCCCGCAAGGGCCGCCCGCTCACCCCCGGAAAGCCGTACACGATCACTTTGCACCTCGCCGCGAGCGACCATGTCGTGCCCGCCGGACACCGGCTCGCGCTCCTCGTGGGCGGCACCGACGCCGGGCTGATCGACCCGCCCGCCTCCCGCCCGGCGCTCACCCTCGACCTGTCCCGCACCTCCGCCGCGCTCCCGCTGACCGGCGGCGCCCCCGCCTTCGCGCGGGCCACCGCGGGCGCGCCCCGGCCCCCGTCGGGCGGCGCCCCGCTGGACGGCCTGGCCCCGCCGCACGCCCCGAGCCGGCTGCCGGCCGGGGGCTGACCGCCCGGCACCGTACCGGCGCGCCACGACCGCCGGGGCCGCCCACCGCGGGCGGCCCCGCCCCACCCCCACCGCTCACCCAAGGGAGGCACCCCCTCGTGACACCCCGCTCCCACCGCCTCGCCCGAGGGATGCTGGCCATCGGACTGACGGCCACCCTCGGCGCGACCCTGCCGGCCCCTCCCGCCGGCGCCACCGGAACCCCCGCACCCCGTACGGGATTCGAGACCAGCCACGGTGCCCACTGGACCGGCGAGGCCGAGGAAGCGGAATTCCTCGCCGCCGTCGACCGCGGATCCGCGCGCGTGCGCATCGACCGGATCGGCACCACGGCGCAGGGCCGCCCGATCCGGCTCGTACGGATCGGCGCGCCGGCTCCCGCCCGCCCCGCGGACGTACGGCGCGGCAACTCCGTCCTGCTGACCTGCTCCCAGCACGGCGACGAGCCCTCCGGGCGCGAGGCGTGCCTGACCACCGTGCGCGCCCTCGCCTACGCCCGGGACCCGGCGACCCGGCACTTCCTGGCGCGGACCAGCGTGCTGGTCATCCCGACCGCCAACCCCGACGGCCGGGCCGCCGACACCCGCGGCAACTCCGACGGCGTGGACATCAACCGCGACCACCTCGCCCTGAAGACCGCCGAGGCCCGCGCGATGGCCGTCGTCCTGCGCGACTACCGCCCCGACACCGTCTACGACCTGCACGAGTACGGGCCCACCGTCCCGTACTACCGCAAGGACGTGCTGTCGCTGTGGCCGCGCAACCTCAACACCGCGGACCGGGTGCACCGCGAAGCCGCCACGCTCTCCCAGGACTTCGTGACGCCCGCCGTCCGCCGGGCCGGCTACTCCGCCGGCGTCTACGGCATCTGGACCGACCCGGAGACCGGCGACCCCGTCAAGCAGGTCGCGGGCGACGGGCAGGAGCGGATTCTGCGCAACACCGCGGGGGTGAAGGGCTCGCTCGGCATGCTGGTCGAGACCCGGGTCGACGCGCTGACCGACGCCGAGAAGGCCGACCCCGCACGCAACAACCGGCGCCGGGTGCGCTCCCAGCTCGCCGCGCTCAAGGGCGCGTTCACCTTCCTGGACCGGCACCGCCCGGCCATCGAGGCGGCCACCACCGCCGCCCGCCGCGCCGGTGCCACCGACCGCGGACCGGTCTACCTCGGCGGCGCGGACAACGAACCCGCCACTGACGCACAGATCCTGACCGACCCGCCCTGCGCCTACCGCTTGGACGCGCGGCGGTTCGCACAGGTCAGGGACGTGCTGGCGGGGCACGGGGTGCACTGGGAGCGCGAGGGCGACGGCGTGGTCGTCCCGCTGCGCCAGCCGCTGCGCGCGCTCGTCCCCCTGCTGCTGGACCAGCGGGCCGCCTCGCACGTCACGGCCGCGACGCCCCTGAACGTCTGCCCCCGTGTGGCAGGGGGCAACGGGTCGGGAAAATATGGCTCTTTGAAAGGTTGACAGGTGTCGGACCGCGGGACGCCGCCCAGGCGATGGACACCGCGATGGCCACTGCGATGTTCCACCGGACGCTGCACCCGTGGGCGATCTACGGGGCCGTGGGGCTGGCCATCGCCTACAGCTGCTTCCGGAGGGGGCGGCGGCAGACCATCAGCGCGGTGTTCACGCCGCTGATCGGCACCCGGCGCGTGAACGGTCGGTGCGGCCGGATCATCGACATCCTGGCCATCTTCGCCACCCTCTTCGGCTCCGCGGCCTCGCTCGGGCTCGGGGCACTGCGGATCGGCAGCGGCCTGACGGTGCTCGGCTGGACGGACGGCGTCGGCACCGGCCTGCTGGTCGTCATCATCACGGTGCCGACCCTCGCCTTCATCCTGTCCGCGGTCTCCGGCATCGCCAAGGGCGTCCAGCTGCTGTCGAACATCACCTTGGTGCTGGCGGTGACCCCGGCGGTCGTGTTCGTGGTCGGGCCGACCGTCCTCGTCCTCAACCTGGTCCCGACCTCCCTCGCCTCGTTCCTCGGCATGGTCATCGCCCGGATCAGCCGGGGCCGCACGATCCGTCGGTTCACCGGCGGCGTCATCCTCGTCCCGAGCGTGGTGAGCCTGGGTGTGGTTCGCGGCGTTCGGCGGCTCGGCCGTGAAGCTCCGGGCGACCGGGCGACCGGGCGGCTGGGCCACGCCGGCACCCCCGAGGGCCAGCTCTTCGACGTCCTGCACCGGTACCCGCTCGCCACGGCGATGAGCATCCTGGTCATGGTCCTGGCCGGCATCTTCTTCGTGTCGGGCGCCGATGCCGCGTCCCTCGTCATGGGCACCCTCTCGCAGAAGGGCACCTTCGAGCCGACCCGGCCCGTGGTGGTCTTCCGGGGCGTGGTGACCGGCGCGGTCGCCGCGGTCATGCTGCTGATCGGCGGCGGCACGGGGGACGCCCTGACGGGGTGGCAGAATCCGACGATCCTGGTCGCGGTGCCGTTCATGGTCGTGATGATCGCCATGTGCGGTGCGCTGCCGCGCGATCTGCGCAGCGATCCGCTGACCGTCCGCGACCGGCAGGGCGCCGAGGCCGGGGGAGCCGGCGGCGGTGACCGCGAGGCCGGCGGTGACACCGGCGGTGACCGCGACCGCGACGCCGACCGCGACTGCGAGACCGGCGGTGACCGCTACCGCGAGACCGCCGAGGGCCGGCAGCCGGCGCGCGGGTCCGGGAGGGGCCACCCGGCCATGACGAAGGGGCCCCTCCACGGCTGTTCTGCCGCGGAGGGGCCCCTCGCCGGACCGGACGGTTACTTCTTGAAGCCGTAGTCCATCAGCTTCTTGGCGTCCGCGGTGCGGTTGGCCACCGAGGAGGAGGCCAGGACCGTGCCGATGACCGTCTTGCTGCCCCGGGTGGCGGCGAAGACCAGGCAGTACTTGGCCTCCGGACCCGAGCCGGTCTTGACGCCGATGGTGCCCGCGTAGCTGCCCAGCAGATTGTTGGTGTTGGTCCACGACATGTAGCGGTAGCCACCGCTCTTCGTCGTGACCTTCTGCTTGGTCGACTTGGTCTTCACGACCGTGCGGAACGTCGAGTACTTCATCGCGTTGCTGGCGAGCTTCGTCAGGTCGCGCGGGGTCGAGTAGTTCCCGCCGCTGCCGATGCCGTCGAACGAGTCGAAGCGCGTGTTCGTCAGACCGAGGCTCTTGGCCGTGCTGTTCATCTTGCCGATGAACGACTTCACCCGCGCGGCCCGGGTCGAGCCGCTGCCGAACTTGTCGGCCAGCGCGTACGCCGCGTCGCAGCCGGACGGCAGCATCAGCCCGTACAGCAGCTGGCGGACCGTGAGCTTGTCACCGACGATCAGATGCGCCGACGACGCCGTCTTGGAGACGATGTAGTCGCTGTACGCCTTCTGGACCGTGACCTTGGAGTCAAGGTTGAGGTTCTGCTGCGCCAGCACCACCCGAGCCGTCATGATCTTGGTGGTGGAGCCGGTGGAGAGTCGGGAGTCCGCGGCCTTGGTGAAGAGGGACTTCCCCGTGCCGTTGTTCATCACGAAACCGCCCTTGGCGGTGATCGTGGGGGTTTTGAGCGTGGCGGCCTGCGCCGGGGACGTGAACGCCCCGGCCGTCAGGACGGCTCCCGCGGTGACGGCCACCGCGGACACGCGCCGAATGCCCTTAATGCCGATTTTCAAGTGAATGCTCCAAATGAAATGCCCCTGCTGTGCGGCCCCATGAGAGTGCCGCTCGGAGGTGAGACGCGTGAAACAGGCGGATGGATGCACTCACGGGGCGGCAAATATGTTCGTGTCCGCATGCCGGACGGCGGCCGGGCGGCCGCGACGGCACACCTAGGCCCGCTCGCCGCTCCGGATCTCCCGTACGGTCCGCAGGACTTCGTCCGCGCAGCCCCACGCCACGGTCACGCCCGCGCCGCCGTGCCCGTAGTTGTGGACGCACACCGTGCCGCCGGCCAGCCGCTCCGCCTCCAGCCGCACCGCCGGCCGGGCCGGGCGCAGCCCCACCCTGTGCTCCAGGATCCGGGCCTGCGCGAGCGCGGGGACGTGCCGGGCGCACCGTGCCACGATGGCCCGGGCCACCTCCGGATCGGGCTCCCGCGACCAGGCGTGCTCCACGGCCGTACCGCCGAGGACCAGTCCGTAGGGCTGCGGCAGCAGATAGGTGGTGTCCGCCGCGCCGGTGTCGGCGCAGACGTACCACTCCTCGATCCCGGGGTTCTCCACGATCACCAACTGGCCCTGGACCGGATGGACGTCCGGATCGGGTACCAGGTCACGGGCGCCGAGTCCGGAGCAGTTCACGAGCAGGCCCGCCGACCGGCCGGCCTCCTCCAGGGAGGCGACCGTACGCTGCTCCACGGTGGCGCCGGCGGCCGTCAGCCGCCCTTCCAGGTACCGGAGATGGGCCGGCATGTCGACGAGCGGGGTCCGGGCCCGCCACCCGGAGGCGGACCCGGCGAGCAGCTCGTCCGGGCGCGCCCGCCGCAGGCCCGGGACCGCCTCGTACCAGGCGGCCAGGCCGTCCTCGACGCCGTCGTCCGGCTCGTGCGGGGTGTCCTCCCCGGGGGCCGTGCCCACCGCCATCGTGCCGGTCACCATCCGGGCGCCCGTCTCCTGCGGCCGCCGGGCGAGGGCGGTGAGCGCCTGGAAGGACCGGACCGACCAGCGCACGGCCCGCTCGTACGGCTGGATGCGGTAGGGCCAGCACAGTCCGCCGGCCACCGCGGACGTCGTCGCCCCGGCCGCCGCACCGCGCAGCAGCCGTACCCGCAGCCCGTCCTCCGCCAGCGCGATCGCCGAGGTCAGCCCGATCACGCCGCCGCCGATCACCCATATGTCGTCCGTCCTGAGCGTCATGGTGCGACGCTAACCCGTGCGGCCCGGGAAGCCGAGGGGCGGCGAAGGGCGCGGGCCGGGGCGCCGGCCCGGGGGCGGCCGCCTTCTCGCCGCCCACCTGTGATCTTGCGGTAACCCCGCAGCAGCGAGGCGGACAAGCCCCGCGCTTACGCTGGGAACACCACCGTCGGCCGATGTCGCCCTTCGGATCCCGCCGGACCGGCCCGCCCGCCGTCCGGGCGTCGTCGTCTGAGGAGGCCCATGCTCCGCGCGCAGCGCGCCGTGCCCGCCTGGCTGGCCCATCCCTTCCGCTGGCAGCGGCTGCCCGTGCCCTGGGCGGCCGTGGCCCGCGGCGCGCTGTGCGCGGGGCCGCTGCTGGGCGCGGGCATCGCCACCGGCCACCCGGCGCCCGGCGTGCTGGCCGGGCTCGGCTCGATGCTGGCGGGGGTCAACGACCGCCCCGGCACGCGGCGCACGGGCATCGTCCACATCGGGCTGCCGGCCCTCGCCTCGGCGCTCGGCATGCTGATCGGAGCCTCCTTGCAGGCGGCCGGGGCGGGCTGGTGGCTCGTGCCGGCGCTGTTCGCCGTCGGCTTCGTCTCCGGCGCGGGCAGCGTGGCCGGACCGGTGCGCTCCAACGCCGGGATGCAGATGCTGGCCGCCACCGTTCTCGGCGCCGGGGTGCCGCTGCCCGGCGCGCCCTGGACGAAGGCCCTCTACGTCCTCGCCGGCTGTCTGTGGCTGCTCCTGCTGCGGCTGGCCCTGCGCTCGCCGCGGCCCGCCGGCGGGCCGCTCAGTGGTGAGCGGGCGGCCGTCGCCACGGTCTTCGACGCGCTCGCCGACGCCCTGGGCGCGGCCGGCGGGCCCGGTGCCGAGGCCGCCCGGCGCCGACTGACCGCCGCCCTGGACCGCGCCGACGAGGCGCTGCGGCTGCGCCGGCTCACCAGCCGGCTGCTACACCGTCCGGCCCGTGCCGAAGAACTGCTGCTCACCGAGCGGTTCGCCGCGGCCACCGCGCTGTGCGAGGCGAGCGTCGCGCTGTTGTGGGAGGCCCGGCCGCTGCCGCCCCGGGTGGCGCGGAGCCCCCGCCGGTTCGCCGACGCGCTGCGCACCGGAGGCTCCCCGGGCCGGGTGGCCGCCCCGGAGACCAGTACGGCCGGCCGCGGCGCCTTCGACCGGGCGCTGCTGGACGCCGCGGTCGCCTTCGCCCGTCAGGAGCCGCTGCCCGGCACGGAGCCGGACCCGGCGCCGCGCGGGCGCCCCGGCCGGGCGCGGGTGCCGGTGGCCGTGGCCGGCCGCGCGCTGGCGGCCGTCGGCGGCCGGACCCGGCGCGGCCGCAGCCTGTTCGGGCCCGCCGGGCGCGACTACGGGCTGCGGGTCGCCGTCTGCATCGCGGCGAGCGCCGCCGTGGCCCTGCTGCTGCGCGCCGACCACTGGTACTGGCTCCCGGCGACCGCGACCTTCCTCGTCAAGCCGGACCTGGGGCCGCTCTTCTCGCGTACGGTCAACCGCTTCGCCGGGACCGTCGCCGGTGTGCTGGTCTTCGCCGGGGCGGGGCTGCTGCTGACCGGCACCTGGTGGCCGGCGCTGGCGGCCGCCGCGGGCGGGGCGCTGCTGCCGTTCGCCACCCGGCACTTCGCGCTCCAGACCGTCGCGATCACCCTCATGGTGCTGGCGTTCGTGACCGTGAGCGGTGATCCCCAGGCCGCCGCCGAGCGGATCGTCGACACCTCCCTCGCCTGCGGCATCGTCCTCGTCGTCGGGCATCTGCCGCACCTCGCCGATCCGCGGCGGCGGGTCGGCCACCGCGTGACCGCCGCGCTGCGGGCCGCCGAGGACTTCCTGCGGCACGTCCTGGAGGCCGAACCGGGCGCGGACCCCACCGCGCGGCTGGCGCTGCGCCGCGCTGCCTACCGGGCGCTGGCCGAGGCCAGGGCGGCGGCGGAGACCGCGGCGGCCGAACTCCTCGCGGCCCGCGACCGCAACCCCGACTGGCTGACCGTGGTGACCGCGGCCGAACGCATCGTGGACGCCGCGACCGCCTGCGCGGTACGCCTCGACCACGGCGCCCACCGTCCGCCGACGGCCGAGGCCGAGCGGCTGTGCCTGGCGCTGTCGGCGATGGCGGACGCCCTGGAGGATCCGCGCCGCCCGTCCGGCACCGGTCTGCCGGGCGCGGCGCTGCGGCCGGTCCCGGACTGCGCCACGCTCACGGACGTGGCGGCGGAACTGGAGCGCATCCGCGGGTACGCCGGCGCCGGCTGAACCGTCGGCGTACGGCCCGGCAGCGGCGGGCACCCCCGCCGCTGCCGGTGAGCCTCAGCGGCCGCCGCGCTCCTTGCCCAGCAGCCCGGCCCGCCGCAGGGCGTCCGCCATCGCGTCGTTGGCGGGCGCGGCGTCCCGGCCGCCCCGCCGATCGCCGCCCCGCCGGTCGCCGCCGCGCCGGCCGTCGCCGCCCTGCCGCTGCCGCGGGGCACCGCCCCGGCCGCTTTCCCGGCCGCCGTCGCGCGGTCCGCGGCCGCCGCCCGTGCCGCCGCCGCGGCGCTCGCCGCCACCGGCCGGCTTGCCGTCCTTGCCGTGCTCGTCCTCCAGCCGCAGCGTCAGCGAGATCCGCTTGCGGGGAATGTCGACATCGAGCACCTTGACGCGCACGATGTCGCCCGGCTTCACCACGTCCCGCGGGTCCTTGACGAAGGTCTTCGACATCGCAGAGACGTGGACCAGGCCGTCCTGGTGGACACCGACGTCCACGAACGCCCCGAAGGCGGCGACATTGGTCACCACGCCCTCCAGGATCATCCCCGGCTGCAGATCGCCGATCTTCTCCACGCCCTCCTTGAAGGCCGCGGTCTTGAACCCCGGACGCGGGTCGCGGCCCGGCTTCTCCAGCTCCTGGAGGATGTCGCCGACCGTCGGCAGACCGAAGGAGTCGTCGACGAAGTCGGCGGCCTTCAGGCCGCGCAGCACCGTGGTGTTGCCGATCAGCGAGCCGACCTCGGTGCCCGCCGACTTCACCATCCGCCGCACCACCGGGTACGCCTCCGGGTGCACGCTGGACGCGTCCAGCGGGTCGTCGCCGCCCCGGATCCGCAGGAAACCCGCGCACTGCTCGTACGCCTTCGGGCCGAGCCGCGCCACGTCCTTGAGGGCCTTGCGGGAGCGGAACGGGCCGTTGCCGTCCCGGTGCGCGACGATGTTCTCGGCGAGCCCGGAGCCGATGCCCGACACGCGGGACAACAACGGCGCGGAGGCGGTGTTGACGTCCACCCCGACGCCGTTGACACAGTCCTCGACGACCGCGTCGAGCGAGCGCGACAGCTTCACCTCGGACAGGTCGTGCTGGTATTGGCCCACCCCGATCGACTTCGGGTCGATCTTGACCAGCTCGGCCAGCGGGTCCTGGAGGCGCCGGGCGATGGACACCGCGCCGCGCAGCGAGACATCCAGCTCGGGCAGCTCCTGGGAGGCGAACGCCGAGGCGGAGTACACCGAGGCACCCGCCTCGGAGACCATCACCTTCGTCAGCTTCAGTTCCGGCTGCGCGGCGATCAGATCGGCCGCCAGCTTGTCGGTCTCGCGCGAGGCGGTGCCGTTGCCGATCGCGATCAGCTCGACGTCGTGCGCGCGGGCCAGCTTCGCCAGCGTGGCCAGCGAGGCGTCCCACTTCTGCTGCGGCACATGGGGGTAGATGGTCTCCGTGGCGGCCACCTTGCCGGTCGCGTCCACCACGGCGACCTTCACGCCCGTACGGAAACCGGGGTCCAGGCCCATCGTGGCGCGCGTCCCGGCGGGCGCCGCCAGCAGCAGATCGCGCAGGTTCGACGCGAAGACCCGCACCGCCTCGTCCTCGGCGGCCTGCCGCAGCCGCAGCCGCAGATCGATCCCCAGGTGCACCTGCACCCGGGTGCGCCAGGCCCAGCGGACGGTGTCCTGCAGCCACTTGTCACCGGGCCGGCCCCGGTCGGTGATCCCGAAGCGGTGCGCGATGGACTGCTCGTAGGAGCTGGGGCCTTCGGTGACCACCGCCGGGTCCTCCGGCTCCAGGGTGAGGTCGAGGACCTCCTCCTTCTCGCCGCGGAACATCGCCAGCACCCGGTGCGAGGGCAGCGCGGTGAACGGCTCGGCGAAGTCGAAGTAGTCGGCGAACTTCGCGCCGGCCTCCTCCTTGCCCGCACGCACCTTCGCCGCGACCCGCCCGCGCGACCACATCCGCTCGCGCAGCTCGCCGATCAGATCCGCGTCCTCGCCGAACCGCTCGGTCAGGACGGCCCGCGCGCCCTCCAGGGCGGCGGCCGCGTCGGCGACGCCCTTGTCCGCGTCCACGAACGCCGCGGCGGCCGCGGCCGGTTCCGCCGACGGATCGGCCAGCAGCCCGTCGGCGAGCGGCTCCAGGCCCGCCTCCCGGGCGATCTGCGCCTTGGTACGCCGCTTGGGCTTGAACGGGAGGTAGATGTCCTCCAGGCGCGCCTTGGAATCGGCGCCGCGGATCTGCGCCTCCAGGGCCTCGTCCAGCTTGCCCTGGGACCGTACGGACTCCAGGATCGCGGCCCGCCGCTCCTCCAGCTCCCGCAGATAGCGCAGCCGTTCCTCGAGCGCGCGCAGCTGCGCGTCGTCGAGCATCTCGGTGGCTTCCTTGCGGTAGCGCGCGATGAACGGGACGGTCGAGCCGCCGTCGAGCAGTTCGACCGCGGACCTCACCTGCCGCTCCTTGACGCCGAGCTCCCCGGCGATCCTCGCTTCGATGGACCCGAGGGCCCCGATGGGCTCAGTGGATGCCGTCACGTTGATCCTGACCTGCCTTCCAGCGCTTGCATGAGCCTGCATTGTGCCGGGTGGCGGGCCGCACTGTCGTGCCGCCCAGCCGACGGGGAGTGTCCCCGGAGTTCCCCGGCCGCCCGCGGCCCGCGGGCGGCGTCGCGGCCGCTCACCGGGGCCGGGGGTGTGCGTGCGGCCGCGCACACCCCCGCCCGGAAGGCCGGATCCGCCACCTCCCAGGGGCCGTTGCTCCCCGGAGCGCCCCCGGTCGCCGGCTACTTGCCGAACAGCGCGGCCGGGAACGCCCCGGCCTCCATGACGGCGGTGGTGAAGCCGGTGGCGAGCTCGGTGAGCCGGGCCACGCCCTCGGCGCCCAGGTGCGCGTACGGTGCCTGGTCCAGCCGGTCCGTCGCGCGCTCCAGGTCCTTGCGCAGCTGCACCCCGGCCCCGGTCAACTCGCCCTCGGCGTCCAGCAGCCCGCGGTCGCGCAGCCGCTCCTGCGCGGCCCGCCAGTCCTCCTCCGACCAGCCACGGGTCGCCATGACGCCCTGGTAGCTCATCCCGCGGCCGCTGGCGGTGTGCGTGACCAGCGCCTCCAGGCCGTCGAGCCCGGCGTCCAGCAGCGCGGACAGATGGCCGTCGCCGCGGTGTTCGCGCAGCAGCGTCGCGGCGTGCCAGTAGGCCAGGTGTGGGGCGTCGGGCACCGGCAGGTCGGCGTGCGCGGCGTACAGCGGCCGGGCCTGCCGGGAGCAGCCCTCGGCGGCGCGCAGCGCAAGCTCCGCGGCCTCGGCCATCTCCGGGGAGGCGACGGCCTCCGGGCCGAGCAGCCGGCGCAGCGCGGCGTCCGCGGCGCGCAGCCGGGCGTCCAGCACCGCCTGCGGCGTGGTGACCGTCCAGACCTGCGGGACGTGCGTGGCGACGAGGTCGTGCTTGAAGTTGTAGAAGGTCGCCGTGACGGTGCCGGGGCCCACCGCGCCCATGGCCGCGCCACGACAGGCGAAGTAGCCGGCGCTGCGGTTCTCGACGCCGGCCTTCGCCAGCTCCTCGCCGAGCTCCGGCGCGAAGTAGTGCGTGGAGTGGAACGGGTTGACGGCGTTGTGGCAGGTACGGCCGGCCTGCTCGGGCAGTGCGCTGGAAGTGGTCATGGAGGCAGGCTACCGACCGGTGGGTATGGAGCAAGAGCCCGGGGGGCCAGAACCGGCCGCACCCTCCGGTTCCGGTCCGGTGGTGGCAGGAAAGGTGGGAAATCCGTCATTGCTGCCGTCCGCCGGGCCGGCCAGGATGGAGGCATGGAACAGCGCGAGGTACTCGTGATCCTCTTCGACGGTGTCCAGGCGCTCGACGTCTGCGGGCCCGTCGAGGTCTTCCACGGGGCGTCCCCGGGAGAGCCGGCCGCCTACCGGATCCGCACCGCCGCACTCGACGCCGCCCCGGTCCGCACCACCAGCGGGCTCACGCTCGTCCCCGACCGCACGCTCGACGAAGCCGGGGTGCCGCACACCCTGCTGGTACCCGGCGGCCAGGGCACCCGCGACCCCGACCCGCGGCTGATCGACTGGCTGCGCCGCAACGCCCCCCGCGCCCGGCGGAAGGTCTCGGTGTGCAGCGGAGCGCTGCTGCTGGCCGAGGCCGGGCTGCTGGACGGCCGCCGCGCGACCACCCACTGGATGCTCTGCGACACCCTCGCCCGCCGGTACCCCGCCGTGCACGTCGAACCGGAGCCGATCTACGTACGGGACGGCGACGTGGCCACCTCCGCCGGCGTGACGGCGGGCATCGACCTCGCGCTGGCACTGGTGGAGGAGGACCTCGGCCGGGACCTCGCGCTGGCCGTCGCCCGGCAGCTGGTCGTCTTCCTGCGCCGGCCGGGCAACCAGACCCAGTTCAGCGCCCAGCTCGGCGTCCAGCTCGCCGAGCGGCGGCCGCTGCGCGACCTCCAGCAGTGGATCACCGAGCACCCGGCGGCGGATCTCTCCGTCGAGGCCCTCGCTGACCGCGCGAGCCTGTCCCCGCGGCACTTCGCCCGCGCGTTCCGCGACGAGGTCGGGATGCCGCCGGGGCGCTATGTCGACCGGGTCCGGCTGGAGGCCGCCCGCCGGCGCCTGGAGGACTCCGCCGACGGCATCGCGCAGGTCTCCCGCCACTGCGGCTACGGCACCCCCGAAGCCATGCGCCGAGCCTTCCTCCGCGCCCTGGACACCTCCCCGGCCGAATACCGCCGCCGGTTCCGGCCGTCCGCGCCGCCGGTGGCCGCGGTCTGACCCCCGCCGGCCCCGGGACCCACCGGGCCGGCGCCGCCCCTACCGACAGGACCCCGCCATGCAGCTCGCGATCCTCCTCTTCGACCGGTTCACCTCCCTGGACGCCGTCGGCCCCTACGACACCCTCAGCCGGCTGCCCGGCGCCGAGGCGGTCTTCGTCGGCGAACGCACCGGCCCCTACCGCAACGAGACCGGCTCGCTGGCGCTGGTCGCCGACGCCGCGCTGGAGGAGGTCACCGCGCCGGACATCCTCGTCGTGCCCGGCGGACCGGGGCAGACCGCGCAGATGGCCGACGGCCCGCTGCACGAGTGGATCCGTGCCGTGGACGCCACCACCACCTGGACCACCTCGGTGTGCACCGGCTCGCTGATCCTCGGTGCCGCGGGCCTGCTCAGGGGGCGCCGGGCCACCTCGCACTGGCTCGCGCTGGACCAGCTCCCGGCGCTGGGCGCCGAGCCGACCGGGGAGCGGGTGGTCTTCGACGGCAAGTACGTGACGGCCGCCGGTGTCTCCTCCGGCATCGACATGGGGCTGGCGCTGGCCGGCCGGATCGCCGGGGACGCCGTGGCCCAGATGATCCAGCTCGGCATCGAGTACGACCCGCAGCCGCCCTACGACGCGGGCTCCCCGGACAAGGCCCCGGCCGAGGTCACCGCGGCGCTGCGGGAGCGCAGCCGGTTCCTGCTGGCGGGGGAGGGGTGAGGGTCCCCACCCCGGCCCCGGCCCCCGTCGCTCCCGGCCCGCTCAGCCCGCGGGCCAGGTGAAGCGCGGCGCCCGGCGCTCCAGGAAAGCGGCGGCTCCCTCCGTGATGTCGCCGCTCGCCCGGGCCTGCGCGGCCCAGTGGGCACCGCGCTCCTCGGCCTCGGCCGGCGGCACGTCCCAGGTGCCGTTGGCCAGCTCCTTCGCCGCGGTCTGCGTCAGCAGCGACCGGCTCGCCAGGACGGCCGAGAACTCCGCCACCCGCTTGCCCAGCTCGCCCTCGGCCAGCACCTCGTCCACCAGCCCGGTGCGCAGCGCCCGCGCACAGTCGATCAACTCCCCGGAGAACAGCAGGTACTTGGCGGTCGAGAGCCCGACCAGCCGGACCAGCCGCCGGGTGGCGGACGCCGGATAGGCCACCCCCAGCTTGGCCGGCGTCACCCCGAACTGCGCGCCCTCCTCCGCGAAGCGCAGATCGCAGGCGGCCGCCAACTGGGCGCCGCCGCCCACGCAGTAGCCGCGTATCGCCGCCAGCGTCGGACCGGGGAACGCCGCGAGCGCCTCCTCCGCCGCCACCGCCAGCCCCTGCGACTCACCGGCCGCCTCCCGCAGCGCCCCGATGTCCGCCCCCGCGCAGAACGTCCCGCCCTCCCCGGTCAGCACCAGTGACCGTACGGAGCTGTCGCCCGCCAGCCGCTCCAGCAGCGGCGGCAGCTCCCGCCACATCGCCACCGTCATGGCATTCCGCTTGCCGGTGTTGCTGATCGTGACGGTCGCGGTGCCGTCGCTGACATGCGTCTTCAGAGCGGGTTCCATGCCTGGATGGTAGAGCGCCCGCCGCGGGCCCGGTTGGATAGCATCGGCGGCCTGATGTCAGCCACTCTCGTCGCCAAAGACCTCGCCGCCGGCCACGGCGAGCGCGTCCTGTTCTCCGGTCTCGACCTGGTCATCGCCCCCGGCGATGTGGTCGGCCTCGTCGGCGCCAACGGCGCGGGCAAGTCCACCCTGCTGCGCCTGCTGGCCGGCCTGGACACCCCGGAGGACGGCAAGCTCGCACTCAGCCCGCCCGCCGCCACCGTCGGCCACCTCCCGCAGGAACCCGACCGCCGCCCCGGGGAGACCGTACGGGCCTTCCTCGCCCGGCGCACGGGCGTGGCCGCCGCCCAGCTCGCCCTGGACACCGCCACCGAGGCGCTGGTCGAGGAGCGGCCCGGCGCGGACGACGCCTACGCCACGGCGCTGGAGCGCTGGCTCGCGCTGGGCGCCGCCGACCTCGACGAGCGTGCCGAGGAGACCGCCGCCCAGCTGGGCCTCTCGGTCGGCCTCGACCAGCCGATGACCACGCTCTCCGGCGGCCAGGCCGCCCGCGCCTCCCTGGCCTCGCTCCTGCTCTCCCGCTACGACATCTTCCTGCTCGACGAGCCCACCAACGATCTCGATCTGGACGGCCTGCACCGGCTGGAGTCCTTCGTCACCGGGCTGCGCGCCGGCACCGTCCTGGTCAGCCACGACCGCGAGTTCCTGACCCGCACGGTCAGCCGCGTCGTCGAACTCGACCTCGCCCAGCAGCAGGTCAACACCTACGGCGGCGGTTACGACTCCTACCTGGAGGAGCGCGAGCGGGCCCGGCGGCACGCCCGTGAGCAGTACGAGGAGTACGCCGACACCAGGTCCGCCCTGGAGACCCGCGCGCACACCCAGCGCAACTGGATGGAGAAGGGCGTCAAGAACGCCCGCCGCAAGGCCCCCGACAACGACAAGGTCGGCCGCAACGCCCGGGTCGAGGCCACCGAGAAGCAGGCGGCGAAGGCCAAGCAGACCCAGCGCATGATCGAGCGGCTGGAGGTGGTGGAGGAGCCGCGCAAGGAGTGGGAGCTGCGGATGGAGATCGCCGCCGCACCGCGGGCCGGCGCGGTGGTGGCCACCCTCCGCGGCGCCGGGGTACGGCGCGGCACCTTCCGCTTCGGACCGGTGGACCTCCAGATCGACTGGGCGGACCGGGTCGCCATCACGGGCCCCAACGGCGCCGGCAAGTCCACCCTGCTCGCCGCCCTCCTCGGCCGCTTGCCCCTGGACGAGGGGCACGCCGCGCTGGGCCCCGGCGTGGTCGTCGGCGAGGTCGACCAGGCACGCGGCCAGCTCTTCGGCGACGACGACGGGAGCGACGCGGCGCCGCTGATGGAGGCCTTCCGGGCCCATGTCCCCGAGCTGTCACCGGCCGAGGTCCGCACCCTGCTCGCCAAGTTCGGGCTGAAGGCGGCGCACGTGCTGCGCCCGGCCCGCACGCTGTCACCGGGCGAGCGGACCCGCGCCGCGCTCGCGCTGCTCCAGGGCCGCGGGGTCAACCTCCTCGTCCTCGACGAGCCGACAAACCACCTCGATCTGCCGGCCATCGAACAGCTGGAGTCGGCACTCGCCACGTACCCCGGCACCCTGCTGCTGGTCACCCACGACCGGCGGATGCTCCAGGCGGTGCACACCACCCGCCGGATCGAGGTCGACGCGGGACGGATCACCGACCGCACGGTGTGAGCACGGCCGGGCCGGGGGTCTGCGGGACCCGTGCGGATTATCGATTTGGCCCACCGGCCACCGCCCCGTAGGGTGGTGTGCACCGACGCGGGGTGGAGCAGCTCGGTAGCTCGCTGGGCTCATAACCCAGAGGTCGCAGGTTCAAATCCTGTCCCCGCTACTGCACAGATACAGCCGGTCCGGTGCTCAGGCACCGGACCGGCTGTGCTGTAGGGCCCGGACGGTCCCGTGGGCGGGACGATGCTCCCGGGGAGTTCGCACGCGAAGCGCGCGAGGGACAGCACCGGTCATCGGGTCCGTCGAAACGCTCGGATGTGGCCAAAAGGCGTCGATAGGCGCCGACTTGTGGTCAGCGGCCCGGTCCGGACCAGCGCATTCCCAAGACTCTTCCTGTGAGGATGCCTTCCGGACCCCCCGCAGAGCCCCCCGAAGAGCTGACCTCCCCGTTCGCGTACGAAGGTGTCTGGCGGTTCACCGCCCCGGCACTGGATGCCTCGGTGCCGCAGGCACGGCACGCGGTCCGGGATCTGCTCGCCGAACAGCGTGTGCCCGTGGCCGCCGAGATCATGGACGGCCTGCTGCTCATCGTCTCCGAACTCGTCACCAACGCCGTACGGCACGCGGCCCTGCTCTCGCCGCAGATCGCCGTCCAGCTCACCATCGGCGCCAACTGGCTGCAGATCGCGATCGAGGACAGTCACCCCTACCGCCCCAAGGCTCTTGAGGCGGATCAGGGTGACGTCGGCGGACGCGGACTGTGGCTGGTCAAGTCGCTCACCGCGGAGGCGGGCGGCAAATGCGGGGTGGAGCTCACGGCGAACGGAGGCAAGGCCATCTGGGCCGAGCTTCCGTTCGCCCCGCTCGCTACCAGCCCGCCGCGTGTCCCGTGAGTTCGCGCACCGCCGGGCGCGCCGCGTCCAGCACGGTCATGAACCACGAGGAGAACGGCGCCTCTGCGTGCCGGTCGGCCAGCTCCTGCGGCGTCACGAACGCGATCTCGCCGATCTCCTCCGGGTCCGGCGCCGGTTCGGCCCGCACCAGCCCGACGAACAGGTGGTTGTACTCCTGCTCCACGAGGCCGGAGTCCGGATCGGGGTGGTTGTAGCGCACCGTGCCCGCCTCGGCCAGCAGCGAGGGCGCCAGGCCCAGCTCCTCGGCCGTGCGGCGCGCGGCGGCCGCGAACGGCGCCTCACCGGGATACGGGTGACCGCAGCAGGTGTTGGACCACACACCGGGGGAGTGGTACTTCCCCAGGGCCCGGCGCTGGAGCAGCAGCCGGCCCTTCTCGTCGAAGAGGAAGACCGAGAACGCGCGGTGCAGTTGCCCGGGAGGCTGATGGGCGGCGAGCTTCTCCGCGGTGCCGATCGTCGTACCGTCCTCGTCGACCAGCTCCAGCATGATCGGTTCGGCGGCGCCGCCCGGTGTGCTCACCGCCGGGTCCCCGGCGGTCTGTCCGTTGGCAGGTGTGATCGGCATGCCCATCCTTGTCGTCGGTCTTCGACGCAAGTCTGCCCTAGCCGGGTCCGCATCAGCGGCACAGCGGGTGCGCGGCGCCACGTGCCCGCGCGCCGGAGCGAAAGTGCGCCGGCCGTGAGAGGGGCCACATCCGCCGTCGCGTACGGTGCCCCCGGGACCGCGATCCCGGCCGCCCGGCCGGTGGCGGCGGCGCGCGGCCACCGCCCGCCGGAGAGGGGATGGCACGCACCACACCTGCCCCGGCACAACCCGCCCGCCCCGTGACCAGCCCGCTCATAAGGGGCACCGGGGCGGCCACCGGGGGCGCAGCGCAGTTGTTCATGCGCCGTCCGATCCACCATGATGATCGCGGCAGGCGCAGCCGTCGGTCACTCGATCGGGCGGTGAATGCGCGGTGAACGGCCGCATCCGGCGATCCGATAACCTCTGCCGACGTGCCACCCGGCCCCTCCGGGGGCGAGGTGTGCCACGCCCGCTGCCCGGGTAGTTCGTGTCGAATGCGGAATCGACGGCGGACCGCCCGAGCTGCCTTGTCAGCTTCCAAGGAGTGAGTTCGTCTGTCGACCGCCATCCTCACCGGTCCGCCGGTCGCCGGGTCGCCGCTCGAAGCCGACCTGCGCACGCTGGGCTTTGACGTCCGCACGGCGAACGATCCCGCTGCCGCCGCCGAGCTGCTCGCCGCGGTGCCCGCACAGGAGCGGGTCGCCGTCGTCGACCCCCGCTTCGTCGGACATCTGCACGCCCTGCGGCTGGCGCTGACCGACCCCCGCTTCCCGGCCGCGGCCGTACCGGGCGCGCTCACCGTGCAGCCCGCGGCCCGCGGCGCGCTGGCCCGTGCCGTCGGCCGGATCCCGGCCGGCGCCGGCACCGCCCACCTCACGGACGTCCTCACGGACACGCTCACCGAGAGCCTCGACCGCGACGGCGCCGGCCTGCAACGCGTCGAGCTGGGCAGCTTGGTCGCCACCGTCGCGCTCACTCCCGCCCGGCGTGAGGAGGCACAGGAAGCCGTCGCCGCCGTCGACGACGAGGCGGTCCGGCTGCGCACCGCTGTGAAGTCCCGCGACGGCTTCTTCACCACGCACTGCATCAGCCCGTACTCCCGCTACCTCGCGCGCTGGTGCGCGCGGCGCGGGCTGACCCCCAACCAGGTCACCACCGCGTCCCTGCTCACCGCGCTGATCGCGGCCGGCTGCGCGGCCACCGGAACCCGCGGCGGCTTCGTCGCCGCCGGCCTGCTGCTGCTCTTCTCCTTCGTCCTGGACTGCACCGACGGGCAGCTCGCCCGCTACTCCCTGCAGTACTCGACGATGGGCGCCTGGCTGGACGCCACCTTCGACCGGGCCAAGGAGTACGCGTACTACGCGGGTCTTGCCCTGGGCGCGGCCCGCGGAGGGGATGACGTCTGGGCGCTGGCGCTCGGCGCGATGGTGCTGCAGACCTGCCGCCATGTCGTCGACTTCTCCTTCAACGAGGCGAACCACGACGCAACGGGTGCGGGCGCCAACACGAGCCCGACCGCGGCGCTCTCCGACAAGCTCGACAGCGTCGGCTGGACGGTCTGGGCGCGGCGCATGATCGTGCTGCCGATCGGCGAGCGCTGGGCCATGATCGCGGTGCTCACCGCGGTGACCACCCCGCGCATCGTCTTCTACGCCCTGCTCATCGGCTGCGCCCTGGCCGCCTGCTACACCACGGCGGGCCGGGTGCTGCGCTCGCTGACCCGGCGGGCTCGGCGCACCGACCGCGCAGCCCGGGCACTGGCCGACCTCGCCGACTCCGGACCGCTGGCCGAGCTGATCGCCGCCGGGGCCCGCGGCCGCGGCCGCACCGGTTCCTTCCTGGCGCCCGTCATGGCATTTCTCTCAGCCGCCGTGCTGCTGGTCTGGGTGCTCTTCCAGGACGACCCCGCGTCCTGGCTCACCGTCGGTGTCGCCCTCTGCTCCGCGCTGCTGGCCGGCGCGGCCGTCTCCCGCCCGCTCAAGGGCGCCCTGGACTGGCTGGTGCCGCCCTTCTTCCGGGCCGGTGAATACGTCACGATCCTGGTGCTGGCCGCCCGCGCGGACGTCCCCGGAGCGCTGCCCGCGGCGTACGGGCTGGTCGCGGCGGTCGCCTACCATCACTACGACACCGTCTACCGCATCCGCGGTGGCACCGGGGCTCCGCCGCGGTGGCTGGTGCGGGCAACCGGCGGGCACGAGGGACGCGTCCTTGTGGTCACCGTCCTCGCCGCCGCGCTGTCCCCCCAAGGTTTCACAATCGCGCTCACGGCCCTTGCCGTGGTCCTGGCGCTGCTGGTGCTCGTCGAGAGCATCCGTTTCTGGGTGTCCTCCCAAGCACCCGCCGTACACGATGAAGGAGAACCCGCATGATCGGCCTCGTGCTGGCTGCCGGCGCCGGACGGCGTCTGCGCCCCTACACCGACACCCTGCCCAAGGCTCTGGTGCCGGTCGATGGGGACACGACCATCCTCGACCTGACCCTCGGCAACTTCGCCGAGATCGGCCTGACCGAGGTCGCCATCATCGTCGGCTACCGCAAGGAAGCCGTCTACGAGCGCAAGGCCGCCCTGGAGCAGAAGTACGGCCTCAAGCTCACCCTCATCGACAACGACAAGGCCGAGGAGTGGAACAACGCCTACTCCCTGTGGTGCGGTCGTGACTCCATCAAGCACACGGTGATCCTCGCCAACGGCGACACCGTGCACCCGGTCTCCGTCGAGAAGACCCTGCTCGCCGCCCGCGGCAACGGCCAGAAGATCATCCTTGCCCTCGACACGGTCAAGCAGCTGGCCGACGAGGAGATGAAGGTCGTCGTGGACCCCGCCAAGGGCGTCCAGAAGATCACCAAGCTGATGGACCCGGCCGAGGCCACCGGCGAGTA
Organism: Streptomyces kronopolitis; assembly: GCF_050953795.1. Taxonomy (GTDB): domain Bacteria; phylum Actinomycetota; class Actinomycetes; order Streptomycetales; family Streptomycetaceae; genus Streptomyces; species Streptomyces kronopolitis_A. Next base: position 6,741,404 of record NZ_CP191850.1, read on the forward strand.
CATCGGTGTCACCCTCATCGAGGGCGAGGCCGCCGAGGAGCTGGCCGACGCCCTGAAGACCACCTTCGAGCGGGACCCCGACCTCTACTACGAGGACGGCTACCAGGAGCTGGTCAACCGCGGCTTCAAGGTGGACGTGGCACCGATCGGCGACGTCAAGTGGGTCGAGATCGACAACCACGACGACCTGGCGAAGGGCCGTGACATCGCATGCCAGTACTGACCCGCCTCATTCCGTCCCCGGTCGTCGTCGACATCAACGCCGGCGCCCTGGACGACCTGGCGGGCCTGCTGGCCGATCAGCGCATCTCCGCGTCCGGCAAGCTCGCCATCGCGATCAGCGGCGGCTCGGGGGCGCGGCTGCGTGAGCGGCTGTCGCCCCAGCTGCCGGGCGCCGAGTGGTACGAGGTCGGCGGCGGCACCCTGGACGACGCGATCAAGCTTGCCGACGCCATGAAGAAGGGGCACTACGACGCGGTCGTGGGCCTGGGCGGCGGCAAGATCATCGACTGTGCCAAGTTCGCCGCGGCGCGCATCGGCCTCCCGCTGGTCGCCGTCGCGACGAACCTGTCGCACGACGGCCTGTGCTCGCCGGTCGCCACCCTCGACAACGACGCGGGCCGCGGCTCCTACGGGGTGCCGAACCCGATCGCCGTGGTGATCGACCTCGACATCATCCGTGAGGCCCCGGTCCGGTTCGTCCGCTCCGGCATCGGCGACGCGATCTCCAACATCTCCGCGGTCGCGGACTGGGAGCTCGCCCACCGCGAGACCGGCGAGGACATCGACGGCCTGGCCGCCGCCATGGCCCGCCAGGCCGGCGAGGCCGTGCTGCGCCACCCCGGAGGCGTCGGCGACGACAACTTCCTCCAGGTGCTGGCCGAGGGCCTGGTCCTGACCGGTATCTCGATGTCGGTCGCCGGCGACAGCCGTCCGGCCTCCGGCGCCTGCCACGAGATCAACCACGCCTTCGACCTCCTCTTCCCCAAGCGCGCCGCGAGCCACGGCGAGCAGTGCGGCCTCGGCGCCGCGTTCGCCACGCATCTGCGCGGGGACAAGGAGACCCGTGACCTGATGGTCGAGGTGCTGCGCCGGCACGGTCTGCCGGTCACGCCGGGTGAGATCGGCTTCAGCGACGAGGAATTCGTCCAGGTCGTCGCGTACGCACCCAAGACCCGCCCCGGGCGCTACACCATCCTGGAGCACCTCGACCTGTCCACCGACCAGATCAGGGACGCTTACGCCGACTATGCAGAAGCCATCGGTAGCTGAGCTCCGCCCGGTCGTTCACCCTCCGGGGGTGAAGGACCGGCGGAGCGGCGAGCACTGGGCCGGCCGGCTCTACATGCGCGAGCTCTCGCTGCGCATCGACCGCCACCTGGTGAACACGCGGATCACGCCCAACCAGCTGACCTACGTGATGACCGTCGCCGGCGTCCTCGCCGCCCCGGCCCTCCTGGTGCCGGGGATCACGGGGGCCCTGCTCGGCGTGCTGATGGTCCAGCTCTACCTGCTGCTCGACTGTGTCGACGGCGAGGTCGCCCGCTGGAAGAAGCAGTTCTCGCTGGGCGGTGTGTACCTGGACCGGGTCGGCGCCTACCTGTGCGACGCCGCGGTGCTGGTCGGCTTCGGCCTGCGCGCCGCCGACCTGTGGGGTTCGGGGCGGATCGACTGGCTGTGGGCCTTCCTCGGCACGCTCGCCGCGCTCGGCGCCATCCTGATCAAGGCCGAGACCGACCTCGTCGGTGTGGCCCGTCATCAGGGCGGTCTGCCGCCGGTCAAGGAGACGGCGTCCGAGCCGCGCTCGTCCGGCATGGCGCTGGCCCGCAAGGCGGCCGCGGCGCTGAAGTTCCACCGCCTCGTCCTCGGCGTCGAGGCCTCCCTGCTGATCCTGGCTCTGGCGGTCCTGGACTCGGTGCGGGGCGACCTGTTCTTCTCCCGGCTCGGGGTCGCCGTACTGGCCGGCATCGCGCTCCTGCAGACGCTGCTGCACCTGGTGTCCATCCTGGCGTCGAGCAGGCTGAAGTGAGGAGCACGATGAAGGTCGGCGCGGTCATCATCACGATGGGCAACCGCCCCGAGGAGCTGCGCGCGCTCCTGGACTCGGTCGCCAAGCAGGACGGCGACCGGGTCGAGGTCGCGGTGGTCGGCAACGGTTCGCCGCTGCCCGAGCTGCCCGAGGGCATACGGACGGTCGAGCTGCCGGAGAACGTCGGCATCCCGGCCGGCCGCAATGCCGGTATCGAGGCGTTCGGGCCCGGCGGCCGCGACGTCGAGGTGCTGCTCTTCCTCGACGACGACGGGCTGCTCGCCCACGAGGACACCGCCGAGCTGTGCCGCCAGGCCTTCGCCGCGGACCCCCGGCTGGGCATCATCAGCTTCCGGATCGCCGACCCGGACACCGGCGAGACCCAGCGCCGGCACGTCCCGCGGCTGCGCGCCGCCGACCCGATGCGCTCGTCGCGGGTGACCACCTTCCTCGGCGGCGCGAACGCGGTCCGCACGGCGGTCTTCGCGGAGGTCGGCGGGCTGCCCGACGACTTCTTCTACGCCCACGAGGAGACGGACCTGGCCTGGCGGGCGCTGGACGCGGGCTGGCAGATCGACTACCGGTCGGACATGGTCCTCTTCCACCCGACGACGGCCCCGGCCCGGCACGCGGTCTACCACCGCATGGTGGCCCGCAACCGCGTCTGGCTGGCCCGCCGCAACCTCCCCGCCCCGCTGGTGCCGGTCTACCTCGGCGTCTGGCTCCTGCTCACCCTGGCCCGCCGGCCGTCGCGGCCGGCGCTGCGGGCCTGGCTGGGCGGCTTCAAGGAGGGCTGGGCCTCGCCGTGCGGTCCCAGGCGCCCCATGAAGTGGGCTACCGTTTGGCGACTGACCCGACTGGGCCGCCCTCCCGTCATCTGACAAGCTCGTATCCGTGAGCATCAGGCGCGAGCCGGGGCGTGGCCCCGGCAGCGCACCTTGAGGACGAAAGTGTCAACTGTGAGCGAGACCACGCACGACAGTGCGGTCGCCATGAGTGCCCCGTCATCTTCCGACGAGGGGCTCACCCCTGCCCAGCGGGCCCAGAAGTACGAGCTCTCGCAGAGCGGCGCCCGTCCCGGCCTGCTGGAGTACATCGGGCAGCTGTGGCACCGCCGGCATTTCATCTCCGCGTTCGCCAGCGCCAAGCTGACGGCGCAGTACAGCCAGGCCAAGCTGGGCCAGGTCTGGCAGGTGGCGACGCCGCTGCTCAACGCGGCCGTCTACTACTTGATCTTCGGTGTGCTGATCGGCACCAGCCGGGGTGTCCCCAATTACATCCCCTTCCTGGTGACCGGCGTCTTCATCTTCACCTTCACCCAGAGCTCGGTGATGGCCGGCACCCGGGCGATCTCCGGCAGCCTGGGCCTGGTGCGGGCGCTGCACTTCCCGCGGGCCTGTCTGCCGATCTCGTTCTGCCTGATGCAGTTGCAGCAGCTGCTGTTCTCCATGGGCGTGCTGGTGATCATCCTGCTCAGCTTCGGGCAGGTGCCGACGTGGTCGTGGCTACTGGTGCTCCCGGCCCTGACGCTGCAGTTCGTCTTCAACACGGGCCTGGCGATGGTGATGGCGCGGCTGGGGGCGAAGACGCCGGACCTGGCGCAGCTGATGCCCTTCATCATGCGGACCTGGATGTACGCCTCCGGCGTCATGTTCAGCATGAGCGTGATCCTTCAGGGCAAGGACGTCCCGAAGTTCGTGGAGGTCATCCTCAACGCGAATCCGGCCGTCGTCTACATCGACCTGATGCGGTTCGCGCTGATCGACACCTTCAAGGCGAGCCAGCTGCCGCCGCATGTGTGGGCGCTCGCCGGCGGCTGGGCGCTGCTGATGGGCGTCGTGGGCTTTGTGTATTTCTGGAAGGCTGAGGAGCGGTACGGACGTGGCTGAGCAGACGAACGGCGTCCAGCCGACCGAGGCGGCACAGGAGCGGGTCCCCACCGTGATCGCGGACGATCTGCACATCGTCTACCGGGTCTACGGCACGGGCGCGGGCAAGGGCAGCGCCACCGCGGCGCTCAACCGCATCATCCGCCGCAAGCCCTCCAACGGCGTGCGGGAGGTGCACGCCGTCAAGGGCGTGTCCTTCACCGCCTACCGCGGCGAGTCGATCGGCCTGATCGGCTCCAACGGCTCGGGCAAGTCCACCCTGCTCAAGGCCGTCGCCGGCCTGCTGCCCGCCGAGCGCGGCAAGGTCTACACCCACGGCCAGCCCTCCCTGCTGGGCGTCAACGCCGCCCTGATGAACGACCTGACCGGCGAGAAGAACGTCCTGCTCGGCGGCCTGGCCATGGGCATGTCCCGCGAACAGGTCCGCGAACGCTACGACGGCATCGTCGACTTCTCCGGCATCAACGAGAAGGGCGACTTCATCTCCCTGCCGATGCGCACCTACTCCTCCGGCATGGCCGCCCGCCTGCGGTTCTCCATCGCCGCCGCCAAGGACCACGACGTGCTGATGATCGACGAGGCCCTGGCCACCGGCGACCGCAGCTTCCAAAAGCGCTCCGAGGCCCGCATCCGCGAACTGCGCAAGGAAGCCGGCACCGTCTTCCTCGTCAGCCACAACAACAAGTCCATCCGCGACACCTGCGACCGCGTCCTGTGGCTGGAGCGCGGCGAACTGCTCATGGACGGCCCCACCGACGAGGTCATCAAGGCGTACGAGAAGGAAACGGGCAAGTAGCCCCCGTTCCGCACCCGAAGGCCTCCGCGAGTCCGCCTCGCGGAGGCCTTCGGATGTGAAGGAATCGTCAACTCTCCGGTCATCGGGAACAGTTCGGATGGCCGGAAAGTTGACCGGAAGAGGGGTGGAGCCCCGGGTACCCCCTCGGAGGCGGGCGAGACGTACGGCGTAAGCTGTACGGGTACTGAACAGCATCAAGTGGTACATGTCGGGCAATGCTCACCCGAGCGGGCGATATGGACTCGATCGGGCGCGTCGCCTGCTGCGGCGTGTCCGAAATAGGATGTTTTAGCTTGGCGGTGTAGAACGGGAGACGTGACGGCAATGGCTACTGGTTCGCTCCGGCACCGAAATGCGCCGGGCAGCCCCCGGTGAGCCGAGACAACGAGCAGGCGCGTCGCGCCTTCCCCCGAATGGGGGCGGCGGGCGACGGACGGGAGCAGACGCGCACCGTGCTCGATCAGGCCGCACACGAGAATTTCCCGGTCGCGCCGTTCTTCCTCCCCCGTGTCTGGCGGGCCGACCTGATGGCCGTCTACGGCTTCGCCCGGCTCGTCGACGACATCGGTGACGGCGATCTCGCACCCGGTGGCGGGGACGCCGTGCTCCTCGGGCTCGACCGCGCGCAGGCCGGGGACCGCGCCGCGCTGCTGACGGCCCTGGAGGCGGACCTGCACCGTGTCTTCAGCAGCCGCGCCCCGGGCCCCAGCCACCCCCTCATGCGCCGGCTCGGCCCGACCGTCCGCCGCTGCGGTCTGACCCCCGAGCCGTTCCTCGACCTGATCGCGGCCAACCGGCAGGACCAGCGGGTCAGCCGCTACGGCACCTACGACGATCTGGCCGCCTACTGCGAGCTGTCCGCCAACCCCGTCGGCCGGCTCGTCCTCGGCATCACCGGCACCGCGAGCCCCGAGCGCATCCGCCGCTCGGACGCCGTCTGCACCGCGCTCCAGATCGTCGAACACCTCCAGGACGTGGCCGAGGACCTCGGGCGCGACCGCATCTACCTCCCCGCCGAGGACATGAAACGCTTCGGCGTCACCGAGTCCGATCTGGCCGCGCCCAGCGGGGGCGCATCGGTGCGCGCGCTGATCGCCTACGAGGCGGAACGCGCCCGTGACCTGCTGCGTGAAGGCACCCCGCTGGTGGGTAGCGTCCACGGCAGACTCAAGCTGTTGCTGGCCGGTTTCGTGGCCGGCGGCCGTGCCGCGCTCCAGGCGGTCGCGGCCGCCGATCATGACGTACTCCCTGGACCGCCCAAGCCGACCAAGCTCAGCCTGCTGCGCGAGGTAGCGGCGACATTGCGAAGAGAGGGGTGAGTCGGACCGTGGAGGACACTGCACACGCGTCCGCGCCGGTGCTCGCTGCGTACCGCTACTGCGAGGCCATCACCGGGCAGCAGGCACGGAACTTCGCCTATGGCATCCGGCTGCTGCCGACCGACAAGCGACAGGCCATGTCGGCGCTCTACGCCTTCTCCCGCCGGATCGACGACATCGGTGACGGCACCCTGGAGCCCGCCGCCAAGCAGGGGCGCCTGGAGGACACCCGGGCGCTGCTGGACCGCGTCAAGGACGGCCGGATCGACGACGACGACACCGACCCGGTGGCCGTCGCGCTCGCCGACGCAGCCCGCCGCTTTCCGCTGCCCCTGGACGGTCTCGACGAGCTGATCGACGGCGTGCTGATGGACGTGCGCGGCGAGACCTACGAGACGTGGGACGAGCTGAAGGTCTACTGCCGTTGTGTGGCCGGTGCGATCGGCCGGCTCTCGCTCGGCGTGTTCGGCACGGTGCCGGGCGCGCAGGACACCGAGCGCGCCCCGGAGTACGCCGACACGCTCGGCCTCGCCCTGCAACTGACCAACATTCTCCGGGACGTTCGCGAGGACGCCGGCAACGGCCGCACCTACCTCCCCGCCGAGGACCTCGCCAAGTTCGGCTGCGTGGACGGCTTCGACCGCCCCGTGCCGCCGCCCGGCTCCGACTTCACCGGCCTGGTGCACTTCGAGGTCAACCGCGCCCGGGCGCTGTTCGCCGAGGGCTTCCAGCTGCTGCCGATGCTCGACCGGCGCAGCGGCGCCTGCGTGGCCGCGATGGCCGGCATCTACCACCGCCTGCTGTCCCGGATCGCCGCCGACCCCGGCGCTGTGCTGCGCGGCCGGGTCTCGCTGCCCGGCCGGGAGAAGGCGTTCGTCGCGGTGCGCGGGCTGTCCGGGCTCGACGCGCGGGCGATCGGCCGGCGGCAGTCCGTCAGGAGGCGCGGATGATGCGCCGGACGGCGAAGGACGGCGGTGACCCCGCGTCAGCGCGGCGGGCAACCCTCCCCGGGGTGGCTGCGTCCCTGACAGCAGTACGGGGGGAGAGCACATGACACCGGGAGCCACACGGCTCGGTCACGACTCCGCGCTGCCGTCCGGCCGTCCACAGGGGGCGGCCGCGGTGGTCATCGGCGGTGGTCTCGCGGGCACGACCGCGGCGCTCGCGCTGGCCGACGCCGGGATGCGGGTGACCCTGATCGAGGGCCGGCCCCGGCTCGGCGGGCTGGTCTTCTCCTTCCGGCGCGAGTCCGCGGCCGGCGAGCTGAGCGTCGACAACGGCCAGCACGTCTACCTGCGCTGCTGCACCGCCTACCGCACCCTCCTGGAGCGGATCGGCGCCACGGACCTGGTGCCCCTCCAGGAGCGCATGGACGTACCGGTCCTGGACCCCGCCGGCGGCGGCCGCGCCGGGATGCGGCTGGGCCGGCTGCGCCGCACCGCCCTGCCCGTCCCCCTGCACCTCGCCGGCAGCCTGGCCGGCTATCCGCATCTGTCCCCCGCCGAGCGGGCCCGCGTCGTCCGCGCCACCCTCGCGCTCAAGGGGCTCGACCCGGCCGACCCCGCGCTGGACGGGATCGACTTCGGCAGCTGGCTGCGCCGCCACGGCCAGTCGGACCGGGCCGTCGAGGCGCTGTGGGACCTGGTCGGCATCGCCACCCTCAACGCCCGTGCCGAGGACGCCTCGATGGGCCTGGCCGCCAAGGTCTTCCGGACCGGGCTGCTCTCCGCGCCGGGCGCCGCCGACATCGGCTGGTCCCGCGTCCCGCTCGGCGACGTCCATGACACCCTCGCCCGCACCGCGCTGGAGAAGGCCGGGGTGCGCCTGGCCCTGCGTACCCGCGCCGGGGCCGTCACACCCAGCGGGGACGGCTGGCAGGTCGCGGTGGAGAACGGCCCGCACGGCGGCGAGCGGCTGACCGCCGACACCGTCGTCCTCGCCGTACCGCAGCGCGAGGCCCACGGCCTGCTGCCCGACGGGGCGCTGGAGGGCAAGGACCGGCTGCTGGAGATCGGCACCGCGCCGATCCTCAACCTCCATGTCGTCTACGACCGCAAGGTGCTGCGCCGCCCCTTCTTCGCCGCGATCGGCTCCCCGGTCCAGTGGGTCTTCGACCGTACCGACGCCTCGGGGCTCACCCGCGTGCCCGGCAACGAGCGCTGCCAGTATCTGGCGGTCTCGCAGTCCGCCGCGCAGGAGGAGATCGACGAGCCGGTCGCCAAGCTCCGCGCCCGTTACCTGCCGGAGCTGGAGCGGCTGCTGCCCGCCGCCCGGGGCGCCAGGGTCCACGACTTCTTCGTCACCCGCGAGCGCACCGCGACCTTCGCGCCCGCACCGGGCGTCGGCAGGCTCCGCCCCGCCGCCCGCACCCAAGCTCCCGGCCTGTTCCTGGCCGGCGCGTGGACCGCCACCGGGTGGCCCGCGACCATGGAAAGCGCTGTTCGCAGCGGCACTGCCGCCGCTCGCGAGGCACTCACAGAACTCGGCTTCCCCCAGGGCCAGTTGCCTCAGGAGGCGGCATGACCACGAGTACGAGCGCTCCCACGAGCACGAGCATCGGAAACAGAGGAGAAACCGTGAATCCGGCTTCCCCAGCTATCGACACCGAGAGCGTCACCGCGCTGCTGGAGCGCGGGCGGACACTCGCCACTCCCGTGCTGCGTGCTGCCGTGGGCCGGCTCGCTCCTCCCATGGACACCGTCGCCGCGTACCACTTCGGCTGGATCGACGCGGAGGGGCACCCCACCGCGGGCGACAGCGGCAAGGCGGTACGGCCCGCGCTCGCCCTGCTGTCGGCCGAGGCCGCGGGTGCGGCCCCCGAGGTCGGCATCCCCGGCGCGGTCGCCGTCGAGCTGGTGCACAACTTCTCGCTGCTGCACGACGACCTCATGGACGGCGACGAGCAGCGCCGGCACCGCGACACCGTCTGGAAGGTGCACGGCCCGGCGCAGGCCATCCTGGTCGGCGACGCGCTGTTCGCCCTGGCCAACGAAATACTGCTGGAGCTCGGCACGGTCGACGCCGGCCGCGCCACCCGCCGCCTGACCCAGGCCTCCCGCAAGCTGATCGACGGCCAGGCCCAGGACATCTCCTACGAGCACCGCGAGCGGGTCACCGTCGAGGAGTGCCTGGAGATGGAGGGCAACAAGACCGGCGCGCTGCTGGCCTGCGCCGTCTCCATCGGCGCGGTGCTCGGTGGCGCCGACGACCGCATGGCGGACACCCTGGAGCGGTACGGCTACCACCTCGGCCTCGCCTTCCAGGCCGTCGACGACCTGCTCGGTATCTGGGGCGACCCGGACGCCACCGGCAAGCAGACCTGGAGCGACCTGCGCCAGCGCAAGAAGTCGCTGCCGGTCGTCGCGGCCCTGGCCGCCGGCGGCGAGGCCTCCGAGCGGCTGGCCCGGATCCTGGCCGCGGACGCCAAGAAGAGCGAGAGCGAGATCGCCGACTTCACCGAGGAGGAGTTCGCCTCCCGCGCGGCCCTCATCGAGGAGGCCGGCGGCCGTGAGTGGACCTCCCAGGAGGCCCGCCGCCAGCACACCACCGCCATCGCCGCGCTCGACGAGGTCGAGATGCCGCAGAAGGTCCGTGCCGAGCTGGTCGCGCTCGCCGACTTCGTCGTCGTGCGGCAGAGATGAGCGCCCTGGACACCGCATAGTTCGCAGTCGCCGGCCGGCGCCAGCCGGGCGCCGGCCGACGGAATCCCTGAGCACGCTTTTCACAGTTCACTGCCGAAGGGGAAGCCATGACAGCGACGACCGACGGAAGCGCCGGGGCCCTGCCGCCCCGGGCCCCTTCGGCCGGCGACGCCACCGCCGGGAACATCACGGCATCCATCCGTACGCGCACCGCCTTACGGGAGGACACGGCGGATGCCGCCCGCCGCGCGACCGCCCGTGCCACCGATCATCTGCTGTCCGCACAGGACCCCGCCGGATGGTGGAAGGGCGACCTCGAGACCAACGTCACGATGGATGCAGAGGATCTGCTGCTCCGTCAGTTCCTGGGCATCCAGGACCCCGAACTCACCGAGGCCGCGGCCCGCTACATCCGCGGCGAGCAGGGCACGGACGGCACCTGGGCCACCTTCTACGGCGGGCCCGGCGAGCTTTCCACCACCGTCGAGGCCTATGTCGCCCTGCGGCTCGCCGGGGACGCCCCCGACGCACCGCACATGGCCCGGGCTTCCGCCTGGGTCCGCGAGCAGGGCGGCATCGCCGCGGCCCGGGTCTTCACCCGCATCTGGCTGGCCCTGTTCGGCTGGTGGAAGTGGGACGACCTGCCCGAACTGCCCCCGGAACTCCTCTACTTCCCCAGATGGTTCCCGCTCAACATCTATGACTTCGGGTGCTGGGCACGGCAGACGATCGTGCCGCTGACCATCGTCTCGGCCAAGCGCCCGGTACGCCCGGCGCCGTTCGCCCTCGACGAGCTGCACACCGATCCGCGCCGCCCCAACCCGCCGCGGCCGCTCGCCCCCGCGGTCAGCTGGGACGGCCTGTTCCAGCGCCTCGACAAGGCGCTGCACCTCTACCGCAAGGTCGCCCTGCGCAGGCTGCGCCGCGCCGCGATGCGCTCCGCCGCCCGCTGGATCATCGAGCGCCAGGAGAACGACGGCTGCTGGGGCGGCATCCAGCCGCCCGCCGTCTACTCCGTCATCGCCCTGCACCTCCTGGGCTACGACCTCGACCACCCCGTGCTGCGCACCGGCCTGGCCTCCCTCGACCGGTTCGCGGTGCGGCGCGAGGACGGCGCCCGGATGATCGAGGCCTGCCAGTCCCCGGTCTGGGACACCTGCCTGGCCACCATCGCGCTCGCCGACGCCGGAGTGCCCGCCGATCACCCGCAGCTGGTCAAGGCTGTCGACTGGATGCTCGCCGAGCAGATCGACCGCCCCGGCGACTGGAGTGTGAAGCGGCCCCAACTCCCCTGCGGGGGCTGGGCGTTCGAGTTCGACAACGACAACTACCCGGACATCGACGACACCGCCGAGGTGGTGATCGCCCTGCGCCGGGTCCGCCACCCCGATCCGCAGCGGGTCGACGCCGCGGTGCGCCGCGCGGTGCGCTGGAACTTCGGCATGCAGTCCAAGGACGGCGGCTGGGGCGCCTTCGACGTCGACAACACCAGCACGCTGCCCAACCGGCTGCCGTTCTGCGACTTCGGGGAGGTCATCGACCCGCCGTCGGCCGATGTCACCGCCCATGTCGTCGAGATGCTCGCCGACGTGGGCCGCACCCACGATCCGCGCACCCGCCGCGGCATCGCCTGGCTGCTGGCCGAACAGGACCCCTGCGGCGCCTGGTTCGGCCGCTGGGGTACCAACTACCTCTACGGCACCGGCTCGGTGCTCCCGGCGCTGGCCGCGGCCGGCATCCCGCGCTCGCACCCCGCCGTGCGCCGCGCGGTGCTGTGGCTGGAGCGGGTGCAGAACGACGACGGCGGCTGGGGCGAGGACCAGCGCTCCTACCAGGACAAGGAGCAGTGGGCCGGGCGCGGCGCCTCGACCGCCTCCCAGACCGCCTGGGCGCTGATGGCGCTGCTCGCGGCCGGCGAGCGCGACAGCGAGGCGGTACGGCGCGGGGTGCGCTGGCTGGCCGCGACCCAGCGCGAGGACGGCACCTGGGACGAGCCGTACTTCACCGGCACGGGCTTCCCCTGGGACTTCTCCATCAATTACCACCTCTACCGCCAGGTCTTCCCCCTGACGGCGCTGGGCCGCTATCTGGGCGGGGGACCGGCCGCCGCACCGGTGGGGGCCTGATGTCCGGCCGGCACCCGGCGGACGCGGATCCGCCGCTGCTGGTCGCCTGCGCACTCGGGATCGAGCGCTTCGCACTGCGCGGCGGCGACCGCCGGGATGCGGGGGAGCGGGCCCGGCCGTGGCCGGTCGTGCTCCGTACGGGCATGGGCCCCCAGGCGGCCGAACGCACCCTGGCCGCGGCGCTGGGTGAGGGCGCGGTCACCGAGCGTTCGCCGGTGGTCGCCAGTGGCTTCTGCGCCGGCCTCGCCCCCGGCATGCGGCCCGGGGACGTGATCGTCGCCTCGGCGACCCGCGGTCACCACCCGGACGCCCCGGAGACGCCCTGCCGGGACAACGCTGCGCTGCTGAGGGCCCTCGGGGAGCGTGGTCTGCGGGTGCACAGCGGGCTGCTGTGGGGCTCCGACCACGTGGTGCGCGGCGCCGAGCGGGCCGAGCTGCACGCCGCCGGGGCGGTCGCGGTGGACATGGAGTCCGCCGCCACGCTCCGGGCGGCGCGGCGGGCCGGTCCCCGTCCGGTTGCGGCCGTCCGGGTGGTCGTGGACGCTCCAGAACATGAACTCGTGCGTATCGGCACCGTGCGCGGTGGAATATCAGCCTTCCGAGTCCTGCGTTCCATCCTGCCTGTTTTCTACGAATGGCACCGTTCTTTGCTGCTCCCCTGGAGGTGAGTCAGATGGTCATGCCGCTTCGTCAGTCCATCCGGGTCGGTACCTATCTTTTTGAGCAGAAAATGATCCGGCGGCGGGAGAAGTTCCCGCTCATTGTCGAGCTGGAACCGCTCTTCGCCTGCAATCTGAAATGTGAGGGCTGCGGCAAGATCCAGCATCCTGCGGGCGTGCTGAAGCAGCGCATGCCGGTGGCGCAGGCGGTCGGCGCGGTGCTGGAGTCGGGCGCCCCGATGGTCTCCATCGCCGGCGGCGAGCCCCTGATGCACCCGCAGATCGACGAAATCGTGCGGCAGCTGGTGGCCAAGCGGAAATATGTCTTCCTGTGCACCAACGCCATGCTGCTGCGCAAGAAGCTGGAGAATTTCACGCCCTCCCAGTATTTCGCGTTCGCCGTGCACATCGACGGCATGCGCGAGCGGCATGACGAATCGGTCGCCAAGGAAGGTGTTTTCGACGAGGCGGTGGAGGCGATCAAGGAGGCCAAGCGGCGCGGCTTCCGGGTCACCACCAACTCCACCTTCTTCAACACCGACACCCCACAGACCATCATCGAGGTCCTCAATTTCCTCAACGACGACCTCCAGGTCGACGAGATGATGCTCTCGCCCGCCTACGCCTACGAGAAGGCCCCCGACCAGGAGCACTTCCTGGGCGTCGAGCAGACCCGCGAGCTGTTCAAGAAGGCCTTCGCCGGCGGCAACCGGCGCCGCTGGCGGCTCAACCACAGTCCGCTCTTCCTGGACTTCCTGGAGGGCAAGGCGGACTTCCCCTGCACGGCCTGGGCGATCCCCAACTACTCGCTCTTCGGCTGGCAGCGCCCCTGCTACCTGATGAGCGACGGCTACGTCCCGACCTACCGGGAACTCATCGAGGAGACCGACTGGGAGAAGTACGGCCGCGGCAAGGACCCGCGGTGCGCCAACTGCATGGCGCACTGCGGCTACGAGCCGACCGCCGTCCTCGCCACCATGGGCTCGCTGAAGGAGTCCCTGCGGGCGGCCAGGGAGACCATCGCGGGAAACCGCGGATGACCCGCTGAGCACAGGGGAGCCCGCCTGTCCGGGCTCCCCGCGTCACGGCCCGGCCCGCCGCCGCACCGCCCGCGGCAACGGACCGGACCGGCAGCACCGGCAGGGACGACTGGACCGAGCAGTGGGGGACCGTACATGACCATGCTGGAACACCTCCGGGAGCCGGGCGACCTCAAGGCGCTCCCGGCGGCCCGACTGCCCGAACTCGCCGAAGAGATCCGGCACTTCCTCGTCCGCGCCGTCACCCGCACCGGCGGCCATTTGGGCCCCAACCTCGGCGTGGTCGAGCTGACCATCGCCCTCCACCGGGTCTTCGTCTCACCCACCGACCGCATCCTGTGGGACACCGGCCACCAGACCTATGTGCACAAGCTGCTGACCGGCCGGCAGGACTTCTCCAAGCTGCGGGCCAAGGGCGGGCTGTCCGGATACCCCTCGCGCGCCGAGTCGGCACACGACGTCATCGAGAACAGTCACGCCTCGACGGTGCTGGGCTGGGCCGACGGTCTGGCCAAGGCCCACCGCATCCGCGGCACCCGCGACCACGTGGTGGCCGTGATCGGCGACGGCGCGCTGACCGGCGGGATGGCCTGGGAGGCGCTGAACAACATCGCCGTCGCCAAGGACCGTCCGCTGATCATCGTCGTCAACGACAACACCCGCTCCTACGCGCCCACCATCGGCGGCCTCGCCGACCACCTCGCCATCCTGCGCACCACCGACGGCTACGAGAAGTTCCTCGCCTGGGGCAAGGACGTCCTCCAGCGCACCCCGGTCCTGGGCACCCCGCTCTACGACTCGCTGCACGGCGCCAAGAAGGGCCTGAAGGACTTCATCGCCCCGCAGGGCATGTTCGAGGACCTGGGACTGAAGTACGTCGGGCCGGTCGACGGCCATGACATCGCGGCCGTCGAATCGGCGCTGCGCCGGGCGGCGGGCTTCCACGGACCGGTGCTGGTGCACTGCCTGACCGAGAAGGGCCGCGGCTACCCGCCCGCCCTGGAGGACGAGGCGGACCACTTCCACACCGTCGGCGTGATGGACCCGCTGACCTGCGCACCGGCCGCCGCGCCCGGTGCCCCCTCCTGGACGTCCGTCTTCGGCGACGAGATGCTGCGCATCGGCGCCGAACGCGAGGACGTGGTCGCCCTCACGGCGGCGATGCTGCAACCGGTCGGTCTGGAGAAGTTCGCCCGGGCCTACCCGGACCGGGTGTGGGACGTGGGCATCGCCGAGCAGCACGCGGCCGTGTCGGCGGCGGGCCTGGCGACCGGCGGCCTGCACCCGGTCTTCGCGGTCTACGCCACCTTCCTCAACCGCGCCTTCGACCAGGTGCTGATGGACGTGGCGCTGCACAGGTGCGGGGTCACCTTCGTGCTGGACCGGGCCGGGGTCACCGGCACCGACGGCGCCTCCCACAACGGCATGTGGGACATGTCGATCCTCCAGGTCGTCCCCGGCCTGCGGATCGCCGCACCGCGCGACGCCGAGCAGCTCCGCGCCCAGCTGCGCGAGGCGCTCGACGTGGACGACGCACCGACCGTCGTCCGCTTCCCCAAGGCGACCGTGGACGACCCGGTCCCGGCTGTCGACCGGATCGGCGGCGTCGACGTCCTCCACCGCGCACCGCACCCGGACGTCCTGCTGGTCGCCGTCGGGGTGATGGCCCCGGTCTGTCTGCGGGTCGCCGAACTCCTCGCCGCCCGCGGCGTCGACGCCACCGTCATCGATCCGCGCTGGGTCAAGCCGGTCGACGAGGCCATCGGGCAGCTCGCCGCACGGCACGCCATGGTGGCCGTCGTCGAGGACAACAGCCGCACCGGCGGCGTCGGCTGGGCGGTCGGCCAAGCCCTGCGGGACGCGGACGTGGACGTGCCGCTGCGCACCTTCGGCATCCCCGAGCAGTTCCTGCCGCACGCCCGGCGCGGTGAACTGCTGGCCGACATCGGACTCACCCCGGCCGAGATCGCCGGACAGATCAGCGCCGCGCTGGGCCGCACCGCGACGGGCCGTAAGGAGAGCACACCGTGACCGGATTCGATCTGCGAGGGCTCCTCGCCGAGCGCGGCGGTGAACGCTACGAGCTGCACGCCCGCCACCTCAACCACCAGCTCCCGCGGATGCTGCACACCCTCGGCTTCGACCGGGTCTACGAGCGGGCCGAGGGCGCCTACTTCTGGGACGCCGACGGCCAGGAGTACCTCGACATGCTCGCCGGGTTCGGGGTGATGGGCCTGGGCCGCCACCATCCCGTCGTCCGGCAGGCGCTGCACGACGTCCTCGACGCCCAGCTGGCCGACCTCACCCGCTTCGACTGCCCGCCGCTGCCGGGGCTGCTCGCCGAGAAGCTGCTGAGCCACGCACCCCACCTCGACCGGGTCTTCTTCGGCAACAGCGGCACCGAGGCCGTCGAGACCGCCCTGAAGTTCGCCCGCTACGCCACCGGCAGACCGCGCGTCCTGTACTGCACCCACGCCTTCCACGGCCTGACCACCGGCGCGCTCTCCGTCAACGGCGAGGACGGCTTCCGCGACGGCTTCGCCCCGCTGCTGCCGGACACCGCCGTCGAAATGGGCGACCTGGCCGCACTGGAGCGGGAGCTGAAGCGCGGCGACGTGGCCGCGTTCGTGGTCGAACCCGTCCAGGGCAAGGGCGTCCACCCCGTCCCGCCCGGCTTCCTGCGCGCCGCCCAGGAGCTGCTGCACCGCCACAAGGCGCTGCTGATCGCCGACGAGGTGCAGACGGGTCTGGGCCGCACCGGCGACTTCTTCGCCTACCAGCACGAGGACGGCGTCGAACCGGACCTGGTGTGCGTGGCGAAGGCGCTCTCCGGCGGCTATGTCCCCATCGGAGCGACCCTCGGCAAGGACTGGATCTTCAAGAAGGTCTACTCGTCCATGGACCGGGTCCTGGTGCACTCCGCGAGCTTCGGCTCCAACGCCCAGGCGATGGCGGCCGGTCTCGCGGTGCTCACGGTGATGGAGGACGAGCAGCTCGTCGCGCACGCCCGGCACCTCGGTGACCTGCTGCGCTCCCGGCTCGCCGCGCTCGTCGACGACTACGAGCTGCTGCACGACGTACGGGGCCGCGGCCTGATGATCGGCATCGAGTTCGGCCGCCCCAGGTCCCTGGGCCTGCGCGGCCGCTGGACCATGCTGCAGGCCGCCCGCAAGGGCCTGTTCGCGCAGATGGTCGTGGTCCCGCTGCTGCAACGGCACCACATCCTGACCCAGGTCTCCGGCGACCACCTGGAGGTCATCAAGCTGATCCCGCCGCTGATCATCACCGAGCGGGACGTCGACCGGTTCGTCACGGCCTTCACCGCCGTCATGGACGACGCCCACCACGGTGGCGGCCTGATGTGGGACTTCGGCCGGACCCTGGTCAAACAGTCCTTGCAGACGGGACGGGGCTGACCGGCGGCCTCAAACGGGCGCGAACGGCACCGGGCACCGGCGCCTGCCTGCCCGCCCCTACTGCCGTCCGTACGCCATCCACTTCCCGGGTTCCGCCAGGGGGCGGAACCCGGCCTTGCCGTAGACCTCATGGGCGTCGGCGGTGGCGAGGAGAATACGGCGGACCTCGTAGGGGGCCAGCTCGTCGCGGACCGCGGTCACCAGTGCCGTGCCTATGCCCTTGCCGCGCGCCTCGCGGGCGACGTAGACATCGCAGAGCCAGGCGAAGGTGACCCGGTCGGTGACCACCCGGGCATAGGCGACCTGGGCGCCCGAGCGGGTGTCGTAGGCGCCGAAGTTCAGCGAGCCGGCGATCGCCCGGTCCTGCTTCTCGCGCGAACGGCCGGCCGCCCAGTACGTGTCGGTGGACAGCCAGTGGTGCACCACGGCGGCGTCCAGCCGGGCCGGGTCGCTGGAGAACTCGTAGGTGTCGATCATGGCGGGCAGACTGCCACAGGGGCACCGCTCGCGGGAGTCAGTCCGTCAGCAGCCTGTCCCGCAGCCGTTCCCGGACGGCGGGGGTCAGCTTCAGCCCGTCGGCGAGGTAGGCCTCGGTCGTGCCCCAGGTGTGCTCGATCGCGTCGTAGGCGGCCGTGAGGTAGTCGGTGTGCGCGCCGAACAGCGGCGAGAGCAGCTCCATGACCTCCGGCGACATCCCCACCGCGGAGCTGTCGGAGCGGCGGATCTTGTAGCGGCGGTGCGGGTCGTTGGACTTGAGGTAGTCCGCCTCGATGGCGTCCCGCTCCACGCCGACCGCCAGCAGGGTCACGGCCACCGACAGGCCCGCCCGGTCCTTGCCCGCCGCGCAGTGCATCAGCGCCGGCACGCTGTCCTCGGCGAGCGCATGCAGCACCCGGCTGTGGTCCTCGGTGCGGGTGGTGATGATGTGGCGGTAGGTGGCGGCCATGCGGGCCGCGGCCTTCCCGTCGCCGAGCGCGGCGCGCAGCTGGTCCAGCTCGCCGTCGCGCACCATCGTCCAGAACTCCGCGCCGTCGGCCGGGTCGGTGAGCGGGATGTTCACATTGCGCACCCCGGGCAGGGCGACATCCGGCCCCTCCAGCTTGATGTCCGAGGCATTGCGGAAGTCGAAGACGGTGTGCAGTCCGAGGCCGGCCAGAAACGCCGCGTCCTCCTCCGTCGCATGGGCGAGGTGCCCACTGCGGAACAACCTGCCCTCCCGCACCCGACGCCCGTCCACGGTCGGCAGTCCACCCACGTCACGGAAGTTGCGGACCTCCGCGAGTTCGGTCTGGGCCGGTGGGACCTGCGGCGTCTGCGTCACGGGCGCTCCTCGGTGTCGGCCGCCGACGCTGCTCGTCGGCGAGGCGGGTCACCATCCGACGATACGACATTGATGCAAGGGGCAATCAGGCCGCAATCCAGGCGTGTCGGTGTGCGTCAGGGTGCGTCGAAGCGCCCGAAAAGCAAGCGGTGATCGTTCGTTATTCCCATTTGGGCAGAATTTGACCAGGTGGCATTTATCACCCGCCGTCAACCCCTGGTTACGTTGGCGTAGGTCACTTAGCGAGGTGAAGTATGTCCAGACGTGGCAGACGATTCGAAGAACATCAGCAGCAGCGGCGCCCACGGCGCCATCGGGTCGTACGCAGCCGTCGGGGACAGCTTCACGGAGGGGGTCGGGGATCCCGGCCCTGACGGGGTGTACATCGGTTGGGCGGACCGGCTCGCGGTTCTGCTCTCGGACCAGCGGGCGGAGGGGGACTTCCGCTACGCGAACCTCGCCGTCCGGGGGCGCCTCCTGGACCAGATCGTCGAGGAGCAGGTGCCGCGGGCCAAGGAGCTCGCCCCCGCTCTGGTGACGTTCTGTGCCGGCGGCAACGACATCCTGCGGCCGGGCTCGGACCCGGACGCGGTCGCGGAGCGCTACGAAGCGGCCGTCCGCGACCTGGCCGGATCGGTCGGCACGGTCCTGCTCTGCACGGGTTTCGACACCCGCGGCATCCCCGTGCTCAAGCATCTGCGCGGCAAGATCGCCACGTACACGGCGCACGTCCGGGCGATCGCGGACCGGCACGACTGCCCCGTCCTGGACCTGTGGTCGCTGAAGTCGGTGCAGGACCGGCGGGCCTGGAGCGAGGACCGGCTGCACCTGTCGGCCGACGGGCACACCCGGGTGGCGCTGCGCGCGGCCCAGGTGCTCGGGCTGGGGGTGCCGGCCGACCCGGACCAGCCGTGGCCCCCGGAGGCGGAGCGGTCGGCCGCCGACGCGCGGCGGGACAACATCCACTGGGCGCGGGAGCACCTCGTGCCGTGGATCGGCCGCCGGCTGCGCGGCGAGTCCTCCGGCGACCACGTCGAGGCGAAGCGGCCCGACCTGCTGCCGCTCTGAGGGATGACGGTGCGGACCGGCGCCGGGGTCCCCGGCGGCCGGCACCGGCCCGGGCATGACGGAGGCCCCGACCGCGCCGAGGGCGGAACGGGGCCTCAGAGTGCCGCGGTGCCGGTGTAGGGCAGGTCCGCCCAGACGACCCGGCCCGGTCCGCTGTCGGCGGGCCGGGATCCCCAGCTGTCGGACAGCGCGCCGACGAGGAACAGTCCCCGTCCGCACTCCTTGTCCACGCTGCCGGGCTGCACGTGCGGGGCGGAGTTCTCCCGGCCTCCCTGGTCGGTGATCTCTATGCGTATGTGCGCGCCGGACAGGGCGAGTTCGCAGAGGACCTTCTCGCTGTCGGTGTGCCGCAGCGCGTTGGTGAACAGCTCGGAGACCACCAACTCCACGTCGTCGCGAACTTGTTGATCCGCGCCCCACTCGCCCAGCAGCGCGCTGACGCGCCGCCGTGCCTCGGGCACGGACGTGCGTCGCGCCGGCAAGTGGAACGCGTCCTGCGGGTACTGGGCGACAGAGCTGCCACAGCGCCCTAACGAAGGAGCGTTGTTGGAGGAAGCCACTCCGTAACTATGTGCGATGCCGGTCACCGATGGCAAGGATCACTCTGCAATTTGCAGAATCGTAAGACGCAGTCTGTTGGCGCTCCTGACGGCATGACACACTGCTGCACACTGAAATCAGTGGGAGGCGATCGGACGTGGCGGACCCACGGTCGGCAGGTGCACCGACCGTCCTGCGGGTGGTGCTCGGCAAGCGGCTGCAGGACCTGCGCGAGAAGGCGGGGCTCTCCTTCGAACAGGCCGCAGCGGCGCTCGACGTGACCCACGCCACGATCCGGCGCATGGAGAAGGCCGAGGTCGGCCTCAAACTCCCTTACGTCGAGAAGCTGCTGGCCACCTATGGGGTGGTCGACGAGGGCGAGATCGAGGGTTTCCTCTCGCTCGCCCGCGAGGCCAACAAGCCCGGCTGGTGGCACCGCTTCCGCGACGTCCTGCCCGAGTGGTTCAGCGCCTACGTCAGCCTGGAGAGCGAGGCCAACCTCATCCGGGCCTACCAACCGCACTACGTCCCCGGGCTGTTGCAGACCGAGGACTACGCCGCCGCCGTGCTGCGGGCGGGGATGCCGCACGCCTCCCCGGCGGACATCGACCGGATCGTCGCCCTGCGGATGGAACGGCAGTCCCTGCTGACCCGCGACAACGCACCGATGCTGTGGGTCGTCATGGACGAGACCGTGCTGCGGCGGCCGATCGGCGGATCCCCGGTGATGCGGGACCAGATCTCCCGGCTCATGGAAGCCACCGCGCTGCCGAACGTCCGGCTCCAGATCATGCCCTTCGCCGCCGGCCCGCACCCGGCCATGTACGGCCCGTTCCACCTCTTCCGCTTCCCGATCCCGGAACTCCCGGACATCGCGTACGCGGAAAGCCTCGTCGGAGCCGTGTACTTCGACCAGCGCAACGACGTCTCGCAGTTCCTGGAGGCCCTCGACCGGATGTGTGCGCAGGCCGCGCCGGCACACCACACCGAGGCCATTCTGGGTGGCTTTCGCAAGGAGATCTGAACCATGGATCGCATACGCATCTACAACGGCATGCCCGCCAAAGAACTGGGCACGGACGGCTGGCACAAGCCGTGGAGCGGCGGCAACGGCGGCGAGTGCGTCGAGGCCATGCGGCTGGGGGACGGCCGGATCGCGCTGCGCCAGTCGACCGACCCCGACGGCCCGGCCCTCATCTACACGCACCGCGAAATGGTGAGCTTCATCGAGGGCGCGAAGGCGGGCCACGCCGACTTCCTCCTCGCGGGGGCACCGGCGCGGTGCACGGAGCGGAGGACGGCATGAGCGACCGGGACCTTACCCCGTCCGGCCCGGACGACGCGGTCACCCGCATCGCCCCGTACGTCCGGGGCCCGGAGCACTCCGGCTTCTCGGCCGAGGAGATCGACACCAGCCGGCCGCACCCGGCCCGGATGTACGACTACTACCTCGGCGGCTGGGACAACTACGAGGTCGACCGGGTGGCCGCGGAGCGCGTCATCGAGGTCCACCCGCAGGTGCGGCTCAGCGCCCGCGCCAACCGGGCCTTCATGCGGCGGGCGGTGCGCGCGCTCGCCGCCGACGGCATCCGGCAGATCATCGACATCGGCACCGGCATCCCCACTTCGCCCGCCACCCACGAGGTGGCCCGGGAGACCGCGCCCGACACCCGCGTCGTCTACGTCGACAACGACCCGATCGTCGCCACCCACGCCGGGGCCCGGCTGACCAACACCGAGGGCACCGCGTTCGTGCTCGGGGACGTCCGGGATCCCGAGGCCGTGCTGGACCACCCGGCCGTCCGGGAACTCATCGACTTCGACCGGCCGGTGGCGCTGCTGCTGGTCGCCGTCCTGCACTTCGTCCGGGACGACGAGGACCCCGCCGGGATCGTCGCCACCCTCGCCGAGGCGCTGCCCGCGGGCAGCGCGCTCGTGCTGTCGCACGCCACCGGCGAGCCCTACGAGGCCTACGCGCCGGGCCGCACCGACGAGCGGGCGCGCGACGGCGTGGTGAGCGTCTACCAGAGCTCCACCGCGAGCCTCAATCTGCGCGAGAAGGCGGACATCGAGCCGCTCTTCGGACCGTTCACCCTGCGGGAGCCGGGCGTCGTACGGGTGCCGCTGTGGCGGCCGGACGGCGCGGTGCCCGGCGCCGAGGAACTCAACAACACCATTTTCTACGGCGGTGTCGGCCGCAAGGACTGACCCGGACGGCCGGACGGGCGGGGCGCCCCCAACGGGGAGAGCGCCGCGCGGACCGTCCGGCCGGGAGCGGGCGGCTACGCCTCCGCGGGGGAGACCCGGTCGTCCGGCGGGCCCGCGAGGCCGGCGCCGGGCGGCGCGGCGGGGTGCGGTGAGGCCTGCGGCGGGGCGGCCTGCGGCGCGGTGGCCGGCGGCGTCGTGCCGGGTACGGCGCTCAGCACGTCCGGGCCGATGAGGGCGGTGTACGTGCCGGCCGAGGTGCACGCGTGGGCCCCGGCGACAGCGCCCAGCCGCGCGCAGTCCTCCAGGCTCCGGCCCAGATGCCGCCCGTAGAGGAACCCGCAGGTGAAGGCGTCGCCCGCGCCGTGGGTGTCCACGACCGGCCCGGGCGGCACCACGGCCGGCACCGGACGCGGGGAGCGGTCGTCAGCGGCCAGGAGATAGGCGCCGCCGGCCCCCGCCGTCGCGATCACGGCCTGGGCACGCCCCTCGTGCACGATCTCCCGCATCACGGATGCGATCCGTTCCCCCGCCCCGGAGGTGCTGAGGAACACCAGGTCCGAGCGGAGCGCGAACTCCCGGTGATGCTCCGTCAGCCCGTCCCAGTCGTGCAGGTCAGTGGAGACCGGGACGCCGAGTGCCTCGATGTCGTCGTACAGGAAACGGGCGAAGTGCGTGATCGACAGATGGACGTGTCGGGCCCGGCGCAGTGCCGGGAGGTAGTGCTCCGGCGGCATCCGCAGGTCGAGCGGGTCGCGGGCGTCGTAGAAGGACGTCCGGCGCCCGTCGGGGGAGACGAGGTTGACCCCGCGCCGGGTGCCCTGCGGTGAGATCAGTGGCCGGAAGTCGACGCCGCCGGCGGCCATCCGTGTGCGGACCAGGCTGCCGGGGTGGTCGTCGCCGACGAAGTCCACGAACCCGGTGGTGAGTCCGAGCGCCGCGCAGCCCAGCGCGACGCCGGTGCCGGTGTGTCCCACCTCTTCGCGAATGGGGGGCACCGCGGCGGAGTCGGTGGCCGGTAGGGGCAGCGCGCCGACCGGTACGACGGTGTCCACGCCCGATCCGCCGACGACGAGGACGTCATAGGCGTCATACGGCTCAGAAACCTGCTGGAATGTCACAAGCGTCCCTGGATCCCTTGCTGGTGAGACGAATCCCTTGCTGGTGAGACCGCTGCGGACGAGGTCCGTCCGCTGTCCGGAGTCTAGACGCAGGCACGCCTCATGACGGGATGTCAGCAAGGCCGGTGACGCGAGGGGGCAACGTCTCGCACGGGGCCAGGGGTGCGTCCGCGGTGGGCGCGGAGCCGGTGCGGACGGGGCCCGGCGGGAGCGCACCGCACATTCGTCCAGCAGGTGAGACGGCGGGCCGTCGACGCGGTCGTCGCGGACACTGAAGCCTGAACGGCCCCGGCGCTCGGCTACCGGGGGCGGCGCATGGATCCCCGGCACACGAGCCGTCCGGGGAACACCACGAGCCGGCGTACAGCGGCCGGACGGGCCGGTGAGGGGCGAGGCAGGGATGGCAGAGCACTCCAATGGCGGACGCACCGCGCTCGTCCTCGGCGGCGGGCTCGCCGGGATGCTGGCCGTCACGGCCCTGACCGGGCACGTCGACACGATCACCGTGGTCGAACGCGACCGCTATCCGCAGGGCCGGGCCTTCCGCAAGGGCGTCCCGCAGCCCGCCACCTGCACATCCTCCTCAGCGGCGGCGAACGGGCCCTGGAGGAGCTGTTGCCCGGCACGGTCGAGGCCCTCGGCGCAGCGGGCGCCCGCAGCCTGGAACTGCCGCGCGACCTGCTCACCCGGACCCCCACCGGCTGGCAGCGCCGCTTCGACGAGGGCCGGCACCGCACCCTGAGCGTCACCCGGCCGGTGCTGGACGCGGTCGTGCGCGAGCGGGTGCTGCGGGCCGCCGCCGGCTCGGGCACCCGCGTCGAGGTCCTCGAAGCGACCGAGGCCGTCGGACTCACCGGGGACGCGCGGCGGGTGACGGGGGTACGGGTGCGGTCGCGGGACGGCGCGCGATTCGGGCGGGACCTGACGGCCGGTCTGGTCGTGGACGCCTCGGGCCGCGCCTCCCGCACCCCGCAGTGGTACGCCGCACTCGGCCGCACCGCCCCGCACGAGGTGACCGTGGACGCCGGGATCGCCTACGCCACCCGGATGTACCGCCCCAAGGACGCGGCCGCGCCCGAGGTGGGCGTCAACGTCCCCGGCTGGCCCGAGTGTCCGCGCGGCGCGGCGTACGTTCCGGTCGAGGACGGCAACTGGCTGCTGACGCTGTCCGGGGTGCGCGGACACCACCCGCCCACGGACGCCGCGGAGTTCACCGCGTTCAGCGCGACGATCGGCGACCCGTACGTCCACGACCTGCTCAGCCGGGCCGAGCCGCTCACGCCCGTGTACGGCTTCCGCGACACCTGCAACCGCCGCCGGCACTTCGAACGCTCCGGCGCGCTGCCCGACGGGTTCCTCGTCCTGGGGGACGCCTGCTGCACCTTCAACCCCGTGTACGGGCAGGGCATGTCGGTGGCCGCCCTCGGCGCGCTGGCGGTGCGCGACACGCTCGCGGCCGGCGGGAGCACCGCCGAGGCGCAGCGGGCGGTGGCCCGCGCAGCGGAGCCCGCCTGGCTCGCCGCGGTCGGCGCGGACCGTCCCTATGCCGGCCGCTCGGACAGCAAGGCCGGTGCCGGCGAACGGCTGACCACGTGGTACCTCGAACGGCTCGCCGCCCGCGCCGCCATCGACCTGTCGTCGGCACGGCCTACCGGGACGTCTTCTGCCTCACCGCGCCGCCGGCGCGGCTGGTCGCCCCGCGCATCGCCCTGCGCACCGTCTTCCTGCCGCGCCGCCCCGGCCTCCCCGCACCGCCCACAGCCGTCGAGGGGGTGTCCGCCGGCCCCGGAAAACCGGCTGCGGCCGCGCGCAGGTCCACGCGAGGATGAGGCATGGCATGGACCACGACCCGGGATCCTGAGCAGTTCGAGACGGCCGCGGGGGCGTTCCTGCGCAGCCGGCCGGTACGGCACACGGTGCTGCTGTCGGTGGCGTCGTCGCTGCGTTCGCCCGGCGCGGCCGCGTACGGGGCGCGGGCGCCGGAGTTCGGCTGGTGGCGGCCGGACGGAGGGGCACCGGTCGGCGCCGCGTTCGTGTGGACCCCGCCGCGGAGCGCGCTGCTGTCACCGATGCCGGACGAGGCCGCGGACGCGCTCGTCGAGAGGCTGGTGGCGGAGCGGAGCGGGATCCCGGGGGTGACGGCCGGCCGGGCGGCGGCCGAGGCGGTCTCCGGTGCCTGGCGGCGGCGCCACGGCGGCACGGTGACCTGCGTCCGGCGCCTGCGGCTCCACCGGCTGGACCGGCTGATCGAGCCGTCCCCGGCACCGGCGGGCACGGCCCGGCGCGCCACGACCGCCGACCGGGATCTGCTGCACGCCTGGTTCACCGCCTTCGCCGCGGAGATCGGCGGCACGCCGCCGGCGGACACCCGCGCGGCCGACGACCGGATCGCCGGCGGCCGCTGCGTGCTGTGGGAGAGCGGCGGCCGGCCCGTCTCGATGGCCTGCCACACCGCCCCACTGGCCGGCGCGGCCCGTATCGCCCCCGTCCACACCCCGCCCGAGCTGCGCGGACGCGGTTATGCGGGAGCGGTGACGGCCGCCGTCTCCGCCGCCGTACGGGCCGGTGGCACGCGGGAGGTGCTGCTCTTCACCGACCTGGCCAATCCCACCAGCAATGCCCTCTACCGGAGGCTGGGCTACCGCCCGGTCGAGGATCAGCTCGCCCTGGAATTCGGGCCGGAGTAGGGCCCCGCCACAGATGAGGGCGACCGGCGTCCGCCGCCCTCCGGGCGCCGCGGTTCACCGCGACGGAGGCGTCCGGGATGCCGAAAAGTCCCGCATCGGGAGGCGTCGCGGCCCTCCGGCTCAAAATCACCTCCGATCCCCGGAATGTCACGGCCGGTCGCGCGGTTTTCCTCAGAGGGTGATGGTGTGGAGTCCGGGTGCCGTGGTGCGGAAGTCGCACGACGGTGCCGAGTGGCGCGGTGTGCCGGAACCTGCCGCCTGCGGGCGGTCCGCTCTCACTACGCGTTCGCCCTGACCATGGAGGTGCCGTGACCGGTTCCCGTCCCCGCCGCGCTGGCCTTTCCGCGCTGCGCCCCGCGAGCTTCGGCATCGAACCGTCCGGAGAGCGCCTGGCCAGAATGCGCAGATCGCCGCAGTTCGCGGACGGCCAGTTCCGTAACCCGGCGCCGACCGGACGGCCGCCCAAGGGCGCCGCGCTGGAGATGGCCCGGGCGCAGCTGAGCCGGGAGGGACGGCTGCGCCGGGCGCCGGTCGGCCCGATTCCGGTGCACCGCCCGACCGCCGAGGAGTGGGGCCGGCCGCCGGCATCCGGGCTGCGGCTCACCTGGATGGGGCATTCGAGCGTGCTGGCCGAGATCGACGGCCGGCGGGTGCTCTTCGACCCGGTCTGGGGCGAGCGCTGCTCGCCGTTCGACTGGGCCGGCCCCAAGCGGCTGCACCCGGTGCCCGTCGGCCTGGACGAACTGCCGCCGGTGGACGTCGTGGTGATCTCGCACGACCACTACGACCATCTGGACATGTCGACGGTCCAAGGGCTGACCGGCACCGGCGCGGCGTTCGTGGTACCCCTCGGCATCGGCGCCGACCTGGAGTTCTGGGGCGTACCGGCGGAGCGGATCACCGAACTCGACTGGCACGAGTCCACCCGTATCGACGGTCTGACGCTCACGGCCACCCCCGCGCAGCACTTCTGTGGCCGCGGGCTGCGCGGCCCGCAGCACACCCTGTGGTCGTCCTGGGTGGTCGCCGGCCCCGACCACCGGCTCTTCCACAGCGGCGACACGGGTTACTTCCCCGGGTTCGCGGAGATCGGCGCGGCGCACGGCCCGTTCGACGCCACGATGATCCAGATCGGCGCGTACAGCGATTTCTGGCCCCGGAACCACGCCTCCGACACCCGGCATCCCGGCATGTGGCCGGACATCCACATGAATCCCGAACAGGGCGTGCGGTCCCACCTCGACCTCCAGGGCGGTACGCCCGGCGGGGTGCTGCTGCCGATCCACTGGGGCACGTTCAACCTGGCGCTGCACCCCTGGGCGGAGCCCGCCGACTGGACGCTGACCGCGGCCCGCAAGGCCGGCGTGAGCACGGTGCACCCGAGGCCCGGCGAGCCCTTCGAGCCCGCGGAGCCGCCGGCCGTCTACCCGTGGTGGCGGGCGATCGCGGTGCCGCCCGCCCATGGCTGGCCCGCCTGGCCCCCGGTGGTGGCCCCTACGGACGTGGACCTCGCGGCGGACCGCTGAGACGGGGCGCCCGGCGGCCGGCCGACGCGGCCCTCCGCGGGCCGGCCGCCCCTTGCGCTTTCGCTGAGCGCCCGCTCCGCTCCCGTCCGCCCCGTGCTGGTCACGTCGCCTGGTCCGCGCCCCGGGTGCGGCCGGACCAGCCGTGTTCGAGGAGGGCGAAGGCCGCTTCGAGCGTGCTGCGGGGATCGTCCCGGTCGTGGGTGAGGGCGACCGACTCCAGGGCGAAGTGGGCGAGTGCGGCGCAGGCGGCGTCGTCCCGGGGGGCGCCGGTCTCGTCGGCGATCGCCTCCGCGAGGGCCGCCTCATGGCGCATCCACATGCGGTGGCCGTACTCGCGCAGCTCGGGCGTGCCGAGGACGAGCTGCCGGTAGCGGGGGAATCCCGGGTCGGCCGTCGTGGGGAGGTGGGTGCGCAGGAGGTGGTCGAGGAGGGTGGCGGGCAGGGAGCGCCCGGCGGGCCGTTCGCGGACCGCGGCGACGAGAGCGGCCTGCTGGTCGGTGTCCTCGTCGAAGACCAGCGCCTCCTTGCTGGGGAAGTGCTTGAACAGCGTCGTGGTGGACACGTCTGCGGCCTCGGCCACGTCCCTCACGCTGACCTGGCCATAGCCGTGTTCCAGAAACAGGTGCAGGGCCGCGTCGGCCAGCGCCTGACGGGTGGCGGCCTTCTTGCGCTCGCGGCGTCCCACGGGCTTCGGTGTATCGCTCACCACCGCACTGTACCCACTTATTGCCTCGTTCTGAAAGTTGAGTCGTTGCACTTTTTTAGTGAGTGTGCTCTTCTGGTCGAGCCGGCGGCGGGGTGCACCCCCGGCCGGCCGCACCCCTCGCCCTGACGTACCGAGCGAGGCGCATCCTCCCGACCCGACTCGACGGAGCCGCCATGAACGCCGTACCCGTACCCGCCCCCTCGTCCGCACCCCGCATCGCCGTCATCGGTGCCGGCCCCGGCGGCCTGATCTGCGCCCGTGTCCTGGAGCGGCACGGCATCGCCGTCACCGTCTACGAGCGCGACGCCTCCGCCGACTCCCGTGACCAGGGCGGCACCCTCGATATGCACGCCGACTCCGGGCAGATCGCCCTCGCGGAAGCCGGCCTGCTCGACACGTTCTTCGCCCGCGCCCGGCCGGAGGGTCAGGCTATGCGCGCCCTCAACCGTCAGGGCGAGGTCCTCGCCGACTACCGGCCCCCGGCGGGCGAGGACGCCGCTCCCGAGATCGACCGCGGACTGCTGCGCACGCTCCTGGCCGACTCCCTCGCCCCCGGCACCGTCCGGTGGGGCCACGGTCTGCGCTCCGCCGCCGCCCGCCCGGACGGCACCCACCGCCTCACCTTCGACAACGGCACGACCGCCGACGCCGACCTGGTCATCGGCGCGGACGGGGCCTGGTCGCGGGTGCGCCCGCTGGTCAGCGAGGCCGTGCCGGTCTACTCCGGAGTGACCTTCATCGAGGCCCACTTCGACCAGGTCGACACCGACCATCCTGCCGTCGCCGCGCTCGTCGGCGACGGGCACACCTTCGCCACCGGCGACCACAAGGGCCTGCTCGCGCAGCGCAACGGCAACGGGCATGTGCGCGCCTACATAGCCGTCCGCGAGGAGAGCGACGGGGGCGGCCCGGCCGGCCTCCCCGGCGACACCGAGGCCGTGCGCGCCGCCCTGCTGGAGAAGTTCACCGGCTGGGACGCCCGGCTCCGCCTCCTGATCACCGACAACGACGGCCCCTACGTCCACCGCCCGCTGTTCGTCCTGCCCGCCCCGCACACCTGGCCGCACACCCCCGGCGTCACCCTGCTCGGCGACGCCGCCCATCTGATGGCGCCCTTCGGCGGCAACGGCGCCAATCTCGCCATGCTCGACGGCTGTGAACTCGCGCTGGCCCTGGCCCGCCACGACACCGTCGACGCGGCGGTGACCGCGTACGAGGAGGTCATGCTGCCCCGGGCGGCCGCGGCCGGTGACGGCGCGGACGCCCTCGCCCGGGTCTTCGGCCCGGGCGACCGCACCGCCGCCGACGTGCCCGACTTCGGCCGGGAGAAGGAGGAGTACCGGCGCGCCGCCGCTGCCTACGGCAGCCGGTGATACCGCTCCGCCGGCTGCCGCACCCGGCGGCGCGAGGCTCGCGAGAGGCGAGGGCGGAGGGCGCCGGGGTCAGTCCGCGCGGCCGGTGACCGCCACCGTCACGCCCAGGCCGATCATGGCGAAGCCGCCGGCCCCGCCGATCATCGACAGCCGGCGCTCGGAGCGGGCGAACCAGCCGCGGGCCGCCGAGGCCGTCAGCCCCCACACGGTGTCGGTGATCAGGCCGATGCAGATCGGCACCAGGCCCAGGATCAGCATCTGGGCGGGCAGCCCGCCCGCCGACGGGTCCACGAACTGGGGGAGTACGGCGGCGAAGAAGACGATGCCCTTGGGGTTGGTGACGCCGACCAGGAGGCCGTCGGCGATCGTCCGCAGATCACCACGGGCCGTCGCCCCGGGCGCTTGCACGGCCCCCGGCTTCATGTCCTTACGGTGCCGGAAGGCCTGGACGCCGAGGAAGACCAGGTAGGCCGCGCCGGCCAGCTTCACGGCGAGGAGGATCGTGACGGACCGCTCCACCAGCGAGCCGAGGCCGAGCGCGACCGCGGCCACCAGGAGGTAGGAGCCCAGCACATTGCCCAGGACCGTCGCCAGGGCGGTCCGCCGGCCGTGGGCCAGCGCCCGGCCGATCACGAACAGCACGCTGGGCCCGGGGATCACGATCACCAGCAGCGACATCGCCGCGAACGCCAGGATCCGGTCGTAGCTCACCATGTCTCTCACCTCGTCTCTCGCCTCGGCGGCCATTGAATCAGCCGGATCGCGGGCAGCGTCAGTGGTGAGCGGCGTGCGGCAACGGATGCCTGGCGGCCCGGTCCGCCGCTCACCGGGCCGGGCCCGCCGTGCCGCGCGGCCGCGGACACCGTCGTGAGCCCCCGGAGGCGCGCTTCCTGAAGCGGTAACTCCGCCTTGCTGGACGGAAGTTCGGATTACGTCGTACGGATGTACGTGCATCGCCCACTCAAGGAGGTGGCGTGGGGTAGCGAAAGCCCGAAGTGGCTCCGGACACTCCCCCCGCAACAACTAGCGTGCGTGCTCCGCGAACTGCCAACGGCCGATCCGGAGGGCGCCGATGCCTACCGCATTCCCCCAGGGGACCCAGATGTCCCAGGAGCCTGAGAGGTCCCCGGGACCCCCCAGCTCCCCGGGGGCCGCTCCTGTCCCCAGCTCCACCCGGCGGCGGGAGCGTGACGGCGGACGGCACGGCCGGGCCCCGCACCGCGATCCTGCCACCGATGCGGCGATACGGTCACGGCTGGTCCGGCTCGCCGCCGTGCCCTGTCTCCTCGTCGCCGTCGTCTGCACCGCGGTCGCCGCGTTCGTGGTGCAGTCCGGCGGTGCCCGGCTGACCGGGCGCGAAGGGGTGGTGCTGGCCGGCGGGCTCGCCCTGGTCTGCGTCATCGTGCTGACCGCGGTCGCCGCCGCGCACGCCGAGTCCCGCGCCGCCGTGGCCCGCTACGACCGGCTCCGCGAGGTCTGCGCCCGCAGCCAGTCCGACCTCTACGCCCTGCTGGACCGGGTGCGGCAGGGCGAATGGCTCCAGCGCCGCGAGCCGGACACGGCCCCCGCGCCCACCGGCGACACCCTCGACCTGCTCGCCCATGAGGTCGCCGCCGCCGGCCGGGCCGCCGAGTCCGCCGTCATCGACGCGGTCGCCATCGCCCGCAGCAACGCCAGCGGCAGCGAACAGAAGGTCGAGGTCTTCGTGAACCTCGCCCGCCGGCTGCAGTCCCTGGTCCACCGCGAGATCGAGCTGCTGGACGAGCTGGAGAACCAGGTCGAGGACCCGGACCTGCTCAAGGGCCTCTTCCACGTCGATCATCTGGCCACCCGCATCCGCCGGCACGCCGAGAACCTCGCCGTGCTCGGCGGTGCCATCTCGCGCCGCCAGTGGAGCCGTCCGGTGTCCCTGACCGAGGTGCTGCGCTCCTCGATCGCCGAGGTCGAGCAGTACCCGAGGATCAAGCTGGTGCCGCCGATCGAGGGCACCCTGCGCGGCCATGCCGTCGCCGACGTGATCCACCTGCTCGCCGAACTCGTCGAGAACGCCTCGATCTACTCCGCCCCGCAGACCCCGGTCCTGCTGCGCGCCCAGCTCGTGACCGCCGGTCTCGCGGTCGAGGTCGAGGACCGCGGGCTGGGGATGTCGGCGGACGAGCAGCGCCGGATGAACGGGCTGCTGGCCGACCCCGAACACATCGATGTCGCCGAGCTGTTGAGCGACGGCCGCATCGGACTGTTCGTGGTCTCCTCGCTCGCCCGGCGGCATGGCATCGTTGTCCGGCTGCAGAGCAACATCTACGGCGGCGTGCAGGCCGTCCTGATCGTGCCCCAGGCGCTGCTCGGCGCCGAACCGGCCGCGGGGGAGGGCGACGAGGCGTCCGCCGCGGCCGCCGAATCCCCGGACGCCGGGCCGGCACCGGAGCCGGACGGGGGGTACGGCACCGCCTACCCCGACGACCGCGACACCGGCCCGGCCCGGCACGCCCGCCGAGACCACCACGAGCCGCACGACCGGCCCGACTTCCACGACCGGCCCGACCTCCACGACCCGTACCACCTCCGCGACCGGCACGACGTTCCCGACCGTGGTGACCGCAGTGAGCCAGCGGTCGACGGGGCGTGGACGGTGGCCGTCCCCCGCCCCGCCCCGGCCCCGGACCACGCGCTCGACCTGGCGGCGCGCGGTTACGACGACCGTACGGACGGGATCCCGGCACCCGCCCCCGTTCCCGCCGAGCCCGACCCCGGCGCCGCCCGTCGCCGACTCGTTCACGCCTCCGGCGTCCGCACCCCTGAAGTGCCCATGGCCGACGCCCAGTTGCCCGAGCCGCGAGCCCGCGAGCTCGCTCCCGCCGACTTCCCGGCCGATCCCGGCCCGGTCGTCCTGCCGCCCGCGCCGCCGGTGGTGGACAACAGCGCCCGCCCCCGGCTGCCCCGGCGGCGCAAGCAGACCCACCTCGTCCCCGAGCTGCGCGGCGAGCCGATCCTGCCGTCCGCCACCCGCCGCACGGGCCCGGAGCCCGAGCACGACCCCGGCCTGATGGCGGCCTTCCGGCGCGGATTCAGCCTCGGCGACGACTGCTACGCCGGTGACACCGGCGAGCACCACATCCCCCCGGCTCACGGCGGCGACACCGCCGTCCCGGCCGGCGACGACCTTCTCTACGACCGTGACCACGACGCCCCGATGGCCCGCCCCCGAGGAGACGACCGCAACCATGGTGAGTGACGTGCGTGCACAGGCGCATTCGCAACTGCAGGGAGGCCAGCACACCGACCTGTCCTGGCTGCTGACCGGGCTCGTACAGCGCGTGCCGCACGCCCGCAGCGCGCTCCTGCTGACCTCGGACGGCCTGGTCAAGGCCGCCCACGGCTTCGACCCGGACAGCGCCGACCACATGGCGGCCCTGTCCTCCGGCCTCTACTCCCTCGCCCGCAGCGCGGGGGTGCGCTTCGGGGAGGGCGATGACGTCCTCCAGGTCGTCGTCGAGCTGGAGTCCACCTTCCTGTTCGTCTCCACCGCCGGTTCCGGCGCCTGCCTGGCCGTGCTCGCCGGCCGGGAAGCCGATGTGGCGGTCCTGGGCTACGAGATGTCGATGCTGGTCAAGAGCGTCCGCCCGTACCTGTCCACGCCCGCCCGCCAACAGGCCCCCGCGGGTGGTCGATGACCATGGCCGTGCGTCGCCGACGGCGGCAGGGCGGGGAACCCTGGTACGACGACGCGGCGGGCCGGCTGGTCCGCCCGTACACCATCAGCAACGGCCGCACCCGCCCGACGGCGCACTTCGACCTGCTGACGATGGTGATGGCCACCGGCCGGCGGCCCGTCTCCTGCCAGGGCCCCGACTACGCCCAGGTGCTGGGGCTGTGCGGCGGGCCGGTCTCCGTGGCGGAGATCGCCGCCCACATACGGCTGCCCGCCGTGGTCACCAAGGTGCTCCTCGCCGACCTCGTCGACTGCGGGGCGCTCACCGCGCGGGCCCCCGCGGCCGTTTCGGCAGGGTCCGCGTCCCGTACCGACCGAGCCCTGCTGGAGGCGGTGTTGAATGGACTTCGCAAACGACTGTGACCTCCCGGCCCCGGGGGATCCCGCGGCCGATGTCTTCCCCACCGCGCTCAAGATCCTGATCGCG
This sequence comes from Streptomyces kronopolitis, assembly GCF_050953795.1. GTDB lineage: Bacteria > Actinomycetota > Actinomycetes > Streptomycetales > Streptomycetaceae > Streptomyces > Streptomyces kronopolitis_A. Next base: position 6,775,002 of record NZ_CP191850.1, read on the forward strand.
GGCGGCTTCGGCGTCGGCAAGACGACCTTCGTCGGCGCGGTCAGCGAGATCGAGCCGCTCAGCACGGAGGAGCTCCTCACCCAGATCAGCGTCGGCACCGACGACCTGGCGGGGGTCGAGGACAAGAGCACCACCACCGTCGCCATGGACTTCGGCCGGATCACCCTCAGCCCCGCGCATCTGCTCTACCTCTTCGGCACGCCGGGGCAGCAGCGCTTCTGGTTCATGTGGGACGAGCTGTCCAACGGCGCGCTCGGCGCGGTGATCCTCGCCGACACCCGGCGGCTGGACCAGTGCTTCGGCGCCGTCGACTTCTTCGAACGGCGCGGAATCCGCTTCATCGTCGCCGTCAACGAGTTCGACGGCGCCTACCACTACGCACCGGACGAGGTCCGCAGCGCGATAGACCTCTCCCCGGACGTCCCCGTCGTGCTCTGCGACGCCCGACGGAGCAGCTCGGCGACCCGCGTCCTGGTGGCACTCGTCCAGCACCTGCTCACCCCCGCCCTCGCCGCGACCCCGGAGCTGCCATGAACCACCCCGCCTCCCGCGTTCCCTACGTCTCCTACGACCCGACCCGGCATCTGCTGCTCACCCCGCAGGACGACGAGGCCCCCGCCCGCGTCGCCCGGCTGCGCGCCCTGGGCATCGGTGAATCGCCGCTGCCCGCGTTCGACGAGTTCGCCCGCAAGCTCGCCCGGACCACCCGCGCGCCGTACTCGATGGTCAACTTCATCGACGAGCGGCGGCAGTACTTCGCCGGTCTCTACACGCCCGACCAGGACCGGGCCGTCGAGCTGGGCCCGGCGCCGGCCAGCGCCCAGCCGGGCCGGGTGATGGACCGCGACCACGGCTACTGCCCGCATGTCATCGTCCGCCGCAAGGCCCTGGTGCTGGAGGACGTCTGTGACTATCCGCGGTTCGCCGGCAACCCCGTCGTCGACGAGATCGGCATCCGCTCCTACCTCGGCGCGCCGCTGATCGACCGTACGGGGATGGCGCTGGGCACCGTCTGTGTCGTGGACCTCGAACCGCGCCCCTGGGGGCGGGAGGGACTGGAGACCATCAAGGCGATGGCGGCCGAACTCGTCGAGCAGATCCACAGCATGGAGGCGCAGCACACCGACGCGCCCTGATCCGCCCGCTCCCGGCCCCGGAGCCCGGCGTACGGCCCCTGCTGGTGCCGGACGGCCGGCCCGGGGCCGCCGCATGGGCTCCGGGCCGGTGGCGGCCGCGACTCGGGGACGCGGCCGGCCGTTCACGTCCGTCCGGTGCACCACGGCCGCCGGGGCGACCCTCCCGTGCGCTGGACCGGCACCGTGGCCGCGGCATCCTCACCCGGCGCCGTCGCGGGCTCGTCCTCCGGCCATTCCGAGGGCTCCAGCCGCAGCAGGTCCGCCAGCCGGCGGGACCACTCGCCGTGCGTCCGGCCCAGGGCCAGCTCGCCCAGCCGCAGCAGCTGGATGTCGGAGGTGCCGGCCGGCGCGAAGATGTGGTGGGCGTCCCGCAGAAAGCGCTCGATCGGCCGGTCGGTGAACAGCCCGCACCCGGCATGGATGTCCATCGCGTCGCGCGCCGACTCCAGCGCGGACTCCACGTTCACCAGCTTGGCGTTCATCAACTCCGCGTCGCACGGCTGCCCCTGGTCGAGCAGGTGCACCGCGTGATACGCCGACAGCCGGGCCAGCAGCAGCCGCGACTGGATCCGTCCGAGCTTGAGCTTGACGGTGCTCAGATCGGCCAGTGGCTTGCCGTAGCGTTGCCGCTCGGCGCAGAACGCGGTCGTCTCGTCCAGCACCGCCTGGTGGATCCCCAGGGAGACGGCGGTGAGGTTCGGGCGTCCGTAGAGCACGCTGGAGGAGTAGGCGACCGAGAGTCCGTCGCCCTCCCGGCCCAGCAGATTCGCCGCCGGGACCCGGCAGTTGTCGAAGAACAGCTCACCGAAGCTGAAGCCGTGCAGCCCCATCGCGGGCCGCTGCTCGCCGACCCGGAAGCCGGGGCTGTCGGACTCGACGAGGAAGGCCGACAGGCCCCTGGAGCCCTCACCGGTGCGCACCACCACGCCGTGCAGATCGCCGACGTGGCTGTTGCCGACGTAGATCTTGCGGCCGTTGAGGAGGTAGTCGTCGCCGTCGCGGACCGCGGTGGAGGCCATGCCCAGCACATGGCTGCCGGACTGCGGCTCGGTGACCGCGATGGTCGGCAGGCAGTCGCCGGAGGCTATCGCGGGCAGCCAGGTCTTCTTCTGCTCCTCGCTGCCGAAGTGGACGATCTTCGCCACGCCCAGCTGGGAGGCCTGCACCATGGCGCCCATCGCGGCGCTGACCCGGGACAGCTCCTCGATGATGAGGGTCTTGGCGACGTGACCGGCGCCCATGCCGCCGTAGGCGCGGTGCACGGTGGCGCCTATCCATCCCTGACGGGCGATCAGGCGCGAGAGATCGCGGCACACGGAACGGTTCTCCTCCATCTCCGCAATCCGGGGGCGGACCTCCCTTTCGGCGAAATCCCGCACCCGGCTGCGGAGTGCCTCGTGTCTCTGGTCCGTGAAATAGCCATGCAAGACGAGCCCCTCCTCCGCGATCTTCTCCGTGCCGGCCGCGCACCCGCCTCGGGACGGCGCCGGCGGCGCCGTCTGCAGTGAACGTTCCGGAACGTGAGCTATCGCTTACCCCGTGCAATACCCGTTGGCATACCTACTCCGGGCCGCATGAAACATCAACTGGTGAGGTGAGGGTGAAGAGTTGAAGCGCGCAGGAGAGCCGCACCACCCCTGGTTCGACGATGCCCCGGGTACGGCTCCGAGGGCTCCGGAATCGCGCCACCCCACGCCTCCCCGGCCGCCCGCCCCCGGGGCCGGGCCGGTCCGTCGCGCGCGTCCCATGGCGTGCCCGCGCCCGGCGCGGAAGAGTGGGCGCCGAGACCCGTCAGCCACCACCCCGTCAGTCAGGAGACGACGCCATGCAGGCCATGCAGCCAGCTGTCCACGAGGCCCCGGACGACGCCCGGATCGCCACCTATACCTGGCTCCCGGAGTCCGGCCACCCGCGTGCCCTCGTCCAGATCGCCCACGGCGCCGCCGAACACGGCAGGCGCTACGACCGCTTCGCCCGTTTCCTGGCCGGCCACGGCTATGGCGTGGTCGCCTCCGACCACCGGGGGCACGGCGCCACCGCCCCCTCCACCGGCGGCCGCGGGGTGGTCGGCGAGGACTCCTGGCGGGCGATCGTCAGTGACCTCAAGGGCATCGGCGACCACGCGGCCGCCGCCCACCCCGGCGTCCCGCTGGTCCTGCTCGGCCACAGCATGGGCTCGCTGCTGGCTCGTGACTACGCCCAGGAGTACGGGGCCGACCTCGCCGGGCTGATCCTCACCGGCACCTTCCGGACGCTGCCCGGCCTCGACATCGAGGGGGCCGTCGCCGAACTGGAGGCGGAGGCCGCCGAGCACGGCCGCGGTGCGCTGTCGTCCTTCATCCCGCGCACCTTCCGCTCCTTCAACGACGCCTTCACCCACCGCACCGGCTACGAATGGCTCTCCCGCGACACCGCCGAGGTGGACGCCTACGTCGCCGACGAGGACTGCGGCTTCCCGTTCTGCGCCGGGCTGGCCCTCGACTGGGTGCGCGCCATCCGCAAGATCAACGACCCGGGCCACCTCGTCCGCATCCCGCGCGGACTGCCCGTCCACGTCGCCGTCGGCGCGCTGGATCCCTGCCACCAGGGGATGACCCTGGTCCATGAACTCCTGGAGGACTTCCGCTACCTGGGCACCCGCGATCTGACCTGGCGGTCCTACCCGGACGCGCGCCACGAGATCCTGAACGAGACCCATCGCGACGAGGTCCAGGACGACCTGCTGGCCTGGCTCGACAAGCGCATCTGAGCCCGATGTCAGGGGCGGGGCCCGGGTGAGGGGCCCGGTCCCCGTCGCCCCGCCCGTCGCCGGGGTGTGTCATCCGGCGGGGCCGGGCCCTCCTCCGCCGGTCAGACCTTCCCCGGGTGGAAGACGTCCTGCTCGATGAGGATCTTGTCGATCCGGGCCTTGTCCACCCGGTTCGTCACCTCCGCGACCTCCTGGCGGTCGCGCACGCACTTGGCCAGCGTGAAGGCCGAGGACACCACGAAAACCAGCCCGAGGGCGAGAAACCCGCGCTCCCAGGGCCCCACAGGCAGTCGGGTGATCCCGATCATCAGCGCCACCAGGGAGAGCCCGAAGGAGATCGCGGACTGCACGAAGAAGGCCGTGGTCGTCGGCCGCTGAATCGATGGAGTGGTCATGTGCGTAGCGTGCGGGCGCCGTGACAGCGGCGCATGAGTACGGGTACTCATCTCGCCGACCGGCCAGGTGGGGCCGCGCGCCACGAAATGGCAGCACCCACCCTCTGACATGCGGTATTGTTCTCGTGCGCGGTCAGCCGGGACATCCCGGCCGGAACGGGCATCGGGACGTGGCGCAGCTTGGTAGCGCACTTGACTGGGGGTCAAGGGGTCGCAGGTTCAAATCCTGTCGTCCCGACTTGTTTTTTGCAGGTCGGAGGTCGTTTCCCTGAGAAGGGAGCGGCCTCTTTTGCATGCCTGCCGGGCGTCTGTCCGCCCGTTGCGGCGCGGGGAGGGGAGCCGGGCCCCGCGCGCGGTTCCCCGGGGCATCTGTCCGGTTCGTCCATAGGGCGCGGGGTCGTCGGGGTCGCGTGTCGTCGTGGGCGGAGTCGTCGCCCGTCCCGGTGTCCGCTTCTGCGAGGTGGGGAGGAACGTCGTTCTCCGCGGGGTCGGTTGGGGTGCGGTGCCGGTCGCCTTCCGTCGGGGCCTGGTTGTTCACGCTCTGTATGACTGCCCCGCCACTCAACTCCCGGTTAAGTCGGTCGGCCCCTACTGTCTGTAAGTGGACTGGTGCACGGTGTTCCCGGCGTGCCACTATGGGGCCGATAATTCCGGTGCCTTAACTGTTCGTTGGGCTCGATCGATGGGGGGACGGTGGGCATGAGCGTGGGGGGCGACAGCCGATCCAAGGGGGCGGGCAGCGCGCTCGCGGAGCGGCTCAACCATCTCTTCGCGAACATGCACCCGCCCGGCGCCCCGTACACCAATGCCTTCGTGGCCGAGGAGATCAGCGGGGGAGCGGAGGAGTACGGCGGGGTCAAGGTGACCGAGCAGTATCTGTCGATGCTGCGCAACAGCAGGCGCACGAACCCGAGCCCGGAACTGCTGCGCGCGCTGGCCAAGTTCTTCGCGGTGCCGGTGGGTTATCTGCTGGGGGACCTCTCGCAGCCGCAGGCCGCGCGGGTGGAGGAGGAGGTGCGCTTCCTCGCCGCCATGCGCGATCAGCGGGTGCGCGCCATCGCCCTGCGCTCCGTCGGGCTGCCGCCGGAGGTGCAGGACAGCCTGACGACGATCATCGGCCAGTTCCGGGAGCAGATGAATCTGCCGGCCGACCCGCCGGAGCAGGGCGGTGACCGGCGCGGTGAGTGAGTCGACACGGACCGCTGAGCGCGGCCAGATCTTCGCCACCTGGCAGCGGTCCGGACACGAGGACGGGACGAGCATGCGAGTGGGGCAGATACGCAGGCGGTGCAAGCAGCTGATCAAGGAGCTGGCGCTGCCTGCCGCAATCGATCTGCGCGGGATGTGTGACGTCGTCGCCGCGCGGGTGGCGCGGCCCGTCCATCTGGTGCCGATGAGCCTGGGTGGTGTGGTCTCCGGCATGACGGCCGTCACCGACGACGGCTACTGGGTGTTCTACGAGCTCAAGACCTCGCCGTGGCACCAGGCGCACATCGTGCTGCACGAGCTGAGCCACCTCCTGTTGGGACACGACCAGGACCCCTCGGTCACCGAGGACGCGCTGAAGCTGTGGACACCGTCCGTCGATGTCGCCACCGCCATGCGCCGGATGGGCCTGACGATGGGCTTCGCCCGGCATCACGGCTATGACAACCTCGCCGAGCGGGAGACCGAGGTGCTCGGCACGCTGCTGATGGAGCGGGTGGCGCCGTCCGCCGCCGAGCGTGAACTGCCGCTGGAGGGACAGGCGGCCGAGCTGGCGGCGGCGCTCGGGCCCGCGCTCCAGCACATCCGCCGCCAGCAGGGTGTTCCGGCCGGCGGCGCGGGACCCGAAGGTGCCGGTGCGGACGCGGCCGGGGACGGGGGCTCGCGTGTTTGACGCCCTCTATCTGTCGTTCGGACTGGCCGCGTGGGCCATCGTCGGATACAAGTCCGTCGCCTGGTTCCGTGACCGCAGCAACGCGGATCTGGGACTGGCCTGTGTGATGACCGGCGGGGTGGCCACGGTCTTCCTCTTCTCCGCGCCGAGCCTCTACCGCGCGTTCGACCGGCTGGCCGGGGTGGCGAACCTCGCCATGGTCTTCCTCTACTCCTCCGTCGTGGTGTTCGCGGCCGGAGCCCTGGTGTTGCTGTTGCGCTGGACGGCGGGGGAGGGGGCGGCCGGGAAGGCCCGTGCGCGGGTCAGGGCGCGGGTCGCCGTCGGGGGCGTGGCCGCGCTCTGGGCGGTGGCGGTCGCCGGATTCCTGGTGGGCCGGCCGGACGCCGTCGAGCATCCCCGTGACTTCAGCACCGCGTACACCGACTCTCCGGGCGTGATGCTGTTCCTGGTGCTGTACCTGGCCATCTTCGGCTTCGCCTCGGCGGCCCTGGGGACGCTGTGCCCGCGCTACGCCGCCCGGCTCGGCGGCACGCATCTGGCGCGCGGACTGCGGGTGTTGGCCGCGGGCTGCTGGCTGGGCCTGGTCTACTGCGCGTGCAAGGTCATCGGCTTCGGCCTGTCCTGGGCCGGCCATCCGGCGCTGTGGCTCTCCAACGGCGTGGCGCCGCTGAGCGCTTCGGTCGCGGCGCTCATGGTCCTCGCCGGGTTCGCGCTGCCGGCGGCCGGTCCCCGGGTCGCGGCCTGGCGGCGGCTGCGCCGGCTCTCCCCGCTCTGGCGGACCGTCACCGCGCAGACCCCCGAGGTCACGATGGAGACCTCGACCTGGTCCGTGCGATGGCCGTTCGCCGATCTGGAGTGGCGGGCCAACCGGCAGATGGCGGAGATCCGTGACGTGCAGCGCGGCATCCGGCGGCATGTGGAGTCCGACGCGGTCGATGTCGCCCGGGAGCGGGCCCGCGCGGTCGCGCTGGACGACCGGCAGCTGGCGGCCGTCGCGGAGGCCGCCGCACTCCGCCGCGGTCTGGAGAACCGTGCGGTGGGTCATGTGCCCCAGCACGGCGCGGACAGCGTGGTCGTGGCCCAGGGCAGCGCACCGGTCGAACTCACCGCGGAGTACGAACACTTGGCCCTGGTGGCGGATGTCTACCACTCGCCGCTGATCGACACCGTGCTCACCGAACTGCGGCAGCGCAGCGCGGTGGTGCGCGGTTGAGCACCACCCCCTGAGACGGGGTGGCCCGGGACGGGGGTCCGGGCCGCCCGTACCACCGAGGCGGCACCGGTTCTCGAACCGGTGCCGTCCTCGCCGGTATTGGGGACCGCGGACGGCGGGCGGCTGAGGACGACGGCGAGGTGCCGTGCCAGGCGTAGCGGCCCCGGGGTGATCCGAAAGACACGGCCTAGAGTCGGGCCCATGCAGAACACCGCCGAGACCGGCCCCGACGCCCCCATCGACGTGACGCCCCTCCTCGACGATCCGTACGCCGCCTATGCCGCGTTGCGCGAGGCCGGCCCGGTGCACCGGATCACCGGCGCCGACGGAAGTCCCGCCTGGCTGGTCACCCGCTACGACGACGTCCGCAGCGCCCTGGCCGACCCCCGGCTCTCCCTGGACAAGCGCCATGCCGGGCCCGGCGGATACCGGGGGTTCGCGCTGCCGCCCGCGCTGGACGCCAATCTGCTGAACATGGACCCGCCGGACCACACCCGGGTCCGCCGCCTGGTGGTCAAGGCGTTCACCCCGGGCCGGGTCGAGACGCTGCGGGCACCCGTGCGGCGGGTCGCCGACGAGCTGCTGGACGCGATGGCCGAGCGCGGCCGCGCGGACCTGATCGCCGACTACGCGGGGCCGCTGCCGATCACCGTGATCTGTGATCTGCTCGGCATCCCGCAGCGCGACCGCCGGGACTTCCTGGCCTGGTCGGACGCGCTGATCACCCCCGACCCGAGCCGGCCGGAGGCGATGAAGCACGCGATCGGGGCGATGCTGGAGTTCTACACCGGGCTGATCGCGGCCAAGCGCGCCGAGCCGGGCGACGACCTGCTCTCGGACCTGATCGCGGTCCGCGACGACGAGCCCGGGGACGACGGGGGCGACCGGCTCACCGAGGACGAGCTGACCTCGCTCGCCTTCCTCATCCTCTTCGCCGGATACGAGAACACCGTCCACCTCATCGGCAACGCCGTGCTCGGTCTGCTGGACCGGCCCGAACTACTGCGTCAGTTGCAGCACAATCCAGCCGAACTGCCGACCACCGTGGAGGAGTTCCTGCGCTTCGACAGCCCCGGTCCACTGGCGATCCGCCGCTTCCCCCGCCAGGACCTGGAGATCGGCGGCGTACGGATCCCGGCCGGGGACAGCGTGCTGCTGTCGATCGCGTCCGCGAACCGCGACCCCGCGCGCTTCCCCGCCCCGGATGTGCTGGACCGCGGCAGGGACCTCTCCGGCCACCTCGCCATGGGGCACGGCATCCACTACTGCCTCGGCGCGCCGCTCGCCCGGATGGAGGCCGTCACCGCGATCGGGGCGCTCCTCGCCCGTTTCCCGGGGCTGCGACTGGACGTCCCGCGTGGTGAATTGCGGCATCGCAGGTCCCTGCGCTCGCGTGGCCTGATTTCGCTGCCCGTCGCGTGGTAGACGGCAAGCGAACAAGTTTTTGAGGCATAACCGTTCGCTCATGCGGTAAAAAGGTGTCTGAGCCCGCCCGGTGTGCATCCCCCGTCGCACCGGGCGGGCCTTTCCTTTGGGCGTTTGCGCCGTTTGCAGTCGCGACACGCCGAACGAACGGCACTCTCGTGGCCCGTCTGGCTCAACTGTGCTGCGCGTGTCCGCTCCACTCCATAGCGTGACGTCATGGCACTTCACTCGCGGATGTCCAAGAAGGCGGCGTCGACGGTACTGCTCGCCGCCGCCGGGGTCTCACTGGCGTGCATACCGGCCGCGGCGGACGGGGCGACGACCCGTCAGTCCGGTGCGGGCGAGGCCGGGGTGCGGGCCGTCACCGCGCCCGGCATACCGAGGCTGCCCGACGGACTGTCCGCACTGTCCTGGATGGTGGCCGACGCGGACACCGGCAATGTGCTGGCCACCAAGAGCCCGCACCGGAAGCTGGCCCCGGCCAGCACCCTCAAGACGCTCTTCGCGGTGACCGTCCTGCCCAAGTTCCCCTCCGGCACCGTGCGCCAGGTCAGCTCGGCGGACCTCGCGGGCGTCGGGGCCGGCAGCAGCGTCGTCGGCGTCCGGCAGGGCCGCAGCTACACCGTCGCCGATCTGTGGCGCGGGGTCTTCCTGCGCTCCGGCAACGACGCGGTGCACGTGCTGGCCTCGATGAACGGCGGCTGGCGGACCACCGCGCGGGAGATGCAGCAGACCGCCCGCAGGCTCGGCGGGCGCGACACCACCGTCAAGTCCCCGGACGGGTATGACGCGCCCGGTCAGGTGTCCTCTGCGTACGACCTGACGGTCTTCGCCCGTGCCGGGCTCGCCAACGCCGACTTCGCCCGTTACTGCTCCACCCCCAGCGCCCTGTTCCCCGGCGCCGGTGGTGCCACCCGGATCGAGAACACCAACCGCATGCTGGTGGGCTCGCACGGGCTGTCCCGCTACCCCGGCATCATCGGCGTGAAGAACGGCTACACCTCCCGGGCCGGCAACACCCTGATCGCCGCCGCCCGCCGCAACGGCCGCACTCTGCTGGTCACGGTGATGAATCCGCAGTCGAAGCAGGCCAACGGCGTCTACAAGGAAGCCGGTTCGCTGCTGGACTGGGGCTTTGACGCCGAGGGCAAGGCCCAGCCGGTGGGCACCCTGCACGCGGTGAACGCCTCCTACGACGGTGGCGCCCGGCCGGGTCCGGTGGCAGCGGGTGTCACCGGGTCGGATGTCCGCGGTGGTGCGCCCTGGCGCTCGGCCGTGGTCCTGGGGGCGGGCGGTGCGGGCGTCGCGGCGATCGGCCTGGGCGCGCTGCTGACCGGCCGGCGTCAGCCGCGCGGTCGCGCTGGCGAACGGCGCGGCACGGCGTAGGACCCCACCGCCGGCGGTCGCTCGCCGTACGACCCGAAGAGTCGCTCGCCGTACGACCCGAAGAAGGGGCTCCGCATGTCCCCGCGGAGCCCCTTCCTCATCTGCCGTCGGTCCGGAGCCGGGGCGCGGTCTCCGCGGCCGGTACGGGCCCGGAGCCGGCCAGGCGTCCGGTCAGCTCCCGGGACCAGGCCAGGAGCCCCGCGATGTCGATCCCGTAGGGGGGCGCCTCCTCGTACGGTGCGAGGGCCGAGGTCCCCCGGTCGAGGAGTGCCCTGCCGCCCACGGCGTTGCCGCGTGCCGCATGGGTGAGTCCCACCGCGAGCTGGGCGAGTCCGCGCCACAGCTCGCGCTCCGCCTCCGGCGCCGCCTTCCAGGCGTCCTCCAGCACCTCGTGGGCGTGGAACGGCATCCCGTCGTCGAGCAGCCGCTGGGCTTCCGTCAGCGACTGTGCGGGCGTGCGGGACACCCCCTCGGGCTGGCGCGCCACCCCCGGGGACCCGTAGGGGAGCGGGCGGCCGAGCCCGTCGCGGGGGCGGGCGCTGCGCGCCCGGCCCTCCTCGTCACGGTCCCGGCGGGGCGCGGTCGGCGGCTCGGGGGCGCGGCGGGAGCCGGTCCCGGCTGCACCGTCGCGGGCGGTGTCCCCTGCTGGGCCGTCCGCCCCCTGCGTGTCGTCCGCCGCCCCCGCGCCGCAGTACGCACAGGCCCCGCCGCCGGGCCGTTCGCGGATCTGGCCGCAGGCCTCGCACACCTGGTCCAGCCAGCAGGCCGGGTCGCCGCCCTGCTCGCCCGCCCAGGGGGTGCCGGGCGTCCGGGACGGGGGCGGGTTCGGGGCGTCGGGGTTCTGGTCCGCGGGGTTCACCCTTCGATTGTGCGGGGTGGGGCCCGCCGGTGTCAGTCCCGCTCGACCTCGTAGAAGCAGAAGTGATCCTTGATCGGGGCGACCTGGTCGTGCGGCTCGGGGTAGGCCCAGACGAGGTCCTCGGGGCCGCCGGGCAGCGACCAGTAGGAGGCCGTGCCCTTGAAGGGGCACACCGTGTGCGTGTCGGAGGGGACCAGCAGCTCGGTCCGTACGTCCTCGGGCGGGAAGTAGTAGCGCACCGGGTAGCCGGTCTCCGTGAGCAGGAGCGGGCGGCTGCTCTCGGCGATCAGCCGGCCGTCGATCTCGACGCGGACGTGCTCGGTGCCCTGCGTGACGTCGATGTGGTGGCCTTGCGTCGTGCTCATGGTCGGGTCTCCTTGCCGGATCGGTGGGGCGTTGCCCGCCTCCCAGGATGGCACCGGGGCGGGACGGTGGCGCTCCCGCGCGGCATCCGGCGGCGGGACACGGGCGGCGGTCATGGCCACCGCCCGTGTCCCGCCGTGCCTCACACCTCGCGGATGCCGTGTCCCGCCCACGGCGGCGCGGGGGCGACCAGGCCGGTGAGGAAGGCGCGGGTGGCCTCCGGCAGGGGCACCGAGCGGCCCGCGGCCCGGTCCACATGCAGGGTGAACTGCTCCCCGGTGGCCACCGGTTCGCCCGTCGGCTCACCGTCGAACATCTCGTGGAGGAAGCGGAGCTTCTTGCCGTCCACCCCCAACACGGTCGTGCGGACGGTGAGTTCGGCGCCGCGGGACACCTCGCGGAGGTAGCGGACATGTGTCTCGACCGTGTAGAGGGAGCAGCCGGCGCGCTCGCGGTAGGACGGGCCGAGGCCGGCCGCCGCCATCAGGGCGTCGGTCGCGAAGCCGAAGACCAGGACGTAGTAGGCCTCGCTGAGGTGGCCGTTGTAGTCGATCCAGTCGTCCTGGACCGTGCGGCGGAAGAGCGGGAGGCCCTCCGGGGGGAGGTGCTCCGGCGGGTGGGTGCTCATCGGGCGGTGCCTCCCAGCCGGCCGGTGGCGCGCAGGACGTCTATGACGCCCTGGTCGCGCGCGGCGACCAGGTCCGCGTAGCTGCGGTCGCCCGCCGCCTGCGCGCAGCCCTCGACCATGGCGTCGCGCAGCGCGCGGTCCAGTTCGGGCGCCTCCAGCCGGGTCCACGGCGATTTCAGGGACGGGCCGAAGTGGTCGAGCATGTGCGCCATGCCGCCCTCGCCGCCGGCCAGCGCGAAGGTCAGGCAGGGGCCCATGAACGCCCAGCGCAGCCCCGGCCCTTCGGTGATCGAGGCGTCGATGTCCTCGACCGTGGCCTCGCCGTTGGCGACCATGTGCAGCGCCTCGCGCCACAGCGCCTCCTGGAGGCGGTTGGCGACGAAGCCCGGCAGTTCGCGGTCCATGGTCAGGACGGACTTGCCCGCCACCTCGTAGAAGCGGGACGCCCAGTCGACGGCCGCGCGGTCGGTCCGCTCGCCGCCGACGACCTCGACCAGCGGGATGAGGTACGGCGGGTTGAAGGGGTGGCCGACGACCAGGCGGCCGGCGTCGTCGGCCGCGGTCTGCATGTCGGTCATCGGGTAGCCGGAGGTCGAGGAGGCGATGACCACGCCCGGCCGGGTCGCGGCGGTCAGCTCGGCCAGCAGTGACCGCTTCAGCTCCAGCTTCTCGGGGGCGCTCTCCTGGACGAAGTCCGCGTCGGCGACGGCCTCGGCGAGCGACCCGGCCACGGTCAGCCGCTCCGGCGCCGCCCCCTCGGCCGTGCCCATCTGTTCCAGTGCGGGCCAGGCGGCGGCCACCAGGCGGCGGAGCTTCTCCGCGGCGTCGGGGGCCGGGTCCCAGGCGGTGACGTCGTAGCCGCGGGCGAGGAAGTGGGCGGCCCAGCCGCCGCCGATCACTCCGGCGCCGATACAGGCGACACGGCGTACGTCCTCGGGGGCGCAGGGGGCGGGGGTGGTCTCGGACATGACGGGCGGCTCCAGAAGGGGGAGGCGGGGAGGGGGGAAGAGCGTTCGGTTCAGCCGCGCGGCTTCAGCCCCAGGCGGGCGCGTGCCTGGTCGGGGGTGGCGACCGTGGCGCCGAGCAGCTCGGTGAGCCGGACGGCACGCTCGACGAGCTGACCGTTGGTGGCCTTGACGCCCTTGCTGAGGTAGAGGTTGTCCTCCAGGCCGACCCGGACGTTGCCGCCGAGGAGGATCGACTGGGCCGCCCACGGCAGCTGCATCCGGCCGAGCGCGAAACTCGCCCACTGCGCGCCTTCGGGGAGCATGTGCACCATGGACTGGAGCACTCCGGGGTCGGCCGGGGCGCCCCACGGGATGCCCATGCACAGCTGGAAGACGGTCGGGTCGTCCAGCAGCCCCTCGTCCAGCAGCTGCCGGGCGAACCACAGCTGACCGGTGTCGAAGATCTCCAACTCGGGCCGCACGCCCAGCTCCTGGATGCGCCGGGCGCCGGCCCGCAGCATGTCGGGGGTGGAGACGTAGAGCGTGGAGCCGTCCCCGAAGTTGAGGGAGCCGCAGTCCAGGGTGCAGATGTCGGGCAGCAGTTCCTCGACGTGCGGCAGCCGCTCCAGGCCGCTCACCAGGTCCGTGCCGGGCAGCTGCCGCAGCGGGCGTTCCGGGTCGATCACCAGGTCACCGCCCATGCCGGCGGTGAGGTTGATGACGACATCGGTGCCGGTCTCCTTGATCCGCTCGACCACCTCCGCGTACAGCCGCGGATCGCGGGACGGGTCGCCGGTCTCGGGGTCGCGGACGTGGATGTGCACGACGGCGGCGCCGGCGGCGGCCGCCTCCACGGCCGAGGCGGCGATCTGCTCGGGCGTCACCGGGACGTGCGGGGAGCGGCGGACGGTGTCACCGGCGCCGGTGAGCGCACAGGTGATGATGACCTCGTTGTTCACGGGGATCCCTTCGGTGGGGTGGGGTGCCTCGGGGGCGGGGGGGAAGGGCAGGAGGGGGCGTCAGTCGGCGGGGGTGAGTTCGCTCGTCACGAAGGCCAGCAGGGCGGTGTGCATGGTGTCGGGGCCGGTGCTGTCCGGCGCGGTGGCCAGCACCTGCGTGGCCAGGCCGTCGATCAGCGCGGTCAGCCGCAGCGCGGTGAACTCCGGGTCGACGGCCCGGAAGACGCCCTGGTCGACGCCGCGCCGGACGACATCGGCGACGGTGGTGCGCCACTGCCGGTAGTAGTGCTCGTGGAGCCGCCCGACGGCGGTGGAGCGGGCGGCCTGGGCCCACAGGTCCAGCCAGACCAGCCACTGGCGGCGCTGCTGCGCGGAGCGCGGGGTCTGCAGTGCGATCAGGTGCAGCAGTTCGGCGTGCGCGTCAAAGGCCTCGGCGAGGCCTGCTGCGCGGCGTTCGGTGTCCTCGTCCATGCACCAGCGGACCGCGGCCTCCAGCAGCTCGTCGCGGCCGGGGAAGTGATAGTGGACGGCGGCGGTGCTGGTGCCGCAGGCGGCCGCGATGTCGGCGACCCGTACGCCGTGGAAGCCGTGTTCGGCGATCAGCCGGACGGTCTCCCGCACGATCTGCAGCGGCCGGCCGCCCTCGGGGACGGCCGCCGGCTCGCGGTCGGGCGCCGGCGCGGGCCGGGCCGGGGCGCCGAGCAGCCAGCCGGTGTCGACCGCGCCGATGTCGGCGATCCGCACGATCTCGGCCAGCGTGAACCGCCGGGTGCCGCCCAGTGACCGGGAGAGCTTCGAGGGGTCCATCACGATCCGGCGGGCGAATTCGCGGTGGCTGCAGCCGAGCCGGCCGATCACCTGGCGGACACGGTCCGTGACATCGCCGCTGTCGTCGGTGACCCGGGCTCCGGGGGAGTCGTCCATGGTCCGGGACCGTAACAGCGTGTTGAGATCATCGCAATGGTGTGACGGAGGAGCTAGGGGCTTCATCAGCTTGTTGCGGCGGATTCCGGGCGTGGAGTGGGGGCTCGGCTGATGCTTGAGTCAGTGTGAAGCGAAGGCGTGCCTGACGGCTTCGCGCCGGTACGCTGGATACGCCGCAATCCGGGTGAATGTGGCAAAGTGACGTCATGGCTGACCGGGGAGCGAAGCGGCCCACCGTGTCGGTGCCGGACGACTGGCCCGCCCACCCGGACCTGACCCTGGCCCTCAACGGGATGGGCGGCTTCGACTGGGACCTCGACAGCGGGCTGATGCACATGGACGCGCCCGCCCTCGAGGTGTTCGACATGCTCCCGGGGGACTACGACGACCGCCCCGAAAGCCTGCGGCGCCACCTCCCGCCCCATGAGGCGGCCCGGCTGGACGCGCTGGTCGCGCGCGCCCTCAAGGACGGCAGCGACTCCTACGGCGCCTACTTCCGGGTGCGGCTGCGCGACGGCGAACTGCGCTGGACCCACAGTCAGGGCAGCATCCGCCGGGACGGCGGCGGCCGGCCCCGCCGCATCATCGGCGTGGTCCGCGACGCCAGCCAGGAGTACACGCACGCGGCGGAGCGGGTCGCCGGCGACGAGGAGCGCCGCCGGCACACCAGCGTCGTCGAGCGCACCACCGCCGCCCTGGCGCACGCCCGGACGGTCGGTGACGTGATCGCCGTGCTCGCCGACGAGCAGGGGCTGAGCCGGCTGGGCGCGGAGAACGTGATCCTCGGTCTCGTCGAGGCGGGCCGGATCCGGCTGATCTCCGAGGGCAAGGCGGGCAGCTTCGTACCGGACCTGGAATACACGCGGGTGGGTGACGAATTCCCGATGAGCGAGGTGGTCCGCACCCTCACCCCGCGGTACGTGGCCAGCCGCGAGGAGTTCCGGCACGGCTGGCCGCGGCTGTGGCCGGCCGTCGAGCCGCTGAACGTCAACTCCGCCGCCTATCTGCCGCTGATCGCCCAGGGCCGGCCGATCGGTGTGATCGGCCTGTTCTTCGAGCGCGAGAGCGACTTCCGCGACCAGGAACGCAGCGTCCTGCTGGCGCTGGGCAGCAGCATCGCGCAGAGCCTGGCCCGCGCCATGCTCTACGACCAGGAGCACGATCTCGCCGCGGGCCTCCAGCAGGCGATGCTGCCCCGCCGGATCCCCGGCGTCCCGCACGCGCAGATCGCCGTGCGCTACCGCTCCGCCCGCATGGGCCGGGACATCGGCGGCGACTGGTACGACGTCATCCCGCTGCCGGACGGCCGGGTCGCCGCCGTCATCGGCGACGTCCAGGGCCACGACACCCAGGCCGCGGCGCTGATGGGCCAGCTGCGGATCGTGCTGCGCGCCTACGCCGCCGAGGGGCACGCCCCGGCCACCGTCGTGGCGCGGGCCTCCGCCTTCCTCCACGAGCTGGACACCGAGCGCTTCGCGACCTGCACCTATGTCGACGCGGACCTGAGCACCGGCTCGGCCCGGATCGTCCGGGCCGGCCATATCGACCCGCTGCTGCGGCACGCCGAGGGCATCTGCCGCAGACTGCCGGTGGCCGGCGGGCTGCCGCTCGGCATCGCGTCCGAATTCCGCCGGCTCGACTACCCCGTGACCACCGTGCAGCTCGCCCCCGGCGACACCCTGCTGCTGTGCACCGACGGCATCGTCGAGCAACCCGGCACCGATCTCGACGTCGGGATGCGGCAGTTGGCCCGCGAGGTCCGCGACGGTCCCCAGGACGTCCAGCAACTCGCCGACCGGCTCTGCGAGTCGGCGGACGTGCGGACCGGCGAGGACGACATGGCGCTGCTGCTGCTGCGCCGCCTCGGCGTCCCGGAGCACGACACCGTCGGACGGTTCCGCCAGCACATCGCGCCCGCCGACCCCGACGGACTGTCGGCCGCACGGCACATGATCCGGGCCGCGGTGCGCGCCTGGGGCGCCGCCGAGCGGTCCGAGGAGATCGAACTGGTCGCCGATGAGCTGATCACCAATGCGCTGCTGCACACCGACGGCGAGGCCGTCGTCAACATCCGTATGCCGCACAGCGTCGGGCGGCTGCTGCGGCTGGAGGTCGAGGACCACTCCAGCAGCCTGCCGCGCCGCCGGGAGCCGGGGGAGGCCGGTGTCTCGGGCCGCGGTCTGCTCCTCGTCGACCGCCTGGCCG
Organism: Streptomyces kronopolitis; assembly: GCF_050953795.1. Classification (GTDB taxonomy): domain Bacteria; phylum Actinomycetota; class Actinomycetes; order Streptomycetales; family Streptomycetaceae; genus Streptomyces; species Streptomyces kronopolitis_A. The sequence continues at coordinate 6,792,070 of NZ_CP191850.1, forward strand.
ATGTGTGGGGTGTGGAACCGCGCGGCAGCGGAAAGTGCGTATGGTGCGAGTTCAACTGCTCCTGACCCGCGCGGCATCGGGCCGCGGCGGGCGGCAGTCGGCGCAGCGGGCGCCGAGGGTTCGGCACGGTCGAGTGAGGACGGTTCTATGGCATCGCGGGCACCGGAACAGCGCGAGGAAGCCCGCCGGCTGGCGGCGCAACTGACCGCGGAAGGCGTGCTGAACACCGCGCTGACCTGGGTGGACAACGCGGGCATCACCCGCGTCAAGACCGTTCCCGTGCAGCGGTTCGCGGCGGCGGCCCAGCGCGGCGTGGGGATGTCGCCGGTCTTCGACGTGTTCACCTCCTACGACGACATCACCGCCTCCGACCACGTCGGCGGACCCGACGGGGACCTGCGGCTCATCCCCGACCTGGACCGCGTCGTCACCCTCGCCGCCCAGCCCGGCTGGGCCTGGGCGCCGGTGGACCGCTACGACCAGCTCGGCCGGCCGCACCCCGCCTGCCAGCGGCAGTTCGCCCGGCGGATGGTGGAACGGGCCGCGGCGGCGGGCCTGCAACTGCGGATGGGCTTCGAGACGGAGTGGATCGTCACCCGCGCCCCGGCGGGGCACGGCCCGGCCGCCGGCGGCGCGGACGAGGTGCTCGATTACCCCTGCGCGGGCCCCGCCTACGGCATGACGCGCGTCGTCGAACTCTCCGACTACCTCCGGGACGTCACCGAGGCGCTCGGCGTCCAGGGCCTCGACGTCCTCCAGCTCCACCCCGAGTACGCCCCGGGCCAGTTCGAGGTCACCACCGCCCCCGCCGATCCGCTCCGCGCCGCCGACGACGTGGTGCTGGTCCGCGAGACCGTCCGCGCCGTCTCCGCCCGGCACGGGCTGCGCGCCTCCTTCGCGCCGTCGTTCGTCGCCGGCCAGGTCGGCAACGGCTGCCACCTCCACCTCGGCCTCTACCGCGACGGCGCCAGCCTGCACCGCGCCGCCGGCGCCGAATGGGGCCTGGCGCCCGACGCGGTGGCCTTCCTCGGCGGCCTCGTCGACGCCCTGCCCGCCCTGCTCGCCCTCGGCTGCCCCTCGCCCGCCAGCTATCTGCGGCTGCAGCCCTCCCACTGGGCGGGCGTCTACCAGTGCTGGGGGGTGGAGAACCGGGAGGCGGCGCTGCGGCTGATCACCGGTGCCCCCGACGACCCGGACGGCGGCCACGCCGAGCTGAAGACCTTCGACGCCGCCGCCAACCCGTATCTCGCCGTCGGCGCGGTCATCGCGGCCGGACTGCACGGCATCGAGTCGGCGACGCAGCTGCCCGCCCCGCAGACCGGCGACCCGGGCGTGCTCGGCGTCCGCGAACGGGCCCGGCGCGGCATCGTCCGGCTGCCCGCCACCCTCACCGAGGCCGCCGACCGGCTGGAGAAGTCGGCCCCGCTGCACGAGGCGATGGGGGAGATGCTGCACGGCGCGGTACTGGCCGTGCGGCGTGCGGAGGAGGCCCACTTCGCCGACAGCGAGCCCGAGGAGATCGCCGCGGCCACCCGCTGGCGCTGGTGAGGTCCCCGGGGCTCCCGCCGCGTGCACGGATCCGGGGGCCCGGGGGAGCGGGCGCGGAACCGGACGGCCGACGTCCGTGCGGCCACCGGTGGAGCGGCCGGGCGGCGCGCTGGAAGGCGGCGGGAGGTAAGGGGCGGGAGCCGTGAGTGGCTGTTCCCGCCCGGCTGCCCGTTCCGTTCCGACGGCATGCTTTACTGCGCTGCGTGGCCCCTACAACGACCGCCGAAAAAGGCGAAATACCCCTGCGTTCCCGGATATTCGCCGATCTGACCCCGCTGCGCACCTCCCCGGACTACCGCCGCCTGTGGTGCGGCAACACCATCTCCTGGATGGGCCAGCAGATGACCGCCCTCGCGGTCTCCCTCCAGGTCTACGCCCTCACCCACTCCACCTTCTCGGTCGGTCTGGTGGGCCTGTGCGCGCTGGTCCCGCTGGTGGTCTTCGGGCTGTACGGCGGCGCCATCGCGGACACCGTCGACCGCCGCACCCTGGGCCTCTACAGCGCCATGGGCGCCACCGCGATGTCCGTCGTACTGGCCGTCGCCGCCATGGCCGGATTCCACCGGGTCTGGCTGCTCTACGCCGTCGTCGCCGTCCAGGCCGTCTGCTTCGCCTTGAACTCGCCGGCCCGCTCCTCGATGATCCCCCGGCTGCTGCCCGCCGAGCAGCTGCCGGCCGCCAACGCGCTCAACTCCCTGACCAGCAACATCGGTTGGATGGGCGGGCCGATGCTGGGCGGCGTCATCGTCGGCCTGTGGGGCTACCAGACCGCCTATCTGATCGACGTGGTGGCGTTCGGCGGCTCGCTGTACGCGATGTGGCGGCTGCCGTCCATGCGACCGGACCAGGGGGAGGGGCCGCGGCGCCGGGCCTCCGTCCTGGACGGGCTGCGCTTTCTCGCCACCCGGCCGAATCTGCGGATGACGTTCCTCTCCGACCTGGCGGCGATGGTGCTGGCCCAGCCGCGGGCGCTGTTCCCCGCGGTCGCGGTGCTCTGGTTCGGCGGGGACGCCAAGACCGTCGGTCTGCTGGTCGCCGCGCCCGCGGTGGGCGCCGTACTGGGCGGGCTGTTCTCCGGCTGGCTCGGTGGGATCCGCCGGCAGGGACTGGCGATCCTGGTGGCGGTGGCCGCCTGGGGCGCGGCCGTGGCCTGCTTCGGGCTCTCCCGTCAGCTGTGGCTGGGCCTGTTCTTCCTGGCGGTGGCCGGCTGCGCGGACACCGTCTCGATGGTGTTCCGCAGCACCATGCTCCAGGCCGCGACGCCGGACGCGATGCGCGGCCGGCTCCAGGGCGTCTTCATCGTCGTCGTCGCGGGCGGACCGCGGCTGGGCGACTTCCTGGCCGGGTCGGTGGCCGATCTGACCTCCCCGGCCACCGCGGTGATCGGCGGCGGTCTGGCCTGTGTGCTGGTGGTGGCCGGCCTGGGCCTCGCCCGCCGGGGCTTCGCCCGCTACGACGCCCGCGACCCTCAGCCGTGAGGAGCGGGCCCGCCGCGGGGTCGCGAGGAGGCCCCCGGGACGCCGGACGGCGCGACGGCCCTTTGCCTGCCTCGCCTGCCTCCCCGTGCCGCCCGGACGGCGTCAGTAGCGGGTGAGCGCGGTCGGTCCGTGCGCCGTGCCGATGGCGAGGTGCGGGTGCCGGGACGGCCGCACCCAGGACAGGATCCGCGCCATCGCCCCGGCCGGTACGGACACACAGCCGGCCGTGGCGCCCTTCCCCTGGACGTGGAGGAAGATCCCGGCGCCGCGGCCGTGCACCGGGCGGTGGTAGTTGAAGCCGGTGACCAGGGCGTGGGCGTACTGCGTGGGATAGTCCGCCAGCCGTTCGGACTCGGCGGCCGCGCAGTCCGCCGGCAGGGGTGCCACCCAGCGGTTGTAGGAGGCCGAGGCGTTGTCCTCGCACCACCAGGCGTCCGCGCCGGCCCGGCGGTAGGGGACGGTGGTGCCGGGCGGCGCCGGGGCGAGGCCGAACGCGAACGGCAGGTCGTACAGCCCGGTCGGGGTGGTCGAGGTGCCCTGCACCCGGGTGCGGCCCTCGGTCAGTCCGCCGGCCCCGAACCGGGCCGGGGACCAACCGGCCCGCCACCAGCGGCCGTTGCGGCGTTCCCACCACGTCACCGTCCCGGTGGTGTCGCGCGGGGTGCGCGCCCGGGCGGTGATCAGCTGCCCGCCGCCCCCGGTGTCGGCCATACGGGCGGGCAGCGGACGGGCGGAGTCCGCGGGCCGGGCGGCCGCCGGGGCGGGCGCGCAGAGCGCGAGGAGCAGCGCGGCGGCGGCCGGCAGCACCGCGGCCCGGATCGTGCCGGCGGTGGTCCCGGCCGCGTCCGGGGGCGTCGTCCGGTGATGCGTCATGGGCATGACCGCACGGTAGAGCGCGGTGGGCTCCCGGGGCGCCGCCCGATCAGGTCACATCCGCCGCCCCGGCCCCCGCGCACTCCGTCCGCCGCAATCCGTCGTGCGCCGGGGCCATGGACGGGCGAAACTCGGGTACGGGGCCCATGTGCCACTAGACGTCTCATGCTGGAGGCCCACCGTGCAGCGGCAACCGCACACGCGCGGCGAGCGCACGCTCGACCGCGATCCGCAACCCACCCCGGATCCGGGAGGCCCGTCGCCGGACCCCGTCCCGGACCCGCTGCCCGGCCCGCCGAGCCCGCCCGGCCCGCCGGACCCCATCCCGCCGGAACCGTCCCCGATCCCACGGCCGCCCGGACCCGATCCCGACCCGGTCCCGGAGCCGTCCCCGGCCCCCTCGCCGCTCTCCTAGGAGTCGCCCGGACCGTCGCCCCGTCGTCCGCGGGCGCTTTCGCCCGCACCACCAAGGAGGTGCCGACCATGGCCATCGCCACGGTCAACCCGGCCACCGGCGAGACGCTGAAGACCTTCGACGCGCTCAACGCCGGCGAGATCGAAGACCATCTGGTCCGGGCGGACCAGGCCTTCCAGGAGCACCGCCGTACCAGCTTCGCCCACCGCCGGGAACTGCTCCACAAGGCCGCCGAACTGCTCGACGCCGACCTGGACGACATCGCCCGCACGATGACCACGGAGATGGGCAAGCCCCTGGCCCAGGCGCGCGCGGAGGCCGCGAAGTGCGCCAAGACCATGCGCTGGTACGCCGACCACGCCGAGGAACTGCTGGCCGACGAGCACCCCGACCCCGCCGATGTCCGCGACTCCGGCGCCGCCCGCGCCGTGGTGCGCTACCGCCCCCTGGGCACCGTCCTCGCGGTCATGCCGTGGAACTTCCCGCTGTGGCAGGTCGTCCGGTTCGCCGCACCTGCCCTGATGGCCGGCAACACCGGACTGCTCAAGCACGCCTCGAACGTCCCGCAGACCGCGCTGTACCTGGAGGAGCTCTTCCGCCGCGCCGGCTACCCCGAGGGCTGCTTCCAGACCCTGCTGATCGGCTCCGGCGCCGTCGAGGACATCCTGCGCGACCCGCGGATCGCCGCCGCCACGCTGACCGGCAGCGAGCCGGCCGGCCGCGCGGTCGCCTCCGTCGCCGGTGACGAGGTCAAGAAGACCGTCCTCGAACTCGGCGGCAGCGACCCGTTCATCGTCCTGCCCTCCGCCGACCTCGACAAGGCGGCCCGGGTCGCGGTCACCGCCCGTGTCCAGAACAACGGGCAGTCCTGCATCGCCGCCAAGCGGTTCCTCGTGCACGACGACGTCTACGACGCCTTCACCCAGCGGTTCACCGACCGGATGGCGGCGCTGACCGTCGGCGATCCGATGGACGAGTCGACCGATGTCGGCCCGCTCGCCAGCGAACAGGGCCGCTCGGACCTGGAGGAACTCGTCGACGACGCGGTCCACAAGGGCGCCACGGCGCTGTGCGGCGGACGGCGTCCGGCCCACCACCCGGCGGGCTGGTTCTACGAGCCGACGGTGCTCGCGGACATCACCCCCGGCATGCGCATCCACTACGAGGAGGCGTTCGGGCCGGTGGCCACGCTCTACCGCGTCGCCGACGTGGACGAGGCGGTGCGGATCGCCAACGACACGCCGTTCGGCCTCAGTTCCAACGCCTGGACCCGGGACCCCGACGAACAGGCGCGGCTCGCCCGCGATGTGCAGGCCGGCGGGGTGTTCTTCAACGGGATGACCGCCTCGCACCCGGGCCTGCCCTTCGGCGGCGCCAAGCGCTCCGGCTACGGGCGGGAGCTGTCGGGGCACGGCATCCGGGAGTTCTGCAACATGACGACGCTCTGGTACGGGCCGGAGGACTGAACGGCCCGTTCCGGCACGGTTTTCGTCGCGCGGCTCAGGGTGTACGGTCCCGTCAGGCCGAGTCGGCCCACGGCCAGGTCGGCCGGCTCGGCCACCCCTCCACGCGCCGGTGTCAGACGGCCGGAGGGTGACAACTGCGTTGTACCCAGCGGATTCTGACGCCTCATCGGGAGAGTCTCACTGCGCGCCGTCGGGGACCGTGAACTCACACCACAGTGCCTTGCCCGCGCCGCGCGGCTCCGCGCCCCAGCGGTCCGCGAACGCCTCGACCAGCATCAGCCCCCGGCCGGAGGTGGCGGTCTCCCCGGGGCTGCGCCGCCGCGGCCACCGGCTGGAGCGGTCCTCGACCTCCAGCCGGATCCGCCGCGGGGTGCCGGGCAGCAGCTCCACGGAGACCAGGGCGCCGCTCTCGGTGTGGGTCAGCGCGTTGGCGATCAGCTCGGACGCGGCGACCTCGATGTGGTGCGCGACGGCGCCCGCCCGCCACTGGTCCAGCGTGCGGCGCAGCGCCGAGCGGACCTCCGCCGTGCCCGAGGGGTCGGCCTGGTGGACGTGCAGCCGCAGCCGGGGAGTGGTGGCCGGCCCGGGGCCGGGGAGCCGGTGCAGCAGCAGGAGCGCCATGTCGTCCTCCGAGCCGGGCGCGGCCCACAGCTGGTCCGAGAGCAGGTCGGCGAGCGCCTCCAGCTCCGTGGGGCCCTCGCGGACGGCCTCGGACAGCGCGTCGATGCCCCAGGAGATGTCGTGGCCGGGCCGCTCGACCAGCCCGTCGGTGCACAGCAGCAGCGTCGAGCCGGGCTCCAGGAACAGCTGGGTCTCCGGGAAGTGGTCGTGCCCGAAGGCGGTGGCCAGGCCCAGCGGCAGTCCGCCGCGGACCTCGGGCCAGTCGATGTGCCGGGAGCTGTTGCTGATCAGCGGGCCGAGATGGCCGGCCCGGGCCAGGTGCAGCGCCCCGGACTCCAGATCGGCCTGGATGTAGGTACAGGTGGCGAAGCGTTCGGTGTCCAGCTCGGCCAGAAAGCGGGAGGCCCGCACCAGCACGGTCTCCGGCGTGTGCCCCTCGCTGGCGTAGGCGCGCAGCGCGATCCGCAGCTGGCCCATCACGGCGGCCGCGTGGGTGTCGTGGCCCTGGACGTCGCCGACCACCAGCCCGGTGCGGCCCTGCGGCAGCGCGATGACGTCGTACCAGTCGCCGCCGACGTCCCGCCCGACGCTCGCCGGGTGGTAGCGCACGGTGACCGCGCCGCCCGCCAGCGGCGGCAGCCGGCGCGGCAGCATCGTCGCCTGGAGCCCCGTCGCGAACTCCCGTTCCTGGTCGAAGAGGGTCGCCCGCTGCACCGACTGGGCGACCGCACCGGCCAGCGCCAGCGCCAGATTCCTGGCCTCCGGCGACTGCACCGCGGGCTCCGCGTTGAACAGCCCCAGCGACCCGATGACGGTGTCCTGCGCCACCAGCGGCAGGAACGCCGAGCTGCCCTTCGGCAGCACCTCGGTGTACGGGCGCAGCCGCGGAAAGCGGGCGATCAGTTCGCTGCGGCTGCTGAGGAAGAGCGGCCTTCGCGAGCGCGCAGTGTCGGCCAGCGGCAGGGTGTCGTCCAGCCGCGAGGTCATCATGTCGTCGGGCACCTCGCCCGCCAGACCGGCGGCGGCGATCACCTCGAACCGGTCGTTCTCGACCAGCCCGAGCAGCAGCCCGTCCGCGCCGAACCGCCGGGCGCCGCCGCTGTCGGTGAGCACCCGGGTGACGTCCTTGACGGACAGCGCGCGGGCCAGCTCCGCGGTCGTCTGCTGCACCATCACGGTCTGCCGCTGCCGCTCCTGCTGGAGCGAGCGCAGCAGCGCGGAGTCGGCCAGCTCGCTGGTCGCCTCCCGGACGATGCCGATGATCCGGTACGGCATCCCGTCCGCGTCGTGCAGGATCCGCCCCTGGGAGTGGGTCCAGCGCTGGGTCCCGTCGCGGCACTGGATCCGGAAGTAGGACCCGTAGGAGGAGTGGCCGTCCCGCAGGGCCTGGGCGAGCGCCTCGTCCAGCCGCAGGGCCTCCTCCGGAGGCACCCGCGAGACCAGCGACATCGGCGCGCCGTCGTATTCGTCCGGGCGCAGGTCGAAGACGTCCATGGCGCCGGGGTCCAGGTCCATGACCCCGTCGTCCAGATCCCAGTCGAAGGTGCCCATCCGGTTGAGTGACAGCCGCTCGCGCAGGCCGATGGGCTCGCGGTCCGACACCCCGGGGGCGTCCTCGGTGACCGGACGCCAGTCCCGGTCGGCCCGGGGATCGTAGTCCTCGCCGGGCGGTTCCACGAACCGGCCGGTCACGGCGCGTCACGCCTCGCGGCCCGGTCGTCGGCGGGGCGGGCGGCGGCGGGGCGGGCGGCGGCCGCCCCCGCCGGGCAGCCGCGCACCAGTGCCGGCCGCACCGCGCCGAGCACGTCTCGTGCCCACGGTCGCGGGCCGTTGACCGGGGCCGGTGTCCACCGGAACGCGGCCATGCGCTCACCCTAGGCGCGGGCCGGAAAACCCGCATTTCCGGCGCCGCGGCCCAGGAGTCGTGCCCCGTCAGGCGTGTGCCCCCGTCAGGCGTGCGCCCCCACGGGAGCGGACAGCGGACGGGTCTGCCGCGCGCGGTGCGCCAGGGTGGCCTTGCGGGTCGCCACGTCCACCGTGTACGCCTCGATGGTCAGCCGCGCCCCGGACACCTTCAGCAGCATGAACCCGTGGTCGGAGAAGTTCTGCCAGGCCGCCGGGTTCGTGAAGTGCGCCTTGCCGTCCTCCGTCTTGGCCGACGCCCCGCACACCACCTGCCGGGTGCCGCCCGTGCGCGCCGTCGGCTCCAGGATCTGGAGGGTGTGATCGTGACCGGAGAGGATCAGGTCGGCCCGGCCGGCGACCACGTTCTCGTACATGTCCTTGAGGTGGACGCCGCTGGTGTAGTTCCCGATCTCGAACCCGTCGTAGGAACCGGCGCTGCCGTGCTTGCCGTTGTTGAGGAACGGGTGATGGCCGAACACCACCTTCCAGCGGGCGCGCGAGGCCCGCAGCGCGCCGTCCAGCCAGCTCCGCTGCTCGCGCATGTACGGCCCGTCCCAGCGGTAGTGCGGGTCGAGCTGGGCGACGTAGGAGGACCACGGGATGGTGTCGATCGCGAAGAACTCCACCAGCGGGTCGGCGGCCGGCAGCGGCACGCTGTAGTAGCGGCTCGGCATGTACCAGCGCCGCGACGTGGCGGCATAGGCGACCTCGCGGTCACCGCGGGACGGGTCGCCGCCGCTGCCGGGGATCAGCCCCGAGCAGTCGTGGTTGCCCAGCACCATCAGCCACGGCACATCGATGCCGCTGTTGGGCTTCTCGAACTTGTCCTGGAATTCGGAGTCGTCGGCGGACTCCGGGCCGTTCTCGTAGATGTTGTCGCCCAGGCCCACCGCGAGACCCACCCGCTCGGCCCGGCAGACATCGCGGGCGGCGGCCGCCACCGCGTACTGCGCCTCGTCGCCCGTTCCCGCGTCCCCGGTGATCAGGATCGCGAACTCGCCCTTTCCGTTGGGGTGTTCGGGGAACGGGAAGGCGCCCGGCACTCCCGGGCGGGGAGCGGCGGAGGCGGACGACTGCCCCGGTGACGGCAATACCGCGAGTGCCGCGCCGGCCATCGCGCCGCCCAGCAGTGTCCGCCGGTTCACGAAGGACGGCGTGCGCCCCGTCGTGGGCATCGACGGCGCCCCGGTCGCCGTCGCCGAGCCGGTGCGCAGCCACTCCTGCTCGGTCATATCCGCCTGCGGCGGGATCAGTTCGTCCTCACACATGTCTGGATTTCTTTCACGGGCACCGGAGGTGATGGTGACGGTTCGATGAAGGCGAAGTGGACGTATCGAAACGGGGAGTCCGGAATCTACGCGTCGGTAACAAAGCGTGCTCAGGCGACCTGCAGGGAGTGGCGAACAGGGTGAACGGTGAAGGAATCGCCCCGCGCGGCGCGCTCACCGAGTGGGCGTCAGACGGCGCAGCGTGCGGCCGAGACGGCGCACGTAGCGGCGCTGGAAGACGGGGATCAGCGGGCCGGCGAGACGGGTGAGCGTCCGGGCGGGGCGGCTGAAGGCGGTCACCGTGAACCACACCGAGCCATCGGCGCGCAGCTCGGCGACGAACGACTCCTCACCGCACGCGGGGTGCCCCTCGCGGGTCCCGTAGCCGAAGCCGACGCGGTCCTCCTCGTCCGCCGTCCACACCACGGTGCACGGCGCCCGCAGCCGCAGCGGGCCGATGCCCGGCGCGACCTCGACCCGCACGCCCGGCGCGGCGCGCGGCGCGTCGGCCCGGACGCGGGCGCCCGCCGCGCGGTGCATCCGGAAGGTGCTGATCGCCTCGCCCGCCGCCGCCAGCGCCGCCCGCCCCCGGCCGATCGGCAGCTCCTCGTGGAGGTGGCGGTAGCCCGGCGGCAGCGGGGTGCGTCGGGTGCCGCCCTCCTCGGGGTAGTTCAGCTCGCTCATGCGGTGCTCCTGGCAGCGGGGCGGGGACGGCGCGACCGTACGCGGCCGGCCGTCCGCGGGCAACGCGCCCCGCCCGCGCGGAGGCGGGCGGGCGTCCGCGGCCGGCACCCGGCCGGGCGCCGTCTCACCCGTTCGGGTCCGCCGCCCCGTGCCGCCCCGCGCCCGCGGCGAACCGTGCCGCCCCCTCCTGGGCCCCGGCCAGGACGGCACGGCCGTGGACGAGTTCCGCGGCCATCGCCGACTCCTCGTCCCGGCCCTCCTGGTCCAGCAGGGAGGCGCGGTCGCTGCGCAGGCACGCCTGCGGGAAGCGGGCGATCTCCGCCGCCAGCAGCTCCGCCTCCGCGCGCGCCGAACCCGCCGGCACCACACGGTGGACCAGCCCGATGTCCAGCGCCTCCGCGGCCGGCACCGGCCGCCCGGTCAGCACCAGGTCCCTCGCCCGGCTCGCGCCGATCAGCCGCGGCAGCCGCACCGTGCCGCCGTCGATCAGCGGCACGCCCCAGCGCCGGCAGAAGACGCCGAGGACCGCGTCCTCCTCCGCCACCCGCAGATCGCACCACAGCGCCAGCTCCAGTCCGCCGGCCACCGCGTGCCCGGCGATCGCCGCGATCACCGGCTTGCCCAGCCGCATCCGGGTCGGCCCCATCGGCCCGTCCCCGTCCGCCGCCACCCGGTTGCCGCGCTCGGTGCCGATCGCCTTGAGGTCCGCACCGGAGCAGAAGGTCCCGCCCTCGCCCCACAGCACGGCCACCCGCGCCCTCTCGTCGGCGTCGAACTCCCGGAAGGCGTCCGCCAGTCGGCCCGCCGTCGGGCCGTCGACCGCGTTGCGGGACGCCGGCCGGGAGAGCACCACCGTGGTCACCGGACCGGCGCGCTCCACCCGTACGGACATCAGGCCCCGTCCCCGTCCCCGTGCGCGGTCCGCGGCCGCACGTGCTCCAGGATCGCCGACAGGTCGGCGCCGGCCGGCAGCGTGCCGAAGGCGTTGCCCCACTCCCCGTCGAGCCGCGAGGCGCAGAACGCGTCGGCGAGGGCCGGGTGGCTGTACCGCACCAGCAGCGAGCCCTGGAGCACCAGTGCCATCCGCTCCGCCAGCGACCGCGCCATCAGCTGTGCCCGCTCCGGGACGGCCGCCGCGCCGAGCATCTTGCGGACGCCGGCCACCGCCGCGTCCAGCCGGCGATCCGCGCCCGCCGCGGTCTCCACCTCGGCGAAGAACGCCTCCAGGGCGGCCGGTTCCCTGCCCAGGGCCCGCAGCACATCGAGCGCCGCGACGTTCCCCGAGCCCTCCCAGATGGACAGCAGCGGCGCCTCCCGGTAGAGCCGCGGCATGCCGGAGTCCTCGACATAGCCGTTGCCGCCCAGGCACTCCAGTGCCTCCGCCGCGTGCGCGCTGCCCCGCTTGCACACCCAGTATTTGCCGGCCGCCAGCGCCAGCCGGCGCAGCGCCGCCTCCCCGGCGTCCCCGGCCTGCGAGCGGTCCACCGCCGTCGCCAGCCGCATCCCCAGCAGCGTCGCCGCCTCCGACTCGACGGCCAGATCCGCGAGCACCGCGCGCATCAGCGGCTGCCGGTCCAGCTCCCGCCCGAACGCCCGCCGGTGCGCGGTGTGGTGCAGCGCCTGCCGCAGCCCGGCCCGCATCCCGGCCGCCGAGCCCAGCACACAGTCCAGCCGGGTCATGTTCACCATCTCGACGATGGTCCGCACCCCACGGCCCGGCTCCCCGACCGGCCAGGCCACCGCCTGGTCGTACTCGATCTCGGAGGACGCGTTGGAGCGGTTGCCCAGCTTGTCCTTGAGCCGCATCAGCCGCATGCCGTTGAGCGTGCCGTCCGGCAGCACCCGCGGCAGCAGGAAGCAGCCGAGGCCCTCCTCGGTCTGCGCCAGCGCCAGGAAGACATCGCTCATCGGCGCGGAGGTGAACCACTTGTGGCCGGTGATGCGGTACGTGCCGTCGCCGGCCGGCACCGCGCGGGTGGTGTTGGCCCGTACGTCGGAGCCGCCCTGCTTCTCCGTCATCGACATGCCCGCGATCAGGCCCGACTTGGTCAGCGGCGCCCGCAGCCCGAAGTCGTAGCTGCGCGCGGCGAGCAGCGGCTCGTACTGCGCGGCGAGATCGGGGGCGGCGCGCAGCGCGGGGACCGCGGCGTACGTCATGGAGACCGGGCAGCCGTGTCCCGGCTCGGCCTGCGACCAGACGTAGAACTTCGCGGCCCGCACCAGATGCGCGCCGGGGCGGTCGTCGGCCCAGGGCGCGGCGTGCAGCCCCCGCTCCACGGCCACCGTCATCAGCTGATGCCAGGCCGGGTGGAACTCGACCTCGTCGACGCGGTGGCCGAACCGGTCGTGGGTGCGCAGCTCGGGCGGATGCGCCTCCGCCCAGCGGGCCTGGTCCTGGACCGCCGCCGAACCGGCCAGCGCCCCCAGCTCGGCGACCTCCGGCACGCCCCATGCGGCACCGTCCCGGCGCAGCGCCTCCAGGAGGGCCGGCTCGTCCGCCGTACTGAACCCGGTCAGCGGCGGAGCCTGATTCACGACTTCATGGGTGACGGTCATACCCTGACGTTACAGAAGTCGAACAGCTGTGGGAAGACTGTAAGGGGAGGCCTCGCTAGAGTTTGGGGCACATATGAACGACGACGACACCGGCACCCGCGGCGACCCGGCGGTCGCCGCGCTCGCGCTGCGCCCGCTCACCGCCCGCTCCATCGTGCTCAGCACCCTGCTGGGGCATCACCCGCCACGGCTGCCCGCCCGTGCCCTGGTGCGGGTCGGCGAACTCTTCGGCGTCGCCGAGGGCACCGTGCGGGTCGCGCTCTCCCGCATGGTGGCCGCCGGTGACCTGCGCCAGAGCGAGGGCGCTTACGTCCTGACCCCCCGGCTGCTGGACCGCCAGACCCGGCAGGACGAGAGCCGCACGCCGAGCACCCGGCCCTGGCACGGGGACTGGGAGATCGCCGTGGTCACCACCCCGGAGCGCCGGCCGGCCGCCGAGCGCACCGCCCTGCGCCAGGCGATGGCGGGGCTGCGGCTGGCCGAGCTGCGCGAGGGCAGCTGGCTGCGCCCCGCCAACCTCGACCGGCCCCGCCCGGCCGTCGTCACCGCACAGTGCACCTGGTTCACCGGCACCCCGGACGACGACCCCGCCGCGCTCACCGGCCGGCTGTGGGACCTGCCCGGCTGGGCCCGGCGGGCCGGTGACCTGAGCGCCGCACTGGGCCGCGCCACGCGCCCCGCCGACCGCTTCACCGTCGCGGCCGCCGCCCTGCGCCACCTCCTCGCCGACCCGCTGCTGCCCGCAGGACTGCTCCCCGAGGACTGGCCCGGCGCGCGACTGCGCCGGCGCTACGCCGAGTTCGAGGACGAACTGGGCGCGCTGCTGCGGCAGTACGTGGGCGGGTAGCGCTACGGGCCGGCCGGGCCCTTGCGGCGGCGCAGTTCGTAGCCCGCGAGCACCACGGCCACCGTCAGCACACCGAGCCAGAACTGCGCCCGGCGCTCCGGCAGGAAGGCCATCGCCCCGATCACCACCGTCATCAGCGCGATGGTCAGCCTGCTCAGCCACGGGAACAGCCACATCCGCAGCGTCAGCCGCGCCGGGTCCGTGCGCTCCAGCTTCCGCCGCATCCGCACCTGCGCGACCGCGATCGCCAGATAGACGAACAGGGCGACGGCGCCGTAGGAGTTGATCAGGAACGAGAAGACGACATCGGGCGAGATCCAGGCCGCGATCACCGACAGATAGCCGGCGGACGTCCCGGCCAGCAGCGCCCGGCGCGGGACCCCGCTGCGGCCGACCTTCGCGAAGCCGCGGGGCGCGTCCCCGTTGCGGGTGAGCGCGAACAGCATCCGGGAGGAGGTATAGAGCGCGGAGTTCAGGCAGGACAGCACGGCGACCAGCACCAGGGCGTTCATGACCGTGCCGGCCGCGGGGACGGCGAGCCGGTCCAGCACCGCCGCGTACGGACTGACCTCGACCGCCTTCGAGGTCCACGGCACCACCGCGACCACCAGGAAGACCGACAGCACGTAGAACGCCACCACGCGCAGCACGATCGAGCGGATCGCCTCCGCCACCGCCCGCTCCGGCTCGGCCGATTCGGCGGCCGCGATGGTCACGATCTCGGCGCCGGTGAAGAACCCGACGCAGGGCACGACCCCGGCCAGCACCGCGCCGGCGCCCGCGGGCGCGAACCCGCCGTGCGCCGTCAGCGGGCCCAGACCGCCCGGCGAGCCCGGCCACAGCCCCAGCACGTACAGCGCCCCGAGGAAGAGGAACACCACGATCGCCAGGATCTTGACCGACGAGAACCAGTACTCGAACTCGCCGTAGGAGCGCGCCGAGACCAGGTTGGTCGCGGTCAGCAGCCCCATCAGCACCAGGCTGACCGCCCACAACGGGGCGCCGGGGAGCCACAGTTGGACGATCCGGCCGCCGGCCACCGCCTCGACGGCGACCACGATGACGAAGAAGTACCAGTACAGCCAACCCACCGTGAACCCGGCCCGCAGCCCCAGGGTCTCGCGGACATGGGCGTAGAAGGACCCCGGCGCCGGTCGGGCGACGGTCATCTCGGCCAGCATCCGCATGATCAGCACGGTGAGCACCCCGGCCGCCAGGAACGACAGCACGGCGGCCGGACCGGTGGCGCGGATGACCACTCCGCTGCCCACGAACAGTCCGGCCCCGATGACCCCGCCCAGCGCGATCAGCCGCATATGGCGCTGCCTGAGCCCCTGCCGCAGCCCGCCCGGCGCCGCCGGCGCCCCGGTCCCTGCCGTGGTGATGTCCCGTGTCGTTCCCGTACGCATGCAGACCGACGCTAATCGGCCAACCCTGCGGGGCCATTGCCGCAGTGTTTCAGCAGTCGGACATCGTCAGACGGGGACGGAGAGCGCGATACGGGGCGCGGACGCGGGCGGCGCCCCCTCCATGGCAGGGCGCGGAACGGACCGCCGGAGCCCCGCCCTCACAGCGGCAGCACGCACACCGGGACGGGCGCCGCGAACGGCGCACCGGCGCTGCGCAGCGCCCCGGTCCGGGCGTCCACCGCGAACACCGTCACCGACCCCGACTTCTGGTTCGCCGCGAACAGCCACCGCTGATCCGGTGAGAAGGCGATCTGCCGGGGGAAGTCCCCGCCCACCGGCACGGTGTCCAGCAGCCGGAGCCGCGCCCCCGCCGCCTCCACTGCATACCGGGTCAGGCTGTTGTGCCCGCGATTGGCGAGATAGGCGAAGCGGCCGTCCCGGGTCACCAGGATCTGTGCCGGGAAGTTCGTGCCCGGACCGGTCCCCGTGGACTGCGGCGCACCGGGCACCAGCCGCCCCGTCCGGCGGTGGTAGCGGCAGACCACCACCGTGTTGTCCACCTCGTTCGCCAGATAGGCGAAGGCCCCGGAGGGGTGGAAGGTCAGATGCCGGGGGCCGGCGCCGGGCCGCAGCGCCGCAGTCGAGACCTGGGCGAGCCGGCCGGCCGGCTCCTCCAGCCGGTAGGTGTAGACGGTGTCGTTGCCGAGGTCGACGGCCAGCACGAACCGGCCGTCCGGGCTGCTGAGGATCTGGTGGGCGTGCGGCCCGTCCTGGCCGGGACCGGGCGGCGGGTCGGAGTGGGTGACCAGATCCGTCCGCGCGCCCAGCGCCCCCGTGGCCGGGTCGATCGGATGGACCGCCACGCTGCCGGAGAGGTAGTTGGCGCTCAGCAGCCGGCGCCCGCCGGGATGCACCGACAGATGGCAGGGGCCGGCACCGCCCGTCGGCCGGGACCCCAGCACCACGGGCGGTCCGTCCGGCCGCAGCGCCATGGCCGTCACCGCGCCCCGCTCCTGCTCGTCGACCGCGTAGAGGGTGCGGCCGGAGGGCGCCACGGCGAGAAAGGAGGGGTCGGCGACGCCCGCCACGACCCCGGTGGTGGTGATCCGCCCCGTCGTGGTGTCGTACGTGCCGACCCCGACGCCGCTCCCGCCGCCGGGCGGGGAGGTGTACGTCCCCAGGAAGAGCGGCCGGGTACCGGGGTAGGGCCGGCCGGGCCGGTGGGTGGCGGGTGCGGTCCGCGCGTCGTTTCGCGTCGGCAGTCCCGCTCCCGTTCCGGCGGTCGCGGTCAGCCCGGCCGCGACGCCCAGGAGCCGCCGGCGGCCGATCCCTGCCGCGGCCCCGGATCCCCTACGTGCTGCGCTCATGCCACACCTCGTGGTCGGCGGCGCCGGCCGGTGAGCGGCCGGTCGGGGAAAGCCTGGCCCGTCCGGCCCGCGCAGGCAAGCGAGGCAGGGCGCGGCGGCCGGCGGGCCACCCGCCATGACGGCCGTGTCGGCCGGTCGACCCTGACATCCCCCTACATCCCCATGATGACCACTAGTCCCATCCGTAGCACTCGAGTCGTACGGCACAACACATACGCGGACGGATTCGCCGGGCGCACACCGCTCATAGGTTGGTGATCAAGGTACGGAGCCGATCGGGAGGCCACGGAAATATGTACGGCAAGGCATTCGCCCCGGAATACCAGGGCGAGTTGGGCTCGGCGCTGGGTGTGAACTCCTCCTACGAGGAGGTGTTGGCCACGGCGAGTCGCGCACACGCCGAGGCGGGCACCGCACTGGAGCGGGCCCGGGCCGCCCTCGCGGTCGCCGAGGCCAACCGGCGGCTCGGCCGTGTGACGGAGGCGGGCGACGCCTGGCGCGCGAGCTACCGCAGCGCCCGCACCGCCGACGATGCCGGCGCCCGGGCCTGGGCGTTGTGGAGTGGCGGCACCCTGGCCCGGCAGTGCGGCTCCCTGCCGCTCGCCCGCCGGCTGCTCGCCCACGCCGTCACCCTCGCCGAGGCCGGCGGCGATCGCCTCGCCCACGGCTACGCGCTCGCCGGCCTGGCCGAAACCGGCCGTATCCAGGGCGACTACGCCGCCGTCGCCGCACTCCACGAGGAGCTGCTGGCCCAGGCCCAGAAGCACGGCGAGGCCCGGCACACGGTCTGGGCGATGTCGGGCATCGCCCAGATGCACCGCAACACCGGCGGCTACGCCAAGGCCCTGGAACTCTTCGAGGAATCCGCCCGGATAGCCGCCGACGCGGAGGACCACCGCGGGCGCGCCTGGTCGCTGCGCGGCGTCGCCGACGTCCTGTCCGTACAGGGCGAGACGGAACGGGCGCTGACGCTGCTGTCCGAGGCGGAGGCGATCTGCCGCACCATGGACCTGGCGAGCGCGCTGGCCTACAACCACAAGATGCGCGGCAACGTCTACTACCGCGCCGAGCGCTACGAGTCCGCGCGCGAGACCTACGCGCTCGCGCTGCGGGAGTTCCGCGCGATGCAGGAGCCGCGCGGGGTGGCCCTCTCCCGGCTCGGACTCGCCAAGTCCCGCGCCCGCCTGGGCCGTGACCGGGACGAGACGCTGGCCGAACTCACCGCGCTGGAAAGCGACTTCCGGCGCATAGGGCTGCACCACGCCCGCGACATGGTCATCGCCTTCCGTGCAGAGCTGACCGCCCGACCGGCGCCAGGAACTCCCGCTCCTCGGTCCGGTGCCACCACGCTCCGGTCTCCCGCAGTTCCCGCCACGTCGTGAAGCGGTAGCGGAAGACCCGGGCCCTGATCCGGGCCGGCGGCACACCGGGGAACGGATTGCCGCGCAGCAGCCGCAGGGTGTCCCGGTCGTTCTCCAGCAGCCGCGCCACGAACGGCACGAACCACTCCCGCGCATAGGCGGGTGACAGCGCGGCGAACCACATCAGCCAGTCCAGACGCAGGTGATACGGCGCGAACTGACGCGGCAGCCGCCGCACCGCACCCGGCTTCCCGTGGAACTCGTACGCCCGCCAGACGGTCTCCGGCCCGGTCACCGCGTCCTCGGTCCCCTCCACCACGATCTCCCGGCGCACCCGGGTGATCGAGCCGAAGGCCCCGTACGCATTGACCAGGTGCAGCGACTCGTAGGAGGTGTTCATCATCTGCCGCCGGATCAGCAGATTGCGCGCGGGCCGGTAGCTGAGCGCCAGCACACCGGCGCCGGCGAGCAGGACCAGCACCTCGAACCACACCGGAGACGCACCGGACGGTGCGGACGGCCCGCCCCACAGCGGGGCGGCGGCCGACAGGGCGAGGGCGATGGTCACCCAGTTCAGCCAGGCGAAGTTCCCGGACAGCACCAGCCACAGCTGGGTGATCACCATCGCGACGGCGGCCCACCCGGCGATCGGCTGCGGAGTGAACAGCAGCACGGGGACGGCGAGTTGGGCGACGTGGTTGGCGGCCGTCTCGACCCGGTGCAGGGGCCGCGGCAGATGGTGGAAGAACCAGCTCAGCGGGCCGGGCATCGGCTGGGTCTCGTGGTGGTAGTACAGACAGGTCAGATCCCGCCAGCAGCGGTCGCCGCGCATCTTGATCAGCCCGGCCCCGAACTCCACCCGGAACAGCACCCACCGCAGCAGCCACATCACCAGCACCGGGGGAGCGGTGTCGGCGTTGCCGAGGAACACCGCCAGCGAGCCGGCCTCCAGCAGCAGCGATTCCCAGCCGAAGCCGTACCAGGTCTGTCCGACGTTCACGATGGACAGATACAGCACCCACAGCGCGGCCCACATCAGCATGGCCGCCCACAGCGGGACGGCATCCGCGGCCCCCGCCGCCACGGCCGCGGACAGCAGGACCCCGCCCCACGACCAGAGGGCGAAGAAGCGGTCCGAGTAGCGCCAGTGGAAGACCGAGGGCGCGGCACGGAACGGCACCCGCGCCACGTACGCGGGCACCGGCAGCATGCCGCGCGCCCCGATGAGCGCACGGAACTGGCGCACCGCCGCGAGGAACGCGACCAGGTAGAGCACGGCCAGCATGCGCTGGAAGACGAGCCGCCCGAGCCAGTAACCGGAATCCGAGAACCAAGCCACCCGCCCATGGGTAGCACTGCGGCCGCGCGCTCTGCGGCACGGCGCGCGGCCTCGACGGCGGGATCCCCGCTCACTCTTCAGCGTAGGGAGCGGGGCGAATGCAGCAACCCGGAGGCCGTTGAGGTGACCGCGGGCGGGGGTGAAGGGGGCCGTTCGGGTGAGTGACGTACATCACACAATCTGCCGGATTTCCCACTGCTCAAAGGGGACCGAATGAGCGCCTTACCGTCCCATTACCCTCGCGTGGCAAAACGTCGAGCGCGGCGCGTGCGGCGTAGTTACTCTGAGGGACGACGGACGACCTTTCTGGGAGACGCCAACACCATTGGCCCGTCGCGGGAACGCCACAAACCTTGGCTGACCTCCCGGTTTGTGAAACACGGCGCCACCGCGTCAGACCAATACCTCGATGAAGGAGTGCGTGGTGGCTTTGCACAAGGCTCAACACAAGCAGCCCCGCTTGAAGCAGGGCGAGCGGCCAGGCCGGATCAAGGAAGTCCGCAATCTGGAAGTCTGGGACCGCTGTGCCCCGGTGCGTCTGGCCGGCTGCGAGGACGACCCCGCCGAGCCCAACATCTTCCGCGGCATCGACTGACCAGCTGAACCCTGCGCCGGTCCTGCCCCCGGGTCCGTTTCCCCGGGGGCAGGGCCGGCGCCCGAGCGGGCAGCGGCGTCCCGGTGCGGTCGGCCGGGGCGCCTGCCGGGGCTCGGGCTGCCGGTGCCGGGAAGCACGGAACCGGTCGATCCCCACGGGCCGAGACCGGCGGGACCGGCCGCGGAAGAGCTGACCGGAAGTCGGCGTTTGGTCCGCCGGCCCGCCCTGGTCACCCTGGCGGACAGCGGGACGTGACGGTTCAATGAGCGGCCGGGTCGCACTCATTGGAGGCACCATGGAAGCCGTCGTCCCTTCCGCCGCCGGCATCCCGGCCATCCGCTGCGCGGGCCATGAACGCGACTACCGGGCCTTCCTCGACCGTGCGGCGCGGATCGCCACCGGCCTGCGGGACGCGGGCGTGTCCCCCGGCGACCGGATCGCCGTCGTGATGCGCAACGAGCCGGCCCATCTGGAGATCACCGCCGCTGCCGCCCTGGCCGGCGTCTCGGCGGTGCCCGTGAACTGGCACTTCCGGCAGCACGAACTGCGGCACGTGCTCACCGACAGCGGCAGCAAAGTCGTCTTCGCGCACACCGATCTGCTCGCCGGGGTGAGCGCGGTTCTGCCCGACGGCGTACGGATCATCGAGGCCGCCGTCCCGCCGGGTATCGCGGCCGCCTGCGGATTCGAGGCGCCCGCCCCCTCCGGCGACCATCCGCTGCTGGAGCGCTGGTTGGCCGGCCACCCACCGCTCGACCGGCCCGCCGCGGAGCACCCGCCCACCGTCATCTACAGCTCCGGAACCACCGGACGCCCCAAAGGGGTGCTGCGCGAACCGGTCGCCCAGGACCGGCTCGACGAAGCGGTCCAGCGGTTCCTGGAGTACTTCGCGGTCGCTCCCGGCGGCCGCACCCTCATCCCCGCCCCGCTCTACCACGCCTCACCCAGCCAGCACGCCGTCCTCGCCCTCGCCGCCGGGCTGGACATCACGCTGATGCCGCGGTTCGACGCCGAGGAGTTCCTGCGGCTGATCGCCCACCACCGCATCGAGCAGGTGCAGGTCGTCCCCACGATGTTCGTCCGGCTGCTGCGGCTGCCCAAGGAGGTCCGTGAGCGCTATGACCTCTCCTCTCTCACCTCGGTCGTCCACGCCGCGGCGCCCTGCCCGCCGCACGTCAAACACGCCATGATCGACTGGCTGGGACCGGTCCTGCGGGAGTACTACGGCGGCAGCGAGACCGGCGCCGTGACCTGGTGCGACAGCACGGAGTGGCGGGATCACCCCGGCACCGTCGGACGGGCCGCCGGCACCTGCGCGGTCGCGGTCCTCGGCCCCGGCGGGAAGCCACTGCCGGCCGGCGACACCGGCGACATCTACCTCAAGCCGGGCGACGACTGGCCCCGGTTCACCTACCTCGGCGACCCGGACCGGCGCGCCGCCATGGAAGCGCCGGACCTGCCCGGCTACGTCACCATCGGGGACGTCGGCCATCTCGACGCGGACGGCTACCTCTACCTCAGCGACCGCCGCAACGACATGGTCATCTCCGGTGGCGTCAACATCTACCCCGCCGAGATCGAGGGCTGTCTGCTGGCCCTCGACGGGATCAGCGACGCGGCGGTCTTCGGCATCCCCGACGAGGAGTACGGGGAAACCCTCGCCGCGCATCTGCAGACCGAACCCGGTGTGGTGCTCAGCGCCGAGGAGGTACGCGCCCACGTCGCCGGGCAGCTCGCCGGGTACAAGGTGCCCCGGGCGGTGGTCTTCGAGGAGCTGCTGCCGCGCGACGAGTCGGGCAAGCTCTTCAAGCGCCTGCTGCGGGACCCGTACTGGGCGGGTCACGACGGCGCGATCTGACCGAAACGTGCCCCGCCCGGCGGGACCGGTCTCAGCAGGCCGGTCCGTCGAGGACCGGTATCAACTGCTCCTCCTCGTAGTCCAGATGCCTTTCCACCTCTTCGGTCAGCCGCTCGACCTCGGCGCGCACCCGTGCGGGATCCGCGTCCCTCGCGGAAATGACCTGCTGTAGTGCGCCGAGGAGAACGGCGAGTTTCTCGTGTTCCCGGCGCATCCGCTCCAGGGCCGGGGCGAGTTCGGGGTGACCCTGGCCGAGCAGCGGAAACATTCCGGCGTCCTCGCCGGTGTGGTGATTTCGCAGCCCCTGGCAGAGCGTCAGGCAATTGATCCGGAGCTGGGCGCCGAGGCCGGGCCCCGAAGCGGCGATTTCCGCGCGGACCAGGGTGAGTTCCCGCCGGAACCCGTCGTGAACGGCCCTGAGCGCGGCGCCTGCCGAGGAAGCGGCGATGTTCGGCGGTCCCGCGGGAATTTCCCGGAGGGCGATGACGGGAAGAATCCGCTCGGTCCGGTCCTGATATGCCGACCATCCGGGATCGGCCTCGACCGCGCGGGCGAAGGCGCGGTCGCGTTCGGCGCCCTCCAGGACGAGGGCCTCCGCTTCGTAGGTGAAGACGCCGGCCTCGACCGTGACGCGAGGATGGGCCACCAGATTGTGGAACCAGGCCGGATGCCTCGGCGCCCCGGCGGCCGAGGCGATGACCAGGACCCGTCCGCCGTCGTCGGGAAGGTAGCCGAGCGGGGTGGTGTGCGAGGCGCCGGTCCGGGCTCCGGTGGTCGTCAACAGCAGCAGGCGGCCGCCCTCGAAGGGGCCACCGACCTGCCCGCCACGGGCGCGGAATTCCTCGATGACCCCTCGGTTGAAATCGTTCGGCATGGAGGGTGCTTTCTCCTTTGACGGTGAGCGCGGACGAGTCCGCGAAAGATGTGTGAACGGTGTGCGGGCAGGCTGGACCACCCGGGCGCATTGCCCGCGAGACGGCATGACGCAGTACCCGGCGAACGAGCCGCGAAAAGGCGTCAGTTGGCCCTGCAGAGCGGGAAGGTGAAAGGGAGGGCGGGAAGGGGAACGAGAGGGGCGCGGCAGGCACGCAAGGGCGCGCCGGGCTCGCGGAACGCGTGTCTCTCGCTCCGTGACCCACGGTGCGTATCCCGTAGGGAGAACGGCAGCGCCCACAGGCGGAATTCGCCTACGGATACGGAGAAGAAGAAGGCGCGAAGCGCGCGAATGGTGGAGGAGGGGAGGGGCGGGCCTCTGATCGCCCGCCTCGCGGTCACGTGGTGACCGGGAACCTCACTCGCTCGTGGCCCATGGCCGACCCGGTAGTCACGGCGTCAGGGTGCTGCCGTAAGGGAGCCCGGGCAACGGCGGAGGGGTACGGGAGTTCGGTTCCGTTGGGTTCGGGCGGGCACGAACCGGTCGGTGCGAGTCGGCCGGCCTCGGCGACCACTTCGCCCCCCATGTGCCCACCCAACTCCTGTTGGACGAGCGGCTGATGGGACCTCACCGGTCGGCCGCCACCCCGTTCCCGTGGAGTCAAGTCGCGCCCTTCTCTCCCGAACCCCTTAGCGATTCACCACCCCTCGGGGTGGTTTGGCGCGTTCGGCAGCGGCTCCGAACAGGTCTGATGGAGGCGCCCGTGCCGCGGCCTGGAGTGCATGCGGTGACCACTCAGTCATTCGTCGTGATACTCGCAATGTCCCTCCGAACCACTCAAAAGGAGCACATCATGTCCTGTCCCCCTCCGTCCGTCGATGCCAGGAAGGCACTCGACTTCCTGAGAACCAGCGGGCTCGTCGACCTCAACGTCCCGTTGGCGCGGGTCGTCGACCAGGTCAGCCAACTCGACGAGGTGGCCGGCTATGTCCTCGCCTGGGAGCGCTACGTACTGGTCGTCGCCAACCACGTAGCGGAGTCCGACGACGCCACCACCACCGCCGGTAACTGAGGTATCGACAGCACCGATCGCCGGGAGGCATTCGATGGACACGACGCAGCCCGGTGACGGATCGGCACAGAGGCGCGCGGTGGAGTCACGGGCAGTCGCCTGGCTCGCTGCGCGCCGCGATCGCATCGACCCGGCCCACGCGGCCCCGGACCGCGTGCTGTTCGCCCGTAAGGCCCTCCTCGAAACGGCCTTCCTCGTGGGGCTGCGGGCCCGTCTCGACCCGACACCGCTGGACGGCGACTACGCGGCCCTCCTGGACACGATCCAGGACATCGCGGCCCGGCCCTCCTACCGCGAGCTGATCGCCCGGGACGAGGCCGCCCTCCTGCTGTACGCGGGCACCTACGCCGCCCTGCGGCTGTGCGGGCGGGAGGACCCGGAGTTCCGGACCCTCATCCAGCAGTCCGTGTCGGGCGGCTATGCGGCCGCGTTCGAACGGATCCCCTACCGGCAGCTGGATCTGCTGCACACCCTGGAGTTGTGCGGCATCGCGCACACCCTGCCGTCGATGGCCGAGGTGATGCCCTTCACCCTGCTCCACAACGGCCCGAACGTCCTCAAGCTCGCCGACCGCGACATCTACGCCCTGACCCACACGATCTTCTACGCCACGGACTTCGGCCTGCGCCCGCCGAGCGGGCCGCGGAGCTTCGACCGTGGCGCGGCGGTGGAGCTGCTGGAGGCACTTCTCGTCCTCACCCGCGGTCAGGGCAATGCCGACCTGGTGGGGGAGTTGCTGTGCTGTCTGCTGTGCCTGGGGGTGCGGGAGTCCGAAGAGGCCGACAGGGGATGGGAGTTCCTGCTGTCGGTCCAGGAGGACGACGGGCGGGTGAACGGCCCCGAGGGCGTGGTGCACCCCGGGCTCACCGACGGCGACGAGGCCTACCGGCACTGGGCCGCCGGCTACCACACCACCATCGTCGCCGCCCTGGCCGCGCTGCTGGACCGCAGCCCCCGGGTACGCCGAGCGGCCCGGCCCGCCGACCCGCCCTCCCGCCAGGACGTGACGCGACCACTGCGACGGGCGGTGGAGTGGCTGGCCGGCACGGTCCGGCACCACGACCCGGCCCGGTGGCTGCCGGCCGCCGCGGCCGCCGCGCACGCAGCCGATGCCCTGGGCCAGCCGGGCCTCACCCGCCCGCTGCTCCTCGACTACTCCGCGCGCCTCGCCGAGGCGGACGCGGCCGTGTGGCAGGAGCACGGGATGGAGGTCGTCGGCGCCTTCGCGTCCGGTCTGCGCGCGCACGGCCTCACCTGCGGCTCGCTCGACGGATTCCTGACGTCCACCGCGGCCGCCGTCGACCTCCTCGACACCGTCCCCGCCCAAGCGGCGCCCAGCGTCCGGCGTCTGGCCGACCTCGGGCTGCTGTCCCCGGGCCGGGCCGCCGCGCTCACCGGCGGCGGAACCACGGCACCGCCCACGGCCCCGGAGGCGGCCACCGGCGACCTGCCGGGGGCTTGGAAGAACTATCACCTGGGAAAGATCGCCGGCATCGTCCGCGACCTGGCCCGTAGTGGACGGGCGGAGCACCGCCTCACCCGGGACGCGGTGGCGTTCCTGCTCGCCCAGCAGAGCCCGTCCGGCGCCTTCGGCCGTCCGGCCTGCGACGACCCCGAGGAACGGGAGCGGGCGATGCTGACCTGGACCCAGAGCACCGTCACCGCCCTGGCCGCCGTGCACACCGCCGTCGGACCGGGCCCGGCCGCGGCCATCGTCGAGGCGACCGCACCGGCCGCAGCCTGGTCACCGGTGTCGTGACGGCCCGCGGCTCAGCCGATCTCACGCACACGGCTGAACAGCCCGGAGCTGTAGGTGCGGTGCGCAGACACTTCAGAAGATGACCAGAGGCGTAGCCACGGCGAGCGCGGAGCGGCGTCGCATCCTATGAGGACACGGTGACGTCGGTGATCTCGGCTGTCACCTTTGTCGAACGGTCAGCGGTGGAAATGGAGACCGGGGTATAGGTGACCTGCTCTCCGTCGGACAGTTCCATTGTCTGGATGACGGTCCACTCTCATCGCCGTGGATCTCGTACGTGAGGGAGATGGTCTTCTCCGGGTCCAGCGACGTTGCGCTGACGTACGACACGTTCGGCTCCACCGTGATGTTGCACCCGGCGCTGCCGAAGCATTGCTTCTTCGTGGTTTTCATGGACAGTGCGAAGTCCGTGGAGGCAGGGGTGTCTGTTGTAGGTCTCCTCGGTCTCTTCGCTCGCCTCGGTCGGGTCCTCGGAGGGCGCCGCGGGCGCCGACTCGGCCGTCGTTGGCTTGGGGCCCGCGGCCTCCTTGTCGGAGCCGGAGACGAGTGTCGCGGTGATTCCGGAGGAGATCGCCGCGATGATCACGGTTCCTGCGATCGCCGCGATCACGGGACGCCTGCGCGTGGTCGTGGGTGGATACGGCGGGACCGGCGGCATCTCGGCGGTGGCTTCAGTCGTTTCGTCCATGTCATGGTCCCTTTCGACTCACAAGGCGCCATCCGGCTCAGGTATGCGCTTGGACCCGGGGGCGCGCCGTCAGACGTGCCGCATTCGCAATCGGGCATCGGGGTGCCACACGTGGGCAGGGTGCGTGGTGGCGCGCCCCCGTCACGAACTGCTTCGTGGCTACTTGCCGATGCGGATCTTCTCGCTGTCGAGCAAAGCGGTGTGCGTCGTCGCGGCAAGCATCAGCAGTACGAGCAGCAGCCCGGTCCAGTTTTTCGGGTCGTTGCCGGATGCGGCGGTGGAGAAGACGAAGATGCCGACCTCGACCACCACGTAGACGGCGGCCAGCCACGGCTTGATGACGCCTTTCACGGCGGCCACGACGAAGGGCACTGCGGAGAGCAGACTGAAACTGACCAGTGGCACGAGCGTCCACATCACCTGGGCGAGGATCGAGCTGAACATGCGTGGCCGGGAACCCATGGCGACGCCGGCCGCGAAGCTGCGGGCGGCGACAGTCGGATGACGCCGGACGCGCCCCGTCGCGGCGGTGGCCGGGGCGCGCTGTGGACAACCCGGTGCCTCTTCGTCCACAACCGGTGACCGGGCTCGCGCTCCCCCGCTAAAGTCGTATCAACAGCGCAGGTGAAGCCGCTTCCGCAGAGTCTGCGGGGGCAGCTGCCCCGGGGGGAGGACGAAGACCAGCATGAGCCGCCGTTCCCATGGATTAATGGCTGTCTGGGCCGAGGCGCAGCGACAGCAGCAGCGTCAGCAGGAAGCCCAGCGCCGCGCGCTGGCACAGCAGCAGCGCGACCAGGAGCGGCAGGCGCGGGACGCCGAACGCGCCATGGCGCGGATGCACCGCGAGCGGCAGACGGCCTACCGGCAGCAGCGCGAGGCGGACGCCCGCCGCCGGACCGAGGAGCTGGAGGCCCGGGTCGCGGCGCTCGCCGGTCTGCTCGCCGAGGGCTGCCGCGCCGCCGCCTTCACCGCCGACGCGCTGCTGCGCCCCGAACGGGTGGAGGAGTTCGCGCCCGGCGCCCTGGTCACCCCGGTGCCGATGCCCGACCCGACCCGTTACCACACACCCACCGGCGGCTGGCAGCTCGGCGCCCGCCGCGACCGCGCCCACGAAGAGGCCCGGGCCCGCTACGAGCAGGACTGGTATGCCGCCCAGGCCGCGGAGAGCCGACGGCAGGCCCAACTCGCCGCGTACCGCCAGCAGTACGACCAGTGGGCCGCCGGGGCGCTGCAGGACATCCGGGCCCACAACTCCGGCATCGAGGACCTGCGCCGCGGCCTGCGCGCCGGCGACGCGGACGCGGCCGTCGAATACTTCTCCGCCGCGCTGTACTCCTCCACGGCCTGGCCGGAGGGCTTTCCCCGGCAGGTCGCCGCGGCCTACGACCCGGCCGCCCGCCAGCTTGTCCTGGACTGGGAACTCCCCGGCTACGACATCGTTCCGCAGACCCGGTCGGTCCGGTACATGCCCACCGCCGACCAGGAGAAGGAGACCGCCCGGCCGGCCGCGCAGTGCCGGGCGCTCTACCGCGATGTGCTGGCCCAGAGCATGCTGCTGGTGCTGCGTGACCTCTTCGCCGCCGACACCCACGCGACGCTGGAATCGGTGGCGCTCAACGGCTTCGTGGACGACGTCGATCCGGCCACCGGCCGCCCCGCCCAGGTGTGCCTGGCGACCGTCATGGCACCCCGGGACGCCTTCACCCTGCTCCGCCTCGAACAGGTCAGCGCGGTGGAGTGTCTGACCGAGGGGCTGCGCGGCCAGCTCTCCACCCGCCCCGACCAGCGGACCCCGGTGCGCCCCGGACGGCTGCCCGGCGATGTCGACGGCGGGGCCGCGGTCGTCTCGCACGGCACGGACAGCGAGCCGGATCTCCACGAGATGGACCCGATCGCCTTCGAGAATCTGATCGCCGAACTCTTCCGGGCCATGGGCATGCAGGCCGTGACCACCCAGCGGTCCGGCGACGGCGGGGTCGATGTGGACGCGCTCGATCCCGACCCGGTCCGCGGCGGCAAGATAGTGGTGCAGGTCAAGCGCTACCGCCACACCGTCCCGCCCACCGCCGTCCGCGACCTCTACGGCACCGTCCAGTCCGAGGGCGCCAACAAGGGCGTGCTCGTGACGACCTCCCGGTTCGGTCCCGGCGCCCACACCTTCGCCAACGGCAAGCCGCTCGGCCTGATCGCCGGACCCGAACTCGTCGATCTGCTCGGGCGGTACGGGCTGCGCGGGCGGCTCGGTGCGGGACCCACGGACGCTCCCGACTCCGCCGAGGAGCCTCCCGACCACAACATCCTCGGCATGAACTGGTCCGGCGAGGTCGCCCTCGACGTCTGCGCCCTGGTGTGCAAGGGGAGCGGGGTGCTCAGCGACGACCAGTTCGTCTTCTACAACAACCCGCGGAATCCTGACGGTTCGGTGCGGATGCTGCCCGGCTTCGCCCCGGACCGGGCCGCGATGCAGGTGCGGTTCGAGGGGCTGCCGGCGGACGCCGACCGGCTGGTCCTGGTCGCCGCGATCGATCCACAGGTCAACCCCGACGCCGATCTCTCCGGCTTCACCGATGCCCGGATCCGGCTGCTGGACGCCTCGGGGGAGGAGCTGGGCCAACTGGAGGTCTCGGACGGGCGGCCCGGGGAGACCGCCCTGGTCCTGGGCTCGTTCCGGCAACGGGCCGGCGGCGACTGGGACTTCGTGATCGGCGGCAAGGGCTTCGCCGGAGGCCTGGAGGCGCTGGTGCAGGAGTACGGCATCGAGGTCGGGTGAGGGGCCGGGGTGGCTTCGGTCCGCTCCACGCCCCCGGTTCCGCCACCCGGCTCCGCCACCCGGTTCCACCGCCCCCGGTTCCGCCCCCGTCAGGTCTGCCACAGGCGGGTGAGTACCGCGTTCACCTGCTCCGGGCGGTCCTGGTGCGGGGCGTGGGCGGCGCCGCCCACCCGTATGTGCCGGGCGCCGATCGCCTCGGCGAGATACTCCCCGCAGGCCGCCAGGGCCTCGCCGGTGAACTCCCGGTACGCCGGGTGCGCGGTCTCCCACGTCCCGTTGATGACCGCCTTGGGCATGGTCGCCCTGGCCAGCGGGCCGAGCGGGATCTCCGCGTCCCACACCGGCCGTTCGCGCCTCGCCGAGCGCACCGCACGCAGCAGCCGCGGGGTCGGCTCGGGCACCGGCAGGCCGTACGGCTCGGTGGACCGCCGCAGGTGCTCGTGCGCGCTCCACTCCTCGGCGGGGCCCGCGAACGCCGCCCGGATGCGGTCCAGGGCGGCCGCCACGAGAGGGTGCCCGGCGGCGGTGCGCAGCACGGACGGCTCGATGAGGGTCAGTGACTGCACGGCCTCCGGGCGGGCCGAAGCGGCCAGCATCACGGCGGCCGCGCCGTAGGAATGCCCGACCAAGTGCGCCCCGTTGCCGAGCAGTTGTCCGAGGTCCTCGGCGTCGATCGCGTAGTCGCTGCGCTCGGTGTCCGGGCTGTCGCCGAAGCCGCGCCGGTCGGGGAGTTCGAGGCGGAACATCTCGGCCAGCGGCCGCTGGCCCGCGAAGCACTCCGTGCCCCAGCTCATGGTGCCGTGGACCAGCAGTGCCCGCGGCGCACCGGGCGTCGCCTCGTCCCACACCGTCACATGAAGCGGTTCACGGCCCGGAGGCGGTTCACAGTTCATACGGGCCGATGCTAGAGGGTTCCCGGCGGCTGAGGGCCGGGACGACGGGCCCGGCCGAAAGCGCCGCACGTGCGCCGGGCACGGGGCCCGCCGCGCGCTCCCGGGACGCTCCCCGAGCCCGCGGGAGCCATGGGTCCGTATGGGGGAGCGCGCCGGGCACCTGGGGGATCGGACCCCTTGGCAGCATAAATATGCTGATATGCATGGAGCATGAGCGCGTACCCCCGGTCTGCCGCCGTTGCCACGCTCGCCGTACTGGCCGTGGGCTGCGCGGGCCCGCACGCCGTCCCGCGGCCGGCGCCGCGGCCCTCCCCGGAACCCTCGCCGCGCGCCCACGCCGGCGCCCCCGTCGCCGTCGTCCGCCGGCCGTTCACGCTGGTCGTCACGGGAGCCGTGCTCCCCTCCCAGCCGGCGGTCCTCGCCACGGCACGTAAGGACGCCACGCACGGCGGCTACGACTACCGGCCGATGCTCAAGGGCGTGCGGCCGGTCATCTCCGGCGCCGGCCTGGCGCTGTGCCAGCTCGGGGCACCGCTCGGGCCGCTGGACGGGCCCTTCACCGGACACCCCGCTCTCCAGGCGCCGCCGCAGATCGCCACCGCCCTGAAGGCGACCGGCTACGACTCCTGCGCCACCGCTTCCGGCCACGCCCTCGACCAGGGCCTCCCGGGTGTGTGGCGCACCCTGGACGCGTTGGACACCGTCGGGCTGCGGCATGCCGGCTCGGCGCGTGACGCGGCCGGTCGCGGCACCCCTGCGCTGCTGCGGGCCCCCGGCGGTGCACGGGTGGCCCAGCTGTCGTACACCGACGGCGCCGGGAGCGCGCGCGGCGCCGCGGGCCCGCGCTGGGCGGTCGACCGCCTCGACGAACGGCGGATCATCGACGACGCCCGGGCGGCCCGCCGGGCCGGGGCCGATGTCGTGGTCGTCAGCCCGTATTGGGGCGCGGCGCACCGCACGGCCCCCGACGGCCGGCAGCTCGCGCTGGCGCGTGCCCTCACCGCCTCCAGGTCCCACGGGCGGCCCGACATCGATCTGATCGTCGGCACCCGGTCGCACACCCCGCAGCCCTACGAGAAGGTCAACGGCACCTGGGTCGTCTACGGCCTCGGCGACCAGATCACCGGTGCCGCGAAGACGTCGCGCGCCACCTGGAGCAGCATCGCCCGCTTCCGGTTCGCCCCGCCGTACCCGGCCACCGGGCGCTGGCGGGTCGTCAGGGCCGAGTACCTCCCCCAGCTCGTCGAGCAGGGGGCGCGGGTGCGGGTGCGCACTCCCGCCCGCGCGCACGGCCGGGCCGGCAAGAAGATCGCCCAGGCGGTACTGAGCCGGGGCGCGGCGGCCGACGGGCTGACGCGGGGGAGATGAGGGCAGGGCCCCTGACCACCGCTGGACAAGATCCCGTTCCGGGGTGATATGTCCCTCCATGGGCGTCATGCCGTGCCCGTTAACTGGTGACATCGGCACCGTCGACGGGTGATCGTGGTACCGGACCGGTCCGTCCGCTCCCGTACACCCCGACGACCCCACGGAGCCTCGTCATGAAGATCACCCCCGTTGCCGACCCGGCCCGCGCCGCCGTCGCCGTCCGACCGGCGCCCGTGCGCGAGGTGCGCGCATGACCGCCCTGCCGATAGCCGTCGTCGGCGCCTCGGCGGCCGGCCTCGCCGCGGTCGAGGCGCTGCGGCGCGGCGGCTGGCGCGGCCCGCTCACCCTCATCGGCGACGAACCCCACCTCCCCTACGACCGGCCGCCGTTGTCCAAGCAACTGCTGCACGGCGCCTGGGAGCCGGAGAAACTGCTGCTGCGCACCGAGGAGCAGCTCGACCCGCTCGACCTGGACCTGCGGCTCGGCACCCGCGCCACCGGCCTCGACGTGGCCACCCGCACCCTCACCCTCGACGGCCCGGCGGGCGCCGACCCGTCCGGCCGGGAGCCGGAGACGCTCGCCTGCGCCGGCGTGATCGTCGCGACCGGTGTCGCGGCCCGCTCGCTGCCCGGCGCCGACCGCATCGCCGGGGTGCACACCCTGCGCACCCTGGACGACGCGCTGACCCTGCGCGGCCTGCTGGCCAATGGGGGTACCCCCGGCAGTGAGGGCGCAGCCGCCGGGGGAGGCGGGCGGCGCCTGGTGATCGTCGGAAACGGCGTGCTGGGCTGTGAAGCGGCCGCGGTGGCACGCGAGTTGGGGCACGAGGTCACCCTCGTGGGCATGGTGGGGACGCCGATGGCCGAGGCCGTCGGCGCGGAGGTCGGCGCGCTGCTCGCCGAGGAGCACCGCGCCCGCGGCGTCGCGCTGCGCACCGGCACGGTGGAGGGTTTCGAGACGGTCCCCGCGGACCCGGCGGGTACGGGCGGCGAGCAGGTCACCGCCGTCCGGCTGGCCAGCGGTGGGGGCACAGCCGCCGGGGGAGGCAGCCGGCTGCCGGCCGACCTCGTGCTGCTGGCGATCGGCTCCCGGCCCGCCGTCGGATGGCTGGCCGACACCGCCCTGGACACCACCGACGGGCTGCGCTGCGACGCGTACTGCGCCGCGGCCCCCGGCATCTACGCCGCCGGCGACGTGGCGCGCTGGGACCATCCGCTGCACGGCCGTCCGCTGCGCTTCGAGCACCGGATGAACGCCACCGAGCAGGGCATGGCCGCCGCCCGCAACCTCCTGGCCGAACTCGCCGCGCAGGCCGCCCCCGCCGCCGGGGACGGGGAGCGCGCCCCGGCAGCCGAACGCCGCCCCTTCGCCCCCGTGCCGTACTTCTGGTCCGACCAGTACCACCTCAAGATCCAGGCCTACGGACTCACCGCGGGCGCCGACCGCGTCGAGACCACCGTCCTGGACCGTGCGCAGCGGCACGCCGTCGCGCTCTACGGCCGGGACGGCAGCGCCGTCGGCGTGCTGGCCACCGGGGTCCCGCCCCGCCGGCTGCGTGCCCTGCGCGCGGTCGTCGCCACCCCGCTCCCCTGGGACGAGGCCCGCGAGCGGATCCGCGCCGCCCTCGCGTCCGGCCCGGACACGCCCTGACGGTGCCCGATCATGGAGGGATGACCGACTCGTACGTACGGGTGCGCGGCGCCCGTGAGCACAACCTCCGCAGCATCGACGTGGACATCCCGAGGGACGCGCTGGTCGCGTTCACCGGGGTGTCCGGGTCGGGCAAGTCCTCCCTCGCCTTCGGCACCCTCTACGCCGAGGCGCAGCGCCGCTACTTCGAGTCGGTGGCCCCCTACGCCCGGCGGCTGATCCACCAGGTGGGCGCGCCGAAGGTCGAGGACATCACCGGGCTGCCGCCCGCCGTCGCCCTGGAGCAGCGGCGCTCGGCGCCCACCTCCCGCTCCTCGGTCGGCACCGTCACCACCCTGTCCAACACCCTGCGCATGCTCTTCTCCCGCGCCGGCGACTACCCGCCGGGCGCGCCACGGCTGGACTCCGACTCCTTCTCGCCCAACACCGCGGCCGGGGCCTGCCCCGAGTGCCACGGCCTGGGCACCGTGCACCGCGTCACCGAGGAGTCCCTCGTCCCCGACCCGTCGCTCTCCCTCCGGGAGGGCGCCGTCGCCGCCTGGCCGGGCGCCTGGCAGGGCAAGAACCTCCGCGACATCCTCGCCACCCTCGGATACGACCTGGACCGGCCCTGGCGGGAGCTGCCGCAGGCCGACCGCGACTGGATCCTGTTCACCGACGAGCAGCCCGTCGTCACCGTGCACCCGGTGCGTGACGTGGGCCGGATCCAGCGTCCCTACGAGGGCCGGTACATGAGCGCCCGCCGCTATGTGCTGCACACCTTCGCCGACTCCAAGAGCGACACGCTGCGCGGGCGCGTCCAGGGGTTCATGGTCGCCGAACCCTGCCCGGTGTGCCGCGGGCGGCGGCTGCGCCCCGAGGCCCTGGCCGTGACCTTCGAGGGGGACGACATCGCGACCCTCGCCGGTCGGCCGCTGAGCGCGCTGGAGCGGCTGCTGCGGCCCACCGCCGGGCGGGCGGACGACGGGGTCGCCCCGACCCTCGCCCGCGACCTGGTGGCTCGGATCGAGGTGCTCACCGAACTCGGCCTGGGCTACCTCAGCATGGACCGGCCCGCGCCCACCCTCTCGTCCGGCGAACTGCAGCGGCTGCGGCTGGCCACCCAGCTGCGCTCCGGCCTCTTCGGCGTCGTCTACGTCCTGGACGAACCCTCCGCCGGACTGCACCCCGCCGACACCGAGTCGCTGCTCACGGTGCTGGGCCGGCTCAAGGAGGCCGGCAACTCCCTCTTCGTCGTCGAGCACGACATGGCGGTGGTGCGCCGCGCCGACTGGATCGTGGACGTCGGCCCGCGCGCCGGGGAGCACGGCGGGCAGGTGCTGCACAGCGGACCGGTCGCCGGGCTCGCGGACACCGCGGCCTCCGCCACCCGCCGGTTCCTCTTCGCCACCGAACCGCCCCCGGCGCGCACCGTGCGCCGCCCCGCGGGCGCCCTGACGCTGCGCGGCATCACCCTGCACAATCTGCGCGGGCTGGACGCCACCTTCCCGCTCGGCGTCTTCACCGCCGTCACCGGCGTCTCCGGTTCCGGCAAGTCGACGCTGGTCACCCGGGTCCTCGCGGACGTCGTACGCGACCACCTCGGCACCGGCACCGGCGAGGAACGGCAGGGCGCGGCCGGCGGGGACGAGGCCGAGGCCGCCGGCGCCGGGGCCGGCGCCCGCGCGGAACTGGCCGGCGCCGAGGGGCTGGCGGCGATCGACCGGCTGGTGCGCGTCGACCAGAAGCCGATCGGCCGGACCCCGCGCTCCAACCTCGCCACCTACACCGGGCTGTTCGACGCCGTGCGCAAGGTCTTCGCCGCCACCGACGAGGCCCGCGCCCGCGGTTACACCGCCGGACGCTTCTCCTTCAACGTCGCCGCCGGCCGCTGCGAGACCTGCCAGGGCGAGGGCTTCGTCGCCGTCGAACTGCTCTTCCTGCCCGGCACCTACGCACCCTGCAGCACCTGCCACGGCGCCCGCTACCGCCCCGAGACCCTGGAGATCACCTACCGGGACCGCACCGTCGCCGACGTCCTGGAGATGACCGTGGACGAGGCCGCCGGCTTCCTCGCCGACGTCCCCGCGGCCGCCCGCAGCCTGCGCACCCTCCAGGACGTGGGCCTGGGCTACCTGCGGCTGGGCCAGCCCGCGACCGAACTGTCCGGCGGCGAGGCCCAGCGCATCAAGCTCGCCGCCGAACTCCAGCGCACCCGCCGCGGCCACACCCTCTACCTGCTCGACGAGCCCACCACCGGACTGCACCCCGCCGACACCGAGGTGCTGCTGCACCAGCTGCACGGCCTGGTCGACGCCGGTCACACCGTGGTGGTCGTCGAGCACGACATGGGGGTGGTGGCCGGCGCCGACCACGTCATCGACCTCGGCCCCGGCGGCGGCGCGGACGGCGGCCGGATCGTGGCCACGGGCACGCCGGCCGAGGTGGCGGCGGCCCCGGACAGCCGTACCGCGCCCTACCTGGCCCGGCAGAGGGCGCGGCCGGAAGCCTCTTGACGGTCCGCTAATGTACGCAGGTCAGATCACCAGGCAACAGCACCGCGCAGCACTGCGCACCATCACGAAGGGGGCACCCTCTCATGGCAAACATCGAGCAGGCCCGGGCGGCGTTCGACCGGTTCGACGCGGACGGCGACGGCCAGGTCACGCCGGACGAGTTCAAGCACGCGATGGCCGAGATGGGCGACCCCTACGTCACCGGCCCGATGGCCGAGGCCGTCATCAAGTCCAAGGACACCGACCACGACGGCAAGATGTCCTTCGACGAGTTCTGGCAGGCCCTCCAGGGCTGACGCCGGTCGCGCCCGCGCCCGGCGGCGCGGTGCCGGCCCCCGGGGGACGGGCCGGCACCGCGGTCCGGCAGCCCTGCGCTCAGTGCTCCCCGGCGCGCGCTACCGGGCCGCCCACCGGCGGCGGGGCGGCATGGGGACCGGTGCCCCAGGCGGACGGCTCCGGGCCCACGGCGAAGGACAGTTCGCGGGCCGCGCGCAGCTCACCGGTGGTGAGGTACGTGCGGTCGTGGTCGGCGCCGTCCAGGCGGACGGACTGCGCGTAGCGGTCGGCGGCGGACGTACCGGGCGCCGCGATGCTGAAGTGGCCGGACGGGTAGTAGCGCCGGTCCAGGGTCAGGTCCACCCGGTCGAAGACCGGCGTGCTCAGCCCCCAGGTGTCGGTGCCCGGCTGGACCGGGAACATCCCCATCGAGGAGAGCACCATCCACGCCGACATCGTCCCCAGGTCGTCGTTCCCGGTCATCCCGGTGGGGGCGTCGGTGAAGAGGGTCAGCGCGGCGTGCACCACGTCGGTGGTCTTCCAGGGACGGCCGGTGGAGAGGTACGTGTACGGCGCGATCAGGTCGGGCTCGTTCTGCGGGTTGTACTTGTCCGCGTTGTAGTAGTCGTAGGGGCCGTTGACCCACACCTCGCGGGCCGTCTTCGCCGGGTCCGCCAGCAACTTCGGGTAGGCGAAGAAGGAATCCAGGCGCGCGTCGGCCTTGTCCTTGCCGCCGATCAGGTCGAGCATCCCCGGCAGGTCCTGCGGCACCAGCCACTGGTACTGCCAGGACGTGCCCTCGTGGAAGCCCACGCTCTTGGCCGGGTCGGCGGGGCCGGTGAAGGCGCCCTTGGCGTCGCGGGCCCGGAAGAAGCCGGTCGAACCGTCGTAGAGCGAGCGGTAGTTGTGGGACCGGGCCGCGTAACGGTCGGCGTCCGCGGTGTGGCCCAGATCGCGTGCCATCCGGGCGAGCATGGCGTCCGACAGGGCGTATTCGAGGGTCGCCGAGGCGCCCTGCGCGAAGTCGGAGTCGCCGGACTTCGGTGGCCGGTGGTCCTTGAGGTACGGCACGAAGCCGTCCTTCACGTACGGCGCGTTGGCCTCCCGGCCGACGGCCGGGGAGCCGGCCGGGGGCACCCCGTCGGCGTTCTTCCTCAGCGCCGCGTACGCCTCCTCCTCATGGCCCCGCAACAGCCCCTGCTGATAGGCGTTGGTCAGGAAGGGCGTGACCGGATCGCCGGTCATGACGTTGGTCTCGACCGTGCCGTAGCCCCACTTGGGCAGCCAGCCGCTCTCCTTGTCGATCCGCAGCACCGACAGCGCCATGTCGCGGGACTCACCCGGCGCCAGCAGCGCCAGCAGCTGTGCCTGGGTGCGGTAGGTATCCCACAGCGACCAGTTCTGGTAGTACGTGAACCCCTCGGCCCGGTGGACGCGCTGGTCCCAGCCGGTGTACCGGCCGTCCGCGTCGCTGCCGACGTTCGGCGCGAGGAAGGACCGGTAGAGCGAGGAGTAGAAGGTGCGGCGCAGCGGCCGGTCGCCGCCCCGGGCGCGCACCAGCGCCAGGCGGTGCTCCCAGGCGGCATCGGCCGCGGCCCTCGTCCGGTCGAAGGAACGGCCGCCCTCGGCACGCAGATTGCCCGCCGCGCCCGCCGCGTCCACATAGCTGATCGCGGTGGTCGCCTCGACGGTGCGGTCCGTGCGGGTGTCGAAGCGGGCGTAGGCGCCGTGCCGGCCGGTGGCCGTGGAGTCCCGTGAGCCGGCCGTCACCTTGTCGCCCTCCCACGTCCCGTACGACGCGAACGGCCGGTCGAAGCGGGTGAGCGTGTGGACCGTGTACGGCTTGGTGTCCTGGCAGAAGCCGCGGCCGGTGATCGTCGTACGGATGGTGCGGGCGTCGAGCACCTCGACCCGCGTGGAGACCGTCCGGTGCAGCGACTGGCCCGCGTCGAGCAGCACATTGGCCCGGTCGGTGGCCGGGAAGGTGTAGCGCTGCTTTCCGGTG
Source organism: Streptomyces kronopolitis (assembly GCF_050953795.1). GTDB lineage: Bacteria > Actinomycetota > Actinomycetes > Streptomycetales > Streptomycetaceae > Streptomyces > Streptomyces kronopolitis_A. Next base: position 6,829,511 of record NZ_CP191850.1, read on the forward strand.
CGGGCGGTGGCCGTCAGTTCGGCGGTGATCCCGCCGTAGGACTTCAGGCCGACGCGGTAGTAGCCGGGGCGGGCCGACTCGTCGTCATGGCCGTAGGCGGCCGCGTACTTGGCGTTGTCGGTCTCGGTGATCTCGCCCGTGGTGGGCAGCACCGGCAGGTCACCGCCGATCCCGCAGCCGACACCGGAGAGATGCACCGCGCTGAAGCCGCGGATGTGGTCGTCGTCCCAGCCGTAGCCGGCGTAGTGGCCGGTGTCGGGGCTGAGCTGCACCATGCCGAACGGGACGGCGGCACCCGGGTAGGTGTTGCCGTCGTTGCGGGTGCCGATGAACGGGTTGACCAGATCGGTGAGCGGACCGCCGGGCGGCGCGGCCTGCGCGGCGGGGGCCGTGAGCGCACACCCGAGGAGCGCGGCCGCCAGCGCCGCGCCCGCGGTACGCAGCCGGGTACGTCTGAGCCATGGCATGGATTCGGACCTCCGGGGTCGGGTCGTCGTCGCACGAGAGCGCCGGGCGCGCGGGGACGGCAGAGGCACCCGATGTCCGACAACGTTGTCAAGGCGCGCTCATTCTTGGTGGCGGCCCGAGGCGCGTCAAGAGGGCGTGGGGGTAACTCCGGTGCGTCCGGGGCCCGGAGGTGGGGGCGGGTGTGGCCCCGGGGGCGCCGGTGAGGCAAGGGGTGGGGAGCGGTGAACCGCTGGTCGGAGCACCGAAAATCATGCGGTACCTGCCTTGCTCTCTTCAGGGGTGCATGCCTCAATGGGCAGCGTCATACGGGTTGGTGACTGGTCGTCAGGTCTTGCCGACCGATCGGCGCGGGGTCCGGCCGCGGCCCCCGCGTGGCTGCCTGCCGTTCCCTCGCGTATCCCCTCGGCGGCCGGTGGCATCGACCCGCACCCCCCTCATGAAGGCGGTACCCCCATGAGACACCTCAGACCCGGCAGACTCGGCTTCGGGACGGCGCTCGCCGTCGCCCTCGCCGCCGCGGGCACGCTCGCCATGGCGCCCGCCGCCACGGTGACCCCCGGCACCGCGACCCTCTCGTTCGACTGCGGTTGGTACGGCTCCGGCTCGGCGACGCTCACCGCGACCGAGAAGGGCACGACCGGAACCATCAGCCTGGCCACCAAGGCCATCAGCTCCCCGATACCCATCGGCGCGAACTCGGTCACCTCCACCCTCACCCTGACCAAGAACGGCTCCGGGACCACCCAGTTCAAGGGCAGCGCCAACCCGGCGATCCCGGCCGGCGGCGAGGTCTCCACCGGCCCGCTCACCGGCACGGTCGCCCCGGGGGACAGCCTGGCGGCCACCTCCCTGAAGGTCGTGGTGCTGGGCATCACGGCCACCTGCAAGGCCACCACCCCGCAGTCGCCGGGGCCGTTCGTCTTCTGACCGCGCGGGGACCGGCCGGGTGCGTCCGCCGGTCCCCGTCGTGTGCCGCCGCCCGGCCCCCGGCGTCAACGCGCCTCGCCGCCGCCGTCCGTACCGGAGGCGGCGGTCCCCGCCGCCCGCGCCAGGTTGGAACGGCGGTAGGAGTACGTGAAGTAGATGACCAGGCCGATCAGCAACCACACCACGAAGCGGACCCAGGTTTGCCAGGCCAGGAACGTGATCAGCCAGAGCGAGAAGCACACCCCGACGGCCGGCACCACCGGCATGCCGGGCGTACGGAACGTCCGCGGCAGCTCGGGCCGCTTGTAGCGCAGCACGATGACCGCGACACAGACCACCACGAACGCGAGCAGGATCCCGATGTTCGTCAGCTCGGCGGCCTCACCGATCGGCAGGAAGCCCGCGATGGCCGCGGAGGCGAAGCCCACGATCCACGTCACCCGGGTCGGTACCCGGTGCTTGGCGCTGGTCTTGGCGAACCACTTCGGCAGCAGCCCGTCCCGGCTCATCGAGAACCACACCCGGGTCACCCCGAGCATGAAGGTGAACATGACGGTCAGAATGCCGATGATCGCGCCGACCGCGATGACGTCCGCCAGACCGTTCAGGCCCACCGACTTGAACGCCGAGGAGAAGCCGCTCTCCGGGTCGATCTGCCGGTAGTTCTGCATCCCCGTCAGGACCAGGCAGGCCAGGACGTACAGCACCATGGAGATGGCCAGCGAATAGAGGATCGCCTTCGGCATGTGGCGCTGGGCGTCCTTGGACTCCTCGGCCGCGGTGCTCATCGCGTCGTAGCCGAAGACCGCGAAGAAGACGGTGGCAGCCCCGGTGAAGGCGCCGCTCACCCCGAACGGGAAGAACGGGGTGTAGTTCGCGGTCTTGATGTGGAAGAAGCCGACCGCGATGACCACGATCACCACGAGCACCTTCAGCCCCACCACGATCGTCTCGAAGCGCGCGGCGTTCTTGATGCCCAGGGTCAGCAGGTAGGCGATCAGCAGGCACAGCGCCGCGGCGAACAGGTCGACCCGGTGCCCGGTGCCCGTGCCCGGCGCGCCCAGCATCCAGGCGGGCAGATCGACGCCCAGCTCTCCGAGGAGGAAGCCGAAGTAGCCGGAGATGCCGATCGCCACCACCGCCACGATCGCGGTGTACTCCAGCAGCAGGTCCCAGCCGATGAACCAGCCCACCAACTCGCCGAGGACCGCGTAGCCGTAGGTGTAGGCCGATCCCGCCTTCGGGATCAGTCCGGCGAACTCGGCGTAGGAGAAGGCGGCCGCGGCGCTCGCGATGCCCGCGATGAGGAAGGAGATCACCACGGCCGGGCCGGCCTTGCCGTTCGCGACGGTGCCGGCCAGGGTGAAGATGCCCGCGCCGATGATGCCGCCGACACCGATGGCGGTCAGCTGCCAGAGGCCGAGTGCCCGGGTGAGCTGCTCGTTCGAGCTGCCTTCCGTCTCCTCGATGTGTTCGATCGGTTTGCGGCGCAATACGCCCTGTCCCGCGCGCAGCCCCATGCGTCATCCCTCCGTCGCTCCGATGTGGTCCGACGGCGGCTCATCATGGACCCTCGGGGACGACTAAGGAAGGCGACGCCACGGAGCGGTCCCCGTACGGCGGGGACCATGGCGTGTCGTTCGGATCATCGAGGGGCCGCGACGCCCTGCGTGGCCCCTCGCGGCGGGTGTCAGTCGTTCTCCTCCAGCCGGAACCCGACCTTCAGACCGACCTGGTAGTGATCGATTTCGCCGTCGACGATATGCCCGCGGACCTGGGTCACCTCGAACCAGTCGAGGTTGCGCAGGGTCTCCGAGGCGCGCTTGATGCCGTTGCGGACCGCGGCGTCCATGCTCTGCTGGGACGTTCCGACGATCTCGGTCACGCGATACGTGCGGTCGGTCACGGTGGTCTCCCTCGCCGGGGCGGCGCTCCGCCCGTCCACTTCCCACCGTGCCTCAGCCCGCCCGGCCCCACCAGCGGAGCAGCCGCCCCGGGGCGCCGGGGCGGACGTCGCTAGGGGACGACGGTGACCGGCCAGCGACCGGCCTTGACCAGGCGCACGGCGACCGAGCCCATGATGCGGTGCCCGGCCGACTCCGAGGCGCCGACCACCACCGCGTCGGCCTTGAGGTCGTCGGCCATCCGCACCATCCCGGTGTACGGGTCGCCCCGCAGGGTGTGGAACTCCCAGCGCAGGGGGTGCGTCCCCGAGGGCCGCTCGGTCGCCCGGCGGATCTCGGTCATCAGCTCCTCGGCCACCTCGTCCGTGGCGTCGGCGACCGGCGCCCCCATCGCCGCCCCGGCCGGCAGCACCGGCTGGACGTAGACCAGGGCGAGCTTCGAGGACTGACGCCGGGCCAGCCCCGCCGCGTAGGCGGCGGCGCGCCACGACGAGTCGGAGCCGTCGATGCCCACGACGATGACCTTCGGGCCGTCCGTCCCGCGCTCGAACTGCCCGGCCGCCCGCGCGTCGTGCCCGTCGTGTTCCTCGCGCTGCTCGTGCTGCTCGTTGTCCTCCACACGAGGGAGGTTATCCGTACACGCGTGCCGGCCGCCCGGCGGCCCGGTGGTCTGCCCGGGGCCTGCCGCCCGGGCCGTCAGGCGGGCTCCGGCGGCCAGCTGTCCGGTGCCAGCACGCCCAGCACGTAGGCCCTGGCCACCAGCGCGGTACGGCCCTGTACCCGCCAGCGGCGGGCCAGCCGGGTGAGGTGGTAGTTCACCCCGTCGACGGTCAGCCCCAGCGCCGTCCCGATCGACGCCGTGGTCGCGCCGCCCGCGGCCAGCGCCAGGATCCGCGCCTCGACCGGGCTGGCCGAGCCGCGTGGCGCGGGCGGCGGCCCGCTCTCGCGCACCCGCAGCAGCGCCAGCAGCGCCGGCGGGGTCACCGAGGGGTCGCCCACCGGGTCGATCGTCAGCTCCCCTTCCCGCGCGGTGCCGTCGGGGCCGGCCGGCCACCGCACCTCGATCGGATAGCGCGACCGGCGCCCCAGCCGCAGGGCCTCGGTGAGCCGGTCGAGCTGCGCCTTCGCCCGGGGCTCGAAGAGGTCCAGCAGATTGCGGCCGCGCAGCTGTCCCGGGTGCGCGCCCCACTCGGTGGCCATGGCCGGATTGGCGATCAGCACCTCGCCGTGGGCCGTGCACACCGCGATCGGCGTGGGGATGCGGTCCAGCAGGATCAGGAAGTAGTTGCGCCAGGGGCCGTCCGCGTAGGGTCCGGCCGGATCGACCGGGCGGGGTGTGCAGGGCGGCGTGCCGGGATCACCGGCAACCGGCGCCCCGTCGGCAGTCTCGTTGTCCATGGCCCTTCTCCGGTCCGTGTGCAAGAGCGCGTGGTGAAAAACCACTGCACAATCATGCAGTTGCCGGGGTCCGACCCGGGCTCCGGGCCCTGCACGCTGGAGTCATGACCGACACCATCGCGCTCCACAGTGACGAACTCGCCGCCGACGACGGCCTTCCGGTGGCCGACCTCACCGAGGTCGGGCTCACCGGGACGCCCATTCAGCAGGCCATGGACCTCACCCGGATCCACGGCCCGGCCTACCGGCGCAAGTACGGCGATCACCGGTCGCTGTTCGTCTCCTCGCTCGACCTGGTCACCGAGGTCGCCGACGAATCGCGCTTCAGCAAGGGCGTGTCGGTCGTGCTGGAGAACGTCCGGGAGTTCGCCGGTGACGGTCTGTTCACCGCCTACAACGACGAGCCGAACTGGGCCAAGGCGCACGAGGTCCTGATGCCGGCCTTCGCGCTCGGCTCGATGCGCACCTACCACCCGGCGATGCTCAAGGTCGCCCGCCGGGTCATGGCGTCCTGGGACCGCCGGGTGGCCGACGGCACGCCCGTCCACGTCGCCGAGGACATGACCCGGATGACGCTGGACACCATCGGACTGGCCGGCTTCGGCTTCGACTTCGAGTCGTTCTCCCGCGGTGAGGGCGCGCACCCCTTCGTCGAGGCGATGGTGCGCTGCCTGGAGTGGAGCATGACGAAGTTCTCCCGGGACCCCGACGCCGACCACTCGGCGGCGGACGCGGCGTTCCAGGCCGACGCGGACTACCTGGCCTCCGTCGTCGACGAGGTCATCGCCGCCCGCACGGCTGGCGGGGAGAGCGGGGACGACGACCTGCTGGGCCTGATGCTCGGCGCGCGGGGCCGGGAGGGCGGCGCGGCGGACGGTCCCACCCTCGATCTCGCCAACATCCGCAACCAGGTCATCACCTTCCTGATCGCGGGTCACGAGACCACCTCGGGCGCCCTCTCCTTCGCCCTGTACCACCTGCTCAAGGACCCGGTGGCGCTGCGGATGGTGCAGCGCGAGGCGGACGAGCTGTGGGGCGATCAGGCCGATCCGGACCCGACGTTCGAGGACATCGGCCGGCTGCCGTTCACCCGCCAGGTCCTCAACGAGGCGCTGCGGCTGTGGCCCACCGCCGCCGCCTTCAGCCGCCAGGCCCGCGAGGACACCCTGCTCGGCGGCCGCTACCCGGTGAAGGCCGGGGAGCTGATCACCGTGCTCACCCCGATGCTGCACCGCGACCCGGCCTGGGGCGACAATCCCGAGCTGTTCGACCCCTCCCGCTTCAGCCCGGAGGCCGAGGCGGCCCGCTCCCCGCACGCGTACAAGCCGTTCGGCACCGGTGAACGCGCCTGCATCGGGCGGCAGTTCGCCCTCCACGAGGCGACCATGCTGCTGGCCCTCCTCGCCCACCGCTACCGGCTGATCGACCACGACGACTACCGGCTGCGCATCAAGGAGACGCTCACCCTCAAGCCCGAGGGATTCACCCTGACCCTCGCCGCCCGTACGCCCGCCGACCGGGCGGCGGTCCGCGCCGCGCTGGCCGTGCTTCCCGGCGCCGGCGCGACCACCGGCGAGGACGCCGCCACCGACGAGGGGCTGGCGACCCGGGTGCGCCAGGGCACCGGACTGCTGGTACTGCACGGCAGCAACTACGGCACCTGCCGGGAGTTCGCCGAGCGGCTCGCCGACGAGGCCACCGGCCTGGGCTGCGCCGCCGAGGTGGCCCCGCTGGACGCGGCGGCCGGCGCGCTCCCGGACGACCGGCCGGTCGTCATCGTCGCCGCCTCCTACAACGGCCGGCCCACCGATGACGCCGCCGCCTTCGTGCAGTGGCTGAACACCGCGCCCGACGGTGCCGCGGCCGACGTGCCGTTCGCCGTCCTCGGTGTCGGCGACCGCAACTGGGCCGCCACCTACCAGCACGTCCCGACCCTCATCGACGACCGGCTGGACGCCCTGGGCGCGCACCGGCTGCTGCCGCGCGCCGAGGCCGACGCCTCCGGCGACCTCGGCGGCACCGTCAAGGAGTTCACCGCCGCGCTGCGCACCGAACTGCTGACCCGCTACGGCGACCCGGACACCGTCGGCGCCGCCGCCCCGGCCGCGCAGGACACCGGCTACACCGTCACCGAGATCACCGGCGGCCCGCTGGACGCGCTCGCCGCCCGCCACGACCTCGTCCCGATGACCGTCACCGAGGCCCGTGACCTGACCGCCGAGGGCTGGCCCCGGCCCAAGCGCTTCCTGCGGATCGCCCTGCCCGACGGCGTCACCTACCGCACCGCCGACCACCTCGCCGTGCTCCCGGCCAACACCCCCGCCGCCGTCGCCCGCGCCGCCCATGCCCTGGGCGCCGACCCCGACACGCTCCTGGCCCTGCACAGCGCCGGCCGGCCCGCCCGTGACACGCTACCCGTCGACCGTCCCCTGACGGTGCGCCAGCTCCTGACCCACCACCTGGAACTGGGGCAGCGGCCCACCCCCGACCAGTGCGCCGTACTGGCGGCGCACAACCCGTGCCCGCCCGAGCGGATCGCGCTGGAGCACCTCGCCGAGGACGACCCGCGCACCGTGATCGAGCTGATCGAGGCCTACCCGGCGCTGCGCGGGGTGCTGCCCTGGCCGGTGCTGATGGAACTGCTGCCGCCGCTGCGCATCCGCCACTACTCCCTGTCGTCCTCCCCGGCCGCCGACCCCCGGCACGCCGATCTGATGGTCTCGCTGCTGCCCGGCGGCACCGGCTCGACCCATCTGCACGCGCTGCGTCCCGGCGACACCGTCCTGGCCCGTGTGCAGCCCTGCCGTGAGGCCTTCCGCCTCGACCCGGCCGACGGGACCCCGGTCATCCTGGTCGCGGCGGGCACCGGCCTGGCACCCTTCCGCGGCGCGGTCGCCGACCGGGTCGCCGCCAGCCAAACGGCACCCGCCCGGCTCTACTTCGGCTGTGACGACCCGGACGGCGACTTCCTGCACGCCGCGGAGTTCGCCGCCGCCGAGGCCGCCGGCGCGGTGTCCGTGCGCCCGGTCTTCAGTGCCCGTCCCGAGCACGGCCACCGCTTCGTCCAGCACCGGATCGCCGCCGAGGGCGCCGAGGTGTGGGAGCTGCTCCAGGCCGGCGCGCGGGTGTACGTCTGCGGCGACGGCAGCCGGATGGCACCCGGTGTCCGGGACGCCTTCCGCGCCCTGCACGGCACCCGCACCGGCGCCTCCCCGCAGGAGTCCGAGGCCTGGCTGCGCGAACTGACCGCCTCCGGCCGCTACATCGAGGACGTCTACGCGGCGGGCTGACCTCCGCCCCGCACGGGGATTCGCAGGGCCTGTCCGAGCGGCGCCGACGAGGTCGGCGCCGTTCTCGTGTGCTTCCCCGGAGAGCGCCCTGGGCTCCGGTTGCGGGCCGCGTCGCCCGGCCGCCGCTCCACCGGCACCGGCCGTTCCTCCACTCTCCACCGTCTCCGTGGTCCCCTCACCGCGCAACTCCCGTACGCTGCTGCCCGATCGTCCGGGCGACCGACCGGACGGGCGGCCGCCGGACCGGTGCCGGCCGGCCGACGACCTCCAGGAAAGCGGGGAACATGAACGGCAAGCGGAGTGTGGGAACGGTCGCCGTCGCGGCGGCGGCACTGCTCGCGGTGAGCGGCCCGGCGGGCGCCGAGCCGGCCGGCACGACGTACGGCACCAGCACGTCCGTGGGCGTGCACAACGCCTACGACAAGGGGAAGTACCCGTACTTCGCGGACGCCCTGGACTCCGGCGCCGCACTGCTCGAACTCGACCTCTGGACCAACGGACTGGGCAGGTCCTTCCGGGTCGCGCACGCCAACCCGCTCGGCAACGACAGCAACTGCGAGGGCGCGGCCGACGCCTCCCAGCTGCGCACCAGGGCCCGCAACCAGGACTTCGCCGGCTGCCTCGCCGACATGAAGGCCTGGCACGACGCCCACCCCGGCCACCGTCCGATCCTGTTCAAGGTCGAGATGAAGGACGGCTTCAACGCCAAGGGCGGGCGCGGCCCGGCCGAGTTCGACGCGCTGGTGCGCCAGAAGCTGGGTGACGCGGTCTACGGCCCCGGCGACCTCACCGGCGGGCACGCCACCCTGGACGACGCGGTGCGGGCCGGCGGCTGGCCCTCCCGCGCCGACCTGGCCGGCAAGTTCCTCTTCGAGCTGATACCGGGCACCGTCGAGGAGAAGAACCCGTTCGACAAGCTGTGGACGGACGTGGAGTACGCCGGACACCTCAAGGACCTCGCGGCGCAGGGGAAGCTGGCGCGGTCCACGGCGTTCCCCGCGGTGCACGGCGCGGCCCCCGGCGACCCCCGCGAGCGCTACGCGGACCCGGCGCTGCGCCCCTGGTTCGTGGTCTTCGACGGGGATGCCGCGACCTACCTGAACGGCAGTATCGACACCGCCTGGTACGACACCCGCCACTACCTGCTCATCATGACCGACGCGCACAACGTGCCGCCGGCCATCGACGCCACCCACCCGACCGAGGCACAGGCGCTGGCCCGGGTCGGTCAGCTCGCCTCGGCGCACGCGAGCTTCGCCACCGCCGACTGGTATCCGCTGCCGTCCGTCCTCAAGACCGTGGTGCCGCGCGGGGCCTGAGCCCGAGCGCCTCGGCGCCGGGGGCCGGCCTGGCCGCCTTCGTGGCCGGCCCCGCGGTCGCCCGCCGGTAGAGCGCGGCGACATCCGCGCCGAACCGGCTGCTGTACGACACGAGGTCGTCACCGCCCTCGTCCAGACCGCCTATCACCCCGATCAGCGAGCCGGTGCCGGTGGCCGGGTCGAGGTCGGTGAGCATCGGCCCGCCGCTCGTCCCGTTCGGGAACCCCGGGCAGGCGAACCGGAGCTGGGTCGGGCTCTGGACGTCCGCCGTGTGCCGGCAGCTGACCGGTCTGTCCTGGTCCTCGGGGTAGCCGGTCAGCTGCGCCGGGCGCCCGGGCGGCGCGTCGAAGCGGATCCGTTCGGCGCCGGTGACGTCCTCGATCGGGCCGCCGGCCCGCCCCGCCCTGCGCACCCGCAAGAACGCCACGTCGTGGTCGGGGTCCCGGTTGCTGACCCAGCGCGGGTCGACGTCGATCCGGCTGGGCACCCACAGCCCGTACGGCGCGACCCCGTCGTGCAGACCGGGCGCGAACACCAGCCGGGTGCGGAAGCCGTCGTCGTGCACGCAGTGCGCCGCGGTCACCACCAGGTCGCCCGCCGGGGAGTGCACCACGCTGGCCGTGCAGTGGTGGACCGGATTGCCGTCGTCGTCGGGGGAGAAGAGCGCGCCGACCGCCGGGGCGGGCTCCGCCGGGGTCGCCATCAGCGGCCGGGACACCGACGTCGGGACGGCGGTGGCGGTGCCGCGCCGGACCGGCACCAGCGGCCCGGGCCGCTCCACGTACGGTCCGGAGAGCACGGCAGCGGCGGCCCGGTCGCCCTCGGCCGGCGGCGCGAGATACGCACCCGAGGCGGGGTCCCCGGCGGCCAGGTACGGGTCGTGCGAAGAGGAGCGCAGCGCCAGTGCCGCGCTGCCCACCACGATGGCCACCACCCCGAGCGCCAGCGAGGTCCGCAGCGGCACGCCGGGCCGGCCGCGCCCCGTGCACGGCGGGCCGCCGGGGGCCGGGCAGCCGGGGGCCGGCGGTGCTCCGGGGCCCTCGTCCGTCCGCCCGGGGTCGTCCGCCGGCGCGGTACCGCGTTCGCTCGTCGTCACCAGCCGCCGCCTCCCCGCATCAGCCGGTGTCACCCCGTCGGACGGGGGGCGTCACCGGAACCAGACATTTCACCCAGTCTGATGCAGGGCGGGGTGTCGCGGTTGGCTCACCTGGGCAAATCCTTCGCACCGAGGGGCGGCATTGCGTCCGGACGGCAGCGGAGCACCCGTCACATCCGGCGTCCGGTAGGCCGGATGGCCGGGCCGTGGCGTGCGGGACGGCGGCGGGGCGCGGCGCGTTTCCGTTAGGCCGGTCGGGTGAGCCGGATCCCCTGCCCCGCGAGGTTGTGCGCGATCAGCACCCCGGCCAGCCCGGTCTCGTTCGGGAAGTCCGTCGGGACGATGCCAAGCCCCGTCCAGCGGCTGCCCTCCGAGCCCGTCAGCAGCCCCTTGACCTGCGGGTTGAGGCGGTCCGCGTTGGAGCGGGGCGGGAGCCAGGCGGAGGTGCTGACGTAGTTGACGAAGAGCTTGCCCGGCTGGCTGACGGCCTTGCGGAACTGGGCCTCGACCTTCGGGTACTTCCCGAACGGCTCCGCCATGTAGTCGTCCTGGACGTCGAAGAGCTGCGGATCGGCGTAGCGGACGCCGCCCAGACCGTCGGAGTCCGCCAGCAGCACGACCCGGCCGCGGGCCTGCCCCAGCGTCGGCAGCCCGCCGTCCAGGCGGAACAGCGAACGGTAGCCCTTGGTGTCCAGATAGCTGACGAAGATCTGGCGGAAGTCCTCGGCGGAGACCTCCGAGTACTCCTGCTTGACCCGCATCAGCACCGTCTCGGAGGGGTGCGACTGGAGGAACGCCCGGCAGGCGTTGAGCACGTCGCCGAACATCAGCTGCTGGTAGAACGCGCCGTGGTGGATGGCGAAGACGCCGTCGATGGCCCGGCAGCGGACGTCCAGGAAGCGGATGCCGGAGGCGAGTTGGGCGTCCACGGAGGTGTTCTGGCAGGCGACCCAGGGGCCGCCGATCCGGGCGCCGGAGTCATGGGTGCCCGGGATCGTCAGCCGCTGGACGGGGGTGGAGTCGGCGAGCGCCGACATCCAGTCCTGTACGGACACCGCGGTGGGGCGGCGCTGTGCGGCGCCCGCCGTGAACTGCCCGCTGCCGATGCCCGTCAGCACCCCGGCGGCCGACAGTCCGGCCGCACCTCTGAGGAACCCCCGCCGATCCAGTCCCAGCCCCATGCCGCTTCCCCTGTCCGTCGAGTCTGCGTGGCCCCCGCACCGGCCGCTCCGGTACGAAGCTGCGATCGGGGCATCGAACCACATCGACCGTGGACATGACACCCAGCCGGCGGACCCGTCGGTCACACCGGCCGGGTGGGCGGGGCGCTCAGACGCGGAAGGCCAGGGACAACGCGAAACGGTCCGCGCTGTCCGTCCACCAGTTGTTCAACTCCAGTCCGGCCGCGGCGAGTTCCGCGCGCACGCCCTCCTGGCGGAACTTCGCCGAGACCTCGGTCCGCATCTCCTCGCCCGCGGCGAAGGCCACCGCGAGATCCACGCCGGGGATCTTCACCGTCAGGTCCTTGCGGGCCCGCAGCCGCATCTCGATCCACTCCTGCCCGGCGTCCCACACGGCGACGTGGTCGAAGTCCGCCGGATCGAAGTCACCGCCCAGCTCGCGGTTGATGACCTCCAGGACGTTCTTGTTGAACGCGGCCGTCACCCGCTGCGGATCGTCGTAGGCGGCCACCAGGGTGGCCTCGTCCTTGACCAGGTCCGTGCCGAGCAGCAGCGCGTCGCCCGGGGACAGCATGGCGTGCACCGAGCGCAGGAAGGCCGCGCGCTCCTCCGGCAGCAGATTCCCGAGCGTGCCGCCGAGGAAGGCGAGCAGCCGCGGACCGGGGGTGTCGGGCAGCTCGATGCCCCGCTGGAAGTCGGCGACCAGCGCGTGCACGCTCAGGCCGGGGTGCTCGGTGAGCAGCGCCTCGCCCGCCGCGGCCAGCGCCGATTCGCTGACGTCGATGGGCACATAGGTGTGCAGCGAGTCGAGCGCGCCGATGAGGTGGCGGGTCTTGTCGGACGAGCCGGAGCCCAGCTCGACCAGCGTGCGGGCCTGCGTGGCCGCGGCGATGTGGTCGGCCCGGGTGAGCAGGATCTCCCGCTCGGCGCGGGTCGGGTAGTAGTCGGGCAGCTTGGTGATGTCCTCGAACAGCTCGCTGCCGCGGGCGTCGTAGAACCACTTGGGCGGCAGCTGCTTGGGAGTGCGGGACAGCCCCTGCGTGACATCGGCGCGCAGCGCGGCCGCGGTGGCGTCGGCGGGGAGGGTGCGGGTGATGTTGAGGGGGCTCACGTGGCGGGCTCCTTGAGCGGGGTGAGGTGGACCTCGGTCCGGGTGGCCCGCAGCAGGGTGCGGTCGGCGACCTCGGTCCAGTGGGGGGAATCGTCGTACGGTTCGGAGGCGACGGCCTGGCCGCCCCCGGGGACGGCCAGGTGGCAGAGGGTGTCGCCCCAGGCGGTGGCGGCGATGGTGGTGCCGTCGGTGAGCAGCAGATTGAGCCGGGAGCCGGGTGCGGCGGCGGCGACGGCCGTGACGGTGGCGGCCAGCGCCTCACCGGGCTCGTCGCCGCGCTCCAGGCGATGGCGCACCAGCGCCCACAGGAACGCCGCGTCACAGCGGGCCGGCAGTCGCAGCAGCTCCCCGGCGGGCAGCTCGGCGGCCAGCGGGGCGAGCGAGTCGGGCCAGCCGGTCACCGCGCCGTTGTGGCTGAACAGATGGCGTCCGCCGGCGAACGGCGCGGCCGCGGCCTCGGCGTCCGCGCCGGCGACCGTGGCGTCCCGCACGGCGGCGAGCAGCGCGCCGGTGCGCACCACCCGCGCCAGGTCGGGCAGCAGCTCGTCGCCCCAGATCGGCCCGGCCCGCCGGTAGCGGGCGGGCACCGGGTCGCCCGGCGCGTACCAGCCGACGCCGAAGCCGTCCGCGTTGACCGTGCCGTGCCGCTGGTGGCGCGGCGCCCACGACTGGCGGTAGAGGCTGTGCGGCGGGGACAGCACCAGCCGCTCGAAGGGTATCTCGGGCCCCAGATACGCAACATGACGGCACATCAGAAACGGGCCTCCCGGGCCGGCCGGGCGGTGGACCTCATGCGCCCGCCTCCGGGTCGGCATCGCGGGCGGTACGGAAGCCGGCGAAGATCTGCCGCCGCACCGGCAGGTCCCAGTTGCGGAAGGTGCCCCGGCAGGCAACCGGATCGACGGCGAACGACCCGCCGCGCAACACCTTGTGCTCGTCGCCGAAGAACACCTCGGAGTACTCCCGGTAGGGGAAGGCGGCGAACCCCGGGTAGGGCAGGAAGTCGCTCGACGTCCACTCCCACACATCGCCGATCAGCTGCCGTACGCCCAGCGGGGACTGCCCCTCGGGGTAGCTGCCGATCGGGGCGGGCCGCAGATGCCGCTGGCCGAGATTGGCGTGGGCCGGCGTGGGGTCCTCGTTGCCCCAGGGGTAGCGCCTGGCCCGCCCGGTCGCCGGGTCGTAGCGGGCGGCCTTCTCCCACTCGGCCTCGGACGGCAGCCGCCGCCCCGCCCAGCGGGCATAGGCGTCCGCCTCGTACCAGCTCACGTGCAGCACCGGTTCGTCCGGCGGCACCGGCTCGGTCACCCCGAACCTCCGGCGCAGCCACTGGCCGCCGTCCCGCTTCCAGAACATCGGGGCGCGCAGCCCGTGTTCCTGTACCTGCGCCCAGCCCTCCGGGGCCCACCAGCGCGGGTCCTCGTAGCCACCGGCTTCCAGGAACCGCTGGTAGGCGCCGTTGCTGACGGGCGTGGTGTCGATGAGGAAGGCCGGGACCAGCCGCGGGTGGGCGGGCCGTTCGTTGTCCAGCGCCCAGGGCTCGGTGGAGGTGCCCATGGTGAACGGGCCGCCGGATATCAGGACCTCGGCCGGAATGATCTCGTCCGTGACGGGCGGCGGCTCGGGCGCGGTGAGCACGGCGGGGCCGCTGCGCAGCTGGTGGGTGATGAGCATGGTCTCGTCGTGCTGCTGCTCGTGCTGGGCGATCATGCCGAAGGCGAAGCCGGAGTCCAGCAGCGGACCGCCGTGCAGCGGGGTGCTCTGAAGGATGTCCAGCACCCGGCCGCGGACCTCGGCGACATAGCCGTGCGCCTCGTCCGGCGCCAGCAGCGGCAGCGAGGGACGGCTGGCGCGGGGGTGCTCGAAGGCGTCGTAGACGGAGTCGATGTCGGGGCGCAGCGCGTCACGGCCGCCGACGGTGCGCAGCAGCCACTGCTCCTCCTGGTTGCCGATGTGCGCCAGGTCCCACACCAGGGGGGACATCAGCGGGGAGTGCTGGGCGACGAGATCGGGATGCTCGACGCAGGTGGTCAGCAGCCGGGTGCGGTCGCGGGCGGCCAGCAGCGCCGAGGCAGCCCGCTCACGAAGGAGCTCGGGGTCGATGGTCACTGGCTGTCCTTCCCAACGATGAGGTCGCCCTCCGCGGCGTACAGGGCGTCGAGATGGTCGTCCGCGGGGCAGCGGCCGCGTGCCACATAGCGCTCGGTGAACTCCGCGACCGCCGCGCACACCTCGGGCGAGGCGGCGAGCCGCGGCAGGGCCTCCTGCGCGGCGGCGAAGCAGGCCACCGCGGCGGCGTGCAGCTCGGGGTCGGTCAGCGCCCCGCGGGCGGCGCGCCGCCACAGCGGGTTGCGCGGCGCCGGCCGCGCACCGGCGGTCTCCGCGAGGGGCTTGACGACGCGGTAGGCGCACTCCGTGGCCTCCGGGTCGTCGAACAGCGCGGCGGTGACGGCCAGCGGCACGATCCACCCGGCCTCGCCCGACTGCGCGTCGATCATGCGCAGTTCCAGATGGCCGCGGGGGCGCACCGGCGGGAAGAGCGTGGTGACGTGGTAGTCCAGATCCTCCTGGGTGGGCGGCCGGGGGACGCCGGTGCGGACCCACTCCCGGAAGGTGAGCCCCTCCGGCGCGTCCCAGGGGCCGTCCTCGGCGCGGATGCACATCACCGGCGCGTCCATGACGTAGCGCACCCAGGCGCCGCGCGGGTCGGGCCCCTGCGGCGGGGCGAGCGTACGGGCCGGGTCGAGCTGGGACCAGACGACCTGGCGGGTGGTGCGGTAGCCGGTGGGGCAGCCCTCACTGGTCGGCGAATTCGCGAACGCCGCGGCCAGCACCGCGCCCAGCAGATGGGCCAGCAGCCAGCGCCGGCCGTGCCCGAACGGGCCGGGCTCCTCGTACCCGGCGTCCACGCACACCTGCACGGAGGCGGTGGCGCACATCATGGACCGCCCGGCGGACCCCCAGCGGTCGAAGTACGCCTCCATGGCGTTGTAGCGCGGCTCGGTCAGCACCCGCTGCGGGCGGTGCCAGGGGTTGTGACCGTGGCCGGCCATGCCCAGACCCATCGCCCGCATGGCGGGGCGGACCAGGGCGAGATCGGCGGTGACGGCCTCGATGCAGCCGGTCAGGGAGGTGGCAGGGGGCGAGCTGAGTTCCAGCTGGCCGCCCGGTTCGAAGGTCAGCAGGGAGTTCAGGGGCAGGGCGCGCAGGGTCGTGGCGGCGCTGCGCAGCCGGTCCGGTGCGACCGGACACCGGGGGTTGCGCGCGTCGTGGACCAGCCATTCGATCTCGACCCCGAGACGGCTCGGCGGCCCGGTCTTGAAGCATATTCCGCGCAGGTGAGCTTCAAGCTCCGCTTCCGTGACAGCAGGTCGTGCGGGCATGGAATCCCTCTCCCTCGTGGGGCGGCGGCAGGATTGCCGCCCTCCACCTAATCTCCTGCGGGCGATGCACTCAAGGGCGCATCCGCCGCCAGGACGGCGGCGGAGGGGTTCTCGCCGGGCCGACCGGTCGTCCGGGCCGGGAGACTTCCGAAGGGTGTCACGGCGCCTCCGGGGCGCCAGGACGGCCGCTTCGCCCGCCGTGGGCCCCGGCGACCCGCCGGGTGACCGGCGGACGGGGACGAGCGGAGCGTACGGCTGTTCGAGTGAGTGTGCCGCGGGGTGTGCCGTGACGGCGGCTGCAGGTGCGCTTCACGCGGCCGGCGGGGGATCCGGCCGGCTCGCCCTGTGCCGTACGGGCGCGGCCCTCGCACCCGTGCCGCCACTGCGGCGAGCACACGGATTCCCCACCGCCGTGAAGCGTTCACTCATACCGTGAAGTAGTCGTTCCAGGCGTCGACCAGTGCCTGCCGGACGGCCTGATCGGCCTGTTGTGCCGCCTGATTGAACGTCCCGGTCACGCCGTAGTAGTAATAGGCTCCGTCGTTGGTTGCCATATGGTCGTCGGCGGGGTTGTCGACGTGGCGGCTGAAATGGAGATTCGCGAAGGCCGCCGCGGCGGAACAGATGTAGTACACCCAGTTCCCGGTCCGGTTCTCCATGGCATTCGTGATGCGCCAGTTGTCCATGGGCATGCTGATCCCGTCCCCCTCTTTCGTTTCCGGTTCCGCTCTTGCGCTCCTTCGCTGACGAGTGCGCGGATCAGACCGCGGCCAGCGTGATGTCGCCCGTGGTGCTGACCGTCATGCGGTAGTCCTGCGGGCTGTGCTCGACCTTGGCGAGGACGACCTCGCCCCGGCCGTCGTCCCACTGCCCCTTGATCTTCCAGTCGTCGTCCCAGATGATGCAGCGGCCCCGGCCGGTCTGTACGCTCAGCGGCTTGTCCTTGTGTTGCGAGATCCACGCGTAGGCGTCGCTGTACGACCGCGGGGACACCGACTCGCTGTCCCCGGCGTGCTCCTCGTTGACGAAGGACACGAACGAGTTCGACTGGTTGTCGCAGCCCTTGATTCCAGTGGTCATGCGGGATCGATTTCCTTTCTCCGGTCATCGCGAATTCGACGTGCCGGCCATGGCGGTGGGTGCAGAATTCCCGAACGCCGCGCCTTCGGGCCGGACATATCGCGGCACGGCACAAAAACTACCCAGGCGCCGGGTCGCTCGCGGGGCAACGGAGGGAATCGGCTGGAAAGTTGATCCTGGCCGGTGGGGAGCTCTTGCGCAGAACCGGAAGGGCGAATGTCATCTGCCGTGACCGCAGAGGTCTTTGTGCCGCGCGAATTTCCCGTCCGCGCGCCCTCTGTGTCCTCTGCCGCCCTCTTCCGCGCCCTCCCGCTCAGCCCGGGTATCGCGTCCCGTATCACCATCGCCTGCCCCTCGCACGGGGATGCGATTCCGTCCGGTCCGCGGCCACCCCGGCCGAGCCCCGGCGAAGACGACGGACACGCACGACGACGGAAACGGAAGGGGACGGCGACGGAAGAGGATGACGACGGCATGACGGCACGCCCCCTGGCGGTCTTCGACCTGGACGGCACCCACCGGCAGCACCTGCTGGAGGGCACCCCACGCGGCTGGAAGGCCTTCTTCGCGGCGGCCCCCGAGGACCCGCCGCTCGCCGAGGGGGTGGCCCGGGCGCTCCGCGACGCCGAGGAGTGCGAGGTGGTCCACCTCACCGGCCACCCGGAGCGCTGCCGCCGCGACACGCTGGCCCGGCTCACCCGGCACGGCCTGCCCGAGGGCCGGTTGTGGATGCGCCCCGACCGCGACCGGCGCCCGGCCCGGCACACCAAGCCGGAGATCCTGCGCCGGATGGCCCGCGACCGCCGGGTGCGCCACGTGGTCGATGGCGACGAACTCGTCTGCGACGCATGCGAGGAGGTTGGTTTCCCGGTGATCCGGGCCCGCCGGTCCGCCCCGTCCGACACCCTGCGCGACGCCCAGCAGCGGGCGGGACGCACCTAGGGTGCGCCGTCCCGGACGGCGGCTTCACTCACCGCGGACAAGCCCGGCCAGGTGGTTGAGCGAGTTGATCAGATGCTCGGGGCCGAACGGCGGGAAGTGGAGGTACTCCCGGACGGAGCCGGGCACCGCGGACCAGTCGTAGGTGAGCGTGACCTCGGTCTCGGAGGGGCCGAGCGGGGCGAGGTCGTAGCGCCAGGTCCAGCCGCCGAACTCCAGGCGGCCGTCGTCCTTCTCCGTTCCCGTCCGCCAGCCGATGGCGCGCGGCGGATCGAGCACGTGGACCTGGTTGGCCACCCGGTAGTCGCCGTCGGGGTGCCGGGAGTGGTACATGTCCATCCGGAAGACCTGCCCCACCTCGGACAGCGGGGCCCGGTCGGCGGCCTCCCGCACCCAGCCGGTGCCGTCGATCGCGGCATGGGTCGTCGGGTCCGCCAGCACGGCGAACACCCTGGCCTCGGGCACGGCGACCGTCAGGGTGGCGCTCACGTTCTCCTGGTCCACGGCGGGCACGCTCCTTGTCCTTGTCGCTCGCCCCCCGCAGGTGCGGAAGGGACATTCTCCCGTGTGGACGACGTGGCGGGGCGGAACTCGTCGGTCGCGGGGGGAAACGCGCAAGGGCGGGCGGCGGTGGAGCAACCTGTATCGGCTGCCGTCCCACTGCCACCCGCCCCGCACCGGGCGGCTCGGTCCGCCGTGATCAGACGACCGGGGCCGGGTACGTCGGGTACTCCACCCCGGAGACGTGCTGGACGACGCGGATGACCTGGCAGGAGTAGCCGAACTCGTTGTCGTACCAGAGGTAGAGGATGGCGTTGTCGCCCTCGACCTTGGTGGCGCCGGCGTCGACGATCGAGGCGTGCCGCGAGCCGATGAAGTCGTTCGAGACCGCGTCCGGTGCGCTGGTGAAGTCGATCTGGCGCTTGAGCGGCGAGGTCAGCGACACGTTGCGGAGGTAGTCGAGGACCTCCTCGCGGTCGGTCTCCCGCGCGAGCTGGAGGTTGAGGATCGCGATCGAGACGTCCGGCACCGGGACGCGGATCGAGCTGCCGGTGATCTTCGCGTCCAGGTCGGGCAGTGCCTTGGCGACGGCCGAGGCGGCACCGGTCTCGGTGATGACCATGTTCAGCGGCGCCGAGCGGCCGCGGCGGTCGGAGTTGTGGTAGTTGTCCAGCAGGTTCTGGTCGTTGGTGAACGAGTGGACGGTCTCCACGTGACCGCGCAGGACGCCGTACTCGTCCGCCATCGCCTTCAGCGGAGGGACGATCGCGTTGGTGGTGCAGGACGCGCAGGACAGGATCTGCTCGTCCGGCTTGATCGAGTCGTGGTTGACGCCGTGGACGACGTTGGGGACGTCACCCTTGCCCGGGGCGGTCAGGACGACCTTGTCGACGCCGGGGCGCAGGTGCTTCGAGAGGCCCTCGCGGTCGCGCCACTTGCCGGTGTTGTCGATCAGGATGGCGTTCTTGATGCCGTACGCCGTGTAGTCGACCTCCGACGGGTCGCTCGCGTAGATCACCTTGATCTCGTTGCCGTTGGCGATGATCGAGCTGTTCGCCTCGTCGACGGTGATCGTGCCCTGGAACTGGCCGTGGATGGAGTCACGACGCAGCAGCGAGGCCCGCTTGACGAGGTCCTGCTCGCCACCCTGGCGGACGACGACGGCGCGCAGCCGCAGGCCGTTGCCGGAGCCGGCCTTCTCGATGAGCAGGCGGGCGACGAGGCGGCCGATGCGGCCGAAGCCGTAGAGGACGACATCGCGGGGCTCGCGGCGCTCGATCTTGTCGGTGCCCGTGGCGCCGGCGACGGCCTCGGCGGTGAATTCCTCCACCGACAGTCCGCGGTCGTCGGTGCGGTAGGACTCGGCGAGGATCGCGATGTCGATCTGCGACGGGCCGAGGTCGAGCGTGGTGAGGGCCTGCAGGAACGGCAGCGTCTCGGTGATCGAGAGCTCCTGGCCCGCGATCTGCCGGGCGAAGCGGTGCGTCTTGAGGATGCTGACCACCGACTTGTTCACCAAGGAGCGGCTGTGCAGCAGGACCGTGACGTCCCGCTCACGGTGCAGCTTCCCGATGATCGGGATCATCGACTCCGCGATCTCTTCGCGGTTCTTCCAGTTGGTGAACGAGTCGTCATTGACAGTCACAGGTTTATCTTTCGAGCTAGGCGGTGCTCATATGCTAACCCGACGCCCGTTCGCTCCCTCAAGGGGTGCCGTCGCGGGGGTGCGCCCGGGAAGTGTTCCCTGGTCATCGCGGGTGCGGGTGGGCTCGTCGCGGGAGGGTGTCGGTGCCGCCCCGCCGGTCGCCCCCGGGGGTGGCCCGCCGCTTCGCCCGGCTCCCCGTTCGGCTCATCTGACGGTGCGTCAGGAGTGGTGCCGGGTGACGCTCGGATCATGGAACAGGCTTCGGGATCCCGGCTGCGCACCGGTCTTGCGCTCCTCCTGGCCGTGACGGCGCTCCTGGTGCCCTGGTCCCCGGCGGCCGCCTCCTCCAAGGGGTCGAGGGACGGCGGGCGCACCGGTTCGGCCTGGCTTCCCTACTGGGGCGACACCGACGCCGCATACCGCGACGCGCTGCGGCACGCCTCCCAGCTGCACACCGTCAGCCCGTTCTGGTACCAGGTCTCCTCGGGCGACACCGTCGCGGGGCACGAAGGGGCGGGCCGGCGCGGCGTCATCGACGGGCTGCACGACGCCGGCATCGCGGTCGTCCCCACCGTGACCGAGACCCTCGGCGCCGAGCG
Organism: Streptomyces kronopolitis; assembly: GCF_050953795.1. Lineage (GTDB taxonomy): Bacteria > Actinomycetota > Actinomycetes > Streptomycetales > Streptomycetaceae > Streptomyces > Streptomyces kronopolitis_A. The sequence continues at coordinate 6,850,352 of NZ_CP191850.1, forward strand.
GATGGCCGAGCTGATGCACGATCCGCAGCGGCGCGCGGACCATGTGGAGGCCCTGCTGGGGATCATGGACAGCCGGCCGTACGACGGGCTCGACCTGGACTACGAGTCGATGGCGCTCACCCACGACAAGAAGGTCCGCGCACGGGTGCGCACGGGGTACGGCGCACTCGTCCGGCAGCTGTGCGCGCGGCTGCACGCCCGCGACGCGCAGTGCGTGGTCACGGTGCCCGCACGGGTCCGCGGGGCCGGCGAGGCCTTCGACTACGAGCAGCTCGGCCGGTATGCCGACCGGGTCCGGATCATGGGCTATGACCTGCACTGGTCGGGCGGCGAGGCCGGCCCGCTGTCCGCCCGGGACTGGTACGGCGAATTCCTGCGCTACGCCACCGACACCATCCCCCGGGACAAGATCGAGGTGGCCTTTCCCGGCTACGGCTGGGACTGGGTCACCGGCGTCACCGGCCATGCCGCGCACCGGACCTGGAAGGAGGCCGAGGCGCTGCGCGCGCGGGAGGACGCGGACTACCTCTTCGACGAGCGCTCCGGCACCCCGCACTTCACCTACCGCAAGGACGGCGACGACCACGAGGTCTGGTACCAGGACGCACGGGGCGTCCGGGAGCTGATGCCGCTGCTGCGGAAGTACGGGGTGCGCGGCACCGGGCTGTGGGCGCTCGGCTTCGAGGACCCGGAGACCTGGGCGGCCCTGCGCGGCGAGTAGCCGCCGCGCCGCCCGGGGACTGCCGGAGGACGGATGCCCGCCCCCGCACGGTGTCGTCGCCGGGTGGCGCAGGCTGTTCCCTCGGGGATACCGACCGCTTAGTATGCCACTGGCGAAGGGGCCGGTGTGCCCTTCGCCCCACCGCGTATCCAACTCAGTGGAGGCACCAGGTGAAGGCATGGCGCGTACACGCGAACGGCGAGCCGCGTGAAGTGATGCGGCTGGAGGAGGTGCCGGATCCGCAGCCGGGCCCCGGGCAGCTGCTGCTGCGGGTGCGGGCCGCCAACATCAACTTCCCGGACGCGCTGCTGTGCCGCGGGCTCTACCAGGTGCGGCCGCCGCTGCCGTTCACCCCGGGCGTGGAGGTCTGCGGCGAGGTCCTCGCCGTGGGGGAGGGCGCGACCGGGGACCTCGGCGCGCGGGTGCTCGCCCAGCCGCCGCTGCCCGACGGGGGACTGGCCGAACTCGCCGTCGTCGACACCGCGACCGTCCGGCCCGCACCCGAGTCCCTGGACGACGCCGAGGCCGCGGCGCTGCACGTCGGCTACCAGACCGCCTGGTTCGCCCTGCACCGCCGGGCCCGTCTCCAGCCGGGCGAGACGCTGCTGGTGCACGCGGCCGCGGGCGGCGTCGGCAGCGCCGCCGTCCAGCTCGGCAAGGCCGCCGGGGCGCGGGTCATCGGCGTCGCGGGCGGCGCGGAGAAGGTCAAAATCGCCCGGGAGCTGGGCTGCGACCTCGTGCTCGACCGGCGCAGCGACGACCTCGTCGCCGCCGTCAAGGAAGCCACCGGCGGCCGCGGCGCCGACGTCGTCTACGACCCGGTGGGCGGCGAGGCCTACGCCAAGTCCGTCAAGTGCATCGCGTTCGAGGGCCGGATCGTGATCGTCGGCTTCGCCGGCGGCGCCGTCCCCACCCCGGCCCTCAACCACGCGCTGGTGAAGAACTACGCGATCCTGGGCCTGCACTGGGGCCTGTACCAGGCCAAGGACCCGGCCGCGGTCGACGCCTGCCACGAGGAGCTGACCAAGCTCGCCGCGCAGGGCACCGTCAAGCCGCTCATCGGCGGGCGGGTCCCGCTGGCCGCGGCCGCCGACGCCGTCCAGCGCGTCGCCGACGGGACATCCGTCGGCCGGCTCGTGGTGCTCCCCGGAGCGGAGGAGGCACGATGACCGACGCCGCCGACCTGCGACGCCGCACCACCGCCCTGCTCGCCGCCCACCCGCCGGCCACCACCGGCCGGCTGGACTTCCTGCGCGCCCGCTTCGACGCCGGGCTCGCCTGGGTCCACTTCCCCGAGGGCCTCGGCGGACTCGGCGCGCCCCGCTCCCTGCAGTCCGTCGTGGACGCCGAACTCACCGCCGCCGGCGCCCCCGACAACGACCCCGGACGGATCGGCATCGGCCTCGGCATGGCCGCGCCGACCATCCTGCGCTTCGGCACCCAGGAGCAGCGGCGGCGCTGGCTGCGCCCCCTGTGGACCGGCGAGGAGGTGTGGTGCCAGCTGTTCAGCGAGCCCGGGGCCGGCTCCGACCTCGCGGCGCTGGCGACCCGCGCGGTACGCGACGAGCAGGGCGCGGTCGGCCAGGGTGAGGCCGGCGGAGACTGGATCGTGGACGGCCAGAAGGTCTGGACGTCCAGCGCGCACCTGGCCCGCTGGGCCATTCTGATCGCCCGCACCGACCCCGCGGTCCCCAAGCACCGCGGCATCAGCTACTTCGTGTGCGACATGACCGACCCCGGCGTCGAGGTGCGGCCGCTGCGGCAGATCACCGGCGAGGCCGAGTTCAACGAGGTCTTCCTCACCGGGGTCCGGATCCCCGACGCCCACCGTCTCGGCGAGGTCGGCGAGGGCTGGAAGGTCGCGCAGACCACGCTGATGAACGAGCGGGTCGCCATCGGCGGCGCCCGCATCCCCCGCGAGGGCGGCATGATCGGCGTCGCCGCCGAGGACTGGCGCGCCCGCCCCGAACTGCGCACCCACGACCTGCACCAGCGGCTGCTGACGCTGTGGGTCGAGGCCGAGGTCGCCCGGCTGACCGGCGAACGGCTGCGTCAGCAGATGTCCCCCTCCTCCGGCTCCGCTCCCGCGGCCCAGCCCGGCCCCGAGGGCAGCGGGATGAAGCTGGCGTTCGCCCGGCTCGCCCAGCAGATCAGCGGCTGGGAGGTGGAGTTCCTCGCCGAGGACGGGCTGGCCTACGACGACTGGACGATGCGCCGGCCCGACGGCGTCGACTTCACCGGCCGCGAGGCCGGCTACCGCTATCTGCGCGCCAAGGGGAACTCCATCGAAGGAGGCACCTCGGAAGTGCTGCTCAACATCGTCGCCGAACGCGTGCTGGGGCTGCCGCCCGAGCCGCGCACCGACAAGGACGTCGCGTGGAAGGACCTGCCCCGATGACCGACGCGACACCCCGCCCCGGCGCCCCGGCCCCCGACCCCGACCTGCTGTACTCCGAGGACGAGGAGGCGCTGCGCGCCGCCGTCCGCTCGCTGCTCACCGACCGCGGCGCCCCGGCCACCGTGCTCGCCGGCCTGGAGTCCGGCGCCCCCCACGACGCCGGCCTGTGGCGGGCGCTCGCCACCGACATCGGCACCGCGGGACTGCTGGTCCCCGAGAAGCTCGGCGGACACGGCGCGAGCGCCCGCGAAGCCGCCGTGGTCCTGGAGGAGCTGGGCCGCTCGGTGGCGCCCGTGCCCTATCTGACCAGCGCCGTCATCGCGGTGACCGCACTGCTCGGCTGCGGCGGCGGCGCGGAGGTCACCGGGCCGCTCGCCGCGCTCGCCGCCGGCGACACCGTCGGCGTGCTCGCTCTCCCGCTGCCCACCGCTCCCGGCACCCCGCCGGACCTCGCCGTACGGGTCGCGGCCGACGGCACCCTCACCGGCCGGGTCACCTCGGTCGCCGACGCCGCCTCCGCCGACCTGCTGCTCGTTCCCGCCGAGGGGCCCGACGGACCGGCGCTGTACGCGGTCGAGGCCACGGCGCAGGGCGTTCGCACCGACACCGTCACCCCGCTCGACCTCACTCGTCCCCTCGGCCATCTCACCTTCGACGGTGCCCGCGGCCGCCTGCTGGCCACCGGGGACCGGGCCCGGGCCGCGGTGGACCGTGCCCTGCTCACCGGCGCCGGGCTGTTCGCCTCGGAACAGCTGGGCGTGGCCGAGTGGTGCCTGGCCGAGACCGTGCGGCACACCGCCGGGCGCACCCAGTTCGGCCGCCCCGTCGGCTCGTTCCAGGCGCTCAAGCACCGGATGGCCGCGCTCTGGCTGGAGGTCGCCTCGGCCCGCGCCGCCGCCCGCTACGCCGCCGACGCGCTGGCCTCCGACAGCCCCGACGCCCCGGTGGCGGTCGCCGTCGCCCAGGCGTACTGCGGGCCGGTGGCGGTACGCGCCGCCGAGGAGTGCGTCCAGCTGCACGGCGGCCTCGGCATGACCTGGGAGCACCCGGCCCATCTGTTCCTCAAGCGGGCCAAGAGCGATGAACTCGCCCTCGGCACCCCGGGACGGCACCGGAACGCCCTGGGCGCCCTGGTCGGCATCGACGCACCGTAGGACGGCCCGGCGGCGGTCACGCGGTGACGGCGAAGGGATGGCTGACACCGCGGACCGCGCCGTCGCCGGCGGTCGCCACCTCCAGGAAGTACCGGGGCCCCGGCGGCACGTTGGGCAGCGTCACCAGCGCCTCGCCGTGGCGCCCGGCGCCGGCCCGGGGCGCCACCACAGAAACCCGCTCCGCGGGGCCGTGGCCGTTGTCCGCCCACAGCCAGATGTCCACCTGCTCACCCGTGGTGTTCGTCCACGCCACCGAGGTGCTGCCGTTCGCCTTGTAGTCGACGCCCGGCGCCGGGGCGGTCACCACGATCCGTCCCGTCGGGGGCGAGAGGTAGCGCCCGTCGTCGGCGCCGGCGGCGGGTGCGCCCAGGGCCGAGGTCGCGGCCCGCGCGGCCGAGCCCGCATGCCCGGACACCGCGGCCACCGCACCGTCCTCCCGCGGCCGGCTCTTCGCGGCCTCGGGGTGCGACGGCGCCAGCGAGATCACCAGCATGCATCCGACGGCGGTGGTGGCGACGGCGACGGCCAGATTGGTGGCCATCGAGGTGGCCCTGCACATCGTCTCCTCGTTTCCTCGGGGGAGGGGCGAGCGGGTACATCCCCGGCACTTCGATCATCAAAAACGACGCGCTGAGCGATCACCTGGATGGACATCCCCGGCGCGACAGGCTCCCCGTGGTGCGGGAAAATCCCTCGGTGTGAACGCTGCCGGCCGCTACATCGGTGATGTCTGGAAAGTGCGGTTCGGGTAGCGTCGAACGCATGAAGACCGCAACTCGTCGTGCGCTGATAGGACCCGTTCTGCTGCTGGTGGCCCTGCTGCTGGCGGCGGCCGGGGCGATGGCACCGCAGGCCCGTGCCGCCGGGGGGCTCGACGACGCCGCGGCCGCCCTGAAGAAGGGCCCGGTCTACGTCGATCCGCGCGCCTCGGGCCAGTTCTCCGCCGCCCAGGCGGACAGCCTGGCCAAGAAGATCAAGGACGCGGACAAGCCCGTCTTCGTCGCCGTGCTGCCGCGCACCGCGGACTTCCCGCCCCGGACCCTGCTGAAGGACCTGCGCACCAAGGTCGGCATCAGCGGCGTCTACGCCGTCGCCCTCGGTGACGGCTTCAACGCCGCAGCCGACCCGCGGGTGATGTCGCGCAACTCGGTGCAGAACCTCGTCGGCTCGGTCAAGCGCTCGGGGTACCCGACGGTCGGCGACCGGCTGAACAGCTTCGTCGACTCCGCCGACCGGTCGGCCGGCGGCCAGGCCCCGTCCTCCTGGGGCGGCAGCGGCGGCTCCGGCTTCGACACCGGCACGGCGATCGGACTCGGGGCGCTGGTCGTCGTCGGCGGTGGCGGCGCCTACGCCCTCGCCCGGCGCACCCGCAAGCGGCGCGAAGAGGCGGAGCGGGCCGCGCTGGAGGAACTGCGGGTCGTCGTCGACGAGGACATCACGGCCTTCGGCGAGGAACTGGACCGGCTCGACTTCCACCCCGGTGAGTCCGGCGCCGACGACGCGATGCGCGCGGAGTACACCCGGGCGCTGGACTCGTACGAGAGCGCCAAGTCCGCGATGGCGGCGGCCCGGCACCCGGGCGAGGTGCAGGCCGTGACCCAGGCCCTGGAGGACGGCCGGTTCTCGCTGGCCACCCTCGCCGCGCGCCGGTCGGGCGAGCCGCTGCCCGAGCGCCGGCTGCCCTGCTTCTTCGACCCCCGTCACGGTCCGTCCGTCGTCGACGCCACCTGGGCGCCGGCCGGCGGTGCCCAGCGCACCGTGCCGGTCTGCGCCGCCGACAAGAGCCGTCTGGACGACGGCCGCGAGCCGCTGGCCCGCACGGTACGCACGGAGAGCGGCGATCGCCCCTATTGGGACGCGGGACCGGCCTACGCCCCCTGGGCCGGCGGCTACTTCGGGGGCGGTCTGCTGCCCGGACTCCTGGTGGGCACGCTGCTCGGCAACGTCATGATGTCGTCGGACGCCTACGGGGCCGACTTCGGCGGTGGTGCGGACGGCGGGGACTTCTCCGGATCCGACTTCAACCCGGACGACTTCGGCGGCGGCTTCGGTGACGGCGGCGGGTTCGGCGACGGGGGCGGGTTCGGCGACGGAGGCGGCTTCGGCGGGGGAGACGGCGGCTTCTGAGCCGTCAGCGGCCCTCGTGCGCCGCACCCGTTCGGCACCGAGGAAGCGCCGGTGGCGCGGCCGCGCCGCGAAGTCCGCACAGCCCCGGACGACGGGCCGGCGGCTCCCTCCGGGAGGTGTGACGGGCATTCAGGTGTCCCGCCTCCCGGATGGCGGGCACCCGAGCAGGTCACCTTGCGCAGCGCCTCCGGCCGCCGGGAGAGCGCTACCACGCCGTTGGCGGCGGGGACTTGGCGGCGGGGGGCGTCGGTCATCCGGTCAGGGTGCGCGGGGTCCTTCTCGTGCCGCACGTCGTGGTGTCGCGCAGGCTCGCTCCATCGGATCCGACGTGCACTCGACACCGCGAGGAGACCCCGATGGAACGCCGCTTTCGCCTGGCAGCTCTCTGGGGCGCGACCGTCGCCGCCGTCCTGCTGGCGGCCGGCCCGATCGGACCGGCACACGCCGGGCCCCGGCCCGACCCGTCGCCCCAGCCCGCGCCGCGCGGCATGCTCGACGCGATGCGGCGCGACCTCGGGCTGACGGCGGCGCAGGTGCGGACCCGGCTCGCGCAGGAGGCCGAGGCCCACCGGTCGGTGGCCGCCGTGCGCCGGGCGCTGAGCGCGCCGCCCGCCGGCATGTGGTTCGACCCCGCGACGGGGCGGCTGGTGGTCGCGGTCACCGGCGCCGCCGACGCGCGGCGGGTGCGGGAGGTCGGCGCGGTGGCCAGGACGGTGCCGCACAGCCGGGCCGCGCTCACCGGGCTCGTGCGCCGGATCAACCGCCGGGCCGGCCACGGCGTGCCGGGCGTCACCGGGTGGGGGGTGGACGAGCGCGCCAACGGTGTCGTGCTCCGGGTCGCGCGCACCCGGCGCGGCCCGCGGACCGGCGCCTTCGAGCGGACCGTCCGTGGCCTGGGGGCGCGGGCGAGGATCCCGGTCGCCGTCGAGCGCAGCGACCAGACGCCGCGCCAGCAGGGCGGATCGGTGGTGGGCGGCGAGCGGTGGATGCCCGGCAGCGAGGGCATCTGCTCCATCGGCTTCTCGGTGACCGGACCGGGCGACTTCCAGGGCTTTTTGACGGCCGGCCACTGCACCCTCACCCCCGACCAGGCCGCCTACGGCAAGGACGGCAGCCTCCTGGGGACGTCCAACCAGGGCGGCGGGCACAGCGTCAACGGGCCCGAGGGCGACTTCGGGCTGGTCGGGGTCGACGGGCCGGGCTGGACCGTCAGCGCGAACGTGGCGGGCCAGGGCGGTACGCCGGTCGCCGTCACCGGCTACCAGGAGGGTCTGGTCGGGATGTCCATGTGCCGCTCCGGACAGAGCAGCGGCTGGCACTGCGGGCAGATCACCCGGGTCGACCAGACCGTGGACTACGGCAACATCGTCATCGAGGGCCTGTCGTTCACCAACGCCTGCTCGGCGCCCGGGGATTCGGGCGGCTCGTACGTCACCCAGCCCAGCGCCCCGATGGCGCTCGGTGTGCACTCCGGCGGCGGCCCCGCCACCTGCGGAAACTTCGGCGGCCCCACCCTCACCATCTTCCAGCCGATCGGCGAGGCCCTGGCCAAGTGGAATCTGCGGCTGAAGACGGGCAGCCCCTGACGCCGGCCGGCCCGCGCGACGACCGCGGTCCGGCGCCCGCCCGCCGGGGACGCCCGGCCCCCGGCACCCGGCGCCTACGATGGGAAGCCAGTTGCTGATGAGGCCCGGTGTGCCCCCTGTGGCGGGCCGGCGCCCGAGGGGAGCGGAGCGATCGTGACGGAAGCATCGGGCACGGCAGCGGGCCCCACCGAGGACGTGGCGGAGCCGTTCGCCGTCGCCGTCACGGTGCGCGGCTACGAGACGGACACCCAGGGCCATCTCAACCAGAGCGTCTACCTCCAGTACGCCGAGCACGCCCGCTGGTCGCTGCTCCAGGCCAGCGGGATCCGCCAGAGCACCATGGTCGAGCGGCGCGTCGGCCCGGTGACGGTCGAGACCACCATCCGCTACCGGCGGGAGCTGAGGGCCGGTGACGAGACCGAGGTGAGCTGCGCGTTCGTCTGGGGCGAGGGCAAGACCTTCCGGATCGAGCAGACCGTGCGCAGGGCGGACGGGGTGGTGGCCGCCGAGGTGAGCGCCGTCTGCGGACTGCTCGACCTCACCACGCGCAAGCTGCTGGCCGACCCGCGGGAGGCCTTCCGCGAACTGGCCGACGACCCCTCGCTGCTGGGTCTCACCGCGGACTGACGGGCGTGCCGCGGCGAGCCGTCCCGAAAGGATGAATCCCTGCGCCCATTGCGACGCCTCGACCTCACCCCCCACCGGACGCCGAACCTACGTTTGACGCCACCGGGGGCATCCCCACCTGACGAGTGAGAGGCCTTCGATGGACACGCAGATCGTCCAGGTGAAGATCCACCCCGCCCTCGGCATCGCCCGGGTCGGCAACAGTGACCAGCCGGCCTTCCTCGGCCCGGAGTCCCCCGACCAGCCACCCCCACCACCCGGCTCCCGCAAGGACGGCGCGGGGAAGATCATCCGGCAGGCCGCCCGCTTCCGGGTCTACGGCTACAACCAGGCCGGGGAGGTGGTCAGGGAGCTCAAGCTGGGCGAGGGGGAGGTCACCGAGATCAAGTGGTCGGTGCACCTGGCCAACAAGAAGGCCGCCTGGTACCAGTTCCACCTCCCGCTCGACATCCCCGAGGCCGCCGGCCTGTCGGACGCCCAACGCCGGCGGCGCAACTTCGCCGTGCGGGGAGCCGAGCGCAAGAAGCTGGTCATCGATCCCGGCCGCCGGACCATCCGCGCCTCCACGCACGAGACCGCCACCTTCGCCGGGAAGATCATGAACAAGCCGGTCTCGCTGGGTGCGATCTCCACCCAGGCCGACGGCCGCCTGCTGGTCATCGGTGGCGTCGGCCGATCGGCGTCCTACACCACACCCGAGACGCCGATCACCGGCGTCACCAACAACGACACCTGGTACGACGACGTCTCCGACGGACCGGTCACGGCGGAGGTCACCCTCCGCGGCGTCACGAGGACCGCGACCCCCGCCTGGGCCGTGGTCGCCCCTCCGCACTTCGCGCCCGGCGTCAAGACCGTCCGCACCCTCTACGACCTGTTGTACGACGTGTTCGTCACCGAGCACACCCTGCCGGTCGTGCAGCAGTTCTCCTACCCGGACCACATCGAGCCGCTGCTGCGGCGATTCTGCGACCTCCAGTGGGTCAACCACGGCTTCGCCACCCAGTTCGGCCGGCAGGGCCCCTGGGACTTCCTCGACCCGGCCCTGCGCAGGAGGCTCGCCGACCCGGGCCCGGCCTGCCAGGAACTCCGCCGCCAGGTCTATGTGCACATGCGCGACGTCGACCGCGACGGCACCTCCCCGGTGCCCTGGCCGTGGCTCTACGGCGACGCCATGTCCAGCGGCCGGCCCACCTCCGTCCGGCAGCACCGCACGCTCTCCCCGGCCCAGGACCGGATGCTGGCCGAATGGGCCGCGGGCCGCTTCACCACCGGCCCGCCCCGCACCGGCTTCCCCGCCGTGGACGAGGCGCCGCCCGCCGAGCAGCCGGGGCTGCTGGACCGGGCCGCCCTGGAGAACTGCGCCGCCGACGCCTTCCACCCCGGCATCGAGGTCACCTGGCCGATGCGGCACAAGACCCTCTACGCCGAGCCGTTCCGCATCCTGCACCGTGCCCCGGACGATCCGGAACGCGACTACGGCGACGTCCTCACCCTCCAGGACGCCCTGGGCAAGAACGGCCCGCTCTACGCGCAGGGCCCGGGCGACCTCACCCGCTGGATGGCGGCCCCCTGGCAGTGCGACGCGGCGAGCTGCCGCTCCGGCTACGAGGTACGGTCCGGGCTCGGCCCCCGCTACAGCCCCTACCTGCCCACCTTCTGGCCCGCCCAGGTCCCCAACCACGTGCTCAAGCAAGCGGACTTCGCCACCGTCAACACCCCGCCGGCCGGCCCCGACGACAGCGCCCGGGAGCGGGCCTTCGAGAACCGGGCGGTGTGGCTGCGCGGCCTGACCGGCTCGGACCTCGGCAAGCAGCGCCGGCAGATGATCGACGACTGGTTCCGGTTCGGCATCGTCGAGACCCGCGAATACACCGTGGGCGACGGCGCGTTCCCCCGGTACCTCCAGGTGGAGTCCGAGCCCGGCTATCCGCCGGCCACCGACCACGCCAACCTCGTCAACATCCAGGTGCCCGAGGCGGGCGTGCCCCAACTGGCGGCCGTGGCCGGTACCTGGACCGGGGAGGTCGAGGCCGGGACGGTCGAGGACGTGCTCGTGCGGCAGGCGGTCGAGGAGGTCAAGGAGGCGACCGGACACGACGAGACGGCGATCGCCGCCGGATACCTGGAGAAGCTCGACCCCCTCCACGGCGCCCGGTGACCCCCGCGCCCCGCTACGACGTGGTGATCGCGGGCGGCGGGCCGGCCGGCTGCGCCGCCGCGCTCACCCTCCTGCGGGCCGGGCGCACGGTCCTGCTGGCCGACGCCGGCACCGGCCCGCCCAAGCTCGGCGAGGCGCTGGTGTCCACGGGCCGGATGCTCCTGGCCGACCTCGGCGTCGCAAAACCGGTCCTGGGCAGCGGCCATCTGGCCTGCCACGGCACCCTCTCCGCCTGGGGTTCGGCCGCCCTGCACACCGTGGACTCCCTCCAGGACCCCTACGGTCACGGCTGGCACCTCGACCGTCCGCTCTTCGACCGCCGGCTGCGCGCCGCCGCCCGCGCGGCGGGTGCCGAGGTCGCCGAACACACCGGCGTACGGCGCCCCGTCCGGCAACCGGACGGCACCTGGCGGCTCGCACTGTGCGACAGCTCCGGCGCGGGGGAGCGGACCGTGCGCTGCCGCTGGGTGGTGGACGCCACCGGGCGGAAGGCCGCGCTCGCCGTCCGCGCGGGCGCCCGGCGGCGCACCGGCGACCGGCTCACCGCGCTGCACGTCCTCCTCGACCCGGCCCCGCGGACCCCCGCCGACGGCCGATCGCTGGTCGAGTCCGACGAGGACGGCTGGTGGTACACCGCGCTGCTGCCCTCCCGGCACCGGCTGGTCGCCTACTTCACCGACGCCGACCTTCCGCTCGCCGCCGCCCGTGGCGCCGAGCGGTTCCGCGACCGGCTGCTGGCCACCCGGCACCTCTCCCGCCACGCCCGCCCGCACGGCCTGACCACCCTGCGGCCGCCCCGCCGCGCCCCCGCGCACAGCGCCCACCTGGACCGGGTGCACGGCGCGGGCTGGACGGCCGCCGGCGACGCGGCGGCCGCCTTCGACCCGCTCAGCTCCCAGGGCATCCTCACCGCCCTCTACACCGGGCTGAGCGCCGGCGAAGCGGTCGACGCCCGGCTGCGCGGCGACCCGGCGGCACTCACGGACTACGCCGCGAAGGTCGCCACGGCCCGCGCCGCCTACCGGCACGGGCACCGGTCCGTGCACGCCCGGGAAACCCGCTGGGCCGACCGCCCCTTCTGGGCCCGGCGGCAGCGGACCACCCACTCCGCGGCGGGCGCGGCCGCCTCCTGACGCCCGTGCTCCCACCGCTGCAGTGCCCGCCTCGGGCGCCGGGCCGGCGGATTGCGGGAAGCGGTTATCGGCCACCCCTGGGGCCGGTGGGCGATAACGGGCCGGTGGGGATCGCGGGGCCCGGGGTCGCCGGTGTGACGGCGTGTGGACAGCGGCCTTGCGCCCCACCGCCACGGGGCAGGAGCGGGCCGGGCGGGAAGCGGCGCTGCTCGACGGGGCGGTACGCCGGGTCCGACGCTCCCGGACACCCGGTGCGGCGCTGCACCTCGGAGCGGGGACACCGGCCACCACGAGGGGCCGACCGGACGCCTTGGTGACCTTGGCGGAATCAACTACCGCCTGGCGCAGATGCGTTGACAGTGCACGGGGGCGGCCCCACGATGCACGCGGTAATCAGCGGGCTACCACTCGGTAGCGCAGGTGGCAGTGGTCAGCGTGTACGCCCCCCTCCGGCAGAAGGAGCGCCCGTGGTCCCCCCGCCCCCGTTCCCCGGCACCCCCCGCCCCCGATCGTCCGCCCCCGCCGGACCTCCGCCCGAGGTCGCCGCACGTGATCTCGTCGTCGTGCTCTCGCCCTTCGAGGAGCCGGACGAGCGGATCGTCGTGGCGGCCGCCCGCGCGGGCGCGCTCGGCCTGTTGGACCTCGGCCGGGACGCGGACGCGGCGCACGCGGCGCTGGCCCGCACCGGACGGCTGCCCCACGGCGTGCGCATCCCGGTCGGCTGCCCCTGCGTCCCCGGCGACCTGCCCGACACCGTCGACACCGTGCTGCTCGCCGATCCGCGGGCGTACGCCTCCGCGCCGGGCGGCAGTCGGTCCGCCGGGTCCGCACCGCCCGGCCCGCGGGACTGGGCCGACGGCGGACGCCGCCGCGTATGGGCCGAGGCCACCACCCCCGAGGAGGCCGCCGCGGCCTGCGCCGCCGGCGTCACCGCGCTGGTCGCCCGCGGCCACGAGTCGGGCGGCCGGGTGGGCGAACTCACCACCTGTGTGCTGCTCCAGCGGATCCTGGCCGACCCGGCCGTGACCGTGCCCGTCCTCGCCGCCGGCGGCATCGGTGTGCACACCGCCGCCGCGGCCGTCGCCGGCGGGGCCGCCGGCGTGCTGCTCGACGCCCAGCTCGCGCTCACCACCGAGGGCGCGGACCGGCTGCCCCGGGCGGTCGCCGCCGCACTCCGCGCCATGGACGGCAGCGAGACCACGCTGATCGCCGGCCACCGGGTCCTGCGGCGCCCCGACTTCACCCCGCCGGGCGCCGACCCGGCCGACCGCACGGGCGGCGCGCCCGAGACAGTCCAGGACCTCGACCCCGCCCGCCTCCGCGCTCTCCTGGGCACCCGTGACCTGTCCGTCCAACTGCTCCCCGTCGGTCAGGACGGCGCGTTCGCCGCCCGGCTCGCCGCGCGCCACCACACCACCGCCGGCATCGTGCAGGCCGTCCGCGCCGCCCTCACCGACCACCTCACGGCGGCGGCCCGCACCCGCCCGTTGGCCCGCCGTCCCGGGGCCCGCCACCTCCCCGTCGCCCAGGGGCCGATGACCCGGGTCAGCGACGGCGCCGCCTTCGCCGCCGCCGTGGCCGCCGAGGGCGGGCTGCCCTTTCTCGCCCTGGCCGTCATGGACGGCGCCCAGGTGCGCCGGCTGCTGGCCGAGACCGCCGAACGGCTCGGCGAGCGGCCCTGGGGCGTCGGCCTGCTCGGCTTCGCCCCGCCCGCGCTGCGCGCCGAACAGCTCGCCGAGGTGGCCGAGTTCGCCCCCGAATACGCGCTGATCGCCGGTGGCCGGCCCGCCCAGGCCGCGCCCCTCGAAGCGGCCGGCACCCGCACCTACCTGCACGTCCCGGCGCCCGGCCTGCTGACGCGCTACCTCGCGGAGGGCGCCCGCAGATTCGTCTTCGAAGGGCAGGAGTGCGGGGGCCACATCGGCCCCCGGGCCAGCTTCCCGCTGTGGGACGAGCAGATCGAACGCCTGCTGGAGCACGCCCGGGCACACGGCGGCACCGCCGAGGACCTGGACGTGCTCTTCGCGGGCGGCATCCACGACGCCCGCTCGGCCGCCATGGCCGTGGCGGCGGCCGCCCCGCTCGCCGAACGCGGCGCCACCCTCGGGGTGCTGATGGGCACCGCCTACCTCTTCACCCAGGAGGCCGTGGCCACCGGCGCCGTCGTCCCCGGCTTCCAGCAGACCGCGCTGGCCTGCGACCGGACCGTCCTGCTGCGCACCGCCCCGGGCCACGCCACCCGCTGCGCCGACACCGCCTACGCCGGCGAATTCGCCGCGGCAGCCCGCCGGCCCGCCGCGGACGGCACCGACCCGCGAGCCCGCTGGGAGGAGCTGGAGCGGCGCAACCTCGGCCGGCTGCGCCTGGCGAGCAAGGGCCTGCGGCACGCCGACGGCGGAGAGCCGGCGGCGGTGGCGGAGCCGGAACAGCTCCGCGAGGGCCTGTACATGCTGGGCCAGGCCGCCACCACCCGCAGCGCCACCACCACACTCGCCGCGCTGCACACCGATGTGACCGACGGTGCCACCGCCCTGCTCGGCGCGCGCGCCCGGCGGTTCCGGCCGCCGGCCGCGGCGCCGGGCCCCGAGGCGGCGCCGCTGGACATCGCCATCGTCGGCATGGCCTGCTGCTTCCCGGGCGCCACCGACACCGCCCGCTACTGGTCCAACGTCGTCCACGGCGTCGACTCCGTCACCGAGGTGCCCGCCGAACGCTGGGACGCCGCCACCTACCACGACCCGGACCCCGCGCGGGCGGGCGAGCGCACCCCCTCGCGCTGGGGCGGCTTCCTGCCGCCGGTCCCCTTCGACGCCCTCGCCCACGGCATCCCCCCGGCCTCGCTCACCGCCGTCGAACCCGTGCAGCTGCTCGCCCTCGACGCCGCGGCCAAGGCCCTGGCGGACGCCGGATACGCCGAGCGGGACTTCGACCGCTCCCGCACCGGCGTCGTCTTCGGCGCCGAGGCGGGCACCGAACTCGCCGGCGCCTACGGGCTGCGCGCGCTGCACCCCGGCTACCTCGGCCCGCTGCCGCCCGCCCTCGACGCCGAACTGCCCCGCCTGACCGAGGACTCCTTCCCCGGCGTGCTCGCCAACGTCATCGCGGGACGGATCGCCGGCCGGCTCGACCTCGGCGGCGCCAACTGCACCGTGGACGCCGCCTGCGCCTCCTCACTCGCCGCGCTCGACCTGGCCTGCCGGCAACTGCGCGACCACGACGCCGACATGGTCGTGTGCGGCGGCGCCGATGTGCACAACGGCATCAACGACTACCTGATGTTCGCCTCCGTCCGCGCACTGTCGCCCACCGGCCGCTGCCGCCCCTTCGACGCCGCGGCCGACGGGATCGCGCTCGGCGAGGGCGTCGGCGCGCTGGTGCTGCGGCGCCTCGCGGACGCCGAACGGGACGGCGACCGGATCTACGCCGTCGTCAAGGCGGTCGGCACCTCCAGCGACGGACGCTCCCTCGGCCTCACCGCCCCCCGGCCCGAGGGACAGCGGCGCGCCCTGGAACGTGCCTATGCGCGCGCCGGGATCAGCCCCGCGCAGGTGGGCCTCCTCGAAGCGCACGGCACCGGGACCGTCGTCGGCGACAGCACCGAACTCGCCGTCCTCACCGACCTGTTCGACGCGGCGGGCGCGGAGCCCGGCAGCTGTGCGCTCGGCTCGGTCAAGTCGCAGATCGGGCACACCAAATGCGCGGCCGGCCTGGCCGGACTCATCAAGGCCGCACGCGCCGTGCACACCGGCGTACGGCCGCCGACCCTGCATCTGACCCGCCCGGCCGCGGACGACGCCGCGGCCGCCGGCCCGTTCCGCTTCGACACCCGCGGCGCCCGCCCCTGGCCGGTCCCCGCCGGGCGGCGGATCGCCGGAGTGAGCGCCTTCGGCTTCGGCGGCACCAACTACCACGCCGTGCTCGCCGGTTATGCGGGAGTGCCGGAGCCCGCCCACGCCCTGGAGGAGTGGCCCGCCGAACTCTTCTGCTTCCGCGGGGCCGACCGCGCCGCGGCCGTACGGGCCGTGGACCGTCTCGCCGCGCGGCTGGCCGACAACGACGCCGCCGGGCGGCCGTGGCCGCTGCGCGACCTGGCCGCCGAGACCGCCGCGGCGCCGGGACCGGTACAGCTCTGCGTGGTGGCCGAGGACCTCGACGACCTCGCCGGAAAGCTGGCGGCGGCCCGCGCGTGCACCGCCGCCGACGGGGTCCACCCGCGCCCCCGCGACGCCGACCCCGGTCTGCTCGCATTCCTCTTCCCCGGCCAGGGCAGCCAGCGCACCGGCATGCTGGCCGAGCTGTTCACCGCCTTCCCGGCGCTGCGCGCCCTGCTGGACGGCGCCGATCCGCGGTGGACCGAGGCCATGTTCCCGCCCGCCGCCTTCACCCCCGGGCAGCGGACCGCGCAGCAGGCGGCCCTCACCGACACCCGCGTCGCCCAGCCGGCCCTGGGCCTCGCCTCCGCCGCCGCCTACCGGCTGCTCACCACCCTCGGGGTGCGCCCCGACTGCACGGCCGGGCACTCCTACGGCGAGCTGACCGCCCTGTGGGCGGCGGGCGCCTTCGACACCGAGGCGCTGCTGCGGCTCAGCGCCCGCCGCGCCGAGGCGATCCTCACGGCCGTCGGGGAGGACCCCGGGGCGATGGCCGCCGTGGTGGCCACGCCCGAGCGGGTGGCTGAGCTGGTCGGTGTCACCGACGGCACCGGTGTCGTCGTCGCCAACCACAACGCCCCCGCCCAGAGCGTGATCTCGGGCCCGACGGACGCCGTGGAGCGCGCCGTGGCGGCCCTGCGCGCGGCGGGGGTCGACGCCCGGCGGCTGCCGGTCGCCTGCGCCTTCCACAGTCCGCAGCTCGCCACCGCCCGCGAGACGCTCGCCGCCGCACTGGACACCACCGAGGTCTGCGCCCCCACCGTCCCCGTCTGGTCCGGCGCCACCGCCCGCCGCTACGACCGCACCCCGGCCGCGCTGCGCGCCACCCTGGCGGGCCAGGTCGCCGCGCCGGTGCGCTTCGTGGCACAGATCGAGGACATGTACGCCGCCGGGGTGCGCACCTTCGTGGAAGCCGGCCCCGGGCGGGTCCTCACCGGGCTCGTCGGACAGATCCTGGGCGAACGCCCGCACACCGCCGTGCCGCTGGACGTACCGGGCGAGTCCGCGCTCGCCCGGCTGCCGCACGTCCTGGCCCGGCTCGCCGCGGCCGGGGTCCCCTTCGACCCCGAGGCCCTGTTCCACGGGCGTACCGGGATCCTGCCCGAGGCCGCGCCGCGCCGCCCGGGATGGCTGGTGGACGGGCATCTGGTCCGCACCGCCGACGGCGCCTGTCTGCCGGGCGGGCTGCGCCCGGCACGGCGCGTGGACACCGGGCGGGCCGGTCCGGTTCCGGCGCCCGCACCGGGCGCCGCGCCCGGCGGCCCCGCCCCGCAGGACGCGGTCCTGGAGTATCTGCGGACCACCCGGGAGCTGGTCGCCGCCCAACGGGACGTCGTCCTGCGGTACTTGGGGGAGGGGGCGGCGGCAGCACCGGCGGAGCAGGCCGTTCCGTCTTCCCCCGCACCGGCCCGTGAGGAGCCTCGTGCCGAGGCCCCCGCCGTCCCCGCGCCGCCGCCCGCCCGGCCCGGGCCGTTGAGCCCCGAGCAACTGCTCGACGCCGTACGGGAGATCATCCACACCCGGACCGGCTACCCCCGCGAGATGCTGGACGCCGGGCTCGACCTGGAGGCCGACCTCTCGGTGGACTCCATCAAGCGGGTGGAGATCATCGGCGCGCTGGCCGACCGGATCGGACTCCCGCAGGACGCCGACGGGGCCACGGAGTCGGCGGTGGAGCACCTCGCCCGGGTCAAGACCATCAGCGGCATCGTCGACTGGATCGCGGCCGCCCGCCCCGAGCCCGCCCCGGCCCCGTCCGCCCCGGCCCCCGCCCCCGCACCGCTGACCCCCGGCCCGGCCGAGCCGGACGAACCCGGCGGCGGGCCGGGCCCGTTGCCGCCGACCCGCTCCCTCGTCCGGGCCGTCCCCCTCGGCCCGCCCGCCGGCCGGCCGCCCGCGGAGGTGGTCGCCGGGCTCGACTTCGCCGTCGTCGAGGACGGCCACGGAGTGGCGCTGGCCCTCACCGCCCTCCTGGAGAGCCACGGCGCGCGGGTCCGCACCGTCCCCGCCGAGCGGCTGGCCGCGCTCACCGCGGACGGCGTGGACGGGGTCGTGGACCTCAGCGCGCTGCGGGCGGGCCGCGGGGCCGTACTGCCCGGCCGATTCGCCGCCCTGCGCGGCGCGCTGACCGGCGGCAGCGGCCGGCTGCTGCTGGCCACCGCCGCCGGCGGCACCTTCGGGCTGGACGCCGCCGGGGACGCCCCCGACCCGCTGCCCGGCGCCGGGCTGCGCGGCTTCGCCCGCACCGCCGCCCTCGAATACCCCGACGCCCTGATCCGCGCCGTGGACATCGACCCCAAGGACCGCCCCGAACGGATCGCGGACCACCTCCTCGCCGAACTGTGCGCACCCGGCGAGCCGGTCGTCGTCGGCCACGCCCGGGGCGCGCGCACCACCCTGCGCACCGTGGCCGCGCCGCTGCCCCGCGACCGCGCCGCCACCGGTCGGCCGCCGCTCGGCCCCGGCTCGGTGGTGCTGCTGACCGGTGGCGCCCGCGGAATCACCGCCCGTACGGCCCTCGCCCTGGCCCGTGCCCACGGCTGCCACATCGAACTCCTGGGCCGCACCCCCCTGGAGACCACCCCCGAGGACCCCGCCCTCGCGCACGCCCACGACCGCATCGCGCTGCGCGCCGCGCTGATCTCCCGGGGACTGCGCCGGCCCGCCGAGATCGAGGCGGCGGCCGGCCGGGTGCTGGCCCGCCGGGAGATCGCCGCCACCCTCGCCGCGCTGGAGCCGCTCGCCGCCTCCGTGCGCTACCACGCCGCCGATGTCACCGACGAGGGCGCCGTCCACGCCGTGGTGGACGACATCCGGGCCCGCCACGGCCGTCTCGACGGCATCGTGCACGGCGCCGGCACCCTGGAGGACAAGCTGCTGCGTGACAAGGATCCGGCGTCCTTCGCCCGGGTCTTCGCCACCAAGGTCGACGGCGCCCGGCACCTGCTGTCGGCCGCCGGCGACGACACCGGGTTCCTCGT
This sequence comes from Streptomyces kronopolitis, assembly GCF_050953795.1. GTDB lineage: Bacteria > Actinomycetota > Actinomycetes > Streptomycetales > Streptomycetaceae > Streptomyces > Streptomyces kronopolitis_A. Next base: position 6,869,391 of record NZ_CP191850.1, read on the forward strand.
CCTCTTCGGCAGCGTCGCCGGGGTCTTCGGCAACCGCGGCCAGGCCGACTACGCCGCCGCCAACGACGCCCTGGACACCCTCGCCGGCGCCTGGTCGGCCCGCGCGCCCGGCCGCGTCCTCGCCGTCGACTGGGGCCCCTGGGCCGCGACCGGCGGCGGCATGGTCACCGAGGAACTGGAACGCGCCTACGCCCGCCGCGGCATCGCCCTCCTGGACCCCGACGCCGCGGCCGCCGCCCTCCTGGACGAACTGGCCCGGGGCACCGCGGCCCAGGTCGTGCTGGCGGCGCAGGCCGGCGGCCGGGCGGCGGACGATGAGTGAGCCGGCGGCGCGCTCCGCCGGGCCCCGGCCCACGGACGCCGCGATCGTCGGCATGGGGGCGCTCTTCCCCGGCGCCGGTGACCTCGCCGCCTACTGGCGCAACCTGGTGGCCGGCACCGACTGCCTCACCGACGTGCCGCCCGGCCGCTGGGACCCGGAGGTCTACTACGACCCGCGCGGCGCCGAGGGCCCCGTCCGCAGCGACCGCTTCTACTGCCGGCGCGGCGGCTTCCTGGACGAGCACGCCGTCGTCGACCCCACCCGCTTCGGCATCATGCCCGCCGCCGTCCCCGGAGCCGAGCCCGATCAGCTGCTCGCCCTGCGGGTCATCGCCGACGCCATCGCCGACGCGGGCGGCCAGGAACGGCTGCCCGCCGACCGCTCCCGCATCGGCGTCGTCCTGGGCCGCGGCGGCTACATGGGGGTCGCCACCGCCCGCCTCGACCAGCGCGTGCGCACCGCACACCAGCTCGCCGCCACCCTGCGCGAACTCGCCCCGGAACTGGGCGAGGAGAAGATCTCGGCCGTCCGGGAGGCCTTCCAGGCGGGCCTGGGCCCCGAGGCGCCCGAGGCCTCCATCGGCCTGGTCCCCAGCTTCACCGCCGCCCGCACCGCCAACCGGCTGGACTTCCGCGGCCCCGCCTACACCCTCGACGCGGCCTGCGCCTCCTCCCTGCTGGCCGTGGGCCAGGCCGTCGACCTGCTGGCGGCCGGCCGCTGTGACCTCATGGTCGCCGGCGCCGTGCACCACTGCCACATCGCCACCCTGTGGAGCGTCTTCACCCAGCTGCGCGCGCTCAGCCCCAGCCAGCACATCCGCCCCTTCGACCGCCGGGCCGACGGAACCCTGCTCTCCGAGGGCACCGGCGTCGTCCTCCTCAAACGGCTGGCCGACGCCGAGCGCGACGGGGACCGGATCTACGCGGTGATCCGCGGAGTGGGCGTGGCCGGGGACGGGCGCAGCTCCAGTCTCATGAGCCCGCAGGTCGACGGCCAGGTCCAGGCACTCCAACAGGCCTGGCACGGCGCGGGCCTCGACCCGGCGGCCCCCGGCGCGCTCGGGCTGCTGGAGGCGCACGGCACCGGCACCCCGGTGGGCGACCGCACCGAACTGGCCACCCTGGCACGGGTGTTCGGGCCGCCCGGAGCGGGCCGGGCGCCGGTCGCCCTGGGCTCGGTCAAGTCGACCCTCGGCCACACCATGCAGGCCGCCGGCATCGCCGGACTGATCAAGGCCGCCCTCGCCGTCCACCACCGCACCCTGCCGCCGACCCCGCACCTCGACGAGCCCCACGAGGACCTGGCGCGCACCCGGATGCGCCCGGTCGCCGCGGCCGAACCCTGGGACACCGGTCCCGCGCCGCTGCGGGCGGGCGTCAACGCCTTCGGCTTCGGCGGCATCAACGCACACGCCGTCCTGGAGGAGGCACCCGGACGCCCGCGCCCCGACGCACCGCCCGTCCGCCGCGGAGCACCGCCCGTCCGCCGCGGCGCACCGCTGCGGACGACGGAACCGGAGCGCACCTTCTGGCTCACCGCGGACACCCCCGCCGAACTGGCCGAGGAACTGCGCAAGGCCGGGGACCGGGGTGCGGACACCGGCGTCCCCGCACACCACCGCCCCTGCCGGCTCGCCCTGCCCGACCCCACCCCGCGGCGCCGCGCCCTGGCCGCCAAGATCCTCGCGCGCGGACTGCCCTGGCGCGGCCGCGGCGAGGTGTGGTTCACCCCGGCCCCCTTCTTCGGTCCGTACGCCCCGGAGCCGGGAGCGCGGCTCGCGTTCCTCTTCCCGGGACTGGAGGCGGAGCTGCCGCCCCCGGTGGACGACATCGCCGACCTGCTGGACCTGCCCCACCCCCACGTCACCGGCGGCGAGGGACTGGTCGAGCGGGCCGTCGACACCCTCACCACCGGACGGCTGCTCGCCCGCGCCCTGCGCGAGATGGGCATCGCCCCCGACCTGCTGGCCGGCCACAGCCTCGGCGAATGGACCGCGATGGTGGTCGCCGGCATGTACCCGCCGCACGCCGTGGACGCCTTCCTCGGCTCGCTGCGGCCCACCTCCCTCGCCGTGCCGGACCTGGTCTACGCGGCCCTGGGCTGCGGCGCCGCACAGGCCGCCGAGGCGCTGACCGGGCTCGACCGGGTCGCCGTGAGCCACGACAACTGCCCGCACCAGTCGGTGATCTGCGGGGACTCCGGGCAACTCGCCGAGGCCGCCCGCCGCCTGGCCGCGCAGGGCGTCCGGGCCCAGGAGATGCCCTTCCGCTCCGGCTTCCACACGCCGATGTGGGCGCCCTACCTCGACCAGGTGGGCGCCGCGTTCGACGCCCTGCCGCAGCGTGACCCGCAGCTCCCCGTGTGGTCGGCCACCAGCGTCGCGCCCTTTCCCGAAGAGCCCTCCGCGGTGCGCCGGCTGGTGCTGCGTCACCTGCTGGAGCCGGTCCGCTTCCGGGAGCTGACCCGTCGGCTGTACGAGACGGGGGTGCGCGCCTTCGTCCAGGTCGGCGCCGGCAGCCTCACCGGTTTCGTGTCCGACACCCTCCACGGGCAGGACCATCTCGCGGTGGCGGCGGCCGGCTCCCGTGACGGCGGCACGGCCCCGCTGCGCCGACTGGCCGCCGCCCTGTGGGCCGAGGGACTCAGCCCGCGCTGGGACCGGCTGGCGGGGCCCGCCGGCGCCGCCCCACCCGCGGCGCCGGCCTCCCTCCCGCCCGCGGGGCCCGCCACCGGCCCGGCGGCATCCGGCCCGCCGGTCCGACTCGACCTCGGCTCACCGCTCGTCCGCCTGGGCACCACGGTGCCGGTGACGGGGATTTTCGCGCCCGCCGGCCACCCCCCACCCCCGAACCCACCCCCCGCCCCCTCCCCCGAAGGGGGAGGAGGGGGAGGGGGCGGGGGAGCGCTGCCGCCCCCCGGCCCGCCCGTCGCCGAACCCGTCCGGCAGGCCCTGGACGCGCTCCTGGCCGAGACCCGCGCCGCCACCCGGACCGTCGCCGCCGCGGCCGCCACCCACACCGCCGCCACTCGGCCCGCCCACCCGGCCGCGTCCCCCGCCGGCCCCCGCCGCACCGTTCGGCGTCTCTCCCTCGACACCCTCCCGTACGTCCGTGACCACTGCGTCTACCTCCAGCCCGCCGACTGGCCGGAGCCCGCCGACCGCTTCCCCGTCGTGCCGATGACCACGCTGCTCGAACTGGCCGCCGAGGAGGCCCGGCAGCTCGCCCCGGGGCAGACCGTCACCGGCTACTCCGACGTACGGGCCCTGCGCTGGCTGCCCGTCGCCCCGCCGCTCGACCTGCCCGTCACCGCCACCCCCGCCGGGGACGGCCGGATACGGGTCGACCTCGGTGCGTACGCCACCGTCACCGTCCACCTCGGGGCACAGCACGCGGCCCCGCCGCCCCCCGACCCCGCGGCGCTGACCTCCGGCGGGCCGGCGCCGGTGAGTGCGGCCGCGCTCTACCGGGACCGGTGGATGTTCCACGGCCCGGCGTTCGCCGGTGTCCACGAGGTCGCCACGCTCGCGGCCGACGGCATCCGCGGCACGTTGCGCGTCCTGCCCGCACCCGGCGCCCTCCTGGACGCCGCTGGCCAACTGCTGGGCCACTGGATGCAGTGCAAGCTCGCCGGCGACCGGCTGGTCTTCCCCGCCACCCTGGAGCGGATACGGCTGTACGGGCCCCAGCCCCCCGCGGGGACCCTGCTGGCGGCGACCGCCCGGATCCGCGCGGTACGGCCCGGCACGGTCCGCGGGGACGTCGAACTGTGCCGCGCCGACGGCACCGTGTGGGCGCGGCTGGAGGGCTGGACGTACCGGCGTTTCGGTGCCGACGAGCGGGTGTGGCCGATGAAGTTCACCCCGGAGGTGTGCGGCATCGGTGAACCCCGGCCGGGCGGCTGGTGCCTGGCCCGGCGCCGCTGGTCGGACCCGGCCTCGCAGGAGCTGGTCATGCGCCGCTACCTGGGCGCGGCCGAACGTGCCCGCTACGAACGGTGCGCGCCGCACGCCCGCACGGCCTGGCTGCTGGGCCGGATCGCGGCCAAGGACGCGGTCCGCGAACTGCTGTGGGACGAGGAAGCCGGTGGGGTCTTCCCGGCCGAGGTCGCCGTCGTCGACGACGAACGCGGCCGCCCGCGCCCCGACGGCCCGCTCACCCGCGGCATCCATCTCTCGCTCGCCCACAAGGACCGGATCGCCGTCGCCCTCGCCCACCGGGCGGGGCCCGTCGGGATCGGCATCGAGACGGTCACCGAGGATCCGCGCGCCCTCGAACGGATCGCCCTCACCCCGGCCGAACACCGCCTGGCGGACGGCCTCCACGCCCGCGACGCCGACGGCGGCCGGGCCCACTGGCTCACCGCGCTGTGGTGCGCGAAGGAGGCCGCGGCGAAGGCGGCGGGCACCGGCCTCGGCTGCCGTCCGCAGGCCTGGACCGTGGCCACCGCGACGGGCGGCGCCCTGTGGGTGACCGCCCCGGACGGCCACCGCCACCTCGTCCACCTCGACCGTGTCCACGACCCGTCCGCACGCCATGTCGTCGCCTGGACCGGGCCGCGGCCCGGGGACCGTACGGGCGCCGGCACCCCCACATCCCCGGAGGTCATCCATGGCAGCTGAGCCCCGCACCGCGCGCACCCGGACGATCGTGGACGAGATCACCGACATGCTGGTCAGCGTCGTCGGCGAGGAACTCCTCATCGTCGGCGAGATCGGCCCCGCGACCACCTTCAACGACGATCTGGCCCTGGAGAGCATCGAGTTCGTCGCCCTGGCCGAGCTGCTCCAGGAGCGCTACGGCTCGTCGGTGGACTTCCTCGGCTTCCTCGCCGAGAAGGACATCGACCAGATCCTGGCCATGTCGGTGGGTGAACTCGCCGTCCATGTCGAGCGGGTCACCGCCGGCCGGGCCTGCGCGAGCTGAGCGCGCCATGGCCCACACCTCCGCAGGCGGGCTGCGCCTGCACACCCAGCGGCTGCCGGGCCGCGGCGACGGCCCCACCGTGGTCTTCCTCCACGGGCTGGTGATGGACAACCTGTCGAGCTTCTACTGCACCCTGGCCGGCCCGGTCTCCCGCGCCGGCCACCCGGTGCTCCTCTACGACCAGCGCGGGCACGGCCGCAGCGAGCGGCCCGTCGACGGCTACGACCGGGACACCGCGCTGGCCGACCTGACCGCCCTGCTCGCCGCCCTCGGGCTCGACCGCCGCCCGGTCCATCTGGTCGGCAACAGCTACGGCGGCGTGCTCGCCCTGCACACCGCGCTCCGCCGCCCCGACCTGGTCGCCTCGCTGGTGCTGATCGACGCCCAGCTGACCGGTGACTGGGTGGCGGACATGACCGACACCCTCTCCGTCGCGGCCCTGGGCCTGGAGGACAGCCGGCTGCCCGAACAGCTCGCCGCGCTCGGGCGCCGCAAGGAGGCCCGGCTGGCGGCCGGGGCCGACGCGCTGCTCAACCGCACCACCCTGATCGAGGACCTCGCCTCGTCCACCGCCTTCACCGCCCGCGACTTCACCCGGCTGGAGTGCCCGGTCCTCGCCGTCTACGGCGCGCACTCCGAACTCCTGCCCGGCGCCCGGGAATTGGCACGCGCCGCGCCGGACTGCGAGCTGTGCGTGCTGCCGGGGGTGGGGCACACCGTGCTCAACGAGGCCACCGAGGGACTGTGCGCCGCGGTGCTCGCGCGGCTCGGCGCCCGGGCCGGGGCGGTGGCCGGATGAGAGTGCTCTTCGTGGTCCCGCCGCTGGCCGGACACGTCAACCCCACCGTCGCCGTCGCCGCCGAACTCACCGCCCGCGGCCACCAGGTCGCCTGGAGCGGACCCGCCGCCGCGCTGGAGCCGCTGCTGCCCGCGGGCGCCCTGCTGTATGCGGCGGGGGACCGGAGCGCGGCCGAGGGGCATGACGTGCTGCACGCGCGCTGGTGCGATCTGCGGGGCGTCGCCGCGCTGCGGTTCCTGTGGGCGGACGTCCTCATCCCGCTGGCCCGCGCCATGCTGCCCGGCGTGCACGCCGCCGTCGCCGCGTTCCGGCCCGACGTGCTGGTGGCTGACCAACAGGCCCTCGCCGGGGCCGTGGTGGCGCGCCGGCACGGCCTGCCCTGGGCGACCTCGGCGACCACGTCGGCGGAGTTCACCCGGCCGTTCGCCGGGGTGCCGAAGGTGGGGGAGTGGGTGGCGCACAGCATCGCCGCGCTGCTCGCCGACTGTGGCGCCCCCACCGGCTGGGACCCGCGGTTCTCGCCCCACCTCGTCCTGGTCTTCTCCACCCCCGCCCTCATCGGCGCCGGGCCGGACACCGGGGGCGCGGGCGGGTATCCGTCCCACTACGCCTTCGTCGGCCCCGCCTTCGGTGCCCGCCCGGCGTCCCGCGGCTTCCCCTGGCACCGGCTGGATCCCGCCCGGCCGCGGGTGCTGGTCTCGCTGGGCACCCTCAACCGCGAGGCGGGCGCCCGCTTCTACCCCGCGGTGCTGCGCGCCGCGGACGCCCTCGCCGACCGGGCGCAGCTGATCCTCGCCGCCCCGGGCGACCTCGTCGGAACCGTCCCGCCGCACCTGGTGCACCAGGAGTACGTCCCCCAGCTGCAACTGCTGCCGCACCTGGACGCGGTGCTGTGCCACGGCGGCCACAACACCGTGTGCGAGGCGCTCGCCTACGGGCTGCCGCTGGTGGTGGCGCCGGTCCGCGACGACCAGCCGATCGTCGCCCGCCAGGTCGCCGAGGCCGGCGCGGGCGTCCGGGTGCGCTTCGGCCGGGCCCGCGCCGACGAGCTCCACCGCGCCCTGGCCGCCGTCCTGGACGACCCGGCGCACCGCCGCGCGGCCCGCCGCATCCAGGCGTCGTTCGCCGCGGCGGGCGGCGCCCCCGCCGCGGCCGACCGCCTGGAGAAACTGCCGCTCGGGCAGCGCCCGCACCCGTCCCACCCCGGCGCCGCCCGCACCGTGACGAAGAAGGGACCGTGAGCCGGATGACGCGAGCGCACCGTTCGCAACGACGCACGCGATGGGCGGCGGCCGCCGCCTGCACGGCGCTGGGCGCGGGCACCGTACGCGCCCGCCGCCGCCTCGCCGCGCTGCCCGTCCTCGACCCCGCCCCCGAGGACACCGGGCCGCCGCTGGGCTGGCGGTTGCTCACCGCACCCGGTGTCACCGCCGACGCGGCGACCCTGCGCGCCGCGGTCGCGCACGCCGTACGCGAAGGACTCCAGGTGCTGGACCTGGTCCCGGCGCGGCTGGACGCCGAGAGCACGCTCGGGCTGCTGCGGCTGCTCGACCCCGCGGCCCACCGCACCGACCGCTGCGCTCCGGGGCACGGCGCGGGCCGTGCGCTGCTGGTGACCGACGAGGTCCTCGGCCGGGCCGGGCTCGCCGACGGGGAGCCCCCGCGCTCGCCGGCCGACCTGCTCCGCCTCGTGCGCACCCTCAAGGAGTACGCCCCGGACGCCACCGGCTGGGCCCTCGCCCCCGGCCTGACGGCGCCACTGCCCACCCCCGGGGAGCACGCCGAGGAGCTGCGCGCCCGCGGCCTGCCGCCGGGCCTCATGTCCGCCGCCCGGCTCGCCGGCCTCGCCCTGCTGGTCAAGTGCTGTGTCACGGCGCCGCGTTGGGGCGCCGCGGCGGCCGCCCTGTACTGGCTGCAGCCCGTCGTCGTGCTGGCCCCGGGCCGCGCCCCGCGCCCCGCCGGACTGGCCCGCGACACCGCCGCCCGCCCGCTGCGCTCCCTGACCACCGCCCTGCGGACCCTGGCGACCCGCCCCGCCGACCCGCCCGAACCCACCGACCGGGCGGCGCGCAAGGCGGCCTACACCGGCGAACTCGCCGCCGGTACCGAGCGGTTCCTCGAACCCCGCCGCACCGACTGCCCCTGGTGCTCCGCGCCGGACCTCACCGTGCGGGTCCGCATGCCCGACCTGCTCCAGGGCAAGCCCGGCCGCTTCACCCTGGAGGAGTGCCGCCGCTGCGGTCACGTCTTCCAGAACCCCCGCCTCACCCCGGACGGACTGGACTTCTACTACCGCGACTTCTACGAGGGCCTCGGCGGCGAGGGCGCCGCCCTGGTCCTGGGCCGGATGAGCGGCACCTACCGCGACCGTGCCGCCCTGCTGCGGCCCTTCACCACCCCCCGGGCCTGGCTCGACGTCGGCACCGCCGCGGGCCACTTCTGCAACGCCGCGCGCGCCGTGTGGCCCGACACCCGCTTCGACGGCCTGGACATGGGTGAGGGGGTCCACGAGGCCGCCCGCCGCGGCTGGATCACCACCGCCTACCAGGGCCAGTTCCCCGACCTGGCCGACCGGCTCGCCGGCCGCTACGACACGGTGAGCATGCACCACTACCTCGAACACACCCGGGACCCCTTCGCCGAACTCGACGCCGCCGTCAAGGTGCTGGCCCCCGGCGGCCATCTGCTGATCGAGCTGCCCGACCCCGAATCCCGTACGGGCCGACTGCTCGGCCCCTACTGGCTGCCCTGGTTCCAGCCCCAGCACCAGCACCTGATGCCGGTCGGCAACCTCAAACAGGCCCTGGCCGCACGGGGCTTCACCGTCCTCGCCGAACAGCACGGCGCGGCGCACCAGGGCAACGGCGACTTCCTCGCGGCCGTCGCCCTCCTCGCGAACCGGCTCGTCCCCGACCCGCAGGCTCCCTGGGCCACCGTCCCCGACACCCCGGCCCGCCGCGCCGCCCGCCGTACCGTCCAGGCCGTGGCGGTGCCCTGCTACGCCGCCGCCTTCGCCCTGGACGCCCTGGGCACCGTGGCCGCCCGGGCGACCGACGGCGGCAACGCCTACCGGCTGCTGGCCCGCAAAGCACTGGGGTGAGCCCGGTGGACCTGGCCCGGCGCGCGACCGCGGACCCGCTGCTGCGGCTGCTCGCCCACGGCTTCGCGACGACCTACGGGCGGCCGCCCGGCGCGGTGTGGCGGGCCCCGTACGCCTTCCGGCTCGCCGCCTCCGCCGTCGACCCCGGCCCACCGCCCGCGGCGGGCCCGGGGACCGACTGGGTCGCGGCGGCCAACTGGTACGTCGCCGCGGCCGTCTCCCCGCGCGCCGACGGGCTGCTGCGCTGCGGCTCGCTCAACCACCCGGCCGAGTCCGCCGAACTCCCCCTGACCGGACCGGCCGCTCCCGCCCCCGGCTGGGCGGCCCGCCCCTACGCCGTGCTGCGGGCGCTGGCCGCCGCCGGCTTCGGCCGGGGCGGCGCGGATCTGCACGTGAACGCCACCCTGCCCGACGCCGTGGGGCTGCCCGTCGCCGAACCGCTGGAGTGCGCGGTCGCGCTGGCCCTCGCGGACGTCCACGCCGCCCGGGGCGCCCGCCCGCTCTCCCGCGCCCGGCTGGCGGACCTCCTCGGAGCCGCCGTACCGGGTGATCACGGGCTGCGCCGCGCGGTGCTCTTCGGCCGCACCGGTCACCTCCTGTCCGCCGACGGCGGCACCCACCGGCCGCTGCCCGCCCCCGACGGCGGCCCCGCCCCCAGCCTGCTGCTCCTGACGGCCCGTACCGCCCCCGGCGCCGGCAGCGATACGACGGACCACGGCGCCGCCGCGGTGGCCACCGGACTGGCCACCGCGGTCCGCGAAGCCCTCACGGCCGGGGCCCGGTCCGCCTCCTGGCCGGGCAGTCGCCCCGGCCGCAGTGTCCTGCTGCTGATGCCCCCGGAGCGGCGCGGCGCCGTCCGCACCGCCGTCATCGACGCCTTCCGCCGCTGCGACCTGCCCGTACCGCGTCTGCTGCGGATCCGTGTCACGGCCGCCGCCCGCCGCGAGGACTGAACCCACCGGCCCCGCCCACCCCAAAAGGAGTGAGAGCTGATGAGACGAAGACTCAGCCGCGGGCGCCGAGCGCTCGCGGCCGTGCTCGGCACGCTCGGTCTGCTCGCCGCCGCCACCACGGCCGACGCCCGCCCCGCCCGGTCCGCGCTGCCGTCCTACGACCATGTCGTGGTCGTCGTCTTCGAGAACAAGCAGTACGGCGAGATCATCGGCAACGGCGACGCCCCCTACCTCAACGAACTCGCCCGCACCGGCGCCGACCTGACCGGCATGAAGGCGCTGACCCACCCCAGCCAGCCGAACTACTTCAACCTCTTCTCCGGCGCCACCCAGGGCATCACCGGCGACGGCTGCTACACCGCCCGGTCGATGACCGCGCCCAACCTCGCCCAGGAACTGATCGCGGCCGGCAAGACCTTCGCCAGCTACAACGAGGGCCTGCCCGCCCAGGGCTCCACCACCTGCTCCGACGGCCGCTACGCGCAGCGGCACAGCCCCTGGTTCGCCTTCCGGAACGTGCCGCTGGACACCGGCAAGACCTTCGCCCAGTTCCCCCGGGACGACTTCAGCACGCTGCCGACCGTCTCGTTCGTCATCCCGGACATGTGCAACGACATGCACGACTGCGCCGTCGGCAGCGGGGACACCTGGCTGAAGAACAACCTCGCCGGCTACGCCCGGTGGGCCGAGGACCACAACAGCCTGCTGATGGTCACCTGGGACGAGGACAACTACCTCGGCTCCAACCGGATCGCGACCGTCTTCCACGGCGCCCACCTCACCCGCGGCGGTCTCGGCGGCGACTACAACCACTACAGCCTGCTGCGGACCTTGGAGGACATGTACGGCACCGGCCACGCGGGCAACGCGGCCACCGCCACCCCGGTCACCGGCGTCTTCGACACCGGCGGCACCGAACCGCCCGGCGACGGCCTCACCCTGGCCACCCCCGGCCCGCAGACCTGCCGCTTCCTCCAGGAGTGCACCGTCAACCTCACCGCCACCGGCGGCACGCCCCCGCTCACCTACCGCGCCACCGGACTGCCGCTGGGCCTGTCCGCCGACGCGGGCGGCGGCCGGATCGGCGGCCGCCCCTGGCAGACCGGCGGCTTCCCGGTCACGGCGACCGTCACCGACGCCCGGGGCGCCACCGCCACCGTCACCTTCCCGCTCACCGTCAACTGGTTCTGACCGATGGTTCTGACCGACGGCAGACGAGGCTCCCCGGGAGCACGAGAAGCCCGGAGCCTCCTGCGAAAAGGGCCCGGGCCCGTCACCACTGCGGTGACGGGCCCGGGCCGGGTGCCGGCAGGCGGTGCCGCGCTCAGCGGCGCCGCACCAGCGGGAACGGCAGCGTCTCGCGGATCGACAGACCGGTGAGGAACATGACCAGCCGGTCCACGCCGATGCCCAGACCACCGGTCGGCGGCATCGCGTACTCCAGCGCCTGGAGGAAGTCCTCGTCCACCTCCATGGCCTCCGGGTCACCGCCGGCCGCCAGCAGCGACTGCGCGGTCAGCCGCCGGCGCTGCTCCACGGGGTCGGTCAACTCCGAGTAGGCGGTGCCCAGTTCGGTGCCGAACGCGACCAGGTCCCAGCGCTCCGCGAGCCGCGGGTCCCGCCGGTGCTGACGGGTCAGCGGGGACACATCGGTCGGGAAGTCCTTGTAGAAGGTGGGGAGCGTGGTCTTCTCCTCGACCAGGCGCTCGTACATCTCCAGCACGATGTCGCCCCGGCCGCTCTCCGGCTTGACCGGCACGGCCGACGCCGCGCACAGCCGGCGCAGCACGTCCGGGTTCGTGTCCGCGTCGACCTCTTCCCCGAGCGCCTCCGAGATCGCGCCGTAGACGGTCTTGACCGGCCAGATCCCCGAGATGTCGTGCTCGACCAGCCGGCCGCGCTCGTCCGCCTTGCGGGCGGTGGCGCTGCCGAACGCCGCGACGGCCGCGCCCTGGATCAGTTCCCGGGTCAGGTCGAGCATCACGTCGTAGTCGGCGAAGGCCTGGTAGGCCTCCAGCATCGTGAACTCGGGGTTGTGCTTGTAGGAGATGCCCTCGTTGCGGAAGGTCCGCCCCATCTCGAAGACCTTCTCCATGCCGCCCACGCACAGCCGCTTGAGATACAGCTCCGGCGCGATCCGCAGATACAGATCGAGGTCGTAGGCGTTGATATGGGTCTGGAAGGGGCGGGCGTTGGCGCCACCGTGGATCTGCTGGAGCATCGGCGTCTCGACCTCCAGGTAGCCCCGGTCGATCAGCCCCTGGCGCAACGCCTGCACGGCCGTGCTGCGGGCCCGCAGATTGTCCCGGGCGTCCGTCGAGACGACCAGGTCCACATAACGCTGGCGGACCTTCGCCTCCGGGTCGGACAGCCCGCGCCGCTTGTCCGGCAGCGGCCGCAGGCACTTGGCGGTCAGCCGCCAGGTGCGGACGAACACCGTCAGCTCACCGCGGTCGCTGGCGCCGGTCTCGCCCTCCACCTCGACATGGTCACCGAGGTCGATGTCCGAGCCGAAGCGGTCCAGCAGCTCGGCGCCGCTGCCGTCGCGGGTCAGCGCGATCTGCAGATCGCCCGACCAGTCGCGCAACACCGCGAAGAGCACTCCGCCGTGGTCGCGGGTGAGCAGCACCCGGCCCGCGACGGTGACGTACTTGCCGGTCCGCGCCCCGGCCTTGAGGTCGGGGAATTCGCCGCGGACCTCCTTGAGGGTGTGCGTGCGCTGCACGCCCACCGGATACGGGTCGGTGCCGGCCTCGCGCAGCCGCTCCAGCTTGCGGTGGCGCACCCGCACCTGCTCGGGCAGCGCGGCGAGCTCCCGCTCGTGCAGCTCCTCCTCGGTGGCCGGACCCGTCTGGACCAGGCCGAGTTCGTCCAGCGACGGCAGGCCCGCGGTGCTCGCCGGGGCCAGCAGCCGCTTCTTGTGGCCCTTGCCCCACAGCTTGCCCAGGCTCGGCACGGCGACGAAGCCCTCGGCGATACCGGAGGCCAGACCGATCCGGGCCAGCGCGCCGGCGTCCGCGTAGCACAGGAACCGCGGGTACCACTCCGGGTTGTACTTCGCGTTGGAGCGGTACAGGGCCTCCAGCTGCCACCACTTGGAGAAGAACAGCAACAGCCGGCGCCAGAACTTCAGCACCGGCCCGGCACCGATCCGGGCGCCCTCCTCGAAGGCCGACCGGAACACCGCGAAGTTCAGCGAGACGCGGCGTACGCCCATCGTCCCGGCCTGTGCGCACAGCCGGGCCACCATGAACTCCATGACACCGTTGGGCGCGGTACGGTCACGGCGCATGACGTCCAGCGAGATGCCGTCCTTGCCCCACGGCACGAACGACAGCAGGGCGATCATGTTGCCGTCGCCGTCGAACGCCTCGGCCAGCAGGCAGTCCCCGTCCTCCGGGTCGCCCAGCCGGTCCAGCGCCATGGAGAAGCCGCGTTCGGTCTCGGTGTCCCGCCAGGCGTCGGCCCGGTGAATGACTTCCTGCATCTCCTCGTCGGTCAGCGCGGAGTGCCGCCGCAGCCGGAAGGTCGCGCCGGTCCGCTCGACGCGGTTGACCGCCTGGCGGGTGACCCGCATCTCCCGGCCGTCCAGGTCGAAGTCCTTGACGTGCAGGATCGCCTCGTCACCGAGCTGGAGCGCACCGAGGCCGCAGCGCGCGAACGCCTTGGCGCCGCTCTCACTGGCGCCCATGACGGCCGGCTGCCAGCCGTAGCGCCCGGCGACCTCCAGCCAGGCCTCGATGGCCTGCGTCCAGGCCTCGCGGTCACCGACCGGGTCACCGCTGGCCAGACAGACCCCGGCCTCGACGCGGTAGGTGACGGCGGCCTTGCCGCTGGGGGAGAAGACCACGGCCTTGTCGCGGCGGGAGGCGAAGTAGCCGAGCGAGTCCTGGCTGCCGTAGCGCTCCAGCAGCGCCCGGATCCGGTCCTCCTCGTCGCCGTGCAGCGCGGCTTCCATCCGCTGCGAACGGAACAGCGTGGCCGCCGCGTTCAGCAGCGCCAGCGCACCGAGCAGACCGAGCAGGAAGGTGGTCCAGTGCGGCGGGTGGCCCTCGATCAGCCGGCCGCCGACCAGCCCGAAGCAGACCCGGTTGGCCGCCCACAGCAGCCGGTTGCCGCCACCGGCCTCCAGGGTGCCCGGCGTCAGCGTCACCAGCCCCCAGCCGATCAGGACCGCGACGACCGCCCCGGCGATCAGCACACCGATGGCCCGCAGGAACGCGCCGCGCCGGGTGATCGCGTAGAACTCACGGTGCGACAGGAGCAGCAGCACCAGCACGCCGACGCACAGCACCAGGGAGAAGGCGAACTCCCAGTAGCCCATCGCCAGGAACAGCACGTCCGCCACGGTGACCAGCACCATGTACGCCACCAGGCACCACAGCGCCACCCGTTTGCGTGCGGTCAGCGCCGCGGCCAGCAGGAAGAGGAGCACCGCGTAGGCGAGGTTCGGCGGCACCGGGACGGTGAGCGTGTCCAGCCAGTAGATGACCGGATGCAGTCCGCGCCGCAACGGCCCGATCACCGCGGTCAGGGCGCAGAAGAGCCCCAGCATGGTGAAGATGATGGCGAAGCCATTGGGGACCCGGCGCCGGAAGCGCCGCCACCCCGTAAGTTGATCCTGGTCCTGCACGGTGCTCATTCCGTCACATTAGGCTCTGAAAAGGGTCAGCTGCTCGGCGCGAGGGCGCAGTTCGTCCGTCGTGGGGATCAGCCGGCATGCCAGTCTCCGATCCTCGTGGTCCTGTCGTCTTTCCCTCGTACGGAGGACGCGGCGACCTCAAGGGGGTCACCCACCTGGACCTTGCCACACTCCTGGTCCCCCGCCGAGTCGGTGCAACTGCGGCCGATGGTGAAGTTCAGGTCATAGTCCCGGGTGACGCCGCCGCCGGAGTCGTCCGCGTCCCGCTCCGCCCGCAGGGCGACCGGTGCGCCGGACCGACCGTGCCGCGCGGGCGACCAGTCCGCCCGGTCCGCGCCGCCGTGGTCCTTGCTCCAGGTCCATGATCCACTCGTGGGGCGGCCGGTGAGGACGTTCAGCCGGCGCTGCACCTCGTCCCGGTGGATCACCGGGAAGCCGAAGGTGACCGTCAGGGGCCGGTCGGTGCCGGCCACGGCGTCCGGCCGGCCGGGGCCGGCCGTCTGCAGGTCGAGCCGGTCGGGCTTCGCGGTGGTCAGTGATTCCTTGGTCGCGGCGACGTCGCCCTGCGGGTTCCTGGTCCGGGCGACGACGGAGTATTTGGTGCCCGGCGCGGTCTTCGCCCGGGCCGTCCACACCGTCCGGTCGCCCGCGAGCCCGCCGGGCAGCTTGTGGCCGCCGGGGTCGGTGACGGTCACCTCGGTCAGTACCCCGCCCCGCGCGGTCACCGTGATCCGGTCGCCGGCCTGCACGGTTCTCGTCCCGCTCGCCGCCCCCAGCGCGACCTTCACCGGCTCGCCCTCGGGAGCCGACGAGGCGAGGCCGCCGCATGCGCTGAGCGTGCCCATGGCGATCACCGGGAGCGCGCACAGCGGGACGCGCAGTGACCGGGCCGGCCAACGGCGGAGCGAGGGGGTCTGGCTCATACGGTCTTTCCGTCTGCGAGGAGGGGTGAGGGGCGCGATGTCGGCCGCTAAGACGAACGGGCGGCATCATTCGTTGCAGGGAGTGATGTGATCCGCGCCACATTGGCTGACATGGTGCGACGGGTGACCTGAACGCGCCACCGCCGCAGGGCACTTGAGGTGATATGGCGCCCTATATCTCTCATGGGGTGCATGGCGGTGGGTGAAGCGGGCGCCGGGGCACGGTCGGTCGCCGGCGAGGGTGGCGTCCCGCCCCGGGGTGGGACGCGCGACGGTGCGCTCCGGTCGTCGGTCCGCCTCCGGTGACCCGCAGTGATCACCCGATCGGAGCACCCACCCAGGAACCGGACATACCCTGAAATACGCCAAACTAGCCACCCATTGCCGCTCGTTCGGGCGGCGGTCGAGGAGGGTGCGTCCCGTGGCAATTTCCATCTCGGTCGTGCTGTTGCTGGTGGTCCTGACCGTGATCTTCCTGCGCAGCGGCAAGCTCAAGTTCTCGCACGCCCTGGTGTGCGCGCTGCTCGGCTTCTACCTGGCGAACAGCAGCCTCGCCCCCGACATCCACCAGGGCCTGGCCGGCGCCGCCGATGTGGTGAGCAGCGTGCGTCCGTGAGGCGGCGGCCCGCCCGGGCCCACCGGGTGCTCAGTCGCGTGCCGGCGTGCCCGGCCGCTGCCCGGAGAAGACCCCGATCGCGTTGGCGACCGGCCGCTCCGCACCGCCCGACGGATGGTTGCGCACCGTCTCCCCGTAGGCGTCGCCGGTGACCAGGGTGGAGGACCCGCCCCCGTCCAGATCCACCGCGTCCCGCGCCCCCAACTGCGTCATCAGGTCGGCCAGCTCACTGACCGTCAGGCCGGTCCGGCCCGGCCCGCCGTCCAGCGCCAGCAGATACAGCACCCGGCCGCCGGCCCCCATCCCCGCGGAGGTGCGCACCGCCACCGCCGCGGAGTCGAGCCCGGCCACCGGCACGCCGTGGCGCACGACGGGGAAGCCGCCCACCGCGAACCGCAGCGGGACCGGCCCCCGGCCCGTCAGACGTTGGCTGACACGCACCCGCTCACCGAGGTGCAGCTTGCGCAGCTGCCGGGCCCCCTCTTCCCTCCCCACCAGCACCACGCTGCCCTCGGCCACCCCGCCGGCGCCCGGCTCGTCGTCGAGCGCCACCACCCGTCCGTGACGGACCGTCACCTCCGCGGTGTCCTCGCTGCACGGTGCCGCCCGGTCGAAGTCCGTCCCGCAGGTGGCGCGCAGCCGGGAGGCCGGACCCCACCGCTCCGTGTAGGCGCCGATCCCGTCGACCGGCAGGGCGTACTGGTTCAGCCCGCGCAGCGGCAGCGTCCCCTCGGGGGTGAGCACCGCACCGTGCAGGGTGAGCCGGTCCAGCCGGGCCCGGCGGTCGTAGCCGACGCCGATGACGTCCTCGGTGGTGGCGCCGGGCGGCATGACCGGCCCGAAGCGCTGGCCGTCGGGCACCGCGCCCTTGAGCTGCCGCCCCGAGGCCACGGCCGGGCCGACGGAGGCTCCGGTGGCCTCCACGCCGGGGTGCTGGCCCTCACTGATGTTGAAGAAGTCGCCGTTGACCGCGCCCACCGCGCCGCGGTCCGCGGCCAGTTGGGACACCGGAGCCCGGGCGCCCACCGCCCCCGGGTACAACAGATCCACCGCGACCCGCGGATCGGCCAGATCGACGGTCAGCAGATGCCCGTGCACCAGGCCGCGGGGCAGCGTCATCCGGAATTCGTCGTAGGAGACACCGGGCGCGACCGACGCGGCGGCGTAGCGGCCGAGGCCGGCGTCCAGGGCGGTCGCCGGGGCGCCGCCCGCCATTCCGCCGCCGGTCAGCGCACCCCATGCCACCAGCACGGTCAGCATCGCGCGCACTCGAACGAATCGCTGCTTCACGAGCCCCCCTGACGTCACGCCAACTGTCCCAGGTGCCGAAGATGTTCACTATGGCCCGGAGATGTCATGAATCCGTACACCCCGGGAACGGCCGTCGTGTCGCCGGGCGGGGTGGCCGCGCCGGGTCGCTGGACGGCCGGCGGGCGCTCAGAGATCAGCGCGCCAGGAGAGGCCGTTCACCAGCTGGAGGTAGCGCGTCCAGTCCCAGAACTGTCCGGGGTCCGTGTGGTCGGATCCGGGGACCTCCACATGGCCGATGATGTGCTCGCGGTCCTTGGGGATCGAGTAGCGGTGGCAGATGGCGGCGGTGAGCTGGGCGGACCGGGCGTAGAGGGCGTCGGTGAACCACGCCGGGTCGTCGATCCAGCCCTCGTGCTCGATGCCGATGCTGCGGGTGTTGTAGTCCCAGTTCCCGGCGTGCCAGGCCACGTTCCGCTCGCTGACGCACTGGGCGAGATGGCCGTCGGCGGACCGCAGGACGTAGTGCGCGGCCGCCTTGTGCGCCGGGTTCGCGAAGAGCTTGAGGGTGTGGGCGTAGGTCTCCTGTGTCACATGGATCACGACCATCTCGACGGGGTACTGCGTCGGACGGTCGGCGGCGGTGTAGTTGGACGTACTGGCCGGGACCCACTGCCTGCGGGGATAGCCGCCGCCGGGCAGGGAGTGCCGGTGCGCGGCGGCTGCGGCGCCGGAGGTGGCCGTGGCGAGGGGGGTGAGTGCGGCGGACGCGGTGAGCGCGGCCGCACCGGTGAGCAGGCGTCTGCGGGCCGGGCGACGGGGGTCGGGCTCCATGTGAACTCCTGACGGTGACCGAGGGGTGGTCGCGTACATGTCACGCACAGCCGGTGCGTTCATGATGCGCAACAGACCTCGCCCTGCCAAGGGAATGGCCGTTCTGCCAATGGCTCGACCAAAGGCAGAACGGCGCAGGTCAGGAGTTCAGGAGATACCTGATCGGACGTCACCCGGGTGCCGCACCCCGGCCCCGCAGGGCGGTGGCGGGCACGGCACCCGAAGCGCCGGGTCCCCGGCGGTCAGTGTCCGATCTCTACGTCCTCCAGGATGCCCAGCGCGTCCGGCACCAGCACCGCCGCGGAGTAGTAGGCACTGACCAGGTAGTTGATGACGGCCTGGTCGTTGATGCCCATGAAACGGACCGACAGGCCGGGGCGGTACTCATCCGGGATACCCGTCTGGTGCAGCCCCACCACGCCCTGGTTCTCCTCGCCGACCCGCAGCGCCAGCACCGAGCTGGTCCCCTCCGGGGAGATCGGGATCTTGTTGCAGGGCAGCAGCGGAATGCCCCGCCAGGCACGGACCGCGGTGCCCTCGACCTCGGCGGTCGTGGGATAGATGCCCCGGGCGTTCCACTCCCGCCCGATGGCCGCGATGGTGCGCGGGTGGGCCAGCAGGAACTGGGTCTTGCGGCGCCGGGAGATCAGCTCGTCGAGGTCGTCGGGGGTGGGCGGACCGCTGTGGGTGTGCAGGCGCTGCTTGAGGTCGGCGTTGTGCAGCAGACCGAAGTCCCGGTTGTTGACCATCTCGTGCTCCTGGCGCTCCCGCAGCGCCTCGATGGTCAGCCGCAGCTGCTGGTCCAGCTGGTTCATCGGGTCGTTGTAGAGATCGGCGACCCGGGAATGCACCTTCAACACGGTCTGTGCCACGCTGAGTTCGTACTCCCGCGGCGTCATGTCGTAATCCGCGAAGGTGCCCGGCAGGGCCGGCTCGCCGACATGGCCCGCGGCCAGCTCGATGGCCGACTCGCCGTGCTTGTTTTGCGCGGGCACCAGCGCCTCGCGGAAGTCCTCCAGATGGGAGCGCAGCGACTCCGACCGGCCCAGCACCTCCTCGAGGTCGCTGCGGTAGAGGGTCAGCGCGGTCACCCGGGTCACCGCGCGCACGGAGTGTTCCCACTGCGCGTCCGGCGACAGCAGCGCCGCCGCCCCGAGGGAGTCACCGTCGGCCAGCACCCCCAGCACCGTCTCGTCGCCGTACTTGCCGGTGCCGGTGCGGTCGAGCTTGCCGTGCGCGATCAGGATGACCCGGTCGGCCTGGCCGCCCTGCCGGGCCAGCACATCACCCGGCGCGAACTCCCGCTGGACGAACCGGTCGGCCAGTGCCTCCAGCGTCGCCGCGTCCGTGTAGCCGCGCAGCGGGGCCAGCTCGCGCAGCTCCGCCGGGATGACCCGGACGTCGGAACCGGTCGAGACGAACTCCACCCGGCCGTCACCGAGGGTGTGGGTCAGCCGCCGGTTGACGCGGTAGGTGCCGCCGGAGACCTGCGTCCAGGGCAGGATCCGCAGCAGCCAGCGGGAGGAGATCCCCTGCATCTGCGGCACGGTCTTGGTCGTGGTCGCCAGCTTGCGGGCGGCCGCGGTGTCCAGGCTGGACCGAATCTGCTCGGGCGCGGACGGCTCGGAGCCGGACGTCGGATCCACCGATGTGGTCATGAAGAAAGCTCACCTGTTCCAGTTCGCTGCGGTGCGTACGGTGCGCGCGCCGGGCGGACACACGGGGCCGCTCCCCGGGCGCGCGGTCTTCTTCCGCGGTTCGTTCAGTGGCCGATCTGCACGTCGTCGAGCACGCCCAGGGCGTCGGGCACGAGAACGGCCGCCGAGTAGTAGGCGCTGACGAGATATTTGAGAACGGCCCGGTCGTCGAGGCCCATATAGCGCACCGAAAGGCTCGGCTCGTATTCATCCGGAATTCCGGTCTGATGCAGACCGACCACGCCCTGCTTCTCCTCGCCGGTGCGCATCAGCAGAATGGAGCTGGTCCGCTCCTTGGTCACCGGAATCTTGTTGCACGGGAAAATCGGCACGCCGCGCCACGACGGCAGCGAATGCCCCATGAAATCGACCGCCGTCGGATACAGGCCGCGGGCGGAGCACTCCCGGCCGATCGCGGCGATCGTCTGCGGATGGGCGAGCAGGAAGCCCGGGTCCTTCCAGACCGTCGCGAGCAGGTCGTCGAGGTCGTCGGGGGTGGGCGGGCCGCTGCGGGTGTGGATGCGCTGCGGGAGCGCCACATTGTGCAGCAGCCCGAACTCCGGGTTGTTGATCATCTCGTGTTCCTGGCGCTCCCGCAGCGCCTGGACCGTCAGCTTCAGCTGCTCCTCGACCTGGTTCATCGGGTCGCTGTAGAGATCGCCGACCCGGCTGTGCGTGCGCAACACCGTCTGCGCGACGCTCAGTTCGTACTCCCGTGGCGCCAGGTCGTAGTCGACGAACGTACCGGGGAGGGACGGTTCGCCGTGGTGCCCGGAGGAGAGCGAGACCGCCGACTCCCCACTGGCATTGGTGGGCGGTGCCGCCCCGTCCTGCCCGGCGGTCGCCAGATGCTCGCGCAGCGCGGGGGAGCGGTCCATGACCTCCTGCGCGGCCAGGCGGGACAGCGCCATCACCGTCACCCGGGTCACCGCCCGATAGCTGAAGCGCCAGGTCCCGTCCGGGTCGGTCAGCGGCTCGTCGCCGAGGTGGTCACCGCCGGCCAGCGCCTCCAGGACGGTGTCCTCGCCGTACTTGCCGCTGCCGATCCGGTCCACCCGGCCGTGCGCGATCAGCACCAGGCGGTCGCCCGGCGCGCCCGCCTCGGCGATGAGCTCACCGGGTGCGTATTCCTGCTGGGTGAACCGCTCGCCCAGCGCGGACAGTGCCCCGGCGTCGGTGAATTCCCGCAGCGCGGGCAGCTCGCGCAACTCCTCGGGGATGATCGACACCTCGCTGCCGGTGATGTCGAAATCGATACGCCCGTCGCCGACCGTGTACGCCAGCCGGCGGTTCACGCGATACGTACCGCCGGAGACCTGCACCCAGGGCAGCAGCCGCAGCAGCCAGCGGGACGTGACGCCCTGCATCTGGGGTGCGGTCTTGGTGGTGGTCGCCAGATTCCGCGCCGCGGTGGTACTCAGACTGGAATTCTGGGATTCTTCCGCGTGGTCCTGCAGCGATTCGTCGGCAATCGTCATCCTGCCACCTGTCTCTTCGGAGGGTGCTCAACAGGCGGCCCCGAAACGCCAGTTCAGGGCAGTTCCGCGGCAACCCGCCGCACCGAAGGTAGCCGTGCGGATTTTATCGGCACAATCGCCCGATGGGGTGGCATGGAATTCCCGTTCCCTGGAAAGGTTTAGCGGGCTCAATTGCGGGGAGAGTGTGCCGGGGTGCGGGAGTCGAGGGGATCATCGAGGACGCTCTGCAGCGTCGCGTGCGCCGCCCCGAGCAGCGGCCCGTCCGCCCCCAGCCGGGACACCGCCACCACCGGCCCGCCGCCTGGCCCGTCCGCCGCCGCGACAGCCGTCCGCCGCGTCAACTCCCGCTCCAGCGACGGCAAAACCCACGGCGCCAGCTCCGCCATCGCACCCCCGAGCACCACCGCCTGCGGGTCGAGCAGATTCACCGCGCCGGCCAGCGCGATCCCGAGCGCCGTCCCCGCCTCCCGCAGCGCCCGCAGCGTGGCCGCGTCCCCGTCGGCCGCCCGCCGCGCCAGCAGGCCGATCCGGGCCCCCGGCCCCGCGGGCACGTCCGCCGCCCCGTCCGGCGCGAGCCCGCCCGCGCGCAGTACGGCCCGTTCCCCCGCGTACTGCTCCAGACAGCCCCGGCCCCCGCAGTCGCACACCGGCCCGTCCGGATACACCGGCACATGCCCCAGCTCACCCGCGAACCCCCGTGCCCCCCGCAGTAGTCGGCCGTCCACCACGACCGCGGCCCCGATGCCGGTCTCGGCCGAGACATGCACGAAGTCCGGCGGCGGGACCGGCCCGCCGTGGCCCGCCCCCAGCCACAGCTCGGCCAGCGCACCGAGGTGAGCCTCGTTCTCGACGGTCAGCGGGAGCGCCGCCTTCTGCCCCGGGAGCGACGCTCCGGCGAGGCCCGGAGCCAGATCGGCCGCCCGCCAGCCGAGATGGGGGGCGTGCACCACCGTCGTCGACCCCCGCGCCACCAGACCGGGCACCGCCACCGTCAGCCCCGCCGGCCGCAGCCCCTCGGCCGCGAGACCGGCCGTCACCTCCGCCAGCAGCGCGGACAGCCGCCGCAGCACGGGCCCCGGAGCGCTGTGCCGGTTCGCCGCGCCGGCCGCCACCCGCGCCCGCACCCGGCCGCGCAGATCGACCGCGCACACCGCCAGATGATCGACGCCTATCTCCGCCCCGAGCCCGGCCGGGCCACGGTCACTGACCACCAGTTCACCGCCCGGCCGACCCCGCCCGCCGGTCGCCGCCCGCCCCGTCTCGACCAGCAGCCCGGCCCGCAGCAGCTCCTCGACGAGCGGCGCCACTCCCGCCCGGGTCAACCCGATCCGCGCCGCGACCGCCGGCCGGGACAGCGGCCCCGCTGCGGCCACGGTCCGCAGCACCCGGGCCAGATTGCGGCGCCGGATGCCGCGCTGGGTGTCGCCGCCGGACACGGTCACAGGGTCTCCTCGGGGTGCTGTGGGGGGCGTCCTGCCGGACGGAGACGGGGGAGCGGTCAGCGCCGCAGCAGCGCCGCACCGTCGGTGAGCGTCGCGGTCAGCCGGTCCCACGCCGCGCCGTCCCGCGGCCGCGCCTCGAACTCCGCGCCGCGCGCCGTGCCCCAGCGACGGGCCACCGCCGCCGGATCCTCGCCCAGCAACAGCCCGGCCGCCTGCGCCGCCGCGCCGAGCGCCACCAGCTCCTGCGCCTCGGGCACCACCACCGGACGGCCCGACAGCCGGCGCACCGTCTCGCGCCAGGCCCGCCCCCGCGCCCCGCCCCCGATCAGCAGCAGCGGGGCATCGGGCGCGGCATCCGCGTCCAGTACCCGCTCCAGCGCCTGCAGCAGCGCGAACACCGCACCGTCATAGGCGGCCTGGAGCAGCCGGCCGGGCGTGGTGTCGTGCCGCAGCCCGTGCACCAGCCCCGAGGCACCGGGCAGATTCGGGGTCCGCTCGCCGTCCAGGAACGGCAGCATCACCACCTCGCCGCCCTCCTCCACGGCCTCCCGGTCGCGCCCCAGCAGCGCCGCCACCCGGTCCACGGCGAGCGTGCAGTTCAGGGTGCAGGCCAGCGGCAGCCAGTCGCCGCGGGCATCGGCGAACCCCGCCACGGTCCCGGTCGGATCGGTGGGCCGGCGGGTGGAAAGGGCGTAGACCGTCCCCGACGTCCCAAGGCTCAGCACCGGCTGCCCGGGACGCAGGCCCAGCCCGAGCGCGGCCGCCATGTTGTCGCCGGTTCCGCCCGCCACCCACGCGCCGCGGGGCAGCGGCAGATCCTCGGCGTGCACCGTGCCCGCCGCCTCGCCCGGCCCCGCCACCCGCGGCAACGCCCCGGCGGACAGCCCGACATGGTCCAGGATCCGCTGGTCGTAGGACTCGGTGCGCGACGCCCACCAGCCGGTGCCGGAGGCCTCCCCGCGATCGGTGACGGCCTCACCGGTCAGCCGCTCCACGAGATAGTCGTGCGGCAGCCGCACCGCGGCGGTGGCCTCGGCCGCGGCCGGCTCGTGCTCCCGCAGCCAGGCCCACTTGGCCACCGTGAAGGCCGGTCCCGGCACGCTCCCCACGTGCTCCGCCCAGGCCCCCGCGCCGCCCAGCTCCGCGATCAGCCGCTCGCTCTGCGGCGCCGGACGGACGTCGTTCCACAGCAGCGCGGGGCGCACCGGCGCCCCGGCCGCGTCCAGCGTGACCAGCCCGTGCTGCTGACCGCCCACCGACAGCGCCGAGGCCTGCCGCGCCGCCTCGCCGCACTGCGCCAGCGCCTCGCCCAGCGCCCGCCACCACTGGCCGGGGTCGCTCTCCTTGCCCTCGCCGCCGCTGACCGTGTGCGGGGCCTGGCCCCGGGCGAGCACCACGCCGGTGTCGGCGTCCACGACCAGCGCCTTGGTGGACTGGGTCGAGCTGTCCACCCCGACGACGAGCGGTCCCGCTGACTGTGCGCCCATCGTGCACTCTCCCTCGGCGGCCGGTGACCCGGTCTCGGTTCAGGGGGTTCCCCGGTGTGCTGCCGCATATTAGTTTGGCCGCGGCGGAATTTGTAAAGCGCGTTGACGAAATGACCGAGGGAGTGGCGCATGAGGAAACGCAGCGTGGGGACCCGCCCCGCCCGGAGCCGGTGGAGGGCCACCGGAGCGCGCCCGCCGCGCGCCCACGGCGCCGCACGGAGCGAGGCGCCGGCATGAGCCGCCGGCCCGTCCCCGCGGACAAATTCAGCTTCGGCCTGTGGACCGTCGGCTGGCAGGGCCGTGACCCCTTCGGGGACGCCACCCGCCGCGCCCTGGACCCCGTCGAATCGGTCCACCGCCTCGCCGACCTCGGCGCGTACGGCGTCACCTTCCACGACGACGACCTGATTCCGCCCGGCGCCGGGGAACCCGCACGCGAGACGGCCGTGGCCCGCTTCCGGCAGGCCTTGGACGCCACCGGCCTGGTCGTCCCGATGGCCACCACCAACCTCTTCACCCACCCCGTCTTCAAGGACGGCGCCTTCACCGCCAACGACCGCGACGTGCGCCGCTACGCGCTGCGCAAGACCCTCCGCAACATCGATCTCGCCGCCGCACTGGGCGCCCACACCTACGTGGCATGGGGCGGCCGGGAGGGCGCCGAGTCCGGCGCCGCCAAGGACGTCCGGACGGCGCTGGACCGGATGAAGGAGGCCTTCGACCTGCTCGGCCAGTACGTCGTCGAGCAGGGCTACGACCTGCGGTTCGCCCTTGAGCCCAAGCCCAACGAGCCGCGCGGCGACATCCTGCTGCCCACCGTCGGCCACGCCCTCGCCTTCATCGAACGGCTGGAGCGCCCCGAGCTGTACGGCGTCAACCCCGAGGTCGGCCACGAGCAGATGGCCGGGCTGAATTTCCCGCACGGCATCGCCCAGGCGCTCTGGGCCGACAAGCTCTTCCACATCGACCTCAACGGCCAGAGCGGCATCAAGTACGACCAGGACCTGCGGTTCGGCGCCGGCGATCTGCGCTCCGCGTTCTGGCTGGTCGACCTGCTGGAGACGGCCGGCTACGACGGTCCGCGGCACTTCGACTTCAAACCGCCGCGCACCGAGGACCTCGACGGCGTCTGGACCTCGGCGGCCGGCTGTATGCGCAACTACCTCCTCCTGCGCGAGCGCGCGGCGGCCTTCCGCGCCGACCCGGCCGTCCAGGACGCCCTGCACGCCGCCCGGCTGGACCAGCTCAGCCGCCCCACCGCCGACGACGGCCTCGCCGGGCTGCTGGCCGACCCCACCGCGTACGAGTCCTTCGACGCCGAGGCCGCCGCGGCCCGGGGGATGGCCTTCGAGCACCTGGATCAGTTGGCGCTGGAGCATCTGATGGGGGCGGTCTGAGGGGGCGGTCTGAGGGGCTCGGCGCGGTGCCCGGGGCTCTCCCCCGCCCCCTCCCCCTCCTCCCCCTTCGGGGGAGGGGGCGGGGGGTGGGTTCGGGGGTGGGGGGAGCGGCACGGCACGTTTTCGGAGCCCCGCCCGCCCCGCTACCTCCTCACCCGAGCACCCGCCGGGCGAACGCCAGCTCCGCCGCCCGCTGGTCGCCGCCGCCGCTCTCATGGGCGTTGAACCGCCACACCTCCAACTCCTTCTCGCCCGTGTAGTGGTGGTACGCGGCGAAGCCGGTGGACGGTGGCACCACCGCGTCGCGCAGCGCCGTGCCGAACAGGGCCGGGGAGGTGGCGCGGACGGCGAAGTTCAGGCCGTCGAAGTGGTCCAGGGTGTGCAGGGCGGTGTCGATATGGCCGCGGGCGCCGGCGAAGTAGCGGGACAGCTCGCCGTACGGGCCCGCGTCCGTGACCTCCAGGGCCCGCCGGATGTGCGTCAGGAACGGCACGTCGATCAGCGCCCCCGCCAGCCCGGGGACCAGTCCGGTCATCGCCAGGGCGAGTGCGCCGCCCTGGCTGTGCCCGGCCACCACGATCCGGTCGGGGTCCACCGCGTCATGACCGCGTGCCGCCTCCACGGCCCGTACGGCGTCGGTGTACAGCCGCCGGTAGTAGTAGTCGTCGGGGTCGAGCAGGCCTTGGGTGAGTTTGCCGGGCACACCCGGATTGCCCGAGCCGACCGGATCGGGGGTGTCCCCGGGGCGGTTGGGTCCGCTCTGGCCGCGGGTGTCCATGACCAGCGTGGCGTACCCCGCCGACGGCCACAGCAGCCAGTCGTGCGGCAGCAGCCGGCCGCCGCCGTAGCCGAGGTACTGCACGACGCACGGCAGCGGCCCGGTGGCCGCGCGCGGGCGCAGGAACCAGCCGCGGATGCGGTGTCCGCCGAATCCGGCGAACTCGGTGTCGTGGCAGCGCAGGAGGGCGAGCCCGGTATCGATCTCGGTGAAGCGGGCGTCCAGGTCATGACTGCGGGCCCCGTCGAGGGTGCGCTGCCAGAACGCGTCGAAGCCGGGCGGTTCGGGCACCGGCGGGCGGTAGGCGTGGAGCTCGTCCAGGGGCAGGTCGATGAACACGGGAAACCTCCGCGCCGTAGGGTGGCTGGCCGTTCTGTCGCCAACGGTGCCCAGGAGGCGGACATTTCAGACGCGCAATGTTCCAGGTTGGTCACCGGGCCGCTCAGAGCCGGGTAAAGAAGCGATCATTTCCTTATGAGTTTTCCTCCGCCGCCGCCGAACCAGCCGCCTTCTGACCCGTCCGGCGGCTTCGGCCCGCCGGCCGGCGGCTACGGCCCCGCCCAGGGCGGTTACGGCCCCGGTGGCTACGGCTCGCCTCCGGGCGGCATCCAGCCTCCGGCCGGGTTCGGCCCGCCCACGGGCGGCTACGGGCCGGACGGCCCCCAGGGCCCCGGCGGCTGGCAGCAGCCCCCCGGCCCGCCCGGCGGTGGCGGCGGCAACGGCAAGGTCATCGCGGCGATCATCGCCGGCGGTGTGCTCGTCCTGGCGGTCGTGATCACCCTCGTCGTGGTGAACACCGGCGACAGCGACACCCACCGTGCACAGCCGTCCGCTTCGCAGAGCCTCGCCACCCCGTCCGGGGACGCGTCCGCGACGCCCACCTACGGACCCGACCCCACCACGACCCCCACCTACGGACCAGACCCCGCCGGCACGCCCACCGACAGCGACTTCGCGAGCGGCATGCCGACTCCCTCCAACGGCAAGCTCCCCTTCTACCTGCTGAAGGTCGGCGACTGCTACGACCTTCCGGCGGGCGGCGGCGGTAACAACGACGCGGCCTCCTGCAACGGGCCGCACGACGCCGAGGTCGTCACGACCCACCGCCTGGACGCCGGTCTGGCGACCGAATCGGCCATCAAGGGCAAGGCCTCGTCGCTGTGCCGCGGCGAGCTGGAGCGCAAGGCGGCCCGGCAGCCCGCGGGGACCACCCGGGGCACCTACATCCAGTACCCCAGCCTCGGCGGGTACAAGCTGGGCATCAAGTCCGTCAGCTGCAGCCTGATGGCCGACCGCACCGGCACCAAGCAGCTCACCAAGCCGCTGAGCTGAACGAACGGGCGGGTGCCCTCGCGGCCGTGCGCTCCCCGCCCGGCGGCCGTGTGCGTGCCGGGCGGGCCGCCGGTCACCGGTCGACGCGCCGGCCCGCCGCGCCGCCGTCCGCGACCTCCCCGACCTCCGCGGCCGCCGGATCGAGCACCCGCGCCAGAAAGGTCCTGGTCCGCTCGTGCTGCGGGGCGCCCACCACCTGCTCCGGGGTGCCCTCCTCGACGATCACTCCGCCGTCCATGAACACCACCCGGTCGGCGACCTCCCGGGCGAAGCTCATCTCATGGGTGACGACCAGCATGGTCATGCCGTCCTGCGCCAGCCCGCGCATCACCGCCAGCACATCCCCGACCAGCTCCGGGTCGAGCGCCGAGGTCGGCTCGTCGAACAGCATCAGCTCCGGTTCCATGGACAGCGCCCGCGCGATGGCCACCCGTTGTTGCTGGCCGCCCGACAACTGCGCCGGATAGGCGGCCTCCTTGTCGCCGAGCCCCACCCGTTCGAGGTTGGCGCGGGCGATCCGCTCCGCCTCCGCGCGGTCGCGGCCGAGCACCCGCCGCTGCGCGATCGTCAGATTCTGCAGCGCGCTCAGATGCGGAAAGAGGTTGAAGGCCTGGAAGACCATCCCGATCCGCCGCCGGACCCGGTCGATGTCCACGTCGGGGTCGGTGACCTCGGTCCCGGCCACCGTCACCCGGCCCGCGCTCGGCTCCTCCAGCAGATTCACACAGCGCAGCAGCGTCGACTTCCCCGACCCGGACGGCCCGATGACACACACCACCTCCCCGCGCGCCACCGAGAAGTCGATCCCGCGCAGCACCTCCAGATCACCGAACGCCTTGCGCAGCCCCTGTACCTCGATGGCGTTCACCGCCGCCGCACCCGGCGCCGTCGTCTCCGCCGTCACGTCCCTCACCTGGCCTTCGCCGTACGGGCCTCCAGGCGCCGGACCAGCTGGCCGAGCGGGAGGGTGATCACGAGATAGAGCAGCCCGGCGATCAGGATCGGGGTCAGGCTCTTGTGCTCATTGAGCGCGTCCCGGCCGAAGTTGGCCAGTTCGAACTGGGAGAGGGACAGCCCCAGCAGATACACCAGCGAGGAATCCTTCGTCAGCAGGATCAGTTCATTGGTCAGCGGCGGCAGCACGATGCGGAACGCCTGCGGAATGACGATGGAGACCATCGCCCGCCCGTGCGACATTCCCAGCGAACGTGCCGCCTCCGTCTGGCCCTTGGGGACCGCCTGAATTCCCGCCCGGATGGTCTCGGCCATGTACGCCGCGCCCACCAGCCCGAGCGACAGCATCACCGTCACGTTCATGTCGAGTGCGACCTCGAACGCCAGCGGCACACCGAAGCCGAGCGCGATGAACACCAGCAGACAGGGGATGCCGCGGAAGAATTCGATATAGGTGACGGCGATCCAGCGGTAGGGCGGCACGGACGACAGCCGCATCAGGGCGAGCACCAGCCCCAGCGCGAGTCCGAAACCGAAGCCGAGCAGGGTGTAGAGGACGGTATTGACCAGTGCCGTGGTGATGATCTCGGGGAACAGCGCCTTGACGACGCCGACATCGAAGAACGCCATCCGCAGCTGGTGCCAGTCGGCGACCAGCGCGAAGACCACCACGGCGACGACCAGGACGCCGTACTGCACACCGCGGACGATCCGGGCGCGCTGTCGTTTGGACACAGACATGACGGCCGGCCTCAGCTCTGCGGGGTGGTGCCGAACCACTTCTTGTAGATCCGGTCGTACGTCCCGTCGGATTTCGCCTTCTTGATGACCTCGTTGATCTTCTTGCGCAGCGCGTCGTCCCCGGTGCGCACGCCGATGCCGTAGTGCTCACCGGTATTGAATTCCGCGGTGACCGCGGTGTCGGGGTTCTGCTTCACATAGTCGAAGAGCACACCGTTGTCATTGATGCCGGCGTCGACCTGGCCGGACTTCACGGCGGTCAGCAGCAGCCCCAGGTCCTCGAACTCCACGAGTTCGACGCCCTTGCCGTGGTTCTTCGCGTAGATCCCGCCGGTGGTGGCCTTCTGATAGCCGAGCTTCTTGCCCTTGAGGTCCTCGACCTTCTTGTAGGGCTTGCCCTTCTTCGTCAACAGCGCCTGGGTGGCGTTGAAATAGGGGTCGGAGAAGTCCATCACCTTGTCGCGCTCGGGCGTGATCGTCATGCCGGCGGCGGCCAGATCGCATTTGTGGATGGTGAAGTCCTGCCCGGTCTCGATGCCTTCGAAGGGGGTGTTGACGATCTCCTGCTTGATGCCGAGGTTCTTGGCGACGAGGTCGACCAGATCCACGTCGAACCCGACGATCTTGCCGTTCTTCTTCACCTGGAACGGCGCGTACGGAAGGTGGGTGCAGGTCTTCAGCGTCCCGGAGGAGACCAGCTCCAAGCCGCCGGCCCCCTTCTTCCCGCCGGACGCGGTGCTGGTGCAGCCCGCCACGACGGCGACGGCAGCGACCACGGCTATGACAGACGACACGGAGCGAGCGGACACGGGTCCTCCAGGGCATGATGCTGATCAACCAAGCCGCGCATGCTGCGATGTGGCTGCATCCTGCCACCGGCCCGGTGCGCTGTCCCCGCCCCCGTCGGTTGCGTCTGTGTAACGCCTTCGGCCCGCGACCCGGCCCCGTCCGCCCGCCCGTTCCCCGGGCGGACCTAGCGGCCCAGCGCGGCCGCCACGGCGGCGATGGCCTCCGGGCCCACCCGGCAGCAGCCACCGATGAGCGCTGCGCCGTCCGCGGCCCAGGCGGCGACCCGCTCCGCGTCGAACGCCGCGCTCCCGCGCCAGGCCCGGGCCCCGGCGTCCCAGCGCTCCCCGCTGTTGGGGTAGACCACCACCGGCTTTCCGGTGAGCCGCGCCGCCAGCCGCACCGCGCCGTCCGCGTCCTGCGGCGCGCAGCAGTTCACCCCCACCGCGATCATCTCGTCGGCCTCCGCCGCCACCGCGAACGCCTCCGCCAGCGGCTGTCCGGCGCGGGTGCTCCCGCCCGCGACGCTGTACGACAGATACGCCGGCACCCCGAGCCCGCGCACCGCGCGCAGCAGTGCCCGGGCCTCGTCGACGTCCGGCACCGTCTCCAGCGCCAGCACATCGGGCCGCGCCGCGGCCAGCACCTCCAGCCGCGGCCGGTGGAAACGCTCCAGCTCCGCCACCGACAGGCCGTAGCGGCCGCGGTATTCGGAGCCGTCCGCCAGCATCGCCCCGTACGGGCCCGCCGACGCGGCCACATACAGCGGCCCCGCGACCCCGCCGTCCCACGCCCGCCCGGCCGCCTCACGGGCCAGCTCCACGCTCCGGCCGAGCAGTTCCGCGGCCTGCCGGGTGCCGATGCCGCGCCGCGCGAAGCCCTCGAACGTCGCCTGGTAGCCGGCGGTGATCGCGACCTGCGCCCCGGCCTCGTAGTACGCCTGGTGCGCGCGGACCAGGGCCGCCGGCTCCTCGGTCAGCAGCCGGGCCGACCACAGCGCGTCGCTCAGGTCGTGCCCGTCGGCCTCCAGCTGGTTCGACAGGCCCCCGTCGAGGACGACCGGCCCCGCGGCGAGGGCCTCGGCGAATGACGGGGACGTGCTGACCATGGTGCGAAGCCTCCCGGTGCGGTCCGGACGCGTGCGGTGTGCGCCCCTCCTCCCGAGCGTAGTGCCGCCCGCTGACAGCGCCCCGGGCGGCACCGTGGGTGCCGGCGCCGGATCAGCGCAGCGACGAGAACACGAACGAGAACCGCGCCGGGGCCACCTCCAGCCGGTGCTGCGGCAGCACCCCCGGGCCGCACGACTGGCTACCGATCCCGTGCTGCGCATGGTCGAGATGGAGCCACACCCCTCCGCCGGGCCGCAGATCCGTGGTGTGCCGGGCCGCGGTGAGTTCCTCGGCCGACCACCGGCGGGCGGAGAAGTAGAAGTCCGGGTCGCCCTCGATCCGCAGGCCCGAGCCGTCACCGCGGGTCAGCTCCGCCCAGCGCACGCCGGGCCGCGCGCCGTTCTCCTGCGGCCGCACATACGGCGTCTGCAGCGCGTCCACCGGCATCGACCAGCGGCCCACCCGGGTCGCGGCCCGGGTGTCCGGATAGCCCTCGCCGGGCCCGCCGCCGAACCACTCGGCGTGGCCCAGACTGCCGCACACCAGCATCCGCACCCCCAGCCGCGGCAGCGGAACCGGCCACTCGCCTTCCGGTTCGACGCTCAACTCCAGCCGCAGCAGGTCCGCTTGAGCCGTCCAGTGGTAGACCGCACGCAGCGCGAGCGGCGAGCCGGCCGGGGCGAGACGGGTCCGTACCCGCACGGAGTCCGGCCCCGTCCCGACGGCGTCCACGCGGTGCCGCATCCGGTGCAGTCCGATCCGCCGCCACTCGGTGGCCGGCCGCGGCCCCGGCTGCCAGGGCGCGGCCTCGTCGTTGTCGGTCGGCGCCCGCCAGACGTCCAGCCGGGGGCCGCCGATCCGGAAGCCGTCCAGATAGCCGAGCGTCCCCGTGGCGGCGTCGAAGGTCCCCGGGCCCAGCACGATCACATTGCCCACGCCGCGGCGCGGGGCGGCGGTGGCCGTCCAGGAGGCGGCGGGGCGCGGGCCGGCCGGCAGCTGACCCCAGGCGATCTCGTGCCCGGCCGGCGCCCAGGCGGTGTCCTCCTCCAGCACCGCCGCCACCGTCCACAGCGCCTCCCCGTCCTCGCCCGGCTCGACCGGCGGCGTCGGCAGCGGGACCGTCACCGACGCGCCGGGCGCCAGGGGCGGGACGTCCAGCCGGCCGTGCCCGCGCAGCTCGCCGGCCACCTCGTAGATCCACCGGAAGGTGAGATGGCCCAGGCCGCTGAAGTCGTACCCGTTGGTGAGCCGGACCGCGTCCGGGTGGCCCTCGTCGTCGGTCCCGGCCTCGATCCGCACCGGCTCGAAGACCTTCTTCAGCTCCAGCAGTCCCGGCGACGGCATCCGGTCGGGGAAGACCAGTCCGTCGCAGACGAAGTTCCCGTCGTGCAGCTCCTCGCCGAAGTCGCCGCCGTAGGCGTGGAAGGGCTCGCCGCCGGGCGTCCGCTGCCGCAGCCCGTGATCGATCCACTCCCACACGAAGCCGCCCTGGCAGCGCGGGTACCGCTCGAACAGCCGCTGGTACTCGGCCAGTCCGCCGGGGCCGTTGCCCATGGCGTGGGCGTACTCGCACAGCAGGAACGGCAGCTGCCGCCGGCGGGCGTCCTGCTCCGGGTCGGGCAACGGGTCCTCGGCGCGCTGCCCGATGCGCGCGACCTCGGCGTGCCCCGCGTACATCCGGGAGTAGACATCGGTGTCGGCGCAGCTGGGGTCGCCCTCGTAGTGCAGCGGGCGGGACGGGTCGCGCTCCCGCATCCACGCGGCCATGGCGGACAATCCGCGTCCCGTGCCGCACTCGTTGCCCAGGGACCACAGCACGATGCCGGGGTGGTTCTTGTCCCGCTCGACCATCCGCCGGGCCCGGTCGAGCAGCGCCGGCTCCCAGCGCGGGTCGTCGACGGGGTTGTCCCGCCAGCCCTGCTGGGCGAATCCGTGCGTCTCCAGATCGCACTCCTCGACGACCCACATGCCCAGCTCGTCGCACAGGCCGAGGAAGGCGGGGTCCGGCGGATAGTGGCTGGTGCGCACGGCGTTGATGTGGTGGCGCTTCATGAGCAGCAGATCGCGGCGCATCGTTTCGGCGTCCAGGGCGCGGCCGTGACGCGGGTGGAACTCGTGCCGGTTGACGCCGCGCAGCAGAATCGGGCGGCCGTTGACCGTCAGCAGACCGTCCTCGACGCGGACCGTGCGGAAGCCGATCCGCAGCGGGATCCGCTCGCCGGGGGTGACCAGCTCCCCGTCGTAGAGGTGCGGATCCTCGGCCGACCAGGGGCGCACCGGCACGGTCGCGCGCTCCCCGGTCGCCAGGTCGAGGCCGAGCGCCGGCACGGTCACCCGGCCTGCCGGACGGCACTCCACCCGCAGGGTCCCGTCGCCGGTCCGGTGGTCGAAGTCCGCGTGGACGAAGTGGTCGGCGACCGAGCCCTCGGGGCGCCGGTGGAGGGAGACCTCCCGGAAGATGCCGGGCAGCCACCACTGGTCCTGGTCCTCCAGATAGCTGCCGGACGACCACTGGTGGACCCGCACCGCCAGCACATTGCGGCGCGGCCGCAGCAGATGCCCTGCCTCGAACTCGTGCGGCAGCCGGCTGCCCTTGAAGTGGCCCAGCTCCTGCCCGTTGAGCCAGACCCGGGCGCAGGACTCCACCCCGCCGAAGTGCAGTACGGCGGGCCCCTCACCCCACCCCTCGGGCAGGTCGAAGACCCGCCGGTGATCGCCCGTCGGGTTCTCGTCCGGCACCCGCGGCGGATCGACCGGGAAGGGATAGGCGGTGTTGGTGTACAGGGGCGCGCCGTTCGCCCGTGCCGCGCCGCCGCCCTCGTGCGAGCGGTCGGCCGCGGTGCGCCCCTGCAGCACCCAGTGGCCGGGCACCCGCAGGTCCTGCCACCGCGCGTCGTCGAAGTCCGGCCGGGCGAACGACTCGTCCTGGGTGGTGGCGCCCGCCGAGAGCCGGAAGCGCCAGCTCCCGTTCAGCGAGAGCCGGGCGGCATCCGATGCCGCGTACCAGGCGCGTGGCGGAAGGACCCCGCTCCCCGGCGAACGGTCCTCGTAATACGGGGAGGTGGGCGCGGTGCGGTGCGGTGCGTGGTCCGTCTCGTCGGCGGTCCGGGGGGCGGGCGGCGTGTGGTGCGGCGCGTGCGGCGAAGTGCCGGTCACTGGTCCTCCTGCTGCGGGCGAGGTGCCGGGCGGTGGGGGATCACTTCAGCGAAGCATGCGCGGCCGCGGGGCGCAGCAGGATGCACAGGATTCGGGGCCTCTCCGTCCCGGGGAGCCCCGGGCACGAGGCCGCCTCCGTCGCGCGAACGGGCCCTCGGCCGTGAAACGGCGCAGGAGGCGGGCGAACTGCCGCGCCGCGTCCCGGGGCTTCTCCTGGAAGAAATAGCGTGCGCTACGCACGCATGTAGTGCTACAGTTCAGGAGTTGCGTGCGAGGAGCACGCATCACTTCCTCTCTCTCCGCCCTTCCCCGAAAGGAACGAACCCCCATGAAGCGCACCCGTATTGAGGCCGCCCTGACCGACCTGCTCTTCCACGGCGACCTCGCCCTGGAGGAGGCCGTGGACCGCCACTTCACCCCGGACTACCGCCAGCGCACGGACGGCGAGTGGGCCGACCGCTCCGAGTTCATGGAGCACATGACCCATGTACGCGGCCTCGTCGCCGACGGCCGTGTAGAGGTGCACGAGGAGCTGTACGGCGGCGGCCACTACGCCGACCGGCACACCGTCCACCTCACCAAGAAGGACGGTTCGGCCGTGAGCATGGAGGTCTACGTGTTCGCCGACCTCGCGCCGGACGGCCGGTTCAGCCGCATCGAGGAGACCACCCTGCTGCTCCAGGGCTCCGAAGCCGACCGCACCATCGGCAGCGACCGTTAGGACGTGCTTTCCGGACGGCTCCCGGGCGCGGGGCCCAGGCACCGGCCCCGTGGGCACCGGCTCGTGTTCTTCCCGGCTCCTCCGCGCCCGTACCAGGCAGCCGCCGGGTGCCCCGGAAGGCGGCGGCCGGAGGAGTGGCCCGGGCGGCCCGTGCGGGGGCGCGCACCGGCGGGGCGGTGGCCGGCGCCCACAGGCCGGTGCGGGCGCGACGGCCGGACCGGGGCTGATGTCACGAGCCCCCTCTCTGATCACGGGTGACTACTGAGGGTTCCCGAAAACGCCCCGGAGCTACCCGACCGGGCGCCGCCTTGGTGGAACCTGCGGCGCGCGATCGGCGTTCAATGGAGTACACAGAGCGCGGCAGGCGCCGCGGAAGGGGCGTGAAGGATGTCCACACAGGCGAAGGTCGCGGTCGGCGGAGTCGCGGTGGGAGTGATCCTGCTGTGGCTGCTGCCCTTCTGGGCGGCTCTCCTGGTCATGGTCGGGATTCCAGCCGTCGCGTATCTGACGCTCGACTCCTCTCAGCGGCGCCGGCTGCGTCGCGCCGGCCGTAAGCAGATCGGCCGCTGAGCGACCCGGCCGCTGCGTAACTCCCGTAGTGGGCGAGGCGACGCATGGAGGGCGGCGGGGCCGGGGCCCGGCCGGCCCGGTGGGCGCGGGCCCGGGTGCCACCTGAGCCCGTCGAACCGGACGGGCACGATCCGGGCCACGGCGGACGTGCCGGTCCGGCTCAGACCGGCCGGACCGCCAGCTCGTCCAGCGACGACAGCAGACCGGGCAGCTCCGGCCCCCGTCCCACCGGATGCACCTCACCCGGCTCCTCGTCCAGCAGCACGAACGCGATGTCATCGGTGCGGGCGACCATGCTCCACCCGGGCCCGTCGACCCGCAGGGTGCGCGCCTCACCGGCCGCGAACGACGACCGCACCCGCCCGGGCGGCGGCGGCTCGGCGACATAGCCGCGCGCCTGCGCCAGCACCCTGCGCACCCCCTGGTGCGTCTCGTCGCCCGGCTCGGCAAAGCCGTCGTCGCCGTCCACCTGCTCGCGCCAGGCCGCCCACTGCATGGCGATCTCGTCCGCGCCGAGCCGCCGTTGCGCAGGGCCCCAGGCCTCGGCATCCGGCGGCGCCAGCGGCGCGGGGTCACCCTCCTGCGGTTCCGGATCGTGTGGCTGCGGCACCCCCGGCGCCGCGACGGCGAGCGCGAGCGGCCATCCCGGTAGCGCCCCGACGATGCTGTGCTCCCCGGGGGAGAGGTCATACTCCATCCCGCAGTCCCAGGCCGCGATCGCACAGGCCACCAGGGACACGTCCTCGGTCACCACCGTCCAGCGGGCGCCGTCCCCGTCCTGGCCGAGGACCAGCCCGTAACCCTCCGCGTACGGTTCGAGGCCCAGCCCCGCACACACCTCGGGGTAGTCGTCGCCGAGCACGCTCGGGAACTGCGCGGGCGTCAGCAGCACCGCCGTCAGCACGAACAACTGGTCGTCGTCGGCGCTCTCGGTAGTGGGCACGAGGGCCTCCCCCATCCAATCCGGTGCGGAGTACGTCGGCGCACCCTAATTGGCCCGGCATGGCCTTGTCACCAGCTCTACGCTGCGCGGATGCGTGGTGCCGGGGCGAAACGACCCTCGCGTGGGCGGCGCGCCGGGCCGCGGGAAAGGGGGGTGCCGCACCCGACGCAGCCCCGGTGGCGCCGTCGTACCCGGCCCATGGGGACGTGATCCCGGTGGCGCGACCCGCCCGGCTGCCGCCCCGACTCACCCGCCCCCGGACCCGCCCGCCACGACGGGATCCGGCCACCGTACGGCCCGATCCGCCACCCGGCGCCACCCCTCAACTGCCGTCCATCGCACTAAAATTGGCCTCCTCGGCAAGGGAAGGGACGGTTATCAGGTGCGGCGCTACGACTGGTTACGGGAGATCCGGCGGCTCGACCCGGAGCGCGATTTCCTGCGTATCTACCGCATCATCGCCACCCATGAATTCCCCTGGGACATGACCCGCGCCCTGGAGCTGGCGCTCTATCGCACCTACGCCGTGCCGAGCATCGGCCGGCTGCTCGCCGAGACGGCGGAGCTGACGGACCGTACGCAAAGGCGCTATGACGACACCGCCCTCCTCCTGGACGCCGTCGTCGAGCACGGCTTCGACAGCACCGACGGCCGGACGGCGATCCGCCGCATCAACCAGATGCACCACGGCTACGACATCAGCAACGAGGACATGCGCTATGTCCTGTGCACCTTCGTGGTGGTGCCCAAGCGCTGGCTCGACGCCTACGGCTGGCGGCGGCTGACCGCACACGAACAGCAGGCCGTCGCCGCCTACTACCGCACCCTCGGCCGCCACATGGGCATCACCGAGATCCCGCAGACCTACCAGGAGTTCGAACGCTGCCTCGATGCCTACGAGGCGGCCCACTTCGGCTGGGACGAGGGCGCACGCCGGGTGTCGGACGCCACCCTGGATCTCATGGCGGGCTGGTACGGCCTGCTCGCCCCGGTGGTGCGCGGCGCCGGCATGGCCCTCCTGGACGACAGTCTCCTGGCGGCGTTCCGGTACGAGCGGCCCGCGCCGGCGGTGCGCAAGACGGTCCGCACGGCGCTGAAGCTGCGCGCTCGGGCCGTGCGGCTGCTGCCGCCGCGCCGCGCCCCGCACTACGCCCGCCAGAATCCCGAGATCAAGGGCTACCCGAACGGCTTCCGGCTGGCCGCCCTCGGCACCTTCCCCGCCGCCCGCCGCACGGGCAGCTGCCCGGTCCCGCACGAGGAGGAGGCCGCGGCCCCCGAATGACACAGCGGTGGCCCGCCCGCTGCCGGGCGCCGGCTCATCCCTTCCGGACGGCCAGCGCCAGGTAGCGGGCGTCCTCGTCCTCGTACCGGATCAGCTCCCACCCGGCGGCGGTGAGAAGGGGCCGCAGATTCGGCTCCGCGCGCAGGTCGTCAGGGGTCAGCGGGTGCCCCTTGCGCGCGGCGAGGGCGGCCCGCCCGATGGGGTGGAACAGCGCCAGCCGGCCACCGGGGCGGACGACCCGGGCGAGTTCAGCCAGGCCACCCGCCGAGTCGGGCAGATGGGACAGCAGCCCGGCGGCGAAGACCGCGTCCAGCGCGGCGTCCGGCAGCGGCAGCCGGGTCACGTCTGCGAGCAGCAGCCACGCCGTCCGGTCCCGCCCGGCCCGCACGGCGGCCGTCAGCATCTCGGGCGTGAGATCCGCGCCCAGCACCGTCCCGCGCGGCCCCACGGCCGAGCGCAGCGCGGACAGCGCGCGTCCCGTGCCGCAGCCGGCATCCAGGACCCGGTCGCCTTCCCGGAGGCCCAGTTCGGCGACGCCCGCGGCGTAGGCCGGGCCGTCGTCGGGGAACTTGGCGTCCCAGCCGGCCGCGCGGGCGGCGAAGAACGCGCGGACCTCGTGCGGCCGGTCGGCGTGATGGTCGGTCATGGGGCTCCTTCGGGACGGACGGTCAGGGACGCGGCGCAGGCGCACCGGGGCGGAGCCGGCCCGGGCCACCGGGAAGACCGGCGCCCACGGGCCGGCACCGGGGCGTGCGACGGCGCTGTCTGCGGGAACCCGTGCGCCGGGGTGTACCGTGCCGCTCCTGCGCCTGCTGCTGAGACATGCCCCGCATGATCCCGCAATGATCCGCTCCACGACGGGCGAACACCGGGTGCCCCCGGGGCCGGTGGTGCTCAGGTCCCCGGGCGGGGCCCCGTCACGACCGGCTATCACGAAATCCGGGGCCGGGGCGCTTCTTGATCGGAAGACGTGGCGGCTTTGGTGAATCCTCGGACATCCCGGTCAGCGGGCGGTACGGTCCTCGCCATGGATTCGGACGGCGTCGCGCCGCCGAAGGCTCCTCTCGCCGAGCCGTGGATCCGTACACCCCGTGACGCGCAGGACCCTTGCACCTGGAGGAGACGGCCGATGAACGGCGCACAGGGGGCCCCGACGGGCACAGGCCCGGGCTCCGACCCCGATGTGACCCTGAAAGTCTTGGTCGCGGGCGGCTTCGGCGCGGGCAAGACGACCCTGGTGGGCTCGGTCAGCGAAATCCACCCGCTGCGCACGGAGGAACGGCTCAGCGAGGCGGGCGAGTCCGTGGACGACACCGGGGGAGTGGACCTCAAGGGCAGCACCACGGTGGCGATGGACTTCGGCCGCATCACCATCCGACAGGGCCTGTCCCTCTACCTCTTCGGCACCCCGGGGCAGGACCGCTTCTGGTTCCTGTGGGACGACCTGTCGGAGGGCGCGCTGGGCGCCGTGGTGCTGGCCGACACACGGCGGCTGCAGGACTGCTTTCCGGCGGTCGACTACTTCGAGCGCCGCTCGATCCCGTTCCTGGTCGCCGTCAACTGCTTCGCCGAGTCGCACTCCTACGGCGCCGACGAGGTCTCCCGGGCGCTGGACCTGGACCGCGGCACCCCCGTCGTGCTCTGCGACGTGCGCGACCGCGACTCCGGCAAGGAAGTGCTGGTCCGGCTCGTCGAGCACGCGGGGCGGTGGCGCTCGGACCGGGTCCTGGACCCGGTGGGGTGACCGCGCGGAGGGGGCGGGCACGGCGCGGACCACGGACGGCCCGCGCCCCCGGCACGCTCAGCTCGCCAGTGCCGCCATCGCGACGACCTTGTCGATCCTGACCCGTACGACGAGCTCACCCGGCACGCCGTTGCGCGCGCCGTACTCCTCCGCACGGTCCTCGCCCATGTAGCGCGCCGCGATCCGCGTCGCCCAGTGGCGCACGTCCGCCGGCTCGCTGCCGATCTCCGCCGTCCCGTGGACGACCGCGAAGGAGAACGGCGGGGTGTCGTCGTCGACGCACAGCGCCACCCGGCCGTCACGGGCGAGATTGCGGCCCTTGACCGTGTCCTCACCGGTGTTGAACACCAACTCCTCGCCATCCATGAGGAACCACAC
This sequence comes from Streptomyces kronopolitis, assembly GCF_050953795.1. GTDB lineage: Bacteria > Actinomycetota > Actinomycetes > Streptomycetales > Streptomycetaceae > Streptomyces > Streptomyces kronopolitis_A. Next base: position 6,909,748 of record NZ_CP191850.1, read on the forward strand.
CGGCGCGACGTGCGGGCTGCCGTCGGCCCGCACGGTCGCCAGCTTGCCGGTACGGGTCCCCTCGGAAAGGAACCTCTGCCACTCGTCCTTGGTCATCTTGTGTGCCATGCGGACATCCTCATCCATGGGGCGCGCAGCGGCGCCGCGTGGCACGCCGGGCCGTGGGCCGCTTGCCGAGACGGCGGCGGTGGGACAGGCTGGCACGGCAGTTCGCGGACGGACCGCGGGCTGCCGTCCGGCCGGATGCGCGGCGAGGACACGGGGAGGAAGCGGCAATGGCATTGAGCAGCGGACTCGACTGGCTGCTGGACGACCTGACCAAGCGGGTGGAGAAGGTACGGCACGCGTTGGTGCTCTCCAACGACGGGCTGGTGACCGGGGCGAGCGAGCAACTGGCGCGGGAGGACGCCGAGCATCTCGCGGCGGTCGCCTCGGGACTGCACAGCCTGGCGAAGGGATCGGGGCTGCACTTCGGCGTCGGCCGGGTGCGCCAGACGATGGTGGAGTTCGACGACGGGGTGCTGTTCGTGACGGCGGCGGGGGACGGCAGCGCGCTGTGCGTGCTGGCCGGTGCCGAGGCCGACATGGGCCAGATCGCCTACGAAATGACGCTGCTGGTCAACCGCGTCGGGGAACATCTGGGGGTCGCGGTCCGCCGGCCGGAGAGTTATCCACAGATCTGAGGCGGGCATTGACCGGCTGTCATCGCCTGCGGCACAGTCGTCACTGTCAGTGATCGACCGAGTGGCCGGGGGAAACGGCATGACAGTGATGTGCGACGGGCAGCAGACGCTCACGACCGGGCGAGCGGCCCGCGAACTGGAGTTGCGCACCGGCGAGTTCGAGCTCGCCGTCCAACTCGGCGAAGTACGGACGGTCCCGGCCGGGAGCGAACGCCGGCCGGCGGGGACCGGATCACCGGGCCGACAGCACCGGATCCCGGCGGAGGAGATCGCCCGGCTACAGGCCGAACCGGGCTTTCCCGAAGCCCTCCGCGAACGGATCCGCGCGGTCAGCACGACCGAGGCCGCCGCGCTGATGGGCATCGGACCCGGCCGGGTGGTGCGCCTGACCCGCGCCGGCTGCCTCGGCCCCGTCCGGTTCTACGTGAACCGCTTCGGCGCGGTGGTCTGGCTGTACCTCGCATCCGAAGTCACCCGTCTCGCCGAGCGGGAACCCGAACTCATGCGGGGCAACACCCCGGCGGCGATGCGGGTGATGCTCGACAGCGGGCAGGACTGGCGGGCCCGCCAGTGGCGCAGCCGCCGCGTCGGCCAGCTCATGGGGCAGACCGACGACCCATGGGAAACGGCTGCCGTGATCGCCGCGGTGCTCCCGCCGGAGGAACTGGCCTCGGTGGCCGAGGACCCGAGGGAACGGTCCCTGCTGCGCAGGCTCCGGCCCACGCTGGCCTCCGTCATCACGGTGACTCCGGCCGCCCGGGAATCCTTTGAACGGGTGGTGACGGCGGAGGAGTTCGACGAGGTGCTGTGGTACCGCGTCAACCTCTCCCGGGCCCTGGAGCGCGCCCGCCGCAACGATCCGGGGCGGCTGCGGACCCCGGCCGCCACGGCCTCCGCCGCCCGCCCGGGTCAGCCGCCCAGCTTTCTGAACAGCCCCTCCTGGACGACCGAGACCAGCAGCCTGCCCTCCCGGTCGTAGATCCGTCCCCGGGCCAGACCGCGGCCGCCGGTGGCGATCGGCGACTCCTGGTCGTAGAGGAACCACTCGTCGGCGCGGAACGGCCGGTGGAACCACATCGCATGATCGAGCGAGGCCATGTCGAACCCACGCGGCCCCCAGAGCGGCTCGATCGGGATGCGGACCGCGTCCAGCAGCGTCATATCGCTGGCGTACGTCAGCGCGCAGGTGTGCACCAGCGGATCGTCGCCCAGCGGCCCGACCGCGCGCATCCACACCGCGCTGCGCGGCTCGGCACCCTCGATCTCGTCCGGGGTCCACCGCAGCCGGTCGACATACCGGATCTCGAACGGCATCCGGCGCGCCATCCGCTCCAGGGACTGGGGCAGTTCGCGCAGATACTCGCGGACCTCTTCGGCGAGCGTGGGCAGCTCCTCCGGGTCGGGCACCGCCCGGCGCAGCGGCAACTGATGATCGAAGCCGGGCTCCGGCTTGTGAAAGGAGGCGGTCAGATTGAAGATCGTGCGTCCCTGCTGGACGGCGACGACCCGTCGGGTGGTGAAGGACCGCCCGTCGCGCACCCGCTCGACCTGGTACACGATCGGCAGCCCGGGTTGGCCCGGCCGCAGGAAGTACGCATGGAGCGAGTGGACCGGGCGGTCACCTTCCGTGGTCCGCCCGGCAGCCACCAGCGCCTGTCCCGCGACCTGGCCGCCGAAGACCCGCTGCAGCGATTCCTGCGGGCTGCGGCCGCGGAAGATGTTCACCTCGATCTGTTCGAGATCCAGCAGATCGACCAGCTTGTCGGCGGGATTGCTCATGACCGGTGGCCCTCCGTCGCATCCTCCGGCGGCCTCGGACGAAGCCGTCGCCTCACATCTGACCCACATCCGTGACCCGCACCACCGCGCGTCCCTCCTCGTCGGAGGCGGCCAGGTCCACCTCCGCGGAGATACCCCAGTCGTGATCACCGTTCGGGTCCGCGAAAGTCTGCCGCACCTTCCACAGCCCGTGCTCGGCATCCTCCTCGATCTGAAGGAGCTTCGGGCCACGCGCGTCCGGACCGGTGCCCAGATCCTCGTATTCGTCCCAGTAGGCGTCCATCGCCTCGCCCCAGGCGTCCGCGTCCCAGCCGGACTCGGCATCCATCTCACCGAGCTCCCCGACCTTGTCCAGCGCCGCCAGCTCCACCCGCCGGAACATCGCATTGCGCACCAGCACCCGGAACGCCCGCGCGTTGGCCGTGACCGGCCGGACCTGATCCGCCCGCTCCGCGGCCTGCTCCGCCGTCTCCACCTCCGGATTGGCGAGCTGCTCCCACTCGTCCAGCAGACTGGAGTCGACCTGCCGCACCATCTCGCCCAGCCAGGCGATGATGTCCTCGAAGTCCTCCGACTTCAGATCGTCCGGCACGGTGTGGTCCAGCGCCTTGAAGGCACTCGCCAGGTAGCGCAGGACGATGCCCTCGGTGCGCGCCAGCTCGTAGAAGGACGTGAATTCCGTGAAGGTCATGGCGCGCTCGTACATGTCGCGGATGACCGACTTCGGCGACAGCGGGTGGTCGCCGACCCACGGGTGGCTCTTGCGGTAGAGACCGTAGGCGTGGAAGAGCAGCTCCTCCAACGGCTTGGGGTACTCCACGTCCATGAGCCGTTCCATGCGGTCCTCGTACTCGACCCCGTCGGCCTTCATCTGGGCGACCGCCTCGCCGCGGGCCTTGTTCTGCTGCGCGGCCAGGATCTGGCGCGGATCGTCCAGCGTGGACTCCACGACCGAGACCATGTCCAGCGCGTAGGACGGCGACTCGGGGTCGAGCAGGTCGAACGCGGCGAGCGCGAAGGTCGACAGCGGCTGGTTGAGTGCGAAGTCCTGCTGGAGGTCCACGGTCAGCCGGACGATCCGGCCCTCCGCGTCCGGCTCGTCCAGCCGCTCCACGATTCCGCCGTCCAGCAGCGAACGGTAGATCGCGATGGCCCGCCGGATGTGCCGGAGCTGGTTCCTGCGCGGCTCGTGGTTGTCCTCCAGCAGCTTGCGCATCGCGTCGAACGCATTGCCCGGCCGCGCGATCACCGACAGCAGCATCGCGTGCGTCACCCGGAAGCGCGAGGTCAGCGGCTCCGGGTCGGAAGCGATCAGCTTCTCGAAGGTGTTCTCACCCCAGTTGACGAAGCCCTCCGGCGCCTTCTTGCGCACCACCTTCCGGCGCTTCTTGGGGTCATCGCCCGCCTTGGCCAGCGCCTTCTCGTTCTCCACGACATGCTCGGGAGCCTGCGCGACCACGAAGCCCGCGGTGTCGAACCCGGCCCGCCCGGCACGGCCCGCGATCTGGTGGAACTCCCGCGCCCGCAGCGTCCGCACCCGCGACCCGTCGTACTTCGTCAGCGCCGTGAACAACACCGTGCGGATGGGGACGTTGACGCCCACACCAAGGGTGTCCGTGCCGCAGATGACCTTCAGCAGGCCCGCCTGCGCCAGCTTTTCGACGAGCCGACGGTACTTCGGCAGCATGCCGGCATGGTGCACACCGATGCCATGGCGCACGTACCGCGAGAGATTCCGGCCGAACTTCGTGGTGAACCGGAAGTTCCCGATGAGCTGCGCGATGTCGTCCTTCTCCGCGCGCGTGCACATATTGATGCTCATCAGGGCCTGCGCCCGCTCCACGGCGGCGGCCTGGGTGAAGTGCACGATGTAGACGGGGGACTGGCGGGTCTCCAGCAGCTCGGTGAGCGTCTCCGTCATCGCCGTCGTGCGGTACTCGTACGACAGCGGCACCGGCCGCGTCGCCGAGCGCACCAGCGACGTCGGCTTGCCCGTGCGCCGGGTCAGGTCCTCTTCGAAGCGCGACATGTCGCCGAGCGTCGCCGACATCAGAATGAACTGCGCCTGCGGCAGCTCGAGCAGCGGAATCTGCCAGGCCCAGCCGCGGTCCTGCTCGGCATAGAAATGGAACTCGTCCATCACGACCTGGCCGATGTCCGCGTCCTTGCCGTCCCGCAGCGCTATCGAGGCAAGGACCTCGGCGGTGCAGCAGATGACGGGCGCATCCGCGTTGACCGACGCGTCGCCGGTGAGCATGCCGACGTTCTCGGTGCCGAACAGCTTGCAGAGGTCGAAGAACTTCTCCGAGACCAGTGCCTTGATGGGCGCGGTGTAGAAGGTGACCTGATCGTTGGCGAGGGCGGTGAAGTGCGCACCGGCCGCCACGAGGCTCTTGCCCGAGCCGGTGGGGGTGGACAGGATGACGTTCGCCCCCGAGACCACCTCGATCAGCGCCTCCTCCTGGGCAGGGTAGAGCGAGATGCCCTGCTGCTCGGCCCAGCCCGAAAAGGCTTCGAAGAGGGCATCGGGGTCGGCGTCGTTCGGCAGATGATCGATGAGGGTCACGCCCCCATACTGCCTGCATTGGGCCCGGATCAGGGAACCGGCGGCTCACCGGAAGATCAACTCAAGCACCCCACCCCCACCGGCCGGCCGCCCGACCGACCGCGCCACCCCACGTCCCGGGCACCACCACCGCCCCGGTGCACGGTTGCGGCGATGCTGAGCAGCACACATGTCCACCTTTGCCGCTTGGGTCGGGGGCGATGAGAGAGGGCTCCCTCGCTTTCCGTGGTGCCGCGTGTACGCATCGTTGTGCTTGAGGTTTACCGGTCGCTGTGTCGGCGGTCTGCACGTGGTGGAGATCACGCAGGGTATGCGAGGCGCGGGGGTGGAGGGGGCATGCGCCTTGATCGTTGTGGGGCGTGGTCGATGGTCGGCCTGGCCCGTGCCCGTTCTGGTCCGTGCTCGGTCTGAGCGATGTCAGGCCTGAGCGAAGCCGACTTGATCAACGTGCGGTCTGGGCGACGCTGAGCTGAGCAACGTCTGGCCCTGAGCGCGCCGGCCCGGTGAAGGGCAGGTCTGAGGGGCGCCGACCGTGACTGGGGTTTGCCCTGAGCGATGTCGGCGGCCGTGGTCGAAGTCGGGGGAGGTCGCCCTCCGGCGCGGTCGATTCTCGCGGGAGGCGGGAGGCGGGAGGCGGGAGGCGGGAGGCGGGAGGCGGGAGGCGGCAGGTCACTGGTGATGGCTGACATCTGACAGCCGACGGTGGATGGGCTGCGGGGAGCGGGTGGTGGGGGTGAGGGGCGGGAGGGGGGAGGGGGCCCCTGGCTTCGTCGCAGCAAGTCGGGCTGTGGGAAGGCGGTGCCGGGCAGCTAGCGGTATGCCCGATCTGTCGTGGGATGGCGTGAAGGGGGCTCTCGGCCCTTACTTGAGGGGGAGTGCTGTCCGGCGTGCGTGTCTCTGTGGTCTCGGGGGCCGTCGGTTCGCGCCTGTCGTGGCAGGGGGCGGGATGCGTCGGTGTGCGTGGGGGATCGGGCGAGGCATGGGGGAAGTCGGTGCGGAGGGCTCCGTAGTGCGGCGGTCGGCCTTCCCGCCGTCAGAAGCCCGTACCGCAACTGCTCGTCTTGCCGAGTCATCTGACCGTGGTCGCCGGCCATCAAGGTCACGTTCGCCCCGGCCGCCTTCGGTCAGACCTCGCCCTGTGCACCCGCTCCCTGGCGCCCCGTCATCCGGTGGCGTGTGGGGATACCCGGACCCGGGGGCGAGATCATCTGACGCTACGCTGAGTCGCCGAACGGGTGTCAGAGGCGCAGCTCAGCGGCGTGCGAGGCACATGGTGCGTGCGGGAGTACACGCGCAAGAGAACAAAGGGTGGGAGCAATCATGATGGGACCGGCGCACTCGCTGTCCGGGGCTGCGGCCTGGCTGGGGGTGGGTGCCGGGGCCGCTGCCGCCGGATATCCGATGCCTTGGCCGGTGCTCGTCTGCGGAGCCCTGATCTGTGCCGGAGCGGCGCTGGCCCCGGACCTCGACCACAAGTCCGCGACCATCTCGCGGGCCTTCGGTCCGCTCTCGCGGATCCTGTGCCAAGTGGTCGACGCCCTCTCGCACGCGGTCTACAAGGCGACCAAGATGCGCGGAGACTCCAACCGCAACGGCGGGCACCGCACGCTTACCCATACCTGGTTGTGGGCCGTGCTGGTCGGTGGCGGGGTGTCGCTGCTGGCGATGAAGGGTGGCCACTGGGCGGTGCTCGGCGTCCTCTTCGTTCATATGGTGCTGGCCATCGAAGGATTGCTGTGGCGGGCGGCGCGGGTCTCCAGTGACGTGCTGGTGTGGCTGTTGGGCGCCGCCGCGGCCTGGATCCTGGGCGGCATACTCGATCAGCCGGGCAACGGCGCGAGTTGGCTGTTCACCGAGCCGGGGCAGCAGTACCTCTGGTTGGGGCTGCCGGTCGTGCTGGGGGCCCTGGTCCATGACATCGGTGACGCCCTGACGGTCTCGGGCTGTCCCGTCCTGTGGCCCATCCCGATAGGCCGCAAGCGCTGGTTCCCGGTCGGCCCGCCCCAGGCCATGCGCTTCAAGGCCGGCAGCTGGGTGGAGCTGAAGGTGCTGATGCCGGTGTTCATGCTGTTGGGAGGCCTCGGCGGCCTGGGCGCCCTCGGTTACCTCTGACGAATCCCGGGGCCGGGCGGGGAGTTAGACGATCCACGCACCCTGGAGTTCGTCAGCCGTTAGCCGTCAGCCGTGAGTTGCCGGCCGTCAGCCATCACCCACTACTGACACCCCCAACGCCCACCCCGAGCGCCGGAATCCAAGGCCCCCGCCCCCAAGCCTCTGGGGCGGGAACCGGAGCCCCCGGGCCCCACCCCAACTCACCAGAGCGGGAAACCGGCCCCCCAGCCCCCGCCCCCAGCCACCAGGCTGAGGACCCGCGCCGCTAGCCACACAACCCGGACCCCCACTTCCCCCTCTCCCCCCTCTTCCCCCTCTCCCCCTCACCCGTGCCAAGACCGCCACAGCGCCGCGTACGCGCCCTCGGCTGCCACCAGTTCGTCGTGGCTGCCCAGTTCGCTGATGCGGCCCTCCTCGACGACGGCGATCACGTCGGCGTCGTGCGCGGTGTGCAGCCGGTGGGCGATCGCCACCACCGTGCGGCCGTCCAGCACCTTGCCCAGCGAACGTTCCAGATGGCGGGCCGCCCGGGGGTCGAGCAGGGAGGTCGCCTCGTCCAGGACGAGGGTGTGCGGGTCGGCGAGGACCAGCCGGGCCAGTGCGATCTGCTGTGCCTGGGCCGGGGTCAGCGGGTGGCCGCCCGAGCCGACCTCGGTGTCCAGGCCCTCGCCCAGGGCCCGTGCCCAGCCGTCGGCGTCCACCGCGCCGAGTGCGGCCCACAGTTCGGTGTCGGCCGCCGTGGCGCGGGCCAGGCGGAGGTTGTCGCGCAGGGAACCCACGAAGACATGGTGTTCCTGGTTGACCAGCGCCACCTGCTCGCGGATCTGCTCGGCCGGGAGTGCGCACAGCTCGGCCCCGCCGAGGGTGACGGTCCCGGCGCGGGGGCCGTAGATGCCGGCCAGCAGCCGGCCGAGCGTCGACTTTCCGGCGCCGGAGGGCCCCACCAGGGCCAGCCTGCTGCCCGGGCGGATCTGCAACGAGACCTCGCGCAGCACGTCCACGTCGGCGCGGTAGCCGAAGCTGACCCGGTCGGCGTGCACGTCGCGACCGTCCGGGTACCGCTCCGGATCCCCGGCTTCCGGTTCGATCTCCCGGACGCCGACGAGTCGCGCGAGGGACACCTGGGCCACCTGCAGCTCGTCGTACCACCGCAGGATCAGGCCGACCGGCTCGATCATCATCTGTGACAGCAGCGCGCCGGTCGTCAGCTGCCCCGGGGTGATCCAGCCTGCGATGACGAAAGCCCCGCCGAGCAGCAACACCGCGCCCAGCAGCAGCACATGTGTCAGGTCGACGACGGGGAAGAGCACCGACCGGAGGGAGAGGGTGTAGCGCTCCCATTGGGTCCATTCCCGGACCCGGTGCTCGGAGAGTGCGATGCGGCGGGCGCCGAGCCGGTGGGCCTCGATGGTGCGGCCCGCGTCGACGGACTCGGTGAGCACGGCGGACACTGCGGCGTAGCCGGCCGCCTCCGAGCGATAGGCGCTCGGGGCCCGCCTGAAGTACCAGCGGCAGCCGACGATCAGCAGCGGCAGTGCGAGCAGCACGGCCAGCGCGAGCGGCGGCGCGGTCACGGTGATCCCGCCGATCAGCAGCGCCGCCCACACCACCCCGATGGCCAGTTGCGGCACCGCCTCGCGCATCGCGCTGGAGAGCCGGTCGACGTCGGTGGTGATCCGGGACAGCAGGTCGCCGGTGCCGGCCCGTTCCAGGACGCCCGGCGGCAGGGACACGGACCGTACGAGGAAGTCCTCACGCAGGTCCGCGAGCATCTGCTCGCCGAGCATCGCCCCGCGCAGCCGGACCATCCGGACGAACACCGTCTGGGCGGCCAGCGCGAGGGCGAACAGGACGAGGGTGTGCTCCAGCGGGATGTCGCGGTCGCCCGCGGAGAGTTTCTCCACGACGCCGCCCAGCAGGTACGGCCCGGCCATGGAGGCGATCACCGCTGCGGCGTTCACGGCGACCAGCACCGTGAAGGCCGTCCGGTGACGGCGGATCAGGCCGCCGACGTAGGCGCGCACCGTCGCCGGTGAGCCGACCGGCAGGGTGGTGGCGGTCTGCGGGGCGTCCGGATCGTGGGCCGGGGGCGCCAGGCCGATCATGCGGTTTTCCCTTCTTGCCGGGGACGGCCGGCCGACATCGCCGGCTCGGGGTCCGGTGCGCGGGTGACGACCGCGCGGTAGGCGGGGTACAGGTGCAGCAGTTCGCGGTGGGTGGCCCGGGCGACGACGGCGCCTTCCTGGAGGAACACCACCTCGTCGGCCCGGTCCAGCAGAAGCGGGCTGGAGGTGAGCACGACCGTCGTGCGTCCGCTTCTGAGCTCCCGCATGCCGTCGGCGATCCGGGCCTCGGTGTGGGCGTCGACGGCACTGGTCGGCTCGTCCAGCACCAGCACCTCCGGGTCGGTGACCAGCGAGCGGGCCAGCGCCAGCCGCTGCCGCTGGCCGCCGGACAACGACCGGCCGCGCTCGGTGATGTGGGCGCGCATCGGGTCGCCCGAATCGTCGGCGGAGGCCTGGGCCAGCGCGGTCAGCACATCGCCGCACTGCGCCGCGGCCAGTGCCTGCGTCGCGCCCACCCGCCCGGAGGCCGGTACGTCGAGCAGCTCGCCGAGGGTGCCGGAGAGCAGCATCGGGTCCTTGTCGTGGACGAGTACGGCCCGGCGGGCGGCGTCGCGCGGCAGTGCGTTCAGCGGGGTGCCGCCGAGGACGACGGAGGGCGGGCCGCCCCGTGCGTCGTCGTCGGCCGACGACGGGTGCCCGCCCAGGTGTTCGGCGAGCCGGCCCGCGGCGTCGGGGTCGCCGCAGACCACGGCGGTGAGCCGGCCGGCCGGTGCGGTCAGACCGCTGACCGGGTCGTGCAGCTCGCCGGCCGGTGCCGCCGCCAGGTCCTCGGTGGGTTCGCCGGCCGGACGGTGCTGGGCCAGCACGCGGGCCGTGCGGGTCGCGGAGGGCCGGGCGAAGGCATAGGCCTGGGCGATCTCCTCGAAGTGCCGGAGCGGGACGAGCAGGAAGGCGACCGCGCTGTAGAGGGTGACGAGATCGCCGACGCCGATCGTGCCGTCGAGGGCGAGCCGGGCGCCGTACCAGACCACCGCGAGCAGCAGCAGGCCCGGCAGCAGTACCTGGACGGCCGAGATCAGCGACCACATCCGGGCGCTGCGGACGGCGGCCCTGCGGACCTCCTGGGAGGCGGTGCGGTAGCGGCCGAGGAAGAGCTCCTCACCGCCGATGCCGCGCAGCACGCGCAGCCCGGCGACGGTGTCGGAGGCCAGTTCGGTGGCCTGACCGGCCTTGTCGCGCTGTGCGTCGGCGCGCCGGATGGCGGGCGGCAGCAACGGCAGGACGGCCAGCGCCATGACGGGGACGCCCAGTGCGACCAGGGCACCCAGCGCGGGCTGGTACCAGGCGAGTGCGACACACAGGCCGGCCGTGGTCACCGCCGAGGCGCCGAACCGGGAGAGCGCCTCGACGAACCAGCCGATCTTCTCCAGGTCGCCGGTGCTGACGGCGGCGATCTCGCCGGCCGCCACTCGACGCGTCATGGCCGCGCCCAGTTCCGTGGTCTTGCGGGCGAGCAGCTGCTGCATCCGGGCGACGGACGTGATCCAGTTGGTGACCGCGGCCCGGTGGAGCATCACCCCGCCGAACGCGATCAGCAGTCCCAGGGCCAGCACCAGCCCGCCGGCCAGGAGGAGGCGGCCGGCGTCGCGGTCCACCACGGCCTGCACGGCGAGGCCCACCGCCAGCGGGGAGGCCGCGATGCCGCCGAGGTTCAGCAGTCCCCAGGCGAGGGCCGCCAGCTGTCCGCCGATCTGCCGGGCGCAGAGCCAGCGGAGGAAGGCGCCGCCCGTGCGGACGTCCGGGACGCCAGGGTCGGTATGCGGAAGGTCGCGAATGTGCATGATGTCCCAGGCGAAGTCGGAGTGAGGTGGGGGGCGGCGGGCCGTCCGGGCAGGGTGAAGTGGTCCTCGCGCCGGTCGTGTCGCGGGCGGAGGTTCTGGAAGGTTGGCCCGGCGGGAGGTCTGATTTCAAACGGTTTTTCCGCAGTGCCCGCCTCTTTCGGACAATCGTGTGGCGGTCCGCACGGAGCGGGCGGGTGCCGGAAGCGCGCCGTTGCGGCGGTGCGACCATTAGGGCCATGCGAACAGCGGGCAGTGCGATGCGGATGACGGCGGTGGCCGCGGCGGGGCTGGTCCTTCTGGCCGGCTGCGGCGGCAGCGGCAAGGGCGACGGCAGGGACGACGGCGCGGGAAAGGGGGAGCGCCCCGGCGGCCCGGCCCGCGGGGCGTCGGCCACCACCCACCTCGCGCACATCCCCGAGGTCGGCTCCGCGCTGCGCTCACGGATCCCCGCCGCCTCCCGGCAGGTCGTCGCGGTCTACGGGGACGGGGCGGACTCCGCCGACGCCACCGTCGTGCTCTACGACAAGGGCGCCAAGGGCTGGGACCAGAAGGGGCGTTGGGCCGCGCACAACGGCCGCCGCGGCTGGACGGTGCACCATCACGAGGGGGACAAGCGCAGCCCGGTCGGGGTCTTCACGCTCACCGACGCCGGCGGTGTGCTCGCCGACCCGGGCGCCAAGCTGCCCTATACGCACTCCTCGGCGTTCACCCCGCCGTCGTACTGGTCCAAGAACACCCGCCACGACTTCGACTACGTCGTCGCGATCAACTACAACCGCGTCAAGGGGACCTCTCCGCTGGACCCGACCCGTCCCGAGGGGCAGTCCAAGGGCGGCGGGGTCTGGCTGCACATGGACCACGGCAGCGGCACCTCCGCCTGCGTCAGCGTGCCGAAGGCCGCGATGCAGGCCCTGCTGCGCGCCCTGGATCCGGCCCGGCAGCCGGTGGTGGTCATGGGTGACAAGGCGCATCTGGCGGCCTGACGCCGGGCCTTCGGTGCCGCGGGGCGTTTCGCGGCACCTCGGCGGTACGCCGGGCCGGGGCGCGCACCGGCGGACGCGCGGGCCCGGCGGACGCGCCGCCCGCCGGGCCCGCGCCCGTGTGCCTACTCCTGCGGCTTCTGCGAATCCATCCCCGGGCGGGCCTTCTTCCACAGTCCGCGGGTGAAGTCGGGGATCTCCTGCGGCGCGCCGTTCGCCTTGATCGAGAGGTCGCTCAGCGGCACCGGCGCGGTCCAGGTCGCCGCGTCATAGACGTCGAAGTCCGGTACGAGGCCCAGCCGCATGCACTGCATCAGCCGGAAGACCAGCAGGTAGTCCATGCCGCCGTGGCCGCCGGGCGGGTTGGCGTGCTCCTTCCAGAGCCAGTGGTCCCACTGCGCGTACGTGCCGAAGTCGCCCCACTCGTCGTTGCTGTGGTCCGGTTCGAGATAGATCCGCTCGGGGTAGTCCTCGAAGAGCCCCTTGGTGCCGCCGAGGCTGTTGATGCGGCTGTAGGGGTGCGGGGTGGAGACATCGTGCTCCAGCCGGATCGCCCGTCCCCTGGCGGTCTGGACGAGGCTGATCGTCCGGTCGCTCCCGATGTAGGACTCCTTCCAGCTCGGGTCGCCGGCGGGCATGTGCTCCTTGCGGTAGGCGGCGAGGCCCAGGGCGGGGGTGCCGATGCTGGAGATGCGGACGGCGCGGTCCCCGCGGTTGAGGTCCATGTAGTTGGCGACCGGGCCGAACCCGTGATTGGGGTAGAGGTCGCCGCGCAGCCGGGTGTGCCACAGCCTGCGCCACGGCCCCTCGTAGTACTTCGGGTCGAACATCAGGCCGCGCAGATCGTGGACGTAGGCGCCGGCGCCGTGCAGCAGCTCGCCGAACAGGCCCGCGTGCGCCATCCGCAGCACCCGCATCTCGTTTCTGCCGTAGCAGCAGTTCTCCAGCTGCATGCAGTGTCTGCGGGTGCGCTCGGAGAGGTCGACCAGCTCCCACAGCTGGTCCAGGCGCAGCGCGAGGGGGCATTCGACGCCCACGTGCTTGCCGTGCAGCAGCGCCGCCTTCGCCATCTCGAAGTGCCGGTCCCAGGGCGTGGCGGCGTAGACGAAGTCGATGTCGCCGCGGGCGCAGAGGTTCTCGTAGTCGTGCTCGCCGTGGGTGTAGACGGCAGGGGCGGGCTGACCCGCGGCGGTGACCTTCGCGGCGGCCTTGGCGGTCTTCTCCGTGACCGGGTCGCACAGGGCGACGACGCGGACGCCCGGCACCGCGAGAAAGAGGTCGATCATGCTGCCGCCGCGGTTGCCGAGACCGATGATGCCGACGCGCACGGTGCCGCGCCGCTCGAACGGCACCCCGATCATGGTCTTGCCGGTGGCCGTGGGGGAGGCGGCGGAGCCCGCCGCCGCGGGTGCGGCCGCCGCGGCCTGGGTGGACGACAGGCCGCCGAGCCCCAGCCCGGCGCCCGCCGCACCGGCGGTCCACAGGACCGAACGGCGGCTCGGACCCGCCTCGTTGGCGTCGCCGCGGTCGTTGTGCGCGTCGTGGTGCTGCGCGGGTGCCTCGTGCATCGATCCTCCAGGGAACGGTGGGGTACCGGGGCATGCGTGAACCTCGGTCAGGACCTTGTCGGCCGCTGGGCCGGGGCACAAGAGGGCCAAGGGGAGACCGGTCGGGGCACGGGCGGATTCTCTGCCGCATCGGCCGATCTTCTTCCGCAAGTCCGGACGAGATGCCGTCAGCTTCTTTCGCAAGCAACTGAAATGCCTTGCGGAAGGCCTTGACGTGTCCACAAGGCGAACGGCAGGCTCCGGTACACCATCCCCCATGGCGGCCGGCGCGTGGCTGCACTCGTGGGCGCGGTGTGCCTGCCGTGCCCCATGACCAAGGAGCCGCAAGATGCAGCAACGTTCCCGTGTGCTCGGCGGGGCGCTGGCCGGCGTGCTGGCCGCGGCCGGCCTCGCCACCTTCGCGCCGTGGTCCTCCCAGGCCGCCCCGCCCGGCGAAAAGACCGTCACCGCCACGCTGTTCGAGTGGAAGTACACGGATGTCGCCAAGGCCTGTACGGATCAGCTCGGTCCGGCCGGCTACGGCTATGTCGAGGTCTCGCCCGCCACCGAGCACATCAAGGGCGACCAGTGGTGGACCTCGTACCAGCCCGTCAGCTACAAGATCGCCGGCCGGCTGGGCGACCGGAACGCCTTCGCCTCGATGGTCCGCACCTGCCACGGCGCGGGCGTCAAGGTCATCGCCGACGCCGTCATCAACCACATGGCCGCGGGATCCGGCACCGGCACCGGCGGCACCCGGTACAGCAAGTACCGCTACCCCGGCTTCTATCAGGACCAGGACTTCCACGGCTGCCGCCGGAGCATCTCCGACTACGGCAACCGCACCGACGTCCAGACCTGCGAACTGGTGGGCCTGTCCGACCTCGACACCGGCAGTGAGTACGTCCGCACCACCCTCGCCAAGTACCTCGACGGCCTGCGGTCGATGGGCGTGGACGGCTTCCGGGTGGACGCCGCCAAGCACATCTCCGCCACCGACCTCGCCGCCATCAAGGGCAAGATGCGCGACCCCGGTTACTGGGTGCAGGAGGTCATCCACGGCGCCGGCGAGGCCGTACAGCCCGACGAGTACACCGGCACCGGCGACGTCGACGAATTCCGCTACGGTAGCCAGCTCAAGAGCGCCTTCCAGGGCGGCGGCCTCGCTCAGCTCAAGTCGGTGGCGGACGGCAAGCTCGGCGGCGACAAGGCCCGTACCTTCGTCGACAACTGGGACACCGAGCGCAACGGCTCGACGCTGACCTACAAGGACGGCGCGGTCTACACCCTGGCCAACGTCTTCATGCTCGCCTCGCCCTACGGCGCACCGAACGTCTACTCCGGCTACGAGTGGACCGACAAGGACGCCGGACCGCCGAGCGGCAGCGCCGGCTGGACCCGCGAGCACGCCAGGCGGGAGATCACCGGGATGGTCGGGTTCCGCAACGCGGTGGGCGCAGCCCAGCTGACCGACTGGTGGGACAACGGGAGCAGCGCGCTCGCCTTCGGGCGCGGCGGCAAGGGCTTCGTCGCGCTCAACAACGGCGACGGGGAGCTGAACCAGACCTTCGCGACCTCGCTGCCCGGCGGGACGTACTGCGATGTGGTCGCCGCCGACCCGTCGTCGTGCGACGGCCACACGTTCACCGTCGGGGGTGACGGGAAGGTCCGTCTGACCGTCCCGGCGAAGCGCGCGGTGGCGCTGCTTCCCGTGCGCTGAGCGCGCCGCTCCTCCCCTCGTTCCTCACCCGCCGGACGGGCCCGGCCGCCCCGGCCCGTCCGGCCCGCCGGTCCGGGTGGCGCGCTCCAGCGCCATCACGACCGAGTGGTAGCCGCGGCCCCCGGTGGCGTGGTCCATCCCGATCTCGCACATCCGGTTCGCCGACAGATACGCGTCGAAGTGCCGCTCCGCCACCTCGGCGGCCTCCTTGGCGGTGGCCGACTCCGTCAGCTCCCGGTGCAGCATTCCGCGGTCCCCGGCGAAGGCGCAGCAGCCCGCGTCGTCGGGCACCACCACCTCCCGCGCACACGCCCGGGCCACCTCCCGCAGCTGCTCCCCGTTGCCCAGGTGCGCCGTGGCGCAGGTGGGATGGAGCACCGCGGAGCCGGCCGGGCGCACCGGCTCCAGACGCGGCAGCAGCTCTCCGGCGGCCCAGACGACGGAGTCAACGACGGTCAGCCCGTCGTGCAGGGCCCGGTTGGCCGGCGTCAGATACGGCAGGACTTCCCGGGACAGCCCCAGGGTGCACGAGGAGGCGTCCACCACCAGCGGCAGTCTGCCGCCCGCCGTCCACCCCCAGGCCGCCTCGACCACGCGGTTGGCCATCACCGCGGTCCCGCGCCGGTATCCCTTGGACTGCCAGATCGTCGCGCAGCAGGTCCCGGCGACATCCGGCGGGATCCACACCGGCCGGCCGGCCCGCCGCGACACCGCCACCATCGACTCCGGCAGGGAGGGCCCCCGGTACCCGGCGGGCCCGCCGAAGATCCGGTTCACGCACGCCGGGTAGTAGACCGCGGCCGCTCCCGCCCGCCGGGTCGCGGGCAGTGCGCGAGCCGCCGGACCGGGCATCCGCGGCAACCACTCGGGCACCAGATCGGGGCGTACGGCCCGGCGGGCGGCGCGGGTGAGCGCGGTCAGCAGCCGGTCGTCGAGCCGGTCCGCCGCGGCCACCGCCAGCCGCGCCGCCCGCTCGACGGTCCGGAAGTGCCGGGCGGCCAGGGCCGCGGCCGACTCCTCGCGGGCGGTGTGGCGCCGGTGGCGGAAGTCCTTCATCAGCGCGCCGGTGTCGATGCCCACCGGGCAGTCCAGGGCGCAGGTCGAGTCGCCGGCGCAGGTGTCCACCGCGGCATAGCCGTACGCGTCCAACAACGCGGCGGTGACCGGGGAGCCGGCCGGCTGCCGCAGCATCTCGCGGCGCAAAACGATCCGCTGGCGCGGTGTGGTGGTCAGGTCCGCGCTGGGGCAGGTCGGTTCGCAGAAGCCGCATTCGATGCACGGGTCGGCGGCCGCCTCGATGCCGGGGAGGGTCTTCAGCCCGCGCAGATGCGCCCGGGGGTCGCGGTCGAGCAGGACGCGGGGAGCCAGCACGCCGTGCGGGTCGACCAGCTCCTTGATCCGCCACATCAACTCCGTGACCCGCGGCCCCCATTCGAGGGCGAGGAACGGTGCGATGTTGCGGCCGGTGGCGTGCTCGGCCTTCAGCGACCCGTCGAAGCGCTCCACGACCAGCCGGCAGAAGTCCGCCATGAACGCGGCGTAGCGCGCCACGTCGTCCGGCTTCGCCGCGTCGAAGGCGAGCAGGAAGTGCAGATTGCCGTGGGCGGCGTGCCCGGCGACCGCGGTGTCGAAGCCGTGCCGTGACTGGAGCTCCAGCAGGGCCGTACAGGCGTCCGCGAGCCGGGCCGGCGGCACCGCGAAGTCCTCGGTGATCAGTGTCGTCCCCGGGGGCCGGGAGCCGCCGACCGCCGTGACGAACGCCTTGCGGGCCTTCCAGTAGCCGCCGAGGACCGCCGGGTCCCGGGTGAAGGAGTTGCGGACGGACGCGACCGGGGCGACCGGCTCCAGCGCGGCCAGCACCCGCCCGGCGGCCCGCTCGTACCCGTCGAGGGAGGCCGCGTCGGGCGCCCGGAACTCCACCAGCAGCGCGGTGGTCTCCTTGGGCAGCGCCGCCCAGTCGGCGGGCACCCCGGCCACCCGCACGGAGGCGCGCAGGGTGTTGCCGTCCATCAGCTCCACGGCCCGTGCGCCCGCCTCGTTGAACCGCTCCACCGCCGCGGCCGCCGCGCGCAGCGTCGGGAAGAACAGCAACGCGCCGGTGGTGTGCCTCTCCAGCGGCACGGTGTCGAAGACGGTTTCGGCGATGAAGCCGAGGGTGCCCTGGGAGCCGACCATCAGCCCGCGCAGGATCCGTACCGGTGTCGCGCCGTCGAGGAAGGCGTCCAGGCGGTAGCCGTTGGTGTTCTTGATCGCGTACTTGGCGCGGATCCTGGCCACCAGCGCGGCATCCGCCTCGATCTCCGCCTTGAGCGCCAGCAGGCCCGCGCACAGCGCCGGTTCGGCCTCGGCCAGCCGCGCGTCGGCGTCCGGCCGTGCGGTGTCCACGACCGTGCCCGACGGCAGGACCAGGGTCATCGAGGCCAGCGTCCGGTAGGAGTTACGGGTGGTGCCGGCCGTCATCCCGGAGGCGTTGTTGGCGACCACTCCGCCCAGGGTGCAGGCGAGGGCGCTGGCCGGATCGGGCCCGAGCAGCCGGCCGTGGCGGGCCAGGGCCACGTTGGCGCGCAGCACGGTGGTGCCCGGCCGGATCCGCGCCCGGGCGCCGCCGTCGAGCACCTCGACCCCGGACCAGTGGCGGCGCACCTCGACGAGGATGTCCTCGCCCTGGGCCTGGCCGTTGAGCGAGGTCCCGGCGGCCCGGAAGACGACATGGCGGCCGTGGTCCCGGGCGTAGGAGAGGACCGCGGAGACGTCGTCGAGGTCCTCGGCCACGACCACGACGTGCGGCACGAAGCGGTACGGGCTGGCGTCGGAGGCGTGGCGGACCAGGTCGGAGAGGGAGTGGAGCACCTTGTCCGCGCCGAGCAGCGCGATCAGGTCGTCCCGCAGCCGCTCGGGGGTGCCCGCCGCGCGCCCGGCGGCCACCCGGTCGGGCGCGGGATCGGCGGGGGCGGTGGGCCGCAGGCTCTGGGGGTCCGGCTCCAGCAGGGGCATGGCGGCACTCCTCCGGTTGACGGCACGTCAGCTCAATGCGGTGCACCCGGCCCGTCGACCAGGGTGGACAGCAGTCCGCCGAGCACCTCGCGCTGATCGGTGGTCAGGGGGGCCAGGATCTCCTCCGCCGCGGCCCGCCGGGCGCTGCGCAACGCGCGCAGGGTGGACCGGCCGGTGTCGGTCAGCTCGATGCGCACCACCCGCCGGTTGGCCGGATCGGGCACCCGGCGCACCGCGCCGTTCGCCTCCAGCGCGTCCACCAGCGTCGTCACCGCACGCGGGACGACCTCCAGCCGCTCGGCGAGGTCGGCCATCCGCGGCGGGGTACCGCGGTAGTGGTCGACGATCCGCAGCAGCCGGGACTGCGCGGGGGTGAAGGCGATGTCCAGGTGCTCCAGATGGTGCTTCTGGGCGCGGTGCATCCGGCGGGTCAGCCGTACCAGCTGTTCGGCGAGGTTCGAGGTGCTGACCGTCGGCTCGGGGGAGGGCATGCCGCGAGGATAGCGGATATCAGGACCAGGTTCATTGTGAGTATAGGTAACAATGAGCTAAGCTCCACGACGCTTGCCTCCGGCCGCCCCCGGCCGGACCCTCCCGCACCCTTTCGAAGGAGCCCATGCGCAGCGACGATCCCCAGTGGACCCCACCGCCCAAGGACCCGGACACGCCGGTGCCGTTGCGGCGGATCCTCGCTCTCTTCCGCCCCTACCGCGGCCGGCTGATCCTCGTCGGCCTGCTCGTCGGCGCCTCCTCGCTGGTGTCGGTGGCCTCCCCGTTCCTCCTCCGCGAGATCCTGGACGTGGCCATCCCCGGCCGGCGCACCGGACTGCTGAGCCTGCTCGCCCTCGGCATGATCGCCACGGCCGTCACCACCAGCGTCTTCGGCGTGCTGCAGACCCTGGTGTCGACCACCGTCGGCCAGCGCGTCATGCACGACCTGCGCACCGCCGTCTACGCCAAGCTCCAGCGCATGCCGCTGGCCTTCTTCACCCGCACCCGCACCGGCGAGGTCCAGTCCCGGATCGCCAACGACATCGGCGGCATGCAGGCTACGGTCACCTCCACCGCCACGTCCCTGGTCTCCAACCTGACCTCGGTCCTCGCCACCGTCTGCGCCATGGTCGCCCTCGACTGGCGGCTGACCGTCGTCTCCCTGCTGCTGCTTCCGCTCTTCGTCTGGATCAGCCGCCGGGTCGGCAACGAACGCAAGAAGATCACCACCCGGCGCCAGAAGCAGATGGCCGCGATGTCCGCGATGGTCACCGAGTCCCTCTCGGTCAGCGGCATCCTCCTCGGCCGCACCATGGGCCGCGCCGACTCCCTCACCAAGGGCTTCGCCGACGAGTCCGAGCGCCTGGTCGAGCTGGAGGTCCGCGCCAACATGGCCGGCCGCTGGCGGATGGCCACCATCGGCATCGTCATGGCCGCCATGCCCGCGCTGATCTACTGGGCGGCCGGACTCGTCCTCCAGCTCGGCGGCCCCGCCTTCTCCCTGGGCACCCTGGTCGCCTTCGTCTCGCTCCAGCAGGGCCTGCTGCGGCCCACCGTCTCCCTGCTGTCCACCGGCGTGCAGATGCAGACCTCGCTCGCGCTCTTCCAGCGCATCTTCGAGTACCTCGATCTGCCGGTCGCCATCACCGAGCCCGCCGAGCCGGTCCGGATCGCCGCCCCGCGCGGCGAGATCCGCTTCGAGAACGTCACGTTCCGCTATGACCCCGACGCCGCCCCCACCCTCGACGGCATCGACCTGACCGTCCCCGCCGGCGGCAGCCTCGCCGTCGTCGGACCGACCGGCAGCGGCAAGAGCACCCTGAGCTACCTCGTGCCGCGCCTCTACGACGTGACCGGCGGCCGGGTCACCCTCGACGGCACCGACGTCCGCGACCTCGACTTCGACACCCTCGCCCGCACGGTCGGAGTGGTCTCCCAGGAGACCTACCTCTTCCACGCCTCGGTCGCCGACAACCTCCGCTTCGCCAAGCCGGACGCCACCGACGGGGAGATCGAACGCGCCGCCAAGGCCGCCCAGATCCACGACCACATCGCCTCCCTTCCCGACGGCTACGACACCCTCGTCGGCGAGCGCGGCTACCGCTTCTCCGGCGGCGAGAAGCAGCGCCTCGCCCTCGCCCGGACCATCCTGCGCGACCCGCCCGTCCTCGTCCTGGACGAAGCCACCAGCGCCCTGGACACCCGCACCGAACACGCCGTACAGCAGGCCGTCGACGAACTGTCCGCCGGTCGCACCACCCTCACCATCGCCCACCGTCTCTCCACGATCCGCGACGCCGACCAGATCGTGGTGCTGGACACCGGCCGGATCGCCGAGCGCGGCACCCACGACGAGCTGCTCGCCGCCGACGGACGCTATGCCGCGCTGGTACGGCGTGACGCAGACCTCACTCCGGCCGGTGAGCAGATGATGGCCCCGTAAGTGACCCGCGGGTAAGGTCGGGGGCGCGGCGGCCAGTTCATTGGTCGGGGTGGCCGCCGCACCCCCTTCCCGGCCCGCCGCCCTTCGATCCGGGAGCTCCCGTGACCGCCGACGACCGTTCCGCCCGCGCGCTGGCCCGTCTGCTCGCGGGGATGGGAACCCTCCACTTCCTCGCGCCGAAGCCCTTCGACGCGCTCGTGCCCCGCCGGCTGCCCGGCGGCCCGCGCGCCTGGACGTACGCCAGCGGCGCCGCCGAACTCGCGGTCGCCGCCGCCGTGGCCCTGCCCCGCACCCGCCGGGCCGGGGCGCTCGCCGCGGCCGGCCTGTTCGCCGCCGTCTTCCCGGCCAACGTCAAGATGGCCCACGACTGGCGCCACCGCCCCGCCCCGCTCAAGGCCCTGGCCTACGGCCGGCTGCCGGCCCAGCTCCCCCTGATCGGCTGGGCCCTGCACACCGCCCGGGCGGCTACGCCTCCGTCAGCAAAATGACCTCCAGCGTCCGCGGGCCGTGGACGCCCTCCACCCGGTCGAGTTCGATGTCGCTGGTGGCGGACGGTCCGGAGATCCAGGTCAGCGGGCGGTCCGGGGCCAGCCGCGGCAGCGCCTGCGGCACCGAGCCGACCACCTGATCGGGGACGCGCACCACACACAGGTGATGGTCGGGCACCAGCGTGATCCGGCGCCTGCCCTGATCGGGCCCGCCGTCCAGCACCAGGGTGCCGGTCTCCGCGATCGCCACCGCGCAGCCCGTCAGTACACTGTCCACGGCATCGAGTTCACCCGCCGTGGCCGACGCCCGGTCCTCGACACGGGTGACGTCCGGCGCGGCCACCCACGAGGCGTCCAGGCCCGGCGGCACCAGCAGCGTGCGCGCACCGCGCGCCGCCAGCAGCCGCCCGATCAGCTCCGGCAGCGCCCCGGCGGTACTGCGGTGCACCACCGCCCGGTAGTCCGCGAGATGCTCCGCGAGCAGCTCGACGGTCTCCTGCGCCGTACGCGACCCGTGCACCCGCCGGTAGTCACGCGCCACCGGCGCCCCGTCCGGCCACTCCTCGCGCGGCACATCCGCCAGCGCCCGGCGCACCCGCGCCAGCACCACCTCCCGGCTGCTCATGCGCCCTCTCCTCGCTGCTCGGACGGTTCCCGGCGGGTGCGCCGCCACCAGTCACGGAAGGACTCGGCGGGCACCGGGGGCAGATCGCGGGTCCGCGACCAGGCGCGCCCCGGCCCCGGCAGCCGCCGCGGATGCAGCCGCCGGGTGCGGGCCGCCAGCCGCTCCCCGGCGCGCAGCGCCCCCGGGTGGTCGAAGGCCCAGGTCGCCGCGCGCATCGCGGCCCGCTCCGCGGCATGCCCCCTGGCCGGCTTGAGCACGACCCGCGCCCCGCCCCGGGTGACCGGCCCGCCCTGCACCACCCGCTCCCGCAGATGCACCAGCACCTCGGGAATGTCGATCGCGACCGGACACACCTCGTAGCACGCCCCGCACAACGAGGAGGCGTACGGCAGCGATGCCTCCAACGAGCCCGCGATGCCGCGCAGTTGGGGAGTGAGGATGGCGCCGATCGGGCCCGGGTAGGGCGAGCCGTAGGCATGGCCGCCGGCCCGTTCGTACACCGGGCAGACGTTCAGACAGGCCGAGCAGCGGATACAGCGCAGCGCCTGCCGCCCGACGGTGTCGGCGAGGGTGTCGGTCCGCCCGTTGTCGAGCAGCACGAGATGGAAGGTCCGCGGACC
This sequence comes from Streptomyces kronopolitis, assembly GCF_050953795.1. Lineage (GTDB taxonomy): Bacteria > Actinomycetota > Actinomycetes > Streptomycetales > Streptomycetaceae > Streptomyces > Streptomyces kronopolitis_A. The sequence continues at coordinate 6,932,203 of NZ_CP191850.1, forward strand.
GTCGCCGTCCGTCGTACCCGTCCATGTGGAGGTGTACGGGTTCATCCGCTCCGCGGTGGAGGAGCGCGGCAGCAGCTGGAGGAAGACCTCCAGGTCCTGCCAGCTCGGCACCACCTTCTCGATGCCCACGACGGAGATCAGGGTCTCGGGCAGGGTCAGACACATCCGGCCGTTGCCCTCGGACTCCACCACGACCAGCGTGCCGGTCTCGGCCACCATGAAGTTGGCGCCGGAGATCCCGACCTTCGCCGACAGGAACTTCTCCCGCAGGTGCAGCCGCGCCGCCTCGGCCAGCTCGGCGGGGGAGTCGGAGAGCCCCTCGGGCGCCGGACGGCCCCAGCCGGCCATCTCCCGGCGGAAGATGTCACGGATCTCCGAGCGGTTGCGATGGATCGCCGGCACCAGGATGTGCGACGGCAGATCCCCGCCGAGCTGCACGATCAGCTCGGCCAGATCCGTCTCGTAGGCACGGATACCGGCCTCGGCCAGCGCCTCGTTCAGCCCGATCTCCTGCGTCGCCATCGACTTGACCTTGACGACCTCACGCTCACCGGTCTCCCGCACGAGCCGGGTCACCAGCGCGTTGGCCTCGTCGGCGTCCGCCGCCCAGTGGACCTGCCCGCCGGCGGCCGTGACCGCGGTCTCCAACTGCTCCAGATAGTGGTCCAGGTGGCGCAGCGTACGGTCCTTCACCGCGGCGCCCGCCGCCCGCAGCTGCGCCCAGTCGTCCAGCTCGGCCACGGCCGCCGCCCGCTTGTCACGGATGGTGTGAGTGGCGTGGGTGAGGTTGGCGCGCAGCCGGCTGTCCCGGGTGGCGGCCGCCGCGGCCCGGGGGAAGGCCGGCATGCCCAGGTAGGTACCGCTCACCACACACTCCCTTCCGTACTGGCCAGAATCTCGGCGATGTGCACCGGGCGGACCGCCGCCCCCTGCCGGCTGAGGGTCCCGCCCAGATGCAGCAGACAGGAGTTGTCGACCGTACAGAGGGCCTCGGCGCCGGTCGCGCGCACATGGCGGACCTTGTCGGCGCCCATCGCCGCCGAGACCGCCTCGTTCTTCACCGCGAAGGTGCCGCCGAAGCCGCAGCACTCCTCGGCGCCCGGCAACTCCCGCAGCTCCAGCCCCCCGACCCGCTCCAGCAGCCGCCGCGGCCGGTCACCCAGCCCCAGCATCCGCAGCCCGTGACAGGTCGGGTGATAGGTGACGGTGTGCGGGTAGTAGGCGCCGACGTCCTCCACCTTCAGCACGTCCACCAGGAACTCCGTCAGCTCGTACGTCTTGGCCACCGCGGCCGCCGCCGCGTCCGCGAGCTGCCGGCCGCGCCCCTCGGCGGCCGCCTTCGCACCGATCCGCGGGTAGTTGTCCCGCACCATCGCGGCACACGAACCGGACGGGGTGACCACATGCTCGAAGTCGCGGAACACCCGGTCGAAGCGGCGCACCAGCGGCTCGGTCGCCTGCCGGTAGCCGGTGTTGAACTGCGGCTGCCCGCAGCAGCTCTGCCCCTCCGGGAATGCGACCTCCACCCCCAGCCGTTCCAGCAGTGCCACCACCGCCTGCCCCGTCCGCGGCTGGAGCAGATCGTTGATACAGGTGACGAACAGTGCTACACGCACATTGCACTCTCCTTTCGACCGCCACGGCCCCTGGCGGCCATCCGCTTCCGCGGTACATGATCACCAGGCAGCCCATCCTGCCCCAGCGGCAGGCCCACGAGAAGAACCCGGAGCGGAGGACCATGTCGAGTGCCGAGTACATAGCCGAGGACCGGGCGCCCGACGGTGTCAGCCGGCAGTCGCGGCTGCGGCAGCTGCTCGCCGCCTCGGTCGGCAATGCGGTTGAATGGTATGACTGGTACACATACACCTTCCTTGCCACATATATCGCCGCGCAGATCTTCCCCGTCAGCGCGGCGAATTCGCTGGTGCCGCTGCTCTCGACGTTCGCGGTTTTCGCGGTGGGCTTCTTCATGCGGCCCGTCGGCGGGCTGGTGATGGGCGCGGTCGCCGACCGGCGCGGTCGCCGCGCGGCGCTGACGGTGACCATTCTGCTGATGGGCGGCAGTAGCCTGCTGGTGGCACTGACGCCGACGTATGCCGCCGCCGGGATCCTCGCACCGGTCGTCCTCGTCCTGGCCAGGCTGCTGCAAGGGCTGTCGGTGGGCGGGGAGTTCGCCGCCTCGACCACGTTCCTCGTGGAGTCGGCCGGGCCCGGGCGGCGTGGGCTCTTCTCCAGCTTCCAGTATGTGTCGACGACCATCGGCCAGCTCGTCGCTTCCGGCGTCGCGGCGCTGCTCGTCGCGAACCTCGCGCCCGCCACCATGGGCAGCTGGGGCTGGCGGGTCCCGTTCGTGCTGGGCGCGCTCCTGAGCCTGGTGGGCTTCTGGGTCCGGCGCGGCGCACGCGAGACGCTTCCCCAGGCTCTCGACTCCGTTCGAGCAGCGGAGACCCCCATCGAAGAGCAGGCGAAGGCCTCGCGGCCAGGCCTCTTCGAGGCGTTGCGCCGCCATCCGCGCGAGTCGCTGCTGATCTGCGGCATCACTGCGGGCGGCACACTCGCGTACTACACGTGGACGTCGTACCTGCCGACGTACGCCGAACTCAACGCCGGGGTGGAGAAATCAGACGCGTTGCTGGCGGGCACCCTCTCACTGACGTTCTTCGCCGTGCTCCAGCCCCTCGCGGGCATGGTGTCCGACCGGATCGGGCGCAAGCCGCTGTTGCTGATGTTCGGGATCGGCTTCGCCGTGCTCGTCGTGCCGCTGTTGCGCACGCTCGACGACTCCTTCGTCACCCTGCTGCTCGTGCAGTGCGCGGGCATGATCCTGTTGAGCGGCTTCACGGCCGTCTCGGCGGCCGTGAACGCGGAGACGTTCCCGGCACGGGTGCGCGCCGCGGGAATCGGTTTCCCCTACTCGCTCACCGTTGCGCTCTTCGGCGGCACGGCGCCCTATGTCGGCACGCTGTTCAAGGACACGGGACACACCGGCCTCTTCCCCGTCTACGTGGCCGTGCTGTGCCTGGTCTCCTCCGCCGTCTACTTTCGACTGCCCGAGACCGCTCACGGCCCGCTGGAGCGGTGAGGGTGCCGGGGGCCTACGTCCGGAGGGCTGCCTCATTCGGGCTTCGTCATGCACCAGTGCACTGCGGCCATTCGGCATCCGCGGCGTCACCGAACTTGCGGTTCGCTCCGCGACTCAGGTGGCCGCCGCCCCAAGGCGAGGCGACAGGCCCCGGGGTGTCCCCGTGACGCCCGGCCGCTAACCTCGGCGCCATGAACCAGCGGAAGCACAAGAAGCGTTCCCGGCGCCTTTTCAACGCAATTCTGATGGGTGACACCGCCGTCGTGAAGGCAGTGTTGCGGGCTGGGGCCGACCCCAACGAGCCATACAGCGACGGCACCACCTTTCTGTATCTGGCATCCGTCACCGGGGAAGCCGACATCGCCCGTCTTCTTCTCAAGGCCGGCGCCTCCCCCGACACCGAGAGCAGCGGCGGAATGGGCTCGGAGGGCACTGCGCTGTGCGCAGCCGCGTGCTGGGGACACACCGAAACAGTGCGCGAACTGCTGGCGCACGGTGCCGATCCGAACGTGCGCGAAGACCACGGAACGGGCAGCTCCCCGCTGGACTGGGCCAACGAAGGCCCCCACCCTGAAACCGCCGAACTCCTCACCGCGGCGGGAGCCACCTCCCGCAAGAACGACCGGACCACCCAAGGCCCCTGAAGTCCAGGGTGGTTCCCGAGCCGAGGGGGCGCACCTGGCGGCCCTCTCGAAATCCTCCGGCCACCCCGGCCTCGTCCCCTGGCCCTTCTCGGGCCCACGCCCAAAGCCACTGCTGTCACGAGCCCAGCCGGTGGCTCCCGCGCCTACACTCTGCACGCGAGCAGCTGGACCTCCCGGAACTGACGACGGTCGGTGGGCTTCGGCTGGATCACCAGACGGGCCGACTCCGCCAGTCCGTGCGCGCGCAGGAGCCCGGCGAGGTGATCGGGGGACCAGCGGTAGGCCGTCGTCACTGCGTGGTCGTAGGACTGCGTCTCGTGGCCGGGGCCGTCGGTGGCCGGGAACTCGATCAGCAGTTGCCCGCCGGGAGCCAGGACCCTGGCGAACTCGGCCAGGAGGGACGGAAGGTCACGCGGCGGGGTGTGGATGACCGACCACCGCGCGAGCACCCCGCCCAGCGTGCCGTCCCCGATGTCCAGCGCGGCCATCGAGCCGACCTCGAACCGCAGCCCGGGGTGGGCCGCCCGGGCGAGCTCGATCATCACCGGGGAGGCGTCGACGCCGAAGGCCGTCAGCCCCAGCCCGTGGAGGTGTGCGGTGAGGTCGCCCGGACCACAGCCGAGGTCCGCGACCCCACCGTCACCGTTCGTCCGCACCAGCTCCGCGAAGGCACTCAGGAGGCCGCGCTCCAACGGACGGTCGCGCAAGGGGTCGCGGAACTGCTCCGCGTAGGTGGGGGCGATGGCGTCATAGGCCGCGCGGGTGGCGTGCACGGTGTCGGATTCGGTCATCCGGAGACCGTAGCGGGCGGCGGCGGACTTCGTCGGTACAGCCCCCCGTCGCCGGCACCGGCAGGAAGCGCGGTGACACCCCAACTGCCTTGCTATGTAGGCTCGTTCGAGCCACCCCGTTCACTCGATCCGTTCACGTCGCCCAAGCCGTCGAGGCTGTCCAGGTCGGCGCGGGAGAGGCGCAGGGCGCCCGCGGCGATGTTCTCGGTCAGGTGGCCGGGGTCGGACGTGCCGGGGATCGCCAGTACGTGCGGGCCGCGGTGCAGCGTCCAGGCCAGCCGGATCTGCGCGGGTGTCGCGCCGTGTGCGCGGGCGACCGCGTGCAGCCGGTCGTCATGGGTGTCGGTGGCGGACGCCTCACGCCGCCGGCCCGAGATCGCGAAGAACGGTACGAACGCGATGTCCTGCCGACGGCAGAGGTCCAGCAGGCCGTTGGTGTCGGCGGTCCGCTGCTCCAGGCCGTACCAGTTCTGCACACAGACCACGGGCGCGATGGCCCGGGCCTCGGCGAGATGCCCGGGCGTGACGCTCGACAGGCCCAGGTGGCGGATGAGCCCGGCCTCTCGCAGCTCCGCCAGTGCGCCGAAGTGCTCGGCGATCGACGTGACACCGTTCCTGCGCAGGTTGACGACGTCGAGGTGGTCCCGTCCGAGCTGGCGCAGGTTCTCCTCGACCTGTCCGCGCAGTTGCTCGGGCCTGGCCATGGGCAGCCAGGCGCCGGACGGATCCCGTCCGGGCCCGACCTTGGTCACCAGGACCAGATGGTCGGGGTAGGGCGACAACGCCCGGTTGATCAGCTCGTTGGCGGAGCGCAGCGGGGAGAAGTAGAACGCGGCGGTGTCGATGTGGTTCACCCCGTGCTCGACCGCGCTCCGCAGCAGCCCGACCGCACGCTCCCGGTTGATCGGCGGGCCGTCCGAGCCCCCGCCCATCCCGTTGCCGGTCAACCGCAGCGCACCGAAACCGAGACGGTTCACCTCCAGGTCCCCGAGCTTCCAGGTACCCGCGCCCGCCGCGGCAACCGCCGCCGTACCCGCATCCGTCCCACCAGCCCGCAGTGATCCCACCGTGACGCACTCCCATGGTTTCTCCGGCCGGCCGGCCGGCCGCCACCGGCTCCGGCTTCGGTTCGGGAGTATGGCCGATGGCCACCACGGTGAGAAGGCGTACGGGGCGGGCGAAAGGTCACACCGGGGAGGGGAACTCGGCGGTGGGGCCCGGCCGTTGGAGAGGGTGGAGCGAGACGACGGGGGCTCCGGGCACGGGAGCCCCCGCACAGGAAGGCGCCGCCGCTCCAGGGACAGGGACGGCGGCGCCTCCATACGGGGTGGGTCAGACGAGCCACCCCACGATGTGAAGGACGCACGCGAGCAGGTTGGTGAGGATGTTCATGGGGGGCTTCTCCTTGACGTGTGGTGTGGGATCCAACTCGTCGTCCCGAAAAGGGATATCGACCGGAGGACGTCGGCTCACGGTCTGCAGCCCGCCGCCTGCGCCTCGTCAACAGTGACCGGCGCGGTAAGTCAATTGAAGGGCCCGCCTCTTCGATCATGTTTGCCCGGGAACGGGTGTTCCCGCACCCGGGTGTGGGCGGCTGCGGAGCCTGTTGCGGTGCCCCGGGGCGGCAGTGAGCCGCTCTCCCTCACGAGGCCAGACTTCCCACCAACTCCGCCTCACTGACGTCGGGTTGACGGGACCCGTCGAGCAGCCACCGGATGTCGCGGACCGCGGTGCGCCCCGCGCGGTTGGCGCCGATCGTGCTCGCCGAGGGGCCGTACCCGACGAGGTGCACCCGCGCATCACGCAGGGTGCGGGTGCCGTCCATCCGGATGCCGCCGCCCGGCTCGCGCAGCCGCAGCGGGGCGAGATGGTCCAGCGCCGCGCGAAAGCCCGTGGCGTACAGGATCACATCGGCCTCGACCGTACGGCCGTCGGCCCAGGCCACCCCGTCGGACGTGAGGCGCGCGAAGAGCGGCTGCCGGACCAGCACGCCGCTTTCCCTGGCCTGCCGCAGCGCCTCGGTCATCGGCAGCCCCGTCACACTCACCACGCTCTGCGGCGGCAGCCCCTGCCGTACCCGCTCCGCCACGAGGGCGACCGCGGCCCGGCCCTGCTCCTCGCCGAACGGCCCCTCCCGGAACACCGGCGGCCGACGGGTCACCCAGGTCGTGGCGGCCGCGACCGGGGCCAGCTCCAGCAGCTGCTGCACGGCCGACGTCCCGCCGCCCACGACCACGACCCGCGCACCGCGGAAGTCCTCCGGCCCCGTGTACTGCGCGCTGTGCAGCTGACGGCCGGCGAAGACCTCCTGGCCCGGAATCCGGGGCCAGAACGGCCGGTCCCAGGTCCCGGTCGCATTGATCAGCGCCCGTGGCGCGTACGTGCCCTCGGACGTCTCGACCAGCAGCCGCCCGCCGTCGCCCGTACCGCCGTCGCCCGTCCGCACCGCCGACACGCTCACCGGCCGGTGCACCCGCAGCCCGAAGGTCTCCTCGTAGCGTGCGAAGTACCCGCCGATCACCTCGGCAGACGGGCGCCGCGGGTCGGCGCCGGTCAGCTCCATGCCCGGTAGCGCGTGCATCCCGTGCACCTTGTCGTACGTGAGCGTGGGCCACCGGAACTGCCAGGCCCCGCCGGGGCGCGGAGAGTGATCGAGCACGACGAAGTCCCGGTCCGGCGCCCAGCCGGCCCGCCGCAGATGGAAGGCCGCGGCCAGGCCGGCCTGCCCGGCCCCGATCACCACGACCTCGACGTCCCGCACCCCGGAGTAGTTCATGTTTCATCCAACCCGGGAGGCGGCGGATGTCTTCCCGGCCCGCCGGACGCATCTCCGGCCCGGCGGACCACGGCCCGGACGCCGCCCGCGCCGACCTGACAGGCCCGCGTGGGGCGCGGCGGTCACCGCCACCACGCCCCACACCACCCATCACCCCTCCACGTCCCGCGCCTCCCCGCTCAGCGGCCGCCCGCGACCAGCAGGGGCGCGCCACCCGGCGCGGACGCCGGGCGGCCGTGCGCGGCGGGCACCCCGTCGAGCGGCGAGCGCCCGGCCTCCAGCAGCCCGCGGGCCGCCAGCTCCGGCCGTACGCCCTCCCCGAACCAGTACGCCTCCTCCAGATGCGGATAGCCGGAGAGCACGAAGTGCTCGACGCCCAGTGCGTGGTACTCCTCGATCCGGTCGGCGACCTCGGCATGGCTGCCGACCAGCGCCGTCCCGGCCCCGCCGCGCACCAGGCCGACGCCCGCCCACAGATTGGGCGAGATCTCCAGCCTGTCCCGCGACCCGCCGTGCAGCGCCAGCATCCGCAGCTGTCCCACCGACTCGCTCCGGCCCAGCGCCTGCTGCGCGGACGCGATCGTCTCCGGGTCGAGATCGTCGAGCAGCCGGCCGGCGGTCGCCCAGGCATCCTTCGACGAGTCCCGCGAGATGGTGTGCAACCGGATGCCGAACCGGACCGTACGCCCCTCCTTCTCCGCCAGCCCCCGAATCCAGTCGATCTTCCGCCGGACCTGCTCGGGCGGCTCCCCCCAGGTGAGGTAGACATCCACGTTCCGGGCGGCGACCGGGCCCGCGGCGGGGGAGGAGCCGCCGAAGAAGATCTGCGGCAGCGGATCCGGCGGCAGCGCCGTCAGGCCACCCTCGATCTGGAAGTGCTCGCCGCGGAAGTCGAACGGCTCGCCGCCCCACACCCCGCGTACGACCTGCAGGAATTCATCCGTGCGGGAATAGCGCCGGTCATGGTCGAGCGTGTCGCCGAACCGCCGCTGCTCGGTCGAGTCCCCACCGGTCACCACGTTCAGCAGCAACCGCCCCCGCGAGATCCGCTGGTACGTCGCGGCCATCTGCGCCGCCAGCACCGGCGAGATCACCCCGGGCCGGAACGCGACGAGGAACTTCAGCCGCTCCGTCACCTGGGTCAGCGCCACCGTCGTCAGCCAGGCGTCCTCGCACCAGGTACCGGTCGGCGTGAGTACCGCCTCGAACCCCAACTGCTCAGCGGCTTTGGCTATTTGGGCGAGGTAATCGATGTCCGGGGCCCGGACCCCGCTCACCGGAGTGATGCGGTCGCGCCGGATTCCTCCGTCGGTGTAGGCGTGCCGGTCGACGAGCGTCCGCCCGTCGCCGCCGGTCGGCAAAAACCAGTGCAGGTGTACGGACATCTCAGTGCGCCTTTCCGTAGGTGTGCGGTGCCGTGCTCGAAGGCGGCAGGTCACCGTTGAAGCGCGGGTCGACGAAGTCCCCGAAGCGGAAGGACCGCGGAATGAGCTTCTGCGCCGCGAACGCGTCCACGATCCGCTGTTCGGAGGCGATCGCGGGCTTGTCCACGGCGACCGCCACCGCCGTGCCCCGGGTGCGCCGGACCGCTTCCAGCGCCGCCTTCCGCGGCAGCCCGGTCTCCTTCGCCCAGGCCTTCGCGAAGCCGTCGGGGTGCGTGAACACCCAGCGCTGCGCCCGCCGCAGCCGGCCGGTGTAGTCCTTCAGGGCCGCGGACTTCTTCTTGTCGTCGAGCGCGGCCGGCGCGGCGACCTGGAAGCCCAGCCCGTTGACCACGCCCTGCCCGGTCGCCAGCACCCGGGCCCCGGCCCGGTCCAGCGCCTGCGAGGTGTACGGGTCCCACACCGCCCAGGCGTCCACCTTCCCCCGGGTGAACGCTGCGAGCGCGTCCGCCGGCTGGAGGTAGCTGAGCGTGACGTCCTCGGGCGTCAGCCCCACCTTCTTCAGCTGCGCGATGAGCTGGTAGTGCGCGGAGCTGCCCTGGGCGACGGCGATGGTCTTGCCCTTGAGCTGCGCCGACCGTCGGAGCGGGGAGCCCTTCCGTACCAGGATCGCCTCGCCGTCCGACCTGCTGTGCGTCGCGGCGACCACCTTGATCTTCGATTGCGCCGCCGCGGCGAACACGGGCGGGGTGTTGCCGACCGCGCCGACATCCACCGCCCCCGCATTGATCGCCTCCAGCAGCGGCGGTCCCGAGGTGAACGTCGACCACTTGATCTTGTACGGAAGGTCGTCCAGCTCCCCCGCGGCCCGCAGCAGCGCCTCCGAACCCCCCTTCTGGTCACCGACGTTGAGCGTCAGCGATCCCTTGCCGTCCGTACCGCTGCCGGTGCCGCCCCCGGCTCCCTGGGCCCGCGGCGCACCCCCGCAGCCGGCCGGCAACAGGGCGAGCGGAAGCAGCAGCGCGGCCGGGCCGAGGTGGTGTGCTCTCATGGCGTGTCCGTTTCGTTCTGGGGGTGGTGCGGGGTGGCGGGGACGGGAACCGGGCCGGGGGCGGGGACGGTTGAGGCGGCCGGGCGTCGCCCGGTGACGGTGACGGTCTCGGCTCCGGTGTCGGCGCCGGCGTCAGTGGTTGTGGTTGCCTGGGTGGCAGTACGAGCACGGAGGTCGGTGACGTCGGCCTCTTCCGCGCCCTCCACCCCGAGATGGTCGAGCAGTCGGGCGCGCAGCGCACCGAAGCGCGGATCGGAGACCTCGCGCGGCCTCGCCAGATCCACCGTGGCCTCGTACGCGATCCGCCCGTCCTCCATCACCAGCACCCGGTCGGCGAGCAGCAACGCCTCCTCCACGTCATGGGTCACCAGCAGCACCGCGCAGCCGCGCTCCTGCCACAACTCCGCCACCAGCCGCTGGGCCTTGAGCCGGGTCAGTGCGTCAAGGGCCCCGAACGGCTCGTCGAGCAGCAACAGATCCGGCTCCCGCACCAGCGCACGGGCGAGCGACGCGCGCTGTGCCTCACCACCCGAGAGCGTCTTGGGCCAGGCGTCCGCCCGATGGCCGAGCCCGACCTCCACCAACGCCCGCACAGCGTCCGCGCGTTGCGGACGCCCCGGCAGCCCCAGCAGCACATTGCGCCAGACCCGCTTCCAGGGCATCAACCGCGGCGCCTGGAACGCCACGGCCTTACGGCGCGGCACCCGCACCTCGCCCGTGATCTCCCGGTCGAGTCCCGCCAGTACCCGCAGCAGGGTCGACTTTCCGCAGCCGCTGCGCCCGAGCAACGCCACGAACTCACCGGGCCGGACGGACAGCTCCAGACCGTCGATGACCACCCGGTCACCGAACGCCCGCACCAGCCCGTCCACCTCCACGGCGGCACCGGAGCCCGCGGGGCGCGGACGCTCCCGGTCGTCGATCCCGGTCACTGGCCGGTGAACGTCGGTCGCCATTGCAGCAGCAGCCTTTCGAGAGTACGGATGAGGAGGTCGGCGAGCAGCCCGAGGAGCGCGTACACCACCAGGCACACCACGATCACGTCGGTGCGGAAGAACTCCCGGGCCTGATTCATCAAAAAGCCCAACCCGTCATCGGCGTTGATCTGCTCGCCGAAGACCAGCGCGAGCCATGCGGTGGCCAGCGAGTAGCGCAGCCCGGTCAGGGCGCCCGGTAGCGCACCGGGCAGCACGACATGCCGGATCAGACCCCAGCGGTTCAGTCCGAGCGAGTTCCCCGCCTCGACCAACTGCGCGTCCACGCCACGGATCCCGGCATGCACGTTCAGATACAGATGGAACGCCACCCCGAGCGAGATCAACGCGATCTTGGGTGCCTCGCCGATGCCCAGCCAGATGATGAACAGCGGAATCACCCCCACCCACGGGATGGCCCGCAACATCTGCACGGTGGCGTCGACCAGGTCCTCCCCGAGCCGCGAAAGCCCCGACACCAGCGCCAACACCACACCTGTCACCCCGCCCAACAGCAGCCCGACAGCCACCCGTTGGACAGAAACCCACATCGCCGAGGGCAACGTGCCGTCCGAGACCAAATCACCGGCGGTCGCCGCGATGGTGCCGGGCGACGCGAGAGTGCCGGCCGCCAGCACCCCACTCGCACTCAACACCTGCCACAACACCACCAGCGCCACCGGCCCGGCCGCACGCCGCACCCACCTCGGCACCGACCACCGCCGCCGGACCTCCGGCACCACCCGAACAAGCTCAACCCCCTCGCCCGGCCCACCGACCGCACGGTCCTCCTCACCACCCGCCGACACCTCCGGCGGCTCCCTCCACTCCTCCGAACTCTCCAAGAGGGCGGGCGACGACGGGGGATCGGCTATATCGGGCGGCACATGGCCGCGCACGGCTTGCTCAACAGTCATGAATGCTCCACGGACGAGGGAGGGGAAGGGAAGATCAGGAGAGAGGCGAGGGAGGAAGGGAAATCGGCGCTCTGAACCGCGAAGGAAGCGGGAATGCCCAACAGACCAGCGAGATCAAAGTCATGGGGAAGGGGAAACAGGCCACAAAGACGCGCACGCGATACGCATTCGCGAGCCACGCACGCGATACGCCTACATGAGACACCACGAAGATGCGCAACGCTCCGGAAGGACGCCTACGCACACAACCCGACGTCGCGAGCCCCGCAACGCCACGCCATTCCCGAGCTACAAAACCTCGGGTCGCCTGGGTTCCCTGGGTCCCCATCCCGCCGGAACCGAACCCCTCACGACCACGAACCCCTCACGCGCCAGGCCCGGCATTCGCAGCCCGCATCCCGCACGCCACATCCCGCATCTGCGGTGGCGTCAGCACCGGCCGCCGCGGCGACACGCGGCAGAGGACACCCGCACCAGGTCGATATGACCGCGCGTGGTGAGCAGGGCTGAGGTAGACATGCCGATGAACGTAGCTGCGCCGTCCAAGAGGGGTCAATCATCATCTCGGCTGGTGGATCCTTATTGCCGCAGCATGGCGGCAACATTGCGGAAGGCGCCCGTGGGGCTGGCGACGAGGACACGCCGCCCATAGGAAAATGAGGGCATGACCACCGCATTCACCACCCGCACCCTGGAAATCACCACCGGCACCACCGAGGCCGTCGCCGACCTCACCACCGACTGCGCCACATTCCTCCAGGAAGCGGCAGACGGCCGCGACGGCCTGCTGAACATCTTCGTCCCGCACGCCACGGCCGGTATCGCCCTACTGGAAACCGGCGCCGGGAGTGACGAAGACCTCCTGGCCGCCCTCCACGACCTCCTGCCCGCCGACAACCGCTGGCGCCACCGCCACGGCAGCCCCGGCCACGGCCGCGACCACGTCCTGCCCGCCCTCGTCCCACCCCACGCCACCCTCCCCGTCGTATCGGGCCGCCTCGCACTGGGCACCTGGCAGTCGATCTGCCTCATCGACACGAACGTGGATAATCCGCACCGGCAGGTGCGGTTGAGTTTCCTGGGCTGATCAAGAACGCCCTGGGGTGGTCGCTAGCCGAATATCTGCACCGCCTGCCGTCGTGCCGGCAGAAGGATCCGGCCACACGCAGGCCAAGCGCGGGTCGCTCCAGTCCACACTCTCCGCTGATTCGGTCCCCAGATTCCGCAGGTTCAGGTTTCCTGGTCAGCGGTCAGCGGTCAGCAAACCTGGTCGCTCTTCGGCCCAATGCCTGCGGTCCTGGTCGGAGTTCCGTCCGGGGCGAACGAGTGGTGGAAGGTGAAGGCGTGCGGCGTGGACCCCTGGTTGTGGAGGTGCTCCAGCCTGGAAACCCCGTCCTGCCAGGTGGGTATCGCGTCGTCGGAGGCCCACCAGCACACGTAAACCGGGTGTTCTGTCCTTTCGAACCAGTCGTAACGCCTGTTCAGCGCCGCTCGGTGCAGGCCGGTGTAGATGGCGTCGAAGGCGGTGCCCAGGTCGGTCCAGAGTGAGAGGGTCGCGGCCAGAGCGGTGGTTTCCGCAGTGCGGCCTTTCCCGTACCAGGCCGGAACAGCAAACTCTCCCCACTCACCCCAACCCGCGTCGAACAGCGTCCCTCGGCTGTGGTCTACCGGTTCAGCATGAGCGACATATCCGGGGCGCCGGCCGATCTCCCGGTAGACGTCCTCACCGCTGTCGTAGAACTCCTGCGTAAGGCGTCCTGGATCGGCGAGAGGTGCCTTCAGGACGCCGAATGTGTACAGAGCAAGATGGGGCATGCGTCTCTCCCTGGTTGAGGGTGCCCGGCGTGGACCCGTTTCGGTGGCTGAGGCATGGAGACGAGGGTTCGTGGGGCGTGACCGCCTTCTTCCGTCGCGGGCGACCCAGTTTGAAGGATCCCCTGTCCGACCGTGGACGACCACCGAAGACCAGGTGAAGGTAGCTGCCCCTGCGAGCCATGTCGAAGTTGCGATTTCCCCGTCCCAATGGCCTCTTGCGCAGGTCCTTGCGGACGCTGGAGTGGTGGCGCTGCCTGCCACCGTGGGATTCCGCTCGTCCCCGCAAATGCCGAGAAGTAGCCATCGGCAATGCCGCTCAAGCCGGTGCGCGGGGGCGACGGCGGCGTTGTCGGCGTCGACCGGGTTGGGTCACGGAGCGCCTGGGGCCAATGTCAAGCCACAGTTGTGGTAACTCGTCTGGGAAGCCTCACGGGACGGCTCATCCACCAGGGTGGTGGACGAGCCGTGGAGTGGTGGGAGGGAGGGACCAAGGCTTCGGTGCTGGTTCGGCGATGCGGGCTTGGAGGTCGACGACGCGCCCGCCCTGGAAGCGCAGGTGCAGGCGGGGGGCCTTGAGTCGCTCGTCGAGGGTGTAGATGTCGGTGATGAGTCGACGGCCGCGCTGTTTGAGCGTGCCTTCTCGGAGACGATCTGTTGGATTGGCGCGCCCTCGGCATACTCATACTCAGCTTCAAGCCACGGCCCTCCCTCCCCCGACGGGGACGCAGGCGCATGCAGGGACGTACTGTCCCGGGGCGTCCCCCCCAAGGATGTACCGCTAGGGCAGAATGGAGTCGATGTAGCCGCCGTCCACCCGTACGGCGCCGCCCGTTGTGGCCGAGGCCATGGGGGAGCTGAGGTAGACCGCCATGTTCGCGATCTCCTCGGGTTCGATCAGTCGCTGCAGCAGGGACTGCGGTCGGTGCTGGAGCATGAACTGTCGCTGTGCCTCCTCCCAGGGGAGATCCGTGCCGACGAGTTCATGGACGAAGTCCTCGACGCCGCCGGTGTGTGTGGGCCCGGCGACAAGGGAATTGACGGTGACTCCGCTTCCCGCCGCGTCCTTGGCGAAGCCACGAGTGACGCTGAGCAGCGCGGTCTTGGACATGCCGTAGTGGATCATCTCGACGGGAGTGACCACGGCTGAGTCGCTGGCGAGATTCAGGACCCGTCCCCAGGAACGCTCCTTCATACGGGGCAGGTACGCGCGGATCATCTTGACCGCCGACAGCACGTTCACCTCGAAGTAGCGGCGCCACTCATCGTCGCTGATCTCCAGTGCCGGTTGGGATCCGAAGATGCCCATGTTGTTGACGAGGATGTCGACGTCCGGAGCGGCCTCGAGGACGCGGCGGAATCCGTCATCCGTGGTGATGTCGCCTTCGGCGGGGAGGAAGCTGTCACTGCCCGTCTGCTCCCGGAGCCTGGCGACGGCCGACTCGACGGACTCCCGGCTGCGCCCGTTGATGGCCACCTGCGCGCCGGCGCGGGCCAGGCCGGCGGCGATGGCGAAGCCGATGCCTTGCGTGGAACCGGTGACGAGAGCGGTCCGGCCGGAGAGGTCGATGTGCACGTGTCTCCTCCTCAATGAGCGAACGGGGGCCTTCCTGACCGCCGCGTCGTGGTACTCCGCGTTCCCCGTGTCCGCCAGCACCTGGGCCCGCCGCGAAAAAGCAGCTCGGTGATCCCCCACGGCCAGTCCGGAAGCGAGCTCTCACTCTCCCGGCGCCGCCCGTCAGGCGTGGCCACGCTTGATCGCTGAGGCCCGGTCACATGCTACTGACGGATGCGGATTGCGGCGCGAAACAGTGCGGGTGATGGTGCAACCGGATGAAGCCGGAGACCGGCGCTGACGGCACTGCGCGAGGGCTCGTGCGTAGCGGTGTTCATACCGTGGACGTTGACCTCGTATCGCAGTCTCCGGCACGCCGCGTTGCGGGCGGGCACGATCCGGGCGCCGGTTTCCAGATCAATCGAGTGCTCCCTGACGTTCTTGGGGCAAGCGCCGGGCCGCATCCGAGGTATGGACGCGGCCCGCCGCGTCCGCGACCTGATCGAGGCCCTGCTCCCCACCGGCCGCTGCTCCCTCGACCGGGTCGCCCAGCAATACGTCGGCAGCTGGCCCCGCCCCTGACCCAGGTCGCCGAACTGCTGGGCTTCTCCGCCCCCAGCGCCTTCTCCCGCTGGTTCCGCGATGAGTTCGGCACCAGCCCGACGGCCTGGCGAGCGGCTGGGGGAAGGCTGGGTGAAGGGGCGCGGGAGGGGGTGGCCGGCCCGCCGCGCACGTATTGGCCAGGTCTGCACAGCCGACGAGCGGCCGAATGCGTCCTCTGGTGACGCCAGTTGTCACCGACTACCGCGTGGTTGCCCTAACTGGATTTCGCGGACATCGATGCGGACACCAACGTCGCCCCCAACCGTCAATCGCCGTGAGCTTCCTGGGCCGAGCAAGAGCGTCTTGGAGGTGGCCGCGAAGCCACGGATCCGATCACGCGGCCCGAGCTGCGCCCGTAGCTGCCTGATGAGCGAAAGCTGCTCTCACGTACGGCCATGACCGCCCCTAAGACCTCGACGAAGGCCACTGGCGAGAAATCAGGCGCTCCATGCCGAGTGTCTGGCTTGTGGCTCAGATGCCCATGTTCGCGAGGGCCAGCGCGATGTTCCGCAAGGTCGTGGCGAGACGGGGATGGTCGATCTCGAACCGTTCGACGGTCAGGTTCACGCCGTGCGCCAGGTTGTTGTCCGTCGTCGTCGCCGTCTCCACTGCGATCTCTGCGTCGATCTGCTGGATCAGGTCCCTGAGATGGTCGCGCTCCTCCGGAGAAAGCGGCGGGTTCTGCTCCAGCTGTCCCCGCAGGGTTGTCAGCTGCTCTTGGAGTTCGCGGGTCGACACGGTGGATCATCCTCTGGCGGTAGACGGGCGCCCATGATTCCTGGCGCAAATATGATCATGACGCCCATACCGGGGAGGCGCCAAGGGCGGAATCAAGCCACGAGTGCTGGGCTCTTTGAGTACGGCGCCAGTACGAGGACGACCATCCGCCGTGAGACCTAGTTCCGCTGCCGGATGTGACCGAGCGGCTCCCGCCGTAGCCTCCTCACATGACGGCGATGGACTCTCACCCCGGCGGGCCCCGTAGTCCGGAGCAGCGTAAGCGCGAGGCACTGGAACGGCTTGCGCGGGACAACGACGTGTGGGTCGCCACAGCCGACGCCACCGGGGAACCGTGCCTCGTTCCGTTGGCCTTCTGGTGGGATGGCGAGACGGTGTGGCTGGCCACCCGCGACACCAACCCGACCGGGCGCAATCTGTGTGCCTCGGGTCGGGTCCGGCTCAGCTTCGGCCACAGCCGGGACGTGGTCCTGGTCCACGGCACCGCGCGCACGGTGACCCGCGAGGAGCTTCCGGCCGAGGTGGGCGACGCGTTCGCCGCCAAGGACGGTTGGGACCCTCGCAAGGACCACCCCTCGTACGTCTTCTTCCAGGTAACCCCACAAGTGACGCAGGCGTGGGGCACGGTTCGTGAGATGTCCGGACGGACCCTGATGCGCGACGGGAAGTGGCTGGTCTGAACGAAGTCGCCGGTCGAACTCGGTTCCTGCTCGCTCGGCTCGGACCCTACCGGCTGAGCACACGGCTCTCAGGCGGGTGGTTCCGAACGCCAAGACGGGTTCCGGCTCCGCAGTTGTGAGCCGGCATGGCCGGCCATCGACATACCGGACTGTCCGCCGAAGAAGCCGCGCAGCTGGCCACGGCGCCGGCCGAAGAGCTGCGCTCCCTCCCGGTGGTGGCGGAGGGCCGATTCTCCGGCCCAGGGGGGCGACCTATGCCTTCTCCAAGCAGGCCAATCTGCTGGGCGTGAAGGCCGCGAGCTCCAGCTGGGGCGCATGGCACGCCCGGATCAACTCCGTGAGTCCCGGAGCGATCGCCACCCCCATGGGGTAGGCGGAACTCGCCGGCGAACACGGGGACACCATGCGCGAGTTGATCGTCGCCTCCAACGCCAAGCGGCCGGAAGCGCGGCCGACATCACCGAAGCCGTCGCCTACCTCGTCGGCCCTCGGCAAGCTTCATCTCCGGCACCGATCTGCTCTTGGACGGCGGCGTCACGGCGCTCGCCGCCGGGTGGCCCGGCTGACGTCACCGGGCCGGCCGGCGCGCCTCACTCCTCGTGCCGGCCCGACGTGCCGCTTGTCGTGCGAGGGTGTCGGCCGTCCTCCGGTGGCCGGATGCCGGTGGCGACGGTTTCGATCAGCCTCCGTGTGCGGTGAGGGTGTATCCCTCCGGGCCTTCGAAGGAGAACATCGGCCCGAAGGGGCTGTCCGTCATCGGCGTGAGGATCTTGATGCCGGCGGCGACGAGCTGGTCGTGGAGCTGATGCGCGTGGGGAGTTCGGAACCAGAGCACCATGCCGAGGCCCGGTCGTGGGACATCGGCGAGGTCGACGCCCGGGAGGAGCTCACGGACGGCGAACGGAATCGGCTGGGTGTCGAACACGACCGCGTGCGGAGGTGAGACCGCGGCTCGGCGGAGCCCCAGGTGCTGCTCGCAGAAGGCGGCCGCGGCTTCCACGTCGTGGACCTGCAGGGCGGCGAAGTCGGGACCGTCGATGGCAACAGGCATGAGTTTCCCCCTCGATGTCAGGACTTTGACATGCGAGAGAGGCTAGGTCGCCGCGTTCGCCTATGTCAAAATGCTGACATGGAAGAGAGTGTGCCGGCGAAGCCGTTCCGCCCCGCGGGCGACGTCACCCACCATGTGGGATATCTGCTCAAACGTGCCCAGGCCGCCCTGCGTGGTGCCATGGACAAGGTGCTGCGCGAGCACGGGCTGACGGTGCCGCAGTACGCCACACTCGAACTGCTGGCCCTGCACCCCGGCATGTCGAACGCCGAACTCGCCCGCGCGACCTTCGTCACCCGGCAGTCCGGGAACGTCGTTCTGCGGGGCCTGCAGGAAGCGGGGCTGATCACCCGCCCCGACACCGCCGACCAGGGACGGGCCCGGCCCGCCCGCCTCACCGAGGAGGGGCGCAGTCGCCTCGCCGCGGTCCAGGGCGCTGTCTACGCCGTCGAACAGCGCATGGTCGATGCGGTCCCACCCCAGCGCGTCACGGCGCTCCTCACCGACCTCGACCGCATTGCGGGAGCCCTGGAGGGCTGACCCGCCGGCGGGAAGAGGCTTCCCTCCTCGCTGCGCCGTGCGGTGTATCCGGGGGTACGTGCGTTCGGTTAGCCTTGCTTCACGGGGTGGTTCGGGTGGGGTCGTGCCGGGAAGGCCCAGGCGCCACGGTATGGCGCGTCGGGCCCGGGGGCTGGTTCCGTTCCGGTGCAGGCAGGTACGGAACCGGCAGCAGACCGCAGGTGAGGTATGGAGACCAGGTTCGTGCCCCGCGCGGGCTCGCCATGGCGGGCGTCGCGAAGCCGGATGCCGAGGGAAGCGGACCGCGGTCCGGCGTCGAGGGTGAGGCATTGTGGATAAGGTCGCGCTCACTGCCGCCGGTCTCTATGTCCTCGTTCTGCTGCGCGCCGGCGGAACGTTCGCCGTCGGATGGCTCGCGGGCGCCGGTACCAGGCGCAGCAGGTTCGCCGGGCGGATCTCATCGGCCAGGTTTCGGCGTGCCGAACGGGCGATCCAGCGGTGGGGCGCGCCGGTGGTGGCCGTCTCCTTCCTGACGGTGGGCTTCCAGACCGCTGCCAACTTTCTCGCGGGGAGCATGCGCATGCCCCTGTCGCGCTATCTCCCCGCATTGTTCGTGGGGGGAGCGGGGTGGGCGCTGATCTACGCAACGGTCGGGCTCGGCGCACTCGAAATGCTGGGAAGACTGTTCGCCGAACGGACGGTGCTCGGAGTGGCCGCGGTCGCCGCCCTCCTCCTCGTGGTGTGCGGTGTGGCGGTGTACCGGCGACGCATTGCCGTTTCGGCCCACCGAGACGCCGCAGCAGAAGAATCCTGAACGGTGCCCCGCGTCATGGAGAGCGGTCCTGCCGGCCGGACCTTTGGCGTCGCTTTCCCATGTAAGCGGTGAGGTACGCCGCCCAGAAAAATGCGGGAAAATCCCGGTGCTTCTGAGTTTCACCGGACGAGCAGGCGTAGATCCCGCCTTTAGTCCTTTAGTCCTTCTGGCGCCAGGCCAAGTCAGCTGGCTGCACTTTTGTGCTGGCCGGCATGGAAGCGCGCCTTCTTCTGGCGATTCCCGCACGTGTTCATATCGCACCATTTGCGGGTGCGGCTTTGGCTGGTGTCGAAGAAGGCGGCCTGGCAGGTCGGCGAGGCGCACAAGGCCAATTTTCCGTCGCGTTCGCCCGCGATGATGCTGATCGCGTCGGCGGCGATCACGCCCAGGGCGTCTTCTACGCAGGACGCCGAGCTGAGTCGCCAGTGCCGAGTGCTCTCGGGCGTCAGGATGGCCACGGCCCGACCCTGACCGCTGCGGTCATTGATGACGTGGACGGCAGGTGCAGGGAGTGGATCTCGGGTCGCGGTCGCCGTCAAGGCGGCGTGAATTGACTCCCTCAGTTCCCGCGCGAGTTCGAGCTGCGCGGTGGTGCAGGACTCCACGGTGAGACCGCTCACTGCCAGCCAGTCGGCGAGTCGGTGCGGCGTGGGGATGCGTTCCACGGCGTCGCCACGCCGCTCCGTCAGCGTCGCAGTGAAGCTGGTCGCCAGCACCTTACCGAGACGGAAGTCAGGGAGCCGAGCATGCATGGAACCACCTTAGCGGGTTGCGCGCCGGCGGCTGGGCGCGCTAGAACCGTCTTAGCCGGTTCGCGGCAGTGCGAGCCGGTGCCACGACGATCAGGAGGTCCCATGCCCGGCGACGTGCAAGCCTTTGAAGCCCACGCACCTGACGCTGACCTCGATGAGCTGCGTGCACGGCTGGCCGCGGCGCGGCTGCCGGAGGCCGAGACGGTCCATCGCGCCGCGCCCGACCCTCGACGTTGGGATCAGGGCGTTCCGCTCGCCGACCTCGTCGAGGTCGTGCACTACTGGCGCACCGCATACGACTGGCGGTCGTTCGAAGAGCGCCTCAACCGCATCGGTCAGTTCCGCACGACCATTGATGATCTGGGAATCCACTTCCTGCACCGCCGGTCGACGCGCGCGGACGCCACACCTCTGGTCTTGACGCACGGCTGGCCGGGCAGCATTGCCGAGTTCACCGAGGTAGTGGACGAACTGGCAGATCCGAACGATCCAGACGCGCCGGCTTTCCATGTCGTGGTTCCCTCGCTGCCGGGCTTTGGTTACAGCGACAAGCCGGCCACCACCGGGTGGGGAACCGAAAAGATCGCGGCCGCATGGGTGGAACTGATGGGAAGGCTCGGCTACGACGAATTCGTAGCCCACGGCGGCGACTGGGGAGGGAATATCACCACGGTGCTCGGCGGCAGGTTCCCGGCGCACGTGCTCGGTATTCACACCACCTTCGCGGAGGGACCGCCCGGGTTGACGACGGACGGACTGACGGCGGTCGAGCGCAGGTGGACCGAGGAGACCCGCGATTTCTGGCGCCATCGCGCGGCGTACGCGAAGCAGCAGGCGACCCGCCCGCAGACCATCGGCTACTCGCTCGTCGACTCACCGGTCGGGCTGCTCGCCTGGATCCTTGACAAGTTCGCCGAGTGGACGGACACCGAGGACAGCCCGTTCGAGACGATCTCCAGAGACCGGATTCTCGACGACGTCACCCTGTACTGGCTGACGCGGACCGGCGCCTCGGCGGCCCGCATTTACTACGAGAGCCACAACTCGCTGGATCCCGCACTTCGGGTCGACGTCCCGTCGGCAATCACCATGTACCCCCGCGACGTCGAGAAGTGTCCGCGCGTCTGGGCACAGGAGCGATACCGGCAGATCGTCCGTTGGGGGTCGCCTGAAGCCGGGGGACATTTCCCGTCGCTGGAGGTTCCCGAGTATTTCGTCAAGGATCTGCAGGAAGGCCTCGCGGCGGTGCTGGCCGCTCATCGATGAACGCGGCCAGGGCTGAGCCCGCCTCCACCGGCTGATGATCCGATGCGGTGAGCTGACGGTGAGTGGGGTGGTCCGCCGAGGGCTGTCCGTCCCGGGCAGGGAGGCGAGGGGGCGCCAGCGGGGTGCCCGCCCGTCTCACCGGCGTGCGGGTGAACCACGAAGCCGCGCCCTCGTGTCGGCCGAAGCCGGCTGATCACGCCCATTAATGTCAGCTCTCGTGCCGTTGAGCTGTGCGTTTGTGAACCTCAAGCCCGGCGTCGGAAAGACGACGAGTGCTGTGTGGCTGGCCCATGCGCTGCATGAGTTGGGACTGTCGCCCCTGCTGGTCGACGGTGACCCCGCCGCTTCCGCGCTGCGCTGGAGCGAGTTGGCCGGCGGCTTTCCGTTTCCGGTGATCGCCCTGCCGGTGGGGGACGTCCACCGTCGCGTGAACGACTTCCTCGGCAACCGGCAGGCCGTCGTGCTCGACGCGCCGCAGCTGGAGGACCACCCCCGGATCGCCCGCAGCATCATGCGGTACGCCGGTGAGTGGATCGTGCCCGTGACGCCCGCCCCCATCGAACTGGACCGGATGGCACCCATCCTCGGCGAGATGGCGGACGTGCAGTCCCTGCGTGCTCAGCCCGCCCGCACCGCGGTCCTGCTGAATCGCACCAACCGCCCCGACGCCACCCGCACCGGGCCCGACGCCGACGCTCGCGAAGCCCTCACCGAGCGGGGCTTCGAGGTGCTGGAAACCCAGATCGCGCGGCTCGACCTGTACGCGCAGTCGTTCGGGGACTCGGTCCAGGCCAAGGGGTCGGCGTACCTGGACTTCGCGGAGGAACTGATCAAGCGTCAGGATGAGACATGAGCCAGCGCAGGGAGAACTACCGCGCCGCACTGCGGCGCGAGCAGGACGACGTCTCCGCACCCCGACCCGCCAAGGTCACCTCGCTGCAGAACAGGTATATCCGGGTGACCGTCGAGGTGGACCCCGACCTGCAGGGCGATCTGACGCGATGGGTGGGCCGGCCGGTCTCCTCGGTGGTGTTCGCCGGCACGACGGTCCTGCGCACCCTGGCCGCCACCGTCGGCAGGGTGACTCGGCCCGGGGGGTAGACGGTCCGGGCAGCGGCTGCAAGACCGTCGCCGCCCGGCACGGACCTGTGCGGAAGCCCGCTACACCTGCGGGGTGCGCGGCTCGATCCGGTGGTCGAAGGCGGCGCCGCCTACGCCTACCTGGGTCACCCCGCCGTCGACGGTGAGGACGGCCCCGTTGACGTAGGACGAGGCGGGCGACAGCAGCCAGTCGATCGCCTCGGCGACCTCCTCCGGATCGCCCGGCCGCCTGGCGGGAGTCAGCTGGTTCGCCTCCCCGTACGCCGCCTCGGCGCCGCCCGCCAGCCCCGCCTCCGCCGCGAACCGCGCCATCCGCTGGTCGGCCATCTCCGTACGCACCCAGCCCGGGCACACCGCGTTGGCCCGCAGCCCCTGCGGCCCGTAGTCGACGGAGAGGGAGCGGCAGAGGTGGAGCAGACCCGCCTTGGACGTCGCATACGCGGCGTTGCCGACACTGTTGCGGAGCGCGGCGACCGAGGAGACCGCGACCACCGTGCCGCGGGCCGCCAGCAGATGCGGGAGCGCGGCACGCAGCAGCAGGAACGGGCCGGTGAGGTTCGTCCGTATCACTTCCTCCCAGTCCTCGACCTCGGTGTCACCGACCGCGCCGCCCCGCCCGACTCCGGCGTTGAGCACCACACCGTCGAGCCTCCCGTAGGCCGCCACCGTCGCCTCGACGAGCTCGCGCACGGCCTCGGGGTCGGCGGCGTCGGACGGGTGGGCCAGCGCTCCGGTCTCCTCGGCCACCCGGCGCAGTGGCTCGGGCCGCCGCCCGGAGATCACGACCTGGTGCCCGGCGGTGCGCAGCAGCCGGGCGGTGGCGGCCCCGATCCCCGTACCCCCGCCCGTCACCAGGACAACACGCTGTTCCGACATGCTTGTTCGCCTCCGAAGGTGGTCGACTTCAGGTCCCCGTATCGCGAGCATACGAAGCGCCGGCACCCCGGGGCCGATGGGGGACAGCAGTCGTTGGTGCCGCGGCCGGGTGTGAGGCGAGGAACGACCGAGGCGAGCGGAGTGGTGGTTGTCCGGTGGGAGATGGCATGACGGCGGAGGTGGCGGCGATTCTCCTGCGCGAGCCGCGCCGGACACCGCCGTGAGACCTCAACCGACGAGGACGGGTGCCTCCTGTGCCGGAACGGGGCGGGTGCGCAGGGCCCATCGGGTAAGCGGTCGGGTGGCGAGGCCGCAGAGGGCGAGGGCGATGCCCAGTGCCACCCAGCCGGGTCGGCCCCATTGGAGGCAGAGCGTGGTGAGGACGACCGGTGCCGCCGCGCGTACCGCGCCGTCAGCCAGGTTGAAGGCTCCCTGGTACTGCCCTTGGGCGTGTTCCGGGGCCAGTGTGAAGCTGATCTCGAACGCCCCGGCCGCCAGGCCGAGTTCGCCCGAGGACAGCAGGAGCACGCCGACGAGCAGCAGGGCCGCGGCGACGGGGGCGGAGGTCCCCGCGGCGAGGGCGAGCACGGTGCAGCCGGCGAGGGCCAGAAACCCCGCGCCGCGGAGCGCGGTGGAAGCGGGGAGCGGGCCCCGCACCCACCGGGTCGCCCTGACCTGGAACAGGACGACCACCGCCGTATTCACCACCAGCAGCGCGGAGAGCCACCACCGGGGCGCCGCGGTGTGCGACACCAGCCAGAGCGGCAGGACCAGGGACACCACGTCGTACTGGAACGCGATGACCCCGCACAGCAGCGACAGGGCGAGGTAGGGCCGGTCCCGCATGGCCTCCAGCCGCGGTGCGCCGGGCGGGCGGGGCACCGGTGCCACGGACGGGATCTTGAGCAGCAGCGCTGCCGCGGCGAGGAAGCTCAGTCCGTTCGCCAGGATGAGAAGGGTGTAGCCCGTCGTCGAGTCGAGTTGGAGCGCGATGCCGGCCGCGGCGGCTCCGATGCCCATTCCGAGGTTGGTGACCGCCCGGAGATGGCTGCGGACGCGGGTACGTTCCCCGGGCGCGCTGATCCGCGCGATGAGGGCGCCGCCGACCGCCTGGGCGCCGCGTTGTCCGACGGCGGCGACGGTGACCAGGGTGAGGAAGGCGGCGAAGGAGTGGGCCATCGGGAACAGGAACATCGCGGTCGCCTGGACGCCTTGGGTGGCGACATACAGGCCCCGTGGGCCGACGCGATCGGCCACCGCGCCGAGGGGGAGGCCGGACAGGACGCCGGCGACGGTCGCGAGGGCGAGGCCGCTGCCCACGGCCGCCACGCTCAGTCCGACGACGCGGGTGAAGAACAGCATGCTGCCGGCGAGATAGAGGCCGCTGCCGACGGTGGTGACGAAGCCGGCGACCGTCAGGAAACGTACCGGGCCGCGGAGGGCATCGACCGTCATATGCGCCTCTGCGGGGCGCTGTTGTTCTTCTGGTGGCACACGGCGCTTTCTTTCGGTTCGGGTTCGGATGGCTGTGCTTCCGGGACGGAGGGTCCCGGGCCCTCGCTGTGGTTCTCGAAGGGGTTTCGTTCGGGGGCGGCATTTCGGCCCGGCTCCTCCCGGTCGGGAGGCGGGGGAGAGGGGATGATGGTTGCGCGGCGGCGAAGACCGCCGTGGAGCGGTTTCCCGCGAGTTGCTAGCGGCAGCCCAGTTGCTCGCGCAGGGCCGACAGGCACTCGGTTCGGTAGGCCGTCAGTCCTGGCCCCGCTGTCCGCTTTCTGCGGTTGAACTCGTCGGTGTTCACCCAGTCGACGAGCAGGTCCGCCAGGGACGCGATGCCGTCGTACCGGGCCGTCATCCCGTCGAGATGGCCGCTCAGCGGATAGAAGGCGGGCAGGAGCGAGGGCAGGCCGAACCGGACCATGTCATTGACGTTGCCCGTCACACAGGTCTGGCCGCGAGTCTCGACGATGCCGTTACGTGTGAGGTATTCGGCGATCGGAAGAATGAGGAAGTCGGCCTCGGACAGCGTCCGGTCGAACTCCTCCTGCGCGACAAAACCCGGGTGATCCCGTAGCTCGACCGCGGGCGCAACCGCTTTCCTCGCCGTTTCGACGGTGGCCTTGGTCTCCTCGGTGGAGTGTGCTCCCAGAAAGTCGACGCGCAGCTGCTTCGTCAGCCGGGGGGCGGCGAGTTCCAGTGCGGACAGCACCTCGGCGTGGTCCCTGCCGGAATACAGCCTCCCCGGGACGCAGCACCGCACCTCGTCCCGCGTGAATTCCGTAGGCGGATGCTGGGGGTAGGCGATGTTGACCGCGCGGCTCCGCAGCGGGTCGCCGGATTCCCTGAGCCGGAGATCGGGGAGCAGGACGCTCGCCGCGCCTTCGAGAACGAGCTTCGCGACGGCGGCGCTCGGCCGATTGTCGTCCGACGAGGTGAACGTATTCAGGTTGTGGACCAGGCAGTGCCAGGCGGGTTGCTGCGTGTGCGCCTCGTGGAGCAGGCCGCACAGTGCGTCGACCGGGGTGATGAGCAACAGGTGGTCCTGCGCACCGAGCGAGGGCTTGCACCGTTCCAGGAATTGCGCGTACGGCAGATCCGGGGGGCACACCTGCCACGCGACTGCCGGGGAGGCGGCGGCCGCCGAGGCCTCGGCACAGAACGGGTTGGTGTAAACGGTCGGGTTCGCCCCGAGATCCATGACTTGCCGAATGAGACTGTCGAGGACCTCGCTGTGTGCGCTGAGCTCGATCAGGCCGATCTTCATCGAGTGGTCTCCGTCAGTGGTGAGCACGCCCTGCGGTGTCAGCACCTCGAAAGGCACTGACACCGTGGTGCCGCGCCGCGTGGTACAGGCCCGGGAACATGGACCGCCTGCCCGTCGTGCCGCAGGGCCGGGCCGGGATGCCGGCGGTGCTCACACCGACGGAGGCTGCTCTTCCAGCAGGATTCCCTGCTCGACCAGCAGTCGCAGCAAGGGGGCGATGTCTTCGTCCGGGTCGAATTCAGGGGCCCAGCCGATGGCTTCCGCCAGGGTGAACGACTCGCGGCGGAAGAGATTGTCGATGAGTTCCGCGGGAGCGCCGTCGAGTGTGATCTTCCGCGTGCCGGACTGGATGCGGTGCTGCTCGGCCTCGGCGTCGTAATCGACCTTGACGGGGTTGAACTGGGCCTGCCGCAGACGGGTGTCGGGCTTGGTGGACAGGGGATGGAACCCGGACTGACTCGGGAGGCTGATTTCCCGGTGACGGCTGTCCTGGGTGGTCAGATGATTGGCGAGGTACGCCTTCACCAGCTGTTCGTCGTCGGCCAGCGCGGCGAGCCTTCTCATCAGCCCGCGGATGTGCTCGGCGAGTTGGGCCGTGTCACCGTCGACGACGGGCGGGAGATTGCGCCGCCACTCCTCCTCGTCCATCAGCTCGTCGGCAAGCCACTTCAGCCAGTAGACGCCGGTGCGGCACGTCACTCCCAGCGTCAGATGCAAAGAGGGCTCGTCGCAGGCCACCGCGTAGTGCCAGTGGCCCCGCGGAATGTAGAGCACGTCCCCCGGATGGAGTTCGGTCTCGATGTACGGGGGCCCCTTGGGTTCACCGGTGTCGTCGGAGACGTTGTTGTATTTGTCGAGCGGGTACTTGTACGTCTCCTCGGAGACGACCCATCGCTTCGTCCCCTCGATCTGGAGGATGAAGACCTCGTGGTCGTCGTGGTGTTGGTCGAACCCCTGCTGCTCGGGCCAGGAGCAGTACATGTTGACCTGGCTCCGGTGGCCGATCGCGCGCTCGATCCCCGTCGCCAGTTCGGCGATCGCGGGCATCCGCCGCTGCAACTGGTTGATGATCAGGGTGTAGCCGTCCTGGCAATGCCTTATCCACTCGTCGGCCGTCTCGGGCCGGCCGGCGACCTTTTTGCCTATCGCCGCCAGACGGATTTCTTCGCCGAACCGGAGACGGTGGAAATTGAGCAGGTGGTTGAGCTGATCCCAGGAGAAGAGCGAACGGAATCGGTCCCGGTCCTGCCCGCGTAATACGACGCCCCGGGTTGTCCAGTTCTCGCGAAGGAATTGATTGACGGGCATCGGGTCAAGCAGGGATTCGAGAGCGAACACGCCATTCCTCACGTTTTAAGGGAGTGCCCGGTGGCTCCAGGAGCCACCGGGCGGGTCAGGACGGTGACTTGACCCCTGCCCTTACACGTCCTTCTGGTCGACCTCAAGGTTGGGAACGTCCTTGACCTGGGCGGACTTCACCGTCTCCACGGAGAATCCGATCCGCTTCGGACGGGGGGCCGCGTGGGTCTCGCTCTTGGGTGCTACGGAAACCTTGGTCATCGATCTCTCCTTCACTGGGGAACTTCCTCTCCATTCCTACTACTTGTTGTCCACAACTGCGGGAAACGTGCGAAGGATCACGGGTGAGGGATTAAGCCGTATTCCCTGCTGCTCTTGCCGGCCGTGAGTAACTGTGCACCGTGCGGGGCGGGTTACTGATCGTTGTGGAATGCGGGAGAAGCGGAACCTCAAGTAGAGCGAGGGAAGGGCGAGTTGGAGGCGACCCTGATGACGGGCGGTGCGCCGCCATCCGCTGGTCAGGGCCTCGGAGGTCGACGCTCGATGATTCCCGTCGCCGGTCCGCCGCCGGCTCGCCGCGGAGCGTCTCCTCGTGCGCGGCGGGCGGGTGCGGCGCCTCCGAGGAGGGCGCTGCCCGCCGCATGTCGTGCCGGGATTTCCCCGCGGAGATTGGCGGATACGCGTATCAACAACCGGAACCGGCAGGTGCGGTCCCGGTTTCGGGAGGGTAATGCGCCGCTTCGTCGGGTGACCTACGGGGTGGAGGCCACGGGTGACGGTCGGCTGTTCCTGCCCCGGGGGGCAGGGGCGGTCGCCTCAGAGCTGGGCCGTGCGAGGGGTTCGTGGCGGATCCGACTGCTGTGCGTCGGGGGTGGTCCGCTCCAGTCGGGCACGGAGGGTGGACGCGAAGTCTTCGGCGCGGGTCAGTTGGGCGCGCAGGTCTTCGATCTTCCGGGCAGCGGCACGCTCGTAGTGCCGGACGCGGTCGAGGAGAGCTTCCCGCTCGTCGGCGTCGCCCTCGTCCCCCTCCGCGCCGTCGGCGTCGGCATCGAGACGGTCCGTCGCCTCCAGCAGATCGCGCATCTCGTCGAGGGAGAAGCCGAGCGGCTTCATGCGGCGGATGACCATGAGGCGGGCGACATCGGCCTCGGTGTAGAGGCGGAAGCCGCCCTGTGAGCGGGCGGAGGGGATGACCAGTCCGGTCTCCTCGTAGTGCCGGATGGTGCGCAGCGACAGCTCGGTCCGCGCGGCGACCTCGCCGATGTGCATGTGCTTGGCGTCCACGCCCGTGGCCCCGGCCTTCCGTCCTGATGCCGCCGCCTCCTGTGCGGCGGCACGTTCATCTCTACCCTAACGTTAGGGTAGAGTTTCGGGCGTCGAGGGCGGACCGTGCTGCCCTCGGTCCGTATGACGTGCGGGAGAGTGCGAACCCCGCCCACTGCCGTGCCGGGGCCGATCGCCCCGGCGAAGGTCCGACTTCCGCAGGAGCGAGCGTGCGCCGGTCCATGCTGCCGGGCGCCGTTGTCCCACCGCCGTGATGCTGCCTCGCTCCTGAGTTCCCGACACGGGCTCGCGGCTGTGCGCAGCGGGCGTCGCATCGTCCGCCGACCGCTTCCGGCCCGCTGCCCTGGGCCGTCCGCGGGGCGCCGTCCCGGTATCCCGCATCCTCCCGCACTCCCTGCTCCGCCGATGGGGTGTGCCCGAGCACGACAGGTTTCTCTCGTCTTGTCTTCCTCCGCACTGTCCCCGGCCGCGTGGCTGCGCGGGTCCCGACGACCGTCCTGGTTCTCGCCGAAGGTGCTGCGCACCGAGGTGCTGGCCGGCCTCGTGGTGGGCTTGGCGCTGATCCCGGAGGCGATCTCGTTCTCGATCATCGCCGGGGTCGATCCGGCCATCGGCCTGTTCGCCTCGTTCACCATGGCCGTGACCATCGCGTTCGTCGGCGGCCGCCCGGCCATGATCTCCGCCGCCACCGGTGCCGTCGCCCTGGTCATCGCTCCGCTCAACCGCGAGCACGGCTTCGGCTACCTGGTCGCGGGGGTGCTGCTCGCCGGTGTGTTCCAGATCGTCCTCGGCGCGCTCGGGGTGGCGAAGCTGATGCGGTTCGTGCCGCGCAGCGTGATGGTCGGCTTCGTCAACTCCCTCGCCATCCTGATCTTCATGGCGCAGGTGCCGGAGATGACGCGGGTGCCCTGGGCCGTCTATCCGCTGATCGCTGCCGGTCTGGCGCTGATGGTGTTCTTCCCGAAGGTCACCGGGATCGTCCCGGCGCCGCTGGTGTCGATCGTCGTCCTCACTGTGATCACGGTGGCCGCGGGCATCGCGGTGCCGACCGTGGGCGGCAAGGGGGCCCTGCCGTCCTCGCTGCCGGTGCCGGGTCTGCCGGATGTGCCGTTCACCCTGGAGACGCTGACGACGGTGGCCCCGTACGCGCTGGCCATGGCGCTGGTCGGGCTGATGGAGTCGCTGATGACCGCCAAGCTCGTCGACGACATCACCGACACCCGCAGCTCCAAGACCCGCGAGGCCGTCGGCCAGGGAGTCGCCAATATCGTCACCGGCTTCTTCGGCGGCATGGGGGGCTGCGCGATGATCGGCCAGACGATGATCAATGTGAAGGTCTCCGGGGCCCGTACCCGCCTGTCCACGTTCCTGGCGGGCGCCTTCCTGATGATCCTGTGCATCGTCTTCGGGCCGGTCGTCTCCGACATCCCCATGGCGGCGCTCGTCGCCGTGATGGTGATGGTGTCGGTGGCCACCTTCGACTGGCACTCCCTCGCGCCGAAGACGCTCCGGCGGATGCCCGCCGGGGAGATCACCGTCATGGTGCTCACCGTGGCGTGTGTGGTGGCCACCCACAACCTCGCCATCGGGGTCGTCGTCGGCTCCCTCGCCGCCATGGTCGTCTTCGCCAAGCGCGTCGCCCACCTCGCCGAGGTCACCGCGGTGACCGACCCCGAGGGCGGCACCGTCGTCTACGCGGTGACCGGCGCACTGTTCTTCGCTTCGTCCAACGAACTCGTCGGCCGGTTCAACTACGCCGACGATCCCGACCGGGTCGTCGTCGACCTGTCCGCCGCCCACATCTGGGACGCGTCGTCCGTCGCCGCCCTGGACGCCATCGAGACCAAGTACGCGCGGCTCGGCAAGCGCGTCGAGATCGTCGGCCTGAACGACTCCAGCGCCGACCTGCACGCCAAGCTCAGCGGCGAACTCGCCAGCCACTGACAGGGGCCGGCGCGCCCAACCGGCAGGGCTGCAGGGCGTCTTCCGGCCCCCGAACAAAGCAGGTGCCCGCCGTGCGGCGCGGCCCTACAGTGAGGCCCGATGACACTCCTCCACGCTCATGACCACGGGGGCGACGGCCCTCAACTGGTGCTCCTGCACGGTTATTCACGCTCCCTCACCGACTGGGACCCCTCGGCCGCTCTGCTCACCGCAGGGCACCGTGTGCTCGCCGTCGACCTTCCCGGGCACGGCCGTTCGCCCGACATCGCGCCCTGGACCATTCCCACCGCGGTGCGTGACATCGCGGACACCCTCGACGCACACGGCGTACCCGAGGCCGTGATGGTGGGCCATTCCCTCGGCGGGCTGATCGCGGTCGAGTACGCCCGGGCGAACCCGGACCGTGCCCGCGCCCGCGCCGCCGTGAATCTCGACGGCTTCTGGTGGGGACGCGAGTACCCCGGTGCCCAGCGGGTCGGTGAAGGGCTGCTGGCGTCGTCGGGAGCCATCGCGCCCCCCGGATACCTGGAAGAGCAGGTCGCCCACGCCGCCCGGCTGGGGATTCCCGCCGCGCGTGCGGAGGCGGCCGCCCGCGCCGCCGCGCGTCCGCTGCCCGACGGCAGGTGGCAGACGCTCCCGGAACGGGTGGCGGCGCGGGAGATCCTCGACGAACTCCACAGGCTCGGCGAACTCGGTGTCACCACCTGGCTCGACGGGATCGACCGCCCGCTGATGCTCGTACAGGCCGGCCGACGGCTCCCGCCCGCACCCGGGATGGAATGGTTCGCCGAGTTCAACGCCCGGTTCACACACGGCGTCTCCGACGAACTGGCCACCCTCGCCCGCACCCGTCCGACCCTCGGCGTCGACCGGATCGACGCCACCCACGCCACCATCCTGGAGGCTCCGGAAACGGTGGCGGGGTTGGTCGCCGGCTTCGTTCGCGGACTGCCCGACTGAACGGGGCCTTCGCCGCGGGTTCGGGTGCCGGCCGGCTCCGGGCCGAGGCGCCGCGGTCAGAGTGCCGGGCCGCGCAGTGCCTTCTCGTGTTGCATGCGGGTGAGGCGGTGGACGAAGAGGATGGCGAGGACGGCGGCAGCGATGTTGAAGACGTCGCTGGCCATGAGGCCGGCGAGGGCTCCCTTGATCTCACCCGCCGTCCGGGCCCTGCTGTACCGCTGGCCGGCGAGTCGGCCGAAGATGAGGTTCACCAGCCACAGTGCCCACCACCCGTTGAGCAGTGCCCGGGAGCGGGAGCGCGCGTCGGCGCTGGCGTTCCAGATGTCGATGGCGACCCGGCGGGGGAACCACAGGTTGGCCACGGGCACGAACCAGCCCCAGATCGCCCAGGCGCGCTTCTTCGTGTGGTAATCGGGCGCGAAGACCTCGGCATTGACCCGGGTGCGGTGGAACCAGACGACGAAGACCGCGGCGGTCGCGACGGTGGCCACGAACTGCACGATCCCGGACGCCCCGTACAGTGAGTCCGCTCGGTCGATCTCCTGCGCGGTCACGGAGCCGAGGTCGTCGAGGAGTCTGCCGAGCAGTTGGTAGGAGCGGTTGCCCTGCCACAGTGCGAAGAGGTCGGCGACGATGACGAGGCCGAGCAGCGCCATCACCGCCTTCGAGAGTCCGATGGGCGAGCGGAGAACGGGCTGCGGGCCGGGCGGGCCGTACCGACCGGAAGACGGCGGCGGTGGTGCGATCGGCAGATGAGACATGCGAAACCCCCCACGGGTTCAGGACAGTTGTGTTCGCGCAGAAAAGTGGGCCGCCTCTCCCCGAAGCGGCCACGGCGCAAGCGGAACATATGTTCTGCACAGTGGTCCTGTCCATTGAAATGGGGACAGGAGGGGAATGTCGGTGGTCGGTGGGTGGTGAGCGCCCTGCGGAAGCGGGCTGCGCCGGAGGGCATCTTCCGGTACGCCCCGGAACCGGCAGACCGGCTCCGGGGGCATCGCGTGCGTCTAAGGGGCGCGGCGCCTCAGTCCAGGACGTGCCGCAGGTAGGACCGGGGGTCGCCGAGGTAGCGGCGCCAGTGGTCGACCAGGGCGAGTTCGTCCCAGGCCACTCGGCGCACACCGTGCTCGCCGATCTCGACGATGTCGGCGCCCGGCAGCGCGGTCAGCAGCGGGGAGTGGGTGGCACAGATGACCTGGCCGCCGTTCTTCACCAACTGGTCGAGGTGGCCCAGGAGTTCGAGGCAGGAGGTGAACGACAGCGCCGCTTCCGGCTCGTCCATCACGTACAGTCCCGGCCGGAGGAACTTTCGCCGGAACGCCTCCAGGAAACCCTCGCCGTGGCTGACGGCATCGGGTGCGAACCCTTCCCGCTCCAGCGCGTTCAGCGCCGTTTCGGCGCGCAGGAAGAAGCCCTTGCGGGCCGACCAGTTGCTCAGCATGTGCCGGCCGCGCGGCGCCGCGTCGAAGCGGATCCGTTCTCCGAGCGCGGATTTGGTGCGGTGGCTGGCGTAGCGCCAGTCGTGGGAGCCGCCCCAGGGGTCCAGTCCGAAGCCTTCGGCGAAGGCCTCGATCAGAGTCGATTTGCCGGAGCCGTTCTCGCCGACCAGGAACGTCACCGGCGCGGTGAAGCGCAGCCCGTCCGCCAGGAGCGCGCGTACGCAGGGCACGGACCAGGGCCACTCGCCGTCGTCGTGGGCGGCCACGTGTGCGTACGCACGTTCGATAATCATCTGGCGAGTCTCGCACACGGGAGCCGTGGCGAGGTGGGTCCTTGCGCCGATGCGCGACGACCTCGTGGCCGCTCGCGGATGGGGTCGACGGGGGCGGCTCAGTGGTGGCCGTGTGCGGAGTCGGCGGCCCCACCGAAGAGCCGGCCGACGGCCCGGAAGGGCAGGGTGACGACGGTGGCGACGGCGCCGCCGATGGCCCGGAAGACGTCTGCGATCGCGCTCAGCATGGGCGGACCTCCGTTCGGACTGCCCGGCGGCCGGAAGGTGAAGGGGCTCGGGGGCTCGCCCGGCAGTGGGGTGAACAGTCCTGCCTCACTATAGGTGGGTGTCCCGTATGTCGGCATGTCCGGCGAGGTGGCGCACGGGGCGACGGGGTCCGTCCGGGCCGTCCGGAGCTGCGCGGCTTCACCGGTCGATGTCGGCCGGTGAGGTGGTCGGGAGCAGTGAGCCCAGCGGACCGAGGTCCAGGTTGAGGTCGCTCATGGTGAGTCCGTAGCGGCCGCAGAGTTCCGACATCCGGTCCTCGAGAATCATCAGCGTCATCCCGACGCGTTCTTCCTGTTCCTCGGTCAGGTCGCCGTGGTCGGTGCGGTGCAACGCGGTGCGTTCCATGAGCTGTCGCAGGAGTTCGACGATCGTCAGCACCAGTTTGATGAGATCGCGTTCGACGGTCTCGGGGTCGGTCTCCAGCCGCCGCGCCACCTCGCTGCCCGACGTGCGGTCGTTCGTCCCGGCCGGTACCAGATCGAACGCCCGGGCCGCGGCTCGGGCGACCTCCGCGAAGGCGGGGTCGGGGGCATGGGCGTGGTTTTCCGGCACGGGCACACTCCTCCTCGTGGGGGTTTAACTGACGTTCCGGGCAACGGCGTTGAGGGTTACTCCCTCACCACGGTGCCGGGTCGTCGGGGGTGATCGAGTGGATGACCGCACGCAGATTGATCCGGACCAGGTCCACATCGGCGACCGACAGGACGAGATCGCCGGTGAGCACCGCGCCACCGTTCAGCAGGCGGTCGAGGAGGTCGACCAGAGCGACCTGCCGCCCGGCGAGCGACTCCTCCTCGGACAGGTCGGTGATGCCGAGGTCGCCGGGGAAGCCGGGGAGCCCGCCGCGGTGCGTCGAAGTCGGGTCGGTGCTCATGCGCCGGCGCCCGCCGTCGGGGGTGTGGCGAAGGAATACGGTGCCCACGGCCCGGTGATCTCCACCTGTACGCCGGGCACGTCGTCGGCCAGCCCCGCCAGCGCCTGCTGGAACGGTGCCACCTGCTCGACGGGCACCAGATAGGCCTCGTTGGAGATGTTCTCGCCCGGGCCCGAAGCCAGCTCGCCCTGCTGCGGACGGTGCGCCACCCTGGCCCGGGCGAGTGCGGCCACCCGGTCCGGCACGGCGCCCGCGACCGCCCCCGCCGCACGGTACGCGTCGCGGTGCCGGCGCCGCTGCGCCCGGCGCTGCTGAAGGTACGCACGGCCGGAGCCGGCCGGCGCCGAGGCGGGGGCCGGCGTGGGATCCGGTGGCGTCGCGGCGGCCTCGCGCGGGTCCGCGTAGACCTTGACGCCCAGCTCGATGTGTCCGTCGAGCCAGGCCAGCAGGTCGCCGAAGTCGTCACGGCGCTCCTGGAGCATCGACCGGACCCGGGCGTCGTCCAGGTACACCGTGGCCAGCCGCATGGGGAGCGCGGCTGTCGTCGCGTACGCGGCTTCGATCACCGCGTGATGGGTCCGGGCGACGGCCTCCAGCTCGGACAGGTCCTCCAGCCGTGCGCGCATGCCCTCCTCGCTGTAGGCGCCGGCGGGTACGGAGGACACCAGGGCGGTCAGCTCGCCGCAGGTGACCGTCCGGACCGGCCCGCCCTCCAAGCCGGTGAGGTGCGGGGCCCGCGCGTCGAGTGCCGAGCCGGCGCGGCTGATGGCGTAGACGTACGAGACCGTGGTGGCGGGGTGTGTGGTGTCGGGTTCGGTCCGGGTGTCCGGGCCGCCGGGGGGAGGAGCGGCGTCCGCTCCGGTGGGCCGGGAGTCGGTGGTCACCCTTCCTCCTCTTCATGATCCTGACGGGCGCGCGCCGTCTGCGATGTTCCGTCGCCCTGGGGGCTCCTCGGCAGGCCTACGGCGGCGCGCAGTTCGGCGATTTCGGCGCGCAGCCGGGTGTTCTCCTCGGCCAGGCGGTCGCCGCCCGCCGGCGCAGCGGCCGCGGGCGCGACCTGCCCGGGGGAGTGGGCGCGGGAGGAGAGCGAGGGGTCGTGCTCCCACCAGTCGATGCCCATTTCCTTGGCCTTGTCGACGGAGGCGACGAGCAGCCGGAGTTTGATGGTGAGCAGCTCGATGTCGAGCAGGTTGATCTGGATGTCGCCCGCGATGACGACGCCCTTGTCGAGGACGCGTTCGAGAATGTCAGCCAGGTTGGCGGACGATCCTTGCCCGTTGTACGGGGACACCCCGGAGGACGGTCCCATACGGCCGGCGAGTGAATCGGACACGTGATCAGCCTCGTCTGTGCGTCAGGGGCGGGTGGGCAGGCGCGGCCGGTCTACCGACGGGTGGCTGCGACGGGGCGGCGCCGTGCGCGACGGGCGGGCGTGGCGTCCTCGTCGTCCTCGTCGTCCTCTTCTTCGTCGTCCTCGTCATACGGCTCCTCTTCTTCGAGGTCGGCCTCGTCGTCCTCCTCCGCCTCTGGTTCGTCGTCTTCTTCGTGGTCCTCTTCGGCCTCGCCGTCGGACACGTCCCGGATGTCGTCGGGGTACTCCTCGTCCTCGTCGTCGTCCCGTTCGTCGTCCGGGTGCGTCTCGTCGTCCTCGTCGTACGCCTCGTCCTCCCGTACGTCGTCCGCGTCCACGTCGTCGGGGTCGCCGTCGTACTCGTCCTCGGTGGAGGGCTCGTCTTCGGTGGAGGACGCGTCCTCGCCGGCGCGCTCCTCTTCCTCCACGGCGTCGGCGTGCTCGACGACGACCTCGCCGTCCCGGATCTCACCCCGCCAGCCGTCGGTCGCCTCGCCCCGCATCATGAGGAACTTGCGGTAGAGCTTGAGGTCGAGGCGGGCGCGTCGGCCCTGGGCGCGCCAGATGTTGCCCGTCTTCTCGAAGAGGCCCTTGGGGAAGTACTCCAGCACCAGCAGCACCCGCGTCAGGTCCTCGGTGAGGGGGTGGAAGGTCACCACGCCCTTGACCGTTCCCTTCGCGCCCTCGGTGGTCCAGGTGATGCGCTCGTCGGGCACCTGCTCGGTGACGTTCGCCCGCCAACTCCGTGTGGACTTGGCGACCTTGACCTTCCAGTTGCTGGTGGTGTCGTCGGCCTTCTCGACACTGACGACGCCCTTGGCGAAGGTGCTGAAATCCTGGAACTGCGTCCACTGGTCGTATGCCTCGCGGACCGGCACACCCACGTCGATGTCCTCGACGATCGTCACGCTCTTGGACTTGCCGCCCCCGCTCTTGCGGCCCTTGCCGAACAAGCCCTTGACCTTGTCCTTGAGCTTGCCCTTGACGGTGTCCTTGAGGTGCGAGGCGCCGGCGGTCAGTGCGGCCTGCGCCGGTGAGCTGCCTTCGCCGAGCGCCTTGCCGCCCTTGGCGAGGCTGCTGACGAGTGAGCCCGCGCCCTGGCCGGGCTCGCCGAGCCGGGCGACGCCCTGGCCCAGTCGGTGGCCGAGGTGGGTGACGGCGTGCTGGGCCCGGGCCTGGAGGTATTTCTGGAACTCCTCCTTGAGTTCCTCGGCGGCCGGGCTCTTCACCACGTCGTTCTTCACCTTGCTGAACGTGGAGTCAGTCATTGCGGCCTCCGCGGGCAGCCGTGCCGCGCGCCGTACCGGCGGCCTTCTTCCGAGTGCCGGTGCCGGCCTTTCGCGCACCCGAGGCGGCTGCCTTGGCCGAGGCGCTCGTCTTGGAGGTGCTCGTCTTGGCGGACTTGGCCCCCTGGGACGTCTTCGCCGTCGAGGTCCGCGCCGAGGTCTTGGCCGAGGTCTTGCCCGCGGAGGACTTGCCCGACCGCGCGGACGAGGTGGCGGTCTTCTGACCCGAGGGCGCCGACTGCTTTCCCTCGGCGGACTCGGCGGACTCGGCGGACCCGTGGTCCTCGTCGTCCTCCGGCTCCTCGTCCTCGGAATCCGGGTGTACCGCGCTCTCCGGCTCGTCCGACGGCTCCGCGCCGCGGCCGGAGTCGCCGCCCGCATCGCTGAGCGCCAGGGTCCGCTCGTGCAGGGAGTCGGTGAGGGCGGACATGCGCTGGGTCAGCGCGGAGGTGGCCGCCGACTTCGTGGCGTCCACGAGTTCACCGCGCACCTGGTCGTTCAGCGGACCGAGCACCGGTGAATTGGCCACCAGCTTGCCCAGTTGCCGCGGGTCCAGGTTCAGCCGCTTGCCGGCGAGGTACATCCCCAGGCCGATGGCCAGTTTGGCCTTCTTCGTGCGTCCCAGGACGTAGCCCCCGACGAGGGCCACCCCTATCTTGGCGTTGGTCATCATCTCTCGTACACCTCGTTCTCCTCGTGCTCAGGAGTGGGCCCGTAGCCGCTGCTGGTTGGCCTCCAGCCATTCCAGGCGGTCAAG
This sequence comes from Streptomyces kronopolitis, assembly GCF_050953795.1. Classification (GTDB taxonomy): domain Bacteria; phylum Actinomycetota; class Actinomycetes; order Streptomycetales; family Streptomycetaceae; genus Streptomyces; species Streptomyces kronopolitis_A. The sequence goes on from NZ_CP191850.1 coordinate 6,970,102, forward strand.
AAGGTCGTCCTCACGCCGGTCGAACTCCTCGGGCGTGATGCTTTCGTCGAGCAACTGCTGCTCCAGCCGCCGCAGTTCCTGCCGGACCGGCTCCGGGTCGTAGTACTCGCGCTCCGCGGTCAGCAGCACCTGGTCGAGTACCCAGACGGTGCCCCGGACCGGGGCCAGCGGAAGGGTCAGGATGTTGGTGAGAAGGCCCATGGCGTCTCTCCGCTCGGCGTGACCGGCCGGGTCAGACGAAGCTGTACGGCGGCAGCGGGCCGTTCAGATGGAACGTGTAGGCCTCGCCGCGCTGTTCGGCCTCCTGGTGGACGGCCTCGGAGAACGCTCCGGCCTTCTCGCGCTTCACCAGGAACGACACGTTCAGGAAGTGCGTCTTGGTCGGCTCGGCGACCGCGGTGCGCTCCGCCGCCGGCGTGAGCGCGGCCACCAGTTCGGTGCCCATGCGGTCCTGCCGGGCCTGGACCTGCTGGGAGACCAGTTCGCCGAGTGCCAGCCGGTCGTCGTGCGCGCCGGGGTTGTCCCGGGTGCGCTCGTTGAGCCGCCGGATGTCGGCGGACGCCGCCACGACCTCCCGCAGCAGGTCGTCCTCGTCGCGGGCGACCTTGAGGTGGTACTCCAGGCAGCCGGCGATCTCCTTGAGGCGCTCGGCGTAGGCGTCACGCTGCTCCTCCAGGACCGACGCGACCTGGGCGTCATCCGGCCCCACCAGGCCGAACCGCATCGGCAGCGCGGGTCCGTCGGCTAGCAGGCGCTCCTGCACGTTCTGGTGGGCGACCAGGTCCCTGCGCTTGGCCCGCAGATCCGCCGGCGCATCGCTGACCACCGCGCTGAGCTGTTTCGTCCGGACGGTGCGCAGCTCGGCCGCGGGGTCTCCGACCCCGGTGATGCCGTCCAGGCGGAGTGGATGACCGGCGTCGGTGATGGCGTAGACGTAGGTCGGCATGATCACTCCTCCCGCCGGTGCGCGGTGCGGCGCTTGCTGGACGCGGAGGACTTGCGCGCGGGGCGCTCCTCTTCCTCCTGCTCGCCTTCCTGGCCCTTCTGGAAGGAGTCGCTGAAGGCCTCGATGGCGCCGGTCAGCGCGCCTTTCGATTTGCCCTTGGCGCCGCCCTCGGTCACCTCGCCCACCAGATCGGTGAGTTGGCTGGGAGCCTTGCGGCCCGATTCCAGGTCCAGTCGATTGCACGCCTCGGCGAAACGCAGGTAGGTGTCCACGCTCGCGACGACGACACGTACATCGATCTTGAGAATCTCGATACCGACGAGGGACACGCGGACGAAGGCGTCGATGACGAGCCCCCGGTCGAGTATCAGCTCAAGAACGTCGTAGAGATTTCCGGAGCCACTGCCACTGCTGCTGTTCGGTGCGTTTGATTGCTGAACGACAGACATGTTTGATCTTCCCTTCCAGTGTGCTGGAGCGGGTCATGAAACATTCGCTGTTTCTCGGGAGCCCTTTTCCTTGCGGACCGGTTACCGGTCGATCTGGCCCCTGGCATATCGGCGGGTCCGCTCATATCCCATGAGTTCACCCTGGTGATCCAGGTGGACCCGGTAGGAAGCCATGACACTCGACGTGTCCGGGATCCGGGGGATCTCCACTACTTCCACGTCCGCCGACCAACCGTCGTCAGTTCCTCGGAGCGCGGATACCGAGCCGGGCTCGCATTGGAGCATCTGGGCGAGTTGCGCAGCTGCGTGACGCATCGCTGCGGGGGCCCCGATTCGCTTCGGGCCACTCGTTCCTTCCGTGCTCTCCGTCGTCGCCATGATCCCGTCCGTTGTACGTCGTGTGGTCTCGTTCGTACGTCGTGTGGTTTCGCTGAAGACCCCGGTGTGATGGGCCGTTTCGGCGGTAGAACACCGCCTGCCCCTGGGTGTCGAACGTATGCGTGGCGGTGGCCGCGCCGTCTCCCGTCCGCCGGAAACCGCCGGTGGGCGGCGCGGCACGGTGATCGCGGAACGCGTCTTTCCTGCGGAGAGGCAGCGCTTTCCGCTCCCCGCCGGGACAGCCCTTTCCGGTCCCGTCGGTATCGGTTGTCAGCTGGCAAGGTTTCAAAGAGGAATGAGCGGCGAGACGAATGGCATGAGTGACGAACGAAAGAAGACCGACGGTCCCTCCGGCACGGTGCAGCGTAAGACCAAAGCGGCTGCCTCGGCCGGGACGAAGTCAGCCGGGAATGCGGGTCGGGTTGCCACGAAGGAAGCCGCGGCCGCCGGTGAGCGTGCCAAGTCGAGCGTCGAAAGCGGTCGGCAGGCGGCGGTGGCCGCGACCGAGCAGTTCGCCGCCAAGGCCGTCACCACCTGGAAGGTCGTCAAGAAGCGGAAGGCCATTGCCGCGAGTGTCGGCGCCGGGCTGATCGGCGCCGTCGGCGCTGCTTTCGCCGCGGGCCGCGCCACCGCGAAGCCGCGTACCGGCCCCCTGACGCGACTTGTCCACGGCCGCATCTGAGCCGGCCCCTTCCCTCAAGAACCTTCAAGCACCCCCTGCCGCAGGTAACTGACAATTCCCCGTGGCCCTGTCCGGCGTTTTCCACTGGAGGACGAACTCTCACTGCGTGGAGTCGAAGTCCCCGATTCGGAGGTTGACTCTCATGGTCCCCCTGCTCCTCGTCCTGCTTCTCGCGCTGCTGCTCTTCGGTGCCGGATTCGCCTTGAAGGCCCTGTGGATCGTCGCCGTCGTCGTGCTGGCGTTCTGGCTGCTCGGCTTCCTGATGCGGTCCACGAGCGCCGGTGGCGGTCGCGGCCGCTGGTACCGCTGGTGACGTCGCTGCCCCGTACGGCAGCTCAGGCCCCCCGCAGCGTTTGTTGCGGGGGGCCTGAGCTGTTCATGGGGGCGTGCGGCGCCCTGAGTTGACTGCCCGCCCCGGCTGACAGGCCTCGGGGCCGCCCCGCTCGACGCGGGGAGAGCGACGCCTTCATGGAGATTCTGTGAAATTCGGTCAACTCCGCTGAGTGAACTGGAGGGTGAGGCGTGTGCGCAGGGTGAGGGGGCCGGGACGGTCGAGGGTGGTGAGCAGGTAGATCTTGCCGGGGTCGTCGGGCGTACTGTGTGGAGAATCGGTGTAGAGGCCGGGTCTGCCTTGTCCGGAAATTTCTCCGTGATCTGGTCATGTCACAAGTTGCCCTGGAGGATCGCCCGACCTGCCGGCTCCGGCAGGTCCGAGAGCAAAGGGGCTCACTCATGGCACGCTTCAGACGCATGTCCCGGGCAGCGAAAATCGCGGCGATCGCCGGTATGACGACCGTCTGCCTCACGGTTCTTCCCGGCGCCGCGGCGGTCGCCGCGGCGCCGAGCTCGTCCGGTGCGGTGCTGATCGCCAACGGGCTGTGGTCCGATCGCGTCCTCTGTGCCAGTCCCAACGACGACTCCGTCTGGCTCCAGAGCATGAACTCCAGCAACCCGTACTGCCAGTGGATCCAGATCGGTGACAACGGGCGCTTCTCGCTGTTGAACCTCGCGAAGGGCAAGGTCATGGCCTACGAGGGCGGGAACGAGGGCCCGGTGGTCATGGAGAGCTTGTCCTTCCCCACGCCGCACCAGCAGCAGTTCTCCTTCGGCGGCCGGGAAGGGTGGGGCGCGAACGCCCTCCAGTCCTTCCTCGACAGTGGACAGAATGTCGACGCGAAGAACTCGTACAACGACGATCCGCGAACCAGCGAGCCCGTGCACACACGTGGCTGGCGGCACGGTCACCAGATGGAACTGACGTGGAACGTGGTACCCGTCTCCTGAGCATGACCACCGGGGGTGGTCGGAGCGGCGGAACCACGCCGGGGGCGCGGAGGCGGCTCTTCGCTGAGGGGGAGGCCGGGGAGGTACCCCGCGGATGAGGGGGTGCTGTGGTGGCTCGCGGAAGAAACCGCGAGCCACCACAGGGCGTTCGGCCGTCGGCCGGCCTCAGCCCTGCGCGGGCGGGCCGCTCGGATCCGCGAAGACGCCCTCCAGCATCCCGGTCGCCTGTCCCACCTCGATCAGATAGCCGTCCGGGTCGCGGAGGTAGCAGCGGATCTCGGCCTTGCGGTCGAGCGGCTCGGTCAGGAACTGCGCGCCCTTGGCGACGGCCTGTTCGTAGAAGGACGCGATGTCGGCCACGCGTACGTTGAGGAAGGACGACACCGGGTCGCCGGGTTCGGGCGCGGTGAGGGTGACGTCGGGTTTGTCGGGGGTGGGGCCGCCGCCGGGGTTCATGATGATCCAGCCGTTGGCGATCTTCACGATGCAGGGGTTCTCGGCCAGCACCACTTCACCGCCGAACACCTCGGCATAGAAGCGGCGGGACACGGCGACGTCCCGCACGGCCAGGAAGTGGGTCAGTACCAGCCCCTGAGCGGGTGTCGGCCAGTCGTCGCGAGCGGTCATCGGTCTTCCTTTCGGCTGAGGGTGCGTGGCGCAGTGCCGGTCCCGGGCCGCGGGGGCGCCGCCGTCTATCGGACGGGGTGCCAGCGGTCCGGATCGACCTCCAGCGCCGCGCGGTCCCACCCGGCCCGGTCGGCGGCGGCCGCGTAGGTGCTGTGCAGGAAGCGGGTGAGCGTCAGGTCGGGGTCGTCGGCGGTGCGTACCGCCTCGTACGGCAGCAGGAACTGACCGTTCTGCGCGCTGTAGAACGCCTCGGCGGGAGCGACCGGGCTGTCGGCGAAGCCGTCCGGTTCGGGGTAGGCGTAGGCGTAGAAGGCGCCCTCGTCCCCGCCGCCGGGCCAGAATCCGCAACTGCTCAGCTCGCGCGAGTAGCCCTCGACCATGACCCAGTCGCCGCAGTTCGGCGCGCCTCCGGGGTGCCGCGGGGCGTCGCGTCCGGAGAAGCGGGTGCAGGCCAGATCCATGGCTCCCCAGAAGAAGTGGACCGGGCTCACCTTCCCGGCGAATTCCGCGCGGAAGTGCCCCAACACCCGGTTCGCCTGGAGGAGTTGACGCCAGAAGAGCTGCGCGGCGTGCGGGTCGTAGGTGTGGTGCCGGTAGTCCTCCGCGAACGGGATGGCCTGCTCGACCTCGTTGGGGTGCCCCTGGATCGTGGTGGGGACGCCCAGCTCCTCCAGGGCCCGCAGCACACGGGCGTGGAAGTCGGTCACCGGCATGGATTCCAGCGCGATGCGGCGGGCGCCGCCGTCACTGGTGCGCAGGTGCAGTACGTGGTCGAGGAAGTCGAATTCGATGTCGAAGGCGCCGGTGCCGTGCGGGATGGCGGAGGTGGTCAGGCCCCGCGGGCTGACGTAGAGCGTCACCTGCCACCAGTGGTTGACCAGCGGTGCGTGCGCCAGCCGTACCTTGCCGACGATCTGTGTCCACATGTGCAGCGTGTCGCGGGTGTCGGTCCAGTCGGCCACCCGCAACCGCGGCCACGCCGACTCGGTCCGGGCGGTGTGTGTTGTCCCCATGGTTCCTCCGCTCCGTGGCGTCGGACGCTCCGCGGACCGGGCATCGCTCCGGTACGCCGACGGGCCCGGCGGGGCGGATCCGGGCGGTGGGGGACCGGTGTGCAGAAGTCCTGCCGGACCTGCGCGGTTGCCACCGCCCCGCGGCCGCGCCCGTCCGACGGCGGCCGCTGCCTCCGTCCGCTCTCCACCTTGCCCAGGGCCCGTGGCCTCCGGCAACTCGGCGCCGGTGGTGCGGCCCGGGCACCGTGCGCCGCCTCCCGCCGGGGCGGGGTGACAGGCGTACGGGCCCGCCCGCCGGCCGGGGCCGGTACCGGGCGGGCCCGCAGCGCCGGGCCTCGCGTCATGGCGTGAGGGTGTTCCGGGTGGTGCGCCGTCCTCGCGCGCTGCCGGGGGCGGCAGGCGTCAGGCGGCCGCCCCCGGGGCGACGGTGGTGACGCTGAACTCCGCGCCGCAGACCCGCAGTCCGGAGGCGCGTGCGGTCATCGACTCCTTCGAGCCGGGCGGGTACGCCTGCACCAGGGCGCCGGCCGGCCAGCAGCCGGAGCCCTTCGTCCCCTCGCTGACCGTGTGCAGCACCGCGTGGGCGCTGCTACCGGGGGCGAGCGTGACGGCCGCGCCGGCCGCACCCTCCCGGGTGGCCGGCTTGCCGACCGACTGTCCGTCCTTGGCCAGCAGCGAGACCCCGGGGAAGCCGCGCAGCGTGCAGGACTGCTTGCCGTTGTTGGTGAAGGTCAGCGAGTAGTGGATGTTGCCCGCGCCCGGGTCGGGCCGCCCCAGCGCCATCCGCACCGACGCCGCGGTGCAGCGGTGCGGCGAATTGTCGGTGGACGCGGCGCTCCGCGCGGCGGTGGGCTGCCGGGAGGTGCCCGCCGCACCACCGGTGTCCTGCGCGCCGGTGCCGCCCCCGTCGGCGCCGGACGCCGTGCCCGACGAGCCGCCGTCCGACGCGGCGGACGACGGGCTCTGCGCGCCGTCGGCCTTGCCGTCCTGGCAGGCGGTGAGCGCGGCCGCGGCCGTCACGGCGAGCAGCGCGGCGGCGAGGGTGCGGGCGTGGCGGCGGGGGGAGGGCTGGGGGGACATGGTGCTCCTGATCCGATCGAGCGTGACGACTGAGGGGTGGTGCGCTCGGATACCTGCTCCGGGGCAGCAGGCCCGTGACACCCCTGACGCCGAGGGCGGTCAGATGGGGGCGGGGTCGCGGCGAGCAGGGTCCACCCTTCCGGCTGTCACTGTCGGCCCACTAACGGAGCGCTAACGTCCCCTTGTGTCGGACACCCCCGGGGCGCCCGCCCGGAGTCCGTCCATGACGAGGTCCAGTAGGCGGCCGGCGCGGGACTGCCAGTCGCTGTGCGGGTCGATCTGCCAGAGGCCGGCGATGGCGAGGACGAAGTCGTCGGGGGTCACCCCGGGGCGGATGGCGCCGGCTTCCTCGTTGGCCCGCAGGAGCAGGGCGACGGCCGAGGTCACCGGGCCGTGGCCCAGGCCGGCCAGGCTGCCGTGTGCGCTGGTGGCCTTGCGCATGGCGTCGGCCAGGCCCGCCTTGGCCATGGCGTACTGGGCCAGGCGGTCCATCCACTCCCGCAGGGCCTCGTCGGGTGCGCGGTTTTCGAGGAGCTGGGAGGCGGTGTCGGCGACCTGCTGCACCTCGTAGCGGTAGACCTCCAGGACGAGCGACTCGCGGTTGGGGAAGTTCCGGTAGAACGTGCCCTGTCCGACGCCCGCCTTCTTCGCGATCGCGCTCAGCGGGGCGTCCGCCGTCTGCGTCAGCTCCGCCAGTGCCACTTCCAGGATGCGCTCGCGATTCCGTTGCGCGTCCGAGCGCAGGGGCGCGTCCTTCGGCTGCTGCACTCGTCCTCCTTTCGGGAATCACGCAGAATGCGCTCTTGCTAACCGGACAACTGTCCGGTAGCTTCGATGGAGTGGACAGTTGTCCGCTTAGGTCCACCATAGCGGCAGATTCCAAGCGGTAGATACAGCCGGAGCGGGGGAACCGGCGATGTCCTGGACAGTGCTTTTCACGCCGTGCTCGTCGTGATCCCGAGTGGTCGTGATCCCGAGTGAGTGATCGCGAACCGGCGCCGCCCCCGCGAGGGGCCCGTTGCCGCCCGAAGACGCCCGCCGTGCTGACCCACGCGAAAGAAGGCTGAGAGATGGCCCCACCGACGTCCAGCGCCATCACACTGCACATCAACGGCGAGAAGCACACGCTGCCCGTCGACCACCGCACCACCCTGCTCGACGCGCTCCGTGAGCAGCTCGATCTGACCGGCACGAAGAAGGGCTGTGACCAAGGGCAGTGCGGTGCCTGCACGGTGCTGCTCGACGGGCGCCGGGCGGTGTCCTGTCTCCAGCTCGCGGTTGCCGCCGAGGGGCGCGCGATCACCACCATCGAGGGCGTGGCGGACGGCGAGCGACTGCATCCGGTGCAGCAGGCGTTCCTGGACCTCGACGGCTATCAGTGCGGCTACTGCACGCCGGGGCAGATCTGTTCGGCCCTCGCGGTGATCGAGGAGCATGCGGCGGGCTGGCCCAGCGCCGCGACCGCCGACGTACGACCCGAGACGGGCGTGCCGGAGCTCAGCGCCGAGGAGATCCGGGAGCGGATGAGCGGCAATCTCTGCCGCTGCGGCGCGTATGTGTCGATAGTCCAGGCGGTCGCCCGCGCGGCAGGGGAGACCAGCCGACCGGGCGCCGCGCCGGAGCCGTGGCGGGCCGGCGATCCGGTCGAGGCCGGCGCCCGGTCGGAAGGAGAGGCGGTCGCATGAGGGAATTCGACTACCGGCGGGCGAGCGACGTCCGGGGGACGGTCGCGCTGCTCGCCGCCGACCCCCGGGCGCGCCTCCTGGGCGGCGGTACCAATCTCGTCGATCTGATGAAGACCGGGGTGGAGCGGCCCGCGCTGCTCATCGACGTCCAGGACCTCCCCCTCGACCGGATCGAGGTCACGGCGGACGACGCCCTGCACATCGGGGCGACGGTCACCAACAGCGATCTCGCCGCCCATCCGGAGGTCCGGCGCCGCTGTCCGGCGCTGGCGCAGGCCGTGCTGTCCGGCGCCTCCGGCCAGCTGCGCAACATGGCCACGGTCGGCGGCAATCTGCTGCAGCGCACGCGCTGCGGCTACTTCACCGACCCGGCCGCGCCGTGCAACAAGCGTGTCCCCGGCAGCGGCTGCCCGGCCATCGGGGGCGAGCACCACAACCACGCCATCCTCGGTGCCTCCGCGCACTGTGTCGCCGTCCACCCCTCGGACATGGCCGTGGCGCTCGCCGCCTTCGACGCCGTCGTCACCTACGAAACGGCGGACGGACCGGGGGAGTTGCCCTTGGCGGAGTTCTATCTCCCGGTGGGGCGCACCCCGCATCAGGAGACCGCGCTGCCGTCCGGCGCGCTGATCACCGGACTGCGGCTCCCGCCGGCTCCGGTCGCCGCCCTCTCCCGCTACCGCAAGGTGCGCGAGCGTGCCTCGTTCGCCTTCGCGATCGGCTCGCTCGCCGCCGCCCTCGACGTCCGTGACGGCACGGTCCACGAGGTCCGGCTCGCCTTCGGCGCGGTGGCGTCCCGGCCGTGGCGGGCCCGGGCCGCCGAGCGGGCGCTGACCGGGGGGCCGGCGAGCGCCGAGGCGTTCGCCGCCGCCGCGGACGCCGAGCTGGCGGCCGCCGAGGTTCTGCCCCACAACGGCTACAAGGTGACGCTGCTGCGCAACCTCGTCGTCGCCGTGCTGACCGAGCTGACCGAGGAGGCCGCCCGATGACCACGACGACCACGGGAACCCCCGCGGTGACGGGGGCCGTCGGCGCCGCCCGTATCCGCCTGGAGGGCCTGGCCAAGGTCACCGGCGCGGCCCGGTACGCGGGCGAGATCCCGTTCGCCGAACTCGCCCATGGCTGGCTGGTGTTGTCCACCATCGCCCGCGGCCGCATCCGCGCGGTGGAGGACGCCCCCGTGTTGGCGATGCCCGGCGTGCTCGCCGTCCTCCACCACGGCAACGCCCCGCGCGTCGACGGCGACTACACCGGCCCCCTGGGCGCCCCCGACCCGGTCCTCCAGGTCTTCCAGCACGACCGGGTGCCCTACGTGGGCTGGCCGGTGGCGCTGGTCGTCGCCGAAACCCCCGAGCAGGCGAGGGAGGCCGCCGAGGCGCTCGAGGTCCGCTACGACCAAGAGCCGCACGAGGCCGTGTTCTCCGCCGGGCATCCCGACAGGTACACACCCCAGGGCTCCGAGCCCCCGGCGGAGACGGAGAAGGGCGACCTGGCGGCCGCACTCGCCGCGTCCGCCGTGGTGGTGGACGCGCAGTACACCACCCCCGAGGAGCACCACCATCCGATGGAGCCGCACGCGGCGACGGCGCGCTGGGAGGGGGGCCGGCTGGAGGTCGTCGACTCCAACCAGGGCAGCGCGTTCGTCGCCCAGGAACTCGCACACCTCTTCTCGCTGGACCCGGCCTCGGTACGGGTGCGGTCCGAGCACGTCGGCGGCGGCTTCGGGTCCAAGGCCACCCGCCCGAACCAAGTGCTCGCCGCCATGGCGGCCACCGTCCTCCAGCGCCCGGTCAGAGTCGTCCTGACGCGTCGGCAGATGTTCTCGCTCATCGGCTACCGCAGTCCCACCGCGCAGCGGATCAGGCTCGGCGCCGACGCCGACGGACGGCTGCGCGCCTTCGCGCACCACGCCGAGAGCGTCACCTCGACGGTGCGTGAATTCATCGAGCGCAGCGCCGACATGGGGCGGGTGATGTACGACGCCGACGCGCACCACACCGTCAATCAGGTCGTCGCGCTCGATGTGCCGACCCCGAGCTGGATGCGGGCGCCGGGCGAGGCGCCGGGCTCGTTCGCCCTGGAGTCCGCGCTCGACGAACTCGCCGAGAAGTGCGGAATGGACCCGATCGCGCTGCGGGCCCGCAACGAGCCGGAGACCGGGCCCGTCTCCGGCCTCCCGTTCAGCGGCCGCCAGTTGCAGGCCTGCTTCCGGGAGGGTGCCCGCAGATTCGGCTGGGCGGACCGCGACCCGCGCCCCGGCCGGCGGCGCGACGGCCGCTGGCTGCTCGGCACCGGCACCGCCGCCTCGCAGTTCCCCTCCCGCGCCGCCCCGTCCACGGCGGCGGTGACGGCGGAGGCGGACGGCGATTTCACCGTGCGGATCACCGCGGCGGACATCGGCACCGGCGCGCGTACCGCACTGACCCTGGTGGCCGCGGACGCGCTGCGGGTGCCGCCGGAGCGCATCCGGATGCGGATCGCGGACAGCGACTTCGGCCCGGCGATGATCGCCGGCGGCTCGATGGGCACCCGCTCCTGGTCCTGGGCGGTGATGGCCGCGGCGGGCGAACTGCGCGAGAAGCTCGCCCTGGGCGGCGCGATTCCGCCGCAGGGGATCACGGTCCGGTCGGACACCAGCGCGGCGATCGCCGCGCTGGCGGCCACCGAACGGCACGCCTTCGGCGCGCAGTTCGCCGAGGTCGCCGTGGACGTCGCAAGCGGGGAGGTCCGTGTGCGCCGGATGCTCGGCATCTTCGCCGCCGGCCGGATCGTCAATCCGCTGACCGCCCGCAGCCAGTTCATCGGCGGCATGATCTGGGGACTGTCCATGGCGCTGCACGAGGAGGCGGTCCGCGACCGGGCCTCGGGCGCCCCCGTCGGCGCCGACCTCGCGGGCTATCACGTCGCCGCGCACGCCGACGTGCCTCCCATCGAGGCGGACTGGGTCGACGACCCGGACGAGAGCGATCCGGTCGGCATCAAGGGGATCGGTGAGATCGGAGTCGTCGGCGGTGCGGCGGCGATCGCCAACGCGGTCTGGCACGCGACCGGGGTACGCCACCGGGACCTGCCGATCCGCCCCGACCGCGTCCTGCGGGCGGGAGACGGGAGCCGCCCCGGCACCTGACCCCGTACGGACCCGCGCGGTGCCACGCCCCGCCGCCCCACGAATCACGAGGAGACCACGATGCTGGACATCGCCGACGAGCTGACCCGATGGGTCGACGAGGGCCGGGACTTCGCCGTGGCCACCGTCGTGGCCGTCGCCGGCAGCGCCCCGCGCCGGCCCGGTGCCGCCCTCGCCGTCGACGGCCGGGGCACGGCCGTCGGCTCGGTCTCCGGCGGCTGTGTGGAGGCGGCGGTGTACGACCTGTGCGTCCAGGCGCTCCGGGACGGCGCGACGTTGCGCGAACGGTTCGGCTACAGCGCGGAGGACGCCTTCGCGGTGGGACTGACCTGCGGTGGCGAGATCGAGGTCCTGATCACGCCGGTGCCGGCGGCCGCGCCGGACCGGAGCGTGTGGGCGGCGGCGCTGGCGGCCGCAGCCCGGGGCACGGCGGCGGCCCTCGCCCGGGTCGTCCGGGGCCCGTCCGGACTCCTCGGCAGACCGCTGCTGGTCCACCCGGACGGATCGTACGAGGGCGCGCTCGGCGGGAGTCCGGAGCTGGACCGCGCGGCGGCGGAGCAGGCCCGCGCCCTGCTGGACGCCGGGCACACCGGCGAGTGCGAGGTCACGGAGGGCGGAGCACGCTGCGGGTCGGCCGTGACGCTGTTCGTCGAGTCGAGCGCACCACCGCCCCGCATGATCATCTTCGGTGCGGTGGACTTCGCCGCGGCGCTGGTGCGCGCCGGCAGGTTCCTCGGCTACCACGTGACCGTGTGCGACGCCCGCCCCGTCTTCACCACCCGGGCCCGTTTCCCCGAGGCCGACGACCTCGTGGTCGAGTGGCCGCATCGCTACCTCCAGCGCACCGCCACCGACGGCCGCACGGTGCTGTGCGTGCTCACCCACGACGCCAAGTTCGACATACCCCTGCTGGAGGCGGCGCTGCGACTGCCGGTCGCGTTCGTCGGCGCGATGGGCTCACGCCGTACCCACGAGGACCGCAACCGCCGGCTCCGCGCGGCCGGCCTCACCACTGCCGAACTCGCCCGGCTCCACTCGCCGATCGGCCTCGACCTGGGCGCCCGCACGCCCGAGGAGACCGCCCTGTCCATCGCGGCGGAGATCGTCGCGGCCCGCCGCGGCGGCACGGGCATCCCGCTGACCGGCCTGCGGACACCGATCCACCGTGCCGCGGAGACGGGAGGTACCGGCGCCGCCGGGGCGCCTGCCGCGGCCTGAGTGCTGCCCGGCCGCCGGCGCCGTGCGGGGGCGGTTGGTACGCCCGGGCCCCGGCCGGGCAGGGATGCGTACATGACCGTCCTCGTCGGCACCTCCGGCTGGCAGTACAGGGACTGGCGCACCGTCCTCTACCCGCCCGACCGCCCGCAACGGCTGTGGCTGGAGGAGTACGCGCGGCACTTCGCCACCGTCGAGAGCAACGCCGCCTTCTACCGGCTGCCCGAGGAGAAGACCTTCGCCGACTGGCGGGCGCGGACCCCCGACGGCTTCGTGCTGGCCGTCAAGGCGAGCCGCTACCTCACCCACATCAAGCGGCTGCGCGACCCCGCGGAGCCGGTCGCCCGGCTGATGTCGCGGGCCGCCGCCCTCGGCCCCCGGCTCGGCCCCGTCCTGCTCCAACTGCCGCCCACGCTGGCCGCGGACGCCCGCCTGCTGGACACCTGCCTGGGCTGCTTCCCCGCCGGCACCCGGGTGGCGGTCGAACCCCGCCACCCCTCGTGGTGGACCGCGGAGATCCGGGCGGTGCTGGAACGGCGGGGCGCCGCGCTGTGCTGGGCCGACCGCCGCTCCCGGCCCGTGACGCCCCTCTGGCGGACCGCCGACTGGGGGTATCTCCGCTTCCACGGCGGCCGCGCGCACCCCTCGCCGCGCTACGGTCGGCAGGCGCTCGGCAGCTGGGTTGGGCGGATCACCGACACCTGGCCGGACCGGGCGGACATCCATGTGTACTTCAACAACGACACCCACGGCGCGGCCGTCCTGGACGCCGCACACTTCGGCCGGGCCGTCGCGGCCGCCGGACGCGCCGTCAGCCGCACACCGGCCGGGCGCGGCGCCGCGCTCCGGCCACCGGGCCGGTAGCCGTCCGCGCGGGTGACGCCGGGCGAGGAAGCGAGGTGAGCGACGGATGATCCGCAGACACGTGGTGGTCTCCGGGACGGTGCAGGGGGTGTTCTTCCGCGACTCCTGCCGGCAGCTGGCGGTCGAGCACGCCGTGGCCGGCTGGGTCGGCAACCGCCCGGACGGCACGGTGGAGGCCGTGTTCGAGGGGACGCCGGAGCGGGTGGCGACGCTGCTGGACTGGGTGCGCGAAGGCCCGCCGCTGGCGAGCGTCGACACCGTGACCGTCCAGGAGGAGGAACCGGAGGGCCTGACGGGCTTCGAGGTCCGCTAGCGGGCCGCAGGCGCGGGCACGGCCGGTGTTCGGGGCCGGGTGTCACGATCGTTGCGTCAAGCAGTGCGGAGAAGGGACGCGGATGGCCGACCGGGCCGGTAAGCACAGCGATCGTGCGAAGGGTGACACGGGGCCGGAGCCGGCCGGTCATGACGCCGGCCCGGAGGCCACCGTGGCCGAGCGGGTGCGGCGTGCGGAGGGCGGGTTGTCCCCCGCCGAGCGGAAGCTCGCGCGGGCGCTGACCGCCAACTGCCCGGCGGCCGGGTAGGAGGGTCCCGACGACGCCGCACGCATTCGAAAGGTCCGCAATGTCTACTGAACCACTCCTCGCGGAACTCGATCGGCTCCCCCTGGTGGACCACCACGTCCACGGCGCCCTCCGCCACGACGCCGACCGCTCCGCCCTGGAGCAGATGTTCACCGAGTCCGATCGCCCGGTCCCGTCGTGGATGACCCAGTTCGACTCGCAGCTCGGCTTCGCCGTCCGCCGCTGGTGCGCCCCGGTCCTGGGCCTCGCACCGCACGCCGACCCCGAGACCTATGTGGCCCGGCGCACCGAACTCGGCACCGACGAGGTCAACCGCAGACTGCTCGCCGCCTCCGGCATCGGCCACTATCTGCTGGAGACCGGCTACAAGGGCGAGGCCATCCTCGGCCCCCCGGGCATGGCGGCCGCCTCCGGGCGCCCCGTCGACGAGGTGGTGCGCCTGGAAACCGTGCTGGAGGACGTGGCGCGCGCCGGTGTCACCGCCGCCGAACTCCCCGACCGGTTCCGGGAATCCCTGGCCACCCGCTCGGCTGCCGCGGTCGGCCTCAAAAGCATCGTCGCCTACCGCCACGGCTTCGACTTCGACCCCGCCCGCCCCGACGACCACGAGGTGACCGCCGCGGCAGGCGCCTGGCTCGCCGAGTGCGAAGCCACCGGCACCGTCCGCGTCAGCCACCCGGTGCTGCTGCGCTTCGCCCTGTGGTGCGGCGTCGACCGCGGGCTGCCGATCCAGCTGCACGCCGGCTACGGCGACCCGGACGTCGAACTCCACCGCTGCGACCCGCTGTTGCTCACCCGGTTCATCAAGAACGTGGAGCCGCACGGCACCGACCTGCTGCTGTTGCACTGCTACCCCTTCCAGCGCAACGCGGGCTACCTCGCCCAGGTCTTCCCGCACGTGTACTTCGACGTCGGCCTCGGCATCAACTACACCGGCATGCGCTCCGACGCCGTCATCGCCGAGTCACTGGAACTCGCCCCCTTCGCCAAGATCCTCTTCTCCTCCGACGCCTGGGGACCGTCGGAACTGCACCATCTCGGCGCCCTGTTGTGGCGCCGCGGCATGGCCCGGACGCTCTCCCCATGGATCGACAGCGGCGAGTGGGACCTCGGTGACGCCCTCAAGGTGGTGCGCATGATCGGCCACGACAACGCCCGCCGCGTCTACCGGCTGGAGGACCGGGCATGACCGTCCACCACCCGTCCGACCTGGCTGCCGCGCTCGACGAGGAACTGCCGGCCGCCGCGGCGCTGCGCCACCGGCCTCTGGCGAGTCGGTGCGCGACGACGTTCGAGCCGTGCCCGGTCGGCGCGGCCCTCAGAGGAGGTCGATCTCCGAGGTCAGCCGTACCCCGGTGCGGCGCAGCACCTGCCGGAACACGATGTCGATCGCCTCGGTGAAGGCGGCGGCGCTCGCGCCCTCGTCCGCCACCAGCGTGTAGTGCAGCGAGGACAGCCGCACGCCCGGCACGACCGGGCTGCGCAGCGCGAACCCGGCCCGCCGGATGAGCCAGCTCGCACTGACCCGCACCGAGCCGTCCGGGAAGTGGTTCACCGGAGCGTTCTGCGCCCGCAGGCCCTCGGCCTGGGCGGGGGAGATCTCGGGGCTGAGGAACACACTGCCCACCGACCGGTCGTCGGTGCCGCTGCACCCCAGCACCATGCCCTTGCTCCGCCGCACGCTCAGCACCGCCTGCGCCACCTCCTCCAGGGGGACCCGGCTGCCCACCGGCACATCGAGCGCGGCGGCGACCGGACGGTAGCCGACCGGCGCGCTCAGTTCGGACCGGCGCAGCGCGAAGACCAGACGCAGCAGCGTCCAGCGGCGGGAGCGCTTGAAGACGCTGGTGCGATGGCCCAGCCCGCACGCCGCGGCGTCGAGGGTGACCATGCGGCCCGACGCCCAGTCCCACGCGGTCACTTCCACCAGGCTGTCGGCGGTCTCCTGACCGTAGGCACCGACGTTCTGGACCGGCGTGGCGCCGGTGGTCCCGGGGATGCCCACCAGCATCTCCATCCCCGTGAGGCCCTCGGCGATGGTCATGTCGACCAGGTCGGAGAGCAGATGACCGGCCTGCACCTCGACCAGCACCCGTCCGTCCGCCGTGCTCCCCGTCATCCGTACGCCCTTGGTGCTCATCCGCAGCACGGCGCCGTCGCAGCCGGCATCACTGACCAGCACATTGCTGCCCTCGCCGAGGCAGACCGGCGCGCCGGGCAGAGTGTCGGCCAGCGCGACGAACTCGGGGAAGTCCGCGGGGTCGTGCAGCTCCATCAGGGCCGCGGCCGGTCCTCCGATGCCCAGCGTCGTCATCGGGGCAAGCGGTACCGCGTGAGTGACTCGCATAGGGTCCTGTTTCTCCTGGATTCCGTTCCGTGTCAGAGGGGTGCCCGGGGCGGGAGGGCGGCGGGGCGCCCGCGCTCAGTCCGCCCCGTAAGGGCTCCGCGCCCGCGCAGGGGCACTGTATGCGGGGGCCGCCGGCCCGCCGAAGGCGGTCATGGCGCCAGGCCCTGGCGCGGCGGCGGGGTCGGGTCCGCGTGCAGCAGATCGTCCGCCCGCCGCACGATGTCGCGGGCCACCGTGCTGTCGTAGCGCAGAAACCTGCGGCGCAGGTTCATCAGCCGGGTGTGGGCGCGCTGCGAGGTGACGGTCCCGGTCAGCGCCAGCGCGTCCGCGGTGGCCTGTGCCGCACCGTCGAGTTCACAGCGCGCGAGCCGGGCCTCGGCCAGCGAGGCGCTGTGCAGCAGCAGGTTGCGCGGCTGGCTGCCCCGGAGCATGTCGATCCCGCGGGTCAGATGGGTCTCCGCCCGCTGCGGGCGCCCCAGCTCCAGCCAGGCCCGCCCGGCGTCGGCCACCATGACCGCGGGCGTGAGCCAGTACGCCCACGGCGGCTCGCACGAGGGCCGCCCGGACCGGCTCAGTTCGGCGGCCTCCTCCAGTGCGCGTTGACAGCCCGCCTCGTCGCCCAGGCTCGCGTGGGCGCGGGCCTCCCGGGTGGCCAGCAGCGCCTGGCCGATGCCCATCTCCTCGCGCGCCGTCCCCTTACGGGCGATGCGGATCAGGCGCAGCGCCTCCTCCGCCCGCCCGGCCCACGCGGCGCGGTAGCTCATGCAGGAGATGATGTACGCGGCGAGCGGCCGGTCACCGGCGGTGCGTGCGGCGTCCAGCGCGGTCAGAAAGCGGGAGGTGCTCAGCGCGTCCATGCCCTGGTCGGCGGTCAGCCACGCGGTGAGCTGGCCGAGTTCGGCGATGATGCGGTGCAGCTGGAGACCGGTCGCGGCGTCGTAGGCGTATTTGGCGGCCAGTTTCTGCGCCCACTGCAGGTCCGCGAGTGCCCAGTCCAGTACGAGCCCGCCGGCGGCGCTGTCGTCGAGCTGCCGCAGCTGCTGGATCCGGACGGTCAGCATGCCCACCGCGGCCTCGGGGACCTCCTCCCCGCGGTGGCGCGAGGGCGGCGGGGCGTCGTCGGTCACCAGCCAGTCCACCGAGGCCGTCAACGGGTCCTGGGCGGTGGGCCGGGGGAGGGGCGGCACGGGCTGCCGCAGGGTGGGGCCCTGGGGGAGCGGCGGGGAGCCGGCCGGGAAGTGCTGGGGCCACAGCGCCTCGACCGCTATCGGCTCACCGAGCTGCTCGGAGAGGATCGTGGCGACGATGTGGGGGAGGCGGCGGCGGGGGCAGGCGCCCTTCAGCCAGTTGTAGGGGGCCTTGCTGCTGATGGTGCCGCTGCCGCAGCGTCTGTTGATCTCCCGGGCCAGCCGCTCCGGCGGCCAGGATAATCGCGCCAGACACGAGCCCAGGACGGAGACCGCACTCATCGGCGCACGCCCCCGGCCGGTGCCGGTGACGGCCGGGCAGGCCCCGCGACGGGCCCGGACAGGGGCCGGACCGGGCCGACGGTGTGCCTCACTGCCTTCCACGCTCCCCTGCCAGAAACTGCCGGACGCTACTAGGGATGCCCCCGGGCGGGATACGGAATCTGTGACGGCAACCACAGCTCCTGCCTGCTGGTCGCATCTGCACATGACGGGCAGGTGGCCGCCGCCGCGCGTCCTCAGACGCGGTCCAACTGCCGGGCCGGCGGGGCCGCGTCCGGCACCGGGGAGGGGTACAGCGCCCACCAGTAGAGCGCGACGCCGACGGCCAGGACGGCGACCGCGCACACGAAGGGCGCCTCGAAGGATCCGGTCACCTGCGCCAGCCAGCCCGTGAGCAGCACCCCGCCGGCGGTGGCCGCCGTGTTGAGGAAGTTCATCAGTCCGCTGACCGCCCCCACCGTCCCCGGCGGCGCGAGCAGCCCGGGCAGGCTCCAGGCGACGGGCGCGGCGACCGCCAGCCCGGCGAGGGAGGCGGACATCCAGCACACCGCGACGACGGGCGATGTCGCGCTCCCCGCGGCGCCGATCGTCGCGCCGAGTGCCAGCCCGCAGGTCAGCACCGTCCGGCGCACCCGCCACGGGTGCCGCCCCCGGCGCACCAGCCGGTCCACCAGCCAGCCGCCGAAGGCCAGTTCGGCCACCGTGGCCACCGCCCACGGAATCATCGAATACAGACCGGACTGCAACAGCCGCACGTGGAACTGCCGCTGGAGGAACTCGGGCATCCAGGTCAGCACGATGTTGATGGTGTAGCCGTAGCAGGCGAAGCCGCAGCACAGGATCCAGATCCGGCCGGAGCGCAGGGCCGTGCGGAACTGCCGGGCGCCGCCCCGGTCGGTGTCCCGCGCCCCGCCCCGGAGGATGAACTCCCGCTCGGCCGGGCGCAGGGAGCGCAGCGCGGACGGGTCCCGGTAGCCCCACCACCACACGGCCGTGAACAGCGCACTGACCACGGCGGTGAACAGGAACCCGGCCCGCCAGCCCCACTCGCTCATCACGAACGCCAGCACCGGGAACGCCACCATGTTGGCGAGCTTGGTGGCGCCGTCGAACATCGCGGTGGCCATCCCGCGCTCGCCGACGGGGAACCAGGCGGCGGTCGCCTTGGAGGCGCCGACCATCGACGGCCCCTCGGCCACCCCGAGCAGCAGCCGGGCCGCGATGAGCGGGCCGACCCCGCCGGCCACCGCGGTCAGCAGACCGGCGACGGCCCAGAGCGCGGAGGCGATCCGGGTGAGCCGGGAGACGCCCAGGAGGTCCACGAGCATGCCGGCGGGTAACTGGACCAGGCAGTACGACCAGGTGAAGGCGGAGAGCACCACCCCGAGTTGCCCGACGTCCAGCCCGAAGTCGGCGGCGATCGAGGAGCTCGCCACCGAGAGCGCCGTGCGGTCGAGGAAGTTGACGACGATGCCGCCGGCCAGCAGCCCGCCGATCGCCCAACGGGTGCGTCCACGGGGTTCCACGTGCGTGCGTCCGCCTTTCCTGGTGCGGCCGTCGCCGAGCGCGGACCGGCCGCGGATGTCCGGGCCGGGCGTCCCGCCGGCGGCCGCGGCGGTCCGGTGGGGGCCGGCCGGACGCCCGGGCCGGCCGGCGGGAGGCCCGTTTTCCGGGGGCGGACGCTACACCCGTCGCACGCCCGGCAGCTCCGGGCTGTCGTGAAATGGCGGTGGCGGGGAGGCGGGACGCCGCCGCATCGCCCCGCCGAGGTGGCCGGCACCGCTCCCCGGCAGAATCGAACAATGGCCGAAAGGTGGGGCAGAGCCTTGGGGAAGGCTTGTGAAGTCCCGTGATTCGCACGGGGCTTCACACACCTCGGACACGCTCTGCCCGAGCACTCTCAGGAGACGACGTCCCGCAGCGGCTTGCCCGCCAGATGGTCGATCACGTTCTGCACGGCGGCCAGCGCGATGCGCACCAGCGTCTCGCGGGTGACGCCCGCGACATGCGGGGAGAGGACCACGTTCGGGGCCTTGAGCAGACGCAGCGCTGCGGTGGGCGGCTCGGGGTCGAAGACGTCGAGACCGGCGCCGGCGAGGGCACCGGCCTCCAGCGCGTCCGCGAGGGCGTCCTGGTCGACGAGGGCGCCGCGGGCGGTGTTGATGACGAACGCGGTCGGCTTGAGGAGGGCGAGGCGCTCCGCGTCGAGGAGGTGGCGGGTGTGCTCGGTGAGCGGGGCGTGCAGGCTGATGTAGTCGGCGGTGCGCAGCAGTTCGTCGACGCTCAGATGGCGGGCGCCGCCGAAGCGGGCCTCGTCCTCGGGGGCGAGCGGCCTCGGCCCGGCGTAGACGATGTCCATGTCGAACGCGACCGCGCGCCGGGCCACCTCCGCACCGATCTGGCCGAGTCCGATGATGCCGAGGGTCTTGCCGGACAGTTCGGTGAGGGACTGCTGGAGGCGGGGCAGCGCCCAGTCGGCCTCCACCAGCGCGGTGTGCGCCGGGACCAGCTGTTTGGCCAGGGCGAGCATCAGGGCGAAGGTCTGCTCGGCCACGTTCTGCTTCTCGGCGCCGCTGGAGCCGATGGTGCAGACCGGGATGCCGCGTGAGCGGGCCGCGTCCAGATCGACGTAGTCGAAGCCGTGGCTGGCGCACTGGACGAGCTCCAGGTCCGGCGCCGCGGCGAGGTGGGCTGCGGTGACCGGGCTCAGTCCGGTGATCAGGATCTGGGCGTCGCGCAGCGCCGCCGGGTCCTCCTCGGCCGTTTCGACGACGGTGACCCGGGCCTGCCCGGGGAACAGGCCGGTCAGCGCGGCTCCGGCGGTGCGGCCGCCGACATGCGGGGAGACGACGGCAAGGACGTGCTTCACGGGCCCGGGCCCGGTGGCGGCCGGATCTGCGGTGGGGGTCATGCGGACTCCTCCAGGAGGTCGTCGGCGGTCAGGGAGGTGGGGCGGGAGTGCCCGGACAGGGCGAGCGTCAGGTCGAACTCGGCGAGCAGACAGCGGATCACGTGCTCCACGCCGGCCTGGCCGTCGAGGCCGAGCCCATAGGCGTAAGGGCGGCCCACCAGCACCGACTTCGCGCCCAGGGCCAGGGCCTTGACGATGTCGTCGCCGGTGCGGATCCCGCTGTCGAACAGGACGGTCAGCCGGTCCCCGGCGGCCTTCGCCACCCGGGGCAGCGCGTCGGCGGCGGCGACGGAGCCCGCGACCTGGCGGCCACCGTGGTTGGAGACCACCACCCCGTCCATCCCGGCCTCGGCGGCCAGCAGCGCGTCCTGCGGGTGCAGGACGCCCTTGAGCACGATCGGGCCGTCCCAGTTCTCGCGCAGGAACGCCAGGTCCGGCCAGGTCTTGCCGGGGTCGGCGAACATCCCCACGAAGTGCAGCACGGCCGCGTCGGGGTCCTCGTGCACCGGCTTGGCGAGCCCGGCCGTGAACGCCGGGTCGGTGAAGTAGTTGGCGGTGCCCACGCCGTGCAGGAACGGCAGGTACGCCTGGTCCAGATCGCGCGGCCGCCAGGCCAGGAGCGGGGTGTCGAGGGTGACGAACAGCGCGGTGAAGCCCGCCGTCTTCGCCCGCCGCAGAAAGCTCCGGGTCACCTCCCGGTCCTTGGCCCAGTACAGCTGGAACCACCGCTCCCCGTCAGCCATCGCCGCGGCGACCTCTTCCATGGAGGTGCTGGAGGCGGAGGACAGGATGTACGGCACGCCCTGCGCCGCGGCGGCCCGGGCGGCGGCGGGCTCGGCGTCCGGATGCATGAGGGACAGCACGCCCACCGGCGCCAGCGCGAGCGGCGCGGGCAGCGACCGGCCCAGCACCTCCACGGACAGCTCGCGTTCGGCCACGTCCCGGAGCATCCGCGGGACGATCCGCCGGCGGTCCAGCGCGGCGCGGTTGGCCGCGGCGGTGCTGCCGGTGCCCGCGCTGCCGGCCACATAGCCGACCGGTCCGGGCCCCAGCCGCCGCTCGGTCAGCTCCTCCAGCCGCGACAGATCGGTGGGCAGCCGTGGGACCGCGCCCGTCATCCCGCGCAGATAGATCTCGTACTGGAAGTCCGCCCAGTGCTTCGCCATCCGACCGTTCCGCCTCTCGTCGCCGAAACCCCGTTCCCCCGCGATCCTGGCGACAGTGACAAGAGCCGTCCACCACGGTGCGCACAACGCGCGGCTGACATCATCACCCTGTGATGAAGGAACGGGAGCGCATCCGGCAGCGGCTGACCGCCTCCCCGCGCGTGGTCGCCTCGATCGTCTCCGCGGTGCGCGCGCAGGTGCCGGCCTACGCGGTGCTCGACGACAGCCGGCTCCACGAGGTCCGGGCCATCGCCGCCTGGGCGCTGGAGCGGATGCTCGAACTGTGGGCCACCGACGGCGCCCTCACCCCGGCCGATCTCCGGCGGTTCCGCGGGATCGCGGCGGCGCGGGCCGCGGACGGCCGCCCGGTGCAGGCGGTCCTGCGGGCCTACCGGGTCGCGGCGACGGTCCTCACGGACGAGGTCGCGGCCACGACGCCCGCCCCGGACGCGCCCGATGCCTTCGCCTTCGTCCGGATGGCGCTGACCACCCTGGACCTGCTCTCCGAGGAGATGGTCACGGCGTACACGGCCGCCAGCGAGGACCTCGCCGGGGACCGCGACCGGGCGCTGCGGCTGCTCCTCGACGATCTGATCGCCGGCCGGCACGCCTCGCTCGGCGCGCTGACCGACCGGGCCGCCCGGCTGGGCCGCCACCTCCCGGACCCGTACTGCCTGTTGGTCGCCGAACCGGTCGGGGCGGACGGCCCGCCGGTGACGCAGGAGGCGGCCCTCGGGCTGCTGGCCGCGCTCGACGGTCCCGGCCACGACGCCACCGCGCTGGCGACGGTGCGCGCCTCGCGCCTCGTCCTGCTGCTGCCCGCCGCGGCCGGCGCGGCCGCGGCCGGGGCGCTGCGGGAGCGTGGCCTGCGGGGGTGCGCGATCACGGGGGAGAGCCAGGAGCGGATCGCCGTCGCCTACCGGCTCGCGGCCGACGCCCTGGACACGGCGCCCGCGCACGCCCACCATCCGGCGCGGGTGCTGACGGACGGCGACGCACAGGTGCTCGCCCTGCTCGGCGGCCGTCCCGCCGCCGCCCCCGAGCAGATCAGCCGGCTGATCCTCGGCCCGCTCGCCGAGCCGGGCCGAGGCCCTCTCCTGGAGGCGCTGACGACCTACCTCGATACGGGTTCCGCGAACGCCGCCGCCCGTCGGCTCGGCCTGCACCCGCAGTCGCTGCGCTACCGGCTGCGCCGCATAGCCGACCTCACCCTGCGCGATCCACGGGATTCCTGGCAGCGGCTGACCCTGGACATCGCCCGCACCATCGGCCACTGATTCCCCGGCGCGCGGCCGCTACCCGTCCTTGTTGGCCTTCAGCTTCTTCCACACGGTGCCCAGCGCTTCGAGGTCCTCCTGGTCGAGGAGGTCGGTGAACACCGGCGCCAGACAGCTGCGGCGGGTGGCATCGGCCTCCGTGAAGAGCTGATGGCCCGCCGGCGTGAGGGACACCTCGACGGAGCGGGCGTCCCGCGCCGAGGGGGTGCGGACGACCAGCCCGCGGCCCTGGAGCGCGTCGACCACGCGGGAGACCTGGCTGCGGCTGAGCATGGTGCTGTTGCCGAGCACCGAGGCCGGGACCGGGTCCGGGCTGGAGGCGAGCCAGAGCATCACCTCGAACCAGGAGACCGGCAGGTCATGGGCCTTGGTCAGCGCGCGGTCCACGCGTTCGGTGAGCACGGTTCCGGCCCAGACCAGTCCGTAGAAGGCGTAGTCGGCCTCGGGCATCTCGGTCTGGGTGAGCTTCCTCTTCGCCATGCCGGTAAGACTACCGGTTGCGTGTACGCACACATAATGTCTATGGTGTGTGTACACGCACTCAATCCGCTCCACGGAGCACACGAAAGGCCCGCCATGTCTGCCACCCCCTCCGCTTCCGCCGCGTCCGCCGCCCCCTCCAAGGTCGTCCTGGTCACCGGCACGTCCTCCGGCATCGGCCTGGCCGCGGCGGTCGCCGCCGCACAGGCCGGCTGGCAGGTCGTGGCGACACTGCGCGACCCCTCCCGCGCCGGGGCGCTGCGCACCGCCGCCGCCGAGGCGGGGGTGGAGCTCGATGTCCGGCAGCTCGACGTCACCGACGAAGCCTCCGTGGCCACCGCGATCGACGGGGTGCTCGCCGACCACGGCCGCCTGGACGCGGTGATCAACAACGCCGGCGCCGGGCACCTCGGCACGCTGGAGAACGAATCCGTGGACGAGGTCCGCACGGTCATGGAGGTCAACTTCTTCGGCGTGCTGCACGTCTCGAAGGCGGCACTGCCGCACCTGCGCGCGACCGGCGGCCGTCTGATCACCGTCACCAGCGTCGGCGGAGTCGTCGGACAGCCCTTCAACGAGGCCTACTGCGCCGCCAAGTTCGCCGTCGAGGGGTACATGGAGAGCCTGGCGCCGGTCGCGGCCGCGCTCGGGGTGTCCGTCTCCGTCGTCGAGCCGGGCGCCGTGGCGACCGAGTTCGTCAACAACATCGGGATCGATCTGCAGGCCGAGGTCGACGCCGCCGGCCCGTACGCCAAGCCGCTGCAGGCCTACCTGGAGCGCACCACCGCCCAGTTCCTCAACGGCGCGCAGACCCCGGCCGAGGCCGCCGGGGCCGTGCTGGAGGCGCTCACCGCGGACCGGCCCGCGTTCCGGCTCCAGACGTCGGACTGGGCGCGCGGCTTCACCGGCACCAAGCTCACCGACCTGGACGGCTCGGCGGTGCTCGGGCTCACGGCCGGCTGGGTGGGCTGACCCGCCACCGCGGATCCTGCCGGGGCGCCACGGGACCGGCCGGGCGCCCCGGCGCGGCTCGCCCGGCGCGACGCACCCGGCGCGGCCTACCTCCGGTCGCGGGGGAGCGCGGGGACGCGCAGCCGGCTCGCGGCGTCGTCGTCGAAGCCGGCACAGAACGCGCCGAGCATGTCCTCCAACTGGGCCAGCGAGCGCACGGAGTACAGGACGGGCTGGTAGCCGGAGATGCGGTACGGGGTGGCCGCCGCGGCGCGGAAGTCCAGCTCCCGGACCGTGCGCCGGTCGTGGGCGGCGATCTCGCCGGAGGACGACAGCAGGGCCGCACCGTACGCCTTGGGGGCGCCGCCCTCGGTGATCAGCCCGTATTCGAGGGTGAACCAGTACACCCGGCTGAGGATGTCGAGCGCCTCGGCGGTTTCGGTGCGGTGGGCGGCCTGCCCGATGAGCCGGTAGAGCCGGGCGAAGCGCGGGCACGAGAGATGGATGCCGTGCCCGAAGACGTCGTGCAGGACGTCGGGTTCGGGGGCGTACAGCGGGACCGCCGGGTGGCGGACGAACTGCACGGCGTGGAAGTAGCCGTACTCCAGCGCCCCGAGGAACCGCTCGTTGGGCACCACCCCGCCGGCCGGGGTGAAGGTGAATCCCGTCCGGGCGGCGAGGAGCGAACTGACCTCCGTGTGCTGCGGGATGTGCCCGGCGGGGATCGCCGCGTCCTCGCCGGCCCGGACCACCGCACGGCAGGCGTGGGCGCGCAGCGCCGGGCCGAGCGCCCGGTGCAGCACCCGCCAGGTGCGGTGTTCTGCGTCGGTGTAGTGGACGGCGGGCGAGGGCGCCCCGACGCGATGGCCGTCGGCCCGTGCGGCGAGCGCGTTGCGGCGCCGCAGATAGTCCGGGTCGCTGCGGCCCGGGTGCTCGCCGGGGAGCCCCAGCCGGCCGTCGGCGGCGATGGGGGTCCGTCCGCACACCGTGCTCATGTCTGTCACCTGGTTCCGCGCCCGGCAGGTCCGTGGGGTGCCCGGTGCCCGGGCCCACGGCCCGCCGGACCGCCTTCCGTTCCCGGAGCAACGTCCCCGGATTTCCGGCCCCGGCGGATCGGCGCGGAACCTTTTCCGCGTGCGGATCCGGGCCGCGTCGGGCGAATCCTCGGTATCCGGAGCCCCGGCCGGAAAAAATTAAGCTAAAGAGTTTCCCAGGGATTCCCCATAGCTTCCGCCGCATTCGATTGCGGAGCGGGAAAACCCGCCGCGACCGTCCCCGAAGCACGAGGGCTGTCGCTTCGGCCTCCGAACCCTGCCCGCTCCCGCGCGGCGAACGCACCGGAAAGCTGTGCCCAGCACCTATTTCGCTTGTCTTCTCCTGGCTTCTCCCAGTCTGGCACGCGGCGTGCGGGGCTGCATCCGCGCCCGCCCTCGCCGTCGCCGCACGCAGGACCCATCTCAACTCGCCGTGCTGCCAGGATGGTTGGTCGGCGTATCGGTACCCCGAAAGCCGCTTTCCCGCACACTCCTCCCCTCGCCGCCCGGACCAGCTGACTCCCGCGTAACCGGAATTTATGCGTGATACGGAACGAATGGAACGTTTTCGGGACTGTCCGGGAAAGCCCGTCGAATGACGGCTCTTCAGAGAGTCATCTCACAGCTCGCTTTCATCTCGTTGTTGGTTCGATTCTTGACGATCGGGCTGTGAGTGACGTTCACTTCAGCCGTTCTGGGCCGGTCAGGAGGCCCCTTTGGAGGTACCGGGAAATGAATGCAATAATGCGGCGCGCCCTTACCGGCGCGATGGCGCTTTCGCTCGCAGCGCCCTTGGCGGCCTGCGGAAGCGATCATCAGGACACCGGTGCCGGCAAGGACACCATCGGCCTGCTGCTCCCGGAGAGCAAAGCGGCTCGTTATGAGAAGTTCGACCGCCGCATCATTTCGGCGCGGGTCGCCTCCCTCTGCCTCGAATGCAAAGTCGACTACCACAATGCAGAGCAGCGGGTCGATGCCCAGAAGAGACAGTTCGAGGCGCTGGTGAAGAAGGGCGTCAAGGTCATCATTCTGGACCCGGTCGACGCCGCGGCGGCCAAGAGCTGGGTGGATTCGGCCGCCAAGAAGGGCGTCAAGGTCATTGCGTACGACCGGCTCGCCGAGGGCGATGTCGCGGCCTATGTCTCCTACGACAACGAGAAGATCGGCCGGCTCCAGGGGCAGGGGATTCTCGCCGCACTCGGTTCGCAGGCGGCCGCTTCCGACCTCGTCATGATGGACGGCTCACCGACCGACCCGAATGCGCCGTCCTACAAGAAGGGCGCCCACGAGGTCCTCGACGGCAAGGTCCGGAAGATCGTCTTCGAGAAGGACATCGCCGACTGGTCCGCGGCGAAGGCCAAGAAGGAGATGACCGACCTCATCAACGCCCAGGGCCCGGAGGGCTTTGACGCGGTCTACTCGGCCAATGACGGCATGGCGGGCGGCGTCGCCGCGGCCCTCAAGTCCGCCGGAATCAAGAATGTGCCGCTCGGTGGGCAGGACGCCGAACTCCCCGCTCTCCAGCGGCTGGTCGAGGGCACCCAGTCCTTCACCATTTACAAGGAAGTCCGGCCGGAGGCGGAAACCGCCGCCGAAATCGCCTTCCGGCTTCTGCGCGGGAAGGGCATCACGTCCCTGACGTCGACCACCGCCCACAACAAGAGCAAGTCCGGTATCCCCGCCCGGCTGTTCAAGGCGCAGATCGTCACCAGGAAGAACATGAAGGACACCGTCGTCCGTGACGGCGTCGTGCGCACCGATCTGCTGTGCGCCGGCAGCCTCGCCGACAAGTGCAAGTCCGCCGGTCTGAACTGACCACCCCTGCGCCCCGTCGTCGGCCGGTATCGGACACCGGCCGACAACGGGGCGAGGTCCTTCGCGGACCGGGCGGCGGACGCAGGGAAAGGCCGCGCGCTCGCCAGGCGCCCGGAAGGGGCCGTGCGAGCCCCGTCAGCCGCCCGCGGACCCGCGCCGTCCCAGCCAGTCGTACGCGGCCCGGGCCGTGAACTCCTCCTGGCCGCCCTTGAACAGCAGCCCGGCGTGGGCGAACGCCGGGTCGTCGGCGGTGCCGGTCACATACGGAACGGCGAGGCACCGCATGCCCGCCCGGTGCGCCGCGAGCACCCCGGGCGCGGCATCCTCCAGCACCACGCACTCCGCCGGATCGGCACCCAGCCGCCGCGCCGCCTCCAGGAACACGTCCGGCGCGGGCTTGCCGTGCGTCACCTCCTCGGCCGACACCACCGTGGGCAGCAGCGCACCGAGCCCGGTACCGGTCAGCACCGCCTCGATCGCGGCCCGTGACGAACCGGACGCCACCGCCAGCGGATGGCCGGCCTCCGAGAGCCGCTCCACCAGCGCACGCATCTCGGCGAAGACCTCGGTGTGGGCCCGAGCCAGCCGCAGATACTCGCGGTTCGTGACGTCGAGCAGCTCCTCGACCGGGGCCTCGATGCCGCACTCCCGGCGGAGGATCTCCAGCGTCTCGCGGGTGCCGATGCCGATGAAGCGGGTGTGGTGCTCCCAGCTGAAGTCCGGTACGCCATGGTCCGCCAGCACCCGGCGACCGGCCTCGTAGTAGTTCGGCTCGCTGTCCACCAGGGTGCCGTCGAGATCGAAGATCACCGGTGTCGGTGGGACGGGAGTGGCCGGGGAGGTGGGGGAGGCGCTCATGCCCCCAGCATGCCAAGCCGCCCGCTCATCGCGACCCCGCGGCGCCGCCCACCGCCTCGACCAGCGGCAGCATCCGGTGCGGCACCCGCTCGCGCAGCGCCACCTCCGTACGGGTCCGGACCACGCCCGGCATGCTGATCAGCTGCTGGATCACGTCCTCCAGATGCGCCGCGTCCCGCGCCACCACCCGCGTCAGCAGATCGCCGCCCCCGGTCGTCGAGAACGCCTCGATGATCTGCGGCACCTCGGCAAGCCCGTCCGCCACCTCCTCCAGGTGCCCCTGTGTGACCTCGATGTGGACGAAGGCGAGCACGGGGTGATCCAGCGCGGCGGGGGACAGCCGCGGACTGTAGGCGGTGATCACCCCGTCCCGTTCGAGCCGGTCCAGACGCGCCTGGACGGTGCCCCGGGCGACCCCGAGGAGGCGCGCGTACTCCCGCACACTGGTACGCGGCTGCTCCAGCAGCAACCGAAGGATCTTGGCATCCAGCGCGTCCACGGCCATGACCCCGCAGCCTCCTCCCGGTCGGTGTTTCTCCTGCTCACGGTACCAATGGCCCAGTGGACCGGTTGGCTGCTGGGCCAGTGGCCCGCTGCCGGGGCCCGCTTCCCGGACGGCCCGGCGGGCGGCGACCGGCGAGTGCCCGGGCGGGCGGATCCCCTGCCGCGGTGCGGCAATTCCCGCGCCGTCGCCGGGGTTCCTTGCTACACAGGACCGGTGACGGATGACGACACCGGCGACCCGCGGGCCGGACGGACGGGACTCGTCGTGAAGATCCCCGAGGCCGAACCCGCCGTGCGCGGATGGCGGGAGCGGCTGGACCCCGGGGCCCGGGAAGGAGTTCCGGCCCATGTCACCGTGCTCTTCCCGTTCCTCCGGGCGAGCCGCATCGATGGCGCCGTCCGCCGCGTTCTCGCGGAGACGCTCGCCGCCCGACCGGCCTTCACGGTGCGGTTCGAGAGCTGCCGACGCTTCCCCGGCGTCCTGTATCTGGCCCCCGAACCGGACGGACCGTTCCGGAAGCTCACCGAGGCGGTCGCCGGACGGTGGCCGGAAGCCCCGCCGTTCGGGGGCCGGTTCGACGAGGTCGTTCCGCACCTGACCGTCGCCCAAGGACACGACGAGGCCGCGCTGAAGCGCGCCGAGGCCGCACTCGTCGGCGGCATGCCCGTCACCGCCCGCGTCTCGTCGGTCGCGCTCCTGGTGCACGACGGGACGAGGTGGCACGAGCGCGCCTCCTTCGCGCTCGGGCAGGTCTCCTGACCCGCCGCGGGTCGGGCGGACCGCCGCCCGGTCCCGTCCCACGGTGCGTGCGCTGCGCGGCCCGGTCCGTGACCACCGCCCCGTCGTGGGAAACGGCCGCCCGTGGCCGCACCCCACCCATTGGCACTCCTCTGGCCTGCCGAAACGTGCACACGCTGTACCAATGGCCCACCGTTTCCGGCCACTGTTGAGCAATCTGTCTCAAAAATGCTCTGATGGTCCCGCGAGGGCGCTGCGGATTCCGCGGCGCCTTTTGCATGCGGATTTTTCATGCGGAACCACCGAAGGGGCAAAGCCGTGCTGAAGAGGGTGTTCGTGGCGCCGGATCCGGGGCGGCTGCGGCTGCGCGGCGCCGTGCGGTCCGTCTTCGGCATCGGGCTGGCGGTCACGGTCTGCGGCCTCGCCGGCCATTCGCTCGTCGCCGCCGTCCTCGGCGGACTGGGCGCGCTGCTGGCCCTCTTCACGGTCACCGACGCGACCGTCCGCGGCCAGCTGGTCACCACGGCCCTGCTGCCCGCCGTCGGCTTCCCCGTGCTGGCCGCCGCCGCGCTGCTGCACGACCACCCGGTGGCACGGGACGCGGCCTTCCTCGCCGTGGTCGGCGCCGGGGTCTACGCCCGCCGGTGGGGGCCGCGGGGCCACGCCCTGGGCGTGTTCGCCTTCATGACCTTCTTCGCGGCCCAGTTCCTGCACGCCGAACCGGCCCGGCTGCCCGAGCTGTACGCCGCCCTCGCCCTCGCCCTGCTCGCCTCCTCCACCGTCCGCTTCGGCCTGTGGTGCTACGAGCGCCGGCTGCCCCCGGCCGCCGCACCCGCCCCGCCCGGGGGCCGCGGGCTCGCCCGGATCACCACCCGCCAGGCGATCCAGGCCACCGCCGGCGCCGGCTTCGCCCTCCTGGCCGGCCAGCTGCTCTCCGACCAGCGCTGGTACTGGGCCGTGGGCGCCACCTGGTGGATCTTCGTGAACACCACCTCGCGCGGCGAAACCCTGGTCCGGGGCTTCCGCCGGGCCCTGGGCACGGTGCTCGGCATCGCCCTCGGCCTGCTCGTCGCCGTCCCGCTGCACGGCGCCGTCGTGCCCACCCTCGCGCTGCTCGCGGTCAGCGTCTTCGGGATCTTCTACACGGCCGCGGTGTCGTACACCTGGATGATGCTCGCGGTGACGCTGCTGGCCGGGCTGCTCTACGGCCTCCTGGGGGTGCTGGACCCCGCGCTGCTCGCGCTGCGCCTCGCGGAGACCGGTGTGGGGGCGCTCGGCGCGGTACTCGCCGTGCTCCTGGTGCTGCCCGTCACCACCCACGCGACCACCGATGCCTGGATCCAGCGCGCCCTGCGCTGTGTGCACCTGTGCACCGCCGAGGCCGCCGCCCGCCTCGCGGGTTCCACGACCGCCGACCCCGCCGCGCACGTCGCCGCGCTGGAGCCCCTGCTCGGCCGGGTCCGGCTCTCCCTGGCGCCGCTCGTGCACCCGCTGAGCCCGCTGCGGGCCCGCAAGGCCCGGGCCCGTCAGGTGCTCGCGCTGCTCGACGACTGCGCCCGGGAGGTCCGCGGGCTGGCGGCCGTCGCCGCCGACCCGGAGGCCTCCCACGACGCCCGGCTCACCGCGGCCTGCCAGCGGGTGGAAACCGCCGTCGAGGCCCTCACCACTCCGCGCCGGCCGGGCGACCCGGCCACCGTCACGGTGTCCGTGCCGCACCCGCCCGTCGCGGAACCCGCGCTGCTGCATCTGCACGGCCTGGAACGGGCCCTGGCCGAACTCTCCGCCCCGCTGCGCAGCTCCCCGCGCGCGCCGCTGGTCGACGCCTGAGCGGCGGCGGACCCGGGGCGCAGCCCGGACCGTTCACGGAGGCGGGCGGCGCCGGCCTCCCCGCCCGCACCGGATCCGTCGAGGCGCGCGCGGCCTCCTGCGTCGTCTTCGCCCGACCGGCCGGCGGCCCGCTCAGCCCCGCGGAAAGCGCCCGCCGAAGTACACCTGGGTCTCGGTGAGCCGGCCGTCCCGCACCGTCGTCACCTCGACGTTGCGATGCCGCTCGCCCGTCTTCAGCTCGTACTCGTAGCGCACGCAGACCTGCTCGTCGTCGAGGGCCACCGCGTCGAGGATCTCCTGCTCGCGCAGCCGGTCCGCGGTGGGGAAGCAGACCTCCAGGAACGCGGCCCGGTCGATGTGGTCGTCCTGCGGGCTGGTGAAGACGTACTCCTCGGCGAGCAGCCGGTCCATGGCCGCGCGGTCCTGGGCGAGATAGGCCGCGAAGGCGGCACGGACGACATCGATGTGCGACATGAACTTCCTTCCGTGGGCGGCCCGCTCACGCCCCGGGGCGGGCACGGCCGGTCGGTGGCCGCGCTCGCGCTGCGCACGGCTCGGGCGGAACGTATCGCGTACCTGCCGCTCACCGGCGGGGTCTTCGCCCGCGCGTCGCACGGGACGGGCCCCGGCTTCCTCGTGGTCCGAGCCCGAGCGGTACGGCAGACGCCCTGCGCGGCGCCCTGGTGGACGTACGGGCCGTCGGTGCTCCGCACCCTGCCCCCGTCGCTCCCGGGCCGTCCGGCGGGCGTCTGTCGCGCTCGGCGCGGTGACCGTGCCCGGACGGCGAAGGGCCGCCCCCGCGCTGTGCGGGGACGGCCCTTCGACGCCGTGGTGTCCGGCAGAAAGCGGCCCTAGCGGACCGGTACCCCCTGCGACTGCGTCGGCAGGTTGATGCCCACCGCCGCCGCGTAGTTCGACAGCACCAGCCGGCCCACCGTGCTGTAGGCGCCCAGCGCCTCGGCGGAGGCGCAGCCCGCCTCCGCCGCGGCCGCCCCCAGCAGGCCGTCGGCGATCTCCGGGCCGATCAGGTACGGGGCCAGCGCCAGTTGCTGCGAACCGGATGCGCGCAGCTGCTCGGCCGTACGGGAGATGGCGCCCTCCTCGTCGAGCGCGGCGGCCAGCACCGGCACCGCGAGCCGCGCGGAGAGCAGCATGCCGGTGATGCCGGCGGCCTGTACGGCCTCCTCGCCGCCCACGGTGGCGAGGATGATGCCGTCCGCGGCCGTGGCGACCGTGAACAGCCGGGCGCGGTCGGCGCGCGCCAGACCGGACTCGGAGAGCCGCACGTGCAGCGCCTCGGCGAGCAGCGGATGCGGGCCGAGGACCTCGGTCAGCTCCGCGCCGGAGCCGCTGTTCATCATCGCCTGGCGTATCCGGCGCAGCAGCGCGCTGTCCGGGCCGGCCAGCAGCGGCACCACGACGGCGGCCGGGCCGGGGCCGGGCTGACCGTCGGCGTCCACCCGCGCCTTGTGCTCCGTGGCGGCCTGCGCCAGCACGGCCTCCAGGGACGGGAACTCGTCGTCGCCGCCGTCGACATAGCCGATGCGGGCGTCGAGGCCGGGGAGTTCGGAGCGGGCGATGCTGGAGATCTCGTCGGCCAGGCCGCGCGAGGCGGACGAGGGGGTGCCGGGCACGGCCAGTACCAGGGCGGGCGCGCCCTCGGGCGCGGCCAGGGGTTCCGGCTTGCGGTGGCGGCCGGTCTGCCGCGCGCGCGGCATACGTACAGGCAGGCCAGGTGCGGCTCCCGGGCTCGGGGGTGCGGCGTCAAAATGGGGCGAGCCAGGTGCGGGCCCAGTGGGGGAACTCATGGCGCCGCATGCTAACGCCTCGGGGCCGACCCGCGCGGAGG
Organism: Streptomyces kronopolitis; assembly: GCF_050953795.1. Lineage (GTDB taxonomy): Bacteria > Actinomycetota > Actinomycetes > Streptomycetales > Streptomycetaceae > Streptomyces > Streptomyces kronopolitis_A. The sequence goes on from NZ_CP191850.1 coordinate 7,003,260, forward strand.
GAGGGTTCGGTGACGAGGTATCCGTCCCGTTTTATCCCGCGCGTCACCCGTCACGGACCCGGCGCAGGCCGTGTGATCTGCAACAACTTCCCGTCGACCGGCAGGGTAAGACGGTCGCCGGCCAGCGCCGCGGCGATCGTCAGCGCCCCGTCGAGCGGGCTCCCGGCGGCGACGACCGGACGCGCCCGCGGCAGCCGCTCGGCGAGCGCCGCGCGCAGCGGCGTCCACAGCGGCTCGCCCAGGCCGAACAGGCCGCCGGTGCACGCCACCGCGCTGTCCGCGGCCGGCGGGCAGACCGCCGCCGCGGCATCGGCGAGATGGCCCGCGGTGGCCCGCAGGAGGCCGAGCGCCACCGGGTCGCCCGCGGTGGCGCAGCCGGCCACCTCCGGGGCGAACGAGGCGAGGACGGCGGGCCGGTCGGCGCGCGGGTAGAGGGCGCCGGGCAGTCCCTCGGGCGGCCCGAACACGGCTTCCGCGCGCGCCAGCAGGGCGGGCGAACCGCCGGACCGCCCGTCATGCGCCCGCAGTGCCGCCTCCAGTCCGGCGCGGCCCAGCCAGGCGCCGCCACCGCAGTCGCCCAGCAGATGGCCCCAGCCGTCCGCACGGCGCCAGCCGCCCGGGGCGGCCGGATCCGTGCCCAGGGCGATCGTGCCGGTGCCCGCGACGATCACGGCACCGGACCGCTGTCCCAGCGCCCCGGCGTACGCGGTGACGGCGTCCGCGGCCAGCGCGCAGTGGCGCACGCCGAGGGCGGTGGCCAGCGCGGCGGGCAGCCGGTCGCGCAGTGCGTCGCCCAGCGTGGCCGCACCGGCCGCGCCCACGCACACCGCGGCGAACCCGTCCGCACCCGCCTCGCGCCGCAACTCCTCGGCTGCGGGCAGCAGTTGGGACAGCAGGTGCCCGGCGTCGATCCCGGCGGGGCCGGTGCGCACCGGCTCACGGGAGACGCGTACGGCCAGCGGGCGGGCGGCCTCGTCGTCCGCGCGGGCGACGGCGATCCGCAGTCCCGAACCGCCCGAGTCCACACCGAGGACATGACCGGCCCCGGCGGCGCCCCGGCCGCGGGCGGGGGGCTCACCCAAGGCCGCGGGCGTCCTGCTTGAGGGCGGTGTCGACGGTCAGGGCCGTGGCGACGACCAGGCTCAGCAGCGGATCGGGCAGCTGGTGGTGGATCTGCAGGACGTAGTTGTCCGCCGTGGTGAACATCGTCTTGGCCAGCCCCTCCCAGGTCTTGGTGATCCGGGCGACCTCGGTGTCGGCGTGGTCGACGATGGCGAAGTTCCAGGCGCGCCAGTTCTCGGCCCGGATGGCGCCGATCTGCTGACCGTTGACCATCATCGCGAAGTTGATCTTCCCGATGGCGTTCTGCTGCACGATCTCGCCGACCGGCGAGCCGTCCGGACGCTGCACGATCACCTTGGACTTGAGGATCTTCGCCGGCCGGGTCAGCACCAGCTGCGGCTGGCCGTAGGCGTCGCGGATCTCCAGCTTGTGGGTCATGTACTGATCGAGGCTGGAGACGACGCGCAGGACCTTCTTGGCCGTGCTCTGGCCGACCTGGACGACCGTGCCGACGGTGTTGCCGTGCTGGTCGAAGACGCTGTACTCGTTGGTGACCTCGATCAGCTTGGCCTTCTGGCTGACCACCAGCACCGGTTCGGTGAACAGGCTGCCGCCGCCCGGCCCGCCGGGCGCCACCCCGGCCTGCTGCTGCGCCTGGTGCGGCACGGCGCCCGGGTTCCCGGCGTGCTGCCCCGGCATCGGCTGCTGCCCGTACGGCTGCTGCATCTGCTGGCCGGGCGCCTGCTGGGGGGAGCCGTAGCCCTGCGCGCCGTACGGGGCGCCGCCCTGCTGCGGGCCCGGGTACGGGGCCTGGCCCGGCGCCTGCTGCTGCGCCATCTGCTGCTGCGGAGCCGGCTGGTGCGGCATGTGCTGCGGGGGCTGTGCGGCCTGCTGTTGCGCCGCCTGCTGGGGCGCCGGCTGCTGCGGTGCCTGCTGGTGGCCCGGCTGCGGTGCCCGGTGCGGGGCCGCGGGCTGTTGCCCCGGGTGGGTGTGTTCCGTCCACCGGGACCCGTCCCACCAGCGCAGTTGGTGGGGGGTGCCCTGTGGGTCGGCGTACCAACCCGCAGGGATGTTCGCATTCGTCATGCCAGGCACACTATCGCCCGGTGTCAGGGCAGCCTCCAGTCGACGGGCTGGGCGCCCTGCCGTGCCAGCAGGTCGTTCACCCGGCTGAACGGCCGTGAGCCGAAGAAGCCCCGGTCGGCGGACATGGGGGAGGGGTGCGAGGACTCGACGGCCGGCAGGTCGCCGAGCAGCGGCCGCAGATTGCGGGCGTCGCGTCCCCACAGCACCGACACCAGCGGGCGCCCGCGGGCCACCAGCGCGCGGATGGCCTGCTCGGTGACCTCTTCCCAGCCCTTGCCGCGGTGCGCGGCCGGCTTGCGGGGCGCCGTCGTCAGCGCTCTGTTCAGCAGGAGGACGCCCTGCCGCGTCCACGGGGTCAGATCGCCGTTCGACGGCCGGGGCAGTCCGAGGTCGGAGTGCAGCTCGCGGAAGATGTTCTCCAGGCTCGGCGGCAGCGGACGCACGTCCGGTGCCACGGAGAAACTGAGCCCGACCGCATGCCCCGGTGTGGGGTAGGGGTCCTGTCCGACGATGAGCACCCGCACCTCGTCGAAGGGCTGTTGGAAGGCGCGCAGCACATGCGCGCCGGCCGGCAGATAGGTCCGTCCCGCGGCGATCTCCGCCCGCAGGAAGTCGCCCATCGCGGCGATCCGGTCGGCGACGGGCTCAAGTGCCTTGGCCCAGCCTGGTTCGACAATGTCTTGGAGAGGTCGTACAGCCACGGGATCACCCTACTGGCCCCGGCCCGCTCCCCCTCAACCGATGGCCCGGACTCCGCCGGCCCGGCATGCGCCGTCCCAACTGCCGACCCTTCACGCCTCGTTGTCCGGCACCCGGATCCCCCGTCCGGCCGCCTCCTCTCAGGCCAGCGCGGCCGCCCGTACGCACAGCACGTCCGGCAGGTGGGAGGCGAGCTGCTGCCAGCTGTCGCCGTCGTCCGCGCTGGCGTAGAGCTCGCCGTTGCGGTTGCCGAAATACACCCCGGCGGGGTCGCTGTCGTCGACGCACAGGGCGTCCCTCAGCACCGTGCCGTAGTGGTCCTCCTCGGGCAGGCCGTGGCTCAGGGGCTCCCAGCTTCCGCCGGCGTCACTAGTGCGGTAGACGCGGCAGTGGTGGCCGGCCGGCACCCGGTCGATGTCGGCGGTGATCGGGAAGAGGTAGGCGACGTCTCCCGTGTGCGGATGCGCGGCCACGGCGAAGCCGAAGTCGGAGGGCAGCCCGCCGCCGATGTCCTGCCAGGTCGCGCCCGCGTCATCGCTGCGGTAGACGCCCCAGTGGTTCTGCAGATACAGCCGGTCCGGGTCGACCGGGTCCGGAGCGATCTTGTGGACGCACTGGCCGAACTCCGGGTGCTGATCCGGCAGGAAGACCGCCTTCACGCCCTTGTTCGAGGGTGTCCAGCTGGCGCCCCCGTCGCGGGTGCGGAAGACCCCCGCGGTCGAGACGGCGACGGTGACCGCGTCGGCGTCCCGCGGGTCGGTGAGCACGGTGTGGACGGCGAGGCCGCCGCCGCCCGGCACCCACTTCTCCCGGCTGGGGTGGTCCCACAGCTCCCGGATGAGCTCGAAGGTCTCGCCACCGTCCTCGGAGCGGAACAGGCCACCGGGCTCGGTGCCCGCGTAGACCACGTCGGGGGCGGCGGGCCCGGCCGGATGCAGCTGCCACACCCGCTCCAGGGAAGTCCCGGTGTACTTCGGGTACTTCACCGCGGGACGGGAGGGCTCCTGCCAGGTCTCGCCGAGATCGTCGGAGTGGAACACCGACGGGCCCCAGTGGGCGCTGTCGGCCCCGGCCAGCAGCCGGGGCGTCGCACGCCGGGTGTCGATGCCGAGGGAGTACACCGCCTGGGCGGGGAAATGCGGTGCGCTCAGCTCCCAGCTGCCGTGCCGTCGACGGCCGAGGAACAGCCCCTTGCGGGTGCCCACCGCGAGGAGTACGTCAGTCATGCCGGAACACCTCCGGGACGCCGTTGTCTCAGACAGTGGCAAGTCTGCACCCGACCACCGACAATGGCGCCCCGGTGTATGTCCCCGCAGGTCACACGGTGTGCCACCGACTTCCGGCCCGGGCCCCGCGGATCCTCCCGCCGCGGGCCCGCACACCCTCCCGCCGAGCTCAGACGGCCCGGAGGTACTGCGGCGGCACCGCGAGCGGCGCGCCCAGCTCCCGCGCGGCCTGTCGGGCGAAGCCGGGGTTGCGCAGGAGTTCCCGGCCGAGCAGCACGGCGTCGGCCTGGCCGTCCGCGAGGATCTTCTCCGCCTGCCGCGGCTCGGTGATCAGACCGACCGCGCCCACCGCCAGACCGCTCTCCTTCTTCACCCGCTCCGCGAACGGCACCTGGTAACCGGGACCGGTGGTGATCTTCGCGTCCGGCGCGTTGCCGCCCGTGGAGGTGTCCAGCAGGTCGATGCCGCGCTCGCGCAGGTCACGGGCGAAGCGCACGGTGTCGTCGGCGGTCCAGCCCACGCGGGCGTCGCTCTCGTCCTCGGTGAGCCAGTCGGTGGCCGAGATCCGGAAGAAGACCGGCAGTTCGTCGGGCCACACCTCGCGCACGGCGTCCACGACCTCCCGCGCGAAGCGGGTCCGGTTCTCGTACGAACCGCCGTACTCGTCGGTGCGCCGGTTGGTGAACGGCGAGAGGAACTCGTTGATCAGGTAGCCGTGCGCGCCATGGATCTCGATCACCTCGAAGCCCGCGGCCAGCGCCCGCCGCGCGGTGGCGGCGAACTGCCCGACGATCTCCCCGATCTGCGCGACGGACAGCTCGGCGGGCGCCCGGTAGCCCTCGTCGAACGGCACCGGGCTCGGCGCGACCGGCTCCCAGCCGTGGCGCTGACCGGGGAGGATCGGCCCGCCGCGGTTCACCCAGCCGCGCTCGGTGGACGCTTTGCGGCCCGCGTGGGCGATCTGGAGGCCCGGGGTCGTTCCCTGCTCCTTGAGGAAGCCGGTGATGCGCCGGAACGCCTCGGTCTGGGTGTCGTTCCACAGCCCGAGGTCGTACGGGCTGATGCGCCCCTCGGGGCTCACCGCGGTCGCCTCGACGAGGATCAGGCCGGTGCCGCCCACCGCCCGCGCGGCCAGGTGCTGGAAGTGCCAGTCCCCGGGCGCGCCGGTGGCCGGACCCTCGGGGGCCGCGGAGTACTGGCACATGGGTGCCATCCAGAGGCGGTTCGGGATGGTCAGCGAGCGGAGGGAGAGGGGCTCGAACAGTGCACTCACAGCAGACTCCTGTGCCTGGGAAGGAGTGGGTCCGGTCGGATCCAGCAGTCATACGATAAGCGTCGTACTACGGTGGATGTCAAACTACGACGCTTCTCGTACAATGAACCGGCGGGCGGCACACCGGCCGGACCGCGTCCGCAGCGTGAGTCAGGAGCCGCCATGCCGACCGATACGACCTCCGCGCGCGCCCCGTCGGGCCCCCGGTCGCTGGAGCACCCGGACCGTGCGGACATCCGGCTGGCCGAGGTGCTGCACGCGCTGGCCGACCCGATGCGCCTGCGGATCGTCCGCGCGCTGGCGGCCGCCGAGGGCGAGCTGAACTGCGCGGACATCGAACTCCCGGTCAGCAAGTCGACCTGCACCCACCACTTCCGGGTGCTGCGCGAGCACGGGGTCATCCGTCAGCTCTACCGGGGCACGGCCAAGATGAACGGGCTGCGCCGGGAGGATCTGGAGGAGCTCTTCCCCGGGCTGATCGACGGCGTGCTGCGGGCGGCGGACCTCCAGGCCGTCCGCCTCGGCGAGGAGTGAGCGGCCCGGCCCGGCGATCCGGGGTGGCTCGCCCGCCGGCTCAGTCCGTCGCGTGCGCCGCCTCCAACAGCCCCGCCCAGTCCGGCAGCTTGACCGTGCCCCGCCCCAGGCCGCGACCCCACGCCGCCTCGGCCGCCTCGATCGCCAGCCACCCCGGCCACGGCACCGGCCGCTGCCCGGCCCGCACCAGCGCCGCCACCGGATCCGGCGCCGTGCGACGCCCCGCGAGCATCGGGGCGTCCGCCAGCAGCGAGGACGCGGTCTCCTTCGCGCACGGCCGGTTGGTGCCGATCACACCCGTGGGGCCGCGCTTGATCCAGCCCGCCACGTAGACACCGGGGAGTGGTGCCCCGTCCCGCAGCACCCGGCCGGCCAGATGCGGAACCGTCCCGGTGCTCTCGTCGAACGGCAGACCCGGCTGCGGCGTCCCCCGGTAGCCGACCGAACGCAGCACCAACTGCCCCTCGATCTCCTCGAATTCACCGGTCCCCGCGACCCCGCCACGGCCGTCCGGCGCGGTCCGCTCGAACCGCACCCCGCGCACCCCCGCGGCCTCCCCGAGCACCTCGGCCGGCCGCAGGAAGAACCGCAGATGAATGCGCCGCCGGGCCCGGGCCGCGGATCCCGCGCCCGCCGCCCGGTCCGCCGTGCGCTGCGCCCAGCCGCGCAGCACCTCGACGTTCCGCCGTGCCGCCGCGGGCAGCGCGGCCGGATCCCGGTAGGCCGGATCCAGCGCCAGCTCCCCGGGCCGGACGCATACCTCCGTATCCGGCAGCGAGCCCAGCTCCCGCAGCTCCTTGGTGGTGAACTTGGCCTGCGACGGGCCCCGTCTGCCCACCATCCAGACGTCCTCGACGCGGCTGTCCGCGAGCGCGCCGAGCGGGCCCTGCGGCATATCGGTGAGGGCCAGCTCCGCGGCGCCGCGCGAGAGCATCCGTGCCACGTCCACCGCCACATTCCCCACGCCGATCACGATCGCGGACCGCGCCGCGAGGGTGAAGCGGACCGCGGCCGCGTCCGGATGCGCGCTGTACCAGGCGACGAACGCGGTCGCCGGATGGCTGCCGGGCAGTTCCTCGCCGGGGATGCCGAGCTGCCGGTCGGTGGCGGCGCCCACGCAGAAGACCACCGCGTCGAAGATCTCCCGCAGCTCCCCGACGCCCAGTCCGGGCGCCCCCACCTCGACATTGCCCAGGAAGTGCACCGCGGGATGCTCCAGGACCGTCCGCAGGGTGCTCTGCAGCGATTTGATCTTCTCGTGGTCCGGCGCGACGCCGTAGCGGACCAGGCCGTACGGGCAGGGCAGCCGGTCCAGGACGTAGACCTCGACGTCCGGCACCGCCTGCTGCTCGATCAGGGACTGGGCGGTGTAGACGCCGCTCGGTCCGGAACCGATCACTGCGACACGAAGCACGGGTGGCTCCTTCGGCGGGATACCCCCAGGGTCGCACCGGCGGGCACGCGGCGGGAGATGCGCTATCGGGGTTGCTCCCGGTGGGATGAGCGTGCCGCGCTACTGGGCCGGGTGAGCTGGAGGCTAGGTTTTCAATGTGTCGGAAAGTGACTTTTATACCGTTAATCACCGATATGAAGCCCAGGGCGCGCCACTGGAGTGGCCCACATGGGAGGTGCGGGCACACGGCTCCGCCGCGCCCCCCGCCGAGTCCGCCACCTCATGTGATCCGGCCGGCTCCGCGGGGCCGGGGTGCCCGCCGCGGCGGCTCGACCCGCTGGGCCCGTGGTGCAGCGCCCGGCTGACCTTCGCCGACGGCGCCCGGATCGATGTCCTGGTGACGGACTCCGACGAACACCTCACCGTCGAGGACGTACGGGCCGACCCGCCGCTGACCCTGGCCGGTCTGGCCGCCCTGGCCCGCTGGATCGAAGGCCCTCTGGACGACACCTTCCGGGCGGCCACCGGCCGTCCGCAGAAGGCCCGCTCCGCACCCCGTCAGCCCGGCCCGGTGGCCGTCCCGGCGGCGGGGGACGCGGTCGGCGGGACGCTGCCGGACGGACCGGACGCGGGGCCCGCGGGCACCGCGGCGTCCCGGCCGGTGTCGGGTCCGCGGCCCCTGTCGCCGGACCGGCCGGCGCCCTCGCCGCAGCCGGTGGACGGCCCGCTGCCGGACCGCACGCCGGACACCGTGGGTGCCGGGGCCGGGGAGGGCCCGGCACTCGCCGTCACGGAAGCGGCGCCGGCGAAGGCGCCGACGGCGGCGACCGGCGCGGTGACCGGCGAGGATGCGGCCGACCCGACGGCTACGGGTACCGGCCACGTCACGGGGGCATCGGCCGACGCTCCCCCCGAGGCCTCCGCCGGTACTCCCGGCGACACCCCCGCCGAGCCGTCGGCCGAGCCGCCCGCCGGACCGGCCTCCGCGCCGTCCGCCCAGCCGACACGCTCCGTCCTCCTCTCCCGGTCGCGGTCCGGCGAGCGCCGCCGGATCGCGGCGGACGCCTACCGCCGGGCGCAGCAGGACGGGCACGATCCCGTACTCGCCGTCATGCAGGCCACCGGCCGCAACCGCCGGAGGTCGCTGCGGCTGATCGCCGGCGCCCGCGACGAGGGCCTGCTGGCGCCACGCCACAACAAGCGCTAGCGGAGCGATGCCGGGACGTTCAACCGGGCTGCCGGCACACCGCTTTGGGCATGCTGGGCAGTCGCACACCCCCCCGCCGGGCCGGCGCTCACCACCGAGCGGCCGTCCGCGCTCCGGCATTTCGGGCGCCGTCAATTTCCGCGCACCCGGTATCCGTTATCCGTTCACCGGCCCCCGCCGGTGCGTCACCGGCGGAGGTTCCTCGTCGGCCGGGAAGCCCAACGTCCAGTCCAGTCCGTAGCGTTGGAACAGTTCTGCGCGCAGGAGGCCGCGCGGGGTCGGTGCTCCCGGCAGCAGCATCGGCACCACCGCGCCCATCAGCAGGGCCCTCAGCAGCGGATAGTCGGAATCGGGAGCCGGCGAGCCGTACGCCACGACCGTCTCGCGCAGCAGCTGCGCCAGCCGTTGCTGCTCGGGGCACCGGATGAATCCCTCGGCCGTCAGAATGCCCGCCATGTGTGTCCGCATCAGCAACGGGCGGTCGTGTGCGAGACCGAGGACGGCGTCGACGGCCCGGGCCAACCGCTCGCGTCCGGCGTCCGGTCCGGCCGGCCGCGGCTCCCGTTCCAGCGCTTCCCGCAGGGTCAGATGCATCAGCCGGTGCACGGCCGACTGGAAGAGCTGGCGTTTGCCGGGGAAGTAATAGGAGATCAACCCCCGGGCGGTGCCCGCCCGTTGCGCGATGTCGCCGAGCGTCGTGGTCTCGAAGCCGCGCTCGCCCACCAGCTCGACGGTCGCCTGGAGCAGCCGCTCGCGGGAGCGCCGCCGCAATTGTTCATTGACCGAGGCGCTGCGGGGGGACATCCTGTACTCCTGCGTTGACTGGCTGCGAGCCAATATACTCAGGACGACTTCGGATATCTGTCCAGGCAGAAATCCGGTCAAGCTGCCCGGTTCGGGCGACGCGGGGGATCGCCCGAACCGGGCGGGGGCGAGGTGAAGGCGGCCTGCTCGACCGGCGTTGTGGCAGGTCGAGCAGGCCGCCCGAGCCAGGAGCCCGCGCCGGGGAGCCCGCCCCGCCGGATTGACGCCGAGCCTTCACCGGGCGCCTCCCGCACCCTTCCTGACGCGAAACGACCGGTGCGCCGCGCGCTCCGGCACGGGCCCCGCCCGGTACGCCTGCCGGGCCGGACCGCCCCGGGGGCTCAGCCGACCGGCACCGCCGTGGCGTTCTGCCGCTCCATGGAGCCCGACCAGACGCGGCGCGGCGGACGGCCGACGAACTTCCCGAAGAGCAGCGCCGCCGCGGTGGCCGCGAGCACCCCCGGCACCATCTCGTAGATCCCCGACCGCAGCGGCCCGAGGAGCGGGTCGATCTGCTTCCACAGCAGGACGGTGACCGCACCCGTCACGATGCCCGCCATCGCCCCGGCCCGCGTCATCCGCGGCCAGTAGAGCGACAGCAGGATCACCGGGCCGAAGGCGGCGCCGAACCCCGCCCAGGCGTACGCGACGATGTCCAGCACGGCGCCGCCGCTGAGCGCGATGACGTACGCGACCACGGCGACGGCCACCACGGTCGCGCGGGCCGTCAGCACCAGCGCCGCATCCGAGGCCTCCCGTCTGACGAACGCCCGGAAGAAGTCCTCGGTGAGCGCCATCGCCGAGACCAGCAGCTGACTGTCGGCGGTGGACTTGATCGCGGCGAGCACGCCCAGCAGCAGGAGTCCGGCGATCCAGGGGTTGACCAGCTGGGTGCAGAGCGCGATGAAGACCGTCTCGGGGTTCTCCAGCGGCTGGTCGAGCGCGGCGATCCCCACCAGGCCCACGAGCGAGGCACCGGCCAGGCATACGATCACCCAACTCACGCCGATCCGGCGGGCCTTGGGGATGTCGCGGGTGCTGCGGATGCTCATGAAGCGGACCAGGATGTGGGGCTGGCCGAAATATCCCAGGCCCCAGGCGAGCAGCGAGACCACCGCCACGATGCCGAGCGGCTGCCCGGACGTCCAACGCGTGCCGTCGTAACCGGCCTTGGCCCCCATGTCCAGCAGAGCGGCGCTCTTGTGCGTGAGCACCCCGTGGAGCGCGCCGAACCCGCCCAGCAGCCCGACGCCGATGGCCGGCAGGGCCACCGCCGCGCCGAACATCACCGTGGCCTGCACCGAGTGCGTCAGACTCACCGCCCGGAAGCCGCCCAGGACGGTGTAGACGACGATCACCACGGCGAAGACCGTGAGCGCGAATTCGAAGCCGCCGCCGAAGATGCCCTCGAACAGCACCCCGCCGGCCAGGAGTCCGCTCGCCACGTAGACGGTGAAGAACACCACGGTGACGGTCGCCGAGAGCAGGCGCAGCATCCGGCTGCCGTCCTCGAACCGCTCCTCCAGGTAGGCCGACAGCGTCTTGGCGTCCCCGGCCAGCTCGGTGTATGTGCGCAGCCGCGGGGCGACCAGCAGCCAGTTGAGGTACGTCCCGAGGGCCAGACCGACCGCTATCCACGACGCGCCGATGCCGGCCGCGTACACGGCACCCGGCAGCCCCAGGAACAGCCAGCCGGACATGTCGCTGGCCCCCGCGGACAGCGCCGCGACCGGGGCGCTCAACCGGCGCCCGCCCAGCGCGAAATCGGAGAACGTCAAGGTGTCCTGATACGTCCAGAAGCCCACGGCCACCATGGCGAGCAGGAATATCCCAAATGTGATCATGACCGGTACGATCAGGTGTGTCACCACTGCTCCCTCGAGGCAAGCGCTGCCATGTCGTGCACGGGCCCCCGATGGGGGATCCCACGAGGAAGTCCCGGGGCGGGAAGGCTCCGGCGCGAGCAGACGATACGGACCCGCCGCCGGGAGCGGCACCCCTTTGGCAGATGTCCGTGGCAATCGCCGTTTCGCCGTCCCCGCAGGCCCGGGGCGGGTGCGGGGTTCAGGACCCTACCGTGCAACGGCCTTGCGGAATGCCAACTCCTGCCGGGTGACCACTACTTGAGACCACAGGGCGAGGCGGTCAAGGGGCTTTGCCGGACCGGCAAAGAGCGGGCGCGCGCCGCGCGGCGGCCGCCGCCTCCCGCTTCAGGAGGCAGCGTCACCCGTCCGGCCATAGCGTGAAGGGACGGGCCGAAGCGTCCCCGCAATCACAAGGGGTGATGGGCAATGACCGAGTTCGCAGAGCGCCGGCCGCGGAACACCGGTGACCTGGGGCGCACGACCATCGCCGACGGCGTGGTCGAGAAGATCGCCTACCTGGCGGCCGGTGACGTGGCAGGGGTGCACGCCCTGGGCAGCGGGCTCTCGCGCTCGGTGGGCGCCCTGCGCAAACGCGTACCCGGCGGCGGGACGACCACCACTCACGGCGTCAAGGTCGAAGTGGGCGAGAAGCAGACGGCGCTGGACCTGGACATCGTCGTCGAGTACGGCGAGGTCATCCCCGAGGTGTCCAAGGCCGTGCGGGAGAACGTGATTTCCGCGGTGGAGCGGATGACCGGGCTCGAAGTCGTGGAGGTCAACATCGCGGTCAGCGATGTGCGGCTGCCCGACGAGGAAGAGGAAGCACCGGACCGGGTGCAGTAGCCGCCCGGGCAGCAGCCGTCCGGCCGGGCCGAAACCCCGCGGGGGAGCGGTCCCGTCCCGGCGGCGCCGTGCCGCGCCTGTGTCTCACGATCCTCCCGGTGCGCCGCCCGTGCCGCCCGGTACGCGGGCCACCTCGGGAGAGGCGGTGTCCAGCGGCACCGACCAGGAGCTGACCAGCCCCAGCTGAACGCCCTGCCACGGCAGCACCGCGTCCAGGAGCCAGTCGGCGGCCACCCGCACGCGGTTGTCCGGCATCGCCATCAGGTGGTAGCCGCGGGTGACCAGACCGGCGAGCGGGCCGGAGAGCGGGATGTGCAGCGGGTTGGCCGCGGCCTGGATCCCGCCCAGGTCGACCATGAAGCCCAGATCGTGGTGCCGGTAGGCGCGGGGCGTGCCCCGGCCGCAGGACGCCGCCACATTGCGCGCGACGGCCTTGCCCTGCCGCTGGGCGTGCTGGGCCGTCATCGGCGTCACCTCACCGGGCCGGGTCAGGTCCGGCACGGCCGCGGCATCGCCACAGGCGAACACCCCCGGCCGGCCGGGCACGTTCAGATACGCGTCGACGCACAGCCGCCCCTTGTCGGTGGGCAGTCCCAGCGACTCGACCAGGGGATCGGGCCGTACGCCCACGCACCACAGCAGGGAACGGGTGGCGATGAACTCGCCGTCGTCGAGCAGCACTCCGTCCGAGGTCGCCTCCTTGACCGAGGTGCCGGTGCGGATGTCGACGCCACGGGCGCGCAGCACCCGCTCGGCGGTGCGCGACAGCCGTTCGTCCAGCTCCGGCAACAGCCGGTCGGCGAGGTCCAGCAGCAGCCAGCGGGGGCGCGGACCGTGCCGCAGTCCGGTGTTCTGCCGGGCCAGTGCCTCGGTGAACCGCACGCCCTGGGCGGTGACTTCGGTACCGGTGTATCCGGCGCCCACCACCACGAAGGTGGTCCTGGCGGACCGCTCGGCCGGGTCCTCGGCCGCGCCGGCCAGCTCCGTCTGCCGGGTGAGGTGGTCGCGGAGGAACAGCGCCTCGGGCATCCCGCGGAAGCCGTGCGCGTGCTCGGCGACACCGGGCACCGGCAGCAGCTTGTTGACGCTGCCGACGGTCAGCACCAACCGGTCGTAGGACAGCGTGCCCTCACGGTCCTCGGGGTCGGTGTAGTGCACCCGACGGGCGTCGAGGTCCAGGTCATGGGCCGCTCCCAGAACGAGGCGGACGCCCGGCAGGGTGCCGGTGAGCGAGACCGAGATCCGGCGGGGCTCCAGGATCCCGGTCGCCACCTCCGGCAGCAGCGGCACATACAGAAAGTAGTCGTTCGGGTTGAGAAGCACGATCTCGGCGGCTGCCCCGGCCTGCCGGGAGAGCCTGCGGGCACACTCGTAGCCGGCGAATCCGGCTCCTACGATCACGATCCGAGGGCGACGTCGCTTCACGTGGGCTCCTGCGGTCGAGGAGGGTGCGCATGGTGCGCCGGGCGGCCGCCGGGGCCCTGCGCGCGTGGCGCCGCGCGCAGCCGCTCCGGCGGGGTCGATGCCCTGTCGGCTGTCCCGCGAGCGGCCGGGTACACATGGACGCCGCGCTTTACCTTCCGACGGGGGAGCCCCGCACCCTCCGACGGGGGAGCCCCGCCGGAGGCCGGCGGCACCCGGCCCCGCGTCCGGCCGCCCCTACCGCTCGCGGTCCCCGTCGCCCGCGTCGTCGTGCGCGATGTGCACCGCCGCCTCCTCCGCCGAGGCCGCCCCGCCGTCGATGCCCACGTCGCGGGCGGCGATGTCGTTGCTGCCGCCGCGCCAGAAGCCTTCGTCGGAGCCCACGAGCCGGCCGGCCCGTTCCTCGCCGCACTCCAGGTCCGTCGGTTCCCCCACCCCGCCCGGCAGGTCACCGATCCCGTCGCCGTCCGGTGCGCACACGTCCGGCGTCTCCACCGACAGCCGGTGGTCGAGCGTCTCGCGGTCGTGCAGCTCCCGCGCGGTGGTCCCCTCGTGATTCACCACGTAGGGCCGCTCCGGGGGCGAATAGCCGGTGTCCAGGGTCGCATCGAGGTCCGGCTCGTCCAGGGCGTCTTCCATGTCGAGTTCGTTGGGGTTGTCCCGGGGATCGGACCTGGGCGGCTGGTAGACCTCATCGCCCCTCGTCTCGTCGGACATAACCGCCCTCCCTCTTCCCGTCCACGTGCCCGGCCGCGGGGTGCGGCAGGTGCCGTACCACCGATTGTCCGCCTCCTGGCGCCGCGCGGCAGCGCCAGGAGGCGGAGCGGGGCCGGATCTCAGGAACGCTGGTGTTCCGTGTGGATCCCGACGGCCTCCGCGATGCTCTGCACATTGCCGAACCGCTCGTGCGCGGGCAGCCGCTCGGCCATCATGACCAGCCGGTCCGGGGCGTTGTTGCGCCGGAGGGTCTCGATCACCGCGTTCCGGTCGGCCGGATACAGGCTGCGCCCGAGGTGCCGGGCGAGTTCGGAGCGCAGTCCGACGTCCTCCTCGGTCATCCCGCTCGGGGTGCCGCCCCGGAAATCGCTCTCGGGGGACCACGCCGCGACCGGCTGGTCCTCGCCGGCCGGCTGGAGTTCGTGCTCCTCCTCCAGCCACAGGGAGCGCTCGGCCGTCAGCTGTCCCCGCAGCTGCCGCTTCATCACGTCGTCCCGGGCGGGGCCGGTCTTGTCCGTTCCGTGTTCCATGACCATGGGTGCCTCCGGCTCTACGGGTCGAACCGACCCGACGTGTTCCTCCCAGTTTCCCCGGTCCCCCAGCCCCAACAACCCGGCGGCCGCCGTTTCAAGAGGGCCACGGAAGGGCTCTGATCAGGCACGGAACGTGATCACGACGGCATATGCCCGCCATGCATACGCCTGTGCGGAACGGGAATTCGTAGGACGTCGGCTGCTTACCGGCACCAGTGCCTGCCGGCGGCGGCCGGGCCCGCACGGAGGCCCGTCGGCGCGATCGCGACGCGCGCCAGCGCACCCCGCGGGAAACCTCGCACCCACGGCACCCCACAGAAGAATCCGCGGAATCCGAGGAAGCCAAGGAGGCAGCGCCATGCGACTCTCGCTCCTGCAACCGGTCATCGACCGGCCCGGCCCCTGGGCGTCCGTCTACGCCGATGTCCCGCACGACACCGGGGACGACGGAAGACCACAGGAGTTGACGGCGAGCGCCACCACGGCGCAGCTGTTCGCCCTCGGCGCGGACGAGGCCACCTGCGGCGCGGTGCACGAGGCCCTGCTCACCCGCCGCGGCGACTCCGGTGCGCACGGACGGGCACTGTTCGCGGCCCACGGGGCCCTCGTCCTCGACACCCCGCTCCCCGGCCCCCCTGCCGTCCCCTTCGCGGCGTGGGGGCCGGTGCCCAGAGTCACCCCCCTGCTGGCGGCGATCGGCGACGACCCCGTCTGCCTCGTGGTCCGCCTGGGCCGGGCGGGAGCGGACTTCGCGGTACTCGGTGAACGGGCCACCGGCACCGACCCCGGCGCCCCCGGGGAGCGGCCCGCGCGGCACTTCTGCGCCGCCGCGGACCACCACGGTTCCCGGCGTGCCGAGGAGATCGCCGACGCGGTGCGCAGGGAGTTCGAGAGCTGCGGCGCCGAGGCCGTCGTCCTGGTCGGCGAGGAGGAGGAACGCCGGCTGGTGCACGGCGCACTGCCCGAGCCGCTGCGCGCCCTGACCTACGAGAGCACACACGGCGGCGCCACGCCCGACGACGGCAGCGACCTGGTGGAACGCGACATCGCCC
This sequence comes from Streptomyces kronopolitis, assembly GCF_050953795.1. GTDB lineage: Bacteria > Actinomycetota > Actinomycetes > Streptomycetales > Streptomycetaceae > Streptomyces > Streptomyces kronopolitis_A. Next base: position 7,018,976 of record NZ_CP191850.1, read on the forward strand.
AGGTCAGGGCCGCCCAGGAGAGCGACCGGGTGGCGCTGGTGGCGGACCGTTTCCGCGCGGGCGCCGGCCCCGGCCGCAAGGACGTCCCGCACTCGGCGGCCGGGATCCCCGCGCTGATCGAGGCGGCGCGGGAACACCGGATCGACACCCTGCTGGTCAGTCCGCACGGCGCGGACGGCGCACGGCAGGTGTGGGTGGGCTCCGACGCCGATCAACTCGCCGTCCGGGGAAGGGAGTTGCCCCAGCTGGGCGAGCTGCGCCCGGCCGCCGCCCGGGCGGATGACGCCTTGGTGCGCTCGGCGGCCGCCCACGGCGCCGACATCGTGGTGGTGCTCGACCCCGAGCGGGCCCCGGCCGGGGGACTCGGCGCCATCCTGCGCTGAACGGACGCGGCGCGGCGGCACCTCATGCGGCTGCCCGCCGACCGGACTCCGGTCGGCGGGCAGCCGCATGACGGTGGGCCGGTGGCCTCAGCTCTGCGCCTCGGCCGCCACCGGCTTCGGGATCAGGAACGACGTGGCGATGGCCGCCGCCAGGATGACCACCCCCGCGATCATGCCGGCGGTGTAGCCCCCGGACGACGCCGGGTCCGCCGGGGTGGCCGCCGTCTTGACCGCGTAGAGCACCGCGAAGCTCAGCCCCGCGCCGAGGTTGAAGGCACCGGCGTTCAGACCGGGCAGGAAGCCCGGGTTCTCGGCGGGGGAGAGGACGATGCCCAGCCCGTTGAGGACGATGTTCGCCACGCCTGCGTAGGCGATGCCCACCAGGACGGACGTCGCCAGCAGCAGGAGTTGCGAGTGGCTGTGCATGGTGCACAGCATCAGGACGACCGTGGCCGCCGAGCCGGTCAGCCCCAGCCGCAGCACCCGGCCGTAGCCGAAGGTGGCGGCGAGCCGGCCGGCCAGCGGACCCATGGCCAGTCCGGCGAGCGCGTAGGGGGACAGTGTCCACCAGGCGGACTGCTCCGCGCTCATCCCGAGGCCGGCCCGGGCGTCCTGGGCGAAGGCCGGGATCAGTCCGTTCATGACGGCGAAGACGCCGGTCATGGTGAGCACGGTGGTCAGCAGGGTCGCCCAGGTCGCCCGCTGCTTGAGGTGCCGGGTGGCGACCAGCGGGTGCCCGCTGCGGTTCTCGGTCCGCCAGAAGAGGGCGAACGAGGCCGCGGTGACCACGAGAAGGGCGGCGATCAGCGGCCAGTCGGCGGCGGCGAGCTTGCCCGCCTCGTTGAGCGCGATCAGCAGCGAGCCGACCGAGAGCACCAGGAGCGCGACACCGGGCCAGTCCATCCGGCCGGCGACGGCCGCCTTGGACTCCGGCGTGAGCGTGGCGACCAGGACGGCGGCGACGGCCGCGACCGCCGCCATCGCCCAGAAGACCGAGCCGAAACCGTGCCGGTCGGCGAGGTAGCCGCCGGCGAGCGAGTCGACACCCGCGATGCCGCCGTTGACCGCGGTGATCACGCCGAGCAGGGTGCCGTAGCGCTTGGGCTCGTGCACCTCCACCCGCAGCATGATCAGACACAGCGGGACGACCGGACCGCTGACGCCCTGGATGACGCGCCCGACGAACAGCATCGGCACGCTGGTCGCCAGCGCCGCGACGACACATCCGACGACCATCAGGCCGAGCATGCCGGCCAGCACCCGGCGGCGGCCGATGACATCGCCCAGCCGCGGCAGGAACAGGGAGAACAGCGCCGCCGAGGTGAAGAACGCGGTCTGGGTCAGGCCGATCTCCGCCGAGCTGGCGCCGAGCGAGTCCTCGATGTGCTTCAGGGCGGGGCTGAGCATGCTGGCGTTGAGCTGGAAGGCGAAGCAGGCCGCCAGCAGCGCGGTGACCAGCACGCCGATGCGGACGCCGGAGCCGCCGGCCGGTGCCCCGACGGGGCGCGGGGAAGTGGAGACGCTCATGCCGCGACGTCACCGATCCGCTCGAGCGCGTCCACGACGAGGTTCCAGAACCGCTCGTGGTCGAGGGTGACCGCGACCTGCGTGGTGCAGTCGGGCGGGGCGGGTGCGCGGAAGTCCGTCACGGTCATCCCGAGCGTGAGCGCGCCCCGCAGCTCGATGTCCACGGGGGCCTTGCGCACGGTCATCACGCCGGGATCGATGACATAGGCGACGGCGCACGGGTCGTGCACCGGCGGGTACGCGAAGCCCTGGTTCTCGCGGTATGCCTCGCGGAAGAAGTCCAGGAGCTCCCCGACGAACCGGGCCGGGCCGGTGCCGACCGCGGCGATCCGGGCGTCGACCTCGGGCGTCGCCAGCGCCTGATGGGTCAGGTCGAGCCCGACCATGGTGACCGGCCAGCGCTCGTTGAAGACGATGTGCGCGGCCTCGGGGTCGATGATGATGTTGAACTCGGCGACCGCGCTCCAGTTGCCCTCGTGGTAGCCGCCGCCCATCAGCACGACCTCGCGGACCCGCTCGGCGATGCGCGGCTCCTTGCGCACGGCCAGCGCGATGTTGGTCAGTCCGGCGGTCGGCACGATCGTGATCTCGCCGGGCTCGTGGGCCATCACCGTGTCGATGATCAGGTCCACGGCGTGCCGGCGGTCCAGCTCGAAGGCCGGCTCGGGCAGGTCGGGGCCGTCCAGCCCGGTCTCACCGTGGATGTCCGGCGCCGTCTCGATCGCCCGCACCAGCGGACGCGGACAGCCGGCGGCGAAGGGCACTCCCGTGATCCCGGCGATCCGCGCCACGGACAGCGCGTTGCGGGTCACCTTCTCCAGCGTCTGGTTCCCGACCACGGTCGTCACGGCGACCAGCTCGACATCGGGATTGCCGTGCGCAAGGAGCATGGCGATCGCGTCGTCATGCCCCGGGTCGCAGTCGAGGATGATCTTTCTGGCCACGGAAGAGCCCCTTTGCTCTGCTTGCTCGGCTGCGTGGAAAGGCAGCGCGGGGTGGTGGTGTGTGCGGGCCGACGCGGGCTCCGGCGCACAGCGCGTCCGGCGGTCGCCCCATGGCGAGCCCGGGCGGGTGGTCAGCCGGCGAGCGAGCAGCATGGGAAAACGTTCTCCGGAAACTTGACCCATGGACCTGCCGGTTGTCAATGGTTCAATCTCTGGCTTTCCTGACCTTTTCGGGACGAAAGGAGAGCCGGTTGACCAGGAGATCCCGCTTTCATGGGACAACGATTGCCAGCGGGGCAAGGGGGCGTATGCTCCCTCCGGTTCGGGCGGGCCGGACGAAGGGAGCCTGGAGACGGTGGCCGAAGTCACGTTGAGGGAGGTCGCGCTGGCCTCGGGCTGCTCCATCGCCACGGTCTCCCGCGTGCTGGCCGGCACCCGCCCGGTCGGCGCCGAGACCGCACGCACCGTCCGCGCGGCGGCCGAGCGCCTGGGCTACCGGCCCAACGAGGTGGCCCGCGCCCTGCGCAGCCGCACCACCGGCACCGTCGGACTGGTCCTGCCGCAGATCACCAACCCCTTCTTCCCCTCCCTCGTCCGGGAGCTGGAGCACGCCCTGCACGCCGAGGGCCGGGCCGTGCTCCTCGCCGACTGCGACGACGACCCGGCCACCGAGGCGGCCCGGATCGCCACCTTCCTCGGACGGCGGGTCGACGCCCTGCTCCTGATACCCGTCGACGAGCGGCGCAGCCGGGAGGCGGTGGCGAGCGCGGCCGCCCGGGTGCCCCTGGTGCTGCTCGACCGCGGCTGCGGCACCGGCGTCGCCGACTCGGTGGCCGTCGACAACGCGGCCGGCATGGCGCTGGTGCTCGACCATCTGGCGGCCACCGGGCGCAGCCGGCCCTGCTTCGTGGGGGCGGCCGGTACCGCGTCGGCGGCGGTCGAACGGCGCGCGGCCTACGAGGCGGGAGTCGCGGCCCTGGACCCGGCTGCCCCCGGGCGGGTCGAACTCGGCGACTTCTCGGTGGAGTGGGGCCGGGCCGCCGCCGACCGCCTCTGGCCCTCCCGGCCGGACGCCTTGATCTGCGCCAACGACCTGATCGCGGCCGGGGCGCTGCAACGGCTGCGGCAGCTGGGCGCGGATGTCCCCGGGGAGGTCGCCGTCACCGGCTTCGACGACATCCCGCTCGCGGGCCTCGCCGACCCGGCGCTGACCACCGTGCGCCAGCCGGTCGGCGAACTGGCCGCCGAGGCCGCCCGCCTGCTGAGCCGCCGCCCGTCCGACGGCGAGCCGGGACCGCGCCGCACGGTACGGCTCGCCCCGCAGCTGGTCGTCCGCGGCTCCAGCGTCCCGGCCGACGCCGCCGTGGGCCGCTGACGGGGAGGCCGGCCCCGGGGTCGCCCGACCGCATGCCGCCACGCCTGCCGGGACGGTCGAAGCGCTGACTTGAAAGGCTGACCTGACTGTCCGTCAAAATCATTTCGACTGCGGCGAGTTGATGATCCACGATCCTCGCCGCACCCGTGTCGGCGCGCCCCTTGACCGCGCCTGGCCACGCGGTAAAGTCTAGACCAATTGCTGCACCCTCGCGTCATCCATCCCCCCTCAACGAGGCCCCCCGTGGCGGGTGTTCGGCGTCGTCGGCGTCGCCGGGTCCGCAGCTCTCGCGTGGGCGGCCTCCCCCGCGAAAGGGTTGACATGCACAAGAAGAGAAGGCTGACCCTCGCCCTCGGCGCGGGCATCGCCCCGCTGCTCGTCGTCACCGTCCCGGCCGCCCCGGCGAACGCCCACGGCTATGTGTCGGCACCCCCCAGCCGGCAGGCGCAGTGCGCGGCCGGCACCGTCGAGTGCGGCCCGATCAAATGGGAGCCGCAGAGCGTCGAAGGGCCCAAGGGGCTGACCAGCTGCAGCGGCGGCGACAGCCGGTTCGCCGAACTCGACGACGACACCAAGGGCTGGCAGGTCACCCCGATCGGCCACTCCCAGACCTTCAGCTGGCGGCTGACCGCGCGTCATGCCACCAGCACCTGGCAGTACTTCGCCGGCGGACGGAAGGTCGCCGAGTTCAACGACGGTGGCGCGCGGCCGCCCGAGACGGTGTCGCACACCGTCGACTTCGGCGGCCTCACCGGACGGCAGAAGATCCTCGCGGTGTGGAACATCGCCGACACCACGAACGCCTTCTACGCCTGCATCGACGTCACCATCGGAGGCTGACCCCCACCGTCCCTTCCCTCCCGGTTCCCCCTCCCGTCCCCGACACCTCGTCTCCCCGCGCCGGTCACAGCCGTGCACAGCACCGGCGGCGGGGCGACGGGGCCGGTGCCGCACCCGTTACGATCGGCCCATTCATGGCCGTCGTGCGTGGCCGCTGCCGGGAGGAAGAGATGCGCCTGTTCCGCCGAGGACCGAAGCGGGATTCCCGCGACCTGGCACGCGACGGGGAGTTCAGCTTCTTCTCCGAGCGGGAGGGCGGCCTCTTCCGCTCGCAGGTCCGCCAGGCCTTCGCCGAAGCGGGCCTCGAAGTCACCGCGTACGCGGGCGTGGTCACCGACTCCGCCGGCCGGCAGTTCGGGCTCGGCAACCTCGCCGCCGTGTGCCACCGCGACCGCCGCGGGGAGCGCAGCTGGCCCGCGCTGATCCGCGACCACGTCGGCAAGGTGCTCCGGACGATGGACGGCCCGCAACCGCTGGAGATCCTCAGCGAGGACGAGATCCGGGCCTGCCTCTACCCCCGTGTCGTCGCCCAGGAGACGCTGCCCGCCTCGGACTCCTTCCGGTACGGGCGCGCCCCGGCGCCGGGGCTGCGGGAGGTGCTCGCCCTCGATCTGCCGGAGGCCGTGCAGATGCTGAGCGAGGACTCCCTGACGGACCTGGGGGAGGTGGCCGAACTCCGGATCCGGGCGATGAACAATCTGCGGGCGCTGCCGGTCGAGGGGCACGAGACGGTGCGACGCGGCGACGGTTCCGCGTTCGAGGTGCTGCTCGGCGACTCGTTCTTCACCGCGAGCCGGGTGCTGGTGCTGGACGACCTGGTGCAGCGGCTCGTGGGCACCGGGCTCACCGCGGACGGGGCGCTGGTCGCCATGCCCTTCCGGCACCAGCTGGCCTTCCACCGCATCCACGACGCCCGGGTCATTCCGGCCCTCCAGTCCATGGCGCAGTTCGCGGCGGCCGGCCACGAGGACGCGGCGGGGGCCATCAGCCCCAGGGTGTTCTGGTGGCGCCGGGGGGTGATGACCCCGCTGAGCGAGCCGGACGGCGACGGGTTGCGGGTGGTGGCGGACGCGGACTTCCACGCGATGCTGGAACGTCTGGTCCAGCGGGACGGCTGACCGGCGGGGCGCCGCACACCGGCGCCGACCGTGGCTCCCGGCACCGCGGCCGGAGATTTTTTTCGCGTATTCCGCACCGGGCGGGAACCTGAACGCGCTCCCGCCCGTTTATCCATGTGAGGCCCCACGCTCTCCCCCGTGCGTGGGGCCTCACTCTGTCTTCCGGTCCTGTCGGCACTCCGGCTTTCCGTCCCGTCGGCCCGCCGCTCCGCGCGGTTCCACCGGCCGGCCGTGCGGACCCGCCTCAGCCGTCGAGACGCGCCCGTTCCTCCTCGGTGAATAGCCGCGAACGGATCAGGAAGCGCACTCCCTCGGGGGCCTCCAGCGAGAAGCCGCTGCCCCGCCCCGGTACGACGTCCACGGTCAGATGCGTGTGCCGCCAGCGTGCGAACTGGTCCCCCGACATCCAGAATTCCACCGGCTCCGGCAGGCCCTCCACGGTCAGCCGGCCCAGCAGCACATCCGACGAGCCCGTACGGAATTCCCCGGCCGGGTAGCACATGGGGGCGCTGCCGTCACAGCAGCCGCCGGACTGGTGGAACATCAGCGGGCCGTGCTGGGCGTGCAGCAGACGCAGCAGTTCCGTCGCGGCCGCGGAGAGCGCGATCCGCGCGACCCCTGCTTCGGCCGGGGCGTCCGGAGCGGTCATCTCCCGCTCGCCGCCGCTCACCAGCAGCCGCCCGAGGTCATGGTCAGGCTGCTGACCAGCGGATTCTTGCGCCGAGTTCGGTACATGGACGGTCCCTCTCTGCCCGGCCCCCACGAAGGCCGGTGCCCTGGACGGCGGTGACCCGGCCCGGAGCCGGCCCGGACCTGCGTCCGGGCCGCCACGGGGGCACCACTGCAGTTAACGCCCCGCGAGGTTGCGAGGTGGTTGCACACGGGACCCCGGCGACTCCGGCTGCTCCCCGCGCTCACGGCACCAGGTACGGCGGCGCCGGATGCTTGAGGGGATCGGGCAGCTGGATCACGGGGATCGGCTTGTTGTGGGGCCAGCCCTGGGAGGCGTCGTCGAAGCTCAGCTCCCCGCTCGCCGCGGGAACGGTGCTCGCGTCGTGCAGGTTGGTGAGTTCGTTGTACACATCCTGCACGTCGGGCGCCACCTTGCCCGTCTGGCCGGTGACATTGCGAGTGGCCCACACCGCGGTCAACACGGCGTCGTGATGCATGATCGCGTAACCGTCGTCCATCACTGCGTCGGAGAACTTCAGGTCCCGCAGGGCCTGGAGGAACGGTGTGAACCCGGACGGGGCGTGGACGCCGCTGATCCACTGCGCGGGACTCGTCGCCGAGACGTCGAGGATGGTGATCTTGTTGGCCCGGAGCAGCCCCCGCACCGCCGATCCCTGGGTGAACGCGCCGGTGGCCCCCGTCATGATCGTGATCTGCTTGTCGTGACCGCACTGGCCGCGGGTGGACAGCGCACGGACGAGGTCGGCGAGATCGCGGTCCCGGCCGGCGTAGAAGATCACCTGCGCCTTGGTCAGGCAGATGTTGTTGACGGCGTTGTAGAACAGCTTCGGGATGCCCGCGGGTTTGTGGCCCGTCGTGCCCACGAACGAGGCCCGCCGCCGGCCGATGTAGTCGCCGAACTCCGCGTCGAACGCCTGGCGCATCGTCTTGACGTAGTTGTCGTCCCGGCTGTCGAAGACGAGGTAGCCGCGCTGCTTCGCCAGCGGGGAGCCGGCCAGGTGGCGGCGGAGCGCCTTGGCGTATTCGATGTTGGACGGGGAGACCTTGAACAGACGTGGCGCGTCGAGGTCGGTGGCCGTCAGGACCGCGCCGATCGCGGGGATCTTCAGCCGGCTCAGCTCATCGGCCGCCGCCTGGGTCTCCGGGATGCTGACGCCCATCCCCGTGACCGCGACCAGCGGATGGTCGCCCTTGACCAGCGCGGCGAGCTGTTTGACCACCGGCTGCCAATGGGTCTCGCTGCGGCCCTCGTTGGCCAGCACGAGTTCGATCTGCGGGGTCTTGCCCTGGATGCCGGTGGAGCCGGCCGGGGACAGCTGCGGGCAGCCGTTGGCCCGGCACTGCGCGATGTAGGAGCCCTCCAGGCTGGTGAGGATCTCCTCCATGGGCAGCGCGCTGGTGTCGCTGTCCGTCATGGGCGTCAGTACGGCGACCTTCACGTAGGGGGTGCGGCTCCTGCCCTTCTCGGGCTTGTCCCACTGCTGACGGACCCTGCGGTTCTCCTGCGCGATCCGGTCGGTGATCCCCTTGAGCCGCGGATCGAAGGAGTACGCCGTCTCGTCCATCAGGCCGACGCATTCGCGCTGCGCGCCCCGGCCCGCCCAGTGCAGCCCCGGAACGTCCTTCGCGCACCCGGTGTCCTTCTCGGCGGGCCAGACGTACCAGAGCCCGCCGGCTATGAGGAGAAGGGCGAGCGCCAGGGCGCCGATGCCCAGCCACCCCTTCCACCACGGGGGCAGCGCGTCAGCGGGCGGCGGGGTCAGATGCATGGTGCCAGCTCCTAGAGGAATGATGCGCCGGTGCGCTCACACGTACTTCGCGGCCTCGTGCAGCAGCCCGACCCGGGTGGGCGCCGAGCGCATGGCCAGGTACTGGAACATCGCGTTGATGGTGCGGTTCAGTTCCGGGTGTGCCCCGGGCAGCCGGTTGCGCGGATCGGAGGCCAGCCACAGCGAGACCACCAGCAGGGTCAGCGGGGTGTGCGCCGCGAACGCGCGCGGCGCCAGCTCCGCGGCCAGCTGCTCCGCCCGCAGCGTCGCGGACTGCTCCGGCAGCACCGGCTCCCGCAGCGGTGCCGCGGTGACGGCGTACAGCTCGTACAGCCAGATCTCGGTGTCGGAGAGTTCGGTCAGCCGCCGGGCGAGATGCTCGACGACCTCGTCCACGTGGTGCAGCGCCAGCGAGTGGTACAGCACGTCGAGCGGGTGGCCGTGCTCGGTGTGCCAGGTCCGCAGCCGTGCGTGGACGGCCGTCCAACGGTCCGGGACGGCGGCCAGCTCCCGCAACAGCAGCAGGCGCGGCCACGGGTGCAGCACGCAGCCGCCCCGCAGCGGGTGCGGGTGGACCCGCTCCAGATACCCCGAGCCGCGGCCGCCACGGGTCTCGGCGTCCTGCGGGACCGGGTCGGTCAGCAGTAATCGGGTCGCGACCACCCGGGCCAGCGAATCGCGGGTGTGCAGCGGGAAGCGGTCGAGGAGCCCCGCGTCGCACGCCGCGTCGAACTCGCGGGCGGCACAGCACTCGACGAGCGCGCGGCGCTGGTCGTCGGTCAGATCGCGGAGCAGATACTCCCGCGCCGCCGCCTCCAGCGACGGCCCTTCGTCGGCGTCCGCCGTGGCCGGTGTGGTGCGCGCGAGCACCCCGCGCAGCAGCGTCTCCGGTCCCTCGCGGCCCACGATGCGGGCCGAGGCGGTCAGCAACTGCCGTACGCCCCACGGATGTCCGTCGGTCAGCCGGTGCGCCAGCAGCGGCGCGTCCGGCAGCCGGGTGGCGATGTCCGTGCCGAGCTGGGCGGTCTCGCCGGCCGTCAGCCCGCGCAGCCGGACGCAGTACCAGCGCCAGGAGCGGTTGGACGGCGGGTCCGGGATCGACCGTTCCCAGTCGGCGTAGCCGGCCTGCTCGGGGGAGCGGAGCAGCACGCCCGCCGGTCCGGTCGCGAACATCCCCGGCACCCGGCCGACGTTCGCGGCCGTGGCCACGGCCAGCAGCGGATCGGGCTCGCCGGCGGCGTCCCGCAGCTCCATCAGCAGGTCGAGGAACTCCCGCCCGCCGGGGGCGTCGATGTTGTCCAGCAGCACCACGCAGTTGCGGTCGCGCTGCCGCCGGGCGTACTCGCCGCGCAGATCGGCCAGGAACGCCTCGCACAGCCGCCGGTCGACCGCGGCCCGGTCGGCGGGGTCCTCGCTCTTGCTGAGCTGGTTGAGTTCGACCAGCGCGTCCATCGCGGCCAGCGGGCCGGCGTACCAGGCGAATCCGGTGTGCCGGGTCACCCGCAGCGGCATGCTGGGCGGCTGCCGGATGAGGCTGGCCAGCAGGCTGACGCCGGGGATCCGGACGAGGTTGATGTCCTGGAGCAGCCCGGCCACCGCGACCACCCGCTCGGCCGCGGGGTGCGGGTCGCGGGGCCCGCGCAACGCCTGGCGCAGCTGCTTCTTGGCCCGCTCGGGGTCCGTCGCGTCCAGGAACAGCTCCGGGGCCACCACGAACAGGCCCAGCGTCAGCCGAGGGAAGAGCAGCGGGGTCTGCCGGGGGAGGCGGTGGGAGAGTCCGTAGGCGAGGCGGCCGGCGACCTCGTGGGGGCGGCGGGGCGCGGCGGAGTCGAAGTCGAAGTAGGCGTGGGGGCGCCGCGAGCCGAGGTGGCCGAGCCATTTCAGGGCGGCGGTCTTGCCGCTGCCGCGCGGTCCGACGAGGACGATCGCGGGGAGCCCGGGCCCCGCCGGCGCGGCCTTGTGGTCCGGTACCCGGGTGCGGCACTCCTCGTACAGGGCCTCGATCCCCTGTATGCCCAACGGACGCTCCGTCACGGCCCATCCCCCTGTCCCGGCCGGCGACATGACCGCCGGCTGATTACAGAAGGTTGGCACGCGCCTGCGCAACGTGCCAGCGGTTCACCCAAGGTGCTGACGATGTCTCACGGGACGGGGTAAAGGGGACGGACTCACGGGGCGTCGGACGGCTGCGCGGGCCGGGGCACCCCGGTGAACTCCCATGTCGCCAGCCCCCGGGTCGCCGCGCCGAGCAGCACCACCGAGGCGGCCTCCGCCACGCAGGGGGGAACGGGCGGCGCCGCGTGCCGCGCGGCTGTCCCGTCGGTGCTGGGGGCCCCGCCGTCGGCCGCCCGGGACAGCCGGCCGAGGAGCCGGTCCAGGCCGCGGCGGTGCCGTGCGAACGCGCGTCGCGGTGCCCGCCGCCCGCGGGACTCCTGGCCGGACAGGGCTTCGGCCCGGCCCACGTCCAGCAGCACCAGATGCAGGGGGCGGCCGCGGCGGCCCGCCGCCCGGGCCATCCAGCGGCGCACCCAGGGGCGGCTGCCGCAGTCGTGGACCAACAGCGGCCCGGCGCCCGGCAGTTCGCGGTGCAGCCAGCGGATGTGTTTCCACCGTGCCCAGGGCCGGTAGAGCCCGTACGGCAGCCAGGCGGGCATCACCGCCTCGCAGGCGACATGGACGGCCCGCGGGTCGATGACGGTGGTCTGCGCGGGGGCGCGGCGCAGCAGCGTGCTCTTGCCGCTGCCGGGCAGGCCGGAGACCACCACCACGGCGTTCGCCGGGTAGACCAGGGAGAACGGGGACGGCGGGACGGACCGGGCGCCGTCCCGGCCGCGCAGGTCGAGCAGTCCGCCGTGCACCGCGAGGACCGGTGGCCGCGGTGGCCCCGACGGTGCGGCACCCACGTCCGGCACACCGGAATATCCGCCTCGCACCGCTGCCTCCCCCGATTCCCCTTCGGCGTCATCGTCCCACGGCGCGACGGGCGGCGGGACCGCGCGCACACGGCGCGCGGAAGCGGCGGGCGCGGGGTGAGCCGTGTCTCACCCGCACGGCGCCCCTTGTTTATGCAACTCGTTGCATAGAAGGATCGGGGTATGGCGCTCGACCACGCGATCCTCGTCTCCCTGCTGGAGCAGCCAGGTTCCGGCTACGAGCTGGCCCGGCGGTTCGAGCGGTCCATCGGCTACTTCTGGACCGCCACCCACCAGCAGATCTACCGCGTGCTCAAGCGCATGGAGAGCGACGGCTGGATCGATGTCCGCGAGGTGCCGCAGCAGGCCCGGCCGGACAAGAAGGAGTATTCCGTCGCCGCGCCCGGCCGGGCCGCCCTCGCCGCGTGGCTGCACGAGCCGATCGAACCGGAGAGCGTCCGGCACGACCTCGCGGTGAAGATCCGCGGCGCAGCCTTCGACGACCCGGGCGCGCTGATCCGCGAGGTCGAGCGGCACCACCGCACGCACACCGACCGCCTCGCCCACTACCTCGCGGGCGAGCGGCGGGACTTCACCGGACCCGATGCCCCCGGCGAGCCCGACGCCGGGCAGGAGCTCCAGCACGTCGTGCTGCGCGGCGGCATCGCGTACGAGCGGATGACGATCGCCTGGCTGGAGGACGTGCTCGCCACCCTCCACCGGCTCGCCGCCGCGCACGGAACCCGGTGACGGTGGGCCGCCCGCCTGCCCGGGCGGCCCACCGTCACCGCCCGCACGTCTCCTGACCCTTCATCTCCCGACGAACCGGAAAGGCGAACACCATGGCCGACCCGCTGCTGTTCAACCCGCGTACCTACGACCCCGCGCACTTCGACCCCGAGACCCGCCGGCTGCTGCGCGCCACCGTCGACTGGTTCGAGGACCGCGGCAAGCGCCGGCTGATCGAGGACTACCGCTCCCGCGCCTGGCTGTCGGAGTTCCTCGCCTTCTCCACGAAGGAGGGGCTCTTCGCGACGTTCCTCACCCCGGCCACCGCGGCCGACGGGCAGCAGGACAAGCGCTGGGACACCGCCCGGATCGCCGCCCTCAACGAGATCTTCGGCTTCTACGGGCTCGACTACTGGTACGCCTGGCAGGTCACCATCCTGGGCCTCGGCCCGATCTGGCAGAGCGACAACGCCACCGTCCGCGCCCGCGCGGCCGAACTCCTCGACCAGGGCGAGGTGTTCGCCTTCGGCCTCTCCGAGAAGTCACACGGCGCCGACATCTACTCCACCGACATGCTGCTGGAGCCGGACGGGAACGGCGGCTTCCGCGCCAGCGGCTCCAAGTACTACATCGGCAACGGCAACGCCGCCGGACTCGTCTCCGTCTTCGGCCGCCGCACCGACATCGAGGGCCCCGAGGGCTACGTCTTCTTCGCCACCGACAGCCGCCACCCGGACTACCACCTGGTGAAGAACGTCGTCGACTCCTCGAAGTACGTCAGCGAGTTCCGGCTCGACAACTACCCGGTCGGCGCCGACGACATCCTGCACACCGGCAGCGCGGCCTTCGACGCCGCCCTCAACACCGTCAACGTCGGCAAGTTCAACCTCTGCACGGGCGCGATCGGCATCTGCGAGCACGCGATGTACGAGGCCGTCACCCACGCGCAGAACCGCATCCTCTACGGCCGCCCCGTCACCGCCTTCCCGCACGTGCGCCGCGAGCTGACCGACGCCTACGTCCGCCTCGTCGGAATGAAGCTGTTCAGCGACCGCGCCGTCGACTACTTCCGCTCCGCGGGCCCCGACGACCGCCGCTACCTCCTCTTCAACCCGATGACGAAGATGAAGGTGACCACCGAGGGCGAGAAGGTCATCGACCTGATGTGGGACGTCATCGCGGCCAAGGGCTTCGAGAAGGACACCTACTTCTCCCAGGCCGCCACCGAGATCCGCGGCCTGCCGAAGCTGGAGGGCACGGTCCACGTCAACCTCGCCCTGATCCTCAAGTTCATGGGCAACCACCTGCTGAACCCCGCCGAGTACGAGCCGGTGCCCACCCGCCTCGACGCGGCCGACGACGCGTTCCTCTTCCGGCAGGGACCGGCCCGCGGCCTGAGCGGGATCCGCTTCCACGACTGGCGCGAGGCCTACGACGCCTACGCGGCCGTCCCCAACGTCGCCCGTCTGCGCGAACAGGCCGACGCCCTCTGCGAGTTCATCACCACCGCCGCTCCCGACAAGGAGCAGAGCCGTGACCTCGACCTCCTCCTGGCCATCGGCCAGCTGTTCGCGCTGGTCGTCCACGGCCAGCTGATCCTGGAGCAGGCGCGGCTGACCGGGCTCGACGAGGAGGTGCTCGACGAGCTGTTCGCCGTCCTCGTCCGGGACTTCTCCGCGCACGCCGTCGAACTGCACGGCAAGGACTCCGCCACCCCGGAGCAGCAGGACTGGGCGCTGGGCGCGGTCCGCCGCCCGGTCGTCGACGAGGCCCGCTCGGCCCGCGTCTGGGAGCGCGTCGCCGCGCTCGCCGGCACGTACGAGATGGCCCCGTAACCGGCCCGCACCCGGCCCGTCCGGCGTCGCACCCACCGGCTCGGCCGGCCCCCGCCCGGGGCCGGCCGAGCGCTGTGGCGAGGGGTGCACCGCCGGGCCCGGTGCCGCGGGAGCGGGTACGCCGGCCCGTCCCGCCCCGGCGCCGAACCGGACTCCCTACCCGCCGGCGCCCGCCGCGCACCCTGCCTCGGGGCACCGGCGGAGGCAGCGGCCCCCGACGCCGCCGCCGACGGGCCGGACCGTGCCCGTGGCATGGGCCACCGGATCCCGGGCGGGCCCTGCGATGCGCCCTCTTCACCACCCCGCATTCACCACGAACGCGCCGTTCACCACCGCTCTCCGCGGGCGGCGCGGACCCTGGTTTCGCTTGCCGTTCCGGGCCTTCACACCTTCTGCTGAAGGCCCGTGGAGCCGGCCGTGACGCCGGACGGAATCGGCAGATCCTTTCTCGGGACCGGGCGCACCGGGCGCCCACGACGGAAGGACACGGCCATGCGACGCACCCTCCTCGGCACCTGCGCCGCCCTCGCGGCGCTGGGGATCGGACCGGCCGCCCCGGCCGTCGCCGCTCCCGTTCCGGTGACCGCACTCAGCTGCGACGGCGACACCTACAAGTGCACGGCCGACCTGCGCTTCGGCGACGACAATTGGAAGGCCAGGTGGGACGCGACCATCTTCCACCAGGCGGCCACCCGGTCGGCCTCGCGTGCCCCCGTACCGGCGACGAACCTCTACTGCGACGGCGACAACGGCACCTGCGTGGCCGAGCTGATGTTCGGCGACGGGCGCTGGCGGGCCCGCTGGCCCGCGACCGTGTTCCACCCGGCGCTGCGGTCCGCCGCCCGGCGTGTGGCACCCGTACCGGCGAGCAGCCTGAACTGCGACGGCGACACCGGCAGGTGCACCGTCAACCTCCGCTTCGGTGACGGAGGCTGGAAGGCCGGCTGGAGCGCCACCATCTACCACCAGCCGTAGGGTCCGCGGGAGCCCGCCCGGCCTGCGACGCCTGGCGGGGGCCCGCCCTCGTGGGCGGGCTCGGATGAGGACTCCGCGGAACAACGGCGCGCGCCGTTGCTGTCCACGGGGGTGACGCTCATCTGCCTATTGTCATTTTGATCGCCGAACGCACCATTGCTGTCACGTACGCGCCTTTTTTCCCCTCTGTCGGGAACCCTACTGTCGCAGGCATCCACCACACGACGGCAGCACCATCCGCTCCGGACACCTCCGTTCACGAATCGGTTCGTGTGCGGAATCGGAGCGGATGCTGCCCAGGGAGATGTCATGTCCGCAGTCGTACAGCAGGCAGCAATCGCGCAGCCCACGGACTCCTGGCCCGGCGGGGACTGGGGCGGGGGCGGGGGCGGGTCCAGATATCCCAGACTCTTCAACGTCACACCCAGTCAGGGTCCGACCACCGGAGGGAACACGGTTCAGCTCAGCGGGGCCAACCTGCAGGGCGCGACCCTCGTGACCTTCGGCGGTACCCCCGCCACCATCGTCTCCATCGACCCCTACGGCAACTCGATCACCGTGCTCGCACCGGCGCACGCGGCGGGCACCGTCCAGGTCGTCGTCACCACGTCCTGGGGGACCACCAGCCCCGTGTACTACACCTACGTGGTCGTCCCGCCGCCCGGCCCGACCGTCACCGCCCTGGTGCCCAACACCGGGCCCACCACCGGCGGCACCGCGTTCGCCATCACCGGCACCGGCCTCACCGGCGCGACGGTCACCTTCAACGGGGTGCCGGCCACCGGAGTGTCCGTCAACCCGGCCGGCACCCTGCTCACCGGCATCACCCCGCCCGGCGCGGCCGGCAACGTGCCCGTCGTGGTCACCACACCGGCCGGGAGCGCCATCGTTCCCGGCGGATTCACCTACACCGCACCCCCGCCGGTGGCCGTCTCGATCAACCCCACCTCGGGGAGCGCGACGGGCGGTACGGCGTTCGTGATCACGGGGACCTCGCTGACCGGGGCGTCGGTCACGTTCAACGGGGTGCCGGCGACCGGGGTCGCGGTGAATGCCGCGGGGACGTCCCTGGTGGGCTTCACCCCGGCCGGAGTCGTCGGCACGGTCCCAGTCGTGGTCACCACGCCGACGGGCTCCACCGCCGTCCCCGGCGGCTACACCTACACCGCGCCGCCCGCGCCGGTGGCGACGTCGATCACGCCGAACTCCGGGAGCACGGCGGGCGGCACCGCGTTCGTGATCTCGGGGACTTCGCTGACCGGGGCGTCGGTCACGTTCAACGGGGTGCCGGCGACCGGGGTCGCGGTGAACGCGGCGGGGACCTCGCTGGTGGGCTTCACGCCGCCCGGACTCGCCGGCAACGTGCCGGTCGTGGTCACCACGACGGGCGGCGGCGCCCTCGTCCCCGGCGGCTACACCTACGTGTGAGCGACGGCCGCACGGTCGTCCTGCGAGGGCCGGCGGCGGCCTCGTAGGGCCCGGCGCCGGGAGCCCCGGGTGGGCGGACAGGGTCGGCCCGCCCACCCGGCCGGGGCATCCCCCCGGGTGGCTGCGGCCCGTCAGACGGCGGGCCGCAGTCGCACCGGCAGATGCTGGTGCCCGTAGGTGATGAGTGAGGGCGCCAGCATCAACTCCGAAGCAGGAACGGCGAGTTCGATGTCGGGTAAGCGTGCGAAGAGAGCCCGCAGGGCGCAGGCCGCCTCAAGGCGGGCCAGCGGCGCCCCCAGGCAGTAGTGGACCCCGTGGTCGAACGCCAGATGCTCCGGCCCCGGTGCGGCGCGGGTGAGGTCGAAGACGCCGGTGCGCTCGCCGTGCCGGCCGGGATGGCGGTTGGCCGCGGCGTACGAGGCGAGGATCGCCTCGCCCGCGGCGATGACCTGTCCGTCGGGCAGGGGGATGTCGCACACCGCGAAGCGCAGCGGAAGGTGCTTGATGGCCGGCTTCAGCCGCAGGGTCTCCTCGACGACATCTGCCCAGCCGGCCCGGCCGGCACGGACGTGGGCGAGCTGGCCGGGGTGGGTCAGCAGCGCCGTGACGGCCTGGTCGATCAGATTGACAGTCGTCTCGTAGCCCGCCGAGACCATCAGCAGCAGTGTGTCGCGCAACTCCTCGTCGGACAGCGCCGATTCCCCGCCCTCCTCGTCCCGCGCGGCGATCAGCAGGGAGGTCATGTCCTCCCCGGGAGCGGCCCGCCTGGTCGCGATGAGCCGGTCGAGGACCGTGTACAGGCGCGCCGTGTTCGCGGCCGCCTCCTCGGGGGTGAGCGTGGTGGCGAACACCCCGTCGACGACGCTCCGGAAGCCCTCGCGCTGGTCCGGGGGCAGCCCCATGAGATGGCTGATGACCCGGATCGGCAGCGGGTGGGCGAAGCGTGCGCGCAGGTCGACGGGCTCGCCGGGTGCGGTGGCGGCCAGGTCGTCGAGCAGACCGGCGACCAGGGCCTCGACGGTCCCGGTGAGCGCGGCCACCCGGCGCGGGGCGAAGGCGGGCGCCACCAGACGGCGCAGCCTGCGGTGCTCGCCCCCGTAGGCCGTGAACATGTTCTTCACCGAGACCCACAGGGCCAGCGGCCAGGTTTCGCCGACCTCCGCGAAGCGCGGCCAGTGCCGCCGGGCGTCCTTGGACACGTCCGGGCTGCTCAACAGCCTTTTCAGCAGCGTGGGTTCGCTGACGGACCACGCCGTCACGCCGAGGATGTCGACGCGCGAGGCGGGCCCCCGGGCGTGCAGCGCGCGGATCTCGGCGTCCGGGTCGGCGCCGCGGGCGTCGAGGACGAGGAGTTCGGGCTCATGGGGCATGACGGGACTTCCTTGTCCTCGACGGTGCGGGGGCACATGCCTGGCGGCGCCGCCGCCGTTCGCCTCGGGGTGAGGAGACGGCCGCGACGGGCGGGGCGCCGGCGGCCGTCTCCTCACCCCGCGTTGATAGCGTCGCTCCACGGGCCGCCGCGCGGGGAACGGGAGGTCGCTCACCCCGGAGGGTGGCAAGTCATACCGGCGGCGGCACCCCGCGGGCGCCCGCGGGCCCCGGCGCCTTCTCCGCCCCGCCGGAGGCCACCGGGCCCGAACGCCGCCGCTTCCGCGCTGCGCCATCCGGATGAAGAAGGCAAGTGCGCCCTCGCCCGGTGAAAGCGGCCCTGCCTAACTGGTGAGCGACAGGCAGGGCACGGGTGTTGCCGGGGAAGGTGGCGAGAACATGCCGATCAGTCCGAACCAGGGCTCCACCGGCGGCGGTTCCGCCGTGACCCTGACCGGCACCCATCTCGCGAACGCCACCGCGGTGCGCTTCGGTGCCAAGGCGGCCACCATCACGGCCAATACGGACACCTCCATCTCGGTGGTGGCCCCCTCGGGAGCCGGCGTGGTCGACACCACGGTCAGCACGCCCGGGGGCACCAGCAACCCGGTGCCCTTCTACTACATCCCCCCGCCCGTCATCATCGGCGTGTCACCGACGTCCGGGCCCGTGGCGGGCGGCGCCACCATCACGGTCACCGGGCGCGGACTCGCCACCACCACCTCCGTGGCGTTCGGCGCGACGGTCGTGACGCCGACGGTGGTGTCCGACAGCCAGCTCACCGTCGTCAGCCCGGCCCACGCGGCGGGTGTGGTGGCCCTGGTCGTCACCGCGTACGGCGGCACCGCCACCGCGTCCGTGACCTTCACCGTCGTGGGCGCGCCGACCGTCTCGGGCTTCACCCCGCTCACCGGCCTCCCGGCGGGCGGCACCATGGTCGACATCACCGGTACGGGGCTGTCGACGACCACCGGCGTGACCTTCGGGGGCGTCGCGGCCGTCTTCGCCGCGCTCTCCAGCACCCGGGTCGCGGCCATCGCCCCCACCCACTCCCTGGGCGCCGTCTCCATCGTGGTCACCACCACGGGCGGCAGCGTCACCGCGCCCGGGGTGTTCATCTATCTGCTCGGCTGACCCGGCGGACGCCGGCCCGCGCCGCCGCCGTCGAGGACCGGCCATTCGGCGGGAGGCGTGGTGAGCGGCCCCGGCGCCGGGAAGGGATGCCCCGTACGCGGCCGTACCGAGACCAGGCAGGACGGGGAGGAGGCCGGATGACCACGCAACCGGTGGAGACGCTCGATCTGGCGGCGATGGGGGAGGACTTCGTCCGCGATCCGTACGAGGTGTACGCGTCGCTGCGCGCCCGGGGCCCGGTCCACCGGGTACGTCTCCCGGAGGGCCCGGTCGTCTGGCTGGTCGTCGGGTACGACGAGGTCCGCGCGGCGCTCAGCGACCCGCGGCTGTCCAAGGAGTGGGAGCACGCCACGTCCGCGCAGCCCATGCAGCCGGTGACCCTGGGCGTGACGATGCTGCGCTCCAACGCCCCGCACCACACCCGGCTGCGCGGCCTGGTCGCCCGGGCCTTCACGGCGCGCCGGATGGCGTCCCTCGCGCCGCGGGTCCAGGAACTGACCGACGATCTGCTGGCGTCGATGCTCGCCGCGCCCGACGGCCGCGCCGACCTCGTCGACGCGCTGTCCTTCCCGCTGCCGATCACCGTGATCTGCGAGCTGCTGGGTGTGCCGTCCCTGGACCGGGAGGCCTTCCGTGACTGGACGGAGATCCTGCTCGTCGGCGCCGCGTCGGCGGAGGCCGGGGAAGCCCTGGTGGCCATGACGGACTATCTCGACGGTCTGGTGAAGGAGAAGCGGGTCCGCCCCGGCGATGACCTGCTGAGCGCCCTGATCGCGGTGAGCGATGAGGACGGCGACCGGCTCAGCCCGCCGGAACTCCTGGGAATGGCCCAGCTGTTGCTGATCGCGGGCTATGAGACCACCGCCAATCTCATCTCCAACGGAGTCCTCGCGCTGCTCACCCACCCGGCGCAACTCGCCGCGCTGCGCGCCGATCTGTCCCTCATCGACAACGCGGTCGAGGAGATGCTGCGCTACGAGGGGCCGATCGAGACCTCCACCTTCCGCTTCACCACCGAGGACACCGAGATCGCCGGCACGGTGATCCCGGGCGGCGGTGAGGTCGTGCTCCCCGTGATCGCGGACGCCGGCCGGGACCCCGTCCGCTTCGGTGACCCCGGACGCTTCGACATCACCCGCGACGCCCGGGGCCATGTGGCCTTCGGCCATGGCATCCACTTCTGTCTCGGCGCCCCGCTGGCACGCCTGGAGGCGCGGATCGCGGTGCGCACGCTCCTGGAACGCTGCCCGGCACTGGAGTTGGACGCCCACCCGGCCGATCTGAGCTGGCGGCTGGGCGCGTTGCTCCGTGGCCCGCGGCACCTTCCGATCCGCTGGTCCCCGCCGGCGGCGTGACGACCGGACCGGTCCGCGCAGGACCTCGGGCAGGGCGTCGCCCAGGGGGCGGCAGCCCGGCCTTCCGTGCACAATCCGTGGTCACTCCACCGCTCCGTGTGCGCGGATGTCGCGTATCGAGCCCCCGTCGGCGCCCGGGTGCCCCGTGCCGCCGGGCGAAGATGCGGATGCCCCGGCAGGCACGCAGCCTGAAAGTGGCGGACCCGTCAGCACCGGGGGCGACGCGGTACGACCCGGGGCCCCGCGCGCGACGGCGGGTCCCGGGCCGAGCCGTGTCGTGGACCCGCCGCACCGCCGGGTAGCCGCTACCGCGTCGGGTGCCCGCCCGTCCGCTAGATCGTCACGGTGACCGCGTAGGCGATGAAGAAGGCCGCGCAGAGCACGACGACGATGCCGAGGATGATCATCGGGCCCTTGGCCCATCCGCGTGCCTGCTGGTCGCGAGGGCCGGTTTCGGCGCCCGTGCTGCCCTCGCCCGCGGGGGTTTCGCCGGGCGGCACGCCGCCGACAGGGCCGGGGCGGCCATGGGGGCCGGGATCCTGCGTCTGTTCGTCCATGCCGGAAAGCTCTTCCTTGTGTGCGGGGCGCGCGGGCCGGTGCGGACGGCGCTACCAGTAGTGCCGTCGCCCGAAGACCGCGTGACCCAGCGAGCCGAGGATCCAGCAGATCGCGCCGAGGACGGCGAGCACGATCCCGATGGTCCACAGGATCCCGATGCCGGTCACGAAACCGATGATGAGCAAGATGACACCGAGAATGATCATGATGCTCTCCGATCTCGTACATGTCTCCTCTCTCACTGTGATCCGCCCTCGTCGCAAGGGCAACCGCTGACCTGCGCGGTCGGGTCCGGCGGCAGGGTCGGGCGGGGGAGTCGCCGGGCACGGGCCGCGCGCGGCGCTCCGTGAAGCACCCTCCTCGATGCCGTCGCCAACTCCTCTCCTGGTCACGCCTCTTGACGTCCGAGGAGTGGATTGGTTGAGTGGCTCATCCACTGAGCCACTGCGACCGGTCCACGCCGGTGAGGAGCCGTCGGATGCAGAAATCCCCCGCGCAGGAAGGCGCCCGATGACGAAGCGCCGCACCCGCTTCACCGAGACGATGACCGGCACCGTGCGGCTGACCGGGGAGCGGGAGGCCCGGCCGGTCCGGCTGGACCTGGAGGTCCGCACCGGCACCGTGCTGCTGCCGTGGCGCACCACCCGCGCACACGCCCGCGGCCGGCTGCGGGTGCGCGGCTGGGAGGGGGACACTCCGGTGGAGGGCGAGATGGAGATCTCGCCGCTCGCCCGGCGCCGGATCCGCTACCGCCTCACCTTCCGCAGGGCCGGGCACACCTACCTGCTGGACGGCTGGAAGTCCCCTTCGCCCCGCCACCCGCTGGCCTCCATGACCGTCCTGCCCTTCACCGTCCACGACGAGGCCCAGCGGGAGGCGGGGCGCGGCACCGTGCGCTTCTCGCTCGCCGGGGCCCTGCTGCCGTTCCTGGCCGGCTTCCGCTTCCCGGCTGCGGACCCCGGCCCGGCGCAGCTCGCCCCGCGGTGGAACGGCCGGCCCGGCCGGACGGAGGTCTGGTACACCACCGTCACCGAGCCGTCGACCGGCACCGGGCTCTGGCTGCACCACGAGATCACCGCCCCCGAGGACGGCAGTGGCGCCTACGCGCACGGGTGGGTGGCCGTGTGCCCACCCGGCGGCCCGGTCTCCCACGCCCGCTTCGGGCCCGAACCGTTCACCCCCGACGCCACCGGGTTCCGGGCCACGGACGCGCTGGCCGGCCCCGGCCGGCTGCGCGGCAGCTGCGGCCCCTACAGCTGGGACCTGACGGAGCATCAAGAAGGCGCCACGCTGCACACCTTCCCCGCGTGGGCCTGGCGCCGCCCCCTGCTGCCGGCGGCGCAGATCGTCCCGGGCGGCCGGGCCCGCTACACCGGGACGGTCCGCGGCCCCGGCACCGACCTCACCCTCTCCGGCGCGCCCGGCGCCACCGGACGGATCTACGGCCACGGCAACGCCCGCCGCTGGGCCTGGTTGCACGCCGACCTCGGCGGCGGTGACGTGCTGGAGGTGGTGGCCGCGGTGGCCCGCCGACCGGGGCTGGACCGGCTGCCGCCGCTGGTGTTCCTGCGGCTGCGCCGGGCGGGCCGCGACTGGCCCCGGCGCGGCACCCGCACCGCGCTGGGCTGGTGCGGGCTCGGCCGTTTCCGCGCGGACGTCGGACTGCCCTCCTGGACCGTCACCGGGCGGGCCGGCCCGCACCGGATCCGGGTCACCGTCGACCAGCCCGAAGAGCGCACCCTCGCGCTGGAGTACACCGACCCGGACGGCAGCCGTGCGGTGTGCCGCAACAGCGTCACCGCCGATGCCCGGGTCGTCCTGGAGCGGTGGTGGGGCGGCTGGCGCCCGGAGGCCGAATGGACCCTGCGCGGCACCGCGCACGCGGAGGTGGGGGAGCGATGAACACCGCGACCGAAGGGCTGTTGGCCGCGCTGCTGGCCGAGGACGATCCGGCGGCGGTACGCGCGGTGGCCGGCCGCCTCGACGGGGCGCTCGCCGCCATGCCGGGGGCCGCCCGTGCCGCGATGGCCGCGGCCGCGCGGGCCGTCGACGTCTGCGCCCGGGCCCGGCACGGCCGCCCGCTCGCCCGCCTCACCCCCGAGGAGCGGGAGCGCACCGTCACCGCGCTGGTGAGCCGGCCGGGCACCGCCCACCTCATGGACCTCGTCAAGGTCCCGGTGCTGCTCGCGGCCGGTACGGAGTACCACGCGCGCCGCGCCACCCCGGCGCCCCGCCCGGCGGCGCCCGCCGACCCGCCGCTGGACTGCACGCCCTCCGCGGAGTGGCCCGACCGACAGGGCGCCGACGCGATCGTGGTCGGCTCCGGTGCCGGTGGCGCCGTCGCCGCCCGCACCCTGGCCCGGGCCGGACTGCGGGTGCTGGTGCTGGAGGAGGGGCGGCACCACCCCACCGCCGAGTTCGCCCGCACGACCCCGCTCGACCGGTTCGGCGCGCTCTACCGTGACGGCGGCGCGAGCGTCCTGCTGGGCGCGCCCGCCGTGCTGCTGCCGACCGGACGGGCGGTGGGCGGCACCACGATCGTCAACTCCGGCACCTGCTACCGCACTCCGGACCGGGTGCTGGCCCGCTGGCGGGACTCCTTCGGCCTGCCGCTCGCCGATGCCGCGGGGTTCGCCCGGCAGCTGGACGAGGTCGAGCGCACCCTGTCCGTGGCCCGCCAGC
This sequence comes from Streptomyces kronopolitis, assembly GCF_050953795.1. Classification (GTDB taxonomy): domain Bacteria; phylum Actinomycetota; class Actinomycetes; order Streptomycetales; family Streptomycetaceae; genus Streptomyces; species Streptomyces kronopolitis_A. The sequence continues at coordinate 7,042,601 of NZ_CP191850.1, forward strand.
CCACCGACGTGCTCGGGGCCAACGGCCGCCTCGCCCTGCTCGGTGCGGAGCGGCTGGGCTGGCGGGCGGACGCGCTGCGCCGCAACGCTCCCGGGTGCCGGGGCTCTTGTGAGTGCGTCGTGGGGTGCCCGACGGGTGCCAAGCAGAGCGTGCAGCTGTCGGTGCTGCCCGACGCCTGCGCGCACGGCGCCCGCCTGATTACCTCGGCCCGGGTGGATCGCCTCCTGGTCGAGCGGGACCGCCCGGGCGGCCCCCGGGTGGCCGGGGTCGCGGCCCGGCGGCCGGACGGCACCGCCTTCGAGATCCTCGCCCCGCTGGTGGTGGTGGCCGCCGGTGCGCTCCAGTCACCGCTGCTGCTGCGCCGGTCGGGCCTCGGCGGCCACCCGATGACCGGCCGCAATCTCGCGGTCCATCCGGCCACCAGCGTCGCGGGCCGCTTCGCCGAGCCGGTCGCCGGGACGCCGTCGGTGCTGCAGAGCGCCGGTGTGGAGGAACTGCACGACCGGGGCATCCTGTTGGAGGCCACCGCCCCGCCGCCGGGACTGAGCTCCTTCGTGCTGCCCGGTGCGGGCCGGGCGCTGCGCTCCGGCCTGGAGAACGCCGGCCATCTCGGCACCCTCGGCGCCATGATCGCCGACCGGCCCGGCGGCCGGGTGACGGGCCGGGAGCGCGCGGTCTCCCTTTACCGCCTCGATCCGCGCGACGGCCGGCGGCTGCTCGAAGCCGTACGGGCCATGGGCGAGCTGCTGCTGGCGGCCGGCGCCGAGGAGGTGTTCACGGGCGTGCCGGGCGCCCCGGCGGTGCGTTCCCCCCGTGAGCTGGACGCCGCCCTGGAAACGATCACCCCGCGGCAGCTCCATCTGTCGGCGTTCCACCCGACCGGCACCGTCGCCCTGGGGGCCGACCCCCGGCGGGCACCCGCGGACCCTCTCGGCCGGCTGCGCGGCGTGCGGGGCGTGCTGATCGCGGACGGCTCCGCGCTGCCCAGCTGCCCCGAGGTCAATCCGCAGCTCACCATCATGGCGCTGGCCCTGGCCGTCTCGGAGGCCGCCTGCGGCGCGGAGGGCGGCTGAGACGCGGGTGGCGGATCCCGCGCCCGGCCCTACGCCCGAGGCGCGGTCGCGGCCTCGGCCTCGGCGGGCCTGACCACGTCACGGGCCGGCCGGGCGCCCTTGTACGGTGGGGCGCGCACGACAACGTCGGACGGCCGCCGGGCCGCATGAGGGTGGGGAGCGGTGGTGGCGCCGATGGACGATCCGATCACTCGGGACACGACGGTCGACGCCCTGGAGCGCCGGCTGCGGGACGCGATCATCGACGGCCGGCACCCGGTGGGTGCCCTGCTGCCGCCCGAACGCGAGCTGGCCGCCTCCTACGGGGTCAACCGCACCACGCTCAAGCACGCGTTCGTCCGGCTGATGCAGGCGGGCCTGGTCGAGACCCGGCACGGGGTGGGCACGCGGGTCCGGGACTTCTGGCGGCTGGGAACGGCGGAGCTGCTGCCGTCGCTGGTGCTGCGGGACGGCGCCTGGCTCGGCGAGATCTTCGAGGTGCGCCGCCAAGTGGGCACCCTGATCGGGGGGTTGGCCGCCCGCCGGGCCACCGCGCGGGACGTGGCGGCGCTGCGGAAGCAGGTCGCCGCCGTCCGGTCCGGCGACGGCGGTGATCAGGTGCAGCTCGCCGACGCCGAGTTCCACCGCACCCTGGCCCGCGCCACCGGCAACCGCGTCTATCTGCTGATGACCAACACCCTGCTCGGCGGCTACCTCCCGGTGCGCCAGGCGCTCGCCGGGCCGTTCCAGGACGCCGCTGCCGCCGCGGACCGCCTCCACCCGGTGGCGGAGGCGGTGGCCGCGGGCGACGAGGACGCCGCCCGCCGGGCCGTCGAGGCCTATATGACGGATACCGAGGCCCTCATGCGCGCCCCGGACGGGCGGGTGTCCTGACCCGGGGTGGTTCAGGAGAGGGCGGCCCCGTTGCCGCCGGGCCCGTTGTCCTGGGCCGGGATACGGGCGCCCGCCCACCCCTGCACGGTCGGTTCCTCCAGTGAGTCGACCCACCAGTCGGCCAGCGCCTGCTCCTTCTCGCCGGGCTGGGCGCCCACCCCGAGCACCCGCATGCCGGCGGCCGCCGCGGCCTGCACGCCGCAGTGCGAGTCCTCGACGGCCAGCGCGTCCCCCGGGTCGACCCCGCAGAGCCGGGCGGCGGTGACGTAGACATCGGGGTGCGGCTTGGGCCTGATGGTGGCGTCGGGCACCACGATGTGGCGGAAGCACTCCCGCAGCCCGGCCATGCCCAGGCAGGACTCGACGACCTCCAGCGGGCAGTTGCTGGCCACCGCCAGCGGGGCGAACTGCACCGCCGAATGCACCAGTTCCGGCGCGCCGGGCATGGTGGTGGGGTTGGCCGCCACCAGCTCGCGGAAGCGGTCGAGCAGGGTGTCCGTCATGGTCTTCGTCAGATCCGGGCGGTCGGCCGCCTCGGCCATCAGGCGCCCGCATTCGGTGTAGTGCACACCGCGGGCCTGTTCGGAGAATTCGGCCGAGGGGGTGCAGCCGTATTCGCGCAGCACCAGGTCGCGGGCGTCCACCCAGTGGCGCTCGGTGTCCATGAGGGTGCCGTCGCAGTCGAAGACGACGGCGGCGGGTGTCCAGGAGAAAAGACGATGTGCGGTCATCCGGGTTTCCGTTCCGACAGGCCCGGGGCGGCGAATGGCCGGTCGCGTGCGGGGCGAGGCAGCGTCGGATGACGGCCGCCGGGCACCGGGCTGGGGGGTTTCCGGCAGAGGTCGGCCACCGCGAAAGGGGGAGCCTGGTGCGCTCTGCAGCGGAAAATAACGATCGTTACGTTACGGACGGCAACTCGCCCCGGTCAATAGACTCCTAATTGTCCATATTTTATGTTCTATCGGTAACTGAGGGTCCCGTAGGCCGTCCGTGTACCGCCCTGGGTGACCCGGAAGACGCAGAGCGAGTCGTACTGCGTGCACAGCACCCGGGCGGGCGGGGCGAGTTCGGTGAAACGGACGGCCTTCATGCGGCCGGCGCGCGGGCGGCGCAGGGTGCCGCCGCTGCCGAACGAGGCGGCCTGCCGCGCGGCCTCCAGCAGCGCCATGCCCGGCACATGGTCGGTCGGGTGGTCGAAGAGGAACGGGTGCAGCGGGTCGGCGGGCGCGAGGAGCAGCCCGTCCCCGGCGACGGCCAGGACCGCGTCCTGCGGGTGGTTCACGGCCAGTGCCGCGGCCGGCGGCCGGTGCGCCCCGTCCGGGGACGGGACGGCCACCGCGACCCGGGCGGCCCTGCCGCGCAGCGTGCGGTACTGCGCCTCGCTCAGGAACCGCACGCCGCCGCCGCCCTGCCCGAAGGCCAGTCCGCGGACGGTGAAGACGGCGTCCAGGCGCAGCGCGCACACGCGGTGGTCGGCGGTGCGCCGTACGGCGCTCACCCGCGCGCGGCAGGTGACCTCGGTCGCGCCGGAGTGAGCCGGCGGCGCACTGCCGGCCGCCAGACGGAAGTAGAGGTCGGTGATGACCGCGTGGCACGCCGCGGGAACGGCGTAGAACCGCAGCGGGACGTACAGGCCGAGCTGGCGCAGCGTCTCCACGAGGATCATCGGGCTGTGCCGCTGTGACCCGTCGCGGGGGAACGTCGCATGGGCCCGGGGCCACGACGCGGCCGCGGTGAAGACGTCGGGGGCTTCCGTCCGCCGTACGTCCGTGAGGAGGACCTCCGCCACGGAGGTCCGGTGCACCAGCTCCCGCTCGACGGTGCGGGACCGGCTGAGCGGCTCACTCTTTCCGGCAGTGCCAGCAGTTGAGGAACTCATACGACCAGGGAATATCGAAATTCGAACATCCGCACCTGTTCATTCCGGGTGGCGCAGCGCGATAGATTGCGGGCCGCCGGCACGAGAACGACGTCTGAGGTGTACGTGCAGATCCGCGCGAAGACGACACGCAGGTTCCTTCTGGAGGCGGCGGCGGCCCTGTTCGACGAGCGGGGTTACGCCGGTACCAGCATCAGCGATATCAGTGCACATTCGGGCCGCACCAGCGGAGCCATCTATTTCCATTTCGCCAGCAAGGAGAAACTCGCGCTCGCCATCGTCGAGGAGCATTTCGCCACCTGGCCGCAATTGATCACCCGCAACCGGAAGCCCGGCCTGCCCGCCCTGGAGCAGCTCGTCGGCCTGAGCTTCGACGTGGCCCGCTCGTTCCGGGACGACATCGTGGTGCGGGCCGGGTCCCGCCTCTGGGCCGAGCGCAAGGCCATCGAAACCGAGCTGCCCGCCCCGTTCCTCGGCTGGATCGACGCGGTCACCGAGCTCCTCGAAGAGGCCGGCGACAACGGCGAACTCGCCGCCGGGGTGCCGCCCGCCGCGACCGCCCACAGCGTCGTCTGCGCCTTCTTCGGGCTGCACACCGTCTCCGACGCGCTGGAGGGGCGCCGGCGCATCGAGGCCCATCTGCACGACCTGTGGCTGCTGCTGCTCCGTGCCCTCCAGGCCGAACCGGACCCCGCGGGCCTGCTGGAGCGGGTCCGCCGCCGGACCTCCACCGGTACGCAGGCACCCGAGCCGGCGTAGGGCCGGGGGTGCCCACGCCGCGTCCGCGGGCGGGCTGGGCGCGGGGTGATGGGGGAGGGGCCGGGGCGGGCAGGAGCACCTCGCGAGAGGCGCCGCGCCCGGCCTCGGGGGGCCGGGCGCCGCGGGCGGTGGTGCAGTTTATTGCATGACACCGGCAGTTAGTTGCACCATGCTGCGCTTGTGTCTATCGTCTCGAAGCGGAGCCTTCGAAAGATGGCCAAAGGGGGACGACCAGTGACCGTCATAGCTTCTGCGGCCCAGCCGGACACGGCTGTTGCCGCCTGCCGAACCGCGACGGGAGACCCGCATGGCGGCTGAGCGCAGCAGTTCTCTCTCCGGCAGCCGCCGAGGGCGCATTCCCTTCCTCGCCGACCGCGAAAATCCAGCGGGCGACGCGGTATTGCACACGCTTCTCCCCACCGCCGCGCACAAAGGCGCAACGGCCGTTGAGGAGGCGCCCTTCGGTATCGGCGCGGCCTGGCAGCTCGGGGAAAGCCTCTACACACAGGTGCAGGACAATTCCACCGGGCGGCTGGCCGTATTCGCCACGCGCGGCTCCGGACACATAGAACGCGTCACCGGCTACAGCTGGCACATCGGCCCCGTCTGGCGCCTGCTCACCGGACCGGCCGCCCCGCGTGACCTGTGGTCCCAGCTGCACCACGAACACCTCCTGCGGCACTCTCCCGTGACGGGCCCCGTCCCGGCGTGCCCACTGCACCGCGGCGGACACCCCGAGGGCCGTGCGCCCGCCCCGGCCACCGCGGACGACGCCCCGCGCGAGGAGGCGCCCGCCCCGCCGTTCACCCGGGACGACGATCCGCTCGAAGGGCTCTGGGAGATCTCGTGCCCGAAGGGTTCGGCGCCCCAGCCGCTCAGGGACGGTGCGGAGTTGCTGCTCCGGCGGGTGGCGCACCTGCTGGAGGACTGCCCGGTACCGCCGCCGCACGAGCGTCCGCACGCCCAGCACTCCGACGCCGCCCTGTCCGGCCAACTCCTGTGCGCCTACGACGCGTTGCGGGGCGCGCTGGCGCTGCACTGCCCGCGGCAGAGCGGCTGGCTCGGCTCCTGGGCCTACGGCATCGCCGAGGAACTGATCTGGCGGGACCGCCTGGGCCCGGGCCGCGGCGAGGCCGAACGGGCCGCCCGGGAGGCGATGGCGGCCGAATCCGCGCTGTCGCCGTCGTGGCCCCCGCCGGTCCCGCACCTCTGCCCCGGACTGCACCTCGTCCATGACGCGACCGCGGGCGGCTGACCGGCGACCCGGCCGGGGACCGCCGCGTTCCGGCCACACCGCACACCATCCGGGGTGCCGGCCGCGGCCGGGGCCGGCAGCCCTCCCTCCGTACGCAGGTCAGCGGCGCCGCGTACCCTGCACCGGGGGCATCGTGCCGCGTGCGATCCTGTAGTGCACACGCCATGGAGGGACAAGGGTGGACCGTCACGAACTCGCCGAGGGGGCAGGCATGTCCGCCGGTCCGGACGAGGCCGCGCACGCCGCCAAGACCGCCATCGCCCGCAGGCTCCGGCACCTCCGCCAGCACCACCCCGAAGGCCCCGTCACCCTGGCCCGGCTCGCGGAACTCGCCGGGGTCTCGAAGCGCACCCTGGCCGCCGCCGAATCCGCTGACGGCACCAACCTGACCGTGGAGACCCTCGTCAAGGTGGCCCACAGCCTGGGCATCTCCCGCGTGGCCTACTTCCTCGACGAGCAGGTCTTCACCGACGTCAACTCCGAGCTGGAGCTGCTCAGCAAGCTGCGCAGCCATCGCGTGGAGAGCGTGGCCCTGCGCCAGACGGGACCCGCCGCGCCCGCCTCCTCGCTGACCGAACTGAGCCACCTCATCAGCCGGTTGGTCAGCACCGCCGAAGCCGCCCGGGCGACCCTCGAAGAGCTTCCGGGGCAGGGCGGCGACGACGCCACCGCGCAGTGACGGTGTGGCGCCGGCGGCACCGGCACGTGGACCCGCAGGCGGCGCGGCTGCGCGAGTCATGCGAACGACGCGTCGACGAGCTGGAGCTGCCCGCACGCACCGAGCTGTCCGTCGACGAGCTGTGCGCCCACCTCAGCCGGCGCTCCGGACGTCCCATCCAGCTGCTGCCCTGCCCCCTGCCGCTGGGCAGCCCCGACGGCCTGTGGGTCTCCACGGCCGGCGCGGAGTACGTCGTCTACGAGGAGCGGCTCGCACCGGTGCACCAGCAACAGGTCATCCTGCACGAGCTGGGGCACCTCATCTGCGACCACGAGGCGAGCCCGGTCCTCACCCCCGAGGCCTCCCGGCTGCTGCTGCCCTCGCTCGACCCCACGCTGATCCGCCGGACCCTGGGCCGCGAACACTCCCGGTCCTGGGCGGAGACCGAAGCCGAGTACGTCGGCTCCCTGATCGGGCGACGGATCGGCAGCTGGACCACCGGCCGGCTCCGGCCCGTCCCACCCGCCATGCAAGAGCTGGTCGCCCGGCTCGGTGCGCTGGAAAATCCCGCCTTCCGAGGAAGTCATGAATAGCGTTCTCTACCCCTTGTGCGCCGTCGTCGCCGGCCTGGCGCTGCTGTACAAACTGCGCGTGCTGCGCATCGACCGGTCCGTGACGCAGGTCGCGCTGCTCGGCAACTTCTTCTTCCTGTTCGTCACCTACACCGTCTCCACCCCCGCGGTCTGGGCGGCCCTCAGCAGCGCCGTCGGCATCGTCAACTTCTCCGGGCTGCTGTCGCAGAGCTGCGTCGTCCTGCTGACGGCGTGCCAGCAGGTCGTGCTGCTCCACCTCACCCATGACGCCCCCCTCGCCTGGCGCAAGGCACGGCCCCGGCTGATCGGGCTCGGGCTCGTACTCCTCGCCATGGTGGCGCTGTTCACCGCCGCCACCAGCCGCGGTGAGAAGCCCGACGACTTCGCCCTCGACAGCGCCCAGTACTACCCCGCCTATCTCACCCTCTATCTGCTCGCCTACGCCGCGAACCAGATCGATGTGGGCGTCCTCGGCTGGCGCTACGCCAGGATCGCTCCGCACCCCTGGATGCGCCGCGGGCTGTACCTCATCGCCGCCACCCTGCCCTTCGCCCTCGTCTACACCGGCTGCCGGGCCGCCGACATCGTCGCCGCCCAGTTCGGCGTCAGCGGGCAGGGCTGGGAGCCGGTGGCGCAGGTCGCCGTCACCATCGCCACCCTCAGCAAGACGCTGGGCTGGATCCTCCCCGACTGGGGCCGCCATCTCACCGCGCTGTGGGGGCGGTTCACCGACCACCGCGCGTTCCGGGAGCTGGGCCCGCTGCACCGCGAGGTCACCTCCCAGATCCCCGACCCGGTGCTGCACCTCGAACCCGACACGGATCTGCGCACCCGCCTCTACCGCAGGCTCGTGGAGATCCGCGACGCCCAGTGGGCACTGCGCGTCTGGACCCCGGCAGAGGTGGCCGGCGCCGCCGAGGAGCGCGCCCTCGCGGCCGGTCTGACCGGCACCGACCTGGCGGCCACCGTCGAGGCGGCACAGCTCAGGGCCGCCCTGGAGGCGCGCGCCGCACAGGTGCGGCCCGCCGTCCACCCGCAGACGCCCCGGGTGGCGGAGCCCGAGGACCTCGCCGCCGAACTCGCCTTCCAGCGCAAGCTGGCGCGCGCCTTCACCACGTCCCCGATAGCCCGGGCCGCGGCCACGCACGCCGCGGCCGCCCCGGAACCCCAGGAACGCCCATGACGCAGCCGACCACTGCCCTCAGCGCCCCCTTCGACCAGGAGTTCTTCCAGGACCCCTATCCCACCTACGCCCGGCTGCGCGAGGAAGGGCCCGTGCACCGGATCGCGCTGCCCGACGGGTCGCCCGTCTGGCTCGTCACCCGGGAGTGCGACGTCCGCGCCGGACTCACCGACGCACGGCTGTCGGTGAACAAGGCGCACTCCACGAACGGTTACCGGGGTTTCTCGCTGCCGCCCGCGCTGGACGCCAACCTCCTCAACATCGACCCGGACGATCATCTGCGGCTGCGCCGGCTGGTCTCCAAGGGCTTCACACCACGGCACGTCGAGCAACTCCGCGCGCGGGTGGCCACCGTGGCCGCGCAGCTCGCCGACCGGCTGGCCGAGGCGGGACAGGCCGACCTGGTCACGACGTTCGCCAACCCGCTGCCCCTGATCATCATCGGCGACCTGCTGGCCGTGCCCGAGGCGGACAGCCGCACGTTCTCCGGCTGGGTCGGCGCCATGTTCGCCCCCGAGTACCCGGGACACACCGCCGAGGCGATCGGACACATCCACCGCTACCTCGTGGACCTCATCGCCGCCCGCCGCGCCCGGCCCGCGGACGACCTGCTGTCCTCCCTGATCGCCACCCGCGACGACGGCGCCCGGCTCAGCGAGGACGAACTGGTCTCGCTGGCCTTCCTGATCCTCATGGCGGGCAGCGAGAACACCCAGCACCTGATCAGCGGCGGACTGCTGACCCTGCTCCGCCACCCCGACCAGCTACGCACCCTGCGCGCCCGGCCCGAGTTGATGCCGGAGGCCGTGGAGGAGCTGTTCCGCTTCGCGCATCCCAACCAGATGGCCATCCGGCGCTTCCCCACCGAGCCCGTCGACATCGGCGGCGTACGGATTCCGGCCGGCGACACCGTGCTGCTCGGCCTCGCGTCCGCCCACCGCGACCCGGCACGCTACCCCGCACCGGACCGCTTCGACCCGCACCGTGCCGACAAGGCGCATCTCGCACTCGGCCACGGCGTCCACTACTGCCTGGGCGCCGCCCTGGCGCGGCTGGAAAGCCGCACCGCCCTGACCACCCTGCTCGACCGCTTCCCGCGGCTGCGGCTCGCCGTCCCCGACGAACGGCTGGAGTGGCGCGCGTCGTTCCGGTCGCACGCGCTCAAGCGGCTGCCCGTCGCGGTCGGGTGAGCGCCCCGAGGGGCCCGCGGGTTCAGAGACGGCGGCCGAAGAGCTCCAGCAGATTGCGCCGGTGCCGCTCGTCCGCCCCGGCGTCGTACGCGGCGGTGTCGGCCTGCGTGTAGCCGTGGGGAGCGCCTTCGTACCGTTCGCTGCGGTAGGTCACGCCCGCGGCGTCCAGGGCCTGCTCCAGGGTCTCGATCCGGTCGGCCGGCATCGACTGGTCCTGGTCGGCGTGGCCGAAGTACAGCTCCGCCGTGACGCGGCCGACGAGCCGGTGCGGGCTGTCCTCGTCCTCGGTGACCAGATGGCCGGCGTGGAAGGAGCCCACCGCCGCGACCCGGTCGGGGTGGGCCGCGGCGGTGCGCAGGGCGAGGGCGCCGCCCATGCAGTAGCCGGCGGTGCCCACCGGTCCCTCGGCGACCAGCGGGGAGGCGGCCAGCCAGTCGAGGTAGGCGCCGGCGTCCCGCATGGCCTGGTCGGGGGTGAGCGACCGGACCAGGCCGAAGAGCGGCTTGAAGATCTCCGGCCGCCGGGCGGGATCGATGAAGTCCGGCAGGTCCACCACGGGGGCGCGCCCGGCCCGGTACAGGACGTTGGGCACCAGCACCGTGTAGCCGTGCCCGGCCAGCCGCCGGGCGATCTCCTCCAGCGCGGGGCGCAGCCCGAAGGCGTCCATGTAGAGCAGGACGCCGGGGTGCGGCGCACCGTCGCCGGGGTGCGCGAGGTAGGCGTCGGCGGTCCCGTCCGGGGTGGGGACGTCCAGGGAGGTTCCTTGCACGTTTGTCATGCTCGCTTTCCTTTCCTGTGGCTGTCGTCCTGCGGCTGCCGGTCATCGGGCTGCCGGCCGTGGTGCTGTCGGTCACGTGGTCACAGTGGTGTCGGTCACGGGACCCCGGGGCGCGCGACGGGGGCGGCCCGCGTCGGTGGGTCACCACGCCGGCGGATCGTCCCACAGTAGCGACGGTCCGCAGCACCTCGGCTGCGGACCGTGCCCGCCCCCGCCTGCGCCCCAGGGCAATTCTTGACCAGCGAAAAAGGATGCGATTGCCTTGGACCGAGGGAAGTTGATCCGGAACACGTCCGGATCGCGGTCCGCTCCCGGGGCGGTGGGGGAGGACCGCGGCAGCCGTGCGGGACCCAGATCCCCACACCACCGCTCACCCCCCACAAAGGATGCAGCCCGACGATGACGAAGCACACCACACAGTTCGCCGTGCGCGGCAGCCGCACTCGGATACCGGCCGCCACGGCGGCGGCGACGGCCGCGGCGCTCGCGGCGTCACTGCTCGCCGGCTGCTCGTCCGGCGACCCCGACGGTGCCAGGACCCCCGGGCCGGCGACGCCCCCGCCGCACAAGAGCACGGCTCCCGCGACCAAGAAGCCCTCCCCGCACGCCCCCTCCGCGCCCTCCCACGCGTCCGGCGGCTTCGCCCCGTACGTCGACACCTCGCTCACGCCCTCCTACGACCTCCTCAAGGGCGCCCGGGAGACCGGTGTGAAGGAGTACACCCTGGCGTTCGTCTCCCCGGGCGGCGGCTGCGCGCCCAAGTGGGGCGGCCGGCAGGAACTGGCCGACAACCCGGTGGCGGGTCAGGCGGACCAACTGCGCGCCCAGGGCGGCGAGGTGCGGATCTCCTTCGGCGGCCAGAGCGGCAACGAGCTGGCCCGCGCCTGCGGTTCGGTGGACAAGCTGGTGGACGCCTACCGCAAGGTCATCGACGCCTACCACCTGACCGGCGCCGACTTCGACATCGAGGGCCCCGCCCTGACCGACACCAAGGCCAACGACCTGCGCGCCCGGGCGATCGCCCGGCTCCAGCAGAGCCGGAAGCTGGACGTTTCCTTCACCCTGCCGGTGATGCCCTCGGGCCTGAACCGGGACTCCGTCGCCGTTCTGAAGGGCGCGAAGAAGAACGGCGTCCGGATCTCCACCGTGAACATCATGGCCATGGACTACGGCAGCTCCTACGACGGCGACATGGGCAAGTACGCCATCGACGCCGCCACCGCGACCCACCAGCAGGTCAAGTCCGCGCTGGGGCTGCGCGGTGAGGCCGCGGCGTGGAAGGCGGTCGGGGTCACGCCGATGATCGGGGTGAATGACGTCAAGGGTGAGATCTTCACGCCCGGCGACGCGGCCGAACTCAAGACCTTCGCCCGGCAGAAGGGGCTCGGCCGGCTGTCGATGTGGTCCGCCACCCGCGACAAGCCGTGCCCGGAAGGCGCCAACATCCAGGCACAGGCGACCTGTTCCAGCACCGGGAAGAACACGAACGAGTTCGTACGGGCCTTCACCGGCCGCGGCTGACGCGCCACCGGCCGCGCCCCCGTGCGGCCCCCGCCGCCCGGCCAGGACCCCGCCCGACCGGAACCCCGCCCGGCCGGGCGAACGGCGGCCCCGCGCCGTTTCGTTCGCCCCGTACGGAACGTTTCGCCCCCGCGAGGCATCTCCTCCTTCGTACGGCTTATGCCCGTTGAGAGGAGCTGTTCCGGATGGTGCGTCGCGCACGTGCGCTGCTGTTGACCGCGTTACTTCTGCTGACCGGTGTGGTGATGTCGTCCGCGCCGGCCTCCGCCGTCATCGGCGGCGCGAAGAGCACCTACGGCCCATGGGCGGTGCGCATGCTCATCGACGGCAAGCCGACGTGCACCGGCACCGCCGTCACCGACCGGTGGATCATCAGCGCCTCGCACTGCTTCTACGAGCAGGCACAGCCGGTCGCCGACAAGCGGATCTCGTTCCGGGTCGGCAACCTCGACATGCGGAAGGGCACCACGGTCCGCCCGCTCCCCGGCAAGCGCGCGGGCAGCGCGCACGCCGACATGATGCTCATCAAGGTCCAGCCGATGAAGATCCGCACGGCGCCACTGGCCACGGCCGGAGTCCACCTCGGCCAGGTCGTACGGCAATACGGGTGGGGCGCCACCTGCACCGGTGACGAGAACTCCTGCCAGTCTCCCGTGCTCAAGCAGTCCGACCTGCGCGTCGTACGGCCGGACGACCCCCGCTGCGCGGGCTTCACCGCCCCGGGCGGCCCGGACTTCTGCATGGAAAAGGTGTCCGGGATCCCCGCCGGCGGCGACTCCGGCGGCCCGGTGATGAGCATCGCCCCGAGCGGCACCGAGACCCTCCTCGGCGTCTTCAACGGCTCCGACCGGGAGACGACCGCCCAGGCCGGGGAGATCTCCCAGCAACTCGCCTGGATCCGCTCCGTCATCCGGCAATAGCCCGGCGCGCGGGCAGGATGCGGGGCCCTACGGGTGGTACTTCTCCTCGACCGTCTCGCCACCGCCGGACGTGGCGCCCATGGTGACGCGGACCGTCACGCTGCCGGTCCTGGCGGCCTTCTCCAGCTGCTCCACGGTGCACTTCCTGGTGCCGTAGCCGTCCCCGCCGATGGCCACGTCGCCGTCGGCGTCGGAGCAGATCGCGGCCGCGCCGAGGATCCGTGTGGCGTGGGAGATCAGGAATGCCTGTTCCCTGCCGCCGCCCTCGGGCGTGACGGTCAGCTTGCCGGGCGCGAGGTACGACAGCTTGCCGACGATCGTGCGGTGGTTGCCCGCATGCGCGACACCGCCCCCGGCGGAGGCGGACCCGCCGCCGGTGTCACCGCCCGCCTTGGAGCCGGCCCCGGTTGCCGACGCCTGGCCGGCGGACGAGCCCGCGGCGGACTTGCCGCCCGCCTGGCCCTGCGAGGCGGCGGCGTCCGAGGAGGAACCGCTGGAGGACTGGGGCGAGGCCGAGTGGCGCGCCGACCCGGCCGCACTCGAAGAGCCAGCTGAGCCGTCGGCGCCGGTCGCCCCCGAGTCCGGCCCGCAGGCCGTGGTCCCCAGCCCCAGCGCCGCCGCGGCGAGGACGGCGGCGGCGATGCGGCGGCCGGCGCGGCCGCGGAGGCGGTGGGTGGTGGCGTTGTTCATCGGTTCTCCCGTTGCGGTGTGCTGTGGTTTTGCTGCCGGACAACAGGAAGCTTCGAAGATCATGTTGGCGTTGCTGGACTCCCTGACACCGACCCAGATGCAGGGAGAGGTGCTGGGCGCCACCGCCGAGAAGGTGTCGACCGGGGTCAGCGCGGCTGTAGATCGCGGGGTCGGTCTCGTCATCGGAGGGCGTGGCAGCCCAGGCGAGGCCGTTGTCCCCGGTCTCCCGTGCCCCTGAGCAGCCAGCGCAAGGCATCCGTTGCCAGCGCTTCTGCCTCGCCAACTGCTGCGTTCGTCGTGTCCACCGCCGTCATGGCGCCCCACTGTGGCACGCGGCGCGACCCGCGCCCAGACGGTCGTCATCGACCGGGCCTAGAGATGCCAGCTCACCGTTCCGCCGGCCGAGGTCAGGACGACGAGCAGGACGAGGTCGAGCACGCCGAAGGCCACGCCCAGCCAGGCGCGCAGGCGGCGGATCGTGCCGCGGGCCAGTGCCAGGATGCCGAACAGGACGGCGCAGGGGCCGAAGAAGACGTTGAAGACCACGGTGCCCACCAGGCCGCAGACGAACGCGGCGACGGCCATCCGGTCGGCCTGTGGGCGGGGCCCGGTCTTCAGCGGGATCCAGGTGGAGGTCATCGCGAGGCTCCCTTCATGCCGCTCTTGCGGCGTTCCCGCCAGAAGAAGACCGTGAGCCAGGCGGTGATGGCGATCCCGCCGAGCACGGTGACGGGCACCGGGACATGACCCGCCGTCCCGAGCAACGCACCGAAGAGGAAGAGGGAGACGACCAGAAAGAGCATGCTGTGCCTTTCATGCGAAGGTCGGCCACGTGCCGCAGCCGGCCCGGGCGGGCACCTGCCGCTCCGTTGCGGCGGCTTGCGTGAACCGGGTACCCGCTTCCCGCACACCTATGGGCGCCGGAGTCATACCGTCCGCGTCTGGGCTGTCGCGCACGGTCGTCTCCCTCGCCGACCGCGGGTGCGCCGCGGCTGGGCGTCCGGTTCTCCGGCGCGGCCGGGAGCGTGCCGGACGCGCCGGCCGAGGCCGTCGACCTCATCGCCCGGGCCGGACAGCCGGTCAGCGGCGAGTGGTGAACAGGTCTGTCACGGCTGTGCGGGGGCGTCGGTCACGGGGCGGCCCGGGCCGTGTGACGGTAGTGGTCGAGCTGGGTGACGCCGTTGTAGCCGTAGCTCTCGGGGTGGAGTTCGTACAGGGCGACGCCGGCGACCGGGGGCAGTACGCCCAGGGTCTCGCGCAGCAGCGCGTACGCGCCGGTGAGGAATTGGGCCTTTTCCTCGGCGCTGTTGGTGCCCGCGGTGATGCTCGCCTCCACATGTGCGCCGGTGGCCTCGCGGACCGGGCGGCCGGCGACGAAGAAGTGGTCGGCCGGGACCGGGTGGACATGGACCGTGGTGCGGGCCGCGGACTTTCCCAGGGCGGAGACGGCCAGGTCCGTCAGGCCCCCGGCGAGGGCGCGGCGGTGGGCGGGGGTCAGGTCCGGGTCGGAGACGGTGACGCGGATGTACGGCATGGGGCGGCGCCTTTCAGGAGTCCGGGTGCATGCTCATGAGCCTCTCCGGTCAGGGAAGATGGGTCCAACGAGGAGCATCGATGGGCTCATGAGGGGGCCTCATGGGCAGCCTGGTGAGGAGTTGTGGGAAGGGCTTGGGAGAGAGGGGCCCGGCGCCGTGCCGGGGGGGACCTCACGATGCCCACGCCCTTCGCGCCCCTCATGGCTCTCATGGCGCTCATGGCGGGGAGGGAACGGCATCGTGGCGTTGAATCTGGCGCAGTTGCGGGCGTTCGTCGCGGCGGTCGACGCGGGCGGATTCGGTACCGCGGCGGTGGATCTGGGGCTGAGTCAGTCCGCGGTCTCGCATGCCGTGGCCTCGCTGGAGCGGACCCTCGGCGGGGCGTTGCTGGTGCGCTCAACTCCCGTGCGGAGTACCGACCTTGGTGAGGTGGTGTTGCCCCATGCCCGCGCGGCCCTCGCGGCGGCGGACGCGGTCCTCGACGCCGCGGCCCGGCACCGGGCGACGCCGGGTGGGACGGTACGGCTCGCCGCCACCCCGACGGTCTGCCAGGGCCTGCTGCCCTCGCTGCTGCGCGAGTGGTCCGAGCGGCTGCCCGCGCTGCGGCTCCGGGTGTTCGAGGGCAGCGGTGAGGAGACCGAGGCCTGGCTCGCCGGTGCGGCGGCGGACGCCGCCATCGTGGCCGACCCGCCGTCGGACGCCGTTCGCGGGGACGGGCATGGCGGCGCGCTCCTGGTGACCGACCCCTTTCTCGCCCTGCTCCCGCAGGACCACCCCTTGGCGGGGGAGGAGAGCGTCCATGTCGCGGACCTCGCGGACGACCCGCTGGTCCTCTCGCCGAACGGCTGCGAGCGGCACATCCGCACCATTCACCGGCTGGCGGGGGAGGAGTACACCCCGGCCCACCGCGTCCGGGACCTCGGCACGCTCCTCAGCATGGTCCAGGCCGGCCTCGGGGTCTCGATCCTGCCGGAGGTCTCCCGGTCGGTCGTCCCCGATGACCTGGTCCTGGTGCCGGTCACCCCGCACCACAGCAGGGACCTGGTGCTGTGCGGACCGCGGGACCGTCCCTGGCTGCCGGCCGTGCACGCCCTGGTCGACTCCGTGGCGCGAACGCACCCGGGGTCGCCGCGGTGACGTCCCGGCCTGCCCCGGCTTCCCGGCGTGCGGGCCCGGCGGAGGCCGGTCGGCCTCACCTCCCCCAGATCCGTAGGTACGCCGCGCGGTAGCCCGGCGGGTCCCAGGTCGTGGCGCCCCGGCTGTTGGCGGCCGTGGCGATGTGCACGGGGGCGACATAGCCGCTGGCGGGTCTGCCGGAGAAGGCGCGGTTGAACTCGTCGAGGATCTGCCAGCCCTGCTGGGCGAAGGGTTCGGGAACGGTGGCGGCCTGGAACTGCCCGCTGTTGATGCGCTGGAACGCGGACGGATCGCCGTCGCCGGCACCGATGTTGAACGGCGCGCCGCGGCCCTTCCTGCGTGCGGCGCGCAGTGCCGGGGCGGCGTCGGCGAAGTACACGTCGTTGATGGCGGCGGAGTGGGTCCAGCGCTCCCGGAAGCGGGAGAGCAGCGAGGAGACCTCCTGCGGCGTGCGGCTGCTGGTGTCCGCGATCGGGATGTTCTCCTCGGCCAGCAGCCGCACGCCGGAACAGGTGGCCAGCTCCTTCTCGATCAGCTCGGATTTGTTCCTGGCGAACGGGATCGAGTCATCGGTGAACACGACGACCCCGGCGTGGCCGTGCGAGTGCACGATGATCCAGTCCGCGCTGCTCCGTGCGACGTCCTGGACCCGGGTGGTGACGTTGCTGAACAGCGCGGGGTTCCGGCTCGGGCCGGGGGCGTCGACGGCGTGCCAGCCGACGAGCGGGATGTGCGCGGCGCCCGCCTTCGTCACCTGCTGCGACGTCAGATGCGGATCGAAGCCGCCGAGGACGATGCCTGAGGGCCGCAGGGCGAGGGCCTGGCTGAAGGCCGCCTGGATCCCCGCGGGCGTGCCCTGGCCGTCGATCACCCGGACCTGCCAGCCGATGGCCCGTGCGGCCTCCCGTACCCCGTTGGCGGCGCCCGCGACACCCGGGTTGTTCATGGTCTGCGCGACGTAGACGATCCGCTTGCCGGACACCGCCCGGGGGCCGGTGGTGGGGCCGTCCCAGGTGGAGCGGGTCGTCATGGCCCGGTCCACGGTCGTCCGGGCCCTGGCCAGGACGGCGGGGCAGCCCGTCCGTACCGGTCCGGGCGAGTAGGACCCGGCGCCGGCCGAGGTGCCGCGCTCGCACCCGGCGAGGACGGTGACGGCCACGGCCACGGCCAGGACGCCGGCGTTGCCGAGGGCCGAGGTGCGGTGCGCGGACACGGGCGCTCCTTGCGGACGGGAGGCACGGGTGAGGGTCACGGTGTGGCGTGCGGGGCGTCGTGGCGGGGCCGTGCGGGCTCCGCGCGGCCCCGCCGCAGCTGACGGCGCGCGGCGTACCCGGCCATGCCGACGGCGAGCAGCAGCGTCGCGCCGTTGAACAGCGGGGTGACCCAGAACTGGGCGCCGAGCTGACCGATGCCGGCCAGGCCGACGGCGAGGATGACGACGGCGACCAGGGTGCCCAGGGCATTGGCGCGACCGGGTCTGATCGCGGTGGAGCCGAGCAGCGCGCCGACGAACGCGGGCAGCAGGTAGTCGAGTCCGACGCTCGGGTTGCCGATCCGCTGCTGCGCGGCCAGCAGGACCCCGGCGACGCCCACGACCAGGCCCGAGCCGGTGAACGCGTAGATGACATAGCGCCGGACGGGGATGCCCACGAGTTCGGCGGCGCGGGGGTTGGAGCCGATGACGTACAGGTACCGGCCGAGGGGCAGCCGGTCCAGGAGCAGCCACAGGACGCCGGTGAGGGCGAGGACGTAGAACGCGGAGACCGGCAGGCCGAGGAACCGGGAGTCGTAGAGGTCGGTGAAGCCGGCCGGCAGGCCCTGCGGGCCGGGGACGATCCGGGACCCGTTGGTGAGCCAGCCGGTGACGGCGTAGAGGATGCTGCCGGTGCCGAGGGTGGCGATGAACGAGTCGATCCGCCCGAATTCGACGACGACGCCGTTGAAGACGCCGACGACCGCCCCGCCGAGCACCACCACGAGGCAGGCGAGCGGCCAGGGCCACCCTTCCTCGGCGATCAGCCGCATCGTCATGACGTGCGCGAGGCCCAGCCCGTAGCCGATGGACAGGTCGAACTTCGCGGTGACGATGGGGATCATCGCGCCGAGCGCGAGGACGGCGGGGATCGACTCGTTGGACAGCACCTCGGAGATGTTGTCCAGGGTGGGGAAGGTGTCCGGCAGCGCCAGCGAGAAGGTCAGGAACAGCAGCGCGGCGAGGGCCAGGAGGCCGTAGGCGCCGAGGAGGTGGCCCCACCGGCGGCCCAGCGGGGGACGGGGCAGGGGCGTCATCGTCTCCTCGTCCCGGTGAGCGCGGTCATGGCCGAGGAGGCGCGGGCGAGTGCGGCGGCGGTCAGCGCCTCGCCGCTCAGCTGCACGGTCACGTCCCCG
This sequence comes from Streptomyces kronopolitis, assembly GCF_050953795.1. GTDB lineage: Bacteria > Actinomycetota > Actinomycetes > Streptomycetales > Streptomycetaceae > Streptomyces > Streptomyces kronopolitis_A. The sequence continues at coordinate 7,061,033 of NZ_CP191850.1, forward strand.
CGGACGAAGACCAGGGCCCGGTGGCACACCTGGGCGACCTCCTCGAAGTCGGTGGACAGGAGCAGGACCGCGAGGCCGTCGGCCAGCGCCTCCTGGAGCAGGCGGTAGAGCGCGGCCTTGGCACCGACATCGACGCCGGCGGTCGGTTCCTCAAGGATCAGCAGCCGCCGCTCGCGCCCGAGCCACCGGCCGACCATGACCTTCTGCTGGTTCCCTCCGGAGAGGGTGGCGATCGGCGCCTCGGTGTCCCCGGGCGACACCGAGAACCGTTCGATCAGGGCGGCCGCCTCGGCACGCTCGCGTCGGGGGCCGATCCAGTGGACGGCCGGCCCGCCGCCCGCCCGGGGGTTGGCAAGGAAGTTCTCCCGCACCGTCAGTTCGGCGGCGCAGCCCTCCTCCTGACGGTTGCTGGTCACCAGGCCGACGCCGGCGGCGACGGCGGCGGCGACCGTGTCCGGCGCGTAGGGCCGCCCGTCGAGCAGGGCCCGCCCGCCGAGGAGGCGGCCGGCGCCGGCGAGGGCGCGGCCCAGTTCCATGTGCCCGGCGCCGGTGAGGCCCACCATGCCGAGGATCTCCCCCGCGCGCAGTTCCAGGCTGACGGGTGCGGTGTGCGCGGTCCCCACCCCGTCGAGGCCGAGGACGACCGGGCCGGCGGCGGGGACGGTCCGGTGGCCGCCCGGGGTGTGGCCGACGATGTCGTGCACGAGGCGGGCCGGATCGTAGCCGGCCAGGGGGCCCTGGCTGATCAGACGGCCGTCGCGCAGCACGGCGAAGTCGTCGGCGACCCGGTACACCTCGTCGATGCGGTGGGTGACGTGCACGAGGGCGTGGCCCTGGTCGCGCAGGGTGCGCAGCACGTCGAAGAGCCGGGCGCAGTCCGCCGCCGGGAGGCTGGCGGTCGGCTCGTCGAGGACGAGGAGCGCGGCCCGGCTGGACAGCGCGCGGGCGAGGGCCACCAGGGAGCGTTCGGCGCGCGGCAGGTCGGCCAGGGGGGTGTCCGGGTCCAGATGTGCGGCGACGAGGTCCAGCGCGGCGGCGGCCTGCCGGCGGGTGCGCCGCCACGACACCAGGCCCGCGCGGCGCGGGTATCCGGCGCCCAGGGCGATGTTCTCGGCGACCGTCATCCACCCGACCAGCCCCAGGTCCTGATGGATGAAGGACATGGCGCGGGAGGCCGCTTCGGTGCCGAGCGGGTGCCCGGCGACCGTCACCGTGCCCGTGTCGGCGTGGTGGACGCCCGCGAGCACCTTGATGAGGGTGGACTTCCCCGCGCCGTTGGGCCCGAGCAGGGCGAGGACGCGGCCGGGCCGGATGTCGAGGTCGACGCCGTCCAGGGCGCGCGTGCCGCCGAACCGCTTGCCGACGCCGCGGATGCGGACGAGCGGCTCCGGGGCGGGGTGCGGGGGAGGGCTGCGGTCGGGAGCGTCGTGCACGGACTTCTCCGGGGGTCGGCCTCGTGGTTCTTCCTGGGGCCCGACGGGCCGGGCCGCACTGCATCCTTCATGACGCTCTGTGGGATTTCGTCATGGTACGGCCCGTTATGGCGTTGCTGTCGCAGCGGCCGCTAGAGGGCCGGGATGTCGTCGAAAAACCTCTCGGCGGCGGCCTTCGCGCCGGGTGCCTCCAGCGCGCACTCGGCCCAGATGACCTTGCCGTCGGGGGTGTAGCGGGTGCCCCAGGCCTGCGCGAGCTGGGCGACGAGGAACAGCCCGCGGCCGCCCTCGTCGGTGCTGGCCGCACGGCGCAGATGCGGGGCGGTACTGCTGGCGTCGGACACCTCGCAGATCAGCGTGCGGTCGTGCAGGAGGCGGACCTGGATGGGCGCGGTGCCGTAGCGGACGGCGTTGGTGACCAGTTCGCTGAGCAGCAGTTCGGTGGCGAAGACGGCCTCCTCCAGTCCCCATGCGGCCAGTTGGCGGGTCACCGCGGCACGGATGCCGGAGACCAGCGACGGGTCGGCGGGCAGGTCCCAGGTGGCGATCCGCCGGCGGTCCAGGGCGCGGGTGCGGGCGACGAGCAGGGCGATGTCGTCGTCGGGATGCGGCGGCACCACGGTCCGCACCACCGCCTCACAGGTGTCCTCGGGGGAACGGGCCGGATGGGACAGGGCCCCGCGCAGCCGGTCCAGGGACGTGTCGACGTCGCGGTGGCGGTCGGCGAGCAGCCCGTCGGTGTAGAGCACGAGCTGTGAGCCTTCGGGGAGCGGGACGGTGGCGGTCTCGAAGGGCAGGCCGCCCAGGCCCAGCGGCGGGCCGGCGGGCAGGTCGGGGAGGTCGACGGTGCCGTCGGGGTGGACGAGTGCGGGCGGCGGGTGGCCGGAGCGGGCCATCACGCACACCTGCGAGGTGGGGTCGTAGATGGCGTACAGACAGCTGGCGCCGATGATGCCGGGGCTGTCGGCGGCCGGGTCCTCGGTGCCCTCGTCCCGGTCGAGGCGCGCCACGAGGTTGTCGAGCTGGGTGAGGACCTCGTCCGGGGGCAGGTCGAGTTCGGCGAAGTTGCGCGCGGCGGTGCGCAGTCGGCCCATGGTGGCGGCGGCGTGCAGCCCGTGACCGACGACGTCGCCGACGACGAGGGCGACGCGGGTGCCCGAGAGGGGGATCACGTCGAACCAGTCGCCGCCGACCCCGGACGCGGCCGGCAGGTAGCGGTGGGCGACCTCGACGGCGCTCTGCTCGGGGAAGCGCTGCGGCAGCAGGCTGTGCTGCAGGGCGAGGACCATGGTGTGTTCGCGGGTGAAACGCCGGGCGTTGTCGATGCAGATGGCGGCGCGGGCGGCCAGCTCCTGGGCCAGCGACCGGTCGTCGTCGCCGAACGGGTCGGGGTCCTGCGCGCGGTAGAAGCTGGCGATGCCCAGTGCGATGCCGCGGGCGAGGAGGGGGGCGGCGATCAGGGAGTGGATGCCGTGGTCGAGGAGGTGGCGGGTGTGCGCGGCGTCCTGGGCGATCCAGTCCGTGGCGGCCGTCAGATCGGCTTCGAGGACGGGCTGACGGTTGGTCAGGCAGCGGATCTGCGGCGTCGTCGGCCGGAGCGCGACCCGCTCACCCTCCGGGTAGAAGGGGCAGTCCGGGCGGATGCCGTGGACGACGGTGCGGTGCAGCCCGGTCCGCAGATGGGCCGGCTCCTCGCCGCGCAGCACCGCCTCGGGGAGGTCGATGGTGACGTAGTCGGCCAGCCGCGGGACGGCCATCTCGGCGAGTTCCCGGGCGGTGCGGCTCACGTCCAGGGTGGTGCCGATCCGGGTGCTGGCCTCGGACAGCAGCTCCAGCCGGCGCCGGGCGGCCACGGCGTACGTGCCCACCCCCGGCTCACCGATCAGCACCACCGGGCCGGCCGCGCCACCGGGTGTCGGCCCGGTGGTGCCGGCGGTGCCCGGCGGGCGGGCCGCCGCGACCGGCCGGCCGCGTGCGGTGTCGGCACCGGCTCCGGGCGGCGGAGGGGTCAGGGTGCGGGCGTCTGCCGCCGGGTCGCCGGGCGGGGCGCCCACGTCGGCGAGGACGGCGAGGTGTTCGTGCGGCGCGGGCAGTACCGCCTCGATGACGACGCCCTCCACCCCGGAGGGGCTGGTCACCGGGCGGCTCAGCAGGGTGACCCGGCGACCGCCGGGCAGCTTGACCTCGACGGCGGCGCGCTGGGCCGAGGCGATCAGATCGGCGGCCCGCTCCTTGAGCAGCAACTCGTCCCGCCAGTCCAGCCCGGTCCCGGCCGGCTCGCCGTTGCCCGTCACCCCACCGGCCGCCGCGCGACCGCGGGCATCCAAGTAGGCCTGGAGCAGGGCACGTTCACGCAGCGAACTCTGGGTCAGCAGCCGTTGCTCGATGGCGCCGGCCGCCCGGCTGATCACGGTGTTCAGGGCCGCGTTCGCGTCGGTGGGCGGATAGCCGAAGCACAGCACGCCCTCGATGCGTCCGCTGAGCGGGTCCCGGACGGGAATGGCCGCACAGGCGTTGGTCTGTGAGCGTTCGGCGAAGTGCTCGGCGCCGTAGACGGTGATCAGCTGCCGTTCCGCCAGCGCCAGCCCGATGCCGTTGGTCCCGGCGAACTGCTCGGCGAACACGAAGCCCGGCACGCTCTGGATCGCGGCCAGGTGCCTGACCAGCGAGGCCTCACCGAATCGGCGTTGCAGCACGGCCCCGTGACCGTCGGCGAGGCACACGTTCATGTTCCGGCCCGCGAACCTGGCCTGGAGGCGGTCCAGCACCGGCCCTGCGGCGCGGACCAGCCGGCCGTCCAGATCGAGGTCCTGGCGGTAGGGAAGCTCGCAGCCCTCCGGGGTGAGCCCCAGGGACCGGGAACGCTGCCAGGAATCCAGGATCGGGCCGCGCACGCCCTCCGCGACCGGGCCACCGTGCAGGAACCGCTCACGGGCACGTGCGGGGCCGAGGTCGCCTGCCACGAGCCCCATCCCGATCACCTGCCCGATCGATGCGTGCTGCCATGGCCACCCGTGCGAGGACAGCGGCACCACGCACCTAATTGTAGAGCTTTCTACATTTATCGGTCATGGCTGCGTGCGGGGGCCCAGGGGGCCTCGGGGCCGTCACAGCACCGCGAGGGGGGTGACGGGCGAGCCCGTGCCGCCGGGGATGTGCAGCGGGGCCACCATGAACAAGAACGCGTAGCGGTCCTCCGCGGCGCAGGCGACCGCGAGCGCTTCGAGGTCGAGGTTGTCCAGCAGCGGCACCCCCATCGCCGCGAGGGCGAGTGCGTGCACCGGCGAGTGCAGACCGTCGACGGGCGAGGGCCGCACGTCGCTGTCGCCGTCGCCGCCCAGCAGCGCGATCCCGCGCTCGGCCAGCAGCGGCACGGCGTCCACGTGCAGCCCGGCGCTCGCCGTGCCGGGGTCCCAGGCGCCCTCCTCCCGGCGGCGGCGCAGGCTGCCGGACCGCAGCAGCAGCGCGTCGCCCTCGCCGAGGGTCACACCGAGCGCCCGCTCGGCGGACGTCAGGCCCTCGGCGTGCACCGCCTGTCCCGGTGCCAGCCAGCGGCACCCCAGAACGGCGGGCAGATCGAGCAGCACACCCCGGGTCACCAGGGCGCCCAGCGCCGAGACCGCGCCGAAGCGGGCACCGGCCGCGTCGACGCATTCCCGCGCCGGGCGGCCGTCGTAGAGCTGCCCGCGGTAGGCGATGTGGGACAGCGCGTCCAGATGGCTGATCGCCTTGCCGTGGTAGTCGGCGCCGATGAAGTCCTTGTGGACGGCGGGCTCGCCGGGCTCCGGGCCGCCGGGGTCGGACATGTAGTGCAGGGCGGGCCGGCCGTTGTCCGGGCCGGGGGAGGTGTCCCAGGGGCGCGCCATCGGGATCACCGTCCCGGAGCGGACGAGGGCGGTGGCCCGCCGCACCCGCTCCGGGGTCACCCGGTTCCAGGCGCCGCGGTCGGCGGCGGACCAGCGGCCCCAGGCGCGGACCGCCGCGAACAGCGCGTCGAAGTCCGCGCGCGAGACGGCGGGCCCGTTGTCCGCACCGCCCGGCGGGGGTGTCGGCGCGTCGCTGGGGTGGCGGGTCATCTGATCGGTGCTCCAAGGGGGACGGGGGCGCCCGGCGGCGCTACGTGCCGGGGCCGAAGGGCTGGACGCGGGCGATGAGCAGGGCCACGTCATCGGGGTCGTCCGGCCGCCGCAGCGCCGCCAGCAGCCGGTCGCAGGTCTCCTCCAGGGAGCGGTCGGGCGCGTCCAGCAGGCCGCGCAGGGTTTCCAGGCGCTCGTCGATGGGGTGGTGGCGGGTCTCGACCAGCCCGTCGGTGTACAGGACCAGCTGGTCGCCGGGGGCGAGGCCGAAGGTGACGGTCTCGAAGGGGACACCGCCGACGCCGAGCGGGGTGCCGGTGGGCAGGTCGAGGAGGACGGGGTGGCCGCCGTGGCGTACCAGGACCGGGGGCAGGTGGCCGGCGGTGGCGATGTGGCACTCGGCGCGGTGGGGGTCGTAGACCGCGTGGACGCAGGTGGCGATGTAGTGCTCCAGCCCCGAGGTGATCTTGTCGAGGTGCTGGAGGACGTCGGCCGGGTCGAGATCGAGATCGGAGAAGGCGCTGGTGGCGGTGCGTAGCCGGCCCATCGTGGCGGCCGCGTCGATACCGCTGCCCATCACGTCGCCCACCACGAGCGCGGTCTTGTCGCCCTCCAGCGGCAGGACGTCGTACCAGTCGCCGCCGATCTCGTAGGTGGCCTGCGCGGGCCGGTAACGGGAGGCGATCTCCAGGCCGGGAAGGTGCGGCGGGTGGTCGGGGAGCAGGCTGCGCTGGAGGGTCTCGGCGGCGTTGCGCACGCTCTGGTGCGAGCGGGCGTTGTCGATGCACACGGCGGCGCGGGAGGCCAGCTCGGCGGCGAGGGCCAGGTCGTCCGCGTCGAAGGGCTGCGGGTTGCCGGCGCGGCTGAGCCCCAGGCAGCCGAGGATGTGGCCGCGGGCGATGAGCGGGGCCAGCAGGTAGGAGTGCACCCCGGCGTCGGCCAGCAGGGCCGCGGCGCGGTCGCTGCGGGCGATCCGCCCCAGGTCGTCGCGGTCCGCGTGGGAGACCAGGATCGGGCGGCCGGTGCGCACGCACTCGGTGGCCAGCCGCCCGGCCTCGTAGGCGGCGGTCCTGCCGGGCGGGTCGACCGCATGGAGGGCCTCGGTGGGGTAGGCGGCCTTCACCGCCAGGGCGCGGAAGAGCGCGGGGCCCTCGCCGCGGCTGGGGCGGTGGTCACCCAGTACGGAGTCCAGCACATCGACCGTGCCCAGGTCGGCCAGCTCGGGCACGGTGACCTCGGCCAGCTCCCGGGCGGTCTGCTCGACCTCCAGGGTGGTGCCGATGCGTGCCGAGCCGTCCGCGATCAGGGCCAGGCGCCGCCGGGCCTCGGCGGCCTCCATCGCGGACCGGTAGCGGTCGGTCACATCCACCACCAGGTCGGCCACCCCGAGCACCCGCCCCTGGGGGTCCTCCAGCCGGTACAACGAGATCGACCAGGCGTGCTTGTGCTCCGGGTCGGAAGGCGTCCGGCCGACGACGGTGGCCTGGTCGACCATCGGCACGCCGGTCTCCAGCACCTGCTGCATCGCGGCCTCGGGCACCTCGAACTTCGAGGCGGTCATGATCTCGCGGTAGTGCCGGCCGAGATGGTCCTTCGCGGGGATTCCGTGCATCCGCTCCATGGCGGGGTTGACGGCCACATAGCGCAGCTCGGTGTCGAGGATCGCCAGCCCGATGGGGGACTGGGAGATCAGCCGGGTGGACAGCGCGACATCGCGCTCCACCTCGCGGAGCGTCGGGGAGTCGGTGGCCAGCCCGAGCGCGTAGAACTCGCCGTGGTCGTCCGTCAGCCGCATGGTGCGCAGCTCCACCAGCCGCGCTGCCCCGTCCTTGTGCCGGACGGGGAAGGTGCCGCCCCAGCTGATGCCGGTCTCCATGACGTCGGCGAACTTCTTGATCACCAGGTCCCAGTGCTCCTGGTGGATGAGCAGCGGCGCCGCGTACTCCCCGAGCGCCTCTTCCGGGGAGTAGCCGTACAGCTCCTCGGCCTGCGGGCTCCACAGCACGATCCGGCCCTCGTCGTCCACCAGCACCGCGGCGACGGCGAGGAGGTCCATCAGCCCGCTGGGCTGCGACGACCCGCCCTCCGGCCCGCCGGCGGCAGCGGGCGGCACCTCGGCTGCGCTCACCCCGGCACTCCTTCCGTCCGCCGGACCTCGGGCCCCTCCCGTCCACCCGACCACGGGCTCCTCCCGTCCACCCGACCACGAGGCCTCCGGGTCCGCCCGATGACAGGCCTTCCCCGCTCCGTCCGGCGCCCGTTCCCGCCCTCCGGCCCGTGGCCCGCCCCTGCCCGGCGGCGACCCCGGCTTCCATGGTCCCCTGGATCGCCCGACCGCACCTCCGTCCGGCCGGGACCAGCACTTTCACCCCCGACAAGAGCCCCGACAAGGGCCCTGGCCAGGGGGCGGGCCCTCCCGCCGAACGCCGGCAATGGTGAACGGAGCAAGCCCGCCGGTCGCTGCGACGTCCGGTCGGCCCCCGGTGTCACAATCGCGGCAGATGCCCCGCACGGTGCGTCTGCCGCATCCGGTGCATGCCGCGCATCCGGTGCGTGGGGCCGTTGAGGGAGAGGCGCTGAGGCATGGCGACATTCGTCCTTGTGCACGGGGCGATGCACGGGGGCTGGGCCTGGCGTGAGGTGCGTGCGCGGCTCCAGCGGGCGGGGCACCTCGTGTTCACCCCGACGCTCACCGGGCAGGGGGAGCGCCGCCAATCGCTCACCCCTGACGTCGGGGTCGAGACGCACCTCACCGATCTCACCGAGCTGCTCTGGTTCGAGGACCTGCGCGAGGTGCAGCTCGTGCTGCACAGCTACGCCGGCATCCTCGCCGGGCCGCTGGCGCAGCGGGCCGGTGACCGACTGGCCGGGGTGGTGTTCCTCGGTAGCTTCCTCGCCGGTCCCGGCCAGTCGCTGCTGGACGTGGAGCCCGCCGAAACAGCCGCCCGCTACCGCCGGGAGGTCACCGCCGGGGACGGCTGGCGCCTCCCGGCGAGCCCGGCGTTCCTCGACCAGTGGGGGGTCACCGATCCCGGGCTCCGCGCCTGGGCCGGGCCGCGGCTGACCGACTTCCCGTTCCGCTGCCTGACGGACCCGGTCGCCTACGACCCCGGGGCCCTCCACCGGATCCGCACGGTCTATGTGCGGCACACCGACCCGCCCCTGGCGAGCCTGACGCGCTTCCACGCGCAGGCGCTGGCCGCCGGGTGGGAGACGTACGACCTGCCCTGCGGCCACGACATGATGCTCGCCGCCCCGCAGGCCACGGCGGACCTCCTGGTGCGCCTCGCCGAGGACCCGCCGGCCGGGCCCCATCGGGACGGGCGGCCGGTCACGTAGGGGAATGCCCGTGGTGACAGGGCCGGGGAGGCGGGAGAACCCCTCGGGGACGGGGCGAAGTGCCCCGGGGAGGGGTACATGGTCCCGGCCCGCGACCGGGACCGCTCGCCCTCCGGGTCGGGCCGATCGGACGTGGTCCGGGGCGGCCGGGTGCGCTCTACTGAAAGTGACGGGGAGCACAGTGGCGGCGCGGAACAGCGGCGAGACCGTGCACCGCGCAGCCCGGCCCGCGAAGCAGCGGGCCGCCTCCCCGCCACTTTCAGGCCGTCGTTTCTCGGCGTGAGGGTGCACCGCGCTCCGCCCCCCTGGGGCCGGCGCGCGGAGCCCTCCGGCTCCGGTGCACAGGGCGCTCACCACCCCTGTGCCCCGACATCCGCGGCACGTCCGAGGAGGGGAGAGAGACGGCACGGCCGACACACCGGCGAGCCGGGAGAACCGGCGCGCCCTGATGCGGAGGTGACCATGAACGGCAGGACCGAGGGGAACGAGTGCATCGTCGTCGGGGTCGACGGCTCGGAATCGTCCAAGGAAGCGCTCCACTGGGCGGTACGCCAGGCGGAGCGGGAACACACCACGGTCAACGCGGTGATGGCCTGGGAGTACCCGGCGATGTACGGCTCGATCGGCTGGATCGACGCACCGCAACACCTCGCGACCGACATGAAGGTGTGGGCGGGGGAGACGCTGGACGGCGCCGTCAGCGAGGTCGTGAGCGCATATGACGCCCCGCCGGTCGCGGCCACGGTGGCGTACGGCACGCCGTCCGGAGTGCTCCAAGAGGCGGCGCGGGACGCGTCGTTGCTGGTGGTGGGCAGCCGCCGGCGCGGGGTCCTCGGCGGGCTCCGCAGCTCCCTGAGCCGTCGCTTCGCCCGGCATGCACCGTGTCCGGTCGTCGTGGTGAGCGAGGAGAGCCGGCGCGGGTAGGGCGGCGGGGGGCTGCCGGGTGCCCCGTCGTCGGCAACCACCGGTCGCGGACCAGAGGGTTCCGGATGCGGGGACGGCGGGGCGATAATCCCCGATATGTCTTTCTCGTACCTCTCCGCCGCGCTGTTCGACGTCGACAGTGGACAGGGGCTGCGCCAATTCACCGAACTGGCCCTGGCCCTGCTGCTGTCGTCCCTGATCGGTCTGGAACGCCAGGCCCGGCAGCAGAGCGCGGGACTGCGGACCCACACCCTCGTCGGCGTGGGCAGCGCGCTGTTCATGGAGGTGTCGATCCACGGGTTCGGGTCGGTGCTGGGCATGCACGGGGTGGTGCTCGATCCGTCCCGGGTGGCCGCGCAGGTCGTCTCGGGCATCGGCTTCATCGGCGGCGGCTTGATCTTCGTCAGAAAGGACGCGGTCCGCGGCCTGACGACGGCCGCCACCATCTGGCTGACCTGCGCCATCGGCATGGCCTGCGGTGGCGGCCTGCCCCTGCTGGCGATCGGCGCGACGGCCGTGCACTTCCTCGTCATCCGCGGCTTCTCCAAGCTCACGGCGATGACTTCGGCGTGGCCGTCCTTCGCCCGCGTCGAGCTGCGCATCAGCTACCTCTCGCGGCACGGGGTGCTCGGGCGGCTGCTGGAGACCTGCACCGGCAGCGGCTTCCGGGTCACCACGGTCCAGGTGACGGGCGGCACGGACGCGCAGGAGGGCCCGGCCGAGGTGCTGCTCCGTCTGGAGGGCGCCTCCTCCCCGTACCTCCTGGTCGAGAAGGTCTCCGAACTGTCGGGGGTGCAGGGGGTGGCGCTGGGACGGCAGGGCGACAGCCCGGAATGAGCATGCCGGTCGCGCCGGTGTCCCATGGGCGGCTATCGGGATCGGGCGTCAACTACGGCTGTTGATATGGAAGTTCACGACACCCACTTCGCGTTCGTCACGCCCGAGCAGGCCGCCGAACTGCACCAGGAACTCGGCCTGGAGCTGCGCGGAGGGACCGGGGCGGGGCGCCACGACCACCACCGCGGCGACGGGGTCTCCGACGCCCGGTCGTCAGGACTCCGCCTCCCTCTCGGCGCCCTCCTCGGCGGCCACCCGCTTGAGGGTGCGCCCGCTGCGGACCGACCGGGCCCGCCAGGGGTCGGGGGTGCCGCCGCGCCCGGCCCGTTCGTCCTTCTCCTTCACCAGCAGCCAGGCCTCCCGTTCCCCGGAGTCCTTGCCGCCGCGGAACCGGGTGAGGGCATAGCCGCCGCGGAGCTTGTGGCCGTCCAGCCAGAAGGAGGCGTGGCCTTCCGCCAGGGACTGGAGGAAGGAGAGGGCGCGGCCCTTCTTCTTCCGGGGCAGCGGCCGGTAGGTGCCCTGGTCCCAGACGATGACGGTGCCCCCGCCGTATTCGCCCCGCGGGATGACGCCCTCGAAGGTGCGGTACTCCAGCGGATGATCCTCCGTCGGCATCGCGAGCCGCTTGTCGTGCGGATCGGCGGACGGACCTTTGGGGACGGACCAGGATTTCAGCACCCCGTCGACCTCCAGCCGGAAGTCGAAGTGCAGGGTGCTGGCCTCGTGGATCTGCACGACGAAGCAGGGGACGTCGCCGGCGGCCGCCTGCTCGCCCCGCGGCTCGGCCGTGCGGTCGAAGTGCCGCTTGCCGCGGTACGTCGTCAGCCCGTCGTCGCCGCCCATGCGACCGCCCGCCTTCCGTTCGATGGCCACGCCTCTCACTGTGGCCCGCGACGGGCGCGGCTGCATGCGCACCGGCCCGCTCGCGACGCGCCCCACCACGCAGCACGGGACCCGCCGCTGCCACCCGCAGGCGTAGCGGAGATCGTTCGCCGGGCGCACCCAGCAGCCACGAAGATCAGCCGACAGGCTGACGGCAGCCTCCTGCGGCCCTCCTAGTGTGTCCCTCACGCCACTGACCGGCACCTCGTCCACAGCGGCGAGCCGACCGGTACGGGCGCCGACACGCCCCGGCTGGGCAACTCCCATGCCCGTCCGTTAGCGAGCAACTGGCGGACGCACAGAGCGCGGTGTCCGACCGTTCGCCCGGCGCCGGGCTCGGCGCTGCCGTGGCCGCCCACGTCCCGGGCTCCGAGGGCCGGCGGCGCACGCAGCCCGGGACGGCGACGGCGGATGAGCCGGGACGACGGAGAAGAGCGGGAGAGCGGAGAGGGTGGGGAGAGCGCATGAGGTTGTGGACGGCGCAGCACCGTGACGTCGTGGGGGTGCTGGATCGGACCGGGCGGCTGGTCGGTGACTGGGACCTCGTGCCCTCGTCATGGCGCCCCGCCTACCGGGTGATGGCCGCCGAGATGGCGCGCCGGGGCCTCGACTGTGCGGGCCGGCCACCGGTGTGGGCCTGGCCCGAACCGGACACCCGGGACAGCCGGGTGGAGCTGACCGCCCGACTGCTGCTCAGCGACCTGCAGTTCGCGGCCGGCGTCGTCATCCTGGATCTGGAGGTGCCGGACGCGTATGTGCTGCGCAGCTCGTACTCCGCCTGGAACGACCTGCTGTGCGAGTACCTCGACGGGGCGCGGTCACCGGCCATGGACTGGGCCATCGCACCCGAGGAGGAGAACGACCCGGACCGGGTCCGCGTGCAGGCGTGCCTGCCGCTGCTGCGGCACTCCTGGGTACGCGGCATCCGCCCGATCGAGCCGCCGGAGCCCCTCGACGAATGAACCGGCCGCGCGCGGCCCGCCGCTCACCGCCTCGCCCGACACCGCAGCGACGTCACCGCGCCGAGCAGCTACGCCCGTGGCCGGCGCCCCGTCCCCGGTGCCCGGAGGGCGTCGACGGCGATGCGGGCCGCGGTGCCGATGACCGCGTCGGCCGCGGGGAGGGTGGCGGCGGTGTTGGCCGCCCGGGTGAAGACGGCGACCGCGTAGCGCCCGCCGTCGGGGTATTCGACGACGCCGACCTCGTTGCGCAGGGTGGGGAGGCTGCCCGTCTTGCCCGCGACGTGCACATCGTCGAACGGGAAGCCGGAGGCGAGGCGGTGCGGCCAGACCTGGAGGCCGAGGAGCCGGCGGATGGCCGCGCCGTGCTCGGGGGTGCCGGCCTCGTCCCGCCAGATGTGCGCCAGCAGCCGGGTCATGTCCCGCGGGGTGCTGCGGTTGGTGCGGGCGGGGTCGAGGGCGGTGAGCCGGGTGAGGGTGTGCGGATCGCTCAGCGCCCGGGGGCCGCTGGGCCCGGCATCCTTCTTGAGGGTGTCGAGGAGCTGGCGGAAGGTGTGGATGGCCAGGGTGTGGGAGAGGCCGAGCTGCGCGGTGGTGCGGTTGACGGCGTCGAGGCCGACGCGTTCCAGCAGGAGGTCGGCGGCGATGTTGTCGCTGACGCTCATCATCAGATAGGCGGCGTCGCGCAGCGACATCCGCACGGGATCGAGCATGGCCCCCAGCCCCGTGAGCCCGAAGGTGCGGCCGGTGGGCGGTACCTCGATCTGCTCGGTGAGGTCGAAGTCGCCCTGTGCGGCGCGCCGGTGGAGGGCGACGAGCAGACAGAGCTTGTGGACGCTGGCCGTGACCACCGGACGGTCGGGGTGCAGACCGACCTCCGCGCCGGAGTCGATGTCGCAGGCGTGCAGCCAGCCCGTGACGGCCGCGTCCGCGAAGGCGGTTCGGATCTGCTGCTGGGTGCGGGTCATAGCCAGTACTCCGCTGTGGGGCGTAGGTGGAGAGGGGGCAGGGGCTGGTCCGGGCCCACTGTGCCAGTGCCCCCCAGGGCTCGGGCGACCGCTTCGGCGAAGGCGTCCACCGCGGCGTCACGCTGTCCCTGGCGCCAGGCGACCGAGTGCCGCCAGGCCAGCGGGGCGCCGGCCAGATGACGCCAGATGATCTGCGGGTGCGGCGGCGCGGGCTGGGTGTCCCACGGGCTGAAGGAGACGGCCTGCGAGGAGAGGATCAGGCCGCGGATGAAGCTGGGGCTCCGGCCGTGGCGGACGGCGGGCGGGGTGTAGCCGTTGCGGGCGCAGGTGGTCAGCAGCTCGTCGTGCAGCGCCGGGGCGTCGCCGCGCGGGAAGAGGACCAGGTCGTGGCCGGCCAGGGCGGCCAGCGGCACGTCGGTCAGCCGGGCGGCGGGGTGGTCGTGCCGCAGGAGTACGCCGAGTTCGCGCCGCAGCAGCGGGCCGATCTCCAGCCCGGACACATCGCAGGGATGGTGCACGAGCCCCACGTCGAGCCGCCCCGCCCCGAAGCGTTCGAGCTGCTGGGCGGTGGTCAGCTCGTGCAGCTCCAGCTCCGTGCCGGCCTGCCGCTCGCCGAAGTCCGCCAGCAGCGCGGCGATGGTCTCGCCGGAGATGTCCGGCGGAAGTGCGGCGCGCAGCAGTCCGCTCTCCCCGTCGCGAATCCGCCGCGCGGTGGCCAGCAGCGTTTCCGAGCGGCTGAGGATCTCGCGGGCCTCCGCCAGGAGCAGAGCGCCGCCGTGGGTGATCGTCACCTGCCGGCTGGAGCGCTCGAAGAGCCGGATGCCCAGTTCGCGCTCCAGCCGCTGGATGCGCTGCGACAGCGGCGGCTGGCCCATGCCCAGGCGGGCCGCCGCGCGGCCGAAATGTGACTCTTCAGCAACAGCCACAAAGCAGCGGAGATGCCCGAGGAGGTCCATGAACAGCAAGAATATCAAAAGCGAATGAATACGTGCACGATCTGCATCTTGGACATGAACGGCTTTCCGGTGCTGTTCTCGGGGCATGTCCGCATCTTCCGATTCGCCCCGCGACCCCGCCCCGGCGCGGCCCTCACCGCCCCGGCGGCCGTGGCCCCGGCGCAGACGAAGCGCACGACGGCAGCGGCCCACGGCGGCCAAGCCGCGCGCCGGCATGAACAAACCGCTGCGCCGGGTCGCGGTCTGCTTCCTGGCCCTGGTCCTCGCCGTGATGGGGCGCGCCACCTGGATCCAGTTCTTCCAGGCGGACACCTACGCGTCCGACCCGCACAACGCCCGCGTGGCCATCGCCCGCTACGCCCAGCCGCTGGGCAACATCCTCGTCGACGGCACCCCGGTGACCGGCTCCGCGAAGACCGGCGGGAATCTGGCGTACAAGCGCACCTACACCGACGGGCCGCTCTACGCCCCCCTCACCGGGTTCTCCTCCCAGATCTACGGGAGCACCCAGCTGGAGGGCGTCTACAGCAAGGTCCTGGACGGCAGCGACCCCCGCCTGGCCGGGCCCGCGGACACCCTCACGAAGAAGCGGCCCAGGTCGGGCGACGTCAGCACCACCGTCGACGCCCGGGTGCAGAAGGCCGGGTACGCCGCGCTGAAGGGGAAGTCCGGCGCCGCCGTCGCCCTCGACCCCGACACCGGCAAGGTGCTCTCCATGGTCTCGACGCCGTCCTACGACCCGGGGGCGTTCGCCGGCTCGACCCCCGCCGACCAGGCCGCCTGGGACAAGCTGGCCAAGGACAAGAGCAAGCCCAACGTCAACCGCGCCCTGCGACAGTCCCTGGCCCCCGGCTCCCCGTTCAAGCTGGTCGTCGCCGCCGCGGCTTTGACCGACGCGCCCGACACCTACCCCGACATCGACACCCGCACGGACGCCGACAGCCCCTATCCGCTGCCCGGCACCAAGATCTCGCTGCCGAACGAGGACCCCTCGGCCCCTTGCAAGGACGCCACGCTGCGGGTGGCTCTCCAGTACTCCTGCAACAACGTCTTCGGGAAGGTCGCCAACACCGTCGGCCAGGACAAGATCCAGCAGATGGCGGAGAAGTTCGGCTTCAACACCGACAAGCTGGACATCCCCGTGCGCGCCGGGAAGAGCGTCTATCCCACCGGCATGGACCGGGCCAGCGAAGCCATGTCGGGCATCGGGCAGTACGACGACCTGGCCACCCCGCTGCAGATGGCCATGGTCACCTCCGCCATCGCCAATGACGGCACCCTGATGAAGCCGATGATGGTCGACAAGCTGACCGACGGCAGCGGCAACAGCATCCAGGATTTCCAGCCCACGCAGTACGGCAAGCCCGTCACTCCCACCGTCGCGCGCTCGCTGCAGTCCGCCATGCGGACCGTCGTCAGCTCCGGAACGGGTACCGGCGCGCAGATACCCGGGCTCACGGTCGGCGCGAAGACGGGCACCGCGCAAAACGGCGTGAACAACAGCGGCACCCCGTACGCCTGGTTCGTCTCCTGGGCGAAGAACTCCGAAGGCCACAAGGTCGCGGTCGCGTCCATCGTCCAGCAGGCCGACGCGGCGCGCGCGGAGGTCTCCGGCAGCAGCCTGGCCGGCCCTGTCGCCAAGGCGATGATGAAGGCGGCGCTCCAGTGACGCGACGCCGGTGGAGGTGCCGGGATCCACCCGCACGCACCGGAACAGCCCGCCGGTACCGTCCCGTTCAGCGGGAAGCACCGGCCGGCCACCTCGTCCTGGCAGGTTTGTGAAGCGAAGTACCTTGATTTCAGGAGGACATGACTGTGCTCGCCACAGGATCGAACACCTCGCGGCGTACCGTGCTCGCCCTGGGGGCCGGAGCCGCCCTGGCCGTCGCCACGCCCCTGAGCGCCGGCGCGCAGGCGGCGACGCCGCGGACGGACCGGCTCGCGCGCCGTCTGGCGGACCTCGAACGGCAGCACTCCGCGCGGCTGGGGGTGTTCGCGCACGACACCGCCACCGGCCGCAGCGTGCGCTACCGCGCCGACGAACGCTTCCCCATGTGTTCGCTCTTCAAGACGCTCGCCGCCGCGGCCGTCCTGCGGGACCTCGACCGGCACGGCGAGTTCCTGGCCAAGCGCCTGCGGTACACCGCGAAGGACGTCAGCGACGCGGGCTACACACCGATCACCGGCAAGCCCGAGAACCTCGCGCACGGCATGACGGTCGCGGCCCTGTGCTCCGCCGCGGTCTCCTACAGCGACAACGCGGCCGGCAACCTCCTCCTCCGTGAGCTGGGCGGACCGCACGCGATCACCCGGTTCTGCCGCTCGACCGGGGACCGCGTCACTCGGCTCGACCGCTACGAGCCCGACCTGAACTCCGCCGAACCGTGGCGCCTGACCGACCTCACCAGCCCCCGCGCCATCGGCCAGACCTACCAGCGCCTGACCCTCGGCACCGCGCTGGCCCCCCACGACCGCAAGCAGCTCACCGCGTGGATGCTGGCGACGACCACCGGCGGAGAGAAGTTCCGGGCCGGGCTGCCGGCCGACTGGACCGTCGCGGACAAGACGGCGGGCGGCGAGTACGGCACCAACCACGACGCGGGCCTGGTCCGGCCGCCCGGCCGCTCGCCGATCGTGATGGCCGTCCTGACGACGAAACGCACGTCCGACGCGGCCGCCGACAACCCCCTGGTCGCCAAGACAGCCGCACTGCTGGCCTCGGCACTGACCTGATTCCGGGAGGACGCACCTTCGCCAACACCAGCCCGACCGGCCCCTGTTGGTGAGGGCCGCGCCCTCCACCGGGTCGGTCGGCCCGCTTACGATGCCGTATGGATCGAGCCGGGCTCCTCCCCACGGACCGTGGGGAGGAGCCCGGCGTCCCCCACCGACCAGGACGGACGGCGGCACTCCATGGCAGATCACGACCTGACCGGATTCGACCGCGGCACCTTCACCCATGACGGCACCACACGCCGCCTCCTGCGCCGCGGCACGGGACCCGCCGTGATCGTGATGGCGGAGATACCGGGGATCACCCCCAAGGTGCTGGAGTTCGCGGCGCGCGTGGCCGACCTCGGCTGCACCGCGGTCCTCCCGGTGCTCTTCGGCACCCCCGGCCGCGACGCCCACCCCGCGGCCCACGGCCGGCTGCGCTCCGCGCTCTACACGGCCGCGTCGATGGGGAAGGTGTGCGTCAGCCGGGAGTTCACCGTGCTGGCCACCGGGCGGACCTCCCCCGTGGTGAGCTGGCTGCGGGCCCTGGCCGCGGCCGAGCACGAGCGCTGCGGGGGCCCCGGCGTCGGGGCCGTCGGCATGTGTCTGACCGGCGGTTTCGCCCTGGCCATGGCGGCCGACGACCGGCTGCTCGCCCCCGTCCTGTCCCAGCCGTCCCTGCCGCTGGCCCTCACCCGACGGCGGGGCGCCGGCATCGACCTCTCCGCCGAGGACCTCGCCGCCGTCCGGGGCCGCTGCGAGCGGGGCGGGCTTCAGGTCATGGGGCTGCGGTTCCGCGGCGACCGGCTGGTGCCGGGTGACCGCTTCGCCTTTCTGCGCGGCACACTCGGCGCGGCCTTCACCGCCGTGGAACTGGACGACTCCGCCGCGCACCCCGACGCCGTCCTGCCGCCGCACTCCGTACTGACCGAACACCTCATCGACGCACCCGGCCAGCCGACCCGCGCCGCCCTGGACGCGGTGCTCGACCTCCTCCGCACCCGCCTGCTCGACCGGCGGCACGGCACGACAGCGACGAAGGACGCCTGACGGGGGAGCCGCCCCCTCCGGGACACCCGGCGCCCCGCTCAACACCTCCACGCGCGAATCGGGCTATTCCGGGGCAGAAGATCCTAGAGTGGCGTGGTGAGCGACGTCCGGAGAGTGCGGGACGACGAGGGGAGCGCGGCCCGGCTCCTCGCGTTGTCCGACGGCGTGTTCGCCATCGCGATGACACTGCTGGCGCTGGACATCAGCGTGCCCGACGGGCTGAACTCCGCCGCCTTCGCGCACGCGCTGGGCGAGGTGATGCCCAAGGTGTGGGCGTACGCCCTCAGCCTCCTGGTCATCGCCGCGTTCTGGCGCGGCCAGTACCAGCTCTTCCACTCCGTGCGGGACGTGGACGGGACGGTCATCAGACTCGTGCTGCTGAGCCTGGGGCTGGTCGCACTGATGCCGTTCCCCACCACCCTGCTGGCCGAGTACCCGGACCTGCCGCAGGCCGTGGCCATCTACTCCGGTGCCGTCGCGGCCATGGGCGGCGTGCAGCTCGCCCTGGCCGTGGTGCTGTGGAAGCGCCCCTGGCTGGCGACAGACCCGCTGCCCGACGCCCTCGCCCGCAATGATGTGGCCGACCTCGGCGCGACGGTGCTGGTCTTCGCCACCGCCGTCCCGCTCGCCTTCGTCTCACCCACGGGCGCCAAGCTCTGGTGGCTGGTGCTGGTCCCGGTCAGATCGGTCACCGGCAAGCGCGGCAAGCGGCTGCGCGAGGCCGCCCGGCGGTTCACAGCCTGAGCGCCGCCCGCGAAGTGCCCCGGCACGCCGCCACCCGGCCCGGCGGGGCGCGCCGTTCGGGCGAACGGCGGGTGTCGGAGCGGGGGGCCCGGGGCCACGGCTCGTACGTTCGGTCGCTATGACCTCCGCATCGGGTGATCCCGCGTCAGGCCCCACTCGCCGCAGCACGCTCGCCGGGCTCATCGGCGGCGCGGGGGCCGTGCTGGCCACCGGGTGCACCGCGTCCGGCGACGCGCCCACGCCGGATCCCACTCCCACGAGCCGGGCGTGGGCCTCCGCGGCGATGGGCAACCCCACGCCCGGTGCGATGACGCTCTTCAAGGACCCCGGATTCAACTTCAACGGGCTCCTCGCGCTCGGCTCGGCCGGCTACGGCGCCGGCGAGGTGGGCGAGGTGCTCACCGCCGTGAACACGATCAACAAGGCGGGCCTCTCCGCGCAGACCTACACCGAGACGTTCAAGAACCTCGGCGAGCAGCTGAGCGCACCGCCCGGCAACGGCAAGCCCGGGACGCAGACCACACGCTTCCGTGCGCTGCGGGCCGCCCAGTACTACGCCCAGGCCCTGTTCTTCGTCCTGGGCTCCGAGGCCCCCGGCAGCGAGCAACAGCTGTATCAGGCGGGGCGTGACGCCTGGGACACGTTCTGCGGGCTGTGCGACCCGCCACCGGTCACCGCCCACGTCCCGTACGGCGGGCGCACCCCGCTGCCCGTCTGGTTCTTCCGCCCGGACACCTCCGGCAAGCGCCGCCCCACCGTGATCCTCACGAACGGCAGCGACGGGCAGAACGTCGACATGTGGACCTACGGCGTCCCGGCCGCCCTCCAGCGTGGCTGGAACGCCCTGGTCTACGACGGACCCGGTCAGGGCCAGCTGCTCTTCGTCGACCAGGTGGTCTTCACCCCGCGTTGGGAGACCGTCGTCACCCCGCTCGTCGACTGGCTCTCGGCCCGTCCGGACGTGGACACCGGCAAGATCGCCCTGACCGGACTGAGCATGGCCGGCGACCTGGCACCCCGGGCCGCGGCCTTCGAGAACCGGATCGCCGCGCTGGTGGCGATGCCCGGCGTGCTCTCGCCCTGGCTGGGCTTCCCCCCGGAGATCCGGAAGATCCTCACCCCGGACAAGGAGAAGACCAACGCCCTCTGGAACAACGAGGTCGTCCCCCAACTGCCGCCGCCCGCGGCCGCGACCATGAAGAAGCGCTTCGAGCCCTTCTCCGTCCCGGCGATGCTCGCCGCCCGCCAGGGAAAGATGTTCACCGACTTCTACACCCCCGCGATGCTCATCAAGTCGCTGGACATCACCGACGTCGTGCCCCGCATCAAGATGCCCACCCTGGTCCTCGACTACGAGGACGAACAGTTCTACCCGGGCCAGCCACGCCAGATGTACGACAGACTCACCTCCCCCAAGGACTACGTAAAACTCACCGCCGCCACCGGCGCGCAACTCCACTGCTCCCCGATGGCCCCCCAACAACACTGCGAGGTCGTCTTCGACTGGCTCCAGGAGAAGCTGCCGACGGGGTGAGGGGGGACGACAGCAGACGGGCTCGGCCGGCTTGGTGACCCGCCCATGCCCGTGCCGAGCCTGCTCGGGGTCTTCGCCCACCCGGATGACGAGTCGCTGTCGGCGGGTGGCGTGCTCGCCCGGCACGCGGCCGCGGGCGCCCGTACCCCGGTGGTCACGGCGACCTGGGCCCCGGACACGCCCCGGGCCGCGGAGTTGGCCGAGGCGCTGCGCATCCTCGGGGCCGACAGGCCGAGGATGCTCGGCTACGGGGACGCCGGCGCTGCACGCTCGGCCCCGGGACGGGCGCGGTTCTGCGAGGCGATCGCGGGTCTCCCGGAGTCCGACCGGGAGCGTTGCTCGCCACCGAGTGGTACATCCGCCACGACGTCGTCTCCGCGGCGGCCGCGCAAACGGAGTTGACCGTCTGAGGGGAGGGCGGCCGGCCGGGAGGCAGGCGTTCCCGTCCCCGCCGACACCCTCAGATATGCCCCTCCCGCAGCGCATAGGCGACGGCGTGGGCGCGGTTGCGGAGGTGGAGGCGGGTGGTCATGCCGTGGAGGACGTTTTTGACGGTGCGTTCGGAGTAGGAGAGCTTGGCGGCGATCTCGGCGGTGTCCAGGCCTTCGGCGACCAGGCGGATGACGTCGATCTCGCGCGGGGCGAGACCGGCCGGTGTGCCGGGCCGGTCGTCGGCGCTGCGCTGGAGTTGCCCGACCTGCTGGAGCAGTCGGGCGA
The DNA here is from genome assembly GCF_050953795.1 of Streptomyces kronopolitis. Taxonomy (GTDB): domain Bacteria; phylum Actinomycetota; class Actinomycetes; order Streptomycetales; family Streptomycetaceae; genus Streptomyces; species Streptomyces kronopolitis_A. Next base: position 7,082,167 of record NZ_CP191850.1, read on the forward strand.
GCAGGTCCGCGGGCAGGTCCCCTTCGCCGCGGAAGGCCGCCTGTACGGCCTGGAACAGGCGGCGCGGAGTGGCCTGGCGGCGCCAGAGGATCGCGCCGACGCCGCACTCGATGACGGCGAGCAGTTCGGCCTCCCGGATCCGGTCGGCGATCAGTACGACCCGCGCCCGGTCGATCCGGACGAGGCGGCGCAGCTCCGGGATCATGGAGTCGTCCGTCGCCGCCGCGACCACCACGGTCACCGCTGCCGGGCGTTCGCCTCCGCTCTCCGTCAGCCGCACGCCCCGGTGCTGGCTGAGCTGGCTGGTCACGCCCGCCAGGGAGATCGGGTCCGGTGCGCGGATCACGACGGGTATCGGCGGCTCGGTGGTCTGAACCTCGGTGGTGTGCATAGGGGTTTCCTCGTCTTCTGGAGCCCGGGACTCCGGCCCGTGACCGCCGGAGCGGTCAGCGCTGCCGCCCGTCACAGGGGGTGGCGGCAGCCGACTAGCGGGCGGTCCGGAACGCGTCGGTCCGGCGGGGGACGTCACCGGAGGTCCCGCGAGGAGAGGGGTGGTGGCCCGGCTGTGGGCAGGGGGAGGTGCGGGTGCGGTGCATGGAGGTGCGTCTTCCCGTGGGCATGGTGTCGGTGGAGCAGGCGGCGGGCGGGTCAGCACGGCGGGGTGGTCGGTGGCGCCACGGTTGCGGCGACCGCGAGGGCGCGCACGCCGCCGCTGTGGAAGCGGGTGCGGCGTGCGCCGTGCTGTGTGCTCCGGCCCGGCTCTGTCGACAGCTTGCGGGGCGGGAGCGCCGAACGGCAACGAATCCGGGTCGAAGAAGAACACCGGAATGCTGGGAGGGGTGTTGACCTGCGGAAATGTCGTTGCCTGGAATGCCTGCCTGGAATGCCCGCCGGCCGGGGAGCGCCGCCGGGGCCCGGCCGCGACGGTGGTTCGGCCCGGCCGTGGGCCGGTGCGCGGGTCCTCCCGTAGGTGTCCCCTTTCTCCCATAGCCGGTCAGAAATTCACCTCGTGCGCCGGAGCGCCGCCGACGACTGTGGAGGGGCAGCCGGCGGACACCGGGTCCGCCGCTCCGGCCTTATGGGACGCACCTCATGAACAACAAGGATCTGGTCCTCGCAGCGGTGGGCGAACTGTTCGGCGACCGCGACGCCGCCGCGGTGGACCGCTGGGTCTCCCCGACGTTCACGCAGCACAGCGCGCTCGCCGCCGACGGCCCCGAGGGGCTGCGCGCACTGCTCTCCTCGCTGCCCGCCGACTTCCGCTACGAGGGCGCCCGCGCGCTCGCCGACGGAGACCTGGTGGCGCTGCACGGCACCTACCACGGCCTCGGCCCCGTGCCGATGGTCGCCTTCGACCTCTTCCGGGTGGCGGACGGCAGGCTCGCCGAGCACTGGGACGCGCTGGTGCCCGTCGTCGAGGAGACCGTCAGCGGCCGTTCCCAGACCGACGGCCCCACGCGGATCGGCGACCTGGGGAGGACCGGGGCGAATCGTGAACTCGTCGCCGAGTACGCCGAAAAGGTCCTCAAGGGCGCCGACTACGCGGCGTCGACCGACTACACCTCCGCCGTCACCTACCTCCAGCACAACCCGGAGGCCGGTGACGGTCTCGACGGCTTCGGGGCGGCTGCCGCCACATGGGCCGCGCAGGGCAAGAACGTCGTCTACCGCACGATCCACCAGGTCATGGCGGAGGGCGACTTCGCCCTCGTACAGGCCGAGGGCGAGTTCGGCGGGCCGGTCGCGTACTACGACCTGTTCCGCCTCGCGGACGGGAAGATCGTCGAGCACTGGGACGTCATCGCGCCGATCCCCGCCGAACTCCCGCACGGCAACGGCCTGTTCTGAGTCCGCCCGCTGCGTGAGAGAGCCGATATCCATGGCCACACCCATGACCGACGCCGCATGGCGCGCCTTCGTCAGCGAGGGCACCCGCACGGCGAAGATCGCCACCACCCGCGCTGACGGGCGGCCGCACCTCGCACCCGTGTGGTTCCTGCTGGACGGCGACAGCATCGTTTTCCACACGGACAAGCACACCGTCAAGGGCCGCACCCTGCTCCGCGACGGACGGGTCGCCCTCTGCGTCGACGACGACCGGCCGCCGTTCTCCTTCGTCGTCCTCCACGGCCGCGCGGAGCTGAGCGAGGACGCGGCGCGGATTCGCGGCTGGGCGGCCCGGATCGCGGCCCGCTACGTGGGGGAGGAGCGCGCGCCCGAGTACGCCGCCCGCAACGGCGTGCCCGGCATGCTCCTGGTGCGGGTGCCGATCGACAAGGTCGTGGCGCTCAGCGGCGTGACCGACTGAGCGAGCCGCCGAGCCGGTCCCGCTCACCACCCCCTGCGGACGACACCCCCTGACCGGACGCCGGAGCGGAGCCGCCTCCCGGCATTCGTCCCCGGGCCACCTCGCGGAACCGCAGCGGTGTTCCCCCGTCGCGCTTGCGGAAGAACTTCGTGAAGTCGCCGGGGTCGCCGAAGCCCAGCCGGCGGGAGATCTCCGCCGAGGTGGCCTCGGTGTGGACCAGGAGCCGTCGGGCCTCCAGCAGGACGCGGGCGTCGAGGTACTGCTTGGCGGTGGAGCCGGTCGCCGCCCGGGTGGCACGGGACAGCGTGCGGACGCTGTAGCCGAGCGCGGCGGCGTAGTCGTTGACGTGATGGGAGTCGGCGAAGTCGCGCTCGACGGCGGCACGGAAGCTCTGGAACGCCGCGCTGTCGGACCCCGGTGACGCCGGGGCGGGGCAGGCGTGCGCCAGCCGCAGCAGGAGGACGGCGAGCAGGTGGCGCAGCGTCTCCAGATGGGCGTCGAGGGGGAGGGAAGCCAGGTCGCCGTACTCGTCGAGGAGGTGGCGCAGCGCGAGGCCGGCGGCGCGGGCGTGCCGGCCGGTGGGCAGCATCGGCGCGCCGTTCAGGTCGGGCTCGGCGGTCACGAAGCCGGGCTGCCAGATGACGAGGGTGCCCCGCGCCGCGAGGTGGTCGCGGGGAACGTACTGGTGGACCTGGCCGGCCCGCACCCAGAGCCAGGAGCCCGAGTCCAGCGTGCAGTCCTGGAAGTCCACGGTGTGCCGCACCGGTCCCTGCCGGACGTGGATCAGGTGGTGGAAGGACGGCCGCAGTGGTGCCGACAGGTCCAGGCCCCGCCGGTCCACCCGCGCGGACAGTTCGGCGAAACCGAGGACGTCCATCCCGATGGGCGCGCTCAGCGAGGGCCGGTAGGACACCTCGGCGACGGAGAGCTGTCGGTTTTTTCCCATGACTGGTCCCCAGGATACCCGCCCCCGCCGCCGGACGGCTCCTAGCGTCGGGAGCGCGGGAGCACGAGCGCAAGGAGTTGATCGACGTGCGACTGATCGTGGGAATGACCGGCGCCACGGGTGCCGTCCTCGGGATCCGGCTGCTGCAGCAACTGGCCGAACTGCCCGGGGTGGAGACGCATCTGATCCTCAGCCGCTGGGCGCGGACCACCATCGCGCTGGAGACCGGCCACAGCGCCCGCGAGGTCGAGGAGTACGCCGATGTCGTGCACCACCCCGGCGACCAGGGCGCCACCATCGCCTCCGGCTCGTTCCGCACCGACGGCATGGTGATCGTGCCGTGCTCCATGAAGACCCTGGCCGGCATCCGCGCGGGCTGGGCGGACGGTCTGATCGGGCGCGCCGCGGACGTGATGCTCAAGGAACGGCACCCCCTGGTGCTCGTCCCGCGGGAGACGCCGCTGAGCGAGATCCATCTGGAGAACATGCTCGACCTGGCCCGCAAGGGGGTGCGGATCGTGCCGCCGATGCCTGCCTTCTACCACCGCCCCGCCGCGGTCGACGACCTCGTCGATCACCTCACCGCCCGCGTCCTGGACCAGTTCGCGCTGCCCGCCCCCGCCGCGCGCCGCTGGGCGGGCATGCGTGCCGCCCGAACCGCACCCGTCCACCCCGCCTCCTGACCGGTCCACCCCGCCTCCTGAGAAGAAGGGATCCGCCCATGGCCTACGACGACCTCCGCAGCTTTCTGCACACGCTGCGACAGGAGGGCCAACTCCTCGCGATCCACGACGAAGTCCTGCCGGAACCCGACCTGGCCGCGGCCGCCAACGCGGCCGGCCGGATCGGCGAAGGGGCCCCCGCCCTGTACTTCGACCATGTGAAGGGATTCCGCGACGCCCGGATCGCGATGAACGTCCACGGGTCCTGGCGCAACCACGCGCTCGCGCTGGGACTGCCCGCGGCCACTCCGGTCAGGGAGCAGATCGAGGAGTTCGCGCGCCGCTGGGACGCCTTCCCGGTCGCACCCGAGTGGCGAGCGGATCCGCCGTGGCGGGAGAACACCCTGGAGGGCGCGGAGGCCGACCTCTTCGGCGTCCTTCCGCTGTTCCGCCTGAACGACGGCGACGGCGGCTTCTATATCGACAAGGCCGCCGTGGTCTCCCGCGACCCGCGGGACCCGGACGACTTCGGCAAGCAGAACGTCGGGACGTACCGCCTCCAGGTCCTCGGCCCCGACCGGCTCGCCATCCAGCCGGTCCCGATGCACGACCTGGCCCGTCATCTGCACACGGCCGAGCGCCTCGGTGCGGATCTGCCCCTCGCGATCGCCCTGGGCAACGACCCGGTGATAGCCATGGTGGCGGGCATGCCGATGGCCTACGACCGGTCCGAGTACGAGATGGCCGGCGCCCTGCGCGGCGCGCCCGCGCCCCTGGCGACGGCGCCGCTGACCGGATGCGACGTGCCGTGGGGCTCCGAGGTCGTCATCGAGGGGGCGATCGAGAGCCGCACGCGTCAGATCGAGGGCCCCTTCGGCGAGTTCACCGGCCACTACTCCGGCGGCCGTCGGATGCCGGTGATCCGCGTAGACCGGGTGTCCTTCCGCACGCACCCGATCTTCGAATCGCTCTACCTGGGCACACCGTGGACGGAGGTGGACTACCTGGTCGGGCCGAACACCTGCGTCCCGCTGCTGAAGCAGCTGCGCGCCGAGTTCCCCGAGGTGCAGGCGGTCAACGCCCTGTACACCCACGGCCTGGCCGTGATCATCTCCACCGCGAAGCGCTACGGAGGCTTCGCCAAGGCGGTGGCCCTGCGCGCGATGACCACGCCGCACGGCCTCGGCTATGTGAGCCAGGTGATCGTCGTCGACGAGGACATCGACCCCTTCGACCTGCCGCAGGTGATGTGGGCGATGTCGTGCAAGGTCAATCCCGTCGACGACGTGGTGGTCATCCCGAACCTGTCCGTCATGGAACTGGCCCCGGCCGCCTCCCCGGTGGGCATCACCAGCAAGATGATCATCGATGCCACGACCCCCGTTCCGCCGGACGATCGCGGCAACTTCAGCACACCGGTCCGTGATCTGCCGGAGACCGGGCAGTGGACCGCCCGCCTGCGCTCTCTGCTCGCCGCCCGCTGACCACGATGGAGGAAGCGCTGATGGACACACCGATGGACAACGCGAGGAACAGCCCGGCGCATGCCCCGCTGCCCTCCGCTTCGGACCCCTTCTCGGAGCCCGCCTCGGAGCCCGCCTCGGAACCCGCCTTGGGCTTCTCCACGGACTCCCGTGCGGGCTCGTCGTCGAACTCCCCCTGGATATGCCCCCGTTGTGCGTGCGACGCCATCGCGACGGTCGCCACCTCCCCGGTCCCCGGCGTGTGGGATGTGCTCCGGTGCGATCGCTGCTGCTACCTGTGGCGTAGCACCGAACCCGCCCGCCGCACCCGTCGGGAGGCGTATCCCGTGGAGTTCCGGATGTCCGGGGCGGACCTCGACAACGCCCCGGAAGTCCCCGCCGTCCCGCCGCTGGAAGCGCGCTGATTCTGCCGTGCGCGCCGGGCGGCAGCCGTTCACGCCGGGGCGCACGCGGGCAGCAGCAGCCGGAATCGTTCAAATTTTGACATTCTGCTCGCCGGTGACCCGGGCCTTCTACGGTTTCGGCCATGGAAGAAGCCGGTCGTCTCACGCTGGCGGTACGCACCGTCGGCCCCGCGGGCCGCCCCCCGTCCGATCCCGCCGTATGGCTCGCCGCCCTGCACGGCGCGACCTCGAAGGCGGCCCGCTCCCGCACCGCCCGGGAGCTGCTCGCCGGCGTCCTCGACGCGGCCGCGCCGCTGCTGGGCGACCTGGGCGGCGCCCTCCTGCTGCTGGACGCCTCCGGCCGCTACCTGTTCCTGGTGGCCTCCCAGGGGCTGCCGGCCGAAGTGGCCCTCCCCATGGAGGCCATCGGCATCGACGAGGACCTCTCGGCCACCGACGCGGTCCGCAAGGCGCAGCCGATCTGGCTGAACACCTTCGCCCAGCGGCAGAAGCGCTATCCGGGCCTGATCGAGCGACTGCCGGTCGACCTGGTGACAGGGGCCCTTCCCCTGATCGACAACGACACCGTCATCGGCGTGCTGACCGTCCTGCGGCAGCGCGAGAGCGGATTCACCCCCGTGGAACGGGCCTTCCTCCAGTGCCTGGCCGACCACGCGGGACCGGCGCTCGCCGCACTGACGGGGCGTCAACTCGACCACGGCGGGCCGGAGGACGGTGAGGTGGCCGCGGACGCCAGCGGCACCATGGAGCTGGGCACCTTCGTCTGGCACCTGGACACCGGTGTCGTCGACGGCGATGACGCGCTGGCCCGTCTCCACGGCCTGGCGCCGCGGTCCGATCCGCCGCTGACCCTGGACGACTTCCTGTCCCAGGTGCCGGCCACGGACCTGCCCGCCCTGCGGCAGAGCCTCGGGCACATCGCCCAGCGGTGCGCGGACTATCAGGTCCGCTACCGCGCGTACGACGCCACGGGCCGGCTGCGCATCCTGGAGGCCCGTGGCCGGGCCCACCCGGACGCCGACGGCCACCCGATGATGATGGACGGCCTGGTCGCCGACATCACGGTGGCCTGCGACCGCCAGCAGCTCAACCAGCGCCTGCTGTCGTCCCAGGCCGAGCAGTCGGGCCGGCTGCGGGATCTGGCGACGCATCTGGTGAGCGCGGCCAGCATGGACGAGGTGGCCGGCGCGACGGGGACCGCCCTGCAGGCGTTCGGTGCCGACGGGCTGCTCGTGGTGGACACCGAACGCGACCGGCTGCGGGTCATCGCCTCCTGGGGGTACGGCCCGGCGGAGGAGGCGGCAGCGGAAGGCTTCCCGCTGCACGCCCCGACCCCCTTCCGTGACGCGCTGCTCGGGGGCACGCCCACCTTCGCCGGCTCCCTGCGCGACGGCCTGGCCACCTACCCCTCCCTGGTCGACTTCGCCCACGCCACCAAGCGCCAGTCCTGGGCGGTCCTGCCCCTGCCCACCGCCCAGGACGGCACCGCCGCCTGTCTGATCGGCTTCTCCGCGCCACACGAATTCGCCCCCGCCGAACGGTCGTTGCTCACCGTCGTGGCGGCCCTGCTGGCCCAGGCCATGGAACGGGCCCGCATCCACGACCGGGAGCACCGGCGGGCCGTCGAACTCCAGCAGGGCATGCTTCCGCAGGCCCTTCCGGAGCTGCGCAACACCACGGTGCACACCCACTACCGGCCCGCGGCGGAGGGCGCCGCCGTCGGCGGGGACTGGTATGACGCCTGGTACACACCCTCGGGTGAACTCGCCCTGGTCGTGGGCGATGTGCAGGGCCACAGCACCGCGGCCGCGGCCCTGATGGGGCGGCTGCGCACGGCCGTGCGGGCCTACAGCGCCGAGGGCCACTCACCCGCCGACGTCCTGCACCGCACCAACACACTGCTCACCCAGTTCTCCACCGATCCGGACTCCGACCTCTTCGCCACCTGCGTCATAGCCCACCTCGACACCGCCACCGGGCACCTCTCGCTGTGCCGCGCCGGCCACCCGCAGCCCCTCCACGCCGCCCCGGGGAAGCAGCCCGAGATCCTCCCCGTCGAGGGCGGGCTGCCGCTCGGCATCGACCCGGACGCGGAGTTCCCCACCACCACGGTGACCCTCGCCCCGGGCTCGCACCTGATGTTCTACACCGACGGTCTCGTCGAGCGCCCGGGTCGCGACCTGGACGCCGGAACCCGTCAACTCCTCTCCGTCTTCGGCTCCGGACTGTGCGCGGTCCCGGAGCGCGAACTCCTGGCCCACATCGAGCAGGTCTGCCTCCCGGCGCCCGTCCCCGCCGACGCCGACGACATCGCCGCCCTGTACCTGCGCTGGCAGGGCCCCTGACGCGCCCGGACGGCACCCTCCGCCCCGCCCCGACGCCGTACGCGCTCGCCGGAAACGGACCCTGACACTCCCGGACACTCCGGGACGCATTCCGGCCATTGGCCGGCAGGGCCGTCCCGCACGGTCATCCGCGCGCGGTAGGAAAGGGGCCGTTCCGCGGAACTTCCCCAACGGGTGCGGAGGGAGTGGAGGAAGGACGGCACCGGGACGCGCGCGTGCCTGCGTACCGGCCGGCCACAGCGGCAGCGCGAGGGGAGTGCGCTCCCGCCGCTGCGCCGGAGCACCGCACCGCGGCCCGCACGGCACCGGCCGGGCCTTTCCCTGAGCTTCCTCGCCCCGCGGAGCCTCCCGGCGAGGCACGGAAAGTCCGCTCGGGCGCCACCCGGGTCCATGAAGTCCGCTGCCGACCAGCGAAGTTGGGGACCTCGCCCATCCCATCCCATCCCATCCCGACGCCGACGCGGGTTCCCGCGTCGTTCGGAAACGGAGACCACCATGCGAAGACATATCCGTGCCGCAGTGACCGTTGTCGCGACCGCGCTGTTCGCGCCGCTGCTGACGGCGAGCCCCGCGCCCGCCGCCGGCACCCACAAGCCCGCCGACTGCCGGCCGGCCCTCCAGGTCCTGGCCTCCCTGCCCGGCTCAGGAGACAGCCGGGTCAAGGGACTTGGACCGAACGGCCTGGCGGTGGGAGGGTCGCACGGCCTGCCCGTGTACTGGACCGGCGCCCGGGTGCACCGCGTTCCGCTGCCCGCCGGATTCACCGGTGGTGAGGTCGCCGCGGTCAACGCGAAGGGGCTGATGGCCGGGTCCCTGAACGGCGCGGGCCGCAGCGCCGCCTTCAGCTTCCGTGTCGGGGCCCACAAGGTGACCCTGCTGCCGGAGGGGGCACACGCGGCGGACGTCAATGACCGGGGCCTGATCGTCGGCGACGGGGGCACCTCGGGGGCCCTGGTCGGTCTCGAATGGGACGGGGCGCGGATCGCCCGCCGGCTCAAGCCGCCGGCCGGGTACTCGCTCGTCTCGGTGACCGCCCTCAACAACGCCGGGCAGATCGCCGGTTCCGGCGAGGCCGTCAAGGACGACGAGTCGTGGTCGGCGGGCCTGACCTGGCCCGCGAAGCGGGGCGCCGCGGCCGTCCCGCTGCAGCGCTTCTGGCCCGCGGGTGTGCCCTACGACTACTGGTACCCCCGGGACATCGACCGCGCCGGGCGGATCGTGGGCACCTATGACGACGTCCGCCTGGACACCCTGACGCCCACCCAGTGGCTCCCGCCGTACACCACCGAGAACCAGGTCGGGTATCTCGGCGAGCGCACCAGCGGCACCTTCGAGGCGATCAGCCCCACCACCAACGTCAGCGTGGGCACCGCCCGCGACAGCCACATGGTCGGCCCGTTCCCGCCGGAGACCGCGCCGCCGATCCAGGCCCAGATCTGGCCGGGCACCGGCCCGCTGCTGGCCCTTCCCCGGCTCTCCCCGGAAGGCCCCTCCGAGGCGTTCGCGGTCAGTGACGACCAGCGCGTCGGCGGCGCCGCGGCCGACGCCACCGCGACGTCCCGCGCCGTGATCTGGACCTGCGCCCTCCGCCAGGCCTACCGCCCCTGACCCGGGGCCCGGCCACCGTGCCGTTCCTCCAGCGGCCGTGACGTCCCGGCCGTGACCTCCCGGCCGTGAGACCCGGCCGGCCGTGAGACCCCGGGGCGCCCGGGCGGGCAGGCCCACGCCCGGACGCCCCGGGGTCTCACCCGTCGTGCCGGAACATGCGCACCCACGATTGCGCAACCGCGGATGCGTATCTATATTAGCACCCATGGTTGCGCATCTCTCCGACGGTAGTGGGGCGCCGGCGCTCGGCCCGCAGCTCCTGCGTTCCTGGATCGGCTACCGACGCCGGGTCGAGCAGAAGTTGGCCTCGTCCGGCTTCACCGACAGACGTCTCCCCGACGGCATGCTCCTGCGGCTGTGCGTGGCGCACGAGGGGCTCACGCTCACCCGGATCGGCCGCGAGATGCAGATCAGCCGCCAGGGCGCGAGCAAGCTGGTGGCCGACCTGTGCGAGCGCGGTTTCCTCTCGCTGGAGAAGTCGCCCGGCGACGGCCGCGAGAAGCTCGTGCGCCCCACCCCGGAGGCCCGCGCGTTCCTCCAGGCGTTCCGTGCGGCCCGTAGAGAGGTGGACGAGGAGATCCGTGAGCAGCTCGGCGCCGAGGCCGTCCGGGCGCTGACGGCCCTGACCGAGCTGCTCGGCGAGCCGTCCGGCGCCTGGCGCAGCGGGGACATCTGGCGCGAGGTCCGGTCCCGGTCCTCCCTCCTGGACCTCGGCGACCTCTGACGCCCCGGGGCACGGCCTCGTTCCGGCGACCCCGCTGCCCCACCCGCGAGCCGCCGAATGCCGGCTCCGCCCGACGCCGGAGCCGAGCCGATCAAGCCAAGGAAAGGTGACTCAGTGCACGAATCGATCCGACTGGGCCTGTACGCGATACCCGCGTTCCTGCTGCTGATGGCCGTCGAGTTCATCAGCTATCGCCGCGAGAAGGAACCCAGGACCGACCGCGCCGGGGTCTCCGCCCGCGATACGGCCACCAGTCTGTCCATCTACGCCCTCGGCCAACTCACCAACCCGCTCAACCACTTCATCCAGCTACCGGTCGTGGTGCTCGCGGCGGCCTGCGCGCCGCACACGCTCTCCTCCTCGGACTGGCGGGTGTGGGTGGCGGCTCTCGTCCTCGCCGACCTCGCCTATTACGCCCAGCACCGGATGGGGCACCGCATCCGACTGCTCTGGGCCGGCCACAGCGTCCACCACTCCAGCCGGCACTTCAATCTGTCCACGGCGGTGCGTCTGCCCTGGCTGATCCCGGGATCGTTCCTCACCGCGGTCGCGGACATCCCGCTGGCGCTGATCGGCATCCCCGCCTGGATGATTTTCCTGGCGCACTCCCTCGTGCTGCTCTTCCAGTACCCGATCCACACCGAGCGCATCGACCGTCTTCCCCGGCCGATCGAGTGCGTGTTCAACACCCCCTCGCACCACCGGGTCCACCACGGCGCCAACAACCCGTACCTGGACAAGAATTACGGCGGCATCCTCATCGTGTGGGACCGGCTGTTCGGCAGCTACGCGGAGGAGAGCGAGCCCGTCAGGTACGGCCTGACCACGAACATCGACACCCATAATCCCCTCAAGGCCAACTACCACGAGTTCACCGGGATGCTCCGCGACATCCGCCGCGCCCGTACCTGGCGCGGCCGGGCCGGCTACCTGTTCGGCCCACCGGGATGGCGCGAGTCGCCTCGTTCCACCCCCGAAACCGCCATCCCGGCACCCGTCCCCGACGGAGCCTCCCCGACCGACCACGAGGACAAGGAAGCGGTACCGGCCTGACGCCCGAATCCCGTGGCGCCCGGACCCCATGGCGGGGTCCGGGCGCCACGCGTTTCCCGGCGGCGAACGGACGCCCTCCCGCGGCCGACCGCGCCGGTCCGGCCGGAGCCGCCCGGCACCGATGACCGGGTCCGGGAGCCGCGTCGCCGAAGCCCCCGGGCCAGGTGCCGCTGCTGAGCGTCCGTCAGGTCACCCGGCGCCCTGGGGTCCCGCTCCCCGCGGGCCGTCCAGTGTTGTGAGCCACTGTGTGACCGTCGTGTCGATGAACTCGTCGGACACCGGGCTGCGGTCCAGGAAGAGCCGGGCGAGGACGGGGCCGTAGAGGAGGGTGTACTCGGCGCCGCTGAGCTGGATGCCGGAGGGTGCCAGCAGGGTGTTGAGGGCCGCGAGGCGGTCCTGGCCGATGCGGGTCAGGGCCTGGGCGCTGTCGGGGTCGTGGTCGGCCTGGGCGGTGACGGCCAGGACGGCGGTGCGGATGGCCGGTTCGCTGATGCCGGTGCGCAGGCTCTTGAGCCACTCGGTGGCGACGGTACGGACGTCGCTGCCCGGCTCGGGGTAATTGCCGAAGTCGGGGCCCTCCAGGATCAGGTCGAAGAGCAGCGCGGCCCGGCTGGGCCAGTGGCGGTAGAGGGTCTGGCGGGTGACGTCGGCGCGCTCCGCCAGCAGCGCGTACGTCAGCCCGGTCGGTCCGACCTGGGGCAGCAGTTCACGGGCGACGGTCAGGACGCGGCTGCGGGTGCGCTGGACGCGGGGGTTGCTCGCGGTGGGCGGGCGGCGGTGAAGGGGCTGCTGCATGGGCCCCACCCTACCGTCGAATCATGCGAGACGTGTGATTCAGGCCACACCATGAATCATACGAGGTGTGTGATAGAAAGAATCACACGCATTGGATGATTCGCTTCCGTGCGGTCCGTCCGTCCCTTCCGTCAGGAGTGCCCGATGTCCACTGCCATGTCGTTCGCCGCGTACGGCGGGCCCGAGGTCCTCACCGTGTCCCGGGTCGCCACCCCCGAACCCGGCCCGGGGCAGGTGCGTATCCGCGTGCGGGCGGCCGCCGTCAACCCGATCGACGTGCGGATCCGCGCCGGGGCGATGCAGGGCCTCTTCCCCGTCGAGTTCCCGATGGTCCCGGGCTGGGACGTGGCCGGTGTCGTCGACAAGGCCGGAGAGGGCGCCGCCGCCTCGGTCGGTGACGAGGTCTTCGGTGTCGCCACGGTCGGCGGCTACAGCGAATACGCGGTGCTCGACCAGCCCTTCGCCAAGCCCGCGGAGGTGTCGTTCGAGACCGCGGCCGCGGTGGTCACGGTCGGCGAGGCCGCCTGCCGGGCGCTCCAGCACCTCGGCGTGCGGCCGGGGCAGACGCTGCTCCTGCACGGCGCCGGCGGCGGCGTGGGCGGCATCGCCGTGCAGGTGGCCGCCGCCCGTGGCATCACTGTGGTCGGCACGGCCGCCGAGCAGGACATCGAGCGCGTCAACGGGCTCGGCGCCCGCACCGTGCCCTACGGCGAGGGCTGGGTGGCGCGGATCGGGGCCGTCGCCCCGGACGGTGTGGACTTCGTGCTCGACGCGTCGGGTGCGGGGGTCCTCGCCGACTCCGTCGCCCTGGTCGGGGACGCGGACAAGGTCATCACCCTCGCCGACCCGTCCTTCGCCCAACACGGCGTGCGGTTCACCGGCATGGACCCGGCCGACCGCTTTCCCGAGGCCCTGCCGCAGCTGGCCGGGCTGATCGCCGCCGGCAAGCTCGACGTGCCCGTCTGGCGCGCCTACCCGCTCGCCGAGGCCGCCCGGGCGCACGCCGACCTCGAAGCCCACCGCAACCGGGGCAAGGTCGTCCTTCTTCCCTGACCGAACTGCCGCCTAACGCAAGCTCGTTGGGCGGCGAGGCAAGCACACGACACCGTACGGCGCCGCCCCCCACCGACCGCCGATCAGCACACCACGAAGGAGAAATCGCCATGAAGGCCGCTCAGATCACCGGCTTCGGCACACCAGATGTCCTGCGCGTCCACGAGGTTGACCGCCCCACCCCCGGTGCGGGGGAGGTGCTGGTGTCGGTCGAGGCGTCGAGCGTGAACGGACTCGACACCCTCGTGCGCTCAGGGGGACTGCGGATCGTGACCGGACGCCGCTTCCCGATCGGGGTGGGACTGGACTTCGCCGGGGTCGTCGCCGCGACCGGCGACGGCGTCCCCCGACACCAGGTCGGCGACCGGGTGTGGGGCACGGTGCACCCGCTCAAGCGGCACACGCTCGGCGGCGCGTCCGCATACGTCGTGGTCCCCGCGGACCGCGTCGGGCCCGCACCCGCGGACCTCTCGCCGGTCGAGGCGGCCTCCCTGGTCGTCGCCGGAACGACGGCGCTCAGCGCACTGCGGGACACGCTGCACCTCACGAGCGGCGAACGCGTCCTGATACGTGGCGCCGCCGGCGGAGTCGGCACGGCCGCCGTGCAACTCGCCCACGCGAGCGGCGGACACGTCACCGCGCTGTGCCGCGAACGCCACGCGGACGCGCTGCGTGAGCTGGGGGCGGACGAGGCCTTCGACTACGGCACCACCACGGCCGATCGGATCGGACCGTTCGATGTCATCCTCGATACGGTCGGATCGGACCTCCACCGCTTCCGGGGACGGCTGACCCGCGCAGGCCGGATGGCCACCATCTCCCTGTCGGCCTCGTCCGTCGCCGCGATCGCCGCGTCGAGCGTGCACGGCTCCCGCCGCATCCGCACCTTGAGTTCCAACCCGGACACCGACACGCTGCGTGCCCTGGCCGACCACGTGACATCCGGCCGGCTGCGCCCCGTGGTGGACAGCGTGTATCCGCTGGCGGACATCGCCTCGGCGCATCGGGCGTTCGAGCGAGGCGGCGTGGTGGGCAAGCAGGTGGTGAAGATGACGCCAGGAGAGTAACTACCCGTTCTCCGGGGGGGCGTTGCGCGGCTGCCGGTACGCGGTTCACGCGCCGGGGCGAAGGCCGGTGAGCGGGCGGAAGCGTTCCAGGACGACCGGCGTCCCGTCGTGCACGGTGAATGCGGGGTCGTCCAGCGCCGCACGCACGTCCTCGCCGCGCCACCGAACGGCTGCCGACGTGCGACAGGGGCTCGCCCTCGTGCGCGTAGCCGACGACGAGGCCCCGCCCTGGCGGCAGCACCACTACCGCCCCCGTTCGACGCCTTCCCAGATCCGGCGGGAGTGCTCCAGCGGGTAGGGAACGTCGGCTGTGGGGAGGTCCCACAGCCGGGTGGTCCGGTTCACGGGGTCGAAGCGCGGCCAGCCCGGGTCGCCGTCGGTGGCGAAGGACGTCCATGCCGCGCGCATGTGCTCCGACAGGGTGCGGAAATCCGGGGGTGGCGGAGTGCCGAGGAACCGCATGGCCAGGGGGCTCGTGGCGTTGCCGAAGACGAGTGGCACGTCGAGGATGTGGCTTGCGCCCAGGAGGGGGCTCCGCCAGGTGAGGTCGTACAGCCAGGTGCGGCCGCCCGCCCCGGCATGGGCCTCGGCGACCCGCGTCGTCGGCATCCGGAACAGCGCGTCCGAGAGCAGCACCGTGACCAGTTCGGCGTCGGTGCTGCCGGGATAGGCGGTGCGGTAGTCCGCGACCACGCTCGCCGGGAGCCGCAGTGAGTCGGCCACGGCGGTGAGGGGGATGGCGGTGACGTCCATGGCGCTGGTGAACCACCGGGCCTCCTCGTGGGTGAATCCGCAGATCAGGTCCACCTCACTCCCGGCGCCGCGGCCGATCGTCTCCCAGGGCGGGCCGGTGACCAAGTCCCCGTCGATGACCGGGCCGAAGGCGCTGAAGCCCGCCCCGGGCCCCTGGAGCGGGGTGTCCTGGACGCGGAGGATCGCCTCGGGCGGCAGGGCGGCGAAGCCCTCCCAGGTCGCCGCCACCCCGGCTTCCGCGGCCAGGACGGCGGTGACCCGGTCCGCCCGTGCGGTGGGGAGGAAGGCGTCCGGGATGCTCTGGGTGACCGCTCGGCGGAACAGGCCCCGCGCGGCGGGAGCGGCCAGGAGCAGGGCGGCCGAGGCCGCGCCCGCCGACTGGCCGAAGACCGTCACCTCGGCGGGGTCGCCACCGAAGGCGCCGATGTTGCGCCGCACCCATTCCAGTGCCGCGATCTGGTCGCGCAGCCCGCGGTTGTCCGGGACGCCGGGGAGACGGCCGAAACCCTCGAAGCCGAAACGGTAGTTGAAGGTGACCACGACCACGCCGGCGGCCGCCAGGCGCGTGGCGTCGAAGTCGGGCCTGCCGGCGGAACCGTGCTTGAATCCGCCACCGTGGATCCACACCATGACGGGCAGCCCGGCCCCGCCGAGGTCCGGGGTCCAGACGTTCACCGACAGGCAGTCCAGCCCGTCACCGGCCCGCCAGGCCGCGGCGGCTCCCGGCGCCGGTGACACCTGTGGTGGCGCGGTACCGAACGCGGTGGCGTCGCGCACCCCGTCCCAACGGGCCGCGGGCGCGGGCGGCCGGAAGCGCAGCGGGCCCTCCGGCGCCGCCGCGAACGGAATGCCGCGGAAGGCGGCGATGCCGGCCGCGGACGCGCCCCGGACCGCCCCCTCCGAAACCACTGCCACCGCGTCCATCCGCTTCCCGTTCCTCGCCCTCGGCACCCCGCACGGTCGGCTTCGAGCCTACGGCCCGGCCGCCACCGCGCGGGGAGCCCCACCCGGCGAGACCCGTACGGGAGGGAGCCGTCAGGCGTCTTCCGCAGGACGGCGGCCCCATGCGGAGAAGGTGATCTGGGGGATGTCGATGAACGCGGGGTCCTTCAGCAGGAGGGCGAACTCCGCCAGGTCGGCTTCCGAGACGAGACCGTCGGCGACCAGGGCGGGGGCCGCCTGGGTGAGGAGGGGGAGCCAGCGGTCCTTGTCGAGCCCGCCCATGAGGCCGGGGTTTCCGGCGAACGCCACGTCCTTCAGCGACTGGCGGGCCAGCAGCGCCGGCAGCCCGC
Source organism: Streptomyces kronopolitis (assembly GCF_050953795.1). Lineage (GTDB taxonomy): Bacteria > Actinomycetota > Actinomycetes > Streptomycetales > Streptomycetaceae > Streptomyces > Streptomyces kronopolitis_A. The sequence continues at coordinate 7,098,661 of NZ_CP191850.1, forward strand.
GGGCCCAGGTCATGTCGGCGCCGTGCTGCCGGTACATGCGCTGATACCCGTCGAGGATGCGCCGGATCACGGGGAAGGGGGAGGTCTCGGCCGGCAGGTGGTAGGGCTCCTCGACGAGGAGCCAGCCCCCGGGGGAGAGCCAGCGGGCGGCCCGCGCGATCATCTCGTCGCGATCGGCGAGGTGGCAGAAGAGATAGCGGGCGTGGATGAGGTCGAAGCTGCCCGGCGCGTAGTCGTCGCGGGTGATGTCCGCTTCCTGGATCTCCAGGTTCGCCGCGCGGCCCGCGTCGAGGTGGCGGGTGTCGAGGTCGACGGCGACCACCCGGCCGTCGGGGCAGCGTTCCGCGAGCCAGTAGGCGACGGAGCCGGCTCCGGCGCCCAACTCCAGGCAGTTCCAGGAGGTTTCGAGGGGGAGCCCGTCGAGGAGACCGGTGGTGAACGCGTCGACGTTGCGCTGGATGGACTCCAGGCGGGCGCTCTCGTCGGCGGCGTCATTGCTCAGCATGCCGCTGTTGTACGGGGTGGTGGTGGGGTGCTGCGTCATGGATGCGCCTATCTCGTGTGGGGTGCCGGGGTGTGGTGGTCGTCCCGGTCCGGGGTGGCAGGGCGGGTGGCTTCCGGCAGGTGGGTGAAGGCGCGCACGGCGGGGAGCGTGCGGGCCCTGCGGACGGCGAGCAGGAACTCGGTCTCGCTGCGGAGGCCGTCGTGGGTGGGGCTCCCGGGGGCCAGCTGGTTCGGCTGTGGGGTGGCCGTGGTCTTCTCGGCCCGGAGCGCGACGCGCAACCAGCACGCGGTGATCGCCGGCTCGCTCTGTTCGCCGGGCAGGTTCCGGGCCGCGATGTGACGACGGGCGGCTTCGGTCGCCTCGGGAGTCACATAGTCCTGGAGGACGAGCAGGACATCGCGGATCTCGATGACCTGGCGGTAGAGCCGGAGGTGGATCGCGCGCGGGCCGCCGAGCACCGCGCGGAACCGGCCGAGCGGCTTGTCCAGGGTGACATGGGGAACGGCTTCGGTGAGGTCGCGCCACAGGGGGTGCAAGCGCCACAGCGCGAGCATGTCGCGGGCCGTGTGGCGGGCGGCGAGCGCGAGCGGCAGACACACCCCGGCGGTCATCAGCCAGGCCGTGACGGCGATGTTGAGCGGGAACAGCGCGCCCAGCCAGGTGGGGCGGGCCAGCAGGAAGGCCAGGACGACGCACCAGAAGAGCGAGGAAGAGGTGAAGCCGGCCGCGAGCAGGAGGAGTCCGGTGCGCAGCGGACGGTCGTCGTGGGCCCGGCGGCCGTAGCGCACACACAGCACGGCGCACGGGACGGTGCCGATCAGATGTGCCGCGACCAGCAGCCACCAGAACGGGCTGTACCAGGGGACGACTTCCGAGGTGACACAGCCGGCGTGCGGCGCGATCGTGTAGTTGAGCACGATCAGAGCCGCGATCGTGACGACCATCGGGCCGTAGACGAGCCAGGGGCGGCGCCGGGACATGGCGGCGAGGACGAAATCGAGGATGAGGGCCGAGCTGAGGACGCCCCAGGTGTTCATGAACAGGCCGCAGCTCTGGGCGAAGGTGAACGTCTGATTCAGTGCCGCGGTGACGGGGTCGAGATACACGGTGATCGACCCGGCGATCCCGACGACGGCGATCAGCAGCATCTTCTGCTGGCGCGACCGGCGGGCCGACGGCAGCCGCAGGAGGATCACCACCCACAGCGCCAGCGCGCCCAGGAGTTCGGCACGGCTGCCCAGTTCATTCAGCGAACGTATGCTCATGGCTTCTACCTGCGGATTCCGAGCGCGATTTCGAGTGCGCCGCGCACCCCGGTGGACGACGAGGGAGGAAGCATCCCGGCGGCGGAGTGGATGAGACTGGCGACGAGCTCGGCTTCCTGCTCCTGCTCGGTGGTGTAGTTGTTGCGGGCCAGCAGCCGGCTGATCATATGGGGGCTGATGCTCGGCAGCAGCGTGGTGAGCGCGCTGTGGGTCTCTTCGTCGGAGATGCCGTGATCCCACAGGATGTGCCCGATCTCGTGGAGCACGATGTGTTCCTGATGGAACTTGGTGGTCTTCTCCTCGACATAGATGTGGTCGACGGTGTCGGTGGCGATCCACAGCCCGCAGGCGTTGAGGGCGGAGCCGATGGGCAAGGTGTGGATCCGGATCGGCCGTCCCCGCCGCAAAGACACCTCGTGGACCAGGGCGTCGACGGAAAAGGGGCTGGGGAGAGCGAGTTCGCTGACGAGCGTCTGGCACCGTTTGCGGACCTGCCGTGTGGTCATGGTGTCACCTTGCTGGTCGGTCGGACACCGGTGGAAACCGACGTCGTGTGCGTGGCGCATCGCCCCGCCTCGGGCCGGGTGCGGAACGGTTGCGGGGCGCGGCTGCCCTGCGTCGCCCGGCCGGCCCGTGCTCGGGCGCAGCCAAGGATGCGGCATCGGTGTCACTCGGTGGTGGCGGGGGGTCGGGAACCGGAAGCGTGCTGTTCCTCATCGGCCGTCGGTGGCGCACCGCGCACCGCGTCGCGCGCCTGCGCCGCGGCATGCACGTCCCGATCCGGACTGTGCCGCCACATCGGGCGGTCGGACGCCTCGAGTTGGCCGGACATCGCTCCCCACCTTCCTGGTGCCATACGGTGCCCCATCGGCGCACCGTGGTGCAACGAAGTGTGACGGGGGCCATCGTCCTCGGTATGGGGAGGGACCTCAAGGGGCGCTCCTGCGCGCCGAATTGAGGTCGGTATCGAGGTCGGTATCGGCCGCGCGGAGGCAGCGGGGCCGTCCCGCACCGGAGGGCGGCTCAGGCCGGGAACACGACGGGCAGCCGCACGCCGGGCAGGCGCCCATCAGGGCTCGGCCACCGAAGGACGCCGTAGGACGACCCCCGAGACGAGGGCGCCCCCGTGGGGATCCGCACTGCCCGCCCCGCGCCCGTCTGCCAGAATCGGCGGATGGCTGAGAACGAGACCGACCGCGGCTATCTGCTGGACAACCGGCAGTCGGAGGCGGGCATCCGCTTCGGCGCCCTCGCCGAGCTGTTCGACCCGGTGACGTTCCGGCACGTCGACCGCCTCGGCATCGGTGCCGGCATGCGGTGCTGGGAGGTCGGCGCCGGCGGTCCCTCCGTGCCCCTCGGGCTGGCCGAACGGGTGGCCCCGACGGGCACGGTCCTCGCCACCGACCTCGATGTGTCCTGGACCCGGGACATCGCCGGCGGCGCGATCGAGGTGCTGTCCCACGACGTGGCGGCCGATCCGCCGCCGCCCGGTGGATTCGACCTCGTGCACGCCCGGCTGGTCCTGGTGCATGTCGCGGACCGGGCCGAGGCCCTGCGCCGGATGGTGCAGGCACTGCGGCCCGGCGGCCTGCTGCTCCTGGAGGACGCCGACCCCATGCTGCAGCCGCTGCTGTGCCCGGACGAGTCGGGCCCCGAGCAGCGGCTCGCCAACCGGCTGCGGTCCGGCTTCCGGACCCTGATGGCGGGGCGCGGCGCGGACCTCGCGTACGGGCGGACCCTGCCCAGGGCGCTGCGCGAAGCCGGCCTGGAGGAGGTGCAGGCCGACGCGTACTTCCCGATCACCTCGCCGGCCTGTGCCGTGCTGGAGGACGCGACGGTGCGGCAGATCCGCCACCATCTGACCGGGCAAGGGATCGCCACCGACGAGGAGATCGACCGTCACCTGGCGAACGTCGCCACCGGCCGGCTCGACCTGGCCACCGCGCCGATGATCTCCGCGTGGGGGCGCCGCCCGTAGCCCGGGGGCGGCTCCGGGCTCGACAGCGGCACCGGCCGCCCCCGGCCTCCCCAGGGGTGTCCTGGATCACAGCCCGGTAGTGCGGAGGGACGGAATGCCGTCGGCGCCGAGGAGCGTTGACGCCATCACGCATTCAGTGCGTGTACACATACCGTCTGGTACCTCCGAGGAGCACCCCCGTGACCGTCACCGCGTCCGCCGCCTCCCGCGCGGCCGAGATCCTCTCCCGGCCCGTCGAGCTGAACGGCCTGACCGTCCCGAACCGCATCGCGATGGCGCCGATGACGCGCATGTTCTCCCCGGGCGGCGTCCCCGGCGAGGACGTGCGGTCGTACTACGCACGCCGTGCCGCCGCCGGGGTGGGCCTGATCGTCACCGAGGGGACCTACGTCGGCCACGACTCGGCCGGCCAGAGCGATCGGGTGCCGCGCTTCCACGGCGAGGAGCAGCTGGCGGGCTGGGCGAAGGTCGCCGAGGCCGTGCACGAGGCGGGCGGCACGATCGTGCCGCAGCTCTGGCACATCGGCATGGTGCGCAAGCAGGGCGAGCCGCCCTTCGCCGACGCCCCCGCCGTCGGCCCCTCCGGCATCCGCGTCGACGGCACCGAGGGCACCGGCAGGGCCATGACCCGGCGCGACCTGGACGAGGTCATCGGCGCCTTCGCCGAGGCCGCCGCGGCCGCCGTGCGCATCGGCTTCGACGGCGTCGAGCTGCACGGCGCCCACGGCTACCTCCTCGATCAGTTCCTCTGGGCGGGGACGAACCGCCGCACCGACGCCTACGGCGGCGATGCCGTGGCCCGGGTGACCTTCGCCGCCGAGATCGTGGCCGCGGTCCGCGAGGCCGTCCCGTCCGACTTCCCGGTGATCTTCCGCTACTCGCAGTGGAAGCAGGAGGCCTACGACGCCAGGCTCGCCGAGACCCCGGAGGAACTGGACGCGATCCTCGCCCCGCTGGCAGCGGCCGGTGTCGACGCCTTCCACGCCTCCACCCGCCGCTACTGGCTCCCGGAGTTCGAGGGCTCGGACCTGAACCTGGCGGGCTGGACCAAGAAGCTCACCGGCCGGCCCACGATCACCGTCGGCTCGGTCGGCCTCGACGGTGACTTCCTTCGCGGCTTCGTGGGCGAGGGCGCCCCGGTCCGGGGCATCGACAACCTTCTCGACCGTATGGAGCGCGACGAGTTCGACATGGTCGCCGTCGGCCGCGCCCTGCTCCAGGACCCCGAGTGGGCGGCCAAGGTCCTCGGTGACCGGTTCGCGGAGCTGACGCCGTACGACGCGGCGGCGCTGAAGACGCTGCACTAGGCAGTGCGTCTCGGCCGGCCGTTCACCGGCGCGGGACCCTCCGGGCGCGGGCGCGCACGCTGCCCGCGCCCGGCCGGGCGGACCGGCCGCGGCAGTCCCCGGCCGGCATCCCCCGAAGCACCCTGACGCCGCACCTCACCTCACCCGGTGAGCGCGCAGACGTGAGGTAGAACTATGGGCGACATGACCGTTTCGTTCCTGCGGATGGGCATTTCCTCATGTGTACGCGGATTCTCTGGAACACCAACGACCTCGCGGTTCTGGTCGGCCGGACGATGGACTGGCCCGAATCGACCGAGCCCGTTCTCACGGTTTTCCCGCAAGGTCTGAAGCGCGACGGCGGAAAGCTCGCCGGCCATACCGTGGCCGGCGACAATCCCCTCAAGTGGACGAGCCGGTTCGGTAGTCTCGTGACGACCCTCTACGGCGGCGGCACGGTGGACGGACTGAACGAGCGCGGCCTCGGGGCGCACATGCTCTATCTGGACGAGACCGACCTCGGCCCCGGTGACCCGAACAAACCGCAGCTGCAGCTCGCCCTGTGGATCCAGTATCTGCTGGACACCGCCGAGACCGTCGAGGAAGCCCTGAGTCTCCTCGACACCTTCCAGCTGGTGATGGTCGAGATGCGGGGATTCCAGGCCACCGTGCACGTGGCGCTGGAGGACGCGTCCGGCGATTCGGCGATCATCGAATACGTCAACGGTGAACGGCGGGTGCACCACCACCGCAAGTACACGGTCATGACGAACGAACCCGCCTTCGACGAGCAACTCCGCCTGCTGGAGCAGCAGGTGCAAAAGGTGCGGAACCTGGGCCATGACGAGCCCAGCAGCGAGGTTCCGCTGCCGGGAAACGTCAATGCGGTCGACCGCTTCCAGCGTGCCGCCTACTTCAGCGCGCTCTTGCCGAAGCCGGCGAACGAGCGGCAGGCCGTCGCCGGAATCCTGGCCGTCACCCGGAATGCCTCCGTGCCCTTCGGCGCTCCCTATCGCTCGGGCAGGTTCGAGGTCTACAACACCGAATACCGCACCGTCTGCGACCTCACCGACAAGCGGTACTACTTCGAACTGGCCACCAGCCCGAATCTGCTGTGGGCCGAGCTGGACCGCTTCGACCTGTCACCCGGCGCCCCGGTCATGGCCCTGAATCCCGACTCGCTCGATCTGGCCGGCGACGTCTCCGGGCAGTTCGCCCAGGTCCCCGCACCCTTCTGACCCGCCCCCGGCAGCCGCTGACCCGAGCCCCCGGGCGCTGCCGGAGCCTGCGCCTGGGGCTCCACCCCTTGACAAAGGGGCCACCTCGGTAGTTTCCTGACTGACTAGTTAGTCAGGGTCTCAAGGGTGCGAGGCGCCTTGTCGTGCACGGGTCGCCGGGAGTGGAGAGTCCAAGTGAATGCGTTGCCGGCAACTTTGCCTGGTCCCGACTATCACGACCCCGCGGTCTACTCGCTCGACCGGGAGGCGATATTTTTCCGGTCGTGGATATGCGTCGGACGTACCGAGGACGTACGGGACGCGGGCCAATGGATCACCGCCGACGTCGCGGGCGAGAGCATTCTGGTCACCCGCAACCAGGAAAACTCACTGCGCGCCTTCTACAACGTGTGCCGGCACCGTGGCTCGCGGCTGTGCGACGAGGATTCCGGCCAGGTGAAATCCGCCTTCAGGTGCCCGTATCACGCCTGGACCTACACGCTTGACGGCACACTCCGCGGAACTCCGCACGTCGGCCGCGAGGAAGTCTCCCGCGAGGCACACGGACTCTGGACCGTCGCCGTCGACGAATGGCAGGGCTTCGTCTTCGTCAATCTCCAGCGCGACGACCCGCCCGCCCTGCGCGACGCCCTGGCGGACAGCGAAGGGGTCCTGGACCTCGAACGATTCGACCTCAGCGGACTGCGGCGCGGCTTCCGCTCCGTCCACGAGGTACAGGCCAACTGGAAAATCATCGTCGCCAACTACAACGAATGCCTCCACTGTCCGACGGTGCACCCCGAACTCGTCGACATCGTGCCGGCGTTCCGGTCGGGCGTGGTCTTCGAGGACGGCAGGTCCGACGGGGGAGTGTCGCTGGCCGAAGGACGCATGAGCGTCGCCGACGACCGCGAATCGCGCCACCTCCTCATACCGGGAATGGCCGGGGAGGAGGCAAGTTCCTACTTCGGATCCCTGCTCTTCCCCGCAATGTTCCTCGACATCAGCGGATGCGAGGCAATCGCCACCCTGGTACAGCCCACCGGCCCGACCAGCTGCCGACTCGTCACCGACTACCTCTTCCACCCTGACAGCGTCTCCCGCGCCGACTTCGACCCCAGCGCGGTCGTCGAATTCAACGAACGGGTCGCGGAGCAGGACAACGCGGTGTGCGAGCGCGCCCAAAAGGGCGTGATGTCACGAGCGTTCACACACGGCGTCTACCCGGAGAAGGACGCAGAGGTCTACAAGTTCGACCTCCACTACAAAAGGCTGCGCGACGACTTCCAGGCGCGTGCACAGGAGGCCGACGCAGCTCGCCGTAACGGGTGAGGACCGGACGCGGGGCGCTCCTCGTCCCTGACCTGCTCCATGAACACGGTGACCGGCACGACGTCCTCACCCGGCATCCGGCCGGTGACTACGAACCGGGGCAGCTCCACTGAACTGCATCAGCGACTTGGCGTCGTGCGCAGCACGGTCTCAGTCCTGCGCGGCGTCGACGGATGGATGGACGTGCAGGGTGAGTCCCGTGATCCGGCCGGATTGGATGACGGGGCCGTGCTGGACCCCGCCGCTGATGTCGTTGTGCACGGTGAGCCGTCGCCTTTCCGGAGCGTGTGCGAGCTGCTGCAGGGAGGCGAGCAAGTCGCGCAGGGTGTCTGCGGTGACGGAGCCGGACTGCAGAACTCCTTGCAGATAGGTGTGCCACTGGTCGGTGAGGTCGTCGGTGGTGTGTGTGCCGGCGGCAGCCCGGGCGGCGAGCAGGCGGGCCCGGACGGAGTCCAGGTCGGCGAGTGTGGCACCGTCCGCCTGGGGACGGGAGAGAAACCGTCCGACCAGTTCGCGGGCGTGCGTCCACGAATCGGTGACCATGAGTGAGATCAAGGTTGCCGCTCCAGATGTGGCGAGAGCGGCCAGCTCGCTGTCCATCGTGTGTCTCCTCCGAAGGGTCAGAGTCCGGGCGTCTCGTCGGTCGGGTCGTCGACCGGTGTGTAACTCGCCGGCGGGTCGAACCTGCGCAGCAGTTCCTCGGCCGTCTCGTTCCGGTCCTGCGTTTTGATGATGTCGGCGATCTGCTTGGCCAACATCACCCGCCGGACATCGCCGTCCGCGAAGCCCATACCGGCGAGGAAGCCTTCGAAGTGGTCGGCGGCGGTCGGCTCTCGTTCGAACGAAGCGGTCGGCGCGTCCACGGCGTGCAGGTCGGGCCGCTCGCTGCGCGGCTGGGGCAGGAGGTCCCGCAGCCGGTCGGGCACGTCGGTGTCGTTGGCCGCGGAGGTGAGCTGGGCGAGCAGACCGAGGTCCGCCACGGCTTTCTCCACCTGCTCGTCGTTCTTCGCGAGCCACCAGACCACCGCGCTGCCGGTGTCCTTGAGCACGTCATCGCCGAGGTACTCACGCTTGCTCTGCTCGTACTTCCGCTGGTGTTCCCAGACCGCCTTGTCCTTGCGCACCTCGGAGAGCTTGTCCAACCGCTCCTGGTCGTGCTCGTGCAAGGTGAGCGTGATGTCCTCCGCCATGACCTGGAGGTGTCCGGCGCGGTCCGGGCGCATCCTGCTGAGCGCACCGCTCAGCTCGTGCTGGACGAGTGAGGCCCGGCCGGGCTCCCGCAGTTCGGTGATGGCACGGGCGCAGTCCAGTACCGTCTCGATGGCGAGACCCACCGGGCTGACGACGGTGCCGTTCCCGTCCGCTTCGAGCAGGAACCACCGTACGGTGGCGGAGAACAGGAAGTCATAGTCGGCCCATTGGCTGGGAAGCGCAACGGAAGTGACGCGGTGTTCGCTGCGTTCGATCGGCACCGCGGTGCGTTGCTCCTCGAAGTCGACCGGTACGGAGCCGCGCCGCGAGGCGGCGATTCTGAAGGCTGCCGTGGGCACTCCGAAGAGGAGAACGACGAGGGCGGCCCAGGCCCATGTGGGCCACTGTTGCGTCAGGCCGAGGATCGTCATCAGCAGTGCGCACAGGACGGTGAGGAAGACAGTCGTCGTCTTGCAGCCGGTGGTCATGGTGTGGTCCCCCTGGGTGGAGCCGGTCGAGACGAGGCGGCCGTCGGGCGGAGGCCCTGCGCCGCGGAGATCTTCTGGAGCAGTCGGTCGGTGGTGGTGACGCCGTGCGCCGAACCACTCGAGGTGGTGGGTTCCGCGGCGCGGGCCACGGCGTACAGCGTCGCGAGAGAGGTGCCGTCGCGGTCGGCGGCGTCGACCAGGAGGTCGAGCAGCAGGTCACGATGGTCGCCGGCGTCGGAAGCGGTGTGCAGCCAGCGCTTCGCGTACGGATGCCAGTGCGCCCGCGGCAGATGGACGAGCACCGCCCGCCAGCCGGTGGTCACACAGCCCTGCACGTAGCTCTCGTCCAGCAGCGCGCGGGGCGAGCCGCCCGGGTCCGTGAGTGGCACCGGGTCGCAGATCCGCAGAAAGAGACGGGCATCGGTGGCGGGGGCGGACGAATGCCGGGTGAGTCGGTCCAGCATGCGGCGCCGCAGTCGGCTGCTCGTCGCCACCAGATCGCACAGCGCGTCCAGCGCGGGCGTGGCACCACCGTGCTCACGGCGGGCGAGGTGGCGAAGCCGGACCATTGCCTGGTCGGGATGGGTGGGTGCCATCACCTCGGTGCAGACGCGGAGCAGGACGTAGGCAAGGTCTCCCGCGAGTTGCTTGTCCCTGCACCACGTGTAGACCAGTTCCCGGAAGTTCGCTCCGTACTGCTTGCTCTCCAGGCCGCAGCTGAGTGCGTGGATGGCTGCGTCCGGACGTACCGGATGCGCAGGGCCGGTGCCCCACTTGTCCGCCAGTGCCGCCAGCTCTCTCCACTTCCCGGTCCGCAGATACTGGTCGGCGAGCCGTCTCACCAGCTCTCTGCGGAGGTCCTCGGTGAGGTGCCGATCGACCAGCTCAGCGGTCCGGTCCGCCCAGGCGCTGAGGAGGGGCCTGAGGTCGGGCATGTGGTCCCAGAAGTGGACGCGCACGGCGGCGTCGAAGCCCAGCCTGTCGAAGCGTACGTGGCCATCCGGTCCGGCTGATGCCGAGATCTCCGTCAGTCGCTCGGCCAGGTCCTTGCCCTCCAGCAGGTGAACGGTGTCACGAGGAGTCTTGAGGGTGCGGAGCAGAAGGGCTGAGGCGCGGTGGATGACGTCCGCGTGCGCGCCGTGCAGCATGGCCGTGGTGCACAGCAGTGCCCGCTGCGGTGCCGTACACCGTTCGGCGACGAGACCGGCGACCTCGTGTTTCCACGTCTTTCGTGCGTCGCGAGCCTGTTCGCACCAGCCGGCGAAATCGTCGGGTGTTCGATGCGCGCCACGGGCCCGCCGCACGCGGTCGGCAAAGTCCGCGATCTCCTCCATCGAACGCGGCGCGTCGAGGAACTCGGCTGAGGCGGGTGCGGATTGCAGGTATTCCTCGTGCGGTATCTGGTGGAATCGTAGGTGCCGCCGGAGCACTTCCTGAGCCGGAGGGCACGAGATCTCGGCACGGTAGGGCTGGAGGTCGGATTCCAGCGTGCCGTCCGGCGGCATGACGACCACCAGGTGGGCGTGCTGCTCCTGTGCGGCCTTGCGGAGCGCCGACAGATCCCTGCGGTACTTCCACCATCCCGCCATGTCGGCCTCGCCGAGGTCCAGCAGCAGGCGATCCCCGGGGCCCACCAGTCCGGCGTCCGTGAGAGCGACTTCCTCCTTGTCGCCGGGCAGCAGTTCGCGAAAGATGCCGGTGCTCTGGTGCAGTTCATAGAGGAGGACACGGGCGGCGGCGGACCTGCCGCTGCCCGGTGGGCCGTCCAGAATCACGGTGCTGTGCTCTACCAGGAGGCGGCGTGCCTCGCCCATACCCGTGGGGTCGACGAAGCGCTGCCTGAGCAGCCGGAGCTGGTCATCTGCGATGCGACGGGGACTTCGCCCGGCCGGCTGCTGCGCGGAGGAGCTGGTGGTGCAGCTGTGGAAGTTGTAGATGTGGCCTTGGCCGGCATGCACCGAGCCGCCGGGACTGCTGACCCGTGTGAAGGTGTCGTTCACCGTTCGTCGTCCCCGCGCCGCTCCGGCCCGCCGAACCGGTGCCGGATGTCACCACGATGGTTGCCTTCGATGTTCGTCATGCCGTCGCCCGAATAGTGCCGGCCGCCCGACACATGGCGGGAGTTCTGATAGATGTTGCCGTTGCCGGAATGCACGGGGCCGGTCGATCCCTTGATGACGGTGCCACCGACGTCTCCGGTGAAGTCCCGGCTCTGTACGGCCGTTCCGTGGACGTCGCCGACGGAGTTGGACACCGAACCGGGGTCGGGTGCCGGCGCCTCGGCGTGCTCGAGGTCATGCAGCTCGGGAACCATGTCGGCGACCAGATCACCGAGGCGTTTCAGATCGGCTTCGGCGTTTTGCGTGTCCAGCCGTACGGACTGCAGCTCGGCCAGCCGCGCCAGCTCGTCCGGCAGATCGCCCTTCTTCAGGCGCTCGGTCGTCCTGCCCGCCAGGACGGGGACCACCGGCAGTCCGCAGGCGAACGCCTCCAGGATCTCTTTCCGTACCCAGTCCTCCGGATTGCACAGCTTGGAACGGAAGTTGATCCAGTCCTCACCGATCACTGCCAGCAGCAGCGCGCTGCGGCGCAAGCTCGTCAGCAGTGCGTCGGGGTAAGCGGTGCCGGGGGAGATGGACTTCGAGGCGCGGAAGGCGCGGTCCTTGCCGAAGCGATTGGAGAGCTCGTTGTCGATCAGAGCGGCGGTCTCATTGCCGTCGCCCGTCCGGTAGTTGATGAACACATCAGCCATGGGATTCCTTCTTCAATGGGTGAATCGGGATAACGTCCCCAGTCGCGGGGAGAGTTGGCGCACCGAAGCGTGGTCCGAATGACGGGCCAGGACGCGGGTGAGCCGCCGGAGATCGATCGTCACGGTCGCGGAACGCACGGCCGCCACTCCGTCGAGAAGGGGCTCGGTCAGGGTGCAGGCATGGTCGATCTCGCCGTCCGCCGCGTAAGCGAGCGCCCGTCGTACGCCGTAACGCACCTGCGTCCGCACCGCGTTGGGGGAGACCCACGCGAGCTGCCGGTTCAGCTCCTCCGCTGCCTCCCGCGGGCGGCCCAGGTCGAACAGACACCAGCCGGTGACCATGCCGACCGAGTCGGGCAGGTGCATGGGGCCGATCACCGGTGCGTCGGCGTCGTCAACCTGTCTGGCGAGCAGCACCCGGGCCCGGTCCAGGGCACGCTGACAGGAATCGCGGTCGCCCGCGAGCGCATGGCCCTGTGCCTCGCGTTGCGCGGCGAGTCCGCGGATGCGGGACGGGAGCGTGTCGCTCTGCGCCCGCTGCGCCAGGGCGACCGTCTGTTCGGCGTCGTCCTGGTACAGCGTGATCAAGGCCCGCCGGACCAGCGCATATCCGGCCAGGGCCCGGTCACCGCCGGCGGCGGCAAGGTCCACCGCGCGCTGTGTCCACCACAGCGCCGCCTGTTCGTCTCCGGTCTCCTGCACCAGCCACCCGACGTATTCGGCGTACCTGGATCCGAGTGCGAGCAGCTCCCGGCGGGTGCGGGAGTCGGCGTGCGTCGAAAGCTCCCGCAGTGTGTGGGTCTGCGCGATCAGGCCGGGGAGGAGAAAGCCGGGTTCGACGGTCTGGCCGAGCCGCCGATAGTGCGTGAACAGAGCGCGGGACGCTTCCAGCATTCCGGCGCCCGTCGACGGTGAGACCGAGCCCGCACCGCCGGTCTGCCACCTCATTAACGAGGCGGCGCCGGCGCCCACGACCTGGCGTCGGCCCATGGGCCGGAACCAGCCCGAGCCGTCCGGTGACAGCTGCATCGTCCACTCCTCCTCGTCGATTCCGCCTGGTGCCGGCTCATCCGCTGTGCCGGAAGCGGATGCGGCGACCAGGGCGATCAGTGCTCCGCCGGCCCGGAGGGCGGCGTCGCACAGCCGGGCGAGATCACGGCTGGGCGCCTTGATGCCTCGTTCGACTTTGCTCAGCTGCGCTTTGCTGTAGTGCACGGCGGCAGACAGAGCGGTGAGGCTGAGTCCGGCGTTCAAACGACGCCTCCTCAGTTCCTCGCCGAACGCGGTGGACGGCTGCGGCACGGGAACCTCCATGACCATCCATCCAGGCGAACGGGGTTGCCGCAGGAAAGAATGTGGCAACCCGGCCGGACGGACAAGGCGAATGGTGCTGTTTCCCGTTTCCTTCTCCGTGGAGGAGACGCGGTATTCCCCGGAGCGGCGAGTTGTGCAGTGGTGAAGCCCGCCCGCGCCGTTCTGCGGGCCGACGGCACGGCAAGGAAATCCCCGGCAAGCACGACGAGATGCGCGGGTGAGCGACCGCGCAGCAGCGGCATCGGCAGCTCAAGTTATTGACAGGAGGGGAGGACAACGGCAATGACAATCAGTTGCCTGCAGCGTGGCGATGATGGCGTGCTCGTGATCGTCCCCCGCATCGCCGGCGCACAACTCGCCGAGCTGATCGACGAGTTCGAGATCGGCGCCGGGATGCAGCCCGCAGGCGACGCCTACGGTGGTCTGATCCCGGCGTTCCACCGGTCCGGTCCGATGCAGGACCACTTCCCCGGACGGTCCACTCACGCGACGGGGCCGAGGACAGCCGTTCTCGGTTGTGCGTGCGGCGAGTGGGGGTGCTGGTCGCTCATGGCTCGTATCACCGCGACGGCAGAATGCGTGACCTGGGACGCTTTCGAGCAACCGCACCGCAAGACCCGTGACTATGGGGCATTCGGTCCGTTCCGGTTCGGCCGTCGCCCCTACGATGACGCCCTGCGGGCCCTGGGCGCGGTGAGGGGCTCCGACGCCGGGGACACGCGCGCATGAGCGCTACCGGGCGCGGCTTGCCTGGGCAGGGATGGGGGAGCGATCCAGCGGTTCTCCCGGACCGCGAAGAGCCGTGACCAGCTAATCGGGCTCTTTCCTGACCGCCCAGCCAAGCCCGCCGCCGTCCCATCCGCCCCCGGCTCAACCGCTCAGACCGTAGCCATCCGGCGGTCGTCGTCCGTCGAAGCGGCCGGTGTCGCCTCGGTCCCGTCCAGGGACGGGTCGCCGGTGAGGCCGCGTTCGTGGGCGCGGACTCCGGAACGTACGGCCCAGAAGTAGAAGGCCGGGGCGGTGACCGCGATCAGGGCGGTGCCCAGTACGCCGGGGAGCAGGCCGCGGCCGCCGAACTCCTCGCCGCCCAGCGCGGAGACCAGGGCCGTCCAGAGCAGGAAGGCGACCATCCACCAGGCGGGGGCGAACTGCCGGAGCAGTCGCCGCTCGCCCCGGCGCCACAGCACCAGCGCCGCGATCGGTACGGCCACCAGGGTCAGCACGGTGATCTTTCCGGTCTCCGGCCACTTCGACCAGTACAGGGCGCAGGCGGCGAAGGCGAAGGTGACCGGGCACAGCACCCCGGCGGCCGGCAGGCGGAAGGGGCGGGGCAGTGCCGGGCGGGTCCGCCGCAGCACTCCCACGGCGATCGGGCCGATCAGGTACGAGATGACCATGGCCGCCGACACCACACCGGCCAGCGCCTGCCAGCTGCGGCCGACGGTGAGCAGCAGTACGACGGAGAAGGCGAGGTTGAGCCACATAGCGGGGCGGGCGGTGCCGTAGCGGGGGTGCACGGCGGCCAGCTTGCGGGGGAAGAAACCGGTCTCGGCGAGGTTGGTGACCATGTACGCGGCCGAGGCGACATTGGCGATGTTGGAGCCGGCCGGCGAGATGAACGCGCCGAACTGCAGCATGGTGACGACCCAGTGCAGCATCAGCAGCCCCGCCAGATCGGCGAACGGCGAGTTGAGGTTCACGCCCTGCCAGCCGCCGGACCGCGCCAGCAGCTCGGGCGGCACCGACCCCAGGTAGGCGGCCTGCAGCGCCAGGTAGATCACCAGGCCCAGGGCGAGCGCGCCGACCAGGGCGATCGGGATGGCCCGGCCGGGGTTCTTCGCCGCACCGCCGAGGTTGACCACCGCCTGGAAGCCGTTGAACGCGAAGACCACACCGCAAGTGGTGACGGCGGTGAGCACGGCCGGCCAGCCGTACGGGGCGAAGCCGCCGTGGGCGGTGAAGTTCGAGGGGTGGAACCCGGACCCGACCAGGGCGAGCACCGCCAGCACCGGAATGGCGAACTTGACCAGGGTGAGCACGGTGTTGGCGCGGGCCAGCAGCTGCACCGACCAGAAGCAGGTGAGCCAGAGCGCGAGAGTCAGGAGCAGCGCCATCACCGTGCCGGAGAGGGTCAGCTGGTGGGTGGCCGGATCGACCAGCCCCTTCGCCCAGCCGAAGCTCCAGGACGTCATGTACTGGGTGGCGGCGATCGATTCGATCGGCACCAGCGAGGCGGTGGCGATCCACACCGCCCAGCCGGTGAGGAAGCCGAGCACCGGGCCGTGCGAGAGATGCCCGTAGCGGGCCATGCCGCCGGGTATCGGGTAGGCCGAGCCGACCTCGGCGTACGACATCGCGATCAGGCCGATGAAGACGACACCGATCACCCAGGCGACCAACGCCGCGGGGCCCGCCACCTGGGCGGCGGAGCCGGCCCCGAAGAGCCATCCGGAGCCGAAGATCGAACCGATGCCGATCATGATGAGGGCGAAGAGGCTGAGCCCCTTGCGCTCGCCGGCGCTCATATCCATGGGAAGTGTCGTCCATCCTGGTATCGCGCACCCCGCACTGCCGGAGGGGCCGCTGCCATCTGCCGCCGACCACCCTATTTCCGGCCACCTGCCGGGAACGCCGCCGCCCTGCCGCGACACCGCGCGGACCGGCCCCGTCAGGCCGTGCGCCCGAGGCCAACGGCCGCGGCCCCGGGGCCTGTTCGCGCCGAATTCGCCGCTCGGCCGACGGCCCGGGAGATCACCGCATGAGACACGTCACAGCGGCGGGCCGAGCGGGCGCTTTTCCGTGCGGGGAGAGGTGTCCGTACCGGGAGGGTGTGAACCGGCGGGAGTAACTGGCCGGGAAGGTGCGGAACGCGGTGCGGTGCCCCCTGCGGGAGTGGGCACCGGACGGGTCACCTGCGGACGAACCGGGCAGCGTTCGGGGTCGTGTCGTGCGGCTCGGCGGGGGCCTCGGCCGGGACGCGGGCGGCGCGGCGGCCGTGCAGCCAGGCCGCGACGGCGACGAGGGCGGCCAGCGCGATCAGAGCGCACACGCCTCCCCAGCCCAGCTGGGCGTAGGCCCGGGTGCCGAGCCACGAGCCGGCGCCCGCGCCGAGGAAGCCGCACGTCATGTAGCCGGTGTTCAGCCGGCTGCGGATCTCGGGGCGCAGGGCGAAAATGCGGGCCTGGTTGGCGACCTGGCCGCACTGCACCGCCACGTCGAGCAGCAGCAGCCCGATCGCGAGGCCGACGAGCCCCACCGCGCCGCCGATCAGTCCCGTCAGCAGTACGGCACCGGAGGCGAGGCCGAGCAGGAGGCACCACAGGTTGACGCGGTCCGCGCCGTAGCGGTCGACCCAGCGCCCGGCGGCGGGGGCCAGGAACACGCTGGCCGCGCCGATCAGCGCGAGCAGGCCGACGGCCTGGGTGCCCATGTCGTAGCGCGGGCCGGTGATCAGCAGGGTGACGGCGGTCCAGGCCGCGCTGAAGCCGCCGAAGAGGGTGACCTGGAAGGAGATCGAGCGGCGCAGGGCGCTCTCGTCGCGCAGCAGTCGCAGGGTGTCGGCCAGCAGTGTGGGGTAGCCGACGCGGACCGCCGGGACGCTGCGTGGCAGGGCGAAGCCCAGCGTCACGGCGAGCAGCGCGGTCAGGGCGGCGGCGACGAGGTAGGGGGCGCGCCACCCCAGCTGCTCGCCGAGCACGCCGCCGAAGGTGCGGGCCAGCAGGATCCCGCCGACCAGTCCGGCCTGGAGGGTGCCGGTGACGGCGCCCTGCCGCTCGGGGGCGACCATGCCGGCGGCCATCGGCAGCATGATCTGCGGGACGACGGTGGCCAGGCCGACGACGACCGCGGCGGCGAGCAGCGGGCCGGTGGCCGGGGCGAGGCCGGCGGCGAGCAGGGCCAGCGCGGCCACGCCCAGCAGCACGGTGATCAGCGGACGGCGGGAGAGGCGGTCGCCGAGCGGGACGAGGAGGAAGAGTCCGGCGGCATAGCCGAGCTGGGTGATGGTCGCCAGGGTGGTCGCGGTGGCCTCGCCGATATGGAAGCCGTGGGCGATCAGCGGGGTGATCGCCTGCGGAAAGTAGGCGTTGGCCACGGCGACACCGCAGGCCAGCGCCATGATCAGCAGCAGACCGCGGGACACCCCCGCCGGGGCCGCAGTGGTGGAGGGATCAGTGGTGGACATAACCGGGTCCAATCGAACGAACTAGATGGTTCGCTTTGTACGGTGGCACGCGCCGCCCCCGGTGTCAAACGAACTGGTTAGTTACGATGCGGCCATGGCATACGACTCCGCAGCGACCAGGGAACGCATCCTCGCGGCGGCGACCGAGGAGTTCGCCGCGCACGGCGTATCGGGCGCCCGCGTGGACCGCATCGCCGCTTCCGCCAGCGCCAACAAGCGTGCGATCTATGACTACTTCGGCGACAAGGGCAAGCTGTTCGCCGTGGTCCTGGAACGGGCCATGGCCGACCTCGCCCGGGCCGTCCCGCCCTCCGAGGACCTGCCCGACTACGCCGAGCAGCTCTTCGACTACCACCGGAAGCATCCGGAAGCCCTGCGCCTGGTGATGTGGGAGGCCCTGGAGGTGGGTGACGGCCCCGTTCCCGGGGAAGTGGAGCGCACCCGGCACTACGGCGACAAGATCCTTGCCGCACAGGCCGGCGGCGCCCCCGGCGACAGCGCCCGTACCCAGGTGTTCTTCACTCTCGCCCTGGCCAGCTGGAGCGCCGGCATGCCCCAGCTGCGAAGGATGGTGCTCGGCGAGGACTGTGACCTCGACCGGCTGCGGGAGGACGTCGGTCGGACGGTCAGGGCGATCCAGGCGGGCGACGGGGGCTGAGGCGCGACGGGAGCTCAGGCGCGAGGGGCGAGCCCGACGCCGCTCCGCGGTCCAGCCGGTCCGCGCCCACTCCCGGCCCGGCATGCCCCTCTTTCCTTCTCATCCATCTCCCCTCACGATCAATGCCATGAAATCTATGTGTTGGACTCATGGTTCGAACGGAGGAATGCTTCAGTAAGAGTCCCCTTCATCAGGTTTTGGAGAGTTTCATGCCGTTCGCATCCATATGTTCCGCCGAGGTGGAGTACGCGGTCGAAGGAGAGGGACCGGGGCTGATGCTCGTCCATGGCACGGGCGGCAGCGCCGACTCGCTCTTCAGCCCGTTCGTGCCGTACTTCAGCGGCGACCGGACCGTGATCCGGCCGAACTTCAGCGGGAGCGGCCGCACCACCGACGGGGGCGACAGGCTGACCACGCAGATGATCGTCGAACAACTCGCCACGGTCGCCCGGGAGGCCGCCGACGGCCCGGTGGACCTGCTCGGTTTCTCCCTCGGTGCGGCCGTGGCCACCGCGTTCGCCGCCACGCACCCGGAGCTCGTGCGCCGACTGGTCCTCGTCGGCGGCTGGGTGCACTCCACCGGGGCGCGGGACCAGTTCTACTTCTCGACGCTTGCCAAGCTGTTCTCCGGTGACCGCGATCTCTTCAAGCGGTTCGCGCAGCTGACCGCCTACAGCCCGGCCGCGGTGGAGAGCGCCGGCCCGCAGGGCCTGGCGGACCATCTGCGACAGGACCAGTGGCCGCCGCTGGGAATGGGCCGGCAGATCGACCTGTGCGCCCGGATCGACAACCGGTCCCGGCTCGCCGACGTGACCGCGCCGACGCTCGTGATCGGGCTGGTCGAGGACCAGATGGTGCCGGTCGACGGATCCCGGCAACTGCATGCCGGAATCGCCGGCAGCCAACTGATCGAACTTCCCGGCCAGGGCCACATGGACTGGGTCGCCGCACCCACCCCCGTCATGGAACTCACCCGCGCTTTCCTCCACGTCAAGTAGGCGGCGGTAAAACGGACGTTGTCGTTGTCCCGCTCAGGGTCTCGTTGATGAGCGTCCGTTTCCCAGGGCATTCCTTCCCCTTTCTTCGGGTCTCCGGACGTAGATCCAACGCCCGATACCGGCCCGGGTCTTGAGAAAGTAGCTTTCCTTCTGGTTCCCGCGAAGTGGAACCGGCCAGGGGTGAAATCCGCTGGGTCCCCGCGCATTCCGACGGCTTCTACCGCCCGTCGACGGCGCGTCCCCCCCCCACACCAGCACGCACCTTGTTCACCCCTGCTTTCATTTACCGATTCGAGGTATGGGTATGACCACGCAAGTCCCTGCCAGTGCGTCCGTCGAGGGCGGGAGACGCTCCGGGACCTCCGGGACCGGTGAACCCGCATTCCCGTTGGCGGCGCTGCTCGCGCTGGCCACGGCGGTGTTCATCACCAGCCTGACCGAGACCCTGCCGGCAGGTGTGCTGCCCGCGATGAGTTCTTCGCTCGGGGTCAGCGAGTCCGCGATGGGGCAGTCGGTGACCATCTACGCGGTCGGGACCTTCCTCACGGCTATCCCGCTGGCGGCGGCCACCGCGACATGGTCACGCAAGCGGCTGCTGCTGACGTCGATGGTGGTCTTCGTCGTGGCGAACACCGTCACCGCGCTCTCACCGGACTACACGCTGACCCTTGTCGCCCGGTTCGTCGCCGGGGTGGCGGCGGGGCTGGCCTGGGCCACGCTGTCCGGATACGCGCGCCGCATGGTCGCCGTGCCCCTTCAGGGCAGGGCGATGGCGATCGCCATGGCCGGCATCCCGGTGGCGCTGTCGCTCGGGGTGCCCGCGGGGACCTTCGTCGGCCGGGTGCTCGGCTGGGGTGCGGCCTTCCTGGCCATGTCCGTCCTCGCCGTCCTCGTGATCGTGTGGATCCTCGTGACGGTTCCGGACTATCCGGGGCAGCAGGAGCGCCGCAGCCCGATCCTGCGTGCGCTGTCGGTCCCGGGCGTGAGCCCCGTCCTGTTCGTCACCTTGGTCTTCGTCCTCGCGCACACCATCCTCTACGCCTATGTCGCCACCTTCCTCGCCGAACTCGGCATGGGGCGCTCCACCGATCTGGTGCTGCTGGTCTTCGGCGTCGCCTCGCTGGTGAGCATCTGGTTCGTGGGGGCGCAGGTCCACCGCCGGCTGCGGGTCATGATGGTCGCCTGCACCCTCCTGGTCGCCGTGGCGGCGGCCACACTCGCCACGTTGTCCCACGTCACGGCTCTGGTCTACGTCGCGGCGGCACTGTGGGGCCTGGGATGGGGAGGTGTCCCCACGCTCCTGCAGACCGCTGTGGGCGACGCGGGCGGCGACCAGGCGGACGCCGCGCAGGTCATGCTGGTCACGCTGTGGAACGTGGCGATGGCCGGCGGCGGCGTCGTCGGCGGGGTGCTCCTCGACCTGTTCGGTCCCTCCTCCTTGCCATGGAGCATTCTGCTGCTCATGGCTCCGGTGCTGATCGTCGTCATGGCCGCCCGGGGACACGGCTTCCCCGCCACGCGCCGGACGTGAGGGCCCGGCCGTTCCCGCCGGCCCCTCGGAATCACCGTGGGGCCGGGTCAGGCCATCCAGAAGAAGACCGCCGTCATCCGCTTCTCCTCCATGGTGGTGCCCCAGTAGGCGGTGGCCGTGTGGATCAGGTTCGCGGAGTAGAGCAGCAGCCGGTTGGCGCGGTGCGGGACGCGGAGGTCCTCGACGAAGGAGTCCGGTGCGACGAAGCGGGTGCCGAGGGCGTCGACCAGGTTGTTGTGCGGGGCGGCCACCTGATTGCCGCCGAGCGCGCCGCCCGGCAGGCGCTGCCGGTAGAAGCTGGTGCCGAAGTCCTTGGGGACCAGCGGGTTGAGGTACAGCACGGCGGCGTAGCGGCACAGGGTGCGGGAGTCGGTGTGCGGGCGGGGCTCGCACTCGCCCTTGCCGACGATCTGGACGCAGTTGTGGTTCACGGTGCCGCCGCCCGTGGGGCGTTCGGCCCAGATCTTCGGCGCACCGGTCGCCTTGCGCACCAGCCTCTCGACGCGGGCCAGTTCGTCGGGCTCCAGTGCCGGCATGGTGCGCAGGCCCGGCCAGCTCTCGGGTTTGTGGGGATAGCCCTCGGTCCAGTCGTCGCGGGCCAGACAGCGTTCCCGCACGGCGGCCGGGTCCGGCAATACGTCGTCGAGCACCCAGTAATCCCGGCCACGCGTCGGTTTGCGGTAAGGGAGAACAGGGAGAGTGGCAGGGTTTAGGGGCATGACAGGGAACGTAGTTCGGCCTTTTGCGTAGCTCGCCACTCAAGCGGTCAACCTTCAGTCAAGGGTTGTCCATTCCTCCCTGTGAATTTGCTGTGTATTTGCCGTGCCTCCCCCGTCATGACCCTTTCTTTCTCCCTTCTTGACGGTGAAGTTGTGGCGCGACGGCGGGCGGGAGGTGGCCCATTCCAGGGAGCGGCCGTAGCCCCAGGGGTCGTCACAGCACGGGAAACATGAGGTGGAAGCCGAATACAAGGATCCAGAAGGTGACTTTTCCCAGCCATTCGTCGAGCAATGTCCCGGTGAACTTGGGCCACCGGAAAGGGAATCCGGCGAACATCGCGTAGATCACCGTGCCGACCCGCGCATCTCGCCCGCGCCTCCTGGTACCTGATCGAGAATCTGCACCGCCGGGCCGAGGCGGCCGCCATCTTCCGGCAATTCGGGCACGACCATCGCAAGCTCGGGGTGCGTCCGGCGCACTACGAGGCGTTCGAGGTGGCACCGCGCGCGGCCCTGCGGCGCACCGCCGGTCCGCGGTGGATCGAGGCGGTGGAGGCGGCATGGGTGCGGACGCTGCGGTGCGCCGTCGCGTCGATGGTGGAGGGCGCCGAGGCCGCACTCGCCGAACCCCCGTGCCGGCAGGGCACGGTGACCGCCCATGAGCGCCGCCGCCCGGATCTCGCGGTGCTGCGGATCCGTCCGCACGAGCCGTAGCGTACCGGGCCGGCCGGAACGCGGCCGTCGAATCCCCGCTGCTGCCCCAGGCGTGGCGAGACCCCTCCCCACCGTCGGCACCGGCGCCGGACGGCGAGCTGGCATCCCACATCCGGCGCACCGGCCCCGGCGGGGTCAGCGACGACACGAACAACTCACCACGATCGCCGGGAAGTTCGGGGGCCACCGTCGGCGAGAAGTCTCTCGGCCCACTGCCCGATGATGTGCTCCACCGCGAACGTCGTCCGGCGGGAACGTGCCTGGTCGAGCGTGAGCCAGACGGGCGCCTCACCCTCCTCCTGCACGGTCACCTCCCCACCCCCGCCCGCCTCCCGGGACTCGTCGACCTCCAGCAGATAGGCGTGCCAGCGATGCGCGTCGGAGCCCCGCCTGCACACGTCCCCGCGCAATTCCTCGTCCGTAACCAGTCGGAGAGACCCCTTCGCGGCGCGGATTCCCACTTCCTCCCACAGCTCCCGCGCTGCCGCGCACTCGGGATCCTCCCCGCGTTCGACATGGCCCGCGGGGACGGTCAGTGAGTAGGGAAAGGCGGTCCGCTGGAAGAAGAGGAACCTCGCTCGCCGGTCGCGCACGAAGACACCGGCACTCTCATGCCAGTACTCGCCGTCCGCATCGGTCCACCAGGAGACGCAGGGGTCCACGACGATGGCTCGCTGCGCCTCACGGCCGCACGCGGCGCAGGCGCAGCACTTGCGTCCGTCCGCGATCCTCCAGGTGACCGCCTCGGCGTGGCAGTACAGACAGAACTCGCCATGAGGATCGTCCCGCAACCGAAGGAAGTCGATGTTCATGCTGCCCTCTCCGAGGTGAAGGACTGCCGTCAGCGCGTACAGCAGCCGGGAACGCCGTACTCCGTGGCGCATCGGTCACGGTCCCGTGCAGTGGGGCTGCTGACGCCCGTCACCGTCCCCCAGGAGTTCCGGTCCGCCCAGCGGCTCCCCATCCTCCGGCGCGTCGAACGCCCCGAGCACGGCGGCTGCCGCACCCCTTGCGGACGTGCGCGCGGTCGTCAGCAGCAGGATCGTGCCCAGTCCGCCGAAGAACAGCGTGGCGGCTGCGACGGCCCCGAATCCCGCGGTCGCGATGAGCAGTCCGAAAAGCGGTGGTCCCAGCAGCGTCCCCACACTGCCGAGCTGGTTGAGAATCCCATTGGCGATATCGACCTGCTCAGGACGGCTCACCGAGGCGGGGAGAGCGGCGAAGACGGCGGAGATCAGCAGTCCGTCGACGACCAGCACGAGAGTGGCCGCTCCGCCGCTGACCGCGAGCGGGAACTCGGCCGAGAACGCGGGAAGGCAGGCCACCGGCATCACGACGCCCAAGGGGGCGAGCGCGGCGACGGCCAGGCCGCGCCGCAACAGCCAGCTGGCGGCGAGCCCGCCGAACGCGCTCCCCAGACAGACGACGGCCATCACCGTGCCGGCCACCGCCGGCGTGGCCTGCCGGAACTCGGTGAGGAACGGCGGGAGCACCATCACCACCGCGACGCCGACCAGGCACAGGCTTCCGTACGCCACGCCGAGCCGCAGCGCCCCGTTCCAGGCGCCGGCCGCGCGCTGCGCACACGGGACCGCCGTCCTCGGCAGCCGGGGCAGCACGGCGAGGAGTACGCCGGCCATGACCAGCGGACCCAGGGCGGTGACGGTCAGCCATTGGTGCCAGGTGCACCAGGACGCCAGGGCTCCGCCGACGGCCGCGGCGACGGCGAGCCCCGTCGGGACGCAGGTGCCCCACAAGGCGAGCGCCGCCGATCGAATGCCGCCTTCCGTCACGCGGGTGAGAACGACCGGGCCCGCCACGAACACCAGCAGATAGCCGACCCCTTCAGCGAGACGTGAGCCCAGCAGCAGCCCGAATGATCCGGCGGCCGCATTGCCGGCGGCGGCCACCGACATCACCAAAAGCCCGCAGGACAGGGCCCGTTCGGCCCCGAAGCGGCTGACCCACCAACCCGCCGGGATGCTCAGCAGGGCACCCACGGCCGTGATACTCGATGTGGCCCAGGCGAGCGCACCGGCCGACAGACCCAGTGACAGTCGCAGGGCGGAACCCGCCGCCGAGACGGCACCCAGACCGACCGCCGCCAGCACACCGGCGAGCCATGTGACCAGAACGTACTTCCAGGGCGACTTGGAAGTACGACCGTGCCTGCCTCTCTCCTTCTCGCCCACGGAATCTCCGTCAGATATCGGGCGGCCCGACCGGGCCGCATACGGCTCATGAGTGGTTCTCGTCGATGCGCCGAATCTCGCCTGTCTCGTTCGCGTCGGCGCTCTTGCCGACGCGAGAAGGGCGGCGGCGAGACAGCTGCGAGCGCATAGTGGGTCACGGTGTGGGCCGCGTGACGGGAGGGTCGATGACTGAACCCACCTCCCGCCACGCGAGTCCGGATCAGTCGTCCAAGCCGAACCTGGCCATCAACTCCTGATCGCCCGCGACATAGGAGGTGTCGGTGGTCACGGTCTGGTCGGAGGGGCCACGGCTGCACATGCACAGGTGGCGACTACGGGAGGTGACTCGTACGGCTTGTGCGCCGCCGGAGGACATGATCTCTTCAGCGATGTCCTTGACGAGGTACTCCTGGATCTGGAAGCGCCGGCTGAACGCTTGCACCAGACGAGGAAATTTCCCGAGCCCCAGAATGCGGTCGCCCGGCACGTAGGAGATGTTGACCTTCCCGAAAAACGGAAGGAAGTGGTGGGCGCAGATCGAGAAGAAGTTGTTCTCCTGGATGCGCACCACACCGGTGTGCTCGCCGTTCACCAGACAGGTGGTCTTGAGGATCTTCGAGGTGTCGATCTCATAGCCACTCAGCAGTTCGCGATAGGCCCGCACGATGCGATCCTCGCACTCCGGGCCGCTATACCACCCGAGCGCTCTCGTGTCGGTGGTGACATTGGTCTTGAGCCATTCTTCAATGGTCACTTGTTGCCTCCATTCCTGCTCGCACCAAAGGATCCGAAACCCGGTGGAGGGTTGTCACTATCCACCCGCTCGCGGGCATTGAGAATATGCATTCATTACCCCGCACCCGATCAGACCAATGTGCAGGTGATGAGCTAATGGCTAAGTATTCAAATACGCACGGAAAATCGCCGTTTCTCTGACGATTGAACCGACTGGAAGACGGGAATGCGGGGCGCGAACCGGAGCGTCCCACCTGCCTCCCGAGCGCCGGAGCACACCCGCTCACCCGCCAACCCGCACCACGCGAGGGCGACGCGCCCCCGATGGGTCCGGCTGAATGCGCCCGCTGCGCCGGCAGGAACATCCAGGTTCTGTGGCTTCGTCGGGCCAGCCCTGAAATTCGGCCCGGAAATTCTCCGGAGAGAATCCCGGTGTTCCTGCCGGCGCCCTGCCGCCTGCCCGCAGTAGTGACGTCTTGCGCGGTGTGCACGGGAGGGGCAGTCGAAAGCTGGCGGGAGCATCGGACGCCACCCGAGCACTGCCATACAGCACGCTCATGCCACCAATAGCTCAGCAAATCGCCTCATGAGATGTCACCTGCGTACTTCCAGTGCCCACCTTGGGTGTCAATGGGCGGATTATTGGCGATTTGCCGAGATGTGACTATGCATGAATTTGAAACGCGAATGGGGCGATTCAAAGAGTGATGCGAGTCACTTGACACGTTTGCCGAACAGGTCTTCACTTTCCACGGCGGTAGAAATGGGTGCATGCGGGAATTCGTCCCGGACGCGACATCCCCTGCCGCCGAATAGGCATCTCGCAGGTATCACGTTCGCCGTACAGATGGGGGTACTCATGAAACTCGTTCGCTTCGTCAAGAGATTCCGCCCGGAAAAGAGCCTCAAGGCATACGCCTGGTACGGCTGGATTTAACCAGGTAGTTTCCCTGCCGGGTTCGCGCCGGCCAGGAAGCCTGGTCGGCGCGAACCTTCTATCCCACGGAGTTCACCCATGCCTGTGCACCGCGTCGGCGGGAGCGGACGGGTCATCGAGTTCGTGCCGAGAATCGACGAGCTGTTGAGTCGTTATCGCGGTGCGTCGCTGTTCCGGCTGGAGCCCGACACCATCGGAATCGCCGGAGCCGATCTGATGGACAGCTTGCTCCGCAGCAGGCCGGCCAATGCGGAGGAGAGGCCCACCTTCAAACCCGTCCAGGGGCGGCTCGTCAGCCGTTCCGACGCGTCCACCTTTATGCAGGCAGTGGGCTCGGACGTACGAAACGCGCTGCAACGCCCCCTTGGTGGCGCGGTCGATCTGACCGGCCGGTGGCCGCATGTGGCGCATGTGTATCTACGGAATCTCGTCTTCGGAAACGAACGTCTGCGATTCCGGGTTCTGGTCGACCGCCGGCTGGAACTGACACCGAAACTGACCTGGTCGGCCGTCGCCTCCGGTGCCGCCTTGTTGGGCAGGCCACGGCAGGGCGTGCCGCTGTCAAAACTCGCCGCTCTCGTTCTCGATGCCCAGACCTATGGTGACCGGCGCTACGCCATGTACCTGTACCGGCGGGTGGCGGCACCGGTGTGCTTCACCGTCTCCGCGCTGGTCACCAACGCCCTATGGCTCGGGGCGCCGTTCAGTGATGAGGTATCGAACCGGAACATCCTCCTCGAGGCACTCCGACTGCTTCCCCCTTCATGGAACATCTTGCGCATGGCCTCGCCGGAGTTCTCGGACGTGGACCCACGGATCGGCCCGACGGACGACGTCCTGCTGCTTCCCCTGTTGAGCCACCGCGACCCCCAGCTCTGGGACGAGCCCGACGCGTTTCACCCCGACCGCTGGGACGAGTTGGACGGAGACACCCACCCCGGATATCTCCCCTTCGGCCACGCCGGCGAGCGATGCTGGGGCCGGCACATGGTCCTGCCCCTGGCCGAACGGCTCCTGGACATCGTGCGCCGGGACGGCCTGGTGGTCAGTCCGGACCAGACCCGGGGAAAGGTCGAACTCGACGGTCTGCTGGAAGTGTCCGAAGTACAGATGACTCGACCCTGACGGCGGTCCGGGACCTGGCGGCACCGGAAGCGGCCGCGCACGGCATGCCGCAGTCAGGCCGCGCTGCCCGCCTGCCACTCGGACCAGGACATGTTCCAGCCGTTGAGGCCGTTGTCCGGCTTGATGGTCTTGTCGTTCGCGTTCTTCACGACCACGACATCGCCGACCAGGGACTCGCCGAAGAACCACTTGCCGGGGGTGTCGCCCCCGCCGCCCTTCTGGTCGCGCAGGGCGATGCAGCCGTGGCTGGTGCCGGCCTGGCCGAAGACGGACGAGGAGCTCCAGTAATTACCGTGGATGAAGGTGCCGGAGGTCGAGAGCCGCATGGCGTGCGGCACGTCAGGGATCTTGTACGTCTCCGCCTCGCTCGTGAAGCCGACCGTGGAGCCGTCCATCTTGGTCTGCTCGAACTTCTCCGAGATGACCATCTGGCCGTTGTAGGTCTGATGGTCGGGGCTGCCGCCGGAGATCGGGATGGTCTTGTAGGTCTTGCCGTCGCGCTTGACGGTCATCTGCTGGGTGTTCATGTCGACGGTGGAGACCTGGGAGCGGCCGATGGTGAAGGAGACCGTCTTGGACTGGACGCCGGAGATGCCCTGGCCGCCCTTGACCCCGTCCAGGTCGATCTTCATGGTGACCTTGGAGCCGGCCTTCCAGTAGTCCTCGGGCCGGAAGTCCAGGCGCTGGGAGCCGAACCAGTGGCCGACGACCTTCTGGCCGCTGCTGGAGGTCACCGTGATGTGGGACTGGACGTCCTTCTTGTTGGTGATCGCCTTGTCGAAGTTGAACGACACCGGCATGCCCACGCCGACGGTCTTGCCGTCGTCGGGCGTGTAGGAGCCGATGAAGCTGTTGGCGTTGGAGACCGTCGTGAACGAGGAGTTCTCGGTGGCCGTGCGCCCCTTGGAGTCCTTGGCCTTCGCCGCGATCCGGTACTTGGTGCCACGCTCCAGCTGCACCCCCGGCTTCCAGGAGGAGCCGTCGGACGATATGGCACCGGCGACCTCCTTTCCGGAGTTCGCTTCGGTGAGCTTCACGCCGGTCAGCTTGCCGCCGCTGACCGTCACGCCGGTGCCCGAGATGCTGGCATTGGTGGCACCGTCCTTCGCCGACACCTTGATCTTGGCGACCGAGGCCTTCGCGACGGCCGCCTTGGCCCCCGCGTCGGCGTCACCGTCGTCGCCACAGGCGGAAAGCGCCACGAGCGCCAGCGCGACCAGTGCCGTCACTGCCGGCACGCGGCGCACTCCCGGCCCGCGGCGGCACTTCGGCGTACCGCTATCCACCTGCGGGGCTTGAAGGAGCAGGTGAGGTGACTCCTGGGACCGAGCGGGCGCGGGCTTGTCCAACGTCGTCACGGGCTGCTCCATACGGGGTGTCGTGGTCCGTGCCCGCACGGGGCACGAGCAGGCGGCATGCGGTCAGGGCAGGGAGTCGGCCCCGCGCACCCGAAAGCCCCGCCGCCACCGGGCATCGGTCTCGCCTCAAGTCCACCGGGACGTTCTAAGAGCAGGATTTATGAAACGTGCCGGGTGGGGCTTCGGCCTCGGGGGACCGCGCCGGTCGCACTCGACTCCGCCGCCCCGGTCCCCGCCACCGGCATCAGAGTGCGAAGAGCAAGCCGTGAGAGCAGGTCCAGCTCCGGTTAGGGCGTGTGCGCGATCATGTCTGAGCGCCCGATCATCGTCCGCTCTCGAAACCCGACGGGAAGTGCTCTCGCCTGCAACCTACGCAGCCGCCGGCCTTCGCTCCGGTGGCAGAGCCCCGATACGGCAGCAGGGCCCGGACCGCGCGTTGCGGTCCGGGCCCTGCCCACTGCCATGCCGCCCAGCGGCGGCGGTGCGTCAGCTCTGCGCGGTGTCGTCGCCCGTCTGTCCGGCGGCCTCGGCTGCTTCTGCCTTCTCGCGCATCTTGCGCACCAGCTCCGCCTTCTGGTCGGCGGCACCCTTGCGGTCGAGGTTGCGGTGCGGACCGTTGTTCTGCCGTTCGGCGCGGGACAGCCTCTTGCGCTGGCCGCCACCCATGCCCACGGGATTGTTGATGTTCTTGCTCACGGGTTCTCCCGGAATGATGTGAAGTGATCTACGGATTCATCGGTGGGGGACGGGCGCGGCGACGTCGGAGGACGTCAGCAGGGGCCCATCACGCTCTCACTCGTAAATCGGCGTCTGGAAGAACATGACAACGACATTACCCGGTTCCGTCGGCCCCGCGCACCACGTTTTTCGCCGCCCCGGCGCGCCATGAGGCTGACCGGCGTCAGGACACTGCTGGCCCTCATCGGTGACTGCCACCTGAGCGGCCCCGCCTTCGAGCCGGTCATCGGTCCGTCGGTGGCCGCGCTCATCGAGCCCGCACCCCAGCCCGGCGTCGAAGACATCGAGGAAGCCCCGACCGGGTCGAAGGCACCGGGAAAACCCCGGCGACAGCGCCGGGGAAGCCCTGGAAGTACGAGGATCCGCCAACTCCCGTGCGCACCTGTGCACTTCACCCATCCGCCAGTAGCATCCGACCGGCCAGAGCTCGCCGCCCAAGCAGTCACCCTCGAAAGGGTCTCCTGCATGCGCCTGATCTCCCGCGTCGCCCCCACCGTCCTCGCCGTGGCCGCCCTCCTGCTCGGCGTCCTCCCCGCGCAGGCCCAGGCCCACCCCGACCGCACCCCCGACCGGGTCACGGTCGGTGGCCGCACCTACATCGCCGACGGCCAAGGCCGCGCGCTCCAGTGGCGCGGCTTCAACCTCGCCGACAAGAGCAGCCGAGGCGCCGACGCATTCGCCGACATCCACGAGAGTGACCTCAAGGACATGGCTGCCCGGGGCTTCAACCTGGCGCGCCTCGCATTCTTCTGGGACGACCTCGAACCCACCCGCGGGCACTACGACCGCGGCTACCTCACCAAGATGCGCCGCATTCTCGACTGGGCCAACCGCTACCACATCAAGGTCATCCTCGACGCCCACCAGGACGTATACGGCCCCCACTTCGGCTCCCGCGGCATCCCCGACTGGGCCACCCGCGACGAGGGCTTGCCGTTCTGGCCGATACCCGACGACTGGTTCTCCGAGTACTTCGAGCCCTCCGTACAGACCGCCTTCGACCACCTGTACAAGGACGCCGACCTCCGCGCCGCGCACGCCCGCATGTGGATGACGGTGGCCTCCGCCCTGGGCAGTCACCCGGCGCTGCTCGGCTACGACCTCATGAACGAGCCGTTCGCGAAGTTCCTCGAAGGCGAAGACCTCCCCGCTGCCGCGGCCCGCTTCGAGGCCACCGAACTCACCGAGCTGTGGAACCGCCTTGCCCGGGCGATCCGACTGGTCGACCACACGTCATGGGTATTCGTCGAACCCACCGTCATCGTCGGTGTCGGTGTCCCCACCCGGATGGGCCACATCGACGACCCGCACGCCGGCTACGCACCGCACTTCTACGAGACCGCGATGGAAACCGGCGCCGACTATGACCCCAACGGCACCTTCATCCCCGCCTACGAGGCCGCGATCAGCGACTACCCGACCCGTCACCGCATGCCGGTGATCGTGGGGGAGTGGGGCGGCAACCCCTACGTTCCGCACGCCCGCCAGTTCGTCACCGACATGACGGCCTCCTTGGACCGTTTCTCCAGTGGTTGGACATGGTGGCAGTGGTGCCGGGGCGGGGGCTACTGCTTCCTCGATCAGACGGGCGCCGCGAAGCCCAACGCCCAGCTGCTCGTCCAGCCGTACGCGCAGGCCGTCGCGGGCGACCCGCTCGCGTTCGGATACGACCCGGCCACCCGCACCTACACCCTCACCTTCCGCACCCGTGCCGACGCAGCGGGACCCACCCGGATCACCGTGCCCGGAGACACCTACCCGGGCGGCTTCCGTGTCGATGTCCAAGGCAGCAAGGCCAGTTGGGACGACTTCGGGCAGATCGTCACCGTGAGCACGCACGGCAGGGCCGGAGCCGCCTACAGGGTCACGATCAGCCCGAGGTAGCCCAGGCGGCGGTAGCCCCTTCCGGTGTAAGCGAGGGGCCACGGCGCTGGTGCGCAGGTCGTCTCCTGTGGTCGGGAGTGTCCGAGCGTCCCAGGACCCCCGGTACCGTTCCCTCGGTGCCTGAGGTGGGCAGGGCACCGGTAGTGGCTCAAATGTGAAGACGGACCCTAGTTCACCAGCGACCGCTCAGTGGGAAACCCCAAGGACCGGGCGAGAGCCGCGGCCTCCCCGCGGGAGTCGACCTCCAGCTTTTTCAGGATCTTGGCCACATGGAATTTGACGGTGTGTTCGCTGATCTGGAGCCGCGCTGCGATGGCTCGGTTACGGTGTCCATGCACCAATTGCTCGACGACGTCCAGCTCACGCGGGTTGAGCGTGCTCAACGGATCGTTGCGTGGACGGTCGGGTGCCGTCAACGGGAGTCTGGCGGTGACGATCGTGCCCCAGTCGGGCACCGCATCGACGTGCAGGGCTCCGTTGAGCGCGGCGACCCGGTCGGTGAGCCGGTGCAGGGCCAGCGCCTCCGCGGCGAGTGTCCCCGGGCCGTCGTCCCGGATGGTCATGCGCAGTTCGCTGTCCTCGACGTGCCAGCTGACCCGGATCCGGGTGACGCCTCCCTGCTCCAGCATGGTCAGCACCGTGCCCCGCGCCGTGGTCAGCGCTGCCCGCACAATGTCCGCGGGGATCAGCCGCTGGGTGTCGGGCGGGGAGAACTCAAGCGTCACGACGCTGTAGTGCGAGAGCAGTCCGAGCATGTCGCACAGCCTGCTGAAGGCGTCCTTGGCCGTCTCCTCCGGCGGCAGCTGGTCGTCCTCACCGTTGGCCCGCAGCTCGACCAGCGCGGACACCGCGAGGTCGGTGGCGGTCCGGCGGGCGGCGGCGTCGTCGAGGCTACGGGTGCGCAGCACCCCGAGGAGGGTCGTCAGTGTGGTGGCGTGCGCATCGGTCAGATCGGCGACCACCCGCGCCCGTTCGCTGTTGGCGATCCAGGGGCCTGCCATATTCACCGGCATGGCTGCGGGCATCAATTCGACGATGCGAATGGTCGCCAGGTCCCACAACTGCTGAATCAACGCGATGGCCCGGGGCTCGGGTCTGGTGTCCTCGTCCAGCAGTACGGCCAGCAGCGCGCCGGCAGAGCCGGGCGGTGCGGAGGCGACGGCCAGCACCCGCCGCGTCGCACCCCCCAGGCGTGCCTCGCCCCACCACGGCTGGCCGACGTCGGTATGCGTGGCGATGAGCGCGAGCTCCGTGGCGGTGATGTCCTGGGTCAGCTCGTGGTCACCGTGGTTCCACGTCGCTGATTTGGGGCAGTCGCCGGTGAGCATCACCAGGCCTTTGTGCCGTACGAGGGCGGTCATGTTCCCCGAAACCGTGGAAAGAATCTCTTTGAGGGGCGCCCGCATTAAGTCCTTCGCCACGGCGAGCGTGCGCTGCGGCTCCCCCAGGTCCACATTTCCCATGCATGCATAGTAGTGAATTGCTTGCCTTCGCCCCCTAGTCTTCCGGCCAGGTCGCACTGGCCGGAAGACTAGTGTCCTGGGCTGACGATCCGTAGCAGCGGTCCGCACCCGACGGCATTGCTCCACGCATACCCGCTGGTCCCCGTAGGGGCACGGGAAAGCCCGTAGGCGCCACCCGCAACAGCGAACCGGGCGACGAGCCGCCGCACCACGGGAGGCCGGACCGGCCCCACCGCTCAGACTGTCAGCACGACCTTGCCCGTGGTGGAACCCGACTCGATCAGCCTGTGTGCCTTCCCCGCCTCTGCGAGCGGCAGCGCATGCTGGATGTGGACCCGCAGTCGCCCGGAGTCGACAAGATCCGCCAGCGCCGTCAGTCCAGTCTGGTCCGGCTCCGCGGTGACACCGGCGAATCCGAGGCCGCGCTGGGCCGCACGGGTGGCGAGTTCGGCATTCGTCATCTCGACGATCGTCACCAGGACGCCCCCCGGCCGCAGCACGTCCAGCGAGCGTGTCGCGGTGTCGCCGCCTATGCCGTCAAGCACGACGTCCACGTCCTCGATCACCTCCGCGAAGTCCACCGCGCGGTAGTCGACTACCTCGTCGGCGCCCAGTTCACGTACGAAGGCGTGCTTGGCTGCGCTGGCCGTTGCCACCACCTCGGCACCACGCGCCTTGGCTATCTGGGCGGCCAAATGGCCGACGCCCCCGCCACCGCCGTGGATCAGCACTCGCTGGCCGCTGCCGACCTTTGCCACGTCCACGAGCGCCTGCCAGGCCGTCAGCCCGGCCATCGGCAGACCGGCCGCCTGACGGTGATCGAGGGTGGCCGGCTTACGGGCCAACTGGCGCGACGGCGCGGCGATGTACTCCGCGTAGGCGCCGAGGGCACGGGGGATGAGAGGCATGCCGTACACCTGGTCACCGACGGCGAACCGGTTGACCCCCGGGGACACCTCCGCGACGACACCGCAGACGTCCCAGCCGAGAACGAAAGGTGGCTGCCCCAGCAGCGGGAGGGAGCCGGAACGGACGAGGGAGTCGAGCGGGTTCACACCGGCCGCCTGCACCCGTACGAGCACCTCGTTGAGCAAGGGCCGCGGACGGGCCACTTCGGCTGTCTCCAGTACCTCCGGTCCGCCGAAGGTCCGTTGCGTGACCGCAAGCATCCTGGCAGTCATCGGTGGTCTGACATCATCTCGTCGGCCGTGCTGTCCTCGGGTACGGGCTGACCCACGTCCCACTTCTCGGCCAGCAGACCGTCCTGCACTCGCCAGATGTCCACGACGACGGCCCCGGTGGCCTCCGGATCAACCTTGGCCAGGCTGTGGGTCCAGACGTAGGCGCCCTCGGCAACCATCCGTCGGACCGTCAGTGAGAACTGGGGGAAGGGTGTGGCGGCCTGCTCCCGGAACGTGGTGATCGTTCGGTCGCGGCCCTTGCCGACGCCGGGGTGGTGGTTGGCGAAATCCTCCGTGAGTAGCGACTTCGCGCGCTCGAAGTCCTTCTCGTTGTAGAACGCCTGGATGAACTGGGAGACCAGCTCTTTGTGCGCCTTGAGGGGATCGTCTCCGGCCACGGGTGAAGCGTCGTGCATCGTTGTACTCCTCTTTCTTGACTGCTCACCAGGCCTTGTAGGCGGCCTGTGCAAGATCGACTCGTGGGTCCTGTGCACCTCACCGGGGAGATGCGGTCCGTCGTTCGGTGGAATCCGGACGACGGACCTGTACGGCTTCAGGGCCGTCCGGTCACTCCTTGATGCCTACCACGATCGAGTCGGGACCGGTCAGATGCTCGGTCCGGATGCCACTGAATCCGGCCTCCTTCATCCAGCTCATGCACTCGGCCGCCGTGTAGCCGGACCCGCCGTCGGTGACGGCCCTCATGCTCAGGCTCATCAGCAGGGCGAATGCGTTCTCCGAGCGGTCGTCGTCGATGAGTGAGTCATAGACGATCACCGCACCGCCCTGGGGCAGCGCCCGCCATGCCTTCTTGAGGAGCAGCTTCTTCTTCTCCAGATTCCAGTTGTGCAGGATGTGACCAAAAGTGAAGGCGTCGGCCTTGGGAAAGTCCTGGGTGAAGAAGTCGCCCCCGACGAAACGTAGCCGCTCCTCCAGGCCGTTCTCCGCCACGTACTCCTCGAAGACCGGCGCGCTCGACGGCAGGTCGAAGCCGATGCCCGTCAGGTGTGGATTCGCCAGCAGGATCTGCGTCACCAGGTCGCCCTGCGCGCTGCCCATGTCGGCCACCGACTTGTAGTTCTGCCAGGGCACCTGCTCGGCGATCTTGCAGTTGGCGGCGTGGCTGATGCCCGTCATCGACGCGAGGAACTGCTTGAGCCGTTGCGGGTCGGAGTAGAGGGCGTCGTACGTCCCCAGGTCGCTGGAGGAGGATTCGTCCTGCGACTGTCCGGTGCGCAGCACGTCGGTCAGGTTGTTCCATATGCCGAACAGCCGAGAGTTCGCCATCTCCAGCAGGGCTCCGGCGTGGCCGTAAGCCGGCTTGGCCCGGTCCAGGAACGCGTCCGTCTCGTCGGTGTTGTGGTACACGCCGTCGACCCGCCGGAGGAACCCCAGCGCCACCAGGGTGTCGAAGAAGTCCTGTGCTGCGCGCTCGTGCAGGCCGAGTGCCTCCCGCAGTGTCGCGGCGTCCGCCGGGCTCTTGGCCAGCTCGGTGAACACACCGGTCTCGACTGCGCTCAGCAGCGTCTTCGACGCCTCGAAGCCCAGTCCGGTCTGCAGAATGCGGTCCGGAGACGGTTGAGAATGGCTCACTCTGTGCTCCTTTGGATTTCCGGTTGTCTCGTGGTTGTCAGGGCCGGCCCGGCGCCGAACAGTGTCCTTGCGTAGTTCCGCGCGGTCGGCTCGAACTGCAGGGCCTGGTGCGTGGCCATGGAATTGATGTCGCGCCAGTGCTGCTGGAGGGAGCCGCCTGCCCCCTGGCCGCCGGTTCCCGCGGTACGGAACATGCGATTCATCGTGGTCACCAGCACGTCGATGGCGAAGGCGCTGTCGCGTGCGTTGCGGGCGATGTCCACCGGAGTGATCTCGCCATCGCTGTCGGCCAGATCGGCGATGCGCTCCAGCAGCAACTGAACGGAGTCGATCTCGGCGGACGAGCGCGCCAGCACGCTCTCGTAGGTCGCCAGGTTTCCCGCCGCGCCCGGCACCCCGGGCAGCGACGGAGCGTCGCGGACCTTCTTCCCCAGGTACGCGGACAGCAGCGCCAGGGCGCCGCGCGCCGCGCCGAGCGCAGGGGCCACGAACGTCAGCCCGTTGATGGCGGACAGCGGTGCCAGGCCGGCGACCGGCGGTTCGGAGAACGCATCGCCGGGGCGGCCGGCGAACACCGCGGTGCGCTCGCCGATCCTGTGCGCGGGGACCAGGACGTCCTCGATGACGACGGTATTACTGCCGGTCGCCTGCATGCCGACACTGAACCAGGTGTCCTCGACGCGAAACTGCGAGCGCGGGATGGCCGCCAGCTTCAACTCGTACTCGCCGTTACGGAACACCTTGGGGCAGACGATGACCCAGTCGGCGAACTCGATGCCGCTCATGTACGGCCACCGCCCGGAGACCACCAGGCCGTCCCCTTCGGCGACGGCCTCGCCGAAGGGGATGACGGAGGGCACGACGACGGCGTCCGGCCCTTCGGCCCAGATCTCCCGCTGCGCGGCCGGGGGGAAGAACGAGACGAACCGGGGAGAGCTCGCGAACAGCGAGGTACACCACGCCGATGCCGCGCACTCCTCGCCGATCACCGTGATCGCGCTCAGCAGCTCGCCGAAGGTGCCTGCATGTCCACCGAATGCGGTGGGGACGAAGTGGCGCATGA
Source organism: Streptomyces kronopolitis (assembly GCF_050953795.1). Lineage (GTDB taxonomy): Bacteria > Actinomycetota > Actinomycetes > Streptomycetales > Streptomycetaceae > Streptomyces > Streptomyces kronopolitis_A. Next base: position 7,135,061 of record NZ_CP191850.1, read on the forward strand.
ACCCGGCCTCGGCCACGGCCTTGACCACGTCAGGGCTGAGCCGGCGTTCGTGTTCCATATCGACACGCAGTTTGGAGGCAACCTCGGCGACACGCCGGGCGGCCATGGAGAGGGGTTCGATGACCTCTTGCATTCTGGTCCTCCTCGATTTGCTTGGGGGCCGGCATGGTTCGCGCTGCGGGGGGAGCGGTGCCCGCTTCAGCGGATCTCGTACTCGGTGGGGTCCATGGTTCTGGTGCGCTGCCAGTACTCCCCGGCTGTGTACGGCCAGTTGGTCGCCGATCGGCCGCCCTCGTTGTACCAACCGCCGACCCGCGTCCACCCCCAGGCCCGTTCGCGGTTTCCGCGGTCCACCCAGGCGTTGTAATCGGCGTGCACGCTCTCGCGGATCTCCAGCGCACGCTGTCCGCCGGCCAGTAAGAACCGCATCGCGTCCAGGATGTAGGTAACCGCGCACTCGGAGAAGTTGACGATGCTGCCCCCGTGGCCGACGAGGTTGGTGTTGGGGCCGTACAGGCAGAACAGGTTGGGGAAGTGCGGCACCGTGATTCCGAGGTAGGCCTGGGGGGCGCCGTTCCACGCCTGGTGCAGATCGACCCCGTCGCGGCCGGTCACCCTCATCGGGGCCAGGTAGCGGGAGGCGTGGAAACCGGTGGCGTAGATGATGACGTCGGCGTCGAACTCCTCGCCGCCTGCGGTCAGCCCGGTCGGGGTCATCCGCTCAATGGGGGCGGTGACCAGGCGCACGTCGTCCCGTTTCAGCGTGGCGATCCAGAGGCCGTTGTCCCGCAGTACGCGCTTCGCGCCGACCGGATAGGCCGGAACGATGCGTTCGCGCAGTTCCGGTGCGTCCGTCAGCTGGGCTTCCATCGCTGTGAGCAGCGAGGTGCGCAGCTGGTCGTTGAGCGCGGACACGGCGCGCTCGGTGGGCGGATGGTCCCGGTCGACGATCCACCCCTCCAGGGTGCCCCGCAGACCGGGGGCGAACAGCCAGAAGCGGTACCACTGGGCGTAGTAGGGAACGTGCTCGAAGAGCCACTGCGTGCTTTCCGGCACCGGTTCGTGGTAGTGCGGGGTGGGCCGTAGCCACGGCGGGTTGCGCTGGAAGACGACAACCTCGGACGCGGTCCCGGCGATCTCGGGGATGAACTGGTACGCGCTGGCACCGGTGCCGATCACTGCGACGCGTCTGCCGGTCAGGTCGGTCGAGTGGTCCCAGGCGGCCGAGTGGAAGGAGGCGCCTGTGAAGTCGTCCCGGCCGGGGATGTCCGGCAGCCGAGGCCGGCTCAGCTGTCCCACCGCGCTGATGACGGCGTGGTGGACGACCGTGCGCTCGCCCTCGGGCCCGCTGACCGACATCCGCCAGTGCAGCTGCTCCTCGTCCCAGCGCATCGCGGTGACCTCGGTCCCGAAGTGGATCCGGTCGGCGACGCCGGAGTCCTTGGCGAAGCTGCGCAGGTACGCGAGGACGACGTCGTGGCTGCAGAAGTGGTGGGGCCAGTCGTATTTCGGCGCGAAGGAGTAGTTGTACAGGTGGCTCGCCACGTCGGTTCGGCAACCCGGGTAGGTGTTCTCGAACCAGGTGCCGCCGACGTCGGGGTTCTTCTCGTAGAGCACAAAAGGGATGCCGGCCTGGGTGAGCCGGTAGCCGGCCAGCAGCCCGCTGAAGCCCGCGCCGATGATGGCGACTCGGAAGTCGACGTCGGGGCTCAGCTCCGCCCTGGACCAGGTGGGGGCTTTCGGATCGTCGCCGGGCAGCGCGATCTCCTCGGCGAGGAGCGGTAGGAGCTCCTCGGCATCCGAGCCCAGGGTCCAGTTGGCGATCGATCGCAGCAGTTCGCTGCTGGGGGGAGCCGGGGGAGTGTCGGCATCCCCGTCGCGCATCCGGGCGAGGACGCCGAGGGCGGTCTCACGGGCCGCGGCCTGTTGCTCAACGGTCAGGCCGCCCTGCGGGGCGAACAGCCAGCCCGGTGCCCGAAGATCCTCGCGCAGGATCGACGTGTCGCCGGTGAGATGGGCGAGCGTCATCAGCAATGCGGGAGTGTCGGCGCCGGCCAAGTGGCCTCGCAGAGTGTCGTCGTCAACCGCTATCGGGCGTATCGGCCTGCCGACCGCCATGGATCTTCACCTCCGGAATTCACTGGGCCGAGCTGAGCGCGGCAAACTGCCGTTGGAAGTAGACGGCGGGTGAGCCGGCGTCCGAGAGGAACTGGTCCACGACCTGACCCACGAGGATGATGTGGTCACCCGCGTCGTGCACCTGATCCACCCGGCATTCGATCGCGGCCAGCGGGTTGTCGACGACGACGCCGCCGCGCGCGGTCCGGACGAACTCGCCCCCGCCGAACTTCCTCGCTCCGCTGTTCGCGCACCGCAGGGCCAGCTCCGCATGGTTCTCCCGTAGAATGCTGACGGCGAACTCCTCGGTCTGCGCGAACACCGGGTAGGACGTGGCCGACTTGGCCACGCAGACCAGTACCAGCGGCGGATCCAGGGACACCGGGCAGAACGAGCTGACCGTCAGACCGTGTGGGCTTCCGCCCTCGTCACAGGTTGTTGCGATGGTCACCCCGGTCGGGAACCGGGCCATCACATCCTTGAAGTCGCACATTTGCGGCATCAACTTGCCTGTGTGGCAGTGTCGTTGACCATGTCCAACACATCGCGCGGGGTGCGCAGATCGGCGATCGCCTCGTCGGGAATCTGCACCCCGAAGTCGGCGGTGATGCGTGCGAAGGTCTCCAGCAGGGCCAGCGAGTCGTAGCCGAGCTGCTCGAATTCCCGGTCGAGGATGTTGCCGGAAAGGCTGTCGTTGTCCGCCTCGCCTGCGCAGTCGATCAGTATGCGCCGCAGGTCGTCGATGTTCATCTCTGTCATGGTCGGCTCCACGTTGATGGCGGGTTCGGTGTGGGTGAGGACATGGTCATGCGGACGGGACGGACTCGGCGGGCACCGCGCGCACCACGACCGCGGCGTTGAATCCCCACCGGCCCCGGGCGAGGACCAGTGCGGTGGACACGGGGCCCGGTCGCGGCGCTCCCTGCACCAGGTCGATCCGGTACTCCTCGGGTACCTCGCTGGTGCCGCCCGAGGGCGGGATCACCCCGTCTCGGATGGACAGCAGCGCGGTGGCGACATCCACCGGCCCGCCACCGGAGTACAGTCGGCCGGTGAGTGCCTTGGGTGCTGTAACGGGCACCGCGTGCGGCCCGAACAGCCCGCAGATCGCGGCCGCTTCGGTGCGGTCGAGCTCGGGCACACCGGAGGCATCGGCGAACACCACGTCGATCTCCTCGGGCTCCAGGCCGGCGTCGGTCAGGGCCAGTTCCGCCGCCCGGCGCAGGCCAGGTGGCCGCGTCGAGCCCGGCGGCGGGTCGAAGGTGGTCGCATAACCGGCGATCTCGCCGTAGAGCTGTGTGGCGGCACGGGATGTGGCCGCCGCGGCGGACTCCAGGACCAGCATCGCCCCGCCCTCGCCCGGAACGTATCCGCCGGCGTGGATGTCGAAAGGCCGATAGGCGAGGTGCGGGTTGGTCGCCGTGCTCAGCCGCCCGCCGGAAACCTGCGACAGCCAGCCCCAAGGGTCGAGGGCCGAGTCCACGCCGCCGGTGACCACCATCGGGGTGTCGCGCAGGATGGTCCGGCGTGCGTGACCGATGGCGTCGAGGCCGCCGGCCTGCTCGGCGACCAGAGCGCTGCTGGCCCCGCGAAGCTGGTTGCGAAGGGAGATCTGGCCCGTGTTGACCGCGTAGAACCAGGCGAAGGACTCGTAGACGCTGACCGAGGCCGGGCCCTGCGACCAGAGCTTGCGGAATTCACGGTGGGTGAAATCGAAGCCGCCGCAAGCGTTGGAGGTCACCACGCCCATCTCGTAGTCGCTGTAGGCGCCCGGCTCGATCTTGGCGTCGGCCAGCGCCCAGTCCGCGGCCACCAGTGCGAAGCGGGTGGAGACGTCGGTCTGCGGGAGAAGCCTGCTCGGTAGGTGCTCGGCCGCCTCGAAACCATCGATCTGGCCGGCCAGTCGGGCGGGATATCGCGAAACGTCAAAGCGGGACAGGGGGCTGATGCCGGTGCGGCCCTTGAGGGTCGCTTCCCAGTATCGTTCGAGACCGAAGCCGTTCGGAGTCAGCAGGCCTATTCCGGTGACGTATACCTTTGTCTTCATCCTGCCACACCCGAGACATTGCGCAGAACCATGGCACTTTGGAACCCGCCGAACCCGCTGCCCACCGTGAGTACATGGTTCAGCCGCTTTTCACGTGCGGTCAGCGGAACGTAATCCAGATCGCATTCAGGGTCGGCCTGGTGCAAATTTGCCGTCGGCGGGATCACACCGTTCTCGATCGCCAGCGCGCTCGCGGCGATCTCGATCGACCCGATCGCACCGAGCGAATGCCCGACCATCGACTTGATGGAGCTGATCGGCGTGCGGTAGGCGTGATCGCCCAGACTGCGCTTGTACGCGGCCGTTTCATGACGGTCGTTCTGCTTGGTACCCGAACCGTGGGCATTGATGTAGTCGATGTCGGTGGCATCTGCCCTGGCCTCATCCAGGGCAACCCGGATGGCTTCCGCCATTTCCCGGCCGTCACTCTTCAGGCCAGTCATATGGTAAGCATTACAGCGCGTGGCGTATCCCGTGATCTCCGCGTAGATGTGTGCGTTCCTTCTCTTTGCGTGCTCATACTCCTCCAGCACGAACATCGCGGCCCCTTCGGCGAGGGCAAAGCCGTTGCGTGACTTGTCGAACGGCCGGGAGGCGTGTTCCGGATCGTCGTTGCGCGACGTGGTCGCCTTGATGGCATCGAAGCAGGCGACGACGATCGGCGTGATCGGAGTGTCGGACGCACCCGCCAGCATCACGTCCGCGGAAGCCTCACGGATCAACTGGACGGCGTGGCCCACCGAGTCGATCCCCGAGGTGCAGCCGTTGGACACCATGGTCACAGGGCCCTCGGCGGCCACGGTCCACGCCACCTCGGCCGGCATCACGCTCGGAATCAGATAGTCGAACATGTGCGGGGACAAGCTGCCCTGGTCCATCAGCCAGTTGCGGCCGCTGTCGGACAACACCAGATATTCCTGTTCGAGGCTGGTGGCCGCAGCTACCGCACTGCCCAGGCTGACCCCGACGCGGCCGGGGTCGAACTCCTCGAACTCCAGCCCGCTGTCGGAAACAGCATCGCCTGCGCAAGCCACGGCGAATTGCGAAGCGCGGTCCATGCGCCGGATCTCCAGGGGAGACAATCCTTCGAGCACCGGGTCGAAATCTGCCTCGCCGGCCACCTGGGAACGGTAGGGGGAAGGATCGAAAAAACTGATGCGGCGGGTGGCGGTCCGGCCCGAAGTCAGCAGTTCCCAGAATTCCTTGATCCCGTTTCCTCCCGGGGTGCGCACACCGATTCCGGTGATTACCACTCGACGGGTCATCGCATGCCACCCGTCACTCTCGCAGCTGCTGAGTCGATCACCTTGTGACCCCTTTCGTCAGATGCGCATAACAAAAGCGCCCAACCGAAGCACGCAACCCGGTGCCGCGCGCCGCGACGAAGATGATGGACAGCGTCCGGACGGTGACTCGAACGCCGCTCGAAGGGCACTCGTAGGCTGCGCAACCGCCGACCACCGCACGGACCGGCGGGAAATCCGGCCGACCGCTGTCCAAGCGGCGATCGAGCGATCTTCGAGCAAGGAGGGCGAGCTTCCGGGGTGTCGGCCGGCCTTTCCGGCGGTGACCGGGTTTCCAAGGGCCGGTCCGCAGATGCTGATTTCTCAGAGTCGAGGAGCGAATCAGGATGGACCTGACGTCAACCACGCTGCTTTCGGCGGCACGAGAGGTCGCGTCGCTCGCGGCCCGGGCCGCGCCCACCGCGGAGGCCGGCCGTCGCCTCGACCCCGACGTGGTCAAGGCCTTCGTCGCCGCCGGCTTCCCCCGGCACTTCGTTCCAGCCGGTTGCGGCGGGAGCGAGGGGACGTTCCTCGAACTGAACCGGGCGGTGAGCGCGGTGGGCGAGGGCTGCACCGCGACCGCTTGGTGTGCGTCGCTGGCCGCTCATGTCTCCCGCATGGCCGCGCACCTGCCCGCCGAGGGCTGCCGAGAGATCTGGGCCGACGGCCCGGATGCCCTCCTGGTGGCCTCACTGACCCCGTTGGGCAAGGCCGAGCGGGTCCCCGGCGGCTACCGGCTCTCGGGCACTTACCCGTTCGTCAGCGCCATCGACCACGCGGACTGGGCCCTCCTCGCCGGCATGGTGGCAACGGATGGCGAGCCGGAGCCGAGGATCTTCGCCGTGCCGCAGACCGCCTGGCGGACCGCCGACACCTGGCGGAACGTAGGCATGGCTGCCACCGGCAGCAACACTGTGACCGTCGAGGACGTCACGGTACCGGCCGCTCGAACCGTCAGCCGGGACGCCTTGTTCACCGGTCGCGCGGTCGACTCGAAAGCGTTGTGCCACACGGTGCCGATGCAGGCCACGACCATGATGTTCGCGACCCCCGCACTGGGCGCCGCCAAAGGGGCCCTGGCCTCTTGGCTCGGGTACGTCACCCCCAAGATCCGGGCCGCTGTCGGCCAGGCCAAGCCCGCGCTGGCGGGAATGCCGACGTTCAACCGCACGTCCTACGACGTGGCGCTGGCCCGCAGCGCCACTGAGATCGACGCCGCCGAGTTGCTGCTCGAACGGTGCGCGACGACGGCGGACCGTGGGCCCGGGATCACCACCGAGCAGACCATGCGCATCTGGCGTGACTGCGCGATGGCCACCGACATTCTGGTAGGAGTCGTCAACCGGCTCTTCCGGAATATTGGCACCACCGGCCAGTCCTCGGACAACCCTGTGCAGCGGTTCTGGCGCGACGCAAACTCCGTGGCCGGTCACCAGGGCCTGCAGGTGGAATCCGCCGCCACCGCCTACTCCCACCAGGTCATCCAGCTCTGAGGCTGCAGGCCGGCCTTCCCACGGCGCCCTGGCAATTGCCTCGCCGCCCCCATATGCCACGTCCGCTCCCGGGCCGACGTGTTCACAGACCAGTCCGAGAGCTCTGGTAACCCACCACACTCGCCGGACAAGAAGGGACTTCGACAAGTGAGCATGAGTCGCCGTAGTGCACTGCTGGCCACGGTCGCCTGGTGCGCGACCGCCTCCACTCCCGCCATGGCCTCCACCGTGGCGCGGAGCAGGCCGGCGGCGGGCCGGCTCCGCACGGACATCTGGGAGGATGACTTCTCCAGCGGCTTCAGCACCGACGGACCGGGCGCCAAGTGGGCTTTCCTCCCGTTCGGCGCCGGCGTGGGCCAGGACGGCGTGGCCACGACCTCGTCGGATGGCCTGCGGATCGTCTCCAGTGGGACCCACTCCGGAACCGGCAAGCCGGCCTTCAAACTGACCGTCGGCCAGAACGACCCCGGCGGGCTGCCCGGTTCCCTCGATCACGTCAAATATCTGGTCTACGCCAACGTCAAGGGGGGCAGCGGACAACTTGGCTTCGACGTCGATCCGGGGGAGGAACTGATCTGTGAGTCCTGGATGTCGGGCGTCACTTACGGCACCGAGGGCCACCCGTTCGGCTCCGCCGTGCTCGACGCTGCTGCCGACCCCCGGCTGGCCTCGTCCTGTTTGGCGATGGAGGACCTCGACACCGCCGTCGCGTTCGAGTTCTCTCTCACGAACGAGTTCGTGTACGTCTACTACGAGCGCCTGCCCAACAACCGCGAGAAGTTGGGTAATTACGCCTCGTTCCTCTACAGCATCCCGGTCGCGCGGCGGGCGCCCGACGATCAGCACCACGTCAAGATCTCCTACGACCGCTCCCGAGGCCTGGTGCGGTGGTTCCTGGAGGGCAAGGAGGTCTTCCGGGTCGACAAAATTGGCCACCTCCTTCCCTCGCGTCGCTACCTGGTGTCCGATCACGGTGGTACGGAGGAGAAGGTGGAGCCGCGACAACTCGCCTGTGGAATGGGAATGTTCAACATCCTGGACGCCGCGCAGCCCGGCCGAGCCGGCTCTGGGCTGGTCCGGCTCAACACGGATTCCGACTTCTACTACGACCCGGTCGTCGGCCCGCCCCGGGCCGAGACATTCGTCGACGAGGTGAGCCTGGTGGGCAACCGCCTGTTCGGCCAGGGCGCCTCCCTGCACATGCGCAAGATCTCGGTGACGACCAAGCGCGCCGGTCTCGTCTGACCGCCCTCGTACCGGAGTCCCGCACGCGAACCCCGCCACCGCGGAGTAGCGCCCGCTCGTTGGACTGTGCGGTGCGCTACCGGGCCTCGCGAGCCCGCGAGCATCTGCCGAACAGGTGTCCTGGACGGACCCCGAACAGCGGCGCCCCGTCCGCCGGCACCCCCGAACCCTCCCAGGAAGAAGCCGACATGTTCGTAATCTGCCCTGCCGGAATCGGCACCGATGGTCCCGACGCCGAGTGGGTCTTCCTTCTGTCCCGGCCGCTGGTCGGCCACGGCCGCGTGGCCACCACGTCCGCACAAGCTGCCGGTCCGCGGCGGTCCGGAGGAGGAGGCGGAGCGTCGCCGACTCGTGTGCGGCATGGGAATGTCCCACGTCCCGATGGGAGGTGACGGTCATGGCGAACGACAGCATCTCCCCCGGGGAACTGGTCGGATCGTGGCGGCTGGAGTCCTATGTGGACGTCCACGAGGACGGCAGCACCAGCGAGGGCCCGCTGGGTCCGGCTCCCGCAGGACTGCTGATCTACAGTGCCGACGGTCACGTGTCGGTGAGCATGATGCGGACCACCGATGGGCCATCCCGAGGCCGCGCTCCGGCCATCTCCTTCATGGGGTACGCCGGCACCTGGCACCTGTCGGGCACACAGGTCGTCCACGAGGTGTCCGTCAGCTCGCACAGTTACCTGATCGGCAGCAAGCAGCTGCGCGACCTCACCATCGGCGGTGACCTGCTGACGCTGACCGGCACGGCGGGAGCGGCCGGCGGCCCGCCGCAGCGACGCGCCCTGAACTGGCGGCGAACGGAGAAGGGGCAGCCGTGAGGTATGACTTCGACCCGGAACTGGAGCCCTTCGTAGCACGGTTGCGGCCGCCGGACTACGCACAGCCACAGGCAGCGCGAGCCGCGCTACGGGCGATCATGGCCGCCCAGCCGGCCTACGAGCCGGAGTCGCGGGTCCTGGTGGAGGACCGGTCGATTCCGGTGCCCGGCGGCCCCGGGACGACCGTACGCCTGTACCGGCCGGTGGATCGGATCGGTCCACGGCCGGCGCTGGTGTTCCCGCACTGGGGTGGCTTCGTCACCGGTGACCTGGAAACTCCGCACACCGTGGCCACCCGGATCGCCGATCTGGTCGGCGCGGTGGTGGTGTCGCCGGATTACCGTTTGGCGCCGGAAGACCCTTTCCCGGCCGGCCTGGAGGACTGCTACGCGACCCTGGAGTGGACCGCCGACCACGCCACGGAATTGGGGATCGACACCGACCGGATCGGCGTCGGCGGTTTCAGTTGCGCAGGCGCACTGGCCACGGGGCTCGCCCTGCTCTCCCGCGACCGGCAGGGCCCTGCGGTGTGCTACGTCTACCTCCTGTTCCCGCAGCTGGACGACCGGCTCGAGACCGTCTCCGCCCAGATGTTCGTGGACACGCCGATGCTCGACCGCCCCAACCTGGTGGTGAGCTGGAAGCACTACCTGGGAGGCGCGAAGGCGTCGGCATACGCCGCTCCCGCGCGTGCCGAAAACCTGTCCAGCCTGCCGCCGACCTTCGTCGGGGTGTGCGAATACGACCCGTTGCGGGACGAGGGGATCACCTTCGCCCACCGGCTGATTCTGGCCGGGGTGAAGACCGAAGTGGCCCACTACCCGGGCACCTTCCATGCCTCCATAGGCATCGCCCACGCCGCCGTGTCGCGGCGGATGGTCACTGACCAGATCAGCGCGCTGCGCCGGGGCCTGCGGGCCTTGTGAACAACGGATGACGAGGGAACCCCGAGCGCATCAGGCGCCGGGGTTCCCTCGTCGTGACACGTCACCGCCCCTGCGTCACTCGGCCTGCCGGGCGCGCCGCAGCAACTGCGCGTGCTCGGCGACTCGCTGCCCGAGGTGGGCGGCGGTGAGCAGATCGGACTTGTTCATGGCCTCCGGGCCCTGGCCACCGGGGGACTGTGCCATCGCGCCGAGCCAGCCGCCCAGCTGATTGAGGTCGCTCTCCTGAGACCCGGGCAGCAGGTCCAGGTTGACCCAGTGCATGCCGTGCTGGGCGGCCAGCACGGTGAAGTACTGGAGCGTGTGCAGTTTGTCCCCGCTCTTGGCGCCGGACGTGGTGAAGCCGGCGGCGATCTTGTTCTTCCATGCCTGTGCGTACCAGCGCCCGCTGGTGTCGTGGGCGAAGGTGTGGAACGCCGGGCTCGCCGTGCCCATGTAGGTGGGCGACCCGAAGATGATCGCGTCAGCCGCGTCCAGCCGGGCCCAGTGGTCGTCGGTAAGGGTATCGACCGAGATCAACTCGCCGGCCGCACCCGTCACCGCTGCCACGCCGTCACGGGTGGCCTCGGCCACCCTGGTGGTGTGTCCACTCCCACTGTGGTAGGCGATGATGACGGACACCGAGCTGTCGAACATGTGCATCCCTTTCCTGCATTTCGGTAAGACGGTGCCCGCGGTGCGTGCACGCGTGACCCTGATGCCCCGTCCGCTCAGTGACAGGGCTTCTTCCTGCGATCAGCCTCGCAGCTCTTTCCGTAGCGGCGTACTGACCTTTGGAGCTGTTCGACCTGGCCGAAGGAGGGGGCGGGCGAGGCCTGAGCGGCCGCTGCTCCCTTGAGCGGAAGTACGCACGGGGCTCGCCGCGCCGGTGCTCCTGGAACGGGCTTCCGGACGCCCTCCCACCGGTTTCCGCAATCCGCCGGATGGGCGGTTCCTTTCCGGCCACCGCTGCCAGGGCATCCGAACCCTGGACGCAAGACGGACCGGTGGCCTGGGCTCATGGAAAAAACCTGCCGCATTGTTTGCGAAACCTTTGGGATAGCCGCTGACTGCCAATTCGAGCAGTGCGTACGAGGGTTGACCCACTCTTTTGAACAGTGTGATGCAGGACATAGTGGACCCTGTGGCGTGTCGAGTGACGCTCTTATAGCTTGCCAGGGTGTGAATAGTGCACCGTCGCCCTATGGGGTAATCGGGTACGGTGCAGAAGGTGTTGGCGGTTGATGGCGCCGGTGAAATCGTCCAGCTAATGCGGACTGTTGCATTCCGGGTGCTCGGTGAGAACTCTCGCCGGAAAGCGCTGACCAAACACGGGGGAGCATCATGAAGTTCAATCTGCTCGGTCAGTTCGAGATAGTGGCAACCGATGGCACATCGCTCTTCTTGAGCCGGTCCAAGGTCAGTCAGCTGATCGGCTTACTGCTCTTACAGAACGGCGAAACGGTGAGTGTCGACACGCTTATCGAAGAACTTTGGGGAGGGGATGTCCCGCGCAGTGCGCTCACCACCCTCCAGACGTACATCTATCATTCCCGCAAGATCTTCTCGAATATGTCCGACGGAGAGACCGTTCTCATCACCAGGCCGGCGGGGTACGCCATCCAGGTACCTGACGATGCGACTGACGTAGCGGTCTTCGAACGTCTCGTCCACCGGGCCAGGAGGCGGCTGGGTGAGGGGCAGCCGGAAGCCGCCGTCGAGTGCCTTGACCAGGCCCTCAAACTGTGGCGGGGGCCGGCCCTCGCCGGCATGATGATCGGTGCCGTCCTGGAAGCCCATCTCACCTACATCGATGAACTCCGTTTCGCCGCCGCTGATCTGCACATCGAAGCCAATCAGCGCCTCGGCCGACACCACGAGATCATTCCGCAGCTCCGGCGCCTGGTTGCCGGGCACCCGCTCAACGAAAGCCTTCACGCACAATTGATCAAGACGCTGAACAAGTGTGGTCGGCGGGCCGAGGCATTACAGGCCTACACGAACCTGTGGCGCATTCTCGACACCGAGCTGGGCGTCGAGCCCGCACCCGAACTCCAGCTCCTTCAGCGTCAGTTACTGGTCCGGGGCAGTGTTGCCCAGGGCTGGCGTTGAATCGTCACCTTCACGATCAGGTGAGGAGCGCGACGACCCGCGTCCATCCCGCGCCCGCGCCGGCCAGAGAGACCGGGAAGCAGGAGAGGGTGAATCCCGTCGCCGAGGGGAGAGCGGCCAAGTTGGCGAGTTTCTCGAGCTGAAGGTATTCCTTCGTACGGCCGTAGACATGAGCGGGCCACAGGTGGCCGTGGTCACCCGTGCGCCGGTAGTCCGCGATCATCGACTGCATCGGCCGGTCCAGCCCCCAGGCGTCGATGCCGATGACGCGGACCCCGCTTTCGACCAGGAATTGCGTGCCCTCGCCGGACAGCCCGGCGTAGTCCGTGAGGTACTTCGCCGATCCCCACAGGGCGTCGGCCCCCGTCCACAGCAGCACGATGTCGCCGGGGCGCAGCTCGTGGCGGGCCTTGGTCAGCGCTTGACGGAGGTGGTCGACGGTGATGCCCTCGCCGGCCGGTACATGGCGCAGGTCGAGCCGGACGCCGGGGCCGAAGCACCAGTCGAGCGGAACCTGGTCGATGCTTTTCGCGGGGGCGTTGCCGCTGACCGGACCGTAGTGCAAAGGCGCGTCCATATGCGTGCCGGTGTGCGTGGTGAGCGTGACGGTCTCGTTGGAAATGGCCATCCCGTCGGGGAAGTCCTCCGGGGCGAGCCCGAGCACGCCGGCTGCCGCTACGTGGTCGAGCAGGTCCACTGTGACGGGGGTGGCCTCACTGTCGGTGTCCCGGGTGGCCACGCTCAGGTCGATGAAGCGGCTCACGCCGCCCGTTGCCTCCTCGGCGGATGGCGAGTTCTCGGTGTGTGGCATGACGTGTGTTCCCTCCAGATCACGGCTCGGCCGCAGTTGTGTTTGTCCTTTCAGCCTGGGCCGGGGCAATCGAATACCACTCGGAAATGCCTGGATCCCGGAAAGCGGAATCGAGTTCTCCATAAACATGCGCTCTATCGAGAGCTGCTTGGCAAGCGCCTGGAGCTGTGCAAGGATGTGTGCAGTCCATTATGAATAGAAGGCGGTGGGCGCGGTAAGTGGACGGCCGTGCCCGGAGGGGGAAGTAACATGGAGGCTGAACGGGAAAGCCGGTCGACGGCGATTCCAGGATTTGGGCCCGTGACGGTCCGTCCGGAGGACCAGCGCTATTCGGAACTTGTTTCCGGATTTAATCGCAGGTGGCGCTCCGAGCCCGAATATGTGCGCCTGGCAGGGTCGACCGAACAGGTGTTACGGGCGGTTCAGGAAGCGGTTGACGCGGGAAAGCGGCTGTCCGTTCGCAGTGGTGGGCATTCTTATGCCAACTTGGTCTACCACAAGGATGTCGACGTCATCGTCGATCTGTCGATGATGAACAAAATCTACTTTGACCCGCATCGCACGGCATTTGCCATCGAGAGCGGCGCGAAGCTGGGACAGATCTACGTGGAGCTGTTCCGGGGCTGGGGTGTCACGCTGCCCGGCGGGGTGTGTCCCGACGTCGGGATCGGCGGCCACGCTCAGGGCGGCGGACACGGTCTGCTCTCACGGCAGTTCGGCAACGTGTGCGACCTGATCGAGGCCGTGGAGATCGTGGTCGTCGACCGGCACAGGAAGGCGCGGGTCGTGGTCGCCTCGCGGCAGGACTCCGGTGACCTCAGGGATCTGTGGTGGGCCTGTTCCGGGGCTGGTGGCGGGAACTTCGGAATCGTCACGAAGTTCTGGTTCCGCAAGCTCGGCGCGTCGGGCTGTCTGCCGTCCGCGCAACTGCCGCAGCCGCCCCAGGAGGTGCTCATCAGTACCGCCTTCGCGCCGTGGGAACAGCTGGATCAGGCCAGGTTCACCCGTCTGGTGCGCAACCAGGCTCAGTGGTACATGGAGAACCGTGAACCCGGCTCGCAGGGCGAGGCGCTGTGCGGCCTGCTGTTCGTCCAGCATGCCTCGGGCGGCGGCATCGGCATGCTGACCCAGGTTGATGCCTCGGTGCCGCACGCGGAGAAGGTGCTCAACGACTACCTCACCGCAGTCACCGCCAACACCGGCATCACGCCCTTGCCTTACCGGCGCCTGCCCTGGCTGGCCTCCACCGAGACGATCGACACCAGCAATCCCACGGTGATGACCAATGCCACCCTGCGCGGCGCGGTCAAGGAGGCCTATATGAAGCAGGCCTTCACCGAGGAGCAGTGCGCGGCCATCTATCGGCACATGACGCGCTCGGACTACGCCAACCCCGCCCCGGGTGCGTCGCTGCTCCAGCTGGGCGCCATGGCCGGCGGGCAGATGAACGCGCTCGCCTCCGGGGACCGGGCGCTGATGCAGCGCAACTCGTCCTATGTCGCCCTCTGGTCGACCTTCTGGGCCGACGCGGCCGAGGACGACAAGCACCTTGGCTGGACACGCGAGATCTACGGTGACACCTTCGCGTCGACCGGTGGCTACCCGGTGCCCGGCGACCGCTACGAGGGAAGCAACATCAACTCGCCCGACCCGGACATGCTCGATCCGGACATCAACCGGTCGGGTGTCCCCTGGCACACCTTCTACTTCGGCGAGAACTACCCGCGCCTGCAGCGGACGAAGGTGCGTTGGGACCCTGACAACGTCTTCCGCCACGCGCTGTCGGTCAATGCCGGCGCGGTCGTCAATGCCCGGTAGGAGGCGCTGACTGGCCGCCGGGCCGCTGCACCGGCCCGGCGGCCCCATACGACCTCAAGTGGTCTTCGAGCTCGTGGCACGACGTTGGGGGTGTCGCGACATCAGTGCGCGACCCGTCTACTTGAGGAGAGGCTCACCGCGCCGATGGAAACCACCCACGAGCATCACACCGAACACACCCGCATCGTCGCCGCGCCGCCCCACGTGCTGTACGGCCTGGTGGCGGACGTCACCGTATGGCCCGCCCTCTTCGGTCCCAGCGTGTACGTACGGCACCTGGAGCGCTCCGAGCACGAGGAGCGCTTCGAGCTGTGGGCGACCGTGAACGGCGAGGTCACCAGCTGGGTGTCCCGCCGTACGCTGGACCCGGACGCACTGCGGGTGACCTTCGTTCAGGAGGTCAGCGCCCCGCCGTTCAGGTCGGCAGGCGGCGAGTGGCTCTTCCGCGAGCTTCCCGATGGGCACACCGAAGTGGTGCTTCGCCACTCCTTCACCGTCACGGACGACAGCCCTGAAGCGGTGGCGCGGGTCAATGCGGCGCTGGACCGCAACAGCCCGGAGGAGCTGGCCGCGCTCGGCCGCCTCGCCGAATTCGGCCACGCGGTCGAGGACATCGTCTTCACCTTCTCGGACACCGTCGAGCTCGCCGGGGCCGCGGAGGACGCCTACGACTTCGTGGCGAGGGCGGACCTGTGGGCCGAGCGGCTTCCCCATGTGGGCCGGGTCCGGCTCGCCGAACCCGCTCCGGGCATACAGGACCTCGAGATGGACACGGTGACGGCGGACGGGTCCCGCCACACCACCCGGTCCGTCAGGGTGTGCCGGACGCCGCAGTGGATCGCGTACAAGCAACGCATCACGCCCAAGCTGCTGCTCGGCCATAGTGGGCTGTGGACCTTCGAGGAGGGCGCCGACGGTGCGAGTCTGACCTCCCGGCACACCGTGGTGATCAACCCCGAGGCGGTCGAGTCGGTGCTCGGACATGGCCGGAACCTGGCCGACGCGCGGAAGTTCATCCGCGAGGCGCTCGGCCGCAACAGCGCCACCACCATGTCCCACGCCGCGGACCACGCGGCCCGCAGCCGCGGCTGAGCGACGCCGGTGCGGGCCGGGGGCTCGGCCGTCACGAATCCAGGAGCAGCCGGTCCTGGCGGACCTGCCGGGACTTGTTCAGCAGCTCGCCGTCGACCCGCACCAGCACATCGGTGACCAGACAGACGGGCCCCATCTGCGGCTCGGCCCCGGGCCGGGTGTTGATCACATACGCATAGAACGTCGCAAGGAACGAGCCGTCCTCCTGCGGATCCACGACGATCATGTTGAACCAGTGCCGGCGCACCACGGGTCCGTTGTAGAGGCGTTTGTGGAAGTCTTCCAGCTCGGCCACGATGCCTGGCCGAGTGCACGCCAGCTGGCCGGGCGAGTGGCTGAATTCACCGTCCTCGGTGAACGTCTCCGCGAACGCCTCGAAGGCGCGTCGGTCCATCATCTGCATCTGCCGGGCGTAGAAGTGCTGGACCTCGGCGTACAGGCC
This sequence comes from Streptomyces kronopolitis, assembly GCF_050953795.1. Taxonomy (GTDB): domain Bacteria; phylum Actinomycetota; class Actinomycetes; order Streptomycetales; family Streptomycetaceae; genus Streptomyces; species Streptomyces kronopolitis_A. The sequence continues at coordinate 7,151,268 of NZ_CP191850.1, forward strand.
GTTGGGTGCCTGGCTCGTCATCGATTTCCTCCAGAGCTGATCAGGGACAGCTGCCACGATGACCGGGAAGGCTCGTGGCCCGCTTGAGGTCCGGTCCAGGGCGTGCCCGATGGGGCGTGACGGACCGGGGCCGGCCCACAGGGCGTGCTCCAGGTGTGTTCGACCGAGCTTCGAGTGGTGGTGGTCAGGCTTCGCCCGTGAAGTCCTGTCCGGTCGGTCTTCGAGGGCCCACGACAGCCGGCAGGCACCCCCGCCTCACCCTGGGTGTGTACCCCCACGCTGCATTGCCGGAGTCAGCCGGGTTCGTCCGTACGCGCGCGGTCCTCCACCTGGGGCTCGCACGCGCCGGATTCCGCATGGCACGGCCTGTGGCCGGCGACGGCAGTGTTGACAACAGGACCCAGGAGAGGCAGCCCGATCGAGAGGAACAGAAATGGCACGAACCAGCAAGCCGGTTGCGATCGTGACCGGTGCCACGAGCGGCATGGGGCTGGCCATCACCGAGCGGCTGGCTGAGCAGGGCAATCGGGTTTATGTCTGTGCACGGCGCGAGGATGTGCTCGCCGAGACCATCAAGTCCTTGCAGGCCAAGGGCTTTGACGTGGACGGCAGCAGCTGTGATGTGGGCTCGCCCGAGCAGGTGCGGCAGTTCGTCGGGTCGGCCGTCGAGCGCTACGGCACCATCGACATCCTGGTCAACAACGCCGGGCGCAGTGGGGGCGGGGCCACCGCCGAGATCTCGGACGAACTGTGGATCGACGTCATCAACACCAACCTCACCAGCGTGTTCGTCATGACGAAGGCCGTGCTGACCCTCGGCGGCATGCAGAACAAGGGCTGGGGTCGCATCATCAACATCGCGTCCACCGGAGGGAAACAGGGCGTCATCCACGCCGCCCCTTACTCAGCCTCCAAGCATGGTGTGGTCGGCTTCAGCAAGGCGCTGGGGCTTGAGCTGGCGCCGACGGGCGTGACCGTGAACGCGGTCTGCCCCGGTTTTGTCGAGACCCCCATGGCTGAACGTGTGCGCGAACACTACTCGGAGATCTGGGGCGTCTCCACCAGCGAGACCTTCGACCGCATCACGGCTCGCGTGCCGATCCGTCGCTACGTGGAAACGGACGAGGTCGCTGCGATGGTGGAGTACCTCGTCAGCGACCGAGCCGGAGCGGTAACGGCTCAGGCACTCAACGTGTGCGGCGGGCTGGGGAATTACTAAGCTCTGTCGCGCACGCTCGCCGAGCGGCGTCGCGGCATCCGCTCCAGAAGTCACCGTGATCGAACCATCAGTGTGAAAGGCGTGACATGCCCAACGGACAGCACCAGGGGGAAGTGGCCCTGGTCACGGGAGCCAACAAGGGTCTCGGCAAGCAGATCGCCCGGCGGCTGGGAGCTGAGGGGATGACCGTCTACCTCGGTGCGCGGGATGCCCAACGCGGCCGTGAGACGGAGAGCGAACTGAGAGAGGCGGGCCTCGATGCTCGCTTCGTCCACCTTGATGTGACCGTGCAGACCCAGGTCGACGCCACGGCCAAGCGGATCGAGGCGGAGTCCGGCCGGCTCGATGTCCTGGTCAACAACGCGGGCATCGTGGTCGAATGGGGCATCCCCGTCGCCGACATCACCGCGGACCGTATGCGGGCGGCCTTCGACGTCAATGTGTTCGGCACGGTCGCCGTGACCCAGGCGTGCATTCCGCTGCTGCGCCGCTCAAGCGCCCCGCGTGTGGTGAACCTCTCCAGCCCACTGGGCTCGCTGGGCCTGCTCAGTGAGCCGGGCCATCCCGTCTCCACCCGGGGCCTGCTGCCCTACAGCTCGTCCAAGGCGGCGCTCAACGCCATGACACTCGTTTACGCGAACGCACTGCGGGAGGAGGGCATCCGGGTCAATGCGGCCAACCCCGGGCTCGTGGCCACCGACCTGAACGCCGACTCCCCCTTCAGCCGGGGAACCCGTTCGCCCGAGGAGGGCGCCGACGCCCCCGTGTGGCTCGCGCTCACGGGCGCGGACGGCCCGACCGGGAGCTTCCGCGGCGGCATGGACGGCACGGTGGACGAAGTCGTGCCGTGGTGAGCCGGGCCGGCCGGGTCCGCGTGCCCTGTCCGGCCCGTACGCATCCGGCGTGCGGACTGCCTGCCGGTTCGAACGTGCGCCAGGGCTCGACAAGGAACGTGGGACACCGGCGAGTTGCCCCGGAGGGGTGATGGGCCCATGCCCCGAGGCCGGCCCGGTCGCGATCGGGCCGGCCTTCGCGCATCAAAGCAACTGTCTCGGGCTTCCAGGAGAACCCCGGTTTCTTCCCAGGTAGCTCACCAGCAGGCTCTTCGGCAATGGGTGCTGCAGACTAGCTGATGCCCTATCAGGCTCGCCTGGAAAGCATCACTCTTTCAGCGAGGATCGATGGGCGTGAGATTCCGAGCTGTCTCAGTGGTCGATCGGGCCTGGACAAGCTTCCGGGGGCGCAGGTCCCACGCGCAAGACCTCGAATTTGCGATCTCCTGTCACGCGGCCTGTCCCCATCCCGTCCCAGTTCGTACGCATGCTCCGCGCGCACATCGAACGCTTTGGTGCGGAGCGGGACGGGCGGTTGTTTCGGAACCAGGCGGGCAATTATGTGGACTTCGCGGCGTACGGCATTCAAGTTGGCGCCTGACGGTCAAAAGCCCACGTCAGGCGCCCTTCTTATGCCCCTAGAAGAACCCCAGCTTCTTGGCCGAGTAGCTCACCAGCAGGTTCTTCGTCTGCTGGTAATGGTCCAGCATCATCTTGTGGGTTTCCCGGCCGATGCCGGATTGCTTGTAGCCGCCGAAGGCCGCGTGGGCCGGGTAGGCGTGGTAGCAGTTGGTCCATACGCGGCCGGCCTGGATGGCGCGGCCGGCGCGGTAGGCGGTGGAGCCGTCGCGGGTCCAGACGCCCGCGCCCAGGCCGTAGAGGGTGTCGTTGGCGATGCCGATGGCGTCGTCGAAGTCGGAGAAGGGGGCCACGGCGACCACCGGGCCGAAGATCTCCTCCTGGAAGACCCGCATGCCGTTGTTGCCCTCGAAGATGGTCGGGCGGACGTAGTAGCCGCCCTCCAACTCGCCGCCCAGTTCGGCGCGGGAGCCGCCGGTCAGGATGCGGGCGCCTTCTTTCTGGCCGATGTCCAGGTAGGAGAGGATCTTCTCCAGCTGGTCGTTGGAGGCCTGGGCGCCGATCATGGTGTCGGTGTCCAGGGGATGGCCCTGGACGATCTTCTCCGTGCGGGCCACGCCGGCCGCCAGGAAGTCGTCGTAGTGCCCGCGCTGGATCAGCGCCCGGGACGGACAGGTGCACACCTCGCCCTGGTTGAGGGCGAACATGGTGAAGCCCTCCAGCGCCTTGTCCTGGAAGTCGTCGGCCGCCGACGAGACGTCGTCGAAGAAGATGTTGGGGCTCTTGCCGCCCAGTTCGAGGGTCACCGGCCGCAGGTGCTCGGACGCGTACTGCATGATCAGCCGGCCGGTGGTGGTCTCGCCGGTGAACGCGACCTTGGCGACCCGGGGGCTGGAGGCGAGCGGCTTGCCGGCCTCCGCGCCGAAGCCGTTGACGATGTTGATCACGCCCGGCGGCAGCAGATCGGCGATCAGACTCATCCAGAAGTGCACCGACACCGGGGTCTGTTCGGCCGGCTTGAGGACCACGGCGTTGCCGGCGGCCAGCGCCGGGGCGAGCTTCCAGGTCGCCATCAGGATCGGGAAGTTCCAGGGGATGATCTGGGCGACCACCCCGAGGGGTTCGTGGAAGTGGTAGGCGACGGTGTCCTCGTCGATCTCCGACAGCGAGCCCTCCTGGGCGCGGATCGCGCCCGCGAAGTAGCGGAAGTGGTCGATGGCGAGCGGGATGTCGGCCGCCAGGGTCTCCCGTACGGGTTTGCCGTTCTCCCAGCTCTCCGCGACCGCCAGCTTCTCCAGGTTCTGCTCCATGCGGTCAGCGATCTTGTGGAGGATCCCGGCGCGTTCGGCGGCGGAGGTGCGGCCCCAGCCGGGCGCCGCCGCGTGGGCGGCGTCCAGGGCACGTTCGACGTCCTCGGCCGTGCCCCGCGCGACCTCGGTGAAGGGCTGTCCGTTGACCGGCGTCGGATTCTCGAAGTACCGGCCCTGCGCCGGCGCGACGAACTCGCCGCCGATCCAGTGGTCGTAGCGGGGCAGATAGCTCATGACGGCGTCGGCGGAACCCGGGCTGGCGTAACGGGCCATGGGGCGGCCTCCCAATCGCTCTCGGCGCGGTGCCCGCCACTCCCGTGCGACGGGCGATGCGCGCAGGCTAGGGCCGCGGAGGTTGCGGGAAGGTTGCGACGCGCGAGGGGCCGGGGGCGGGCGCCGCACCGGTCCGGGAAGCGCCCGTCAGGCCGTAGGCGGCGCGCAGCCGGTCGGCGGTGGCCATCGGTGCGGTGCGGGCGGGGGAGCGCTCCGGCAGGGCGTCCACCAGGGCCTCCCAGATCGCCAGGTCGTCCTCGCCCCAGGGCGTGCGCGACCATTCGCGGAGCAGACCGGGGTCGTGGGCGCCGAGCAGCGCACACCGTGTGCGGTCCTCCAGCGCCCCGCGCAGCCGCTGGACGCCCGGAGCCTCCGACAGCGGCAGCAGCGGACCGCGGTAGGCGGTCAGCGCCGCGTGCACCTCGCCGGCCGCCAAGGCCTCCTCGACCGTTCGCACATCGGTCTCCACGGGCCGGCTGAGCCGGTACGGACGCGAGTGGAGCAGGGTGCCGACGAGCTGCCGCAGCCGGGACAGCTCGGCCCGCAGCGTCACCGGGCGCCGCTCGCGCTCGCCGTACAGCAGCACCGCGAGCCGATCGCCCGTGAGCCCCTCGGGGTGTCCCGCCAGCAGCACCATGATCTCGCTGTGCCGTCGGCCGAGCCGGTATCGCTCGCCGTCGACGACCAGCAGCGCCTCGTCCCGGCCGAGCGCCGACAGACACACGCCCCACTCCGGTACGCCCGCGGCGAGATGGGCCTCCGCGGCGCGCGCGGTGGCCTGTACCAGGGCCAGGCTGTGCGGGCTCGCCAGGTGGTCGCCGCCGGTGATGTCCACGGCGCCCAGCAGCCGCCCGGTGCGCGGATCGTGCAGCGGGGCGGCGGCACAGGTCCAGCGCTGCACCCGACGGTTGTAGTGCTCGGCGGCGAAGATCTGTACGGCGTGATCGGCGGCGAGGGCGGTGCCCGGGGCGTTGGTGCCGGCGTGCCGCTCGTCCCAGCGGGCGCCGACGACGAAGTTCATCCGCTCGGCGCTGCGCCGCACCCCGCGGTGCCCCTCCACCCACAGCAGCCGTCCCTGCGGATCGCAGACGGCCAGTAGATGGGCGCCGTCCTGCGCGAAACTGCCCAGCAGCTCACGGAAGACGGGCATGGCGCGGGCGAGCGGGTGTCCCTCCCGGTAGGCGCCCAGCGCGGACTCGTCCAGCTCGATGGGTACGGTGCCGTCCGCCGCGGCGCGGGCGTCGGCGGAGCGGCGCCAGGAGTCGGCGACCACCTGGCGCACCGGCGGTGCCACGGTCCCGTCGGCCAGGAAGGCCGCATGGGCCCGGCGCACCGTGCGGGTGCGCTCCACCGGGTCGGCACCGGCCTCCATCGCCAGCCAGGGGTTGACCACGTGACACCTCTTCGTTCCCGCTCCTGCCCTTGGGGCGATGGTGCTCGTACCGGGCGGAGCCGTAAACCCCGCGGGGGCGCACGACGGGCTCCCGCGCCGCCCCATCGGGGGATTGCCAGGGAGCCGGAGTCGGTGCAACACGACGGACGGGCGGGAGGGTCCGCCTCCCGCCCGTGCGCCGCGTCCCGCGCTAGGTGATCGACTTGATCAGCTCGCCGTTCGCGGTGTCGCCGCTCAGCTCCCAGAAGAAGGTGCCGCCCAGCCCCTGGGCGTTCTTGAAGGCCATCTTGCCGCCGATGGTCTGCGGGGTGTCATAACTCCACCACTGGTCACCGCACTTGGCGTAGGCGGTGCCGCCCACCGTGCCGGTGGCCGGACAGCGGGTCTTGAGCGCCTTGTAGTCCTCGATGCCGGCCTCGTACTTCCCCGGCGCCGCGCCGGACGCCGTGCCGCCCGGCGCGTCCTGGGTGACGCCCGACCAGCCGCGGCCGTAGAAGCCGATGCCCAGCAGCAGCTTGCTCGCCGGCACACCGAGGCCCTTGAGCTTGGTGAGGGTGTCGGTGGTGTTGAACCCGGCCTTCGGGATGCCGCTGTACGCGGTGAGCGGGGAGTGCGGGGCGGTGGGTCCCTTGGCGTCCCAGGCACCGAAGTAGTCGTAGGTCATCGGGTTGTACCAGTCGACGTACTGGGCCGCGCCCGCGTAGTCGGCGGCGTCCATCTTCCCGCCGGCCGAGGCGTCCGCGGTGATCGCGGCGGTCACCAGAGCATTCGCGCCGAACGCCGACCGCAGTGCCCGCATGACCCCGGTGAAGGCGTCCCGGCCGCTGGTGTCGCAGGTCAGGCCGCAGGCGTTGGGGTACTCCCAGTCGATGTCGATGCCGTCGAAGACGTCGGCCCACCGCTTGTCCTCGACCAGGTCGCGGCAGGACCGGGCGAAGGCGTCGGGATTCCGGGCGGCCTCGGCGAAGCCGCCCGACCACGTCCAGCCGCCGAACGACCAGATCACCTTCAGGCCCGGGTGCAGCTTCTTGAGCTCGCGCAGCTGGTGGAAGTTGCCGCGCAGGGCGCCGTTGTCCCAGGTGTCGGCCGTGCCGTCGACGCTCTGGTCGGCGGGGTAGGCCTTGTCGTAGTCGGCGTAGGAGTCGCCGATGGCGCACTTGCCGCCCTGCACGTTGCCGAAGGCGTAGTTGATGTGGGTCAGCCGGGCCGCCGAGCCCGAGGTCTCGATGTTTTTGACGTGGTAATTGCGGTCGTAGACACCCCAGTTGGTGAAGTATCCGACGACCTTGTTGCCGGCTGCTTTGTTGCCGGCTGCTTCGGTGCCGGTGGCAGGTGCGGCGACGGCCGGCGCGGCGGTGACCGGGTGGTGCGCGGCGGGGGCGCCGGTGGGGGCGGCGGAGGCGGGTCCGGCGAGCAGGGTGCCGGCCAGTGCCGCGGTGCACAGTGCGGTGACGGCGGCGATCAGTCTGCGGGGTGTGCGTATCCGGTGCGGTCCGAGCATGTCGTGTCTCCTCGAGGGGGCGAGGGATGGTGCCTGACCTGACCTGCGTTCCGAATTGGCATGAACGCGTAGAACGTTTGCAGCAGAAGGTAGAAGGACTAGACCACTGCGTCAATGGTTCGGACCAATTCCCGGCCGATCGGGGCCGGGGCCTGATCTCCGCGGTCCGTGATGATCAACCCGTGACGCGGGGCCGCCGATCGGGCATACTCCTAGCGCCACCGTCGCAGGTCATCGCCTTCCGAGACCCGGAAAGCGATCATCGGACCGGCATTACGGAAACCGGCGCCGCCGCCCACCCCGTCCGCGCGGCGCCGCAGCGCCCGACAGGGAGGAGAGCGCCGCCATGACCGAGTACGGCCCCCAGCCGGTGGACCGCAGGTTGCCCACGGAGGAAGCCCGCGATCTGCTGACACTCGTACGCGAGCTCGCCGAGCGCGAGATCAGGCCCACGGCGGGCGAGGAGGAGGACGCCGGGCGCTTCCCGCGCGAGACCTTCACCCTGCTGTCCCGATCCGGTCTGCTCTCGCTGCCCTACGACGAGGAATTCGGCGGGGGCGGCCAGCCCTACGAGGTCTACCTCCAGGTCGTGGAGGAACTCGCCGCCGCCCGGCTCACCGTCGGCCTCGGCGTCAGCGTGCACACCCTCGCCTGCCACGCACTCGCCGGATTCGGCACCAAGGAGCAGCGGGCCGAACACCTTCCGGACATGCTCGGCGGCGGCCTCCTCGGCGCGTACTGCCTCTCCGAGCCCTCCTCGGGCTCCGATGCCGCGTCCCTGACCACCCGGGCCACCCGTGACGGCGACGCCTGGACGCTGGAGGGCACCAAGGCCTGGACCACCCACGGCGGCGTGGCCGACTTCTACACCGTCCTGGCCCGCACCGGCGGCAGCGGCGCCCACGGCATCACCGCCTTCCTGGTCCCCGGCGACGCGGAAGGCCTGAGCGCCGCCACCCCCGAGCGCAAGATGGGCATGAAGGGCTCCCCGACGGCCCAGCTGCACTTCGACGCCGTCCGCGTCCCCGATGCCCGCCGCCTCGGGGACGAGGGCCAGGGCTTCGCCATCGCGCTGTCCGCCCTGGACTCCGGGCGCCTGGGCATCGCGGCCTGCGCCATCGGCGTCGCCCAGGCGGCGCTGGACGAGGCGCTCACCTACACCGCCGAACGGCAGCAATTCGGCCGCCCGATCCTGGACTTCCAGGGCCTGCGGTTCATGCTCGCCGACATGGCCACCCAGATCGAGGCCGGCCGCGCGCTCTACCTCACCGCCGCCCGGCTGCGCGACGCCGGTCTGCCGTTCTCCAAGGAGGCGGCGATGGCCAAGCTGTTCTGCACGGACACCGCGATGCGGGTGACCACCGACGCCGTCCAGCTCCTCGGCGGCTACGGCTACACCCTCGACTTCCCGGCCGAACGCTATATGCGCGAGGCCAAGGTCCTGCAGATCGTCGAGGGCACCAACCAGATCCAGCGGATGGTCATCGCCCGCCATCTCGCGGGCCCCGAAACGCGCTGAGCGGCAGCGGCGGAGCGGGCCGGGGCGACTGCCTCCGGCCCGCTCCGCCGCGTTCTGCTTCCCGGCCCTCCCGCCGCCGGGCCGACGGCAGCGAGCCGTGCGAACGGTCCGCCGGCCCGCCCCTGGCCGTCCCGCGGAAGCTGACGTACCGTCAACTCCCGCCGGGGGGCAGCTCTTCCCGCGGCGCACCGCCGACCGCGCGCCCAGGAGGAGACCGTGCCCGACCGCCCGATCGCGCTCGACGAGTACCCGATCCACCAGGTCCCGCTGTCCATGCGGCATGTCGCCACCGGCGACCGCAACGCCTACGACCGCTGCATCTTCCACGTCATGGACCACTCCGGCCGCGCCCTGCTGATCGCCGGCCTCGGCGTCTACCCCAACACCGGCGTCATCGACGCCTATGCCACCCTCCGCCTCGGTGACCGGCTGCACGCCGTGAGGGCTTCCGACGCGCTCACCGACGACCGCATGGCCCTCACCGTCGGCCCGCTCACCATCACCGTCGAGGTGCCCCTCACCCGTCTGCGGCTGACCTGCGCCGCGGACCCCGGCGACCCGGACGGCCTGGCGTACGACCTGACCTGGCACGCGGCGTTCCCGGCCGGCTGGGAGCCGCACCACACCCAGTACCGCGGCGACCGGCTGATGCTCGAAGGCCGGCGGTTCGTCCAGGCCGGCACCTGCACCGGGCGTATCCGCGCCGCGGGGCAGGAGTTCACCGTCACGGCGGGGGAGTGGACCGGCACCCGCGACCGCAGCTGGGGCGTCCGCCCGATACCGGGCGAGGACGGCGGGCGGGCCGCCGAGGAGTCGCGGCCGGAAGGCTTCCACTGGCTCTGGTGCCCGGTGCGCTTCGACGACCGCTTCGTGATGGTCATCGTCCAGGAGGACGCCGACGGCCACCGCACCCTGAACGAGGCCGTCTCGGTCCGCGGCGACGGCGCCCGTGACGTCCAACTCGGCTGGCCGCACAGCGACATCACCTATCGCCCCGGCACCCGCCACCCCGAACGCGCCGTCCTCCACCTCACCGCCCCCGACCGCACCCCCCTCGACCTCACCGCCGAGATCCTCACCTCCTCGCCCCTGGCCGTGGGCGCCGGATACCCTCCCGCCGACGACTGGCAGCACGGCACCTGGCGCGGCCACGGCTGGACCGACCGCCGCAGCTACGACCTCTCCGACCCGGCGGCCCACCCGCTCGCCGCCTACGGCGTCACCGACCACGCCGCCCGCTTCACCCTGGACGGCCGGACCGGGTACGGCATCTTCGAGCACGGCAGCTTCGGCCGCCACGACCCGAGCGGATTCGCCGGTTATGACTCCGTCGCGGGGGAGGACGGCCGATGACGGACCACCCGCTGCCCGAGGACGGCTCCCCGGACGTCCGGCGCCCGCGCACCACCACCCGCGACCCCGAGCTGCTCACCCGGCGCCTCACCGCCTGGCTCGACACCCGGCTCCCCGGCGCCCGCGCCCGCGGCGCGAGCGTCCCGGACGCCAACGGGATGTCCAGCGAGACCCTGCTCTTCGACATCGACCACCCCGACCCGCCGGAGGCCGCCTGCGCGCTGCGGCTGGCCGCCGACCCCGCCGCGTACTGCGTCTTCCCCCGGTACGACATGGCGCGGCAGTACCGCACCATGCGCCTGGTCGCCGCCCGCACCGACGTCCCGGTGCCCCGCACCCTCTGGCTGGAGGAGGACCCGGCGCATCTCGGCGCCCCGTTCTTCGTCATGTCGCGCGCCGCCGGCCGCGTCCCACCGGACGTCATGCCCTATACGTACGAGGGCAATTGGCTGCACGACGCCACCGACGCCGAGCGCGAGCGGCTGGAGGCCGACAGCGTCGCGGTCCTCGCCCGGCTGCACGAGCAAGTCCCGCTCACCGAGGCCGAGTTCCTCGCCACGCCCGGTACGGGCAGTGCCCTGCACCGCCATGTCGGGGCCCAACGGGCCTACTACTGCTGGGTGGTGGACGGCCGTCCTCGCTCCCCGCTGATCGAGCGCGGCTTCGCATGGCTCGCCGACCACTGGCCGTCGGACCCCGGTGAGACCGTACTGAGCTGGGGAGATGCCAGGATCGGCAACATCGTCTACGACGGTTTCGCGCCGGCCGCCGTCCTCGACTGGGAAATGGCCGCTCTGGGCCCCCGCGAACTCGACCTGGGCTGGATGGTCTACCTCCACCGCTTCTTCCAGGACCTGGCCGAAGCCGGCGGCCGGCGGGGACTGCCCGGCCTGCTGTGTCGGGACCGCGTCGAGAGCCGCTACGCCCGGCTCACCGGGCGCCCGCCCCGGGACATGGAGTTCCACACCCTCTACGCGGCCCTGCGGCACGCCATCGTCATGCTGCGCGTGGCCTACCGCCGGGTCCACTTCGGCGAGGCGCCGGCCCCGGCCGACGCCGATGCGCTGATCCTCCACCGGGACACCCTGGAGGCGATGCTCGCGGGCCGCTACTGGTGAGACGGGCCGCTACCGGTGAGGCCGGAGCGCCCGTGTGTACGGGCGCGGAGCGGCACTCAGGCGCGCGGACGCATCCCCGGCACCCGGGCCGGCCGGGTGCCGGGCCCGCCGACGTGCGAGAACGGCTGGCGGCGCCAGTCCAGGCCGGCGGGCAGGGTCAGCAGCACGGCCGCGTCCTGCTCCTGGGTGTCCAGGGCGTCCTCGGTCTCCGGGGCCTCGGACACCGCCCGGCCGGAGCCCTGGCACACCGTCAGGCCGAACGGGTTCCACGGCGAGGGGCACCGGGCATGCTCCGGAAGGACGTCCTCGTCCGCCAGCAGCGCGATCGGCTGCCGGCAGTCGGGGCAGGTCACGCGGTAGATCTCATAGGTGTCGAACGGGTCGTCCCCGCCACCGGCGCCGGGACTGCCGTCCTCCTGGGCGCCGGTGTTCGCGGCAGCGGAGTCCTGCTGAAGACGTCGCATGATGTCCATCCCCCTCGGGTGGGCCGATCGGATCGCTGACTTCCTGTGACGGGCGGTCCTGGCCACCACCAGCAATTCCCTTCATGCCCCGCGCATAATCGCGGGCGTCCGGCGGACACCGGTTCACCCATGTGGCATTGGTCACACAACCGGGCGCACGGGTGCTCACGAGCCGGCGCGCAGTGCGCATTCGCGCCCGCGCACAGTAGGTTGAACGGGTGGAGGAGTTGGACCGACAAATCGTGGATCTGCTCGTCAAGGACGGGCGGATGAGCTACACCGACCTGGGCAAGGCCACCGGTCTGTCCACCTCGGCGGTGCACCAGCGGGTGCGCCGTCTGGAACAGCGCGGTGTCATCCGGGGCTATGCCGCCATCGTGGACCCCGAAGCCGTGGGCCTGCCGCTCACCGCCTTCATCTCGGTCAAGCCCTTCGACCCCAGCGCGCCGGACGACATCGCCGACCGCCTCGCCGAGGTGCCCGAGCTGGAGGCCTGCCACAGCGTCGCCGGCGACGAGAACTACATCCTCAAGGTCCGGGTGGCCACCCCACTGGAGCTGGAGCACCTGCTCACCCGCATCCGCACCCTGGCCGGCGTCTCCACCCGCACCACCGTCGTGCTCTCCACCCCCTACGAGGCCCGTCCGCCGCGTATCTGACCGTTGATCGCCCCCCGCGTGCGATCCGGTCCCGCACAGGGGCCAAACTGTCCGGTATGAGCGCGCACGTTCCCGAACCGGCCCGGCAGCACCCCTCCCGCACCGTCCTGCTGCGCGGTGGCGAGGTGCACAGCCCCGCGGACCCCTTCGCCACCGCCATGGTCGTGGAGGGTGACCGCATCGCCTGGGTCGGCGAGGAGGGCGCCGCCGACTCCTTCGCCGACGGCGTCGACGAGGTCGTGCAGCTCGACGGCGCGCTGGTCACCCCAGCGTTCACGGACGCACACGTGCACACCACCGCGACCGGGCTGGCGCTCACCGGGCTCGACCTGTCCGGCGCCGGCGACCTGCCCGAGGCGCTGGCCCGGATCCGCGCCTACGCCGCCGCCCGCCCGGCCGACCGGGTCCTGCTCGGCCACGGCTGGGACGCCGCGAGGTGGCCGGCGGGCCGGGCTCCCTCCCGCGCGGAGCTGGACGAGGCCGCCGGCGGCCGCCCGCTCTACCTCACCCGGGTCGACGTGCACTCCGCGGTCGTGACGACGGCGCTGCTGGACCTGGTCCCCGGCGTCCGCGCGCGCACCGGATTCCACGCCGACGCCCCGCTGACCGGCGACGCCCACCACGCGGTGCGCGAGGCCGCCTACGCCACCCTCACCCCCGCCCAGCGCACCGAGGCCCAGACCGCCGCCCTGGCACGGGCCGCCGCCCTCGGCATCGGCACCCTCCACGAGTGCGCCGGCCCGGACATCTCCGGCGAGGACGACTTCACCGGGCTGCTCGCCCTCGCCCGGCAGGGGACCGGCCCGCGCGTGGTCGGCTACTGGGCCGAGACGGTCGCATCCGCAAAGGACGCGCAGCGGATCCGCGAACTGGGCGCGATCGGCGCCGCGGGCGATCTGTTCGCCGACGGCTCGCTCGGGTCGCACACCGCCCACCTGCACGCCCCGTACGCGGACGCCGCCCACACCGGCGTCGCCCAGCTGGCCGCCGAGGACATCGCCGCCCACGTCGCCGCCTGCACCGAGGCCGGTCTCCAGGCCGGTTTCCACGCCATCGGCGACGCCGCGCTCACCCACGTCGTCGACGGCGTACGGGCCGCCGCCGAGCGCGTCGGCCTGGACCGGATCCGGGCCGCCCGGCACCGCGTCGAGCACGCCGAGATGCTCACCGAGCGCACCATCGCCGGCTTCGCCGAGCTGGCCCTGACCGCCTCCGTCCAGCCTGCCTTCGACGCGGCCTGGGGCGGCACGGAGGGCATGTACGCCGCCCGCCTGGGCGCCGAGCGGGCGCGCACCCTCAACCCGTACGCCGCGCTGCTCAAGGCCGGTGTCCCGCTCGCCCTGGGGTCCGACAGCCCGGTCACCCCGCTCGACCCCTGGGGCACCGTGCGCGCCGCCGTCTTCCACCGCACCCGCGCCCACGGCATCTCGGCCCGGGCCGCGTTCACCGCCCACACCCGCGGCGGCTGGCGCGCCGTCGGCCGGGACGACGCGGGCGTCCTGGTGCCCGGCGCACCCGCCGACTACGCGGTCTGGCGCACCGGCGAGCTGCTCGTCCAGGCGCCCGACGAGCGGGTGGAACGCTGGTCGACCGACCCCCGCTCCGGCACCCCCGGCCTGCCCGATCTCACCCCCGGCAACGACCTCCCGGTGTGCCTGACCACGGTCGTCGGCGGGCGAACGGTCTTCGGGCCGCCGAACGAGTGACTTCGCGCGGGCACGTGCCGTCGCGGACCGTGCTTGCCGCTCCTTGGCTCTCCTGGGGCCGCTCGGGGCTGACCTGGGGCGACGCGAAACGACGCAGGCGGGGCACCTGTTGACAGCAGGCGGTCGGCGGCCGGTAGGTTCGGCCGAGTCCACCACAGGACGTCCGACCGGCAGACCTCCGCGCAGTCGTCGAACGCAGCTGGGCCATGGGGCGGCGTGCCACTGGGCACACCATCACTGGGAGCCAGGTCCAGCACCAGCGGCACGGAGCGACGGAACGTCTCGCCCGATCGGCAGGTGCGACCCGGGTGGGGCCCGGACGCTCAGTAGACAACGGCTCTCGGTCGACCCGCAGCCAGCGGGTCCCAGGTCGGCCCGAAGGGCGCCGGGCCCCTATCCGCACCACTCCGCGGCCCGCCCGCGGCCTCCCGCGGCGTTCTTCACCTTTCGTGCACCCCGCATCCGCAACCCCCTCCTTCCGATGTACGGTCAGCTCACCACCGCACGACCTGCAGGAAGGCCCGCGACCGTGCCATCGGGTTCCGATACCACCGAAGAAGCCGTCAGCGGCACCACGCCCGACGGCCCGGTGCCCGCCGAGGGGCAGGGCGCCACCGCCCTGACCGCACGGCCCCGGCGCGCCCGTCGGCTGGCCGCCCTCGCCCGCCGTGAGGCGCCGCGCACCGGCCTCGCGGTGGTCTGCGGCCTGGCGCTCGGCCTCGCCTTCCCGCCCTACGACCTGTGGCCGTTGTCCCTGCCGGCCGTCGCCGCGCTGTCGCTGCTCACCCGCGGCCGCAGCGTGCGCCAGGGAGCCTGGACCGGCTTCGTCTTCGGGCTGCCGTTCTTCCTGCTCCTGCTGAAGTGGCTGCATGTCGTCGGCTGGGACGCGGTGGTGGGTCTCTCGGTCGCCGAGGCGCTCTTCATGACGGCGCTGGGGGCCGCGCTCGCCCTCACCTCCCGGCTGCCGCTCTGGCCGCTGTGGACCGCCTGCCTGTGGGTCGCCGAGGAGTGGGCCCGTGACCGGCTCCCGTTCGGCGGCTTCCCCTGGGGCCGGCTGGCGTTCGCGCACACCGGCTCGCCGTTCACCCCGCTCGCCGCGCTCGGCGGCGCCCCGCTGGTGACCTTCGCCGTCGCGCTGGCCGGCGCCCTGCTCGCCGCCTGCGCCGCCACCCTCTGGGGGCTGCGCGGCAACGGGGGCCTGCGCCGGGCCGTACCGGCCTTCGAGGCGTTCGGGCTGGCCGCCGCCGTCAGCCTGGCCGGTCTCGCCGTGCCCGTCCCCACGAAGGCCGACGACACCGCGAACATCGCGGTCGTCCAGGGCAACGTCCAGCAGGCCGGGATGGACTTCCTGGGCCGCCCGATGAAGATCCTCGACAACCACGCCGCGGCCACCGAGAAGCTCGCCGCGGACGTCCGGGCCGGCCGGGCCAAGAAGCCGGATCTGGTCATCTGGCCGGAGAACTCCTCCGACCTCGACCCCTTCCAGTACCCGCAGGCCTACGACCGGATCGACCGGGCCGTGAAGTCCATCGGGGTGCCCGTCCTGGTCGGCGCCCTGGTCGACCACCCCTCCAAGGCGGGCTACGTCTTCAACGAGGGCATCGTCTGGGACCCGAAGAAGGGCCCGGGCGCCTCCTACACCAAGCAGCACCCGGTGCCGTTCGGCGAGTACGTCCCGTTCCGGGAGCAGCTCAGCAAGATCATCACGCGCTTCCAGCGGGTGCCCCGCGACTTCTACCCGGGCAACCACACCGGGGTGCTCCAGCTCGGCCCCGCCCGGATCGGCGACGTCATCTGCTTCGAGGTCGCCTACGACGAGATCGTGCACGACACGGTCGACGCCGGCGCCCGCGCCCTGGTCATCCAGACCAACAACGCCACCTACGGCCGCACCGGTCAGCCCGAGCAGCAGCTGGCGATGTCCAAGCTGCGCGCCGTCGAACACGGCCGGGCCGTGGTCACCGCGGCCACCAGCGGCATCAGCGCCGTGGTCAGCCCGGACGGCACGGTCACCCACCAGATCCCCGAGTTCACCCGGGGCGTGGTCTCCGCGCGCATTCCGCTGCGTGACGAAACGACGCTCGCCGACCGCGTCGGTGCCGCTCCCGAGTGGCTGCTCGCTATCGTGGGCCTTCTGTCCTGTGCCGCCGCGGTGGTCAGCGGCAGGCGCGGGCGCATGAAGGACGAGAAGGGGCAGCAGTGACAGACGGTCAGCGGCAGTACGGTCCGCTCGGCACCACGTTGGTGATCATTCCGACCTACAACGAGGCGGAGAACATCAAGCCGATCGTGGCGCGGGTGCGCGCGGCCGTACCCGAGGCGCACGTCCTGGTCGCGGACGACAACAGCCCCGACGGCACCGGCAAGTTCGCCGACGAGCTGGCCGCCGACGACAAGCACGTCCACGTCCTGCACCGCAAGGGCAAGGACGGCCTCGGCGCCGCCTACCTCGCGGGCTTCCGGTGGGGCATCGAGCAGGGCTACGGCGTGCTGGTCGAGATGGACGCCGACGGCTCGCACCAGCCCGAGGAGCTGCCGCGGCTGCTGACCGCCCTCAAGGGCGCCGACCTCGTCCTCGGCTCGCGCTGGGTGCCCGGTGGCCGCACGGTGAACTGGCCCAAGTACCGCCGGCTGATCTCCCGCGGGGGCAGTACGTACTCCCGGCTGGTGCTGGACCTGCCGCTGCACGACATCACCGGCGGCTTCCGGGCCTTCCGCGCCGAGGCCCTGACCGGGCTGGGCCTGGACGACGTGGCCTCGCAGGGCTACTGCTTCCAGGTCGACCTCGCCCGCCGCGCCGTGCAGGCCGGCTACCACGTCGTCGAGGTGCCGATCACCTTCGTCGAGCGGGAGCTGGGCGACAGCAAGATGAGCCGGGACATCGTCGTCGAGGCGCTGTGGCGGGTCACGGCCTGGGGCATCGGCTCGCGGGTGGACAAGATCCGCGGCCGCTGACGGTCGTGCACCCCGCTCGGTTCTTGCGCCGCCGGGCGGGCCCTCACCGGGGGCCGCGCGGCGGGCCAGGCACACTTGAGGCATGACGTCCGGAGCCACGCCCCCGCCGAATGCCCGCCCCTTCCGGCCCTCTCGCGCCCGCCGGTACGTGCCCTTGGGCGTCGCCGCCTGGATGGTGCTGGAGATCTGGCTGCTGACGGTGGTCGCCGAGGCCACCAGCGGGCTGACGGTGGCGCTGCTGCTGATCGCCGGCGTGCTGGTCGGCGGCTATGTGATCAAGCGGGCCGGCCGCCGTGCCTGGCAGAAGCTCGCCGAGAGCATGCAGGGCGGCGGCGACCCGGCGGCCCCCGGCGGCCGTGCCCCGTCCGGCAACGGCACGTCGGGCAGCGGCAATACGCTCCCGATGGCGGGCGGGCTGCTGCTGATGGTCCCGGGGCTGGTGTCCGACGCGCTGGGGCTGCTCTGCCTCTTCCCGCCGACCGGCAAGCTGATCCAGCGGCGCACGGAGAAGCTGCTGTCCCGCAGGAAGCGGCCCGCCCCGGGCTCGTTCGGTGACGCCTTCCAGCAGGCCAGGATGCACCGGCCGGACGGGAAGGTCGTCCAGGGCGAGGTCATCCGCGAGGACGGGCCGACGCCGCCGCGCCGCCAGGACCCGCCGCTGACCGGCTGAGCACTCCCGGCACTTCTCCGGGCCCGGCCCGGGGGAGTCCCGGACAATGACAAGGGCCGGGGCACCGCGCAGTGCGGTGACCCGGCCCTTGGGTGTTGCTCGGTGCAATCCCGCCGTCAGGCGGACTTGCGGTTGGTGTCGCGCGGATGCACGGCAATGTTCATGGTGCCGGAGCGCAGGACGGCCAGCCGTTCGGCCAGCACCTCCTCGAGCTCCTCGCGGGTGCGTCGCTCCATGAGCATGTCCCAGTGCGTACGCGCGGGCTTACCCTTCTTTTCCTCAGGGCCATCGCCATCCACCAGAAGCGAGGGTGCACCGCATACCTTGCACTCCCACTCCGGCGGAATCTCGGCCTCAACCGAGAACGGCATCTCGAATCGATGTCCGTTCTGGCATGCGTACTCCACCGCCTGGCGCGGGGCCAGGTCGATGCCGCGGTCGGTCTCGTAGCTGGTCACCACGAGTCGCGTGCCGCGGAGAGCTCGCTCACTCATGAATCGTGCCTCCCGGGCTTGTCGCCCACAGGACAGGTGTCGCTGTCGTCGTCATCCGGTCAACGTCCGGTCGGCGGTGAAGATTCCCGCATTCGGGAGATGCGCCCACCCGTCGCCCACCACCGCCCATGATGGAGGCGCTGTGCGCCGCTGCCTTCCTTCGTGCCGCCCCTTGTTGTACCCACCATTGCCCGGTTTGTCACATGTGGCAGCAGATGTCACCCAGCGCTGCATAGGGTTGAGCGCGCAGTAACGGTCCGCCTGGTGAGCCAAAGGCGTACACTACCGCCCCGCAGCCTCTGGGCCTAAATCCGGTCAGGCACGGGATTTCCGGCCGCCGCGATCGCCCGGCCCACCGGCACCCTCGCCAGCAGGACAAAACCGATCAAAAAGAAGGCCACCAGGGACACGATGGCGTCCCGGTAGCTCCCGGTGAGCTGGTAGGTCACCCCGAACACCAACGGCCCCAGCCAGCTCACGCCCCGGTCGCTGATCTCGTACGCGGAGAAGTACTCCGCCTCCCTGCCGCGCGGCACCAGCTGCGAGAACAGCGAGCGCGACAGCGCCTGGCTGCCGCCCAGGACCAGGCCGATGCCGGCGGCCAGCGCGAAGAACCACACGGGTGCCCGGGCCGGAAGGACGTAGCCGGCCGCGACCGTCAGCGTCCAGGCGGCCAGGGAGCCCAGGATCGTCCGCTGCGCGCCGTACCGCCGGGCGAGCCGGCCCATCAGCAGGGCGCCCGCCGCGGCCAGCACCTGGACCAGCAGGATGGCGACGATCAGCGTGCTCTGGCCCAGCTTCAGTTCCTCCGAGCCGTACACCGACGCCTGGGTGATCACCGTCTGCACCCCGTCGTTGTAGACGAGATAGGCCAGCAGGAAGGAGAGGGTGAGGGGGTGGCGGCGCATCCCGCGCAGGGTCTCGGCCAGCTGCCGCCAGCCCTGGCCGAGCGGGGCCCCGCCGGCCGTCGCGCCGGGCGCCCCGGTGGCCGCCGTCCGGCGGTCGCGCAGCCGGCGCAGCGGGATCACGGAGAACACGCCCCACCACAGCCCCGCCGAGGCCAGGCAGATGCGTACCGCGGCGCCCGCGGAGAGGCCGAAGGAGTCGTGCGCGCCGTAGAGCGCCAGGTTGGCGAGCAGGACCAGCGCCCCGGCCGCGTAGCCGAAGGCCCAGCCCCGGGACGAGACCGCGTCCCGCTCGTCGGGGGTCGCGATCTGCGGCAGGAAGGAGTTGTAGAGCATCGTCGACACCACGAACGACACGTTCGCGAGGACCAGCAGCCCGCCGCCCAGCAGATAGCGGTCGCCGCCGAGGAAGAACATCCCCGTCGTCGCGGCCGCGCCCGTATAGGCGCAGCACCCCAGCAGCGGCTTCTTCCGGCCGGTCCGGTCGGCCACGGCCCCGGCGAGCGGCATCGCCAGTACGGACAGCAGCAGGGACAGGGACACCGTGTACGGGTAGAAGGAGCCGGCGCGCACCGGGATGCCCAGCGGGTGCACCAGGCCGTCCGCGTCCGCCGCGGCCCTCGTCACCGAGGTCAGATACGGCCCCAGGAAGACGGTCAGCACGGTCGTCGAATAGACGCTGTTGGCCCAGTCGTACCAGTACCAGCCGCGTTGCTCGCGGCGCCGGGCGGCCGGCTCGTCCACGGCCCCGCCCACCGCTCGTGTGTCCTCCACGCCCGCCCCCGTCATCCCGTCCCCGTTCACCGCGGCGGACCGCCGGCGGGGCGGCGGCGAGTGGATCCGACGGTTCCGCGCACGCCCGGCACCCCGTTCAGACCCAGCACCCCCGCTCGGTCAGCACCGTCCGCAGCGTCTCGACGCAGTCGGTCATGATGCCGTCCACGCCCAGGTCGAGAAGGGCGGTCATCCGATCCGCGTCATTGACCGTCCACACGTGGACCTGCATGCCCAGGGCGTGCGCGGCGCGCAGGAACAGCGGATCGACGACCGGGATGCCCCATTGGCGCTCGGGGACCTGGACGCAGACCGCGCTGCGTCGCACCGCCGCGCCCAGCAGCCGGTCCAGCGGCAGCCGGCCGCTGCCGTAAGAACGCAGCCGCAGACCGGCCACGCCGCGGGTGCCGAGCGAGCTGGCCAGCGGGCGGCCGGCCAGCCGCTGCGCCCGCGCCACCCGGGCCTCCGAGAACGAGCCGACGCACACCCGGTCCCAGGCGCCGGTGCGGCGCAGCAGGCCGAGCAGCGGCTCCAGCGCGGCCTCCGCCTTGAGGTCGACGTTCCAGCGCGCGTCGGGGAACTCCTCCAGCAGCTCCTCGAAGAGCGGCAGCGGCTCCCGGCCGGCCACCCGGGCCCGGCGCACCGCCTGCCAGGGGAGTGCCGCGATGGCGCCCCGGGAGTCGGTGACGCGGTCGAGTGTGGCGTCGTGGAAGGCGACGAGGCGTCCGTCCGATGTGGCGTGCACATCGGTCTCCAGGTAGCGGTAGCCGAGGGCGACCGCCCGGCGGAAGGCGGCGGCGGTGTTCTCCAGGCCGTCGGCCGCCCCGCCGCGGTGGGCGAAGGGCAGCGGCGCGGGGTGGTCGAGATAGGCGTGCCGGGGGCGTATCGCAGAGGTCACTCGGGCAGTATGGCGTGCTCCGGTGACGTCCTGGAGCGGGCCACCACCGGGGACGGTTCCCCGGGCAGGCCGCCGATCGCGAAGCGGCGGAGGAAGAACTGCGCCAGCGGGCCGATGGCCAGTGCGTAGACCACCGTGCCGACCCCGAGAGAGCCGCCGAGCACGAAGCCGACCGCGAGCACCGTGATCTCGATGCAGGTCCGTACCAGTCGTACCGGGCGGCCGGTGCGCTGGTGCAGCCCGGTCATCAGGCCGTCGCGCGGTCCCGGTCCGTATCGGGCCGAAATGTAGAGGCCGGTCGCGGCGCCGTTGAGGACGACGGCGAACGCCAGCAGCGGGATGCGCGCGCCCAGCGACGACAGCTCGGGTGTCACGGCCAGCGTCGCGTCCATCACCAGCCCGAGGATCACCACGTTGGACACCGTGCCCAGCCCGGGGCGCTGCCGCAGCGGGATCCACAGCAGCAGGATCAGCGCGCCGGACACGATCGTGACGGTGCCGATCGACAGCCCCGTATGCCGGGATATGCCCTGGTTGAGTACGCTCCAGGGCTCCAGGCCCAGGTTCGCGCGGACCATCAGCCCCATGCTCACGCCGTACAGCGGCAGCCCCGTGTACAGCTGGACGAGGCGACGCGTCACGGGCGCCCTCCCCGGACCGGACCCTCTGGGCGTGGACATGACTTTTCCCCCTCCTGGCAGGATTGGACCGACGCATGACACCATGTGGCGTGTCCGGGCTCGGGAAGTAGAGCCAATTCGGGGAAGGTGGACTGATCTTCATGGCTCAGTGGACTTCAGCGGTAGGCGCGCCCCAACTCGCCCGGCTGCTCCGGTCGCAGGACCCGTGCGATGCCCAACTCGCGGCCGGCGGGCGCCGGTTGCCCGCCTATCGCAGCCTCGCCGACCGGGTGCGCCTGCTCGTACTGGAAGGCCGGATACCGGTCGCCGCCCGCCTGCCCGCCGAGCGGGAACTCGCCGCGGCCTTCGGCGTCAGCCGCACCACCGTCGCCGCCGCCTACGAGGCGCTGCGGGCCGAGGGCTTCCTGGAGTCCCGGCGTGGCTCGGGCAGTTGGACGGCCGTCCCGGCGGGCAACCCGCTGCCCACCCGCGGCCTGGAACCGCTGCCCCCGGAGGCCGCCGGATCCATGATCGACCTCGGGTGCGCCGCCCTCCCGGCCCCCGAGCCCTGGCTCACCCGCGCCGTCCAGGGCGCGATGGCCGACCTCCCGCTCTACGCCCACACCCACGGCGACTACCCCGCCGGTCTGCCGGTCCTGCGCCAGGCCCTCGCCGACCGCTACACCGCCCGCGGCATCCCCACCATGCCCGAACAGATCATGGTGACCACGGGCGCGATGGGGGCGGTGGCCGCGATCTGCCGGCTGTGCACGAGCCCCGGCGAGCGGGTGGCCGTCGACTCCCCGTCGTACGCCAACATCCTCCAGCTGATGCGGGACGCCGGCGCCCGGCTCGTCCCGGTCGCCCTCGGGGAGCGGCTGGCCGGCTGGGACCTCCCCGTCTGGCGCCAGGTGATGCGCGATGCCGCGCCCCGGATGGCCTATGTCGTCGCCGACTTCCACAACCCCACCGGCACCCTCGCCACCGACGACCAGCGCCGCCGCCTGGTCGACGCCGCCAAGTCGGCCGGCACGCTGCTCGTCGTCGACGAGACCATGACCGAACTCCAGCTGGACGAGGACCCCGAGCCGCCGCGCCCGGTCTGCTCCTTCGACCCGGCGGGCAGCGCGGTGATCACCGTGGGCTCGGCGAGCAAGGCGTTCTGGGCCGGGATGCGGATCGGCTGGGTGCGCGCCGCTCCCGATGTCATCCGCAGCCTGGTCGCCGCCCGTGCCTACTCCGACCTGGGCTCACCGGTCCTCGAACAGCTCGCCATCGCCTCGCTCCTGAAGGGCGGCGGCTGGGAGCAGGCCGTCGAGATCCGTCGTGACCAGGCCCGCGAGAACCGCGACGCGATCGTGGGGGCGCTGCGGCGCCACCTCCCCGACTGGGAGTTCAGCGTGCCGCGCGGCGGCCTCACGCTCTGGGCGCGCACCGGCGGACTCTCCGGTTCCAGGATCGCCGAGGCGGGGGAGCGGCTCGGGGTGCGGGTGCCCTCCGGCCCGCGGTTCGGTGTCGACGGGGCCTTCGAGGGCTTCGTGCGGCTGCCGTTCACGGTCAGCGGCGCCGTCGCTGACGAGGCCGCGGTCCGGCTGGCCGGCGCCGCACGGCTGGTCGCGACGGGCGCGCCGGTGGAGACCGAGACGCGGCACGCCTTCGTGGCCTGACCGCCGGGCCCTCCGGGCCTGTCCGGCGGTGGGTCTCAGCCCTCCGCCCGGGACGCGTCCGCCGATCCGTTGACCACCCGGGGCTCGCCGCCCTTGCCGTGGGCCGTGCGCACGGCCGCGCCGACCGGTTCGCCGGCGCCCCCGCTCTCCCCGTCCCCCGGCGCCCCCTCGGCCCCGGCGGATCCGCCCGCCGGCTCCGCCCCGGCGCCGCCCGCGGACCTGCGGGCGTCCACCTTGCGGAAGTCCACCGGCTTGCGGCCCGCGCCCACCGTGCGGGCGTCCTCGGGCTTCTTGCCGCCCACCGGCTCGGCCGGGTCCGCCCCCTCGGCCGGAAGCGTCCGCTTCGGCAGCAGCGCCAGAACGGCCTCGCGGTGCGCCTGGCCGGTGGCGTCGTCGAGCGGATCGGGGGTGGCCGGCACCTGGAGCCGCAGCACGGCGCCGGTGCCCAGCCGCGCATAGCCGCGTCCCGGCGGCACCTGCGCGACCGGAGTGGTGTGCGGCGGCGCCCCGAGCACCGCCCGTACCTCCTCCGCCGTGGCCGGGCCGAGCACCACCCGGGCCTTGGTGTGCGCCCGCACCGGCTCGCTCAGCAGCTCGGCGCTCTCGAAGTGCTCGGCCACGACCACCGTGACCTGGGCGGCCCGGCCGTGCCGCAGCGGCGCCCGGAGCCACTGCTGCGGATCGTCCCGGCCCTCCGCGGCCGCGATATGCGTCAGCGCGGTGGGACGGTCCGCGATGATCCACAGCGGCCGGCGGGTGTCCTCCGGCGCGGGCCGGCCGGCCTGCCGGGCCCGGTTCGCCGCGATCAGCCGCCGCTCGGTCTCGTGGGCGGCCCACTCCAGCGTCGCCAGCGCCCCCGCCAGCCCGCTCTCCACGCCCAGTACGCCGCGGCGCCCGGTCAGACACCCGTACTCGCCGGTGCCGCCGCCGTCGATGACCAGCACATCGCCGTGCGCCAGCGCCTGGAGCGCGAGCGAGCGCAGCAGTGTCGTACCGCCTGTCCCCGGCTGCCCCAGGACGAGCAGATGCGGTTCGGTCGAACGCGGCCCGGTACGCCAGACGACCGGCGGCGCGTCCCGGGTCTCCGCCCCGGCGGTGACCGGCAGGGTCCGCTGGACGAAGTCCGGGTCGGTGAACCCGAGCACCAGCTCGCCGGGCGAGGTGACGAAGCGCTGGGCGGCGATGTCGGTGGGCAGCGGGCCCATGGCGGTCAGGGTGAGCTGATTGGCCAGCTCGTCCCAGGCGAAGTGGTACTCCCGGCCGCGGCCGGCTTTGGCGTACAGCACCTGCTCGATGCGGGTCCGGGCCCCGTCCTCGCCGTCGGTGAAGTACGCCGGGTACTTCAGCTGGAGCCGTTCGAGCCGCCCGCCGTCGTCGAAGGCGTACTCGGGGAAGGCCCGCTCCCAGTCGCCGTCGGGCGCGTAAAGGGGAGCGGGGTCGCCGTCCACGCAGAGGTACGGCACCAGGGCCTCGTACAGGGCCCGCAGCCGCTCGGTCGCGGCCTCACCGGGGCCGGTCTCCACGGGCGTGCGCTCCCGTCCGGCCCAGGCCCCCGCCCCCATCAGCGTGATCACGGCGAGCAGCGGCCCGTAGGGCACCAGGCACACGACCAGTACGCACGCCCCGAGGAAGAACGCCGTCGGGCCGCGGTGCTCCCGGGGCGTGGCGATCCAGCGCCCGCGCCCGGCCGCGCCCAGCCGGCGCAGCCCCCGGCCGATGACGATCAGCGGGTGGAACACGTCGGAGGCGCTCTCGGCGGCGGTGCGCGCCAGTTCGCGGCTGCGGGCGAGCGAGGCGCTGTTGGCCATGCGGGTCAGGGGCTGGCCGCTGGTCAGGATGCGGGGCAGGGGGCGCCGGGCCACGTCTTCTCCTGTTGCTCGTGCGGTGGTCGTCGGGGGCTCGGCGTGGGCGGCGAGCCGGGGAACGTGCGGCACGCGGAGCCGCCCGGACGGGAGCGGGCGCGGCCCGTCCGGGCGGGGGACCGGTGGGTGGCGCCGGACGGGGGACCGGGCGGGAATTCCGGGCGGGAGCGCCGGACGGGCCGCTAGATCTTGATCCCGCCGAGGAGGTTGGCCAGGCTCGCGCCGCCCGCCTTGATGCTGGGCGCGATGGCGGAGCTGGCGAGGTAGAACCCGAAGAGCGCGGAGACCAGTGCGTGGGACAACTTCAGGCCGTCTTTGCGGAAGAAGAGGAAGACGATGACACCGAGCAGGACGACGCCGGAAATGGACAGAATCATGGGGGTTCTCTCCTGGGTGGTGGGGACGGTCACCATGAGTTCTTCCAGCCTCACAGGACGTATCAAGCCACGAAAAGCTGCAAATGGGTGATTTATCGTTGAAATTCCCTAAATGGGCGCAGCTTTCGCGTAGCTCACTTCGGCGCATTCCCGGCGTGTCGCGAACCGCCCCCGCCGACCCGGCACAATCGTGGAGTGCCGAAACCGAAGAACACGCCCCGCCGCCCGGCTCCCGTCACCCCCTCCACAGCCTGCCCCTGCGGACGCGCCGCGACCTACGGCGACTGCTGCGCCGCCTTCCACCAGGGCCACGCCACCGCCCCGACCCCCGAGCGCCTGATGCGCTCCCGGTACAGCGCCTTCGCCGTCGGGGACACCGGATACCTGCTGCGCACCTGGCACCCGACGACCCGCCCGGCCGGTCTGGACCTGGACCCCGCACAGCGGTGGACCGGACTGGAGATCCTCGGTACCGGCGGCGGCAGCGCCTTCCACACCGAAGGCACCGTCGAATTCCGCGCGCACTACACCCTGCACGGCCACGCCGACAGCCAGTACGAGCACAGCCGCTTCGTCCGCGAGGACGGCCGGTGGCTCTATCTGGACGCCATGACCCCCTAGGAACGATGCCGGACCCGGCGCGCCCTCAGCGGCCGCGCAGCTCGTCGATCTCGCGGCGTTCGCGCTTGGTGGGGCGCCCGGTGCCGCGGTCGCGGTGTGCGATCACCGCGACCTCCGCACGCGGCGGCTCCGGCGGCGAGTTGTCGACGTAGCACTCCGCGGCGATGGCCGCGCCCACCCTCTTGCGCACCTGCCGCGCGACCACCACGATCCGCTCCCGGCCCGCGTGCCGCAGCCTCACCTCGTCGCCGTTGTGGACACCGTGCGCCGGCTTCACCCGCTCCCCGTTGACCCGGACGTGCCCGGCGCGGCAGGCCGCCGCGGCCAGCGAGCGCGTCTTGGTGAGTCGCACGGACCAGATCCAGCTGTCGATGCGGGTGGTCCCCTCGTCTGAAGCCATACCCAGACTCTAGAACGCGGGTCGGCGGGGGAGGGGCCCGACGCCTGCCGCGCGCACGGATGCGGCCTCAGACGGGGTCGACGACCTCGTGGACCCCACTGTCGGTGTGCGCGTTGCGCGACGCCTTCTCGCTGCGCGGGAGCAGCAACGGGGTGGCCAGGAGGAGGACTCCGGCGGCGGCGATCGCGGCGCGGGGGCCGCTGGCGGCGGCCAGCAGACCCCACAGGGCGGTCACCGTGGCGATGGCGGCGCTGCTGCTGATCGACCACGCGGCCAGGGTGCGCGCGACCCGGTCGGGGGCGGTGTGGTCGAGCCGGGACGTCGCCAGCAGAGGGTTGAACACGCCGCAACTGGTCACCACGCCGAGCTGGACGACGATGATCACGACGAGCCCGGGGACGCCGGGCCGGACGAACGCCAGGCCGAGCGGCCAGCACGCGCGCAGCACCCCGGAGGCGCGCAGCACCCGGTCCCGGCCGAACCGCGCCGAGAGCGGGTGCGCCAGGCGGGAGCCGAGCAGTCCGCCGACGCAGGGCGCCGCGAACGCGAGACCGTACTGCCAGGGCGCGAACCCCAGGCGGGACAGCAGCAGCACGGCGAGCAGCGGCTGGGACGCCATGATCAGGCCGTTGACCACGATCGAGTTGAGGAACAGCGGGCGCAGCGTGGCATGGCCGAGGATGTGGCGCCAGCCCGTCAGCAGGTCGCCCGCGCGCAGCCGGGCGGCACCGGTGCGCTCGGGGAGCGGCTCCGTGCCGCCGATGGCGCGGAGGCCCAGCGCCGAGAGCAGATAGCTGACCGCGTCGGCCACCACGGTCGTCACCGGGCCGAACAGTGCGATCGCGGCCCCGCCGAGCGGCGGTCCGATCGTGGTGGAGGTCCAGGTCGTGGACTCGAACCGGCTGTTCGCGACGAGCAGGTCCGCCGGCGGCACGAGCGCCTTGAGGTACGCGCCGCTCGCCGCCTTGAACGCGATGTCGGCGGTGGCCGTGACCACCGAGACCAGGAGGAGCTGGGCGAAGCCGAGCCGGCCGAGCGCGAACGCGGCGGCGACGCTCAGCAGGGCCACGAAGCGGATCAGGTCCATCGCCACCATGACCGGCCGCTTGCGGCGGAACTCCACCCAGGGGCCGAGCGGCAGCGCGACCAGCGCTCCCACCGCCCGCCCCGTGGCGGCCAGGGCCGCCACCTGGGCCGGGCCGCAGTGCAGCACCAGCACCGCGAGCAGCGGCAACGCCCCGAAGCCGAGTCCCGTGCCGTACGAGCTGACCGCGTACGCCGCCCACAGCCACCCGAATCGACGCCCCAGCGCCCGCCTGCCCGCCATACCCACCGTCCCCCTCGCCGCACCGGACCGTCGGCGTCGACCACCGGCATCTAAGCGAGGAAGGGAGGGCGAGGGCAAACGGGATCCGCCGGACCGCCCCCGAGCGGGCGAGCCGCTAAGCGGACGAGCGCCGGCCCGTCTTCTTGGCGGTGGTCTTCCGGGCCGCGGTCTTCTGCGCGGTGGCCGTCTTGGCGGTGGACTTCTCCGCCGTGGATTTCGCGGTGGGCTTCTTCGCGGTGCTCTTCGACGCGGTCGAGGACTTCGCCGCCGCGGTCTTCTTCGCCGCGGTCTTCTTCGCGGGGGTTTTCTTCGCGGGGGCGCCGGAGGCGTGGGCCGTGGGCTGCTTCGTCGTCCCGCTCTTCTTGGCGGTGCCCGAGCCCGCCGTGCTCTTCTTCGTGGCCTTCCGCCCCCGCAGGGGTGTCACGGAGGCCGGCTTCGCCGTCGGGCCGCCGTCCCCGCCCCGGGCCGCCTGCACGCTCTTCTCCAGGGCCGCCGTCAGATCGATGACCTGGGCACCGGACGGGGCGGACGCGGGCGCGGCGGGCTCCTCGCCCTCCAGCTTGGCGGCGACCAGCTCCTCGACGGCCTCGCGGTAGTCGTCATGGAGTTCGGCGGGATCCAGCTCGCCCAGGGAGTCCATGAGGGTTTCGGCCAGCGTCATCTCGTTCTCGCGGATCTCGACGTCGTCGGGCACCACATCGGTGGCGGGCCGGACCTGGTCCGGCCACAGCAGCTGATGCATCACCAGCGCCCCGGCGTGCGCCCGCAGCATCGCCAGCGACTCCCGCCCGCGCATCGCCACCTTGCCGATCGCGACCTTCCGGTGGTGTTCCAGCGCCTGGCGCAGCAGCGTGTACGGCTTGGCGGCGGCTGCCCCGTTGGGCGCCAGGTAGTAGGACTTGTCCATCTGGAGCGGGTCGATCCCGGTGGGGTCGACGAACGACAGGATCGACAGCGTCTTGGCGGTCGGCATCGGCAGCCGGGACAGGTCGTCGTCGGTGATCGGCACGATGGTGTCGTCGCCGGGCGGCTGATAGCCCTTGCCGACCTCCTCGTTCGGGACCTCCTCGCCGTCCAGCTCACAGATCTTGCGGTACTGGACCGGCGCACCGTCCTTCTCGTGAATGCGCACGAAGGAGACCGACGAGGTGCGGTCGGTGGCGCTGTAGGTCTTCACCGGGATGGTGACCAGGCCAAACGATATCGACCCATTCCAGATAGAGCGCATCTTTCATCCCTTGTGTGGGATTCTCATGGTATGTCGCCGATCACGGTCGTGGAGGGGCGGCGCCTCTCGCTGACCAACCTGGACAAGGTCCTCTATCCGGGGACCGGCACCACCAAGGGTGAGGTGCTGCACTACTGCACCACCACCGCAGAGCCGCTGCTCAGCCACCTCCGCGACCGGCCGCTGTCCTTCCTGCGCTACCCCGACGGGCCCGACGGCCAGCGCTTTTTCACCAAGAACGTGCCCCCCGGCACACCCTCCTGGGTGAAGACGTGCGAGGTCCCCCATTCGACGTCCGGGCCCACCCGCCAGGTCCTGCTGCAGGACCTCCCCTCGCTGGTCTGGGCCGCGAACCTGATCGTCGAGCTGCACACCCCGCAGTGGACGTCCCGGGCGCCGGGCCTCGCCGACCGGCTCGTCCTCGACCTCGATCCCGGCGCCCCGGCCACCCTCGTGGAGTGCTGTGCGGTGGCGCGGTGGCTGCACGAGCGGCTGGCGGCCGACGGTCTGGACGTCCACGCCAAGACCAGCGGGGCCAAGGGCCTGCACCTTCTCGTGCCCGTCGAGCCCACCCCGGCCGAGCGGACCACCGCCTACGCCAAGGCGCTCGCCGTCGAGGCGGCGGCGGCCCTCCCGGACCTGGTCGTGCACAAGATGACCAAGACGCTGCGGCCCGGCAAGGTCTTCCTCGACTTCTCCCAGAACGCCGCCGCCAAGACCACCGCAGCCGCCTACACCCTGCGGGCCCGCGAGACCCCCACCGTCTCCGCCCCGGTCACCTGGGACGAGATCGCCGACTGCACCGACCCCCGCCAACTCACCTTCCTCTTCGACGAGATCGGCCCCCGCCTCGACCGCCACGGCGACCTGTTCGCCCCGCTGCTCGACCCGGACCGCGCCCGCCCGCTGCCCGCCGTGACACCGTCCGGTGCGCGGTCCGCGTCCCGCCGGACCGGACCCGGCCGCCAATCCCCGTAGATTGGCGGCATGTTGGACGGGACGTCACACACACCACAGCCATCGCACGACACACTGCCGCTGCGTCTGCCGGACCACTCGGGGGGCCGCCCGGCGGACGAGGAGATATCCGGCGACGGAACGGTGCCCGGCGGAGACGAGGGCGCGGCCACCGGGGCGGACGGGGACACGGGCGCGGGGCTGCGGCGCTCCTCGCTCCTGATGGCGGCGGGGACCGTGGTCTCCCGGGCCACCGGGCTGATCCGCCTGGTGCTGCAGGCCGGCGCGCTCGGTACCGGACTGCTCGCCACCACGTACAACATGGCCAACGTCATCCCGATGAGCGTCTACACGCTGATGATCGGCGGCGCGCTCAATTCGGTGCTGGTGCCGCAGCTGGTCCGGGCCAGGGCCGAGCATCCCGACGGCGGCCGCGCCTTTGAACAGCGCCTGGTCACCCTGGTCCTGAGCGTCCTCGTGGCCGGCACCGTGCTGTCGGTCTGGGCGGCCCCGCAGATCGTCGCCGTCTACACGAGCGACACTCCCGGGAATCACGCCGCCTTCGCGCTCACCGTGGTCTTCGCCCGCTTCCTGCTGCCGCAGATCTTCTTCTACGGACTGTTCTTCATCCTCGGCCAAGTCCTCAACGCCCGACACAAGTTCGGCGCGATGATGTGGACACCGGTGCTCAACAACGTCGTGCTGATCACGATGTTCGGCCTCTACCTCGGCCTGCTCGCGGGCCCGGACCGGATCGAGGACATCACTCCGGGCCAGGTCGACTTCCTGGGCACCGTCACCACGTGCGGGATCGCCGTACAGGCGCTCGCGCTGATCCCCTTCGTCCGCGCCGCCGGCTTCCGCTTCCGTCCGCGCTTCGACTGGCGCGGCAGCGGTCTGCGCAAGAGCGTCGGGGCCGCCCGGTGGACGCTGCTGCTGGTGCTCGCCAACCTCGCCGCGATGACCGTCGTCACCCACTTCGCCGGCGCCGCCGACCAGCAGAGCCCCACCGGGGGTGTCGGGTACACCGCCTACAACTACGTCCAGAGCATCTGGATGCTGCCGCAGTCGATCGTCACCGTCTCGCTGGTGACCGCGCTGCTGCCCCGGATGAGCCGGGCGGTCGCCGAACGCCGCCTGGACGACATGCGCGCCGATCTCTCCCGCGGGCTGCGGATCAGCGGGGTCCTCATCGTCCCGGCCGCCTTCTTCTTCGTCGCGCTCGGCCCGCAGACCGCCCAACTCCTGTTCGCGCACGGCGCCGTGGACGCGGCGTCGGCCGTGCCCGCCGGGCAGATGCTCCAGGCCTTCGGGCTCGGCCTGATCCCGTTCTCCGCCCAGTACCTGCTGCTGCGCGGCTTCTACGCGTTCGAGGACACCCGTACGCCGTTCCGGGCGGCGCTGTGCATCGCCGTCGTCAACATCGGCCTGGCCGCGGCCTGTCACCTGTGGCTGCCCACCCGGTGGGCGGTCATCGGGATGGCCGCGGCCTACGCCGTCGCCTACGGGGCGGGGCTGCTGTTCACCGCGGTGCTGCTGCGCCGCCGGCTCGACGGACGCCTCGACGGCCGGCGGCTGTGCCGCACCTACGGCAAGCTGGCGCTGGCCGCGGCCGTGGCCGGCGTGCTGGGCCGGCTCGCGGCCGGGGCCGGCTCCGGTGTGCCCGTCCCGGCGGGCTGGACCGCCGTGCCGGCCCTGGCCGCCGGCGCCCTCACCATGGCGCCGGCCTTCGTGCTCCTGGCCCGCGTGCTGAAGATCGCCGAGCTGCGCAGCATCCCCGGTCTGCGCTGACGGGGGCGCGGCCCGCCGTCACACCGCCCGGGGCCGTGGCCAGGACGCCCGGGTGGCGGCCCCGAGCCAGCCGATGACGGCGGCGACCGTGGTGTCGCCGAGACTCGCGATCTCCGCCAGGGCCGCCAGGTCGGCGTCCGCCGGGGCGATGCCCGCGGCGCTCAGCGCGGCCTGGAGCTCCTGCCGCCGCCGGTCGGGCATGGCCACCGGCCCCTGCCGCTGGTCTCCGGGGGACGGGGGCGCCGGCGGCGCGTCCTGCGGGAGCAGCGACGCGAAGGGCAGCCGGTCCTCCGGGCGGGGCGGCGGGAGAACGGGCTCGGCGAAGTACCCGGACGGGCGCTGCTGAGCGCTCGCCGGCGCACCGAGACGCTCCTCGGGGCGCGGGGGAGCGAGCACATAGCCCGGCGTGGCACCGTACGGCGGGGGAGTGGGGCAGAACTGCGACATAAGGGCCTCCACAACTCACGGTCCGAAGGGGTCGGGGATTCGAGGGGTTCTGAGGGGTCGGCGGGTCCGGCAGGATCGGGGGAATCCGGAGAGTCTCCGGTATTCGGGGCATTCGGTGAACAACGTGTCAGTTCTTCGGAAGCCGGGCCGCGCCCGTCCGGTTGCAGAAGGGGGGCGAGTTCACCCGATAAGGCCAAAGTGCGCCGGTTGCCTCGTTACCGTGGCGGCATGCCGCGCTCGGATGACCTGAACCCGTACTGGAATCACAATGTGCACTATCACCGGCTGGTGCTCGGTGCCGTGCCGGACGGCTGCGCCCGGGCGCTGGACATCGGATGCGGCGACGGCCTGCTGGTGCGCAAACTCGCGCGGCGGATTCCCGAGGTGACCGGCGTGGACCGCTCGCCGGCGATGATCCTGCTGGCCCGCGAGGCCGGCGCCCGGTCCCCGAACGCCACCTTTGTCGAGGCGGATTTCATGACGGCGGACGAGTCCCTTCCAGGCGGGTACGACTTCCTCTCCGCCGTGGCCGTCCTCCACCATCTGGATTTCACCGCGGCGGTCCGCCGTATGGCCGCCCTGCTCGCACCCGGCGGACGCCTCGTCGTCATCGGCCTGGCGCGCACCCGGACGCCGCTGGACTGGCTCGTCAGCGGCGCGGGCGTGCCCGCCGCCCGGGCGCTGGCCCGGCGCCACGGTGGCACGTCCGGACCGTCCGGCATGCCGATCGAGGACGCGGACATGACCTGGGGTGAGATCCGGCGCGCGGCACGGAACATGCTGCCGGGCAGCCGTATCCGCCGCCATCTGCTGTGGCGCTATGCGCTGGTGTGGGACAAACCGCATTCCTGAAGCGGACCGGAGCGGAACGCCAACTCGACCGTCCGGCACGCCATTTCGATCCCCGCTCGGATTTCGACGAGCGGTGGTCGTGTGCCCGCGTCCACCCCTCCCGGGCAGCGGTACGAAACATCCCGGGGCCGAACATCTCCTGTCTCTCCCCCTCCTGACGGGGTATCGACAACTGTGCTGCGTTTCCACGGATTCGGGAGAATTCAGCGACTGTCACGGAGTGGGCACATAACCCTCCCTCCCTGTTCACGCCGTGATGATTCCCGTGATGGAAAGCTGCCTGCGGCTGTGTTTCCCCACGGCCGGCCCGGGTCGCGCCCCCACATTTCGCGACTCGACGCCACAATTCGGGGAGAGGACACACTTCGTGGACACCACTCGCGTGACCCGTCGCGCCCGTATCGGACTGGCTCTCGCCATCGGTACGGTGCTGACGGCGGTGGTCGCACAGATCCCGGCCACCGCGACGGCCGGCGAGGCCGGACACCGGCCCGCCGCCGCGCCCTTCGCTTCGCACCCGTCCCACGCCCTGCGTGCGGGCGACGACACGACGTACGACGACACGTACTACAAGGACGCCGTCGGCAAGACCGGCCAGGCGCTCAAGGATTCCCTGCACCGGATCATCAGCACCACCCAGACCGGGAAGCTGACGTACGACGAGGTCTGGGACGCCCTCAAGGAGACCGACCAGGACCCGGCGAAGAGCGCGAACGTGATTCTGCTGTACTCCGGGCGCTCGGTGAGCAAGGACGCCCACGGCGGTGGCGAGGACGACTGGAACCGGGAACACGTCTGGGCCAAGTCCCACGGTGACTTCGGTACCGACACCGGCCCCGGCACCGACCTGCACCATCTGCGCCCGGCCGAGGTCTCCGTCAACGGCGCCCGTGGCGACAAGGACTTCGACAAGGGCGGTGAGGAGGTCCCCGGAGCCCCGGGCAGCCGCACCGACGACGACTCCTTCGAGCCCCGCGACGCGGTCAAGGGCGATGTCGCCCGCATGATCCTCTACATGGCCGTCCGCTACGACGGCGGCGACGGGTTCCCGGACCTGGAGCCCAACGACAAGGTCGACAACGGCACCGCGCCGCACATCGGCAAGCTCTCCGTCCTGAAGGAGTGGAGCAAGCAGGACCCGCCGGACTCCTTCGAGAAGCACCGTAACCAGGTGATATTCGACAAGTACCAGCACAACCGGAACCCGTTCGTCGACCACCCGGAGTGGGTCGACGCGATCTGGTGACCCAGGACGCGGCCGCGTGGGCCGGGCCGGCGGGACGACCGCCGGTCCCGGCCCGCCGGTCCCGGCCTCCGTGTCCGCCGCTGGAGCCCCCGCACATCGGATGGCGTACGCCAGACGGCGACACGCCCGGGTCGTTTTTAGCGTGGGCGTCATGTCTAGCGTGAGTTGGGCCCCCGTCAGAGTCGCCACCGCCGCCACTCTTTGTGCCGCCGGCCTGTGGGCCGTGCCCGGTCAGGCAGCCGCCGATGGTCCGAACGGCATCGACGACCTGCGGCCCGGAACGCACCTCGCCGATCCGGCCGCCGCCGACTACCGGCTGGACCGGCACGGAGTGCAGTTCCAGCCCAGGGCGGAGGTGCCCGAGCCACCGGACCTCTCCGCGCTGTCCTGGATGGTGACGGACATGGCGAGCGGCAAGGTCCTCGCGGCCAAGAACGCTCACCGGCCCCTGCCGCCCGCCAGCACCCTCAAGGCGCTCTTCGCCGTGACGGTGCTGCCGAAGTTCTCCCAGGGGGAGGTGCACAGGGTCTCGCTGGAGGACCTGTCCGGTATCGAGTCCGGGAGTTCGCTGGCCGGACTCAGGGAGGACATGCCCTACCACGTCGACGACCTCTGGCGGGCCGTCTTCCTGCGCTCCGGCAGCGACGGCGTCCACACCCTGGCGGCCATGAACGGCGGCTGGAACAAGACCATCGACGACATGCAGGAGACCGCGCACCGCCTGGGCGCGCGCGACACGCGGGTGGAGTCGGCCGACGGGTTCGACACGCCGGGCCAGGTCTCGTCCGCCTACGACCTGACGCTCTTCGGGCGGGCCGGCCTGCACAACCCGGACTTCGCCCACTTCGCCGAGACCAAGGAGGCCCAGCTTCCGCAGGACGGCGGCCCGGACTCGTTCGGCATCCAGAACACCAACCGGCTGCTGGTCGGCTCACACGGCGTCAAGCCGTACCACGGGCTGATCGGCGTGAAGAACGGTTACACCACCCACGCCGGCAACACGCTGATCGCCGCCGCCCGGCGCGACGGCCGGACGCTGCTGGTCACCGTCATGAACCCGCAGTCCGGCGCCCCGAACGCGGTCTACGAGGAGACCCGCACCCTGCTGGACTGGGGCTTCGAGGCGGCACCGCACACCGCGGCCGTCGGCGCGCTCCCCGCCTGGGCGCCCGGCGACGCCGACGCGCAGAACGCCGCGCACCGGCAGGGGTCCGGAATGGCCCTGCACAAGGCGGCGATCGGACCGACGGACGCCGGATGGCAGGGGCGGTACTGGTGGCTGCTGTCGGCCGCCGGCGTCATCGCCCTCGCCGGCCTCGGCACCGGGGCGTGGTGGCGCCGCCGCAAGCTGCGCGAGAGCGAGCGGGAGCGCGCGGCCGAGCGGGCGGTCGAGCCCGAGGCCGAAAGCGTGGAGACCGGCTGAGGCCGCCGCCGACACCGCCGGAGCTGTCGCACATCCGTCCGATCGGTCAGGAATACGGAGGACGTGCGATGGCCTTGGCCGGTGAAGGGCGACGCGTCCGTCATGGTTCTGCGGTGCGCCGGGCGTCGCTCGGTGTAGCGTCCTGATCAGCTGTCGTGGTTCCGAAGTGCCGGACGCCCGTGTCGCATTCACGGGCGTCCTTGCTGTGTAGCGCGTCTCCGGACCAGGGCGATCACCTCCGGATTCCGCAGCACGCGGAAGCCGACGCAAGCCCATTGAACGAAGGAGACGGACATGGCTTCCGGCACGGTCAAGTGGTTCAACTCGGAGAAGGGCTTCGGCTTCATCGCCCAGGATGGCGGCGGCGCCGATGTCTTCGCGCACTACTCCAACATCGACGCCACGGGCTTCCGAGAGCTGCAAGAGGGCCAGAAGGTGACCTTCGAGGTCACCCAGGGGCAGAAGGGCCCCCAGGCCGAGAAGATCCGGCTGGCGTAGTCACCGCGGAACACCTCTCGGTGCCCGCTCCCGATCCCGGGGGCGGGCACCGTCGCGCGGGGGCCGCTCACCCCATCGGCCCCGCCCCCGGCCTCCTGGGGGGCACCGGGCGCGACCGGCCGGATGGCACGGTGCTCATCCGTGCGGCGTACGGCGGGGCGGCGGAAAGGTGCCGCCGCCGGGCGGGCCGCTCAGGTCTTGGTCAGGTCCCCGGTGGCCGGTCCTGGCCCTGACCGCCGCCGAACTGGTCCCTGAGCTTCTCCTGGCCCGTGTCGACCTGGCCCTTGTACTTGCCCTGGGTCTTGTCGTCGGCCATGTCGCCGGCCTTGTCGATGCCCTTGTCCGTCTGGCTTTCGTGGCCCTTCAGCATGCTCTTGATCTTGTCCATCATGGACATGATTCGTCCTCCTCACCACGATCCCCCACGCCTCCAGCATCGTCCTGTCCCAGGGGATCTGCATCAGGGAGCCCGGCAGGCCGTCCACGCCCGGGGTATGGCGCCGGTGCGGCGGCGGATTCCCGGGGACCGGATGCCGTCGGCGGCGGGTGACCCGTGCTCCGGCGGCGCGGCGGCACCGTCACGGGCAGCGGACCGTCCCCGCCCGGCCCCGCGGCGTCGGAGGAGGCCCGCCCCGCCCCCGGCCCGGGGAGCGCGCCCGCCCACCCGTGTGGAGCAGTTGCCCGGTGGAAAATGCCGGGCCGCGCCGTCGGCCCGTTCGACGGGCACGGCGCCGCGGTCCGGCTGAGAATGCAGCGGTGAGCGATGAACACCGCAGTGCCGAGGAGCCCGCGCCGCGCGCCGTGTCGTGTGAAGAGGAACGACGGCTCGCCAGGAAGGCGCTGGCCGGCCATGCCCGCAACGCGGGCGACCTGTCGATGCTGATGGACATGCTGGGCCTGGACCCGAGCCGCGATCAGGACGCCGATGCGCCCTGCTGCCAGGAGCCGGGCCATGGCCACGAGTGCGACGGCGGCCCGGCCGCCCGGACCGCCGCCCGCGAACGCGAACGCCGGCCCGAGCCCCGCCGGGACACCTGCCGCGACGCCCGGTCACCCTCGGGCGGACCCCGGGGGTAGGCGGTACGCACGCCGGGCGCCACCCGCCCGGCCGCCCACGACCCGCCCGCTCCCGTACCTACCTGACCGCACGTCACCCACGCACCGTGCTCCGCCTGCACCGTGCTCCACCCGAGGAGGCCGCGCAGATGTCCGGCACCGGCGACGTTCCCGCACGGCCCGGGTCCCGCCCGCGCGCCCTGGTCACCGGTGCCACCGGCTACATCGGCGGGCGGCTGATCCCCGAGCTGCTCACGTCCGGTTACGCCGTCCGCGCGCTGGCCAGGACCCCGCAGAAGCTGCGCGACCACCCCTGCGCGGAGCGGATGGAGGTGGTGCGCGGGGATGTCACCGACGCCGACTCGGTGGCCGCCGCGATGGACGGCGTCGACGTCGCCTACTACCTGGTGCACGCCCTGGGCAGCGGCCGGCGGTTCGAGGACACCGACCGCCGGGCCGCGCAGATCTTCGCCGGGCAGGCCCGCGCCGCCCGCGTGCGCCGGATCGTCTACCTCGGCGGCCTCACCCCCGAGGGCGTCCCCGAGCAGCAGCTGTCGCCTCATCTGCGCTCCCGCGCCGAGGTCGCGGACATCCTGCTGGCCTCCGGTGTCCGCACCGCCGTGCTGCGCGCCGCGGTCATCATCGGCTCCGGCTCGGCCTCGTTCGAGATGCTGCGCTATCTCACCGAACGGCTGCCGGTCATGGTCACCCCCAGCTGGGTGCGCACCCGCATCCAGCCGGTCGCCGTCCGCGACGTCCTGCGCTACCTGGTCGGTTGCGCCCGCCTGCCCGACGACGTCAGCCGGGCCTTCGACATCGGCGGACCCGACGTGCTCAGCTACCGCGACATGATGCAGCGCTACGCCCGCGTCGCCGAACTGCCCGAACGGTTGATCCTCCCGGTGCCGATGCTCACCCCGCGGCTGTCCAGCCTCTGGATCGGCCTGGTCACCCCGGTCCCGCCGGGCCTCGCCCGGCCGCTGGCCGAATCGCTGCGGTACGAAGTCGTCTGCCGCGAGCACGACATCGCCCGATACGTTCCCGACCCGGACCCGCCGGGCCACCCGATCGCCTTCGACGAGGCGCTGCACCTCGCGCTGCGCCGGGTACGGGACGCCGAGGTCGCCACCCGCTGGTCGAACGCCGCGGTGCCCGGCGCGCCGAGCGATCCCCTGCCCACCGACCCCGACTGGGCCGGCGGCAGCCTCTACACCGACCGGCGCGAACGGATCGTGGACGCGCCCCCCGACACGCTGTGGCGGGTGGTCGAGGGCATCGGCGGCGACAACGGCTGGTACTCCTTCCCGCTCGCCTGGGCGGTGCGCGGCTGGCTGGACCGGCTGGTCGGCGGGGTGGGGCTGCGCCGCGGCAGACGGGACGCCCGCCGGCTGCGGGTCGGCGACTCGCTCGACTTCTGGCGCGTCGAAGAGGTCACCCCCGGGCGGCTGCTGCGACTGCGCGCCGAGATGCGGCTGCCCGGACTCGCCTGGCTGGAACTGACGGTCGGACACGACGACCGGGGCCGGACACGCTACGGCCAGCGGGCCCTCTTCCACCCGCACGGGCTGACCGGCCACGCCTACTGGTGGTCCGTCTCCCCTTTCCACACCGCGGTGTTCGGCGGCATGGCCCGCAACATCGCGGCGGCCGCGGAGGCCGAACACCGGGCCCACGGCGAGTGATCCGGCCGCGCGGCCACGGCTGCGCCCGATGCGGCGTCGGCGCCGGACTCCCGCTGCCCGCCAGGGCGTCGGCCCGGTGCCGGGCCGACACGCCGACGGCGGGCCCCCGGGCGCAACGCCCCGGGAACCCGCCGTGGTGGGTGAGGCCGGTGACCTCAGTGAGCGCGGTGGTGCGTCACCACACCGGCCGCGAACCGGCCGCAGTTGGAGCCGGAGACGTTGACGCTGACGGACTCGATCGAGCCGCCCCAGTCCACGCAGATGCCCTTGCCGGGCAGGTAGACGGGACCGGCGTACGAGGTGTACTTGCCGCTGTCGTAGACATACGGTGAACTGCCGTCGCTGGCCGTGATATAGGCGTACATCTGCACGGGCTTACCGGTGGCGTTGCGCACCGTCACGACGCAGTTCTTTCCGGTCTTTGCGTTGTACGTCAGGAACACGGTCCCCTTTCCGGAGACCGGCACGGAATTCACCACGCTGTAGCCGCTTCCGCAGGCGCCGTTGTACGCGGCGGCCTTCGGCGCGGCGGTCGCGGTGGTGGCCGTCGCCATCGTGGCGATTCCCGCGACGGCCAGGATTGCGGATCCCGCGATGGCACGTGAACGCTTCATCAAAATACCCCCGTTGGGCTCGGTGCCTTGTGTGGTCGTTGCGCAGTGTTGGACACCGGTCCGCCGTGAATGGTTGCACGGCCGCCTGAATTCCCGCTTTTTCCAGCCGATGTGCGCTCGGGATTTCCGTGAATTCTGTGACGGCAGAGGCGTATGAGGTATGACAAAGGCCGGTCCCCGGCGCCGCGGAGGGCGCCGGGGACCGGCCCGGGATGGTGGGGTATCAGGTCAGTGGCCGTTGGCGAGGACCTTGAGGCGGCTGTACGTACCGTTGAAGCGGTTGCGGTCGCCCACCGTGTGACCGGAGGAAGTGTGCTGCCAGATGCTGTGGAATTGCCAGCCGGCCGGCAGCGCGCCGACGGAGGAGCCGTAGCGCGGGATCCACAGCGGAGTCGTCCGGCCGAACTTGCCGGAGTTGCCGGTGCAGCGCTTCCACCAGTTGGTCGAGGTGTAGATGACCGGATAGCGGCCGGTCTCCTCCCGGTAGGTCAGCACGAAGTCACGGATCCAGCTGACCATCGCCTTGTGGCTCTTGCCGTAGCAGGTCGCACCGTAAGGGTTGTACTCCATGTCGAGTGCGCCGGGCAGCGTCCGGCCGTCCCGGGACCAGTCGCCGCCGTGGTCGGCGAAGTACTCGGCCTGGGAGCCGCCGCTGGAGTGGTCGGGCAGCGCGAAGTGGTACGCGCCGTGGATCATCCCGGCCTTGTACGAGCCCTTGTACTGCTGCGCGAAGTACGGGTTCGTGTAACTGGTCCCCTCGGTGGCCTTGACATAGGCGAACCGCACACCGGACCTGCGCAGCCCCGACCAGCCGACCTTGCGGTTGTGGCTCGAGACGTCGACGCCGGCCACGGCTCTTCTGGACGACATCCGCGGCGCCAGGCCGCCGGCCCGTAGGGTACCGAGGCCTTCGTGAGCCACGATGGTGGACCCCATCCAGTCCTGGTCGGGATGGGCGGGTCTCTTCCCGGCGTCCTGGGCCGTGGCGGCGCCGGGCAGCGCGAGGGGCAGCACGGAGAGAAGAGAAGCAAGAGTTCCGGCCGCAATAGGGACAGTACGGCGGGCCGGACCGGATCTGCGCAAGGGCATCGCATGCCTCCGAAGGCCTTCGGTTGAGTCAGGTTCGGCAGCATTTGAGCAGAATCCTGCCGATAAGAGACTTATACGCAGAACTGCCTGACGCTATGACCCAACAGGCCGTCAGTCCGCCGACCGGCCCCGCATCTCACCCGTCTGGCGGCCGCCGGGGGCCACCCCGGGCCCGGTTCGCGCACCTGTCCGGACAGAGCGAAGCGGGCCCCGGCTGTGCCGGGACCCGCTTCACCGCGCAGCGGCGAACGCGCCATTCCGCCGCTTCGCAAGCTGCTGTGTGCAGAGCCTGTCGGCTCGTTGTGGGTCCGTCATTCCCGTTGCCTCATCCGGCAGGGCCGGTCCGGGCGGGTGGGTGACGGCGCGTCGGCTCGCTCGGCTCAGTACGCCGAGTCGACGTTGTCGATCGAGCCGTAACGGTCGGCCGCGTAGTTGGCCGCGGCGGTGATGTTGGCGACCGGGTCGGTGAGCTTGTCGGCGGTTCCGGCCACGTGGTACTGGTCGAACGTGGGCTGGATCACCTGGAGCAGACCCTTGGACGGTATGCCGTTGACGGCGTTGACGTCCCAGCCGTTCACGGCGTTCGGGTTGCCGCTGGACTCCCGCATGATGTTGCGGTGCAGGCCCTCGTAGGAGCCGGGGATGCCCTTGGCCTTCATGATGTCCAGGGACTGGCGGATCCAGCCGTCCAGGTTGTTCGGGTAGTCCTTGACGGCCTTGCGCTCGGTGGAGCGGTTGGCTGCCTGCTGGGCGCTGTGCTGCTTCGCGACGGCGGTGACCTTGACGCGGTCGGCGACCGAGGCGGTCACCGGGCGGCCGGTCTTCGCGTCGTCGGCCTTCGCCGGCTGACCCTTCGCATCGACGGGCTTGACCGCGGCCGGAGCGTGTTCAGAAGCGGCCTGAGCGGTGTCCGGGGCCGAGGTGAGGGCCAGGCCGGAGGTGGCACCCGCGGCGGCCAGAACGGCCACGGCGACCTTGTGGGTGCGGGTGATGCGGGTGATACGGGCAGCGCGGGGCAGGGTGAAGCTGGGCATGCAGAGTGACCTCTTCCAGGTACTGGGGACGGGGAGGCGGCCTTCTTTGGCGGCGCGAGACGAACCGGAGGTCTTTGCTGCGTCCGCCGTGCGGCGTGAATCGCAAACTCGCTCTCAGCGCGTCGGAATCCATGGTTAACGCCCGTCCCGAATTGAGGCAATGGTGCTCTGTACTACTCAACTTCGTGAGAGAAATCCGTATCTCCGAAGTGATGGACGTGTGCGGCTCCGTTGACCCGGAATGGCCGCAGAATATCGACTAGGCGGGCTCGTAAGTGACGTACGTCGCGTGCCTCGGGTCACCCGGAAGCGGCCGTAAAGCCCGTTGCGGACAGGGCTATAAGTTGCCTGGCTCACACCGGAATTAGCTTTCGTCGGGGCCGATTTACCCGTCGGCGGCAGCCTATTTATCCGGAGGGCGGCCGGGCGTGGCGTATCGGGACGCCTCAAATGCGGTGACAGGCGCCGCGTCCGGGCCCGTCAGGGCGGCGTTTGTGCCCTGATTCACGCGCGCCGCACGTCCGGCCCACGGCGCCGATGGCCCGGGCACCCGGTGCGCGGGGGTGGCGGCGTTCGCTCGGCCGTTGGTGAGCGCCCGCTACGGCGATACGGCGGTGGTGCTGGGCCGTTCGCAGCAGCGCACGGGGCTGTCGCATGACTCGGGCCCCTCGGCTCCCGGAGGGTGGCATCGCACACCGTCCACACTCAGCGTAGGGAAGTGCTCATGCTCCGTCGTCTTGCCGTCGTGCTCACCGGTCTTCTCGTCACGGGCTTCCTCGCCGCCGGCCCCGCCGTCGCGTCGTCGGACGACGGGCACCGTCTCACCGCCAAGGAACGCGCGGGACTTCGGGTGGCCGGTGAGGTGTTGGACGCCCTCTTCGGCGGCCCGGCGGAACCGGACCGCTACTGACGCGGTGGTCACGCACCACGGCAACGGCAGTGGCCCCACCCGCGAATTGCGGGCAGGGCCAATGCCGTTGCCGATTCCGGTGCCGCCGGTGCGGCACCCGAAGTCAGTCCGTTCCGACCGTCCGCACGGTCGTGTCTCCCCGGCTCAGTAGGCCGAGTTGACGTTGTCGATCGAGCCGTAGCGGTGCGCCGCGTAGTTGGCGGCGGCGGTGATGTTGGCGACCGGGTCGGTGAGCTTATGGGGCG
Organism: Streptomyces kronopolitis; assembly: GCF_050953795.1. GTDB lineage: Bacteria > Actinomycetota > Actinomycetes > Streptomycetales > Streptomycetaceae > Streptomyces > Streptomyces kronopolitis_A. The sequence goes on from NZ_CP191850.1 coordinate 7,193,837, forward strand.
TACCCGAGACGTGGTACGTGTTGAAGGTGGGCTGGATCACCTGGAGCAGGCCCTTGGACGGGATGCCGTTGATGGCATTGATGTCCCAGTTGTTGACGGCGTTCGGGTTGCCGCTGGACTCCCGCATGATGTTGCGGTGCAGGCCCTCGTACGAGCCCGGTATTCGCTTGGCCTTCATGATGTCGAGCGACTCACGGATCCAGCCGTCGAGGTTGTCGGCGTAGCGCTTGGGGGCGGCCTTCGGCGCGGCCTTGGGGGCGGCGGCCTTCGGCGCAGCGATGATCTTGCGATCGGCCGACCGGTCGGCGGCCTGCTGGGCCGTGTGGCCCTGCTTCGCGACGGCGGTGACCTTGAGGCCGGCGCTCAGCGACGAGGCGACCTGGCGGTCCTTCGCGCCGTCGTCGGCCCGGTCCTTCGCGGTGAGCGGCAGACCGTTGGCGCTGACCGGCTTGACCCCGGCCGGCGCCTGCGCGGCGGTGGTCTCGGCGTTGCCGGGCGCCGCGGTGAGCGCCAGGGCGGCGGCACAGCTCGCGGACGCCACCACTGCCGCGGAGATCTTGTGGGTGCGGGTGATGCGGGTCGTACGGAGGGCGCGGGGCAGAGTGAAACCAGGCATGCGGATAGGACCTCTTCCAGGGCTGGGTGGCGGGGGGAGACGGCCTTCGGTTGGCGCGTGAGAACCGAGGGTCATGGCCGCGTTTCGCCGTTCTGGCTGAGGCCGCAGGCTCGTTCTCGGTGCTGTGCGGAACATGCTTAACGCGAGCCCTGGATGGTGGCAAAGGTGCCTTGTACTACCTATCTTCGTGAGATAGGGCGAGATGTCCGTTGTAAAGATGGCGCTCTGCGGTAATGCCGGGAAACGCGTCGACTAGCCGTGCTCGTACGTGACGTACGTCGCGTGCCGTGCATCACCCGGCGCGGGCTCCGAAGCCCTCTCCGGAGCCCCGCGGAGTTGTGTGGCTCACACGGGGGAGAAGGTATTTCCGCGGGGGAGTCGGTGGTGCCGCAGCCGCCTGTTGCGCGCGCCCCCTGCGGAATCCACAGGGGGCGCGAAGAGGCGGGGCGGGGGGAAGGGGGAAAGGTCAGTCGCTCAGCAGCCGGGCCGCGAGGTGCTCGATCCGGTCGTGCCAGGCGTCCAGCGCGGCGGCGGTGTCGAAACCGCGCGGGCCGGTCTGGGTGAGGACGAGGCGGGCGCCGTGACCGGTGCCCGCGCCCAGCTCCCAGCGGACGGTGCCCTGCGGATGCCAGCGGTAGGCGAGCGCCGACGGGGCGTGCACCTCGGTGACGGGCCCGGCCGCCTCCCCGGCGGTGAAGCCCTCCGGAGCGGGCGCGTCCACCGCGGGCTCCGTGCCCGCGGCCAGCGCGGCCCAGACGGCCTCGGCGGGCCGGACGAGCTGGCGCTCGAAGCGGATCCGCGGGCCGTGTGCGGTGTCCTCGACCAGGCCGTGCCCGAGATCGAACTGCTCGACATAGGCCTCGTGGAGTTCGCCGGCGTCGCGCTCCACGGCGGGCGGGGCGCCGTCGAGCAGCTGCGAGAGCGCGGTGAGGCACAGGTGCCAGCCGGACGCGAAGCTGGCGCCGCCGAAGCGGTCGCCGAAGGTGTGCACCAAGGTCAGCAGCGAGCCGTCGCCGTCGGGGGCGATCTCCCAGCGCAGATGGTCCGCGCCCCAGGTGAAGGCGAACAGCCGGGGCTCCTCGGCGTCGGTGACCGTCCCGGTCATGGCGACCCCGCTGACGCCCGGCATGGTGAAGGTCACCGCCCCGCCGGGCCGCAGTTCCACGGTGACCTCGGCGGGGAACCACTGGCCGAGGTGCGCCGGGTCGGTGATCGCCGACCAGACCTTCGCGGGCGGGTGGGCGAGGCGGCGCTCCATGCGCAGGGCGGTGCGGCCGTCGGAGGTGGTGAGGGTGTCGGAGTGCGGGTTCATCGGGGGTCGTCCTCCATGGCGTCGAGATGCCGTTCCAGCGCGTCCAGGCTCCCGGTCCACAGATGGCGGTAGTGGGCGAGCCAGGCGTCCAGCTCCGCCAGGGGCTCGGGCCGCAGCTCGTACCAGCGGCGCTGGGCGTCCTGCCGGACCCGGACCAGCCCGGCCTCGCGCAGCACCCGCAGGTGTTTGGAAGTGCCTGGCTGGCTCAGTCCGAGCTGCTCCGTGAGCTCACCGACCAGACGCGGCCGCTCCAGGAGCAGATCGAGGATCTCGCGCCGGCGCGGTTCGGCGAGTACGTCGAACGGTAGGGGCATGACACCAGCATGCCTGCCTGGCTATATAACCGCAAGAGAATGCACCGGGAGTGGCGGCTCAGACGCACGCCGGATCGGCCGGCGAGGGCTCCCTGCCCGCGGCCGGTGCGAGAGCGGGCGCCGAGCTGAGCGGGCCGTCGGTGAAGAACCGGGCCGCCAAGTCCGCGACGTCCTGCGGACGTTCGAGCACCACCCAGTGGTCGGCGTCCGGAATCATCAGGAAGCGGCTGCCCGGGATGGTGGCCGCGAACGCCCGCTGGCGGGCGGGCGAGGTCACCGTGTCGTGCTCACCGCTGAAGACGAGGGTGGGGATCCCGGTCAGTCCGCCGGAGAAGTCCGGACGGTCCTGGAGTCCGCGGCTGAGCGCGGCGGCGGCGTCCCCTGAGTGGCGGGCCGCATGCAGTATCGAGCGCCGGACGTAGCGGTAGGCCAGCTTGCGGTGGGTGACGTGCCGGCCGGCGTCCAGGCACATCAGCCCCTCGGTGACCAGGGTGGCGAAGGTCTCGTCGTCGCCGCGCAGCAGATGATCGGCGGCCCGCTGCCACAGCTCCCGCTGCGCCTCGCTGATGTGCGCAGGTACCCCGCCGAGGGCGAGCCGTGCGATGCGTCCGGGGAAGCGCCGGGCGCACCCGAAGGCCACGCCCGCGCCGTAGGAGAAGCCGAAGAGATTGATCCGGGGGACGTCCAGGTCGTCGATGATCCGCTCGATCGCCGCGCACACCACGTCGATGCTCGGCCCCGCAGGCAGCGGATCGGCACTGCCCATGCCGGGCAGGTCGGCGGTCACCACATCCGCCACCGGCCCCAGGTGATCCTCCATCTGCGGCCAGCCGAACATCCCCTGGAGCGCGCCCCCCAGCACCAGTACGGGCTCGGTGGTCCACTGCGGCTGCCGCAGCCGCCGGTAGGAGTAGGACAGCCCGCCCACCGACAGGGCACGGATCGTTTCCTCGGACATGGCGGTTTCCTTCTCGGGGCACCGGCGGGGACGTGCCCGCCGGCCAGGCGTGCGGAGTGGTCCAGGGGGCGGGCTAGCGGGTCAGCACCAGCGCGGCGTTGTGTCCGCCGAAGCCGAGCGACGTCTTGACCGCGCAGTCGAAGGACGCCGGGCGGGCCTCCTTGCGCACGATGTCGATCGGGATCCGCGGATCGGGCACCTGGAGGTTGGCGGTCGGCGGCACCAGCTGCTGTTCCAGGGCGAGCACGGTCAGCGCCGCCTCGATGCCGCCGGCGGCGCCCAGCGCGTGCCCGGTCATCGCCTTGGTGGAGGTGACCAGGGGGTGATCGCCGAGCACCCGCCGCAGCACGGTGGCCTCGATCCGGTCGTTGACCACCGTCGAGGTGCCGTGCGCATTGACGTGGCCGACGTCGCCGGGCTGCACCCCCGCGTCCGCCAGCGCGGTCCGCAGGGCCCGCTCGATGCCGTTGCCCTCGGGGTCCGGGGCCACCGCTGAGTGGGCGTCGCTGGAGGCGCCGTAGCCGCGCAGCCGCGCGCGGACCGGTGCCCGGCGCGCCTGGGCGTGCTCTGGGCGCTCCAGCACCAGGAGCCCGGCGCCCTCGCCGACCACGAAGCCGTCCCGGTCGGCGTCGAAGGGGCGGCAGGCCGTGGCCGGGTCGTCCCGGCGGGTGGAGACCGCCTTCATCTGGCAGGCGCTGGCGATCAGCAGCCGGGACAGCACCGATTCCGCACCGCCGGCGATGGCGATGTCGCAGACCCCGGCGCGCAGCAGCTGGTGCGCGGTGCCCAGGGCGACGGTGCCCGACGAGCAGGCCGTCGCCACGCCCAGGCTGGGGCCGTGCGCGCCGAGATCGGTGCAGACACTGCTGGCGGCGCTGTTGACGACGGTCAGCGGGGCGAGCTTGGGCGAGACCCGCCGGGCGCCGCGTCCGGACATCGCCACGTGCTGCTGGTCGTAGAAGGGCAGCCCGCCGTGCGCGGAGCCGATCACCACCGCGACCCGGTCGCTGTCCCAGGACTCCGGGTCGAGCCCGGCGTCCGCGACGGCCTCCCGGGCGGCGATGACCGCCAGCTGTGAGAAGCGGTCCATCAGCCGCTGGGTCGCGACGCCGAGCAGTCCGAGGGTGTCCAGATCGGGGACGGTGTACATGAAGTCGCAGGGCAGATCGGCGAGTTCCTCGTGCCGCGCCACTCCGGAGGGGACCGTGTCCTGGGTGACGGAATGCCAGGTGGCCTTCGCGCCGACGCCCGCGGCGGTGACCAGTCCCAGTCCAGTGACGGCCGCGGCGAACGGCTCCTGGCGGCCCGTCATGCCGGGACGGTGTCGTCGACGGCCGCGACCAGCTGGCCCACGGTGTTCCGCGGGGTCAGCGACACCGCGTCCAGGTCGATGTCCAGCCGTTCCTCGATGAGCACGCGGAGCTCTTCCAGTGCCAGGGAGTCCAGCCGCAGGCTGCGCAGGGCGGTCCCGTCGGTGATGTCGCCCGAGGAGACCCCGAACCGTTGGACCAGCATGGTGGTGACAACTTCTGCCGCATTCACGTGGCGCTCCTCCTTGCCGTAGGCGATGCTGCCGACCGCGTCGTGGGCGGAATCTCACCGGCGGCTCCGGCTGGTTTGACCACCCTTTATACGCCTTTGCCCTGATGACTCCCCAACTTTGGTAGCTCAATGGGGTGATGGGTACGCCAGGGTGGACAGGGCATGCGTGCCCCGCCTTGCGGACGCCGCGGAAAGCACCTACGTACGTAACGCCGCGGACCCGTGAGAGGTACGGGCCGCGGGGGCGCGGACTCGGGGGAGCGGTGGGGTCAAGCCTCGTCGAGGGCGCTGGTGACCCGCCCCAACAGGCCCTGGAGGGTGCGCAGTTCCTCGATCGTCAGGCCGGTCGCGGCCAGGATCCGGAGCGGGACCGGCAGGGCCCGGGCGCGCAGCTCGTCGCCGGCGGGGGTGAGCCGCACGGTGACCGAGCGCTCGTCCTCGCTGCTCCGTTCGCGCCGTACCAGGCCGGCGCTCTCCAGTCGCTTGAGAAGCGGGGAGAGGGTGCCGGAGTCCAGCCGCAGCCGCTCGCCGATGGTCTTGACCGGCTGGGGCCCGTGCTCCCACAGGACCAGCATGGCCAGGTACTGCGGATAGGTCAGGCCCAGGTCCTTCAGGGCGTCCCGGTAGACGCCGCCGAAGGCGCGCGAGGCGGCGTGCAGGGAGAAGCAGACCTGGTGGTCGAGGCGGAGCAGTTCGGCGTCGGGCACCGGGGGCCTGGTCGTGGGCGTCATGGGTCCAGGTTAGCCCGCCCAGTTATTTAATTGTGCACAACTTAGTTGCGTGCAATTTAAATGTGTGCGACTGTGGTGCTCATCGGACGGCCGGGAAACGGCCGCCGCGCCACGAAGGGAACCGTCATGGACGCGCTGTACACCGCTGTCGCCACCGCCAACGGCCGCGAGGGACGGGCCGTCAGCTCCGACGGCCGGATCGACCTCGCCCTGGCCATGCCCCCCGAGCTCGGCGGCAACGGTGCGGGCACCAACCCGGAGCAGCTCTTCGCCGCCGGTTACGCGGCTTGCTTCGCCAGCGCGATGAGCAATGTCGGCCGCCAGATGAAGATCGACACCAAGGACGTCTCGGTCACCGCCGAGGTCTCGATCGGCAAGGACGGTACCGGCTTCGGCCTCGGCGTCGTCATGCGCGTCGAGCTGCCGGAGGCGCTGGAGGGCGAGACCGGCCGCAAGCTGGTCGAGGCCACGCACGAGTTCTGCCCGTACTCCAAGGCCACCCGCGGCAACATCGACGTCGAGCTGGTCGTCGAGTAGGCGCGGTCCGACCGGCGGACCGGCCCCCGCGCTCCCGCGGGGGCCGCACCACGGGGCACACGGCGCGGCCGGGGCGTGGGGCGCCGGCCGCGCCGTCCTGCTCAGGCGTCGTCGGCCGCGTACACCCGGCTCCCGCCGACGAAGGTCTGGAGCACCCGGGTCGCGGCGATCTCCTCGTCGGGGCCGTCGAACGGGTCGCGGTCGAGGACGGCCAGGTCGGCCAGCATGCCGGGGCGGATGGTGCCGGTGTCGTCTAGGTGGTTGGCGTAGGCGCTCCCGGCCGTGTACGCGGCCAGCGCGGACCCCAGGTCGATGCGCTGCTCGGGCAGGAAGGCCGGTGCCGCGTCCGGGCCGTCCGGCGTCCGGCGGTTGACCGCGACGTGCAGGGCGGCGATCGGGTCCGGGGAGCTGACCGGCCAGTCGCTGCCCGCCGCGAGGGTGGCGCCCGAGCGCAGCAGGTCTCCGAACGGGTACTGCCAGGCGGCCCGTTGGGCACCCAGGAACGGGATGGTCAGCTCGTCCATCTGCGGTTCGTGGGCCGCCCAGAGCGCCTGGATGTTGGCGGTGGCGCCGAGCCGGCGGAAGCGCGGGATGTCCTCGGGGTGGACCACCTGGAGATGGGCGAGGTGCGGCCGGGTGTCGGTCCGGCCGTTGGTCCGCCGGGCCGCCTCGACCGCGTCCAGCGCCTCCCGTACCGCCCGGTCGCCCAGGGCGTGGAAGTGCACCTGGAAGCCCTCCGCGTCCAGCCGCGTGACATAGGTGCACAGGTCCCCGGGGTCGATGAACGAGATGCCGCTGTTGCCGGAGGTGCAGCCGCAGGACGTGAGGTAGGGGCTGAGCATGGCGGCGGTGTGGTTCTCGGCGATGCCGTCCTGCATGATCTTGACGCTGGTCGCCTGGAGCCGGCCGCCCGTCAACTCCTCCCGCCGTGCCAGCAGTTCGGGGATCTGCTCGATGCCGCGGTCCCGCTCCCACCACAGCGCCCCCCGCACCCGCGCGGTGAGCTTGCCCTCGCTGCGGGCGGCCACGTACGCGGGGGTGGCGTCGGGCGAACCCGGGGCGCGGCCCAGCATCGCGTCCTGCCAGGCGGTCACCCCGTAGCCGTGCAGCAACTCCTGCGCCCTGAGCAGCCCCGCGGTCCGCTCGGCCGGCGTCGGCTCCGGCACCAGATCGCCCACCAGCCGCATGGCCCCCTCCTGCAGCATGCCGGTCGGATGGCCGTCGGCGTCCCGCTCGATGCGCCCGTCGGCCGGGTCCGGCGTACCGGCGGTCACCCCGGCGCGTTCCAGCGCGCGGGTGTTGGCCCAGCCGCCGTGGTGATCACGGTTGACGAGGAACACCGGGCGGTCGGGGACGAGTTCGTCGAGGAACTCGCGGGTCGGCATCCCGCCGGGGAACGCCTCCAGGGACCAGCCGCCGCCCGTGATCCACGGAACCTGCGGATGCGCCGCCGCGTACGCGCTGATCAGCTCGCGGTACGCGGGGGCGGTCTCGGCCGCGCTCAGATCGCACAGCGCCAGCTCCAGCCCGCCGCCGACCGGATGGACATGGGCGTCCTGGAAGCCGGGGATCAGCAGCTTGCCGCCCAGATCGACGACCTCCGTGCCCGGCCCGATCAGCTCGCGCACCGCCGCGTCGTGCCCCACGGCGATGATCCGCTCCCCGCGGACCGCCACCGCGCTCGCCCGGGTCCGCGCGGGGTCGACGGTGTGGACGGGGCCGGAGAGGAAGACGAGGTCCGCGTGGTGGTCGCCGGCGGAGGCGGAGGCGGAGGGGGCGGGCTCGGGGTGCACGGTGGTGCGGAGATCCATGAGTGTGTGGCTCCAGTGGTGTCGGTGGGTGGTGCGGTCGGGAGAAGCGGACGGGCGGTCAGCTCTCCGCGGGGCGGGGCAGCGGCTCGCCGGCGTCCCCGTCCATCGGCAGGGTGAGCGCGTCGGCGTCGGTGCCCTGTCCGGTGCGGAAGTACGGTGCGTGGCGCACCCACTTGGCCCAGGCGGCGGTGGCCAGCCCCAGCAGCAGGAACAGCGCGGGGAGCAGCAGCATGAACCAGCCGTTGTCCGGGCTGGCCTCGAAGTGGTCGCTCATGGTCGCGTAGTCCCAGACGAGGTAGCCGCCGAGCCCGAACAGCGTCAGGGCGCTCGCCGCCGGGACGACCACGTCCCGCGCCGCGCGCACCGCGCCGTCCCGCAGGCTGCCGCGGAAGCGCACCGCGCAGGCGAGTGCGGTCAGGCCGTAGTAGAGGGCCACGGTCAGGCCGATGGAGTTGACCGCGGTCAGGATCATGTCGTTGAGCTTGGGGATGCCGACCGCGAGCACGGCCAGCAGCGCCGCCATGGCCATGATCACGAGGGTGCCCACGGCCGGCGAACCGTAGCGCGGATGCAGCCGCTGCCAGACCGGGCCCAGCGTGTGGTCGCGGGCCATCGCCAGCGCGCCCCGGGCGGTGGGGATCACGCTCGACTGGAGCGAGGCGAAGGCGGAGCACATCAGAGCGGCCAGCGGAAGCGAGGCCCAGGGCTCCGGCGCCAGGCTGCTGCCGAGGAAGGTGAGCGCCTGCGGCCCGTTGTGGATGAGTTCGCCGGTGCTCATCACCCGCTGGAACGCGACCGCGCCGATCAGGAACAGCCCCAGCATCGCCACCAGAGCGATCAGCCCGCCGCGGGCCGCGTCGGAGGCGCTGCGGGTCTCCTCGTTGACGCTGAACGCGGCGTCCCAGCCCCAGTAGATGAACACCGCGATCACCATCCCCTGGGCGAGCGCCTGCGGTGAGCCGATGTCGAGGGGGTTGAGCCAGGACAGCGAGAACGGCTGGTCGCCGATGTAGAGCGCGTAGCCGCAGAAGACCACCAGCACCGTGTACTCGAAGATCAGCAGCCACATCTGGAGCCGGGTCGCGGACCGCACGCCGGTGATGGCGGTGATCGTCACGGCGACCAGCGCGACCAGGCCGACGGCGGTGCTGATGCCGGTCGACGAGGGATCCAGCCGCAGGCCCAACAGGCTGTGCAGACCGAGCTTGTTGAGGAACTGGAGCACCACGGAGCCGGTGACCGCCCCGGTGTACGCCATGAAGATCACGTTGCCGATCAGCACCACCCAGCCGGTCAGAAACCCCGGCCAGGGGCCGATGGACCGGCCCACCCAGGTGTAGCCGCTGCCGCAGTTCGGCTCGGTGCGGTTGAGCCGGGCGTACGACAGGGCGATGCCGAGCACGGGCAGGAACGCGAGCAGCAACAGGGCGGGCGTCTGGCGCCCGGCGTACGCGGCCAGCGAGCCCATGCCGATGCCGAGGCTGGTGGTGGCGGCGGTGCTCGACGCGGCGATGGCCACCCCGTCCTTCACCCCCAGCGAGCGGTGCATTCTCGGTGGCCGGCCGGGTTCCTGCTGCACGGGGGAAGGCATGGCACTCACTCCTTGAACGGCTGCCCGGGCCGGATTTTCGCCGGGCCGGGGGAGGTGCGGAAGGGGCGGCAGGGCAGAGCGGCGCGGGCCCGGCCCGGGGTCGGGGCCCGGCCGCGACATGGGAAAGGCGTGCGGAGCGGGGTGCGGCACCGCGGCGGTCCGTGTATGTCCGCCGATGAAACCGCCCGCCCCTCCTTGTGTCAACGGTGTTGACGTAACCTGGTGATTAACTTGCGCGCACAGGGCCCGAGGGGCCGGGGACGGAGCGATACGGAGGTCCGGCGTGACGGAGAGTGAGCGCGTACCGGCCGAGCGCAAACGGCGCCGACCGACCAGCTCAGGGGTGGTGCTGTCGGCCGATCTCATCGTCGACGCGGCCTGCGAACTGATCGACTCCCAGGGCGCGCAGGCCTTCACCGTCCGCAAACTCGGCGCGGCGCTCGGCGCCGACCCCTCCGCCGTCTACCGCTACTTCCGCAACACCGAGGACCTGCTGCTGGCGCTCGCCGACCGGCTCATCGGCGAGTCCATGACCGGCTTCGGACCCAGCGGCGACTGGGCCGCCGATCTGCGCGAACTGGGCCTGCGCGCCTACCGTTCCGCGCTGCGCCATCCGCAGGTCGCCGCCTTCAGCACGGTCCGGGTCACGGGTCGCCCCCATGAGCAGCGCGTGGTCGACACCGGCATCGGCCTGCTGCTCGGGGCCGGCTTCGACGAGGCCACGGCCGTCCGCCACTACCACGTGCTCGTGGACACCGCCCTCGGCCACGCGGCCCTGGACGCCGGTGTGCTGCGGCTGGCCCCCGCCCAGCGCGCCGCGGACGAGCAGGCCTGGCAGGACCGGTACGGCAGCCTGCCCGCCGACGAGTACCCGAGCCTGCACCGCGTGCGGGAGCATCTGCCGCTCATGGCGGCTTCGGCCGTCGAGCGCGCCCTTGATCTGCTCGTCGCGGCGATGCGGCAGGAGGTGGCGGACCGGGAGGCGGCCGAACGGGGGGCGGCCGAGCGGGAGGCGGCGGACCGGGGCGGTAGATAGGGGCCCGCGGCGGAAGGGGCGGAGCGGTCGGGATGAGGCGGCTCCGTTGTGAGGGGGTCCCTCGGAGGCGACCCGGCGGGATGATCCGGGCATTTCACCTCCCTCGGTGCCACCATGAGGCATGCCCTTGCGACGGCTGCCTCGGCTCTGGGGACGACGGGAGCTCAGTCACGTCCTGGTACTGATCCCGATCGGACTCATCGCGGCGGTCTGCACGATCGATGTCCTCTCGCCGCCCGACATCCATCTCGGGCCGCTGCTGGTCGCGGCCCCCACGCTCACCGCGGCCTTCGCCGGGCCCGTGCTGACGGCGGCGATCGGGGCGCTGGCGGTGGTCGCGCAGGTGAGCATCGGGCTCGTGCGCCGGGTGCTGTTCACCGAGAATCTCGAGGCCCAGATCGCCGCGCTGGTCGTCGTCTCCGCGCTGGTCGTGCTCTACACCGTCGTGCGCGACCGCGGCGAGCGGCGGCTCACCAAGAGCCGCTCGGTGGCCGCCGTCGCCCAGCGGGTGCTGCTCAGACCGCTGCCCGCGCGCAGCGGCTTCCTGGAGATCGCGTCCTTGTATCTGCCGGCCGAGGAGGAGGCGGCGATGGGCGGCGATCTCTTCGCCGCGGCCCGCACCACCACCAGCACCCGGCTGATCATCGGCGACGTACGGGGCAAGGGACTGCCCGCCTACAGCCACGCGGCCCTGCTCCTCGGCGCCTTCCGGGCCGCCGCCCACCGCCAGGCCACCCTGCCCAAGCTGGCCATCCACCTCGACGGCGCGGTGCGCTGGGACAGCAGCCAGTGGGTCAACGCACCGAAGGTCGCTTCGGGAGCCGGGTCGGGGGCCCGGTCGGGGGGTTCGGCGGAGGTCGGTGATGCGCGTGGGGTGGATGGTCGGTCCGACACGGGCGGGGGTGCGGAGCCCGGCCCGGGGCCCGCGGCCGGCCCCGAGCCGGCCGCCGGCCCGGATCCGGGCCTCGACACCGACAACGCCCCCGCCCCCGCTCCCGCCCCCGACTCGGACACCGACGAGACCTTCGCGACCGTCTCGCTCCTGGACATCCCCGACCACTGGCCCGTGCTGCGCACCATCACCTGCGGTCATCCGCCCGCGCTGCTGCTGCGCGACGGGTGGGCCCTCACCCTCCGACCGGAGCGGACCGCGCTGCCGATCGGGCTCGGGCGGCTGGCCGGTGAGCCCGACTACGAGGTCGAGACGTTCCCCTTCGAGCCCGGTGACCTGCTACTGCTCTACACGGACGGGGTGACCGAGGCCCGCGACGCCAAGGGGGTGTTCTACCCGCTGGCCGAGCGCGCGGGTGCCTGGAGCGGCTGCAGCCCGGAGCAGGTCCTGCGGCTGCTGCGGGCGGATCTGCTGAAGCACACCGACGGCCGGCTGGGCGACGACGCCGCCGCAGTCGCGGTGCGACGCCTGCCCACCGGACCGCCCGCACCCTGATGAATTCCGTCACACCTCGCATTGATGGACATCTCAGGCGCACAACGGGTAATGCCTCGCCGCGGGCCTCCGTTTTGCCCGCTTCCATGCGCTTTCATGAGTGCACGCTGCGCGACCGGCCGTTCCGTATCCCGGACCTCTCCGGGGCGCTCCCCGCCTGACGCTTCCTCAGTGCCGCCCGGCTTGATAGACACGTCCGAATCATCCGCACGTGGCATGGGACGGGCACCATGATCGACCGCAACACCTCGGACCACCACATAGTCGAGTTCGACCTCACCGCAGACGAGGCCCGGCGGCGTACCGAAGTCGTCGCGGCGCTGGGGGACACCTGGGACCCCCTCGCGGTGCTGGAAGGGGAGGCCGACGCCCACCGCCTCCTCTACTCGAACCTGGACGCGGAGCAGCAGGCCACCTACGACATGCTGGTCTCCGCCGGGGTGCTGCCCGCCTCCGGACAGGCCTGAGCATGCTGCCGCTCGACCCCACCGCCGATATCGGCCGCCGGGCCTGGGTCCCGTGCCCCGGCTGCCAGGACCACCGGGACTGCGGTACCTGCCTCGACGGCCGTACTTGTGCGGACCACTGGCGCTACCTCCTGTCGAACAAGGGCAGCGTCCTGCACCTGCAGTGCCCCAACTGCACCCATCTGTGGGCCTGGCAGTCCGGCTTCGGCGCCGGCGGCCGCACCGACGCCTGACCCGCGACGACCCGCCCCGCGGCCTAGGCCTTGCCCGGCCGATCATGTGACTACGGCTTGTCCGCCTCGTCGATGTGGACATGGGGCGAGGTGATCTGACGGATGCCGGGTGGGAACGGCTGCTGCCGTTCCTGCCGGTCAGTTACGGGCGTTGTGGCCGGTGGAGGGCCCACCGGCAGGTGATCAACGGAATCTTGCACAGAGTGCGGACCGGAACGCAGTGGCGTGACCTCCCCGAGCGGTTCGGGCCGTGGAAGACGGTCTATGAACGACACCGGCTGTGATCGGGCGACGGCACTTGGGAACGTCTGCTCCAGCAGGTCCAGGCGTCTGCCGGCGCGACGGGCGAGATCGACTGGGACACCTCCGTAGACTCCATCGTCGTCCGCGCGCATCAGCATGGGGCCGGCGCCCGCACCGATCCGCCTCCGGTACCGGCGTCAAAGGGGGCCGAAGAGCCTGAGCGCGGACGGCCGCTGCCGCCCGCCGTCCCTTGTCCTCACTTCAGGTCAGCGTGCAAACTCCACCCGGTTCATCGCCATGCTGGAAGGAATTTGTGTCCCCAGACCGGGCCTGGGAAGGCCACGTATGAAGCCGGACAGTATCGCGGCCGACAAGGCCTACAGCAACCGCCCTGTGCGCAAGTACCTGCGGCGGAGGGATCCGCCACACGATCCCAGAGAAGACCGACAGCCAAGCCGCCCGCCTGCGCAAGGGCTCACGCGGCGGACGGCCACCCGGTTTCCATGAGGCCCGCTACAAGAAACGCAACACCGTCGAACGGGCGATCAAGCGTGTGAAACAGTCCCGGGCGGTTGCCGCGCGCTACGACAAACGCGGCTATGTCTTCCTCGGCGCCGCCACTGGTGCCGCCATCGTCATCTGGCTGGCACCTGAATACCGAAGAAGACCTACTCACCTACCAACTCCGCCAGTAGATCGGGGTCACCTACCAGCGGCGCAAGCAGGCTTTCCACATAGCTACGGCGGGTCGCCGGTTCCATGGCTGTGACGGCTTCAGCATGGTCCCGCAGGTGTCGTCGAACCCTGTCCAGGGCCTCCTCGTGCCCTCGCGCGTCCCGCCAAGACTCCCACCTCGCGACCTGTTGGGGTTCAGCCCGCATCAACGCCTCAAGGATCGCGTGCTGTGCGGCCGCGAGATGAGGGCTGCCGAAGAAGACGTCGTCGGGACCGTCGAACTTCCGGTTCATCACCATGCGATGCAGGGCCTTTAGATGCAACAACGAGCTGAAAGTCACCGAGACGGAATCATCTGCCACACCGAGATCATGACGCACCAGGCTCAAGGCAGACGCCGCAGGGCCGATACATGATCGGCCGGACAGATCCTAGCCCAGCCGACGCAGCGCCTCCTTGTACGCCACCTCGAATGCCGTGTCGGCCGGTACGTCGTGGTCCGGCCGCACTCCGACGCCCTCCCAGTTGCTGCCCGTGACGGCGTTGATGGTCCGGGCCGTGGGCACGGCGACCGTGATGTGGTCCGTCACCGCATAACGCTCCGTCGGGTGCGCCCCGCCGCGGGTCGTCTCCCCGATCACCTCCGCGCGGTCGTACGCCTGCAGGGTGTACGCCACGTCCTCCCCGCCGGAGAAGGTGGTCGTGCTGGTGAGGACGTACACCGGACGGTAGAGATAGCGCGGCGCCGGCAGGTGCGACAGGGTCCAGAACTGCCGGGTGGAGTCGGTGGCCCGCTCGTAGAAGTCGTTGAGGTGCACCTGATCGTCGGGGAAGAAGTAGCTGCACCACATCGCGGCGCCCGAGGGGGAGCCGCCCCGGCACTCCCGCAGATCGAGCAGCAGCGCCCGGGTGTGCGCGACCAGCTCCATGGCCGCGCCGATCGCCCGCGCGCCCTCCCCGGCGTCGGCCATCCACCGGATGTCCAGGCAGCCGATGTTGCCGTCGAGCTGCTCGACGCGGCGGATGCCCTGGTTCTCGGCCCGCATCAGCGCGAGGAAGGCCGCCCGGCCTCCGTCCTCCTCCGCGGGCTCGGAGGTCTCGACGGCCCGGGGCTCGTCCTGCCACAGCAGCCGGAGGTGCTTGTCCGGGCAGACCTCCTGGAGGTCGGCGGTCACCGCCGCACAGAACGCGGCACCGCTCAGCGCGTCATACGCTCCCGATGCCAGTCGGGCCCGGATCGCCTGATCGATCTCCACGGCGCGCTGCGGGAAGACATAGCCGGTCACTATGCGGTCCAGTGCGCGGTCGATGATCTCTGTGTGCTGGGGCATTGCTGCTGATCCTCTCTGCGGTGTGGGTGGTCTCTCCCCGCCGCGGCCGCGGCTCGCGGGCCGGACTCGTCGGAGGGGGCCGTACGGGGGTGCACGCGGTGCGCCGGACGTCCGCCGGCGGTAGCGTGCCGGGCATGGAGCTGCACGCACGATCGCTTTGGCTGCTGACCGAGCCGGTGCACGCGGTCTGCTACTTCGACGATCACTGCCGTGCCATGGGCAAGGACCTCGGTCTCAAGGGCTTCTGGATGGGCTACTTCGCGGCCCGCACCGCCCCCATGGGAGCGGTGGAACCCTCCGCGGCCACCGCCGTTCTCGGGGTGTTCGCACCGGGGATGGTCGCCCGGGCGCTGCCCGAGGCCTGGAGCATCGTCGGCCCGGCGCATGTCCTCGACGAACGCGGCAGCCGTGCCGCGCGGGCGCTGCGCGCGATCGACCCCGAACTGGAGCGCCGCGCCACCGAGCTGCTGCCCCCGCTCCAGACGATCGTGGAGGCCGCACCCGCCACCGCCCGCCCGCTGTTCGCCGCGAACCGCGCGCTGTGCGACCACGCGGACCCCGTCGAGCGGCTGTGGCAACTGGTCACCGCCGTCAGGGAGTTCAGAGGAGACGCACATCATGCCGTCCTCGCCGACGAGGGCCTCGACGGATGCGAGGCCGTGGTCCTGGCCGCCGCCTCCGGTCGCGTCCCCGGCGAGGCCATGCGGCAGGACCGCGGCTGGAGCGAGGAGGACTGGGCAGCGGCGGCGGACCGGCTGCGGGCCCGTGACCTCGTGGACGCCCGCGGCGAGGCGACCGGGCACGGCAGGCAGGAACGGGAGCGCATCGAGGCAGCCACCGACCGGCTGGCCGGCCGGCTGCTGCACCCGCTGTCCGCGACGCGGGCCGAGGAGATGCTGCACACGCTGGAGCCCGTGGTCCGCCGCATCCTGGCCGCGGAGGTGCTTCCCTTCCCCAACCCGATCGGTCTGCCGCACCTCGACGCGCCCGTGCCGCACTGAGGCGCCCGTCAGGTGCGCGGCCGTATGCCGCCCTCCTTCAGTTTCTGCTCCAGATCCACCGTGTCCGAGGCCGGCGGCGCCTGGATCGTGACCGGCTTGTTGACGCCGGAGAACCCTATGGTCAGGTCCAGCGGGCCCTGGGCCGCCTGCGCACGCTCCCGGAACTTCACGGTCCGGTCATCGGGTCCGATCCAGAGGTCGAGCCGCAGCTTGCGCACCCCGAGCTGCCCGTACTGCTCGATCGCCTTCTTGCGGCGCGTGGCGTCCATCGCACTCTTGGGGGCCTGCTGCCCGAGCAGATCCGCCACGTCCACCGTGCCGGCGTAGTGCGTCGTCCGCACGCCGTCGACGGTCTCCGCGCCGACCTTCTTGATGTCCTTGGACTGCGGAAGCAACGAGGCCTGGGCCGCCGGGTCCTGGTCGGCCTGCTGCTGCATCCCGCCCAGTCCGTCGGCCCCCTTGCCCTTCATGGCGAACTTGATCCAGTGCTTGCCGTCCATCTCGGCCGCCGTCTCCGAGCTCCCGCCCAGATACACCGAGCCCCCGACGAGCCGCACCGAGAACTCGTGCGCCTTCCCGCCCACGGACGCCTTCATCCGCATGTCGGCGACGCGCGGACGGAGGCTGAACGACACCTTGCCCTCGACGCTTCCCTGCCCCGGGACCTTGCCGGAGAGGCGATACGAGGCGGAGTTGAGCCGGGCGCCCTTGTTGACGGCCTTTTGGACCGCGGCGACCGGCGCGGCGTGGAAGCTCTCCGGCCCCGAGCCGTCCGCGGAGGTCCCCTTCGATGCCGTGCATGCCGCCGTGCCGCACAGCATCGCGCCGGTCAGCAACGCCCCCACGACGCGGAACGAGGAACGGGAAATACGAGTCATGGCCCCCCCATGAACACACGGACATATGGAAATGTGACTGATCGAGACAGTAACGCACGGCACCGACAATCCCCCGTGTGGCCGGACGCGGCAGCGTGGCCTGGGCGTATGGCGTCCGGCGGAGTCGGAGGCGGGCGGAAGCCATGGGGCCGGAGTGATTTTCATCTGGTGGTTCGATGGGTGCTTTGGGGTGTTTTATTTAGCCAGATCGGGACACCAGCGCGCGCGAGGCGTTGAATAAGTATGGATCCGAGAGAGTTGTGGGACCGCAACGCCGTGCTGGCAGAAGCGTTTTGTCTGGGCGACGAGCGGGTGCGTGAGGCGCAGGCCAGGCTCGACGAGGCGCAGGCCGACCGGTCGCGGGTGCTGGCGGCGTTCGCGGTCACGGTGGGCAGCACCGGCGCGGTGGCGGGTCTGTTCGGTTTGAACGAGCGGGAAGTACGCATCGCCCGGCGCACGGTCGGCAAGGACGACGCCCGCGCCGTCGCCGAAGAGCTGCTGGCGGCCACCACTCCCGTCGCGGCCCCGCAGCCCGAGGAGGCCCCGCCGGCCCCCGAGGCGGCTGCCGAATACCCCCACCACCAGAACTCCTCTGCCGGAACCCGTCCCACCGCCCCGGTGCGCGAGAACGTCGCCGGCCCGGGGACGGCTGAACAGAGCTGGTCACCGGCCATGGATGCGGTACTGATCGGCAGTTGGCAGACCGGGGTGGATCTACGCGAACTCGCCGCCGAATTCGGGCTCGATCTCACCCGCCTGGTGACCCGGGCCCAACAGCTCTCCGCCCAGGGGCGGTTCTACCCGGGCCCGGTCGAGACCCACGCCGGACGCCACCGGCGCGGCCCCGGCGATGTCCACGAATCCGAATACTCCATTCCCGCACAGCAGACGGCCGCCTGGAACGCCGCGCCCTCGGCCCACCCCATGGCATCCGGCTGGCACACGGGCACGATGCCGACCGCGGAGTCCGTCCCGGACAACATGGCCGCCCTCGCCTCCGAATGGGACAGCGCCCTCGCCCCGTGGGGCACCCTCACGCCCCCGCACGAGGACCCCGTTTCCGCCCATCAGCCCTGGGCCCAGTACCACCTCAGTTCCTGACCGCCCGCTGAGAGGGCCACACGTACGCACTCCGCCCCGCAGGCCGGTACCGGTCGTCCAGGGGCGAAGGGTCCCCGCCCGGCCTCCCGGAGCGGTGCGAGCAGAGGGGAGCAGGCCGCAGCGATGGCGACGGACGAGGCGAGGGAGGCGGGGGAGGAGGGGGTGCTGGCGGGGAAGGTGGCGCTGGTGGCCGGCGCCACGCGAGGTGCCGGACGCGCCCTCGCGGTGGAACTCGCCCGCGCGGGCGCATGGGTGTACGCCACCGGACGCAGCAGCCGGACCGCCGGCCGGTCGGAGATCGACCGGCCGGAGACGATCGAGGAGACCGGAGAGCTGATCGCCGCGGCCGGAGGTGCCGGAACGGCCCTGCGGGTGGACCACCTCGACAGCGATCAGGTCCGTGACCTCGTCCGGCGCATCGACCGTGACCACGGCCGCCTCGACGTCCTGGTGAATGACATCTTCGGCGGCGATGCCTATGCCCAGTTCGGCACCACGGTCTGGGAGCACGATCTCGCCGGCGGGCTGCGGATGCTGCGCATGGGCATCGACACGCATGCGATCACCAGCCACCATGCATTGCCGCTGCTCATCCGCCGGCCCGGCGGGCTGGTGATCGAGATGACCGACGGCACCCCGGAGTACAACGCCGCCTACCGCCACCACGAGGGCTTCTACTACGACTTGGTGAAGGCCGCCGTGCAGCGGATGACCCTAGCCCTGAGCCATGAACTCGCCACGTACGGTGGCGCGGCCGTGGCCGTCACACCTGGCTGGCTGCGGTCGGAGAAGATGCTCGAGGCCTTCGGCGTGACCGAGGACACCTGGCGGGAGGCGACCGCCCGGGTGCCGCACTTCTGTATCGCCGAGTCCCCCACCTATGTCGCGCGGGCCGTGGTCGCGCTCGCCGCGGATCCGGACGTCGGGCGGTGGAGCGGAACGGGCGTCTCCAGCGGCCAACTGGCCCCGCTCTACGGATTCACCGACACCGACGGCACCCGGCCGGACTGCTGGCGCTATGTCGTCGAGGTCCAGGACCGCGGTCTGACGGCGGACGACACCGGCTACCGCTGACGGCCGCAGGGCCGTCCGTATGCCGGCACACGACGGCGGGATCATGGCACTCCTGCCCCAACTCCCGCCACCACAGCGAAAATACGGGCAGGCAATGTAACCATTTGTGTGGCTCATGAGTCTGATGCGTGAAAGAGCATCACTTCCCAGGACAAATGGAGAGGGAAGATCCTCATGCGCAGGACTCTCGCGGTGGCCGCCGCGATATCGGTGTGCACGCTCACCACGGCGCCCGCAGGGGCGGCGCCGCGCACCACGAAAGGCACCGGGATCACCACCAAGGGCACCGGGTGGAATCTGACCTCCCGGCTCGGTGTCACCAGCCTCAGCCCGTCCCGTTCGTACACGGTCACGTTCGCCACGGCCGCCATGAAGGCCCGCTACACCCCCTATCTGACGGCCGCCGTCGCCCAGGCCAAGGCCGCCGGTGTGAAGCTGGTCCTCGGCGGCGTCGAGACCGTCAACCCCGCGAAGTGCGGGCCCGTGGGCCACGTCCAGATCACCGAGATGTACCGGCCCCTGCAAAAGCCCGGCTACTGCCAGGGGATGCCCTGCCCCCACCCGCCGAAGGGGGTCGGAATCGGGGGCATCGCGGCGATCGACAGCGAGTACTTCGACGGCTCCTACCGGATCGACACCTATGTCGTGCGGAACACCGTCGTCCACGAGATGCTGCACGCGCTCGGCCTCGACCACCCGAATGTCGACCTGGACAAGGACGGCGTCGTGGAGAACTTCGAGTGCGTCACCACGTCCTACGGCAACAAGCCGATCATGTGCGACCCCAACGGCGGGTACCGGACCACCGCCAACGTCGGCAAGCTGACCGGCTTCGACGTCAACGGGCTGAAGGCGCTGCTGGCCAACGCCCTTGCGCAGGGCGTGAAATAGCCGGGCGCCGATGCGATTCCCCTGCTGCACCGCCTCGCCGTCGTCAGCCGGATGAGCCCGTGCGCCTGCGGAGTTGGCGGACTTCGGCGCGCTCTGCACGGCCATGCGCCACGGGATGACCACCCGATGGCCCGCGCTCCCGCCGATTCCGCACCGACGCCCGTAGCCAGGCGCCGGCTGCGGGCTCATCAGCAGCCCGCTGTCTCCACTGAGGGGGTCAGCAGAGTCCGCGCCCGTAGTCGAGCACCTCGGAGATGTCGACCTTCAGTCCGTAGCCCAGCTCTTCGTCGTCAGCCCAGATCGGCTTCACGGACGGGTAGCCGGCGTCTTGTGCGGTGCCGTTCACGCCGTACTCCGTGCCGTCGGCCTCAAAGGTGACCGAGACGCCGTCACGGCACCGGAGCGTGCCGACGTCGACGGTGAACGGCCACTCGTCGAACCGGGCCGCGGTGACGATGGCCTGGTGGGTGTCGGAGGCCGGCGGCAGGGCGAACTCCGTCTCATCACTACTGGGGGCCGGCTGCTCCGGCTGGGCCGCGGTGGGCACGTCGTCGGACGTATCGTCCGGCTGGGGACGGTCGCAGCTCTGTGCGAACGCAAGGAAAAGCACGATCGCGAGAAGCCCGACGGAAACGGCGGTGCCGGTCCCGCTCGTTCCATCCGTCTCGTCTGCCATGTCCGCCCCCTGTGCAGTAGAAGGCGAAACTAGCTCGCCCTGCCCAGCCCGGTGGCCCTCGTTACCGATCCGCGACGCCTGCCCCACGACGAAGGCCCCGGCCTCATGCCGGGGCCGGGGTCGTTCCGGAGCCGGTCACTCGCGTGCGACGGGAAAGGTGGGAGACAACTGGGAGACGATCTTGATGATGGGTCGGAACTGGCCGCTGATATGCGCTGGAATCCGCTGATCAGGGAGCTGGATTCGCCCACGACTGACGCTAACGGCCGTCCTGCTCAGCCCGCGGTCTCCCCTGCGTGCGGCGTCAGCACGCCCGCCGCGACCAGGGCGAACAGGGCTATGCCCAGCAGGATGCGGTAGATCACGAACGGCATGAAGCTCTTGTGGGAGATGAACTTCATGAACCATGCGATCACCGCGTAGCCGACGACGAAGGCGATGATCGTGGCGAAGGCGGTGGGGCCCCAGGCGACATGGCCCTCGCCGGCGTCCTTGAGTTCGAAGACGCCGGAGGCCAGTACGGCGGGGATGGCGAGCAGGAAGGAGTAACGGGCCGCGGATTCACGGGTGTAGCCCATCAGCAGGCCGCCGCTGATCGTCGCGCCGGAGCGGGAGACGCCGGGGACCAGGGCCATGGCCTGGCAGGCGCCGTACAGCAGGCCGTCCTTGACGTTCAGGTCGGTGAGGGTCTTGCGCTGCTTGGCGGCGCGGTGGCGGCCGCCGGTCTCGTCGCGGGCGGCCAGCCGGTCGGCGAAGCCCAGGACGACGCCCATCACGATGAGGGTGGTGGCGATCAGCCGCAGATCCCGGAACGGGCCCTCGACCGCGTCCTTGAGCGTGATGCCCAGCACGCCGATCGGGATCGAGCCGACGATGACCAGCCAGCCCATCTGGGCGTCGTGATCGTGCCGCAGCTCGCGCCGGAAGAGGGAGCGCGCCCAGGTCGAGATGATCCGCCCGATGTCCTTGCGGAAGTAGATGATGACGGCGGCTTCGGTGCCGATCTGGGTGATGGCGGTGAACGCCGCCCCGGGGTCCTGCCAGCCGGCGAACGCCGCGGTCAGCCGGAGATGGGCACTGGACGAGATCGGAAGAAACTCGGTCAACCCTTGGACGAGCCCGAGCACGAATGATTCAAACCAAGTCATGGAAAATACGCTATCCAAGGGTGATCAGGCGCTGACCTGCGCGAGATGTGAAAAAGCGGACACGGGCGGCGGATGTCGATCATCGCCGATCGGGGGCAGCGTAACGTCCGAAGATGTCCGGATGGCCAAGGGGGCCTGGACCCGTCACACCTGCCGGGTGGTACCTCCCGCGGCGGGTGCCACCGGCCTCGCGGCGGTCAGCTGCCGCGCAGCGCCTTGCGTTTGCACCAGGCCACCACCAGCGCCCCCAGCGCGCTGAGGACGACGAAGCCGGTGGCGAGGAGGAACGCCGGCGAGGTGGGCGTCGAGGCACGTGCGCCGGCGAGGGCGTAGGCCGCGGTGTTCGGGATGCTGCCGAGGGCCGTCGCGAGGAGGAAGGGGAACCAGCCCATCCGCGAGACCGCGGCGCAGTAGTTCGTGGCCCAGAACGGCAGGCCGGGGAAGAGCCGGACCGCCAGCATCGAGCGGAAGCCGTGCTCGCTCAGCTGCCGGTCGGCGGCCGTCAGCCAGCGGGCGCGCAACAACGGGCGCAGGGCGTCCTGCCCGAGCAGCCGGCCCAGCCCGAAGGACAGTCCGGCGCTCAGCACCGTGCCGGCGAGCGCGGTGGCCAGCCCGGCCGGACAGCCGAAGAGGGCGCCCGCCGCGAGGTTGAGCACCGGGCGCGGGACGAAGGCGGTGGCGCACGCGCCGTACGCCAGCGCGAAGACCCCCAGGGCGGTCGGGCCGGACAGCTGCGCGGGCCAGCCGCCGGTCAGCAGCTGCTGCGGCCGCCACAACAGCACGACGGTCGCCGCAGCTGCCAGCAGGACGAGCAGCATGCCCAGACGGGTCCACGGGGAGAGCAGCACACGCGTGGCGCGCGCGGCGAGGCCGTCGGGCGCTGCGACGAGTGGAAGCATCCCGGGAGCGTAACCGACCGGGATGAGGAGGAAGGGGCATCCCGTCGCGCGGTCGGCGCGTTTCGGGCGGGGCGGAATCGTGCGCAACGTTGTCCTGTGGTGGTCGCCTGCGTGCGCGACGGGTGGCGAATCGGCGGGTAAATCGCTCGACGGCGGTGCGGACACCGGGAACCATGAGGCGCATGCCCCGGCGCGTCTTCCTCCCGCCCCCGTCCGCAGTAGCGGACGGGCCGAAGGGTGCCGTCGTGCCGGTCGTTGAGGTCGCCGCGGCGGACGTCACCGCCGACGTCAGCGCCCACGCCGCGGCTGTGCCGGCCGTTGCCGTGTGTGGCTGACCCTCTCCGGATCGTCCGGCGGACCCCGCAGGGGGAGGGTCGGCCGTCCCCAGGGGGTCCCACGGCGCCAAGTCGCCGCCTTCACCGCAGTGTTGCGAGGCAGAACAGCGTGCCCAAGACGGCATATGTGCGCACCAAGCCCCATCTGAACATCGGCACCATGGGGCATTCCGAACACGGCAAGACCACGCTCACCGCGGCCCTCACCAAGGTGCTCAGCGACCGGGGGAGTGGCACCCCCGTGCCGGCCGGCCGGCGGCCCGGTGAGCCGGCCCGCGGTCGTACCGTCACCGGCGCGCACGTCGAGTACGAGACCGACACCCGGCACTACGCCCATGTCGACCTGCCCGGTCACGCCGGCTCCGTCACGCACATGATCACCGGCGCGGCGCAGCTCGACGGGGCGATCCTGGTCGTCTCCGCGCTCGACGGGATCATGCCGCAGACCGCGGAACATGTGCTGCTCGCCCGGGGGATGGGCGTCCGGTACGTCGTCGTGGCTCTGACCAAGGCCGACGCCGGCGACCCCGAGTTCACCGGCTCGTTGGACCGCGAGGTGCGCCGGCTGCTGAGCACGCACGGCTACGACGGGGCGCACGTGCCCGTCGTACGGGTCTCGGGACTGCGTGCCCTGGAGGGTGACCCGCGCTGGAAGGCGGCGATCGACGCGCTGCTGGACGCCGTGGACGTGGGCGTCCCGGTGCCTGAACGGCATCCGGCCGCCCCGTTCCTGCTGCCGGCGCAGAACGTCCTGACCCTCACCGGGCGCGGCACGGTCGTCACCGGAACCGTCGAGCGCGGCACGGTGCGGGTCGGCGACCGGGTGGCGGTGCCCGGCGCGGGGACCGAGACGACGGTCGCCGGGCTGGAGACGTTCGGCAAGCCCATGGCGTCGGCCGAGGCCGGGGACCACGTCGGGGTGCTGCTGC
The DNA here is from genome assembly GCF_050953795.1 of Streptomyces kronopolitis. GTDB lineage: Bacteria > Actinomycetota > Actinomycetes > Streptomycetales > Streptomycetaceae > Streptomyces > Streptomyces kronopolitis_A. The sequence continues at coordinate 7,217,613 of NZ_CP191850.1, forward strand.
GCGGACTCCACCGCGACCGGGTCCGCCGGGGGCAGGCGGTCGTGGCGCCCGGCAGCGTCACCCCGCGCCGCCGCTTCACCGCCGTTCTCCAGGTGCGCGCCACCGAGGAGGGCGGCCGCCGGACCCCGCTGTCCACGGGCTACCGGCCGCAGTTCCACCTGCGCACCGCGGACGTCACCGGCCGCCTCGACCTCGGTGGGCGGAGCCCCGCCCACCCCGGTGAGACGCTGACGGTCCACGTCGAGCTGGACCGCCCGCTGCCGCTGGAGACGGGCCTGGGCTTCGTCGTGCGGGAGGGCGGCCGGACGGTCGGGGTGGGCACGGTGCGGATCGTCGGGGAGTGAGGCCGCGCAGGTCGGAGAGGCGGTCCGGCGGGCGTGCGTGGGCACCGCTGTGCCGGGAGCACGCGGGGTGCGAGACTGCTCGCCCGGAGGAACGGCCGCACACGGATGAGCGAGGGTGACCTGATGGCGGGTACGGCACTGGTCCTGGGCGGCGGAGGGCTCACCGGCATCGGCTGGGAGGTCGGTGTGCTGGCCGGTCTGGCCGAGGCGGGTATCGGCCTCGCCGACGCGGACGTCGTCATCGGCACCTCCGCCGGATCGATCGTCGGCGCGCATCTCACCTCCCGGACGCTCCCGCTGGAGGAGATTTACGAGCGCCAGCTCACCGTGCCCGAGTCCCGTGCGGCGGAGCGGATGGGCCCGGCCGCGCTCGCCCGGTTCGCGACCATCGCGCTGCGCTCCCGGGACACCGTGTCCTTCGGCGTACGGATGGGGAAGCTCGCCCTCGCGGCCCGTACCGTTCCCGAGGAGACCCAGCGCACGGTCATCGCCCGGACCCTGGAGCTGGCCGACTGGCCGGCCCGCCGGCTGGTGATCACCGCGGTGAACGCGGCCACGGGGGAGCGGAGCGCCTTCGACGACACCAGCGGGGTGCGGCTGCTCGACGCGGTCGGCGCGAGCTGCGCGGTCCCCGGTGTCTATCCGCCGGTCACCATCGACGGCACCCGCTGGATCGACGGCGGGGTGCACTCCAGCGCCAACGCGGATCTGGCCGCCGGCTGTGACCGGGTGGTGATCGTCGCGCCGATGGCGGCCTCCGGCGGGCCGATCGCCGGCCCGCGGGCACAGGGCGGCCAACTGGCGCGCCAGGGCGCCCGGGTGTGCGTGATCACCCCGGACCGCGCGGCCCGGTCGGCGTTCGGCCGCAATGTCCTGGACCCCGCCCGGCGTGCGGACGCGGCCCGTGCCGGTCGCCGGCAGGCCGCGTCCCATCTGGCGGAGATCCGGCAGGTCTGGCCGGACTGAACCGCCCGCCCCGGGACCGGCGGCCGAGGTGATGCGGCCCGCACGGGCACAAGGGCCGCGGCCGGCACCGGCGCCCCGGTCCGGACCGGCACAATGGGACGGTGGACCCAGCACCTGAGCCGATACCCGTCACCCGGACCGTGGACTGCGGCACCGCCAAGCTGCTGCCGGACGTCGACCGCCACCGGGCCTGGCTGCTCACGGTCGACGGGGCGCCGCAGTCGTACGTGGACCTCGACGCGCCGCTGCATCTGGAATTCGAGTACGTGCGCCGGCTGGCCTTCGTCCTGGACGAGACGGCCGCCCCGGGGCAGCCGCTGGACGTGCTGCACCTCGGTGGCGGGGCGCTGACCCTGCCCCGCTATCTGGCGGCCACCCGTCCACACTCCCGGCAGGACGTCATCGAGGCCGACCTGGCCCTGCTCGACCTCGTGGCGGAGCACCTGCCGCTGCCCGGCAACTGCGGTGTCACGCTGCACGCCCAGGACGCCCGTGCGGCGCTGGAGGTGGCGCCGGAGCACAGCGCCGATGTGATCGTGGCGGATGTCTTCGGCGGCTCGCGGGTGCCGCCGCAGCTCACCTCGGTCGAGTACGCACGGGCCGCCGCCCGGGTACTGCGGGAGGACGGCTGCTACGCCGCCAACCTCGCCGACAGCGCGCCGTTCGGCTTTCTGCGCGGCCAACTCGCCAACTTCGCCACGGTCTTCGAGCACCTGGCACTGATCGCGGAACCCTCGGTGCTGCGCGGCCGCCGCTTCGGCAACGCCGTACTGCTCGCCTCACGCACGCCGCTCCCGGTCGCCGCCCTGGCCCGGCGCGCGGCCGGCGACGCGTTTCCGGCCCGGGTCGAGCACGGTGCGCGCCTGCGGCGGCTGATCGCGGACGCGGCGCCGGTACGAGACGCCGAGGCGGTCGCCTCGCCGGTGCCCCCGGACGGCGCGTTCAGCGTCGGCTGAGCGAGGACCCGCCGCGGCCGCGGCTCACGGCGCCCCCGACGTCTCCGGCTCCGGAGCACCGGCCGCACGGGCGTCCGCCCGCCCGGCCGCCGGCTCCGGATTCGCGCGCCGGGTCAGCCGCCGCACTCCGGGCACGCACAGCACTGCCGCCGTCAGCAGCACGATCAGCGCCGAACAGCCCCACAGCGCGGCCCTGGTGCCGATGAGGTCCTGTACCGGGCCGGCCAGCGCGGTGGCCGCCGGGACGACGGCCAGCGAGCCCAGCCAGTCGTAGGAGGACACCCGGGAGAACTTGTCCTCGGGGATCTCCTGGTGCAGCGCCACCATCCACGTCACCGCGAAGACCTCGATCGCGACACCGGTACCGAACATGACCACGGCGAGCCCGGGCGTGGTGAGCGGCACCGCGAGCGCGGCGGAGGGCAGGGCGAGCGGGAAGACGCACAGCGCACCGGTCAGCAGGAGGCGGCGCGGCCGCAGGCGGGTCATCAGCAGGGCGCCGCCCGCGGTGCCCGCGCCGAAGGCCGCCAGCGCCAGCCCCCAGGGGCCGGGGCCGCCCAGATAGCGTGCGGCGATCACCGGCCCGTAGACCGCCTCGGCGGCCGCGACCATGGCGTTGACGAGGGAGAACTGCAGGATCACCGCCCACAGCCAGGACCGCGAGATCACTTCCCGCCAGCCCTCCCGCAGATCGTGCAGCATCCCGCCGCCGGCGGCCCGTGGGGGAACTCCGCTGACGTCGAGGAAGGTGCGCAGCGCCGCCGCGAGCGCGAACGCCGCGGAGTCGACGGCCAGCACCCAGCCCGGGCCGACCGCGGCGACCAGAGCCCCGCCGAGCGCGGCCCCGCCGATGTTCGCGCCGTTCATGCCCATCCGGTACACCGCGAAGGCGCGGCCGGAGTGCTCGCCGGAGGCCGCGGCGAGCACCATGCCCTCGGAGGCCGGCGCGAAGAACGCCTGCCCGGTACCGCCGAGGGCGGCCAGCAGCGCCATCTGCCACAGCCGCGGCTCCCCGGTCAGCACGAGCAGTGCGAACAGGCCCTGGGAGACGCAGTTGAGGACGTTCGCGGCGACCATCACACGGTGCCGGGGGAGCCGGTCGGCGACCGCGCCGCCGATCAGCAGGAAGAGGAGCAGCGGGATCGTACGGGCGGCCGCTACCAGGCCGACCTCGGTGGCGGTGCCGCCGGCGGCGAGCACCGCGAAGGCGGTCGCGATCAGCGCACCGGAGCCGCCGAGGCTGGTGATGACCGTGGCGCCGGTGAGCAGCAGATAGTTGCGTCCGGCCCAGCCGGGACGGGCTCTCACCACGGCAGTGTGCCCGGGCCCGTGGCGGACGCCCGGCGGCAGGGGGAACCCGGCCTGCCGTGCCCCTGGTGTGCCGGGAGCTCCCTTACCTCTGCGCTGTGTTGTCGACCTGGCCGCATGGGCGTCCACGATAGGCGGCGCGGAGGGCGGCATGGCACCCGGATCGGCGCGGGGCGGAACGCCCGTGCGGTGTGGCCCTTCCCAGCTAAGCTACCGCTAGGTAACATGACCCCATGTCCTCCGAGACCCTGCCGTCGATCGGCGAAATGATGGCGGCCTCCGTGCCGATGGTCCGCACCCTGAACCTGGAGTTCACCGAGACCACCGCCGAGCGCGCCGTGGTCCGCATGCCGGACCGGTCCGACTTCCACAACCACGTCGGCGGCCCGCACGCCGGCGCGATGTTCACCCTCGCCGAGTCCGCGAGCGGGGCGATCGTGATGACCGCCTTCGGCGATCAGCTCGGCCGCGCGGTGCCGCTCGCGGTGCGTGCCGAGATCGGCTACAAGAAGCTCGCCATGGGAGGGGTCACCGCCACCGCGGAGCTGGGCCGGCCGGTGGCCGAGGTCGTCGCCGAACTCGACGCCGGTGAGCGCCCGGAATTCCCGGTGAACGTCGCCATCACCCGTGAGGACGGCGCGGTGACCGGCGAGATGACCATCGTGTGGACCCTGCGCCCCAACAAGTGAGCCGCTTCACCGGGTGAATCGCTTCACAGCCGAGTTCTCCCACCGGCCCGCCGTGTCACCGCACGGCGGGCCGTCGCCGTCCCGGGACGGTCCGTCGCGCCGGTACGGGCCGCGGCGGCGGAGGTCGCCCACCGCGGGACGAATCGGCCCATGGGTGACCCGATCGAGTACGCTTCCCGGGGCGCGCGCAGGCGTGCCGAGGGGATCGAGCGGCCACGGTGCCAGGGCGTCGGGCCCGGCCCACGGGGGCCCTACTTCAGCGGAGGAACCGGTTTTGCACATCCAGGAGTGGCTCGAGACGGTACCGGCCGTGAGCGTCTACCTCCTGGTGGGGGTGGTCATCGGACTGGAGAGCCTCGGCATTCCGCTGCCCGGTGAGATCGTCCTCGTCAGCGCGTCGATCCTCGCCGCGACCCAGGACCACATCAATCCGTACGTGCTCGGCGCCTGCGCGTCCGTCGGCGCGATCCTCGGGGACTCCGCCGGCTATCTGATCGGACGCAAGGGCGGCCAGCCGCTGCTGCAATGGGCCGGCCGGCGGTTCCCCAAGCACTTCGGCCCCGACCATGTCGCCATGGCCGAGGCGCAGTTCGACAAGTGGGGGATGTGGGCGGTCTTCTTCGGCCGCTTCATCGCGCTGCTGCGCATCTTCGCCGGCCCGCTCGCCGGCGTGCTGCGGATGCCGTACTGGAAGTTCCTGATCGCCAACGTGCTGGGCGGCATCATCTGGGCGGGCGGTACGACCGCGCTCATCTACAGCGTGGGCATCGTCGCCGAGCCCTGGCTCAAGCGCTTCTCGTCGTGGGGCCTGGCCGCCGCGGTGCTGTTCGGCATCGGCTCGTTCTTCCTGATGAAGCACCGGGCGAAGAAGGCAGCCGCCGCCCGCAAGGCGAAGGAGACCACGGTCGCGGCCACGGCCGACTGACCGCAGCGACTGCGCTGCCCGCTCGCCGCCCCTTGGTGCCGCCGCATGGCTCAGGGCATCAGCCAGACGTCCGGCCCACCGTCGCGCCATTCGAAGACACCGGTGTCGTCCCAGACGAACCGCGCGGTACCGAAACCGGCCCGGCGCAGTATGGCGGCCACATCGCCGGGGCGCAGCGCCCGTCCCAGATCCTGTCCGTAGAGCGTCACACGGCGACCGCCCGTACAGGGCGGGTGCACGATCACGGGAGCACGCTTCATGCCCCCAGCATGCGACCGGCCCGGCGGCCGCGCATCCCGAACGTGGCCGGGTCGTCACGTTGCGTGACGCCCTTCGTGTCGGCCGGGCAGGTACGTCCGCGCAGCTCAGAGTCGCGCCGGCACAAGGAGTGGCGGTCTTCCCGCGCAGGCCGCCGTCCGCGCCCGCCGGGCGTCGAGCGGGTAAGGGCGAGCGGCGCCCCGGCGGTGTGGGTGCTCCTGCGCGGCGAGATGCCCGGCCGGCCACCGGGCGCGGGGCCTCTGGGGAGAGCAGCAATCGGTGAACGCCACCTCCAAGCCGGCCTGTTCGCGCGCCACCCCCCCAGTCGGCTGCACGCCGCGCGCCGGCCCCACGCGGTCATCGGCCCCACTCACCTCGCCACCACGCCGCGCCCTCGCGAACGGGAATCGACCGTGCCGGAACCGGCCGCTCGGTAAACAGGTAAACAAGCCGCGGGTCTATCGAACGGGGGAAACTCGGTCGGCCCAATTGACGTACGGGAACGTCGTCTTGGAGGCCCGAAGGCCGCGGAGCGGCAGGTCAAGCGGCCGGGAGCGGCGCCCGGCGGGCTCCGGGCGATCGTGGAGCGATGACTTGGGACCGGCGCCGTGATGGCAGCGTGGTGTCCGCGGCCGGACCGAGCATCCAAGGAGAGCGTCCCGATGAAGTGCCTGCGTGTCCGAGCTGCGGTGAGCGTGCTGGCTCTGGTGCTGCTGGCCGGCTGCGGTAGCGGCCGGGACGTCGTCGACGCCTCGGGTGTGCCGCGGCTGCGGGCCCGTCCCGCGGACGCCAACAACGGCCGGCCGCAGGTGGTGCCGCCGCGCGGACCGCGCTCCTCCTTCACCACGTTCCGGACGACCGGCGAGGACGGCACCCAGGTCGTCCGGACCACCTGGCACGGCCACACGTCCGGCTTCACCGGTGACATCTGGGCCTGGGTGCCGCCCGAGTACCACCGCCCCCGGTACGCCCGGAGCGCCTTCCCCGTACTGATCGCGCTGCCCGGTGCCTACGGCTATCCGTTCAACTACTGGGCGGGGGCGCCCTTTTCGCTGGAGGAGCGGCTCGCGCAGTGGTCGCGGCAGGGCAAGACGCTGCCGTTCATCCTGGTGATGCCGGTGCTCAATCCCGGCCGGACGTATTACGACGGCAGTGACATCCCGGGGCAGCCGAAGATGGGCAGCTGGCTCACCGAGGACGTGCCGGACTTCGCGCGGGCCAACTTCCGTACCTACGACAGCCGGGACGGCTGGGCCTTCATGGGGTCCTCATCCGGTGGGTTCGCCGCCCTGAAGGCCGTCCTCAAGGAGCCGCAGAGGTTCAAGGCGGCGATCGTCAACGGCCCCGACACGGCGCCGGATTCGCCGCTGTGGCGCGGGCACCCGGCGGAGATGCGGGCCAACGACCCGCGCCACCTCGCACGGGAGCTGGTCCGGCGGAAGGGGCCGGACGTCTATCTGGCGTTCGAGCTGGGCAGCCGGGAGGTGGCGGTGCCCGATGTGAAGCGCTTCATCGCCGACCACACCGGCGGACCGATCCACTCCACGCTCTTCGACATACCGAACGGTGTGCACAGCGGCCACACCTACATCCAGCGGATGCCCGAATCGCTGCACTGGATCAGCGAACAGATGCAGGGACCGGTGCCGTCCCCCTGACGCACCGTCGCCTGGGTGGCGGCACCACGGCGGGCTCGTGTTGCCGACGCCGGGCATCCGGCAAGAATTGTCCGTGATCCGGCCGCGCCGCGGCCCGGGGAACGGCGTGTACCCGCGGGAAGGAGAGTCGTGCGCACACTGCGAGCTGTCGGTCTGGCGCTGGTCGGTACGGCTCTGCTGGCGGGGAGCCTCACGGCCGGCAGCCAGTGGCTGCGGGACCGCAACGCCACCAGCGCGGTGCACCGGACGACCGACACCGTCCCGCGCCGTGAGGTTGCCCGGTCGATCTCGGACCATCTGTCGCTGCCGGTGATCCCCAGGGGACCACGATCGGTCGACTGCACGCACGACCTGCGTGCCGTCAAGGGGGCGCGGACCCGGTGCACGGCCCACTACCTGCGCGGCACCGACCGCGATATGACCGTGCGCGTCGTCCGGGTCCGCGGCGGCGAGATCACGTACGTGCACGACGCCCCGCATCGCTGAGACCGGCCGGACCGTCCGGCGCCGCGCTCGCCGAGCCAGGTGCCCGTCGCCGCACGTCAACGGGCCGTCAGGATCCTGACCAAGAGCCGCCGCCGATCCCGGCGCAAGAGTCCAATGGCCCCAAAGACGGCCTTTGTTGAATCTCCTTCAGATGAGGAACTGTTCAGATCGCGGTTGGACGATGGCCGTTGTTGTGATGCTAAGATCATCGCACTTGCCAACGGGCTAGTCACCTGCTAAGGCAAGAAAGTAATTCCGCGCATTGGCCTTTGAAAACTGCCACCCCGGGAGCACTATGCCATTAGCCGGCCCTTTGATGGCTTTCTGGCAGGCGACTGCGCGCGGCCGTTCACGTATGTCCGGAACCGCGAATGAGCAGATACGTCGCAGCCAGGCGAACGACACCTGGTGGCTCCGTCGTCCGAAGAGAGTCTTATGACGCAATACTTCCAGGATCCAGCGCTTTGGGGATTGATCGCTGGCACACCTGTAGCCGCGACCGCGATTATTCGCGGTCGAAAGAAAATATCTGAGCTTCGAGCAGAAAAGGCTGATCTCAAGCAGCACTACGCCAATCTGGAAGACCGCTACTCGGAGGCGGTGGAGGAGGCCAAGGACCGGGCGGAAGAGGCCACCAAGACCACTCTGAAGTCCGCGATGCGGACCCTTCAGGGTCTGGCGAGCGAGCAGCAGCTGGCGATTTCCAAGCTGCAGGAAACCTATGGCGAGCACAAGATCCTTCAGGATCTGCTCGACATCGACCACATGAACTCGCAGTTCGCGCGGCGGGCCCAGTCCATCGCCGTCCTCTGCGACGGCTGGCTCGGCCGGCGACGGCACAACGCCTCGCTCTACGACGTGGTCCGCAGCGCGAAGGGGCGAATCCGCCACTTCACGCGCGTCGAAATCCGGTCGCAGAGCAACTTCGCCATCGTGAGCCGTGCGGTGGAGCCGGTCGCGCTGGTTCTTGCCGAACTGCTGGACAACGCCACCAGTTACTCGGCGCCGGAAACGATGATCGAGATCAATATCCGTCCGGTACCCAAGGGCGTATGCATCGTTGTCGACGACGCCGGTGTCGGTATGAACGAGGAGGAGAAGGCGCGCGCCGCCCGGCTGCTGTCGAGCGAGAATGCCGCCAGCGTCTCCAGTCTCGGTAATCCGCCGCAGTTCGGTTTCACGGTCATGGGTGTGCTCGCCGCCCGCTACGGATTTAGCGTATCGGTGGATTCCACCTCTCCCTACGGTGGCGTGCGCGCGGTCGTCCTGCTCCCCGACGATCTACTGACGTCCCTGCACGAGCCCGAGGAGAGCCCTGCCGTGGCCGCGTCCGCTCCGTTGCCGCCCGAGAACCCTCCTGGTCATCCGGCTTCCGGCGGTGCTGTTCCGGCTCCCCGGCGCCCCTCCTACCAGCCTCCGCAACCGGTGCCGACGGGGCAGCCACCGGCTCCCGCGGAGCCGGTCGGCGAGACGACCGCCGGCGGGCTGCCGAAGCGCCGCCGACGGGGCGCGATTTCCATCGTGCCGACCCAGAACGAGACTACGGAAACCCCGGCCCGCGACAGCGCAAGGACCGCGTCCGTCATGGGCGCATTCCAGCGCGGCACCCAGTCAGGCCGGCGTTCCACTAATGCAAGCGATGAAGGGCATGAGGTTCAGTGAACTACGATCTGTCGTGGATGCTTGACAGTGCTCTGGAACTGCCCGAAGCGCAGCATGCCATTCTCGTTTCCGCCGACGGTCTGCTCATGGCCCGCTCGAAGGACGTCGGCCGGGATCACGCCGATACCGTCGCCGCGGCAATGAGCGGAATGCAGTCGCTGAGCCGTACGGTGGCGGACTTCTGCCATGGCGGTGCGGCCGCCAACCGGCCGCAGTGGCGGCAGACGCTGGTGGAATTCGACCATGGCTGGGTCTTTCTCATCTCGGCCGGTGAAGGTGCCTATCTCGCCGTCTCGGCTTCGCCCGATGTCGACATGGCAGAGATCACCTTCCGTATGCAGCAGCTTGTCGGGCAGCTCGGCAAGGCATTGACCAGCCCGCCTCGTGAGAGGGCAGATATTCAGTCATGACTCATGACGACGAGCCGGAGCTGGAACACGAAGCAGCGGATTTAGTGCGGCCGTACGTCATCACCAACGGTCGCGATCTTCTTGACGGCAGCGAGTTCTCGCTGATCACCCTGGTCACCGTGCATGCGGAGCCCCCTCGGACGAAACCGCTCGATCCGGAGAAGCTCCGCCTGCTGGAGCTGTGTTCGGGAGGCTTTCTCTCGATCGCCGAGATCGCCGGGCACACCCGGCTCCCGGTGGGCGTCGTCAAGATTCTGGTGTCCGATCTCGCGCGGGAGGGTCATCTCTACTCCCGCGCGCCCATACCTAGCGCTCAGCTTGTCGACCGGAAAATCCTTGAGGAGGTGCTGAATGGACTCCAGGCCCGCTTTGGATGACGGCGTGTACCTGCGTGATTCAGTGCAGACCGCGGCGAAGATCCTCGTGGTAGGTCATTTCGCCGTGGGGAAGACCACTTTCATCGGCACCATGTCCGAGATTCCTCCGCTGCGGACCGAAGAGGTAATGACCCAGGCGGGCGCGGGAATTGACGACCCGAAGGGCGCACCGGACAAGACCACGACCACGGTCGCCATGGATTTCGGCCGGCTCACCCTCAGTGAGCAGCTGGTCCTCTATCTGTTCGGAACGCCCGGGCAGCAGCGGTTCGTTCAGGTGTGGGAAGACATGACGCGGGGGGCGCTCGGTGCGCTGGTCCTCGTCGACCCACAGCGTCTCGACGAGTCCTTCCCTGTCATGGACCTGGTGGAACACTACGGAATCCCGTACGCCATCGCCGTGAACCGGTTCGACGGGACCCCCTCCCACTCGCTCGACGAGATCCGGGAAGCGCTGGACCTTCTCCCTGAGACGCCTGTCGTCCACTGTGACGCACGGGACCAGCGTTCCTCGGCAGATTCCCTGATCGCACTCGTCCGATATCTACAGTCCCGCGTCAACTAGGAGCTCAGCCATGCAATCTCACTCGGAATTCCAGACTCCGCCGCCAGGCTGCCCCGCGCACGCCGGCGGCGAAAGGGTGCCCCTGCACGGGCCGGAATTCGCCGCCGCACCGGACGCTTTCTACGAAACGATGCGGCAGTACGGCCCCAGCGCGCCCGTCGAGCTGGCTCCTGGTGTGGAGGCCGAACTCGTCACGGACTACACCACAGCGCTCCACGTCCTGCAGAACCCGGACACCTTCGCGCGGGACTCCCGCCGTTGGCGCGCGCTGAACGAGGGGCGGGTCCCGCTGGACAGCCCCGTCCTGCCGATGATGATGTACCGGCCGAATTGCATGTTCTCCGACGGCGCCGAGCACTTGCGGCTGCGCCAGGCGGTGACGGAGAGCCTCGCGCGCCTGGACATGCACCGGGTGAGCCGGCATGTCGACCGCGTCGCGGCGTACCTCGTCGACCAGTTCGGTCTCCGGGGCAAGGCCGACCTGATAAGTGACTACGCGCAGCTGCTGCCCCTGCTGGTCTTCAACGACCTGTTCGGCTGCCCGGCCGAGATCGGCGACCGGCTGATCAGCGCCATCTCCAACCTCTTCGACGGCGTCGACGTGGAGCGGGCCAACGAGGTCATGGCCGGTGCCCTGTTCGAGCTGGTCACGCTCAAGCGCAGCACGCCGGGCGACGACGTCACCTCCTGGCTGATGCAGCATCAGTCACGCCTGACCGACGAGGAGATGGTCCACCAGCTCGCCCTGCTCATCGGCGCGGGCACCGAGCCGGTGCAGAACATCATCGCCAACGCGCTGCGGCTGCTGCTGTCCGAGGAGGAGTTCGGCGGCGGCCCGCAGGGGGGCGGCGACGTCCTGGTGGAGGACGCGATCAACGAGGTGCTGTGGAACAGCCCGCCGATCGCCAACTACGCCACGCACTACCCGGTGCACGAGGTGGAACTCTCCGGGGCGAAGCTGGCGGCCGGGACACCGGTGCTGATCAGCTTCGCGGCGGCCAACGCCGACCCGAGCCTGTCCGCGAGCCGGCAGACGTTCAGCAAGCGGGCCCATCTGGCCTGGGGCGCCGGCCCGCACGCCTGCCCGGCGAAGGACCCCGCGCTGCTGATCTCCATACGGGCGATCGAGAAGCTGCTGAACACGCTGCCCGACATCGAGCTGGGTGTGCCCGCGGAGACGCTGACCTGGCGGCCCGGCCCGTTCCACCGTGCGCTCAACGCGCTGCCGGCCCGCTTCACCCCGGTACGCAGTGAGCGGCGGCGCCCGCTGCCCGCCGCGGCCGGCGGGGGAGAGGCCCGGGCTCAGGAGCAGCAGGGCAAGCCCCAGAAGGGCAGCTGGTGGAGTGGATTCCTCAGCTGGTGGCGGGTGTGAGTTTTACTACAGCTTGAATGTTCGTTTGCCGCATGAACGTTCGGCGGCAGGGGTATGCAGGGTTGGCGATCAGTGAGTGATCTTCTGAAAGAAGGTGCCGCCTTGCCTCCCGCTCTGGCCACTGCCGCTGTTGACCGGCGCAGTGTGGTTTCGCTCTTTTCCCGTCTGCGCACGGTCGACGGCCAGTCGAATCCGCTGCCGCTGTACGCGAAACTCAGGGCAATGGGAGAGGTCGTTCCGGCGCCCTGGGGCGGCTATTTGACGACGTCATACGGGTTGTGTCACCAGCTTTTGCGCAGCAGATCCTGGCGGGTCCCGGACAGTGCCTGGCGGGCCCGTCAGGAGGACGCGACCCGCTGGAGCGCTGATGCCTCCCGCCAGATGGGCGGCACCCTGCCGATGCTCAACCCGCCGCACCACACCCGGGTGCGGCGGTCGTTGGGCAACGTTTTCGACCGCAACTCCGTGGCCGGAATGCGACCGTCGATCGAGCGGACGACGCGGCGGCTGCTCGACCGGTTCGAAGAAGAACTCACGGACGGCCCGGCCGATTTCTGTGCACTGGTCAGCGAAGAACTTCCGGTGATCACCATCGGTGAATGGCTGCAGATTCCGCCGTCCGACTTCGCCCTGCTGCGTTCGCTCACCCACGACCAGGTGTACACCCAGGAATTGTTTCCGACGCCGAGCCAGCTCATGCTCTCCGACGCGTCAAGCCATCAATTGCGCCAGTATTTCAGCGACTTGGTCAGCGAACGCCGAAGAAATCCGGGCGAGGATCCGGTTTCCTGCTGGCTCCGCGCCTGGGACGCCCAGGAACCCGACCGCGAAGCCGTCGACGAGGCCGTCTTCTCCCTCGCGCTCTTCATGGTGCTGGCGGCGCTGGAGACGACCTCACACGTCCTGTCCAGCATGATCCGGCTGCTCCTGGAACACCCCCGGCAGCTGAACTGGCTGCGGCTGCACCCCGAGCAGATACCGGACGCGATCGACGAGGTACTGCGCTACGACGCCCCGATACACATGATCAGCCGGATCGCCCCCGAGGACACCGAGCTGGCCGGCGTGACCGTCCGCAAGAACGAGATGGTGCAGCTCATGGTCGGCGCCGCCCATCACGACCCGGACCGCTTCGCCGCCCCCGAAGAGTTCGACCTCGGCCGGCGGTCCTCCCACCTGAGCTTCGGCGGGGGAATCCACTACTGCCTCGGCAACGCGCTGGCACGCATGGAGGCGGACTGCCTGCTCACCGCGATGCTCGACCGGCTGCCCGGGCTGCGGATCGCCGCACCGCCCGTCTGGGAGTCGCGGGTGGCCTTCCGCCGCCTGGTCACCCTTCCGGTCGTCCGTCTCTGACCGCCCCGGCACACCGGCCTCCCGCACAGCGGAACAACGAAGCAAGGAACGCCCATGACGCACGACTTCAAGTCCCTCCTCGTGAGACGGGAAGGCCCCGTTCTCACGGTGCAGTTGAACCGTCCCGAGACGGGTAACGCCATCTCGGGGGAGATCCTCGACGAGCTGCTCGCCGTACTGGGAGCCCTGGACGACGAGTCCGGCATCCGGGTCCTGGTCCTCTCCGGCGCGGGCGAGGACTTCTGTCTGGGCGGTGACCGCACGGAGTTCCCCGCCCTGCTCGCCGAGGAGCCCGGCGGGGTGGGGCTGCGCGCGCTCGGCAACAAGGCGCGGCGGGTGTGCGAGGCCCTCGCGAGCACGGACGTGGTGACCATCGCGCGGCTGCACGGCGGAGTGGTGGGCGCCGGCGTGGGACTCGCGGTCTTCTGCGATCTGCGGGCCGGCGCGGACACCTGCCGCTTCCGCCTGCCGGAGCTGGGCCTGGGGGTACCGCCCGCCTGGGGCGGGATCATGCCGCGGCTGCTGCACGAGGCGGGCGCCTCGCGGATCCGTGAACTGATATTGACCGCCGACAACTTCGACGCCGTCACCGCGCAGGAGCTGTCCCTCCTGCACAAGGTCGTCCCCGAGGAGCAGCTCGACGGCACCATCGCACGGTGGATCAAGCCGCTGGTGCGCCGTTCCCCCTCGGCCCTGCGGACCGCCAAGCTGATGCTGAACGCCTACGCCAACGCGGGCCGCCTTGCCGACGCCACCCTGTTCGACGCCGAGCTGCTGTCCTCCGCGCTGACCGTCGCCGCCGCCGGACGCTGAGCCGTGCGGCAGCACCGCTGAGCACGGATGCCGAGCCGACCCGCCGCGGCCGGACGCGGGCCACGTCCCCGGTCCGTGCCGCCGCGGCCGCCCGGCGCCTTCACTCCCCGTCGGTCGTGACCGTCTCCCGGTGCTGTGCGGCCAGTTCCCCGTACATCGTGGCGTTGACGGTGAGGAGTTCGCGCTCCCCGGCGGTCAGCTCGCGCTTGACCTTCGCCGGCACCCCGGCGACCAGGGAGCCGGGCGGGACCCGCATGCCCTGGGGGACCAGCGCCTGCGCGGCGATCAGCGAACCCGCGCCGATGTGGGCCCCGTTGAGCACCGTGGCGCCCATGCCGATCAGCACGTCGTCCTCGACGGTGCAGCCGTGCAGCACCGCGTTGTGACCGACCGAGACCCGCTCCCCGACGGTCACCGGGAAGCCGGGGTCGACGTGGACCGTGCAGTTGTCCTGGATGTTGCTGTCGGCGCCGAGCACGATCGGGCCGCAGTCGGCCCGCAGCACCGCGTGGTACCAGACGCTGGAGCCGGCCGCCATGGAGACCTCACCGAGCACGACGGAGGTCGCCGCGGTGAACGCCGAGGGGTCGATGGCCGGCTCCTTGCCGTTCACCGCTGAAATCAAGGCCCGTGCCGTCATTCTTCGCTCTCCTTTGCCGTGCTGCGCCGCGACTCCAGCACCGTAGACGACCGCCGCGGCGCCCGGCGGGGACGGCCGCGGGTGGGGCGAAGATCACAGCACGCCGCGCGGCCGGTTCCGCGGCGGGCCGATTACCGTGTGCGGGTGCCGATAAACAAGAACGTGTTCTCATCCGTCGCGGCCTGGCGGCGCCGGACCGTGTCGCGTGCCGTGCACCGCGGCGCGCGCTGGGTGAGGGAATCCGCGGCCGTGACGGCACAGCGCCCCGGCCCCTACCGCTTCCGCCGGATCGGCGCCGGGACCCGTCTCGCCTTCCCGCAGGGCACGCTCTTCGGCGACCCGTGGATCGAGCTGGGCGACCACTGCATCATCGCCCAGGACGTGACGCTCACGGCGGGCATGATGCCGGACCTCGACCTCGGCCCGGACCCGATCCTGACCCTGGGCAACGGCGTGGTGCTCGGGCGGGGAAGCCATGTGATCGCCGATGTCCGGCTCACGATCGGCGACGACTGCTTCTTCGGCCCCGGGGTGTACGTCACGACCACCAACCACAGCTACGACGACCCGGAGGTGCCGATCGGCAAGCAGTGGCCGCGCAGCGACCCGGTCACCATCGGCCCCGGCAGCTGGATCGGCACCGGTGCGGTGATCCTGCCCGGCGCGCGGCTGGGCCGGAACGTGGTCGTCGCGGCCGGCGCCGTGGTGCGCGGCGCGGTCCCCGACCATGCGGTGGTCGCGGGCGCACCCGCCAAGGTCGTCCGCCGCTGGGACCCCCGGGAGGGCTGGCAGCCGCCGCTGCGCACGCCGACCCCGGTGCCGATCCCCGAGGGCGTCACCCCCGAGCAGTTGCGCGCGGTGCAGGAATGGCACGCGGCGGAGGCCGGGAAAGCCTGCGAGGCGTCCTGACCGGACGTCAGGTGTGCGTGCCGCCGCCGGTGACCGCCCCCGGTCAGCTGCCCGAGGCGAGCAGCACCGTGCCGACCAGCGCGAGCGAGGCGCCGGCCGCCTGGACGGCCTGGAGCCGCTCCTTGAGGACGCCCAGCGCCGCGAGCGAGGTGACGACCGGATAGAGGGAGGCGAGCACCGCCGCCATGGTGACCGGGCCGTGCTGGGCGGCGATGGCGTAGGTGCCGTTCGCGGCGACATCCGCGATCCCGACGAAGGCGAGTGCGGGCAGCGCGCCGCGAAGGGACGGCAGTCCGCCCTCGGGGAGCGCCGGGGTGCCGCGCCGCACCGAGGCGTACAGGGCGGCGCCGCCGACCGCGACGTTGCACAGCCGCTGGACGAACAGGGCGAGGAAGAGCCCGGTCACGGTCGTGGACGCCTCGGAAATCAGCGCCATCACCGCGCCGAAACCGAGCGCCGAGACCAGCGTCAGCACGATCGTCTGGCGGGCCACCGACGTGCCGCCGATCCGCGGGCCGCCGGCCAGCAGCACGCCGACCACGGCGACCACCATGCCGGTGGACTGCAGCAGCCCCGGCCGCTCGCCCGCCACGATCCCGACGCCGAGCGGTACCAGGACGGTGCCGATCGAGGCGAGCGGCGAGACCACACCCATCGGGCCGAGCGCCAGGGCGCGGTAGAAGCAGAGCATGGCGGCGGGCCCGACGACCCCCGCGCCCACCGCGCACCACAGCTGCGGTCCGGCCTCCCGCCAGCCGCCGGTGGCCAGCACGATGGCGCCCAGCACCACGGCGGCCAGGGTCTGCGAGACCACCACGACGGTCAGCGCCTGCAGCCGTCGGGTGAGCAGTCCGCCGCCGAAGTCGGCGAGCCCCCACAGAAGGCTGGTGGCCAGGGCGAAGACCGCTGTCATGGTGAAACCTCGCAGTACAGTGAACCGGACGCTGAAGTACACCACACCGTAGTGTAAGAAACTGAACTGCGGAATCAAATATATTCGCCTTCGACCTGGACGGACCCGTGACGGATCTCGATCAGCTCACGCAGTCGCTCGCCCGCAACCTCAAGCACTGGCGCGGTGAGCGCGGCTTCACCCTCGATGCGCTGGCGGCCCGTGCCGGAGTCAGCCGCGGCATGATCATCCAGATCGAGCAGGCCCGTACGAACCCGAGCGTGGGCACCACCGTCAAGATCGCCGACGCGCTCGGCGTCAGCATCACCACCCTGCTCGACTACGAGCAGGGTCCGCAGGTGCGCATCGTGGCCGCGGACGAGGCGGTCCGGCTCTGGTCCACCGAGGCCGGCAGCTCCACCATGCTCCTGGTGGGCGCCGAGGCCCCCGGGCCCTTCGAACTGTGGGACTGGCGGCTGATGCCCGGCGACCGCAGCGCCTCCGATCCGCACCCGCCCGGCACCGTCGAACTGCTGCATGTCCGCGCCGGCACCCTGACGCTGGTTGTGGACGGCGCGGAGCACCCGGTGCCCGCCGGCTCCTCCGCGACGTTCGAGGCCAAGGTGCCCCACGCCTACCGCAACGACGGCGCGGACCCGGTCGAGATGACCATGTCGGTGATCATCCCACTCGCCCGCTGAGACGGTCCGCCGCCGGGCGGGCACGACTGTTAACTTGGCGCGTATGCCCGTCCCGATGGATGCCTTTGACGAGGTCCGCCCCGCCGTCGAGTGCCTGGATCTGCTGTCCCCGCCGGTGGCCGACGCGCTGCGGGACTGGCAGGGGTCCGTGGCGGTCGAGGAAGTGCGCTACGTCGACACCGACCCGGCCATCGCGGACACCGCCCTGCTCGTCGAGCACTACGGCCCCTGGCTGCTGGAGCAGTCGGCGAACTGCGTGGTGGTGGCCGGCAAACGCGGCGGTCGGACCACCCTGGCCGCCTGCGTCGTCCTCTCGCACACCCGCGTCGACGTCAACGGGGTGGTGCGCCGCCAACTGGGCGCCCGCAAGGCGTCGTTCGCGCCGATGGACCAGGCCGTCGAAGACAGCGGGATGGCATACGGCGGCATCACCCCGATCGGCCTGCCCGCGGACTGGCCGCTGCTGGTGGACACCGCCGTCGCCGAGGTCCCCTACGCCCTGATCGGCAGCGGCGGCCGCCGCGGCAAGCTCATCGTGCCCGGCAGGGCACTTGCCGAACTGCCCGGCGCCACCCTCCTGGACGGCCTGGGCACCGCCTGACGGGCGCCGCCCCCGCCCCCTCAGCCCAAACGGGGCAGCTCGATCGCCGGACAGCGGTCCATCACCATGTCGAGCCCGGCGTCGCGCACCCGGTCCCAGGCCGTCTCGTCGACCACCCCGAGCTGGAACCAGACGGCCTTCGCGCCGAGCGCCACCGACTCGTCGGCCATGCCGCCCGCCAGCTCGCTGTTGACGAAGACATCGACCACATCGACCGGGAACGGGATCGCGGAGAGCGAGGGATACCCCCGCTCACCATGGACCGTCTCCGCCTTCGGATGCACCGGCACGATCCGCTTGCCGTGCCGCTGCAGCACCTCCGCGACGCCGTGCGCCGCGCGCTGGTCGTTGTTCGACAGGCCCACGACGGCCCAGGTGTCGCCGAGCTCGGTGAGGATCCTGCGGATCGTGGTGGGGTCGCCGTACACGCACTGCCTCCTGTGAAGGGAAGGGTCCTGTGCGCTCAACGGACGGCGCCGCCAGGAGATTCCCGCGCGGGGCCGACCGGTGCCAAGAGGCTCGCGGACCGTGCGGAGTCCGCCCGCGGTACGGCAGACGCCCCGCCCGAAGGGGAAGACGGGCGGGGCGGGTCCTGTGCGCCGGCGGCTCAGTTCCGGCCGCGGGCCGCCATCCCGGCGCCGACCACGGTGCTGCCGTTCGCCGCACGGGCCGGCTTGCCGATCGCCCGGCCGCCGCTCACCGGCTCGGCGCCGCCGGCCCCGGTCCCCGGGCGCGCCGCCACGGCCGGCTTGCCCGCCTCGTCCGTCGCGCCGGATGCCGCGGCCAGCGCCGCGCGCAGCTCCTCGGTGTCCACCAGCATGCTCACCGGGCCGGTCGGGTTGAGATACAGCGCGTGCCCCGGCGGCAGCTGTTCGACGAGCGCGGACACCGGCCGGCGGTCGAAGAGCAGCCGGCCCACCGATTCGAGATAGCTCTGCGAGGTGTAGACCGGGATCACCGGGGTGCCCTCGGGGGAGGCGGCGGCCAGCGGTGAGCCGGTCGCGGTGACCAGGACGGACACCTCCGCACGCGCCAGCGCCTCGGACACGTCCTGCCCCGGGCCGTACCCGGTCGCGGCGAGCTGCACCGCGCAGTCGACCGCGTCGGCCGGCTCCGGCCAGTCCAGCATCTGCGGCGACGGCCGGTACTCCGGATTGTCCCGCCACTCCTCGATCTCGCCCGTCGGACCCGAGCGCCACTGCCCGATCAGCGCCCACAGGGGCGGTGGCCCCTCGCCCTGCCAGGTCAGATCCACCATGGCCAACCAGTGATCGGGCGCCTGGCGTGCCGCCTCGATGACCTCGGGCGGGGGTTCGGGCATCTCGTCACCCGTCACGGGCACGCCCGCCGTCATCGCCGCCTGTGTGCTCTCTTCCATGCCGTCCTCCGCAAACCCGCCGTTCCTACGTGTACGAGCGGGGCCCCGGAAACACGAGGCTCTCGCACTGGCCTCACAGTGCCCACGGGCGGCGCGGACGTCTCTGCGACGCACCGTGCGGACGGGGCGGGTACGCCGCCTGGCCGTGCGGACTGCGCCCGTCCGGCGGACACCCCGGCCCGTCCGGCGGACACCCCCGCGCGGCGCGGGCCGCCGCCGGCCGCCGGTTCGCAGGTCACCGGGGCCGCATAGGCTGGCCCGATGCAGGAGCAGTACCGCACGCTCGCGCGCGAGGGCGTCCACGAGATCGAGATCAACAAGTCCCGCTTCCTGTGCGCGCTGGCGCCCGTGGCGACCGAGGCCGAGGCCGAGGACTTCATCGCGCGCATCCGCAGGGAACACCCCACGGCCCGCCACCACTGCTTCGCCTACGTCCTCGGTGCCGACGGCGGTGTCCAGAAGGCCAGCGACGACGGGGAGCCCGGCGGCACCGCGGGCGTACCGATGCTCCAGATGCTGGTGCGCCGCGAGGTCCGCTTCGTGGTCGCCGTGGTCACCCGCTACTTCGGCGGCGTCAAGCTCGGCGCCGGCGGCCTGATCCGGGCCTACGGCGGTGTCGTCGGCGAGGCGCTGGACGCGCTGGGAACGGTCACCCGGCAGCGCTTCCGGCTGGTGACGGTGACCGTCGACCACCAGCGTGCGGGCCGGCTGGAGAACGATCTGCGCACGACGGGCCGGACGGTGCGCGAGGTGACGTACGGGGCGGAGGTGCGCATCGAGATCGGGCTGCCGGAGGCCGATCTGGAGGCCTTCCGCGGCTGGCTCGCGGACACCACCGCCGGAACGGCGCGGCTGGAACTCGGCGGCGAGGCGTACGGGGACGCCTGACCCGCCAACTGGCGCCGTGCACGGGAGCGCGCGGGCCGGAGAAGGATCTGCCGCTTGACCGATCTTCTCCTTGGCTGAACTCCGCGAGGAGCGCGGGGGATTCGTCCGGCGGATCAGACCTGTTCCAGGCCACGCTCTTCAACCCACTCGGCCGGCGGCAGGGGCGTCGCCGACGCCGTCACGGCGCGCATCGTGCTCACGATGGGCACCGTCCTGGTGCCCGTCCAGGCGTTGGGCCAAGTGGCCGCGGCCAATCTGCTGTGCCCGCCTACCGGATGTGGCTCCATCCGCTGCCGAGCATCGTCGCCCTGCCCGGTCGGCCGGTCATCCACGGGTACGCGGACCGCAACGTGCCCGGCAGGCACCCCGGTGCGCAGCACAAACCCGGGGCCGGGCCGTCTGCGCCGATGAAGGTGGAAGGGCTCTCGGTGCGGACGGCCCGGCCCCGGGCCGGGTGGTGCGAGCGTCAGCAGGTGCCCCCGGCGCTGCCATGAGGAACGGCAGCGCCCGGGACGGGTCCCGTCTTAGGACATGCCGCCGCCGCCGGTGTGGATGCCACCGATGGGACGGTGGTGACGCTTCTTGTGGTGGCGCTTCTTGTGGTGCGGCGTGACGTGGCGGACGTGGTGGTGGTGAACAATCACCCGGCGGCGCTCGATGGAGCCGTTGAGGCAGGTGTTGCCGAAGGCCGGGTTCAGCAGGCCCACGATGTTCACGGTGTTGCCGCACACGTTGACAGGAATGTGAATCGGGACCTGAACCGCATTGCCTGACAACACTCCCGGCGAGTTGGCCGCGCCGCCGGACGCACCGCTGTCTGCGAACGCTGCCGACATGCCACCCAGGGCGGTACCGGCCGCAAGAGCGGCAATAGCAGTCGCCCGTGTGATCCGTGACATAACAATCTCCCGATCGATCCAAAGCGACTAGCTGCCGCTTCCTGTTACTTCTCTTCGGCGCCCACGGCCGCACCTTGAGAGAGTTTGCGATCATTTCACTCTTTCAGGGAGTAAATGTGGTTTAGTGCAAATGGCTTGCGCATCACGGCTATTGAGACAAATGTTCTACGGCCCGGCGTGCGGTGAGGCGCTCGGGGTGCGGTGGCCCGGTCGGGTCCGAGCGGCGGCCCCGACGCGGTCACCCGCTCCGCGCGTGGGTGCGAGAATGGCGCCAAGGAAACGTGCCGGCCGGGGCGCTGACCGGTCGCCTCGGAGGGGGAGAAGCATGCAGGTCGGAGCCTTTTTGTGAGAGTGCTGCACACCTCCGACTGGCATTTGGGGCGGTCCTTTCACCGGGTGAACCTGCTCTCCGCGCAGCGGACCTTCCTCGACCATCTCGTCGAAACGGTGCGCACCCGCGAGGTCGACGCCGTACTGGTCGCCGGTGACATCTACGACCGGGCGGTGCCGCCGCTCGCCGCCGTCGAGCTCTTCGACGAGGCGCTGCACCGGCTCGCCGCGCTCGGGGTCCCGACGGTGATGATCTCCGGCAATCACGACTCGGCCCGCCGGCTGGGCGTCGGCTCCGGACTCATGGAGCGGGCCGGCATCCACCTGCGGACCGACCCGGCGGGCTGCGGCACGCCCGTGCTGCTCGACGACGCGCACGGCCCGGTGGCGCTGTACGGGCTGCCGTACCTCGAACCCGCGATGGTGCGGGACACCCTCGGTGCCCGGCGGGCCGACCACGCCGAGGTGCTGCGCGCGGCCATGGAGCGGGTGCGGGTCGACCTCGCCGGCCGGCCCCCGGGGACGCGTTCGGTGGTGCTGGCGCACGCCTTCGTCACCGGCGGCGCGGTCAGCGACAGCGAACGGGACATCACCGTCGGCGGGGTCGCGTCCGTCCCGGCGGCCGTGTTCGACGGGGTGGACTACGCCGCGCTGGGCCATCTGCACGGCTGTCAGACCCTCACCGAGCGGGTCCGCTACTCCGGATCGCCGCTCGCCTACTCCTTCTCCGAGGCCCGACACCGCAAGTCCTCCTGGCTCGTCGACCTCGACCGGGACGGCGCCGTGCGGGCGGAGCGGGTGGACTGCCCGGTGCCGCGGCCGCTGGCCCGTCTGCGGGGCACACTGGACGCGCTGCTGGACGACCCCGGGCACGCCCGGCACGAGGACGCCTGGGTGGAGGCGACGCTGACCGACACCGCCCGCCCGCACGAGCCCATGGCCCGCCTCGTCAAGCGCTTTCCGCACCTCGTCAGCCTGGTCTTCGACCCCGACGAGATCCCCGCCGACGGGGCGGCCTCGTACGCCCAGCGGCTGCGCGGCCGCAGCGACCAGGAGATCGCCGAGGACTTCGTGGTGCATGTACGGGCCGGGCGCGCCGCCGACGCGCAGGAGCGGGCCGCACTGCGGTCGGCCATCGACGAGGTACGCACCGCCGAGACGACGGCGGAGGGGGTCCGATGAGGCTGCACCGGCTCGCGCTCACCGCCTTCGGGCCGTTCGGCGCCTCCCAGACCGTCGACTTCGACCGGCTCACCCGCGAGGGCCTCTTCCTGCTGCACGGGCCCACCGGCGCGGGCAAGACCTCGGTCCTGGACGCGGTGTGCTTCGCGCTCTACGGCTCGGTGCCCGGGGCGCGGCAGAGCGGCCAGGCGCTGCGCAGCGACCTGGCCGACCCGCTGACGCCCACCGAGGTCGTCCTCGAACTGACCGTCGCCGGACGGCGGTTGGAGATCACCCGGCTGCCCGAGCAGCCGCGCCCCAAGAAGCGCGGCAGCGGCACGACGAAGGAGAAGGCGCAGAGCAGGCTGCGGGAGTTCGTGCCCGCCGGGACCGGCGTCGCTCCCGCCGCGCAGGGCGCCGGCCCGGACGGCCACTGGAAGGCCCTGAGCCGCTCCCACCAGGAGATCGGTGAGGAGGTCGGCCAGCTGCTCGGGATGAGCAAGGAGCAGTTCTGCCAGGTGGTGCTGCTGCCGCAGGGCGACTTCGCCCGCTTTCTGCGGGCCGACGCGGAGGCCCGTTCGCGGCTGTTGGGGCGGCTCTTCGACACCCGGCGGTTCGCCGCGCTCGAAGAGCAGTTGAACGCGCGCCGCAAGACCGCCGGCGAAACGGTGCTGGCCGGCGACGAACGGCTGCTGGCGCTGTCCCACCGGATGGCGCAGGCGGCCGGGGAGAGCGCCGACCTCACCGACCCGTCGGTCCCGGCGCCGGACCGCGACGGGCGGCCGGCGGGGCGCGCACCGGCCCGTGGCCGTGCGGCGGCCGGCGGACGCGGCCGGGCGACGGCGCTCCTGACGCAGGCGGCGACGGTGCCGGGGCAGGGCGGAGCGGTGGAGCCCGCCGGGCACGGAGCTTCCCGTGCGGGGGAGGAGCCGGCCGTACCGGGCCCGGGCGAGCCGGGGTTCGCCGAGGCGGTGCTGGTGCGGGCGGCCGTCGCCCGGGTGAGCGCACGGGAGCGGCTCGCCGTCGCCCACAGCGCGGTGGTGGCCGCCGAGACCGCGGAGCACACCGCGGCCGAGCTGTGGACGGCGGCCCGCGAGCGGGACCGCCTCCAGCAGCGCTACGCCGACGCCCGGCGGCGCGCCGCCCGGCTCGACGAGCGTACGGAGGAGCGGGAGCGCACCCGCGACAGGCTGGAGCGGGCCCGCGCGGCGGCGGAGGTCGCCCCGGCGCTCGCCCTGCGCGACGCCGCCCGGCGTGAACTTGACACCGCACGGCACGCCGAGCGGCAGGCCCGGGGGCCGCTGCCCGAGTCGCTCGCCGGCGCCGCGGGCGAGCATCTCGCCTCCCGGGAACGGGCGGTGCGGGAGGACCTGGGGTCGCTCGCCGCGGCCCGGCGGGGCGAGCGGCGGGCCGCGGACATCGCGCGGGAGCGGGCCGCCCTCGACCGCGAGGCGCGCGCCGACGAGCAGACCCTGCTGGACGCCGCCGAGTGGCTCGCCACGTGGGACGAGGCCCGCTCGGCCCACGAGCAGCGCATCGAAGCGGCCCGGGAGGCCGCCACCCGGGCCGAACACCTCGGCACCCTGATCGCACCGGCCCGCGAACGGGTCGAGGCGGCCCGTCGCCGCGACCGTCTCCGGGACGAGGTGCGCGCGGCCGAGGACGCGTTGCTCGCCGCCAGGGAGCGCGCCACGGAGGCCCACGAGCAGTGGCTGGCGCTCAAGGAGCAGCGGCTGCGCGGGATCGCCGCCGAACTCGCGGACACGCTGCGCGACGGCGAGGCCTGCGCGGTGTGCGGGGCGACCGAGCACCCCGCCCCGGCGCGGGCCGGCGCCGGCCATGTCGACCGGGCGGCCGAGGAGGCCGCGCAGGAAGACCACCGGCAGGCCGAGGAGGCCCGCGGGCGCACGGAGACCGCGTGCCAGACGGCCAAGGAGGCGCTGGCCGCCGCGACCGCCGCGGCCGGGGACGCCTCCACCGCCGAACTTGCCGCGCAGATCGCGGAACGGGAGGCCGAGCACGCCCGTGCCCGTGCGCTCGGCGCCGGCCTGCACGACGCCCGGGAGGCGCTCGGGCACGCCGGGCGTGAGGCCGAACGGCGGCGCGGCGACCAGCAGCAGGCCGAACGCCGGGTCGCCGCCCGTACCTCCCACCGCGAGGCACTGGACCGTGAACAGGTCGCCCTGGAAAAGGAGTTGGCGCAGGCCCGGGGTGACAGCCCGAGCGTCGCCGACCGGGCCGCCCGGCTGGAGCGGCAGGTGACGCTGCTGGCCGCCGCGGCGGAGGCGTCCCGTACGGCGCAGGCCTGTGCCCGGCGGCTCGACGAGGCCGGGGCCGGGCTGGCCGAGGCCGCCACCCGCGCCGGATTCGACACCGCGGAGGCCGCCGCGCAGGCGCTGCTGCGGGAGGGCGAATGGCGGACGCTGCAACAGCGGCTCGACGACTGGCAGGCCGAATCCGCCGCCGTGGAGGCCGAGTTGGCCGACCCGCAGGGCCGTGCCGCCGCGGCGCTGCCGCCCGCGGACCCGGCCGCCGCACAGGGCGCGCACCAGGCCGCGGCGGCCCGGCTGCGTACCGCCTCGGCCACCCTCGCCGCGGCCCGGGAACGCTGCGCCGCGCTCGACCGGCTCTCCGCCGGTGCCGAGGCCGACGCCCGTGCGCTGGCCCCGCTGCGGGCCGACCACGACCGCATCGCCCGGCTCGCCGCGCTCGCCTCCGGCACCTCCGCCGAGAACGCCCGGCGGATGCGTCTGGAGTCGTATGTCCTGGCCGCCCGGCTCGAACAGGTCGCGGCCGCGGCCAGCGCCCGGCTCCAGCGGATGTCCGCCGGCCGCTACACCCTCGTCCACTCCGACGAACGGGCCGGCGGCGCCCGGCGCTCCGGCCTGGGGCTGCACGTCATCGACTCCTGGACCGGCCACGAACGGGACACCTCCAGCCTCTCCGGCGGCGAGACCTTCTTCGCCTCGCTCGCGCTGGCGCTGGGCCTCGCGGACGTCGTCACCGACGAGGCGGGCGGTGTCCGGCTGGACACCCTCTTCATCGACGAGGGGTTCGGGAGCCTGGACGAACAGACCCTGGACGAGGTGCTGGACGTGCTGGACTCGCTGCGCGAACGCGATCGCAGCGTCGGCATCGTCAGCCATGTCGCCGATCTCCGGGCGCGCATCCCGGCTCAGCTGGAGGTCGTCAAGGCCCGTTCGGGCTCCACGGTCCGGCACCGGGTGCGCGGCTGAGCGGACGGAGGGCGGGGGCGGTCGACGCTGAATGGGCGCGTGACGACGGCGCCGGGCAGCTCATCGACTGAGCCGTTCCGCGGCTCCGGCCGTGTCCCGGACCGCGGGGGCCTCGTAGGCGCGCAGCCCCTCGCGCTCCCCGGCGAAGCGGAAGCCGGCCCGTTCCAGCACGCGCTGCGAGGGGGTGTTCTCCGGCTCGGTCAGGGCGCACACCGTCCGCACCTCGGGGCGGGCCGCCGCCCACCCGGCCAGCAGGCGCACCGCCTCCGTCGCCCATCCGGCGCCGCGTGCGGACCGGGAGAGGTCGTAGCCGATCTCCACGAAGCCCTCGCCGTCCGGCGGGCCGTGGAAGCCGATGCTGCCGAGGGCCGTTCCGTCGACCGCGTCGGTCAGTACGAAGACGCCCCAGCCGGGACGGCAGGGGCCCGCCGCGGCGGCCCGCACCGCGAGGCCGGCGGCGCCCGACGTGGTCTCGGCCGGTGCCCCGTCGATCCAGTCGAACCCGGCGGCCTCGCCGTCCGCGACCCGGGCGGCGGTGGCCGGCAGCAGGGCGCGCAGCACGACCCGGCCGGCCGTGAGGGTCAGCGGAAAGCCGGCGCCCGCGGTGACCAGCGCCTCGAACAGCGGCCGCTGGTCCACGCCCGGGGGCAGCGCGGCGACCTGGCCGTCGCCGACCTCCCGCACCCGCCAGACCCCGTCCGTGCGCCGCGCCAGATCCGTGGTGACGAAGCGCGCGCCCAGCGCCCGGACCGCGGGCGCCACCGAGGCCAGCTCGGGGACGGGCCGCAGCTCCGGAGTGCCGGGATGCGGGCCGGTCAGCACCGGCTCCCCGTCCACCCACCACACCCGGGCCACCCCCACCGGATCGAGGGGCTCGACGGCCCGCAGCGCCACACCCCCGGTCAGGCGCGCTCCCCGCAGGGCCAGGAGGCGGCCGACGGCCGAGACCAGCCCCTCGGTGTCGGCCCCGTCGGGGAGGCGGACGGTCTCCTGCGCTTCGTGTCCGCCGGACGTGCCCCAGTCCGTGACGAGGAGTGGACACGGACGGCCCGGCGTACCCAGGGAGGCGGCGAGCCTGGCCAGCGCGGCCGGCTTGGGGGCCCGGCCCGGGGCGCACGCCAGCCAGCTGCTGGGTGGCGTCAGGGCGCGAAACGTGGCGTACCAGCACGGCAGTTCCCGGGCGGTGCGGTAGTCGGCGGGGGAGGTCAGCGGCCGGCCGCCGTGTGCGGTGAGGGCCGCGGCGAGCGCGGCATGGCGCGCGGCGGACAGCGGCCGCCCGCGGTACCAGACCGGCCCGGCGCCCCGCGGAACCCGGGCCAGCGCCCCCTCGGCGTCCCCGGCGAGCAGTGCCTCGTGGTCGAGGACCGCACACGCGGCTCCGGCCGACCGCGCGGTGGCGGCCTCGCCCGCGAAGTGCGGATCGGGACGCCGCGGGCGGAGCGGATCACCGGGGAACACAAGGAGCGGCGGGCCGCCCGTGGGGTCCACTGTCATGTCAGCGGACCCTACGGACGGGCGGCGGCAGGGCGTCGCACCGGACGGGCCGGCCCGCCGCCGTGTCCGGGCCGGTGTCAGAGCGCCGACAGCTCGCTCAGCAGATCGTCCAGGCCCAGCGAGCCCTGGGACAGCGCGGCCATGTGCCAGGCCTTGAGGTCGAAGTCCGCGCCGTGCCGGGCGCGGGCCGCCTCCCGGCCCCGCAGCCACACCCGCTCGCCGAGCTTGTAGCCGATCGCCTGGCCGGCCATGCCCTGGTAGCGGATGATCTCGCTCTCGACGAAGTCGGCCGGCCGGCTGCAGTGGCGCGCCATGAACTCGTGCGCCAACTGCGGCGTCCAGCGCTCGCCGGGGTGGAAGGGGGAGTCCGCCGGGATCTCCAGCTCCAGATGCATGCCGATGTCGATGATGACCCGGATGGCCCGCATCATCTGTGCGTCCAGATAGCCCAGGCGCCGCTCGGCACTGGTCAGGAAGCCCAGCTCGTCCATGAGCCGTTCGGCGTACAGCGCCCAGCCCTCCGCGTTGGCGCTGACGATGCCCACGGTCGTCTGGTAGCGCGAGAGCCGGTCGGCGACATGGACCCACTGCGCCAGCTGGAGGTGATGGCCGGGCACCCCTTCGTGGTACCAGGTGGAGACCAGGTCGTACGCCGGGAAGCGGGTCTCACCCATCGGCGGCAGCCAGGTCCGGCCGGGACGGGAGAAGTCCAGCGACGGCGGGGTGTAATACGGCGCGGCGGCGCTGCCGGCCGGGGCGATCCGCGACTCCACCCGCCGTACCCGCTCGGCCAGTTCGAAGTGGGTGCCGTCGAGCGCCGCGATGGCCTCGTCCATCAGCGACTGGAGCCACTGCCGGGTCTCCTCGACGCCCTCGATCGCCTCGCCGTGCTCATCGCACCAGGCCAGCGCCTCCCACGGGGTCTTCGCGCCGGGCAGCACCTTCTCCGCCTCGGTCTCCATCTCGGCCAGCAGCCGGTGGAATTCGGACCAGCCGTAGACATACGCCTCGTCCGCGTCGATGTCGGCGCCGTTGTAGTGGCGGGCCAGGCGGGCGTAGCGCTCGCGGCCCACCACGTCCGGCGCGTCCGCGACGGCCGGGAGGTAGCTGTCCCGGAACCAGTCCCGCAGCTCCACCAGCGCGCCGGTCGCCAGCGCGGCGGCCTCGGTCAGCTCGCCGCGCAGTACCCCGGGCCCCGCGTCGGTGAATTCGGCGAACCAGCTGCGGTCGGCGCCGATCCACTCGTCCAACTGGCCGATGACCGTGCGGACCTGGAGCGGGCCGGCGGGCAGGTCCCGCTTGCGGCCGGCGTCCAGCGCGGCGCGATAGCCCTCCAGCGCGGCGGGCACGGCCCGCAGCCGCCGGGCGATCGCCGCCCAGTCCTCGTCGGTCTCCGCGGGGGTGACCGTGAAGACCTCACGGACGCTGTGCAGGGGCGAGCTGAGGTTGCTGACGGTGCGCAGGCCCTCGCCGGCTTCGTGGACCGCCAGTTGGGCGGTCAGCCGCTCGCGCAGCAGCCGCGCGCAGACCTGCTCGGCGGGCAGTTCCGCGCCCGGCCGGGTCTCTGCCTCGGCGAGCCGCTCCAGCGTCGTACGGGCGAGCTGGGCCAGCGCTTCCTGGCCGGTCGGTGAGAAGTCGGGGAGCCGGCCGGAACTCTCGGGGATCCCGAGGAAGGTCCCGGCGATCGGGTCCAGTTCCACGAAGGCGTCGACATAGGCGTCGGCGACCTCGCGGGGCAGCGGACCGCTCTGGGGGGTAGTGGTGTGGGGCATGGGGCCATCCTCGTACGGATGGCCCGCCGCGTCACCAGCAATCGCCCGATGACTCGTGACGAGAGTGGCCGGTCGCCCCACGGGGAAGCCGGCCGGGCCTCGCGGCGTCCGGCCGGCTCCCGCGCGCTCACGGCCGCGGGGGCGGGTGCTCAGCGGCGCCCCGAGGCGTCCTGGATCTCCTGGATCCGTAGGGTCTCGCGGCCCGCGGCGCGGCGGGCGGGCGGGCTCGCCGGGCGGGCGGTGATCACCAGGGTGCCCTCCTCGATCTGGTAGTCGAGGGGCAGACCGAGGCCGCGCATCGCCGCCACCATGCCGGTGTTGGAGGCCTGAGTGATCGCGTACACGCTGGTGCAGCCGGTCTCGGCCGCCATCGCCGCCAGCCGGCGCAGCAGTTCGGCGCCGATGCCGCGCTGCTGCCAGGAGTCCTCGACCAGCAGGGCGATCTCGGTCTCGTCGCCGTCCCACAGCAGATGGCCGAGCGCCACCAGCCGGCCGGACACGGTCTCCACCGCCAGGGTGCGGCCGTAGCGCGGGCTGAGCAGATGGCCGAGATAGCGGTCAGCGTCGCCGACCGGGCCGTGGTAGCGCAGCGCGAGGGTCTGCGGGGAGCAGCGCTCGTGCATCTCGCGGGCCGCGGCCAGGTCGGAGGTGTCGGCGCGGCGGATCGTGATCTCGTTGCCCTCCGGCAGCGTCAGCACATCACGCCGCGGCGGCACCCGTTGGCCGAGCCGGGCGTCCAGCTCGACCAGCGCGCGCACCCGGGCGAACTCGGTGGGCGTGAACGGCAACTGCGGCCTTTCGATGGTGAGCGAACCCCCGGAGGAATCGCGGAACTTCATCCGGTGCTCCTCCAGCACGCCCTCGGTGGGCACCTGCTCGGCGAGCGGCCGGCCGTGCAGCGAGCGCGCGGGCACCGAGTGGATCGTGCAGCGCCCCAGCAACTGGCGTAGCGCGAGGGGGAGTTCGGCGGAGTCCAGGGCCGTACGGGTCGCCATGCCCAGCATCCGGGTCGGGGCGTCGACCAGGTCGTGGGTGTCGGCCCGCTCCAGCCAGCAGTGCGTGCCGCCCGCGCCGGACACCGTCCCCGTCAGCTCAGCGGACTGCAGCGCGGCGGGGGCGCGCAGCAGGAACTCGTCGACCGTGCCGTCGGACAGCGGGTGGGTCTGCAGGCTCAGGATGTCCACCCGCTGCCCGGCCAGCGCCGTGCACAGCGCGGCCAGGCTGCCCGGCTCGTCCCGGACCGTGGTCCGCATCCGCCACAGCGTCGTCTCCTGACCGGCGGCCCGGGGGGCCTGACCGGCGGGAGACGGCGCCGTGGCGCCGGTATCGGTCGGCGGCGGGGCGTTTTCGTGGCGCCGTGAGCGCCAGGCGTACGAGCCCGTCGTGGCCAGCAGCGCCACCGCGGCGAAGCACAGTACGACGGAGCCCGCCGGTCCGGGGGTGAGGGTGCCGGCCATCGCCACGGCGGTGAACAGGGCGGCCGGCCCGATGAGGTCCCGCCGCCGGTGCGGGCGGCGGGCGGAATGCGCAAAAGATGCTTCAGTCATGCACACCAGCCTGGCGGACAGGTGTTGCCTGATCGCCAACACATTGTGTCCGACGGGTAAAAGACGCAATCGACGCATTGGCCTCTACTGTCCTGCCCGTCCCGGTTGAAGCACCTTGGTGAACAGCACCGTCCCGCCCTCCTGCCGCAGCCGGACCGTGAGCTCCCCGCTCGCGCCATCGATGTCGATCTCCCCGAAATTCTGCGGCGTCTCCGCGGGGGAGGTGTTGGCGCGGTCCGGCGCCTTGAGGAACGACTGCGCGGGCCCGAAGGTTCCGTCCAGCTTCACCGCCTGGAAACCTCCCGCGTTGAGCGGCCCGGACACGAACTCCCAGAACGGCTCGAAGTCCTTGAACGCGGCCCGCTCCGGCGCGTAGTGCTGCGCCGACGTGTAGTGGACGTCGGTGGTGAGCCAGAGGGTGCCGGTGATCCGGTCGTGCTTGATGTGTCGCAGCAGCTCGGCGAGCTGCAACTCGCGTCCCAGGGGCGCGCCCGGATCGCCCTGCGCCACCGCCTCGAAGTCGGTCTTGCCGTCCGCGACGACCAGGCCCAGCGGCATGTCGGAGGCGATCACCTTCCACACCGCCCGCGAGCGGGACAGCTCCCGCTTGAGCCAGCGCAGCTGCGCGGCCCCGAGGATGCCCTGACGGTCGTCGGTCTGCCGGCCCGGCGAATTGGCGTCGCGGTAACGCCGCATGTCCAGGACGAAGACATCGAGCAGCGGACCGTGGTGCACCACCCGGTAGACCCGTCCGTGCCGGTCGGGCCGCAGCGTACGGATCGGGAAATACTCGCTGAAGGCGCGCAGCGACCGTGCCGAGAGCACATCGGCGTCCTTCTCGGTGTACCGGTCGTCGTCGAGCAGCTGACCCGGGTACCAGTTGTTGTGCACCTCGTGGTCGTCCCACTGGGTGATCGTCGGCACCTGCGCGTTGAAGCGGCGCAGGTTGTCGTCGAGCAGGTTGTAGCGGAAGGCGCCGCGGAACTCCCCGAGCGTCTCGGCGACCTTCGCCTTCTCCTCGGTCGTCACGTTCCGCCAGATCCGGCCGTCCGGCAGGGTCACCTGCTCGGTGATCGGGTTGTCCGCGTAGATGTTGTCGCCGCTGCACAGGAAGAAGTCCGGGTTCCGGCGCCGCATGTCCGCATAGATGCGGTAGCCGCCGCGGTCCGGGTTGATGCCCCAGCCCTGGCCGGCGAGGTCACCCGACCAGTGGAAACGGACGTCCGCGCGACGCCCCGCGGGCGCGGTGCGGAAGGTGCCGGCGACCGGCTCGCCGGTGCGCCGCGGGTCGTCCGGGTCGGCCAGCAGCACCCGGTAGTGGATCTGCTCACCCGAGGGCAGGCCGTGCAGCGAGGTGACGCCGGTGAAGTCGGTGCCCGGACCGAGCAGCGGACCGGTCCAGGAGCGGGCGTGGCGGAACGACTCGGTGGCCGCGGTCTGCACCACCATCCGGGCCGGCCGGTCCGACCGCACCCAGATGAGCCCCGAGGACGTGGTCACATCGCCGGCCTGTACGCCCCAGCCGGCGGCCGGCCGGCCACTACGGGCCTGTGCCGGCGCGGCGGAGGAGAACGCGGGCAGGGCCAGTGCCGCCGAACCCACCGCGGCGCCCCGCATCAGTGCGCGCCGCCCGAAGCCGCCGGATTCCTGCGCCATACCGAACCTCCATGTCGACCGGTTTCACTGCCGTGCCGTTCGTATCGCTGTCCGGTGCCCCGCAGCCGAACGGACGGTGAACAGCGGCCCGTTCACGGTGCGGTGCCCGTTCGCCCGAACGGGTCCCGGGCCCTGCGGACCGCCGGACCCGGGCCATGGTCGCAAGACCGACGGCCGATCGCCAGGATGCCGCCACGGCCCGTACGTTTCTGCTACGCGCCGCCGCAGGGCGGCCTGGAGAAAGGTGATCCCGGTATGCCGGCCAACGGTTCCGCCCATGTCCGCCTCGCCCGCCCGTCCCGCGATCTGGCCGCGGCCGGCCGCTTCTGGAGGGACGGCCTGGGCCTCAGCGAGCTGTACCGGAGCGACGGTGAGGCGGGCGAGCACGCCCTGCTGATGCTCGGCTGGCCGGACGCGCACTGGCACCTGGAGCTGACCGTCGACCCGTCCGGCACCCTCGCACCGTCCCCCACGGCGGACGACCTGCTGGTGGTCTATCTGGGGGAGGCGGTGCCGGCCGACCTCGTGGCCCGCCTGGAGCGCAACGGGGGCAAGCGGGTGGCCGCCTACAACCCCTACTGGGACGAGTGGGGCGTCACCCTGGAGGACCCGGACGGATACCGCCTGGTGCTGTCGACACGCGACTGGTCCAACGCGTAGGCACGGCACGGCAGTTCGGCGTCCCCGGGCTCCGGGAGTGCGGCTGTTCCGGGCGGCCGCCGAACTGCCACCGGTGCACCTCGATGTCGGCGTACGCCTCCGGGGTCAGGGTGGCGCGTGCCGCGTCCCGGTCGGGCCGCACGGCGAGGTCGCCGGCGGGGCCCGCACGCAGGCCGAGGACCAGGTAGCGCGTGCCGTCCGTCGGTCCGTCGGTCCGCCGGGGAAGTCCCCCATGGTGTGCCCCGTCGGGCCCCGGGCGATCACCCCGTCCGCGAACCACGCCCCAGCCGTGCCGACGCGGCCCGGCCGGCCGCTGCCGCCCTACCGCACCGTGTCGAGAACCACCCGCGCCACCAGCGCCGGATCGTCGTTCATCGGTACGTGACCGCAGCCCGGCAGCCGCACCAGCCGTGCGCCCGGGATCGTGTGCTTGGCGCGCACGCCCTGACGGGGCCGCAGCAGCCGGTCCCGGCTGCCCCACCCGATGGTCACCGGTACGTCCGGCACGTCGTCGGTGAACCGCACGCCCCGGCCGGCCGCCAGGGTCGAGGCGAAGCCGGTCGCGTCACGCATCGCCCGGGTCTCCGCCACCACGGCATCGGCCGAACGGCGACCCGGATGGGCGTAGATGGTGCCGGTCAGCGAGGCACGGCCGAGCGGGGAGCGGGCCAGTGTCTCCAGCATCGACTCCGGCAGCACCCGCGCACCCGCGTACATGCCGCGCAGCACACCGAAGGCGTACCGCCGCTCGGCCGTCGTCCAAAAGCCCGCGGGCGACAGCGCGGTGACCGAGCGGACGGCCCGCCGCCGGCCCAGCTCCAGTGCCAGTAGCCCGCCCAGGGAATTGCCCACCACATGCGGACGTTCGGCGCCCAGCTCCGCGAACGCCGCGGTGAGCAGCGGGAGGACGGTGTCCAGGTCGTAGGAGAAGCCCTCGGGCAGCGCCGGGGAGGCGCCGAAGCCCGGCAGGTCCAGCGAGATGACCTCGTGGGAGGCGGCCAGGATGTCGGACACCGGGTGCCAGGCCTGGAGGTGGTGGCCGATGCCGTGCAGCAGCACGATCGGCTCGCCCGCGCCCTTGCGTTCGTACGCGACCGTGAGCGGCGGCCGGTCCTCGGGCGTGACATGGGCGAAGGAGACCGGGGCGGCCATGGGAACTCCTCGGGGTGCGGTACGTGCGGTGGTGCGGGTGTGCACTGACACGATGCCAGCTGAGGCTACTGAGCGGTATGGGGCAGCCGGGGCCGGCGACGAGTGATCCGT
Source organism: Streptomyces kronopolitis (assembly GCF_050953795.1). Taxonomy (GTDB): domain Bacteria; phylum Actinomycetota; class Actinomycetes; order Streptomycetales; family Streptomycetaceae; genus Streptomyces; species Streptomyces kronopolitis_A. The sequence continues at coordinate 7,251,785 of NZ_CP191850.1, forward strand.
GAGGACGGCGGAACGGCGTGCCGGAGTCCGCGGGGCAGGACGGAAGCGGAGCGCCGGGGTCCGGACGGTGGCCCGGGATTGGTCTTGACCAAGGGTGGGGGTGCCCATATCGTCGGGATACTGCAACAACCTTTCATAAAGCAGCGCCCTGACCGGGTGCGCGGAACGGCCCCGGCGCAGGGCATGGGCGCGGGCCCGCGGTCCATCGGGGCAACGCCCCGCGGGGTGACGGCCGGTGCGGAGGACAACGGTGGGGACCAGGCAGCTCGAAACGGTGCCGGAGCCGAAGTACTGGCAGCTCAAGACGGTGCTGAGCGAGGCGCTGGACTCGGACTTCGCGGTCGGCGAGATCCTGCCCAACGAGCGGGACCTGGCGGCCCGGTTCGGCGTCGCCCGCGCCACGCTGCGGCAGGCCCTCGAACAGCTGGAGCTGGAGGGCAGACTGCAACGCCGCCGCGGCGTGGGAACCACGGTCGCCCCGCCCCGGGTCGGCGTCGCCGTCGAATCCGTCCACCACACCTGGCCCGGCGTCGGCGAGGACGACTGGCTGCCGGTCGACGCCGTCGAAACGGACCAGGTGCCGGCCGCGGTGGCCGCTTTGCTGGAGACGGGCCCCGGCGACCGCGTGCACCTCGTGCGCCGCAGCCGGGTCACGCAGGATCAGCCGGTCGCCGCCGAACTCCTCTACGTCCCGTCCGCCGTGGTTCCCGGCTGCGCGGCCGCCGTCCCACCGGGTGCCCAGGCCCGCGCCCGTACGGTCCTGCGCGCACTGCAGACGCTGGAGCTCACCGGCCGCGAACGCACCGTCGAACTCGGCTCGGCCCGTGCGGAGGATGCCAAGCAGCTGGACCGGCTGCCGGGCGCGCCCGTCCTGGTCGTCACCACCCGCTACGTCTCCGGGGGACGCACGACGGCCGTCGCGGTCGCCACCTACCGGGCGGACACCTGCCGGCTGACCTTCGGCGAGAGCGACCCGGTCGCCCTGCTCGCGGGCTGAGCCGCCCGCCGGACGGGGCGGTGTTCGCGCAGGCGCCGACGCCGTCCCGTACCCGGTCAGGGCGGGCACCGTCCCGAGCGGGCGTCACTGACGGCTCGTCACCCTGCCTTGTACGGCGAAGAGTTCGCCCTCCACGTGGTCGAGTGCGAGCCGCAGTGCCCCGGTGGCGATCGCCGCCTCGCCCAGCTGCGACAGGACGACCCGCGGCGGGCGCAGGCAGTAGCGCGCCAGCTCCGTGCGCAGCGGTTCCAGTACGCCGGCCGGCCCCGCCCTCCAGCCGCCGATCACCACCAGTTCCGGATCGAGCGCCAGCACCAGGGCCGCGACGTCGTGCACCAGCCGCCGCAGGAAGCGGTCCACCGCTTCCCGGGCCGGCGCCGCGCCCTCCCGCGCCGCCGCGAAGACCGCCCCGACCTGCGCCTCGTCGAGGGGCTGCAGCGGCGTTCCGGTCGTCGACAGCAGGCTCTCCGGACGCGCCTCACGGCCCAGCAGATGCAGCGCGCCGATCTCGCCCGCGGCGCCGCCGAAGCCGCGGTGCAGCCGCCCGCCGATCAGCGAACCGGCCCCCGGGCTGAGCCCCGCCAGCACGAAAACGATGTCATCGGAGCCGGTGGCCGCGCCCTGCCAGTGCTCGGCCACCGCGGCGGCGTTGGCGTCGTTCTCGACCAGCACCGGGCAGCGGAACGACCGCCGCAGTCGCTCGCCCAGCCGCAGGCCCGTCCAGCCCGGCAGGGCGGTGCTCAGCCGTACGGTGCCGTCCGCCTCCACGATGCCGGGACCGGCGACCCCGACGGCGCGCAGGGCGCTTCGCGGCACGCCCGAGTGGCGCAGCAACTCGGTGACCAGGGTGTGCACCCGCTCCAGCCGTTCCTCGGCCGGGGCGGTCTCCGCCACCGGCCGTTCCGCCCTGTCGAGCACCCGGCCGCCCAGATCGGAGAGCAGTGCCGCGACACGGTGCGGGCCGATCTCGACGCCCAGCAGATGGCCGGCCTCCGTGCGGAACCGGAACCGGCGGGCGGGCCGTCCCTGGCGGCGCGCCGCACCCCCTCCGGCAGCGGCCTCGGCCACCAGACCGGACTCGATGAGCCCTTCGACGACGCCCTCGACCGTGGGTCGGGACAGGCCGGTGGCCCGCACGAGGTCGGTGAGCGTGGGGGAGTCGGCGGCACGCAGCGCGTGCAGCACCACCGAGGAGTTGATCCGTCGCAGCAGGGACGGGTCCCCGCCGGTGAGCCGCCCCAACGTCCCTCTCCCTCGCTTGCCGTGTGGGCGGATCGTAACCGGCCGGGGGGTGCGCGGCGAGTGTCGCGAGCGGTCCGCCCGGGGGAGCCAATTGTCAGACCCGGGCGGTTTACTGAGGGCATGACGCTGGATGAGCAGCTGACGGCCATCGACCTGTGGCGCGCGCGGGAGTTCCCGGCCGGGCGGGTCCGTTCCGCCATGGCCGAGAGCGGGCCGGGCTTCCACCTCGCCGCGCTGCGGACCGGCCCGGATCTCTGGGACGCGGACCCGGCCGAGGCGGCGGAGGTCGAGGAGGAGTTCGCGGACGGGCTGACGGCGCTGGTGCAGGCGCTGTCCTTACGGTGGGGGCCGGCCGAAGTGGTCGATCTCACCGCTCATTTGGAGCGGCAGGCGCAGGGCCTGCCGGTCCGGCCGCCGCTGGACACGGTCTGTGGATATGTCCCGCGGATGCACGGCTGGCGGGTGCGGGGCCGCTGGATAGGCGTGGGGGTGGGGCAGGGCGGTCCGGAACTGCCCTGCCAACTGCTGGTGGCGGTGGGGGAGGAGCGGGTGGCGTAGGAGGGGGTGACGGGGCGTGTGCGAGGGAAGCACGGCATCGGCCGTCCCAGGGGAGCGGGAGCTTGCCCTGTGCACGGAGTCAAGCTCCGAGGTCGGGAGCACGGAGTCAGGCTCCGGGGTCCAGGGCATGGCGTCAGGCTCCGCGGTCCGGGTCGTGCCGTGGCGGCCGGGACGCCTTCCCGGCGGGCGGGGCCTGGTGGGGAAGGGCGGGCGGGGCCGGGGTGGCGCGGCGCAGCAGGCGGGCGCTCAGGGCCGCGGCGAGGGCGAGGCCGAGGGCGGTGGCAAGGACGGCGGTGCGGTCGCCCCACGCGGTCCAGGCGGCGCCGAAGGCGAGCGAGCAGACGAAGCGGGCCGCGGTCTGGCCGGTCTGCACCAGCGCCAGACCGCTGCCCCGGACCTCCTCGGGCACCGCGTCGGCGGTCGCGGCCGCCAGCACTCCGTCGGTCGCCGCGTAGAAGGCGCCGTGCAGCACGAGCACGGCGCAGACCAGCGGCGGGCCGCCGCCGGGCGGCGCCGCCAGCAGCCCGTAGGCGCCCAGCAGCGCCAGATGCCCGGCCAGGAACAGCCGCCGGCGGCCGAGCCGGTCGGCGACCGCCCCCAGCGGCACGGCCAGCAGCAGGAACGCCGCGGCCGTGCCCAGCGGGAGCAGCGGGAACCACCCGGCCGGCAGATCCAGCCGCTGCTGCAGGGCCAGATAGAGGAACGAGTCGCTGACGGTGGTCAGCCCCAGCAGCACCGCACACCCCGTCAGCCGGCGTACCTCCGGCCGGCCCAGGAGAGCGCGCACCGGCATCCGTGGCCGGGCCGGGGCCCGTTCGCCGGTGTGCCGGGTGGGGTCCCGGGTGCGGCCCGGGACGAAGAGGACAAGCACCAGCACGCCCGCCACGGCCACGCAGAAGCTGACCGTGAACACCGCGTCATAGCCGTCCGCGGTCGCCCTCAGCAGCAGGAACGCGACCAGCGGCCCGCCCAGCGCGCCGGCCGTGTCCATCGCCCGGTGCACCCCGAAGGCCCGTCCGCGCACGGCCGGTTCGGCCGCCAGCGAGATCATGGCGTCCCGTGGGGCGGTCCGCAGCCCCTTGCCGGTGCGGTCCACCGCCAGGACCGCACCGATCAACGGCAGCGAGTGCACCATCAGCAGCAACGGCTTGCACAGGGCGGACAGCCCGTACCCCACCGCGGCCACCGCCTTGTGACCGCCGCCCCCGTCGCGGTCCGACACCCGCCCGCCCACCAGCCGGACCAGCGCGCTCACCCCGTTGTAGACCCCGTCCAGCACCCCGAACCCCAAAGGGGACAGCCCGAGTTCGGCGACCAGATAGAGCGGGAGAACGGCCGTGATCATCTCCGAGGAGACATCGGTGATCAGGCTCACGGTGCCAAGGAGCAGCACCGTGGACGGCAGCGCGGCCACGGAGCGCCGCACCCGGGCGTGACGCCGGACCTCCGGCGGAGCCGCGGCAGCCGACGGGCGGTCGGCGAGATACACGTCAGCCGGCCCAGATGCCGCTGATGTCCTTGGCGTCGGCGGCCTTCCCCGCGTGCGTGGTGCCGTACATGTCCTCCAGGGTGCGCAGCACGTCGTAGTGGTTGTAGGTGGTGGCGGAGGTGGCGCCCGGCTTCACCGGCCGGCCGTACAGCACGGTGGGGATGCGGTTGCCGCTGAGCCGGTTGTCCTCGTCGAAGGTGAGCAGCAGCAGGCTGTTGTGGGTCCGGGCCCAGTCGGCATAGCTCTTGAGGTGGTTCTTGAGCCAGGTGTCACCGCTGGACACCGAGCAGTCGTGCATGTCGCTGCACAGGTTCGGCACCACGAACGACACGGTGGGCAGCTTCGTGAAGTCGGAGGGGAACGCGTCGAAGGTGTGCGCCGAGCCGGTGGGGACGTTGCTGAAGCCGAACCACGGGTTGTGCTTCTGCGCGTAGCTGCCGCTCTTGCAGGTGGTGGAGCCCTCGGACGGCAGCGATTCGTTGTAGCTCGCCCAGGTCTTGCCGGCCGCGGTCAGCTCGGCGGCGAGGTTGGGGGCGTCGCTGAACCCCGGGTCGACGCAGCTGTCGTCGGTGACGCCCTGGGTGTCCCCGGAGAAGAGGGCGTAGTAGTTGGGCTGGCTGGGGTGGGTCTCGGCGTAGGAGGCGGTGAGGCCGGCGCCCCCGGAGGCCAGGGAGTTGAAGTAGGGGGCGCTGGAGCTGCCGATGACCTGGCCGTACGCGTGGTTCTCGAAGACCACCACGACCACATGATCGGGGGTCGGCACGGCGGCCGCGGCCGGTTCGGCGCCGAAGCCGTTGCCGGCCCAGATGCCGAGGCCGGCGGCGGCGAGGCCGAACGCTGCGGCGAGCGCGCCGGCCCGATGGCGGCGCGAGCGGCGGAGAGAGGAGGGGGAGTCCGTGGAAGAAGCCGTGGGGGAAGCCGAGGGGGACGGAGCAGGCACGGGAGCCTCCGTACGGGGGAGGTGGGGGGTGCGGGCGGCGACAGCGTAGAGCTGACGCCGTGGCATGTACACGCCTATCGGGTGACGCGCGGTGGAACAGCGGCCGAGCGGCCGATGCCGCCGCGCACCCTCGCCCCCGGGAGCCTCAGCCGTCGTCCTGCGTCGCGAACGCCGCGGCGCGCAGCCGTCCGTACTCCTCCGCCAGCGCCTGCGGTGTCCAATGGGCGTTCAGCCCGCTGGGGTTGGGCAGGGCCCAGATGCGGGTGTCGCCCAGCGTGCGCTGCTGCGGTCCGATCGCGGCGCGCTTGTCGTCGAAGGCGAGGCGATAGGCGGTGACACCCGCGACGGCGAGCCAGCGCGGCCGCAGCCGGGCCACCTTCTCGGCGAGCAGCCGGCCGCCCTCGCGGTACTCCTCCGCGCTCAGCTCGTCGGCCCTGGCGGTCGCCCGGGCCACGACGTTGGTGATGCCCAGGCCGTGCGCGAGCAACTCCTCCTGCTCGTCGGGCCGCAGCCGGCGCGGGGTGAACCCGGCGGCGTGCAGGGCCGGCCAGAAGCGGTTGCCGGGCCGTGCGAAGTGGTGGCCGGTGGCCGCCGTCATCAGGCCCGGGTTGATCCCGCAAAAGAGCACGCGCAAGCCGCTCGCGGCCACGTCGGGGACGAGGCGGTCGCGAGCGGCTGCCAGCTCTTCGGGAGTAAAGCGCATGGCGTTCGCGTCAGAGGATGGCGCCCGGCGTGTACGCGGCGGCCTGCGGGTGCTGCTTGGTGATCTCCTCGATCCGGGCGACGACGGACGCCACCTGGCCGGCCGCGGCGCCGGTGAAGGAGAGCTTGTCCGCCATCAGCGCGTCCAACTGGGGCTTGTCCAGCGGGATCCGCGCATCCGCGGCCAGCTTGTCCAGCAGCTCGTTGCGCTCCGCGCCCTGCTCACGCATGGCCAGCGCCGAGGCGACCGCGTTCTCCTTGATCGCCTCGTGCGCCTCCTCGCGGCCCACGCCGGCCCGCACGGACGCCATCAGCACCTTCGTCGTGGCGAGGAAGGGCAGATAGCGGTCCAGCTCGCGGGCGATGACGGCGGGGAAGGCACCGAACTCGTCGAGCACGGTCAGGAAGGTCTCCAGCAGGCCGTCGAGCGCGAAGAACGCGTCCGGCAGCGCGACCCGGCGCACCACGGAGCAGGACACATCGCCCTCGTTCCACTGGTCGCCGGAGAGCTCACCGGTCATCGAGGCGTAGCCGCGCAGGATCACCATCAGGCCGTTGACGCGCTCGCAGGAGCGGGTGTTCATCTTGTGCGGCATCGCCGAGGAGCCGACCTGGCCGGGCTTGAAGCCCTCGGTGACCAGCTCGTGCCCGGCCATCAGCCGGATGGTCTTGGCGATCGACGACGGGGCCGCGGCCAGCTGCACCAGCGAGGTCACCACGTCGTAGTCCAGCGACCGCGGGTAGACCTGCCCGACGGAGGTGAAGGCCCGGCCGAAGCCGAGGTGCCCGGCGATCCGCTGCTCCAGCTCGGCGAGCCGGGCCGCGCCGTCCGGGCCCCCGCCCAGCAGGTCGAGCATGTCCTGGGCGGTGCCGACCGGGCCCTTGATGCCGCGCAGCGGGTAGCGCGCGAGCAGGTCCTCCAGCCGGGCGTAGGCCACCAGCAGTTCGTCCGCCGCGGTCGCGAAGCGCTTGCCGAGCGTCGTGGTCTGGGCGGCGACGTTGTGCGAGCGGCCGGCCATTACCAGTTCGGCGTGCTGCGCGGCCAGCGAGCCCAGACGCGCCAGCACGGCCACCGTACGGTCGCGCATCAGCTCCAGCGACAGCCGCACCTGCAGCTGCTCGACGTTCTCGGTCAGGTCGCGGGAGGTCATGCCCTTGTGGACCTGCTCATGGCCGGCGAGGGCGTTGAACTCCTCGATCCGCGCCTTGACGTCGTGCCGGGTGACCTTCTCGCGCTCGGCGATGGAGGCCAGGTCGACGTTCTCCAGCACCCGCTCGTAGTCGGCCGGCGCCTGCTCGGGGACCTCCACCCCCAGGTCCTGCTGCGCGCGCAGCACGGCGAGCCACAGCTTCCGCTCCAGCTTGACCTTGTACTCGGGGGACCACAGCACGGCCAGCTCCGCGGAGGCGTAGCGGCCGGCCAGGACATTGGGGATGCGAGGCTTCGCAGACACAGCAGTCACGTGGTCAGAGTCTACTGGCGCTTCACGCAGGCCGGCGCCCCGGTCCCGGCTGTGCTTTCCTCCAAGCCGGGCCGACCGCCGCGCAGGCCGCGACGGCCCTCCCGTCAGACCTCGTACGGCAGCAGTTCGGGCCGCTTGGCCGGCCGGCCGTCCCCCGAGGAGCGGCCGGTGAGCCGCCGGCCTATCCACGGCACGAGGTGCTCGCGCGCGAACCGCAGATCCGCCGTGCGCCGGGCGCCCCAACCTGGCGGTGCGCTGCTGGGCAGCGGGGCGTTCCAGTCGTCCCCGGCCGGCAGCCCGAGCGCCTGCCATACGGCCTCCGCCACCCGGCGGTGGCCCTCGGCGTTCAGATGCAGCCGGTCGTCGGCCCACAGCCGCGGATCGGACAGCGCCCGCGACCCGTAGAGGTCCACGACCACCGCTCCGTGCCGCGCGGCCACCTCGTCGAGGTGCGCGAACAGCTGCTCCATCCGCGGCCGGAAGCGCTCCAGCACCGGCCCTTGGCGGCCAGGGCTGCGCATCAGCACCAGCTGTCCGCCGCCCCTGGCCAGCAGCGCCGCGCCCTCATCGAGCCGCGCGCAGACCTGTGCCACGTCGCACCGGGGCCGCAGGACGTCGTTGAGCCCGCCGACCATGGTCACCAGATCGGCGCCCATCGAGGCGGCCGGGCCGCACTGCTCGTCGGCGATCTGGCCGATGAGTTTGCCGCGCACCGCGAGATTGGCGTAGCGGAAGCCGGGCGAGGAGGCCGCCAGCCGGGCGGCGAGCAGATCGGCCCAGCCGCGGTACGAGCCGTCCGGCAGGCCGTCCGACATGCCTTCGGTGAAGCTGTCGCCGACCGCGACGAAACTGGTGTAGCGGGCATTCATCTCCATGGCGCGGTGATCCTACCGCCTGGCGTACCGCTCGGTATGTCCAGGCCCCCCGTGAGCCGATGGATGATCCGGCCGTCCTGTCGTTCGCACGGCGCGGAAGCGGCGCAAAGAGGCAGGTGGCAGCGCGGTGCCCCCCGACGAGGGGGTGCGTTCCGGGAGTTCCACGCCCAGACGGTCACCCCGGCGATCGGCGGAGCGATCGACGGGGTGATCCCGCACGGGCCGGTGCACCCGGACCGACACCTCGAGCCGGTGACGGTCCGCGGCGTACGGCGCCCCGCTCGTCAGGCCGCGGGCTGTTGCAGCACCAGCTCCCGGAGGACGTCCTCCATCGTCACCAGCCCGGCCAGCCGCCCGTCGTCGCCGATCACCGCGGCCAGATGGGTACGGGAGCCGCGCATCGCCGTCAGCACGTCGTCCAGCGGCGTCGCCGCCTTGACGCGGGCGATCGGGCGCAGCGCCGACACCGGGAACGGCTGCCGGCGGGGGGCGGCGTCCAGGGCGTCCTTGACGTGCAGATAGCCGAGGATGCGCTCGGTGTCGTCGACGACGGGGAAGCGGGAGAAACCGGAGTCGGCGGCCAACTGCTCCAGCTCCTCCGGGGTGATCCCCATCCGTGCGGAGACGACCCGCTCGACCGGCAGCACCACGTCCCGCACCGGGCGGCGGCCCAGCTCCAGGGCGTCCCGCAGCCGCTCCTGCGCCCGCTCGTCGAGCAGCCCGGCGGCCCGGGAGTCCTCGACCATCTTCGCGAGCTGGGCGTCCGAGAACGTCGCGGCCACCTCGTCCCTGGTCTCCACCCGCAGCAGCGCGAGGAGTCCGTTGGCCAGCGCGTTGATCGCGAAGATCGCCGGGCGCAGCGCCCGGGTCAGCGCGACCAGCGGCGGCCCCAGCAGCAGCGCGCTGCGCACCGGTTCGGCCAGCGCGACGTTCTTCGGCACCATCTCGCCGAAGAGCATGTGCAGATAGGTGGCCAGCGACAGCGCGATCACGAACGAGATCGGCTGGTTCAGCGCGGACGGGATCCCCACCGCGTGGAACACCGGCTCCAGGAGATGGGCGATGGCCGGCTCGGCGACCACACCCAGTACCAGCGTGCACAGGGTGATGCCCAGCTGGGCGGCCGCCAGCAGGGCCGAGACGTGCTGCAGACCCCACAGCACGCTGGCCGCCCGCCGGTCACCCCGCTCGGCGAACGGCTGGATCTGACTGCGGCGCACCGAGATCAGCGCGAACTCGGCACCCACGAAGAAGGCGTTGACGACCAGCGTCAGCAGCCCCACGAACAGCTGTAGCGCGGTCATCGGCCGGCCTCCGTCTCCCGCTCGTCGGTACTGCCGGGCAGCGGCGCGTGCAGCAGCACCCGCGCGGCGCGGTGACCGGTGGCGTCGAGCACGTCCAGGGTCCAGCCGGCCACCTCCAGGCTGTCGCCGGCCACGGGTATCCGGCCCAGCGCACGGGCGACCAGACCGGCGAGGGTCTCGTACGGGCCCTCCGGCAGCCGCAGGCCGATCCGTTCCAGCTGGTCGGTGCGGGCGGCGCCGTCGGCCTGGTAGAGCGCGCGGCCCTCGGCGTCCGCGCCGGCCGGCGCCAGGTCGGGGGTCTCCATCGGATCGTGCTCGTCGCGGACCTCGCCGACGACCTCCTCGACGATGTCCTCCAGGGTCACCACTCCGGCCGTGCCGCCGTATTCGTCGATGACCACGGCCATCGTGCGCTTGCCGGAGAGCCGGTCCAGCAGCCGGTCCACGGTCAGCGTCGTGGGGACCAGCAGCGGCTCGCGCACCAGCTCGGAGACCGGATGGCGGGGACGGCGTTCGGCCGGGACGGTCAGCACGTCCTTGATGTGCGCCACCCCGACGACGCTGTCCAGGCTGCCGCGGTAGACCGGGAAGCGGGACAGTCCGGTCGCCCGGGTCGCATTGGCCACGTCCTCCGCCGTGGACTGCACCTCCAGCGCCATCACCTGCACCCGCGGGGTCATCACGTTCTCCGCGGTCAGATCGGCGAGGCTGAGGGTACGGACGAACAGCTCGGCGGTGTCGGCCTCCAGCGCGCCCTCATCGGCGGAGTGCCGGGCCAGCGCCACCAGCTCCTGCGGGCCGCGGGCCGAGGCCAGCTCCTCGGCGGGCTCCAGGCCCATCCGGCGGACCATGCGGTTCGCGGCGTTGTTGAGATGGCGGATCAGCGGCCGGAAGAAGGCGCTGAAGCCGCGCTGTGCGGTGGCCACCCGCTTGGCGATGGCCAGCGGGCTGGAGATGGCCCAGTTCTTCGGGACCAGTTCGCCGACGACCATCAGGACGACGGTGGAGAGCGCCGTGCCGAGCACCAGCGCCAGCGAGTCCGCCGCCGAGCGGGGCAGGCCCATCGCGTCGAGCGGACCGGCCAGCAGGGTGGCGATGGCCTTCTTCGAGAGCATGCCGATGACCAGCCCGGTGACGGTGATCCCGAGCTGGGCGCCGGAGAGCTGGAAGGTGAGGCTGCGGACGGCCTTGAGGGCGCTGTCCGCGCCCCGCTCGCCGCGCTCGACCGCGCGTTCCAGGTCGCTGCGCTCGACGGTCGTCAGCGAGAACTCGGCCGCGACGAAGACTCCGCAGGCCAGGGTCAGGAGGAGCGCCACGCCCAGAAAGAGCAGGTCGGTCATCGAGTCACCTCCGTCCCATGATCGAGCAGGATGGGGAGGTTCGCGCTATGTCGCCAGGAAGCTCGACAACTGGGAGGTTCGCCCATGGTTGGACGCTCACACACCTTTCGCCGGGTCGGTGGAGCCTCCATGGTAAAGGATCAGCAAAGCCGCGAGCGGGGCCGTCCGCACCCCGGACAATCCCCGCTCGCGCCGAGGGGTGCGCTCAGCCGTCGAGGTGCTTGACCCAGCGGCTCCACTGCGGCTCGGGGGCGTACCCCGCCGCCCGCCAGGCATGGTGCGCCGGCTCGTTGCGGTCCAGCACCATCGCGTCGCCGCGCCGCCCGCCCAGCGTGCGGAACCGCTCCTCGGCGGCCGCCAGCAGCGCGCCGCCGATGCCCCGCCGACGGTGCCGGGGATGCACGGCCAGCCGGTAGAGATGACAGCGCCAGCCGTCGAACCCGGCGATCACGGTGCCCACCAGGGCGCCGTCCTGTTCGGCCAGCAGCAGCGCCGCGGGATCGCGGGTCACCAGCCGTGCCACGCCGTCGGTGTCATCGCTGATGCTGGTGCCCTCCGCGGCGTCCTTCCAGAAGGCGAGTACGGCATCGAGGTCGGCCGGCGTCCCGGCCCGGACGTGAAGATCATTCATGATCGGATCCCATCACCGGGGGAAGTGCGGTGTCGAAGCCTTTCCGTGATGTGGGCGCCGCGGGCCCTGGGTGGCGTCCGGCCGGGGTCTTGGCCCGCGCCCTGGTTTCCGTGCCGAGCCCGTCGCCGGGCTGCCCGTACATTCTCTGTGGCTGGACCGGCAATCCCTTTTCCTGACGCGGAACGGAAACGCGGCGAGTCCCTCGCGCATTTCCCCGGAAAGGGGGCATCGGGTCGTGGATATTCGCTTTCGGTGCGCGTGCGGGGGCGTTTTTTCGGCCCTCTTGTTGACGACGTTTCCAGCAAGCCGGGGATGCGCTCGACCTCTGTGCTCAACCCGCCTGAAGTAAAGCGCAGTTGGGATTCCAGCTTCGCAAACTCGATCCGAGTGGCGTGCGGATCATGCTTTCAAAGGTTGGCGAAAGCGGGCATGTTGCTTATTGCGGCCACGCCGGGCAATTCCCGCTGTCGCGTCCGCCGATGATCGATTGGCTGAATGTTTTGTTACCGTAATCCAGTTCTCGGAAAGGGAAGTTCGGTGCACCGGCCTGCCTGTGCGAGGCGCGTGGGTGTCTTTGCTGCACCCTTTCCCTTCCGGTTATCCCCCCATGGAGACGATTTAGTTGAACGTGAAATTCTCTTCGTCGCAGCGCGAGGCGCGCGGCAATCACCGGCGCAGGGCCAGGATCATCCCGATCGGCCTGGTGGCCTCGGTGGGCGTCGTCGCCGGTTCGCTGACGGTGTTCAACTCCCAGGACCACGCGAAGGCCGACGAGGCCTTTCCGCCGGCCGCGCACACCGGCGCGCCCACGGCCGGGCCGGGCGCCCGGCCGTCCCCTCCGGCCACCCCGTCCGCCGCGCCGACGGCTTCCGCGCAGGCCGGTGGCAAGGTCGCGCGCTACGAGGCGGAGATCAACCGGCTGGTCAACAAGGCGCGGACCGAGCACGGTTGCGCGCCCCTGCATCGCGACCCCCGCCTGGACAAGGCGGCCCGTCTGCACAGCCAGGACATGGCCGCCCACGGCTTCTACGCGCACACCGCCCCCAACGGCAAGGACCCCAAGGAGCGCATGGAGGCGCAGGGCTACGACGACGCCTCGGCGGAGAACATCGACGCCTGGCCGACCACGCCCCAGGGTGCCTTCGACGCCTGGATGCACAGCCCCGGCCACCGGGCCAACATCCTCTCCTGCCACTCCAAGGCCACCGGCATAGGTGTCGCCCTGGGCGGCAAGCTCCGGGCGTACTGGACCCAGGACTTCGGCTACAAGTAGCGGCCGGCCGCGGGGTGCCGTGCGCCGTCCGGATCGTGCCGCGCACGGCACCCGACGCGGTACCCCGCGTCGGGGTCCGCCGCCGTCACCGCCGATGCTTGCCGCTGCTAGCATCCGCGCGCTAGCTTGGAAGCGTGGCGAAGACACAGCTGAACGTCCGGGTGGACGAGGCCACTGCCGAAGCGGCGCGGGAGCGCGCTCTGCAGCGGGGGGTGAGCATGAACCGCTACATCGAGGACCTCGTCCTGAAGGACGCCGGCGAGATCGGCCAGACCTTCGTCGAGGCGGCCTCCGACTTCATGAAGCAGTACGAGCGGGTCTTCGCCGAGGAATTCGACCGGGAACGACGCGAGGCGCCGGACGCGGCGCCCACTCCGCACGAAGGACAGCCGGGCACGACGTGACACTGCGGATCGATCTCGCCTGGCTCCTTCTGATCGCCGAACAGCACACCCCCGGAGACCCCCAGGTCACCGACTGGGGCGCCCTGGTGGCCGCCGTCTCCCGCCACGAGGCCGAGATACTCGGCGTGCCCGTCTACGCCGACCCCCAGGAACGCGCCGCGTCCCTGCTCCACCTCCTGCTCCGGGTACCGGCGTTGGAGGGCTCGAACGCGATGTTCGCGACCGCGGTCGCCTACGGCTATCTCGTCGCCAGCGGGCTGAAGATCGCCACCTCCCCGGAGCAGGTCCGCGACCTCGCCCGCCTCGTCAAGGACGGCACGGCCGACGTCTGCGCCATCGCGGACGCACTGCGCACCTGGACCGTCTGAGGCCCGCGGCCGTTCCGGCGTCGGCCCGGCCCGTTCCGTCCCTTCAGGCCGCGGGCCGCCGCGCCAGGCCCAGTACCGCCGGCGAGGTCGGCAGCGTCGGCCCGCGCTCCGGCACCTTCAGCCGGCGCACCCGCACCACCTCGAACCCGGCCGTCCGCACCTCGCCCAGCGGGTCGCGGCCGGTGTGACAGCCGCCCATCAGCAGCGGCCAGACCGTCCGGTCCAGGGCTCGCTGCACCATCGCCAGCCCCCGCCCCGCGGCCCGCCCGTGCTCGAAGAACCGCAGCTCACCGCCAGGACGCAGCACCCGCAGCAGTTCCGCCAGCGCCCGCGGCACCTCGTGCACCGAACACAGCACCAGTGAGGCCACCGCCGTGTCGAACGCCTCGCTCTTGACCGGCAGGGCCTCCGCCACCCCCGGCACCAGGTCCACCGGCACCTCCGCTCGGGCCGCCGCCGACCGGGCCACCTCCCGCAGCGTGGACTCCGGCTCGATCGCCACCACTTCCGAGACCGTCCCCGGATAGTGCGCGAAGTTCAGCCCCGTGCCGGCGCCGACCTCGATGACCCGGCCGGTGGCGCCCGCCAGCAACTCCCTGCGGAGCGCGGCCACCCCCGCCCGCGCGTCCGCCGCCGGACCGCAGCAGCTCGCGTAATAGCGGGCGAACACCGGGTGGTGGACGGTGCCCTGCGGCACTCTTCTGCGCTGCAACATGACGGTCCCCTTCGCCGGCGATGCCCGCTCCTGCCGTCAGTCTCCCCACTGGGCGGCCAAGGAGTCCCCGCGCGTCACCCGGTCCGCGATGCGCACATCCGTACGGGGCCGCGGCGCCGTGCTCGCCCGGCCCACCGCCCGGGTCGTCAGCGACTCACACCGGGATCAGGAACGTGTCCGAGCCGCCGAGTTCCGGTGCCAGCCAGTCGGCCGCCGCGGCACGGAACGCGTCCGGGTCGAGGGCGCCGGACCGCTCCGGGACCAGGCCGAGCAGTGGGGCGCCGGCGGCCTCCGGGAGGTCGGCCAGATTGCAGCGCGCGGCCAGATCGGGCGCGGCCGGCCAGCTGCCGATGACGACGCCGGGGGAGTCGAGACCGTACGAGCGCAGCGCCAGCGCGGTCAGCGCGGTGGCGTTCAGGGTGCCCAGACCCGCCTGGGCGACCACCAGCACCGGGGCCTTCGCCAGCCGCGCGGCGTCGGCGAGGGTGTGGCCGTCCGCGTCGAAGCGGACCAGCAGCCCGCCCGCGCCCTCGACCAGCACCAGATCGTGCGAGGCGTCCAGTTTCGCGGCGGCCTCGGCGATGTCCTGGGGGAGCACCGGCGGCAGACCGGCCCGCAGCGCGGCCGTCGCGGGCGCCAACGGGTCGGGGAAACGGGCGAGTTCCAGGGTGGTGACCGGACCGGCGAGCCGCTCGACCTCCGCGGCGTCACCCGTCTCGTGTGGTGTGACACCGGTCTGGGCCGGTTTGAGCACGGCCACCGAGCGACCCCGGGCGAGCGCCGCCGCGGCGATCGCGGCGGTGGTCACGGTCTTGCCGATCTCCGTGCCCGTGCCCGTCACGAACAGCACTGACATGGTGTGCCTCCGACTCTGCGCAAGACCGTCCCCGGGGGACGGCCGGATGGTTCTGAGGGAAATCTGAGGAAAACTGAGGAGATCTGAGGAGAGAGGTGCCGGTGTGCACCGCACCGGCGGGGGCGTGGCGGCCGGGGCCGGCCGGATACCCCGGCCGCGCCCCGCCGCTCGCGGGGTCAGCCCTCGCGGGCCGCCGCGCACACCGCGGCGCAGATGCGCGCCAGATCGTCGTCGCCGGTGATGTACGGCGGCATGGTGTAGATCAGGTCGCGGAACGGGCGCAGCCACACGCCCTCGCGGACCGCCGCCCGGGTCGCGGCAGCCATGTCCACCTCGTGGTCCAGCTGCACGACACCGATCGCGCCGAGCACCCGCACCTCGCGGACCCCGGCGTGGCCGGCGGCCGGCGCCAGACCCTCCCGCAGCCCGGTCTCGATCCGCTTGACCTCCTGCGCCCAGTCCTGGGACAGCAGCAGCTCGATCGAGGCGTCCGCGACGGCCGCGGCGAGCGGGTTGCCCATGAAGGTCGGGCCGTGCGCCAGCACCGGCAGGGCGCCACGGGAGATGCCGTCCGCGACGGCCGACGTGCACAACGTCGCCGCCAGCGTCAGATAGCCGCCGGTCAGCGCCTTGCCGAGACACATCACATCGGGCGTGACCCCGGCGTGCCCGGCGGCGAAGAGCGAACCCGTGCGGCCGAAGCCGGTCGCGATCTCATCGAAGATGAGCAGCACGCCGTGTGCGTCGCAGGCCTCCCGCAGCACCCGCAGATAGCCGGGGGAGTGGAACGACATCCCGCCCGCGCCCTGGACCACCGGCTCGACGATCACCGCCGCCAGCTCCTCGGCGTGCCGGCCGATCAGCTCGCGCAGCCGCGCCGCGTACGCCTCGTCCGGTGCGGCGTCGAAGCCGGCCGGCGGCGCGTCCGCGAAGATCTGCCGCGGCAGCACCCCCTGCCACAGCTCGTGCATCCCGCCGTCCGGATCGCACACCGACATCGGCTGCCAGGTGTCGCCGTGGTAGCCGCCCCGCCAGGTCAACAGCCGCTGTTTGCGCGGCTTGCCGAGCGAGCGCCAGTACTGCAGGCACATCTTCACGGCGACCTCGACCGACACCGAACCGGAGTCGGCGAGGAAGACGTGCTCCAGCGGCTCCGGGGTGATGTCGACCAGCCGCTTCGCCAGCCGCACCGCGGGCTCGTGGGTGAGCCCGCCGAACATCACATGGCTCATCCGCTCCAGCTGGCCGTGCGCGGCCTCGTCGAGCACCGGGTGGTGGTAGCCGTGCACCGCCGACCACCACGACGACATGCCGTCCACCAACTCGTCCCGGCCCTCGACCGGTTCGGCCAGCCGGAGCCGGACCCCGGAGGCCGACTCCACCAGCAGCGGTGCGGCGGTGCCGGGCATCGGCCCGTACGGGTGCCACACATGCTGCCGGTCGAGGGCCAGCAGTTCGCGGGGGGAGAGCGGCTCAGGCATTGGGCGGCAGCTCGGTGCCGGCACCCCGGCGGCGCACCGAGACCAGGTCGCGGCGGCTCTCCTCGGGCGGCGCGGGGATGGTCGCGGCGGGCGCCGCGTCCGCGCCCGCGCAGGCGGATCCGGCGCCGTCCGATCCGCCGCAGCCCGCGCGGCGGTGCTCGGGCAGGGTGGTGGTGTCGGTGCCCTCGACCTCGAACCCGGCGTCCGCGATCATCGCCAGATCGTCCTTGCCGGCCTGGCCCTCACTGGTCAGGTAGTCGCCGAGGAAGATGGAGTTGACCAGGTGCAGCGCCAGCGGCTGCATGCTGCGCAGATGCACCTCGCGGCCGCCGGCCAGCCGCACCTCGATGTCCGGGCAGACGAACCGCACCATCGCCAGAATGCGCAGCGCACGCTGCGGGGTGAGGTGCCACTCCTTGGCGAGCGGGGTGCCCTCGAAGGGGATCAGGAAGTTCACGGGGACGGAGTCGGGGTCCAGGTCGCGCAGGGCGAAGACCACATCGACGAGGTCCGCGTCGCTCTCCCCCATACCGGCGATCAGCCCGGAACAGGCGGACATTCCGGCTGCCTGGGCCTGCTGGACGGTGGACACACGGTCCGAGTAGTCGTGCGTGGTGCAAATGTCGCCGTACGTGGCTTCCGAGGTGTTGAGGTTGTGGTTGTACGCATCGGCGCCGGCCTCGTGCAGCCGCCCGGCCTGACCCTCGGAGAGCAGACCGAGGCAGGCGCACACCTCGATGCCCTCGTTCTGCTCCTTGATGGTGGAGATGGTCTTCGAGACGCGCTCCACGTCCTTGTCCGTGGGACCGCGGCCACTGGCCACCAGGCAGACGCGCTTGGCCCCGCCGGCGACACCCGCGGCGGCCGCCTTGGAGGCGTCGTCCGGCTTGAGCCAGGTGTACTTGAGGATCTCCGCCTTCGACCCCAGCCGCTGCGAACAGTACGAGCAGTCCTCGGGGCACAGACCCGACTTGAGGTTGACGAGATAGTTGAGTTTGACCCGCCGCCCGAACCACTGGCGGCGCACCTTTCCGGCCGCGGCCACGACATCGAGCAGTTCGTCATCGGAGGTCGCCAGCACGGCCAGCGCCTCTTCGCGGGTCGGCAACTCGCGCCGCAGTCCCTTGTCCACCAGTGTGTTCAGCAGGTCCATGGCGTTGATCCTGGCCTACGGCACCGCCCCCGGCCAAGGAGGATTCCCACAACGACCCTGGATGGAGGTGTGTGTATCGCCACACCGTGTGCCTGCGGAACGACCGCTAACGTCTATCAACAGCCCACAACCGAGGCCCACGGACGAAGGACGCCGATGCCGCAGGACTCCGCCCCCACGCTGCCCCGCGACAGCTCACCGGCGGCAGCCCCCGCCGAGGCCCGCCGTCCGGCACCCGGCACCGCCTTCGACTGGATCGACGAAGCCCGCGACGCACGCCGGCGCGCCGGACTGGTCCGCACCCTGCGCCCCCGCCCGGCCGACCACCCGCTGCTCGACCTCGCCGGCAACGACTACCTCGGACTCGCCCGGCACCCCGAGGTCACCCGCGCCGCGGCCGCCGCCGCACACCGCTGGGGCGCGGGCGCGACCGGCTCCCGGCTGGTGACCGGCAGCACCGAGCTGCACGCCCGGCTGGAGTCGGAACTCGCCGCCTTCTGCGGCTTCGAGGCCGCGCTGGTGCTCTCGTCCGGCTACACCGCCAATCTCGCCGCGGTCACCGCGCTCACCGCCGCCGGCACCCTGGTCGTGTCGGACGCGGGCAACCACGCCTCCCTCATCGACGGCTGCCGGCTGTCCCGGGCCCGCACCGAAGTCGTCCCGCACGCGGACCCGGAGGCCGTCCGCGCCGCGCTCGGCGGCCACCAAGGCCGGGCCCTCGCGGTCACCGACTCGGTGTTCTCGGTCGACGGTGACGCCGCCCCGCTCCCCGCCCTCGCCGAGGCCTGCCGGACACGGGGCGCCGCGCTGCTCGTCGACGACGCGCACGGACTGGGCGTCCTCGGCGAGGGCGGCCGCGGCGCATTGTGGGCGGCCGGGCTGGCCGGCGACGCCGATGTGGTCACCACCGTGACGCTCTCCAAGTCGCTGGGTGCCCAGGGCGGTGCGGTGCTCGGCCCGGCCCGGGTCATCGAGCACCTGGTCAACACCGCCCGGTCGTTCATCTTCGACACCGGTCTCGCCCCGGCGGCGGCCGGCGGGGCGCTCGCCGCGCTGCGGGTGCTGGGCCGTGAACCGCAGCGCGCCGCCCGGGCCGGGCAGGTCGCCCGCACGCTGCACGACCGGCTCACCGGGGCGGGTCTGACGGCGGTGCGGCCGGACGCCGCGGTGGTCTCGGTCCGCGCCCCCTCGCCGGAGGCGGCGGTCGGCTGGGCCGCCGACTGCCGCGCGGCCGGACTCCTCGTCGGCTGCTTCCGGCCGCCGTCGGTGCCCGACGGGATCTCCCGAATCCGCCTGACCGCCCGGGCAGACCTGACGGATGATCAGATCGAAGCGGCGGTCGGCACGATCCTGGCCACGGCCCCGGTCGGCTGACCCTCCGTCAAGAACCTTCGTCCGCCGCCGTGCCCGTGGTCACGGCGCGGGGGAGTGGCGGGCGAAGGCGCCGCGCAGCAGGGCCCGCAGGGTGTCCGCGGCCGGGCTGCCGGCGTCCGGCCGGTGGGCGACCGCGATCCGGCGGCGCAGCTCGGGCGGGTCCAGCCGGCGGACCCCCAGCGGCGTCACCGCGCCCTCCGCCACCATCTCCGGCACCACCGCCACCCCCAGCCCCGCGCTCACCAGCGCGCACGCCACCGCATAGCTCGGTGACTCGCAGCGCACCGCGACGCTCGCCCCGGCCGCCGCCAGCGCCGCCTCCACCGCGCGCCGGTTGGGGTTGGCCGGCGCCATGCTCACCAGCGGCTGTCCGGCGAGTTCGGCCAGCGGCAGCCGGCCGGCGCCCGCCGACAGGGCATGGCCGGGCGCCGTGACCAGCACCAGCTCCTCCGTCAGCAGCGGTTCGAGGTGCACCCCGTCCGGCGGCGGCATCGCCTCGCCCGGCACATAGACGTGCGTCAGCGCCAGATCGACCTCGCCCACCGCCACCGCCTCGGCGGCCTGCGGCGGCACGTACTCCGTCACGCTCAGCTCCACATCGGGGTGCGCCCGGCGGAAGGCGCTGAGCACGGGCGGCAGCAGATGCGTACCGGCGGTCATGAACGTGCCGACCCGCAGCCGGCCCCCGGACAGCCCCGCCAGCCGGGACAGCTCGTGCCGCGCCTGCGCCAGCTCGTCGAGCACCCGCCGGGCCCGGACGAGCAGCAGCTCCCCGGCCGCCGTCAGCCGCGTCCCGCGGTGGTGGCGCACCAGCAGCGCCGCCCCCGCCTCCCGCTCCAGCTTGGCCAGCTGCTGGGAGAGCGCGGGCGCCGTGTAGCCCAGTCGGGCGGCCGCCCGGGTGATCGAGCCGGCCTCCGCCACCGCCACCAGTGCGGCCAGTCGTGTGGGGTCGTACATAAGAACCTCTTTAGGCCCTCCCAGAACATTGCCACTACCCATTAAAGGCTCTGACCAGCGAAGCTGCTGGCATGGACGGACAGCTGACAGCATTCACCGCAGTCGCCGCGGGCATGGTCACGATGCCGGGCGCGGACTTCGCGGTCGTGGTGCGCAACGCGCTCGACTCGCGGCGCGCGGGGGTGGCGACCGCGGTCGGGGTCGCCGGCGGACTGCTGGTGCACACCGCACTGGCGGTGGCCGGGCTCGCGGCCGTGCTGGTCGCCGTGCCCGCGCTGTTCGGCGCGGTCCAACTGCTCGGCGGCGGCTACTTGTTGTACCTGGGGGTCCGCGCGCTGAGCGCGGTGTTCCGCCGTCCGGCGGCCCCCGCGAACGCGGCCGCCGACGGCACACCGGACGGTGGCGGCGGTCCGGCCGCGCCGCCGGGCACCGCGCGGAGCCTGCGCCAGGGCTTCCTGGCGAACGCGCTCAACCCGAAGGCCCCGGTCCTCTTCCTCAGCCTGCTGCCGCAGTTCGTCCCGGCGGGGCAGCCCGCGCTGCCCCGCACGCTGCTGCTGGCCGCGCTGGTGGTGGCGATGGCGCTGGTGTGGTTCCCGGTCGTCGCTCTGCTCGTCGACCGTCTGGGTACCTGGCTGCGCCGCCCGCGGGTGGCCCGTGCTCTGGAGGCCACCACCGGAGCGCTGTTGACGGTGGTGGGAGGCGTCCTGCTGGTCGAGGTGGCGCTCGCCTGAGTCGCGGCACGTCCCGCCCCTCCGGCCGTTCGACCGGAGGAAATTGACGGGTAGTCAGAATGGTGTGCAGCTCAGCGCACCCGCCCGTACCAGACCCCGTGGCTCCAGATCCGCTCCAGCCGCACCGTGCTCCCGGCCTTGGGGGCATGCCACATCCGGCCGTTCCCGGCGTAGATCCCCACGTGGTAAATGCCCCTGGTCGAATGGAAGAAGACCAGGTCGCCACGGCGGCGGGCCGCGGCCGGGACGTGCCGGGTGCGGACGTACTGCGCGGCGGCGGTACGGGGCAGGGCCCGGCCGGCGCGCAGGAACGAGTACAGCGTCAGTCCGGAGCAGTCGAAGGCGTTCGGGCCCTGGGCGCCGTAGCGGTAGGGGGCGCCCCGCTTGGAGGCGGCGACCCGCAGCGCGTGTGCGGACACCGACGCGGCCTCCACGTCCCCGGTCGCTCCCGGGGCGATCATCGTTCCGCCGAGCGTGACCAGCGTCAGCGCGGCGACGGTGCCGGTGCGCGCCAGCACACCCGGCGTATGCATGCGCACAGTCATGCGCAAACCCTTCGTCAGCCGCCTGCGAAGGAAGACCTGTCGGGTTCGGGCAGGCGAAGAATGCCCGGCCGTGCGTACGGCTTCACCCCAAGGGGTCCGCCGGCCCGTGAAGGCCGTGGACCCCGTCCTGCTCGGGTCCTCCGCTCCCGCCGGTCCAGAACGTCGACCGGACATCCGGTACGGCGGCGGGATTAGGCGCCCGTCCGGACCGCCCCGTCGCTGTGGCGGGGTCTTGTCGTCGAAGGGATCCTCACGCACCCGCCGCCCAAACTCCGAGTTGAAAATGCCGTATGTGAGATGGGTCACATTTGGCCTGAATGGTGGGTTTTGTTCCCCCAGGTGTCAGGGTCCCGGGTGTCGCACGCCCCGGACCAGGAGCGAAACATTCCAAACCGGAGAAATTGCTAATAGCGGGGCAATTCGTGACCGCCGCACAACGGCAGTCCTGGCTACGCCGTATGGGCAGCCCCACCGCGTGTCGCGTCAGATCTCCTCGGGTGGCGGCAGCGTCACGAGTCCGGCCCGGCGCTCGCCGTCCAGCACCCGCAGCGCGCGGGTCAGCGTGTCGCGGTGCAACTCGCTCTCGCCGCGCCGGTGCATCAGTGTCAGCGCGTCCCGCAACCCGGCGGCCACGCCGACGAGCGCCTGGGCGGCCCGCAGCCCGCTGTAGGTGCCACCGCCACGGGCCGGATTGATGCGGCCCAGCAGGTCGAGCGCCTCCAGATAGCGGTCGATCAGCTCACCCTCGGCGCGGGTGAGGGCGGGCAGCGGCGGGAGTTCGGGGGGCGGCATCCGCGCTCACCGCCCGGTGGGCGGGTGCGCCGATTGCTTGCGGTCCCGGGTGAGGCCGTCGATCAGGCCGTACTCCTGGGCGGCGCGGGCGTCGAAGATCTTGTCGCGCTCGATGTCGGCGGCGATCCGCGCACGGGTCTGACCCGTGTGCCGCGCGAGCATCTCCTCCAGCATGTCGCGGGTGCGCAGCAACTCCTCCGCCTGGATCTGCAGATCGGTGGCCTGCCCCTGGACGGGCTCGTGGAGCGCCGGCTGATGGATCAGGATCCGGGCGCCGGGCAGCGCCAGCCGTTTCCCGGGGGCACCGGCGGCCAGCAGCACCGCGGCGGCGGAGGCGGCCTGCCCCAGGCAGACGGTCTGCACGTCGCACGAGACGAAGTGCATCGTGTCGTAGAGGGCGGTCATCGCGGTGAACGAGCCGCCGGGGGAGTTGATGTAGAGCGAGATGTCCTGCTCGGGTGCGGCGTGCTCCAGATGGATGAGCTGGGCCATGACGTCGTTGGCGGAGGCGTCGTCGACCGGGGTGCCCAGGAAGATGATGCGTTCGCTGAGCAGCTTGGAGTAGGGGTCCCTCGTGAGCGTGCCCTGGGCGGTGCGCTCGGTGAGCTCCGGAAGGACATAGCGGGCCGTCGGTGGCAGCATGCCTGCTCCTCTCTGTAAAAAATGTACAGGACGTACATCCTGTGAGAAGGGAAGCATGCCTAGTGATCAACTAAAAGTTCAAGGTCAGAGGTTTTTCAGCTGTTCGCCGAGGGCTGATCTCCCACAGACTTGTCACGCCATCCTGTTCATCAGGCTGCTTTGTCCTCGCTGAAGCGCAGCAGAGAAGCGAGGTGGTCCGAGGCGACGCGGAGGTTCGCGGGGTCCGGGTGGACGTACACCTGCTTGGGAGGCGCCGCCCGCCCGGATCCCGACCCGGTCGACATCCGCCGTGTCCCTGTCCACCGTCCGTACCGCCTTCGAGCAACGGGCCGCGGCCCGCGACCCCGAGGACCTGGTCCGCGCGCCGGCCCGCGCCGCTGGTCACCGGCCAGGTCGCCCAGCGCCCGGGTAGGGGGCGCGTGTTCCCCGGCGGTCACTTCTTCAGCGAGAACCTCGCCGATGTCAGCGACTTCGTCACCACCAGGATTCCAGGGCCTGGGCGGCACGTGCGGCGCCGCCGGCCCCTTCCACCGCCTCGGACATGTGCCGCACCCGTTCGCGCAGCGCCTCGTCCGCGGCCGTCTCGCGCACGGCGTTCAGCAGGGTGTCCTCCGTGACCTCCGCGGGATCCAGCAGCGTGCCGAGTCCCAGTTCCACCGCCCGGCCGGAGACCACCCAGCTCTCCGGCATCTGAGGGATCAGCACCGACGGCGTGCCCGTGTACAGCGACTCCATCAGGCTGCCCATCCCCGCGGCGGTGACGAAGACATCGGCCCGCCTCAGCGCCGCCAGCTGGGGAATCCAGGCATGGGCCTCGACGTTGGACGGCAGCGGGCCCAGCTCGTGGGGGTCGATGTGGTTGCCGAGGGTGAGTACGGCGTGCCAGGGCCGGCCGTCGAAGGCGCGGACGCAGGTGGCGAAGAAGTCCGGCTGGTTGTTGTAGAGGGTGCCCATCGAGATCAGGACGAGCGGCAGCCCGTCCCGGGGCGGCTCCCAGGTGCCCCGGGAGTACTCCGGGGAGAGGCAAGGGCCGACGAATGCCGTCTCTTTCCCGAAGGTCTCCCCGGACGTCTGGAACTCCCGGGGCACGTAGACCAGGCTCCGGTCGGCGCCCCAGTCCACCAGGTACTCCGGCGTGGCGGTGATGCCCAGGTCGTCCGCGAACTGCTCGGCCCGGTGGCCGAGTTCGATGACGGCCGGGTGGTCGTGCGGCACCCCGCTCTGCTCATGGACGGTGCGCAGCTGCGAGTAGTGGGCGTTGGACGCCATCGAGGGGGTGGACTGCACCGCGGGGCGGTCCCAGAGCTGTTCCAGGGCCCGTCCCGCGGGGGCGACGATCATGTCGTACAGCACCAGGTCGGGCACGTCGTCGGCGAAGAGCCGCCGGGCCTGCGTCACCAGGTTCAGGCTCTCTTGGAGGAACAGCACGGCCGACCAGGCCAGCTGGTCCGCCGAGAGGGTCTGCCACTGCCCGGGGCCCAGGATCTCCGTCAGCAGGCTCTCGTAGGGGACCGCGGTGGCGCCGGTCGCCCGCACCGCGGGCGCGAAGATTTCCGGGGTGAGGAAGCTGACGCGGTGACCTCGCCGGACGAGTTGCTCAGTGACCGCCAGTAGGGGGCGTATGTGCCCATGGGCCGGGATGCTGAGGACGACGATGTGACGGGGCATGGGAGTCCTTCAGGAAGAGCGGACGGCGGTCAGGAGGCCGACCCGGCCGGCGCCGGGGAGGGTGGGGTCGAAGGCCGGGGGGACCGGGCGGGTGTGGCGCGACGCCAGGCCGGTCAGCGGTTCTTCCGTGGCGCTCCAGCCGTGGTCCGCGAGCCAGTCGCCCGCAGGGCGTGTCATCTCGTTCTTCCACAGGGAGGACAGCAGGTTCATGACGCCTTCCGGTGCGGCCGCTGCCGCCTCCTGGGCCTGGTCCGTGTTCACCATCGACCGGGTGACATGCTCCACCGACAGATGGCTGCCCGGCGCCGACAGCGCGCTGATCCGGCCGAGCAGGCGATCCGCGTCGCGCTCGGTCAGGTAGACCAGCACCCCCTCGACCAGCCAGGCCGTCGGCTCGTCCGCGCGGAAGCCGCGCCCGGCCAGCAGCGTGGGCCAGTCCTCCCGCAAATCCGCCGCGATCACCTCACGTGCGCAGCGTGGCACCTCGCCCTGGAGGACTTCTTCCTTGAAAGCGAGGACCTCGGGCCGGTCCAGTTCGAAGAGGCGTACTCCGACCGGCCAGTCCAGTCGGAAGGCGCGGGTGTCCAGGCCCGCCGCGAGCACGACCACCTGGCGGATGCCCGCCGCGCACGCCTGGGTGAAGTAGTCGTCGAAGTACCGGGTACGCAGGGCGAAGTAGTCACCCATGGCCTCGGCGAACTGACTTCCCTGCCCCTCGCTCCAGATCGCCTGCTGGTCGACGCCCGCGGCGTCGAGGAAACGCGCGGCCAGGGAGTCCTCGAACAGCCGGTCCCGGCGCTCGCTCTCGGCCGCGCGGGCCATGCCCACGACCAGGGCCGTGCTGCTGACCCCCGCCAGGCGGTGGTGTCCGTCGGTCATGTGGTCCTCCGCTTCGTGTGGTTCCCCGTCATGACGCACCCGCTCGGGTGGCGGCGCGTGTGTCGTACGCCTCGCGGTCGAAGCGGATGCCACCCCGCCAGATCGCCTCGATCGATCGGGTATGGCGGATGTCCCTCGTCGGGTCCCCCTTGACGAGGACGAGGTCGGCACGCCGCCCCGGTGCGATCACCCCGCGGTCGGACAGACCGAAGTGCGCGGCGGGCGCGGACGTCGCTGCCGTGAGCGCCTCGGCCGGCGTCAGTCCGGCGGCCACGAGGAGGGCCAACTCGGCGTGCAGACTCGCGCCGTGGACGACCGGGCAGGCACGGTCCGGCCGGTAATTGGTGTCGGTTCCGGCCAGCACGGGCACGCCGGCCCGGTGCAGGGCGGCCACGCTCGACAGGGCGTGGCCGAAGTGGTGTTCCGGGGATGCCCGCTCGATGCAGAGGCCTTCACAGCCTTCCGCCAGCGCGGTGCGGGCGTGTTCCGGGAGGTGGTCGGCGATCAGCGGATCGTCCGCCAGCGAGCGTCCCAGGCACGCCGGGAGAGGCGTCTGCGGTGCGGACATCTCCAGCATGACCAGGGTGGGGATGACGACTTGCTCCCCGGCTGCGGTCCGGCTGACGAACGCCTGGTCCAGCGCGGCTTCCGGCGGAAGGTGCGTCAGCACGTCGACGCCGCTGTCCAGGGCGATCCGTGCGGACCACAGTGCCGACACGTGGGCCACGGTGAGCAGTCCCCGCCGCCGCGCGGCCGCGGCGAGCGCCGTCACCGTCGCCCGGTCCAGAGCCGGCAGCGACATCCCGTGGTGCGCGCCGTCATCCACCATGATCTTGATGAAGTGCGCCCCCTCCGCCTGCCGGGCGGCGACGAACGCGTCGGCCTGCGCAGGTCCGGAGACCGTCGGCAGGAGGGGCATGGCGATGCCCGGGTGCCCTCCGGGCGCGCTCGCCAGCAGCCCCGAACTGCGCAGATCGGCGAGGTCATGGCGCTCACCGGCCATGGTGCACAGGGCCCGGGTGGCGTCCGGCGGACCCATGAACATGTCCAGTTCGGTCGTCACCCCGAAGGCAAGCGCCAGTTCGAGATTGCTCTCGGCACCGAACACGTGCGTATGCGCGTCGATCAGACCCGGCAGCAGCGTCAGCCCCGTTCCGTCCATGACCTCGGCGGATGCCGACGTCCTCCCGGCGGTGCGATCCGTCGTGACCCGCGTGATGACGCCGTCGGCGAACTCGACCGAGCCGCGGCCCAGTACCCGCTCTCCGTCGAATATCCGCACCTTGTCGATGATCACGGTCCGCACCTCTCTCACCGTCCCATGGCGATCGCTGTGGTCCCGAAGAAGCACAGCGATAGGAAAAAGAGCACAAAGCCCATCGCGGGGAGCATCAGCCCGGAGGGTTTCCGGCGCACCAGGAAGCGCCAGGCGCCGAGCGCGGGGAAGACGATGCTCAACGCCGGCAGCCGGCCTGCCCTCCCGAACAGCAGGAGCCCGAGTACCACCGCGCCCACGGCGAGGGCGAGACTGACCGCCGCGCTGCCGCGCGGGCCGAGCACCTCCGAGTACAGCCGTGCCTGCGGATCCCGCCGCCACTCGGTCTTCCGCGCGAACTCGAACTGGAGGAAGGCGCAGGCGAACATGGCCAGCAGGGGGACGGCCCGCCAGTCACCTTCGATCGCGCCGCTGGTCAGCAGCGAGAGATAGAGGTAGACCGAGAGCCCCAGCTGCACCGGATAGCTGACGAGGAGATTGACGAGGAGGCCCTCACCGATCCGCGGGGACCGGCGCTCCAGCGCGACCAGGAACAGCATGTACCCGAGGTCGAGCAGGATCAGCAGCACGGAGACGGCCGAGACCAGCGTGTTCAGCACGACGACGAGCACGGTGATCAGCGCCATGGCACAGCGCAGCTCCGCCACCGTGATGGCGCCCGTCACCAGGGGCCGGTCCGGGTGGTGCCGGCGGTCGTAGTCCAGATCCTTCTGCTCATCGACCATGCGGGCGAACAGCAGGGCCAGCACCACGCTCACCGCGCGTATCACGGTCGACCAGGAGGGAGCCCAGTGCGAGGAAGCCCCGGAGAGCGCCGCGGCCGAGCCCTCCAGGGCCAGGGTCCACAACAGGCCGTAGGTGACGTAGATCTGCGGGCGGAACATCCGCAGGACGAAGCTTCCCAGCCGGGCCGGCACCCGGGACGCGGTCACGGCCCCACTCAACTGCGCCACCGGTTCCAGGACAGGACGTCGTCGAGCGGTCGCCGCGGCGTGCGACGGAAACCGGCGCCGCCCGTGACATGGCCGACGGCCACCAGGGCGACCTGGGTGAACTCGTCGGCCGGGATGCCGACCAGCGCCGCCACTTCGCGTTCGTGGGCGAGGTGGACCGTGGTCAGCGCGGTGCCCAGGCCACGGCTGCGAGCCGCGAGCATAAAGCTCCACAGCGCCGGATAGACCGCTCCGAAGAAGCCGGACTGCCGGGCGAGCGAGGCGTCTTCGGGCAGCCGTCCGCGGGTGCACGCCAGGACGAGCGCGGGCACCTCGTGCAGATGATCGGCGAGGTGCCGGACGCCGGCCACCGCCTTGTCGCTCATCGCCACCTGGGGATTGGCGGTGAGATAGGTGTCCGACGCGGCCTTGTAGTAGCGCGCGATCCCCGCCTTCTTCTCCGGATCGTCGATCACCAGGAAGCGCCAGTCCTGCCGGTTTCCTCCGTTGGGCGCGTGCAGGGCGAGTTGGAGGCACTGGGTCAGGAGGGGCCGCGAGACCGGTCTCGTCAGGTCGAGCCTGCGGCGTACGGTGGGCGTGCGGGTCAGCAGTTCGTCGATGTCGAGGGTGTGAGGGGTGGCGGTCATCTCAACCCCGCCTCCCCGGAGGGACGGTGAGGCGGATTTCGCCGTCGGCGATGGTGCGTCCGTCCTGTTTCATCGCACAGCGCAGCACGGCATCCTTCCCGTCGCCCGCCGCCCCGACGCTCTCACAGGTGATCGGCAGATCCAGCTCGCCGAAGCCGGTGAAGCGCGCCCGCAGTCCCGTGAAAACGGCGGACGCCGACGGCAGCGCCCCGGTTTCGACCGCGGTGGCGATGCTCAGCTGCCGGAACGCCTCAAGGATCAGCATGCCGGGGACATGGTCCAGGGGGTGGTCGAACAGCACGGGGTGGCCGGTGTCGACGACGAGCAGCGCGCTCCCCGTGCCGTCCCCGTCCGGCGGGAGAGGGGGCTGGAGCGGGGAGATGACCACGTTCGCGGCGTCTTTGCGGTCGACCAGTGCCTCCGGTATCCGCTGCTGCGGACCGTGGGCCTCGAAGGCGGCCTGGAGGGGCAGCCCCAGCGTGGCGCGTCGCTCCTCGCGCATTGCCTGCCACCGGGCGGGCGTCACCCAGGACATGTTGCACTCCAGCGTTGCCGCCACGCGGCCGTCGACCAGCGCGCTGTAGGCCACCCGTGCCCCCTGCACGCCCTCGCGACCGCGGAATCGGCGCAGGACGCGGCAGCGCAGCACCACCTCGGTGGGTGCCTCGCGCACGGTGAGCGCGGTGAGGTCCGCGTGGTGCAGGGCGATGTCCCGCAGGATGAACTTCGTGCCGAACGGCATCTCGAACAGATGGTGACCCAACATGATGAGTGTCTGCCGTGCCGCCTCCACGAGGACCATCGGGTCGTAGACGTGGCGGGAGGCCGCCGAGTCCCGGTAGAAGGCGTGCGAGCGGGGGATCTGCGCCCCGACGTCGAAGGTGTCCTCGTCCCGGGCGAGCACGCCGGTCACGAACACCTCGGTGAGGCTCAAGCGATGAACGAGCTCCCGTGGCACCGTGCGGCTGAATTCCACCGTGTCCATGCTTCTCCCTCCGTGTTACCGAGCCGAGAGCCGCGCCATGTGGCGCTGCCAATCGAGCACACCGACCCCGTCGAGTACGGGGGCCAGTCCCGTGCGCTTCATCGGCAGGACATGAGTGCCGACGATCACCACGTCCCAGGTGTCGAGCGGAATCCCGGCCCGCCAGACCGCTTCCAGCAGCCGCCGGTAGCCGTCCTTGTCGTCTGCGGCGATCCGGGCCTCGCGCAGTTCCTCCCGCAGGGCGCCGGGAGCCACGGATTCCTCACCTTGCCGCACGGCGTGCTTGAGCCGTTCCGCGGCCGGTGGGAAGGTGAGGTCCCGCTCGGGCACCTCGGCGTGCAACTGCTCGGCCAGCTCACGCGCCCGGGCGGATCGGTCGTCGCCCGCCAGCGCGGAGGTGTAGACCCGCTCCCGGAGTGCCGGGTCGAAGTGGATTCCCAACTCCCTTGCCACATCGGCTGGTTCGTCCGGGGTGTGGACGAGGTTGAGCAGATAGCTGTAGCGGCCGGTCTCGTATCGGAGCTGGCCGGGGATCCGGGCCTGCGGGTCGGTCGGGCCCTTCCGTTCGGTCATGACGACGGACGCCGGCGGAGCCTCGGCCGTGTCGGCTTCGGGGCGCACCACGAGCACCACGGCGTCGCACGAGTCCATGAACATGTCGGCGAGACGGCGGCGCTCGGGTGTGGCCAGGTTCCACTGGAAGTACCACAGCGCCCGCACGGCGGTCCGGGTGAGCCGGGTGCGTTCCGCGGCCACGATCCGGAAGCCGCCGCGGGCCAGCCAGTCGATCGTCGTCGGTATCTGCCTGCTGACCACGGCATCGGGCTTGAGCAGCAGCGCGGCGTGCCGGTGGAGAAAGCCGTCGACGTCGGCGGTGAGGGTGCCGAGCTGTTCGATGCTCTCCAGGAAGTAGGTGTCCGAGCCGAACAGGGAGCGCTTTCGCGGATCGCAGGTGAGGGCCGGGGAGATGTCGTCGCCGAAGGGCCGGCCGGTCGTCGTCGTGTCGGCTGTCATCGGCCGGCTCCGTTCGTGTCGCTGCCGGCCGGCGGGCTGCCCAAGTAGCCGCTCTCCAGGCAGTGGTCGATCAGCACGCGCAGGAAGTCCTGCGCGTTCCCGGGTGCCCGGCGGGCGGTGAAAGCCGCCGTGTGGGCGTCGTCGAAACTCATCCGCCGCCGGAAGTAGCTCTCGTACAGCGTGATGACGCGCTCGTGGTAGGACCGCTCCCGCCGGGGCAGCCGCGCCACGTCGAAGCTCGTCGCGGGGACGAACCGCGGCACCTGGAACGGGGGGTACTCGGCCAGCACATCGGAGAAGTCCCGCAGGGTCACTGGTGCGCCCACCGCGTGGAAGGTACGGCCCGCCGCCTCGTCGAAGCGCTGGGTGACCTCCGTGATGACGTCCGCCACATAGTCCACCGGCACCAGATCGAGACGCGCCTCGTACTGGCCGGGGAGGGAGCGGACCCTGCCCTCGGTGGTCAGCTTGAGAACGACGTAGATGTTCTTGTAGTCGCGCACCACGCCGGTGCGCTCGTCGCCGACGACGATGCTGGGGCGGACGATCGCGGCCCGAACCCCGTCGCGCTGGGCCTTGTGCACCAGGGTCTCGGCCCGGAACTTGCTGTCCTCGTACGCGTTGGCGAGCCGCTGGCCCTCGTCCAGCTCCGTCTCGGCAATCGACCCGTCGCGCTCGCCGCAGACGTAGGCGGTCCCGACGTGCACGAGCGGGATGGCGCCGGCCCGGGCCAGCTCGATGACGTGGGCGGTGCCGTCGACGTTGACCGTCTGGTAGATCTCGTCGGGCAGGCCGAAGTCGGTGATCGCGGCGCAGTGCACGATCCGATCGAGCCCGCCGGCGGCCAGCTCCTGGTACGTGGCCTCGGGCAGGCCGAGCCGGGGCGCGGTCACATCGCCGGACAGGCAGGTGACGGCGCTCGTCTCCAGGGGGGTGCCGTCATTGCGTACGAGCGACGGGTTGCGGTGGACCAGAGCGGTCACCCGATGCCCGGCCGCCGCCAGCCGGGCGGTGACCTCCGCGCCGACCAGTCCGGCCGCACCGGTCACCAGAATCCTCAGGCTGTCCGTCATCGACCTGCCTTCTCTCTCGTACACGTGGTGGCTTCGTGCCTCGTCCCCGGTCGGGACGGTGGGTGGTGGGTGGGTGACGTCAACGAATCCTCCAGCAGCCTCAGGTGGTGGCGACATGCGGCTGTGCGCCCCCGCTGGACAGCAGATCGCTCGCCTCGTCGATGGGCAGGTCCGCGTCGAGATGAGCGCCGAGGCGCAGCCAGTCGTAGCCGAGCTCCAGGGTCTGCCGCCATCCGTCCGACGAGTCGAAGGAGGACGGGAAGCTGTACGCGCCCGTCGCGCGGCGGACCTGTGCGACGAAGCGGTCCAGCCTCTCGACCGCCGCGCTGCCCTGAGCGTCGGAGGCGAGCGTGAGCGTTTCGAGGCACCGGGCCTCCACTCGCATCTCCTCGGTCTGCGCGTCCGCCGGAAGGAGGGACAGCGCACGGACGACCTCGGAGTCCGGCGGCAGCGGGTTGACGCCGTGCGCGCTGAGCACCCCGCGCAGAGCGAACCGCAGCATCCTGCGGGCGCTGAGTTGTGCGACGCTCCACTGCTCGCGGTCCAGGGCGCCGACGAGATCCTCGCGGGCGTTCTCCACGAGCACGTTGGACCACACGAGGGTCATGCCGGCGGCACTGAACCGTCGTGCCGGCACGGGCACGAGATCGATGGCCTCCGCCCCGCCGACCGCCGCCCCGCCCACGGCGACGATGGGCCGCGCGGTGCTGGGCGGCGGTGTGACGGCACCCGGAGGGGCGGCTAGCGGCATGGCGGGGACGATCGGGCCCTCGCCCTTCCACGCGGCCTTCACCAGGCCGACCCGGAGGAACCGGGCGATCAGCCGGCCCGCCTGAGGTGCTCCTGACGCCTGCGCCGCGCTCACCACCGTCCCCAGAGGCCGGCCGAAGACGAGTGAACGCCAGGCCCGCGCGGCCTGGTCACCGAGCACGAACACGTCCTGCCTGCCGCGTACGACGTGCACCCGGTCGCCGGTCTGCCAGGTGGTCACCCCGTCGGCCCTGGCCACCGTGAGGTGCTCGGACCCGTTCGCGGCGCCCGCCACCCCCAGGTCTGCCGAGAGCAGGGCGCCGGCGGTGACGTACGCGGCGGGGTCGAGACCGGAGGCGTCCAGCGAGGCGAGGGCCCGAAAGCGGGCGGACAGCGGGTCCTCACCGAGCCGGTCCAACTGCATGGGCAGCCACTTCGGCTCCAGGTAGGTCTCTCCCCGCTCCGCCGCCCAGGACTTCACGGCCTGCAGCAGTCCGGCCTCGGTCCAGGCCGCGGCCTCCTCTTCCTGGCCGAGTTCCCGCAGGACGAGCGCGTACCGCAGCGACTGACGCGCGTGGTGCGCCCACCACTCCCGCGCCGTGTTCCGGAAGTCGTCGAAGGACATCAGTCCCTTGACCTTCGCCACCAGGTCCGGATGGCGCAGCGGGAAGCTGCGCAGCAGCCGCTGACAGCGGTTCAACAGATCCTCCGGGATCGTGCCCACGTCGCCGTGCGCGACCGATGTGAGCCCGGAGAACTGCTCGGCGATCTGCCGCACGGAGCGGGTCCTGACCTCGACCCGTCGCCCGTCCAGGAACAACAGTGACGGCATGGTGGGCAGGTCCGCGTCGCTGTCGGCGACGAGTAGGAAGTCGATGTCGGACGAGGAGTTGCCGAAGCCCTCGGCGATCGAACCCTCCAGCACCACGGCGCAGTTGGCGGCGGACGGGATGTGCGCCAGGGTCTTGTCCAACAAGTTCTGCAGATAGTCCTCGCTGAGGATCACACGGGCCTCCCGGTCGTGACGTGGGCGGGCGCGAAGACGCGCGCGCCCTTGAGCCGGCCTGATCGCAGTTGGTCTCCGATCGGTTCGCTGCGAAGGGTGCGCTCATTACTCATTGCTTTTCGCGTCCTTCGTGTTCGCTGTTGCGGCCGCGGGGTCCGGTCCGGCCGGGCCGTTGTCTCCGGCCGGGGTGTTGTCCAGGAGCGTGATGGACCCCGTTCCTCCGTCCAGCCTCAACCGCATCCCGGTCGCGATCTCCGTGACCGCGCCCTTGACCTGGACGACGGTCGGAATGCCGAGCTCACGGGCGACGATCGCCACATGCGTCAGCGGGCTGCCCCGCTCGATGACGAGTGCCGAGGCGGACGGCAGCGCGGCGACCCAGCCGGGATCCGTGCGGTAGGTCACCAGCACGCCGCCGTCCGCCTCCAGGGGGGTGTCCGTGACGACGGCGCGGGCTTCCACCACACCGGGGCAGGACGGGGTGCCGCGCAACTCCCGGACGCCGGTGGGTGCCGGGCCGCCCTCGACGAAGCCCGCCTGCTCCAGATTCCCCCGCCAGTAGGGGGCCCCGCGAGTGGTGAACCGGGACGGCGCGGACAACGTCTCGTCCCTGCGCCTCTGCTGCTTGCGCAGTTCCACGAGACCGCGCAGATCGGTGTGCGCGGTCGTGCCCTCGTAGGCACCGCGCAACTCCTCCAGGCGCAGGAAGAAGACGTCCCTCCAGTGGTCGATCGCGTGCGTCCGCGCGAGATCACGGCCCATGGCGCGCAACATCCGCTTCGCGGAGCCGAACGCGCGGGTGCGGCAGAACCTCAGCCGCTCCCGGTTGTACAAGGAGCTCTGTGCCTTGCGGCGGACGACGTCGTAGAGCAGCCGGCGGGGCCCGCGCAGGTGCGCGTCCAGATAGGCGTCGGCCTGCTCGCCGGGGTGGGCGTCCACCTCGGGCAGCGTGGCGCGCACCATGGCGAACAGGCTGGACGGATCCTCGCGCAGATCGGGCACCTCGAGCTTCAGCTCGTCGAGACTGCGGTAGCCGTACGCGGCGACGTACTCGTCCACCGACGCGAGGAACGTGGTGTGACCGCCCTCGCGCAGCGCCCGATAGGTGTCCGCGGCCGGGGTTTCCCGGATGAGGCGGCTCAGTTCGGCATCGTCCCGGACGGTGATCGCGAGCGCCGCCAGTGCACGGGCGGGTTCGATGGACTCCACCTGGGGACCGGGGCTGGCGGCGCTCCAGGTGAGCCACTCGGGGGCGTCGGGCAGCCAGCGCCGGTTCAGGAGTGCGAGTCCTCCGATGGACCACAGGATCGCGGCGTCCAGGGTCTGCATCGGACCCCACTTCTCCAGCAGGTCCTTTTCCAGGGCGCGGAAGCGCCGGTAGACGTCCTGGCCCTCCATGGCGTCGTAGTCGACGTTGTCGAACTGCCGGTACGCCTCATAGAAGTACGCCATGAATCGCTCGACCGAGCGGTTCATGGTGAGGAAGCGGCGCACGAACGCCACCACCGTTCTCGCGCGGGACAGCCGGTGGTTCAAGGACGACGCGAAGGTGTACGGGTAGAGGGAGTCGGCCGTTTCCGTGTCGAGCGGTTCCTCGACGCCGATCGCGATTTCCAGGACTTTTCTGTTGAGTGGGTAGAGGGGTGCGATCCGTACCATCCGGTACCAGTTGAGCAAGTTGTAGTACACGCGGCCATGGAAATAGCCGAGCATATGAGGAGTCCATTCCTCCATTTCCCGCAGCGC
Source organism: Streptomyces kronopolitis (assembly GCF_050953795.1). Classification (GTDB taxonomy): domain Bacteria; phylum Actinomycetota; class Actinomycetes; order Streptomycetales; family Streptomycetaceae; genus Streptomyces; species Streptomyces kronopolitis_A. Next base: position 7,286,593 of record NZ_CP191850.1, read on the forward strand.
GGCGGGAGGGACACGGAGCCCTCGGGCGTAGTATTCGTATACCTTTCCGTAGACATGAGCCGCGAAGCTGTAGGTCAGCGGTGAGACGATTCCGGAGAAGCTTTCGACGATGTTGGCGTTGTCCCAGATCCGGAGTTCACCGCTCTCGCTCGGCGCCAACTCGGCCTCCGGCGACTGAACCTCGTGCGGCAGCGCGGTGATGGGGCGGGCCTGCAGAATCCACAGGTCGTCGCCCGTGAACGCCCACTCGATGTCCTGCGGAGTGTCGAAAACCGCTGCGATACGCGCCCCGGCTTCGTGCAACTGCGCCAGGTCCTTCGGCCCGAGCGACAGCTTCTCCCGTTCGGCCGGCAGCACTTCGCCGACCAGATATCCGGAACCCGCCTCGTCCGAGTGGTATCGCTCCTGCTTGTCGCCGAGCACGGTGTCGCGCACCGCGCCTGTGATCGCGTCGAGAACCACGGTGTCGGCGTCGACGGCGCCAGAAACCAGGCCCTCGCCCAGCCCGTACACCGAACTGACCACATACCGCCCCCGGTCCCCGGACACCGGGTCGGCCGTGAACATGACGCCGCTGCGCTGGGCATGCACCATGTCCTGCACGACAACGGCGAGGCCCGCGCCACGCAGCGGCAGTCCGTGGCGCAGCCGGTAGTGCAGGGACCGTTCGCAGAACGCCGACGCCCAGCACTTCTTGACGTGCGCTGTCACCTCGGCGAGCCCGGACACATTGAGGAAGGTGGCGAACTGCCCGGCGAAGGAGAGCTCCGAGCCGTCCTCCTCGACACCGGAGGAGCGCACCGCGACCCGAGGGCTCCCCACATACGCGTACGCGTCCTCGACAACCGACGCGGCCTGATCGCTCAACTCCCCGGACTCGATGAGTTCGGCCAACTGGCCGGAAATCCGGTGCACATTGTCCAGGGTGATTTCGGCGAGCAGGTCCTCGATGCGTCCCGCCCCGTCGACCGCGGCGATGAATTCCTGGAAGACATCGAGTCCCACGACTGCCCAACGGGGAACTTCGATCCCCTTCCTGGACAGCTCATGGAGATTCTTCCCCTTGCCGCCCGCCATCCGCGCGGCATCATCCGGACGACTTTCGGCGACTATGGTTCGCATCAGATCCCTGCCCTCCGGGCATCCGTGAACGTGATTACACCCCGCGGAAATGGCGCTGCTCGACCGTACAACGCAAAGTCATGCAGAGTCAGCTCCCCGCCACTGTTTATGAGTTTCCCTAGTGGCCGAACCGGGTTCCCATTGGTTGCTATGACTTCCCCTAGTAATCGGTGTTTCGGACGGAGGTGACAGCCCACTGTGTCGCGTTACGATTCCTGTCACGCTCCCGCGCCGTTTCCTGCCCCGCCCCACGCCCTTGTTCTCCCCGCCTTGTTCTCCCCGGCCGTGGGTGAACCCCGGTGGGCCGGGCACCGGTGACCACTGCCCTGCGGACTCCGGAGAACTGAGCAGACGCTGGACGACTGGAGAAGACCGATGACTCAACTTCCTCCCGGCTCGCGGCAGCCCGCCCTCCTACAGACCGTGCAACTGCGTGACCCTGTGCGGTACTTGGAGTCGCTTCGGCGACGTCACGGTCCGGTGTTCCGAATGAAGCTCCTCGGTTTGCCGCCCCAGGTGGTGGTGTCCACCGCGCAACTCGCGGAGGAGATCTACCGCACGGACGGCGACGGCAGTCGGGCCGGAGCACTGCGCGCCGGATTCGTGCCGTGGCTCGGGCAGTTCTCGCTGTTCACCAACGACGGTGAGCCATGGTGGCGTCACCGCAAACTGCTCAGCCCGACCCTGCACGGCCGGTCCATCGCCGGCTACCCCGATCTGATCGCCGAGATCGCCGCGGAGGACATCCGCACGTGGCCGCTCGGCAGGCCGTTCGCGCTGCAGGAGCACATGCAGTCCATCACGCTGGAGATCACCCTGCGGCTGGTCTTCGGGGTCCGCGACGTCAACCAGCAGTCCCGGCTACGGGCGTTGCTCCTCGCGCTGTCCAAGGCCAGCGGCTCCGCGTCCCTGTTTCTGATGCCCGCGCGACTGCGTGCATGGGCGGAGAAGTCACCTCTGGCGACGCGCGTACCGTTCCTGCCGACGACCCGCACCATGAGAGCCAGTGCGGCAGTGGACAAGGTCCTCTTCGGTGAGATCGCCAGGCGCAGGCAGGAAGGAGACGGCGAAGCCACCGATGTTCTGGGACGGCTGCTCCAGGCGCGGGACGAACAGGGCCGGCCGATGAGCGACCAGGAGATCCGCGACGAGCTGGTCACCCTGTTGGAAGCCGGACTTGAGACCACCGCGACCGGCCTGTCCTGGGCGTTCGAACGGCTGATGCGTTCCCCGGAGGTGCTCGGTCGGCTGCGAGAGGAGTTGGAGCGGGGCGAGGACGAGCGCTACCTCGACGCGGTGGTCAAGGAGGTGCTGCGGCTGCGCACGGTGATATATGGCTCGGGGCGTCTCTTGGACAAGCCCCTGCGGCTCGGCGGGTACGAGATCCCAGCCGGATGGGTGGCCATCCCCATGTTCTCGCTCATCCATCAAGACAGCGAGGTGTATCCGGAGCCCCAGGAGTTCCGGCCGGAGCGGTTCCTCGGCGAGAGTGCCAAATCGGCGCAGAAGTCCTTCCTGCCCTTCGGTGGCGGCCGCCGATATTGCGTCGGCGCACAACTGGCCACCATGGAGATGAAGGTGATCATCCGTGAAGTGCTGCGACGGGTGGAGCTGACACCCGCCGCCCCCGAGCCGGAGGCCCAGCGAATGTGGCACGCCACCCTCATCCCGGGTGAGCATGCCGTCGCTGTGGCCCGACAACGCCCGCTGACGCAGCCCCCGTCGAGCGAAGAGCCGAAGTGCCCCGCACACCCCTCCTCGTAGTACGCGCCGAAGAGGACATCGGCGATCGGCACGCCGGCCGGCCGCTCGACGCCGTCCGGCCCGGTCACCCGTCTCAGCGGCAGAACGTCGCGCTGCCCCGTCCACGTCGGCAGCGCGGCGGGCGCGGGCGGGACCACCCCGCCGCGCCGCCCCACATTCGTCGACTTCGGGGTGATACGCCATCATGAACTCGCCGATCGGGAGCGGTAGTTACTCGCTCCGCTGATACCGCGAGCCGCTACAGGGTGGCCTGACGCGGAGGACCGGCAGGTCGTCAACGGCATGGTCTACACGATCCGGACCGGTGTCTCCTGGCGTGACCTGCCAGAACGCTACGGGCCGCAGAAAACGGTCGGCACCCGCTTCCGCCGCTACGCCCTCGCCGGCGTCTTCACCCGGGCTCTGCAGCAGATGCAGGCCCAGGCAGGCGCGGCCGGTGACATCGACTGGTTGGTCCAGATGGACTCCACCACGACAGCATCTGCGCACGTCCGCTACTCGAACGCATCCGCGTTGCCTGCACCGGCCTGGGCCGACCGCGCTGCAGGCCCGACCAGGCGACCGGCGGATCTACCGTCGACGCCACATGATCGAGCGCTGCTTCAACCGGCTCAAGGGCTTCCGCGGCATTGCCACCCGATACGAAAGGACCGCTGCCTCCTCCAAGGCAGCGGTCACTCTCGCGTCGTTCCTGCTCTGGGCGAGATCCGTTTGAAGACGGACCCCAGGCGTCTGCGGGACTCGACCTCAGAGGACGCGCACCGGGCCGGTCAGGCCCAGTCCACCGCCGGCACCCAGGGCGGTCTGGACAACCTCCAGATCGCCCTCACGGCTGTGTGGCGCGTGGGCTGTGACGGCGCGTGAGCAGAGCATCGATGCTGAAGCGGTCGGCCCCGGCGCACAGTATCCAGCCGAGCAGCAGCATCAGCAGCCATTCCGGGGTGTAGAAGAGGCTGCTCAGAAAGGACGACGGAGCTGGGTACTTGTGGGACAGCGGTACGACGATGGTGGTGATCAGTGCGCCGCCCATGACTCCGGCGAGGACGAGGGCGGCCACGCGGGTGCCCAGGCCGAGTACCAGGGCCGCGCCGCCGACGAGTTCGACGGTGGCGAGCAGGGGGGCCACAGAGCCCGCCAGCGGGATTCCTCCTTCGCGGAGGGTCGCTACGAGCTGCTCCGGGGCGGTGAGCTTGGTCACCGCCCCGCTGAAAAACATGAAACCGACGCTGATCCTCAGGACGAGGGTCGGCAGCCAGGCCAGGCCGGAGAGGGCTTTCTTCGTTTGCGTCGATCGTGGAGAGAGCATGCGGCACTCCTTCAAGGGGATGTTCAGTCGTTCGGTCTCGCCCCACGGGCGTGGGGCCGGCCGACGGCCTAGATCCGGAGTACGCAGAGCAGTGCGGGTTCGCGCGCGTGCGGTGGAGGTCGGGCGGCGGACGGGAGCTGCGCCGAGGGGTGGGTTGTGACCTGGCTTTGGCTCGGTGGCAGGGCGTGGTGGGCCTGCGCATTGGTTGGTGGCGCCAGAGCATGCGACGGAGTCGATGGCCCGTCCGGGGACCGGCAGTGGGGAGGGTCGGGAGCGTGTCGGGCCTTCGCGACGGGTTCACTGACCAGATCCACGACCGTGCTTGGCGCCAGGCCCTCACCGGTTGGCCGGGCGACAGCTGACGGAGTGCCCCTGCCGAGCGCAAGGCAGTCCGCTGACACCGCCCACACGGAGGCACTGCACAGGACAACTGCCACCACGAGGAGCGCCCACCGCCCCCCGCACTGCCGGACCCTCTCCCACATGGAACGAACGATAACGGAGCGAGTGTGATGAAACGACGAAATCGCCCGCCGGTAGGTGTTGTGCGCGGCGGGGTGGGGCACGGCAGACTCGAACGTGACGACTACGGAGTTGTCTACGCTCTGTGAGCGCCAGAAGAGCTCGTATCCGCGGCGCCCGCATGGTGTCCTGCCCGAGCCCCGGGGGCAGAGCTACGGCCGTACCCTGTGGCGGGCCGCGATGGCCTGGGGTGCCGCCCACGGCGCCGGCCACCAGCTCCTGCAGACCGAGGTCGGCGTAGCCTCCGACCGGCTCTGCCAGGCCGAGGGCCCGACCTCGCTCGGCTTCGTGACCCTCACCAAGCTCTGGCTCGCCCGGCCGGAGCTTGGTGCGGGGCCGGTGGCGCGCGGTGTTCCGCCGCACCGGAGACCCGCCAGGGTTCTCACCTCGTCTCGCACATCTCTCACACACGAGAGCGCACGGGAGCGTGCGAGAACCTCTGACCTGGACATTCGCCGTCGCCATGGACCACGGCAGACCAGGTGGACATTACATAGGCTAGGAACATGGCCTACGAAATTCCGGTGACGCAAGCCCGGGCGGAGCTGGCGGATCTGATCAACCGCGTCGTCTACGGCGGCGAGCGGGTGGTCGTCACCCGTCACGGCAAGCCGCTGGTGGCGCTGGTTTCCGCCGCTGACCTGGAGCTTCTCGAAGAGCTCGGGCGGCGTGAGCCGGACGCGGAGGAGGAGCAGGCGATCAGCACGGTCTCGGCCGTGCGGCAGCTCCCGTCCGCTCCGGGCGAACGGCGGCGGTTCGGGATCGCCGCGGAACACCGCGACCCGGCCGCCGGGGATCGGCGGCCGGGTCGAGGGCACTGACGGGTCAGTGTGCGCTGACCGCGGGGTGGTGCGGGTGGATCAGGAGCTGAGCTCCCAGATCGCGTGGGCGATGGCGTCGGTGTTGGTGTCCAGCGCCTTGTCGTCCAGGTTCTTCGAGGTGTCGCAGGACTGGTGGTAGCAGGCGTCGAACGCCTTGCCCGCCGTGCCGCCCCAGTTCTTCGCCTGCTTCTCGGTCTTGATGTAGTCCGCGCCGGAGAACAGGCCGCCGACCGGGATGCCGGCGTCCTTGAAGGAGGCGTGGTCGGAGCGGCCGTCGCCCTCGGTCTCCTTCTCGGTGGCGATCTTCTTCGTGGCGAACCAGTCCTTGAAGACCTTCTCCAGGCGGGTGTCGTCGTCGTAGACGAAGTAGCCCGGGTTGGGGGAGCCGATCATGTCGAAGTTCAGATACGAGTCGATCTTCGATTTGTCGGCACCGAGCTTGTCCACATAGGCCTTCGAGCCGACCATGCCGTCCTCCTCGTCGCCGAACCAGGCGAAGCGGAGGTGCTTGGTGGGCTTGAGGTCCGCCTTGGCGACGGCGAGGGCGACCTCGAGGATGCCCGCCGAGCCGGAGCCGTTGTCGTTGATGCCGGGGCCGGCGGGGACCGAGTCCAGGTGGGCGCCGGCCATCACGGTCTTGCTTTCGTCGCCGCCCTTCCAGTCGGCGACGAGGTTGTAGCCCTTGGCGCCACCGTTGTCGAACTCCTCGACCTTGGTGGTGAATCCGGCCTTGTCCAGCTTTTCCTTGACGTAATCGATGGACGCCTTGTAGCCGGCCTTGCCGTGGGCGCGGTTTCCGCCGTTGGCGTCGGCGATCGACTGCAGCTGGTCCAGATCGCCCTTCACGGCCTTGACGTCGATGTCCGGGGCCTCGGCCGACGCCGGGCCGGCGTAGGCGCCGGCCGCGGTGAAGAGGGTGGCGGCCAGCGCGGTCGCGGCGCCCGTGGCCAGCACGGCCCGGCGTATGTGTGCCTTTTTCACGGTATGGGCTCCTGATGTGGGGGGTTGGTGCGGAGCGTTTTGATGCGCACATGAGAATTGCGATCACTTTGCCAACCGTCAAGAGCTCATATCGGACAGGGGAGTTCACTGAGCGGGACATTTCTGTCATGTGTCGTTGATGTGGAGGGGTGGGGTGTGGGGGATTCCGCCCGCTGGGCCGTGTGTGATCCGGGAGGGCGGGAGGAGGCGGGCGCGGCGCCGGGAGGCGGGGGGCGGAGGTGTCCGGCGGGCGGTGGCGCGGTCGCCGTGTGTCCGCCGTGTTACGTCGGCCGTATGAAAGGACGCCGACGCGTACCCGGCTGTCACGCCGACGAAATCTCGCCGAACTACTCTCCTGACGTGCGGCTCTTGATGGCCAACTGCTGGAAGTGGGTTTGCTCTCCCTTTAATTGCTGCGTGGTACATCTATCGACACGGGTGTGCCCACGCCTGTGACCTGGGCGTATGCGTCCGGGCAGGAAGACCTTGAGGTGGAACGTATGCAACTGACCCCGCATGAACAGGAACGCCTGATGATTCATGTGGCGGCCGACGTGGCTGAAAAGCGCCGCTCGCGGGGAGTGAAGCTGAACCACCCCGAGTCCATCGCGCTGCTGACGGTGCACCTCCTCGAAGGGGCCCGGGACGGCCGGACCGTCGCCGAGCTGATGTCCTCCGGCCGCAAGGTGCTCACCCGCGACGAGGTCATGGAGGGCGTCCCCGAGATGATCCACGAGGTGCAGGTCGAGGCCACCTTCCCCGACGGCACCAAGCTCGTCACCGTTCACGAACCCATCAACTGACCGCGGGAGCGCCGAAGATGATCCCGGGACAGATCCTGCCCGCCGACGAGCCGGTACGCCTCAACGAAGGCCTCCCCCGCACGCGGATGACCGTCCTGAACGCCGCCGACCGCCCCGTACAGGTCGGCTCCCACTACCACTTCGCCGAGGCCAATCCCAGTCTGGACTTCGACCGCGCGGCCGCGCACGGCAAACGGCTGAACGTCGCGGCCGGCTCCGCCGTGCGCTTCGAGCCCGGCATCCCCACCGAGGTCGAACTCGTCCCCCTCGGGGGCAAGCGGATCGTCGAGGGCCTGCGCGGCGAGACGGGAGGCCATCTCGATGCGCTCTGAGCTGACCCGTCAGGCCTACGCCGACCTCTACGGCCCCACTACGGGCGACCGGATCCGGCTCGCCGACACCGACCTGCTCATCGAGATCACCGAGGACCGCTCCGGCGGGCCCGGCCGGGCCGGTGACGAGGCGGTCTTCGGCGGCGGCAAGGTGATCCGCGAGTCGATGGGGCAATCCCGCGCCACCCGCGCCGAGGGCACCCCCGACACCGTGATCACCGGTGCGGTCGTGCTGGACCACTGGGGCATCGTCAAGGCCGACGTCGGCATCCGCGACGGGCGGATCACCGCCCTGGGCAAGGCCGGCAACCCCGACACCATGGACGGCGTCCACCCCGACCTGGTCATCGGCCCCGAAACCGAGATCATCGCCGGCAACGGCAAGATCCTCACGGCCGGCGCCATCGACACCCACGTGCACTTCATCTGCCCCCAGCAGGCGGACGAGGCGCTGGCCTCCGGGGTCACCACGCTCATCGGCGGCGGCACCGGACCGGCCGAGGGCAGCAAGGCCACCACGATCACCCCCGGTGCCTGGCACGTGGCCCGGATGTTCGAGGCGATGGACTCGCTGCCGGTCAACGTCGGACTGCTCGGCAAGGGCAACACCACCTCGCTCGCCTCGATGCGCGACCAGCTGCGGGCCGGCATCCTGGGCTTCAAGATCCACGAGGACTGGGGCGCGACCCCCGCCGTCATCGACGCCTGTCTGACCGTCTGCGAGGAGAGCGGCGCCCAGCTCGCGATCCACACCGACACCCTCAACGAGGCCGGCTTCCTCGGTGACACCCTCGCGGCCGTCGCCGGCCGCTCGATCCACGCCTTCCACGTCGAAGGCGCCGGCGGTGGCCACGCGCCCGACATGATCGCCATGGTCTCCGAGCCGAACGTGCTGCCCGCGTCCACCAATCCCACCCGGCCGCACACCGTCAACACCGTCGAGGAACACCTCGACATGCTGATGGTCTGCCACCACCTCAACCCCGCCGTCCCCGAGGACCTGGCCTTCGCCGAGTCCCGGATCCGGCCCTCCACCATCGCCGCCGAGGACATCCTGCACGACCTCGGCGCCATCTCGATCATGGCCTCCGACGCCCAGGCCATGGGCCGGATCGGCGAGGTCGTGCTGCGTACCTGGCAGACCGCGCACGTCATGAAGCGACGCCGCGGCACCCTGCCCGGCGACGGCCGTGCGGACAACCACCGTGCCCGCCGCTACGTCGCCAAATACACCGTCAACGCGGCCCTCGCCCAGGGCATCGACCACCTCGTCGGCTCCGTCGAGGACGGCAAGCTCGCCGACCTCGTGCTGTGGGACCCGGCGTTCTTCGGCGTCAAGCCGCAACTGGTCCTCAAGGGCGGCCAGATCGCGTACGCGCAGATGGGCGACGCCAGCGCGTCCATCCCCACGCCGCAGCCGGTCCTGCCGCGCCCGATGTTCGGCGCCACCGGCAAGGCGCCCGGCAGCAACTCGGTCAACTTCGTCTCCCCGCAGGCCCTCGACGACGATCTCCCCGGGCGCCTTCCGCTGGCGAAGCGCTACGAGGCGATCCGCTCCACCCGCGGCGTCACCAAGGCCGCGATGCGGAACAACGACGCCCTGCCGCGCGTCCAGGTCGACCCCGACACCTTCACGGTGACCATCGACGGTGAGGTGGTCGAACCCGCCCCGGCCGCCGAACTCCCCATGGCCCAGCGGTACTTCCTCTTCTGACATGGAGTCGATGAACCTCCCCGCACCCGCCCCGGAGCGCCGATGAGCCGCGCCGCGCTGCTGATCCTCGCCGACGGCCGCTTCCCCGCCGGCGGGCACGCCCACTCGGGCGGCGCCGAAGCGGCTGTCGCCGCGGGGCGGCTCACCGACGCCGCCACCCTGGAGACCTTCTGCCGGGGCCGGCTGCACACCGCCGGCCTGGTCGCCGCCGGGCTCGCCGCCGCGGCCGCCGCCGGCCACGACCCGCTCCTCCTGGACGACGCCGCCGACGCGCGGACGCCCGTACCGGCGCTGCGGCAGACCGCCCGGCGGCTGGGCCGGCAGATGATGCGGGCCGCCCGGGCGACCTGGCCCGCGGCCGCCCTCGACGCGCTCGCCGCGGCCCGCCCCCGCGGGGCCCACCAGCCCGTCGTGCTGGGCCTGGCGGCCCGGTCCGCGGGGCTGACGCCGCTGGACGCCGCGTACGCCGTGGCCTACGAGACCGTCAGCGGCCCGGCCACCGCCGCCGTCCGGCTGCTGAGCCTGGACCCCTTCGACGCCACCGCCGTGCTCGCCCGCCTCGCCGACGACCTCGACGCGGTCGCGAGGCGGGGCGCCGACGCCGCGGAACGGATCGCCATCGAAGGGACCGACGCCCTGCCCGCCGCCTGCGCGCCGCTGCTCGACCTCACCGCCCAGCAACACGCCGCCTGGCCGGTACGACTCTTCGCATCCTGACCCCCACCCGCCCGGCGTGCCCCAGCCGCGCGCCCCGTACGCCTCACGGAGTGACCATGCACCTCGACCACCCGGAAACCTTCCCGGAGCGCCACACCTACGGCGCCGCCCGGGCCGAGCGCCCCGACGGCACCCGGCGCGCGCTGCGCATCGGCCTGGGCGGTCCGGTCGGCACCGGCAAGACCGCCACCGTCGCCGCACTCTGCCGCGCCCTGCGCGACGAACTGTCCATCGCCGTCGTCACCAACGACATCTACACCCGCGAGGACGCCGAGTTCCTGCTCCGTGAGGCCGTGCTGCCCGCGGAGCGGATCGCCGCCGTCGAGACCGGCGCCTGCCCGCACACCGCCATCCGCGACGACATCTCCGCCAACCTGGAGGCGGTGGAGGACCTGGAGGACACGGTCGGCCCGCTCGATCTGGTGCTGGTCGAGTCCGGCGGGGACAACCTGACGGCCACCTTCTCCAAGGGCCTGGTCGATGCGCAGGTCTTCGTGATCGACGTGGCCGGCGGCGACGACATCCCGCGCAAGGGCGGCCCCGGTGTCACCACCTCCGACCTGCTCGTCGTCAACAAGACCGACCTCGCGCCGTACGTCGGCGTGGATCTGGAGGGCATGGCGCGCGACGCCAAGGCGCAGCGCGGGGAGTCGCCGGTGGTCTTCACCTCACTGAAGGCCGAGAACGGTGTCCGGCCGGTCTCCGACTGGGTCCGCGGGCGGCTGGCGGACTGGACCGCGGGCCCCGCATGACCCTCGCACCGCCCCCACCGGCCCACCACGAGCGGGTGCCCGCGCCCTCGGCCTCCGGGCTGCGCGCCACCGCCCGTATCGTCGCGCGGGCGGGCGGCGACGGCGTGACCCGGCTGCCGGTCCTCGACGGCGCCGGCCCGTTCGCGCTGCGCCGCGTCGGCGCGCACGGCCGGCCGGCCCGGGTCTGCGTGGTGAGCGCGATGAGCGCCCCGCTCGGCGGCGACCGGCTGGGCATCGAGGTCACCGTCGAGGCGGGCGCCGCACTGCACCTCACGACCGCCGCCGCGACCGTCGCGCTGCCCGGCCGTACGGGCGAGCCCGCCCACTACGACGTGCGGGTGACGGTGGGCGAGGGCGCGCGGCTCGACTGGCTGCCGGAGCCGCTGATCTCCGCGGCGGGCAGCGACCTGCGGATGACCACCACCGTCGAACTCGCCGCCACCGCCCACCTGGTGCTCCGCGAGGAGCAGGTCCTGGGACGCAGCGGCGAGGAGACCGGTGCGCTGCGCAGCCGGCTCACCGTCCGGCGGGCCGGCCGGACCCTGCTCGACCAGGAGACGGCCTACGGGCCCGGCGCGGCCGGCTGGGACAGCGCCGCCGTCCTGGGCGGACATCGGGCGACTGGTCAACTCCTCGTTGTGGCACCGGAGTTCGTGGCACGAGCGGTTGAGGTGCGGCTGCTCGGCGGGGCGGCGGGCGAGCGGCCCGCGGCTCAGGAGGGGCAGGGTGTGCTCGCGCCGCTCGCCGGTCCCGCGGCGCTGGCCACCGCCGTCGCCCCGGACGCGCTGCGGCTGCGGCGCCTGCTGGACGAGGCCGGGCGGAGCGCCGCCGCCGGGTGACGGCGGCGCCCCTCGTCACACCTCCAGGTCGGTCTCGACCTTGGCGAGCCGGTGCCGGGCCAGCGCGAGGTTGGCGCGCTTGCGGTCCAGCACCAGATACAGGAACAGGCCCTGCCCGCTCTTGCCCGTCACCGGGCGGATGATGTGGTACTGGTTCGTCAGGGTGATGAGCATGTCCTCGATGGAACCCGTGAGTTCGAGCATCTCCATCGTGCGCATCTTGGCGCGTACGACATCGGTGTTGCCGGCCGCCGCGACATTGAGGTCCAGTGCCTGGTTGTCGCCCAGCGCGGCCAGGGCCATGCCGCTGGTGTAGTCGACCAGGGCGACGCCGACGGCGCCCTCGATGCTGGACATCGCGTCGGAGAGAGCGGTTTCCATTTGAGCCATGACGGGTCAGACCTTTCGATTCTTTGACGGTGTTGCCGGTTTTGGGGAGTACGGTCCGGGTGCCGGTGCGTGGGCGTTATCGGCGGGCCGGGGCGTCCACGAGGGCGCCGATGCGTTCCGCGGCCTTCCTGGCCTGGAAGTGGAGCCGCCCCACATTGGTGGCCGGGCTCGCCACGGCAGTGAGCACCGCGCGGCGGCCGGCCGAATAGGCCGCGATATAGCCGTCGGCGCCCCTGGTCAGGGATTCCTCGAAGGCGCCCTGTCCGGTCGCCTCGGTGAGGCGCTGGGCGACCCCGATCGCCGCGGCGGTGAGCGCGGCCAGGCCGTCCGGTTCGATGTCCGGCAGATCATGGGCGATGACCATGCCGTCGACGCTCGCCACCATCCCGCCCTGGAAATGGCGGACCTGATCGCGCAGCGAATGCAATTCCTCCCGTATCCGGGGTTCGATCGTCATCAGTCTCCTTTTCGTGACGCGCCCTCTGATGACGCGCCTCATGGGGTGCACCGGATTCCCGCGGAAGGGCTCACAGTTCTTCCTCCAGCGCCGTACGCAGCCGGACGAGGAGGGCGATGTTCGGATCGGTGGTGTCGAAGACGTCCGGCACCGATCGCTGCGGGGCGGGGGACGGGCGGGGTGCGGTGGCCGGCGGGGGCGGGGCGTCCAGGCAGGCGCCCGGGCGGCGCCGGGGCAGCGGCGCCGGCGGCGGGGGGATGAGGACCAGCCCGGCCGCGGCGAGCAGACGGATGTCGAGCAGCGTGGCGAACGCCGACTCGCCCAGGATCCGGGCCAGTTCGTACGGGGTGTGCCGGCCGTCGGCCCGGTCGAGCAGCCGCCGCTGGCGGCGCGTGGTGGCGGCCGGTACGGGGGTCCCGGCGGCCATGACGGGGGAGGTGTCGGCCGCCGCCCAGGGCTGCAGCCGGTCGAGCAGCGCCCGGCGGCGGGCCGTCGCCTGCTGGAGCGCGGTGATGCTGACCGGGCGTATGACGCCCAGCCAGTGCGCCGTCCCGGGGGTGAAGGAGGTGGCCTCGGGCGGCAGCGGCAGGGCGAAGAAGGCCGCGTCGAGCAGCGCGGCGAGATGGCAGATCTCCAGTTCGCCCTGCGTCAGCCAGCCCTCCTCGACCAGGAACCGGCCGCCGGTCCGCCGCTCCCCGGCCGCCTCGGCGGCGTGCTCCCAGCCCTGCGGCGGGAGCTTGCCGGCCGCGGTGAGGCGGCTGCCGAGCCCGGGGGCGGCGGTGCTCTCTATGCAGTAGACCGCGCCGTCGAGGAAGTAGAAGCAGCCGTGCGGACCGGAGAGGGCGCCGGTGACGCGTTCGGCGGCGAACCGGTCGAGCAGCCCGGCCGGAGCGGGCGGGGGAGGAGATATGGGCAGGCCCATGGTGGTTCCCTTACCGTTCGTACGAGGTGGCGGAGGGCGCCGTCAGGACGCGACCAGCTCCGCCGCCAGATCGCGCAGCCGTAGCCGGGCCACGGCGAGATTGGCCTGGGCGCGGTCCAGCCAGAGGTAGAGGTAGGTCTGGCTGTCGAAGGCCGTGTGCACGAAGCGGATGAGGTGGTAGCTGCCCGCGGCCGTGATGATGAGGTCCTCCAGAGCCGGACCGCCGGCCCCCGCGGTGTCGAAGCTGGCGTTGCGCGTCACGGCCTGCACCACATCGGCGGTGTCGGCGGCGGCCGCGTCGTGGTCACCGTGCGGCGCCTGCCCCGCCGTGCCGAGTGTCAGCCCGCTGGTCCAGTCGATCAGCCCGGCGCCGAGCACGCCCGGGATTCCCATGGCCTGGGACAACACCTGATCGATTCCCGGCACTTCGGATCTCCTTCTGAACGACTCGGCTGCGGGCGAAAACGCCGAAGCCCTCCCGTGGCGGTGAGTGGGAGAGCCTTCACGGAAGGTTACTGAAGGTGTGCGCCTGGCACATGCCTGATGGGCAGGTCTACGGCAATTGACGTATTCTCGCCCCTGCACGCCCCCTCCGGCAGCCCTCGCGCCGGACGACAACCGGCCAGGTCAGTACGGAGGTTGACGTCCTGCGGGCACCGTTGAGCCTGGTGGCTGTGCGATCGCCGCTCGGTCAATTGCGCGATATTCCCCTCACATTGGCGCCTGAGCTGGTAGAGCGTGAGCCCCGGAGGTGCGGGCACGGTCGGCCGGCGACTCTGGCCGGAAGAGGGAGGTACCTCCACGCCCTCCCGGTCGTTCGGCAGCGGCCTTTTCGGCCGCTCGGGATCTTCCCGCCGTGAGTGGCCCGCCGGCCGTCCGGCCACGTGCGTGCCGTCCCCGAGCGCACCCCGACGGAGCGGCTCCCCGGCGGCCGGATACCTACAGCTTGGTAAAGAATTGCGGGCGCAACCTGTTCAAGCGGGGACGGCACACGTCAGGATCCCTCTGTAAGCCTGTGATCAACGCCGCCACGAGTGGCGCACCATGCAGGGGGAATTGACCACGTGAGAAAATCTGCAGCGCTCGGCGCCGCCGGCACCCTGGTGACCGGAGCGCTCCTCGCCGGAGCGATATCCGCCACGCCCGCCACCGCAGGTGAGCGGCACCACGGCGGCTCGGCCGAGTCGCGCGGCGTACAGACCGCCGCCGCGCGCGCCGCCAAGAAGGGCATCCAGTGGCAGGAGTGCCCCGCCGACTGGGGCCTGAAGTCACCCGTCCAGTGCGGCTATGTGGCGGTCCCCGTCGACTACGCCAAGCCCAACGGCCGCACCATCAAGATCGCCGTCGACCGGGCCGTCAGCACCGGCGACAAGAAGGAGCGACAGGGCTCCCTGCTGTACAACCCCGGTGGTCCCGGCGGCTCGGGCATGCGGTTCCCGACCCGCATCACCACCGAGAACCCGCTCTGGGCCAAGACGGCCAAGGCCTACGACTTCGTGGGCTTCGACCCCCGGGGCGTGGGGCACTCCGCGCCGATCTCCTGCATGGACCCGCAGGAGTTCGTCAAGGCACCCAAGGCCGACCCGGTGCCGTCCAGCGAGGCTGACAAGGGCGCCCAGCGCAAGCTCGCCAAGGAGTACGCGAAGGGCTGTGCCGAGCGCAGCCACGGCCTGCTGCCGTACATGACGACCACGAACACCGCCCGCGACATGGACGTGATCCGTGCCGCGCTCGGTGAGAAGAAGCTCAACTACCTGGGCGTCTCCTACGGCACCTACCTGGGCGCCGTGTACGGGACGCTCTTCCCGGGCCATGTCCGCCGGATGCTCGTCGACAGCGTCGTCGATCCCTCCCGCGAGAAGATCTGGTACCAGGCCAACCTCGACCAGGACATCGCCTTCGAGACCCGCTGGGGCGACTGGAAGAAGTGGGTCGCCAAGAACGACGCCGCCTACCACATCGGGGACACCCCCCAGAAGGTCCAGGCGGCCTGGGAGAAGCTGCGGGCGACCGCGAGGAAGAACCCCATCGGTGGCGTCGTCGGCCCCGCCGAGCTGACCGGCTTCTTCCAGAACGCGCCGTACTACGACTCGATGTGGACCACGGTCGCCGAGGTCTGGAGCTCCTACCGCTCCGGTGACAGCAAGCCGCTGGTCGAGAACGCCGGTCCGAACCTCAAGGACACCGCGGGCAACATCGCCTCGGAGAACGGCAACGCCGTCTACACGGCCGTCGAGTGCACCGACACCAAGTGGCCCACCAGCTGGCAGAAGTGGGACCGGGACAACACCCGCATCCACGCCAAGGCACCGTTCATGACCTGGGCCAACGCCTGGATGAACCTGCCCTGCGCCAGCTGGCCGGCCAAGCAGCAGCGCGCGATCGACGTCAAGACGGGCAAGGGCCTGCCGAGCGTGCTGATCGTGCAGAGCAAGCGCGACGCGGCCACGCCCTACGGCGGCGCCGTGGACCTGCACCACCGCTTCAAGGGCTCCCGCCTGATCACCGAGCGGGACGCCGGTTCGCACGGTGTCACCGGCCAGGTCAACCCCTGCATCAACGACCGGGTCGACGCGTACTTCCTGGAAGGGAAGACCGACGCCAAGGACGTGACCTGCGCTCCGCACGCCACGCCCCAGCCGGGCAAGGCGACGGCCAAGGCCGCCGCCAAGGGTGCCGCCGACCTTCCGGCCGCTCCCTGATCCCGCACGGCAGAGAAAAGGCGGGGGCGGCCGGGATCTTTCCGGCCGCCCCCGCCACGTGACCGCCGGCCGCCGCGCCTACTCCGTGCCCGCGCTCTTGCCCGTCGGCTCGTCCTCCCCCTTCACCCGGCCCTTTTCCCTCCCGTGTCCCCGCCGCCCCTGAGCGCGCGCCTGGGCCTGTGCCTCGGCCTTGGCCTCGCCCGCGTACCGGTCGACGTACTCCTGGCCGGACAGCGTGAGGATCGCGTACATGATCTCGTCGGTGACGGCACGCAGGATGAAGCGGTCGTCCTCCATCCCCTCGTACCGCGCGAAGTCCAGCGGTGCGCCGAAGCGGATGGTGATCCGCATCGCGCGCGGCAGCCGCCGGCCCGTCGGCTGGGCCTCGAAGGTGCCGATCATCGCGCAGGGCACCACCGGCACGCCCGCGATGACGGCCATCGAGGCGACCCCGGTCCGCCCCTTGTAGAGCCGGCCGTCGTGCGAGCGGGTGCCCTCCGGGTAGATCCCCAGAAGGTGGCCCTTGCGCAGGACGGAGAGCCCCGAGGACAGGGCCGCCCGCGAGGCGCGGCCCCCGGAGCGGTCCACCGGAATCTGCCCGACGCCGCGGAAGAACGCCGCGGTCAGCCGCCCTTTGAGGCCGGGTCCGGTGAAGTACTCGGCTTTGGCCAGAAAGGTCACCCGGCGCGGCACGATCGCCGGCATCACGAAGTGATCCGCGAACGACAGATGGTTGCCCGCGATGATCGCCGCGCCCTCTTCCGGGATGTGCTCCAGTCCCTCGATCCGTGGTCGGAACACCAGCCGCAGCAGTGGTCCGAGGAGGAGGTACTTCAGCACCTGGTAGAGCACGGAGCAGCTCCCTTGTTCGGTTGGCTTGCCATGGGGGGAGGCCGTTCAAGGTCATGAGGGCCCGGGACAGCCAGTGAGTTTATGAGCACATGCCGCTACTTGTAACCACCTTCGGCCGGATCGATGCTGACGCCCGCCGGCGTCCCGCGAACGCACCGGCCGGCGCGTCGGCCGCACCCCGCGTCCCCGCCGCACGGCGGGGGTGGGCAGGCCGGGGCCGGTCGGGGGGCCGAGGGGGAGGGGGACGGGTGTGCACGCCCGCCTGTCGGCGCCCGGTCCGCGAGGGACGACGCGGTCGGCATCGGCCGCCGGACCTTCTCCGTGCCGCCCGGTGGCCATGCCGCCGGTGCCGGGTCGCCCGGCACTCCGTCGTCGGGCCGCTGACGTACCCGGACGCCGCGCCGGCGGACGTCCCGGACGGTGGACGCTCTCGTCAACAGCCGTGCCGGGCCGTCCCGTTACTCGGCCGGGGTCCTCCCGCAGGAGCGGACGGAGGGTCCTGACGGGAGGCGCCCGGCCGACCCCGCGCCGCGACGCGGACGGACCGCCGCAGCTAACGGCCACGCCGGCCGGAGGACATCCCAGGCGCACTCCGGCCGGCGCCCCGCATACCCGCACCCTGGCAGACCCGGCCGCCGTCCGGAATCCCCTTTGGCATCCACGGACAACTTTCAACTTCCACTGAACGAGCCCGGGTTGGCCCGGCGTACTGTCCGGCAACCGAGCCTGAATCCACGGTTCCAGGCCGAGAACAGGAGTGCAGAGATGTCCCGGAAGAAAACGGTCGGCCGGCGCCAGAAGATCGTCGTCTGTGTCAGTGCCGCGGCGCTGGTGGGCGGCATCGCCATCGCCACCACGGGCACCAGCCAGGCATCGGTGGCCTGTGACGGTCTGTCCGCCGCCCTGAGCAACAACCAGAAGTTCATCGCCGACCAGCGGGCCCACCCGGACTCCCAGTCGGCGGCCCGGATCGCCAACCGGGAAGCCGTGATCAAGGAGATCGGCGTCAAGCAGAAGGCCGCCGGCTGCTCCGCGGAAGGGGGCGGGGACCGGGCCGGTGCCCCGCCGGCGCAGCAGTCTCCGGGCGGCGACGCCCCGCCCGCCTCCTCGACGGCGCCGCCCGGCTCGGCGGGCACCTCCGCCCCGGGTGACTCCTCCGCCTCGGCAGCCCCGCCCGCCGCGGGCGGCTCCGCGGGCGGCGACGGCGACGTGGTCTGCCCCGGCTCGACGGTGACCCTGTCCGGCGAGGGCGGCGCGCCGGCGGCGTCCAGCGACCAGTTCCCCGCCGGGACCAAGCTGAAGGTGACCAACCTGGACAACGACAAGTCGACGACCGTCTCCGTGACCTCCACCTCGGGCAGCTGTGTGCTGCTGAACAACGCGGCCTTCGACCAGGTCCGTGAGGAGGGGAAGAACCTGATCCGGCGCGCCCGTATCGAGCGCGTGGGGTGATCCCGGTCCGGTGACCGGCGACGAAGCCGCCTCCTTCGTTGCCGGTCACCTTCTTGTCTCCCGGGCCTGGATCCGGGGCCCGTACGGGCGACCTCGCGGCGTGGCCGCTTGCCCGCCGGCGTCCGGCGGGGTGGCCTGGGGCCGCCGGGCGCCACGTCCCTGTCGGCCCCGCACCCGATCCCGCCGACGTTCCCAGGAGACCTCGATGTCCGTGAGCCGTGGACGCCGATCCGCCCGTACCGCCGCGCTCGCCGCCCTCTCCACGGCCCTGCTGGGCGTGCTCGGCGCCGCCCCGGCCGGCGCCGATGAGCCGCCGATGGACCAGGGCCTGCAGCTCACCGTGTCGGGAGCCGCCAACACCTGGGTGCGCGGGGTACGGCTCAGCTGCCCGGACGCCTACCGCCGGCATCCGCACGCACGCGCCGCCTGTGACGCGCTGACCTGGGCACACGGGGACCTCGATGCCCTGCCCGGGGAGCCGCACAGCTGCACCCGGGAGTTCGACCCGGTCACCGTCACCGCGACCGGCACCTGGCACGGCAGCCCGGTGAACTGGCGCAAGGAGTTCCCCAACGCCTGCACGATGGACTCCGCCACCGGGCCGGTCTTCCGCTTCTGACCCGCCGCGTCCGACGCACCGTGGGCCCTGACCCACGCCCTCCGGCGGGGCGCTCAGACGGGTCGCGCGGCCACCATCCCGATCGTCACCAGCGCCAGCACCACCCAGGAGAACCAGAGCCAGCCATTGGCGCCCAACGCCACGGTGTAGGCGGTCGCCACGACCAGTCCGCCCACCGTGCACACGGCCATCGTTCTCGCAGATCCGGGCATACCCGCAACCTCCTCACGGCGGCCCGGGCGTCCATGCCGCGGGCCGCGGCCATGGGACCATCGTCCCCGGCCGCGGCCCGTACCGCCAGAGTGGCGCCCCGCCCGTCGCCCGACCTCCACCCCCAGAAGGCGGCGCGATGCGCCGACCCGCCCGCCCGTCGCCCGACCTCCACCCCCAGAGGACGGCGCGATGCGCCGACCCGCCG
Source organism: Streptomyces kronopolitis (assembly GCF_050953795.1). Classification (GTDB taxonomy): domain Bacteria; phylum Actinomycetota; class Actinomycetes; order Streptomycetales; family Streptomycetaceae; genus Streptomyces; species Streptomyces kronopolitis_A. Next base: position 7,306,078 of record NZ_CP191850.1, read on the forward strand.
TTAGCGCCCCCGTGCGTGGAGCGAGGCGAGGTAGGCGTTGTACTCGACCAGGTCCTTGTCGCCGTTGCGGTCGGCGGCCCGGTCCGCGCGCTGCGACTGCCGCTCGTCGGACCGGTACCACTGGAAGACCAGCGCGATCAGCACCACGACGGACGGGATCTCGCTGAAGGCCCAGGCGATGCCGCCGGCGGCCGTCTGGTCCGACAGCGCCTCGATCCCCAGCGAGGCCGGCGGGTGCACGAAGGTGTCGACCATCGGCTCCGAGGCCATCATCAGCGCGATCCCGAAGAACGCGTGGAACGGCATGCCCGCGAACAGCTCCAGGATCCGCATCACATGGCCGGGCCGGTGCGGGCCCGGGTCGACGCCCATGATCGGCCAGAAGAACACCAGGCCGACCGCGAGGAAGTGCACCATCATCCCGATGTGCCCGGCCCGCGACTCCATCAGGAAGTCGAACAGCGGGGAGAAGTAGAGCCCGTAGAGGCTGGCGATGAAGAGGGGGATGGTGAAGGCGGGGTGCGTGATGATTCGCATGTAGCGGCTGTGCAGCAGCGCGACCAGCAGTTCGCGCGGGCCCCTGCGTCCGCGCGAGGCGGTCGGCAGTGCCCGCAGCGCCAGCGTCACCGGCGCCCCGAGCAGCAGCAGGATCGGCGAGAGCATGCTGATGATCATGTGCTGGACCATGTGGACGCTGAACATCGCCATGCCGTAGTCGTTCAGCTGGGTGCACATCACCAGCGCCACCGTCAGGATGCCCAGCGTCCAGGCGACGGTCCGGCCCACCGGCCAGGCGTCCCCCCGCCGCCGCAGCCGGAACACCGCCCAGCCGTAGAGGCCCAGCCCCAGCAGGCAGCCGACGAGGAACAGCGGATCACCACCGAACTCCAGGCCACGCCCCAGCGTGAACGGCGGCAGATCCATGTTCATGCCGTCCATGCCGTGCCCGCTGTGATCCATCCGCTCGCTCCTGATTCGTACCGATAGTCCGGCCACAAGACTAGAACCGCCCCCGGCCGGAACATCGGCCGGGGGCGGCTCGTGCGTCAGGGCGTCACGGATCCGGGGTGACCCCGGACCGACGCGCCGGGCGCGCGCTGCTTCAGAGCACGCACTCGGCCTCGTCGTAGCGTTCCACGGGCACCGTCTTGAGCGTCTCGACCGCCTCGGCCAGCGGCACCAGCGTGATGTCCGTGCCGCGCAGCGCGGTCATCATCCCGAACTCGCCGCGGTGCGCGGCCTCGACGGCGTGCCAGCCGAAGCGGGTGGCGAGCACCCGGTCGTAGGCGGTCGGCGTCCCGCCGCGCTGGACGTGGCCGAGGATGACCGGGCGGGCCTCCTTGCCGAGGCGGTCCTCCAGCTCCACCGACAGCTGCCGGGCGACACCGGCGAACCGCTCGTGGCCGTACATGTCCTTGCCGCCGATGTCGAAGGTCATGCTGCCCTCGCGCGGCTTGGCGCCCTCGGCGACCACCACGATCGCGAACTTCTTGCCGGCCTCGAAGCGTTCGGCCACCCGAGCGGTGAGCTCGTCGATGTCGAAGGGCCGCTCCGGCACCACGATGGCGTGCGCGCCGGCCGCCATCCCCGAGTGCAGGGCGATCCAGCCGGTGTGCCGTCCCATCACCTCGACGATCATCACCCGCTGATGGGACTCCGCGGTGGTCTTGAGCCGGTCCAGCGCCTCGGTGGCGACGCCCACCGCGGTGTCGAAGCCGAACGTCACGTCGGTGACCGCGATGTCGTTGTCGATGGTCTTTGGCACGCCGACGATCGGCAGGCCCGCGTCCGACAGCAGCCGTGCCGCCTTCAGCGTGCCCTCGCCGCCGATCGGGATGATGGCGTCCAGACCCAGCTCGGCGACGTGGCCGCGGGCCCGCTCCACACCGTCCCGCAGATGGGCGGGCTGCACCCGTGAGGAGCCGAGGATGGTGCCGCCGCGCGCCAGGATGCCACCGACGGCATCGAGGTCGAGCTTGCGGTAATCACATTCCAGCAGGCCCTTCCAGCCGTCACGGAAGCCGATCACCTCATCGCCGTGATCAGCGGTGGCGCGGTGGACGACGGACCGGATGACGGCGTTCAGGCCGGGGCAGTCGCCGCCGGAGGTGAGGACACCAATACGCATTGCTCGAAAACCCTCTGCAACTCAACCGGAGGCCCGGACCCCGTCGTCCGGTTGGATCCCGCTCACCCTACAAGCGCGGAGCCACCGGGCACACGAACGCCCGCAGTGCGGGACTGCGGGCGTACGAAAGGGTGGCAACTCCGGCAAACGTCACATGTGGGCGAAGGGCCCGAACATGGCGTCGACCGGTATCAAGCGGGCTGGGTGGCCGCCGCGATCCGCTCCTGGCGCAGCGCCTCGTACCAGCGGTCCTCCACCGGAGGCAGCGCGTTGACGTCCAGCGCCAGCTTGATCAGCAGATCGGCGATGTGCGGGTTGCGGGCCATCACCGGACCGTGCAGATACGTGCCGAAGACGGTGTCGCTGTACGCGCCCTCGTAGCCGTCGCCGACGCCGTTGCCGTTGCCGAACCGCACCTTGGCGAACGGCCGGGCCGTCTTGCCCAGGTGGGTGACGCCCTGGTGGTTCTCGAAGCCGGTCAGCGGCGGCAGCCCCAACTGCGGGTCGATGTCGGCGAGAACGTCGCCGACACAGCGCTCCGCCTCACCGCGGGTGCTCACCACGTCCAGCAGACCCATGCCCTGCTGGCGCTCCCCGAGGTCGTTGACGAACTCGTGGCCCAGGATCTGGTAGCCGGCACAGACCGAGAAGACGATCGCGCCGTTGGAGACCGCGCGGCCCAGTCCGCCGTCACGGATCAGCCGCTCCGCGGCCAGCCGCTGCGGCCGGTCCTCACCGCCGCCGATCAGGTAGATGTCACCGGAGGTGGGGATCTGCTGGTCGGAGCGTACGTCCAGACGCTGTACGTCCAGACCGCGCTGCCGCGCCCGGCGCTCCACCACCAGGGCGTTGCCCTGGTCGCCGTACGTGCTCAGCAGGTCCGGGTAGATCCACACCAGGCGCAGGCTGTTGTCACTCATGCTCGCTCGTCCTTGTCCGTAAGGTCGGTGGACCGCACTCAGTTGCCCACGCGGCGGCGCAGGTCCTGGAAGGCCGTGTAGTTGGCGATGACCTCGATCCGTCCGGGCGGTGCCATCCGCGCCGCCTCGTCGAGGTTCTCGCACACGTGGAAGTCGAGTCCCGCGACCTCCAGACGCACCGCGAGGTCCAGCTTGCGGTCGCCCAGCACGAAGAGCGGGTGCCCGGCCAGCCGGGTGTAGTCGACGTCCCACAGCCACGAGGTGTCCGTGCCGTCCGCGCCGCGCGCGTTCACGGACATGATCACCGGGGTCGGCGGCGGGTCGATCAGCGAGAAGGTCTCCAGCCAGCCGGCCGGGTTCTTCGCCAGCAGCAGCCGCAGCTCCCGGTCCTGGAACGAGACCACGTCATAGCGGCCGGCCACGGCCTGCACCGAGAACATCCGCTCCAGGGCCACCTGCGGCGGCACCCCGAACGCGGCGGCGACCGCGGCGGACGTGGTGGCGTTCGCCTTGTTGGCGCGCCCCGGCAGCTGGAGCTTGATCGGCCAGGCGCTGCCGTGCGGATCGAGCACATGGTCGCCGGACAGCGCCCAGCTGGGCGTGGGGCGGCGGAAGCCGCACTCGCCGCAGAACCAGTCCTCGCCGGGCCGCTGCATCACGCCACCGCACGAGGGGCAGGACCAGGCATCGTCCTTCCACTCCTGGCCGGCCGCGACCCACACCACGTTCGCGGACGACGAGGCCGCCCACACGATCAGCGGGTCGTCCGCGTTGGCGATGATCAGCGCCTTGGAGCCGGCCAGGCCCTCACGCCAGTGCTCGGCCAGCATCCGGGTCTCCGCGGCGCGGTCGAGCTGGTCGCGCGAGAGATTCAGCAGCGCTATGGCCTTCGGCGTGACATCGCGCGCCACACCGGCGAGGTACTTCTCGTCCACCTCGATGACGCCGTACTTGGCGTCCGACCCGCCGGCCAGCGCCGAGGTGATACCGGCCGGCATGTTGGCGCCGAGCGCGTTGGAGACCACCGGGCCGCTGGCCCGCAGCGCCTCGGCGATCAGCCGGGTCGTGGTCGTCTTGCCGTTCGTCGCCGACACCAGGATCACGTCCAGGTGCCCGGCCAGCCGCGCGAGCAGGTCGGGGTCGAGCTTGAGCGCCACCCGGCCACCGATCACCGATCCGCTGCCGCGGCCCGCCGCGCGCGATACCGCCGCCGCGGCCTTGCCCGCCGTCACGGCCAGCTTGGCCCGCGGCGACAGCGGCTCCGTGTTGCCTGCCATCGTCCTTGATCCTCCTTGCATCCGGCGCCCCCCTGCCGTACCGCTGCCGGTGGAACGCCTCCTCCGCAGCCGATGACCGGCCGGGGCTTCGGTCGGGGATCAGCCTATCGAGATCCGGCGGCGGGCCCGAACCCCGCCACCCGTGCGGCGACATCCGGGGCGGCCCTGGCCGTACCCTTACCCCCATGCGTTCTCGCACCATCCAGGGCAGTTCCGGACGTGTCCACCCCCTGCGCCTGCTCGGCGACCCGGCCCTGACCGCGCCCTGCGAGGAGGTCACCGCGTTCGACGGCGCGCTGCGGCAGCTGGTCGAGGACATGTTCGCGACGATGTACGCCGCACAGGGCGTGGGCCTGGCCGCCAACCAGATCGGCGTGCCGCTGCGGGTCTTCGTCTACGACTGCCCCGACGACGAGGACCGCCGGCACCTCGGCCATCTGGTCAACCCCCGGCTCGTCGAGGCGGACGGCCCGGTCTTCCGCGGCCCCGAGGGCTGCCTGTCGCTCCCGGGCATCGAGGCCGGCACCCCGCGCCACGACCACACCGTCGTGACCGGGGTCGATGCCGGTGGCGAGCCCCGGACCGTGATCGGCACCGGCTTCTTCGCCCGCTGCCTGCAGCACGAGTGCGATCACCTCGACGGCGGTCTGTACGTCGACCACCTCACCGGGCTGCGCCGGCGCCGGGCGCTGCGGGCGGCGGCCCGGGCCCCGTGGGCCGCGGCGGCGGGGACCGCCGGCCGCTGAGCGACGCGCGGCCCGCCCCCGCACGGCCGCAGCTCAGAAGCCGGGGCCGCCCTCACGGTCCGCGACCGCGGCCAGCTGGCCCCAGAGCAGATCGGCCAATTGTGTGACCAACTGCTCACGGGTGCACGGGCGTTCGCGCAGCCACCAGTCGCCGGCGCCGTGCATCATGCCGACGATGCCGTGCCCCCACACGCGTGCCGTCAGCTCGCCGCCCGGCCCGAGGTCCAGCCGGTCGGTGATCACCTTGGCCAGCTCCTCGCCGAGCCGGCGCAGGAGTGGGGCGGAGTGCCGCCCCACGTCGAACCCGGTCTCGGGCGCGGTGTCCCCGTCGGAGGGGTGCATCAGGAAGCGGTACACCTGCGGTTGGCTCTCGATCGCGAGCAGGTAGGCGTCGAGGGTGGCCTCGACCCGGTCGCGGCGCAGGACGGGGGCGTCCAGCGCGGTGGCCAGATTGGCCAGCAGGGCATCGGTGTGCCGCAGGGCGAGCGCGCGGTAGAGCCCGCCCTTGTCCCCGAAGTGCCGGTAGAGGATCGGCTTGGTGATGCCGGCCTCGGCGGCGATGGCGTTCATCGAGGCATCCGGGCCGTCGCGCAGCACAATGCGCTCGGCGGCCTCCAACAGCTCCCGCCGCCTGCGCTCGGTCGTCGAATGCCGGCTGCCGCTGCGCTCGGTGCGTTCCATGGTCGTGCTCCCCACCCTTGTGAATCTGTGGCGCTGGCGCAACGTAACACCCGTTCTCCGCGGCGAATTCGTCCGTAGGGGAGTTGACATCCCCTACTGGCGAGTAACACACTGCGGGTTACCGCTAGTAACATCGTACGGCGTGCAGCACTGGAGGGGACATGGCCGAGTTCACCATGGAGCTCAACGATGAGCAGAAGGAAGTCCGTGACTGGATTCACGGCTTCGCCGCGGACGTCATGCGCCCCGCCGCCGCCGAATGGGACGAGCGCGAGGAGACCCCCTGGCCGGTGATCCAGGAGGCCGCCAAGATCGGTCTGTACTCGCTGGACTTCTACGCCCAGCAGTTCTTCGACCCCACCGGCCTGGGCATCCCCATGGCTCTGGAGGAGCTGTTCTGGGGTGACGCCGGGATCGGCCTGTCGATCGTGGGCACCGGACTCGCGGCCGTCGGCGTGCTCGCGAACGGCACCGAGGAGCAGATCGGCACCTGGGTCCCGCAGATGTACGGCGATGTGAACGACGTGAAGGTCGCGGCCTTCTGCTCGTCGGAACCGGACGCCGGCTCGGACGTCGCCTCGATGCGCACCCGCGCGGTCTACGACGAGGCCAAGGACGAATGGGTGCTCAACGGCACCAAGACCTGGGCCACCAACGGCGGCATCGCCGGCGTCCATGTCGTCGTCGCGGTCGTCGACGCCGAGCTGGGCTCCAAGGGGCATGCCTCCTTCATCGTCCCGCCGCAGACCCCCGGCCTCTCCCAGGGGCAGAAGTTCAAGAAGCACGGCATCCGCGCCTCGCACACCGCCGAGGTCGTCCTGGAGGACGTCCGCGTTCCCGGCCACTGCCTGCTCGGCGGCAAGGAGAAGCTCGACGAGCGCCTCGCCCGCGCCCGTGAGGCGGTCAAGAGCGACGGCGAGCGGGTGAAGAACGCGGCGATGGCCACCTTCGAGGCCTCGCGTCCCGCCGTCGGCGCGATGGCGGTCGGCACCGCCCGCGCCGCCTACGAAGAGGCCCTGGAGTACGCCCGGACCCGCACGCAGTTCGGCCGCCCGATCATCGACAACCAGGGCGTGGCCTTCCAGCTCGCCGACATGCGTACCCAGGTCGACGCGGCCCGGCTGCTGGTCTGGCGCGCCTCCTGGATGGCCGCGACCGGCAAGCCCTTCACGTCGGCCGAGGGCTCCATGTCCAAGCTCTTCGCCAGCGAGGTCGCCAAGAAGGTCACCGCCCAGGCCGTCCAGATCCTCGGCGGCAACGGCTTCACCCGCGAATACCCGGTCGAGCGGATGCACAGGGATGCCGCTATTTATACGATTTTTGAGGGCACGAGCGAGATTCAGCGGCTGGTGATCGCCCGCACGCTGGCGGGGGTGCCGATTCGCTGACGTGGCGTCAACTCAGCGTGCCGCCGGTGCTCTTGACCTCCGAGTGAGGTCGGGGGCGCCGGCGGTTTCGTGCGGGTGGGGGCGCGCGTACGCCCCCTGACCGGTGGCCTCCGTGGCCGCCCCTCGGTCGCGCAGTGGGCCTTGCCCGTGCGCGGCTTTCGCGTTTCCGGTGCCGGTTCGGGTGCGCCGCTCGCTGTGCGCCTCTTGAGGGCCACCTCTTGACGGGCGGTACGCCTCACTCTACGTTCCTTCCATAAAGCAAAATATTGATTCCGCTATACGGAATTAGACCTCTGGCTCTGTGCCGGAGCGTGCCCGTGACAGGTCGATGCAGGAGTACGCGATGCCTCGAATGACAGCCGCCCGCGCCGCGGTGGAGATCCTCAAGCGGGAGGGCGTGCGCCACGCCTTCGGCGTGCCGGGCGCCGCGATCAACCCCTTCTACGCGGCGCTCAAGGGCGCCGGCGGGATCGACCACACCCTCGCGCGGCACGTCGAGGGCGCCTCGCACATGGCCGAGGGCTACACCCGGACCCACCCGGGCAACATCGGCGTCTGCATCGGCACCTCCGGCCCGGCCGGAACGGACATGATCACCGGCCTCTACTCCGCGATCGGCGACTCGATCCCGATCCTCTGCCTCACCGGCCAGGCCCCGACCGCGGTGATCCAGAAGGAGGACTTCCAGGCCGTCGACATCGCCGCGATCGCGGGGCCGGTCACCAAGGCGGCGACCACCGTGATGGAGGCCGCGCAGGTCCCCGGCGTCTTCCAGCAGGCGTTCCACCTGATGCGCTCCGGGCGGCCCGGCCCGGTCCTGATCGACCTGCCGGTCGATGTCCAGCTGACCGAGATCGACTTCGACCCCGAGACGTACGAACCGCTGCCGGCCTTCAAGCCGGCCGCGACCCGCGCCCAGATCGAGAAGGCCCTCGCGCTCCTCGCCGCGTCGGAGCGTCCGCTGATCGTCGCCGGCGGCGGCGTCCTCAACGCCGACGCCTCCGAGCTGCTGGTCGAGTTCGCCGAGCTGACCGGCACGCCGGTCGTCCCCACCCTGATGGGCTGGGGCATCCTCGCCGACGATCACGAGCTGAACGCCGGCATGGTCGGCCTGCAGACCTCGCACCGCTACGGCAACGCGACCTTCCTGGAGTCCGACTTCGTCCTGGGCATCGGCAACCGCTGGGCCAACCGCCACACCGGCAAGCTGGACGTCTACACCCGCGGCCGCACGTTCGTCCACGTCGACATCGAGCCGACCCAGATCGGCAAGATCTTCGCCCCGGACTACGGCATCGCCTCGGACGCCGGGGCCGCGCTGGAGCTGTTCGTCGAGGTGGCCAAGGAGCACCGGGCCGCCGGCACCCTGCCTGACCGCGCTGCCTGGGCCGCCTCCACCCAGGAACGCAAGGCCCGGCTCCAGCGCCGTACGCACTTCGACGACATCCCGATGAAGCCGCAGCGCGTCTACGAGGAGATGAACAAGGCCTTCGGCCCGGAGACCCGCTACGTCACCACCATCGGCCTGTCCCAGATCGCCGGCGCGCAGATGCTGCACGTCTACCGGCCCCGCCACTGGATCAACTGCGGTCAGGCCGGCCCGCTCGGCTGGACCCTGCCGGCCGCGCTGGGTGTCGCCACCGCCGACCCGGCGACGCCGGTCGTCGCGCTCTCCGGCGACTACGACTTCCAGTTCATGCTCGAAGAGCTGGCCGTCGGCGCCCAGCACCGGATCCCGTACATCCACGTGCTGGTGAACAACGCCTACCTGGGCCTGATCCGTCAGGCCCAGCGCGGGCTCGACATCAACTTCCAGGTGAACCTGGAGTTCGAGAACATCAACTCGCCGGAGCTGGGCGTCTACGGCGTGGACCACGTCAAGGTCGTCGAGGGGCTGGGCTGCAAGGCCATCCGGGTCACCGACCCGAGCGAACTGGGCGCCGCCTTCGAGGAGGCCAAGAAGCTGGCCGCCGAACACCGCGTCCCGGTCGTCGTCGAGGCCATCCTGGAGCGGATCACCAATATCTCCATGGCGGCCGCGGAGATCGACAAGGTGAACGAGTGGGAGGAGCTCGCGACCGAGCCCGGCCACGCCCCTACGGCGATCAAGCCGCTCAAGGTCTGACGGGGGGTCGGGTGCGGTGGGTGGGCCCGCCGGGCCGCCGCCTCCGCCGGAGTGACCGTCATCACCTCACCCGGGTGGAACGTGATTGCTCTGTTTACCGTTCAATTGAGTGTGGGCGCTGAAGAAGCGCGCACCCGCGAGCCCCGACCGGTCCCCCCGTCCGGCCGGGGCTTCCGCGTGTCGGGGGCCGCCGCCCACGGTCGCCGTCGACGTGCGGGAGCGCGGAGCCCGGCGCAGGCTGGAGGCATGACCGAGCATCCGCCTGTCATCGTGCACCCCCCGACGCCGTCCGGCGGCCGGCGGGTGACCGTCCGCGGGCAGATCGTCGGCCTGGCTCACGGCCGTGGCGATGTCGCCGAATTTCTGCGCCGCGCGGGCGTCGCCGGACAGGCCGAGGACATCGCGCTCGACGACCCGGGTCTCGTCGAGTGGCGCGGTGGCTCGCTGAACGACTGGCCGCTGCCGCCGGCCTGAAGCGGCTGGTCACGAGGGCATCAGCGCGCCCGGCACGCCAAGGTGCCGGGCGCTTCGTCGTGCCGGGGCGTGCCTCTGCGCTACGGCGCACCGCCCACGCTTCACCACCAACTGCCGTTCTGGCGAACGGTGTTGGCTGCGGCGTGCGGGCCGCCGGCTCGTTCCTGATCCGGTGCGCGCGTGAGCGGGCCCGAAGCCCCGGCGGCGGGCGGCCGCACCCCGCACGCGCGCCCCCGGCCTGCCGAGCGCCACGTCCGATTTCCGCCAGCGCCCCGCCCTGACCTGCGGCACAGTGGACACCGTGAGCAACGAGGAAACCAGGTACGAGGCGGTGCGCAGCAGGGACGCCAGATTCGACGGCGCCTTCTTCTTCGCGGTGTCCACGACCGGCATCTACTGCCGGCCGAGCTGCCCGGCCACCACGCCCCGCCGCCGCAATGTCACCTTCTTCCCGACCTCCGCCGCCGCCCAGGGCTCCGGCTTCCGCGCCTGCCGGCGCTGCCGCCCCGACGCGGTTCCCGGCTCCGCGGAGTGGAATGCCCGCGCCGATGTCGTCGGGCGGGCGATGCGGCTGATCGGTGAGGGCGTGGTCGACCGGGAAGGCGTCAGCGGACTCGCCGCCCGGCTCGGCTACAGCGCCCGGCAGGTCCAGCGGCAGCTGAACGCCGAACTGGGCGCGGGCCCCGTCGCCCTGGCGCGGGCCCAGCGCGCCCACACCGCCCGGGTCCTCCTGCAGACCACCGGCCTGCCGGCAGCCGAGATCGCCTTCGCGGCCGGCTTCGCCAGCGTGCGCCAGTTCAACGACACGATCAAGGAGATCTACGCCCTCACCCCGAGCGAGCTGCGCGCCGCCCGCCCCGGCAGGCCGACCCGGTTCGGCCCGGTCGCGCCCGGCGGCACGGCGGGCACGCTGCCGCTGCGGCTGGCTTTCCGCGGCCCGTACGCGGCGGGGCCGCTCTTCGACCACCTCCAGCGGCGTGCGCTCACCGGCATCGAGGACGTCAGCGGCGAGCCGGGCACCCGCACCTACCGGCGCACCCTGCGGCTGCCGCACGGCGCCGGTGTCGCCGAGGTCGACGAGGCGACCGGCGACGGCTGGCTGAACTGCCGGCTGCGCCTGACCGAGCTGCGCGATCTGACCACCGCGAGCCAGCGGGTGCGCCGCCTCTTCGATCTGGACGCCGATCCGTACGCGGTGGCCGAGCGCCTCGGCGCGGACCCCGTTCTGGCGCCGCTGGTGGCGCAGTGCCCCGGGCTGCGGGCACCGGGCACCCCCGACCCGCACGAACTCGCCGTCCGCGCCGTGCTCGGCCGGCAGGTCTCGGTCGCGGCCGGCCGCACCCTCGGCGGCGCACTGGTCGCCGCCCACGGCGAACCGCTGCCGGAACCGTCCGGTGCGCTCACCCACCTCTTCCCGCGGCCCGAGGACCTGGCGCGGGCCTCGCTCACGGCTCTTGGCATACCGGAGTCGCGACGGGCTGCCCTGCGCACCCTCGCCGCCGCGCTCGCCGACGGCACCGTCACCCTGGACGCCGGAGCCGACCGCGACCGTACCGAGCAGGCACTGCTCGCTCTGCGCGGTATCGGCCCGTGGACCGCCGGGTACATCCGGATGCGCGCCCTGGGGGACCCCGATGTCCTGCTGAGCGGGGACGTGGCCGTACGGGCCGGCATGCGCCGGGCGGGGATGCCTGCGGACGCGCCGGCGGCGCACGCCCACGGCTGGCGCCCCTGGCGCTCGTACGCGATGCACCACTTCTGGAACACGCCGGCCACAAAGCCGGCGACCGACCGACCCGCCATCACGGAAGGCACAGGATCATGACGCTCTACACCACCCTCGACAGCCCGCTGGGCGAACTTCTGCTGGTGGGCGAGGAATCGGCCACCGCACCGGGCGGCACCGCGCTCGCCTCGCTGTCCCTGCCCGGCCAGAAGGGCGCCGCCACCGTCCAGGACGGCTGGACGCGCGACCCCGACGCCTTCGCCGCGATCGTCGAGCAGCTGCGCGCGTACTTCGACGGGACGCTGACCCGCTTCCGCATCGAACACCTCCCCCGGGGCACGGACTTCCAGCAGCGGGTGTGGAAGGCCCTGGAGACCGTGCCCTACGGCACCACGACCACCTATGGAGGGATCGCCGCCGAGATCGGTGCGGCACGCGGCGCGGTGCGCGCCGTCGGCACCGCGATCGGCGCGAACCCGCTGCTCATCGTCCGGCCCTGCCACCGGGTGATCGCCGCCGACGGCTCCCTGTCCGGCTACGCGGCCGGGCCCGCGCCCAAGCAAAAGCTCCTCGGCATCGAGGGCGTCGGCCCGGACGCCACCTGAGCCCCGTCCCGTCAGTGATCCCACCCGCCGCTCCGACCCCCGTTGGGAGCACCCCATGACCCGCACGACCCCGGAGCGACGGACCCGGCCCGGTGTGCTCGCCCGGCGCGTCGCGGCCGCCGACTGGCCGGCCCTGACCGGCGCACTCGACGAGCTGGGCTGCGCGTCGACCCCACGGCTGCTCGGCCCGGCCGACTGCCGCGCCCTGATCGCGCACTATGACGAGGAGCGGCACTTCCGCTCCACCGTCGACATGGCGCGGCACCGCTTCGGCTCGGGCCGCTACCGCTACTTCGCCGACCCGCCGCCCGCCCCCGTCCAGGCCCTGCGCGAGGCGTTCTACCCGCACCTGCTGACCATCGCCCGGGACTGGGCGGACAAGCTCGACCGGCCGGCGCCCTGGCCGGACACCCTGGGGGAGTGGCTCACCCTGTGCCACCGGGCCGGACAGGACAAGTCCGCCCAGATCCTGCTGCGTTACGGGGCGGGCGACTGGAACGCGCTGCACCGCGACCTCTTCGGGGAGATGGTCTTCCCGCTGCAGGTCGTCATCGGCCTGAACGCGCAGGGCACCGACTACACCGGGGGCGAGTTCCTCCTCGTCGAGCAGCGGCCGCGGGCCCAGTCCCGCGGCACCGCCACCGTCCTGCCGCAGGGCCACGGCATGATCTTCACGACCCGCGACCGCCCGGTCCGCTCGGCCCGCGGCTGGTCGGCCGGCCCCGTACGCCACGGGGTGAGCCTGGTTCGCTCGGGCCACCGGCACTCCCTGGGCCTGGTCTTCCACGACGCCTGACCCCGGGCCGGCCCCGCCCGGCCGGCCCGCAGGCGGGTCAGAGCGTGGAGCCGCCGGTGACGTCGATGCGCTGGCCGGTGATCCAGCGGGAGTCGTCCGAGGCCAGGAACGCGGCGACATCCGCGATGTCCGTCGGCCGGCCGATCCGGTTGAACACCGAATAGGCCGCCAGCGCGGCCCGTCCCTCGGGGGTGGCCCTGCGCGACGCGGTCACATCGGTCTCGACCCAGCCGGGGGCGAGGGTGTTGACCGTGATCCCGCGCGGGCCGAGGTCCTTGGCGAGAGCGAGCGTGAGGGTGTCCAGCCCGCCCTTGGAGACGCTGTAGGCGATCTGCGCCGGGTGCGCCGTACTGGTCACCGCCGAGGAGATGTTGATGACGCGCCCGCCGTCCCGCATCCGGCGCAGACCGTGCTGGGCGAGGAAGAACGGGGCCCGGATGTTGACCGCGAGGGTGCGGTCGAACTCCTCGTAGCTCACCTCGTCGATGCGCCCGGGGAAGTTGAGGGCCGCGTTGTTGACGAGGATGTCGAGGCCGGGTTCCGCGCCGCTGGCCGCGAGTTCGGCGTCGAAGGCGGCGAAGAGGGCCTCGACCGCGCCCGGAGCGCCCAGTTCCGCTCCGACCGCGAAGGCCCGGCCGCCCGCGTCGAGGATGCTTTCGACGGTCTCCTTGGCCGCGGTGTCCTTGCTGCCGTAGTGGACGGCGACCAGCGCGCCGTCCCCGGCGAATCGCTGGGCGATGCCCCGGCCGATGCCCCGGCTGGCTCCCGTCACCAGTGCGGTCTTTCCCGTGAGGTCACCCATGGTTGAGGGCCTTTCGTGTACGGAGGAGAACAGGCTGCCGCCCACCGGGTGGACGGGAGGTGCGTGCGGCGGCCGCCGGTGCACCACGACGCCGGCGGGCGGATGCTTCAGGGGCGGGTGTCCAGCGCCGTGAGGGTGGAGTGGAACACCGGCTCGCCGTCCTGGGAGCCGGTGACCTCGACGGTCGTGGTGCGGGGCAGCGCGGAGGGGACACGTCGCGCCTCGATGACGCAGGGGGTGCCGTGTTCCGCGTAGCGCTGGAATTCCGTGCCGAAGGCGTACGGGATCAGGGCCTGGGGCGCGGCCAGCGTGCGGGCGGCCTGCTGCGCGGCGTCGAGCAGCAGCATGCCCGGGATGTGGTCGTTGGCGGGGTTGACCATCGCGGCGTGGCCGGGCGGGATGCGCAGCTGCCACCGGCCGGCCTGCCCGGTGGGGGCGAGCAGGACATCGCCGTCGTGGGCGCTGCCGGTCAGCTGGTGCGGGAGGGGCGCGGGGAGCGGGGCGGGGGCGTGGCGTGCGGTCAGCCGCGCGCCACGGATGCGGCGATAGACGGACGGGGAGGTGACGGTCACGTCGGAGTGGCCGGTCGCGACGATCCGGTCCGCCCGGCGGATGGTCATGTCGAAATGGCCGCTGGTGAGCGTGCCGGACCGGAAGCGCATCCGGCTGCAGCGGACCTCGACCGTGAGCCCGGTCGGCCCCTGGCCAACGGCCAGATGTTCGGGATGAGTTGTGTACACCAGGTCACCGAGGATGAAATGGTGCCCGACCGGAACGCCCAGCTCGGTGTGGCACAGCAGCAGCCCTGCCTGGCGGATGGTCTCGCCGGTGAGAATGAGGTGGTGGCGGCCGTGCACCGGGGTGAAATACCCGTGGTCGTGGGGCCAACGGGCGGTCAGCGAGAAATGGGAGGCGTCCCGGCGGCGCCATGAGGTGACCAGAATGTCGTCGACGCGCGGGCGGTGCACGAACTCCCGGGGAACACCGGGGCCTCGGTGTTCCCCGGTGGTGGCCTGGTTCCGGCCCAGGGGTGTCCGATGTGGAGCCCTGGGTGGAACAGCGCCGCTGACGTGCATCGTGTCGCTCATGACTGCCCCCAGGCGTCTCAATGGAATGAGGTCCGGCGCTGATAAGATACGTACCATCCGGTTTTATTTTCAATGCCGGGTCGCGAAACGGAGCAAGTAGCCGGCTCAGCGGCGACTTGAGCGGTAGCTAACTGATGCGGAACGTGAAAAACATCAAGAGACAGGAGGCGTCCTGTGGCACAACAGGACCGCGCTATCCGGACCCGGCGACTGATCCTGGAGGCAGCCGCCTCGGTCTTCGACGACCTCGGCTACGACCGTGCGACCATCGCCGAGGTCCTGGAGCGCGCCGGCGTGACGAAGGGCGCCTTGTATTTCCATTTCGCTTCAAAGGAACAGCTCGCCCTGGCCGTGCTCGATGAGCATGTGACGGATATCGCCGTCGAGCCGCAGAAAATCAAACTCCAGGAATTCGTCGACGCGGGACAGGTGCTCGCGTACCGGCTGCGCAGCGATCCGATCCAGCGCGGAGCGGCCCGGCTCGCGGTCGAGCAGGGCTCCAACCACCTCGACCGCAAGCAGGGGATGATCGCCTGGACGCGGTTCGTCGAGGACCTGCTGAACCAGGCGCGGGATCGTGGTGAGGTCCTGGAGAGCGTCGCGGTCACCGAGACGGCCGAGCTGTTCGTCGGTGCGTTCGCCGGTCTGCAGCTGATGTCCAATGCCCTGACCAACCAGGCCGATCTCAGTCACCGCCTGACGGTGTTCTTCGAACACACCCTCCCCAGCATCGCGGTGCCGGCCGTGCTCGCCAAGCTCAAGCTGGATCCCGAACGCGGCGCGGAACTCGACGCCGCGCTGCAGCGCAAGGGCCGCGCGGCCGTCGAGGACGAGGTCGCGGTGGGGTGAGTCGCCGCGGCGGCCGACCGGTGCCGGCGGGGCGGGGTGGCACGGTGCGGGCCGGGTCGGCCCGAAGGGAAGTCCCCGTGCTCTGGGGGCGGTTCGGCACGAGCCGGTTCACGTCCGTTCAGGTCGGGTCGGTTCAGGGCCTGCGGGGCATACTGCGTATTCAGGGCGCGGGAAAATACCGCACAGTCGGTGTGGTGCGCCGGGTGTGTGGCCGAGTCGTGTGTGAAGTGTGCAGGTCGAGGGGCTATCGGCCGGAGTGGGAGGCGTCGCGGAAGAGCCGCGGCGCCTTTCGCTGTTGACGGGTGTACCGGTGGGCGCTGCCACCGGAACGCGGGCGCGAGGTACGGCGCTCGCTGTCCGGGCGGGACTGTCAGTGGTGTGCGGTTCACTGGTTGCGCGGGGTCGGTGGATTCCGCGTTCACGGCGAGGCCGGGGGAGGCCCGATGAACGGGGCGTGGGAGAGTGCGGGGCGCTGTCGCGTGAGGCAGATCACGACCCCGCGGGCGAGATTCCGGCCGGCGTGGCGGAATAGTGCCACTGGCTGACGCGTTCGTCATGCACGTATCAACGGCCTGCACGTATCAACGGCCTGACCGCACCGGCGACCGAGGGCGACACCCCACACCCCGAACGCCCGCCGCCTACTCCTGCCCTCCCACACCTCCACCCGCTCCTGCTGCTCGTGCTCACCGCGCCCTGCCACGCCTGATGACACCGCGCCCCTCTGCCGCCCTGGAGGCCACCCGCATGACCCGGACGACGACGGACCAGCCAGCCGGAAGGACGGCGACCCTCACCGCGGCGCCCCCGGTGCCCGACCCCGTCGCGGGCGGGCGGCGCAGAGCCGGCGGCCTCGTCGTCCCGGTGCTCGCCTTCGCCGGCATCACCGTCGCGGTGATGCAGACGCTGCTCGTGCCGGTCATCAAGGACCTGCCTGTGCTGCTCAACACGGCACCCGGCAACGCCACGTGGGTCCTGACCGCCACGCTCCTCGCCGGTGCCGTCGCGACGCCGATCATGGGACGCCTCGGCGACCTGAACGGCAAGCGCCGGATGCTGCTGACCAGCCTCGCCGTGATGGTCGTCGGCTCGCTGGTCTGCGCGTTCACCGACGACCTGGTCACCATGATCGTGGGCCGGGCGCTCCAGGGTTTCGCCATGGGCGCCATACCGCTCGGCATCGGCATCATGCGCGACGAGCTGCCGCGTGAGCGGCTCGGTTCGGCGATGGGGCTGATGAGTTCCTCGATCGGGGTCGGCGGCGGACTCGCGCTGCCGGTCGCGGCCCTGGTCGCCCAACACGCCGACTGGCACACCCTGTTCTTCGGCGCCGCCGGGCTCGGTGTGCTGTCGATCGTGCTCACCCTCCTCGTCGTGCCGGAGACCGCGGTCCGCGCCCAGGGACGCTTCGACGTGGCCGGTGCCCTCGGGCTGTCGGCCGGGCTGGTGGCCCTGCTGCTGCCCATCACCAAGGGCGGCGACTGGGGCTGGGGTTCGCCCACCACCCTCGGGCTGTTCGGCCTCGCCGCGCTGATCCTGGTGCTGTGGGGTGTGATGGAGCTGCGCCTGCCCGATCCGCTGGTCGATCTGCGGACCACCGCCCGGCGCGAGGTGCTGCTGACCAACCTCGCCTCGATCACGGTCGGTGTGGCGTTCTACGCGGTCTCCCTGGTGCTGCCGCAGCTGCTCCAGCTGCCCACGTCCACCGGATACGGGCTGGGACAGTCGATGGTGGTGGCCGGGCTGTGCATGGCGCCGCTGGGCCTGACGATGATGTGCGTCGCGCCGCTGTACGCGCGGATCGCCGCCCGGCGCGGCCCCAAGGCCTCGCTGCTGCTGGGCATGCTGGTCATCGCGATCGGCTACGGCGCGGGCATGGGCCTGATGAAAGCCGCCTGGCAGACCGTCATCATCGCCGTGGTCCTCGGTGCCGGCATCGGTCTGGCGTACTCCTCGCTGCCCGCACTGATCATCGGGGCCGTCGACCCGTCCGAGACCGGCGCGGCCAACGGCCTGAACACCCTGATGCGTTCGATCGGCACCTCGGTGTCCAGCGCGGTCATCGGCATGGTGCTGGCCCACATGTCCACGCGCGCGGGGCGGGTCACGGTGCCCACGATGGCCGGCTTCCGGGTCTCCTTCCTGATCGCCACGGCCGCGGTCCTCGCCGGCGTCGCCCTGGCGTCCTTCCTGCCCTCGCAGGGGAAGGCGTCCCGCCCGGCCCTGGTCGCGAAGGGCACGGACGGTGTGGTGGACACGGAGCGCCAGGAGACGGCGGCCGGCCGGCCGCGCCCGGAGGGGGTGACGGCGGTGCCTGCGGCGGCTGAACGCGAGGCCGTCCCCGTGCCCACCGGTTCGTCCGCGGCTGGTTCGTCGACGGCCGGAGCGTTCACGGCCGACCGGGTGGCCGACCGGGTGGCCGACCGTGCGGCCGGGTTCCGCGGCCGGGTGGCCGACGCGTCCGGTACCCCGGTCCCGGGCGCGAGCGTCACCTTGATCGACCGTCAGGGCCGCCAGGCCGGTGTCACCACGGCCGCAGTCGACGGCCGCTACGCGCTCGACGCCCCCGCGGCCGGCACCTACGTCCTGACCGCCGCCGCGCCCGGCCATGCCCCGCACGCGGCCTCCGCCACCAGCCGCGGCGCGCAGGCCGGGCCCCCGGTCGACCTGGTCCTCACCGCCACCGGCCGGCTGCACGGCACCCTGTCCGGCGGCCCGGACGGCAGCGCGCTGGACGGCGGGAGCATCGTGGTCACCGACGCCCGGGGCGAGGTGGTGGCCCGTACGACCTCCGACGCCGAAGGGAGCTGGGAGGTCACCCAGCTGCCGCCCGGCGCGTACACCCTGGTGCTCGGCGCCCCGGGACACCGGCCGCACGCCCGTGCGCTGGAGCTGTCCGGCAGCGCCCCCGACCGGCAGGACGCCCGGCTCGAGCCGGCCGCGACGGTCCGTGGCACGGTGCGCGGCCCCGGTGGCGGGCCACTCGCCGACGCCGCGGTGACCCTCGTCGAGGACGGCACGGTCGCCGGGCACACCGTCACCGGCCCGGACGGCGTCTTCGCCTTCGCCGAGCTGAGCGGCAGTCACTACACCCTCACGGCAGCCGGCTACCCGCCGCACGCCGCACCGATATCCCTCGCCGGCGGCGCCGACGAGTCCCTCGACCTGGAACTCACCCAGCCGTCGTCGGCCACCCTCTGAAACGGAGGCTGCCGGCGGGGCACCGGACGGCGCCGGGGCGCGCGGGCGCGCGCCCCGTTCCGCGGACCCGGGGCGGGCGTACCCGTCCCCGGCGGGGGTGAGCGGCGCCTCCGCGGCGATCCGGTTCCCGGTCCGCAGAACGCCGGTGCCGGCCGGGGACAGGGGGCGTAGCGGAATCGGCCACCGGCCGGGTCCCGGGGGCCGATGGGGCGGTCGGGGGCGGTGGGGCGGAGTAACCCGTTCCGCGGAACGGCCGAACCCGGTGGTGCCCCGTCCGCAACTCGGGAGTTTTCTGCGAGTCTGAGCGGCACGCCCGCAATCCGGGCTGGTCACGGCCGGTTGCCGGGTCATCGGCGTGCCGGGCGCACGGAGTCGTTAGCGGTGTGTTAGTGCCTCGTTAGCGGACCGGCAGTGACCGGGGCCACGCTGGAAAGAGGCAACGGACGGACCGCACACCTTCCACGACCGCTCGCACCTACCAGACGAGGGGGACACTCATGTCGCTCACCATCAAGAAGCCCGGCCGCGGCCGCCGTGTCGCCGCAGGATCGCTGATCGCCGTCGCGGCGCTCGGGCTCTCCGCCTGCAAGGGCGGGACCGATGCCGCGTCCCGCCCCTCGTCGGCCGCCGCCTCCGCCCCGTCCAGCGACGCCGGCCAGGGCAGCGGCGCGCAGGCGTCCGGCAGCGGACACTCGCCCGGCGCCAAGCCGCAGTCCTCCGCCCCGGGCGGCCACCGGTCCTCGGCCGCGCCCGTGACACCGAAGGGCACGGTTCCGCGCACCACCCAGTCGCAGAGCTCGGCGATGGCCGCATCGGACCGATGCACCGCCGCCGCCATGTCACTGCGGCTGGGCCACGCCGATATCGGTGCGGGCAACATCCGTTACCCCCTTATCTTCACGAACAAGAGCAAGAAGGCCTGCACGCTGCGCGGGTTCCCCGGGGTGTCGCTGATCAACCGGGACGGCTCGGCGGTCGGCAAGCCCGCCACCCGCGCGGCCGGCGCCGGCGGCGTCGTCCGGCTCCAGCCGGGGCAGAGCGCGCACGCCCTGCTGCACACCGTCAATGAGGGTGTCTCGGACATCCCGTGCTGGGCCAAGTCGCAGATCGTCTACGTCTACCCGCCCGGCTCCAAGGAGCCGATGACCACGGGCAGTGACGGGCTGCGGGTGTGCGGCGGCCGGTTCGACGTGACCGCCGTGGAGCCCGGGTCCCTGGGCTGACGACAGAAGAGTCGGGCGCACGACGGCCCTCCCGCATGACAGCACGCCCCCGGCGCACGAGACGCCGGGGGCGTGCTGTCGTCCGTGGACGGTCATCCGCCCTCCCGTCGAGCGCCCTGGTGGAACGGCCCCCCGCGCCGCACCCGGACCGACGGTCACCGCCCGGCCGGCCCCCCGGCCGATCCGCCGACCGGTCACCCCCGCCGATCCGCCGGCCGGGCGGTGCTCACCCCGTGCCCCGGGCGGTCGGGTGGTACGTCACCGCAACGGCCCCTTGCGACGGCCCCTTCCCTCGGGATCGGTGTTACCAAGGTGAATGAAAGCCTTGAATGAGTGCTTTCGTTGCATATCTGCCGAGGAGACTCCATGTCCGCAGCTTCGCGTGCGGCCACTCAGGTCGCTGCCAACGGAAAGCCGTCCGCCGAGGACGAGTCCCCGATCCACGTTCTCTGGATCAACGCCGGCCTGAGCTGCGATGGTGACTCCGTGGCGCTCACCGCCGCGACCCAGCCGAGCATCGAGGAAATCGCGCTCAGCGTGCTGCCGGGACTGCCCAAGATCGCGGTCCACTGGCCACTGATCGACTTCGAATGCGGACCGGTCCAGGGCGCGGACAACTTCATCGAGTGGTTCTTCAAGGGCGAGCGCGGCGAGATCGACCCGTTCGTGCTGGTCATCGAGGGGTCCATCCCCAACGAGTCGATCAAGCCGGAGGGCTACTGGTGCGGCTTCGGTGACGACCCCGAGACCGGCCAGCCGATCACCACCAGCGAGTGGATCGACCGCCTCGCCCCCAAGGCCCTGGCCGTGGTCGCGATCGGCACCTGCGCCACGTACGGCGGTATCCACGCGATGGCCGGCAACCCGACCGGAGCCATGGGCGTGCCCGACTACCTCGGCTGGGACTGGACCTCCAAGGCCGGGATCCCGATCGTGTGCGTGCCCGGCTGCCCGATCAAGCCGGACAACTTCTCCGAGACGCTGACCTATCTGCTCTACCAGGCGGCCGGTTCGGCGCCGATGATCCCCCTGGACGACCAGCTGCGGCCGACCTGGCTCTTCGGGAAGACCGTGCACGAGGGCTGCGACCGGGCCGGTTACTACGAGCAGGGCCAGTTCGCGACCACGTACGACTCGCCCAAGTGCTCGGTGAAGCTCGGATGCTGGGGTCCCGTGGTCAAATGCAACGTGCCCAAGCGGGGCTGGATGGACGGCATCGGCGGCTGTCCGAACGTCGGCGGCATCTGTATCGCCTGCACCATGCCCGGCTTCCCCGACAAGTTCATGCCGTTCATGGACGAGCCGCCCGGCGGCAGGGTCTCCAGCACCGCGAGCGCCGCGTACGGCAGCGTCGTCCGCCGGCTGCGCGGCATCACGGCCAAGACCGTCGACAGCGAGCCCAAGTGGCGCCATCGCGGTGATCAGCTGACCACCGGTTACCGGAAACCGTGGTGACCGCACACCCGTAGTCGTCCGGACACCCCGGACGCTCCGGCCGCCCGTACGACCCCATTCCCGCGCGCAGAGAAGGGCACGGCATTCACGATGGCACCGAAGACAAAGGCGGCCGGTGACGGCAGCGGTCTGACGGAGATGTCCTGGGATCCGATCACCCGGATCGTGGGCAGCCTCGGCATCCACACCAAAATCGACTTCAAGCAGAAGCGGGTCGCGGAGTGCTACAGCACCTCGTCCGTCTTCCGCGGCTACAGCGTCTTCATGCGCGGCAAGGACCCGCGCGACGCCCACTTCATCACCAGCCGGATCTGTGGCATCTGCGGCGACAACCACGCCACCTGCTCGGTGTACGCGCAGAACATGGCCTATGGGGTGAAGCCCCCGCACCTGGGGGAGTGGATCATCAACCTCGGCGAGTCCGCCGAGTACATGTTCGACCACAACATCTTCCAGGAGAACCTGGTCGGGGTCGACTACTGCGAGAAGATGGTCCGCGAGACCAACCCCGGGGTCTGGGAACTCGCCCAGCGCACCGAGGCGCCCCACGCGGCCGACCACGGCTACCGCACCATCGCCGACATCATGAGCTCCCTCAACCCCCTGGAGGGCGAGTTCTACCGCGAGGCGCTCCAGGTCAGCCGCTACACCCGGGAGATGTTCTGCCTCATGGAGGGCCGCCATGTGCACCCCTCCACGCTCTACCCGGGCGGCGTCGGCACCGTGGCCAGCGTCCAGCTCTTCACCGACTACATGAGCCGGCTGATGCGCTACGTCGAGTTCATGAAGCGCGTCGTCCCGCTCCACGACGACCTGTTCGACTTCTTCTACGAGGCGCTGCCCGGCTACGAGGAGGTCGGCCGGCGGCGGGTGCTGCTGGGCTGCTGGGGCGCGCTCAACGACCCGGAGCACTGCGACTTCACCTACCGCAACATGACGGACTGGGGACGGAAGATGTTCGTCACCCCGGGCGTCATCGTGGACGGCAAGCTGGTCACCAACGACCTCACCGAGATCAACCTCGGCATCCGCATCCTGCTGGGCAGCTCCTACTACCAGGACTGGGAGGGCCAGGAGCGGTTCGTCACCCACGACCCGCTCGGCAACCCCGTCGACCCGCGCCACCCCTGGAACCAGCACACCATCCCCGCCCCCCAGAAGCGGGACTTCAACGACAAGTACAGCTGGGTGATGTCACCGCGCTGGTTCGACGGCAAGGAACACCTGGCGCTGGACACCGGCGGCGGCCCGATCGCCCGGCTGTGGTCGACCGCGCTGTCCGGGCTCGTCGACACCCCGTACGTCAAGGCCACCGGCCAGAGCGTCGTCATCGACCTGCCCCGCTCCATGACCAAGCCCGAGGCGCGCTTCGAGTGGAAGATCCCGAAGTGGAGCAACGCCCTGGAGCGCAACCGGGCCCGCACCTACTTCCAGGCCTACTCGGCCGCCATGGCGCTGCACTTCGCCGAGCAGGGCCTGAACGAGGTCCGCGCCGGACGCACCCAGACCTGGGAGAAGTTCGAGGTCCCCGACGAGTCGATCGGCTGCGGCTTCACCGAGGCGGTGCGCGGCGTCCTCTCGCACCACATGGTCATCCGGGACGGGAAGATCGCCAACTACCACCCCTACCCGCCGACCCCGTGGAACGCCTCCACCCGCGACAGCTACGGCACCCCCGGCCCGTACGAGGACGCCGTCCAGAACACCCCGATCTTCGAGGAGAACTCCCCGGAGAACTTCAAGGGCATCGACATCATGCGCGCGGTGCGCAGCTTCGACCCCTGTCTGCCCTGCGGCGTCCACATGTACGTCGGCAACGGCAAGTCCGTGCAGAAGATGCATGTGCCCACCGGACTGAGCGGACTGGGCGGATGAGCGCCCGGACCACCGCGGCACCGGCCGCCGCACCGCGGGCCGGCGTCCCCCAGGGCACCGCGTCCCACGGCACCGCGCCGAACGCCGAGGCGACCGGCCGCCGCGTCGAGGACGTCCTGGACCGCCTCGCGCAGCGCGGCGACGGCGAGATCACCGCCGCCGCGGAGGAACTGGTCAGCGTCCTGATGGACTTCTACGGCGCCGGACTCGCCCGGATGATGCACCACCTGGGCACCGGCGACGACGGCCCGCGCCCGGCCCTGCTGCGCGACGAACTCGTCACCAGCCTCCTGGTGCTGCACGACCTGCACCCCGAGGACGCCGCCACCCGCATCGACCGCGCCCTGGACAGCGTCCGCCGCCAACACGCCGCGCAGGTCGCGGAGTTCGACGCCGGCACCGGGGCGCTGCGGCTGCGGGCGGGCGACTCCGGCGGCTGCGGCTGCCCGAGCACGGCCGAAGGGGCCCACCAGACCGTCGAGGCCGCCGTCGCCTGCTACGCGCCCGAAGTGACCTCCGTGGAGTGGGAGACGGCGGTCGACGGGCCCGAGCCGGCGCTGCTGCAGATCTCCCGCCGGCCCCCGACCGGCGCCGGAACGCCGTGAGCGGCCCGGCGCCCACCCGCCTGGGGCCGCAGGCCGCCCACCGCGGGCTGCGCCGCTTCCGCGCACCGACGCCGCCGGCCCCGGAACGCTGCGAACTGTGCGGGGTGGTGCTCGCCGAGCACAACCACCGCCACCTGGTGGACACCAAGCGCCGGGCGCTGGCCTGCGCCTGCACCCCGTGTGCGCTGCTCTTCGACCGGCCGGGCGCCGGCGGGGGACAGTTCCGCACCGTCCCCGCCCGCTACCTCGTCGACTCCGGCCACACCCTGGACGACGCGGCCTGGGAGCTGCTCCAGATCCCCGTCGGGGTCGCCTTCTTCCTGCGCAACGCCGACCTGGACCGGCTGGTCGCGCTCTACCCCAGCCCGGCCGGCGCCACCGAGAGCGAGCTCGACCCGTCGACCTGGCAGACCGTGCTCGGCGCCAGCCGGCTCTCCGCCCTCCTCGAACCCGACGTGGAGGCACTGCTGCTGCGCCGCTTCGAGGGCCGGATCGACTGCTACCTCGTGCCCGTCGACGTCTGCTACGAACTCGTCGGCCGGATGCGGCTGCTGTGGCAGGGCTTCGACGGCGGCGCCGAGGCACGCGCCGCGCTCGCCGACTTCTTCGCGACGATCGCCCGCCGGGCCCGTGAGGCCAAGGAGGACGACCGGCCGTGACCGAGCTGTCCTTCGAATGCACCGGCGTACGGGCGGACCGCTATGCCGCCGCGCCCACCCTCCTCTTCCGCCTGCGCCTGACCGCCTCCGAGGCGACCCGGGTGCACGCCATCGCGCTGCGCTGCCAGATCCGCATCGAACCGGCCCGGCGCGGCTACCGGGCCGACGAGGCCGAGGCGCTGTCCGACCTCTTCGGCGAGCGGGCCCGCTGGGGCAGCACGTTGCACCCGCTGCAGTTCGCCCAGGTCTCCCAGGTCGTCCCCGGCTTCACCGGCGAGACCGAGGTCGACCTCGCCGTCCCCTGCGGCTACGACCTGGAGGTCGCGGCCGGCCGCTACTTCCGGGCGCTGCACGACGGTGAGGTGCCGCTGCTGCTGCTGTTCTCCGGCACGGTGTTCGCCGGCGCCGGCGGCTTCCAGGTCCAGCCGGTGTCCTGGGACAAGGAGGCGGCCGTGCGAATGCCGGTGGCCGTCTGGCAGGAGATGACCGAGGCACACTTCCCCGGCTGCGGCTGGCTCCGGCTGCCCAACGAAACCCTCGACGCCCTGCTCGCCTACCGCTCCCGCCACGCCCTTCCCTCCTGGCAGGCGGCCGTCGAGTCCCTGCTGGCCTCCGCCGGGGACAGCCGGCCGGCCACACCGGACGCCCGGCTGCTGCGCGGCGCCGCCCGTGCCCGTACCGCCGGCGAGAGGACCGCGCCATGACGACCGATGTCCTGCCCGACGAGACGGCGGACCGCTTCGCCACCGCCCGACAGGTGGCCGACGCCGTGCTGTTCGAGGGCTATGTCCTCTACCCCTACCGGGCGTCCGCCGCAAAGAACCGGCTGCGCTGGCAGTTCGGCGTCCTCGTCCCGCCCGCCTGGGGATCGGACAGCGCCGAGCACTCCTTCCAGCGCACCGAATGCCTCATGGAGCCCCGCTCCGGCGCCCGGCTCTCGGCCGAACTGCGTTTCCTGCACGCCCAGCGGCGCACCGTCCAACGCGTCCGCCCCGATGGCGGGTTCGACACCGTCGAGCAACTCGAACTGCCCGACCGGGTGCTGGTCCCCTGGGACGAGGGCGCCGAGGAACGCGTCACGCTGGCGGCCGATGTCTCCCAGCTGACCGGCGAGGGCGTCACCGTGCCCTTCACCCGGCCCGCGCGGGAGGAGACCGAGCCGGTCCACGACGAGCAGGGCCGGCTCGTCGGCCGGCTGGTGCGCCGCTGCGCGCGACTGGGCGGCCGAGTACGGCTCACCGCCCAGCCGATCGAGGGCCCCTACGCGGCGCTGCGGCTGACCGCGACCGTCGAGAACACCAGCGGCTGGGAGCCGGACGCGGCCGGCGCCGACCGCACCGCGGCGCTGCCCCACTGCCTGGTCGGCGCGCATCTCCTGCTCGGCCTGAGCGCGGGGTCGTTCCTGTCCATGACCGACCCGCCGGAGTGGGCCCGGGGCGCCGTCGCGGCCTGTCGCAACGAGCACGCCTGGCCGGTGCTGGCCGGCGCCGGCGGACGCGCCGACGTCCTGCTCTCCGCGCCGATCATCCTGGAGGACCACCCGGCCATCGCCCCCGAGAGCCCCGGTGCCCTCTACGACGCCCTGGAGATCGACGAGATCCTCGCCCTGCGCACCGCGGCCCTCACCGACCAGGAGAAGCGCGAGGCCCGCGGCACCGACCCGCGCGCCGCCGAGGTCATCGAACTCGCCGACACCATGCCCCCCGAGGTGCTGGAGCGCCTGCACGGCGCGGTCCGGGCGTTGCGCGAGGTCACCGGTCCCGGTCCGGCCGCCCCCGACGCCTTCGCCCCCGACGTGCCGGGCACCCGCCCGGACACCCCCTGGTGGGACCCGGAGAGCGACCGCAGTGTCGACCCCGTGCGCGACCGGATCACCGTCGACGGTCGGTCGGTCGGCGCCGGCAGCCGGGTGGTGCTGCGGCCGGGACTGCGGCGCACCGACGCCCAGGACCTCTTCCTCCAGGGCCGCACCGCGCAGGTGGAGGCCGTGCTTCACGACGTCGACGGCGGGGTGCACCTCGCGGTGACCGTGGACGGCGACCCGGGCGCCGACATCCGTCGGGAACAGGGCCGCTTCCTGTACTTCCAACCCGACGAGATCGCTCCTCTGGAGGACGCGTGAGCGCGCACCCGGCCGGCAAGCCGCCCCTCAAGACGCTGATCGCCGGCGTCGGCAACATCTTCCTCGGCGACGACGGTTTCGGCGTCGAGGCCGTCCGCCGGCTCGGGGAGCACGAACTCCCCGAGGACGTCGAGGTCGTCGACATCGGCGTCCGGGGCGTCCACCTCGCCTACCGGATGCTCGACGGCTACCACACGGTGCTTCTGGTGGACGCCGCCGCGCGCGGCGACGAGCCCGGCACCGTCCACCTCCTCGACGCCGGCGACCCGGCCACCGCCCGCCCGCGGACCACCGCGCTCGACGGCCACCACATGACCCCCGACACCGTGCTCGCGCTGCTCGACACGCTCAGCGCGGGCACCGACGGCCGGCGCCCGGACCGGGTGCTGGTCGTCGGCTGCGAGCCCGCCGAGGTCGACGAAGGCATCGGGCTCAGCGCACCGGTCGCCGCCGCGGTCGACGAGGCCGTGGCGCTGATCCTGCAACTCGTCGGCGCCGCGGAGCCCACCCCGTCGGCCGCCGGACCGCACACCAGTGAGAGGAACTCGACACCATGCTGAAGCTCGCCATGAGCGGGGTGCTCGCCGCCGCGCTCGCCGTCGTCATGAGGGCCGTACTCCCCGACATCAAGCGCTACATGCGGATGCGCGCCATGTGACCGGGCGGCGCTGCACCGAACGGTGTACGCCGCCGCGCCACCCCGGCGAGGCACCCCGGCCGGCCTTTGGACGCGCCGTCTAATGAAGCCGAGCGGCCCCGGTCGTCCCCGTACCAGAGAGGGACCGATGCACGAGATGTCCATCGCGCTTGCGGTCGTGGACCAGGTCGCCGGCGCGGCCCGGCCGGACGGGGCCGGCACGGTCCACAGCGTCCGCCTGCAGGTCGGCGAACTGGCCGGCGTGGTCTCCGACGCGCTGGCCTTCTCCTTTTCCCTCGCCTGTGCCGGAACCGTGCTGGAGGGCGCGGAACTGGTCACCGAGCCGGTGCCGGCCCGCGCCCGCTGCGGCCCCTGCGCCGACTCCTGGCCGGTGGGCATGCCCCCGCAGCTGAGCTGTCCGGGTTGCGGCGGGGCGAGCGGCGAGCTGCTCTCCGGCCGGGAACTGCAGATCGTCAGCGTGTGCTGGAACGACGCTCCGGCACACCCACCGACTCACGAGGAGCGCTGAACCATGTGCCGTGTCGTCGACCTGCAACAGGCGGTCCTCGCCAAGAACGACGCCTGCGCCCACACCCTGCGCGAGGACCTCGCCGCCCGGGGCACCGCGCTGGTCAATCTGCTCTCCAGCCCCGGCAGCGGCAAGACCGCCCTGCTGGAACGGGAACTCACCCTCGCCCACAGCCGCCACATCCCGGTCGCCGCACTCACCGCCGACCTCGCGACGGAGAACGACGCGGTGCGGCTGGCCCGCTCCCAGGTCCCCGTCAAACAGGTGCTCACCGACGGGCTGTGTCATCTGGAGGCGGAGATGCTCGGCGGGCACCTGCACGGCTGGCTGCCCGCCGACACCCGGCTGCTGTTCATCGAGAACGTCGGCAACCTGGTCTGCCCGGCCTCCTACGACCTGGGGGAGACGCTGCGCGTCGTGCTGGCCTCGGTCACCGAGGGCGAGGACAAACCGCTGAAGTACCCCACCGCCTTCGGACTCGCCCATCTGGTCGTGGTCACCAAGATGGACATCGCCGACGCGGTCTCCTTCGACGAGGCGGAGTTCCGCGCCAACGTCGAACGGATCAACCCCGGTGTCGAGATCGTGCTCACCTCGGTCCGCGGCGGCACCGGCGACGGGGTGCTGCTGGACCGGGCGCTGGCGGCGCGCGACGGGGCCCCGGTCCACATCCCGGTCATGACCCGCACCTCCCACCACGTGCACGACGTCGAGGACGGCCGGCCGTACGAGGCGGGCCACCCGCACGACGGCGCCCACCCGCACGGGCACCCCCACGACGGGCACCCCCACGACGGTGAGCACACCCACGCGCCGCGGACCCCCGGCGGCCGTCCGCACCCGACCGGCTCCGACACCGTGGCGTCGAGCCGCTCATGACCACAGGGCAGGTCGACGGGGCCCTCGCCACGGCCCCCGCGGCAGCCGCCGCCCGCCGCCGGATCACCGTGCGCGGCGTCGTCCAGGGCGTGGGCTTCCGCCCGTTCGTCCACACCCTCGCCACCGCACTCGGCCTGACCGGCCATGTCACCAACACCGGTGACGGCGTGGTCGCCGAGGTCGAGGGCGCTCCCGCCGCGCTCGCCCGCTTCGCGGAGCGCCTCGGCGCCGAGGCGCCCCCGCTTGCCGTGGTGGAGGCCGTCGACGGCACGGACATCGCGGTGACCGGTGACACCGGCTTCCGGATCCTGCCCTCCCGCGCCGACGGCCCCTCGCGCACCCTGGTCTCCCCGGACGCCGCCACCTGCGACGCCTGCCTCGCCGAGCTGACCGACCCGGCCGACCGCCGCCACCGGCACCCCTTCCTCACCTGCACCCACTGCGGGCCGCGCTTCACCATCGTCACCGCGGTGCCCTACGACCGTGCCCTGACCACCATGGCCCGCTTCCCGATGTGCGCCCGCTGCGCGCGCGAGTACGCGGACCCCACCGACCGGCGCTTCCACGCCCAGCCCATCGCCTGCCACGACTGCGGCCCCCGGCTGCGGCTGCTGACCGCGGACCCGGACGACCGCACCCGCCCGCCGCACCCGGCGCCCGGCCCCGACCCGGTCGCCGACGCCCGCCGGCTGCTCGCCGACGGCGCGATCGTCGCCGTCAAGGGCCTGGGCGGCTACCATCTGGTCTGCGACGCCACCAGCGACACCGCCGTCAGCACCCTGCGAGACCGCAAGTCCCGCGGGGACAAGCCCTTCGCCCTGATGGCACGTCAACTCGACGACATCGCACACCTGGTACGGCTGCGGGACGAGGAGCGCGCGCTGCTCACCGGGCCGGCACGCCCCATCGTGCTGCTGCGCCGCGCCCCGCACCCCTCTCCGCCGCCCGGCGCGCCCACCCTCTCCGCCGCTGTCGCCCCCGGCAGCCCCGACCTCGGCGTCATGCTGCCGTACACCCCGCTGCACCATCTGCTGCTGGGCCTGCCCGGCGACCCGCCCGGCCCCCGGCTGCTCGTGATGACCAGCGGCAACCTCGCGGGCGAACCGATCGTCACCGACGACGACGAGGCCGTGGTGCGGCTGGCACGGCTGGCGGACGCCTGGCTCACCCACGACCGGCCGATCCACCTCCCGTGCGACGACTCCGTGGTCCGTCTCAGCGAAGGGGAGCCGCTGTTCGTCCGACGCTCGCGCGGCTACGCGCCCCTCCCCGTCCCGCTGCCGGTGGCGGTGCGGCCGGTGCTCGCGGCGGGCGGTGACCTGAAGAACGTGCTCTGCCTCGCCGAGGGCCGCCGCGCCTGGCTGTCCGCGCACATCGGCGACATGGACGACCTGGCGACCCAACTCGCCTTCGAGCGGGCCGCCTCGCACCTGGAGACGGTCACCGGGGTGCGTCCCCAGCTCCTCGCCGCCGACCGGCACCCCGGCTACCGCTCCGGCCGCTGGGCCGAGCGTCACACCGCGGGCCGGGCGCTGGTACGCGTCCAGCACCATCACGCGCACATCGCCGCGGCCATGGCCGAACACGGCCTGGGCGACCGCCGGCCGGTCATCGGCGTCGCCTTCGACGGCACCGGCTACGGCGACGACCACGCCGTGTGGGGCGGCGAGATCCTGCTCGCCGACTACGACGGATACCGCCGCTTCGGACAGCTCGCCTATGTGCCGCTGCCCGGCGGCGACGCCACCGTGCGGCGCCCCTACCGGATGGCCCTGACCCATCTGCGCGCCGCCGGCATCGACTGGGCCGCCGACCTGCCGCCGGTCACGGCCTGCCCGCCGGAGGAACGACCGCTGCTGGCACGGCAGTTGGAGCGCAATCTGCACTGCGTGCCGACCTCCAGCATGGGCCGGCTCTTCGACGCCGTGTCCTCGCTGGCCGGGATCTGCCACCACGCCGGTTACGAGGCCCAGGCCGCCGTCGCCCTCGAAGCCGCGGCGCTCACCGCGGGCGAGGACCACGGCCCCGGCTACACCTTCGCGCTGCACGACGCGCCGACGGGCCGGGGCGGCGCCGACACCGTCGCCGACCCGGCCCCGGTGTTCACCGCCATCGTCGAGGACCTCCGCGCGGGCACCGCCCCGGCGTTGATCGCGGCCCGCTTCCACGCCGCGGTCGCCGACCTCGTACGGCGCGGCTGTGTGCTGGCCCGGCAGCGTGCCGGACTGACCACCGTGGCGCTGACCGGCGGCGTCTTCGCCAACACCCTGCTGGCCGAGGCCACCGCCCGCCTCCTGCGGGAGGAGGGGTTCACCGTCCTGCGCCACCGCCGCGTCCCGCCCAACGACGGCGGCCTGGCGCTCGGCCAGGTCGTCGTGGCGGCCCGCGCGGTCCCCGTGTTCGGCGGGGTGGGCGTGCCCTGAGCGGTGCCCCGACGAGGCAGACGCAACGCACCCATGACGAGGAGAGGCCCATGTGCCTGGCGGTACCCGGCAAGGTATT
Source organism: Streptomyces kronopolitis (assembly GCF_050953795.1). Taxonomy (GTDB): domain Bacteria; phylum Actinomycetota; class Actinomycetes; order Streptomycetales; family Streptomycetaceae; genus Streptomyces; species Streptomyces kronopolitis_A. The sequence goes on from NZ_CP191850.1 coordinate 7,337,370, forward strand.
GGACATCGAGGAACGGGACGGCACCCGCATGGCCACCGTCGATTTCGGCGGGGTGGTCAAGGAGGTGTGCCTGGAGTACGTCCCCGATCTGCGGGTCGGCGAGTACGCCATCGTCCATGTCGGCTTCGCGCTGCAGCGCCTGGACGAGGAATCCGCCCGGCACACCCTCGCCCTGTTCGAGGAACTGGGCCTGCTGCAGGAGGAGTTCGGCGACCCCTGGGAGGCGGCGGCCGACCGGGGCGGTGACGGGGCCGTCGCCGCGGGTGCGCCGGCGGCGGGGTCCGCGGACGGCGTGACGGAGGCGAGCCGGTGAAGTACATCGACGAATTCCAGGATCCGGCGCTGGCGCGGCGACTGCTCGACGAGATCAGGGAGACGGTGACCCGTCCCTGGGCCCTGATGGAGGTCTGCGGTGGTCAGACCCACACCATCATCCGACACGGCATCGATCAACTGCTGCCCGACAAGGTGGAGTTGATCCACGGACCGGGCTGCCCGGTGTGTGTGACGCCGCTGGAGGTCATCGACAAGGCGCTGGAGATCGCCTCCCGCCCCGACGTGATCTTCTGCTCCTTCGGCGACATGCTCCGGGTGCCCGGCACCGACCGCGACCTGTTCCAGGTGCGCAGCCACGGCGGTGACGTCCGCGTCGTCTACTCCCCGCTCGACGCCCTGAAGATCGCCCAGCAGAATCCGCACCGCGAGGTGGTGTTCTTCGGCATCGGTTTCGAAACCACCGCCCCGCCCAACGCCATGACGGTCCATCAGGCCCGCAAGCTCGGCATCCCCAACTTCAGCCTGCTGGTCTCGCACGTCCGGGTGCCGCCCGCCATCGAGGCGATCATGACCTCGCCCAGCTGCCGGGTCCAGGCCTTCCTGGCCGCCGGCCATGTGTGCAGCGTGATGGGCACCCGGGAGTACCCGGAGCTGGCCGAACGGTTCGGGGTGCCGATCGTGGTCACCGGCTTCGAGCCGCTGGACATCCTGGAGGGCATCCGCCGCACCGTGTGCCAGCTGGAGCGCGGCGAGCACACCGTCGACAACGCCTATCCGCGCGCGGTGCGCCCCGAGGGCAACCCGGCGGCCCAGGCCATGCTCGCCGATGTCTTCGAGGTCACCGACCGCGCCTGGCGCGGCATCGGCACCATTGCGGCCAGCGGCTGGCGCCTGTCGGAGCGCTACCGCGAATACGACGCCGAGTACCGCTTCTCCGTCGAGGGCATCACCACCCGCGAGCCCGACGCCTGCCGCAGCGGGGAGGTCCTCCAGGGGCTGATCAAGCCGCACGAGTGCGAGGCCTTCGGCGGCAGCTGCACCCCGCGCAGCCCGCTCGGCGCCACCATGGTCTCCAGCGAGGGCGCCTGCGCCGCCTACTACCTCTACCGCCGACTCGGCATCCCGTCCACCCCGCAGGAGGCGAGCCCCGTTGCCTGACACCACCCGATCCGCCCACGGCGCCCCCACCCCGGCCGAACGCGGCCTGCCCACCGTCGACATCTCCGGCTGGACCTGCCCCACCCCGGTCCGCGACCAGCCCCGGATCGTGATGGGGCACGGCGGCGGCGGCGCGCTGTCCGCCGAACTCGTCCAGCAGATCTTCGCCCCGGCCTTCGGCGGCGAGGTCCTCGCCCAGCTCGGCGACTCCGCGGCGGTCTCCCTCGGCGGCGTACGCCTGGCGTTCTCCACCGACTCCTACGTCGTGCGGCCGCTGTTCTTCCCGGGCGGCTGCATCGGCGACCTCGCGGTCAACGGCACGGTCAACGACCTCGCCATGAGCGGCGCCCGGGCCGCCTACCTCTCCTGCGGCTTCATCCTGGAGGAAGGCGTCGAGATGCCGGTGGTCGCCGGGGTCGCCGATGCCATGGGCGCGGCCGCGCGGGCAGCCGGTGTCGAGGTGGCCACCGGCGACACCAAGGTGGTCGAGTCCGGCCACGGCGACGGCGTCTATCTCAACACCGCCGGTATCGGGCTGATCCCGGCGGGCGTCGATCTGCGGCCGCAGCGTGTCGTCCCCGGCGATGTGGTGATCGTCAGCGGCGACATCGGGCTGCACGGTGTGGCGATCATGAGCGTGCGGGAGGGCCTGGAATTCGGCGTGGAGATCGAGAGCGACTGCGCGGCGCTCGGCGGCCTCGTCGAGTCCATGCTCGCCGTCACGCCCGATCTGCACGTACTGCGCGACCCCACCCGGGGCGGACTGGCCGCGGCCCTGTGCGAGATCGCCACCGCGTCCTGCACCGGCGTCGTCATCGAGGAGGGCGCCGTTCCCGTCCCGCCGGCCGTCGCCAACGCCTGCGCGATCCTCGGCCTGGACCCGATGTACGTCGCCAACGAGGGCAAGCTCGTGGCGTTCGTCCCGCGTGAGCATGCCGACGCGGTACTGGACGCGATGCGTGCGCACCCGCTGGGCGCCGGCGCCGCGATCATCGGCGAGACCGTCGAGACCCACCCCGGCATGGTCGTCGCCCGCACCTCGCTGGGCGGTACCCGGGTGGTCGATCTGCCGCTGGGCGAGCAGCTGCCGCGGATCTGCTGAGGGCGGTCACCGCGAAGGGCGGTGGCCCGGCGTCACAGCGCCGGGCCACCGCCCTCCGTGTCGCTCAGGCCTTCTCCAGCAGCCGGGAGCCGAACCAGTCGCCGGCGTCCCGCACCCCGGGCAGGTTGAAGAAGTAGCCGCCCCCGATGGGCGTGACGAACTCGGACAGCGGCTCGTGCCGCAGGCGCCGCTGCACCGTCGCGAACTGCCGCTGCGGGTTTTGCTGGTAGCCGCAGAAGACCAGCCCGAGGTCCATCTTCCCGCTGTGGTCGAAGCCGGCGTCGTAGTTGTAACTGCGGCGCAGGAAGCGGGAGTTGTCGGTCTTCTCGGTGCGGGGGTTGGCCAGCCGGATGTGCGCGTCGAGCGGGATCTTCTCGCCGCGCGGGTCGTCGCGGTAGCGCGGCACATCCGACTCGTTCCGCCCGTCCAGGGGGGCGCCGCTGGCCTTGCGCCGGCCGAAGATCCGCTCCTGGCGGGTCACCGGCAGCTTGTCCCACTTCTCGATGTGAAAGCGGATCAGCCGCAGTACCTGGTAGCTGCCGCCCAGGGCCCACTCCGGCTCTCCGCACGGCGGGGTCACCCACATCAGCCGGTCCATCTCCCGCGCCGATGCGGTGTCCGGGTTGACGATCCCGTCCTTGAAGCCGATGAAGGTGCGGGGCGACCCCGAGGGCCGCGAGGGGTTGAGGAAGGCGTCCGCGCGCCAGCGGGGGCGCAGCAGCCCCTCCGTCTCCCGGGTCAGATCGCGCAGCACATGCACGATGGCGTCGGGGTGCTGGGCGCAGATCTGCAGCGACAGATCGCCGTGGCAGCGGGCCGGCTCCAGCCGGTCGTCCGGGAAGGCCGGCATGGCCTTGAGGTGCCGGGGCTTGTGCCCCGAGAGCCCGAAGCGGTCGTCGAAGAGGGAGGCGCCGACCCCGAGGGTGATGGTCAGCGAGTCGGGCGTCGGTGTCTCCTTGGCCACCTGCTCGTCCTGCGGCTTGACGCCCGCCACCAGGGTGCGGGTCCGCTTGGTGAGCCGCTGGAACAGCTCGGTCAGGCGCTCGCGGTTCTCGGCCAGCACATCGAAGCCGACGAACCCGGCGAAGAGCTGCTGCGGGGTCACGATGCCGGCCTGGTGCGGCCCGTGGAAGGGGATCCGGTCGGGCAGCTGCCGGTCGTCGCGCGGGGCGGTCGCCGGGCGGGCCGGCGGGACGGCTGCGGCCTCCTGGCCGAGTCCCACGGCGGCCGCCGCTCCCGCCATCCCCGCCGCGCACCTCAAAAAGCCCCGGCGTCCCTCGTCCCGCGTCGGCGCCCGCCCGTCGTCGGCCTGGTCACGTCTCATCGTCCCGCCATCCTGACTGCGTCATCCGGCAGCCGCGTGCCTTGCACATCCCTGGGCGCGATGCTCGTCGCCCGGGTTGCGCGGGCCGGGAGCAACACGGTCCGGGCGCCGGATATCACGCCTGGGACGGCGGCGGGGTCGTCCGAATGGCGCAGGCGGAGCGGCCCCCGCGCGACACCGCCCCGGGGCGCTCGTAGCGTCGGGACGGTGACCTGCCCGCACCCGGCACCAGCGGGACGCCGGGGCGGCCCGTCATGCGCCACGCACCGTCGCCTAGCCCATGGATTCCCACATGAGCACCACCACGGACGCGAGCACCGTCACCGGCGAGGCCGGACCCGGCGCCCTCCTGGCTGCCGCCACCCCCCTCGTGGAGCGGCCACCCACCGCCGCGGGCTCCCCCACGGTCGAGCGCACGCCCCGTGACGGGACCGGGACCACCGGCGGACGCACGGCCCCCGATGGCACCCCGCCCGACAGCGACTCAGCGGTGTCCGAGGAGCCGCCCGGGTCCTGGCTGCGCATCGAGAGGGGCAGCGCCGGGCCGGAGGAGATCGCCGCCCTCACCGTCGTGCTGTGCGACCGGATCGCCGCGCTGCGGGCCCTCGCCGCACCCGCCGACACCGGCGAAGGGCCCGCCGGCCCGCGCCACGGACGGCGTCACCGCCCCCACCGCTCGGCCTGCTGGTCGGGCTGCTGGAGCTGCTGAACACGCGCAGACGGGGGAGTTGGGGTGCTCGCTCGCCTCCGCGGCGGCCGGGCCCGGTACTTGCGTACGGCCGACCCGCCACCCCGTGCTCCGGCCCGTCGTCACGCCCGGTCGGCCGGGCCGTGGTCGGCGCCCGGGAGCCGGCGTGCGGCGAGTGCCGCCGCGGTGAGGAAGCCCGCCGCGCCGATCAGCACCGAGAGGTGCAGTCCCGGCACGAGCCCGGTGGCCACCAGCGTGCCGAACAGCGCGACGCCCAGGGCGCTGCCGGTCTGCCGTGCGGCGTTGAACACCGCGGCCGCGACGCCGCCGCGCTCGCCGGGCGCCGCCTCCATCACCGCGGCCGTCGAGGCCGGCATGGTCAGCGCGGTGCCGAAGCCGACGCAGGCCATGGGGAGTGCCAGCACGACCCAGGGCGTGTCCGGGCCCGCCGCCAGCCAGCCGAGGAGCCCGGCCGTGCCCACCACCAGCCCGGCCACCACGGGCAGCCGCGGCCCGGTGCGCGCGGTGAGCCGGCCGGCCAGCGCGGAGCCGACGGCCACCACCCCCACGGCCGGCAGCAGCGCAGCGCCCGTGCGCAGCGCGCTGTAGTGGTGCACCTGCTGGAAATACAGCGGGGCGAGGAACAGCAGCCCGTAGAAGCCCGCGTTGAGCAGGACGCCGATGACCACGGCGGTGGAGAAGGCGCGGAGGCGGAAGAGCCCGAGCGGCAGCATCGGCGCGCGGGCACGCCGCTCCAGGAACAGGAACGCGAGGGCTCCGCACACCGCGGCGGCGAAGGCGCCGAGCACGGCCGGATGGGTCCAGCCCAGCGCCCCGGCCTCGATGCACCCCGTGGTCAGCGCGGCCGGCGCCACGGCCGCCGCGGTCTGCGCCGGCAGGTCCAGCCCGCGGCGGGCACGCCCGGCGGGGGAGTGCGGTACGTGGCGCACGGCCAGCAGCAGCGCGGCGAGGCCGACGGGCAGATTCAGGAGGAAGACCGACCGCCAGCCGAGCCCGGTGACCAGCACGCCGCCCAGGACCGGCCCGGCCCCGGCGGCCAGGCCCGCGACCGTGCCCCAGACACCGAACGCCCGGGCGCGCGCGGCCCGTTCGGGGTACGTCGTCCGCAGCAGCGCCAGCGACGCCGGCACCATCAGCGCCGCCCCCAGCCCCTGCACCAGCCGCGCCGCGACCAGCACGGTGACGGTGGGGGCCAGCGCGCACCCCGCGGAGGCGAGGGTGAACACCAGCAGCCCGCCCAGGAACACCGCCTTGCCGCCCAGCCGGTCGCCGAGCCCGCCGCAGAACAGCAACAGCCCCGCGCACACCAGGGTGTAGCCGTCCACCACCCACTGGAGCCCGGTCACCCCCGCGTGCAGCGAGCCGCCGATCGCCGGGAGGGCCACCGTGACGACGGTGACGTCCAGGATGACCATGAAGTAGCCCAGGCAGAGGGCGACCAGCGGCAGCGGCGAGCTGCGGAGGGCGGTCCGCGGGGGCGCGGCGGGCGGGCAGATCGTCGGCATACGGCCAGTGTCGAGCCGGGTCGGTACGGCGACGGCCGAAACGTGCCCGTCGTACGGGACCGGTCTCGGGCGCGGGACCGGTCTCCGGCGCGGGGCCGGGCGGGAACGGTTCGCTGTCCGCCGAAGTGTCCCCGGCGTACCGTCGGAAGCATGGATGTGCGCGGCGAGGCCGATATCGCCCAGGTCGCGGCGGTGATCGGCGACCCCTCCCGGACCAGGGTGCTGCTGGCGCTGGCCGGGGGCGGGGTGCTGCCGGCCAGCGCGCTGGCCGCTGAGGCCGGTGTCAGCAACTCCACCATCAGCGGGCATCTCGCCAAGCTGCTGGACGCCCGGCTGCTGACCGTCGAGCTCGACGGGCGTCACCGCTACTACCGGCTGGCCACGACGGACGTGGCCCGTGCGCTGGAACAGCTCGCCCTGATCGCCCGCCCGCTGCCCGTCCGCTCGCTGAACGCCGACACCCGCGCCAAGGCCCTGCTGCGCGCCCGGCTCTGCTACGACCACCTCGCGGGCCGGCTCGGCGTCACCGTGATGAGCGCCCTTCAGGAGCGGGACATCCTCACCGCTGAGCCTGCCGAAGCCGCCGGGCCCGCCGAATCCGTCGAGCCCGCCGAACCCGCCCGACCCGGCGGGGAGGCCGCCCCTCCCGTCTACGTCCTCACCCCGCACGGCCACGCCGAGCTGACCGCCTTCGGTGTCGACACCGAACGCCTCCCGCGCCGCCGGGCGTCCGTCCGCTACTGCGTCGACTGGGCCGAGCGGCGCCACCACCTCGCCGGCGGGCTCGGTGCCGCGCTCACCGCCCGGATGTTCGCCCTTGAGTGGCTGCGCCACGGGAAGTACCGCCGGGTCGTCCATCTCACCGAGGCCGGGCGGGCGGGACTGGTGACGACCTTCGGCATCCCGGCGGACCGGCTGGGGTGAGGCCGCCCCGGTCCGCCGGTCCGCCCGCCCTGTGAATTCTGTGTGTCGGCTGCGCCCCGCGCGGCCCTGCCTTCCCCCGCCCCCGTGCGTCCGGCCGGGGCCCTCCCGGCCGGGCGCCGCACGCTCCGGCGCCGTGACGGCACGCCGTGTGGAGGAAGTGTCCGCTGGTGGAGCAGGACATTTCCGCGCGCCGCCGGTCGAGTAGGGTCCGGCGGGCCGGAACAGTGAATCAAGGAGGCCGTTTCCGTGACGGAGCGTCAGGTATCAGCCGGGGGCGAGGGCGCCGGCGCGCCGGAAGTGCAGGCGCAGGAGCGCCGATTGCGCCGTGACCTGGGCTTCTGGGGGCTGACGGGCATCGGCTTCTCGAACATCGTCGGCTCCGGCTGGCTGTTCGCCGCCATGTACGCCGCGCAGACCGCCGGCCCCGCCGCCCTGCTGTCCTGGGTGGGGGCGGGCGTGCTGTGCGCACTGGTCGCGCTGGTGATGATCGAGCTGGGCGCGTCCCGGCCGGAGGGCGGCGGCACGGTCCGCTGGCCGCTGTTCGCCAGCGGCCGGCTCGTCGGTACCCTCATCGGCTGGTCCACCCTGCTGTCGGTGGGCGGCACCGCTGCCGAGATCAGCGCGATCATGCAGTACGCCGCGCACTACCTCCCGGGCATCTACAACGGCCACACCCTCACCCTCTCCGGGCTGGCGCTGGCCACCGGGCTCAGCGTGCTGCTGACGGTGCTGAACTGGTTCGCGGTGCGGATGTTCGCCAGGCTCAACAACCTGGTCTCGGTGTTCAAGATCGTCGTCCCGGTGGTCACCGTGATCGCGCTGATCGCCTCCGGCTGGCACTCCGGCCGGCTGACGGACCACGGCGGCTTCGCGCCGTACGGCTATGTCGCCTGCCTGACCGCGCTGGCCGGCGGCGGCATCGTCTACTCCGTCAACGGGTTCCAGGCGCCGCTGGACTTCTCCGGCGAGACCCGCAACCCCCGCCGGACCATCCCCGGCGCCGTCCTCAGCGGGATCGGCCTGGCCGTCCTGATGTACCTGGCCCTGCAGCTGGCGTTCCTCTTCACGGTCCCCGAGAACCTGCTCGGCCACGGCTGGCAGGGGGTCTCCTTCGACTCGCCGTTCGGCCAGCTCGCCCTGATCCTCAATCTGCACTGGCTGTCCAGCCTGCTCTACGCGGACGCGGTGGTCTCGCCCGGCGGCTCGGCGTACGTGGGCGTGGCGATCGACGCCCGGCACACCTACGCGCTCGCCAAGAACGGCACCATCCCCCGGTACTTCATGAAGGTCAACCAGCGGTTCGGCATCCCGCGCCGGGCCCTGGTGATCAACCTCGTCGTCATCGTGGTCTTCCTGCTGCCGTTCGGCGGCTGGCAGGACATCGTCAGCGTCATGGGCGACATGTATCTGCTGATCTACGCCGCCTCCGCGGTCGCGGTCGCCGTCTTCCGCGCCGAGCCGGGCGGCCGCACCGCGGGCTGGGTCCCGGGGCTGAGCTGGATCGCGCCGGTCAGCTTCGTGGTGTCCAGCGAGTTCGTCTACTGGTCGGGCTGGCAGGACCTGCGGCTCGCGCTCCCGCTGGTCCTCGGCGGCCTGCTGCTCTTCCTGGCCATGCGCCGCCCCGGCGCCCGCACCGATCAGGACGCCCCGGAGGCCGACGGCGCCGGCCCGCGCCGCCCGCTCGGCGCCGAACTGCGCACCGGCGCCTGGCTGGTGGTCTACCTCGTGGCCCTGACGCTGCTGTCCTGGCTGGGCACCTTCGAGGGCTCCGGCCGGCTGCCCGCCCCGTACGACTCCCTCACCGTCGCCGCCCTCGCCGTCGCGGTCTTCTTCTGGGCCGTCCGGTCCGGCGTCCGGCACCTCCAGGCACCCCGCCCGGCGGCCACCGCCTGAGCCCGGCGCGCGAGGGCCGTCCGTCCGGCGGAGTCCGCCCCGCCGGACGCCCCGCCGCCCGCTCCCGCGCATCCGCCGGGCCCGCCCCCACCGGGCGGCCGTCAAGCGGAACCCGGGCCGCAGAAATAAGATGAACCGGACAGACGGACTCCCCAGGGGTCCCATCAGGCCAGGTCAGACGGCCCACGCGGAGCACCGCACGGAGCGCGCCCCGCGGCGGCTCCTGCACCGACGCACCTTGGAGCGATCCATGCTGCGGCGTCGTCCTTCGCGGTCCGCGAGCGCCGACGATCTGCTGACCACGCTCGGCCGGCTCACCGCCCAGGCGCGGGAGGGCGCCGAGAAGCAGCGGGCCCGGGTGGAGCTGGCCGAGGCCCTCCAGCACGACATGCTGCCGACAGTCCTGCCGGTGGTGCCCGGCCTGCGCGCCGCCGCCACCTACGCCCCCGCCCGGCACGGCCTGGACATCGGGGGCGACTGGTACGACGGCTTCCCGCTGCCCGACGGATCGCTCGCCTTCTGCATCGGCGACGTACAGGGGCACGACGTCGAGGCGGCCGCCTTCATGGGGCAGATCCGCTTCGGGCTGCGCGCCGTCGCCGGCCACGCCGCCGACCCGGGGGAGGTGCTGCGGCGCGCCAACGACCTGCTGGTGTCCGTCGACTGCGGGCTCTTCGCGACCTGCACCTTCGTCCGCTTCGACCCGGTCGCCTGGGAGCTGTCCAGCGCCCGGGCCGGTCATGTGCCGGGCATCTGGGCCACCACCGACGGCCGCCACGGTCTCGCCGACGACGCCGGGGGCCTGCCGCTCGGCATCGTCGCGGGGGAGGACTATCCGGTCACCCGCCGGCGCTTCGCCACGGCGGGCGCGTTCGTCCTGCTCACCGACGGGGTCGTCGAGGGCCCGTCGTTCCCGATAGAGGCCGGACTGGCCCAGGTGACCCGGCTGGTCAGCGCCAACGCCGGCGGCGACCCGGCCACGGTGGCCGACGTGGCGATGAGCGTGGCCGAATTCACCGGGCACACCGACGACTCCGCGGTGATCGTGCTGCGCTTCGACGCGGCGGCGCCCAGAGCGGGGTGAAGCGCGGCCCTGGCGTGCGTGTCGCGCCCGGTGCCCGGCCGCCGGCGTTGTCTGATGGCCGGTGTGGTGCGCACCGAGGAACTCCGCCGTCTCGCACCGGCAGCCCTGACGATCCTCGGCCTCGCCGGCGTCTACTACGCGTCCGCACGGATCGGCCTGCTGGAGCAGGTGGTGATCGCCGGCGCCCAGGTCACGCCGCTCTGGCCGCCCACGGGCATCGCGCTGAGCTGTCTGCTCCTGCTGGGCCTGCGGGCCTGGCCGGGCATCGCGCTCGGCACCTTCCTGGTCGTCGCCTCGATCAGCGCACTCCAGCCCTCCGTCATCGGCATCATGGCGGGCAACACCCTGGCCCCCGTGTGCGCCTGCTGGATGCTGCGCAGGGTGGGCTTTCGCACCGAACTCGACCGGCTGCGCGACGGGGTGGCGCTGGTCGGCCTCGGCGCGTTCGCCGGCATGCTGATCAGCGCGACGGTCGGCACCGGAACGCTGCTCCTGAGCGGGGTGCTGCCGGCCGGCGGCTTCTGGAAGACCTGGGCCGCGTGGTGGGTGGGCGACGCGATGGGCATCCTCGTCATCACCCCGCTGCTCCTCGCCTGCCGGACGCTGCGCCGGCCCCGGGACGTGCCCGGCTACCGCTGGGCCGAGGCCGCGATCCTGCTGGCCGGCTCGGTCGGGATCACGTATGTGGCGGTCTCCAGCGAGCTGTCGCTGCTGTTCCTGGTCTTTCCGCTGATCGTGTGGGCGGCGCTGCGCTTCCAGCTGGCGGGCGCGGCCCCGATCGTGCTGCTGGTGTCCGTGCTGGCCATCACCGCGGCGAACGGCCGCCGGGGACCGTTCCAGGGCCAGAGCCTGCTGGAGGCGATGATCAACCTCCAGGCCCTCAACGCGTCCGCGGCGCTCACCGCGCTGCTGCTGTCGGCGATCATCGCCGAGCAGTACAGCATCCGCCGCAAGATCGAGTACGCCTGCCGGGAACTCGCCGAGGTCGTCGACCGCCTCGCGCCGGGGGAGACCCGGCGCCGCTGGCCCCCGGACACCGACCGCTGAGCGGGTCGCGCCCGGCACGGGGACGTCAGTCCCGCAGCAGCTCGCCCAGGTCGTAGTGCACCGGCTCCTCCAGCTGGGCGTAGGTGCAGCTCTCCGGCGTACGGTCCGGGCGCCAGTGACGGAACTGGGCGGTGTGCCGGAACCTGTCGCCCTCCATGTGGTCGTAGGCGACCTCGCACACCCGCTCCGGGCGCAGCGGCACCCACGACAGGTCCTTGCCGCCGCTCCAGCGGCTGGGCCCGCCCGGCATCCGCCGCGAGGCGTGCGCCGCCTCATCGGCCCACTCGCCCCACGGATGCCCCGCGGCGTCCGCCATCCGCAGCGGCGCCAGCTCCTCGATCAGCGCCCGCCGCCTGGCCATGGGGAACGACGCGCACACCCCGACGTGCTGGAGGTGCCCGGCGTCGTCGTGCAGGCCCAGCAGCAGGGAGCCGACCACCGGCCCGCTCTTGTGCAGCCGGTACCCCGCGACCACGCAGTCCGCGGTCCGGGCATGCTTGATCTTGAACATGGCGCGGTCACCGGGCCGGTACGGCAGATCGAGCGGCTTGGCGACCACCCCGTCCAGCCCCGCGCCCTCGAACTGGGTGAACCAGCGGCGCGCCAGCTCCTGATCCGTGGTGGCGGGCGCGGTGTACACCGGGGCACGGGCCGGGCGCAGCGCCTCGACCAGGGCCTCCCGGCGCGCCGCCTGTGGCTCGTGCAGCAGCGTGGCGGAGTCCAGCGCCAGCAGGTCGAAGGCGACGAGCGAGGCGGGCGTCCGCTCGGCGAGGGTGCGGACCCGGGAGTCGGCCGGGTGGATGCGCTCCAGCAGCTCCTCGAAGTGCAGCCGGCCGTCATGGGCGATGACGATCTCGCCGTCCAGGACGCAGCGCCGCGGCAGCTCGGCCCGCGCCGCCGTGACCACTTCGGGGAAGTAGCGGGTGAGCGGCTTCTTGGTACGGCTGGCGATCTCGACCTCGTCGCCGTCGCGGAAGACGATGACGCGGAAGCCGTCCCACTTGGCCTCGTACTGCATGCCGGCGGGAATCCTGGTCACCAGCTTCGCGAGCATCGGGGAGACCGGGGGCATCACGGGCAGGTCCATGCCCCGATCCTGACCGCCGGCGGCGCTTCCCGCGCGCCGGACGCGGGCGGCACACCGCGCTCCCGGCGCGCGGCGCCGCGGCTCGGAACCTAACGTGGAGTCATGGCCGGAGGCGGAGCTGTCGAGCTGGACGTCGCGGGACGCACGGTGCGCCTGTCGAACCCCGACAAGACGTATTACCCCGAGCGCGGCTTCACCAAGATGGACGTCGCGCAGTACTACCTCGCCGTCGCCGACGGGGTGCTGCGGGGCCTGCGCGACCGGCCCACCACCATGCAGCGCTTTCCCGACGGCGTGGAGGGCGAGTTCTTCTACCAGAAGCGGGCGCCCAAGGGACTGCCCGACTGGCTGCCCACCGCCCGGATCACCTTCCCCAGCGGGCGGTTCGCCGACGAGATGTGCCCCACCGAGCCCGCGGCCGTGCTCTGGGCGGCCAATCTGGGGTGTCTGACGTTCCATCCGTGGCCGGTCCGCCGGAACGACACCGAGCACCCCGACGAACTGCGGATCGACCTCGACCCGCAGCCCGGCACCGGCTTCGCCGACGCCGTCCGGGTCGCGCACGCGCTGCGGGAGCTGCTGACCGAGCACGGGCTGCGCGGCTGGCCCAAGACGTCCGGCGGCCGCGGGGTGCACGTCTACGTTCCGCTGCGGCCGCACTGGACGTTCACCGAGGTCCGGCGCGCCGCCATCACCGTGGCCCGGGAGCTGGAGCGCCGGATGCCGGAGCAGGTGACCTCGGCCTGGTGGAAGGAGGAGCGCGGCGAGAAGGTCTTCGTGGACTACAACCAGATGGCCCGGGACCGGACCATCGCCTCCGCCTACTCGCTGCGCGCCCGGCCGCGGGCGACCGTCTCCACCCCGCTGCACTGGGACGAGCTCTCCGACGCGGCGCCCGAGGACTTCGACCTGCGGACCGTGCCCCCGCGGTTCGCGGAACTCGGCGATGTGCACGCCGACATGGCCGACCACGCCTTCGGCCTGGAATCCGTCCTGGAGGCCGCGGACCGGCAGGAGCGGGACGAGGGGCTGGGGGACCTGCCCTATCCGCCCGACCATCCGAAGATGCCGGGGGAGCCGTCCCGGGTGCAGCCGAGCCGGGCCCGCAAGCGCTGACACCGCCGGCGCCGGACAGCCCGACCCGAACGGCCGTACCCGCCCACGCCGCGCGCGACCGCACCGGTCGCGCCGTCCGGGCACCGGGAGCCCCGACCGCCCCTTCCCCGGCATGCGCCCGCCTCCCTCGGACGGGAACATGTCGCACGTGGCGCACGACAGGAACGCACCGGAGGCGACGGCCCGGCGCGCGCCAAAGGCCGGGCGGGACGCGGGGACGGGAGCGGCGCAGCGGACGCTCTCGCTGGCCGCCATGCTCTTCGCGGTGTCGATGACCTTCATCGACCAGACGCTCGTGTCCCTCGCCGCGCCGCGGATCGCCGAGGACCTGGGCCTCACCGCCGCCGGCATCCGATGGGTCGTCAACGCCTATCTGCTGGCCCTCGCGGCGTGCTTCGCGCTGGGCGGGCGGCTGGCCGATCTGCTCGGCCACCGCCGCATCATGCTCGTGGGCACCGTGATCTTCCTCCTCGCCGCCGCGCTGTGCGGCGCCGTGCCGCACGGGGACGCCGCCCTGGCCTGGCTGGTCGTGTGCCGGGCCGGGCAGGGTGTCGGCGCGGCCCTGATGTTCCCCGCGGCGCTCGCCGTGGTGGGCATGGTCGTTCCGGCCGCGCGCCGGAGGCGGTCGCTGGCCCTGTTCTTCGGGCTGTCCGGCGCGCTGACCGCGATCGGACCGGTCCTCGGCGGCTGGCTCACCACCTGGACCTGGCGGGCCGTCTTCTGGGTCAACGTGCCGGTCGCGGTGGTCGCCGTCGTGCTGACACTGCTGGCGCACCTCCCCGACGACGCCCGCCGCGGGAGCCTGGACGGGCGCGGTGCGCTGTTGCTCGCCGCCGGTACGGTCCTGAGCGTGCTGGGCCTCCAGCAGGCCGGCACCTGGGGCTGGGCCGCCCCGGCGACCTGGGCGTGCACCCTCGGCGGGCTGCTGGTGCTGGTGGTCTTCGTCCGCTTCGAACTGCGCACCCGCCACCCGCTGCTCGGCCTGCGGGTCTTCCGCGACCGCGCCTTCGTCGCCGATGTCGTCGTGCTCTTCTTCGCGATGACGGCGTTCGTGCCGGTGTTCTTCTTCGCCTCGGTCTACGCACAGGTCGCCCTGGGCTCCTCGCCGAACGAGGCCGGGCTGTATCTCCTGGTCTTCTTCGCGGGTTTCGGCGTCGCGGCGCAGCTCGGCGGATGGATCCTCGACCGGCACGGCGCCCGGACGGCGCTGCGGGTCGGCACCGCGACGGCCGCCGTGGGCTTCGCGCTGTGGGCGCACGAGATGACGGACCTGTCGCTGAGCGCCCAGTGGCCCTGGATCGTGCTGGCCGGAGCCGGCATCGGACTGCTGCTCGCGCCCGCCTCGACCGACGCCGCCGGCCGGGCGGCCGGTGTGTCCCGCGGCGAGGCCGCCGGCGTCACCCGGACCGTCCGCAGCTACGCCGCCGGCCTGGGCCTGGCCGTCCTGGGCACGGTGCTGGCGCACGTCACCACCGACCGGATCGTCGAGAGCCTCAAGGACCGCGGGCTGTCCACCGCCACCTCCCGCGAACTGGCCCACGGCCTCACCGGCACCCTGGCGGGCCAGGGCGGCCGGCCGCCGTCCGGCGACGCGGCCTCGCGGCTGCCGCCCGAGGTGCTGGACGCGGTGCGCGGGGACTTCGCCGAGGGCAACCGGGCGGTCTTCTACGGCATGGCCGCCGCGCTCGCCGTGGCGTTCCTCTGCGCCCATCTGCACCCCGGGACCCGGCGCGCACCGGACCCGCCCCCGGGCACGGGGCGCACATGAGCCGCGCGGAGATCGACTACGCGGCGGTGTTCCAGGCGCTGCCGGGCGGAGTGCTGCTGCTCACCCCGGAGTTGGTGATCGCCGAGGTGAACGAGTCGCTGCTGCAGCGGGCCGGCCGGGAACGCGACCAGCTGGTCGGCCGCCACCTCTTCGACGCGTTCCCCGACAACCCCGACGACCCCGGCGCGACCGGGATGCGCAACCTGCGGGCGTCCCTGGAGCGGGTCTTGGCCACCGGCCGGTGCGACACCATGGCGCTGCAGCGCTACGACGTCGAACCGCCCGGCCGGCCGGGCGTGTTCGAGGAGCGGTACTGGAGCCCGGTCAACGCACCGGTACTCGGCCCCGACGGAGAGGTGCGGCTGATCGTGCACCGGGTCGAGGAGGTCACCGAGATCGTCCGGGCCGGTGCCCGCCACCACGGCGGCGACCGGGAACGGATGGAGGCCGAGCTGTTCCGCCGTGCCCAGGAACTCCAGGAGGTCAACGACCGGCTGCGGCGCTCCCACGACCGGGAGCGGGAGGTGGTGCTGGCCCTCCAGGACGCGATGCTGCCCGCGCCCCGGCTCGTGGGGCACCACCGGGCGGCGGTGCGCTACCGGCCGGCGGTCGGCGCGCTCAATGTCTGCGGCGACTGGTACGACCTGGCCGAACTGCCCGGCGACCGGATGGCGGTGGCCGTCGGCGATGTCGTCGGCCACGGACTGGACGCCGCCTGCGTCATGGGCCAGCTGCGCAGCGCGCTGAGCGCCGCGACCCGGGTCACCGGGGGACCGGCCCAGGCCCTGGAGGTGCTCGGAATCTACGCCCGGTCGGTGGAGGGCGCCGAGTCCACCACCGCGGTGCAGGCGATCATCGACTGGCCCACGCACACCCTCGCCTACAGCAGCGCCGGCCATCCGCCGCCGGCCCTGCTGCACCCGGACGGCACGGTGGAGCTGCTGGACGGGGCGACCGACCCGCCGCTGGGTGCGCGCCCCGAGCATGTGGCCCGGCCCGAGGCGGAGGTGGCCTTCGAGGACGGGGCGGTGCTGGTCCTGTACACCGACGGGCTGATCGAGCGCCGCCACGAGGACATCGACGCCGGCCTGGCGCGGCTGGCGGCGGCGCTCACCCGGCACCGGGGCGCCGGCGCCGAGGAACTGGCCGACGCGCTGCTGGTGGAGCTGTTGCCGCCCAGCGGCGCCACCGATGACGCGGCCCTCGTCATCCTCCGGCTGTGAGCGCCGCGAAGGGCGGGACGGCGGGCCCCGATCCGTTAGCGCGACTGGAGCAATTCCGGGGGCCGTTCGAGTGGCTGTTCGTAGTGTCTGCGGGGTTTTGGCCGGTGCGCGGTACTCATCGATTGTCCGATTTCCTGCCAAACAGGAGAAACGCAATGCGCAAGTTCATAGGTCGCTCCGTGGCTGCTGCGGCGATTGCCGCCGCCACCGTTGTCCCGCTCGCCGGCATCGCCTCTGCCGCCCCCCAGGCCGACCACGGCCGTAACCACCACCGCCAGAACTGCCACCACCGTGGCTTCGACCGCGGCTTCGACGGCGGTCGCCGCGGTGGTTTCGGCCGTGGCGGCTTCGGCAACTTCGGCGGCTTCGGCCGTGGTGGCTTCGGCTTCGGCGGGCTGTTCGGCTTCCCGTTCGGCTTCGGTCTGCTCGGCATTCTCTGACCGGAAGCAGAACAGACGGGCCGTCGTGGCGCTCAGCTGCGGCGGCCCGTCGCTGCGGTCATCCGGCGGTCCCGGCCTCCTGCTCGGCCTGCCGGCGCAGTTCCTTCTTGTCCGGCTTTCCGGCGTCGGTCAGCGGCAGCGCCTCGACGAACGTCAGCCGTGCGGGCTCGTACATCGCGCCGCGCTCGGTCCGCACCATGGCGCCCAGCTGCGCGGCATCGACGGTGCTCCCCGGCGCCCGGACGACGACGGCGTGCACCCGCTCCATGCGGTCGGCGTCCCGGACCCCGAACACGGCGCTCTGGTGCACCTGCGGGTGGGAGTTGAGCAGGTCTTCCAGCTCCGTGGTGTACACATGGCCGCCGACCACGACGATCATGTCCTTGATCCGGTCGACGATGGTCAGGTAGTTCTCCTCGTCGAGGAAGCCGATGTCCCCGGTGTGCAGCCAGCCGTCCCGCAGCACCTCGGCGGTCAGTTCGGGCTGCTTCCAGTACCCCTGCATGATCATGTCGGAGCGGACGCAGACCTCGCCGTGCTCACCGGCGGGCAGGTCGCGGCCCGCCTCGTCGCGGATCGCCACCTCGACGTCCGGCAGCACCTTGCCCGCGGAGCGCAGCCGGTCGGGGCGCTCGGGGTCGTGGTCCTCCGGGGCGAGCGTGCTGATGCCGCCGGCCTCGTTCTGCCCGTAGCCCTGCATCAGCACCGGGCCGAACATCCGGATCGCGTCGGCTATCCGCGCCGGGGACGCCTGGCAGCCGCCGTACGTCACCATGCGCAGGCTGGAGGTGTCGGTGTGCTGCGCGTCCGGGTGGTCCATCAGCTGGTAGAGCAGCGGCGGCAGCAGGAACAGCTCGGTGATGCGCTCGCGTTCGATGGTGGCGAGCGCGGTCGCGGGGTCGAAGTCGTCGAGCAGGACGACGGTGCCGCCGGCGTGCAGGGTGCTGTCGGCCATCACACCCGCGGCGTGCGCGAGGGTCGTGCAGACCAGCTGCCGGCGCCCGGACTCCGGCTCCTGCCGGAGCACTCCGTGGAACCAGCGGGCCTGTGTGAAGGTCGTGCAGATGCCCTTGGGGTGGCCCGTGGTGCCGCCGGTGTGGCGGATGGTGCACACGTCGTCGAGCCGGGCCCGGCTGGCGAACGGCTCGTCGGACTCGCCGGCCGCCAGCTCCAGCAGATCGGCGCCGCCCTTCTTGGCCGGACCGAGCACGAGCACGTCCGGCACCGGTGCCAGCGCGGTGACCTCGGCGGCCCGCTCGGCCATGCGCGGGTCGACGATCAGGGCGCGGGTCTCGACATCGCGGACGATCGCGGCCTGGGACTCGGCGGACAGCTTGGTGTAGAGGAAGTTGACCCGGGCGCCGAGCAGATTGGCGGCGTAGCGGGCGGCGAGGGTCTCCGGGAGGTTGCCGCTCAGCAGGGTGACGGTGGTGCCGCGGTCGACGCCGCGGGCGCGCAGGGCGCGGGCCAGGCGGTGGACGAGGGCACGGAACTCACCCGCGGTGACGCGACGGCCCTGGTGGACCAGGGCCTCGCGCGTCGGGTCGGCACTAAGGACATCGAGGTTCTCCTCCACGTACGTGCGGAAGGTCTGGGCGGTGCTGGACATGATGTCGGGCTTCCTCCTGACGCCGGCGGGCGCGGTCCTGTGCGCCGTTGCGGTCTCGTGCACTTGGTTGCTGCAGGCAACCAGTTGTTCTCAGCGTAGACCCTGGAGATCAACAACTCAAAGTCGGCAAGGCGCGGGCACCGCCCGTGCGGCCCGCAGGGGGCCGGAATGCGGCCGCGGCCCGCCGTTTCGCCTGCGAACCCGGCCGGAAACCTCACGGTGAATATCGTCAACACGGTCGCCGACCTGCGAACGGCGTCGGATAATGCTCCCTCGCGCACGGGTCGCGGCCAGCCTGCGGATCTCGCTCTCCCTGCAGGTCCGTCCCGTGTCGAGAGATGATGGAGAACAGCGGAAGCACAGTGAGATTCGGCCGATGTACGGAGAGCGCCACGGCTGTCGGTCCGCGTTGACCGGCGGAAGGAGTGCCTGGATGGGTGCGACCGACGCGTTCCCCGAAGGTGCGGCCCGCCTGGGGGCCGCACCGGGGCAGCCTGGCGGCCTGCTGGACGTGCTCGGCGTGGCCGCCGTGATGCTGGACGCGGACGGACGGATCACCCTGTGGAGTCCGCAGGCCGAGGCACTGTTCGGCTGGAGCGCCGAGGAGGCGCTCGGCCGCTCCGCCGCGCAGCTGCTGGTCGGACCGGAGCACTTCGATCTGGTGCTGAACCTGTTCACCGAGGTCATGGCGGGCGGCGAGAGCTGGGCGGGGGTCTTCCCGGTCCAGCTCAAGGACGGCAGCACCCGGCTCGTCGAATTCCGCAACATGCGGCTGCTGGACGAGCGCGGCGAGTCCTACGCCCTGGGCATCGCCACCGACCAGACCGTGCTGCGGCGGGTGGAGCGCGATCTGGCGCTGTCGGTGCGCCTGGTGGCCCAGTCACCGATCGGCCTGGCGGTCCTGGACACCTCGCTGCGCTTCGTCATGGTCAACCCCGCGCTGGAGCGCATCAACGAGCTGCCGGCCGACCGGCACATCGGCCACGAGGTCCGCGAGGCCCTCTCCTTCCTGGACACCGACACCATCGTGGCCAGCATGCGCGAGGTCCTCGACACCGGTACGCCGATGCTCGACCAGTTCACCCTGGGGCGCACCGCCTCCGATCCCCACGCCGACAAGGCCTGGTCGGTGTCGTATTACCGCCTGGAGGACGCCCACGGCCGGGTGCTGGGGCTGGCCACCTCGGTCGTGGACGTCACCGAGCAGCACCGGGCCGCCACCGAGGCGGCCCGCGCGCGCAGGCGGCTGGCCGTCATCGCCGACGCCTCCGCCACCGTCGGCACCACCCTCGACGTCGACCAGACCGCGCACGAACTGGCCGACGTCATCGTCCCCGAACTCGCGGACCTGGCCGCCGTCGATGTCCTCGACGCCGTCCTGGACGGGCGGCGTCCGACCTCGCTCGCCCGTGGCGGCCCGGCCCGCTTCCGGGCGCTCGCCGTCTCCACGGCCTACTCCACCGAGGCCGCCCGCGCCGCCGACCCCACCGGTCAGATCGCCTCCTACGAGGCCGACCGGCTGATCACCCGCTGCGTGACCGAGGCGCGCCCGGTCCTCGTCTCCCAGGTGGACGAGGACGACCTGCCGCACATCGCCGCTGACCCGCAGGGCGCCGCCCTGCTGAAGAAGGCGGGGCTGCACTCCTATCTGGCCGTCCCGCTGATCGCCCGGGGCGAGGTGCTCGGCGCGCTGTCGCTCTACCGCGTGCGCAACCCGGAGCCGTTCGACGAGGACGACGCGGTGCTGGCCGTGGAACTGGCCGCCCGGGCGGCGGTCTGCATCGACAACGCGCGGTCCTACCAGAGCGAACGCCGCACCGCGCTCACCCTCCAGCGCCATCTGATGAACCACCGGCCACCGCAGCCCACGGCCATGCAGATCGCCTACCGCTACCAGCCCGCCCAGGCGGCCAGCGAGGTCGGCGGCGACTGGTTCGACGCGATACCCGTGGCCGGGGACAAGACCGCGCTGGTCGTCGGCGACGTCATGGGCAGCGGCATCAACGCCGCCGCCACCATGGGACAGCTGCGCACCACCGCCCGCGCCCTGGCCGACCTCGACCTCGACCCGGACGAGGTGCTGCGCCATCTCGACCACATCGCCGTCGGCCTCGACCCGGCCTTCGCCACCTGTCTGTACGCGGTGTACGACCCGCACCGCACCGAGTGCCGGGTCTCCGTCGCCGGGCATCTGCCACCGATCGTGCTGCGCCCGGACCGGCCGCCCGAGCTGCTGGACCTGCCCACCGGCGCGCCGCTCGGCGTCGGTGGCGTCCCCTTCGAGCGGACCACCGTCCCGCTGCGCGAGGGCGATCAGCTGGTGCTCTACACCGATGGGCTGATCGAGACCCGTGACCAGCCGATAGACGCCCGTCTGGACACCCTGCTGGAACTGCTCACGGAGCCCGAGCAGGATCTGGAGGTGCTCTGCGACCGTCTGCTGGCGGCCCTGCGCGACGAGCACGACCACGACGACGTGGCGCTGCTGATCGCCCGCGTGCACACGCACAAGGAGTGAGGCGGGGGGCACGGATCCGCCGGGACCGCAACGGATTCGGCGGTGCCCGCGAGCCTCTCCCGCCGTCCCGTCGGGCCGCGATATCCGCTTGGATTAGGCACTCAGATCATGGATAAGCGTTCCAAGTAGCGGGCGATGCTGCGGATTTCGTTGTCTCACCCTGTTAACGGGGTCTTGACGGGAGTCGTCGGCAGGGGTTGTATTCGGTCACCAAAGCGGACACGTGGTTGTCCGGGTTCACTCCGCTTTGCGGCGTTCCCCCCATATGCAGCACCCCTCATGCCGCCAGCACCGATGGGATACGGATACCGATATGCCCTACACGCCTGTTGCCCCCGCAGCGCCTGAGCGGGACACCCGCGCGGTGACCGAGGGGGACACCGCGACCAGCCCCAAACTCACCCGGTCGATCGGTGTGGTCGGCGGCACCCTGCTCACGCTGTCCTGTCTGACCCCGGCGTCCTCGCTCTTCGTGATCGTTCCGGACTCCTTCGCCACCCTGGGCACGGGCACCGCGCTGACCATCGCCATCGCGGCGCTGCTGTGCGTCGGCGTGGCCTTCACCTACTCCGAACTCGGCACGCTGATACCGAGTTCCGGCGGCGAATACGCCATGGTCGGCACGCTCATGGGCCGCCTCGCGGGCTGGCTGGTTTTCATACTCTCGCTGATCGTCGTCATGATCGTGCCACCGATCATCGCGCTGGGCACCGCCGACTATCTGGCCCCGATCGTGCATCTGGATCCGCAGTGGACCGCCGCCGCGGTGATGCTGCTGGCCACCGCCATGGGGCTGCTCGATCTGCGCGCCAACGCCTGGATCACCGGCATCTTCCTGGTGCTGGAGGTCGTCGCCAGCGCGGTCGTCGCCTTCCTCGGCTTCACCCACACCCAGCGGCCGGCGTCCGTCCTCGTCCACCCCGTCATCGACGCCGGCAACGGGCACAGCGCCGCGGTCACCGGGGGTCTCATCGTGGCCGGACTGGCCACCGCGCTCTTCATCCTCCAGGGCTTCTCCACCGCCGTGTACCTGGCCGAGGAGATGGACAACCCACGCCGCAACGTCTCGCGCACCGTGCTGTGGACCCTCGCCATCGGCGCGGCCGTCGTCCTGATCCCGGTCATCGCCATCACCCTGGGCGCCCCCGACCTGAAGACCCTCGGCGCCGGTGACGTCGCGGGCATGGTGCAAGACTGGAGCAACTCGGGCGTCGGCACCTTCGTGAGCCTGTGCATCGCCCTGGCGATCATCAACGCGGCGATCGTGATGGTGATCCAGAACTCCCGGGTGGTCTTCTCCTCGGCGCGCGACGCCGCCTGGCCCACCCCGGTCAACCGCGTCTTCTCGCACGTCGGTCGGCGCTTCGGCTCCCCCTGGGCGGCGACCCTCGCGGTCGGCGTGCCCGGTGCGGCCCTGTGCTTCGTCAACCTCGACACCCTCAGCGAGGTCACCGGCGTGGCCGTCGCCGCGATGTACGTCTTCGTCGCCCTGGGTGCCCTGGTCTCGCGCCGCGGCGAGCACAAGCACCGGCTGGCCTGGCGGATGCCGCTGTGGCCGGCGATCCCGGCGCTGCTGATCGTGGTGCTGGCGTGGGTGCTCTACCAGCAGAGCACCAAGAGCCTGGCGATCACCGGCGCGATCGTGGTGGCCGCGGCCGGGTACTGGCTGCTCTACCTGCGCCCCCGCCAGGAGACGCACTGGGTGATCTCGGTGCCCGAGGACGAGCAGGCCCCCGCCGTGACGGCGGTCGCGCCGCCGGTCGGATAGAGCCGCAGGCCCCCTGAACCGCCCGCCCGGCGCGCTTGCCCGGGCGGGCCTTCTTCTTACCGCCCGGAGAGCGCGAGCGCGTCCAGCAGAAGGCATACGTGGTCGACGGCGTCCCGCCCGGCGGGGCTGTCGGCCACCGCCGCGTCGTCGAGCAGGCGGGCGGTCTCGTCCAGCAGCTTCAGCAGCCGCTCGTGCAGCCCGGCCGGCGGTTCCGCGTGCGCAAGGGCGGCCCGGATCTGCTCGCTCGTGAGCGGCACACCGGTTTCGAGGAAGCGGTACAGCGACACGGCGGCCCGCCGGTCGGTGTCACTCGGCTTCCACAGCCCGAGCGCGTGGTGGTCGATGAGCGCGGCCGCCTCGGCACGGATCTCCTCGGGAACATGCATGCCCACGAACGTCTCATACCGTCCGGCCCGCCCCTGTCACGGCAGGGGGCACCCCCCTACCACCTCCGCGGCGGATCCGCTCGCCTGGCGAGCGCGGCTGACCAGGCATATCGTGCTTACGCCGGACTCACACGGGCCATCGGTGCCGATCAGGCAAGCGCCCGGCCCTGTGGGAAGAGTTACATGAAGCGTCCGGACCCTGGGCGATTTGTTCCCTGTGCCGCGGCGCCTCGCGAGCGCCGCGTATGTCCTCTTCGTCGAAGAGGTTCGCATATGCGTACCAGTAAAACCTACCCGGGAGACTTTCCGCCCTCTGGCGCCCGGCCCCGGATCACGGGACGATCCTCTGACAGCCCGTGAGGCCGCCCGGCAGCAGCGCGGGCGCTCGACGCTGCTGCGCTCCGCATCGCGCGGCTCGCCCACCGTATGCGGGAGGTGTACAAAGAGGACATGGCCGGACGCTACGGCCGCCCGCGTTCGGTTCTCAGGATGCGAACTGTCGCAGGCCAGGTCTTTCTCCTGCAGGTGGCGATCGTGGTGTTGCTCGTCGCCGCCGCCATCGCGGCCCTCGTGCTGCAATCCAGGGCCGACGGAGACCGTGAGGCCCGCAACCGGTCGGTGGCGGTCGCGGAGGCCTTCGCGAACGCGCCGGGCATCGAAGCCGCCCTGCAGAGCGCCGATCCGACCGCGGTACTGCAGCCGCGGACGGAAGCCGCGCGCAAACGCTCCGAGGTCGACTTCATCGTCGTGATGAACACGCAGGGCATCCGCTACACCCACCCCATTCCCAACCGCATCGGCAAGAAATTCGTCGGCACGATCAAGCCGGCGCTGGCCGGCGGGGTGGTCACCGAGCGGATCACCGGCACCATCGGGCCCCTGGTACAGGCCGTGGTGCCCGTCTTCGGCCACAACGGCAAGGTCATCGGGCTGGTCTCGGCAGGGATCACCGTCAATCGCGTCAGCGGCGTCGTCGACAACCAGTTCCCGCTGCTGTTCGGCGCCGCGGCGGGTGTCCTCCTCGTGGCCACCGGCGGCACCGCACTGGTCAGCAGGCGCCTGCGGCGGCAGACCCACGGCCTCGGCCCGGCCGAGATGACCCGGATGTACGAACACCACGACGCGGTGCTGCACGCCGTACGCGAGGGCGTGATCATCGTCGGCGGGGACGGCTGTCTGCTGCTCGCCAACGACGAGGCGCGCCGGCTGCTCGCCCTGCCGTCCGAGGTCGAGGGGCGCCCGGTCACGGAGCTGGGACTCGACCCCGCCACCGCCCATCTGCTGGCCTCCGGCCGGGTCGTCACCGACGAGGTCCACCCCGTCGGCGACCGGCTGCTGGCCGTCAACCAGCGCTCGACGGACCAGGCCGGCGGACCGCCGGGCAGCGTCACCACGCTGCGCGACACCACCGAGCTGCGGGCCCTCACCGGCCGGGCCGATGTGGCCCGCGGCCGCCTCAAGCTGCTCTACGACGCCGGTACGGAGATCGGCACCACCCTGGACGTGGTGCGCACCTGCGAGGAGCTCGCGGAATTCGGCGCCTCGCGCTTCGCCGACATCGTCACCGTCGATCTCGGCGAGGACGTGCTGATCGGCGAGGAGCCGACCGCTCCCTCCGGCGCGGCCGTGGAGATGCGGCGCACGGCGCTCAGCGGCGCGCCGCCCGAGAGTGGCCTCTACCCCGTCGGCCGGCTGATCCGCTTCGAGCCGGCCACCGCCCTCGGCGCCAGCCTCCTGAGCGGGCAGGCGGCCCTGGAGGCGGATCTGGCGGCGTTCACCGGCTGGCACCTGCAGAGCCCCGACCGGGCGAGACGGATAGTCGCGCACGGCATCCACTCCAGGATCGCGGTGCCGCTGCGGGCCCGCGGCGTCATCCTCGGCGTGGCCATCTTCTGGCGCTCCAACGTGCCCGAGCCGTTCGAGGACGAGGACCTGTCCGTCGCCGAGGAGCTGGTCGCGCGGGCCGCGGTGAGCATCGACAACGCCCGCCGGTACACCCGCGAGCACACCATGGCCGTCACCCTCCAGCGCAGCCTGCTGCCGCGTGCCCTGCCGGAGCAGAACGCGGTCGAGGCCGCCTACCGCTACCTGCCCGCCCAGGCGGGGCGCGGCGGACTCGGCGGCGTCGGCGGCGACTGGTTCGACATCATCCCGCTGCCCGGCGCCCGGGTGGCGCTGGTCGTCGGGGACGTGGTGGGGCACGGACTGCACGCCGCCGCCACGATGGGACGGCTGCGCACCGCGGTCCACAACTTCGCCAACCTGGACCTGCCGCCCGACGAGATCCTCTGGCACCTCGACGAGCTCGTCACCCGCATCGACCAGGACGAGGGCGCCGAGGGCTCGGTCACCGGCGCCACCTGCCTCTACGCCATCTACGACCCGGCGTCCGGGAACTGCACCATGGCGCGTGCCGGGCACGTCCAGCCCATACTGCTGCGGCCGGACGGCACCGCCGAGATCGCCGACGTGCCCGGTGGCCCGCCCCTCGGGCTCGGCGGGCTGCCGTTCGAGACCTGGCACCGGCAGCTGCCCGAGGCGAGCCGTCTGGTGCTGTTCACCGACGGGCTCGTCGAGGACCGCAACCGCGACCTCGACGAGGGCATGGCGCTGCTGAGCCGCACGCTCGCCGACCACCCCGCGCGGACGCCGGAGGAGACCTGTGAGGCCGCACTCGGCGTGCTGCTGCCGGAGCGCCCCAGCGACGACATCGCCCTGCTCGTGGCCCGCACCCAGGTTTTGGACACCGCGCACGTCGCCGAGTGGGAGGTGCCGCCGGACCCCTCGGCCGTCGCCCACATACGCGCCACGGCGGTCCGCAAGCTGATCGAATGGGGCCTGGCGGACGCGGCGTTCACCGCCGAGCTGATCCTCAGCGAGCTGGTCACCAACTCCATCCGGTACGCGGCCGGCCCCATCGGTGTGCGGCTGATCCGCGACACCGCCCTGATCTGCGAGGTCTCCGACCGCAGCAGTACCTCCCCGCATCTGCGGCAGGCCGCCACCACGGACGAGGGCGGCCGCGGCCTCTTCCTCGTCGCCCAATTGGCCGAACGGTGGGGGACGCGCTACACCGCCGGCGGCAAGGTGATCTGGACGGAACAGGCGCTCACCGGCGTCGATCTGGTCGCGCTGGACGTCGACCTCGACGATCCTTGAGGTGAGGGACGGATGAGCTCGGGGCTACCGGCGTCACGAGGAGGCCGCGATGGACTACCCGCTGCTCAACGCGTTCTGGACGATGTGCCTGATCTTTCTGTGGGTCCTCTGGCTGATCCTGCTCTTCAGGATCATCGGTGACATCTTCCGGAGCCGTGACATCAACAACTGGGCCAAGACGGGCTGGCTCGTCCTGGTGATCGTGCTGCCCTTCCTGGGCGTCTTCATCTATGTGATCGCGCGCGGCCACGGAATGAGCGAGCGGGAGTACGCGCAGGCCGAACGGCAGCAGAAACAGCTGCAGAGCTACCTCCGGGACACCGTCGCGACCGGCGACGAGACCGCCCGGCACGCGGATTCCCTGGCCAAGCTCGCCGAGCTGAAGAACCACGGGGACATCACCGAAGAGGAGTTCCAGAAGGCCAAGGCGAAGGTACTCGCCTGACCTGACCGGGAGGGCCACGTCGCGGGAGTTCCTGCCGCGGCCCGGGCCGAACCGGCGACGGGCGGGTCATCCCTTCGGGGCGAGCGTTCCGCGGTGCGCGGACGCCCGCCCCGGAGCGGTGCCGGGGGGTGCGTCAGGCGGTGAACAGGCCTTCCAGGTAAGGGTCTTGCTCGATGCTGCCCTCCCTGCGGGAGCGGCGGGGCGGGAGTCGGGGCCGGACACCCGTCGGGTAAAAACCAGGCAAGCCGTTACGCCGACTCGCGTAATTCAGGTTGAAGTGGGTTTTGGGAGGTTCTGCGAAGGTGATCACTGAAAAGGTCGATATACCCCTTTGATCCTCCCAAGGAGCAGACATGCGCATTCGCGCCGCGATCGCAGCCAGCGCCCTGGCCACCACCATCGTCATGGGCGGTGCGAGCGCCGCCCTGGCCTGCAACAAGGGCCACCACCACAACAACCACGGCCGCGGTCACGGCCACCACGCCGCCTGCTGGCTCTCGGCGGGCGTCCTGGACCGTGTCGGCCCCGTCTTCAGCGAAGGCTGCGAGCGCAGCGGCTGGGGCTTTGACGGCCGCCGGAGGTAATCAAAGCTGACGGCCGGCGCCGGCCGACACGACCTCGGGTCGCGTCGGCCGGCGCCGGTCTGTGTGTGCGGCCGCGCGCCGGACCCGTTCCTCCGGCCGGGGCGCTCGCTCATCCGTCGAGGAACGCCAGCAGATCGGCGTGGAAGTCGTCCTTGTACGAGCCGACGGCGAACAGGCCGTGCGGCGCACCCGGATAGATCTTCAGCGTGGCGTCCTTCACCAGCTTCGCCGACTTCTGACCGGAGGCCACGAACGGCACGATCTGGTCGTCGTCGCCGTGGATGATCAGGGTGGGGACATCGAACCGCCGGAGGTCCTCGGTGAAGTCGGTCTCCGAGAACTGCCGGACACAGTCGTACGACGCCTTCAGCCCCACCTGCATGCTCCAGAGCCAGAACGCCTCGCGCACGCCCTGGGAGACGGCGGAGCCGTGCCGGTTGGCGCCGTAGAAGGTCTCGCTGAGGTCCTTGTAGAACTGCGACCGGTCGCCGGCCACCCCCGCGCGGATCCCGTCGAAGATCCCCCGCGGCAGCCCCTCCGGGTTGGCCTCGGTCTTGAGCATCAGCGGCGGCACGGCACCGAGCAGGACCACCTTCGCGACCCGGCCGGTGCCGTGCCGGCCGATGTAGCGGGTCACCTCGCCGCCGCCGGTGGAGTGCCCGACCAGCACCGCATCCCGCAGGTCCAGGGCGTCCATCAGCTGCGCCAGGTCGTCCGCGTAGGTGTCCATGTCGTTGCCCTGCCAGGGCTGGCCGGAACGGCCGTGGCCCCGGCGGTCATGGGCGACCGCCCGGAAGCCGTGGGAGGCGACCAGGTACAGCTGGTCGTCCCAGGCGTCGGCGTTGAGCGGCCAGCCGTGACTGAACACGACGGGGCGGCCCGTCCCCCAGTCCTTGTAGAAGATCTCCGTGCCGTCGGTCGTCGTGAGGGTGGGCATGGCGTGGTGGGTCCTTTTCTGCCGTTGGTCGGTGTACGGACAGGGGGCGCGGAGCGCCGGGCCGCGGTGGTCAGCAGCGGTCGGCCGGCGGCGCGGAGCCCCGGCGGCGCCGGGCGCTCGCGACGAGCGCCGCGCCCGCCACCACGGTCAGACCGGCCATCGTGCCCAGGCCCATGAAGACCAGCGGCTTGGTGGGCGTCGTCTCCGGGGCGGAGCGCGCGGGGACCGCGGCGGTGAACACCGGCGCGGCGAGGTGCCGTTGACCGGCGGCCGGTACGCGGACCGCGGCCCGGTGCGCGGCGGCGGCCGGTCCGGCGGCGCACCACATCGCGAGGAGGGCCACGGCGAGGACCGGCCCGAGCCGGTACCGGTTCAGGGGGCCAGGGGCGGAACGTGCGGCCATGCGTCTCTCACTTCTCCGTCTCCACGAGGAGGCGGCCGGATCGGGAACTGCCGGATCCCAGGGTTTCCGGCCACCGCCCCGGTGGCGTGCCCACGGCGGCAGGAGAGTGAAGGTGGCACGCCATCCGGGTGGCGGCAGGCCCCGCCGGGTGTCCGGCGGGCGCACGGCCCCGGGGCCCGCCCCGCCCCGCGCCCGGGCGCTCTGGACGGAGCCCGCCGCGCTGCCCTAGCGTCACGAACCGTCCGAGCCCGCTCCGCGCCCACCACAGCCGAGGACGTGTCGTGACCACCATCCCGTCGCCGCCCGACATCCTGTCGCCGCAGTTCGCCGCGGACCCCTACCCCGCCTACCGGATCCTGCGCGCGCACTACCCGCTGTTCCACGACAAGGGCACCGACAGCTATCTGCTCTCCCGGTACGAGGACGTGGCACGCGCCTTCCGCGACCCGGTGTTCACCACCGACAACTACGCCTGGCAGCTCGAACCGGCGCACGGCGGCCGGACCCTGCCGCAGATGAGCGGCCGTGAACACAGCGTCCACCGTGCCCTGGTGGCCCCCGCCTTCCGGGGCCGGGAGCTGCGGGAGACGTTCCTGCCGGTCATCGAGCGCAATGCCGAGGAGCTGATCGACACCTTCCGTGACGCGGCGGAGGCCGATCTGGTCGCGCAGTTCGCGACCCGCTTCCCGGTCAACGTCATCGTCGACATGCTCGGCCTGGACCGCGCCGACCACGACCGCTTCCACGGCTGGTACGCGTCCATCGTCGGGTTCCTGGCCAACCTCGCCCAGGATCCCGAGGTCGCCGCGGCCGGCCGGCGCGCCGGTGCGGAGCTGCGGGCCCATCTGCTCCCGTTCCTCCGCGCACGGCGTGCCGCACCCGGCGACGACCTGCTCTCCACGCTGTGCACCGCCGAGATCGAGGGCACCCGGATGAGCGAGGGGGACATCACGTCCTTCGTCAGCCTGCTGCTGGCGGCCGGCGGCGAAACCACGGACAAGGCCATCGCCGCCGTGATGCGCAATCTGCTGGCGCACCCGGACCAGTTGGCCGCCGTACGCGCCGACCGCTCGCTGATCCCCGCGGCCTTCGCGGAGACCCTGCGCCACACCCCGCCGGTCCAGATGATCATGCGGCAGCCGGCCGCCGATGTCGTCCTCAGCGGCGGCACCGTTCCCGCCGGCGCCACGGTCACCTGCCTGATCGGCTCCGCGCACCGCGACGAGCGGCAGTTCTCCCGGCCCGACGCCTTCGACGTCTTCCGCACCGATCTGACCCCCGCCACGGCCTTCAGCGCCGCCGCCGACCACGTCGCCTTCTCCCTCGGCCGGCACTTCTGCGTGGGCGCCCTCCTGGCCAGGGCCGAGGTGGAGACCGCCGTCAACCAACTGCTCGACGCGTTCCCCTCGATGGCGTTCGCGGACGGCGCGGCCCCCGCCGACGTGGGTGTCTTCACCCGCGGACCGCAGCGGCTGCGGGTCCGGCTCGGGCCCCGGTGACGGGCCGTGACAGGTCCGGCGGGCGCCGGGCCGGATGACGGTCAGTCGTCGTCCGTCGGCGGCCGCCGCAGGACGTAGAGCCCGACGGCCACGGTCACCACGATGACGCAGGCGGAGAAGGTCAGGCCCGCGCCGCGCAGCCCGAGTGTGAGGGTGAGCGCGCCGACGCCGACGACCGGCAGCGAGATGCCGAGGTAGGCGACGAGGAAGAAGGCCGAGATGGTGCCGCCGCGGTGCGCGGCCGGTGCCGCCCGGCCCACCGCGGTCAGCCCGGCGCGGAACGCCAGGCCCTGGCCGACGCCGCCGCAGACCGCCCCGGCGATCAGGACCGGCAGGGATTCCACGGCCAGCGAGGTGGCCACCAGCACGAGGCCCACCACCAGCACCAGACAGCCGCAGGGCAGCGCCCGGCGGGTACCGATCCGCTCCGTCAGGGACTGGCCCGTGGTGGACCCCAGGAACACGGTGAAGACGATCAGCCCGTCGAGGGCCAGGTTGTGCACGCCCAGGGTCTGGCCGAGGAAGCTCGGCGCCACGGCGGTGAACAGGCCCAGCAGCGAGAAGCCGGCGAAGGCGGCGACGGCCGAGGGGGCGAAGACGCCGCGGACCTCGGGTGGCAGGTCCAGGCCCTGCGGCCGCAGGGATCGGGGGCGGTGCGGCCGTGCGACGGTCTCCGGGAGCAGCCAGGTCGCCACGGCCGCGACGGCCACCAGCGCGAGGTGCACCACGAACGGCAGCTTCAGCGGCCAGGGGGCGTACTGGGCCAGCAGGCCCGACAGCAGCGGGCCGCAGCCGAGACCGCCCATGTTCGCGGCGGTGGCGGCGAATCCCGCCCGCACCTCCTGGCCGGGCGCGGCGAGTTCCAGCACCGTCGCGGTGGCGGCGCCGCTGAACAGCCCGGCGGCGAAGCCGGACAGCACCCGCCCGAGCAGCAGCATCGGCAGCCCGCCCTCGAAGAGGAAGCACAGGGCGCTCGCCGCGGACAGCCCCAGCGCGACCAGCAGCACCGGGCGCCGCCCCACCTCGTCGGAGACGTTGCCCGCGAGCAGCAGCACCGTGATCACACCCAGCGCGTACACCGCGAAGACCACGGTCACCATCAGCTCGGAGAACCCGAGCTGGGCGCGGTAGAGCCCGTAGAGCGGGGTGGGAAGCGTGGTGCCGGCCATGCCGACGGCGAACACTCCCGCCGCGACCGGGTAGCCGAGCCGCCGTCCGCCGCCCGTGCGATCAGTGATCATGGGCTCCAACGTAGCCGGACGCGGAGCGTGGTGCCCCCGCGGCGTGCGGGGGCACCACGCGTGCCCGGACCCGGAGGATCAGTGCCGGGCGGAGGGCGAGTTGGCCGCCGTCACGTTCACCGCGGACCAGGCCTTGTTCACCGTCTTGTACTCGGTGCTGGAAGCGCCGTAGAGGTCCTTGGCGGCGTGCAGGGTGGCGACCCGCGCGTCATGGAAGTCGGTCGTGGAGACCATGTACCGGGTGAGCGCCCGGTAGAAGATCGCCGTCGCCTTGGTCCGCCCGATGCCGGTCACCTTGGAGCCGTCGTGGGTGGGGGAGTCGTAGGCGACACCGCCGAGGGTCTTCTTCCCGCTGCCCTCGGCCAGCAGGTAGTAGGCGTGCGAGGAGATGCCGGAACCGGCGTGCACCTCGGTGTCGTAGGCCGCCTTCGACCAGTAGTCGACGGTGCCCTCCAGCTTGTCCAGGGAGGGCTTGTCCAGACGGCGCAGGAACTTCTGCTGGAGGCCGAGCTTCTCGCCCATCAGGTAATTCGGCGGGTTCTTCGGGTTGTTGGCCGAGAACTCGACCGCGCTGCCGAAGATGTCCGCCAGCGACTCGTTGAGGGCGCCCGGCTCGCCGTACTGGTTGCCCTCCTCGTCGACGCGGGTGGCCCGGAGCTTGGCCGTCGCGTCGACCACGCCGTGCGTCAGCTCGTGGCCCGTGACGTCCAGGACGACCAGGGGCTTGGCGAACGTCGCGCCGTCACCGTCGCCGTAGAGCATGCAGCCGCAGTCGGACGACCAGTAGGCGTTGCCGACCTTCTTGCCGAAGTGCACCAGGGCGTGGGCCCCGCGGCCGTCGTTCTTGATGCCCTTGCGGCCGAACGTCTTCTTGTAGAAGTCGAGCGTGCTGGTGATGCCGTACTGGGCATCCACGGCGGCGGTGGCCCGGCTGCTCGTGGTGCCGTTGCCCCAGCGGTTGGTGGCGCTCGTGAACGCCTTGCCGGCGGAGAACTTCTCCAGCTCCTTGTTGCCGGCGTCGCGGGTCTCGGTGTTGCCGCGGGTGGAGTCCTTGAGGGTGAAGGACTTCTTCGCCGTCCGGGTGGTGGACAGCGGCACCTTGCCGACGAACAGCGACGAGCCGGTGCCCTTGGCCGCGGCCGGGTAGCCGGGGGTCGCCGCCGCCTCGGGGCTGACGGGCGCCGCGGGAGCGGCCAGCCCGGTCGAGGGGTTGAGGTGCTCGCCCCGAGCGCGCAGCTTCTTCTGCAGCGCGGGCGACAGGAAGGAGTCGTTGGCCGGGGTGTTGCTGAGCACCGCCCCGGTCGCCGCGTCGAGGATGACGGTACGGGCACCGTCGGCCTCGGCGGTACGGCTGTCGTCCACCTGCACCTGGTAGGCGAGCGTGGTCCGGTCGTCGCGGGCGTCCACGATCAGTTCGGCCTCGCCGGCCTGGCCCTTGGCGACGCCGGCGGCCTTCGACTGCGCCTCGCGGGCCGACAGCTTCGGGTCCGTGTCGGCCACGTCGACCTGGTGGCGGTAGGCCCGGGTGACGCCCTCGTACGCCGACTTGGCGGTCAGGTGGATGACGAGGTCGCCGCCGAGCACCGGGAGCCCGCGGTGGGTCCGGACGAAGCGGACGTGCTGCCGGCCGTCGGGGTCCACGAGGGTGTCCGTGGCCTTGAGGGTGTCCTGCTTGCCGACGCCGGTGGCGGCGGCGTGCGCGACGGCGGCGTCGCGGGCGGCGTTGACGACCTTCTGGAGGGAGGACGTCGCGGCGGGCGCAGCGGCCGGTGCGTTCTCGGTGGTGGCGGTGGTGGCGCTCGCCACCCCCGCGGTGAGCGTCGCGGCCGTCGTCACGGCGACGGCGATCGCCAGACGGTGTCTGCGTATGTGGGGTCTACGCACAGCTAGAGGTCCTTAGCGCTGTGGGGGCGGCCGGTGGTGCCAACCGCCCGTACGCGCAGTGCTGTTGTGCACCACGGGGGCCGTGGGGCCCCGCGCAAACCCTGGTATGTCTGGCATGGGCATGTAAAGAGAAATGATCAGTATGCGAGATTCCTGGGCGAAATTTGACAATTGATCAGCTTTGAGTAGCTGCAAGGTGACCAACTGTGCTCTCTGGAGAGAGACATCAGAGGGCGGGAATTGGTTGCTTCCGCGTCGCAGCGAACTGTGGGCTGTTAAAGGGAGGCCGCCGCCGGGGTGGAGGCTCACGAAAAGAGCCGCCGGGGTGCACCCGTGCGCCGCCGGGAACTCGCCCGCGGGCAACGGGATCTCATGACTCCGCTCCCGGCCTCGTCAGGGCGAGGCGGGAGCGGAGTGCGGGGAGTGCGCGGAACGGCGTGGGGTGGCCGGCGGGCCCGTCAGCGGCGAGCCGCGGTCACTGCTGGAAGAGTTCGTCCAGTGAGGCCTCGGCCCGTTCGCCGCCGCGGGCGGCCTCGACGACGGCCTGGTGGAAGGAGCGGCTGGCTTCCTCGGAAGCGCACGGGACGGGGCTGCCGGCCATCGTGTACCAGTCGGTGGCCCCGGTGTACTGCACGGCCACGTGGGCCAGATTCTCCGACCAGGTCGTATGGATGGTCAGATCGCCGTTGATCACGCCGATCTCCGCGGTGTGAACCGCGCCGGGTAGCGCGTGGATCCCGACAGTGGTCCAAGATGCCCAGGTCATGGTGGTCCCCTCGGCGACAAGGGCCCCGGCTGGCGGCCGGGCGCGGTGACTCAAGTTTGGCACCGGTGGTCCGGTAGCGCACCGCATGCGGTGCCACGGATTCCGCTCGGCGCACCGGAACCACGGCGGCCGCGGCTCTCACCTGCCGCCGGTTGCTGTGGGCACGCACACGTCACCGTCCGTGCCCGGCGGGAGGGCGGCGTGATCCGCCCCGAAGCCGGGTGAGCGGCGCGGCTGCCCGCACGGGCAGTTGGCCGCCGGGCCGGGGGCGGTGCACCGGGGACCGGCCCGTGGCGCTCCGCCCGCACGAGCCGTACCGGGGTCCGTGCGAAGGGCGCCGACGGCCGGGCCGGAGGCCGGCGGCGCGGGGGCGGAATCTCAGTCGATGACCGTATGGAAGAAGGTGACGGCGGCGCCGAAGGCCGCGCCGCCGACGAGCGTCGCGGAAGCCGGGGTGCCGCCGTTGACGAAGGTGAGTACCCCGGCGCCGATGGCGGTGAGGGCGCCCAGCAGAAAAATCACGGCGGCGCGCTGACTCAGCAGGGTTGATCTGTTGTCGGACACATCAACTCCGATCTGCGCGGGAGCGAGGAATCGCTCGGTGCGGATGCTGATGCTCTTACTGATCATCTCATCCTTCTCCCGGCATTTTCGGTAGCACACGAGGAAATTCCGAAAAGCCCACGGAAAGCAGCAACGCGGCGCTGTCCGGGGCGTGTCGCGGCACATCCACTTGCCGGGCCAGGTCGCGTCCGCGAACGGCCGCCACCGCTGCCGACGGCCGTCGATCGCCGCCCGGGACAGGCGGATCGCTCAGGTCCCTCCTCGCCGCCCCCGGTCGGCGCCCGGCGACGGTCCGCCGTTGCCGCCGTTGCGGAACCTGCGGCGGCCCTCCGCCTGCCGGCCGATCGCCAGGACCGCCATGTCGTCGTCGCGGGGCCCGCCGGTCCAGCGCTCGACGTCCCGCACCAGCACGTCGATCAGATCCTGCGGGCCGCGGAAGGGGCCGCGGCCCGCCAGCTGTTCCGCCGGGTCGTAGAACGTGCCGGTACGGTCGCGGGCCTCGGTCACCCCGTCGGTGACCAGCAGCAGGGTGCTGCCGGCCGGGAACGGCCAGTCGGCCGGCGAGGTCCGCGGCCCGCCCAGCGTCCCGATGCCCAGGGGCAGACCCGGATCGCGGGCCTCCAGGGGACGCACCTCGCCGTCCTGGCAGAGGTAGGGCGCCGGGTGACCGCAGTCCAGCATCCGCAGCCCGCTGCCGCCCGGGAGGACTTCGCAGATCAGGGCCGTGATGAAGCCCTCCAGATGATTCTCCTCCGAGGTCTGCTCGCTCTCCCGCAGCAGGGCGCGCTCCATCCGGTCGGCCACCGCCGTGAGGTCCGGTTCCTGCTCGGCCGCCTCGCGGAAGGCGCCCAGCAGCACGGACACCGCACTCACCGCGCCCAGCCCCTTGCCCCGTACGTCGGCGATCAGCAGCCGGACGCCGAACGGGGTGCGCTGCACGGCGTAGGCGTCCCCGCCGATCCGGGCCTGGCTCTGGGCGGCCTGGTAGCGGGCGGCGACGGTCAGCGGGCCGATGCGTTTCGGGGGCGCGGGCAGCACGGCGAGCTGGGCGGCCTCGGCCACCGTACGGACGACGTCCAGGCGGCGTCCGTACCGGGCGATCACCCGGTTGACGCCGATGCCCATGAGCGCGGCGAAGACGGTGTTGATGAGCTCCACGTACCCGACGACGTCGCCGGCGGTGCCGTCCTTCACCGTCAGCACGAAGACGCCGACGATGATGACGGCGCCGATCGTCAGGGTGTGCCGCAGCGAGAGCAGCGCACCGGCCGTCACGCTCGCCGCGATGAGCATCGGGTCACCCCAGTAGTCCGCGGGCGAGAACAGGTCCCAGAGGAGTCCCGCGACGACCAGGACGGTCGGCACGAACTCGACGTAGCGGGGCCACTCCGGGGACGGACGGGACATGGGGATTCCTGATCGGCCCTTCCTGACGCGTGGGCACCGCCGTGCCGGCCGGCCCCGCACGCGCGGCGGCGCCGGGGGCCGGCGGTGTCCGCCCGGGGGCCGGTACCCCGTGCGGTGCGCTGACGGCCTTCAGCCTTCGGCCCGCGGCCCCGCCCGGCCACCCGGACGGCCCGAACGTGTGTCATCCCGTTGCTGCCGGGTCCGCCGCGCCCGCCACTCCGGTGACCACCGTCCAGCTCAGCGAATGCGGCCGCCCGGTGTCCGTGTCGCCGGTGCACCGGCGGTGGCTGCCGATAGCGTCGAAGCCCACCACGGCGCCACACCGCCCCGCCCGAGGACCGGCGCGGCACCCCTCCCGGTGGCCGGGTGCCCGACGAGGAGGTGGGCGCGTGGCCCCATGGCCGTCCGTGGTGTTCGCGCTGCTCGCGGCGGCCAGCAACGCGCTGGCCACGGTGCTCCAGCGGCGCGCGGCCCGTACCGTCCCGCTGTCCGCCGGGCTGCGCCTGGGACTGCTCGTCGATCTGCTGCACCGGGCCGTCTGGCTCGGTGGGATGCTCGCGGTCGTCGCCGCGGCGTGCTTCCAGGCGCTGGCG
The DNA here is from genome assembly GCF_050953795.1 of Streptomyces kronopolitis. Lineage (GTDB taxonomy): Bacteria > Actinomycetota > Actinomycetes > Streptomycetales > Streptomycetaceae > Streptomyces > Streptomyces kronopolitis_A. The sequence continues at coordinate 7,373,789 of NZ_CP191850.1, forward strand.
CTGTCGCAGGGGGCGCTGTCGGTGGTGCAGCCCCTCTTCGTGCTGGAACTGCCGCTCGCGCTGCTCATCGGCCGGGTGCTCCTCGGTGGACGGATCCCCCGCAGCGGCTGGGCGGGGGTGGCGCTGCTCGTCGTCGGACTCGGCTCCGCGCTCGCCGCCGCCGCGCCCACCATCGGCACCGCCCACGCCCCGTTCGGCCGCTGGGTGCCTGCCCTCGTGGTCTGCGCCGGGGTGATCGCGGCGGCCGTCCTCGCCGCTCTGCGCCGGGGCGCGGGCGGTGTACGGGCGGCCTGCTTCGCGGCCGCCACGGCCGTCGCCTACGCGCTCACCGCGGCCCTGATGAAGGACGCGACCCACGCCTGGCAGACCGGCGGCCCCGGCGCGTTCTTCACCGCCTGGCAGACCTACGGCTTCGCCGTGGTCGGGATCATGGCCATCTTCCTCCTGGAGAACGCCATGCAGTCGGGCCCGCTGACCGCCTCGCAGCCGGTGCTCACGCTCGGGGACGCGCTGGTGAGCCTGTCGCTGGGCGTCACCCTCTACGACGAGCGGGTACGGACCGGCTGGTGGCTGCTGCCCGAGGCGCTGGGCGTCGCCCTGGTCCTGTGGGGCGCGATGCTGCTCTCCCGCGTCGCGCTGGCCCGGGATCTGACGGGTGCGCAGGACACTCCCGCCGCGGCGTCCGGCGGGAGCGCCGCGGAAACCGAGCCGCCGTGCCCCTGAGGGGGCGGCCCGGCCGCCGGCTCACAGCATGACGTGCTTGACCTGGGTGTAGTCCAGCAGGCCGGCCAGGGACAGATCGCTGCCGTAGCCGGAGTGCTTGACCCCGCCGTGCGGCATCTCCGAGACGGTGGTGCCATGGGTGTTCACCCAGACGATCCCGGAGTGCAGCGCCCGGGTGGCCCGCATGGCCCGCCCGTGGTCGCCGGTCCACACGCTCGCCGCCAGACCGAACCGGACCCCGTTCGCCAGCCGCAGCGCCTCCTCCTCGTCGGCGAAGGGCTGCACGGTGACGACCGGACCGAAGATCTCCTCCTGCACGATCTCGTCGTCCTGCCGCACCCCGGCGACCACCGTGGGCTCGTGGAACCAGCCCGCCCGGCCGAGCGCGGACCCACCCGTCACCACCTCGGCGTGCGACGGCAGACGGCTCAACAGGCCCTGTACAGAGGCAAGTTGGGTCTCGCTGTTGAGCGGGCCGTAGTCCGCCGGGGCCCCGTCGGGCGGCCCGGTGCGCAGTGCGCGTGCCCGCTCGGCGAACGCGGCGACGAAGGCGTCATGGCGCCGCCGGTGGACCAGCAGCCGGGTGGGGGCGGTGCAGTCCTGCCCGGCGTTGAAGTAGGCGACGGCCGCCAGTTCGGCCGCGGCGGCCTCGACGTCCACATCGTCATGGACGAGCACCGGGGCGTTCCCGCCCAGCTCCAGATGGACCCGCTTGAGGTCCGCGGCGGCGGTGGCGGCGATCTCCCGCCCCGCCCGGACGCTGCCGGTGACCGCGATCAGCCGGGGCACGGGGTGCGAGGTCAGCGACCGGCCGGTGTCGCGGTCACCGCAGACCACGTTGAGCACCCCCGGCGGCAGCAGCTCCGCCGCGATCCGGGCGAGCAAGGCGGTGGACGAGGGGGTGGTGTCGGCGGGCTTGAGCACACAGGTGTTGCCTGCCGCGAGAGCCGGGGCGATCTTCCACGCGGCCATCATCAGCGGGTAGTTCCAGGGCGTGATCTGGGCGCAGACCCCGACCGGTTCGCGCCGCAGCACCGAGGTGCGGCCCTCGGTGTACTCGGCGGCGGCCGCCCCCGGGAGGTTGCGCGCCGCCCCCGCGAAGAACCGGAAGGTGTCGGTGACCGCGGGCAGTTCCTCGGACCGGAACAGCCCGGGCGGCTTGCCGGTGTCCGCGACCTCGGCGGCCACCAGGGCGTCCGCGTGGTCCTCGATCGCCTCGGCGATGCCCAGCAGGGCCCGCTGCCGCTGGGCGGGGGTGGTCAGCGACCAGCCGTCCAGGGCGCTCTGCGCCGCCGTGCAGGCCGCGTCGGTGTCGGACGGCCCGGAGCGCGGCGCGCTGCCGTGCACCGCGCCGGTGGCGGGGTCGACGAGCGCCATCAAGGCGCCGGAGGCCGACGGCCGGTCGGCCCCCGCGATGTGGTTGAGGACGGGGGAGGGGGCGGCCGGCTCAGCCATGGCGCAGCACCTCCCGCGCCGCCGCGCGCCCGGTGCGCACCGCGCCTTCCATGTAGCCGGCCACCCACTGGTCCGACCCGCAGACGTAGAAGGGCGGTTCATGGGTGCCGTGCAGCGGGCCGACCGCCATCACGTCGCCGGGGCTCCAGTGCGTGACATAGCCCTGGGTCCACGGGTCGGTGCCCCACATGCGCAGATACGACGTGAAGGGCTGGAGCGCCTCCGGTCCGTAGAGCCGGGCCACATCGGACAGCAGCTCCTGGTCGCGGACCGCGGCGGGCATCCCCAGCAGGACGCCGTAGCGCTCCGGGGGGATCAGCGCGGACAGGATGCCCTCGCTCTGCGGCCAGGTGCTGCCGAGCACCCCCTCGCACTCGGAGAGGCCGTTGAGGTCCAGGCTGCGCCAGAACGGCTTGTCGTAGGCCGCCGCGAACTTGGCGGCGACGGCCTGGCGCTGACGGTGCAGCGAGGAGAGGCGGGCCTGCGAGACGCCGGTGATCGCCACCGAGCGGAGCGGGCCCACCGGCAGCGCGCTGACCACCGCGTCCGCGGTCAGCGTCTCCCCGCCGGCCAGGCGTACCCGGCAGCCGTCCGGGCGCACCGCGACCTCCGCGACCGGCGCCGAGAGGCGGAGGCGGTGGCCGAGTTCCGCCGCCATCCGCAGTGCCACGGTCGCCGAGCCCTCGGCCACCCGCAGCCCCTCCCAGTCCTCGTAGGCATAGGGGTCGTCACCGGGGACGGCGGCGTGCTTGCGCAGCGCGGCCAGCAGCGAGGTCCGCTCGTAGGAGCCGCTGGCCAGGGCCAGTTGACCGATCTCCCAGAGCCGTACGACGGCCGGACTCGCCCCTTCGCCGCGCAGCCAGGCGCCGACCGACAGCCGGTCGAGTGCCGCGGCGTCCGGCAGGGACCAGGGGTCCTCGGGGTCGACGGTCCGGGCCAGCGCCACGAACGCCTCGGTGACCTGCTCGTGGCAGGCCTGGTCGCCGGGGCCGAACCAGTGCGGCGGGTCGCCGGCCGAGACCCCCTCCGCGGTGGCCCGCGCCATCCGGCCGGGCTCGGCGACGTAGCTGGGGACGAGGGTCAGGCCGAGCTCCGCCGCCAGCGTGCGATAGGCGGTGTGGGCCCGGCCGACCACCTCGCCGCCGAGCTGGACCAGCCGGCCGTCGGGCAGCACGGCCTGTTCGACGCGGCCGCCGACCCGGTCACGGGCCTCGACGACGAGCACATCGGCGCCCGCCGCGCTCAGGTCCCGTGCCGCGGCGAGTCCGGCGAGGCCGGCGCCGAGCACGATGACGTCGTGGTTCATCAGGGAACGATCCTTTGCAGTCGGTGGGGCGGCGGAGGGCGGCCGGAGCCGGCCCGGCGGACCGGACCGGGCCGGGCGGCTACTGGAGGACCAGACAGTGTTCGGGCCGCCAGCCGATCTCCACGCTCTCGCCGCCGCACCAGCGGTCCTCCATGCGGGAGCGGTCGGTGTTCTGCTCCAGCACGGACACCGTGACGTCGGGGGCGAGTTCGATCAGATACGTGGTGGTGGGGCCGGAGTAGACGGTCTCGCGGACCACTCCCCGCACCAGCGCCATGCCGGGTTCGAAGTCGGAGAGCCAGATCTTCTCCGGCCGGACCGACAGGCTGACGGCGGCACCGTCGGCGACGCCGCTGCGCGGACCGACCGGCAGGGAGGGGCCGCAGTCGAGGACCACCTGCCCGTCGCGGTAGGTGCCGGGGACGAGGTTGGACGTGCCCATGAAGGAGGCCACGAAGCGGCTCGCGGGGTGTTCGTAGACGTCCTCCGGCGTGCCGCACTGCTCCACCCGGCCCTCGTTCATCACCGCCACCCGGTCCGACATGGTCAGGGCCTCGTCCTGGTCGTGGGTGACGAAGACGAAGGTGATGCCGACCTCGCGCTGGATCTGCTTGAGCTCGACCTGCATCCGGCGCCGCAGTTTGAGGTCGAGCGCGGCCAGCGGCTCGTCCAGCAGCAGCACCTGGGGACGGTTGACCAGGGCGCGGGCCAGTGCCACCCGCTGCCGCTGCCCGCCGGAGAGCGTGCCGGGCTTGCGGTCGCCGAGCCCGCCGAGCTGCACCCGCTCCAGCATGGCCGCCACCCGGGTGCGGATCTCGGCCCGGGCGACACCCTTGCGCTTGAGGCCGAAGGCCACGTTGTCGGCCACCGAGAGATGGTCGAAGAGGGCGTAACTCTGGAAGACCGTATTGACGTTGCGCTTGTCGGGAGGGAGGGCGGTGACGTCCTCGCCGCTCAGCAGGACGGTGCCGGCGCTGGGGTCGGTGAAGCCGCCGATCATTCGCAGCGAGGTGGTCTTGCCGCAGCCGGACGGGCCCAGCAGGGAGAAGAACTCACCGGGTGCGATGTCCAGACAGAGGTCGTCGACCGCGGTGGAGCTGCCGTAGGTCTTGCTGATCCGGTCGAGCCGGACCGCGGGCGGGGCGCCGGCCTCGGCCGCATCGGCTCGTGGGGTGTCGATGGAGGTCATGGGTGTCACTTCCCGGAGAGCAGATCGAGGCCACCGCGGCGGCCGAAGAGCCGCGGGATGGCCAGGGCGAGCGCGATGAGGCCGATGGAGCCGGCCAGCATCAGCGTGCCGACGGCGTTGATGGTGGGCTGCACCCCGAACCGGATGGCGGAGTAGATCCGGACCGACAGCGGCTGCGGGTCCACGCCGGTGGTGAAGTACGCCAGCACGAAGTCGTCGAAGACCAGGGCGAAGACCAGCACCGCCGAGGCCAGGATGCTGGGCAGCAGGGCGGGCAGGGTCACCAGCCGCAGGGCCTGCCAGCGGGTGGCGCCCAGATCCATCGCGGCCTCCTCGACCTCCGGGTTGAGGGCGGCGATCCGCGAGCGCAGGATCACCGTCACATAGGAGATGGAGAACGTGATCTCCGCGAGCATGACCGTGCCGGAGGACAGGGTGATGCCCATGCCCTTGAAGAGCAGCATCGCGGCGACCCCGGTGACGATCTCCGGGGTGATCAGCGGCACCAGCATGATCAGGCCGGCCAGCGACCCCAGCCGGGTACGGCAGCGCACCAGCCCCAGGGCCAGCGCCACCCCGAGGAGCACCGAACCGGCCATCGCCACCAGGGAGATCCGCAGGCTCATGCCGAGCGACTCGATCAGCACGTTGTCGTGGAAGAAGGCGGTGTACCAGCGCAGGCTCAGGCCCTTGAAGACGGTCAGGGACTTCTGGGCGTTGAAGGAGAAGAGGACGACCACCCCGATGGGGAGGTAGAGCAGCACGAAGAAGACGGCGGTGACCGCGAGGGCGAGCCGGGGGCGGCGGTCGGTGCCGCGGCGGTGCCGGCGGTGCAGGGGGCGAAGTGTCATCGGGCGGCCTCCGCCTCGTCCTTGCGGGTGCGCCGCAGGTAGCCGAGCATCCCGAGGAACAGCACCGCCATCATCAGCATGGTGAGGGCGGATCCCAGCGGCCAGTTCTGGCCCGCGAAGAACTTGTCCTGGATCAGGTTGCCGATCATGATCTGGTCCGGTCCGCCCATCAGCTGGGCACTCACGAAGTCCCCCATGGCGGGCAGGAAGACCAGGACGGCGCCGGCGGCCGCGCCCTGCCGGGTGGCCGGGAGGGTGACGAAGAAGAAGGTCCGCAGCGGCCCGCCGTACAGGTCGCGGCCTGCCTCGATCAGGGAGAGATCCATCCGCTCCAGCGCCGCGTACAGCGGGATGATCATGAAGACGATGAAGCCGTAGACCAGCCCGGCGATCACGCCGACGCCGCTCTGCAGGATCTTGGTGTGCCCGTCCGCCAGCCCGACGGCGCGCAGTGCCTTCAGCACCGGGCCGTCGTCGGAGAGCACCACCGACCAGCCGTACATCCGCACCAGGTAGTTGGCGAAGAACGGCACCACGATCGCGGCGATCAGCAGATGCTTGAAGCGGCCGCCGTGCAGCGCGATGCAGTAGGCGACCGGGTAGGCCACGACGAGGCAGACGGCGCAGGCGATCAGGGCGAACACCAGCGACCGCAGCAGCACGATGCGGTAGGCGGGGTCGGCCAACGCCGTGATGTTGTCGAAGTTGAGGCCGAACCGCGGGTTGCCGAGCGGGTCGGTGGTGCCCAGCGCCAGGGTGGCCACCAGGATCAGGGAGGCGATCAGGAACCCGGTCATCCACAGGGTGCCGGGGAGCATCAGCCAGGTCCACAGCCGGGTGCCGGACGCGGAGCGGCGGCGCGGGGGCCCGGGTGGCCCGGAGGGGGTGCGTAGTGCCATGTCAGCCGGCTTTCACGTGGGTCCAGGCGGTATCGCGGGCCTGTTCGCCCTTGGGCGAGGCATTGCGGAAGAAGAGATCGGCCTTGAGGTCGTCGGGGGAGACCAGGCAGTGCGGGAACGGCCGTACCAGCGCGGCGTAGACGTCCTCGCTGCCGTGGACCGGCATGGGGTAGCCGATGTACTGGACGTTCTTGCGGACGTTCTCGGGCCGGAGCATGTAGTCGATGAAGAGCATCGCGGTGCCGGGGTGGCGGGCGTTGGCGGGGACGGCGTAGCAGTCCGAGTTGATCGGCGCGCCCTCGCGCGCCACCTCGAAGCCGAGCACGGAGGGGTCCTTCGCCTGCCCCAGCATCGCGGCCATGTCGCCGCTCCAGGCCTGGGTCATCGCGGCGTTGCCGTTGAGCAGGTTGTTGTAGCTGTCGCTGGAGAAGCCGCGCAGCCGGGGGCGGAGGCTTTGCAGCGTGTCGGTGATCCGGGCGAGGTCGCGTGCGTCGGTGGTGCCCAGGTCCAGGCCGAGCTTGAGCGCGGCCATGCCGAGCACCTCGTCGCGGTCGTCGAGGACGAAGACCTGGTTCCTGGCCCGGTCGTTCCACAGGTCGTCCCAGGAGCCGGCCAGGTCGTCGCCGATCCGGTCCTTCCGCCAGCCGATGCCGGTCTTGTACATGGTGAAGGGGACGGTGTGCGCCGAGCGGCGGTCGTACCAGGGATCGGCGAAGTACCGGTAGTGGTCGAACACCGCCCCGCTGTTCTTCAGCCGGGAGTGGTCGATGCGGCGCAGCCGGCGTCCCTGGGTGAGGCGCTGGGCCCATTTCGCGGTGGGGAAGATGATGTCGTAGCGGTTGCCGGCGTTGAGCTTGGCGGCCATGCCCTCCATCGAGTCGAAGTTGGACTGGATGACCTTGACGCCGTATTCCTTCTCGAATCCGTCGAAGACGGCCGGGGCGACGAAATCCGCCCAGTTGAAATACACCAGGTCACCGTCGACCTTGACGTCGATGGGCCGGTCCGGGTCGCCGAAGGCGTTGCGGTCCTCGGGCAGAAATCCGCACCCGGCCAGGCCCAGGCCGAGGCCCGCGGCGAGGCCCGAGCGCAGCACCGCACGGCGGGAGGGGGGTGGGGTTTCCTCGGGGGACATGGGGTCCTCTCCGTAGGGTGGAGCTGTTCCAGGGCACGGTCACGGGGACACGGAGGCCCTGTTCTCCGTGCGGGACCAACAGCCGTGGCGCGTGGCGGCGCGCCGTGGGGGACGGCTGGTACAGCTGCCTCAGCCGCGGGGGTCAGCGCATCGCGCCCCCGAGGTCGCTACGTATCCGGTCGGCGAACCAGCCGACCGCGGCCTCCCGGCGGGACAGGGGGCCCGGCTCGAAGCCCGGTGTGCCGAGCCCCTTTTGCACCCGGCCCACCAGTTCCACGTCCTCGTCATTGGTGATCCAGCCGATGTGGATGTTGAGCCGCCGGGCGAGCCGGGTGCGGGCACTCGTCCCGCGGCGGGTGTAGAAGGCGCCGGGGACCGCGACCCGGTCGACCGCCGTGGGTATGGCGGTCCAGGCAAGCACATGGTCGGGGTAGAAGTCGATGAGTGTGTTGGGGTAGATCACCGCGTACCGCCAGACCCGCCGGTCCGCCTCCCGCAGCCCGGGCATGGGGGCGGCGAGACGCTGGTAGAGCCGCTCGGCCCAGTTCGAGGACGGTTTGTCCCGCAGCGGCGAGGCGAAGAGCGCGTAGGACCCGGCGGTCTCGCAGGTGTAGCCCTGGTAGTCGAGCAGCCGCATCAGACCGGGGTGGGCGACCGGGACGTGATACCCCTCCAGGTAGTTGTCGACCGCGACCTTCCAGTTCGCCGGCTGCACCTCGGCGCCGGCCACATCGTGGATGCGGCCGCGGCCCACCGGCACCAGGTCGGCGTCCACGTAGTGGCCGACGGCCTCGGCCAGCCCGGCGCACTGTTCGGCCAGCGGCACCGCGTCCGGGTCGAGGTTGGCGAAGACGAACCCGAGGAACGACTCGACCCGGACCGGGAAGAGGCCGAGCGCCGGCTTGTCCAGGCACGGGATCTGACGGGCCTCGGGGGCGCCGACCAGCCGCCCGTCGAGCTTGTACGTCCAGCCGTGATACGGGCACCGGATGGCCTTGCCGGACGGTTCGGGGGCGGAGACCAGGCGGGTGCCCCGGTGCCGGCAGACGTTGAGATGTCCGGCAAGGGTGCCGTCCTCGGTGCGCACGACCAGTACCTCGCGGTCGGCGACGGTGGCGGCGAGCCGCGCGCCGGGGCCGGGGAGATCGGATTCATGGCACACGAGCTGCCAGGACCTGGCGAAGATGTGCTGCGTCTCGGCGGCGACCAGAGCCGGGTCGGTGTAGTAGCGAGCGGCCAGGGCCTGCCCAGGGGTGTCCTGTACGGGGACCGTCGTGGTGGCTTCGGGGCGCATCGGGTCACTCCTCCATGCCGCACGGGTGAGCGGTCGAGGCGGTGGCGGCCGAGGTGAAAGGCCCGTACCGGTGCGCCGGATCCCGTGCTGACTAATTGGTCAGTCAGATTGCTGGCGAGTGTCGGCGAAGTCAAGACTTGTGTCCTGACTAATTGGTTAGTTAGTCTAGTGGAAGCGCCGCTCCGGTGCTCCGCCGCACGGATCTCCGGACGCGAGCGACATCCCCCACACCCCGATCCGCCGGCCGGCCGCCGCAACGGCACCGCGCCACGGCACCGCCGTACCCGGCCGCCCGGCCGTGCGTACGACACCGGCACCCCACCCTCTCCCCGGAGGCACGCATGAGCGGTCGTCGGAGCCTGGTCTGGCTAGGGCTCACCCCCGAACCGGAGCGGGAGCTGCCCGGAGCCGTCGCGGCCCTGCGCAGCGGCACGGCGGATGCGACCCACACGTCCGCCGAGGTGGCCACGGCCGAGCGGCTGCGCGTGGAACGGCTGATCCTGCACGGCACCGAGCAGCGCTGGCTCCGCTACCTCGCCGAGGTGACCGGACTGGTGACGGCCGTCGCCGGCGGCACCCGGCCCGGCGACCGGCGGGCCGCACTGCGGGCGGCCGAGGTCGTGCTCGACCACCACCGGATGCTGATCGGCCTGCCCGGACGGGGCTACGGCCGCACGGCAACGGACCGCAGAGCCCTGGAAAGCGCGGTGCGCACCCTGCGCACCGCCCCATCGGACGGAGACCGAGGATGACCCGGATCGACTCCCTGACACCCCGGGAGACCCCCGGAGTGCTCGGCGCCGCGCCGGGCGTCACCGAGGACGCCGAGGCGTACGAGGCCACCGGCGGCTACCGCACGAGGACCGCACCGGGCGAGCTGCTCGCCCGCGTCGAGGCCGCCGGGCTGCGCGGCCGCGGCGGCGCCGGCTACCCCACCGCCATCAAGCTGCGCGCCGTCCGCGACGCCGGGGAACCCCCCGTCGTCGTGGCCAACGGCGAGGAGGGCGAGCCCGGCTCGGTCAAGGACCGCTGGCTGCTGCGGGCCCGCCCGCACCTGGTCCTGGACGGGCTGCTGCGGGCCGCCGAGATCACCGGTGCCCGGCGCGGCTATGTGTACCTCTCCGACGACACGGCGGCCGCACGGGTGCGCCACGCGCTCGACGAGCGGCCGCCGCGGCTGCCCGTGGAGGTCGTCGAGACGCCCCACACCTACGTCGCCGGGGAGGAGTCCGCGGTGGTCCGACGGATCAACGGCGGCCCCGCCCTCCCCACCGCCAAACCGCCCCGCCCCTACGAGGAGGGCGTCGACGGCGCCCCCACCCTCGTCGCCAACGTCGAGACCCTGGCCCGGATCGCGCTCATCGCCGCCCGGCCGGACGGACGCCACCACACCGCGCGCAGCACCCTGGTGACGCTCGCCGGTGCCGGCACCGACCCGCTGCTCGCCGAGGTCTCCTACGGCCGCACCCTGCGCACCCTGGCCCGGGCCCAGGGCACCCCCGAGCCGGCCGGCGTCCTCATGGGCGGGATGTTCGGCGGGCTGATCGGGCCGCACTTCCTCGACCTCGCCCTGGACCCCGACACCCTCGCCACCGCCGGCACGTCCCTGGGCTGCGGCGCGATCCGCTTCCTCGGGCCCGACGAGTGCCCGGTCTCCCTCGCCTCCGCCGCCCTCGCCCACCTCGCCGCCGAGAGCGCACGGCAGTGCGGCATCTGCGTCACGGGCACCGGCTCGATCCGCGACGAGGTCGGCTCCCTGACCACCGGCACGGCCGCGCCCGGACTGGTCTCCCGGCTGCACCGCCGGGTCACCGCACTGCCCGGCCGCGGCGCCTGCGGACTGCTGGACGCCGCGGCCGGCACCGCCCGCAGCCTCCTGCAGGTCTTCCCGCACCTCGTCCGCTCCCACCTCGACAGCCCCTGCCCGTCCTGCGCGGCGCCCGCCGCCCCGCTGACCGTGTCCGTCCCGGCCGTCGCCGGCCGCACCGTGCCCCGCCCGCGCTCCGCCCCCTGCCCCCGCTGAAAGGACGCCCCCGTGAAACTCCGCCTCGACCCCACCCGCTGCCAGGGCTACGGCCTGTGCCAGGAACCCGCGCCGGACCTCATCGACATCGACGAATTCGGCTATGCCTCCGTCGTCGCCGATCCCGCACCGGGCGCCTCCGAGGACGCCGCCCGGGCCGCCGTCGACGCCTGCCCCAACTCCGCACTGCGCCTGGAGAGGTGACCATGGGACGTGATCTGTCGGCCCTGTTCGACCCGAAGTCGGTCGCAGTGGTCGGTGCCAGCAACGACCCGGCCAAGTACGGCCACGCGGTCGCCGCCCAGGCACTACGGGCCCCCGAGCGCCGCCCCGTCCACCTCGTCAACCGACGGGGCGGCACGATCCTGGGGCGCACCGCGGCCACCTCCCTCGCCGAGATCGGCGAACCCGTCGAACTGGTCGTGATCTCCGTACCGGGCAACGGCTTCGAGGCCGCCGTCGACGACGCGCTGGCCTGCGGCGCCCGCGCCGTCGTCGGCATCACCGCCGGCTTCGCCGAGACCGGTCCGCCGGGGCTCGCCCGCCAACAGGCCCTCGCCGCGAAGGTCCGCGCCGCCGGCGCCGTCCTGGTCGGCCCCAACTGCCTCGGCATCGCCGACAACACCACCCAGCTCTACCTCGCCTCGGACCGCTTCGCGCCCGGCGGGATCGCCCTGCTCAGCCAGAGCGGCAACCTCGCCCTCGAACTCCAGCTCCGCTGCGCCCCGCACGGCCTGGGCTTCTCCCGCTTCGTCTCGTTGGGCAACCAGGCCGACGTCACCCTCGTCGACCTCGTCGAGGACGCCGCCCGGCACGACGCCACCCGGGCCATCGCCGTCTACGCGGAGGACTTCGGCGACGGCCGCGCCTTCGCCGAGGCCGCCGCCGCGGCCGGCAAACCGGTGGTCCTGCTCACCGCCGGGCGCGGCACCGCCTCCGCCCGCAGCGCCCAGTCGCACACCGGCGCCCTGACCACCTCGGCCGACGTCGTGGCCGCCGCCTGCCGCGACGCGGGCGTCGAACTGGTCGCCACCCCGCACGAGATGACCGTCGTGCTCGCCGCGCTGAACGGCACCCCGCGCGCCGGCCGCGGCCGCACCGCGGTCTGCACCGACGGCGGCGGCCACGGCGCCATCGCCGCCGACGCCGCCGAATCCGCCGGGCTCACCGTTCCCGAACTCGGCACCGCCGCCCAGGAGAAGCTCTCCACCCTGCTGTGGGAACAGTCCGCGCTGCGCAACCCCGTCGACCTGGCCGGCATGGGGGAGCAAAACCCCCACTCCTACGGCGACACCGTCGGCGCGCTGCTCGCCCTGGACGAGGTCGACGCCGTCCTGCTGACCGGATACTTCGGCGGCTACTCCGCGGCGACCGGCGGCCTGGGCGGACCGCTCGCCGAGAGCGGCACCGCCGGCGGCGGCAGCGCGCTCGCGGCCGGCGAGCTGGAGACCGCGCACCAGATGGCCGGGCACGCCGCGCGGCACGCCAAACCCCTGGTGGTGCAGTCGATGTTCCCGGACGCGCCCAGCTGCCGGACGCTGGCCGAGGCGGGCATACCGGTGTTCGCCGCCTCCGAGGACGCGGCCCGGGCACTGGCGGCCATGTCCGTGCCCGAGGCGGCCGGACCGCGGGGCCTGCACCCGCTGCCGCCGGCCGCGCCCCCGCTGCGCGACTCCGGCTACCACGGCCTGCGCGCGCTGCTGACCGCCGCCGGGGTGCCGTTCCCCGCGGCCCGGGAGATCACCGACGAGGCCGGACTGCTGGCCGCAGCCGAGGAGTTCCCCGGCCCCTACGTCCTCAAGGCGCTGCACCTCCTGCACAAGTCCGACGCCGGAGGGGTCGCGCTGAAGCTGCCCGACCGGGACGCGCTGCTCGCCGCCCACCGCGAGATGCACGCCCGGCTCGGCGCCGCCTCCTACTCCGTCGAGGCGATGGCCGATCTGACGGACGGCGTCGAACTGATCGTGGGGGTCAACCGCGACCCGCGGTTCGGTCCGGTCGCCATGGTCGGGCTGGGCGGCGTGCTCACCGAGGCGCTGCACGACGTCGCCTTCGCCCTGGCACCCGTCTCCGCGGCCCGCGTCGAGCAGCTGCTGGAGGGGCTGCGGACCGCCGCGCTCCTCAAGGGCGTGCGCGGCCGCCCCCCGGTCGACGTGGCCGCCGCGGCGGCCGTCATCGAGCGCATCACCACGTTCGCCGCCGCCCACCCCGAGATCGCGGAGATCGAGATCAATCCGCTGCTCGTCCGCCCGGACGGAGCCCTCGCCCTCGATGCCCGCGCCGTACCGGCCTGACGCCCCGCCCGCCGTCCCGGAGGACACCATGGACTTCCGCTACACCCCCCGACAGGCCGACCTCAAGGCCCGCGCCGCCGCGTACACCGAGTTGCTGTACCCCTACGAGGACCAGGCCGAGGAAGCCGGCGGACCGCTGCCGGCCGACACCGTCCGCGAGTTGACCCGCGCCGCCATCGACGCCGGTGTCTACGCCCTCAACATGCCCGAGAAGTGGGGCGGCCCGGGCCTGTCCCTGCTCGACCAGGTCATCGTCGAGGAGGAATTCGGCAAGGTCACCAACTGCCTGTGGGACATCCCCTGGCGGCCGGCCAACGTGCTGATCCACGGCACCGAGGCGCAGCGGGAGAAGTATCTGCTCCCGGTCATCCGCGGCGAGCGCTTCGACGCCTTCGCGGTGACCGAACCGGGCGCCGGCTCGGACCCCTCCTCGGGTACCAGCACCGCCACCCGGACCGACGGCGGCTGGCTGCTGAACGGCGAGAAGTGGTTCGTGACCTGCGGCGACATCGCCGACTTCCTGCTGGTGCAGGCCGACGCCGGACCGGAGCGGGCGGCCACCCTCTTCTTCGTCGACAAGCAGGCACCGGGCGTACGGATGACCCGGGTCCCGCGGTTCATGCACTCCGCCGTCAACGGGCACCCCGAGTTCACCTTCACCGATGTCTTCGTGTCCGACGACGACGTCCTCGGCGGCGTCGGCAACGGCTACGAGCTGACCAAGGAATGGTTCACCGACGAACGGCTGATGATCGCCGCACGGACGACCGGGGCCGCCGAACGGGCCCTGCAACTCGCCCGGGACTGGGCGGTCGAGCGCCGGCAGTTCGGCTCGCCGATCGCCGATTTCCAGCTGGTGCAGGGGATGTTGGCGGACTGCGCGGTGGACATCGCGGTCAACCGGGCCTACACCCACCAGGTCGCCTGGGAGGCCGACCAGCCCGAGACCGACCGCAAGACCCTGCACGCCAAGGCCTCGACGGCCAAGCTCGCGGCGAGCGAGGCCGCCGGGCGGGTCATCGACCGCTGTGTGCAGATCTTCGGCGGGCGGGGCTACGACCGCTCCTACCCGGTCGAGCGGCTCTACCGCGAACTGCGGGTGGACCGCATCTGGGAGGGCACCTCCGAGATCCAGCGCCTCATCATCGCCAACGAGCTCATCAAGCGCGGCACCCGCGCCCTCGACCTGCCCCTCCCCTGACCCGCGGCCACCCCCGACCGGTTTCCACCGACCCCCGAGGACTGACATGGACTTCCGCCTCACCCCCCGACAGGCCGACCTCAAGCGCACCGCGCGCGAGCTCACCGAGACCCTCACCGCGTACGAGACCGACTGCGAGGAGAACAACGGACTGACGGCACAGGACCACGCCGCCATCCGCGACGCCGTCCTCGCCAGCGGCCTGCAGGCCGTCAACATGCCCCGGGAGTGGGGCGGCGCGGGCCTGACCATCCTGGAACAAGCCATCGTCCAGGAGGAGTTGGGACAGCTCACCGGCGCGCTGTGGGACACCGTGTGGCGCCCCGCCAACGCGCTGCGCTTCTGCACCCCCGCCCAGCGCGAGCGCTACCTCGAACCGGTCATCCGCGGTGAGCGCCGCGACTGCTACGCGGTGACCGAGCCCGAGGCCGGCTCCGACCCGCAGAACCTGGCGACCACCGCCACCCGCACCGACGACGGCTGGGCGCTGAACGGCGAGAAGTGGTTCGTGACCGTCGGCGACCACGCCGACTTCATGATCGTCCTGGCCGCGGCCGGCGAGGACCGGGCACCGACGCTGTTCCTCGTCGACAAGGACACCCCGGGCATCGAGATGACCCGGGTGCCCCGCTTCATGCACACCTTCGTCTACGAGCACCCCGAGTTCACCTTCACCGACGTGCGGGTGCCCGAGGACGCCGTCCTCGGCGGCCTCGGCCAGGGCTACGACATCACCCGCTCCTGGTTCACGGAGGAACGGCTGATGATCGGGGCCCGCACCACGGGCGCCGCCGAGCGGGCCCTGCGGCTCGCCCGGGACTGGGCGGTCGAGCGCCGGCAGTTCGGTTCGCCGATCGCCGATTTCCAGCTGGTGCAGGGGATGTTGGCGGACTGCGCGGTGGACATCGCGGTCAACCGGGCCTACACCCACCAGGTCGCCTGGGAGGTGGACGAGGGCACCGTCGACCGCAAGACCCTGCACGCGAAGGCGGCCATCGCCAAGCTCGCGGCGAGCGAGGCCGCCGGGCGGGTCATCGACCGCTGTGTGCAGATCTTCGGCGGGCGGGGCTACGACCGCTCCTACCCGGTCGAGCGGCTCTACCGCGAACTGCGGGTGGACCGCATCTGGGAGGGCACCTCCGAGATCCAGCGCCTCATCATCGCCGGCGAACTGGTCAAGCGGGGCACCGGCGTGCTGCAGATACCCACCGGCACCTGACCCCGCCCCGGTGTGCCCCGGCCCCGCCGGCCGGGGCACACCGGCCCCCCGCACCGCTGCACCACGGCGTGGCCACCGCGCCGTGCCACCCCGTACGCCCACCGAGGAGGACCGATGTCCGCACCCGCCGTCGAAGA
The DNA here is from genome assembly GCF_050953795.1 of Streptomyces kronopolitis. Taxonomy (GTDB): domain Bacteria; phylum Actinomycetota; class Actinomycetes; order Streptomycetales; family Streptomycetaceae; genus Streptomyces; species Streptomyces kronopolitis_A. The sequence goes on from NZ_CP191850.1 coordinate 7,389,515, forward strand.
AGCCGCCGTCGCACGCGTCGGAGTCGTGGGCTGCGGCCTGATGGGTTCGGGAATCGCCGAGGTGTGCGCCAGGGCCGGCCGGGACGTGACCGTCGTCGAGACCGGAGCCGCCGCCGCGGACGCCGGGCTCCGCCGGATCGCCGCCTCCCTCGGACGGGCCGCCGAGGCCGGGAAGCTCTCCGCCGAGGACCGGGACGCCGCGCTCGCCCGCATCACCGTCACCGCGGACCTGGCCGCACTCGCCGACCGCGATCTGGTCGTCGAGGCCGTCGCCGAGGACGAGACCGCCAAGCTCGACGTCTTCGCCCGGCTGGACCGGGTGGTGCGCCGGCCGGACGCCATCCTCGCCACCAACACCTCCTCGCTCCCCGTCATCCGCCTCGCCGCCGCCACCGCCCGCCCCCAGCAGGTCATCGGCCTGCACTTCTTCAACCCGGTGCCGGTGCTGCCGCTGGTCGAGCTGGTGCCCTCGCTGCTCACCGGCGAGGACACCGCCCGCAGGACGGGCGCCTTCGCCGCCGGGGTCCTGGGCAAGGAGGTCGTGCACGCCGCGGACCGCGCCGGGTTCATCGTCAACGCCCTGCTCATCCCCTATCTGCTGGACGCGGTACGGATGACCGGGGCGGGCACGGCCTCGGCGGTCGACATCGACCGGGGGATGCGGCTCGGCTGCGCCCACCCGCTGGGCCCGCTCGCGCTGGCCGATCTGATCGGCCTCGACACCACCCTGGCCATCGCCGAGTCGCTGTACGCGGAGTTCCGCGAGCCGCGCTACGCACCGCCGCCGCTGCTGGCCCGGATGGTCGAGGCGGGCCGCCTGGGCCGGAAGTCGGGCCGCGGCTTCCACCACTACCCGTGAGCAGCGGCCACCGACGAGCAGTGGAGACGATGCGGGAAGATGGAGCGGGACGGGGCAACGCCGCGCCCGCCGACACCAGCGACACCGACCCGGGGAGCACTCACGTGGCCAAGGCCGAACGCACTCTCGAAACGCGGGAACGCATCCTTGCCGCCGCGTGCGAAGTGATCGCCGAGGTCGGCTTCGAAAAGATCCGTATGCGGATGATCGCCGAACACGCCGGGGTGTCGACGGCCCTGCTCCACTACCACTTCGAGAACCGCGAACGGCTCTTCGCCGAGGCGATGACCCATTCCTTCGGGCAGACCGGCACCGAACTCGAACGGGACGCCGACACCGTGCCGGCCTCGGTGGTCCTGGCCCGCATCCTGCACAACATGCTGCCCACGGACCCGGAGCTGCGGCAGGACTGGCGGCTGTGGCAGGAACTGTGGGTCCGCGCCCTGCGCGACGAGACCGCCCAGCAACTCGCCGTCGACCTCTACGACCAGCTGCACACCTGGCTCGCCCAGGCCATCCGGCGGGGCATCGCGTCGGGCGAATTCCACGACTGCGACGTCGACGCGACCAGCACGCTGCTGCTCGCGCTGAGCGACGGTTTCGGCATCCGGCTGATGCTGGGCGACCCCAGGATCGATCTCCCCGCCGCACAGGCCGCCATCTGGCGGGCCGTCGCGGGCACCCTCGGCGTCCCCGAGACCTTCCCCGCCATCTGACCCCGGGCCGGGGCGCCGCGTACGGGGCCGGCCGCGGCTACGGCGCCAGGACCGTGAGCGCGTCCTGCGAGCGGGCGACGGCGGTGGCATGGCCGAACAGGCCGGGCAGTCCGCCGGAGTGCAGCAGCACGGTGCGCCGCCCGGGCGCCACCGAGCCGTCCCGCACCGCCGCCCGCAGCCCGGCCAGCGCCCGCCCGGTGTAGACGGGGTCCAGCGCGAGCCCCTCCGTACGGCCCGCCAGCGTCAGCGCGTCCATCGACTGCTCGGTCAACGTGCCGTAGCCGGCGCCGACTTGGTCGTGCCGCAGCCGCAGCGCCTCGGGGGAGTGGACGGTGCCGGACAGCCCGGCGACCAGCCCGGTGACGGTGCCCGCCGGATCGTCCACCGCCCCGCAGTCGACCCCCAGCACCCGGTCGGGGCCGAGGGTGTCCACCAGGCCGGCCATCATGCCGCCGGAGCCGAGCGTGACGACGACGGTGTCCAGGTCCGGTGCCTGGTCGAGCAGTTCGCGCCCGCACTCGGCGTAGCCGTACGCGCCCACCGGGCTGGAGCCCCCCAGGGGGATCACGCAGGGGACGGCTCCCCGCTGCCGGAGTCCTTCCGCCACCCGTTCCGCCGCGGCCGCCAGCTCCGCGCCCCGCACCTTCCCGGCCCATACGACCCCGGCCCCGAAGAGGCCGTCCAGGACGAGGTTCCCGGAGGCCGACGAGCCGGGCGAGCCGGCCAGCACCAGCACCACGTCGAGTCCCAGCCGGGCCCCGGCCGCCGCGGTCAGCCGGGCGTGGTTGCTCTGCGCGGCGCCGGTGGTCACCAGCGTCGTGGCGCCCTCGGCGAGCGCCGCGCCGCACAGCCACTCCAGCTTGCGCACCTTGTTCCCGCCGCCGCCGAGCCCGGTGAGGTCGTCGCGCTTGACCCAGAGGTCCTCCGCGCCGAGCCCCAGCGCGCGGGCCAGCCGCGGCGCCGGTTCCAGCGGGGTCGGCCACGTCCCGAGCTCCGCCCGCCGCCGTGCGCCGTCGCTCACACCCATCGTCGGCATCCTTCCGTCCGCCTGTCCCTGCCGGTCCGCGGCCAGCGTGCCATGTCCCCGGGGCCGGCGGGGCGGCGCGGCCGGAAGAGGGCGCTGCCGGGCTTCTTCCCCGGATGCCGAGGGTGGTACGACGTGGCCGGTTCCAGCCGCTATGCTTGCTGGATACAAGCAATGTATTCAGCGGGCCGACGACATCACCGCGAAGGATCACGACGATGAGCAAGGGCACGGTCCACACCTGTGACCGGGCTGCCGCGCAGGTCACCGCCTCATCGAGGCTGGAGGAGGCCGCCGCCGGACTGGGGACGGAGATCGTCCGTTTCTCCCGGCTGATCGCGGCGTGGAAGCAGCGCGCGAAGACGGACGGCGGCGCGGCCGACCGGGTGCTGCTGGCCAGGCTGGTGGTCGGCGGCGACCAGCGGGCGACGGATCTGGCCGCCGACGCCTTCCTCGACCTGTCGACCGTCAGCCGTCAGGTGCGTTCGCTGGTCGAACGGGGCCTGGTCACCCGGCGCCCCGATCCGGAGGACCGCCGGGGCTCGCTGCTGGCGGCGACGGACGCCGGGCGGGCCGCTTTCGCGCAGTACCGCAGTCAGCGCGACGCCGAACTCGCCGCGCTCCTTGAACCGTGGACGCCCCAGGACCGGGCCGATCTGATCCGGCTCCTGGGCCGCCTCAACGAGGACATGGCAGAACGACAACACACACGGCTGGGTCCCGGGGGAGACCAGGGCGCCGCCGTGGAGCAGGGAGACACACGTACATGAGCACAGCCACCTCTCCACCCGAGGCGTCAGCCGGGGCGATACCCGCCCCCGGTTTCCTGAGTCACCGTCAGATCCTGACCATCCTCAGCGGCTTGATGCTGGGGATGTTCCTGGCCGCCCTCGACCAGACCATCGTCAGCACCTCGATCCGGACCATCGCCGACGATCTGCACGGCCTCAGCCAGCAGGCCTGGGCGACCACCGCCTATCTGATCACCTCGACGATCGCCACCCCGCTGTACGGCAAGCTGTCCGACCTGCACGGCCGCAAGCCCTACTACCTGGCCGCGATCACGATCTTCGTCGGCGGCTCGGTGCTGTGCACCTTCTCCACGTCGATGACCGAACTCGCCGCCTTCCGCGCCGTCCAGGGCCTGGGGGCCGGCGGTCTGATGTCGCTGGCGCTGGCGATCCTCGGTGACATCGTCCCGCCCCGGGAGCGCGCCCGCTACCAGGGCTACATGCTCGGCACCTTCGCCACCTCCAGCGTGGCCGGACCGCTGATCGGCGGAGCCCTGGCCGGTCAGGACCAGCTGCTGGGCATCACCGGCTGGCGCTGGGTCTTCCTGGTCAACGTGCCGATCGGCATCATCGCGCTGTTCGTCGTCGCCAAGGTCCTCAACATCCCGCACACCCGGCGCGACCACCGCATCGACTGGTGGGGTGCGGTCACCCTCTCGCTCGGTGTCGTGCCGCTGCTGCTCGTCGCCGAGCAGGGCCGGGAGTGGGGCTGGGACTCGGGCCGGTCGATCACCTGCTATGCGATCGGCGTGGTCGGCATCATCGCCTGGATCTTCGTCGAGCGGCACATCGGGGACGACGCGCTGATCCCGATGCGGCTGTTCCGCAACGGCACCTTCAGCAAGACCAGTGTGATGTCCGTGCTGATCGGTATGGGCATGTTCGGCGGGATGCTGATGATCCCGCAGTACCTCCAGATCGTGAAGGGCGCCAGCCCCACCAAGTCGGGTCTGGAGATGCTGCCGCTGATGGCGGGCATGCTGATCGCCTCGGTCGCGACCGGCCAGATCACCGGCAAGACCGGCCGCTACAAGCTCTTCCCGATCATCGGCACCGCGCTGATGGTCGCGGCGATGCTGCTCTTCCACTTCCGCGTCCAGTGGGACACCCCGCTGTGGCAGACCATGGTCTACATGCTGCTCTTCGGCCTCGGCCTGGGCGGCTGCATGCAGACCCTGGTGCTGTCCGTGCAGAACGCGGTGCCACCGCGGGACATGGGCGTGGCCACCTCCTCGGCCACGTTCTTCCGGCAGATGGGCGCCACCGCCGGTACCGCGATCTTCCTGTCGGTGCTGTTCAGCACGGTCGGGGAGAAGATCTCCTCGGCGTTCAAGGACGCCGTGCACACCGAACGGTTCCAGGCCGCGCTGCACGACCCCGCGGTGCTGCACGACCCGGCCAACAAGCCCGTGCTGGACATGCTCCAGCACCCCGGCAACGGCAACTCCTCGGGCGTGCTGAGCGACTCGTCGTTCATCCAGCAGCTCGACCCGCGGCTGGCGGAGCCGTTCAAGCGCGGCTTCGCGGACTCGATGCACACCGTGTTCCTGATGGGCGCGGTCGTCGTGGCGCTCGCCTTCGTGCTGATGTGGTTCATCAAGGAGATGCCGCTGCGGCAGCTCTCCGGCCTCCAGGCACGGGCCCAGGCCGAGGCGGAGGCCGACGCGGCCGCGCGTCCCGCCGAGGGCGCCGCGGACGGCGTCGAGGAGGCCGCGACGGCGCTCGACACCGCGGATCCGCTCGCCGCGGCCGCACCGGCCGCTGCTCCGGCGGACCCGCCCGCACCCGTCCTCACCAAGTCCCCCGCGGGCTCGGCGACCGGCGCGATAGGTCCCGAGATCCGCGGCACGGTGCGCGACGGCGACGGCAGGCCCGTGGACCGGGCCGCGGTCACCCTGATCAGCGTCGGCGGCCGGCAGCTCGGCCGTGCCTCGACCGGGGCCGACGGAGGCTACTGCCTGCCCACGACGGGCGCCGGCACCTACGTGCTGATCGGCTCGGCCGGGGCCCGCAAGCCGCAGGCCGCGACCGTCGTGGTGGGCGAGGAGCCGATCGCCTTCGACCTGACCCTCAGCGGCGCCGCCGGCCTGTCGGGCGAGGTCCGCGAGGACAAGGGCGACGACCCGGTGCCCGGCGCGCTCGTCGTGGCCACCGACGTCCGCGGCGAGGTCGTGGCGTCGGGGGCGGCCGGCCAGGACGGCGGCTTCGCCTTCGCCGAACTGAGCCCGGGCAGCTACACCCTGGCCGTCAGCGCCGAGCACCACCGGCCCGCCGCCCTCCAGGTGGAGGTCGTCTCCGGCGGCCGCAACTGGTACGAGGTCCGGCTGACGCCCGGCGCCCAGGTCCGGGGCACCGTCCGCACGGCACACGGCGGTCCGGTGGACGACGCCCGGGTGACCCTGCTGGACCCGGCGGGCAACGTGGTGGGCACCGCCACCAGCGGCCGGGACGGTGAGTACGTCTTCACCGACCTCGACAGCGGCGACTACACCCTGATCGCCAGCGGCTACCCGCCGGTGGCGACCCCGCTGACCGTGGGGGCCGCGGGGCACGGTGAGTGCGACATCCAGCTGGGCCACGACCAGGTGACGTGACGCCCGAGGGGTGAGACGCAGTCGAGGGGCCCGGCGCTACCGGCGCCGGGCCCCTCGGCCGTGACCCGCGCGGGGCGTGCTCCGGCCGGCGGCCACGGCCCGCGCGCCCGCCGGGTTTGGCGCTGCCGCCCCCGGCTACGTACAGTTCCGCCGAAGCATAAATAGAACACACGATCCCAGGGAAGCAGCAGCGTCGATGACGGTGACCGAAACAGGCATGGCCGCGGACGCGGGTATCGAGGCGGAACGGATGGCGGTCTGCCTCAGCGTGCTGGAGGAACTCGACGCGCTGCCCCTCGACCACCCCGACGCCATCGCCATCCGCCGCGCCACCGCCGGGATCTACCGCAAGGTGAAGCAGCGCCGCCGGCAGGAGCGCCGGGCGGCCAAGACCGCCAACGACAGGGCGGTGACCGCGGCCACCGCCACCGGCGCCCCCGACCGGATCGACGACGAGACGCAGGGCCTGGCCCTCAGCAGCTCCGTGACGACCGAGATCGCCGGCATCCTGGAACGGCCCCGCTCCTGCTACACCTGCAAGAGCCGCTACGTCCAGGTCGACGCCTTCTACCACCAGCTCTGCCCGCCCTGCGCCAAGGAGAACCGGGCCCGCCGCGACGCCCGCACCGACCTCACCGGCCGGCGCGCGCTGCTCACCGGCGGCCGGGCGAAGATCGGCATGTACATCGCGCTGCGGCTGCTGCGCGACGGCGCCCACACCACCGTCACCACCCGTTTCCCCCACGACGCCATCCGCCGCTTCAAGGCGATGCCGGACAGCGCGGAGTGGCTGCACCGGCTGAAGATCGTCGGCATCGACCTCCGGGACCCGGCGCAGGTCCTCGCGCTCGCCGACACGGTCAGCGCCGACGGCCCGCTCGACATCCTGATCAACAACGCCGCCCAGACCGTCCGCCGCTCCCCGGAGGCCTACGGACAGCTGGTCGCCGCCGAGTCCGCGCCGCTGCCCGCCGGGGAGCTGCCCGCCTCGGTCGTCCTCGGCCACTTCGGCAGCGGCGCCCCCGCCGCCCTCCCCGCCGTCACGGCCGGCTCCGGCGCCCTGACCGCCGAGGACATCACCGCGCTGGCGCTGACCACCGGCTCCGCCACACCCGCCCGGATCGAGGCGGGCACCGCGATCGACGCCGGCGGGCTCGTCCCCGATCTGCACGCGACCAACACCTGGATCCAGAAGGTGGACCAGGTCGACCCGGTCGAGCTGCTGGAAGTCCAGCTGTGCAATATGACCGCCCCGTTCCTGCTGGTGAGCAGGCTGCGCCCGGCGATGGCCGCAGCCAGGGCCCGCCGCAAGTACGTGGTCAACGTCTCTGCGATGGAAGGCCAGTTCAGCCGCGGCTACAAGGGCGCCGGGCATCCGCACACCAACATGGCCAAGGCGGCGCTGAACATGCTCACCCGCACCAGCGCCCAGGAGATGCTGGACACCGACGGCATCCTCATGACCGCCGTCGACACCGGCTGGATCACCGACGAGCGCCCGCACCCCGACAAGATGCGCCTGGCGGACGAGGGCTTCCACGCCCCGCTCGACCTGGTCGACGGCGCGGCCCGGGTCTACGACCCGATCGTCCGCGGTGAACTCGGCGAGGACCTCTACGGCTGCTTCCTGAAGGACTACGCCCCCGCGGCCTGGTGACCCCCCGGGCGTCCGCCGCGGCCGTCATCCGGCCGGACGCCCGCGTGGCGGTGCCGCCTCCCGGTCACCGGGAGGCGGCACCGCGGCGGCCTTCGTGCCGCCCCGCGCCCGTAGCGCTCAGCCGGCCAGCCCGTGGCGCTCCAGCAGCGGCTCGATCCGTGGGTCCCGGCCGACCACCGCGCGAAACGCCCCGAGCACGTCGACGCTGCCGCCCCTGCTCAGCAGCTCCCGGCGGAAGATCTCCCCGCTCTCGCGCACCGTCTTCCCGTTCTCCCGGAACCAGCGCACGGCGTCGGCGTCCAGCACCTCCGCCCAGCGGTAGCCGTAGTACCCGGCCGCGTAATCCCCGTGGAAGACATGGGCGAAGTAGCCGGTGCGGTAGCGCGGCGGGATCGCCGCCATCGCCAGGCCGTGCCGCTGCAGGGTGGCGGCCTCGAAGACCTCGGCTGCGTCCTCGGCCGGCACCTGGTCGGGGGAGAGGCTGTGCCAGGCCCAGTCGAGCACCGCGGCCGCCTGGTGCTCCACCATCCGGAACCCCGCGCCGAACGCCTCCGCCTCGCGCAGCCGGGCAGGGAGTTCGGGCGGCATCGGCTCACCGGTGACGTGATGCCGCGCATAGCGCGCCAGCACCTCGGGCCAATCCGCCCACACCTCGTTGACCTGGGACGGGAACTCGACGAAGTCCCGCGGCACCTGGGTGCCCGACAGCGACGGGTAGCGGACATCGGAGAGCAGGCCGTGCAGCGCGTGCCCGAACTCATGGAACAGCGTGTGCACTTCACGCCACGTCAGCAGCACCGGCTCGCCCGCCGGCGGCTTCGCGACGTTCAGATTGTTGACCACCACCGGCCGGTGACCGAGCAGCCGGGACTGCGCGACCAGCGCGTTCATCCAGGCACCGCCCCGCTTGGACGCACGGGCGTGGAAGTCGCCGATGTACAGGCCCAGCGCACTGCCGTCGGCGTCGTGCACCTCGAAGACGCGGGCGTCCGGGTGGTACGCCACCAGGTCGGGGCGCGCGGTGAACGTGAGGCCGTAGACCAGCCCGGCGGCGTGGAAGACGCCGTCGTGCAGCACGGCCTCCAGTTCCAGGTACGGCCGCAGCTCCGCCGCGTCGAGGCCGAAGCGCTCCTTGCGCACCCGCTCGGAGTAGAACTGCCAGTCCGCCGCGCCGATCTCGGCGACGCCGGCCGCCTCGGCCAGGGCGGCGCCCTCCCGCTCGGCGTTGGCGACGGCGGGAGCGACCAGCCGGCCGAGCAGATCCTCGACGGCGTCGGTGGTGCCGGCGGTCCCGTCGGCGACCTCCCAGGCGGCGTGGCTGGGGTAGCCGAGCAGCGCGGCGCGCTCGGCACGCAGCCCGGCCAGGGCGACGGCCACCGGGCCGTTGCTGTCCGCGCCGCGCCGCAGCGAGGCGGTCAGCAGCCGCGCGCGCAGGGCGGGATCGGTCAGCGCGGCGAGCTCCGGCTGGTTGGAGACGTTCTTCATGCTGAGCACGAACTTGCCCTCGTGCCCGAGCGCATCGGCGTTCCGGGCGGCGGCCGCGATCTGGTCCTCGGACAGCCCGGCCAGCTCCTCGGCACGATCCAGCACCAGCGCGGCGGCCGCGTCGGCGGCCCGCAGATTCCGCGCGAACTCGGTGCACCGGCCGGCGATTTCGGCATTGAGCGCCCGCAGTCGCTGCTGCTGTTCCGGCGCGAGCCGGGCACCCGCACGCACCCGGCGGGTGTGCCGGCGCTCCAGCAGCATCCGCTGCTCCGCGTCCAGCCCGAGCTGCTCGCGCTGTTCGTGGAGCGCGTCGAGCCGGGCGAACAGCGCGGGGTCGAGCAGCAGCGCGTCCTCGTGGGCGGCCAGCCGTGGCGTGATCTCGGCCTCCAGCGCCTGGGTCTCGTCATCGGTGTCCGCGGCGGCCTTGTTGAAGAACACCCGGCTGACCCGGTCCAGCACGGCGCCGCTGCGCTCCAGCGCCACCACGGTGTTCTCGAAGGTCGCCGGCTCGGCGGCCGCGCCGATCGCCGCCACCTCGGCCAGTTGCTCGTCCATGCCGCGGACGAAGGCGGGCAGATAGTGCGCGCTGCGGATCCGCGCGAAGGGCGGCAGCTCGTAGGGCAGATCGCTCGGCGCAAAGAAGGGATTCGACGTCACGTCCGCCGACCTTACGCCCGGCACCCGGCCCGGGTCCGGCAGTCACCCAGGAGAACACCTTGTGCGCGCCGGTAGTTGAGAGGGAAAGGGTTCGTCGGGCCCTGTGTCGCACTCCGCATTCCGCCCCGCTCCCGGGGAGCGACGCCGGACCATCCGTGATGTGATCGAAGGCAAGGGGAATCACACTCCTGAGACAGGAGGAATCATGGCCGGCAAGCTGCGTGCGCGGGACATCATGTCCGGCGGAGCGCACTGTGTAGGAGCACACGAATCCCTGCGGGACGCGGCGAAGATGATGCGGGAGCTGGACGTCGGCTGCCTGCCCATCTGCGGCGACAACAACAAACTGACCGGGCTGATCACCGATCGTGACATCGTTGTCTCGTGTTGTGCCGACGGGATCGATCCGGCGACGGTGCAGGCCGGTTCCATGGGCGGACGGCTGCACTGGATCGACGCCGAGGCGGACGCCACCGAGGTGCTGCGGACCATGGAGCAGCAGCACATCAAGCGCCTGCCGGTGATCGACGTCAAGGGCGGCCACCAGCTGGTGGGAATGATCACCGAGGCCGATCTCGCCAAGAACCTCACCGACGAACAGATCGCGGAGTTCGCCACCCGCGTCTACGCAACCGCCTGACGCGGGAGGAACTGCCTGACCCGGCGCGGCTCCGTCCGACCGGCGCGCCCGCGTCGTACCGGTCCGCGTCCGCGTCGCACCGGTCGTGGCCCAGTCCGTCGCGCCCCGCCGACGCCAACAGGCCTACGTGCCGGCCGGGTTGGAGCGGCTCACCGTTCCGCGAGCCACGACAGCAGACGGCCCCGCGACCAGCAGCGGCCGACGGCCTCGGTGTGCCGGGCCGACCGGTCGAGGACCGCCAGGCCGATGATGCTGTGGCCGGAGGCGCGGCGATCGCCGAGCGTCGGGATCGTCGGCGCGACGCCGACCCCCTCCGCCGACACCCACGCCACCGGCCGGTCGGCCGCCGCCTCTTCGAGGCGGCGCAGGAAGCGCTGACGGTCCTCGGGCGGGAGCTGCGACAGCGCCCACGTCGTCGTGACGACAGGCAGGGCGTCCGCGGGCACCCGGGCGAAGGCGTCGGGCAGCATCGCGACGGCGTCACCGCGCAGCAGCAGCGGAGGCGCGGTCGCCGCCAGCGTCATCTCCGCTTCGAGCCGCGCGCCCCGCTCCGGCCGATCCGGCCACAGGCAGGCACGCAGCCATCGGGCGTCGTCGGCATCGGTCACGTCGAGCGGGTCGACGTCGACGCCGATCCGGGCGACGACCTCGGGCACCGACCGCGTCGGCAGGGGCCGGTCTCCCACGAGTGAAGCCGTCATCCGCACGGGAGAGGACGGGTCGCCCAGCGACTGTCCGTTGCTGTACGTGATCCCCACGCGATCGACCTGGAGGCTGAGCCCGGCGGAGCAGCCCACGTCGATCAGCCCGACCGCCGCCGCACCCACCCGGCGCGCCGCTTCGGCGACGGCCGGATACAGCACGGGTCCGTGTCCGGTCTCGTCGGACCGCGTCGTACGGCGCGCGGCGAGGGACGCGACCGAGTCGGCCATCCGCACCAGGGTGTCGAGTGCCGCCCCGGCGGCGGCGTCGCCGTCCGCAGCGGCATAGGCGGCGGCAAGCTCCGGGGCGCGCCCGGCGAGGGCGAGGTCGTGCAGCGCGGCAAGGATCACCGTGGGGTGCCGCCTGCGCCCCGGCACCGCCTGAAGGGCCCGCAGCGCCTCGTCGGACTCGCTCAGGGCGACGGCGACCCGCTCGTACAGCGGCGACGTTCCGGCGGCCTCGACCTCACCGAACCGCCGGTACATCCGGGCGAGTCTGCCGGTCCTGTCCACGAGTGGGGCGCTTCCTCCCGTCGGCTGCGATGTCCCTGCGATGCTAGCGGGAGCGCGGACGACCGTCGGCGAGAAGTGGAGACGCGAGCCGGATGGCCACGGATCGCTGGTGGGACGACACACGGACGTTCTACGACGCCGTCGCCGTGCCCTACGCCGACTACGTGCGCCACCTCCTGGAGCGCACTCCCGAAGAGCGCGCGGTCCTGGCGCAGTTCGCCGAGCGGGTGAGCGCCGACGGCGGCGGGCCGGTCGCGGATGTGGGCTGCGGGCCGGGGAGGATCACGGCCCACTTGCGACATCTGGGGGCGGACGCCTTCGGGATCGACCTGTCGCCGAGAGCACGCTCGGCGGAATGCTCCTCGCGCACCGCCGGTCCGACACCCGGTGAGGCCGTCCCGCCCCGGGAAACTCACCTGACGCGGAGGGGCGCGCGGGCCATGCTGGTGCGCGACGTAACCTGACGAAGGACGAGAAGATGACCACGCAGCACCGGCCCGTCGACCGCGAACTCATCGAGGCCGCGGCGCACGTCGCGCGTACCCGCTGCCGGGGTGACAACCACACGGTGGCGGCCGCGGCCCGCGCCCGGGACGGCCGGATCGTCACGGCGGTGAACGCCTACCACTTCACGGGCGGCCCCTGCGCCGAACTGGTCCTCATCGGCACGGCAGCCTCCCAGGGCGTCTACGAGCTGGACACCCTCGTCGCCGTGGGCGACCGCGACCGGGGAGTCCTTCCCCCGTGCGGCCGGTGTCGTCAGGCCCTGCTCGACTACTTCCCCGCCCTTGAGGTCATCGTCGGTGCGGGCGACCGTGTCCGCACCGTCCCTGTCGCCGACTTGCTTCCCGAAACCTACGTCTGGGCCGACCACCAGATCGATCAGCTCGACGTCCGGCCGGCCGCTGACCCCGGGTAACGGGATCCGCATGCGCCGACATCCCGTGCGTGCCGTGAACGCACCTGACGGTGGCTCGTCCGACCGGGCGAGCCACCGTGCCGTTCAGGAGCGGAGTGTCAGGTGATTTCCCCGGTCGGAGCGCCGGCCGCCGGGCCGGGGAAATCCCTTGCATTCAGGCGGTGTTCAGTGACCGGCTCGCCGCGGTACGGCCAGCCGCATTCCGGGGAAGATGAGGTCCGGATTCGTCCCGATCACCTTTCGGTTCCACCGGTAGAATTCCTGCCAGCCGTATCCGTGTGCAGAGGCGAGGCCGCTCACCGTGTCCCCGGCGTTGACGACGAGCGACCCGCCGGTACTCCGATGGGGCCCCTCTTTGTGCCGCTTTTCATGGGTCTGCGGATGCCGTACCCGGCTGTGGGCCGACGCCCCCGCGTGCCGCTTCGGGGTGAGGTGTGCGCTGCCGGTCCGTGGCGCGCTGTGCCGGGTGGCCGAGTTGAGGCCCAGGGAGGCCGAGCAGGCCGGCCAGGCGCCCCAGCCCTGTCGGGCCAGCACCCGCTCGGCGACCCGGATCTGCTGGGCCCGGGTGGCCCGTGCGGCCCGTGACGCGTAGGTGCCGCCGCCGAACGAGTGCCAGGTGGAGTGCGCGAGTTGCAGCCCTCCGGAGAAGCCGTTCCCCGTGTCGATGCGCCAGTTTCCTCCGCTCTCACACCCGGCCAGACGGTCCCAGGCTCCGCTGCCCCGGGCCTCGGCCGGCTGCCCGGCCGTGAGGTTCAGTGCACCGGCCGCCAGCAGGACGGCCGCCGCGGTGATGCTCCGGATACCGTGGCCGCGGAATTCATTCCGGGCCGCCGATTCCGATGCCTGACGAAATTCCATGCGGGTACTCCCGTCGCCCGCCGCGCAGTTGCCTGGCGGCATCTGAGGAAACCCGGCGCCTTATTGGTGTGCTGTTCGAGTCGCACTCGAACCGCATTTCCGTACGGCGCCGTGAATTTGACGGGGACGAGACAACCATGCCCCGCGTTGGCCCCGGCAGAGCGCGCGGTAGCGCCGTCGCCGTCCGCCTTGCCCCCTTGCCGTCGGTGCGCGGCCGTGCCTGCGTGCGGCGCGGCTGATCAGACGGGCCGGGGCGCACCGCTCCCGTCCGAGGCGCATGACACCCACGGGCGCCGCGATCACCTGCCCGGCCCCGGGGTGTCCGCCGAGCGCATCCGGCGCACGTGTTGCACGCGCTGCGCAGGTCCGCACGCACCGCGCACGGGCGCCGGCGCGAGGCAACGACCCGTCCCGGCCGGGTACGGCAACCGGGGCGAGCAGCCACGTGTACGAAGGGAGAGCCCCCTCCACATCGCAGCCCGGCCCCTGTGCCCTCCCCCTCCGCGAAATGGACAGCCGCACCGGCCTGTGCTGCATTGGACACAAGTGCGTCTCTCGACAGGAGGCAGGCCGTGGCCGACGTGGAGGTGCTGGTCGTGGGGGCCGGGCCGGTCGGGCTGACGGCGGCCGGCGAGCTGCTGCGCCGGGGGGTGGCGTGCCGCGTCATCGACCGGCTGCCCGCGCGCCAGCCCTACGCCAAGGCGGTGGGCATCCAGCCCAGGACGCTGGAGATCTGGGACCGGATGGGGGTGGTCCGGGAAATCCTGGCGGCCGCGGCGCCGATGTACGGCCAACTGCTCTACGTCAACGGCATTCAGCAGGCGCGGGTGGAGCTGACGCTGCCGCCGGAGGTGCCGTACGGCTTCGCGGTGCTTCCGCAGAACGACACCGAACGGATCCTGGAGGACGTGCTCGTGCGCGCCGGGGGCCGGATCGAACGCGGCACCGAGCTGGTCGGCTTCGAGGAGCACGCCGACGGGGTCCGGGCGGATCTCGTGCTGCCCTCCGGCGCACGGGAGCAGGTCGGCGCCCGGTACCTCCTCGGGTGCGACGGCGCGCACAGCGTCGTCCGCAAGATCCTCGGGTGCGGCTTCGAGGGAGCCGCGCTGCCCGAGGAGTACATGCTCGGGGACGTCGAGGTCGACTGGGAACTGCCGGCCGGCTACGCGATCCGGTCCATGCACCGGCGCGACGGGCGCACCGACGACCTGCTGGTGTGCATCCCGCTGCCCGGCCGCAACCGCTACCGGATGTCGATGCTCGTCCCGCCCGAACTCTCCCGCGCCCAACCGGACGGTGAAGTGGGCGTGGCGCACGGCCTGGAGGGCGGCCCCGCTCCCGGCCTGGACCACCTCCAGGCGGTGTTGGACCGGCTCGCGCCCGAGCCCACCACCGCCTCCCGCCTGCGCTGGTCCTCGGTCTTCCGGATCAGTCACCGTCTGGTGGACCACTACGGAACGGACCGGGTGTTCCTCGCGGGGGACGCCGCCCACATCCATCCGCCCACGGGCGCCCAGGGCATGAACACCGGCATCCAGGACGCCTGCAACCTCGCCTGGAAGGTCGCCATGGCGGTGCGCTCGACGGCGAGTGCGCAGCTCCTGCGCAGCTACGAGGCCGAGCGCCGCCCGGTGGGCGAGGAGGTGGTGCGGCGGACGGTGCGGCACGCCGCCGCCGGCATCCAGGCGGATCCGGACGACCCGTCGACGCTGATCCTGCGCGAGGCCCAGCTCCTCGTCGGCTACCGGGGCAGCCCGATCGTCGGCCCGGACCCGGTGTCGCCGCTGGGCCCGGCGCCCGGCGACCGGGCGCCGGACTGCGGGGGCCTGCGCTTCGGCCTCACCGCCTTCCCGTCCCGCCTGTTCGATCTGTTGCGCGGCCAGGAGCACACCGTGCTGCTCTACGCGGACCGGGAGGCGCAACTGGCGCCGTGCGAGGAGGCGGTGGCGGCGGCGCGGAGCGCGGCGCACGGCCGGCTGGACGCCTGGGTGATCGTGGCTCCGCACACCTCGGCGGACGGCCTGTCGCTGCCGGTCGTCGAGGATGCGCGGGGCGAGTTCCGGGAGAACTACGGCGCGGCCGGCGGTGCGGGGTTCGTCATCCGGCCCGACGGTTACGTGGCCGCGCGCGCTGCGCGGATGAGCGGGCCGGAGCTGGTGTCCGGTCTCGCGGCGGTCTTCCGGCCCTGAGCGGCGGGGCGGCTCGCGTCGGCCCGGCCGGAGCGGCCGTCCTGCGTCGCCGCCGACGGTCGCTCCCGGTGCCACCGCTGACGGCTACTCGCTGACCGCGGCCTGCCAGGCCGCGACCTTGAGCCGGCCCTCGCCGTTCTGGTCCAGCGCCGAGAAGGCCGCGTCCGCCTGGGCGGCCGAGTACCCCGCAGCCTTGTGCAGTGCCGCGAAGTCCTCCCGGCTGACCATGCCGTCGCCGTCGGTGTCGGCCAGGGCGATGGTCGCGGCGATCGACGGCCCCACGACCGTGCCGATGGCTCCCGACGTGGCCGCGCGGGTGAACGCCTTGATGAACTGCTCCCGGTCCAGGCGCCCGGCGCGGTCCACGTCGGCCAGGTCGGCGAGCTGCTCGAAGGTGTGGCGCATCCCCGTTCGCAGCGCCGCCGCCTTGTCCGAACTCTCGGGCTCGCCCACCGCGTCCGCGAGGATCCGGGCCCGCTGGGTGAAGTCCTGGGCGGTCAGATAGCCGTCGCCGTCCGTGTCGTACGTGGTGAAGCGCTGCTCGTACTCCGCGCGCAGGGCATCGGTGATCATGGGGCGTCCCTTCTGTGCGAGGTGCTCCTGGCGGAGCCTGGGGCGGTGGCTCTCCGCGGGCGCCACGAAGAGCCACCATGGGCACATTAAGTGACTGACTTGTTGCGGATGGTCATCAGTCGGTGTGTCCGGCGTGGCTTCCCGGGCGGCGGTGTGTCCGGCCGCATGCGAATGAATATTCGGTTCGGTCGGTGAAGATCACGTATAATCCCGAGCCAAACCGCATATCTGTCGCAGTCACCCGTACAAGTGGACATGTCTCCTCCGCTCTGGCCGGGGCGGCTGCGTGGGGGGAAGGAAACCCGATGAAGTCATCCCGTCTCCGGCGCCGCCTGGCCGGCACCGCGGCCGTCACCGTCCTGGTCGGCGCCGGTGCGCTGGCCGCGGCGCCGGCCGCGTTCGCCAAGGCCAACGTCCTGGCGATCGACAAGGTCGCCCTGCACGCGCCGGGCCTGCAGGTGAAGGTCACCTACTCCTGCGACCCCGGCATGAACCACCAGCTGGTCGCCAACGTCGCCAAGGTCTCGACCGGTCACGACGTCACGGAGGCCGCCGGGACGATCAAGAAGGACCAGCTCATCTGCGACTACGCCGACCACACGGTGCAGGTGCACCTCAAGGTGGCCGAGGGGTCGCACTTCGGCAAGGGCGACAAGGTGAAGGCCGGCGTCTACTACTTCGACGACGACGGCTTCAGCTACGCGCGGCAGGAGACCGTCGCGGTCCTCTGAGCATGACGCCTCCCGGCGGACGGCAGGCCCGTCCGTCCGCCGGGAGGCGCCGCCGCGGGGAGCCGGGGCGTGTGGATCACGGTCGCCGGGGGGCGCGTGGTTGCCGTCGGGGGAGCGCGGTGACGCAGGAGATATTTCGGGTCGGTCACGCCTGCAACCGGCGGGTCGGGCAAACAGTCCTACCGGGCATGAAAAGACGACTGAACCTGCGTGTGCGGCGGTCCGCCACCGGCCGCCGGGTGGGCGCCGCGCTCGCCGTCACGGCACTGACCGTTCCGCTGACGGTGGCCTTCGGCTCCACGGCCCAGGCCGCCACCGCGTCCTCGTGCACCGCCGCCCGCGGGCCCTACCAGAAGCAGGCCGAGAAGTTCCTCGGCCGTCCGGTCGACGGCCGGCAGTCGGCCGCCGACTGCCGGGCGATCCGTGACTTCCAGACCAGCCACGGCATCTCCCCGAACATCGGCTACGCGGGCCCCGTCACCTGGGGCGTGATGCAGGTGGTGGCGCAGCAGAAGGCCGCGGGCACCAACCCGAACAAGGCGCACAAGTGCCCCACCACCAAGGGGCGGATAGCCTGCGTCGACCTGACCCGCCAGATCAGCTGGGTCCAGGACGGGTCGAAGCTGGTGTACGGGCCGGTGCCGATCCGCACCGGTCGCGACGGTTACGAGACCCGCACCGGCGCCAAGAAGGTCTACTGGCGCGACCTGCACCACTACTCGACGCTCTACAACGTGGCCATGCCCTACAGCCAGTTCTTCGACGGCGGCCAGGCGTTCCACTCCATCAGCGGCAGCGTCTGGTCCGCCCCCGGCTCGCACGGCTGCGTGAACATGCGCACCGGCGACGCCAAGAAGTACTGGTCCCTGCTGAAGAACGGCGACGACGTCTACGTCTACGGCCGTAAGCCCGGCACCTGATCCGGCCGGGAAAGGGGAAGCGCCCGATGGCGGAGGGCCACCGGGCGCCGAGCCCGCCGCACGCCGATCGGACCTGATGGGTCCCGGACGCGTCCCGCCCTAGCGGGAGGAGGGCATCGCGCAGGCCGCCGTGCCGCCCGGCAGCCGGTGGCGGTTGCGGGCGATCAGGCGGTACACGCCCTGTGCCGGACGGCGCAGGGGTGGGAGGGTGAGCAGCGCACCGACGACGGGCCACCCGCCGCCGCAGCGCAGCAGCAGCTTCGCGACGGCCTGGGCACCACCGTGCACCTCTCCGCCCGGTGTCACCCACAACACCTCCTGTTCCGCGCGCTGTTGGGTGACGCCCAGCCCCGCGAGATCGGCGAACTGCCAGGGCGTGGCGGTACAGCGTGGGCGCAGCCGGCGTTCGGCGAACCGGACGGCGGACGTGCAAAAGGCGCAGTCGCCGTCATAGACAAGTACGGGCTGCCGCTGCATTTCCCGTCACCCCTCGCGCGGTCGGAATCCAGGCGTACTTCCGACGACCATGGTATTCGTCTCGCCGCGCAAGGAATGGCGGGTGGCTGCGGTTTCGGTTTCCGGTTCCGGTGTTTACTCCGGTGATTCCCCGGCGCCGGTCAGCGGGCCAGCAGCGTGTACAGCGCCATCGGCGTCACATAACCGGGCCAGCGGCCGTCGGCGAAGAGATGCACACCGGCGTCCTCGTAGCACTGGTCGACGAGTTGGGAGCAGATCATGTGCCGCGTGCTGGCGACATAGCGGCGCAGCCCCGGAAGGGGAAGGTGGAACCGGTGCGCGGCGATCGCCAGATAGTCGAGGAAGCTGTACGGCACCCCGGTGTAGCGGGTGGCCGCGGCGCAGACGGCGGCGCGCTGCCGCTCGGTGAGCCGCTCCGGGCACACGTAGCGGACCTCGGCGCCGGCGTAGGTGTCGAGCGCCACGATGCGCGCCCCGCCCGGCTCGGCCTCCAGCAGCCGGTCGCCGGGCAGGACCAGAAAGGCGTGTTCGTAGTCGGCGAAACCGTCTCCGTTGATCCATTGTCCGAAGCGGATCAACCGGCCGGTGACGCCGGATATGCGGGTGAGTCCGATGTCGCCGGGCAGGGGGTGGGTGTGCTTCATGAGCAGCTCCCGGGAGCCAAAGGGGGGTCTCGGGGTTCATACCCGCCGGGACTTCGCCCGGACCGTACGGTGACGCGGCGCAGCCGAATTCCGGCCGCCGCCGGAGCGGACGCGGAACGTCACGAATCCCCTCGGTACGCCGAATATCGAATGCCGAATGAGGAATGCCGTGGGAATGCGGACGGAGTGCAGGAGGCCGCCCTCGCCCCGATTCCGCCCGAATCGGGCTTCTCCCTGCGGCAGATGGCAGAGGGTGAGGGGCAGCGGGCCTCCGGCGGGGTAGGGGTCACCGGACCGGGAAGCGGGCCGGACGGCCGAGCGGGAGGAGTGCGCGCAGATGGGTACCGCGGAGAGCGAACACCCCCAGGAGGCGTCCCCACGCGCCGCCGCGGCGGCCGGGGGCAATGGCCGGATGCCGCTGTCGGGCACGGTGGCGCTGGTGACCGGCGCCTCCAGCGGCATCGGTGCGGCCACCGCGCTGGCGCTCGCCCGGGAAGGCTGCGCCGTCGCCCTCGTCGCCCGCCGCGCCGGGCGGCTGGACGAGCTGACGCGGTCCCTCGGCGCACACGGCGGCACGTCCCTGGCGCTGACCGCCGACCTGCGCGACGCGGCACAGCCGGCGGAGACGGTCGAGCGGGCCGTGGCGCACTTCGGGCGACTGGACATCGTGGTGAACAACGCGGGCTTCGGCGCCCGCGGCCCGCTCGCGGACAGCGATCCCGAGGACTGGGACCGGATGATCGACCTCAACGTCAGGGCGGTGCTGCGGATGTCCCGTGCCGCGCTCCCGCATCTGCTGCGTGCGGCGGAGCAGGGGCCGCGCGGGGTGGCCGACCTGGTGAACGTCAGCTCGGTGGCGGGCCGGGTGCCGCGCAAGGACAACAGCGTCTACTCGGCCACCAAGCACGCGGTGTGTTCCTTCAGCGAGGCGCTGCGCCGCGAGGTGACCGGGCGTCAGCTGCGGGTAGGGCTGGTCGAACCGGGGATGACCACGACGGAGATGACCCGCGGCGGCGGTCAGGCCGCATCGGCCCACGGGCTGCCGCCGGAGCGCTGGCTGCGGGCCGAGGACATCGCCCGCTCCCTCGTCTTCATGGTCACGCAGCCGGCGCACGCCGCGGTCAACGAGATCATGGTGCGGCCGACCGCCCAGGAACACTGACCGCCGAGGAGAATCCCGTGCGTCTGCTGCTCGTCTCCGACACCCATCTGCCCCGGCGCGCCAAGGTGCTGCCGCCGCAGCTGCTGGACGAAGTGCCGCGCGCCGATGTCGTCGTGCACGCCGGTGACTGGGTCGACGCCGCGACCCTGGACCTGCTGGCGGACCGCGCGGCCCGGCTGATCGGGGTGTACGGCAACAACGACGGCCCGGAACTGCGCTCCCGGCTGCCCGAGGTGGCCCGCGCGGAACTGGGCGGCGTGCGGCTGGGCGTGGTGCACGAGACGGGCCCGGCGCAGGGGCGGGAGCGCCGGTGCGCCGCACGGTTCCCGGATCTGGATGTGCTCGTCTTCGGCCACAGCCACATCCCCTGGGACTCCACGGCCGGTGAAGGGCTGCGCCTGCTGAACCCGGGCTCGCCGACCGACCGCCGCCGGCAGCCGTACTGCACCTACATGACCGCCGAGATCGCGGCGGGCCGGCTCACCGCGGTGGAGCTGCACCGGCTGCCGCCGCGGAGCTGAGGCCGCAGGTCCGCGGCGGCGCCCCTCAACGGCCCAGCAGGCCGCGGACGTAGGCGGCCTGCCCGGCGTGCTGGAGGTCGTCGGCGACCACGCTGACCAGACGGATCCCCAGCGTGACGGGCGGGGTCCAGGCGCGGTCGATGACCCGCTTCATGTCCTTGTCGTCGATCCCGGCGAGGTACTGCACGGTGTTGTCGTGCACCGCGCCGTGATAGCCCGTCAGCAGCTCTCCGTCCAGGTCCCGTACGGCTGCCACGTCCTTCGTGGAATGGGCGAAGCCGGTGTCGTCGGCGGCGAAGGGGAGCCCGAAACGCTCGTACCAGCCGTCCGCGGTCCAGACCTGCTCGGTGCCGGCCACACCGGCCAGATGGTCGTCCTGGATGCGGGTGAGGTGCCAGACCAGCCAGCCGATGGAGTTGGCGTCGTCCTCGGGGCGGGTGCTGAGGTCATCGGGGTCGAGCCCGCCGACCACGTCCTCGACGACCTCCTGGATCCGGCCGAAGGCATCGACGAGCAGGTCCGTGCTGGCGTTCATACAGGGCTCCTTTGCGGCGACGGAGGTCTTCGCGCGGAAGGTCCGCGGCTGCCGGTACCGGTGACCGCTCCGCGCGCTCCGGCGGCGGTCGCACACCCGGCGGGCGCCGGCTCCGGCAGTTCCCCCATGGTCGCAAGCCGGCCGGAGGAATCGGCGGGGGCAGGCCGACGGGCGGCGTTTTCCGCGGCGTACCGAACTCGTTCGGCCGGGGCGGTGCCCTAGGGAACGGCGGCGGGAGCCCGCACCAGCAGGTGGCGGTGGACGAACGGTCCGAGGAGGGTGATGACGGTGGTCAGCCCCGCCGCGACGGCCAGGTCGGGGTGGGTCATCGAGCCCTGCAGCAGCCAACTCGCGCCGAGCGCGAGGGCGACCAGGGCGACCTTGGCGGCGGCCAGCCGGACGAACGACAGCCGGAGCCGGCGCTGCGGGCGCCGGGCGGCCCGGCGGCCGCGCGCCAGATGCAGCAGCGGCGCGCCGACGAACAGGACGACCAGCAGTTTGGCGGCGTGCTCCCACAGCGGTGCGCCCTGGTTCCAGGCCCAGATGCCGCCCATCACCAACCCGGCGACGAGATAGAGCCGGGCGATGTCCCAGGGCGGGGCCGACAGACCGGACGGACCGGGAGGGCCGGGCGAGGAGGGGCGCTCGGGCGTGGGCAAGGGGCCTCCGAGGGTCACTCGTACGAGGGCGGGCGGGGCGCGGTCGCCGGTGCGGTGGCACCGGACTTCCGCGCGACGGCCGGGTGCGGCGGGTCAGCCGAGCCGGAGCGGAAGCCGGCTCAGCCCCCGCAGGGTGATGTGGTCCTTCCACTCGGGCTCGCCGGCCAGCCGCAGCCGTGGGGCGCGGGCCAGCAGCGTCCGCAGGGCGATCTGCGTTTCGAGGCGGGCGAGCGGTGCGCCCAGGCAGAAGTGGATGCCCTGGCCGAAGGCGAGGTGCCGCGGGGGTGTGCGGCCGATGTCCAGCCGCTCGGGGCGGCCGTACGCCGCGGGGTCGCGGTTCGCCGCGCCGATCAGCAGCAGAAGCGTGGTGCCCGCGGGGACCGCGACGCCGGCGACCTCGGCGTCCTTCAGGGCGTAGCGGAGGGTGAGCTGGACCGGTGAGTCGTAGCGCAGCAGCTCCTCGACGGCGTTGTCGATCAGGTCCGGCTCGCTGCGCAGCCGCGCCAGCTGGTCGGGGTGGCGCAGCAGGGCCAGGGTGCCGTTGCCGATCAGGTTGACGGTGGTCTCGTGACCGGCGATCAGCAGCAGCGTGCAGGTGGCCAGCAGCTCGTTCTCGGTCAGCGCGTCGCCGTCGTCGTCGTGCACGGTGACCAGCGCCGAGAGCAGGTCGTCGCCCGGTGCGCGGCGGCGCTCGACGACGAGTTCGCGCAGGTAGTCGGTGAACTCGCGGCGGGCACGCGCCTCTTGTTCGGCGGCGCCGGGCGGCAGCAGGAAGTCGGGGACGAGGGCACGGGCGACCGCGTGCGACCAGGTCAGCATCCGGTGGCGGTCGGCCGTGGGGATGCCGAGCAGTTCGCTGATCACCGCCACCGGCAGGGGAGTGGCCAGGCCCTCGATGAGGTCGACCGGTCCCGGCGCGCGCTCCATGGCCGTGCACAGCTCCTTGGTGAGCTGCTCGATCCGCGGGGCGAGAAGCTCCACCCGCCGGCGGGTGAAGGCCTGGGCGACCAGGGCCCGCATCCGGGTGTGGTCGGGTGGGTTCAGACCCAGGAAGCCGCGTACCGGATGGCCCTCGTCATCGACGAGTACGGCCAGGGACGGGCGGTCCCGCTCGGCGAACCGGGGGTCGTCGGCCTCCGGGTGCCCGAACCGTCCGTCGCGCAGGACCGCGGCGCAGTCGTCGTAGCGGGTGAGCACCATCAGCTGCTCGTCGAGCCGGGCGAGCGGGGTCCGTGCCCGCCAGCGGGAGTAGAGGGGGTAGGGGTCGGCCTGGTGCCGGGGGTCGAGCAGGTCGTGCAGAGACGGCAGGGCGGCCGTGGCGTCGACGTGGGTCATCGGTTCTCCTCGGGCCGGTCGGCGGCCGCGTCGGCCGCGGCCGCGGTGTCGTCCGTGGTGCCGGGCCCCGGGCCACCGGCGGCGGCCTCGGCCGCGATCCCGGCGAACAGCCACTGCATCGCTTGTCCCAGCAGTGCGTCGGGCACGCCGGCGGGGTCGATCCGCCGCTGTCGCAGCAGCCCCTGGAAGAGCGCCATCGCGATGGTGGCCACCGCGTCGGCGGGCGCAGCGCCCCGCACCCCGTTGTGCTCCAGCGCCTGGACCATGAGGGCCTCCAGTGCGGTCCGGGGGCCTCGAAGCTCCTCGGCCAGCGTCTCCATCAGCGGCGGGTGGCGCACCGCGTAGAGCCAGAATTCGGCCTGGAGCGGCGCGAAGTCCGGGTCCTTGTCGGCGGCGTTCGCCAGCAGCCGGCCGAGCGCGGGTCCCGGGTCGTCGCCGGCCTGGGCGTCCGCCATGATCTTCGTCGCCCGGGACACCTGCTCGCTCGCGCGCTCCTTCAGCAGCTCCACGAACAGCCGGTCCTTGCTGCCGAAGTTGGAGTAGACCGCGCCGATGGAGAACCCCGCGGCCTCGGCGATCTCCTCCACGGAGGCGCCGGCGAACCCCTTGCGCGCACACGTCCGCGCCGCCGCGTCGAGCAGCAGGCGCCGGGTGCGGGCCTTGGTCTCCGCTCTGGTCGGGCGGCGCGGGGGGGTGCGGTCGGCATCCGGGCTCATGCCTTCCACACTAGGCATATCGTCCACTATGTCAATAGCGAGCGATATGTGAAGGGCTCGGGGCGGGTCGGGCAGGGCGCGACGCGGCGGGCTCCGGCGGCGGGTCCGGACCCCGCGGGACGGCCGGTGACCTGCCCGGATCCGTCCGGTGCGGCCCCCGGCGGGTGGCGCGGGCGGCCGGATACGGCAACGCCGCGGGCGACGCCGGAGCGGCGTGCACCCGCGGCGCGATGCGGCGGCGCGGTGAGGCAGTGCGGAGCGGACCGGTGCGGGACCGGTCCGGCCGCGTCGGTCGGCCGCGGCTCAGTTCTCCTCGGGGCCGACCATGGCCGCCAGGACGGCACGCCAGTCCTCGCCCGGCTGCTCGGCCAGGGACGGGGCCAGCCGTCCGGAGCGGTAGTGCCAGCGGTGGTCGAGGTCCGGGTGGACCTCGTCGGTGTCCCGGATCTCGCTGTCGCTGCCGAGCAGTACGGTCAGCTCCGTGGCGAGGTCCCGCCAGGAGACGTGTCCGCTCACGGCGTTGGCGACACCGTGCACGGGGGCGTCCAGGCAGGAGACCACGGCCCGGGCCAGCGCCGCGGCGTGCACCCAGGCCGCGCCGTACCAGTCGTGACCGCCGGTGCCCGGCCGCGGCAGGTCGATCGGCCGGCCCTCCTGCGCGGCCTGGAAGAGCAGACCGGTGGCGCCCCAGCGCAACTGGTCCCGCAGCCGCTGGTGGGCCCCCCACACCAGGGGGGAGCGGACGGCGCTCGCGCCGCCCCGGCCCCCGGCGCCGGCGGCCCGCAGCAGCAGCCCCTCACAATCGGCCTTGGCCTGTCCGTAGGCGCTCAGCGGCGCCTGGGGCGCGGACTCCTCGGCCACCCATGCGCTGCCGGGATGCCCGTAGGCGTCCACGCTGCTGACGAAGACGAACGGGCCGCGCGACCAGGCGCCGATCATCGCCGCCATCGCCGTCACATCGACCTCGGGCCGGGTGAAGGTGCAGGCCGCGTGGATCACCGCGTCGGCGCCGTCGACGGCCTTGCGCAGCGAGTCCAGGTCGCCGAGATCACCCTCGATGACGTCCACGCCCTGCGCGGCGACCAGATGCGCGGATTCGGGGCGGGCCAGCGCCAGCACCGGCCGCCCGCGGGCCGCCAGTTCCCGCAGCACGAACGCGCCGACCCCGCCGGTGCCGCCGGTGACCAGGACCGTGCCCTCACGAGTGCGACGCGGGCGGGAGGGGGCGGCCGCCGTGGCGGCGGCCCGCTCCGCCTCGCGGGCGTCCAGCAGCGCGGTGACCGCGCGCGGGGTGCGGGCCTGCATGATGTCCAGGCCGGTCAGCGGCAACGTCAGCGCCTGGCGCAGCCGTTCGGCGAGCTGCACGGCGACCAGCGAGTGGCCGCCGAGCAGGAAGAAGTCGTCGTCCGGCCCGGAGGTCTGCCCCAGCAGGGCGGCGAAACCCTCGGTCACCGCCTCGGCGTGTGCACCCTGCGGAGCGGGCGCCGACGGCAGGCCCGGCAGCCGGGTCGTGTCGACCGTGCCGGCTGCCGTGCGCGGCATGACGTCCAGCAGGGTCACCGCGGCCGGCACCAGAGCGGGGGCCAGCGACGCGCGCAGATGGGCGCGGAGCACGGCCGGTGCCGGGCCGCCGGTCTCCCGCAGCACGGCGTAGGCCAGCGACGGGCCGACCGCCGGTTCGACGACGACGGCCTCGGCCACCTCGGGGTGGGACCGCAGCAGCGCCTCGGCCGGGTGCGCGTGGGCCTCGCCGCGGCGGGCCGGCGGCTCACCGGGCATCCGGGACAGCCGCAGGCCCGGGTCCGCGGCGACCGCGGTGAGCAGGGCCGCGTGGTGCGCACCGAGCGCGGTCGCGGCGTCCTCGTCCAGCGCGGTCCGGCTGTACTGGACCAGCCCGGCCGGCTCGGCACCGTCCACCAGGCCGAAGGACAGGTCGAACTTCGCCTCCCCGGCGCTGATGTCGACGTACTCGCCCTCGGTACCGGGCAGTTGCAGGGTGGTCGGGGTGCCCAGGACATCCGCGGTCACCCGGACCAGCGGGGTCCCCTCGGCGTCACGGGCGGTGGCGCCGAGCCGCTCCAGGATCAGGTCGAACGGCACCTCACGGCCCTGCTGGGCGTCGAGCAGGGCGTCGCGTACACGCTCCACCAGCGTGCCGAACGTCGGGTCCCCGGCGGTGTCCACCCGGACCGGGAGGGTGTTGACGCACAGCCCGACCAGGCCGCGCATGTCGGGGCCCTGCCGGTGGGTGCCGGCCACGCCGATCACCAGGTCGTTGCGGCCGGTGAAGCGGTGCAGGGCGGCGAAGGCGCCGGCCAGGGCCACGGTGAAGAGGGTGGCCCGGTGTTCCTGGCCCAGTGCGCGCAGCGCGGCCGGCACGCCCGGGGCGAGCGCGACGGTGCGGGTGGCGGCCGGGCGGTCACCGGCGTCGGCGGGCGGCTGCGCCGGCCGCGGCAGCGGCAGCGGGGAGGCGCCGCCGAGCCGCTCGGTCCAGTGGGTCAGCCCCTTCTCCAGCCGGTCGGCGGCCGCCTGCTCGCGCCGGGCGAAGTCCGCGTACTGCGGGGGAGCCGGCGGCAGGGCGGCCGGCGAGCCCTCGGCGGCGGCCGTGTAGAGCTGGTTCAGCTCGTCGGCCACCGTCTCCAGGGACGGTCCGTCGATGGCGATGTGATGGAACGTCAGCAGCACGGTGTGGTCCTGCGGTCCGTGCCGCAGGACCAGGGCGCGGGGCAGCGGCCCGGCCGCGAGGTCGAACGGCCGGTGGGCCTCCTCGGCCAGCAGCGCGCCGGCGCCGTCCTCGCCCGTCTCCACGAGGCGCAGTGCGACGGTCTCCGGCGCCGGGAGCACCTCCTGGTACGGCTCACCGTCCCGCTGCCCGTAGCGGGTGCGCAGGATCTCGTGGCGGCCCACCAGCGCGGTCAGCGCGGCGGCCAGCGCGTCCGTGTCGAGCGGGCCGCGCAGCCGGGTGGCGAACGGCACGCTGTACGAGGCGCCGTCCCGGCCCAGCCGGTCCATCAGCCACATCCGGCGCTGGGCGTGGGAGAGCGGCGCCGGACCGCGCCGCTCGGCCTCGGCCTCGGCCCCGGCGGCGGGCGCCGGGCGGGCGGTGCGGGAGCGGGCCCGGCGCAGCAGCTCCTCCTGGAGCGCCGCGGCGGTCGGGGAGTCAGCGGACATCGGTGGCCTCCGGGGCGCCGGGGCGCAGATCGCTGTGGGCGGCCAGCAGCGCACGCTCGACGAGCGCGGCGTGTCCGGCCACCGTGGGGGCGGCGAAGAAGTCGGCGAGCGTCAGCTCCACGCCGAGGTCCTCGCGGAGGTCGTCGGCGACGGCCAGCGCGAGCAGCGAGTGCCCGCCCAGCGCGAGGAAGTCGGCGTCCGCGCGGGCGACTTCGCGCCCCAGCGACCGGCTCCAGATCTCGGCGACGGCCTGCTCCAGCGGGCCGAGCGGCCCGGCCGGGGCGTCGGCCCCGCCGTCGGCGACGAGGTCCCGCAGCGCCCGGCGGTCGACCTTGCCGGACGGGGTGAGCGGCAGCGCCTCGACGCACTGGATGTCGTCCGGGATCAGATGTGCGGGCAGGACGGCGCTGAGCGTCTCGCGCAGCGCGTCCGGGCGCGGCACCGGGCCGGGCGCGGCCACCACGAACGCGGCCAGCCGGGCGTCCTCGGGGGTGGGGTGCAGCACGGTCACGGCGGCGTCCGCGACCTCGGGCCGTTCCCGCAGGGCGTGTTCGATCTCGCCCGGCTCGATCCGGAAGCCGCGGATCTTCACCTGGTCGTCGGTGCGCCCGTGGAAGTCGAGCGTGCCGTCCGGCCGCTGGGAGACGAGGTCACCGGTGCGGTAGAGACGTCCCCGCCCGGGCAGGTCACGGAAGCGTTCGGCGGTCAGCTCCGGCTGTCCGGTGTAGCCGTGCGCCAGCCGGCTGCCGCCGATCCACAGTTCGCCGCGGGCGCCGGCCGCGACCGGCTGCCCGGCGTCGTCGAGCAGGTGCACACTCGCCCCGGCGATCGGCCGGCCGATGGGCATCGGGCCGTGGCAGTCGGCGGTGGTGACGCGGTGGGCCGTGGTGAAGGTGGTCGCCTCCGTCGGTCCGTAGCCGTTGATCAGCTCCAGCCACGGGAAGGCGGTCAGCACTTCACCGGCGTGGTGCGCGGACAGCGCCTCGCCGCCCACGACCACCGTGCGCAGCAGCGAGAA
Source organism: Streptomyces kronopolitis (assembly GCF_050953795.1). Classification (GTDB taxonomy): domain Bacteria; phylum Actinomycetota; class Actinomycetes; order Streptomycetales; family Streptomycetaceae; genus Streptomyces; species Streptomyces kronopolitis_A. The sequence goes on from NZ_CP191850.1 coordinate 7,417,580, forward strand.
GATCCGCGAGCGCCGGCCGGCCAGCTGGTGGAACAGCGCGGTGGTGAAGAAGGCGACGGTGACGCCGTGACTCTCCACCTGCCGTGCCAGGTCCTCCAGCGACGGCCGTTCGGTGGTGCACACGACCACGGCGGCGCCGTTGGCCAGGGCGCCCCACACCTCGAAGGTCGAGGCGTCGAAGGTCATCGGCGAGTGGAAGAGCACCCGGTCACGGGCGGTCAGGGTGAGATACGAGGGGTCCAGCAGCAGCTCGGCGATCGCCCGGTGCCCGATCGCCACGCCCTTGGGGCGGCCGGTCGAGCCCGAGGTGAACATGGTGAACGCCGTGGCGTCCGGGCCGAGTTCGGCGGCGGCGAGCGCGTCGCCGCCGAGCAGCGGCTCACCGGGCAGCGTCAGGGTGGCCCCGGCCGGCGCCACGGATTCGAGCAGCTTGCGGTCGCCGACCGTCAGCGTGGCGCCCGCGTCGGCGGTCAGCGCCTCGGAACGGGCCCGCGGATGGGCCGGGTCGAGCGGCACGCACCCGGCGCCGGCCCACCACAGCGCGAGCTGGGCGACCACGGTGCGGGCGGAGCGGGGCAGCAGCAGCGCCACCGAGTCACCGGGACGCACGCCGTTCTCGCGCAGATGGGCGGCGAGCGCCCGGGCCGACGCGACGAGCTGCCCGTAGGTCAGCGTGGTGTCGCCGTCCGCCACCGCCAGGGCGTGCGGGGTCCGTTCGGCGTGCCAGGCCACCAGGGCGGCCAGCCCGGCCTCGGGGGCGGGCCGGCCGGCCGGCGGGACGGGCCCGGTGCGGTCACCGGACGGGGTGCGCTCGTGCGGCAAGGTGCCTTCGGTGAGCACGGGGCCCTCCTTCGGGGCGTCGGGGACGTACGGGGTGCGGGTGGTCATCTCAGGCTCCCGCCGCCTGCGTGCGGGCACGGCGCTCGTCGATGAGCCGTGCCACGGCGCGCAGGTCGGGCTGGCGGAGCAGCTCGGGGGCGCGCAGCCGCACCCCGCTCTCCTTCTCGATGACGGTCAGCAGCCGGGCGGCGACGATCGAGGTGCCGCCGGCCTCGGTGAAGTTCTCCGCCAGCGAGATCCCGGGACGGGCCAGCAGATCGCGCACGGCGTCCAGCAGGAGCCGTTCACCGGGCGTGGCGTCCGGGTCCGGTGCGGCGGCGGCGCCGGCGTCCGGACGGGCACCGGCCGCGGCCGCCGCCTGCCGGGTCAGCTCGGCCCGGTCCACCTTGCCGTTCGCGTCCAGGGGGAAGGCGTCCACGAGCCGTACGTCCGAGGGCACGGCCTGTTCGGGCAGCCAGGCCCGCAGGGCGGGCAGCAGCGACTCCGCCGTGGGAGCGGCACCGGCGGCCGGGCGGACGTACGCCACCAGCCGGGTGCGGCCGTCGGCGGTACGCGGCGCGGTGACGACGGCGCTGAGCACCGCCGGGTCCTGCTCGAACGCGGCCTCCACCTCGGCCGGTTCGATCCGGACACCGCTGATCTTGACCTGGTCGTCGAGCCGGCCGAGGAACTCCAGCTGCCCGTCGTCGAGCATCCGCACGCGGTCCCCGGTGCGGTACAGGCGCTCCACACCCGGCAGGGCGAGGCCGTCGGGCACCGCGGTGAAGCGGCGCGCGGTCAGCTCGGGGTCCAGGTAGCCGAGCGCCAGACCGCTGCCGCCGATGCGGAGTTCGCCCTCCGCGCCGTGCGGCACCGGCCGGCCGTCGGCGTCGGTGACGAGCACCGTCACGCCGGGCAGGGGCAGGCCGATCGGCGGGGCGGACTCCACGTCCACCGCGCCGTCGCCGGCCGGCATGCTGTGCACGGTGGAGACCACGGTGGCCTCGGCCGGACCGTAGGCGTTGTGGACGGTGGTGGTGACCTCCGCGCCGGGGCGCCGGCGCATCCGGTCACCGCCCACCACCAGATGACGCAGCTTCAGGTCGGCGGGCCAGGGCCGCTCCAGCAGCGGCTCGGCCATCGGGGTCGCCGCGACACCCACGGTCACCCCTGCCGCACGCCACCAGTCGGCCAGCACCACCGGGTCCCAGCGGACGTCGTCCGGAGCGGGGATCAGCGTGGCCCCGGACGTCAGCCCGGCCCACAGCTCCATCAGATGCGGGTCGAACGCGACACCGATCAACAGGGACTGCCGGTCGCCGGGGGCGAGGCCGGTCGTGGCGCGGTACCAGTCGAGAAGCGTGCCGAGCGCCGCCTCGCCGACCGCGACCGCCTTGGGACGGCCGGTGGAGCCGGAGGTCAGCACGGCGTAGAACGTCTCGGGGGGCGCGGTGCGGGCCGCACCGGCGGGCGCGGCGAACGCCGCCACCACGCGGTCCGCGGCGTTGGCGCCCGCGCCGGGCAGCACCAGGTCCCGCAGCTCCGCCGAGCGGTGCCGGGGCGGCAGGACGTCGGGGTCGCCGATCAGACAGACGACGTTCAGGTCCTCGGTGACGGCGGCGGTACGGCGCTCACCGGGGCGGGGCCCGAGCGGCAGGTACACGGCACCGAGCCGGGCCAGCGCCACGGCGCACGCCACCAGGGCGGCCGAGCGGTCCAGGCAGACGCCGACCAGGTCACCGGGCCGCACCCGGTCGCGCAGCGCGGCTACGACCTCATCGGCGGCGAGGTCGATCTGCTCGTACGTCCACAGGTGCGGCCCGTCGGCCACCGCGGGCGCCTGCGGGGTGCGCCGGACCCACTCCGTGTAGCGGGCGAGCACCCCGCTCCCGCCGCCCTCGGGGAGGGCGGGGCCGTGGGCGATGCTGAGCGGGCGCCCGTCCGCGGTCTGCGCGGCGGGGGCCGGGGCGGTCATCGGCTGGGTCATCGGGACTCCGTCACGGGGGTCGAAGCGGCGGGAGCGGGGACGGCGGCGGTGCCCAGTGCGCGGGCCTGGTCGGCCAGCACCGGGTTCTGGAACAGCAGCCGCAGCGGCGGGCGCTTGCCCAGGCGCGGTTCGAGCCAGGCGGCCAGCTCCGCGGCCAGCAGCGAATGGCCGCCGGACCGGAAGAAGTCCGAGGACTCGTCGAAGCGGCTGTGGCCCAGCGCCGCGGACCAGCCCTCGGCCAGCAGTGCCGTCATCGGGTCGGACGGCGCCAGCGGCTGCACCTCGACGCTCTCCACGGCAGGCGTGGCCGGCTCCAGCGTGGCGGCCCGGCGGGTGAGCGCGGTGCGGTTCGGCTTGCCGCCGGCCAGCCTCGGCATGGTGTCCAGCAGCGCCCAGCGGCCCGGTACCAGGGCGCTCGGCAGCCGGCTGCTCAGCTCCGTGTGCAGCGCCTGCTCGTCCCACGGCGCACGCTCGTCGGCGCGCTCCAAGAAGCCGACGAGCCGGGGCCCGCCGGAGGCCTCGCGGTCCAGCACGACGGCGACGGACCGGCCGCCGAGCGCGGCCGAGGCGGCCGCCTCGACCTCCTCCAGCTCGATGCGGTAGCCGCGCAGCTTGATCTGGTGGTCGCGGCGGCCCAGGAAGTACAGCAGCCCGTCGCGGCCGCGGTAGCCGAGGTCGCCGGTGAGGTAGACCCGCTCACCGCCGAGGGCCTCGACGGAGACGAACCGTGCGGCCGTGGCCTCGGGGTTGCCCACGTAGCCCTCGGCCAGCCCGGCGCCGGCGATGGCCAGTTCCCCGACCGCGCCGTCGGGCAGCGGCCGGTGCCGTTCGTCCAGGACGTGGACCCGCTCGCCGGGCAGCTCGGTGCCCAGCGGGATCTCCCCGCCGGCCGCGAGGCCCTCGCGGGTGATCTCGTGAACGGTGGAGCTGATGGCGGCCTCCGTGACGCCGTAGACGTTGAGCACGGTGCTGTCGGTGTCCGCCAGGAAGGCCTGCAGCACGTCCGCCGGGAGGCGCTCACCACCGAGCACCAGCAGTCGCGGCGCCCACTGCCCGTCGCGCAGGGCGGGACGCATCTCCTCACGGGTGGCGAGGAAGTAACTGGTCGGCAGGTTGGCCACGGTGACCCGGGCGGCGATCAGCAGGGCGGCCAGCTCGGCGCCGGTGGGCACCTCACGGTCCGGAGCCACCAGGCACGCCCCGGCGTACAGCGACGGCAGCACCTCCTCCAGGGCCACGTCGAACGACGGCTGGGCGAAGAGCAGCACCCGGTCGCCCGCGGCCAGCCCGAACCGCTCGGCCGCGCCGGTCAGATGGTTCTCCAGCGCCGCCCGGCCCACCGCGACGGGCTTGGGGATGCCGGTCGAACCGGAGGTGTGGATGATGTACGCGGCACCGGGCACGACCTCGGCCGCCCGGGCGGCCGGCAGCTTCTCGGCGTCGACGGTGGCCGTCGGCAGGCCGTCCGGCACGGTGACGGGGGAGTCCGCCGAGGTCAGCACGAGCGCCGGCGCGAGCCGGTCCAGCAGCAGCGACAGCCGGGCCTGCGGGTCGGAGGGCGACAGCGGGCAGTACACCGCCCGGGTCCGCAGACAGGCCAGCAGCGTCACGACGGAGTCCGCGCCGCGCGGCAGCACCGCGGCCACCGGCTGCCCGGCCGTCACTCCGGCGGTCCGCATCCGTTCGGCGAGCGCGCTCACCCGCTCGTCGAGATCGCCGTAGGTGAGCCGGCGGGCGCCGATCAGCAGCGCGGGCAGCGACGGGTCGTGGGCGGCGGCCGGGTCCAGCGGGTCGTGGCCGGACCGCGGCGCGGGGGCCGTGAGGGCCGGCGGCACGGGCGGCGGCGCCAGCTCCGCGAGGGCCGTGCCGGGCGCGTCGAGGTAGGCGCGCAGCAGGTCCAGGAAGCGCCCGGCGAGCAGCTTGGCCACGTCCTCGCCGAACATGTCCTCGTCGTAGTCCCACACCAGCGTCATCCCCGGCGCGCCGTGCCGGACGCTGACACCGCGCCGGTCGTCCGGCAGCAGCACCACGTCCAGGTCGAACCGGGTGGTGCCGGTGTTGAAGCCCTCGAAGAGGGTGATTTCCAGGCCCGGGACGTCGATCTCGGGCAGCTCGGCGTCGTGCGCGCTGAACATGACCTGGAACAGGGGGTTGTCGGCGCCCGAGGTGTGCAGCCCGAGCGCGCGGGTCAGCTCCTGGATCGGCACCTCCTGGTGCGGCAGCGCACGGAAGAGGGTGTCGGTCACCTCGTCCATGGACTCCTCGGCCGGGGCGGCCGGGTCCAGCCGGAGCGGGAGCGGGATGGTGTTGACGAACATGCCCACCGCGTCCTCGAAACCGCGCGGGCGGTTGCCGACCGCGGTGCCGACCACCATCTGCGTGCGGCCGCTGTGGCGGCGCAGCAGCTCGGCGAAGAGCCCCAGGAGGGTGGCGAACGGCGTCAGCCCGCGGTCGCGGGCGTGCGCCCGCAGCTGCTCGGCGAGGTCCGCGCCGATCGACTGCCGCAGCTGGCCGCCGTGGTGGCGGCGTCGCGAGCCGGGCCGGGTCAGACCGGGCAGCGGCATGTCGTAGGACAGGTCGCGCAGTTGACCGGTCCAGAACTCCAGGCCCTCGGTGCGCTGTGCGCTCACCTCGTCGGCGGACCGGGATCGGACGTGGTCGGCGTAGGAGGACGCGGACGGCAGCTGCACCGGCTCGCCCAGGACGTGGCCCCGGTAGACGGAGAACACGTCCCGCAGCAGGATCGCGAACGAATGCCCGTCGTGGATCAGGTGGTGCTCGACGTGGATGAGCCGGTGCCGGTCGTCCGCCAGCCGGACCAGCGTCCAGCGCAGCAGCGGCGCCTCATACGTGTCGAGCGGGGTCTCCGCCTCGGTGCGCAGCAGCTCCTGGAAGGCGGCCTCCGGGTCCGGAGCCCCGCTCAGGTCGACCGTGCGCAGCCGCGGGGCGCAGGCCTCGGCGACCCGCTGCCCCGGCATCGCCCCGGCGACGGCGACGAGTTCCAGCCGCAGCCCGGCGTGCCGGTCGAGTGTGGCGGCGAGACCCAGGCGCAGCGCCTCGGCGTCGAGTGTGCCCCACAGATCGAGTGCGGCGGTGAAGTTGTAGGCGCGGCTGCCCGGTTGCACCTGTTCGTGCAGCCAGACGATCTCCTGCGAGGAGGAGAGCGGAAGCATGGGCGATCCCTGAAGGTTGTCGGGTCGGGTGTGTTTCTCCGGCCGGAGCATGGTCGGGCCCGGCCTGGGGTGCGCGGAGCGCGCCGCGGGTTGTGCGGCGGCTTCGGCGGAGTCGTGGGGTGGGAAGGGGCGGGGCCCCGGTGGCGGATCAGCCGGCCGTCGGGGCCGGGGTCCGCAGGCTGTCGGCGAGTGCGGCGAAGGCGCGCTCGGCGGTGAGGTCGGGCACGAGGGTGCGGTCCCACACCATCCGCAGCCCCAGTTCGGCCCCCTGGGTGACGGAGACCGCGAAGGGCCCGCGGACCGCCCGGCCGTCGACGTGGACCTCACGGCCCGTCACTCCGGCCAGGCTCAGCGGGGGATGGCGCCGGGAGTCCTCCACGGTCAGCAGGCCGTCGAGCCGTCCGCTCCAGCCCGAACCGGCCGCCCGGGCGGCGTGCACCACGGCGTCGAAGGGGGTGGCGGCATGGTCCAGGTCGTCCCACCAGTCCCCGGCCGTCGCGGCCGGGTCGGGCCGCTGCCCGGTGTCGGTCGGGAAGACCACGGTGTTCAGGAAGCAGCCCAGCACCGGCGCGGCACCGGAGGGCCGGCCGCCCCACGGGTAGCCGATCGGCACCACCGGACCGCTGCCGTACAGGACCGCGGCGGCCGCCCGGCAGGCGTCCAGCAGCTGCGGGAAGGGCGCCCCGCCGTCGGGCGCGGGCAGGTGCACGGTGGCCGAGCCGCCGGGCGGGGTGCCGGGGGCCTGCGCCGCAGGCTGCGGCGCGGGGGCCGCCTCGCGCACGGTGCGCAGCCGCTCGCCCCAATACGCCATCGCCTCCGGCGAGCCCGCGCGCTCCTCCGCGGCGAGCTGCAGCAGGACGGCGTCCCGGTAGGCGGTCAGTTCGGCCTCGGTCTCGGCGGGGGAGGGGCCCTCGGCGCCGGTGCCGCGGTCGTAGGCGGTGCCCAGCTCGTCGGCGAGCCGGGCCAGCGACTGGCCGTCGCAGGCGAGATGGTCCAGGACGACGGCGAGCACCTCCTCGGTCCCCTGCGGGCCGTCCGGCACCAGGAACAGCCGCAGCGGTGCGCCCTGCGTGTCCCATTCCGCCAGGGCACGGCGCAGCACGGCCGCCGCGTCCTCGCCGGGCGCGCACGCCAGGCGGAGGACGGGGACCTGCGGCTGCTCCAGGCGCAGCGCGGGGGTGCCGCGCTGCACGGTGGGCCGGGACCGCAGCACGGGGTGCAGTGCGGCGAGCCGGTTCGCGGCCGCCGCGAGGCGGTCGGTGTCCACCGTGCCGCGCGGGAAGGCGAAGAACATCGGCACGAGGTCCGGCCGCCCGGCGGGGTCCATGGCACGCACCAGCGCGAAGCGGCGCTGGGCCCCCGTGACGGGCAGCAGGACCGGGGCCCCCTCCCCGGCGTCGAGTCGCCGGAAGCGGGCCAGATACTGGCTCGTGATGCTGGGCACCGTGATCCTCTGTGTCGTGACTGACCCGCATCACCGGAGCGCGATGCGGGGGGAAAACTGCCGAACGGGGGGGGAGGGGAGGGAAGAGACGGTCGGCGTCAGCCGAGCGTGGCGGCCTCGGCCGCGTCCGCGGCTCCGGGCCGCGCGGCGTCCTCGTCGGGGCCGGCGGGCAGATCCCGCATCCGGCGCAGCGGGGAGAGGAGCAACGGGAGCGGTACGGCCAGGAATCCGGCCGCGCACCACACGAGCGCCGTACGGGCGCCGAAGGCATCGGCCAGCGCTCCGCCGGCCAGGGCTCCGAGCGGCAGGGTGCCCCACATCAGGAACCGCAGGGTGGCGTTCATCCGGCCGAGCAGCCGGGGTGGGCACAGGGACTGACGGAAGCTCACCTGCGCGACGTTGTAGACCACGGCGCCGAAGAAGACCACGCCGGAGCCGATCGCGAAGAGCACCGCTCCCGCACCCCGGCCGGACAGCGGCCACAGCAGCGCGAACGGGCCGGTGACCAGTGCGGACAGCCAGATCAGCCGGGCCTGGCCGAGCCGGGCGGCGAGCCGGCCCGCGCACAGCGCGCCGGCCAGCCCGCCCACCGCGGAGGCGGACAGCACCAGACCGACGACCCCGGGCGCCAGCCCGAGCACCCGGACCAGGAAGACGGACTGGGTGGCCATCAGCGTCGCGGTGAAGAAGTTGCCGAGGCCGGTGGTGAAGGCGATCACCCGCAGCAGGGGGTGGGCGAAGACGAACCGCAGCCCCTCACCGATGTCCTTGCGCAGCGAGGCGTCCGGTACGGGCTCCGGACGCTCCTCGGGCCGCTTGATGGCCCACAGGAACAGCGCGGAGAGCGCGTAGCCGGCCGCGTCGGCGGCGATGGCCAGGGCGGCTCCGAGCAGCTGGACGAGACCGCCGCCGAGGCCGGGTCCCGCCACCTGTGCCGTGGAACGGATGGTCTCCAGCGCCCCGTTGCCCGAGACCAGTTGGTCCTTGGGCAGCAGCTGGGGCAGGTAGCTCTGGTGGGCCACGTCGAAGAACACCGTGGCCACGCCGGTGACGAGGGCGACCAGGTAGAGCTGAGCCATCGTCAGCACACCGGCGACGCCGGCCAGCGGGATGCTGGCCATCGCCACCGCGCGCACCACATCGGCCCGGATCATCAGCGGCAGCTTGCGCATCCGGTCGACCCACGCCCCTGCCGGCAGCCCGACCAGCAGGAACGCGGCGGTTTCGGCGGCGGTGAGCAACCCCACCTGGAAGGCGGGGGCGTTGAGCTCGAGCACGGCGACAAGGGGCAGGGCGACCAGAGTGACCTGGGCGCCGAGCTGTCCGGCCGCGGCACCGGCGAGCAGAAGGCGGAAGTCGCGGATGCGCAGCGGGCCGCTGGCCGCGGGTCGGGGTATGGCGGGCATGCCAAGGACCATGGCTGAACGGTCGATCAGCGGTCAAAACCCGATGCACACTTTCGGTCGCTTTTCTTCACCAATTCGCCACCACGACAGAAAATTCTTCATCAGATCCTGGTGTCCGCCGGATGACCAACACGCGCCGTACCCGCTCTGAAATGGGAAGCTGTCGCGCACGCCGGGCAGGAGGGAGCGGTCGGGTGCGGAGAGTGACGTGACGGAATCCGACCGAAAACAGTCGTCGATGTCCGCTTATTGACCGAAGCATTCGATTCACCCGCTATGACGTGCGGTGCAGCGGCTCCCGGCGGGACGGTGCGCGCCGCCGGGAGGTCAGGGCTGCCCGAGCTCCACCCGGACGGCGCCGCGCACGAGTTCATGGGCGCGCTCCAGCGTGGTGGTGCCGCTCAGCCAGCGCTCGCTCAGGCCCTCGACGAGTGCGGAGAGCCGTTCGGCCGCCGCCGTCGGGTCGGCCTCCGGGGCGGCGGTGCCGGCGGCCTGGGCCCGGCGGATCAGATCGGCGAGGTCCTCGATCCAGTCCCGGGTCGCGCCGGCCAGCAGCTCGCGCAGATCCGGGTCGAAGACGGCGGTGGCCCGCAGCTCGCCCCAGGCCGCGCTGTTCTCCCTGACCTGGGGGATCTCCTGGAACTCCAGCAGCAGCATCTCGGTGAGCTGGGCGAGCGGGGCGTCGGAGGCGTCCAGGGCGGCGTCGGTGTAGCGGATCGCCCGCCGGTTGATGAACTCCAGCGTGCGTCGCAGCAGCCCGGCGCGGTCCTTGAAGTGGTAGTAGATCAGCGCGGTCGAGACGCCGGCCTCGGCGGACACCTGCTCGACACGCAGTCCGCGCACCCCGCTCCGGGCGATCAGCCGGGCGGCGGCTTCGAGGATCTGGGTGGGGCGGTCCGGCATCGAGGCTCCCGGGTGCGAGAAATCAACTGTGGCTCGGCTCCGATCATGCCTTACGCTGGTACTGACTAAAATTTCAGTCAGGAGGATTCCGGTGGAGATATCACGACGTCAGACCCTGCAGGCGGCGGCCGCCGCCGCGGTCGGCGGAGCACTGACCGCCTGTAGTGGCGCGGACGCGGCCGGGGCGGCGCCCCGCACGGACCACGCGGCGGCCGCCGCGGCCGCCCGCCCGGCCGGCCGCTGGCGGCTGCCCGAGGAGACCCACCCGCACGCGGCCACGTACATGGCCTGGCCCACCCGGGAGATCTGGGGACCGGACGTGACCGGCGTCCGCGACGACATCGCCCGGATCGCCCGGGCCATCGCCGAGTGCGAACCGGTCACCCTCCTGGCCAACGAGCGGGAGGCGACGGCGGCCCGGCGGGCCTGCGGATACGGCGTGGAGGTGCTGCCGACCCCGGTCGACGACCTGTGGATGCGCGACAGCGGACCGGTCTTCGTCGTCGGCCCCGAGGGCGTCGCCGGCGTCGACCTCAATTTCAACGGCTGGGGCAAGAAGCAGGAGCACGGCCGCGACCGGCACGTGGCCCGCACGGTCCTCGCCCATGAGCGCCTCACCCGGATCACGGCGCCGCTCACCGCCGAGGGCGGCGCCCTGGAGACCGACGGCCGGGGCACCCTGCTGGCGACGAAGAGCTCGCTGCTCAACGACAACCGCAACCCCGGCCGGTCCCGCGAGGACATCGAGCGGGCGCTCAAGGACCTGTTCGGCGTCTCCCGCGTGATCTGGGCGAAGGGGGTCAAGAACAAGGACATCACGGACTATCACATCGACGCGCTCGCCCGCTTCGCCGAGCCGGGTGTCGTGGTCATGAGCACCCCGGCCGCCGGCGCCCCGCGCACCCCCTTCACCGCCGCCTACGAACAGGCCCGCACGGTCCTCGACGGGGCCGTCGACGCCCGGGGCAAGCGGCTGGAGGTCGTCGAGCTGCCCGAGCCGTCCGACATCGGCCGCCACGGCAAGGACTTCCTGGCCTGCTATGTGAATTACTACGTCGCCAACGGGGCCGTCATCATGCCCCGTTACGGCGACCGGAGGGCCGACAGCCGGGCCGCCTCCGTCGTGGGCGACCTGTACCCGGGGCGCAAGGTCGTCCAGCTGCCGCTCGACCATCTCGGCGAGGGCGGTGGCGGCATCCACTGCGCCACCCAGCAACGCCCCCGGGCCGTCTGACACCACCCACCCGCACCGGGGCCCCGCCGCGAGGGCGCCCCGGACCGCCCGGCCGCCCGCGCTCCGTGCCCGGTCAGCCGTTCCGGTCCGGGGCGGCCCGGTCGGTCCGCCAGCCCCAGGCGGTGAGCATCCCGGGGGAGAGGCCGGCGCCCCCGGGCGAGGCCAGCTCCTGCCGGGCGCGCGCGATCTGCGCCGCGTCCACCCGCCCCGTCGCCACCATGGCGTCCTGTGTCCGGTCCCAGGTATCGGCCCAGAACCGGCTGAGCGGGCTGTCCGGCGCCAGCGGCGGCGCGTGCATCTCGGCACCGACCCGGTTCAGCCCTTCCTCCCGCAGGAGGTAGGGGTAGTCCGGCACCCAGGAGGTGTCCGTGCCGATGGTCTCCCGGAGCGCCTGCCACATCGTGCGCATGACCGTGGAGTACGGGGTGGCCGGTGCGCCCGCGGACGTCAGGTCCACGGCGTCGCTCAGCACCAGCACACCACCGGGCGCGAGCAGCCCGGCCAGGGTGGCGATCATGCGGCGCCAGCAGCGCAGATGCATCAGCACGAACCGGGCGTGAACCAGCTGGAAGCGGCCGGGATCGAAGCCCGGCGCGGTGATGTCGGCGCTCAGGGCCGACAGGCCCGGGGTGTCCCGGGCGGCGAGGAACCGGGTGTCGCGGTCCACCGCGAGGACCGTCTCGACCCCGGCCGACTCCAGCAGCCAGCGGGACAGGGTGCCGGTCCCCGCGCCGACGTCCAGACAGTGCCAGCCGGGGCCGGCGCCCAGCGCCGTCAACCGGGCGGTGCTCACCCCGTCGTAGGCGAGGGCCCCCAGATCGATGCGGTCGGCCTCGCCGGTCTCCTCCGGGCGGAACAGCCCTTCGCCGTACCGCCCGGCCTCCTTACCGCGCACCTCCTCAGTATGACGGCGCCGCTCAGGGGTTTCCTGCCGTGGTGACCAGCTCCGGCACCGGCTCCGCGTCCGGCGCCTTGCGCCGGCGCCCCGGAGCCCGCCGCAGCACCAGGTGCAGCACGACCATCACGACCCCGGTCACCAGTGCGCTGTGCCACAGCAGGTCGTCCAGCCGGTCCGCCGAGAGGTAGGCGCCCGCGGCCACCGCCGCCAGCGCGCACACCCCGCGGTCCACGATGCTCTCCACCGACAGCAGCGTGGCCCGCGGCGCCCCCGCCGGGATCGCGTCGTTGACCAGCTTGCGCTGCAGCGGATAGGCGAAGCCGGTGACCGCGGCGAACACACACAGCAGGGCGATCACGGCCCACGGCCCGCCCAGGGTGCTGCCCGCGAGCGCCGCCGCCATCGCGAGGCTGAGCAGCGACACCCACGCCACCGGCGAGAGCCGCGAGCCCAGCCACTGCGGACGGGCCGAGGCCACCGCCTCCGCCACGGTCATCGCGGCCAGCACCCCGCCGGACGAACTCTCGGAGATGCCGTGGTGCAGCAGCACCGGCTGGAAGAGATTGACCTGGCAGATCCGGGAGAGCGTGAAGACGGCGACGCCCTGGAGCATGAGCAGACCGAGCCACGGGGTGGCCCACACACAGCGCAGCGCCTTGGTGGCATCGCGCAGGAACGCCAGACCGTCGCGCGGCGCCCCCTTGGCCCGGGCCGGGTTGCCGGCCCGCGCCGCGGCCTGCCGCGGCAGCACCACGGCGCAGACCAGCGACCCCGCCGCGCTCGCCGCACTGAGGAGGTACGGCGCGGGATGCGCCAGCGCCATCAGCGGCCCGACCAGCGGCCAGCACAGCACCTTCGCCGCCAGCCCCCACGCCCGCGCCTGTCCCTCGGCCTTCAGGTAGTGCTCCCCGGCGCCCTCGGCCGCCAGACCGTCGTAGAGATAGGCGCTGGCGGCGCCGGAGGTCAGCGAGCGGCCGGCCGCGATGGCCAGGAAGTGCACCAGGAACCCGGTGTAACCGGGGGACAGGACCGGGGTCAGGTTCGCCGCGGTCATCACGACGGCACCGGCCCGCAGGCAGTTGCGGGCCCCGATCCGGTCGGCCACGATCCCGGTCGGGATCTCGAAGAGGCAGAACGCGACGTAGTAGATGCTCTGGATGCCGAAGATCTGCCCGTCGCTCAGACCCGCCTCACGCTGGTAGGCGTAGAAGACCGGCATCCACCACAGCAGGTTGAACAACAGCTGGAAACCGTTGTTGAGCCCGATGATCCGGCGGGCCCGCGGCGTCAGGGACGCACCGCCGGCCTTTGAGCCGCGGGCGCGCCGCAGACGGGTGAGGGGGCCGCTCACAGGGCGTAGGGGCGGATCTGGACCAGGCGGAAGTCCCCCTGATCGGTCATCAGCCACTCGATGTCCAGAGGGTGGTCCACGTCGTCGTCGCTGAAGTGCGACTGCAGCAGCCGCCCGGCCAGCGCCAGCTGTGCCAGCCCGTCCCGGGTGGTGCCGGGCAGGTCCCGGCCCGACGAGCCCAGCGCGACGGTGCGGCCGCCGCCCTCGACCGTGTTGTACAGGTACTGCAGCGGCAGCGTCGTGCCGTCGACGACCGTCTCCGGTGAGCCGGGGGAGCAGTTGAGGTAGACGTTGCGGAAGTCCTCGCGGCGGGTCGGGTTGCAGGTCACCAGGACACCGCCGAGATCCGCCGGCACGTACTGCTGGATGATCACGCCCATGTAGGTGTCGTCCAGCGAGATCCCCGCCTGGTGCCGCAGCCGGACACTGCGCGGCGACAGCAGCGAGGCCCACACCTGCCGCACCGCGTCCAGGAGTTCCTCCGCCCCGTGGACGGTGGTGATCGAGTCGTAGACCCCGGCCGCGGAGAACCCGGGCAGATCCTCGGCGTTGGAGGACGAACGGACCACCAGACGGCTGCCGGCGGCGGGACCGTCGGGCAGCGCCAGGGTGATCTGCCGGGTCACGTCCTCGGGCATGGGGGTGTTGCGGATGAGGTGTTGCAGATGCAGACAGAGCGCGTCCAGCACGTCGACGGCGTCGAGTTCGAGGGCCATCTTCAGCTTGCCGATGCCCTGCTGTACGGCCGGGGAGGAGGTCAAGAAGCGGTGCTGGAGCGCGAACGGCAGGGCGATGCCCTCGGGCGCCGCGATCACCCCGCTCACGAAGTCGGCCGCCGCCGCCCGCAGTTCACCCTCCGCCGGCGGTCCGGCCAGGCCCAGGCGCGCCGCGAGATGGCCGTAGAGGTGGTCGCGCGGCGGCCTGGGCTGCCCGTAGAAGGCCGTGAGGTCGACGCTGCGGCTGTCGAGGATGTGGTGCAGCTCGCCGAGGTTGGCGGCCTTGGTGCCGTAGCGGTCGTGGTCGGCGCGGCGCAGCCGGTGCAGGGCCAGCGCGGGCACGTCCTCCAGGAGCGGCGGCTCCATCCGGATGCGCTGCTGGTGCCAGGTAGGGGCGTCCAGGTCCGGGGCGTGGGCCAGCGGGACGAGGCTGATCTCGTCGTCCTGCACCCGGTAGCGGACCCAGGCTCCGTCCAGCGCGTCCCGCTCGACGAGGCGGTCCAGGTCGCGCACGATCGCGTTGGGGATGCCCCAGCCGGAGGCCAGCACATTGGTGTGCGACAGCGGCGTCCCGGGCGAGGTGTTGAGGAAGCCCGCCACCCGCGGGACGTCGTCGGGCAGGCACGGCATGGCCACGATGTCCGACCAGCCGAGTTCGCCGGCCACCGCCGCGTACTCCTCGGAGGTACGGAAGTAGCGCAGCCGCCCGACGGCCTCGCCGGGGTTGAGCGCGGTGCGGGTGCGGTTGCCGAACAGCTCGTGGCCCAGGATCCGCGGCACCCGCACGTCGCTGATCGCGGCGAGTTCCTGCTCCTGCCCGTGGTTCGCTGGCTTCAGCAGCAGCGGCAGCCGGCCGTCGACCCGGTGGCGGACGAAGGTGTAGAACTCCTCCAGCAGCAGGCCGTTCATGGTGTCGGCCTCGGTCGTCTCCAGCACGAGGAACGGCCGCTCGCGGCCCTCGGTGTCCTCGTCGGTGTGCAAGGAGAGCACGCCCAGCAGGAACCGCCGCTCGGGGTCCATATAGACCGAGGCGTTGAAGGCGTCCAGTCCGGAGTCCAGGTCCGCCAGGTCCATCCCGAGGACCCGCAGGGCGATGTAGTTGACGTGGAAGGGGTGGACGGCGGTGTCGAGCAGGTGCCAGGTGTTCTCGGTGCGGTCCACCACGACCTTGAGGTAGGGGTGGCCGGCCAGCACGCCGGAGATGCTGCGGAACAGCGGCAGCGAGAGGTTCTCGCCGATGACGGTGCGGTCGGTGACCGGCCCCGGTGCGCCCGAGGGCAGGACGGTGGTGGTCATGACTGCGCCTCCATGATGCCGTCGGTGGGCAGGATCCCGGGCAGCGCGTCCACCAGGGTCCGGAAGTCGCGCAGCACCGTCTCCGGGTCGGTGGCGGACAGCAGACACAGCGCCGCCATGGTGTTGGCGCCGGCGGCCGGGTCGTACACCGGCACCGGGGCCCCGTCCGGCAGTGAGTTCTCGGCGACCACCGACAGATGACTGCCGACGCTGAGCGGCACGGCGTCGCGCACCGTCGGGAAGTCCCAGACCCGCTGGTCCGGCCACGCCTCACCGTCACCGTCGACGGCCAGGACGACCAGGGAGCCGGCCGCGCCGCGCGCCTCCAGCGGAGTGCGGACCTCCTCGGGCCAGGACACGGCACGGCCCAGGAGGTGGTCGGTGAGCATCCCGATGAGGTCGAGGCCGAAGACCTCCTCGATCTGCGGCACGGTCATCGCCCCGCCGAACCGGGCGGCGGTCTCGATCACCCACATCTGCCCGTGCGCCCCGAGCTTGATCTCGGTGTGCGTCCCGCAGGTCTGCAGCCCCAGCGCGTCGACGGCCTCACGGGCCAGGTCCACGATGCGCCGCTGGGCGTCGTCCGGCAGCGCCGCGGGAGTGATCCCGGCGCGCTCGGTGAACGGCTCCACCGTCGGCATCCGCCCGCTGAGGCAGACCGGGCGGAAGTCGCCGTCCACGACGACGCCCTCGACGCTCACATAGTCGCCCCAGCCCTCCTGCTCGAACCAGTCCGCCGCGGTGCCCGGCACGATCTCCTCGACGAGGAAGTCCGCCCCGGCCCCGGCGACATGGAGTTCGGCGTATCCCAACTGCGCGGATTCGGCCATCACCTCCCGCGCCCGCTCCCAGGCCGACGGCACCTCGTCGGGCGCGCGCAGCGTGCGGTGCGCGGTGGATCCGGCGCTCCAGGCGGCCTTCAGCAGCAGCGGGAAGCGCAGCGTGGCGGCCGCGTCGCGCAGATCGCCCTCGGAGGCGACGGGCCGGAACCGGGGCTGGGATATGCCCCGTTCCTCCCATGTGCGGCGCATCATCCGCTTGTCCCGGGCGAGGGCACAGGAGGTGCCCGCCCCGGAGAGCCCGAGCTTCTCGCAGGCTTCGGCGACCGCGACCACCGCGTACTCGGAGAACGTCACGACGGCGTCCGCGCCGACGGCCTGGGCCCGGGAGACGATCAGGGACACCAGATCACGCCGCTCCGCCTCGGAGGGGCTCAGCACCGAATCACACAGCCGGTCCACCGACGCGGCGACGGTGGGCGGAAGCGCGCTGAGCGCCAGCAGGTGCACTGCCGACCGTGCGGCGACCCGTGACAGGGCATACCCCAAGGGCGGTCCACCCTTGGCATATACGAACAGCACCTTGCTCACTGGAATCCGACTCCTCTTCATCGTCAAACGGGCAGGAACCATGGACGGCTGAAGGCGCGTGGACCACGTCGTCCACACGCCGCCTCCAAGCGAAGCAGCCGTGCGGGACCTTGTTCCCCGGATCGGGCCGACATCGCTCAGGCAAATGCCAGAGTTGCGGATATGGTCGCTTCGCCGTGAAGGTTCCGTGATGCCGTAGGGCCGCCGTGTGGCACACCGTTGCCCGGCCCGCCGTGAGATCGGCCGAGAACCGGGCATGCCGCACAACGCTGAGGGACACGCATGGCGGTGACGCGCCGTGCACATCCGTTGAACTCTTCCTTGCAGAGGGGCCCGTCGTGGACGAGACCAGTCTGAAGTCGCTGCTCGAAAACCTTCCGGTGTCCTGGTGGGAGGCCGACCGTGAATTGCGGGTGATCGACAGCGGCGGCGGGGCCTTCGATGACACGAGCACCGCCCAGCGCTTCCTCGACGCCGTGCGCGCGGAGCTTCCCGAGCCCGCCGCACCCACGGAAACAAGCCATTGGCAGGCCCAGTTCGACGGCCGCACCTTCGATGTCAACTGGCCCCTCGGCGTGCCCCGGCAGGGCCGCTCCCGCGGGCTGGCCGTGGAGGTCGGCACGCGGACGCCCGACCCCCGCCGCTACGACGCCTTCGCCGACCTCGCCCCCGCCGCGGCCTTCATCCGGGACGCGAGCGGGCGCTACCTGTGGACCAACCACGCCTACGCGCACCTCTACGGCACCACACCGGAGAGCATCATCGGCAGATCCGTCACCGACGTCGACGGCCCCGACGACGCGGCCCAGGTCCTCGCCCTGGACCGGGAGGTGCTCGCCCGCGGCAAACCGGTCCGGCACACCCTGACCTACCACCGCTTCGACGGCGGCAGCGGACACGCGGCGGGTCACCGCTTCCCCGTCCTGGAAGACGGCCAGACCTGTGTGGCAGGCATCTACATCGACATCAGCGACTACACCCGGGCCCTGCACCAGCGCCACGAGGCCGAGGAGCACCTGCACGCGCTGCGCGACCAGAGCGGGCTGCCCTGCGCCCTGATATCGGCGGGCGGACGCATCCGGCAGGCCAGCGCGGCCGCCGCCGAACTCCTGCAGACCCGGCTGTCGGACCTCGTCGGCCGGCGCGCGCACACACTGTTGGCGCCCGCCCCGGAATTAACCGGCCTGCGGCGCAGCTGGCACGACCTGATCGCACGCCGCAGCCGGCGGATCCAGACCTCCGCCCTGTTCGTGGACGCCCGCGGCCGCCAGCGCCGCGCCCGGCTGCATCTGACGACCGTGGGCCGCAGCGCGGGCCGCGCCAGCAGCGTCTGGGCGGTCGTCACCCACCAGGGCATCGCGCACGAGTCCGGTCCCGCACTGACGGCCACGCAGGTGCGGCTGCTGTCCCTGCTGGCCGCCGGCCACAGCAACGCGGAGATCGCCGGCTCCCTGCACCTCTCCCGGCAGACCGTCGACTACCACCTCAGCCGGCTGCGGGACCTGCTGGACGCACCGACCAGACCCGCCCTCGTCGCCCGCGCCTACGTCCTGGGCATCCTCGCGCCGCAGACCTGGCCGCCCCGCTCGGCGACGGCCTGCCATCCGCACAGCGTCACCTGACGGACGTACCGCACCGCCCGCGGCACCCCGGCCCGAGCCCGTGCCGGGCGGGAGCTGTTGGGCCACCCGGTGGATTGTGGGCGGCGGGTGGTTTGCTCCCGCGGGTTGAACGAGACTCCCGGACGCCGACGGCAGGACGATACGTCTGCACCGGACGGATGCGGAGGCGAGGAGCGACGTGAGAAGTATCGTGCAGGCAGGAACCATCGTCGGGACATGCGGGCTGATGATGCTCGGCAGCGGGACGGCGCAGGCCGTGACGCTCCCGGGCGACTCACTGCTCTCGGCGGTGGCGGACGCCGACATCGGCACGGTGACCGGCACGGTCAACGGGGTGCTCTGCAACAACCGCCTCGGCCAGATCCACTACCGGTCGCCGCAGCTCGCCTCGCCCCACTCCTGCATCAACGGGCCCGTGAACAGCGGAAACAGCCTGAACAGCGGCAACTTCTTCAACCACGGGAACCCGAACAACAGCGGCAATCTCTCCAACACCAACGGGTCGACCAACAGCGCCGACTCCGCCACGGGTGCCGCGTCGGGCAGCAACAACAATGTGCAGCGGGTCATCGGGGGCCTCGGCGGTCTCTTCCGCCGCTGACCCGGGGACGGCGCGGCCTACCGTGCCGTCCGTGAGCGGCCCGGTGGGCGCCCGGCGAAGGTGCCGGGCGCCCACCGTCGCGCTTGCTGCCGCGCGGGCCCCGCGTGCGTGCGGGCCCGCAGGGGCTCAGCGCACGGTCACAGCGTCTGCTCCCCGTCACTGCCGAGGTGCTGCTGGTTGTTGCTGCTCTTGGTGGCGGTGCCGGTCGTCCCACCGGTGTCGGAGTTGGTGTTGGCGTTGGTGTTGGTCGGGCTGCCGCTGTTGCTGACCGTGCCGGAGACGTTGACGTTCTGCGCCCGGCCGGGGTTTCCGCTGAGCACCGGACCGTTGACGCAGAATCGGGCCCGGTGGCCGCAGTGGAACTTGGCGTCGAAGCGGGCGACGGTGGTGCTGTTCGAGACCCCGTCCCCGCCGGACCCGGCCCATGCCGGGGCCCCGCCGGCGGCCAGGAGCAGGCCGCAGGCTCCTGCGATCACGGTGTGGACGCGTGCCGTGTTCTTCACTGTGTGCACCTCATGGTTGGTACCCGGGATCTTGCTATCCCGGATGCCCCGCACCACCAGGGGCGGGCAACCTCCGGCACCCGTGATTCACCCTGTCCGATGAGTGGATTCACCGCGACGGCCCCCGGAGCCGGTCGGACGCGTGACGGCCGGGTGCGTGAGGACCGGTACGTGACGGCCGGGGCCGGCGTCACCACAGCGCCGGCCCCGGCCCTCCCCCTCCTCGGCCGGCGGCTCCAACAGACCGCCGGCCGAGAGCATCTGACATGCCGTCGGATCAGATGACGCTCACTCGCGTCCGGCGACCGCGTCGGCCAGGGCGAGGATCCGGCGGGCGTCCTCGACGTGCAGGTTCTCGATCAGCCGCCCGTCGACGGTGACCACGCCGCGGCCCTCGCGGGTGGCCTCCTCGAAGGCGTCGATGATCCGCCGGGACCGGGCGATCTGCTCCGGCGACGGCGCGAACACCCGGTTGCACGGTGCCACCTGCGACGGGTGGATCAGCGTCTTGCCGTCGAAACCGAACTGCCGCCCCTGCACACACTCGGCCTCGAAGCCCTCGGCGTCCTTCACGTCGTTGTAGACGCCGTCCAGGATCACCTTGCCGGACTCCCGCGCCGCCAGTAGCGCCAGCGACAGCCCGGTCAGCAGCGGGGCCCGGCCGGGGACGTGCTCGGCGTGCAGCTCCTTGGCCAGGTCGTTGGTGCCCATCACCAGAACGGTCAGTCGTTCGCCGGCGGCGGCCACCGCACGGGCGTCGAGCATCGCCCGCGGTGTCTCGACCATGGCCCAGATGGCCGTGTGGTCCGGTGCGCCGGCCGCCTCCAGCGCACGCTCCACGGCGCGCACGGTGTCGGCGGACTCCACCTTGGGCACCACCACGGCGTCCGGGCCCGCCTCGGCCGCGGCCCGCAGATCGTCGTCGTGCCAGGCGGTGCCCGGGGCGTTGACCCGGATCGTCACCTCGCGGAAGCCGTACTCACCACTGGCCGCGGCGGCCGCCACCCGCTTGCGGGCCTCGGCCTTCGCGTCGGGCGCGACGGCGTCCTCCAGGTCGAGGATGAGCGCGTCGGCGGGGAGGGACTTGGCCTTCTCCAGTGCGCGTTCGTTGGCGCCGGGCATGTAGAGCACGGAGCGGCGCGGTCGCAGGATCGCGTCGGACATGGGACTTACTCCTCGTTCTGCCGGGTCTCGGCCGCCGCGTAGGCGTCACGCAGTTCGGGGTCGCGGGCGGCGAGGGCCTCCGCGAGTTCGACGACCACCCGGCACTGCTTGTAGGTGGCGTCGTCCTGCATCTTGCCGTCGATCATCACCGCGCCGGTGCCGTCGCCCATGGCGCCGATGACCTTGCGGGCCCAGGCGACGTCGGCGGGCGCCGGCGAGAAGACCTTCTTGGCGAGGCCGATCTGTACCGGGTGCAGGCTCCAGGCGCCGACGCAGCCGAGCAGGAAGGCGTTGCGGAACTGGTCCTCGCAGGCCGTGGTGTCCTTGATGTCACCGAACGGCCCGTAGAACGGCAGGATGCCGTGCGCCGCACAGGCGTCGACCATGCGCGCCAGGGTGTAGTGCCACAGGTCCTGCTGGAAGGTCGCCCGCGGTGCGGTGCCGTCCTCGCCGTGCGGGTCCTCCCGGACCAGGTAGCCGGGGTGTCCGCCACCGACCCGGGTGGTCTTCATCCGGCGGCTGGCGGCCAGGTCGGCGGGACCGAGCGAGATGCCCTGCATCCGGGGGCTGGCGCCGGCGATCTCCTCGACGTTGGCGACGCCGGTCGCGGTCTCCAGGATGGCGTGCACCAGGATCGGCCGCTGGATCTGTGCCTTCGCCTCCAGCTGGGCGAGCAGCCGGTCGACGTAGTGGATGTCCTCGGCGCCCTCCACCTTCGGCACCATGACGACGTCCAGCTTGTCGCCGATCTCGGTGACCAGCGTCAGCAGATCGTCCAGTGCCCACGGCGAGTCGAGGCTGTTGATCCGGGTCCACAGCTGGGTGTCGCCGAAGTCCGTGGCCTTGGCGATCTTCACCAGGCCCGACCTGGCCGCTTCCTTGCGGTCGGCGGCGACCGCGTCCTCCAGATTGCCCAGCAGGATGTCCACGGTGGGCGCGATCGACGGCACCTTCGCGGCCATCTTCTCGTTGCCCGGGTCGAAGAAGTGGATCATCCGGGACGGCCGGAACGGTACCTCGCGGACCGGTGTCGGCGCCCCGACGGCCAGCGGGCGGAAGAAATCCTTCGGAGAGCGCATGCAGTCTCCCTGGTCGGCTCACAGGACGGGCCGCCGCCGGGACTCCGGCGGTGCCATTCGGGCCTCACTCTAGGCCCGCACGGCAGTAACGCTACTGGCCAGTACGTGTGCCGTTGATCACCGTCGGCGATCGGGGCGCCCGGCGCGGCGGATATCCGGGCCGGTGTGTTCCGGGCGGGCCCGGCACGCGCGGCCCGGCCCGCCCGGCACGTCAGGACCCCAGGCAGTCGACGAAGCTCACCCGGTCGCCCGAGCCGGCGATGAAGTCCTGCTGGGAGTGATTGCGGAAGTGGCACATGTCGTAGCGCGCCCGGGGGCCCGCCCCGCCGGTGCCGTCCGGCTCGTAGGAGTGCTGCCCCGACAGCTGGCACGAGTCGTAGCGCACCAGCGGGCCGCGCGCGCCGATGCGGTAGCGGTGCGGGCGGCTGTCCTGCGCGAACGACTTGAAGGCGTTCGCGGTGTCGTCGCAGTCATTGAAGTGCACCGTGCCGCTGTCCCAGGCGCAGTCCATCACGACGGTGTCCGGGGTGCGCACCTCGAAGCGGATGTCCTCGGCGTGGAAGCGCTGGACGGAGTCGTGGTGCGGACCGCGCGGGAAGCGGAAGAAGGTGCTGGTGCGCCCGTAGTCGGGGGACTCCTCGGGGCGGCTGCCGGTGACGATGTAGGAGCCGCCGCGGCAGGTGATGGAGCCGCCGTAGGGGAACTCCAGGAAGTTGCCCCAGGAGTACTCGACCTTCATGTCGTTGAACCAGTAGTTGAGGAACTGGTCCTGCTGCTTGCGGCTCAGCGAGTTCTGCGACAGCCCGGAGTACAGGAACGCCTTGCGGTAGGCGCCGCCCACCCGGCAGGCGTCCCAGCGCATCTCGGAGTTGGTGTTGCTGCCGTCGAGCGCGACCCCGTAGGTCCACTCGCCGGTCCACTCGCACTCGGTGAACCGGTAGTCCTGCGCCTGCCCCGTCGAGTACGAGTAGAAGAACGAGGCGCCGGGGGTGCCGCAGGCGAAGCCGAGCTGCTCGAAGGCCACATTCGCCCAGCTGTCCTCGTTGCGGCACAGATAGGCGTCCTCGGCCCGGTGCGGCGCGAAGATCAGCTGGGTCATGCGCTTGCCGGCCCCGCGGAACCGTAAGCCGTTGGCCTTGAGCTTTCCCTTACGGGCGTTGAGCAGCGCGTCGGGGGCACGGATGAGGTAGGTGCCGGCCGGTATGTCGACCACCGTCCGGCCGATGTGGTCCCACACCCGGCCGGCCGCGTAGGAGTACGCGCGGGCGAACGCCCGGCTGTCGTCGGTGCGTCCGTCGCCCTTGGCACCGCAGTCCGCCACCACGTCGATGACGTCCTTGCCCTTCGGCTTGTGGCCGGTGACCACCGGAGCCCCGGCGTCGTCGGAGGTCTGCCGGTCGGCAGGCGGCGCCGTGTCGCACCCGGACAGGGCGCCGGTCAGCGCGGCGGCCGTGCCCGCCAGCAGTGTCCGGCGGGTGGCGCCACCGGTTGACGGAGAGGTCCTGCCTGCCATGATGTTGCTCCTTCGGGGGTCCATTCATCAGGTGGGGAATATGAGTCAGTTCGGATATGCGATCAGACAGCTGTCGGCGGCCCAGAAATCCGCGAAGGGGGTGTCCCTGTACTCGCGCTATGTGAACCGTCCGGCCGGCCGGATACTGGCCGCCGCGGGCTACAGCATGAAACTGACACCAAATCAGATCACCCTGATCAGCGGGGCATTCACCTTCGCCGGTGTCGTCATGATCGCAGTGCTGCGCCCCTCGCCCGCCGCGGCCCTCGGCATCTTCGCGGCGCTGGTCGTCGGATTCGCGCTCGATTCCGCCGACGGGCAGCTCGCCCGGCTGACCGGGACCGGAAGTGCCGCGGGGGAGTGGCTGGACCATGTGGTCGACTGCGCCAAGATGCTCGCCCTCCACATGGCCGTGCTGCTCTCGTTCTACCGCTACTTCGGATTCTCCGATCCTCGGTATCTGTTCCTTCCCATCGCGTTCCAGTTCACCGCGGTGATGGTCTTCTTCGGCGGGATCCTCACCGAACAGCTCAAGCGCGCCGCGCGGCTGCGGAACGACGCGGACGGCCCGGCGCCCGCGGCACCCGCCTCCACCCTGCGCTCCGTCGCCCTGCTGCCCGTCGACTACGGGGTCTTCTGCGCGGTTTTCCTGCTGTTCGGCAGCCGGGAGGTGTTCGTGGCGCTGTACTGCGCGCTGCTCGCCGCCCATGTGCTCTTCATGGTCGCGTTCCTGGTCAAGTGGTACCGCGAGCTGTCCGCCCTCACCCGCTGACGGGCGGCGGCACCCGCCCACCGGGCGAGCCGATGCGCCGGCCTGGACGAGATGCCAGGCCGGCGCGTCAGCTCACGCCGAGTCCGCGAGCCCGTCAAGCACCTTGCGCAGCAAGGAACTCGACGTGTGCACGGTGTAGGGGAAATAGATCACATCGACCCCGACCGTCGCGAAGTCCTTTTCGAGCTTGTCGCCCTTGGCCGTTCCGCGCCAGTCGTCGCCCTTGAAGATGACGTCGAACCGCACCTGCTGCCAGGTCTCCAATTTGTCGGGCACCGTCTCGACGAACGCCGCGTCCACGAACCGGACACTGCGTACGATCTCCAGCCGCTCGGTGAGCGGAACAACCGGTGACTTTCCCTTGGCCTGGACCGCCATTTCGTCCGAGACCACGCCCGCCACCAGATAGTCGCACTGGCTTTTGGCGTGCCGGAGAATGTTCAGGTGCCCGACGTGGAAAAGGTCGTAGACCCCGGGCGCGTAACCTACTCGGTGCGTCATATACCCCCCACTCGGTATACGGTCAGTTCCTGGCCGTCACATAGACCGGCCCATTGCGTCCCGACACGTTGGTGCCGTCGGTGACCTCGATCGAGTAACGGTGCTCGGACCCCGGGTCGACGGTGTCCGTGTAACTCATGTCGGGCCGGTTCCAGTAGCGCGAGTCCTGGCTGACCGAGGTCAGGTAGACACCGTCGCGGTAGATCTTGTAGGTCAGCACCCCGTTGTCGCGGTCCCACGAGGCCTTCCACTTCAGCGTGACCTTCCCCCGGGACCCGCTCGCGCCGCTGAGCAGCGGCACCTGCGGCGCCCCGGTGTCCGGACCGGCCGCGAACCGGGTCAGGCCCTGCTGCGGGGCGTCGTTGACGGTGGTGAACTCGCCGCCCGCCCACAGGATGCCGTCCGCCATGGTCATCGTCCGCGGGCCGATCTGCTCGCCGATCCCGTCGTTGGTGTCCGGGAACCACGGCAGGATCGTCTTGTCGGAGATCGACTGCGCCAGGAAGTGCTGGCGGTTGCTGATGTCCGTGAACCCGCCCGGGGTGTTGGAGCAGTCGTGCGCGTGCGAGCCGCTGTAGAGGACGCCCTTGTACGGCAGCACGGTCTGGGTGGCTCCCAGGCAGGTGTCCTTCCAGAGCTGCGCGCCGTCCGAGAGCCGGCCGGCGGCCCGGCCGTCGAAGACCCCGCCGCCGGTGCCCTCGGCGCCCAGATAGAAGTTGGTGCCGTCGTTGGCGAGCGCCTTGACCGCGGAGCGGCTGGGGATCCAGCCGGTGAAGGAGTCGACCACCTTGCCCGTGGTCGCGTCCAGCCCGGCCAGCGCGTGCACGGTGAACAGGCTGCCGTTCACCGAGGTGAACCGGCCGCCGATGATGACCTTGTTGAGCTTGGGCGCGACCGTCAGGGCATTGACCGCCGGTGTGGGGTCGTTGCCCACCGAGGAACCACGGATCGTCGCCTTGAACGGCAGCAGGGTGCCGTCCGGCCGCAGCGCGGCGACCCGCTCGCGGGTCTGCCCCTGGACCGTGCCGAACCCGCCGCCGATGTAGACGGAGTCGTCGGTCACGTCGATGGCCCGCACGGTCGAGCTGACCGTCGGTTTCCAGTCGTCGCCGATGGTGCAGTCGGCGGTGTTGAGCGAGGCCGTGTTGGACCGGCCCACCGGGCCGGCCTTGCCGAACGAGCCGCCGATGTAGATCGTCGAGCCGTCGGGCGAAGCCTTCATGGCGCGGATCGTGCCGGTCCCGCCGGTGAACGCCGGAGCGCACGGCAGCGGGGCACCCGTCTTGGCGTCGAACGCCGCGAAGTTGGTGCGGGCCAGCTCACCACTGGCGCCGGGCGCGGTGCCCGGCGGCCGGATGTGGCTGAAGGTGCCGCCCACGTAGACGATCCCCTTGGCGTAGGCCATGGACCACACGATGCCGTCGGTCTGCCAGGTGCTCAGCGGATCCGCGGTCAGGGTGGTTTCGCCGGTGGCCTGAGCGGGACCGGCGGCGAGTGCTGCCGACGCGGTGCCCAGCACCGCGGCGGCCAGCAAGAGATGGGCTGATTTGTTTCTTTGGCGCACAGGTCCCCCCTGGAAGCATGGCGCGATTGGAATTGTCAGGATAGGGAGCGGGAACCAGACGCGTTCTGTGCGGAAATGGTCCCGATGTTCCTCACGAGTTTCCCGAACCGCGCTTGCGCAGCGCTCCGAAGAACTCCCCTACCCCCAGCGGCAAACGATAGCGCCAGACGGCCGCGCCGAAAGCCCCAATGGCTAAAACAATTCCCAAGACAGCACCGGGAACGCGGTCCCCGTAAAGCGTCCGCAGGGCGAACACCGGGAGCGCCACCGTCCCGGCGGCGATGACCGCGGCGTGGACGTACCCCCGGTCGACGGTGCGAAAGCCCAGCCGGTAGCGGGCCAGCAGCGCCGAGGCGACGTTGTCCACCACGATCGCCAGCCCCCAGGACACCGCCGCCCCCAGGACCCCGTACCGCGGCACCAGCCATACCCCGCTGCCCAGTTGGACCACGAAAGCGGCGCCGGCGACCACCAGATTCCAGACACTTCGCCCGGCCATCAGCAGGACCGTCTGCGCGTTGCCGACGCCCACATTGACCAGGCACGCCACCGCGACCGTCAGCAGCCCCGCCGAGCCGCCGCCGGCGAACCCCGGGCCGAACAGCGAGAGCACGGTCCCCGGGAACGCCGCCAGGACCACGAACACCGGCCAGGAAAACAGCGCGATCCAGCGGGTCGACAGCCGGTGCAGCCGGTGGGCCCCCGGCTCGTCGCCGCCCGCCAGCAGCCGGCTGATCTGGGGAGCCACCGCCAGCCGGATCGCCAGCTGGAGCAGTGTCCCGGCGGTGACCAGCCGTCCGATCGCCGTGTAGATGCCGGCCTCGGTGCCGCTGCCCAGCACCGACAGCAGGATCACACCGATCCACACCGCGGTGATGTCGAAGACCGAGGACACCGCGCGCGGCCCGGCGAAGGACCAGAACTCCCGTGACTGCGACGGCGGTCGGCCGCTTCCCGGATGCCGGCGAAGGGACCGGCGCAGCGACACCCAGGCCGCCACCGCGCCCAGCACCCCGGGCGCGAGCCAGGCCGCCGACAGCCCGGTCACGCCCGGCGCGAGCAGGACCAGGGGCACCGCGAGCAGCACCCGCAGCGCCGGTTTGCCGATCTGCTCCACGCCGACGAACGGCACCACCGAGCCGTACCCCCGGGTGGCGCCGAGCAGCACCAGCGCCACCGTCGTCACCGGCAGGAAGACCGCGAACAGCCGCAGCAACAGCACGGCCTGACCCGTAGGCAGGTCGGGCAGCAGCCAGCCGGCCAGGCCGGGGGAGCACCACAGCACCGCCGCCCCCGCGGTGCTCGCCAGCAGCGTCGGCAGGACCGCGGTCCGCAGCAGGGCCGGCACACCGGCGCCACCGCTGAGTTCCAGGTCCCGGGAGACGAACCGGACCAGCGCGGTGTCGGCACCCAGCTTCAGCGCGTTGCTCAGGATGGTGAAGGCCGCGACGCCGGTGAAGACCGCGCCGGCTCCGCGGGCCCCCAGACCGTGCGTGACGACGGCCACCAGGACGAACCCGAACAGGGCGTTGGCGGCCGAACCCGCCAGGCCGAACACGCTGCCGCGGGCCGTGCCGGCGACCGCGCCCCCGGCCGCCGCGGACCGCGCGGGGGCCGGGGGCGCCGACGGGCCGGCCGGGCCGATGGCCGTCACCTGCGGAGCGTGGTGGTGTCGGCGTCCAGGGGCGATCCTGCGACCGGCGCCGAGCCGGTGCGGGGCGCCGGGCCGGGCACCGGCGGCGGGGTCGCCGCGGCGGCCCGCGGGCGGCCGCGGCCGCGCTTGCGGTGGGTCGGCCCGCCGTCCGACAAGCGGCGCAGCGCCGGCCCGTGGCTGCCCTTGTCCAGCACGGCACCCAGGATGTGGCCGCCGGCCCCGGTGATCAGCTCCCACACCCGGTCCAGATCGTCGCGGCGGACCTCGTTGAGATCGCAGACCACCACCACGCCGGCCGCCTGCTTGGCAACGGCCAGGCCGTCCGCGTGCGCGAGCAGCGGGCCGGTGACGACCACGACGTGTTCATCCGGGCCCGACGGCGCGTTCAGCAGCCGGGCGAACTCCGCGGAGGCCAGTGCCCGGGCGGGGTTGGGCACCTCGCGGCCGGGCAGCAGGTCGAAGCGCCCGTCGACGCCCGCGTCCACCGCGAGCCGCTCACCGTTGGCCCAGCCGCCCGGCACCGGACGGCCGTGACCGGGGTGCACCGGCAGCTGCCGGGCCAGCCCGGGGGTGCGCAGATCGGCCTCGACGAGCAGGATGTCGCTGCCGATCTCGGCGAACGCACCGGCCAGGTTGACCGCCACGGACACGGCGTCGGAGTGCTCCCGGGGCGCGACGACCAGCAGGCTGCCCCGCCCGGCGAAGCGCTGGTCGTGCGCCAGCCGGAAGGCGATGGTGCGATAGGCCTCCGCACGGTTGCCCCGGCCCGCCCGGCCGACCTCCAGCACCCCGGTGCCGCCCTGCCGGCGCGGCAGGATGCCCAGCACCGGCGCCCGCAGATTGTCCTGCACATCCGCCACCGACCGCACCCGCGGCTCCAGCACCGAACGCACCCAGGCCGCCAGAATGCCCAGCACCATACCGACCACCGCGCCGGTCAGCAGCATCATCGCCAGCCCGGGGCTCGACGGGAAGGCCGGCGGGTCGCCCTTGCGGACGATGTCGCCGGGGGTGGTGTCCAGGGACTTCAGACTGGAGATCCGCCCCTGCAGATCCGCTATCTCCGACACCAGATTGCTGCGCTCGGACTCGTCGGTGGCCCGCCCCCCACCGCCGCCGGCGTTCGCGATCCGCCGGTCCAGCACCTTGCGCTGGTCCTGCAGGGGCTTCAGCTCGTCGCCGAGCTTGCTCACGGTCTTGTCGATCCGCTTCGTCGCGGCGTCCTGCCGGTAGTCGAGATACGCCTGCACGAACGCGTTGACGAGATCGGAGGCCCGGTCCGCGGAGTCCGCGCTGTACTCGAACAGCAGGGTCTGGGTCTCGGGCGGATTGCTCACCCGCAGATCCCGCTGGAGCTTGGCCGGGTCGGTGCTGATCCGCAGGGACTTCGCCGCACCGGCCGCGACCGAGGCGCTCTGTGCGATCTGCCGCTCGGTGCCCATGCTGATCTGCTTGTCCGCCGAGACACCGCCGGCCTCGAAGGGGGCCGTGCTGATCGCATGCACCACCACCTCTCCGGTGGCCGTGTACGTCGAGCCGCCGAGCACGGACACGGCGGCGCCGCCGAGCATGCCCAGGAGCAGCCCGAGCACCAGCAAAGCGCGATAGCGGAAGAGCTGGCGCAACTGGTCACGGATCTGGTCCGGCTCCTCCGCGGGCTCGTCGAAGACGCTCACGTACGTGCTCCTCCTGTGGGTAGCGACAAGGCATCGCGACGGGGCCGGGGCTCCGGTGCGCTCGCGGTCGGTGCCGCGGACGGCGGCAGGGCCCGCCGTCCCGCCTTACGGGTGATCAGAAGTGGGATGCACACCAGCAGCGCCAGCGGACCCACGATGGCCATGAGACTGCCGCGCAGCAACACCAGCTGGTAGAAGCCGAACGCCGGCACCACCAGCGCCGCGAGGGTGCCGCGGTGGCGCCGCAGCCGGTGGCGCAGGTCGTCGACGCGCCGCCCCACCGCGCCGATCAGACCGAAGACGGCGATGACCGACGGGAAGCCCGCCCACATGTAGGTCTCGACCCACAGCGGCGCGGACAGATTGGTGAACGTGTAGCCCGCGTGCCGGGCGAGCAGGATCCCCGCGTCGTCGGGCTTGCCGGGCCAGGCGGCGCGCGGCACGAAGAACAGGGGCGGCCCCAGCGCCGCAGTCGGGGTGAAGCCGTGCGTGCGGACGTAGTCCACACCCGTCTCGACCTGCTGGAAGGCGTCGTAGTCGCCGTTGGAGGTGAACTGCTCGGCGAGCGAGACCACCTTGACCGGCTCCCGCTTGTCGTAGCGGAAGTAGTCGCTGTACGGGAAGACCACCAGCACCACGGCCGCCACGCCCGCGGCACCGAGCCGGAACGCCCGCGGCCCGCGCAGCCAGGACGCGCTGAAGAGCAGTGCCAGCAACACCGTCCCGGCCCAGAACCGCGGCTGGCTGATGGGGTTGTTGACGGTGACGTTCACCGCGACCAGCAGCGGCAGCAGCAGCCACCGTAACCCGCGCAGCGTCCGGTCACCGGCGGTGAACCGCGGCACGTGCACCAGCGCCACCAGCGCCCAGAACGCCGGCACCGACAGCGCCCAGGCGGCCATCGCCCGGTCCGCCGAGGCGGCCGGCTCCGCCGCGGCCGCCGCCTCGTTGGCCGCCTGCCGGCTGAGGAAGAACGCCGACAGCCCGCCCTGACCGGGGATCAGCACGACGGCCAGCAGCAGCGCCAGACCGCACAGCAGCAGCACCCGTGCCGGCGACAGCCGCCGGGCGAGGAGGGGTTCGAGGACCGTGGAGGTCCGCGCCGACCGCCACCTCGCCACCGCCGATCCGCCGCTGTAGGCGAGCAGTCCCGCCTCCACCACGAGGGTGGTCAGGAACGCGGTGTGCGCGTCGACGACGAACCCGCGCGGATAGGCGTCCGTCGCGAGCATGGCCAGCGGCGCCAGCCCCAGCCACACATACGAGAACAGCCAGAAGCCGAACGCGATCAGCCGGGCCCGCACGTCCGTCAGTACCCGCGCCAGCGCCGCACCGGTGTGCACCACCACCACGCACTGCACGGCGAGCGCGGCACCGAACCGGGTGTCCGTGGACTGCAGGATCAGCACCGGAAGCAAGACCACCAGCAACAGCGCCCAGCACCCGAGCGCGGCGAGACCACGCACCGGCCGCTGAGTGCCCCATGTCCCGGGCATCATCGGCCCACCTCCCCCCAACTCCCCACCACCAGGCACAATCTAAGGGACTTCGGGAAACAAGGTCGCCTTCGGGACACAATCGCAACCCAATTCACAGCCCGCGGCCCCCGGCGGCCTCCTACGATGACGGCACATCCAGAGGGGGGCCAGTCGTGGAAGACTCGTTCGCAGGCCGGTGTGTGCTCGTGGTCTCGACCAACTACGCACCCGAACACACCGGCATAGGACCGTACTCGACGCAGATCGCCGAGCATCTTGCCGCGTCCGGAGCGGACACCCATGTCCTCGCGGGCATGCCGCACTACCCGGCCTGGCGGGTGGCGGAGGAATACCGCGGCCGGTGGCGGCTGCGGGAGCGTCGCTGTGGGGTGACCGTCCACCGCCGGCGCCATCCCGTGCCGTCGCGTCAGACCGCCCTGCGCCGGGCGCTGTTCGAGGCCGGGATCCTCGCGCACGGCCTGGTGGGACCACCGCGCATCCGACCCGATGTGGTGCTCAGTCAGATGCCGAGTCTGGCCGGGGGAGTGCTGGGCGGGCGGCTGGCGCGGCGGGCCGGGGTACCGCACGTGGTGGTCGTGCAGGACCTGATGGGCGCCGCCGCCGAGCAGAGCGGTATCCGCGGCGGGGGCCGCGCGGCGGCGGCCGCCGGGGCGCTGGAGGCGCGGATCCTGCGCGGCGCCGAGGTCGTCGGGGTGGTGCACGAGTCGTTCGTGGACCGGGTCACGGCGATGGGGGTGCCGCGTGAGCGAGTGCATGTGGTGCCCAACTGGACGCATGTGAAGGGACCCGGCGGCGACCGGGCCAAGACCCGGGCCCGACTGGGGTGGCAGGCGGACGAGACGGTGGTACTGCACGCCGGCAACATGGGGCTCAAGCAGGGCCTGGAGGTGCTCGTCGAGGCCGCCATGCTCGCCGACCAGGAAGCGGCACCGGTCCGCTTCGTGCTCATGGGAGACGGAAATCAGCGTGCCCACCTGCAAGCGCTCGCCGCGGGCTGCTCCGCGCTGACCTTTCTGCCGCCGGCCGGCGCCGGGGAGTTCCCCGAGGTGCTCGCCGCCGCGGATGTCCTGGCGGTGACCCAGAAGGCCTCCGTGCTCGACATGAGTCTGCCGTCCAAACTGACCTCGTACTTCATGACCGGGCGGCCGGTGATCGCCTCGGTGGCCGCCGAGGGGGGCACCGCCCAGGAGGTGCTTCGGGCGGGTGCCGGTGTGCTGGTCGCGCCGGAGGACCCGAAGGCCCTGCTGGCGGAGGTGCGGGCGCTCGCCGCCGACCCCGGGGAGGCGTCCCGGCTGGGCGCCCGCGGTCCGCAGTACGTCGAGGAGCGGTTGAGCAGCCGGGCCGGACTGGAGCGGATCACCGCGCTGCTGCGGCGGGCGACGGCCGGCCGGTGACCGCGGGCGGCGGGGGCCCGGCCCCCGCCGCCCCACGTCATCCGGCTCCCGGCCGGGCGAGCAGTGCGTACCACTCCTCCAGCCGGTCGCCGACCGCCGGGAGCGAGAACTCCTCCTCGACGGCCGTCCGTCCCGCGCGGGTGACGCGCTCGCGCAGCGCGGCGTCCTCCAGCAGCCGCAGCACCGCGTCCGCCAGCTCCTCCGGCGAACCGTCGGTCACCAGCGCGGCCCCGCGTGCCCGGAGCGCGGCGGCGATCCCGCAGCGCTCCGTGCAGACCACCGGGGTCCCCACCGCCAGCGACTCCAGCACGCTCATCGGGAACGGCTCCTCGACGCTGGGCAGCACGTACACGGTGGCCCGTCCGGTCCGCCGCACGGCCTCGTCGTGCGCGAGCGCACCGCCGTACGTCACCACCTCACCGAGCCGCTCCTCGGCGATCAGCCGGCGGACCTCCGCGAGGCGCCCCTCGTCCGAACCGTGCAGGGTGAAGGACACCTCGGGCCGTTTGCCGTGCACCAGCGCCGCCATCCGCACGAAGGCCTCGGGGCGCTTACGGGTCTGCAGCCGGGCCAGGAACAGCACGTCCGTCGTGCCCCGCTCCTCGTCGTCGGCCGGCCGGACCCGCACCCCGTTGGGCAGCCGGACCAGCCGTGGCCCGCCCGGACCCAGCACCTGCCGCAGCCCGGCCTCCTCCTCGTCGGTGAGCACCAGCGCGGCGATCGCCCGGCGCAGCAGCGGGACGTAGACCCGGTCGAAGAGCCGGGCCACGGCCGAGCCGCGGGGCTGGACCATGCCATGGGTCTGCACCACGAAGGGGCGGCGGCGCAGCACGGCCACCACGAGCGCGGCCAGGGTGACCAAGTCGCGTCCGGCGTGCAGATGGAGCGCGTCGGCGCGCCCCGCCCGGCGCCAGAGCACCGGCAGCAGCCCCGGGTGGAACTGGCCCAGGAAGCCCTGCCCCGGCACCAGGGTGTGGGCGGGCCGGGCGCGCAGCGGCACCCCGTCCACCGTCCGTGGAGGTGCGCCGTGGCCCCGCCACAGGGACACCAGCTCCACCTCGTGCCCCCGGGAGGCGAGTTCGCCCAGCTGCCCGGTGGCCACGCTCACCGGCCCGCCGTACGCCCCGTCGTCGCTGACCAGGGTCACGACGTGGGTGATCCTCATCCGGCACCCCCGGTGGTGTGCACGGCCCCGGCCGGCACATCGCGGTGGGCGACCACGCCCGCGCCGACGACCGCGCCCTTGCCGACCGTGACGCCGCGCAGGACCACGGCACGGGCGGCCACCCAGGCGCCCTCCTCCACGCTGATCGGTGCGTTGTCGAACTCGAAGGTGGGGGAGCGGCGTTGGTGGCTTCCGGTGCACAGCACGGCACCCTGTGAGACGCAGACGTCATCGGCGATGCGGATCGGCTCCAGGTTGATCAGCCAGGCGTCCTCGCCCACCCAGACGTCGTCGCCGAGGGTCAGCTTCCACGGCCACTGCACCCGTACCCGGTGGCGGATCAGTACGCGCTGACCGACCCGGGCGCCGAAGGCCCGCAGCAGCGGGGGCCGCAGCCGCGGCGGGCACCACCACTTCATGAACACCAGATTGAGCACGGCGAACCAGGCCGCCTGGGTCAGCACCCCGCGGCCCTTGTCATAGCCCGAGCCGCTGAATCCGCGCAGGTCGCGGGCGGTGGCGGAGGCGGACCGGGAGGTGGCGGAGGCGGTCATCGGTCCACCCGCACCCGGTGTCCGGAGAGTTCGTCCTGGAGCTGGCGCACATCCGACTCGACCATGATCCGGGCGAGCTCGTCGTACTGCACCTTCGCCGACCAGTCCAGCAGGCTCTTCGCCTTGGAGGCGTCGCCGATCAGCGCGTCCACCTCCGAGGGCCGCTCGTACTTCGGGTCGAAGCGCACACTGCGCTCCCAGTCCAGGCCCACCGTCTCGAACGCGGCCCGGAGGAAGTCGCGTACGGTCGCGGGCACACCCGTGGCGACCACGTAGTCATCGGGCTCGTCCTGCTGGAGCATCAGCCACATGGCCTCGACGTACTCCGGTGCGTAGCCCCAGTCGCGGACGGCGTCGAGGTTGCCCAGGTAGAGGTGCTCCTGCAGACCCGCCTGTATGCGGGCCACCGCGCGAGTGATCTTGCGGGTGACGAAGGTCTCGCCCCGCCGTGGGCTCTCGTGGTTGAACAGGATGCCGTTGACGCCGAACAGGCCATACGCCTCACGGTAGTTGACGGTCGACCAGTAGGCCATGACCTTGGCGCAGCCGTACGGGCTGCGCGGGTGGAACGGCGTCGCCTCGTTCTGCGGCGGCGGGGTCGCGCCGAACATCTCCGAGGACGAGGCCTGGTAGAGCCGGGTGCGCACCCCGCTGGCGCGGATCGCCTCCAGCAGCCGCAGAGCGCCCAGACCGGTCACATCACCGGTGTACAGCGGGGCGTCGAAGGAGACCCGGACATGGGACTGGGCGCCGAGGTTGTAGACCTCGTCGGGCTGCACGTCGCGCAGCAGATTCACCAGCGCCACCCCGTCCGACAGGTCGACGTGGTGCAGCAGCAGCCGGCGGTCCGGTGTGTGCGGGTCCTGGTAGATGTGGTCGATGCGCTCGGTGTTGAAGCTTGAGGAGCGTCTCATCAGCCCGTGCACTTCATAGCCCTTGCTCAGCAGCAATTCGGCCAGATACGAACCGTCTTGACCGGTGATTCCGGTGATGACCGCGGTTTTCGGCATGGCTTCCCCCCACGAGAAGTGATGTGCATCGGGATCGAACGATGGATGTCCCACGCGGCGGCGGACCGCGGGGCGTGGACGCTACCGGCACCGGGGCCGGTCGTCGAGATCAAGAAGCGCCAGATATTTCCTGAAGTGGCCGGTGAGCGACCCGGATTGACTGCGACAATCCGCCCCATGAATGACTTGCTGCCCACACCTGCCCGTGTCTTCGTCGCGGGCCACCGAGGCCTGGTGGGTTCCGCCGTGGCCCGGCGCTTCGCCGACCGGGGCTACGAGGTGCTCACCCGTACCCGTGCGGAACTCGACCTGCGCGACGCCGACGCCACGGCCGCCTGGCTGCGCGCGGCCCGGCCCGACGCCGTCGTGCTGGCGGCCGCCAAGGTCGGCGGAATCATGGCCAACAGCACCTACCCCGTACAGTTCCTGGAGGACAATCTCAGCATCCAGCTCAGTGTGATTGCCGGTGCCCACCAGGCCGGGGTGCGCCGCCTGCTGTTCCTCGGATCGAGCTGCATCTACCCCAAGCACGCCGCCCAGCCCATCACCGAGGACGCCCTGCTGAGCGGGCCGTTGGAGCCCACCAACGAGGCGTACGCGATCGCCAAGATCGCCGGTCTGGTGCAGATCCGGTCCTACCGGAGCCAATACGGTGCCTCTTTCATCTCCGCCATGCCGACGAACCTCTACGGGCCCGGCGACAATTTCGACCTCGAGACCTCGCACGTGCTGCCGGCGCTCATCCGCCGCTTCCACGAGGCCAAGCAGCAGGGCCTGCCCGAACTCACCCTCTGGGGCACCGGAACGCCGCTGCGCGAGTTCCTGCACGTCGACGACCTGGCCGCCGCCTGCGAGGTGCTGCTGCGCCGCTATGACGGCGACGACACCGTCAACGTCGGCTGCGGCGAGGACCTGACCATCGCCGACCTCGCCTCCTGTGTCGCCGACGCGGTGGGCTACGAGGGACGCATCGCCTTCGACCCGTCCCGCCCCGACGGCACCCCGCGCAAGCTGCTCGACATCAGCCGGATGCGCGCCCTGGGCTGGGCACCCACCGTCCCGCTCGCCGAGGGCATCGCCCGGACCTACGAGGCCTGGCAGGCGGAGCCGGCCCCGGCGTGAGCGGGACCGGCCCGTGGGGTGTGTCCGGCGCCCGCCCTTCGGCGGGACACCGGACACACCCCACGACCCACGGCGGCTAGTACGCACCACGCCCGTCCACGACGGCCCGCACGGTACGCACCAGCACCCCTATGTCGCGGGAGTAGGACCAGTTGTCCACATAGCTCAGATCCAGCGCGACGGTCTCGTCCCAGGACAGGTCGGACCGCCCGCTGACCTGCCACAGACCGGTCAGTCCCGGCTTGACCGACAGCCGGCGGATCTCGGTCCCGTCGTACCGCTCGACCTCCTCGGGCAGCGGAGGCCGCGGCCCGACCAGGGACATGTGTCCCGCCAGGACGTTGAACAGCTGCGGCAGTTCGTCCAGCGAGAAGCGGCGCAGCAACCGGCCCACCGGCGTCACCCGCGGATCCCGCCGCATCTTGAACATCGCCCCGTCGTGCTCGTTGGACTGCTCCAGCGCGGCCCGCATCCGGTCGGCGGTGACCACCATGGTGCGGAACTTCCACATCCGGAACCGCCGCAGATCCCGGCCGACCCGGATCTGCCAGTAGAAGACCGGACCCGCGGTGGTGCACCGTATGGCGGTGGCCACCACGGCGAAGACCGGGGCGAGCAGCATGAGCAGCAGCAACGCCCCCAGCCGGTCGGTGGCCTGCTTCAGCAGGACCGGTATGCCCCGCCGCGCCGCCGGGTCGATGTGCATCACCGTGAGCCCCGCCGCCTTCGCGAGCCGGACACGGTGCTGTGAGACATCGATCAGGCCCGGAAGTATGGCCAGATTCCGGCCCCCGTCGTGCAGCGCCCAGGCCAGCCGCCGCACCCGCGCCGCCGACATCTGACGGCCCGGTGCCACGAAGACGAGATCGGCGCCGAGTTCGGCGGCACAGCCGAGCACCCGGTCCCCGTCCAGCGCCCCTTCGGGCGCGTCACCGTCGGACGCGAGCCGGTCGCACACCGGCAGCGCCGAATCGGTGGCCTCGTCCCCGACGAGACAGCTGCCGACGACGACATACTCGTGATCGGTGCGGTGCGCCAGCTCGGCCAGCACCACATCGACCGCGCCCGCCTCCCCGACGATCAGCACCCGTCGCAGCGCCTGCGCGCGACGCCGGATGGCCAGCAGATAACGGTGCGCGAGCTTGCGCCGCGCCACCCCCAGTGCAAGGGCGGGCAGCAGCGCCAGTACACAGATCTCGACGGAGAAATCGATCCGCGCGCCGACGCAGGCGACGGCGAGCACGCCCAGCATGGTCAGCCAGTCGCGGAAGACCGGCAGCACTGCGCCCGCACCGAGTTCATCCCGGGTGTATCGGTTCTTTGACGCCCCTACCGCCAGCCACGACATTCCGGCCAGCGCCGCCGTGAGCAACGGATGCGGCTGTCGCGTCGTGACACACAACGCGGCCACCGGCAGCAGCGCGCCGACCGCGTCCACCGCCAATGCCACCGGTAAGAGCCGTCGTTCGGTCGGCGTGTGTCTGCCTCCCCTGTCGTGTTCCGGCGCGCGATCCCACTTGGCTGTCCCGGCGGGTGACTCCATCACCCGTGGTCCGGCAGCTTCGAACAACCCCATGGCCCCCCACTTGGTCGTCCCCTCATTCCGGCGCAGCCGTCGCCCCCTGGCACAGACGACCGCCCCGTGTCGGACGTGACGCTAGAGCACGTTGCGCCTGACTGCTGTGGTTTACCTAATTTGAGTGTTCTTGTGTCCCATTGTTTACAAGCCAGAGAAGGCATGATCCGATTTCAGCCGCCCTGCGCGGCCGTCAACCTGGCGCCAGCGGCGAACCATGGGCGGCCGTCGGTTGACGCCTCCGGGTCACCCCGCAGCGCCCCGCCCTAGCATGCCCCTCATGAACAGTGATCTCTTTGCCCCCGGGAACATGGCGACGCAGTCCACCGCACCCGGCATGGTGCAACAGAATGCCAAGTCGCTCAAATACGCGCTGGACGGGGAGTGTTACGCGAGACAGGGCTCGATGATCGCCTACCGCGGCGATCTGCACTTCGAGAAGCAGGGGCAGGGCGTCGGGAAGTTCCTCAAGCGCGCCGTCACCGGCGAGGGGCTGGCGCTGATGGCCGTCCGGGGCCGCGGCGAGGTGTGGTTCGCGCACGAGGCCGCCAACTGCTTCATCATCGACCTCGCCGCCGGCGACGGCCTGACCGTCAACGGCCGCAACGTGCTGTGCTTCGATCCCTCCCTCTCCTACGAGATCCAGGTCGTCAAGGGCGCCGGCATGATGGGCGGCGGGCTCTTCAACTCGGTCTTCAGCGGCCAGGGCAAGCTGGGTGTGATGTGTGAGGGCAACCCCGTCGTCATACCCGTCTCCCCGCAGGCCCCGGTCTTCGTCGACACCGACGCCGTCGTCGGCTGGAGCAGCGCCCTGCACACCGGGCTGCACCGTTCGCAGAGCCTCGGCTCGATGCTCCGCGGCGGCTCCGGCGAGGCCGTCCAACTCCGACTGGACGGCGAGGGATTCGTCCTCGTGCGTCCCAGTGAACTCCGTCCGGAGAAGTCGGCCGGAAACTGACCTTGCGGCATCGGTTGCGGGCGTCGGTCCCGGGCCCCGGCCGCACGGCGCTGTCAGGCCCGCTGCCCCTCCGAGCCGGGCAGCCGGGCCTCCAGCCAGTCGAAGACCCGCTGCTCGACAAGCGCCCGGCCCGTGGGTTCGCAGTGCAGGTGCGCGCCCTCGGCCGCGGAGAAGGAAACCAGCTCCTTGGGGCCCGGCAGCGCGTCGTACAGGCGTCGCGAGGCACCGGGCCAGAAGTGCTCGCCCTCGGGTCCGTGAGGAGCAGAGGGGTGGCGATCCGGTCCGCCACGGGCGCCACCGTGCACCGGAAGACCTCGGTGAGCGGGGCGGAGGGAGACTCGACGCCGTACGGCTCGGCCCGCCGGCGCCATGTCGCGGACAGTTCCGGCGAGGCGGTGCTCGAAGGCGAGCGCGCGCGGCACCCAGTAGCCGCCCTGGCTGATTCCGGCCAGCGCGAGGCGCCGGGCGTCGATGTCGTCGCGGGCGGTGAGGAAGTCCACGACCGGCGTGATGACGTGTTCCCGGTCGGGCCGGAACGGCACGCCGCGCTGGCAGCGGCCCCGGACCGCCCCGGCGGGCCCGCGGCGGGGCGGAGACCTCCTGTTTCAGCGCAGGAGGCCGGTGTGCGGGCGCACGCCGGACCGGGTGCGCCCGCGGTCCGCGGCCGACTTGGCCCCGGCACGTCGTCACCTGGCATGATCGCGCGCATGGCTGAACGCGTGAGTGCCGCATGTGACGGCGCGTCGAAAGGAAACCCCGGGCCGGCGGGCTGGGCCTGGGTCGTCGCCGACGGTGCGGACACCGTCGTGCGGTGGGAGGCCGGGCCGCTGGGCACCGCGACGAACAACGTCGCCGAGCTCACGGCGCTGGAGCGGCTGCTGAGCGCCATCGACCCGGCCGTACCGCTGGAGGTGCGGATGGACTCGCAGTACGCGATGAAGGCCGTCACGACCTGGCTGCCCGGCTGGAAGCGCAAGGGCTGGAAGACGTCCGCGGGCAAACCGGTCGCCAACCAGGAGCTGGTGATGCGCATCGACGAGCTGCTCACCGGCCGGTCCGTGGAGTTCCGG
Organism: Streptomyces kronopolitis; assembly: GCF_050953795.1. Classification (GTDB taxonomy): domain Bacteria; phylum Actinomycetota; class Actinomycetes; order Streptomycetales; family Streptomycetaceae; genus Streptomyces; species Streptomyces kronopolitis_A. Next base: position 7,457,174 of record NZ_CP191850.1, read on the forward strand.
TATGTGCCGGCGCACCAGGTCGACGGCGATCCGCTGAACGACTTCGCCGACCGGGCCGCGAGCCAGGCGGCGGTCGTCCAGGAGGCCGCCGGCAGCGACCTCGGCTCCCCGCAGCCGCCGGCCGCCCCGGCCGCCGCACGGCCCGCCGGCGCCCGCCGGAGCGGCTCCGGCGCCACGGCCGGAGCGGCCTCGTCACCGCAGCGGCGCGGCGCCGGCAAGACGGCGCGCACGCTGAAGGCCAAGTTCCCCGGGCGCTGCCGCTGCGGGCGCTCCTACGCGGCCGGCGAGCAGATCGCCAAGAACGACGAGGGCTGGGGGCACCCCGCGTGCCGCTCCGGCGCGGACGGCACGGCCCCGGCCCCGGCGGCCGGCTGACCCGGCGCGGCGGGGAAGCGCGGACTCCCCGGGCCGCGGCTACCGTGACGGCAGGGGCACCACCCCCACGACGTCAGGAGGGACCACCATGACCAGCTCGTCCACCCAGGGGATCAAGACCGTGCTGCACCCCGTGTCCGACCTGGCGGCGGCCAAGGAGGTGTACACCGCCCTGCTCGGCGCACCGCCGCAGGCCGACGAGCCCTACTACGTCGGCTTCGACGTCGAAGGGCAGCACATCGGGCTGGTGCCGGGTGGCGCTTCGCAGGGCATGACCGCACCGGTGGCCTACTGGCACGTGCCGGACATCGAGGCGAAGCTGGCCGAGGTGACCGCCGCGGGTGCCACGCTGAAGGACCCCGCCCGCGATGTCGGTGGCGGCCGTCTGGTGGCCACGTTCACCGACCCCGACGGCAACGTTCTCGGGCTGCTCCAGGACCCGCGGGCGTAGGGCCCGCTCCCGGCCGCCGTCCGTCCAGGGCCGGCCGACGACTCCCCCCGCCTCGGGGCCCGGCGCCCACGTCCGGGCCCCGAGGCGCGGGCGCGCGGTGCGGCGTGGCAGACCCCCCGAAGGCAGGCGGGCAGCGGCCCACGATCCCGGCCGATACCGCCGGCCGCCCGGACGGCGTACCGTGGCCGCGATCGCGCCGGCCGAGAAGCGCCGGCTCTCCTGCTCGAAGCCGGTCGGACCGAGCCGGGCGACGCCGACGGGGGCCGCGCAGCCGGCCCCGCATCACAGATGGACACACGATGAGCATGGCCACAGGGACGGACCAGTCGCCCGCGCCGCACGGTGCCGACAGCCACGATCTGATCCGCGTGCACGGCGCGCGCGTGAACAACCTCAAGGACGTCAGCGTCGAGATCCCCAAGCGCCGGCTGACGGTGTTGACCGGGGTCTCCGGCTCGGGCAAGAGCTCGCTGGTGTTCGGCACGATCGCCGCGGAGTCGCAGCGGCTGATCAACGAGACCTACAGCGCCTTCGTGCAGGGCTTCATGCCGACCCTGGCGCGGCCCGAGGTCGATGTGCTCGACGGGCTGACGACCGCGATCGTGGTCGACCAGCAGCGACTGGGCGCCGACCCGCGCTCCACGGTCGGCACCGTCACCGACGCCAACGCCCTGCTGCGCATCCTCTTCAGCCGGCTCGGGCAGCCGCACATCGGACCGCCCGGCGCGTTCGCCTTCAACGTCGCCTCGGCCCGGGCGAGCGGCGCGCTCACGGTCGACCGCGGCGCCGCGAAGACCAGGACGGTCAAGCAGACCTTCAGCCGCACCGGCGGCATGTGCACCCGCTGCGAGGGCCGGGGCGCGGTCTCCGACATCGATCTCACCCAGCTCTACGACGACTCCAAGTCGCTGGCCGAGGGCGCGTTCACCATCCCCGGCTGGAAGTCGGACAGCTTCTGGACCGTGCGGGTCTACGCCGAGTCGGGCCTCCTCGACCCCGACAAGCCGATCCGCAAGTACACCAAGAGGGAGATGCAGGACTTCCTCTACCGGGAGCCGACCAAGGTGAAGGTCGAGGGGGTGAACCTCACCTACGAAGGGCTGATCCCCAAGATCCAGAAGTCCTTCCTGTCCAAGGACAAGGAGGCGCTCCAGCCGCACATCCGGGCGTTCGTGGAGCGTGCGGTCACCTTCGCCACCTGCCCCGAGTGCGAGGGCACCCGCCTCAGCGAGGCGGCCCGGTCGTCGCGGTACGGCGGGATCACCATCGCCGACGCGTGCGCACGGCAGATCAGCGATCTCGCCGAGTGGGTGCGGGGGCTGTCCGAGCCGTCCGTCGCACCGCTGCTGGCCACGCTCCAGCAGACGCTCGACTCCTTCGTGGAGATCGGGCTGGGCTACCTCTCGCTCGACCGGGCGTCGGGGACGCTGTCGGGCGGCGAGGCACAACGCGTCAAGATGATCCGCCACCTCGGCTCCTCGCTCACCGACGTCACCTACGTCTTCGACGAGCCCACCACGGGCCTGCACCCCCATGACATCCAGCGGATGAACGCCCTGCTGCTGCGGCTGCGGGACAAGGGCAACACCGTGCTCGTCGTCGAGCACAAGCCGGAGACGATCGCGATCGCCGACCACGTCATCGACCTCGGCCCCGGCGCCGGTCCGGCGGGCGGCACCGTCTGCTTCGAGGGCACCGTGGAGGGACTGCGCGCCGGCGGCACCGTCACCGGCCGCCACTTCGACGACCGGGCCCGCCTCAAGGAGACGGCGCGCAAGCACACCGGCACGCTGGAGATCCGCGGCGCGACGACGCACAACCTCCAGGGCGTCGACGTCGACATACCGCTCGGGGTGCTCACCGTGGTCACCGGCGTCGCCGGGTCCGGCAAGAGTTCGCTGGTGCACGGCTCGCTGTGCCGGCGGCCGGAGGGCGACGGCGTGGGGGTGGTGTCGGTCGACCAGAGCCCGATCCGCGGCTCGCGGCGGAGCAATCCGGCCACCTACACCGGATTGCTCGACCCGGTCCGCAAGGCGTTCGCGAAGGCCAACGGCGTCAAGCCGGCGCTGTTCAGCGCCAACTCCGAGGGCGCCTGCCCGCACTGCAACGGCGCCGGCGTCGTCTTCACCGACCTGGCGATGATGGCCGGCGTCGCCACCCCCTGCGAGGAGTGCGAGGGGAAGCGGTACCAGCCGGCGGTGCTGGAGTACCGCCTCGGTGGGCGGGACATCAGCGAGGTGCTGGCGATGCCGGTGACCGAGGCGGAGGAGTTCTTCGGTTCCGGCGAGGCCCACCATCCGGCCGCGCACCGCATCCTGGCCCGGCTCGCCGACGTCGGGCTCGGCTACCTCAGCCTGGGCCAGCCGCTCACCACGCTCTCCGGCGGCGAGCGGCAACGGCTCAAGCTGGCCACGCACATGGGGGAGAAGGGCGGGGGCCGCTCCGTCCTGGTGCTCGACGAGCCGACCGCCGGTCTGCACCTCGCCGATGTCGAGCAACTGCTCGGCCTGCTCGACCGGCTGGTGGACGCCGGCAGGTCGGTCATCGTCGTCGAACACCATCAGGCGGTGATGGCGCACGCCGACTGGATCATCGACCTCGGCCCGGGCGCCGGTCACGACGGCGGACGGATCGTCTTCGAGGGCACCCCCGCCGACCTCGTCGCCGCCCGCTCCACCCTCACCGGCGAGCACCTCGCGGCCTACGTCGGCGGCTGACCGGCCCCGGTGTGCGGCCGGCCCCGGTGTACGGCCGGCTCAGGCGGCCTTGCCGCCGGGGCCGGCCACCGGCACGTCCAGCGGGCGGGCGATACCCACCACTCCCTCGTCGAGGCGCTGGAGATGGCGCAGCACGCGGAAGGTGACGGTGCCCGACTGCAGCGCGCCGGAGCCGGCCGTCTCCAGCATCGAGGCGATGCTGGCACCGGACTGGACCTCGCCCTCGGTGCTCTCCTCCAGCACCCGCGCCACGATCAGGTCGATGTTGTACGCGATCCGCCGGCCGGCCCGCTCCAGGCGCGGGTCGGCCGCGATGGTCTTGCTGAACGGCACGAGTTCCGCGGTCGCCGCCAGCGAACGGGCGTGATAGGCGGAGGTCTCCAGGAGCGCCACCAGATAGCGGGCGGTCCGCCGCCGCACCCGCAGCGGTGTGATCGGGTGGGTCAGCGGCTGGATGGAGCCGCGCAGTTCCTCCAGTGCCTCGTCCAGATCGCGCGCCTTGCCCAGCAGATCGACGGCGGGGCCGCCGCTGAGCTGCTCCACCGCGGCGGACACCACGTCCCGCAGGCGGACCAGCACCGTGCCCAGCAGTTCGTCGGTGCGGCGGTCGGTGTGCACCGGCAGCACCAGCACCGCACCGATGATCCCGCAGGCGGCACCCAGCGCCGTCTCCTCGATGCGCAGCACCAGCACATCGAGGCTGTAGGTGTTGAGCAGGGTGTAGAGCAGCCCGAGCATCGCGGTGACGAAGAAGGACATCAGCGCGTAGGACAGCGGCGCGGTGAAGAACATCCCGAAGATGCAGAGCAGCACCAGCGCGAAGGCGACCCAGGTGTGGTCGCCGACGAGTCCGGCCAGCGCGACACCGGCGATCACACCGAGCACCGTGCCCACCAGCCGGCGGTAGCCCTTGACCAGGATCTCGCCGGTGGAGGCGGTGTTGAGGAAGACCACCCAGCAGGTCAGCACGGCCCAGTACCAGCGCTGGCTGGACAGGAACTCGCCGCCGATCATGGCCAGCGTCGAGCCCACCGCGACCTGGAACGCGGCCCGGGTGGTGGGCCGTTGCAGGCCGGTGCGGTCGTCCGCCGGCTCCTCGGCCTCCTCGGCGACGACGATCGCCAGGTCCTCGGCGTCGAACTCCTCGCGCGAGCGGGTGGTGGCCGGGCTGTCGTCCGACTCGTCCTGCGGTCCGTCCAGCGCCAGCCGCAGACCCAGGACGGACCGCGCGGCCTCACCGAGACCGCGGAAGACGTCCTGGACGGCGGGCGAGGCCGGCGGGAGGTTGTCCTCGTCCCGGTAGCCGAGCAGCCGGTTGCGGACGTGCGCGAGTGCGGTGCCGCGCTCGCCGGGCGCGGTCCGGGCGATCAGCAGGAGCAGAGCGTTGAGGTCCCGGCGCAGGGTGCGGACCGCGTCGTCCTCGGTCCGGATGCGGGTGCCCGTGGCGGGCACCGGCGCATGCGGCAGATGCATGGTGAGGGTGTCCGCGCGCCCGGCGCTGCGGGCGTTGAGCAGCAGCATGCCCAGCCGCTCGGCGGCGATCTCGGCCTCCGCGACACGGCGCTGCACCAGCCCGGCCGCGGCCTCGTCCCGCGTTCCCTCCTCCAGCAGGCCCTGGATCATCAGCGCCGCCTCGTGCAGCCGGGCGGTGTGCCGCCGCAGGTCGTCGAGGACCTTTTCCAGCTCGTCGGGCTCCACGTCCAGCAGCAGCTGCTGGGTGGCCAGCAGCTGGGCGAGGCGGGCCCGGAAGGCCTCGCGCAGCCGGCCCAGGGTGCGTTGCGGAGTCTGCGGGACGACGGCGAAGCGGACGAGGGCGCTGCACCCGAAGGCCACGGCCAGCGTCAGATACAGCACCGGCAGGGTGGCGACGCTCGCGTGCACGAACAGCGAGATGAAGTAGACCTGGAATCCGATCAGGCCGAGTGCGGTGCCGCGGTCGCCGAATCGGCGGGAGTAGACGGCGCCGAAGATCAGCAGCACGAAGAACACATCGCCGGCGACGACCAGGGCGTGCAGCAGCGCGCCCAGCGACATCGCGGCGAGCGCGACCGGAAGTCCGAGCGCCAGCGTGACCGCCTGACCGCGGACCTCCTTCTCCTTGATCGCGAAGGTGGACACCATGGACACCATGGCGCCCGCGACCATCAAGGGGACGCCGGTGCCGAGCAGTGCGAGGACCAGGAGGGTGAGCACGATCGCGCCGACCGTCCGCAGTCCCGCCATCAGCCGCAGCAGCCCCGGGTCGGACGCCGCGAAGCGGTCCCAGGTGTTCGTACCAGCCCGTCGTATCGCTGCCACCACGCTGCCGTACGCTCCCACTTCTTGCCATGATCCCCGGTGCCCCAGCATCGCACGTCCGTCCGGACCGGCTTCAGCCGCCTCGTGCCCGGCCACCGGCGCACCACACCGCACACCACCTGCGAAATCCCGTGCCGGCAGCCGTTCTGCCGCTCCCCGGCCCGCTCGGCCCCTTTGTGCGTTTCGGGCGTTAGTGAGGCGTTAGTGAGGCATCAGTGGGAGCGCCCAGGGTGGGTGGCGCGGAATCGAACAACCCACCGCCGGGACCGACGGTCCTGTGGTGGCGCCCGCGGGGCACCCTGCCCGGTGCTCCGCGAGCGCACCGCGGCGCCGTGCGGGACCGGGTGGGCGAGAACACCACCATCTCCGGATACCGGAGAAGAGGGAGTTGATGACTGATGACCATCCGTGGTCTGCGTACCGCTGTCACCACCACCGCCGCTGTCGTCCTCGCAGCGGGGGCGAGTGCGGGCATCGCCGCCGCGGCAGGCACCGGCGGACCGGGTGCGGCGGCCGCCGGCGCGTGCGCTCCGGGGACGCTGAAGGTCACGACCACCACCGCGGGTTCGGGCCAGGCCGGGATGAACCACGAGGGCACCTACCTGCGGGTGACCAACACCGGCACGGGCACCTGCGCGATATCCGGCTACCCGGGACTGGCGCTGGAGGCCGCCGGGCACTCGGCGATCAAGACCACGGTGCACCGCGGTGACACCTACTTCGCCAAGGACCCGGGCGCCCACCGCGTCACCCTCAAGCCGGGCAAGAGCGCTTACGCCGACCTCGTCTGGTCCCATGCCGGACCGTCCGTGAAGGCCAAGTACCTCCAGGTCTCGCCGACGGGCGGCAACGCCCACGGCATCCTGCCCTTCGCCAAGGACGTCGACGGCGGGTCCCTGTCCGTGACCGCCTGGTCGGCGACCCCGCCCAGCGCCTCCTGACCGCTGACGCACCGACCGGGGGCCGGCGCATCGTGCGCCGGCCCCCGGTTCCCGTGCGTGCGTCCGCCCGGGGACCGCAACCTCCCCTCGCACCCGCTCAGTTCCGCGTGCCCGCCAGCAGCGCGCGGTACCAGTCGAGTGTGGTGTCGAGCGTGGACTCCAGCGGAGTCGGGCGGATGCCGAAGGTCCGGGCGAAGGCCGAGGAGTCCACGATCTGCGGTTCGGTGTGCTGGTAGAACATCTCCGCGTACTCGTGCATGAAGGTCTCGTCGAACGGGCCGAAGGGGCGGGGCTCGGTGAGGATCACCCGCTCCAGGGGGCGGCCCACCCGCTCCTCGATCATCGAGTGGATCTCGCGGGTGGTGCGGGCGGGGGCGGTGGGCAGATGCCACACCCGGCCGTCGCCCGACGGGTCCTCGCCGAGGGTGGCCAGTCCCCTCGCCACGTCCTGGATGGCCGTGTAGCTGTGCGGAAGGTCGATGTCGCCCAGCCCGAGGACCTCGTCACCGGTCAGTGCGGGCGGGAACACCGTGCCGCCGAGCGTCGAGTTGAGCACGCCGGGCCCGACGAAGTCGGCCGCGCGGCCGAGGACGACCCGGGCCCGCCCGGCGCGGTGCGCGGCGAGATAGGCCTCGTCCAGCCGCGCCCGCATCACGCCCTTGCGGCTCGTCGCCTGCCAGGGGCTGCCCTCCGTCATCACCTCGCCGTGCGTGCGGCCGTAGGGGTAGAGCGTGTCCAGGACGACCAGCCGCGCGCCGGTGGTCCCGACGGCGGCCAGCACCGCCTCCTGGACCCGGGGCATCACCTCGACCTGCAGGTGATAGGCGACGTTCACGCAGTGGTAGACGACCTCGCCGCCCTCGACGGCGGCCAGTGCCCCCTCGGGGGTGCTCACATCGGCGGCCCGGCACTCCACGCCTTCGGCGGCGCGCTCCGGCACCGAGCGGCTGACCAGCCGGACGGCGTGCCCCCGGCGGACGAGTTCGGCGGCGAGCGTGGTGCCGGCCGGACCGGCACCCAGGACGACGTGGAGCGAGCGTGCGGCAGCAGACATGGCGATTCCTTCTCTGTGGAGCGGCGGGATGGCGCCGGGCGAGGAGCGGATGAAGGCGGGTGAGGGGCGGTGCGGCGGGTTCCCGTTGCTCCCTCTCGCTTCTGTTAGAGACCATAACTCTAGTGATGATGCATCGCAAGAGGGGTGGTGGATACGATGCGCGAGGGCGGCTCACACTCGCCGTCCCGCCCCGCCGCGACGCAGGAGGAGAACATGGCCGCCGAGGTACGAAGCCCCCGGGCGCGCTACCGCGAGCAGAACCGTGCGGAGATCAAGGCGGCCGCACTGCAGCAGCTCGCCGAGGGCGGCGTGCAGGCCGTGGCGCTCACCCGGATCGCCAAGGACATGGGGCTCTCCGGGCCGGCCCTCTACCGCTACTTCGCGGGCCGGGACGATCTGCTGGGCGAGCTGATCCGGGACGCCTACGACGACGTCGCGCAGGTCACCGAGGAGGCCGGCGGCGCGGCGTCCGCCGGGGACGCGCGAGCCGCCCTGCACGCCCTGGCCGAGGCCTACCGGGGCTGGGCCGTCGCGCAGCCGCACCGCTACCTCCTGATCCAGGGCGCCCCGCTCCCCGGGTACGTCGCTCCGCCCGACACCCTGCTGCGTGCCCGGGCCGCCCTGGGGCCTTTCCTCACGGTGTTCGCGGCGGGCGCGCCCGCCGAGGCGATGCGGCCGGTCGTCGCCGAAATGGCCGCCTGGGTGCGTGAGGGCGACGGCATCGCCGACTGGGTGGCGCGGCACACCGGGCTGTCGCCGCGGGACGAGGCGGCGGGTGTCGCCCTCGCCGGCGCGGTGCTGGCCTGGTCGCAGCTGCATGGCACGGTCGGCTTGGAGGTGTCCGGTCAGTACGCCGGGATGGGTCACCGGGCGTCGACGCTGCTCGTCGCGCAGATCGACACCCTGGCGGACTCTTTCGGACTCCGGGGGGCGGGCGCCCGCACGGCCTGACCGCCCGCCAGGAGGTGTGCGGCTTGGTCGAGTTGCCTCCGCCGTGCAGTGCCCGGCGGCGCTTCCGGGGCTTCGGTCCCGCAGGGGGGCGCGGCGTCCTGAGGGCGCCCCGCGGGCATTACGTGCGTGGCGCACGCTACTCTGGAGGTATGGACAACGAGATGGGGCACGCGGTCGCCGAAGCCCTGGGCGACCTGCTCAAGCGCACCCTGCGGGCCAACCTGTACCAGGCCCTGACCGAGAACATCGGCGAGGGCGTCGACGAGGTCACCTATCCGGTGCTGAGCGGACTGGCCAGGACGGGGCCCCGCAGCGCCGCCGATCTGGCCGGTGAGGTGGGACTCGACCGGTCCGGCGTCAGCCGGCGCGCCTCACGTCTGGAGGCGGCCGGTCTCGTGCGGCGCGCACCGGACCCCGCCGACCGGCGGGCCGTGTTGCTGACGCTCACCGATCAGGGCGCCGAGACGGTGGCGGTGATGCGCGAGCGCCTCGCCGCGCGTATCGAGGAGTCCCTCAACTCCTGGCCGGAGGGGGAGGCGCGGTCCTTCGCCCGGAATCTGCGCAGGTTCCTCGACGAGGGGCCCTTCAAGGACGTGCAGTAGCGCCCGGCGGTGTGCCCGTGGACCCGGCTCAGTATCCGGACGGGCGTATCAGCCCCGTCTCGTAGGCGAACACGGCGGCCTGGGTCCGGTCGCGCAGACCCAGCTTGACCAGGATGCGGCCGACATGGCTCTTCACGGTCTGCTCCGCCACCACCAGCCGCTCCGCGATCTCCCCGTTCGACAGGCCCTGGGCGATCAGTGACAGGACCTCGGTCTCCCGTTCCGTCAGGGTGCCCACCCGGTCCTTGAGCGGCGTGCGCGGGGCGCTGGTCACCCGGGAGAACTCGGCTATCAGGCGCTTGGTGATGTGCGGCGCGAGCAGGGCGTCGCCGGCCGCCACCACCCGTACCGCCTGGGCGAGTTCGGCCGCCGAGGCGTCCTTGAGCAGAAAGCCGGACGCGCCCGCCCGCAGTGCCTCGTACACGTACTCGTCGAGGTCGAAGGTGGTCAGGACCAGGATCTTGACGGCGGCGCCGGCCGGCCCGGTGAGGCGGCGGGTGGCCTCGATGCCGCCGAGCCGCGGCATCCGGACGTCCATCAGGACGACGTCCGGGGCGAGTTCGGCGGTCTTGGCGAGGGCGTCGAGGCCGTCCACGGCCTGGCCGACGACCTCGATCCCGGGTTCGGCGTTGAGCAGCACGGTGAACCCCTGACGGACCATCATCTGGTCGTCGGCGATCAGCACGCGGATGGTCGTCATGGGGTGTCCTCGCCGGTCTCGGCCGGTTGTCTCGCGGGGGCGGGCAGGAGGGCGGCCACCTCGTAGCCGCCGTCCGGGGTGGGACCGGCGGCCAGTTCGCCGCCGAGCATCGCGGTGCGTTCGCGCATGCCCAGCAGCCCGTGTCCGGAGCCGGGGGAGGGTGGGGCGGGCCCGTCCGGCGCGGTGTTGGTGACGTGGAGGGTGAGGCCGTCGGGAGCGTAGCCGAGCCGCACCCGCACCGTCGCGCCGGGCGCGTGCCGCATCGCGTTGCTCAGCGCCTCCTGGACGATGCGGAACGCCGACAGTTCGGCCCCCGGCGACAGTGCGTGCGGCTCGCCGGTGGTCTCGGTGGTGACGGTCAGTCCGGCCGTCCGCACGTTGTCGAGCAGTTCGTCCAGCCGGTCCAGGGTGGGTTGCGGGGCGTGCCGCACGCCCTCCGCCGCGAGGTCTTCGGAGCGCAGCACGCCGAGCACGCGGCGGAGTTCGCGCAGCGCGTCGACGGCGTTCGCGCGGATGCCCGCGAGGTTCTCCGTCAGCTCGTCGGTGGGATTCGGGACGAGATGGGGGGCGACCTGCGCCTGGATGGAGATCACCGACATGTGGTGGGCGACCACGTCGTGCAGCTCCCGGGCGATCCGGTGGCGCTCCTCCAGCAGGGTGCGCCGGGCCCGCTCCTCGGCGGTCAGCTCCTCCTGCTCGACGAGCTGGGTACGGGCCACCCGGCGGCCGCGCAGGGCGGCCCCCAGCACCGTCGCGATGAGCAGCAGCGGGACCGCCTGCGTCACGTTCTGGTGGTGCTCCGGGCCGAGGAACGTCAGACAGCACAACCCGGCCAGGACGTGGAGCCCCAGTGCCTCGGCCGCCACCCGCGGGCGTACCCGCAGCGCCAGCAGGAACACCGTCGCGGCCTGCGCGAGGAGACCCGGTTCGGTCCACGGGAAGCCCTCCGACCCGGGGAACCCGTCGCCCGCGGCCCGCGCCGCGACCACCATCGCCGCCGTCGACACCCACCAGGCCGGTATCGGACGGAACATGGCCGCGAACAGCCCGAGGGACTGGCACAGCGCCAGCAGCAGCGCCAGGCCCGTCCCCAGCCCGTAGAGATGGATGAGGTAGTCCGTGTTGAGGATCGCCGTCGCGTAGACGAGGACGCCGATCACCACATGCGGCAGCCGGGCCAGCAGGCGCGGCCCCCGCATCCTCGGCAGCGGATCGGCCGCCACGGTCCACAGATCGTCGCGCAGCGTACGCGGCACCGCCAACAGCACCGCCCGCAACCGCGGTTCCCCACCCGCCCCGCCCCCCGTGACCATGCGCACCACCCTAGACACGACGGGTCGCCCCCGGCAGGGCGGGGCGCCGCCGGGAGCGCCCGCGCCGCCCCGCGCGGCCCTGTTCGTAGGCGCGGAAGGCGGCCAGGCACACCAGCAGCGCCAGCCCGAACACCGGCAGCCAGGCCAGCCGGGCGAGTACCCATTCCGCGCCGTCGGGGGCGGTGTGCAGCCCGGGGAGCGGCCGGCCCGCGAGCAGGCCGAGCGCGGTGACCGCCACCATCGCCGTCTGGTGCCACAGGAAGACCGTCATCGCCGCGAGGTTCAGCAGCGCCACCGGCGCCCAGACCAGGGGGCGCCGCAGTACCCGCCGCAGCGGACCGAGCAGCAGCAGGGCCGCCCCGCACTGGGCCAGACCGAAGGTGACGGCGGCGAGGGTGGGCGGGTTGAGATTGGATATCGCGGCGCCCGGCACCCCGACCATGGAAGCCGGATATCCGGCCCACCCGACGAGTACGGCGGTGGCGGCGCCGCCACCGAGCAGCAGCGCCCAGCCGGTCGAGCGGCCGGCCAGCCGTCCGCGCGCCCAGGCCGCGCCCAGGCAGTACGGAACCAGCCAGCCCGCCGGCACATTGAGCCAGCCGAGCCACGCCGGACCCCCCAACCCGAAGCGGAACAGGTCGACATGGAGGACGACGGCCAGCGGCCACAGCGGGTGCAGCCGGGCGACCAGCGGGGTCGCCGCCGTCAGCGCGGTGAACACCAGCAGGAACCAGAGCGGTGAGCACACCAGGGTGCCCAGGGTGGCGACGGTCCCCACCCCGGCCCCGGAGGCGAGCAGGGCGAGGGCCACCACTCCCCAGAGCACCAACACCGCCGCGACCGGGCGCGAAAGCCGGGCCGTACGGTCACCGAGCCACCGCCGGTAGCTCTCCCCCCTGGCGCGCGACGAGGCATGACCGCGCGCCGCCACCCGGCCACCGACCAGGAAGAAGACCGCCAGGGTCTGGAAGACCCAGGAGACCGGCGTCAGCTGCGGCAGGAAGTGCAGCGGGCTGGCGCCGTGCACCGCACCGCTGTCCGTGACCAGGGCGGTGACCAGCCAGTGCCCGAGCACCACCCCCAGGATGGCGAGCGCGCGCAGGGCGTCGACGCCGCGGTCGCGGCCCTGCGGGGTGGCGGCGGCGATCCGCCGGGCGAGTTCACGCATCACGGTGCCCCTCGGCCGGGGTCCGTCCGGAGACGATCCGGGCGATGTTGCGCAGGGCGACGGAGCCGGGCGCGAGATAGTCGCTGTGGCCGCCGGCCCCGGCCGCGAAGACGCGCGCCCCGAACGCGTCCGACATCGGATCGGTGCCCAACCCGACGGTCACGAAGGGCAGCCGCAGCCGGCCGTGCGGCACGTGGGCGATCCAGTCGTCCGCGCCCCGGCCGGCCCAGACCGCCGCCCGGGTGTGCAGGGCGGAGGCGCTGTCGGCCCCCGCGCCGGGGCTGCCGTACAGCACGAGGTTCGCCACCGACAGCCCCGGCGCGGCGCGGCCGCAGACCACCGACCCGTAGGAGTGGCACAGCACGGAGATCCGGGCCGCGGGCCGCAGCGCCGCCATGTCGCCCAGGTACGAACGGAGTTGTGGCGCGGCCGAGTCGGCGAGCCCGGTCGTCAGCACGTCGGGGCTCACCGTGCCCGGCGTCGGGTACCCGAGCCAGGCGACCACGACGGTGCGCGCGTCCAGCGTCCGGCGCAGCGCCGTCGCGCCCTTCAGGAACCGCCCGTAGGTGTCGAGGTTGGTGTCCGAGCCCGGTACCAGGACGGCGATCCGCGCGGCCCGTGCCAGATCGCCGAGGACCTCGACGGTGCGGCCCCCGCCGCGGCCGTCGAAGGACAGGAACTGCCGGTTCGGGCCGGCCATCCGGCGCAGCGCCCGGGCCCGTGCCCGGTCGCCGTGGCCCTCGGCCATCCGGGCCGCCGCGCGGATGCCGGCACGGTTGAGGGCGTAGCGCCCGGCGAGGGCACCGGGCCCGGCGGCGGTCCGCAACGGGGCGAGGGCCACCGGCGCGGGCGCCGGGACGGCCGCGGGGCGGGCCGCGCCGGACACGGGCACGGCCACCGAGACGGCGACGAGCGCGGCGAGCAGGGTACGCAGCGGTCGGCCGCTGCGCGGGCGGGACACCATGGGGATCGGTCCTTCCGTCACGGAAGCCGTCGTGCTTCCGTGACGCACGCTATGAAGCGCACCGGTTGGTCCACGTCCCGCCCCGGAGCGCACTTCCCGCCTGGCTCTCAGGTACTGGGGGTAGGGGGCGGCGGCCCCCGAACGGACTGCGCACGGCGACCCGGTACGCCCCGGCCGCGCCCCGGGACCGGTACCCGCGGACGGAGGCGGCTGCCGCCGTTGGTGTCAGACGGGCCCGGCGCCTTGCGTGGTGTGTGGAGTGAGCGGGCGGGGGAGTGCAGGGTCGGCGTGGGCATCGGTGCGGTGCCCGGCCGGAACACCACGGCCGTCCCCGGCGCCGCCGGGACGGACGACGGGGCCGGGGCGGGACGGCGAACGGCGGAGCGCGAGGCGAAGGGCGTAAGCATGGGTGTCGGATCCCCGCAGGAGACGGCCTCGGTGCCGGCCGCGGCGTCGGCGGTGCCGGAACGCGTGGTGCTGGCCGCCCGCCCGCAGGCGTCGCTGCGGCTCTACGCCCTGCCGCCCGCCGGAGCGGGTCCGGAGTGCTATCTGCGGTGGGCGCCGCTGCTGCCGCCCTGGGTCGAGCTGTGTTCCGTGGCGCTGCCCGGCCGCGGCACCCGCGCCGGGGAACCGTCGCTGACCGACCCCGCCTATCTGAGCGCCCGGCTGGCCGCGGTGCTCGACGACTGGACCGACCCCCGGCCGTTCGCGGTCTTCGGCCACAGCGCGGGCGCGCTGCTGGCCTACGAGGCGATCCGCCATCTGCGGCGCACCCACGGCCGTCCGCCCGCGCTGCTGGCGGTCTCCTCCCTGTCGGCGCCGCACCTCGACGCCTACACCGCTGACCTGCCGCCGCGTCTGACGGCCGGTCTCGCGGGCCTCGACGAACTCGTCGGCCCGATCCCCGAGCAACTGCTCGCCGACGCCCGCCTGATGGCCGCGGCCTGCACCCCGCTGCTGGCCGATCTGCTGCTGCTCCTGCACTACCGGCACCACCCGGAGCCGCCCCTCGACGTGCCCCTGGTGCTCTACGGCGGCGAGCACGACCCCGTCACCGGTCCACGTCAGCTCCAGGCCTGGAACGACCTGGTCACCACCCCCGCCGACGTACATCTCTTCCCCGGCGGCCACAACTACCCGCAGACGGCGGCCAAGGAGCTGATCGGGCACCTCACCGGCGTCCTCGGCACGCTCACCCGGCACCCGGTGGCCACGGCATGACGGCCACCGGGCGGGCCGGCGCCGCCCGGCGTACGGGCGCGGCCGCCGTGGTGTGCCTCGGGCTGTTCATGCTCGGCCTGGATCTGACCGTCCTCAACGTCGCCGTCCCCGGCCTCCAGGGCGACCTCGACACCTCCACCGCGCAGGTGCAGTGGATCGTGGACGGCTATGCCGTCGTCCTCGGCGGAACGGTGCTGGCCGTGGGCGCCTTCACCGACGCCTGGGGCCGGCGCCGCTCCTTCGTCTGCGGAGTGGCGGTCTGCGCGGGCGCCTCACTGGGTGGCGCGCTGGCCGCCCACCCCGGGCAGGTGATCGCCGCCCGCTGCGTCATGGGGGCCGGGGCCGCGCTGCTGATGCCGGCGACCCTGGCGGTCCTCCACCACCTGTTCCCCGAACCCCGGCTGCGCGGCCGGGCGATCGCCGCGTGGGCCGCGGTCGGCGGCATGGGCGGCCTGTGCGGGCCGGTCATCGGGGGCTGGCTGGTGGAGCACTACTCCTGGCGCGCCGCGTTCTGGATCAATCTCCCGCCGGCCGGCGTCCTCGTCGTCCTCGCCCTGCTGCTGGTGCCGGAGTCCTGTACGAAGCGGCGCGCAGGCTTCGACGTGCCCGGTGCCGTCCTGTCCGCCGCGGGGCTGCTGGCGCTGGTGTGGTCCCTCACCGAGAGCCCGCACCGCGGCTGGACCAGCCCGGCGGTCCTGACCGGATTCGCCGCCGCCGTGCTGCTGCTGGCCGCCTTCGTCGTCCGGCAGCAGCGCACGCCCGCCCCCATGCTGCCGCTGTCCCTGCTGGGGGTGCCGGGCATCGGTGTGGCGGCTGCGGCCCTGGCGCTGATGTCCTTCGCCATGTTCGGGGCGCTGTTCGTACTGACCCTCTATCTGCAGGGAGTGCTCGGCTTCAGCCCGTGGCAGGCCGGTCTGCGGACGCTGCCGCTGCCGGGCGGACTGGCCCTCGGCGCCGGGTGCGCCGTGCCCCTGCGGAACCTGCTGGGCGGACGCGTCCCCGTCGTCGCCGGACTGACCCTGGTCTCGGCCGGCTTCGCCGTCCTGGCCACCACCACCTCCGACTCCGGCTATCCGCACTGCGCGGCCTTCCAGCTGGTCGCGGGCGTCGGCGCGGGGCTCGTCGCGGCGGCGGCCACCGAGTCGGTGATGGGCTCGGTCGCCACCGAACGGGCCGGACTGGGCTCGGCCATCAACGATGCGACCCGCCAGGTCGGCTCCGCCCTCGGCGTGGCCGTCCAGGGCTCCCTGCTCGCGGCCGTCTTCACCGCCCGGTTCCGTACGTCCCTGACGGACCTGCACGCCCCCGCGGGTGTGACGGCGGCGGCCGAGCACAGCATGCTGTCCGTCCCCGCACAGGCGCGGCGGCTTCCCCCGGCACTGCGCGATGGCGTGCTGTCCGCCGCCCGCGGCGCCTTCACCGACGCGATGACGCTCACCGCCGTCGTCGCCGGAGCCGTCACCCTGCTCACCGCCGTGGCGGCAGCCCGCTGGCTCGGCCGGCCGCCCCGCCCCCGTGACACGGACGCGGCCACACCGGCAGCCGCCCCGCCCGCCCTGGCCGCGGACCGGTGACGCACACCCGCGCCACCGGGCGCGGCGCCACTCGTTCGGCGGTGCCTTCACGCCCGGCGCCCGGGGGCACGGTCGGCGACAGTGGAAGGCGCGCTGCCCGACCCCCGCGCACCGCCCGCGGTGCCGCCCGCCCGTCCGGAGCCGTGATGCCGCACCCCGTCCGCATCCCCCCGGCCCCCCGCGCCTGCGCACGGACACCGGAGGCCGGCCCGCACCGGCGTCCCGCGCCCGGCGGCACCGCGGACGGGACCCGCGGCCGGCCCCACCCCGTCCACCGAAGGAGTCACCCGTGCCCACCAGTACCGAGCTGATCACCACCACCCTCACCGAGACCTTCGACCTCGACCCGTCCGACGTCACCCCCGAGCGCACCTTCGAGGAACTGGGCCTGGACTCCCTCGCCCTGGTCGAGATGGGGCTGATGCTCCAGGAGCGCACCGGCGTCGCGCTGGAGGACGTGCCGCTGCACACGACCATCGGCGGGCTGGCGGCCCTGCTGGACCGCGCCGGCGCCGACGGGGCTCTGACGGCCGCACCGCACCGCACCCGCTGATGTCCGGCCCCTGCCGCGAGGTCGCCGTCACCGGGCTCGGCGTCGTCAGCCCGGCCGGCATCGGCGCCCGGGCCACCTGGGACGAGCTGCTCACCGGCCGGTCCACCGCCGCCCGGGACCCGGAGCTGGCGGGGCTGCCGGTGGACCTCTCGTGCCGGGTGCCGGACTTCGACACCGCGCGGCTGGTCGGCCGGAAGTCCGGCTGGCGGCTGGACCGCTTCGTCGCCATGGCCCTCCTCGCCGCCCGGCACGCCGTCGCCGACGCCGGCCTGGTCCCCGGCGAGTGGGACGCCGCCCGCGTCGGCGTGGTCATCGGGACGGGAACGGCCAGCATGGAGCGCTACGTCGGCGAGTTCGCCAAGCTCGCGGCCGGCCGGCCGCTGGACATCTCGCCGCTCGCCGTCACCCGCAGCGTGCCCAACATGGCCGCCGCCGAGATCGCCCTCGACCTGACGGCCAGGGGCCCCAACTTCGCGGTGTCCACCGCCTGCGCCTCCGGCAGCAGCGCCCTCGGAGTGGCCCGCGATCTGCTGCGCGCCGGGAGCTGCGACCTCGTGCTGGCCGGCGGCGCGGAGTCGGCCCGTCACCCCATCCCCGCCGCCTGCTTCCACCGCATGGGCGCCCTGTCCGCACGCCTCGCCGACCCCGCGGGCGCCTGCCGCCCGTTCGACGCCGCCCGCGACGGCTTCGTGCTCTCCGAGGGCGCCGCCGTCCTGGTCCTGGAACGCCCCGAGTACGCCCGGGCCCGCGGCGCCCGCCCGCGGGCACACCTCGCCGGCTACGGGGCGACCTGCGACGCCTACCACTACGCCGCCCCCGACCCGGACGGCCGGGGCGCCGCCGCGGCCCTCACCGCCGCCCTGGCGGACGCCGGTCTGACGCCGGGGGACATCGACCACGTCAACGCGCACGGCACCGGCACCCGGCTGAACGACCTGGCCGAGGCCAGGGCGCTGCGCACGGTCTTCCCCGCGCCGCCCGCCGTCACCTCCCTCAAGGGCGCCCTGGGTCACGCCATCGGCGCGGCCGGCGCCATCGAGGCGGCCGTCACCGTCATGAGCCTGCAGGAGTCCTGCATCCCGCCCACCGCCAACCACGAGGACCGCGACCTCGACATCGATCTGGACATCGTGACCAAGGCCCCGCGCCGCACCCCGCTGTCCGCCGCGGCCAGTACGTCCTTCGGCTTCGGCGGCCAGAACGCCGCACTCGTCTTCCGGGCCGTCTGACCACCGCTCAACCCCGCCGCACTGCCCCGCTGTTCCGCCCCTCCGACCTACCCGCCGCACCCGAAGGGAGCGTCGCATGAGAGCCGTCCCGGGCCGCACCGACCACGTGGTGGTGGTCGGAGCCGGGCTCTCCGGGCTGTCCGCCGCCCTGCATCTGCTCGGCGCCGGCCGCCGGGTGACCGTCGTCGAGTGCGCGGAGCGGCCCGGGGGACGGGCCGGCCGGATCGAGCGCAACGGCTACCGCATCGACACCGGCCCCACCGTGCTGACCATGCCCGACCTCCTCGACGAGGCGTTCGCCGCGGTCGGCGAACGCCTCACCGACCGGGTCACCCTGCGGGCACTGCACCCCGCCTACCTCGCCCGCTTCGCCGACGGCAGCGAACTGGCGGTGCACACCGACCCGGAGGCCATGGAGGCCGAGGTCGAACGGTTCGCCGGCGCCCGGGCGGCCCACGGCTACCGCCGGCTGCGCCACTGGCTCCGGCAGATGTACGACGTCCAGCGGCACCGCTTCATCGACACCAACTTCGACTCGCCGCTCCAGCTGCTCCACCCCGACCTGGTGCGGCTCGCCGCCCTCGGCGGATTCGGCCGCCTCGACGCGCGGATCGGCCGCTTCCTGCCCGACCCGCGGCTGCGCCGGGTCTTCTCCTTCCAGGCGCTGTACGCCGGGGTGCCGCCCGCCCGCGCCCTCGCCGCCTACGCCGTCATCGCCTACATGGACACCGTCGCCGGGGTGTACTTCCCCCAGGGCGGCATGCACGCCGTGCCCGAGGCCATGGCCGGGGCCGCCACGGACGCCGGCGCCGCCTTCCGCTACGGGCAGCGGGTAACGCGCCTGGAGCGCGCCGGCGACCGGATCACGGCGGTGGTCACCGCGCACGAGCGGATCCCGTGCGACGCGGTGGTGCTCACCCCCGATCTGCCCGTCGTCCACCGCCTCCTCGGCCGGCGGCCGCGGCGCCCGCTGCCGCTGCGCCACGCGCCGTCCGCGGTGATCCTGCACGCCGGCACCGACCGGACCTGGCCGCAGCTGGCGCACCACACGCTCTCCTTCGGCGCGGCCTGGGAGCGCACCTTCGACGAACTCACCCGCACCGGCCGGCTGATGAGCGACCCCTCCCTACTGCTCAGCCGCCCCACCGCCACCGACCCGCAACTCGCCCCGCCCGGACGCCACTTGCACTACATCCTGGCGCCCTGCCCCAACACCGAGACCGGCCCCGGCGCCCGCACCTGGCACGACCTGGCCCCCCGCTACCGCGACAGTCTGCTCGCCGTCCTGGAGCGCCGGGGGCTCACCGGCATCGGCGCCGCCATCGAGGAGCAGCACCTGGTCACCCCGGCCGACTGGACCGCCCAGGGTCTCGCCGCCGGCACCCCGTTCTCCGTCGCCCACACCTTCGCGCAGACGGGGCCCTTCCGCCCCCGCAACCTCGTGCGCGGCACCGAGAACGCCGTGCTCGCGGGCTGCGGCACGACCCCGGGCGTCGGCATCCCCACCGTCGTGCTCTCCGGCAAGCTCGCCGCGGCCCGCATCACCGGACTCCGGCCGCCCCGCCGCGCCACCGGCCCGTTTCGCCCCGCGAAGAGAGGCATCCCGGTATGACCGACCGCGAACTGGACGCCGCAGGTATCACCGACCCCCTCCTGCGCGACGCCTACGCGCACTGCCGCCGGCTCAACGCCCGGCACGGCAAGACCTACTTCCTCGCCACCCGGCTGCTGCCCGTGGCCCGCCGCCCGGCCGTCCACGCCCTGTACGGCTTCGCCCGCTGGGCCGACGACCTCGTCGACGAGCCCGCGGCCGGCCGCACCACCGCCGGCCGCGCCGCCGCGCTCGACGCCCTGCGGCAGTGTCTTCAGGACGGCCTGCGCGGCGCGCCGACCACCGAACCCGTGGTGCGCGCGGTGGCGCACACCGCCGCCCGGTACGGCATCGACCACCGCCACTTCCTGGACTTCATGGCGTCCATGCGCAGCGATCTGACGGTGACGGACTACCCGACCTACGCCGACCTGCGCCGCTATATGCACGGCTCGGCCGCGGTGATGGGGCTGCAGATGCTGCCGGTGCTCGGCACGGTCGTCCCGCAGGAGGAAGCGGCGCCGCACGCCGCGGCCCTCGGCATCGCCTTCCAGCTCACCAACTTCCTGCGCGACGTGGGCGAGGACCTCGACCGGGGCCGGATCTATCTGCCCGCGGACCTGCTCGCGGCACACGGCGTCGACCGCCACCTGCTGCGCTGGAGCCGGGACACCGGCGCACGCGACCCGCGCATCACCGCGGCCCTGATGGCCGCCGCCGACCTCACCCACGGCGTCTACCGCGAGGCGGCGCCGGGCCTCGCCCTGCTCGAACCGTCCGCCCGCCCGTGCATCCGCACCGCGTTCGTCCTCTACCGCGCCATCCTCGACGCCGTACGCGACGACGGCTACGCCGTGCTGCACCGCCGCGCGGTCGTCCCCCGCCGGCGCCGGGTGGCCACCGCCGCGGGCGGTCTGGCCCGCCTGGCCGCGACCCGCCTCACCGCCGGGCGGCCCGCCGCGCAGCCCGGCGGAGCACCGCGGCCCGCTCCGGCGCACGCGTCGGTGCCGGTGCCCGGGGAGACCCGGTGAGCCGGGCACCCCGCCCCCGTCCACGCCTCCCGCTGCGGCTGCGACGGCCGCAGCCCTGGGCACAGCAGCGCCCCACCTGGCGGGACGCCCGGCCCGCGGTCATCGCCGACGCCGTGCAGGCCGCGCTCGCCCGCCCCTCCGGCAACTGGTTCGTCCTCGGTGCGGCCCGCGACATCACCGCCGGCCGCGCCGTCGGCCGCACCGTCGCCGGCGTCGAGGTCGTCGCCTGGCGCGACGCCGCAGGGCGCCTGCTCGCCGGCCCCGGCGCGTGCCCCCACCTGGGCGCGCCGCTCGCGCTCGGCCCGGTGCACTGCGGCATCCTGCGCTGCCGGTGGCACGGACTCGCCCTGGACGGCGCCCCGTTCGCCGGCTGGGAGCCGTTCCCCGCCCACGACGACGGACTCCTGGCCTGGGTGCGGCTGGACGAGGCGGGCGGCGAACTCCCGCTGCCGGAGCCGGTCCGCCCCGTCCGGCCGCGCCCGGCGGGAACCGTCGCCGCCGTCCACACCACCACCGGCGTCTGCGAGCCCGAGGACGTGGTGGCCAACCGCCTCGACCCGTGGCACGGCGCGTGGTTCCACCCCTACTCCTTCGCCGACCTCACCGTGGCCGGCTCCCCGGCCGGCGGTGAGCCGTCCGAAGGCTTCACCGTCGAGGTCTCGTTCCGGGTCGCCGGCCGGGCCGTCGTGCCGGTCACCGCGCGGTTCACCGCCCCCGAGCCGCGCACCGTGGTGATGCACATCGTGGCCGGTGAAGGGCGCGGCTCGGTGGTGGAGACCCATGCCACGCCGCTGGGCCCGGACGACCGGGGGCGCCCGCGCACCGCCGTCGTCGAGGCGATCGTCGCCACCTCCCGCCGCCCCGGATTCGCCCTGGCCCGCGCGGCCGCGCCCGCCCTGCGGCCGCTGATACGCGCCGCCTCGGCCCGGCTGTGGCGCGACGACCTGGCCTACGCCGAGCGCCGCTGGGAGCTGCGCAGCAGCGGACGCTTCCCGGGCTGAGGCGCCGCCCGCCCGGCGCGCGACGGCCTGCCCGGTTCACCGTCCGGACTGCCGGGCCGCCCACCGCAGCACCGCCGAACGCCCCCTGCCCGGCACGGTCCACAGCGTCTGGCCGCGCACGCCCCAGCGCGCCAGCAGGGCGTTGGCCGCGAGGAACCCGGTCGTCGCGGCGCGCTCCATCAGTGCCACCGGCAGCGTGGTGCGCACCGCGTCGCCCGCCACCACCAGCCGCGGGTCGGGGGTGTGCACGGTGGGCCGGTCGCCGTAGCCGCCCACCGGGAACAGCGGGCAGTCCGCCCGCCACTCGTGGCGACCGTCCACGATCCGGGTGTCGCGGGTCTCCGGGTAGAGGGCGTGCAACTGGCCTACCAGGAGGCGTTGTTCGCGGTCCCGGTCGGCGTCCGGGGACACCGCGTAGGCGTGCAGTTCGAGCACCGAGCCGCCGGTACGGGCGGACCAGCGGGCCGCCTCCCCCTCCCAGCGCTCCAGCACGCTGACGTTGTCCAGGGAGCCGTAGCCGCTGGTCCCCAGGAAGCCGGGCCGGTCGGCGTACACCCGCCGCTCCAGCCACAGCCGGGACACCAGGAAGGGCGGCGCGGTCCGCAGCCGCCCGATCCGCGCCCGCCAGGCGGCGTTCCCCAGCCGGGGCGAGGCGGCGACGAGCCGGCGCAGCCCACCGGGGTCCAGCGCGAGGACCACCGCCTCGAACCGGCGCTCCGCGGGCTCCCCACCGCCGGCGACGCACAGCCCGCCGTCCGCCGCCGGCTCCACGCCCGCCACTTCCGTGTCCGTGTGCAGGGCCACCCCGTGCCCGGTGAGATACCGGCCGAGGGGCTCCCACAGGGCCTGCGGGAAGGGCTCGCCCGGCACATCGAACAGCAGGCCCTCGCTGGAGCCGAGGAAGTAGATGTGGAACATCAACGCCAGCTCCGCGGCGGACAGTTCCCGCGGGTCGGCGAAGAAGCTCCGCGAGAACACCTCGAACGCGAGGTGCCGGGCGGCTTCGGGGAACCGGATGCCGTCGAGGAAGTCCCAGGCGCTGGTGCGGTCCAGCCGCTCGTAGACCTGTGGCACCCGCACATCCAGCAGCGGCAGCGCCGCCCCCGGGGACATCCGCGCCAGATCCCGCCAGCCGAAGCTGGGGCTGAGCGCGGCGAAGCCCAGCGCGCTCCAGGGCGGCGTGCGCGGCACCCGCGCGAAGCTGTCCCGCAGGCCCGAACGGTGGTGCAGCGGATAGTCCGGCAGCCGCCGGAGCGTCTCCAGTCCCGGGTCGGCCCGCCGCAACAGCCCCCGCAGGTTGTAGTACTGGGGGAAGAAGGCGTGGAACCCGCGGCTCATGGTCGCCCGCGAGCCGTCGGCCAGCCGCACCGGCCAGCCCGCCAGCCGGCCGCCCAGGCTCCGCTCCCGCTCGTACAGGGTCACCCGCACACCCCGTTCGGCCAGCGCCGTCGCGGCGGCGAGGCCCGCGATGCCACCGCCGATCACCGCGACGCGCGGCCCCGCGGGCGCGGCCCGGTCCCGTCCCGGCGGCCCCGGCAGCCGGTGCGCCCGCCGGTCACGTCCGCGCCGCGCGGCCCCGTCGTGCCGCTGTCGAGGTGTCACGGGTCCTCCTCAAGGGTCGGTACGAGGGGCGGCCGGCGCCCGGTGCGGGGGGAAGGCACCGGTCACCAGGGCGCGGCGCGGCGGGGCAGCAGCGGCAGTTCGGCGACGGTGCGGAGCATCGGCAGCACGGGGGTGCGCAGGCCGATGGTGAGGTCCTCCCACAGCCGCGAGCGGCCGTCGAGGAACCGCAGCAGCCGCGCCGTCGGCACCGTGCGGAACAGCCCGTCGAAGAACTCGGCACCGTCCACCCGCCCGCTGTCCAGCGCCCGCAGCAGCACCGCGTCCAGCGCCCGGTGCCACGAGGTGTGCGCGGGCGGCGGCAGCGGTGTCCGGCCCGCCCGCAGGGCCGCCGCGATCAGCGCGCTCTGCCGCTGCACGGCGGCGAAGGTGTACCCGGTCGAGGGGCGGGTGGCGCCGCCCGCGGTCCCGATGCGGAACACCGCGCGTCCGCCCCGCCGCGGAAAGCGCCCGTCGGTCATCGGGATCACGCCCTGTTCGGTCCCGGTGATCCGGAACGCGCCCAGGCGCAGCACCTGTCCGGTGTAGTGGCGCAGGGCCCGCTCGTAGGCGGCGGTGTCCAGGGCGCGGCGGGAGAACTCCGTGTACTCCACCAGCGCGGCACACTCGTCCAGCGGCAGCACGTAGCCGAACGACAGGCCGTGGGCGGGCTGCGGGGTACGGAAGTCCATCAGGTCCGCCGTCGTGGGGTCGAACGCGGGGTGCCGGGTCCGCACGAACCACCCGCGGAAGTGCTGCCGGAGCGTGGTGCGGGCCGACGGCAGGCTCCCGGCCGGCCGGGAGTCGAAGGCCCAGCGCGCCCGCAGCAGTACCGGCCGCCCCGCCGCGTCCCGCCCCCGTACCTCGGCCCCGCCGGGCGCGTCCCGCACGCGGTCCACCGTCGCCTCGACCCGTTCGACGCCGTCCGCACCGGCGAGCCGGCCGCCGACCAGGGCCTCGAAGTCACGCGAGCGCAGCATCTTGTACCGGAAGGGCGCGGGGCTGCCCACGGTCGCCGCCCCGCCGGGCCCGTGGACCCGCAGCCGTTCCCACGAGGCGGTCAGCGCGCCGTCGAAGGCGCCGCCGGGTGCCTCCCAGTAGCACCAGGTGCGCTCCGGCGGGGTGCGGGGGCCGGGCGGTGCGTCGACCAGCAGCACCCGCGGCCCGCGGCCCGCCGCCGGGGCGCACAGCCGGTGGGCGAGCGAGAGTCCGGCCGCTCCCGCGCCGACGATGACGGCATCCGCGTCCCGCACACCCGGTCCTCTCCTCGGTGCCCCGACGGCGATCCTTGCGCAGTTCCCGGGCGCCCGGCCGGGTGCGACGCGCGGGAATTCCGGCGGATCCGGGCGGGCGCCCCGGCGGGACGGTACGAAGAGCCCACAGCGGCGCACCGGCCCCGCCGGCCCGAGGCGTGCGGACACGGTGCCCGAGGCGAAAGGCGGTGCCCCATGACGGCAGCCGGCAGTGCGGTCGATGTCCTGGTCGTCGGCGCGGGAGCGGCCGGGCTCGCCTGCGCCGGTGATCTGCGGTCGGCCGGACTGGCCGTCCAGGTCCTCGAAGGCTCCGACGGGGTCGGCGGGCGGATGCGGTCGGACCGGGTGGACGGGTTCGTCATCGACCGCGGATTCCAGGTGTTCAACACCGCCTACCCCCAGGTCAAGAGGCGCATCCAGCGGCGGGCGCTCCGGCTCCACCCCTTCTCGCCGGCCGTGCTCGTGCACACCGGGAGCGGGCGGCTGCGCTTCGCCGACCCCAGCCGCGAGCCGCGCCGGGCGGCCGATCTGCTGCCGGGCCGGCTGGCCGGGACCCGGGATCTGCTGGCTCTCGGCGCGCTGTCGGCCCGCGACGCGCTGGCGCCGGCCGTCCTCCTCAAATGCGGCACGGAGCGCACCACCCGCACCGCGCTCGCCGCGGCGGGCGTCTCCGAGGAGTTCGTCGCCCGGTTCTTCCGGCCGTTCCTGTCGGGGATCTTCCTGGAGGACGAACTGGAGACCTCCAGCCGCTTCTTCCACCTGGTGTGGCGCAGCATGCTGCGCGGCACCCTGTGCCTGCCCGGCGACGGCATCGGCGCGGTGCCCCGGCAGCTCGCCGGCGCCCTGCCGCCGGACGCGGTGCGGCTGGACTGCCCGGTCGCCCGGCTCACCGACGACGGGGTGATGACCGCCGGCGGTGAGCACCTTGCGGCCCGCACCGTCGTGGTCGCCACCGGAGCGGCCGCGGCCGCCTCCCTGCTGCCCGGGCTGTACATCCCGCCGCACCGCGAGGTCACGACCTACTACCACGTGGCGACGGCGACACCCCTGGCCGAGCCGACCCTGCTCGTCGACGTCCGCCGGCGGTTCCTGAACACCTGCGTCCTGAGCGAGGTGGTCCCCGGCTACGCGCCGGACGGCTACAGCCTGGTGGCCACCTCGGTGCTCGGCGCGGACACCCCCGGCCGGGAGGACAGCGTGCGTACGGCGCTCGCCGAGGCCTACGACGCCGACGCCGCCGCGTGGGAGCTGCTCACCGTCCGCACGGTCCATGACGCGCTGCCCGCGATGCTGCCGCCGCAGCCGCTGAGCCGGCCCTCGCGCATCGGCCCCGGCCGCTACGCGTGCGGGGATCACCGGGCGACCGGCTCCGTCCAGGGGGCGCTGGCCTCCGGCACCCGCGCGGCCCGCGAGGTCCTGCGCGATCTGGGCCGGCGGCCGTCGTAGGGCGTCCCGGGGCGGCGCCCCGGCGGGGGGCGCGTGCGGCGCGCGCCGGGCCATCGGCAAGAATCCCCCCGTCCACCAATCCAGGTGTCGCCCGGCGCCGAATCAGCTGTGACCACGTCACAGTCCGGAGGTGTCCATGCCCGTCGCAGCCCGCCGCGGCGACCGCTCCTCAGCACCGCACAGCGGTGCCCTGGAGTCCCTGCTCGACCGCGTCTCGCGGGGCGATCAGCAGGCGTTCGAGAGTCTCTACACGGCGGTGGCCGGGACCGTGCTGGGTCTGGTGCGCCGGGTCGTGCGGGACCCGGCGCAGTCCGAGGAGGTCGCGCAGGAGGTGCTCATCGAGGTGTGGCGGACCGCGGCCCGCTTCGACCCGCGGCAGGGGAGCGCGATGGCCTGGATCATGACGCTGACGCACCGCCGCGCGGTGGACCGGGTGCGCTCGGCCCAGGCCGCGGCCGACCGGGACCACAGGGCCGCGGTGCACGACTACACCGCGGCGTTCGACGAGGTCAGCGAGCAGGTGGAACGACGGCTGGAGCGTGAACAGGTCCGTCGCTGCCTGGGACAGCTGACCGAGCTCCAGCGGGAGTCGGTGACGCTCGCCTACTACCGCGGGTACACCTACCGCGAGACCGCCGACCTGCTCGGCACGGCACTGGGAACGGTCAAGACACGGCTGCGGGACGGGCTGATCCGGCTCCGCGACTGCCTGGGGGTATCGGCATGAGCACCGTCGAACTGCACACCCTGACCGGCGCCTACGCCCTGGGCGCGCTGACCGGCCGGGAGGCCGCGGAGTTCGCCCGCCATCTCGACCGGTGCGAGGCCTGCACCCAGGAGGTGCGCGAGCTCCAGGAGACCGCCGCCCGGCTGGCCCTGGCGGTGGCCGAGGTCCCCCCGGCCGCCCTGCGCACCCGGGTGATGGCCGCCCTGCCCGAGGTCAGACAGCTGCCGCCGGCCGAGCACGCGGCGAGCGTGGTCCCGATGCGCCGCCGGATGCGGCACCGGCTGCCCTATCTGGCGGCCGCGGCCTGTCTGGTGGCCGCCGCCGTCGCCGGCGGGTACGCCGTCCAGGCCCGGCACGACGCCGACGCGCAGCGGGACCGCGGCGTGCGCGCCGAGCAACAGGCGGCCGCGGTCAGCGCGTTGCTGGCCGCCCCGGACGCCACCTTCCACACCACGGCGCTCAAGGGCGGCGGCAGCGGCACGGTCGTGGCCTCCGAACAGCAGGGACGCACCGCGTTCCTCTACCACGGCCTGCCGGCGCTGCCCGGCCACCGGGTCTACGAACTCTGGTACAGCCGCAACGGCTCGATGGTCCCCGCCGGACTCGTCGAGACCGGCCGCTCCAGCGGCGCGATGCTGCTGACCGGCGGACCGCGGGGCGCCGACGGCGTCGGCATCACCGCGGAACCGCCGGGCGGCTCCAGCCGGCCCACCAGCCCGCCCCTGGGCCTGCTCGGCGTGTGACCGCCGCGCACCACCGGCCCCCCCGCGCACGGCTGACGGCCCCGCCGCCGGTCCGTCGCGGCGGGGCCGGCCGGGCTGCCCGCGTACCGCCCGCGACCGCCCGCGAGATCGTGCGCATCGCCACCAATCCGCGCCGCCACCGGCTCCGAATCCCCGGGTGAGCAGGGCGCCGCGACAAGGCAGCGGCCCCGCCCCGACAGGAGGAGGCAGCCGGCTGTGGAGCGTCGACGGATAGCGGTGGTGGGCGGCGGGGTCGCGGGGCTCACCGCGGCCCATGTGCTGGAGCGAGGCGGGTGCGAGGTGACGCTGTACGAGGCGGAGGACCGGCTCGGCGGCCACGCCCACACGCACGACCGGCCCACGGCTGACGGCCGGACGGTGCGCGTCGACACCGGGTTCATCGTCCACAACGCGCGCACCTACCCGCTGTTGCTGCGGCTCTTCCGCGAACTCGGGGTGGCCACACAGGACTCCGAGATGAGCATGTCGGTGCGGTGCGAGGGCTGCGGACTGGAGTACGCCGGCGCGCGGGGCCCGGCCGGGGTGTTCGCCCAGCCGCGCAACGTCCTGCGGGGCCGCTATCTGCGGATGCTGACCGAGATCCGGGCCTTCCACCGTGCGGCGCGCGGCACGCTCGCCCTCGACCCCGGCGACACCCTGACCCTGGGCCGGTTCCTCACCGCGCACCGCTTCTCGCGCTACTTCGTCCACCACTTCGTGATGCCGCTGGTCTCCGCGGTGTGGTCCTGCGCCCCCACCACCGCCGTGCGCTACCCCGCCGTCTACCTCTTCCGCTTCCTGGAGCATCACGGGCTGCTGTCGGTCGGCGGCTCCCCGCGGTGGAGGACGGTGACCGGCGGCTCGGTGGAGTACGTCAGCCGGGTCGGCAAGCAGCTCACCGCGGTACGCACCGGCACCCCGGTCCGCGCCGTCCACCGCACCCCCGACGGGGCCCGGATCGTCACCGAGGACGACACCACGCACGCCCATGACGCGGTGGTGCTGGCCACCCACCCCGACCAGGCGTTGCGGATGCTCGCCCGGCCCACCGAAGACGAGCGGGAGACCCTCGGCGCGTTCCGCTACTCACGCAACCCCACCGTGCTGCACGGCGACACCTCGCTGTTGCCCCGCGCCCGCGGGGCCCGCGCCTCGTGGAACTACCTGATGGCCTCGTGCACCACGCCCGCCGACGAGGTGCAGGTCAGCTACGACATGAACCGGCTGCAACGGCTGGATGCCGCCGAGGACTTCATCGTCACCCTCAACGCCGGCGACCGCGTCCCCACCGACCGGATCCTGGCCCGCATGGTCTACGCCCACCCCCAGTACACCCCCGAGTCGCTCGCCGCCCAGCAGCGGCTGCCACAACTGAACACGGCGGTCACCGCGTTCGCCGGTGCCTACCACGGCTGGGGCTTCCACGAGGACGGCTGCCGCTCCGGCGTGCAGGCGGCCGCTGCCCTGGGGGTGCGCTGGTGACCACCCCCGCGGCCGCCCCGGCCGTCCCCGACACCGGGGCGAGCACTCCGGCGCTCTACGAGTGCGTGGTCTCCCACACCCGTACGGCCCCGGTGCGCCACTCCCTGCGCCACCGCACCTACCTCTGGCTGATCGACCTCGACCACCCGCCCCGGCTCCCGGCCGCCCTGCGCCCGCTGGCCCGGTTCGATTCCCGCGACCACTTCGGCGGCACCGCGCCGACTCTCCGTGCGGGTCTGGAACGGTTCCTGACGAGCCGTGGCGTGGACCTCGACGGCGGGCGGGTGCTGATGCTCGCGCACGCCCGCGTCCTGGGCCACGTCTTCAATCCGCTGACCCTGTACTGGTGTCACGACCGGCACGGCCGCCAGCTCTGCGTCGTTGCCGAGGTGCACAACACCTACGGCGAGCGCCACTGCTATCTGCTGCGCACCGACGCACAGGACCGCGCGGAGAGTGCCAAGGAGTTCTATGTCTCCCCGTTCTTCCCCGTCGACGGCGCCTACCGGATGCGCCTGCCCGAGCCCGCCGGCCGCCTCGATCTGACCGTCCAGCTGCGCCGCGGGCAGCGCACGCCGTTCACCGCGACCGTACGCGGCACCCGGCGGCCCGCCACCGTCCGGCAGCTGCTGGCCACGGCGCGGCGCCACCCCTGGTCGACCGCCGCGGTCTCGGCCGCGATCCGCCGGCACGGCATCCGCCTGTTCCTGCGCGGGCTCCCCGTACAGCCCCGTACCCGCCACCGCCTTCAGGAGGGCATGAAGTGAACACCTCCGTCTCGGACCGCACCGCAACCGGTGCCGCCGCCCCGGCTCCCGTTGTCGCGACGGCTCCGGCGCGGCCGGACGCGGCAGCCTGGCCGGACGTGGCGCGCGGCCCACGCGCCTCGGCCCTCCGCACCGGAGTGACCCGCCGAATCGTCCAACGGGCCCTGGCCGCACTGCCGTTGAGAGTGCTCTACGGTGACGCGCCGGTCACCGGCGACGAGGGCCCGCTGCTGCGGGTGCACGACCCGGAGGCGTTCTTCGGCCGGATCGGTGCCGACGGGCTGATCGGCTTCGGCGAGTCCTACATGGCGGGGGAGTGGGACGCCGACGACCTGGTCGGCGTGCTCACCGTGCTCGCCTCCCGGCTGACCTCGCTGGTGCCCCGCCCACTGCAGTCGCTCCGGGGCGTCTGGACGCGCCGCCGGCCCGGCGCGCAGCGCAACACCCTGGACGGCGCACGGCAGAACATCCACCGCCACTACGACCTGTCCAACGGCCTCTTCGCGCTCTTCCTCGACCGCAGCATGACCTACTCCTCCGCCGTCTTCCGCAGGCGTCCCGCCGCGTGGGACGACCTGCCCGACGCCCAGCACCGCAAGATCGACCGGCTGCTGGACCTGGCCGGTGTCGGCGAGGGCACCCGGCTGCTGGAGATCGGCACCGGCTGGGGCGAACTGGCCCTGCGCGCCGCCGCCCGCGGCGCCCGGGTGGTCTCCGTGACCCTCTCGCAGGAGCAGCGGGAGCTGGCCGTCGAGCGGATCGCCCGGGCCGGCCACGCGGACCGGGTCTCGGTCGAGCTGTGCGACTACCGGCAGGTGACCGGGGTTTACGACGCCGTGGTGAGCGTGGAGATGATCGAGGCGGTCGGCGAGGAATACTGGCCCGTCTACTTCGAGGCCCTGGCCCGCCTCGTGGCACCCGGCGGCCGGATCGCCCTCCAGGCCATCACCATGCCGGACGCGCGGATGCGCGCCACCCGCACCACCTACACCTGGATCCACAAGTACATCTTCCCCGGCGGCATCGTCCCCTCCGCCGAGGCCATCGACCGGTGCGCGGCATCCGCCGGTCTCCGGGTGCGGGAGAGCGACGGATACGGCGGCCACTACGCCGAGACGCTGCGGCTGTGGCGCGAGCGCTTCACCGCACGCTCCGCCGAGGTCGCCGCGTTGGGCTTCGACCCGGTCTTCCGCCGGATGTGGGAGTTCTATCTCGCCTACTCCGAAGCCGGATTCCGGGCCGGCTACCTCGACGTCCGCCAGCTGCTCCTGACCCCCGCGACCCCGACGCAGGACGGAGAGCGCCGATGACGCCCGTCGCACACCGACTCGCCGCACTCCTCGACGACCACTTCCCGGGCGGCCTGCCGGTGCGGCTGCGCGCCTGGGACGGCAGCGAGGCCGGGCCGCCGGACGCGCCGGTCGTCGTACTGCGCACCCGGCGCGCACTGCGCCGACTGCTGTGGCAGCCGGGCGAACTGGGCCTGGCCCAGGCCTACATCGCCGGAGAGCTGGAGGTGGAGGGCGACCTCGCGGACGCGCTGAGCGGAGTGTGGCGCGCGGTACGTGACGGCGGCCCGGCCCCGGCCGCTCCCGGCCCGCGGCAGCTGGCCGCGCTGGCCGTCACCGCCCTGCGCCTGGGGGCGCTGGGCCCGCGCCCGCCCGCCCCCGGCGCCCCGCAGGCCCGGCTGCGCGGCGCGCTCCACAGCACCGGCCGCGACCGGGCCGCCATCAGCCACCACTACGACCTGTCCAACGACTGGTACGCGCTGCTGCTGGACGAGACCATGGCCTACTCCTGCGGCTACTGGAGGCGCCCCGACGACCCGTCCTACGGGCCGGCCGACGCGCAGCGCGACAAACTGGAGCTGATCTGCCGCAAGCTGGGGCTGTTCCCCGGTGCCCGGCTGCTGGACATCGGCTGTGGCTGGGGGAGCCTGTCGCTGTACGCGGCACGGGAGTTCAAGGCCCACGTCACCGCGGTGACCCTGTCGCGGGAGCAGCACGACCACGTGGCCGCCCGGGTCGCCCGGGAGGGGCTGGGCGAGCTGGTCGACGTCCAGCGCAGGCACTACCGGGACATCACCGAGGCCCACCACGACGCGGTGTGCGCCGTCGAGATGGGCGAGCACGTCGGCGACGCCCAGTACCCGGCCTTCGCCGCCCGCCTGCACACGCTGCTGCGTCCCGGCGGACGGCTGCTGGTCCAGCAGATGTCCCGCGGCGCCGGAGCCCGGGGCGGCGGCGCGTTCATCGAGTCCTACATCGCCCCCGACATGCACATGCGCCCGCTCGGCGAGACGGTCGGTCTGCTGGAGTCCGCCGGGCTGGAGGTGCGGTCCGTCGAGTCGCTGCGGGAACACTACGTACGGACCATCGCCGCCTGGCAGCACACCCTGGAGACCCGCTGGGCGGAGTTCGTGGCGCTGGCCGGGGAGCCGACCGCCCGGGTGTGGCGGCTGTACATGGCCGGCAGCGGACTGGCGTTCCGCGAGCGCCGGATGGGCGTCGACCAGATCCTCGCGGTACGCCCCACCCCGGACGGAGAGGCCGCCATGCCGCCCACGCCGTTCGACTGGTACGCGCCGGGAGGACGGGGATGACCGGACTGCCCTGGGCGGCCCTCGCCGTGGGCGCCGCGGCGTCGGCCGGGGCCGCCCTCACGGTGCTGCTGGTCACCTTCGCCGCCGCCCGCGCCAGGGGGCTGCACCGGCTGGTGGACATCGCCTGGGGCGTGGCCTTCGCGGTGGTGGCCCTGGTCGGCTGGGTGCTGTCGGCCGGCCACGGCGACGACGGCCGGCGGCTCGTGGTCACCGTCCTGACGGTGGTGTGGGGGCTGCGGCTGGCCGCCCACATCGCCCGCCGCGGCCGCGGGCACGGCGAGGACCCGCGCTACGAGCGGATGCTCGCCAGGGCCCCCGGCAGCCGCGACGCCTACGCCCTGCGCATGGTCTATCTGCTCCAGGCCGCCTTGGTGTGGCTGGTGTCCCTCCCGGTGCAGGTGGCCCAGTACGTTCCGGTGCCGCTGGGGCCCGGGGCCGTCGCCGCCGGACTGCTGTGGGCCGCCGGCTTCGTCTTCGAGAGCGTGGGGGACCATCAGCTCGCCCGGTTCAAGTCCGACCCGGCCCACCGGGGCAGGGTCATGGACCGCGGCCTGTGGAGCTGGACCCGGCACCCCAATTACTTCGGCGACTTCCTCGTCTGGTGGGGGCTGTTCGGACTGGCCTGCGGCACCTGGCAGGCGGCGGCCGTCAGCGTCGTCTCGCCGCTGGTGATGTCCTTCCTGCTGACCCTCGGCAGCGGCAAGCGACTGCTGGAGAAGCAGCTCGCCGACCGTCCCGGATACGCCGCCTACACGGCCCGCACCAGCGGATTCCTCCCCCTGCCACCGCGCCGCCACCCCGACCCGGAGGCCCCCCGCCCATGACGACAGGCACGACCCGGCCCCCGGAGCCCGACCACGGGCGGCCGCACCGGCCGCTGGTGGTGCACCACGGCCCGGACACCGCGCAGGCGGCCGTGCTGTTGCTGCACGGAGGGCGGCCCGACGACCGCACCCCGCCCACCCGGCTCGACCTCCCCGCGCTGCGGATGCGGCCGTTCGGCTCCGCGATCTCCCGCACCCCGCGCGGCCGGGAGGTGCTGCTGGCCTCCGTGCGCTACCGCTACCGGGGGTGGAACGGCCCGCGGGCCGATGCCGCCCGGGACGCGCGCGCCGCGCTGGACGAACTGGTCGCGCGGGTCCCGGACGCGCCGGTGGTGCTCGTCGGCCACTCCATGGGCGGCCGGGCCGCCCTGCGCACCGGCGGGCACCCCGCGGTGCGGGGCGTGGTCGCACTCGCTCCCTGGTGCCCGCCGGGGGAGCCCGTCACCCATCTGCGGGAGCGGACGCTGGTGCTGCTGCACGACGTGCGCGACCGGATCACCGACGCGGAGGCCTCCTGGCACTTCGCCGACCGTGCCCGGCGGTCCGGGGCCCGCGTCCACACGGTCGCCATGCCGCGCGGCGGACACACCATGCTCCGGGGCGCCCGCCACTGGCACCGGTTGACCGTGGACCTCGTCGCCGCCCTTCTGGACGGCACACCCGTGCGGGACGCGGTCGGCGGGGTGCCTCCGGAGTAGGCTCACCGTTCACTGACGAACCGTCAGCCCCGCCTGTCCTGGCGGGGCTTTCCGGCGTGCACGGGGCCCGGCGCCTACACGGCGACACAAAGGGAGGACAGTGAGTACGCGTTCGCCGCTTTTCAGTCAAGGGGAACGCTGGAAACGAGCAAAAGAAGCAACTAAACGGCCAGATTGTCGCGTCTTCCGTGCAGAGTCATAAGGCGGGGCCTTCCACCTCTGCCCCGTGGCTAAGGCTCGGAAACCGTTTTTTGAAGGAGATGGCATGCGACCGTTTGCGTTGAGTTACGCCCGGCCGGCGGTGAAGTCGCCGACCAGCACCCCCTACAGCTACGACGCCACGCGGCAACTCAACGTCCTGCCGGACGGACGCCCGGCCACCTGCAGCCGCGCCGTGCTGCTGGCCACCGGCACCACCGCCTCCACCGCCGGTTCCAAGACCCACTTCGACGACTGAGCACCGATGACCGTCCTGGTCCTCACCTGTGAGGAAGACCTGACCGCGGACATCGTGGTCGCGACGCTGCACGACCTCGGGGTGCCGCTCGTCCGTCTCGACCCCGCCGACCTCCCCGGGCGCGTCTCCCTGTCGGCCGAGTACACCGACCACGACTTCCACGGCTACCTGAAGTCGGGCGAGCGCATGGTGAGCCTGGACAGCCTGCGCTCGGTGTGGGTCCGCCGGCCCGGCGCCCCCGGAGCGCGCTCGGCCGAACAGTCCGCCTGGATCACGGCCGAGGCCGAACAGGCGCTGTACGGCATGCTCAGCTGCACCCGGGCACGCTGGATGAACCACCCCACCGCGGCCGCACAGGCCCGCTACAAGCCCTGGCAGCTCCACGTCGCCCACCGCAGCGGCTTCCTCGTACCCCCCACCCTGCTCACCTCCTTCCCGTCCGCCGCCCGCCAGTTCGCCGCCGCCCAGCGGGACCTCGTGGTGAAGTCGGTCAGCGGAAAGCACCCCGGCGACCCGCCGATGGTGCTGCCCACCACCCGCATCAGCCCGGACACGGACTTCTCCGGCGTGGCGGCCGGCCCGACCCTGCTCCAGCGGCATGTCCCCAAGGCCGCCGACATCCGGCTGACCTGCGTCGGCGAACAGCTCTTCGCCGCCCGGAAGAAGGCCGACCCCGACGAGGTGGACAGCCGCTTCACCCACCACGGCACCTGGGAGCCAGCCGAGGTCCCGGACGCCATCCACCGGGCGGTGCTCTCCTACCTGGACATCGCCCAACTCGCCTACGGGGCATTCGACTTCGCCGAGGACCCCGAAGGCGCCTGGTGGTTCCTGGAGTGCAACCAGGGCGGGCAGTTCGGCTTCGTCCAGCTGGAGACCGACCAGCCCATCGCCCGGGCCATCGCCGACTGGCTGGCGGTGAAGGCGCCGCACTGACCCGGGGGCGGCGCATGCCCCGAAGGGCCGCGATCCGGCCCGGGCCCGCCGCCGTCCGGCTACTTGCTCACCACGTTCGCGATCACGATGAACAAGCCGATCAGCACGTCCACACCACCGACGCGCAGAGACGCCGGCCACCCCCGCTGCGCCACCCGGGCCGCCCACACGCCCCAGCCGAACAGCGCCACCATGTTGACGCCCAGGGCGACTTCGACCGCGCTCTCCTCGCTCCACCAGAGCGCGTAGGAGCCGAGCAGGGCGGCCACCGTCGGCAGCACCGCGACCACCAGCGGCCATTCGGTGAGCATGGAGCGCACCGCGCTCGCGGTGACCTGGGTGTCCTCCTCGGTGCGGTGCGCGATGGAGTGCGCGTAACCGTGGGCCGCGGCCGACGCGATCGCCGCCAGCGTCACCCACAGCGCGTCATACCCGGGGTCCGCCGGCCGGCCCTCGTGGTCCAGGGCCGCCGCCAGGGCGCTGGCGAGCACCGAGCCGTACACCCCGCCGAACAGCAGCCGCTGGAGGGGCTCCTCCCGTCTGCGTGGCCGGTGTACCGGAGCACTGCTGCTTTCTGACAAGGCGCCACCTCACAGGACCGACGGGCTTCCCCGCTCGGGGAGGCACACACGAGATGTAGCAGCCCCCGGTGCCGATCCGTTCGAAGCTGCGCCGACGGCCCGGCGATTTGACCCCTCACCGCGCGACGCGCCCCGTCAGGCGCGCAGGGTCAACGGCGGGTGCGTGCCGTTCAGATAGTGGTCGCCGATGTCCCGGAGCCGGTGCGCGGGGGTGGTCCGCGCCGTGAGGACGCGGGCGTTGCGCCAGAACCGGTCGAGGCCCAGGGGGTCGGCGGCGCCCCCGGTGAGTTCCAGGACGCGTGTGGTGATCCGCATCGCCGAGCGGCCGGTGACGGCCTCCGCCGCGGCCACCCGCACCGCGATGTCGGCCCGTTCCTCGACCCCGAACCCGCGCCCGGCCGCCAGCCCCCGCGCCAGTGCCTCGGTGGCCGACTCCACCACCACGGCCGCGGTATGAGCCGCCGTCACCAGCTCCCCGTACGCGAGCAGGAGATAGGGATCCCCGTCGGCGCGGTCCGGGCAGGCACCCTCGTCCGGTGGCGCCCCCGGCCGTCGGCCCGGTGCGGCGCGGTCGGCGTCCCGCGCCTCGGCCAGCGCGCCTTCGGCGGTGCCCAGCGTGACGTGGGCCAGGGCGAGCCGGAGCGCCAGCGGGGCGAGCGTGGCGAACGGGGAGACGGCGTGCTCGTCGCGGGGGACGGTGCCGAGCACCTCGTCCACGGGGACCGGGACGCCGTCGAAGGTGAGACTGCCGGCTCCCGTCAGCCGCTGGCCGAGACGGTCGTGCGCGGCGTCGGCGCTCACCCCGGGGCGCTCCGGGTCGAGACACACCATCAGCCAGTCGCCGGTGGCGGTGTCCACCCCGCCGAGCACCAGCCGGTCGGAGACCTGCACCCCCGCGGCGAGGGCGGCGTGCCCGTCGAGGAGGTATCCGCCGCCGGCCGGTGTGAGCGTGAGGCCGGGCCCCGTGGCCGGCTCGGCGCCCGGGAGGTCGGTGCTCCCGCCCCACAGCCACCGCTCGGCCACCGCCCGGCGCTCCAGCTCGTCGGCCCGTTCCGGGGTGGCGAAGAAGCGGGGACTCCACGACAGCGCGTAGTGCCGGCCCAGCAGTTCGCCGATGGAGCTGTCCGCCGCCGCGATCTCCCGGAGGGCCGCGCAGGCGGTGCGCCAGTCGGTGCCCCGGCCGTCCGGCCCGGGCGGGGTCAGCAGCGCGGGCAGCCCCGCCTCGCGCAGCCGCGCGGCCTCGTCGAACGGCGGTTTGCCCGCCCGGTCGCGCGGCAGGGCGTCCACCGCCAGGTCGTCCGCGACCTCACGGGTCAGCCGCGGCCGGAGCGCTTCGCCGGCGCCCGGGGCGGACGGCGCGGGACCGGGCCGTGCTGCGGACTTCTTCGGCATGGCGCGGTGCACCGTCCTGTCGGGTGTGTCGGGCGCGGCGCCGGCGGCCGCGCCACCGGCCGGAGAGACGGAAACCGTGCCGTGGGCACACCCGTCCCCTCTTCCCTGGTTTTCCCACTGGATTGATAGGAATAGCGGAGAGGCAAGAATGCGGCGCCGACTGCGCGCGGAGCAAGGACCGTTCACAGCATGGACAAGGCGGTCTTGGGATACGAGATCAACGCACAGGGGAAGCCGGCCGGGCGGGGGTGCCCTTACGGGTTGGCCCAGGAGGCCGGGTCCTCCGTCAGCGCGGACACCTCCGCCGGGAGCCCGGCCGAGGCGACATCGGCCAGCGACACCCCGTCGAGGATCTCCCGGACATTGGCCCGCAGGGCGATCCACAACGGCAGCAGGGACTCGGCGGGACCGGAGTAGGACAGCTCCGGCGGACGCACGCCGCGGACCGAGACCAGCGGCCCGTCCACGACACGGATCACATCGGCGATGCTGATCGCCTCCGCGGGCCTGGCCAGCCGGTAGCCGCCGTTGCCGCCGCGCCGACTGTGCACCAGCCCGCCCCGGCGCATGTCGTTCAGGATGCCTTCGAGGAACTTGTGCGGAATGTCCTGGGCGTGTGCGAGGGCCTCCGCCTTGAGCGGGCCCGCCTCCCGGGCGGCGGCGAGTTCCAGCGCGGCACGCACGGCATAGTCCGCCCTGGCTGAGATCCGCATGCCCCGCATTATCCCGCACGGGACGCGGTGCGAGCCCTCCGGGGCCCTCGCGTCCCCGTGCGGACGGCCGCGTCCCCGTCCTGACCGCCGCCCCGCCCGGTTGCGTGCTCCGGCGACCGGACGGACGCTCGACGTACGGCATCGACTCCGAGGTGAGTGTCGTGGCAGACAAAGGCGCGTCCGTATCCGTCGCCCAGCCCTCCGCCGTGGAGACCCGCGGGCCCGACGGCGTGCGGATGGACCTCGTCGTCAACGGCGTCCCGCGCGCCCTGTCCCTGGAACCACGGGTGAGTCTGCTGGACGCGCTGCGTGAACACATGGCGCTGACCGGTACCAAAAAGGGCTGTGACCAGGGCACCTGCGGAGCGTGCACGGTATGGGTCGACGGGCGCAGAGTGCTGGCCTGCCTGACCCTGGCCGTCACCTGCGAGGGCCGCGAGGTCACCACCATCGAAGGGCTCGCCGAGGGCGACGAGCTGCACCCGATGCAGCGCGCGTTCCTCGCACACGACGCCCTGCAATGCGGCTACTGCACCCCCGGCCAGATCATGTCCGCCGTCGCGCTGCTGGAGGAGGGGCATGCCGAGACCGACCGTGAGATCGCCGAGTGGATGAGCGGCAACATCTGCCGGTGCGCCGCCTATCCCCATATCCGCTCCGCCATACGCGAGATGCGGGACCGGAAGGCAGGACAGTGACGTGCGTGCCCTCAGCTACACCCGTGCCACCGACGTCCCCGGCGCGGTCGCCGCGGTGACGAACGACCCCGGCAGCTCCTTCCTCGCGGGCGGCACCACGGAGGTCGATCTGATCCGGCTGGACGTGCTGCGCCCGAACCGGCTGGTGGACATCAACCGGCTCCCGCTGGCCGACATCGAGGACCGCCCCGACGGGGGACTGGTCATCGGGGCGCTGGCCCGCATGAGCGAGGTGGCCCAGGCGCCGGGTGTCGTGGAGCGGTACCCGATGCTGGCCCAGTCGCTGCTCCTGGGAGCCTCGGCCCAACTGCGGAACATGGCGTCCATGGGCGGAAATCTGATGCAGCGGGTGCGGTGCTCCTACTACCGCGACGCCGAATCCGCCTGCAACAAACGCGTTCCCGGTAGCGGCTGTTCGGCGCTGGAGGGCGTCCACCGCGGTCACGCGATCCTCGGGACCAGCGAGCACTGCATCGCCACCCACCCCTCCGACATGGCGGTGGCACTCGTCGCACTCGACGCCGTCGTGCACGTGGAGGGCGTCCGAGGAGCCCGCGCCCTCCCCGTTGACGACTTCTTCCTGCTCCCGGAGGACACCCCCGAACGGGAACACCCCCTCACCCCGGGCGAGCTGATCACCGCGATCGAGGTCCCGGAGCTCCCCATGGCGCGCGGCTCGCTCTACCTCAAGGTGCGTGACCGCGAGTCCTACGAGTTCGCCCTCGCCTCGGCGGCGGTGGCGCTGGACGTGGCGGAGGGGAGGATCCGCGGGGTCCGGCTGGCGCTGGGCGGGGTCGCGACCAAGCCGTGGCGGGCGCACCGGGCCGAGGAGACGCTCCTGGGGCAGCCCGCCGACGAGGACACCTTCGTGCGGGCCGCGGCCGCGGAGCTGGCACCCGCCGTCACCCGCCCGATGAACGCCTTCAAGGCCGAACTCGCCCGCCGCACCGTCGTGCGCGCGCTGCGGACCGCCACCAGCCCGCGGGGCGAGCCGGCATGACCACGGGCAGCACTCTCGAAGCCGTCGGCCGGCCCCTGGACCGGGTCGACGGCCCCGCCAAAGTCACCGGACGCGGCCGCTACGCGGCGGAGTTCACCTTCCCCGGCACCGCCTACGCGGCCCTCGTCGGCGCCCGTACGGCCCAGGGGCGGATCACCGGCATCGACACGCGCGCGGCACAGGACGCCGACGGGGTGCTCGCCGTGCTGACGCACCGCAACCTGCCGCGGGTCGCCGCGCCGCCGCGTCTGCTGCCGTCCCTGGCCGGCCACGCGGCCCCCGGGGAGAGCTTCTTCCCGATGCAGGACGACGTCGTGCACTACTTCGGTCAGCCCGTGGCCATGGTGATCGCCGACTCCCACGAACGCGCCCAGTTCGCGGCCCGGCAGGTCCACGTCGACTACGCGCGCGGCGCCTCCGTCACCACCCTGGACGAGGGCCGGGACCAGGCCTACGAACCCGAGGCGATCTTCGCGGGGTTTCTCCCCGCCCGCAGCGTGCGCGGGGACGTCGAGGCCGGCTTCGCGGCGGCGGCCCACCACCTGGACGCCACCTACTCCTTCGCCGCGAACCATCACCACCCCATCGAACCCTCGGCCACCACGGCGGTCTGGGACGGTGACCGGCTCACCCTCTACGACGCCACCCAGGGCATCGCGGCCAGCCAGAACACCGTCGCGGCGCTGCTGGGCATCTCCCCGTCGCAGGTGCGGGTGCGGGCCTCGTTCGTCGGCGGCGGATTCGGCTGCAAGGCCATGATCTGGCCGCATGTGACCCTGGCGGCGATGGCCGCACGCTGGGTGCGGCGCCCGGTCAAACTGGCGCTCACCCGCGAGCAGATGTCCACCTCCTGCGGCCACCGCGAGGAGCAGGAACAGCGCATCGAACTGGGGGCGACGGACGACGGCCGGCTCACCGCGCTGCGCCACCACAAGCTCTCGCTGACCTCGCCGTTCGACGACTGGGCGGAGCCCTCGCTCGGCATGGCCGCGCAGGCATACGACTGCCCCCACTACGAGGGCGTCTACCGACTGATCCGCAGCAACACCATGACGCCCACCTTCACCCGCGGCCCCGGTGAGACCACGGGGATGTTCGCCCTCGAATGCACCATGGACGAACTGGCCCACCGCATCGGCGTCGACCCGGTGCAACTGCGGCTGCGCAACCACGCCGAGGCCGACCCGCAGACCGGCCGCCCCTGGTCGAGCGACGGCGCGGCGGAGTGCTACCGCCGCGGCGCGGCCCGCTTCGACTGGCAGTCCCGCGACCCCGCGCCCCGCTCCGAACGGGACGGCAACTGGCTGATCGGCAAGGGCATGGCCACCGCCGGATACCCGGTGTTCTTCCCCCTGCAGCCGCAGCGCGCCCGGGCCCGTCTCTGCGCCGACGGCCGGGCCGTCGTGCAGGCCGGGACCCAGGAGTTCGGTACCGGAGTGGCCACCGTGATGACCCAGGTCGCCGCGGACGGCCTCGGCGTCGCCGTGGACCGGGTCCGCTTCGAGTACGGCGACACCGATCTGCCGAACGTCGCGGCCACGGTCGGCTCGGCGGGCGCCGGCATGATCAGCGCCGCGGTGCAGACCGCGGTCACCACCCTGCGCGACCAGCTGATCGAGCAGGCCGTCGCCGACCCCGCCTCCCCGCTGCACGGGGCCGACCCCGCGACCGTCGCCGTCCGGCAGGGACGGATGGAGCTGCGGGGCGACCCCGGAGCCGGCGAGACCTACCGCCAGCTGATGGAGCGTCATTTCATGACCGACATGGACGCGCTCGGCAGCTGGAGCCCGCCCGCCCCCGACACCCCCTACGGGCTCGCCACCTTCGGCGCCCAGTTCGCCGAGGTCGCCGTCGACCGGGACCTCGGGCTGGTGCGGGTGCGCCGGATGGTCGGCGCCTTCGCCCCCGGCCGGGTCCTCAACGCCAAGACGGCCCGCAGCCAGGCCATGGGCGGGATGCTGTGGGGCATCGGCCAGGCGCTGCTGGAGGGCACGGTCGTCGACCCCCGCGACGGCCGCTGGGCGAACGCCGGCCTGGGGGAGTACCTGCTGCCGGTCAATGCCGACGCCCCCGATGTCGACGTCGAGTTCGTGGAGGTGCCGGACGAGGTGGTCAACCCGCTGGGCGTCAAGGGGCTCGGCGAGGTCGGCATGGTCGGTGCCGCGGCGGCCATCGCCAACGCCGTCTTCCACGCGACCGGATACCGGGCCCGGGAACTGCCGATCAGGATCGAGCACCTGCTGTAGGGCG
The DNA here is from genome assembly GCF_050953795.1 of Streptomyces kronopolitis. GTDB lineage: Bacteria > Actinomycetota > Actinomycetes > Streptomycetales > Streptomycetaceae > Streptomyces > Streptomyces kronopolitis_A. Next base: position 7,499,076 of record NZ_CP191850.1, read on the forward strand.
ACCGGCGGCCCGGTTGTCCCGCAGCCCGTCCCTCCCGCCCACCGCTCCCGCCGACGCACCCCGGACGAAGGCCCCGCAAAGGCATCTTCAGGGAAAATTCCGCCGAACGCCCGGCATCCCGGAACAATCCCCTCCCACCCCGTCCGCCTTCCACGACCGCGGTCGTGGCGCCGCCGAGACCATGCCGCATGCTTTCGGCAGGCTGCCGTCACCACGGAGGGGTGCATGTACGGACAAAGCGGTACCGGACGGGTCCTGCTGGTGGACGATGACGCCGCGATCCGCCGCTCGCTGGGCCGCGGGCTGCGGCTGAACGGCTTCACCGTCGGACTGGCGGAGGGCGGCAGGGCCGCGCTGGAGCGGCTGGCGCAGTCACCCCCGGACGTCATGGTCCTCGACATCTCGATGCCGGACCTCGACGGCATCACCGTGTGCCGGCGGCTGCGGGAGAGCGGCAACGACATACCGGTCCTGATGCTGTCCGCGCTCGACGAGGTCGCCGACCGGGTCGCCGGGCTCCAGGCCGGCGGCGACGACTACCTCGTCAAGCCGTTCGCCCTGGACGAGCTGGTGCTGCGCCTGCACGCGCTGCTGCGCCGCCGGCCGCCCGCCGACACCGACACCGTGCACGTCGGCGGCCTGGCCCTCGACACGGCGGCACACCGCGCGCGCCTCGACGACCGGGAGCTGACCCTGACCCGGCGGGAGTTCTCCCTGCTGGAGGTCCTGGCCCGCAACGCCGGGCAGGTGCTGACCCGTGACCAGCTGCTGGAGCGCGTCTGGGGCTACGACTTCGAGGTCCGCACCGACGCCGTGGACACCTTCGTCAGCTATCTGCGCCGCAAGCTGGAGGCGGGCGGCCGCAGCCGGATCGTGCACACGGTGCGCGGCGTGGGGTTCGTCCTGCGGGACGACGAGAGCGGGGCGGCGCGATGAGGCTGTCCACCCGGATCGCGCTGGTGGCCGGGACCGTGGTGCCGCTGCTGGTGGTGGCGTCCGGCTGGGTCCTGGTGACCCTGGTGGGCAAGGACCTGCGCGCCCAGGCCGACCAGCGGCTCACCGCACGGGCGCAGAGCGTGGCGGTGGCGGCCCGCGGACTGCTGCGCGCCACCTCGCACGACCGCCCGCGCGCCGAACAGGCCCGCCAGCGCAAGCTGTTCACCGCCGCCCTGGACGTCGGGGTGCGGCTCACCGGCCCCGGCGGCACCCTGCGGGACGGCCCGCAGCCCGCCGGTTCGGTGCCGCTGCCCGGGGAGCGCACCCGCCCGGCCACCGTGCGGTCGCACGGCCAGAGCTGGCGGGTGCTCGCCGTACCCGTGAACGGCGGCGGCCCCGGGGCGAGCGGGATGCTGTGGCTGTTCTCCCCGGACACGGCGCGCGAGGCGCAACTCGGGCTGGTACGCCGCAGGGTGCTCACGGTGGCCCTGCTGGCCGCCCCGCTCGCCGGCGGCATCGGCTGGCTGCTCGCGGCCCGCGCGGCCCGGCCGCTGCGCCGGCTGCAACAGACGGCCGGCGGCCTGGATCCGTACACCAGCGCCGCCCGGCTGGAGCACGCCCCCACCGGCATCACCGAGGTCGACGACCTCGCCCGCACGCTCCAGACGTTTCTGAGCCGCTACGACGAACAGGCGGCCCGCACCGTCGAGGCGCTGGCGTCCGCCCGCTCGTTCTCCGCCGCCGCCTCCCACGAACTGCGCACGCCCCTGATGAGCATGCAGACCAACCTCGACATCCTGGAGGCGTTCCAGGATCTCGACGCCGCCGACCGGGCGGAGACCGTGCACGACCTGCGGCACGAACACGCCCGGCTGCTGGGCCTGTTGGTGATGCTGCGCGCCCTGGCGCAGGGCGATCTGGTGGAGGCGGAATCGTTCGAGGCCATCGACCTGGCCGAGCTCGCCGACGAGGCGGCCGCCGGACTGCGGCGCGGACATCCCGCGGCCGAGGTCGTGGTCGACAGCAGCCCGGGGCTGACGGTCCACGGATGGCGGCCCGGCCTGCGGTCGCTGCTCGACAACCTGCTGACCAACGCGCTGGTCCACGGCCGGTCCACCGGCGCCGGAGGGTATGTCGCCCTCTCCCTGCGCACCACCGGCGAGGCCGCCGCGCCCCGCATCGTCCTCGGCGTCGACGACCGCGGCCCTGGCGTGCCCCCGCAGCGGCGGGCGGAGGTCTTCCGGCGCTTCCACCGCCGCCCGGACAGCCCCGGCTCCGGCCTCGGGCTCACCCTGGTCGCCCAGCAGGCCGCCCTGCACCGGGCCGAGCTGCGGGTCCTGGACGGCCCCGGCGGCCAAGGAGCCCGCTTCCAGGTGACGTTCCCCGCCGAGCGGCCCGGTCTCCCCGGACACCCGGCGCTGCCCGCGCACCGGGACTGGCTGGCGGACCCCGCGGAGCGGCCACAAGGTTTCCACAAGGAACACCCCTAATTTCTCCGCACATGCGGGCACCGTGCCCGCCTTCCTGTGAGGAGGACCCTTCATGCGCACCCGCAACCTCGCCCTCTCCTCGGTGGCCGCCTGCACCGCGCTGCTCGGCGTCGTGGGCACCGCGGCCGCCGCGGACAGCAGCAGCACCCCGGCACCCTCCGCGTCCGCCAAGCACGGCCCGGGCGACGGGTCGCGGGGGCTCTGCAAGCGCGCCCCCAAGATCGACAAGCGGCTGACCAAGGCACTGCACCGGCTCCAGGGCAACGCCGGGGTCCGCGGCTCCGTCGCCCGCCTGGAGAAGCGGGTGGCGAAGGCCAAGGCCGCCGGACACAACGAGGTCGAGACCTTCCTCAGCCACAAGCTCACCCACCGCAAGTCCCTGATCCCCACGCTCCAGCAGCGGCAGAAGGACCTCGCCAAGGTCGCCTCCTGGTGCCGTACCCAGCACAACGCGGCCTCCTCGTGACCCGCATCGGACAGTGCGCGGTGCTCGTGGTGACCACCCTGGTGTGCGGACTGCTCGTCGCCGGATGCGGCAACGGGGTACGGACCGAGGGCAACGCTCCCGCCGCGACCCCGTCGTCCGCCGCCCCGTCCTCCGCGGCACCGTCACCCACCGACGCCGCGGAGATGCAGAAGCTGGTGGACGACGCCGCGAGCGCGGCCGCCGCCGCGGATTCCGACGCGGCCGCGGACCGCTGACGGCCGCCTGCGTACGTCCCGTCACGGGGCGGGGCGTACGCAGGCGGAGCACACACCGCCGCGCTCAGGGCGGGCTGCTCAGTCCTCCGCCCGCTGGGTCACCGGGGCCCCGGTGCGATCGCCGAGGAACTCGTACCAGCGGCGCTGCAGACAGACATAGCGGGCGTCGGCCTCGACGAGGTGGAGGAACGCCGTGACCGTCTCCTGCAGGCGCCGCTGGAGCGCGGGGTCGGTCAGCTGCCCGTCCTCGGTGAAGCCCTGGTGCGCCCCGGCGAGGCTGAACATGTCCGGGTAGACCCGGGTACCGAGGTGTTCCAGCGGCACCCGCAGCGCCCACAGCCCCCGGTTGCCGCCGACCAGGGACGGGGAGGCGGAGAGCAGCAGCGCGTGCTTGGTCTTGAACGGCTGTGGCCGGATGCGGGAGACCCAGTCGATCGCGTTCTTCACCACACCGGAAACGGAGGCGTTGTACTCGGGGGAGGCGAGAACGAAGGCGTCGGACCGCTCGAGCCGGTCGCGCAGCGCGAGCGCGCCGGCCGGCACGCCGTCCGCGGCCTCCGCGTCACCGTCGTACAGCGGCATGTCGAAATCCCGCATCGCGGCCAGGTCGACGTCGGCGCCGGCCTCGGTCATCATCCGCGCCACCAGCGAAGCCAGCCGGGCATTGGTCGATCCGGTGCGCAGCGCGGCGCCGAGCACGAGGACGCGCAGCGCGCCGGGGTGGCCCTCGGTGGTCATGGCGACGTCCTTCCGGAACCGTGCCCCGGGAGCCCGCCGCCGCATGCGCCGGGTCGGTGTCCGGGGGTGACGGCAGGCTACCGGCGCCGGGCCGGCAATCCGGGTATCCCTCGCGCCGCGCCCGTCACCTGGCCCACGGGCGCGGTAAACCCACCCTGTGCGGGCACGACGGCGGGGCGGTGGCGGATCGTGCTCCGCCACCGCCGCCGGCGGTTCGGGACGGTGGGGCCGGGGTGCCGCCTCGCGGTACCGGACCCGGCAGCCGGGGACACGTCACACGGCGGCACTGCGCGCCCGGTTGCGTGCGGCCCGACGGCGCATGGCCCGCCGTTCGTCCTCGCTCATCCCGCCGCAGACCCCCGACTCCTGACGGGACTCCAGCGCCCACTGCAGGCACTGCCCCATCACCGGGCAGCGGCGGCAGACGGCCTTGGCCTCCTCGATCTGCAACAGCGCGGGGCCGGTGTTGCCGACCGGAAAGAACAGCTCCGGGTCCTCCTCACGGCACACGGCGTCATGGCGCCAGTCCATGGATTCCCTCCCTTTCTCCGCGGGGAACGCGGTCCACAAGGCAATGCGGCGAGGCGCCGGAACCGCTGATTGCCTCACCCGTCCTGCGACGGCGCCTCGCTGTCCTCGCGTGCCCGATCCTGCGCGCGCAATGCGTCGTCCCTTCGGGGTATACGGATTCGCCCGCTCGTTCACCCACGACGGCCCGGGGGAGCGGCGGAAGGCACGGTGCGGCCCCCGGTCAGGGAGCCGCACCGTGCCTCGCCGTGCCCGGCGGGCTCAGTGCCTGCAGGAGTAGTAGCCCTTGTGCCAGGTCTTCACCCAGTAGCCGGGGTGCCAGTACTTGCTCCAGTACCCCTTGTGCCAGTGGTGGTGACCGTCGTACCAGCCCCCGTGCCACCTGTACTCCCAGTGCCCCGGGTGCCACACCTTGGTCCAGTAACCGGCGTGCCAGACGCACTTGGAGTGCAGGGCCTGGCCGACCGTGGACGTGGTGGCCGGCGCGGCGGGAGCCGCGGCAGTGGCCATGCCCGCGGTCCCCATGGCCGCTGCGCCGGCCAGCACCGCGCCGGCCGCGGCGACCGCGAAGGAGCGCCTCACCTGCTGTGCTCGCATGGAACTACACCTCCTGTTGAGCCCACGGGGCTCGGGAAGGGACGCTCGGGGCACTGTCCTCACGAGCCGTGCGGCAGGGGCCCAGAATTCATCGGCGTCCGAACCGCCCGCGACTCCGTGTGCGGGGTCCGTGCCCGTCGTCCGGCTTCCGGCCTCTCGGCCTGCCGGGCACCCGGCTCGCATAAAAGCGGCATAAAGAGAATTTACCCCAGATCGGGCATTGGTGAGAGGGTTGCGCAGGGTCGCGAACGGTGACCCGGCGCAGTCGGAACCGTGGCTGCCCGCGGCGGCCTCACACGACGTCACAGCCGCCCGAGGGGGCGCGCACCCGCCACCCCTCGCCCCTCACCTCCCCGCACTTGTCAACCGTCCCCGGCCGCGGGTTACGGTCGGCAACCCGGCCCGGTGGGACGCCGGCCGGTACGCGGTGAGCGGGAGGATGCGACGCATGCTGGTTCTCGGACGTGCGCAGGTCGAGGCGCTGATCGACATCGATGCGCTGATCGACGCCCTGGCGTCGGCCATGACGGACCTCAGCGCGGGGCGCGCCGCGGCCCCGGACCGGGTGGCCGTGCGGGTGGCCGAACGGGACGGCTTCCTGGCCGCGATGCCGGGCCATGTGCCGTCGGCCGACACCCTCATGACCAAGCTGGTCTCCGTCTTCCCGCACAACGGCGGCACCGGCCTGCCGACCCATCAGGCGCTGATCGTCGCCTTCGATCCGCACACCGGGGAGCCCATCGCGCTGCTGGACGGAACGGCGATCACCGCGGCCCGTACCGCCGCGGGGTCGGCGCTCTCGGCCCGTCTGCTGGCCCGTGACGACGCCTCGGTGCTGGCGATCCTGGGCACCGGCGCACAGGCCCGGGCGCACGCCGCCGCCATGTGCCGGGTCCGCCCGATCGGGCAGATCCGTGTCGCGGGCCGGGACCGCGCGAAGGCGGCCGCGCTGGCCGGGACACTCTCGGCCGAACTCGGGCTCCCCGTCACGGCGTGCGCGGGTTACGCCGAGGCGCTCGACGGCGCGGACATCGCCGCCGCGACGACCCATGCCGTCGACCCGGTGATCCGCCGTCCCTTGCTCACTCCGGGCGTCCATGTGACGTCGGTGGGCTTCAACCCGGAAGGCCGCGAGATCGACGATGCCACGATCGCGGAGGCACTGGTGTGCGTGGAATCGCGGCAGGCGGCCCTGGCCCCGTTCCCCGCGGGCAGCAACGACCTGCTGGAGCCGCTGCGCGCAGGCCTCATCACGGAGGAACACGTACACGCCGAGCTGGGCGAACTCCTCACCGGCGGCGCGGCGGGCCGCACCTCGCCGGACCAGATCACCCTCTACAAGTCCGTCGGCGTCGCCGTGCAGGACGCCGCGGCCGCGGCGCTGGTGGTCGCGGCCGCCCGGGAGCGGTCGGTGGGCACGGAGATCAGCCTGGGCTGACACCCGGGCGCCGACGGCCGGGGCGCGGGACCGGGCCGCCGGCCGGCCTCAGCGTCCGTACGCACTGCGGCACAGCTGCACCAGGTCCGGGCGGACCCGGCCGGACGCCATCCGGCACATCACCCCCGGGTCGACCGACGACCCGTGCCGCCCCGATCCGGGATCCGCCCGCCGCCGCTCACCCCCGGCGTGCCGCTGCCGTGACCACCTGCGCACCGGGGGCTGGACACGCTCCCCGGGCGGCACGACGCGCGGCGGGTCCGCGACGGCCCGACTCCCGCTCCGCTCCTCCCCGTTGACCGCCGCGGCCTGTTCTCGCGCGGCGTCCTTCTCGTGCGCCTTCTTCTTGTGCACTTTCGGCCGGCGTCCGGGCTTGTGCCGTGCGGAGGCCACGTCCACCAGCCGCTCCCGCGAGGACCCCTTGCTGGGAACGACCACCGGTGAGGGCCGGGCCGGAGCGACCGTACGGCCGCCCGGTGCGGGACCGGGCCCGTGTACGGAGCCACCGGCCGGCAGGGAGACGCAGCCGCTGGTGGCCAGGAGGACGGCGGTCGCTGTGACGAGACGAAGAAAGAGAGGGCGCACCCTCTCACGGTGTCGGAGGCGCGTGGGCTGTCCAAACGACGCGCCGAAGGCTCCACGCGGACGAAGGACGGATGCGAACTCCCGTAGGACTCCCGCGCCGACACGGCGGTTCGAACATCTCTGTGCCGCTCACATGGGCAGCGACCGCAGCCGCACCGGCCCCTACGGGTCCGCCACCTCCCCGAGGATCTCGTTCAACTCCTGCTGGGTGTAGCGCGCGAGGGGGACGACGGTGCGAGACGCGGACGGTGAGGTGGCAGCCATGACGGCATCATGCGGTGTGCTCCGGCCCTCGGCAACGGACATCGGGCGGGGTGTGCCTACAGGCCGAGATCCGGGCCGAAGACCTCGTAGTGGATCCGCTCGGCGGGCAGCCCCGAGGCCAGTAGTTGGGTGCGTACCGCCTTCATGAACGGCACCGGCCCGCAGAGGTACGCGGTGGTCCCGCAGGGGATGGCGAGCCGGGTCAGATCCATCAGGCCGGTGTGCACGCTCACCGCCCCGTTCGGGCCCTCGTCGCCGGCTCCCTCCTCGTACCAGAGTTCCGCCGTCGCGTCGGAGAGCTTGTCGGTGAGCCGGCGCAGATCCGTGCGGAACGGGTGGGCGGCCGGCGACCGGTCGGCGTGGGCGGTGATGATCCGGCGCCGGGAGCCGGCGGCGGCGAGATGCGCGAGCATGCCGATCATCGGGGTGCAGCCGATGCCCGCCGAGGCGAAGAGCAGCGGGCCCGCGCCGCCCTCGGAGAGCACCACCTCGCCGAACGGCGGGCTCACGTAGAGGATTTCCCCGTCGTGGACGTGTGCGTGCAGATGGCCGGAGACCTCGCCCGCGGGGTCGTGGGACGGCTCCCCGGTCCGGCTGCCGGCGGCCACCCGCTTCACGGAGATCTGCAGTCCGCCGTCCAGCTGTCCGGACAGGCTGTACTGGCGTATCTGCCGTGCGCCGTCGGGGAGTTGGACCTGCACGGAGACGTACTGGCCGGGGCGCGACGGCGGGACGGGGGCGCCGTCGGCCGGCCGCAGGAGGAAGGTCGTGACCTCCGCCGTCTCCTGGATGCGGCCGGCGACTCGATAGGGCCGCCACGCACCGCCGTCCCGGCCGCCGGCCTCGTCGGTGAGCCGCTTTTCCAGGGCGATAAGGGCATGGGCCATCAGCCAGTACACCTCGTCCCAGGCCCGCACCACCTCGTCCGTCACCGCGTCGCCGAGCACCTCGGCGATGGCCGCGAAGAGATGCTCCCGCACGATCGGGTACTGGTCCGCGCGCACGCCGAGCGAGGCGTGCTTGTGCGCGATCCGCGCCAGCACGGCGTCCGGCCGGCCGTCCGGGTGTGCGACGAGATGGCCCGCGAAGGCGGCGATCGATCCCGCGAGGGCCTGCCGCTGACTGCCGTTGGCCTGGTTGCCGCGGTTGAAGAGGTCGCGCAGCAGCTGGGGGTGGGCGGCGAAGAGCTTCTCGTAGAAGAGCGCCGTGATCTCGCCGAGGGCACCCCGTACGGCGGGGAGGGTGGCGGTGATGGTCCTGGCGGACTCGGTCGACAGCATCAACTGCTCCTGGTTCTCGAGGGGAGGGGAGGAAGGGAGAGGGGGAGGGCGGGGAGGGGTGAAACTTGCATCTGAGATGCGTATTTATGGCCGTGGGGATCGAGGGGGTGGTGTGTGGTACGTGGGGTGTGCGGCGCGGGTGAGGCCGGTGGTGGGCTCAGGTCCCGGGGTGGGGGGTCAGGCTGAGGAGGATCGGGCCGGTCGGGCTCTCGATGAGATCGGCGATCGAGAGCGGATCGAGTGCGGCGTAGAACGCTTCCTGTGCCGCGCGCAGCGCGCCGCGCAGCCGGCAGCCACCGCGCAGTGGGCAGGGCGGGTCGTCCTCGCAGCCCACGACATCGTCGACCCCCTCCAGTTCGCGGACCAGCCGGCCCAGGGAGCCCGTACGGCCCGCGGTCGTGAGGGTCAGTCCGCCGCCGCGGCCGCGCCGGGCCTCGATCGCGCCCAGGCGCTGCAGCTTGCTGACCACCTTGGCGGCGTGGGTGTACGGCACCTCGACGGCGCTCGCCACCTCGCGGGTGGTGGGCGCGTCGTCCTGGTCGCCGAGCACCGCCAGGCGCATGGCGACGCGGAGGGCGATGTCGGTGCTCTTGGTCAGTCGCACGCTCGCACTCTACAGAAGTGGTATCCAAGATGCCAATTAAATCAGGTCGCGCCGACCGGTCCGCGGGGGAGGCTCGCCGCCGGCGCGAGGAGGTCGAGAACTCCTCGAGAACCCCCGGCCCGTCTCCGGGTTTCAGTGCCCGCCGGAGGACTGCTGCTGGAGGTAGGCGGCGATGTCGGCCACGTCGTCGCCGATGGTCAGGACGCCATTGATGTCGGCGTCGGGGGTCGAGGCGCCGTTGACCCCGTCGAAGAACACGTCGAAGTGGCCCTTACGGGTCTCCAGATAGCCGGCCGCGGTTTCGGCCCCCACCGCCAGCCGGTCGTTGAGCGTGTCACCGCCCGCGACGGTGCCCGTCTTGGCGAAGACCTTGCCGCGCGAGGGGCAGTGCCGGCAGGAGTCCGCCAGCAGCCCGTCGACGCCCAGGATCGGCAGCGCGGTGCGGAAGCGTGCCGCCTCGGGGGTGCGCTGCCAGTACGTCAGGATCTGGGCCAGGGCGCGCGGTGTGGTGCGGTCGACCGGGTTCCCGCCCCGGCCGTCGGCGAGCTGTACGGCCTTGCGGTCCACGTGCGCACGGTCCAGGAACGCGGCGAGCACGGGGAACCCGTCCTCGCAGTCGGTGCTCTTCGCGGTCGTCGCCATCAGGCACATCCCGAGGTTCGCCCCGAGATTGTGGCTCACCTTGAGGATCAGCTTGGCGTATTGGGCGTAGGGCGGGGAGGTGTACCGGGCCACCGTGGGCGCGCCCTGGTAGGAGTGCGGCAACCGGGCGGCGGGGTTGGGGCCCACGGCCTTCGCCCGGACCCTGACGCCGGCGCGCTGCAGCGCCTCGATCATGGCCGTCCGGCCGAAGGCGTTCGGGTCCTTGATGTCGGACACCCGCAGGACGGGCGCGGATCCGGCCGCGATGGTGCCGGACAGCCGGATGCGGGTGCCGTCGGGGGAGCTGGTCACGTCGATGCCGGTGGGCCGGCCCGGCGCGACGGTGCGCACGGCGGAGGTGACGTGGAAGGGCGCGACCTTCGGGCGCCAGTCCAGCCCGGCCGGGGTGCCCGCCCGGGCGCCGGGAGTGGTCAGCAGATCGATGACGTTGTCGTTGACGATCAGCGGGGTGGGCGTCGGGTCGAGCACCGGGTCCGGACGGAACAGCCGCGCGTCGATGATCACGTCGCCGTCGACCTGCCGGATGCCCGAGGCACGAACCTGCCGGGCCAGCTGGTCGATACCGGCCAGCGGGTCCTCCGGGGTGAGGGTGGCCCCCGGGACGTCGTCGGCGTAGGTGTGGTCGATGGTGGTGTAGGCGACGGTGCCGTCCTTGCGGGTGCGGCCGCCGAGCGTCAGGTCACCCTGCGCGACCAGGTCCAGATTGCCCTTGAGGGTGCTGCCCCGCCGCTTCCCGACGGCGTGCACCGGAGTGACGAAGCGGTGGTCGCCGCCCAGGGTGTGCCAGGTGCCGCTGACGCTGAACAGCTTGGCCGTCGAACCGGGGACGAAGAACTGGTCGGCGTAGCGGGACTGCGTCACCTCGCCGCTGACCGGGTTCTGCTGGAAGAGGCCCCACTGGGCGTGACGGTAGTCCGGCTTCCGCATGACCGCCGTGATGCGCGGGTCGAGGGGCTGCGGGGCGGTGGACGGCGCCGCCTGGACCAGGCCGGTGAGGACCACGCCGAGGGCCAGCAGCACGCTCACGGTGCCGGCGAGGCGCCGTCGGCTCGCCCGGCGTGTGACGGAGGGGGGCATGCGACTCCACCAAGGGTGTTTTCTGACGATATCTCCGGTGATGTTCCTCCTGAAGGTACTGCGCGCCCCGGTGGGCGGCGCGCAGCGCGTCGGCGGGGTCCCCCGGATGACCCGTCACGGTCGAGGTGCGGGGGTGTGCCGTCGGGCTGAGGACGGGTCAGCCGGGTCGCCGCGGCGTGTGCGGACGACGGGGACCCGGCGCGTGACGCTGCCGGTGGCGGCGCGCCCTCGCGGATCGCGTCGGCGGCGCCGGGCAGGCCGGCCGGCTTCCCGTGCCCCGGCGAGAGCCCCACGCCGAGGCCCGCACCGGACGCCACACCGAAGCCCACGGGGACCGTGCGGCCCCTCGGGCCCGGCCGTGCCGCCCACCGACCACTACGCCGAGAGGGTCGGCTTCCTCGTCGCCGCCGCTCCGCTGTGTCTGAAGGGCGCGCTGACCAGCGGGGCCGTCCGGGCGGACGCCTTCGGCGGCTACCGCGACCACTCGGGTGGCGAGGTGCCGTCCGGCGGCCACCGACCGCACCTCGGCGGGCGGACCCGCCGCGTCACGCCCGGTGGACGAGGAGTTCGGTGTTGCGGTCCGCCGGGCGGCCGGCCATCGCTTCGTGGACGCCGCTGCCCATACCGGCGGCCAGGCCGGGGGCGTTGTAGGACAGTTCGCGGTAGAGGGAGGCGAGGCCGACCGCCGAGAGGTCGTCGAAATCCGTGCGGTGCGGAGCGGCGGACTCGATGAGGGTGGTGAACAGCGACAGCGTGCCGTCGTGGTTGTCGACGAGCTCCAGGATCCGCGCGTGCTGCGGATAGTCCACGTGTGAGGCGGTGTTGACCTCCCAGAAGGAGCGGGCGGCCGTCGGGTGGGCGTGCGGGGTGATGCGATTGACGTGGCTGTGGCCGTTGATCCACGCCACCACGTTGGGGAACCGGCTCAGCAGGGCGATGAGTTCCTCGCCGTCGTGCCGCTTCTCCTCCGAGCGGGCCGCGTCGGGGCGCCGGGTCATGCTCGGGCTGTGGTGATGGCTGAAGATCAGGATGTGCGCGTCATCGGCTCCGGCGTTGCGCACCAGCCGGCCGTCCGCGTCGTAGTGACGGGCGCTGTGGGCGGTCAAGGTCCGCTCCAGCCACTGGAGTTGACCGGTCCCCAGCGATCCTTCGAAGTGGCCGCTGCGGTAGGTGGTGTCGATGCTGATGCCGAGGACCCCTTCCGCGACGGTGAAGGTGTAGTACATCCGGTCGTCGTTGAGGTGGTCCTCGGTGTAGCCGTGCCCGACCGGTCCCGCGCCGGCGAACGCCGGGTTCAGATGCGCCCGCAGAGAGTCGTGCGGGGTGAACATGCGGCGCCGTTCGTCCGCGGTCACGGTCCGGGCCCGGGCGGTGTTGCGCGCGAGGATCTCCTTGAGCACGGTGCTCTTGGGATCGTCACCGGTCTCCAGCACCTTCGCGAACGCGGCCACATCGCTGTCCGGCACGGAGAACAGCTTGCGTGCCCCCGTGACGTACTCCGCCAGCTGCGGGTCCTGCGGGGTCAGACAGCCGCCCGGCAGGTCGTCGTGGTTGCCGGGCGTCGCATACCAGGGAATGCGCAGGCCGGGACTGGTGACGGGGCGCATCGCGGCGTCGAGATAGCCGGGTATCGACGGCAGGCCCCGCTTCTTGTCCTGGTCGCGCAGGCCGTCGGCCGGATGCCAGTACAGCGGGAGTCCGCAGTTCTGCACGCCCTCGTACGCCGCGGGATCACCCGTGTTCGGTGTGATGCGACCACCGCTCATCAGGGTGAGGAACCACTCCAGCTCGACCGTGGAGTGGTTGTCGATGTTGTCGCCCGTGGAGATGACGAAGGCCGGCCGCCGGCCGGTGTGGGGGCCGCCGCCCAGCGCGTTGGCCTGCTCCACCAGCGACACGGCGCCGGCCACCGACAGCGCCTCCTGCGCCCGCCACGACCCCGGCGACCCGGCGCGCAGATACTCGGTGCGCAACGGGCTCTGCACATCGGCCACATGGAGATCGGTGAACTGGACGAAGCAGGCCAGGGCGGTCCGCCGGTCCTGGCGTCCGGTCGTGGCCCCGGCGAGTTCACCGCGGACCACCAGCGGCCATCCGGGCCCGGAGGCCAGGCGGCGGTAGGCGCCGCTGCCGGTGAGGTGTGCGGCGGTCTCCAGCGTCGTGACCCCGTACGGGGCCGGCCGCCGACCACCCGTACGGGCCGGCGTCGTGCGAGTGAGGGGATGCGCGTGCGGGGCCGCGCTGCTGGTGCGCTGACCCGGCAGTGCCCATGTGGCACCGACTCCGGCGACGGCGGCACCGGAGCTGAGAAGGAAGCGACGACGGTTGGTGGGGATGTGGGTTTCGATACCGGCCATCAGGCCCTCCGTGCCGTGGCCGGCAGGGCCTGGCCACAGCGGTGTCACCAAACGGAATGTCTCGTTCCAGAGTTTGGGTGACGTGCGTGACCGCTGGCTGAACGCCCCCGGAACGCGGCGCACCCATTGCCCGTCGGTACGGTCCGCCCCCCGCTTGCGCGACACGGAGTCCCCTGCGCTGCCGGGCATGGCGTGCCACATCCGTGGGGACCGGGAACCGCCCTGCACCTCGACGTCCGCGCCACCGACCGCGACCAGGACGCCGAGCCGGCGCGGCTGCTCGCCCTCGGTGCCCGGCCCGTCGACGTCGGCCGGACCGGTACCGAGAGTCGGTACGTCCTGGCCGACCCGCAAGGCAACGAATTCCGCCTGCTGCGCGCCCGGCTCCGGCCCCTCCGACCGCCCGCGCCGGGCGCCGGGCTTCTAGTCCTCGCGTCGCGCCGGGCGGCGGCTCAGGTTGAGGGCGGTGCGCAGGTCGACGGACGAGTCGAGATGGACGTCGATGCGGGCGTGCAGGAGCGGTCCGCCGGCGGTGAGAATCTTGGTGCCGAGCGCGGCATTGAGCCTGGCGGCGGCGACCGCGGTGACCTTGATGCCCACGTTGATCCGCAGCCTCGCGGTGTCCGTGTCGACGGCGGCTTTCGTGGCGGACCGGGTGAAGGTGCCCACGGTGAGGCCCCGGCCGTGGTTCAGGCCGGCCCGGAGCGCACCCTGGGACAGGTCGGCGACGAAGTCGGAGAGTCGGACGGACTTCCCGGTCTCGGAGTTGAGCAGCGCGAGGCCCGTCTTGGCGAACCGCAGCTCACCGCCCACCTTTCCGCCGCTGTTGCTGACCGCACCGCCCTCGATGTCCAGGCGCACACCCGCATCGGTGGAGCGCTGCCGGCTGATCCTGCCGTCGGCGTCGAGACGTGCGACGGTCACGCCGTGGTCCTTGAAGGCGGCGAGGAGCGCGGGCGGAGCGTCGAAGCGGGCGGTGCCGCCCTCGACGGGGACCTCGGTGTTTCCGGCGCGGCGGCCGGCGGCGGCTGCCGCGCCGGCGACCGCGGAGGGGTCCGCCGGAGCGGGTGCGGCGGCGAGAAGAGCGCTGGTGACCGCCAGGACGGCGGCCGTGGCAAGGAGGCGAGCGCGCATGCGGGTCCCTTTCTCCGGTGCCGCCGCGCACCCGTGGCGCACGGCGAGTGAGGAAAGGTCACTGTACGTGCTGATCGCGGCGTCTCCTGGTTGCGCGGAACCCGGGGGTGGCGGGCGGCGGAGTCGAGGTGGCCGGTGGCCTTGCGTGTCTTGCCACCCGGTCACGTCCTGCGCGGCGACCGTACGGCCGGGCGGGTGTCACCGGACGGGTGCGACCACCCTGATCAGCTGTGATGTCCTTCCAGGCTGATCAGTAGCGTACGCAGCGCATCGTTGAGCCGGCGCTGCTGCTCGTCCGGAAAGGCGGCCAACAGACGGCGCTCGGCCTCGGTCTTGGTGGCGAAGACCCGGTCGGCGCGTGCGCGGCCGGGCTCGGTGAGGGTCACCAGGATGCTGCGGCGGTCGTCCGGGGCGATCTCCCTGCTGACCCACCCCTTGGCCTCCAGGCGCGAGACACGGTTGGTGACCGCTCCGGTGGTGAGCTGCATCTGCGCCATCAGGTCCTTGGCGCTGACGCGGTGGTGCGGTACCGCCCTGTACAGGCAGGCCAGCAGCTCCAGTTCCCACAACTCGATGCCGTGGCCCGCGAGTTCACGCTTGAGCTCGATCTCCATGTGGTGCGCCACCCGCCGCAGCCGGTACACCAGCGCCTTGGATTCCAGGTCGGCGAGGTCGTGTGCGCGGGCGATGACATCGATCATGCCGTCGATGCGGTCGCGGGGGGAACTTTCGGTCACCCGCCGGATCCTAGCAGCGCTTTGACAGGTAGGCGAACGTTCATTAGCTTAACGTTAAGAGATTAGCTCCCGTGTCCGAACAATGGAGGGGACCCCTATGACGCGCACGAGGCGTGAGAACGCCGGCCGAGTCGTCACCCTGACCGGAATGGCGGCGGCCCTGCCCTCGGTATGGCAGACCGTCACCCACCTCACGGACGACAGCTACCGGACGCCCGAGGTGCGGGACGGCGCGGGTCATGTGCAGTACCACATGGCCCGCGAGGCCCTGATCACCGCGGGCAGCCTGGCGGTCGTCGGGATCGGCGTGCTGGCCGGGCCGCGGCGCGGCAGGCAGCTGTGGGGAGCGATGGCCGCCGCCGGGGCCGGCTTCGTGGCGGCGATGTGGTCCGGCGGACCCACGACGGGCGTCTGGGCGCCCCACTCCAAGGCGCTCGCGGTGCACCTCGCCTCCACCACCGGTCTCGCCGCGGGGATCTGGCTGCTGCGCCCCGAGCGGGAGTGCCGATGAGCACCGAGGTGATCGTCGCGGGTGGCGGACCGGTCGGGCTGCTGACCGCCGCGCTCCTGGACGCGGCGGGGGTGAGCGTGGAGGTGCTGGAGAGCAAGTCCGGCCAGAGCGAGTATTCCAAGGCGTCCGCGATGCATCCGCGGACCCTGGAAGTCCTCACCCTCCTGCGGACCGACGGCGGCCGGCGGCTCTCCGATGTCCTGGTCCCGCTCGGGCGCACCCAACGGGCCACCCACTTCGCCGCCCTGCCCGCCCTGCTCGACTACTCCGGGCTCGACACGCCCTATCCGTTCCTGTTGGTGATCCCGCAGGCGACGACGGAGCGGGTGCTGGCGGAGCACCTGCGACGGCGCGGCGTGCCGGTCCGCCACGGTCACGAGGTCACCGGCTTCACCCAGGACGAGCACGGCGTGCGGGTGAGTGTCAACGGCGGTGTGCGCGAGGCCCGTTACCTGGTCGGCGCGGACGGGGCGCGCAGTCTCGTACGGCGGGAGGCGGGCATCGACTTCCCCGGCACCCCGCCCACGACGGTGGGATTCGTCGCCGATGTCACCCTGGCCGATCCGCCGGACCGGGTGCGGCACTTCTGGGACCACCGGGTGGGCCAGGCCAGCATCATCCCGTTCCCGGACGGCTGGTGCCGGGTGTTCGGCACGCTGGCCGAGGACACCGGACTCACCCCCGAACAGGTGCGTACGCGTCAGTCGCAGCCGCTGACCGTGGACGAGGTGCGTGCCGCCCTGGGGCGTGTGGCCGGCACCGATCACGGGCTGCGCGAGGCGCGGTGGCTGTCCAGGGCCGGTGACACGACGCGCCAGGCCGCCCGGTACCGGCGGAACCGGGTCTTCCTGGCCGGCGACGCGGCACATGTCCACTTCCCCGCGGGCGGCCAGGGCATGAACATCGGCATGCAGGACGCGGCGAACCTGGCGTGGAAGCTTGCCGCCGAGATCCAGGGCCGGGCGCCGTCCCTGATCGTCGACGGACCGGCCTCCTACGAGCGTGAGCGGGCCCCCGTCGCCGCCCGCTTGGCCGCCAACACCCTCGCGCAGGGTGCCCTGTTCACCACCTTCACTCCGGCGGGGGCGGCGCTGCGGGACCTGATGAGCGAGCTGATCGCCAAGAGGGGGGAGACCGCCGACGACCTCGCCGCCTGGCTGTCCGGGCTGGGCCACGCCTATCCGCCCGCCGCCACCGGCCACCCCTGGGAAGGCCGCCGCGCACCGGACTTCGCGCTGGCGGACGGCTCCGTGCACCGCCGGCTGGCCGTCGACCGGTTCCTGCTCGCCGACTTCACCCCCGACGCCGCCTACGGACAGCTGCGCCCGCACGGCGTTGAGGTCGTCCGGGCCCGGCCGTGGTCGGGCCTGTCCGCCGCGCTGATCCGGCCGGACGGCCATATCGCCCGCGCCTGGACCGCTCCCGACGTGACGGGGGTGAGCGCGGAGCTGGAAGCCTGGACCACCCGCGCGTGAGGGCCGCGGACCTCGCGGCCGGTGGCGCGGCAGCGCATTCGCATCAACTCTGCGCGCAACGGCCGCAATTCAGCTGACTCCCGGAAGAAGCGAGGGGGAATCAGCCACACGGTATGGCTCCCCTTTCCCCTCCCCGCTACCTTGGCCCTGCCTTCGGCGATCTCCTGGCCGGGGCAGCCCGCCGGACGGCCCCGACGGGTACCCCCGGCGAAACGGGCAGCTGACATGAAGTCTCCGGTACGTGCGGCGTGCGGCGCCCTCGCGGTATGCCTCGTTTTCATGGGCATCACCGCCTCCGGCGCGGGGGCGGCAGCTGTCGCGCCCGCTGCCGTACCGGCCGCCGCCACGCCCGGCACCTCCACCGGATCGTGGACCGCACCGCTGTCCACCCGGGGCCGCTACATCGTCGACGCCGACGGCACCCGCTTCCGGCTGAAAGCGGGCAACTGGGACGGCGCACAGGGCTCCTGGAGCGGCTCGGGCGACAGTGACGAGGCGTCCAGCCACCACAGCGGCCAGAATTCCCACGGCATCCCGCTCGGCCTGGACCGCGTCGCCCTCCCCGCACTGCTGGCGGACTTCCACCGGCTGGGCCTCAACAGCATCCGCCTGCCGTTCTCGAACGAGATGATCCGCGGGACGGCCCCGGTTCCCGATGCCGCGGTCGCCGCGAACCCGCGACTGCGCGGCAAAACACCCCTGCAGATCTTCGACGCGGTGATCGCGGCCCTGACCGCGGACGGATTCGCCGTCATCCTCAACAACCACACCTACACCACCCGGTGGTGCTGCGGCCTCGACGGCAACGAGCGCTGGAACAGCCACCAGAGCACCCGGCAGTGGGCCGACGACTGGGTCTTCATGGCCCGCCGCTACCGCGACAACGCCCGGGTCGTGGGGGCGGATCTCTACAACGAGGTGCGCCGCGACGTCTGGAACGACCCCAACTGGGGACTGGGCGACGACCACGACTGGCAGGCCGCGGCCCAGGAGGCGGCGGACCGGATCCAGACCGAGGCCAACCCCCGCCTCCTCCTCGTCATCGAGGGCATCAACTGGACCGGACTGCCCGTGGACGGCCTGCCGCACGGCCGTCCCACCCTCACCCCCGCCCGTACCCTCTCGCACACCCTCCTGGTCTCCGGCAAACTCGTCTACTCGGCCCACTTCTACGGCTACACGGGCCCGCACCACAGCGGCGCCACGGGACTGGGGGAGACCAGCGACCCGCGCTATCAGGACCTCTCCCGCGAGCAGCTGCGCACCGTGCTGCACGATCAGGCGTTCTTCGTCTCCCAGGAGACCGGACAGCACTTCACCGCACCCCTGTGGATCAGCGAATTCGGGGTCGGCGCCGATGAGCAGGGCGCGGCGGCCCGCACCTGGTTCGGGAATCTGACCGACTACCTCTCCGACACCGACACCGACTTCGCCTCCTGGCCGCTCGTCGGCTGGAGCACCGACGGCCAGGGCCGGCCGGGCGGCGACAGCTGGGCCCTGCTGCGATACGACAACACCGGGAAGCGCACCGGGATCCTGGACGGCGGCGACTGGCGCGCCGCCGCGTGGAACCGGCTGACGACGGCCCCGCAGAAGACGGGCCCGGTGCCCCGCACCCCGGCCTGGCACATGCTCACCCTCGACCACCGGGACTTCGTCCAGTCCCTGAGCGCCCGGGCCCTGGGCGACTGGGACAACGGCGCCCGCAAGGCGGCCTGCCCCGACGGCGAACGGCTGATCGGCATCAGCCACACCCAGGGCCGTGGCCTGTGCACCGACGCGCCCACGGCCCGCGACCTGCGGCGGCCCGACGGCGTTCCCCAGGTCGTCCGCGACGAGCGTTACGTCCCGGCGGGCGGCGACTGGGCTCCCGGCTACAGCAAACTCCAGTGCCCCGACGGCCACTTCCTCACCGGCTACAGCCTGCGCGGCGAGCGGGTCTCCGCCGCCCTGTGCATGCCCGCCCGGGGACCGCTCGGCACCGGCGGCAACACCGTCCGGTTCGACCGCGGCGACCACCGCCCGTCCGGCGACCCCGGCGGCGAATTCGCCTACGGCCGCTTCAAGGGCCAGTGCGCCTCCGACACCTACGCGGCCGGCATCGCCTACACCAACCGCCTCGGCCACCAGGGCACCCCCGACGCCCTGCTGTGCCGTCCGCTCTCCTGACGAGGCACCCGACGAGGACGCCTCACCCGAGGAGATCCCGCAGCCGCCGGGCCTGGCGCTCCACCGCGCCGAGGGGGTTTCGCCGGTTGCCGCTGCTCTCGTCGCACAGCAACAGGAACAGCCAGACGAGGACGAGCAGCCGGCGATACTCCCGCAACCGCCCCTGCTCCGCCCGGGTGAGCGCGAAGTGGCCGAGGAACGAGGAGACATCGAGCGGGTGCTCCGCCCAGCTCGCCACGTGCTCGGTGATCTCGGCCAGCTCGAAGGCCCGGTCGCTGCGGCCCGAGTCCTCGAAGTCGACGATCCGGACGGTGCGGCCGTCCCACAGGAAGTTCGCGAGATTGCCGTCTCCGGCACCGAACACCTACGAACCCGCCGGCGGGCCGGGCACATCGAGGTGCGCCGACGCCGGCCAGGCGAGCCCGGCGTCCATGGCCTGCGCCACCGGCCCGCCGAGCCCCGGTCGCGTGCGGGGTGTCCAACGGTGGATCCTGGCGACGAGTTCCCCGGCGAGGTCCGGCCGGGGCGGGACCCGCTCCAGCAACCCGGGCGGCACCGCGGTGTACAGCCGGTGCAGTGCTGCGGCCAGCGCGCCGACCTGTGCGTCCGACCGGGCCCGCCCCCGCATCGGTACGCCGGCCAGCCGCGACATCACCACCACGGGCTCGCCGGCGGCCGGGTCGCACTCCCACGGCTCGGCCGCCAGCCCGGGAGCGTGCACGGCCAGCAGGGTCAGCGCCCGCCACTCGCGCGCAGCACCCGCCCGATCCGTCCCCCGGAACCGCTTGATGACCCGGTCGGGCAACAACTCGACCGTATGCGTGCAGTGTTCGGGCGTCATGACGGCGATCCTGACAGACGGTGCCTGCCCCGCGTGTCCACGGCGGGCTCTAGGCTCGCGGTATGACATCCGACAGGCGCGCGACCGCACACGGAGCGGGCGCCCGCGCGCTGCACGCCGACGAGGCGCAGATCGACCTGCCCCTGGTGCGCCGGCTTCTCGGTGCGCGGTTTCCGCAGTGGGCGGACCGTCCGCTGACGGCGGTGGAGTCCGTCGGCACCTCGAACGCCATGTACCGGCTGGGCACGGACTTGGTCGTCCGGCTGCCGCGCATCGCCGGTGCGGCCCGCGATGTGGAGAAGGAACACCACTGGCTGCCGCGGCTCGCCCCCACCCTCCCGGTGGCCGTCCCGACCCCCCTGGCGAAGGGGAGCCCCGCCGAGGGCTATCCGTGGCCCTGGTCCGTCTACCGCTGGCTCGACGGCGGCACTCCGGCCCCCGGCAGCCGCGCCGCACCCGGCCGGCTCGCGGCGGACCTCGCGGAGTTCGTCGCCGCGCTGCGGCGCATCGCCCCCATGGACGGACCGCCCGCCTACCGCAGCGAGCCCCTCTCTGCGCGGGACGACGCCACGCGGGCGGCGCTGGCCGCACTCGACGCCGTGGTGGACACCCAATCCGCGACCGCCGTGTGGGAGGCGGCCCTGCGGGCGCCGTCCTGGCCGGGTCCGGCCGTCTGGATCCATGCCGATCTGCAACCGGGGAATGTGCTGCTCGCCCGTGGACGGCTCAGCGCCGTCATCGACTTCGGTTGCGTCGGGCTGGGCGATCCCGCCGTCGACGTGATCGCGGCGTGGTATCTGCTGCCCGCCCACGCACGCGGCACCTTCCGTACGGCGCTGGGGGTGGACGAGGCGACCTGGGCGCGGGGCCGCGGCTGGGCGCTGTCCATCGCGCTCATGGAACTCAGCTACTACCGGGAAACCCATCCGGCCATGGCGGACATCGCCCGGACGGTGATCCGGGAGGTCCTGCTCGGCCACCCGGGTGGCGGCTGATGTGCCGTCACACGTCGTACGGTGACCCCCGCCGGTGACGGTCGTTCCCAGGTCGTGAAGCGCATCGTCACCGCCTCGGTCCTCGCCCTGATCGCCCTCGTCCCTTCCGGCCCGGCCCGTGCCGACGACGGCCCGGCCTTGATGCCGCAGGTCGCGGGCCGGGACCTGGTCTCCGCCTACCAGGCCCTCCACTACGACCCCTCGCTCCGGCTCACGGACGGACGCGGCGCGGGGCGCCATGTCCTGTGGCCGGCGAGCTGGAAGGTCTGCGCGCAGAGCCCGCAGGCCGGGACCCCGCTGAAGGACCGGAAGGTCACGCTCGTCGTCGTCAAGAACCGCGAGTCCTGCCGGACGTGATCCACCACCGCGGCCGCACCAGGCACCCCCGCAGCCCGGTCAGCCGCGCGGGATGCGTCCCTTGCTCTCCATGGCGGCGCGCACCCGTGCCTCGGCCAGCCGGCGGCCGGCGGTGTGCGGCGTGACCTCTCGCTCCCGGGCCTCGTCCAGGACGGTCACCGTATTGGCGCGCAGCTTCGCCGAGACCGTCTCGAAGATGCCGGCGGTCTCCGGGCGGAATCCGGAGTAGCGGGCGTCCATGGCGAAGGCGGCCGCGACCACGCCGCCGGCGTTCGCCACGAAGTCGGGGACCACCGTGATCCCGCGCTCCGCCAGTACGGTCCGGGCCTGCGCGGAGGTCGGCAGATTGGCGCCCTCCACCACGAGCTTCGCCTTGATCTCATGGGCCGTGCGGTGGGTGATCACGTCCTGCAGCGCGGCCGGCACCACGAGGTCGCAGTCCACGGTGAGTTCGCCGCCCGCGGCGAGTGCGCTGCCGCTCGGCCGGTGGGTGACGAAGTGGTCCCCGTGTTCCGCCCGCGCGCTCAGCAGCGCGTCGATGTCCAGGCCGCCGGGGTCGTGCAGCGCGCCGTGGGCGGTGGACACCGCCACGACGGTGGCGCCGAGTTCGACGAAGCGGCGGGCGGCGGCGCTGCCCACCGCCCCGAAGCCCTGAAGGGCGACCCGGGCCCCGGCCAGGGGCAGCCCCTGGTGCCGTGCCGCGGCGTCGGCCGCCTCGGCGACTCCGTAGCCGGTGACCCCGAGCCGGTCATAGGCCACCCCGCCGAGATGCCCGGGGGTGCCGACGGCGGCTCCACGGTCGCCCAACTCGTCCTGGATGAGGGCGGCGTCGTCCTCCGTCAGGCCCATGTCGAGCCCCATCATCGCCCTCGCGGCCCGCGACCTCGGGTACACCGCCTCCGCCATCTCGCAGCAGATCTCCGCCCTGGAGAAGGACACCGGTCTGTCACTGTTCGAGCGGGAGGCGCACGGGATCCGCCCCACCGCCGCGGCCCACCGTCTGGTCGACCTCAGCACCCACGTGCTGGCCGCCATGGACGAACTGGACCACCAGGTCCACGAGCTGGCCACCGGCGCCACCGGCCGGCTGCGGCTGGGCAGCTTCCCCACGGCCGACGTCCGGCTCGTGCCCCCGGCCCTCTCCGCGCTCGTCGCCACCCATCCACGGGCGCAGATCCAGCTGGAGGAGGGCGAACCCGAGGAGCTGATCACCGCCCTGGGCCACGGCGATCTGGACGTGGCGCTGGTGCACGAGTACGGGCTCAGCCCCCGGCAGTGGCCGGACGGCCTGACCTGCCATCAGCTGCTGCGCGAGGACCTGGTCCTGCTCCGGGCCCGCGGCAGCGGGCTGAGCGCCCGGCTGCCGCGGCTGTCCACGGCCCGCTGGATCACCAGCCGCGAGAGCACCGCCGGGGCCAGGTCCTTCGTCCGGCTGTGCGCGGCCGCCGGTTTCGAGGCCGCCGTCGCCTTCCGCAGCAACAACTACGACGTGGTGCGGGAGCTGGTGTCCGCCGGCCTCGGGGTGGCCGTGGTCCCGGCGCTCGGGCACGTCCCGGACGACGGCATCGAGGCCACCCGGCTCACCCAGCCCGCCGCCCACCGCGCGGTGCTGGCCCTGCACCGCGCCGAGAACAGCAATCCGCTGCTCACGACCATGATCGAGGCCCTGCGGCGCGCGGTCCCCACCGGGGAGCCGTACCTCCACCCGGCACCGGCCGGCTGACCGGCCCGGCGCCCCGGCGGGCGAGGCGCGGGCACGGCCGTCAGCCGGTGGCCACGGGCGGGGAGTCGCCGGAGCCGGGCACGTCGTCGGAGCCGGGCATCTCGTTCAGGGCGTCGAGGTCCACCGATCCGCCCGGCATGACCCGGCGGGTGCGGCGATAGCCGTACGTGGCGTAGAGGACCAGCCCCACCACCAGCCAGCCGCCGAGCCGCACCCAGGTCTCCCACTGGAGGAACGACATCAGCCACACCGAGAACGCCATGCCCAGGACGGGCACCACCGGTATGCCCGGACAGCGGAAACCACGCTTCAGACCGGGCTTGCGGTAGCGCAGCACCAGCACCGAGGCGGACACCACCACGAACGCCAACAGCACGCCGATATTGGTGAGTTCGGCCACCGCGTTGATGGGCAGCAGCCCCGCCGGCGCGGCGGCGACCCCGCCGATCAGCCAGGTGGCGCGGTGCGGGACCTTGCGCTCGGGGTGGACGGCACCGAACCAGGCCGGCATCAGGCCGTCCCGGCTCAGCGCGTACCACAGGCGGGCGGCGGCCATCATGAAGGAGAACGTCACGGTGACGATGCCGATGACCGCGCCGACGGCGATCACATTGGCCAGCCCGCTCAGCCCCACGCTCCGGAAGGCACTGGAGATCCCGTTCTCCGGGTCGATCTCGGTGTAGTGCTGCATTCCGGTGAGCACGATGCAGACCAGCACATAGAGCACCATGGAGACCGCCAGCGACAGCATCATCGGCCTCGGCAGCTTGCGGCGGGCCTCCAGCGACTCCTCCGCGGCGGTGCTCAGCGCGTCGTAGCCGAACACGGCGAAGAAGACCGTGGCCGCCCCGGTGAACGCCCTGCCGAGCCCGAACGGTGCGAAGGGGTGCAGATTGCCGGTGTCGACCTTGGTGAATCCCACCACGATCACCAGCAGCACGATGGCGATCTTGACGACGGTCAGCGCCGTCTCCACCCGTGCCGAGGTGCGGGTGTCGCGGGTCAGCAGCCAGGCTGAAGATGCCGGCCCCGATGATGGCGCCGATGCCGATCATCGTGAGCTGGGTGAGGCCCAGGGTGCGCACCATGCGTTGCCCGCCGGTCCGTTCATGGGGCAGCGTGCGCCGGAAGATTCCCTGTGGGCCTCTGCCCAGCAGGGCGGGAAGCGGAGGTTTCGGGGTGTGATGGGGGGACGGCGTTCGCTCCCTGTCGGCCAACGGCAACACGACGGGCTGCCGTCGTGGCGTGGGTCACCACTGGCCTGAAACCCTCACTCACGATCCGCCCCGGCAAAAGGGACCGCAGCGCGACAACTTCCGGGGCTGAGACCAAGGCGGGCTGGCGAACCCGCCCCGCAGGGCGAGGGGACGACCCCCTTGCACGGCGAAGGCGCCGACCGGAGAGCGACGTCAACCCGCCCTGGAACAAAGGCTGTCGGGGGAGGCTACCCTTCGGCGTCGCGGCGGCTTCCGGACACCGCACGCAGCACCTCCACCAGTGCCGCCACCGTCGGCCGGTGCTCGGCGGAGGACCGGAACAGCACGACGATGTGCCGCTCGATCCGCTCCCGCAGACGCACCACATCGAGTCGGGACGCCCGCAGGCCCAGCATCAGACCGGTCACCGTGCTCACCCCGATCCCCGCCTCGACGAGCGCCAGGGTGGCCGCGGTGTCCGTCACCTCGTGCCGCACCCGGGGCTCGACGCCGGCGCGCCGGCAGGCGGTGCGCACCGCACGGCCGTAGTAGCTGTCGGGCGACGGCAGGATCCAGCCCAGCTCCTGGGTGTCCGCCAGGGCGATCACCTCGCGGCCGGCCAGCGATCCGGCCGGCGCCGCCAGCGAGAACCGCTCGCGGTAGAGCTGCCGCACCCGCACGGCCGGCTCGCGCGGAATGGGCACGTCCGGGTAGTCCAGGCCGAGCGCCAGATCCACCGCACCGGAAGCCACGGCGTCCTGCACCTCGTCCACGTTCATGTCGCGGCTGTGCACCGTCAGCCCGGGATGCACCCGCCGCACCTCCTGGAGGGCCGGCGGCAGGATCTCGGCGGCCGCCGTGGCGAACAGTCCTACCTGCAGCACCCCGGAGACCTCCCGCCGTGTGCGCTCCAGCGCCTCGACGGCCTCCGCCTCCGTCGACAGGATCCGCTCGGCGTGACACGCCAGCGTCCGCCCGGCGTCGGTCAGCTCCACCCGCCGCCCGACCCGCCGCAACAGTTCCATCCCGGCGGCCTTCTCCAGCGCGGCGATCTGCTGGGACACTCCGCCGGGCGTGTATCCAAGGGCCTGGGCCGCCGCGGTGATCGTGCCGCGCCGGGTCAGCTCCACCAGGGACCGCAGCTGGGCACTCGTCCAATCCATATAGAGACCCTAATAGATCAGACGCACTAACTGTTCGTAGACGTCAACGGTTGAATTGCTGCACGATGGCCGGCAGCTAGCTGATCAGCGCTTCTTGCCAGCACCGACAGCCGAGCCGCGCGCCGACCTCCGCCCGGCGCGGGGCCCCGGCCTCCGGAAGGGATCGGCCTCTTGTCCATGTCGTCCAGGTCCTCCATCTCCCGCACCGTGCCGGCCACCGCCGATGTCGTGATCATCGGCGGCGGCGTGATGGGCACCAGCATCGCCTTCCACCTCGCCGAGGCCGGGGTGCGGCGCATCGTCGTCATCGAACGCGACGAGCTGGGCAGCGGCAGCTCGGGCAAGCCGATCGGCGGCGTCCGGGCCCAGTTCTCCGACCCCCTCAACATCGCCCTGGGCAGCAGGAGTCTGCGCGCCTGGCGGGACTTCGGGCAGCGGCCCGGCGCCGACGTCGGACTGGCCGAGGTCGGCTACCTCTTCCTGCTCACCGGCGCCGAGCAGGCCGCGGACTTCGAGACCAGCGTCCGCATCCAGAACGAGCTGGGCGTCCCCAGCCGCCTCATCGACCCCCACGAGGCACAGCGGCTCTGCCCCTACGTCAGCACCGACGGACTGGTGGCCGCCGCCTACTCCCCGGCCGACGGCCACGCCCGGCCCCGGCCGGCCGTCCAGGGGTACGCCCGTGCCGCCGCCGGCGCCGGGGTCGTCTTCGCCACCCGCACCGCCGTCACCGGCCTCGACACCAGCGGCGACCGGGTCACCGCCGTCCACACCGACCACGGCCGGATCTCCTGCGCCACGGTCATCTGCGCCGCCGGCGCCTGGTCCGCGGCGATCGGCGACATGGCCGGCGTCCCCCTGCCGGTGCGCCCGGTCCGCCGCCAGCTCGCCTTCACCGCCCCCCTCACCCCGCCCGCCCCCCGCATCCCCTTCACCATCGACTTCGCCTCGACCGCGTATTTCCACAACAGCGACGACGGGCTGCTGTTCGGCCTCGCCGACCCCGGCCAGACCGAGGGCTTCGACACCACCTGGACTCCGGACTGGCTCACCCTGTTCCGTGCCGCCGTACGGCACCGGGCCCCCGCCCTCGCGGACCTGGAGACCACCGGCGGCTGGGCCGGGCTCTACGAGGTCACCCCCGACCGCAACGCGCTGATCGGACGCTCCGGCACGCTGCCCAACTTCCTCTACGCCACCGGGTTCTCCGGCCACGGGTTCCTCCAGGCCCCCGCGGTCGGCGAGATCATGCGCGACCTCCACCTGGAGCGTGCACCGTTCCTCGATGTGACGCCGTTCAGCGCCGACCGCTTCACGACCGGCGCCCCGATCCGCCCCGAAAACCACGTGGTGTGAACCCCGACGGAAGGACGACCTCCCGATGATCAGCCAGTGGCAACTGCGCGCCGCCTTCGCCCGGCGGCTCTCGGACATGTACGGGCGCGAAGTCCCTGCCTACACCACGCTCGTGGACGTCTCCCGCGAGGTCAACGAGGACGTGCTGCGGGCTCGGGGAGCCGACGCCGAGCGCCTGGGGTCCATCGGCCGGGTCACCGCGGAACGCCACGGCGCCATCCGCGTCGGCACCCCCGCCGAACTCCAGCAGGTCGCCCGGATCTTCGGCGCCCTGGGCATGCACCCGGTCGGCTTCTACGACCTGCGGGAAGCCGCCGCCAGCGCGGTCCCCGTCGTCTCGACCGCCTTCCGCCCCGTCGACGGCGAGGAACTCGCCCGCAACCCCTTCCGCGTGTTCACCTCCCTGCTCACGCCCGCCGACCCCCGGTTCTTCGACGGTGACCTGCGCGCCCGCCTGGAGAACTTCCTCGCCGGGCGCCGGCTCTTCCCTCCGGAGCTGCTGGCCCTCGCCGACCGCGCGGAGGCCGCCGGGGAACTGCCCGAGGCGGACGCCGAACGCTTCCTCCAACTGGCCGTGCAGGCCTTCGAGTTGTCGCCGGAGCCGGTGGACCGGGCGTGGTACGAGACCCTGGAGCGAGTCTCCGCCGTCGCCGCGGACATCGGGGGCGTGCGCAGCACCCACATCAACCACCTCACCCCCCGCGTTCTGGACATCGACGAGCTGTACCGGCGGATGACCGCACGCGGCATCGAGATGATCGACACCATCCAGGGCCCGCCGCACGGGCAGGGCCCCGACGTCCTGCTGCGCCAGACCTCCTTCCGTGCCCTCGCCGAGCCCCGCGCCCTGCGCACCCCGGACGGTTCGGTGGTCAGCGGTGCCCTGCGGGTGCGCTTCGGCGAGGTCGAGGCCCGCGGCATCGCGCTCAGCCGGCGGGGCCGGGCCCGCTATGACGCGCTGCTCGCCCGTGTCGACGAGGAGGCGGCCCGCCGCCCCGGGGACGACCGGGCCGAGATCGCCCGCACCCTGTGGGCCGGGGAACTCCCCGACACCGAACAGGAACTGGCCGCGCAGGGCCTGGCGCACTTCACCTACCACGCCGCGTCCGGCCGGCCCCACGACGGATCCCGGCCGCCGGCCGCCCTCCGAGACCTGGTGGCCCAGGGCTGGGTACGTGCCGAACCCGTCGTCTACGAGGACTTCCTGCCCCGCTCCGCGGCCGGCATCTTCCAGTCCAACCTCAGCGACGAAGGCTCCAGGAACAACGACCGGCAGGGCGCCGCCTACGACAGCGACTGGCTCTCCGGAGTCCTGGGACGCGAGGTCCTGGACCCCTTCGACCTCTACGAGGAACAGCAGAACCACTCCCTCGCCCAGGTCGCCCGCGACCTCGGACTGGAGCGGACACCCCGCTGAACCGCCCGCCCGCCACCCGCACCCGCCACACCCCGAAGGAGCACCATGTCCCGCACGCACCTCCCCACCACCGAGGACCTGCGCACCCGTGCCCGCACCGGCCTCACCCGCCTCGGCGTCACCGTCCCCGAAGGCGGCGACTTCTCCGCCCGCAGCCCCCTCACCGGCGAGGACCTCTTCGGCCTGCGGGCCGCCACCGCCACCGACACCGAACAGGCCGTCGCCGACGCCCGTGCGGCGTTCCTGACCTGGCGCACCACGCCCGCGCCGCGCCGCGGGGAACTCGTACGGCGGCTGGGCGAGCTGCTGCGTGAGCACCGGAGCGACCTGGCCGACCTCATCACCATCGAAGCGGGCAAGATCCGCTCCGAGGCGCTCGGCGAGGTCCAGGAAATGATCGACATCTGCGAGTTCGCCGTCGGCCTGTCCCGCCAGCTCTACGGCCGCACGATCGCCTCCGAACGCCCCGGCCACCGTCTCGCCGAGACCTGGCACCCGCTCGGCGTGGTCGGCGTCATCTCCGCGTTCAACTTCCCCGCCGCGGTCTGGTCGTGGAACACCGCCGTCGCCCTGGTCTGCGGTGACACCGTGGTCTGGAAGCCCTCCGAGCTGACCTCGCTGATCTCGCTCGCCTGCGACCGGCTGCTGGCCCGGGCCGCCGAGGAGGTCGGCGCCCCGGCCGGGGTCCACCGGCTGCTGCTCGGCGACCGCGCCATCGGCGAGAAGCTCGTGGACGATCCCCGCGTCGCCCTCGTCAGCGCCACCGGCTCGACCCGCATGGGACGCGAGGTCGGCCCCCGCGTCGCGGCCCGCTTCGGCCGCAGCCTGCTCGAACTCGGCGGCAACAACGCGGCCGTCGTCACCCCCTCCGCGGACCTCGATCTCGCCGTGCAGGGCATCGTCTTCGCCGCGGCCGGCACCGCGGGCCAGCGCTGCACCACCCTGCGCCGGCTCATCGTGCACCGCGACATCGCCGATACCCTCCTCGCCCGGCTCACCGCCGCCTACCAGAAGCTCCCCATCGGCGACCCGCTCGACGAGTCCACCCTCGTCGGCCCCCTGATCTCCCCGCAGGCCCTGGAGACCATGCAGGGCGCCCTGACCCGGGTGCAGGCGGAGGGCGGCAAGGTCCTGGCCGGCGGCAACCGGCGCCTCACCGACGCCGCCCCGCGGGCCGCCTACGCCGAACCGGCCCTGGTGCGCGTCGACGAACAGAGCGAGGTCGTCCGCGAGGAGACCTTCGCGCCCATCCTGTACGTGCTGACCTACGACACCCTCGACGAGGCCATCGCCCTGCACAACGACGTCCCCCAGGGCCTTTCGTCCAGCATCTTCACCCGCGACCAGCAGGAAGCCGAACTCTTCCTGTCCGCCGAGGGCTCCGACTGCGGAATCGCCAACGTCAACATCGGCACCTCCGGGGCCGAGATCGGCGGCGCCTTCGGCGGCGAGAAGGAAACCGGCGGCGGCCGCGAGTCCGGCTCCGACGCCTGGCGCGCCTACATGCGCTCCGCGACCAACACCATCAACTACTCCAACCGGCTGGCCCTCGCACAGAACGTGAGCTTCCTTTAGGCAGCAGCGGGTGGCGCCCCGGCCGGTGCCGCGAAGCCCCTACCGGCAGCAAGGGCCGCCGGTAGGGGCTTCGTCGCGGATTCCGGACAGTCTGCCTGGAGCCTCCAGGCCGGTCTGAGAGACCCGTGCCGTCCCGCAGTTGCGTTGCGGGAGCGGCTCTGCTGTCGCGCGGGTGTCAGAGGCAGAGCATGAGGATGTTGCTTGCGGTGAGGAAGCCGCCGGGGACGGGGGTGGTTGCGGTGTAGCCGAGGCCGCTCTCGACGGGGGTGATGACGCCCTTGCAGGTGGCGTTGCCGTACATGTCGGCGACGGCGGTGCACAGCACGCGTCCGCCTGCTCCGGCGGAGTGGAAGGTGATCACCGCTCCGGGGGTTGCGCCGGTGGCGGTGAGGGTTGCGGTGGCGTAGGACCAGGGCAGCGGGGGGAAGTTGAGCCGGTAGCAGGCCGGCAGCGCCTTGAGGCTGCCGGAGCCGGACGGTTGGACGGTGACGGTGGCTGGCGCGGAAACCACGTTCGTGCAGGCGCAGGTGCTGCCGGTCGCGGTGACCGTGGCGGTGAGGGTGTTGGCGCCGGGGGTGGTGAAGGTGACCGTGCCGGTGGCCACCCCGGAGACGTTGGTGGTGGCGGAGCCGATGGGGGTGCCGTTGCTGGTGAAGGTCACCGCGGCGTTCGGCACGGGTGCCCCGTTGCAGGTGACGGTGGCGAACACCGTGGTGGGCTGGCCGACGGTGACCGTCCCCGACGGCGGGACGAGCGTGACGACACAGGTGGAGGCCTGCTGGACGGTCACGGCCACGGTGCCGGAGGACCCGGTGAAGCACGCCTGGCCGCCGTAGGTGGCAGTGATGGTTCCCGACACCAGGGTGGTGGAGGTGAAGCACGCCTGGCCCGTGGCGTTGACCGGGACGGTCTGGTTGAGGCCGCCGGGACCGGTGAACACCACGTTCCCGGTCGGGATACCCGCGCCGAAGGCGGAGGCGGTGACCTGCGCGCAGACCGTCACGGACTGCCCCGTCGTGGAGGGGTTCGGGGTCGCCGTCACCGTCGTGGTGGTCGCAGAGGCGGTGGCGGTCAGTGGTGCGAGGGGGGAGCCGGAGCCCTGATAGTTTCCGTCACCGCTGTAGACCGCCACCACCTGATGCAGCCCGGCGGGGAGCGCGGAGTTGAGCACGACGGTGGCCTGGCCCGCAGCGTTGAGGGTGCCGGTCAGCGCCGGGCCGTCATCACTGACGACGAACGTCACCGTCCCCGTCGGAGCGGGAAGCGCGCCCGGCGGAACCGTGGCCACCTGCGCGGTCAGCGTCACCGGCTGGCCACACGCCACTGGATTCGGACTCACCGACACCACCGTCGTCGACGTCGACGGCAACACATAGGTGTAGCTCAGCGCGTTGCTCGGCCCACCGGGAGTGGTCACGGTCACCTGCACGGTGCCCGTGCCCGGAGGGGCTGCGACCGTCAGCGACATGCCGTCCGGGGCCACCACGATGTTCGTGCCCGGTGTCGAACCGAACAGCACCTGCGTCGCACCCGTCAGGTTGGTGCCGGTGATCGTCACCGTCGTGCCTCCTGCGGACGCCCCCTGTGCCGGGGTGAGGGAGGTCAGCCGAGGTACCGGAGGGAACACACTCACATTGTTCGAGGTGACGTTGGGGACGTAGATGTTGCCGTTGGGCGCCACCGCCACCGCAAACGGGCCGGCTCCGGCGGGGAGGGTGGCGATGACCGTGTTGGTGGCACTGTCGATCACCGTCACATTGCCCGAGCCGCCGTTGGGGATGTAGACGATGCCGTTGGGCGCCACCGCCACCCCATTCGGGCCGGTGCCGGTGGGGAGGGTGGCGATGACGGTGTTGGTGGCACTGTCGATCACTGTCACATTGCCCGAGCTTTGACTGGTGATGTAGACGCGGCCGTTGGGCGCCACCGCCACCGCATTCGGCTGGTTGCCGGTGGGGAGGGTGGCGATGACCGTGTTGGTGGCACTGTCGATCACCGTCACATTGGCCGAGCCGTTGTTGGCGACGTAGACGTTGCCGTTGGGTGCCACCGCCACGGCTTGCGGACTGGTGCCGGTGGGGACGGTGGCGATGACCACGTTGGTGGCACTGTCGATCACCGTCACATTGCCCGAGCCGCGGTTGGCGACGTAGACGTTGCCGTTGGGCGCCACCGCCACCCCCCGCGGGGTGCTGCCGACGGGGAGGGTGGCGATGACGGTGTTGGTGGAACTGTCGATCACCGTCACATCCGTTGTGGCGTTGTTGACGACGTAGACGTGTCCATTGGGCGCCACCGCAACCGTGGTCGGCTGGGTACCAGTGGTGACGGTGGCGATGACCATGTTGGTGGCACTGTCGATCACCGTCACATTGCCCGAGGCGTTGTTGGTGATGTAGACGTTGCCGTTGGGCGCCACCGCCACCGCATTCGGCTGGGTGCCGGTGGGGAGGGTGGCGATGACGGTGTTGGTGGCGCTGTCGATCACCGTCACATTCGCCGAGTTCACGTTGGGGACGTAGACGTTGCCGTTAGGCGCCACTGCCACCGCGACCGGGGTGGTGCCGGCGGGGAGCGTGACGGCGGCCAGCAGCGCCAAGTGCTGCTGCACCCCGGCCGTGAGGCCGGAGCCGAGCGCGGCGAGGCCCGCAACTGCCTGCCCGCCGGCGAGAAGAGCGGAGATCTGCGGCGGCAGCCAGGCCTGAGTGTGTGTGGTCATGCTGAGGGAGCCTCTCGATCGCTCTGAGGGGGCTCCCCATGCGGCTCTCGTGGTACGGACGACGCCAGATCACGCCGACACCACAACGCCTTGCTCCCGGAGGACCGCAACACACAGCACAAACAAACCGAATGACCGCATGGTGGGCTGCCCATCCAGGAGGGATGGGCAGCCCACCGGTTCACCACCATTAGGAGCCCGAAGCGACAGTCATCCAACCCTTCAGACGCACTTTCACCCGGTCGGCCCACCGCCCCCACCACACCCACCCTCAGCTCCGAATTCACACCCCCACGCTCCGCCGACCGCAGGCCATCGCTGCGCCGAACCCCGCCCCCAGAGCTCTGCCGAGCACCACGCGAACGATCTCAAGGGCTGGATGGCGAGAGAGCCCCCAGTTGCACCTGAGAATCGTTTTCATGTAGCTTTTCAGTGACCGCTACACCTGTGACCCTGCGGCGGAGGGGCACTCACGGCACTCATTGGGTGTGTCCGCCGCAGTTCCCTCAACGCGGTTCAGGACGGGGCTGAAATTGAAGCGACAGAAATGGAAAATATCGGAACCAGGGTCGGTGGAAATCCCTGTAGGGATCACGCAGATCCACATCCGAATGGTGGGCGGTAGCGTCGAGATAACCCGCTCCCGAGACTCAACTTGCACCCTGGAGATCGCCGGGTTCTGCGGCGCCCCGCTAAGAGCGTCCAGGAACAATGGATCACTGGTACTTGCGCACGACAAGGGTTCGCTGCTCGGAATCCTGGATAAACGGACCCGTCAGCGCCGGGCCGACATCTCGCTCAGCGTCCCCCGGCATGTAGAGCTCAAGGTGGACTCGGTAAGCGCGAAGGCTTCCCTCACTGACATGCCGGCCACCGCTCAGCTGCGCAGTATGAGCGGGAGTATTCTCGTGGCGGGAACGGAAGGAAACCTGAACGCGTGGACCAGTTCCGGAGACATGGCGATTTCCGGTATCGGGGGCGGGCGGACGGTGGCGCAATCCACCCGGGGCCGTATAGAAATCGGAGTGCACCGATCCGGGCCGGGAACCGTCATCGACCTTGCTTCGAAGCATGGAGACGTGGAGGTGGAGTTCTCCGCGGCGTGCGATATGTCCGTCAGCGCCTCCACACTGGACGGAGACCTCGCGTGTGACATCGAAGAATTCTCGGTTGACGGGGGCTGCCGCAGAGGTAAGTGGGCATCGGGCCACCTTGGTTCCGGGCAAGGAATGCTCAAAGCGTTCACCGCATCTGGCCGAATCACGTTGACCGAAGCCGGCCCGAGCGCCTCCTCATCCGAACCTGGATAACGCGCATCCTCTCGCCGATGCGTCGGGGCGCGATGCTCTGCTAGGCGAGCAGCCCCGTAAGGACGCGGCCCACCAGGCGGGCGAACACGGCGTCCCCGTCGGCGGGGTCGTCCGACGGCGCCGGCCCGGCGTCGGCCAGTGCGGCGCTCAGATGCGGATGGCGTCCCTCGGCGGCGACGGCGGCGAGGTGGGCCGCCTGCGCGGGCGGCGGGCCCGCGGCGGAGAGTTCCTGGCGGGCGAAGAGGGTGACGAGGCCGCCGAGGATGCCGATCGCCTCCAGCTTCTGCCGGCCGGAGCCGGGCGCCGGGGCCATGACGGCGAGGCAGTGGTCGAGGTAGTCGATCGCCTGCGGTCCGACCGGGCTGCCCTGCTGGGCGTAGAGGTCGAGCAGCCAAGGATGGCGCGTGCAGGCGGCCTTGGACTGGAGGGCGAGGCCGACGAGGTCGCCGATCCAGTCGCCGCTGGGCGCGGTCGTGAGGTCGATCTCTCCCACCACCGCGTCCGCCATCAGCTCCAGCAGGTCGTGCCGGCCGGCCACGTACCGGTAGAGCGAAGCGGGCCCGGTGCCCAGACTCTGTGCGAGCGCGCGCATCGACACGGCGGCCAGACCCTCGGCGTCGGCCAACGCGAGGGCGGCGGCGGTGATCTGACGTCGATCCCGCTCGGGTGCGGGCCCACGCGCGCCCCGCTCGGGGCGTGACCACACGGTGTGCCGGGACTTCGGATCACTCACAACTCCCCGCCGCCTTCCCGCCCTTGCTGCTTCGCCGCCCGGCCCCGGACCGGCCGACCTGTAGTCTAATACTGCGAACGGTGATCGCAGTATTGGGGACTCATCGAGGGGGCCGACATGACCTGGACCGCACGCCGCTTTGCCCGCAACGGGACGGTTGAACTCGCCTACGACCGGTTCCAGGAGGGCGCCCAGGGTGAGCCGCTGCTCCTGGTGATGGGCCTGGCGGTGTCCCGGCACTGGTGGCCGCGGCAGCTGTGCGCGGCCTTCGCCGCCGCCGGATTCTCCGTCGCGCGCTACGACCAGCGTGATGTGGGGGAGTCCACGCGCCTGACGGGAAGCGCCACTTCGGGCAACCCCTTCATGGCGCTGGCGGGCCGCCGCCGCGCGGCGTATACGGCCGAGGATCTGGCCGACGACACCCTGGCGGTCATGGACGAGCTCGGCTGGAAGTCCGCCCACCTCTTCGGGCACTCGCTCGGCGGCCTCGTGGCGCAGCGCGTCGCACTCCGCCACCCGGACCGGGTCCGCACCCTCACCTCGTCCGCGGCGCTGCCCAGCGACGTCGGCGGGCTGGGCGCGTTCCGGCACCTCCGCCTGGGCACCCTCGCCAAGTTCGCCCGGCTCAAGCCCCCGCGCGACCGCGACGAAAGGATCGCGACCGGGCTCGCGGTCGCCCGCCTGTGCGCGTCACCGGGTTACCCCTTCGACGAGACGGAGGCACGGGAGCGGATCACCGCCGACGTGGACACTGCCCTCGCCGACGCCAAGGCCCAGTCCCGCCAGATCGGCGCCACGTGGCACGGCCCGCCCCTGTCGGAGCTGCGCGTCCCGGCGCTGGTGCTGCACGGCACCGACGACCCCCTGCTCCGACCCTCAGCGGCCCGCGCCACCGCCGCGGCCATCCCCGACGCACGCTTGGTCCTCCAGCCGGGCGTGGGCCACGACATCCCACGGGAGCGGCACCTCGCCGTGGCCGCCGAAGTGCGGGCACTGGCGGACCGGGCAGCACGGGCGGCCGCACCCACCGGCCAGGGCGGTGACCGCGGCGGCCCTGACCGGTCATAGGCTCCCGGTCATGCACAGCACTCTGGCGGAGCACGCCCGCTGTCGCTACGGAGACGAGTACGGGCCCGCGCCGGAGTGCGGGCTCGACCACGGGGAGCACTCCTTCGTCGAGGAGTTGACGTTCGCCGACGCGGATTCGGTCCTTGCCGTGCTGTGTGAACTCTGCCCGCACGTGGTCGACGGCTACCTGCCGGTCTGGATCCGGAATCCGGCCTACCGGCTGGTGCTCCTGCAGCGGCCCGACGAGCCGGCGCTGCTGCGTGCGGCTGCCGAGAATCTGTGGATGCACGGCCCGGACCGGGATCACATCGCAGCGGACCTCAAGAGGCGGGCCGACGCGCTGGAAGTCGGCTGATCATCGCAACCGGCGCCGGGTCCGGGCGACTTGGGCGCAGGGGTACGACGCGGACGGGGCACCTGGTGGACCCCGTCCGGGTCCGGGGCCTGCGGGGATGCCGCGGACTGCGCTCGTCCGCCGGCAGCGGTAGTACGGGAATCGCGGAGCCCGGGGCCGCCGGGCGCGGCACTCCCGCCCTGGATACCGTGGCCCGGCACCACCGGAACGAACCTGGAGAATCCCCGTGCCCGTACCCCTCGGCGAGGACCTGGTGGCGCTGCTGCGCCGCCCCGTCACCTGCTACCTCGCGACCACGATGCCCGACGGCTCGCCGCAGCTCACCCAGACATGGGTCGACACCGACGGTGAGCACGTACTGATCAACAGCGTCGAGTCGCATCAGAAGACCCGCAACATCGCCCGTGACCCGCGGGTGGCCGTCGCGGTCGCCGACCCCTCGGATCCCACGTCGTACGTGCAGATCCGCGGCCGTGTGGTGCGGGTGACCACCGAGGGAGCGGTCGAGCACATCGAGGCGCTCGCGCAGAAGTATCTCGGCGGGCCCTACCCGTGGTTCGGCGGCCGTGACCAGGTGCGGGTGCTCTATGTGATCCAGCCGGAGCGGATCAGCAGCCCCCGCGGCTAGAGCCGCCACCACACGGGAGGTACCGGGAGCGCCGGCAGCCCCTGCGCCGGCCGCGCGCCGGTGCGGGGGCGGTCGGCGCTCCGGTCCGTCGTCATGCCGCCGGCCGGGGGTCGGGATCGGGAGCGGCGCGGGAGGCGAAGGGCCGATGCGTGCCCGGATATCGGGCGCCATCTGACATTTTTCGACAAAGGGCGCTCTGTTCAGGGACATCCATTGACGCCGCAGGCGTCCCGGTGTGATGGTACGGCCGCCTGGGTCATGGACATGTCGCCTTTCTGCCCGCAGTGCACCACGTCGTCGGAGCCGGCAGGACGGTACGGCGTACGCGGCCCGGCGTTCCACCAGAACCTCCGTCGGTAGAACTGCCTACCCCCTCAAGGAGTCATGGTGATACGAAGACTCGCGGTGGCCGGAATATCCCTGGCCGTCACCCTCGGGGCCGCCGTCCTCCCCGCAGCCGCCGCGCCTTCGGCGGACCCGCCCGCTGCTCCGCCGTCCCGCACGCTCTCCGCCGCCGACCGGGCCGGGCACGCTCCCGCCGCGCCGCGGCCACCCGCCGACGCCGACCGCGCCGCGCTCCTCGCGGCGCCGGACGTCGACGTGGCCAAGGTGCAGGCCCACCTCACCGAGCTGAACGCCATAGCGACCCGCAACGGCGGCACCCGCAAATCCAGCGGGCAGGGCTACCGGGACTCCGTCGCCTACGTCAAGGGCAAGCTCCAGGCGGCCGGTTACACCGTCACCGAGCAGCCCTGCACCTCCGGCTGCGCCTCGGGGGCCGGTCCCAATCTGATCGCCGAATGGCCGCAGGGCGACGCGTCCAAGGTGTACATGTTCGGCTCCCACCTCGACAGCGTCTCGGCAGGTCCGGGCATCAACGACAACGGCTCCGGCTCGGCCGCGCTGCTGGAGACGGCACTGACCCTCGCCGAGCAGCACCCCGCCATGGCCGCCCGCGTCCGGTTCGGCTGGTGGACGGACGAGGAGCAGGGCCTCAACGGCTCCGACTTCTACGTCAATTCCCTCTCCTCCGCCGAGCGGGCGAAGATCAAGGCCTACTACAACTTCGACATGATCGCCTCGCCCAACGGCGGCTATTTCATCAACCACATCAACTCCGCCGCCGCCCAGCCCATGAAGGCCTACTGGGACTCGCTGAACCTCCAGCCGGAGGAGAACACCGAGGGCGCGGGCCGCTCCGACGACTACTCCTTCGAGCAGGCCGGCATCGCGACCTCCGGCTATGCGATGGGCGCCAGCGCCAGGAAGACCACGGCGCAGGCGGCCAAGTGGGGCGGCACCGCCAGCCGCGCCTATGACTCCTGCTACCACCAGTCCTGCGACACCACAGGCAACATCAACGCCACCGGACTCGACCGCAGCGTCGACGGCATCGCCGCCACCCTGTGGCAGCTCGCCGTCACGCCGTCCACCCCGGCGAACGACTTCTCGCTGGCCGTCAGCCCCACGGCCGGCACCGTCGACCCGGGTGCGTCGGCCACCGGCACCGTCTCCACGGCGACCACCGCCGGTTCCGCCCAGACGGTGCAGCTGTCGGCGTCCGGCGCGCCGGCAGGGGTGAACGTCTCCTTCAGCCCCTCCTCGGTGACCTCCGGCGCCGGCTCCACCATGACCGTCACCACGACCGCGGCCACGGCGCCGGGCACCTACCCCCTGACCGTCACCGGCACCGGGTCCGTCACCCACACCGCGACCTACACCCTCACCGTCAAGGGAACGGGCGGCTGCACCGGCCAACAGCTCCTGGGCAACGGTGGTTTCGAGAACGGCACCACGCCCTGGACGGGCGACACCGGAGCGATCGGGGCCCACTCCGGCCAGTCCGCCCACGGCGGCAGCAGATTCGCTTGGCTCGCCGGATACGGCTACTCGGCCACCGACACCATCAGCCAGCCGGTGACCGTGCCCGCCGGCTGCCGCAAGGCCACCCTGACCTACTGGTTGCACATCGACACCGACGAGAGCGGCGGCGTCGCCTACGACACCTTCAAGGTCAAGGTGGGCAGCACCACCCTGACGACCCTCTCCAACACCGACGCGGCCGCCGGCTACACCCAGCGGACCCTGGACCTGAGCTCCTACATCGGACAGCGGATCACCCTCACCTTCACCGCCACCGAGGACTCCGGCCTCCAGACCAGCTTCGTCATCGACGACGCGGCCCTGCAGACCGGCTGACCCTGCGCACGAGCCCGGAGGGGCAGACGCGCGAGCCGGAGGGGCAGGCGCACACCGGAGCCGCCCCTCCGGCACATTCCCCGCGTCCCGTGAGGCGCGCGGTGGCTCAGGCCGTCGCCTCGTCCTTCTGGTAACAGGCGGTGGTGAAGCGGTCCCGGTCGCCGGTGGGCGTCCAGCCGCCGGTGCCGTGGCCGGGGTCGGCCAGGTCGAAGCCGTTCTCGCGCAGCTGGTCGCGGAGCGCCTCGGCCGGGAAGCCGCTGCCCTCGGGGGTCTCCCCGACCGGCCACAGGGTGACGAGCAGCGCTTCGGTGTCGCCGGCATCGGGCTCGCGGTCGAGGCTGGCGATCTCGAGATGCCAGTGGCCATGACGCGTGAAGGCCTCCGCGCGGAAGGCGGCCGGCGCTGCCGGGGCGTTCTGTTCGGTCTCGGTCATGGGGGCTCCTGTCATGGGGCGCGAAGCGCGGGTGCCTGCGGGAGGACTGTGCTGACGTCGGGTGTTGCGCTCACGGAGAGTGTGTCGTGATGCCTGGCGGCGTATGGTGCGTATGCCCCGGCTGGCCAGAGCATGCCTGCGCCCGCCGCCTCCCTGCCCTCCTGACCCCGGGCACCTCACGGCTCCTCGGCGTCGGGCCGCGTCCAGCGGGTGGGCAGGGCGGTGGCGGGGGTGGTGTATTCCGGCAGGCCGGCGAGGGCCTCGACGTGGGCCGGGCGGTAGGGGGTGGGGCCGCTCCACTCCAGCAGCAGGACGGTGGCGTCGTCGTTGAGCCGTCCGCCGTGGTAAGCGAGATGACGTCGCATCAGGCGGCGCAGGGTCTCGGGCACGGGCAGCCCGTCGGCGTGGTGCTGGATCAGGAAGTCGGTGAATCTCGGCAGGCCGAACTCCTGGCCCTCGCTGTTGCGGGCCTCGGTGATGCCGTCGCTGTAGAGGAGCAGCCGATCGCCGGGCTCCAGCTGGTCCCGGCAGAGCAACGGCGATACGCCCAGGTCGGTGCCCATGGGCGGGGCGGGCGAGCAGGGCAGCACCAGCGCGGTGCGTCCCTTGCGGATGACGACCGGTGCCGGGTGTCCCAGGCTGGTCCAGATGAGTACCCCGGTGGCGGTGTTCAGCTCGGCCAGGATGCCCGTGGCGAAGCGGTTGCCGTCGAACTCGTCGGCGAGCACCCGTCCCATGGCTTCGGCGGTCGGCAGGATCCCGGAGCCCTGCCGGCGGTGGTTGCGGCTGGCGGCCACCGCGAGGCTCGCGGTCAGCCCGGCGGCGGTGTCGTGGCCCATCGCGTCGAAGAGCGCGAGGTGCACGATCTCGTCGGCGACGGCGTAGTCGAAGACATCGCCACTGACCTCGTAGGCGGGCTCCATCACCGCGCTGATCAGCAAGCGGCCGGTGGCGAACGTCCGCGGTGGCATCACGCGCCACTCCATCTCCGCGGCGATGTTCATCCGGCGACGCCGTACGAGGCGGGCGTACGTATCGCTCGTCCCGCGCTTGCTGACCACCATCAGGGCGATCAGCCCGGCGAGATTGCGCAGGTCCTGGGCCGATTGGGCGTCCCATTCCGTCCCGGGTGCGGCCGAGGCCCGCAGGACCCCCAGACGCTCGGTCCCGTCGAGCAACGGCACCCACCACAGGCCGCCCTCGGAGGCGGTGCTCGCGACGATGCCCCCGGTCTGGAAGGCCCGCCCCGCGAGCGTGCCCTCGATCCGCATCTCCTCGGGAACGGCCTCCGCCCCGCCGCCGGCTCCGGAGCCCTGGCCGGCGAGCAGGCACAGCACGTCCTGCTGGAGGTCGGCCAGGTAGATCAGCACCTCCAGCCAGCCGACCCGGGCCGAGTGCTTGGCGACCATGTCCGGTACCTGGTCCAGTGTGACCACGTGGCTGGCGGCGATCAGATCACCCAGCATCTGCCCGCGGGCCGCTGGACTGCTCATTCGGGCACCTTTCCTCGGACGCCGGCCCGCCGAGCCGTCCGCCCCGTGGGCTGTCCCGCCGTGGCACCGCCGCTGGCCGGCGCCCCCGCTGCGGGGCATGTGCTGTCGCTGTGCTGCTGATGGTGACACTGCGACTGATGGTGACACTGCGACGCACGTTGCCCGTAGCGACACCGCGGGGAGGCACGAGAGCGACACCTCGGGACGGCGTTCTCACGGCATCATCCGGACCACCTCTCCGCTCTCCAGCGCCACATAGAGGGCGCCGTCCGGCCCGAAGGCCAGACCGTGCGGTTCCGACGAGGAGTCCGGCAGGTCGAATTCCTCGATACGTCCGTCCGGGGTAATGGAGCCGATGCGGTGGGCTCCCCACTCGGTGAACCAGCAGTCTCCGTCCGGGCCCGCGACGATCGCATGCGGCCGGCACGCGGGGTCCGGGAGGGGGAACTCCTCGATCCGGCCGTCCGTGGCGATCCGGCCTATCCGTCCGGCGCCGATCTCGACGAACCACAGGGCGCCGTCCGCGCCGCAGGTGATGCCGACCGGCGCGGCGTCCGCGGTGGGCAGCGGGTAGACCGTCACCTCTCCCTGGAGGCTGATCCGGCCGATCGCATGCGCCTGATTGAGGGTGTACCACAGGGCGCCATCGGGACCGGTGGTGAGGGCCGAGGCGAAAGCTCCGCTGACCGGCAGCGGAAACTCCGTCACCGCGCCGTCCGTGGTCATCCGTCCGATGCGGTCGGCGTGCATCTGCGTGAACCACAGGGCTCCGTCGGGGCCGGACGCGAGGCCGAACGGACCGCCGCCCGGACTCGGCAGGGGGAACGAGGTCGCCTCCCCGGTCACGGTGATCCGTCCGATCCGGTGGTCCTGGGTCCGGGCGAACCACAGCGCGCCGTCGGGCCCCGGGGTGATGGTGGTCGGCCCGCAGGACGCGGAGTCGAGCCGATGGCACACGAGTTGACCGTCCGGCGTCAGACAGGCGATCTGCCCGGCGTGGACCAGGGTGCACCACAGTGCCTGGTCGGGTCCGGTGGTGAGGGCGTACGGGCCCGCGCCGGGGTCGGGGACGGGAAATCGCTGAAACGAGGCGACACGGCGCGACATGGCTGGGCTGCTTCCTTACCTGGGGCATGCGGGTACGTGCTGATGCGTGGTCATGTGTGGTCATGCGTGCTGAGGGGGCGGCGGTAATCGCTATCACTACTCCAGTTGCATTAAGAGATGGTGTCACGGTGTCGGCGCGCAGGCAAGCGGATTTGGCGACGACCTGAGCCGGAGCCCCAGCCGTACCCGGAGCGGACCCGGAGCGGACCGGTGCGGAGCCCGTGCGGAGCCGCTGCGTCCGCGCCCGGAGCGACGTGCAGATGTCGGGACATACCGTCGGCAGCGGCGGGTAGGGGAGCGACCGACGGGGGCTCAGCAACAGGCGGGAGCCAAGCGCATGACGAGCAACAGCACGTTGGCGGCGGGAAGGGACCCGAAGACCACATCCGAGGAGCGCGCCGTTCCGGCTCCGACGGTGCTGCCGCAGGTCCCGGCCCCGCAACGTGTCGCCCCCGCCGACGCAAGGGAGTTGTCCAAGCGGTTCCTGCTGCGGCTGGAAGAGCTCGACGAGGGGACGAGCGAGTACCAGTACGTGCGGAACACCCTGATCGAGATGAACCTCTCCCTGGTGCGCTACGTCGCGCGCCGGTTCTCCAGCCGCAGAGAATCCATGGAGGACGTCCTACAGGTCGGCACGATCGGCCTGATCAAGGCGATCGACCGCTACGACGCCTCCCGCGACGTGGAGTTCACCACCCTGGCCGTCCCCTACATCCAGGGCGAGATCAAGCGGTTCTTCCGCGACACGACCTGGTCGGTACGGGTGCCCCGGCGGCTCCAGGAACTCCGTATCGACCTGGCCCGCGCCCGCGAGGAGCTGGCGTGCGAGGGCGTCCACGAACCGTCCGCCGCCGACCTCGCCACCCACCTCGATCTGACGGAGGAGGAGGTCGC
The DNA here is from genome assembly GCF_050953795.1 of Streptomyces kronopolitis. Taxonomy (GTDB): domain Bacteria; phylum Actinomycetota; class Actinomycetes; order Streptomycetales; family Streptomycetaceae; genus Streptomyces; species Streptomyces kronopolitis_A. The sequence goes on from NZ_CP191850.1 coordinate 7,541,923, forward strand.
CGAGGGACTCGTGGCCTCCAACGGCTATGACAGCGACTCCATCGACCGCCCCATCCAGGCCGCCGGCGGAAAGCAGCAGGCCGGACTGGTCGCCGACCTCATCGGCACCGACGACCCCGCCCTCGCCCTGGCCGAAGACGTCCAGGCCCTCAAGCCACACCTGGCCGATCTGGACGAACGTGACCGCACCCTCCTCCAGCTCCGCTTCGGCGCGGAAATGACACAAGCGGAAATCGGCGAGGAACTGGGCCTCTCCCAGATGCACGTCTCCCGCCTCCTCAGCCGCGCCTGCGCCACCTTGCGCAAGGGACTCCTGGAGAGCTGAGACGCTTCATGAGCCCTGCGTGCAACGTAGGGAAGGCGGAACCCGCCCGATCGATGGACGTGGGACGTGGTTCGCACACCGGCCGGGTCAGCCCTTCAGCATCTCGTCGCGTACCGGGATCCAGTCCAGGGCGGAACGGATGCCCTCCTCCAGGGGCAGCTTCGGCGTCCACCCCAGCAGTTTCGCGGCCCGGTCGCTCAGGGTGTATCCGCCGGCGACGTCACCCGGCCTGGGGGCGGTGTCGACCGTGGTCAGGGGCGTGCTCACGACATTGTTGAACGCTGTGCACAGCTCCCGGACGGTGGTGCCCGAGCCGGTGCCCAGGTTGATCGCGATCGACGATTCCGACTCCGTCAGGATCGAGTCGAAGCGGTCCACCGCCGCGATGTGGGCCTCGGCGAGGTCCCAGACGTGCACGTAGTCGCGGATACCCGTCCCGTCGCGGGTCGGGTAGTTCACGCCGGTGACCGGGAACGGCGTGCCCTCCTGGTGGGCCTGGATCAGCTTGCCCAGGGCGTGGCTGGGCCTCTTGAGCTGAAGACCGGTGCGCAACAGGGGGTCTGAGCCGACCGGGTTGAAGTAGCGCAGCGACAGCACCCGCATCTGTCCGGCCGCGGCGATGTCGGCGAACATCTCCTCGCAGACCGCCTTGGTCCGCGCGTAGGGGCTCTGCGGCGCCAGCGGCGAGTCCTCGGTGACGGGGGAGCCGTCCTCGGCCAGGTAGATGGAGGCCGAGCTGCTGAAGATCAGGCGGTCGCAGTCGTTGCGGTGAAGGTGGCTGACGAACGCCAGACTCTTGGTGACGTTCGCCTCGTAGTAGCCGACCGGGTCGGCGACGGACTCCGGCACCACGATCAGTGCCGCACAGTGGACCACGGCAGAGATGCCAGGGTGCTCCGAGAAGATCCGGTCGATGAGCGCCCCATCGGAGATATCGCCCTCGTAGAAGATGCGCCCAGCGGTGAACTCGGCCCGTCCTCGGACGAGGTTGTCGAGGATCACCGGGGTGAGGCCCGCGTCCAAGCAGGCCGAGGCGACGGTGCTTCCGATGTACCCGGCTCCGCCGGCGATGAGGACAGACACGACGATTCTCTTCCCGGCCTCGTTGCAGCCTCGGTAGACGACCGGCAGGAGGCTAGCCGAGTTGGGCACGCGGCGTGGCGATGATGACCGGTCGGGGACAGGCCACCCCGGCTTCGGTGAAGAGTCGTTCGTCGAGTGCATCATCGTCGAGGTGAGCGACCCATCGACTCCAGCTCGGGTACGCCTTCATACCGCTGCGCACGTCGTGGCCGGCGCAGCCTCCCGATGCGAGCCGCCGGGTGCCGCGCGCCACCGCCCCGCGACGTCAGCCCGCCTGGTCGCTGTCCTTCAGGGTGCCCCAGCCGTGCCAGCGGTCGATGGCGATCCAGGCGGTGATGCGGCGGCGGTCGCGTTGGGGGTAGGGCCTGCCCAGGTAGTGCTGGGCGAGGCGGTCGATGTCGGTGAGGTTGTCGTCCGTGGTGGTCTCGGTGACGTGGCCGATGAGGCTGAGGTGGGTGTACCAGTTGCCCTCGTCGAGCACGGTGAGGCTGACGCGCGGGTCGTGGCGGAGGTGTGCCAGCCGTTTGCGGCCCTCGTCCATGTTGACCAGGACTCGGCCGTTGTCCCAGAGGTACCAGGTGGCGGTGGAGACCGGCTGGCCGTCGGGGCGCAGCGTCGTGATGACCGCCGGGTTCGCCTTGGCCAGTACGGCGATCGCCGCATCGGGAAGCGGTGGTTTCGACATCGGAGGCGCTCCTTCCGGGTTTCTTGGTCCGGTCCGGGCCATCTTGCACGGCTCCCCGCGGGTTATTCGGCAGCACCGACCGCGGGAGTGGCGCAGCGGTCGGCGGGGCGTGCCGGCCGTGCCGGTGCCACCGGGGCGGTGTCGGTCTGCTCGCGGGGGGCGTCGGCCGGCTTTCGCAGCAGCAGCATGGCGGCGTCGTCGTGCAGTTCACCGCCCACGTGGGCGAGCAGGTCCTCGTGCAGCGCGGCCAGGGTGCGGGAGGGGTCCTCCGAGAGGTGCTGGGCCAGTCGTTCCCCGAGCGGGTAGAACGCCCGCTCGTGGTCGCGGGCCTCGGTGACCCCGTCGGTGTAGAAGAGGACCTGATGGCCGTCGACCAGCGTGAGGTGCTGGAGACTTGGCGACTCGTCGGCCAGGGACCGCAGTCCGAGCGGCGGGGCCGGACGGGCGGGTTCGACCGGCAGGATTCCGGATTCGTGGACCAGCAGGGGAGCGGCGTGCCCGCAGTTGACCAGCTCCATGCGGCCGTCCTCCGGGTAGCCCGCGAGCACCGCGGTGACGAAGTCGTCGGGGCCGAGGTTGCGCGCCAGGCTCCGTTCGATGCGGTGCACCACATCGAGGAGATCCGGCTCGTCGTAGGCCGCTTCCCGGAACACGCCCAGCACGAGGGCGGCGACCCCCACGGCCGGCAGTCCCTTGCCGCGCACGTCGCCCACGATGAGCCGTACCCCGTACGGCGTGGGCACCAGCGCGTAAAGGTCGCCGCCGATCCGTGCCTCGGCAGCGGCGGCGCTGTAGTGGACCGCGGCCTGGAAGGGGCCGACGGTCGACGGCACCGGCTTGAGGAAGGCGTGCTGGGCGGCTTCGGCCACCGAACGGACGGCGGCCAGTACGTGTTCGCGGCGCCGGCGCAGCGCGCCGGCCAGGCCGCCGGCCAAGGTCACGGCGGTCAGCGCGGACAGGATGATCGCCTGCTCGGTGCCCGGCGCGCCGCCGCGTACGCCGAGCGCCGCGGCCAGCGCCACCGCGAGGGCGCCGATGCGGAGCACCCCCCACGGCCCGCTGGTGGCGGCGGCCAGTGCGGGGCCGACGGCGAGCAGCGGCAGCCAGTTCATGCCGGTGCCGTCGGCGAGGGCGAGGCATGCGACGACGGCGATGATCAGTACCGGCGCGTTGTGGGTGTAGTGGCGGAAGACGCCCGTGGTGGCGGAGGGTTCCTCCATCGCGCGGCGCGCCGCTGCCCACAGAGCGGAGAGCGGTGCGGTGAGCTGCCGTCGCGGCCGGTGGTCGTGGGGGTGGATTCGGGCCTGGTGCATGTCCTCGTCCGCAGCTCACTTCCCTGCTCATGGCGCATACGCGCCGAAATGTCTGTTTCATCCAGGAAACGGGACTCGCGCGGCTGCCGCAAGGACCCGGATTTCAGATAGTGAGCGACAAACCCCTGGTCACGCGGCTCGCTGCCGGGAGGAGTCGGTCCTGCACCTGGTCGAAGCGGGAGATCCGGTCCGCCCGGAGCGAGACGCCGAGGGAGCCCAGGATCTGCCCGCTGTATACCGGCACCGCGACGCAGAACGTGCCGAGGGCGTACTCCTCCATGTCCGTGACCACCGGCGATTCCGGTGTCGTGTCGAGCCTGCGGAGGAGTTCGGCGCGGGCGGTGATGGTGCGCGGGGTGAGGTCGGCCAGGGGGTGGCGGGAGAGGTAGTCCTCGCGGGCGCCGGCGTCCAGCTCGCGCAGGACGCACTTGCCCAGTGCCGTGGCGTGGCCGGCGTCCTCGAATCCCACCCACAGGTCGACCCGCGGCGCCCTGGGGCCGTCGACGATCTCGGCGACCCGGATCTCGCCGTCCTCGAAGAAGGTGAGGTAGGCGGCGGCCGACAGGTCGTCGCGCAGCGCCGCGAGCGTGGGTCGGATGCGGTTGAGCAGGGCCTGGGCGCGCCCGCCGGTCTGGAGGGTGTCGAGCTTGTCGCCGAGGACGTAGCCGCCGTCCTCCAGCTTCCGGATGTACCCGTCGTGAGTGAGGGTGCGCAGCAGGTGATAGGCGGTGGCCAGGGGAAGTTCCGTCTCCCGTGCCAGCTGCTTGGCGGGGGCGCCGCCCTCGTGCGCACCCACGGCCTCCATCAGGCGGAAGGCGCGCTGGACGGAAGTGATGAGTGTCGGGCCTTCTGCGGTGCCCATACGTTCAGCGTGCGCCCGGCGTCCCGCTCAGGCAAGGGTGGTTCTCCACAGCCCAGAACATACATTCGAATATTGGGTACGCTGAAGGCATGGCCACGCACCTTCAGGGCTCACTGTTCGACCAGACCGACGAGGTCCGGCTCGGGTCGCTGTGCGGGATACGCCGGACCGTGCTCGGCGACGGGGCCTGGCTCGATCTGCTGCCCGGCTGGCTGAGCGGCGCCGACTCCCTGTTCGCGCGGCTCGCCGCCGAGGTGCCCTGGCAGGCCGAGCGCCGGCGGATGTACGAGCAGGTGGTGGACGTGCCGCGGCTGCTCGCCTTCTACGGGGCCGGCGACCCGCTGCCCCACCCCGTGCTGGACGAGGCACGCGAGGTGCTCACCGCCCACTACTCCGGCGAGCTCGGCGAACCGTTCACCACGGTCGGGCTCTGCTACTACCGCGACGGCCGCGACAGCGTGGCCTGGCACGGCGACCGAATAGGCCGCGGGCGGCGTGAGGACACCATGGTCGCCATCCTGTCCGTGGGGGAACCGCGCGATCTGCTGCTGCGCCCGCGGCGCGGCGGCGACAGCGTCCGGCACCCGCTCGGACACGGCGACCTGATCGTGATGGGCGGCTCCTGCCAGCGGACCTGGGAACACGCGATCCCCAAGACGGCGCGGGCGGCGGGCCCGCGGGTCAGCATCCAGTTCCGGCCGCACGGCGTGCGCTGACGGCCGGGGTCCGCCGGTGATCGCGCGCCCGGGTGCGCGCCTCGCGGGCGCGGCGCACGGAAGACCCCCGAGCCGAAACGGCTCGGGGGTCCGGGTTACTGCCTAGGCGTGAAGGTCATCGGCGGTGCCGGCACACCAGCTGCTCCCGGTGCCAGACCCTGACCCAGTGGCCGTGACGCGGGCCGCGCCCCTCGCGCCAGACGCGGGTCCAGTGGCCGCGGACCATGTGGCAGCGGCCGCGGTCGAGGTGCCTGGTCGCGGTGTGGTCGCCGTGGTGGGTGGGTGCGGCCGAGGCGGTTCCCACCGTCGTGAGGACGGCGCCTCCGGCGAGGGCAACGGTGGCGGCGCCCAGAGCGAGGGCGCGCTTGAATCCGTCAATCATGAGGATCGTGCCTTTCTGCATTGCCATGGTGCGAGATGCCCTGCCGACGGCCGGGCATGAATGACCATGCACCGGCGGCGCCCGCCAAATCAGGTCAACACCAATGGCTTTACACAATGCATACAGAACGCGGAAGAAAGCGACATCTCACGTATCTGGTGTCACATCTGTCCCAACTTGAGGCGAAATTCTTCAGGAGTGCCACGACGCGGCGTGGCGTGTTTCCTTCGTCGGCGGCGGAGTGGGGCGAGGGTCAACGACCGGGTCGTGTGCGGTCCTTTCGCGTCGCTACGGAGGGACGCGCCTCGGGGGGAGGGGCGTTGGCCTGGGGGAGGGGCGGAGCGGCGGAGGGGCGGAGGGCGGCACGGGAACCACCGCTTCCGCGGTGCCGGTGTGGGGCCCTGGTGGCTGCCGGTCAAGTCCGGCTGGGGTGCGCCCGGTTCGCGAGAGCCGTCCCGAGGCGCAGATGGCAGATGGCAGATCACGGGGCACGGGAAGCCGCGCCGCCCGGGCCCGCATCGCCCGCACGCACCCGCGGTCCTTGGCCGGCCCAAGCCCGGGGCACCCCCGCGGGCCCCGCGAACTCCGTAGGCCCCGTGGACCCCGCAGCCCCCAGAGGCCGGGCAGGCCCCGCAGGTCCCACCCGACACCCAGGCCCGCGCCTCATCACACCCCCCCCGCGAAGTCTCACGGCAGCCACGGCATCTGATCCGCCGTCCGGGTTCCCGTCCCAAGGGAGGCGCCGCCCCGTGGACCGTCCCACCGGCCACAGCAGGCGCGCGGGAGGCAGCGGTCGCCGACCGGGGCGTGGACGGTGCGGGCCCGGGGCCGTACAGGTGATTCCTGCGGACCCGTGGCCGGGCGGGCGCAGTGCGGCGCGACGGCGGTCCAGAATGGCTCCGCGCCGCCGTGCCACGCCCTCACCGGCCGCTTGTGGCGCCGACACCTTCCGAGGGCGGGGCGCCCCGATGGCCCACCCCCACCAGAGGTGTTGAGTTGAAGCACACAAGCGCACCTGCGCCCCGCACGTTCCTCGCCGGAGCCGGTGCGGTGGCCCTGATCGCCGCCGCACTCACCCTGCCGAGCGCCGAGGCCGCCCCCGTCCAGGGGCCCGATCCCCAATCGTCGTCCGCCGCCGTACAGCGCGCCAAGGCCCTCAGTGCCGCCCTCGGCCCGCGTGCGGCCGGCGCCTATTACGACGCCAGGAACCACCGTCTCGTCGTCAACGTCACCGACCGGGCCGCCGCGGGCACCGTCCGGGTGGCCGGTGCCGAGCCCAGGGTCGTGCGGCATTCCCTCGCCTCCCTGGACGCCGCCCGCGCCACCCTCCGGGAGAAGGCCACGATCCCCGGCACGGCCTGGGCCATGGATCCCAAGGCCAACCGGGTGATCGTCATCGCGGACCGCACCGTCCAGGGCGCGAAGCTGCAACAGCTGACCACGGTCGTCACCTCGCTCGGTGACCGCGCCGCCCTCCAGCGGTCGGCGGGTGCACTCCGGCCGATGATCGCCGGGGGCGACGCCATCTGGGGGCCCGGCGCCCGCTGCTCGCTCGGCTTCAACGTCACCAAGGGCGGCAAGCCCTACTTCCTGACCGCCGGGCACTGCACCGCCGCCATGCGGACCTGGTCCGACACCCAGGGCGGACCCGAGATCGCGAAGACGGCTTCCAGCAACTTCCCGGGTAACGACTTCGGCCTCGCGCGGTACACCGACGACGACATCGAGCATCCCAGCGCCGTCGACCTCTACGACGGTGACACCCAGGAGATCACCGAGGCCGACGACCCGATCGTGGGCCAGCGCGTGGCGCGCAGCGGCAGCACCACCCACCTGCGTGAGGGGGATGTCCTCGCGGTCGACGCGACGGCCAACTACCAGGAGGGGACGGTCAACGGGCTGATCCAGACCAGCATCTGCGCGGAGGCCGGCGACAGCGGTGGCGCGCTCTTCGAGGACGAGGCCGCGCTCGGCCTGACCTCGGGCGGCCGGGGCGACTGCGCCACGGCCGGCCAGAGCTACTACCAGCCGGTGCGCGAGGCCTTGGAGGAGACCGGAACGCACCTCGGCTGACCTCGGCGAACGTGCCGGAGAAGCGCAACGCCCTGCGGTGCCACGGGAGGTGGTGCGGCAGGGCGGCGTTGTGCTCGGGCGTTCTCAGCCGCGGAGGGCGGCGTCCAGATCGCGAAGGAGCTCTCCCACCCGCCCGCCGCCGGGAGGCGCGGCCGGCAGTCGGCCGAGCACCGCGGTGACCGCGCCGGGCGCATGCAGACGCGCCCACTCAAGGGTCCCCGCAGTGACGCGCTGGTCCTGCCCGCAGGCCAACTCCTCCGCTCGTGCCGCGTGCGCGGCCGCGCCGAGAATGTGCTTCACCTGGTGGGCGCTCGCCTTGGGGTGGAGGTACGCGGCGGCGGCCGCGGCGCTCGCCGCCCGGGCCGCGTCGACCGCGGCGGGTGAAGCGGCTTCCTGAGCGGATCGGTACGCCGCCCACGCGCGTTGCCGCAGGGCATTCGTGCGGCGGCCGCCGGCGGCGAAGGCCTCGGCCGCCTCAAGGGCGTCGCGGGGGCGCGGGTCGGCGGGATGCGCCTCCTCGAAGAGCGGCAGCACCCTGCGCGCACCCTCGGCCGCGTAGCCCGCGATGTCGCGGAGCTCGTGTTCCGTCAGTTCGATCTCGTCCGATGCAGTGGGCACGGACCCATCGTGCCGCAGGCCCTCGCCGGTCCGGGACGGCGGACCCGGTCCGTCGGCCTGTCGGGCCCGGCCCGCGAGTCGGAAACGGCGGACGTAGCGCCTCTGCCAAGGGGTTTCTACGGCGTGGGCATCGTGGTTCCGCCGTACGAACTGCACGGCCAGGGCTGCCGGTACGCCGTCCAGGACGGCGAGGCAGGCCAGGGCGGTGCCGGTGCGGCCGCGCCCGCCCTCGCAGGCGACCTCCACGCGTTCGGCCTCGGCGCGTTCCCCCACCTCGCGGAGCGTCCGCCGTGCCTCTCCCGGCAGCGGTCGGCGCAGGGCGCGCCACCGAATCAGGCGTCCGGAGGGAAGCGTCCGTACCCCCGGGGCGGTGGCTGTCCGGGTCGCGGTCACCGGATCAGGGTAGTGCCGAGGCAGGCGCGCGAGGCTGCCCCGTCCGGATCCGGTGTGGCGACCGCCGGTCCCTGTCGTGGCCGGTGACGAGGTGTCGGGACAGGGGGAAGGAACCTCAAGTCGCCTGTGGTGCCGTGCGGTTGGTGGCTGACGACAGCCCGTGGATACTGTCGTGATGTTCTCGGACGCCGATGCCGCCGCGCTGTATGACCTGCTGAATCCGTGGGAACCCGGCAGCCGGTCCAGTGACCGTTTCTACGACGAGCTGGTGGGGGCCGCCGACTCGGTGCTGGACGTCGGCTGCGGGACCGGAGCGATGCTGCACGGGGCGCGCGGGCACGGTCACACCGGACGCCTCGTCGGCCTCGATCCGGACCGGGCCGCACTGGCCCGGGCCCGGCGGCGCAGCGACATCGAGTGGGTGGAGGGCACCGCGGCGGACTCCGCGCCGGAGGGCGCGTTCGCACTCGCGACGATGACCGGCCACGCCTTCCAGTGTCTGGTCACCGACGACGAACTGCGGGCCTCGCTCGCCGCGATCCGTGCGGCGCTGCGCCCGGGCGGCCGCTTCACCTTCGAGACCCGGCATCCGCAGGCGCGTGCCTGGCAGGACTGGACGCCCTCGCTCGCCCGCGACCTGACCGGACCGGCCGGACGCGCCCTGCGGGTCTGGCACCACGTCGAGTCCGTCACCGGTGACCTGGTCACCTTCACCGGCACGACGGCGGAGCCCGACGGCCGGGTGCTCCGGGTCGACCGCACGACCCTGCGCTTCCTCGATGTGGCGGCGCTCGACGCGTTCCTCGCCGCGGCGGGCTTCGCCCTGGAGGGCCGCTACGGTGACTGGGGCCGCGGCCCGGTCACGGGAGTGAGCCGGGAGATCATCACCATCGCGCGCCGGAAGTGACCGGAACGGCCCCCGGCGGCAAGGTGGTTGACGGTCGGGGGCCCCGCGGCGCGGCCGCCTCCTCACCCGAGGTAGGCCGGGGCCAGCGCGGAGGTCATCAGGTGGCGCGGGGAGCCCTTGCCGTCGGCGGGGACGGTCCACAGGTCGGAGCCGTAGTCGCCGGGGAGGGCGTAGACCAGGGTGGAGTCGTCGGACCACAGCGCCTGGTCGTCGACGGTGCGGTGCTCGGCGGTGGCGGTTTCGGTCATGCTGCGCAGGTCGAGGACGTACAGCCGCCAGGGGGCGTCGGGGGAGGCGTGGGCCACCCGCTTCTTGTAGGCGAGGCGGGTGCCGTCGGGGGAGAGGGACGGGCATTCGACGTTGCGGTGCAGGGTGGTCAGGGTGCGGGCGGTGACATCGCCGCGGACGAGATAGGTGCGGCCGCCGGTCGCCAGGGTGGCGTAGAAGCGGTGGTCGTCGGCGAAGGTCACGCCCCAGACGTTGATGTCGGCGGCGTGGTACGGCCGGCCGTCCTTGGTGACGGCGAAGGACTCCAGGTTGCTGTCGATCGCCCAGGTGCGGGTGTCGACGAGGGCGGTGCGGGTGGAGAAGTTCGTGCCCGCGTAGGAGTCGCCGCTGACGAAGACGGTCCAGGCGACCAGACGGCCGGAGGGCGAGACCCGGGCGCGGGTGGGGATGCCGGCGGCCGGGAAGTGGCGGCGCTCGTGCAGCCGGGAGTCGAGGACGACGGCCCGGTAGGTGTCCCGCAGCGCGCCGTGCTCGGCCTGGAGGCAGATCGCGGTGCCCGCGGCCGCGTGGAAGCGCAGGCACGTGACGCCGGATGCGGTCCGCGGTGCCGAGGGCCGGCCGGCGGGCACGGCGGCGATCTCGTCACGGTGCGGACCCCAGGCCATGTTGCGCACCAGCAGTTGGCGGCCGGCGGACGACCGGAGCGCGACGGCACCCGTCCGTACCTGCGGGCCACCCGCCCGGTCCCGCTCGCGCGCACCGGACCGGTCGGCCGCGCGCAGCACCGCCACCGTGCCCACGGTTGCGAGCAGCACGACGGCGGTCAGCAGGATGACCAGGCGGGTGGTGCGGTTCATGCGGGCACCTCGTCGTCGGTTCGGGCGGTCAGGATGCTGGTGTCCGCCACAGTGGTCAACAGCGTTGACGGCAAAAGGAGTTCACCGGGTCGAGCCGTATCGCCACCACAGTGGGTGCCCTGGCGGGGCGGCGGCCGCACCGGTACCGGGGCGGCAGGGCGCCGTCACCCTAGAGGCCGCGGCGGTCCCCGGCCGACGCCGGCGGGTGAAGACCGGACGAACGCTTGCCGCGCGAGCGGGCGCCGTCGGAGGCGGGAGGTCCGCTATCCGACGGCCCGGGCGATGAGCAGGGCGACGTCGTCGTAGTCGTCGGGGTGCCGCAGGGTGCTCAGGAGGTGGTCGCAGGTTTCCTCCAGGCCCGGCCGGGGGGTCTCCAGCAGGTCGAGGAGGACCTGGAGGCGGGTGTCGATGTCCTGGTCGCGGGTTTCGACCAGGCCGTCGGTGTAGAGGACGAGTTGGTCGCCGGGTGCCAGGCGGATGGTGGTCGCGTGGAAGGTGACGTCACCGACGCCGAGCGGGGCACCGGTGGGCAGCTCCAGCAGGGCGGGCGGGCGGTCGGGCCGTAGGAGAACGGGCGGCAGATGGCCGGCGGTCGCGATGCGGCACTCGCCGTGGTGCGGATCGTGGACGGCGTACACACAGGTGGCGATGGCCTGTTCCAGGCCGGTGCTGCTGCGGTCGACGTGCTGGAGGACCTGCGCGGGATCGAGGCCCAGGTCGGCCAGTGCGCGGGTGGTGTTGCGCAGCTGACCCATGGTGGCCGCCGCGTTGATGCCGCTGCCCATCACGTCCCCGACGACCAGCGCGGTCCGGTCGCCGGCCAGCGGGATGACGTCGAACCAGTCGCCGCCGACCTCGCTGGCCGCCCCCGCGGGCTGGTAGCGGGAGGCGATCTCCAGCCCCGGCCGGGGCGCCGGATGTCGGGGCAGCAGGGTGCGCTGCAGGGTGAGGGCGGTGGCACGCTCGCGCTGGTACCAGCGGGCGTTGTCGATGGACACCGCGGCCCGGTTGGCCAACTCGCCGGCCAGGACGAGGTCGTCCTCGTCGAACGGCAGCGGATTGCGCAGCCGCTTGAGGTCGAGGGCGCCCAGCACGGTGCCGCGGGCGATCAGCGGCACCGCCAGGTAGGAGTGCAGTCCGGCCCGGGACAGCCGGGCCGCGGACTCCCCGTCCCGGGCGATCCGCGGCAGATCCTCCGCACCGACGTGCGGCACCAGGACCGGGGTGCCGGTGGTGACGGACCGGGTGACCAGCCGGTCCGCCGCGTAGCGCGCGGGTTCGCCGACGGGATCGGCGGCGGCGACCGCTTCCGTCTCGTAGGCCGCCGCCACCGCCAGGGCGCGGAAGACCGACTGCCCCGCCGCGGAGCCCCCGGGGCCGGGGGCGTGGTGCAGGGTGGTGTCGAGGATGTCGACGGCGGCCACGTCCGCGAGGTCGGGCACGACGGTGTCGGCCAGCTCCCGGGCGGTCTGCTCCAGATCGAGGGTGGTGCCGATGCGCACCGAGGCGTCCGCGATGAGTGCCAGCCGCTGACGGGCGTGGTACGCCTCGGTGGCCGCCCGGTGCCGGTCGGTGACGTCGATCACCGAGGCGGCCACGCCCAGCACGGTGCCGCCCGGGGCCTCCAGACGGTAGTAGGACACCGACCAGGCGTGATCATGGTCGGGGTCGGCGGGGGTCCGGCCCACGATCGACCGGTCGACCTGCGGAACGCCGGTGGCCAGCACCTCGCGCATCACCGCCTCGACCGCCTCCGCGCCGAGGAAGGGCAACGCCTGGCGGACCCGCCGGCCGAGGTGCGCATGCGCGGGCATGCCGTTGATGCGCTCCAGCGCCGGATTGACGGCCACGTAGCGCAGTGCGGTGTCCAGTACGGCCAGACCGATCGGGGACTGCGCGACCAGTCGGGTGGAGAGCGCCACATCCCGCTCCACCTGGCGCAGGACCGCCTGGTCGGTGGCGAGCCCCAGGGCGTAGACGCCCCCGCTGTCGTCGGTGAGCCGCATGTTGCGGAACTCCAGCAGCCGGGTGCTGCCGCCCTTGTGCCGGACGGGGAAGACCCCGGCCCAGGGCTCCCCGCTCTCCATCACCCGGGCGAACAGCTCCAGCACGCGGTCGAAGTCCTCCTCGGCCACCAGCAGCCGGGCCGCGTACTGTCCCAGCGCCTCCTGGGCGGGGTAGCCGAGCAGCTGCTCGGCCTGCGGGCTCCACAGCACGATCCGTCCGGACGCGTCGAGCACGACCGCCGCGACGGCCAGGACGTCCAGCAGGCCGCGGGACGGCGACGGCCCGTCCGAGGCGCGGGCCTCGGACGGGCCGAGATCGGCCTGGAACCCCTCGGTGTCCATACCAGCCGCTCCTGATACCGCCTGCCGCAAGGGCGGACGGTCCCTCTGGTGCACTCACCCGACCCCCCTGAAGACCAGGGGTGTCTTCATCCTCTCTCGACACCGGTGACTCCCGCAGCTTCACGGGGCGGTGCCCGGTCGGGGCCGGGGCGGAGGCCGTCCCGCTGGTGACGCGTCCCCGGCCGGGAGCGGCCCCGGTCAGTGCCCGGACGGCTCGTCCGGGGCGACGGTGAGTTCGGCGACGGCCCCGCCGTCGGGCGCGTTCGAGAACCGCAGGGTGGTGCCCAGCACCCGGGCCTGCCCCAGGGCGATGGTCAGCCCCAGACCGTGCCCGGCCTTCGTCCCGCTGCCCGGCCGGCTCCGGAACCGCTGGGGGCCGTGGGCCAGCAGCTCCTCGGGGTAGCCGTCGCCGTGGTCCCGCACGGTGATCACCGGACCGTCCACGGTCACCGTCACCGGCGGCCGACCGTGCTTGTGGGCATTGCCGACGAGGTTCCCCAGCACCCGCTCCAGCCTGCGCCGATCGGTCTCCACCCGGGCGTCCCGCACCACCCGCACCCCGGCCGCAAGCCCCGTCGCCCGCACCGCGCGCTCGGCCAGCGGCCCCAGCGGATGCACATCCAGCTCGGCGCGCTCCACCTCGGCGTCGAGCCGGGAGATCTCCAGCAGGTCCTCGGTCAGCCGGCGCATGGCCCGCACCCGCTCCTGCACCATTTCGGTGGGCCGGCCGGGCGGCAGCAGCTCCGCGGCCGCGTGCAGACCGGTGAGCGGAGTGCGCAGCTCATGGGCCACGTCGGCGGTGAAGCGCTGCTCGCTGTGCAGCTTGGCCTGCAGACTCGCGGCCATCGCGTCGAGCGCCGCGGCCACGGCGGCCGGCTCGTCCCTCGCGTACCCGGGGCGCAGGCCGCGGGGGTCGTCCACCCGGGCGTCCAGATCTCCGTCGCTGATCCGGCGCGCCACTTGCGCGGTGCGGTGCAGACGCCGGGTGACACCCGAGGCGGCGTACAGACCGACGAGCAGCGTCAGGAAGATCGCGACGGCCGCGGAGCCGATGATGGCCCGGTCCAGGCCCTGCAGGACCGCGGCCCGCTGGGTGAAGTCCTGCCGGACGGCCAGCGCCGTGCCGTCGGCCGGGGCGACCGCCCACATGACCTGATGGCCGGCGTGCCGGCCGAGCTGGGTGCCGCGCTCGCCCCGCCGCGCCAGGTCGCGCAGCGCCGGCGGCAGGTCCGAGGGGTCCACCCCCGCGTCACGGCCGAGGGGCTCACCGTCGACGTACGCCTCGACCGCCGAGTCCAGCTCGACCAGGGCCGCTTCGCGCGCCTGGTCCTCGGTCTGCCGGCCGACCAGGACATGGACCAGCACTCCGAGCACCGTGGCGAGGAAACAGCACATCACGACGGTGAAGAAGGCTGCCTTCCACCGCAGCGTCGCCGTCCATCCGAAGAGGCGGCGGGGCGCGGGCCGGCCGGCGCTCATGAGGTGCTCTTACGGGGTGTGGTCCGGTAGACCTCGTCGAACTCCATGACCCGCAGGAGCATGGACTGGGTGCGCTTGTCCCAGGAGTAGACCGTGCGCATGTCGAAGCCGGGCGTGCCCGTCGGCTCCCGGATGATCACGTCCCCGCCGGTCACCTCCACCGCCAGCGGTGTCCCGGCGGCGTCCATGATCCGGGTCAGCGCTCCGTTCTTGAGCATGAAGACCCACAGGGCCAGGTTGTGATCCGTGCCCTCGATGCCGACGAGCAGTTCGTCCTTGCCGTCGTTGTTCAGATCCCGGTACTGCGGTGTCCGTACGGGGCAGTGCTTCCGGTCGGTGGCACAGTGGTGGATCTTCCTGGTGGTGGCCCGGTCGAACTCCGGTGTGCCCTTGAGTTCGGAGCCCGCCCGGACCTGTGCCTCGACGATGGTGAGCAGCGGCACCTTGCGGATGTCGCCGGACGGGACGGGGGGAACCCCGCTCAGCCGCGCCGGCCGCTCGTGGGAGCCCACCTCGTCGGAGGAGGGCTGCGGTGCCGGCGAGCGCTCGGGCCACAGCCGTGCCGGCGCGGACGCGCCCGCGGTGTGCCCCGCGCTCTTGGGCTCCCCGGTCGCCGTGCAGCCGGCCAGCAGCAGCACCCCGACCGCCACGCCGAGCACCGGCGGCAGGGCCCGTATGCGACCGGGAGCCGGCCGGGGGCGGGGAAGGGACACGGCGATTTCCAGTCGGGGAAGCGGGAATGTCGGAGGACATGAGGGCGGCTGCTCGCTGGTGCGGCAATCCCGCGGAAGTGTAACGAAAGGATATGCAGCGGCAAAAGGCACGCTTCCCCGGCAAATTCCGCGACCGGACGAATGCGTTCCGAAAGTCTCCCAGGTGGGGGAGGGGTGCGGCACACCGCAGGCTCGGTCCGGCGTACGGGCGGGATGCCGCGGAGCGAAATACCCGCGCAGCGGCCGGTGTTACGGAAATTTCCCCTTGTCGGCCCGGTGATCACGGGTTACAGTCCCCCAGCACATATCGGGGGATCACTGCAAGCGGGGGACATGGCAGACGAAATCGGCGTGCCCGTGAAGGGCGCGTGGGGGCAGGCCGTCGCGGCCGTGGCACTGGTGGCGGGGCTCGGCGTGGGCCTGTGGGCGTTCGGGGAGCAATCGTCCGCGGACAGCGCTCGCCCGTCGCCCGCCGCCTGCTCGGGCGGGGAGCCCGGTAAGACGCACACCACGTCCCGGAAGGCGTCGGGGCACGTTTCAGGGGCGCAGCTGTGCACCGCGCTGAACCGCCGCGAACTGGCCGAACTGCTGGGTACGCCGGGAGAGATCGCAAAGGAGGCCGGCGGCAGCGGCGGCTCCGTGAAGTACGCCGGCGGCAAGGAGTTCGACACCCCCTCGGCCCGGGTCGAGTTCACGACCTACACGGTGTCGCTGACGGTCACCTACGACCATCGTCCGGTGACCCGGTTCTCCGCACTTCTGGGGGACGATCAGCCGCACCGGAAGGTACTGGGCCGCCCGGCGATCCTGTACTCGGACCGCACCATCGGCGTCAGCTTCCGCCTCGACGGGAGCGACACGAAGAGCGGACCGGGGGTTCCGGCCCGCACCGTCATCGTGGCCCGCGACGCGCGGGACAGCGGCGACTCCTACGAGCTGACCCTGTGGCGCGCGGACGGCGGGGTACCGGACGACGCGACGCTGCTCGGCGTCGCAGAGAAGGTGCTGCCGGCCATCCCGGGGTGGACTGCCGGCGGGTGACGCCGCTGAGACGGACGGCGCCGGGTGCCCGTACGTCCTTCGGGCACCCGGCACGACTGCGGCCGACCGTACGACCGGACCGAGGCCGGGGTAACGCCCCGGGCCGACGGCACGGCTGCGGACGTCCGGCGCTACTCGGCCACGTAGGTGCAGCCCGTCCAGACGAACACCTGGAGCGTATGACCGTCCTGCCGGACCCGCTCCGCGGTCGGCTCGAAATGCTCATAGCGGTTGCCGCAGAGCAGCTTGAGCGGCGACGCCATGTCCGGCACATAGCGGACCCGCTCCTCCTCTGCCACGTACGTGGTGGGGCCCCCACGCAGCACTGCGTTCATTTCGTTCATCAGCATGGTCAACTGCCCTTCTCCGAGCCCGTTCGACTGCGTAACTGATCGGCTTTCGTGGTGAGGAAGCGGTCCCCGCCATTGGAGCAGGGCCGGTGTTCGGGAAACCCCTAAAGCGGCCGCCTCCGGGAACACCGCCGACGTGATCCGCCCGGGGCCGGTCCCGTCCGATCCGGAAAGACTGGGCGTTTCCCCGGGACTTGGTGCGCGGCCGCCCCGTGCGGTGGTCCCGTACGGGCCGCCGCTCTAGTCTCGGCCGAACGGCGACGTGAGGTACCGCTCCGCGCCGACACCCCACGAGGCGCGCCCGCAACGTCGTAAGGGTGCCCGCACCGCCGCAAGGATTCAGGAGACGCGATGATCGATGAGCTGCTGCCGGAGACCGTCTCCGCGGCCGAGCTCGTCGGCGGCGAACCGCCGGCCGCGGCGCTCCTGCCCGAGGAGGAGCCGCACGTCGCCCGCGCGGTCGACAAGCGCGTCCGCGAGTTCTCCGCGGGCCGCTGGTGCGCCCGCCGGGCGATGGCCGGGCTCGGCCTGCCGCCCGTACCGGTCCTGCCGGGCCCGCGCGGGGAGCCGGGCTGGCCCGACGGGATCGTCGGCGCCCTCACCCACTGCGAGGGCTACGCCGCCGCGGTCGTCGCGCGGTCCTCTGAGGTGCTCGCCCTGGGCATCGACGCCGAGCCGGCCCAGCCGCTGCCGGACGGCGTCCTCGCGGCCGTGGCGCTGCCCGGGGAGCGCGCCGCCCTTCCCCACCACCACGACGGGGCACCGCCGTTGCCCTGGGACCGGATGCTGTTCAGCGCCAAGGAGTCCTTGTACAAGGCCTGGTTCCCGATGACCGGGCGCCCGCTGGAATTCGAGGACGCCTTTCTCGCCTTCGACCCGGACAACGGGACCTTCACCGCACGGCTGCTGGTGCCCGGATGGCCACTCGGCGACGAGCTGCTGACCGGCTTCCAGGGGCGCTGGGCCGTGCGCGAGGGCCTGGTCCTGACCGCGGTCACCGTGCCCGCCGTCCGCAACGGCCACACGCCTGCCGCGCACGGCTCCGGAGCCGCGGCGGGAGCCGCGCGATGACCGGCCACCGCGCCACGTACGGCGCCGAACGCGGCCGGCCGGGCACGCCGGTGGACGCCGTGCCCCGCGCGACGGAGTGCGGACGCGCTACGGCCGGGAGGTCATTTCGCGGCCCGTTCGGGGTCGAAGAACGAGCCGAGGCCACGCCGCCCGGACACCGCGAGCTTGCGGTACACCGAGGTCAGATGCTGTTCGACGGTGCGCTGGGTGACGAACAGTTCCTCGGCGATCTCCCGGTTGGTCTCACCCACCGCGGCCATCCGCGCCACCTGCGCCTCGCTCGGCGTCAGCGACTCCACGCCGCTCGACGTGACCCGGCGCGGACGGGCACCGGTGGCCAGCAGCGCGTCGTTGGCCCGGGCGCGCAGCCGGGCGGCGCCGAGCGTGTACGCCAGATCCAGCCCCTGGCGCAGCGTCTCCCGGGCCGCTTCGGTGTGACCGCACGCATGCAGTGCGGCACCGTAGTCGACCAGCGCATGGGCCAGTTCGAGGCGGGCCGGGGACCCGTCGAGGGCGGACAGCGCCTCCTCCAGCATGCCTAGCTTCCGCGGTCCGCTCTCCGTCGTCGCGAGGAGCCGCAGACCGGCACCCAGCGCATCGGTCAGCTTCCCCTGCCGGGCGCGTTCCACCGCGTCCTCGGCCAGCTCCCGGGCCGGTGCCAGCGCGCCCAGGGCGAGGTGGGCGCGGCCGGCCCAGGCCCACCAGGACGACACGGCCGGACTCGTCCGCGTCCACTCGTGCTGCCGCCTGCCGGCCTCCAGCAGGTCCGTCAGCGCCGCCTTCGGTTCCTGGTGAGCGAGCCGCAGCCGCCCGCGTGCGCACAGGAACTCGTTCCACTGCCAGGTGTCCAGGCTCGTCGACGGGAAGGCCTGCGCGGCCGCGGCGTCGGCGCCCGCGAGGTCACCGGTGTCGATCAGCGCGTGGATCTGGGTCGCGACCGGCAGCGCCAGGGTGCGGCCCCAGTGGCTGGGCGGCACCACGTTCAGCGCCGAGCGGGTGGCCGCCAGCGACTCCGACAGCGCCCCCAGCCGGTAGCGCGCCTCGGCCCGCAGCGCCTGGCACAGGCCGTACAGCAGCAGCCGCTGGCTCGCCCGGGTGTCGTCGATGACCCGCTGATAGGCGGCGTCCGCCTCGTCCGGCAGGCCCGCGTACAGCAGCGCGGTCGCCGCCGTGGTCAGGAAGAACGGCGAGTCGACGCCGGGCACGCTGCTCTCCAGCACCCGGCGGGCCGCGGCGGCCGACTCCTGTGCCCGGTCCGCGCGCACCGAGCACAGCCCGGCCCCCGCGGCGATCAGGGCCCGCTCACCGGGGGTGGTGCCGGGCCGGCTGATGTCGAACGGGTACTCCCGCAGGGTCACCGCGAAGCTGCTCAGGTCCTCGGCCGACGCCATCAGCCGCTGGCCCTCCAGCAGGCGCTGCAGATCGGTGTCGCGGACCGTCGGCGCCTGCTCGGCGAGCAGCCGCACCGCCTGCAGCGACCGCCCGCTGCGGATCAGGCCGCTGGCCAGCGAGCTGAGCAGCCGGAAGCGCAGCGACGGCTCCCGGACGTGCTCCAGCGCCGCCTGGAGATGCCGCACGCTCGCCTGCGGGTCCACGCCCGCCTCTGCCAGCCCCAGCTCCACCAGGACCGCGGTGTCCTCGGGCGGCGTCCCGTCGGCGGGCAGGCAGTGCCGCAGCAGTTCCACCGTCAGCGCCGGGGCGCCGCGGAACGATGCCTCCCGGGCGGCCTCCCGCAGCACGGTCACCGCCCAGTCCTCGGTGGCCGGCAGGTCCGCCAGCAGCAGATGGCCGGCCACCTGCTCGGCGCGCGCCCCCGCGTCCAGCAGCAGCCGCGCGGCGCGGTGGTGTGCCTCGGTGAGCTGCTCGGGCGACAGGTCCGCCACGATGACTTCCCTGATCAGCCCGTGATTGAAGGACCAGCTCCGGCCGTCGTCGATCTCCGCGACCAGGCCGTTGGACCGCAGGGCCCGCATCGCGGCCGAGTGGGTCGCGTCGTCCAGTCCGGCCAGCCGTGCGCAGACCTCCGGCAGGGCGTCGTCGCCCATCACGGCCAGGGCGCGGGCGGCCGCCGAGGCGGATTCGGGCTGGCTCCGCAGCACCGCCCGCACCGCCTCGTGGAAGAACGTGCCGTCCCGGGAGATGTACTGCAGCGCGTCGACCGCGGGCGGCCGGCCGTCGAGCCGGAGCACGCTCAGCAGCGAGTGCACGAGCAGCGGGTTGCCGCCGGTGAGCGCGAGGCAGGCTTCGTGGAACTCCTCGTCGGCCTCGTGACCGAAGACGGTCTCCACCATCCGGCCGATCCCGCGGCCGGTCAGCGGCCCGGGCCGCAGCACCCGGCACAGCGGCTGCCCGGCGATGTCACCGAGGAGCGCGGCGTCCGTCGCCTCGTCGCCGGTGCGCCGGGACAGCACCAGCAGGATGGGCAGGCCCTCGATCCGGCGGGCGAGGTGGGTCAGGAAGCGCAGCGAGGCCATGTCGGCGCTGTGCGCGTCGTCGACCACGATGACGAGCGGCGCCTCCGCGGCCAGATTGCAGGTGAACCAGTACAGCCCGTGCAGCACTGCGTACGACATGTCCTCGCTGGGGAGCATGGCGTCGCCCGGCAGCCGCTCCCCGCTCAGCGCCTGCGCGGCGGTGCGGGCACTGCCGGCCAGCAGCCGGGTCAGCCGGGGAGCGTCGAGGGCGCCCAGCAGCGGCTCGAAGAGCTGGCGCACGACGCCGAAGGGGAAGTCGCGCTCCAGCACGCCACCGCGGGCCTCCAGCACCTGCAGTCCCTCGGTGGGGAGACCGGCGACGAACCGCTGCAGCAGCAGGCTCTTCCCGATGCCGACGACGCCCTCCAGGAGCGCGATACCGCCTGACCCGGCGCGGGCGTCCTGCACGAGGGCGGCCAGGGAGGACATCTCCTCCTCGCGATTGACGAGGGCCAGCGTGTCGCGCCGGCACTCGAACGCGTCGGTGGGTATCCCGTCGGTCATCGGGAGTCTCCTCTGTCCGCACCTGCACCCGGCACGGCCGTGCCGGGCAATCCTCCGCGGGCAGGAACGCGGCATCCGGGCGGGCTGCCGGCCCTCGGCCGGTGGGCCCCCGCCGGGGTGCCGCGCCGTACGCGGCGGTGCCCGTGCGCACAGGAATGCTGCCTGTCCCTCACTGTTTCCTTGCCCTCTTCCCGCAGGGAAGCTTTCCCCAGTTTCTCCTATATGTGATGAACGGGAGGCCCCCGGGGGTTCCCGGGAGGCGACGTCTGGGTGAAGAGGCCTCCCCGTGGCCGTGCGCGAGTCCTGCCGGAGCGTGCCATCCACCGTCCCTGAGCTGGGACGACTCCACTCAGGGGCATATGCCCCGGCGGCAGGTGAGGCATACCGGTGACGGCGTGTTCCCGCTGCGTTGACTTTAGCCCGAGCACCGGGCCGGGAGTGAGACCCGTGCACCGTGTGACTGGACGGACGGGGGAATCGTCCGTGGCGCGCTGTGCCGGGGGCGTCGGTTCGGTACGGGCCGCGACGGTGCCGCGGGCGGCGCAGGGCCGCTGCGTACGGTCCGGTTTCCGGGGGCGCGCGGACGCCGGAGGGCGGTGGCCGGCGGGCGCGAGTACGGCGGCGACCGGGGGCGCCCGAAGGAATTGACGCTGCGTCAACTAAGGTCGTGAGAAAGGAAGATGGGGCACATCCCGTGCGCATCCATCACGCAACGCAACACCGGCTCCGTGAGGAGGGGGATTGTCCTCACGGAGCCGGTGCGCACCAGGCCGGAGGCGTTTGCCGGCCCTTGTCGCCGTCCCAGCAAGACTCTCGGAGCGCGGGGGCCCGGGCCCGAGAGCGGCTTCGGCGACATATCCATCCTCACCCGGGGCAGTTGAGGAATTCCCTATATCCCTGGTCCCGGAGCCGGCGGCAGCGATCCGGGGCCCCGAGAGGGCAGGTGCGGTGCCCGGGGAGGGGGCCGGTGGAACCGAGAAGGGGCGCCCCGTCGGGGACGCCCCACTGTGCTGCCGGTCGCGCTGAACCCCTATGAGGCCCGGGAGTTCGTCATGCCGGGTGCGGTCCGGGCGCCCGGTACGGTGGCCGTTGTGCGCGGCGCCGCGGCCTCGGCGCGGGCGGCCGCGGTGCGCTGCCGGGACGCGTCGGCGCGGCGGTTGCGGCTGCGCCGGTTGTCGGCGTCCTTCACGAACTCGGGAAGCACCCGGGGCGGCCAACTGCCGATCGTGAGCATCCCCATGGAGTGCGCCCGGGCGACCAGCGCGGCCCGGTTGGGCGCCTTGAGCCGACGCAGCATCAGACCGACGTGGTACTCCACACCCTGCCTGCTGAGGTAGAGCCGGGCGGCCAGCTGGACGGTGGAGGCGCCGCTCGCGACGCCCTCGAGGATCTGCGCGTCGAGCTCCGTGAGCAGCTGCCGGCGGCTGGCCGGCGCCTCATCCTGGCCGGTGAGGGCCGCCGAATCGTCGTCGGGCCGGACGACCACGACGAAGGACGGTGCCTGTTCCGATTCGCTGCGGACCGCTATCCCGGTCAGTTCGCCCGAGAACGGCACCTCCTCGCCGCGGATTCCCACCATGCGCTCCACGAACCGTGCGCGGTGCCCTTCGGCCAGCCGGGCGAAGTGCCGGTTCAGCAGACCGGGCGCGCTGGGGTGCAGCAGGGAGTAGAGGCTGCGACCGCACGCCTCGGCGGAGTCCTGGCCGAAGAGCCGGAAGAACTCCGCGTCGGCCGCCATGATCGACAGCGTGGCGTCGAGGCTTGCCATGCAGGCCTGTTGGGGCTCCAGCGAGCGCCGTCCCGCCACGGCGGCGGGTTGGTCGGGCGCACGCGGCGTGTGGGCGTTCGGGGCATGAGGGGCCGCCGCCAGAGGCATCGGGTCGGCGTAGTGCTGGGATGTCAAGGGAGCTACCGTCTTTCTGCGGTCGACGCACCGGGAAATCCGCCCGTCGAATGAGGCATTGGTCGTCCTCGCTCCTTCGGTCCACGGAGCGAAGTGCCTTTCTTTGCATTGGTATTCCGCTGTTCCGAGCCTAGGAACGCAGCAACCCGGGAGTCAACGCGACATGTGGCAAATAGCAAAACACTGTGGTGTCTCGGTGCGGTGGTTCGGTGTCAATACGGTGCGGTAGCAATAACTCTTGGTCATGACCCGATTGTTGAGAGAGGCCGGCGCCGCCAAGCGACGCCGGCCGGTACCACAAATCCGGAGGAGGGACGGGTCAGTAAGGCGCCGCCGCTCCGGAGGGGTCGGACTGCCGGTCGAGTTCTCCCAATGCCGTGGAGAGATGCCCGCGCCCCGGAATTGACATCTTGCGGTAGCAATTCGTCAGATGCTTTTCCACGGCACGGCACGTGATGTTCAACTCGTCGGCGATCACCTGGTTCGTCAGGCCCGACGCGGCCAGCTGGGCGACCTTCCGCTCCGAGGGGGTGAGCTGACCGCGGGTGGCCTGCGGGTCGGGCGGCGCCTCGGCGAGCAGCTCCTCCGCCCGCCGGGCCAGCCACGGGGTGCCGCACACCACGGCCTCCGCGTAGGCCTGGCGCAGCGCCGTGCGGCCACGGGCGTCGGCCGGGCCCAGGCGCTCGCCCAGATCCAGCAGGGCCTGGCACAGCTCGAAGCGGTTGGCGGACAGGTGCAGGACGTCCACCGCCTCCCGCAGCACCTCGATGCCGCCCGGCCCGTCCACCATGTGGCTGTACACCCGCAGCGCCCGGCCGAGCGGGCCCGGCGCACCCCAGGCACGGGCGCGCTCCACCTCCAGCGCGCTCAATTCCCTGGCCTCCCTGTGCTCGCCGAGGTAGAGGTGCAGGAACGCGGCGGCCGAGGCCCAGGGCAGCAGCGCCGGATTGAGCCATCCACACTGCTCAAGGCGGCGCCCGGCATCGAGGAACCAGCCCAGCGCCCCGTCCAGATCGCCCTTCCGCGCCGCGCTCTGCCCCTTCAGCATGGCCAGCCCGGACCACACGTACGGATCGTCCTCCGCCCGGTATTTGACCGCGAGCAGCCGGTCGGCGAGCTGGTGGTCACCGGTGAGGATCGCGCAGGTCGCGAGGGTCATCGACGACACGGTGAAGACTTCCTCGTGCTTCTCCCCGCCCAGCTCGAAGGCCGTGAGCGCCTGCTCCTTGGCCCGCTCCAGGCGGCCGCGGGCCAGCGAGACGAGCGCCTGCTCGGTGCCGATCAGCGCCTGCTCCACGCGGGTCTGGCGTCCCACCGCGTTCTCCTGGACCGCGTCGAGCCAGGCACCCAGCCCCTCGACGGAGTCCGCGGCCACGAGGCTGGCCACCACCATCGGCAGGGTGGTGTGCACATGGGCGGGCAGCGCCGGCTCGCGCTCCAGGACGCGGTTGGCCAGCGGCGCCACCTCATGGGCGGGCAGGGCGTTGGAGAACGTCGCGGCGCTGATCAGCGGGGCGAGCAGCTCCCGCTCGGCCACCGTGTCGGTCCGCGGCTCGGCGCCCAGGCCGACGAGACGGGCCACGGAGTCGGCCAGTTGCGTGGGGTCCGACAGTGCCGACTGCCGGATGCGGGCCTCCAGCCGCAGCGCCAGCTCCCGGTCGGCGCCCTGCAGCCGGTCCCCGGGCCCCAGCGCGTCCGCGGTCTCCTGGAGCAGCTCGTGGACGGGCAGCAGCGTCGAGGAGAACGCGCTGGGCGCCAGCCGCACCACGGCCTGCGCGCGCTGGACGGGGCCGTCGCACAGCAGCACGGCCTGGGCGATGTGCCGCACGGCCGCGTACGGGGCGAAGCTGCGTTCCGCCGTGGCGAGGTCGATCAGCAGCTCCGCCCGGTCGTTGTCCGGGGAGCTGCCCATCAGTGCCTGCCGCAGATAGCGCGCGGCGACCTCGGGCGCCGCCCGGCGCTGCGCGGCGCCGGCCGCCGCGCGCAGCACCCCGGCGGCCCAGGGGTAGGCCGGCGTCGTGAGGGCCATCAGATGTTTCGCCACGTGCTCCGGCGGGCGGCCGGCCCGGTGCAGCGACTCGGCCGCCAGCGCGTGCAGGGCGGTCCGGCCCTCCGGGGGGATGCTCTCCACGACCGCCGTCTGCACCAGGGCGCGCACGAAGCGGGGGCGCTGCATGCCGGTCGTCAGGCCGAGATCCGTCAGCCGGCGCAGGGCCTGGTCCCGCTCGGCGGAGTCCACCTCGGCCAGCCTGCTCAGCAGCTCGGGGTTGGTGTCGTCACCGAGCACGGCCACCGCCCGGGCCACCCGCCTGACCTGCTCCGCTTGCATGTCCAGGCGCAGCAGCAGCCGGTGCTGCAGCGAGGCCGGCCGCAGCGCCGCGACCTCTTCGGCGTGGTCCGCGATGGGCTGCAGGCTGCGCGGCGCCGCGTCCGCCAGCAGACAGCTCAGGAACAGCGGATTGCCGCCGGTGACCCGGTGGCAGGCGGCGGTGAACGCCTCGTCGGGCGCTTCCCCGTAATACCGCCGGATCAGCTCGCCGGTCTCCTGCATGCCGAGGTTCCCGGGGCGCAGGGTGTGCGCGGCCTGCGCGATCACCTCCTGGACCGCCGGTTCCCCGGTGAGGGTGTCGCCCTCGCGGACGGCGCACACCAGCAGCACCGGCAGGCCGGACGTCCGTCCGCTCAGCTGCCGCAGCCATCGCAGGGTCGCCGGGTCCGCCCACTGGAGTTCGTCGACCAGCATCAGAACGGGCTGGTCACGGGCCATGTTCTCGACGAGCGCGGTGAGGCCGTCCAGCACCGCCGGGGACGGTCCTGCGCCGCCGGGCCCGCCGGCGTCGAGCACCTCGCGGGCCTCACCCGCGGTCCATCGTGCCAGGGTCTGCGGCGACGCGTCCCGCAGCGCCGGCTCCAGCAGCTGGCGGGCCGCTCCGAGACAGAAGTCCCGTTCCATCGGGGCGGCGCTCACCCGCAGGTGCAGGGCCCCCTGCGCCGCGGCGAGTGCGCCGATGCCGTCGAGGAGCGCTGATTTGCCTACCCCCAACGGACCGCTGACCAGGACCAGGGCGCCGCGCCCGCTCCGCAGGGCGGTGACGGCCAGGTCCAGTTCCACATCGCGGTCCAGCAACATCAGTTTCAGATCCCTTCAGACCGCGAACTGTCGTCGCGGCGGCGTGTGCCGAAGGACTCGCACGCTGTGCGGGCCGGTGGGCGCGGTGCCGGGCTTCTCCCGGCCGCGCGGCCGTCGGGGCGCGGTGCACAGGGCACGTACTGCTTCGGACATGCCGCAGCGGGTGGCGCTGGAGGAGGGGCAGGAGGCGCAAAAATCCGGCTGGGCAGTGCGGTCGAGGCAGCCACCGGAGATTTGCCGCTCACGCCGAGCGCCCGGCGTGTATTGCGGTGAGTGGGTTTCTGTTGTGGCCTCTTGTCAGCGCTCACCCTCCAACAACAGTGCGGTTCACGGGTATTTCGTCATTCGCTGTGTTCAAGGTTGCCACATCGTTCGGTGAACCCTTCCCAGGGGCGCGGAACGGTGCGCCGGGGCGGCATTCGAGGGGACTCTCCTTGGCGGATCCCGGAAGGAACCTGAAGAAATACTCGGCGGTAGCCTTTCTCAGGGAAAGAAATGTTCCTGCGAACGGCGCCCCTCATGGAATTTTTTTCAGGGAATTCTCAGGCTCGGCGCGGCTTCGGTCTCCGCGCGGTGCCGGGGCCGTGGATCGCACGGGGAGGGCGGAGCGGAATTCCGTCCGAGCTGACGGGGCGTAACGGTGTGAGCAATGTTACGCACGCATCTCAGGTCCACCGGGAGGCTCTTGAGGAGAATCTGAGCCTTCTCCTCTCCTTCGCCGATCGCCCTCGGCTTGTGGCCGGGCCGGATGTCCGTCCGGTCGCCGCGCCTGGGGTGGTGCACGGGCAGCCGGACCGAACCTCTCAGTCGTGCCTGTCCGGCTGTCTGACAAGTTCACGACGCATCGTCGAACTCCAGGTGAGAGGTGTCAACCGGACCAACGTCCCTATTTGCGCTGCCGAACGTCCCCCGTGGGATGGCGCAGGTCGTGGCCGGTTCCCTGACCTGCGGGTGGGCGGGTCGGCCACTCTTCTAGGGAAAAACACAGAACTCTCCCGTGCGCGTTGACGCCTCTCGCGAGACGGCCACAGGATGCGGGACATGGCCGACCTGGACAGCAGGACTGCAGCGGTACCGTCTCGGCGCGTCAACGCGATGGAGGTTGTGCTGAGAGACCTGCGCGGCGCCATCGAGCGGGGCGACTACGAAGTCGGTGACAAGCTCCCCTCGGAGGCGGAGCTGGGCCAGCGCTTCGAGGTGAGCCGCTCCGTCGTCCGCGAAGCCCTCCGCGCCATGCAGGCCCTGGGCCTGACGGCCTCCCGCGCCGGCAAGGGGACCTACGTCGCCTCGCCCGGGGCGACCGAGGACCCCACCTTCGGCGCGTACTCCTCCCGCGACCTGGTCGAGGTCCGCCGGCACATCGAGATCCCGGTCGCGGCCTACGCCGCCACCCGGCGCACCCAGGACGACCTGGACCTGCTCGACCGGCTGCTCGTGCGGATGGAGCGGCAGACCGACACCACGGCGTGGGTCGCCCTGGACACCCTGTTCCACATCACCATCGCGCAGTCGGCCGGAAACCCCGTGTTCCGCAAGGTGATTGAGGAGATCCGGGACGCCCTGGCCCGCCAGTCGACCTTCCTCGACATGCTGGCCAGGGACCGCCGGGAGCAGTCCAACCGGGAGCACCGCGCCATCGTCGAGGCGATCGTCGACCGCTCCGAGGACGACGCCGTGCGGGCGATGACCGCCCACCTCGAACATGTCGAGTGGGCGCTGACCACCATCGTCCGACCGGACCGCACCGGCGACGGGGGCCGCGAGGCCACCCCGGTCTGCCGCTGTGCGCAGGCCCCGGTGCTCCCGGCACCGGCCGACCGCTGACGCGGGTCGACACCGCCACCACCATCCCCGCCGGCGCGTTCCTGTCCGCGCCGAACCGCTGCCGGGTCTTGCTCGCTTATGCTACTTTTTGCTCGTGAGTGCGAAAAGGGCGAGTGAGCAAGGCGGCCGGACCTTCACCGAGGAGGCCAGGCGCGCCCAGATCGTGCGGGCGGCCATCGACACGGTGGCGGAGCACGGATACCCCAACACGTCGTTCAGCAAGATCGCCCAGCGGGCGGGCCTGAGCAGCACGGGCATGATCTCGTACTACTTCGCCGGCAAGGCCGAGCTCTTCGACGAGGTGGTGTCCACGGTCCTGCGGGCCGCTGAGGAATTCGTCGGACCCCGCATGCGGCACGAGCCCACCTACCGGGGAAGGCTCCGCGCCTATATCGAGTCCAACCTCGATTTCATGGCCAAGTACCCCGGGCACACCCTCGCCCTGGCCGAGATCATCATCGGCACCCGCGACCGGGACACCGTGCCGGTCGGCGCCATCAACCAGGCCACCGCCTCCATCGACGCCCTCGTCGACTGCCTGGACAAGGGGCTGGCCGCCGGGGAGTTCGCGGACGTCGAACCGCGGGTGATGGCCGTCGCCATCCGCGGCGCCATCGACAACACCCTGCGCCACCACATGCTCACCCCCGGCGTCGACCTCGAAAGTTACGGCAGCAAGCTCGCCGACCTCTTCGACCGCGCCACCCGGGCCGGCTCCTGAACGACGCGGTCCGGCACCGCCTCGCCTGACGCACGGGGACCGCGCGGGCCCGTCTCCCGGCGCTCGTGAGGCGTGGCGGACAGCGGCTCTCCGGGGTCACCCGCAGTGCCGCCGTCCCCCGTACGGCCCCGGCTAAGCCAGCGTCCGCATCCCCGCAATCAGTGTCCTGGCCTGCACATTCAGATGGTGGCTGTACTTCAGCAGCTCATTGATCTGACACAGCGTCACCCAGCGGAAGTCCTCGGGCACCTCGGTCGGGAAGTCCTCGTCCACCTCGACGATCAGATACTGACTGCGGGCGTACAGGAAGCGACCGCCCTCCTCCGACAGCACGGCATCGAACAGCGTCCGCTCCGCACTGCGCTCCCGCACGGCGTCGAGATACCGGGGACGGTCACCGGCGGGCAGATGCGCGTAGCTCTCCGGCGTGCACTGCACGGTGGGCCCCAGCTCCACCACGTCCAGGAACCCCGGCTCGACCCGGGCACTCAGCAGCGCGTGCGGGACGCCCCCGATCCGCTTCACCAGCAGCGCGGCCAGCCCCAGCCCGTGCGGTTCCAGCAGCGGCTGCGACCAGGCCGGCACCTCCCGCCGGTGCGAGCTGACATCGACGGCGACGATGCTGAAGAAGCGCCCGCTCTCGTGCGAGATCGCGACCGGCGAGCGGTGCCAGCCCGCCGCCTCTCGCAGCGGCAGCGGCTCGGTGGTGATCTCGTGCCGGGCCCGTCGCGTCGTGACCCAGCTGCGGATCTCCGTGTCGGAGTGCAGGCCGGCGTTGGCCGTCGCGGAGCCCGCCCGCCAGTCGGGGATGCAGGACAGCACCGTACGGGCGTCCATGTTCACCAGGTCGGGATGGCGCAGCAGCGCGCCGAGCTGGCCCAGGGTGACCCAGCAGAAGTCCTCGCCCGCCTCGACCTCGGGGCCCACCTCGACCACCATGTTGCGGTTGCGCTTCCGGTAGAACCACGACCCCTGCTCGGACTGGAGCACATCGGCCAGCACCCGGCGTGGATCGGGGTCGACGAAGCACTCCATGTACGGCACGGCGGAACCGCCGTGCACCCGCGTGTAGTTGCTCTTGGTGGCCTGCACCGTGGGGGAGAGCTGCACCCCGTTGGCGTTGCCCGGCTCCGGCTTGGCCTGCATCAGACAGTGCAGCACCCCGTCGATCTCCCGCACCGCGATGCCCAGCACACCGATCTCCGGCTGGTGGATGATCGGCTGACACCACTCGCGGACCGGCCCGTAGTCGGAGCGGACCCGCAGGCCCTCGATGGAGAAGAAGCGTCCGCTGTCGTGCCGCAAATTCCCGCTCCCGGGAGCGAAGCCCCAGCCCCGCAGCTCCCCGAACGCTATCCGGTCCACCTGGAGCGCATGGGTGCGCTGCCGCTCCGCGAACCACGCGTGGAAGGCCTCGTTGCTCATCACCCCGCCCTCGGTGGCCAGCGCCGAAGCGGCCAGCCGGGACGACAGTGCCACCGCCCGCCGGGAAGACACCACGGAGCCGGATGAGTACGAAGGCTCCACCGTGCTGTCCATGTGCATTGCTGCGCCCCTCCACGCTGATGGGTGTACGGCACCACCGACGGCACCGGACGGCCGACCTCTCCACCCGAAGCCTGCACCGGGGAGTCCTGGCATTCGCCTAGTCTCTGCGGCCCACCCGCGGGCGGATCGGCGGCCACCGCACCCGAGTCCCGGGAACCGGCGCCGGGCCGCCTCGTCCCACCCTTCGGACGGACCGCGCAGACCGCTGCGGAACCCCTGTTCAGAGCGGTGCGGAAGGGCCCTCCACGGCGCTTAGGAGTTCCCCTAGAGGTGGCCTGCGGCCCGCCTTTCGCGGCCCGCCGCTGTGGAACGGTGAACACCAGCTGTGACGGTGCTGCTTCGCGTAGGGAGTGCGATTGATGAACGGGTCGGAACCCGCGGGCTCCAGGATTTCCTCGCCGGACGGTGAGCCGATCGCGGTCATCGGCCTTTCCTGCCGTCTGCCCGGGGCAGCCGACCCCGACGCCCTGTGGCATCTCCTGCGCGAGGGCCGCAGTGCCCTCACCCAAGCCCCGGCCGACCGGTGGACCACCGAGCTCCTGGAGCGGTCCGGGCTGTCCGAGCCGCCGCGGGGCGGCTTCCTCGACGACGTCGCCGGCTTCGACGCCGCCTTCTTCGGGATCTCCCCGCGCGAGGCCCGGTCGATGGCCCCCCAGCAAAGGCTCGCCCTCGAACTCGGCTGGGAGGCGCTGGAGAGCGCCCGCATCCGCCCCGAACGGCTCCACGGCCACCGGACCGGCGTGTACATCGGCGCCACCGTCGAGGACTACGCCGTACTCGTCCACCAGCAGGGCCCCGAGGCACTCGACCATCACACTCCGACCGGCCTCAACCGCGGACTGATCGCCAACCGCCTCTCTTACCACCTCGGCCTGCGCGGCCCCAGTATGACCCTGGACACCGCCCAGTCCTCCTCGCTCGTCGCGGTCCAGTCCGCGTGCGACAGCCTGCGCCGCGGCGACTGCGACACCGCGCTGGCCGGCGGGGTGCATCTCAACCTCGCCCCCGAGAGCACCCTCGCCATGGCCCGCTTCGGCGCGCTCAGCCCGAGCGGCCGCTGTCACACCTTCGACGCCCGCGCGGACGGTTTCGTACGCGGCGAGGGCGGCGGCCTCGTCGTCCTCAAGCCCCTCTCCAGGGCCCTGGCGGACGGCGACCACGTCCACTGCGTGATCCGCGGCGGCGCGGTCAACAACGACGGCGGCGGTCCCGGCCTCACCACCCCGGACGCCGCCGCGCAGGAAGAGGTGCTGCGCCTGGCCTGCGCCCGCGCCGGCGTCCGGCCCGGCGACCTCGGCTATGTGGAGCTGCACGGCACCGGCACCAAGGTCGGTGACCCCGTCGAGGCGGCGTCGCTCGGCGCGGCGTTCGGCACCGACCCGCGCCGGAGCACCCCGCTGCCCGTGGGTTCGGTCAAGACCAACATCGGCCACCTCGAAGGTGCCGCCGGAATCGCGGGACTGCTGAAGGTGGTGCTGTGCGTGGAGCGCGGCCACCTCGTCCCGAGCCTGAACTTCGCCACACCCCACCCCGACATCCCGCTCGATGCCCTGAACCTGCACGTACAGACCGAGTTCGGACCCTGGACGGCACACGAGGGACGCCAACTCGTCGCCGGGGTCTCCTCGTTCGGGATGGGCGGCACGAATGCGCATCTGATCGTGGCGGGGGCGGCGGACTCCGGAGCGGCCGTGTCCGCCGGTGGCCGGGAAGGGACTCCGTCGGCTGCGGATGCGGCTGCGGGCGTGGATATGACGGTGCCCTGGATCGTGTCCGGGCGGTCCGCCGAGGCCCTGGCGGCGCAGGCGGAGCGACTGGTGTCGCGGGTGGCGGACAGCGGCCTGTCGCCGGCGGAGGTGGGTTGGTCGCTGCTGGCGTCCCGGTCGTCGTTCGAGCACCGCGCGGTCGTGGTGGGCTCCCGGACCGATGAACTCGCCGCCGGGGTAGGGGCGGTGGCGGAGGGCCGGCCGGACGCCGCGGTGACGATCGGTGAGACGACCGACCGCTCCGGTGGCACGGTGACCGACGGCTCCGGCAAGACGGTCTTCGTCTTCCCGGGGCAGGGGTCGCAGTGGGCGGGCATGGCCGTGGAGCTGCTGGACTCCTCGCCGGTGTTCGCGGGTCGGTTGGCGGAGTGTGAGGCGGCGTTGGCGCCGTTCACCGACTGGTCGCTGAGTGAGGTGCTGCGAGGGGCTGAGGACGCGCCCGGGCTGGACCGCGTCGATGTCGTCCAGCCGGTGTTGTGGGCCGTGATGGTCTCGTTGGCCGAGGTCTGGCGCTCCCATGGCGTCGAGCCTGCGGCGGTTGTCGGTCACAGTCAGGGGGAGATCGCCGCGGCGTGCGTCGCCGGGGCGTTGACCCTGGAGGACGGCGCCCGGGTCGTGGCGCTGCGCAGCCAGGCCATCCGTGCCCTCGCGGGCCGTGGCGGAATGGTGTCGGTGGCGCTGCCCCGGCCCGAGGCGGAGGAGCTGATCGCACCGTGGGGTGGTCGGATCTCGGTTGCGGCGGTCAACGGTCCGTCGTCGGTGGTGGTGTCCGGTGATGGCGATGTTCTGGGCCGGCTGGTGGCGGAGTGCCGGGAGCGCGAGGTCCGGGCACGGCGGATCGAGGTGGACTACGCCTCGCATTCGGCGCATGTGGAGTCGATCGAGGAGACCCTGAAGGAAGTCCTGGCGCCGGTCACGCCCCGGACCTCCGCCGTGCCCCTGTTCTCGACGGTGACGGGGGGCTGGCTGGACACGACGGAGATGGGCGCCGGGTACTGGTTCACCAACCTGCGGCGGACCGTCGAGTTCGCGCCCGCCATCGAGGCCCTCACCGCGGCCGGACACCACACCTTCGTGGAAGTCAGCCCGCACCCGGTGCTGACCGCGCCGGTGCGGGAGACGGTGGAGGCCGCGGGCACCGACGGAGTGGTCGTCGGCACCCTGCGCCGCGGCGAGGGCGGCCTCGCCCGGCTCTACACCTCACTCGGCGAGCTGTATGTCCAGGGCGTCGACGTCGACTGGTCGCCGGCCTTCGCCGCGCCCCGCCCCCCGCTCGTGGACCTGCCCACCTACGCCTTCCAGCGCGAGCGGCACTGGGTCGAGACAGCCGCCGCACACCCCGGCCCGGCCGCCGCCCCAGCAGCCGTGCCCGACCGGCCCGCCGCCACCCCGGCCGAGCGCCCCGTGACGAGCCGGCCCACCCTCGACGTCGTACGGGACCACGCCGCCGCGGTGCTCGGCCACCGGGACCCCTCCGCGCTCCGGGCCACCCACACCTTCAAGGACCTGGGCTTCGACTCGGTCACCGCCGAGGAGCTGCGCAACCGGCTGAACCGGGCCCTGGCCGTACGACTGCCGTCCACCGCGCTGTACAACCACCCCTCACCCACCCGGCTCGCCCGCTTCCTCGACGGCGAACTCCTCGGTTCTGTGCGCGAGTTGGCTGAGCAGCTAGGCCCGGCCGCCGACCCGGACGAGCCCATCGCCATCGTCGCGATGGCCTGCCGCTACCCCGGAGGCGTCCGGTCGCCCGAAGACCTCTGGCAGATCCTTCGGGACCGGGTGGACGCGGTATCGCCGTTCCCCACCGACCGGGGCTGGCACACCGACGGGCTGTACGACCCCGACCCCGAACGCTCGGGCACCAGCTATGTGCGCGAGGGCGGCTTCCTCGATGCCGCCTCCTTCGACGCCGGTTTCTTCGGCATCTCGCCGCGCGAGGCCCTGGCGATGGACCCGCAGCAGCGGCTGCTGCTGGAGACCTCGTGGGAGGCGCTGGAGCGGGCCGGCATCGACCCGACCGGGGTCCGGGGCAGCCTCACGGGCGTGTTCGTCGGGGCCATGGCCCAGGAGTACGGCCCCCGGCTGCATCAGGCGGGCCGGCAGGTCGAGGGACATGTGCTGACCGGTACGACCACGAGCGTGGCGTCCGGGCGCATCGCCTACACCCTCGGTCTCGAAGGACCGGCCATCACCGTGGACACGGCGTGCTCCTCCTCCCTGGTCGCGCTGCATCTCGCGGCGCAGGCCCTGCGCACCGGGGAGTGCACCCTCGCGCTCGCCGGCGGGGCGACGGTGATGTCCGGGCCCGGCATGTTCGTGGAGTTCAGCCGGCAGCGGGGACTGGCGCCCGACGGCCGCTGCAAGCCGTTCGCCGCGGCCGCCGACGGCACCGCCTGGGGCGAAGGCGCCGGGATCCTGCTCCTGGAACGCCTGTCGGAGGCCCGCCGCCACGGCCATCCGGTACTCGCCGTGCTGCGCGGCAGCGCCACCAACCAGGACGGTGCCTCGAACGGCCTCAGCGCCCCCAACGGCCCGTCGCAGGAACGCGTGATCCGAGCGGCGCTCGCCGCCGCCGGACTGCGGCCCGCCGACGTCGACGCGGTCGAGGCGCACGGCACCGGCACCGCGCTCGGCGACCCCATCGAGGCGCAGGCGCTGCTGGCGACGTACGGGCAGGGGCGGGAGCCGGACCGGCCGCTGTGGCTCGGCTCGCTCAAGTCCAACATCGGACACACCCAGGCCGCCGCCGGTGTCGCCGGCGTCATCAAAATGGTGCTCGCCCTGCGGCACGGCCGCCTCCCCGAAACCCTGCACCTCGACGCCCCTTCCCCGCATGTGGACTGGTCGGCGGACACGGTACGGCTGCTCACCACGGACCAGCCGTGGCAGGCGAACGGGCAGGTGCGCCGGGCCGGCGTCTCCTCGTTCGGCATCAGCGGCACCAACGCGCATGTGATCGTGGAACAGCCCCCGGCCGAGGGGGAGTTCACCTCCGCGCGGCCCGACGCGGCGGAGCCGGGCGACCGCGGTGACCGGCCGGTCGTGCCCTGGGTCGTGCACGGCCGGACCCCGGAGGCGCTGCGCGCCCAGGCGGCCGCGCTCGCCACCCACCTCGACTCCCTCCCCGACGCGGCGCCGTACGACGTCGCACACTCCCTGCTCACGACGCGCGCGGCCCTGGAACACCGGGCGGTGCTCGTCGGTGCCGACCGCGCCACCCTCCTCGCGGACCTGCACGCCGTGGCCGAGGGCGACCCCGGCCCCCACACCGCCACCGGCTCCGTTCCCACCACCCCCGCTTCGTCAGCGGTGTTCGTCTTCCCGGGGCAGGGGTCGCAGTGGGCCGGGATGGCGGTGGAGTTGCTGGACTCCTCGCCGGTGTTCGCGGGTCGGTTGGCGGGGTGTGAGGCGGCGTTGGAGCCGTTCGTCGACTGGTCGTTGAGCGGGGTGCTGCGGGGGGTTGAGGGTGCGCCTGGGCTGGACCGGGTGGATGTGGTTCAGCCGGTGTTGTGGGCGGTGATGGTGTCGTTGGCCGAGGTCTGGCGTGCGCATGGTGTGGAGCCTGCGGCGGTGGTGGGTCACAGTCAGGGTGAGATCGCGGCGGCGTGTGTGGCCGGTGCGTTGAGCTTGGACGATGGCGCGCGGGTCGTGGCGCTGCGGAGCAAGGCCATTCGTGCGCTGTCCGGTCGCGGCGGGATGGTGTCCGTGGCGCAGTCCTCGTCCGAGGTGGCGAAGCTGATCGAGCCGTGGGGCGGCCGGGTCTCGGTCGCGGCGGTCAACGGACCGACGGCCGTGGTGGTCTCCGGTGACGCGGATGCGCTCGATGAGCTGATGGAGGTCTGCCGCGAGCGGGATGTCCGGGCCCGCCGCATCGACGTGGATTACGCCTCGCACTCCGCTCATGTGGAGTCGATCCGCGAGGAGTTGCTCGACGTGCTGGCGCCGGTGGTGCCCAGGGCGTCGGAGGTGCCGTTCTTCTCGACGGTGACGGGGGAGTGGCTGGACACGGCGGAGACGGACGCCGGGTACTGGTACACGAACCTGCGGCGGACGGTGGGCTTCGCGCCCGCCGTCGAGGCCCTCACCGCCGCCGGCCACCGCGCGTTTGTGGAGGTCAGCCCGCATCCGGTGCTCACCGTGCCGCTCCAGGAGACCGTGGAGGACGCGGGCGTGGACGCGGTGGTGACGGGGACCCTGCGCCGGGACGACGGCGGCCTGCCGCGACTCCTCACCTCGCTCGGCACGCTGTACGCGCACGGCGTGGACATCGACTGGTCTCCCCTCTTCGCCGACCGTCGCCCGCACCGGGTGGAACTGCCCACGTACGTCTTCCAGCGGCAGCGCTTCTGGCTGGAGCCGGAGACGCCCGCCGTCGACGCCTCCCCCGAGGAGGCGGCGTTCTGGACGGCTGTCGGGGAGCAGGACGCGGCATCGCTGGCGGGCACCCTCGGGCTGCCCGGCGCCGAGGCCTTGGACGAGGTGCTGCCCGCGCTGTCGTCGTGGCACAAGAACCGGCGGCAGCGGAGCACGATCGACGGCTGGCGCTACCGCGTCGTGTGGCGTCCCCTCCCGGAGCCCTCCGCACCTCAACTCGACGGCAGTGTATGGCTGTTGGCGATCCCGTCCGGGTACGAGGACGACGCGCTGGTGCGCGGCGCCCGCGAGGCCCTGGAGGAAGCGGGCGCCCGCACCCACGCCCTGACCGTGGACGACAGCGACGGGCTCGCCGCTCTGTTGCATGCCGCCGCCGGCCCCTTCACCGGTGTGCTGTCCCTGCTGGCCCTGGACGAACGGCCGGACCGTACCCAGCCCTGCGTACCCGGCGGCCTTTCCCGCACCCTCGCACTGCTCCAGGCACTGGGGGACGCCGGGATCGACGCCCCGCTGTGGTGCGTCACCCGGGGCGCGGTCGCCACCGGCAGCACGGCCGGACCCGCGGAGGATGCCGGCACCGCCGATTCCCCTGGCGCTGCCGACGGGGACACCGCAGTGGATCGTGCGCCCAAGCATCCCGACCAGGCCGGCGTCTGGGGGCTCGGCCGGGTCGCCGCGCTGGAGCATCCGGAGCGCTGGGGCGGGCTCGTCGACCTGTCCGGCCACCTGCCCGGCCAGGTGGCCGTCGACGGCCGGGAAGTGGCGCTGCTGGCCCGGATCCTGGCAGCCGGTGGCGAGGAAGATCAGCTCGCCGTCCGCGGCGCCGCCGTGTACGGGCGGCGGCTGGTCCCCGCGCCGGTCGCCGGGCGGACCCCGCGTCGCTCCTGGCGCCCGCGCGGCACCGTCCTCGTCACCGGCGGCACGGGTGCGCTCGGTGCCCATATCGCCCGCTGGCTCGCGGACAACGGCGCGGAACACCTCGTCCTCACCGGCCGTCGCGGCGCCGACGTCCCCGGTGTCTCCGCCCTCTGCTCCGCACTCCGTGACCAGGGTGTGCAGGTCACCGTGGCGGCCTGCGACCTCGCCGACGAGCAGGCGGTGGCGGCCCTCGTACGGCAGATCGAGCAGGACGGGGAGCCGGTCCGCGCCGTGATCCACGCCGCCGGCGTCAGCGCCCTCGGCTCGCTGGCGCAGGCCGGTCCGCACGACCTCGCGGCCGCGCTCGCGGGCAAGGTCGCCGGAGCCGACCACCTGTCCTCCGCACTCGACCCCGCCCACCTCGACGCCGTCGTCCACTTCTCCTCCATCTCCGGCACCTGGGGCGTGGCCGAGCACGGCGCGTACGCCGCCGCCAACGCGCTCCTCGACGCCCGTGCCGCCCGGGGACGGGCCGACGGCCTGCCGGTCCTGTCGGTCGCCTGGGGCCCGTGGGCGGGCGGCGGCATGATCTCCGACTCGCTTCACGACGTACTGCGGCGCCGCGGCGTGCCCGTCATCGACCCGGAGACCGCACTCACCGCCCTCCAGCAGGCGCTCGACCACGACGAGACCTCGCTCGCGGTCGCCGACGTCGACTGGCAGCGCTTCCACAGCGTCTTCACCTCCGTCCGGCCCAGCCGACTCCTCACCGAGATCCCGCAACTGGCGGACACCGGAGACGGTGCGGGGGGCGGTACGGAGCGCGGGTCCGTACGTTCACCGCTCGCCGAGCGGCTGGCCGGGCTCGACGGCCGGCAGCGCGCCACAGCGCTGCTGGACCTCGTCCGTGAGCAGGTCGCCTCGGTGCTCGGCCATGACAAGAATGCCCCGGTCGACCCCGAACGCCCCTTCAAGGAGCTGGGTTTCGACTCGCTGACCGCCGTCGAGCTGCGCAACCGCCTGAGCCGGGCCACCGGGCTGCGACTGCCCAGGACCGTCGTCTTCGACCATCCCACCCCGACCGCGCTCGCCGGATACGTCGGCACCGACCTGGCCGGCGAGGAGGCCGGCACCACGCAGCCGGCCACGGCGCCCGCCCTCGT
Organism: Streptomyces kronopolitis; assembly: GCF_050953795.1. GTDB lineage: Bacteria > Actinomycetota > Actinomycetes > Streptomycetales > Streptomycetaceae > Streptomyces > Streptomyces kronopolitis_A. The sequence goes on from NZ_CP191850.1 coordinate 7,579,635, forward strand.
CCCCGGCACCGCCGCCGAGGACGACGACCCGATCGCCATCGTGTCCATGGCCTGCCGGTACCCGGGCGGCGTGCAGTCGCCCGAGGACCTGTGGCGGCTCGTCCGGGAGGGTGTCGACGCGATGTCCGCCTTCCCCACCGACCGCGGATGGGACCTCGGCGGCCTCTACGACCCCGATGCCGACAAGCCGGGCAGGAGCTACGTCCGGGAGTCCGGTTTCCTGCGCGAGGCCGGCGACTTCGACGCCGAGTTCTTCGGCATCTCGCCGCGCGAGGCGCTCGCGATGGACCCGCAGCAGCGACTGCTTCTGGAGACCTCATGGGAGGTCTTCGAGCGGGCCGGCATCGACCCCAAGTCCCTGCGCGGCAGCGGGATCGGCGTCTACATGGGCGTCACCGACCAGGAGTACGGGAACCGGCTGCGGACGTCGGACCCCGAGCAGTTCGAGGGCTATCTCGCCACCGGGGCGGCCGCGAGCGTGGCCTCCGGCCGGGTCGCCTACACCCTGGGGCTGGAAGGCCCGGCCGTCACGGTCGACACGGCGTGCTCGTCGTCACTGGTCGCGCTGCACATGGCGGTGCGGGCACTCCGCTCGGGGGAGTGCTCGCTCGCCGTGGCGGGAGCGGCGATGGTCATGGCCGATCCCGGTCCCTTCATCGGCTTCAGCCGGCAGCGGGGGCTGGCACGGGACGGCCGGTGCAAGCCGTTCGCGGCGGCGGCCGACGGCTTCGCGCTCTCCGAAGGCGCCGGTGTCCTGCTGGTGGAACGTCTCTCGGACGCCCGCCGCAACGGTCACCCGGTGCTGGCGGTCGTCCGGGGTACGGCCATCAACCAGGACGGTGCCTCGAACGGTCTGACCGCGCCGAACGGTCCCTCGCAGCAGCGGGTGATCCGTGCCGCGCTCGCCGACGCGGGTCTGTCGGCCGGTGCGGTGGATGTGGTGGAGGCGCACGGTACGGGTACGTCGCTGGGTGATCCGATCGAGGCGCAGGCGCTGCTGGCGACGTACGGGCAGGAGCGGGCGGCGGACCGGCCGCTGTGGCTCGGCTCGGTGAAGTCGAACATCGGACACACCCAGACCGTTTCGGGTGTGGCCGGCGTCATGAAGATGGTGCTCGCCATGCGGCACGGTGAGCTGCCGGCGACCTTGCACGTGGACGCGCCGTCGCCGCATGTCGAGTGGTCGTCGGGCGCGGTGGAACTGCTCACCGAGGCCCGCCCGTGGACGTCCGACGAGGGCCGTCCGCGCCGCGCCGGCATCTCCTCCTTCGGCATCAGCGGAACCAATGCGCATGTGATCGTGGAACAGGCCGAGCCGGCCGAGGAGGAGACCGTCGCGCCGTCGTCGGCCTCGGGTGTGGCCGTGCCGTGGGTGGTGTCCGGGCGTTCCGCCGAGGCGTTGGCCGCGCAGGCGGAGCGGTTGGCGTCGCGGGTGGCCGACAGCGACTGGTCGCCGGTGGAGGTGGGCTGGTCGTTGGTGGCTTCGCGGTCGTCGTTCGAGCACCGGGCGGTGGTCGTGGGCTCCGAGACGGCCGAACTCGCTTCGAAACTCAGGGAGTTGCATCCCGCCACTCCGGTGGGCGACCCGGGCCGTACGGTGTTCGTCTTTCCGGGGCAGGGGTCGCAGTGGGCCGGGATGGCGGTGGAGTTGCTGGACTCCTCGCCGGTGTTCGCGGGTCGGTTGGCGGAGTGTGAGGCGGCGTTGGAGCCGTTCGTCGACTGGTCGTTGAGCGGGGTGCTGCGGGGGGTTGAGGGTGCGCCCGGGCTGGACCGGGTGGATGTGGTTCAGCCGGTGTTGTGGGCGGTGATGGTGTCGTTGGCCGAGGTCTGGCGTGCGCATGGTGTGGAGCCTGCGGCGGTGGTGGGTCACAGTCAGGGGGAGATCGCGGCGGCGTGTGTGGCCGGTGCGTTGACCCTGGAGGACGGCGCGAGGGTCGTCGCGTTGCGCAGCCAGGCCATCCGGGCGTTGTCCGGTCGCGGCGGGATGGTGTCGGTGGCCCTGCCGCCGTCGGAGGTCCCGGAGCTTGTCGAGCCGTGGGACGGCCGCATATCGGTTGCGGCGGTCAACGGCCCGACCTCCGTGGTGGTCTCCGGTGACGCGGACGCACTCGATGAGCTGGTCCCGGTGTGCCGGGAGCGCGGGATCCGGGTCCGCCGGATCGACGTGGACTACGCCTCGCACTCCGCTCACGTGGAGTCGATCGAGAAGACGCTTGCGGAGGTCCTGGCGCCGGTCACGCCCCGCAAGTCGTCCGTGCCGCTGTTCTCGACCGTGACGGCGCAGTGGCTGGACACGACGGAGATGGACGCCGGGTACTGGTACACGAACCTGCGGCGGACCGTGGAGTTCGCGCCCGCCATCGAGGCCCTCACCGCCGCCGGCCACCGGACCTTCGTGGAGGTCAGCCCGCACCCCGTACTCACCGTGCCGCTCCAGGAGACCGCCGAGGCGGCCGAGGCCGAGGCAGTGGTGACGGGGACTCTGCGTCGCGACGACGGTGGACTGTCGCGGCTCTACACCTCGCTGGGTGAGCTGTATGTGCAGGGCGTGGACGTGGACTGGTCCCCGGCCTTCGCCACGTCCCGGCCCATGATCGTCGATCTGCCCACGTATGCGTTCCAGCGTCGTCGGTACTGGTTGGAGTCGGGTCGGTCGTCTTCGGATGGTGTGGTCGATCCGGTGGAGGCGCGGTTCTGGGAGGCGGTGGAGCGGGCGGATGTGGAGGGTCTGGCGGCGACGCTGGGTCTGACGGATGCGGGTGTGCTGGGTGAGGTGTTGCCGGCGCTGTCGTCGTGGCGGCAGGGTCGGCAGCAGCGCAGCACGGTCGACGGCTGGCGCTACCGGATCGCCTGGCGGCCCCAACCCGAGCCGGAACAGGCCGAGTGGGACGGCAGCTGGGTGATCGCCGTACCCGCTGACCACCTGGCGGACGACCTGGTGCGGGCGACCTCCCGCAGCCTCGGCGAACGGGCTCACCTCATGCCGGTCTCGCCCACCGCCGACCGCGCGGAACTGACGGCACAGCTGGCGGCGCTGCACGATGCCGCCCGGTCCCCGCTGCACGTGGTGTCGCTGCTCGCGCTCGACGACCGGGACGCCGGCGGACACCGCGGAGTGCCCGGCGGCCTGCTCAGCACCCTGGCGCTCACCCAGGCACTCGCCGACACGGAACACAAGGCCCGCCTCTGGGCGGTCACCCAGGGCGCCGTCTCCACCGATGACCCGGCCGGGGGACCGGAATCCGACCGGGCGTCCGACCCGATACGCCACCCCGGCCAGGCGGCCATCTGGGGTCTGACCCGGGTCTTCGGCCTCGATCACGACGAGCGCTGGGGCGGGCTGATCGACCTGCCCGAGACCCTGGACGACGACGCACTGCGGCGTTTCCGGTCCCTGCTCGGCGGTGGCGGCAACAGCAGGGACGAGTTCGCCGTCCGCCCGACCGGTGTCCATGCCCGGCGCATGGTGCGGGCGCCCCTCGACCCGTCGGCAGTCGCCGCGCCGTGGCAGCCGCGCGGCACGGTGCTCATCACCGGGGGCACCGGCGCGCTCGGCGCCCATGTGGCGCGGGCGCTCGCGGACGGCGGCGCCGAGCACCTGGTACTCGCCGGCAGGCGGGGGCCCGACGCCCCGGGGGCAGCCGAGCTGTCCGCCGAACTGACGGCGCTCGGCGCACGCGTCACGGTGGCCGCCTGCGACGTCACCGACCGGGCCGCGCTGGCCAAGCTGCTGGACTCGCTCACCGACGAGGCACCGCTGACCGCCGTGGTGCACACCGCGGGCGTCGTCGGCGAGGCCCGTCCCCTCGACGAGACCTCCCTCGACGAGGCCATGGCCGCCGTACACGCCAAGATCTCCGGAGCCTGCCACCTCGACGAGCTGCTCGCCGATCACCCGCTGGACGCCTTCGTACTGTTCTCCTCCGGCGCCGGAGTGTGGGGCAACGGCGGACAGGGCCCCTACGCGGCGGCCAACGCCACCCTCGACGCCCTCGCCGCATGGCGCCGGGCCCAGGGCCGTCCGGCCACCTCCCTCGCCTGGGGGGCCTGGGCCGGCGGCGGCATGGTCGACGAGGCCGTGGCCGAGCAGCTGAGCCGCCGCGGGGTGCCCGCCATGGACCCCGCACTGGCCGTGCACGCGCTGCGCGAAGCCGTCGGCCAGGCGGAGACCACCCTCGTCGTCGCCGACATCCGATGGGACCGCTTCCTCCCCGCCTACACGGTGAGCGGGCCACGACCGCTCCTGGACGAACTCCCGGACGTACGGCGACTGCTCGCCGGCCGGGCGGAGGAGCGGGCGGACGAGGCGGGCGCGAAGGGTTCGGACCTGCCGGAGCGGCTGGCCGCGCTCGCCGAGCCCAAGCGCAAGCGGATGCTGCTGGATCTCGTCCGCACCCAGGCGTCCGCCGTCCTGGGGCACTCCTCGACCGAGGCGGTCCGGCCCGCGCGGGCCTTCCGCGAGCTGGGCTTCGACTCACTGACCGGAGTGGAACTGCGCAACCGGCTCAACACGGCCACCGGACTGAAGCTCCCCGCCACCCTCGTCTTCGACCACCCCACTCCGACCGCGCTCGCCGCGTACCTGCGGGACGCACTGCTCCCCCCGGAAGCGGAGGCCGGGAGCGACCTCCCGGTGCTCCCCGAGCTGCACCAGGTCGCGAGCGCACTGCAAGCGGCCACCGACGACGACACCCGGCGGGCGCTCACCGAAGGGCTGCGCGGCCTGCTCGCCCACTGGGAAGGCCAGGAGTCGCCACCGGCACAGACCGTCGACGACGAACTCGCGGAAGCGAGCGATGAGGACATGTTCGACCTGATTGACAGGGAACTCGGGATCGGCTGATCCGGAACGTACACCGACCGCCGGTTTCTTGAAGGGCTGACGCTACATGGACAACGAGGACAAGCTCCGCGACTACCTCAAGCGGGTCACCACGGACCTGCGGCAGACCCGCCGCAGGCTGGAGGAGGTGGAGTCGCGGGAGCACGATCCCATCGCGATCGTCGCCATGGCCTGCCGCTTCCCGGGAGGAGTGGCCTCTCCGGAGGAACTGTGGCAGCTGGTGGCCGACGGCACCGACGCCATCGGGCCCATGCCGACCGACCGCGGCTGGGACGTGGACAAGCTGTACGACCCGGACCCCGACCGGCCCGGCAGCAGCTACGTCCGCCAGGGCGGCTTCCTCTACGACGCCCCGGAGTTCGACGCCGGCTTCTTCGAGATCTCCCCGCGCGAGGCCCTCGCGATGGACCCGCAGCAGCGGCTCCTGCTGGAGACCTCCTGGGAGGTCTTCGAGCGCGCGGGCATCGACCCCACCTCGGTACGCGGCAGCGCGGGCGGTGTCTTCGTCGGCTCCAGCAACCAGGGCTACGCCGCTGCCGCCGACGGCAGCACCGCCCCCGAGGGCGTCGAGGGCCATCTGCTGACCGGCGGCTCGGCCGCGGTGCTCTCCGGACGGCTCGCCTACAGCTTCGGGCTGGAGGGCCCGGCCGTCACCGTCGACACCATGTGCTCGTCCTCGCTGGTCGCCCTGCATCTCGCCGTCCAGGCACTGCGGCACGGCGAGTGCGAGACGGCGCTCGCCTGCGGAGCGACCGTGATGTCCTCGTCGCGGAACTTCGTGGAGTTCAGCCGGCAGCGGGGGCTCGCCCGCGACGGCCGCTGCAAGCCCTTCGCGGCGGCCGCCGACGGCACCGCATGGGGCGAGGGCGTCGGCGTCCTGCTGCTGGAACGCCTCTCGGACGCCCAACGCAACGGCCACCCGGTCCTCGCCGTGATCCGCGGCAGCGCCACCAACCAGGACGGTGCCTCGAACGGTCTGACCGCGCCGAACGGCCCCTCGCAGCAGCGGGTGATCCGCGCCGCGCTGGCCAATGCCGGTCTGTCGCCCCGCGAGGTGGACGTGGTGGAGGCGCACGGCACGGGTACGTCGCTGGGCGATCCGATCGAGGCGCAGGCGCTGCTGGCGACGTATGGGCAGGAGCGCTCCGCGGACCGGCCGCTGTGGCTCGGCTCGTTCAAGTCGAACATCGGCCATGCGCAGGCCGCCTCCGGCATCGCCGGAGTGATGAAGATGGTCCAGGCGATACGCCACGGCGTGCTGCCCGCGACGCTCCATGTCGACGCGCCCTCACCGCATGTCGACTGGTCGACGGGGAACGTCCGGCTGCTCACCGACGAGACGGCATGGCCCGAGACCGAAGCCCCCCGGCGCGCCGGTGTCTCGTCCTTCGGCGGCAGCGGCACCAACGCCCATGTCCTGCTCGAACAGGCACCGGCGGAGGAACCGTCCGAGGAAGCGGCCGACGAACAGCCCGCGCAGGACGCGGCGCCCGCCGCGCTGCCCTGGGTGGTCTCCGGACGTTCCGCGACGGCCCTGCGCGCACAGGCGGACCGGCTCGCGGCGTGGGCCGAGACCGCCGGGCAGCCCTCGGCGGACGTGGGGCATGCGCTGGTCGCCACGCGCGCCGCCCTGGAGCACCGGGCCGTGGTGGTGGGATCCGACCAGGACGCACTGGTCGCCGGACTGCGTGCCGTGGCGGAGGGCGAGACACCCGCCGGCGCGGTGGTGGGCGACGCGGGAGCCCTGGAGGGCGACGCCGATGTGGTGTTCGTCTTCCCGGGGCAGGGGTCGCAGTGGGCCGGGATGGCAGTGGAATTGCTGGACTCCTCGCCCGTGTTCGCGGATCGGTTGGCGGGGTGTGAGGCGGCGTTGGAGCCGTTCGTCGACTGGTCGTTGGGTGGGGTGCTGCGGGGGGTTGAGGGTGCGCCTGGGCTGGACCGGGTGGATGTGGTTCAGCCGGTGTTGTGGGCGGTGATGGTGTCGTTGGCCGAGGTCTGGCGTGCGCATGGTGTGGAGCCGGCTGCGGTGGTGGGTCACAGTCAGGGTGAGATCGCGGCGGCGTGTGTGGCCGGTGCGTTGACCTTGGAGGACGGCGCGAGGGTCGTCGCGTTGCGCAGCCAGGCCATCCGGGCGTTGTCCGGTCGCGGCGGAATGGTGTCCGTTGCCCTGGCTTCCGCCGGGATTGCGGCCTTGATCGAGCCGTGGAACGGCCGCATTTCCACGGCGGCGGTGAACGGTCCCACTTCTGTGGTGGTCTCCGGTGACGCGGACGCGCTCGACGAGCTGATGGAGGTCTGCCGCGAGCGGGAGATCCGGGCCCGCCGCATCGACGTGGATTACGCCTCACACTCGGCTCATGTGGAGTCGATCCGCGAGGAGTTGCTCGAAGTGCTGGCGCCGGTCGCGCCCCGTAAGTCGTCCGTGCCGTTCTTCTCGACGGTGACGGGGGAGTGGCTGGACACGGCGGAGATGGACGCCGGGTACTGGTTCACGAATCTGCGGCAGACGGTCCAGTTGGAGCCGGCGGTGCGTGCGCTGCTGGCGTCGGATCACCGGGTGTTCGTGGAGGTCAGCCCGCACCCCGTACTCACCGTGCCGCTCCAGGAGACCGCCGAGGCGGCCGAGGCCGAGGCAGTGGTGACGGGGACTCTGCGTCGCGACGATGGTGGGCTGTCGCGGCTCTACACCTCGCTGGGTGAGCTGTATGTGCAGGGCGTGGAGGTGGACTGGTCCCCGGCCTTCGCCGCCTGCCGGCCGGGGGTCGTCGATCTGCCCACGTATGCGTTCCAGCGTCGTCGGTACTGGTTGGAGTCGGGTCGGTCGTCTTCGGATGGTGTGGTCGATCCGGTGGAGGCGCGGTTCTGGGAGGCGGTGGAGCGGGCGGATGTGGAGGGTCTGGCGGCGACGCTGGGTCTGACGGATGCGGGTGTGCTGGGTGAGGTGTTGCCGGCGCTGTCGTCGTGGCGGCAGGGTCGGCAGCAGCGCAGCACGGTCGACGGCTGGCGCTACCGGATCGCCTGGCGGCCCCAACCCGAGCCGGAAGGCGGCAAGTTGGTGGGCACCTGGCTCGTCGTCGTGCCCGCCGACCACCTCGGTGACGACCTCGTACGGGCCACTCTCCAGGGCATGGGGGACAGCGGTGCCGAGGCCGTGCTCCTCGTCCTGGAGGAGTCGACCACCGACCGTCAGGCCGTGGCCGACCAGCTGCGCAGCTCCCTCGCGACCGGCGCCCCCGGCGGCGTCGTCTCCTTCCTCGCGCTGGACGAGCGGCCGCTGACCGGGCATCCCGAGGTCAGCGTGGGACTGGTCCAGTCCGTGGCCCTCATGCAGGCGCTCCTCGATGCCGACGTCGAGGCTCCGCTGTGGCTGCTGACGACCGAGTCCGCCGCCACCGGATCCGACGACGAGGTCCGGCACCCGCTCCAGGCGGCAGTCTGGGGCCTGGCGCGGGTGTTCGCCCTGGAGCACCCCAAGCAGTGGGGCGGCCTCCTCGACCTGCCCGCCGCACTGGACGACCGCGGGGCGGCCCTGCTGTCCGGAGTCCTCGCCGCGGGCGGGGACGAGGACCAGCTCGCCCTCCGTGGCTCCGCACTTCTCACCCGGCGGCTCACCCGCGCCCCACTGGACGGCGACGCGCCGGCCACCCCCTGGCGCACCAGCGGAGCCGCGCTGGTCACCGGCGGTACCGGCGGTCTCGGCGCGCACACCGCGCGGCTGCTCGCCCGTAACGGCGCAGAGCATCTGGTGCTCACCAGCCGACGCGGCCCGGACGCACCCGGTGCGGCCGAACTACGCGCCGAACTGGCCGAGTTGGGGGCTCGGGTCACCATCGCCGCCTGCGATGTGACGGACGCCGAGGCACTGGCCGAGCTGGTCGCCCGGGTCGAGTCCGACGGCCCGGCCATCCGCTCCGTCGTGCACACCGCCGGCGTCGGCCTGCTCGTGCCGCTCGCCGACACCACACTGGAGGAGTTCGCCGAGGGCGCCCGCGCCAAGCTGCTCGGCGCCCGCAACCTCGACGCGCTCTTCGACCGTGCCGGACTCGACGCGTTCGTGCTGTACTCGTCCGTCGCCGGCACCTGGGGCAGCGGCGACCACGGGGCCTACGCCGCGTCGAACTCCTACGTCGACGCGCTCGCGGCACACCGGCGCGCCCGCGGCCTGACCGGCACCTCGATCGCCTGGGGCATCTGGAGCCCGGAGGGCGGCGGCATGGCCGTCGATGTCGTCCAGGAGCAACTGCGCTGGCGCGGCATCCCGTTCATGCCGGCGCAGCTGGCCGTCGTGGGACTGCAGCAGGCGCTCGACCACGATGAGACCTTCCTCGCCGTGGCCGACATCGACTGGGAACGCTTCGTCCCCGTCTTCACCGCCGCGCACCGCCGGCCGCTGCTGCACGAGGTCCCGGAAGTGCTGCGGGCGCTGGAGGCCGACGAGGCCGACACGGACGCCGCCGAGAACACCTCCGAGTCGCTCCGCTCCCAGCTCGCCGGGCTCGTCCCCGCCGAACGCGAGCGGCAGCTCTCCGACCTCGTGCGCAAGCAGGTCGCGGCCGTACTCGGATACGCGGACACCTCGGAGGTCGAGGTCGGCCGGGCCTTCCGCGAGCTGGGCTTCGACTCCCTCACCGCGGTGGAACTGCGCAACCGGCTCAACACGGCCACCGGGCTGAAGCTCCCCGCCACCGTGGTCTTCGACCATCCGACGGTGAAGGCGCTCGCCGGACACCTGGAGACCGCCCTCGTCGGACCGCGGGCCGGTGGCGGCACCGCCCTGCCCGAAGAGGCCGCCGCCCCGCACACCGCGGCCCCCGCCGCCCCGGACGAGGACGACGCGATCGCGATCGTGTCCATGGCCTGCCGGTACCCGGGCGGCGTGCAGTCGCCCGAGGGCCTGTGGCAGCTGGTGCGGGACCGGACCGACGCGATCTCGGAGTTCCCCGCCGACCGCGGCTGGGACCTCGACGCGCTCTACGACCCGGACCCGGACCGCACCGGCACCTGCTACGTCCGCGAAGGCGGATTCCTCGACGCGGCCGGCGACTTCGACCCCGAGTTCTTCGGGATCTCGCCGCGCGAGGCGCTCGCGATGGACCCGCAGCAGCGGCTCCTGCTGGAGACCTCCTGGGAGGCGATCGAGCGCGGCGGCATCGACCCCCGCACGCTGCGGGGCACCCCGACCGGCGTCTTCTTCGGCGCCGCCTACCAGGGATACGGCAACGGCGAGGCACCCGAAGGTCTGGAGGGGCACCTCATCACCGGAACGGTGACCAGCATCGCCTCCGGCCGCATCTCCTACACCCTCGGGCTGGAAGGCCCCGCGGTCACGCTGGACACCGGCTGTTCCTCCTCACTGGTGTCGCTGCACCTGGCCGTCCAGGCGCTGCGCTCGGGGGAGTGCTCCCTGGCGATCGCCGGAGCCGCGGCGGTGATGAGTGAACCGATCGGCCTCGTGGGCTTCAGCCGCCAGCGGGGGCTGGCGCGCGACGGCCGCTGCAAGCCGTTCTCGGCGTCCGCCGACGGCATGGGCATGGCCGAAGGCGTCGGTGTCCTGCTGGTGGAACGTCTCTCGGACGCCCGCCGCAACGGCCACCGCGTGCTGGCGGTCGTCCGCGGCACGGCGGTCAACCAGGACGGTGCCTCGAACGGTCTGACCGCACCCAACGGCCTCTCCCAGCAGCGGGTGATCCGTGCCGCGCTGGCCAATGCCGGTCTGTCGGCCGGTGCGGTGGATGTGGTGGAGGCGCACGGTACGGGTACGTCGCTGGGTGATCCGATCGAGGCGCAGGCGCTGCTGGCGACGTACGGGCAGGAGCGGGCGGCGGACCGGCCGCTGTGGCTCGGCTCGGTCAAATCCAACATCGGACACAGTCAGGCCGCCTCCGGCATGGCCGGTGTCATCAAGATGGTGCAGGCACTGGGCCACGGCGAAATGCCGGCGACGCTGCACGCCGACGAGCCGTCGCCGCACGTCGAGTGGTCGTCGGGCGCGGTGGAACTGCTCACCGAGGCCCGTCCGTGGACACCGGAGGGCGGCCGTCCGCGCCGCGCCGGCATCTCCTCGTTCGGCGTGAGCGGGACCAATGCGCATGTGATCGTGGAACAGGCGGAGGAGGCCGGGCAGGCGGAGCCGGCGGAAACGGACGCCGGGCCGGTCGCCGACGAAGCTCCGGTGGTTCCGTGGGTGGTGTCCGGACGTTCCGCGCAGGCGCTGGTGGCACAGGCGGAGCGGTTGGCTTCGCGGGTGCCGGAGAGTGGCTGGTCGCCGAGTGAGGTGGGCTGGTCGCTGGTGGCGTCCCGGTCGTCGTTCGAGCACCGGGCGGTGGTCGTGGGTTCGGAGAGCGCTGAACTCACCGCGAAATTGGGAGAGTTGAAGAACAGCTCTCCGGCGGGAGAGCCGGGCCGTACGGTGTTCGTCTTCCCGGGCCAGGGGTCGCAGTGGGCCGGGATGGCAGTGGAATTGCTGGACTCCTCGCCCGTGTTCGCGAGCCGGTTGGCGGAGTGTGAGGCGGCGTTGGCGCCGTTCACCGACTGGTCGTTGAGTGAGGTGCTGCGCGGGGCCGAAGGTGCCCCGGGCTTTGACCGGGTGGATGTGGTCCAGCCGGTGCTGTGGGCCGTGATGGTGTCGCTTGCCGAGGTCTGGCGCGCGCATGGTGTGGAGCCGGCTGCGGTGGTGGGTCACAGTCAGGGTGAGATCGCGGCGGCGTGTGTGGCCGGTGCGTTGAGCTTGGAGGACGGCGCGCGGGTCGTGGCGCTGCGCAGCAAGGCCATCCGTGCGCTGTCCGGCCGTGGCGGAATGGTGTCCGTTGCCCTGGCTTCCTCTGAGATAGCAGCGCTGATCGAGCCGTGGGGCGGTCGCCTTTCGATGGCGGCGGTCAATGGCCCCACCTCGGTGGTCGTCTCCGGTGACGCGGACGCGCTCGACGAGCTGAGGGACGCCTGCGGCGAGCGCGACATCCGCGCGCGCCGGATCGACGTGGACTACGCCTCACACTCGGCTCACGTGGAGTCGATCCACGAGGAGCTGCTCACGGTCCTGGCGCCGGTCGCGCCCCGTAAGTCGTCCGTGCCGTTCTTCTCGACGGTGACGGGGGAGTGGCTGGACACGGCGGAGATGGACGCCGGGTACTGGTTCACGAATCTGCGGCAGACGGTCCAGTTGGAGCCGGCGGTGCGTGCCCTGCTGGCGTCGGATCACCGGGTGTTCGTGGAGGTCAGCCCGCATCCGGTGCTGACGATGCCGGTGCAGGAGACCGCCGAGGCCGCGGGCGGGGAAGCCGTGGTGACGGGGACCCTGCGCCGCGACGACGGTGGGCTGTCGCGGCTCTACACCTCCCTCGGTGAGCTGTATGTGCAGGGTGTGGACGTGGACTGGGCCCCGGCCTTCGCCGCGCCCCGGCCCGCGGTCGTCGACCTGCCCACGTACGCCTTCCAGCACCGCCACTACTGGCTCGCCTCACACAAGTCCGCGGTGGCTACGGCCGATGCGGGACCCGTCGACGCCGCCGACGTCCGCTTCTGGGAGACCATCGAGCGCGAGGACGCGGACACCCTGGCGGAGACGCTCGGGCTGTCCGACGACGGTGCGCTGCGCGAGGTGCTGCCCGCGCTGTCGCTGTGGCACAAGCAGCGGCAGCAGCGCAGCACGGTCGACGGCTGGCGCTACCGGATCGCCTGGCGCCCCCAGCCGGAGCCCGAGCGCACCGGGCTGGACGGCACCTGGCTGATCGTCGTGCCGGAGGGCCACCAGGACTCCCCGGTGGTCGCGGGGGTCGACCGCGCGCTGCGGTCGGGCGCCGCGGACCTCCGGACCCTGATCGTCGGCGGCGAGGACGCCGACCGGGAACGGCTCGCGGAACGGTTGCGGGACGAGGCGGAGGCGGCCGGCGGGACGTTCGCCGGGGTGCTGTCCCTCGTCGCGCTGGACGAACGGCCGTGGGCCGCCACCGAGTCCCTGCCGGGCGGACTGGTGCTGATGACCTCGCTGCTCCAGGCGCTCGGCGCCGCCGGGATCGACGCGCCGCTGTGGTGTGCGACGCGCGGCGCGGTGTCGGTCAACCGTGCCGAGTCCGTCGACCGTCCGACGCAGGCCATGGCGTGGGGACTGGGCCGCATCGCCGCCTTCGAATACCCGCAGCGGTGGGGCGGACTCGTGGATCTGCCCGGCGAATTGGACGACCGGGCCGGGCGCCGGCTGGTCGCCCTGCTGGCGCGGGACGCGGGCGAGGACCAGGTGGCGCTGCGCGCTTCCGGTGTCTTCACCCGGCGGATGCTGCGGTCGCTCCCCGCCGACCGGCCGGCCGGTGAGGGCTGGCGGCCGCGCGGCACCGTCCTGGTCACCGGTGGCACGGGCGCGCTGGGCGGCCATCTCGCCCGCTGGCTCGCCCGCAACGGTGCCGAACACCTCGTACTCGTCAGCCGCCGGGGCCCCCGGGCGCCGGGCGCCGACGCACTCGTCGAGGAACTCGCCGGGCTCGGGGCACAAGCGACCGTACGGGCCTGCGATGTCGCCGACCCGGCGGCGCTGGGGGCCCTCCTCGGGAGCCTGCCGCCGGAGCAGCCGCTGACGGCCGTGGTGCACACCGCGGGCGTCCTCGACGACGGGGTGATCGACCAGCTCACCCCGGACCGTGCCGCCACCGTGTGGGAGCCCAAGGCGGGGGCGGCGTTCGCCCTGCACGAGGCGACCCGGCACCTGGACCTGTCGGCGTTCGTGCTCTTCTCGTCCATGGCGGGCACGCTCGGCGGACCCGGCCAGGGCAGCTACGCGGCGGCGAACGCCTGCCTCGACGCACTCGCCCTGCAGCGCCGTGCCGAGGGCCTGCCCGCCACCTCGATCGCCTGGGGCGCCTGGGGCGGCGGCGGTCTGGTGAGCGAGGAACTGGCCCTGCGGCTGCGCCGCGACGGTGTGCCGCCGATGGACCCCGACCTGGCCGTCTCCGCCCTGCAGTCCGCTCTGGACGAGGACGAGACGTTCCTGGTCGTCGCGGACGTCGACTGGGACAAGGCCCCGGCCCGGCGGGTCGCGGCGGTCAGTGAACTGCCGGAGGTCCGGGCGTCGGCCGGCGCGGACGCGGACGGGGCCACGGTGCGCGGTGACGCCGCGCCGCTCGTCGCGCGGCTGCGGGACCACGCACCGGCGGAGCGGCGCGCCGCGCTGCTGCACGAGGTCCGGGCCGCGGCCGCGGCCGTCCTCGGCTACGACCGGCCCGACGCGCTCCCCGCCGACCGGGCGTTCCGTGACCTGGGCTATGACTCGCTGACCGCGGTCGAGCTGCGCAACCGGCTCGCCGAGGCGACGGGACTGCGGCTGCCGGTCACCCTGGTCTTCGACCACCCGACGGCGACCGCGCTCACGGCCTTCCTCCACGACGGCCTCTTCGGCGCGGAGCCGGAGGCCGCGGACCGGTCCGCGATCGCCGTACCGGCCGATGACGACCCGGTCGTCATCGTCGCGATGAGCTGCCGCTACCCGGGGCAGGCCGACTCGCCCGAGGAGCTGTGGCGGCTGCTCGACGGGGGCACCGACGCCGTCTCGGGCTTCCCCACCAACCGCGGCTGGGACATCGAGCGGCTCTACGACCCGGACCCCGACAAGCCGGGCACCTTCTACGCCCGCGACGGCGGATTCCTCTACGACGCCGACCACTTCGACCCGGCGTTCTTCGGGATCTCCCCGCGTGAGGCGATCGCCATCGACCCCCAGCAGCGACTCCTGCTGGAGACCTCCTGGGAAGCGATCGAGCGGGCCGGCATCGACCCGGAGGCGCTCCGGGGCACGGCCGCCGGCGTCTTCGTCGGATCGAACTACAACGACTACGGCTCCCGGGCGCACACCGCCCCGGAGGGCATGGAGGGCTATCTGGCGACGGGCAGCGCGAGCAGCGTCGCCTCCGGCCGCATCGCCTACACCTTCGGGCTGGAGGGGCCGGCCGTCACGGTGGACACCGCGTGTTCGTCGTCGCTGGTCGCCCTCCATCTGGCGGCCCAGGCCCTGCGGTCCGGCGAATGCTCGCTGGCGCTGGCCGCGGGCGTGACGGTGATCTCGACGCCGCAGACCTTCATCGAGTTCAGCAGGCAGCGGGCGCTCGCCCCCGACGGGCGCTGCAAGGCGTTCTCGGCGGACGCCGACGGCGCCGGATGGGCCGAGGGCGTCGGTGTCGTGCTGCTGGAGCGGCTCTCCGAGGCCCGTCGGCGCGGGCACCCGGTGCTGGCCGTCGTCAAGGGCACGGCCGTCAACCAGGACGGCGCCTCCAACGGCCTGACCGCACCCAACGGACCGGCCCAACAGCGCGTCATCCGCCAGGCGCTGGCCCACGCGGGCCTGGCCGCGGGCGACGTGGACGCCGTCGAGGCACACGGCACCGGCACCCAGCTGGGTGACCCGATCGAGGCACAGGCGCTGCTCGCCACCTACGGCCGGGAACGGCCGGCGGAACGCCCGCTGTGGCTCGGCTCGGTCAAGTCGAACATCGGGCACACCCAGGCCGCGGCCGGGGTCGCCGGCATCATCAAGATGGTGCAGGCCATGCGGCACGGCGTGCTGCCCCGCACCCTGCACGCCGCGCAGCCGTCGCCGCACATCGACTGGTCGGCGGGCAACGTGCGGCTGCTGAACGAGCCGCAGGAGTGGACACCGGGCGACGGCCCGCGCCGGGCCGGTGTCTCCGCCTTCGGCATCAGCGGCACCAACGCGCATGTGATCCTCGAAGAGCCCGAGCCGGCGGCCGACGAGAGCGGCACCGCGACGCAGGACGGGCAGCAGGCCGACGCCGTCGTCCCCTGGCTGCTGTCCGCGCGGGGCACCACGGCCCTGCGGGACCAGGCCCGGCGGCTGGCCGCCCACCTCAACCGCAACACCGGATTCGCGCCCGCCGATGTCGCCCTGTCCCTGGCCACCTCGCGCACCGCGTTCGAGGACCGGGCGGCCCTCGTCGGCCGGGACACCGGTGAACTGACCGAGGCGCTCCGGGCGTTCGCGGACGGCCGGGAGCACCCGAAGGTCACGGTCGGTCGTGCCCGCCCCGGAAAGCTGGCCTTCCTCTTCCCGGGACAGGGATCGCAGCGCGCCGGCACCGGACGCGCCCTCTACGCGACCCACGACGCGTTCGCCGACGCCCTGGACGCGGCCTGCGCACACCTGGACGGCCACCTCGACCGGCCCCTGCGCGAGGTGCTGTTCGCCGAGCCCGGCACGCCCGACGCCGAACTGCTCGACCGCACCGTCTACACCCAGGCCGGACTGTTCGCCCTCGAAGTCGCCCTGTTCCGGCTGCTCGAAAACCATGGCGTGCACCCGGACCTGCTGCTCGGCCACTCGATCGGCGAGCTGGCCGCCGCGCATGTCGCCGGGGTGTTCTCGCTGGCCGACGCCTGCCGCCTGGTCGCCGCGCGCGGCCGGCTGATGCAGTCCCTGCCCGCCGGCGGCGCCATGGTGTCCGTCCAGGCGGCCGAGCAGGACGTCCTGCCGCTGCTCGCGCCGTACGAGGACCGGGTCGTCATCGCGGCCGTCAACGGACCGGCCGCCGTCGTCCTCAGCGGCGACGACGACGCCGTCACCGAGGTCACCGGACAGCTCGCCACCGCGGGCCACCGCACCAAGCGGCTGCGGGTCAGCCACGCCTTCCACTCCGCCCACATGGACGCGATGCTCGACGAATTCACCTCCGTGGCAGCCGAGTTGACCTACCAGCCGCCGGCCGTCCCCGTCGTCTCGAACGTCACGGGCCGCCCGGCCACGGCCGAGGAACTGTGCAGCCCCGCCTACTGGGTGCGGCACGTACGGCAGGCGGTCCGGTTCCACGACGGGACCCGGACCCTGGAGGAACTGGGCGTCCGGAGCCTGCTCGACCTCGGGTCCGGCGTGCTGACCGCCATGGCGGACGAGTGCCTCACCACGGACGGGATCACCCTCGGCACGCTGCTGCGCCGGGACACCGACGAGGCCGAGTCGCTCACCACCGCCCTCGCCCAGCTGCATCTGCACGGCCACGGACCGGACTGGGAGAGCTACCTCGCCCCCACCGGCGCCCGGCGGGTGGCGCTGCCGACCTACCCGTTCCAGCGGCAGCGGTACTGGCTGGAGGCCGGCACGGACCTCACGGATGTCGCCGCCGTGGGGCTGGAAGTGGCCGGGCATCCGCTGCTCGGCGCGGCCGTGCCGCTCGCCGGATCCGACGGCGCCCTGTTCACCGGGCTGCTCTCGGCGGGCCGCCAGCCGTGGCTGGCCGACCACGCCCTGGACGGCACGCTGCTCTTCCCGGGCACGGGATTCCTGGAACTGGCGCTCCAGGCCCGCGCCCGGACCGGCGCCGGACACCTGGAGGAACTCACCCTGCAGTCCCCGCTGGTGATTCCCGAGGACGGCACCGTGCAGCTCCAGCTCACCGTCGGGGAGCCGGACCCGACCGGCCGCCGCACGCTGTCCGTGCACTCGCGCCCGGCGACCCGCCCGGAGGACGAGGAGCAGCCCTGGACCCGGCACGCCGAGGGCACCCTCGCCGACGGCCCGCCCGAGACCGAAGCGCCCGCCGACCTCACCGCCTGGCCCCCGCCCGGCGCCGAGCCGGTCGACGTCTCCGACCTCTACGAGCGCACCGCCGCCAACGGCTTCGCCTACGGCCCCGCCTTCCGCGGCCTGCACACCGCCTGGCGCCGTGGCGACGAGGTGTTCGCCGAGGTCACCCTGCCCGAGCAGTACCGCGACACCGGCTTCGTGCTGCACCCGGCGCTGCTGGACGCCGCCCTGCACACCGTCGCCCTGGCCGCCCCCGACACCGAACGGGCCGTACTGCCCTTCAGTTTCCGGTCGGTCACCGCGGCACCGGCGGCTCACCCGGACACCCTGCGGGTCCGTCTCGACCGACAGGCCGACGACATCTACGCGGTGCAGCTGGCCGACACCTCGGGCGCCCCGCTCGCCGCGATCCCGGCGCTCGTCCTGCGGCCCGTCGACCCCGCCCAACTGGCCGCCGCCGCGCCCCGGCTGACCGATCTGTACCGGATGGACTGGGTCGAGCCGCCGCCGCACGGACAGCCGGCCGAGCCGTACGCGGTCCTCGGCACGGACGGGATGCCGGAGCCGCCCGAGGGCCACGGCACCCGGTACGCGGATCTGGCCGCGCTGGCCGCGGCCGTCGACGCCGGGGCCGAGGTGCCCGGGACGGTCCTCGTCGGCTCGCCGCCGGCCGGCGGCGACCCGGCCGAGGCCACCCGACGGGCCGTGCACCACGCGCTGGAGGTCGCGCAAGCCTGGCTGAACGAGGAGCGGTTCGCCGCCTCTCGGCTCGTCCTGTGCACCCGCGACGCCGTGGCCGACCGGTCCGGCGCGCCGGTCCCCGGACTCCCGCAGTCCGCCGTCTGGGGCCTGATCCGCACCGCCAAGGCCGAGAACCCCGGCCGCTTCGCCCTGCTCGACCACGACGGCACGGCCCCCTCCGCGGCCGCGCTGCCGGCCGCCCTGGCGACCGGCGAACCCGAGATCGCCCTGCGCGCCGGCACCGCCCGGGTGCCGCGCCTGGTACGGGCCGGGACGGCCGAGCCGTTGCGGGAGCTGGGCGCCGGCGGCACGGTACTGATCACCGGGGCCGGCGGCATGCTCGGCCGGCTCGTGGCCCGTCATCTGGTGACCGCGCACGGCGTGCGCGGCCTGCTGCTCGCCAGCCGCCGCGGACGGACCGCGGACGGGATGCCCGAGCTGGAGAAGGAACTGCGCGAACTGGGCGCCGAGGTCGAGATCGCCGCCTGCGACCTCGCCGACCGCGACGACACCGCCCGGCTGCTGGCCTCCGTCCCGGCCGAACGCCCGCTCACCGCGGTGATCCACACCGCGGGCGTCCTCGACGACGGGGTGCTCGGCTCCCTCACCCCCGACCGTATGGACACCGTGCTGCGGGCCAAGTCGGACGCCGTCCTCCACCTCGACGAGCTGACCCGCGACCTCGACCTGTCGGCGTTCGTCCTGTTCTCCTCGCTCGCCGGAACCTTCGGCGGGGTCGGGCAGGGCAACTACGCGGCGGCCAACGCGTTCCTCGACGCCTTCGCCCACGCCCGCCGGGCCGCCGGCCGGCCCGCCGTGTCCCTCGCCTGGGGCCTGTGGGCCGAACGCAGCGGGATGACCACCAAGCTGGACGACAGCGACCTGCACCGGATGGCGCGGGGCGGGGTGCGCCCGATGCCGTCGGACCAGGCGCTGGCGCTGCTCGATGCCGCACTCGCCGCCGACGAGGCGTTCCTCGTCCCGGCCCGGCTCGACCTGGCGGCGCTGCGGACCGCGGCGGGGGAGGTGCCCGCTCTGCTGCGGTCGCTGACCGGGCCGCGGCCCGCCACCCCGGCGGGCCGACCGGGCCCCGCGCCCGCCGCGGAGACCGTACCGCTCGCCACCCGCCTCGCCGCGCTGCCCGAGCGGGACCGGCACCAGGCAGTGCTCGATGCCGTGCTGGGCCAGGCCGCGCTGGTCCTGGGCCATGCCTCGGCCGACGCGATCGACCCCGAGCGCGGCTTCCTGGAGCTGGGCTTCGACTCGCTGACCGCCGTCGAGCTGCGCAACCGCCTCACCACCGTGACCGGGACCAGGCTGCCCGCGACCCTGCTGTTCGACTACCCGGAACCGGGCGCCCTCGCCGACCACCTGCTCGGCAGGCTGGCCGCCGCGGTGGAACAGCAGCCGGCCGCAGGCGGCCCCGCTTCCGGTCCGCTCGACGCGTGGGAGGCGCAGATCGAGCGGCTGATGGACGACACCACCGCCCGGGCCGCGCTGCGCAGCCGCCTCCAGGGCCTCATGGAACGGCTCGACAGCCTCCCCGAGGACCCGGACAGCGCGCTGGAGAGCCGGCTGGACCAGGCGTCGGACGACGAGCTGTTCGACTTCATCGAGCAGGAACTCGGCGGATCATGACGCGCTGAACGCCCGCACACCGGCTCCGGCCGCCCATCGAGGGCTGCCGGAGCCGGCCTCGTCAGGGAGCGCGTACGGAGGGGCGCCGCCCGTGTGCCGCGCCCCCTGCAGCGCACCGCCCCACGCCTCGGCGGACCCCCGGCAGCGCCCGTCCAGGCGGGCCCGGCACCTCCTAGGGGTTCTCTTAGAGTCACCGGCCGGCGCCCGATTCGGCCGACCGGCGGCCACAGAATGTGACAGCGAGTAGAGATTCCAGCGTTGTGGTCGCCGGTGTGAGGCAGGCCGCCGGTCCGCCGAGCGGTCCGGGGAAGGGAGCTGAACGGTGAGCGAGGGAAAGCTCCGCGACTATCTGAAAAGGGTGACGGCGGATCTCCACCGCACCGGCAAGCGGCTGCGCGAGATGGAGGCCCGCGAGCGCGAGCCCATCGCCATCGTCGCCATGAGCTGCCGCTACCCCGGCGGTGTGCGCTCGCCCGAGGACCTGTGGCAGCTGGTCGCCGACGGCGCCGACGGCATCACGCCCTTCCCCGAGGACCGCGGCTGGAACGTGGACTCCCTCTACCACCCGGACCCCGACCACCCCGGCACCTGCTACACCCGGGAAGGCGGCTTCCTCCACGACGCCGCCGACTTCGACCCCGACTTCTTCGCCATGTCGCCCCGCGAGGCACTGGCGACCGACCCGCAGCAGCGCCTCCTCCTCGAAACGTCGTGGGAGGCCTTCGAACGCGCGGGCCTGCGCCGGCAGACCCTCAAGGGCAGCCCCACCGGCGTCTTCGTCGGCGTCATGTACAACGACTACGGCTCGCGGTTCACCGAGCCGCCCGCCGGACTCGAAGGACACCTCGGCAACGGCAGCGCCGCCAGCATCGCCTCCGGCCGCGTCGCCTACACCTTCGGCCTCGAAGGCCCGGCCGTGACCGTCGACACCGCCTGCTCCTCCTCGCTGGTCGCCCTGCATCTGGCCTGCAACGCACTGCGCCAGGGCGAGTGCTCCCTCGCCCTGGCCGGCGGCGTGACGGTGATGTCCACGCCCGTCACCTTCCTGGAGTTCAGCCGGCAGCGCGGGCTGTCCGCCGACGGCCGCTGCAAGGCGTTCTCCGACGACTCCGACGGCACCGGCTGGGGCGAGGGCGCCGGCATGCTGCTGCTGGAGCGGCTCTCCGACGCCCGCCGCAACGGCCATCGCGTCCTCGGCCTCGTCCGGGGCACCGCCGTCAACCAGGACGGCGCGAGCAGCGGACTGACCGCCCCCAACGGGCCCTCCCAGCAGCGGGTGATCCGCGCGGCACTCACCGCGGCGGGCCTCACCACCTCCGACGTGGACGCCGTCGAGGCGCACGGCACCGGCACGACGCTCGGCGACCCCATCGAGGCGCAGGCGCTGCTCGCCACCTACGGCCAGGAGCGGGAAGCCGGCCGCCCGCTGTGGCTCGGCACGGTCAAGTCCAACATCGGGCACACCCAGGCCGCGGCCGGGGTCGCCGGCGTCATCAAGATGGTCCAGGCGATGCAGCACGGCGTGCTGCCCCGCACCCTGCACGCCGAGCGGCCCTCCACCCACGTCGACTGGAGCGAGGGCGAGGTCCGGCTGCTCAGCGACGCCGTCGACTGGCCCGCCACCGACCGCCCGCGCCGCGCCGGCATCTCGGCCTTCGGCGTCAGCGGGACGAACGCCCACGCCGTCCTGGAACAGGCCCCGCCCGCCGACGCCCCGCAGCCCGACGCCCCCGACGCGACGGAACCCGTGCCCCCGGCCGAGCAGCCCGCCGCCGCACCGCTCCCGGTCGTCCCGTGGGTGCTCTCCGCCCGCAGCGAGTCCGCACTCCGCGCTCAGGCAGCCCAACTGGCAGCTCATGTCAACCAGTTGGCCGACCTCCGAACCGAGGACATCGGCGCCTCGCTGGCCACCACCCGCACCGCCTTCGAGGAACGCGCCGTGGTGCTGGGTGAGGACCGCGCGGAGCTGCTCCGGCACCTCGCACGCTTCGCGCAGGGCGACGACACCGCGGCCGTCCTGGGCACGGCAGGCCGCGGCAAGACGGCGTTCCTCTTCGCGGGCCAGGGCGCCCAGCGCCTGGGCATGGGCCGTGACCTGCACGCGGCGTTCCCCGTCTTCGCGGCGGCCTTCGACGAGATCTGCGCCCACCTCGACCCGGAGCTGCCCCAGCCGCTCGCGGACGTCGTCTTCGGCCAGGACGCGGCCGCGCTGGATCGCACCGGCTTGACCCAGCCCGCCCTGTTCGCCTTCGAGGTGGCGCTCTTCCGGCTCGTCGCCTCCTGGGGCCTGGCCCCCGACTTCCTGCTCGGCCACTCCATCGGGGAGCTGGCCGCCGCGCACGTCGCCGGCGTCCTGTCGCTGCCGGACGCCTGCCGGCTCGTGGCGGCGCGCGGCCGCCTGATGCAGGAACTCCCCTCCGGGGGCGCGATGTTCTCGCTCCGGGCCGCCGAGGACGAGGTGCTGCCGCTGCTGGCCGACGCCGGCGAACAGCTGAGCGTCGCCGCCGTCAACGGGTCCCGGGCGACCGTCGTCGCCGGCGCCGAGGAGGCGCTCGCCCCGCTCGTCCGGCGCTTCGAGCAGCAGGGCGGCAAGGCCAAACGGCTCCGGGTCAGCCATGCCTTCCACTCCCCGCTGATGGACCCCATGCTCGCCGCATTCCGTTCCGTGGCGGAGAGCGTGACGTTCCATCAGCCCGAGATCCCGGTCATCTCCAACGTGACGGGGGAGTCGGCCACCGACCTCGCGACCGCCGACTACTGGGTACGGCACGTGCGGGAGGCCGTGCGGTTCGCGGACGGCATCCGCGCCCTGGAGCGCCGCGGCGTCACCCGTTTCCTCGAAATCGGCCCCGACGCCACCCTCACCGCCCTGGCACAGGGCTGCCTCGACGCGGACCCCGGCCACCCCGGCCCCCTGCTCGTGCCCGCCCTGCGCAAGGACCGGGCCGAGACCCACAGCCTCCTCACCGCGCTGAGCGCCCTGCACACCCGCGGCGCCGGCCCCGACTGGGACCGCCTCTTCCCCGGCGCCGACCACGTCGACCTGCCCACCTACGCCTTCCAGCGCGAGCGCTACTGGCTGGCCCCCGAAGCGGCTCCCGCACACCGCACGGGCGACCACCCCCTGTTGCCGACGGCCCTGACCCTCGCCGACCGCAGCGCCGTCGTCTCCACCGGACTCCTCACCTCCTCCGCACACCCCTGGCTCGCCGACCGGGCACTCGACGGCCGCGTCCAACTCCCCACCAGCGCCTTCCTCGACCTCGCCCTGCACCTCGGCGCGCTCGCCGGCTGTGAGCACATCGCCACCCTCACGGTGGACGTCCCGCTCGTCCTGTCCGAGCGGTCCGCCGTCGAGATCCAGGTGATGCTGGACGCCGCCGCGGAACCGGACGGGCAGCGCACCCTCACCGTGCACTCCCGCCCCGCCGACCGGCCGGACGACGAGACCCCGTGGACCCGGCACGCCCACGGCACCCTCACCGCACGGCCGCCCCGGCTCCCCGGCCACGACCTGACCCCCTGGCCGCCGGCCGAGGCCCGGCCGGTCGACACCGGCCAGGGGGGCGTATGGCGCCGGGGCGACGCGGTGTTCACCGAGGCCGCACTGCCCGAGGAGTACCGCGGCGACGCGGCCCGGTTCGCCCTCCACCCGGCGCTGCTCGACGCCGTGCTCCAGGCGCTCCCGGCGGCGGGACACCCCGACGCCGTCGCCGTGTCCTGGAACAACTGTGTGCTGCATGCGGTGGCCGCGGAATCGGTCCGCGCCCGCCTCGCTCCCGCGGACGACGGCGGCCTGGAACTCCACCTCACCGACGAACTCGGCGAACCGGTCGCCTCGTTCGGCTCCGTGACGCCCGTACCCGCCACCGAGTTCGCACCGCCGCACGACCCGGCCGACGGCCGCGACGATCTCTTCACCGTCGAGTGGAGTGGACTGCCGCCGTCCACGTCACCGCAGCGGCCCGGCCGGGTCGTCGCACTCGGCTCGGAAGGCGCCGGGACGGGGACCGAGACCGACGAGTCGGAGGCGTCCGCGCTCCACGGTGCGCTGGACGCGCTCGCCACGGCTGTGGAACAGGGAGCCGAGGTTCCCGACCTCGTCGTCGTGCCCTGGCGGACCGCCGAGACCTCCGAGACCTCCGAGGTCGGTGAACCGGCCGCCGCCGCCCACGCCTCGGTCGTGGACGCCCTGGCGCTGGTGCAGGACTGGCTCACCCGGCCGGGCCTCGCTGACGCACGGCTCGTCTTCGTCACCCGGGGCGCCGTCGCCACCGGCCCGGACGAGACGGTCACGGACCTGCCCGCCGCCGCGGTGTGGGGCCTGGTCCGCTCGGCGCAGTCCGAGAACCCGGACCGCTTCCTGCTGGTGGACACCGACGCCGATGTCGACATGACCGACGCCGTCGTTGACGCGACCATGGTGGCGGGGGAGACCCAGCTCGCCGTCCGCGGCGCACGCCTCCTGGCCCCGCGCCTGATCCGCCTTCCCCAGCCCTCCCGGACCACCACGCCCGCGCCCGCCGCCCGCTTCGACTCGTTCCGCACCGTGCTGGTGACCGGCGCCACCGGGACCGTCGGCGCCGCCGTCGCGCGGCACCTGGTGACCGGGCACGGCGTACGGCATCTGCTGCTCGTCGGCCGCCGCGGATCCGCCGCGCCCGGTGCCGTCCAACTCGCGGCAGAACTTCGTGAGTTGGGTGCCCGGGTGACCCTTGCCGCCTGCGATGCCGGCGACCGCACGGCGCTCGCCGACCTGCTGGCCACCCTCCCCGAGGCACACCCGCTGGGCGCGGTCGTGCACGCCGCCGGGGTGCTCGACGACGGAGTGATCTCCTCCCTCACCCCCGAGCGGATCGCCACCGTCCTGCGCCCCAAGGCCGATGCCGCGGACAACCTCGACCGGCTCACCCGGGACCTCGACCTGTCGGCCTTCGTCCTGTTCTCCTCGGCCGCCGCCACCTTCGGCGGCCCGGGCCAGGGCAACTACGCCGCCGGCAACGCCTTCCTGGAGGCGCTCGCCCAACGGCGCCGCGCCGAGGGCCGCCCGGCCCTCGCGCTCGGCTGGGGCATGTGGGCCGAGCGCAGCGAGATGAGTGCCCGCCTGGACGAGACGGACCGACGGCGGATGGACCGCGGTGGCGTCGGCGCGCTGTCCACCGAGGCGGCGCTCGCCCTCTTCGACCGCTGTCTGGCCCAGGACCGGGCCGTTCCGGTCCCGGTGCCGCTCGATGTCACCGCGATCCGCAGGACCGGCCCCGCCGTCGCCCCCCTGCTCCGGACGCTCGCCGGCCGCCCCGCCAAGCGGACCGCTGCCCCGGCCGCAACCGGCGGCGACCCCGCGTCCCCGGCCGCCCCTGCGCTGGCCGCGCTGGCACCGCAGGAGCGCCACGCCCACGTCCTGGACCTGGTGCGCACCGAGATCGCCCTCGTGCTCGGCCATGCCTCGCCCGGCCGGGTCGACGCCGAGCGTGCCTTCGGGGACCTCGGCCTGGACTCCCTGACCTCCCTCGAACTGCGCAACGCCCTCGGCCGCCGCACCGGACTCCGGCTGCCGGCCACCCTGGTCTTCGACCACCCCACGCCCGCCGCCGTCGCCACCTACCTCCTGGCCGAACTGCTGTGCGACGGACAGGAGTTGACGACAGACGGCATCGACCCCGCCACCGCCGGTGAGCCCGTCGCCATCGTGGCGATGAGCTGCCGCTTCCCCGGCGGCATCCGCACCCCGGAGGCGTTCTGGGAGTTCCTGGCCGCCGGCGGCGACGCCATCGGCGAGTTCCCCGACGACCGGGGCTGGGACACCGCGGCGCTCTACGACCCCGACCCGGAGCACGAGGGCACCACCTACACCCGCCAGGGCGGCTTCCTCACCGAGGCCGACCGCTTCGACGCCGGATTCTTCGGCGTCTCGCCCCGCGAGGCCCTCGCCATGGACCCGCAGCAGCGAATCCTGCTGGAGGTCTGCTGGGAGGCGTTCGAGCGGGCCGGGATCGACCCGCAGTCCCTGCGCGGCAGTCGTACCGGCGTGTTCGCCGGCACCAACGGGCAGGACTACACCACCGTCCTGGGCAACGCCGCCGAATCCGTGGACGGATACCTGGGCACGGGCAACGCGGCGAGCGTGGTCTCCGGCCGCATCGCCTACTCCTTCGGCCTCGAAGGCCCGGCCGTCACCGTGGACACGGCCTGCTCCTCCTCCCTCGTCGCCCTGCACTGGGCCGTCCGCGCCCTCCAGTCGGGGGAGTGCTCGCTCGCCCTCGCCGGCGGTGTGACCGTGATGTCCACCCCGGCCGCGTTCCTGGAGTTCAGCCGGCAGCGCGGGCTGTCCGCCGACGGCCGCTGCAAGGCCTTCGCCGACGGCGCCGACGGCACCGGCTGGGGCGAGGGGGCCGGCGTCCTGCTGGTCGAGCGACTGTCCGACGCCCGGCGCAACGGGCACCCGGTGCTGGCCGTCGTCCGCGGCAGCGCCCTCAACTCCGACGGCGCCAGCAACGGCCTCACGGCGCCCAACGGCCCCTCCCAGCAACGGGTGATCAGGGCAGCCCTCGCCGACGCCCGGCTCACGGCCGGTGACGTGGACGCCGTCGAGGCGCACGGCACCGGTACCACCCTCGGCGACCCGATCGAGGCGCAGGCGCTGCTCGCCACCTACGGCCAGGAGCGGACCGGCGACCAGCCGCTGTGGCTCGGCTCGGTGAAGTCGAACATCGGGCACACCCAGGCCGCGGCCGGCGTGGCCGGAGTGATCAAGATGGTGCAGGCCCTGCGCCACGGCCTGCTCCCGCGGACACTGCACCTCGACGCGCCTTCCACCCACGTGGACTGGACCGACGGCGCCGTGGAACTGCTGGCCGCCCCCACCGCCTGGCCCGACCACGGGCGGCCCCGCAGGGCCGGTGTCTCCTCCTTCGGCTTCAGCGGCACCAACGCCCACGTCATCCTCGAACAGGTCACCCCCGAACCGGACGGGCCCGACGCACCGGCCGACGCCACGCAGCCGGCACCGGACGCCCACGACACCGCTGACACCTCCGACACCGCCCCGCTGCCCGTCGTCTGGCCGCTGTCGGCCCGCAGCCCCGAAGCGCTCCGCGCCCTGGCCACCGCCCTGCACACCCACGCCGCGGACCACCCCGACCTGCCCGCCGCGGCCGTCGGTCACGCCCTGGCCACCACCCGCGCCTCCTTCGAGCACCGCGCCGTCGCCCACGGCACCGACCGCGCCGGACTGCTGACCGCCCTGCACGGACTGGCCGCGGGCGAGCCGGCCACCGGCGCCCTGGAGGGCGTGGCCCCACCCGGCGCACGCACCGCCTTCCTCTTCACCGGACAGGGCGCCCAGCGCCCCGGCATGGGACGCGAACTGCACCGCACCTTCTCGGTGTTCGCGCAGGCCCTCGACGAGATCTGCGACCACTTCGCCGGCCATCTCGACCGGCCGCTGCGCGACGTCATGTTCCACGACGCCGACGGGCTGCTGCACCGCACCGCGTACACCCAGCCCGCCCTGTTCGCCATGGAAACCGCCCTCCACCGCCTCGCCGAGAGCACCGGTCTGCACGCCGACCACCTGCTGGGCCACTCCATCGGCGAGGTGACCGCCGCACACGTCGCCGGGGTGTTCTCCCTGGCCGACGCCTGCACCCTCGTCGCCGCCCGCGGCCGGCTCATGCAGGCACTCCCGGAGACCGGCGCCATGGTCGCGCTCCAGGCGACCGAGGACGAGGTGCTCCCGCTGCTCGACGGACTCGACCAACAGGTCTGCCTCGCCGCCGTCAACGGCCCCGACTCCGTCGTGCTCTCCGGTGACCGGGACACCGTCACACACCTCGCCGAACGACTCGCCGCCGACGGCCGCCGGACCAAGCAACTCCAGGTCAGCCACGCCTTCCACTCCCCGCACATGGACCCGATGCTGGACGGGTTCCGCACCGTCGCCGAATCGCTCACCTACCACCCGCCGCGACTGCCCGTGGTGTCCAACCTGACCGGCGAGGCCGCCACCGAACTGGACCGCCCCGACTACTGGGTACGGCAGGTGCGGGGCGCAGTCCGCTTCCACGACGGCGTCCGCGGACTCGCCGCCCAGGGCGTACAGCGCTACGTCGAACTCGGCCCCGACGGCACCCTCTCCGCCATGGCCGCCGCCTGCCTGCCCCCCGACGCCACCGGCACCGCGGTCATCCCGCTGCTGCACGCCCGGACGCCGGAGCCGCAGGCACTCCTCGACGGCCTCGCCCGCGCCCATGTCCACGGCGCCGACCTCGACTGGTCCGCCGTCGCCAACGCCCACCGGGGACGCCCGGCCGTCGACGGCCTGC
The DNA here is from genome assembly GCF_050953795.1 of Streptomyces kronopolitis. Lineage (GTDB taxonomy): Bacteria > Actinomycetota > Actinomycetes > Streptomycetales > Streptomycetaceae > Streptomyces > Streptomyces kronopolitis_A. The sequence continues at coordinate 7,607,698 of NZ_CP191850.1, forward strand.
CCACCTACCCCTTCCAGCGGCAGCGCTACTGGCCCACCCCCCGTGCCCGCGCGAGCGCGGGCATCGGCCAGGCCGGCCACCCGCTGCTGAGCGCCGCCGTCGAACTCGCCGACGGCAGCCACCTGTTCACCGGCCGGCTCTCGGTGGCCGAGCAGCCCTGGCTCGCCGACCACGCCCTGGCGGGCACCGCCGTCGTCCCCGGCACGGCCTTCGTGGAACTCGCCGTCCAGGCCGGCGACCGCGCGAGCTGCCCCCGCGTGGCGGACCTGACCTTGGTCAGCCCGCTCATCCTGCCCGAGGACGACGCGGTGGACCTCCAAGCGGTGCTCGGCGCCGACGACGGGCAGAGCCACCGCCCGTTCACCGTCCACGCCCGCCGCACCGACCCGGCCCCCGGTGAGCCCTGGACGCTGCACGCCACCGGCACCCTGACCGCCGCCCGACCGGAGCCCGCCGCGCCCGCCGTGTCGACCTGGCCGCCCGCCGGCTCCGAACCGCTCCCCGTCGAGGACCTCTACGCGCAACTGAGCGCCGGCGGCTTCGACTACGGGCCGCTCTTCCAGGGACTGGGCGCCGCCTGGCGCGACGGCGACCGCGTGCACGCCGAGATCACCCTGCCCGCGCCCGCACCCCAGGACGCGGACCACTTCGCCCTCCACCCGGCCCTGCTCGACGCCGCCCTGCACGCGACCGCGTTCCTGCCCACCGGGGACACCGACAGCGGACGGCTGCCCTTCTCCTGGCGCGGAGTGCAGATCCACGCCACCGGGGCCACCCGAGTGCGGGCCTGCCTCGACCTGTCCGCACCCGACACCGTCTCCCTCGCCCTCACCGACACCGACGGCCGCCCCGTCGCCGACATCGAGGCGCTGACGCTGCGCGAGCTGTCCCCGGACCGCATCGCGCTCTCCGCCCGCTCCGCCGGCCCCCTCTACCACCTCGACTGGCCCGTGGTGTCCCTTCCCACGACGCCTCCCGAGGACCCGGCCCGCCTGCTCGTCCTGGACGGCGACGACCTCGCCGCCGCCCTGGACGCCGCGGGCCTGGCCGCCACCCGGCTGACCGGCCCGGACCTCCAGCAGGCCACCGGCACCGTCCTCGTGGCGCTCCCCGCCGCCGACCCGCACGAGGCGGCGACCGGCGCACTGGCACTGGTCCAGCGATGGCTGGCGGACCCGCCCGCCGCGGCCCGCCTCGTCTTCGTCACCCGGGGTGCCGTCGACGCCCCCGGCACCACCCACCACGCCGCCGCGGCCGCCCCCATCTGGGGCCTGGTGCGCTCGGCACAGTCCGAACACCCCGGCCGGTTCGTTCTCGCCGACCTCGACGGCCAGGCCGCCTCCTACGCCGCACTGCCCGCAGCACTGGCCACCGACGAACCCCAATTCGCGGTCCGCGGCGGCACCGTGCACCTCCCGAAGGTCGCCCCCGTCCACTCCGGCACCGCGCTGGCCGAGCCCGTCGACGGCACCGGCTGGCGCCTGGGCATGACCGGCAAGGGCACCCTCGACCATCTCACCCTGCTGCCCCACGACGACGCCGAACGACCGCTGGAACAGGGCGAGATACGCCTCGCGGTCCGTGCGGCCGGGGTGAACTTCCGCGACGTGCTGAACGTCCTCGGCATGTACCCCGGCGACGCCGGAGCCTTCGGCCTGGAGGGCGCGGGCGTGGTCACGGAGACCGGCCCCGGTGTCGTGGGTCTGGCCCCGGGTGATCGGGTGATGGGGTTGTTCCCGTCTGCGTTCGGGCCGGTGGCGGTGGCGGATGAGCGGATGGTGATCCGGGTTCCGGAGGGGTGGTCGTTCGCGCAGGCGGCGTCGGTTCCGGTGGTGTTCTTGACCGCGTACTTCGCTCTGGTGGAGTTGGGTGGAGTACAGGCGGGTGAGTCTGTGCTGGTGCATGCGGGTGCGGGTGGTGTGGGGATGGCTGCGGTGCAGTTGGCGCGGCATCTGGGTGCGGAGGTGTTTGCCACCGCGAGTCCCGGTAAGTGGGGCACGCTGCGTGCGTTGGGTCTGGACGAGGCGCATATCGCCTCGTCGCGTGATTTGGATTTTGAGGGGTCGTTCCTGGCGGCGACCGGTGGCCGGGGTATGGATGTGGTGCTGGATTCTCTGGCGCGGGAGTTCGTGGATGCTTCGTTGCGGTTGTTGCCGCGGGGTGGTCGTTTCCTGGAGATGGGTAAGACCGACATCCGTGACCCTGAGCAGGTGGCCGCTGGCTATGGGGGTGTGCGGTATCAGGCGTTCGATCTGATCGAGGCGGGGCCGGATCGGATCGGGGAGATGTTTGCGCGGGTGCGGGAGTTGTTCGAGGGGGGTGTGTTGGAGCCGTTGCCGGTGTCGGCGTGGGATGTGCGGAAGGCGCCGGAGGCGTTCCGGTTCCTGAGTCAGGCCCGGCATGTGGGCAAGGTGGTGTTGACGATGCCCGTTGCCCTTGATGGTGAGGGGACGGTGTTGGTCACGGGTGGTACGGGTGGTTTGGGTGCGTTGGTGGCGCGGCACCTTGTTGCCGAGCATGGTGTGCGGCATGTGTTGCTGGCCAGCCGTCGTGGTCCGGATGCTCCTGGTGTGGGTGACCTGTGTGGGGAGTTGGCGGGTCTGGGTGCCGAGGTGGCGGTTGCGGCGTGTGATCTTGCTGATCGGTCGGCGTTGAGTGGGCTGTTGGAGTCGGTGTCGAAGCAGCATCCGCTGACCGCTGTCGTCCATACCGCCGGTGTGCTGGACGACGGCATGGTGACCTCGCTGACGCCCGCCCGCATGGACGCGGTGCTGGCGCCGAAGGTGGACGCGCTGCTGCACCTGCACCACCTCACCCGTGACGAGGACCTGGCGGCATTCGTCGTCTTCTCCTCCACCGCCGGGGTGTTCGGCGCGCCCGGACAGGCCAACTACGCCGCCGCCAACGCCTTCTGCGACGCCTTCGCCGCCGAGCGACGGGCCGCCGGGCTGCCCGCCACCTCCCTCGCCTGGGGACCGTGGTCCCGCACGACGGGCATGACCAGCGGACTCACCGAAGCCGACCTGCACCGCATGGCACGCGCCGGGCTGCCCGCCCTGCCCCCCGACCGCGGACTCGCCCTCTTCGACGCGGCACTCGACCGGCCCGAGGGCGCGCTGCTGCCGATGCTGGTCGATCAGCGCGCCCTGGGCTCCGGCGGGCCCGTACCGCCCCTGCTGAGCGGCCTGTTGCCGACCGCGGCACGCCGTACCGCGGCCGCGAGCCCGGCACCGGCCGGACCGGGTTCCGCCGAGACGCTGACCCGGACGCTCGCCACCCTGACCCGCGACGAGGCCCAGCACGCCGTTCTCGACGTGGTGTGCACCCAGGTCGCCGCCGTGCTCGGCCATGCCTCCGCGGCCGAGGTCGGCGACCAGCAGTCGTTCAAGGACCTCGGCTTCGACTCGCTGACCGCGGTGGAACTGCGCAACCGGCTCGGCACCGCGACCGGCGCCCTGCTGCCCGCCACCCTCGTCTTCGACTACCCGACACCGCAGGCCCTCGCCGACCACTTGTGCACGGAACTCGTCCCCGAGGCTCCCGCGGGGACGGCCGCCGTGCCGGAGGACGACGCAGCGGTACGCGACGCCCTCGCCGCCATCCCCCTCGCCCGGCTGCGGGCGGCCGGGCTGCTCGACGACCTGCTGGCGCTGGCGCAGCCGGAGCCGTCCGCCGCGGACCACGAGCCGGAAGCCGAGGACACCCCCGACTCCGACGCCATCGAGAGCATGGAAGTCGACGACCTCGTGCGCCTCGCGTTCGGCGCCACGGACGGCTGAGACCGCCGTCCCGACGAAGCCACACCACGAAGCCGGAATGATGGAGAGCTGACCAATGGCCACGTCCGCGGATCAGATCGTCGAAGCCCTCCGGGCCTCGCTGCGGGAGAACGACCGGCTGCGCAAGCAGAACCAGCAGCTGGTCGACGCTGCCGGTGAACCCCTCGCCATCGTCGCCATGAGCTGCCGCTTCCCCGGCGGCGTGCAGACGCCCGAGGAGTTCTGGCAGCTGCTCGCGAACGGCACCGACGCACTGTCCGACCTCCCCGCCGACCGCGGCTGGGACCTGGGCGCACTCGACGCGACGACCACCCGCGGCGGCTTCGTCCACACCGCCGACGAGTTCGACCCGCAGTTCTTCGGCATGAGCCCGCGCGAGGCCCTGGCCACCGACCCCCAGCAGCGGCTCCTGCTGGAGGTGTCCTGGGAGGCCCTGGAGCGGGCGGGCATCGACCCCATGACGCTGCGCGGCAGCCGGACCGCCGTCTTCGCGGGCTGCAGCAACCAGGAGTACGGCTCCGGGCTGCGCGGCAACGTCCCCGAAGGCGTCGAAGGGCACATCCTCACCGGCACCACGGGCAGCGTCGTCTCCGGCCGGGTCGCCTACGCCCTCGGTCTCGAAGGCCCCGCCGTCACCGTCGACACCGCCTGCTCCTCCTCCCTGGTCACCCTGCACCTGGCCGCACAGTCCCTCCGGGCCGGCGAATGCGATCTGGCGCTCGCGGGCGGCGTGGCGGTCATGTCCACCCCGGCCGCGTTCGTCGAGTTCGACCGGCAGGGCGGACTCGCCCGCGACGGCCGCTGCAAGCCGTTCTCCGACGACGCCGACGGCACCGGCTGGGGCGAGGGCGCCGGCATGCTGCTCGTCGAGCGGCTCTCCGACGCCCGCCGCAACGGCCACCCCGTGCTCGCCCTGCTGCGCGGCAGCGCCCTCAACCAGGACGGCGCCTCCAACGGCCTGACCGCCCCCAACGGCCCCGCCCAGCAGCGGGTGATCCGCTCCGCGCTCACCGGCGCCGGACTGTCCGCCGCCGACGTGGACGCCGTCGAGGCCCATGGCACCGGCACGACGCTCGGCGACCCCATCGAGGCGCAGGCGCTGCTCGCCACCTACGGCCAGGACCGCCCGGACGACCGGCCGCTGTGGCTGGGCTCGGTGAAGTCCAACATCGGACACACCCAGGCGGCCGCGGGCGTGGCCGGCGTGATCAAGATGATCCTCGCCCTGCGGCACGGCGTCCTGCCGCAGAGCCTGCACGCCGCCCGTCCCTCCACCCACGTGGACTGGTCCGCGGGCCGAGTCCGGCTGCTGACCGAGGCCGTGACCTGGCCGGAGACCACCCGGCCGCGGCGCGCCGCGATCTCCTCCTTCAGCATCAGCGGCACCAACGCCCACACCATCCTGGAACAGGCCCCCCAGGACTCAGACCGCACACCGGGGGACGGCGCCGCACAGCCCACGGCGGACGGCGAAGAGGCAGCGACGGACGCCACGGACGCGAACGACCCCTCGGCGCAAGGGGGTTCGGCCTCCGAAGCCACCCCGCCCGCCACCGCGGACCGCCTTCCCCACATCCCCTGGGTGCTCTCCGCCCGCAGCGCGGACGCCCTGCGGGCACAGGCCGGCCGGCTGCGCGCGCACCTGGACAGCCACCCCGACACCGACCCCTACGACCTGGCGTACTCGCTCGCCACCTCCCGCTCGGCCTTCGAGCACCGTGCGGTGCTGCTCGGCACCGACCCGGCCGAACTCCGTGGCGAGCTGACCACATTCGCCGAGGAGGGCCCGCACGCCGCGGGCGCCGTCAGCGGCACCCCCCTCCGCGGCAAGACCGCCTTCCTGTTCACCGGCCAGGGCGCCCAGCGCCTGGGCATGGGCCGTGAGCTGTACGCGACGTTCCCCGTCTTCGCCGAGGCCTTCGACGCCGCCTGCGCACACCTCGACCCCGAGCTCGAACGGCCGCTGCGCGACACCGTCTTCGGCCACGACCCGGCACCGCTGGACCAAACGGGCACCACCCAGCCCGCGCTCTTCGCCGTCGAGGTGGCCCTCTTCCGGCTGCTCACCTCCTGGGGCGTCAAGCCCGACGTCGTCATGGGCCACTCGATCGGCGAACTGGCCGCCGCACACATCGCCGGCGTGCTGTCCCTCCCGGACGCCTGCCGTCTGGTGGCGGCCCGCGGCCGGCTGATGCAGGCGCTCCCGCCCGGCGGCGCCATGGCTTCCCTCCAGGCCACCGAGGGCGAGGTGCGGCCGCTGCTCGCGGACACCGCGGACCGGGTGAGCATCGCCGCGGTCAACGGCCCCGACGCCACCGTCATCGCGGGCGACGAAGCCGCCGTGGACGCCCTCGCCGGCCACTTCCGTGACCTGGGACGCAAGGTCTCCCGCCTGCGGGTCAGCCACGCCTTCCACTCGCCTCTGATGGACCCGATGCTGGCGGAGCTGCGCGCCACCGCCCGCGACCTCACCTACCGGCAGCCGCAGATCCCCCTCGTCTCCAACGTCACCGGCCGCCTCGCCACCGCCGACGAACTGTGCAGCCCCGACTACTGGGTACGCCACGCCCGTGAGGCCGTGCGCTTCGCCGACGGCGTCCGCGCCCTCGCCGACCGCAACGTCACCCGGCTCGTCGAACTCGGCCCCGACGGCACCCTCACCGCACTCGCCGCGGCCTGCCTGCCCGACGGCGACCGGCTGCTGACCCCCCTCCTGCGCAAGAACACCCGCGAAGCCCTCAGCCTGCTCACCACGGTCGGCAGGCTGCACACCGCCGGCGTCCCCCTCGACTGGGCCGCCCTGCTGCCCGGCGCCCGCCGCGTCGACCTGCCCACCTACGCCTTCCAGCGCTCCCGCTACTGGCTGCACGCCCCCGCCCCCGAGGACACCCCCGCCGCCCGGCCGGCCGACTCCGCGTTCTGGACCGCCGTCGAGCAGCAGAACCTGCCCGAACTCGCCGACAGCCTCAGCCTCGACCGCTCCCTCCTCGAACCGGTCGTCCCCGCACTCGCGGCCTTCCACCGCGACCAGCAGCAGCACTCCACCGCCCGCTCCTGGCGCTACGCCGAACACTGGGAGCCCGTCGACCCCGGCCCCGCCGCCACCGCACCGGCCCACTGGCTGCTCGTCCTCCCCGCCACGGACCCCGAGCGGTACCGGAACGTCGCCGACGCCCTCACCACCGCACTCGCCGCGCACGGCGCGACCGTCACCACCCTGAGCCTGCCGCCGGACGCCGACGCCGACCACATAGCACAACGCCTCGACGAAACCCGCGCCCCGGACCACGGCCCCGACGAGCTGAACGTCCTCTCCCTCCTCGGCCTCGGCACCGCCCGCCACCCGCAGCACCCCGACACCCCCGCCGCCCTCGTCCTGACCGGCGCCCTCATCCAGGCACTGCTGCGCACCGACGCCCCCGTCCGGCTGTGGACCGCGACCCGGGGCGCCGTCAGCATCGGCCGCTCCGACCCGCTCGGCGCCCCCGAGCAGGCCACCGTCTGGGGCCTGGGCCGCAGCGCCGCCATCGAACACCCCGACCACTGGACCGGCCTGGTCGACCTGCCGGAACAGCTCGACGAACGCGCCCTGGACCGCCTGTGCGCGGTGCTCCACGGCCCTGCCCACGACACCGGCCACGACACCGCCCACGACAACGAGTTCGCCCTTCGCGCCTCCGGACTCTTCGCCCGCCGCCTGGTCCGGGCGCCCCGCCCCGAGCAGCCCCGCGACTCCTCCGCCTGGACGCCGGCCGGCACCACACTGATCACCGGCGGCACCGGCACCATCGGCTCCGCCCTCGCCCGTCAACTGGCCCGCGAAGGCGCCGCCCACCTGCTGCTCATCAGCCGCCGTGGCCCCGACGCCCCGGGCGCCGAGGACCTCGTCGCCGAACTCACCGCACTCGGTACCCGCACCACCCTCGCCGCCTGCGACCCCGCGGACCGCGACGCCCTGGCGCGCCTCCTCGCCTCCCTCCCCGAAGACCAGCCCCTCACCAGCGTCTTCCACACCGCGGGCGTCCTCGACGACGGCACCCTCGCCACCATGGACGCCGCACGGTTCGCCACCGTGCTCCGCCCCAAGACCGAGGCCGCCGCGAACCTCCACGACCTCACCCGCACCCACGACCTGACCGCGTTCGTCCTTTTCTCCTCCATCGCCGGCACCCTCGGCGCGGCCGGCCAGGCCAACTACGCGGCGGCCAACGCCGGCCTGGACGCCCTCGCCCAGCACCGCCGCGCCCACGGCCTGCCCGCCACCAGCATCGCCTGGGGCCCCTGGGCCCACGACGGCATGGCGGCCGACCCCACCCTGCGCGCCAAGCTCAGCCGCGCGGGCCTGCCGCCCATGGAGCCGGACACCGCACTGGTCGCCCTGCACCAGGCACTCGACCAAGGCGAGACCCACCTCGTCATCGCCGACATCGACTGGGACCTCTTCCCCGCCGGCCGCAACGCGCTCTTCGGCAAACTGCCCGAAGCCGCCGACCGGAACCCCGGCCACGACACCCCGGCCGACGACATCCGCAGCGTCCTCGCCACCCTGCGCACCCCCGCCGATCAGGAACAACACCTGCTCCGCCTGGTGCGCCGGACCACCGCAGCCGTCCTGGGATACCCCGGCCCCGACGCCGTCGACACCACCCGCACCTTCCAGGAACTCGGCACCGACTCCCTCACCGCCGTCGAACTGCGCAACACCCTCTCCACGGCCGTCACCCTTCCGCTGTCCCCGACGCTCGTCTTCGACTACCCGACCCCGCCGGCACTGGCGCGCCACCTGCGCGCCGAACTCCTGGGAGACCTCGGGGAGCAGCACACCGCCGCACTCGCGCTCCCCGTGCAGGCGGCCGACGAGCCGATCGCCATCGTGGGCATGGCCTGCCGCTACCCCGGCGACGTACGGTCACCGGACGACCTCTGGCAGCTGATCGCCGACGGCGGCGACGCCATCACGCCCTTCCCCGACGACCGCGGCTGGAACATCGACGCCGTCTACGACGCCGAGTCCACCTGCCCGGGCACCAGCTACGTACGTGAGGGCGGCTTCGTCGCCGACGCCGGCGACTTCGATCCCGGCTTCTTCGGGATCTCCCCCCGCGAGGCCCTGGCCATGGACCCCCAGCAGCGGATGCTTCTGGAGATCTCCTGGGAAGCCGTCGAACGGGCCGGCATCGCGCCGCTGTCGCTGCGCGGCAGCCGCAGCGGACTCTTCGTCGGCTGCAGCTACCAGGGCTACGGCTCGGGCGCCGTCGAGATGCCCGACGACCTCCTGGGCCATCTGCTCACCGGCAGCTCCGGCGCCGTGGTGTCCGGCCGCGTCGCCTACGCGCTGGGCCTGGAGGGCCCCGCGGTCACCGTGGACACGGCGTGTTCCTCGTCGCTGGTCGCCCTCCACCTGGCGGTGCAGTCGCTGCGCTCGGGCGACTGCGACCTCGCCCTGGCCGGCGGGGTGACCGTGATGTCCACGCCGGGCGCGTTCATCGAGTTCAGCCGGCAGCGCGGTCTGGCCGGCGACGCCCGCTGCAAGGCGTTCGCCGAGTCCGCCGACGGCACCATCTGGGGCGAGGGCGCCGGTGTCGTCCTGGTGGAGCGCCTCTCGGACGCCCGGCGCAACGGCCACCGGGTCCTCGCGGTCGTCCGCGGCAGCGCCGTGAACCAGGACGGCGCCTCCAACGGCCTCACCGCCCCGAACGGCCCCTCCCAGCAGCGGGTGATCCGGCAGGCACTGGCCGGCGCCGGGCTCTCGGCATCCGACGTCGACGCGGTCGAGGGCCACGGCACGGGCACCACCCTCGGCGACCCCATCGAGGCACAGGCACTCCTGGCCACCTACGGCCAGGACCGCGACGCGCACCGCCCGCTGTGGCTGGGCTCCGTGAAGTCGAACATCGGCCACACCCAGGTCGCGGCAGGTGTGGCAGGCGTCATCAAGATGGTGGAGGCCCTCCGGCACGGCATCCTGCCGCGGACCCGGTACGCGGACGAGCCGACCTCGCACGTGGACTGGTCGGCCGGTCACGTACGGCTGCTGAGCGAGGACGTGCCCTGGCCGGACGCGGACCGCCCCCGCCGCGCCGGCGTCTCGTCCTTCGGCGTGAGCGGCACCAACGCCCACGTCATCCTCGAACAACCCCCGACGGACGAGACCGGGGACGGAACCGAGGGCGAACTCCAGGACGGAACCCAGGACGGAACCCAGGACGGAACCCAGGACGGAAGCCCGGACGCGCCCGCACCGGCGGCCCTCGCGCCCTGGGTCCTGTCCGGACGCAGCGAGGCGGCACTCAGGGCACAGGCCGAGCGCCTGTCGGCCCATCTGCACGCCCACCCCGAACTGGACCCGCGGGACGTGGGATTCTCGCTCGTCACCACACGGTCCCCCTTCGAACACCGGGCCCTCGTGCTCGGCCAGGACCGGGAAACACTCCTCGACAGCGTCCAGGCCCTCGCCGACGGCGCACCACGGAGCAACGTCGTCGAAGGCATGGCCGCCTCCGCCGGCGGCCTGGCCTTCCTGTTCACCGGACAAGGAGCCCAACACCCAGGAATGGGACGGGAGTTGTACGACTCCTTCCCCCTCTTCGCGGATGCCTTCGACACGGCCTGCGCACACTTCGACGGTGAGCTGGAATCGCCGCTGCGCGAGGTGATGTTCGGCGACGACGCCGAGGCGCTGAGCCAGACGGCTTTCACTCAGCCGGCGCTGTTCGCCTTCGAGGTGGCGCTCTTCCGGTTGATGGAGTCGTTCGGCGTCCGCCCCGACTTCCTGGTGGGTCACTCCATCGGAGAGTTGGTGGCCGCGCATGTGGCGGGGGTGCTCTCGCTGGAGGACGCCTGCCGCCTGGTCGCCGCCCGCGGTCGCCTCATGCAGGCACTCCCCGAGGGTGGCGCGATGTTCGCGCTGGAGGCCGACGAGGACGAGGTGGTGCCGCTACTGGCAGACCAGGACCAGCGGGTGAACATCGCCGCGGTCAACGGTCCGCAGTCCCTCGTGCTCTCCGGCGAGACGGCGGCGGTGACGGCCATCGCCGACCATTTCGCCTCCGAGGGCCGGAAGTCCAAGCGACTCATGGTCAGCCACGCCTTCCACTCCCCGCTGATGGAGCCGATGCTCGACGAGTTCCGCACCGTCGCCGAGAGCCTGACATTCGAGGCACCCCGCATCCCGGTCGTCTCGAACCTCACCGGCCAACTCGCCACGCCACACGAGCTGATGTCCCCCGACTACTGGGTGCGGCATGTCGCCGGCGCCGTCCGCTTCGCCGACGGCATCCGCCGGCTCGTCGAGAACGAGGTCACCCGGTTCCTGGAGATCGGTCCGGACGGCACGCTGACCGTGATGGCGCAGAGCTGCCTCGGTGACGACACGGGCACGGACCATCTCCTCGTCCCCGCCCTCCGCAAGGGCCGTCCCGAGGTGACGGGACTCCTCACCGCACTCGGCCACGCCTGGGCACACGGCGTCCCCGTCGACTGGGCCACCCTCTTCGCCGGCACCGGCGCCCGACAGGCCGACCTGCCGACCTACGCCTTCCAGCACCAGCGGTACTGGCTCCAGCTCGCCCACACCGACGCCACGAACCTCGGTTCCGCGGGACTCCAAGCAGCCGAACACCCCCTGCTCGCGGCCACCATGACGCTCGCCGACTCCTCCTCCCTGGTCTTCACCGGCCGGCTCTCCGCGCAGCACCACCCGTGGCTCGCCGACCACGTCGTCGACGGCTCCCTCCTCGTCCCCAACACGGCCTTCCTGGAACTCGCGCTCCGCGCCGCCGACCAGGCCGGCAGCGACCAGGTCGAGTCGCTCACCATCGAGGCCCCGCTGGTACTCCCGGCCCACGAACCCGTCCAGCTGCAGATGCGCATCCAGGAGCCGGACATCTACGGCACCCGCGCACTGACCATCCACTCCTGCCGCATCGGGAGCACCGGTGCCGCGCAGGAACCCTGGATCCGGCACGCCACCGGCCTCCTCGGCGCGGGCGAGCACCGCGAGACCTTCGACTTCGCCGTCTGGCCCCCGGAAGGCGCCCGGCCCGTCCCGACGGACGGTCTCTACGAAGCCTTCGCCGACGCAGGAGTGGCCTACGGGCCTTCCTTCCGCGGGCTGCGCGCCGTATGGCAACGTGACGCCGACCTCTTCGCCACGGTGGAACTCGCCGAATCGTCGGACGCCTCGTCCTTCGGACTGCACCCCGCCCTGCTGGACACCGTCCTCCACGCCCTGGCGCTCGAAGCGGACGAGACCGCCGCCCTCGGACAACTGCCGGTCTCCTGGCAGAACGTGAAGCTGCACGCCTCCGGAGCCACCGTCCTGCGGGCACGCATCTCGGCGCATGCGGGCGACGAGGTGTCGCTCCAACTCGCGGACGCCGTGGGACAGCCGGTGGCCGAGATCGCAGCCCTCACCCGCCGGCCGATGACGGCGGACACCTTCCACCGCGCCTGGCAGGGCAGCAGCCACTCCGATGCCCTGCACCGGGTCGACTGGACCCGCCTGCCCGAAACCGCCGTGGACCCCGTCGACCTCGTGGGCGACAGCTCCGACGGCCTTCCCGGACTCGTCGATTTCCACGACCTCGGCTCCCTGCCGGACGACGCCCAGCCCGGTTTCGTCGCGCTGCGCCTCGACGCCCGCACCGACGACTCCGCCGTGACCCCGGCCGCCGCCCGGGACGCCGCGCATCGGGCCCTGGCCTGCATTCAGGAGTGGACGGCAGCCGAGCGGTACTCCGCGGCGCGCCTCGTGGTGGTGACACGGAACGCCGTCCCGGCGCAACTGCGGCGGCCCGACCCCGCCCAGGCCACGGTCTGGGGCCTCGTCCGCGCCGCACGCATCGAGCACCCCGACCGCTTCGTGCTGGTCGACGTCGACGGCACCGAAGCCTCGCAGGCCGCGCTGCCGGCCGCCCTCGCCTCGGGAGAACCCGAACTCGCCCTGCGGAACGGCACGGCCTATCTGCCGAGGCTCAGCAGCAACATCCGGCGCGATGAACTGTCCGTGCCGGGCCTGCCGCAGGACGGCTGGAGCCTTGAGACCGCCGATGAGGGCACGCTGGAGAGCCTGCGCCTGGTGCGGCGCCCCGAGACGTCGGAAGCCCTGGAGCCCGGACAGGTGCGCATCGCGGTCCGTGCGGCCGGGGTCAACTTCCGCGATGTGCTGAATGTCCTCGGCACCTACCCGGGGGACGCGGGCGCGCTGGGCCTGGAGGGCGCCGGCGTCGTGACCGAGACCGGCCCCGGTGTCATCGGCTTCGCCCCGGGTGATCGGGTGATGGGGTTGTTCCCGTCTGCGTTCGGGCCGGTGGCGGTGGCGGATGAGCGGATGGTGATCCGGGTTCCGGAGGGGTGGTCGTTCGCGCAGGCGGCGTCGGTTCCGGTGGTGTTCTTGACCGCGTACTTCGCTCTGGTGGAGTTGGGTGGAGTACAGGCGGGTGAGTCTGTGCTGGTGCATGCGGGTGCGGGTGGTGTGGGGATGGCTGCGGTGCAGTTGGCGCGGCATCTGGGTGCGGAGGTGTTTGCCACCGCGAGTCCCGGTAAGTGGGGCACGCTGCGTGCGTTGGGTCTGGACGAGGCGCATATCGCCTCGTCGCGTGATTTGGATTTTGAGGGGTCGTTCCTGGCGGCGACCGGTGGCCGGGGTATGGATGTGGTGCTGGATTCCCTGGCGCGGGAGTTCGTGGATGCTTCGTTGCGGTTGTTGCCGCGGGGTGGTCGTTTCCTGGAGATGGGTAAGACCGACATCCGTGACCCTGAGCAGGTGGCTGCCGGATTTGAGGGTGTGCGGTATCAGGCGTTCGATCTGATCGAGGCGGGGCCGGATCGGATCGGGGAGATGTTTGCGCAGGTGCGGGAGTTGTTCGAGGGGGGTGTGTTGGAGCCGTTGCCGGTGTCGGCGTGGGATGTGCGGAAGGCGCCGGAGGCGTTCCGGTTCCTGAGTCAGGCCCGGCATGTGGGCAAGGTGGTGTTGACGATGCCGGTTCCTCTTGATGGTGAGGGGACGGTGTTGGTCACGGGTGGTACGGGTGGTTTGGGTGCGTTGGTGGCGCGGCATTTGGTGGCCGAGCATGGGGTACGGCATGTGTTGCTGGCCAGCCGTCGTGGTCCGGATGCTCCTGGTGTGGGTGACCTGTGTGGGGAGTTGGCGGGTCTGGGTGCCGAGGTGGCGGTTGCGGCGTGTGATCTTGCTGATCGGTCGGCGTTGAGTGGGCTGTTGGAGTCGGTTTCCAAGCAGCATCCGCTGACCGCTGTCGTCCATACCGCCGGTGTGCTGGACGACGGCATGGTGACCTCGCTGACGCCCGCCCGCATGGACGCGGTGCTGGCGCCGAAGGTGGACGCGCTGGTGCATTTGGACGAGCTGACGCGCGGAGCGGACCTCGCGGAGTTCGTGGTGTTCTCGTCGGTGGCGGGCACCTTCGGCAGTGCGGGCCAGGCCAACTATGCGGCGGCGAATGCGTTCGTGGACGCCTTGATGTGCCGGCGCAGCGGGTCGGGACTGCCCGCCAGGTCGCTGGCCTGGGGCGCCTGGGCTCCGAACGCCGGCATGACCGGTGAACTGACCGAAGCCGACCTGCAACGCATGGCCCGCGGCGGCATCACGCCCTTCACCGAGGAGCGGGGCCTTGCGGCCTTCGATGCCGCCCGGCACACGGCCGTGCCCGTGGTCGTCCCCGTCCAGTTCAATCACACGATGCTGCGGGAGCAGGACGTCGCGGGCGTTCTTCCGCCGCTCATGCGTGGCCTGTTGGGGAGGAGTGCGCGTCGTACGGCTGCCTCCTCGACGGTGGCGCTGTCACCGGCGGACGCCCTGCGGTCCCGGCTCGCCCGGTTGTCGGAGGACGAGCGGCGAGCCGCGCTCCTGGAACTCGTGCGCACGCAGTCGGCACTCGTCCTCGGACACCCGGGCCCCGAGGCGATCGAGCCCACCCGCGACTTCCGCGGACTCGGCGTCGACTCCCTGACCGCCGTGGAAGTGCGCAACCAACTGCAGGCGGCCACGGGGCTGCCGCTGCCCGCCACGCTGGTCTTCGACTACCCGTCTCCGCTGGTGGTGGCCCGCTACCTGGAAGAAGCGTTGTCCGACGGGGACGAGGCGGCTGCTGCGGGAGCCGTGATGCCGACGGCGGCGGCACTGTCGGATGACCCGGTGGTGATTGTGGGGATGAGTTGTCGGTTCCCGGGTGGGGTGGGGTCGCCGGAGGAGTTGTGGGGGTTGTTGGTTGAGGGTGGGGATGGTGTGGTGCCGTTCCCGGTGGATCGTGGGTGGGATGTTGAGGGTTTGTATGACCCTGAGCCGGGTGTGCCGGGGAAGGTGTCGACGCGTGCGGGTGGGTTTTTGCCGGGGGTTGATGGTTTTGATCCTGGGTTTTTCGGGATTTCGCCGCGTGAGGCGGTGGCGATGGATCCGCAGCAGCGTTTGTTGTTGGAGGCGTCGTGGGAGGCGTTTGAGCGGGCGGGGATTGTTCCTGGTGTGTTGAGGGGTTCTCGTACGGGGGTGTTTGCGGGGACGAATGGTCAGGATTACACGGGGTTGTTGGTGGCGTCGGGTGAGGAGGATTTGGGGGGGTATATCGGTACGGGTAATGCGGCGAGTGTGGTGTCGGGGCGGTTGTCGTACACGTTTGGGCTTGAGGGTCCTGCGGTGACGGTGGATACGGCGTGTTCGGCGTCGTTGGTGGCGTTGCATTTGGCGGTGCAGTCGTTGCGTGCGGGTGAGTGTGATGTGGCCTTGGCGGGTGGTGTGACGGTGATGTCGACGCCGGGGTTGTTTGTGGATTTCAGTCGGCAGCGTGGGTTGGCTGCTGATGGTCGGTGTAAGGCGTTTTCGGATGCTGCGGATGGTGCGGGGTTTTCCGAGGGTGTGGGTGTGTTGGTGGTGGAGCGGTTGTCGGATGCGCGGCGTCTTGGGCATCGGGTGTTGGCTGTGGTGGCGGGTTCTGCGGTGAATCAGGATGGTGCGTCGAATGGTTTGACGGCGCCGAATGGTCCGTCGCAGCAGCGGGTGATCCGTCAGGCGTTGGCCGGTGCGGGATTGTCGCCGTCGGATGTGGATGTGGTCGAGGCACATGGCACGGGTACGTCGCTGGGTGACCCGATCGAGGCCCAGGCCCTGCTGGCGACCTACGGTCAGGACCGGAGCGGGGAGCAGCCGTTGTGGCTTGGTTCGGTGAAGTCGAACATCGGGCACACGCAGGCGGCTGCGGGTGTGGCGGGTGTGATCAAGATGGTGTTGGCGCTCCAGCACGGTGTGCTGCCGCGGACGCTGCACGTCGATGAGCCGTCCTCGCACGTGGATTGGTCGGCGGGCGATGTGCGGCTGCTCACCGAGGCCGTGGCGTGGCCGGAGGGGGAGCGGCCCCGTCGGGCGGGTGTGTCGTCGTTCGGCATCAGCGGCACCAACGCCCACACGATCATCGAAGAAGCTCCGGCGATCGACGACACGGCGGAGAGTGCGGAAAGCCCGAAGCCGCTCAAGCTGCCGGCCGTGCCCTGGGTCATTTCAGGACGTGACGAGGCCGGCCTGACGGCACAGGCGCACCGCCTCCTGGCACACCTCGAACGGTTCCCGCTCGATGCCTCCGACGATGTGGGCTACTCCCTGGCCACGTCGAGAGAGATATTCGACCACCGAGCCGTGCTTCTCGTCGACGATCACGAGACGGCCGTACAGGGGCTGACCGCGCTGGCCGAAGGCCGAAAGGCCGGCGGAGTCGTACGCGGCGAGAAGGGCCACGGGCGGACCGCATTCCTGTTCACGGGGCAGGGGGCGCAGCGACTGGGCATGGGCTGGGAGCTGTACGACACCTTCCCGGTCTTCGCGGACGCCTTCGACGCCGTATGTGCCTGCTTTGACGGCGAGTTGGGGTCGTCGCTCCGGAGTGTGGTGTTCGGTGACGACGCGGAGGCGCTGAATCAAACCGCTTTCACCCAGCCGGCGTTGTTCGCGATCGAGGTGGCGCTTTTCCGGCTGGTGGAATCGTTCGGCGTGCGGCCGGACTATCTGGTGGGTCATTCCATCGGAGAACTGGCGGCCGCACATGTGGCGGGCGTGTTGTCGCTGGAGGACGCCTGCCGTTTGGTCGCGGCCCGCGGCCGGTTGATGCAGGCACTCCCGGCGGGCGGCGCGATGGTCGCGCTTCAGGCCACCGAGGACGAGGTGATGCCGCTGCTGGAAGGGAGGGAGCAGCAGGTGAGCATCGCTGCGGTGAACGGTCCGCAGGCGGTGGTCGTTTCCGGTGCGGAAGCGGCGGTCGCGGAGATCGCCGGGCATTTCGAGTCCGAGGGCCGGAAGGTGAAGCGGCTGCGGGTGAGTCATGCGTTCCATTCGCCGTTGATGGAGCCGATGCTGGCGGAATTCCGGGCGGTCGCGGAGGGCGTGTCGTTCGCTGAGCCGCGCATTCCGGTGGTCTCGAATCTGACCGGTGAAATCGCCGGGGCGGGAGAATTGGCCTCCGCTGAATACTGGGTGCGCCATGTGCGGGAGGCGGTCCGATTCGCCGACGGCGTGCGGTGGCTGGAGCGGCAGGGCGTGTCCCGGTTCCTGGAAATCGGGCCGGACGGGACGCTGACCGCCATGGCGCAGGCCTGTGCCGAGCGCCCGGAACTGCTCCTGCTGCCCGCGCTGCGGAAGGACCGGCTGGAGTCGGAAGCCCTGGTGGCGGCGATCAGCGGCATGTTCGTCAGGGGGGCGGAGGTGCAGTGGGACGTGCTCTTTCCCGGGGCGCGGCGGGTGGATCTGCCCACGTACGCGTTCCAGCACGAGCCCTTCTGGCCGAGCACCCCGGCGACGGGGGCGAGCGCCGTGGCGGTTCAGCCGGCGGATGACGGGGCCGCGTGGTTCTGGGAGGCCGTCGAGCGCGAGGACCCGGATGCCTTGGCCGGGGAACTGGAGATTGCCGGGGACGCCTCGTGGGACGAGGCGCTGAGCGCCCTGTCGACGTGGCGGCGGCAGCAGCGTGAGCGGTCGGCGGTGGACGGCTGGCGGTATCGCGTGCAGTGGAAGCCGCTCGGTGCGGCGGCCGGCGAGAAGCCGTCCGGGCGCTGGCTGGTGGTGGTCCCCGAGGCCGCGACGGAGTCGGGCTGGGCCTCTTCGGTGCTGGAGGGCTTGGCTGCGTGCGGGGTCCAGGTCGAGCGGGTGGAGTGCGGCCCGGACGTGGACCGGGTTGCGCTGGCCGAGCGGTGTGCGGAGTTCAGCGGTGAAGCCGTCGCGGGTGTGATGGTGCTGCCGAGCGGCGTGGCGGGGGAGATCACTCGTGGGGTGCCGGCGAGTGTGTGGTGGACGACCGTGGTGGTGCAGGCGCTCGGGGACGCGGGTGTCGGCGGTCGTGTGTGGGTGGTGACGCGGAGGGCTGTTGCCGTCGGCGGTCCGGATGCCGCACCGGACCCGGTCGGCGCGGCGGTGTGGGGCCTGGGCCGGGTGGCGGCGCTGGAGTTCCCGGATCGGTGGGGCGGTCTGGTGGATCTGCCGGAGGCCGTGGAGGGCGGGGTGCTCGACCGGCTGGCCCAGGTCCTCGCGCACGGCTCCGAGGATCAGGTGGCCGTGCGGACGTCCGGAGCGTTCGGGCGGCGGCTGGTGCATGCGCCGGCTCCCGCCGTGGACGTGGCCGGCGGTTGGCGGCCGCGGGGGACGGTGCTGATCACGGGCGGTACCGGCGCGCTCGGTGCTCGGGTGGCGCGGTGGGCGGCCGAGCGTGGTGCGGACCATGTCGTCCTGACCAGTCGCCGGGGCCAGGAGGCTCCGGGGGCGTCGGAGCTGGCGGCCGAGTTGTCGGCGCTCGGTGTGCGGGTGACCGTGGCGGCCTGTGACGTCGCGGATCGGGAAGCCGTGCGGGAGCTGCTGTCCGGGTGCTCCATCGATGCCGTCGTGCACGCCGCGGGTGCGGTGGATTCGGTTTCCCTGGGCGACGCGGAGGCGGAGCATTTCGCTGAGGTGATGGGGGCGAAGGTCGCCGGCGCCGTGGTGCTGGATGAGGCGCTGCGCGATCGGACGCTGGACGCCTTCGTGGTGTTCTCGTCGATCGCCGCGGTGTGGGGGAGCGGTGGCCAGGCGGCCTATGCGGCGGGGAACGCCTTCGTCGAGGGGCTGGTGGAGGCCCGGCGGGCGCGAGGTGGGGCGGGCTGTGCGGTGGCATGGGGCCCGTGGGCCGGCGGCGGGATGGTCGCCGCGGACGGCGCGGAGGAGCACTTGCTGCGGCGTGGGCTGAGGGCGCTGGACCCGGCCCTCGCGGTGTCGGCTCTGGAGTCGGTCACCCGTGCCGGTGAGGGGTCGGCGGTCGTGGCGGACGTGGAGTGGGAGCGGTTTGCCCCTGCGTTCACCAGCGCCCGTCCGAGTCCGCTGCTGGCGGACCTGCCGGAGGTCGCCGACGCCGTGGGCGGCACGGCCACGGAGGCGGACGGGGGCGCGGGGCGGTCCTTCGTCGACCGGCTCGCCGGAGTGTCCCCGGTGGAGCGCGCGCAGGCCGTACTCGATCTTGTACGTGGCCACACCGCTGCCGTTCTCGGGTTCCGGGAGATGAAGGCCGTGGAGCCCGTCAAGGCGTTCCGGGACCTGGGCTTCGACTCGCTCACCGCGGTCGAGCTGCGGAACGGGCTGAACGCCGAGACCGGGATGCGGCTCCCCGCCACCCTGGTCTTCGACTACCCCACGCCCCAGCTTCTCGCGGAGCATGTACACGACACCCTGTTCGGCGCCGCGGACGCCGAGCCGGAGGCCGCCGTACTCGCTGACCTGGAGCGTCTCGCCAGCGCGATTTCAGGATTTTCCCCAGAGAACGCCGCCAGGGGGCTCGTCGAGGCCCGTCTTCGGAGCATCCTGTCTGAGCTGGGCGGGGCGGCCGAGGCCGATGCGAAGTCCGCCGTGTCCCAGCAGCTGGATGCGGCCTCGGACGACGAGATCTTCGATTTCATCAATCAGGAGCTCGGCCGTTCCTGAACGCCGCTGGTGAACCGTTCCGGTCTACAACGTATGGGGCAAGTTCCACATGGCGAATGAAGAACGGCTTCGGGACTACCTCAAGTGGGTCACCGCGGACCTGCATGAGACCCGTCGGCGCCTGCAGGAGCTGGAATCTCAGCAGCAGGAGCCGGTCGCAATCGTCGGGATGAGCTGCCGCTTCCCCGGGGGTGTGAGCTCGCCGGAGGAATTCTGGCGACTGCTGCACGGCGGCGAGGACGCCATCTCCGAGTGGCCGCAGGACCGCGGCTGGGACGCCGACGCCTTGTACGACCCCGAGTCCGACGGGTCGGGCACGAGCTACTCGTGCAAGGGCGGCTTCGTCTACGAGGCCACCGAATTCGACCCCGGATTCTTCGGCATCTCGCCCCGCGAAGCGCTCGCGATGGACCCCCAGCAGCGACTGCTCCTCGAAGCCTCCTGGGAGGCCTTCGAGGGCGCCGGAATCGATCCCCTCGGACTGCGGGGAAGCCGCAGCGGCATCTTCGTCGGGGCCAGCGGCCAGGAATACGGCGCCGGCCTTCGCGATATCCCCGACGATGTCCGCGGCCATCTGCTGACCGGCAACTCGACCTCGGTCGTGTCGGGTCGCGTCGCCTACACCCTGGGCCTCGAAGGCCCGGCCGTCACCGTGGACACGGCCTGCTCCTCCTCCCTCGTCGCGCTGCATCTGGCCTCCCAGGCACTCCGCTCCGGCGAGTGCACGCTCGCCCTGGCGGGCGGCGTGACCGTGATGGCCACACCGGGCGCGTTCATCGAGTTCAGCCGGCAGCGCGGCCTGGCCGCCGACGGCCGGTGCAAGGCGTTCGCGGAGGCCGCGGACGGCACCGGGTGGGCCGAGGGCGTCGGCATGCTGGTGCTGGAACGCCTCTCGGACGCCCGACGGAACGGCCACCGGGTACTGGCGGTCGTCCGCGGCACCGCCGTGAACCAGGACGGCGCCTCCAACGGCCTGACCGCGCCGAACGGCCCCTCCCAGCAGCGGGTCATCCGGCAGGCGCTCGGTGCGGCCGGCCTGTCCCCCTCCGACGTGGACGCGGTCGAGGCGCACGGCACGGGCACGTCCCTCGGCGACCCGATCGAGGCGCAGGCGCTGCTCGCGACGTACGGTCAGGACCGGGACGAGGAACGGCCGTTGTGGCTCGGGTCGGTGAAGTCGAACATCGGGCACACCCAGGCGGCCGCCGGCGCGGCCGGTGTCATCAAGATGGTGCTCGCGCTCCAGCACGGCATCCTGCCGCAGACCCTGCACGTCGATGAGCCCTCGTCACATGTGGACTGGACGACGGGCAATGTACGACTGCTGACCGACGCCGTCGAATGGCCGGAGAGCGACCGGCCGGGACGCGCCGCGGTCTCCGCTTTCGGTGTCAGCGGAACCAACGCGCACGCGGTGCTGGAACAGGCGCCGGAGCCGGAGCCCGCATCCGAAGAAGACCAGAAGGACGGCACGGCGGCATCCGTGCGGCTGCCGGTCGTGCCGTGGGTGCTCTCGGCCCGCAGTGACGAGGCCCTCCGCGAGCAGGCCGGCAGGCTGCTCTCGCACCTCGACGCCCACCCCGGGCACGACATCCACGACCTCGCCCGCTCGCTCGCCTCGACGCGCGCCGCGCTGGAGAACCGCGCCGCCGTCCTCGGCAGCAGCGGCGCGGAACTCGTCGCGGGACTGCACACCCTCGCCCGCGGCGAGCACGCCGAAAACCTCGTACGGGGCACGGACCGTCCCGGCACCAAGTCGGCCTTCCTCTTCACGGGTCAGGGTTCCCAACGCGTAGGAATGGGACGGGAGTTGTATGACTCCTTCCCGGTCTTCGCGGAAGCGTTCGATGCCGCCTGCGCGCACTTCGACGGGGAGTTGGACTCGCCGCTGCGGGAGGTCGTGTTCGGTGACGACGCGGAGGCACTGAATCAAACCGCTTTCACCCAGCCGGCGTTGTTCGCCGTCGAGGTGGCGCTGTTCCGGCTGGTGGAGTCGTTCGGTGTGCGTGCCGACTTCCTGGTGGGGCATTCCATCGGTGAGTTGGTGGCCGCGCATGTGGCGGGGGTGTTGTCGCTGGAGGACGCGTGTCGTCTGGTGGCGGCTCGTGGTCGTCTGATGCAGGCCCTGCCGGCCGGTGGTGCGATGGTCGCGCTTCAGGCCACCGAGGATGAGGTGCTGCCGCTCCTGGATGGCCAGGAGCAGCGGGTCAGCATCGCCGCGGTGAACGGCCCGCGGTCGGTCGTCGTCTCCGGCGAGGAGTCCGCGGTGGCGGCCATCGCCGACCGTTTCGAGTCCGAGGGTCGGAAGGTGAAGCGGCTCCAGGTGAGCCATGCTTTCCACTCGCCGCTGATGGAGCCGATGCTCGACGAGTTCCGCACCGTCGCCGAGAGCCTGACGTTCGAGGAACCCCGTATCCCGGTCGTCTCGAACGTCACCGGCACGCTCGCCACGTCGCAGGAACTGACCTCCCCCGCCTACTGGGTGCGGCACGTCCGCGAGGCGGTCCGCTTCGCCGACGGCATCGAGTGGCTGGCGGAGCACAGCGTCGCCCGGTTCCTGGAGATCGGGCCCGATGGCACGCTCACCGCGATGGCCCAGGCGTGTGGGGACGGCGCCGGGTTCGAGGCGGTGCCCGCGCTGCGGAGGGCACGGTCCGAGGCTCAGCACCTGATCACGGCGCTTGCGCGGCTGCACGTACACGGCGCGGTGCTCGACTGGGCCGCGCTGCTGCCCGGAACGCGGCCCGTCGACCTGCCGACGTATCCGTTTCAGCGTCAGCGTTACTGGCTGGCGGCCACCGCGACTGCGGCCGAGCACGGCGCGACGCCCGCGCTCGACGGAGCCGACGCCGAACTCTGGGACGCCATCGAGCGCGGCGACGCGGCGGCGCTGGCCGGGGAACTCGCGATCGCCGGCGATGCCTCGTGGGATCAGGCGCGGACGGCGCTGTCGTCGTGGCGGCGCCAGCGGCGTGAGCGGTCGGTGGTGGACGGCTGGCGGTACCGGGTGGAGTGGAAGCCGCTCGCCGCGCAGTCGGGCGGGGTGCCGGGGGACCGCTGGATAGCGGTGCTGGCCGCCGGGGACGCGTACGCCGAGGCCGTGGTGGACGGGCTGGCGGCGGGTGGTGTCCGGGTCGAGCGGGTGGAGTGCGCCGAGGGCGAGACGGACCGGGCCCTGCTGGCCGCGCGGGTGCGTGCGGCGACCGGTGAGGAGCCGGTGTCGGGCGTGCTGGCGGTCGGATCCGCGGACGCGGTGCGGACCGCGGTCCTGGTGCAGGCGCTGGGGGACGCCGGCGTCGGCGGGCGACTGTGGGTGCTGACGCGGGGCGCGGTCGCGATCGGCCGGTCGGACGGTGGACCGGATCCGGTGCAGGCCGCGGCGTGGGGCGTGGGCCGGGTGGCGGCGCTGGAGTACCCGGACCGTTGGGGCGGTCTGGTGGACCTGCCGGAGGCCGTGGACCGCAGGGTGTTCGACCGCCTGGCCGGAGTGCTCGGGCAGGGCGCCGAGGACCAGGTGGCGGTGCGGGCCTCCGGCGTCTTCGGGCGCAGGCTGGCGCACGCCCCGGCCCCCGCCGGCGACGACACGGCCGACGGCTGGCAGCCGCACGGGACGGTGCTCATCACGGGCGGCACGGGCGCGCTGGGCGCCCGCGTGGCCCGCTGGGTGGCGGAACGCGGCGCGGAACACGTGGTCCTGACGAGCCGTCGCGGCTCGCAGGCGCCCGGGGCGTCCGAGCTGACGGCGGAGCTGACCGCCCTCGGCGTGCGGGTGACCGTGGCGGCCTGCGATGTCACGGACCCCGACGCCGTCGAGGCCCTGCTCACCGAGCACCCCGTGGACGCGGTCTTCCACGCCGCCGCCGTACTCGACGACGGCGTACTCGACTCCCTCACCCCCGAACGGTTCGCCGCCGTCCTGCAGGCCAAGGCCGTCTCGGCCCGGAACCTGCACGAGGCGACCCGCGGACGTGACCTGTCGGCCTTCGTGCTGTTCTCGTCCTTCGCGGGTAGCATCGGCGCCGCCGGACAGGCCAACTACGCTGCCGCCAACGCCTACTTGGACGCCCTCGCCGAGCGGCGAGCGGCCGACGGCCTGCCCGCGACCTCCCTCGCCTGGGGGCCCTGGGGCGAGAGCGGTATGGCCAGCGACGAAGCGATGGCCCAGCGGATGCGCCGGGGCGGAGTGTCCCCCCTGCGGCCGGACCTCGCCATCGAGGCGATGGGGCACGCGATCCGCTCCCGGACACCCGGCCTGGTGATCGCCGACATCACCTGGACGGACTTCCGTTCCGCCTTCGCCATGGTGCGCCCGAGCCCGCTGATCGGCGACCTCCCGGAGGTCCGCACCGCGGTCGAACCCGCCGCGGGGACGGCAGGCGACGACCACCGGTCCGACCTGTACCGACAGCTCGCGGGTCGGGAGCCGGCCGAACAGGAGCGGGTACTCACCGACCTCGTCCGCGCGTACGCCGCCGGAGTGCTGCACTACGCCGGTCCCGCCGAGGTGCCGCCGCACCGCCCCTTCCGGGAGCTCGGCGTCGACTCGCTGATCGCCGTCGAACTGCGGAACGCACTCAGCCTGGCCTGCGGTATCCCCCTCAGCGCGACGGTCGTGTTCGACTACCCGACGCCGACCGAACTGGCCGGCTTCCTGCGCACCCGGATCGCACCGGAACACGCGGACGCCGAGCAGACGGTGGCCCCCGCCGCGGTCGACGGTGACCCGCTCGCCATCGTGGGCATGAGCTGCCGCTTCCCCGGCGGCGTCGACTCCCCGGAGGCCTTCTGGCAACTGCTGACGGACGGCGCGGACGCCGTCGGAGCGTTCCCGACCGACCGCGGCTGGGACCTCACCTCGGTCTACGACCCCGACCCGGAGCACGCGGGAACCACCTACGTCAACGTCGGCGGCTTCCTGACGGACGTGGACCGCTTCGAACCCGCCTTCTTCGGCATGAGCCCCCGCGAAGCGGTCGCCACCGACCCGCAGCAGCGGCTGCTGCTCGAAGTGTCCTGGGAGGCGCTGGAGCGCGCCGGCATCGATCCGCACTCCGTGCGCGGCAGCCGCGCGGGCGTCTTCATCGGCACCAACGGCCAGGACTACCCGGCACTGCTCGCCCACTCCCCGGACGACTTCGACGGCTACATCGGCACCGGAAACGCCGCGAGCGTGGTCTCCGGACGCGTCGCCTACACCCTCGGGCTGGAAGGCCCCGCGGTGACCGTGGACACGGCCTGCTCCTCGTCCCTGGTCGCGCTGCACTGGGCGGCGCAGGCCCTGCGCTCCGGCGAGTGCGACATGGCGCTGGTCGGCGGCGTGACCGTGATGTCCACGCCCGGCGCGTTCGTGGAGTTCAGCCGGCAGCGCGGACTCGCCCCCGACGGACGGTGCAAGCCCTTCGCCGCGGACGCCGACGGCACCGGCTGGGGCGAGGGCGTCGGAATGCTGCTCGTCGAGCGGCTCTCGGACGCCCGCCGCAACGGCCACCGGGTGCTTGCCGTCGTGGCCGGATCCGCCGTCAACCAGGACGGCGCATCCAACGGTCTGACGGCGCCCAACGGCCCCTCCC
Organism: Streptomyces kronopolitis; assembly: GCF_050953795.1. Lineage (GTDB taxonomy): Bacteria > Actinomycetota > Actinomycetes > Streptomycetales > Streptomycetaceae > Streptomyces > Streptomyces kronopolitis_A. The sequence continues at coordinate 7,632,987 of NZ_CP191850.1, forward strand.
AGCAGCGGGTCATCCGGCAGGCACTCGCCAGCGCCGGCCTGACCCCCTCGGACGTGGACGCGGTCGAGGCACACGGCACGGGAACGGCCCTCGGTGACCCCATCGAGGCGCAGGCCCTGCTCGCCACCTACGGCCAGGACCGGGACGAGGACCGGCCGCTGTGGCTGGGCTCGGTCAAGTCGAACATCGGCCACACCCAGGCGGCCGCGGGCGTCGCCGGTGTCATCAAAATGGTGCTGGCACTCCAGCACGGCACGCTCCCGCGCACCCTGCACGTGGACGCGCCCACACCCCACGTGGACTGGTCGGAAGGCAACGTACGGCTGCTCACGGAGCCGGTCGCCTGGCCGCTCGACGCCGAGACGAGGGGCGGTGTCTGCCGGGCGGGCGTCTCCTCGTTCGGCATCAGCGGCACCAACGCCCATGTGGTCCTGGAAAGCGCCCCCGAACCGCCGGCCGTCACGGAGGCCCCCCGGGCCGCCGCGCCGGAACGCCCGGCCCTCACCCCCCTGGTGCTCTCGGCACGCACCGAAGCCGCCCTCCGCGCACAGGCGGCTCGCCTGCGCACGGCCTACGAGGACAACCCCGCACCGGACCTGGCGGACCTGGGCTTCTCCCTCGCCACGACCCGCTCCCTGCGCTTCGACCACCGCGCCGTGGTCCTGGCGGACGACCCGGCATCGGCGGTCCACCGCCTCACCGCACTCGCCGACGACCACCGGACCCCCGGCCCCGGAGTCATCCGTGGCGCCCGGGCAGAGGGCCCACTGGCCCTGCTGTTCACGGGCCAGGGCGCCCAGCGGCTCGGAATGGGCCGCGAACTGTACGCATCCTTCCCGGTGTTCGCCGATGCCTTCGACGCGGTGTGCGCGCACTTCGAGGGCGAATGGGAGTCGTCGCTTCGGGATGTGGTGTTCGGCGACGAGGCCGAACTGCTGAATCGGACGGGTTTCACCCAGCCGGCGTTGTTCGCCGTCGAGGTGGCGCTGTTCCGGTTGGTGGAGTCGTTCGGTGTGCGGCCGGACTTCCTGGTGGGGCACTCCATCGGTGAGTTGGTGGCCGCGCATGTGGCGGGGGTGTTGTCGCTGGCGGATGCGTGTCGTCTGGTGGCGGCGCGTGGTCGGTTGATGGGGGCGTTGCCGGCGGGTGGGGCGATGGTGTCGCTTCAGGCGTCGGAGGGTGAGGTGGTGCCGCTGCTGGAGGGGCTTGAGCAGCGGGTGAGCATCGCTGCGGTGAATGGTCCGCGGTCGGTGGTGGTGTCGGGTGAGGAGTCGGCGGTTGCCGAGATCGCCGGGCGCTTTGAGTCCGAGGGGCGGAAGGTGAAGCGGCTCCAGGTCAGCCATGCCTTCCATTCGCCGTTGATGGAGCCGATGCTGGAGGAGTTCCGGGCGGTCGCGGAGGGCGTGTCGTTCGCTGAGCCGCGTCTTCCGGTGGTCTCGAATGTGACCGGTGAGTTGGCCACGGCGGAGCAGCTGACGTCGCCCGACTACTGGGTGCGGCACGTACGGGACGCCGTCCGATTCGCTGACGGGGTGCGGTGGCTGGAGCAGCAGGGCGTGTCCCGGTTCCTGGAGATCGGGCCGGACGGCACCCTGACCGCCATGGCGCAGCTCTGCCTCTCGGCACCTGATCTGCTGCTCCCCGTCCTGCGCAAGGACCGCCCCGAGACGGAAGCCCTGCTGACCGCTGTCTCGCAGGCGTTCGTGCTCGGCACGGACGTGGACTGGGCTACGTGCTTCCCCGCCGCTCGGCGAGTGGATCTGCCCACGTACGCGTTCCAGCGCGAGCGCTACTGGCCGACGCCCGCACCTGCCGCCGACCCGACGGAGGGCTGGCGCTACCGGGTGGAGTGGAAGCCGCTGGTGGCGCCTTCTGGCGCGGTTCCTGCTGGTCGTTGGCTTGTGGTGGTGGCTCCGGGTGAGGTGTGGTCCGAGGCTGTGGTGGCGGGGCTCGCCGGGTGTGGTGTGACGGTTGAGCGGGTGGAGTGTGTCGCGGGGGAGGCGGATCGGGGCTCGCTGGCCGAGCGGGTGCGTGAGGTGGCCGGTGACGAGCCGGTCGCCGGGGTGCTGGTGGTAGGTGCGGCGGACACCGTGGGTACCGCGGTGCTCGTGCAGGCGTTGGGTGATGCGGGTGCCGCTGGGCGCGTGTGGGTGGTGACGCGGGGGGCTGTCGCCGTCGATGAGTCGGATGGTGGCCCGGATCCGGTGCAGGCGGCGGTCTGGGGCCTGGGCCGGGTGGCGGCGCTGGAGCTGCCGGACCGTTGGGGCGGTCTGGTGGATCTTCCGGAAGCCGTGGACCGTGGGGTCCTTGACCGGCTGGTCGGGGTTCTCGCGTCCGGTGGCGAGGATCAGGTGGCGGTGCGGGTGTCGGGGGTGTTCGGGCGGCGGCTGGTGCATGCGCCGGCTCCTGTCGCGGACGCTGCTGGTGGTTGGGAGCCGCGGGGGACGGTGTTGATCACGGGTGGTACGGGTGCGCTGGGTGGGCGTGTGGCGCGCTGGGTGGCTGAGCGTGGTGCGGAGCATGTGGTGTTGACCAGTCGCCGTGGTGTGGAGGCTCCTGGTGCGGTGGAGCTGGAGGCGGAGTTGTCCGGTCTCGGGGTGCGGGTGACGGTGGCGGCCTGCGATGTGGCCGATCGGGGCGCGGTGGAGGAGCTGCTGTCGGGTTGTTCGGTGGATGCTGTGGTGCATGCGGCGGGTGTGGTGGATTCCGTGCCTCTGAGCGATGCGGGTGCGGAGCATTTCGCGCAGGTGATGGGTGCGAAGGTGTCCGGTGCCGTGGTGTTGGACGAGGTGCTGGGTGACCGGGAGCTGGATGCCTTCGTGGTGTTCTCGTCGATTGCCGGTGTGTGGGGGAGTGGCGGCCAGTCTGCGTATGCGGCGGGTAATGCTTTCGTTGAGGGTGTGGTGGAGGCGCGTCGTGCGCGGGGCGTTGTTGGTTGTTCGGTGGCGTGGGGTCCGTGGTCCGGTGGTGGGATGGCCGGTGTGGAGGGTGCGGAGGAGCATCTGCTGCGGCGTGGGCTGAGGGCGTTGGATCCGGCTCTTGCGGTGTCGGCTTTGGAGTCGGCTGTCGGTGCGGGTGAGGGTTCGGTGGTTGTGGCGGATGTGGAGTGGGAGCGGTTTGCTCCGGCGTTCACGAGTGGCCGTCCGAGTCCGTTGCTGGAGGACCTGCCGGAGGTGCGGGCGGCGTTGGGTGCCGGTGGCGAGACTTCGGGCGCCGGTGTGGTGCGGGAGCGGTTGTCCGGGCTGTCGGTGGTGGAGCGGGAGCGGGCGCTGCTGGAGCTGGTGCGTACGCACGCCGCAGCGGTCCTCGGCTACCACAAGCCCGCTGACCTCGAAACCGGCGTCACCTTCCGGGACCTGGGCTTCGACTCGCTCACCGCGGTCGAGCTGCGCAACGGCCTGAACGTCGAGACCGGCCTTCGGCTCCCCGCCACTCTGGTCTTCGACTACCCGACGCCGAGCGACCTGGCAGGTTTCCTGGACGCTGAGTTGTTCGGGGCCGGGACGGACCTGGCGGCCGGTCTGCCGGTGCCGGCGTCCACCTCGGAGGACCCGGTGGTCATCGTCGGGATGAGCTGCCGCCTTCCCGGTGGCGTGGCCAGCCCCGAGGACCTGTGGCGGCTGGTGGCCGGGGCCGAGGACGCGATCTCCGGCTTCCCGACGGACCGTGGCTGGGACCTCGATTCCCTCTTCGGGAACGACGCCGACGAGGAAGGCGCGAGCCGCACGCGGGCGGGCGGATTCCTGCGCGACGCCGCACAGTTCGATCCGGCGTTCTTCGGTATCAGCCCCCGTGAAGCGGTCGCGATCGACCCGCAGCAGCGGCTGCTGCTGGAGACCTCCTGGGAAGCCCTCGAACGCTCCGGCGTCAGCCCCACATCGGTCAAGGGCAGCCGCACCGGTGTATTCGTCGGTGCCAGCGCTTCGGGCTACGGGGCAGGGCTGCGGGAGGCTCCGGAAGGACTCGGCGGCCACCTGCTCACCGGAAGCTCGGGCGCCGTCGTGTCGGGCCGGGTCTCGTATGCGCTGGGCCTGGAGGGGCCGGCGGTCACGGTGGACACGGCGTGTTCCTCGTCGTTGGTCGCCCTGCACCTGGCCGTGCAGTCGCTGCGCTCGGGTGAGTGCGACCTCGCCCTTGCCGGTGGTGTGACGGTCATGGGCAACCCCGGAGCCTTCGTCGAGTTCAGCCTCCAGGGCGGCCTTGCCGCCGACGGTCGGTGCAAGGCGTTCTCGGACGCCGCGGACGGCACCGGCTGGGCTGAGGGCGCGGGTGTGCTGGTCGTGGAGCGGCTGTCGGACGCTCGGCGTCATGGGCATCGGGTGCTGGCCGTGGTGGCGGGTTCTGCGGTGAATCAGGACGGTGCGTCGAATGGTCTGACGGCGCCGAACGGTCCCTCGCAGCAGCGGGTGATCCGCCAGGCGCTGGCCGGTGCGGGGCTCTCGCCGTCGGATGTCGACGTGGTCGAGGCGCATGGCACGGGTACGTCTCTGGGTGACCCGATCGAGGCCCAGGCGCTGCTGGCGACGTACGGTCAGGAGCGGGACGCGGACCGGCCGTTGTGGCTGGGTTCGGTGAAGTCGAACATCGGGCACACGCAGGCGGCCGCGGGTGCGGCCGGTGTCATCAAGATGGTGCTGGCGCTCCAGCACCGCGTCCTTCCGCAGACCCTCCATGCCGCTGAGCCTTCCTCGCACGTGGACTGGTCGGCGGGCAATGTGCGGCTGCTGACCGAAGCCGTCGGATGGCCGGAGAGCGGCCGTCCGGGGCGGGCGGCGGTCTCCGCCTTCGGTGTCAGTGGGACCAACGCGCATGTGGTGATCGAGCAGGCTCCGGCGGAGGAGGGTTCGGAAGCCGGGCCTTGGAATGTGCTCGGTGACGTGGTGCCGTGGGTGGTCTCGGCCCGGAGCCGGGAGGGGCTGCGGGCACAGGCACAGCGGTTGCTGGCGCATGTGGAGGCCCGGCCCGAACTCGCCGCGCCGGAGGTGGGGTTCGCCCTCGCCACGACACGTTCGGCGTTCGAGCACCGGGCCGTCGTCCTCGGCACCGAGCGCGCCGAACTCCTTGCCGGTCTCACCGCCGTGGCAGAGGGAACCGCCGCGGTCAACGCCGTAACGGGTGCGGTGGACACCGGAGGCCGGCTGGCGCTGCTCTTCACCGGGCAGGGTGCGCAGCGGCTCGGGATGGGCCGGGAGCTGTATGACGCGTTCCCCGTCTTCGCCGATGCCTTCGACGAGGTATGTGCGCGCTTCGACGGTGAGCTGGCGACTCCGCTGCGGGATGTGGTGTTCGGGGAGGACGCGGAGGCACTGAATCAAACCGCTTTCACTCAGCCGGCGTTGTTCGCCGTCGAGGTGGCGTTGTTCCGGTTGGTGGAGTCGTTCGGTGTCCGGCCGGACTATCTGGTGGGTCATTCCATCGGTGAGTTGGTGGCCGCGCACATTGCCGGTGTGCTGTCGCTGGAGGACGCGTGTCGTCTGGTGGCGGCCCGTGGTCGTCTGATGCAGGCCCTGCCGGCCGGCGGTGCGATGGTCGCGTTGCAGGCCACCGAGGATGAGGTGCTGCCGCTGCTGGACGGCCAGGAGCAGCGGGTGAGCATCGCCGCGGTGAATGGTCCGCGGTCGGTTGTGGTCTCCGGCGAGGAGTCCGGGGTGGCGGCCATCGCCGATCGCTTCGAGTGCGAGGGTCGGAAGGTGAAGCGGCTCCAGGTCAGTCATGCTTTCCATTCGCCGCTGATGGAGCCGATGCTCGACGAGTTCCGTCGCGTCGCCGAAAGCGTGTCGTACGCCGAGCCGCGCATCCCGGTGGTCTCGAACGTCACCGGAATGCTTGCCGCGCCGCAGGAGCTGACGTCCCCCGCCTACTGGGTGCGGCACGTCCGTGAGGCGGTCCGCTTCGCGGACGGGATCGGTTGGCTGGCGGAGCACGAGGTCACCCGGTTCCTGGAGATCGGACCGGACGGCACCCTCACCGCCATGGCGCAGGGCTGCCTCGACAGTGACGCGGACGCGGACCGGGTCCTCATCCCCACCCTGCGCGGCGACGACCGCGGTGAGATATCCGCACTCCTGACCGCCGCCGGACGCGCCTTCGCCCACGGCACCCCCATCAACTGGCCGGCCCTCTTCCCGACCACCACCATCGAGGGCAGCACCCCCACCCCGATCGACCTCCCCACCTACGCCTTCCAGCACCAGCCCTACTGGCTTGAGGTTCCGGCCGGCTCCGCGGATGCCTCGTCGATCGGTCTTGCCGCTGCCGGGCACCCGCTTCTCGGGGCGACGGTGTCCCTGGCCGGTGGCCATGAGGTGGTGCTGACCGGGCGGCTGTCGCCGCGTACGCAGCCGTGGCTCGCCGAGCACCGTATTGCCGGCGCGATCGTCGTCCCGAGCACCGCGCTCCTGGAGCTGGCAGTGCGTGCGGGGGACGAGGTCGGTTGCTCCCACATCAGGGAACTCGCCCTCGAGGCGCCGCTGGTGCTCGCCGAGGACGGTGCGGTGCAGTTGCAGCTCCGCATCGAGGACCCGGACGCCTCCGGGGACCGGGCGCTCGGTGTGTACGCGCGTCCCGAGGCGGCCTCGGCCGATGCGCCGTGGACGCGGCATGCGAGCGGTGTGCTGGCGGAGAGCGGATCGTCGGAGGCCTTCGACTTCGCCGCGTGGCCGCCGGCCGGCGCGGAGCCCGTGGACATCGATGACCTGTACGACGGTTTGACGGCGGCCGGGTTCGACTACGGTTCGACCTTCCGCGGTGTGCGGGCCGTGTGGCAGGGGGCCGACGGTGTCTACGCGGAGGCCGAGCTGCCGGAATCCGCCGCGGCCGCGGAATTCGCCCTCCATCCCGCGCTGTTGGACGCGGCACTGCATCCGCTCGGCCTCGGTCTGCTGGACGGTGTGGCGACGGAGGCCGTGCTCTTCGCCTGGAGCGGCGCCTCGCTACAGGCGACCGGCGCGACCGCGCTGCGGATCCGGCTGGCCCGTCGCGGGCCCGACGAGGTATCGCTCCAGGCCGCCGACGGCACCGGGCAGCCTGTGCTCGCGGTCGAGTCGATGCTGATGCGCAAGACCGGTGAACTGCGGGACGACCGGACGCCCTCGCTGCCGCCTTCGCTGCTGCGTGTCGACTGGGCACCGATCGCCGTGGAAGCGACCGGGGAGTCGGACGGCGACGACAGCGCGGCGGCGGATGCCGATGTGCCGCGGCTGACGGTAGTGGGGAGCGACCCGCTCGGCCTGGCCGGGACACTGGGCACGCGCGCTGCCGAAGCCTTGGAGACAGCGGCCGACACCACGACGGCCGCGACGACCGGCACCGTGCTCGTGACCGGTGTCGCCACACTCGCCGAGGCGCGTACCGTCCTCGGTGCCTTCGGCGAACGGCTGGGGCAGGAGTCGGCGCCGGCCCGCCTGGCGTTCGTCACCCGAGGCGCCCTCGCCCTCGGTGACGAGGCACCGGACGCGGCGGCCGCCGCCCTCTGGGAAGAGCTTCGCGTCGTCCAGGCCGACCACCCGGGCCGGATCGTGCTGGTGGACGTTGATGACGACCGCGACTCGCACCGCGTGCTGCCGGCCGCGCTCGCCACGGACGAGTCCGAGCTTGCCGTCCGCGGAGGTGAGGTGTCGGCCGCGCGCCTGGTCCGCTGCGCATCGAGCACCGCCACCGCCCTGGACCTGGAGTCCGGAGGAACGGTCCTGGTCACCGGCCCGTTCGCCGAACAGGTCGCCGCCGCCCTCGAAGCCCAGGGAGATGTCCGGACCGTCGTCCACCCGGACCAGGACACGGCCCTCGACGAGGCTCTCGACGAGGACGGTGCCGGAAGCCAGGAGGCAACGGCGGCAGCGGACACCGGTCAGGACCCCCACAACCTGCAGTCAGCCATCGCCGCGGTCCGAGCGACCGGGCGCCCGCTCAGCGCCCTCGTGCACACCGCCGACCTCGACCGGAGCCGCGATGTCGACACGGCTCGCACGCTCGATGAGCTGACCCGCCGCACCGGCGCGGACGGTGCTCCGCCCGCGCTCATCCTCCTCGGCATCGGCGGCCCGGCCGGCGCACCGTCGGGCGGGCAGCTGGCCGCGCTCGCGCGTCGCCGGGCCGGCGCCGGCCTGCCGGTCCTGGCGCTGCTCCCGCCGTCCGCCGCCGAGACGCCGGGGCTGTCCCCGGTGTCGGTGGAGGAGACCGCGGCGCTGCTGGGCGCCGCCCGGGCCACCGGACGGACGGTGCTGCGTCCCGCACGGGTGGACCGTGCCGCACTCCGCGGTTCCTCGGCCCCACTCCCGCCCCTCCTCAGCGCGCTGGCGCAGGGCTCCGGGCGACGGATCGCCACACGTGAACAGGCCACCGCGGCCTCCGGGCTGGCGCGCCGACTCGCGGGGAAGAGCGCGACCGAACGCGGCCGTGCGCTGCTCACCGTCGTCCGTACCCAGGTCGCGCACGTCCTCGGCTACGCCGGACCGGACGAGGTGGAGCCCTCCCGGAGCTTCACCGACCTCGGATTCACCTCCCTCACCGCCGTCGAGCTGCGCAACCAGCTCAGGGCGGCGACGGGGATGGCGCTGCCCGCCACGCTCGTCTTCGACTACCCGACCCCGGTGGCCCTCGCCCGCTACCTCGACGAGGAACTCACGGGTGAGACGGGCGACTTGGTGCCTGCGGCGTCCGCGGCGCCCGTCGACAACGACCCGATCGTCATCGTCGGGATGAGCTGCCGCTACCCGGGCGGTATCCGTACGCCCGAGGAGCTGTGGGAGCTGGTCGCGGCGGGTGGCGACGGGATCTCCCCGTTCCCCGCCGACCGGGGCTGGGACCTCGCCGGCCTCTACCACCCGGACCCGGACCACCCGGGCACCTGCTACACCCGCGAAGGCGGCTTCCTGCACGACGCCAGCCACTTCGACCCGGGCTTCTTCGGCATCAGCCCCCGTGAGGCGCTGTCGATGGACCCGCAGCAGCGCCTTCTCCTCGAAGCGTCGTGGGAGGCCCTGGAGCGCTCCGGAATCGACCCCGCGGCCGCCCGCGGCACCCTCACCGGCGTCTTCGCGGGCGTCACCTACCAGGACTACATCGGCATCCTCAGCGGCGCGCAGGAGAGCTTCGAGGGCTACGTCGGCACCGGGAACTCGCCCAGCGTGCTGTCCGGACGGATCGCCTACACCCTCGGTCTCGAAGGGCCGGCGGTCAGCGTCGACACCGCCTGCTCCTCGTCCCTGGTCGCCCTGCACCTGGCCGTCCAGTCGCTCCGTCAGGGCGAGTGTGATCTCGCGCTCGCGGGCGGTGTGACGGTGATGTCCACCCCCGGTTCGCTCATCGAGTTCAGCCGGCAGCGGGCGCTCGCCGAGGACGGCCGCTGCAAGCCGTTCTCGGCCGACGCCGACGGCGCGAGCTGGGCCGAGGGCGTGGGCATGGTGGCCGTCGAGCGGCTGTCCGACGCGCGGCGCAACGGGCATCCCGTCCTGGCCGTCATTCGCGGCAGCGCCCTCAACCAGGACGGCGCCTCCAACGGCCTGACCGCCCCCAACGGCCCCTCCCAGCAGCGCGTCATCCGCCGGGCACTGGCCGCCGGCGGCCTCAGCCCCCGGCAGGTCGACGCCGTCGAGGCGCACGGCACCGGAACCACCCTCGGCGACCCGATCGAGGCCCAGGCCCTGATCGCGGCCTACGGACAGGACCGCGACGAGGACCGGCCGCTGTGGCTCGGCTCGCTGAAGTCGAACATCGGCCACAGCCAGGCCGCCGCCGGCGTGGGCGGCGTCATCAAGATGGTGATGGCGCTGCGCAACGGTCTGCTGCCCCGGACGCTGCACGCCGAGGAGCCCAGCCCGCACGTCGACTGGACGGCAGGTCATGTACGGCTGCTCAACGAGGCCGTCACCTGGCCGGACGCGGACGAGCCGCGCCGGGCCGGCGTCTCCTCGTTCGGGATGAGCGGCACCAACGCCCACATCATCGTCGAGGAGGCACCCCGGCAGCAGGATCGGCCGGCCACCCCGGCGGTGTCCGCCCTGCCCGTCGTGCCGGTGCCCCTGTCGGCGCGCAGCGCGGAGGCGCTGCGCGACCAGGCCGCACGGCTGCGCTCCCAACTGCTCGCCGGGCCCGCCGCGTGCGACCTGCCCGGCCTCGGCTTCTCGCTCGCCACGACCCGCTCCGCCTTCGAGCACCGGGCCGTGCTCGTCGCGGCCGACCGGGACGACCTCGACCGCGGCCTGCGCGAGATCGCCGAGGGCGCGATGGTCTCCGACGTGCCCCGCGGTCTCGCCCGTGACGGCAGTGCCCGCCCCGTCCTGGTCTTCCCCGGCCAGGGCAGCCAGTGGGCCGGGATGGCACGCGAACTGCTCGACACGGCACCGGTGTTCGCCGACCGACTCGCCGCCTGCGAACGCGCCCTCGACCCCTTCGTCGACTGGTCGCTGACGGCCGTTCTGCGCGGCGACGCCGACGCGGCCGACCTCGAACGGGTCGACGTCATCCAGCCCGCGCTGTGGGCCGTCATGGTCTCGCTCGCCGAACTCTGGCGCTCCTACGGAGTCGAGCCCGACGCCGTCGTCGGCCACAGCCAGGGAGAGATCGCCGCCGCCTGCGTCGCCGGGGCGCTGACCCTGGACGACGGGGCGCGGGTGGTGGCCCTGCGCAGCCGGGCACTGACCGCCGTCACGGGAAGCGGCGGCATGATGTCCGTCCAGCTGCCCGCCGAAGCGGTCCGCGAGCGCATCGCACCGTGGGGCGAGCGGCTGTCCGTCGCCGCCGTGAACGGCCCCGCCTCCGTCGTGGTCTCCGGTGCCGCGGACGCCCTCGACGAGCTGTACGCCGCACTGACCGCGGACGGGGTGCGGGCCCGCAAGGTGTCCGTCGACTACGGCTCCCACTCGGCGCAGGTCGAGCCGGTACGGGAGCGGGTCCTCGACGCCCTCGACGGCATCCGCCCGGCCGAGGCCGCCATCCCGTTCTTCTCCACCGTCACCGGCCAGTGGCAGGACACCATCGGCCTCGACCCCGACTACTGGTACACCAACCTGCGGCAGACCGTCCGCTTCGAGGACGCCATCCACGGCCTGGTGGCCGCCGGACACCGGGCCTTCATCGAGGTCAGCCCGCACCCCGTGCTGACCGGCGGGATCCGCGACTGCGTGGACGCGCTCGGCACGGACGCCGCCGTGCTCGGCACCCTGCGCCGGGACGCGGGCGGCCTCGGCCGGCTGCTGACCTCCCTCGCCGAAGCCCATGCCCAGGGCGTGGAGGTCGACTGGACCGCGGTCTTCGCCGGCACCGGCGCCTCCCGTGTCGACCTGCCGACCTACGCCTTCCAGCGCGCGCGGTACTGGCCCCAGGCCCGTGAACTGGCCGCGGCGGACAACGCGGACGGGCCGGTGTCCGACGCCGTCGAGGCGAAGTTCTGGGAGAGCGTGGAGAAGGAAGACCTCCAGGCGCTGACCGACACGCTCCACCTGGACGGCAACCAGCCGCTGAGCGCCGTACTGCCCGCGCTCTCCTCGTGGCGCAGGAACAGCCGCGAGAAGTCCACCGTCGACAGCTGGCGCTACAATGTGCGCTGGTCCCCGCTCGCCGAGCGCACCGCCGCGGTCCTGCACGGCAGCTGGCTGCTTGTCGCGCCCGCCTCGCAGGGCGCCGCCGGCCGGGTCGCCGCCGTACAGGACGCCCTCACCGCACACGGAGCCCGGGTACGGCTCGTCGGCCTGACGCCCGAGGACGGCGGCAGCCGCGAACGGACCGCCGCACGGCTGCGCGAGGAACTCGGGGACGACGACCTCACCGGAGTCCTCTCGCTCCTCCCGCTCGACGAGCAGCCCCACCCCGGCCACCCGGCCGTGCCTCTCGGGCTGTCCGCGACCCTGTCCCTGGTCCAGGCGCTCGGCGACCTCGGCATCGGCGCCCCCCTGTGGTGCGGGACCCGCGGCGCGGTCGCCATCGGCCGCTCCGAGTCCGTCACCCACGCCCACCAGGCCCTGGTCTGGGGCATGGGCCGGGTCGCCGCGCTGGAGCACTCCGACCGCTGGGGCGGCCTGATCGACCTGCCCGAGACGCTCGACAAGCGGGCCGCCGACCGCCTCTGCGCCCTGCTCGCCGACCCGGACGGCGAGGACCAGATCGCCCTGCGCGGCTCCGGCGCCTACGGCCGCCGACTGGCCCGCGCCCCGCTGGCCGGCACCCCGCCCCAGCGCACCTGGCGGCCCCGCGGCACCGTCCTCGTCACCGGCGGCACCGGCGCCGTCGGCGGTCACATCGCCCGCTGGCTGGCCCGCGAAGGCGCCGAGCACCTGCTGCTCACCAGCCGCCGCGGAGCCGACGCCCCGGGCGCGGCCGAGCTCGAAGCCGAACTCACCGCGCTCGGCTCCCGCGTCACCTTCGCCGCCTGCGACGTCGCCGACCGCGACGCGCTGCGCGACCTGTTGGCGGCCGTCCCCGAGCAGTACCCGCTCGACGCGGTCATGCACGTCGCGGGCACCCTCGACGACGGTGTGATCGACTCCCTCGACCCCGGCCGCATGGACACCGTGCTGCGTGCCAAGGTCACCGCGGCGCTCAACCTCCACGAGCTGACCCGCGACCGGGACCTTTCCGCCTTCGTGCTCTTCTCCTCCACCTCCGGCACCATCAGCGGCCCGGGCCTGGGCAACTACGCCCCCGGTAACGCCTTCCTCGACGCGCTCGCCGACCGGCGGCGCGCCGAGGGGCTCCCCGCCACCGCCGTCGCCTGGGGCCACTGGTCCGGAGACGGCATGGGCGAGGGCGCCGTCGGCGACCGGCTCCGGCGCTATGGCGTCTACGACATGCAGCCCGAACTGGCCTGCGGCGCGCTCCGGCAGGCTCTCGACCACGACGAGGCCTACGTCTCCGTCACCGACCTCGGCTGGGACAAGTTCACCCCCGCCTTCACCGCCTCCCGGCCCAGCGCACTGCTGCGCGACCTCCCGGACGCCCAGCGCGTCCTGGAGACGGCACAGGAGAGCGACGACACCGGATCCGACGCCGCCAAGCTGCTCCAGCACCTCGCCGGCCTCGCCGGAGCCGAGCGCGCCGCCATGGTCCTGGACGTCGTCCGCAGCTATGTCGCCACCGTGCTCGGCTACGCCGGACCCTCCGCCGTCGACCCCGAACGGGCCTTCAGCGACCTCGGGTTCGACTCGCTCAGCGCCGTCGAACTGCGCAACGGCATGAACGGCATCACCGGACTGCGGCTGCCCGCGACCCTCGTCTTCGACTACCCCACCTGCGCGGTACTCGCCGACTTCCTGCTCACCGAACTGTCCGACACGGCCGCCCAGGACGGGCCCGTGTCGGCCCCGGCCGCCGTGACGGCTGGGCAGGTGGAGCACGACGAACCGGTGGTGATTGTGGGGATGAGTTGTCGGTTCCCGGGTGGGGTGGGGTCGCCGGAGGAGTTGTGGGGGTTGTTGGTTGAGGGTGGGGATGGTGTGGTGCCGTTCCCGGTGGATCGTGGGTGGGATGTTGAGGGTTTGTTTGACCCTGAGCCGGGTGTGCCGGGGAAGGTGTCGACGCGTGCGGGTGGGTTTTTGCCGGGGGTTGATGGTTTTGATCCTGGGTTTTTCGGGATTTCGCCGCGTGAGGCGGTGGCGATGGATCCGCAGCAGCGTTTGTTGTTGGAGGCGTCGTGGGAGGCGTTTGAGCGGGCGGGGATTGTTCCTGGTGTGTTGAGGGGTTCTCGTACGGGGGTGTTTGCGGGGACGAATGGTCAGGATTACACGGGGTTGTTGGTGGCGTCGGGTGAGGAGGATTTGGGGGGTTATATCGGTACGGGTAATGCGGCGAGTGTGGTGTCGGGGCGGTTGTCGTACACGTTTGGGCTTGAGGGTCCTGCGGTGACGGTGGATACGGCGTGTTCGGCGTCGTTGGTGGCGTTGCATTTGGCGGTGCAGTCGTTGCGTGCGGGTGAGTGTGATGTGGCGTTGGCGGGTGGTGTGACGGTGATGTCGACGCCGGGGTTGTTTGTGGATTTCAGTCGGCAGCGTGGGTTGGCTGCTGATGGTCGGTGTAAGGCGTTTTCGGATGCTGCGGATGGTGCGGGGTTTTCCGAGGGTGTGGGTGTGTTGGTGGTGGAGCGGTTGTCGGATGCGCGGCGTCTTGGGCATCGGGTGTTGGCTGTGGTGGCGGGTTCTGCGGTGAATCAGGATGGTGCGTCGAATGGTTTGACGGCGCCGAATGGTCCGTCGCAGCAGCGGGTGATCAGGCAGGCGTTGGCCGGTGCGGGGCTGTCGCCGTCGGATGTGGATGTGGTTGAGGCGCATGGGACGGGTACGTCGCTGGGTGATCCGATCGAGGCGCAGGCGCTGCTGGCGACCTACGGTCAGGACCGGAGCGGGGAGCAGCCGTTGTGGCTTGGTTCGGTGAAGTCGAACATCGGGCACACGCAGGCGGCTGCGGGTGTGGCGGGTGTGATCAAGATGGTGTTGGCGCTCCAGCACGGTGTGCTGCCGCGGACGCTGCACGTCGATGAGCCGTCCTCGCACGTGGATTGGTCGGCGGGCGATGTGCGGCTGCTGACGGAGTCGGTGCAGTGGCCCGAGACGGGCCGCCCGCGTCGGGCGGGTGTGTCGTCGTTCGGCATCAGCGGCACCAACGCCCACACGATCCTGGAGGAGGCTCCGCCCGAGGAAGCCGCCCCGGTCGAGGAGATCGACCCCGCGGACGAGGGACGGTCGGTAGCTCCGACCTCTCCCGCCCCCTGGGCGATCACCGGTAAGACCAGGGGCGCCCTCCGAGGGCAGGCCGCCCGGCTGCTCGCGCACCTGGAGGCCTTCCCGGCCCTGCGCACCGCCGACGTGGGACTGTCGCTGGCCACCACCCGGTCGGTCATGGAGCACCGCGCCGTCGTCCTCGGCACGGACCGCGGCGAGCTGCTCCGCGGCCTGGCCGCCGTGGCGGCCGACGAAGCCGCGCCGAACGCCGTCACCGGCACCGCAAAGGCGGACGGCCGGCTGGCACTGCTGTTCACGGGCCAGGGCGCACAACGTCTCGGAATGGGGCGCGAGTTGTACGACGCGTTCCCGGCCTTCGCGAACGCCTTTGACTCCGTCTGCGCCCACTTCGACAGCGAAATGGCGTCCCCGCTGCGGGGCGTGGTCTTCGGTGACGAGGCGGAGGGGACAGACGACTGGGATGCGGAAACGCTGAACCGGACCGGATTCACCCAGCCGGCGTTGTTTGCCATCGAGGTGGCGCTGTTCCGGCTGGTGGAGTCGTTCGGCGTGCGGCCGGACTATCTGGTGGGACATTCCATCGGAGAATTGGCTGCCGCACACGTGGCCGGAGTGCTGTCGCTCAAGGACGCCTGCCGTCTGGTCGCGGCCCGCGGCCGGCTGATGCAGGCCTTGCCCGCGGGCGGCGCGATGGTCGCGCTTCAGGCCGCCGAAGACGAGGTATTGCCGCTGCTGACCGGCCAGGAGCAGCGGGTGAGTATCGCCGCGGTCAACGGTCCCAAGTCGACCGTGATCGCCGGTGCGGAATCCGCGGTGGCGGAGATCGCCGGGCATTTCGAGTCCGAGGGCCGGAAGGTGAAGCGGCTCCAGGTGAGTCACGCCTTCCATTCCCCGCTGATGGAGCCGATGCTCGACGAATTCCGTACCGTCGCGGAAAGCGTGACGTACGAGGAGCCCCGTATCCCGGTCGTCTCGAATGTCACCGGCGAACTCGCCACGGCCGAAGAGCTGACCTCCCCCGATTACTGGGTGCGGCACGTGCGCGGTGCCGTCCGGTTCGCCGACGGAGTCCGGTGGCTGGCGGAGCACGAGGTCACCCGGTTCCTGGAGATCGGACCGGACGGCACGCTGACCGCCATGGCGCAGGGCTGCCTCGACGGCGACGCCGACGCGGACCACCTCCTCGTCCCCGCCCTGCGCAAGGACCGCCCGGAGGCGACCGGACTGCTCACCGCGCTCGCCCAGGTGTTCACCGCCGGGACGCCGCTGACCTGGGAGGCCGCCTTCACCGACGGCGACGCCCGGCGCATCGGGCTGCCGACCTACGCGTTCCAGCGGCACCGCTACTGGCCCAAGCCGCCCGTCCTGCCGACCGGCGACCTCAGCTCGGCCGGACTCGGCTCGGCGGACCACCCGCTGCTCGGCGCGGCCGTCGCGGTGGCCGGCTCGGACGCGTTCCTCTTCACCGGGCGGCTGTCGCTGCACACCCACCCGTGGCTCGGCGACCACGCGGTGACCGGGACCGTGCTGTTCCCCGGCACCGGCTTCCTCGAACTGGCCGTCCGTGCCGCCGACGAGGTGGGCTGCGACCGCGTGGACGAATTCACCATCGCCGCGCCGCTGGTCCTGCCCGAGCGCGGCGCGGTGCAGCTCCAGCTCGCGGTGGAGCCGCCGGACGAGTCCGGGCGGCGGACGCTGAACCTGTACTCGCGGCCGGAGGACGAGCTGACCGAGCAGCCGTGGGTGCTCAACGCCAGCGGCGTGGTGTCCACCGGAGCGGCCGCGGACCAGGGCGAGCAGTACGACTTCACGGTCTGGCCGCCGCGCGACGCGGAGGCCACCTCGGTCGACGACTTCTACGGCCGCTTCGCCGAGGCCGGCTTCGCCTACGGCCCCGTCTTCCGCGGGCTGCAGGCCGTCTGGCAGCGCGGTGACGAGATCTTCGCCGAGGTCGGACTGCCGGCCGAGCACGAGGGGCTGGCCGGCGCGTTCGGGCTGCATCCCGCGCTGCTCGACTCCGCGCTGCACGCGATGATGTTCGTGTCCATGGAGGATGTCGGCCGCGGCCGGCTGCCCTTCTCCTGGAACGGCGTCTCCCTGAAGGCCGCCGGCGCCGGCGCCCTGCGTGTCCGTCTGGTGCAGTCCGGACCCGAGGCGGTCTCCCTCGAACTGGCCGACCCGGCAGGAGGCGCGGTCGCCTCCATCGAGTCCTTGATACTCCGCCAGGTCTCAGGTGAGCAGGTCAGTGGCGGGGCAACCCACCACGACGCGCTGTTCCAGGTGGACTGGAACACCGTGCCGCTGCCCACCGCGCCCTCCGACGACGAGCAGTGGGCGGTCGTCGGGGACATGGCGCTGGCCGTGGCCCTGGACGGCACCGGCGTACGGGCGGAGGCAACGGACAGCCTGAGCGAGCTGGCCGACGAGGTGCCGCCCGTGGTACTCGTCAGCGCCACCAGGACGGACGACCCCTCCGACGCGGCCGCCGGGGCGCACACCGCCGCCCACGACGCCCTCGCGCTGCTCCAGACGTGGCTGGCCGACGACCGCTTCGCCGCCTCCCGGCTGGTCATCCTCACGCACGGCGCCGTGAGCACCTCGGACGCCGACCACCCCGACCCGGCGCAGGCCGCCGTCTGGGGCCTGGTGCGGGCCGCCGGGGTGGAGAACCCGGGCCGCTTCACGCTCCTCGACCTCGACGGCACCGCGGCCTCCACCGCGGCCGTGCCCGGCGCCCTCGCGAGCGGAGAGCCCGAGGCCGCCGTACGGGCGGGCGCGCTGCACGTACCGCGCCTGGCCCGGGTCGCCTCCACGGAGGCGCTGCGCCGGCCCGACACGGACGGAAACGGGGACGCCTGGCGGCTCGACATCGCCGACAAGGGCACCCTGGACAATCTGCTCCTGGCCGCATGCCCGGACGCGGCAGCCGAGTTGGAGCCCGGACAGGTCCGCATCGGGGTGCGTGCGGGCGGCGTCAACTTCCGCGATGTGCTCAACGCGCTGGGGATGTACCCCGGTGAGGCCGGCGCGCTCGGCAGTGAGGGCGCCGGGGTGGTGCTGGAGGTCGGTCCCGGAGTCACGGACCTGCAACCGGGCGACCGGGTGATGGGCATGTTCTTCGGCGCCTTCGGGCCCCTCGCGGTGGCCGACCGCCGACTGCTGGCCCGCATCCCCGAGGGCTGGTCGTTCGCACAGGCCGCCTCCGTTCCCGTCGTGTTCCTGACGGCGTACTACGCGCTGGTGGAACTCGGCGAGGTGCAGGCGGGCGAGTCGGTGCTGGTGCACTCCGCCGCGGGTGGTGTGGGGATGGCCGCCGTGCAGCTGGCCCGGCACCTGGGCGCCGAGGTGTTCGGCACCGCGAGCCCCGGCAAGTGGGGGACGCTGCGGGCCTCGGGTCTGGACGAGGCGCACATCGCGTCCTCTCGGGAGCTGGACTTCGAGCACTCCTTCCTCGCCGAGACCGGTGGCCGGGGTGTCGACCTGGTACTCGACTCCCTGGCACGGGAGTTCGTCGACGCCTCGCTGCGGCTGCTGCCGCGCGGCGGCCGGTTCCTGGAGATGGGCAAGACCGATGTCCGGGACCCGCGGGAGGTCGCGGCCGACCACGAGGGCGTGCGCTACCGGGCGTTCGACCTCTGGGAAGCCGGTCCCGACAGGATCGGGGAGATGCTGACGGCGCTCCTCGACCTCTTCGAGAAGGGCGCCCTGCAGCCCCTGCCGGTGACCGCCTGGGACGTACGCCGAGCGCCGGACGCCTTCCGGCACCTCAGCCAGGCCCGGCACATCGGCAAGGTCGTCCTGACCGTGCCGGCCCCCCTCGACCCGCAGGGCACGGCCCTGGTGACCGGAGGCACCGGCGGGCTGGGCGCGCTGGTGGCCCGGCACCTGGTGACCGAGCACGGCATCCGCCACCTCCTGCTGGCCAGCCGGCGCGGCGCGCAGGCGCCCGGCGTCGACGCACTGCGCGACGAACTCGCCGCCCTCGGCGCCGAGGTCACCGTCGCCGCCTGCGACAGCGCCGACCGCGAGGCCCTGCGCGAGCTGCTGGACTCCGTGCCCGCACAGCACCCGCTCACCGCGGTCGTGCACACGGCCGGCGTCCTCGACGACGGCATCCTGTCCTCGCTGACACCACAGCGCCTGGACACCGTGCTCGCGCCGAAGGTCGACGCGGTCAGCAACCTGCACGAGCTGACCCGGCACGAGGACCTGGCGGCGTTCGTCGTCTTCTCCTCGGTGGCGGGCACGTTCGGCAGCGCCGGACAGGCCAACTACGCGGCCGCGAACGCCTTCGTGGACGCGCTGGCCTGCCGGCGCGGCGGACTGGGGCTCCCCGCACAGTCGCTGGCGTGGGGCGCCTGGGCGCCCGGCGTCGGCATGACGGGCGAACTCAGCGAAGCCGACCTCCAGCGCATGGCCCGCGGCGGCATGCGCGCGCTCACCCCGGAACAGGGGCTCGGCCTGCTCGACACCGCACGGGACCTGGCCCGGCCCCTGCTGCTCCCGATGAACCTCGACACGGCGCCGCTGCGCGCCCACCCCGAGGCCGTACCGCCGCTGCTGCGCGGCCTGGTCCGGGCACCCGCCCGCCGCCAGACCGCGACCGCCGCCGCGGCGAAGGGAGCCGAAGCGGCGCAGGATCTCGCGGCACGACTGGCCGCACTGCCGCCGGCCAACCGCGAGCAGTATCTGCTCGACCTGGTCTGCACCCAGGTGGCGCTCGTCCTCGGACACGGATCCGCCGAGGACATCGAGCCCGACCAGGCCTTCAAGGAACTGGGCTTCGACTCGCTGACGGCGGTGGAACTCCGCAACCACCTCAACGCGGCGACGCAGCTCAGGCTGCCCGCCACCCTCGTCTTCGACTACCCGACACCCCTCGTCCTGGTCCGCCATGTCCTGGACGAGATCGACCTGCCCGAGGTCTCGGGTGCGCAGCCGATCCTCGGCGAGCTCACCCGGCTGGAGGCGGCGCTGGCCGGGGCCACGCTCGGAGACGGGGAACGGGCCGAGATCGCCGGCCGGCTGCGGGCACTGGCCGCGCACTGGCAGGGCGACAACAAGCAGGAGCAAGGCGCGGATCCGTACGCGGAAACCGATGAGGACGACGGCGAACTGGCATCGGCATCGACCGCCGGCGAACTGTTCGACCTCATCGACAAGGAACTGGGAACGTCGTGACCGGACGCGGGGAACCGCTCGGCTCTGTTCGAGGATGTGACGTTGGTGGCTGCTGACGACGAGAAGTACATGGAGTACCTGAAGCGGGTGACGACCGAGCTTCGGCAGACCCGTCGCCAGCTTCGCGAAGCCGAGGGCAGAGACCAGGAGCCCATCGCCATCGTCGCGATGAGCTGCCGCTACCCCGGCAGCGTGCGTACTCCGGAAGACCTGTGGCAGCTGGTCGCCGAAGGCGGGGACGCCGTCTCCGACTTCCCGGTCGACCGGGGCTGGGACGTCGACGCGGCCTACGACCCCGACCCGGACAAGCCGGGCTCGATCTATGTGCGCGAAGGCGGCTTCCTCCACGACGCGGGGTACTTCGACCCGGCGTTCTTCGGGATGAGCCCGCGGGAGGCACTGGCCACCGACCCCCAGCAGCGACTGCTGCTCGAAGTGGCCTGGGAGGCCTTCGAGCGCGCGGGCATCGACCCCACGTCGGTGCGCGGCTCGAACGGCGGCGTGTTCGTCGGCGCCGCCACCTCCGGGTACGGCGTCGGCGTCGCCGACCTCCCCGAAGGCGTCCAGGGCCTGCTCCTCGCCGGAAACGCCACCTCCGTGGCCTCCGGCCGGATCGCCTACACCCTCGGCCTCGAAGGCCCCGCCGTCACGGTCGACACGGCCTGCTCCTCCTCGCTGGTCGCCCTGCACTGGGCGTGCCACGCCCTGCGCCGTGGTGAATGCGATCTGGCGCTGGCCGGCGGTGTCGCCGTGATGTGCACCCCCGCGATGTTCTTCGAGTTCAGCCGGCAGCGCGGCCTGGCCGCCGACGGCCGCTGCAAGCCGTTCTCCGACGACGCGGACGGCACCGGCTGGTCGGAGGGCGCCGGCATGCTGCTCGTCGAGCGGCTCTCCGACGCCCGGAAGAACGGCCACCCGGTGCTGGCCGTCGTCCGGGGCACGGCCATCAACTCCGACGGCGCCTCCAACGGCCTGACCGCTCCCAACGGCCCCTCCCAGCAGCGGGTGATCCGCTCCGCGCTGTCCCGGGCGGGACTCGCACCGAGCGACGTCGACGCCGTAGACGCCCACGGCACGGGGACCTCGCTGGGCGACCCCATCGAGGCACAGGCCCTGCTCGCCACCTACGGCAGGGACCGCGCCGACCACGGACCGCTCCAGCTCGGTTCGCTCAAGTCCAACATCGGCCACACCCAGTCGGCCGCCGGCGTCGGCAGCGTCATCAAGATGGTCATGGCGATGCACCACGGGTCGCTGCCCAAGTCCCTCCACATCTCCGAGCCGTCCCGCCACATCGAGTGGTCCGCCGGCGAGGTCGAGGTACTGACCGAGGCGAAGCCCTGGCAGCACGAGGGGCGCCCGCGCCGCGCCGGCGTCTCCTCCTTCGGCATCAGCGGCACCAACGCCCACGCCATCCTGGAAGAGGCCCCGGAGGACGAGGAGGCCCCGGCACCTGACACCGACGGCGAGCCCGCCCGCACACTGCCTCTCGTCCCCTGGGTGGTCTCCGCCCGCAGCGCGGCCGCTCTTCGCGCACAGGCCGCACAACTGCTGACGCGGGTCAAGCAGGACGAGCTGGGCCTGACCGACGTCGGCCACTCCCTGACCACCAGCCGGACCGCGTTCGAACACCGCGCCGTGGTACTCGCCGGGGATCGGACTGCGGCCCTGCGCGGCCTGGAGGAACTGGCCACCACGGGCATCGAGGGACCGAACACCGACGTGGTGGGCGGCCGCACGATGCGC
This sequence comes from Streptomyces kronopolitis, assembly GCF_050953795.1. Lineage (GTDB taxonomy): Bacteria > Actinomycetota > Actinomycetes > Streptomycetales > Streptomycetaceae > Streptomyces > Streptomyces kronopolitis_A. The sequence goes on from NZ_CP191850.1 coordinate 7,654,583, forward strand.
GGCGCCACCGCCTTCCTCTTCACCGGCCAGGGCGCCCAACAGGTCGGAATGGGACGGGAGTTGTATGCCGCGTTCCCGGCCTTCGCCGCGGCCTTCGACGAGACGTGCGCCCTCTTCGACACCCACCTGAAGCGGCCCCTGCGGGACATCGTCTTCGGCGAGGCCCCCGACGCCGACGTCCTCCACCGGACGGCCTTCACCCAGCCCGCGCTCTTCGCCGTGGAAGTGGCCCTCTACCGACTGATCGAGTCCTGGGGCGTCAAGCCGAAGTACCTGGTCGGCCACTCCATCGGCGAGCTGACGGCCGCGCATGTGGCGGGGGTGTTGTCGCTGGCGGATGCGTGCCGTTTGGTGGCGGCGCGTGGTCGGTTGATGGGGGCGTTGCCGGCGGGTGGGGCGATGGTGTCGCTTCAGGCGTCGGAGGGTGAGGTGGTGCCGCTGCTGGAGGGGCTTGAGCAGCGGGTGAGCATCGCTGCGGTGAATGGTCCGCGGTCGGTGGTGGTGTCGGGTGAGGAGTCGGCGGTTGCCGAGATCGCCGGGCGCTTTGAGTCCGAGGGTCGGAAGGTGAAGCGGCTCCAGGTCAGCCACGCTTTCCATTCGCCGTTGATGGAGCCGATGCTGGAGGAGTTCCGGGCGGTCGCGGAGGGCGTGTCGTTCGCTGAGCCGCGTCTTCCGGTGGTCTCGAATGTGACCGGTGAGTTGGCCACGGCGGAGCAGCTGACGTCGCCCGACTACTGGGTGCGGCACGTACGGGACGCCGTCCGATTCGCCGACGGGGTCCGCTGGCTCGCGCAGCACGGCGTGACCCGGCTCCTGGAAGTGGGCCCCGGAGGCACCCTGACCGCCATGGCACAGTCCTGCCTCGCGGACACGGGGGACGACGACACCGAGCGCGTGTACCTCGCCGCCCTGCGGGCGAACCGGCCCGAGACCACCTCGCTCATGTCGGCGATGGCCGGCGCCTTCGCGTCCGGCGCACCGCTCGACTGGTCGGCGTACTTCGCCGGCACCGGGGCGCGGCGGGTGGACCTGCCCACGTACGCGTTCCAGCGCGAGCGCTACTGGCTGGAGTCGACGGGCGCCACACCCGAGTCGCACGAGCAGTCCGCCGTGGACGGCTGGCGCTACCGGGTGGAGTGGAAGCCGCTGGTGGCGCCTTCGGGTGGGGCGCTGGGTGGTCGTTGGCTTGCGGTGGTGGCTCCGGGTGAAGTGTGGTCCGAGGCTGTGGTGGCGGGGCTCGCCGGGTGTGGTGTGACGGTTGAGCGGGTGGAGTGTGTCGCGGGGGAGGTGGACCGGGGCTCGCTGGCCGAGCGGGTGTGTGAGGTGGCCGGCGACGAGCCGGTCGCCGGAGTGCTCGTGGTGGGCTGCGCGGAGGTGGCGCGTAGTGCCGTGGTGGTGCAGGCGCTCGGGGACGCCGGAGTCGGCGGGCGTGTGTGGTGGGTGACGCGGGGGGCTGTCGCGGTGGGCCGGTCGGACGGTGGTCCGGATCCGGCGGGTGCGGCGGTGTGGGGCCTGGGCCGGGTGGCGGCTTTGGAGTTCCCGGACCGTTGGGGCGGTCTGGTCGACCTTCCCGAGACCCTGGACCGTAGGGCTCTTGATCGGCTCGTGGGCATTGTGGCCGATGGTGGCGAGGATCAGGTGGCGGTGCGGGTGTCGGGGGTGTTCGGGCGGCGGCTGGTGCATGCGCCGGCTCCTGTCGCGGACGCTGCTGGTGGTTGGGAGCCGCGGGGGACGGTGTTGATCACGGGTGGTACGGGTGCGCTGGGTGGTCGTGTGGCGCGCTGGGTGGCTGAGCGTGGTGCGGAGCATGTGGTGTTGACCAGTCGCCGTGGTGTGGAGGCTCCTGGTGCGGTGGAGCTGGAGGCGGAGTTGTCCGGTCTCGGGGTGCGGGTGACGGTGGCGGCCTGCGATGTGGCTGATCGGGGCGCGGTGGAGGAGCTGCTGTCGGGTTGTTCGGTGGATGCTGTGGTGCATGCGGCGGGTGTGGTGGATTCCGTGCCTCTGGGTGATGTGGATGCGGAGCATTTCGCGCAGGTGATGGGTGCGAAGGTGTCCGGTGCCGTGGTGTTGGACGAGGTGCTGGGTGACCGGGAGCTGGATGCCTTCGTGGTGTTCTCGTCGATTGCCGGTGTGTGGGGGAGTGGCGGCCAGTCTGCGTATGCGGCGGGGAATGCTTTCGTTGAGGGTGTGGTGGAGGCGCGTCGTGCGCGGGGCGTTGTTGGTTGTTCGGTGGCGTGGGGTCCGTGGTCCGGTGGTGGGATGGCCGGTGTGGAGGGTGCGGAGGAGCATCTGCTGCGGCGTGGGCTGAGGGCGTTGGATCCGGCTCTTGCGGTGTCGGCTTTGGAGTCGGTTGTCGGTGCGGGTGAGGGTTCGGTGGTTGTGGCGGATGTGGAGTGGGAGCGGTTTGCTCCGGCGTTCACGAGTGGCCGTCCGAGTCCGTTGCTGGAGGACCTGCCGGAGGTGCGGGCGGCGTTGGGTGCCGGTGGCGCGACTTCGGGCGCCGGTGTGGTGCGGGAGCGGTTGTCCGGGCTGTCGGTGGTGGAGCGGGAGCGGGCGCTGCTGGAGCTGGTGCGTACGCACGCCGCAGCGGTCCTCGGCTACCACAAGCCGGAGTTGCTCGAAGCACGCTCCGCCTTCCGGGACCTGGGCTTCGACTCGCTGACGGCTGTGGAGCTGCGCGGCCGGTTGAACACCGAAACCGGTCTGCGGCTGCCCGCCACCGTCGTCTTCGACTATCCGTCGCCGGTCGACCTGGCGCGTTTCCTGGGTGAGGAACTGTTCGGCACCGGCGCGGACGCGATCCCCGGTCTGCCGGTGGCGACTTCCGTCTCGGACGACCCGGTGGTCATCGTCGGGATGAGCTGCCGCCTTCCCGGTGGGGTCGTCAGCCCCGAGGACCTGTGGCGGCTGGTGGCCGGGGCCGAGGACGCGGTCACCGAGCTTCCCGATGACCGTGGCTGGGACCTCGATGCCCTCTACGACCCGACTCCGGGCCGGCCCGGGAAGAGCTACTCGCGCCACGGCGGATTCGTCAGCGGGGTCGACCGGTTCGATCCGGCGTTCTTCGGTATCAGCCCCCGTGAAGCGGTCGCGATCGACCCGCAGCAGCGGCTGCTGCTGGAGACCTCCTGGGAGGCGCTGGAGCGTACCGGCATCGATCCGCAGACGCTGCGGGGGAGCCGGGCCGGGGTCTTCGTCGGCTCCAACGGCCAGGACTACCCCGCCCTGCTCCTGAGCACTCGGGAAGGCCAGGACGGCTACCTCGGTACCGGGAACGCGGCAGCTGTGGTGTCGGGCCGGGTCTCGTATGCGCTGGGCCTGGAGGGGCCGGCGGTCACGGTGGACACGGCGTGTTCCTCGTCGTTGGTCGCCCTGCACCTGGCCGTGCAGTCGCTGCGCTCGGGTGAGTGTGACCTGGCGCTGGCCGGTGGTGTGACCGTGATGTCGACGCCGGGTGCGTTCATCGAATTCAGCCAGCAGCGTGGCCTTGCCGCCGATGGCCGGTGCAAGGCGTTCTCGGACGCCGCGGACGGCACCGGCTGGGGCGAGGGCGCGGGTGTGCTGGTCGTGGAGCGGCTGTCGGACGCTCGGCGTCATGGGCATCGGGTGCTGGCCGTGGTGGCGGGTTCTGCGGTGAATCAGGACGGTGCGTCGAATGGTCTGACGGCGCCGAACGGTCCCTCGCAGCAGCGGGTGATCCGCCAGGCGCTGGCCGGTGCGGGGCTCTCGCCGTCGGATGTCGACGTGGTCGAGGCGCATGGCACGGGTACGTCTCTGGGTGACCCGATCGAGGCCCAGGCGCTGCTGGCGACGTACGGCCAGGGACGTGAAGCGGACCGGCCGTTGTGGCTGGGTTCGGTGAAGTCGAACATCGGGCACACGCAGGCGGCCGCGGGCGCGGCCGGTGTCATCAAGATGGTGCTCGCGCTCCGGCACGGCGTGCTGCCGCAGACCCTGCATGCTGACCAGCCGTCGTCGCACGTGGACTGGACGGCGGGCGACGTGCGTCTGCTCACCGAGGCGGTGGCATGGCCGGGGGGAGAGCGGCCGCGTCGGGCCGGCGTCTCGGCATTCGGCGTGAGCGGGACCAATGCGCACGTGGTGATCGAGCAGGCTCCGGCGGAGGAGAGCGCGGAAGCCGGGCGGCCGGTTGGCGATGTGGGTGTGGTGCCGTGGGTGGTCTCGGCGCGGAGCCGGGAGGGGCTGCGGGCACAGGCACAGCGGTTGCTGGCGCATGTGGAGGCCCGGCCCGAACTCGCCGCGCCGGAGGTGGGGTTCGCCCTCGCCACGACGCGTTCGGCGTTCGAGCACCGGGCCGTCGTCCTCGGCACCGAGCGCAATGCGCTGGTGGACGGACTCAGGGCACTGGCGGCCGGGGACGAGGCCGCTTCCGTGGTGAGCGCGCTGGCTGCCCCCGAAGCGCGGCTGGCGCTGCTGTTCACCGGGCAGGGCGCGCAGCGGTTGGGGATGGGGCGTGAGTTGTATGACGCGTTCCCGGTGTTCGCCGATGCCTTCGACGAGGTGTGTGCGCGCTTCGACGGTGAGCTGGCGACTCCGCTGCGGGTTGTGGTGTTCGGGGAGGACGCGGAGGCGCTGAATCAAACCGCTTTCACTCAGCCGGCGTTGTTCGCCGTCGAGGTGGCGTTGTTCCGGTTGGTGGAGTCGTTCGGTGTCCGGCCGGACTATCTGGTGGGTCATTCCATCGGTGAGTTGGTGGCCGCGCACATTGCCGGTGTGCTGTCGCTGGAGGACGCGTGTCGTCTGGTGGCGGCTCGTGGTCGTCTGATGCAGGCCCTGCCGGCCGGTGGTGCGATGGTCGCCGTTCAGGCCACCGAGGATGAGGTGCTGCCGCTGCTGGACGGCCAGGAGCAGCGGGTGAGCATCGCCGCGGTGAACGGTCCGCGGTCGGTTGTGGTCTCCGGCGAGGAGTCCGGGGTGGCGGCCATCGCCGATCGCTTCGAGTGCGAGGGTCGGAAGGTGAAGCGGCTCCAGGTGAGTCATGCTTTCCATTCGCCGCTGATGGAGCCGATGCTCGACGAGTTCCGCACCGTCGCCGAAAGCGTGTCGTACGCCGAGCCCCGTATCCCGGTGGTCTCGAACGTCACCGGCACGCTCGCCAGGCCCCAGGAGTTGACGTCCCCCGCCTACTGGGTGCGGCACGTCCGTGAGGCGGTCCGCTTCGCCGACGGGATCGGTTGGCTGGCGGAGCACGAGGTCACCCGGTTCCTGGAGATCGGACCGGACGGCACCCTCACCGCCATGGCGCAGGGCTGCCTCGACGGAGACACCGACGCGGACCGGGTCCTCATCCCCACCCTGCGCGGCGACGACCGCGGTGAGATATCCGCACTCCTGACCGCCGCCGGACGCGCCTTCGCCCACGGCATCACCATCGACTGGCCGGCCCTCTTCCCGACCACCACCATCGAGGGCAGCACCCCCACCCCGATCGACCTTCCCACCTACGCCTTCCAACACCAGCGCTACTGGCCCCGGTTCACGGGCCTGCCCGCCGGGGATCTCGGGTCCGCCGGGCTGGTGTCCGCCCAGCACCCCTTGCTGGGTGCCGCCGTGTCCCTGGCCGGCAGCGCGGACGGTACGGACGGCTTCGAGGGCGCGTACGGCTCGGCCGAGAGCGACGCCGTGGTGTTCACGGGGCGGGTCTCCGTCACCGCGCAGCCCTGGCTCGCCGAGCACTGCGTCTCGGGCTCGGTCCTGCTGCCCGGTACCGCCTTCCTGGAGCTGGCCGTCCGCGCCGGCGACCAGGTCGGCTGCGCGCAGGTGGAGGAACTGACGCTGCAGGCGCCGCTGGTCCTGCCGGAGCGGGGCGCCGTACAGCTCCAGGTGGCCGTCGGGGCCGCGGACGAGGCCGGGCGCCGGACGCTGAGCGTCTACTCCCGGCCGCAGGACGCGCCGGCCGACCAGCCATGGGTACGCCATGCGGTCGGTGTCCTCGGGACGGACGGCGCGGCCCCCGGGGACGGTCTGTCCCAGTGGCCGCCCGCCGGTGCGGAGCCCGTCTCCGTCGAGGGGCTGTACGAGGGGCTGACGGCGGCGGGATTCGGCTATGGTCCGGTCTTCCGCGGTCTGCGTCAGGTATGGAGCCGTGGTGACGAACTGTTCGCCTCGGTCGAGCTTCCGGAAAGCTCCGTGCCCGAGGCGGCCGGCTTCGGGCTGCACCCGGCATTGCTGGACTCGGTGCTGCACGCCCTCGGACTCGTGGAGTCCGGCCGAACGGACGGGGACCGGACGGGCGAGAGCCGGGGCAGGCTGCCGTTCTCCTGGTCGGGCGCGACGCTGCACGCGTCCGGAGCGTCGGTGCTGCGCGCCCGGCTGACCGTGCGCGGTCCCGACTCGGTCGCACTGGAGCTGGCCGACGCCTCGGGCGGCCCCGTCGCGACGATCGACTCCCTGGTCCTGCGGCCGGTGTCGGCCGACGGCATCGCCCAGGCCAGGGCGGGCGGGCAGGACACCGCGCTGCACACGGTGGACTGGATCCCGCTGCCGGAGCCCGCCACGGCCGGCGCGCCCACCGCGCCCGCGATATCCGTCGACGCGGCTGTCGACGCGAGTGAGGGCGCCGCGGGCCGGCTCGACCTGTCCGCGATCGGCGCGGCCGTGTACCCGGACCTCGCCTCGCTTCCCCAGGACGGCGCGCCGTCCCACGTCCTGCTGCGGCTGGACGCCCCTGTCGGCGACCCGGCCGCCGCCGCACACACCGCGACCCATCGGGCGCTCACGCTGCTCCAGGCGTGGCTGTCCGAGGAGCGGTTCGCCGCGGCCCGGCTGGTCGTCGTCACCCAGGGCGCGGTCACCGTGGACGAACGGCTCCCGGACCCGGCGCTGGCCGCCGTGTGGGGACTCGTCCGGTCCGCGCGTTCGGAGCACCCGGACCGCTTCACCCTGGTCGATCTGGACGGGGCGAGCGAGTCCCTCGCCGCGCTGCCCGCCGCACTGAGCGGGGACGAGCCCGAACTGGCCGTCCGTGCGGGCCGGGTGTACGTCCCCCGGCTCAGCAGGCACGTACGGCCGGATGCGCTGTCGGTGCCCGAGCAGAGCGGGGCGTGGTGCCTGGACATCGCGGAGAAGGGCACGCTGGCGAACCTGCGTCTCGCCGAATCGCCCACGGCACAGGCGGAGTTGGGTACCGGACAGGTGCGGATCGCGGTGCGTGCCGCCGGTCTGAACTTCCGCGATGTGCTGAACGCACTCGGCATGTACCCGGGTGACGCCGTGGCGCTGGGGATCGAGGGCGCCGGTGTGGTCACCGAGGTGGGTCCGGGAGTGACCGGGTTCGCCCCCGGCGACCGGGTCATGGGGTTGTTCACCCAGTCCTTCGGTCCGCGCGCCGTGGCCGATGCGCGGACCCTCGCCCGGATCCCCGGGGGCTGGTCGTTCGCGCAGGCGGCGTCGGTTCCGGTGGTGTTCCTGACGGCCTACTACGCGCTGGTGGACCTGGGGGAGCTGCAGGCGGGCGAGTCGGTGCTGGTGCATGCCGCCGCGGGTGGTGTGGGGATGGCCGCGGTGCAGCTGGCCCGGCACCTGGGCGCGGAGGTGTTCGGCACCGCGAGCCCGGGGAAGTGGGGGACGCTGCGGGCCTCGGGCCTGGACGAGGCGCACATCGCGTCCTCGCGGGAGCTGGACTTCGAGCGGTCGTTCCTGGAGGCGACCGGTGGCCGGGGTGTGGATGTGGTGTTGGACTCCCTGGCGCGGGAGTTCGTTGACGCCTCGCTGCGGCTGCTGCCGCGTGGTGGCCGGTTCCTGGAGATGGGCAAGACCGATATCCGTGACCCGCGGGAGGTCGCGGCCGACCACGAGGGCGTGCGCTACCGGGCCTTCGACCTGTTCGACGCCGGTCCGGAGCGGATCGGGGAGATGCTGACGGCCCTCGTCGCGCTCTTCGAGCAGGGCGTGCTGCGGCCCCTGCCGCTCACCGCGTGGGACGTACGGAAGGCGCCCGAGGCCTTCCGCCACCTCAGCCAGGCCAAGAACGTCGGCAAGGTCGTACTGACCATGCCGGTTCCGCTCGATGCGGAGGGAACGGTCCTGGTCACGGGCGGTACCGGTGGGCTGGGCGCGCTGCTGGCCCGGCATCTGGTGACCGAGCACGGGGTCCGTCATCTGGTGCTGTCCAGCCGCCGGGGGCCGCAGGCTCCGGGCGCCGCCGCGCTGCGCGAGGACCTCGCCGCCCTCGGCGCCGAGGTCACCGTCGCCGCCTGCGACACCGCCGACCGCGAGGCCCTGCGCGAGCTGCTGGACTCCGTGCCCGCACAGCACCCGCTGAGCGCGGTCGTCCACACGGCAGGGGTGCTCGACGACGGCGTGCTGTCCTCGCTGACGCCCGAGCGGCTGGACGCCGTGCTCGTGCCGAAGGCGGACGCGGTGAGCGCACTGCACGAGCTGACCCGGGGCGAGGATCTGGCGGCGTTCGTCGTCTTCTCCTCCGTGGCGGGCACGTTCGGCGGCTCGGGGCAGGGCAACTACGCGGCCGCCAATGCCTTCCTGGACGCGTTCGCCCAGGCCAGGCACGGTGCGGGGCTGCCCGCCACGGCACTCGCCTGGGGCCCGTGGGCGCCCGGCGCGGGAATGACGGGCGAGCTGTCGGAGGCCGATCTGCGGCGCATGGCGCGTGGCGGCATGGTGCCGTTCACGGCCGAGCAGGGCATGGCGGCGTTCGACGCCGCGTTCCGTACCGCCGAAGCGGTGTACGCGCCCGTGCGGCTCGACCAGGCGGCGCTACGGGCACCGCAGTCCGCACCGCCGGCCCTGCTGCGCGGACTGGTGACCGGGTCCGCCCGGCGCTCGGCCGCGTCGGCGGCCGTCGGTGACGCCGCGGAGAGCCTGCGGACCGGGCTGGCCGCGCTGCCGGCCGCCGAGCGGGAACCCGCGGTGCTGGAACTCGTCCGGTCGCAGGCGGCCCTCGTCCTCGGGCATGCCGGACCCGAAGCGGTCGAGCCGGCCCGGGACTTCCGCGGTCTGGGCATCGACTCGCTGACCGCCGTCGAGCTGCGCAACCGGCTGGGCGCCGCGACCGGCCTGCGGCTGCCGGCGACGCTCGTCTTCGACTACCCGTCGCCGACGGCGCTGGCCCGCCATGTGTGCACCGAACTGTTCGGCGACGACCAGGCGGCCGCGACCCCGGTCGCCGTGACGGGGCGGCCGGTGACCGGCGAGGAGCAGCTCGCCGTGGTCGCCATGAGCTGCCGGTTCCCGGGCGGGGCGGGCAGCCCCGAGGAGTTCTGGCGGCTGCTCGCCGACGGCGTGGACGCGCTGTCGCCGCTGCCGGCCGACCGCGGCTGGCAGACCGGTGACGACGCGGCACGCGTCGAGGGCGGATTCCTCTACGACAGTGGCGACTTCGACGCGGACTTCTTCGGCATCTCGCCGCGGGAGGCGGTCACCATGGACCCGCAGCAGCGGCTGCTGCTGGAGATCTCGTGGGAGGCGCTGGAGCGGGCCGGCATCGACCCGGCGACGCTGCGCGGCAGCCGCACCGGGGTGTTCGCGGGCACGAACTACCAGGGCTATGGCTCGGCGGCCCACACGCTGCCCGAGGGCACGGAAGGGCAGCTGCTCACCGGCCACGCCACCAGCGTGACGTCCGGCCGGGTCTCCTACGCCCTCGGTCTCGAAGGTCCCGCCGTCACCGTCGACACGGCCTGTTCGTCGTCGCTGGTGGCGCTGCACCTGGCCGCGCAGGCGCTGCGGCTGGGTGAGTGCGATCTCGCCTTCGCGGGCGGGGTGACCGTGATGGCCACCCCCGGTGCCTTCGTGGAGTTCGGGAGGCAGGGCGGGCTGGCCGGCGACGGGCGGTGCAAGGCGTTCGCCGACGACGCGGACGGCACCGGCTGGGGCGAGGGCGCGGGCATCGTCCTCGTCGAGCGGCTCTCCGACGCGCGGCGCAACGGGCACCCGGTGCTCGCCGTGCTCCGTGGCTCGGCGGTCAACCAGGACGGCGCGTCGAACGGCCTGACCGCCCCCAACGGGCCCTCCCAGCAGCGGGTCATCCGGGCCGCGCTCGCCAACGCCGGGCTCGACGCCCATGAGGTGGACGCGGTCGAGGCGCACGGCACCGGAACGTCGCTGGGCGACCCGATCGAGGCTCAGGCGCTGCTCGCCACCTACGGCCAGGACCGGGCGGCCGACCGGCCGTTGTGGCTGGGCTCGGTGAAGTCCAACATCGGACACACCCAGGCCGCCGCCGGCATCGCCGGCGTGATCAAGATGGTGCTGGCCCTCCGGAAGGGTGTCCTGCCCCGCACGCTGCACGTCAACGAGCCGTCCTCGCACGTCGACTGGTCGGCGGGCGAGGTGCGGCTGCTGACCCGGGCCGTGGAGTGGCCGCGGCACGAACTGCCGCGCCGGGCCGGGGTGTCCTCGTTCGGGATCAGCGGCACCAACGCGCATGTGGTGCTCGAACAGTACGGAGCGGTTGAGGGTGAGCCCGAGGGTGCCACTCCGCTCGACGGCGCCGCGCCCGCCGAGGCGGTGCGGGCCGGGGACGACGGGACCGAGGACCCGGCGGGACCCGTGGTCTGGCCGCTGTCCGCCCGGTCCGGGGCCGCACTCCGTGACCAGGCGAAGCGGCTGCGCGCCCACCTCACCGACCACCCGGACCTGCCGGTGCGCGAGGTGGGGTACTCGCTCGCCACCACCCGGGCCGCCTTCGACCACCGGGCGGCGCTGGTCGCCGGGGACCGGAACGCGTTCCTCAAGGGCCTCGCCGCGCTGGCCCGCGGCGAGGACACGGCCGAGCTGGTGCGCGGCCGCGCGGACACCGGCGGGAAGCTCGCCTTCCTGTTCAGCGGCCAGGGATCCCAGCGCGCCGGTATGGGACGCGAGCTGCACGCGCGCTTCCCCGCCTACGCGGCGGCCTTCGACGAGGCCTGCGCGGAGTTCGACCGGCACCTGGAGAGGCCGCTGCGCGAGATCGTCTTCGCCGACGAGGGCACGCCCGAGGCCGCGCTGCTGGACCGCACGGCCTACACCCAGCCCGCGCTGTTCGCCGTGGAAACCGCGCTGCACGCACTCGTCACCTCGTGGGGCATCCGGCCCGACGTCCTGATCGGCCACTCCATCGGCGAGCTGACCGCCGCACATGTCGCCGGGGTGCTGACCCTGGAGGACGCGTGCCGGCTGGTCGCCGCCCGCGGCCGGCTGATGCAGGCACTGCCGGAAGGCGGCGCCATGATCGCCGTACAGGCCGCCGAGGAGGAGGTCCGGCCGCTGCTGGCGGGCCTGGCCGACCGGGCCGGGATCGCCGCGGTGAACGGACCGACGGCCGTCGTCGTCTCCGGTGCGCAGGACGCGGTCACCGAGATCGCCGCACAGCTGGCCGAGCGCGGGCGAAAGACTAGGCGTTTGCGGGTCAGCCATGCGTTTCACTCTCCACTGATGGACACGATGCTGGCGGAGTTCGGGGAGATCGCGCGGGGCGTGCGCTACGCACCGCCGCGCGTCCCCGTCATCTCCAACCTCACCGGGGAACCGGCGGCCGACGCCGACCTGACCTCGCCCGACTACTGGGTGCGGCACGTCCGCGAGGCCGTCCGCTTCTGCGACGGCGTCCGCCGGCTGGAGACCGACGGGGTACGGACCTACCTGGAACTGGGCCCCGACGGCGCCCTCGCCGCCATGGCGTGGGAGAGCCTGCGCGAGCCCGGCGAGGAGGCCGCCGCACTGCCCGTCCTGCGCCGCGAACGGCCCGAGGCGCGCAGCGCCCTGCTGGCCGCCGCGAGTCTGCACGTCCGCGGTCTCGGCACGGGACCCGCCGCGCTGTACGGCGAGGGGACACGCCGCGTCGAGCTGCCCACCTACGCCTTCCAGCGCCGCCGGTACTGGCTGGAGCCGGCCGGCCCGCAGGCCGGGGACGGGGCGGCACAGTCGCTCGACGACCAGTTCTGGGCCGCCGTGGAGCAGACCGACCCGGGCGAGCTGGCCGAGCGCCTCCACCTGGCGGGCGACGCCCCGCTGCGCGAGGTGCTGCCCGCGCTGTCCTCGTGGCGCCACCAGCAGCGTGAGCGCACCGTCGCCGACGGCTGGGAATACCGGGTCAGCTGGCGGCCGACCGCCGACGCCGCGGCTCCGGTGCTCTCCGGCACCTGGCTGCTCGCCCACCCCGCGGGCCATCGCGACCGCGCCTGGGAGACGGCGCTCACGGCCGGGCTCACCGCCCACGGGGCGGCCGCGGTCGTCCCGGTCGAGGTCGACTGCGCCCGCGCCGAGCGCAAGTCGCTCGCCGACCAACTGGCCACCCTGCTCGGCGAGTCGGGCCCCTTCGACGGGGTGCTGTCCCTGCTGGGCACCGACGAGGAACCGCACCGCGGCCGGCCCGCCACGCCCGGCGGACTCGCCGCGACCATGGCCCTCGTCCAGGCGCTCGACGACCTGGGCACCGGCGCGCCCCTGTGGTGCGCGACCACCGGGGCCGTCGCGGCACGCGAGGGCGAGGCCGTGCCGTCGCCCGTCCAGGCCGCCGTCTGGGGCCTGGGACGCGTCGCCGCGCTGGAGCAGCCGCAGGGCTGGGGCGGTCTGGTCGACCTGCCCGCCGAGCCCGACGAGCGGACCGTTGCGCGGCTGTGCGCGGTCCTGGAAGCCGGTCCGGGCGAGGACCAGGTCGCCGTACGCGGCTCGGGCGTGTTCGCCCGGCGGCTGGTCCGCGCCCGGACCCCTGACACCGCATCCGGCGCCGACGAGCCGTGGGCGTGCACCGGCACCGTGCTGATCACCGGCGGCACCGGCGCGCTCGGCGCACACGTGGCCCGCCGGCTGGCCGACCGGGGCGCCGCGCACCTGATCCTCGCGGGCCGGCGCGGCCCGCAGGCCGAGGGCGCGGCCGAGCTGCGGGCCGAACTCACCGCCCGGGGCACCCGGGTGACGCTCGCCGCCTGCGACGCCGCCGACCGCGACGCGCTCGCGCGGCTGCTGGCCGAACACCCCGTCGACGCGGTGTTCCACGCCGCGGGCGTGCTCGACGACGGGCTGCTCGCCGGACTCGACGGGGACCGCCTGGACGCCGTACTGCGCGCCAAGATGGCGGCCGCCGCGCATCTGCACGAGCTGACCGACGGCCTCACCGCGTTCGTGCTGTTCTCGTCCTTCGCCGGCACGGCGGGGGCAACCGGCCAGGCCAACTACGCCGCCGCCAACGCCTATCTGGACGCCCTCGCCGAACACCGGCACGCCCTGGGCCTGCCCGCCACCTCCGTCGCCTGGGGCCCGTGGGCCGGCGCCGGCATGGCGGCCGGCGGCGGGGGCGACGAGCAGCTGGCCGAGCGTCTCAGCCGCGGTGGCATGGGCACGCTCGACCCGCGGCTCGCGGTCGACGCGCTGGAGCGGGCCCTCACCCGCGGCGACACCACGCTGACCGTCGCCGACGTGGACTGGGCGCGCTTCGTCCCCGGCTTCACCTCGGTGCGGCCCAGCGCGCTCCTCGCCGACCTGCCGGAGGCCCGGCGCGCGGCCCCGGAGCGCGAGTCCGCGGACGGTGACGGGCCGGGCGGTCTGCGGGCGCTGCGCGCCCAGCTGGCCGGACGCAGCGAGACGGACCAGGAACGGGTCCTGGTCACGCTCGTGCGCACCCAGGTGGCCGGCGTCCTCGGGTACGACGCGGTGGACTCGATCGACCCGAAGCGGGCGTTCAGCGAGCTGGGCTTCGACTCGCTCATGGCCGTCGAGCTGCGCAACCGACTCGGTCTGGCCACCGGCACCCAGCTGCCCGCCACGCTGCTGTTCGACCACCCGACCGCCGCGGCCCTCGCCCGCCATCTGCGCACGCAGGTCGCGGCGGGTGACACGGCCGGGGCGCTGCCCGCGTTCGCCGAGCTGGACCGGCTGGAGGACGTGCTCGCCGAGGTGGCGCAGGACGATCCGCAGCGGGCCAGGATCGCCTCCCGCCTCCAGACGCTGCTCGCGAAGTGGAGCGAGCGGGCGGAGGCCGACACGGCGGCGGATGACGGCGCCGGGGTGAGCGACCGGATCAACTCCGCCACCGCGGACGAGATCTTCGACTTCATCGACAACGACCTCGGCATGTCATGACGCGCCGACCGCAGAACCCCCGGAACCGCCACGTGGATGAGGGTGCATGAACGAAGAGAAGCTCCTCGAGTACCTCAAGAAGGTCACCAGCGACCTCCACCAGACCCGCCAGCGCCTCCAGGAAGTGGAGGCCGGGCGCCAGGAACCGGTGGCGATCGTGGCGATGAGCTGCCGTTTTCCCGGTGGGGTGGGTTCGCCGGAGGAGTTCTGGCGGTTGCTGGCGGGTGGGGTGGATGCGATCGGTGAGTGGCCGGCGGACCGTGGTTGGGACGTGGAGGCGCTCTACGACCCCGAGCCGGGGGTCCCGGGGCGCAGCTATACCCGTGCCGGTGGTTTCCTGGACGATGTCGGTGGTTTCGACGCGGGCTTCTTCGGGATTTCGCCGCGGGAGGCGGTGGCGATGGATCCGCAGCAGCGGTTGCTGCTGGAGACGTCGTGGGAGGCGTTCGAGCGGGCCGGCATCGACCCGCAGTCCCTGCGCGGCAGCCGTACCGGCGTCTTCGCCGGCACCAACGGGCAGGACTACACCGCGCTGCTGCTCGGCGCCGCGGAAGGGCTGGAAGGCCACATCGGCACCGGCAACGCCGCCAGCGTGGTGTCCGGCCGGGTCTCCTACGCCCTGGGCCTGGAGGGGCCCGCGGTCACCGTCGACACCGCCTGCTCCTCCTCGCTGGTCGCCCTGCACCTCGCGGCGCAGGCCCTCCGCTCGGGCGAATGCGACCTCGCGCTGGCCGGCGGCGTCACCGTGATGTCCACGCCCGGCCTGTTCCTGGAGTTCAGCCGGCAGCGCGGACTGGCCGCCGACGGCCGCTGCAAGGCCTTCGCGGACGCGGCCGACGGCACCGCCTGGGGCGAGGGCGCGGGCATGCTCCTCGTCGAGCGGCTCTCCGACGCCCGCCGCAACGGGCACCCCGTGCTGGCCGTCCTGCGCGGCTCCGCCGTCAACCAGGACGGCGCCTCGAACGGCCTGACCGCCCCCAACGGCCCCTCCCAGCAGCGCGTCATCTGGCAGGCGCTGTCCGGCGCGGGCCTGGCCACCGCGGACGTCGACATGGTGGAGGCCCACGGCACCGGCACGACCCTCGGCGACCCCATCGAGGCCCAGGCACTGCTGGCGACCTACGGGCAGGACCGGGACGAGCGGCAACCCCTGTGGCTGGGCTCGGTGAAGTCCAACATCGGGCACACCCAGGCCGCGGCCGGCGCGGCCGGCGTCATCAAGGCCGTGCTCGCCCTCCAGGAAGGGCTGATGCCCTCGACCCTGCACCTCGACCAACCGTCGTCACACGTCGACTGGTCGGCGGGGAACGTCGCGCTGCTCGCCGAGGCCACCGCCTGGCCCGACCACGGACGGCCGCGCCGGGCCGCGGTCTCCTCCTTCGGTGTCAGCGGCACCAACGCCCACGTCATCATCGAACAGGCCCCGGACGGGGAGCCGGCCCCCGAGGCCGACGCCGCCCCCGACACCGCCGCCCGCGACCTCGCCTTCCCCCTCTCCGCGCGCACCGCGGAATCGCTGCGCACCCTCGCCGCGCGGCTGCACGAACGACTCTGCGGCCCGACCCCGCCGCCGCTGCCCGACCTCGCCTGGTCGCTGGCCACCACCCGCAGCACGTTCGAGCACCGGGCCACCGTGCTCGCCGCCGACCACGAGGAGCTGCGCCGCGGGCTGGACCTGCTCGCCCGCGACACCCCCGCCGCCGGAGTGGTACGCGGCACGAGCGGCGGGGACGGCCGCACCGCCTTCCTCTTCCCCGGCCAGGGCTCCCAGTGGGCCGGTATGGCCACCGAACTCCTCGACACCGACCCGGAGTTCCGCGCCCGCTTCACCGAATGCGCCCAGGCCGTGGAACGGTTCGCCGACTGGTCCCTCGACGAGGTGCTGCGCGGCGCGCCGGGCGCACCGTCCCTCGAACGCGTGGACGTCGTCCAGCCCGCCCTGTTCGCCGTGATGGTCGCCCTCGCCGGGCTCTGGCGCGCCCGGGGGGTGGAGCCCGACGCCGTCGTGGGACACAGCCAGGGCGAGATCGCCGCGGCCTGCGTCGCCGGGGCGCTGAGCCTGGAGGACGCCGCCCGCGTCGTCGTCCTGCGCAGCCGCGCGCTGACCGCGCTCGCGGGACGCGGCGGCATGATGTCCGTCCTGCTGCCGCTGACCGAGGTGGAGGAGCGCCTCGCCCCCTGGGGCGACGCCATCTCCGTGGCCGCCGTCAACGGCCCCCGCTCCGTCGTCGTCTCCGGCGCGGCCGACGCCCTCGACGAGCTGTTCGCCGCGCTGCAGGCCGACGGCGCCCAGGTCCGTCGGATTCCGGTCGACTACGCGTCCCATTCCGCACAGGTCGAGGAGATCCGCGAGCAACTGCTCGCCGACCTCGCACCGGTGCGCCCGCGCAGCGGCGCCACCCCGTTCTTCTCCACGGTCACCGGCGACTGGATCGACACCGGCCGGCTCGACGCCGAGTACTGGTACCGCAACCTGCGCCGGACCGTCCGCTTCGAACACGCCGTCCGCTCGCTGGCCGAACAGGACTACCGCGCCTACGTCGAGGCCTCCCCGCACCCCGTGGTGACGACCGCCGTGCGCGAGACCCTCGACGCACTCGACCTCACGGACACCGCCGTCGTCGGCACCCTGCGCAAGGGCGAGGGCGGCCCACGGCGGTTCCTCACCTCCCTCGCCGAACTCTCCGTCGCCGGCGGGCCCGTCACCTGGCGCTCCGTCCTCGACCCCGCCGGCACCGGCGCCGCCCGGCCGATCGCCCTGCCGACCTACCCCTTCCAGCGGCGCCGCTACTGGCCCGAGCCCGCCCCCGCACTGCGCGGCGGCCCCGGCGACGCCACCGACGCCCGCTTCTGGGAAGCCGTCGAGAGTGGCGACGCCGACACCCTCGGCGCGGCACTCGCCCTGGACCCGGCCACCCTCGACGCGCTGCTGCCCGCGCTCAACGACTACCGCCGGCGCCACCGCGAGGGTGCCCAGGCCGACTCGTGGCGCTACCGCATCACCTGGAAGCCCGTCCCCGCCGCCACCGCTCCCGCCACCCTCCGCGGCACCTGGCTGCTGCTCACCCCCGGCGACGCCACCCCGGCCGACGACCTGACGGCCGCGCTCGCCGCGGCCGGCGCGCACTCCCTCACCGTGCCCGTGGACGCCGAAGGGGACCGCGACGCACTGGCCGCGACGATCGGGGCGGCCCTGCGCGACCCGGCCGACCCGGACGCGCCGCTGCCCCCGGTCGCCGGAATCGTCTCCCTGCTCGCCCTGGACGAGGACGAACACGGAGCCCACCCCGGCCTGCCGCGCGGCTTCGCCGCCACCGTCGCCCTCGTGCAGGCCCTCGACGATCTCGGCATCGAGGCCCCGCTGTGGTTCGCCACCCGGGGCGCCGTGACCACCGATCCGCTGCGCGGCGTCACCGCACCCCGCCAGGCCCTGGTGTGGGGCTTCGGCCGCGTCGTCGCCCTGGAACAGCCGGAGCGCTGGGGCGGACTGCTCGACCTGCCCGAAACCCTGGACCCGGCCGCGGCCACCGCCGCGGTCCGGGCCCTCGCCGGCCTCGGCGACGAGGACCAGCTGGCGATCCGCCCGCACGGCATCCTCGCCCGGCGGCTGGTCCGCGCCGCCACCGGCGCACTCGACACCACCCGGCGCTGGACACCCCGGGGCACCGTCCTGGTCACCGGCGGCACCGGCGCCCTCGGACGGCACGTGGCCCGCTGGCTCGCCCGCAACGGCGCACCCCATCTGCTGCTCGTCAGCAGGCGCGGCGCCGACACCCCCGGCACTTCCGAACTCGCCGCGGAGCTGGCCGAGTTCGGCACCCGGACCGAGTTCGCCGCCTGCGACATCGCCGACCGGGACGCGCTCGCCGCCCTGCTCGACACCCTCCCCGCCGACCGGCCGCTGACCGCCGTCCTGCACACCGCGGCCGTCCTCGACGACGGGACCATCAACTCCCTCACCCCCGCCCAACTGGCCGGGGTGCTCCGGGTGAAGGCCGGCGGCGCCCGCAACCTCGACGAACTGACCCGGGCACACGACCTGTCGGCCTTCGTGCTGTTCTCCTCCACCGCGGGCACCATCGGCGCACCGGGCCACGCCAACTACGCCCCCGGCAACGCCTACCTCGACGCCCTGGCCCAGCAGCGCCGCGCCGCCGGGCACCGGGCCACCTCCATAGCCTGGGGCCCCTGGGCGGAGGCAGGTATGGCCGAGGGCACCGTGGGCGAGCGACTCCACCGGCACGGCGTCCGCGTCATGGACCCGCAGTCGGCCGTCGCCGCCCTGCAACGCGCCCTCGACCACGACGACACCACCCTGGCCGTCACCGACATCGACTGGGACACCTTCACCCACGCCTACACCACGGCCCGCACCCGGCCCCTGATCGCCGACCTCCCCGACGCGCAGCGGGCCCGCGCCGCCGCCGCACCGGCGACCGAGGAGACCACCGAAGGCCCCGCCCTCGCCCGGCAGCTCGCCGCCTTGGACGAGGCCGAGCAGCGCCAGGCCCTGTCGGAACTCGTCCGCGCCCACATCGCCGCCGTCCTCAACCACAGCGACCCCGACGAGATCGCCCCCCACCGTGCCTTCCGTGAACTGGGCTTCGACTCCCTCATGGCCGTCGAACTCCGCAACGCGCTCAGCACGGCCATCGGCACCCGCCTCCCGGCCACCCTCATCTTCGACCACCCGACCCCGGCGGCCCTGGCCACCCGACTGCGGACCGAACTGCATCTCGACGAGGAGCCCACCCCGGCCGCCCCGGCCCCCGCCCGGGCGGCCACCGCCCACGAGGACGACCCCATCGCCATCGTCGCGATGAGCTGCCGTTTTCCCGGCGGAGTGGCGTCCCCGGAGGAGTTCTGGCGGTTGCTGGCGGGTGGGGTGGATGCGATCGGTGAGTGGCCGGCGGACCGTGGTTGGGACCTGGAGGCGCTCTACGACCCCGAGCCGGGGCTACCCGGCCGCAGCTATACGCGTGCCGGTGGGTTCCTCGACGATGTCGGCGGCTTCGACGCGGGCTTCTTCGGTATCTCGCCGCGGGAGGCGGTGGCGATGGATCCGCAGCAGCGGTTGCTGCTGGAGACGTCGTGGGAGGCGTTCGAGCGGGCCGGCATCGACCCGGTCGCGCTGCGCGGCAGCCGCACCGGCGTCTTCGCCGGCACCAACTACCAGGACTACTCCTCCCGTTCCCTCGCCCCCGCACCGGACGCCGAGGCCCACCTCGGCACCGGCAACTCGGCGAGCGTCATGTCCGGCCGCCTCTCCTACACCTTCGGCCTGGAAGGCCCCGCGGTCACCGTCGACACCGCCTGCTCCTCCTCGCTGGTCGCCCTGCACCTCGCGGCGCAGGCCCTCCGCTCGGGCGAATGCGACCTCGCGCTGGCCGGCGGCGTCACCGTGATGTCCACCCCGGGACTCTTCCTGGACTTCAGCCGCCAGCAGGGACTGGCCCCCGACGGCCGCTGCAAGGCGTTCGCCGACCGGACCGACGGCACCGGCTTCTCCGAGGGCGTAGGCGTCGTACTGGTCGAGCGGCTCTCCGACGCACAGCGCAACGGCCACATGGTGCTGGCACTGCTCCGCGGCTCCGCCGTCAACCAGGATGGCGCCTCGAACGGCCTGACCGCCCCCAACGGCCCCTCCCAGCAACGGGTGATCCGCGAGGCCCTGACCGGCGCCGGCCTGTCCGGAACGGACGTCGACGCCGTCGAGGCCCACGGCACCGGCACCACCCTCGGCGACCCCATCGAGGCCCAGGCACTCCTGGCGACCTACGGCCAGGACCGGGAGACCGACCGGCCACTGTGGCTCGGCTCCGTCAAGTCCAACATCGGCCACACCCAGGCCGCCGCGGGCGTGGCGGGCCTGATCAAAATGGTGCTCGCACTCCAGCACGGCACTCTGCCGCCCACCCTGCACATCGACCGCCCCTCGACCCATGTCGACTGGTCGGAGGGGAACGTACGGCTGCTCACGGACACCGTGGAGTGGCCCGACACCGACCGGCCGCGCCGGGCGGGTGTCTCCTCCTTCGGCATCAGCGGCACCAATGTGCACGCCATCCTGGAACAGGCCCCGGCCACCCCCACCCCACCACCGGCCCGCACCCCGTCCGTGCCGGTCACCTGGACGCTCAGCGGCACCACCCGCGACGCCCTCCATGCGCAGGCCGGCCGACTGCACACACACCTCGCGGACCGACCCGACCTCGATCCGCGGGACGTGGGCCTCTCCCTGGCCACGACCCGCTCCACCTTCGAACACCGCGCCGCCCTCGTCGGCACCACCCGCGACGAGCTGCTGACCGCCCTGAGCGCGCTGGCGAACGGGGAGACCCCGGCACAGGTCCTCACCGGGGTGGTACGTGGTGAGGGCCGGACGGCCCTGCTGTTCACGGGCCAGGGTGCCCAACGCGTGGGAATGGGAAGGGAGTTGTACGAGTCCTTTCCCGTCTTCGCGGAGGCGTTTGATGCTGTCTGTGTGCACTTCGACGGGGAGTTGGACTCGCCGTTGCGGGAGGTGGTGTTCGGAGGCGACACCGACCTGCTGAATCGGACGGGTTTCACTCAGCCGGCGTTGTTCGCCGTCGAGGTGGCGTTGTTCCGGTTGGTGGAGTCGTTCGGTGTGCGGGCCGACTTCCTGGTGGGTCATTCCATCGGTGAGTTGGTGGCTGCGCACATTGCCGGTGTGCTGTCGCTGGAGGACGCGTGTCGTCTGGTGGCGGCTCGTGGTCGTCTGATGCAGGCGCTCCCGACCGGCGGCGCCATGGTCTCGATCCAGGCGTCGGAAGCAGAGGTGCTGCCGCTCCTGGAGGGTCACGAGCAGCGGGTCAGCATCGCCGCGGTGAACGGTCCGCGGTCGGTTGTGGTCTCCGGCGAGGAGTCCGCGGTGGCGGCCATCGCCGACCGTTTCGAGTCCGAGGGTCGGAAGGTGAAGCGGCTCCAGGTGAGTCATGCTTTCCACTCGCCGCTGATGGAGCCGATGCTCGACGAGTTCCGCACCGTCGCCGAGAGCCTGACGTTCGGGGAACCCCGTATCCCGGTGGTCTCGAACGTCACGGGCACGCTCGCCACGTCGCAGGAACTGACGTCCCCCGCCTACTGGGTGCGGCACGTCCGTGAGGCGGTCCGCTTCGCCGACGGCGTCCGGTGGTTGGAGGAGCAGGGCGTGACCCGGTTCCTGGAGATCGGGCCGGACGGCACGCTGACCGCGATGGCGCAGGCGTGCCTCGACGGTGAGCGGACGCTGATTCCGGCGCTGCGCAAGCACCGGCCCGAGGCGCTCGGCGTCATGGCCGCGGTCGGCGCGCTCCACACTTCGGGCGCCGGGCTCGACTGGGCCGCGCTGTTCGCCGGCGCCCGCCGCGTCGACCTGCCGACCTACGCCTTCCAGCGCCGGCGCTACTGGTGGGACGCGGTCGCCACGGCGGGCGATCTCGACGCCGTGGGGCTGCGCGCGGCCGGGCATCCGCTGCTCGGTGCCGCGGTCACCGTGGCCGGTGCGGAATCCGTGGTCTTCACGGGGCGGCTGTCCCTGGCCACCCATGCCTGGCTCGCCGATCACGCGGTGCTGGGTCGGGTGATCCTGCCCGCGACGGCCTATCTCGACCTGGCCGTCAGCGCCGGTGACCGGACCGGCTGCGACCATCTCGCCGAACTCACCCTGGAGGCACCGCTCGTCCTTCCGGAGCGTGGCGCGGTCCAGCTTCAGGTCGCGGTGAGCGCGCCCGACGACGCCGGGTGCCGGTCGTTCACCGTGCATTCCCGGCCCGTGGAGGAGGACGACGACGCGCCGTGGGCCCGGCACGCCCAGGGCACCTTGGCCACCGCCCCGCCGAACGAGCCGGAAGTTCCCGGAAGTTGGCCGCCCCAGGGCGCCGAGCCGGTCGGGGCGGGGGAGTGGTACGACGCCTTCGCCGAGGCCGGGTTCGCCTACGGGCCCGCGTTCCGGGGGCTCGGACGGGTCTGGCGGCGCGGTGAGGAGCTGTACGCCGAGGCCGCCCTGCCCGAGCCGTACCGCGCCGACGCCGCACGGTTCACGCTGCACCCGGCGCTGCTCGACGCGGCCGTGCAGACGCTGCTCGTCGGCGGCCGGGACGCGGCGGACGGCGGCGCGGGGGGCGGCGGTGCGATGCTGCCGTTCGCCTGGAGCGGGGTCACGTTCCATGCCGAGGGGGCCGATGCGCTGCGGGTCCGTCTGGCGCCAGCCGAGGGCCGGACGGATGCCTTCTCGGTGCTGGTCACGGATGTCTCCGGGCGGCCCGTCGCCTCCGCCGACGCGCTGACCCTGCGCACGGTGACTCCCGAGCAGCTGCCCGCCGCCCCGCAGGCCGGTCCGGAGGCGCCGCTGCGCGTCGACTGGCGGGCCGCCGACTCCGTGCCCGCACGGTCGGGCCCCGCACGGTGGGTCGTGCTCGGCAGCCCGGCCGGCGCCCCGGCCGGCGGTGCCACGGACGCCGGGATCACGGAGGCGCTGGACGGCGCGGGGGTGCACACCGAGTCGTACGCCGACCTCGACGCGCTGGCGGCCGCGGTGGGCACCGGGATGACGATGCCCGACACCGTGCTGCTGGAGTGCGCCGCCGAAACCGGTACGGCCGCCGCCCCCGACGTGCGGGGGCTGCTCGCCAGCACCCTCGCCACCTGTCGCCAGTGGCTCGCCGAGGAGCGGTTCGCCGGCTCCCGGCTGGTGCTGGTCACCCGGGGCGCCGTCGCCGCCGCGGCCGGCGAGGACGTCGGCGACCTCGCGGGCGCGGCGCTGTGCGGGCTGGTCCGCTCCGCGCAGCGGGAACACCCCGGGCGGCTGTGGCTGCTCGACCTCGACCACAGCGAGGCCTCCCGCGAAGCGCTCGCGGACGCGGTGGCCGCCGCCCCCGCGCAGGCGGTGCTGCGGGACGGCGAGCTGCGGCTGCCGCACCTCGCCCGCGTCGAGCCTCCCCGGGACCCGCAGTCCCCGTTCGACCCGGACGGCACGGTGCTGGTCACCGGCGCCACCGGTGCGCTGGGGCGGCTCGTGGCACGCCATCTGGTCACCCGGCACGGCGTGCGGCACCTGCTGCTGGCGAGCCGCCGCGGCCCCGCGGCCGAAGGGGCGGACCGGCTCCGCGCGGAGCTGGCGGCACAGGGGGCGGAAGTCTCCCTGGCGGCCTGCGACGTCGGCGAGCGGGCGGACGTGACGGCGCTGCTCGGTGCGGTCCCGGCAGAGCGCCCGCTGACCGCCGTCGTGCACCTCGCCGGGGTCGTCGACGACGGCGTGCTGACCGCCCTCGACGAGGAGCGGATCGACCGGACGCTGCGCCCCAAGGCCGACGCGGCCTGGCTGCTACACGAGCTGACGAAGGATCAGAAGCTGTCGGCGTTCGTGCTCTTCTCCTCCGCGGCCGGCACCTTCGGCTCGGCGGGGCAGGCCAACTACGCGGCCGCGAACGCCTTCCTGGACGGTCTGGCCGGACACCGGGCGGCCCACGGGCTGCCGGCCACCTCCCTGGCGTGGGGGCTGTGGGCCGAGGACGGCGGCATGACGACCGGGCTCGCCGACACCGACCGGCGGCGGATGGCCCGCGGCGGGATGCGGCCGCTCTCCGCCGACGACGGGCTCGCGCTGTTCGACGCCGCACTGGCCACCGGCGACCCCGCCCTGGTCACCGTGGGCCTGGGCCGGGGCGGACAGGCGGCACTGCTGGACGGTGCCACGCCCGGCCGCACCCGGCGCACGGTCTCCGCTTCCGCGGCGGACAAGGACGATCTGCTCGCCCGCCTGACCGCCGCCGGCCCCGGGGGACGGGACGCGCTGCTGCTCGATCTGGTCCGCCGCCAGGTCGCTGCGGTCCTCGGCCACGGCTCGCCCGACGACGTCGAACAGGACCGTGATTTCACCGAGTTGGGCTTCGACTCGCTGACCGCCGTGGAGCTGCGCAACCAGCTCGGTACCGTCACCGGTCTGCGGCTCCCGCCCACCCTCGTGTTCGACGTCGCCACCCCGCAGGACCTCGCCGCCCGGCTGGGCGAGGAGCTGACCGCGGGGGCCCTCCCGGGGGCCGGCGCCGGGGGATCCGACGACCGGCCGTCCGCGCCGGCGCGGGAGCAGGACACCCTCGGTGCCCTGTTCCGGGGCGCCTGCGAGTCGGAACGGGTGGAGGAGGGCTTCGCGCTGCTGCAGGCGGCCGCCCGGCTGCGGCCGACGTTCGACACGCCGCAGGACACCGGGGCGCACTGCACCCCCGTACGCCTCGCGCGTGGCGGCGACGCCCCGGACACGCCCGAGCCGGCGCTGATCTGCTTCAGCTCGTACGTGGCACTCGCCGGTGTCCACCAGTACGCCAGGTTCGCCTCCGCCCACCGCGGCACCCGCGACGTATGGGCGCTGCCCACCCCGGGCTTCGGCAGGGGAGAGCACCTGCCCGCCTCGTTCGACGCGGTCGTCCGGCTGCAGGCCGAGGCGGTGCTGCGGTGCGCGGACGGCGGACCGTTCGTGCTGCTGGGCTCGTCGTCCGGCGGCATCCTGGCCCTCGCCGTGGCACACCACCTGGAGAAGGCGGGGACCCCGCCGGTCGGGGTGGCGCTGCTGGACACCTATCTGCCGCGTGAGGACTCGCCGTTCACCCGGTTCGCCGGACAGATGATCGGCGGCATGTTCGCCCGCGAGTCCCTGTTCGCACACATGGATTCCGACCGGCTCACCGCGATGAGCTGGTACATCCACGTCGTCGGCGCCTGGTCGCCGGACCGGTTGTCCCGCCCGGTGCTGCTGGTGCGCTCCAGCGAGCCGCCGGTGAGCGCCGAGGAGGGGGAAGAGCTCGCGCCGGAGGAGTGGCAGGCCTCCTGGGACGGCGCGGACACGGTGACCGAGGTGCCGGGCAACCACTTCACGATGATGGAGGACCACGCGGCCTCCACCGCCAAGACCGTCGCCGCCTGGGTCGAGGCCCTGCCGGGGCCGCAGCCGCGAGGCGACACGCCGTGATGAGCGGCGGGCAGCGGCCTGCGACGGCCGGGCGGCCGCCCGGGGCCCCAGGGCCCAGGGCCCCGGGTCCATTGTCTGGGCGATTCACCAAACCCGGCCGGTGACCGTCGGCGGCGCGCCGCACAGCGGACACCATGGTCGGCAGGACCACGGGCCCACAAGACGAGGTCGCAGGGCCACGAGACGAGGGAGATGGACGATGAAGATCACGGTTGACCGGGACCGGTGTGTCGGCGCCGGGATGTGTGCGATGACCGCCGGTGAGGTCTTCGAGCAGCACGAGGACGACGGCCGTGTCGTGCTGCTGATGGCCGACCCGCCCGAGCGGTGCGCGGAGGACGTGGAAGAGGCGGAGCAGCTGTGCCCGTCCCGGGCCATCACGGTGGACCCCGCCGCTTCCTGACCGGTGCGGCGAGGTCCGTCACGGTGCTTTCAGGCGCGCCGGACCACCAGCGGCAGCCGCTCGGCGCCGAAGACGTTGCTGCCGTGGAACGACAACGGGGCGTCGGCGTCCACCCGCACGCTGCGGAAGCGGTCCAGCATCAGCTCCAGCACGATCCGGCTCTCCAGCCGGGCGAGCGGGGCCCCGATGCAGTAGTGGATGCCGTGACCGAACGCCGTCTGCCGGGAGTTGGAACGCTCCGGCACGAAGTCAGCGGGGTCGTCGAAGACCCGCTCATCATGGTTGGCGGACAGCAGCCACAGATGGATCATGGTGTTCGGCTCGATGACCTCTCCGGCGATCTCCACCTGCCGGGTCGGTACCCGTTCGATGCGGGTGAACGGCGGCCGGCAGCGCAGTGTCTCCTCGATCACCGCGGCTATCCCGGACCGGTCCGCGCGCAGCGCCTCCCAGCGCTCCGGCGCGCTGTCCAGGCACAGCAGGATGTTGCCGAGCAGCACCGAGGTCGTGATGTGGCCCGCCAGCAGCAGCAGCGTGGCGAAGCTGACGATCTCGTCGTCGGCCAGCCGTTGCCCGTCGACCTCCGCCTGGACCAGGGTCCCGATCAGATCGTCGTGGGGGGTGCGCCGGCGGGCGTCCACGAATTCCTGCAGGTACGCCGAGATCTCCTTTCCGGTCAGCTCCATGCGCCGCACGCTCTCCGGGTCCGACGCATCCGTGGCCAGCAACTGCTCGCCCCACGCCTGGAACTTGTCGTGGTCGCCGACCGGCACCCCCAGCATCGTGGCGATCACCATCACCGGCAGCGGATTGGCCACCGCCTCCACCAGATCGAAGCGGTCACCGTCGACCGCGTCGAGCAGTTCCCGGGTGAGGTTGGTGATCTGTGGGGCCAGTTCGGAGATCAGCCGGTTGGTGAACGCGCGGCTGACCAGGCGGCGCAGCTTGCCGTGCTGGGGAGGGTCGAGCAGCAGCAGGACACCGCTGGGTGTCTCACCGCCGCCGAGGCGCCCCACGGTGTCGGAGGAGTACAGCCCCGGATCCGCCATGATGCGCACCACGTCCGCATGTCTGAAGACATGCGCGTTCCCCGACTCGTCCCGCCACACCGGTCTCTCGTCGCGCATCCTGCGCATCCAGGCCAGCAGCGTCGCGCCGCCGTCCGGCTCCACCGTCGGAGGCTGCCCGACCTCCGGGCCGGGTGTCCGCAGCGGATGCGGCACGTTCGGGAGGACATACGACATTTTCTGCGGCACCGCTGATTCCCCTTTCGCGGCGGCCCGGTCGCATACCGCAGCACGCTTCCTGCCGCCGAAACCACTCCTCACGGATAAGACCGAAGCTCAGCACGGCAGCGCGGCAGCGGACAGGAATGCGGCGCAATTCTAGGGATTTCCGAAGCCCGGACGGGGCAGTGCGCAGGCCCGCTCCCGACGGGCTCCGACAGGCCGGCGACCGGCCCACCCCGGGCATCCGGGAGGCGGCAGGGAGCCCGGCGGCCATTGTCTGGAGGAATCCCCAGACCCTGACGGCGCGGTACCGCAAGGCACCTCCGCAGACCACAGGATAAGCATCGACACCATCCACGCTCTGGCCGTGAATGCGGGCCTGGCGGTCATATCGAGGCCACCCAAAACGTGCGCGACCGAGAGGGGACCCGCATGCGCGTGCTGTTCGCCGGACTGTCCGAGAAGTCGCACCTGTATTCCATGGTGCCGCTGGCTTGGGCGCTGACCGCGGCAGGACACGACGTACGCATGGCGAACGCACCGGCACTCACCGACATCGTCACCGGCACCGGCCTGGTCGCCGCCCCCGTCGGCCGCGACCACGAACTCCACCAGGCCATGAAACTGGCCCCCGAATCCCAGGACCAGGATGTCGCCAACTGGAGCCGGCTGGGGCCGGGAGAGGTGGACTGGCCCGCCCTCCGCAGCCGCTACGAGATCAGCGTCCCCTACGGCTTCGCGCTCTACAACGAGCCGGTCATCGAGGAGATGACCGCCCTGGCCAAGAGCTGGCAGCCGCACCTGGTCATCCGTGACCCGCTCTGCTACGCCGGTGCCCTCGCCGCCCGCGCCTGCGACGCCGTGCACGTCCGGCTGCTCTGGTGCGCAGACGTCTACGGCAGGGCACGGCAGACCTATCTCGACCTGATGCACCAGGCCCCGCCCGAGGAGCGGGTCGACCCGCTCGCCGACTGGCTCGACGAGCGGGGCGCCCCCTTCGGCGTCACCTGCGACGAAGAGCTGATCAACGGGCAGTACACCCTCGACACCCTCCCGCCCAGCCTGCGGCCGGAGACCACGCTGCGGTCCCTGTCCATGCGCTACGTGCCCTACAACGGCGACGCGGTGTGGTGGCAGTGGCTGCGCGAGGCACCCAAGCGGCCGCGGGTCTGTCTGACCCTCGGCACGAGCAACACCGAGGCCTACGGCGGCGACTACGTCTCCGTCCCCGACATCCTCGGAGCGCTGTCCGCGCTCGACATCGAGGTGGTCGCCGCGCTCCTCCCGCAGCAGCGGGCGGAACTCGCCGACATCTCTGACGTCCCCGCCAATGTGCGCGCCGTCGACGGCGTGGCGCTGCACACCCTGCTGCCCAGTTGCACGGCCGTCATCCACCACGGCGGCTGGGGAACCTACGCCACCGCCCTGATCAACGCCGTACCGCAACTCGCCCTGTCCACCAACGTCGCCGACCAGGAGTGGCGGGGCCGGTCCCTGGAGCGCGCCGGCGCGGGGATCTTCGCCCACCACAGCGAGGTCACCACCGACCTGGTGCTCCGTCACACCCTCCAGCTCCTCGACGACCCGGGCTTCGCCACCGCCGCGCAGCGACTGCGCGACGAATCCGCGGCGATGCCCAGCCCGCGCGACATGGTCGCCACACTGGAGCAACTGGTCGCGGAGCGCTGACCGGGCCGCGTCGGCCGGCGACCGGCAGGCCCTTCCCCTGACACCACTCGCCCCTGGATGGAAACCGTGAAGGCTCTTGTGCTCTCGGGAGGCGCTGGTACGCGCCTGCGGCCCATAACCCACACCTCCGCCAAACAACTCGTCCCGGTCGCCAACAAGCCGATCCTCTTCTACGTGCTGGAGGCCATCGCCGAGACCGGCATCACCGAGGTCGGCATGATCGTCGGTGACACCGGGCCGGAGATCCGCGCGGCGGTCGGCGACGGCTCGCAGTTCGGCCTGCGGGTGACCTACATACCGCAGAGCGCCCCGCTCGGCCTCGCCCACGCCGTCGTCATCGCCCGCGACTTCCTGGGCGACGACGACTTCCTGATGTATCTGGGCGACAACTTCATCTCCGGCGGCATCACCGACCTCGTCGAAGGCTTCCGCAAGGAGCGCCCCGACGCGCAGCTCGTGCTCAGCAGGGTCCCCGACCCCACCGCCTTCGGCGTGGCCGAACTGGACGCCACGGGCAGGGTCACCGGCCTGGAGGAAAAGCCGCAGCACCCCAAGAGCGACCTGGCGCTGGTCGGCGTCTACCTCTTCACCCCCGCCGTGCACGAGGCGGTACGGGCCATACAGCCGTCCGCGCGCGGCGAACTGGAGATCACCGACGCCGTGCAGTGGATGGTCGAGGCGGGCCAGGACATCCGCTCCGGCGAGCTGTCCGGCTACTGGCGCGACACCGGCAGCGTCGTCGACATGCTGGAGGTCAACCGCATGCTGCTGGAGAGCCAGGAACGCTGCATCGAGGGCTTTGTGGACAGCGCGAGCGAGGTCCTCGGCCGGGTGCGCATCGGCCCCGGCGCCACGATCCGTGCCTCACGCATCGTCGGGCCCGCGGTGATCGGCGCCGGTACCGTCGTCACCGACTCCTACATCGGCCCGTCCACCTCCATCGCGGAGGACTGCCGCATCCACGACAGTGAACTCGCCTCCTCGATCGTGCTGCGCGGCTCGTCGTTCGAGAGCGTGCGCCGGGTCGAGGCCTCCCTCGTCGGACGCAACGCCCACGTGGCGCTCGCCCCGCAGCGCCCGGTGGCCCACCGGCTGGTCCTCGGCGATCATGCCAAGGTCCACATCCAGTCCTGACACCGCCCGCGCGGCGGGCCGATCCATCCCACCCGCACCGATCAACGGAAGGGGGTAGGCGCTCCACCGGCCTGGCTCCCAGGCCCCGCGCCACAACCTCGATGAGCCCCACGAGAATCCTGGTGACCGGCGGCGCCGGCTTCATCGGTTCGCACTTCGTCCGCACGCTCCTGGGACCCTTCGGGCCGGGCGACGTCCAGATCACCGTACTCGACAGCCTCACCTACGCGGCGAGCCCGGCCAACCTCGATGAGGTCCGCCACCTCGACAGCTTCCGCTTCTTCGCCGGCGACATCTGCGACGAGGCGCTGGTCGGCGAACTGATCGCCGGCCACGACCAGGTCGTCCACTTCGCGGCCGAGTCCCACGTCGACCGCTCCATACGCAGTTCCGCGGAGTTCGTGCGTACCAACGTCCTGGGCACTCAGGTCCTGCTCGACGCCGCCCTGCGGCACGGCATCGACACCTTCGTCCACGTCTCGACCGACGAGGTCTACGGCTCGATCGCCACGGGCGCCTGCTCGGAGACCCACCCGGTCAGCCCCAACTCGCCGTACGCGGCCTCCAAGGCCTCCAGCGATCTGATCGCCCTGGCCTACCACCGCACCCACGGTCTCGACGTCCGGGTCACGCGCTGCTCCAACAACTACGGGCACCGCCAGTTCCCGGAGAAGGTCATCCCGTTGTTCGTCACCAATCTCCTGGACGGCAAGAAGGTCCCGCTGTACGGCGACGGCCTGCACGTCCGCGACTGGCTGCACATCGACGACCACGTCCAGGGCATCGAGCTGGTCCGCACCGGCGGCCGCCCCGGCGAGGTCTACAACATCGGCGGCGGCACCGAGCTGAGCAACCGCGAGCTGACCGACCTGCTGCTGGAGACCTGCGGGGCCTCGCCCGACATGATCGAGTACGTCGACGACCGCAAGGGGCACGACCGGCGCTACTCGGTGGACTGGCGCAAGATCCAGACCGAGCTGGGCTACAAGCCGGCCAAGGACTTCGCCGACGGCCTGGCCGAGGTGGTCGCCTGGTACCGCGACCACCGCGACTGGTGGGAGCCGCTCAAGGAGCGCGCCACGCGGCTCGCCGGGACGTGCTGATGGTCCGGTGCCCGACGCCGGAAGAGGACCGGGACGCGGACGGCCCGGTCCGCCGGGTGGTCGTGCTGGGCGCGAGCGGCTTCATCGGCCGGCAGGTGTCCGCCGCGGTCCGGGCGGCCGGCGGCGAACCCCTGCTGGTGGCCCGCCGCCCTTTCACCACCGACCCCGCGCACTGCGTGCCGCTCGACCTGATCGGCGACGGGCCCGACCCCCTCAGCCGCCTCCTCGACACCGAGCGGCCCGATGCCGTGGTCAATGCCGCCGGCGCCGTGTGGTCCCGCGCGCCGGAGACCATGCGCCAGGCCAACCACACCCTGGTCGAAACCGTGCTCGCGGCGCTCGCCGCTGCCTCGTGGCGCCCCCGCCTGGTCCACCTCGGGTCGGTGTTCGAGTACGCCCCGCCACCGCCCGGCACCCCCCTGGACGAGCGGGCACCGACCCGGCCGACCACCCCGTACGGACAGTCGAAACTGGACGGCACCGCGGCGGTCCTGGCGGCGTCGGGGGAGGGGCGGGTGGACGCGGTGGTGCTGCGGCTGTCGAACGTGATCGGAGCCGGCACCTCACCGAGCAGCCTGCTGGGACAGGTCGCCGCACAGCTGCACGCCGCGGACGCCGGACAGGAGGCCGTGGTACGGGTCAGCCCGCTGCGGGCGAGCCGCGACTTCGTGGACGTCCGCGACACCGCGGACGCGGTACTGGCCGCGGCGTCACTGCCGGTCGGCGGGCAGGTCATCAACATCGGGCGCGGCGAGGCGGTGCCGGTACGCATCATGGTGGAGCGGCTCATCGCGGCCAGCGGACGGCCCGCCCGGATCCTCGAAGGGGCCGGGGCTGCCGTGCGGACCGACACCGGACTTGACTGGATGCAGGTGGCGACCGGCACCGCCCAACGGCTGCTCGGCTGGTCGGCGCGCCACGACCTCGACAGCTCGGCCCGGGAGCTGTGGCGGGCGGCCACCGCGCGGCCCGCCGCCCGCACGGACCCGTCGCCGGCCCAGCATTAGCAGAAACCCTAGGCCGCCGTCCCTACGGTGGCAGCAGGGGGAGCCGGCTGCTGTCGGACACCCCTGGTCCCGCCCCGTACAGCAGTGAGCAGAGGTGTGGAAGTGTCAGGGTCCCGAACGGTATCCCCGCGGCATGTGGCCGTCTTCGTCTTCGCCGACTTCGGGCACGTCAACCCGACGCTCGGCCTGACCCGTGAACTCGTCGCCCGCGGCCACCGGGTGACCTATGTCGTCGACCACCGCTACGCCGAACTGGTCGAGCGGGCCGGTGCCCGGGTTGTGGGCTACACCTCCCGGCGCGGCGCGTTCGGCAAGGTGCCCGACCCGAGCGCCGCACGCCTGGCCGCCGAGGGCTACGAGCTGCTGGTCGAGACCATGGACACGGTCTGCCCGCTCGCCGTGGCCGCCCTCGCCTCCGACGCACCCGACGCCGTGCTCTACGACTTCGAGTCGTTCGCGGCCGCCCGGATGACCGCGCGCATCCTGGGCTGCACCACCACCGTGCAGCTCAGTCCCAGCCATGCGTCGAACGAGACCTTCTCCATGCGGGCCCAGATGTTCGACCCCGAGGACCCCTCGATGCGCCAGGGCGGCGACGCGCTGATGCGCTTCACCCGCGACCACGGCCTCGCACCGGACGAGCTGGGCCGCTTCCTGGCGGAGTGGGACGACCACAACCTGGTCTTCCAGCCGCGGGAGTTCCAGATCGAGGGCGCGAGCTTCGACGACCGCTTCGCCTTCGTCGGCCCCTCGGTCGCTGAGGACGCCGCTGTGCCGTGGTCACCACCCGGCGACGGCCGGCGACTGGCACTGATCTCGCTCGGCACCGAGTCCAACCGCCAGCGCGACTTCTTCCGCACCTGCCTGGAGGCCTTCGACGGCGACCAGTGGCACGTGGTGATGACCCTCGGCCGCGGCCGCGACCTCGCCGCCCTCGGGCCCGTACCGCCGCACGTCGAACTCCACGAGTGGCTGCCGCACCCCGTGGTCCTGCCGCACGCCGATCTGCTGGTCTGCCACGCGGGAATGGGCAGCGTCATGGAAGCCCTGTACTTCGGCACGCCCCTGGTCGCAGTGCCACAGACCTTCGAACTCGCACTGACCGCAAGGCGGTTGGACGACCTGAAGCTGGGCCGGTGGATCGACCGCGACCAGCTGACCGCGCAGACCCTCGCCGCGGCCGTGCGGGAGATCGTGACCGACCCCGGGACACCGGAGCGGATGGCGCGGATGCGTGCGCACGTCCGCGGGGCCGGGGGCGCGGTCCGGGCCGCCGACCTGCTGGAACAGTGGGCGGACGACCGGACCCCGTCCGTGACCGGGGTCTGATTCGTCCGGGCCGTCCCGTCCCGCGCCCGGACCGCAGGCGCCCGGCACGCGCTGAGCGTGCCGGGCGCCTGTCGCCAGCCGGGCCCCGTCAGGTGCGGCGGGTGACGAACTCGGTGATGCTGCGGATGCTGTGGTCGATCATCTCGTCGCTCAGCCCGGGGAAGACCCCGATCCAGAAGGTCCGCTCGGCCATGATGTCGCTGTTGGTCAGCGGCCCGCTCACCCGGAACGGGCTGTTCAGATAGGCCGGGTGGCGGGTGAGGTTGCCGGCGAAGAAACGGCGGGTGGCCACCCGCCGCGACTCCAGGTGGTCGATCAGCTCCGCCGTCGAGAACGGCGCGCCGTCCTGCACCGTCAGCACGAAACCGAACCAGCTCGGATCGCTGTCCGGGGTGGGCTCCGGCAGCAGCAGGTGCGGCAGCCCGTCCAGCCCCGCGCGCAGCCGTGCCCAGTTGTGCCGCCGGGCGGCGCCGAACTCCTCGATCTTCCCGAACTGGTTGAGGCCGAGCGAGGCCTGCAGATCCGTCGACTTCAGGTTGTAGCCGATGTGGGAGAAAATGTACTTGTGGTCGTAGCCCCTCGGCAGGGTGCCCATCTGCTGCTCGAAGCGCTTGAAGCAGCGGTTGTCCTCGCCGGGCTCACACCAGCAGTCCCGCCCCCAGTCCCGCAGTGACTCCACGATGCGGGCGAGCACCATGTTGTCGGTCAGCACGCAGCCGCCCTCACCCATGGTGATGTGGTGGGCCGGGTAGAAGCTCTCCGTGGCCAGGTCCCCGAACGTTCCGGTCAGCCGGCCCCGGAAGGTGCTGCCGAGGGCGTCGCAGTTGTCCTCGATGAGGAACAGCCCGCGGTCGCTGGCGATCTTGGCGACCTCCTCGACGGCGAAGGGATTGCCGAGCGCATGGGCGATCATGATGGCCCGGGTGCGCGGGCCGATGGCCTCCGCGATCCGCTCCGGGGAGGCGTTGTAGGTGCCGAGTTCGACATCGATGAAGACCGGCACCAGGCCGTTCTGCAGGATCGGATTGACCGTCGTGGGAAAGCCCGCCGCCACGGTCACGACCTCGTCGCCCGGCAGCAGCCGCAGGTCCTCCAGCTGGTGTGAGGTCAGCGCACTGAGCGCCAGCAGGTTGGCCGAGGAACCCGAGTTGGTCAGATGCGCCTTGCGCAACCCGAAGTACCGGGCCAGCGCCCGCTCGAACCGGCGGGAACTGGTACCGGCCGCGATCCGCAGATCCAGGGCCGCCTCGACGAGGGCGACCCGGTCCTCCTCGTCGAGGACGGCGCCCGACGCCGCCACCGGTGTCACCCCGGGCACGAACCCGGACGCGACATTGTCCTGGTGGTACTTGCGTACCTGATCCAGAATGTCGCTCTTGCTGTACCCCATCGGCTGCCGCCTCCTGTGAGTGTCCTGCGGGATGTTCGTCGCGTTGCCGCGGGGGTGCGATCCGCGGGGTCGCGGCGCGGGGCACGACAGGCCGACGGCGTGTCCCCCACGCGGTACACCGGGTCCCGTCACCGGTCGGCTGATCGGGGTCATCAGCTCAGCACGCCGGGCCCGGAAGGTGCCAGTAGGGCCCGTGAAGTCTAGGGAGTGCCATAGAGGGTGTGCGGCACCCCGCCACAGGCGCCCCGGGCGGGGCCGACACTAGGGAATGTCCCACATCGCCGCTGACCATACTGGGGCCGGACAGGGGGACGGCGCTTCTCCACGGTCGGAGCGACGGAAGGTGTTCTCCCTCCCGAAGGTGCATGACGTTCCGGTGAGGCCTTTCGCGAGGGCGGTCTCGACAGAGCGGACGGGATGATCCCGGCGCGCCCGGAGCCAGGTGCTCGGGCAGCCCGGACGGCCTGCGCCTGCCCGGGGCAAGGACCTGTTTCCGAAGTGGTGGGAGCGCGAAAGACGTGAGTGCCAAGATGCGCACCGAACTGATCCGCCCGGTGCACGAGTTGCTCACCGAGCACGCCGTCCGGTTCGCCGACAAGACCGCCTTCTCCGATGCGCGGCGCGGCGTGACCTACGCGGAACTCGCACGCCGTACCGCACGGCTGGCCGGGCACCTGGCGGATCTGGGCCTGGAGCGCGGCGGCCGGGCGGCCGTCTACCTGGGCAATTGCGTGGAGATGGCGGAGAGCTGCCTGGCGGCCTCCCGGGCGGGCGCCGTCGGGGTGCCGCTCAACCCCCAGTCCTCCGACGCCGAGCTGGCCTATCTGCTCGACGACAGCGACGCCCAGGTGATCATCACCGGCCCGGCCCAGGCCGACCAGGTGCTGCGGATGCTGCCGCGGCGCCCCGCCCTGCGCGTCGTGGTCACCGGCGACAGCGCGGGCCCCGCGGGCACCGTGCACTACGAGACCCTCACCGGCACCGAACCGGCCACCCCGGCGCGTGACGACCTCGGCCTGGACGAGCCGGCCTGGATGCTCTACACCTCAGGAACCACCGGCCGGCCCAAGGGCGTGCTGTCGACCCAGCGCCGGTCCCTGTGGGCCACTGCGTCGTGCACCGCACCGGTGCTGGGCCTGTCCGCCGCCGACCGGGTGCTCTGGCCGCTGCCGCTGTTCCACCTGGTGTCGCACAATGTGTGCCTGCTGGGCGTCGTGGCCGTCGGCGCCACGGCGCACCTCATGCAGGGGCTGGCGGCCGACGAGGTCCTGGAAACCCTGCAGGCCGAGCGCAGCACCTTCCTCGTCGGCGTACCGACGCTCTTCCACCACATGGTCGAGGCGGCCCGGGACGGCGATTTCGCCGCTCCTGACCTGCGGCTGTGCCTGGTGGCCGGCTCCGCCTGCCCGGTCCGGCTGCACCACGCCTTCCAGGAGAGCTTCAAGATCTCCCTGCTCGCCAGCTACGGCAGCACCGAGACCGGCGGCGCGATCACCACGAACCTCCCCGACGGCCCGCAGGTGGAGGGTTCCTGCGGGCTGCCGCTGCCCGGCCTCGCACTGCGGCTGACCGACCCGCACACCGGGGACGAGGTCGCCACCGGCGAAGAGGGAGAGGTGTGGGTCGACAGCCCCGCCCTCATGCTCGGATACCACCAGCAGCCCGAGGCCACGGCCGCCGTGCTGTCCGACGGGTGGTACCGCACCGGCGACCTCGGCCGCCTCGACGACGCCGGCTATTTGACCCTCACCGGCCGGGTCAAGGAACTGATCATCCGCGGCGGCGAGAACATCCATCCCGGAGAGGTCGAAGAGGTCCTCCAGCAGATCCCCGGTGTGGCGGAGGCCGCGGTCGCCGGCACCCCGCACGAGGTCCTCGGCGAGGTCCCCGTGGCCTACCTCGTACCGGGCCCCGACGGCATCGACCCCGCCCTCGTCCTCGCCACCTGCCAGGAGCAGCTGTCCGCCTACAAGGTGCCCGACGCGCTCCACGAGATCGCCGCAGTCCCGCGCACCCCGGCCGGGAAGATCGCCCGGCAGGAACTGGCGAAGCTGCCGGCCCGGCTGCTGGCGGTCAACCCCCTGGCGCAACTGCGCACCGAGGCGCTCTCCCCGGCGCACAGCTCCGCCGACCGGGCCGCCGAACTGCTCACCCGCCGGCTGAACGGCTCCCAGGGCAACCGTGCACTGCTGACGATGGTCCGCTCGGCCGTCGCCGACGTCCTCGGCCTGGGCGCCGCGGACGACGTCGCACCGGACAAGGCGTTCAAGGAACTGGGCTTCACCTCGCTGGCCGCGGTCCAGCTGCGCGACCGGCTGCGTTCCCTCACCGGCAAACGACTGTCGGCCGCGATCGCCTTCGACTACCCCACCCCCGCCGCGCTCGCGGGACATCTGCACGTCGAGCTGCTGGACGCACCGCAGGAGGAGGCCGCGCGGGCCCCGTCGCCCGCGGATCCGGACGAGCCCATCGCGATCGTCGCGATGGGCTGCCGCTACCCGGGCGGCAGCGACTCCCCGGAAGCCCTGTGGCGGCTGGTCGCCGAGGGGACCGACGCGGTGGGTCCGCTGCCGGCGGACCGCGGCTGGGACCTGGATCGGCTCCTGGGCCGGGACCCGGCCGCCGCCGGCCGGTCCGACGCCCACGAAGGCGCGTTCCTGGCCGACGCCGACCGCTTCGACGCCGCCTTCTTCGGCATCTCCCCGCGCGAGGCACTGGCCATGGACCCCCAGCAGCGGCTGCTGCTGGAGACGGCCTGGGAGACCTTCGAACGCGCGGGTCTCGACGCGGCGTCCCTCAAGGGCAGCCGCACCGGGGTGTTCGCCGGGGTGATGCACGGCGGCTACGGCCCCGGACCGCACGACCGGTCGGCACAGAACCTGGAGGGGCACCTCGCCAACGGCAGCGCCATCAGCATCGCGTCCGGCCGGATCGCCTACAGCTTCGGTCTGGAGGGCCCCGCCCTCACCGTCGACACCGCCTGTTCGTCCTCGCTGGTGGCGATCCACCTGGCCGCCCAGTCGCTGCGGCAGGGGGAGTGCTCGCTCGCGCTGGCCGGCGGGGTGACGGTGATGACCGCGCCGACCGCGCTGGTCGAATTCAGCCGCCAGGGCGCGCTGTCCGCCGACGGACGCTGCAAGGCGTACTCCTCGGCGGCCAACGGAACCGGCTTCTCCGAGGGCGTGGGCCTGGTGCTGCTGGAGCGGCTGTCGGACGCCCGCCGGCTGGGGCATCCGGTACTCGCCGTCGTACGGGGCAGCGCGGTGAACCAGGACGGCGCGAGCAACGGCCTCACGGCACCCAGCGGGCCGGCCCAACAACGGGTGATCCGCCAGGCGTTGGACCGGGCGGGCCTGACCCCCGACGAGGTGGACGCCGTCGAGGGCCACGGGACGGGCACCACCCTGGGCGACCCGATCGAGGCGCAGGCGCTGCTGGCGACCTACGGCCACGGGCGGGCGCCGGAGCGGCCCCTGTGGCTGGGCTCGCTGAAGTCGAACATCGGCCACACCCAGGCGGCGGCCGGCGTGGCCGGCGTGATCAAGATGGTGCAGGCCCTCGGCCGGGGCGTACTGCCGCAAACCCTGCACATCGACGAACCCTCACCCCATGTGGACTGGTCCGCCGGAGGGGTACGGCTGCTCACCGAGCCCGTCAGCTGGCCGGCGACGGGCCGGCCCCGGCGCGCCGCGGTCTCCTCGTTCGGTGCCAGCGGCACCAACGCGCACCTCATCCTGGAGCAGGCACCGGACGCCCCCGTGGAGAGCGGCACGACACCACGGCCGGCCACGGAGACCGGTGTGCTCCCCTGGGTGATCTCCGGCCGCGGGCCGCAGGGACTGGCCGGACAGGCCGCACGGCTCCGGGAGTTCACCGAAGCACAGACCGCGACCGGAGCCGAACCGGCTCCTGCGACGGCGGTCGGAGTGGGTCTCGGACTGCTCGCCCGCAGCGCCCTGGACCACCGTGCCGTGGTCGTCGCCGACGGCGCGGGGCTGTCGGCCGGGCTGGACGCCCTGGCACGGGGTGAGGCCGGCGCCGGGGTGGTGCGCGCAACCGCGCGCCCGGGCGGCACCGTCTTCGTCTTCCCCGGCCAGGGCTCCCAATGGGCCGGTATGGCGCGGGAGTTGGTAGCCACCTCGGAAGTCTTCCGCAACCGGCTGGCCGAGTGCGAGGAGGCCCTGTCGGCCTACGTCGACTGGTCGCTGACGGACGTGCTGGAGGGGGCCGAGGGTGCACCCGGGCTGGAGCGGGCGGACGTGGTGCAGCCGGTGCTGTTCGCCGTCATGGTCTCGCTCGCGGAGCTGTGGCGCTCGTTCGGTGTGCGGCCCGACGCGGTGGTCGGGCACTCCCAGGGCGAGATCGCGGCGGCCTGCGTGGCCGGGGCGCTGACCCTGGACGACGCGGCACGGGTCGTCGCGCTGCGCAGCCAGGCGATCGCCCGGGTGGCGGGCACCGGCGGCATGGCGTCGGTGGGCATGCCCGCGGACGAGGTGCGGTCCCACCTGGAGCGCTGGCACGGTCAGATCGGCGTCGCCGCGGTGAACGGCCCCTCCTCCACCGTGATCTCCGGTGACGCGGAGGCCGTCGAGCAGGCGAGGGCGGTACTGGAGGGCGAAGGGGCACGGGTGCGCCGGGTCCCGGTCGATTTCGCCGGACACTCCGTGGCGACCGAGCAACTCAAGGACGAGCTGCTGGAGTTGCTGGCTCCGGTGTCACCGCAACAGTGCGAGGTGGCGTTCTACTCCTCGGTGACCGGCGGACAGGTCGACGGACCGGAGCTGACCGCGGCCTACTGGTACCGCAATCTGCGGCAGACCGTGGAGTTCGAGGCCGTCACCCGCGTCCTGCTGGCCGACGGGTACGAGATCTTCGTGGAGGCCAGCGCGCACCCCGTCCTGGCGGTCGGCCTGCAGGAGACCTTCGAGTCCGCCGGGTCCTCCGCCGCGGCCGTGCCGTCACTGCGTACCGACGACGGCGGCTGGGACCGCTTCCTGCTGTCGCTGGGCGCGGCATGGGCACACGGCGCCTCCGTGGACTGGCGACCGGCGTTCCCCGCCGACGCGGCACCCCGCCTCGACCTGCCCACCTACGCCTTCCAGCGCGACAGGTTCTGGCTCGCGCCCCCCGACGGCGCGGGCGATGTCTCCGCCCTGGGGCTGACGGAGGCGCAGCACCCGCTGCTGGGCGCGACCGTGGAACTCCCCGAATCCGAAGCCCTGCTCCTCACCGGCCGGCTGTCGGCCCGCACCCACGACTGGCTCACCGACCACCGCATCGCGGGCAGCACCGTGCTACCCGGCCCGGCCTTCGTCGAGCTGGCGCTGCGCGCCGGTGACGAGGCGGGCTGCGACCGGCTGGCGGAGCTGTCCCTGGACGCACCGCTGGTGGTTCCCGCGCAGGGCGCCGTCCAGCTCAGGGCCACCGTCGGCGCCCCCGACGACTCCGGCCACCGGCCCCTCGCGATCCACTCGCGACGCGACGACGAGGGCACCGGCAGGCCGTGGACCCGCCACGCCACCGGCTCCCTGACGTCGGACGGGACCACACCTGCCTGGGACCTGGAGGTGTGGCCCCCGGCGGAGGCGACCCCCGTGTCGACGGACGAGGTGGCCGCCGCCCTGGCCGGCGCCGGCTACCACCACGGCCCCGCCTTCCGCTGCCTGCGGGCCGTGTGGCGGCGCGGCGACGACCTCTTCGCCGAGGTCGCCCTGCCCGAGGACCGCACGGCCCGGGCCACGGCGTTCGGCCTGCACCCCGCCCTGCTGGATTGCGCACTGCACCCCGTGTGGGCGGGCCGACTCACCGGCGACGATCAGCAGGCGCGACAGCCCGCCCGGTGGCAGGGCGTGACCCTGCACGCCGCCGGCGCCGCGGTCCTGCGGGTACGCCTCACCCCCACCGCCTCCGGGGGCCTGACGGTCGCCGCCGCCGACGCGACCGGCCGGCCCGTGCTGAGCGTCGAGTCCCTCGACACCCGGCCGGTGTCCTCCCGCGCCATCAGGGGCGCCGCCGCGGCCCAGCAGGACAGCCTCTTCCAGATGGAATGGACCGAGATACCGGCCGCATCCCTCGCGGCGGAGACCCCCTCGGCCTGGGCCGTCGTCGGCGAGGACCCGCTGCGCGCGCGATCCGGCCTGATGAGTGCCGGACAGTACGCCGAGACCTACCCGGACCTGGACACCCTCGCCAAGGAGATCGACGGCGGCGCCGCCGTACCGGACTGCGTGGTGATGACCTCCGCCCCCGCGGCCGACCACACCACCACCGACCCGGCCGACGCGGTCCACCACGGCGTCCGGCAGGCGCTGGCCCGGGCACAGAACTGGCTGACCGGACCCGCCTTCGCCGCCTCGAAGCTGATCCTGCTCACGCAAGGCGCGGTGGCCGCCTGGGACGACGACGCCGCACCGGACCTCTCGACGGCCGCCGTCCGGGGGCTGATCCGGTCCGCGCAGACCGAGTACCCCGGCCGCTTCACCCTCGTCGACACCGACGCGAGCAAGCCCGCCTGGCGCACCCTGCTCAAGGTCATCGGTTCCCAGGAGCCGCAACTCGCCCTGCGCAAACGCGCATTGCGCGTCCCGCGTCTGACCCGGCTCGCCGCCCCCCGGCACAGCGCCCCGCTGCTCACCGACACCCACGGCACCGTCCTGGTCGCGGGCGGCACCGGCCTGCTCGGCGCCGCGCTCGCCCGCCACCTCGTCACCGAACACGGGGTACGCGACCTCCTGCTCACCAGCCGCCGCGGCCCCGACGCCCCCGGCGCGACCGAGCTGGAGGCCGAACTGACCGCCCTGGGTGCCCGCGTGACCATCGCGGCCTGCGATGTGGCCGACCGCGAGGCACTCGCCGGCCTGCTGGCGACGGTGCCCGCCGACCGTCCCCTCAAGGCCGTGGTGCACACCGCGGTGGTGACGGACGACGGCATCGTGCTGTCCCTGACCCCGGAACGGCTGGACGCCGTGCTGCGGTCCAAGGTCGACGCCGCGCTCGCCCTGCACGACGCGACCAAGGACCTCGACCTCTCCGCGTTCGTGATGTTCTCGTCCATCGCGGGGATCCTCGGCGGTGCCGGGCAGGGCAACTACGCCGCGGCCAACGTCTTCCTGGACGCCCTCGCCCGGCACCGCCGCGCGCAAGGCATCCCGGCTTCTTCCCTGGCCTGGGGCCTGTGGGCCGGCAGGGACATCACCACCGCGGGCACTTCGCGGCTGCCGGTGCGCCCGCTCCCGCTCGCCGAGGGCCTGGAGCTCTTCGACGCGCTCTGCGGGCTGGACCACCCCAACCCCGTCGCGGCACGGCTGGACACCGCCGAACTCCGCCGCCAGGCCGCGGCCGGCAACCTGCCGTCGGCCCTGCGCGCCACGGTGCCCGGTCCGTCGCGGCCCGCCGCGCGGAACGCGCCCGCGGAAGCCTCCGAACTCAAGCACCGCCTCGCCGCGATGACCGACGCCGAACGGGACGCGACCCTCCTCGACCTCGTGCGCCGGCTGGTGGCCACGGGACTGGGACACGCCTCCGCCGACGCGATCGGCGCGCAGCAGGAATTCAAGGATCTCGGCTTCGACTCCCTGACGGCGCTGACCGTCCGCAACGAGTTGAACGCGGCGACAAAGCTCACCCTGCCGCCCGCGGTGATATTCGACTTCGCCGACCCCGGCGCCCTGGCCCAGCACCTCAAGCGAGAGCTTCTCGAATGCTGACCGGGCCCGCCAGCACGCACAGAGGAGAATGTTCATGAAGGTGGAAGACGTCTACATCGACTCGCTGGGAGCATTCCTTCCGGAATGGGCGAGCGCGGAGCAGGCGGTCGCCGACGGCATCCTGGACCCGGAGATTCCGCGGAGCAACCTACTGACCGGTGCCCACATCGGCGGGGACATTCCGGCGATGGACATGGCGGTCTCCGCCGCCCGGACGGCCTTTGAGCGTTCGAAGCTGGACATCGAGACGATCAGCTCGCACATCCACAGCTCGGTCAATTACCAGGGCCCGGTCGGCTGTTATCCGCCGGGCTACATCATGCGGGAGCTGGGCCTCGAAAACGTTCCTGCGCAAAACCTCCAGCAGGGCTGCAACGGCATGCTGGGGGCGCTGGAGGTGGCCATCGGCCAGCTGACCGGCGCCGCGGAGGCCGAAGCGGTCCTGCTGACCTCGGGCGAGAATTTCACCGCTCCGGGAGCCGACCGCTGGAACGACGGCTTCGGCCAGTCCTACTTCTTCTCCGACGGCGCCATGGCGGTCCTGCTCAGCGCCGACGAGGGATTCGCGCAGGTGCGCTCCCTCAACGCGGGGGTGCTGCACGCACTGGAGAAATGGCACCGCGGCAACGGCGGAATGCTGGACCGCGAGGAGCCGGTCCCCACGATGCCGGAGCGGGCCGAGCAGTTCAACGAAACCGAAATGCCGCTGTCCGAGGCCCTGGAGAAGATCACACTCTTCAACCTCGACATCATTCACCGCTCCCTGGTCGACGCGGATCTGAACGCCTCCGACCTCGCCAAGGTCATCCCGATCAACATGGACGGCCGCATGGTCGAATTCGCCACCATGATGCCGCTCGGCCTTCCCATGTCGCGTTCGAGCTTCGATTACGGGCGGTCGGTCGGGCACGTCGGCGGGGCCGATGTCTTCATTTCCCTGGAACATCTGGTGCGCACCGGCGA
This sequence comes from Streptomyces kronopolitis, assembly GCF_050953795.1. Classification (GTDB taxonomy): domain Bacteria; phylum Actinomycetota; class Actinomycetes; order Streptomycetales; family Streptomycetaceae; genus Streptomyces; species Streptomyces kronopolitis_A. Next base: position 7,697,542 of record NZ_CP191850.1, read on the forward strand.
AGTGACCGCTGGTGATAACGTCCTGCTGGTGTCCCAGGGGCCCGGGTGGATCTGCACGGCGAGTGTGGTGAAGATCCTGGATCTGCCCCCGTGGTCCGTCTGACACCCGATGTGACGGGTGCGTGAGTGACGCCGCGGGACGCCCCTGGGGAGCGTGTGCGGTGTGTGTGCTGATGGTTGAGATGAGGGGAGCCCGAGGTGGCTACGGGTACGGTTGTGCGCTTCGACGACGTGCGGGGCTACGGCTTCATCGCCCCGGACGCCGGCGGTGAGGACGTCTTCGTGCACGCCAACGACTTGTGCGACGAGAAGCATCTGTTCCGCAGCGGACTGCGGGTGGAGTACACCACCGAAGTGGGGGACCGCGGACTGAAGGCCGGCGAGGTGCAGCTGCTCGAACCGGCGCGCACGACCACCGTGCGACGGCCGGCTCCCGGCGCGGTGACCGCGGAGCGGTCCGCCGCAGCCGAGTCGGACGAGGAGCTGGTGTGCGAGATCCTGACCGCCGCCGAATTCCGCGGTGAACTGACCGAGGCCCTGCTCGACGCGGCCCCGACCCTGACGGCGGCGCAGCTCGTACAGGTTCGCAAGCGCATCATGGAACTCGTCCGGTCACACCACTGGATCGACTCCTGACCCACCGCCCCGCACGGTCCACTCGCGCCGGCCAGCTCACCGGTACGGTCAGGGGTGCGACTCCCGACGGAGCGGACACGTCACATGGAGGAGGCGGTCACGGCAGGGCACGCATCGCCCCTGCCGTGACCGCCTCCTCTCGTGGCGCGGGCGCCACGAACCGGTAGCCGGGAGGGAATCCGGGCCGGCCGTCATGAGCGTCCATTCGAAGGTGACCGCTCCTGCCTCCACGGCCTCCGGACCCGGACCGCGAAGCCGATCCGCCGGACCGTGTCTAGGCCCCCGCCTTGCGGAAGATCCGGGCGCCGAGGAAGACCGCGACCGTGGCGAGTACCGCCGCGACCAGGGCGCCCCGGATCATCGTGGTGCTGCTGTACTGGCCGAGGAACGCCGCCCGGACCGCCTCCACCAGGTAGCGCAGCGGTACGAACTTCGACACCAGGTCGAGCCAGCCGGGAGCGAGTGCCATCGGCAGCAGGATGCCGGAGAGCAGCATGACCGGCAGGTTGATGGTGTTGACCACGGGGGCGAACTCCTCCGGCGAGTTCAGCCGCATGGCCAGCGCGTAGGACAGCGAAGCCAGTGCCACCGTGAGCACGGCGACGAACAGGAAGCCGATGAGGACGCCGAGCACCGGGGCGCGCAGTCCCATCGCCACCCCCGCGAGTACGAGCAGCAGCGACTGGGCCAGCATCTGCACCACGTCGCGCAGGACCCGGCCCATGAGCAGGGCCAGCCGGCTGACCGGCGTGACCTGCATCCGCTCGATCACCCCGTGCTGCTTCTCGATGAGAATGCCGATGCCGGCGAAGGCGGCGCTGAACATACCGAGTTGCACCAGCAGGCCCGGCACCAACGTCTGCCAGGCGTCACCGCCGGTGCCGAGCTGTACGTGCGTCAGCAGGGGGCCGAAGAAGAACAGCACGAGCAGCGGCATGAGGACGCCCACCACCAGGCCGATCTTGGCGCGCAGGGTCTGCCGCAGATAGCGGCCGAGGATCAGGCGGGTGTCGGCGGCCAGGTCGGCCAGGCCGGAACTCTTCCTGGCCGCATGGCGTCGGGGCGGTACCGCCACGGGCTCGGATGCGGTCGGCACCGAGGGCGCGGCGGGGGACGAGTGCGGCAAGTCAACCTCCGTGGGGAGCGCTTCGGTCAGACAGCGACAGGAGCTTCGGGAGCGGGAGTGTGATGGCCCGTGATGGCGAGGAAGGCCTCGCGCAGGCTGGATGTTTCCGAACCGGTGTACCGCAGCTTCAGCTCCTGCGGGGTGCCCTCGGCGGCGACCAGGCCGTCGTCGACGACGACGAGCCGGTCGGAGAGGACGTCCGCCTCGTCGAGGTAGTGGGTGGTGAGGAAGACCGTGGTGCCCTCGGCGCGGATGCGGTGCACCAGATCCCAGACGTCGGAGCGGCTGCCGGGGTCGAGTCCGGTCGTCGGCTCGTCGAGGAACAGCAGCTCGGGCCGGTGGGTCAGGCCCAGGGCGATGTCGAGGCGGCGCCGCTGGCCCCCGGAGAGCGCGCGGGTGGGCCGGTCGAGGAGGTCGGCCAGGTCGAGGTCCTCGGCGAGCTCCCGCGCCCGGTTCTTGGCGTGGGACTTGCCGAGCTTGTACAGCCGGCCCTGGGTGACCAGTTCCTCGCGCACGCTGATGGCCGGGTCGACCCCGCTGACCTGGGCAACATAGCCGATGCGCCGGCGCACCCCGGCGGGATCGCTCGCCAGGTCGTGCCCGGCGACGGTGGCGGTTCCCCCGGTGGGCGGCAGCAGTGTGGTGAGCATGCGCATCGTGGTGGTCTTGCCGGCACCGTTGGGGCCGAGGAAGCCGAGGATCTCCCCGGGAGCCACGGTGAGGTCGATGCCCCGCACCGCCTCGACCGGGCCCTTTTTGGTCGCGTACGTGCGGGCGAGCCCCTTGGCGCTGATGATGGGGGCGGTCATGGCGGCCTCCTGCCTCGCGGATGCGAATCTCGTCCGTCGTCCACCGCGCACTCGAATGATTTGCTCGCGTGAGCATATTCTGACATGGCTGAGCAAACACTTCGAGCCCTGTCGCGCCGAGCACGAACTACCCGGCAAATCCCTAGCGTTTGCCCCCGCGGGAAACTGGCGCGGGGGCGGCACTCAGCCTGGCTGCCGGGCCGGGAGCGGCTGGTCCGCGCACACGGTCTCCCACATGGCCCGCATGGACTCCCCGACGGTGTACCGGGGGCGCCAGCCCAGGAGCCGTCCGGCACGCGCGATGTCGACCTGGATCCAGTCGGCGCCCCTGCTGTGCACCTCACCGCGCTGCTCGCGGATCGTCTCCGGGGGCAGCCCGGCGGCCGCGACCAGCTCGCCCACCAGCTCCCGTACGCTCCTCGCCCGGCCGGAGCCGATGTTGACCAAAGGGTCGGCGCGGGTGATCCGGGCCGCCCGGACCACGGCGTCCACCGCGTCCCGGACATCGACATAGTCACGCCGGGCGTCGGCGATGGTCAGCTCGATGCCCGTGGCCGCGTCGGCGCCGCGGAGCCGGACCGCCAGCGACCCGAAGAAGCTCTCCAGGGCGGGGTGCGGCCCCAGGGTGTTGGCCACCCGCAGGACCACGGCGTCGAGGGCGTCGTCCCGGACGGCGTCGAGCACCTTCCGGGAGGCGACGAGCTTCGCCTTCGGGTAGGGGTTCTCCGGAGCGGGCTCAGTCTCCTCGTCCATGGACGTCCCGAAGGGGACCGGGCCGTACTCGTGGATGGTGCCGAGGTGGACCAGCCGGGGCGGGTCGGGCAGCCGCACCAGCGCGCCGATCAGCCGCTCCACCAACTGCACGTTGGTGTAGTGGAGTTCCTCACCCCAGCCCAGCGTGGCATTGACCACGACATCGACGTTCTCGCGGGACAGCACCCGGGCCAGCTCCTCGCTGGGCGTGCCCGCGACATCGAGGGCCAGGAACCGGTGCGCGGCCACCTGCGGCACATAGCGGCGCGCGATCGCGACGACCTCGCCGCCCTCGGCCGCGAAGGCCGCACACAGGTGCCGGCCCACACAACCGGTCGCCCCCAGCACCGCCACACGCACGGGACCGGGGGACGGCGTGATCGGTGCCGCGGCACCCTTCCGTTCACTCACCGAGCCGGATTCCTCCCCGGTCGGCGGCCGGCACGGCCGGCAGGCAGTCGGCGTACTGCGGCAGCATGCCCTTGGCCTCCGCCTCCGCCAGACTGGGCGCCACGGTGTCCCGCGCGGACAGCTGGAACTTCACCTCGGGCGGCCAGGGCAGCCCGATCGCGGGGTCGAGCGGATCGATCGCTTGCTCCAGCTCGGCCTGGTAGGCGCTGCTCACGAGGTACGACATGACCGTGTCGTCCTCAAGGGCGAGAAACGCATGGGCGAGCCCGTCGGGGATGTACACGGCGCGGAAGGACTCCGAGTCCATCTTGACGAGGTCCCACTCACCGAAGGTGGGGGAGCCCACCCGGATGTCCACGACGGCGTCCAGCGCCTGCCCCCGCGCGCAGTAGACGTACTTGGCCTGGCCCGGGGGAGTGGCCGTGAAATGCAGACCGCGCAGCACGCCCCGGGCCGACCGGCTGTGGTTGGTCTGTGCCACGGGGAACCGGTGGCCGACCGCAGCGAGGAACGCCTCGTCCTGCAACGGTGAGACGAACAGCCCGCGGTGGTCCGAGTGGATGTCGGGCGTGAACTCGAATCCGCCGGCGACAGCGAGTTCTCGGGTACGCATCGCGCTCACCTGCCCGTCGCGTCGTGTACGGACGGTGCCGCGGGGCACGCCCGGGGCCGCCGCGGCCGGTTCGGTTCGGTGCTGCGCCTGATGTCACTCACGTTTTCGCGCTCCCACCACGTTCGGAAACTGGTCTGTGCCTTGCGCAGGCGGGTGCGGCTCGTCGCGGCACCGCGCACGGTCCGTGTGTTCCGGCCGGAGGGACGGGCCGGACCCGGCTGTGGCTGCCTCAGTATGGGCGGGGCCCATGTGGAAGATTCCCTAGTGCCGGATCCGGACCGTCCTCGCCGGGCGGAGCGGCACGGTCAGACGACGGAGAGTTCGGGCAGCGGGAACACCAGCTTGCCGCCGCCGGCCACGAAGTCGCGCTCCCGCTCGATGAAGCCGTCCCGGTAGATCCAGGGCAGGACCAGCAGCTGGTCGGGGCGGCGGGACTTGGCCTCCTCCTCGGACACGATGGGGATCTTCGTGCCGGGGGTGAAGCAGCCGGACTTCTCCACGTTGGGCTCGCCGATGCACGGCAGGTCGTCCTCGGTGAGCCCGCAGAACTGCAGGATGACGTTGCCCTTGGTCGAAGCGCCGTACCCGAGGGTCACCTTGCCCGCCTTGCGCGACTCGTCGAGGAAGTCACGCAGGCCGTCGCGGTAGCCGTGGACCCGCTTGGCGAATGCCTCGAACGGGGCCATGGTGTCCAGCCCGAGCGCTGTCTCCCGGGCGCGGACGGCGGCCAGCCCGGCCTCGTCGACGGGGTAGCGGCCGGGGCGCTTGGCGAGGGTCACGCAGAGGCTGCCGCCGTAGACCTCGGTGAGTTCGGCCTTGAGGACCGTGAACCCGACGCGCTCGGCCATCCACTCGATCTGACTCAGCGCGTAGTACTCCAGGTGCTCGTGGCACACCACGTCGTAGGCGGTGCCCTCGATCATCGCGGGCAGGTAGCTCTGCTCCATCACCCAGACGCCGTCGTCGGCGAGGACGTCGTACACGTCCTGCATGAACGCCATCGGCCGCGGCAGGTCGTAGAACATCGCGATGGAGGTGACGGCCTTGGCGCGGCGGGCACCGAACCGGTCGGTGAACAGGTCGCGGGAGAAGAAGTCGGGGATCAGCTCGACGTCCGGCGGGTAGTGCTCGCGGAACTTCCGTCCGGTCGGATCGATGCCGACCCGCGCCGGGCCGGGCGCGGGGTAGCCGCGCAGCAGGGTGGAGTCGTTGCTGCCGATGTCCAGGACGAGGTCGTCGGGGCCCAGGTCGACCAGGTCGGTGATCGCCGCGACCTTGCCGTGCAGATGCTGCACCATGAACGGGCGTATCCCGGAGCGATAGCCGTAGTTCTCGTTGTACATCAGCCCGAAGTCGGCGGTGTGGCGTAGCTGGACGAGGCCGCAGCCGTCGGGTGAGCACTTGAGGAGTTCGAGGGGGACCGCCGGGACGTCCTCGTCCCGGGTGTGGGGAAAGACGCCGGTGAGAGCCTGCGGGCCCAGGTCGAGGACGGGCAGCAGGTTGCGGTTGCCGCAGATACGGCAGTCTTCGATGATCATGGATTCTCCAGGTCGCGTTCCACCATCGGCTGGACCGGATCGGAACCGGCGTCGTGATCCCACGCCACGCGCGGCGAGCCCCGCCAGGTAACTGCCGGTGACCCTAATCCCGAAGTCCCGGGTCCACGCGGTTCCGGGACGCATTCTGGAAAATGCTCCAGAACCCGCATGCCGAGGCCACCTCCGGGACCTGCCGGTGGCAGGCTCTGCGCCCCGGGCCCGGCCTCGCCACCGCACCACTCCCGCGAGGGGTCGCCGCGTCTGCTTGCGTGTGCTAGTTTTTGCTTAGCTATGCAACTCATCGTTGGGTGCTCGTTGCGGAGGTCAGTTCGCCGGTCCCGGGGCCGATCGGGCTCCGGTGGCGCAGACTCTTCGAAGAGTGGTCCGATCCCGCACGGACGGGCAGCAACAGACGACTCAAGGAGCAGCGATGGCTGCACTGCGTGACGAGACCGAGTTGACACCAGACAGCAACCAACGCGAGCAGCGCGCAGCCCGCCGTCAGTTCGCGGTGACCCTGCTCTGCGATGTCGCCCTTCCCGTGGGGCTCTACTACGTGCTGCGCAGCGCGGGCTGCAGCGAACTGGCGGCGCTGCTGATCAGCGCCGCCGCGCCGGCGCTCAGCACCGGCTACTCCATCGTCAAACAGCGCAAGGTCGACAGCATCGGCCTGTTCGTCATCGCCATCCTCGTGCTCGCCGGCCTCGGCTCCCTCATCTCCGGCAGCCCCCGCCTGGCCCTGGCCAGAGGAGGCTGGTTCACCGGGCTGATCGCCCTGTGGATCCTCGGCTCGCTGTTCACCTCCCGCCCCTTCACCTACCGCGCGCTGAAGACGCTGCTCCCGGGCAAATCCGAGGCGCTGGAAGGGTATTGGCGTACCGATCCGCAGTTCCGGCGCATCTGGCGCGGCCTGACCGTGCTCTGGGGCTGCGGGCTGCTCGTCGACGCGGCGCTGCGCGTGATCATGGCCTACACGCTGTCCGTCGACACGGTGCCGGCGCTCGACGGCGCGCTGTACTTCGTGACCTACCTCGTGCTCCAAGTGATCACGCACATCATCCTGCACCGGACCGGGGTGTTCCAGCTGCTCTTCCCCGGGCGGGGACGGCGGCCGGGCAGGTCCAGGGCCGCAGCGGGGCCGAAGGACGACCGGGCGGCCTGAGCGCAGCCGCGACACGGTTTCCGGCAGCCGGATGGGCGCGCACGCAGCGGAACGACGCGGGGCGCGCCCACCCGGCTGCGTGCCGGTCACGCCGGCTTCCCACGGCGCCTCGCGGGCAGTCCGACAGCCGTCCGGAGGCGGCCGTCGCAGTGCGCCCCACAAGCCCAGGAGAACTTCTAGTTATTCCGGAACGACCTTGCCGGGTGTGCACAGCGCGTGACCAGAATGCCGTCGATCGGTTCACCGCCAGGGGAGAAGTTGATGCTGACGCACGTGCCGCTTCCGCAACGTCAAGACCTCACCTCGCGCGGCACCTTTCTCGCGTACCCGCGCCTCCCGTGGCCGCTCAGGGCAGTGAACGGACTGCTCGGGCCGCTGGCGCCGCGACTGTGGCCGCTGGAACCCGAAGCGCTCAAGCGCAAGGCGGCCGGCAAGGCCAAGGTGCCGGCCGCCGCCGCGGACAGCGCCTTCGAGGAGCCGCTGGCCCTGTTGTGCCACTCGCTCACCGAGGAAGTCCGGCTCAGCGCGAACGGCCGCTTCATGCTGCACAGCCAGCTGGTCAAGAACCTGTCGACCCGGATGCGCCTGGCGGAACTGTCCGCACGGCGCCCGGAGATCTTCGAAGCACCGGTACCCGCACCGCTGTTCATCACCGGCGCACCGCGCACCGGCACGACCTTCCTGCAACGGCTCATCGCCCGGGACCCGCTCTCCCGCTCCCTCCCGCTGTGGGAATCGACCCACCCCCTGCCCGACGGCGATCTGACCGCCGCGCGAAAGGACCCCGACCCCCGCATCCAGGCCAGCCGGGTCGAGGTCGGGATGACGAACCGGATCCTGCCCGAACAGGCCGCGATGCACGAGCTGGTGCACGACGAGGCCGAAGAGGACAACCTGCTGCTGTCGGTGAGCCACTGCTCACCCATGTACGAGGACATCGGGCTGGTCCCCGCGTACACCCGGTGGTACACCACCACCGATCACACCGAGGGCTACCGCTACTTCAAACGGATGCTGCAGTTCCTCCAGTGGAGCCGCCCGGCCGGTGACCGCTGGGTGCTGAAGTCCCCCGGCCACGCCGAAATGCTGCTCCCGCTCTTCGGCGCCTTCGATGACGCCACCGTGGTGCAGACCCACCGGGACCCGGTCACCTCGGTGATTTCCTTCAGCAACATGGTCGCCTACGGAGCCAGGGTCTACTTCGCCCACCCCGACCCCCACCTCATCGGGAAGTTCGCCGCCGACATCATCGAGCGTTCCCTGCGCGCCTCGCTGCGGGACCGCGCCGGCCGTGAACACCAGGTGGTGGACGTGCTCTTCCGCCCACTCGTCGAGGACCCGATCCGTGAGGTCCGCCGGGTGTACGAGGTGGCCGGCCGCGAACTGGACGACAGCACCGAGCAGGTGATGCGCGCGTACGCCACGGCCGAGAATCACCGCAGCGGCCGTCACCGCTACGCCGCCGAGGACTTCGCCCTGAACGTCCCCGAACTCAGGGAACGTTTCGCCTTCTACTACGACCGCTTCGACGTACCGCAGGAGAAGCGCTGACATGTACGACGACGATCTCAGATGCGGATGTGCCGGCGCCACGGTCTGGTTCACCGGACTGCCGGGCGCCGGCAAGACCACCGTCGCGCAGGCTCTCGCCGGCGCCCTGCGCGCACGGCGCCACCGGGTGGAGATCCTCGACGGCGACCCCCGGCACGCGACGCTCCCCACCGGACCCGCCCGCGACGACCCCGACCGGCACACGGAGCGCACCGGCCTCGCCGCCGAGGTCCTGGCCCGCAACGGCTTCCTCACCCTGGTGTCCGCCGCAGCTCCCGGCGCGGCCGGCCGCGCCGCCGTCCGCCGCCGCCACGAGGCGACCGGCACCCCCTACGTGGAAATCCACCTGGACGCACCGCAGTCGGTCTGCGCGAAGCGCCGCCCCGCCGCCGGGGAAGCCGGCCCCACCGCGCCCACGCCACCACCGGACGCGTCATACGAGCCACCGGCCGACCCCGACCTGCGCCTGATCACCCACCACATGTCGGTCACCCAGACCGCGGCCGCCGTGTACGCCCTCCTCGCCGACAAGGGCGTGGTGCGGTCTCGCTGCGCCGGCCCCCACCGAGGCGGACTCGGCTAACTCGCCACGCCACCGTGAGCGTGAGCGCGGCGAACAGGAAATAGACACCCCCTCCTCGCACCCTCGATCCTTATGCTGACGGCATGATCGAAGTACCTCTGTCAGCACTGAAGTCGCGATGGTGCAAACGGGCACCCGGGCCGTGGAGACCCTGCGCGACACCACCCCCTTCGCCCGGGCGATGGAGAGGCTCGGCTACCACCGGATCTGGTACGCCGAGCATCACCACTCACCCGCCATCGGCGCCTTCCCACCGGTCGTAGCAAGCAGGTCGCCCAACCGCTCCTCGTCCGCGGCGAAGCGCATGAATCCTCGCCAGTCATCGAGCTCGATCCCAGGCAGGCGTACCTGTTGGCCGGTCCAGGACGAGGTCATCATCCAGTTGATCACAACGTGGTGAAATGCAGGTGAGGAAAGGGAAGTTGGGCCCCTACTCTCCTGTGCATGAAGACGTCTGTGTATCCGCCCAAGCCCGTGCCCGGAGACCGGATCGCGGTGATCTCGCCGTCCTCCGGCCTGCCGGGAATTCTTCCGCTCCCCTACGAGCTGGGGCTCCGGCGGCTGCGGGAGGATTTCGGGCTGGAACCCGTGGAGTATCCGGCCACCCGGCGGATGGGGTCCACACCTCGGGAGCGGGCCGACGACATTCACGCCGCGTTCGCCGATCCGACCGTCAAGGCGGTGATGGCCAGTATCGGCGGCAGCGATCAGATCACCGTGCTGCCGCTGCTGGACCGGGAGTTGATCCGGGCCCACCCCAAGCCGTTCTTCGGGACCAGCGACAACACCAATCTGCTGATGTTCCTGCGCAATCTCGGCATGGTCGGCTATCACGGAGCCTGCCTGATGACCGAGATCGGCCGCCCGTACGCCCTCCACCCGATGGCCGCGGACTCGGTGCGCGTGGCCCTGTTCACGTCCGGCCCCTACGAACTGCGGGCCGCCGAGCGCTTCAGGGACACCGACCGCGACTGGGCGGACCCCGAGACCTTCCGCGTCGAGCCGGAGTCGGAGCCCGCCGACGGGTGGATCTGGCACCGGCCCGAGCGGGTCGTCGAGGGTCCGTCCTGGGGCGGCAACATCGAGATCCTGTCCTGGCTGCTGATGGCCGACCGGGAGATCGACCGCGATCCGGCCGCGTACGAGGGCGGCGTCCTGTTCCTCGAAACCTCCGAAGAGCTGCCCGCCGCGGAGGACGTCTTCCACATCCTGCGCAGCATGGGCGAGCGCGGCCTGCTCGCCCGCTTCCCCGCCCTGCTGATGGGACGCGCCAAGGCCTGGTCCTTCGACCGGCCGAACGGCCCGGAGGCCAAGCGCCGTTACGCCGTCGAGCAGCGCGAGGCGGTCCTGCGCGCGTTGGCGGCGTACGCCCCGCACACGATGGCGGTCTTCGACGTGGACCTCGGCCACACCGATCCCCAGGTGGTGATCCCCTACGGCGGCACGGTGCGGGTGGACGGGCCGGGCCGTCGGATCACGGTGACGTACTGAGTGTGAGGATGACGTGACCGCTTCGGAGGCCGCCTGAACGTCGGCGGCCATCCGGAGCGGTGGGGCCGGTGGGTCGTCAGAGCTGGGGCTGTGGGTCCCCGGCAGCCGCGTCGCGGGAGAGGGCCACCACCCGCTCCAGCGTCGGATCACTGATGATCGTGGCGAGCTGAGCCATGAACACCTCCTCCCGGCCGGAGTCCAGCACATCGCGGCAGACACCGGCGACCATCGCGAGCAGCGACAGCGAATCACCGCCCATCCGGTGGAAGTCGGCCTGCCCGTCGAGCCGGCAGCGCTCCACACCCAGGGTGCGCGCCCAGACCCGGGCCACCGCCTCCTCCACCGGATCCACCGGCGCGGCCGCACCCCCGAGGACCGGCGCCCCGGCCGCCGGGTCCGAGGCGAACGGGTCCGGCAGCGCCTTCTCGTCGACCTTCCCGCTGACCGTGTACGGCAGCTCCGACACGAGGAGCACCGCGGCGGGCACCATGTACCCGGGGAGCCGCTCGGTGGCGAAGGCCGTCAGCTCCTGCGCCGTCACGTCCCCGTGGGACAGCACGTACGCGAACAGCGACTTGCCGGGCCGCCCGGGCCTGGCCCGCGCCACCACCACGACCCGGTCGGCCGCCGGATGGTCCTCCAGGCACTGCGCCACCTCTGCCGGCTCCACCCGGTGGCCCCGCACCTTGACCTGGTTGTCGATGCGCCCGATGAACTCCAGCCCACCCGAGGGCAGGACCCGCGCCAGATCACCCGTGCGGTAGACCCGGGTGCCGTCCGCGAGGACGGGGAAACGCTCGCGGTCCAAGTCGGGCCGTCCGCGATAGCCGCGGGCCAGCTGCACCCCGCCGAGATACATCTCGCCCACCTCACCGGGCGCGACGAACCGCCGCTGCGCGTCGAGCAGGAACACCTGGGTGTTGTCGGCCGGCATCCCGATCGGCACCACGGCCCGCCCGCGGTCCTCCTCCGGCCGGAAGGTGTACGCCGTGCACCCGATGGTCGCCTCGGTCGGCCCGTACTCGTTGACGATCCGGCAGCCGGCCCCGAACATCTCCTGGGCCCGCGCCGCGACCTCCACCCGCAGCTGTTCGCCGATCACGATGACGGTGCGGAAGCCGGCCGGGTGCACGTCCAGCTGTCCGATCAGGTCCAGGTGGGAGGGCGTGAGGTTCAGCGTATTGGCGCCCGAGTGCTCCAGCAGACGCCGCAGCGAGAGGTGATGGGGCTCGTCGCGCAGCAGGATCACTTCGCCGCCGGCCAGCAGCGGCAGGAACACGGACGTGCCCGAGACGTCGAAGGATGGCGAGGTGAGGAGCGGCAGGCGGGTGTCGCCGTCCACCCCGAATTCCCGGGTCGCCCAGTGGACGTAGTGCTGAAGGTTGCGGTGCTCGATCTGAACGCCCTTGGGGCGGCCCGTCGAGCCCGAGGTGTAGATGATGTACGCCAGGTCGTCCGGCGCCACCTCGGCGTCCAGGAAACCGCCGTCGCCGGGGCCCTCCCGCCCGGCCGCCGCCATCAGCTCGTCCAGCACCAGCGGCACGCACCCCTCCGGCAGGCACGCGCGTTGCGCGTACTGCCGCTCCACCAGGCAGAAGGCGGCCCCCGCGTCCGTGAGCAGCCCCGCCAGACGGGCGTCGGGATGCTGAGCGTCCACCGGCAGATAGCAGGCCCCGGCCCGCAGCACCCCCCACAGCCCCGCCACACCCGCCACCGACCGGTCGGCGAGCAGGGCGACGACGTTGCCCCGGCCGGCGCCGCGCCGCGCCAGCTCGGCGGCCACGGCGTCCGCGCGGCGGCTCAGCTCGGCATAGGTGACCGGCCCCTCCTGCCCGCTGAGCGCCACCCGGTCGGGGGTTCGCCGGACCTGCTCACGGAACAGCTGCACCACCGAAGCGTCCGTCGGCAGCGCCCGCGCGGTGTCGTTGCCCGTCCAGTGGCGGTGCGCACGGGGCGACAGCGCCTCCTCCACACGATCGAGCAGCACCTCGGCGCGCTCCGCGACACCGGGGCCGGCCTGCCACGCCAAGGTGATCTCGGTGTGGCCCTCGCTCTCCATCATCTCGATCGACGGCGGGCTGCCCGGGCCGGTACCGCCCAGCGTGTACAGCGTCCTGGCCCGGAAGCCGGCGCTGCTGAAATCCTCCAGGCCGAAGGCGCCCAGATGTGTCACGAAGCCGAGTGCGGAGAACCGGCCCTTGCGGACGGCAGCCCGGTCGACCGCCGCCGACATCAGGCGCAGCACCGGCAACGGCGCCTGCAGCAGGCGGGGCTCGGTGCGCAGCGCCAGCTCCTCCTTCGCGGACAGCGCGGTGAGCATCCGGTGATGCGTCTCCTCCCACCCGTCCCCGGGGCCGACGTCCAGCACCAGCGCCTGGGACAGCCAGGCCGTGGACCGGACCGCCGTGTCATGGCGGCGCAGATCGACCGGCACGAAGAACTGGCCCCTGCCGTCCGGCCCGTAGGCCGCGGCCAGCGCGGTGGTCACCTTGGCCGTGATCGCCGGGTGGCTGCCCTCGACGGTCCGGCGCCGCCAGAGCAACCCGCCCCGTCTTCGCGGCAGTTGCCCCAGGGGGGAGGGCCACTCCAGCTTCCCCACACCCTGCGGGATCGGCGGCAGCCCGTCCGGAAGGTCGAGCTGCTGCAGAAACTCGTCACTGTTCAGGCGGTCGGGCGCGCCCAGCGGCTGCTGGCCGCGCAGCACCCGGAACACGTCGACGGCCCAGGGCAGCAGGCCCCGGGCGTCGGTCACGGCGTGGCAGGCCCGGAAGATCACGGTGGCCGGATCGCCGGGAACGAGCAGCACCTCGCAGGTCGGCCCGGACGGACTGAGCGGCTTGCGCAGCGCGGGGGAGTCCAGGAGCCGCCCGTCGAACGGGCCGGGCAGGACGTGCACCAGGGGGGCGGTCCCGCTGTCCACCCACTGGCGGCCCTCCCGTCGCAGCCGGGTACCCGGGCACGCCGCCGAGGCGACCGCCACCGCCGCGCCCAGCTCCTTCGCGTCCAGCGCCCCGTCACCCTCGATGACGTGCTGGATGGTGTTCCGGCCACCCATGCCCACGTACAGCCACTCCTCGGCCGAGAGGGGTCTGGTGTAGAGCCGACGCTCGGAAGGGTCACGCATTCCTGGCCTCCGCGGAGAAAGCCGGCTCTCTGTCCTGCCGGTACGGCGCATATCATGCGCCGCCGGTGACTAGGGGGGACCTTAGTGTTCCCGAATCGGGGAACTGTGGAACCGGGGGGCCCGCGAAACCCCGCCACTACGGACCCCGCGAACCCCCGCCCCGCACCCGCCCGGCTCCCCCCCCCGGCCTCACACGACCGTCTGCAGCGTGAGCCCCGTGGAGCCCGCGAAGCTGACGTCTCCGTTGTAGTTGCCGGTGACGGTGTAGATCCCCTTGGGCAGCGGATTGAAGGTCGCCGAGGCACTTCCGTTGACCAGCGCCACGGTCTGGGGAGTGCGCCCCGGGATGGCGAGGGTGACGGTTCCGCCGGGCGTCCCCGCCCCGGGGGCCACGGGAACCACGGTCGCGGTGACCGTCACCCGGTCACCCGTCGACGCGGGGTTCGGTGTGGAGACCACGGTCGTGAGGGTGGCGGCCTTGTTGACGGTCTGGGTGTCCGTTCCGCTCGACGTGGTGAAGCTGACCTCCCCGCCGTAGGTGGCCGTGACCGTGAACGGGCTCCCCGTAGTGGTGGTGTAGGTGTGGGTGACGGTCGCGACACCGCCGGAGAGCGTCGCCGCGACGGAGCTGGTGCCGTCGCCGAAGCTGAAGGTGACCTTGCCGGTCGGGGTGCCGCCCGCGGACGAGACGGTCGCCCGGAGCGTGACCGACTGGCCGACGACCGAGGGGTCCGGGGACGTGGTCACCGTGGTGGTCGTCGGGTTCTGGTTGACGGTGTGGGTGGCGGCGCCGCTGGACGTGGTGAAGCTGGTATCGCCGTTGTACCTGGCGGTGAGGGGGAACGGGCTGCCCGTCTTGGTGGTGTAGGTGTGGCTGACCGTGGCGATGCCGCCGGAGAGGGGCACGGTGGAGGAGCTGGTGCCGTCGCCGAAGGTGAAGGTGACAGTGCCGGTGGGAGTACCGGCCCCCGGGGCGAGCGCGGAGACGGCCGCGGTGACGGTGACCGCCTGGCCGGCCGCCGACGGGTCGGGTGTGGAGGACACGGCGGTGGCCGTCGCCGCCTTGTTGACGGTCTGGGTGTCGCTGCCACTGGAGGTGGTGAAGTTGGTCCCCCCGTTGTAGGTCGCGGTGAGGGGATAGGCGGTCGTCGAGGCGGCGGCGTAGGTGTGGGTGACGGTGGCGGTGCCGCCGGAGAGGGTGGCGGTGGTGGAGCCGGTGCCGTCCCCGAAGGAGAAGGTGACGGTGCCGGTGGGGGTGCCTGCTCCGGGGGCGACGGGGGCCACCGTCGCGGTGAGGGTGACCGGTTGGCCGGCGACGCTGGGATCGGGGGAGGAGACCAGCGCCGTGGTGGTGGCGGCCTTGTTGACGGTCTGGGTGTCCGAGCCGCTGGACGAGGTGTAGTTGGCGTCCCCGTTGTAGGTGGCGGCGAGGGGATAGGGGGTGGCCGACGTGGTGGTGTAGGTGTGGGTGACGGTGGCGGTGCCGCCGGAGAGGGTGGCGGTGGTGGAGCCGGTGCCGTCGCCGAACGAGAAGGTGACGGTGCCGGTGGGGGTGCCTGCTCCGGGGGCGACGGGGGCCACCGTCGCGGTGAGGGTGACGGACTGGCCCGCGACCGTGGGATCGGGGGAGGAGACCAGCGCCGTCGTGGTGGCCGCCTTGTTGACGGTCTGGGTGTTCGAGCCGTTGGACGGCGTGTAGTTGGCGTCGCCGTTGTAGGTGGCGGTGAGGGTGACGGGACCGCTGGAGGTGCTGGCGCGGGTGACGGTCGCCTGGCCGCCGGCCACCGGCGCGGTGACCGAGGGCGAGCCGTCGCCGAAGGAGAAGGTGACGGTGCCGGTCGGGGTGCCGGTCCCCGGTGCGACGGACGCCACCGTGGCGGTCACCGTCGTCGTCTGCCCGACGACCGTGGGATCGGGGGAGGAGACCACGGCCGTGGTGGTGGCGGCCTTGTTGACGGTCTGGGTGTCCGTCCCGCTGGACGGTGTGTAGTTGGCGTCGCCGTTGTAGGTGGCGGTGAGCGGGTAGGGGCTGCCGGCGGTGGCGGTGTAGGTGTGGGCGACGGTGGCCAGACCGCCGGCCACGGGAGCCGTGACCGGGGCCGTTCCGTCGCCGAAGTCGAAGGTGACCGTGCCCGTCGGGGTCCCGGAACCCGGGGCGGCGGACGCCACCGAGGCGGTGATCGTCATGGCCTGGCCGACGACCGTGGGATCGGGGGAGGAGACCACGGCCGTGGTGGTGGCGGCCTTGTTGACGGTCTGGGTGTCCGTCCCGCTCGACGACAGGAAACTCACGTCGCCGTCGTAGAGCGCGGTCACCGTGAGCGGCCCGCTCGCGCTCGTATAGGTGTGCGTGACCCTGGCCACGCCGCCGGACACGGGCGCCGACGTGGTCGGCGTGCCGTCGCCGAAGTCGAAGGTGACGGTGCCGGTCGGCACCCCGGCTCCCGGCGCGAGCGCCGCCACGGTCGCGGTGAGGGTCACCGGTTGGCCGGTCACCGACGGGTCCGGCGCGCTGGTCACCGTCGTGAGGGTCGACGCCGGGGCGACGGTGTGGAGGTCGGTGCCCGAGGAGGAGCTGAAGTTGGAGTCCCCGCTGTAGCGCGCGCTGACCGTGTAGGGGCTGCCCGCGGCACTCACATAGGTGTGGGTGACGGTCGCCACGCCGCCGGAGACCGGAGCGGTGATGGTCGCCGTGCCGTCGCCGAAGTCGAACGCCACCGTGCCGGTGGGCACTCCGGCGCCGGGCGGGGTCGGTGTCACGGTCGCGGTGAACGTCACCGGCTGGCCCGTCACCGTGGGGTCGGGGGAGGAGTCCACGGTGGTCGAGGTGGTGGCGGCGCCGGCCGACACGGTGTGCGGCGCGGTGACGGTGGCGGGGGCGAAGTCGGCGTCCCCGCTGTACGTCGCGGTGACCGCGTAGGGGGTGGCGGACGCGGTCGGGTAGGTGTGGGCGATGGTGGCGACCCCGGCGGAGACCGGCGCGGTGACCGGGGCGGTGCCGTCGCCGAAGTCGAAGGTGACGGTCCCGGTGGGGTCGCCGGCGCCCGGCGGGACGGCGGTGACCCGCGCGGTGAAGGTGACCTCCTGCCCGGCCACCGAAGGGTCGGGGGAGGAGACCAGGCTCAGGCCGGTGGTGCCCTGGCCGACGGTCTGGGTATCGGTGCCGGACGACGGGTTGAAGTCGGGGTCGCCGTTGTAGTCGGCGGTGATCGGGTACGGGCTGCCGGCGGTCCCGGCCCAGGCGTGCGTGACGGTGGCCGTGCCCGCCGAGACGGCGGCGGAGACGGCGGGGGTGCCGTCGCCGAAGGTGAAGGTGACGGTGCCGGTGGGGGAGCCGGCGCCCGGCGCGACCGCGGCCACGGTCGCGGTGAGCGTCACCGGCTGTCCCGGCACCGACGGGTCGGGGGAGGAGGCCACCGCGGTGGTGGTCGCGGCCGCGGTGACGGTCTTGGTGCCGGTGGCCTTGGAGGGCGTGAATCCCGCGTCCCCGCTGTAGGTGGCGGTGAGGGTGTAGGGGCTGCCGGAGGTGCTCGACCAGACGTGGCTGGCGGTAGCCGTGCCGTCCGTGACGGGCGCGGTGACGGGCGTGGTGCCGTCGCCGAAATCGAAGGTGACGGTGCCGGTGGGGGTGCCGGCTCCCGGCGCCTCCGCGGTGACCGTCGCGGTGACGGTCACCGGCTGGCCGGACACCGAGGGATCCGGCGAGGAGCTGACCACCGTCGTCGACACCGCGGGCAGCACGGTGTGGACCTCGGCCGCCACCGAGGCGAGGAAATCGGCGTCGCCGCTGTAGGTGGCGGTGACGGTGAACGGGCTGCCCGCCGCGGACGGGTAGGCGTGCACGGCGGTCGCCACACCGTCCGTCACGGGAGCGACGACCGGCGTGGTGCCGTCGCCGAAGTCGTAGGTCACCGTCCCGGTCGGCGTGCCGTCCCCGCCGCCGTCCGGTGCCACCCGTGCGAAGAACGTCACCGGCTGCCCGGTCACCGACGGCTCCGGGAGTCCGCTGACGGTGACAGCGGTGGTGGCCGGGGTGACGCTCTGGCTTCCGCTGCCGGTGGAGGGGGCGAAGTCGCCGTCGCCGCTGTAGGTGACGGTGAGGGTGTAGGGGCTGCCGGAGGTGCCCGGCCAGGCGTGGGTGGTGCTCGCCGTGCCGCCCGTGAGGGAGGCGGTGACGGCGGGGCTGCCGTCGCCGAAGTCGAAGGTGACGGTGCCCGTGGGGACGCCGTCCCCGGGCGCGTTGGCCGCGACGCCGGCCATGACGGTCACCACCTGGCCCGAGACCGACGGATCGGGCGAGGAGACGACGACGGTGGTGGTCCCGGCCACGGCGACGGTGTGGGTGCCCGTCCCGGTCGCGGGGCTGAAGTCGGCGTCCCCGCTGTAGGCGGCGGTCACCGTGTACGGGCTGCCGGCGGTGCCGGTCCAGGTGTGGGCCGCCGTCGCCACGCCGCCTGAGACCGGGGCGGTGACGGTCGCGCTGCCGTCGCCGAAGTCGAACGTGACGGTGCCGGTGGGGTTTCCGGCCCCGGGCGCCGCCGCCGCGACCGTCGCGGTCACCGTCACCGGCTGGCCCGTCACCGACGGATCGGGCGAGGCGGTGACCGTCGTGACGGACGGGGCCTGACCGACGGTCTGGGTGACGCCGCCGCCGGACGCGGTGAAGTCGGTGTCCCCGCTGTAGGCGGCGGTCACCGTGTACGGGCTGCCGGACGTGCCGGTGAAGGCGTGCTGCGCGGTGGCCACCCCGTCGACGACGGGCATCGCGACCGGCACCGTCCCGTCGCCGAAGTCGAACGTCACCGTGCCCGTCGGTGAACCGCCGCCCGCCACCGGCTTCACCGACGCGGTGAACGTGACCGGCTGGCCCACGACGGATGGGATCGGCGCGGCGGCCACCGTGGTGGTCGTGGCGTCCTGCAGCACCGTCTCGGTGGCGGTGACCACCGCGGAGGAGAAGTCATCGCTGCCGTTGTAGGTGGCGGTGATCGTGTACGGGCTGCCGGTCACGGAGGCGTAGGTGTGCGTGAGATGGAGCGCCCCGCCGGCCAGGGAATCCGTCACGGGAGCCGTGCCGTCGCCGAAGTCGACGGTGACCGTGCCGGTGGGTACTCCGGCCCCCGGCGGCACCGGGGTGGCCGTCGCGGTGAAGGTCACCGGCTCGCCCGCCACCGTGGGGTTGGGGCCGGTGCTGACCGCGAGGGTGACCGCGGACTGCAGCACGGTCTGGGTGGTGGTGCCCGTGGAGGCGGCGAAGTCGGCGTCGCCGCTGTACGCGGCGGTGAGCGTGAACGGGCTGTTGACGGTGGTGGTGTAGGCGTGGGTGACCGTCGCCAGACCCGCCACGGCGGGGGTGGTGACGGGCGGGGTGCCGTCCCCGAAGTCGAAGGTGACCGTGCCGGTCGGTGTGCCCGTCCCCGGGGAGACGGCCGCGAGGGACGCGGTGACGGTCACCGGCTGCCCGGCCGTGGACGGGTCCGGCGAGGAGAAGACGGCGGTGGTCGTCGTCGCCGCGTTCACGCTCTGGGTGGCGGTGTCGGTCGAACCGGTGAAGCCGGCATCGCCGTTGTAGGTGGCGGTGACGGTGTACGGGCTGCCGGACGTGCCGGTGTAGGCGTGGACGGCGGTCGCGATCCCGTCGGTGAGGGGTGCCCGGAGGGTCGGGCTCCCGTCGCCGAAGTCGAGGGTGACCGAACCCGTCGGGGTGCCGGCGCCCGCGTCGACCGCGGCGACGGTCGCGGTGAAGGTGACCGGCCCACCGGTCACGGAGGGGTCGGGCGAGGAGGTCAGCGTCGTCGAGGAGACGGCCTCGGAGACCGTCTGGGTGTCGAGGCCGGCCGAACCCGCGAAGTTGGTGTCGCCGTGGTAAACGGCGGTGACCGAGGCGGGTTGGGCCGCGGCGGTGTAGGTGTGGGTCGCCGTCGCCGTGCCTCCCGCCAGCGGGGCGGTGACCGGCGCGCTGTCGTCACCGAAGTCGAAGGTGACGGTGCCGGTGGGGGTGCCCGAGGCGGGCGGAACGGCCACGACCACCGCGGTGAAGGTCACCGACTCGCCGACGGTGGACGGGTCGGGCGCCGAACTCACCGTCGTCGACGTGGTCGACACGCTGCTGTCCACGCGCTGGGCGGCAGTCCCCAAGGAGGCCACGAAGTCGGGGTCCCCGCTGTACGAGGCGGTGACGGTGTAGGGGCTGCCCGCGGTGCTGGAGTAGGCGTGCACCGCCGTGGCCAGGCCGCCGGAGACCGGGGCGGTGACGGTCGCGCTGCCGTCGCCGAAGTCGAAGGTGACCGTGCCGGTCGGGTCACCGGCACCCGGGGGCACCGGCCGCACCCGCGCGATCAGCGTCACGCTCTGGCCCACCGCGGCGGGCTCCGCCGACGAGGTCACCACGGTGGTGGTCGCGGCCGGCGCGACGGTGTGCGAGATGGTGTCGTCGGACGGCGCGAAGTCGGCGTCCCCGCTGTAGTGTGCCGTGATCGGGTACGGGCTGCCGGCCGCGCTGGTGTAGGCGTGGATGACGGTGGCCGTGCCGTTCTCCAACTGCGCGGTGAGGACCGGCGAGCCGTCGCCGAAGTCGAAGACGGCCTGCCCCGTGGGGATGCCCGCTCCGGGTGCCTGGGGTGTCACGGTGACCGTCACCGCTTCGCCCGTCACGGACGGATCGGGCGCCGCGGTGACCGTGGTGAGCGTCGTGGCCGGCTCGACGCTGTGCAGGTCGGTGCCGGAGGAGGGCAGGAAGTTGGTGTCCCCGCTGTAGGTGAGGGTGACCGGATAGGGGCTGGCCGCCGCGCTGGTGTAGGCGTGGGTGGTGGCGGCGGCCCCGTCGGTGAGGGGCAGGGTGACGGGTGGGGTGCCGTCGCCGAAGTCGAAGGTGACCGTTCCGGTCGGGGTGCCCGCGGCGGGCGGGACGGCCGAGACCACCGCGGCGAAGGTCACCGCCTGGCCGGTCACCGAGGGGGAGGGATTGGCACTCAGCGCCGTGCTCGACACGGCCTGGGTGACCACCTGCGTGTCCGCCCCCGCCGAGGGGTTGAAGTTGCCGTCGCCGCCGTAGGCGGCCGTGACCGTGTACGGGCTGTCCGCCACACCGGAGTTGGTGTGGGTGACCGTCGCCGTGCCGCCCTCGACCGGTGCCGTGACCGGCGGGCTGCCGTCGCCGAAGTCGAAGGTCACCGTCCCCGTCGGGGCACCGGTCGCCGGCGCCTCCGGGGTGATCTTCGCGACGAATGTCGTCGACTGCCCGATGGTGGACGGGTCGGGTGCCGAGTCCAGGCTGAGGGTGGTGTCGGCGGACTGGACGGTCTGGTCGTCGGTGCCCGTGGAGGGGGTGACGTTGGTGTCGCCGTTGTAGGTGGCGGTGACGGTGTAGGGGCTGCCGGCGGTGTCGGTGTAGGTGTGGGTGGTGGCGGTGCTGCCGGCGGTGAGGAGCGCGGTGGTGGTGGGGCTGCCGTCGCCGAAGTCGAAGGTGACGGTGCCGGTGGGGGTGCCCGATCCGGGCGGGAGTGTGGCGACCGTGGCGGTGAAGGTGACCTGCTGGCCGACGGCGGAGGGGTCGGGGACGGAGGTCACGGTGGTGGCGGAGGAGGCCTGTCCCACGGTCTGCAGGGCGGTGCTCGTGGCGGCGCTGATGTCGGCGTCGCCGCTGTAGGTGACGGTGACGGTGTAGGGGGTGGCGGCGGTGTCGGTGTAGGTGTGGGTGGCGTCGGCGGTGCCGTCGGTGAGGGGCAGGGTGACGGGTGGGGTGCCGTCGCCGAAGTCGAAGGTGACGGTGCCGGTGGGGGTGCCCGATCCGGGCGGGAGTGTGGTGACCGTGGCGGTGAAGGTGACCTCTTGGCCGACGGTGGAGGAGCCGGGGGCGGAACTCACCGCGAGAGCCGAGGAGGCCTGTCCCACGGTCTGGCTGCCCGTGCCCGTGGAGGCGCTGAAACTGTCGTCGCCGTGGTAGGTGGCGGTGATCGTGTACGGGCTGCCGGCGGCGCCGAAGGCGTGGGTGGCGTCGGCGGTGCCGTCGGTCAGGGGCAGGGTGACGGGTGGGGTGCCGTCGCCGAAGTCGAAGGTGACCGTGCCGGTCGGGGCGCCCGCGCCGGGTGGGAGGGAGGTGACCGACGCGGTGACGGTGACCGGCTGCCCGGCCACGGAGGAGGTCGGTGAAACGCTCACCGCGGTGGCGGTCGCCGCCTGTTGGACGGTCTGGGAGTCGGTGCCCGTGGACGTGGTGAAGTTGTCGTCGCCGTCGTACGTGGCGGTGACCGGGTAGGGGCTCTCGGCGGCCGTCGCGTAGGCATGGGTCACCGACGCCGCGCCGCCCGACACCGGCAGGGTGACCTGGGGGGCGCCGTCGCCGAAGTCGAAGGTCACAGTGCCGGTCGGCACCCCGGCCCCCGGAGCGGTGGGAGCGACCCGCGCGACAAAGGTGACCAGCTGTCCGGCCTGCGACGGGTCGGGGGTGGAGGTCAGCGTGGTGGTGGTCGGCGACGCCGCGACGACCTGGGTGTCCGCGCCGGAGGACGCGGTGAAGAAGAGGTCGCCGCTGTAGGCGGCGGTGACGGCGTAGGGCGTGCCCGACGGCCCGGTGTAGGCGTGGCTGACCGTGGCCGTGCCGTCCGTGACGGCCGCCGTCACGGGGGCGGTGTCGTCGCCGAAGTCGAAGGTGACGGTGCCGGTCGGGGTGCCCGTCGTCGGCGGGACGGCCGTCACGGCGGCGGTGAAGGTGACCGGCTGGCCGACGAGCGCGGGGTCGGGGTCGGAGGTGACCTCCGTCGTCGAGGGCGCCATGTAGTCGAACGCGGCGGGCACCGTCATACTGCCCCCGGGAGTGGTGACGGTGATATCGGCGGGACCGGGTGCCCCCGCGGGCGTCACCGCGACGAGGAGGGTGTCGGAGTACGCGCGGAAGGACGCCGCGGGCAGCCCGCCGATGGTGACGCCGGTGACGCCCGCCAGACCCGTGCCGGTCAGGACGATGGTGCTGCCGCCGGCGATCGGCCCGGTGGCCGGGCTGACCCCCGTGACCGACGGGGCGGCCGCATAGGTGTAGAGCAGACGGTTGCTCACCCCGCCGATGCCGGCGACGTACACCGGGACGCTGCCCGGCCCCGTGACCGGGGGAGCGGTCACCAGCAGCTGCGCGTCGGAGACCACCAGGGGGAACGCCACGGCGTCGCCGAAGTGCACCAGCAGCGCGGTGCTCAGATTGGCGCCGCGGAGCGTGACGACGTTGCCGCCGCCGACCGGCCCCGCGGCCGGGATCACTCCCGACAGGCTGGGCCAGTACTGGTAGTAGAAGGAGCCGACGCGGGCGGTGCCCCCGGGGGTGGTGACCGTGACCGG
Source organism: Streptomyces kronopolitis (assembly GCF_050953795.1). Classification (GTDB taxonomy): domain Bacteria; phylum Actinomycetota; class Actinomycetes; order Streptomycetales; family Streptomycetaceae; genus Streptomyces; species Streptomyces kronopolitis_A. Next base: position 7,720,669 of record NZ_CP191850.1, read on the forward strand.
AGCCGACCCGCTGCCCGAGGGGGTCACCGCCACGATGGTCCGGTCGTCGAGGACGGCGAAGCTCGCGGCCGGACGCGGGCCGAAGTACACGGCGGTGGCATGGCTGAAGTGGCTGCCGATGATCGTCACCAGGGTCCCGCCGGCGTAGGAACCCTGGTTCGGGAACACCCCGGAGAACTGGTTGAGGCCATCGGTCGCGCCACGGGCATCGCGGGCGCCCGGCACGGCCGCGGCGAGGGAGAACGAGTGGCCGGGAGCGCCGACCATCCGACCGGTGACCGGATCGATGACGGCGACGCACTGCCCGTCGCCGTCCCTGACGAGGAGGAGCCCGCCCGGGCCGTAGGGGGTCAGCATGAAACTGCCCCGATACGTGCGACGTGTGCAAAGGCCGCACCGGCGGGGGAAGTTCCCGCGCGCGGCACCGGCAGCGGGGGGACGTACACAGGGCTGACGGGACGGACAGCGTGCATAACGGCTCCAGACCAGCTCGCGCGCCTGCCGCAGCACGCCGCGGACGCACGCGTGTCGACAGGGCCGGTACCTGCTCGTCCTCCACGAAGGAGCGCTGGGGCGCAGCGTCGGCACGCTGAGGATCCGAAACGGGCCACACGCCTTCACTCCCCCGGGAAGCATGGGCGGCCCACCGGAATCGGACGGTCTCAGTAACCCATCACGGTGAGGCCGGGGCAACGTTCCGGGACCCGGCTCACCCGAAAGGCCGAGCCTGAACCCGGGGCCGTTTCACGCCCCTTGGGGCGGCGGCGGCCACCGCGGCGAAGGCCTACACCCAGTGCGGCACGGCGCGCCCCGCCGGCGACATCTCCACCCCGAATTCGAGGATCGCCGAGATCGCCTGGGCGATGTCGGCCGGGGACTCCACCGGCACGACCGGGAACGGGAAACGGAGCAGGTTCCTGGGCAGCGACGGTCCCAGGACGAGCCCGAGCCGGGTGCCGTGCGCGACCATCTCACCGGTGAGTGCGTCGAGTTCGGCCGGCCGCACCACGTTCCGCACGAAGAGCTCGCCGACCTCGTCCGCCGTCCGCACGGTCCTCGCCTCCAGCGCGGAGCACAGCGGCACCGCCGGCGCGGTGAACGGCAGCCCGCGCACCAGCCGCCGCATCTCGGCCTGCGCCTGCCCGCCGAGCGGACTGTGCACCGTGACGCGGCTGCTCGCGCTGATCCGCACGGCGCCCCGCGGGGCCTCGGCGGCCAGCCGCGCCAGCGCCGCGCCGTCCCCGGTCAAGAGCACCACCCGGTACGTCCCGCTGGTGTCCCGGCCCAGGAAGCCGCCGCACCGCACGGCACCACCCACCGCGCCGCGGTACCACTCGGGGTCCGCGCCGGCCGGCAGGAAGGCCAGCGCGAGCGCCCCCGCACGATCCGGGCCCTCGGCGCCGCCGGTGCCGGCCAGCGTCCGGATCAGCGCCTCGCGCGGCAGCGCGCCCGCCAGCGCGGACGCCACCATCGTCCCGATGCCCAGACCGCCCAGCACACCGGGCCGGATCTTGTGCACCGCGAGCACGTCGTGGATCCCGAGCATCGCCGTCGCCAGCGCCAGTCGGCCGATCAGGGCACGCTCGTGCGGCCCGGCCCGGGAACGGTCCCGGCCGAGCAGCCGCCCGGCGTCCACGCCCGTCCACTCGGCGACCTTGCGGTACCGGTGGCGCAGCACCGGAGAACTGTCGTGGAACGCGGCCGGCCCGGCCGGGTCGAAGGCATCGAGATCGGTACCGCAGAGGAACGCGAGACCCGCGTGCGTCATCGCCGGACGGCCGTGCGGGCCAGCGCCGGCACCAGGACCGCGGCCGCGACCAGATGCATGCACAGCAGCGCCACCTTGGCCCCGGTCGTCACCCCGCTCTGCAACGGCGCGATCAGCGACAGGGCCAGCACCACGACCGCGATGACCGTCCACACCCGGCGCGCCCGCGGGGTGAGGCGCTCCAGCAGCGCGAGCAGCGCCCAGGCGGCCAGTCCGGCGACGAGGCCGGCGACGACGACCGTGGCCGGTCCGATGTGCTGGAGCGCGGCGCCGGGCTTCATCCGCACATCGAGCTTCACGTCCAGGAGCACCGCGGCGATCACCCACACCACGAGCGTGGCGGCGGCGGTCCCGAGGACGGCCAGAATCCGGGCGGACCGTGGTGATCTCGTGGTCATGATGAACCAACCTCCTGAAGGCGGACGTACAGGACCTGGCACGGCGGCGCAGCGGGGGCCGAACCGCTGTCGTTCCTCGGGCAGCTCACGCTGCACCGTGAGGCTAGGCCCGCGGCGCGGTGCAGCGCCACCGGTCCGGTTCCCCCGCCCCCGAGAACCGGGGAAACGCCCAGACTTCCGCCGTATCGGGCCGGTAGACCTTGTGCTGGTGGTCCGGCCCCACTGGATAGTGGCCGCAGTAAGTGCTTCCCGATCCGCTCGGGACGAGGGTGCCGGCCGCGGCGCGGCCGGGCCGGTCCACAGGAAAGGACGGATCACCACGATGAGTTCCCCCCTTGCGGACGACGGCCTGTGGTGCCGGCGGTTCCACCCGGCCCCGGACGCGGGCCGGCGCCTGGTGTGCTTCCCGCACGCCGGCGGTTCCGCGAGCTTCTACCACCCCGTCTCGGCCGCGCTCAGCCCCGGCGTGGACGTGCTCGCCGTGCAGTACCCGGGACGGCAGGACCGCCGCCACGAGCCGGCCGTCGACGACATCGGGCTCCTGGCGGACCGGATCGCCGAGGCGCTGGGCGCCTGGACCGACCGGCCGCTGACCTTCTTCGGCCACAGCATGGGCGCGCTGGTGGCCTTCGAGGTGGCACGGCGGCTGGAGCGCGACGGGGACGGCCCCGTGCGGCTGTTCGCCTCGGGCCGCCGGGCGCCGTCCGCCTACCGTGACGAGCAGGTCCACCGGCGCGACGACGACGGCATCGTCGCCGAGCTGCGGGCGCTGAGCGGCACCGACTCCCGGGTCCTCGACGACGAGGAGATGCTGCGGATGGTGCTGCCCGCGCTGCGCAGCGACTACAAGGCCGTGGAGACCTACCGCAGCGAGCCCGGGGCCGTCGTGCGCTGCCCCGTCACCGTGCTGGTCGGCGACGACGACCCCAAGACGTCCCTCGCCGAGGCCCGGTCCTGGGACGCGCACACCGCCGGCGCGTGCGACCTGCAGGTCTTCCCCGGCGGGCACTTCTACCTGGCCGACCGACCGAAAGAGGTGATGGACGTGCTCCGCGACCACTTCACCTCCACCGCCCTTCCCCACCATGCGTAGGTGCCGCCCCGCTGCCCCCGACCGAGCCCCCCTGGAGCCCTGACAGCCATGCCTGAACCGCTACTCACCGCGTCGGCCACGCCCGCACCGCGCACCGGGCGACGGCCCAGGGTCGGTCACATCGACTTCCTCAACTGCCTGCCGCTGTTCTGGGGGCTGGCCAAAAGCGGCAGCCTGCTCGACATGGACCTGCGCAAGGACAGCCCGGACGGGCTGAACGACGCACTCGTCGCGGGCACCCTGGACATGGGCCCGATCAGCCTCCTGGAATTCCTCAAGCACGCCGACGAACTGGTGGCGCTGCCGGGCATCGCCGTGGGCAGCGACGGTCCCGTGGAGTCCTGCCTCATCGTCAGCCAGGTCCCGCTGGCGGAGCTGGACGGCGCACCCGTCGCCCTCGGCTCCACCAGCCGGACCTCGGTCCGCCTCGCCGAGCTGCTGCTCGCCGAGTCGGTCGGGGTCCGGCCCGAATACTTCGTCTGCCCTCCCGACCTCACGGCGATGATGCAGCGGGCGCGGGCGGCCGTCGTCATCGGTGACGCCGCGCTGCGCGCCTCCCTGCACGACGCGCCCCGGCTCGGCCTCCAGGTGCACGACCTGGGCCGGATGTGGCGCGAGTGGACCGGACTGCCCTTCGTCTTCGCCGTCTTCGCCGCCCGCAAGGACTTCCTCGCCAGGGAGCCCGAGACCGTGCGCCGCGTCCACGCCGACCTGCTGGCCTCCCGCGATCTGTCCCTCGCCGAGGTCAAGGAGGTCTGCGAACAGGCCGCCCGGTGGGAGGCGTTCGACGCCCGGACGCTGGAGCACTACTACACCACCGCCCTCGACTTCAGCCTCGGCGAGCGCCAGCTCGCCGGAATCGCGGAATTCGCCCGCCGGGTCGGCGGCGGACAGGCCGGCTTCCCGCCGGATGTCCACGTCGAGCTCCTGGGCGCCGAAGCGATCAGCACGTGACATGACCGGCAACGAGCCCGAAAACACCCCCGGAAAGGCCGTCGACATGCCCCGACCGTCCGAAGCCACCGACCGTGGCCTGCAGTCCGTACTGGACCGTGCCGCCGAGGGCGGCAGGGTGACCCCCGAAGAGGCGCTGGACCTCTACCGCCACGCCCCGCTGCATGCGCTGGGCTCGGCGGCCGACACCATCCGCCGCCGTCGCTACGCGGGCACCGAGCACATTGCCACGTACATCATCGAGCGCAACATCAACTACACCAATGTGTGTGTGACGGCGTGCAAGTTCTGCGCCTTCTACGCCGCGCCGAAGGACACCGACAAGGGCTGGACCCGCGATCTCGACGACATCCTGCGCCGCTGCGCGGAGACCGTCGAACTCGGCGGCACCCAGATCATGTTCCAGGGCGGCCACCACCCGGACTACGGCGTCGAGTACTACGAAGAGCACTTCTCCGCGATCAAGAAGGCGTACCCCGAGCTGGTCATCCACTCGCTCGGCGCCTCCGAGGTCGAGCACATGGCACGGATCTCGCAGGTGTCCGTCGAGGAGGCGATCTCGCGGATCCACGCCGCGGGGCTCGACTCCTTCGCGGGCGCCGGCGCCGAGCTGCTGCCGGCCCGGGCCCGTACGGCCATCGCGCCGCTGAAGGAGTCCGGCGAGCGCTGGCTGGAGATCATGGAGGTGGCGCACGGGCTCGGTGTGGAGTCGACCTCGACGATGCTGATGGGCACCGGTGAGACCAACGCCGAGCGCATCGAGCACATCCGGATGATCCGCGACGTCCAGGATCGCACCGGCGGTTTCCGCGCCTTCATCCCGTACACCTACCAGCCCGAGAACAACAAGCTGAAGGGCCAGACCCAGGCGACGGTCTTCGAGTACCTGCGGATGCTCGCCATCGCCCGGATCTTCCTGGACAACGTTCCGCACATCCAGGGCTCGTGGCTGACCGTCGGCAAGGAGGCCGGTCAGCTCGCCCTGCACTACGGTGCGGACGACCTCGGCTCGGTGATGCTGGAGGAGAACGTGGTCTCCTCCGCCGGTGCCAAGCACCGCTCCAACCGCATGGAGCTGCTCCAGCTGATCCGCTCGGCCGACCGGGTCCCGGCCCAGCGCGCCACCACCTACGAGCACCTCGTCGTGCACGACGACCCGGCGAACGACCCGGTCGACGACCACGTCGTCTCCCACCTGTCCTCCACCGCCCTCGACGGCCCGGACCAGGCGCGCAGCCACCCCGAGCTGAAGGTGATCGGGGCGAGCTGACCGCCTCCTGACGCGGGCCGCGCAGGACCGCGGCCCCTCCCGCACGGTGACCGGATCGGAGTGCCGATCCGGTCACCGTCGTGCTGTCCCGGGCCGGGCGCACGGCGCGGGGAAGGTCCGCAGCGTCCTCCCGGCCGAGCCGGAGGACCGGCGCACGCCGACGGGCCGGTTCCCGAAGCGGGTGTCTTCGGGAACCGGCCCGTCGCGCTGCGTGTCCTGCGGCCCGCCGGCCGGGGTCAGGCCGACTCGGCCTCCGGGCCGTAGACCTCCACCTCGTCCTTGACGCGCCGTACGTGGATGCACTCGCCCGGGCACTCCTTGGCCGAGTCCGCGACATCCCGGATCAGATCCAGCGGCAGCGGCACGGTCGCCCGGGGCGCCTGGCGCAGCTCGTCGTCCTCACCCTTCACATAGGCGAGGCCGTCGATGTCCAGCTCGAAGACCTCCGGCGCGTACTCCACGCAGATGCCGTCTCCGGTGCACAGGTCCTGGTCGATCCAGACCTCGAGTTCGTCGTTGTTCACGTTCACGTTGGTGGACATACCGCCTGCCTGCCGATCGTGGTCTTGGTCTGTGGTTTCGGGCGCTCGGGCCGACGGGCTTCAGACCCGCATGGGCTGCGGCGACTCGCGGCGCTCGGGGTCCGGGCCGGGGTACTCGCGGATCGTCTCATACCGGGTGTTGCGCTCGACGGGGCGGAAGCCGGCGTCGCGGATCAGGTCGAGGATGTCCTCACGGGTCAGCTTGTCCGGTGTGCCGTAGTTGTCCGCGTCATGGGTGATCTTGTACTCGACCACCGAACCGTCCATGTCGTCCGCGCCGTGGTTCAGGGCCAGTTGCGCGGTCGAGACGCCGTGCATGACCCAGAAGACCTTGACGTGCGGGACGTTGTCGAACAGCAGCCGGGAGACCGCGAAGGTCTTCAGGGCCTCGGCGCCCGACGCCATGGTGGTCCGGGCCTGGAGCTTGTTGCGGACCTTGCCGTCCTGCATGTCCACGAAGTCATGCTGGTAGCGCAGCGGGATGAAGACCTGGAAGCCGCCGGTCTCGTCCTGCAGCTCCCGCAGTCGCAGCACGTGGTCGACGCGGTGGCGGGGCTCCTCGATGTGCCCGTAGAGCATCGTCGAGGGGGTCTTCAGGCCCTTCTCGTGGGCCAGGCGGTGGATGCGCGACCAGTCCTCCCAGTGGGTGCGGTGGTCGACGATGTGCTGCCGCACCTCCCAGTCGAAGATCTCCGCGCCGCCGCCGGTCAGCGACTCCAGACCGGCGTCGATCAGCTCGTCGAGGATCTCCGAGGCGCTCAGCCCCGAGATGGTCTCGAAGTGGTGGATCTCGGTGGCGGTGAAGGCCTTCAGGGAGACGTCCGGGAGGGCTTCCTTGAGGGCCTTGAGGGAGCGCGGGTAGTAGCGCCACGGCAGGGTCGGGTGCAGACCGTTGACGATGTGCAGCTCGGTGAGGTTCTCGCCCTCCATCGCCTTGGCCAGGCGGACGGCCTCCTCGATCCGCATCGTGTACGCGTCCTGCTCACCCGGCTTGCGCTGGAAGGAGCAGTAGGCGCACGAGGCGGTGCACACATTCGTCATGTTCAGATGGCGGTTCACATTGAAGTGGACGACATCGCCGTTCTTGCGCGTCCGTACCTCATGGGCCAGCCCGCCCAGCCAGGCCAGGTCGTCGCACCCGTAGAGCGCGATCCCGTCCTCACGGGACAGCCGCTCTCCCGCATAGACCTTCTCCTCCAGCTCACGCTTGAGTCCTGCGTCCATCCCCAACTACCTTCCTGAGTGCTTGACTTGGCAAAGAGTGCGCTTGGTCGCTGCGGGCATCGTCGTCAGTAGATTCCTTCGGGCGCGGCCCGGGAGACCTGCAGCGGCTGGACGTTCGCCACCCCGTCGCAGGGCCAGTCGGCCGAGGTGCGGTACCGCGCGGCCTGGTCGCGTTCGAGGATGTGGGGCAGGAAGAGATCCTCGTGCAACACCGTGAGCCTGACCTGGCCCACCTCTCCGTAGCCCACCGTCCGCGCCGGATCGTTCCTGTCGACGACGGCCATGGTGACCTGCGGGTAGTGCGGGACGTACGGAAGGACGTCGCCGTTCTGCTCCGCGGGCAGGCCCATGGCGCACCCGAAGGTGTTGCCGTAGGCCGTCCCGATCCGGCCGCCGTCGAGCGCCGCGGCGAACTCCCGGTACATCGCTGGCACGATCTGCGTGCCGCCGAGTCCGACGCCGTCGAGCCGCCCGACGAGTTCCGGCCGCCGCCGCACCAGCACCTGGAACAGCGCGGGTGTGGTCTCCAGGTAGTCGATCCGGCGGCTGCTCATGAGGTCCGTGATCTGGTCGACGACATGATCGACATAGTGGTTGACCTCGGCCAGCCGGCAGCCCCGGATGAGCTGCTTGATCCAGCGCGGGTCGAGGTCGACGCCGTAGACCACCGACGCGTGGAGATGCGCGATCTGCGCGGCGCCCTCGCCCACCACATGCGGCCCGCCCGGGGTGGCGTACACCCAGCTGCGGCCCGCTGCGAAACCGGCCGTGACCAGGCCGAACCGGCGCCAGAGGGAGTGGTGGTCGAGCATCGGCCCGGTGTAGAAGACATGGCACGGCCTGCCGGTGGTGCCGCCCGAGTCGAAGACCCGGCCCGACAGCGGACGCGGCACGGCCTGCGGTACCAGATCGACGGGGTCGAGGTCCCGCAGCTCGGCGAGGGTGAAATGGCCGAACGCCGACAGCTCGGCGTAGCGCGTGATGTCGAACGGGTCGAAGTCCAGCGTGTCACGGCGCTTGAGCCAGTAGGGGCTCCCGGTGTCCGGAGCGAAGTGACGGCGTACGACATGCCGGGTCCACGCGTCGAGATCCATGGACAGCCAGCGCCCCATGGCGGAGGTGTCCAGTGGTGCGGTGGTCGGCAGCATCGCCGTTCCTTTCCTGCCGGGAAGGCCGCAGTCGCGCGCGGATCGTGCGGGAGCCGGGCTGCCGCCCGCGTCGTGCGGCCGGACCGGCACCGGGGTGACGGTCCGGTGCGGCAACACCGGCGGCCCCTCTCATACTCGCCGAGGCCACTCTGGGGAATTCCCCATACCCACAACGGCTTTCCTGGGAGGGACGGCGCCGGAGTTCCGGGCCGGCAGCCCGAGACAACCCCGGCGGAGGGGACCCATGGCCCAGCGGCTGACGCTCGCCCACTCACCGTGCCCGAACGACACCTTCACCTTCCATGCCTGGTCCCACGGCCTGGTCCCGGGAGCCCCGGGACTCACGGTGACCCTCGCGGACATCGACGTCACCAACGGCCTCGCCGAACGCGGCGCCGGGGACCTGCTGAAGATCTCCTACGCGGCCCTGCCCTACGTGCTCGACGAGTACGCGCTGCTGCCCTGCGGCGGTGCGCTGGGCCACGGGTGCGGGCCGCTGGTACTCACCCGGCCCGAGGACGGCCCGGCCGGCCCGGAGCGGCTGGCGGGGCGCAGCGTCGCGGTGCCCGGCGTGCGCTCGACCGCGTATCTGCTGTTCCGCCTGTGGGCGGCGCGGGCGGTGCCGGGCGGAGTGGGGGACATCGTGGTGATGCCCTTCCACGAGATCATGCCCGCGGTCCGGGACGGCGTGGTCGACGCGGGCCTGGTCATCCACGAGGCCCGCTTCACCTATCAGCGCTACGGGCTGCACCGCCTCGCCGACATGGGCGAGGAGTGGGAGTCCGACAGCGGCCGCCCGATCCCGCTCGGCGCGATCGTCGCCCGGCGGGACCTGGGGGAGGAGCAGCTGCGGGCGGTGGCCCGCGCCGTCGCCGACTCCGTCCGCCTCGCCTGGCAGGACCCCGCGGCGTCCCGGCCCTACGTCCTGGAACATGCCCAGGAGATGGCGCCGGACGTGATCGAGCAGCACATCGGGCTGTATGTGAACGACTACACCGAGGCCCTCGGCGAGGACGGCTACGCGGCCGTGCGGGAGCTGCTCGGCCGCGCCGCCGCCGAGGACCTCGTGCCGTCCGTCGCTCCGGGCGCGCTGGACTTCCCGGGCGCCGGCTAGACGCTGACCGGCCGCGGGGCCGGGGCCGCCCGAAGTGAGCGGTCAGCGGGAAACGAAACGGTCCACCAGCAGCGCGAGGCGGTCGGACACCCGCTCCGCGGGCAGCCGCCCGGCGCGGGTGAGGGTGACCAGCCCGTGCAGCGCCGCCCAGAACGCCTCGACGAACAGCCCGGGTTCATCGGGCTGCGCGTGCTCGGCGAGAGGGTCCCGCAACGCCGCGAACGCGTCCTGCAGCGGCGCCGGCGTGCTCTCCTCGGCGAAGGGGAGACCGTTGTCGAGGCTGAACATCGCGTCGTACAGCGCGGGGTTGTCCGTGGCGAAGCCGGTGTAGGCACGAGCCAGCGCGGCCACCCTCGCACGGCCGGCGGGCCCCTTCGCCGCGGCGGCGCGCAGCGCGTAGGTCAGCTCGGCGAACCCCTCCAGCGCGACGGCCCCCAGGATCTCCTTCTTGCCCCGGAAGTGGCTGTAGAGCACGGGCTGGCTGTACTCGATCCGGTCGGCGAGCCGGCGGGTGGTGACCGCGTCCCAACCGTCGCTCTCGGCGAGTTCGCGGGCGGTGGAGACGATCAGCTGGTGGCGGTGGGCCCGCTCGCGTTCCTTGCGTTCACGTACCGACATGCGCTGATTCTAGCACTGCTAGACAATCGAGCGGTGGCATGTCTAGCATTGACTCAATACCTAGCGACGCTAGGTCCGGTCCTTGGGAGGGGACATGCACAACGCACTGGGTGTCACCGCGGTCGTCGTGGTCGGGCTGATGGTGGGCGTGGAGTTCGCGGTGGCGGTGTTCGTCAACCCGATCCTCGACCGGCTTCCGAACGACGGAGGGGTTCAGGCCCGCAGTGACGGCGCGCGCGTCCTCGGCCGGATCATGCCGTTCTGGTACATCGGTTCCGTCGTTCTCGGGTCGCTCTGGGCCGCGGTGGGGTGGGGTGGTGCCGGTGCCCCGCTCGTCGCAGCGGGCACCGCGCTGCTCGTGCTGAGCGTGCTGATGTCGGTCCTGCTGCTGGTGCCGATCAACAAGCGGGTGGCGACCTGGTCGCACGAGGGCGTACCCGCGGACTGGAAGCAGCAGGTGGGCCGGTGGGACCGGCTGCACTACGGGCGCGTGGGCATCATCGTGTGCGCCTTCGCGCTGTTCGCCGTCGCACTCGCCTGAACGCTTCGGCAGCGCTTCGGGCACGCTTCGGGAACCAGGGCGCCGGCCGGGAGGCGGTGCCCGGACCGCCGGCCCCGCCGGTCCGGGCACCGCCTCCCGGCCTGCCGTTCGCTACCCGTCGACGGTGACCCGGACGGCCTGCGCGCGGACCGCGTCGACGAGTTCCATCATGGCGACCGCGTCCTGCCGCCACCGGGTCTCCGCGGGGGAGGCCGCGGCGCCGCCGGCGGCCACGGCCGCCGCGAACCCCGTCAGCGACCGGTCCAGCTGATCGGCCGCCGGGAGCGTGAACTTCTCGACGTGGTCCTGTTCCTCCAGCACCAACTCCGGCCGGTACCCCGCCGGCGGGGTGAACGCCCGGTCCACGAAGACCCGCGCCCCCGCGCCCCACAGGGAGTACGACGACCCGTAGGTGTGCTCGAAGCCGAACTCGACGCTCGCCGGCACACCGGACGGCGACACCAGCAGCGCCTGGCCCGACAGATCCAGCCCGTCGGACCGCCGCACCCGCGCCGTGGCGCCCGCCACCCGCAGCCCGGGACCCAGCAGCATCGCGGCGGCCCGCAGCGGATAGACCCCCGCGTCCAGCAGCGCACCGCCGCCGAGTTCGGGCACGTACCGGATGTCCTGCTCGGGCAGCGGCGGGAAGCAGAACGCGCCGCGGAACGCGCGCAGCCCCCCGAGCCGCCCCTGGGCGATCATCGCCGCGACCGCCTCGTGCTGCGGATGGTGCAGGAACATGAAGTTCTCCCGCAGCACCAGATCACGGTCCTCGGCCAGCTCCACCACGCTGCGGGCCTCGGCCGCCGTCGTGGCGATCGGCTTCTCGACCAGGACGTGCTTGCCCGCGTGCAGCGCCCGGGCCGCCCACTCGCCGTGCAGCGACGGCGGCAGGGAGATGTAGACGGCGTCGATGTCCTCGCGCTCCAGGAGCCCTTCCATGGTGGCCGCGGCGCAGCCGAAGCGGTCGGCGAACCGCCGGGTCCGCTCCGGGCTGCGGCCGGCCACCGCGACGAGAGCGGTCTGCGGGCAGCCGGTCATCGCCGGGAGCACCCGCCGCCCTCCGAAGGACGAGGTGCCCAGCGCGCCGAAGCGCACCGGCCCCGCGCCGCCGGACTCGGGGGCCGGCCCGGCGGGCGCGGACAGCTGGTGTGGGGGAGTGGTGCGCTGAGCGGGCACGGAGTCATCCAATGGAGGTCCTCGGGGGCGGAGGCGGGGCCGTCTGCCCCACCCCGGTGAACGGTGGGCGGCCCTTCGGCCACGAAACGCCGGCCCTGCCGCGACGGCCGGGCCCCGGGGGGAGTCAGCCCCAGGTCACCGGCAGTTCGAACACGCCGTAGTGCATCGCGGTCTCCCGCAGCGGCACCTGGTCCGCGGGCACCGCGAGCCGCAGATCCGGGAAGCGGTCGAACAGCTTCTGGAAGCCGATGCGCAGCGACGCCCTCGCGAGGTGCTGGCCCAGGCACTGGTGGATCCCGAAGCCGAACGCCAGATGCCGGCGCGAGGGGCGGTCGATGTCGAACTCGTCGGCGTTCTCGAAGTACCGCGGATCACGGTTGGCCGACGGCAGCGAGAGCACCACCGTCTGCCCGGCCTTGATGGTCCGGCCGCCGATCTCCACGTCCTCCAGCGCCACCCGGCTCGCCCCGAAGTGAGAGATCGTCAGATAGCGCAGCAGCTCCTCGACGGTGTTCTCCATCAGCTCCGGCCGCTCGCGCACCTTCGCCAGCTGCTCGGGGTGCTCCAACAGTGCGAAGGTACCCAGCGCGAACATGTTGGGAGTGGTGTCGAGCGCCCCGCCGATCGCGATCCAGGCGATGTTGAACATCTCCTGTTCGGTCAGCTCGCCGGTCGCGATGAGCTGTCCGAGCAGGTCGTCCCCCGGCTCGCCCGCGAAGCGCTCGGCCATCATCCGCTCGAGCGTCGCGTTCAGCTCGGTGTTGTGGTGGATGAACTCCTCAAGCGTGTAGTCGATCCGCATGATGACCGAGAAGTGCTCGGCCAGAGCTGTCAGATCGCTCTCCGAGACCCCCATGATGGAGCAGGTCGACCGGGCGGGGATCTTCTCCGCGAAGACCTTCACCAGGTCCACCGGAGGCTCCATCTCGGCCATCTCGTCGAGCACACCGTCGATGATCCGCTCCAGCGTGGGCTCGTACTGCTGGATCTTGCGCACGGTGAAGAACCCGGTCAGCAGCCGCCGGTAGCGGGTGTGCTCGGGAGCGTCCATCCGCACGAAGTTGCCCGGCGCCGACGGCTCGGGGGCGTACTCCTCGACGGGGAACGGCGGCGAGTGCACCAGCGCCAGCAGCTCGCTGCGGTGGCTGAAGCGGGCGTCGGTCATGATCTGGCGGATGTGATCGTGCCGGGTGATCAGCCAGCCGTCCTTCTCGCGCGGCGACAGCTCGAAGGCCACCGGGCTGATCGGGTTCTCCTCGCGCAGCTGCGCGTACTCGGCCGCCGGATCGAAAGGGCAGGTGCGCTTGTACGGGATCACCGGCGCTTTCGGCTCGTAAACCATGACTCCTCCGTTGCTGTTGGTGGCCACTGGGGCGCCGCGTGCGGAGCCCGTGTGCGGCGTGCGGCCGCACCGGGTACGACGGGCGGCCGTCGCAGACCGAAGACAGTGGTCCGGTTCGGGAAGCGGGACAGCTCGCCGGCGTGCACCACGGGGCGGGCGGCGGCCGGACGGGCGTACGGTCGAGGGCGGGTCCGCACTACGCCGTGCGTGGGTGGCGCCCCGGGGCCGTGGTGGATCCCATGGCGACTCCCCTTTCGGTGTGGCCCGAGCCCGATGACAGCCACAGCCCAGCACGGACCGGTCACAGGGAGCCAGTCCGGTGGGGGAACTCTAGGGAATTGCCGGTCGGGGACGGCGCGCGCGAGGACACCGTGCGGGTGCCGTCCGGGCGGGTGCGGCGGGCGTGTGCCGGCGCCCCGGAGAAAGCCTCCCGGCGGAGGGAGCGAACATCCGCGACAAGGCGCCGCACGGCCACCACGAGGCGCCGTACGCCCCCTGTCGGCCGTCGCAATGAAGGAACGCGCCACTTGCCCTACTGGGGAGGATTGCCGTGCTTGCGCGGCGGCAGATCGGCCTGCTTGGTCTGCAGCATCGCGAAGGAACGGATCAACACCGCCCGCGTCTCGACCGGGTCGATGACATCGTCCACCAGCCCGCGCTCGGCGGCGTAATACGGGTGCATCAGCTCGGACCGGTACTCCTTGACCATCCGGGAGCGCATCGCCTCGGGATCGTCGGCTTCCGCGATCTCCTTGCGGAAGATGACATTGGCAGCCCCCTCGGCGCCCATCACCGCGATCTCGTTCGTCGGCCAGGCGAAGGACAGGTCCGCGCCCACCGAGCGGGAGTCCATGACGATGTAGGCGCCGCCGTAGGCCTTCCGCAGGATCAGCTGGATACGGGGGACGGTGGCATTGCAGTACGCGTACAGCAGTTTGGCGCCGTGGCGGATGATGCCGCCGTGCTCCTGACCGACGCCGGGCAGGAACCCGGGCACGTCCAGCAGCGTCAGCAGCGGGATGTTGAACGCGTCGCAGTGCTGGACGAAGCGGGCCGCCTTTTCCGAGGCGTGCACGTCCAGCACACCGGCCAGCGACCGCGGCTGGTTCGCGACGACGCCGACGACCTCCCCGCCGAGCCGGACCAGGGCGCACACCACGTTCGTCGCCCAGCGCTCCTGGACCTCCAGGAACTCGCCGTCATCGGCGAGCTCCTCGATGACCTCGCACACGTCGTACGGCTTCTTGCCGTCCGCCGGGACCAGGTCCAGCAGCCGGTCGCAGCGGCGGTCGACCGGGTCGGCGGTGGGCTCGGCGGGCGGCCGCTCCCGGTTGTTGCCGGGCAGCAGCGACAGCAGATAGCGCACGTCGTCGAGGCAGCTGGGCTCGTCGTCGTACGCGAAGTGGGCGACGCCGGAGAGCTCGGAGTGCACATCGGCGCCGCCGAGCCCGTTCTGGGTGATCTTCTCGCCGGTCACGGCCCGGACCACATCGGGGCCGGTGATGAACATCTGGGAGGTGTCCCGGACCATGAAGACGAAGTCGGTGAGGGCGGGGGAGTAGGCGGCGCCGCCCGCGCACGGGCCGAGCATCACCGAGATCTGCGGGATGACGCCCGAGGCGCGGGTGTTGCGGTGGAAGATGCCGCCGTAGCCGGCCAGCGCCACCACCCCCTCCTGGATGCGGGCGCCGGCGCCGTCGTTGAGGGAGACCAGCGGGGCGCCGGCCGACAGCGCCATGTCCATGATCTTGTGGATCTTGGCGGCGTGGGACTCGCCCAGCGCACCCCCGAAGATCCGGAAGTCGTGGGCGTAGACGAACACCGTCCGGCCGTGCACCCGCCCCCACCCGGTGACCACCCCGTCCGTGTAGGGCCGGCGGGCCTCCAGTCCGAACCCGCTGGCACGGTGCCGGCGCAGCGGCTCGACCTCGGTGAAGGAACCCTCGTCCAGCAGCAGCGCGATCCGCTCCCGCGCGGTCAGCTTGCCCTTGTCGTGCTGCACCCGCGTCGCACGCTCCCCGGGCCCGCTGCGGGCCTGCTCGTGCAGGGCGTGGAGTTCGGCCACCCGCCCCCGGGCATCGTGCGGTTCACGCTCGGCGGGGCTCTTCTCGTGGTAGGTCATCGGCAGCGAATCCACCTCTCCACATCGGCGCTTGCCCGCGGGTCCCCGGGCGCGGCTACGGATTCCGGGGCCGTGCGGCGGGTGACGGCACCGAGGCCGGACCGCGGAACTCCAGCGTGCCGTCCCGTCTCCAGCGGCCCAGCCGGCCCGAGGCCAGCACCGGGGCGGTGTCCTCCGCCAGGCAGGCCCCGTCGGCGCTGCGGATGCTGCCGTAGGGCAACGCGGGCCCCGTGGCGTGGACTTCACCGGTCTGCCCGTTCGGCACGGGGCAGCCGGCCGGGTCCACCACCTGCACATGGACACCCGGCACCGGGCGGCTGGCCCCCGGATGCTCCGGCCACGGGTTGTCGGGGCTGAACTCCCGGACCGTCCACGGCAGCGTGCCGTCCGCCGCGGCGAACTCCACCCACAGCGGCGCCCGCGGCAGCACCTCGAAATGCCGGTCGATCACCGTGCGCGGACAAGCGCCGCCGATCAGCACCGTCAGCCGCGGGGACACCGGGTGGGAGGCCAGGGAGAGCGGCTGCAGCAGCCGTCCGTACTCCTCCGGGCCGAACACCGCGGCGGCCCGGCGCCGGGGCGCCGGCGAACAGGTGAAACCGCCGTAGCGGGACGGCACATGCAGCGTGCCCCCGCAGGCGAACGCCCACCACATCGCGGGCAGCGTCGTCGGGCGGACCGGCGAATGGTGCACGATCACCCCGTCGTGCGCGCTGCCGGCCCGCCGGATCCGGGCGGACAGCGCCAGCTGCCAGGCGCGGTGGTCGGTCAGATAGCCGCCGACCCCCTGGCAGTCCCTGTCGGAGACCAGCAGATAGGCGGCCTCGGTGTGCCCGGAGCGCGGCAGCGCCGGGTCCGGTGGCTGGGCGGCGATCTTCGTCCAGGTGGCCGGGTCGTCCAGCACCCACGACTTGCAGCGGTAGCTCCACACCGGCCGCGTGGTGGTGCTGCACAGCACCGTCCGGGCCCCGCTGACCTCGGTGATCCGGTCCAGCTGCGCACCACGGGAGGACGCGGGGACGGGCACGCACACCCCGCCGGCCTTCAGCACCGCGAGCTGGGCCACGACCGCCTGCCGGTGGTCGCCGCAGTGCACGATCACCGGGTCGCCCAGCTGCACCCCGCCGCGCACCAGCTCCGAAGCCAGCTGCCCGGCCCGTGCTTCGGCCTCGCCGTAGGACAGATGGTGCTGCCCCTCCTGGACGGCTCTGGCCATCGGGAACCTGCGGGCGATGCTGCTGAACATGCCGTCGAGGGTCAGCGGCAGGGTCTGCGGCAGCCGCCGCCGGTAGGGCCGGTGCTCCACCTGCCCGAGCCTGCTGTCGTCGGACAGTGTCTGCTGAGCGACCACGTCGTCCCCCTTTCGTGCCGGCAACCACAAAAGAACGTCCGAGTGACGTGCACGCCGCATTCCCGGTGCGCAGTCGTGGCTCGAACCGGCGCCCTGCCCGCACAGCGGAGGCCGGGAAAGGAGCTTGTGTCGGCCGCGGCACCACCGGACGGGCCGGCGCAGCCCGGGCCACACCGCCCTCCGCACCTCGCGGCAGCGGCGCCCACGTCAGCGGCGTCCACTCCCACCAGGCGAACCATCGGCCGATCGACAGCTTCGCCGCACGTTTTGCCGCCGGACAAGGCTGTTTGCGGGGAACTAGGAGAATTGCTGGTTGTCCGGAGGCGGCGGGCGGGGGCGACGGGCGACCGCCGGATCAGCGATCTCGACCACCGGATCGGCGATCTCGACCACCGGGGCCAGGGTGGCGCCAGGGATGCCGGACCACGCCGAGGACGCTCATGGCCGATGACACGCACTCCTCACCTGACCCCGCCACCGCCTCCCCGCACGCCGCGCCCGCGTCCTTCTCCTCCGCCCCACCGCCGCACGCGCCCGCGCCCACCTGGCATGGGAGGCGGGCGGCCGGCCGCTCGACGCGACCTGGCTGGAGCTGTACGCCCGGGGCGCGGCCCGAACGCCCCGCGCGAAGGTCGTCATGGCCCCGCCGTCCCCCCCGCCGCCCGGCTGCGCGACCTCACCGTGCCCACGCTCGTGCTCCTGGCCGGGCGGAGCAAGGTGCACGACATCGCACGCGTGCGGGCCGGGGCCGAGCGGCTGTTGCCCGACGTCGAGTGCGCGGTCATCGACGACGCCTCGCACCACGGCCTCCCGATGGCGAACGCGGACCAGGTCAACCGCCGGCTCCAGGCCTTCTTCGGGGCGGCGCCCTGATCGAGGCGGCGGCCGACCCATAGCCGGGCCGTAGCCGACCGACGCGAGCCACAGCCCGAGCGCCGTCCCGCCCACCCCCTCACTCTTCCCGCGCCCCCGAACGCCCCGGAAGCCCGCCCACACGCCGTAGAGCAACCGGCATCGCATCAACTAGCCTCCTACACCGTCCAGTTGGCCCATCTGGTCCAGTGGTTACGGGAGGACGCGGTGACCTCACTCATGCGCAGGACGACAACATGCGGGCGCATCACGGCAGGAGCCGCGGTCGGCACTCTGCTGCTGCTGAGCCCCGCCCCCTTCGCGGCAGCGACACCGGCGCCCCGCGTGCCGGCCGGTGCCTCCGTACCCGCGACGGCCGGCCTCACCTGCGGGACCGCTGTCAACCCGAACGCCCTCTCCCACCCCGAGACCCTCACCGTCACCCGCACCGGCAACGCCACCGTGGCACTGCGCGACGGCCGGCGAGGCGGCCATCTCTACCTCTGGGCACGGATCACCGGTGCGCGCCGCGGCGACACCGTCCGCCTCGACTGGTCGGACCCCGGCCTGGGCGGCCGCCGACACCAGTGCTCCGCCACCGTCCACTCCGGTTCCGACCAGCACACCGTGGCGGCCGCGTACGCACAAAGCGGCGCCGGCCACCGCCAGTTCCGCGCCTGCGGCCACCACGGCGGCGTCACGCGGTGCACGAGGTGGGCTCCGTAGGTTCGGCCAGGTAATTCTTGCCGGTCAGGTCACCTCCGGAGGGCCGAGTGCCGGGCTGCGGAGCCCCCTTTTCGCGCGCCAGAGGCAACGTCCGCACAAACTCCCGCTCATCACCGGCCAGTTCATCGGCGACGTATGTCCCGGTCGTGATCCACCACCACCGACGAGGAGGAGCCGGCCCCGTCGTCCGTGCTCGGCGCAGGCACCAACTGTCCTGCCCACGTTGCCGGTTCGCACGCGCAGGCGGTGCACGCGATCGGGCGCCGGGGCCGGGGGCCGGGGACATTTTGGTACGGCGCAGCACTTTGGAACGCCGTACCAAATGTGCCACCATCGAGGCATGACGACGCGAGCACGCCGACCACAGCGGCGCAACCAGGTGCTCTCCCGGGAGCAGATCATCGACACCGCGGTCGCGATGCTCGACGCGGGCGGCGAGAGCGCGCTGACCATCCGGGCGCTGACCGAACGGCTCTCCACCGGTTCCGGGGCGATCTACCACCACGTGGGCACCCGTGACGAGCTGCTCGACACGGCGACGGAAACCGTGATCGGTGCGGCACTGGCGACCCGGCCCGCCGGGGCCGCGGCCACGCCCGCGGAGGAGATCCGTGCCGTCGCGCTGGCGCTGTTCGACGCGATTGCCGCACACCGGTGGCTCGCCACGCGGCTGACCCTCCAGATCATCCGGAATCCGGTCGGCCCGGTGACGGTGGGGATCCTTGAGCGGATCGGCGGGCAGATGGGCGCCCTGGGCGTGCCGCGAGTCTCCTGGTTCGCCGCGGCCTCGACGCTCCTGCACTACATCCTCGGCGCCGTCAGCCAGAACGCCCGCATCGAGGGAGACACCTCAGAGGTCGACCCCGGCGGGGAGCGCGACGAGTTCCTTGCGGCGGCGTTGACGGGATGGCAGGAGCTCGACCCGGACGCTTATCCGTTCCTGCACGCCGTTGTCGGCCAGATGAGAGAGCACGACGACCGCGAACAGTTCCTCACCGGCATCGCCGTCATCCTCGACGGCCTCACCCCGCTGCGCCGACCCGGCCGGTCCGGGTGAGTGGCCCCTCGCTCGTTCCTCGAAAGGACCCCTCTCATGCATGACGTGGTGATCGCGGGCAGTGGCCCGGTCGGTCTGTTCCTGGCCGGCGAACTGGCCCTGTCCGGCTGCTCGGTTCTGGTCCTGGAGCGGGACCCGGAACCCACCTCGCCCCTGAAGGCGTTACCGCTCGGGCTGCGGGGTCTGAACGCCGGGTCGGCCGAGACGCTCTACCGCCGCGGCCTCCTGGAAGCGATGACGCAGGCTTCGGGAGTCGACCCGCAGGAGGTGGGCGCGGATCCGGAAGCGGTCGTGGCGCCCGACCCCCGTGGGCTGAGCCACTTCGCGGGCCTGACGCTCGCCGCGGCCGCCATCGACACCACCGCCCTCCCGCCCCGGCTGCCCAGCCCGGCGATGGAGGGGTTCATGACGACCCTGGAAGCGGCCGGATCGGTACTGTGCGAGCGGGCCACCGCGCTCGGAGTCGAGATCATCCGGAACGCTCCCGTCACGGCCGTGGCGCAGGACGCCGAATCCGTCCTGGTCACGGCGGGCGGCCAGGACTACCAGGGGCGCTGGCTGGTGGGCTGCGACGGCGGGCGCAGCGCCGTACGCCGGCTCGCCGGCTTCGCATTCGTCGGCACCGAGCCGCTGGTCACCGGCTACGCCGCCAAGGTCACCTTCGCCGACCCCGAGCAGCTGCCGCTCGGGTTCAATCCGACGCCGCACGGCATGTATCTGCGCACGCCCTTCGAAGGGCACCTGGGCATGATGGACTTCGACGGCGGCGCCTTCGACCGCTCCCGGCCGCTGACCCCCGACCACCTCCAGACAGTCCTGCGCCGCATCACCGGCACCGACGTGACACTGACCGAGGTCCATCTGGCCTCCAGCTTCACCGACCGTGCCCGGCAGACGACGACGTATCGCGAGGGCAGGGTGCTGCTCGCCGGCGACGCGGCACACATCCACTCGCCCCTGGGCGGCCAGGGCCTGAACCTCGGCATCGGTGACGCCGTCAACCTCGGCTGGAAGCTGGCCGCCACCGTGCGCGGCTGGGCCCCCGAGGACCTGCTCGACACCTACACCAGCGAGCGGCACCCCATCGGCGCCGCCGTGCTCGACTGGTCCCGCGCCCAGGTCGCGACCATGAAGCCGGGCCCCAACGCCCCCGCGCTGCGTCGACTCGTCCACGACCTGATGCGCACCACCGACGGGTCAACGCACGTGTACCGCAACACGTCGGGGCTGTTCCACCGCTACGACCTGGGCAGCGAAAAGCCCTTCATCGGCTGCAGCGCCCCGGACTTCCGCTTCGAGGACGGCACCCGCCTCGGCGAGCTGCTGCAACAGGGGCGGGGAGTCGTGCTGGACTTCAGCGCCGACCGTGCGCTGCAGGTCGCGGCCAAGGGGTAGGAAAGCCGGATCCACTACGCGGCCGGCCCGGCGCGCAACGACCTCGGGCTGGGCGCCGCGCTGATGCGGCCCGACGGCGTCGTCGCCTGGACGAGCGAGCCCACCCCGGACCGTGACGCGTTCGAGCGGGCCGCCGCCCGGTGGTTCGGCGCGCCGCAGCACTAGAACGAACGGCTGCCAAGCGGCCCGGTCCGGACGCGGTGCTCGGACATCGGACGGGCCCCGCGAAGGCGTCCACGCCGGTCTCCGGCCTCAAACCCGGTGACTCCGTGGCCCCGTGCATTCACGCCGAGTTCCGGCCGTGCGGGGTCTCACGGTTTCGGCCGCGCCGGAAAAGGATCTGCGGCCGAGGGCGGCCCGCATCGCGGAATATCCGGTTCCGCGGAGAAGTGCGCCGGGGCATGAGTACGATCACCGCCGTTGAATCCTGCACCTCCACCCAGGTGTTGTCTCGATCATTGCTTGATTCGCCGGTGCAACTTGATGATCCGTTCGTCCCTGCCAGCATGTGGCGGCGCGGGCCGACTTTCGGCCCGCCGGCTCCAGCCCTCTGCGGACCGGCCCCGGAGGGGGAGCCGAGACGAACAGAGGAGTGGACCATGTCGCGTCCCACCCGACGCCAGGTGCTGTACGGCAGCGCCGCGGCCCTGACCGGAGCCGCACTCACCGCACCGATCGCCCTCGCCGGCACCGCCGCCGCCCGTCCCGCCGAGGGCCACGGGCACTCGGCGGGCGACAGCCACCCGGCGCATGACGGGCACTCCGACCCTGACATGCCGGAGCCCTTCGACGAGATGTACCAGGGCCGCCACATAGAGGGCTGGCCTGCGGACGCAGAGGGTGCGCGAAAGGGAAGCGCACACAAGGCGAAGGCGCGGAAGGCGAACGCGCGGAACGGAGGTCACATGAGCGGCGGAGCCCACGCGGAGCATCCCGCCGACCACGGCGGCATGCACGACGGCATGGACTTCGTCGTCCGCATCGACAACGACGACCTCCATGTGATGCGGAACGCGGACGGCACCTGGATCAGCCTGGTGAACCACTACCAGACGTTCTCCACGCCCCAGGCCCTTGCCCGCGCCGCCGTCCGTGAACTCCAGGGCGCCGACCTGGTGCCCGTCATCACCGGTTGACGCACGACCAGACCGTCCCCCCACCGAGGAGTCCTCGACATGGCAGTCCGGAAGAATCAGGCGGACCTCACCGCCACCGAAAAGCGGAACTTCGTCGACGCGGTGCTGGAGCTCAAGCGCAGCGGCCGCTACGACGAGTTCATCAGCACCCACAACGCCTTCATCATCGGTGACACCGACGAAGGAGAGCGCACCGGCCACCGTTCGCCGTCGTTCCTGCCCTGGCACCGGCGATTCCTGCTCCAGTTCGAGCAGGCCCTGCAGAGCGTCACGCCGTCGGTCATGCTCCCGTACTGGGACTGGACCGTGGACCGCTCACCCCGCAGCTCCCTGTGGGCCGACGACTTCCTCGGCGGCGACGGGCGCAGCGGCGACGGCCGGGTGACCTCGGGGCCGTTCTCCTTCGGCAGCGGGAAGTGGCCGATGAACATACGGGTGGACGGCCGGACGTTCCTGCGCCGCTCCCTCGGCACCGGAGTCCGCGACCTGCCGACCCGGGCCGAGGTCGACCGGGTGCTCGCCATGAGCGTCTACGATGCCGCCCCCTGGAACAGCTCCTCCGACGGCTTCCGTAACAACATCGAGGGCTGGCGCGGCCCGAACCTGCACAACCGGGTGCACGTCTGGGTCGGCGGTCAGATGACCACCGGCGCCTCACCCAACGACCCGGTCTTCTGGCTGCACCACTGCTTCATCGACAAGCTCTGGGCGGACTGGCGGCGGATGCACCCCACGTCGCCCTACGTCCCGAACGGGGACACCCCCGACGTCGTCGACCTCCACGACACGATGAAGCCGTGGAACGACATCACACCGGCCGACCTGCTGGACCACACCAAGTTCTACACTTATGCATGACAGGTCTATGACAGTGTTCCGTGTCGCATCCGATTCCCCAAAGGGCTTCTGACCGCGGCTCGGACCCCCTTGGCGTGGGCGGATCCTCGACATCCGCCCACGCCGATCGGGCGGGCTCGGGGGACGGGTCCGCCCGGGGCGCGCAGAACGAGGGCCTGTCGACCCGAGGCCACCGGGCGCGCAAACCGCCCGACGCCGGGCGTGCGCTTCACCGCGACGCCGGGTGTGTTTCGGCTAGGGTGTGCGCCGGAGGTGATCCTGTGGCCAACGAGCAGGACAAGCTGTTTGCCTCGGTTGACGCGCTGCTGGACCACGTGGCGGACCAGGATGCTCTGCCGGACCCGGGGGAGCGGAGGCGGCTGCGTGAGGCGGGCGGCCTGAGCCAGGATCAGGTGGCGCGTGCCTTGTCCGTACGGCGGGAGACCGTGACGAGCTGGGAGGTCGGCAGGACCGAGCCGCGGCCGCCCAAGCGCGGAGCGTACGCCCGGCTGTTGGAGGGCCTCGCCACCCGCTACCCGGCCGAGCCCACTACGGCCGGCCGCCCCGCGCCGACGTCGCCGAACGCCTCCGCCCCGACCGTGCCGCAGACCGCCACCCCCGCCGCACCGGCGACCGTCCTCCCCGCCCCGGCGCAGGAGCCGGCCCCGGCGGCCCCGGCCGAGGCGCACCCAAAAACCTCCCCACCGAATGCCGCCCGGTCGAAGAACTCCCTCCCGAGGAACTTCCCGAAGAACCCCGCGCCGGGGACGACCGCACCGAGGAAGCCGGCCGACGCTCCGTCCGAGTCCGACCCCCGCTTCGCCCACGGCCCGCTGGGAGTGCTCGACGACGACGGATCGCTGCACTGCGTCGGCGGCCTGGTCCTCGACTGTCCGGCCAGGACCCTCCCGGAGCTGGTCGCCTGGACGCTGACCGAGGCGAAGCTCGGCGCGCCGCGGCTGCACCGCTCCGGCAAGGACGCCGACCCGCTGATCGTGCTGACCGCCGCGGCCGCCGAACTCCTCGGCCTCCCGCCGGAGTTGGAGGACCGCCGCGGACTTCGCCTGCCCGACGACCACCCGGTGATCAAACAACTGACGCGCGCGGAATGGCAGTTGACCCGGCGCGGCTTCGGCCCCTGGGCGCGGGTCTACCGTCCCACGGAGGGCGGCAGGCGCCGGTGCGTGCAGCTGGCCGTCCTGCCCTGGGGCGCGCTCGACGAGCGTTCCTGGGGCGCCACGGGAACGCTGCCGCCGGCCGACGTCGCCGCGGTCCTCGGCTCCTACGCCCAGCGCGTCATCACGCCGCGCGGTTCGACCGCCGTGTGCGGCCTGGAGCTGATGACCGCACTGCGCCCGCCGACCCGCGCCGTCAGGAACGAGTCCGGATCCTGGGTGTCCGGCCCGGTTCCGGGCTCGCTCACGGAAGCGGTGGATCCGGCGCCGCCCGAGGCCCCGATGGAACACCCCGTCGTCGCCGCCCGCTACCCCCGTTTCCACGAGCGCACCCCCGACCAGGTCGTCGACGAGGAGGCCTACGACTGGTTCCGCCCGCTCACCGACGAGGAGTGCACCGCGGGCTATACCCACGCGGTCGGCCTCGACGTCAACATGGCGTTCGCCGCGGCCGCCAACCGCCTCCTCGTCGGCCTCGGCCCCGCCACGCAGGAGCAGCACCCCGACTTCGACCCGAAGCTGCCCGGCTCGTGGCTCGTGGACCTTTCCCACCTCGACCTCGACCCCCGTCTCCCGTCCCCGTTCACCCCCAAGGGCGTACGCCCCGACGGGCCGGCCTGGTACTCGACCTCCACCGTCGCCTACGCCGTGGAACTCGGCGCCCGGGTCCGGCCGACGGAGGCGTACGTCCGCCACGACAGCGGCGCCTACCTCGACCCCTGGTACACCAGGCTGCGCGACGCCTATATGGCCACCATGGCCGACCTCGGCGTCACCGCCGGCATGGCCGACGCGGACTTCCTCGCCGCCATGGCTCACCACAAGGACGTCGACCCGGGCCGGGCCGCGGTCCTGTCCGCCGTCAAGTCCAGCGTCAAGGGCGGCATCGGCAAGCTCCGCGAACGTCCGCAGAGCGCGCGGCACAAGCACGGCGAGCGCTGGCCGGCCCTGGAACGTCCGACGTGGAGCCCGCACATCCGGGCGGAGCTGATCGGCAAGGCACGTACCAACATGCATCGCAAGATGACGAAGCTCGCCGCCGCCGGCCTGTTCCCCGTCGCGGTGCTCTCCGACTGCGCCGTGTACCTCTCCCACGGCCCGTCGCCGCTCGACTTTCTGCCGTACACGCCGGAGGGCAAGCCGGTGCCGGGCGGCTTCCGCCTCGGGGTGTCGCCCGGCATGGTCAAGCACGAGGGCACCCAGGACTTCCTGTGGCTGGCGTCGATGATCGAGGACGAGCAGCTCAATCCCGCCCGGCACATCAAGGGCACCGACGCCGCCGCCGACGGGGAGTAGACCAGCACGATGGGCATCATCCAGGACAGCCTCGACAAGGCAGCGGAACACACCACCACCCGCCCCATCCCCAAGTCGGGCCCGGCGCAGATGCGGTTCCTGGTCAAGGCGGAGAAGGGCTCCACCAGAGCCGTTGCCGCGCTGCTCGGCATCTCGCAGCGTACGGTCGAGCGCTACGTCAAGACCCAGCTCAAGCGGCCCCGCCCCGACCTCGCCGCGCGCATGGAGCGCGAGGTCCGCAAGCGGTGGCAGCCGCGGGTCCGCGAACGGGCGAGGAAGCGGGCGGCGACCACCGACGGCATCGTCATCGAGACCCGGGCCCGCTTCGGCTTCACCGCCGCCCCGGGCTCCACCGACGACGGCCGCATCCGCCTCATCACCCAGGCCCTGCCCCCGGCCTACGCGGCCCGGCTCTTCGACGCCCGGGCCGCCGGCGCCGCCGAACAGGAACTCCAGAACATCGCCGCCGAGGGCCTCCAGGAGATCTACTTCAAGGACCGCGGCCGCCGCGCCGACGGCCTCCAGGTCGAGTTCACCGACATCGACTACGTGGAGCTCGACTACTAGTCAGCACTCGATGGCTGATCGTCCCTCTCGCCGGAGTGAGCCGAGGCGCGAGAGCTGTCACCAAGGCAGGCGTGCTGTCACCAGGGCCACCGGGCGGCGAGTGCTGAGCAGAGTTCTGGACCGCGGTGCAGTCTCAGCTGTCCAGCCCGGCTTCCCACTTGCGCCGGCGCAGCATGTGGTCGCTGAAGAGGTGTCGGCTCCGGTCGAGCAGTTCACCCACCTCCGCGTCGCCGTGCCGCACGTCCGGCGACGCATGCCAGCGCTGCACTGATTGCGCGGCCCAGGTGCGCAGCTTCATATCCGGGTCCTCGAACAGCCCGACCGCCGCCCGTAGCGCCACGATGCCGCCGCGCGCGTCGAGCAGCCGGAACGCGCCGACGCGGATGTGCCGCGGCCACTCGGAGCCAGTGCGCTCCAATAGCCAGTCGGCGGGCAGTTCCTTGACCGAGGGCAGCAGGGCGGCGGCGGTCTCGCGGACGACCCCGGCGGCAGGGTCGTCGAGGAGCGGCCGCAACTGCTTCGCATCCGCGCAGTCCAGCGCCCGCAACCCTGCCACCGCTCGCGCCCGCACCCTGGCCGCCGGGTGCATGAGCAGCGGCCGCAGCAGCCCGGCGTCCGCGCGGCTCCCGCACTCGGCCAGCCCGATGACCGCACCGGGCGGCAACTCGGGGTCGTTCCCTGCCGTGCACCGCTCCCGGTACCAGGCCGCCGGGTCACCACCCTGCTGTCGTACGACATACCGGGCACAGGCACGCACGAGTGCGGAACGGTCACTGAGAAACGGCTCCGCATGCTCTGACTGTCCCGCCCGTCTCAGCGCGGTGACGCCGGCCGAACGGGTGCGCGGGTTGCGGGCGGACAGCAGCGGAGGCAGCACACCCTCGTAGGCATCCTCATCCCCCAGAGCCGTGAGCGCCGCTGTGGCACACAGGTCCTGGACCACGGTGTCCTGGTCGCCGGCGGCCGCGCGGGCCAGCTCAGCGGGCCGGAGCAGTCGGCCCTCGATGGCCAGCCGGTACGCGAACCGCCGGACGATGCGGTCGGGGTCGGCGAAGAGAACAGTGAGCTGCCCGTGGGATGCCTGGCGCAGGATCTGGCCGAGCACATCGACGCCGAAGGCACCTCTGTCGCGGCGGCCGACGCGGAGGATGAGCGGCGCGAGGTCGAGGGCAGAGTCCACGTTCAGGGCCTCGCGCAGCAGCTGCCGGGCGTGATCGCGCACTGGGCCGACCCAATCGGCGCAGCGGATCACGACCAACGGCAGCAGACCGGGGTATCGGACCGACTGACGCACCGCCTCCTGACGGATCCGCCCGTTGCGGTGGCAGAGGGCGAGTGCGAGCCGAGACTCGCCGAGCTGAGTCAGGTCGGCGCGCAGTGGGGCGGAGCGCTCCCACCCCGGCAGGAACTGCGGGCGGTGCCAGGCCACCTCACGCACTCCTGCGTCCAGCGCGAGCCAGTCAGCGGGGTCAGCGACATCAAGCGTGCTGTGAAGCGGCGCACCTCCCGCGAGCCGCGTCGCTGCCGCTGTCCCGTCCTCGATGTCCTCAAGCATTCCCGCCCCTCCATCAGTCGTACCAGGTGATCGTAGGGGGCGGGTTCGCGTACGGCGCGCGAAATATGGCCCGTGATCGCCGAGGGCCGCCGCTTGGCACGCTGCCCACCAGAAGCCGAACGCGGTGGGTGACATCGCCCTTGCTGCGCTTGCCGCTGGTGACAGGTAGCGCGCCGCATCGGTGACAACCACCATGCTTTGTCCTACCGAAGCCGTAGGCCGGCGGATGCCGATGGTGACAACCATCGTGCTTCGGCACACCGGAGTGAGCCGAGGCACGAGAGCTGTCACCTGGGCAGTCTTTGGTCACCTGCGAAGTGCGGTGGCGCAAGGGCGTCTCAACTCTTGACGGCCTCCGCGATCTGCCGGGCGGCCCGGGCGGGGGTGAGGTGCGTGGTGTCGACGACCTCGGCCTCGGCGTGCAGCCACGTGCGGGCCGCCTCGGCGTAGGGCTCAAGGTGTCGCAGACGGAACGGGGAGTCGGGGCCGAGAACGGTGTCGTTCGCGATGCGCGCGCGGAGGGTGTCCTGGTCGGCATGGAGGACGAAGTGTCGGACCGGAATGCCGTGCTGGGCAAGGCCCGAGCTGATCTCGCGCCAGTACTGCTCGACCAGGACGGTCATGGGCATCACCAGGGTGCCGCCGGTGTAGTCGAGCACGCGACGGGCGGTCTCGACCACGAGCGGCCGCCATGGCGGCCAGTGCTGGAAGTTGTCCGTCGCGGGCAGTCCTGGCGTGATGTCCATGAGTGTCTCGCCGACTTTCTCGGCGTCGAACACCCGTGAGTCCGGGATCAGCTGCTGCACGAGCGCACCGGTCGTCGTCTTGCCTGCGCCGTGAGTGCCGTTGAGCCAAAGGATCATGGACTTGACGCTAACGGCATGCGGGCCACAGGGACAGCTCCTGGTGACCACCGCCGGCGGTCACTTGTGAAGGAAAGCGCCGGTGCGGCGTTCTTCCCGCTCGCCGGGCACAGGCTTGATCTCGATCTCACGCATGAGGGACACCCCCTTCGACTTGCTGTTCGTACGCAGCCCAAGCGCACGCCGCACTTCCCGAGAAGCGAGGAAATGGCCCAACGGCCCTTTGAGGGAACGTAATTGCCCGAAGGCGCATCGGACAGGTCGTAGGCTCGGTGACCTCGACCGGAAGGATGACCACAGCGTGCGCGAGCAACGGAGAGCCACGGAGGCGCAGACGACCCCGCAGGCCGCCGCCGGGCGCAGAGCGTCCCTCACCGGCATGGCCACGCTTCAGCAGCGTGCGGGGAACGCGGCGGCAACCCATTGGGTCCAGCGCCGGACCGGAGCCCTGAACGAGCACTACGCCACGAGGCCCACGGAGCACCCCGAGTGGGCGACGTACCAGAAACTGACGAAGGCTGCGGGCATTCCCCAAGCCGAGGCCGACGACGCCTGGCAACTCCTGCTCGGTGGGGTCGACTCGCAGCACGCGCTGAACGTTGAGGCAGCGGCGAGAACGAGTGACCGCCAGGAGCAGCGCGAGATCCGTGCGACGAATACGTGGTACCAGGAGTTCGTCAAGCTCATCACCAAGCACCTGGAGATCAAGACGCCCACCATGGCCCTGTGGGCCGGCGGTATCGAAGTCAACGACTACGCGTACGAGAAGGGACACACACCGCTGGCGCAGACCCGGATCGGCAGCGTGCTCAACGTCCTGGAACTGCACCCGGACTGGAAGCTGACCGGGCCGATGTGGAGCATCCTGTCCAAGGCCTTCGTGTCCCTCGCCACCGGCCCCGTGCACATCTTCGTGCGGGCCTACTCTCCCGACAGCATCCTCATCAGGCTGGAAGTCCCCCAGCTCCGACTGGTCCAGCGGCTGAACCCGAACGTGAAACTGATCTGGCACCCCGTGTACACCGGTCCGGACGGCCGGACGAGGGAGATCTCGCGAGACTGCCACCTCGTCGACAACGCGGAGTACGACACACGCGACACGTGCGTGAGCACCCTCATCCAGTACCTCAGACTCTTCCACGACGAGAGCAACACCGAAGCCGCCCCCGCCCACAAGAGCATGGAGCAGCTCCTCGCTGCGAACGGCCACAAGGACGGTGTCTGAACCGGCAGCTCACCGGCCAACCCGCGGACGTCCCGAAGCCAACCACAACTCCTCTGCTGCGAGCACCAGTTAGGGACCTGATCTCCACCACTCCCGAGCCCAGTCGTTCCCTCTGCATCGACAGAGAATGTGTTTGGCTCCGCGGGGCGGTGTGCATAGGCTCGGCAGTATGGCGACACGGCTTGTTCAAATCGCGATGAACGCTCGGGACGACTCCGCGCTCGGCCGGTTCTGGGCGGAGGCGCTCGGGTGGGGCCTCGACAGCGAGGGACCCGGCGAGACCAACCTCGAACCCGTGGGTTTCATCTACCCCGACCCCGTCGCCCTCTGCATCGACGTCCTTCGCGTCCCGGAACCCAAGACCGTGAAGAACCGGGTGCACGTAGACCTCGCCACCACCTCCGCGGCCCATCAGGCAGAGCTGGTCGCACGTCTCAAGGATCTCGGTGCGACCCCCGCCGACGTGGGCCAGGGCGAGGTCCCGTGGACGGTCCTCGCCGACCCGGAGGGCAACGAGTTCTGCGTGCTGGAGCCGCGGCCGGTCTACCAAGACACCGGCCCGATGGCCGCCGTGGTGGTCGACTGTACGGACCCGCGGACCATGGCCCGGTTCTGGGGTGAGGCGATGGACTGGACCCTGTACGAGTCCACTGACGACCGCGCCGTGCTGCGCTCCGCCCAGAGCGTCGGCCCGTACCTGGAGTTCCTCCGCACCCCCGACGCGAAGACCGTGAAGAACCGCACCCACCTCGACCTCCGCCCGTACCCCGGCGACGATCAAGCAGCGGAAGTGGCCCGACTGCGCACCCTTGGCGCCACCGTCGTCGACCTCGGCCAGGGCGACGTGCCATGGACGGTCCTCGCCGACCCGGAGGGCAACGAGTTCTGCGTCCTCACCCCGCGCTGAATCGGAGCCACCGGCCAAGCGTCGCGTGCGGGTCCGCCTGCCGAGGTCTGCCGTCGGGTGCGACGGGTGGCAGCCGTCCGTCGTCGCACCGCCCCGCCCGCACGCCGACCTCAGTGCACGGAGAGGCCGCCGTCGACGAAGAGTGCCTGGCCGGTGACGTAGGCGGAGGCGCGGCTCGCCAGGAACACCGCCGCGCCGGCGAAGTCCTCGGCCAGTCCATTGCGCCCGGTCATCGTGCGGGCCGCCAGCGCCTTGACGGTCTCGGGGTCGGACCACAACCGCTTGTTGAGCGGCGTCATCACGAAGCCTGGCACCAGCGTGTTGCACGTGACCCCGTACGGCGACCAGGCCTCGGCCTGCGAACGGGCCAGTGACTCCAACGCGCCCTTCGACACACCGTAGGCGCCGCTCTGGACGAACGCGCGATGTGCCTGCTGCGAGGTGATGTGGATGATGCGGCCGAAGCCCCGCTCTGCCATGCCGGGACCGAATCGCTGGCTCAGCAGGTGCGGCGCTTCCAGGTTCACCGCCATCGTGGCGTCCCAGACCTCGTCGTCCAATTCACCCATCGGCGGCCGCAGATTGATCCCGGCGGAGTTGACCAGGATGTCCGGCTCCCCGAATGCCGCGGCGGCCTCCTCGGCCGCGGTGCGCACACCGTCGCGGGAACCGAGGTCCGCGCTCACCCACGCAGCGCGGCAGCCCTGATTCTTCAACTCATCGACAGTGCGGATGAGTTCGGCCTCGCGGCGCGCGATGATCGCCACGCTCGCCCCGGCGCGCGCGAGGGCTTCGGCGATGCCCCGGCCGATGCCGGAACTACCGCCGGTCACCACCGCCACCCGGCCGTCCAGCGAGAACAATTCGGAGAGGTACGCCTGCGAAGTCATGGCAGCACCCTAATACTCCAGCGGTGGGTGGTGATCTTGCTGGTCGCAGGCCTGAGCCGACTCCGTCCGCATCACGAATCCGATGCGCCACCCGCCACGAATCGATGCGCTACCCGCCGCGAAATCAGGCTCCGAGCCGCCCGAGAACTCGACTCCGCCGACCCACGTCCGAACCGTCAGGCAGACCCAGACCCAGACCCAGACCCAGACCCAGACCCAGACCCCGACCCCGACCCAGACCCAGACCCAGACCCAGACCCAGACCCAGACCCCGACCCCGACCCCGACCCCGACCCCGGCCCCAATCCCCACTGCGCACGACCACTGGCACAACGACCGAAATTCACCTAGAGACCACCTCCCCGCAGCCGACCATCGCCTCATGCCTCCCACCTTCGGATAGCGTGTTCACGCGCCTCCCGCAGGGCGCATTCCCTGCCCAACAACGCAACGGAGTTCGGATTCCATGGTTTCGGACGGCGGAAATCGATGACCCCGACCGACCTCTGCTTCCTGGACGCCACTGATCTGGCGGCCCGCATCCGGACGCGCGATGTGTCCCCGCTGGAGGTCGTCCAAGCGCACCTCGACCGGATCGACAGGCTCAATCCGGGCCTCAACGCCGTGGTGACGGTGACCGCCGAGCAGGCCCTCGACGCCGCGAAGTCCGCGCAGGAAGCCGTCGTGAGCGGTGAGCCGCTCGGGCCGCTGCACGGCGTCCCGTTCACCATCAAGGACTCGCTCGATTCGGCCGGTGTCCGGACCATGCGCGGCTCGCACCTCTTCGCCGACCACGTCCCGGACCGGGACGCGACCACGGTGGCCCGCTTCAAGGCGGCCGGCGCGATCCCGATCGGCAAGACCAACCTGCCGGAGTTCTCGTACTGGACGGAGAGCGACAACCTCGTCTCCGGCCGCTCCCTCAACCCGTGGGACCCGGATCGGACCCCCGGCGGGTCGAGCGGTGGGGAAGCGGCAGCCATCGCCGCCGGACTGTCGCCGATCGGCCTCGGCAGCGACGTCGCGATCTCCATGCGCGGGCCGGCCCACTACACCGGCATCGTCGCACTCAAGGCGACCCACGGCCGTATCCCCTTCACCGGCCACTGGCCGGACGTCCTGCGCCGTTACTGGCACGTGGGCCCGATGGCGCGCACCGTCCGCGACATCGCCACCGCCTACTCGGTACTCGCCGACCCCGATGGTCAGGACGGCTACGCCGTGCACGCCCCGGGCACCGCCCCCGCCACCCCGGCCGGCACCGGGGGAGACGCGATCCCGGCGGACCGTCTGCGGATCGGATGGCTTGCGCAGTCCGGTTTCGGACCCGTGGATCCCGCGGTGGCGGCGACCGTGGCGGCCGCTGCGCAGGCCCTGGGCGAGACCGGCTGCCGGGTGACCGAAGTGCGCCTGCCGGAACTGGAGGCCCGCGATTACACGGCGCTGAGCGCGACGCTCTTCCTGCCGGAGATCCTCCTGTACTTCAAGGAGCACGCGGCGGGCCGCGAGGACGAACTGCACGCGGTGCTGGCGCACACGCTGAAGCTCCCGGACGTCCCCCTCGGCGACTACGTCACGGCGCAGCGCACCGTCGAAGACCTGAAGTCGGCATTCGCGGCGTACTTCGCGCACCACGACGCACTGCTCTGCCCCGTGGTGACCATGCCCGCGCCCCCGCACGGTCGGAGCGAGTACGTCGTCGACGGGGTGACCGTCCCCGCCTGGAACGTCATGCGTGCCACCGTGCCGTTCAACCTGACCGGACTGCCGGCGCTCTCCGTGCCCTTCGGCGCAAGCCCCGAGGGACTGCCGATCGGCGTCCAACTGGTGACGAAGTGGAACGCCGAGGACACCCTTCTCCGTCTCGGCACCCTGTTGGAGTCCATGAGCCCGGTCCGGGAACGGCGCCCGGCGCTCTGACATCACCACGACACCCCTGCGCGGCGGGTGGCCGCCGGCCCCGACCGGGGCCGGCGGCCACCCGGTGACCTGCACCGGACCCTGCTCAGGGTCTTGTCTCAGCCTCCACCGCCTGTTCTTCTGTACCCCGGGTAACCCGTCTCACGTCCGCCGCCCGGTTGCCCGCCCGGCCCGCACGGGCACGGGAGGGCGGACAGCGGCACAGTGCACCGGAGGAGAACGTCGTGGCAGCAGCGGCCGATCAGGACATACGCGACACTCTGCCCGAGGGCCTCGGCGCGGCCATCCGCGACACCGCTGAAGAGATCGCCGCGCTCCTGCGCCCGGACACCGACATGGCGCGCCCGATACCCGGCTCGGAATGGAACATCGGGGAGGCGGCAGCGCATCTGGCACAGGCCAACGAGCTGATGGCCGATGTCGCCGCGGGGCACGCCCGCCGCTACGGCGACGGCACGCCGCAGAGCCTCGCCGCGGCCAATGAGCGCGCGCTCGCCGAGTTCGAGGAGCGCGGCGCCGAGCCCCTGGCCGCGATGATCGTGGCACAGGCCGAGGCCTACCTGAAGGCGGTGCGGGAAAGCGGCACGGACGAGACCGTTCTCACCCCACTGGGAACCATGAGCCCGGCCGTCCTGGGGTCGTATCTCCTCACGCACATGCTCGGACACGGCTACGACCTCGCCCGCGCACTCGGCCGTCCCCACATGATCAACCGCGCCCGCGTCGAGCTGACCCTGCCCTTCATGCTCACGGCCATGCCCCGGGTGACCGACACCGCCCGCACCACCGGCCTGACCGCGCGTTACGCGATCCGACTGTGGGGTGGTACCCGATTCGGGGTGATGGTGACCGACTCCGAGGTATCCGTGGACGCACAGCCGCCGGCCCGCCCGGACTGCACCATCGCCACCGAGCCGGTCACCTTCCTCCTGATGGCACTCGGCCGCCGCAACCAGTGGAACGCCATGGCCCGCGGCCACATCCTCACCTGGGGCCCCAAGCCCTGGCTCGCCCCCCGCTTCCCGGCCCTCTTCACGGCGCCCTGAACGAGGCGGGCGGCGGCAACGCGCCGAGACGGTCCCTCTCCTCCTCGGAGAGCCGCACCGCGCCCGCCGCCACGTTCTGCTCAAGGTGGTCCGGGTCACCGGTCCCCGGGATCGCCAGCACATGCGGCCCCTGCTGCAACGTCTAGGCCAGCCGGACCTGCGCGACGGACACCCCATGCGCCCGGGCAACGGCACACTCCGCCTCACTGCCATCGCCGGCCGGACCCGCCATGCGCCCGGCCCCGGCGATCGCGAAGAAGGGGACGAACGCGAGACCGAGCTCGCCACAGATCCGCAGCAGCGCCCGTTCTTCACCCAACGCACCGATTCCGTAAGGGTTTTGCACGCACACGACCGGGGCGATGGCGCGCGCCTCCGCCAGCTGCGCGGACGTCACATGGGAGACGCCCAGGTGCCGGATCAGACCGGCCTCCCGCAGTTCGGCCAACGCGCCGAAATGCTCACCGATCGACTCGGCCCGCCGGCTCGGCGGAACGCGCAAATTGACCACACCCAGGTGATCGAGGCCGAGTTGCCGCAAGTTCTCCTCCACCTGACCACGCAACTGCGCCGGATCGGCCCACCACCATGCCCCCGAAGGGTCACGGCCCGGCCAGACCTTGGTGCTGATGACCAGATCCTCCGGGTACGGCGCCAGAGCCTGATTGATCAGCTCGTTGGCGGACCGCGTCGCCGAGAAATAGAAGGCAGCGGTGTCGATGTGATTCACACCGAGTTCGACTGCCCGCCGCAGCACGCCGATCGCCCCCTCACGGTCGCGCGGCACACCTTGGGCGAAGGGCGCGGTACCCGTCAATCGCATCGCGCCGAATCCGACACGGTTGACGGTCAGATCACCGAGACGCCAAGTACCCGCAGCTGAAGCGGTGTTGTTGTTGTGTGAACTCACGACATGCATGACATGGATCTCCTCGTGGAGGCGGGGAACGGGATTCCGATGGACGAGCGCGACGCGCGTTCAGCTCGCGCGGAGCTCCCCGGTGCGGGGCCGTCAGCGCCGCAGTGGGGGCATGAAAAAAGCCTCCCCGGCGGATCGGAATCCGCACCGAGAAGGCTCACGTAATTGCCGGCATTCTAGCAGGGCGGGTAGGGCGACGCCCACCGCGGCCCCACCCTCGACGCGACCGGGACACGCACAACAGCGCACCAGCGCATGGGGTTTGCGCCCGGCGCACACGCTGCCATGCTCCAGCCGGTAAGGGTTCGGCAGGAATCGACCTGAGGATGCTCCTGGCGGCGGCCCATACTGGTGGCGTTCCGCAGACCGCCCTCAGCCCCCTGGCAGACCGTGACTTTCTTGCCCGCAAACGGCCCTGCTCGGCCGGTCGGGCCAGCGTCTGCGTTCCCACCAACGAGGAAAAGGAGCTTCTCCATGCGTCGCATCCACTCGTTCGTCACAGCCGCAGCTGCCCTGATCGCCGCTCTCGGCGTCATCCCCACCGCGGACGCGGCCCCCGTATCGTCCGGCAGCGTGGCGGCTTTCAACTGCACCCCCGGATACTTCTGCATCTACAGCGACTGGAACGGCCGGGGAACCCGCTGCCAGTGGTCGCAGGCCAAGAAGGCGAACACCGCCGACGACTGCTCCTTCATCCAGCGGGGACAGAACGTGCGCTCCGTATGGAACGCAACCGGACACCGCGTCCAGTACTACACGCAGACGAACTACCACGCACGCGTCGGCTCCACCCCCGCCAGGGCAGGCGGCAACCTGCAGGGCAGCTACCAGATTCGCTCCTTCCAACCCCAGTAAGCGCGCTGAGAGGTTTTCCCGGGGCCCGCTTCAGATGGTGATCTGGCGGCGGCTGAACGCTGTGCTATGCAAGGTTGGGCTCTGCCCCTGAAGTAGACCTGCCGCTCCTCCTCGGGAAGATCACCAAGGAGGAGCGGGCGGCCTCTCCGTCACGTCGACACTTTCCGAGGCTCTAGCTTGGAAAGAGGGCCGGGGGGTATCGCGCACTGAACGTGCTGATATGGACGGGGAATTGCACGGCGCCGGTCACTTTCATCGCACACGGCCGCTCCACCATGCGCTCTCACTCGGACCGGTCCACATACTCTTTCTGTCCGCCGCCAGGCTCAGGCTCGCCTCCACCGACATGCTCTTCGCCGCGCTCGATGGGAGCGAGAAGCCCTGCGTCATCTCCTTCTCCATCCCCGGCAGCAGCAGCGTTTTCCCCACGCCGCGGGAGTGATCTCCACCTTGGAAAATGGGGCCGGCCATCCGCCCGTCAGCGTCCTTGGCGCCGAGGCTCAAGAACTCCCCAAGATCGACGATGTTGGTAGAGACATTGCGGATCGTGACCTGCACAGCCACCGCCCGATGTTCCTGCGTATCACTGCCGTCGTTCATCGCCCGTGGTGTATACGGCTTGGGTGTCGAGACTGTCGCCTGCACCCCGTTCTTGAAGCACCAGGTGGTACGGAAGCTCACGGTCGAGGATGTCGGGGAACCGGCCTTGGCCCCGGAAGACGACGTCGTATGCGACGGGTCGTCCTGGGACTTCGTGTGCGACTGCTTGTCTTGGCAGGAGACTTGCTGAAAGGGGTCGGTCGCGGCCACGGCGCCATTGATGCACCACACGGTGGCCAGACCGCCAAGGACGGCACCCGTCAAGTACCTGCCCCGCGTATTGCCGTAGCCCTGCTTCACACGTCGAGCACCGAGGACTCCCAGGGCCAGAGCGGTGATCTCAAGGACGGTCGCCACCCAAAAGAGGAGTCGGGCAGGGCCGGCCGAACCCACGACACCCAGGAACGCGAGGATCGCGAAGCCGAGGCCGGCGAGGACAAGAGGGCCAGTGGCCCACCCCTTGCGAGACCGGGGGAGGGGAGCGGGCGGCCCGTGCGAGGCCGGCGCGGCCGAGCCGGCGTCGGAGCCGGGCGCGGCAGGAGACGACGGGTGATTCTCGCCAGAAGAGGGTTCCGTCTGCGGCGTGGGGGAGTCGGGCATTGCTACTCCGTTCTTACGGCAGGCTTTTCTCTCCAGACGGTCACAGCCACCCGCCGGTTGCGACCGTTTGGCGTGTGAAGCATTCAGGCACGGGTTGCTCACCTTGTACGCATCAGGCGGCCGAGGCGGGCACGGTGCAGCAGTCGGCTCGGGTGACGGAGGCACAGGCCGGCTCGACGCATCCGCGTTCGCCCAACGACAGCTTGCCCCTGCGCACTTCGACGGCGTGCCTCGTCCGGACATTGTGGGTGCGCGCCGAAGAATTCCGCGTTCTCTCCGCGACCGCGACGTGACCGTCCGTAGGAGAATGGCGCCCGCCGCGTCGTTGTTCGAGCCATTCCCGACAGTCCCATAAGCTACCGATCGGTTCTGGGCAACCGATTCCGAAGGGCTTCCGTCTCTGTGATTGACAGTGGCCAAACAGGCCCTGAAAACCACCGACGGCACCGGAATTCACCTGCTCGGGGCTCGGACCGCACAAGAGCTCCCGACGTGATGCAGTACTGCCTTTTCCTCGCCTTCTCCGTTGTGCTTTCGCCATGCGTACACGCATGGCGGGCCGGTCGGTGCCCCATGAAAGGAAATGCCGGTATGTCCATACCTTCCTCAGCTGCCGTTCGGCGTCAGCGCAGAAACAAAAGGGCGACAGTCGCTGCCGCCATCGCGTTCCTCTCCGGGGCGTCCGTGCTCGGTTCGCAGGCACCGGCTTTCGCGGACGAGAACCCGCCGGTGGCCACCGGCACCTATGAGACCGACGACAAGATCGTGGCGGACTTGGCCAAGTGGACCCCGGTCTCGGACTCCGAGAGTGTGATGGGCCTGCCGACCGGACTCGCCGACAAGCAGGTCAACCTCTCGGATGTGAAGGGAGGGAACGTCAACTACGACCCTGATCAGGCCATCAAGGACGCTCAGGATGCGGCCAAGAAGTTCGCGGAGGACCCCGGCACCAAGGAGCCGGCCCGCGAAAGCGCCAAGAGGCTGTACGGCCCCATCCCGGGCCTCACGGAGTCGGCGAACTCCGCGGCTCCCGTCTTCACCGGCAAAGACGGGTACAAGGATGAATGGACCGGTGAGAATCTTGAACAGCTCTGCAATCGGCAGAACGCCGACCCCGCGCGGGTGGGTCAGAAGCCACCGTGTGCCTTCGTTGGAAAGGCCACCGAAAAGTACCCGGTCATGGGGCCGGCCGGAGATGCCCTGGCCGGCGGCGGAAAGCTGATCTACAAGGTCTCCAGCTCGGTGACTGACGAGAAGAGCGAGACCGAGGGCTGGTCGGTCGGCGGAAAATTCACGCCCAAGGTCGGCGACGGGAAGAGCGAGGTCGGGGGAGAGCTGAACTTCGCCTACAGCTACTCATCCACCTCCACCAAGAGGCTGCAGAGCACCCTGGAAACCGACACCGAAATCACCGTGCCCGACGGCAAGATGGGCTCGATGGAGCCTCGGGGTAACGGCGCCTATTACACCGGCTACATCGTCTACCGGCAGAACAACGACACCGAGCAGAGGATGGTGGCCGTTCCGGCCAGGGTCTACGTCCAGGCCCACGACAGCACCAGCCCCGTCACCTGGTTCAAGCGCATCAAGTAGGGCTCCACTCCACCCACGCCCGTCGCGCCGCGGTCTCGTCGGGCCGCAACCGCACGGCAGTCGACGCCGGCACCCCGTTGCCCGAGCCCGGCTCCGTCGTGGAGGGGCGGCGCAAGCCCACCGCGAACACAGTGCGGCCCCGATCCCGGCCTGCCGGACCGGGGCCGCACTGTGGAGGCCGGCGGTGAGGTGGCGGGGCGCCGGCGGTGGGGCCTCGGCGCCGGCGGTAGAGGGAGCGCCCCGTGCCGTCGGTTGACCCGTCGGTCGGGGTGTCCGCAGGGGCGTCATTCGGAGATTTTCTGTTCGGTCCACAGGACCTTTCCCGCGGCGGTGTAGCGGACGCCCCAGTGCTCGGCGAACTGGGAGATGAGGTAGAGGCCCCGTCCTCCCTCGTCGGTGGTGGCGGCTCTGCGCAAATGCGGCGAGGTGCTGCTGTTGTCGTAGACCTCGCAGATCAGGCTGATGTCGCGGATGAGTCGGACGTGGATGGTTCCGGCGGAGTAGCGGATGGCGTTGGTGACCAGTTCGCTGATGATCAACTCGGTGGTGAAGGCTTCGTCGCCGAGGTGCCACTCCGCCAGCTTGCGGCTCGTTGCCGCGCGCAGGCCGGCCACGGCTTCGGGCTCGGGTACGAGATCCCATTCGGCTACGTTCTCCGTGCTCAGGGCGCGAGTGCGGGCCACCATGAGTGCGACGTCGTCGCGGGGGGTGTCGGGCACCACGGTGGTCAGGATCGCGTCGCAGATCTCTTCGGGGCCACCGGGGGACTGCGCCAGGACGCGGTGCAGGGCGGTCAGCCCCTTTTCGATGCCCTGGGTGCGGTCTTCGATGAGCCCGTCGGTGAACAGGACAATGTCGCTTCCCTCGGGTACGTGCACCTCGGTGACTTCGAACGGGAGGCCGCCCAAGCCGAGGCCCAGTGGTGGGCCCACGGGCAGGTCCGGGCTCTGCACGGTGCGGTCGGGGCTGATGAAGAGGGGGGCAGGGTGGCCTGCCAGCGCGACGGAGCAGTTGCGTGCGACCGGGTCGTAGATGGCATAGAGGCAGGTGGCGCCGGCCAACGTGGTGTTCTCCGGCTGGTGGTTGCGGTCGGACTCCGTCCTGGTGACGAGTTCGTCCAGGTGCGTGAGGAGTTCGTCGGGGGGCAGGTCGAGGGCGGAGAAGTTGTGGACGGCGGTGCGTAGTCGTCCCATGGTGGCGGCGGCCTGCAGGCCGTGGCCGACGACGTCGCCGACCACCAGGGCCACGCGGGCACCGGGGAGGGGGATGATGTCGAACCAGTCGCCGCCGGCGTCGGCCTGTGCCGGGAGGTAGCGGTGGGCTACCTCGAGTGCGTTCTGCTGAGGCAGGGTGTGCGGCAGCAGGCTGCGCTGGAGGGTCACGGCGAGGGTGTGCTCGCGGGTGAAGCGGCGTGCGTTGTCCAGGCTGATGGCTGCTCGGGCGGTGAGTTCCTCGGCGAACGAGAGGTCTTCGCCGTCGAAGGGCTCGGGTTTGTCCGACCTGAGGAAGGTGGCCATTCCGAGGGTCTCGCCGCGTGCGAGCAGGGGAGCGGTGATCAGCGAGTGAATCCCGTAGGCCAGGACATCCGCGGTGAGGTCGGGGTTTTGATGACGCCAGCCGGTGGATTCGCTCAGCGAGGGCACGAGCACGGCGCTGCCGCTGCGGAAGCCGGAGGCGTGCGGTGTGGCGGCTTC
Source organism: Streptomyces kronopolitis (assembly GCF_050953795.1). Classification (GTDB taxonomy): domain Bacteria; phylum Actinomycetota; class Actinomycetes; order Streptomycetales; family Streptomycetaceae; genus Streptomyces; species Streptomyces kronopolitis_A. Next base: position 7,761,041 of record NZ_CP191850.1, read on the forward strand.
GTAGCGCAGGAGGGTGTGGAGCGGGTAGAGGGGGTGGTCGTCCCTGATGCCGCTCACCGCGGTTCGGCACATCTTCGAAGCGGGCGTCGGCTCCCCTCCGCTCAGTACCCCGTCGGCCAGGTCGATGGTGACGAAGTCCGCGAAGTGGGCGCCCGCGAAGTCGGCCAGCTCCTGCGCGGTCTGCGTGACGTCCAAGGACCTGCCCACGTGATTTCCGGCGTCGTAGAGGAGCTTCAGACGCCGGCGTGTGGCTTCGGCCTGGTCGCCGAGGATGCGCAGTTCGGTGGTGTCCCGGAGCGTGGCGACGCTGCCCGCGGGCCCGCCGTTCTGCTGGGTGGACCTGTGGTTCACCGCGAGGAGACGGTCTCCCACCGGAATGACCTTGTCCTCCGCCGGATCGTCGGAGGTCAGAAGCTGGACGAGGCGGGGTTCGAGGCGGAGGTCCCGTACCCGTGCTCTTTCAGCATCCTTGGGGAGGCTCAACAGCCGACGTGCCTCGTCGTTGGCGAGTACGAGCCGTTCCTCGCCGTCGAGGATCACCACTCCTTCTTTGACGGCATGCAGGACCGCATCGTGGTGTTCGTACATCCGCGCCAGCTCAGCGGGGTCCAGCCCCCGGGTCTGACGACGCAGCCGCCTGGTCACCAGAACTGTGCCCCCCACGGCAACGAGCACGGCAATCACGCCGGTGCTCACCAGCAAGGGCAGTTGGCGGGTCACGGCGCTGGGCACCTCGCCGATGCGCAGTCCCGCCGAGGCCAGACCCACCACACGACCGTCACCGCCCACGATCGGTGCGACGGCCTGGACGAAACGCCCGGCCTTGTCGTCCAGCGTCTCCACCACGACCTCACCGCGCTGGGCAGGGCCGATGGCGCCGATGAACTGCTTCCCGATGAGACTCGGCCGGGGATGGGTGAGGCGCACGCCCTTCGGTGTGGTGACGACGATGAAGTCGACGTCGGCAACCTTGCGTGCCTTTTCCGCCCTGGGTTGCAGCTCTGCCGAGGGGTCAGGGTCATCCATCGCCTTCACGACCCCCGTGGCGGTGGCGAACGTCTCGGCGACGGACCGTGCCCGGGCCTGTGCTTCATCCGTGCTGTCACGCTTCGACTGCACAACGGTCTCGAAGACCGCCACGCCGAGCAGCAGCGACACCATGATCGCCTGCAGCACGAACACCTGACCGGCGAGACTCTTCAACCACGCGCGCATCCGTGACAGGCGGCTCATCCCTCACCTCGCATAAGACGAGTAACAATGCGGCCGACGAGTGACTGGTGGAGTGAGGGTCAACGTGGGCACGCCGTGACTCTCCCTCACGAGGCGACGTGGGTACGCCCGCGACCCGCACTTCGCCGACAAGCCCACTCCCACGGCCCGCCCATGGCATCGCGGACCGGGAAGCCGAGGTGCGCAGTGCGGTGGAGGCCGGTGGGTGGGTGCTGCCGGAGGTAGTGGCCGCCGCGCGAGCCGGGCCGCCGGGCTCGTCGGCCGCTGAGGACGACTCCGAGCTGCCTCGGACCGGCCACCCGGGCGCGACCGGACTTCGTGACGGGTCCGGAGCCGGGGTGGATGAGTCATTCCGCGACGAGCTGCTCCTCGCCGGCCTCGCGCTCCTCGATCAGACCCTCGGCCCGGCAAGCCTGTCGAGAGGTGCACGGTCGAAGTGGGGGAGCCCATGCGGCGGTTCGATCCCGGGGACACGGTCGTGCGCAGGGACATCCATCCATCGCTACCGGGTGTGGACCGTGGCTGCGCTGTGTGTCGTCGAGGAGCACCTCGACGACGGGCCCGGTGCGTACGGGGTCGTCAGAGCTTGCGGGTGTCGCGGGGCTCGGCATAGTGCTCGTCGTCCGGGGGGAGGCCGTGTTCGATGGCACGTCCGCGTTCACGTTCGGCGTTGAACTCCAGCCCGAGCAGGATCGCGATGTTGGTGAGCCACAGCCAGATCAGCGCGACGATGGGGGTGGCGAAGGCGCCGTAGGTCTTGTTGTAGCTGCTGAAGTTGGCGGAGTACAGGGCGAACAGCACCGAGGCGATCAGCCAGATGACCACGGCGAGGATGCCGCCGGGCAGCATGTGCCGGATGCGGCTCTTGACGTTCGGGGCCGCCCAGTAGAGCACCATCACGGTCAGCGCGACCAGAACGAGCATGACCGGCCACTTCGCGATGTTCCACACGGTCACCGCCGTGTCGCCCAGCCCCAAGGCCGTTCCTGTCTTCTGGGCCAGGGGGCCGGTGAACACGACGCCGACCGCGGTGAGGGCCAGGAGGACCACCACGGCCACGGTGATGCCGAATCGGACTCGCAGCGTCTTCCACATCGGCCGGCCCTCCCCGATGTCGTAGACGGCATTGGACGCCCGCATGAAGGCGGCGACGTAGCCGGACGCCGACCACAGCGCCAGCACCACACCGATGATCAAAGCGACCAGGGCCTTTCCCTGACCGCTTTTCAGTTGTTCCAGCACGGTGGTGAGGAGGGTGCGCACGGATCCGGGTGCGACGCTGGAGAGGTTCTTGATCAGTGTGTCGATGGTGGACGGGCCCAGCAGACCCAGAATGGACACCAGAGCCAGCAGGGCCGGGAAGATCGCGAGGACTCCGTAGTAGGTCAGGGCAGCCGCCCAGTCCGTGAGGTTGTCCTCCTTGAACTCCCGCAAGGTGCGTTTCACGGTGCCCCCGGCCATGCCACCCCTCATGGCATCTTGCCGGGACGGACGCCGGGCATCGCCGCCGTCAGGACCCCCGCCGGTACGGGACGGGCGCCCCGCGCTGTCACCGTCACCGTCCGGACGCCGGTGGGCGCCACGGCCGTGGTGAGCGCCGTCGGCGTCGTGTGCCCGGTCCGGATCATGAGGGGAAGGCGTGGCCACCGTGACTCCTTCGGCAAGTTCCTGCCGGCCGGCAACACCTGCGAGGGGCGCCGTCCACCGAGGCGGTCGGAGGACCGCACCCTCATCACACCTGCAGAGCTGGATGCCCGGCGCCCGGATGGCACCCACTTGCACCAACCGATCCCACCTACGGGTGGAAGCGCCGACCCTGCCAGGCGGGCGGTTGCGGGGCGTCGGCGTGCCGGGTGGATGTCGATCGACGCCGGCCAGGGGGTCAGGCGCCGGTGACGACCCGCATGAAGACGACCGGGCCGGCGCCCTCGTTGCGGTAGGCGTACTCCTGATCGCTGGGGAGGACGGCGCTCTGCCCGGGTTCCAGCACACGGGTGCCGGCCTGAAGTGCCAGGGTCAGACGTCCGGCCAGGACGTGGTGGATTTCCCGGGCGCCCGGCCGGTCGGGCTCGGCGTCGTAGTGCCCACCGGGTGCCAGGGTCCAGCGCCACAGTTCGGCCCGCGGGCTCTGGGTGGCGCCCAGGAGGAGCGCCTCGCTGCCGTCCGGGGTCTGCCACACGAGTGTCCCCTCGGCATCCGTGCCCGCCGGGTCGCTCTCGGGCAGGGCAAGGGCGGCGAAGTCGGTGTCCAGGGCGCGTGCGACACGGTCGACGGTGGCGAGGCTGGGATTGGCCTGGCCCAGCTCGATGTCGGTGAGCATCCGTCGGCTGACCTTGCCGGCCTCGGAGAGCTGCTGCACGGTCCAGCCGCGCTGCTTGCGCAGCGTGCGGATGCGTTCTCCGATGCGGGTGACGAACTGCTGAGTGGCGTTGCTGGCGGCGACCTCACTGCTCATGGCGAGAATTATAGTGCGCAAAAGCGTTGCCAAGGTTTCTGGATGGGCAATATATTGCCCAGGCCGCTGACCACCGCACGGCCACCACCGTGCCGCCCACCGGACCGCCGCGGGCCACCGCATGGCCGCCCCACCGGAACGACGACGGTGCGACGAAGGGACAACTGACGTGAAGATCCGCGAATTCGCCGTCGAGCAGTGGATGAACGACCACGAGGAGACCTGCCGGTACAACCTGGCCGAGACCTGCGTCCGGTCACTCACCACCGGCGAGCTGCTGGAGCTGTCCGGCCGACGCGAGGAGGTGCTGTCCGAGATGGAGGCCACCCCGCTCACCTACGGGCCGATCCCCGGCAGCCCGCGCCTGCGCGCTCTGATCGCCGGTCTGTACCGGACCCAGTCCCTGGACAACGTCCTGATCACCCACGGGGCGATCGGTGCCAACGCACTCGTGCACGCCACCCTCGTCGATCCGGGCGACCATGTCGTTTCCGTGGTCCCCACCTACCAACAGCACTACTCCATCCCGGACAGCTACCACGCCCGCGTCGACCCTCTGCCACTGAGCGAGGAAGACGGGTGGCTGCCCGATCTCGACGCACTCGACCGCCTCGTCACCTCGGACACCAGGCTCATCGCCGTGAACAACCCCAACAACCCCACCGGCGCGCTCATCGACGAGGCCGGTCTGGCGCGCATCGCCAAGATCGCCGACCGGGTCGGAGCATGGGTGCTGTGTGACGAGGTCTACCGGGGCCTGGACCAGGCCGGTGACGGCTTCACGACCTCGATGGCCGACCTGTACGAGCGAGGCGTCTCCACCGGCAGCATGTCCAAGCCGTACTCGCTGGCCGGTCTGCGTCTGGGCTGGATCGTCGGCCCGACCGCGTTGTTGAAGGACGTCGCCACACACCGGGACTACACCACCATCAGTGTCGGACGCATCGATGATCTGCTGGCCGGTGTCGCGCTGGAGAACAAGGACGCGATCCTGGCCCGCTCCCACCGGATCACCCGCACCAACCTGGCCGTCCTGGACGAGTGGCTCACCAGCCGCGAGGACATCAGCTGTGCGAGGCCGGCGTCGGGCACCACCGCGCTCCTGCGCTACCACGCCCCCATGGATTCCTACGAGTTCTGCACCCGCCTGCTGAAGGAGACCGGAGTCCTGGTCACCCCCGGCGCCGCGTTCGGCATCGAACGCACCGTGCGCATCGGGTTCGCGGACGACACCCGGACCCTGCGCACCGGCCTGCACCTGATCGGCCAGTTCCTCGACGACCTTGCCCGGACCGGATGACCTGTCGCGCGAGTGCAGCGGCCTCGACTCCGGGCCGCGCGCCCGGCTCGGGAGATACCGAGACGGGCGCGACAGCAAGCGAGGGATGAGCGAAATCGAAACGTTCGACAGCCCGGTTCACGTTGTCGGGCAGGGGGTGGTCCGCGTCGTGGGGGTGGCGGTTGCGGTCCTTGCTCACGTGCCGGGCGGCGCCTCGTGATGGGGTTCGTCGCCGTCACCCATGTTCCGGTCGATCTCCTGGCGGAAGACGGCCTGGAACGTGGCTACATGAGGTGGCGCGGTGAGTGTGTGGTGCTCTCCGGGTACCTGGACGTAGCGGGCAGGACCGGTCGAGTACTTGTCCCAGTAGCGCAGGTAGTCGAGCCACTCCTGCTCGGCCTGGGAGTCGGGGAGACCGTTGAACACGGGCAGCGGAGGAGGTGCGGCGCCGTGGAAGACGGTGATGGCCGGCACGGCACCTTCCGGTTCGTACTCGGCCCTGATCTTCTTCAGGCTGTCAGCCAGCGTCATCCAGACCGTGAACTTCTCCAGGTCCATATCCAGATCGGCCACCCGCTTGCCCGGCGCCAGATCCAGGACCACCTGTACCTGCTGTCGCAGAGGCAGCCCCCTGAGTTTCCCGGGAAGCTCTCTCGACTGCTCCTTGCTGAGGAACCCGAGGAAGTGGGAAAGCACGGACACGGTCACGGAGAAGTCGAGACCGGTCAGCAGCGGTTGGAGGGCCGGGGGGAAGTCGATGCAGCCCAGGAAGGCGACCTGCTCGCCCCGGGCCTGGAGTTCTCTGGCGATGGCGAAGGCAACAATCCCGCCGGAGGAGTATCCGGCCAGTGCATAGGGGCCGTGTGGCTGCTTCTCCTGGATCGCGCGGGTATAGGTGGCAATCATCTCGTGATGGCTGCTGAAGGGGGTCTCGCCTTCGGTGAAGCCACGCGCGCGGATGGCATAGAAGGGCCTGTCGCCGGCGAAATGTCTGGCCAGGTCGAGAAGGACCAGCACTTCACCCGCGCCCGGATGGACACAGAAGAGCGGTGTCTTCGTCCCGGTGTGCTGCATCGGGACGAGCGGGTCGTAGTCGTCGTCGGTCTTCACCTTGGCCGAGGAGTTCTCCTCGAGACGGGCAGCGAGCGTGCGCGGTGTGGGCGCCGTGAGGAGATCGATGGTCTGGAGACGGGGGACGCCGAGGCGACGGCTCACGTGTCCCCGCAGCCGCAGCAGGTCCAGTGACGTTCCGCCGAGATCGAAGAAGTTGGCTGTCGCACTGACCGACGCAGGCGAGATACCGAAAATGTCGCCGTAAATCTCGGCGAGGGAATGCTCGTTCTTCGTTCGCGGAGGGGAGTGGTCTCCCATGCTCCGGCGTATCAGCTCGGCAGTCCCATGGACTTCCTCGTCGAAGTCCCCTGATGCCAGGCGGGCGCTCAGCTTCGACCGTGAGATCTTTCCCAAGCTGTTCTTGGCGAACTCCTCGCGGGCGAGCGGAAGGACGAGGGCGGGACGGAATCCCCAGTGCCTGACGACGGTGTCGCGGACCGCGGTCAGGGCTCGGCACAGAGCGGGATCGTCGTCGGCCGGAACCTGTGGATGGAAGGCGATGACCAGCTGTTCGGTGTCGCTTCCCGCCGGCCGGATGGGGAAGGCCGCCACGTAAGAGGAGGCCACCTCGTCGAGCTTTTCGACTGCGGTCTCGATCTCGTGGCTGAAGTAGCTGATTCCGTTCACCAGGATGGTGTCCTTGCTACGGCCCACCAACCGCACCCGGCCGTTGACAAGGCGGCCGAGGTCGCCGGTTCGGAACCATCCGTCGGAGGTGTGCGCCGAGCGGGTGGCTTCCTCGTTCCGGTAGTAGCCCGATGTAATCATCGGGCCACGGAGTTGCACCTCTCCGGTGTGGCCGTCGGGCACCGGGTTCCCCTGGGGGTCGGCCACTCGCATGTCCAGCGAGGCCACCGGGGTTCCCACACCGGCGAATTCCTGACCCGAGTCCACGTGGGGGAACTCGCTGGAGTAGATGATCCCGGCGCAGGTCTCCGTCATGCCGAACGCCGGCCACAAAGCGCCCGATCGCAGTCCGAACGGGGTGAAATTCTCCAGGAACGCCGAGCCTGTCGCACAGGGGACGGCTTCGCCGCCGCTGACGACATGTCTGAGGTGGGCGAGGTCCAGCTTGTCATCCGGAGAAATCTGCTGAGCGGCGGAGTTGACCAGCCCCAGCAGGAAGTTCGGAGAGAAGGTCGTCGTGACCCGGTGCCGCGAGATCAGGCGCAGGAACTCGATCGGGTCATCCAGGATGACCGATGACGGGACGTGCAGTTGGGAAGCCCCGAGGCAGACCGGGATGAGATGGAACTCCAGGAGTGCCGAGACGTGGTCGAACCCTATCCAGTTCATGACGACGTCCGCGGACGTGAGCCTGCGGGCCTGAATCTGAGCCGCCGCCGACGCCAGGAGGTTCGCATGGCTGAGCATCACGGCTTTGGCTTGACCTGTCGATCCCGAGGTCAGCATCAGCACGGCGAGGTCTTCAGGTGCCGCATCGTGGAATTCGTGGGAGGGGGAGCATTCCGACAGGCTCTCCACCGTGGCCATGGACAGGCCGGGTGCGCTGGGTATTTCGGCAGCCAACTGCTCGCTGGTTACCAGGAGTGGCTCATCCAGTAGTTGGTGAACGTGGTGGTGCTGCGCCGCAGCCTGTTCGATGCTTCCCACCGGCGGCGGCAGCGGACACGGTACGAAGCCTCCGAGCTGACATGCCCAGAAGCTGGGGAGGAGTGACGAGGCGTCGTCCATCCGCAGGAGGACTTTGTCTCCTGGCCGCAAGCCGAGATCCTGTAACCCCTTCAGAATGCGAAGGGACTGATCGAGAAGTTCGGGGTAGCTGCTGCGACGGAATCCTGTGCCGTTGCCGTTGCCGTTGCCGTTGCCGGCGTCGAAGTAGTACAGGTCAGCGTCGGTCGACCGCTGCGCGGCAGCAAGCAGCAGCTGACCGACGTTCCGTACCCCGCTGCTCGGCAGGTGATCTGTTGTCGTCATCGCAAGGGTCCTAGAAGGAGTTCTGGGCAGTGAAAAAGGTGAGGCGTCGTCGAGAGGACGGCAGTGGCCGTTGATAGCGCTTCGAAAGATCGTCCATGGTGTTCTCTTCCACCTTCCATGCGAGCGACGGCAGATGCTCGATGATGTTCCGGCGCGGCTCGGTGTTTGCCATATCCGTGATATCGATTCCGAAGTCGGCATACATGGCGCTCAGACGCCGATCGGGAGCGCCCGCGCTCTGGGTGTCCTGAGCCAGTGCCCACACGCCGATCGAACTGCCGGCGGCGGAGAGCCTGTGTACGGCGTCGAAGAGCTTCTCTTCAGCGGACGCCGGCAGGTACGGCAGCAGGCCTTCGATCAGCCATGCCGTGGGCCGAAAAGGATCGAACCCGGCTTCCAGAAGTGCTGCCTCCCAGTCATCCCGCAGATCGACCGCCACGGGCCGTCGGTCGCAAGATGCCCGGGCGCCGATCTCGTCGAGAGCCTTTTGCTTGAACTCCATGACAGGCGCGCGGTCGAGCTCGAACACCTTGCAGCCGGGTGGCCAGTCAAGTCGGAATGACCGTGTGTCCAGCCCCGCGGCCAGGATGACCACTTGAGGTGCTGGGCTTCCCGTCAGGTAGTCGTCGAGGTACCGCGTGCGCAATGCCGCACTGTCGACAGCCAGCTGGAAGAGAACCCTGTTCTCCTCTCTCACCTGATCCGGATGGGTGGGTAGCGGCTTCGGCATATGCGCTGCTTGCACAAGCCGAGCCGCGAACTGATCCGTGAACAGCGGGGCGCTGTTTGCGGTTTCAATTGCCCGCAAGGCAGCGACGACAAGCGCTGTGGACGCTGCTCCGTTCATGACCGAGGAGGGATGCTCCATGGTGAATCCATTGACCCTTCTCGCCGAGTTCATCGCGGCCTCTCCCGGCGATGAATGTGATGTTGATGCCCCTCAGTATGGAGACGTGACTCGTAAGGGCACATCACGAGGTCACGTGATTTCCGGTCACTCACAAGGGCACTTCGACTCTGGTGTACGGACCGGGTGCCGGGTTATAAGGCGCGCATCGCCGTCCGCGTCGGTCAGGCCGAAGAGAGGCCTCTGTCAGGGTGTTTCCGTAGCGGATACTGCTTTCGGTAGAGAGTGCACACGAGTGGGAAAGGGGTGTCGGTGGACAGGCAGGTGCTGGCGGTGTTGCGCGACGCTGCGAAGGAAATCGCTGTGCGGTCGCCTGATACGGCGGCGAGTGTGGTGATCCGGACTCTGGGACTTGTGGGAGCGGGGCACAGTGCCCGCCCGCAGCTCCTCGCGGAGGCGGTGCGTCTGCTGTCGTGTGCGGGAAGGCTTCCTGAGGCCCGCCTGTTGGGAAGTGCCGCCTTACGCCTCGAGTTGGACACCGCGGCAAGGGCGTCGATCGAGGCGGGTTTCGCGGAGGCGCTCCTGCACACCGGTCGTACGGATGCCGTCATCACCCGCGTACGGGGGGCGCTTGCCGCGGAGGGCGTGCCGGATGACGTGAGGGCTTCCTTGCTGGCCGTCGAAGCGCATGGCCTGTTGTACGCGTCCGATGTCGGTGCGGCTCGGCGTGCCGCGGACGCGGCCGCGAGCTTGGCGAGCGCGTGTGGTGATCGTGCCGCCATGGTGTTCGCCGTCCTCGCGCAGAGTGTGGTGGCCCGAGCTGAGGGGAGGCTCGACGACTCTGTCTCAGCGGCGTGGCGGGCGGTGCGGTTCGAGGGCGAGAGCTGGGGGGTGGAACGTCACCGCCACCCTCGGTTGTGGGCAGCCATGGCGGCTGCGGCGGTGGATCGGTTCACGGAGGCCGAGTCCGACCTCGAACGTGGCCAGCAAGGCGCGGAGTCCGCCGGTGCTCGGTGGTCGCTTCCGTCGTGGCACTGTTTCCGTGCCAAGCTGCGACTGGCCGAAGGGCGGTTGGACCGCGCGGAATCCGAGGCGCGGCTCGGCCTTGAAAGGGCGTCTCGCCTCACCGCCCATGGGCGCAATGTCTGCATGCTCGGAGTGCTGTCCCAGGTGGCGGTGCACCGGGGAAATCCGGCGGAGGCGCGGGGACATATGCGTCGAGCGCGCCGGCTGATGGCGCAGGGGCTCAACGCGGTGGAAGAGCAGGTGTGGTGGGACCTGGCGCTCGTATATGACGCGTGCGGTGACCACGAGCAGGCCGCACGAATGGCTGTCCAGGTGGCGGGAGCGCTGCCGAGCCGGCTTCTGCTGCTCACCGATGACCCGTCAGCAGGACCGCAGATGGTGCGCATACTGATCAGGTCAGGAGCTGTCCGGGAGGCGGATCGGGCGTGTGCCGCCTTGGCGCGGCTGGCGGAGGCGAACCCCCGCGTGCCCTCTCTCGTGGGAGCTGCCGCCCATGCCCGAGGTCTGCTGGACGGTGATGTGGGTGCGTTGCGGGCCGCGGTGCAGGCGTACCGGACCAGCCCCCGAAAGCTTGCCGCCGCGTCTGCGCTGGAGGATGCCGCCACGGCAGAGCACGCTGCCGGCCGGAGGAACGCGGCGTCCGTGTTCGGGCAGGAGGCCTTGAGCATGTACGACGGCCTGGGGGCGTTACGCGCTGTGGAGCGGGTGCGAGGTCTTCTGCGCGGCGTCGGTGTGCGTCAGGTGGCGCCACGCGCCGGCGACGCCGCGGGATGGGGCGCGTTGACCCGTGCGGAGCGTCGGGTGGCTGATCTGGTGACAGAGGGAATGACCAATGACGCGGTCGCTGCTGCCCTGTCGGTCTCGACGCACACGGTCGACAGTCACCTGCGGAAGGTGTTCAGGAAGCTCGGGGTCACCAGTCGCGTGGCGCTCACCCGATTGGCGTTGCACAGAGAACACGAGAAGGCGTGACGCCACGCCTCGGGGGCCGCCGGGCGCACCGCCAACGCGTCGGCTCGGCCTCAGCGTCGATGACGAGAGCACGCCCCGGCGGTCGCTGCACCGGCGCAGGACGGGGATTGAGGAACATCCATGTCAGATCGTGCGCTAAGCCGGGGTCGGCCTGCTGGGCGGCTGACGGAGCATCGGCAGCCTGACCCGTCTGAAGTCTTCCCACGGATAGCGTCCTACCATCTGCGGCATCACCGAGCGCGACCCGCGGGGACACCTTCCGCACGCCGCGTGAAGGAGCTCTGTTATCTGTGGCAAGGGGAGACGGTGCCTGCGGTCCTGTTGCTGCCGACCGGGAACACTATCCGCAGCTACGGAGTCGAGGTCGACAAGACCGCGGAGCGGATCGGGGAGACCCTCCCGCTGGGCTCGGTCGCGGACGACGAGATCGGTGAGGCGCTGGAACTGCTGTCGGGCACCGCGGCGGTCAACACCTGGAACGCCCGCCGCGGCGCGGTGCTGTCCTGGCTGGGCTGGTGCGCGGAGTACGGCTACGACGGCCTACTGGTCCCGGCCTGCGCGAAGCGGCTGCCGGTGCCGGACTCCGGGACCCCGGCCCGCTCGAAGATGGCCGTGGACCGGCTCATCGCCCGCCGCGAGGCCACCTGCGGGAAGACGCCGTCGCGGATGCGGTATGAGACCGCTGCTGTATGAGACCGCCGCCCGCGCGGAGGAGATCCTCGCGGTGACACATCGAGGACCTTGAACTTCGCCGAACGCCGCTGCCCTGTGAAGGCCAAGGGCGCCCGGAGCAAGGCCCGCCGCTGCAGGCAGGACCGGGAGGGCTCCTTGGTCGTTCTCCTCGCGGGTCCGGTCCCTTGACACCGCTTCGCCTTCTTGGCCTGTTCGGTCCTCGGTCATAGTCGGCGCCATGGACTATGACGTAGTGGTGGCCGGAGGCGGCCCGGTCGGACTGATGCTGGCCTGCGAGCTCCGGCTCGGAGGCGCGCGGGTGGCCGTCCTGGAACGCCTCACCGAAGTGAACCCGACGATCAAGGGCGGGGCGATCACCACACCCAGCGCCGAGGCGCTCTACCGCCGGGGCATGCTGCCCGCGCTGGCCGAGGTGCAGCGGGAAGCGATGAACCGCTTCCAAGCATTCATGCGCGAGCGGAACGGCGGGGACGGAGGCGGGGCCGCGGGCCAAGGGCTCGGGATCGTCGGGCACTTCGCCGGAATCCTGCTGCGCGCCGACCTGGTCGACCGTTCGGAGCCGGGCCTCGGCGACGCCGGGCCCGCCGCCGAGATCGCTTTCGTGGCGCAGCAGGACATCGAGCGGCTGCTCGGCGGGCGGGCGGAGGAACTCGGCGCCGACGTGCGTCGGGGAGTGGAACTGACCGGCTTCGACGCGGACGGCGAGTCCGTCACCGTGCGGACCGGCCACGGGGCCATACGTGCCGGCTGGCTCGTGGGCTGCGACGGCGGCCGCAGCGCGGTCCGCAAGCTCGCGGGGTTCGAATTTCCCGGTACGGACCCGGAGATCACCTGTCACCAGGCGGTCGTGGAGATGACCGGCGCCGAGGACCTGAAGGTCGGTTGGACCGCCACGGACACCGGGGTGTACGCCCACGGGCCGATGCCGGGCCGCGTCGTCACCGTGGAGTTCGACGGCCCGCCGGCCGACCGGGACGCGCCGGTCACCACCGAGGACCTCCAGGCGCGGCTGCGCCGCGTATCCGGCGTGGACGTCACGATCACCGAAGTGCAGACCGCGACCCGCTTCACCGACCACGCCCGTCAGGTCACCGAGTACCGCAAGGGCCGGGTGCTGCTGGCGGGCGACGCGGCACACGTGCACTCCGCGTTCGGCAGCCAGGGGCTGAGCCTGGGCATCGGTGACGCGATGAACCTCGGCTGGAAGCTCGCCGCGGTGATCGGCGGCCGGGCGCCGGAACGGCTGCTGGACACGTACACCTCCGAGCGGCACCCGGTCGGTGCGTGGGTCCTGGACTGGACCCGGTCCCAGGTCGCGGCCATGCGCCCGGACCCGCAGTCCCGGGCCCTGCGCGAGATCGTCAGCGACCTGGCGGGGACGGTCGCGGGCACCACGTACCTCACCGCGCGGCTCAACGGCGGCGGGGTGCGGTACGAGCTGCCGGGCGAGCACCCGCTGACCGGCCGCAGCACCCCGGACCTCGAACTCACCGACGGCGGCCGCCTCGCCGACCACCTCCACGGCGGCCGGGCGCTCCTGCTCGACCTCACCGACGACCCGGAGCTCCGGGCCCTGGCTGCGGGATATACCGGCCGCGTCGACACCCTGAGGGCCGGCTGCCCGTCCCGCCCGGAACTGGCAGCGGTCCTCGTCCGTCCGGACGGCTTCACGGCCTGGGCAGCGGACGCGGGGGCGAAGGTGCCGACGTCGACGGACGGGCTGGCGGAGGCGCTGGAGGAGTGGTTCGGAGTGCCAGAGGGTGCAGTGACGCCGGGGTGATCCGCCGCTCAGCTGACTGACTCGAACCACGAGCCGATCCACCCGCGGCCGCCCCACCCACCCGGTGTGGCGGCCGCCCGCACCCCAGTGCCGGACGAGCAGCAGCCCGGGTCACACCTCTTCGGCCGAGTCCGGGGCGCGCAGGGGCGCAGACCGCCCGGCAGTTCCCATCCTCGTTCCGGACATCGAAGCCGTCGGCGCGAGGCTGGGTGAAGGTGGCGTCCATGTACCGCGTGTTGAAGAGGACCAGGGCGATGAGGACGAGCCCGATGGCGCCGATCTGGTCTTATCCGAACCAGCCCAGCTGATGGCCCGACGGGACAGATAGCAGTCGAGTTGCTGAAAGTAGTGGTCAGAAATCTTGGCGCCTCGGGGTGTCCGGGTGTGTCGCGCTGGTGGGTCCCGACTGGTTGCTTGTGACAAGGGGGCTGGGGCCAGACGACAATCCAGCACATGGATGATGCGTTCACACTTCTCCGGCGGGCTGTCGACCTGCTGCCCGAGGACGCCGTGGCTGAGAACGGCGTGACGCTCGAGGATGTTCGCGAGGACATCGCGCGCCAGGAATGGGATATGGCGCTCGACCTTCTCATCGAGATCGCGGATGTCCACCCCGTGTCCACATCCCTCTGGGAGATCCTCGCTGAGGCTGCTCGACAGATGATGGTCGACCGCAGCCGCCGCTGGTGCCAGTGGCGGAACTGGGAAGTTCAGCACGGCATCGTCCGCGCGACGCTGACCCTGCTGGGAACAGACGAGGGCGGGCGCCAGGGTCCCTTCTCAGGGAACGGTCAGCTCCGACCGCTGTGGGACATCGGTAACCGCACTTCCGATGGAGAACGAGATCTGAACATCGCCTTGGTATGGGTGGAGTTCGCTCAGGAACTCGGTCCTGGGGAGACCGCCGATGTTCGGCTGGCTCCCCAGAGCCCCGAGCAGTGGAGGAATCTGGAGCCAGGCGACGTGATCACCATGCACGAGGGCCGACCTGTCGTCGGCACGGCCACGGTCATCGAGGTCCTGCCGCCTGGCGGCTGAGCCCCTCTCGTGGGCGGCCAGGCGCGAGGCGGCCCGGGGCCGGTGCCTATCAGTCGCTGCCGGGGCTTGTGGTGAATCGGCCCACAGTGGTGCGGAAGTCAGGCATGCCGAGGTGAACGGTGGTGTGCCGGGCCGCGAGGTCGCGCATGGCGGCAAGCTTCTGTTCCGCGGCGGCGAGACTGGCCTCGATCGCGGCGACCTCGCCGAGCCATCCCTCGTCCTTGGCCTCCGGGAGTTGGTCGAGCAGGTTCGCGTGGATCTCCTCCAATCGGGGCATCTGCTCGGGAACGGGCCGCAGGGCGGGGTAGCGGATGCAGGCGTGTTCGTGGACGCAGGGAGCGCCGAAGTCACGTGCGCAGACGCCGAGGGCAACCTCCCGCAGCTCGAAGTGGGCCAGGAAGTCCTGCCATTCCAGCGCGTTGGGCGCTGACGATCTCCTCCGCGCGCTGGAGCTCCCGCTTCATCTGCGGCCCGGCCACGCGCACAGGGCCGCGCCGCAGCCGGTCCAGCTCCGAGCCCCGCTCGCCGTACAGCGTCAGGCGTGACGGGCCCGCGATCTCCAGCTCCTCGGCCACGTACGCGGTGACCATCGCCGGCACCTGCCGCGTGTCCGGCATGAACCGGCCCAAGTAGCGCACGCTCGCCAGCTGGACCGCGTACCCGAGCCGATTGTGCGAACGGCTCTTTGCCGGCACCGCCTCCCGGTCCGCGTCGTCCAAGAAGGTGTACCGCTCCAGCTCCGCCCGCGAAGGCGCCCTGTGAAACGTCCCGTACCGGGCCGTCGGCTCATCCGTCCGGAACTCGACTGCCACAACGGCTCTCCGAAGCTCGACAACCACGACCCACGAAGGCTCCGACGCCCAATCACCCCAGGTCAAAAGCCCAATCAGGCCGGAGACGGCTCAGCCCACGATCTGACACGGATGTTCCTCAGGCCCCAAGACCACGATCCGCAACCGCGAGCGCGAACGTGTCGGCTCGGCGTCGAAAGGCGAGAGGCCGAGGTCCGCTGCGAGGCGGAGTGTCACTCACGGCCGGGGCTTGTTCGCGAACACCCAGCGGTTGCCTGCCAGCGCGTCGTTGGGCTCGGGCATGGGGCCGCGTCCGTGCCGGTGGGTGAAGTCGAAGGGGGTGTGGACGGAGGTGGACCAGCCCTTGCCCGACAGGGCACCTGCGGAGTCGGGCCGTGGCTCCCGGGCGAAGAGGTTGAGCAGGTCGATGCCGATCTGGTGTTTCGTCGAGGTGTAGAGCGGGCTGTCGCGGTACTCCAGCAAGTCCTTGTCGAGCTTGACCTCGAAGGCCAGCGCGCTTCCCCCGGTGCTCAACCGGTCCACCGTGTCGATGAGGTACGTCTCTGCGGCGTTGGTCAGATAGAACAGCAACCCCTCGGCCAGCCAGACGCTCGGTGCGGCCGGGTCGAAGCCGGCGTCGGCCAGCGCTCCGACCCAGTCGTCGCGCAGATCGATCGGGATCGGGACGCGCGCTGCCGCCGGGGTGGCCGACAGCCCGTCGAGCACCTTGCGCTTGAACGCCAGCACGCCCTCCCTGTCGATCTCGAAGACCACACAGCCGGGAGGCCAGTCGAGTCGGAAGGCCCGGGTGTCCAACCCCGCCCCGAGCAGGATTACTTGGCGGGCATGCGTCTGCGTCGACCGGAGAAGGAAGTCGTCGAGGACCCTGGTGCGCAGACCGAAGTACCGCGCGAAGCGCCCCCACAGCGGATTCGCGTCCCCGTCCGGTACCTGTTGCATGCGGACCGGCCAGCCCGCGCATGCCGACGCGGCGCGCACGAAGTGCTCTGCGTAGACGTCCCGTGCCAGGCTGTCGTGGCGGTGGGTCTCGATCGCCCGTGCCGCGGCGACCAGGAGGGCGGTCAGGCCGACCCCCTCTTCCACGTCTTCCGCACCGGTGTGTCGATGCACCGTGCCGACCATGTGTCCTCCCTTGGCGCGAGTCCGGTCCCGAACAGCGGGGAATGCGCTTGCTTGCTCCGTGCCTCGGTCATCGGCCCGTCCGTTCCGGAACCAGGACGGGCTTGACCACGCGGCCCGCGTCGCAGTCGCGTTCGGCCTCGTTGATCTCGGCGAGCGGATACGTACGGATCAGCTGATCGAACGGGAACCGCCCGGCCCGCCAGAGCCCGGTCAGGCGCGGAATCAGCAGTCCCGGCACCGCATCCCCCTCACAGAGGTGGGAGACCTTCCGGCCCCGGTCCAGTGCCCCCGGTTCGAGCGGCAGCGTGGTGGGGAGCCGTGCCACCAGGCCGAGGTGGCCGGTCGGGCGCAGTGCCCGGAGCGCATCGTTGATCAGCCGGGCGGAGCCGGTGGTGTCCAGCGCGAACTGCGCGCCGCCGTCGGTCAGTTGTCGAATGCGGCCGGGCAGGTCGGCCGACGCGGCGTCCAGTGGCGTCGCGTGGAACCGCTCGGCGAGGGCCAGGCGCGCCGGGCGCCGGTCGACGGCCACGGTCACCGCCCCGGCGGCGTCGGCGGCCAGCACCGCGGCCAGGCCCACCGCTCCCGCGCCGAAGACCGCGAGGGTGTCTCCGGGACCGATGCCGAAGGAGTGGAAGACCGCTCCCGCGCCGGTGAGGAAGCCGCAGCCGAGCGGTCCGAGCAGTTCGACGGGGAGCGAGGGGTCGACCCGGACGGCGTTGCGGGCCGGGACCATCGCGTACTCGGCGAACGAGGACTGGCCGAACCACCGGGGGGCCAGCGCGTCCCCGGCCGCGTCGGTGAACCGGGCCGCGTTCTCCTTGCGTCCCCCGAAGAGGTTGAGCGCGGCGAAGGAGTCACAGTAGGCGGGGGCCGCGCCCCGGCAGCTGCGGCAGTGTCCGCAGGAGTCGAAACTCAGCACGACATGGTCGCCGACGCTCAGGCCGGTGTCCGGGCCGCCCCTCTCCACCACGACCCCGGCGCCCTCATGGCCGAGCACCGCAGGCAGCGGCGAGCGGCCCGCCGAACGCCGGACCGCGAGATCGGTCCGGCACATCCCGCAGCCCGCGATCTCGACCAGGATCTCGCCGTCGGCCGGCCCCGCGTTCAAGGCCACCTCTTCGACGGTGAACCGGCTGTCGTACGCGCGCAGTACCGCCGCACCGAATCTCATCTTCACGCCTCCCGCGGCCGGTGTACGACGAACGGTCGGAAGTTTCCGTAGAGCCCCCACAGCCCGCCCGCGACGCCGACACCGCTCTGCTTGATGCCCGCGAAGGGCTGGGCGAGGGACAGTTCGGCATGGTGGTTGATCCACACCGTCCCGCACTCCATCCGGCAGGCCACCGTGGCGCGGGCGGCGGGGTCGGCCCGCCAGCCGCGCCAGGCCTCGTGGGCCCGGCCGACGACGGTGTCCAACGCGTCCGGCCGCTCGTCGGGAGCCTCGTCGAAGGCCTCGCCGGTGGCCGGATCGAGGACGGGGAAGCGCCCGCGGGGGGTCCGGGGCGCGGGATGGGACCGGCGCGTCGGCATCCCGGCGGTCAGCTCGCGGTGGCGACGGCGGCCGCGGCTTCCCGGGCATGCCGGTCCATCTCCGCCCGGAAGGCCGCCACCAGCTGCGGCTGGATCCTTCCGGTGGTGCGGTCGCCGCCCTCGCAGACCGCCCCACGCACCCCCACGATGTCCGTGCCGATGTGGGTCAGCGTGCCGAGGTCCGCCACCTTGACGCTGCCCGCGAGGGCGGCGAGCAGCTCGGCCTCGTGGGCCAGCCGCACGAACTTCGCGCAGACCTTGGGCGGAACGTGGTCGAACAGCCGCGTCCCGTCCTTGACCGCGGTGTCGAGCATGGCCGCGTCGGAGCCGGAGCGGCGGGCGATGTCGGGCAGCGCGAGCGGGTTGACGCAGCCGATCCGGTGGGCGTCTGCGTAGCCCGAGGCGACCACGAACGCGTCCGGCCGGAAGTCCTTCACCGCCCGGACGGCCCCGCGCATGACCTCGGTGGCCTGGTCGGGCGTCGTGCATCCATAGAGGCCGACCTTGATGTATGTGGCTCCGGAGACCGCCGCACCGAGCGCCGCCTGAGCCACCGTGCCGGGCTTGTACGGGACG
Organism: Streptomyces kronopolitis; assembly: GCF_050953795.1. Classification (GTDB taxonomy): domain Bacteria; phylum Actinomycetota; class Actinomycetes; order Streptomycetales; family Streptomycetaceae; genus Streptomyces; species Streptomyces kronopolitis_A. The sequence continues at coordinate 7,779,455 of NZ_CP191850.1, forward strand.
TCTCCCACGGTGGCGGACACCGGCGTGTCCGCCGGGATCGCGTCGCGGATCTCCCGGATGACCCACGGGAAGTTCGCGCCGAGAGAGCCCTCATCGGGCTTCTTGACGTCGACGATGTCGAGGTGCTCCGCTGCCTTCGCGCAGTCGAGGGCCTCCTCGACGCTGTCCGGGGAGATGAGAAGCAACACCGTGGATTCCTTCCACCGCATGTCCACCGGCCCGAGGGCAGATGCGCGGAGTCGACTGGATCACGTGCGGTCCGCTCATCATTGCCGCGGCCGCTGTCCGTCGGCAGGGCGCGCGGAGTTCGAACGGGTCATTGCCATGAGGTATCCACGCCCCTGCTCCACGCCGTCGCGCCGCTTCCCGGTGCGGGGTGTCATAGCGGCCGCCAAGAGGCCCCAGCAGTCGGGATGTTCACGTAAGCGATCAAGATTTGCCAATCGCCGTCACTAAGTGTTTATGTGTGATCACGCGCCGGACAGCGGCGACTCTGATCCCTACGCGAAGTAAGGAATCGACCCCATGTCTGAGAGCGGCCCCTTAGCCGGAGACGGCGCCCTGCCGTCCGAGCAGGCCGTGCAGGAGGAGATAGCCCGGATCGTCGCCGAGGTGCTCCGACTCGACGGCATCGCGCCCGATGACGATTTCTTCGCTCTCGGTGGGCACTCCCTCACGGCCTCGCAGGTCAGCTCCCGGATCCACCGGTCGCTGAACGTCGAGGTCCCCCTGTCCGTGTTCTTCGAGCGGCCCACCCCCCTCGGGCTCACCCGGTACGTCCTGGACGGTGGTGCCGCCACGAGGTCGGCGCCATGACGCCGAAGACCGGGGACGCGGCGCTCTCTCCGCTGTCCTCCGCGCAGGAACGGCTGTGGTTTCTCTGGCGGTTGCGGCCGGACGGCGACGAATACCACGTACCGGCGCTCACCCGATTACGTGGTCCGCTGGACTTACCCGCGCTGCGTCACGCCATAGGGCGGCTCGTCGAGCGGCACCAGGTGCTGCGCGCGGTGTTCCCGCTCGTCGACGACGCCCCCATGATGCGGATCACCGACCGCGTCGCCGAGACCCCGCTCGTCGACCTGAGCGCGACACCACTCGCGGAGCGGGAGGCGGAGCTGCGGGCGCTGGTCTCCGCCACGGCGCACGCCCCGTTCGACCTGGTGAACGGCCCGGTGTTCCGGCCCACCGTGATCCGCTTCGCGCCCGAGGACCACGTGCTGGTGCTGGCGTTCCCTCACATCGTGGTCGACGGATGGTCCCTGGGCCTCATCGACCAGGAGCTGGCGGCGTTCTACAACGCACGCCTCCGCGGGGAGCCCGATCCGGCCCCCGAACCGGCCGCGCAGTACGAGGAGCACGTCCGCGCCGAACGCGACATGCTCGGTGGGGCCAAGGGACGCGAGGCGCTGGAGTTCTGGCGCGGCCGGCTGGACGGCGCCCCGCCGTACTCCGCACTCACCGGCGACCGGCCGCACCGGTCCGCCGACTACGCGGGCGGGGTCCGCGGCACCGACCTCGACGCGTCCCTGTGCGCGGACATCCAGGCCTTCGGCCGCAGCCATCGGGTGACGCGGTTCCTCACCTTCCTGGCCGCGTACGCGGCGCTGGTGCACCGCAGCACCGGCGACACCGACATCGTGATCGGCGTCCCCGTCAGCGGCCGCACCTCGCTTCAGGTCGAGCGGGTCGTCGGACTCTTCGTCAACATGATGCCGATCCGGGTACACGTCGAGGAGACGACGAGCTTCGCCGAGCTGCTCGGCCGGGTCCGCGACGCCTTCCTGACCGCGCACGCCTACCAGGACCTGCCGTTCCAGCAGATGGTGGAGGCGCTGCGGCCCGAGCGCACGAGCGGACGGCACCCGGTCTTCCAGAACGTCTTCGCCTATGAGGAGCCCGCCACGCTCGGCTCCGGCCTGGCCGGGCTGGACGCGTCGGGCGTCAGCCTGCCGATGCACACCGCGAAGTTCGAACTCACGCTGCACGTGGAGTGGTGGGGCGAGCGGGCACGCAGTGCGTTCGGCTATCAGACGGCGCTCTTCGACGACGTCACCGCCCGGCGCCTGGCCGAGCGCTACCGCACGCTGCTGGCGGACGCCGTCGCCGCGCCCGAGACGCCCGTCTCGCGGCTGCGTGTGCTGGGCCCCGACGAAGAGCGCACCCTGCTGGCCGAGTGGCCGGCCGGCGGACCCGGTGCGACCGGCCGGGTGGACAGGGCTTTCGCACTGCGGGCCGCGGCGGATCCCGACGCACCGGCCGTGCGCGCCGGCACCCGAACCCTCAGCTACGGCGAACTCGACCGGGACACGCAGCGGGTCGCCGCCGCGCTGCGGGCGCTGGGGGTGTCCGCGGAGGCCGTGGTGGCCACCTGCCTGCCCCGGGGCCTGGACCTGGTCACCGCGCAGTTGGGCGCCCTGCGCGCGCATGCCGCCTACCTGCCGCTCGATCCGGCACACCCGGCGCACCGGCTGAGCGCCGTGGTCGCCGAGGCCCGTCCCGCGCTGGTCCTCACCGACCGGGAGCACACCGAGGCCTTCGCCGACTGCGGCGCGCCGGTACGCACGCTCGATGAGCTGCTGGCGGAAGGCGTCGCCGGCGACCCGCCGGAGGCCGGGAGCGACCCGGCCGACCTCGCCTACGTGATCTACACCTCCGGCTCCACCGGGCGTCCGAAGGGGGTGATGGTCGAGCACGGTTCGCTGAGCGGGGCCCTCGACTGGTACCGCGCCGAGTTCGGCCTCCGGCCCGGCGACCGTACGGCTCTGGTCGCCGCACCGGGCTTCGACGCCACGGTGCTGGACACCTGGGCCGCCCTGACGGCCGGTGCCACACTGGAGATCCCGCCGGCGTCAGCCGTGCTCGACCCGGTGGAGCTGCGGGACTGGCTGCTGGCACGCGAGATCACCGGCGCGGTGCTGCCCACCCCGCTGGTCGCCGAACTCGCGCGGCTCGACTGGCCGGCCCGGGTGCCGCTGCGTTTCGTGCTGGCCGGCGGCGACCGTCTGCATCCGGTCACCGCGCCCCTGCCGTTCCGCCTGGTGAACGGTTACGGCCCGACCGAGTGCACGGTCTGCGCGAGCGCGGGCACCGTGCCCACCGGTCCGCACGCGTCGGACCTGCCGTCGATCGGCCGGCCGGTCAACGGCGTCACCGCCTACGTTCTCCGTCCCGACCTGCGGCCGAGTCCGGCCGGCGTGCCGGGCGAGCTGTATCTCGGCGGGCCGTGCGTGGCCCGGGGCTATCTCGGTCGGCCCGACCTGACGGCCGAACGGTTCGTCCCCGACCCCTACGGCACCGACCCGGGAGCGCGGCTCTACCGCACCGGCGACCGCGTCCGCTGGCGCTCGGACGGCACGCTGGACTTCCTCGGCCGGACCGACCGGCAGGTCAAGATCCGCGGGTTCAGGGTCGAGCCGGGCGAGGTCGAACAGGCCGTGCTCGCGCTGCCGGGGATCGCCGAGGCCGTGGTCGAGCCCGTCGCGGCCGCGGGTGCCGAGCCGGAACTGGTGGCCTACGTGGTGCCGAGTGCGTCGGATGCGGCGGCCGGGCCGGCCGAGCCGGCGGCGCTGCGTGAGCTGCTCGGCCGGCGGCTGCCGACGTACCTGGTGCCGCAGCGGATCGTGGTGGTGGACTCCTTCGCACGCACCGTCAACGGCAAGATCGACCGAACGGCCCTGCCGGCCGGCGTCCCGGCCCCCGTGAGCGGACCGCCCCGCACCCCCATGGAACGCGCGGTCGCCGACGTCTGGGCCGAGGTGCTCGGGCACTCACAGATCGGCGTGGACGACAACTTCTTCGACGTCGGCGGACACTCCATGCGGCTGCTGGCCGTGCAGCGGCGGCTCGCCGCCCGGCTGGAGCGCACGGTGGCGATCGTCGACCTCTACGGGCACCCGACCGTGGCGGCGCTCGCCCGGCACCTCGGCGACGCGCACGCCGGCCCCGTCGCGGCGCCGGCCCAAGGGCCGCCGCAGACGGGCGAGAAGCGAATACAAGGCACCCGACGGCTCCGGGCACTGCGCGCCAGGAACCGTCAGGCGGAGACGGACAGGCAATGAACGACGTGGACATCGATATCGACACCCACCTCGCCGTGGTCGGCATGGCATGCCGGCTGCCGGGGGCCGACAGCCCCGACGCGTTCTGGGAGAACCTGGTCGGCGGCGTCGACTCGATCCGGCCGATCCCGGTCGAGGAGCGCCGGTCCTGGGGCGAGGACGCGGCCTGGAGCACGGACCCGCGCTATGTCGCGCTGCACGGCCTGGTGGACGGCGTCGGCGACTTCGACGCGGAGTTCTTCGGCTACACGCCCCGCGACGCGGCCGTGCTCAACCCGCAGCACCAGATGTTCCTGGAGTGCGGATGGGAGGCCCTGGAGCGGGCCGGATACCACCCCGGCGACGTGCCGGGACCGGTGGGCGTGTACGCGGGCGCGGGACGCAACGGCTACGGCCGCATCGTGCTCGAACGCCCCGACCTGCTGCCCGGCGTGGACGCCATGGCCGCGACGATCGCCAACGAGCCCGAGCACCTGTCCACCCAACTCTCCTACCGGCTCGGTCTGACGGGTCCCAGCGTCACCGTGCAGACGGCCTGCTCGTCCTCGCTGGTCGCGGTGCACGAGGCGGGCCGCGCCCTGTTGGCGGGCGACTGCGACATGGCGCTCGCGGGCGGGATCTCCCTCCGGCTGCCCCGGACCGGCTACCGCTACCAGGAAGGCGGGACGCTGTCGCCGGACGGCCACTGCCGCACCTTCTCCGCCGACGCGCAGGGGATCGTCGGCGGCGACGGCGCCGGCATCGTGGTGCTGCGGCGCCTGCAGGACGCACTCGACGACGGCGACACCGTGCACGCGGTGCTGATCGGCTCCGCGGTGAACAATGACGGACGCGAGCGCGCCGGGTACACGGCGCCCGGGATGCGGGGTCAGACGGACGTGATCCGCCTGGCGCACGCGGCCGCCGGCGTCACCGCGGACAGCATCGGCTACGTCGAGGCGCACGGCACCGGTACGCCCGTCGGCGACCCGATCGAGGTGGCCGCCCTGACCGCGGCCTTCACCACTGCCGCCGCGCGTCCCGGGAGCATCCTGCTGGGCGCGGTGAAGTCCAACATCGGACACACCGACACCGCGGCCGGCGTCGCGGGCCTGATCAAGGCGACGCTGGCGCTGGAGAACCGGTTCGTGCCGGGCAACCTGCACTTCAAGGAGCCCAATCCGCGCCTCGACTTCGCGTCCGGCCCGTTCCTCGTGCCGACCACCGGGGTCGACTGGGACACCGCGGAGGACCGGCCGCGCCGTGCCGGGGTGAGCTCGTTCGGGATCGGCGGCACCAACGCCCACGCGGTCCTGGAGGAGACGCCGCACCGCCTCCCGGAGTCCGACGACACCTGGCCCGTCCACCTCCTGCCCCTGTCGGCGCGCACCCCGTCCGCGCTGGACACGATGCGCGAGCGGCTCGCCGCACACCTCGCCCGGCACCCCGACCAGCCGCTCGCCGACATCGCCCACACGCTGCAGACGGGCCGTCACACGTTCGCGTACCGGCACTTTGTCGTGTGCGCCGACCACGAGTCCGCCCGCGCCGCGCTGACGGGCGCTCCGTCGGCCGGCCGGGACGCGGCCGCGGCGGCGGAGGCTCCCGTGGTCTTCCGCCTGCCCGACAGCAACGTCCCGACCGGCGGGCTGATCGCCGAACTCGCGGCCGTCTTCCCCGCCTTCCGTACGGCGGCGGAGGAGTGCGCCGCGGCGCTGAGCGGCCAGGACACCGCGTCCGCCGCGCTGTTCACGCTGCAGTACGGGCTCGCGGAGCTGTGGCAGGTCTGGGGTGTGCGCCCCCACTCGTGGCAGGCCGGCCGCGTCGGCGAGCTGGTGGCCGCCTGCCGCTCCGGCGCGCTCGACCTCGCCACCGCCGCGCGCCTGCTCCACGATCAGGCAGGCCGCACGGAGCCGGTCGAGGTGCCGAACCGTCCCGAGCCGGCCGACGCGCTGGTGGTGGAGCTGCCGGCGACCGGATCGGCCGACGGCGGTGTGGCGGCCGTGCTGGCCGCGGCCGGGCGGCTGTGGCAGGCCGGGGCGCCGGTGAACTGGCGTGCCGTGGCCCGCGGCACGAGCCGCCGCCGGGTGCCGCTGCCGACCTACCCGTTCGAGCGCCGGCACCACGCGATCCGGCCGGCGGCTCCGGCGCCCGCCGGGCCGACGGCCACGGAGGGGGACGAGCGGGCCGTGCCGGGGCCGGAGCGGCCGGAGTCCGTCGCCGAGCAGCTCACCGAACTGTTCCGGCAGGTCCTCGGCAGCGCCGACGACACCGCGGACTTCTTCGAACTCGGCGGCGACTCCCTGGCCGCCGTGCAACTCATCACCCTGATCGAGGAGACCTTCGGCGTCACACCCCCCGTCGACGCGGTCTTCGACGCACCGGCCGTCGCGGACCTGGCCGTCGTCATCGAGGGCCTGCGCGCCGAGGCGGCGGGGGAGGCCTCGTGACGACGCGGTGGCCCACGTCGTTCGCCCAGCGCAGACTGTGGCTGCTCGACCGGCTCCACGACGGCAACGGCGCCTACAACCTGTATGCCGCGATGCGACTGCGCGGCACACTGGACCGGCCTGCCCTGGAGGCCGCGCTGCACGCGATCGGCACCCGCCACGACGCGCTGCGCACCACCTTCCTCGCCGTGGACGGCGAGCCCTTCCAGGTGGTCGGCGACGTGTTCACCGGCGCGCTGGGATTCCACGACCTGTCGGGCATGCCCGCCGCGCGGCGGGCGGCGCGTACCGAGGCCTTCCTGCGCGAGGCGACGCGGCAGGGCTTCGACCTGGCGCACGGCCCGCTCGTACGGTTCGACCTGCTGCGGTGCGCGGACGACGAGCACCTCTTCGTCGTCGTGGCCCACCACAGCGTGTGGGACGGCTGGTCGGCGGGGGAGTTCCTGCGTGAGCTCTCCGCGCGCTACGGCGCCCACCGTGCGGGCCTGCCCCTGGAGCAGGAACCACTTCCGCTGCGGCTCGGTGAGCACGCCGAGCGTCAGCGGCGCGAGGCGGCACACCGGGCCGGACTCGCACGGTGGACCGAGCGGCTGGCCGGTGCGCCGGGCCTGCTGACGCTGCCCACCACGTTCCCCCGGCCGGCGACACAGGGATTCGAGGGAGCCTCGGTCGACCGCCTGCTGGATCCGGGAACGGAGGACCGGCTCACCCAGCTCGCGCGCCGGCACCGGGCGACGCCGTTCATGGTGCTGCTGGCCGGGTTCTCGGTGCTCATGGCGCGGCTGGCAGGGACGGATGACGTGGTGATCGGCAGCCCCAGCGCCGGCCGCACGCGGGCGGATCTCAGGCCCCTGCTCGGCATGTTCGTCAACACCTTGCCGCTGCGGGTGGACCTGTCCGAGGACCCGACGTTCGAGACCGTGCTGCACCGGGTGCGCCGCACCCTCCTGGACGCCTTCCGGGACCAGGACGTGCCGCTGGAGCTGATCGTGGCCGACTCCGGTGTGGACCGCGCGAGCGGACACGACCCGCTGTTCCAGGTGATGTGCTCGTTGCAGCCGCCGCTCGTCCTGCCCGAACTGCCCGGCCTCAGCGTCGAGTTGGTCCCCGTTCCCACGACGACGACCTTCACCGACCTGTGGCTCGACGTGCGCCCGGGCGCCGATGCCGGAAACACGAGTGTGACGTACCGGTACCGCACCGAGCTGTTCGACACCGCCCTCATCGAGCGGATGGCCGACGCGTTCGACACCCTGCTGCGCGCCGCCGTCACCGCGCCGGACACACCCGTCGCGGCCCTCCCGCTGCTGGCGGAACAGCAGCGGGACGCGCTGCTGAAGGACTGGTCGCGCACCGCGCCGGCCCACCCGTGGGACGTCCCCGTCCACGAGCGGATCCGCTTGCAGGCCGCGCGTACCCCCGACGCCGTCGCCGTGGTGTCCGGCGAGGAGCGGATGACGTACGCCGCACTCGTCCGGCGCGCGGAGGGCCTGGCCGAGCGGCTGCGCGCGACCGGCGGCGTCGGCCCGGACGCGGTCGTCGGGATCTGTCTGCCGCGTGGCTGCTCGCTGGTGGTGGCCGTCCTGGCGGTGCTCGCCACCGGATCCGCCTACCTGCCGCTGTCGCCGGACGACCCGTCCGCCCGACGGGCCGGCATGCTGCGCGACGCCGGCGCCGGCCACCTGCTCGTGGCCGCCGGGCACCCGGCCCACGAGACCGGCGACCCGGCGCTGACGGCCCTGGTGGTCGACGGCGGCGATGCCCCCGCACACGCCCTGCCCGGCAGTCCCTGGGCGGCGGGTCCCGAGGACCTGGCCTATGTGATCTACACGTCCGGATCGACCGGCAGTCCCAAGGCCGTCGCGGTCGCCCACCACGGGCTCGCCAACCGGATCGCGTGCCTCCAGCGTACGCAGCGGCTGACCGCCGAGGACCGGGTGCTGTACAAGACTCCGTACACCTTCGACGTCTCGGTCGGCGAACTGCTGTGGCCGCTCACGGTCGGAGCCCGCCTCGTCGTCGCCCGGCCGGGCGGACACCGCGACCCGGCCTACCTCGTCGAGGTGATCGAGCAGGAGTCCGTCACCTCGGCGCACTTCGTGCCGCCCCTGCTGGAGGTCCTTCTCGACCGCCCCGACCTGCACCGCTGCGCGTCGTTGCGGCGGGTCCTGTGCAGCGGCCAGGCGCTCCCGCCGGCGGTCCGCGACGGGTGTCTGGAGCGCCTGCCGGGGGCGCGTCTGGTCAACATGTACGGACCGACGGAGGCCTCGATCGAGGTCACCGAGTGGGACTGCGGCACCGGAAGCGACCGGCCGGGCGGGTCCGGCGGCACGGCCGGGGCCGGAGTGCCGATCGGCCGGCCGCTGGCGGGCGTCGAGGTGTATGTCCTGGACCGGCGGCTCAACCCCTGTCCGGTCGGCGTACCCGGCGAGCTCTACCTCGGCGGAGTCGCGTTGGCCCGGGGCTATCTGGGCCGGCCGGACCTCACCGCGGAGCGATTCGTTCCGCACCCCTATGGGCAGCAGCCGGGCGAACGGCTGTATCGCACCGGCGACCTCGTCGCCTGGCGGGCGGACCGGGCCCTGGAGTACCACGGCCGGACCGATGAACAGATCAAGATCCGCGGATTCCGGATCGAACCGGGCGAGATCGAGAACCTGGCCCGGACCCGTGCGGGCGTCGCGGCCGCCGCGGTGAAGGCGAACAGCACCGACGGCGGAGAGCCGCAGCTGGCGCTGTACCTCGTGGCGGCGGACGGCCACACCGACGCGGAACGGCTCGCGGAGGAGACCCGGGCCCTGCTGCGCGGCGGACTGCCGGACCACATGGTGCCGCGGCACGTCGTGACGCTGCCGCGGCTCCCCCTGACCGCCAGCGGCAAGGTGGACCGGGCAGCGCTGCCGAAGCCGGCCCCCACGAGGGAGCCCGGACGCCGGGTCGCGCCGGCCGACGACACCGAGGAGCGGCTCGCCGGCATCTGGGCCGCCGTGCTCGGGCTCGCCGAGGTCGGTGTCACCGACGACTTCTTCGCGCTCGGAGGCGACTCCCTGCAGGGCGCCCGGATCGCCCAACGCGCCACCGACGCGGGGATGCCGATCGGCATCGGCGAGGTCTTCAAGTACCCGAGCGCGCGCGAGCTGGCCAGGCATCTGCGACGCGAGGCCGGGCGATGACCGCCGCCCCGGCACGTACCGAGCGGTGGCTGCTGCGCTTCCCGACCCGTGCCGCACCCACGGCCCGACTGGTGTGCGTGCCGGGGGCGGGGTGCACGGCCGCGATGTTCCATCCGTGGACCGCCTCGGTGCCGGACGACCTCGCGATCTCGGTCGTGCAACTGCCCGGCCGCGGGGCGCGGCTGCGGGAGGAGCCGGTCGTGCGGATGGACCCGCTGGCCGACGCCGTCGCCCTCGCCCTGCGGGAGGGGCCCGCACTGCCCACCGTCCTGTTCGGGCACAGCCTCGGCGCGCTGGTCGCGTTCGAGGTGGCCAGGCGCCTGGTGGCCGATCCGGGCAACAGCGAGCTGGTCGCCCTGGGCGTGGCGGCGCACAAGGCACCTCAGCTGGGATCGGCGGACATCGCACCCGAGGAGACCACGCCGGAGCGGCTCATCGCGTTCGTCGAGTCGCTCGGCGGGACCCCCGACTCGGTGCTGCGGGACCCGCAGATCCGGCGCATGCTGCTGCCCGTCCTTCGCGCGGACTTCGAACTGGACCGCACCTACCGCCCGTTCACGGGCCCGCCGCTGCCGCTGCCCTTGTACGTGTCCGGCGGCCGGACCGATCCGCTGGTGAGTGCACCGGAGATCGAGGCATGGCGAGACCGGACCGACGCGGCGTTCCGGCTCCGCTGGTTCCCCGGTGACCACTTCTTCGTGACCGGCGCCGACTCGGCAGCGCTCGTGGCCGACCTGGCCGCCCTGCTGCGCACCCCGAACTGAGCATCCGAGCTGTCCGCAGCCGAACCTCCGAATGAGAGAACCGAGATCCATGTTCGACGACGACGAGAGTCGCTTCGCCGTGGTGCGCAACGACCGCGGCCAATACTCGATCTGGCCCGTCGGCCCGGCCGTCCCGGCGGGCTGGAGCCAGGCCGGGTTCACCGGTCCGCGCCCCGACTGCCTCGCCCACATCGCCCAGGTCTGGACCGACCTGCGCCCGGCGCCGCGGGAGTGTGACTGATGCCGACCGCCACCGCCGACCACGGGGGCGAGCCCGCGCGGCCCACGGCACCCTGCCTGCACGACCTGTTCACCGCCCAGGCCCTGCGCGAGCCGGACGCACCGGCCCTCATCGATGTCGAGGGCCCCGGCCGGGTCGTGTCGTACCGCGAGCTGGCCCGGATGTCGGACCGGCTGGCGGCGGCGATCCGCGCGCGGATGCCGGAGCGGGGCGGCCGCGTGGGCCTGTACCTGCGCCGCGGGCCGCACGTCGTCACCGCGATCCTCGCGGTCCTCAAGGCAGGCTGCTCCTACGTGCCCCTGGATCCCGGCTACCCCGAGGACCGGGTGCGGTTCATGGCCGGGGACAGCGGGCTCGGCCTGGTGCTGACGGACCCCGGCACCCGCACCGCGGCGGTCGCGCCCGGAGTGCCGACACTGGAGGTGACCGACTCGCCCTTCGACGGGCCGGGAACCATGACGGGGGTGGCGCCGGACCCGTCCGCCGGGCCGGTCGCGGCGGAGGACCCCGCGTACGTCATCTACACCTCCGGTTCGAGCGGCCGGCCCAAGGGCGTCGAGGTGCCGCACCGCGCGGTGACCACGCTGCTCAGAGCCTGCGACGAGGTCTTCGACCTGACGTCCGACGACGTCTGGACGATGTTCCACTCGCATTGCTTCGACTTCTCGGTGTGGGAGATGTGGGGCGCGCTGAGCCACGGCGCCGCGCTGATCGTCGTGCCCACGGACGTGGCCCGGTCGCCGGAATCGTCCCTGAACCTGATCGTCGAGCAGGGCGTCACGGTGCTCAACCAGGTGCCCTCGGTCTTCCGGTACCTGTCCCGCGCCGCGCTCGCCGACCAGGAGCCCGCGCCCGCGCTGCGATACGTGATCTTCGGCGGTGAGCGCGTCGACCTGCAGGCCGTGCGCGACTGGCGGACCGTCAACGGCGCGACGACGGCCTTCGTGAACATGTACGGCGTCACCGAGGCCACGGTGTTCTCGACATTCCGGCACCTGACGGAGGCCGACCTCCACACGGAAGGCGCCTCGCCGGACCCCGCCCGCACCATCGGCCGGCCACTCCCCGGCACGACGGCCGTGGTGGTGGCCGAGGACGGCACGCCGGCCGCACCCGGACGGATCGGTGAACTCTGGCTCGCCGGACACCAGTTGGCGAACGGCTATGTCGGACGCCCCGATCTGACCGCGCAGCGGTATCCGCAGCCGGCCGGCGAGGACGGTGTCCTCCGCCGCCACTACCGCAGCGGCGACCTGGCCGTCCAACATCCGGACGGAACCCTGGAGTTCGCCGGGCGCGCGGACGACCAGGTCAAGATCAACGGCTATCGCGTCGAGGCCGGCGAGGTCGAGACGGTGCTCAGGGCGACGGAGGGCCTCGGCGAACTCGTGGTCGTGCCGGTCGACAGCCGCATCGGCGAGCGGATGCTCGCGGCCTGCTACACGGCCGCGCCGGGCATCCCGCCGGAGGAACTGACCACACACCTCATCGGCCGGGCACGAGGGCAGCTGCCCTCGTTCATGGTCCCCGGGCGCTTCGTCCACCTGGCGACGCTGCCGCTCAACGCGTCCGGGAAGATCGACCGCCGCGCGGTCGCCGATCAGCTGAGCGGGAGGTGAGGGCATGACGGACCTCCCCCCGCACCACCCGGCCCCGGACGGTGTCCCGCTGTCGGTCAACCAGGAGGCCATGTGGGTCGGCTGGCGCATCGACCCCACCGCCGCGACGCATGTCCTGCCCGTCGCGTGCGCGGTGACCGGCGACCTGGTCATGCCGCGGCTGCGCCATGCCGTCGCCGCACTCGGCGCCCGGCACCCGATGCTGCGCGGGCGCGTGGTCACCGGCACCACCGGCGCCCGGTTGACCTGGCGCGACGCGGCACCGATCCCGGTGACCGAACGTACCGTGACCGCCCCTCGCGAAGAGGCCCTGCTCGCGGCCGCCCACGGCAGGCCCTTCGCTCTCGACCACGGACCGCTGGCCCGCGTGGAGGTGCTGCGCGGCCCGACGTACACGCTGTTGCTGTTCGTCGTGCACCACCTCGTCTTCGACGGCACGTCCGTGGTGCCGTTCCTGCTCGACCTGCAACGCGCCTACGCGGGCGGAGAACTCGGCCCGGCGGCCGACCCGGCTCCCCTGGAAGCCGCGGCGCTCCGGGGCCGCGCACTGTCCGACGGCCCCGAGGGCGACGACCACCGGACCTTCTGGCGCGAGCTGCTCGCCGAGCCGATGGGCCGGCAGACCCTGCCGCGCAGCCGGCCGGCCGACGGCGCATTCCGTTCGCGATCCCTGGGAATCGACCCGGAGCTGGAAGCCCGGCTGCGCGACCTGGCCCGCCAGGTCGGGGCGTCATACTTCACCGTGATGTTCGCCGCGCACGTTCTCCTGCTGCGCCATCACACGGGCCACGACGACCCGGTCGTCGCGGCGCCGCACCACGGCCGGAGCGGCCCGGATCCCACCCACCACGTCGGGTACTTCGTCAACGTCCTGCCCTACCGGCCGCGCCCCGGCGGAGCGCAGACCCACCGGGACCACCTGCGTCACTTCCACGGCCACGTACGGCAGGTGCTGACCCACCACGCGCTTCCGCTCCCGGCCCTGCTGCGGGCGGCGTCGCTGACCGGCCCCGCAGCGCACGAACGCACCCACGAGACGGTCTTCCAGTACTGGAACACCACCGTCGACGACCGTCTGGACGTACGGGACGTCGAACTCTGCGCACCGGAGGGCACCTGCCGGCTGGAGGTGATCGACATGCTCGACGTCGCCGACTACGCACTGACGGTGATGCTGCGCGAGGACAGGGCCGGCAGCACGATGGTGTGGAAGGACCCGGACGGCCGGTTCGGCGACGAGACGCTGCGGCGCCTGTCCGAGGACTACCTCGCCGTGCTGCGCGACATGGTCGAGCGCCCCGACGGCAGGGTGGCGGACAGCGCGGTCCGCATGTCCCCGTCCCTGGCCCGCACGGAGCCGCCGCCCTGCGCCGGGCCCACTCCGCTGCCGGAGCGCGGACCAGAGGTCGACCCGCGGCTCATGCACGCGATCGCCGAGGTGTGGAAGGAGGTGCTCGGCCTGCCGTCCGTGGCCGCGACCGACTCGTTCTTCGAACTGGGCGGCCACTCGCTGCTGGCCACGACGCTCGTCGACCGGATCGCCCGGCGGCTGAACGTCGACCTGGCGCCGGCCGACCTGTTCGGCAACCCACGACTGCGCGACCTCACGGGCGTCGTCGAGCGACGGACGGCCGGGCGGAGCGCGCGACACACCGCACCCGGCAACCGCACCGGCCCGGTACCGGCGTCCCCATTTCAGCAGGGCCTCTGGCTGGCCCAGCGCATGGATCCGGAGCACGCGCGCTATCACATCCCGCTGTCCTGGGCGGTGGACGGCCCGCTCGACGCACCCACGCTGAGAGCCGCCCTCACCGCTCTCGTCGCCCGTCACGAGATACTGCGCAGCGGTTTCGTCGAGCGGGACGGGGTGCCCCATCTGGAGGTGCTGCCGCCGTGGACGCCCGACCTCGACGAGGTCGACCTCCGGGACAACGGCGAGGCCGAGTTCGACCGTGCCGTGGCGGCGTGGGGCGAGACCGCGGCACGCACGTTCTCACTCGTCGACGGCCGGTTGCTCCGTGCCGCTCTGCACACCGGCCCCGGCGGCCGGCGAACCCTCTCGCTGTGCGTCCACCACCTGGTGCTGGACGGCGGATCGGTGCCGCTGCTCCTACGGGAGCTGCGCAAGTGCCACCGGGCCGCGACCGGCTCCGGCTCGCCGCTCCCCGCCCCGCGGCGCCAATACGGTGACCTGCTCGCGTTCCGGGCGGGACACGGGTCAGGCGACGCGGAGTTCTGGCGCCGGCGTCTCGACGGCGCGCCCAGCACCCTGGATCTCCGCCCGCCGCGACGGCCCGCGCCGCACGGCCGGTTCACCCTCGCGCTGCCCACCGACGTGACGACGGCTCTGGCGTCGGTCCGCGCCGGGTACCAGGTCTCCGATTTCATGATCGTGGTCTGTGCGGTCGCCGTGGCCCTGCACCGGCAGACCGGACTCGACGACCTGACACTCGGCTTCCCGGTGGCGAGCGGCCGCCCGCCGGCCTTCCGCGACGTGCTCGGCCCCAGCATGAACACCCTGCTGTTGCGGACCCGATGCACCCCGCGGACCACGGTGGCCGAGCTGCTGCAACAGGTCCGTGACGAGATCATCGCGGGCCTGGCGCACCAGGACGTGCCCTTCGAGCACGTCGTACGCCTGATGCGGCCGCCCCGCAGACCGGGCCGGACCCCGTATCTGGACGTCCTGGTCAACAGCGTCGACCGGTCCGGCTGGTCGATGGATCTGGGCACGGCGCGACTGACGCCGCTCGCGAGCGGCGACCGCGCGGACGGCGACAGCAAAGTACCCCTCACCGTCACGACGACCACCACCGACGAGGGGAGCCTGCGCGTGAGCCTGGCCTACCGCGGGGACCAGGTCGACCGGGCCGCGGCCACGGACCTGACGGACCAGGTCACCGCGCTGCTGTCCGGCAAGCTGCCGGCCTCGCTGGAGGATCCCGTCCATGAACGCCCCACCACTCGATCGGAGGTGACGGGATGAGGACGGCCACGCCGCCGGTCGGGACCCCCCGACGCCCGTTCCGCTTCGGCATCAACCTCACCGCGGCCTCCACCCGCCAGGCGTGGCTGGACAAGTGCCGCCGGGCCGAAGCGCTCGGCTACGACCTCATCGTCGTGCCCGACCACCTCGGCGTACTCGCCCCGTTCCCCGCACTCGTCGCGGCCTCCGCGGTGACCGAACGGCCGCGTCTGGCCACCTAC
This sequence comes from Streptomyces kronopolitis, assembly GCF_050953795.1. Classification (GTDB taxonomy): domain Bacteria; phylum Actinomycetota; class Actinomycetes; order Streptomycetales; family Streptomycetaceae; genus Streptomyces; species Streptomyces kronopolitis_A. Next base: position 7,794,949 of record NZ_CP191850.1, read on the forward strand.
GTCCTCAACTCCGCGTTCCACAATCCCGTACTGCTCGCACGCGAGGTGCTCACGACGCAGCTGGTCACCGGCGGGCGGCTGGAACTGGGTCTGGGCGCGGGATACGCGAAGGACGAGTTCGACAAGGCCGGCATCCCGTGGACGGGCCCCGGGGCGCGCGTGCGGCGCTTGACGGAGACGGTGACGCGGTTGCGCCGGATACTCGACGATCCGCGTCTGCTCGGCTGGTCGCGGGCGGTCGAGCCGCCGCCGCTGATCATCGGCGGACACGGTGACAAGATGCTGCGGCTGGCCGCCGAGCACGCCGACGTCGTTGCCTTCGCGGGCGGGACCGCGGGAGCCGGCGACCTCGCCGGCGGGGACGTCATGGCCGAGCGGGTCTCGTTCTTCGAGACCGCGGCGGGCGACCGGGCGGCGTCGATCGAACGCAACATCCTCGTCCAGACCGTCCTCGTCACGTCCGACCGGCAGCGGGCGATCGACACGCTGCGGCGGCGCGCTCCGCACCTCGCCGAGGCCCAGGATCTCGCGGAACTGCCCACGGTGCTCCTCGGCTCCCCGGAAGAGATCGCGGCCACCCTGCGCGCCCGCCGCGAGCGGTACGGCATCTCGTCGATCTGCGTGCACGAACCGGCGATGGCATCCTTCGCCCCGGTCATCGCCCTCCTCGCGGGGCGATGAGACAGGCCGCCCCAACGGACTCAACGGCCCTGCTCCGGCGGACAGTTGACGCGTCGCATGCGTCACACCACCGAGCAGGGCCGCGCCCGTGCTCAAGGACGGGAAGCCGAACCCTTCACGGGTCGGCCGTCAGGCTCCGTCACGACCAGCCCTGCGTCACCTTGTTGGGAGCGGTGTTCCAGCTCTTGGGTATGAAGGTGATCATGTAGGCCCCGCGGTCGAAGTCCGCGTAACCGGAGGACCAGTTACGGAACTTGCTCTCGTACACCTGCATGGGACCCAGGTCGCTGTTGGGCGCGTGATAGTGGTTGGCGTGGGTCCAGATGGTCTTGTCGGCGTCCGATTCCGTCTGAGCGCCGAACCAGCCGTAGTCAAAGTTGACCCAGCCCTCGCCGGGGTTGGCGGGACTGCGCGGAATGTTCCTGTCCTTCGACATGTCGACCAGGCCCGTCCCCGGGTTGGGCCGGAAGGCGTCCGGGTCGCCGTACTTCCTCTTCTCGGAGGAGCTGCGCTGGTCCTGTCCGCTCCAGAAGTGCTTCGAGTAGATCACTGCCTTCATCTTGGAGGGGTCGTAGTTGCCTCCGTCCCTTTCCTTGAAGGACGGGGTGTTCCTCAGCGCTGAGTAGAAGTTCGAGCGGCTGTCCTCGTAGAGCAGGGCGTCCTTGTTGTTCGTGAGCTCCGTCTTGAGGTTGTTGAGGTAGCTTCCCTCGTCGTGGGCGTTCTCCAGGGCCTTGTTCATGGTGGACGCCACCTCACGCGCCCGCTTGAAGCCCTTCGCCTCGTCGAAGTTGTCCTTGGCGATGCGCCCCTCGAACTCCGCCTGCGTTTCCCCGGACCGGGGCCTGGTGTTCTTCAGGTCGCTCTTGTACTTGTCCTCGTCGAAGGACGTGAACGCCAGACTGTTCGTCGGGTAGGGGCCCGAATTCGCCCAGGTGACGCCCACGCAGCCATAGGACAGCTTGTCCCGCTGCTCTACGGTCATCTGCTGCGCCTTGCCGTCGCGCTGGCTGTATACCTGCTGCCACTTGCGTATGTAGTTGTTGACGACCGTCGTTGCCCTGCCTCCGTAGGGCTGGTACGCGTCAGGCATCCGGTTGAGCGGCTCGGCGGCAGGGATTTCCCGGTCGTCGGCGGCCCGGAAGAGCGAGCTGACGCCCGGCGGTAATTCCGCCCGCGGCTTCCCGGGCTGACCGACGGCCAGACCTCTGGCGTTCAGTGCGTTGATGCTCTTGACGTCCTCCTTCGTCAGGCCGTGCGTTGCGGCGTAGGACCCTTCCTGCTCCCCGTCGCCGTTGCCGGCGGCCTGACTGACCGACGGCATGAATCCAGCGGTGCACATGACCGCGCCGACAGTGGCGAAGGCCATGAATTTCCGACGTTGAGACATGAAAATCAGTAACTCCCTTGTGACGAAATGCGATGGACGAGGGCAGGCGAGAGCACGAGGTGCTCGGGGGATCGCGGCGAGCTGCCACTCAGGACTGCGAGGGCCGCCGGGCCGGCCGCGTGCGACCGGTCCGCCCGCCGGGGGTGCCGGCCGCCCGAGTGGGACAGGGCCGGCGGTACGCCGTTACCTCAAAGGCGTTGCCTGGGCGGACAGGTCCGGGGTGGCTGCCTGGGCTCCGGCACGGGCCGCGCTCACGGCCACGGTGGGGAGGGTGCGCAAAACGATTCGGCCTCTCAAGGCTCGGCTCCTGGATGAGTGATCAGCTTGATACGAGCAGTGATCATGTCCTTGCACAGCCCCCTGGGCAAGCTGATGATCTTAAAACCGGCCAATCTGACATGTAGGGCTGTATCTGGCCATCTATCCGACCCAGGGTCGGTCGCGCGCCACGGTGACGGAGCCTCCGCGAAAACCCGTTGGCGGGCCGCCCTCACCACTGCTACGTTCCCGGAGGCCGTGCGAAAGAACGAGGAGGTGGTACCCGTGAACGCAGTATCGACATGGGTGCTCCCCTGCGGGGTCACGGTCGGGCGATAGGTCGTCCGGGAGCGCCGTTCACGAGCGCTCTCGAAAGGCACGACCATGCACATCACTTCTGAACAGCATCTCGACGACGGCGTCGTCGCACGCGAATTCATCCTGGGGGAGATCCCCGGCACTCTGTGGACCTCTGGATCCGCCCCGGCTCCGCTGATCCTGACGGCCCACAACAACGGCCTGCCCAGGAGCGAGCCCCGGCTGGTGGCGCGGGCCCGGCACTCCGCGGCGCACGGTTACGCGGTGGCCTCCATCGATGCCGCCGGGTGCGGCGAGCGGCCCCGTTCCGCCTCCGACGAGCGGGCCCGCGCCGAGCTGCGCCGGGCCATGCGGGCCGGCGAGCCGGTCGACGAGATCTTCGAGTCCTTCATCGCGCCGCTCGTCGACAAGGCGGTCCCGGAATGGCGGACCACTCTGGACGCCCTCCTTTCGCTGCCCGGGATCGGCGGTCCGGTCGGGTACTCGGGATGGGCCGCCCTCGGGATTCGGCTGGCGGCGATCGAGCCGCGCATCGCGGCCGCCGGCTTCTTCGCCGGCGGTTATGTGCCCCACGCCCAACGCGAGGAGGCGCGGCAGATCTCCGTACCGCTGCTGCTCCTGCTGCAGTGGGACGACGAAGGCAACCCCCGGCAGCGGGCCCTGGACCTGTTCGACGCCTTCGGCAGCAAGGAGAAGACGCTGCACGCCAATATGGGCGGGCACGTCGGCACCCCGTGGTTCGAGGTGGAGGACGGTGACCGGTTCTTCGGCCGGCACCTGAAGTGAGGCCGGGCCGTCCGGCCGGCGGCAGGCGGTAGGTGAGTCCGGCCGGGACGCTGCCCGTCAACGACAGCTCCCGGCTCTCCCCGCCGCGGGCCCCCGCTCACCCGCCGCGGGCCCCCGTTCACCCGGCGGGGGCCCGCACCGCCCGAAGCCACGAACTGTCCGATTCCAGCAGCGCTTCGAGCGCCGCCCCCACCGCCTATCCCCGCTGTCGGCGCCCGGGGTCTGGCTCGATTACTGTGCCCTGTGCACGCTGCGTGACGGGGTGGGCGAAACCATCCCCTCCGGTGCGGTATGCCGCCGAGGCGGCTGAGTCGCTCGACGGTGTTCAGCCGGGCGTCACCGGCTCCTTCGGTCACACCACGTGCCTCACCCGGCGGGTACGGTCCTCGTCTCCGCCTCGCCGCGCAGAGCGCGTTCGTCCGCGTCGGCCAGCCAGAAGAACACGGGCGGCAGACCGAGTTCGATCACCGCCAGGACGATCTGGAACCACTGCGGCCGGCCGTGCACGGCGAGCGAGATCAGCCGGCCCACGCCGCCCAGCAGAAAGACGCCCGCCAGCCACCGCACCGCGAGAGCCGGGATGGGTCGCTGTCGGGCGGCCCAGAGCCAGGCCAGCCCGTAACCGGCGAAGCTGGCCCCCATGAACCGGCCCCAGCTGTCGACCGTCGCGCCGGCCGAACCGGCCCCGGGGATCGCCGCGTTGCCGAGTGCGACGTGAAACAGACCGATCGCCACGCTGGACCAGCCCATCAGCTGGGTGAGTGCCCGAAGAGCCCTTGCCATGATCCCTCCACGTCTTTAGTTGACATGTGTCAACTAGCTTGCGGGTGCCAGTAGACACATGTCAAGTAACCTGTGCTCGTGCCTCCCCGCCAGCGACTCAGCCCCACCGATCGCCGCGCCCAGCTCCTCACCGTCGCGGCGCAACTCTTCGCCGCAGACCCATACGAGGACGTGCTGATGGAGGACGTCGCCAAAAAGGCCGGCGTCTCCCGGGCGCTGCTCTACCGCCACTTCCCCAGCAAGCACGCCCTCTTCGCAGCCGTCTACCAACAGGCGGCCGACCAACTGCTCGCCGAAACCCGCCTCGACCCCGCCGACTCCCTGATGGACCAGCTCATCCAGGGCATGGACGTCCACCTCGACTACTTCACGGCCCACCGAAACGCCGTCCTCGCCGCGAACCGGGTGCTCGCGGGCGACCCGGTCATTCAGTCGATCATGACCAAGGAACTGGACGCACTCCGCGCGCGACTGCTGGCCGTACTCCCACTCGCCGACGACGGCGCCCGCGAGGCCGTCTCCGCCGTCCTGAAAAGCTGGCTGGTCTTCGTCCAGGTCCTCTGCGTCGACTGGCTCAGCCACGAAACCTGCACCCGCACCCAGCTCCGCGACACCTGCATCGGCGCACTGCTCGGCGCCCTCCGGCCGCTGCTGCCCGACACCCCGGCCAACGCCTGGCCGCCGCACCCCTCCGACACGCCAGGTGCCGCCTGATCCGCGTGTCGAGAACGCGGCCCCGACTCCGTCCCAGGGGTACCAGTAGCCGGAACGCACTGCACGACGAACAAGGAGCACCCGTGACGATTCAGCGGATGGACAACGTAGGCATCGTCGTCGACGACCTGAAAGCCGCCATCGCCTTCTTCACCGAGCTCGGCATGGAGCTGGAAGGCGAGGCACAGATCGAGGGGACCTGCCCGGACCGGATGCTCGGGCTCGATGGAGTCCGCAGCGCCATCGCGATGATGCGCACGCCGGACGGCCACGGCAAACTGGAGCTGACGAAGTTCCACACCCCCGCGGCGGTCACCGCCGCAGCGCCCAACCCGCCACCCCACACCCTGGGCCTGCACCGCGTCATGTTCACCGTCGACGACATCGACAACACGATCACCCGCCTGCGCCGTCATGGCGCCGAACTCCTCGGCGAGGTGGCGCAGTACGAGAACGTCTACCGCCTCTGCAACCTCCGCGGCCCCTCGGGAATCATCGTCGCCCTGGCCGAACAGATCGGTTAGCTGCCCCTCGCCCCGACACCGGCGGCCGGCCGCGGAGCGCCCCTCATGGGCTTGTTCTCCGCCCGCGGACGCTTGAGCTCCTCGCGTACGCCGCTGGTGTGCCCGCGGCGACGCCGGTGCCGGTCGATCTCGTGCCGGGGGCACCCGGCGACGCACTGATTCCCGTGAGCTGCCGAGCGGTTCGGCGACCTGGACATGACGAGCCAGGACGGTTCCCAGAAGCCCGCGGCCAAGGTGAGCTAGGGGCTCGTAGGGGTTTTGGCCCGTCGTTGGCTCTGGTTGAGTCAGGGGCCCCACGGTGACCCTCCAGGAAGGACTCCACGTGTCTCAACCGATGAGTGGCGTCAAGGACCTGATGAGGGTTCCGGGTCTGCCCCGGCTGTTCCTCTGGTCGATGCTGGGCCGGCTCAACGTGTCGGCGCTGCCGATCGCGCTGTCGCTGATGCTGGTGCGCTGGAGCCACTCGTACGTCGTCGTCGGCCTGGTCGGCTGCGCACTGACCCTGGGACAGGGCGCGGCCGGGCCGCTGCGCGGACGGGCGGCGGACCGCGGCTCGACCGTCCGGCTGCTGGTCATCACGGGCGTCGGCTACACGACGGGCCTGGCCGCGATCGTGACGCTCGCGGCGAGGGCGCCCTCGTCCTCGTGGCCGGTGGTCGTGCTCGTCGCGCTGGTGACCGGACTCAGTGCCGTGCCGGTGTCACAGATCAGCCGGGCGGTGTGGCCCAAGATCGTCGGCTCGGAGCTGACCTCCGCGCTCTACACCGCTGAGGCGACCGCGTCGGAGGTGGTCACCACCACCGGGCCGCTGCTCGCCTCCCTGGTCATCGCCGTCGCCGGCCCGTATTGGGCGGTCGGTGTCACGGCGCTGCTGACCCTGGTCTCGGCCCTCGTCTTCGCCGCCTCGCTCGGCCGCGCCGGCGTGGGCGGCGAGCCGTTGCCGCAGCGCGGCGAGCGACTCGCCCGGCGGTCCCTGCTGACCGAGGGGCCCTTCGTCCGGGTGGTCGCCATCTCGATGCTGGTCACGGCCGCGATCTTCGCCGTCAACCTGTCGGTGGTGGCCTGGACGCAGAACATCGGCCGTCCCGCCCTGGCCGGGGTGCTGACCGCCTGTTGGACGGCCGGCTCACTGGCCGGCGGATTCGCACTGAGCACCTTCGCCCGGGGACTGCCCCGGGCGCTGCGGGTGGCCGGGATGGCCGTCGGGATGGCCGCGCTCGCCGTCCTGCTCCCACCGGTTCTGGGGACGGTGCCCCTCTGGCTGGTCTTCGTGGTGCTGTTCCTCGGCGGGACGGCCCTCGCGCCGACTCTGGCGGCCACCTACGAGCAGATCGCCGAGGCGTCCCCGGAGGACCGCAGGGCGGAGGCGTTCGGCTGGATGGCGACGGCAACCGCGGGCGGCGGCGCGCTGAGTGCGGCACTGACCGGGGTGCTGCTCGACCTCTCCGGGCCTGCGCTGCCCGTCGCCGCCGGCGCGGCGCTCGTCGTCGTCGCACTGGTGCTGACCGTAGTCGGCCGCAAACCGCGCGCACCGGCGGACGAAACGGTCGAAGAAGTCACCGCATGATCCGGTCTCGCCCCCCTCACCCCGCATTCCACCGGCCGACCGGCATCCGCCGGTCCACCTGCTGACGTACGCCCGGAAGACGGTCGAGCAGGTCGGCGTGGCACCGCCCGCGGGCCGGCAATTCCCTCACCGTGCCGGGTCACCGGCGGATCGGAGAACGCAACCATGGCCGACAGCATCGCGGCCGAAGAGGTCAGGCAATTCACGTACCAGGGTTACGCATTCGCCTGCCGGATTCTTGAGTGCCCGGAACCGGTCACCGAGCCGATCGTCGTCATGTGCGCGGCGTTCCAGAACATCCGCAGCTACCACCGCTACGACAAGTTCTGGCGCGACTCGGCCACCATCATCTGCATGGAGCCGCCGGGCTCGTACTCGCCCGACCCGGTGCCGCGGACCGTCGGATACGGCTTCGACGCGGACGCGTTGGCCTATCTGCTCGACGAACTCGATCTGTCCCGCATCAACCTGCTCGGCATCAGCCTGGGCGCCGCGCCCACGCACCGGTTCGCCCAGGAGTACCCGGAGCGGGTCGCGCGGCTGATGCTCACCGGCGCGGCGTTGGGCGACACCGCACGGCGCGGGGCCGCCGAACTCGAACACTGGCTGAGCCTGCGCCGCGCGGACGTGTTCGGGCACAAGATGGTGGAGCTGTGCGTGAACGGGGACCCGACCCGGACCGTACGCAATCGGGTGGCCGTCCGGCGTGCGCTGCTCGACCATCTGAGCTCGGCGTCGGAGGCCGAACTGGTGCGGTACCTCGCCGTCGCCCAGCGGTTGGCCGATCACCCGGCGACGCTGCCGGGCCGGATCTCCGGGATACCCGCCCTGTGCGTGACCGGGGAGCACGACGAGCTCGCACCCCCCGACCTGACGCGGACGATGGCCGCCGGCATCGACGGCGCGGCGTTCACGACCATGCGCGAGACCTGCCACGTGTCCTTCCTGGAACGCCATGCCGACTGGGCCGACCTGGTGCTGCGGTTCTTCACCGACCAGCCGCTGGCCGACCTCGACTACCTGACCGGCCTGGAGCATCCGGCCGGCCGCCCCGGGCACGACGAGTCGGCGTCCTCCGTATGGTGACCGTCGACCTGAGCGCGTACGGCCCCGGTTTCTTCACCGATCCGTACCCCTATTACGCCCGGCTGCGCGAGGCCGGGCCGGTGCACGAGATCGTCTTGGCCGATGGGGACCGGTTCTGGCTGATCGTCGGCTACGACGAGGCCCGGGCGGCCCTGTCCGATCCGCGTCTGGCCAAGTCCCTCGAACCGCCGAGCGAGGACGAGCGGCACGTCCTGATCACCGATCCGCCGGACCACACGCGGCTGCGACGGCTCGTCTCGCGGGAGTTCACCGCGCGCCGGGTGGCGGCGATGCGCCCGCGCGTCCAGGAGATCACCGACGGTCTCCTGGATGAGATGGTGGCCGGGGGGCGGCGAGCCGACCTGGTCCCGTCGCTGGCTTCCCCGCTGCCGATCACCGTGCTCTGCGAACTGCTCGGGGTTCCGTTCGCCGACCGGGAGGACTTCCGCGGCTGGACGGAGCGGGTTTTGGTGCCGGCCGAACCCGACACCATCGCCTGGTGGAAGAGCCGGGGTTTCGCGCAGGCCGGGATGGCCCTGACGGACTACCTGAAGAACCTGATCGAGGACAAGCGCCGTTCCACGCCGACCGGCGACCTGATCTCCTCGCTGTTGCGGACGACCGCGGAGGACAACGACCGCCTGTCGGCCGCCGAGCTGCACTCGATGGTGTTCATCCTGATCGTAGCGGGCCACGAGACCACGGCCAACCTGATCACCAACGGGGTACGCGCCCTCCTGGCGAACCCCCCACAACTGGCGGCGCTGCGTACCGACCCGGAGGGCCTGATCGACCAGACGGTCGAGGAGATGCTGCGCTACGACGGCCCGGTGGAGACGTCGACCAAGCGGTTCACCACCGAGGCCGTCAGCTACGGCGCCACGAAGATCCCGCCCGGGGAGACGGTTCTGGTCAGCATCGCGGCGGCGGGGCGTGACCCTGCCCGGTTCGAGCGACCCGACACGTTCGACATCCACCGCGGAACGACCGGCACCCGCAGCGGCCACGTCGCCTTCGGCCACGGCATCCACTTCTGCCTGGGTGCCGGGCTGGCGCGGATGGAGAGCCGGGTCGCGATCCTGACCCTGCTACGCCGCTGTCCCGACCTGGCGCTCGACATCGATCCGGCCGGTCTCGACTGGCTGCCGGGCATCAGAGTCCGGGGCGTACGCAGTCTGCCGGTGCGCTGGTGAGCGTTCCCGCACGCTGAACCGAACCGGCCCGGTCGTCCGGGTGGGCGACGGGGACGGCGCACAGGCGGGCGGCCGATCTCCGTTTCGCGCGGGAGGCGGCGATCCGCCGATGCCGGGGGCCACGGTGCGTCACGGCTGTCGGTCCCGGGGCTCGGCAAGGTGAAGGCCTTCCCCGCCGTACGTGTTCACCCGTCTTGGCGCCACGTCGAGACGAGTGCGACGGCCTGTCCGGGGTTGAGGCGGGGGTCGCACAGGGTGGTGCGGCGGACGGTGGGGGAGTCGAGGGCGCGGAAGTCGGGGGCGCATTCGGTGACGTCGTCGGGTGTGGCCTCCAGGTGGAGTCCGCCGGCGATGCCACCGGCGACGGTGACGGCCCGGCAGAAGGCCTGGACCTCCTCCGCCATGGTGGGCAGCAAGCGGGTCTTGTGGCCGTCGGGGGCGCTGACGGTGTTGCCGTGCATGGGGTCGCACAGCCAGATCACCGGGTGGCCGGCACGGTGGACGGTCCGGACGAGCGGGGCGAGGCATGAGTGCGCCGCATCGGCGCCCATGCGGGCGATGAGCGTGAGGCGGCCCGGACGGCGCTGCGGGTCGAGGCGGGCACACAGCGCGGTGAGGTCGGCCGGGGTGGTCGTCGGACCGACCTTCACCGCAACGGGGTTGAGCACCTCGGAGATCAGGTCGATATGGGCACCGTCGAGCTGATGGGTGCGCTTGCCGATCCAGGGCCAATGGGTGGAGCCGAGGAGGCGTCGTCCGTCGTCCAGGTCACGGACCAGGGGGAATTCGTAGTCCAGGACAAGTGCTTCGTGGCTGGTCCAGATCGGAGTCGAGGTACCGGTACCGAGGTGGTGTGCGTCGCCGGCGGGGCCGTGCCAGCCGAGATGCTCCATGACGTCATGGGCCGCCCGGTAGGCCGTCAGCATCCGCAGCGGGTCGTGGCGGCGGGCGGCGAGGTCGCGGGTGGGGGCGTTGACCATGTGACCGCGATAGACGGGCAGGTCGACACCGTCGACCGGTTCGACCAGGTGCGAGCGGGGCTTGGCGAACTGGCCGGCGATGCGCCCCACGCGCACCACCGGTTTGCCGGTCGCGGCCTGCAGGGTGTCGCCGAGCAGGTGCAGCAGGGCGGACTTGCGCGAGACGTGTTCCGCCGTGCATTCGTCGGGGTGCTCCGCGCAGTCACCGGCCTGGAGGACGTGGGCCTCTCCTCGCGCCACCCCCGCCAACTGGTCACCGAGTCCGCGGACGTCCTCCGCCCGCACCAGAGGAGGACGCTCGGCGAGGATCGTCCGTACCCGCTCCGCCTGGAAGGGGTCGGCCCAGTCGGGCTGCTGCCGGGCGGGATTGCGTGTCTGTGTGACGGAGCTACCCACCACAGCCTCCAGAGTGTCGGGAAGGGAACGTAGGGAATGCGGAGAAACGGGCGAAGCGGCCTCGACGGTTAACTCACCGGCACTCGCCTCGAAGAACATCCCGAAGTGCCATGAATCAGCCCTGTTCCCGGAATGCCTGATGGGGGACAGCGGCACAGGCTGACTTGACTATAATCAGCCCGCGAATGGCGCACCTCGCGCGCTGGCGAAAACAGGGGGGTGGTGCGGGAAAATAGGGGGGAATCCTAAATATTAGGGGTGAGTAAACCGGGTCCTCGAAATGAGTGGGGGTGTGCCTTCCGTAGGCTCCGCCGAGTGGTTCATGCTGTGAGCGCAGGCGCTCTTCGGCCGGCCGCCTGTTCTGGATCCGCCGTCCGTAGATCGCCATCCGGTCCAACTCGGCATGGAGGGGGTGAGTTGGTCTTCGATGCGGACTTCCTTGTTGCGACGTAAAATTTCCCGGACGTATCCGGGGCCTGGCCGCCGCCCTGGTGCGGGTCTGCCGGCCGCCCGGTCGCTCGCCGCTCAGGCCCCCGGGGCGACGGACTCGCGCTTGAACCCCGTGGCCGGGCGCAAGGCGCTCGAGCGCAGTGTCTGTGCGCCGTTCACCACTCCCCGGGCCGTTCACCACGGTCGTCCGCCGCCGCCTGCCGTACCCCTCCCTCGCGGGGAGTGCCGGCATGTTCAAAAGGGCAAAGATCTTCTGGGGAGCTGGACTCCGGACCGGGCATCCATGCAATCTGACAGAGCGAGATCCGCCGAACCCGTCCGTCCGGTCCATTCCGGATCCGAGGAAGTCGGTCATCCACAGAAGTGCGGATGCTGCCACGTATCCGCACATTCTTTCTTTCCGAGTCCTCCGTGGCGACGCAGATCTCCAGAATTCCAGCCGAATCCGTAGCGATGAGCAGAGGGGATGGAGAGTGGACGTGCCGGCACCGGGCTCAGCCCGACTCCTTTTCCGTCACCGCCTCACCCGCGGTGCATTCTCGCCATCGCCTGCGTGGTGATGTCTCCGCGGTCGACCGGCCGTCAGGAACGATAAAAGGCGGGGGTAGAGGGAAATGAGGTTGACGTGCACTTACGCGTACAGGGCACTCCTCGGACAGACGTGGACGGCGCGATATCGCCGCTCGGTGGTCCGGGGGAACGCCGGCTGCTCACCTGTCTTCCGCTGAACGCCGACCGGGTCCTGGCCACCCGCACGCTGCTCGGTGTCCGGCGGCCCGACGAGGCTCCCCGCACCGCGGGCAAGGCGATCGGCCACGTCGTCCGGTATCCGCGGCTCGACCTGCGGCCGGGTGCGGCACTCGCCGACCGGCGGGCGGTGATCCGCACCGGCCGGGAAGGGGCGCTCCGGAGGGTGGGCGGCTGGACCCGGAAGAGCGCCTCGATGTCGGACCGGCGGTCGGCCACCTCCGGCGGGCAGCGGGCGCACTGTAGGAAGCCGTCGCCGAGGGCCCGCTGGGTGAGCGGCTGAGCGGTCGGCCGGCGCCGGCGCTCCACCGGTGCGGTCGGCGGACCGACGCTGTCGGTCGTCGGGCACCTCGGGGGCGAAGTCGTAGAGCGGTTCGGACCGGAGCCGTCGGGGGTACCGCGTCGTCCGGAACGCGCCATCCTCGAACACGCTCCCGGACCTGGAGATGCCGGCGGCCGGGTCCGCGAGGAGGGCCGAAGGGCGCACGGGCGGGCCGGGGTGCCGCCACCTCCTCGCGCCGTAGGCGCCATGTCGGCCGGATGCCCCCGACGCCCGTGACGCTCCGTCCGTGAGCCGTGTGCCGGCGCGGGTCGGCAAGGGGCCACAGGCGTGGGCACCGGGTGGTGTCCGACCGGGTGGCGGGCGGCGAACGACGGAGTACGAACCACCGGTTGACGGCTCGGAGAGGGGGCGACATTTCCGAACTCGACCTCGGTATCCAGCCATTGAGGCATTCCAGGGGCGAAGGCCGGTTGATACGGTCCGTCGTCAATGTCGGATGTTCATTCCTCGATGCGCATACATCATCACGCGCATCCAAGCCAATAGTGCGCTGCTGACTTGCAGTTGTGTCTTGCGAGAGGACCCCCGTGAGCGACATCCTTGAAGTAGTTCTGTCGAAACATGCGACCCCGGAGTTCGAGAACTGGCAGAAAAATGGGGGACTCCTCTTCCTTCGTGGACCGAAGTGCGCAGGGAAGACCACCACGCTCAACCGGATCTGCGCAGCGGAAGCGGACTCCGGAGCGCTGAGCCTGTGGGCGACGGGCTGGCTGAACGAGTACGGTTCCCCGTTCGGGGTCCTGCAGCAGATCCTGGACCAGTTGGACGCGGCCGAGGAGGGCGGGGACCGGCCCCACGGCGCCGGCCCCTCGGCGTCCCTCGCGGATGGTCTGCGGAACCCGTCCGGCCTGACCTTCGAGTGGGTGTACGCCCGACTGTTGAAGATCGCGGCGAGACGTCCCCTGCTCATAGTCGTCGACGACATCAACTACGTCGACGGCCCCTCGCAGTTGTTCCTGCGCTTCGTGGCGCGACGGCTGAAGGGGACGCCCATCCGGCTGGCCATGGCCGAGCGAACAGGGTGCGCCCTCTCGTTCTGCGACGACCTGCGCACGGACATCCTGCGACTGCCGTACACCAGCCTGGTCCGGATGCGGCTCCTGGGACGCAAGCAGATCGCCTGGTCCCTCACCGAGCACCTCCCGCAATTCCGCGGCTCCATCCCGTGCTCGGCGGCGCACCGCATGGCCGATGACCTCCATGACCTGACCGGCGGCAATCTGCTTCTCATCGACGTTCTGCTGCGGACGTGGCTCACGTCGGCCGATCCGAAGCCGGAGGAACTGACCGTCGACACGGCCTTCCACGACGGCGTCCGGGGCATGATCAGCGACACGGACATGCCCGGCATGCTCAGCGGCGCCCACGCGGTGGCCGTCCTCGGCGACTTCGCCTCCCTGCCACGGCTGGCCCGACTGCTCGGGATCGACATCACCAGGGCCAGCAGGATCTTCGGTGCGCTCAATGACCTCGGCATGCTGGCCGGCGACTGCCTGCGGCCCGACATGCGCCGGGCGCTGCTCCAGGACGAGAGCTTCACCGCGCGCGGCGAGCTGCATCTGCGGGCCGCACACGTCCTCTTCGAGGACAGCGCGCCCCTGACACAGGTCGTGGAGCATCTCACCGCGGTGGGGATGATCGGCGCACCGTGGGATCTGCCGCTCGTCCTGGGCCTCGTCAACCAGGCCCTGAAGAGCGGCAGTACGGACGTCGCCGGCAGGCTGCTCAAGCTGGCCAAGGGCTCCGCGGTCGGCCCCGAAGAGCGCTCCGCCGTGGAGATGATGCTGCTGCGCACCACCTGGCTGACCGACCCGGGGCTGGTGGCCTCCCTGCTGCCGACGCTGGGCCGCGCCGCCTTCCGTGGTGTCCTGAACGCCACGGACCTGGCGTTCCTGGTGCGAGCGGCGCTGTGGCACGGTCTGACGGAGCTGGCCGCGGAGCTGATGCCCCTGATGCGTGAGAAGGCTCCGCGGTCCCCCTACCCGGCCGAGGTCGGTCTCGCGGAAGCGCTCTACAGCCTGTGGAGCGGTATGCCGATGGACTGGGCGACGCTGGAACTGTCCTCCTCGAGCGAGGCCGACGAGCGTTACGGGCCGGGCGCCGACGTGCATTCCCTGCTCACCGGTCTGCGCAAGATCCATGCCCCGGCCAATGAGGGAGACCGGGCCCAGGCGATCTTCTGGGCCGAGCAGGTGCTCCAGGGCATCCGGGTCCAGTCCTCCGCGGTGGAGACCCTGTTGTTCGCCTACACCGTGCTGGAGAGCCTGGGCTCCCTGCCCGCCGCGCGGCCGTGGTTCACCCAGCTGTCGGAGGCGCTCGAAGCGCATCCGTCGCCGCTGTGGGAGGCCCTGGTGTCGGTCGTGCAGGCGAAGATCTCGTTGGAGCTCGGTGACCTCGGCTCCGCGTACCGGTGGATCCAAAAGGCGCTCGCGCGCAAGCCCTGGCACGAATGGGGCGCGCCGATCGCCAGTATCGCCGCGCTGCTGGTCCAGACCCTGACGGAGATGGGCAGGCCGCAGGAGGCCGCGGAGGTGCTCGACCGGCCCATCCCCCCGGCGGCGTACCAGGGATGTGGCGGGCTGAAGTACGTCTACGCCCGCGGCAGGTATCACCTGGCGACCGATCGGCTGCACGCGGCGCTGGCCGACTTCGAGTCGTGCAGGGACATGAGCGCCTCCCTGTGGATCGAGACGCCCGCGCGCGCCGACCAGACCCATCTGGTGCCCTGGCGCTGCGGGATGGCGGAGGCGTATCTGGCCCTCGGGGACGTGGCGGGTGCCCGGGACGCGCTGCGGCAACAGCTGCAACAGCTGCCCGAGGAGGAGACGTCCGTCCACGGGACCACGCTGCGCCTCCTCGCCAAGACCACCAAGGACGACGCCCGGCGGCTCTCCCTGCTGAAGAACTCCGCGGACACACTGGAACGCGACGGCAGCAGGCTGCAGCTCGCCTACACGCTGACCGAACTCGCCGCCGCCTACCGGGAGACCTCGCGACTGAACCTCGCCCGGACCACCTCGAAGCGGGCCCGGCGCATGGCCGAGCAGTGCGAGGCGGGACGGCTGCTCGCGCTCGTCACCACGGATGCCCATGGGCCCGGACGGGACATGCAGCCGGTCTGCCACCACCCGGAGCTCGCCGAACTGAGCTCCGCCGAACGGCGCGTGGCGGTCCTGGCGATCCTGGGACACACGAACCGGGAGATCTCCGGGAAACTGTTCATCACCGCCAGCACGGTGGAGCAGCACCTGACGCGCATCTACCGAAAGCTCCGCGTGCAGCATCGCGAGGACCTGCTGGACAGGTTCTCCACGGTGTTCATGGCCCTCGAACAGAGCGGCTGAGACCGACCAGTCCGCCCGTCCGGGAGTGCGGGGGAGCGGAGTCCGCTCCGTTCGCGTGCCCCCGCTCCCGCACGTCCTCACCCCACGGCGACGCGGGATATCCGGTGCGCCGCGCGCAGGCCCTCCGCTGTGGCCCGTACGGCGTTGAGCCCGTCCGTTCCCGCGGCGCCGCCCGCGGTGACGACGGGGACGCCCGCCCCGCGCAACAGCGGAGCCAGCTCGTCGACCGGGACCTGGCCCACGGCGAGCACGACATGGTCGGCGTCGAGGGAGCGCTCCGTGCCGTCCGCGTCGGCCAGGAGGACGCCGGTGGGTGTGATCTCCCGGTAGGTCACGCCGGTGAGCATCCGTACACCGGCGGCCCTCAGGTTCCGCATGGCGACCCAGCGGGTGCTGGGGCCGATGCCCGCTCCGATCCGCCGGCCACGCCGCAGCAGCGTCACCTCGCGCGGTGCGTCGCGGACGGCGGGTTCCCTCCCGGAGCGCGGAGTGCTCCCGGACACGGCGTGCCGGGCCAGGAATTCCTCCGGCGTCACCTCGGCATCCGGGCCGGTGGTCAGGGTGTGCGCCAGGTCGACGGCGATACCGCCCCCGCCGATGATGACGATCCGTCCGCCGAGCGCTTCGGGATCGGCGAACGCCTGCGCGTAGTCGCGGACATGGGGCAGCTCCGCGCCGGAGAGGGACAACCCGGCGGGGAGCACACCGGTGGCCAGCACCACACCGTCGAATGACCGCAGCTCCGGGACGTCCGCGACGCCGAGGCGACGGCCCAGGTGCAGCGGCACACCGGCGTCCCGCAGTTCCCGTACGTGATGGCGGATGGTCCCGGCGAACTCCGCCTTCCCCGGCACCCGGGAGGCCAGCCGGAACTGGCCGCCGGCGTGGGCCGCGGCTTCGTACACCTCGACACGGTGGCCGAGGCCGGCCAGCGTGCGGGCGGCCTCCAGTCCGGCGATGCCCGCGCCGATCACGGCGTAGCGGCCGAACGGCCCCCTGCGGAGGCGGGCCGGCTGGGGCGGGGGGAACTGCCTCTCGTGTCCGGCTCTGGGGTTGACGAGGCAGGACACCCTTTCGGTGCCGAAGGAGCGGTCGATGCACGCCTCGTTGCAGGCGATGCAGGTATTGACCCGGTCGGGGCGGCCGGCGGCCGACTTGGTGACGAGCTGCGGGTCGGCCAGGAACGGCCGCGCCATGGCCACGAAGTCCACCTCACCACCGGACAGCGCCTCGTTGGCCTGCGCGAGGTGCGGGAAGCGGTTGGCGGCGATCACCGCGACATCCGAGTGTCCGGCTGCCAGCAGCGCGCGTTTGAGTGCCTTGGCGCAGGCCGCCCAGGTACCGGCGGGGACCTCGGACTGCACGGTGGGCACCGGGGACTCGTGCCAGCCCACGCCCACCGAGAGCGCGTCGGCCCCGGCCCCGGCGAGCGCCACCGTGAGCGCGGCCACCTCGTCCGGCGGAGTGCCCCCGGCCACCAGGTCGTTCCCGGAGATGCGGAAGAGCACCGGGAAGTCCCGGCCCACGGCCGCGCGGACCCCGCGCAGCACCTCCAGGGGAAACCGGCGCCGCCGTGCGGCGTCACCGCCCCACGCGTCGTCGCGCAGGTTGGTCAGCGGTGCCGTGAACTGGTTGATCAGATAGCCCTCGGAGCCCATCACCTCCACGGCATCGAATCCGAGGGCGCGTGCGGCGGACGCGCCCTCGGCGAAGTCGGCGATCGTGGTGGTGATGTCCCCGGGGGACATCTCCCGGGGGGTGCAGCGCGCGAAGGCGCTGTGCACGGGCGACGGGGCGACGGGGTGCCCGGCTCCCTCGCGGGCGCCGGGCCGGGCGTACCGCCCCGCGTGAAAGAGCTGCAGAGCGATCCGTCCACCGCGCTCGTGCACCGCGCGCACCGCCGCCGAGAGGGCCGCCCGGTCCCGGGAGTCACCGATCACCCCGTACCCCGGGCCGCCCGCGCCCACGGCGTTGACCGCCACGCCTCCGGTGACGATGAGCGCCGCGCCCGCGGCCGCGCGCTCGGCGTAGAACGCGGCCAGCGCCGCGCCGTCATCGTCCCCGGTCTCCAGATTGAGGTGCATGGCGCCCATGACGATGCGATGCGGAAGCCGCATGGTGCCGAGGGAGCCGGCTCGGAAGACATGGTCGTACACGTCGCCCGCCCCTCGTCTCTCAGGATTCCCGGGTCGGGCGGGGCGGCAGGCGCAGTGCCTCGCCGGCGTCCGCGAAGAAGGGCGGGGCGACCACGCTCAGGCCCCCGTCGACGACCAGGGTCTGGCCCGTGAGGTAGCCGGCCCCCTCACCCAGCAGGAAGGCGACGGTGTCGGCCATCTCCTGCACCGTGCCGGGCCGCCCGGCGGGGATGCGGTCCAGGACGCCGCGCATGTCGGGCATGCCCTCGATGCCGTAGAAGTAGGCGAGCGAGTCGGAGTCGATCAGGCCGCCGTTCACCGCGTTGACGTTGATGCCGTACGGCGCGAACTCGACGGCCATGTACCGCACCCACGCCTCGATCGCCGCCTTCATCCCGCCGAGCGCGGCGTATGTCGGGTAGGCGCGGACCGATCCGTACGACGACAGCGCGACGATCCGGCCGCCGTCGTCCATGAGCTTGACCGCCTGCTGGGCGCCGAGCACGAAGGGGCGCAGGTTCATGGCGTAGGAGCGGTCCAGGTGGTGCTCGCCCAGGTCGAGGATGTTCTTGAAGACGCTGGCGGCGGCGTTGGAGACGAAGTGGTCCAGGCGTCCGTAGCGGCGTGCGACCTCGTCGAACAGCGCCGTGACGCCTTCCGTCGTCTCGACGTCGGCCTGGACGGCGACGCCCCGGCCGCCGGCTTCCTCGATGTCGGCGACGGTCTTCTCGGCCAGGTCGGTGTTCTTCTTGTAGTTGACGACCACGGTGCCGCCCTGACGGGCCAAGGTCAGCGCGAGGGCGCGTCCGATGCCGCGCGAAGCACCCGTGATGAGGGAGATCGTGGCGCCGCCGGCCGCGTCGTCGGGTCGGATGTCGTTCATCGTGCGCCTCCCGCGGTGACGGTGCCGGCCTGCCGCAGCAGTTCGCGGAAGACCACGGCCTTCTGTACCTCGTTGGGGCCTTCTTCGAAGCGCTGGGCGCGGGCGTCGCGGTAGACGCGCTCGATCTTCTGGGACTTCCAGTAGCCGAGCCCGCCGTGGACCTGCAGCGCCTTGTCGGTGACGGTGGTCAGCATCGTCACCGCGTGCATCTTGGCCATCGAGGACTGCAGGGACGCGTCGTCGGCGCCCTCCTCGAAGCGGCGGGCTGCGTGCAGCACGAGCTGTCGGGCCGCCTCGATGTCGGCCGCGTTCTCGGCGAGCATGAACTGAATGGCCTGACGCTCCGTCAGTGACTTGCCGAAGGTCACCCGGGAGCGGGCGTAGTCGACGGCGAGCTGCTGGGCGCGCTGGGCGAGGCCGACGCAGCTCATCGCGACGGAGATCCGCGACGGGGTGAGGAAACCGCCGAGGAACACCTCCAGCCCCTGGCCCTCCTCGCCGAGCCGGTGGTCCACGGGCACGGGGGTGCGGTCGAAGACGATCGAGGCGTGGTCGGTGCCGGTGACGCCCATCGTGCGGGAGGTGTCCTCGGCGCTCACACCGGGCGCGTTGCGCGGCACCAGCAGGGCGACGGTGCCCTCGTGGCCCGTGGAGCCCGCGACGCGCGCCGCCAGGAGGTAGTAGTCACAGCGCATCCCGAACGTGATCAAGTGCTTGGAGCCCGACAGGTAGTAGGTGTCGCCCTCGCGGACCACCGAGGTCGTGATGTCCGCCCCGGTGCCGTTGCCCGGCTCGGTCAGGGCGAACGCGATCTTGATCTCGCCCAGGACGGACGGCACCACGAACCGCTTGCGCTGTTCGTCCGAGGCGTGGCCGTCCATCGACCGCCAGATGCCGTTGACGACGTGCACGATCATGCGCAGGGAGCCGTGGGAGCGGGAGAAGATCTCCATCAGCTCCATCCACCGGGTGAACCCGAGGCCCTGGCCGCCGTACTCCACCGGGGCGGCGAGCCGCAGGAACCCGAGCTCGTTGAGCTCGCTCCAAACCGCCTCGGGTACCTCGCCGGTCTCCTCGATGCGTTCGGCCCAGCGCTCGCCCGGGCCCGCCACCCACCGCTCGATCGTGGCACGGACTTCTTCGAACTGCTGCTCGTCCATCATCTTTCGCACTCCGTCTTCTCCTGTCACTGCATGTGGGGGCGCAGGTGGCGCGCCCTGGCCCGCAGTTCGAACTTCTGGACCTTGCCGATCGGGTTGCGCGGGAGATCCGCGATGAGCTGGAGCCGCTCCGGCCAGTACTGCTTGGCCGCCTGGTGCCCGTCCAGGTAGCGGCACATCTCCTCGAAGCCGAGCAGCGCGCCTGCCTTGAGCACGACGAACGCGCAGGCACGCTCGCCGAGACGCTCGTCGGGCATGGCCACGATGGCCACGTCGTCGACGGCGG
Organism: Streptomyces kronopolitis; assembly: GCF_050953795.1. Classification (GTDB taxonomy): domain Bacteria; phylum Actinomycetota; class Actinomycetes; order Streptomycetales; family Streptomycetaceae; genus Streptomyces; species Streptomyces kronopolitis_A. The sequence goes on from NZ_CP191850.1 coordinate 7,814,970, forward strand.
GGTGACGGAACAGCAGCTGCTCCATCTCGCCGACGGGGATCTTCTCGCCGCCGCGGTTGATCACGTCCTTGACCCGGCCGGTGATCCGGACGTAGCCCGACTCGTCGAGCACCGCGAGGTCGCCGGTGCGGAACCAGCCGTCCGGGGTGAAGGCCTCGGCGGTCAGGTCGGGGCGGTCGAGATAGCCCTCGAAGGTCGTCTGCGAGAGGATCTCGAAATTGCCCTCGGTGTCAGGTGCCAGCACCTCGCCCCGGTCGTCGGTGACCCGCAGCCGTACGCCCTCCAGGACGCGCCCGTCGGTGCCCCAGCGCCGCTCCGGCGCGTCGGTCGGCCTCGACAGCGCGCCGAGGCAGGTTTCGGTGGTGCCGAACGCGCCGCACACCTTCGTGCCCAGCACCTCGCTCGCGTGCTCGGCCAGCGAGCGCGGCACGGTGGCACCGGTCGCCACGAAGATCCGCAGATGCCGGGGCGCCTTGCCGAGCTCCTCGACCGCCTTCACCAGGTCGGTCAGGAACGGCGTGGCGGCCTGGACGAACGTCGCCCGGTGGGTGTTCAGCGAGACCAGGGCCCGCCGCGCGTCCCACTCGGACTGCAGGATCTGCGGCACGCCCAGCACGGTCGCCAGCGTCATCCCGTACAGGAACCCGGTCTGGTGGGCGAGCGGGGAGGGCACCCAGACGGCGTCCTCGGGGCCGAGGCCGAGATGCCGGATCTCCATCGACACGGCCCGGACCAGGTTCGAGGACGACTGCATGACCCCCTTGGGCTCGCCGGTGGTGCCCGAGGTGAACAACAGCTGCGCCGTCGCCGCGGCCTTCGGACGGATCGCGTCGAGGGCCGCCCGGTCGACGGTCGTCGCCTTCAGGGCGGTCTCCCAGTCGTGCAGGCGGACGCCCCCCGGTGGCGGCTGTGGCGGTCGGCTGCCGCCGTCCGACCGGGCCAGCACCACGACATGCTCCAGGTGCGCCGTGTCCGGGCCACCGGTGGCGGCGAGGGCGAGTGCCTCCTGCGCGGGGCGCCGGGACCGGTACTCGTCCATGACGACCAGGACGCGGGCCAGCGAGCGGCGCAGCACGAAGCCGAGTTCGCGTGCCCGGAAGAACGGGATGACCGGGCAGCAGACGGCGCCGATCCGCAGCGCCGCCAGCGACAGCACCACGAACTCCAGGCGGTTGGGCAGCTGGTACGCCACGTTCTCGCCCGGCCGCACCCCGAGTGCGAGCAGCAGCGCGGCGGCCTTGTCCACCCGGCCGGCCAGGTCGCTCCAGGTGACGACACAGTCGCCGTCCGGGCGTACGTCCACGAGGGCGGTGTCGCCGGGGCGGGACGCGGCGTGCCGGGCCAGCCACTCCGGCAGGGTGACCTCGCAGGCGTGGTCCGGATCCGCGACGGACCGCACGGGTTCCCGGACGGGTCCGCGGGCACGGCTCCTGGCGGAGCGTGCCGGGCCCTTCTCCACGGAGGCCGGCACGCCGACGGTGTTCATCATGTCGAGGAAGCCCGGATACGAGATGCGGTAGGCGTGCGGGTACGACAGCGTGGAGTGGCCCCGGGCGCGCGAGGAGGCGACGGCCAGCGACATCAGCACCCGGTGGTCGTTGTACGAGGACAGCTGCGCGCCGACCAGCGAGTCCACCCCGGTCACCCGCAGGGTGTCGTCGGACAACTCCAGCTCGGCGCCCATGGAGTTGAGCTGGAGCATCACGCCGGCCCGGTCGGATTCCTTCAGCCGCGTGTGCGCGACATTGCGGAACACCGACTCGCCGTGCGCGAAGGTGGCGAGGGCGGTCAGGACGGGAAGCATGTCCGGCACGTCGCGGCAGTCGACGTCGACGGCCTTCAGCAGGGGGGCGTCCTGCTGGATCCGGACACCGCCGGCCACCGGGTCCCGTTCCATGGGGACGCCCATCGCGCGGGCGATGTCGAGGAAGTGGAACTCGGGGTGGTCGGCGGGGCCCCCGGTCAGGCTCGGCATACCGCGCAGGAGTACGTCGGAGGGGTGGAGCGCGGCGGTGGCGATGCCGAAGGCCGCGGAACCGATGTCGGGGGGCAGCGTCAGCTCGGTGGGCCGCACGCTCTGGTGCGGCGCCACGTCGAAGCGCCGCCAGCCGGGGGCCACGGTCACTTCCAGGCCGAACTGCCGCATCATCGCGACGGTCAGCTCCAGATAGGTGCGTTCGTTGAGCGCGCCCGTCACGGTGATGGTGGTGGGGCCGGTGGCGAACGGCGCGAGCAGCAGCAGTCCGGATATCCACTGGGACAAGGTGCCCGGAATGGTCACCTCGCCGCCCGTGGGCCGATGGCTGAGGACGCGAAGGGGTGGGCAGTCATTCGCCGACTCCAGGCGTACGCCCATCGTTTCCAGTGCGCGCAGCAGCGGGCCCACGGGACGGTTCCGAAAGTATTTCTGCCCGGTGATCGTGACCGCGCGGTTCGACAGTGCGGCGAGCCCGGTCATGAAATAGAGGGTGGTGCCCGAGCTGCCGGCCGAGACACTGTCCCGGACCGGCCGGTAGTGGCCGCCGAGCCCCCGCACCACGAAGGTGTCGCCCTCGCGGACGATCCGTACGCCGAGGTCGCGCAGGAGCCGCACGGTGTACTCGACGTGCCGGGCGTCGGACAGGCCCTGGATCCGGCTCTCCCCGTCCGCGAGCGAGGCGAGGATCAGCGCACGGTGGGCATGGTATTTGGAGTTCGGTACGAGGATTTCGCTGGAAATCCGGTGCTGAATTCCCTTGACGAGAAGATGCATGGGATCTGTTCACTCCTAGACATTTCGCAAATCCTCTTGGTGAATGTTCTCCCGTATCGGATCGATTCACTATCCCCTAACGGCCCCTAAAGCTATGGGGGTTGGCCCGCCCTGTGCGGGACCGGGGAACTAGTCGAAATGTTCCTCGACGAATGCGAGCAGTTCTTCCGCGGTCGCCGATTCGAGGGCGTCCGCGGCCGGGTCCGACAGCCGGCTCTCGGGCGGGGCCGCCGTACGGTCGAGTCGGGCGAGCAGGGCATCGAGCCGGGAGCCGAACCGTGCGCGGGCGCCCTGGCTGTGGGCGGCGTCCAGCAGGGTGTTCTCCAGCCAGTCGAGCTTCTCCAGGATCTCGTGGGTGAGGGCGTCCCGGTCCGGCTCGAACCGGGCGCAGAGGAAGTCGGTCACCTCGGCGGGACTCGGGTGGTCGAAGACGAGGGTGGTCGGCAGCGCCAGGCCGCTGACCACGCCGAGCCGGGTGCGCAGTTCGACGGCCATGAGGGAGTCGAACCCCATGTCGGTGAAGGCGCGGTCCACGGCGACGGCCTGCGACGTGGCATGCCCCAGCACCCCCGCGACCTCCGCGCGCACCAGGTCCAGCACCGTGCCGCGCCGCGTCTCGGCGTCCAACGCCGCGAGGCGTTCGGCCAGTTCGGTGCGGGCCGGGGGCTCGTCGGCAGCGGCGACGGGCTCCGTCAGATGCCGCAGCAGAGGGCTGGGGCGGGTGCTGGCGAAGACGCGGGCGAAGCGGTCCCAGTCGATGTCGACGATCGTGACAGTGGTGTCGTCGTGCTCCAGGGCCTGGGCGAGGGCGGCGGTGGCGCCGTGGGGCGGGAGGGCGCTGACACCGCGGCGCAGCATCTCCTCCTGGAAGCGGTCGTCCGCCATGCCGCCCCCGCTCCAGGGGCCCCAGGCGATGGCCGTGCCGGCGGCGCCGCGGGCCCGGCGCCGCTCGACCAGAGCGTCCAGGTGGGCGTTGGCGGCGGCGTACGGGCCGTTGCCCGCGCTGCCCCAGGTGCCGGCGATGGAGGAGTAGACGACGAACGCCGCCAGGTCGTCCCCCAGCACCTCGTCGAGGATTTCCGCGGCGGTCACCTTCGCGTCGGTCACCGCCGAGAAGTCGCCCCCGACGAGGTCCGTCAGCGGCTGTTCGGCGGCCACACCCGCCGCGTGCACCACCGCGCGGACGGGGGTGCCCGCGGCGGCGAGACTCCCGGCCAGCCGGCCGACGGCCTCGCGGTCGGTCACGTCACAGGCCGTCAGGTCGACCGTCGCGCCGAGCGCCTCCAGTTCGGCGCGCAGCACCTCGGCGCCGGGAGCGGCGGGACCGCGACGGCTGACGAGGACCAGCCGGGACGCCCCGTGCGAGGCGAGCATGCGGGCGGTGTGCGCGCCGAGCGCTCCGGTACCGCCGGTGATCAGTACCGCCCCGTCCGCCCACCGGTACGCACCGGAGGCGTGGGCGTCGGCCGCCGGGGCGTCGCGCGTGTCGGCGGGGGTGAGGCGACGCGCATGTGCGCCGTCCCCGCGCAGCGCCACCTGGTCCTCCCCGGCGGTCCCGGAAAGGACGGCGGCCAAGCCGGCCGGCTCCCCTTCGGCGGGGAGGTCGATCAGACCGCCCCACAGCGCCGGGTGTTCGAGGGCGGCGACGCGACCCAGGCCCCAGACCTGGGCCTGCCAGGGGTCCGGTGCGGTGTCCGCCGGGCCGGTGCGTACCGCGCCCCGCGTCAGCGTCCACAGACGGGTCGAGAGGTCCGCGTCGTGCAGGGCCTGCAGGAGGATCAGAGTGGCCAGGGCCCCGGCCGCGGCTCCGCGGTGCCCGGTGTCCTCGCCGCCGGACTCCGCCAGCAGGGACACCGTCCCCGCCACCGTGCCGTCGGCCGCGGCACGCTCCTTGAGGTCCTTCGCCAGCGTCGCGCGGTCCGTGCCGTGCGGATCGACGGTGAGGACGCGGGGGTTCGCACCCGCGGCCGCGAGCGCCTGCCGCACGGCGTCGGCCGTCGTGGAGTCGGCGGCATCCCGCGGGACGACGATCCACCAGGTGCCGTCGAGTGCGCCGGCCGGGGCGTCCGTGGGCACCCGGTCCCAGGCGACGCGGTAGCGCCAGCCCGCGGCCCGGGCGAGCGTGGTGCTGGTGCGGTGCCAGTCGTGCAGTACGGGCAGCGCGGCGCGCAGGGACGTCTCCGCGTCGAGACCGAGGGTGCGGGTCAGGCCGTCGAGGTCCCGGTCCTCGACCACCTGCCAGAAGCGTGCCTTCGCCGGGTCGTCCACGGAGCCGGTGCCCCGGTCCGCCGTGGTCTCCTCCTCCAGCCAGTAGCGCTCGTGCTGGAAGGCGTACGTGGGGAGCCGGACCTGCCTGCCCGCCCCGAGCGCCGCCGTCCAGTCGGCGGATACGCCGTGGGCGTGTGCGGCGCCGAGCGCCGTGACCACGGTCCGTACCTCGGGGTGCTCGCGTCGCGCGGAGGGGAGGACCGGCCGGTCCGTTGCTGCCAGGGGCGCCAGCGCGGCGTCCGGGCCGAGTTCGACGAGCACGTCGGCGTCGTCCAGGGCGCCGAGGGCGTCGGCGAAGCGGACGGCGTGGCGGGCGTGGTCGAGCCAGTATGCGGCGGACGCGAAGGGGTGTGAGCTGTCGGCGGAGGGGCTGACGGGGAGGGTCGGTTCGTGGAAGGTCAGCTCGCCGAGGAGGGCGGCGAAGTCGTCGAGCATCGGGTCCATGAGGGGTGAGTGGAAGGCGTGGCTGACCCGCAGCCGGGTGGTGCGGCGGCCCTGTTCACGCCAGTGGGCGTCCATCCGCAGCACCTCGGCCTCCGCCCCCGAGACGACGACGGCTTCGGGGCCGTTCACGGCGGCGATCGCGACATCGGGCACGTCCGCGAGGCTCGCGGCGACCTCGTCCTCGCTCGCGGCGATGGCGACCATGGCGCCGCCCTCCGGCAGTGCCTGCATCAGCCGGCCCCGCGCCACCGCCATCCGCGCCGCGTCCCGCAACGACAGGACCCCGGCCACACATGCCACGGAGATCTCGCCCACCGAATGCCCCGCGAGCGCGGAGAACTCCACGCCCCACGATTGCCACAACCGGGCCATCGCCACCTCGAAGGCGAACAGTGCCGGCTGCGCGTACTCCGTGCGCTCCAGCACCTCCGCGGGCTCCGACCACATCACCTCCCGCAACGACCGCCCCAACAGGGGATCGGCCACCGCACACACCTCGTCCAGCACGGCGGCGAACACCGGGAAACGCCCCGCCAGTTCACGGCCCATGCCCGGCCGCTGCGCACCCTGACCGGAGAAGAGACCCGCCACCCGCCCGCGTCCGGCCGTGCCGATGGACACCGCCCGGGGCGTCGTCGCCGCGGCCGGGTCCGCGAGTGCGGCGAGCGTGTCGAGCAGCTCCTGCCGGTCCTCGGCCACCAGGACCGCCCGATGGTCGTGGAGGGACCGGGTGGTGACCAACGACCGTGCCACTTCGGCCGGTTCGAGCCCCGGGTGGTCGAGCAGGTGGGAGTGCAGGGCGCGGGCCTGTGCCGGGAGGCCGGACGCGCTGCGGGCGGTGAGCACATACGGCAGCGGGGTCCGGGCCGCGGGGGAGTCCTGCGTGACCGTGGGAGTGCCGCTCCCGACGGACCTGTCGTCCACAGGAGTGCCCCCGGCGGGCTCGCCGTCGAGGGGATCGCCCTCCGCCAGCACGATGTGCGCGTTCGTGCCGCTGATCCCGAACGACGACACGCCGGCCCGGCGCGGCCGCTCGCCCCGGGGCCAGGGGTGTTCCTCGGTGAGGAGTCGCACGGCCTGCGAGGACCAGTCCACCTCGGGTGACGGCGGGTCGGCGTGCAGCGTGCGGGGCAGCAGTTCGTGCCGCAGCGCCTGCACCATCTTGATCACACCGCCGACCCCGGCCGCCGCCTGTGCGTGGCCGATGTTCGACTTCAGCGACCCGAGGTACAGCGGCCGCTCCGCCGCGCGCTCCCGGCCGTAGGTCGCGAGCAGGGCCTGGGCCTCGATCGGGTCGCCCAGCCGGGTGCCGGTACCGTGCGCCTCGACGGCGTCGACCTCGGCGGCCGCGATGCCCGCCTGCGCGAGCGCGGCCTCCACCACACGCTGCTGGGCGGGGCCGCTCGGGGCGGTCAGGCCGTTGGACGCACCGTCCTGGTTCACGGCGGAGCCATGGACCACGGCGAGGACCTCGTGTCCCAACCGCCGCGCGTCGGACAGCCGTTCCACGGCGAGCAGGCCGACCCCCTCCGACCAGCCGGTGCCGTTCGCATCGGCGGAGAACGACTTGCACCGCCCGTCCGCGGCCAGCCCGCCCTGGCGGCTGAACTCGACGAAGATGTGCGGTGACGCCATCACGGTGGCGCCGCCCGCCAGCGCGAGATCACACTCGCCCCGGCGCAGCGCCTGGCAGGCGAGGTGCAGGGCGACCAGCGAGGACGAGCAGGCGGTGTCGAGCGTGACCGCCGGGCCCTGCAGCCCGAGAAGGTAGGAGATGCGCCCCGACATCACGCTGTTGCTGTTGGCGATGCCGATGATCCCCTCAAGGTTCGCCGGCGTGCTGCTCAGACGCGACAGGTAGTCGTTGTACATGGTGCCGACGAACACACCGGTACGGCTGCCGCGCAGTGCGCCCGGAGCGATCCCCGCGTGCTCCACGGCCGCCCAGGACGCCTCCAGCAGCAGTCGCTGCTGTGGGTCCATGGCCAGCGCCTCACGGGGCGAGATGCCGAAGAAGTCCGCGTCGAATCCGGCGGGGTCGTCGAGGAATCCGCCCTCGCCGGTGCTGCTGGTACCGGCCCGGGAGCGGTCCGGGTGGCGCAGGCCGGCCAGGTCCCATCCCCGGTCGGTGGGGAAGCCGGTGACGGCGTCCCGGCCCTGCGCGACGAGCTGCCACAGATCCTCGGGAGAGGCGACGCCGCCGGGGTAGCGGCAGGCCATCCCGACGATGGCGACGGGTTCGTCGGCGACGGCCGTCCCGGGCGCGGCGGGCTGCCGGGGGAGTGGCGCCGGCTCGGTGGCCAGCGCGCTCTCCAGGTGCCTGGCGAGCGCGCCGGCGGTCGGATGGTCGAAGACCAGGGTCGCCGGCAGACGGACACCGGTCGCGGACGAGAGCCGGTTGCGAAGTCGCACGGACATGAGGGAGTCGAAACCGAACTCGCCCAGCGGGCGCTCCGCGTCGACCGCGCTCATGTCGTGGTGCCCGACCGCCGAGGCGATCTCGGCCCGTACGAGGTCGGACAGTGCCCGGCCGCGGTCCGCGGCCGGGAGGGCGGCCAGCTTCTCGGCCGTCGACCCGGGCGCGTCCGTCGCGGTGGACGCCGTCGCGCGGCGCGGCGCGGGACGCAGAGCGGCGAAGAGCGGGGCGGGCCGGGCGGCGGCGAACAGCGGCAGAAAACGCGGCCACGCCACGTCGGCCAGGACCCGGCTCTCGCCGAGGGACACCGCCGTCGACAGCGCCGCCATGGCGTCGTCGACCGGGAGCGGGGCCAGGCCCTGGCGTCGCAGCCGTCGCTCCAGACCGGCGTCGACCATGCCGCCGCCCGACCAGGGACCCCAGGCGAGCGCCGTACCGGCCAGACCGCGTGCCCGGCGCCGGGCGGCCAGCGCGTCCAGCACGGCGTTGCCCGCCCCGTACGCGCTCTGCCCCGAACCTCCCCAGATGCCGGAGACGGAGGAGAAGACGACGAAGGCGTCCACGTCGGTTTCGCCGAGCACCTCGTCGAGGACCCGAGCACCGCCCGCCTTGCCCTCCAGGACGGCGTGGAACCGGTCGGGGGTGGTCTCCAGCAGCGGTGTCTGGTCGGCGACGCCCGCCGCGTGGAACACCGCGCGGACGGGAGCGCCCGACTCCGCCGCCTCCCGCACCAGCCCGGCCACGGTGGACCGGTCGGCGACATCGGCGGCGACGATCCGTACCGGCGTGCCGGTGGCGGTCAGCTCGGCCAGCAGTTCCCGCGCGCCGGGCGCCTCGGGACCCCGGCGGGAGACGAGCAGCAGGGAGCACCCGCCCAGTCCGGCGACCCACCGCGCGACATGGCCGCCCAGCGCCCCCGTGCCACCGGTGATCATCACGGTGCCGGACGGCGTCCAGTCGGCGGGCGGTGGCGTCGGGCGGTCCGGCTTGACCAGGCGGCGAACGGACACCCCGTCGGCCCTGAGCCGGATCTGGTCCTCGCCGGTGTCCGCGGAGAGCAGCCCGGCCAGGCGGTCGAGCGGGGGCCGTACGCCGGGCGGCGGCAGATCGACCAGACCGCCCCAGCGGTCCGGGAGTTCCAGGGCCGCGGCCCGGCCCGCGCCCCACACGGCGGCCGTGTCGAGGTCGTCGTCGGACTCATGGGTCAGGCACCACACCGGGGCGTCCACACCGGCGTCGGTGAGCGCCTGCAGCGCGGTGACGAGAGTGTCCGGGCGGGCGGCGAAGAGCAGCACACCGTCCGGGTCGGTGGCGGTGTGGGTGACGTCGGTCAGCCGTGCCGCGAGAGCGGGGCGGTCCGAAGTGGCGTCGAGGTCGACGGCGAGCGGGTGCGCGGCCAGTTCGCGGGTCCAGGAGACGTCCGTCGCCGGTGGCGCGAGGACGAGCCAGGTGCCGGGGAGCCGGCCGGCACGCGGCGGGTCGGGCAGCAGCTGCCAGGTGACCTCGTAGCCGAGGCGGTGGAGGTGTTCGTCCGCCGGCGCCGTCAGCAGGGTGGTGTCGGCCGCCCGCAGCACCAGCTCCCCGACGGTGAGGACGGGGTCCCCGGTGCCGGTGGCCGCGTCCAGGCCAAGCGTCTCGGTGCCGGTCCTCAGACGTACGCGCACCTCGCGGGCGCCGGGGGAGTGCACGGTGACCCGGCCGAAGGAGAACGGCAGCCGGACCTGCTGACCGGAGTCGTCGGCGGCTGCCAGCGGGTGCAGGGCGGCGTCCAGCAGCGCGGGGTGGCAGTCGTAGCGGCCGTCGTGGGCTCGCTCGGGGAGGGCGACCTCGGCGTACAGCTCGTCGCCGGAGCGCCACAGCGCCCGCAGGCCGCGGAAGACCGGGCCGTAGCCGTAGCCACGGGCGGCGAGGGTGTCGTAGAGCTCCTCGACCGGCGTCTCCTCGGCGCCCCGCGGCGGCCACTGTCCCGTGGCCCACTCGGTGTCGGCGGGCTCGGGGAGTTCTTCCGCGAGCCGTCCGGTGGCGTACTCCACCCAGTCGCCGTCGCCGCTCCGGCCCCGGATGACGAGCGCGCGCTCCGGCTCGCCCGGTGGTGCGACCCAGACCTGGATGTCGGTGCCCGCGGCGGGAAGCACGAGCGGGGTCTGCACCACGAGGTCGGCGACCTGGCGCCACCCCACCTGCCGGGCGGCCCGCAGGGCGAGTTCCAGGAAGCCGGTACCGGGCAGGAGCACGGCACCGGAGACCGCGTGGTCGGCGAGCCAGGGGTCCCGGTCGGGCGTGATCCTGCCGCTGAGCACCACGCCGCCCTGGCCCGGCAGTTCCACGACGCCGGACAGCAGGGGGTGATCCAGCGCGTCGGCACCGTCACCCGTCAGGGCGGGGGGCGCGAGCCAGTAGCGCCGGTGCCGGAAGGGGTAGGGGGGCAGGTCGGCACGGGGAGCGGCCGGGAAGAGGGCCGTCCAGTCGGCCTCGACGCCGTGCGCATGGGCCTCGCCGAGCGCGGTCAGCAGCGTCAGCGTCTCGCTCTGCTCACGGCGGCAGCTCGGCAGAACCGGACGATCGGTGTCGATCAGCGGTGCCAGGACCGCGTCGGGGCCGACCTCGACGACGACGTCCGCCTCCGCGAGCCCCGTGACCGCGTCGTGGAACCGCACCGCCCGACGGGCGTGGTCGACCCAGTAGGCCGCCGTGGCGAACGGATGCGTGGTCTCGGCCGACGCGCTCACCGGCAGCGTCGGCTCCCTGCGGTCCAGCTCGTCCGCCACCGCACGCAGCTCGTCCAGCACCGGTTCCATCAACGGGGAGTGGAACGCGTGGCTGACCCGCAGCCGGCTCGTGCGCCGGCCACGCTCGCGCCACGTCCCGGCGACCCGCTCGATCTCCGCACGGGCACCGGAGACCACCACCGCCTCGGGGCCGTTGACCGCGGCGATGCCCACGAGCGCCGGGTCGCCCAGCGTCGCGGCGACCTCCTCCTCGCCGGCGGCGATCGCCAGCATCGCCCCGCCCTCCGGCAACCGCTGCATCAGCCGGCCGCGCGCCACGGCCAACCGGGCCCCGTCGGCCAGGGACAGCGCCCCGGACACCACCGCGGCGGCGATCTCCCCCACGGAGTGCCCCGCGAGCACCGAGAACTCCACGCCCCAGGACTGCCACAGGCGGGCCAGCGCCACTTCGAACGCGAACAGCGCGGGCTGCGCGCACTCGGTCCGCTCCAGCTGCTCGGCGGGCCCCGACCACATCACCTCCCGCAGCGACCGCCCCCACAGGGGATCGACCACCGCGCACACCTCGTCCAGCACTCCGGCGAACACCGGGAAATCCTGCGCCAGTTGACGGCCCATCCCGACGCGCTGAGCGCCCTGGCCGGAGAAGACAGCCGCCACCCGGCCGCCGCCGGCGGCCACGGGAGTGACCTCGCCGAGCCCGGCCAGCACGGCGTCGCGGTCACCCGTGACCGCCGCCCGGTGCTCGAACGCCGTCCGGTGCACCGCCGCCTCCCGCGCCGCCCGCACGAGGGACAGCTCCGGCCGGGCCGCCAGGTGCTCCCGCAGCGCCGCCGCCTGTGCGCGCACCGCCTCCGGCGTCCTGCCCGACAGCACCAGCGGTACCGAGGTCTCCGTCCACGGTGCCGGCGGCTGCGCCGCACTCTCCCCGGCGGGCTCGGGGACGAACTCCTCCACGATCACATGCGCGTTGGTGCCGCTCATCCCGAAGGAGGACACACCGGCCCGACGCGGTCGGTCCTCGACGCGCTCCCACGCCCGCTCTCGCGCCAGCAGCGCGACCGTCCCCGCGGACCAGTCGACCTCCGTCGACGGACGCTCCGCGTACAGGCTCCGTGGCAGTACGCCGTGCCGCAGCGCCTGCACCATCTTGATCACGCCACCGACGCCCGCGGCCGCCTGGGTGTGCCCGATGTTGGACTTCAATGAACCGAGCCACAGCGGCCGTTGTGCCGAACGCCCCCGGCCGTACGTCGCCATCAGGGCCTGGGCCTCGATGGGATCGCCCAGCCGCGTTCCCGTCCCGTGCGCCTCGACCACGTCGACCTCGTCGGCGCTCAGACGGGCATTGCGCAGCGCCGAGTCGATGACGCGTTCCTGAGCGGGACCGCTCGGCGCCGTCATCCCGTTCGAGGCACCGTCCTGGTTGACCGCGCTGCCCCGCACCACCGCCAGGACCTCGTGCCCCAGCCGCCGCGCGTCCGACAGTCGCTCCACGGCCAGCACGCCCACCCCCTCGGACCAGCCGGTGCCGTCCCCGTCGTCGGCGAAGGAGTGGCAGCGGCCGTCGGAGGACAGCACCCGCTGACGGCTGTACTCGACGAAGAAGGTGGGGCCGGCCATGATCGCGACACCGCCGGCCAGCGCCAGATCGCACTCGCCCGCACGGAGCGACTGGCATGCCAGGTGCAGGGAGACGAGCGAGGAGGAGCACGCCGTGTCGACGGTGACGGCGGGACCCTCCAGGCCGAAGTGGTAGGCGACCCGGCCGACGGCCATGCTGCCCGCGCTGCCCATGTGGACGTAGCCCTCGAACCCGTCGGGGGCTTGGGTGAAACGGCTGCCGTAGTCGTGGTGCATGACACCGGTGAACACGCCCGTGCGGCTGCCGCGCAGGGTGGCGGGGCGGATGCCCGCGCTCTCCAGCGCCTCCCAGGACGTCTCCAGCAGCAGCCGCTGCTGCGGGTCCATGGACAGCGCCTCTCGTGGGCTGAGTCCGAAGAAGTCGGCGTCGAAGAGGTCGATGTCGGTGAGGAAGCCGCCTTCGCGGGTGTACGACTTCCCGACGGCATCCGGGTCGGGGTCGTAGAGGCCGGTCACGTCCCAGCCGCGGTCCTGCGGGAAGCCGCTGATGGCGTCGCGCCCCTCCGTGACGAGCCGCCACAGGTCATCGGCGCCGTGCACCCCGTCCGGGTAGCGGCAACCGATGCCCACGATCGCGATCGGCTCGTGGTGCTTCGTCTCGGCGTCCCGCAGCCGCAGTCGGGTCTTCTGCAGATCGGTGGTGACCTTGCGCAGGTATGCGACGAGCTGGCTGTCGTCAGTTGTCATGTCTGGCACCTATCGGCTTCGCGGCTGTCCGCCCGGAACGGGGCGCGACGGGAACAGGAGTGAGGGACGGAGGACCGGTGGCGGCCCCGCCGGGGGCGGTGGGGCCGCCCGGCGTCAGATGTCCCCCAACTCGGTGTCGATGAACTGCATCAGCTCGGCGGCGCTGGCCGAGGCGAGCCCGTCCGCCTCGGCGACCGGCCTGGCGTCGAGTGCGGCCAGCCGGTCCAGCAGCTCGGTGAGACGGCCGGTCAGGGCCTGGCGGGTGGCGGCGTCGGTGAGCGGCGACAGGACCCGGTTCCGGAGGTCCTCGACCACCTCCAGCAGCGGCTTCTCGGCCGGTGCGGCGCCGGCCGCGCCCAGGTCGAGGTGCCCCAGAAGGTGTCGCGCCAGCGCGTTCGGGGTCGGATGGTCGAAGACCAGCGTGGCGGGCAGCTTGACGCCGATGAGACCGGCGAACCTGTTGCGCAGTTCCACGGACATCAAGGAGTCGAACCCGATCTCCTTGAGCGCACGGTCGGGGCTGACCCGCTCGGGTCCCGACTCGCCGATGAGCGCCGCCACATGGGTCTGCACGACCTCGGTCAGGGCGGGGAGCCGCTCGGGGTCCGGCAGTGCGGCGAGCCGCTGGGTGAGGCCCTGTGTCGCACCCTCGGTCCGCCGGCCGTCCGACGAGGCCTGCTGCTCAGGGGCGGCCTTCTCCTCGAACGAGCCGAGCAGCGGACTGGGCCGGGACGCGGTGAACGCGGGCAGGAAGCGCGACCAGGTGATGTCGGCCACCACCGGGTCCCCCGTGCGGTCGGACATGATGCCCTGCTCCAGGGCCTGGAGGGCGGCGGGCACCAACAGCGGGGTCAGACCACGCTTGCGCAGCTGCCGTTCGTCGTGCTCGGTCAGCATGCCGCCGCCCGCCCACGGCCCCCAGGCGACGGAGACCGCGCGCTTGCCCTGCTCGCGCCGGCGCCGGGCGAGCGCGTCGAGGCAGGCGTTGCCGGCGGCGTACCCGGCCTGGCCCGCGGCGCCCCAGATGCCGGAGATGGAGGAGAACAGGACGAAGTCGTCGAGGTCCGGCAGCAGTTCGTCGAGCAGCAGGGCGCCCTCGACCTTGGCTGCCATCTGGGCCGCCAGCTCCTCGGCCGAGGTCTCCGCGATCCGCACGTCGCGGACCACGCCCGCGGCATGGACCACGGTGCGTACCGGGGCTCCCTCCGCTGCCAGAGCGTCGATCAGGCCGCTCATCGCGGCACGATCCGTCACATCGACGGCGACGGCCTCCGCCGCGGCGCCGAACGCGGAGATCTCCTCCAGCAGTTCGGTGGCGCCGGGGGCCGCCGGACCCTGGCGGGAGAGGAGGAGGACGCGGTCGGCGCTGCCCTGCTCGGCGATCCGGCGGGCGACGTGCCCGCCGAGACCGCCGGTCCCGCCGGTGACCAGCACGGTGCCCTTGGGCGTCCAGGTACCGGTCTGCGGCGCGGGCGCGGTCACGAGCCTGCGCGCGCACAACTGCCCGTCGCGCACGGCGAGTTGGTCCTCGGCGCTCTGGTCGTCGGTGCCGGCGCAGTCGCCGGTGAGGATCCCGGCGAGCGCCCGCCGGGTGGCGTCGTCGATGCGCTCGGGCAGATCCACCAGTCCGCCCCAGCGGTCGGGCAGTTCCAGTCCGGCGACCCGGCCGAGCCCCCAGACACCCGCCGCCCGCACCTCGGCGGTGGGGTCGTCGAGCGTCCCCACTTCGACGGCGCCGCTCGTGACGCACCAGACCGGGCCGGTCGGGTGCCCGGCGACCTCGTGCAGGGCGGCGAGCAGATCCTCCGCGGCTCCGGCGCCGACCAGCACCCCGTCCGGCGCGGTGGAGCGGTCCCAGGAAGCGGCGGTGAGCGGGTCGTCGAAGAGGGCGCCGAGCGCCGGCGGCACCTCGCCGAGCAGGAGCCAGTTCCCGGGCACCCGGTCGGCCGTGGCGGTCCGTCCCAATTGCCGCCACGTCTCGGAGAACCACCCGGTGCGGCCGGTCGCCCCCGCCACCTCCAGCTGTGCGCGCTCGATGGAGCGCAGGATGAGGCCCTCCATGGCGAGGACGGGGGACCCGGTGTCGTCCGCGATCCACACGGCGGCGGAGTCGGCGTCCGCCCGGATCCGCACCCGCAGTCGCCGGGCATCCGAGGAGAACAGCGACACGCTGTTGAAGGAGAACGGCAGCCGGACCTCGCCGGCCTCGTAGAGGCTGCCGGTGATCGGCAGGGCATGCAGGGCGGCGTCCAGCAGCGCGGGGTGGATTCCGAACCCGCGCGGCTGCCGCTCGGGGAGCATGACCTCGGCGAAGAGGTCGCCGTCCCGCTGCCAGAGGGCTTTGGTGCCTCGGAATGCCGGGCCGTACTCGTAGCCACGGGCCGCGAGCTCCTCGTAGAACGAGCGGCCGACGAGCTGCCGCGCACCGGCCGGGGGCCAGACCCCGCCGGTCCAGTCGCCGTCATGGAAACCTGCGGTGTCGGCGGTCCGCGCCGCGAGGAGACCGGTGGCGTGCAGCGTCCAGTCGCCGCCGGTCTCTCTGGTACGGATCTGCAGTTCACGCTCGGCGCCCTGGCCCGGCCCCACCCACACCTGGAGGTCGCGGGGCTTGCCCTCGGCGAACACCATCGGCGCGCGCAGGACGAGTTCGTCGACCGACCCGGCGCCGGCCGCGCGGGCCGCTTCGAGCGCGAGCTCGACGAAGCCCGTGCCGGGCAGCAGCACCGTGCCCATGACGACGTGGTGCGACAGCCACGGATCGCTGCCGGGCGCCGGCCTGCCGGACAGCAGCAGACCGCCGTCACCCGGCAGATCCGTGCGCGAGGTGAGCATCGGGTGCGGCGTCGGATCCGCTCCCGCGGCACCGGCGGTGGCGTCCGACGCGGAGTCCCAGTAGCGCTGCCGCTGGAAGGCGTACGTGGGCAGGTCCGCGCGGGGAGCGGGCGGCAGGAGCGCGGCCCAGTCGACGTCGGCGCCATGGGCATGGGCCCGGCCCAGCGCGGTGAGGACGGTGTGCGTCTCGGACCGGTCGTGCCGGGTGCTGGCCAGGACGGTGTGACCGGTCTCGATCAGCGGGGCCAGCGCGGCGTCCGGGCCGACCTCGATCAGGACGTCGGCCTTGGCGAGCTGTCCCACGGCGTCGCCGAACCGTACGGCGTGGCGCACGTGGTCGACCCAGTAGGCGGCGGTGTCGACGGGGCAGGTGGTGTCGGCGGTGGCACGGAGCGGGACCGTCGGCGGCCGGAAGCGCAGCTCCTCCACCACCGAGCGGAACTCGTCGAGGATCGGCTCCATGAGCGGTGAGTGGAAGGCGTGGCTCACCCGGAGCCCGGCGACACGCCGGCCGCGTGCACGCCAGATCTTGCCCACGCGTGCCACCTCGTCGCGGGCACCGGAGACGACGACCGCCTCGGGCCCGTTGACCGCGGCGATCCCGACGAGCGCGGCATCGCCCAGCGTGGCCGCCACCTCGTCCTCGCCCGCGGCGACGGCGAGCATGGCGCCCCCGCCGGGCAGGGACTGCATCAGCCGGCCCCGGGCCACCACCAGCCGCGCCGCGTCCGCCACCGTCAGCACCCCCGCGACGACGGCGGCGGCGATCTCGCCCACCGAGTGACCCACGAGCGCCGTGAACGACACGCCCCAGGACTGCCACAGCCGGGCCAGCGCCACCTCGAACGCGAACAGCGCGGGCTGGGCGAACTCCGTGCGGCCCAGCGGTTCCGGGTCGTCGGACCACATCACCTCCCGCAGTCCACGTCCGAGCAGCGGGTCGAGGTGGCCGCACACCTCCGTCAGCGCCTCGTCGAACACCGGGAAGTCCGCGGCCAGTTGCCGGCCCATCCCCGCGCGCTGCGCGCCCTGGCCGGAGAACACGGCCGCCACCCGGCCGGACCCGGCGCGCACCGGGGAGACGTCGCCGAGACCGGCCCGGACCTCCTCCCGGTCGCCCGTGACCACGGCACGGTGCTCGAACGTCGTACGGCGCGTGGCCAGCTCCCGGGCGACGTGCGCCAGCGGCAGCTCCGGGTGCGACGCGAGGTGCTCCCGCAGCGCCCGCGCCTGGTCGCGCACGGCGTCCGGGGTCTTGCCGGAGAGCACCACCGGCATCGCCATCTCGGCCCAGCGGACGGCGGATTCCGCGCCCTCGGAGGCCACGGGAGTCTCAGGGGCGCACTCCTCCAGGATGATGTGCGCGTTCGTCCCGCTGATCCCGAAGGCGGACACCCCGGCCCGGCGCGGGCGGCCGTCGGCTCGTTCCCACGCGCGCTCCTCGGCCAGCAGCTCGACCGTCCCCGACGACCACTCCACGTCCTTCGTCGGACGGTCCGCGTACAGGCTGCGCGGCATCACACCGTGCCGCAGCGCCTGCACCATCTTCACCACCCCGGCCACCCCGGCCGCCGCCTGTGCGTGCCCGAGATTCGACTTCAAGGAGCCGACGTACAAAGGCCGTTCGGCGGGACGGTCGCTCCCGTACATCGCGATCAGCGCCTGCGCCTCGATGGGGTCGCCCAGCCGCGTTCCGGTGCCGTGCGCCTCCACCACGTCGATGTCCGCGGCGCGCAAGCCGGCACTGTCCAGCGCGGCCCGGATCACCCGCTGCTGGGCGGGGCCGCTGGGCGCGGTGAGGCCGTTGGAGGCACCGTCCTGGTTGACGGCGCTGCCCCTGACCACCGCCAGCACGTCATGGCCCAGTCGGCGGGCGTCGGACAGCCGCTCCACGACCAGCACGGCCACGCCCTCGGCCATGCCGAAGCCGTCGGCATCGGCGGAGAACGGTTTGGAACGGCCGTCGGGCGCGAGCGCGCGGAGCCTGCTGAACTCGATGAACAGTCCGGGCTCGGCCATCACCGTCGCCCCGCCGACCAGCGCCAGGTCGCTCTCGCCGCGGCGCAGCGACTGACCCGCCAGGTGCAGCGCCACCAGGGAGGAGGAGCAGGCCGTGTCGAGGGTGAGGGCGGGACCTTCCAGGCCCAGGACGTAGGACAGCCGGCCGGAGACCACGCTGGAGGTGGTACCCGTCATCACATAGCCCTCCAGGTCGGGCCGTGCCTGGTGCAGCGGCCGGCCGTAGGGCAGGCTCATCACGCCGGTGAACACACCGGTCCGGCTGCCCCGCAGGGTCGCAGCGTCGATCCCGCCGCGCTCCAGCGCTTCCCACGACGTCTCCAGCAGCAGCCGCTGCTGCGGGTCCATCGCCCGTGCCTCACGCGAGGAGATGCCGAAGAAGCCGGCGTCGAACTCGGCCACGCCGTCGAGCAGAGCGGCTTCGCGCTGGTAGGAGGTGCCCGGCTGTGAGGCATCGGCGTCGTACAGCGCGGTGAGGTCCCAGCCGCGGTCGGCCGGGAAGGCCGTGACCGCGTCCCGCCCTTCGTGCACCAGCTGCCACAACTCGTCCGGGGACCTGACACCGCCGGGGAACCGGCAGGCCATGCCGACGATGGCGAGCGGCTCGTCGGGGTCGGCCGGCGCCGTCGCGGCCGGGGCCGGGGCCCGCGCGGGTGCGTCGCCACCGAGCACCGCGCGCACCAGTTCCTGGGCCAGCGCACGCGGTGTGGGGTGGTCGAACAGGATCGTCACGGGCAGCCGCAGCCCGGTCACCTCGACCAGCCGGTTGCGGACCCGCAGGGCGCCCGCGGAGTCCACCCCCAGCGACCGGAACGCCTCGTCCGCGCCGATGGCCGTCGCCGACGGCTCGATCTGCGCGGCCACGGCGTCCGTCACGAGGCGGATGGCCTCGTCGACGCGTTGTGCCGGGGCACACCCCAGCAGCCGCTCGCGCAGTCCGGAGCCGGGCCCGGCTCCACCGCCGCCGGTGGCGTCCGCCGTGTCCAGGTCGAGCGGGTAGGCAGGCAGCGTGACCCGGCGGGCGTCGGGCAGAACGCTGCTCCAGTCGGGGGCGACGCCGTGCAGGTGCGCCTCGGCCAGGGCGCGCAGGTAGCGGTCGTGGCCGGCGTCGTCACGGCGCATCGTGTCGAGGACGACGACGTCGTGGCCGAGGTGCGCGGCGGTCTCCTCGATCGGCAGGGTCAGCACCGGGTGCGGGCTCATCTCCACGAACACCCGGTGGCCCTGGCCGAGCAGTTCCTCGATGACCTGCTGGAACCGGGCGGGCTCGCGAAGGCTGAGGAACCAGTGCTCGGCATCCAGGCCGCCGGTGTCGAGCGGATCGGTCGTGGTCGACGTGTACACGGGTATCCCGGTGGCGCGCGGCCGTACCGCGGCGGCCTCCCGCACGAGGTACTCGTGGGCGGGCTCCATGCGCCAGGAGTGCCCGGCGATCCCGATGGGCAGCCGTGTGGCCCGCACGTCCCGGGCGCGCAGCTGCTCCAACAAGGCCGCCGCGGACTCGGTGGTGCCCGCGACGACCGTGGAGCCGGGGCCGTTGACGACCGCGATGTCCAGGTCCAGATCCCACTCGGCGACCAGTGCGGTGACCTGCTCGGCGGGGAGCGCCACGGCGACCATCTCCCCGTTGCCCTGGAGCCGCGCCAGCGCCTTGCTGACGGCGGCGACCAGCCGCGCGCCGTCCGCCACGGTGAGCGCTCCGGCGGCGGTCACCGCCGCGATCTCGCCGAAACTGTGGCCCACGACCGCCGCGGGCGTGACGCCGTTCGACCGCCACAGCTCCGCGAGCGAGACCATGACGGCGAACAGGGCCGGCTGGATCACCTCGACCCGCTCCAGCGGGAGGGCCCCGGTGAGCACGTCGTCGAGCTCGAAGTCCACGAACGGGCGCAACTCCCGTGCGCATTCGGCCAGTTTGTCGCGGAAGACCGGGGCGGTCGCGGCGAGTTCGCGCGCCATCCCCACCCACTGGGCGCCCTGGCCCGGGAAGACGAACACCGCGGACTGTGGTCCACCGCTCCCGCCCCGTACCGCCGCGTCGCCCGCCCGGCCCTCGGCCACCGCGCGAAGGGCCGCGACGACGGCATCCCGGTCGGATGCGGTGACCATCGTCCGGTGCGGCCAGAGCGTGCGGGCCGTGGCCTGGGTGAAGGCGGCGTCGGCCACGGAGATGTCCGTACGCTCCTGGAGGTGGGTCGCCAGACGGCCGGCATGGGCGCGCAGACCGGCCTCGCTGCGGCCGGACAGCAGCAGCGGGACGGTGCCGGCAGCCGTGGCGTCCGGGGCGCTCGTGCGGTCCCGGGGCCCGAGTGCGCGCAGTTGCGCCGCACGCTCCTCGGCGTCGTCGCACAGCGGGCCGTAGTGCTCGGCACCGGCCGTCTCCAGAGCCAGCGCCACCGCCACGCCGCCGGTCTCGTCATGGACGACGACCAGTGCGGGGCGATCCGCGCGCAGACACGCCTCAGCGGCCGTGAAGACCGGGCCGGAGTCCCCCGGAGCACGCACGGTCACACCGGGGATGTCGCCCCAGTCCGGCTGCTCCTCCTCGTCCGCCCGTGCGAGCAGAACCACCACACGGCTGCGGGCGGACGGAACCACGTGGGCGTCCTCGATCGCGGCCCAGAGCGCCGACGACACCGAAGCGACGCCGAATTCCTCCTGGCGGCCCACACCCATGACGACGACGCGCTGCATTCCTGCTGTCATACCGAACAACTCAAGCAAGAGGGGCCTGGCCGCAACACCCCTATCACCCCCGAATACGATGCGCGGGGCCGCGGTGTGCCGATTCACCGGGGCGGGAATGCGCTGCCAGGAAAACTGGCGCGCCGCGGCGCGAATTCCGGCGCAGGCCGGAAAGCGTGGTCGGCGCTACGTGACGTGAGGGGGGCATAGGGGGTTGCCCGGCAACGAAGCCGACCGGCAGGTTGTTGACAAGGTCTGACGATACCGCTGCCGGGACGGCGGGAGTGAAAACGAACGGGCCGTCAGCACCGGACGCCGCCGGCCACCTGCCATTCCACCCTGTGCGGAAGCGAGCGGAATCCTCAACCGCCCGCGGCTCCGGCATGCCGATATCCGGTTGCCGATGTGCCAACGCATTCCCTTGGCCCAGCGCCCCCTTACGTGTCTTCCGCTCCATTCGATCTCAGGAAGGTGTGTGTTCTGATATGCCAGGACCACGGCCGCGTCCGGAACTGCACTCCATTGCCGTGCACGCGGCGAGCCGGTCGGGCGGCGCGCCCACTGCGGAATTCACGCACCTGCTGGCGGCGAACGAGAACCCCTACGATCCGCTGCCCGGTGTCCTGGACGCGGCGACCGCGGCCGCCGGGCGGTTCAACCGCTACCCGGATATCGGCTGCGCACGACTGATAGCCGCACTGGCGCACAGGTTCGACCTGCCGCCCACCCGATTCGCCGCCGGCGCGGGGTCGGTGGGCGTGATCCAGTCGCTCATCCAGGCGATGGCCGCGCCCGGGGACGAAGTGATGTACGCCTGGCGGTCATTCGAGGCCTACCCCGTCATCACCAAGGCCATCTGCGGCGCGACCCCGGTCGCGGTTCCGTTGACCGACGACGGGTACCACGACCTCGACGCCATGGCGGAGCGTGTCACCGCACGGACACGGCTGATATTCCTCTGTACCCCCAACAACCCCACCGGCAGGACGGTGGGCCGCGACGAATTGGCGGAGTTCCTCGCCCGCGTTCCCGAGGACGTGCTGGTTGTCCTGGACGAGGCCTACGCCGAGTTCGTGTCCGACAAGGACGCGGCGGACGGCATCACCGTATGCCGCGAATACCCCAATGTCGCCGTGGTGCGGACCTTCTCCAAGGCATTCGGCCTGGCCGGATTGAGGATCGGCTTCGCCATCGCCCCGGAAGCCGTCGCGGCGGCGCTGCGCACGATGGCGACCTATGGGGTCAGCCAGATCGGGCAGGAGGCGGCCATCGCTTCCCTGGCCGCGACGGACGACGTCATGAAGCGGGTCGACCTGGTCATCGCCGAGCGGCACCGGATGGAGGATGCCCTCATCGCGCAGGGCTTTCCGGTCGCACGCTCCCAGGCCAACTTCCTCTGGCTCCCGCTCCGCGAGCGCAGCGCGGAATTCGCCGGCGTCTGTGCCCGTGCCGGTATCGGGGTACGGGTGCTTGCCGAGGACGGCGTCCGGGTCACTGTGGGCGCCCCGGAATCCAACGACCTGTTTCTGGCCACGGCGGCGAATTTCCAGCTGGAGCATGACCAGTAGCCGTTCTCTGCGTGAGCCGGGAGGATCGGGCTCATCCCGGGTACCGTCCGACTCTCGCCGCGGATCTCAACCGGGCACGGCTTATGCCTTCGGTTGAACACAATCATGGGGGCATCACCGGCCCCGGGGAGAACGTCGGACGCGGCTCCCGTGCTGCCTGGGTGTGCCATACCCAGGCAGCACACCTCCTGGCTGACGGCCGTGGGCCCGCCCAGACTCGTCGAGCGGGTCGGAGCCGGAGCAACCGAGGAAGGGAGCGCGCCATGGCCAACAGCAATGACGGTGGCGAGGTCGACGTGGTCGGGATGTGGGTGACCGAGGACGGTCACATCCGTCAGGAGCTGCTGCCGGACGGCCGCTACGACGAAGCCCGCGGCGAACGGCGCAGTGCGTACACGGGCCGGTACACGGTGACCGGCAGCCACCTGGATTACGTCGACGACACCGGGTTCACCGCGACGGGCGACATCCGTGGCGGAGTGCTCTATCACGAACACCTCGTGCTCCACCGGGAGCAGAAGCCGTCCTGACGGCGGCCGCCGGCGCGGAGGTCGTCGCTGCCCGCCTCGATGTCGCCTCCGCGCGCGAGTGGGACGACGTGATCACCACCGCATGCGACAGGTTCGGATGGCAGGCGCCGATGCCGCTCCTGCGCGCGAGCGGCAATGCGTCGGTGATCGCTACCTCGTCGGTGCTCGGCCTGGTGGGAGCCGGCCCGGTCCGCCCATTTTGCGTTGCCTCTTGCGCCTGATGATGCTGGAGTGAGCAGATGGATCAGGACACAGTGCTGGAGGTCTTCGATCGCGAGATGCGCGAGGGCATCCGGGCCGATGGGCCCGGAGCCCGGGTGGAGCGGGTGGGCGACGTCGTACGCCATGTCGGAGCAGACGCCGACGGCTGGAACGGAGTCGTCTGGTCGGACCTGACCGAGGCCACGGCGGACGCCGCGGTCGCGGAACAGGTGGAGTACTTCACCTCACTCGGGCGCGGGTTCGAGTGGAAGCTCTACGGGCACGACCGGCCGGCCGATCTCCCCGGACGGCTGCGGGCCGCGGGTTTCGTACCCGAGCCCGAGGAGACGCTGATGGTCGCCGACATCAACGACCTGCCCACGAGCGTCGAACTACCCGAAGGCATTCGCCTGCTCCCGGTGACCGATGCCGCCGGGGTCGAACTCGCGGTGGACGCGCAGGAGCGGGCGTTCGGCGAAGCGCGGCCGCATCACCGGCAGTTGCTGCTCAGCCGGTTGGGCACTGACCTACCTCCCGCGGTCGTCGCGATGGCCGGTGACGTGCCGGTGAGCGCCGCACGGATGGAGCTGCACCCGGGTACGTCCTTCGCGAGCCTGTGGGGCGGGGGCACCGTGCCACAGTGGCGCGGCCGCGGCGTCTACCGGGCCCTGGTCGCCTTCCGCACCCGCATCGCGGCCGCACACGGCTACCGCTACCTCCAGGTCGACGCGTCCGACCGGAGCCGTCCGATCCTGCGACGCCTCGGGTTCGTACCGCTGACCACCACCACCCCGTACGTACGCTGACCTCACCCGGAACGCGGCAGCGACCGACCGGGCACAGCGCCGTGAGGACGACGAGGCCGCCGGTGACCGCGAGACCGGCCAGCGCCGCCGGGAAAGCAGCTCATGGCCTGCCTGGCGAGGCCTGACCGGACCCGTCGAACGGGGCCCAGGCGCCCCACAGCAAGCGCCGCGACATCAGGCGCGAAACGCGTGCTCGATGGGTGTCGATCCGGTCGTGACGTGCCACACCCCCGTGATTCCCTGCGTCAGCACGTTACGGATGGCCTGGGCGCAGTCGCCGCGGGAGAGTTCGTCGCCGACCGCCGGCACGCCGTCGGGGCGGGCCCGCACGGTTCCCAGCGGGGGATCGTCGGTCAGCATGCCGGGGCGCAGCACGCACCAGTCCAGGTCCTGCTCGCGCACCACCTGTTCGGCGGCGCGCTTCTCGGCCAGGTAGGCATCGAGCCGGTCGCCGAGGGCGGCGCGGTCCCGGGCGCCGGGCAGATGCGCGCTCACCATGACGAACCGGCGGACGCCGCAGTCCTCGACCGCGGCGCACAACTGGGCCGCCGGCGAGGACACCGCCGCGCCGAGCGAGCCCGGACCGGTGCCGGTGCCGGCCGCCAGCACGACGGCATCCGTGCCGCGGAAGGCCCGCTTCAGTTGCACATCGAGGTCGGATCCGTCGGTGTCGAGCACGAACGGTTCGATGTGGGCGGCCCGCATGCGCGCGGCGTCGCTGTCCCGCAGGACCAGTCCGACCGGCGTGTCCCCGCCGGCCAGTAGGCAGGACGCGAGCCGGCCGCCGAGACCGGTGGTCACCCCGAGAACGACAACCCGCATCGCGCTCACCCCCGCACCCCGGTGCCCGCCGCGGACAGCGGGATGCGGGCGATCGGGGCCAGCGGCAGCAGGGCGCGCAGCGACGGCACGTCGGCGTACGCCCGCAGCGGACGGAACATCGGTGGGCTCCAGTCGGACGGTCGGGCTGTCGTGCTCGGCGCGCTCAACGCACCGAGGTCACGCGGTAGATCAGCAGGCCGCTGACGAGGCTGGTGATCCCGGCCAGTGCGAACAGGACCTGGTATCCGCCCAGCGCGCCGATGACCAGGCTGGCCAGCAGCGGCCCCAGGGTCTGCGGCCCGAACAGGCCGATGTTCATGATGCCCAGGTCCCGGGCGCGGTTCTCGGCCGCCGGCAGCACCGCGGTGATGATCGCCTGGTCGACGGCCAGGTAGGCGCCGACGCCGACACCGAACAGCGACGTCGCCGCCAGCGCGGTGCCCATGTTCGGCGCGATCGCGACGACCGCGCAGCCCAGCGCCTGGCCGATCGCGCCGCAGGCCACGAACGCCCGGCGCCGGCCGAGCCGGTCGGACAGCATCCCGCAGACGTAGACCGAGACCAGCGTCCATCCCAGATAGACCAGGGTCAGCAGCAGCAGCACCTGCTCGGGGTGGGCCACCCGCAGCACGTCGGTGATGAAGTACAGCTGGAAGCTGGTGGCCAGCGCGTTGGCCAGATTCATCAGCACCCGGGTACCGAAGGTCCAGGCGAACGCGGGGTTGTCCCGAACGCTGGCCACGAACTCGCGCAGGCCCACACCACCGTCGGACCGGGTCGTGGGGGTGTCGCGGTGCTTGAGGACGAACGGCGCGGCCAGCACGAGCACGCCCGCCGCGAGCAGCAGGTAGCGCAGCAGGTCGCCGGGGATCGCGGTCAGGCAGAACAGGCCGAGCACCACGCCGACCGTCTGCGGTCCGAACATCGCGCTGGAGACGGTGCCGCGCTGGGCCTCGGGGACCTGGTCGGCGACCAGTGCGGTGAAGCCGACGGTGGCCATGCAGAAGCCGATCGAACACGCCAGCCAGGACAGGCCGATCCCGATCCAGTCGGATTGCAGGCCGGTGGCGACCAGGCCGCCCGCGAACAGCGTCGCGCCGCCGGCGACCCAGAGCCGCCGGCGGCCGAACCGGGATCGGGTCCGGTCGCACAGCGTGCCGAACAGCGGCAGCGTGAACAGGGCGACGACGCCGCACACGGCGTTGATGACACCGAAGTCGGCGATCCGGCCGGCCGGATCGACCCGGGCCAGCTGGTCGGGCATGGCGAACTGCTGCGGCACCAGGTAGGCCATCCACAGCCCGAGCCAGGCCAGGGAGTATCGGCTTATCCAGGCCCGGGACATGGACCTGGCAGGAAGGGTCTTTTCCATCATGACGGTTGTCCTCGGTCGACTCATCGGGGCCGCGGTCCGGCCGGCGCCCCGGCCACGCAGGAACGCGCGCGGCCCGGGAGGGGCAACAGCAACGCGACCGGCAGGGCGCTCGGGTGCGCCCTGCCGAGGAGCGACAGCGGACGAAGCACGCATGGGCGCGATGCTTCGAAAACCACCGTCAACAGCCGTGCCTCACCACGTGACGGGAAGCTCCCGGACGCCCTGCACGTCGAAGGTGTTGCGGAAGACCAGCTGGTCGAAGGGGACCGCCAGCCGCAGCTCGGGGATCCGGCGGAACAGGGTTCCGTACACCACTTCCAGCTCCATGCGCGCCAGTTGCTTCCCGATGCACGTGTGGATGCCGGCCCCGAAGCCCAGGTGCTGTTTGGCGTCCCGCCGGACGTCCAGGGTGTCGGGATCGGTGAAGACCTTCTCGTCCCGGTTGCCGGCACTGATCAGGCAGATGATGCCGTCGCCGGCCTTGATGGTCTCGCCCGCGATCTCGATGTCCTCGGCCGCCACGCGCTTGGACGAGAACTCCGTGACGACCGTGTAGCGCAGGAGTTCCTCGACCGCGGCCGGCACGAGGTCCGGGTCCTCGATCAGCGCCGCCGCCTGCTCGGGATGCTGCAGCAGGGCCAGAATCCCGTTGGTGATCATGCTCCTGGTGGTGTCGAGTGCCGCCGCGATCAGCGTGACCGACTGGGTGAGCACGGAGACGCGCGACAGTTCGCCCTTCTGGTAGTAGCCGACCAGGTGGCTGATGATGTCGTCGCCCGGTTCGTTCTCCCGGTGGGTGATCAACTCATCGATGTACGCGAACAGTTCGGCGCGCGCCTCCATGGCGCCCTCCAGCCCGGAGTCCTCGTCGAACAGCCGGGGAACCAGGCTGATGAGGCGCTTGTCGGCCGGGGGAACACCCAGCACCCATCCCAACGCGGTGGACGGAACGGGCATGCCCAACGCCGTCACCAGGTCCGTGGGCCGGGGGCCCGCGAGGATGTCGTCGATCAGCCCGTTGACGAGGGCCTCCACATCACCGCGCATGTTCTGGATCTTCTTGACCAGGAAGCCCTGGCCCAGCATGCGCCGCATGGCGGTGTGCTCGGGCGGGTCCATCCGGCCCACCGGCTTCACGCCGCCGGTCAGCACGACGGTCCGCGCCTGCTCACTCAGCCAGGGATAACCGGGCTGCGTGTTGTCGACACTGATACGCGGGTCGGTGAAGATCGAGCGGATCTCGTCGTACCCGGTGATCAGCCAGACTTCCTTGCCGTCCCACAGCCTCGCCTTCGCGACCGGCCGGTCCGACCGCAACTGGGCGTATTCGGGGGGCGGGTCCAAGGGGCAGCCCTTCGCCTTGGACATGGGGAAAGCGGGGAGTTCGGACGAGAGCTGCGACATGGGTGTTCCGTCTCCTAGCGTAGGAAATGAGGAGTTGCCGGTCGGGATACTGGGGTGCTCACTCGTACTGGCTCAGGAAACGCTCGCCGTCCTGCTCGGCCGACGCGAGGTTCCCCCGTGCCCGGTCGAGGAGGTTCGCATTGCTGAGATCGCCGATGTTCCCGATGTCATTGCCCACCCATTCACGTCGGGCGTAGATCCAGGCCTCCGCGGCCGCACGGAACTTCAGGAGGGCTCCGAGGTGGGGGAGTTCCGAGGGGGACACCGGAGACTTCGCCATGTATCCCCGCAGCAGCGGGCCGACGTCCACGGACCGTTCCAGATAGCTGAGAGCGGTGGCGACATCGAAGAGGAAGGGGCCGTGCATGACTTCGCCCCAGTCGAAGAGCCCCATCGAATCGGGCTTCACCCGGAACGTGTTCATGCTGGCATCGGAATGCAGCAGGCCCACCGTGACCTTGCCGGCCACCGTCTCGAACGCCTCGCACATGGCCTGCTGGATCCATGGCTTGTCCTCGAGGAACGGCGCCTTGTCGACCATCATGACGTCCAGGTGGTCCCACCTCAGGATGTCCGGCGGAGGAGGGGTGTCGACCAGCGCGGTATGGATGGCTCCCAGCGTCTCGCCGGCCCGGCGCATGTGCACGGGGTCGTTCTCGTCGGCCCGCCCGCCGTCGAGGTGACGCAGCAGTGCCCAGCACCATTCACCGTGGTACGCGGTGATCTCGCCCTGGGCGGTCGGCAGTGGTGCGCCGGTGGGAATGCCGTGTTCCTCCACCACCAGGGCGACCGTGAGGCCGCTGGTGAATTTCGGCCCCTGGGCGGCGGGCACGCACTTGGCGACATACATGTCCGAGTCGGAACCGACCAGATACGTATAGGAGTGGAAGCCCAGGTCGACCGGATCGCGTTCCCACGGCTGGACCCGTAGATCGTTCCGTCCCCATAAGGAGAGCGGGATCTCGTCGATGAGCGGCTCGGCTGGGAGAGAACTGTTGGCTGCCAATGTCTTTGTGCTCCGTACTCGGTGAGTGAGTATGTCTGTCGGAAACCGGAACTCGGACCGTGACGCGGGTGGTTCAGGAATCCGCGCGCGGCCGTCCGCCGCCTCCCGCAGCGGTGCGGTGCCGTCACGACGCCATCGCGGCGAGGTCACCTCGACCAACGTGCCTGTCCGCCGCGCTCTCGGACACCCCCCTATGCCCCCTCAATCAGCCGCCGGCCACCGGTCCGGCGGGCTGGTGCAGCAGTCGGATCGCCGCCGCGGGACAGCCGGCCGCGGCCTCCTGCACCTGGCCGAGCAGTTCCGGGGCGGGGGTGTCGGTCAGCACGATGCCGACGCCGTCCTTCTCCCGCTGATCGAACACCTCGGGGGCGGTCAGGACACACTGCCCCGAGGTGACGCACTTCGATTCGTCGAGGTGCACACGCGCAAACGCCATCTCTGTCTCCTTCTCGTCATGCGCGGCGGGCGCCCGGGGCCGCGCGGCCTCAACTGCTGTGGTGGCGGGGGCGGAAGCGGTTGATGCCCGTCAGGTGCCGCGCTCGCAGCGCCTCGTCCTGGACGCCGAGACCCTCCGCGGGCGCCAGGCCCAGCACCCCGACCTTGCCGGCGTGCTGATTGCGGTGCACGGCCTGCGTGGCGATGCCGACGTCGGACAGCGGATACACCGTGGACAGGGTCGGATGGATCATCCCCCTGCCGATGAGACGGTTGGCCGCCCAGGCCTCCCGGTAGTTGGCGAAGTGGCTGCCGACGATGCGCTTGAGCGACATCCACAGATAGCGGTTGTCGTACTCGTGCCGGAACCCGGACGTCGAGGCGCAGGTGACCACGGTGCCGCCGCGCCGCGCCACGTACACACTGGCGCCGAAGGTCTCCCGGCCGGGGTGCTCGAAGACGATGTCCGGGTCCTCACCCCCGGTCAGCTCCCGGATGTGGGAGCCCAGGCGCTTCCACTCCTTGGGGTCGGGCGTGGAGGGGTCCTGCCAGAACCGGTAGCCCTCCTTCGCCCGGTCGATCACCAGCTCGGCGCCCAGCGACCGGACGAGTCGGGCCTTGCGCTCTCCGGACACGACGCACACCGGCGTCGCGCCGCCGTTGAGCGCGAGCTGCGTGGCGTACGAGCCGAGGCCGCCCGCCGCGCCCCAGACGAGCACCACGTCGCCCTGCTTCATCTGTCCGCCGTTGCGCGAGACGAGCTGCCGGTAGGCGGTGGAGTTGACCAGTCCGGAGGCGGCTGCCTCCTCCCACGTGAGGTGCTTGGGCATCGGCATGAGCTGGTTGGACTTGACGAGGGACAGCTCGGCGAGCCCGCCGAAGTTGGTCTCGAACCCCCAGATGCGCTGCTCCGGGTCGAGCATGGTGTCGTCGTGCCCGTCCGGGGACTGCAGGTCGACGGACAGGCAGTGCGCCACGACCCGGTCGCCCGGCTTCCAGCGGTGCACGCCGGGCCCGGTACGCAGCACGATGCCCGCCAGGTCGGAGCCCACCACGTGGTACGGCTGATCGTGCCGCTGCGCGCCGGGTTCGTCGGACCGCGCGTACCGCTGCAGGAATCCGAAGGTCGGCATCGGCTCGAAGAGGGAGGTCCACACGGTGTTGTAGTTGATGGAGCTGGCCATCACCGCTATGAGGGCCTCGCCCGGAGCGGGCTCGGGAGTCGGCACCTCACGCACGTGCAGGGACTTCGCGGGCTCCTTGTCGGCGCTCGCCATCCCCTGGAACATCTCCGCCTCGTCCCGCAGGACGACGGCACCGCGGTAGGACTCCGGGACCGGCAGGGCGGCGAAATCCGCACCGACCGCATCCTCCGACAAGGCAGCGCTGACGATCTCCCGCATGAGGTACCTCCAAAAGTACGGTGTTTCACTGGTGCCGCGCACGGGCGCGACGCGCGATCCGGCTCAGCGCTCGTGGTGGCGCAGTCCCTTGCCCCGCTTGCGGCCCAGGTGGCCGGCCGCCACGAGCTGCTCAAGAGGGCGCGAGGGCAGCAGGCGTGGCTCCCGGAACGTGGTGTGCAGCGTGCGCAGGATGGCCACGGACACATCCAGACCGATCACGTCGAGCAGCTGGAGCGGGCCCATGGGGTAGCCCTGCCCCTGGGCCATCACCGTGTCGATGCCCTCGGCGGTGACGATCCCCTCGTCGAGCAGGGCCACCGCGCTGTTCAGATAGGGGAACAGCAGCGCGTTCACGATGAATCCGCTCCGGTCCGCGCAGCCGACGGGACGCTTGCCGAGCGCGGTGGCGGTCGCGTGCGCCACCGCGAGCGTCTCGCGCGCGGTCAGCGCGGTCCGCACCACCTCCACGAGTTTCATCGCCGGCGCCGGATTGAAGAAGTGCATCCCGACCACGGCCTCGGGCCGTTCGGTCGCCATGGCGCATTCGATGACCGGCAGACTCGAGGTGGACGTCGCCAGCACGGTCTGCGCCCCGCACCCGGCGTCGAGTGCACGGAAGACCGTGCGCTTGACGTCGATGTCCTCCACGACCGCCTCGACCACGAGATCACAGCCGGTGACCGCCTCCAGGCCCGTCACACCGGTCAGCGACGCCATCGACGAGGTGAGCTGCTCCGGGGCGAGCCTGCCCCGCCGCACCGACCGGCTGAGTGAGGTCTCCACGGTGGCGAGCGCTTCCTTGGCGCGCACCTCGCTGCGCGCCACGAGAGTCGTCGGGTACCCCGCCCGTGCGCAGGTCTCCGCGATCCCGGTGGCCATCGTTCCCGACCCCACCACACCGATGCGCCGTACGGGGCGGGCCGCCGGCAGCGCGTCGCCCGGGTCCGCGGCACCGTCGGCGTCGGGGGTTTCGTAGTCGTAGAAGCCGCGCCCGGCCTTCCGCCCGAGCAAGCCGGCGGCGACCATGTGCGTCAGGACGGGGGCGGGCAGGAACCGGCGTTCACCGGTGCGCTCGTAGAGGGCGTCCAGCGTGTCCCGTGCGACATCCAGCCCGATCGCGTCCAGGTGGGCCAGCGGCCCCCGCGGCAGCCCGCAGCCCAGCCTCATGGCGGTGTCGATGCCGTCGCGTGAGGCGTAGCGCTGTTCGTACATCGTCGCGGCGTCGTTGAGATAGGCCATGGTCAGGGCGCCGCCGACGAAGCCCGCGCGGTCGGGCACCGGCACCGGGACCTGCCCGAGGTCGCGTATCAGCTCCTGGACGTCCGTGCGGACGGACTCGTCCGTCAGAGGTGTCCCCACGACCTCCACGGCGGTCGTCCGGTCCGTCGGTCCCTGGGGGAACAGGTGCAGCCCCACCGTGCGACGCGGCCGCCCCGCGGCGAAGGCGAGGTCGCTCACCGCCAGTGCCGTGGTCGTCGTCGCGAACACCGTGCCCGGGGCGCACGCATGGTCCGCGTGACGGAGCACCTCGCACTTGGTCGTCATCCGCTCGGGTACCGCTTCGATCACCAGGTCCGCCGACGTGATGTCGGCCGGGCGCGTGGTGAGGTCGACGGTGCCCGGTCCGGTGTCGGCCAGCCGGGCCCCGGCCCGGTCCAGCGCGGAGGCGTCGGTGTCGACGGCGATCACCCGGCGGCCGCTGCGGGCGGCCATGCTCGCGAGGACCGTCCCGGTGGTCCCGAGACCCATCACCGCGAGGGTGGGGAAGCGCTTAGCCATGCCGTTGAGCCCTTCGAGTCGTTTCATGGGCGGCCGGTGTGGGGGAGTGCGGCTGCCCTCGGTGACGAGACCGTTTCCGCGAGAAAAGGCGAGCCGGTGCGGAGAATTCCGGTGGCGTCATCGGACCGTGGCCCCTTTACGCTGCCACCTGTGCGCGGGACGGGCATGGGTGAACGAGTCGAGGAGACATAGGACTTGACCTCCGTTCCCTGCCTGGCGCCAAACAGTACGGACCGAATCCTGGCAGCGATAACCCCTAGATTCCCCTAGCCTTTTCTCCCCTTTCCTTTCCGGCGCGGCCCTTGGCACCGTGGCCCGCCCAGGCCCTCCCACACCGCTCACCCGCCCCTCCGGACCCCGCTGCGGCAACTCCCGTGCACGCGGCCACGTTCCGCGGTCCGTGGATCAGATCGGCACACCAAGCCGGCCCCGTCGTCCATACGAGGGCGACGGGGCCGGACCGGGGCAAGGGGCTGGTCAGAGGGTGTCCAGCCAGTCGTGGACCAGGGCCGCGGTGGCGTCGGCGTTCTCCGCCACGATCGTGCAGTGGTCGCCCGGGACCGTCGCGTCGGTGTGCGGCAGCGGCCAGTGCGTACGCCACTGAGCGGTGAGCGGCGGGAGCCCGGGATCGCCGGGGATGCACTCCTCGGGCCGGACGAACAGCGTCGGCGTGGAGAGCGGCTGCGGACTCCAGCCGCGGAACATCCTGCGGTAGGTACCCAGCGCGGTGATCGACGTGAAGTTCAGCTTGGTGAACCGCGAGCGCCGCTCGTTCACCTCGTACGTCATCGCCTGGCGCAGCGCCACCGACATGCCGTCGGGGAGATACGTGTCGAGCAGCACCAGCCCCTGGGCCGGTGTGCCGAGCGCTTCCATACGGGCCGCGACGCAGTGCGCGAGCCAGCCGCTCGACGAGTACCCCAGCAGTGCGAAGGGCGAGCCGGCCGCGCACTGCCTCGCCGACTCGGCCAGGACGTCGATGAGCACCTCGACGCTCTCGGCCAGTGGTTCGCCCTTCAGGAAGCCCGGCACGGTCACCATGCTCAGATCCCGCCGGTCACGGAAGAAGCTGGCCAGCCGGACGAACTGCAGGGTCTGCTCCACCGGCGCGAAGGGCGGAAAGCTGATGACCGCGGGCCCCTGACCGCCGGTGGCGAGCCGCACGAAGCGCGTGCCGCCCGGTGCCTCTGCGGCGTCGGAGAAGCGCGCACGCAGGCCGGACGCGCTGCCCAGCAGGTCTTCGACCTCCTCCATCCGGCCCCGCAGCGCGACCTTGCGGTAGATGGCGGCGAAGGACTCGTCGGCCCCAAAGGCCAGGTCCTCGTGTTCCCCGCCCGTTGTCCCTGCCGTCCGGCCCGCGCCGTCGAGCTCGGCAGCCAGGAAGTCACGTACGGCGGTCACCGTGGGGTGGTCGAAGACGAGCATCGCCGGCAGCGAGAGCCCGGTGGCCAGGCCCAGCTTGTTGCGCACCTGCACGGCGGAGAGCGAGTCGAAGCCGAGTTCCACCAGGGGCTGATCCAGCGCGATCGCGGACGGGTCGGTGTGCCCGAGTACCTCGGTGAGCGTGGCGCGCACCATGTCGTCCAGGACCGGCCCCCGCTCGGCCGGCGACAGCCCGGCGAGCCTGCCCCGCAGGTCGCCTCGGTCCGTGGCGGTGGTGGTCGCCTCCTGCGGACGCCGCGCCCGTACCTGCGGCAGCTCCTCCAGCAACGGGCGCCGGCGCGCCGCGCCGTAGCCCGTCATGAAGAGGTCCCAGTCCATGTCGGCCACGACCGCCGTGGGCTCGTCGGCGTCCAGAACCCGTTCCAGCGAGGCGATCGCACCGGACGCGGGCACCGGTATCAACCCGCGCCGCCGGTAGTGCTGTTCGGCCTCGGGGGTGACCATGCGGGAGTCCGCCCACACGCCCCATGCGACGGACGTCGCGGCCAGCCCGCGGGCGCGGCGCATCCGGGCGAGGGCGTCGAGGTAGGCGTTGCCCGCGGCGTACCCGGCGTAGCGACCGCTGCCCCACACCCCGGAGACGGACGAGAAGAGGACGAACAGACCGGTCTGCGCGTCGCCGAACACCTCGTCGAGCACCGTGGCGCCGGTGATCTTGGCGGAGTAGACGGTCCGGAACTCCTCCAGACGCATGTCCATCAGCGCAGTGTTCTGGCCGACGCCCGCGGCGTGGAAGACCGCGCGCACCGGTTCGCCGCCGGCCGCGAGTTCGGCGGCCAGGGAGGACATCCGTGCGCGGTCGGCGACATCGGCCGCGACGACGCGGACCCGCGAGCCGGCTTTCTCCAGCTCCTCGACGAGTTCGGCGGCCCCGGGCGCGTCGGGCCCGCTGCGGGAGAGCAGGACGAAGGAGCACGTTCCGCGCTCGGCGAGCCAGCGGGCCACGTGCGCGCCGAGCGATCCCGTGCCACCGGTGATCAGCACGGTGCCGGACGGGTTCCAGGCACGGGCGGCGGGCAGGGCGGGGGCCGGCACCAGCCGGCGCAGCAGCACGCCGCTGTCCCGCAACGCCACCTGATCCTCGTGCGCGTCGCCCGCGAGTATGCCGGCGAGCCGGCCGGCGGTGTGCTCCCCGAGCCGGGCCGGCAGGTCGAGCAGACCACCCCAGCGGTCGGGGTGTTCGAGGGCGGCGACGAGACCGAGTCCCCAGCACGCCCCCGCGTGGGCGCTGCGCGGCGCTTCGTTGTCGCTCGTGGCCACCCCGCCCTGGGTCAGGCACCACAGGCGGGCGCCCGTCCCCGCGTCGCCGAGTGCCTGCAGGAGGGTCAGGAGCGCGTCCGGGTGCTGGATCAGACTGACGACTCCGGCCAGCATGGGCGCGTCGGCGACGGCGTCGACCAGCGCGGCCTTCGCCTCCCCGCGGTCGGTCCCGGTCTCCACGAGCACCGTGTCGGCGAGGATCCGCGCCAGGACGCGCAGCGCCGCGGCGCTCTCCTCGCTGTCGTCGCCCGATCGCACCACCACCAGCCAGGTACCCGGAACCTGGGCGACGGTCCGGGGCTCGGTCACCGGCTGCCAGACGATCCGGTAGCGCCACGAGTCGAGCGTGCTCTGCCACCGGGCCGCACGGTGCCACCGGGCCAGCGCCGGGAGAGCCGGGCCGAGTTCGGCCGGTGCGCCCAGGCCGGTGAGCGTCTGCTCGTCCTCCTGCTCGACGGCCGCCCAGAACCGTTCTTCCTGGCTGTTGCGGGCCGCCGGACGGGCGCCGTCCGGGGCGGTGGGGGAGGCCGTGCCACCGAGCCAGTACGTCTGCCGCTGGAAGGGGTACGTGGGCAGCGGCACCCGCCGTCCGGCGCCCAGCAGGGCCGGCCAGTCCACCGTCACACCATGGGTGTGTGCCGTGCCCGCGGCCTGGAGGACGGTGAGCACCTCGGGTGTGTCCCGGCGGGCGGTGGCCAGCGCGGGTCGCTCCGCGCCCAGCAGCGGGGTCAGTGCCGCGTCCGGGCCCAGTTCCAGAAAGAGGTCGGCGCTGGGCATCTCGTGGATCGCGTCGGCGAAGCGGACGGCGTGGCGGGCGTGGTCGAGCCAGTAGGCGGTGGACGCGAAAGGCTGTGAGCTGTCGGCCGACGGGCTGACGGGGAGGGTCGGTTCGTGGAAGGTCAGCTCGCCGAGGACGGTGGCGAAGTCGTCGAGCATCGGGTCCATGAGGGGTGAGTGGAAGGCGTGGCTGACCCGCAGCCGGGTGGTGCGGCGGCCCTGTTCACGCCAGTAGTCCGCGATCCGCAGGACGGCTTCCTCGGCACCGGAGACCACGACCGCCTCCGGGCCGTTGACCGCGGCGATCGTGGCCGAGGGCTCCCCCGAGGTGAGGAGTTCCACCTCGACCTCGCTCGCGGCGATGGCGACCATGGCGCCGCCCTCCGGCAGTGCCTGCATCAGCCGGCCCCGCGCCACCGCCATCCGCGCCGCGTCCGGCAACGACAGGACCCCCGCCACACACGCAGCGGCGATCTCCCCGACCGAATGCCCCGCCAGTACGGAGAACTCCACGCCCCACGACTGCCACAACCGGGCCATCGCCACCTCGAAGGCGAACAGTGCCGGCTGCGCGTACTCCGTGCGCTCCAGCATTTCCGCGGGCTCCGACCACATCACCTCCCGCAACGAGCGCCCCAACAGGGGATCGGCCACCGCACACACCTCGTCCAGCACGGCGGCGAACACCGGGAAACGCCCCGCCAGTTCACGGCCCATGCCCGGCCGCTGCGCACCCTGACCGGAGAAGAGACCCGCCACCCGCCCGGGGCCCGAGAGCACCGGGGTCACCGACGGCAGCGCGTCGAGCAGGGCTTCCCGGGTCTCGCCGACGACGACGGCGCGGTGTGCGAACACGGTCCGCGTGGTGGCCAACGACCTGGCCACCTCGCTCGGCTCATCGGCGGGGCGGCGCAGCAGGTGGGCGCGCAGCGCCTCCGCCTGGTCCCGCACCGCCTGCTCCGAGCGGCCGGAGAGCAGCAGCGGGACCGGACCTTCCGGAGCCGCTCCGCGCACCTCGGGCTCGGCTTCGGCTTCGGCTTCTTCGAGGATGACGTGCGCGTTGGTGCCGCTGATCCCGAAGGAGGAGACCCCGGCCCGGCGCGGGCGCCCCTCGCTCTGCCACGGACGGGACTCGGTCAGCAGCTGGACGGCTCCCGCGCTCCAGTCCACCGCAGTGGTCGGGGTCGCCGCGTGCAGGGTCTGCGGCAGGGTGGTGTGCCGCATGGCCTGCACCGTCTTGATGACGCCCAGCACGCCCGAAGCGGACTGGCTGTGTCCGATGTTCGACTTCAGCGAGCCCAGCCAGAGCGGCGTGGCGGGATCCCGGTCCAGGCCGTAGGTCGCCAGGAGCGCCTGGGCCTCGATCGGGTCACCGAGCGTCGTGCCGGTGCCGTGTGCCTCCACGGCGTCGATGTCCCGCGGTGCCAGTCGCGCGGCGGCCAGGGCGTCGAGGATGACGCGCTGTTGGGACGGGCCGTTCGGGGCGGTCAGGCCGTTGGACGCACCGTCCTGGTTGACCGCGGAGCCGCGGATCACGGCGAGGACCTGGTGGCCGTTGCGGCGGGCGTCGGAGAGCCGCTCCAGGACCAGGACGCCGGAGCCCTCGGCCCAGCCGGTACCGTCGGCGTCGTCGGAGAAGGACTTGCA
This sequence comes from Streptomyces kronopolitis, assembly GCF_050953795.1. Lineage (GTDB taxonomy): Bacteria > Actinomycetota > Actinomycetes > Streptomycetales > Streptomycetaceae > Streptomyces > Streptomyces kronopolitis_A. Next base: position 7,851,902 of record NZ_CP191850.1, read on the forward strand.
CCGGCCGTCGGCGGCCAGGCCGCCCTGCTTGGTGAACTCGACGAACACACTCGGCGCCGCCATCACCGTCACCCCGCCGGCCAGCGACAGATCGCACTCGCCACGGCGCAGCGACTGGCAGGCGAGGTGCAGCGCCACCAGCGAGGACGAACAGGCCGTGTCGATGGTCAGCGCCGCCCCCTCCAGTCCGAGGGTGTAGGCGATGCGGCCGGAGACGAGGGAGGTGGTGACGCCGATGATGCTGTGGTCCTCGGCGTCGGTGTCCCGGTCGTCGGCGTACATGTTCCAGCCGTAGCCCTGTGTGCCGGCGCCGACATGGACCGAGGTGCGGCTGCCGCGGAGGTCGGCGGGGAGGATCCCGGCGTCCTCCAGCGCCTCCCAGGTCGTCTCCAGCAGGAGCCGCTGCTGCGGGTCCATGCCGACCGCTTCACGCGGTGAGATGCCGAAGAACCCCGCGTCGAAAGCGCTCGCGTTGTACACGAAGCCGCCCTCCAGGACCCGGGTGGTGCCGGGCTGTTCGCCCAGCGGGTCGTGGAGCCGCTCGGTGTCCCAGCCGCGGTCGGTGGGAAAGGCGCCGATGGCATCCGTGCCGCCGGCGACCAGTTCCCACAGCTCGGCCGGGTTGCTCGCGCCGCCGGGCAGCCGACAGCCCATCCCGACGATGGCGACCGGCTCGTTCTCCTCGGCCTCGTACGCGCTGATCCGCTTCTTGGCCTGGCGCAGCTCCGCGGTGAGCTCGGTCAGGAAATGCCGCATCCGTCCGTCGGCGGAGGCGCTCTTTTCTTGGGGCACGGGAGAAGCCTTTCGTGGCGGTGCCTGTTCGGGACACACGGATGTCGGGCCGGGAGACGGTGCGTCAGGAGATGCCGAACTCGCGGCCGAGGGCGTCGAGCATGTCGTCGTCGGAGGCGTCGGCGAGATCCGCGTCCGCCGCGTCCTCATCGGCCGACGGCCCGGTCTCCTTCCAGCGGGCGAGGATGCTCGACAGGCGCATCGTGATCCGGGCCCGGCCGACCGATCCCGCCTCCCAGCCGGCGAGCGCCGCTTCCAGACGGTCGAGTTCGCTCTCGGCGTGCACCGCCGGGTCGCCGTCGGCACCCTCCGGCAGCAGGAGCGCGAGCAGGAAGGCGGCGGCCTCGGCGGGTGTCGGATGGTCGAACGCGAGGGTCACCGGCGTCCTGAGCCCCGTCTTGCCGTCCAGCCGCTTGCGCAGGCCGACCGAGGCCAGCGAGTCCAGCCCGAGGTCCCTGAAGGCGCGGTGGGGTTCGATGCGCTCGGCGTCGCTCCACCCCAGCTGCGCCGCCGCCTCGGTGCGCACGAGATCGGTCATCGCCGTCAGCCGTTCCGCCGGTCCCCGAGCCAGCATCTCGCGGCGGAAGACCTCAGCCGGTACGGACTCCGCCTGCGGCCCGGCCGCACCGCCCGGGGCGGCCCGCCGTACCTCCGCCAGGTCCTCGATCAGCGGACGGGGCCGGGCCGCGGTGTAGGTGGCGGCGAACGGCTCCCAGTCGACCTCGGCCACCGTCACCGCCACATCGTCGTGGGCGAGGGCGAGGTGGAGGGAGGCGATGCCGTCCTGCGGGCTCACCGGGACGAGGCCGATGCGACGCAGCAACGGGGCCGTTTCGGCGTCCACCATGCCACCGTCGCCCCAGAACCCCCAGGCGATCGAGGTGCCGGCCGCGGCGCGGGCGCGGCGTTGCTCGACGAGGGCGTCCAGCGAGGCGTTGCCGGCGGCGTACGCGCCGCTGCGGGAGCTGCCCCAGACCGCGGCGATCGAGGAGAACACCACGAACGCGTCCAGCGCGGTGTCGCCGAGCAGCTCGTCGAGCACCCGGGCCCCGTCGACCTTGGCCGAGACGACCTGCCGGAACTCCTCGGCCGTCATGTCCTCCAGCGGGGTGCTCTGCGGGACACCGGCGGCGTGGAACACCGAGCGCAACGGCCCGAACTCCTCGGTGACGTCACCCAGCACCCGTTCCATGGCAGTGTGGTCGGCGACATCGGCGGCGATGATCCGGACCGGCGTGCCGGTGTCCGCCAGTTCGGCCGCGAGCTCCGCCGCGCCGGGGGCGTCCGGGCCACGGCGGGAGAGCAGGACCAGCGAGCAGCCGCCCTGCTCGGCGACCCAGCGGGCCACCGCCCCTCCGATGGCGCCCGTCCCTCCCGTGATGAGCACCGTGCCGGACGGCTTCCACTCGCCGGGCGACCCGGTGGTGGCGGCGTGGGCCAGCCGCCGGGCCCAGACGCCGTTCGACCGGACGGCGAGCTGGTCCTCGTCGCCGGCGCTCGTCAGCACTCCGGCGAGCAGTCCGGCGCTGCGGTCGTCCAGCGCATCGGGCAGATCCACCAGGCCGCCCCAGCGATCCGGCCGCTCCAGCGCGATGACCCGGCCGAGCCCCCAGAGGGCCGCCCCGCGGGGATCGGCCGGCGGCTGGGACGGGCCGGCGCTGACCGCGCCCCTCGTCAGACACCACAGGGGTGCGGCGGCGTCCGTGTCGCCGAGGGCCTGGACGAGGACGAGCAGCCGCTCGGCGTCCTGTTCGACGCAGGCCACGGCGTCGAACGGGCCGGCGCCGCGGAGCAGTTCGGCGAGTGCGGCACGGTCCGCGCCGGCCGGGGACAGCACCTCGGCCGTCTCGAACAGCCGCGCCACCTCCTTGGTCCGGTCGTCGTCGCCCACCAGCAGCCAGCGGCCCGGGACACCGGCCGCGGACGGCGGTTCGGTGACGGCCCGCCAGGTGATCCGGTAGCGCAGGGAGTCCAGGCGCGACCGGCGGTGCCCCTCGCGCCGCCAGCGGGCGAGCGCGGGCACGACCTCGGCCAGGCCGGCGTCCGTGCCGAGATCGTCGGACAGCTGCGCCAGATCCTCGCGCTCCACGGCGTCCCAGAACCGGGTGTCGGTCTCCGTCACGGCGGCGACGGTGTCCGTGGCGGTGAGCCAGTAGTGCTCGTGCTGGAAGGCGTACGTCGGCAGCGGCACCCGCGCGCCCGGCTCCAGCACGCGGGTCCAGTCCACCGGGAGGCCGTGGACATAGCCCTCCGCCACGGAGAGCAGCATCTGCTCCGGGCCGCCCGCGTCGCGGCGCAGCGAGCCGAGGACCGTGCCGTCGGAGTCGGCGGCCTTGAGGGTCTGATGGGTGCCGACCGTCAACTGCGGGTGCGGGCTGGCCTCGACGAAGTAGCCGAACCCGTCGGCCAGCATCGCCTCGGTGATGTCCAGGAACCGCACCGGCTCCCGCAGGTTGCGGTACCAGTACTCCGGGTCCAGCTCCCGGCCCGTGAGCCGGGTGCCGGTGACCGTCGAGTAGAAGGGCACGTCCGCCTCGCGCGGCGCGATGCCCCGGAGGGCGGCGAGAAGTTCGTCGCGCACCGACTCGATCTCGGCCGAGTGCGCGGCGATGCCCGCGACGTCGACGCGCCGGGACCACACCCCGTCGGTCCGGCAGCCTTCCTGGAACTCGTGCAACGCCCCGGCCTCGCCCGAGACGACGACCGAATCCGCCCCGTTGACGGCGGCGATGGACAGCTTGCCGTGCCACGGCGCGATCCGGTCCGTGGCGGCCTCGGCGGACAGCCCGACCGCCAGGGCACCACCGCGGCCGGCGACCTTGAGCAGGAGCCTGGAGCGGGTGACCACGATCCGGGCGGCGTCGGCCAGCGACAGCGCCCCCGAGAGGTAAGCGGCCGCGATCTCGCCCTGGGAGTGGCCGACGACGCCGTGGACCTCGACGCCGTAGGAGCGCCAGAGCTTCGCCAGGGAGACCATGACCGCGAACAGCGCGGGCTGCAGGACGTCCACCTCGTCGAGGCGCTGCGCGTCGGCGCCGGTCACGACGCCGATCAGCGACCAGTCGACCATGTCGTCGATCACCCGGGCGCACTCGTGCAGCGACTCGGCGAACACCGGGCAGGACGCGAGGAGTTCGCGGGCCATGCCCGGCCACTGCGAGCCCTGGCCGGGGAACATCAGGGCCACCTTCCGGCTCGCCGTCACCGTGCCGGTGACGACGCTCCGCGGCAGGTCGAGGCCGTCCGCCAGGCACCGCAGGTCGGCGAGCAGCGCGGTGCGGTCCGGGGCCACCACGGCGGCCCGGTGGTGCAGATGCGCGCGGGTCGTGGCGAGCGACCAGGCGATGTCGGCCGGCTGCGTGTCGGGCGCGGCCAGCAGGTGCCGGTGGAGCCGGTCGGCCTGTGCGGCGAGACCGGCGGACGTCCGGGCCGACAGGACGACGGGGTGCGGCCCCGGCGACGCGGGCGGCGCGGCGGATCCCGCGTCGGCCTCGGCGGTCTCGGCGCCGGGCGCGGCGGGGCGGGCGTCGTGCTCCAGGATGACGTGCGCGTTGGTGCCGCTCACCCCGAACGCGGACACCGCGGCCCGGCGGGGCCGGTCGACCTCCGGCCAGGCCAGTGCCTCGCGGAGCAGTTCGACACGGCCGGCCGACCAGTCGACCTGGGTGGTCGGCCGGTCCACGTGCAGGGTCTTGGGCATGACCCCGTTGCGCAGCGCGAGGACGGTCTTGATGACCCCGGCGATGCCGGCGGCGGCCTGGGTGTGGCCGATGTTGGACTTCAGCGAGCCGAGCCGCAGCGGGCGGTCGGCGCCGCGGCCCTGGCCGTACGTCGCGAGCAGCGCCTGCGCCTCGATGGGGTCGCCGAGCGGGGTGCCGGTGCCGTGCGCCTCCACCATGTCCACCTGGTCGGCGGCGACCCTGGCGGCGGCGAGCGCGGCCTCGATCACCCGCTGCTGCGACGGGCCGTTCGGCGCGGTCAGGCCGTTCGACGCCCCGTCCTGGTTGAGCGCCGAGCCCCGGACGACGGCCAGCACCCGGTGGCCGTTGCGGCGGGCCGCGGAGAGCCGCTCCACGACGAGTACCCCGCACCCCTCCGACCAGCTGGTGCCGTCCGCGTCGGCCGAGAACGCCTTGCAGCGGCCGTCCCGGGCGAGCGCACGCTGCTTGCTGAACTCCGTGAAGACCATCGGGGTGGCGATCACGGCCGCCCCGCCGACCAGGGCGAGGTCGCACTCGTCGCGGCGCAGCGACTCGCAGGCCAGATGGAGCGCGACGAGCCCGGCCGAGCAGGCGGTGTCGACGGTCATCGCCGGACCTTCGAGACCGAAGAGGTACGAGATCCGTCCCGAGGCGACGGCCGGGGCGCCGCCCGTCACGACATGGCCCTCCGCGTCGGCGGGGACCTCCGCCGACTGGGGCCCGTAGCCGAAGGGCGACAGTCCGACGTACACGCCGGTGGTGCTGCCCCGCAGCGAGGTCGGCGGGATGCCCGCCTGTTCCAGGGCCTCCCAGGAGGTTTCGAGCAGCAGCCGGTGCTGCGGGTCCATCGCCCGTGCCTCGCGCGGTGAGATCCCGAAGAACTCGGCGTCGAACCCGGCGGCGTCGTGCAGGATCCCGCTCTCCATGACGTAGCTCTTGCCGGGGCGGTCCGGGTCGGGATCGTAGAGGGTCTCCAGCGGCCAGCCCCGGTCGGCGGGCAGCGGGCCGATGGCGTCGACCTCGGCGGCCACCAGCTCCCACAGCTCCTCGGGCGACCGCACGCCCCCGGGGAATCGGCACCCCATGCCGACGATCGCGAGGGGCTCGGCGGCCCGTTCACGCTCGGTCCGCAGGCGCTGCTTGGTCTGCCGCAGATCGGCGGTGACGCGCTTGAGGTAGTCGCGGTACTTCTCCTCGGTCGGTTGCGGGGCCGCGGGGGAGCCGGCGGACTCGCGGGAGGGACCGGGTGCGTCGGACGCGGTGGGATCGGTGGACACGGGGGACTCCTTGTGTGGTCGGTGGGAGGCCGGAGGGCGGGGCTCCGGGGACGCCGAGCCGGGCTCACGCCAGGCCCAGCTCCCGGTCGGCGAGCGCGAAGATGTCGTCGTCCGACTCCGCCTGGTCCGCGGCGTCCTCCGTGCTCTGCTCCCTGCCGTCGTCGAGCCGCCACAGCAGGGAGCGCAGCCGGGCGGTGGCCCGGTCGCGTTCCGTGTCCCCCACGTCAGGGGTGGTGAGCAGGGCCGTGAGCTGGTCGACGGCCTCGGCCAGCGGGGACTTGCTCTGCTGCGACCCCATGCGGGTGAGCAGATGGTGGGCGAGCGCCGACGGCGAGGGCAGATCGAACAGCAGGGTGGCCGGCAGGGTGAGACCGGTGGCGGAGGCGAGCCGGTTGCGCAGCTCCACCGCGGTGAGGGAGTCGAGCCCGAGGTCCTTGAAGGGCTGCTCGTCGTCGACCGCCCCGTCCCGGTGGTGGCCCAGCACGGCCGCCACGTTCTCGCGGACGACGTCCAGCAGCATCCGGCGCCGCTCGTCCTCCGACAGCTCCGACAGACTCGTCCGCAGCGCGGCCCCGGACACCGTGCCGCTCTTCGCCGCGCGGGCCGGCCCGGCGGGTGTGCGGACCACACCGGCGAGCACCGGCGGCAACGCTCCCGCGGTGGCGCGGGACCTGAGCGCGGGCAGGTCGAGACGGACGGGCAGGACCACCGGCCCGTACTCCCCGCCGATCGCCGCGTCGAACAGCGCCAGTCCCTCGGCGGGGGACATCGTGACCAGTCCGGAGCGGTTCAGGCGGTCGACGTGCGTGGTGCCGATCCCGGCCGCCATGCCGGTGGACTCGCTCCACAGCCCCCAGCCCAGCGAGAGCCCGGGGAGTCCCTCGGCGCGGCGGCGCTGGGCGACCGCGTCCAGGAAGGCGTTCGCGGCGGCGTAGTTGCCCTGGCCCGGACCGCCCAGGGTGCCGCCGACGGAGGAGTAGAGCACGAAAGCGGCCAGATCCAGGTGACGGGTCAGCCGGTCCAGGACGACGGCGGCGTCGGCCTTCGGACGCAGTACCGTGTTCAGCCGCTCCGGCGTCAGATCCTCGACGAGACCGTCGTCCAGGACGCCGGCCGTGTGGATCACCGCGGTGAGCGGATGGCCGGCGGGCAGCGAGCCGAGGAGCTCACCGACGGCGGCGGAGTCGGCCGCGTCGCACGCCGCGATCGTCACCCGCGCTCCCAACTGCTCCAGTTCGGCGCAGAGTTCGGCGGCTCCGGGCGCTTGCGGGCCACGTCGGCTGGTCAGCAGCAGATGCCGCACACCGTGCTCGACGACGAGATGCCGGGCCAGCAGGCTGCCCAGTCCGCCCGTGCCGCCGGTGACCAGCACGGTGCCCTCGCCGTCGAAGGGGGCGGGCCGCCGGGCGGCGCCGCGGGCCGGGGCCAGGCGGGGCACGTGGGCGACACCACGCCGCACCGCCACCTGGGGTTCCTCGTGGGCGACCACACCGGGCAGCACGGACCAGAACGCCGGATCGTCGTCGAGGTCGGCCACCAGGACCCGCCCCGGATGCTCGTTCTGCACGGTCCGCACCAGCCCCCAGGCGAGACTGCCGCATGCGTCGCCGAGGGGAGGGCCGGCGTCGGGCGCGACCGCGCCCCGGGTGAGCAAGAGGAGCCGGGAGCCCGCGAAACGCGCATCCCCCAACCATGTCTGCACCAGGTCGAGGACGGTCGCGGCGTACTCGTGCGCCCGCTCGACGAGGCCGGCGGAGTCCTCCGGCGGGCCGCCGGGGGAGAGGGGGAGGAAGCAGGGGACGAGGACCGCTTCGGGCGCGGGCCCCTCCGTGGCGTCGAGGGCGGCGGCGAGCGCCGGCAGACTCGTGTGGCGGCTCAGTTCGACGCCGTTGACGGCATACCCGTCGGGCCCGTCGGCCGCGATCAGCGCCCAGCTCCGCGCCGCGGAACCGGCCGCGCCCGCGGGCAGCTCCCGCACGGGCCACTCCACCGTGTACAGCGAGGTGGGGTCGGCGCCGGGGGCCTGCAACTGCTCCTGGCTCACCGGACGGAGGGCGAGTTCACCGACGGTCGCGACGGGCCGGCCCGTGCCGTCGGCCAGTTCCAGGCCGACGCTGCTCGGCCCCGTCCCCCGGACCCGTACACGCAGCGCGTCGGCGCCCGAGGCGTGCAGCCGTACCCCGCTCCAGGAGAACGGCAGGTGCGCCTGGCCCGTGTGCAGGATCGCGCCGGGCAGGGCAAGGGAGTGCAGGGCGGCGTCGAGCAGCGCGGGGTGCAGCGTGAACCGCTCCGTGCCGGACAGCTGGGGAAGGTCGACGTTGGCGTAGAAGTCCTCGCCGAGCCGCCATGCGGCCCGCAGCCCCCGGAACGACGGTCCGTAGTCGACGCCGCCCTCGGTCAGGCGGTGGTAGAGGTCGTCGACCGGGACGGGGACGGCCCCGGCCGGCGGCCAGGCCTCCGACGAGGTGGCCGGCTCCTCCTGCGGACCGGTGGCGAGCAGCCCGGTGGCGTGGCACGTCCACGCGGCGTGCGGGTCGCCGTCCTGCGGCCGCGAATGAATCGTGATCGTGCGCCGCCCCGATTCCTGGGCCGCGCCCACCAGGACCTGCACGGAGCGGGCGCCCTGTTCGGGCAGGATCAGCGGGCTCTGCAGCGTGAGTTCCTCGACCTCGGCGCAGCCCGTGTGTCCGGCGGCGGTCAGGGCCATGTCCAGCAGCCCCGCGCCGGGCACCAGCACCACGCCCAGCACGGCGTGGTCGGCGAGCCAGGCATGGTCCCGCAGCGACAGGCTGCCGGTGAGGACGACCCCGTCCGTGCCCGGCAGCGCGGTCTGCGCCGCCAGGAGCGGATGGCCGATGCCGGTCAGGCCCGTGCCCGCCACATCGGTCCGCTCCACGCCGTCCAGCCAGTGGCGCTCCCGCTGGAAGGCGTAGGTGGGCAGGTCCGGCGACGCATCCGACGGGGTGGTGGCGGCGGGCCAGCGGACGGGGACGCCCCGGGCGTGCAGCCGGGCCAGCGCGGTCAAAAACGTGGGCGTCTCGTCGTGCTTGCGGCTGAGGGCGGGCACGAAGGCGGCGGTGTCCTGGTCGAGGATCTCGCCGCCGAGCGCCGTGAGTGCGGCGTCCGGGCCCAGTTCGAGCACGGTGTCCACCTGCTCGCGGGCCAACGCCCCCACCCCGTCGGCGAACCGGACCGTGGCGCGGATGTGGTCCGCCCAGTACGCGGGGTCCGCGAGCCGGGCGTCGCCGATCAGACCCCCGGTCACGTTGGAGACGACGGGGATCGTCGCCGGCCGGAAGGTGACCGACGCCGCGATCCGGGCGAACTCCTCCAGCACCGGATCCATGAGCGGGGAGTGGAACGCGTGGCTCACGTCGAGGTACCGGGTGCGGCGGCCCCGCCCGGCGAACTCCTTCTCCAGCGCCTGCACGGCCTCGGTGCGGCCCGAGACCACCACCGACTCCGGCCCGTTCACCGCGGCCACCGCCACCGCGCCGCCCTTCTCCGCCAGCTCGGCGACCCGGGGCAGCACCTCGTCCTGCGACGCCTGGACCGCGAGCATCCGGCCGTCCTCGGGCACGGACTGCATCAGCCGCCCACGGGCCGCCACCAGCCGTGCCGCGTCCGGAAGCGAGAGCACCCCGGCCGCGTGCGCGGCGGACAGTTCGCCCACCGAGTGCCCGATCAGCAGATCCGGGTGGACGCCGAGCGACTGCATCAGGCGGAACAGCGCCGTCTCCACCGCGAACAGGGCCGGCTGCGCGTACGCCGTCGTCCGCAGCGCCTCCGCGCCGGCGGGATCGCCGTCGAAGACCACCGACGCCAGCGGGCGCCCCAGGTGCGGGTCCAGTGCCGCGCACGCCGCGTCGAACGCCTCCGCGTACGTGGGGAAGGTCTCGTACAGGCCGCGCCCCATGCCCGGGCGCTGAGCTCCCTGCCCGGTGAACGCGAAGGCGAGGCCGCCCCCGGCCGACGTCTCCAGACGGACACCCGGCGCCGCCCGGTCCTCGGCCAGTGCCGACAGCCCGCCCAGCATGTCGTCGAGGCCGGCGCCGGTGAGCACCGCCGTGTGCTCGAACACCGACCGCTCGGTGGCCAGGGCCAGACCCACCGTCTCCGGCGCCACGTCCGGGTGGCCCTCGGCCCAGTCCCGCAAACGGGCCGCCTGCGCCCGCAGTGCCTGCCCGCTCCGCCCGGACACCACCCACGGCATGCCCGTCAGCCGCGGCGCCGGGGCAGCCCCCTCCTCGGGAGCCTCCTCGAATTCCGGGGCCTCTTCGAGGATGAGGTGGGCGTTGGTGCCGCTGATCCCGAACGCCGACACGCCCGCCCGGCGCGGCCGGCCGGCACGAGGCCAGTCCCGCCGCTCCGTCAGCAACCGCACCGCACCCGCCGACCAGTCCACCTCCGGGGTCGGCGCGTCCACGTGCAGCGTCCGCGGCAACACCCCGTGCCGCAGGGCCATCACCGACTTGATCACACCGGCGACGCCCGCGGCGGCCTGCGCATGCCCGAGGTTCGACTTCAACGACCCCAGCCACAACGGCCGTTCGGCAGGCCGGCCCTGGCCGTACGTCGCCAACAGCGCCTGCGCCTCGATCGGATCACCCAGCCGCGTCCCCGTCCCGTGCGCCTCCACCACGTCGACCTCATCGGCCGACAGCCGGGCCGCGGTCAGCGCCCGCCGGATCACCCGTTGCTGCGAGGGCCCGTTCGGCGCCGTCAGACCGTTCGAGGCGCCGTCCTGGTTGACCGCCGACCCGCGCACGACGGCGAGCACCCGGTGCCCGTGCCGCCGCGCGTCCGACAGCCGCTCCAGTGCCAGCACACCCACGCCCTCCGACCAGCCGGTGCCGTCCGCGTCCGCCGCGAAGGACCGGCACCTGCCGTCCGGCGACAGCCCGCGCTGACGGCTGAACTCCACGAACATCACCGGGGTGTTGATGACCGTCGCCCCGCCCGCCAGAGCCAGCGAGCACTCTCCTGCGCGCAGCGCCTGGACCGCGAGGTGCAGCGCCACCAGCGAGGACGAGCAGGCCGTGTCCACGCTGACGGCGGGGCCTTCGAGCCCGAGGGTGTACGCGAGCCGGCCGGACACCACCGAGATGGCGTTACCGGTGCCGACGAACCCCTCGGCCTCCTGCCGGGACTTCTGCAGATGGATGATGTGGTCCTGCATGCCCGTACCGATATAGACACCGGTGTCGCTCCCGCCGAGCGACGCCGGGGGGATGCCGGCGCGCTCCAGCGCCTCCCAGCCCGTCTCCAGGACCAGCCGCTGCTGCGGGTCCATCGCGGCGGCCTCGCGCGGGGAGATGCCGAAGAACCCCGCGTCGAAATGGGTGGCGGTGTCGAGGAACCCACCGCCGCGGGCGTACGTGGTACCGGGTGCCGTCGGATCGGGGTCGTAGAGGGTGTCCAGGTTCCAGGAACGGTCGGTGGGCAGCTCGCCGATGACATCGCGTCCCTCGGAGACCAGCTGCCACAGATCCTCCGGCGAGAACACGCCGCCCGGGTAACGGCACCCCATCCCGACGATCGCGACCGGCTCGCGGGACGCCTCCTCCGTCGCCTGGAGCCGCACCCGGGTGTCGTGCAGGTCCGCGGTCACGCGCTTCAGGTAGTCCAGCAGTTGTTCTTCGGATCGCATGTCCTGCTCATCTCTGGAATATGGCCGACGACGGGGTTCCTGGCTACGAGAGGCCGAGCTCTCGGTCGATGAAGGCGAGGACCTCGGACCGGTCGGCGTCCGCCAGCGTCCGTGCGACCTCGCCGGCGCCGTTCGACGGGCCGGCGTCCCACCGGGCGGCCAGCGAGCGCAGACGGGTCGCGACGAGGTGCTGTTCGGCTTCGTCGAGGTCGGCGGAGCCGAGCGCCGACCCGAGGCGGTCGATCTCGGTGAACAGGGACGACGAGGTGGGCGCCCCGTCACCGAGGAGGGTCCGGCTCAGATGCCCGGCGACCGCCTCCGGCGTCGGATGGTCGAAGACCAGCGTGGCCGGCAGGGCGACTCCGGCCACCGCCTGCAGCCCGTTGCGCAGTTCGAGGGCGGTGAGGGAATCGATCCCGAGTTCCTTGAACTGCTGCCGCGGGGACACCGCGTCGGGCCCGGGATAGCCCAGGGTGCTCGCCACCTGGGCACGCACCGTCGTGAGCAGCAGCCGGTCCCGCTCCACGGCGGTGAGGCCCGGCAGGCGTGCGGCCAGCGTGGGGACGGCCCCGCCGCCGGGAGCGCCGTCGCGCCCGTCGGCCGCGCCGGGGTCCGCGAGCGAGGGCCGGGCCACCTCCCGCAGCAGGGGGCTCGGCCGGGAGGCGGTGAACGCGGGCAGGAACCGCCGCCAGTCGACATCGACGAGCGCCACGTTCGCCGGGCCGTCGGGGCCGTCGGACAGCAGCGCGGACAGCCCCAGGACGGCCAGCCGGGGTTCCATGGCGGTCAGGCCGCGCCGCGACAGGCGCTCCTCGATGCCCTCGTCCACGAGACCGCCGCCGGTCCACGGCCCCCAGGCGATCGAGGTGGCGGGCAGTTGGTCGGCCCGGCGCCGCCGGGCCAGGGCGTCGAGGTGCGCGTTGGCGGCGGCGTAGCCGGCCTGGCCGCTGCTGCCCACGGTGGCGGCGAAGCCGGAGAACAGCACGAACGCCGAGAGCGCGGTGCCGCGGGTGAGTTCGTCCAGCAGCCGGGCGCCCTCGGCCTTCGGCGCCAGGACCGTTTCCAGGCGTCCGGTGTCCAGGTCGGCGGTCAGGCCGTCGTCGAGCACTCCGGCGGCGTGGAAGACCGCCGTCAGCGGATGCCGGTCCGAAATGCCGTCGAGGAGTTCCTGTACGGCCCGGCGGTCGGCGACATCGCAGGCGACGACGGTCACGGTGGCGCCCGACGCCTCCAGATCGGCCCGGAGTTCGGCCGCGCCGGGCGCGTCGGCCCCGCGCCTGCTGGTCAGCAGCAGATGTCCGGCTCCCCGGCCGGCGGCCCAGCGGGCGACGTGGGCGCCCAGCGCGCCGGTACCGCCGGTGATGAGGACGGTTCCCGACGGCCGCCAGGGGGCGGTCTCCGCGGCCGGACGCGCGCCGCCGTCCGGGACGAGCCGGCGTCCCAGGACGCCGACCGGGCGCAGCGCCAGCTGGTCCTCGCCCGAGGATGCGCCGCCCAGAGCCGCGCACAGCTGGGTGCGTGCGTGCGGATCGAGGACACCCGGCAGGTCGACGAGGCCGCCCCAGCGTTCGGGGTGTTCCAGCGCGACCACCCTGCCCAGCCCCCAGATCTGGGCCTGTTCGGCCGCACCGGGCCGGTCGCCGGCCGCGGTGGTGACCGCGCCCTGCGTCAGGCACCACAGGGGCGCCGTGATCCCGGCGGCGCCGAGCGCCCGGACGAGGGCGAGGGTCGCCGCCGTGCCCCGGGGCACCGAGGGGCACGCGGTGTCGTGCCGCCCGTCGAAGGCCAGCAGGGACACCACTCCGGCCGGCTCCGGCCCGCCGTCCGCGCAGGCCTGCCGCAGGCGCTCGGTGAGCGTCGAGGCGTCGGTGTCCGCCGTGTCGGCCGGGAGGTCGACGACCGGGCAGCCCGCCTCCCGCAGGCTCTCCCGCACCCATTCCGTGGTGGCGTCGGACTCCGTGCCGCCCGGGTGGACCAGCAGCCATCTGCCGTGCGGCCCCGTGGCGGGAAGGTCGAGCGGCCGCCAGCGCTCGGCGTACCGCCAGCCGTCCACCCGGGCCCGTTCGAGTCCCTGGCGGTGCCAGGAGGCCAGTTCCGGCAGGACCTCCCCCAGCGGGGTCCGGTCGTCGCACCGCAGGTCCGGACCGAGACCGCCCAGGTCCCCCTTCTCCACGGCCTCCCAGAAGTGGGCGTCCACCGCCCCCTGGCCGACCGCCGCGGACCCGCCCGCCGCCGGCCGGCCGCCGTCGTCCTGCGCGGCCGCCGGGCGGGGCCAGTAGCGCTCGCGCTGAAAGGCGTACGTGGGCAGGTCGACCTGCGGCGCGCCGGACAGCTCCGGCAGCGCCGCCCAGTCGACGGTGACACCGCTGACGTAGGCATGGGCCAGGGAGGTGAGAAAGGCCCGCCGGTCGCTCGTGTGGCGTCGCAAGGTGCCGAGAACGGCTGCCTCCCCGCTCTCCTGCTCCACGATCTCGGACAGCGCCATCTTCAGCACCGGGTGCGGGCTGATCTCCAGGTAGACCTTGCTCCCGGTGGCGGCGAGCCGCTGGACGACCGGCCCGAACTCGACGGTCCGGCGCGTATTGCGGTACCAGTACGCGGCGTCCGGGACCGTCTCCGTCCCCGCCGGCTCCCCGGCGACCGTCGACAGGAAGGCGATACGCGCCGGCTCCGGCGCGAGGTCCGCCAGGTCCGTCAGCAGCTGCTCTTCGAGGGCCTCGACGGCGGGGTAGTGGGAGGCGCAGTCGGTGGCGACGCGCCGGGCACGTATACCCCGCTCGGCACAGACCGCCAGCAGCTCGTCCACCGCCTCGTTGTCGCCGGAGACCACGCTGAGGGACGGGCTGTTGACCCCGGAGACGAACAGCCGGTCCGGCCAGGCGGCGATCAGCTCCTCGACCTGCGCCCGCCCCAGCGGAACGGACACCATGCCGCTGCGCCCGGACAGCGCCAGCAGCGCCCGGCTGCGCAGCACCGCCACCTTGGTCGCGTCCGCGAGCGACAGCGTGCCGGCCGTGTAGGCGGCCGCGATCTCACCCAGGGAACTGCCCACCACGGCCGACGGCTCGACGCCCAGGGAACGCCACAGGTCGGCCAGGGCGACCGTGACCGCGAACAGTACGGGCTGGATCACATCGACCCGGTCCAGGCCCGGCGCCCCCTCGGCCTCGCGCAGGACGTCCAGCAGGGACCAGTCGACATGCGCGGCGAGAGCCTCGGCGCAGGAGTGCAGGGTCTCGGCGAAGACCGGGAACTCCTCCCTCAGCTCCAGCGCCATGCCCGCCCACTGGCCTCCTTGACCGGGGAAGACGAAGACCACGTCCCGGCCGCCGACGGCAAGGCCGGTGACCGCCCGCGCGTCCGGAACGCCCTGGACGACGCTGTCCAGCCCGTCGAGCAGTTCGGCCCGCTCCGTGCCGAGGACGACGGCCCGGTGGTCGAACGTGCTCCGGGTCGTCACCAGCGAGCCGGCGACCCCAGCGGGTACGAGGTCGGGGTGGTCGGTCAGGTGGCCGTGCAGCCTGCGGGCCTGCTCCCGGACGGCGGCGGCGGTACGGCCCGAGAGGACCAACGGCAGCGCCGCGCCGCCGCCGGTGTCCGTGCGCTCCGCGACGGCCTCGTGCGCAGGGGCCTGCGGGGCTTCTTCGAGGATCAGGTGGGCGTTGGTGCCGCTGACCCCGAAGGAGGACACGCCCGCCCGGCGCGGCCGGTCCGCACGAGGCCAGTCCCGCGGCTGCGTCAGCAACCGCACCGCACCCGCCGACCAGTCCACCTTCGGCGTCGGCTCATCCACGTGCAGCGTTCGCGGTAGTACGCCGTGCCGCAGCGCCATCACCATCTTGATCACGCCACCGACCCCCGCGGCGGCCTGCGCATGCCCGAGGTTCGACTTCAACGACCCCAGCCACAACGGCCGTTCGGCAGGCCGGCCCTGGCCGTACGTCGCCAGCAGCGCCTGCGCCTCGATCGGATCACCCAGCCGCGTGCCCGTCGCATGCCCCTCCACCGCGTCGATCTCATCGGCCGTCAGCCGGGCGTCACGCAGGGCCTGCCAGATGACACGCTCCTGGGAAGGCCCGTTCGGGGCGGACAGGCCGTTGGAGGCCCCGTCCTGGTTCACCGCGGATCCGCGGATCAACGCCAGGACGGGATGGCCGTTGCGCTCGGCGTCGGACAACCGCTCCAGCACGACCATGCCGACGCCCTCGGCCCACGCGGTGCCGTCCGCGGCGGCCGCGAAGGACTTGGCCCGGCCGTCGGGGGCAAGGTTGCGCTGCCTGCAGAACTCGGTGAACGTCGTGGGCATCGACATCACCGTCACCCCGCCGGCAAGGGCCAGCGAGCACTCCCGGGCACGCAGCGACCGGGCCGCCATATGCATGGTCACGAGCGACGAGGAACAGGCCGTGTCGACGGTGACGGCCGGACCGACCAGCCCGAGGGTGTACGACAGCCGGCCGGAGACCACACTGCCGGTGTTGCCGGTGGTCAGAAAACCCTCGAAATCCTCCATGGACTCGTGCAGTCGGACGGCATAGTCCTGATTCATGGCCCCGGCGAAGACACCGACGTCACTGCCGCGCAAGGCCTGCGGAGAAATCCGAGCCCTTTCCAGGGATTCCCAGGCGACTTCCAGCAGCAACCGCTGCTGCGGATCGATGGTCACGGCCTCGCGCGGAGATATCCCGAAGAACGCGGCATCGAACCATCCGGCATCATAAAGAAACCCGCCCTCGCGCACATACGAGGCCACTTTCCCGTCCGGCGCCTCGCTGAAAAGCGCGTCCAGATCCCAGCCCCGGTCCACAGGAAACGGACCGCTGGCCACCCGCCCCGACGACACCAACTCCCACAGCGCTTCCGGGGAGTCCACATGCCCGGGAAAACGGCAGCTCATTCCCACGATGGCAATGGGCTCGCCGTTCCTGTCCTCTTCCGCCTGAAGCCGCCGCCGGGTATCGCGCAGGTCCCGCGTGACCTTCCGGAGCGCGGTCACCAGCTGGTCCGACCGACCTTCACCTGTCATGACCATCCGTTCTCTCCACTGACGCTGCGGGTTCCGCAAGAAGGGTTCACCGGTCCGCAGCGGCAGGACAATCCCCTAACCACCCCCTATCGCCCCTGACTTGAAAATCCTCGCGGGATGCGGGGTTGAATCAACGGTGGGCGACTGCGATTCTCTGAACACTTCAGTGCAGGACGCAAGTGCCACAACAGCGGAAGGGGCAATGAGTTGAGTGCAGAAACAGCCACCGAATCGGACCGATGGATCCGCAGCTATCAACCGGGTCCCGCCGAGGCGCTCCCTCTGGTCCACTTTCCCCACGCAGGTGGTTCCGCCAGCTATTACCGGCCCTTCTGCACTTCCCTCTCGGACCGGTTCAACGCCCTCGCCCTGCAGTACCCGGGACGTCAGGACCGGCGCGATGAACCGTGTGTCACCGATCTGCACGTCCTGGCGGACCTCCTGTTCGACCGCCTGCGGCACCTCGCGGACCGCCCGCTGGCGTTCTTCGGCCACAGCATGGGGGCACTCCTCGCGTTCGAGGTGACACGGAGGTTCGAGCGGGAACTGCACACCTCACCGGTGGCGCTCTTCCTGTCCGGCCGGCGCGCACCGTCCCGCCACCGGGACGAGAACGTCGACCTGAGCAACGACGACAGCCTGCTCGCCGAGATCCGGGAACTGAGCGGCACCGATCCCCGGCTGCTGGGAGACGATGAGATGCTCAAGATGATCATGGAGCCACTGCGCGCCGACTACCGGGCCCTGGGCGACTACCACTTCACGCCCGACCCGCCCGTCCGCTGCCCGGTCACCGTCCTCACCGGCGCCGACGACCCCCGCACCTCCCACGACGAGGCAGCCGCCTGGCAGGAGCACACCACCGGCACCTTCGCCCTGCGGACATTCCCCGGCGGCCACTTCTTCCTCAGCGAAAACGTCACCGCCGTCACCGACTTCGTCGCCGACCGCCTCGCCGACGCCCCACTACCCGGTTGAGAGAACCGCCCGGGCCCGGAAAACCACGGTGCGACGCCTAGGCGGTTCACCCCGCTCAACCGATCCGCGCCCAACCGATCCGCGCTCAACCGATCCGCGCGTACCGCACGCCCCTCAAGGCGTGGGCATGCTACTCCGCCGGCGGATGGCCGAAGGTGACCCCTCTTCGACCACGGCCCCTGAGCAGCATGTTTGGATATGCCGATGATCATTAACACACAGGGAACATCCGAGCCGCGGACATACGTGGACCGCATCCTGGAGCACTGGAACAAGGACGAGGACACCGAGGCACTCGTCCAGGGGACACAGCGCCTGACCAGGGGGGAGGCCCGGCGGCGGCTCTTCAGGCTGGGGCATGCGCTGCGCGAGCAGGGGCTCACGCCCGGCGACGGTGTGGGGCTGTTCCTGGCCAACCGCGTGGACTCCGTCCTGGTACAGCTCGCCGTCCATCTCATCGGCTGCCGCGTCGTGTTCCTGCCCCCCGAGCCGGGGCCCGGCGAACTCGCCGCGCTGGTCGAGCAGTCCCGGGCACGCGCCGTGGTCACCGACCCGCTCTTCGCCGAGCGAGCCGCCGACGCGGCCGGCCGCAGCGTCCACACCCCCGCACTGCTCAGCCTCGGGCCCTGCGACCAGCAGTGCACGGACCTGCTGGCCCTGGCGGCCCGGTGCCCGGACGAGCGCCCCGACGACGTGCCCACCCCGGGCGCCGACGACGCCGTCACCGTCCTCTACACCGGCGGCACCCTGGGCCGCCCCAAACTCGCCGCGCACAGCCACCGGCTCTACGACGCGCTGGTGGGCCTGCTGGACGACACCCCGCACAACTCCGGCCCCGCCTTCTTCCCCACCGACCACCAGGGCACGGACAGGGTGCTCGCCTCCACGCTGCTCACGCACGGCAGCGGCCACCTCACCTCGCTCCAGGCTCTGGTGACGGGGTCCACCCTCGTCGTGCTGCCGGAGTTCGAAGCGGGCGCGGCGCTGACGGTCATGCGCGAAGAGCGGATCACCGCCACCATGTTCGTACCGCCCATGCTGTACGCGGTTCTCGACCACCCGGAGTGCGAGCCGGGCGCCCTGCCCGCGCTCCGGCAGATCGTCGTGGGCGGCGCGGCCAGCTCGCCCAGCCGGCTCCAGCAGGCGGTCGAGGTGTTCGGGCCCGTGCTCGGCCAGGGCTACGGGCAGTCGGAGGCGCTCGGTATCACCGTGTTCGGCGCGGAGGATCTCGCCTCGGAGGGAGCCCGGCGCCCCGAGCTCTGGCGCAGCTGCGGCCGCGCGATATCCGGTGTCGAGGTCGAGATCCGTGGTGAGGACAGCGCGGCCGCACTGCCCTTCAGGCAGGTCGGCGAGGTGTGCGTGCGTGGCGAGACAGTGATGCTCGGCTACTACGAGGACCCCGAGCGCACCGCGACGGCACTGCACGACGGCTGGCTGCGCACCGGGGACATGGGCTACCTCGACGCCCAGGGATACCTCTACCTCGTCGACCGGGCCAAGGACATCATCGTCACCGGCAGCACCAGCGACAACGTCTACTCCCGAGTCCTGGAGGACTTCCTGCTCACCCTGCCCGGCGTGCGCAACGCGGCGGCGCTGGGAGTGCCGGACGAGGAGTACGGGGAAGCCGTACAGATCTTCCTGGCCACGGCCCAGGGCGCTGACGTCGACCCGGCGGCGGTCGGCGCGGCGGTGACCGCCGAGTTGGGAGAGCTGTACACGCCCCGGAAGACGGTGCTGCTCGACCAGCTGCCCACGACCAAGGTCGGCAAGGTGGACAAGAAGGCCCTGCGCGCCGCATGGACGAGCGCGATCGTGCACACGCCGTAAGCTCCGTCGGCGCGGAGGCCCCTGACGACGCGGAATCAAGCACGCCGCGAAGACGGGGGCCTTGCGGCACACTCCGGGCCGGTCGTCGCTGTTGTTGATGGTCTGCGGGGGAGTGCCAGTGGAGCATCGTCATCTGAATGCCAGGGGTGAAGCCCCAGTGACCTGGTAGTTGGCACTGACGATTAGCGCGCACCTGTTGCTGACATGAGTGACGAATGCCCATGCCATTTTCACGCCGACTGCTATAGGCGGTAAGGATTTTGCGCTGCTCAGAGGTCGGAGGCCCACGTCACGGGGGGGGCTTCGCCCGGTCGGTCGAGGCTCTGCTGACGAACCGGTTGGCGAACCCGGCGGACGACCTGCTCAGGTACCGGGACCCCCGAATCGGCCTCGAGCTTCCCCGGGTAGCCCAGCTGGGCTCGCGGTCCAAGCGGGGATAAGGGCGCGTGGCTGCTGGGCGTTCCAGGCAGGGTTCGGCGAGGCCCAGCTTCCGGCTCACCTCCGCCCCCGCGGAGAGGACGGAGCCGACGTACTGCCAGCGGCCCGGCCGGACGGCTCACCTCCGCCTGCACGGAGCGGACGTGCATCCACGCCACGACCCGCTGAAGGGTCTCGGCTCACCTCCGCCTGCGCGGAGCGGACGCACTCGGCACCGCGCTGGCCGGCAGCACGGACGTGCTCTCCGCGCAGGCGGAGGTGAGCCGAGCCTGTTCACCTTGTCGTGTTCACTCGCGCGGTGCTCTTCGCAGGTGCGGCGGAGAGCTGCCGGCGAGGGTGAGCTCAGTGTGTGAGGTCACGAGTGCCAGTGGTGCAGTTCGCGGCCCCGGTCGGACGTTCGGGAGGTCGGGCGCGGGTTGGCTGACCGTGGAATGCCGCGCTGACGCTGTGCGGACTGATCTTGCTGGCCCTTCCGCCTGCTCTGGCAGGTCGCACACCACACCTGGCTGCGCGGCTTGGTCGTCGTGGTCGTGCTCGTTGCCGCTCGGACCGGACGAGTGCGTCATCAGCGCCGACGAGAAGACCTCCATCCAGGCCCGCTGCCACCCCACCCTCGCCCCTGGCCAGGCCCGCGCGATGCGCGTGAACCACACCTACGGGCGCGGCGGCGCGCTGGCTTACCTGGCCGCCTACGACGTCCTCCAGGCCAAGGTGTTCGGCCGCTGCGAACCAACCACCGGCATCGACCCGTTCATGAACCTGGTCGCCCAGGTCATGAGCCAGGAACCTTACGCGAGCTCCAAGCGGGTGTTCTGGATTGTCGACAACGGCTCCTCCCATCGCGGCAAGGCAGCAGCGGACCGGTTGACCGCGGCGTTCCCAAACGCGGTGCTGGTCCACACCCCGGTGCACGCCTCCTGGTTGAACCAGGTGGAGATCTTCTTCTCCGTCGTGCAGCGCAAGGTCGTGACGCCCAACGACTTCACCGACCTCACCCAGGTCGGGGACCGGCTCCGAGCTTTCGAAGACCGCTACAACGCCACGGCACAGCCATTCCAGTGGAAGTTCACCACCTCCGACCTGGACGATCTGCTGGCCAGACTCGACCGGCACACTGCCGATCACCCAGAAGAATCCTCGTTCTACCTGGCCGCGTGATCAACCCCCGAAGGACTTCCGAAGCTGACCACTAAGCGGCCAGACCAACGCTCCTGACCGAAAGCATCACACCCACACCGCACCCCCAGCGCCGCGAGGGCGGCGCGCTGCCCGGGGGTGAGCCTGTGCCGCCTCGACTTGGTGTTCGAAATCCATACGCCCAGCTTCACCGGCACCGGTTCCGTCTCGCCGGTGTGCAGCGGTTCGGGCTGGCGGTGCTGCCACAGCCGGTAGAAGCGACGTTCTTCGTCGTGGAATCCGAGGTGGCGGTCGCGTGCGGGTTGATCAGGTACGTGGTGGCGGAGTTCGGCCTGCTGCCTGGCTCTTCCCGTTAGGTGGGTGCCTTCCGAGCGGACTCCGAGTCAGTTTGATGCATATTCAACTGAATCCGTATGGCAATTGGCCGAAATGGGATGGGTGATCTGGCGAGAACTGGGGCGTCATATCGGGCAGTATCAATAAATACTACCTCATGGTGATCTTGCTCACGGTGAGACGTTTTTGATCTCGCTTGAGGCGTGTTTTAACGTTGCGCCAGTTCGTCCGGCCTGTCCGATTCAAGTGGCCGGGAAGAACCAGGGGGAAGCAGCTGGGGGTTGTTCAGTCTTCGCGCCAGCGGTGTATGCCCATTCCCCTTGGTCGAGTCGCGCTGTACGCGACCGATCACAAGTAGCCATGTGGAAATAGGAAGTAGTGGGGGAGAAGTCTGTGCGCGGAACAAAGATGAGCGGCCCGACGGTCGCTGCAGTGGTCGCCTCGGGGCTCTCGACGGTCGCTGCGGGTGTGGCGATGACGTTGGTGCTTACCGTCGGCAGCGGGGCCAGTGCGAGCGCTCCGACGCCCACCGGGCCGGCGCCCGCCGTAGCGGGGAACTCGGCTGCGGCGGTCCAGGCGGCTGCGACTGACAAGACGACGCAGAACTTCAAGGAAGCGTTGCAGCAGTTCCGCAAGGACCATGCGAAGGCGCCGGCGAACGTCAAGGCCGACGCTGTGGCGCGAGTGAAGAAGCAGATAGCCGCCGGTCAACTGGCCACACATTTGCCCGCCGGCGCGCACCTGGCCGTCGAGCGCGCTCGCGCAGCCGTCGGGCCGGACGGTACGACTCTGGCGATCCCCATCCAAGGTGCGGGGCTGCTTTCCGCGAGCGGCCTGACGGTGCAGATCGGCAAGGACGGTGCGCTGCACAGCGGCGAGTCGCAGTTCAAGCCCACGGGGCCGAATTCCGGGGTGTGGACTGCCTGGCGGGACGGCGTCCTTGCGCAGCACGTGAGCGCCTCGGGTGACGGTGCCTCGTCGGCCCCGGCGACCGGTCCTGTGCCGAAGGCGACCCCGGGTGGTCAGGTCCTGCAGGCGGGTTTCACCTCGGGTGGCCACATCCAGCAGGCGGGCTTCTTTGACGACCTCAAGAAGTGCATAGATGACGACTCGATCCCCGGCTGGGTCATGGGAATCCTCGGGGGGCCCTGCGTGGCCTTGGGGCCTGCGTGCGCGGCGGCCGTGTCCTTGTACTACGGCAACAGCGTCCTCACCTGCCTGGGCATGTAGCTGATTGATCAGAGGCTGCCGGGCACCTCGGGAATCCGAGGTGCCCGGCAGCACTCTGCACGGATGGGGTCCAGTCACAGCTCCCGCACGATCGCCAGTTTCACGTACGCGGAAGTCAGGCGTCCGGGCTGGCGTTCTGGTCAGGTTCATGCT
Organism: Streptomyces kronopolitis; assembly: GCF_050953795.1. Classification (GTDB taxonomy): domain Bacteria; phylum Actinomycetota; class Actinomycetes; order Streptomycetales; family Streptomycetaceae; genus Streptomyces; species Streptomyces kronopolitis_A. The sequence goes on from NZ_CP191850.1 coordinate 7,874,450, forward strand.
GGAGTAGCCGCTGCAGTGCCGCGACGTGCCCGCCGTAGCGGTCTTGGCCCAGCGGGGTCATGCGGAACCAGGTACGCGGGCGCTGCCCGATGCCCCCCTTGCGGATGTCGATGTAGCCCGCATCCTCCAAGGCGTGGCTGTGCTTGGACACCATCGAATCGCTCAGCCCCGTCGCCTCGCGGACCGTGCGGAACTCTACCCACTGCGGGCCCGCGGCCAGCAGGGCACAGATCGACAGTTTCGGTAGCGGATGAATCACCGGGTCCAGCCCTACGGGTGTGTCGGTCACCGCAACTGACTTCCGGTCAGGATGTCGCCACGGATCCCCGCAGCCATCCAGGTCAGCAGGAACGCGATCACGCCCCCCGCGACCCCCGCGACCGCGATGGCCGCCCATGCGGCGCTGTTCGACGAATCGCTCAGCCGGCCCAGCCCGAACACCGCTGCCATACCGCCCAGGGACACCAGGACGAACGCGGGGAAGCGTCGACGCAGCGACGGATACACGGCGAACGGCCGCACATCCCGGCGGTTCATTCCGGACCGCACGGAGAACACCCCGATCAACGCCAAGAAAAGCAGACCGCCGACCTGCCCGTACGGCAGGTCCGGGATGCCCAAACGCCGGAAACCGGCGACCGGGAAGGTGCTGCTGACGGCCAGTGCCCAGGACACCGCGATCAACGCGGGAAACCACCAGCCCAGCCGAACTCGCGCAGCCGCGGCCCGGCGCTGACGAGCCACAACTTCCATGTCCACCTGGTACTCGTCCATCCACTCACTCCCGTACGCAAAGTAACTTTCCAAGTGGAAAGTTACTTTGTAGTCTCATATTAGGCAACCCGGACATGAAGAGCCGCCAGGGCATTACGCGTTCGGAGCGATGGATCAAGGCGGCGAACTCCCGCGGGAGAAGCCTCTTCTGGCATTCGACTTCGACGCGAACCCCAACGGGTCGAGGCCGCCGACGAGAAGCAACTTGGGGGGTGGGGTGTCGGGTTCGGGTCGGGGCTCGTGGTCGCAGGGCGGAGTGGTCACACCAGCGGTGGCTGGTGCGGGGGAGGGGTGGGGTGTGGGTGGGTCGAAGCGCCGGCCGTACAGGTCGACGGCGAAGACGCGGCAGATGGTTCTCGCTGCGCTGGGTGTGGTGAAGGTGGCGACCGCCGAGCAGATCCGGCAGTTGATGTGTCCGGGTACGGCCGGCGCGCAGACCGTCCGCAACGGCTGCCTCGACCTCGGCCGTGACGGTCTGGTGGAGTCGCTCGGCTCGTCCGGCCGCACCAATGGCGCGGGCAATCTGGTCTCCGAGAAGCTGTGGAATCTGACCGGTCCCGGGCTGGAGGCCGCGGCCGCGGTGCTGGACCGGCCGGTGCGGGAGATGGGCGGAACCGCCCGCGGCGCCGCACGCTCGGGTGCCGAGCACGCGGTGAAGGTCACCGACACCCTCGCCGCTTTCCTCCAGACCCCACCCGAACCAACCCGCCCCGTACCCCGCGATCAGCTCCAGACCGCCACCACAGCCCCTTCCAGCGCCCCGGCGGGCAAAAGACACCGCTGCCGTCCTCGAGGCCGCCCAGGAGCGACCGCAGGGGCTCGGACAGATCAGCTCCTGGGCGACGGAGGCGGTGCTCCCGGTCTCCGGCACGCTCACCACCCCCGGCAAGAACAGCCCCCGCGCCGACGCGGTCCTCACCGCTCCGGAGGCAGGGCTGCCGGTGATGTTCGTGGAGGTCGACAACGGCACCGAAAGCCCGGTCGTCCTGGCCTACAAGGCTGCCCGCTACCGCGAGTTCTTCCGCCGCACCGTCAAGCCGCCCACCCCCGCACCGAACCGCTACGCCCGGCCGGTGGAGAAGCCGGTCCCGATGTGGAGACCCCGTATGGCCCGCTGGGGCTGAGGGGCATCCGCCGCTGGCGATCGTGTTCACCAAGCAGGTCGGCCCCACCGCGATGGACAACCGGATCAACAACGTCACGCGCCTGACCGAGGCGCACTGGGCCGGCCGATACTGCGAGTTCGCCACCGGCTGCGCGAGCACGGGCCCCTGGGCCCGGTCTGGTTGCGCTTCGGCCACCCCGCCTAGCAGATGCTCACCGATGCACTGGACGACCCCGACGACGAGCGCGCCTGGTCGCGCCGCCAACGTCGACGCGACCAGCTCCGCAAGCAGCAGCGCGAGCGCGAGGACCAGGAGGAGAGGGAGCGGTGGGCGGCGCAGGAGGCCGCCGCCGAAGCCGCCACGGTGCCTGACCCGGTGTGTCAGGAGTGCCAGGGGCCGCGGGAGAGCAGCCCTTTCGAGGACGACCCGTGGGAAGAGGAAGCGCCGCCGGCCGACGGGGTGCACTGCGCGGGGTGCCGCATACAGATGGCCGAGCCCACTGGCCGCTTCGGGCGGGTGCTCCGCCGCCTGGTGAACGGCGACGTGCGCTGCCCCCGCCGGTAGCGACCCGCCCCAGGAAAGGGCGGGAAGGATGCAAGATGCTCACCCGGGCTGTGGTGAGGTCAGTGGTATGAGGCAGCTGACGGTTTTGTGGCGGCCGATGCCTTGGTACGTCCTGCTTCGACCTTGGCGCGGCACTGGGTGCACAGTGGATTGCCGCCGTGCCAGTACCCGGGGGAAGGGCTGCTGGCAGGGCGCGGCCTGGCGGCCGTCACCGCCACCGTGTTCGTGATGAACGGCAGTGGCCGGTTCCGGGGCCGACACATGCTTGCCGAAGTCCGCCGCCACCGCGTCCTCGGCCTGCGAGTCCGCCCCCGGCGAGCCCGGCCTCGACGAACAGATCATGGACGGCGCGCTCGTCGCGCACTGCACCGACCTCACCGAGCCCGATGCCGCCTGCGGCCCCGTCCGGACTACCACCTCTCCGCCGCTCGATGGGCCCTGACCGATCCGACGCCCACCCAACAGCGGCCGCCGAAACTGACATCCGACGAACGGCCCACGGCTGGCTCGGACGACCCCGGCCGTGCCCTGCCTCGCCCTGGAGACGGGGAGTGGGACATCCCCCGCATCTCCCTGCGCCACGACCGGGCGGTCACCGCCGGCACCGTCCTCCCCGCCCAGCCACACACCGCTCACCGCACCGACCGCGCGCTGTACTACATCGCCCGGCACCAGCAGGGCGCAGCGCCCGCGCAGCTTGCCTTCGACGACGCCGACCAGGAGGGCCGGCCCGATATCGAGCCGGGCTCAGTGTCGATAAGCAGACGCTGCGCACTGACCTGCAGGCCCTGGAGCTGGTCGCCGACAACTGGCGTGAATCGCCGGGGCGTTCACGGCTCTGGCTGACGACGCCCAGCAGACACGAGAGCGGGGCACGGCTCAACCAACAAGGCGGCATCGCACCGCGTACGCAATAGCCGAACGCACGTATCCGAGAGGCGCGCGGGGTTCCGAGCTGGGTAGCAACGTCATACGCATTGCCGCAACGAACCGCAACGGTCCACGCCCGGCGTGTAGTGGGAAACGGCGCGGCAACTTTCACGCTGGGCCTTCAGGGGCCTTTCTCGGTTCAGGCATATCGCCGCTGTTGGCATTGGGTGCCTAATCAGATCGGAGTGCGTCGCCTCAACGATGCAGGCGAAGGCGGGTTGCCACGTTGCCCACTCCGATCCATCAAAGAGAACGGAGTGCGCTATGCCGGTAGTAGACACCATTACAGTGGGACCAGGCCCAGTAGACGTGGCGATCACACCTGATGGTGCATTCGCCTACGTCGCCAACAGTGGTGGCGGAACTGTCAGTGTCATCCGAACCGCCGACGGCAACGTCGTAGACACCATTTCCCTGGGTGGTGCACCGCAAGCCATCGCCATCACGCCAGACGGCAATCACGCCTACGCCGCTCCCATCCTATCAGCGGGGGGTTACCTGGGTGTGATCAATCTGCCGGGCAACACTGTCTCCACCGGCCCGTACGTCGCACTCGCGCAAGGGGTCGCTGTCACTCCGGACGGTCATTACGTCTACGTGACCGACAGAGCCTTCGGTCGCGTCTTCGCCATCCGCGTTTCGGACAACGCAATCGTCAAGATCATTGACATCGGCGGCTCCCCCTACGGCCTCGCGATCACGCCGGATAGCGCATACGCCTACGTCGCAAACTGGGATGCGGCGAGGGTGGATGTCCTCCGGCTCTCCGACAATACCCTGCTCACAAGCGTTCCCATCGGTGCCAGGCCATGGGACGTGGCGATCACGCCGGACGGTACCTACGCATACGTCACCCATGGTGGTGCTGGTGCTCCATCGCAGGTCGATGTCATCCGGATCGCGGACAACTCGATCGCGGCCACGATCCCGCACAGCTTCGGTCGCACGCATGGGATCGCGATCACACCCAACGGTGACTTCGCCTACGTCGCAGCGAACGCCCTTGGCAGAGTGTTCGTGATCCGCACTTCGGACAACATGATCATCGACAACACGTTCGTGGGCTTCGTCGGCCCAAATGGCGTGGCCATCACACCAGACGGCCGCTTTGTCTATGTGACCAACCAGAACAACGCCACCGTCAGCGTGCTGTCAGTGCAGGGGGCGCCGCTGTTGTCGGAGGTGTCGCCGGGGTCAGGTATCCCTGCCGGTGGGAATACGGTGACGTTGACCGGCACTGACTTCACGGGTGCGACGCAGGTACTGTTCGGATCCACGCCAGGGACAAATGTCGTGGTCAGCCCGGATGGCACCTCGTTGACGGTAACGGCACCTGCGGGCTCGGGCACGCAGCAGGTCACGGTCACCACTCCCTACGGGACGAGTAACCCGCTGGACTACACCTATGCACTGCTGTCGACGTCGGTGTCGGTGTCGGTGGTGTCGAGTCCGGTGGCATGTGGCAAGCCGGTGACGCTGACTGCGCAGGTGACTGCGTCGCCGGCGGTGCCGGGTGCTCCGGTTCCGGCGGGGACGGTGTCGTTCATCGTCTCCAGCGATGGGCCGCCGGTGACCGCGACGCTGAACGCGTCGGGGCAGGCGACGGCTGTGGTGCCGGCGACGTTCAGTGCCGGTGTGCATCAGGCAGTGGCGGTCTACAACGGTGACAGCAACTACCTGGGCTCCAGTTCCGGGCTCGCGCCGGTGACGGTGACCGCTGCCGCGACCTCGACGACGGTGACCGCGACCCCCAACCCCTCCGACCCCGGTCAGACGGTCACGGTGTGTGCGCAGGTCACCGCCACCACCCCCGGAGCGGGTGTTCCGACGGGCAGTGTCGTCTTCACCGGCGCCGGCAGCCTGACTCACACCGTCCCGCTCGACGCGACAGGCAGGGCGTGCTTCGACTCCGCCACTCTGGTCTCGGGCACGATCAGTGCCGCTTACAGCGGTCAGGGGTGCTTCAACCCGTCGTCCGGCTCGGTGGCCGTGACGGTGCAGCCGGGCTCCACCTGCGACATCACCGTCACGCCGCCCTCGGGAACGGTGACCGTGGGCCAGCCCACCACCGTCTCCGCCACGGTCACCTGCAACGGGGTGCCGGTGCCCAACGCGGTGGTGACCTTCAACAGCAACGGCGCTCCCATCGGCTTCGCGATCACCAATGCTTCCGGCGTCGCCACAGGCACGGTGACCTTCACCACCCCAGGCGCCAACATCGTCACCGCCACGGTCATTGCCGCCGGCGCCCCCTGCCCCTGCACCAACGTCACCTCCGGACCGGTCACCGTCAACGTCCAGGCGGCCTCCACGTGCAGCATCGTGCTGTCGCCGCCGTCGGGGACGGTGACTGTGGGTCAGCCCACCACCGTGTCCGCCACGGTCACCTGCAACGGATTGCCCGTGCCGAATGCGGCGGTGACGTTCACCAGCAACGGCACCCCGCTCGGCTCCGCCACGACCAATGCCTCCGGCATCGCCGCCGCCGCGGTCACCTTCACCACCCCAGGCGCCAACATCGTCACGGCCACGGTCACCGCGGCCGGCACAGCCTGCTCGTGCACCAACGTCACCTCCGGACCGGTCACCGTCAACGTCCAGGCGGCCTCCACGTGCAGCATCGTGCTGTCGCCGCCGTCGGGGACGGTGACTGTGGGTCAGCCCACCACCGTGTCCGCCACGGTCACCTGCAACGGATTGCCCGTGCCGAATGCGGCGGTGACGTTCACCAGCAACGGCGCCACCCTCGGCAGCGCGACCACCAACGCCTTCGGAGTGGCCACTGGCACGGTCACCTTCACCACCCCCGGCATCAACACGGTCACCGCCACGGTCACCGCGGCCGGCACGGCCTGCACCTGCACGAATGTGGCATCCGCGCCGGTCACCGTCACTGTCCAGCCCGCCGGCGGTACGTTCAAGGCGTTGCCGGCCTGCTACCGGCTCAACTTCCCGCCGCTGCCTTGGTCCTACGCCACCGCCACTCTCACCGCCACTGGCGCAGCTCCCGGAGCAACGGTCACTTTCCGCTCCGGCGGGGCCGGCGGACCCGTTCTGTGCACCGCGGTGGCCGACGTGTATGGCAACGCCACCTGCAAGGCGACCATCACCCCCGTGCAGAGCGGTCTCGGCTACACCGCGACCACTCCCGTCGCAGGAGGATTCCTCACCTCCACCAGCACCATGACCCTCTGCCTCTGACCCCCGTCGCCGGTGGAATCGTGGGGTCGCTCACCGGACCACGCAGACCGTCAGGCCAAGAAGCGATCGGTAGGTGAGCCGTCCCCGTCACGCAACTACGGGGACGGCTCGATCTGCACGATCACCACCACCGAAGCCACCGAAGCCGCCGGCCGACGGAGTCCACTGCGCGGGGTGCCGCATACGGATGGCGGAGCCCACTGGCCGCTTGGGGCGGGTGCTCCGCCGCCTGGTGAACGGCGACGAGCGCTACCCCCGCCGGTAGCGGCCCGGCCCACCCGGCGAGGGCGGGCCGCTATCAAGATGCTTACCCCAGGCCGTGGTGCTGCTGCCTGCGGACGGCTTCTACGAGTGGCAGGACATCGCCGCCACCAAGACCACGGTGCACGGAACCTGACCTTTCGCTTTCAGCCCTCGCCCTGCAGATACCGCAGCACTGCAAGGACGCGCCGGTGGCCGGCCTCCGTGCGCGGGAGGTCCAGCTTGGTGAAAATGCTCGCGGTGTGCTTCTCCACCACGCGCTGGGAGATGCCGAGCACCTCAGCGATCTCTGCGTTCGTGTGGCCTTGAGCCATCAGCGCGAGGACCTCGTGCTCGCGCGCGGTCAACTCTGCCAGGCCGTGTGCTGTGTGCTGGGCGGCCAGCAGCTTCGAGACCACCTCCGGATCGAGCGCGGTGCCGCCCGCAGCCACCCGGTGCAGGGCGTCGACGAAGTCGTCGACGCCGACGACGCGTTCCTTGAGTAGATAGCCGAAGCCGGACATGCCGGCGGCGGCGAGCCGGTTGGCGTAGCGCGTTTCCACGTACTGCGAGAAGAGCAGCACCCCGAGGTCCGGATAGCGCTTGCGCAGGGTGAGCGCGGCCCGCAGTCCTTCGTCGCGGTGCGTGGGCGGCATACGAATGTCCGCGACGACGACGTCCGGCCGGTGTTCCTCGACTGCCACGAGCAGTGCCTCGGCGTCGCCCACCGCGGCAACGATGTCCAAGCCCCGGTCACACAGGAGTTGGACCAAGCCCTCGCGTACGACGACGGCGTCTTCGGCGATCACGATGCGCATGTGGCGGATCCTAGCTAGGATCTGGGGCCCAGCGGCAGTTCGACGGTAACGGTGGTCGGGCCGCCGGCAGGACTGTCGATCAGCAGCCGCCCATCCACCGTACTGACCCGCTCCGACAATCCCGCCAGCCCCGTGCCGCCGCCCGCGCGCGGCCGTGCGCCGCCGCGCCCGTCGTCGTGTACGGACAGGTGCAGCGCCCCGTCCTTCACATACGCCGCCACTTCGGCGCGGGTCGCGCCTGCGTGCTTGGCGGCGTTGGCGAGGAGCTCGGCCGCGCAGAAGTACGCGATGGTCTCTGTTGCCTCTCCGGGCCGTTCCGGCAGGGCCACGTCCAGCGTCACGGGCAGCGCGTAGCCCGATACCAGGGTTTCCAGGGCGACGTCGAGGCCGTCGTCGAGGGCCGGTGGGTGGATGCCGCGCACCAGGTCGCGCAGTTCCTTGAGCGCGGTGCGGGAGCCGTCGAGGGCGGAGTCCACCAACTCGCGGCCGTGGGCCAGCTCAGGGGCATCTCCAGGGACTCGGGCGAGGTGGTCCTTCGCGCCGGCGAGGGCCATCGCGACCGCGACGAGACGGGCCTGGGCGCCGTCGTGCAGGTCACGTTCGATGCGGCGCAAGGTGGCGGCGGAGCCCTGGACGGCCAAGGCACGGGTCTCCTGCAGCTCCTGGACCCGGGATTCAAGCCGTCCAGGCCCGATGAGCGCGTGGGCCATGGGGCGTACGACGCGGTCGAGCAGCCCGCGCGTCGACCAGGTGGTGAAGGTGAGGATGCCGGCGCCGGTCACGGCGGTGAGCAGGGCCTGAGGCCAGGTGTCGGGTTCGATGCCGAAGCCGAAGCCGATGCCGGGGTGGCCGCCCTCTTCGAGTGCCCGCCACCAGAAGGGATAGGTGAGCGCAGCAAGACCGTAGAACCTGCCCATGACCGTCACCGCGAAGAGGACAAGGCCGACGGGTGTGTACGCGACGGTGAAGGCGGCGGCGCGCCAGCCGGCGCCGTCGGTGAGGGCGGAGCGCAAGCCGCGCGGGCGCTTGGCCGGCGCCGGGATGCCCTCGCCGAGCAGGCCGCGTAGCAGGGCGCGGTGCATGGCGCCGGTGGCGCGGGCGGCGGCGAGCGTGCCGATGAGCAGGACCAAGCCGATCTGGACGATCGCGGTGACGAGGGAGGCGGCGAGCAGCATCAGCAGGGCGAGCCCGCAGACGAGCCCGAGGGCGGGCGCGAGTAGAGCGTACGCGGCCTCACCGGGGGAGCCGAGCAGGACGCTCACTGCCCGGCGGGACGCGCCGGGCAGGAGGTGCGCGGCTTGATGGAGGAAGCGGGGCAGCTTGTGGAGGTGGCGCATCAGGTCCTTGACGCCTCTCGGGCGGACATGGCGGGGGTTCGGCTGTCCCCGCCATGCGAGTCTCGGTGTGGTCGTGGTGGGCGTGACCGCGATAGGTCGGGGCGGGCCGGCTCTTCTCGTCATGGGCACCGCCCCTCGGGTAGAGACGGTGCCCCCAGCTTGGAGCCTGCCATCTCTCAGGCACTCCTTCGTGTCACGCCGTCGATCGGACGCACCCGGAACATTCGCCCCAGCGGGGCGGCGGACGCCGCCCACACCAGGACGGCTCCCGTGCCCAGCGTCGCTGCCCACGCCCACACCGGAAGGCTGGACAGCGGCGTGCCCGTCTTGCCGCCGAGCGGGGCCATCACCGCGCAGCCGATGGCCGTGCCCGTGCCGACTCCGGCCAGCGCCGTGATCGCCGACTCGGCCAGCACCACCGCGCGCACCTGGTGCTTCTCGGCGCCGATCGTGCGCAGCAGCGAGAACTCCCGCAGCCGCTCCAGCGTCAGCATCACCAGTGTGTTGACGGCGACCAGGCTCGCGAACGCGGCGTACAGCAGGGTCCCGAAGAGCGCCGTGGCATCGATCTCGTCGCTTGCGGCCAGCGACACGAACTGGGCCAGCGCGAAGGCCGTCACCATCGCGATCGGAGCGATCGCAGCCGACAGGCGGCGAGCCCGCGCGCGGGAACCCGCGACTGCGAGTTCGCCGGCCACGCCGCCGAGGCTGCGCAACACCGGCGCCGCAAGGCGCGTCCCCAGCCTGCCGAGCCAAGGCCCGCCGACGCCGGTGGCCACCAGATAGGCGAGCAGCACCAGCGGGATCACATCCCCGGCGTTCTCCGCCGACCCTGCAGCGGCCACCCCGGTGAGGACGACCGCGCCCGCGAGGAAGACCAGCGCGACCGATGCCCGTACCCTGCCCGCCGGTTCCCCGCCCGGCGCCTGCGTCACCGACAGCGCGGCCGACGGGCGGGTACGGGAGCTGCGCCGCGCCGCGATGAAGCCGCCGAGCTGTGAGCACACCACCAGTGTCCCGAGCGCGGCGAACAGCGACCCGAGCCCAACGTGCAGTGCCATCCCGGCCGGGAGCATCCCGCCGGCGTCGAGCACGCCGAACCATGCCCACGCGACCAGCGCCCCGAGCCCGTATCCGACCGGCAGCGCCAGCAGCGCCGTGACCAGCGCCTCCGTCGCCACCATCCGCCGAATCTGCCACGGGCCGGCGCCGATGGCGTGCAGCAGCGCGCTCTCCCGCCCCCGCTGGCTCACCGCCAGGGACATCACCTGGCCGATGACGAAGATCGACAGGTAGACGGTGATCTGACTGAAGACGAGGCCCATTTCGTACACCGAATACTGCTTTGGGGAGGACGGCACGCGGGAGGCGGAAACCGCTACGGCCACACTCGCGGTGACGACGGTCGCGCAGAACACCAGCGCGGCGAAGGTCCCCACGAACGCGGAGGGCCGGGCCCTGACGGAGGCGGTGGCCAGGCCGTTGGGGGCGAAGACGCTCATACCGGCGCCCCCACGGTGTCCGCCACAAGGCGCCCCTCGGCCAGCCGCAGCACCCGGTCGGAGCGCTCAGCCACCGCCGGGTCGTGCGTGACGACCACGACCGTAGCCCCGGACGAGCTCACCGCCTCTCGCAGCAGCGCCAGCACCCCGGCCGCGGTATCCGCATCCAGGGAGCCGGTCGGCTCGTCGGCGAAGACCACGTCCGGCTCGGTGATCAGCGCGCGGGCAACGGCGACGCGCTGCTGCTGGCCGCCGGACAGCTCACCGGGCTTCGCATCCGCACGGCCGTCGAGGCCGACACGGGCGAGCATCCGCCGCGCCCCCGCGGGGTCCTTGCGCTTGCCGTCGAGGCGCAGAGGCAGCAGCACGTTCTCCTCGGCAGTCAGCGTCGGCAGCAGATTGAAGGACTGGAACACGAACCCGATGCGGGCCCGTCGCAGCCGGGTCAGCTGCCGCTCACCCATGCCCGAGATCTCCTGCCCGGCCAGTCGCACGCTCCCCGACGTCGGCCTGTCGAGCCCGGCCGCACACTGCAGAAAGGTCGACTTCCCGGACCCGGAAGGGCCCATGACGGCGGTGAGGGAGTGCGCGTACAACCGCGTGTCGAGCTCACGCAGCGCGTGCACCGTGCGCGAGCCGCGGCCGTAGGTCCGGCTGACCCGGTCGAGTTCGAGGATGGCTTCCATGCCATCGACCGTACGAATTCGCTGGTCAGCGGCGCGATGGGGCAGGCACCCGAGTGTGGGGTCGGTTATTCCGAACCTGCGGGCGGCTGTGGCCGGGCCAGGCGGCCTGGCCGAAGCCTTCGGCAGTCAAGTTCTCGTCGCGGAACTGGGTGAGCTCGACGCCCAGCTGCGGGTTGTAGGCGTCGGGCTGGATGCCAAGCTCGTGTGTGGAGTATTCGCCGAACCGGTGCGCTCACCGCCGCGCGGCTCTGTGCGCTGCGTGGGCCGACCGGACGAAGGCCGCCGGAGTTCGTGCTGCCCGGCTGCCCTCGGCCTGGGCATCGCCGGCGGTGCTGGTGACTGTGTCGCTTGCGCGGGGCCGGGCGCGGGCGGTTCGATGCTCTGCGCATCGCGGCCTGCGCGTACGCATTTGCCCGAGCCGTTGCAGCCCGGGCAAATGCGATCGCGATCGGTCAGCGCTCACTGGTGGCCGGTGCGGTGCCGGCCCAGGCGACACCGAGCTCGGTGAGGGCGGCACGTTGTTCGGGGGTGAGTTTGTGCCGCCTGGCGCGTGTGTTCGATACCCATACGCCCAGCTTCACCGGCACTGGCTCCGTCTCGCCGTTGACCGCGATCTCCACGATCGTGCTGCGCGGGACGGGCCGGTGGCCTTCCTGCTCGACCCACTGTGCCAGGGCGGCCAGGCCCCGTTGGAACGACTGCTGCGCTTTGCTCCCGGTCTTCTCCGCGCCGCTCTTGGCCGCGTCGGCCGCTGCCGGGGCGGCGGGAGACACGGCGAGCGAGACGCCTCGTACGCCGAGTGCGGTGAGCCGCTCGCGTTGCTCGGGCAGGAGCTGCGTCCAGGTTCCCGGTTCCTGTTGTCGCCATCGCCAGGTGCCGATGTCGTCGCCGTCGAAGGTGATGCCGGGCTGGATGTGGGGCAGCACGGCGTCGGGTTCGTCGGTGGCGAGGTCGGCGAGGACGCGGTAGTGGCGTTGCCAGTTGAGCGGCCAGGGGCAGTTCCAGTCGGGGTCGATCGCGGTCAGCTGCTGCGCGCGCTTCGCCGCCCGTTCCGTGTCCTTGCCGAGGCCGCCTTTGCGGCGGAGGTTGGCCATGTGCTGCCCGACGGGCACCATCGTCTCACCCTCGCCCCAGACCGCGTCCTGACGCGGGGCGAGGTGTCCGTTGGCTCGGCGGTACGACCGCAGTGCGGCGAGTTTGGCCTCCCAGGCTTCTTCGCCCGGCTCCCACACCATCCCGGCTTCGTCGAGGAGTTCCTTGCGGTGGGGGTCGAGTTCGCCGTCTCGCAGCGCCCGCCGCTGTTGGTGCACCCACCGCCCCAGCGGAAAGGCGTCGGTGGAGCCGGCCGGGGCCTCGGTGTCGTAGGGGACGGCGTGCAGGCCGGTGATCTCGTGCTCGGCGCGCCACCGGCGTAGGGCTTGGTAGCCCTCCAGCCAGACCAGGGACTCGGGCTGGATGACGCGGCAGCGGGTGAGGGCGGCGATGTCGGCGGCGTCGCGGGGCCGGGCGAAGTTCACCACCACCGCGTTGACACGGTCCACCTCCCACTGTGCCTTGCCCTCCGTCTCCTCCGCCTCGCCGCCGGCGGCCTCGGCAGCACGGCGGGCGGGCCGGGCGTGGAGGCGGAGGTGCTCTTCGCCGCGGGTCAGGGCGCGGGAGGCGAGCTGGTCGACCATCCGGACCGAGTGCGAGCGCAGGCCCTGGAGGATGTCGACCAGGGGCTGGTAGCTGGCGGAGGCGACCATGTCCTTGGGGTCCTCGCCGGGCTGAAGGAAGATCGGGATGATGATCCGCGCGGTCTTCACACTGCCGTCCGGGTTCGGGCGCAGGGCTCGGCCGATGTTTTGGACGATGTCGACCTGGGAGGTGCGGGTGCCGAGGATGCAGACTGCTTCCACGCCGCGCAGCCCCGTGATGTCCACGCCGACGCCCAGGGCCCGCACCGAGGCGAGGAACGCGCGGTGGACCCGCTTGCCGGCGGCGTTGATGCCGTTGGCGAACCGGCCGATCACCTCCCGCCGGTGAGCAAGGGGGTGGTCGCCGCACAGCCAGTCGGCCCAGACCCGGTCCGCCGGGACGTGGCGGCCGTCCTCCAGCTCGTAGAGCTCGGCGTCGATGGAGGAGTCGGGCAGCTCCTCCGCGTGGGCGAGAGCGGCTGCGGAGGCTTCGGCGGTGTGCAGCTCGGCGGCGGTGGCCGGCATCTGCTTGGCGAACGCGCGGGCTTCCTCGACGCGCTGGTGGAAGGTCATGACGGTGTGGAGGTTTCGGGCTGCGGCGTGCTCCAGGAGCGCGGCCTGCAGCAGCGCCAGGCGCCGTCCGCGCAATGCGTCCTCGGACAGGCCCAGGATGGGCTCCGGGTCGCGGATCTCCAGGACATCGATCTCGAAGCCGGCAAGGATCGATCGATCCACCGCCTCTGCCAGGCCGAGGTCGAAAATCCTGGTGCCGTAGGTCGACGAGTCGGTGTCCATCGAGGCGATCACCAGCTCTTGGCCGTCCCGGCCGCGCTGCGGCCGCGGCGCGGCGAAGATCCGCGGGGTGGCAGTGAGGTAGAGACGGAAGTCGACGGGGATCCGCCTGTTGTCGTGGATCGCCGCCCAGGGCCGGCCGATGTCCCCGGCCGTCATGTGCCCCTCGTCCAGGACGGCGAGGTCGAATCCTGCCATCGACAGTCCGTACAGCCCCTTCCCGCCCGCCAGCGCGGCCTCCAGCGGCCCGCGAACCTTCCCCTGACCCGTTGGGTCGGCGGGGTCATCACGGTCGACCAGGGAGGCGTACGTGGCGAACACGACCACCGGCCCGGCCCCGGCCCACAGCGCCAGCTGGATCGGATTCGTGGTGGTGCGCACCCCGAGCTCCTTCAGCACCGGGTCGTTGTCCACCGAGCACACTGCGACCATCGGCGCCCGGTGCCCCACCCGGCGCCAGGACTGCGCGCTCTGCACGATCAGGTCCAGCGTGGGCACCATGACCAGGATCCGGCCCTCGGGAAAGTACTCCAGCGCGCTCGCAGCGGCCGTGATCGTCTTCCCGGACCCGGTCGCTGAGACCCCCGTGGCACGCGCACCCTCCGGCGGCACAAAAGATCTTGCAGGAAATCCAACCCACTTCCGGAAACTCGACTTCTGGTCAACCTGGTGTTCCTTGAGCGGAATCGCTGACATTTCCATTCCTCCCCTACGTCTAAAATCTCGTAGCTCTTCAGACATTCGGCGTGAAGGGCGGAACGGAAATGGTTCCGTCCTCGCTCACGGTCACCCGTTGCGCCACCTGTGCCAACACCTCGTCAGGCCGAAGGCCGGCCCGCGCGGCCGCCGCACGGATCAGCCGGCCGGGCGCGGCTGGCAGCCACACCTCCGTGCGCAGTTCATCCGCAGCCTCTCGCCGCCGTACCTCTGCCGCGGCAGCTTCCTTCAGGACCGCCGCGCGCCGTTCCTCACGCTCACGGGCCCACTCCGCACCCTCGACGTCCCCCTCCGGGGCGTAGACCGGCCAGCCGGCCTGCGCCACCACGTCCCTGACGCGCCGCCACTCCGCGGCCTTGGCCGCCCAGGTCTCGGCCAGGCGGTCCACGCCCAGGTCTCGGCCAGGCGGTCCACGTCCTCGAATGCGGCGGACACGCCCAGCCGGGCGTCCTGCGCCGTCTCCTGCCGGCGGCGGTCAGCCTCGGTGACCTTCTCGGCAATGGCCGCGATATCCAGCCCGTTCGCCTGCCTCCTGACCTGGTCCCGCGCCACATCTTCAGTGCTCCACACGCGAGTTCCTTCCCTGCCGCTCCAGTGACAACAAATCATGCATAGGGTGTGCTCTACTTCCGCCAACGGTACATGTGCATCAGTTGATGCGCTAGGATGTTGCCACGAACGAGCGACACCCCCACCCTCGTAGCCAGCCGCCCGCGTCAGCGGGCCCGAGGGCCTGGAGGCGGAGTCGGAGGGCCCGTTGGCGGGGGAGCGGAGCGCACCCGCTTGGACGGGGGTGGAGCGCAGCGGAATCCCCGGACAGCCCGGTGAAACCGGGCTCGTCGAGGGAGCGCAGCGGACTCGACGTCAACCCGCTCGCACAGCGAGCGGGTTGAGCGGCCGGCGCAGCCGGCCGCCTCCGCTCACGCGGAGCGTGAGCGCAACACC